>NZ_JAEKEK010000001.1:0-2012500 GCF_016651145.1 Peribacillus sp. TH14
CAGACTGTAGACAAACTCGATGAAAATCGAGTTTGTCTACAGTTTTTTTGAGGGGTTGTAAAAATTCGACGTTGATTTCCACTCCAGGCACTCGCTTTCCGCGGGCGGTCAGGGAGCCTCCTCGGCGCCTTTGCGCCTGTGGGGTCTCCCTTGGACACGCATTTCCCGCAGGAGTCTCGCACCTTCCGTTCCAATCAACTTTGTTTTAACAATTAGATATAACCACTTTTGCCTACAGTCCTTTTTGTTTTAATATAGAAGTATTAAAACTTGAGGTGATGACGATGCTTTCGAAACATAATTCTATTCAGCGAGATCAACTTGAAATGATTACTTTGGATCAACTGGTGCCAGCGAACCATTTGGTTCGTAAAATTGAGGGGGCCATTGACTTCACTTTCATTTATGACTTGGTGAAAGATATGTATTCAGAGATAGGGCGCCCAAGTATTGATCCAGTTATTTTAGTTAAATTGACATTCATTCAATATACCTTCGGTATTCGTTCGATGCGTAAAACGATTGAAGAAGTTGAAACGAATATGGCTTACCGTTGGTTTTTAGGTTACGGTTTCCATGATAAAGTACCTCACTTCTCAACGTTCGGGAAAAATTATGAGCGTCGCTTTAAAGATACAGACCTGTTTGAACGGATTTTTTATCGTATCTTAATGACAGCTTCAGAAAGAAAGTTAATAAGTGCAGAGCACGTATTCGTTGATTCAACACATGTGAAAGCCAGTGCGAATAAGCGAAAATTCGAAAAGAAAATCGTTCGTAAGGAAACACGAGCATATCAAGGACGCCTTCAAGAAGAAATAAATCAAGATCGTGAAAACAATGGAAAGAAGCCTTTTCCACCGGATAAATTTGATAAAGAAGAAACCAAAGAAATTAAAGAAAGTACAACTGACCCTGAGAGTGGCTACTATGTAAAAGATGAACGAACAAAACAGTTTGCCTATTCATTTCATGCGGTCACGGACCGCAACGGTTTTGTGCTGGGGACGATTGTAACACCGGGAAATACGCATGATAGTCATATCTTAGAGCCTCTTGTTGAACAAGTGATTGAGAAAGTTGGAAAACCTGAAGCTGTTGCCGCAGATGCAGACTTACAAAACACCAGCCATTACAAGCTACCTTTTTGGGAAAGAAATCACACCAGCTTTACCCTATACACGTCCACGAACAAAAGAAGGGTTCTTTCGCAAGCATGACTATGTTTACGATGAACATTTTGATTGTTATCTCTGCCCATCGGGCGAGATTTTAAAGTACTCAACAACAAATAAAGAGGGCTATCGCGAGTACAAATCACCCAAACACACTTGTGCGACATGCTCATTTTTATCACAGTGTACAGTAAGCAAAGACAATCAAAAAGTGGTGACACGCCATATCTGGCAAAATTATATGGAAGAAGCAGATCATCTGCGTCATCACAAGGATGTAAAACCTATATATGCGAAACGTAAAGAAACAATAGAGCGTGTATTCGCAGATGCAAAAGAAAAGCATGGTATGCGTTGGACTACTTTAAGGGGACTTAAAAAATTGTCGATGCAGGCGATGCTTACTTTCGCTGCCATGAATTTAAAGAAGATAGCCAATTGGACATGGCAAGGTCCAAGAATGGCTTAATAAAGTGGGCTCGTAGAGGCCCAATCTCTTATTCTTGAGCAAAATTCAAAGGGAATTTCAAAAGGGGTCCGGAATTAAAACATTCCGAACCCCTTTTGTCTACAAACTGATACATCAATAGAATAATTGATGTATTTTTTTTGCTCACGTTGGTGGGCAATCGATGGGCAATTATCTATTTAATATATTTCCGGAAAATCTGCCCACAAAATAAAAAAACCTGACACGAAAGGCGCCAAGGGTTTTAGTTATTAATAAGTTGACATATATTGTTCGCGTTCTCATGGGTGAACTTATGTGCGGAACATATCTTCGCCTTTCTTACTTTTTCAGAATGATACATATATGCTTATTTAATAAGGTATTAGATAGATTGTATACAAATTCCCATTAAGTTTTTTCACCTTTTAATTTTTATTATGTGGTCAGATGGTTGTCAATTATATTTCGGATCACCTAATGTTTTTTATGGGTTCACCTATAGGTCTTCATGATTTGTTTTTATAAATTCAGCAACCTCCATTTTTGAAGCAAATCACTTAATCCAATAGCAAACATTTTAAATGAAGTAACGTGATTCCCATAAATACGCCAAAAGTAGTCCCATTTTTAATCATAAAACCATTGTTCGAGCTATAAGTACAGGCAACTTGTCCAGTATGTTAATAGAAATATAGTAACTTGAATTAGGAGGTGCTAGTAATTTGAGTGAACAAAAAAAATGTTCAGATTGCAAGCACAGTAAATGCAGATGCAAGCATAAAAAATGTAGAGTTTGTGGGCACAAAAAATGCAAATGCAAAGTCGAGAAAAAAATCAAAGTGAAAGTAAATGTACCTACAGAAATGTCAGTACCAATTGTATGCAATAGCACATGTGGTAATCTGTTATTGACCGAGCAGGTTCCGAGTCTAGAAATTTGGAAAGCGAAAATTGCGATGGACGCTACCGTAACAATCTCTGTATTCAATAGCGCTATGAGCACTGCATCGGTTCAGGTTCTCGTGATTCGAAATGATGGAAGCCCAGTTGAATTCTCCGTTCCTTCTGGCAATACGCTTTCAGCAACAGTAGATGCTGCCGAATCGATTATCGTATTTAGGATAGACACAGGGAGAACTGAGGGGAAATATTTTTTGGAAGTATGCTTTCCTGTTATTTGTGATGACCAACGTAAACATAAAAAAGATAAATAAGACCTCAAGGGGTTCTATTCTATTCTTTATCCTTCCCCTGTATTCCTCATTTTTAAGGGAAATTGCCTTCCACCTTTTCTAGTTCTTTTAATGAAATAAAAATAATTCAGCAAATGTTACACTCATGTCAGTTGCAAGATTGCAAAATTTACATTCTATAATACTGAATGGCTAATACAAGCTGTTTAATAGTAAATAGGAGGAATTCATAATGTGTGGTTCAAATGGAATTAACGGAGGTTGCTGCCCTCCTGCACAGGTGTTTCAAGAAAAAATTTGTGGTAATTTTAACGGACCTTTAGCAGGTGTTGAAATATGGTCTGCTCCAGCAGGCGCTTATTCTTCAGGAACTTTTGAAATTTTCAACTCAGCTTCTAGTACGGCTACAGTAACGGCTACGGGGACATCAACTCCAGCAATAGCTTTAAGTGCTGCTCCAGGAAATACTGACTCACAATCAGTTAATCAACCTACTAGTTTTACTATTACAGCAGGTGCTGGAGATAGTGGGTCATATTGTATCAATTTGTATAAGCGTGTTCTAGCGTAATAAAGATATAAAGGAATACCTTTTTCTAAGTTATTACTCTATATCTTTTAAAACGGACAAGATATATAAGAAATTTCTATAAATCTTTCATACTCTATTACAGGAATGAAGATTAAGTATCGCACAGATAAAACGTATCTGGAAAAAATTTTTCGAAAGGAGAAATATACAATGTGTTTTAGTGACTCTTGTTGTCCTCCTGCTCAGATATCAAGAAAGCATTTGTGGTAATTTTAATGGTCCAACAATTGGAGTAGTAGATGAGACGGTATTTACTGCTCCCGTTGGTGCTTACATTGAAGGGACTTTTGAGATTTTTAATTCTGCTGCAAGCGTTTCAACTGTAACAGGTACAGTCAATTCATCAACAGCTCCTGTTACAACTACGATCGGGCCAGTACCACCAGGAAATACGATTGGTAAAACTGTACAAAATCCGATTTCTTTTGTTATTCAAATGCCCGCAGGAACAAGTGGGACATACAGTCTGACGCTATACAAGTGTATTCTAGCTTAAAACACTTTAAGTGCTGCCCCAGGAAATTCAGACTCATAATCAGTTAATCAACCTACTAAAATTGCTATATCCTCACTAGCAAATGGGTTCTGGTGCAAATATGATTTGTTCGAGTTGATGAAGGAACACAAAAATAAACAATCTTTTCTCAAAACATGCTTTTGTACGTTTATCAAGAGTTATAGCATAAATTTGTTTAACCTATATTTCAAAGAGCTACAGAAGAATCTGCGCCAATGGTCAAGCAGAAAATTCACAACCTTCTTTAACAGAAAAACAGGCTCCTCTCAACTATGAGAAGGACTTTTTTTAATCCTCTACGATCACACCAATAACCTCATCAAACTGAATATATTCAAATGAATTATCTTTCTTTTGAATATGTAACAATTTATTAATTGAGTATATGTATACACTATGACCCTGTAATTCTCTAGGAAACCTCTTATTATATAATTGAAACTTTATCGGCAAATGGTTTTCCATCGAGTAATGAATTTGATTTTCATATTCTTCTTTTTGATAATCATCAAGAATTGGTTTTTCTTGTCTAAAATAGTCTTCGTTCATTTGCTTTTGAAATGCTTTATGCTCAGGTAAAATTAAGGCTACTTGCCACTTTAGAATTCCTCGGTCACGAATAGACATCTTAAGAGGACCTCCCTTTTTAATCATTACAAACGAGCACACGTTCTTTAGAAAGTAAAAAAATCTCTTCCCCAATTAAGGAAATTGCATTCCATTGAACTTAACATTATTTATGGTTATTTAATTTTATTACTTGGCGTTATTACAGGCCATTGATTGATGGGAATATGAATGTTAAATATAGATGGTACTTACATACAAAAGAAACTAATTTTTTGCAGATTTGGAGGATTCCCCAGTCGCTAATTCGGGATTTAAGAAAGCTCCTGATTGGGCCGCTGCAATTGCAGCCTACGAGTGGATTCAACAGATTCAAAATGAATTTGGTTCTAGTAAAGATTTCAGGATAGATAAAGTGGTTTATAACGGAGACAATGATATTACGGAGTTAATTAAGAAGGGTAGGCCTATAATTGAGGATGATTTGCCTTTTTAAACAGAAATAAGCCTCTCTCTAATGAGAAGGGCCTTAAAATTAGAAGTATCTATACAATTTCATATTCGCTCTCTCATAGTTGCTCTTAGCCACTAACTTCTTTTCTCAATAAGGGTAGTATGAGTATGGGTATGGGTAGGGGTATGGGTAGGGGTAGGGAGCATATCCTGGATATCCATAACCATCATATCCATAGCCACCATAATAGGGTCCTGCAAACAACGCTCCTGCAGCAAGACCTTCTTCAAAAGGAATTCCACCTCCAACTGGAGCTCCACCAGCACTACCTCCAACACCACTACCGTGACCAACGTGACCAACACCACCAAAACCTCCGACATGACCAAAACCTCCGATGTGACCAATACCACCAACACCAACAGCAATTCTTCTTAAATAATTTGCATTTATATCTTCATTTATTATTAAATCATACATTTTTAGTAATTCCCCCAATTCTTTATTTGATTTAGATTATGTAAAGATAAGTAGGATGTTTAGGTTCATTACCTAGAGATATGTACATTCGTGGAATTCTGCTTCTTGTTTTCCGTAATAGATAGGATGTCTTTATCGATTTCCCACCGTTTACCTATGTCTTCCCCTCTTCTAGGCAGGATGTCGATAAATCGACCAGTTATCCTATTATCCTCAATTTCCACACGGTCCCTAAGTTCACCTCCCCAAGTATTAATACATTCTGTATACTTTCCCGTTTCAATTTCACCTTCCTTCACTTCCTTTACCAATTCGATCATGTTTCTTTTTAAATTTGCCATTTCAAAACATCCCTTCGTTTTTTAAAGATTTGATAAACATTGATGTTGATTTTTGAACAAATAAAAAGAGACCACTTATTGTGGTCTTCTTTAGTTCATCCTGTGGAACTATTTCAACTGTTAGTTCAATAAGGAAAGCATGCCTTATTAAAGAACTGCGCCCTTTAATGGTATAACACCTAATCTTCTAATAGCGTTTATTGTTAAGATAACTATAAAGGTTTTCATGGATGGTTTGTGTAAAAATTACAGAATTCCACAGAAGTTACTTAACAAATAATACCCAATCTTAGTTTGGTCCATCATTTTTTGTGAACTTTGGCGATTGTTAGTAATAACAATGGTAACAGAAACCCGAATGTCATTGCATAAAAAGGCCAGATGTCTGAAATAAAGTTACTATAATAGACGGTATTGGGTGCCATAATCAATGTAAAGACAATCAAAATCATACCAAATGGAAAAACCAAAGGACGATAATCTTGCAATTTTAACGTTTGTGCCAGACCTAAAACGGTCACATAAAAAAACAAACTAAATCTAATAAAAATTGTGATGAACCATATTATGGCTAGTATTGCTTCCAGCCTCGTCAGGAAATTAGTGATATTGATTTTCTGAGCCAATTTATAGCTTGGATAAATTTCTTTTGCTGTTAAATCGACACCAAGAACAAGAATGGCTAACATTGTTATTATGATCAAAACACTTCCAGCCAACAATTGACCGACAAACAGACTTTTTCTTATTCTGTCTTTTTGACTCACGAACGGGAGGATCATCAGAACCGCAACCGGTTCTATAAAGGGAAAGACAATAAATGGTATAGACCCCCGTATAACTGGTTTCACTCCTCCCTCCCAGACGGGTTGCAGATTTTGAAATTTAATCTCAGGCAATAGAAGAATCATCAATGATGATAAAAGTATTACAACAAAAGGAAACAATATTTCCGCGCTTCGGGCCAAAGGTTCCAAACCGAGACGTGCGGACATGAGGACGATACTCATAAAAAGAAACATGATCACTTGAATTGGAGTTTCAGGCATAATCTGACTTGTCATAAAATCACCAATTTCTCTCAGGTAAGTCGCTGTGGTTATAAAAAAGTAGCTTATAAATAGAAGCGAAATCGCTATTCCCAGCCACTTACCCAAAATTTTTTGGCTGTATTCCACTAATGTTAAATCAGGATAGCATTTCCTTAAAGCGTCATATAAAAAGACAACCAATAACGGTGCTATCGCCACGCTAAAAATACCAGAAACCCAACCATTTTGTTTTGCTTCAGAAGCGACAATGGAGGGAATAACTAAAATAGAATCACCAACCGTATATAATATCACTAATATCGTCAGTTGACGGCTTCCGATTTTACCCTTCTCGAGCATTTTGATAAGTTCCTTTCACGACAAAACGGTAAGTTATATACAAACGGTAAAAAAACAAAGAAGAGCAAAATTTTTTTCCTTTTTTCTAGCTTACTCAGCTCATTTGTGATTTCATAACCATTATTGACAGAAGATGAATATACAAACCCTTTTGAGGACAAGTTATTCAACAACATCATTTAATAGAGCATTAAATTAAATAAAGATATAGCAGGAGTATTCCAGCTCTTTATCCTTCTAGTGTCTCTACTCTCGCTACTATTTCGTTCCACTGTTCTTCCGTCGGGATCCATCAGCACCCTTGTCGCTTTGAGCCTTGCGGACCCGGAACACCTTCTCCTCCGTCCTTTACATTACGGACATAGCTTACAACCTCCCCTGCAATTTCCGCATTTATTGAATATCCGCTGATAGGAGGCGCCTCTTCTCCAAGAGCTTCAAGGATTTTTCCATCTTCACCAGTTTCAACAGAAACACCTGCTTGAATGTCTTCTCACGCTTCGACCTTCCACGTTTCTCTTTTCTTAATAGTTACATAGACAGTTTCGCCTTCTTTGATCGCTCTTGTTACTAAAAAGTCAGGTTCTCTTTCTTAAGCTAAACGAATATTAATTTCATTTTCTTTATCTTCGATTGCTAATACTACTAATCTGTTAGCGGGAATATCTTCAACTACAACAGCTTTAAAGTTTGACATTATCCTTCAACTACACCTTGCTCTCCTTCATTTTTTCCTGGATAAGGCTTGCCAAATATCTTTTGGAATAGAGAATCACGGTTGTCTGTTTCACCTTTTTGTCAGCTCCGAACAGGATTTTCCAGCCCCTTGAACATAACGCTCCATAAATTCTCCAGTTATTTCTTCATTATCAAATTCTTCGTTTTCTTCTTTGGTTTTACCGGAAATTTTAGAACATATGAACATTCCTTTTGTAAGCCCACCCACTCTTTAGATCCGTCCTCAAATGTCTTGGTAAACACTGCTGCCACATAAGGCCCAACGCTTTTGCAACTTGGTCGAGAAAACCATCTATAACCTTATTTACCTCGTCCACACTTTGTGATTGACTATTCTTCATTTCCTCGTATTTAAAGCCTTTTTGTTGAGTAACTATAGCCACGGACTTTCCGGAGAAAGCTCTATAAATCTTGTTGATATAATTCTGTAGTTTTTCCTGCCCTTATTCCGTTTTATCACTGACAGCCTCTATATGAACCACACCACGTATCTGATTCTTGCGTTTCTAAAATTCTACGATTCTACTAAATAGTTCCCCATATTCGGCATATAGACCATCAAGCATAGTTGATAGCTTTTTATTACTGTATTCCAGGTCAATAATATCGTTCATTTTGAAGGAACGGTTAAAAGTAAAATTTTTAACGGTCACATCTGTGAAAGTATCCTCAAAAATCGCATATTCGATTCGTGTAAAAGAGTCAGTGCATCAGCAGCCCCCTATTAACCTCTTGCACCTGTTAATTTAGTAAGAAAAAAATAGCTATTTTACCGAAAATGAAACCAATAATAAATATAGATGATTATTACAAATGCAATGATTTAACGGTTAGAAAAAATACAGTGCGATATCTTACTGTTAACTGATGTTATTTTTATTTGTGATTAATTATCAGAGACGCATAAAGGCCGGAAAACTGAATTACTTTATCTCACAGATTTTGTCTGCATAAGTGTGGTCTAGCTTTAAACGCATCAAAATGTTGGATTAGATACATTTGGAATGCTGTTACATATCGTCATAGTTAATTCGAACTGCGCAATATTATCATATAGAAATTGTATATGTGCAATATAAATTTAGCTTTTTCAATGTAGGTGTATTGAAAAGAGGCATTAATACTAGTCCATTTATTATTGCAGTTCATAAACTATCAAAGGTTTATAAAATAATAATTGGAGGTTTTGAAATGTATAATAAATCATGGGGTTCTACAAACTGCGGCCAATGTCCACCACAATATTGTCCGCCACAAACTTTTCCTACTCAGTATGATCCACCTCAAATTTCACCTACAAAGCAATTTGTTAATACGAATGTATCGAACACGGTGATACCTGTTGTTCATCCTTCACATACTACAACCGTGAATAAGCATGTGAACACGTATAAACATTATTTCCCGCATACACAATCTGTGGTGAATGAGTGTTGCACTCAAAACATTATTTGTGGAATGCCACATAATCCTTGTTGTCCGCCGATGCCATTCAGATATTAAATTTAAGCCCCTATTTGGGGCTTTTATTATTAATTTTCTCCTTCTCTCACAGTTTGAATATATCAATTCACCTACTTCGTTACATTCTTTTTCATATTTTATTAATTCAAAAATGAGGAATATGGGTCGCTTATTCATACTGTACGGTAATTTTATCCCTATACTTATGAGGTCCAGTCAATAATGATAAGGGTCTAGTTAATAGTTGTTTGATAAGATTTTGTAAAACTCTTGTCTCTTTGTTAAATATTATCTATAATATTACCTATTGATTTTATTTTTTGAAGATTATTACAAATGAACAAGAGAAAGGTTTTGAAAACTGAAGTGTTATCCCTTAATGAAATGAAAAGCAATATTGATTGCTTGAGAGCCCATTTGATTGAAATTGGAACCTTAAAAGGACTTTCTCATCCCGAAACGATTAAATCTAGTCAAGAGTTAGATAAGTGGTTGTACAAATATCAAAAATCCATATCAAACTGATCCTATATTCCGGAAGTTACTTTTTCTACATTCTTCCTTCACAGTCATTGTCCACTATTCTTCAGCCACTTTAACGCAATCCAAGCATTCTTTTAATCGATTTGGTTCTTTGATTTTCCGATGCTCTCTTTTGGAACAGCATTATCGTTTTGCCACATAATCATTGTTTCCCCGAAAACTCCAATTGGTAGAATCATCGGAGTGAGTTTTCGGTTGCTCACAATATAAATCATATTTGCTTCTAAACTAATTTTCGCTTCCTATGCCACTTGATCCACCCCCTATCTTTCTTTTGCGAAAGTATTTAAATCAATAATTTTTAACATTTGCTTTTCCTCCTAAAACCACTTATTAGCGTCACTGGTTGCATTGATTTCTTTATACTCTGCTAGAACTAACTCATATTTCAAATCATCATAATCCAGTAATTCAATGGACTGTCCGTGATGGGAGTTAGTCACTTCAAGTGCTATCAACTTTCCCAAGACAAAATTCCGTTTCATTTGGTTTTGAGATTGTGCAGCATCATATAGCTGACCCATAAATACTTTTCTGATATTCTTTCAACAACTCATTCATTCTCGGCCTATTATTCTCCTTTAAAAAAAGATCGAGTACTGATTTATCGTCAGTAAAGTTGACCGTGTTTTTTTCGTATACCAGAAATTCAATCAACAAACGGAGTGATGTATGCTTGTTTTTGACGGACTCATGATAAAGCTCTCAAACCGTCATGTCTGCGCTCCAGATTGAGGAACACCCCATATTCTTTGATGAATGCAAGTGATATGGTTCCAATGGGACCATTTCTTTGTTTACCAATAATAATTTCTATAATGTTTTTGCTCTCCAATTGCTGTTTTATTTAAAGGCGTAATGTAATTTTCCGTAGCAACATTATCCCCTCAATTTGGACAATGGGCCTTCTTACGAGGAGCTAGTTTCCCATGGATTTCAATAATTAATATGCAATCATTGCAAATGTACTTCAATTTAGCACCCTCCTTAATTGCCTAATGCATGGCTTATTCGAACTGTGCAGTAATAAAATCAATTAATGGTTTTAAAACCAACTTTATCATGGTAACCTTTTTATAAATATATTTTACATATATAAGGAGGGAATAAAATGTCTCTTAACGTACGCCTTTTTATAACCATAGTTACTGCTCTTTTATTTGTCATTCTTGTGTTCATGAATTTTTTGGGATATTGGAAAGCCAACTCAGCAATACAAATTCTTTTTTTCTTTATTATGGTAGTATCTATTTTCAATGCGGGTACTGAAACCGGTAAAAATCTAAAAAACAGGAGCTGATTGGAAAATTCTAATTGGCTTTTTTACTGCACAGTTTGTGTCTACTCTTCGATTCTTCTTAACTTAGCAATCCAAGGAGAAGAAAAATCTTCTACCTTGAATCTCCTCTGTTCGAATGAAAGATTATGAAGCACTTCAGATTGAGGATTTTGCTGTTTAAGAGGAGAAATAACCTCAAATCCTCTCGCCTCTAAATCCTTGATATCTTGTTCAACGTCATACTTCCTTTGACGACGTATAATAATCGGCTGCATATGCCTGGACATTAATACCCTTCTTCCTGACGTTTCCCTTTCAGCGTCATACTTTGGTCACCTTCTTTTTCTTCTTAGGCTTGTTCAACTACATAAAAAAACAATTAATCTATATACATAAAAATTCACCATAGGAAGGATTCTATAAAAAGGTAGAATATTACACCGAGGTGAATATGAAAACAAAAAAACACGAAGTTCCAAATAAGAACTTTTCAATTCTAATATGGAAAATGGCAATAGGTTCTACTCTGTCCTGGGAATTATCAAAACTATTGGGTTCTGATCATCCTTACTTAGCTCCACTCACGGTCATCCTATGCCTTCAATCAACAATTGACATAACGGTCCAACGATCCATACAACGTGTAATTGGAACCATGATTGGTATTTCCGTAATTGTACTCATTGCAAGACATATGAGTATAAATGGATGGAATTTAGGACTATTAATTCTTTTAGGATGTTATATCACACAGTGGTTAAAATTTAACAAAACAGTAATTCATCAAGTCGCACTCACGATATTATTTGTCTTTGTACTTGAACACCAAACGAAACATTATGCCATAGATAGAATGACAGATACTCTGGTCGGTGTAATTATTGCAGTTTTGATACAGTTTGTTTGGTTCCGTCTAATTTTCAAGAGAAAGCAACAAGCCCGGTAGTAAAGATTTACACAAATGACGTTTCTTTTTATTAGTCATGTATTTTCCTCACTTTTGCTTTTTCAGTATCAAATATGCTTTCTAATTCGGGTAAGGAAAGTTCATATAATTGTCGACCCTCAGGAGTTTTGAAATAATCCATTATCAAAAGTTCAGATTTATAAAAATCCCTTTGCAAAACTATGGATTTATTTAATTGATTAGTGGAAACTTTTTTTCGGGCAATAATCGGGAAGCTGGTAAATCCATTAGAATTAAAATACTGCCCGATAATCACCCGATAAATGCCCGATTAATCTTGAGCTGATTTGAGTTATTATCTGTGTTTCTGTTCTTTTCTTATTCATATACTCCTCCAATAGCCTGTAATGAGTTCCCTGTAGATAGTAATAGGTTTCCAATAATGTTTTCTGAATGGCCTGGGAGGGGATTGAGCTCGATTCCGTGTCCCACGTTAATAAGTCCACCTAACGCTTGTATCCAGTTCCCGGTAATGAATATTTTCTGTGCTGTTTGTTTTTTTAAGTTAATAACCAACCCAGTAATGACGGTAGTATTCCCAATTGACTGAAATTCCTTCCCAATTTTTCGAAGGGCGTCTCCTTGCCCTTCAGCTTGTAAAGCATTACCCCCTGACTGTAAGACGTTCCTCCACAAACTTAGGTCTTCACGCAAATTAGTTTTTATGAAGTACAGTGGCGAAGCTCCAATCGCAGCAGAAATTGTTCCCACAACTACTATCACAGAACCAAAGATCTCTTTAAATTTCATTATTCATTTCACACCGCCAACCTATTATTAGGTTATAGCCTATGTATATGAAAATTGATGTTTTTATGTCAACAGGCTTTATGTATACGATTCCTCATAACTTACGGCATCATATTCAACGCCCCGCCCCTTTAATCAAAAGAAAAGAAAGATGCCGTCGCGATCATCCCCCTGTTTAATAAAAGCATCCTTTTAACTAGGTTAAGTTTTTTGTGACTTGTTCCGCCAGTAATTATTGTAGTGTAAACGAAAAAGATAAGAGGCTCCCTATTACAACCTTCACCTTATGTTCATTTTATGTAATAGGTTTCAGTTGCCTATAGGTACTTATCTGATTCATATTGCATGTCGTTATCCCATATAACATTATAGTAATACCTTATTATTCGCATTATATAAAAATTCTTAGGCAATGGGAGGAAGATTCATGGGGAAGTCTGGATTCGTACCTGACAATACAAACATAAAAAAAACAAGTGGAACTCCTAATCTCTTTTTCGACTCGAAGGATAATATCTTCCACGAAAGAGACCCTGAAAATGTTGTATTTACGGTTACTTCGACACAACTTCCTGCAATGGTGCTTTTAGTGACGTTTATCTTACAAAGGGACATATTCGGGAACCTCATTGGCATCCTAACGCTTGGGAGTTAGATGTTGTTATTTCGGGTGAAGCCCAAATCTCAATTGTTGACCCAGATACTAATAAATTGCATACCTATATTGCAAAACCTGGTCAAGTTGTTTTTATTCCCATGGCTTGGTGACATTGGATTATACCTAAGTCAGAAAAATTGCATATGCACCTGTTCTTTAACAATGACCTATTTGAATCAGCAGAGGGTTCTAACATGTTGCGACTAACACCACCAGAGGTTTTTCAACTTGCATACGGTGTTGATGCTAACAAAATTGCCAGTGCATTAAATCCAATTAAAGAATCAGTCGTAATTGGACCGCCTATTCCTATAACTCACCAACCTTTGAACAGGAACACTGGATTTGTCCCTGACAATACAAACATAAAAAAAACAAGCGGAACACCTAATCTCTTTTTTGACTCAAAGAATAGTATCTTCCACCAAAGAGACCCTGAAAATGTTTTATATGAGATAACCTCGACCCAAATTCCTGCAATGGTGGGTGGTGCTTTTGCAGACCTCTATCTTACAAAGGGACATATTCGGGAACCACATTGGCATCCTAACGCTTGGGAGTTAGATGTTATAGTTTCAGGTGAAGCCCAAATCTCACTTATTGACCCAGATACTAATAAATTGCATACCTATATGGTGAAACCTGGTCAAGTTGTTTTTATTCCGATGGCTTGGTGGCATTGGATTATACCTAAGTCAGAAAAATTGCATCTCCACCTCTTTTTTAACAATGACCAACGTGAAGCAGCAGAAGGTTCTGATACGTTACGACTAACACCTCCAGAAGTTTTCCAACTAGCATATGGTGTTGATGCTACAAAAATAGCCGATGTATTAACTCCAATTAAAGAATCGGTCGTAATTGGACCACCTCATCCTATAACTCACAAAACTTACACACCGAATACAAATCGTGTAAAACCAGAAGAAGTTCCAAAACAAAATCAAAAAAAAGAAGAAATAGCAATCAATATAAATGGTAAAAATTTTAAATTATAAATCATCATCGATTTGGTAAAAACCATGCCTTTTTCCTTCAATTCTGCAGACTAATTTTTTATTAGGTGTTAAAGTGGATGATTTGTATAGAAATTCAAAGCAAACACGGGTCTAGTAAGGATTTCCGGATTGACAAAGTAGTTTAAAACGGAGAAAACGATATTACGGAGTTAGTGAAGAAGGTTAAGCCTATCATTCAGGATGATTTGCCTTTTTAATTGTAACTGGACTGTTTAGCTTAATAAGGAATTTATAAAAATGTAGATTGTCATTCTAATCAACCGAAATAATTTTGATTAAGAGGAATGAATTTATGTTAATATATGGATTGATTGCATTTTTAGTGAGAGGAGTGTTTTGAATGACAAAACGATGTACTGGTGAGAGGTAAATTGGATAAGAAAAAATATTTTATTCTATTACCGCCAGCATTGATTATAGGAATAATTTTAATAATATATCAATATCATCATTCAAAAGAATTTAAACCTTATGTACTTTTAGTACCCTTGGTCTTCTGGCTGTTCTATTATAGTTGGATATATATTGAAAAGAGGAAAATGAAGAAGTTCAAATAATTATTTTGAACTCGCTCGGTTAGGTTAATTTTTCTCACGAATGCTAACGGGGGCAAACCACATTCAGTAATATATCTCTTAAAAGGTAGTAAAAGTTCCTAAATAACGGGGAGTTGAATAAGACTTAAATCCTAATAAGTCCCCTCTAAATTAAGAGAAGGACTTTTACTTATTTCACACGTAATTTTTGACCGACATAAATTTTATCGATATCCTTTAAACTATTCCAATTTTTAATTTGGGTTGTGGAACTTCCGTATTTTTTAACTAATGCTGATACGGTGTCGCCACTTTTAACAGTATGTTACTTTTTGGTACTATTTGTTGATACTGATCCAGTGACTTTAAGTTTCAGACCGATATTAATTTTGTCTGGGTCTTTAATTCCATTAAGACTTACTAGGGCTTTTACGGTTGTTTTGTATTTTTTTGCAATCAAGCTAAGTGTGTCGCCTTTTTTTACAGTATAAGTTGTTGTGGATGTACTGGATGTATTGGCGGGCTAACAGTATTTTCTGTGTCCGTGAAATCCCTATAGGCTACATTTAAATCTACCTTTGTGCTAATACCATTTATTTTACCTGAATCAGAATGTTGCCAAATATCTGCGCTACGTCCCAATGTGCTGTTGTATCGAGCAATCCACAAAGTATACTTCTTCAATCTTGATTCATCTAAAGCATTTTCAAGAAAGGATTTACCTGTATATAACATAGCAGTATGTCCTGCATCTTCAATGGCCTCTAAAAATGCAATAACGGCGTCAGTTAGCGTCTTTTTCTTTGCATTTTTTTTGTTTTCTTCAAGGTCAAGAACAGCAGGGTAATTTAAACCAATAGAACTGATAGAATCTATAAAATACGCAGCCTCAGCCTTTGCTTCTGCTTCAGTAGCAAACTTAGCATAGTGATAGGCCCCCACTTTTAATCCCGCTGACAAAGCTTTAGGAGCATTTTCTTTAAAGTAGGAAAGCTTAGAATAACTCGTTCCCTCGGTTGCTTTAATAAATACAAACTTCACACCATCTTTTGCGACTTTGTTCCAATTAATTACACCTTGCCAATGTGAAACATCAATTCCTTTTATAGTTGTCATATTAATATCCTCCTCTTTTTTTAAAAGAATAGCCACCCAACGGGCAGCTTATTTTGAAGTTCCTTCTCTTTTTGCTATTAACTCATATAGCCCTGTTCCACCAAGACCAGCGAATGCACCAGCCCATAACCTCAAAACAATATCCATATCTGTGAATGGAAAAGAAACTGAACCTATTCCTAGTCCGATTACCAAGCTTAAGTTAGGTAAAAATATTGTTTGGTATAGTAACGGTTTGCTTAACGACTTGAACCACTGCTGCTACTATTGGTGCTAAAATAGTTTTAAAAATTAATACTTGGTGCATGACTTCGTTTTCTATATTAAACATCTCCTTTTTTTTCGATTTGATCAATGCGTTTATGTGCCTGTTTTGTACTTTCATCTATACGTATAACAGTCTCTGACAATGCAGTCCAACGTTGGTCACTAGCTTTAAAATCAATCCTAATTGAATCAACTGATTGACCAATATTGTCTAATTTTGTTCTTATAATTGCCGATTCTGTAGCATCACTTTTAACATCCTTGTCCCTATTTCTGTTAAATGTAAAGAAATCAATAATAACACTAGCAGTTGATTACACCGATTTCAATTGTCAAAACATGACCTCTTTGAACGCTCTATTTATGCATAATAAAAAGCCGTTTCAAAATTTAGAGACGACTTGAAATTTGTTGCGATTTAGTTTTTTAGTTACCGCACAGTTTGTTCCTATTGGGGTCCTACCACATCGCCATCAAGCTAACAATAACGAGTTACCCCAAAACGATAATAACGAGTAAGATGCACAAAATTTTCGTTCTGGGGTATTATGATATCTTGCCTTGATGGGCATGTGGTTTTTTTTGTCATGCGCATTTTTAGAGTTACCATAAACCCATTGATATCACTGGGTTTGTGAAAATATCATGTTCATATTTTATTTTTATAAAAAAAGATAGTTTACTTTAATAGCTTATGGTAAATTAAGGTAACGTAGTTATAAAAAGTTATATAAGGGGAATTTCATGAAAAAGATGTTGGGAATAAAGTAATTACAAAAGTTAAGTTAAGGCAAAACCAATCCACCATTTTAAATTATAAAATACGACAAAAAAAATGTTATAATTTAACTGTTAATAAAAGGATAAATACATTAGACTGTTCAGGAGGTTTTTTTTTGAAATTCTCATTAGGAAAGAATAAGGTCCTAGCCATGTTTCTAGCTCTATCTGTAGTTATTATTGGATGTTCTAATAGTGAGGTTACAGTGACAGAGGATATGGATAAAATCATTACAGATACAATAATAGAAGAAGGTAAAGATTCTGTCAGTTCGACTGATAAACAATTCGAAGCTCACAAGATTTATGGGACTGAGGAAAAAGATGGTATAACTAGCGTTTATCTTCACACTGTTTATGAGGGATATGATAAAGGGACTGGTGACGAAATTAAAGCTGGGTTTTCTTATCCTGTTTTGATTAAATTAGCTAAAGAGAAAAATGCATATGTAGTAAAAGAGTATAGGATTCCAGAAGATGGCGCTGAATATACAAAATCAATTGAAGAAATGTTTCCTAAAAAATATGCCAAAAAAGCAATTAACCAAAAAGAAGATACTGTTCACGAATTGGAAAAAGAGATACAAAAAGAAGTTGATAATTGGATAAATAGTACAAAGTGAACAAAATCAATACTAGTAATACCCTTATCTTCTGATAAGGGTATATTTTTTTAATGAATTAATTTGTATAAAATTGAATTATATTACATTTTTTACTTTTTATGTTTATAATTAAATTTGCACTAAAAATTAGGAGGAGTTATATGAAAAAAGAATTAATTTCGTGTTTTGTTTTTACATTATTAGTTTTTGGACTTTT
Organism: Peribacillus sp. TH14; assembly: GCF_016651145.1. Lineage (NCBI taxonomy): Bacteria > Bacillati > Bacillota > Bacilli > Caryophanales > Bacillaceae > Peribacillus > Peribacillus sp. TH14. Next base: position 18,101 of record NZ_JAEKEK010000001.1, read on the forward strand.
TCTGAATGCTAATCAAGGTTCGGCGGCTGAGAAGCAAAGGGATGATTATACATTTGGAGAAGTAGAAAATATTTTAGTTGAGTATTTGAAAGCAAACGGGTACTCATTTAATATTGGTTCAGAGGAATTTACTACATACGTTATTGAACAATTAGATAATGATACTGACGAACAATTAGCACCTAGAGATGATTACGGATTGATTACAGCTTATTTAGCAGAATATTTGTATAGAACATCAATAGTAGAAACTGAAGTAGAAAAAGATAGCGTATTGTCTTTAAATGAATCTGAAGAAGAAATTAGTGCCGAATTAGATTCAATTAGTGACATAACACTTGGTGAAATGGCAAAGGAAATTGAAGAACAAGAAGCAGCAGATGAATTGACAAGCGAAAGCACAATTGTAGCATATAAAACTGGGACAGTAGATGTTGCTGCTGGTAGAAATTATGCTAAAAAATATGCCCATGACTATAACCCAAACTACCCTGAATATTCAAATGATTGTACTAACTTTGTCTCTCAAATATTATCTGCTGGTGGAAGAAGACAGGTTGTTAATCAAAGCACCGCAAAATTAACATCCGATAATAAGTATTGGTATATTAAGAGCTTACCAAAAGGTGGAAAGGGAAGAAGTAAATCATGGTCAGTAGTTCCAGATATGTATTCCCACCTAACAAGAACACAAAAGGGGTATAGCAGTACAAGTAAACAGAAAATCATTGATAATGCTAAGGCTGGCGATGTAATACAATTTAAGAAAGCTGATGCAGATAGATATACTCATGGTATGTGGGTTTATTCAAAGTCATCTAGCAATCTTAAACTTTCTGGTCATACAAATGATTATGTAGAAAGAAGCTTTAATGCTATTACAGGTTATAAAACTTTTAGAATAGTAAAGATGTAATAGTTCAAAAAAGGCCCAAATACAACGTTTACGAACATGGTTAATAAAACAGAGAATATTTATAATTTTATTTCTTGGAATCATCATCGTTTTTGCAATCAAAGATCCAATAAGGTACTAATTAGGGGTCTTTACTAATTAATATGTTTAGTTTTTGACAAAGAAGACCCCTCCTTTCACTAAATGGAGGGGTCTTCTTTTTTCAAGGGTTACTGCGAAGAACTAGGTTTATCTATCAGTGAGGCGGTCTGTCTACTGGTAGAACGTGAAATGGTAGGGACCGAGAGTGTATCCGAAGAACTAGCGACTACAGATAATGTAAAATGAATGATGATATAGTTGATACGAATACAAAAGTAGTCAAAAAGTCTATTAATAATGGTACTTCAAATACAAATAGATTCGTAACGACACAATGGCAAGTAGACGCACAGCTTCCATGCCCCTATTGGGGTTTACGAGAAAGGATGGTGTTTTTTTTATGAATCCTATCATCTCCAGTGAACTGACACTTTTTGCACAAGAATTACAACGTTTTCTATCTCCAATTGTCCTACAAGAAACTGCCAAACAGGTGGGCTTTGTACAACGATCTAGTAAGTATCAAGCAAATGGACTTATCGCCCTTTGCGTTTGGCTCAGCCAAGAAGTCGCTAGTACATCACTTACGCAATTATGTAGTCGTTTAGAGGCTTCGACGGGTGTTATTAATAAGCCCAGAAGGGCTGAATCAACGCTTTAATCCAGCAGCTGTCGCATTTCTTCGAGAAGTCTTTACTTCTCTTCTCACACAAAAATTCTGTTCAAATCAATCGCTTTCTGCACACATGATCTCTACTTTCAATCGTATCCGTATTTTAGATGCGACAGTTTTTCAACTGCCTGATCATTTCGCCACTGACTATCGAGGTTCTGGTGGGCGTAGTAATACGGCAGGCGTGAAAATCCAATTGGAATATGATTTACTTAGTGGTCAATTTCTTAACGTGCAACTTGGACCAGGAAAGAATAATGATAAAACATACGGTACCATCTGCCTTGAAACCGTAGAGGCAGGCGATTTGTGTTTGCGTGATCTTGGTTACTTCGATTTAGGAGACTTACAAGCCATTCATGATAAAGAGGCTTACTTTATCTCGCGATTGAAGCTGAATACACGCATTTATATCAAGAACCCTGAGCCCGAATTCTTCAACAATGGCACGTTAAAAAAGAACACCGAATACATCCAGCTTGATATGACACAAATGATGTCTGGTCTACCCCCTGGTGAAACGATAGAAATCCACGAGGCATACATGGGCCAAAATCAGAAGCTTCCAGCACGTGTCATGATTCATCGTTTAACCGACGACCAAACGCAAACACGCCTGAAAAACCAAGCGATACGTGAAAAGAAGAAAGGCATTGTTATGAAGGAGAAAAGTAAGCGCTTGATGGGAATGAACGTCTATATCACGAACACATCGCCAGAAGAAGTCCCCACTGATTATGTCCATTCCCTCTATTCCCTGCGTTGGCAGATTGAGATTTTATTTAAAACATGGAAGTCATTCTTTGAAATTGATGAATGCAAAACGATCAAAAAAGAACGCCTAGAGTGCCATTTATATGGACAACTCATTGGCATTCTCCTCTGTTCTTCTACGATGTTTCAAATGCGACAGCTTCTGCTTGAAAAGAAAAAGCAGGAGTTGAGTGAATACAAAGCGATTTATATGATTAAAGATTACTTTCCGTTACTGTTTCAAGCGATAGCAGTTGGCACAGAAGAACTTTTGAACATTCTGCATCGCCTTTATCAGCTGCTAAAAAAGAACAGTCGTAAATGTCATAGGTATAAGAAGATGACTGTATTTGATATTCTAGGGGTCGTGTATGAAACGACGGTGAAGCATAGACAAGCTGCCTAGCGAAAAAATCGCGTTTTAATAGGCTTCTTCGGTATGCCTACTATTCCATCACTCGCTAGTTTTGAAACAAGGATCATTTCATATCTAGTCATTTACGTTGTTAGCTTGATGGGTATGGGGTCCTACCAACAAAACGCGGAAAACATACGCTAAGGGAGTAACATCAGGAAAATACAGATTTACAACGGTAAAGAAATCCAAATATAAAAAGCCTAATTTCTCGCTTTTAACACCGAGAAATTAGGCTTTAGTTACTTCATTAAAGCGCCCGTTAACGGAGTAGCGAAAATGATCCTAATATGAGTATACTTTTAACAAGAAATTCTTTTGTGACTAACATCTTATTAAACTATATGAACCTTTACAAAGAAAGAGTGCATGTCATATTCCTAGCAATGTGCCCTAAACTTGCTTACCTATTTTTCCCCCATCAATTTATACCATTTCTTAAAGATAAACCTGCTTAATTCAACCCATACCCAGCTATATATAAAAGAAAAAATGTAAATAAATCCTATAACCTTTAATGAAAGAGATGTACTGGCGATTGGTCCTAAAACAGGGAAATGGACAATATATAAAAGAAAACAAATTCCACCCATTAATAATATAGACGTAAAAACTATGATGCCAATTCGTCTTTTTAAAATAAGAAGAGCTATTCCAAGTCCTAAACCTACTATCCCTGTTGTAAACGGGAAAACAAAAGATTCGCCAGGTTGGATCAGAATCAGTAAAAGAAACGTTAAAACATAACTTTGAAGCCCAAAGGGAATAGATATAATGGTACAAATCAAGATAGGGAGAGTGGCAAAAGGACTGATTAAATAACCGATCCCTGGGAGAAAGTTTCCGGTTGACTGCAGGATAGCTGCAAGTGCAGAAAAAAGGGCGGCTAATACGAGCTTTTCAGAATAAGAAAACGTTTTAAAATAATGGTGGAGCATGTATGATTCATGTGATAAAATGCTAAACCAATTCATGAGTTCCTCCTTCTCTTCTTACAGCACATAAGCTTTATTACTCCATCCTTTTTTCGGTACATAAGAAACTTCACATAAAACGCATTTATCTATGCAATCGCCATCATTACATCACTTATACCTACTAACATCACTAAAAAAGAAAAGAAAATCAATCATATTTCGAGTGGTAATTCAGAGTAAACAGCTGTCATTTCAATTAAAGTCCAAGTCCTCTATCCTTCTTAACGCGTCATATAGAACCGGTTTTAGGGATCGTTTTTTTCCAATAGTCCGAATTCCTAAGATTCCAAAATCGACAATATATAAAGACTTTTCCTTCGGACTAAATTTTGCTTGAACTGGACGAATACAACCATGGGAATTCTCCTCACCTTTTTTATTCACAAGGAAGTCCTAATTTGCCGGTTTTAAGATTGACTCGTACGACTTTAAAGCCAAAGTTCTTTCCGCGGATACAAAGTCCATATCCCTGGTTTGGTCGATAGACATTTCACCGACATGGCCGAATGACTGTTGAGTTGAAAAATCGAATATATTTGATGAACTGTGACGTTCAAAACGAGCCAACGTTTGTCCGGCTATTTTTATCGTTAACTAAAAAATAATACAAATGACTACGAAGAAGCATCATATGCAGCAGGAATGAATTTTGGTCTTGAAGAGGTAGAACTTTTTTTAAACCGTTATCATCCTCTATATTGGATTCAGGTTTTAGTTAAGACGAAATCAATACTATTTAATGAAAGAAGACAACCAAGTAAAAGAAATTGGAACCGTAGATGTTATTTATGAAGGACAACCGACAAAAATACGGATTCAAGCTGAAATTCTTATTGAAGATGTTTAGAAAGAGATTGTTCTATATATGTTTATATTATTAAGTAAATTCCCGAAATTCCCCGGCCCTAATTTGATTCTAATAGAACAGTTCTAATCATATTCTTATAAAAGAAAACAATAAGAAGGAGTGTAAAGTTAGTTGATAAAAGTTAAGGTTAGTTTACGGCCCATTGTAAGTAAAATAAATTTACCCACTGTTTTGAAAACAGCAATACTTCCGGGTGACTCAATTGAAAGATTATTTATTGTAACTCAGGTAGGAGAGATCTTTTACATAGGGGACGGGGTTATAAGGACTTTTTTAGATATTCGCCCCCGAATCATAAAACTTGGTGATTCTGAACTAGGTGTTTCTCGTGGAGGATATGATGAACGAGGACTGCTAGGGCTAGCGTTTCATCCAGAATTTAATTATAACGGTCTGTTTTATCTTCATTATTCAGTAGCTGGAACACAAGGTCCAGGTGCTCTTTCTGAACCTTTTAGGCCTAACCCGTGTAATCCCAGAACTTTAAACCTAAGATGGATAAATAGAGAAAATCAATATGATCATATTGATACAGTTGAAGAATGGATTTTACAATCGAATGGTCAACCTCAAAAACGACGAACATTACTTAACTTAAGAAGACCATTTTTCAATCATAATGGTGTCAATAGCTTAAACTTTTCACCTGAAACCGGAAACCTTGTTTTAACAACCGGAGATGGTGGATCAGGCTATGATCCATTTAATTTAAGTCAGGATGATATGGAAATTGCTGGTAAAATAATTGAAATTGATATAGTTAAGAATACATTTATCTATAATCCACCGGTAATCACACGTTTTAATGAACTTCCCGCACCTATTCAAGAAACGCTTACGGTAATTGCCAAAGGGGTTCGCAATATACCAGGCATTTCATTTCAAAAGTTTTATAATCAGTATATCAAATATGTGGGAAATGTCGGACAGGATTTGGTAGAGTCGATTTTTTCATTCGTTCATTATAAACCAATACCGGTTACTCAGCTTATTCAAGCTTCTTTAATGAAATCTAAACCTGACCTAGAAGGAATTATTAACTTTGGCTGGCGAGGATGGGAAGGTGCTTTTCCTACTTCGTTTATAAGGGGCTGCTCTGCAAATCCAACTTTGGATGAGAAAACAATTGCTTATTACAATGAAGCAATAAATTCTTCAGTGAAGCGTATTCAGCCTATAACTAGTTATTTTCATAAAGATCCCCGACCCGATAAGTTTGGAGGAACTGCACTTACGGGAGTTCAGCCATATATGGGGAATGGAATCCCCAATTTAACGGGAAGCGTTGTGTTTACCGATCTTGCCAAGGATAAAGAATCTCAGCCACCGGTTAGAGGGGTTTTAGCTTATACCAGGGTAGGTACAGATTGTAAACTAAATGATTTTAGTGTTATTGAAACCGATTATAATTTTGGGTCTCAATCAGCTTATTATGTTAATTTGGGAACGAATCTGGATCAAACAAGACTATATTTAGGGGTTTATGGCTCTATGAAAGTGACTGATTTTCACCAAGGTACTGTTTTTGAAATTGTTCCATGATTTATAACTATAAAATTCTACTTAATACCAGATAAATCTCCTTCTTGGATTTAATTGAATTGAAATATAAAACAAACAAGAGAGCAATCATGTTCCTTCGTTTGTTTATTTTTCAGGAAATTTAAAAGCCGAACATCTTAATTTCATCCCAAATATTTGTATTTCTCTTACAATAGAGCAGATATTATGTTGCTTGTCCTCTTGAGATTACTCGTCGTCTTTGAAGAAGTTATATTCCGCGACTTCTTAGACAAGGTTCTCCTGTATTTGGAACTTAAGTATAATTCTCCACATTCTTCTCCATAGTTTTCACATAAATATCCAATTTCTAAAAAGAGTTATTCCACAAAATGGCACGATTGTTGAACAAAATTAAAAAAGATATTTAATTCATTAGTTCATGGTTGAACTACCCACCACTTATCGACCTTACGGTCTGATTGAAGTTGGGGATTCCTAAGAACATTAGCCTATCGGCCAATTTTTAATTAGGCTATTCCCGTAGTTCCTACGGTTAGAAGCCTTATGGCTTCATTCATTAGATTGAGTCCTGCGTTAATACCTCGATCGTGGTGAGTAGAACAAAAAGGACCTCCCATTCACGAAGATTCAGATGTTTAACCTCTTTATTTTGGTAACCGCAGCTAGAACACAATTGGCTAGAAGCAAACGTTTTAGATACGGTCACGATTTGTTTGCCATACCATTTTGCTTTGTATTCCAACATTTTTTTGAATTGGTACCAAGATACTTCACTAATAGCTTTAGCTAGTTTGTGATTTTTATCATATTCGACACTTGCAAGTCTTCCATTCCAATAACATCGTGGTTTTTGATGATTTCGGTAGAAACTTTATGTAAGTAATCCATTCGGGCATTTGAAATTTTTTCGTGTAGGATAGCCACTTTTCGTTTTTGTTTTTGATAGTCATTTCCCATCGTCTCCTTTTAATTTAAAATAAAAAGCCACCCAGTGGGCAGCTTATTTTAATCCTTGTTTTTTCGAAACTTCTTCTTATTTCTGAGCTTTCTTGGTTACTAAATACTGATTTTTATATACTCCATACAAAGCAAAACCAAGTGGAACAATCGCTGTTAGAAAGTTCATGCTTATAATCACTGCCTAGTTGTTCCTACTACTTCCGTTAATTCTATATTGAGTATTTGGAAACACTTCAAGTGTTAGTTAATTAGATACTACTAATACTTAAAGAGGGACCCTGCAAAGGATGGCCTTTTTAAATACCTCCTGTTTCCTTTTCGATCAATTCCCGAATCTTGGCAGATTACGGATCGATCTTGCTCTGGCCACACAATAAAATGCTCTTACAGCACGTCAGTCCCGGCCCGCCTCGTAAAACTTCTGCGCCACCATATCCGGCCTTGTACGCGTGTCCGTAAAGTGGTCGCCGTCGCTGACGATCAGGCGGAACTGGCCGAGCCGTATGGACATATGCGGATGCCAGCCGAAGCCCTCTCCTCGTGGCAATGCGTTGTCTTGGTAGAAATAGACATAGCTTTTGGGCGTAGGCAGCGCGTAGAACGCTTTAAGATCTAGCTTCTCGAAAAGCGGCTTAGCCGGTTCCGGAGTGATGCCTGTATACATCCGTTTGGCTTCCTCCAAAGTGGCCGTATTGACGAACAAATCCCGAAACAGCGGAAACGGAAGCATGATCGTATCGTCCTTCGAGCCGGCTCTGAGCTGCTCGAAACCTTGCCTCATTTTGGGCGAGAACTCGTCGGCAACTGATTCGCCGTCTTTCAGTACGAACGCGTCCCAGAAGACAAGGCGTTTTATGCGATCCGGTACCTGTTCTGCAACCTTTTGGATGACAGTTCCGCCGAAGCTGTGCCCGACGAGAACAAAGTTGCGTAGGTCCAGTTTCGTTATAAAATCAACGACGGACTTCGTGATCATCTCATGCGTGACATCTTTGTTCGGATCTTTGCCGTGACCTGCGTATTCCGGCGTATAGACGGCATGCCCTCGACTGCGCAGAACCGCCGCAACGTCGTCCCAGAAGTGAGCGTCAGCCCAAGAACCATGCACAAGTACGAAGGTAAGCCGTTGCTGTGCGGGTAAACGGTATCTTTCATCCGATTCGGGGGCACCATCGCTCCAGAGCCACCATCCTTCAGAATAAGGGGAGTAATAATAGCCGTGGGGCATAGACCTATAATCGGGATAGGGGAATTGATGAATTTCTTGAAGATAAGGAAACATGTACAAGACATCCTTTCAAATCGACATATACTATCAGCTTATGCCCACTGCGTTTGAGAGGTTCCCACACTCGATCCGCCGAAAAAAAGCCGCAAGAGAAAACCATCTATAACCTTGTTTACCTCGTATACACTTTGTGATTGGCTATTCTTCATTTTCTCGTATTTAAAGCCTTTTTGTTGAGGAACAATAGCCATGCACTTTCCGGAGAAAGCTTTATAAATCTTGTTGATATAATTCTGTAGTTTTTCCTGCCCTTTTTCCGTATTATCACTGACAGCCTCTATATCAACAACGCCACGTATCTGGTTCTTGCGTTTCTGAAATTCTATGATTCTACCAAATAGTTCCACACAATCGGAATACAGACCATCCAACATGGAGATAGCTTTTTATTGCTGTATTCCAGATAAATAACATCACTCATTTGAAATGTACGGGAAAACGTATAGTCTTTAATGGTTACATCTTTGAATGAATCATTTACTAGGGCATATTCGATTCGTGAAAAAGAGTCAGCAAACAATAAATCTTCCGAATCTGCCTGAATGATCTTACACTCGTTGTCATATATCAGCTTGTGAACAACAGTCTGCCAAAATTGGCTGGCTGACATGTTCGCTGCATGTGAATTTCTTGGAAGTGTCTTCGATTAAATCAAAGACTAACATGAATTCAAGTTCTTTATTTCTGCTTTTCACTAAAATCCCAATTTCTCACCTCCCTTTTTTAAGGCTTTGTTTAACATTAATGTTGATCTTAGTCGCACCATAATGCCAGTTATTGGAAGTTGTTACTTCCTACTAACAATTCTAGATATCTGAATACATAAAAAATGATAAATGCAAAAGATATATTTAAAATTTAGGGGTATACTTTGCGGAAAGTGGAATACATTTTCGGGATCATACTTGGCTTTTATTCTTTGTAATCTATCAAAGTTGGTTCCATAATAAGCCGGTCCAAAGTTTATAATATTCTGATCTGGAGAATTTACGTAGGCCCCTTCAACAAAAGGATTCAACTGCTGGTGTGTTCTTGCAACCAATGCAAGATTCCTTGATGCCTCAGAGTCTTGTGTCCAGGTTGTATTCCACTCCAAATAAAACTTCGGACTGCGCCAAAAAAAAGCAGTCGCCTCAGAAGAGATTCTACTTACAGCGCCACCACAGTTCAGAAAAAAGAAACTGGATTCGGTTCCGGTCGATTCTTCTAGGAAACTGCGCATGATCTTGATTGCTTCATCCGGAAACAGACATGTCGCCCAAGCCGATGAAAATTTATAGTTCCGGTCTGCTCTTCCAGGGATTGGTTCATCTGGTATCAGATGTTCAACAACATTCGGATAGGGCAATTCTTGGATAAACACCTTTGTTGGAGTACCTACGCTCGTTAAAGGCTCTAACAAGCTAGTTAGTTTCGTTTTTGAACCCAGGAATAGTCCTGTTGCATGAAGCAACCCATTATTTTTAGAGAAAATATCTAATATAGAACCTAGTCGGTTGTCAACAAAAGGAGCCCATTTTTGCCACGCCTTGAAAACTTTCTCTAGTTGGTTCCATGGCCAAATAATTTCGAATACTGTTGCTTCAGCGGGGGCATGATGTACCTTGAACCTATATTCAGTATTAATTCCGAAATTACCCCCACCTCCACCGCGAGAAGCCCATAAAAGGTCTGAATTGTTGTTTTTGTTTGCCTTTAAGACTGTTCCATTGGCGTCAACCATTTCCAATCCAATGAGATTGTCACTGATAAAGCCAATTGATCGCTGAAGTAGCCCCATCCCTCCACCCAAGGTGATTCCGCCAATTCCAACGGTTGGGCTATCTCCGAATGGGACCATGAAGCCTTCCTGTGCTAATTTCTTTACTAGTGGACCTACATTGATGCCAGTTTGGACGATAGCTACTTCTTTCTCCCTAATTAACTGCACCTTTTTCATATCACTCACATCGATAACAATACCGTCTTTAACTATTGAAAGATTTTTGTCCAATGCATGTCGTCCGCTCCGAACCCGAATCGGCACATTGTTCATTCGTGCCCATTTTATAGCATTTGTAACATCCTTCGTGCTTTGAGCAAAAACAAATACAAGGGGAAAGGTATCAACGTACGGGTTCCAGTTTAGGCGTGCCTGTTCATATCCTGGTTCTCCTTTAAAGATGACTCGTCCTGTCAGTCGTATTTTTAATACCATCAATTCAACCCCTAACCTTAATTTAGTATTCGGGCTAAACTATGAAACAATTCATTTTCCAAATTTCTTATTTTTCTTTCTTCGTTTAAAATTCAAAAAAATGTACCTATACATCATATTTAATGTAAATAATAAAAAATATGCAACCTAGACTGATAATGCTGGGGATATATTAAAGGATTAATAACAATGATCATAGGATATGGAACAGAAATATTTGGTTGGGTAAGGCTTGTATAAGTTGGAGAAATCTCTAGGAAGGATGATCATAAAAAAGTGGGGTTTTATTCAACCTCTTACTAAACTAAGTGGCCCAATTGTTGAATAAAGATCAAACAGCGACTCTTCAACTATTCTGCCCCGATAGTTCCACAAGAAAATAAACAACATCGTTTAACAGAGCCTTTTAAAAATCTATATCATCCAAGAAAAAGTCCACGTCATCCACTAAAAGTTCATCTGCTTTAAATAAAGAGTGGATAAACGCCTGGAAACCATCTGTTTTCCTTCTAAATTCGTCTTTTTTCAAATATTCCTTGTTCCCATCCTTTTTAATGTGAACATAGACATTATTGGTATACCAACGCATGAGTGAGTTGTCATCAAAGATGATATTACTCTTAGCGAACAATGTTTCTACCCTCGGCGCTAATATGGAATGAATGGCTTTAGGATTACCTATAAATTCTAATTCAAATCCCTCAGCTTCTCATGCGGTTCTTACTAAATCCAAACGGAAAGTATCAGCTACAATTTTCGTCAGTCCGTATTGCCCACGCATCTCTACAAACCAATTAACAATATGACGGATATCAATAAAAGGCTCATCCACAATGGTGATGTGCCCTAGGTGTTCCCATTCTTTGATAGATACCTTTAGCGTAACGATATCCAAAAATCCTTTACGAATGAATGAATGAATGAATGAATGAATGAATGAATGGGATTTCCAAACGTAATCCTCACCGACTTTAAAAAGCAACCCGACTGCAGCAAAGTCTTTGATACTGGTAAAATCCAAACCGCCTACACAGGTTCGGTGCGATAAGTCAGGGAATGGTCTGTTTGTGGCCAGGATATCTTCCCAGCTTGCTACACTTTTTGCCAAGTCCACTTACGGAAGATTCATCCCTTTGGTCATGAATTCTTCTCGGTTAGCTGGATTATTAGCAAGTTGCTTAAATTGAGTTAAAACCTTTTTGAATAATCCTTTGGCATATGGGCTCCTTGGTTCGCTGAACATAGGATTCGCCTTTACCCAAAAGTCGGGATTATCAACCTCGTTAGGGTCATCCAATTTTGCAGATGAAAGGGAATAAAGGGTCAACCAGGTCTTTTCCTTCAAGGATGTTCATAGCTCGTTCTTTCACTTTGTCTAGGAATCCTTCACGCACCTGTTAGCTCAATAAGAAAAACGATACCTCTTATTGAAGTATCGCTCTCGTTAGTTTAAGAAGAACATCATTAATCAATCAAATGGTTCTTTTCAATTTTCTTACTTATTTGAATCAGTAATTAATATTAAAATTAGGATTATTAGGCTTATTCCAAGTATAATTGTACCTACCATACTTACTCCCATTCCTGCAAATCCCCTAATTAACTTCAAAACTAACCTGCCCCGAAAAGAAGGTACGCTGACATGAACAAGTAAGCTTCCTGTTTTTTCTCTATTAAACCAATTGAATTAAATGTTTAAACCAATTGAATTAAATGTTTTTTTGCTTCGTAATCAACAAGTTTTTTATCCTGCTTAATTCGTGCAAGATAATCCGGATTGGCGATAAGCGGACGGCCAATCGCAGCAACGTCAATGGTGCCTTTTTTTAGTGCGTCTTCTGCTGTTTCAGCATCAAGCCCGCCTACACCAACTATAACTCCATCCCAGTGGCGACGTACCAATTCATGCATGGTTAGCCCTCTGGCAATCGGTTTGGTAAATTCCATTGTAGAAGGGTGAATCATTTTGACGCCTGTTTCTTTAACAGCTTCAATAAACGTTTGAATCGCTGATTCAGGATCTTCCCACATGTAAGATGGCTGGTCAATTTTTAAAGCCGAGAAACGAATAAGGGTACGGTCTACTCCAACCGTATCAATGACTGCTGTTAGCACTTCCTTCATAAATGTCAGGCGTTGTTTTAAATCACCGCCGTACCGATCCGTTCTTTTATTGGAAGTGTCAGAGTTAAACTGGTCGATTAAGTAGCCATGTGCACCATGAATTTCCACGCCGTCAAAGCCGGCTTCCATCGCATTTTTTGCAGCTTGCGCATATTGGCTGACTACTTCTGCAATATCTGTCTCTGTCATTTCCTCAGGAATATCAAAAGGTTTTCCGAATCGTGAAACCTTTCCTTCAGCAGCAAAAGGGGAAGGAGCCTGTGGTGGAAGTCCTCCTGCAATTTCGTGGTGGCTTGCACGGCCGACATGCCAGATTTGCGCAATAATGGTTCCGCCTTCAGCGTGTACAGCTTCGGTAACTTTTTTCCAACCATTAATTTGTTCTTGAGTGTAGAGCCCAGGAACGCCAGGATTACCCTTTGCTCTTGGTGAAATTACAACACCTTCCGTAATGATAAGTCCGATTCCATCTTGAGCTCGCTTTCGGTAATACTCTACGGTTAGGTCATTCACAACACCAGTTTTATCATCAGCAAACGACCGTGTCATAGGAGCCATTGCTGTTCTTGTTTTTAAGTCCCATGCACCAATTGTTACAGGTTCAAAAAGCTTAGTTTTTATTTGATTCATTTGAATTCCTCCTGTTAACCTCTTATTTATTGAGAAAGCTAACTTTTAGTAACCATTATGTGTAAGATTATATGAAAAGTGGTTAATTTTCAAATGATTCACTTCATCACCTGAGCTAATTGGTAAGATATTGTAATTAAGACCAATAAACAATCCATTCAGCTGTTACTAATTGGGATTTTAAAATTTGAGGGTGATGCTCCTAGCGCACCTTTTCCATTTCTTTGATTTGGACTGCCTCTCTTTTCAAACAAAAAAGCGACTCATACGAGTCACTTTGTAAATTCGGTTATGACTTAGGCTAATCTTTAGCACCCAAATTCATGGAAGTTTTGTACGGTCATTGTTTCGATTTAATATGTATAAACATTACTATTCCATATCGAATTCCGCTTAAATCTAGCCAAAAACACCCCTCTGAGTTATCTTCAAGACATAAGGAGTTTAACTCAAAACGTTGCTTTATAAAGCTTTCAGGCCCCTTAAATAATCGAGTTGAACAATAAAGTTTTTATATCTAACTGTTTAGACAAAAAAAGGTTTTTTTGATTCTCAACCCTGTTTGGTATTTATTCTGCATGTCCTGAGTGATGCCAATATTCACTCTAAACCAGACAGCACGGCTACACTAACCGGGTCACTTGTTAAACGATCATGTAGTTATGCATGTGCGGCAGTAGTTTCTATAATCAGCAGTAAACAAGTTAAATAAAAAATATTTTGGGATTTATGAAAAAGGGACGAAATAGAACATAGATATAAGGGAACACATCTAAAAAAATGTATTCCATTTATGCAACTATGATTAGGAGTGAATTATTATGAGCAATCTGGTAACTTTGACGATAGCTTCAGAAGCGTTTCTCTTGCTATCCTTCATTATTATTTTTTTATCAACCAGGAATACGAAAAAGAATGTTCTATTGGTCATCCTGCTCATCATTGGAGGTGCGCCGCTTCTATATTTAGCCATAGATCATGTGAACAGCGAATATGTGGATGCAAATATCGGATTGGGCATTGCTTTTATGTTTACCTGGATATATAGCTTAATAGCTTTTATCATTGCTATCATTCTTTTAGTAAAAAAGAAAAGGAATAATAATATTTCAAAAGAACAGTAATCATCACATTTTGTCTGGTTTACAGTGAACAAAAAGAAGTGTCGCTCGGCCATATTCCAAGCAACCACGAATAATAAACCATTCAGGTAAAAAGGGAAAAGGTGCAACAGCTAAAAACCATCACGCCTTATTTAGAAGTCTTCTTCAAAACTTCCATACTATTACTTTATCACATGCAAAATGAATCAGTGTCCGTTTATCGTTCGGAAATCCTTCCCTCTAATATAGAGCCATTAATTCATCCACTTTTATTTGCCTTTCCGATGCAAAATAAGGTTAAAATACCCCTTTGAATTAGTTATAATCCAGATTGTGTATAATTCACATGCCCCGCCTTTTCTTACATTCTTGGATAGTGTAAACATCAGGTGCTGGAGATGGTTTAGCTGGTGTCTTTGAACCTTTCCAATCAAAAACTTCTCTGTAGTTATACTCACAACAAGCTTTCCAACTATAACCTGGCATTTCATTATGGGCTTTATCACACTTCCCTATCCCATTTTTAACAAGTGCAGTGTGAAGTTCTGCAATACTTGCAAGTGTGGCTTCATCTATATCGTCATATCGATAGTCTCCAGCAACACAGATACCAAGCGAAAATTGATTGCTGTTCCCTACATGATAAGTGAGTTTGTCTATATCATTCGCATATACAATCATAGCCCTTTTTCCGTTCGGCGTGTTAATAACATTCTTAGGTTCAATGATGAATGTATATCCTATCCCGGGCCACACCAGCGTGTTTACATGGTAATCCGCGAAACTTGCTGCATCAGATCCGGGCAAATGTTTTTTGTAAGTGAATGGTGATACACGGTGAGTGATTGTTTTCGTACGTTTTGAATACATGCCTTTTGATTTTAATTCCCCTCTCATATCGACTAATTGGGGTAGTTTAGAAAAGTTCATCTTTCATCGTCTCCTTTTTATTTAAATAAAGCTTTGTTAAAGATTAAGTGTCATTTTCCTGATTAGAGCATAAGGTAATATAACCCATTTAAGTTTTTCCTCCTTAAAAAACAAACAAGGAGATGTCTTTATGTCAGGTTGTGAATCAAGGTGTGACGACGGCTTTGGATTTGGTGGAGGTTTCGCCTTTATAGTCGTTTTGTTTATACTCTTAATCATTGTTGGAGCTAGCTTTGTTGGTGGAGGCGGCTACGGCGGCGGTTACGGCGGCGGTTACGGCGGCGGTTACGGCGGCGGTTACGGCGGCGGTTACGGATATGGCGCATGTTGTTAAAAATAGTTAAAAAAAAGCCGACCCTTATTGGTCGGCCTTTTTTATCTATTCCGCCATAAGAAAATCAGCAACATCCTTTAACAGAGCCTAAAATAAAAAGCCGTTTCAAAATTTAGAGACGACTTGAAATTTGTTGCGATTTAGTTTTTTAGTTACCGCACAGTTTGTTCCTACTGGGGTCCTACCAACAAAACGCGAAAAACATACGCTAAGGGAGTAACATCAGTAAAAAACAGATTTACAACGGTAAAGCAATCCAAATATAAAAAGCCTAATTTCTCACTTTTAACACCGAGAAATTAGGCTTTAGTTACTTCATTAAAGCGCCCGATTATGAAATATCTTTTAGTTATCTTATTGAAGATAAGCATCTGTTAGTTGAAGTAATTTACATAAATTCTTCGTTAGTGAAATAAAAAAAGCCCTCCAATTGGCAGTTAGAACTACACTCATGCACCTTAGAGAATTACAACTCCTGCGTTATTCCAATAATTTAAGATTCCAGTTTTTTTCTCGGACGGATGGGATTGTTTGATTAGGTAATAAAATGGCTTCCAACCACCTGATTTTGATTCTGATTTCGTTTTCATATTCATCACCTGCACAATTTTGTGTTTTAGCGCCAGCGCTCTAATTTTTTTAAGAATTTTTTTGTATACATTTTATTGAGAAAAAATTTTTCAACCCGATTCATATCTGATTCCTGAAACCTTTTTAAACTGAATGCATAAAATTCATCGAATGTTACATCAGGATGCATCCATTCACCATTTTCGTAACAATAGTGACAGTATTTTTCTGACGGTGTCCCATCCTTTTCAGTTCCAAAGTCACTTGACACTTTCATGGGCATTCCACAGCTTTGACACATGTTTGGTTTTGCCATTTTTATTCCTCCGATTTTGTTAAGTTTTGAATTTGTTATCATTCACATTTACGAGTTTAAACTGATTCGCCGATGCACAGCCATCATATTAATTTCATCTAGGAAATCTAGTAAATGGCCCTTATTAGGGATTCCATTTATACGTAATTCATCTAATTATATAGATGATTCATATCAGTTGCAATGGTTGCCAATTGTTTACTCATTCTTGCGACCGCTTCATCGGCACTGAATCAGAAGTGCTGAATAAGTGCCTTTCTGTCAGCCCTAAGTTAAAACAGGCTTACGATATATATCAAGACCTTTTATTACGCATTTGAACACAAAGACGGAAATTAGAGAGTTTTCGAATGTGTTTAGGAACAATAGAGTAAACGCTCCACTAGCCTGTACTGTTGTCAAAAATCAATCAACGAAGTTTCTTGTTCTTCTCGGGAATAGCCCATATCGTTGATACCTTCCTTTCCCTCGATCTGCGATATCGTTCGTCTGTGTCCCGCATTATTTTTATCAAAACTGTATATCAACTAACTATTAATCAAAGACTATATAGCACCAAGTAACGTGGCGGTGCTAAATTATGGATATAAGTTGGATATGGAAAACGATGTTAATTGTCATCTTTGGAATATTATTAATACGCATTTCAGGTAGAAGGTCTGTCTCCAAAATGACTACTGAAACAACTGTTATCATGATTTTTATAGGGACCCTTTTAATACACCCTGTTATTGGCGAAAATCTTTGGGTTACTTTTGCGATTGCAACCATTCTCATTGGAACTTTACTACTAATTGAATACATCCAAATGAAATGGGATGTTGCCGAAATTTTTTTAACTGGCAAGTCAAAGATTGTTATCGAGAATGGCTCAATAAATGAAAAAAATTTAATAAAACTTCGACTTTCTGTTGATGCACTTGAAATGCTCCTACGACAAAATGGGATAGAAAATATAAAAGATGTACAATGGGCCACTATCGAACCCAGTGGACAATTAGGATATTTACTCACTAATAATAAGAAATTCGCAACCAAAGAAGATATAGAAAAAATTCAGCATGCACTTACACAACTCTCCACCAAATTAAATATTAATTCGAAAATGCAATCAGAAAATAAACCTGATGAAACAAGAATAAATCTTTTTTCCAAAATTAAAGAAGGGGACTCATCTTATCCCAAACGTCTTAAATAATCTACCTTTTCCCATCTGCCTTACTAGTAAAATTGAATTAGTCAGGCCCTACTATGTTGTAATGACAGGCACTTAAAGTCTGATTACCACTAACAAGAGAGAGGAAAGAAGCCTATCAAGTGAAAAATTGTTTTACAGTTCGTTGACGATTATAAGATTAAATACAGTGTAATAAGTAATATTTCAAACTGGGAATGTTGGAATATGAACATTTTATAAAGACTTTCCATCAAAACAGATAATATTTTTATCTTTCAATCTTTGACACATATATTAAAATGAGCAGAACACCTATTTCTCCCTTAAATATAGGAAACCGATTTTAGAAGTAGCTATTTCGTCCGAGGATAGTTACTTTTTTCGGACTGTAACAATCACAGTTTGTGTCTATTCTTCGATTCTTCTTAACTTAGCAATCCAAGGAGAAGAAAAATCTTCTACCTTGAATCTCCTCTGTTCGAACGAAAGATTATGAAGCACTTCAGATTGAGGATTTTGCTGTTTAAGAGGAGAAATAACCTCAAATCCTCTCGCCTCTAAATCATTGATAGCTTGCTCAGCTTCATACTTCCTTTGACGACGAATGATAACCGGTTGAATTTTCTTTGCCATCAATAACAGTCCTCCTCTACTCTTCCAAATAACCCGACATAACAAAAATGTTTCTGAATGCACGAGTCAACCTATCCTTTTTTCTCTTTACCAGAGACTTTTTCAACCGACGTTTTCCTTTACGAGTCATGTATTTTCCTCGCTTTGGCTTTTTGCTTTTTCAGTATCAAAAATGCTTTCTAATTCGGATAAGGAAAGTTCATATAATTGTCGACCCTCAGGAGTTTTGAAATAATTCATTTTCAAAAGTTCAGATTTAAAATAATCCCTTTGCAACTCTATCGATTAATTTAATTGATTAGTAGATACAGAACTAATCATATAAAACCTCTTTTCAACAACTGGCGACCAACAGCCGCCCACATATTAGCGATCCCAGCAGTAAATGATTCTTCACCCATTTTTCCAGCTGCTCCGCCAATGTTTTTTTCAATGGCATTCATCAGCATTTCGGAGGATATTTCACCATCGGAAGCCATTTTAAATACCGCTTCTCCGGTCACTCCTGCTTCCTTTGCCAACCACTGATAAACGGGCAATCCCCTGTCAGATAATTGCTGTAATTCCCCGTTGTAAGCCTTATTAGATGTCTGGACTTTATTTAGGATAGATCCCATCTCACCTAACCCTGCCCCGGCTATTGCTGCCGCATCACCAGTTAAGGATAAATACCTTGTTAATTCCGTCCCCTCTTCAACTCCAGCAGCCACAGCATTAGCTGCCGTTGTTGCAGCTTCGTCCAATCCGAATGATGTCCCTTTAACGGATTCGAGGGCTGACTCCATTATTTTTTCTACGCCTTTAGCATCGTGACCCAGCCCCTTTAATTTTGCTTTGGCTGTATCTATTCCGACTAGGCGATTAAACCCTTTAACCAGCGCTATGCTCGCTAGTGCCGATGCCGCCCCTACAGCAGGTAAAGTAAGTTTCTTGGTTAAACTTTTTCCTAAATCCTTTGTTTTGTCTGATATAGATTTCAAACCACTTCCGAAATTAATAAGAGAGTCGCCAGCTTTTGTCCATCCAGAAGAAGCAATTCGTTGTTCTTCTTTCATTTTTTTTAGTTCTTCTTTTACACCACCAACATAGCGTTCTAAGTTGTTTAGAGCAGCAACTTCATTGTTATAGCTTTTGGCAGCTTTATCCGCTTCTTTGGAGCCTTCTCCATTCTCTCTGTCCATCTTTTCGTACTCAGCCTTGGCTTGTTTCGTGACCTCTTTTTGGACTTCTAGTTTCCTATTCAATCCAGATAAACGTGTTTCGTATTTCCCAATAGAACGATCACCACGGTCAAAAGCTGACATGTTTGCCTTCATTTCACTGTTTACAGTCCTTAACTTATCTTTTACCCCAGTTAGACCACGATTGAGGGCTGTGGAGTCAAGGTCAAGTCCAATCGAAAGGCCTTCTATTTTCTCCATCAATCACCCTCCCTTCTCATACCAATATAAAAATCCCTAACCTCCGAATGCGGCGATTAAGGATTTCTCTTGTTTTGGTTTATTTTCTTCTCTTAATATTTCAAGTAAAAAATGGTAAGGCATACCCAATATTTCGTTGATATCCTTACCATCTTTCATGAGATTAAGGATGAGTTTGTCCATATATTCTTTTTGCTTGGCTGGGGAAAAGTCTTCATCCGTTAACCTTTCTTCGCCAAGAACTTTTTTGTTTCATCATTTTGGTGGCCTTGAGCCACAAACATAATTTGTTCTTGTAAGGTTTGGATAGCATCTGGTGCGTGAAGACCATTAAATAAATCTTCTTTTGTGAATTGCTTGTTATAAATCTTGTTTGCTACAAAATCTAACAGTTTATCAATCAATTCTTTTTCAGATGTAGCACTTTTAGCATCTTCGCTTCTATCAATTTCTTGTGTCATATCGATTGCTTCATAAACTACTGAAAAAGGAATGAATACAGGTGTGAGATACTTTACCGTTTCAATTTCACCTTCCTTCACTTCCTTTATCAATTCGATCATGTTTCTTTTTAAATTTGCCATTTCAAAACATCCCTTCGTTTTTTAGATTAGTCTTGGATAAACATTAATGTTTATTTTTGAACAAATAAAAGAGACCACTTATTGTGGTCTTCTTTAGTGCTTCTTCTTCAACTAAACCAGCTAATAGGATATCACCCGTTAGTTGAAGAAGGATTTTTTGTCACGGAAAGGAAAACAAATTTCTAAACAGAATTTACCCTCGACTCTTCCTCCCTCTTCATGTACCACGAAAATAGAAATAACATCTTCTATGGTTGCGGAAAGTGTGTTTCCTTTTGGTATATTTAATACTACAGGACTTCCCTCCATACAAACCACGAAAACTTGAAGAGAACTAATACTCCAGGCACTGTTGAAAACGGAAACGGTGACCATCGTTTTTTCATTCAGCTCTTTTTTCCAAATCTCCAAATCGTGAACATCCTGATCTAAATGTATATTTCCACAAATATCCGTACAGAAGATTTTTTTATCGCAATTTGGTATAGGAAAGCAACTTTTCTCAGGTGACCTGGTCTTCTTTTTTTTCTTTTTTTCACATTTACATTCACATTTACATTTACATTTACATTTACATTTCTTGTTCTTGTCATTTCCCACAAATGATTCCTCATTTCTGTATACGGACAACTCTATACACTATTACAATTTCAGACATTCGTTTCAAATAACACCCAGTGTTGCTCTCAACAAAAGGGAGTCCTCTATACAAAATGAGAACTCCTTTTTACTTTTAACTAAACTATGCTAATACACGCTTATACAGAGTAATACAGTACGTACCACTTGATCCTGCTGGTATATCAAGGCTGAAAGAAGTCGGATTTCTCACTGCACTTGCAAAGGTATTTCCTGGTGGAACGGGTCCTACACCAACAGAAGGACCGACTGAAGTATTGACTGTACCTGTTACAACTCCTGAGCTGGATGCAGAGTTAAAAATTTCAAAAGTCCCTTCGATATAATCGCCAATTGGAGCATTAAATACCACCTGATCTATTACCCCAATACCTGGATTACTAAAATTACCACAAATTCGTTCTTGAAACGTTTGTGCTGGAGGGCAACAACCGCCCATTCCATTAGAACCACACATAAATCATTCCTCCCATTCTTTGAGGTTGTCCTCTCATTATTTAATGATTTTATTAAAAAAATGTTCAGGATAATGGTGGAATTATAGTAAAATGTGCTCAGTCATTAATTAGAAAGGGCTACTACTTAATTTTTTTCTATAAAACAAATCTTGTTTCTAAAAATATATCCATACTCGACTAACTTGCCCCATTAGTTCAACGAGAAAATCAACAACACCCTTTAACAGAGCCTTAAATCAAGAATATTCTTGCTCTTTATCCTTCTAGTGTCTCTACTCTTGCTAATAATTCGCTCCACTGTTCTTCCGTCGGGAATCCATCAACACCCTTGTCACCTTTAGCACCAGTAGAGCCTTTGTCGCCTTTTGGGCCCGGAACACCTTCTCCTCCGCCTTTTACGTTACGGACATAGCTAACAACTTCCCCCGCACTTGCCGCATTTATGGAATATCCGATGATAGGAAGTGCATCTTCTCCAAGAGCTTCAACTACTTTTCCATCTTTACCAGTCCCAACAGAAACTCCTGCTTGAATGTCTTCTCCCGCTTCGACCTTCCACGTTTCTCTATTCTTAATGGTCACATAAACCTCTTCACCTTCTGTGATCGCTCTTGTTGCTAAAAAGTCAGGAACTTCGCCTTCTTGGGCTAAACGAATATTTATTTCATTTTCTTTTTCTTTGACTGCTAATACTACTAATCTGTTGACCTGGATATCTTCAATTACAACAGCTTTAAAGTTTGTCATTATCCTTCCACACCACCTTGCTCTCCAGTTGTTCCTGGATAAGGCTTGCCAAATATCTTTTGAAATAAAGAATCACGGTTATCTGTTTCTCCTTTTTTGTCAGCACCGAAAAGAACAGATTTTTCAGAAGAGGCTCCCTCAACATAACGCTCCATAAATTCTCCAGTAACTTCTTCATTATCAAATTCTTTGTTTTCTTCTTTGGTTTTACCGGAAATTTTAGAACGCATGAACATTCCTTTTGTAAGCCCCACCCACTCTTTAGAACCGTCCTCAAATGTCTTGGTAAATACCGCTGCCACATAAGGTGGCACATCCTCACCGCCAATAGAAGAAAGACCATCCACTTTTTCTAAACCAAATAAAATATTCTTATCCTGAATCGGTACTTTGTGAAATTGAGTGGATACTGTTACATTTCCACCTGAAATAGCAATTTCAGCTGTACCATTATCCCCATACGCCCTCATCGCTTCTTGCGGCATTTCTACCTCAATATTTTGTAGAAATTTAATCCGGGTAATTTCACCAGCCGTAAATGAATGGTCATCGTCATCTGTTAAAACCGCATAATAAAATTCATTCACACCGGTTGATGCTCGATAGCTTTTTTTCTCTTCTGCCAAATTAATCACTCCTATTTTAAATAATAAAAAAAGACACCTTAAAAAGTGTCTAAATCGTCTCTGTATAATTTTCCCCGATACCTTCTTGCATCTCGAATAATACCTGTATCTTCATCCCATTCACCCACACCCGTTCCTTGGGAAAAACCAAAGTTCCACATGACGTTACGGATACGTCCGGATAATTCGTTTGTGGCCAGCCTATTCTTTGACCAAACTTCTATTTGAAATAGGCAATCATATGTCAGCCATGTATCATCAGCGAAATCTTTAGGAAGTGGGACATCTAATGGATATATGATGATATATGGTGCAGTAACATCTCCAGTTCCGGAAAACTCATAATATTTGATTCTCCCAGAAGCCTTTTCCTTGATGTATGGGTCTGCAATCAACGTATTATATATCATCCCTAGAACATCCATTATATCCCCTCCCTTATTGCTTGTTTAATAGCCTCTCGATAAGCCCTTTCAACATTTCTCATTGCTCTTGCAATTGAACCCTTCCCTTTTGGGTTTGGGTTTTGCACAGTGCCAAACTCATTTAAATGAATGATTCGAAAACGTTCTTTCGGACCACGCCAATAAACTTTAACAGTCCTAACACCAGCTACCCACATCGGCTCTGATATTTTCATTTCTTCAATGGATGCCCCAGTATCTTTAAAGGATGCAAATTGACTTTTTAGTTCCTTTATAAATACTTGGGCACCACGTTTTAAGGCTTTATCACTTAATTGATGCGCCTTCATTTTTCCAATACGTCTTTCAAGTTCTACAACCAGTGCTTTTTCACCTTTGACCTTTACACTCATTCGGTTAGCCTCGCTACGATTGTGATAAACTCCTTATTTTGCAAATCGGGTTGAGCATGCTTGATGTTATAGCGTTTGTCTAGGTATTCAGGAGCATCGATGGAAAGATAATGCTTATTAGTCGGAATATAGTCAGCATGTGGGTCTCTAATGGTGATGGTTATATCTGATAAAGTTCCATTAGACTTAGCAATCTCCAAATCCTTTAGCCAAACGTTAACAACTTTTGACCACCCTTCATAAAGAATCTTTTTTTCAGATTCCCCAGGTTCGGGACCATTATTGGGTGCATACTCATAAAAAGTTATAAAAGTACGTAAATCCCCCGTCTTCACTCTTGGCGGTTTATATTTAAACGGCTGCATCTGGTTCACCCTCTTTTAATGCGATCGATAATCCTAAACTATTAAGCTGACTAAGAAAGTTATCGTTGAAGTATTCAAGGGCATCATTATAGGCATAACGAGTACGTTCAAAGACTAGCTCCTTTGCCCTCTCGTCTCTTTCTACATCGAATTGTCCACATTTGTCTAGCAAATCCACAATAGAAAAGGACAACAATCGTTTTAAATTGTCGTCCTCGCTTGAATGTGATATATGCATACGCTCTTTAAATTCTTTTAATAGTTCATCCTTGACCAATTAAATCACCCCTCTAGACCGCCTTCCAAGTCTAGGTCTAAGTCATAAACTTGTACTGCGTAATTGTCTTTTGGTTTACCCGTCGCATATTGTTTCGCGATATAAAGTGTCGCATCTTCCATGGCAAGTGTTTGGTCAAATTTCTTCACTTCCATCGCTCCACCGACAGCTGCAATATACTCACCACGAATAAAGAATACAACTTTGCCTTTTGGCACAAACATGGATTCAGTAATGTTTGGATTAAATGGCAAGCTTGTCACGTATATACCTGCAGCATTTTGGACGGTCGCATTAGCTTGGATGCTAAAGTTATCAAAGGGATTGACAATCATTACAACTTTTCCAGCCACATTGCGGACCTTTTCTTCTTCATCTTTCCCAACTGGACGAATAGATAATTTTTCGACAACACCTTTTAATTCATTGATTGTCGCCCTACCTGGTTCAAATGTAAGGATACCGGCAGATGCCTTGTCAGGATATTTTCCGTCCACAACAGATCCCTTCAAATCTTTTAACAATCCAATCGGCATGTCTTTCCCTGTCCCTGCAACATATCCACGCTCAAGACCAACGGACATTGCTTCCGAAATCATAGTCCGAACATAGCGCTCCACCCATACAGGTCCAAGTTTTAGCATGTCGTTTGATAGAGGAATAAAAGCTGTTAACTTAAGTTGGCTGATAGACTCTTTTCTAAATGTTGCATTTAGTTGCCCTTGGATGTCTCCGAATAATGGGCCCCATACTGCAGCACCTTCCGGATCTCCATAAATGAATTCTGTAACCGCACCAAGATTTTGAATACCTAGTTGCTGCAGTAAAGGATGCCCTTCAACTAGATCATCAAAAATCCGTTCTTGTGTTGTTTTAGGCAGTGTTTCTGTATCTTTAAACCCACCCTCTTCAATCACGACATTGAAAAACTTTGTCTCTTCACTCGTAAGAACATTAGCGCCCCTGGCTTGCATGATGGAACGGTCAAGCATTGATGTATTAACTTGATTCATAATATCGCCCTGTACGTCCTGAGCCAACGCTTCCAGCATATTATTTAACGCAGCAGACTGATCTTCAGCACTACCTTCCTGTGTTGCTTTAGCAAATGCTTGTTTTTTCTCTGCAAAATTATTAAATTTAATTGTCATTTTCCATACCTCCTATAAATGTAAAAAGAGCGTGCTCAAGTTCTGTTTTGGTTCAACAGGGTCTTGATCAGGCTCTTTTTTAAGTTCATTTTTGATTTCATTTTTAAATTCAGCTAACATTTGTTTTAATGTGTTTTCGTCGATGCCTGATGCTGATGCAGAGATAGGTTGCTTTGGTGCAACAGCAGCCGTAATTTTATTGTTAAATGCTTTTGCTTTGTTCTCAAAGATTTCAGATTCGACTTCTTCTGGTTCAGCATCGATGATTTCATCAATTAGCCCATATTTTAATGCTTCTTCAGCAGTAAGATATGTTTCATCATCGAGTAATTTTTTCATAGTATCCTCATCTACCCGATTTGTATATGATTTCAGTACAGCTTGGCTTACCTTTTCAACATCATCAGCAGCCTTTCGAAGTTTTTTAGCGTCTCCAGCTACAAATGTTTGAGCATTGTGGACCATCAGCATGGTATTTGCATGCGCTTGTATTTTATCAGCACCCATACAAATAACGGATGCAGCACTTGCCGCCATGCCTGTTATCGTCACAGTAACAAGTCCTTTATGATCTTTAAGAGTATTACAAATGTCAATTCCTAAAAAGGCATCGCCTCCATAAGAATTAACAGATAAATCAATATCCTCATCTTCTTTTATAGACTTCATTTGATAGTTAAAATCCCAAATACTCGAATTCCAATTGATAATATCACCTTTGATTTTATGCTTCATTTTTCTCACCTCCTTTAAGTGCTTCTGAACTTTCTTGATAGTTTTTGGTGATAAAGTATTTATCCATCATAAGGTCGTCCACCCTTTCCAAACCAAGTTCCTCACGCAGTTCATTCCCGTTTACAGTACCGGATGATCTTAACTTATCGACAGCAGTGGCAACATCAAAAATATTACTGTAAGAAACCCGTTTAGTTTCCATCTTCTTCCCTGCCAAGTATTCCTTTTTATCGATCATCTTGGCATTCAATTCATCTTTGATTTTTTTCAAGAAAGGATCAATGCAAAAAGTCATGTAATTGCGAGTAGGCTTTTCTACATCAGCCATATCACCGTGAAGTAAGGAAACCGGAATTCCTAAGGCTTTTGCAACCTGATCTAAAAAACCATCAATTACTTTGGCGACTTCATCCACACTTTGAAGCTGAGTAGCGTTTTTCAATTCCTCTAATTTAAAGCCTTTTTGTTGTGGAACAATAGCTACAGATTTGTCTGTGAAAGCAGTATAAATTTTGTTGATATAATTCTGTAGTTTTTCCTGTGTCTTTTCTGATTTATCACTGACAGCCTCTATATCTACCAAACCGCGAATTTGATTCTTGCGATTCTGAAATTCTATGATCCTACCAAATAGTTCTCCATAATCGGAATATAAGCCATCAAACAAAGTCGATAGCTTTTTGTTGCTATATTCCAAATAAATAACATCGTTCATTTGAAATGTTCGAGAAAACGTAAAGTCCTTAATGGTTACATCTTTAAATGAATCATTGACCAAGGCATATTCAACTCGTGTGAAAGAGTCCGCAATCAATAAATCCTCGGTATCCGACTGGATGATCAAACACTCATTGTCATAGATCAGCTTGTGAACAACAGTTTGCCAAAATTGACTGGCTGACATGTTCGGGTTCGGTCTGACATTTAACCGATAATACATTTCGTCCTTCACAATCTTTTTATCCTTCTTCACATAAAATTCCGATTGGCTAATGGTACGGCCAATCATATTGATACAGGTTTGGATAGCCAATTGCTTCATGTGAATTTTCTTGGAAGTATCTTGGATTAAATCAAAATCAAACATGAATTCAAGTTCTTTATTTCTACTTTTCATCAGATCTAATATTCCCAATATCTCACCTCCTTTTTTAAAAAGGCTTTGTTAATCATTAATGTTGATTTTTGAACAAATAAAAGAGACCACTTATATTATTGTGGTCTACTTTATTGGATCCTATGGAACTAACGCACCCGTTAGTTCATGAAGGAAAACCAAAATCAATACTTGATTTTGGTTTATCATTTTATAAACGATTAAACTTTATACAAAACGGTGCAACCTTTTTATAAACGGTACGACTTTATTTTATAACTACAGGAGATTTTCTAAAACAAAAAGATTAGCGCGAAGGCTAATCTTTTTGTTTTAGATTGATGGTTTAATAGTCGACTAGTCTGTATTCACCGAACATATTTTCTACCGTTACTTAATCATTTTTTCTATCTTATCAGTGTCAGAATCAAGAATACCATAAACAACTCCTGGCATATTATAAAGATAACTTTCGTTATCAAAAGTATATGAAAGAATAGGTGAAACAGTCATAAAATCAAATTCCTTTTTACCTTTATAAAAGGTATTAATTTTAATGTGTTTTTTATCATGTGGTTGAAATTCGAAAGGTCTATCAAATTGATAGGATAGATTTTTCGTAAGATCAGAAATTTTAGATGGAGAAATAGTCTGGTCTGTCTTGTTTCTAAGATTAATATCTAAACCTAAATACGGATATGCAACAGTATATTGACCTGATGGTTCAAAGTGTTTATTTTGATAAGACATATCATTTTGTACTGTTATACTTCCAATATCATAAGTTTCTGTATTCTCGTTATTAAACTGAATTAAAAGTTGGTCAGCCGTTTCAACATTATTTGTTAATGGTTTTAAAGTAACAAGAATATTAACTAATTTATAGTTTTTATGAACAATTCCAGTATCTACTTGGTAATCGACAATCCTTATATTAGGATTATTTAATTCAATAGATGATACTACGTCCACGAGAGAAGAATCCTTGTCTTTAATATTTTGAACACCAAAAATGTTGAATGACATACCTTCTTTATCTTCAATAATGTAACTTATTAAGTTATTCGCAAACTTAAGTTTTACTTCATCAGTTTGATTACTTTTTTTCCATATTTATGGTCGGTTTTCGTTAGTATAAAAAAAGCCGAAATCACACATACAGATATTATCAATCCAATAATAATTTTCTTATTTTTTACCATAAACACTCTTCTCTCAAAAATTATTGATATACGACCTGTAAATAAGTGTCTTTACGTGGAGCATAATGATTAGTTTTTTTGTCAGAATACAATATCCCATTAAAATTATACAGCAATACTCGAACATACCTCTTATTAAAATCGCTATAGAAAGCTAGTTTACTGAACTTTTTTTTGTCTGCGGGAATAGTTATGGCAACAGAATATGTAGTGGTTACTGAATTTGAAACTCCTAAAGAACTCGAAATACCACCTGCACTTGCACCTGCATCAGATGACACAGTTGAGGTTGCAGAATTACTCTTGGACCATTGGTATGAGCTTGCCTTCACCCATGAACCTGTTAAATACCTAACGCGTTTTTTTACTTTGGTTGGTCCTTCTAGAGTTTTGACTACTCTATCTACTGCTTTAGTTCCATATCCAGGTCCTGATAATTCACCTTCAACCATGATGCTTTCTCCTAATTCTAAATCTTCTTCGACATCCTCTTCACTATAACCTAGACTAACTTGTGGAACGATTAACAAGAAAAACAATGCAAAAACGAAACTTTTCATTACTAATTTCAATAAACCCATCCCCTTTTTTGTAATTCCCAATATATGTTAACACAAAACAAAGGAGTGAAGGGTAAATTTGGGAATTAAAGAAAATAAACTCTTTATTAAAATTAATAATTCTGCTTAATTGCGTGAAAATAGTAATTTATTCAATGGAGATAATTTTTCAATAGAGATAAAGAAAGAATCAATAAAGATAAGGAGATTTAAAAAAACAACCATAGGACCAACAGCGACAAGGCTTTAATCACATTAACTCATTTCATAATCTCCCTCAATGCACCTGTTAGCTGTTCTCCTATTCTCTCTAATTTACTTTTAACAATTATTACATATTGGTTCAATTTCTTATAGAGCTATCCTGCCCCGATAGTTCAACAAGATAATCAACAACATCCTTTTACAGAGCCTATTAAAATTCTATATCATCTAAGAAAAAGTCCACATCATCGACTAGTATTTGATCAGCTTGCCACAGAGCGTAGACAAAAGCTGAAAATCCATCTGTCTTTCTCCTAACTTCATCTTTTTTGACAAAGTCTTTATTTCCATCATTTTTAACTTTTACAACAATGTTATTTGTGTTCCACCTCATCAATGGATTATCACCAAAAATAATACGTTTTTGGGCAAAGAGCATTTCAATTCTAGGAGCAAGTTTTGCATAGATTGCATGAGGGTTTTGTATATATAAAACTTTGAACCCTGCTTCTTCTAATGCCTTTACATGCTTCATTAAGATTTTCTTTAGTATATTCTATCCTCATAAAAAATAGGAAAAAATACCTATTTTTAAGCGATTATATGTAATATTTTCTAACTTATGATACTATGGTTCTGGTATTAGAAAATTATTCAAGGGGTGTTAAAAAATGAAAAAAATCATCAAAAAAATGTATATTGTCATGTTGATCTCAGTAATAGGGATTACTGGACTATTTACATTTACATCAAGCGCATCAGCAGCATCAGGTTGTAATGATACTTCTTCAGGTACAGAACTTAATAGAACTTTTAAAGTATGTGGGAAAGATTCAGGTGACAATGTTATTGGAGAAATATACGGATCTGGATTTCAGACTTATGGTAAGACTTATTGGAAAATGGATTTGCAAAGAAATGTAAATGGAAGCTATCAAACAATTGGAACTCGGAATGGATACATAGACTGGGGAAGCCCTTCAAGTAGAACATTTACAAATGTATCGAAAAAAAATGCTAAAACTAGAATAAAGGTAACTTATTATTTTGATTCGTCTCATTCAAGTCCAATAGTAAATGGTACTGTTTATTCAGGATACTGGTATAGATAACATTAAATGAATAGCCATCACAAACGCAAAAAAGTACTGACCTCAAAGGTTAGTGCTTTTTCTAAATTATAAAATTGATAGAAGACAGCTAGTTTAGTTCTTTTATTTCATTCTTCCCCTCCTTTTTGCTTATACATTCAAAAAAAAAAGTTAATTTCCCGCAAATAAAAAGCACATAAATGAGTGCCTCCAAATTCTTATTCAGTTTCCAACTGTACCTGGATCTAAATGTTCACTACTGACCACTCCTGGATCTTTCATTGTTCGCCCCCTTAATATCCTGACGGAATATATTGTTTAACAGTATATCCTTCGGTTTTATATCTTTCTATCATCCTTTGTTGTGAAGGTGATTGCATCTCATAATCAAGAGGCTCAACTTCAACATGAATTCCAGTTTCACTAAAGTCTTTCACTGACGAATCATCCTCTTCAAAACAAGATATAATATTTCTAACTAAAAAATATGAAGTGCCATCTTCTTCTGTCAATTGAATATACTCACCTTTTTGAGGGATTCTGTTACCCTTTATAGGAGCTGAGAAATTTGCTTCTCCCCCATCTGGTGGAACTACTACAATATTAAATTTCATTTCAAAACACCCCTTTCTGCCTACTACATTCGACACAAAGATTTATTTCCCTTCTTTATCCGTAAAAAGACGACACCATTTGAGTGCCGCCCATTCCTTTATTCTCGATGATATAAACTTAAAAGAATCCCTTCAGAGGGTTTTCTTTATATATTTTCTTTAAAGATTTTCTTTAGGAATTTCGCTCTAATGAAGGAAAAAATTTTAGAGTACTCTAATTGGAGTACGGACATACCTTCGTATGATTAACCATATAAAAAGCACTCAACGAATGAGTGCACTGATTTTAAATTTCTATTGTTGGTAACCGTAATAATTTTCGTATAGAATGCAATTCATCTGTGATTATTTCTGTAATCTCTTTATAAGCCTCATTTAGATAAGAGTAATCCCCATCTTTAAATGCCCATCTCATTTCTATGGCCTTGATATATATTTCCGAATCAGTATAAAGTAAATTGTCGCTCAATTCCTGCAAAAAAAGCTTCTGTTCATCAAAATCTAAATCAGAAAAATTATGGGCATTATGTCTAAAATCAAATTGACTCCTAAGCATACTCATAGGTCCATAAAATTTGGTTAATCTTTCTTTTTCAGTCTGAATCATAATTTCGTGTTTTTGAAGATTTTTTTGTTGATTAATAGTTCTTTTTACACCTTCCATAGTTGAATTAATAGTCATCTTTACTCCTATCAAAGTCAATGCTCCTGCAATTATTCCACCTATAATTGCGCCATAATATGTTGCAAAAAAACCTATCCATGTATCTAAGTCTCCATGAGTTATGGTTGTTCCCCAACTAAATATTAAAACATTCATTATAATTGGAAATAATATTATGAATATAAGAAAATAGACCACGTACTTATTTTTTAATAATGATGATATGATATCCACTTTTTAACGCTCCTTTCACCCAATAATTCGACAAAAGGAGATAATTTCCTGCAAAACAAAAAGCACCCAAATTAATGGATGCTCACTAAAACTTTATTTATCTAAACCAATTTTCATTTAAACTTGGATTCTCTACTACAAACACATCTTGAATGAATTCCCATCTAATTAATACATGGTATGTAATCCATTCTGTTTTTGGTGGATCTACTGCTTTCAAATCGTTATCGAAATAAACTGTAGTCTCTTGAAATCCTTCTACCCACATGCCCAATTGATCTACTGTTATCAAAGTGTTTCTTACATAATGATTATCTGCATGTGTACTATAGAAAGCTTTCATTGACTTATTTTCCTTAGCGGATTCATGTAAATTAAAAATCACTTTGTGTCCTATATATTGTTCTAAATAGTTTTATACATGGTTGATGTATCAACATTTTTGGCTTTGAAAAAAGCCTGTAATTTGTATAAAAAAGTGGAGTTTTATACAATCCTTTCTTCTGTTAATGAAATGTCTCTTATCTAATCCACGACTGTGTTGCATGGGCACCCTCACTTTTTGTATGAGCTGCATCTGAATAAAACTTTACATAAATTCTTGTTTTCGCATTCTTTTTCGATACATCTGTAAATGTTCTATATGAATTATCACCCCATTCAATATAACCTGTTCTTGTTCCTATTGTGTTCCATTTACTATTTTCATAACGTTGAAGATACATTGTCCAATACGATATAGAATATGTATGACTAGTAATTGTTATACTTGCATTTACATTAGATCCATCATCGGAACCACAAATAGCATAACTCCCCGATGTAGTATCACATGCGGTTGCTGCTTCCGCTTTTTGTACTGGCATTAATCCAAAACCAATTATGGCGATAGATGTTGCCATAATTACGGAAAAAACCTTCATTAATTTCCTTTTCATCTTGTGTCCTCTCCTTAAATACTATATTTTACTGAATAAATAATACCATTATAGTAATTATATGTAAACAAAAAATTACAAAAAAGTCCAAAAATTGACAATTCACAATGTTCGTCCAATACCAGCGAAGCTACTATTAACAGCAATAAGGCATAGTGACAGGGTAGCTGTTCTAGTCCATATACATTGTTTCACTCCACCTCCATTCGCCCTCTAATTATCAGGCTAAGAAAGTTAGTGTACAATCTTTATCGTTCGTCAAATAAAGACAGAAAAAAACGGCATCTGCAAGGAATGCCGCCCTATCACCAATATTGGCTTTGTTTATTTTCTTGATAATATAAATTTAACACATATAATTCCTAATGCCCTGCCGACTTTCTGTCAAAAGTTTGCCGTTTGTCTGCCAGATTATTTACTATTTATTTTGTTCCACTGGAACCAAAACCACCTTCAGATCTCGCAGTTTCGGATAATTCAACAGTTTCCGAAATGTCTACACTAATTACTGGGGAAATCACCATTTGTGCAATTCTCATTTGTTTCTCTACTTTAAAATTTTCTTTACCATGATTAATTAAAATTACACCAATTTCACCTCTATAACCTTCATCGATAGTACCTGGGCTATTTAAAACAGTGATGGAGTGTTTCAAAGCTAAACCACTCCTTGGTCTAATTTGTGCTTCTGTCCCCGGTGGAAGCTCAATTTTTATACCGGTTTTTATTAGTGCTGAATCCGATGGTTTAATAATTTTTTCTTCAACTGAAAATAAATCCATTCCTGCGTCACCTGGATGAGCTTGATAAGGAAGTTTAGCTTCACCATTTAATAAACTGATCTTTAGTTGATATTGCATTATTTTATTTCCTCCTTGATGGGCTTTGTAATATACAGTAATCCGATTACTATTGTTATAAGTGCAACAACTGTAGCTTGATCAAGTACCAATAAAAACTCTAACATCTTTATGGGTTTGAAATGAATAATTATCCTGAGAGTAGTTACTAAGATAAGAATAATACAAAGAGCACTTAATCCATAATATTTTATTACATTCAATCCAAACTTCACTCTGCTCCGTTTTATAGCATTTATAATTGGTTTTTTAGATTCCGTTGAAATACTTCGTACCTTTTCTGAAAACTCTTGAGAAATATTTTGATCGTTAAAAATGGTATTAGTCTTAGCTATAAAGTTTCTTTGGCTATCAGATAAATCTTTTTCTAGAATTTTATCTGATATTGATTTTAAAATATCTTTTCTGCTAGAAACATTATCATGATCTTTAGATGATGGTGTACGCAATTTGTAAAATATTAAGGTGATAAATGTCTTATCAACCGGTAATTTCAACTCCATTTTTGTAGGGTTGTTAATAGAAATCAAAAGTGGTCCATTCCAATTAGGATCTAAAGTTGTTGAAATATGTCCGAATCCATTAGAAACCACTCCTACCTTTGAATGAAAAGTACCCGCAATTTTTTTTGAAATCCACACTGATTCTTTAGTTAGTACTAATACTGTATCATGTGGTTTAATGTGATAATAGCCGTCTTTTTCTAGAATTAAATCTTTCTCCTGTAAAGAGAACACAAAATCACTGGGACTGAGATTATAACCAAGTGGCGTCAGATTACTTTCAGAATATGGATGAATAACAATTTCTTTACTAAGGTAAGAATGTATATCCCTATCGGATAACATCTTTATCAACTCCTATCTTTTCCATATTTGCGTGTTATAATTACTTGTTTCAAAGAAAAACACCCATAATGGGTGCATTCATTTGTAAACTTCAATCTTTAAAACAAATGTCAGATAGTAAAATATTCCCTATTTTAGTCGATAATTCCTTCTTTCTTCAAAATAAAAAGCACCCTCGAAAGGATGCTTACATAAAATTAATTTTCTTTTTTAAATATAAATTTAATGTCATCCGTGTAAACTGAAATTTCGCCTTCAGAACCCGATCCATTAACAACAGGTAAAGCTGAAACTAACTCCCAACCTTGTTCACCAAGTTTTACTAATTTAGACTCTAGTAATCTATCAGTATTATAAGTATCACGATTATTATACGTTAAGACTTTATATTCAAATGTCGGCATATTATCACCACCCTTGCCATCTAATTCGACAAAAGGAGATAATCCCCTTCTTTATACCTAAAATGAGGTAAAAAAGGGGATAAGTCGCAACAACTAAAAACCATCACGCCTCATTTAGAAGCATCTTCAAAACTTCCATACTATTACTTTATCACAGTCAAAATGAATAAGTGTCCGTTTATCGTTCGGAAATCGTTCGCGAATCGTTCGCCTTTCCTTTTGCCCTTTCCGATGCAAAATGGGCTGAAAATACCCCCTTTGAATTCGTTACAATCCAGATTGTGTATACTTCACAGGCAACCACCTTTTCTTACAGTCCCAAGGAATATCCCCTTTCCTAAAAATGAATTGAACAACCGCCAGGTTGAAGTGAATTTAATAGGACAAAAAGAAAAAGAACACACAAAAAAGAGGAAATCACCAATCGATTTTCCCCTGCATTTTATTGAGTTCATCTTGTTTAATCCCTATGTAAATTAAGGTTTCTCGTTGATCCTTGTGATTCAGGATCTGTTGAAGGGCTACGACATCGTTGAATTTCTTGTAATGATTATACCCGTACGTCTTTCGAAGAGAATGGGTCCCGATTCGTTCCAGTCTAAATTCCTCCGCCAACTGACTCAAAATCACATAGGCCATTCCCCTTGTAATCGGTTTGTTTTTTCCGTTTCGACTTTTAATCAAATACTCATTCGAGGGTTTGTCTTTCACATAACTGCGGATGGCCCTTTTCAATTCATTCGACATCTTCACTTCTTTATGTTTATCCGTCTTCTTTTCCTTCAGGACAATGTCCCATCCT
The DNA here is from genome assembly GCF_016651145.1 of Peribacillus sp. TH14. NCBI lineage: Bacteria > Bacillati > Bacillota > Bacilli > Caryophanales > Bacillaceae > Peribacillus > Peribacillus sp. TH14. The sequence goes on from NZ_JAEKEK010000001.1 coordinate 53,907, forward strand.
TGCACATCCCTTACCCGTAATCGAAGAATATCCGAGATACGTAGGCCTGTATGGATTCCGAGCAAAAACATAATGTAATTTCGTTCATTATTCTGTTTCAGGAAGTCTTTCATATCCTGCAGCAGGGCCTTGTCACGAATGGGTTGGACCACGTTCATTCGAAACACCCCCTTTTTTATAGACTTCGATTTTCAAGGCGAAGGCCAGGCGCAACACGGCCTCTCCTTTAATGGCATAATACTTGGTATTTCCTAGCCCTAATTCAGTCCAAATTAACAGGTCGTAACCGTGTTGATCATGGAGAAGATACTTTTTCACCATGATCAATTTCTCGATATCTTTCAAACTATTCACCGCATCGTGCATTTTAGTTAAACAATCCGATCGGTTTTGCTCAAATTCAATCCGTTCTAGTGCTGCATCTTCCGTGCTGGAATGAAACGCGTTGGTGTTAGAAGGAGGCACCAATGAATAAGAGGGTGTCACTTTTGGCATTTAAAAAATAGGAAGTGTGATTAAGAAATCTCGATATTCTGAAATCGCCTTCTACACTTCTCTTTTGGTCTTTTTTTCATCAACAGCCGGCATATCACTTCTTCTTTTCATGTGTCCTGGCACCTCTTTCTATTCTTTAGGAATTTGACGTTCTAGTTCATCATAAGCATATTGTACATAACGACTTGGCTTTACCGGACTGATGGCGCCCGTGCGTTTGTCCGTCCGATACCGATCCACTTTCCATTTGATTAGGTACTTGATTTTTCTTTCTTTTTTTCTTTTTCCATTTCAATTCCTTCTCTCTTTTTCTAAATAAAAAAGGACATCCATTGAAAACAGGAATTCTAGTTTCCTATCTTTAATGAATGTCCTCCAGTTTTTCCGGCCAGACGTTTATGAACTATACAAACCTCTAAACTCTAAGAACTTAACTTTCTTGACTTTATTTTTAAGCATTCATTATTTCCCTATTCCCATCATATTTATGCAATATGTCACATAATTTATTAGTTTTTATTTGTGAGATTTCTCCAAATGTTTGTCGAATCTTTTAATGATGGAAGTGACTATATGAATACTACTCAAAAAATTAATATTGGTCTTTCGCAGTTTACTGAATTTACTCTGAAAGGAGTTTCAGCAAAAACCAACATGGTAAGAAAAATCAAATATCAAAAAGAGTATCATCCAGCCTTCGATTATTGGAAGCAACTTAGAGATCAGATTGTTTCGTATCATAAAAATGATTTAAACAAAAATTGTTTTGAGAACCTAATTCCAAGGATTGATATAAAAAAACAACCGAACTATATATATGCAATCAGACAATATTTAAAATTCCTAAATAAGAAAGAAACGATATGGTTTGATCCTGGAAAGTCTGTCTGGATTGGCGATAAACTTTCAGTTCGCTCTTCTTCTGAATTAGGTCTTTTAATTAACGGTGTTCCACACCTCATTAAACTTTATTTCAAAGGAAAAAATGATAAGGTTGATAAGAGAAACATTAACTCATCACTGATACTGCTAAATACTTCAAGCTATGATAAAACGTTCAATTTCGAGGTTAATCATTCTGTTTTAAATTTGCATAAGAACAAATTTTATATAAAGAATGATTATAATGAAGACATGTTAATTGCTTTAGAATCCGAAGCAAGTCAATTTGTTTATATCTGGAATAAAATTTAATTAACTTCATTTCCTAAATCATTCATGTACTGAGCACAAGATTTACATACCCACTGTTCTTAATTAATTTGTAATTCAGCTTCGTTATCTGAACAAACTACACATTGCTTTTTCTGAATCACTTCTTTATAAGTGGTTCTTTTTTTCAAATTTCAACACCCACTTTCATTTTAGGAGACATAATTAAGATAATTGGAACTATTTTATTTTATTTAAAACACTAATCGATACTGGTTTAAGTAAAGGTGAAGCTTTAGCTCTCCAGGTATTAGATTTAGATTTCACTGATAATAAAATTAAAATCTACAAAACTTTAAATTATGATGTTTTGGATATTGATAAAATGTTCGGACCACCTAAAACCGAAACATCTTATAGAAAAATTTTAATCGACGAAAGCCTTACTGCTCTATTAACGCGTCATGTTATTAAGCAAAAGGAAATAAAACTGAAATTGGCAGAAAGGCATCATAGAGAAACTATTCTTGTTTTCGAACGAGGAAATGGCCTCCCCTATTCAAAATCCACCTTACAGAGGGCTTTTATTCGCATATGTAGAAAAGCAGGAATTACAAAACATATAACCATTCACGGTTTACGACATACTCACGCTGTTTTACTTCTTGAATCTGGAGCAAGTTTAAAAGATGTACAAGAACGACTGGGACATAAATCAATTCAAACAACAGCAGATGTTTATGCTCACGTTTCAAAAGAACTCGAAGAAAAAGGTGTGGTTGGTTATTCAAAATACATGGATTATGCTCAACATAATATGAAATGTGGTCAATCATCCAACTCATAGAAATATCACTAAAATAAAAAAAGCCTTGGCAACTGAGAAACTCAGTAATGCCAAGGCTTTTAAGCTATTAATAAGTAGACATATATTGTTCGCGTTCCCATGGGTGAACTTGTGTGCGGAACATATACTGACCTTTAAATGTGACTCAGACTTTCAAGAAAACGCCTATCTATAAGGTTTCTTGTGACTTGACCATTCATAATAACTCAAATCAGCTCAAGATTAATCGGGCATTTATCGGGTGATTATCGGGCAGTATTTATTACATATCGTTCAATTTTTATAATAAGAAAAAACAAAAGAGCACAGCGTGTATAAGTAGTGCTACCAACACTCTTATACCGTCCGCCTACTCACGATAGGCAAACATTTGCTGTACTCTATGCATGTATTTTATATCATGCATAGAGTTAAAAGCAACAGTTTGCTTACATTTGGCAATCTGTTGCTTTTTTTTTCCAAAGAGGAGACAGCATATTAATGAAGAAACGTATCGATGTAATAGCAAACGATGAATCATATGACAACCTATCATCATTCACAGAAAGAGAAGAAATGAATAAAGCAGTACGTGTGTATAGAGACATCATTCGTGTGTCTATTAAGCGTGCAGATGTCCAAGCTAGACTTATTGCATTGCTGGAAGTTCTTAAACGCCACAGCTGTAAGCAATTTGGTGTAAGCTACATGTGCAAAAATACGATTGCAGATAAGCTTGAAGTTTCTTATAAAACAATTCAACGTCTAATGAAGAAACTAGTGGATCTAGGCATGATTAAACAAGTACCTATGAAGAGAAAAAAGGATATGATGCAAACAGCTAACGCAATTATTATTCAACCTGTGAAAGATGAATTGTCCGACAAGCAACCTACTAAAAGTCTTACTAAATGTCCTACCATTAAAACAACTACTAGTTCATTAAAACAAAATATTAAAACATTTAAAGAACGTAACAACGCCCCTTCTCTTTCTCATCTGGATAAATCTGTTGATAACTTACCTAAAGCTAATTTTGTAGCTGCATGGGTTCCAGATAACTTTGCTAACCTAGCAAGTTCTTTTTATCATGAAGCTATTACAATTCAAGAGTTTTGGAAAGTTGTTAAGCAATGTAATCGAGTGGTTGATTATTCTGCTAACAAAAGAGCATTCACTAGGGAACAAGAAATAGCGATCGGCACCAAAGCATTTAAGGAATTTGCTATGAAGGTTAAAAGTGGAGTTAACATGTATAAAGGACCATTTGCTTATTTCAATGGAATCGTCAACAAGCTTATGACTAATCTATACTTTGATTCTGATTTTATGGACACTCTTAATTAATCGCAGAAAAGGTTTTTCCTGACATGAATCTTACAATTCACTTTTCTCTTGTTGAACTACCGGGGCTGTTTTATTCTATTTTAATTTAATGTTCTTGTTATATGTACAAATATGTATTTATCAATTGGATATTATTGTATTATTATGTTAGACACATACTGACTCAAGGAGAGATGAACATGGAAGTAACAGTACGTAATCCAATTTTAGATGAATATAAGGCAAGCAAGGAACTGCACGAAGAATTTTGTAAAAAGGTAAATGGTTTAATTACTGATATACTAAAGCAGAATGACCTTAGATATCATTCGATTGAATCTAGGGTGAAACAGGAAAGTAGTTTGGAGTTGAAGGTAAACAAATCCGATGGAAAATATAGTAATTTAAGTGATATAACCGATGTTTCAGGTTTAAGAATTATTACCTATTTTTCGGAAGATGTTGATAAAATCGCTAGTATTATTCAATCGGAATTTGAAGTTGATGAAGAAAATTCAGTTGATAAGAGAATTAAATTAGACCCTGATAGATTTGGCTATTTGTCATTACATTATGTCGTTAAATTGAATAGTACGAGGGTAGGACTTTCGGAGTACATTAGATTTAAAGATTTAAAAGTGGAAATTCAAATTCGGTCGATACTACAACACGCATGGGCTGAAATTGAACATGATTTGGGTTATAAAAACAAACTTTCAATTCCAAATGTAGTTAGACGAGATTTTTCAAGATTGGCTGGTCTCTTAGAAATTGCAGACGAAGAGTTTGTAAAGATAAGAAAAACATTAGAAGAATATAATATAAGCATTAAAGAAGTGATTAAAGCAACTCCAGCTAATGTGTTAATTGATAAAGTAACATTACGACAATTATTAGATGAAAAGGATAGTATTATAAAACATGTAGACCTGGAAATCTCTAAAATTTCCCAATTCCCTCTTCACTCATCTGATGAAGATGGAATAGAAAGTAATGTTAAGAGATTGAAATTCCTTGGTTTAAATTCCATTGAAGAAGTAATCAATTCATTACATGAATATCAGGAGAAGATTATTCTCTTTGCAAATGAGTGGCTTAAACCTAGAGAAAAGGATCTTTACTTTGAAGCAGGAATAAGTTTATTTTATTTAGCTTATGTAATGTTAAGCACGTCCCCTGAAAAATTAAATGAATATATTAATATATTTGGAATTGGTGATAAGGATGATAGAGAAACACTCAGTGAAAGGATAATACAACTATGTGAATAACAGCAAAGCTATTCGAGAGTAGCTTTTTTCGTTTAGTAAACCAAGTGAATAGGTGATGATATGACAGATTTACTTTGATGATCCAAATGGGAACGCTTTAAAATTGATGTATAATTGCCTGATGGTAGTACGACTGAACCAAGTAAAATGATATTTAAGCCAGCTAACTTGAAAAACTGATCCAAGAATAAATTCATTAGTTAACTAAAACCTTAAGGGACGCAATTCTTAATTTTCTTAATGAACTAACCGGCGCTTTAGTTCCATATAACACAAAAGGAGACCACAATATTAGTGGTCCCCTTTTAATTATAGCTAGAAAGTAATTTGCAGCTGGATAGTTAGGCATTTTACCTCTTAAAGTCTCTATCTGAGTAATAAATTATCCTAAAATTGAAATAGCCTTCAGATTGACTAAATTATTAGATGTTAAGGTCGATGATTTATATAAGGAGGATGAGAATTGAGAAAAATTCTATTCCCTATTGTCCTAGCAATATCTTTATTAGGTGGATGCAATCATGGAAAGGTCACCACTATTGGAAAAGACAATAGACTCGATAAGCTGGAAACGGTAATTGCAGAAATTAAATACGAAGAAGAAGAAATTAAAAAAAAGGAAATCATTAAAGCACAGAAAATAAAAGAAGAAGAACGAATCATTGCGGAAAAGAAAGCAAAAGAAGAGGCTGAAAGAAAAGAACGTGAGAGGATCGCTGAAAAAAAACGACAGGCCCAATTGGCAGTACAACAACAAGCACAACAAAAACCCCAGGAATCTCAACAAAAGCAAACTAAATCAAATGATTTAAATAGTGATGGTTTTGTTGATCAATATGAATGGTCGAAAATGAGTAGTGGAGAACAAAAACAGTGGACTGAAAATTATTCAGAATGCGTAAACTCAGGTAAGGATGATTGTGAAAGGGAATCCAAGTGATGTACATTAATATCAAAGTTTACTTACATTCTAAAGGAACGAATTTCTTACAAAGTGGCAGCTTCCCTGTTCCTAATATAGATTTTAAAAAAGATCCAGATTGGACAGCAGCTATTGCTGCATCTGAGTGGATTCAACAAATTAAAATTAGCTTCGCCGCTAGTGAGGATTTTCGTATAGATCAAGTGATTTATAACGAGGATATTAATATTACGGAGTTAGTAAAGAAGGGTAAGCCTATAATTTAGGGGGATTTTCCTTTTTGAAAAGTTCAAGAGTGTTATATTATATTTAAAAACTTCACATAATAAAATATGACAGGAGAATGAAATGAATAGGGGAGAATTCCAGGAACTTGCAGAAATAAGACTTCGTGACGCAAAGGTTTTACTTGAAAATGAATGTTATGATGGTTCTTATTATTTATCTGGCTATGTAATAGAATGTGCTCTTAAAGCCTGTGTTGCAAAAATGACCAAACAGTTTGACTATCCAGATAAAAATATTGTAAACAAAATTTATTCTCACAATTTATCTACATTATTAACTGTTGTTGGAATTACTGTCCCCGATGAGCTTGAGGTAAACTGGGCTGTTATTAAAGATTGGTCTGAACAGGCTCGGTATAAAAAACATACCGATATAGAGGCCCAGGATATTTTTGAAGCAGTAGCAGATCCATATGAGGGGGTTCTCCAATGGATAAAACAGCATTGGTAGAAAAAGACTTTAACGATGGAAGAATTCTTATAAAGCAATTAGATAGGCAAGAAATCAATGTTCACTCGGCATTATGGCTATATAATCCTGATGAAGAAAATTGGAGATTAATTATTGCATCTAGGATAGCAGAATTCACTAGCCCTAAAAGGGCGTATAATCTAGTTAAAAAAGCACTAAGAATACTTGAAAATACTCAAGGTGAATTTGGAATAACATTAGACAACATTTCTGTAGTTAGTCCTAATCACCCTCTCATTAAATTACTTGCAGTAGTAATTGTTACAGAGCCAGATGCTCTCACCGGTTTTAGACTTTCAAGAAATAGAATAAATAACAGCTTTATTGAAGACGCATATATATATAGATTACAATCATAAAAAGCGACCCTTCTCAATTAAGAGGAGGGCTTTTATATTAATCCTCGACGACTACATCAATAATCTCATCAAACTGAATATACTCAAAGGAACTGTCTTTATTCTGAATGCGTAACTCTTTGGTGACAGGATGTATGTACACACAATAACCATGCAATTCTTTTGTATTTCCCTCATTATGTAATGTAAAGCTTATTGGTAAATGATATTCCATCGCATAGTGAATATTGTTTTCAAACTCCTCAACCTGATATTCATCAAGGATAGGCTTTTTATTTAAGAAATAATCAACCTCACCTATTTTTTTATTTAAAGCTTTATGTTCTGGCATAATCAATGCTGCTTGCCATTTAATGAGCCCTCTATCACGAATTGTCCCCATCAGAAAAATCCCTCCTTCCATACATTATACACGAACATTTGTTCCTATAAAAGACAGAAAGAAATTCCTTCCTTGGGCTAGATAAATATTGATTTTTGAACAAATAAAAGAGACCACATATTGTGGTCTTCCTTTATGCCCTATGGAACTACTCTCCACAAATGCTTCTTTTGTGGCTGCTTCTTCTAAGGATTACTTAAATGGGACACTTACTCCGATTATTCCGATTATTTTTTAACAGCTCTTGGCCGCTGCTTCTTTCATTTTTGGGATTAATCGTGCGCTTGGCGCGACCATGGGTGAGTGTGTTTATTTCGACATTCAGGACCGCATGTAGCAGTTTTAAATATCTCTTTTATTGGAAATGATTTTCCGCAAATCACACATTTTCTATTAATGGTTTTGCTTTTAGCAACTTCTTCTTTATATTTATACTTACTACGGCAAGTTTCCTTGCAAAATCTAGTGTTTTTATGTTGATTTGTAAACTTGATAGACTTTCCGCATCCCTTGCAAGTTCTTGTTAAGACTTTTATTTCTTTCCTGCCATCCCACGGTTCGCCCGTGCCTTTATAAAGTTCTTCAAGGGTAATAACACTACCAGTTCCCTTGGAATTATTTTCCTCAGCTGTTATCAGTCTAAGATTAAAATGATGTGACAGGACCGGAGCTGGAACCCCATTTAAATATCCATCGTGAATACTATATTTGTGGTCAATTTGCATACCTTCGGGACGTTCTGTTCCATGGAATCGGTTAGCAATTCTCTCACAAGCCTTTTTATATTCGCCGTAATCTTTTAAATGAGCCATTTCATATCTTAATTGGGCTTTTTCTGATCTCTTTTTATTTATTTCCTCCAATTTTTTCTTATGCATTTTTTGAAGAGTAGGGTCATTTGCCCACCTCTCCTTACCTTGTTTAATATTATTTTCGGCCAGTAATTTCTGATGGCTTTCAAGTTGAGCTAGTTCGATACCGGCCTCTTTAAGTCTCTTTGTAATGGATTTACGATTTACTCCAAAAAACTCTGCTACTTCATAAATAAACATTCCTTCATTTATTTTCTCCATAATTTTCTCCACCGTGAGAGATCCCCCTAATTTACTTTCAAAATTAGTCCTTAACGACTCTCCTTTTGAACGAATAGGAATATTATATTCATTTAAACGTTTTCTAATTGTATTAACATGGCAATTAAACTTTTTACTAATGGTATTTAGACTCTGTTTTTGATTTATATAAAGTTCGATTAATTCTTCTTTTGAAATATGCAATTTTGGCATTATTAATCACTCCTCATACAAATAATGTCAAATTATAGGGGTACTTTCAAGAATAATTGAGATATTTAACATAGTATATATTACCAATATTCCCCCCCCTTTTGTTCATTAAGAAATTGAATAACACATTTAACAGTGCATCAACAAAAAATAGCCCCTACTCAAAGTAAGGGCTATTTATTATGCTGCAAACAATTTAGTGAAAGTAGCTTTACCTGCCTTCTTATCTGCAGTTATCTTTTTAGCTTTCTGGAATTTAGATAATGCTGATTCAGTTCTTTTTCCGAAGATAGAATCAAGTGACCCAGGATTATACCCTTCAGTGTAAAGTGCAGCTTGTAGTATCCATGTAAGATTGCCTTTTGCACCTTTTTCAACTGTGACGATGGCAGCCTTAGTTTTAGCTCCCCATTTACCATCCACAACAAGTTTTTTATTAAATTGTTTATTAAGTTCTGTTTGTAGTGCTTTGATAAGTGCTGATTTGGTTTTAGGGCCATTTAATCCATCCACAATTAGACCAGCTTTATAACGGCTATTTAAAGTTTTTTGAATGGATCTAATTGTTTCATCTCCACTGTTCGAAGTTTCGTCATCCTCTTTTATATCCGGTTGTACAATAACCTCTTTAGCATTTCCAAAATTGATTTTCTGACCTATTTTTAATTTAGTTGGATCGATACCAGGATTCGCTTTTATTAAATCTTCAACTTGAACGCCACCGGTACCGTCCTTATGTGAAATGCTCCATAAAGTTTCACCTTCTTGGATTGTATAAACATTTGGAGCCGGTGCTGGTTTGGCTGGAGTTTTTGAACCTTTCCAATCAAAAGCATCCCTGTAGTTATACTGACAACATGCTTTCCAACTATAACCTGGCATTTCATTATGGGCCTTATCATAATTCCCAATCCCATCTTTAACAAGTGCAGCGTGAAGTTCTGCAATACTGGCAAGTGTGGCATCATCCATAGTGTCATATCGATAATCTCCAGCAACGCAGATGCCTAGAGAGAACTGATTGCTATTCCCCACATGATAGGTCCTGCGGTCGATATCGTTCGCATATACAATCCGAGCTCTTTTACCGTTTGGTGTGTTAATAACATTCTTAGGCTCGATAACAAATGTATACCCTATCCCCGGCCACCCCAGCGTGTTTACATGGTAACCCGCGAAGCTTGCAGCATCAGAACCACCCAAATCTTTCTTTGTTAAGGAATGGTGCCAAACTCGGTGGGTAATTGCTTTTGTGCGTTTTGAATAAGTTCCTTTGGATATTAATTTACCCCTTTTATCAACCAATTGATGAAGTTTAGTAAAATTCATTTTCCATCGTCTCCTTTTTTAATTTAAAATGAATGTTTTTGATTTTTGGGTAATAAAAAAACGCCTCATCTAAGGCGTTCTTTTGTTTCCTCTTATCACTTAAACATCCATGTGTTAAATGAAACAAACTTACTTACTAATTTGTAATAACCATAAACGATTAAATAGGCCAGCAAATAACTGACTATAGACCAATATATATTCCATCCATTCTGGTATTCTAATTTACCAAGTAACACCGTTAAAAGTTCCAAAAAATTTGTACCTAATGTAAAGACTAACAAAGTAATTAGGGTTGACATTTTTTTTAAAAGAATGCTGCAAATAAATAAACAGCACGCTATAGGATAAAGACCTAGATCATACCAAATTAAAGCTAAGACTTTATCCATTTTCCAAAAGTAGGTAGATCCAATTTCATTTATTAGAAAACTCGTAGCTGAACCCATCGGATAAAAAATAATGAAAAGCATTGTTTGATTTCTAAACAAATAAAACCCTAGGACCCAAGGAAGTATAAAACCAACCATAATATGAAAAAGCATACTTCACTCCTTCTTCACTTCTCTTTAAAACCATATCAAATATCTTGCCCCGATATTTGGACAATACATACAATAAACCTATTTTTACAGTGCATTAAAATAAAAAGCCACCCGATGGGTAGCTTATTTTGTAGTTCCTATACGATTATTGAACACTTCATAAAGACCAGTACCACCAAGACCTGCAAATGCGCCCGCCCATAACCTTAAAACAATATCCATATCTGTGAACGGAAAAGCAACTGAACCTATTCCCAGTCCAACAACTAAGCTTAATATTGGGAGAACATTGTTTGGCAAAGTGACGGTGCTTTTAACGACTTGGACCACCGCTGTGACTATTGGTACTAAAAGAGTTGTAAAGATTAATACTTGTTGCATGATTTCGTTATCCAATTTAAATCTCTCCTTTGTTTTCGAATTTATCAATACGTTTATGTGCCTGTTTTGTGCTTTCATCAATACGAATAACGGTTTCTGACAAAGCAGTCCAGCGTTGATCACTAGCTTTAAAATCAATTCTAATTGAATCAACCGATTGACCAATATTGTCTAATTTTGTTCTTATAATAGCCGATTCTGTAGCATCACTCTTGACGTCCTTGTCCCTATTTCTGTTAAATGTAAAGAAACCAATAAGAAAACTGGCAGTTGCAATTAAAACCCCGATTTCAATTGTCAAAACACGACCTCCTTGATTTTCAATTTATGCATAATAAAAAGCCATTCCCTAATTAAGAGAAGACTCGGATATGTTGCTGATATCGAATGTGATTGAAAACGGATTGAATATATTTTCCTCACCCTTATTCTGTTGAAAAAAACTTTAATTCTCTAATGCTGTTATTCTTTGTTCCATTTTTGCCATTAAAGCGGCCATATTCTCTATGGTTTGTTGCTGCTGCTTCATCGTCGCATTCAGTAAAGCGATTTCTTCCTTATGTTCCCGAACAATAGGAATAAGCAAAGTCCAAAGGCGGTCATACATTAGCCCCTCTACTTCACGATTCCCGTCTTTATCGAATTCACCATAGGATGCAAATTCAGGAAGACCAGCTTGGATAACTTCTTCAGCAATTAGCCCGTGCACCCGTTCTATGCCTGGAATATCTACATCGTCCCAATCAACAATTTCCCCAGCTTGTTCAGCCGTCAACGCATCTGCATAGGCTTCAGTGGCCGATTTGTCGTACCATGATCTAGGGTTAATCTCTAGCAGTCTATGAGGATCAACTTTACTATCTTCAATGTCCAGCTTGTACTTTCTCGCTGAAGTTGACCGCCCAAGTACTCCATTACTTGTTACGTATACATTAGAGGCAAAGGAATAAGTACGATTGTATATGTCCATTGACTGAATGAATGGACTTGTAGCATCAGAACTTAGATGAAACTCGGATAAACCTGTTTTATTCAGTAAAGACAGTTTCCCTTCAGCTTCATAACTTCCACCAGTGCCTTGAATCCTGAATAGGGTACCAGTAGCGTAAATATTACCCGTGGCCCCTATAGTTGCCCGTCTTGTAGAACCTGTGAAGAATTGGAAAGCACCTGGATTATTAGAAGTATCGTCCGGTGACTCAAATATTTTCCAATTGTTCCCACCTAACCACTCAATACCCTCATTACCACCGTAATCATTAATAGTCATGTGATTTACGTTTTTGAGGTTATAATTGTTCATGTTCACATCACTACCAATACCCGGTACGATCAATTGGCCATTAATAACTACATTACCATTAAGTGCCGTCTTACCATTTACCGTTAGATCAATAGTGGTCACTTTGGGGCTTTCCAAGAATTCGGCCCTAATATTTGTTTGATATTTGAGTGTGTTGTTCGCGTTAAATTCGGAAAAAAGAATATATTTTGGTGCAAGATCTAATTCATATATTCCAATCCCGGCAGCATTATTGCCGGTCATCCATATAGCCCCATTATTAATGTGAACATCGTTCGCATTCGCTCGACTTACGGTATCGGGGTTAATATCTGTTACAAAGATTTCCCCGTTTTTCATCTGAACAAAGGTAGTCCCGTCCTCATACTTAGGTTTATTGGATATTTTCAAGGTAGAACCCGATATATTAACACCAGTTATATTCCCAGCCGTAACATTGCCTAAATTTGCGCTAATAACTGATAAGGAATCTGCTATTATTTTACTCGCTAACAAAGAAACAATCTTTGCACTACTGATTGAAGCATCGTCAATCGTTGTCTGTCCTGTGATATGAACTTTCTTACCGTCTATCAATATACCTTCTTTTGATAAATTGATTTGGTTGACGACATCATTTTCTTTTACTCTCAAATTAATATTGTCTACTAATTGAGATATTTGTGATTGTGTTGCCATGTCCTCTGGTGCTGGTGTCCAACCCTTAGTTGATTTATCACCCTCAACAACCATAATCTCTCTAAAATAAGATGGTGTTCCTCCTGCACCGTCTGCATTATATGGTATAACTCTTAGCCATTCACCTGCTGTTGGGGTAAAAGTAAAAGTAAAAGCAATCCATTTATTTGCAACCGTAATATCATTAAATTTTAAAAATGTTTGACTCCATACAGAATCTGCCGCACCTGTACCTGTATCTTTAGCGTTAAAAGACCTTACAATAAATAATATTCCAGTGTTATTTTTTACTGTATCTATTTTTACATCAAAACTAATTGTATATTTTCTACCTACCTCAATTCTAAAGGCATCACTAGCTTTTTGAGATGTCGTTGAAGCAGGTACTATTTTTAAAATAGATGAATTTGGTTTATCATCCTCTGGCGGTACAATACTGTATGTCGTACCCCATGGATTTGTCCATCCGCTAATACCATTATTCCAAGTCGAGTTTAAGACTATATTCCTTCCACCAATTTCTAAATCATTAATAGTCTGAGTAATCGTACTTTGTAAACTAGTAGAAGTTTGTGTTAATTGAGATTGTGTTGCATACTTTCCATCGGCATCAACCTTGCTTATTTTCGAATCAATAACATCCGCTAACTGCGTTATTTTGCTACTACCATCTTTATTAAATACCGCTGTTTGTAGGCCGTCGGCTGTTTGGGTTACTGTGCTTACTTTTCCTTCGGCTGAGGTTAAACGACTTCCTAAGCTGTTAGCGGTTTGCGTTACTGCGCTTATATTCCCTTCGGCTGAGGTTAAGCGACTTCCTAAGCTGCTGGCCGTTTGGGTTACTTCGCTTACTTTGCCGTCTGTCGCTTCGATTTTGCTCATTAATTCGTTGGCTGTTTGCGTTATTTTGCTAGTGCCATCTTTATTAAATACGGCTGTTTGTAGGCCGTCGGCTGTAGCTTTTACTGTAGCCACATTTTTTGTATTAGCATCTGCGATAACTTTAACGGCTGCGGCGTTGTCTATAGCTTTCTTGGCTGTAGAATCCGCTGTAGCTGCATTTCCTAAAGCGGTTTGGGCGTCGTCAAAGCCAGATTGTGCTTTTGTTAAAGCTGCGTCGGCCTGAGCCTGTGCAGCTGCTGCTTTCTTGTCTGCGGCTGAGCTTGCTGCCGCAGCTTCTTTTTTGGCTGCATCTATAGATTGCTGAATTTTATCTTGATCTACTTCATTCGTCCAGGCCGTACCATTCCAGCGATATATAGCCACACATATTCCGTTAGCATTGTATTTAAACCATAAATCATTAGTTTTCTGCCCTGTCGGTTCTGCTGATCCATAGAAGTTTTTGTTTTTACCATTTGCGCTTGTTAAAGCTGTATTAGCTTGGGTTTGTGCGGCTTCTGCTTTCGCTGCTGCGTCTACAGCTTTCTTGTCTGCGTCTACGGCTTTCGCGTCTGCATCTACAGCTTTCTTGTCTGCTTCTCCTGCTAAAAGTTTGTTATCTGTAAAAGAAGCGTCTACCGTTCCTACTATCATAAAAAACGCCCTTTTCTATAAATTAAAAAAGTCCTAAGCTCCTAAAATAAAGGCTTAAGACTTCTTCTTAGTAATATACCTGGTTTAACTATTCCGTTCTAATCGTTTCTTTTGCTCGATATAAAACATTGTTCCGACGCTTCCATTCTTCTACTTCGTGGGAAAAGGCAAAGCCTTGTAAAATCCACTTCGTACCGTCTTTATCATAGTAATAATTAACCGTTTCGGCTTCGTGGTGTTCGTCTTCTGGCGTTATTGTTCCTTCTGTAAAGGTATAGTTAATTTTATAGACTAAAGAACGGCTGCGGACATCTACACAATATAAAGTAGGGGCATCGCCGTTTGAAATATTTCCGTTTGACCCTCCATAGGTCACATACAAATAGGGGAAATCTAAAGTAGCACTTTGATAGACTTGGTTAGCAGAAACGCCGAAGTCTGTAGCAGTTAAAGAATATAAGATTTTATAGATCCCCGCGTCCATATCGGCTTTCCTTGCAATTTTAAAAGTTGCTTTTTCTCTTACTCCACTAATTAATAAATAATATCCGTTTTTATCATCTAAATTAAACCGGGTATTTATAGCGTAAATGCTTTTAATTGAGCTATCGCCCCATTTAAGCAGCTTTCCCGCTGTATAAGGGAACTTGACTAAATACACCTTATTTTGGGCCACATCTTTAAAGGGAGAATAAATATATACTTTTCCACTTTCGATTTTTAGGCCAAAATGTGAGCCATGCCCGCCATGTTTACATACCATTCTATCTAAAATAGTGCCGCTTAAATCAGTACGTGTTATAGAGAAACTTTCCCCGGCTGCAATGTCTGCCGCTGTTACCAAAGATCCTCTATAGCCCTGCGTCCAATAGATATGATTGTTTGTCGCGTCTACGGCTGCATATTGGGCCACACTGGAATTAAAATCTGTGTCGCCTGGGTTCGGTTCATTTTGCAGACGACAAAAGAAAGCAAAGTCCTTTTCTTCTGCAAAAATTACTGGCTTTGTTGTTTCGTCGTTCACGCTACACCGGATTGTATAAGCTGCTACTTCCCGGCCTACTTCTATTACGTTCCCCACTCCTATATGAGCTTCTTCCCATTTCTCTACATGGGCGCCCTCATTGTCTAGCATTTCCCACAAAAAGCCCTCTTTTGGTATTTGAGCCGTTATATTGTCCAGGCCCTCAAATACGCGAACAATAAGCCGCTTCTTATCAGCGCTGCTGCTAAAGTCCAAACCATCGGGCGTAAACATTTCAATTTTCCAACTTGTTTTTTCCTGTATAGCCTGTAGGGCCTGCGAAGCCAGGGCTTGAAGTTTCCATATCTCATTAGGGGTAACAGTGTTTATGGTGACAAATTCACCAAATACGACGTTATCCGCTGAGCTGTCGGCCTGGCTGTAATTCGTTTCTAATACGCGGGCCGTAATGGTTAAAGGTGGATTCATTTCGTGATCTATAACGGCTATTGTATCGCCTAGCCCTGGCAAAGTATCCAATAAAGCTACGTCTACGATATACGTATATTTAGGGTGGTTATATGTTTTCATTTGCTCCCGGCCCCATGTTAAAAGGCCTTCGTGTCTGATAATATCCTCTTTTACTATAAATCCTTCTAAATAGGCGTTTCCGTTGTTATATTTGTCGTTTGCTTCTTCGTCTAAAATAAAAGGCAGATATTCATAATTATTAGATCCTGGGACTTTTACTTTATTTACGCTGGTAATAGTAGCGCGTTCACCCTTTGTATTTTGCCCACCGAATACATACAATTTTGTATAAAATTCTAGATTAGATTTGGTTCGGGTTGCTCCTTTTAAATTGTGCCGATACTCAAAACGCTCGCCTGTTACTTCTCCTAGTCGTTCAGTAAAAAAGGCGCGCTTTTCTATAATGTTCCCTTTTGAAATTACGGCGTATGCTTCTAATTCGATAGAAAAGTCTTTTGTTGCATTATCTAAAGCAGCCTGGGCTTTCCCTTCGCTTACTGTATAAGATTTTGTCCCGCCACTAAAGAAGTCGTTAAACTCGTCTAATGTCCAGCCACTGCGCTGAAAAATATAGCTGATAACATCTTTAGAGCTTGCAGCCGTCCAGCTCTTTTCCTCTACATAAGTATGATTTAATTTCCAGGCTAAAGAATTAATAGCATCCACCTTTTTTAAATGGCCCAGACCGTTTATAACGTCGCTTTTGTCGTAAATAGTGAATAGTTTAAAACGTTCGTTACTATCTGCAATAAGTAGCTGCGTTCCTGTGTCCAATAAATCCGTTTCTTCATAACCATAGGGAACATCTAGTGTTAAAGTCTCGGCCCATATCTTGCCGCTTTCGTCTGCTATTTTAGAGCTATGCACATCGTTATAAAAAGGACATGCCCCGGCGTTGTTATTGTCTAAATAGCCTATAATTTTATCGTCGCTATTTAAAATATAAATCATCTGTTTTCCACCACCTTAGTTATAACGTGGGCTGTAATCCAGCCACCAACTAGCGCCGCTTCCTGGTTCGGGGCTTACTGTAAAGCTTCTAGGAACGCCGCCGCTCATGGTTAAAAATTCGCTTCCAATGTATAGATTCTCTAAAAATAAAGATCCATTTCGATAGACTTTATTTTCTTCGCAATTAATGACGATTTCATCCCCGGCCCTTGCTACTATTTCTACCGTATCGCCTAAAATCTCATAGACTTTAATATCGGTTAAAGCTGCGGGGTTCGCTTTGTATTTCACACCTTTGGAATCCTCGGTAATATCATATTTACCTATATAAACAGCTACGCCCGCTATCTCGTCGCCAAATTTTTTTGTGCTGTCAGTATATGTGCCGCTCCATTTCTTTCCTATCGGTTTTCCATTACTTAAGCACTTTTGAAAGGTAGCCGAATATTTATTTCCTACCTTTTGAAACGTACATACTCCATAAAAACCAGTAAACGTGTTTTCGTCTAAATCCTGGGGCAAAGCCATAGTTTTAGAGACTACTTTTGTCGTCGCCTTTTTCGTTTTGCCTTTCCCTGTTGTGACTTTAACTGTCTCTTTGTATTTGATCGTTTTCTTTGCATTAGATCCATTCTTCGTTCTTTTTACGCTGCTGTCGTTGTTGCTGTTGTAAACAGACTTTGCGACGCCGTTTGAATCGTATCCTATTTGAGCGCTTGCTAATACCTCATAACTATTTTCGGCATCTTTTAGCATGATCTTTCCTACTCGGCGGCCTTCACTATCCAATAAATACAGCTCTATTTTATTCCTAGCGCGGGCATAACCTTTTCTAAGATATAGATGAGCTTCGACTTTCCAATCTTTAAGCGCTTTAGAAAACCATTGCTGCCGGGCTGGACCATGCCATTTTTTAGACACATTAGCCCCAAAATAATCCTCGTTATCTTTTAAGGCCACTCTTAAGGCCTGGCCTGTTGTCCTCATATCGCTATCGCTACTTATCACGCCGTTTTCAATATTAAATGTAAGATTGGCAGCTGTTAATTTTGTCCAGCTTGCCAGGGTGTTACATGCGTCGTTTAAAATCCTTGGCTGTTTATTTATTGGCTTGTCCTGGTTTTCCTGGTCAAAGCCAGCGCCTAAATATATATAACTTTCATCGTCTGAAGCTATAGCAATAGAAGTCGTTTCCGCTGTTGGTACTACCGTAAAAATAGGGTAGGTTGTTGTATTTCCACCGGGCGTAATAACTGTAGTTTGTTTGGTTAAAGTTTGTTCTACCTTTTCGCCCAGGGCCACACCTTCAGAGGATGAAAACTTAATAGAGAATAAAACGCTGTTATCTGACTGGCTTACTCGCTGCGGTTCGCTCACTTCTACCGGGTGAACGTACCAAATTACATCGCTTTCATCCGAAAGGATTAAGGGGTATTCGTCGCCGTCTCCTGTTTGTGTAAAAAGGTTGGCTAACTCCCTCATTTTTAAAACTCTATCGCGTTCGCTGCTGGCTTCTAAAAAAACGTCAATCGTAAATGTTTTAGATCCAAAAGAAAGGCCCTCGTATATTGTTCCAAACATGCCAGGAATCGTTGTGGTTTGCTCGGTTGTTTCTGCCAGGATATTTCTTTTTATGTTCACTACCATTAAACCTAAGTCGCTGCGGCTGTCGAAACCACAATAATTAAATTTGGTTTCAATGCTCATTTGTTTATTTCTCCTTTCTGAAAAAGAAAAAGCTAAAAGCACGTTATACGCCTTTAGCCAGTTTGAATAAAGCATCTACTTTGTTTTGCTGTTTTTTTGCTGCATTATGAATTTCTTTTCCATCTATATACGTATTATTGTCTTTTAATAGAATCTTCGATAAAAGTCCAAGTTGCTGCTGTAATAATTCCAATTGAGCATCCTGTTTTTTCAATAGGGAATACATAAGACCATTATCGCTATGGCTAGTTTTAGTCGGATCACCAAGTATTTTACTAGAGACTGAAGCCAGTAATTCTAACGCTCTACTACGTTTGTTAGGACTTAGTGGTATAATCGCTTCAGGTTTATTCCCTTCACCTACCATCGCCAAATGTTCCTTGGTGATGATCCCACCATTTTCGTACCCATGACCATGACCGATGTATTTAAGCATATTAGAACCATAACGTGATTTAGCATAGTGCATACCTGCAAGCAAGCTATCTAAACCATTACTCCAATTCTTATGCCCCGGAAATGAATGTGCGGCAAATGTTGGCGGGATCACCTGGACGAGGCCACGAGCTAAATTTCCAGAGTAATAGTTGACATCTTTTACCCCTGATGATTGGATAGCATGTGGATTGCCGCCTGATTCAGACTTGATTTGTCTTAACCATGCGTTCACATAAGCTGCTGTAACAGGAAGACCGTTCATTCCCAATGCTTTCATGACAGTACCCCGCCATCTTTCAACTCCCTTACCCACAGGGCCCATACTATCATCGAAGCCTCCACCGAATCCATCGAACAATGAACTGAAATAATCCATTGCTTGATTTTTTGCCCACGGTACAACGCCTTTCCCACCTGCCCATAAGTTTGCGAAATCAGGAAAAGTATCCTTATAGTTTAATGACTTTGTTAAACTACTCCATAACTTAGATGGTCCTTTTGTGATGATATCGAAAGCATCTACAGCTTTTCCGCCTAATGTTCCAATGCCGTCTACAACCTTGTTAGAACCATTAATGATGTAATCCATAAATGAATCATCATCGCCTGTACCTTTAGCGAATCCTGGAATCGAATTTGTAGGGAAACTATAACTGCTTAATACAGCTTTTGTTTTGTTATGAGGAAGAATAGCTGAACCTCTTGGTAAATTCATCAGTTCAGTACCTGTTGTACCAACCAACCCTAATCCTTTACCTGGTAAGTATCCAAGCTCAGGGCCTTCTTCACCTACAAAAGATAGACCGCCTTTAAACGGACCTTGAAAAGTCCCTTTAGCGTTTTGGGCAATGCTTCCAGGATAACTTGCTTTATATTTAGGAGGGGAAAAAGTTTTATCTTTATTACCAAATAAACCTTTAACCCAACTAACCATGTTTTTCAAGAAACCTGTTAAACCATCCCACGCTTTTCCTACTCCACTTGTTTCTTTTTGGGCATTTTCAATATTTTTCTCTTTTTGTTTTTTAGAAGCTTTAATAGACTCATCTTTTTGGAGTGTTGCATTCTCTACGACGCCATCTCTTTTCTTTTTAGCTTGATCGATGGTCTTTTCTTTTTCTTTTTGAGCATTATCACGAATTTTTTCATATTCAGCTTTAGATATGACGCCTAATTTCTTGTATTGTACTTCAGCATGATGAACTTTATTTCTTTGTTTTTCCTTTGCATTTTTAGCCGTTTCTTTATATTCTTTTTCGGCTGCTTTAATGGTATTGTTCATTTCTTTTGTAGTAATATCATAGCGTTGCTTACTTCGTTGCCGATTTATTGCGGTTAGCTCATTTTCACTCTTGACCGTCTTTTTAATTTTTGTATTATACATCCGATCATTAATATCGTTAATTTCGCGCTTTTCGCTACGGTTAAGTTCTCTTTTTTGTTTAGAGGCATTACTCATAATTTGTTTAATGCGCTCATTGTCACCTTTGACTTTCCCAATTTCAGCTTTGTGCTTTTCATCTAATTTTTTTAGAGCTTCATTTTTTTCTTGTTGGGATAATGCCTTATTAGAATTTAAAGCCTTTATGGCTTCTACTCGTTCTTGCTGGTGTCGATTTTTTAAGGATGAAAGTACATTATTGGTCATTGAATCATATTGTTTGATGGTGTCATCTTTAATCTTTTTATTAATCGTAGTATTGGATAACATTATTTGATTGAGCTTGGTTTTTGTTCCCGTATATAACTTATCATACTCACCTAGTACCTTTTGGGTGGACGCTGAAACACCATTGATTTTAAGACTGAGCGAAGCCCCACTTTCCGCCGTTTTCATCGCTTTTTTACGTGCAGCTTCCTTCTTATCTTGTTTATCAAAACTTTTCCCAATGGATGAACCAATTTTATCACCGGCAATCCCACCGATAATGCCTCCCGCAATCCCACCAATCGCTGTACCGAACACAGGGATGACAGAACCTAAAGCCGCGCCTGTTAGAGCACCCGCGCCCATTCCCCCTAATGTTCCACCAATACTACCACCAATCGATTCTTTTGTTCCAGAACCAGTAGCTAATTCATACCCTAATGCACCGACCCCAATAACAGCTCCAATTGGCGCAGCACCTTTTACATATTTTAATGCCTTAGCACCTTTACCAACCTTACCAGCGTTATTGGCCACTCTACTTCCTGTGGCAGAAACATTTGGAGTAGCTGCTGTTGTTCTTGCTAGTGCTTTTTTCTCGCCTTTACTTCTTCTTCCAACTGACGTTCCACCGCCACGAGCGCCATTGTTTCGTTGCAATGCCGCTGTATTTGAATTAAGAGCCACTGTCTCAGCATTTAAAGATTGTGTACTACCTCGCGTCATAGAACTAAAACTGCCTAAATTGATGACACCATTTGATAAAAATTTAAGTATGTCAGCCCCGCCACGAGTCATTTTTCCAAAACCAGTGACTAAACCACCAATACCAATGGTTAAAAATCCAAGTGCAGCACCAACAGCAGTAACACCCACACCTATCGCTGTCCATTTTGCTAAGGAATGTTGAGTGCCTTCATCTAGTTTATTGAACCACCCAACTACATCCTCGATGGTTCCAGCTGCTGTTTTGATGGTTGGGATCAACGCAGTTCCGAATGTAGTTGCAGCACTCTCTGCTTCACCTTTCATTTTTTCAATAGAGCCTTTTAATGTATCCATTTTAGTTGCGGCTACATCATCGGCACTAACTTTATTAATGGATACTCCCATTTCATCAAATGCTTCAGCACCTGCTTTACTAGCAATCATTGCCCCACGAATAGCATCGGAACCAAATATTGTATTAAAAGCATTGATTTTTTGTTCTTTTGATAAGTTCTTTGTAGAAACTTGAAGAATATTGAAAACTTCAGACATGGATTTAACATTACCTTGCTCATCAAAGAATGAAGATGAAAGATAACCACTCGCTTTTTGAAGACGATCATACTCTTTTCTTAATTTTGCTTTAGATGCTCCAGAGCCAAGTTCTTGTTTTGCTAACTTTTGGAATGCCTTATCCAAATCAGGAATCGTTCTTGATGCTGGTTCGATTCCTTTTTCAACTAAATACTTATATCCGGCAGTTGTATTTGTTGTTGCTATGCCAAGCTCAGCCATCATATCCGCTGCATCACTAGTTTGTGGTGACAATCGCATTAACATTGTTTTTAGAGACGTTCCAGAATCTGAACCTTTAAGCCCAGCTTGGGAAAATACTGCCAATGCTGTGTTTGTATCAGCAAAGCTAAAACCAATTGGTCCTGCAACACTTGAAACCTGAGATAATGAATAATTCATTTCTTCCACAGACGTTGCAGAAGCAT
Source organism: Peribacillus sp. TH14 (assembly GCF_016651145.1). Lineage (NCBI taxonomy): Bacteria > Bacillati > Bacillota > Bacilli > Caryophanales > Bacillaceae > Peribacillus > Peribacillus sp. TH14. Next base: position 76,405 of record NZ_JAEKEK010000001.1, read on the forward strand.
TGGCCGAACCAGCAAGCAAATCTGCTGCTTTAGCCATATTAATACCATCATCTTTAAATGAGTTTAATACGGTAGAAGCAATCTCTGCCGCGGCACCTAACTCCAATTCACCTGCTGTTGCTAATGAAAGGGATGATTTTAACCCACCGCTCATGATTGCATCTAGATCAACACCAGCTTTAATTAACTCTTGCAAACCTATTGCAACTTCTTTATTACTATACTTCGTTTCAATTCCGAGTTCTTTAACTAGACTGTTCATTTGTGCCCCGTATTGTTGCCATTCTTTGGGGTTCATGAGTGCTTTAATGTCAGCCATAGCTTGTTCAAAATCAGCCGCTTGTTTGATGGTATAACCTAAACCTATACCACCTGCTAAAGTAATACCGCTAAAACTAGATGAAATTGATCGACCTGTTTCATTTAATTTTGATCCAGTGGATATAGCGCGATCAGATAATCCGCGAAGCTTAGTTTCAGCTTTTCCTATATCATCTGCTAATTTACCAATACCAGGTCTAACGGTACTGATTTTTTGATTTAGATTGTTGAACGATTCATTTAATTTATTTTGTTCAAGAATTAAAGAACGATATTTCTGTCTTGCTTCCAAAACTTCTTTTGAGTTTTTGCCAAATTCATTTGATAGCTCTTCAACTTTTAACTTTTGACTATCAACAATTTGTTGATGTTTTCTAGTCTGTTCACTTAATCCTTTGAGTTTTTCTTTTTGCGCAGAAAAGGCTAAACCACTTTTTTTCAGACTCGCGACATTGTCGTCAGTCTTTTTTTGTAGTTTAGCCAATTCAGATTCTAAATCTTTGGTTGAAGTTTTATAGTCAACCATTTTACTTCTGCCATTTTTTAATTGCTTTTCCCAAGCACTTTGTCGTTGAATAGCTGTGTTAATTTCTTTATTTAAGTCTTGAATAACCTTTGAACTTTCAGCGTTTGTCTTGAGTTCTTTTTTACGTTTCTCATTTAACTGCTCAATACGTTTTTCGTTCAAAGACATGATTTTATTCAAGCCTTCTACTTGCTTTCCTAGTGCACCATATTTATCATCAGCATTATTCAACACAGCCATATTGGCTTTCATTTCACGCTCTGCGCCTTTAATCGAACGATTTACAGCAGTTAAAGATTTTGTGAAATTGGCAGACGATAAATCCATTTCAATAATCATTTTTCCAAGTGGTTGGTTTCCTAACAATGTTTAACCTCCTTTCTTAAGAGAGTGATTTCACAAAGTCTGCTAAATCCATCGTTTTTTCTTCTTTAGGTTTTTCATCATTATTTAAAATTTCCATCAAATGATAGTAATCTGCATTTACCACATCGTTATAACTCATGCCCTGCTGCATTAAATTCAGAAATAGCGCATTCAGATTTTTAATGGCTTCTTGTGGTGTTAATCCAGCTCCGCTTCTGTTTCTCCGTCCTTCATAAACTGAATCAACTTCTGACTCTTTTTTTCGCTGTAACCAAGAACTTTGTAATATACTTCATACATTCTTTGCATCAAATCATGTGCCTGGATACCTTCCAAAATGTCATTCGCTTTAATTCCAAATAAATCAGCAACGAAACTGATAAGAGCCATTGTAGATTCTTCATCATCTTCATAGACGGAATTATTCAGCTTTAATGCTGTTAATAATTGTTTACCGCTTACCCATACTTGCGTATGTGTAGTGACTTCTTTTGTTTTTGGATTGGTTAGTTCTAATGTGTACATGTTTAATTCCTCCAATTTTTTTAAAAATGAAAAAGCCCTCCAAAAGGAAGGCTTCTATTTATCCCACTGGTATTCCAGGAGGAAATGCATATGTTTTTAATTTTGCTACTATTTCAGTACCGACGCCATAAGCAATGGTTTCACCATCGTTATTTGCAATGCATTCCATCGTCAGCTTTTCATCTTCTGGTGTCGCTTGTTTATCTTCACTGGTTTTGAGTGACACGTCACCAATAGACATTTTACCTTTTAACAAAGCAAATAAAACTGGCTGGCCTGATGCATCTTCCGATTCAAGTAATCCCGCAACATACGGTGGCTCTGTACGTTCACCAATCAATGTAAAGCCATCAGTGTGTTTCTTACGACCAAGCACTGCTTCTGTCATAACTTCTGGTAAGTCTAAAATACCAATTTCCGCTTTAACGTCACCCGTGCCTTTTGCCGACACGTAATAAGCTACATTTGATGCATAGACCTTTATAGATTCCGGAGATATACCTGAAATGGTTGCTTCCGTTGTACCACCCTTATCGGCCTTACCTTCTACAACAAAAACATCTTTTGTTGCTTTACCATCTTTATCTAAAATGACAAACGTGGCTCGTTTGAAACCTACTCTAATACCCATTTACAACACCTCTTCTTTTATTAGTCCTTGATAACGTCTAGCATCAACATAGCGTTTTGTTTCTTTGAAATACTCATCTAAACCATCTTTTAACTGTCCGAAACCAAGTTTTTTCAATTCCTTTTTTATCTCAGCCTGAATCTCTTTGACTAGCAAACGGTTCGTAGATTCCACGTCAATTTGATACAAATATTCATTGGCATGATATTCATTACTGGCATAAACAGTTGGGACAGGAACATCCAATGGATCAATCACGATAAAAGGTTTGTTGGCATCTCCTGTTTCGGGATATTCATAAAATTTAATACGGTCTTCACAAAGGGAAACAATTAATTCATTTGAAATTAGCTGGTTATAGATCACCATTAATCCATCTGTCATAATTGTTTTTTCAGCTCCTTCGTGACCGTATGCAAAAAGGCTCCTTCACTATTCGAAACTGCTCGTTGAATAGATCCGTAGCCTCTAGGTTTTATTTTTCCCCCATTTCGGTTATAACCAAATTCATTTAGATGGACTAATCGATAACGCTCTTTCGGTCCATTCCACCCCACTAATACCGATTTAAAACCGTTTCGGTTTGTTACCTTACCTACGATAATTTCATCCTCGGAGGCTCCGGTATCTTTAAATGCCTCGAATTCGTGGGAAATGGCTGCTGCAACCACTTGGGCTCCTGCAGTTAAGGCTTTGTTGGACACTCTGCCTAAAGCCTGTTCTGACAATTGATTTTGCAGTTTTTTATAAACTTCCTCGAACCCTCTAAATTCAACACTCATGTTATCACCGCCAATAAAACAGTAATAAAATCGTTTTTTGTTAAGTTGGGACGAACGTCAATCACGTTAAAGCGAATATATTTACGTTCACCATCTACCATTTTTGAATAACAATCATCCTGCAACTCTGCGTAGTGTTCAGTGTCGGGGAAATACTCACCGATTGAATCGCGGATATTAATAGTCACAGCATTTTTCGTATTCATAAATTTCAGCTGCTGTTGTTCCCTGCCGGAGTTGAGAATCTCGATATCTTTCATGCTTGCGTTGTAAACCTCCGCAAAACACTCATATACCTTATCCATTACACCTTCGCCTGGCTCTGGACCATTATGTGGGGCGTATTGATAAAAACTAACAGGCGTCCTTAATTCACCGCTCCCGATTTTATTCGGATTAAACTTTGGCTTCATCAGCAATCTCCCCGCTAGGCATATAAAGCTCCAAAGCTAATGATGTAATTTGTGATGCAAAATTATCATTAAAGAATTCTAAGGCATCGTTATAAATATAGCGTGAGCGTTCAAATACAAGCTCTCTAGCCCGTTCATTCGATTCAACAGTAAAATACCCACACTTCGTTTTAATGTCCTCCACAGATGCAGAGAGGATGTCTTTTAATGTGTCATCCTCAATACTGTGTGAGATTTTCATACGCTTTTTAAAATTAACTAATAATTCGTCTGTGATTTCCAATTGAATCACCTACTTTTCATCTTCTTTTTCTTCTACTCTACTTAAAAAAGAGCTATCGAGATTTTCTTCAACCTCTGTAGCCCTTTTTACTGTCATGTCTATTTCTTGATCGATTTTATAAATCTTTTTCGTATGGATATCCTTGAATGTTTTTAATACTTTAAATTTAGCCATCTAATCACCCTTCTGGAGTATTAATAGATAGTGTATAAATCGCTGCTGCTTTATTATCCTCGGCTTTACCAAAAGCGAATTGTTTAGCAGTGTAAAGATTGCAATCCTCTAAAGCAAGTGTTTGGTCATATTTGTTAATTTGTACGCCACCAGCTGTATAAGCATCGTAACGATTGTTTACAAAAGCAATTAATTCCTTAGCTTCAGCGAATTCAGATTCTACAATACGCAAGTTAAAAGGTAAGGCTGTAACATAGGTTCCATTCGCATTTAAGAAAGTGTATTGGGCTTTTACTGCCCATGCATCAGTAGGGTTAACGACTAAAACAACTTTCCCTTCAATTTTGACAGATTTATCGTTTGATTTAGTGGAAAGGTATTCCATTACTTGGGATAGTTCTTTTACCGTTGTTTTAGAATCAGCAAATGTAAGAGTTCCAGCAACTGCTTTTTTAGCGTGTCCAGTTGTTGGGTTTACAGATGCCTCTAAATCACGAATTAATCCAATCGGCTGATCTTTAATTGGGCCAACGCCGTTGATAAAGCCATTTTCTAATGCCACTGCAAAAGTTTCGGTAATTTGTGTGCGAACGTATGACTCAATCCAAGCTGGTCCGAATTTTTCTAAATCCTTAGGAAGTACAACAAATGCAGTCAATTTAGATTGTGTAACATTTTCTTCGCTAAACGCAGCATCAAGTTGTCCTTTAATTTCCCCGAATACTTTACCCCATACGGCAGCACCTGAAGGATCAGACTTGATGATGCGAGTTAAAAGACCTGCTTTTTGCAAATTGATTTCAGATAAAAAAGGGTGATCCGTTGTTAAATCTTCAAAAATACGATCAACGGTTGTTTCTGGAAGGATAATATCATCTGTAAAGCCGTCAGATTGAGCCACAGCATTGAAAAATTTCGTTTCTTCAGAAGTTAAAACATTCACACCGCGAGTCGCTAAAATCGTTTGATCTGCATTTTGTGTTTGTACAGCTTGGGTAATTTGCGTTGTTAAGGAATTTACGAGCTCATCTTGCATACTGTTCCAAGCTGTTTCGATTTGCTCAGGAGTTGAGCTCTCGTTTTTTACCACTTGTGCATATGCTTTTTTAGCCTCATCATAGGCTTTTGTATGATTATTTAATTTGATTGTCATTATTTTTCCTCCAATTAAAAAATGAACCCTCGTTTTTTCGCCACAGGCGCAGGTTCATTAGTTTGGTTTTTATTCTTCTGAAGATTAGCTGTTACTTTAGCAACGATGCTGTCTATTTGTTCGTTGGTAAAGTTGATATTCACTTTTGCATTTTGGGGAAAATTATTTTTCTCTTGCCCTTTTGGATCTTCAACGGTTTCAATCGAATCCACAAATCCCTTTTCCAATGCTTCTTCAGCCGTTAACCATGTTTCAGCTTCAATCATTTTTTTGATTTCCTCAGAGCTTAACCCTGTACGTTGTTTATAGATGGATACAATTGAATCATCAATCGTTTCTAAAGCATTCATGGTCTTCTGAATGTCGCCTTTTGTACCATAAGCAAATGTTGCTGCTTCATGAATCATTAGATTCGAACCAGTACGCATAATAATTTCATCAGCACCCATCGCGATAATTGAAGCCGCTGAAGCTGCGAGGGCTGTAACCTCAACAATGACATGCGCTTTATGATCTTTTAAGTAATTGTAAATTTCAATGCCGTCAAAAGCATCTCCACCACCACTATTTAGTTTAAGGCGGATTGTAGAAGCAGTCACACCATCTAAAGCGCTTCGTACATCTTTAGCTGACGTTGCATCATAAAACCAACCCCCTTGACCAATAGCACCGCTTATAGTCATTTCATGTTCATCGCCTTCAAGATTGTTTGAAAATTTATGTGCTACTTGTTGGATTTTTTTCTTCATTCTTTTTCACCCTCCTTCGGTTCATCTATACTTTCATAGTTTTTAGTTAATATAAATTCGTCAAGTTTCTGATTGTCTGAACGATCAAATCCAGCTTCCTCACGCAATTCATTTTGTGTAAATGCACCTGACGCAATTAACTTATCAAACGCTGCAGAAAGTTCAAATACATCTTTCACTTTTACGCCAATTGCTTTAATGTGTTCACTATTTTGGTATTCCTGACGTGTGATTGTTTTAGCGTTTAATTCATCTGTTATTTTCTTAACCAGTGGATTGATACATAGCTTTATATAAGCTTTTAAGCCGCTATCAAGCTCTGCAACATCACCATGTAATAAATTAATAGGGATACCCAAAATGTTAGCTACATCGTCTATCAAGGCTCGTTTTACTTTGTTAATATCCTCGGCACTTGGTCCTTTTACACTTCCATTCGAAAATTCTTCGTAACTAATGCCTTTAAACAAAGGGAAAATAGCTGTCACTTTATCCCTCACAGCACCTGTAATTTTGTTAATGAGAGACTGTGTTTTTTCTGTATCATTCAAATTTTGGGCTGTGTCGAACTTGATAGCCCCACGTATTTGATAACTTCGTTTAGATGATTCAATTAACGATTCGAATAACTCGGCATAATCATTAATTAATCCATCCATAAAAGTTGTTAAACGCTTGTTGTTGTAAGTAAGATAAATAACTTCATCCATATTCCACACTTTGTTGTTGAACGTGAGATTTTTCACCGTAACACTCTGGAATGTATCTGGGAATAATGCGTATTCATTACGTAGGAATGAGTCTGCAATTAATAGTTGATCCTGGTAAGGAATGATTAACACTTCGTTATCACTTATTAAATTAGCTATTACCGTTTGCCAAAAGTCCGAAGCGCTCATATCTGTGTTAGGACGTACATTAAAGGCATAATCTAACTCATTACGTATTCGTTCATTATCACGCATGTACCGAAATTCCGTTTGTGATATGGTTCGAGCGATAAAATTTATACATGTTTCTAATGCAATTTCCTTTAAATACACTTTTTTTGATGCTTCAATCGTGAACTCGTAATCATAGGACGAAGCTAAGGCCTTATTTTTTTGAAAGATACTGTCAAATAACCCGATTGTTTTCACCCCCTTTTTAGAAGTCTAAACTGTCCATTAAATCTAACGCTCCTCTAATATCCATATCCTCGACTTCATCAGCCCGGTACATAGCATGAACAAAAGCCTGGAAGCCATCTGTTTTACGTCTATGTTCATCTTTCTTGATGTACTCTTTATTTCCATCGGAACGTATTTTAACGGCTACATTGTTCGTATACCAATTCATTAGAGGATTTTCGCCCCATATAATTTTCTGATTTGCAAATGCGTCTTCTATACGTGGTGCCAATAAACTGTGTATAGCTCGTGGGTTTTTGATAATCTCATATTCCAATCCATTCGCTTCAAATAGTGGCCTTAATAAATCCATACGGAAATTATCCGCTATGATTTTAGTTAAAGCATAGGTTTCTTGTTGCTCTAAAAACCAATCGATAATATGTTGCGGGTTAATGGAGGGTTCATCCACTATAGTTAGATGACCTTCTTTAGCCCATTCAAAAATAGGCGGTTTCAACTTCGCAACATCTAAATATCCTTTCCGAGCAAATGAGTGCGTTTTTAAAACATAAGCACCATCCACTCTAAACAGCAAACAACAGGCAGCAAAGTCTTTTATGCTTGCGTAGTCCAACCCACCAACACACATTTTATTTTGCAAGTCTGGGATTGGCCTATTTGTTGCAATGATTTCCTCCCACGGGGCAACAACTTTTTCTAAATTGACCTCAGGGAGATTCATACGTTTCGTCATAAACTCTTCTCTGTTAGAGGGATTATTTACGAGCTGTTTAAACTGAGCAAGCACCTTCTTAAACAACCTTTTAGCATACGTACTCCTTGGCTCACTAAACATTGGATTCGCCTTTTCCCAAAGCCCGGGATCGTCAACCTCCATAGGATCATCTATTTTGCAAATGAAAGGAAATAGAGGGTCATCAAGGTCTTCTCCTTTTAGAATGTTCATGGCACGCTCTTTCATTTTGTCCAAGAACCCTTCACGTACAAATCCATCTGTCCCTATAAAAAATTCCCTAGGATTGTCCACTTTACCAAGACCACTTGAAAATACATTTACGACATCAAAATTTTCGTATCGATGAATTTCATCATAAATTACACAGCCATCACGAAGTCCATCTTTAGAACCTGCATTCGATGTGTGATACTGCAGAATACTCTTTGTATCGTTGCCTGTTATTTCAACCTTCGTTTTATAAAATAAATCATCTAATACCTCATTGGCCTCAATAACATCATAAATTTCCTTAAAGGATGTTTTTGCTTGAAGTTCACTATTTGCAACTATGGAAATATTGTATCTTGGTATCCCATGCAAGGGACTGATGAAGAAATGACTTAAGGCAGAAATAAATCCATTCTTGCCGCCACCCCTTGCCATCATGATTAAAAATTGTTCATAAAAAACCGAATTATCCTCTTTATAAAAAAGAAAAACGAATGCTGCTAAGAACTTCTGAAAAGGCTGTAAGGGAAAATACCATTTCTCAGCAAACTTCACGAAGTCTTCTATAAGCTTTTCGTTGAAATATAAATCATCCCTGATTAGTATATGTTCCTGTAAATACTCCAGTAACATGATGCGCTCTTTATTAAGTTGAATCTTTCCTGACTCGTATAGCTCAATATATTCACTAACATATTTATTCGAGATCAAACCAAATCACTAGCACTATGCTGAGTTTCTTTTTCTATGTCAAATTCAAAAGATTTTTCTATACTCAATAAAGAGGCACTTATTTTTACTTTTTCAGCAATTGCAGGGTTCGGTTTATTAAATTGTTGAGATCCATTCACTACTTCAATCATGGTTCCATGTTTTTTTATATCTTTATCCAAACTATTAAAGAGTTCTATGAGGTTGATGTACCTTTCGACTTTTTCAACTTGCATCCAATCAGTCTGATCAATTTTTTCCATTAGCTGAATCTTTAACTTTCTTACCTTAACTGCCATGATTTCACCCCCCTACTTAAAAAAACAATAATGAATCTGGGAAAACGCCCCCCTCCCCGGTCCCCGGGTTTGAAAAAAATGATGAAGTATTTTAGGGGGGGTACTACCACAACTCATCATCCCAACGTTTCTTTTTTTGTTCACCGAACACTCGACCATGCAACTTGTTATGACAGTTCAGGCAAACTGTTTCAAGGTTGTCCATCACCAAAGCAAACTGCGGATAATATTCGATTTCATATCTGTGATGGACGTTGAGCTCCACACTCTTACGTTCACCTTCTACTTTGATTGAGTCCACATGAACCTTGCCTTCTCGCTTGCACTGCTGGCACTCATGATTGTCACGATCAAGTGCCAGTTGCCTTAAAGCTTCCCAATCACTTGACCGATAGAACTTCTTTTTCTGTTCCCCTGTCTTGTATTCAGCCATCCATACTCCGCCCTCACTTTTCTTTACCAAAATAAAAAGCATCCAATAAATGGATGCTCATAACAAAAAGCTTATCAACCGACGCTTAAATTATTTTTTACAGCTAACTGTTCTTCAATTATCAAGCCTTTTAAATTTTCCAAAAAACTATTTATTTGTTTGGATGCTAAGTATATTGACTTTGCATCATGACGATCAATTAATAGATTAGGATAAATAGAGTTATCATCAATATTACTAACTAATATTCTATCCATAAATATCTCTAATATATTTATAATATCTTTTGGCAACTCTGAGTTCTTTTTAAATCTATAGAAATCTACATCCGATTTAAATAACAAAAGATATTTATAACTTTCTTTTAAGTCTTTTAATTTCAGCCTTGCTTTTACCCCACTTGGCACCTCATTATTGAATCTACTTTCAATATACTTAACCATTTCTTTTTCTTTATCATTTAATGTTAGTTCATAATCCGTCTTCCATATAACTCTATTCCAGTCACTTTTTGATATATATTCTTTATCTAGATTCATATTGTTAGATTCAAATTGTAAATAATTATGTTTTTCTGATATTGGCAAATGGAGCAGTGTTACTTTTTTTATAATATCATTATGATTTATATATTCATCTAATTTACCTAATAAATGATTGGTTTCTTTCATTTCCAGATTAATCATTTGTTGACTAGTTATTTTCAGGGTTCCCTCACTTATTTCTACGACACGTTTGTTTACTATATAAATATAATAAGTTAATACCCCCATCACTATAACGTTAACCAATGAGATAAATAATGTAAATGTGGATCCTGTCTTACCGGTTCCTACATCAATTAATAAAGTAACAAGGCCAATAGAAAGAAAAAGTATCAAAAAACCGTTAAACTGTTTGCCCATTTAAATCATCCTCTTTGTGTAGAATCGTCTAGTTAAGGATTCAATATTGTCGTTAGAAAAAAACACCCTCGAAAGGATGCTCTTATCAATTCATTTATTTGATCCGTTACTCTTTATCCCTATGTGAAGTATTCAACCTTACTTCAATTTCTGGATTATGAATTTTGTAGATAAACTTCCGAGTGTGAACCCTTCTATATGAATCAATTAAATTGACATACAATTCCACTTCATAATTTATCTTATATTTTTTTCTATTAACAGCGCTGATAATCGATTATGAGGAATTCCAAATTCAAAGTTTTCTGAAGGATACAAAGTTTTTTCAATTCTTTGCCCCAGTACTGAGTTAATAGAATCTTTTCTTTTTAATGAAATATACATTCCTAATAAAGTAATGTTTACTACACCTGTATTTATAAAATGAATATATGCTTTATCTGAGATTCCAATAGCTATCTTTCCCTTTGGTGTAGTATTTCTTATTGATAACCATATAGTAACAATCAACGTGATAAAAGTAGCGATTACAACAAAAATATTTGTAATTGCAGAAATAGCATTCCAATTAATATCTGGATTGTTTAATATCTTGATCATTAATTCACCCCAAAATCATTTTACATTATTGACCAAGTTATATAAACAGAATTAATGACTTTCCTTTGCTTTTTCGATGTAAAATGTCACAAAAATACCCCTTTGAATTAGTTAAAATCCAGATTGTGTATAATTCACACGCACCCTTCTAACCATACAGTCACAAAGGATTTCCTTGTCTCTGAAAATGAATTGAACAACCGTCAGGTTGAAGCGAATTAAAAAAGAGAAAAAAAAATCAGTGAACTCAAAAAAAGGAAATCACCAATCAATTTTCCCCTGCATTTTATTTAGTTCATCTTGTTTAATTCCAATATAGATTAAGGTTTCTCGTTGGTCTGTATGATTGAGAATCTGCTGAAGGGCTACGACATCGTTGAATTTCTTGTAATGATTATACCCATAAGTCTTTCGAAGGGAATGGGTCCCGATTCGTTCAAGTCCGAATTCTTCAGCCAACCGGTTCAATATCACATAGGCCATTCCTCTTGTAATCGGTTTATTTTTCCCATTACGGCTTTTGATTAAATACTCACTCTTGGGCTTGTCTTTCACATAGCTCCGAATCGCCCGTTTTAATTCATTGGACATCTTCACTTCCTTATGTTTATCCGTCTTTTTTTCCTTTAAGACGATGTCCCATCCTAATACATCCCTCACTCGTAAACGAAGAATATCAGAGATACGCAAGCCGGTATGGATCCCAAGCAAAAACATGATGTAATTTCGTTCATTATTATTTTTCAGGAAATCTTTCATTTCCTGAAGCAACACCTTATTACGAATGGGTTGGACGACGTTCATCCGATACACCCCCTTTTTAAAGTTGAAGGACAAACAACACATTGTTAGCAGCCTTTAATCATTTATTAATATAGGCTCCACCCTTTCGACGCCTATAAATATCCCTGGTTTCCCCTCTTAGTTCCCGTGATTCTCGTTCGCTGAACTTTTCTTTCCTGAGTCTTTCAAGGTTCTTCCTCTCCTGCTCGGGAGTTATCTTATAAGGTTTCATCGTTCTCACCCCGATAAAAAAAGCACCCAATTTAATGGATGCTTCTTCTTTAAAGTTTTTCAATAGACTCCAAAATTTCATTTAATGTCTCTTCCTTTGTTTCCCCACTCGTATAATCTCTGTATACTTTATCATGACTAGTCAAGTGGATAGCCCAACTTTGTAACAGCGCTAAATATGTGTCATCTATGTGATTTAAGCTACTTTCTCTACCCACATATCCATTTCCCGCTCCGAACGTTTCGAACCTCACCGCATATGGTTCATTTAATGCTTGTTTAAAGGGGACTAAATGTAAATAACCATCGAAATCAATTACTAAACAATTATTGTAGTTATCATCACCGGCCAAAAGTACCTTTTGCAATTCCGCTTTGGTAATATACGATTTTTTCGGTTTGCCTGTTCTGTGGGGACGAATTCTCACAGTAGGGTCGATTAGACCACTGCTTGTTGGATTTACTTCTACTCTTTTCCCATCAACTTCAACAACGGTTTGGTTTTCTTTCCATTGTCTAGCCTCATAATAATCATCAAATGTATAATCATCATCAGATAATTCTTTTTCATGCTGACCTTTGAATTCTTTAAATGAACCATCTTTCTTCAACCTGTGTGTGGTAAAAATCATTTTATAAACATCAATCGTATATTTCATTAGAACTCCTCCTTATAACCTATAACTTCGACAAAAAGGGACTAATTTCCTGCAAATAAAAAGCACCCAAATTAATGGATGCCTTTGTAGTCTTATTTAATTACTCACCTAATACTTCATCATAGACAAGCTTAAATTCGTTACTACTCATTTTCATTTGAAAAACTGATATCCCCTTACTTTTTGCAATATCTATAACATGGTTTTTATCTTTTTCACTAATTTTTGCTCCTAAATATATTGCTTTCGGCTTTACTATTCGTCTATTAAAAGATTCATTTTTAGATCCTAAGTTAAAAATCAGTCTCCATTCCTTTTCATATGACCAATCCATAGATTTTGATATACCACAGTAAGTTATAAAAAGAGTATTTAAATTCTCCTTACCTTTTTTTATGTAGTCAGCAATGTCGAATAATTTATTAGTGTAATTTACAGGATGAAGACATCGAGTTAAGACATCATTCTCCTCACATTGTTTTAAGTTGTATTCGATACAAATACCTGTGTGATTATATGCATAGTGACTCCACATAAGAATGGAATTTACTTCTTCACTAAAACACGAAACAAATGTACCCTTTTGAAATTGACTTATCATTCTCTTACTGTAATCTTCATGTAGATTCCCTAAATTATCTAATATTTGAGTTACTACGCTTTCTATTTTTTCAGTGTCTCCATTAATTATAGGTAATTTTGAAAAGCTTTCTGTTAACAAATCTTTATAAGATTGATATTTCACATTTTCTATTCCATCTTTATTATCTTCAAATTTTATTCCATGCTTCTTTAATACTTCTGTTATTTTTTTAAGATGTTCTTCATCATCTTTCATACTATCGTACATTGCGTTCTCTTGACTTACTTGTAAAGCACAATCATAGGGATCATTAAACTCTGTTGCTTTAGTTAATCTAATTGTATCATTAGATAAATTATCAATCGAAAAATTACTCACTGGTCTATATTTAAATAACGAAGGAGGTATGTTTTTGAATTTTATCCTCATAGCCTCTTCCAATTTAACATCAGACCTATTAACGGGAAACATTAATTTTCTATACTCATCTTTCCACATAATTCAAATACCTCACTTTCGTCAATTAATTCGACAAAAGGTACTGTTTTTCCTGCTAATATTCACTCTAAACTAGGCACAAGACTTTACAATCACATATATGTGTTGTGGATCATGTATTTCTGTATGCCTAGTTTACAAAGAATATAAAATAGTTTGGCCTTGCCCAACCCCATGCGTGTTGGTACTACAAGGACAATCCATTTAGACAAAGAAAGACGGCCGCCTTGCAAGGAGCAGCCGCCCTATCACCAAAATTGCCCTTTCATTAAGGGTGATTTTTAATTTTCCATACTATCATATTACTACCTTAAAACTAATAATTCATGTCGTTTTTACGGTCAAATTACGGTCAAATTATCCCACATTATTTATTAATCCGAATGCTTCAGCAACAATTGCGACCATTTCTCTTTTTGCCCGGTAATATGTCTTGTCTGTTAATTCTAATTCGTTATAAACCTCTACATCTCTTTTGCCTAAAATGTATCGATCTTCCCATATATATTGTTGAATGGGTTTTAAGCTCTCGTACACTAGATGCAATTTCCTTTTGGTCCTTTCGTATTCCTCTATCTCAAACTCAGTTATTACTGAATTTTCTACTGAGCTATAGAATTGATTCCCCCGTCGAATTTCTGATGGCTCAGGGTTTTGAGTCAGTCTTGGTTCGAGATCCATTTTCTTGCTCTCTATAATCGCATCCAAAATCTTATATCGACTCATTAGCTTCTCAGCCTTGCGTTTAACTTCTTTATTGATGGTTGTGTTTAAGAATGATAGTTGGTTCATATAATTCCTCCTTCACTATCCATTAAAACTGTTCAGTCACAATAATTACTCTCCCATCTCCACAAGTGAGTCTAAATAATAAAACTCTAATTCTTTAATACTCATTTTTTCGAAATAAACTCTGCTGTAATTCATTTTCATGATTAAAATCTCTATAAGGAAATCTCGATCCTGTTCGTTCATTTTTCATCGACTCTTCGGATGCTTGCCTCTTTAGAAAAACCACCTGGGTACCTAAGCATTAGTTTTTCGATATTGGTGTTCGCCACTTCTTCCAATGTCCATCCGTATATAGTCGCCAATCCGGTTAAATAATGTAATACGTCACCCAGTTCTTTTTTGATCGCTTGAACATCCCTTTTGTGACCATGGAATACCTCTTTCTTGATGATGTCCCCACATTCACCAGCTTCCCCCGTAAGTCCTAATGCATAGTTCGCTAATACTTTTCCATCATAAGTTTCTGGCATTGTTCTTTTTGATAATTGTTGGTATTCGTTAAAATTCATTTTCCATATTCCCTCTCGTCCAGTCCTTTTAGTGCTGCTTCTCTATATTCAGTGAACCGTCATTTAAATGCTTGTAGTATTCGAAAATACCTCTTTTTCTTAGCACTTTAGTTTTTCTGCTACCGTCCCTCATGTTCTGCCTAACGCCATGGCAACGGTTTCTGATTTATCAATGGATTCATATTTACAAAGGTACTCTATATCTTCTTCGCTCCATAAGGTCCCTTGTTTATCATGAAGTTCAGGATTGTATATAATCCGACCACAGTTATAGTATTCAACTTGGATATCCTCAATTTGCATTCTGATTAACTTCCAGCAGCCCTTTTAAATCCCGGTCAATAGTTAGCAAGGCTATTTCAACAGTAGGTCGGCAAAAATGCTGAGAAAGCTCTAATACAGTCGCACCTTCATTGAACATCAGGTCGAATTCCATAATTTCTGATTCATCCCAATACCAGTCGATATCTTCGTCCTCAAGCATGATATAGACGTTATAACACTTGCTGTACAGATATTTCTCTTCTGTATTCTTGATTACAATGCTCTCTGCATTTCTCATCCCTCTCCCTCGCTTCCTTCAAGAGTTTTTCAAGCTGTGGTTTTCTCGTAGTTTCCCAGTCTAGAAGGCAGGAGCAAGGAGTGATCCACTCCAAGCCCTCGCCTATTTTATTTGAGGTTTTTCCTAATCCGTAGCATTTAGCGCACATACATTAATGCCCTATTACAAAATCAACTAAGTAATCACATTCAACTTCTTTAGTTCTACGTATTAATGGATTTTCAGAACGAATTAAAGATTTGCTTGCCCATCTATATGTGTTCGGATACTTTTCTTTGTTTTCAGCTAAGGAATATTCCCAAACCTTGTATTCCTTTGCTTCACTGTCAGGAGTGCTATCACAACCACTATCGCACCAACGCTGATGTATTTCTTCTGATAATTCATCACTATCATCTGTTACAAAAAATCTTTCATAATATTCGTTATAGGCAAGATAGATTTTGTCGTTGATATCCATATCAGAAGCAATTCTTTTCACTTCTCTTAAAGCGTCAGATGAACCATCAAATTTTTTCATACTAACCTTCCTCCCTCATAATTTGTGTTTACCAGCCCTGTGTCCGATAATCCTTACCTTCCATCTCAACCAACCGTGTACCCTTCATCATTCGGCTTACAATACGACCCCCATGTGTGCCATATTTGGACGATAACTCTTTTGAGGATAGATTAGTCGTGAAAACTTTAGGCTTGTCCAGACGCGACGTTATGATCTGAAACAGGATTTCCGATGCCCAGCTTTCTTTGCCCTTTTCCTGCTTCACGTATTCGGCCCCTATATCGTCCAGGATTAATAGGTCTGCTTCCGCACATAATCTATAAACATCTGATTCTGAAAAACTCGAGTCATTGTAAGATTGCCGTATCATTCTCAGTAAAGAAGGCGTGTCGATGAAAATAACCTTCTTCCCTAGATCCTTTAGGTACTTGGCAATGGAGTGCGATAGGTGAGATTTTCCTATTCCATAACTGCCTTTAAGCAGCAATGAATGAAATCTAGTTAAGTTCTCAAAGTTTTCTGCAAACCATAGGCATTTTTTTAGAGCATCCTTTTTGCTGTTGTGATCAGGTATGTAGTTCTCGAAGGAAGCTGTCTGTATGTCTCCAGGTATGAGACTGTAGCGTTCGAATTGCTGAATGATATTTAAGTTCCTATGCTGGTCCATCTCATCTTTAAAGGCTGTCATCTCCTTTTCTAACGCTTTATTCTCACAAGTTAGGCAATCACTTATTTCTTCGCCTTTATGATTTTTTACTATCGGTACAGTGGAACCGCAATTATCGCAGGTTCTCTGTCCGACAACTTGAATTTTAGAAAAGGTTGTCAATGTAGCTTTCAGGCTTTTCAGGAGTAACGCCCCCTTTACGTCTCAATTCATGAGATTGAACATCATTAATCGTCTTTAGGTTAAGGTTGTTCCAGTTTTTAAGGATTGCTTCGATATAGCTCCAAGTTCTTTTGTTTTGGGCTAATGCTCGTTTCATAGCTTCTATTACTACTTCTGGAGATAAGTCTTCTTCCCATACTCCTATGCTTTGAACAAGGAAAGGAGAAATGACTCCGAAATTTTCTTGGTAGAAGACAACCGCGTTGATATTATTATTTTCTTTTTCTTTTTCTTTTTCTTTTTCTTTTTCTTTTTGTCCACGTATCGTCGACGTATCGTACACGTAACGTGAAAACTCATTAGAAATTGATTCGTTTGGGATGTGATTCATGATCTCCAAGAGCAAAGTTTTATCTTTAACCTGTGATAATTCCTTCTTCACACAATCAATGACAGGCTTTCCAGCTTTGTTCAGATTGTATTTACCCCAATGGATGATAGCCATTTCTCTTGTCTTTTCGTTGTACTTCACAAGTTTGTGCATATTGATAAACCGTTCGAGAAGGCTGCTGATTGATTCCGTTGAATAACCTAAATCAAAGGCCATTTGTTTTTTGGTTATTTGATATACTCCTATTTGGGTAGTGTTAGGATTGGATAGTAAGTATAAATAAAAGAATTTATCCTCTGGAGTCATTTCCTCTAAAACTTTTGGATCTTGCCAAAACTCAACATGAATGTGTCTGTATTTTGCCAATATATTTCACTTCCTTGATATAAAACTTGTCCTGCATGATATAATATTATTAGAATTGTTTTTTATGGGCCGATGTTGGTAGCATCGGTTTTTTAAATTAGTGGTCTCCATGTTTTTACCCACGATAACACTTCATCAAATTCCGAATCCTTTACATCCTTATAGCTAGTTACCATGAATGCACGATGTAAATTAGAATGAAGATTGGAGTAAAGTTTACGTTTTGAAAAATTCTGCTTTGTTTCTTCGATACCCCACAATTTACCTATTCGAATATTAATTTGTGACTGTATAACACTTTGTTTAGCGTGATCTATGGTCATTTTGTTTTTTAAGATGTCTTTAATTTCAGCAACTTCCTCTTTCAACACTCCAACTTCTTCAGAGGTTTCAAGGCTTAATTTCATTGATGCTTTCAATTGTTCTTTTGCCGTAAGTACCCTTGGACCTTTTAACTTATTCTCCATTTCCTCGAACTTGGTTACGTAAGCAGCAGTAAAAAGCACCCCTTTTTCACCAGTCATTTTATTAGCCACCATGTGGCAGCCTTTACGAGTTAATAAGAAACGGCTGTATTTTTGGTTGTTATCATTCATATAATAACTTTCTATAAAGAAGTTGGCAGAATCCAAATTTGGATTCTGATTAATATCAATTACATCTTTATATACTGCGATATCTCTTAAAAGATGCGCATGCTTTTTTCCAACCATTTCAGCAACTTCCCTACTATCTACAAGCAACTGACCATTTTGTTGAATAATTTGAATTTCCATTACTTGTCCTCCTTTTCTGAAGCCGATATATTTTGTAAGGCTTCAATATCCCCCTTGAACATTAATTACTTGATTTTTGACTTTTAACATAAGCACGGTATATTTCCATATAACGGTCTAACTCAGACATTGATAACCATTCTTTGGATTTAATTTTCAACTCACTCACCTCCCTTCAATCGCCCTTCTGTTAATGAGCTCCCACACATACATCCAACTAAAAATACGAGCAGAGTGAACAATCCATAAACCATAATTTCATCCAATGAGTTAACCTCCTTTTAAGATGATTTACGCTCAATCCATACTAATAAAAAATCTCTTGTCTCCTTGGCTGGAAAATACCATTTGCCCCCAACCTTCCTTTTAGGAAAGTCTGGATCGAAGAAGAACTCTTTCTGAATTGTGTTCCAAGACATACAAGTTCTTCTTTCCAGTTCTCTTGCGTCCCAAAAGACCAGTTCAACATCTATCTCTTTCATTTTTTCTTTTATTTCGTCAAGATAGATTTTTTTGAATTCTACTTCATCGATTTGAACATTTAAAATATGATTACCTCATTTCATTCGTTCCTTTATAGGAACGTTTACTTCAAAAAAAAATCCACTTGGAATGCCTAAATGTTCAGACATAAGCCTTGCTTCCTGTAAAGAAAAATCTCCTCCCGTACCATTCAGCTTTTGATTGACTGCACTTTGGCTCTTCTCAAGTAAGACACCAAGCTCTTTTTGAGAAATATCGTTTTCTACTAAGTAAGCCTTAATCTTCCTGTAAGGTTTATGTCTACGAGAGGTGCTTTGATTGATGTTTGCCATTTTTTCACCTCACTCTCAATTCGTTCCTTTTAAGGAACACCTTTAGTATAGGTTAATAAATTTTATATGTCAACGAATAATATTCCTTTTAAGGAACGAATTTTATATAATACATTGCATTATAGGAACGAATAAGTTAGTATATTAGATATGAATAATATAGAAGAAGGAGAATCTAGTTTATGTACTCATTTGGATCTATTCTTAAAAATTTGCGAACTTCAAAAAGAATTAGTATCGAACAATTAGCAAAACAGATTAATGAGAAATATGAAACAAAAATTAGTAAAAGTATGATTTCAAGATATGAAAATAATTTAGCAGAACCTAAAATGGATATAATTAGAATTTTCGCTGACTTTTTTGATGCATCACCAGAATATATAATGGGCATAACCGAAGATGAATCTTCTATAGAAAACAAAAAAAATTGCAAAGCAATTGAAACTATAGCAGCTCACTTGAATGGAAAAGAAGTTACAGAAGAAAAGATGAAAGATGTTTTAAAATACATTGATTTTATCTTCCAAGACGATAACAAATAAGGGCGTGTACTCCCAGATGCATTATAATAAATTACTTTTCGAATATGAAGAAATACCTGTGAGAGAAAAAGAACTTGAATATGGTTTTAAAGGATTATACAGGAACGGTCACATCATAATAGAAAGACGGCAAACAAAAGTAGAAAAAGGATGCATTTTAGCGGAAGAATTGGGTCACCACTTCAAAACTGTAGGAAATATTATTGATCAAACTAATCTAAATAACGTTAAACAAGAAAAAATTGCAAGGCGCTGGGCATATAACGAGATATTACCATTATCTTGCTTTGTGGCTGCCTACGAATATGGATGCACAAATCGATATGAAGTTGCTGATTTTTTAAACGTTACTGAGGAGTTCTTACAAGAAGCATTAGACAGGTATATAGAAATATACGGAGACTCTATCTATCATCACGATTTAACCATTAGACTTAATCCACTCAATATTATTGGGAAGGAGAGAAAATATGGCTAAATATTATAAATACAAAAAGAAGGGCTTAAACAAGGATTTTTGGGAGTATCGAATCTATTATCAGGATCCAATAACACGAAAGACTAAAGAAAAATCTAAAAAAGGATTTGAAAGTAAAAAAGAAGCCCAATTAGCTGCTGAGGAAGTAGAAAAAATGATTCGCGAAGGATTCGAAATAACTGCTGAATCATTAAATACGTACCTGAACATGTGGTTAAATGAACATAAAAAGGGTGCAGTAGCTAAAAATACATTTGAATTACACAAGCGTAATATTGAGAATCACATCATTCCATATTTCAAAAATATATTACTTAAAGATGTAAAACCCTTAATGTATCAGAAATTCATTAACCAACTAACTGAAAAAAATATAGCAGAAGAACAATAGAAATCATACACGGTACAATGTACAATGCCTTTGAAAAGGCCTTAATCTTGGGTAAAACCAATATGAATCCATGTACTGGAGTTACTATAAAAGGTGAACGTAATAACAACGGAATAAAGTTCATCGAATCAGAACAGATTGGTAATTTTTTAAAAGCGACCTATGAGTATGGATATATTTACTGGATATTTTATAAAGTACTTATTGAAACCGGTATGCGTAAGGGTGAAGCAATTTGCCTTGCAATGGACAGACATTGATTTAAAAGAAAAGACAATTACTATTAATAAATCCCTTGATTTTCAAGAAGCTAGTAAAGATAAAAGTAAAATGTTCGGTGATGTAAAAACCTATAATTCAAAACGTGTTATCACAATCAGCCAAACCATTACAAACGATTTACTTTTTCACAAGAAGTTTCAAAACCAAAACAAGTTGGCTTTACAAGATGATTTCCACCATGACCTAAATTTAGTGCTTTGCCGAAATGACGGAAACTACATGCCTAAAACAAGCCTTTTTAATTCATTTGCTCGTATCTTAAAAAAAGCTGGAATTCCACCTTTACCAATTCACTCTACACGTCATACTCATGCAGTATTGCAGTTAGAAGCAGGAGCAAGCATGAAATATATACAAGAGCGTTTAGGACATGGTAGTATGCAAATTACAGCGGACGTATACTCTCATATTAGTAAAAAAATAGATAAGGACACTATGGGTAAATTTGAGGAGCATATGAAAAATGTCCTTGAATAATTTTTTTGGATTTTTTTCGGGCAAAAATCGGGCAGGTTGGTAAATCCATTAGAATTAATGAAAAGATGCCCGAAAAACAAAGAACCCTCAACACCAATGGCATCAAGGGTTTCAAAGCTTATTTTGATATTAATAAGTAGACATATATTGTTCGCGTTCCCATGGGTGAACTTGTGTGCGGAACATATCCCACTCAATTTCTTTTGCTTCGATGAAGTGTTCAAGCAAGTGATCACCAAGAGCTTCTTTGATGATTTCATTGGATTTTAATGTTTCCAATGCAGCATATAAAGTAGCTGGTAGATCTACGATTCCTACTTCTTCACGTTCTTCTTTATTCATTACATAAATGTTACGGTCAACTGGAGCTGGAGGAGTTAGGTTGTTTTTGATACCGTCAAGACCAGCTTTCAATATTACAGCAAGTGCCAAGTATGGATTGGCTGCTGGATCGACACTACGTACCTCAACACGAGTACTAACACCGCGTGAAGCTGGGATACGAATTAATGGGCTACGGTTTTTAGCAGACCAAGCAACATAACAAGGAGCTTCGTAACCAGGCACTAGACGTTTGTATGAGTTAACAGTTGGGTTTGTTACCGCTGTGAAGCTAGGAGCATGCTTAATGATACCTGCGATAAATTGCTCTGCTGTTTTACTTAGTTCTAATTTTCCTTCTGTATCGTAAAAGGCATTTTGGCTTCCTTTGAATAAAGAAACGTTACAGTGCATACCTGATCCATTAACACCGAACAATGGTTTAGGCATGAATGTTGCGTGTAAACCATGTTTACGAGCAATCGTTTTAACAACCAATTTGAAAGTTTGGATGTTATCACATGCTGAAATTGCATCTGCATATTTAAAGTCAATTTCGTGTTGTCCTGGAGCTACTTCATGGTGGGATGCTTCAATTTCAAATCCCATTTCTTCAAGTTCAAGAACGATATCGCGACGGCAGTTTTCTCCTAGGTCAGTAGGTGCAAGGTCAAAGTATCCGCCTTTATCATTCAATTCTAGAGTTGGCTCTCCAGCTGCATCTAGTTTGAATAAGAAGAATTCTGGTTCAGGTCCAAGATTAAAATCAGTGAAGCCCATTTCTCTTGCTTCAGCAAGGACACGTTTTAAGTTAGTACGAGGGTCTCCATCAAAAGGTGCTCCATCTGTATTATAAATATCACAAATTAGACGAGCAACTTTACCTTTTTCAGAAGTCCAAGGGAAGATAACCCATGTATTTAAATCAGGATATAGGTACATATCAGATTCTTCGATACGTACGAAGCCTTCAATAGAAGATCCGTCAAACATCATTTTGTTATCAAGAGCTTTTTCTAATTGACTAACTGGGATTTCAACGTTTTTAATCGTTCCTAAAATGTCAGTAAACTGTAAACGGATGTACTTAACATTTTCTTCTTTTGCTAAACGAGTGATGTCTTCACGTGTGAACTTTGCCAATTTTAATTCCCCCTAAATAATAATTCATAAATCATATTTTTCATTGGAAAAAACGGGACATATCCCCTTGTCGAAGAGATGTTCGATGCTTACTGCCTTGTAAAAGCTCAGTACGTAGAAGCTTACGAAGCTCCTCGTCACTAAGGTCCTGTCTTATCTTTTCCGCTTGTTCTAAATCTTGAGTCTTAGGTAAGTTCTGTTCCTTTACAGTGAAAATTTTTTTTATGCCGGCCAGATTGACTCCTTGTTCGATTAAATCTTTAATCTCAAGTAGTCGATCAATATCGTTTAAAGAAAAAACCCGACGATTTCCATCTGTTCTCATAGGAGTAATTAGTTGATGCTCTTCGTAGTATCGAATTTGACGCGCAGACAATTCAGTTAGCTGCATCACAATTCCGATGGAAAAAAGAGGCATCGAACGCCGAATGTTGTTGCCACTCATTCTTAGCATCCTCCTTTTTTTATCTGATATAATCATATTACATGTTATTAAACTTGTCAAGATGATGTTACATTTTATGACGTGATATTTTTAGAAAAGCAAAATGATTTGTAACTTATCAAATATTATGACTATTATTTTTTCTGTGAATCCAGTTAAACTGGATTCTGAGACGAAAACTGAAAAAATTCAGCTAGTATTCTTATTACAATTGGATCAGTTTTTTATCCATTAAAGAATTCACAGCAGTCAACACGGCGATTTTAACATGAGCATATGTTAATCCACCTTGAACATAGGCAACATAAGGAGCTCTTGTCGGACCATCTGCTGTCAGTTCAATGCTTGCTCCCTGAATAAAGGTTCCTGCTGCCATGATCACATCGTCTTCATAGCCAGGCATATATGCAGGATATGGTGTCACATGCGAATTGATTGGTGATGCATATTGAATGGCCTGACAAAAGGCAACCATTTTATCCCGGTCATCAAATTGGACAGATTGAATTAAATCGGTGCGTTTCGCATCCCATCTAGGATACGTATTCATACCGATTTTTTCTAAAAAGGCAGCAGTGAACATGGCACCTTTAACGGCTTGTCCAACGACGTGGGGCGCAAGAAAGAATCCTTGATACATTTCCTGCAAACTATAAAGCGAGGCACCAGCTTCCGCACCAATTCCTGGTGATGTTAAACGATAAGAGCAAGCTTCGACCAATTCTTTTTTACCGACAATGTATCCACCTGTCTTTACTATTCCGCCACCTGGGTTTTTAATGAGAGAACCAGCCATTAAATCTGCCCCTACATGACACGGCTCTTGAGTTTCAACAAACTCCCCATAACAATTGTCTACGAACACGACGATTTCTGGGTTTATCTCTTTAACGAAAGAAATCATCTCTTTAATTTCATCAATCGTAAAGGAAGGACGTGTAGCATACCCTTTTGAGCGTTGGATTCCGATCATTTTCGTATTCGGTTGAATTGCCTGTTTAACGGCTTCAAAATCAACTGTTCCATATCCCGATAACGGAACAGCCTTATAACTAATTTGAAAATCACGCAAAGATCCGATACCCGAGCCTCGGATACCGACAATCTCTTCCAATGTATCATATGGCTTTCCAGTTATGTACAGCAATTCATCCCCTGGACGTAATATGCCGAACAGAGCAGTTGAAATCGCATGTGTACCCGAAATTATTTGTGAACGCACCAATCCCGCTTCTGCACCAAAGACATCGGCATAAATCAATTCAAGAGTGTCGCGGCCGATATCATCATATCCGTACCCTGTCGTAGGGATGAAATGAGAATCACTCACTCGATGTGCTTGATAACTTTGTAACACACGAAATTGATTTTCTTCAATTCGTTCATCAACTTGTTTATGTAACGGAGAAATCATTGCTTCTACTTCCTGGGCAATGTTTTTTAACACTTCTCCATGTGTTAACTGCTGATACATCTAAATTCCCCTTTATAATGAATATTTCTCTAGCTGGCCGGTTAATGGATGATCAGCTAGACAAAAACCTTTGCATTCATATCTTTCCGATCCTTCATTAAAGGAGAGAGTGCGCAATATGGTTTCATTTTTCAGCTGTGATAATAGTTTACCCTCACTTGAAGGGAGGAAAACATTATACGGGATCATTTCATCAATCACATACTTTTCAATTTCTTCCATGATTTGATTCAGGTCTGAATGATCATAGGCACTTATTAATAATGAAGCATTACTAGATGACCTTACAAAGTCAGTGTGAATCCTATCTTTCTTATTATACAACGTTAGCTGTGGAATGGAAGGGACTTCTAAGTCATTTAGCAAATCGTGTACCGTTTTCTCGTGATTAAAGTAATCCGAACTTGAGGAGTCGACAACGTGGAGCAATAAATCAGCTTCCTTCACTTCTTCGAGTGTCGAGCGAAATGCTGCGATTAAAGAAGTCGGCAAATCTTGTATAAAGCCAACAGTATCCGTCAGTAGCACGGTAAATCCGCTAGGAAGAATGGCTTTTCGAGTCATCGGATCAAGTGTAGCAAACAACTGGTTCTCCTCGAAAGAATCTGCCTCAGTTAAACGGTTGAACAGCGTTGATTTACCCGCATTCGTGTATCCGACCAGGGCAATTTGAAAGGTTTTATTTCGTTTCCTTCTGTCGCGATACCGTTCACGATGCTTAACTATCCCGCTTAATTGTTGTTTGATTTCATCAATTTTCCCACGAATGTGGCGGCGGTCGCTTTCTAACTTCGTTTCTCCAGGTCCTCTTGTACCGATTCCGCCTCCAAGCCTGGACATTGCCGTACCCTGCCCCACCAAACGCGGCAATAAATATTGAAGCTGAGCCAGTTCAACCTGCAGCTTCCCTTCTCTTGAGCGCGCTCGCTGAGCAAAAATATCTAAAATAAGCTGTGTCCGATCTATGATCCTTGCTTGCAAATGTTTAGAAAGATTACGAATCTGACTTGGAGATAATTCATCATTAAAGATAAATAGATCCGGCTCCAACTCTTCTTCTAAATTCTGAAGTTCCTCCACTTTTCCTTTACCTATATATGTAGACGGATCAACCCTTTCCCTTTTCTGAGTGATTGTCATTAGCACCTCGCCATTCGCCGTCTTCGCTAACGAAGCCAGCTCATCCAACGAATATTCAAAACGCTCGTCAGCCTCTGTTGTTTGGCATCCTATTAATACAGCCGTTTCCTTCATTGATTCATCCAAATCGGCACCACCTTTATGAAAGATTTCAGTTAATCATAACAAAAAAAATTAAACTTATAAAACTTTCGTAAAAACAAAGATTTTAACCATTTTAAATTATTCGATAACATGCTAAAATCAAATTTGACTTTAACATCAAATTGAAAAGACATAGAGGGAAAAACATATGACATGGGAAGTATTAAGCCTCATAGGTACAATTGCATTTGCCATAAGCGGGACCATTATTGCCATGGAAGAAGAGTATGATATTTTAGGAGTCTATATTTTAGGAATCGTAACCGCTTTTGGTGGAGGAGCAATCCGAAATTTATTGATTGGTGTACCTGTATCAACATTATGGGATCAAAGTTTCTATTTTATCATTGCATTAGTATCTATCACCATCGTTTTTGTTTTTCCTACCATTCTATCAAAGCATTGGGACAGATGGGGGAACTTAAGTGATGCGATTGGTCTTTCTGCCTTTGCTATACAAGGGGCCATGTATGCGGTTGATCTGAATCATCCCATAAGCGCCATTATTGTTTCAGCTGCGTTAACAGGATGCGGCGGCGGGGTAGTCCGTGACGTGCTGGCCGGAAGAAAACCATTAGTCTTTAGAAAAGAAATCTACGCAGTCTGGGCCATCATTGCAGGCTTAGCGTTAGGCAGCGGAGTCTTATCTCAGTCATGGCAGCTATATACGCTCTTTACCGCTATCACTTTATTGCGCGTCCTTTCCTACACATATAATTGGCACCTTCCTAATAAAAAATGGGTACCAAAAACATAAATCTGAAAGCCCGCCATTTTTGGTGGGCTTTCGTATGTCATTCTTTCTCATCATCCTCAAAAATTAAATCCTGGCTGGTTAAAGTGAGTAAATCGACTTTTTCAAACGAATCTTCTATTAATAGCCGCATTGCCTGCGCCCTAATCGACTTTTCAAGAACATTTCGGATATAGCGGCCGTTAGAAAACGATATAGGTCCACGAAACGAACGTAATATGATTAAATGATCTTTTAATTTTCTCTCAGCATCCCTGTTCATAATATATTCACGTTCCTGAAGCATTCGATCAGATATTTCCATCAACTGATCAATCGTATAATCTGGAAAATCTACAACAAGCGGGAACCTGGAATGAAGGCCAGGATTTAGACTGAGAAAATAATCCATTTCTCGTGAGTATCCTGCAAGAATTAAAATGAATTCGTGTTGTCGGTCCTCCATATGTTTCACGAGCGTATCTATGGCTTCTTTGCCAAAGTCCTTTTCGCCTCCTCTCCCCAAGGAATAGGCCTCATCAATAAATAATATCCCGCCAATGGCCTTTTTAATTAAATCACGCGTTTTTTGGGCCGTATGACCAATATA
The DNA here is from genome assembly GCF_016651145.1 of Peribacillus sp. TH14. Classification (NCBI taxonomy): domain Bacteria; kingdom Bacillati; phylum Bacillota; class Bacilli; order Caryophanales; family Bacillaceae; genus Peribacillus; species Peribacillus sp. TH14. The sequence continues at coordinate 103,834 of NZ_JAEKEK010000001.1, forward strand.
TTCTCCGACCAAATCTGCCCTCTCCGCTTCAATTAAATGCCCCTTCGAGAGTACATTCATTTTTTGAAACAACTTTCCAATTAAACGTGCAACAGTGGTCTTCCCTGTTCCAGGATTTCCTTTAAACATCATATGGAGCGCTTGACGACCAGTCTTCAGCCCTCTTGTTTCCCGCTGCTTATTGATGTAGATCCAGGCATATATTTCTTTTATCATCCGTTTCATTTCTTCCATGCCAACTAGCGCTTTTAATTCATCTTCAATTTCCTTTAATGCTACATGCTGGTGGGGAATTTCTTGCACTAAAATTTCTTTTTCTTTTATCGGCAGATCCTTTTGTAGCGCTTTTCTATTTTCCGCATTAAACACAATGTTGATTTGCCCGTTATTTTTCATACGGATCGGTTGTTCCAATGCATTCACCTCTCCATCTTGGACCCCTGACGCCACAATTTTCATTCGATTTATGATGGCCATATGCCGTAGTAATGAGCACAGCCTTTAAACTAAACCAATCGGGAAATTCCCTTATTACTCTTCATGATTTCCTAAGCTTTTAGAATAATTAGCTAATTCCCTCTTCAAACGGCGACTTAATTAAACAGGATTCTCACCTCTAGAATATAAATACGACAATTTTATCTCCATTTCATCAATTCTTTTTTTGAAAATGTCATTTCCTGCGCTTTCCCGGAAAATAATCCGTCCCTTAATATATATTCAAAACGTGTGCGTAAAATAATCGAATCCTTGAAAAAGATACAAGAGTAGGCTCAAAAAAAAAAAACAGGTCGCTATAAGCGAAGCCTGTCTTTTTGATCCATTTATATGATTATTCCTTCACTTCGTAATCAATTTGGACATTACGTTGTGGAGCGAATGTAGAAATCGCATGTTTATAGACTAATTGCTGCTTGCCCTCTGATTCAAATAAAACAGTAAAATTATCGAACCCTTTAACCTGTCCTCTAATTTGGAAACCGTTTAATAAAAATACCGTCACATACGTACCATCTTTTCGTAATTGATTAAGAAACTGATCTTGAATATTTACTGATTGTTTCATGTATTAGTCCTCCTCTTTTCTCTCTAAATTTATGTATTCGCCTTTATTGAAAAGCTTTCCTGCTATAAACCCAGATATTTCATGTATTTTTTTTGAAAAATCTTCTAGATTGGTCATATCAAACCAAATTACATCCATTTTATTCCGGAACCAAGTCAATTGCCTTTTAGCATATCGGCGAGAATTTTGCTTTAAAGCCTCTATTGCTTCCTCTAATGATGCTCTTTCATCAATAAAATCATAGATCTCTTTATAGCCAATAGCCTGTATTGATTGGCAATCCCTCAAACCTTGATCATAAAATGACTGAACCTCTTGAATCAGCCCTTCTTCTATCATCCCGTCGACGCGCTGATCAATACGCTGGTATAATTTTTCCCGATCCATTGTCAAACCAATGATGCACGTATCATATTTCATTTCTGTCGGCTGTTCATCCAACTGCTCACTCATCGTTTTTCCTGTACAATGAAAAATCTCAAGTGCTCTGATTACCCTTCTTACATTATTAGGATGAATACGTTTTGCACTTTCTGGGTCAACACTCCGTAATTGTTCAAAAACAGGATCGATTCCTAATTCCTTAACTTGTTTTTCCAACATACCCCTGTAACTGGGATCAGATGGCGCTTCTGAAAATTGATAATCATAAATGACCGATTGTATGTATAGACCTGTACCACCGACGATAATAGGGAGTTTTCCTCTGTTTTGGATATCCTCGATACATGCATTAGCACGCTCCTGGAACTCAGCCGCGCTAAATGGTTCATCCGGTTCCTTAATATCAAGCAAATAATGAGGAATTCCCTCTGTTTCTTCTCTCTTGATTTTCGCAGTCCCTATATCCATCCCTTTATAAACCTGCATGGAATCTCCACTGATAATTTCACCATTAAATTGTTTAGCCAACTCAATGCTCATTTTCGTCTTACCAACAGCAGTCGGTCCGATGATAACGAGAAGTTTTCTTTTTTGTTGTTTCAACATTCTCACTGCCTTATATGATTTTTCCCTATCTTATCATAATCTCGGGGAAAGCAGCCAAACATCTATCCATTATGTCCAAAAGCTATTAGTTTATTCACATCTTCTATCGAAACCACCCTGAATAATATTCACTAAAACAAGGTGATTAATATTTTTTTAAGTGATGCTACTTTTTTCATTAAAAGGTTTATTTAGACGATAAAGGTGCTTTTCTCTCTGGAGAAAAGATGACTACGCACCCTAAAAGGAGTCGAGAAAAATGATTTATGAAGAAACATACCATTATCTATTACGTAATGTATCCTCTACTGAATTCGATACTTGCTTATATTCGCTATTACATATCGACTGGGAGGGTGTTGTTCAGCGTTCTTTACATCAAATGGCTCCAGGAATAGGCACAACAAAAAATATTTATATCAAACACTTAAAAAACTTTCGAACAATCAACATAAGGTTTTCATTCCCGTTGAAAGTAATGGTGAAAAGAAATAGATATTCAAACTTGCTTGACCGGCCATCTTGACTTCAAAGTAAAACAGACCTCTATTGTAAAAAATATAGTTTCTTCTATAGTAGTGTGTTTCGTAATTTACCAATCCATTCGAAAAGGTTACTGATGATGCCCCCTTATCGGATGTCTGTATTTTTCATAAGTAATCTTTCGTAAGGCCAGTCGTATCAAGGCTCCTAGCAACATAGTTATTAAAGGTACTAAAAGAAGGTTCTGAATAAATGGGATACTTAAAATTATTATGAATAAGGGAATGAAACTTGAGAGATTAAATAAGAGACAAACCATATTATTAACCACCTAAATCTGTATGTAATGCATTCTATAATAAAAAAAGAAAAATAGACCGTATCAAACCGGTCTATTTACTTTCCTATCATTAAATTCTCTATTACAAAAGGAACTAGCTCATTCTTCCATATACAGGTATCATCATCGTAACGGTGGTTCCTGTCTCATTAGACTTTACGGTAATGTCACCATCATACCTGTTAACTAAGTCTTTTACGATAAACAGGCCTTGTCCTCTAATCTCCCCCTTTTGTGCCTTTTTGGTAGAAAAGCCGCTGACAAAAATATTTTCCCGATCTATAGTAGAAATCATAGGTCCGGTATTGGTAACCTCAAACGTATACTTTTCTTCGTTGGCTTTACAGATTATATTCATTCGGCGTTCTTGCTCAGGTAATTCAGTCGTTGCCTCAATAGCATTGTCGATTACATTCGATAACATTTTAATCAAGTCAATTGTTTTGACCATGTTGAAAGAATTAGGAGAAACATCAAGTGTAATATCGATGTTATAATTCTGGGCTGAGAGCTTTTTCGTCTCTAAAAGTACAGATAAGCCAGGATGATTCACATCCAATTTCATCGATTCAATCGATCGCACTTCTTTTGAGAGACCGGTTAAATAATCTAATGCTTTACCATTTTCACCAAGCTTGAGAAGTCCATGTATAACTTGAATATGATTTGAAAAATCATGTCTTAATGAGCGGACAGAAGCGATAAGTGATTGAAATTCTGATTGATACGTATCCTCAGTATCCCCCACTTCCCGTTTCAATTCTTTTTGATACCATTTTTGAATCACAAAAAAGGTAACTAACAGCATAATAACAAAGCCCCCATTATAAACGAGGATGGCAATACTGCTTTTTAATACCTTTCCGTTAATGGTATTAATATCCTCTGCGCTCACATCAATACCTAAAAAACCAATAATGGCGCCTTCATGATCTTTTATTGGCACCCCTACAGTCAAATATTCGCCATATGCTGGATCCTTCAGTATTCCAGTAATAAAGCTTTTTCCTTCATAGGCTTGTTTGACCTGCTTTTTAGGAACCGTGCACACCCCTCCAATAGGAAATTCCTTTTTAGAATCTTTAGAAAACCCGGTAATCATAGCTCTCGATTCTTTCGGATTATCCACCATCAGAGTATATACATACAAAGCCCCAATTTTTTCCCGTGCATCCTCTAAGTAGGTTTCTATATCCGTATATTCTTGGCTCTTTACTGGGTTATTGAGGAAACGTTTATACGCCTCTATATCCATTGAGTCAGCAATAGACTTAGCGACTACCAAGTTTTGATTCGCAACAGATTTCTGAACAGAATTTTTAATACTTAAATAAGTAGAAAACATGTTTAGAAGAATAAATAGTATTAATAAAATAATGGTCAAATAAAGAAATGCCCTTAACTTTTTATTTTTCATAGCATTAAATTTACCTCATCTCTAGCAGTTAAAAGTTAACGAACCCATTCTGAGTTTACTATATAAAGGGACAAAGAAATAGAGAAAAATCAAATCACCTCTATAATAGCAGGCTTATAAGACTATATTTAATCAAATAATTACCAGATAATTCACTTCGTTCTTTTGAATTTTTCTCAACTTGCTATGATCCTGAAACTCTTTACATTTCAAACTACTTTAAATCCAATTTTTATAAACTAAAAAAACCATTCCATTTCCTTATATTTTACAAATAAACTAATAAAATCCAACATCTAACTATACGTTCCCCCACCTAAACTATGTTATTAACATTCAAAAAAGCCAATAATATTCTATTGCCTCTTGAAATAAATAATTTTACCCTTTATATGAAAATATTTCAAGAATGAAAAGGTTTTATGAGTACAATACATACCAATTTTCACATTATTTCATTCACCTTTTAGTAACATATTATCTAGCTAAACCAAAAAACAGTCTGTTTCACTCTTGCTGGCACTATTGAACTACTTATAGATTTTGAAAAAATCAAATTGAATTTGGCCTGTTCCTTAAGAATGAGGATAGAAACATTTGAAAGGGAACACCAAAGGTTCCCACTCATAGTCGTAGCTCACACCAGAAAAAACCTCTGGATTCAATATCTTAATATCAAACAAGAAGGAATCAGAGAATAAGCGTCTGATTCCTTCTTAATTGGCACCTTATTCTATTTAATCGTACTAATAACTGCCCGCTCATACATTATCTTTGTTACTTGGTAATATAGTAGCTGAAGAAGAAAATAGGTTCCGATAACTATAGCCGAATAGCCGAGCAAATTAGAGCCCAATAAATTACTTAATGCGACGAAAGCAACGATCGCATGAATCATCCCAATTACAAAAGGAACAAAAAATAGAATGCGTATCTCAGCACTTAGGATTTTGCGGATTTCTTTTCCTGTTAACCCCATTCGATGCAGAGCATTAATTTGGATTTTTTTATCTTCCAAATTCGTAAACACACGAAGATACATCATGCTTCCTTGGACGATAAAGAATAATAAACTGACAAACAGGCCGATAAATAGTGTTAACATACTTCCCTGCCTCACTTTCTCATAAATCGGTGCTCTTGTTTGCACTTTATTCTGTTCAGGGTTAATAGCTATTTTTTCGATTTTCTCAGATGCTTCTATTGCATCCTCCCAATCTTTAACTTCGTACCCGCGCACCCTTACCTTTTGTTTTAGAGGCACATTATCAGTAATATCAGTATACAACTTATCATCGACAACCATCAGAGTAGTTGCTAATCCGATTGGGGCTATTACGGTTTGATTCCGCTGCCCTAACATAGTTACCTGTATGATATTTTTTCCATAATGAAGTTCCTTTTGATCACCTCGTTGTACGAATTGAGAATCTAGTGTTGCATAAGGAAAAATAAATAACGCTTCATCTCCCGACAACTCGACAGGGTCTAGCTTTCGAAATGCTGCGACTTTGTTATAGTCTCTTTCCGAGATTAATAATGACTGATTTTCACTAGGTTCTCCTGTACCTATTTGGGGAATCATAGTTGTAACCGGCACACCTGTCACATTGACTTTGTAGGGTACCTTAAATCCATCTTTCTTTAAGGTTTTCTCTACTTCTGAAGGCTCAATAACGGAATAAACAGAAGCATCATTTTCTATCCAGCCGATTGCTTGTGGAATGTTATCCATTCCCTGCTTCTTTAAATCTGCAGTGAACATAAAAAGCGTTCCAGCTGCTGTCAAAATGACAGCAGTAATAATCGAAGTCAAAAAGAATAATCTCGAATAATTCTTAATATCAAAAATAAGGTTAGTTTGAGTAATTAAATTCGTCCCATTATATAAGCTTTTCTTCTTCCTATACAGCCTTCTGCACATAGCAACAATACTTTGGCTGAATAAAAAATAAGTACCAATCAGCACGAAAAATAAAATCGGCAATACTCGTAGTAATGAATTGTTTAGTGTCATAGTAGCTGCCAAAAAATAAGAAATACTTAAACAAATTACGGATAATGCAATTAACCACTTGGATACGAATGGCATCTTTTTTGGTTTTTGTTTATCTTTTAGTAAATCGACTACCTCTAAATTTTCGATTTGTAACAAAGATAGGAGTGATAATAACTGAAATAATAAAAAGAAACCAACAATCGTATAAACAAAGGCTTTAGGGACCAAGACAAATGCTAATGGTTCATCGACCGCTAATAAAGACGAAACAATCATTAGGAACAACTTTGAGAATAAAAATCCCAAACCTACCCCAATCGCAATCGATACAAGAGACACAATCGTTTGCTCCATATAAATTAGTCTTCTAAGTTGAGATTTAGACATTCCAAATAGTGTGAGCAAACCAAACTCTTTTTTTCGCGGCTGTATAAAAGCTGTATTAGAATAAGAGATAAAGAAAACGGAAAAAACAATGATTACTATTTCAGCCGCAATAAGCGCAACACGCACAATCTGCCCACCACTAATATTTGCATTGACTATGTCAGGATGAAAGATAAAGGATGCATAGATAAAAAAGATTGAAACGGAAAAGACAATGCTGAAAAAATAGGCAAGATAACGTTGGGTATTTCCTTGGATATTTCTCTTAGCGAGATGTCGAAGGTTCATGATAGCCACCTCCCAGTACACTCAACGTATCTAAAATCCGTTGATAGAAGCTCTGTCTTACCCCTCATTGTGAACCTCTGAAAAGAACTTACCATCTTTAATAAATAGAATCCGATCACAAAAACTAGCAGCAGTTGGGTCATGGGTGACCATTAGTATGGATGCCCCTTTTTCCTTCTGAAGCGTTGTGAAGGTATCCATCACCTGCTTGGCAGATTTGGAATCTAAATTACCTGTCGGTTCGTCCGCTAAAATAATTGATGGTTCGTGAATCATTGCTCTTGCACATGAGGTTCGTTGCTGTTGACCTCCAGAAATTTCAAAAGTCCGTTTATCTAAAATTCCCTCTATACTAAGAAGATGTGCCAACTGATTTACTCGATCTTCCATTTCTTGCTGTTCATAATGATCTAACGCTAAAGGAAGAAGAATATTTTCACGAACTGTGAGTGTATCAAGAAGGTTAAAATCCTGAAAAACAAAACCAATTTCCCTCCTGCGAAACAAAGCAAGATCACGGTTTTTCAATTCATTAGGGTTTTTTTCATTTAGAATGACTTTCCCAGAAGTGGGCCTATCAATGGTTGCCATTAGGTTCAGCAAAGTTGTTTTTCCGCTCCCGGATGGTCCCATCACCCCAACAAACTCCCCTTTTTGAACATCCATGGTAAAGTTGTCTAACGCTTTATGAAATAAATTTCCTTGCTTTTGAAAATAGGTTTTGGATAGTTGCTCTGTTTTTAATATCGCCATCTATATGACCTCCTCTTTCTAAAGTAAAGTATAAAGAATAAAGCAGGAGGCTCACATCGATGTTTATTACATAACCGCCTAACAACCTTACAATTTTGTCATCTTTCATGTAAGGTATTTGTGTTAAAGAGAAATTGCACTGTAGATCCCTCAGGAACAGTCGATTGAATGCTAACCCTATGTCCAAGCCTGTTAACGATTTCCTTTACTAAGTATAATCCCATTCCCGTCGACTCTTGTTGTGTTCGTCCATTTTCTCCTGTAAAAAATGGATCAAACACTCGTTTTAAGTCATGAGGGGCAATTCCTATGCCTTGATCCGTAATGCAAAGGACAATATCACGACCTTTTTCTGTAATGCTGAACGTAATAGTATCCCCCACTCCCTGCCTTGAATACTTCAATGCATTAAAGACAACTTGACTGATGGAAAAGTGGAGCCACTTACGATCTGAATGCACTTGAAAATTCTCATTCTCAGTTTCAAGCTTGGGATAAATGGTCCGTTGAATGAACTGTTTTTTTTCCTCGTTAATTACTTGCTTGACTAGATTTATTAAATCAATCGGCTCGGCCTTTACATCCTCAGAAAAACGCTGCAGCCTTGCTCCGTGTAAAATAATTTCCAGCCCCCTGCGAAAACGGTCATTTTCCTCTCCAAGCTCTTTAAGAAAACCCTTCATCGACTCATCCGAAAATGTCCTTTTCCCTTCTTGAATTAGTAAAGAAATGACTGAAACAGGCGTCTTCATTTGATGAACCCATTGGTGAATCAAAAGCTCATATTGTTCCTTCATTTTTATTTGTTCTTGTAATTGCGTAATAGTAGCCTGGTTCATTTGGTGAAAAAGCTCAATCCATGTTTTTTGTTCCTTTGTCACAGGATTCATAAAGATTTCGACAAATTCAAAAGTCAAACTCGGTTCTTGCTTCATCCTTACTAACTGATTAAGAAAACGGTAATGCCTTATGTAATCAATCGCTAAAAATAGTAACAGCATAAAAATGGAGAGAACAATCATATAGAAGATATTAGATATCGATATCTGATTTCCCGCTTCTAGAATGACTAATACATATGTAAGAATAAGCAAACATCCTAATAGAATGGTATAAAATATAAAATAAAGACGGTCTTTTATAAAGGAAAGTAGATTCACTTATCTTCACCTTCCATTACCTTGAGCCGATACCCTTTTCCTCTGCTGGTTTGTATGGCATGTTTGACGCCAATGTCTTCGAGTTTTCTCCGTACCCTTGTGACATTGACTGTCAAAGTATTATCATCAACAAATGAATCATCATTCCATAAGGCTTCAAGTAAATCTTCACGAGAAACAATGGTGTCGTACTGTCGAATTAAACAATTCAATAAACGAAACTCATTTTGGGTTAATATCGCCTGATTTTGCTGGTATTCAATCATCGCCTTTTCCGTATAAAGGGTTAATCCATCCATTTCTTTTACCTGTTGATGGAGTGATGATGTTCCAGCATACTCGCCATATGCCCGTCGAAGAGCACTCTTTATTTTCGCTAGTACGACTTCCAAATGGAATGGTTTTGTAATATAATCATCACCACCATGTTCAATTGCCATGACTTGGTTCATTTCATCAGTCCTTGCTGAGATAAATAAAATGGGAACTTTTGAAATCGTCCTCATTTGGCGGCACCAATGGAAGCCATCAAAAAAAGGTAGATTAATATCCATTAAAACCAAATCAGGCTTCATCTCTTTAAACTCGACAAAGACATGGTCTAATCTCTTAGCTTCAGAAACTTCATACCCGTATCTTTTTAAATAATTGATTAATATTGCAGCTATTTTGACATCGTCTTCAACCAAAAAGATTTTATACATCTTTTCCTCCTCTAACGAATAGTTTTCAATACCAAATTTTACAAGTTACGAAATCAATATACCTATTCGAAAATGCATCTCTTGTTTATGTAATAATTTCCCTTCTACTCAGAAATCATATCAATCTGTGCTTTCTTTGTAAATTCACAATAAAAAACCTTGAAAGGTCAGAGCCAATCAAGGGGATTCAAATAAAATTAGATTTCCTCTGGGATCTTCAGTCCCTCAATGAAAGATTTAAAACTTTCTGCAACCTTATATATATTTTCATCCTGGCTTGATGGATCCGAATACCAACCCTGATCCCAGAAATAAACTCCTTTTTCCTCTTCGTTATATATAAGCAAGATTTTACCAGCATACGTGTCATTACCTATGATTATACAATTCTTATGTAAGTCTTTTTTATTCTCCTCATGCCATTTCTGTAAATCAAGCTCTTTTTCCTCAAGATCCAATCCATATAATACATTTAAACAAACGAGGGTGTCTAACGCATCCACATAAAACTTGCAGTTTTGTACAGTAGTGGTACCACCATTATATTCAAGGAGAAATTGTTTATAATCCCCAGGGATTTCAAAACCCACATATTTTTCAAAGTTATTTACTGCATCTTGCGAGCCTTTTCCGTATCCAGTAATATTTACCATTCTATCAACTCCATTTCAATTTTATGTGTAGCAACATACTATTAATATATTACTCTTCACTACATGCTAATCCTGATTCTTCAAGAAATATTCACTTCGAAATTTCAAATTAGGGGCTATTTTTGAGGTTTTTTAACAATATAGGTATCTTACCTATTACCTTTCAGCCAAAATTCAGTCTTTTTGCTAAAATAAATAGCCAAGTTGATTATTCTTTACGATGATAATTCACGGAATAAGTCCTAGCGACCATTAAAGCTTTGACAACGCCCCCTAGCTCTTCTCTCGATGAGACCCTTGAAAAATACTTTTTTTAAATATATTAACATAATTTTACTAATTTTTTCAGTATTTTCTGATATTTTTTTATTACAATTCTATGTCAACTTAAGAACAAACGTTGTTAAAAAAGGATTTCTCCCCGCTTAGAGCGAATATAAATTTTGAAAAAATGTGTAGAAGAAGGTCTTAAAACTAGAACATAAAACAAAAGATTTAGTCTATATAGCAAGAATGAAAGAAGCAAAAACACAGGTATTGGTTTTCAACATTCAAGTTCTGTATCCTATCCAAAATGTCAATAATCACCACACCCCTATTAAAAGGTTGAATGTGACGATTTTATGGCGTGGCGACCCCCATTCTTAAACTCATGCTCCCGATAACTGAATAAACACCTTTGATTCTCAAATATGAAATTAATTAAATATTAGCTAATCTAATATGCATTTATTAAAACTGTTAATTGAATATATACCTTACAATAGCCATAAGAACTATTCCAGCTATTACTGTAACTGATAAACTCTTCGTCCATAAGGCTATAATTAGAGTTGGTACAATAACAGTAAGTACACTCCAATCAATTGATATTAGAGATTCATCTTCAATGATAATGCTGTCAACGACAAGTGCTGTAAGAATGCAAATAGGGATAAATGAAAGCCATTTAGTTATGGGCATTGGAAGAGTAATATTTCTTACAACCAAAAATGGAATAATTCTTGGAATAAGGGTTACAATTGCACATCCCAAAATCACAAGAATAATGGTTAAGTTAAAACTCATTTGTCTCTCATCACCCCGATTGTTGCAACAATAATAGTCGCTAAAATAATAGCTATATGAGAAGGAACAAACATACATAGAAGGAACATTGTTATTACAACATACAGGACTAGAGATATGTAAAGCTTAAGTTTGCCTTCTTTAATGCTTTGTAATTGTAAAACAAGTAATGTCAAAAACATTGCTGTTAAAGCAAAGTCTAATCCTAATATTTCTGGATTAGAAATCCATTTACCAAAGATCGCTCCTAAAACGCAGGATATGATCCAGGATATATAGGCTGTTATGTTTAATCCATTCATCCATTGATCATTAATCTTTTCACCTTTAATAATTTTGTTAATGGCAACACCAAATGATTCATCCGTAACAAGTGCTCCAATACCAATATTTTTCATTAAAGAATATTTAGTAAAGTGAGGAGCTAGGGTCATACTTAATAAAAAATTTCGTAAATTCACAATAAAAGTCGTTAATATAATGACTGAAATTGGACTTCCTGACACTAATAATGCACAAATGATAAACTGAGATGCACCTGCATAAACTAATGTTGATAATAAAGCAATTTCTAAAATACTCAGATTTGAAGATACTCCAACAATTCCTGCTGCAATTCCAATACTGATGTATCCTATTAAGGTTGGAATGCAATCTTTTACCCCTTGATGAAATGTAAGAATGTTTTCGTCCATATCAATTACTTTTAACACTTCATTAATACCTCCTTGTTTGTTATATTGTACATTTGTATGTTATAATAAACAACAATAAGTTTAATGGAGGATTATTTATGGAACCTATTGAAGAGGTTATAGCCAATAATCTTGTCAATTTAAGAAAAAAACGAGGATTGAGTTTAGATAAAGTAGCTAATCTTACGGGAGTTAGCAAAGCGATGTTAGCTCAAATTGAAAAAGGGAAGTCTAGTCCAACCGTCACTACTCTATGGAAAATTGCAAATGGATTGCAAGTATCTTTTTCTGTTTTTATGAAGGAAGCTGTAAAGCCACAAATTGAAAAAATAAACATTAATCAACTACCTCCAGTAATTGATAATAATGGAAATTATCTTGTCTATTCTATCTTTCCATATCATCCAGAAAAAAAATTCGAAATTTTTACAGTAGACTTAAAGCCTGGATATAGTCATATATCAGAAAAGCATCTCGGTGAAGAATATATACTGATAAAAAGTGGTGAACTTACAATTGATATACATGGTAAGGGGTTTGTATTAACTACTAATGAAACAATTAACTTTAGTTCTAGTACTGAACATAGCTATATAAACTCTTCAAAAGAACTAGTTAGTTTTTACATACTTATCTATTATCCTGACGACATTCATTAAAGAAGTTCTAAAATAGCCAACGTATATGATGTCCTTCATAGTTAGTTTCTTATTGAATGAAGCATAAGATATTTAATATTAATTAATTTAAGGTAGATAAAAAAATGCTCACATTTCACTTGAAATGCGGGCATTTTTGGGTTTAGAAGATGCTCATAAAGACTCATTCTTGTTCAATTACTCTTGTTTTCATCTTCAATATAATCCTGACATTAATATAGGAGCTAGCTTTCATGTCGCTTCTTGTATTAAATTATATGCTTTTTTACACCCGAAAGGATAGCTTGGAAACGCACTAAAACCATGAAATTCAACATCGATAGTTCTGGAATTGCTCAGTTTTTATAAGCTCTAAGACAAATAGAAAGACAGTTTAGTATAACAAAAGAGGATTTTTTGATTTTACTAGAGCCCACTTGTGGACATTATTCATATTTGGTTCAACAGGCTTTACTAAATGAAGGGTATGATTTGTTCCAAGTTGAAAATAAATCTGTTGGAGAATTTCGCAAAAATAATTTAGGGATCAATGAAACTCAAATTCAATGGGTGCAAAGGTAGTGTCTTTTAGGGATGGCATAAGCTATTACATCTTCATGCAAGGCGTTACCCTTATTAGACCACAAACGGTATTACAATCCCTATTTAGAACCGTTATGCGATATTGGTATTTAAATATTCAACTTACTCGAAGCAAAAATCAAGTTCAAAAATTATTATAGGTTACTCACCCAGTTTTGAACAAAGCTTTCAAGAAATTGGGTTCTCCTTCTGTTATGAAATAGTTTTAGAATATCCTATTGGGTTACACACGAAAGCATCGACTGAAGAGAAATTATACAAAGCTATATCAAAAGCAGGTGCAACAAATGTTGCGAAGAAGGCTGCAGAAACACTAGTAGAAGTTATGCCCAATACTGAACATCTCGTTGGAAGGCAGCAGTTGATAATAAAGAGTGAAAACTTCGTTCTATTTATTCGTGTTCGTAGATATGAATGAATAGAACGAAGTGGAGGAGGATAAATGAAAGCAATTGTGTATACAAAGTACGGTCCACCCGACGTTCTTCAGTTGAAAGAGGTAAAAAAACCTACTCCTAAGGAAAATGAAATACTGGTAAAAGTAAAAGCGACTACCGTAACAGTAGCAGATATTCGGTCAAGGAGTTTTACAGTTCCTCTTTCTGTTTGGCTGCCTGCTCGAATAACACTTGGTTTTAGACGTCCCAAAAAATCTATATTGGGTTTGGAGTTATCTGGGGAAGTTGAGTCAGTAGGTAAAGATGTCAAGCAGTTTAAGGAAGGTGACCAGGTTTTTGCAGCTTCCCAAATTGGTTATGGTGCTTATGCCGAGTATAAGTGTCTACCTGAAAATGGACCAGTATCTATTAAACCCAACAATTTATCTTTTGAAGAAGCCGCTGCCATTCCAATTGGGGCACGAACAGCATTGTTTTATCTTAGAAAAGCTAACATTAAGAGTGGTCAAAAGGTTCTTGTCTATGGTGCTTCAGGAAGTGTAGGAAGTTATGCAGTACAGATTGCCAAGTATTTCGGAGCAGATGTTACAGGGGTATGCAGTACCACGAATTTAGAATTGGTAAAATCTCTGGGAGCCGATCAGGTAATTGATTACGCTAGAGAAGATTTTTCGAGTAAGGGCGAGACTTACGATGTTATTTTTGAAGCGGTAGACAAAAGTTCGTTTTCAGGTTGTATGAAATCCCTAAAGAAGGACGGAACCTATATAAACGTCACTGTACCATTACCTGGTGTGCGAATGCTATGGACCAAATTGACAAGCAACAGGAAATTAATTTTGGGTCAAAATTCACCTGAAAATTCCGAAGCTCTAAACTTCCTCAAAGAACTTGTTGAGACGGGGAAGTTAAAAGTGGTCATTGACAGATACTATGCGTTTGAAGAGATAGTTGAAGCTCATAGATATGTCGAGAAAGGACACAAGAAGGGAAATGTCGTCATAACTGTGGAACATAATAGCAAATCCTAATAAATGGAGCACTATTCTATCAATGATTGGGGCAATGGAATCTGTTTATGGGTTAGGAAACCATTGAAACACAAGAGTGAGTTTTCAATTAAGATAACATCAAGCTATCATTAAGCTAACGGGTGCTTTTCTTGAATAAACACCAATCCGAATCCTTTTCCCTTATTCATTATGATGCAAAAAAATCCCTACTTTTTAATCGCAAACAGGGATTTTTTCTTTGTTTAAATATTGCGTTTTTCTCAAAGCACTACACTACATTGAAGAAGAAAATACTTAAACTACTTTAATCGCTTCTTCAATTGTTTCAAATGGAATGATTCATTCACCAACGGTCCACACTTCCTCCAAACTACTTTATTTTTCCTTGGAGGATTTAACACAGTATGTTTAAATCAGCCTTATCCCTACCTCCGTCGAAAACCAAAGATGCTCCTACCCAAGTTTCTTATCCTAGATAGGCTTTAGCATCCACCATGCACCTAACTTCGGTATTTACCTCAAGTGGTCCCTCCTACTTTTAATTTCAGTTGGATTTGAATATACTCACTGAGCTCACTGCTTTAAATTGCCTAGATCCGTTTGAAGAACTTTAACCTCAGAGATTTTTTTGAAAAGTTTTCGTGTTTGAAAGCTTTTATACGCTTTTGACACTCAAGATTAAACCAAAAGCACAAGGAAGTAAGTAATATCCACATTCGAAATTTAATTCCCTAGAAATGAAGCATAAACGATAATCCAAAATAAAAAACAATTTAATGAAGTAAAAATTATACTATCTACCTCATTCCTCTCACTTGCGGATCCAAGATTACCTCAAAATGTATTTTTGATATTTAGAAATGCATTAATAAAATCCCTTTCCTGAATATATCAACGATAAGATAAGAAAAGAAAAAAACTTTATTAAGTAAGGATCTGTGCCTCATTTACTTATCTTTTCGTCTTGAACAACTGGTCAGCAAAAGCCGCAAGAAGTTCATGGTTCCTCTTTGACTTTTTTCTCATATGAACAAAATAATTAGTTTCTAAAAAATCCTGAATAACAACTATAAATTCTAGTAATCCTAATGACATGGAGTACACGTGAAAACGTCCAATTATTATTTGTTTGGTACTAACATTATTTCAAGGAAGTAAAGTGTCTCCTATTTTTGGTGTAAAATGCTGTTACTGAGGAGGAAGAAGTCTATTTAAATCCCCATGGAAATAAGTGTTATACATAGAATACTTCTAATGTTTTCTTGAAATATTAAGATGAATGATAAATCCCAAATACTAACTTAAATTAATAACTTTAAAGTTATATTCATAACATAAAAAATATATTTGAAATTAAGTGTCTAGAGTCGTATGATAAGTAGTGAAGATTTAAATTTAATACAAAGCAAATTAAGTTTAACGTAAAGGGGAAATAGATATGGTAGATGTAGCTTCAAAAACAAAGCCTGAACAAGAATCATTTAATTTCACTGCAAACCAAGAACAACTGGATATTCTGGATCAGCTTTTAAAGCCTGAGGTTCAGGAATCATTGAATACTTTAGTTGAGCAATTGCCAAAATTGACTGAACTAGTAAGTATCTTGACAAAGTCTTATGATTTTGCTCAATCAGTAGCAACTGATGAAGTATTAAAAAAGGATACGGTTAGTGCGATTACAGAAATCGCTGTACCTGTAGTTGATTCAGTGAAAGGGCTTGCGACTAATGCAATCGAAGCTAAAGATCGTGCAGAAGAAAACAATGATGTAATCGGTCTTTTCGGTTTGTTAAGAATGATGAAAGACCCACAAGCACAAAAGCTTTTCCGTTTCGCGAGTGCTTTTCTTGAAATTTCAGCAGAACGAAATAGTCTAAAAAAATAAATCTTTAAACTTTCAATTAGTAAGGACGGGGGATTAATATGTCAAAACAAATCGTCATTTTAGGTGCAGGCTATGCTGGATTACTATCTGCATTAACTGTTCGTGAATATTTTAATAAAGATGAAGTCCAAGTAACAGTGGTGAACCAATACCCAACACACCAAATCATCACAGAACTTCACCGTCTTGCAGGCGGATCAATTTCTGAACCAGCTGTTTCAATACCTTTAGAGAAACTTTTCAAAGGAAAAGATATCGATCTTACCATTTCGAAAGTGGAATCTTTCTCAGTAGATAAAAAAGAAGTAAAACTTTCTAATGGTTCTACTTTATCATACGATGCTCTTGTTGTAGCTTTAGGTAGCCAAACAGGATTCTTTGGTATTCCAGGACTTGAAGAAAATAGCATGGTGCTAAAATCTGTAAATGATGCTAACAAAATTTACAAACATATCGAAGATCGTATTCGTGAATATGCACAAACAAAAAATGAAGCAGATGCAACGATTGTAATCGGCGGCGGTGGATTAACTGGCGTTGAGTTAGTCGGTGAAATCGTTGATCATTTCCCTAAAATCGCTAAACAATTTGGCGTAGACTTCAAAGACTTGAAAATCAAGCTTGTTGAAGCTGGTCCAAAAATCCTTCCAGTATTACCTGATCCTTTAATTGAACGTGCAGTGGTAAGCTTAGAAGCACGTGGCGTTGAATTCTTAACAGGTCTGCCTGTAACGGGTGTTAAAGGAAATGAAATTGCTTTGAAAGATGGACAAACTATCATTGCTAATACGCTTGTTTGGACTGGTGGCGTTGCTGCTCTTCCTATCGTTGGTGAATCAGGTCTTGAAGTAGATCGTGGTAAAGCAACTGTTAATGAGTATCTACAATCTAAATCTCATAATGACGTATTTGTTGTAGGAGATAGTGCTGTTGCTTTCCCTCCAGAAGGTGGCCGCCCATACGCACCAACTGCACAAAATGCTTGGCAAATGGGAGAACTTGTTGGTTACAACCTATATGCAGCATTAGAAGGCAAAAAACTAGAAGAATTTTCACCTGTAAACTCAGGAACACTTGCTAGCCTTGGTCGTAAGGATGCTGTTGCTACAGTTGGAGCTAATAACACCCCACTTAAAGGTCTACCAGCTTCATTAATGAAAGAAGCAAGTAATGTTCGTTACCTGTCTCATATTAAGGCAATGTTCAGCCTTGCTTATTAAGTGAAATGTTGAACTAAAGAAATGTAATATTGCACTATGATTGAAAGCTTCCATTTTAAATGATTATTTTTAAATGGAAGCTTGGAAATCGAGTATTCCATGAACTGGAACAAGGGGAACGTGAAGTAAAATAAATGATTGCTTGATCGAGGGTCATACTCACAATAGCTATTCTAGATATTTTTTCTCAGTCCCGTGGTCCAGTTCATATAGATTATTAAGGATTTTTCATTGATACGTCTGCAACTACACCAAAAACTTCAACCCAAGTCTCTTGGCTTTCCTCCCCTACTTCACAAATCCTGAACAGAAGATACCTACATAACCCCCCCCATTTAGAGAAATTCCATACATTATCTAAGGATAGAAAGAGACCATTCATCCTTGAGATGAATGGTCCCTTTTTGAAAGTCGATAAAATATAGAAACAATCTTTGCCCCTAAAAGAACCTACTAAATAACTTGGTTGATGCCAAATCTAAGGATAAAACCCTCTGGCAATCTTGCGTTTGTCAAAATCCTGGTCTCCTTTAAGCGATTACTATTATAGGAAGATACTTGCATCAAATCTTCATCCATATAAGCAGGATGAGTCATTATTTCCACACTTTGCCCATCGATTACCCGACCCTTGAGATTATGAAAATAATCTTCAACCACCGTTTCTCCATAAAAATCATCAAGAAAAACATCTGTAACGGTTTGGACACCAGCAAAATGTTTTCCAGCATTACGCACAGGAAGTTGATATTTCTCTGTCAGATTTTTTACAACCGGCAGAAAATTTTCAATCCCGTGTACATGATGATGGCTGTCTAAATGAGACGGATAAAGACCAAATTCTAAAAATCTTTCAATCTGAGCTGACCACTCTCTTTCCAATTCAAGCAAAGAAATGTCGGCTGGTTCACCATATACCACCCCTTGTTTCTTGAAGTGTCCGGAATCGTCAATTAAACTCGGCACATCGCTCAACAAAGGTGTCCCCCATGTCAATACCAAGTGTATACCGACTTTCAACGAGGGCGTCCTCTTTGCGATTTCAATCGCATGCTCCGTTGCTTTTGCATTCATCATGATTGTTGTTGAATTGACAATTCCATATTTGTGGCTATCCAAAATTCCATAATTTACTGATTTAGTTAACCCGAAATCATCTGCATTTACAAGAACTTCAATCATGATAGGTTATCCTGCAATTCCTTTTTTTCAAAAAACTGTGGCAAGAAATCTTTATGCGCCTCAAGCATTTCATCTAAAATAAGTTTCGCAACCCGGTCACTTGGAACGAGAGGATTAATCGTCATAGCAAGCAATGCAGTATCATAGTTACCTGAGATTGCAGCTTCGATGGACACTCTTTCAAATGACTTGATTTGCTGGATTAGACCACGAATCGCCACTGGAAGCTCTCCTACGTTAATTGGTTTCGGACCATCCTTAGTAATCACACAGCTAATTTCAATAGCCGAACCATACGGAATTCCCTCAATTGCACCATGGTTGATAGTATTTACCGCTTGAATGTCACACTTATCCGAATGCATCGAGCAAATTAAACGCACTGCTGCATCGCTGTAGTAAGCGCCTCCTCGCTCTTCAAGCTGTGGTGGCTTAATAGCCAGCCCCTTGTCTTTGTATAGCTCGAATAATCCTTCTTCAAGCTTTTGAACCACCTCAGCGCGTGTTTCTCCTTTTTCAGCATCCTTCAACTCTTGAGCAAGCACATCTCCTGTTTTGTAATAGTAGTTGTGGTATGGACAAGGGAACAAATTTAAAGCTCTAAGGAATTCTGGCTCCCAGCCCATTGCGTGAATATTCTTCATTGTAACGGCTTTAGCTGGATCTGTTATCAGATTAATGATTTGATCTTTCACACTTTTCCCATCAACGAATACATCGAGGCCGTAAACCATATGGTTCAAACCAGCAAAGTCGATCCGCACTCTTGAGGGCTCCACGTTCATTAAATCGGCTACTCCACGCTCCATACCAATCGGTACATTGCAAAGTCCGATGACTTTGGTAATATTACTGTGACGTAACACAGCTTCCGTTACCATACCAGCAGGGTTTGTGAAGTTAATCAACCATGCATCCGGACAAACTTCCTCCATCTCACGAGCTATATCAAGAATAATAGGAATTGTTCTAAATGCCTTGAAAAGTCCACCTGGTCCGTTCGTCTCCTGTCCAATAACTCCGTGTTTCAGTGGAATCTTTTCATCAAGAGCCCTAGCAGCGAGCTGACCAACACGTAGCTGAGTTGTTACATAGTCAGCTCCTTTAAGCGCTTTCTTTCTGTCTAATGTTAGATGAACATCAATCTTTACACCAGCCTTTTCAACCATCCTTCTTGCCAAGTCCCCAACAATTTCAAGCTTTTCCTTTCCCGCTTCGATATCCACAAGCCAAATCTCGCTTACAGGAAGCTCTTCATGGTATTTAATAAAACCTTCAATCAGTTCCGGCGTATAGCTCGAGCCGCCGCCAATTGTGACAATTTTTAACCCCTTACTCATTCTGCTGTCCCCTCCTTCACAGCATCTGCATTTAAAAACTCTTCACGCAGATCAATCATTTCTATCGCAAGATCCTTTAACGTCATGGCTGTCATTAAATGATCCTGAGCATGCACGAGGAGAATTGGAAGGTCAAATTGGTCTCCCCCTGCTTCTGCATGGATTAATTGAGTTTGAAATTTATGGGCTTGTAATAATTCTGTTTCTGCCTCAGCGATTTTCAATCTAGCAGAATTAAATTCTTTTTTCTTCGCTTCTTGCATGGCTTCCATTGCGAAGCTTCTCGCATTTCCACTATATAAAATCAGTTGAAATGATAATTGGTATAATTCTTCTTTTTCCACTTTTATCACTACTTTCTTAAACGTTTAGCGTTTCTGAATCTTTTGTAAGCTCTGTTTTATTTTTTGTGTCTATCTTCACTTGGGCATAAACGAATGGTAAATAAATCACTGTTGAAATGACTAAATTTATAGCAGCTAATACCGCTCCCGACATATGTCCCCCAGTAGCAAGAAATCCTCCAATAATCGGTGGTGTAACCCAAGGTATCTTAGCGACAATTGGAAAAACCATTCCGCTACTTACTGCTATATAAGAAATAACTGTTGTAATTACTGGACCGAGGACAAATGGTATGAACCACATTGGGTTCAGAACAATAGGCAATCCAAATAGAATGGGTTCGTTAATCTGGAACACCCCTGGTGCCCCTCCAAGTGCAATCATCTGTTTATAACGTTTTCGGCCGGCAATGACCATTGCAATGATCAGACCCAATGTTGCTCCAGATCCACCTAAATAAACAAATGCATCTAGGAAAGAACCTGCCAGTACTCCGTATTGGTCCATATCTTTGACACCTTGTGCGTATAAATCAATATTTTTCACTCCCGAACTTTCAAAAAGCGGTGTTGTAATTCCACCAAGGATATTTGGTCCGTGTAAACCAATCATCCATAATAAATGAACAAGAAATACTAGTAAAATGGCAAATGGCAGTGAATCTACAGCACTTTGTAAGGGGGAGACAATTACTTTACTAAGCCAGTCATTTAATACCTGTCCATCTGTAACTTTACGGAAAAGTAGTCCGAACACACCAGCAAAAAAGATTGTTGCCATACCCGGCACTAACTTTGCAAATGAACGAGCTACTGCTGGTGGTACTCCATCAGGTAATTTAATGACTAAATATTTTACTCTTGAAAGTCTAACAAATATCTCTGTTGCTAAAAGGGCAACGACTATTCCTGTAAATAAGGCTGTTGCATTAAAATAATTTACGCTGACGAATCCCCACGCTCCACCTGTAACATCCTTATCATCGATGGTTAAAGTGACATTGCCGATTTGAGGCAATAATAAGAAAAAACAGGCTGCAGAAACCAACATTGCTTCAAAACCGTCATCCCCGTACGATCTTGCTAGTTTATAAGAAATACCGAACACAGCGAATACCGTCATAAACGCAAAGGTTCCAAACCAAATATCACTGCCAAGCGTATTCCATGCAGGGCCGAAAATGGCCTCCATCATTCTTCCATAAGGCTTGATGACTTGCCCAAGGTTATTAAACAGGACAGCAAACGACCCGATCATTGTAATCGCTATCATTCCAATCAACGTATCACGAATTGCAAGTAAATGACGGTTATTCCCTACCCTTACAGCTCCAGGCATAATATACTTATCAATAAAAGTCATCATATCCTTATTCTCCTTTTATTAAAGTAGTGGCTTGTTTTAGTACTTCTTCACCATTACATAGACCATAGAACATTGGATTGATGGTTGCGACTGGAATTCCTTTTTCTTTTCCTGCTTCCTGTAACTTAGAAAGAAGATATCGAACCTGTGGACCTAATAAAATGACATCAGCCTTATCCATTTCGTTGTTCACTTCTGCAGAACCAACAGCCCATATTTTACAATCTACTCCTTGTTTCTTTGCACTGTCTTCCATCTTGGTAACTAGCAAACTTGTAGACATTCCGGCTGAACAACATAATAAGATATTCATTGAAATTACCCCCTTTTTAATAATTGATTATTCTGTATTTTTACAATAAATGAAATCACACATTTTTTGCTTAACCAATGATTTGTCTTTTTCACATCACTCTCCTTAAAAGATAATTACTAAACTGGGTATTATTGCCTCTGTATTTATATTGTAGTTACAAATATAGAAAATATCAACACAAATTTTTACTTGTTACTACAAATTTATTATTTAATGTTGATTATTGAACTTATCCGAGATAATCTTAATGTATATATTGGAAAGAGTTAAGGAGGAATCACTTTGGAAACCATGAATAAAGAAGCGGCATTGCATTCCATAGTTAAGGAATCAATTATCGATCTAATAAAAAACGGCGAATATCAAACGAATACAAAATTACCAACTGAAGCGGAATTTTGTAAAATATACGGAGTAAGCAGGACAACAGTTCGCACTGCTTTACAGCAATTGACTGTCGAAGGCTATATCTATCGTGTTCAAGGCAAAGGGACTTTCGTTTCGGAAAATAAAGTGAAGCAATTTCTTACAAGCACGGTTGAAAAGTTCTCTGAGCAAGTCACGATGCAAGGGAAAAACCCCTCTACAAAGGTCATAAGCTTAAAGGTTATCGAAGCAAACGCTACCCTAGCCAATCTTTTCAAGCAAAACGTAGGTGATCCTGTCAATAAGCTAGAGCGTGTGCGTTACGTAAACGATGTCCCACTTCAATATGAAATAGCCTATCTCCCTTGGTACAAAACGCCTGGGCTGAATATTGAAGCCTGTGAAAAATCACTCTTTAGTGTGCTTGAAACACAGTTTAGTTTAAAAGTAAAAAAAACAGTCGAACACTTGGAATTTTCCCTTGCCGATGACTCCATTTCAGATAAGTTAGAAGTCCCTAATGGTTCACCCTGTTTTTCGTTAGAAACATACACATATGAGGATGATGGATCGGTTATTGAATTCTCTAAGACCCTCTTTAGAGGCGACCGTGCACACTTTGTTATTGAACGAAACTATTAAGTATTTAAACACTAAAAAAGACTGATACTTGCTTCAATAAGGCAATTCGTTTATTTATATGTAATTCTCTTAATCTAAGGAATATAATGTTCCCTATATTGTGCCATATGAAGTTTTCTCATTTTTAATTCATTTAAAAAGGTTAATTCAATATTTTATTTAATCATGGTTTTTCAAATACAAAAACACAGCAATCATTATAAAGATTGCTGTGGCTAATAATATAGACTTTACCAAGATTATTCTACAAAGCTTTAATATAAAAAGGTGTTTATTGCTGAACTCCAATTCATACTTATTTATGATTTCTCAATCCTTCGGAGATGTTTACATTCAATTAATAGACTTGTCAGGATATTATCAAACACCGATTTGTTTAATATCGTTAGTCTTGATATTTTTCAAGCGCTTTATATCCAAGCGAATCAATATAGAGATGATCAAAGCAACCACGAAAAAACCTGTGAAAACGATTAAGCTTTGGGAATAGCTACCTGTTGTTTCTCTAATCCATGAAGCGAACATCGGTCCAACAAGACCTGCTGCTGCCCATGCCGTTAAAATATACCCATGAATAGCACCTAACTGCTTTGTTCCGAACAAATCACCGATATACGCTGGAATCGAAGCAAACCCTCCCCCATAGCAGGTATAAATAATCGCTAATAAAATTTGAAAAACAACTGGATTATCCGTAAATGTCAAGAGTGGGAATGCGATGACTTGTATGGAAAAAAATACGGTATACGTATTCGGGCGACCAATGAAATCTGACACAGATGCCCAACCTATACGTCCAAGGCCATTAAAAGCACCAAGAACCCCAACTAGGGCAGCTGCCGCTACGGCACTCAATCCAATACTTTCCTGAGCAAGTGGAGATGCTGCTGAAATGATAGCAATCCCACAGGTAATATTAATAAACAGCATAAGCCAGAGATAATAAAAACGTTTTGTCTTTACTGCCTCGTTTGCCGTTAGTTGCGAAAGATCCTGCAATGGCTTCACTTTTCCCATTTTAATTTTTTCTTTATACCCATCAGGTAGCCAGTCTTTCTCCGGGGGCTCCAAGTAAAGAGATGAAGCTATCATTATAATAAAGTAAGCGGTTCCAAGAGTAAAAAAGGTATTAGCAATTCCAATAGAACCAATCAAACTTTGAATGATTGGTGAGTTAATCAGTGCCGCAAATCCAAAGCCCATAATGGCTAGACCAGTCGCTAGCCCCCTACGATCTGGAAACCACTTCACTAAAGTCGATACTGGGGCGATATACCCTACGCCAAGTCCGAT
Organism: Peribacillus sp. TH14; assembly: GCF_016651145.1. NCBI lineage: Bacteria > Bacillati > Bacillota > Bacilli > Caryophanales > Bacillaceae > Peribacillus > Peribacillus sp. TH14. The sequence goes on from NZ_JAEKEK010000001.1 coordinate 128,443, forward strand.
TCCACCGAAAACTCCATATGCAATATAAAGTAAAGGCAATGATTCCATGTTGATCGCTACACCAGCACCCGATATACCTAAGCCAAAAAAAACGGCTGAGAGTATGCCAGCTTTTCTAGGACCATACTTTTCAACAAAATGTCCAAGAAATGCCGCGGATAGGCCAAGAAACAAAATTGCAATACTAAATGTTAAGCTAATATCAGTCAAATCCCATCCGAATTCACTTGCGAGTGGTTTCGTAAATACGCTCCAAGCATACACAGAACCAATCGACAGGTGAATCCCAACTGCCGAGGCAGCAATCAGCCACCGATTCTTTGTTTTTCCCATTTCTCCATCATCCCCCTTACAAAATAAACCGCAAATGATTATCTACCAGTGACAGAATCTGCGGTTAACTACTAGCAGGATCACCGCTGTTTACATCCTCATATCAATGAAGTGCACTTTTACTGGTAAAGTAACAGATTTCTGTCCTAGATATAAAATATCACAATTAAGTGAACTTTCTACAAAAATTATAATAAATAGATAAATTTCACAAGTTTTTTGAGTTTGGATAATTAAGGAGAAACTACCTTTCCTTCAATGCAAAATATCCATTTCGATTTGAAACTTTTTTTATGAATAGTTTACCTTCCAAAAAGAGTTTTGTTTACTATAACAATTGATATATGACAAATTTCTCATAAGGATTATGCTCAGACAAATCTGGTAACATTACTTCTTCTTTCATTTCAAAAGCGGTTTGATTTTCTAAGAAAAAGATATAATCTTTTGATCCATAAAATAAAACCAATTCGATTTCCCGTGGTTCCTTTTCGAATGAAAGCAATATATTATTAATGATTTTCATGAAAATTTGCACGGAAAACGGATTAAAGAAATAAAAACGATTGTCTCGCAAATCAATCTCGTAATTTTCTGCCAAACAACAATGAAATTCTATATTATCTTTGTTTTTATTCGTTTTTTTCATATACCTATATCGGTTTTCAATAGCTTCTATATAGAAAGTTCTATTCATTTCTACTCCAACAACAGAAGCTTGAAATAAGTAATGAATAAAGAAATTCAATCGCCCTTTACCACAACCAAAATCCACAATGCGATCACTACTTTTTAATTGATACTTCTTGAATAATTGTTCTAGTGCGCTATATGGCGTTGGCTCATAACGATGATAATGCAAAGACTTATTAAATTCCTTTTGTTCTCCTACTGTTTTGATGTTTAGCAATTCATCATAATATGTTTCTTTCATTAAGACACACCTGCTTAAATGGAATTGTGATTTTTCATGGTTTATTATATAAAAAAATTAATTTAATCGTAAGCCCTTGTTTATGTCGAGGATTGTATTTTTTCATTATTATTTTCATAAGATGCCTTCTAGCTAATGTTAAAAACCCCGAATGATGAAAGTGCTATTCGGGGTAAAGTTTATTATATGAATATCTACTCTATCGTTATTTCGACTGTGCTTTTGCTACAAATTCATTGAAATCGGAGATACTTGGGTTGGCCATATAGTGGCCGCCTTCCACCTGGATCGTCTGTCCTGTAATGAATTTTGACTCATCAGATGCAAGGAATACAACGGTATATCCGATATCATCCGCTTCACCGTGGTATGGCAATGCATTATACTTGGCAAATATATCGAGTACAGCTGGAGGAATATTATCCTTTGCTGCAGGAGTTAAAATAAGGCCTGGTGCCACACCATTGCAACGAATATGATCTTTACCATATTGTGCAGCGATATAACGAGTCAGGTTCACAACACCTGCTTTTGACGCGCCATAAGCTGATCGTACGGCATCGCCCGCAAACCCAGCCATTGATGCAGTATTGATAATGGAACCTCCACCTGCTTTAATCATGTGTGGAATAGCAAATCTGCTTCCTAATAGTACACTTTTCAAGTTTACATCCATAAGTCGATCCCATTCATCCAAATCTAAATTCACGACATCAAGATCTTTATGTAAGTTAGTTAAGCCAACATTATTAACTAGTACTGTAATAGTTCCGTATTGTTCTATTGTAAAGTCAACAGCAGCCTTAATCGAATCTGCCTGTCCAGCATCTAAAAATACTCCGGTTGCTTCTCCACCTTGTTTTTTAATGCTTTCTGCCGCTTCCTTAGCTCCTGCTTCATTAAAATCAGCTATCACGACTTTTGCGCCTTCTTTAGCCATTAATGTGGATATAGATAATCCAATACCAGATGCTCCACCTGTCACTAACGCTACTTTACCTTGTACTCTCCCCATAATTCTCCACCTGCTTTTCATGAATATAACGTTCTTACTTTTTTTTATTTATGCCCAACATGTCTAGAATACACCTACAATAAACAGATTACAAATAATTATACTCGTCGTTCATTTTTTAATATATAAATAGGTGTAACTTGAAATAATGAAATAAAATTCCTGACTACCTTGATATCATTTCGAATAATTATTCTATATGTTTTCTCTATACTAGACTTTCTTTCCAAAACAGCAAAAAACAAGCTGAAGCATCAAAATATGCTTCAGCTTGTTTTTCATTTCTCTTCATCTGCATCCCATATGATCCAATCATGAACCTCAAGAATTTCCAAAAATTTCATTAACCGTGGTAGGGCTGGTTCTGCTTCCTCACCAAAATGTTCGCTCATAGCTTCAGAAATCTGATTAACATTTCTTTGGAATTCCATTTGTTGAATAGCAAATGCTCCAAATTTATCTAGCTTGATTCGGCGAACTGAAGGCTGTTTGAAAAAACGAATCGTTATTCTTTCCACAAAATTGGTCCGTTGAATGATCAAAAAGGTTGCTTCCGAAGAATCATGTTCCAAAGTGACGCGTCTTTCCAAATGAGGAACCATTGTTAACAGATTCCTCTTTTGTGATTTGCGTTTACGAAGCATCTTCTTTTTTCCCTTTGCTAGATATGAACCAGAGCAATCCAGCTAGAGCAAGGAATAGTAAGAATGGAATCAGATTGCTTGCTAATTTCGCAGCAGCTGGAACTTGAACTCCTGCTGCAATCAATATTGCAATAAACACACCAATTAATGATTCTCCTGCTATTAATCCAGATGCAAATAATGTACCTCTATCTACTCGTGCTTTTAGTGCTTCTTTTGTTTTCGCGAAGTATTCAACGAAGAAACGTACAAATCCACCAATCATAATTGGGGCACTAGTATGAACTGGCAAGTAAATACCTACTGCAACAACTAGTGAATTTAGACCGAAAAACTCTAAAGTGATGGCAATGGCCGCACCGATAAAGATAAGGGTCCAAGGTAAGTCTCCTCCAAGAACACCTTCAGCAAGTATTTTCATAAGTGCCGCTTTAGGTGCAGGAAGTTCTGCAGATCCCATTGTATAGGCATTATCCATAAGAACTAGGATAAACCCAATCACTGATGCAGAAGCGACAACACCAATCATCATAGCAACTTGTTGTTTCCATGGCGTTCCACCTACGATATAACCTGTTTTTAAATCTTGAGAAACGTCACCTGAAACAGCAAGTGCTGTACAAATGATTGCAGCCACGGTTAAAGCGGCCACCATTCCCGTTGTACCTGTAAAACCAGTAGCTTTATAAACAATCGCTACAATTAATAGTGTGGCTATAGTCATTCCAGAAACAGGGGAAGAAGAACTTCCGACGATTCCAACAACCCTTGAAGCCACTGTTACGAATAAAAATCCAAAAATCGCAATTGCAATCGCACCGATGATTCCTACATCTGTTATAGGTGTGAAAGCAATGATTAAAATAACAATGATTGTTCCCAACCAAACGTATTTAGCTGGTATGTCTTTTTCAGTACGTATAGAACCAGATTTAAGATGTCCTTTATTAGCTTTTACGCCTTTAAGAGTATCAAAAACTGAACTGAAAAGAATAGGTAATGTTTTAATTAAAGTGATTAATCCACCAGTAGCAACTGCACCAGCTCCAATATAACGGATATAGTTATCCCATATTCCCCATGCGTCCAATTCACCGATTGGTACATCAGAAGGGAAAATAGCTGTTGTATTGGTGCTTCCAAAGAAACTAATTGCTGGTATAAGAACGACCCAGGCTAATAACCCTCCACCTAGCATTTGACCAGCAACACGTGGTCCAATGATATAACCTACTCCCAAAAGAGAAGGAAAGGCATCAAGACCAACTACTGCATTTTTAAAATTCGAAATTCCTGTTTCAACTTCTGTTTTGAAAAGCTTAAATCCATCACCAAGCGCTTTAACAACTCCACCGATTACTAATCCGGCTCCGATTAACTTGGCACTTGTACCACCTTTTTCACCTGACTTCAGTACTTCAGCACATGCCGTACCTTCAGGATAAGGTAATGTTTCATGTTCTCTCACAATTAAAAGTTGACGAAGGGGAACCATCATAAAGACTCCTAGGAATCCCCCCGTTAATACAACGAAAATGATAAATGCTTGACTCACTTCGATATCCCACATGAATAATGCTGGAATAGTAAATACAGCACCGGCACCAATGGCCTCACCTGCTGTGGTCATCGTTTGCACAATATTGTTCTCTAAAATTGAATCCCTACGAAAAATCCCTCTTAAAATAGCCATGGAGATTACCGCTGCGGGTATTGAAGCAGAGACAGTTAATCCAATAAGTAGGCCTAAGTATGCATTTGCTGCCCCAAATACGACGGCAAGAATAATCCCTAGAATTATAGCTGTTACAGTTAATTCTGGTAGAGATTTAGATGCAGATACGTACGGGACGAATTTACTTTCTTTTGAATTGTTCGACAATTTAGCCACTTCCTATGTTAAACTTTTAAAATCATAGGAAACATTATATCACTGTAATTTCATAACACGCAATGGGAAAATTCTGCTTATTTAAAATTAGACTATAGTGAAAATTCAGATAAGCCATTTCATTTCAATATTATAGAAGAATAATGCTCAATTAATACCTTCTATCTTCTAGCGTTAAATACAAAACTAATATGGGTACCCATATCGTCAAACTCTGGCTAATCTCTACAAAAAGAGTCTCATCTAGGCAATCTAAAACTGAATTGCCGTTTCTTTTTACGATTGATTTTCATTACTTGACATGCAATAAAGTCAATCACTGCTTTGGTTTGTACATCTATTCTTCAATGTCTATCAAAAGTAAGGTATATGCCAACAGGCCTTGATACGAATTAATGTTTTGGATTTTTATAGAGCTGTTTGCCACAGAATAAAATGGAATATATATCTAACTTACAATCGAAATTTATCCTAGCTGGGTCAAGGAACTTCCTAGTTCTCGCACAATAAAATTAAGCATTACTATTTAATATAACCAATTAAACAAAGTTCAGACGTTTGAAATTATACGTCTGAACTTTTTATATTATTTAAATTAATAGTATTAAATTGAAGTGCTTTTATTTTATAAACACCTTAGGTGAATTAATTATTATATTACTCTTACATCGGATTCCCATTTGCATTTGTTACAAACTGTACAACAATTTATTTTTAACTAGGCATTTGCACATTAAAATGAATATATACATATCCTGCATTAAACTTCGATTTTTAAAAGGAATGATATACTATGGTTTCATATATGGACTACACTTCACCATCAACACAATTCACTTTTGATATAAATAAAAGTCTCCTCGTAAAAAAAGATAATCAAAATTATATAAATGTATTAGGTGTCAAACAATTGAACACACTTGAAAATACGTCTTTACTAGATATTTTCCTGAGCGTCAACAATGTGGTGGAACCGCATTATCACCAAAATGCTGCAGAACTAGTTTACTGTATTTCTGGAGCTGCAACTGTTTCATTACTGAATCCTTTTACAAAACAAATACAGAATTATCCTATTACACCTGGTCAAGTAGCCAACGTTCCACAAGGTTGGTGGCATTATGAAGTGGCGACTGTTGATGACACACATCTACTTGCTATTTTTAATGCACCAACGCCCGAAGTAATTCTTGGTTCGGATATCTTGAAATTGACACCTCCGGATATTATGGCGCATACCTATTGCATGGATGAAAACCAATGGAAAAAAGCAATTGCACCAGTCAAACCAGCAACATTTATTGGTCCACCTGCTAACTGCAACAGAGCTAGTGAAGGGGTTACACATCAATATCCGCAGCAGTATATAAATCACTATGAAAACCAAATGTATACAACTCCGGCATATAACTATCAAATTCCATCTAATCCTCAGTATTATTTTTACTAAAAGTTTACTCATCTTCTGATAATTTTTTAAAAAATTTGAAAGACAGGTTTAGAAAAATAAATAGGTGTTATTAAATGATTTTTTCATTCAAAAAACAATGGAGAACCCTATATAAAAAGGGTTCTCCATTGCTATTAATTACATGACTCTTTTAAAAAGTCGATTTCATATATTTTCGCTATACTCCACTAAATTATAGAGAGGAATCAATTTTAAATTCTCATATATTATAGAAGAAACTAGTCGGAATACGAAATTTGAAAAAGATAAATCCTAGTATTGAATAATCGTATCCAAGTATGTGCTGGATTTAATAATACTTATTTGCCACATTGGGTGACCACCATAATATGAATGACCACAAAAATGACCACAAGTTTTCTATTCGGAAATGAAAAGTCATTAATACATAGGATTGATAAAATTAAATAAATGAGTAAAAAGTAACTTTATCACTAGTTTTTATATTACGCTTCAAATCTCCTTGAATACATTCAAAAAAACCGCATGCTCTGTATCAAAATATACCCTAGCGTGCATTGAGGATTGACAGGATACAGTCTATTATCGGATAACAATATATGGTCTCATCATCTCATAATCCTCGTGCTCCAATATATGACAGTGCCAAACATACAATCCTGTATAGGGACCAAACTTCATGATAATTCGAGTTACTTGTTTAGGATTAGCTCTAACTGTATCCTTCCCTCCTCGTTCTTGTGGTTCGGGTGGCAACGCGGGGCCCGTATAATGGATAATTCTCTCCTTGTTATACTTTTCTACATCGAAATCTCTCCGGTCTAATATTTGAAAATCAATTAAGTGAAGATGAATAGGGTGAGTATCTGTAGTTAAGTTAATTAGATACCATATTTCGGTTGATCCCAATTTTGGATTTTCTGTAATAGGAGCATCCCACGGTTTATTATCTAATAACATGAATTCCCGTCCGTACTGATCCATATTATCATTTAAAGTTAAGTATCTCTCCTTTGAAGCCGACTGTTCAATAATCTTTGGAAAAGGCTCCATATACGACGGAATAACACTGGTATCAATACTTGTAAGAGGAAGAGAGACTCTAAATTCCATCACTATACCTACTGCATTTGCAGGATCCCCATCTGGAAAAGGTGCGGGAGCGTCATTTTTCACGATAATATTCATTTCCTCAAGATTGGTAAAATCAATGATGACATCTGCTCTTTCTGCAGGTGCCAATATGATTTCTTTGACTCCTATCGGATATTCCATTAATCCTCCATCCGTTCCGATTTGATAAATAAGTTGTCCCGAATCAAGCTTGAACCTATAGAAACGGGTGTTAGATGCATTAAGCAGCCTAAATCGATATTTACGTGGTTCCACTTTTAAAAAGGGCCATACTTTGCCATTCACTAGGATTGTATTCCCAAAAAATTCAGGAACTATCGATGTTTCTAATTCCACAACTGGTTTTTTTGGCTTTCTTGGGTAATAAAGAGAACCATCATAATTAAAGGTTTTGTCTTGAATCATAAGTGGGATTTCGTATTGACCAGCTGGTAAATTTAATAACCTTTCCCGTTGCTCTCTTACAAAGTAAAACCCTGCCAATCCAGAATATACATTGAGTCTTGTGATACCAAGTGAATGATCATGATACCAGAGGTTGCAAGCCCGCATGTTATTATCATATTGATATATTTGCTTTCTAAAATATGGACCCACTTGTTTGAATCCTTTTGTAAACCAAGCCTCCGGGTAGCCATCACTTTCCGGTTCAACACTAGCGCCATGAACATGTACTACCGTTCGTACTTCTGGTACATCCAAATGGGCACCATGTACCGTATAGTCTACCGGCAAAAGATGTTTTTCTGGAAGATTGTTGATCCATTTGATAAACACTTTTTCTCCGCTCTCTACTTCAATTGTAGGTCCTGGATAGCTGCCTTCATAGCCCCATACAGTTGTATCATTTAACTCACTATGGAGTGATTGTTTAAATTCTGTCATATTCACTTCATAATAAGTATGAAATTGATCTTTCCATCGAGCTTTTAAAATAGGTGGGATAGGAAGTTCATCTACAAATTTAGAGAGAAGCATATTTCCGCTCCTTTCTGATCATAATTAACTTCTTTCTAAGGTTATAAAAATTACAAGCTTTGTATGACAAATTCAAATTGATTCAATGAGATATTTCTCACAACATATTCAATATACTTTATACAATAGGGGCTTTAGTAAGTTATTTAGTTCTTCATCAAAGAACTAACTTTCTAATAATGCAGTCCAAGGTTGATCACATGCTTTAAAATCTATCCTAATTAAATCACCTGATTGACCAATATTGTCTAACTTTGTTCTAATGATTGCCGATTCTGTAGCATCATTTTTGACATTACTTTTGATATCGTTTTTTCTATTTCGGCTATATGTTAACAATCCTAGGACAGCCCCTGTTTCCGTACATAATGAACCAATAAGAGTGATCAATAACCCAATTGAAACATTCATCTTTTTCACCCCATTTGTATACAAAATAAAAAGAACTATTCGGCTTATGGGTGCTTCTCACCGCCAAAAACTTATTTGTTTCATCATTTTGACGGCCCTGTGCACAAAAATAATTTGTTCTTGCAGGGTTTGGATATCATCTGGGGCATGAAGGCCATTGAATAGTTCTTCTTTTGCTTGTTATAAATCTTGTTTGCTACAAAATCTAACAGTTTATCAATCAATTCTTTTTAAGATGCAGCACTTTTAGCCTCTTCGCTTTTATCAATTTCTTGTGTCATATCGATTGCTTCATAAACTACAGAAAAAGGAATAAATTCAGGTGTGAGATACTTTACCGTTTCAATTTCAGCTTCCTTCACTTCTTTTACCAATTCGATCATGTTTCTTTTTAAATTTGCCATTTCAAAACATCCCTTCGTTATTAGGCTTTGTTAAACATTAATGTTGATTTTTGAACAAATAAAAGGGACCACTTATTGTGGTCTTCATTATTTTATTTAATCCAAAATAGATTCCTGCTGGTTTAATCGGAAAATCTTATAATCCTCCTTTTCCATCGTCACCCTGATTTGATAGTACAAATACTAATCAGTCTGTAGGTTTAAAACAAAAAAATCAAATTTAGGCATAAATTATTAGTTTTTGTTCTTTAAAGTCCTTATCAAAAAAAGGGATAGAAGTCAGATTGTTATGTCCAATCAATACTTAATCCCTTCCCATATATTAATTAAAAAAGGAGATGAGAAAAGTGGGTAGTGATAAAAATAAATATAAAGATAAAGATAAATATAAAGATAATAAAGGTACAGATTCCTCAAGCAATTCTAAAAATGAACCTTTAAAGGAAGAAGTATATTCATCATCGGCACACCAAGAGTGTATTGACCGTGCTTATCGTATTCCCATATTTTTAAGTACGACAACTCATTTAAATGATAACCAACGACAGTTTCTAAACCGTCTAATTTTTGAGATTGAGAATGCTTTGCTTTTTCCACGTACATTACCTTTAAGCGAAAGTTATCCCGAAGCCATTTTAACCGATATTCGTCGGTTAGTTTCATCAAGCTATGGAATGTTGGCAGTAAACCTCCGTCGTTTTCAAATTAAGACAGTTGGCGTCAATGAGGGACCCCTTCCACCATCCACTCCGTTCTGGGAAGGATCAGTTTATTCACAAGTAGAACCTTCAATGGCTTTTCAATTTGGTCTACCCTTATTATTAGTAAGGGAAGAAGATACTGACGCAAATAATGGAATTTGGGCAGGAGGAATTGCCCCACTCAACCTATTTATAGTTTGGCATTCTGAAACTCAAACTGTAGATCAATTCTTTAACACTCCTGAATGGAGATCAGCCTTTGCAAATTGGAGTGCACAAGTAAGAAATGCCTTTTATATTCAGACAGAGCCTAAGTTCAAGTACAGTTGTTAGTACACAGAATTAAAAAATTATTTGATTGGAGTACGCTTTTTCAAAGCAAGATATCGTAATAAAAGAGTGATATAGAACAAGTTGAGATGATGTCTTTGTTTAGCGAACGGTGAACTGGCACTTTAGTACCTAATTGAACATTTTTATAAGTCGAAAAATATACATATTTTTATATATTTTCGGCTAATTTTACATAACAAAAAAATATTGCCATATACAGCATTTTTTAATTTCCAAATACACTTACCCAAATTGGAAACTTGTTTTGGTCTTCCATCCTTAGCTGCATAGGAACACCACCACATGTATTCCATTGATAAAATGGAAGGATATGGATTTTAACAAAAAGAAAATTTTTGTGCAGCATTCCCTTTATTATATTTCAGGTCAAGGTCTTGTTTTACAAACACCTAAAACACATAACGGAAAAAGGAATAAGAAACAGGCACAACTATTAAAAGTGGGGTTGAAGTTAATAGAGGATCACTTTGTCGTTTCTGCTTTTGGCGGAGAACCAGTCAATCCCAATACGATACTCAAGCAGTTTCTTTATGATAGTAAGCTTGCAGGAATGAAGAGGATTCGATTTCATGATTTACGACATACACATGCAACTATAATGTTGGAGATCGGAGAAAATTCTAAAGTGGTATCAGAAAGATTAGGACATTCAAATGTTTCTATAACCTTAGATAAATATAGTCATGTTACTTAGAATATACAGGACTCTTCAGCAGAGAACTTTTCAAAAGCTCTAGGTAAAAAGAGCATAGACCAATAAATGTGGTCATTTAGTGGTCATTTCACCAAAATAACGCTGGAGATCCCTTGTAAATAAAGGGTTCTCCAGCGTTTATAATTACATAACCCGCTTGAACATCTTCTCCATCTCATAAATCGAATATGAGATGATGATAGGTCTTCCGTGTGGGCAGGTGAATGGGTCTGTTGTTTGTCTTAGTTCATCTAATAGTGCTTGAATTTCGTCATTCCGCAGATGACGGTTTGCCTTTATAGAGGCTTTACAGCTCATCATGATCGCCGCTTCTTCGCGGAGTTTTTTGATGTCGACTTTTTTCATAGATAACAATTGTTCAATCATTTCTTCAAGGATTTCCTGTTCAATACCTTTAGGAAACCACTGAGGGTGTGACCGAACTATATAGGCATTATAGCCGAACTCCTCTAAATAGACGCCTACTTTTTCTAGTTCATGCTGGTATTCATTGATTCGGATACATTGGTCGGTCGAGAACTCAAGTGTGATGGGAACCAGCATATCCTGTAGCTCGTTTTCGACACGTCCGACTTTTTCTTTAAAATATTCGTATTTAATCCGTTCCTGGGCAGCGTGCTGGTCGATGATATACAAGCCTTTTTCGTTTTGGGCGAAAATATACGTACCATGCATTTGCCCTATTGGGTACATGGGCGGGATGCGGCTTGCCGATTCATCGATTTCGATCTCTTCCTCTTGTTCGACTGTATATGTTGTATACCCTTTTGCGGATTCGAAATATGGTCTTCTTTCGTCTTCCGGAATGACCGGGATATACGTGTCTTCCATTTGCTGCTGTTCGTCACTTCTGTAAACTAATTCCTCTATTGGTTCGATATTCACGATTTCTTCAACAGGATCTTGATAGTTCTTCTGTTCCTGATTTTCTCGAATCAAGGTATTCTTCAGGAGTGAGGCTTCTTTCTTTGCTTCTTCAAGGACCCGCTTCCCGCTTTCCACGACATGATCTAAATCTAGCGTAGTTTGCTCACTTTTTACCTGTTCCAGCTTTGGTGAGGGTGTATATCCACTTGGAATTAAAGACAGTTTTTTGAAAGCAGATTTAATTGTTTCCGACACAAGATTGTACAATTCCTGTTCCTTACTAAGCCTTACCTCCATTTTAGATGGATGAACGTTGACATCGACCAAAATTGGATCCATTTCAATATTTAATAAAGCAATCGGGAAACGTCCAATAGGAAGAAGCGTATGATATCCATCCAAGATTGCTTTCACAAGTGCATAGTTTTTAATAAACCTACCGTTTATCATCGTTGATATATAATTCCGTGAGGCACGAGTGACCTCGGGCATAACGATATATCCAGATAGAGTGAAGTCCAAAGAGCTTGCCTGAATCGGAATCATCTTTTTCGCGATATTCATACCGTAGATTGCTGCTAGTACTTGCCGCACATCCCCATTACCATTCGTATGCAGGATACGCTTCTCATTGTGTGATAAACGAATCGAAACATCCGGGTGGGAAAGTGCCAGCCGGTTAGCGACATCCGTAATATTACCGAGTTCGGTATGAATTGTTTTCATATATTTCAACCGGGCAGGTGTATTGTAAAACAAGTCGGAAACCATGATATCCGTACCTTTCCGACTGGAAGAAGCTTCGAGTTCCTTAACGATGCCCCCTTCAAGAAGTATACGTGTTCCTACTCCTTCACCTGTGCAGCTTTTCAGTTCGAAACGGGAAACTGAAGCGATACTCGGCATAGCTTCGCCTCGGAAACCAAGCGTCCGAATCCGGAAAAGGTCATTCTCATCTTTTATTTTACTTGTAGCATGACGTTTAAAAGCTGCCTCAATATCATCAGCTAATATCCCATCTCCATTGTCTACAATTCGGATAGAACCAAGTCCAGCCTCCACTAGTTCGATTTCTATGATGGTACTGTTAGCATCTATGGCATTTTCCACAAGTTCCTTCACGACTGAGGCAGGGCGTTCAACAACTTCGCCAGCAGCGATTTTATTCGATAAAGCCTCGTCAAGCTGTATGATTTTTCCCATTTTCATCGCCTCACTTCAATATTTCATTTTAGTTTCTTTTGCAATTTATAAAGAATATTCATCGCTTCAAGTGGTGTCATTTCCAGGATATCAAGCGATTTAATGTCATCGAGCACCTTTTTTTCCTTAGGAGAAGAACTTATTTTTTCTTTAGGAGCCTCTTCTCTGAAAAAGGATAGCTGTGCCTCATTGACCTCAGCTTTAGGAGCAGTTTCAGTAATTTGTTCTTTTGAAACAACGGCTGGCTGTGCAGGCAATTCCTTTGCTTGGCCATTTTCATTTTCTAGCTGTGCTAAAATATCTGCTGCACGGTCAATTAACTGTTTCGGCAAATCAGCAAGCTTAGCCACATGAATTCCATAACTTTTATCTGCTGGTCCTTCTTTTATTTTATGAAGGAAGACAACATTTCCATTTTGCTCAATTGCACTAACATGGATATTTTTCAATTTAGGTAGCTCCGATGCGAGTACAGTCAATTCGTGATAGTGTGTTGAAAAGAGTGTCTTTGCTCCAATTTCTTCATGAATATATTCTATGATGGCCTGAGCAAGTGCCATACCATCGTAAGTGGAGGTCCCACGTCCAATTTCATCAAATAAAATCAGACTGTTTTCAGTCGCATTAGTGATCGCATTTCTTGCTTCGAGCATCTCGACCATAAACGTACTCTGGCCGGAAATCAGATCATCGGCCGCTCCAATCCTAGTAAACACTTTATCAAAAATAGGTAATTCAGCTGTAGTTGCTGATACAAAACAGCCAATCTGTGCCAGAATAGATGTTAACGCAATCTGACGCATATACGTACTTTTCCCGGACATATTCGGACCTGTAATTAAGAGTAGTTCACGTTCGCTATCCATAAAACAGTCATTTGGGACATACTCCTGTGATTGAAGCACTTTTTCGACTACAGGATGTCGTCCTTCCTTCAAAACAATTCTTCGATTCTCTGAAAAGACCGGCTTCACATAATGACGCTCTTCGCTAATAGTGGCAAAGCACTGTAGAACGTCTAGCTCACTGACGCCTTTCGCTAGATCTTGTAAACGCGGGATATAGCTTTTTATCTCTTCGCGAAGATTGAGGAATAAGTCATATTCTAAACCGATGCTTTTTTCCTCGGCTTGTAAAATTAACGCTTCTTTTTCTTTTAATTCAGGTGTGATATAACGTTCAGCATTCGTTAAAGTCTGCTTCCGTTCATAGCGCCCCTCTTCAAGCAGATGCAGATTAGCCCGGGTGACTTCAATATAATAACCGAACACACGGTTATAACCGATTTTCAATGACCTAATCCCTGTGCGTTCCCGTTCCTCTCGTTCAAGCTGAGCAATCCAAGTTTTTCCGTTCCTACTGGCATCTCGGTATGTATCCAGCTCAGTGTGGAAACCATCTCGAATAATATTCCCTTCCTTAACGGACAACGGCGGGTTTTCAACAAGCGCAGTTTCGAGCAAATCTGTCACTTCTTCACATGGATCCAATTTATCGGCAAGAACAGAAATATCCTGATTAGAGGCCATTGACTTTACAATTTCACGGATGACAGGCACCTGTTGCAACGAACGTTTCAACTGGATCAAGTCCCGCGCGTTAACATTTCCAAAGGCGACTCGTCCGGCAAGCCGCTCCAAATCGTACACTTCCTTCAGGCGCTCACGGAGGTCTTGACGTTCGAAGTATTGACTTTTCAGTGTTTCAACAAGACTTTGTCTCCGCTCAATTTGTTTTTTATTAATGAGTGGTCTGTCAATCCACTGCTTAAGCATACGTCCACCCATTGCTGTTTTCGTTTCATCAAGAAGCCATAATAATGATCCTTTTTTACCTTTGGAACGGATGGTTTCGGTCAATTCCAAATTTCGTTTGCTATAATAATCAATTTTCATATAGTGTGACGTCTCATATGCAAGAACCGGCTGCAAATGATCAAGACTTCGTTTTTGGGTACGATATAAATAATTCAATAAACGAGAGGTCGTTGTCATCTGCTTTTCGTCCTTTAATAGATGCAGTAAAGGAACGAACGACTCACTATGTTCCAAATTGTCCTCTAATGATAAAGCGGCAGCGCCCCGTTCCTGAAGTTTCTTTTTCCATTCTTCATTAAAATCAGCAGCAATAACAACTTCGCTCGCACCAAGGATAGCAAATTCATTCAGTACCTCATCAAAGTTCTCAATCAAAGTGACCTTATTTTCACCTGTCGATAAATCGTTGTATCCAAAACCAAACTGGTCATTAGAAAAATGAGTGATCGTCGCAATGTAATTGTTTTCTTTTTCACGAAGACCCTTGCTATCCATTTTCGTTCCCGGCGTAATCAGCTGGACAACTTCCCTGCGAACTACCCCTTTGGCTTGCTTAGGATCTTCTGTCTGTTCACAAATCGCCACTTTAAATCCTTTTTCTATCAATATATCAATATAATTAGCCGCCGAATGATACGGAATCCCGCACATTGGAATTCGGTCTTCACTTCCACCTTCTCGGCTCGTTAATGTTATTTCGAGCTCCTGTGACGCATTCAGCGCGTCATCAAAAAACATTTCATAAAAATCGCCTAAACGAAAAAATAAAAAGGCATCCTGATACTCTGCCTTAATTTTTAAATATTGTTGAATCATCGGAGTATATCCAGCCATTCCTTCAAAACCTTTCCTAACTAAAATCTATTACTCACATATGTCTTTTATTATAACATATGGGAAAGCAACATTGCCTGTATTCGAAATTGCATGGTAAATCCCTGAACCTGTGAGTAAAGCCGATAAATTCACTAATTCTCTACAGGTATTAACAAGTAAAACTTAACATTTTATCCGTAAACTTATTGGGACTGGTATATCAATATGCCTGCATAAAGCCTGTCCCTCTTCAAATTAAATAAAACCGGATGAAGGGAATGTCATCCGGTAGTGACTTTCTATATTCTATTCGTCTATTCGTCTTCGAATTCATCTAGGAAATCCGGATCTAAATCTTCGAATTCCTCATCATCGAAATCAGAGCCCCAGTCATCCTCACAGCGGCCATCTGGATTTACAGCGACACAAATTTTTGTTTCGCCGACGACTTCTACAAAGAATTCTCTTTCCACATGGACAATGATTTTTTGTCCACATGGGGAGATGCAAGCTTCTAAACAATTAGGCTGTTGGACAGCTTGTGCAACGATTTCATGGTCATCATGACAATCCGGATCACGGTATTTCAGCGAAATCACGTCGGTATATTGTACTTTTTCAGTAACAACTTCCGTCTTTGAATTATGGTTATAGGAATACCAAACGTTGATTTCGTAGCTGCCGTGAATTTCTACCTTTTTGCCGACTTTCTTTGCATCGTATTTATGGTTGATGATCCAACAACCTAGAATGCTAGAAGGATGATGAGCCGGGCAAATGGTGTGTGAGGACTTTGTGAATTTCCGTCCCTTTGCCACCACCGCTTTAGTAATTATCTCTCTATATTGTGACATGCTAGCGAACCCTCCTCATACAGTTTCCATTCATCCTATGCGTGGTAAAAGTCTAGTGTGCGTAGAATTTTTATTGTTTGAAAACTGCTGTATTGTTTTAAACCTAGGTTATTTTATGCGCATGTTTTGGGATATGTGTCACGAATGGGCACTGTATAAGGATTTACGAGTATAAAAAAGCCCTCCTGAAATCAGAAGGGTTTTAGAAAAGTTTATGAACAGCTTCCGCCGCCAGCCTGTACCTGCGAACCTGTTTCACCGCGAAGGATGTCTCCTTCGGTTGATTCAATAATTAAATCCGTCACCTTATTAGAAACTTGTGAGGAGACCATTTGTAAAAGATCATTTACATCAACTTGTGATTGTTTGAATTCTTGGACAATCGGAAGTTCGTCTAATTGTTTTTCAAGTGCATCAATTTTGGCCTGTACTTGGCCGTATGCTTTCTCTTTTCCATAATGTTGGAAGTTAACA
This sequence comes from Peribacillus sp. TH14, assembly GCF_016651145.1. Lineage (NCBI taxonomy): Bacteria > Bacillati > Bacillota > Bacilli > Caryophanales > Bacillaceae > Peribacillus > Peribacillus sp. TH14. Next base: position 145,420 of record NZ_JAEKEK010000001.1, read on the forward strand.
GCCTGCTTTTGCAAGCTTTTGATGCTCGCGATCATTTCACGGATTTTTTGGTTTTCGTTGATGTGAGCTTCCGCCCGTTTAAAGAAATCGACTTCTTCTGTGCTGGCAATCATTTCAGCCAACTCTGCCGCTTTTGTTAAAATATCGTCTTTTGTATATTTCGTCATTTTACTCCACCTCAATTGCTGTAGCTTCTTCAACCATATCCCCATTTAATGACCATGTTTTCGTTCCAGTGATTTTCACCTTTACGATTTGGCCAATGGCAGATTTTGGTCCTTTGAAGTTCACAAGCTTATTTTTCGTTGTATAACCTGCTAACACATCCGGATTCTTCTTGCTTTCTCCTTCTACAAGGACTTCTACAATCTGTCCATCATACTCTTTCATTTTTAACGCACACGTTTCATTAACAAGGGCATTCAAGCGTTGCAGGCGTTCTTTTTTTACTTCCATCGGTACATTATCCTGCATTTTCGCGGCTGGTGTTCCCTCGCGTGGTGAATAAATGAAGGTATAAGCAGCGTCGAAACCAACTTCTCGGTATAAAGACATTGTTTCTTCAAAATGCTCTTCCGTTTCATTCGGATAGCCGACAATGATGTCTGTTGTTAAAGATGCAGTTGGGATCGCTTCTTTAATTTTTCTAACTAGCTCTAAATATTGTTCGCGCGTATATTTACGAGCCATAATCTTAAGCGTTTCCGTACTTCCTGATTGAACAGGAAGATGGATGTGGTCTACAAGATTACCACCTTTTGCTAGGACTTCAATCAAGTGATCATCAAAGTCACGTGGATGACTAGTTGTAAAACGAATACGCGGAATATCAATCTTGCGGATTTCATCCATCAAATCACCGAGACGGTATTTAATATCCGTAAAATCTTTACCATATGCATTCACATTTTGACCAAGCAGTGTTATTTCTTTATATCCTTGTGCCGCTAAATGACGAACTTCCTGAATGATATCTTCCGGACGGCGGCTTCTTTCTTTTCCCCTCGTGAAAGGCACGATGCAGTAAGTACAAAATTTATCGCAGCCATACATGATATTGACCCATGCTTTCGTTTTGCCTTTACGCACTTTCGGAAGGTTCTCAATTACATCGCCTTCTTTAGACCAAACCTCAATGACCATTTCCTTTGAAAGATAAGCTTCATTTAGAATTTGGGGTAGACGATGAATGTTGTGAGTTCCGAAAATCATATCAACAAAATGATGTTTCTCAAGGATTCTTTTTACAACTGATTCTTCTTGAGACATACAACCACAAACACCAAGCAATAAATCAGGTCGTTCCAATTTTAATGATTTTAAATGGCCGAGTTCCCCGAACACTTTATTCTCTGCATTTTCCCGAATCGCACAAGTGTTAAGTAAAATGACGTTAGCATCATCTACCGTGTTTGTCGGTTGATAGCCTAGGGCCGTGAAGATACCAGCCATGACTTCTGTATCATGTTCATTCATTTGACAACCGTATGTACGAATGTAGAACTTTTTGCCTTCTCCCATTCCACGGAAATCTTCTGGAATCGCAAAATCATCATGATATTCGACTTCTTCTTTACCTCGTTTTTTCGCATCTTTTAAGGACGGCGGAATATAAACGGCCTGAAAGTACTTACTGTAGTCCTTGTCGGATTTTTTGTCCGCTGGATTTTCAGCGTGTACTTGTTGTGATTCTAATCGTTGTTTCTCGTTCATGTTAATCTCCTTTCAAAATAGTTAGTTTATTTGTTTCCCTAACTATTTCAAGACCTGTCTTGTTCTAAAGATTTTTATACGTATTTTATAAAATTACCAGTAAATATTAGCTTTTAAGTGTGATATATCCACATTAACATAGTATAAAGCTTTTACCAGCAAGAAACAATCATTCTGTCGTGCCTACTTCATTTGTAAGAAAAATTTCACAAATTCTGTAATTATAGGTTCTAAAAAAGGCTCAATTCACCACATTCCATGTGACGAACTAAGCCTCTTCCTTTTACTTAATTAAAATATTCCTAGTTCCTTTCCGGCTTTTTTTAAAGCATCTACTTCTTCTTTTAATATTCAAAACCCTTCATTTCTCCTCCTTTTAAGTTGGCTAAGGTATTAAGAGTACCTTACCACACTGTCCCTTTATCATCAGTTCAAAACCCTTTTCAAAGTCACTTAGCGAAAAACGATGCGTAATCATCGGTGTGACATCAACTTTCCCACTCCCTAGCAGGCTCGAAACCTGCTGCCAGGTTGAGAACACTTTTCTTCCTGTTATTCCTTGGACAGTAAGACCCTTGAACACTATATCCTCCGTTATATTAAGCGTGACCGGCTGAGCTGGCAGGCTCAAAATTGATATCCTCCCGCCATTTGTAGCCATTTTAAACCCTTGATCGATGGCCGTAGGATTACCGCTCATTTCGCAGACCACATCCACCCCATCCATATCTGTGAGTCTTGCCGTGATTTCCAGAGGATTTTGCTTGATTGAATGAATTGTGTGCGAAGCCCCCATCTTTTTTGCCAGCTGAAGTCGATAATCATTAACATCAAGAGCGATAACTTTATCTGCACCTGCAGCCTTTGCTACAGCCACTGCCATAAGCCCAATTGGTCCGCAACCAATGATCGCCACCGTTTTACCAAGCACTTCACCAGCAAGCACAGAATGGACGGCATTTCCCATCGGTTCTTGGATCGTAGCTATATCAAGTGGCATGTCAATCGGATTTTTCCAAAGATTCTTGGCTGGCAAAGCTACATATTCAGCAAAGCACCCTTGTGTATCGAGACCAATAATATTTGTATTTTTACAAATGTGTAACTGTCCCGTTAAACATTGCCGGCATGTACCGCACACGATATGGGTTTCGGCGGAAACGTAATCACCAACTGAAACATTACTCACCCTCCCCCCTACCTCAATCACTTCTCCGGCAAATTCATGCCCAAATACATATGGTGGATTCACTCTTCCCTGTGACCATTTATCCCAGGTGAAAATGTGAATATCCGTCCCACAGATTGAAGCCATTTTGACTCGAATTAACACCTCATCTTCACGAATATCTGGAATGTCGACAGCTTGCAATTGTGCCCCATATCCTCGGTGATGTTTGACAACTGCTTTCATTTTCCCTTTCAACATATACACTCCCCCTGAAATAGGGCTACATTTTCCTGAATATATTAAAGGTATGAAAAACCGATTAAAAAAATACCAGTATTCCTAATGTACGGGCCATTTTACCTTTATTGACTAATCATAATCTTAGGGCTATCGTACATTTTCACTAATAAGGTCATGATCCCATAGCATCCTGTCCGCTCTTGAATAAGATATCTCGTACAACAAAAATAATTAAAGGAGTGACTTATATGTCATGTTCTGAAAATAATAATCGTGACCACCATCACCATGAAAGGAACGAAGACGATTTCTGTCGTCGAGTGAGACGCTGTGATAGACGCGATCGTGACCGTGACCGCGATCGTGATCGTGACCGCGATTGTGAACGTCACCATCATCATCATCATCATCACGACAATGACCGTTGTTGTTGTAGAAGAAGGAATCGTTGTGGCTTCGGTTTCGGTGGCGGTTTTTGTGGCGGTTTCGGTCGCGGTTTCTTTTAACCGTAACTTCGGCGGATGCCATAACGATTGTTAAGCTACCAGTAAGCGTTCTAGCATGAGGCATAATTACTGGAGCGCTTAATTTTTCACAAAAAAGGTTCACCCCATCTATAGGGGTGAACCTTTTCACTTTTACATAAATTCTGCAACAAGTTTATCAAAATGAGCTTGATCTAGAGTTAGATCAGATTTATTTAACGCTTTTTCTGCATATCCTGGTACTAACTCCTGATAAGAAGGGCGTGAAGAATCTTGATAAATAATCCCTGTCACAAGGCTGTCATGCTTCATTAATGTTTGCATGGCCTGTTCTTTATTTGAAGAATCATATCCTTCAATCGTGTTTAATTTTGTTAAGTTTTGTTTGAACCAATCGTACGTATTAATCTTGTTATATGTTACGCATGGAGAGAAAACATTGATAAAGGAGAACCCTTTATGATTGATCCCTGCTTCAATGATAGCAGTCAAGTCTTTTAAGTCAGTCGAAAAACTTTGTGCAACAAATGTAGCACCAGCCGATAACGCTAATTCCATTGGTGAGACAGCCTGCTCGATTGATCCTTCAGGAGTGGATTTTGTCTTAAATCCAACAGCTGATCGCGGAGAAGTCTGACCTTTTGTCAAGCCATAAATTTGGTTATCCATTACAATATACGTTATATCGATATTACGACGGATTGCATGAATAGTATGTCCCATCCCGATTGCAAAACCGTCTCCGTCTCCTCCTGAAGCTATTACGGTCAATTCACGGTTGGCCATTTTCACTCCTTGGGCAATCGGCAGAGAGCGGCCATGAATTCCGTGGAAGCCATATGACTTGATGTAACCGGAAATACGTCCTGAACAGCCGATACCAGAAACAACAGCTAAGTTTTCCGGCTCCAATCCTACATTGGCTGCCGCACGCTGCATGGCAGCCTGAACGGAGAAATCTCCACAGCCAGGACACCAGTTAGGTTTAACATCATTACGAAACTCTTTAAACGTTGCCATATTCGAACATCTCCTTGCATTGTGTGTGAATTTCATGCGGGAGGAATGGGTTGCCATCATATTTTAGGATGCTTTTAATTTTATTAACATGTCCGACATTCATCTTGATAATATTAGCCAATTGTCCAGTCGCATTATTTTCGATTACTACTACTTTCTTAGCCGATTGTACTAAAGATAGAACTTCATCGGTTGGGAACGGATGAATCAAACGAATTTGCGCATGATTCACTTTTACCCCATCCGTTTCTAGTCTACCAATTGCTTCATCAATCGTACCACGGGTAGAGTTAAAACCAAGAATTAGTAAATCCGCTTCTTCATGCGGTGTGTTTTTGTATACAGGTGTATGGAATGTGTTAGCTAAATTATTCAGCTTACGCATCCGTTTATCCATCTGCGCTTTTCGATTCACAGCAGTCTCAGAAGGTCTCCCTGTCTCATCATGTTCAACACCAGTAACATGGTGAATTCCATTTTTCATACCAGGAACAACACGAGGTGAAACGCCGTCTTCCGTTACTTTATAACGCTTGAAGTATGATTTGTTTTCTGGTTCTTCAATTTCAAAATCTACCAATTTACCGCGTCTGATCTCTACTTTGCTGTAATCAAGCGGCTGAACCGTTTGTTTACCTAGCGATAGCTGTAAGTCGGATAAAATGATAACCGGACATTGATATTCCTCCGCGAGATTGAACGCTTCTGCCGTATCATAAAATGCTTCTTCAACAGTACTTGGGGCCATGACGATTTTTGGGATTTCACCGTGTGTACCATAAATCATGGCCATTAAATCAGATTGCTCTTGTTTCGTAGGAAGTCCAGTAGAAGGACCGCCACGTTGTGTATCAACAATGACAATAGGCGTCTCGGTAATACCCGCTAAGCCAATTGCCTCCATTTTTAAGGAAAGTCCTGGACCAGCAGAAGCTGTGATAGCACGAACACCACCGTAGTTTGCACCGATTGCCATTGTGGCTGCAGCTATTTCATCTTCTGTCTGAATGACAGTACCGCCCAATTGTGGAAGTTTTTTGATTAGATATTCCATAATTTCAGAGGCAGGAGTAATTGGGTATGCTGCCATGAAGCGACATCCGCCTGCAACAGCTCCTAGAGCGATAGCATCGTTTCCGATCATGAATAAACGTTTCTGTCCGTCTGCTTTTTCTAGCTCCATTGCGCCAAGCTTTTCTCCAAGCAGTACTTCCATGGCTTTGTAGCCAGCAGTAATGGCATCCATATTCTTTTTAACGATTTCTTCGCCTTTACGACCGAAGATTTCATCAACAACATCGTTGAATACGGAAATTTCCATACCAAGTACAGCACATGTCGCACCGATAGCCACCATGTTTTTCATTAATGATGTGCCTAATTCTGCAGCGATTTCCGTAAATGGAACAATATATAATTCTGCCTTTGTATCTTCTGGGCAGACAGGTTTGAATTTTGCATCAGCGATTATGATGCCACCTTCATGTAATTCTTTATAATTGACGTCAATTGTTTCTTGGTCAAAAGCAACTAAGATGTCTAAATCATCAGAGATAGCACGAGTTTCGGTAGTACTTACACGAATTTTGTTATTCGTGTGTCCTCCCTTAATTCGGGATGAGAAATGACGGTAGCCATACAAGTAATAACCTAAGCGATTGAGGGCAATACAGAATATTTCTCCTGTACTTTCAATACCTTCACCTTGTTGTCCGCCAACTTTCCATGAAAGTTGATTGATCATGTCTTACACTCCTTTAGAACGTTCGTATATAAATGCATTTAACCGCACCTCTCGCCAGAACATTAGACTATGTATATAAATCGTTCTATTTAGGAAAGGTGTACTAAACGCTTTCAATTCTATCGGTTAAATCATTAAATTGCAACCTTTTTGCCTCCATTTTTTATATTTTCAGAATATTTATTCATATCTATATAGTCAGAATTAAATTTATCACCTTTTAACGTGGAAAATTCCGAGTGAAATTCTCAAAAAGGAGTCCTTTTACAAACTCAGCAGAATAAAGACTATTCAGCTCATTGATTAAGTTATGATAATCATTAAAGGATGCTAATTTGTCTACCATATGTTCTATTCCATCGAAGTCAGACCCAAACCCAATTTGTTTTTCCCCGCCCAAACTGCATATATGGTCTATATGGTTCAGGATATCTTTTATTGAAGCCGAATAACCACTGGATAGGAATTGTGGAACAAAGGTTACCCCTATCACGCCATTTTTTTGTAAAAGGGCTTTTATCTGGCTGTCTTTTAAATTCCGCGGATGCGAACATAAATTATTAGCATTCGAATGGGATGCAATTGGAAAATCCGCTCTTTTTAATGTGTCCCAAAAACCAGCTTCAGATAAATGGGATAAATCACACCAAATCGATTGCTCATTTAATAAGGTCACAACCTCTGTTCCAAATCGTGTCAACCCACTTCCTCTTGTTTCTAATGCTCCATCAGCCACAAGGTTGGCATAATTCCATGTTAGCCCTACTGAAGAAACACCAAGATGGAGAAGTGTTTTTAGCTTTAATAAATCATTTCCAATACAATCGCAGCCTTCCAATGTAAGCATAGCACCGATTTCTTTTTCTTTTAGATTATCGATGTCAGTCTTGCTCCGTATAAATTTCATTTCCGGCTCTGATAAAATCTTTTCATGAAAAATATCAACCATCGCTAAGGCTGCCTGAAATCTCATATCTGGGTGGACTTTTTCTGGAATATAAATTGCAAAACATTGGACCTTTCCTCCTGCATCCAATAATCCCCGTTTTGTTATATGTAACTTTTCACTGTCCAAAAAAGAAATATCTGGATCTATAAACATCTTCATTAACACATCACAATGCGCATCAAAAATCGCCAAAATGATCCTCCTCCCTTGCTTAACTTTCATAGCTAATATGATCTATTATAAAATGGCTAAGGTTTTTCGTCATTTGAATTTTAGTACAAAAAAGAACCTGCTCGCCAGCCGACAAACAGGCACCCACATATGAAATTATCTTGGTTCAATGATTAGCTTAATCGCCGTTCTCTCTTCGCCATCAATAAGTATATCTGTAAAGGCAGGAATACAAATCAAGTCAACTCCACTAGGTGCGACAAACCCTCTTGCGATTGCTACTGCCTTGACGGCTTGATTTAACGCACCTGCACCGATTGCTTGAATTTCGGCTGCTCCTCTTTCTCTGAGCACTCCCGCTAGTGCGCCTGCTACAGAATTAGGATTAGATTTTGCTGAAACCTTTAATATTTCCATTCCTAGTCCTCCTTGTTTTCCCTGCCGATTATAACTTGGCTCAATAGTTATAACACTTTCCACTGCTACTATATTCAGGAAGTAAAACTTGTATGACAAAGAAAACAGGGATTGTCCACCAATCGATTTATTATTGAATAAAAAAATGGACAATCAGTCATTTGACTGTCTGTCCATTCAATTCATGTGTAAAGCGGATGATCTTCATTGATGAGTATTCGGTCTATTTTTTTAGCCATGCCCGTCTTATCATCAATATCTATGAGCACAGCACTTAATAGGGTACGCCCTTCTTTAGGTACTTCGAAACGAACAGGAAGGCTGGTCAAGAAGCGATGGATGACTGCCCCTCTCTCCATGCCGAGAATGCCATCATACGGGCCTGTCATACCTACATCTGATATATAAGCGGTCCCTTCGGGTAAAACCCGGTTATCGGCTGTCTGGACATGTGTGTGTGTACCTACAACGGCTGTCACTTTTCCATCTAAGAACCAACCCATCGCCTGCTTTTCACTTGTAGCCTCACCATGAAAATCGACAAAGATGATTGGTGTCCTTTTTTGAGCCTCCAACACGAGTTCTTCCGCTTTTTTGAACGGACAATCCAAATCAGGCATGAATGTCCTCGCTTGCAAATTTATGACCGCAATTTCCTGCTGGTTCAATTTAATAAATTTTATTCCTTCTCCGGGAGTTCCCTCTGGAAAATTCGCTGGACGGACGAGATATTTCGCTTCATCAATAAAATTGAAAATATCGCGATTATCCCATGTATGGTTCCCCATCGTTACTGCCTGTGCTCCCCACTGTAGAAAACTACGGTAAATCTTTTCCGTAATCCCCCTGCCACCTGCAGCATTTTCCCCATTAATAACCGTGATATGCGGTCTATACTTTTCTTTTAATTTTGGAAGGTATTCTTGGACCATATCACGGCCAGGAGACCCTACAACATCTCCAATAAATAGCAATTTCATAGTAAAACCCTTTCTAAATCCACATTTCTAATGATAAGAATATTCAATGTATGTATTGTAACATAATATGGAATTATAATTTTAAAAATCACCCCATAATAGCTCTTTATAAGCAAAATGAAAACGAAGTGGTTTTCACCACTTCGTTTTCATTACCAAATATTATTTGGCATATTCTACTGCTCTTGTTTCACGGATAACCGTAACTTTTATATGACCTGGGTAATCGAGCTCTTCTTCAATCCTTTTCCGGATATCACGTGCGAGTCGATGTGCCGAAAGATCATCTATTTGTTCTGGTTTCACTAGAATCCGCACTTCACGTCCGGCTTGAATTGCAAATGATTTTTCCACTCCATCATAGGATTCGGAAATCTCTTCAAGTTTTTCGAGTCTTCTAATGTAATTTTCCAGCGTTTCACTTCTTGCACCTGGTCTTGCAGCTGATAACGCATCAGCGGCTGCCACAAGCACTGAAATAATGGAAGTTGGTTCTGTATCACCATGATGTGAAGCGATGCTGTTGATGACAGTTGGATGCTCTTTATACTTGGTTGCCAATTCCACGCCAATTTCAACGTGACTGCCTTCTACTTCATGATCAATTGCTTTCCCTATATCATGCAATAAACCTGCACGGCGGGCAAGAACTTCATCCTCACCAAGCTCAGCAGCAAGCAACCCTGAAAGCTGGGCCACTTCAATTGAATGCTTCAGCACGTTTTGACCGTAACTGGTACGGAATTTCAAACGACCGAGTATTTTGATGAGATCTGGATGGAGCCCGTGAACACCAACTTCAAATGTTGTTTGTTCACCAATTTCACGAATATGTTCATCTACCTCACGTCTTGCTTTGTCAACCATTTCTTCAATACGTGCAGGGTGAATCCGACCGTCCTGAACTAGTTTTTCAAGAGCCAAGCGTGCCGTTTCCCGTCTGATTGGATCGAATCCAGATAAAATGACAGCTTCAGGAGTATCATCAATAATAAGGTCAATACCTGTTAGCGTTTCTAATGTCCGGATATTTCGGCCTTCACGTCCGATAATCCGGCCTTTCATTTCATCGTTTGGAAGATTTACTACAGAAACGGTGGTTTCTGCGACATGATCAGCCGCACAACGCTGAATGGCAAGAGAAAGAATTTCTTTTGCTTTTTTATCAGCTTCTTCTTTGGCACGGGTATCACTTTCTTTAATCATAAGCGCTACATCGTGAGCAAGCTCGTTTTCCATTCGGTCTATAATGATTGCTTTAGCTTCTTCACGAGTTAAGCCGGAAACACGTTCAAGCTCTGTTTGCTGCTTACGAACCATCTCGTCCACTTTGCTTTCCATCTCTTCAATATGCTGTTGTCTTTGGTTTAGAGAATCCTCTTTTTTCTCCAAAAGGCTTTCACGTTTGTCTAACGTTTCATCCTTCCGGTCAAGATTCTCTTCTCTTTGCAATAACCGATTTTCTTGTTTTTGTAATTCGCTTCTTCTTTCACGAGATTCTCGATCAGAATCAGAGCGAACTTTATGAATTTCATCTTTTGCTTCCAACAAGGCTTCTTTCTTAAGAGCATCCGCTTCACGTTTTGCATCCTCAAGGATTTGTTCTGCAGAGCCCTTTGCCCCTGCTATTTTACTCTCAAATTTTGATTTGTGAATAAAATAACCAACAACTGCACCGACGATTAGGCCAAGCAAAGTGAAGATGATTGTCATGGGTTCCATCGTTTCACCTCCCCTTGCTATGAACTTTTTACATAAAATGTTGAACTGTCGGCAAGTACATTGCACATAAATTCAATATACAGCACTTAATTTTCAAAATTTTAGTTTGAAAAATTGTAAAATATACATATTAATTGTATAGTTGAGAATTTTTATTGTCAAGCGTTTGTCCCTTATGTATCAATGATTATTCAAGTTTTATTAATATCAATCGCTATTCTGTACAACATTATTATGGAAAAAGACTGTAAACCTGTTTTCACGACCGATAAATTCGCTGAAAATTTTGTACTTTTTTCATTTTACTTGACTTCACAAGATATAGAAAAAGACCTAAGCAAACAAGCTTAGGTCTTTTTCTATCATTAATCAAGTAATTCAAAATGTTCCTCTTCTGTCTCTTCTGGTAGTTCATGCTCTCCATCAAGGTTATAATGATCTCTGATTTTCTGTGAAATTTCCAGAGCAATATCCTGATTTTCTTTCAAGAACATTTTCGCATTTTCCCGTCCTTGTCCGACACGCTCTTCATTGTATGAATACCAAGAGCCGCTTTTAAGGACAATATCAAGATCTGCACCCATATCAATGATTTCACCTTCCTGAGAAATCCCTTGACCATACATAATGTCGACTTCTGCTTGACGGAATGGGGGAGCTACCTTATTTTTTACGATTTTAATTTTGGTTTTATTACCGACAATTTCATTACCTTGTTTCAATTGTTCAGCACGACGTACTTCAAGGCGAACAGTTGAATAGAATTTCAATGCACGGCCACCTGGAGTCGTTTCTGGATTCCCGAACATAACCCCGATTTTTTCACGGATTTGGTTAATGAATATAGCAATGGTATTTGATTTATTAATGGCACCAGACAGCTTTCTAAGCGCCTGTGACATCATCCGGGCTTGAAGACCCATATGGGAATCTCCCATTTCACCTTCGATTTCAGCTTTTGGAACAAGAGCCGCTACGGAGTCGATAACAATGATATCTACCGCGCCGCTTCGCACTAACGCCTCAGCAATCTCAAGTGCTTGTTCACCCGTATCAGGCTGAGAAAGCAGTAACTCATCAATATTCACACCAAGTTTTTCTGAATATGCTGGATCTAAAGCATGCTCAGCATCAATGAATGCAGCCGTGCCTCCAGTCTTTTGTACTTCTGCAATTGCATGCAATGCAACAGTCGTTTTACCTGAGCTTTCAGGTCCGTATATCTCAATGACCCGGCCTCTTGGGTATCCGCCTACTCCCAATGCTACGTCCAATGCTAAAGAACCGCTTGAAATCGTTGAGATTCTTCGATCAGACTGTTCTCCAAGTTTCATAATAGAACCTTTACCAAATTGTTTTTCAATTTGTTTTAACGCCATATCTAAAGCCGCTTGACGATCACTCACTCAATTTCCTCCTCTATATTCAAATAATCGGCTGTCCGATTAAAGATGTTCTTACGTAAGCAATTATTTGAGAACAAGGTTTGTATCTTGTCTCAAAACCTATCTTTACTATATACTCTTTTTACTATTTTGCCAAGCAAAAAGTCGAACATTCATTCGTTTTTTTCCATTGGAATATTCTTTACAAAAAAGTATTTCTCCTGAAGAAAATCATCATTTTCATTCAATAACGTCTTTGAAAAAGCATTTTTATAGAATTAACTGTTTTTTCTTTTCCCTTTTTTTACATGAAAGAAACTTCTTAAATCAAACAAAAACAGAGCCTTTAAAAAGCTCTGCTTCGTCTTTTATAAGTCTCTTAATAAATAATGACAGCCGTACTTCACGCTACGAACACGGATTTGCGCCCTGCTTCCAGATAAACTCAATTCTTTAAAGTGAGTGTCTCCATCACGGTAAGAAATTCCAATGAAGACCGTACCTACTGGCTTGCCTTCTTGTTCATCAGGCCCTGCAACACCCGTAAAACTGATACCTACATCCGCATCGAACTTTTCCCGGGCATTAGAAGCCATTTCCATTGCACACTCACCACTGACTACGCCATTTTTCGAGATTGTCGCGTCACTGATGCCCAAAACATTCGACTTCGCATCATTTGTATAACTGACAATACCACCCTTGAACACTTTTCCGGCGCCTGGTATCGTTGTAAGTTGCTCTTGAAACATACCGCCGGTCAAGCTTTCCGCTGCCGCTATTGAAAGCTTTCGGACCGTTAATTCTTTAACAAGTTCTTTTATGAGCGAAGTATTATCACTTCCATAATAAAACTTGCCGACCCTGTTTAAAATTTCTTTTTCCGCTTCTAAAATAAGCTCCTCACATTTTTCTTTAGAAGAGTCTTTAGCGGTAATCCTTAACGTTACTTCCCCTTCAGCAGCCAGTGGAGCGATTGTGGGATTCGTTTGATTGACAAGAAGATCTTCAATCACTGTTTCCAGTTCAGCTTCCCCTATCCCGTAAAACCGAAGAACCTTGGAGTCGATCCGTTCATGCTTTTCAAGTTTATTCATAATCGATTCATAACCATAGCTTAAAAACATTGGTTCCATTTCACTCGGAGGACCAGGAAGCAACATATACGTGATTCCGGATTTCGCCAAGATCATCCCCGGAGCCATGCCATGATCGTTTGCCAAGACCTCGCTGCCTTCTAAGACGAGAGCCTGCTTTTTGTTGTTCTCCGTCATCGTCCGGCCGCGTTTTTCAAAGTACGCTTCAATGGATTGAAGTGCTTCATCATTAAAAACGAGTTTTTTTCCTATATGGCGAGCGATCGTTTCCTTCGTTAAATCATCTTTAGTAGGACCAAGTCCACCGGTAAATACAATCAAGTTTGCCCGGGATTCTGCGATTTCTATGGCTTGTTGTAATCGTCGGTCATTATCTCCGACGACAGTATGGTAAAAAACATTGACACCCATTTCGGCAAACTGTTGTGATAAAAATCTTCCATTTGTGTTATTAATTTGTCCCAAAAGAAGTTCAGAGCCTACTGCAATGATTTCTGCATCCATATTTTCAAACCACCCATTCGTTTACTTAGAATTAACAAATACCTCTTTGTTTTTTATAAAATAATCCAAACCAGACCATATCGTAAAGATTAATGCAATCCATAAAGTGATATTAGCAAACGGCAGCGAAATGAGGGCAAATGGTAGGTTATGCAACAATAATGCTGAAATAGCTACTATTTGTGCCCATGTTTTGATTTTACCAAGCTGGTTCGCTGCAACTACTTCCCCTGTACCAGCTAATACCAATCGTAATCCAGTCACAGCAAATTCACGGCTAATGATAACGATAGCAATCCAAGACTGATCGTACATTAAATCTAGATCAACCAATACAATTAATGCAGCCGAAACCAGAAGTTTATCAGCCAATGGATCTAAAAATTTCCCTAAATCAGTAATCATATTATATTTTCTGGCAAAATGACCATCAATCCAATCCGTAGTAGAAGCGATAATAAAGAGAATAGCTCCCGCTAAATGCGCAACTGGTAATTTGTACTCTCCCCAGGTAAGAGTCCCCCATGAAAAAGGTACGAGCATGATGATTAAAAAAACTGGTATTAAACAGATTCTTGCTACTGTAATCTTATTAGGCAGATTCAAACTTTTAACCTCCAAAATTTACGCCTGCTTTTTGGGCAATGCGTTTTCAATCTAAATAATATGAGGCCTAAGGCCAAGATATTTCCTATGTATAATTTAACTCAAAAGCCAATGTTATATGCCGGGCAAACCATTTTCAACCTTTGAAATATAAAGAGAAAAATAGTCATCTAAAGATGACTATTCGGCTTTCGTAAATTGTATCGTAACCAATTGCGTAGCCATTTCAGTCGGCGAAATGGAATACTCCAGCTTCTCATCATTCACAAAAATTTCAGTTTCATACGCTCTACCTACATTAATGACAGCTTCTTTTTCATTAGTGAAATCAATTTCCTGGCTTTCGTTTTTATTAATTGTGCCCTGGAATAGTAATTTCCCTTCTCCGTTATTAATGCCAACCCACGGTGAGCCTTTAGAAGTCACCTTTAATTTAAAGGTATCTGTATTTTTCAATTCATACGTACTATTTTTACCGCTAGTGCTGACAACGGCAAGTTCCTGCTGTGTCTTTTCATCTACAGTGTCATCTGCATCATCTTTCTTGTCAGATGTATCTTCTTTCTTTTCATCTTGCTTTTTGTCTTCTTTCTCTTGTTCTTTATTATTAAACTCATCACTTTTATTGTATCCCACTTCATTCTGTTTATCGTTCTTTTTATCGTCACTATCAGGCTTACTCATATTACTGGATACTAGCACCCAAATTAAAATAGCAACACCAATAACTAAAACGGCAACCAGGATTTTAGGTAACATTTCTACAACTTTGGAGTCCCCAGCAGGAATCGTTTTCCGGGATTGGACCCTCGAAAGTTGTTCAGGTAGTTCATCACTATAAACTGAAGGCACTTCACTCTTGTACTGTTCAAAAATCTCTTCTGAATCCAGTCCGACCGCTTCACAATATTGCTTAATGAATGCCCGTACATAAAACTTTCCAGGCATCATACTGTAATTGCCCTCTTCAATTCCAATGAGGTAACGCTTTTGAATCTTCGTTAATTCTTGTAAATCTTCTAAGCTAAGCCCTTTGGCTTCCCTAGCTTCCTTTAATCGATTACCTAACTCAGTCAAATAAAACACCTGCCATTTTAAAAGTCAAAGGAACCAAATTCCGACCCTGAAAACTGGTCTTTTTGGTCGACAACTTCATATGTTATTTCTTCATCTGGATTGTTTCGCAATTCAATAATATAATCAAAGTCTTCGAGAGTATACTCCGTATTTTGTACAAAAACGTCAGGATGTTCGATGACTTTGACAGCATCAAGCCTCATGATTTCGCGGATTAGCTGCCAATGACGCTCATTTGCACGGCGAGTTGAAACAATCCCATCTAAAATAAACAAATTATCATTGTTATATTCATCTTCAATAAGCTGACTGCGGATAGTCTGCTTTAAAAGGGTGGATGACACAAATAACCATCTTTTATTAGCACATACACTCGAGGCTACGATAGATTCGGTTTTCCCTACGCGGGGCATGCCTCGAATCCCGATTAACTTATGACCTTCTTGTTTAAATAACTCGGCCAAGAAATCGACAAGCAACCCTAGTTCATCACGTACAAACCTGAACGTGTTTTTTTCATCAGCATCGCGCTGAATATAACGCCCATGCCTGACAGCAAGACGATCACGTAATTTAGGTTCCCTAAGCTTAATGACCTTTATCGTATCCATCGTATGGAGGATTGATTCGAATCTTTCTATATTCCGGCTATCTTCTGCCATTAGAAGTAAACCTCGCCTACCTTCATCGACACCGTTAATAGTGATGATATTGATGGATAGCATACCCAGCAGGGATGAAATATCCCCCAATAAACCTGGACGGTTGACTTGAATTTCATATTCAAAATACCATTCTTTTTTCTCCACGATAACACTCCTTAAGCCTAGAAGCTTTTACCCAACATTCGAGCAAAACTTATCCATCGTAAATTTCAAGGTCTGTAACCATTAATTATTATTGTCTAGCTTCTATAATATAGTATTTCGTGATAAGTTAAAAGGAAAAACCCTATAAAAGTGTTCATTTTTATATTAGAGGATAGATCAGGTAGTTATCTTCAAGCCAAAGGCCCTGTTATTTAAATAACAGGGCCTTTGGCTTGAAAATTTACTTTGTTCCATTGTTTCCAACTAACTTGACCATAACGCTTGCCATGGCATGTTTTTCATCATCGCTTGCAACCGACCAAAGGTCAGCAAGTACTTTCTCTTGATCGTTTTTAGGATCAACCTGCTGAGCAAGGTAATCACCAATTTCGAAAGCTAAGTTGTTAACAGCACCTTCTGACAAACCTTGTTGTTCACCTTGATTTAATCTGTCGCCTAAGAAATTTTTCCATTGATCCCAATTGTCTAGTACAGACATGAATGGTCACCCTTTCCTTCAAAATAGTACATAGATATTTTGTGAAGGAAACGAAAGAATTATACATAGTATTAAAAAAATCAGGTGTACCAGCCACCGTTTACTCCTAAGATTTGCCCGGTTATATAAGAGGCCTTGTCAGACAGTAAATAAAACACGGCCTCGGCTACTTCCTTCGAACTACCCATACGTCCCATAGGAATATCGCCTTTTATGATTTCCAAGTCTTCGGCACTGAAAGACTCAAGCATAGAAGTGGAAATCGCCCCGGGAGCAACTGCATTGACCCTAATTCCATTAAGGGATACCTCTTTGCTTAACGCCTTGATAAAAGCATTTTGACTGCCCTTGACCATTGAATATAGCACTTCACAAGATGCACCCGTCTGTCCCCAAATGGATGTGACGGCCACGATGGCAGCCTGTTCTTGATACATTAATTTCGGAAGTAGTTCCTTTGATAATTGGAAAGGACTCGTTACATGCAACTGAACCATTTCATTAACGATTTGCTCATCCATGTCGGATATGAGTCCATAATAGCTATTGCCACTATTAAGAACGATGGCATGAAGGGCAAAAATATTTTGCGCCAGTTTCTTGTATCCGTCCGCTGCGGCTAAATCTGCTTGAATCGGAATAAGTTCAACCTGATATTGTTTAAGCTCTTCAATCAACTTCAGAATCGCTTCCTCGTTGCTGTTGTAATGTAGATAAAGTGAATAGTTCTCCTCGGCGAGCTTTAAAGCAATTTCCCTGCCGATTCCTCCACTAGCTCCCGTAATAAGGGCAAAACGCTTCCCCACATTTACGCCCCCTTTATATATTATTTTGGAAGTACATGACAGACTGTCATCCGTTCATCGGATATAAATTCCTTGGCGACCTTCCCTATATCTTCAATCGTAAGTTTTTCCAATACCGATACCACATCAAACAAGTTCATATCATTGAAAGCATATCGGGTGAATTGATTCGCAATATATTCCGGTGAATTCAGAGAACGAAGGAAAGAACCGATTTTCTTCTTAATCGTCCTCTGCAGGCTTTCTTCACTCAAGCCGGTTCCAGATTTGGACTTTTGCAGAATTTCCAATAAAGACTCTGTTAGTTCTTCAGGTTTTGTACTATCCCCGCCAATTAATGCAAACCCAAAACCTTGTTCCTGCGTATAGTCATAAGAGAAGCTTTGATCAATCAAACCCTTCTCGTACATTGTTTCGTGCAGAGGAGAACTTTTGCCGAACAACATTTCTAAATAAATATTGGTCGCCAACTCCCTTTTCAATAGTTGTACACCGGATTGATAAACATCGGTAGCCTTGATTCCCACCATCACTTTCGGTGTCTGAACATTCATTTTTAATATTTCCTTATCTTTAGCAACCGTTTCCGGCTCTGCTTCAAATTTACGCTCTACTTCCGGCTGTTCCTGATATTCTTTATTATTTTGATTATCCCGAATCAACTTCATGGTACTTTCAGCATCAACCGGGCCTACAACGAATAACAGCATGTTGCTTGGATGATAAAACGTATTATAACATTCGTAAAGCATGTCTTTCGTAATACCAGCAATAGATTCCACTGTACCGGCAATATCAATTTTCACAGGATGTTGATGATACATGTTTGCAATCGTCCCGAAATATAATCGCCAATCAGAATTATCATCATACATATTAATTTCCTGCCCAATGATTCCTTTTTCCTTCTCTACAGTCTTTTCCGAAAAATATGGGTCCTGAACAAAGTCGATCAACGTCGTTAAATTCCTTTCAAAGTCGGAAGTGCTTGAGAATAGATAAGCTGTCCGGGTAAACGAAGTGAAGGCATTTGCAGATGCTCCCTGCTTTGAGAATTGCTGAAAAACATCACCATCTTCTTTTTCAAAAAGCTTATGTTCTAGAAAATGTGCAATTCCATCAGGCACCTTCGAGAATTCTTTTTGATTCAATGGTTTAAAATGATTGTCGACTGAACCATACTTCGTTGTAAACGTCGCGAAGGATTTATTAAACTCTTTTTTCGGGAGAATATATACTTCAAGGCCATTCTCCAATTTTTCATGGAAAAGCTCTTCTTTCAATTGACTAAATACTATTTTCTCCATTACCCTTGCACCTCCGCTTCTGTTAGGAAATAGATCGTATCAAGCTGAATTTTTTGACCAACGGCGACGATTTCTTCCTTTGTCGTCTGCTCTGTTTTTGCAAACCATTCGTCGAGTGAGATATCATGGCCGGAAACCACATTATGATATAAAATTTCGACCAGACCTCTCGAAACGTCAATGGTTTCAAGAAGTTGATTTTTAATGACCGCTTTTGTCTGTGCCAGTTCTTCTTCAGAAAAATTCCCTTGCTTCATTTCATTCATTTGTTCATTAATAATATCTAGTGCTTGCTTATAGTTGGCATTTTCAATACCTGCCATAACCATTAGAAGGCCTTTATGGCTTTCGAGCCTAGAGGCTGCGTAATAGGCAAGGCTAGCTTTCTCCCGGACATTGATGAAAAGCTTTGAATGTGAAAAGCCACCAAAAATCCCATTGAATAGCTGTAATGCATAATAATCCGAATCACCATACGCGACATAGGTTCGATAACCTATATTCAATTTTCCTTGTTTCACGTCAGAATTCTCAATGATTTCTTTTTCCTTACCTACTTCTTTACCTGTATCCCTCTGCAGCCTTGCCGCCACACGATCTGGAAGGAGGGAGACATATTTGTCAGCTAAGACTTCAACTTCTGCTTCGTCGATATCTCCGATCACATATAAATCAATTTCATCCTCAGTTAATACTTTTTTATAATAGGTAAAAAGGGACTCAGGGGTAATCGTCTCCAAGTCTTGTAGATTCCCGCTCGCTTCTAGAGCATATGGTTCGTTTTTGCACATTTCTTCAACAAGACGTGTTGCAGAATACCGCATTTTATCATCGGAAATTGATTGAATCCGCTGTTTTAATGACCGAATTTCATTAGAGACCGTTTTGTGGTCAAAGGCTTCACCATTTTTCTTTGGATGAAATATCACTTCGGATAACAACATAAAAGCCTTTTCAAGAAGCGGCGTCGGGTCACTTAGAAATTTTTCATTGACGATATCGATTGTAAAGCTTAGGATTTGGTATTCTCCTTTTTTAGCGACATCGACATAAAACCCTGCTCCATAAAGATCATCAAGATAAGATCGAAGCTCGGGTGTTGTAGGATATTTACTTGTATTGCTTTGTAGCACATATGGCAGTAATGCACGATATGTAACGTTCTCTTTTGTCAACGGTGCTTTCATTTTCAGAACGAGAGTATTCGTTTTATATTTATCCGTGCGGACCACGTGAAGCCTGTAGCCGCTTTTTTCCGTAATTGTATCGGAAGCAATAGACATGAATAATCCTCCTCAATATATAATTCAACTTTATTAGCTTATTGTTTGTAGATAGGTAACCTTTTAAACATCTACTTAAAATATACATGCGAAAGGAAAAATCATGCAAGTTACAGCTATTTTTTTTATTTCAACAAGGACTCCACATATTGCTTAAAATCTTTCCTCTCTTTCACAAGGAAAAACCGGTCAGCACATAAAGCGGACCGGTTAATAACTTATCTTTTCCCTTTAATATATGGCTGGCCAGAAGCTTTTGGAGCATCTGCGCGGCCAATGAAGCCTGTTAATGCTATGATTGTTAGTACATAAGGCGCGATTAATAGGTAAACGGATGGGATGTCCTTGAAGAAAGGAAGGCTCGATCCTACAATGCTTAAACTCTGGGCTAATCCAAAGAATAGCGCTGCCCCCATCGCACCGATTGGATGCCATTTACCGAAAATCATAGCGGCAATGGCCATAAATCCTTGACCATTAATTGTCGCATGATTAAATTCATTCGAAAAAATAGTAGCATAAATCGCACCGCCGATTCCGCCAAATGCACCAGATAGCAGAACCGCTGCATAGCGGATTTTCGTAACATTGACACCCATCGTATCAGCAGCCATAGGATGCTCCCCTACTGCACGAATCCTTAAACCAAATGGGGTTTTATAAAGTACATACCATACGACAAAAGATATCAAAATGGCTATATAGACAATATAATAACCATTTGAAAAAAGGATAGGACCTATAAATGGAATATCACTTAATAAAGGAACATCAATCCTTGGGAATGTTTCTGTAATTCGATCTGTTTGGCCTTTGTCATAAATCAGCTTCACTAAAAACATAGTGAGGCCTACAGCCAATAAGTTGATTGCAACCCCACTTACCGTTTGATCAGCTCTAAAAGTTATACACGCCACAGCATGAAGAACTGAGAATAACAATCCAGCAATCATTGCCGCTAAAACAGCCAGCCATGGAGTCCATTGCCCGAAAACATCTGCAAACATTAAGTTAAAAACAATTCCCGTAAAAGCACCAATGACCATTAATCCTTCTAAACCAATGTTTATGACACCTGCTCGTTCAGAAAACACTCCTCCGAGTGAAGTGAATATAAGTGGAGCAGCTAGAGCAATCATAGATGGAATAATAATTTGTAATACTTGGTAAAAATCCACTTATTTCACCCCTTTCTTAAATCGAGCGGCAATCCAACGAATAAAATAACTGGATGCGACGAAGAAAATAATCAATGCTATGACAATATCCACAATTTCACTTGGTATGCCAGTTTCGAGCGGCATATTTAAGGCCCCTGCCTTCAGACCGCCAAATAATAAAGCAGCAAGAACTACTCCAATAGCCGTATTTGCTCCTAGTAAGGCTACTGCAATCCCATCAAAGCCCATACCTGTAAATCCACCTTTGACCGCAGCATAACCGAAGGTTCCTAAGCCTTCCATGGCACCAGCAAGGCCTGCAAATGCACCAGAAATAACCATGGAAAGAATGATGTTTTTATTAACGCTCATCCCTGCATACTCTGATGCGTGCTGATTGAATCCTACCGCTTTCAGTTCAAATCCCGTTTTTGTTCTTTCGAGAATGAACCACATGATGATTACACAAATAATAGCTACGACTATTCCCCAATGCATACGGGAAAAATCCGTAATGCTTTCAAAGAAAGGCGACCGTAGTGATGCTGTATCAGCAATTCTTTCAGTTTTATCAAGCTTGTCTGTCATTACATTCCGAATTAAATAATTCGTTACATATAAAGCTGTATAGTTCAGCATAATAGAAACGATTACTTCGTGTACTCGAAACTTAGCTTTTAAATATCCCGGAATAAATGCCCACAAAGCACCTGCAGCTGCTCCCGCTAAGATCGCTAATGGCAAATGGATAATTCTTGGAAGATCAAAGGCAATCCCTACCCATACTGCGGCCAGCCAACCAACAATTAATTGCCCTTCGACTCCGATATTGAACAGACCAGTACGAAAAGCAAAGGCTACCGCCAAACCAGCGAGGATATAAGGAATAATTGTCCTGACGGATTCTCCTACATAATACGAATCTCCAACAATTCCACCAATCATGGAGCCATACCCTGCAATTGGATCATAGCCACTTACTAACATGATGATAGCCCCAACAATTAAGCCAAGGATAACCGCTATCACTGGACTTGTTAATTTAGAAAAATACTTAGACATTTTGTTTTCCACCTGCTTCCATACGCTTGCTGCCAGCCATAAGAAGACCAAGCTCCTGTTCAGTCGTTTCTTTAGGATTGACAATGGCGACGATTTCTCCTTCATAAATAACGGCAATTTTATCGCTCACATTCATGATTTCATCTAATTCAAATGAAATGAGGAGTACCGCTTTTCCTGCATCACGCTGTTCAATCAGGCGTTTATGAATAAATTCAATCGCCCCAACATCGAGTCCGCGAGTTGGCTGCGCGGCAATCAATAGATCTGGGTTCCTATCAACTTCCCTTCCTATGATTGCCTTTTGCTGATTCCCGCCAGAAAGGGCCCTAGCTGGCGTATATTCACTTGGAGTCCGAACATCGTAACTTTTAATCAATGAACGCGCTTTTTCAAAGATTCTCTTTGAATTTAAAATACCAGCTTTTGAATAGGGCTTTTGATAATATGTTTGCAAGACGATATTTTCTCCAATGCTATAATCGAGAACTAAGCCATGCTTATGCCTGTCTTCTGGAATATGACCCACGCCTGATTCAGTAATTTTGCGCGGCTTTAGATTCCTAATTTCTTTCCCATTTAATTTTATGGACCCTGCTGTCGTCTTCCTTAAGCCTGCTAATGCTTCAATTAATTCCGATTGACCATTGCCATCTACACCGGCAATCCCGACAATCTCCCCTGCACGAACCGTTAATTCCAAGTTCCGGACAGCTGAAACTCCCCGTGAATCCTTGACTTCTAGTCCGCTAACATCAAGAACAACATCAGAGGGGGAGGCTGCCGTTTTTTCCGTTTTAAATAGAACTTCCCGACCAACCATTAAGCTGGCCAATTCGTTAGGATTCGTTTCATTGACATTCACTGTCCCAATCCCCTGCCCCTTGCGGATGACAGTTACCCGATCACAAACCTCCATAATTTCCTTAAGTTTGTGAGTAATCAAAATGATTGATTTCCCCTCTTTGATCAAAGCCTTCATTATAAAAATCAGTTCCTTAATCTCTTGAGGAGTCAACACAGCTGTTGGCTCATCGAAAATCAGTATCTCTGCACCACGGTATAGCGTTTTTAGAATTTCGACACGCTGCTGCATCCCTATTGAAATATCTGCAATTTTTGCATAAGGGTCGACACGAAGCTGATATTGTTCTGATAGTTTCCTAACTTCCTCACTCGCTTCTTTTAAGTCGATTTTACCTCCTTTGGAAGGTTCTTTTCCTAAAATTATATTTTCTGTTACTGTAAAAGGGTCAACAAGCATAAAATGCTGATGCACCATCCCAATCCCTAATTCATTGGCAATGTTCGGACTGGTAATCTTGACTGGCTTGCCATTTACACGGATTTCTCCCTGCTCTGGCTGGTATAGGCCGAATAAAACATTCATCAATGTAGATTTACCCGCACCATTTTCACCTAATAATGCGTGAATCTCCCCTTTTTTCACTTGAAGGGTTACGTTATCATTAGCGACGATGCCTGGGAATTCCTTTCGGATATTGAGCATCTCAATTACATATTCCACGTATTATCAACTCCTAAAATGAGTGTAAATGATTCTTAATTAAAAATTGCTGTTCCTTACCAATTTGGTTTTTTTGAAAAAACCAAATGAAAAACTACGATTCTATCATAGTTTTTCATTCGATATTTTACAGTCTCCAGGAACTATATGTAGAAAAGAAAGAATAGAGGGCAATTATGCCTCCCTACTCTCTCTAAAATCACAGCTTATAAACCAAGTTTTTTGAATTCTTTATCCGTACCAGGAACTACGAATTCACCTGATTTAATTTTCTCTGTCCATTCTTCAACCGCTTTTAAAGATTCTTCAGTTACGTTATCTTTTGTATCAGAAATGCCTACACCATTTTCTTTGATACCGTATTCGATAACTTCTCCACCTGGGAAGTTTCCTTCTTTGGCTTTCGTAGAAAGGTCTTTAACTGCAACATCAACACGTTTTATCATAGAAGTTAAAGTAACGTTGTCGTCTGTTCCAGGAACTGCTCCTAATTTAGCTTGGTCACTGTCTACACCGATAACATAAATTTCTCTCTTAGGATCTTTTTGTTTTTGCTCGACTGCCTCAGTAAATACACCTTTTCCAGTTCCGCCAGCAGCATGATAAATGATATCAATACCTGAAGAATACATAGATCCTGCAGTAGATTTCCCGATGTCAGCTTTATTGAAATCTCCGGCATATTTAACTTCTACCTTCGCATCCGGATTTACAGATAAAACCCCAGCCTTAAAGCCAATTTCGAATTTCTTGATTAATTCAGATTCAACTCCACCGATAAAACCGACTTTGTTTGTTTTCGTTTGTAGACCGGCAATTACACCAACAAGGAATGATCCTTGCTGTTCTTTAAAATTAATGCTGGCTACATTCTTTTTATCTACAACTGTATCCACAATAGCAAATTGTGAATCTGGACGTTGGTCAGCCACTTCACCAACAGACTCGGCTAAAAGGAAACCGATACCGTAGATAAGTTTGTAATCTTCACGAACAAGCGTATTCAAGTTTTTAGCATAGTCAGCATCCGATTTAGATTGAAGATAGTTGTATCCATCTTTACCTTTTTCCAAATCATTTTCTTTACCGAATTCCTGAATTCCCTTCCAAGCTGATTGGTTGAACGATTCATCATCGACGCCGCCTGTATCGGTAACCATAGCTACTGTGAAGTTATCCTTCTTTTCTTTCCCATTTGAAGATTCTTTATCATCATTCTCTGAATTACCACATGCTCCTAAAAGCGTACCAGCAGCAAGAACAAGTGAAAGAGCTAGACCTAATTTGCGCTTTTTCAATTTTTTACCCCCTAAGATTTATAATTTTTCAGCAGGAATGTTCTGAAAAGTCATTCATGTTTGCGTTTTCACATCTCGGTAAATTTTTTTTACATACGTTTGATCAATTTTTAAGAATCGAAACAAACGCTTGCATTCATCCGTATGTAAGAGTTTTGAACTAAACTCGCTTCCGAAGAACATGAAAACTAAACATATTGGCTTTAAAGTAGTTTACAGAATATAGGATAGGCTGGTCCCAATCATCCAAATGCATCTGCTTCAGAACGAGTAATGCGGCTTCTGACGAACATTTCAGGATAGGAGAAACTTTCTCATGATACCCGATCGGCTCAATTTCTGCTACGGCATGCGTAATTTTCCGATTCGCATCTCTTTCCAATATATCAAAAAGAGACTCATCATTACGGTCAAAATTTTCTGAAAGAATTGATTCAGGAATTTTGTCGACACAGTAGATAACCGGCTCGCCATCTGCTGTTCTTACACGTTCAATACTCACGATGCGTTCAACTGGTGAACAAGAAAACCTGCGGATATCCTCGTCTGTAGGTTCTTGAGCCGTCGAGCTTAAGAAAATCGTACCCGGCTTCATCCCTGCCTCTTCAATCATGTTCGTGACACTTTTTAATTGCTCGATACCAGAAGTAAACCGAGGTTTTGGATTGACAAAAGTTCCAACTCCATGGCGGCGAATGATAATGTTTTCTTCTTCTAAAATCCGCAGCGCTTCTCGAAGTGTCGCCCTACTCACTCCCAGTTTTTTTGCAAGATCAAATTCAGAAGGGAATTTTTCATTTTCCTGATAAACTCCTGCTTCAATATCCTGCTTCAGGTAATCAATGACCTGCAAATATAAATGTCGACTATCTGATTTAATTGACATACAGTTTCCCCCAGCTAGTTTCTTAAGACATCAGACCTCTGATGTTGAATCATTCCTACTAATCGAAAATAATATAACATTTTTTTCGATATAAATAAATAGTGTTTTACTATTTAACATAAAAGAATTTAGGATAAATTACCCTCCCCTGTGCCTTTTACTCTAGTAAAGGCCGTAGAAGTTGTACGATTATTCTCCTAAATCAGATAAAATATTTTTTTATAAATGCAAAATGAAAATCGGTAGCTTTCTTTTCAAGATACTTTTTTCCTGTATAATAGTATTTATCTTCTTTGAAGGGATGAACACATGATGTTAAACATTACAGAATACAGCGTTGAAAAATTGAATGATCCATTCGGGATTTTATCCGGAGAGCGTTTCGAGTATTTCTTGGATATTGAAGTACCGGAAGAAGACGAGCTCTTTTCAGAGAATGGTTTATATATCCGGGTACTATTTGTTGTTGAAGAACAAGTAGGCAAGCTGATTAAATATGATATTTATGAAAAAGGGAACGACGAAGTACTCGATTTTGATTTAGAGGAAGAGGAAGAAGCAATGATTTCTGACTTCTGCCTTAAACATTTAGACGAAGCAATGATCAATTAAAAAACCGGGCGCCTGCCCGGTTTTTTAATTACCTATGATAAATGAGCTTCATCCTGTTCATCTTTAGATAACAATACATTTCGTGGTTTGCTGCCCTCATATGGACCGACAATTCCTCTTGCTTCCATTTCATCAATTAATCTGGCAGCACGGGTATAGCCAATCCGGAAACGACGTTGCAGCATCGAGACAGATGCCGTCTGCATTTCTATAATTAAGGACACAGCATCCCCGTACAAACTATCTTCGACTTCACCGCTAGAAGTCTCTTGTATTTCGTCCGGAATCATTTCTTCATTATACTGAGCTTTCTGTTGCGAAATAACATATGTGACGACTTCCTCGACTTCATGATCGGATAAAAAGGCACCTTGGACCCGAACCGGTTTCGAAGCTCCCGCAGGCAAGAATAGCATGTCACCTCGTCCTAACAGTTTTTCGGCTCCCCCCATATCCAGAATTGTTCTTGAATCTGTCATCGATGATACACTAAAAGCAATCCGGGATGGGATGTTCGCTTTTATGACCCCTGTTATAACATCGACAGACGGCCGCTGAGTGGCAATGATTAAATGGATACCAGCAGCCCGTGCCATTTGAGCAAGGCGTGTGATGGCATCCTCCACATCATTTGAGGCGACCATCATCAAGTCAGCCAATTCATCCACAATAACTACGATATAAGGCAGGAGCGGCTGCTTGGCATCTTCCTCAATATTATACCGATTAATATAATCGTTATAACCTTCAATATTACGCGTACCAGAATGGGAAAATAGCTCATAGCGACGTTCCATTTCACTGACCACTTTTTGCAAAGCCTGAGCAGCTTTTTTGGGATTTGTCACAACTGGGGCCAGTAAATGGGGAATTCCATTATATACATTAAGCTCCACCATTTTAGGATCAATCATCATCATCTTCACTTCATGTGGTTTTGCCCGCATCAAGATACTCGTGATAATACCGTTAATACAAACGGATTTCCCACTGCCTGTCGCTCCCGCTACAAGTAAATGCGGCATTTTATTAAGCTCCGCCTTAACCGCTTCACCCGAAATATTCCGTCCTAAACCGATTTGCAGTTTCGCATCAGGCTTGTCAACTTCTTTCGCCTCTAAAACTTCCCGTAGTGACACCATCGCCACTTCGGAGTTAGGGACTTCTATTCCAATCGCCGATTTACCGGGAATTGGTGCTTCAATACGGATATCTTTCGCTGCTAGAGCCAGGGCCAGATCATCGGAAAGGCTGACAATTTTACTGACCTTGACACCCACATCCGGATGTACTTCATATTTGGTTACAGCTGGGCCTAAATGAACCTGTGTGACCCTTGCTTTAACTCCAAAGCTATGGAAAGTGCGTTCAAGCTTTGCCGCGTTTTCATGGATTAATTGATACTCCCCGCTTTGGTCTGTTTTTTTGGGTCGCAATAATAAAGAGAGCGGCGGTAAAAGATATTCTTTATTTTCTATTTCTGTAAAATTCATAGGCGGAACAGCATCATCCTGCTCCTCTGTACTTTCAACTGAAGGTGTCGCTTTAACCGGAAGTACTTCCGGTTCGTCGCCATAGGCTTTATCAGCAAAGCTTGAAATGATCCGTTCCGTTGCCATTTGCTGTGTTTCATCTTCCGACTGAATGGCCTGAACTGTTTCTTCCACCGATTCTTTTTCACGTTTTTTCTTTTTAACTGGATTTTTTTTCTTTTCTTTTTTGTCATCATTCCATGTTTTCATATCGTCTCTGAAAGCGGACCATTGCTTTATAAAAAAGCCGCCAAGACCCATGAAAAATTTACCAAGAGTTTCTCCTAACGTTTTGCCGGTCAATAACACGCCCCCTACAATGATAAAGAGGAATGAAACTATTTTTGATCCCGCTTCATCAAATAAGAAATAAGAAGCAGCAAATAAAATCGCACCGATCATTCCACCGCCAAGATCCTTGGTACTTGTCTTGCCGGTCACTTCCATCCAGAATAATTCCCATGTATTCGAAATGACGCTCGGCTTCGTAAATGGGCCTCCATCTGCAAGCATATTAAACAGAGTTACATGACTAAGTAACAGCATGCTCGCGACAAGGAAATACATTCCTATTAATTGTCGTTTCAGCAAGTAAGGGACTTCTCTTTTAATCATCAAATAGAATCCGGCTGCAATCGCTCCCAGTAAAAAGAGGATATACCATTCTCCCATAAAGAAGCGGATTAAAAAGACCGTCCCTTTTCCAACTGCCCCAAGCTTTGCAATTGCGATGACTGCCAACCCTATTAAAGTCAAGCCAATTAATTCATATTTCAGCGTAATTTTTAATTTCTCTGTACTTTTCTTTTTCCTGCGTTTCTTCTTTGCCATAACATCACCTGATTCTTCATGAAACTATTCTATCCATCCTATTCAACATCCTGTAGTGATTTCCCTTCACAAAACAAATGTTCGCTCACTAATTATACCAAATAAAAATGACCTTGTCCCTTGATACAGCTAAATTACAACTCATAATGACAATTCTTTCATATAATGAATAAAGCAGCCAAGCGGCTGCCAATTTTTTTCTTAGTATATCATAATTTACCTATATTAGCGTTTTTTCTAGCTTTTCAACTGGTCGAAAACATTGATGACAGCACCCGGCTGAATGTGAACATTCATATAATCTTCAGGGTTTGTGCTCACAATTCGATCGATACGAAACATTCTCCCTCCGTCATGTTCAACCATCACATGAACCCCATTATATATCATTTCAATTAAATTCGCAGTCTTCTCATGATGATGAGGGAAAATGATTTCTTCAGGAACAATGGTGTAGAGTGTCATTGTAGAAGCCCCTCTTCCCCTGCTATTTTTGGCCTTCTCTCATCCATAAAGCTATTTAGTTTTCTCATGGCTTGACCGACTCCACCAACATCATCAATCATCCCAATTTCAACCGCCTCGGCACCAATCACATTCGTGCCAATATCTCGGGTTAGATTTCCTTTAGCGAACATTAGGTCTTTAAAACTTTCTTCCGTGACGTTGGAATGCCTCGTAACAAATTTAATAACTCGTTCTTGCATTTTATCCAAGTACTCAAAGGTTTGCGGCACTCCTATGACAAGACCTGTCAAACGTATAGGATGAATAGTCATAGTCGCTGTTTCAGCTATATAGGAATGGTCACAGGAAACAGCAATCGGAACACCAATAGAATGGCCCCCGCCAAGTACAATCGACACGGACGGCTTGGATAGGGATGCCAACATCTCTGCAATGGCTAGTCCCGCTTCAACGTCTCCTCCTACTGTATTTAAAATAACTAGTAGTCCCTCAATATTAGGATTTTGTTCAATTGCCACAATTTGTGGAATAACATGTTCATATTTGGTCGTTTTATTCTGAGGCGGCAGCTGCATATGTCCTTCAATTTGTCCAATGATCGTCAAACAATGGATTTTTGAGTCCTGTGATAGTTGCGGGACGTTTGTAGTTCCCAGCTGCTGGATTTTTTCAATCAAAGTCGAATTTTTACCTTCCTGCCGGCCTTCATTTTCATTTGGTAATGGTGCATTATCCACTATGCCAACCCCTTTCTCTAAAGCCTATAGCTTTATTATGTCACGAGTCTCAGACTTCATTCTTCAAGATAAAGAGGTTTCACTTAGATAAAAAAAACCTGACAATAATTCGTCAGGTTTTTTTTACTTAATACTCCATGATTATTGGTAAAATCATTGGACGGCGTTTCGTTTTTTCATAGAAGAATTGATTTAAGGCATCACGCATTTCCTGTTTCAGAGTAGACCAATCGAAAGGTTGGCGCGATCCATTTTTCTTCACGATTTCACTTACAATCTCAGTAGCTTCCCCAATCATTTTTTCTGATTCACGTACATATACGAAACCTCGTGAAATGATTTCCGGGCCAGCTGCAATACTTTTATCTTGACGGTTCAATGTGACAACGACGATTAAAATGCCATCCTGTGATAACAAGCGACGATCACGGAGTACGATATTACCCACATCTCCAACACCGCTCCCGTCAATTAAGATATTTCCTGCAGTGACTTTGCCGGAGAGGCCCATTTTGTCACCTTTTAATTCGATGACATCACCTTTTTCAGCAATCACGATATTTTCCCGTTTTATCCCTGCAGCAATTCCTACTTTTTGATGGGCATATAAATGACGGTATTCTCCGTGTACTGGGATAAGGAATTTAGGATTCATCAAGTTAATCATCATTTTCAGTTCTTCTTGACTGCCATGACCCGTTACGTGCACTTTATATTTACTAGCAGATACTACCTCTGCACCTACCCGGTAAAGTAGGTCGACCGTTTTCGATAAAATAAGTTCGCCGCCCTGTAAGGGGGATGCACTTATCAAGACTGTATCTCCCTTTTTAATCGTTACCTGCTTATGAGTTTGTTTCGCCATTTTTTGAAGCGCTGCAATAGGCTCTCCTTGATGCCCAGTCGATAATACAACGATTTCACGATCATTATACTTGTTAATTTCATTGACCGGGATAATCAGCTCTTCCTCGACCTTTAAGTATCCAAGATTTAAGGCTGTTTCATAGACACGTTGCAAGCTTTTACCCACAACAGCCACTTTCCTTCGACTAGCCGCCGCTGCATTGAAGACATGCTGAATTCGATTAATATTTGAAGCAAAGCAAGCAACAATAATTCTTCCAGAAGCTGCATGGAAGGCTTCTGTAATATCCCTTGACACAACTGCTTCAGATGGCGTATAACCCGGTCTTTCCGCGCCTGTGCTATCAGATAGCAAGCAAAGGACACCCTCTTCTCCAATACTTGCCATTT
Source organism: Peribacillus sp. TH14 (assembly GCF_016651145.1). Lineage (NCBI taxonomy): Bacteria > Bacillati > Bacillota > Bacilli > Caryophanales > Bacillaceae > Peribacillus > Peribacillus sp. TH14. Next base: position 176,776 of record NZ_JAEKEK010000001.1, read on the forward strand.
TACCGATTTCTGGTTTATAAAGATCGGTTGCAGCTTGATCAAATTTGAAATCCCCTGTATAGACGATGGCTCCATCACGCGTATGGATTACAATTCCGACAGAATCGGGAATACTATGGTTTGTCCTGAAAAAGGACACGGCTGCTTGAGGGAAACTTAAAAGAGAATCTGAATCGATCTCAGTAAATGTTGCCCTGCCATTAAAGCCGTCTTCCTTTAATTTTGTTTTGATTAAAGCAAGTGTAAGCTTTGTACCGTAAACAGGTACCGGTAAATATTTTAATACATAAGCAAGCGCACCCATATGGTCTTCATGACCATGGGTAATGAAAATACCCTGTACCCGTTCTTTATTATCCATCAAATAAGAAATGTCAGGAATTACCGCATCAATTCCCAACATTTCTTCTTCTGGCAGCATTAATCCTGCATCAAGAAGGTAGAGGTCTTCATTTACCTCAATGACGTACATATTTTTACCAAGTTCCCCTTGTCCTCCAAGAGAAATAACTTTTATTCCATTATTTTTATCTTTACCCAATCGAATATCCTCCTTAAAAAATCGCCGTTCATAATTTCCCAATGATTTCATTATAACCGATGTTCAAAAAACATGACAACACATACCATTTTCTAAGGAATTTTTTTACTTTATTTCCTATTTTAAAAATAGTCCTGCATTTATGTAGAAGGCATCCATTCCCTGTACTAAGGGTGAACACATGACTTTTATCCTTTTCTAATCGAAAGATAATTAAAAGTATAAACTTTTATCCTATAACTGGAAAGAAAATCGTCTTTATTTTCCAAACAAATACATCTTTATGTAAAAACAAGCCAATCATAAATCGATCAGCTTGTTCAGAAACTATTTATTTTTTTAATACGGAGGCTAAAGATAGGCGCTCTTGTTCAGTCAATGGCACGATTGGTAGCCTGACTGAACCTACGTCAATTCCAAATAACTGAAGAGCTGTTTTAACTGGGGCAGGGCTAGGCGCTGCAAACAAGCTTTTAATAAGTGGCAACAGCTCCTGATGTAGCCTGGCCGCCTCGGCCGTATTCCCGCCGATAAAAGCTTCTATTATTTTTTGTAATTCATTACCGGCAATATGGGAAGCAACTGAAACTACTCCTGCTCCGCCAATCGCTAGTACTGGCAGCGTTAATGCGTCATCCCCGCTGTATAACGCAAAATCATCATCCGTTTCAGCAATGATTTGAGTCATCGCGTTTAAATCCCCGCTCGCTTCTTTTACTGCTACGATATTGGGAATTTTCGAAAGACGGATAATTGTTTCCGGTTCAATATTAACAGAAGCACGACCTGGGATGTTATATACCATTACAGGTAGCGTCGTACTTTCTGCAATTACTTTAAAATGTTGGTAAAGACCTTCTTGATTCGTTTTATTATAATACGGAGCCACAAGCATGATCGCATCTGCACCGTTTTGTTCTGCCTTTTTTGTCAACTCAATAGAAGCATACGTATTGTTGCTTCCCGTACCCATGATGACGGGTACCCGTTTTTCTACAACCTTCGAAACATGACGCAATAAGGCGATTTTTTCCTCCGAAGATAAAGTTGGAGACTCCCCAGTTGTGCCCGAAAGCACAAGTGAATCCGTTCCATTCGTTAATAAGTAATTGACCAATGAAGTCGTTTTTTGAAAATCAACATTTCCCTTGCTATCGAAAGGGGTGACCATTGCCGTTGATACTCTACCAAATATCATCATATAACACCTCTTTAATTAATAAAACTTGTATGCTTATTATGCTTCACTTTCATGCAAATGAAATGCATAATGAAGTGAATTAACAGCTTCTACTAAATCTTCTTCTTTTACTAAAACCCAAATAGTCGTATGGCTGTCAGCAGATTGAAGAATAGCAATTTCTTTCTCAGAAAGCGCTGTGACAATCTTCGCTGCAACGCCTGGCACTCCGTTGATGCCTGCACCGACTACAGAAACTTTAGCACAATTCCGCTCAATTACAGGTTCATGACCAAGCTCGGCCAAAATAGAAAGAGCAAGTTCTGTCATCTCCTCCGAAACCGTATAAACAACGCCATTTGGATAAATATTGATAAAGTCAACGGAAATGGAGGCATTGGCCATCGCTTTAAAAACTTCTGCTTGTAAATTATATTGGTCTTTTTTCGCTCGTACTTTAATTTGGGTTATTTTAGAAACGTGAGCTATTCCTGTAACTAGTCTTTCCCGTATGTCACTACCCTGGCTTCCCTTATTTACACCTGTGACAAGTGTTCCTAATCCATCACTGTATGTTGAACGGATCCTGATCGGAACTTTTGCCTGCATGGCAATTTCAACAGCACGGGGATGAATGACCTTGGCACCTTGATAAGCCATGTTGCAAACTTCTGTATAAGAAACGACTGATAATGGACGAGCTTGCTCGGCAATACGTGGATCGGCAGTCATTATTCCTTCCACATCCGTAAAAATATCGACCCTTTCAGCTTGTAAAGCAGCACCTAATGCTGCAGCTGATGTGTCGCTTCCGCCACGGCCAATAGTCGTAATGTCCCCGTTTTTAGCTGCACCCTGGAATCCTGCAACAACGACAACGTCCTTCAATTCCAGTTCTTTCACGAGACGGTCACATTTCATTTCCATTATTTTGGCACTAGAATAGTCGGAATTAGTCAAAAATCCCGCCTGAGCCCCTGTATAAGCCACGGCATTAATACCATGTTCTAACAGCATGTTCGTAAATACGACAGAAGATATCGTTTCTCCTACTGACAAAAGTAAATCCTGTTCTCGTTTTGAAAGGCTGGCTTTCGCTCCATTTACTAGAGATAGTAAGGTATCTGTTGCATAGGGATCGCCTTTTCTTCCCATGGCTGAAACCACAACCACCACTTTGTAGCCTTCTTTGATTGCCTTTTCAATATGCCCTCTGGCAAATGAACGGCTTTCCTCATCACGGACAGATGTTCCTCCGTATTTCTGGACGATAATTTTCATAATCCATACACCCCAAATATAAGCCAGCTTCCCGGTTCGGGAAGCTGACAAAAACTCTCTATCATGTATTGTTCAGTTCTTTAAGAATATATAATTTCTTACTTAACTGTTACCAAACCTAATTTTAAAAGGCTTTCAGCGATTTGAACAGAGTTCCAAGCTGCTCCTTTTAATAGATTATCGGAAACCACCCATAAATGGAAGCCTTTATCTTCATCTAAATCTTTGCGAATCCGTCCAACGAATACATCATTCTTTCCGACAGATGAAGCAGGTGTTGGATAAACTTGTTGTTCCGGCTCATCTTCTAATACAATTCCAGGTGCTGTTTTCATCAAATCTTTGATTTGAGAAGCAGATATGCCTTCTTTTTCAACTTCAATATAAACAGACTCTGAATGACCTGTTACAACAGGAAGCCTTACACATGTTGCGGCTACAGGAAGTTCTTCCATGTGCATAATTTTCTTTGTTTCATTAATCATTTTCATTTCTTCAAAAGTGAATCCATTATCCTGGAATTTATCGATTTGGGGAATGACATTAAAAGCGATTTGATAATGCTTTTCATCTCCTTTTACCGGTAAAATTTTCGGTTTGATTTCTTTCTCATCCAGCAAGTCGCGAGCTTGTTCTTTTAATTCGTTTATTGCTGCAACTCCTGCACCAGAAACAGCCTGATAAGTAGAAACAACAACTTTTGATAAGCCATAAGTCTGGCGGATAGGTTCTAATGCCACAACCATTTGGATAGTTGAACAATTCGGGTTGGCAATGATCCCATTATGCTGTTTTAAGTCTTCTTCATTTACTTCCGGTACGACAAGCGGCACATTTTCATCCATACGGAATGCGCTCGTATTGTCTACTACTATTGCTCCGCGTTTCACTGCTTCTGGTGCCAATTCCTTAGACACGCTTCCTCCAGCACTGAATAAAGCGATATCGACACCTTCAAAGCTTTCAGGTTTTGCTTCCTGCACTTCGATTTCTTCGCCCTTAAATGAAAGTTTGATTCCTGCGGAACGAGCCGATGATAAAAAGATGATTTTCTTAATCGGTAGGTCCCGTTGTTCAAGTGTTGAAATCATTTGTTGTCCTACAGCTCCAGTTGCTCCCACAACTGCAATATGCAATCCCTGTGTCTCAGTCATTTGTCAATACTCCTTTTCTATCTCTAAAAGTTAGTTGGTTGTTAGATTTACTTCTTCTTGTTCAGAATATCATTTATTTTATCACATTAACATTCCAAAGGGTCGCACTTTAACAAAATATTCTGCATCTACCGCTACAAAGTTATGCATATATTACAGTTTTTAGGAACTAGGAGCTTACTTAGAGCGCATGATCAGTTTAAATCATCCTTAAACCTTTCGACAATAACTGGTTGAATTTGCTCTCTCTCTATAGCTGCAATGATTGTATCCCGAATCATGCTCATCCTGGCAACCATGGAACTTGGTTTACCAATGGGGTTATCCTGGCCGTAAGGAACAAAATAAATATCTTTTGCGGCCATTAGCCTCATTAAATTGACACCATTTAATCCAAGCGCATCATTTGTTGATATGGCGACCACAACAGGACGGTGATTTCTCATCGTTGCTTTTGCAGCCATAAGTACAGGCGAATCGGTAAGAGCATTAGCCATTTTACTCATTGAATTACCTGTCAAAGGAGCAATTACCATACAGTCGAGCGGTAATTTAGGTCCTAAAGGCTCTGCTTTGACGATTGTATCAACGACACGATTCCCCGTCAATTTTTCGATTCTTTCAACCCAGTCCTCGCCCTTTCCGAAGCGGGTTTCCGTGTTTTGAACTGTCGATGTTACTATTGGTATTACTTCCGCCCCTTCATTTACAATCTTTTCTATTTCCGGAAACACTTCATCGTATGTGCAATGCGACCCTGTTAATCCGAAACCAATCCGTTTTCCTTGGAGACTCATATTTTTTTCCCCTTCCTTTTCATGAACTCACCTTGGATCAAAAGCCCAAGTGCATTCGCTAAGATCTGACCCGCTGTTTTTGGGGCAACTATCCCCGGTAGACTCGGAGCCAAAAGTGCCTTTATTCCCCTTTTTTCAGCATAACGAAAATCCGTCCCCCCCGGTTTTGAAGCAAGGTCGATAATTAATGTATGGACGGGCATGTTTGCAATTACTTTGGCCGTAATAATCGGAAAAGGGATCGTATTAATACATATATCAACATTTTTCATTTCTGCAGCAATATCATTTAAATGAAAGGGGGTTAACGCCATTTCACAAATCCTCGCAATATCTTCGCTTTTTCTTGCTCCAACCTTTACCTTTGCTCCAAGGGCTTGGAATGACCGAGCTACACTCATACCAACCCTACCCAGTCCGAGAACAGATACATTCGAGCCATGGATTGTGAAATCCGTATGCTGAATGGCCATCATGATTGCTCCTTCAACAGTAGGAATCGAATTGTAAATAGCCACATCATCACGTTCAAATAGTAGTACGAGTTTGCGGTCCGCTTTCTTAAATATTCCATCAAGATAATCATTACTAATCCCTGAATAAAAAACGCAATGGGCTGGGGTCTTTTTTATCATTTCTTCGCTCAAAACAACTTCTTCACTGGAAAAAATCGTTTCCACCTTACCATTTGTATCAGTACCTCGGACTGGTAAAATAACCGAATCTAATTCATTAAAATTTATATCCTCCATTTTTTCCTTAACCGCTCCTGTAAAAGCATGGTCGAGCTGTTCAAAACCTACTAATAGTAGCTTTGCATCAAGCTCTGTCAGTTTACGGACAACTTCAAGTTGACGCGCATCTCCACCAATTACAGCGATTTGCATGCCTGTGAGCATTAAAACCGTCACCTTCTTTATATAAAAGATCCTAACATCCCTCGCCTCTTGGTAAATATTCCTCAAGAAGCAATTCGGTTTTTGCTACATTCTCTAGTTACCATGCCATCTTATGTTTTTACTTAAAAAACGGTGATAAGAAAAGCAAAAACGCCTTAGCAAATGCCTGCTAAGGCGTTTATTATATTGATGAATAGTTTCAATAGTAACCATCCATGCTATAAATTGGTTTATCCGTCCATATGCTCGCCATCTTTAATGGGAAGTCCCTCCTGAAAATCGATGATGAGCATATCCGTTCCTATTTTTTTAATATGCTCCCATGGGACGCGAATTTCACTGCCATTTCTTAAGAGTCCGAACCACTTAACTGAAGGAATAATCAACGTGGTAATTTGTCCAGTTTCATCTACTTCCAAATCCGTCTGACCAAGAACACCTAATCTCTCCGCTCTGTTCACATCAACAATTTCTTTACCACTTAATTCACTCAATCTCAATACAAGCTCCCCCTTTTTTCACCTTCTATTCAATCTATATCCGAAAAAGGTGAACTTAGAAGGCATTTATCTAAAAATTGTACTTACCGAAAGGTCCTTGTATTTTCAAAAGCTTTTAAAAAAAAAAGCCTGCTCTTCTATATAATAAACAGAAGTTCAGGCTTGTGAATTTTTATTTGTCCCAATTTTCCAGCGGGCTCACCAATGACAAGGAATGTTCCTTGAAGATTTGGTTTGCCATTTCATTGACGCTATTCTCTGTCACTTCATCAATCTTGATAATGATATCATCAAGAGAGCGGTGCTCACCCAGCATAAGCTCATTTTTCCCGTTACGGCTCATGCGGCTGTTCGTGCTTTCAAGGCTTAGCATTAAGCTTCCTTTAAGTTGCTCTTTACTATTGCGCAATTCCTTTTCCGTGATACCGTCTTTTTTTAGTGTATCCAGTGTTTCCTGAATGGTTTCATACAAACTATCAAGCTGACTTGTGCCTGTCCCTCCATACACTGTCACCAAACCTGTATCCTGGTAGCTGGAATGGTAAGAGTAGACAGAATATGCAAGACCGCGTTGTTCCCTAACGTCCTGGAATAGACGGCTACTCATGCTTCCACCAAGAATATTATTCAAGGTAATCAAGCTGTATGTTTTGTCATTACCAATTTCTAACCCTTTAAAACCAAGGCAAAGATGGGCTTGCTCAGTTTCTTTTTTACGCGTGATCCTATTTTCATGGAATGCCGGCTTCACCAATTCAAGACGCTCTTCCCCTCCTTGGTACGAGCCAAAGTAGCTTTCGACTTCTTGAATTAATTTTTCATCCACATTTCCTGCAATGGAAACGACGACTTTATCAGGCGTGTACATATCGTGAACATATTTCTTTAATGTCTCACTATTGAATGTTTCAAGTGTACTTTCCGTACCTAGTATTGGATAGCCAAGGGGATGATTTTCGTATACCGCCTTGCTTAAGAGATCATGGACAATATCATCAGGTGTATCTTCATACATTTTAATCTCTTCGTAGACGACATTTTTTTCTTTTTTCAATTCTTCCTCATCAAAAGTGGAGTTGAAGAACATATCAGCAAGGATTTCAAGCGCATAGCTAGCATGGTTATCCATAACTTTTGCATAATAGCATGTGTACTCTTTTGAAGTAAATGCATTCACTTGTCCGCCAATACTGTCAAACGACTCGGCAATTTCACGTGCATTCCTCGTAGTTGTTCCTTTGAAAAACATATGTTCAAGGAAATGGGAAACCCCATTCAATTCTGGTGTTTCATTTCGTGAACCTGTTTTGATCCATACTCCAATTGCTGCTGAACGTACTGTTGGAATATTTTCTAATACAATTCTTACTCCATTTTGACAAGTGTATTTCTTAATCAACTAACATTCCTCCCAATCATTCTATGCTGCTTTCGTAACCATAACGTTATGGATTCAACCGCTCTTCATCTACTGCTTCTGAAACGGTAACAACATCTAAGTCTTTCTTTTCTATATTAATAATTAACGTTTCCAATGATTTCGCGGTAGATTCTGTAGGATGCATTAAAATAAATGCTCCCGGGTGAACCTTAGAAAGCACCCTCTGTTGAAGTACTTCAGGACTTGGTTTTTGCCAGTCAATCGTATCCACACTCCACATAACTGTCTTTAAACCGAGAGAATCCGCGATTTTTACCGTTTCGTCTCGGTAGCTTCCGCTTGGAGGGGCGAACCATTTCATCTTCACACCTGTCACCGCTTCAATGACTTCATTCGTTTTACGAATTTCCTCACGTGTAGCCTGAGAGGAAATATTTTGCATATTCGGATGTGAATAGGAGTGGTTTCCGATTTCGTGTCCTCCACCCTTAATCATCTTCGCCAATTCTGGGTTCTTCTTAGTCCAATTACCTTCAAGGAAAAATGTTGCCTTGACATTATGTTTTTTTAACACAGCCAACATATCCTGTAAGTATTCATTACCCCAGGCCACATTGATTAAAAATGATACCACTGGCTTTTCCGGATGGGCCCGGTAAATCGGAGCCGGGTCGAGATCGTTTAAATGAATCTTTGCTGGAACTTGTTGATATACCAGTTTATCCTTATCGAATCCGCCCTCCTTCTTCATAGCTTTATACGAATCATCAATATTTACCTTTAGGCCATTATATGCAGGAACGGTTTTCCAAACCGAATCTATTCGTGCATCCTGTGGTGCAATCTCATATTTTTTTGTTGATTCTTTTATTTGTAAAAGAAGCTCATCTTCCTGCTTCATTGACGCAACTGAATGATCTGTTAATTGGGTCAAATAAATATGTGTATATGGATTTTGCACTAATAACCATGATATACCTGCAATGGCACTTATCGCAACTATCTGCTTCCATTTATTATTCATTTTTTACGCCCCCTTCATACAAAAATGTATGAAGAAAACGGACAAGGTAGAACATTACATACTTTTATTGCGAATTTCCATATATAACGATGAATCCTTTAAAACAAAAAAGCATGCAGATTCACTAGGAACCGCATGCCGAATTTTTATTTCTATTATGACTGAGAAGGATTAGCTGCCTCTTTTTGTTCTTTAAGGACCGCTTTACGGGAAAGGTTAACCCTTCCTTGCTTATCAATCTCAGTAACTTTAACTAATAGCTCATCGCCAAGTGAAACGACATCTTCCACTTTACCGACTCTTTCTTCAGCCAGTTCAGAAATATGGACCAAACCATCTTTACCATTGAAGATTTCAACGAACGCTCCGAATTTTTCAATACGTTTAACTTTACCTAAGTATAGTTCGCCTACAACGACTTCACGCACGATATCTTCGATAATTTTCTTCGCTTTTTGAATCATTGCTTCATCTGTAGAAGAAATGAATACCGTTCCATCTTGTTCGATATCAATTTTTACGCCAGTTTCTTCAATGATTTTATTGATATGTTTACCGCTCGGTCCAATGACATCGCGGATTTTGTCTGGATTAATAGACATTGTAACGATTTTCGGAGCATATTTGGATAATTGCTCACGCGGTTGATTGATTGTTGCCATCATTGATTCCAAAATGTGCATCCGGCCATGTTTAGCTTGAAGTAATGCTTCTTCAAGAATTTCTCTTGAAAGACCCTCAATTTTAATATCCATTTGAAGGGCTGTAACACCTTTTGACGTTCCAGCAACTTTAAAGTCCATGTCTCCTAGATGATCTTCCATGCCTTGAATATCTGTTAAGATCGTGTAGTGCTCACCTGTTTTAACAAGACCCATTGCAATACCTGCAACTGGAGCTTTCAACGGAACACCAGCATCCATCATTGCTAGCGTACTTGCACAGATACTTGCTTGCGATGTTGAGCCATTAGATTCAAGAACTTCAGACACAAGTCTAATTGTATAAGGGAAGTCTTTATCATTCGGTATAACCGGTTCTAATGCTCTTTCACCAAGTGCACCATGTCCGATTTCACGACGTCCTGCACCACGAATCGGGCCTGTTTCACCAACACTGAAATGAGGGAAGTTATAATGATGCATGAAACGTTTCGACTCTTCGGTTCCAAGACCGTCCAAAATCTGTACATCGCCAAGGGCACCTAATGTACAGATAGAAAGTGCTTGAGTTTGTCCACGTGTGAACAAACCAGAACCGTGTGTACGAGGCAGAATAGTTACTTCAGATGATAATGGTCTAATCTCATCCGGGTTACGGCCATCTGGACGTACCTTTTCTTCCGTAATTAAACGACGGACTTCTGATTTAACCAATTTATTTAGGATTTCTTTGATTTGTTTTAGTTTAGCTTCATCAGTTTCTTCCTCATAATGAGCCAACACGCGATCTTTTACTTCTTTAATAGCATCTTCACGAGCATGTTTTTCCTGAACTTGTACAGCTTTGTTAAGGTCTGATTCACAATGACCTTTTACTTCTGCTTCTAGTTCTGCATCCACTTGGTATAGAGAGATTTGTAGCTTTTCCTTGCCGATTTCAGCAACAATTTTCTCTTGGAATGCAATAACCTTCTTGATTTCGTCATGACCAAACATAATTGCTTCAAGCATAGTTTCTTCTGGTACTTCATTTGCTCCAGCTTCAACCATGTTGATAGCATCTTTCGTACCGGCAACTGTCAAGTTAATGTCGCTTTTTGCAAGTTGGTCAACAGTAGGGTTAATAATGAATTCATTATTAATTCTTCCGACTACAACTCCAGCAATTGGACCTTCAAACGGAATATCGGAAACTGAAAGTGCAAGGGATGAACCAAGCATCGCTGCCATTTCAGAAGAACAATCTTGATCAACACTCATAACCATACTGATAATTTGAACATCGTTCCGGAAGCCATCTGCAAATAGCGGACGGATTGGACGGTCAATTAGTCGGCTTGCTAAAATTGCTCTTTCACTCGGTCTGCCTTCACGTTTGATGAAGCCACCTGGAATTTTACCGACTGCATACAGTCTTTCTTCGTAGTTGACTGTCAAAGGGAAGAAGTCGACATTTCTAGGTTCCTTTGAAGCTGTTGCTGTACTTAATACAGCTGTTTCTCCATAACGGACTAAAACTGCTCCGTTCGCTTGTTTGGCCAATTGGCCAATCTCTACCGTTACATTACGGCCGGCCCAGTCAAATGAATACGTATGTTTTTCCTGTCCCATTTATTAAACCCCTCTCTGAATCTTCACTTAGAGGCTTAGTTTACCTAAACCTGTATTGGATTAAATCATTATATGTGAAAGTAACTGAACTCAAGTTAAAACCAAACTATTCCTATTATGCACGAAAAAAACAAGCATTAACAGTAAAATGAATAAAATTTTCATTCATTCAATTATGTATATCCTAATCATTTATAAATAGAAAAAGACCCGGCTCCTGCCGAGTCCCAAGGACGAAGGCTTAGCCTAAAAATAGAACACGTCCAAATCATTTGATTAACATCAAAAAAGCGGGAAATTTCCCGCCTTCCTGAAAAAATTATCTACGTAGACCTAATTTGTTAATTAGTGTACGGTAACGAGTAACGTCTTTGTTACGTAGGTAAGTTAAAAGATTACGACGTTTACCTACCATTTTAAGAAGACCGCGACGTGAATGGTGGTCTTTTTTGTGTGTGCGTAAGTGACCGTTCAAGTTGTTGATTTCTTCTGTTAATACTGCGATTTGAACTTCTGGAGATCCAGTGTCAGTATCGTGAGTTCTGAACTCAGCGATAAGTTCGTTTTTGCGTACTTGTGTAATAGCCATGTTATTATTCCTCCTAAAATTCTGTAAAATCACCTATTACCGAGCCAGCGTCGGAGTCTCGACTAGCCAAGCAATGGTTATTTTCATACATACAATAGAATACATGTTTTTCATTAAAATTGCAAGTATTGTCTATTGCTAACCGTTTATACTTTCAGTTTTGAAAAATAAGCTAGCGCATTTTGCTTATCAGTTTCAATCTGTGCGACTAACGCTTCAAGTCCAGAAAATTTCTGCTCACTTCTCAGCCTAGTATGCCATTCTACCGAAACTTGATTGCCATAAATATCACCCGAGAACTCCAAAGCATGAACCTCTACGGTTGGATATTTCGGCTTTTCTTCATGGAACGTAGGTTTATAACCGACATTACAAACCCCATTATACCATTGGCCGCTTATATTAATCTTGACAGCATATACCCCAGCAGCTGGGAATATATAATCGTCACTTACTTCAATATTAGCAGTGGGGAAACCCAACTTCCTGCCTCGTTTTTCACCATGAACGACATGCCCTTTCGTTAAATAACGGCGGCCTGCCAAATGATAAAAGTCGGAAAAGTTACCGTTACTAAGTGTTTCTCTGATTCTGGTCGAACTTACCTTTTCATCTTCAAGTGTTTGTTTCGCAACAACCGTCTGCGTAAACCTTCCTCGTGCGTATACAGGCAACTCTTCCATCGATCCTTGACCGTAGCGGCCATATGAATAGTCAAAGCCGGCTACAACGTGACGGACATTCAGCCCGACAATATATTCGTCAACGAACTGTTCCGGCAACACCGAAGCAAATTCCTTGCTGAAATGAACGATAAACAGATAATCTATCTCCATCGATTCTATGATATCTATTTTATCTTCGAGTGGTGTAATATAGCGAATATTTTCCGTTTTCCTCCCCAATACTGCGGAAGGATGTGGGTCAAATGTCATAACTGCTGACTTAAGATTCATTTCATCGGCTTTTTGCTTGGCAGTTTGAATAACAATTTGATGCCCTTTATGTATGCCATCAAAAAATCCAAGCGCCATTACAAGCTCCGGAAAATCATCCGAATTAAATTGATGAGGATGCTCTATTGCGATCACTTTCACCTTTCAATCTCCTCTTTCCGACGGCAAAACGGTCTATAATTCTTGTGCCAAAACTTTTACAGGTTTAATTAATCCCTCTTTTGTCGGATGTATTTGATAAATGGCAATAGCCTTATCAGATGGATCAACCATTACAAAAGGCTGACCTTTCTCAACAACAACATCCTTAGCCTGTTCCAATACCGCACCGTTAAGTACTTTCTTTGCTACTTTATCACTAATCTGAATTTTGGGCAAATGAAATAATCCTCGCTCTAAGGGCAGCAGAAACTCATCTGTTTGTCCGGTTTCCATGAATGCTTCCACCTCAGCGAATGTCAGACAGTCTTCAAGCTTAAAACCAGCTGATTCAATCCGCGTTAGGTCTGACATATGTGCTGGAAATCCCAATTTTTCACCTATCATGACAGCAAGCGTTCTAATATATGTTCCTTTACTGCACTTAACACGAAAACGGAAAGAAATGGTTTCTCCTTTGAATTCAGAACGTTCATCTAGAAGGGTGATTTCGTAAATGGTAACCTCCCGTGTCGGTCGCTCCACTTCGATTCCGGCCCGAGCGTATTCATATAACTTTTTCCCGTTTACCTTAACAGCTGAAAACATCGGCGGAGTCTGTTCAATTTTTCCTGTTAATGATTCTAAAACTTCAAGAATTTGTTCACGCTGAATCACTTGAGTAATCCTTTTTTCAGCTACCTTATCGCCGCTTGCATCTTCCGTTGTCGTTGAAAAACCAAGGGTCACTTCCCCTTCATACGCTTTACCTGCCTCTGTCAAATATTCGGCGACTTTTGTTGCCCTACCGATACAAATCGGTAAAACCCCTGTGACATCAGGATCTAAAGTGCCTGTATGCCCAACCTTTTTTGTTTTTAATATCTTCCTTAATTTAAAAACACAATCATGGGATGTCAATCCCTTTGGTTTCCATAATGGTAGAATACCGTTCACACTTTCACCTCATTTTCTAAAAGTGGAAGCACCTCTGTCAGCTTGCACAAACAATATGAACTTAAATTCGAAAGGTGTCTTTTACTTTTTGCTACGTTTTCCTGTCATTTCAAAAAAAAGAGATCGACCCCAAGAAGTGCAAAGCACTTATTGAGTCGACCTCCTTTTCTGCTTGCTTATTATTCGTCTTTTCCAGCCGGTTTTTCCTCTGAATTGATTTGTGAAATTAACGATTCGATTCGATTTCCGTAATCAACCGATTCATCAAATTCAAAAAACAGTTCCGGGGTTTTGCGAAGACGGATTCTTTGCCCAATTTCTGAACGCATAAATCCTTTTGCCTTTGCAAGGCCTTGAAGAGTTTTTTCCCGTTGTTCCTGATCACCCAACACGGAAATATAAACAGTTGCCTGTTGTAGATCGCCTGTAACGTCAACATCTGTTACTGTTACAAATCCGATTCTTGGATCTTTAATTTTTCGGCCGATAATTTCACTCAGCTCTTTTTTCATTTGTTCGCCAACACGATTTGCACGAAGGCTCATAATATCACCTCGCTAGCCTAAAGCCAGTCTATATCTGTTATTGTTCGCTCTATTTCCGGAAAAGAATCTAGAAATTTAAGGGCATTTTGAAGTTCTCTCTCAGTAGCCTTCCTTGAAGATGAAACGGTTACGATAGAAATCTTTGTTCGTTGCCATAGATCCTGAAAATCCGTTTCTGCTACCGATATATTGAACTTCTGTTTAAGCCGTGTCATAACACGCTGCAAAACGGCTCGTTTTTCTTTCAAAGAATGGGTGTCATAGATGATGCACTCACATTGGACAGAGCCAACGATCATTTACGCTCTATCTCTTCCATTACATAAGCTTCAATTACGTCGCCTTCTTTAAGGTCATTGTAATTTTTAATGGTAATACCGCACTCATAGTTCGTTGCCACTTCTTTTACATCATCTTTAAAACGTTTCAATGCATCAATTTCACCTTCGTAAATGACGACACCTTCACGAATTAAGCGAATGCCGCTATCACGTGTGATTTTTCCTTCTGTAACATAAGAACCAGCGATCGTACCAACTTTAGATACTTTGAAAGTTGTACGAACTTCAGCCTGACCAATAATTTTTTCTTCAAATTCAGGGTCAAGCATCCCTTTCATAGCCGACTCGATCTCTTCGATAGCTTTATAAATGATACGGTGAAGGCGGACATCAACATTTTCTGATTCAGCCGCACGCTTCGCATTCACATCAGGACGGACGTTAAATCCGATGACGATTGCATTAGAAGCCGTAGCTAGGATAATGTCAGACTCTGTAATAGCCCCGACGCCAGTGTGAATAATTTTCACTTTTGCGCCTTCTACTTCTATTTTATTCAGGGAAGCGGCAACTGCTTCAGCAGAACCTTGAACATCCGCTTTTAAGATGATGTTCAATTCTTTAATTTCCCCTTCTTTCATTTGCTCGAACAATGTATCAAGCGTTACACGAGATTTTTCATTACGTTGTGAAGCAAGCTGTCTTTGCGCACGAACTTCCCCAACTTGACGGGCAGTTTTTTCATCTTCAAAGACGATGAAACGGTCCCCAGCCTGTGGAACTTCATTCAAACCTGTGATTTCAACCGGTGTAGAAGGACCTGCATCCTTAACACGACGGCCAAGGTCATTAAGCATTGCACGAACGCGGCCGAATGTATTACCAATAACGATTGGATCTCCGACTTTCAACGTTCCGTTTTGAACAAGCAATGTTGCTACAGAGCCGCGCCCTTTATCCAAACGTGCTTCGATAACCGTTCCGTTTGCTTTACGAGTTGGATTTGCTTTATATTCTTCTACTTCACTAACTAGTAGAATCATTTCCAACAAGCTATCGATTCCTTCGCCATTTTTAGCTGAAATAGGTACGAAAATTGTATCTCCGCCCCATGCTTCAGAAACTAAACCGTGCTCTGTCAATTCTTGCATAACGCGGTCTGGATTAGCGGCTTCTTTATCCATTTTATTAACAGCGACGATAATTGGAACCTCTGCTGCTTTAGCATGGTTAATCGCTTCAACCGTTTGAGGCATAACACCATCATCCGCTGCTACAACTAGGATTGTGATATCTGTAACCTGAGCTCCACGAGCACGCATTGTTGTAAACGCAGCATGTCCTGGTGTATCAAGGAATGTAATTTTTTTGTCGTTAACTTTAACTTGATAAGCACCGATATGCTGAGTGATTCCGCCTGCTTCGCCTTCAGTTACTTTCGTATGACGAATAGAATCAAGCAATGTCGTTTTACCATGGTCAACGTGTCCCATGATCGTTACAACAGCCGGACGTTCGATCAAATCTTCAGAAGCATCTTCAGTCACTAATGACTCAAGGTCAGTTAGATCAACACGAATCTCTTCTTCAGCCAATACACCGTATTCTGTACAGATTAATTCTATAGCATCTTTATCTAATGTTTGGTTAATTGTAGCCATCACACCAAGCATGAAAAGCTTTTTAATGATTTCAGACGGTTCACGGTGAAGTTTTTTACCAAGTTCCATAACAGTCAAAGACTCATAAAACGTAATTTTCTCTGGAAGTTCTCTTTCTTTACGTTTAGTAACAGGAGCCTGTGGTGCTTGTTGTCTTTGTTTATTATTTTTATTTCGGTTATTTCTACCTCTACTAAACTGTCCTGCTGGTTTTTTCGTACCTACAGGTTTAACGGGAGGTTTTTTCTTTAGCTTTTCTTTATTAACTGTACTCTTCTCATCTGCTTCAGCTTCGTATTTTGCAACCGTAGCGTTAGCTTTTGGTTCAGTAGCTGGGCTTTTATCTTCGCTTTTAGGCTTAATTGAATCGTTTAATTTATTTACAGTTGAATCGTCTAATGCTGTCATATGGTTTGTTACCTCTATATTCATTTCTTTAAGTTTAGTTATTACTTCCTTGCTTGAAACGTTCTTTTGTTTTGCATATTCATATACACGCAATTTTGTCATACGTTCACCCCCGTAAAATTTAATCGAGCAGCGTTCGGAGTTTTTGTGCAAAACCTTCATCCAGAACTGCGACGGCAACTCTAGCTTCCTTACCAATCGCATGGCCGAGCATAGACCTGCTTTCGACTCTTTTTAAAGGAACCTGATAAAATGCGCACTTATCAGATATTTTTTTTTCAGTGTTTTTTGAAGCGTCCGCGGATAAAATAACAACTTTGGCATTACCGCTTCTAATCTCTTTAACCACTAATTCTTCACCCGAAATTAGCTTGCGTGCTCGATTGGCCAAACCTAATAGAGACATCCATTGTTGTTGTTGGGTCATGGTGTTAGTATTTCTCCTTATTCACTAATTCAAGCAATTGTTCATAAAGGGAGGAATCGATTTGGGTACTAAGGTGATTAGCCAGCACATTTTTCTTTTTGGCCAGCTCGATAACATCCCGATCAAGAGTCAAATAAGCTCCCCTTCCCGATTTTTTCCCGGTCGGATCAAGGCTGACTTCCCCTTCTTTAGATCGAACGATACGTATGAGTTCTTTCTTCGGCTTCATTTCGCCTGTGGCCACACATTTACGCATCGGGATTTTTTTTCGGCTATTCATCTTTTTTCACCTCTAAATTTACTCGTTATCCTCTTCGAAATCTATATCCTCTTCATTCACATAGCTATCCCTGCTTAAAAGGAATTCCTGTTCTTCAACCGGGTAAATACCCGCTTCACGGGCTTCTGTTTCACTCTTGATATCAATTTTCCAACCAGTAAGTTTGGCAGCTAAGCGAGCATTTTGTCCACGCTTACCAATTGCAAGTGAAAGCTGATAGTCCGGAACGATTACAGTTGTCGCCTTTTCTTCTTCTTTTACGATAACTTCAAGTACTTTTGAAGGGCTTAAAGCATTCGCAACAAAGATAACCGGATTTTCCGACCATTTAACGATATCGATTTTTTCACCTTTTAATTCATTGACGATGGCCTGGACACGTTGTCCCTTTTGGCCTACGCAGGAACCGACCGGATCGACTTCTTCGTTTTCAGAGTGCACGGAGATTTTTGAACGGTCACCTGCTTCACGAGCAACTGACTTAATTTCTACTGTTCCATCAAAAATTTCAGGCACTTCGATTTCGAATAAACGTTTTAAAAGTCCAGGATGTGAACGGGATACAAAAATTTGCGGCCCCTTGGACGTCTTTTCAACTTTTGTGATAAAAACTTTAATACGATCATGAGGTTTATACTGCTCATTAGGCATTTGTTCATTGACTGGAAGCAATGCTTCGATTTTACCTAGACTCACATAGATAAATCGAGAATCCTGACGTTGAACAATCCCTGTCATGATATCCTCTTCGCGATCAATGAATTCAGCATAAATGATGCCGCGCTCTGCTTCACGCACTCTTTGAGTAACAACTTGCTTCGCTGTTTGTGCAGCAATGCGGCCGAAATCTTTTGGCGTTACTTCCATTTCGACAATATCCTCTAGCTGGTAGTTGGGATCAATCGCTCTTGCTTCTTCAACAGAAATTTCCAGACGTGAATCGAATACTTCATCTACAACGTCTTTTCTGGCAAATACACGCATTGTTCCTTTACCAAGATTCAAATCGATACGCACATTTTGCGCTTGGTTAAAGTTACGACGATATGCCGATATAAGAGCGGCCTCAATCGCGTCGATTAAAACTTCCCTGGAAATTCCTTTTTCGTTTTCTAAAATATAGAGAGCATCCAATAACTCATTGCCCATGGTGATCCCCCTTACGGATATTTAATTATTGATTTGCTTGACTTAAGAGAAGGTAATCGCCAATCTTGCTTTGGCTACCTTTTCGTATGGAATGACGATTGTTTTCTTTCTTGTCTTGATTTTGATTTCAAGCGTCACTTCGTTCCCATCGAAGCTGGTTAAGATTCCTTCAAATTCTTTTTCATCTAAAATGGGCTCGTATGTTTTTATGTAAACATTTTTACCGATAGCATTAAGGAAATCTTTCTCTTTTTTCAGAGGCCTTTCAGCTCCGGGAGATGAAACTTCGAGAAAATAAATTTGTGGAATTGGATCAACTTCATCAAGCTTTTCACTGAGCTTTTCACTCGCTTTTCCGCAATCTTCAAGATCTACGCCTGTTTCTTTATCAATGTAAACTCGAAGGAACCAGCTTTTACCTTCCTTCACATACTCCACTTCAACTAATTCAAGCTGCAATTCTTCAAGAATTGGTAATGCTAATTCTTCTACAACTTCCGTTACCTTTTTACTCATTTGTTTCCTCCATACGTGCGTTGTATGCGCTTGGTTTCGGATTCAAAATAAATGGTCAATACAACACGAAAGAGTGGGTTTCCCCACTCTTGCCATTGGTTCCTCTTAGTATTTCCAATAAAAATATACCATAATCAAGATATTTATGCAAATATCATGTCTGTTTCTTCCTTTTTATCATCAGCTTCTCTTTTAAAATAAAGATAACTG
This sequence comes from Peribacillus sp. TH14, assembly GCF_016651145.1. Lineage (NCBI taxonomy): Bacteria > Bacillati > Bacillota > Bacilli > Caryophanales > Bacillaceae > Peribacillus > Peribacillus sp. TH14. Next base: position 195,923 of record NZ_JAEKEK010000001.1, read on the forward strand.
ATTTTGTTCAGGCAGAGACTCTAGACAGCCTTGTTTATCAAGGTATTCAAGAATCGTCTTGGATACTTTCCCTCGCTGTTGTAAATCTTCTTTCGAGAGGAATTCTCCATTCTTACGTGCATTAACGATATTGATGGCCGCATTTGTTCCAAGACCTGGTATTGAATTGAATGGTGGAATCAACGTGTTACCTTCAATTATGAATTGGTCTGCACTAGATTTATACAAATCCACCTTAGCAAAGCTGTATCCGCGCTCACACATTTCTAAGGCAAGTTCAAGAACCGTCAATGTATTCTTTTCCTTAGTAGAAGCATCCAATCCTTTTACATTGATTTCTTCAATCTTAGTTTTGATCGCCTGAGATCCCCGCGTCATCGCATCGATTTCAAAATCATCGGCACGAACTGTGAAATAAGCGGCATAATATAATAAAGGTAAATGCACTTTAAAATAAGCAATCCGGACAGCCATTAATACATAAGCTGCAGCATGGGCTTTCGGGAACATGTATTTAATCTTTTTACATGAATCGATATACCATTCCGGCACCTCATTTTTTCTCATTTCTGCTTCGAATTCCTCGGAGAGCCCTTTCCCTTTACGTACTGATTCCATAATTTTAAACGCCAGAGAAGGATCGAGCCCTTGATAAATCAGATAGACCATAATATCATCCCGACAACCGATAACTTCGCTAAGTGTACATATTCGGTTGTGAATCAGCTCCTGTGCATTACTCAACCATACATCGGTACCATGAGATAATCCGGATATCTGGACAAGCTCGGAAAATGTTGTAGGTTTCGTGTCCTCAAGCATCTGCCTAACAAAACGCGTACCAAATTCTGGAATACCGAGCGTTCCAGTTTTACACATAATTTGATCTTCCGTTACTCCTAATGATTCGGTACTACTGAATATTTTCATTACTTCAGGATCGTCTGTCGGAACCGTTTTTGGATCGATGCCGCTCAAATCCTGAAGCATCCTGATTACAGTAGGATCATCGTGACCAAGAATATCAAGTTTTAAAATATTATCGTGAATTGAATGGAAATCAAAGTGAGTCGTTTTCCACTCGGAAGTTCGGTCATCCGCTGGGAACTGAATAGGTGTGAAATCATAAATATCCATGTAATCCGGAACAACGATGATTCCACCTGGATGCTGTCCAGTAGTCCGTTTTACTCCTGTACATCCAGCAACAAGACGGTCAGTCTCAGCTCCCCGCATATGGATATTATTGTCGGTAGAATAACCTTTTACATAGCCATACGCCGTTTTTTCAGCTACCGTACCAATCGTTCCAGCGCGGTAAACATACTCTTCTCCAAACAAGACCTTAGTATAGTTATGGGCCTTCGGCTGATATTCACCGGAGAAGTTCAAGTCAATATCAGGAACCTTATCCCCTTTAAAGCCAAGGAAGGTTTCAAACGGGATATCATGTCCGTCTTTTGTATAAGCAATGCCGCAATCTGGACAGTCTTTATCTGGCAGGTCAAATCCAGAACCCACAGAACCATCATTGAAGAATTCCGATTTTTTACACGTTGGACACACATAATGCGGCGGCAGTGGGTTTACCTCAGTAATTTCAGTCATCGTTGCAACGAACGAAGATCCCACCGACCCCCGTGATCCCACGAGATATCCATCATTCAAAGATTTTTTAACTAGTTTGTGAGAAATCAAATAAATAACGGCAAATCCATGGCCAATGATGCTTTTCAATTCTTTTTCAAGACGAGCTTCTACGATTTCCGGCAGGTTCTCTCCGTATATCTTCTTTGCCATGCCGTAACTCATCTCACGCATCTCTTCTTCTGCGCCTTCAATTTTAGGCGTGTATAACTCATCCTTGATAGGCTTGATTTCATCTATCATATCAGCGATTTTATTCGTGTTAGTTACCACAACTTCTTTGGCTTTCTCAGAACCAAGGAATGAGAAGGCCCTCAGCATATCATCAGTTGTCCGGAAATGTACATCCGGCAGCTTATGACGATTCAGCGGGTTCGCTCCACCTTGTGAATTCACAAGGATTTTACGGTAAATTTTGTCGTTTGGGTCCAAATAATGAACATTCCCTGTGGCAACGACAGGCTTATCCAATTTCTCACCAAGCTTGACGATATTTGTGATGATTGTTTCTAACGATTTATCATCCCTGATATATTCAAGCTCAATCAAATGCTGGTATACTTCCTTCGGATGAATTTCAAGATAATCGTAAAATTCAGCGATATCTATGACTTCCTCAAAACCCTTTTGCATCATCCCTTCAAAAACTTCCCCTTTATCACATCCGGATCCAACGAGAATTCCTTCACGATACTTTTTAAGTTGGGAACGCGGTAACCGAGGTACACGATAATAATAATCAATATGTGATATCGAAATTAATTTAAAAAGGTTTTTTAAACCAGCCTGTGTTTGCGCAATCAGCGTACAATGGGACGGACGGGAACGCTGATAAGCATTTCCTTTACCCATATTGTCATTTAGCTGATCATGATGGGTAATGTCTTTTTCCATCGCATCCTTTAGCATCTTCAACATAAGATAGCCTGTAGCTTCGGCATCATATATGGCCCTATGATGCTGAGTCAAATCGATATCGAACTTTTTACATAATGTATTTAAACGATGGTTTTTAAACTCCGGATATAAAAATCGGGCTAGTTCCAATGTGTCCAGAACTGGATTCGCTGCCTTAGGATATCCCATGTTTTTATAACCTATATTCAAAAAGCCCATATCAAATGTCGCGTTATGAGCAACGAGTATGGCATCTCCTGCCCAATTCCTGAACTTTTCGAGTACTTCCGAGACTTCTGGAGCATTTTCTACAAGATCATCAGTGATTCCCGTCAAATCTATGGTCGTATTGGATAACGGATGATGAGGATTCGCAAATGACTCGAATCGATCAATAATGTCCCCATCACGAATTTTTACTGCAGCAAATTCAATTATCGTATCATAAACGGCAGACAGTCCTGTCGTTTCTACATCAAACACGACATAGGTGGCATCAGCCAATGCAATATGCGCCTCATTATAGACAACCGGCACGCCGTCGTTTACAAGATTCACTTCGACGCCGTAAAGAATTTTAATGTCATTCTTTTTCCCGGCACTATAAGCTTCAGGGAATGATTGGGCACCTGCATGATCCGTGATGGCAACAGCCTTATGCCCCCACTTGGCTGCCTGGGCAATAAGGGCAGAAGTCGGTGTCACCGCATCCATAGAACTCATCGGAGTATGCATATGCAGTTCGACCCGCTTTTCCCCTTCAGGAGCCTTGTCCTGTCGACCCTGTTTAGAGATTTCATTTATATCATTTGCAATCATAACCAAATCCCGTACAAATGTATCATTTTGAATGCTACCTTGAGCACGTACCCACATTCCCTTTTTCACACGGGCAAGAATTGCGGCATCTTCTTTATCACGTGAAAACATTTTGACTAATATTGAGCTGGTATAATCCGTCACTTTGAACGTCAGTAAGCTACGGCCACTGCGAAGCTCTCGGACTTCCGCATCAAATACGAAGCCCTCAATTGCAATTCTCCGCTCTTCATCGATAATCTGTTCAATTCTTCGGAAATCAGCATCTTCTTTAATCGTATAACCAATCTTAACAGGTCCTTCGTAGACGCCATCGTCTCCACCTTTTTCCGATTCTTTCTTCTGCATTTCCACTAGGGCAGCAAGCCCCTTTTCCGCGTCTTCCTTTTGTTTCTCTTCCAAAAACTTCTGATAATCAGGATTCGAAACTGTTTCCTTTACTTCCGCATCAAGAGTCAGTGGAGGGAAACCAAACGTTTGATAGATATTCGAAATGAGTCCAGAGTATTTTCGTTTCAACTGACCGGCCTCAGTATCATTTCGTGCACTTACGATAATTTTATATCCGTTTACTGTAGGCTCTTGCTCATTTAGTAGTGACAATAGAGCTGGAGACATGCCTTGAAGCTCGCCTATGCAGTTTTTCCAATACTCTTTAACTAATTGTTCGGTCACTTGCGGGTTAGCTACATTCAAAGTGAATGAGACCTTCGCAATATGGGCGAAGGTACTTGCTAATTGAGTAGCAAGTCTTGTATGAACACTGCAAGGAATTAACGCAGGTATATTAAAGGCAAAATGCCATGTTTTGGACTCTCTCTCAATTGAGAGCTTATCAATTTCGGCACCAATGAAAAAGTTCACAAAGGCATCCTCAGTCAAGTCCATCTGCTGGAGCAAGAGTTGAAATCTCTCTCTACCGCTATTAGGATTTTGATCCATTTCCTCTCTCCCCTTATCTACTATCTCTTAAGATTTTATTCATTATTATTTCCACTCTAATATCAGTGGTTATTATAACATAACACGTACCTTTCACGAGTATCTAAATGTAGGAAAAGGAAAAGCATCATTCAATTGAATGATGCCTCCCTTCGCTATTTTTCAAAATAATTATCCTAATATTTCGCGAAGTTTTTGAGTTAGTTCAGCTCTTTCAATTTCAAGAACCTCACCAGTTTTACGGATTTTCACTTCGACAATTCCCTCTGAAGCCTTTTTACCGACTGTTACACGGACAGGAAGTCCAATTAAGTCTGAATCAGCAAATTTAACACCGGCACGTTCTTGACGATCATCCATCAGAACTTCCAAGCCTTGTGTTTTAAAATCATTATACAATTCTTCTGAAAGTGCAGACTGCGCTTCATCCTTCATATTAATTGGAATCAAATGAACTTGGTATGGCGCTAAGTTCACTGGCCAAACCAATCCTTTTTCATCGTTGAATTGCTCGGCTACAGCTGCAAGTGTGCGAGATACACCAATTCCGTAACAACCCATGATCATCGGCTGTGATCGTCCATTTTCATCAAGGAAGGTCGCGTTCATCGCTTCGGAATATTTTGTCCCAAGCTTGAATACGTGACCAACCTCAATACCTTTAGCAAATTGAATTTTTCCGTTTCCATCCGGTGATGGGTCACCCTCTTGAATAAAACGAAGATCCAAATAGTTGGCTACATTAAAATCACGGTCTGGATTTACATTCACATAATGGTAGTCTTCATCATTTGCACCACAGATTCCATTGACCATTACTTCGATAGCAACATCCGCAATCACTTCTACGTCAGAAGTGACATTGATTGGTCCTAGAGAACCAATTGCACAGCCTAAAACCTCTTTCGTCTCGATTGGATCTGCCATTTCTACGACTGATGCGTTATAGAAATTCTTCAACTTAATATCATTGACTTCATGATCACCGCGCACCAATACGAGCACATATTTTTCATCCACTTTAAACAACAACGATTTAATCAACTTCGTAGCATCCGTTTTTAAGAATGTTGCTACTTCCTCGATTGATTTTTGCCCAGGTGTATGAATTTTTTCAAGTGCACCCTGTGCTTCTGAACTTTTTTCATAGTTCACACTTACTGGTGCCATTTCAATATTAGCTGCATAATCAGACGTATCTGAATAGGCAATTGTATCTTCCCCTATTTCAGATAGGACCATGAATTCATGTGTATCTTTTCCACCCATAGCTCCTGAATCGGCAATGACCGCACGGAAATCAAGACCGCAGCGGCTAAATACATTTGCATACGCCGCATATAATTTTTTATAAACAGCATCAAGGCTTTCTTGATTAGCATGGAAAGAATAAGCATCTTTCATGATAAATTCACGTCCACGCAACAATCCAAAGCGCGGCCTCTTTTCGTCACGGAATTTCGTTTGAATTTGGTATACTGTTAAAGGAAGACGCTTGTAAGACTTCACTTCATCACGAACTAGGCTTGTAATCACTTCTTCATGTGTGGCACCAAGCGCAAATTCACGGTTGTTGCGGTCCTTCAAACGCATCAACTCTGGACCATATGTATACCAGCGTCCAGATTCCTGCCAGAATTCCGCTTGTTGTAAAGCAGGCATTAATAGCTCAACTGCACCAGCATTATCCATCTCTTCCCGAACAATGGCTTCAACCTTTTGAAGCACCTTTTTCCCAAGCGGCATGAAACTATATACCCCACTGGAATTTTGTCTCATAAATCCTGCACGTAATAAAAGCTGATGACTTTTAATTTCTGCATCTGCAGGTACTTCTCTCAATGTAGGGATTAACGTCATACTTTGTTTCATATCTGCACCTCTTCAATAATTCCTTTAAATTAAACTGCCGCCACGGATAATTACATACCGTAGCTTTTATACGGTCATATAATACAAAAAAAGACTTTCTGAGATATTCAGAAAAGCTGATTTAATATACTCATTCTCGATTATACTTACGATTTACTTAGAAAACAAACTATTTCCCCAAAACGTTTAAAAAACTTAAGAAAATGGTGATTTCCATTCCCATGATTAGAAACAGCCAACAGATAATTCTGCTGGCCTGTTATACCTTATTCGAACATGTTTTATAAGAAGAATCGCTGGATGTCATTCCAAGTAACGACAATCATTAACAACATCAGCAATGCAAACCCGATAAAGTGAACCATTCCTTCTTTTTGGCGGTCAATTGGTTTTCCTCTTAAGAATTCTACCACGAAGAATAGCAGTCTTCCTCCATCCAACGCTGGTAATGGAAGAAGGTTCATAATTCCTAGGTTAATGCTGAGCAGTCCTGCCCATTTCATCAACGTGAATATACCTTGTTTTGCAACTTCTTCTGTGGATTTATAGATTCCTACAGGGCCTGATAGACTGTCGATCGTAAAGCCGCCCGTTACAAGGTCACCAAGAATAATAAAGATCTGTTTTGTCCAAAAATATGTTTCGGTAAAACCGTATTGTATTGCTTTAATCGGTGCTTTTTCAACTGGAGGGTAGACACCGATAATTCCAATTTTCTTGCCATCTCTCTTCACTTCTTGAGGAACAACGGGTACTTCTAATGTTTTCCCGTCCCTATCAACGACAAACTCTATTTCTTGTCCAGGGTTTTTTTGTATGCTTTCCTGAACATCTCCCCAAGATGAGACTTCTGCTCCCTCAATCGATTGAATAACATCCCCAGATTTTAACCCGGCATTTATAGCCGAACCATCCGCAGTCAGTTCACCGAGTTTTGCTTCATCCACAACAACCCCTTGAAACAAACCAATCAACACAAAAATGACAAACGCCAAAACAAAGTTCATCGCTGGCCCAGCTACAATCGTAAGGAAGCGGTGTCCAAGCGACTTTGAGGCAAATTGTCGGTCATAAGGTGCAATCTGATTTTCCACACCATTTTCAACGATTACCGCTTCTTTATGAATGGTAAAGGTTTTTAACGTATCTTCCTCTCCCTCTTCATAACCTGTAAGAATCAGTTTGTGATCAAGGTCGATCACTTCTACTTCAACAAGCCGGATATCAGGATATTTATCTTTATTGTTCAAAATGATTTTTGTAACATACTCTTCATTATCAAAAATTAATCCTACGCGATAACCCGGCTTCAGCTCAATATTTTCAGCATCTTCGCCAGCCATACGCACATACCCACCTAGAGGAAGCAGGCGAATCGTATAAACGGTTTCCTTCTTTTTATACGTGAATACTTTTGGTCCGAAACCGATTGCGAACTCACGGCATAAAATTCCGGCACGCTTTGCAAACACTAAGTGTCCAAGCTCATGGAAAAATACAAGAGCACCGAATATGATAATGAACGCTATAATCGTTTCTAAAGTCTGCATGTTCCGGTCACCTATCTTTCACTAAAGATTCTATATACTGCCTTGTCATTAAATCTACTTCCTGAATGGTTTCTAAATCCGGAAGTGTTATGACAGAATGCTGATTCAGCGCTTTTTCAATCAAAGTCTCAATTTCCAGGAATGATACCTTTCCAGATAAAAATGCAGCTACTGCTGCTTCATTGGCTGCATTCAAAACCGTTGTCATTGTTCCGCCCATTTTACCTGCTTCATAGGCAAATTGCAAACAAGGATATCTGGTGAAATCCATATCGCTAAAATGAAGTTTCCCTGCATCAGCCAAGTTCAGACGTTTACGCCCCACGAATGTCAGACGGTCTGGATAAGTAAGTGCATATTGAATCGGTACGCGCATATCGGGTGTGCCCAGTTGGGCAATCACGCTGGAATCATGAAATTCAACCATGGAATGGATGATACTCTCCTTATGTAGCAATACATCAATTTTATCGTAAGGAAGATCGAATAGCCAGTGGGCTTCAATGACTTCCAACCCCTTATTCATCATCGAAGCGGAGTCTACCGTAATTTTAGCACCCATTGACCAGTTCGGATGGTTTAGGGCCTCTTCCACCGTTACACCTTTCAATTCTTCTCGGGTACGATCCCGGAAGCTTCCGCCTGATGCAGTAATGACTAGACGTTCGATATTCTTTTCCTTTTCACCCTGTAACGCCTGGAAAATCGCTGAGTGCTCACTATCAACAGGGAGTAATCTAACTCCAGCTTTTTTAGCTTCATTTATGACCAAATGACCTGCAGTCACCAGTGTCTCCTTATTGGCGATTGCAATATCCTTTTTAGCCTTTATTGCCTGTAAAGTTGGATAGAGTCCTACGCTTCCGATGACGGCATTGACTAATATTGTAGCTTGATCATAAACAGCAACAGCGGTCAGTCCTTCATCTCCGTACATGAACTCGATATCTTTTTTGCTGAAGAATTCACTTTTTAAAACATGATAATCCTCTTTAGTCTGTACTGAAACAAGTTTCGGTTCAAACTCTTGTATGTAAGTTCTGACCAATTCTATATTTTTCCCGGCTGAAAGCGCCACTATTTTGAATTGATCAGGATGAGCCCTCACTACATCCGCTGTTTGTTGGCCAATCGAACCTGTTGCACCCAAAAGGCTGATATATTTCAAATTGTTCATCTCCTAATTTATATAACACTTGCCTATGCCTTTATTTGTATTATAATACATGCAATAAATGCAAAATCGGTAAAATAAATATCAAACTATCAAGCCTGTCCAAAATTCCTCCATGACCTGGAAGAAGCTTCCCTGAATCCTTTACCCCATAATGACGTTTATAAGCCGATTGAACGAGATCTCCCAATTGGCCGAAAATCGCAATGATTAAAGAAATCAATAACAATTGTAATAATGTATAGTCGAGGGAAGAGAAAACATAAAATAGCACACCCACTATCAACGCGGAGAATATCCCTCCGAAAAATCCCTCCACCGTTTTATTTGGACTGATTTCAGGCCATAACTTTCTTTTACCTAGTGACTTACCGATAAAGTATGCTCCTGAATCGGTTGCCCAAATCGTAAATAATGCAAGCAATATATATATCAGACCCAGACCCAACGAATCACGTGTTTCAAATAGATAGTAGAATCCCATGCCTAGGTATAGGATCGTGATCACTAAAAAGCCTGCGTCATCAAAAGTAAAACGATTTTTTGAAACGACTGTATAAAGAAGTAGCAGTAAAACGCCCATTAAGAAAATTTGGACTTTATCGTAATTAATATTGGCTAAAAAAGCGGTATTTTCATTGGGTAGTAAAAGTACCCACAACAAGATATGTGAAAGAATCGCTTCAAAAGAGACCACACGCATATTTTTCATTTTCATCAGTTCATACAAACCAATGGACGCTAGCAGATATACCAGCAGTAAAAAGGGAATTCCCCCTAAAATAACTATTGGAATGAAGATAGCGGCAGCAACGACCGCCGTAATAATTCGCTGTTTCATTATTCCATTTTCCTCGCCTTCTACATTAAACGCCACCGAATCTTCGTGAACGCTTTTGATACTCCTCAACTGCCTGCAATAAATGCTCTTCACTAAAATCCGGCCATAATACATCTGTAAACCATAGCTCTGTATAAGCCGCCTGCCATAGCATGAAATTACTTAAACGGATTTCACCGCTTGTGCGAATTAGTAAATCTGGATCTGACAAATGCTTAGTCATTAAGTAACTTGTCAGTATTTCCTCCGAAACATTTTCCTTTATTATACCATTCTTAACATCATGAACGATGCTATTCACTGCGGTTACGATTTCTCCGCGGCTTCCGTAGTTTAGAGCAAAGTTTAAAATCATCCCATCATTATTCTTAGTATCTTCCATTGCCCGTTTAACGGCGTTTTGAGTATGTGACGGGATGAGAGACAAGTCGCCAATCGTCTCTACTCTTACATTTTCAGAAATAAGCTCAGGTAAAAAGGTCCCGAGAAATTCCTGAGGAAGCTTCATTAAAAAGTCGACTTCACTTTTCGGACGTTTCCAATTTTCAGTGGAGAACGCATAGACGGTTAATGTTTTTACTCCTAATTTATTGGCTACTTTCGTAATTTTACGAACGGTTTTCATTCCTTCATGATGACCGGCCACGCGTGGCAGTGCACGCTTTTTGGCCCAACGGCCGTTTCCATCCATAATAATGGCAATATGTTGAGGAACATCAAACTTCTTAATATGCTGAATCCTATTTGTTACATCGGAAGAAGCATCTTTTTTAACGAAACGCTTCCATAGTGAATACATATGTTAGTCCCCCATTAGGTTGTACTTATCTCTCTACAAAGTTAAAAATATTCGCGCTCTATGTATATCAAGCTTTCTGCGAAAAAGAACAGAATCTTTATTATAATATCAAAAAAAAACTTGTTCTCATATTATTATGAAAAAAATTCTTAATTAGAAGTCAGAAGGGGAGAAATTATCACTTCTTTTTTCTAAAAAAACAGTTTATCATTTGCAATGAAAAATACAAAAAAGGACCACCTCCAACGTTTGCATGCAGACTTACTAACTCAAGGCGTAATCATTATCGGAGAAACCTTATTATAACAGTTTTCTCTTTTTAGCACACCTATATGTTAGAACTAAGACATGACCAGTATGGATTCGGCCCTCTTTATTTTATATTTTAAGAAGAGATTATACTTCCAAAATTTCTTTTTCTTTATCTTTCGTAATCTCATCGATTTTCGTGATATTGCCATCAGTCATCTTTTGGATGTCATCAGCATAGCCGCGTAAATCATCTTCAGTGATTTCACCATTTTTTTCAAGTTTTTTCAAATCGTCATTACCATCGCGACGAACATTACGGACTGCTATTTTCGCTTCTTCCGCTTCTTTCTTGACAACCTTCACAAGCTCTTTTCTACGTTCTTCAGTTAACGCAGGAATGGCAATACGGATGATTGATCCATCATTGGAAGGATTTAAACCTAAGTCAGATTTCAAAATCGCTTTTTCAATCTCACCTAAGACGGTTTTGTCATAAGGCTGAATCACTAAAAGTCTAGCTTCCGGTACAGAAATACCAGCAAGCTGATTAATCGGGGTTGGAGAACCATAATAATCAATAGATATTCTATCTAGCAACGAGGCATTCGCCCTGCCGGCACGGATGCTGGCTAATTCACGTGTGTAAGCTCCAATGGCTTTTTCCATTTTCGTTTTCGCATTTGAAATAACTTGTTTCGGCATCTTTTATTTCCCCCTTACAATTGTTCCAAGCGTTTCGCCTAAAACGGCTCGTTTAATATTACCTTTTTCCATAATCGAGAAGACAATCAATGGTATATCATTGTCCATGCAAAGTGAGGACGCAGTCGAATCCATTACTTCTAATCCCTCTTTAATCACATCAAGATAAGAAAGTTCATCATACTTCACAGCATTTTTGTCTTTAACAGGGTCAGCATTATAAACGCCATCCACATTATTCTTCGCCATCAAGATAACGTCAGCTTCAATTTCAGCTGCACGCAAGGCCGCAGTAGTATCCGTTGAAAAATAAGGATTACCTGTACCAGCTGCAAAAATTACAACTCTCTTTTTCTCAAGATGTCTGATCGCACGGCGTCTAATGTATGGTTCTGCCACTTGTCTCATCTCAATGGAAGTTTGAACGCGTGTTTCAATTCCAAGTTGATCAAGGCTATCTTGTAAAGCCAATGAATTCATGACTGTAGCCAACATACCCATATAATCGGCATTAGCACGATCCATGCCCATTTCACTTCCGATTTTCCCGCGCCAAATGTTTCCGCCACCGACAACTACAGCAACTTCTACATCAAGTTCAGCTACTTCTTTAACTTGTTCAGCAATTGATTTAATTACTGCAGGGTTAATTCCAAATCCTTCGTCACCGGCTAATGCTTCGCCACTGAGTTTTAGTACAACACGTTTATATTTAGCGTTACTCATGAAAACCTCCAACTATGTAATCTTTTCGTTCGTTCATCCTGTTATTCTTGCTACCAAAAGTTCATGACATTTCAAAAAATAGGGAACACTATAGTGTTCCCTATTCAATCATTTTCTTGCAATTAGTCTTTTTTAACTTGGTTCATTACTTCTTCAGCAAAGTTTTCTTGACGTTTTTCAAGACCTTCGCCTACTTCATAACGAACGAATGATTGGATTTTTCCACCTTTTGATTCTACGAATTGTCCAACTTTTTGATCTGGATTTTTAACGAAAGCTTGTTCGTTCACACAGATTTCTTCGTAGAATTTGTTGATACGTCCTTCAACCATTTTCGCAACGATTTTTTCTGGTTTACCTTCATTAAGAGCTTGTTGTGTAAGAACTTCACGTTCGCGGTCTAGTTCGCTTGCATCCACTTGGTCACGTGAAATATATTTCGGGTTAATAGCAGCGATATGCATTGAAACGCCTTTAGCTGCCTCTGCATCAGTTGTACCCTCAAGAACAGAAAGCACACTGATACGTCCACCCATGTGAAGGTATGCGCCAAATGCGTCATTATCTGTTTTTGTAACAACTTGGAAACGACGTAGAGTTAATTTTTCACCAATTTTAGCAACTGCTGCATTGATATGATCTGCAACTTTTGCTCCATTTTCCATTGTTTGCTCAAGAGCAATTTCAACGCTTTCAGGTTTGTTAGCAAGAAGGAATGCAGCCAATTCTTTAACAAGAGCTTGGAAGCCTTCGTTTTTAGCAACGAAATCTGTTTCTGAGTTCACTTCAAGGATAACTGCTTGGTTTCCTTCAACAACGATAGAAGTTAAACCTTCAGCAGCGATACGGTCTCCTTTATTAGCAGCTTTCGCAATTCCTTTTTCACGTAGGAAATCGATTGCTTTTTCCATATCACCTTCAGTTTGTACTAGCGCCTTTTTACAGTCCATCATGCCGGCACCAGTTTTTTCACGCAATTCTTTAACTAATTGTGCAGTGATTGCCATAATATTTATCCTCCTCAAATTAAATGCAGTTTATTCAGTCTTTACCCATTTCGCCAGATAATACCTGTTTTTATCAATAAAAACAACAAATTATAGCAAAATTCTCAAAAAACCATCAACCGGTCAGTCTTATGGACAAAACCCTGATGTCATATTATCTTCATTCCCTGAAAATCAACCGTAACGTTTTTAAAAAATTCGCCCGGGATTTATGTATGCTTATTTAGTGCAAAAAAAAGGGATAAAAGGCATTATCCTCTTATCACCTTTTTTTCTTACTAATTAAGCAACCTTTTTTGCCTATTAAGCAGTTGTTGTTTCAGTTGCTGTTTCTTCGCCTTGTTTAGCTTCTAAGATAGCATCTGCCATTTTACCTGTTAATAATTTAACAGCACGGATTGCATCGTCATTCGCAGGAATAACTACATCGATTTCATCCGGATCACAGTTTGTATCAACGATACCAACAAGTGGAATGTGTAATTTGTGTGCTTCCGCAACAGCAATACGCTCTTTGCGAGGGTCGATAACGAAGATCGCATCTGGAAGAGTCTTCATATCTTTAATACCGCCTAAGAATTTCTCTAAGCGATCCCATTCTTTTTTAAGTTGGATAACTTCTTTTTTAGGAAGTACTTCGAAAGTTCCGTTTGCTTCCATTTTTTCGATATCTTTAAGACGAGTAATACGTTTTTGGATTGTTTCAAAGTTTGTTAAAGTTCCACCTAACCAACGTTGGTTTACATAGTACATACCAGAACGGATAGCTTCTTCTTTAACAGATTCTTGAGCTTGTTTTTTAGTACCAACGAAAAGAACAGTTCCACCGTTAGCAGCTAGTTCTTTAACGAAGTTATAAGCTTCCTCAACCTTTTTAACTGTTTTTTGAAGGTCGATGATGTAGATGCCGTTACGCTCAGTGAAGATATATTTCTTCATTTTCGGGTTCCAGCGACGTGTTTGGTGTCCGAAATGCACACCAGCTTCAAGCAATTGTTTCATAGAAATGACTGACATTTTAGTTCCTCCTAAATGGTTTTGTTTTTCCTCCGCACCGATCATTTTCATACAGAAACTGTCTAAACAGCACCATCTGTTAGAATCACGGGGCGTGTGTATTAACACCATTTCATAATATATCATAATGATACGACACAATCAAGCACAAATTATCTATTCATGCGAAACTTTAATAAAAGTTCAATTTCTGTTTTGCCGCGATTTAATTTTTTTGCGATTTTTTCTATAGAATGGCCTTGATCCGCTAAATATTCTACTTGTTCATTTAATGATAATTCATTTAATCCAACCTGTAACATGCCTGAAAATTCTTTTTCATACTCCTGGTTGGACAGAGAAGGGGCTTCTGAAGAAAGGCCCAATCTATCTTCCGATTTTAAGGGAAATCTATGCTCCTCATTATCTTCTGGCTGTTTTTTATAGGCTTCGGTAGCTTGCTTTTTTGTTCCCATATGCCGCCCTTCTTTGTAATCGAGCAACATTTTTTTCTCTCGCTTGATTTCGTTATCTCTCGTGGAATTCTTCACTACCGCACGTTCTTGTTCTTCATGCTCACGCTTGGGTTTTAATGCAACTGAATTCGTAAAAGTCTTTACCAACGTCTCGTTATCTTCCTTCATTTCCATTAAATAACCAGACAAAAGTTCTTCCATCTCACTTATGATGGCTTTTTGGTCTTTTTCGAGCTTACATAAACGATTTTGACGGAGATATAAAACGACAACGGCGAAAATGGTGAGTATGTTTAAAAGAAACAGTAGAAACATAAAAATTACTAACATGGTGCCTCCTCTTAACCCGAATAGTCAATCCTGATTCCTTTATACGGATGAGAATCTTTTTTCACTGTTGTTGTTTTTTTCTTATTTTCTTTCTGCCTATCTTTTTTAAGAAACTGCCATTTATCGGCATTCCCTTCTTTTTCATAAAAATGAGCGGGAAGCTTTTGTTCTTCACTTACTACAGTCTTTTGTTTCCGTTCTTGATTCTCTCGAACTTGATGGGCAGCATGATCTTGTTGGATTAAATTTTTTTGTTGATTTTGCTCTTGGATTTTCCCTGCATCTTGGGTTCTTGAAAGAGCAATTTGCATCTCGATCGCGTTAAAACTCATGACAACCCACCCCTTTCTATAAAAACGGCATTTACAGTACTCTTTCTGACCTTAACTCAAAATACTGAACAAGGAACTAGCAAGTATTATCGTCATCGTAACCAATTAAGTTGGATGGATGGACCTGAACTGGGCAGTGGATTTTTTTGTTGGCGATTTGAAGAGTATTGCTGGTTTACTCTACAATTGGGATGCAAAACACAACTCAAACTACACTTTCAGGCACCAATATAGAATACTATGTAATTTATATACCTTGTACAGGGTCTATTTTCGAACACATGACGATTTAATCTGGGTGATATTATTTATTATGCACTTAGGGAAGAAATCCTCAACCGTTTCCAGATTCCATCTCTCGGATAGAAAATGGAAAGGAACTCTTTAACAGCATGATATGAAACCCAGCCTCCATGCCCCTTTACCCTCTCTATATTACTGCTTAATTCTTTTTATCCTGCATCGCGTTTCTTAGTTTATATATCGTCTTAGAATGGATCTGAGAAATCCGCGAAGTAGATAGGCTCATTACTTGTCCAATTTCGGTTAAAGTAAGCTCTTCTTTATAAAAAAGTTGTAAAACCAACTGTTCCTTTTCATTAAGTGTTTCTATAACTTTGGCTAATTCCACATACAGTTCTTCCCTTAACAGATGTTCCTCAGGTAGATTTGCTTTTTCATCTTTAATATGAAAGTTTGTGCCTTCTTTATCATCTTGCTCTTGAGGATTCTCATCCATTGATAAAACGTTGGCAAAGAAATTCTCATTTAATGCAGCATATACATCATCTTCCGGAATATTTAATTCAGATGCAATTTCATTTGGCGAGAGATTCCTCATGTATTTCTGCTCTAATTTTTCGATCGCAGACTCAATTTTCTTGGCTTTATCTCTAGCACTTCGCGGGAGCCAATCTTCTTTCCTTAATCCATCTAGTATCGCGCCACGAATTCGAAATGAAGCATATGTGTCAAATTTCAGATCACGTTTTGGATCAAATCGTTCTAGGGCATTGAATAACCCCATCATCCCCAAACTCCTTATATCATCACGGCTCACATTTTTAGGCAGGCTCACTGAAATGCGTTGGACATGATAAGATACAAGTGGGATATATTTCTTAACCAAAATGTCCCCGGCTTGTTGATCTCTGCAGTCAATCCAATTTTCCCAGCATAACTGTTCCTCTCCGATATTCAGATTAGACATAGGACTTCCTCCTAACATTGTATACATTTTGTAATCAAAACTGCCCTCGAAGGCTCTAGATGCAACAATATTTTGATTGCAAGTGTTCCTGTCATTTCAAGTTGCACTTTTTTCTGACAAGTCGTAATCCCTTATTATATGTTTTTTGTCCCTTTATTCACGGTCCGGATATTTAACATACAATCTTTCGAATTAAATTCTATTGTTCTACCGCTATTCCCACCCACATCTTCAGCAACAACATGGATGTGCAAGTCTGCTAATTCTTTCCGGACGGCTTCCACATTTCTGGGCCCTATTCTCATGAAATCCCCTCCAGAGGCAAATTGAAACATTTGTGCCCCACCAGCCATCTTTGCTTTTAAAAAAATCAATCTTGCCCCTTCTTTTACTAAGCGCTGCACTAATTCCTTTACCGCCGTATCTGCAAATTTGGCAACGTTAATATGTCCCGATTTAGCGAGTGAAGAGTCAGGCAACATGACGTGAGCCAAACCGGCAATCTTTTTTTTTTCATCATAAATCACAACTCCAACACATGATCCTAGACCAGAAGTACGGATCGAATAGGGAGGTTTTACAATATTCATATCTGCTATGCCGACTTTTACAACCTTGACCTGTAATAATTCAGTCATTTGTTGTCACTCCTAAAGAGGAGAAAATGATATCAAAAGATTCAGGATCGGGTAACAGAAAGAAATGTCCGTCTATAGATTCCGCAAATAGCTGATCCTTTTCAAGTACAGTATCTATGACAATGGCCGTGTCACTTACTTGTGACAATTCCAATAATCCATAACTGATTGTTGCTCCTACCATGTCAATACTCAATGACGGAACAGATGGATATAAATTCAATTGGGTGAAATCTGATAGAGAAGTTAGATAGGATCCCGACAATATATTCCCTAATTCCTGAAGGCAAGAAAGCGCCAAATCAGTATATGGAGTGGAATCTATTGAAAAGGTTTCATCTCCTGTCATCTGTTGAATGAAGTATTCAGCCACAGGTAGAGAAAGGATGAAAAACATGCTACCGGAAGCATCGCCTACTATTCGCAAGAAAATGCTAGCAACAACTTGTTCAGCCCCACCAGCCATTTCCAACATTTCATCAAAGGAAACCACTCGGACATTAGGAACATTCATATCAATTTTCCTATTAAGAATTGCCGAAAGTGCAGTGGCTGCGTGCCCTGCGCCAATATTGCCAATTTCCTTCAAGATATCGAGCTGAAGGGGATTAATTTTCTCAATAAACGACATATGATTATCCTTCTATTCTCATATTTTCATTTACTTCAAGACTTAAAGCCTTTTCCAAATTAATTAACACGAGCAGTCGTTTTTCAATTTTAGCCACGCCGCTAATGTATTCTGACGCCGAATGACCAACAACTTCCGGCTGCGGTTCGATACTATCAACTGGAATATCCAATACATCATTGGCAGAGTCTACTATTAACCCCACTTCCATATCATCTAAAATGACCACGATAATCCTTGTAGAGTCGTTGTATTCTAACTCTTCAAGACCAAAACGGACCCGTAAATCAATAATTGGGGTAATTACACCCCTTAGATTTATGACTCCCTTAACAAGCTGAACAGCCTTAGGAACTCTTGTTATATGCAAAAGTTTTTCAATTCCACTAACTTTATCTACTGGAATGGCATATTCTTTATCTTTAATTTGAAATACAATTACTTTCATATCTTGAACGAGATTTGTAGTCGACATCTATTCTCCTCCTCTTAAATTTATGATGATAGCAGAGAGTAGCCTTCACGATGCCTGAATGCGAACAACCACTTAAATCAGAACTCTTCCGCCCATTGCATAACCACGGTTAAACCCTGCTGACCGTCGTTTCCTCTCTATTTCTCTATCGGTCAATGAATCAATGTGTTGCAATCAATGATCAAAGCAACTTGACCATCACCTAATATCGTTGCCCCAGATATCGCAAAAGCAGATGTTAAATAATTACCAAGAGATTTCAAGACGATTTCGAGTTGTCCAATAAATGAATCCACAACTAATCCTGCCAATTTATCACCTTTTCTGACAATAACCACAGAGAGAAATTCCTCTTCTTCCTGATGCACAGGCACTTCAAAAATTTCCTTCAGGAACAGGAGCGGTAGAACTTTCCCCCTGAAGTCAATAACTTGTTGATTATGAGCATTCATGATATCTTCTTTTTTTATAATCGCAGTCTCTATAATAGAAGAAAGTGGAATAGCATATTTTTCCTTTTGGATTTCAACCAGCATTACAGAAATTATCGATAATGTAAGGGGAAGTTGAATAAGGAATATAGATCCTTCGTTCTCTTTTGAATCGATCGTTACAGACCCACCCAATGACTCGATCGTATTTTTAACCACATCCAGCCCTACACCACGTCCTGATACATCTGAAATGGTTTCAGCTGTTGAGAACCCTGAAGCAAAAATTAATTCATAGATTTGCTTATCTGTTAAAGTAGCAGCAGCTTCCTTTGTCAAAATTCCATTGGAAAAGGCCTTGTTTAAGACAAGATCTTTATTTATTCCCGCTCCATCATCGTCAATTTCAATGAAAACATGGTTGCCGCTGTGATACGCTTTTAAAAGGATTTTCCCTTCTTCATTCTTCCCTTTCGCTAGACGTTCTTCAGGTGTTTCAATTCCATGATCCATTGCATTTCTTAATAAATGGACGAGTGGATCACCAATTTCATCTATAACTGTACGATCAAGTTCTGTTTCAGCTCCGATGATTTCCAAATCTACTTTCTTATTCAAATCCCTTGCTAATTGACGAACCATTTTAGGGAAACGATTGAATACAGTTTCTACAGGAACCATCCGCATATTCAACACAATTGTTTGCAAATCGCTGGTTATCCGGGACATTCTTTCAACTGTTTCATGCAGTTCCTGGTTATCCAAATCGCTTGAAATTTGATCGAGTCTACCTCTATCAATTACAAGTTCCTCAAATAAATTCATTAATATATCAAGCCGCTCGATATTTACCCGAATAGTCTTACTTGAGGCCGGCTTAACAGGTGCCTGCTTCTTAGTCTTCTTAGTCTCCTTATTCTCACTTAAAAGCAAGGCGTTCCTTTCTTGGGCCTGGTTATCCACTGCAGCTTTTTTTTCCTCCTTAGCATTGGCAGTGTGTCGTAGATCGTCAAGATTAAGAGCATTTATATCAACTTTTTCCACTTCAGAAATCTTCATGACTTTTTTATGAAGCTCTTCACTCGATTCTTTTGTTACCACCGTAACTGTAAACTTCCGATCAAACTGTTCTTCTTCCAAAAGTTCAACTGGTGGATTGGACTTGATTACTTCACCTGATTTTTCAAGCACCTCATATACCATAAATACCCTCGCTGCTTTTAAAAGACAGTCTTCACGCAAATCTATCGAAATTTCATAACTGTCGAATCCTTGTTCTTTGGACTGCTGCAGGACTGTCAATTCAAATTCATCGTACTCACCACTTGTCACTTCTTCCTTTTCATGAACAGTAGATGCAGCTGCAGTCTCTGCGATAGAAGAGAAAACAGGCGACTCCCCTTTTTCAATCAATTGCAGCTGACGAACAACATTCTTCACATCTCTTTTTCCATCGCCACCTTCAGCAATAGACATGACAATTGCTTCTAAATCATCAACGGCTAAAAATATCACATCAAACAATTCAGGGGTAAGAATAATTTGACTGTTTCGAATCCCATCCAACACATTTTCCATTTTGTGGGTCAAGTTCGCTAAATCCTCATACCCCATGGTGGCCGACATCCCTTTTAAAGTATGAGCGGAACGAAAGATTTCGTTAACAATTGAAAGGTCTTCCGGGTTTTTCTCAAGTACCAACAGCTGTTCACTGCACGTTTGAAGATGTTCTTTACTTTCTTCAATAAATACCTCTAGATACTGATTCATATCCATGCAATCTCCACCTCCACTTGTTAACAATAGCTAATTATTGCGTTAGCTATTGTTTCTACATCCTCTATGCTATCTATCAAATTGGTAGCAATCGCCGCTTTCGGCATTCCAAATACGATTGATGTCTTCTGTGACTCTGCAATCGCTTTTAAAGGACCCGATTGATTCAACTTAATCATCCCACTTGAACCATCCATCCCCATCCCGGTCATGATGACAGCTATTTTCGCAAAATCAGTAATTTCACTTACTGATTCAAACAGCACATCTACTGAAGGGCGGTGTCCGCTACGCAGTTCGGATTGATCCAAAAGTACTGCAATGCTCATCCCCACTTTTCTCACTTTCAGGTGAAGACCTCCAGGGGCAATATAAGCAACTCCTTTTTGGATCAGTTCCCCATCCTCTGCTTCCTTCACTTGAATCCTACATAATGAATTTAGACGGTCAGCCAAGGATTTTGTAAAACCAGAGGGCATATGCTGGACAACAAGAATAGGTGCATCAATTGTTTCTGGGAGTCCCGTCAATACTGTCTGAAGAGCCCTTGGTCCTCCAGTCGATGTACCAATGACTATAATTTTTTTATTCCAATTGGACCATTTATTTTTATTTTTTTCATTTTCTAATATTTCTCTTGTATCTTTTTTACTATATTTTCCCCAAAACGATGGATTTCCCTCAATATTTATTGCATTTTTTTGTAGTTTGTGAACATTCTCACGGCTGGCTGCCATAACTTTTTCAAACCCGTTCTTTCTTAATTTTGTACAAATCCAGTGAAATGGCACCTAAAGGTTTAGCCACAAAGTCAAAGGCTCTACTGTACATAGAAGCAAAGGTATTTTCCATTCCTTCTTTCATCGTGCTTGAAAACATGATTTCAGCAGTTGGACATTCATCCATAATCCGATTTAATGCTTCTCTTCCATTCATAACCTGCATCTCTACATCTAAGGTGTCGAACTTTCTCAAATACGCAGAATCATCCACAATCAGCACTTTAACTTTATCCATGTAAGGAGACCTACTTTCCAAGAAGATATCTCTTCATATTGCTAAGGAAGTTGCTTTTTTGTAAAGTCAATTCTCCACCAAATGAATGGCTT
Source organism: Peribacillus sp. TH14 (assembly GCF_016651145.1). Lineage (NCBI taxonomy): Bacteria > Bacillati > Bacillota > Bacilli > Caryophanales > Bacillaceae > Peribacillus > Peribacillus sp. TH14. Next base: position 217,555 of record NZ_JAEKEK010000001.1, read on the forward strand.
GTATATCTCGATGCAATATCCATAAGAGCTTTAGATACATTAGCTTCAGAATCAAAAAGGATAAAGGGTATTTGTCTTGAAACAGCTTTGGAAACAGTTCTATCGTCCGGCAGGTAACCAAGTGCTACACTTTCCAGCCCCAAAAATTTCTTAAGTGCATTTTGAAGCCGCATAATCGTTTCTTTGCCTTCCTTATTTGTGAAAACTCTATTACAAACCAGAAAATATGGAATTTCTTTTTTGACGGAATGTATGTATTTCATTGTAGAGTAGGCATCCATTACGGAAGTCGGTTCAGGCGTCGTAATAACGATTAACTCATCAACACATAACAGAAATTTTGCCGAGTCCTGAGTTATACCTGCCCCCATATCAAACAAAATATAATCATAATCCGTCAACAGCAAACTAAATTCTTCATTAAACCGCATAAACTTGTTTTCATCGAGGGAAAAGAGGCTTGTCAGCCCTGTTCCACCCGTAATGATTGAAATACTCTCTGGGCCTGTCGTCATAATATCTATCAAGCTACGACCACTTTCAAAGAAATCAACGATACTGTAAGATGAATGTTCACCAATCAAAATATCTATATTTCCCATCCCGAAATCCATATCGAACAACAGGACCTTATTTCCTCGTTTAGATAAAGCGAGGGAAAAGTTCAAAGAAAAGTTAGATTTTCCGACGCCACCTTTACCACTTAAAATGGCAAGAGTTTTAGCCACTGATTGATTTTGGTGGGTTTCCAGTCTTCTTCGTAAGTTCTCAGCTTGATCTTTCATATTTTTTAGCCCCAAAAGCCATTTTCAATAGCTGTAATGATGTAGCTTTTTTAATATCATCTGGTACATTCTGTCCATTTGTAATATAAGCGGCTCCTAGTTTATGAGCGTGTATAAAATTAAATATAGCCCCGAAAGTAGATGTCTCGTCAGCTTTAGTAAAAATGACCTGTTTAATTGGTATGCTAGCAAACTGCCGATAAATATCTTCCATATCCTTTTGCTTCGAAGTCAATGACAAAACTAAATATGTTTCCATCTCATCTGTAAAATCAATAATTTCACTAAGGTCTTTAACATACTGTGGATTGCGAAAATTCCTTCCAGCAGTATCTATAAATACATAGTCATAATGAGAAAAACGTTCCGTTGCTTTTTTAAAATCTTCCAAATTATACGCTACTTCAATCGGAACATTTAAAATCTTTGCATACGTTTTAAGCTGATCTATTGCTGCAATCCTGTATGTATCTGTCGTAATGAAAGCCACTTTTTTACCATACCTAAGCATGGTCTCTGCTGCTACTTTAGCGAGGGTGGTTGTCTTACCAACTCCTGTTGGTCCAACAATATTAATATATTTTTTTTGCAGACCGGGTTTCCCGTTTTGAACCTTCTCCAATATTTCAAATAAGGCTTCTTCTAACCAACCTTGTACTTCTTCGTCAGTGGATTGTTGTTTGAGAGCAAACCATTTTTCAAGTAATTCATCCATGATTTGCGAGCGAAGCTGTACATCCACTTCCTGCTCTGTGAGATAATCATTGATTTTCTGCAGTTTTCCCGGATAGTGTCTATCAGATGTGATTTGTATACTTTTAATCATATCCTTTAAACCTTCTAATTCTTTTAATAGATCCGTACTTTCATTGTTACCTTCCTGTGTAATAGTGCTATTACTCGATATTTCTTGTTTCACAGGCAACTTCTTCGTTTTTTGTTTAGTTACCATTTGGTTGGGCTGTGAAACTGGATCGATGGCTGCAATGACTTCGATATTCCGTTTTTTAAATAATCCTAGGAAACCACCAATATAGACAGCTTTTGAACTTAAAATAATCGCATCACTGCCTAATTCTTCTCTTATTCGCTTCATAGCTTCGGCCATTGATGGTGCCCTATATTTCTTTACTTTCAATCGATATTCACCACCCCTACACTTTGTACTTCTACATTCGATTCGAGTTCATTGTATGAAAGAATCGGTACATTAGGAAAATAACGTTCTGTTAACTGCCGGGTATACATCCGTACTGCTGGAGAACAAAGTAGGATTGGTTGATGTTCCATTAACGTCAGCTCATCCAATTTGGCCGCAATTGCCTCCAATATGGACTGAGATATATTTGGATCTAGTGATAAAAAGTTTCCATGTTCAGTTTGTTGCACTCCATCTGCAATGGTTTTTTCTACTTTTCCCGATAACGTGATGACTTTTATTCGATTTTCTTCTACGATAAAGGAATTAGTAATCTGCCTGGCTAAATTCTGTCGTACATATTCAGTAAGCAAATCTGTATCCGTCGACAACTTACCATAATCAGCAAGTGTTTCGAAAATGATTGATAAGTTCCTTATAGAAACTTTTTCCTTTAACAATTTTGCCAATACCTTTTGTACATCACCTATCGACAAGGGATTCGGGGTGACCTCTTCTACAAGAATTGGTGATGATTCACCAAGATAATCGATCAATTGTTTCGTTTCCTGCCTGCCCAAAAGCTCATGAGCATTCGCTTTTATGACTTCCGTTAAATGTGTGGATACAACACTTGGAGGATCTACAACTGTATAGCCCATCATCTCTGCATGCTCTTTCATATCATCCCTAATCCATTTAGCTGGTAGACCAAATGATGGTTCTATCGTATCGATTCCTTCTATTGATTCATCTTCTATTCCTGGACTCATTGCCAAAAAGTGATTCAGAAGCAATTCCCCTTTTGCAATTTCATTTCCCTTAATTTTTAGCCGATACTCATTAGGGTTCAACTGGATATTATCTCGTATTCTGACGACTGGAATGACAAGTCCCATTTCAATTGCCAGTTGTCGGCGGATCATGACGACACGGTCTAGTAAGTCTCCCCCTTGATTGGCATCAGCAAGGGGAATTAGTCCATATCCAAACTCGAATTCGATTGGATCGACACTCAAAAGGTTAACGACACTTTCTGGACTTTTCATTTCATCTGTTTCCAACACTTCTTCCATTTCTTGTATTTCACTTTCATTCGGCTGTGGTATCCTAGAAATCGTATACCCTCCTATGACTAATAACGCTGCAATTGGAAACGTAAATATATCTGAAATTGGCGTGAATAAACCTAGCAAAAAAATTGTTGCTGCAGTCAAGTAAAGCATCTTTGGAAATTGAAATAACTGTTCAACAATATCTGATCCAAGATTACCATTCGAGGCTGCCCGGGTTACGACTATTCCTGTTGCTGTTGAAATCAATAAGGCAGGCACTTGACTGACAATTCCATCTCCAACTGATAACATGGAAAAATGAACAGCAGATTCTCCAAAACTCATATCCAATTGCATGACACCAATAATCATTCCAAAAATCAAATTGATGATGACAATGATAATACCGGCGATGGCGTCTCCTTTAACAAACTTACTCGCTCCGTCCATGGATCCATAAAAGTCAGCTTCATTGCTGATTTTTTCTCGTCTGGTACGTGCGTCATTTTCTGAGATCATCCCAGCATTCAAATCTGCATCAATGGCCATCTGTTTCCCAGGCATCGCATCTAGCGTAAATCTTGCTGCCACTTCTGACACCCGTTCAGAACCTTTCGTGATGACGATGAAATTGATGATAACCAAAATGATAAATACAACTAAACCTACAAGCACGTTCCCTCCGACTACAAACGAGCCAAAGGTTTCGACTACACCGCCAGCATCACCATATGTCAAAATGGCACGTGTCGTCGACACATTCAACCCCAGCCTGAATAATGTCAGTAAAAGGAGCAAGGAAGGAAATATTGAAAATTCCAAAGGCTCTTTCATATTCATCGTAGTCAATAGAACCAACAGCGCAAGAGATATATTTAAAAGAAGTAAAATACTTAACAACCATGTTGGTAATGGAATGACCAACATGGCAACAATCATGATGACGCTCGATATGACAACTAAATCTCTTGCTCGCATGTTCTTCTCTCCTAACTAGCGGGTCACATTTTACTTCCTTACAGCTTACCTTTCGTTTTATAAACAAAGGCGAGTATTTCAGCGACTGCCTTAAAAAATTCCTCAGGAATCGCCTGGCCTATTTGCGCTTGATCATATAAGGACCTTGCCAAAGGACGGTTTTCTACCATGATCACATCGTTTTCTTTAGCAATATATTTAATTTTCTGAGCTACAAAATCAACGCCTTTTGCCACTACAAACGGAGCCTCCGCCTTATTTTCATCATATTTTAAAGCAATCGCAAAATGCGTCGGGTTTGTGATGACGACATCAGCATTTGGCACTTCCTGCATCATTCTCTGCGCTGCCATCTGCCTTTGCTTTTGCTTAATCTTTGATTTAATTAACGGGTCACCTTCGGAATTTTTATATTCATCCTTAATATCCTGTTTGGACATCCGGATGTTTTTTTCAAAGTCATATTTTTGATACAAATAGTCTAATAGAGCAATGAACAATAAAGCCACGGCAGCATAATACCCTACCTTTATCGTAATATCTGCCAATGTTGCCATTGCTTCTTCCACAGAAATCTGGGATAAAATCATAATCTCGTCCATACGCTGCCAAAGTACATAAAAGGCAACTAAACCTACAAATGATATTTTAAGAATGGATTTCAATAATTCAACAATGGCCCTCAAGGAAAAAATACGTTTGAACCCTTTAATAGGATCCAATTTTTCAAGTTTAAACTGAATTGACTCAGTAGAAAACATAAACCCAATTTGCATCACATTAGCCAAAACTCCTGCAATCACCGCTGCTGCAAAAACAGGACCGAGGATAAGTCCCATCTCCTTCAAAACCTCTATCATAGTAATTTGTATATTTTCCTCACTGAATCCTGCAATCGTAAAGTGTTGCAGATATTCTTTCATGAGACCGAGAAGATGATTGTACATATAAGGTCCCATCATCAATAGCACCGAAAACACAGCAATTAAATTCACAGAGGTATTTACATCCTGACTTTTAGCTACCTGTCCTTTTTTCTTCGAATCCTGACGTTTTTTTGGAGTCGCCTTTTCCGTCTTTTCACCAGCGAAAAACTGTAAATCCAGCTGAATCCACCCCATGTTATACTCCTCCGATCAGCTGCATTAACTGACGCATCGTCACAAGTAAGAAATTAAAAAGTTGGGTAACAACCGTCATCATCATTCCCATGACTATCACTATAACCGCTAAACCTGCTATAATTTTCACTGGAATTCCGACAACAAATACATTTAATTGGGGAACTGTCCTTGCCAGAATTCCAAGCGTGACATCCACTAAAAAAATGCTGCCCACTACTGGAATTGACATTTGAAACGCAATCATGAATGTCTTACTAAATGCTTTGGCCAAGTACTCTATTAATGCCTGGTCCCCAAAGGGCACAAATAATTGATCAATCGGGATGAACTGATAGCTATAAAAAATTCCATCCAAAAGCAAATGATGACCGTTTGTACTTAAAAGAAATAATAAGGCAATCGTATATAGATATTGTCCCATTAATGGACTTTGAGCCCCTGTTTGCGGATCGATGACATTGGCGATTGAAAAACCCATTTGAAAGTCAATTAACCCACCTGCAACTTGAACCGCTGATAAAATCATATAGGCAGCAAACCCGATGAAAAGCCCTACAAATGCTTCCTTTATGATTAATAAATAAAATGTGACATCCAAAGCTAGAACCGGCGCTTCAATGGTATAGTACATAATCCAAGCAAGGAAAATCCCAAGTCCGATTCGATGCTGTATCGGTATAGATCGATACGAAAAAATCGGCATTGCCACGAAAAAGGTTGTAACCCTGACCACTATTAATAAAAATGCAGGAAAGTACGGAAATATATCCTCCATTCTCTACCCTACAAATCGATTCAAGTTACCGAATATTTCATTTGCGTATGATAATAGATGACTTAGCATCCATGGAGCGAGTAAAATAAGTGCCAATAAGACAGCCACAATTTTTGGAACGAAGGCCAAGGTCTGTTCCTGAATCTGTGTGGTCGCCTGAAAGATACTTACTAATAGTCCTACAACAAGAGCTATCAACATCAAGGGGCCAGCTATGATCAATACCATATAAATTCCTTTTTCTGCTACATCAATAACAAACTCTGCGCTCATTTTTTCTCACCTGCTTAAAAACTCTGTAATAAAGACTTCACTACTAAATACCAACCATCAACAAGAATGAAGAGGAGGATTTTAAACGGCAAGGAAATCATGACTGGTGGTAACATCATCATCCCCATCGACATCAGGACACTTGCAACGACCATATCAATAACCAGAAATGGAATGAAAATCATAAAACCTATTTGGAAGGCTGTTTTGATTTCACTAATTGCAAAAGCTGGTACAAATGCGGTCAAGGGAATATCCTGTATCGTTTCCGGCTTATCGACCTTGGCATATTCTAGAAATAAGGCCAAGTCCTTCTGCCTTGTATGGGCACTCATAAATTCCTTAAAAGGAATCGCAGTCTGCTCATACGCCTCTTCTAAATCTATTTCTTCATTAAATAGAGGAGTTAATGCTTTTTCGTTCACTTCCTGAAAAGTCGGTGCCATTACAAAAAATGTCATAAAAAGAGCTAGACCAACCAGGACTTGATTCGGCGGCATCTGTTGTGTAGCAAGCGACGTTCTCACAAAACTGAGGACAATAATGATTCTTGTAAAGCATGTCATTAAAATCAAAATGCTTGGAGCAAGCGATAAAACAGTCATCAGGAGAACAAGTTTGACGGAAGTAGAGACATTAGTGGGATCGCTGTTATTAAAAAACTCCATGAACTCATTCATTGTCTCTTCCTTTCCTTTCAAGCTCATTTAACAGATTCTTCCTACTATCAGACATTTGATCGAGCTGATTTTTGAACTCTGAGGAAAAACTATTAGTTTCGATTTCTCTTTTTTTCAGCCACTTATTTTTCAATTTCGTGGCAAATTCTCCTGGCTGAATCATTTGATCCATTTTTTCGTTGTAATCTTTCATTAACTGCTCATATTCCTCGGGATTATCTATTTCTTTCAAGAGCTGTATGTTTTCACCAACTCCGACTACTAATATTCTACCGCCCACTTTAACAAGCTGAACCGATCGATTTGCTCCAAGGCTTGTGCCGCCTAAATTCTCTACTGAATTTGCTTTTTGATACGATTTACTTTTTTTATTTATGAACTTTAATATGATATATAAAAGCCCCACCACAAAAATGGTCGCAAAGATCATCCTTAGAAACTCCCAAATAGTTATCCCCACTTGTTCGGGATTTGAAGCTTGTTTGGTAGTTTGGGAGTCTTTTGATTTATCCGTTTTCAAATCATCTGGCTGTTCATAAACATCCTTAACTGTTTTATCAAGATCTTCCGCACTCGCCTGAATGGCCCCTGAGAAGAAAACTGCTATCACAAGTGAGACCTGAAGCCATTTTTTAATAAAAAACAATATGAAGACACCCTCTTACTTCATTAACTTAATGCTTTATTTATGGCTTCCAATACCCTGTCTGCCTGAAATGGTTTCACGATAAAGTCTTTTGCCCCTGCCTGGATTGCATCAATAACCATTGCTTGTTGCCCCATTGCAGAACACATTATGACCTTCGCTTGCGGATTTACCTTTTTAATTTCTTTTAATGCTGTGATTCCATCCATTTCAGGCATAGTAATATCCATCGTTACAAGATCCGGATGCGTTTCTCTATATTTCTCTACTGCCTGAGCACCATCTGCTGCTTCTCCAACAATTTCAAAACCATTTTTAGAAAGGATATCTTTTATCATCATTCTCATAAATGCTGCATCGTCAACAATTAAAATTTTATTTGCCATTTTTTTGTCCTCCAAATTTATCTAAGTTTTTTTAGTCGATCGCTCTGACTCATAATATCCGTAACACGAACTCCAAAGTTTTCATCAATCACAACAACCTCGCCTTTTGCAATTAAGCGGCTGTTTACCAGGATATCCACCGGTTCACCAGCTAATTTATCCAATTCAATTATAGAACCAGATGACAGCTCTAGAATTTCTTTGACAGAGCGCTTTGTTCTCCCAAGCTCTACGGTTACCTGCAATGGGATATCCATCAGCATGCTAAGATTTTTCGTTTCGGACTCTTGAAGCTGATACGGCTGAAAACTGGAAAAACTGGCTGGCTGAACATTTACCGGTTGTCCTGTTGGAAGGGATGAAACTCCAAAATGTTGCGGTTCATTCGGTATTTTGTATGTCGGTTTTGTTTGGTAACCACTATGTCCATAATTCTCATTTGTCGGCTGATTCGATACAGGATTTTGGAATGATACCGGCTCTTGAAGAGAATTGCTCTGTGTTGGGTTGGTTTGTATCTGTTCCATTTTATTTTCATCGGCTTCACTTTCACTTGTTCCATTTAATAGTTCACTGACTAACCCTTTTGCAAATTCTAAAGGCAACAGTTGCATAATGTTGGAATCAATTAATGTCCCCACTCTTAAACGGAAAGAAATTTTTGCAAATAAATCCTCATCCGGTATTGCACTTTCACCTTCACCATTTAAAAAGTTCAGTAAATCGATGCTTGGTGGTGAAATATCTACCTTTTTACTGAAAATGGTCGACATTGATGTAGCAGCCGAACCCATCATTTGGTTCATTGCTTCCTGGACCGCACTTAGTTGAATTTCTCCTAGCATCTCTGAAGGATTCAAACCATCACCGCCAAGCATCAAATCGGCAATGATCGCCGCATCACTTTGTTTGATGACAAGCATATTAATGCCTGTAAAACCTTCTGTATATTGCACTTGGATGGCTACATAGGGATGCGGGAATTCTTCCGCAATCTTACCCCTTTCAATTAATGTAACCGCCGGGGTAGTGATATCCACTTTCTGATTCAACAAAGTGGATAAAGCAGTGGCCGAACTCCCGAAAGAGATATTCCCAATTTCACCGAGCGCGTCCAGTTCCATCATTGATAAATAATCTTCTATCGAAAGAAAGTTCACCTCATCTTCTATATCACTTGTACCTTTTAAAAGGGCATCTATCTCGTCTTGTGAAAGCATTTCATCACTTATCATTTTCGTCTCCCCCTTTCAAAATATTAAGAATCTGGATGGCGTGTTTTTTACCTACTTTGCCTGGTTGTCCACTATATTTCGGAATTCCCCCTACTTTAATTGTTAAAGGCTTATCGATAGCATGATTTAAATCGATGACATCACCTACATCAAGCAGAAGGAAATCCTGGATAGCGATATCCGTAGTTCCTAATTCGGAAATAATTGAGAGATCTGCATTCCTAATACGATTTTCCAAAACCTTGATTTCCTCAGGAATTCTTTCTTTTTGAGAATTTTCCATCCAGTAGTGAGCAGACAACTTCGGTATGATTGGTTCTAAAACGACGTGAGGAATACAAATGTTAATCATTCCGCTCGTTTCACCGATTTGCGTATTTAGAGATATGACTACAACTGTGTCATTTGGTGAAACCAATTGTAAAAATTGCGGATTCACCTCAAACTCTGTCATTACCGGTTCGATATCAACAATCGTCCCCCAAGCTTCTTGTAAATTTTCAAAAGCCTTTTCAAATAGATTTGACATGATCTTTGTTTCTATTTCAGTTAAACTGTCGACTTTATTAACGCTGATACCCCGTCCTCCCAAAACTCTATCCATCATGGAATAAGCGATATTCGGATTGACCTCAAGAATGATACGGCCATCCAGAGGCGGTACCTCAAACACATTCAAAATGGTCATCTTAGGTATTGAACGTATAAACTCTTCATATGGAATTTGATCTGCAGATGCTACGGATATTTGAACATATGTCCTCAGCTGAGCAGAGAAATAAGTTGTAAGCAATCTTGCAAAGTTCTCGTGTATCCTAGTCAAACTGCGGATTTGATCCTTTGAAAACCGAAGTGCTCTTTTAAAGTCGTACACCTTCACTCTTTTTTCTACTTCTTCTTTCTTTAAATCATCTGCATCCATTTCACCTGTAGAAATGGCCGATAACAAAGCATCGATTTCATTTTGCGATAATATTTCCCCGGACATTAGCACTCACCTCCAAAGCTTCCCCTTCTTATTTAATGAAGCAAGGATGTTCTCATTGAAGAATCGAGGAGGTTATATAAACCTTTTCAACTTTTCCTTCTTCCATTAATTCATTAATTCTAGTCTTTAACGTATCCTGAAGTTTTTCCTTGCCCTTTTTACCAGTTAACTCTGCCGCTTTCATTTCGGACAGTTCGGCAATAATAATGTTTTTCACCTGAAAACTTCTTTTTTCCAACTCTTCTTTTGCTTTTTTATTTTCTGTTTGGACCATAAATGAGATTTTGATATAATCATTACCCGAAAGATTCGTTGTAATTTCAGGAATTTCAACAGATGATTTGATAATTTCATCTATGGAGGGTTTACCCTCTGCAGATGTGGGGTCAGATAACTTTGTAACAACCACGACCGCTATTACGCCAACAAGAGTAATTGCCACCAGCATAATCAACATAATAGTCAATAGTTTTTTTTTCATAACCTTTCCTCCTCATCATCACGCAATCCCAGAACATTCACGGTACGATAAAATTGTATAATAGCTTGAATTATTTCTTCTTCCTTCTCGAGCACCACGATTTTCTTCCCATTTGTAAACGTAATAGTCGAATCCGGCAACGATTCGACCGTATCTATGTACAATGCATTGATATGAAAGCTTTTGCCATTCAGCCTTGTGACTTTAATAATAATATTTAGGAGCCAGAGCAAATAAGCACCTGGCTCCTCCCTCCCTTAACTTATCGTTTTAAGTTAACCAGCTCTTGTAAAATTTCATCCGACGTCGTGATAATTCTTGAATTCGATTGGAATCCACGTTGCGCGACGATCATTTCCGTAAACTCTTCTGATAAATCGACGTTGGACATTTCCAAAGAACCTGATGCAATTGTTCCGCGTCCTTCACCTGCGACATTGATGTTTGCTGTACCAGAGTTTATTGATTCTTGGAATATATTGCCTCCTGTTTTAGTCAATCCGGATGCATTTGTAAACTTGGCAATAGCCAGTTGACCCAAAGTCACAATTTTCCCATTTGAGTAGATACCGCTAATTTCACCTGATGGCCCAAAATTAAAGCTCTCCAGTTTCCCTTCTTTATTACCATTCGGGTTGACCATAGCTGTAGTTGTTCCTTTATCTTGGGTGAGAGTAGAGAAATCGAAATCTAATTTTATTTTTTTACTATCATCACTGTCATCACCTTTACTAATATCAATTGATAGGTTAACATCGCTTGTCACATCGCATTTACCATCCGTAAAACTAAGAGTAGTTAAAGGCTCTAGTTCAGAGTCCGAAGTTGGATCCTGATCATAAACTCCCCAATTATTCTCACCATTTTTCTTGAAATAAATAGTTGTTGTTTGTTCTTTACCTTTTTCATCAACAACTTTTATTTGCTGGCTGAATACGGAACCCTCAATTGCGTCCGCTGCCAAGTTTTCACTTACGGATACTTTTGTAGTTGTTACAGCAGGTAAAACCGCATTAACGTTTACAGATACATCTCCGATTGTTTTTGATGGTTTTCCGTTTGCATCAACCTTGTAGGCCTGCACTTTCATTCCATTAGAATTTACAAGCGTGCCATTATCATCTAAATAGAAGTTACCAGCACGTGTATAAGATAATACATCTCCTTCTTTGACGACGAAATATCCATCTCCAGATATACCCAAATCAAGATCGCGTCCAGTAGTTTGCAAGCTTGATTGAGTATGAATGGTGTCAATTGTTGCGATAGTTGACCCCAATCCAATCTGCTTAGAATTGGTACCACCTTTATTTGCTGTCGCGGCACTAGCACCAGATATTGTTTGGTTCATCGTATCACTGAATGTTACACGACTTTTTTTGAAACCATAGGTGTTGACATTAGCCACATTATTCCCAATAACATCTAATTTTGTTTGTAAGTTCTTCAATCCGCTTATTCCTGAGTACATTGAACGAAGCATTATAAGCTCCCCTTTCATATCGTGACTGCTTCTGTCATTCCACAGCCTAGGCTTCCTATACTAGGTCCGGCCTATTAATCTAATAGTATGGTACCATTGATATTCGTAAAAATTTGAGACGAGGCTTCCTCTCGATCCACAACAGTAATGACTTTGTTATTTTTAGTGCTGATTACGAGTGCCGCGTTATCGATAATAATAAGAGATTCTGTCACACCCATCTTTTTGGCCTCATTTGCTTTATCGGCTATTTTGTCCCAAGTTTGTTGCTCTATTACTATTTTCCTTTGATCCATCCGCATTTGTGCATGTTTACTAATCGTCAGCTTTTCATTAGTAGATATGGCTTCTTGAAAATGCTGTTGAAATCCTTGTTGGATCATTTGCCTTTGTCTTAAGGGAGTAGTTTTTGTTTGTGGAATCATCTGAGCGGAATTTGCTTGAAAACCGAGTTTATCCATTATTCCGCTCCTTAAGCACTAGCGATTTTGATCAATTGATCTAATGATAGTTTTGTGCCGCTTTGATCATCCACTTCTATCTGCACCTTGCCTTTATTCATGGATACTGATGTAACAACGGCAGAAAGGTCTCCATTTTCTTCATCATTCCATGTGACACGTTTGCCTATTAATTCACTTGCATTAGTCAAACTGTTAGATGTCGTGCTTGATTGTTTCATTGCCGAAATATTTGCTGGTTGAAGTTTTGTGCCATCTTCTAAAATGAAATAAATATTGTCACCTTTATATTGAATCGATTCCACGATACCTACACCTTCTTCTATCGCAAGGTTCTCACCGCTTTCATCCAATATATGCCAAGTTACTTCCTTACCAACGAATGAGTTATAGTTCATTAGACTATTTTGTTGGTTTAACCCAATTAGTTCATCTATTTGGGATCCTATATTCATCATTTGTTCCAAAGAAGAAAAAGTGGCCATTTGGGCTATAAATTCTGTATTGTCCATCGGACTGGAAGGATCTTGGTTTTGCAGCTGGGTAAGCAATAATTTCAGGAAATCATCTTTTCCGAGTGAATCGCCTGTTTTTCTATCTGATTGATAGCTTGATAATAATAGTGACGTATCAATGGTCGTCATTTCTTCACCTACACTTCTAGATTTAGCAGAGCTTCTGCAAAGGAGCCTGTAAATTCACTTTCCGTCTCGTCATTGCTTTCCCTCTTATTCTCTTGTTGTCTATTTTGTTCATCCGCATCTTTCTGGCTGAATTTCTCAGAGTTGAAAGCATTGTAAGCCTGTGATACTTCAATTTTTTCAATTTGGATATTTTGGCCGTTAAAGGCTTGCTTTAACCCGTGAATCTGTTTCTCCAGCATATTTTTTGCTTGCGCCGATGTGGCCAAAATTTTTGCTGTCATCATGCCATCCTTTTGAATCAACTCAATTCTAAGTGACCCTAGGTGTTCGGGATTCAATTTTATTAACAGTTTATTTACACCGTTAGCCCCTGTGAAATTTGCTTTACTCAAGATACTTTCAAACTGTTTAACAAACTCTTCCTGACTGACAGTTTGTCCACCCTTAGCAGCCGTCAAGACGAATTGTTCAAGCTTTGTCATTAGAAATGACATACCCGAACCTTGATAGTTACTACTATCCGCTGTTTTTAAAGTCAGACCGGTACTATTTGTTCCATCTTTACTTTCCTTGTCGCTTCCAGTTAATTGTGAGAATGCGCTTTTCACAGTTTCCAATGTTTTATTTTGCCCTTTTTCCAAAAGAAGAGAAAAATCAAGGTTAGTATTTGTTTTCTGATGCTGATTAGGCAGCCATTTTTCCAGTTTTCCTGATATCTCTTCAAGCAGATTTTTCATTTGCTTATGGATGGTTGCTTCATCTTGTGTCATATCTTTATTCTCTGATAAAAGATCGTGAAGTTTTACCAACTTTAATAGATTCGCTGTCCCCTCTAACGGGAGCTGTTTCCACTCTTCTTCACTCAACGAAGCAACCTGTTTTAGGATTGTATATAGTTCCATGACATTGGCTGATAACAGGCTTTGTGAATCCAACCTCAAGTCTTCCGGTTCTTGATCTAAATTGATTTCCTCTATAGTCGTAAAGAATTCTGTAAGAGTCTCTTCATTATTACCGCTAAGCCTTTTTAGTAACTGGAATAGGAGGGTTCTAACATCCCCTTGATTGTTTACTAAAGGATCTTCAGCAACACTTTCTTCCTCAAGGTCACTTAGACTGTTAAGTTTCAAAATATCTAGTAAATCCTTTAGAGTTGACAACCCCTCATTGGAAAGACGAAAGGATTCAGTATCTAATGGACTGCCTGAATCTACCCCTACGGCGGATTGAAGGACTGAACCAAACCCCAATTTCATCCCCTGGTTTTGCTTTAATTGAACAGTTTGACTTACTGCTGCCAAGGGGAATAAAGAATTAATGGCCAAATTCATATATTATTCACCTCCTTTAAAGCTTCCCCTTAAGAACTTTGCTCCGATAGTCTCTTCGTTAACCTGGCAGCATCTGCTGTTGTCATTTGCTCTAATACCTTCGCTAAAGTATCAGCTTTCATACTTGCCAAGATCTTAACAGCATCTTCATCACTCATTTCTGTAATGATAGGAGCTGACTTCTTTGGTGCCATGGTTTCATAAGTGCGTATTATATCTTTGAAAGCCTTTTTACTCCCATCCTGACTTTCTCTAAGCTGTTTCACTTCAGACTGAAGCTGCTGTTTTTCTGCTTCAGCCTTTTCAACGGCCTTGTCTCGTGTATCAATTATTCCTTCCAGCTTCTCTATCTCTTTTTCTTTGTTTTCTATTTCGGTTTCTAACTTCGCCAGTTTTCTTGAAACTTTCTCAGTGTCTTTGGCTGAGTTTTCTTTTACCTCATCCTTTTGAATAAGTTCGGCGAAGGGGATTTTAGCGGACATCTCCTTAGCCTTTTCCACTACATTAACCCCCGCAACTGAGAAAACTACCATGGCTACAGTTACCGCAAAGATTAGAGGGATGAAGATTACAAGAAACCATTGAAATTTGCTTATTTTATTTTCTTTTAATTCATCTAATCCAGTAGATTCAACTTTTTTACGCATTCTATCACCTAACGCCCTTTGCTAAAGAATTGCCGGATAGATATTTCATCCATTTGTTTATTCTCAGCTTCCTTTATGACATCCAGGAATTTAAGAAACTCATTTTCTTTCATTTTCTCGTACTTTTTGACTTCAATATTTCTTACCAATAATACTTCCTGCAGGACATTCATTTTGTAACGGGCTTCAATGACTTCCTGTTGACAATGGCTTAAGAGCTTTTCCATATTGTCCATAAATAACTGATGATGGCGAATTTCCTGAACGGATAATCCATTTCGGAGCTTTTCCTGCTGGAATTCCAGAAGGTCTTCTTTTTTCTTTAAGAGCTTATACAATTTTTCGGCTACTTTTTCAAAAGTTTTTAGAGCAGCATTATATTTAGAAAGTGCGTCCCTTTTTTCTTTTTCCTTGATGGTTAGGATCTTCTCAAATTTATATTGATAAATCATTGCTAATCACCTTTCTCCATCAATTTTACGAGGTTGATAATACTCTTATCTTTGGGTGCTTTTTCATGAGTGCCTTGCTTTAAAAATGAAATGATTTCCGGATATCGATTAATGGAGTTATCAATTTCCTTTGAAGAACCCTTTTTATAGGCACCTATATTAATCAAATCTTCAGACTCAATATAGGTTGATAAACTTGCCCGTAAGTTTTCTGCTGACTTTTTATGCCTTTCCTCAACAATATTATTCATGACACGACTTATACTCTTTAGAACATTGAGAGCCGGAAACTGTCCTTTATTGGCTAAGTTTCTGTCTAAGATGAAATGACCGTCCAATATTCCCCTGACTGCATCGGCGATTGGTTCATTCATATCATCACCGTCGACAAGAACCGTATAAAAAGCTGTAATGGATCCTAACTGATTTGTGCCTGTTCTTTCTAGTAGTCTTGGAAGGATAGCGAAAACGGATGGCGTATAGCCTTTTGTGGTGGGTGGCTCTCCGACAGCAAGTCCGATTTCCCTTTGGGCCATCGCAACCCTTGTGACGGAGTCCATCATTAACATCACGTTCAATCCTTTGTCACGAAAATATTCTGCAATGGCAGTAGCCGTCAAAGCACCTTTAATTCTCATCAACGCTGGCTGATCAGATGTCGCTACAACAACAATTGATCTTGCTAATCCTTCCGGACCAAGATCTTTCTCAATGAATTCACGGACTTCCCGACCACGTTCACCAACAAGGCCAATCACGTTTAAGTCAGCCGTGGTATTCCGTGCTACCATGCCAAGCAAAGTACTTTTTCCAACACCGCTCCCAGCAAAGATGCCAACACGTTGGCCTTTCCCTACTGTTAATAAACTATCAATCACACGTACACCTACATCAATCGGTTCATCAATCGGAGGCCTTTCCATAGGGCTGGGTGGATCTTGATCCACCGGAACCGTAGCAAGTCCTTTTGGAAGCAGCGAATCGTCGATTGGATGTCCTAAAGGATCGACAACCTTACCTATTAATCCACTGCCTACCTTTATCTCAAGGCTTCGTCCGCTTCCTTCAACAATACATCCTGGTCCAATATCACTTACCGCTGTAAACGGCATTAAAATGACCATTTCATCACGAAAACCGACAACTTCCGCTAATATTTTCTTTTTCTTTTTTTGTATACCTGTATAGATATAACAAACGTCGCCTACAGAGCTTTCAGGGCCTTGGGATTCTATCATTAACCCTACGACACGTTTGACTCGTCCATAGTGTTTAAATGGATCGACTTCATCAACTAAGGGTAAGAGATCCTTCGCTTTCATCTTTACTCACCTTCCAGCAACTCAGTTAGTTTCATTTTAATTTCCTGTAGCTGACTATCAACGCTGGCATCTATTCTTCCATTCTCCGACTCGATGATACAACTACTTTCATTTAGATCATCATCCGGATAAATATACAATTCTGTTTCTTTTGGAAAGATTGAAATCAACTCTTCCTTATGAGTAAGAATCGATTGGTATTGAATCGGATGAATATGCAGCTGCACTTCCCGATAATCCCTCGCTTCTTTAATGGCTTTCTTTACGATGGATAAAAAAGACTCTTCATCATTTTCAAGCTGACGGCCAATAACTTTCCCCGCCACTTTCATTGCAAGATCCAAAATAACTGATTCAGATGATTCGATATGTTGCTTATAATCTTTTTTAGAGGACTCTACCACTTTCTTTGCAAAAGCGATCTCCCCTGCAACCTCGTTATAGCCCTTTTGGATTCCATCTTCGATTCCCTGCTGATACCCTTCTTTTTGAGCCTGTTCGATATACATTATTTTTTCTTGCTTCTCCCAATGTTCGCGGGCTTGCTGGACTTCATCAGCAACCGCTTTGGCTTTTTGTTTTGCTTCTATTAATAGAGATTCTGCCTCCTGCTTGGCTTGGTTTAGAAATTCATCTGATTGAAAATAATGAACGATTTGCCCTTCATCCTCGCTTTCTGTTTCAAGTGAGTCCAAACAGCGAATTTTTATCGTTATCTTATTGCTTTTCTCCTGATTTGCTTGGTGGGACTTAATAATTCTAGACAATGATATCATCCCCTCCGCCGCGGGCGATTACAATCTCACCCGTTTCTTCAAGGCGGCGAACAACAGCAACAATTCTGGATTGTGCTTCTTCTACATCCCGCAAACGTACAGGACCCATATATTCCATTTCTTCCTGGAACGTTTCGACCATTCGTTTCGACATGTTACGGAAAACGATTTCCTTCACTTCATCGCTTGCCACTTTAAGGGAAAGTTTGAGATCTTCATTTTCAGATTCCCGTACAACACGCTGAATGGCTCTTCCATCAAGAGTCACGATATCTTCAAAGACAAACATCCGTTTCTTGATTTCTTCTGCAAGTTCTGGATCTTGGGTTTCAAGTGCATCTAAGATAGTTCTTTCTGTTGAGCGATCAACTCCGTTCAATACATCAACAACCGCTTCGACTCCGCCAGTCTGGGTATAATCCTGGGTAACAGTTGCAGATAGTTTTCTTTCTAATATCTGCTCTACTTCATTAATGATTTCCGGCGAAGTGCTATCCATTAAAGCGATTCTTCTTGCAATATCGGCCTGCACCTCTTGGGGAAGTTCAGACAAAATATGGCCTGCCTGTGTTGGATCAAGATAAGATAAAATTAAGGCAATCGTCTGCGGATGCTCATTTTGGATAAAATTCAATATCTGTCCAGGATCTGCCTTCCTTGCAAAGTCGAATGGACGAACTTGTAAGGAAGATGTTAAGCGGTTTATGATTGCCGCCGCCTGATCAGTCCCTAACGCCTTTTCAAGAACCTGCTTCGCGTATCCAATCCCACCCTGTGATATGTAATCCTGTGCTAAAGCTATATTATGAAATTCCTCTAAAATTTCTTCTTTGTCCTGCGAATCTACTTTTCTAACTCCCGAAATTTCAAGAGTCAATCTCTCAATTTCCTCTTCAGAAAGATGCTTATATACGGATGCAGAAACATCCGGGCCTAAGGAAATAAGGAGGATGGCAGCTTTCTGTTTGCCAGTCAATCCGTCCTTTTTTTTTCTTTCTGTCACTTGCATAGCCTCCTAGTCTAATCTTCTGCTATCCAACTTCTTAATAATTTTGCAAATTCATCCGGCTTTTCTTTTGCCAGTTTCTCAAGTTGTTTTCTTTTTAACGATGCCTCTGTTTCCTTCTCTGTATTTAAATCTGGAACCTCGAATACGACTTCTTCTTCCTCTTCCTCCACGTATTCCTCTTCCATTTCTAATCGCCTTCTTGACCGGAAAAATAAGAATAATAGAATGATAATGACTAATAATAATATTCCACCTACAATGTAAACCCAAATGGGCACTGAAGTTCTCGTTCCATCTTCTGGAATTGTCATTTTTCCGTTAAAAGGTTGAACGGAAATCGCTATCTTCTTATTTAGCTCATCGTCTGTAAGTTCTTCCCCTTCAGCTTTTTTCTCAATTGTCGTACGGATTATTGTGCTAAGGATTCGTGTAATATCATCTACACTCTGCTGAGATAAGGAGTTTGGATCATCTGCCGTAGGAGGCTCGACCATTACCTGGATACCTAAATCCTTTACTTTGTATGGACTTTCCACTATTTCTTTCTTTATTCGGTTCACTTCACTATTTATTGTTTCATCAACTTTTTCATAATCACCGGATCCGTTTGTTCCCTCTTTATAACTAGATCCTAATGAATCAGAGGAGTCCTCACTTTGCGGAATGCCACCAGCCCCAGCTGCATCCCCACTATACGATTCATTGATTCTTTGCGCAGAAATCTCAATTCCTGCCATATTTTCTTCATCCACCGGTTCAACTATATTCTCTTCCCTGTTTTCCTGAGTGAAATCAATGTCTGTTGTGACAGAAACGACAACTTTATCTCTGCCCATTATTGTTCCTAGCATATTTTGTACTTGTCTTTGAATATCGCGTTCAATTTCTTTTTTTATTTCGTTTTGAGTAACAAAAGCAGACGCGAAATTAGAATTTTGATTTTCAAGGTCATAATACTCAAAATCTTGGTTCATAATGACGATATTATCTGTAGGCAGGTTCGGAACACTTTTTGATACAAGATGATAAAGTGAATTAATTTGATTTTCTTCAAATTTATAGCCGGATTTCGTATTCAAAACAATTGATGCTGACGCTTCACCTGCTGTATCACTTACAAAAACCCCTTTATCCGGAAGTGTAATCATCACACTCGCATCTTCAACCCCGTCAATCTTCTTTATTAAATTGGCTAGTTCCGTCTGCATCGAATCCAATTTAATAACATTGAATTCATTTTCGGTCATTCCGATACCAGCGCTCTGACTAAAAAATGAATAGTCGATGCTTCCTGAGTCCGGGATCCCTTCAGCTGCAAGCTCCACTTTAAGTGTATCCAACTTTTCTTCAGGAACTTTAATCGTTTTACCGTTGTCTGAAATTTCGTTCTTAATTCCTTGACTATCTAAATTCTCTTTAATACTTCCCGTTTCTGATGGCGTTAAATTAGAATATAAGGGTACCAGTGTTGTACGGGAGGCAAAAACCGAGACAACCATAATGACGATGATAATCAATGCGGTTGCACTAATCATGAGGACTTTTTGTTTTTTACTGCGACTAGTCCAGAAAGCAGTTATTTTATTTTTCAAATTCACTAGTACATCATTCATTTAAATCCCCCGGTCAGTCTATGAATTTATGAAAGGGGGAATCTTTTTCCCCCTGGCCATTTTTCTTTATATAATGAGGTTTAAAAAATGAATGCTATATACTCATTCTCATCATTTCCTGATAGGCTTCAACCACCTTATTCCGGACCTCTAGTGTAGCCTGCATTGTAACACTGGCTTTTTGTGAAGCAATCATCACTGAATGAAGCTCAACATCTTCACCGTTAACCAGTTTAGTTGTCAGATTGTCTGATGCAACTTGAGTTTCATTAACTTTATTCAACGATTCTTTTAATACGGACGCAAAATTCCGATGTGCTTCGTATGGTGTATTTGTATTACTCTGGTCATTTTTCAATACATTAAATGTATTGCTCCCTGCCGAAAGAGAAATCCCCTCCATATCTCCACTCCCCATTCAAGTTTATTTGCCGATTTCCAATGCTTTCATCATCATTCCCTTTGATGCATTCAAAACTGTCACATTTGCTTCGTATGATCGTGTGACACTCATTAAGTCGACCATCTCCCTAAGCGGATCGACGTTTGGCATTTCCACATATCCATCATCATTGGCATCGGGGTGTTCTGGATTATAATCCAACTCAAAAGGCGTTTCATCTTTTACTATTTCCGTAACCTTTACACCGTTTCCAATCCCGCTGTTTTTCCCAGTGGCTGCGTTTAAAAAGCTTGAAAAACTACCTTCCTTACTTTGTAGCACAACTGCTTTTCTCGAGTATGGTTTCCACTCCTTTGTTTCTGCATCATATTCCGCTCTGGTCGTATCTGCATTCGCCATATTGGAAGAAATCACATCCATCCTTAACCTTTGACTAGTTAGGCTTGAGCCAGTCGTATTTATACTTTGGAAAATCCCCATTACTTACCTCCCCTAATTACAGTTTCCAATGATTTGAATTTACCTGAAAGTCGATCGGATACTGCATTAAAATAAATTTGGTTTGCAGCAAGGTCAGTCATTTCTTTATCAATGTCCACGCTATTTCCATTATTGTTGTATTGCACATTCCTCTGCGTCACGATTGAAGAGGATTCACCGCCCTCTGATTTAAAACTTAGGTGTCTTTCATCGGTACGGTATGATTGGATGGAAGATTCTAACTCTGCTTGAAACGACTGTTTTTTGGAGATATCTTTAGCTTTATAATTCGGTGTATCTGAATTCGCAATATTCTGTGAAATAATCTTTTGTTTTGTATTAGAATAATTCAGAGCGTTTTCAAGTGATTGAAAAGTATTTGAAAATAATTCCATATTATCGCTCACCTCTTTCCATTTTAAACAGATAATAACTTAAGAAATAAATTAACCCAACGTATTCATGGTTTAATTCTAAAGAAACATTATAACTATGTCCACAAACATTTTTAAGACTTTAGACCTATTATTGTCGAAAAATGTCACAATTTGCTCAAATTTACTGCTTTTTTTAGTATTATTCCAGTTCAATTATTACGATTTATTACATTTTACATACTTTTTCGACATTTTAGTCAAAATTTATCTCTAGTTCCTTATTTATCATACCGAAAAAAGAATCTATATACCTGATACTTTAGAACTAATTTACAATATTTTTTCATAAGTGATTTTATACAATATTGTTTTTTTAGCCTTATTTTATAACGGTTTCTTTAAAATTCTATATTAATATTTTTTTAAAAAAAATGAAAATTTTTAAAGTGAATTTATATTCGACAAATTCAGCATCTTATTTCATAATTAGGACTCTTAAAACCGCTACTAATATCAACAGATATTTTGTAACACTTTGATTAAGAAGGGAGGGAATTCATTACAAGTTATTTTTTACATTATCACTATAGTTATAGTAATATAATTACTCTTATTTTGAAGAATTTCACTATATTTCCAGTGACATCAGAATAATATCTAAATACTCACATTTCAAATTTAAATTCTCAATTCGAATTGCCTTTTTTTCTTGCATAACGCATTTTTCATACCGATTAGCTTTGAAGTTCTTGCTAGCTTGTCGTTCAAATTACACACAAAAAAGGCAGCCCTTTTTTTAAGGACTGCCTTTTTCTTTGTTAGTTATTTTTCAGTTTTTCTAGTTCAAGAAGGAATTTATCATTCAATACTTTGATATACGTACCTTTCATACCAAGTGAACGTGATTCGATAACCCCTGCACTTTCTAACTTTCTCAACGCATTTACGATTACCGAACGAGTGATACCAACACGGTCTGCAATTTTCGATGCTACAAGTAGACCTTCATTACCTTTAAGCTCTTCAAAAATATGTTCAATAGCTTCTAATTCGCTATATGATAATGAGGAAATGGCCATTTGAACGACCGCTTTACTACGTGCTTCTTCCTCGATTTCTTCGGATTTTTCACGAAGGATTTCCATACCGACTACCGTTGCACCATATTCAGCTAAGATTAAGTCGTCATCGTGGAATTTCTCTTGTAAACGAGCAAGAACCAATGTTCCTAAACGTTCTCCTCCACCCATAATCGGTACGATCGTTGTTAATCCAGTTGCAAAAAGCTCTTTGTTTTCTACTGGGAAAGCAGTGTACTCACTTTCGATATCCAGGTTAGAAGATGTTTCTGGAATATTAAATAAGTTTTTAGTATACACTTCAGGGAATTGCTTATCTTCTAACATTTTGTACATACGTTCATTC
Source organism: Peribacillus sp. TH14 (assembly GCF_016651145.1). Taxonomy (NCBI): domain Bacteria; kingdom Bacillati; phylum Bacillota; class Bacilli; order Caryophanales; family Bacillaceae; genus Peribacillus; species Peribacillus sp. TH14. The sequence goes on from NZ_JAEKEK010000001.1 coordinate 240,522, forward strand.
TCGATTTGCTGACTTACTGCTATGCCGAGTAATTTTCCACGTCGACTGACGACGAACACATTTGCTTCGATAACTTCACTTAAGCTTTCTGCCATTTCTTTGAAGTTAACTGCTTTTCCTGCTGCTTTTTGGAGCATTGCATTAATTTTTCTTGTTTTTGCTAATAAGTTCATTTGATTTGTTCCTCCTAAAAATACCATGGTTCACAATAGACTATGAAGTTGTATTTCCGTAATTTTATGTTCATTGCATGGGCAAACATATTGCCATTTGTTTCATTCTTAAAGGATAAACTGGCTTAAATCTTTATTTCGGGCGATTGATCCCAGTTTTTCTTCGACATACTGAGGAGTGATTGTAATCTTCTCCATCGTGATTTCTGGAGCTTCAAACGACAAGTCTTCAAGAAGCCGTTCTAAAATAGTATGAAGTCGTCTTGCACCAATATTGTCTGTGTTCTGGTTTACCTCGAAGGCCACTTCAGCTATCTTACGAACAGCATCGTCAGAAAATTCAATTTCTATACCTTCAGTTTCTAACAAAGCTACATATTGTTTTAACAAAGCATTATCTGGTTCATGAAGAATCCGGACAAAGTCGTCTACAGTTAATTTGTTCAATTCTACACGGATCGGGAACCTTCCCTGTAATTCAGGAATAAGATCGGATGGTTTAGCCATATGGAAGGCTCCGGCCGCAATGAACAGCACATGATCCGTTTTAACCGAACCATATTTAGTCACAACTGTTGAACCCTCAACAATTGGTAGAATATCCCTTTGAACCCCTTCTCTCGACACATCCGCTGATGAACCCCCAGATTGCTTACTGGCGATTTTATCGATTTCATCGATGAAGATAATCCCGTTCTGCTCAGCACCGTACACAGCATCCGAAGTAACTTCATCCATATCAATCAATTTTGCCGCTTCTTCATTCGTTAAAACAATTCTCGCTTCACTGACCTTCAATTTGCGCTTCTTACTTTTCTTTGGCATCAAGCTTCCTAGCGCGTCTTGCATATTCATCCCCATTTGTTCCATTCCCGAACCTTGGAGCATATCAAACATTGAAGCGGCCTGTTCTTCCACTTCAACCGTGATCATTTCATTCTCTAACTCACCTTTAGCCAGTTTATCAGCTACAATGTTTCTTTTTTGCTGCAGATTTAAATCTTCGGAATTTTCATCCGGATCCTGCTCATCTTGATTGTTACTGCCTCCAAAAAAAACTTCAAGTGGATTCTTAAAATTGCTCTGTTTTTTTGTTGATGGCACTAATAATTCTATTAACCGGCGATTCGCATTTTCCTCTGCCCGTTCTTTTACGCTGGCCATCTTTTCTTCCTTCACGAGGCGGACAGATGTCTCTACCAAATCACGCACCATGGATTCTACATCCCGCCCGACATATCCAACTTCGGTAAATTTCGTTGCTTCAACTTTCACAAAAGGAGCACCAACCAATTTAGCCATTCTCCGAGCAATTTCTGTTTTCCCAACGCCGGTCGGTCCAATCATTAATATGTTTTTCGGAACGACTTCATCACGAAGTTGATCCGATAGAAGGGAACGGCGGTATCTATTCCGGAGAGCCACTGCCACTGCCCGTTTTGCCTCCCGCTGTCCCACGATATACTGATCCAGTTTTTCAACGATTTGCCTCGGTGTTAAATTAGCTTTTTTTGACATTATGCGCTCCTCCTTACAACTCTTCCACGATTATATTCGTATTCGTAAACACACAAATTTCCGCTGCAATTTGTAAAGATGATTGGGCGATTTCCTTGGCTGATAAATACTCACTAGAAAAACGCTTTAATGCCCTGCCGGCTGCCAGTGCATAATTTCCTCCTGATCCTATTGCAAGAATCCCGTCATCCGGTTCAATTACTTCTCCGGTACCAGAAACGAGAAGCAGATCATTTTTATCCATGACAATTAACATCGCTTCCAGCTTTCTCAGTACATTGTCACTTCGCCATTGCTTCGCCATTTCGACGGCAGCACGTTGAAGATTGCCATTATACTCTTCCAGCTTAGCTTCGAACATCTCAAATAAAGTGAATGCATCTGCAACCGAACCTGCAAAACCTGCAAGGACATTACCATTAAAGATCTTCCTTACTTTCCTTGCCGTATGCTTCATCACTACTGAATTTCCTAAAGTAACCTGCCCATCACCGGACATGGCACATTCACCTTTATGATGTACTGCAAATATTGTTGTCATAAAGAGTCCCCTTTCAACATTTAAGCTCGCGGATGTGATGCATTGTAGACTTTTTTTAATTGGTCTTTTGTAACATGCGTATACACTTGCGTTGATGAAATTTTTGAATGACCAAGCAATTCCTGTACTGTACGTATGTCCGCCCCATTATTTAATAGGTGTGTAGCAAAGGAATGCCTTAGCATATGGGGGTGAAGACTTCCCTCTGCGGCTGACTTTTTAATCAATTCATTTAAAATATAGCGAACTCCCCTAGCTGTCAGAGGGTCTCCACGAGAATTAACAAATAAATAAGCATGCGCCTTAGCGTCAGACGAAGTCATTTCCATCCTAGCTGTACGTATGTAAAAATCTATCGCTTCCTGAGCATATCTTCCAACTGGAACGTAGCGATCTTTCTTCCCTTTTCCATGGACGAGTACTGTACCTAGAGACAAGTCGATATCCTGCAGTTTAACTTCACAGCACTCACTAACCCTAATGCCCGTAGCATACAGTAATTCCAATAGTGCAGTGTTCCTTATTCCTATCGGTGAATCTTTCTTTAAAGAAGAAAATAACTGATTCATTTCTTCCTCATAAAGAAAACGTGGCAGCTTTTGATCCTTTTTAGGTAAAGAAGCAAGAGAAAAAGGATTATCCTTCACATCACCTTCACGTAATAAAAATTTATAAAAGCTCCGCAGGCAAGATGTTTTTCTTGCCACAGTTCGCTTAGAAAGTTTTTTCTCATATAAATTCGTTAAAAACAACCGGACATCAAAGTATTCGACAGACGTGACATCGGTAATCCCTTGTTCATTCAGGAACAAAAAAAATTCGTGAATATCCCGTTTGTAATTTTCAATGGTGTAATGTGAACTGTTTTTTTCTATTTGTAAATATTCAATGAAGGATGATAATGCCTTATTTTGATTAATCATGGAAACACCTCGCAAAGGCTAATAAATAGTATCATACTTTAAAACAGCAGGCAAATATTTTACAAAGTTTTCACAAAGTTCTGAATTGTGTCTAAAGCGCGTTTAGCATGCATTTCATTCCGATCTTTCTTCGCTTTGATTCTTACTTCAAGGTCTGGAAGCAGGCCAAAGTTGGCATTCATCGGCTGAAAGCTCTTCCCATTTGTCGATGTAATGTACCTTGCCATACTACCCATTGTCGTTTCGGCAGGGAAAATGGCAGGCTCCAACCCTTGGATGATTCTCGCGGCATTGATACCCGCAACTAATCCTGATGCAGCTGACTCTACATATCCCTCGACACCCGTCATCTGACCGGCAAAGAATAAGTCATCGCGATTTTTGAACTGGTACGTAGGTTTTAGAACGTTAGGAGAGTTAATGAAAGTGTTGCGGTGCATTACTCCATAACGAACAATTTCAGCATTTTCCAATCCTGGTATAAGCTGCAGTACTTCTTTTTGCGGTCCCCATTTTAAATGTGTCTGAAAACCAACAATGTTGTAAAGAGTACCAGCTGCATCATCCTGTCGCAATTGGACTACAGCAAATGGTCGTTTTCCTGTTTTCGGATCTTCTAAACCAACTGGCTTCAATGGTCCGAATAACATCGTTTTCTTCCCACGTGATGCCATCACTTCAATTGGCATACACCCTTCGAAAAAGATTTCTTTTTCAAATTCTTTAAGAGGAACAGTTTCAGCAGAAATCAATGCTTCATAGAAACGATCAAACTCTTCTTCCGTCATCGGACAATTCAAATAGGCTGCTTCCCCTTTATCATAACGGGATTTTAAATAAACCTTATCCATATTGATGCTTTCTTTTTCAAGAATTGGAGCAGCAGCATCATAGAAATATAAGTATTCTTCATCCATAATCTGCTTTAAGCTGTCAGATAGAGACTGACTTGTAAGCGGACCAGTGGCAATGACAGTAGGACCTTCAGGAATTTCTGTCACTTCTTCATTAATGACAGTAACATTTGGATGATTTTTCACCTTTTCCGTAACAAGACTGGCAAATTCATGACGATCGACAGCAAGTGCACCTCCGGCAGGAACAGCACAGGCGTCTGCTGCAGATATGATAACAGAATCCAAAATCCGCATTTCTTCTTTTAAAACACCTACAGCATTTGTTAAGGTATTTGCCCGAAGTGAATTGGAACAAACAAGTTCAGCGAATTTGTCGGTATGATGTGCTGGTGTTTGTTTTACAGGACGCATTTCGTATAAATCTACTTTAATTCCTCTTTTAGCTAATTGCCACGCCGCTTCACTTCCTGCAAGCCCAGCGCCGATTACACTTACTTTTGCTTCTTTCATTTTTCGAACCTCCATGTATAGATATGATAAGACAGGATCATTTATCATTAAAATTGCTTTTATAAAAGACTTCATTTTTAACGATATGTATGTATTTTACCCATAAAATACTCGTTCCTGCTGACAACAATTATAAACCCTATGCCATCAATCCTGCATTCTTCCTACAACCCAAGTTTCCTAAGATGGATAACGGACACAAAGAGGAATTATATCTTTAAGTTAATACACTTGTCCACTGAATTTTACATTACATGACCCAAATAAAAAAGTTTCAGGCTTTATCCAATTTCTTCTTGGAAATAAAATCCTCTTATTATGATGATAGCACACATCCATGAACATAAAGAAACTCGGCAGATGCCGAGTCCACATTTTATTCTGAGTTTCTCAATTGAACCTAGAAATATGGGAGTAATTAGTCCACCTTTTCTAAGCTTGAGGTGTTTCTTTGAAATCACAATCCATACACTGTACCTGCACGCCTTTTTTGAGTTTTTTCTCAACTAGCGTACCTTCACATTTTGGACAACTACGAGGTAGAGGTTTGTCCCATGAAATGAAGTCACATCCTGGATAAGTATCACAACCGTAGAACAGTCGGCGTTTTTTACTTTTTCGCTCAATGATGTTGCCTTCTTTACATTTCGGACATTTCACTCCGATTTCTTTAACGATTGGTTTTGTATTACGGCAATCCGGGAAATTACTGCAAGCCATAAACTTTCCATATCGACCCATTTTAAAGACCATTTCATGTCCGCATTCTACGCAATCTTCCCCTGCAGGCTCATCCTTGATTTCAATTTTCTCCATTTCGACTTCCGCTTTAGCCAAATGAATAGCGAAATCTTTGTAAAACTCATCAATGACCTTAATCCATTCAACGCTTCCTTCTTCGACACTATCAAATTCCTGTTCCATCTTGGCAGTGAATTCTGCATCTAGAATATCCGGAAAGAATTCACGTATCAATTCAAGGACAATTTCACCAAGCTCAGTCGGGATAAATCGCTTATTATCAAGCGTAACATAGCCACGTTTTTGAATCGTATCCAATGTAGGAGCATATGTAGACGGCCGGCCTATGCCTAGTTCCTCTAGTGTTTTGACAAGACGCGCCTCTGTATAGCGTGGCGGTGGCTGTGTGAAATGCTGCTTCGGTTCGACATCTTTTGAAAAGAATTGATCTCCTTTTTTTACATCTGGAAGGGCATTTTCCTTTTCTTCCACTGAGTCATCCGAACCTTCAACATATACCTTCATGAAACCTGGAAATTTAATTTTAGAACCATTTGCCCGGAAAATGACATCACCGTTGTGAAGGTCAATGCTCATTGTATCCATTACAGCCGAAGACATTTGACTTGAAACAAAGCGTTCCCAAATTAATTTATATAAACGGAATTGATCTCTAGATAAAAACTCCTTCACTAAACTTGGTTCACGTAATGTGCTTGTCGGTCTAACCGCTTCATGCGCGTCCTGAGCATTTGTCTGTTTTTTCTCCTTGCGCTGTTCAACCTGAACATAATCATCACCATAACTGTTTTGAATAAAGCTATGGGCTTCCTGCTTGGCAATATCCGAAATCCGGGTCGAATCCGTTCTCATATAAGTGATTAGCCCGACTGTACCTTCTTTTCCGAGCTCAATTCCTTCATAAAGCTGCTGAGCAAGCATCATGGTTTTCTTGGCACGGAAATTTAATTTCCGCGCGGCTTCTTGTTGCAAGGAAGAAGTCGTAAAAGGTGCAGCTGGATTACGCTTTCTTTCCTTTTTCGTCACGGTACCAATGGTGAATTCGCCGCCGCTTAAAGAAGCAAGTACTTTCTTGACATCTTCTTCCGTGTTTAATTCTTTCCGTTCACCACCAAGGCTGAAAAAGGAACCTTCAAACTGTTCATTTCCTTTAACAAAATCTGCCCTGATTGTCCAATACTCTTCCGGTACAAAGTCTTTGATTTCTTTCTCTCGGTCAATAATCATCCGAACAGCAACCGATTGAACTCGTCCTGCACTTAAGCCTTTTTTCACTTTTTTCCACAAAAGCGGGCTGATATTGTATCCGACCAAACGATCCAATATTCTCCTTGCCTGCTGTGCATCAACCAACTTCATATTAATGGGTCTTGGTGATTTAAATGATTCTTTGATCGCTTCCTTCGTAATCTCATTGAATACCACACGGCAATCTGAATTAATGTCGACATCGAGACTGTGAGCTAAATGCCAGGCAATCGCTTCACCTTCTCTGTCGGGGTCAGCTGCGAGATAGATTTTTTTTGCTTTTTTTGCAGCTGTTTTCAATTCTTTTAGAACCGGGCCTTTGCCGCGGATAGTTATATATTTAGGCTCATATTCATTTTCAACATCGACACCCATTTGGCTTTTAGGCAAATCGCGTACATGCCCCATGGAAGCCTTTACTTTATATTTTTTTCCTAAGTAACGTTCAATTGTTTTCGCCTTTGCGGGCGATTCCACAATCACTAAATATTCTGACATCCAATAAATCCTCCTCAAAGAGGTAATATAAATCTTCACTATTATTAATCATTCAAATTTCATTTGTCAACACCTCTTTATTTTTCAAAGCATGCTGATTTATTTAATTTTAGGTATTTTAACAAGAGGTGTCATTTGCAAAACTTATAACAGTTTTACAATATTTTCAACCTTTTTGACTAAAATTTCAACCTATTCATCTAAAAAAGCATCTTTTTTGCTATTTCCCCTTCAATTTTTCCGTATATCTTCTATATTATATTGTTCAAAATTCTTCCTCAATCTGTAACGAACTCAAAACAAGTTTGGCTCCATCTTGAATTAATTGATTGGCCCCTAATGATTCTGGGCTTAATACGTTACCTGGAAGTGCAAATACCTCTCTGCCATGATCAAGAGCTGCCTGTGCAGTTATTAGGGAACCGCTCTTTTCTTTAGCTTCTACCACAAATACTCCCTTGGATAATCCACTAATAATACGATTGCGCAGCGGAAACATCCAAGGTTCCGCCCTCATCGCCGGTGGAGTCTCAGAAAGCAATAACCCTTTATTGCTTATTTCTCTTGCAAGCGGGATATTAGATTTTGGATAAATTTGCAAAAGTCCCCCGCCCAAAACTCCAATCGTATTTCCACCTTTATCCAATGCGACTTTGTGTGCAGCCGCATCGATTCCAGCTGCCACTCCACTGATGATGACAAAGTTTTTCTGCACAAGTGGCGGTAAAATCGTTTTTAAGGCCTCCAGTCCATACCAGGTTGGCTTACGTGTTCCAACGACACCTAGAGTACTCTTCTTCTCTAGAAGCTGTTTATCGCCTTTAAAATAAAGCACCCACGGGGGATCAAATATCTGCTTCAGCAAAAACGGGTAATCTTCATCAAACATAGTTAGACATTTAATTTGGTTAAATTCGTATTGCTTTACCTTTTTAATCGTATTAAGAGAATGTAAATCTTTCAGAAAGAGATTTAATTTATTTGAAGGTATAGGAAGGATTTCAGCCCATTCGGTGTACGTGGTTGTGAAAAGAGAAGAAAGGGATGGATTATAGGCCAGAATTGTTTGGATCGTTTTCCATCCTGCTCCACGGCAATGATGGAGGTGGATTAATTTTTCTTTCCTGTTCAATTAGAAGCACCCCTAATCGGAAATTTTTAAAAGAAGATTAATTGCGGTTGTTAAGATGTGTTTCGGGGAGATTGAAGTGAAATAAAGACCGACCCAAAAAACAGGTCGGCCCATCTTAGATTAGTGTGTTTTGCAAGGTTCATACATGTCTTTTTCTTTAAGGACAGAAATCAAAGTTTCGCCCATAACGGATGGAGTCTCGGCTACTTTAATACCGCATTCATTCATAACGCGGATTTTCTCATCAGCTGTTCCCTTACCGCCTGAAATAATAGCACCAGCATGTCCCATACGTTTACCCGCTGGAGCCGTGCGGCCACCAATAAACCCGACAACTGGCTTCGTCATATTTTCTTTCACCCAGATTGCTGCTTCTTCTTCTGCTGTGCCACCGATTTCCCCAATCATGATCACCGCATGAGTTTCTGGATCTTCATTAAATGCCTTAAGTACATCAATAAAATCAGTTCCGTTAACAGGATCCCCACCGATACCGACAGCGGATGATTGTCCGATGCCTGCTTGTGATAATTGGTGAACGGCTTCATACGTCAAAGTTCCAGAACGAGAAACCACGCCTACATGACCTTTTTTATGGATATACCCTGGCATAATACCAATCTTACACTCTTCCGGACTAATAACACCCGGACAGTTTGGTCCAATTAAACGAGTTTTTTTGCCTTGCATATATCGCTTCACCTTAACCATGTCAAGGACAGGAATGTGCTCCGTGATACAAATTACAAGATCAAGTTCTGCATCAACCGCTTCAAGAATGGCATCCGCTGCAAATGGAGCAGGTACGTAGATAACAGATGCATTTGCTCCGGTTTCAGTGACAGCTTCGGAAACTGTATTAAATACAGGTACCCCTTCCGCTTCTGTTCCACCTTTACCCGGAGTTACTCCACCCACGATCTTCGTGCCGTATTCCAACATCTGTTTTGTATGAAATAATGCTGTTGAGCCAGTGATTCCCTGAACGATCACTTTCGTATCTTTATTAATATAAACGCTCATTATGTTCCCCCCTGCCTATTATCCTACAAGTGATACTATTTTTTGTGCTCCATCTGCCATTGATTCAGCAGCCGTAATATTTAAACCAGACTCTTTCAAAATCTTTTTCCCAAGATCCACATTCGTTCCTTCAAGACGGACAACAAGAGGGACATCCAAGCCTAGCTCTTTTGCAGCAGCTACGACACCTGTCGCGATGATGTCACACTTCATAATTCCTCCGAAGATATTTACAAAGATACCTTTTACTTTTTGATCAGATAGGATGATTTTGAAAGCCTCTTTAACTTTTTCCTCTGTAGCTCCGCCCCCAACGTCAAGGAAGTTAGCCGGGTCTCCCATATAGTGTTTAATGATGTCCATCGTTGCCATTGCAAGCCCCGCACCATTAACCATACAACCGATATTTCCGTCAAGCGATATGTAACTAAGACCGTGTTTGGATGCTTCAATTTCTTTAGCATCTTCTTCATCTAGATCACGGTACTCCGCAATGTCTTTATGGCGGTAAATCGCATTATCATCGAAATTCAATTTTGCATCTAGTGCCATTACATTGCCGTCGCCTGTCACAACTAATGGGTTGATTTCAGCAATTGAACAATCCTTTTCAACGAATGCTGTATATAAGTTGACCATCAGTTTAGACGCCTTATTTATTAGTGAAGCCGGAATGTTGATATTGAAAGCGATTCTTCGTGCCTGGAAGCCAGTTAAACCAACAACCGGATCGATCACTTCCTTGAAAATTTTCTCTGGAGTTTTTTCAGCAACTTCCTCAATTTCCGTTCCGCCTTCTTCAGAAGCCATCAATACCACACTATTTGTTGCACGGTCAAGGACCAGTCCAATATAATATTCCTTCGTAATGTCGCAGCCTTCTTCAATAAGTAAACGCTTAACTTCTTTACCTGAAGGTCCTGTTTGATGGGTCACCAGCGTTTTACCAAGAATCTCTTCTGCATATGTACGCGCTTCGTCAAGATTCTTTGCTACCTTAACTCCGCCGGCTTTCCCGCGGCCGCCCGCATGAATTTGAGCTTTGACGACAACAACATCTGTACCTAACTCCTTCGCTGCTTCTACTGCTTCATCAACAGTAAAGGCAACCCGGCCATTCGGAACAGATACCCCGTATTGTCTCAAAATCTCTTTCCCCTGATACTCATGGATATTCATTTCCCATCCTCCTTATCTACTAAAAACCAACTACCAAAAAACAACATTTATATTTAATGCGTGTTTTCTCTATCATATTACAACAAAATTCTCCTTCGTGCATGATTTTCTTTCGTAATATTTTAAAAAAATTATTACAATATACTTCTAGGTCGGTGTATAAAATGGAAAAAATATAGTCCATTAATATGTTTATTTTTTAAAAATAGTATTTATCCCGGTCCGAAATCTCCATTCTAAAAATAGCCATTCCGTTTTTCATTTAGTATAAACACTTTGTTTACAAGCCTTTTTTCATCATTTTTTTCATCTATCTTTTTCTGAAACATTATAGTTATCTTTCTAAAAAATTTTAAATTTTCAGAAAAAGAAAAAGGACAAAGCCGTAGCTTTATCCTTTTTCTGATAGTTTAGTATGTTTTTAATATAATAAAAATTTTTAAGTGCATTTCCTAAAATTCTACATAAACCAACCATAAATTCACATAAATCAACCCAAATAATTTGAATCTTACCGATTCAAGTCCCGGTCAACTTTATAAACAAACGCAAATACCTCTGCAACCGCTTCATACAATTCTTCCGGAATCGTTTGATTAATATCCAATTGCCCCAAAAGGGAGATTAACGACTCATCTTTTTGAACAGGGATATTCAGTTTCATTGCTTTATCTAGAATCTTTTCTGCAGTTTTACCTTTCCCCTTTGCCAAGATGACAGGGGATTTCGAAATCTCCGGGTCATATTTTAAAGCGATCGCTTCTTTTCGTTTTTCATTCGTCATATCCGAATATCCACCCCACTATATGATTCTTTTTCTGAAAAAAGGGCGGATTTAAATTTCGTGTCAGTATTTTTTTTGCTCACTGGATTTTCAAATAAAACTCCGGATAATCTGTAATCCATTTTTTCCAGATTCGCCTTCAACAGTGTAAGATAATTGTCGGCGGCTGCTTCTATTGTTTTACTATACTCATTAATGACCGTCACTTTTATGACACGGTTTTGAACCTGCATGTCAATGAACGTTTCCTTAAGACGTTCTAACTCTAAATAAAACAGGATTCGACAATAATCGGGGTCTATCTTGCCATCTTTTTTTTTCCTTCCGCTCCATTGCAACGTTAAGTCCGTTTGAGAAGACCCAAGATTAAGAGGCAATGTAAGGAGTAAGTTCTGCAAGGGGCCCGTTTCCTGCGAAAAAACCTGTTGAGCAGTAATTCGATTCAAAATTTGTTCTGCCAGTTCCTTAACGGATGCCGGATTTTGCTCGTTCAGAAGTTTAAGTAGCAACGGTTTGAGGGTCTCTAAATCCTTTATTAAATCTTCCAAACCATCTCCAGGCATATTAGCAAGAGCATGTTCCAACTGTAGTCCAAGCATCTTCGTCCACTCTTTAAGTTGTTGCGCAACAGAGGCACCATTCGTGAAATCGATTATTTGAAATTCAGTTTCCAGCACTTGTGTAAGCACTAGTTTCTCAGCATTCGTAACGGAGAGCGCCTCAGGACGTCGCTTAAGCGATTGAATCAACAGTTCTGTCACTTTCCCCTTCGACTCGGTAACTTTCTCTGTATCCTTATTTAAATGGGCTATTAGGTCATTTACCTCTATTTCGGCACCCGCTATTCTATTTCCGACTGATGCTTCTGCAAACGTACGCTCAAGCAAGCGGGAAGCAAGAGCGGACAGTTCTTCTGTAGAAATGGTTTTTTGCTGAATTGATTTCGTATCAGTAGACGTTTCTGCTTCTACATAATCAAGACCGTTCAATAACCGATTTAGACTATATTCGACCTTTTCAACTTTCCCCAACGTTCCATTTTTTGCATCAGATAGCAATTGCAGTCCCTGTTGTAGTTTATCGGTCACTGAGTTCTTAGTAGATCCTGATATTTCCGCCGATTCGACAACTAATTTCTCCAAAAAGCCAGCCTCAGTAATCCCCATTTGAATGAAACCAGTCTTTTGAAGCAGGGAGAATGCCCCGGTTTTCAATTCAGGTGATGCACTGGAATCGATCCAAGTGGTAACAAGTTTCTGTAGACCAGTTTATTGAAGCTGATCCTGTTTAGCTACATGTAACGAGTCTAATACGCCTTTTAGTTTTACTGATGTTTCCGAATCACTGTCCTTTAATTGTTGCTGCAGGCCACTGAGCAATTTGTGAAAAGGTTCGCCTTTTGCTTGTGCTAACAACGCTACAAATACTTCTTCAACAAAAGGTAATTGCTGAAGGAACATTCTTTTGATGATAGACAGGCCATATTCTTTTGCATCAGCAGTTTTTACCCATTGCAAAGCAGACATAAAAGTATCCTTTGTAATTGGGAGTTGATTTTTCAGTAAATACTCGGCAAGGCTGGCTGCCTCCGGTTCTGGAGATATGCCAAGATGAGAGAGCAATTGTGCAGCCGCTCCTTTTAAACTAGAAAAGTTCACATTCGGAGAATCCAGTACTTTTAACACAACCTTCCCCTCATTTGGCTGCTGTACTTGAAACCAATACATTTCTCCAGCCTGAAGTGGGATATCGAGTGTGGCAATCATTTTTTGATGGCCAATCTGCACTTCCGTTATTTGGTTAGGATAAATCCTATTCACTTTTCCGAAAAGGATTTGTCCGTTTTTCAAACTCGTACTTCCCTTTATTTCAATGGGTGACGACACGGATTGACCGCTTGTTATCGATTGCATCTCTCTCGCCCTCTCTCTTAATCGTTCGTTCGTGCGGCGATTTCCTTTACAGGTGCAAAACTCCTCCTATGCCAAGGTGTAAGCCCGTGATTATCGAGTGCTTCTAAATGTTGTTTAGTCCCGTACCCCATATGCTTTTCAAATCCGTATTCTGGATACGCTTCCCCATATCCCTTCATCATCCTGTCACGTGTCACCTTAGCGATAATAGAGGCAGCAGAGATAGAAATACTTCTTGCATCTCCCTTTATGAGTGAAAATTGAGGAATCGGCACTTCAAGTTCCATCGCATCAATCAGCAAATGATCCGGGAGTTCTGAAAGATTGTTCACCGCCGCAATCATGGCTTTTTTCGTAGCTTGATATATATTGATTTCATCAATTTCTTCGCTATGTACAATGCCCACCCCGATGGATACAGCTTCCTTTAAGATAGTCTCATAAAATAGTTCCCTCTTTGACTCAGGAATTTTCTTAGAATCATTTAGCCCTGGTAGATAAAAAGATTCAGGTAAAATAACTGCACTAGTCACAACCGGTCCCGCTAGCGGCCCTCTTCCTACTTCATCGATACCGGCAAGAACTGAAAATCCCTGTTTTCGCAACTCCCGTTCAAACTCCGTCATTTTCATAAAATTATTCTTTACCTGTAGCTCTTTTTCATAGGCTCTTTGCCATTTACTTACTAAGTCTGTTACTCCTTTTCGTCCATCCTCCTGGCATTCTTTTAAGAACGAATCTTCTGGCTCGCTTACTGTTTTTAATTTTGAAGAGATTTCTTTTATACTCATGGCAGTTTTCATCATTTATCACCTATCATTTTAATTATCGGCAGTCTTGTTTCATTTCTACAGCTTAAACAAAAATACGGAGCGGAAAAGAGACATCAAAAGGTAAAAAAACCTTTTGACATCTACCTCCAGCTCCGTATCAACCCTATACACAGACATTCCTTTTAAGAATCATGTCTGTGTTCTCTAACCTCAAAAGAAGTTATTCGGGGGTATTTTCTTCTTCTTTTTCTATCGGTAGCTCAAACGTGAGCGGCCCCATCTTTTCAGAACGGATTTCTCGAACGACCAATTCTGCGGTTTTATCATAATCAATAAAGCCCCCAGATGCTAGACAACCTCTGAACTTTCCAACTGCATCAAATAGTTCTAGCGTTTCTTGAGGAATTACATCCAGATTATAACGGGATTTCAAACGATCCGGATATTCTCTTTCCAAAAAGCGAAGGCCGTATAAAGAAACTTCATGCAAGTTTAAAATCGTATCTTTGATTGCTCCTGTTAGCGCTAGTCTTAAGCCAACTTCCTGATCCTCAAATTTAGGCCAGAGGATCCCCGGAGTATCCAGAAGTTCTAATTCCTTTCCTACTTTTATCCATTGCTGTGCTTTCGTAACACCAGGTGTATTCCCTGTTTTGGCAATGTTTTTTTTAGCAAGACGATTGATTAAAGTAGATTTCCCTACGTTCGGAATACCGACAATCATAGCACGAATCGCACGCGGCTTAATTCCTCTTGATTCCATCCGATCATACTTTTCTTTTAAAAGTTTCTTAGAGGCAGCTGTAATCTGGTTTAAGCCATTTCCTGCCTGTGAGTTAATAGCGATTGCCGTTTTACCTTGTGATTTATAATACTCAAGCCACTCATTGGTTTTTACCGGATCAGCCATATCAGCCTTATTCAAAAGGATAACCCTTGGTTTATGCTGTATGATTTCATCGATCATCGGATTTCGTGAAGATGCAGGAATCCGGGCATCCACAAGTTCAAAGATGATATCGATCAGTTTTAATTTTTCTGTTACTTCCCTTCTTGCTTTGGCCATATGGCCAGGGAACCACTGTATTGTCAATGGAATCAACCTTCCTACTATTCCGCCAATCGAAAATCTTCAATCGGCCAATAAACTAATTTAGTTTTACCTAACACCTTATTGTAAGGAACAACACCTACGCCAATATGGCGGCTGTCCTTACTAAAACGGCGATTATCTCCTAAGACAAATAGATGGTCTTCAGGCACGGTTTCTTGTTCTATAACATCGCTTAATGTAAATGGTTCTGTCAAAGCCCCGCCATCAATCAACTGCTTTTTATATTCATCCAAGTATGGCTCTGCATAGGCTTTTCCATTCACGTAAAGCGTATCATCTTTATATTCTATTTTTTCGCCTGGTAACCCAATGACCCGTTTTATATAATCCTTGCCTTCAGGGGCTTCAAAAACAATAATATCGAATCTTTTCGGTTCACTAATTGAATAGGAGATTTTATTTACGAGCATGCGGTCCGTGTCCTTTAATGTCGGCATCATGGAATTGCCGTCCACGACAATCGGAGCCAGGAGGAAATAACGAATCAGCGTGGCTGCTATAACCGCGATTATGACCGCCTTAGTCCATTCCCACAATTCATTTTTCTTTTTCGTCATCCTTACCCACCCTTTTAGAAAGCATATCAACAATTATTTTAACATGTCGCGGACGCTATAGCGAGCAGGATTCTTTATAGTCTTCACCCTGATGAGCGATTATTTTTTCTTCAAGTGCAAAAAAAGGAGCCTGTTAAACAAGCTCCTTTTTTGCATAATACTGTTTGGTTACTCACCATATGTGAATCATGGCAAACCCGCATAGAGATATTCGAAGAATTAACGACGAATTTCTTTAATACGTGCTTTTTTACCACGAAGTTCGCGTAGGTAATAAAGTTTCGCACGACGTACTTTACCGTGACGGATAACTTCTAATTGCGCAATTTTTGGTGTGTGAAGAGGGAAAGCACGTTCCACTCCAACGCCGTAAGAAATCTTACGTACTGTGAAAGTTTCACTAACTCCGCCGCCACGACGTTTGATTACAACGCCTTCAAACAACTGGATACGTTCGCGAGTTCCTTCAATAACCTTTACGTGTACACGTACTGTGTCACCAGGTCTGAATGATGGAAGATCTGTGCGAAGTTGTTCTTTTGTGATATCGTTAATAAGATTTTGCATCGATTTCAACTCCTCCTGGACGCTCTTACAAATACTAATTGTTTGCAGCGGAACATCGTTATAAGACTGAGCATTTTGCCCAAGTCACAAGGTATATCCTATCATACTCTAGATGCTGATGCAATAGACATCAGTCTTCTTTTTGAATCTCTGACAATAATTTTTTTTCAACGTTCGAAAGTTCATAGCTTTCGAGCAAATCCGGTCGTCGATTCCACGTCCTGCGTAATGACTCTTTCATCCGCCATTCATCGATTTTTTTATGATTACCGGATATAAGCGTATCAGGAACTTTCATTCCCCTGAAATCTGCAGGTCTAGTATAATGGGGATGCTCTAACAAACCAGAAGAATATGAATCAAGAATCGGGGAGTCTACATTTCCTAACACGCCCGGAAGCAAGCGAACAACGCTGTCTATAATAACCATAGCACCCAATTCACCACCTGTAAGCACAAAGTCACCTATTGATATTTCATCTGTGACAATATGCTCCCGGATGCGCTCATCATACCCTTCATAATGTCCGCAAATGAAAATAAGATGATCTTCTTTCGCAAACTCTTCAGCTTTTCTCTGCGTGTAACGCTCTCCCTGTGGACATAGCAAGACAACTCGTGGCGTTTGCTCAGCGTGCCCTTTAAGGGCTTCTACGGCGTCAAAGATGGGTTGTGCCTTCAATACCATCCCTGCACCGCCACCATACGGATAATCATCTACTGTCGAATGCTTATTGTCTGCATAATCACGAAAATTGGTCACATTGTAGCTGACAGCCTGTTTTTCTGCGGCCTTTTTTAAAATTGACGAGCCAAATACCCCTTCGAACATTTCTGGAAATAGCGAAAGTACATCGATTTTCATCAGTCTAAAAGCCCTTCCATCGGTGTGATGATAACTTTTTTAGCAGATATATCTACTTCTTTCACAATTTGATCAATATATGGAATTAAAATATCCTTACTGCCAGCTTTCTTAATGACCCAAACATCATTGGCGCCCGGCGTTAGAACCTCAATGATCTCCCCTATTTCTACACCTTCATCTGTAAACACCGAACAGCCGATGATTTCATGGAAGTAGAATTCACCTTCATCCAATTTACCTAGCTGAGCTTCCTTAATTTTCAAGACTCCATTCCGGAAAGCCTCGACCTGACCGACGTTGTAGTAGTTTTCAAACGTCAATAAGTTAAAGTTTTTATGGTTGCGATGCGACCTGATAATAAGTGGCAAAGGCTTTTTCTCTGTTTCTCTAAATAAATACAGCGTATTGCCTACTTTGAAACGCTTTTCCGGAAAGTCTGTTGATGAAATAACACGGACTTCACCTAAAAGACCATGTGTGTTGACAATTTTACCTACATTAAACCAATTTTCCATTCTTTCACCTCTAACGAATTTCCGAGACGATTCCATCTTTAATGACAATAGTCTTCGTTGTCATAAGTTCGTCCCAATCTGCCCCAATTTCTACCTCAATGATACTTTGAACTTCCCGTTCCTTCAGTTCGCTTCCAGTAGGAAGGATTTCCAACTGTTCCATTTGAAATTCAAGCAGTTTGATTTTTTCTTGCCTTTGGTTTATTTCTTTTTCAAAATGAGCACGGAGACTAGCGGGCTGAAGGTTCCTAGTTTTTTCAAGTTTTTTCAGTTCAAAACGAAGCTGTTCACTCTCTTTTTGAAGCTGTAGACGTTTTGATTTGTACTTCTCGAGGAGCTGATTCTTGCTGGATTCCGTTAATACTTGGTTAACGATTACATTTTGGAGAATTTTCATTCCAGCACCTCCTATTATCTATGATTTCTTATTTCATTCAAAAAATATGTATGATAGGGTAATCTTTTTGAAAAATGGGGGTCATTCTCTTAAGTATAACGTAAATCGGTAAAAGATGCGTCTTAAAAAGGCGTAAAGTTTAAACTCCGAGTCGTATTTGAATATGATTAAAGTCGGAATTCAACTTTCTTGAAGTACAAAAAAAGGAGGGGTATTAGCCCTCCTTATTCGGAAATCTCCAAATAGATTTTCTTCTGCTGTGAGGATCCTGCTGCATATACCACAGTCCGAACCGCCTTAGCAACACGCCCTTGTTTACCGATGACCTTGCCCATGTCTTCTTTATGAACGGAGAGGACATAAACAATTCGGTCGGACTCTTCCTTCGAAGTCACGATGACTTCTTCCGGATAATCCACAAGTGCTGAAACAATTGTTTCAATTAAAGCTTTCATCAACTACCGTCGATTACTTGCTGTTTTTTGCAACATGGAATTTTTCCATGATGCCTTGTGTTGAGAATAAGTTACGAACTGTATCAGATGGTTTAGCTCCATCTTGTAACCATTTAAGAGCAAGCTCTTCGTTGATGTCAACTTTAGCTGGTTGAGTCACCGGGTTATAAGTTCCTACAACTTCAATGTAACGTCCGTCACGTGGTGAACGAGAATCTGCAACTACAATACGATAGAAAGGAGATTTTTTAGCTCCCATACGTTTTAAGCGAATTTTTACTGCCATTTTAAATAAGCACCTCCGAATAGTTTCACACAAGATAGTATAATATCAAATGTCTTGTATGTTTGTAAAGGTTTTTTTCTTAACAGGTAAAAAAAGTGTTGAAATACATGGCTTCAGCCTGTATTTACGCCTCGTTTCGACCTAAAATAAACCTTACATGAACGGGAATTTGAATCCCTTTTTCTTCCCTTTTTGCATGTTTGTAACCTGTTTCATCATCTTTTTCATTTCTTCAAATTGCTTTAGTAAACGGTTCACTTCTTGAATAGATCTGCCGCTTCCTTTGGCAATCCGTTTTTTGCGGGATGCATTCATGGTTTCTGGATGTTCCTTTTCCTGCGTTGTCATTGAACGGATGATAGCTTCAACATGACCGATCTGTTTCTCATCGATTTGAAGGTTATCCATCCCTTTCATTTTGTTCGCACCAGGAATCATTTTCAAAATGTCATCAAGCGGTCCCATATTACGCACCTGACCAAGTTGCTCAAGGAAATCATCAAAGGTAAAAGTAGCGGTACGCATCTTTTTCTCTAATTCTTTCGCTTTTTCTTCATCTACATTGGCCTGTGCTTTTTCGATAAGGGTTAATACATCACCCATACCGAGGATTCTTGAAGCCATCCGTTCTGGATGGAATGCTTCAAGTGCATCCAATTTTTCACCCATACCGACGAATTTAATCGGCGTGTTGGTAACTGAACGAATCGAAAGTGCCGCACCACCACGTGTATCCCCATCAAGTTTCGTTAATACGACCCCAGTCAGGCCAAGCTGCTCATTAAAGCTTTGGGCCACATTGACAGCATCCTGCCCGGTCATCGCATCAACAACGAGGAAGATTTCATCCGGTTTGGTCAATTCTTTGATATCTTTCAGTTCGCCCATCAGGTTTTCATCAACATGAAGACGACCTGCGGTATCAATCAACACATAATCATGATGTTCTTCCTTCGCTTTTTCGATCGCCTGTTTGGCAATTTCAACAGGACTGACCTGATCCCCAAGGGAAAAAACAGGCATGCTTAATTGTTTGCCAAGTGTTTCAAGCTGCTTAATCGCCGCCGGACGGTAAATATCAGCCGCAACGAGCAATGGCGTGCGGTTGTATTTTTTTCTAAGAAGATTGGCAAGCTTTCCGGTGGTTGTCGTTTTACCTGCCCCTTGAAGCCCTACCATCATAATGACAGTCGGTGGTTTCGAGGCAACGGCTATCTTGCTCTGTTCGCCGCCCATCAGCTCCGTCAATTCTTCCTTAACTACTTTAATTACCTGTTGACCGGGGGTTAAGCTTTTTAGCACTTCCTGGCCTACCGAACGTTCACTTACACGCTTTACAAATTCCTTCACGACTTTAAAGTTAACGTCCGCTTCAAGTAGGGCCAATCGAACTTCACGCATCATTTCTTTAACGTCTGCTTCGTTGACCTTCCCTTTTCCGCGGATCTTTTGCATCGTGCTCTGCAGTCGGTCGGCCAATCCTTCAAATGCCATATTGCCGCCTCCTAATCCAACTTCTCAAGCGTTGTGATTGCGTCAAGCAGCTTCTCTTTTGAAAAGGATTCCTTTTCTATGAGTTCCTTCATATTCGCAATCCACTGGTTACGCTCTTGAAATTTTTGAAATAACAATAGCTTTGCTTCGTATTCCTCAAGCATTGCTTCTGTTCTTTTTATATTATCATAGACTGCCTGTCTACTCACTTCGTATTCATCGGCAATCTCCCCAAGAGAGTAATCATCCAGATAGTAGAGGGACATATAGCTCTGCTGCTTCTCTGTTAACAACGATTGGTAAAAGTCATACAAATAGTTAATCCGCGTTGTCTTTTCAAGCATCTTAGCAAGCCTCCCTGCTGTTAAGTGAAAACCCTTTACAAGTTTATATTGTATAGCGTTGCCTATTTGATGTCAAGCTAAACTCCTTACCACTTGTTTGGAAAGCATTATTTTTTTCGTTTTCTCGCTTCCAGAAGGCGTTTCATCTGGCTCTCTCGTTCTGATTCGGTTAATTTCTTTTCAGGTTGGTTCTGTTTCCTGCGTTCTGTCACTGGTCTTACAGATTGATTATTAGACTCTGATTTCAGGTTTGCCTTCCCTGTTATACGTGTTTTATGTGTCGCTTCTTGCACAGTTTTCAGTTTCTTGACTGTTTCAGCCGATTTTAATGATCTACTTCCTGTCTTTTTAGGAATTCCTGCAAATAGGTGCATAACTCTATGCAAGCCAAAACGCCGTATTGTAATTTCTACAAATAAAAGTAGGAACGCCGTTAATAGAAGCCAATGGCTAATGCTTTGCTTTTGTCTGGATGTGGTCTGTAAATCACGGAATGCCTGAGCCTCCGTTTTCAACTCCTGGCCACCCGAAACAGCCAACAATTCCTTGATAAGCGACTTGTTTAGACCTTGCTGCAGGTACTCTTCTGAATAGGGCACAGTGAAACCTGTTTGATACAGGTTCGTACCACCCTCATTGTTTTCCTGTTTTACACTGATATAATACATACCAGACTGCTTCGGAATAATAATTTCATATTTCCCGGGAGCGACGAGTTTTGTATTCGCATCAACTATTTGTCCATTTTCCGAAACCACATTTGCAGATAAAGGCAAGTTGTTTTGTGAGGCTGATTCTAGCATAATCACGGTTTCTTCACCACTATTTTCCTGTGTAAGAGTATATGGCTCACTTTCGAATTTAGGAAGCGTGATTGTGACCAATTGATTGAGGAAAGAGCCCCACTTACCCCAAGCAGGCCAATCGCCAGACCATTTGCCACTTAGATCCGAAGTGAAGGCCACCGTTGTCCCCATTCCATATTGCCATTGAGCGAGGACTGGATCTTCTTTTTCACTGACCAACGGCAGGAAAGCACGCTGTTTCGTCGTTGTCGCGATGTATGCATTCATCTTAGGTACTCCATCATTAAACAAGCCATTCCATTCAGGAGTATCCTGTATGGATGGATAAAACGGATTGTCCTCGATATATGAACGGCTTGCCATCACCGTTTCACGTGATAAAATGCTCGGAATTAAGGAGGCATCCGTGACATCGTAAAAACGCCCCGTTCCGAAATCGGCCAAGTCCTCGAGCAAGTTCTTATCGGCATCGCTGCCAATGGACACCGTTGAAAGTGTTATGTTCTTTTCCTTCCCGTCTTCGATTAATGCTTCATAATCGCTAGAAGTATTTGACTGACCGTCCGTCAACAAAATAATATGCTTACGCTGTAACTTTTCATCCATTAACTTGTTATACGCCATCTCAAGAGAACTGTAGATTTCCGTACCACCTCCTGGAGCAAGCGAACGGATTTTCCCCATGGCTTCTTCCTTATCCGTGAGTGGACCGGCTTCGATAATTTCCCAAGGGCGGTCATCAAAGGCAATGAACCCGAAGGTATCTTTCTCACGTAAAAGCTCTACGGACCGGGCCGCGGCTTCTTTTGCTAATGAAAGCTTGTTGCCAACCATACTGCCTGACCTGTCGAGAACAATCATTAATCCGAGCGAAGGCATTTCTTTTTTTCCTTTGATATCCATGTCCACTGGTAGCAGATGCTCAATTGGAGTCTTGAAATACCCTCCAAGTCCGAAACTATTTTCTCCTCCAGTCATCACGAACCCATTGCCGAATTCCTTGACGGATTGTTCGATTAATTTCATCTGATTTTCCGTGACAGAGGTTGCGGAAACA
Source organism: Peribacillus sp. TH14 (assembly GCF_016651145.1). Classification (NCBI taxonomy): domain Bacteria; kingdom Bacillati; phylum Bacillota; class Bacilli; order Caryophanales; family Bacillaceae; genus Peribacillus; species Peribacillus sp. TH14. The sequence goes on from NZ_JAEKEK010000001.1 coordinate 262,816, forward strand.
TTGTTAAACACAATCGATTGATACTGTAAAAAGCCAGATAATGTAGTCGGCAACTTTTCTGGTACGGTCGTCTCAACAATCAGTCCGCTTCCTTTCAGAATTTTTTCAATCCGACCGGTCCCTTCTGCCTCGACAATCAGAATTTTTGGCGTCCCTTTTACTTTCGTAATCGCCTGTAGCTGATTATTTTCCGTAAAGGTGTCCTTTTCGGCAATGATTTCAGCTTTGTATACCTGTAAACCTGTATCATCTACAGTATGGTTAAATGTGTATAAATTGGACCCTTCCTTTACATCCACGTTTTTTTTGATAATTTCCTGATCGTTCAGTGAAATACGAACGGTCGCTTTTTTTGCTGAATTACTATCCACTTCTAAAGAGAGCTCCGTTTTTTCTCCTTGATATAAGGAAGGAGGTATCGTTAAATTCCTGAGAGCAATGTCCTCGCCAGCCTCCTCAATTAAAGGGATCACATCGAGTTCGATGTTTTTGTTCTTTAGTAATTTTGCCCCTTCCACGGCATTGCCGGAAGTTTCATTGCCATCCGAAAAAAGCACAATCCTGCCGCTTGAGTGACTCGGAATAAGCGATGAGGCAAACTGAATTCCAGACTCTAAACGGCTTGCATCTTCATCAACTTTGCCACTATATTGAGTAGTGGATGAATGTTTTGTCGTCATTGCCTGCTCGGCAACAGCACTGTCACCAAATGCAGCCACCGCAAACGAGTCATCTTTATCCATTTCCTCCGTGCTTTTCTCAATCCAGGCAAGCGTTTTAGCTTCCGAATCTTTGACACTTGCAGAACGATCGACTAAAAAAACGACCGTAGATCCCTTGAGAGGCAGTAATATTTGCGGAACTGTAAGAGCTAAGATGATGAGTAAAAAGATCAAGGACCGCAGTACCGCAACCACCGTCGTTTCCTTTCGCTTAGCCTGATGTCGGGATTTAAGGAGATAAAAATAAATAAGTCCTGCACAGGGAATGAGTAATAGAAAAATCAGAGGATAGGTAAACTCAACGCCCACGACGATACACCTCCCATTCGAACATCAACAGTAGAAGGGCCGCACATGCTAGCCAATACCATAAAAAATTCTGTTTATTATCGGATACCACTTTCATTTCGGTCGATTTTGAATTTATACTGAATGAAGGAGCAGAGATGATTTCTTTTTCACGTTCGTCAAGCAACACGGAAAAATAAAACACCTGATCTCCTGATACTGCTTCGTATGTACCAGGCATACTTGGAGTCTTAAAACCTTCTTTCTGTAAGTCTACGGAATAGAGATTATTTCCAGACTCAGAGAAAATAGCTAGTTTTTGTGTATCCTTCCCAAGGTTCAACCACTTTTCTTCACCAGGCTGGTAGTACCCCAGAAAATTCGTTTGCTGTGTCAGCCATTGAAATGAGTTATATAAAAAGATTGGAAAACCCGGCTGCAACGGCCAATCACTATCAGCAACAGAAAAGTTCAAGGCAATGATTGGTTGGCCTTGATATGTTCCTTTTTGAATGAGTGGAAGGTCGCCGCTTACGAGTACATTTGTCCATTGTTTATTGATAGGAGGGGATGTTGATTCAATATAAATTTTCTCTGTTTGAACATACTCCATCAAGGGATCATCCGTTCCTAACAGCTTTTCTGTTAATTTTTGTTTTCCTTTTTTAGCCTCGTTCACAAATAGCAGCGGATATGAACCAAGTTCTTCTAGTTCCATCCCTTGAGCAATCACAACCCCATCCTTTCTAACTTTTTCTTTATCTTCAAGTTGGATGACGTCAAGCCCTATTGTTTCAAGAGCATTAATGAGAAAAGCATTCACATTTCCGACTGCATAAACCTTTTCATAAATCGCCGATTGAATAGCCGTCATTTCGTTGTCAGCGGAATAATTATCATTCGCATTGATGGAAGCCGTGTAATAAGGCTTTTCTTTGAGTACTGGAATATCGACCGTTTTCTCACTATTGGCTTTAACAGACAGTTTTTTGATAAAAAGAACTTCTTTTCCATTCGTAACTTGGAATTCTAGGGTTTTATCCTTCTTGGTTTGATTTTCAACGACAGCCACTCCGGTAATGCCTTCTTTGCGGTTGGCCGTACCAAATGAAAGTAATGACAGATTGTCATTTTGACTACTAAAATTATGTACATCAATCGGTATATTTTCAGATAGCCCGCTAAGGTCATCTTTCACAACCCTATCAGAAAAAAGATGGATGACCGTTTCTTTTCCGTTGGAAAGTGAGTCCGCTAATTTCAGTGCTTTATCAATATTTTCATGATCATACGTTAACTCTAATGCTGCTGTTTGTTTTTTCAGTACAGCGTGGTTAGTCTCATGATTAGCACGGATGATGGGCTTTTGACCAGCTTCTATGATAGTCACTTCTTGATTATCTACTTCTTTAAGCATCTCCATCAATTCTTGTTTAGCCTTTTCAAAACGGGTAAGTTCCCCATCTTTTGCACTCATTGTAGCGGATGTGTCGATTATAAGGATAAGGTGATCGCCCGGAATTCCTTTTTGAAACCAAAAGGGACGGACTAACGAAAACATAAGGAGAAGAAGCACAAGAATCTGTAGCCAGAATAAAAGGTTATGCTGCAATTTATGAAGCCATGGGGAAGCTTGCCATTCATTCAGGACCTGCTCCCATAATAAATTGGATGAAATCGTTGTCGTTTCATATTGCTTCCGGAAAAAATAGAACAAAATCACGGCAGCGATAAAGATTATTAATAGAAAAAAGAGCGGATTAGAAATATGCATAATATCTTCACCTCAATTCATTAGCCCATGGCGTGGAAAGTCTTGAAATAAAATCGTCTGTATATCAGTTTTAGCACTGATAAGAATGTAATGGCAGCCAAAACTTCGGCATACCCCTTCAAGCTTTTGGTTATGTTTGTTAAGACGAGTCTGATAGTTTCCAATGAGCGAAGGATGGATGCTTACGTTGACTGCTGTATCCATTTCACTGTCGACCAGTTTTAAGTCTCCGTTAAAAGCAGGATTTAGTTCCTCTTTTCCCAACAATTGAATGAACCAGATTTCTTGTTTTGCAGAACGCATTTTCCTCAAGGTCGCCTCCACTTTATCAAGGGGCTCAAGACCGTCGGAAATAATGATTGACAGCTGATGATTCTTCAACATTACCTTGCCCAACTGATCATAAAAATGACCACTTTTCTCGGTATCTTCTAAACCAGCAATCTCCCGAAAAACGCCTTTTCGGTGAACCGCTCCCTTTCGGCGAATCGGATGGGCAGTCTTGGACGCAACTGGAATAAAGGCCAGCCGGTCCTCACCAGCAAGGACGACAAAACTTAACGAAGCTGCAAGCTGGCGTGCCAGCTCCCATTTATCCGGGAGAGCACGCATCGACGAGGTCACATCCAAATATATAGCTACCGACAACTCTTGTTCATCGAGGAACCGTTTAATATAATGCTTTTGTGTTCGTCCATAGACATTCCAATCAATTTGCCTAACGTCATCTCCTGGTTGATAGGCCCGGAAATCGGAAAATTCAAGGGAGGTGCCAAACGCACTCGATTTCCTTGAGCCTTTATGCATCCCACGTCTCCGTGTTTTCACAAGTAATCTTTTTTTCTGCAATCTTTCTAAAAAAGCATAAGAACCCATCACACTGAAAGTCCTTTACCTAATTTGTAAGCCGATTCAACGACTTCAGCAATGATGGAATCGGCCAGCACCCCGCTTGCTTCCGCTTCAAAGTTGAGTAAAAGTCGATGCCTTAATACAGGATAAGCCGTTTGCTTTAAGTCTCCAGCAGAAACATGATAGCGTCCTGCAAACAGAGCTCTTGCCTTTGCCATTTTTATTAAGCTTTGCAGTCCACGGGGGCCACTTCCAAATTGCACATACTTTTGGACTACTTCCGGAGATTCCTCTGTATTTGGATGAGTACTGGCAATAATGGAAACCGCATAATCTAGCATTTCATCTGAGACAAGTACCTCTTTTACGAGTTTCTGCAAAAATATGACATCCTCAATTGAAGCTGCTTTTTCAATCCTTATGGTTTCTTTGCCAGTCGTTCTAAGAACAATCTGCTTCAATTCCTCCTTTGATGGGTAACTGACATGAATTTTGCAGATAAACCGGTCCATCTGTGCTTCAGGAAGTGGATATGTCCCCTCCATATCAATCGGATTCTGGGTCGCAAGCACAAAGAACGGCTGTTCAAGCTGTTTCGTTTCTCCCATCACGGTCACAGTTTTCTCACCCATTGCCTCAAGTAGCGAGCTTTGGGTCTTTGGTGTCGCCCGGTTGATTTCATCAGCAAGGACGATATGCGAAAATAGCGGCCCCTCATGGAAAATAAATTGTTGCTTCCCGTCTTCATCAGGCTGTAACAACATCGTTCCCGTAATATCGGATGGCATTAGATCCGGTGTGAATTGAATCCTGGAAAACTCTAAATCCATGCATTCTGATATCGTCCGAACAAGCATCGTTTTTCCGAGTCCCGGTAGCCCTTCAAGCAGCACATGGCCGCCGGCAAAAATACTCCATAAAACTTGCTCGGTCACTTCCTCCTGTCCAACGATGAAACGGGAAATCTCCTGCTTGACCTTATCAATCAGCACTGCTGCTTCATTAAATTGCTGTTCTTTCTCGTTCATTTTCCCACTACCTTTCCGGATCAAGCTTGTTAAAATAATTTTTGACAAGATTATTTAAATCTGACGGCAGTCTGAGCCTCTCAGTACTTTGGCGATAAGAATTCTCATACTGCTGATAGACCTCTTCATAATTTCGAAGATTCCCCTTTAATACAGGGCCATCTGCCTCCTCTTCCTCGCCACTTCCCTCACCAAGCTGGCCGTTATCGGTTTCTGTATTCTGTTTCCCATCAGTCATTTCGGGAATTGTCAGCATTTCCCTCGTTCCTTGACCCTTTCCGCCTTTAGTGCCTCCTTTCCCGCCACCGCCATTACCGCCTTGTCCTGATTGTTGGCCTTGTCCGACGCCTTGTTGCCCTCCTTGACCCCCTTGTTGTCCTTGTCCGCCTTGACCCTGTTGATTTGGAGCCGAGTTACCTGACTGTAAATTAGGCTGCCCGTTTGGAGAAGCTGAAGTTGAGGGCTGACCTAATGGTTGGTTGGCAGCCTTGCTCCCCTGTGCTCCCTTGTTATTAGTAAAGGCTAGTTGAGAAGAAGGCATTCCATTTTGACTCAGTTGATTCTGAAGTTGCGTTCCCGCTTGGTGGACCGCTTGGTTGGCCTCAGCTAGCTGCTTTACAAGCTCAGCTGACTTCATTGCTTCCTCCAACTGTTTGATTAGTGCCTCTAATTCTTCTTCGCTTAATGGATTCTCCTGCTCTGTCAAACTCTCGAGTGCCTGTTTTTGCTCATCAGGAAGCTCATCCCACTTTTCATTCAACTTTTGCAGTTCCTTTTCAACCTTAGACATATCTTTTTGTGCAAGTGCCTTTGCAAGCTCGGAAAATCCTGATTTTTTCGTCTGTTCCTGCCATTCTTCAAGGAGTTTTTGCTTTTCTTTTTGCTTCACCTCTTTTAATTGCAGCTCACTTGATTGTTTAGCGAGGGCCTCAAGCGCCTTTTCGCCATCTTTCTCAAGGGCCATTTTTTTCTTTACCTCTTTCAATGCCTTTTCAACTGCCGGTTCTTTAGAATCGTTCGCTTTTTTTTCAAGCTCTTTTTTCACTTCTTCAACAATCTTCACTTCTTTTTCCAACTTCTGTGCTTCTTTCATTTCCTTGTTTGGATAAAAAATGAACAGAAGCACACATACCGCTAAGCACAATGCTGACGTCAACCATTTAGGATAGAACCACCTTTTCTTCCGGCTTAGTACTTTCTCTTGATGGATTTTCATATGACGGATTGCATCTCGAAGTTGCAGCGTTTCAAGTTCACCAGCGTTTCCTAAAAAAGCAAACCCTGTTACGACTCTGTCATCCGGAACAAATTTATTAAACAACAAAGCTGCCATCTTTTTGTCTGGTTTCCGTTTTACGACTCTATATAGAAAAAATGCTAACAGACATATTAAACCTATGAAAAAGTAACGTAAAATAAACGGAATTACCATTATGCGAGCTATAAACAACAGCAAAAATGACCATACAGCCACAGCAAGGAGCAGAAGCTGCCCCTCTTTCAGCAACAACTGTATTAAAAGTTGCTGTTTAATTGGCTTTAGAAGTTTGAGAAACTGACTTTCATCACTTATTTTTTCCTTTTTCATCGTCTAGCCTTCATACCGACCCGAAGTTTCTTTACGCTAAGTAAAACGGCGCCGATTAACAGTAAGGTATAGCAGATCAAATGTGCAGCCCATAGGGGGAAATCAATGCCCGCTAACTTCTGGATTTCCTCGGAGTAAGTAGGTTCGATGAAACCGATCATGACAATTGGTGTATTAAGCATAGCCGCTATATAAGGCAGAGGGTTTGTTGTAGGTGTAACAGAATTCCCCTGCAATCCTAAAGCCATGCTGGAGAAAAGCAAAGTCAATAGGGCTGTTCCCCCGACTAAAAACAATGTGACCCCATAAGTGGTTACCATCGCGGCTATTGTTTTACGTACGAGTGTAGAGAAAAGTACGCCTATGCTGCCATACACGATGACAGTAAAAACATTGAACCCTAATACCATTAAAAGTTGTGCGGGTGAAATTCCGCCAAATAAAAACACGATGCTATATAGCGGCAAACTAGCAACCACTAACAATAACAAATAGGAAATGGATGAAATTAACTTTCCAAAAATAATACCCGCGGAGCTTTGCGACGTCGTCAATAGAATATTCAAGGTCTGTCGCTCTCGCTCACTGGAAATGACCCCAGCTGTCAGCCCTGGTGTAATGAAAAGAATCAAAGCTAACTGAACTACCGCTAAAAATATGAACATCGACCGGCTTGAATCAGGATCAATATGCCCCCCTATATTGGATAGCGATTGGATAAAGATCATGCCAATGACGATAGCTCCAATAGCAAGAACATAAAATAAAACACCTAAAAAACTTTTGAAAGAGCGAAACCGCAGTTTAAATTCTTTATTTAAGACAGGATTCATCAGCCAGCTTTTCATGACAGTTCGACCCCTTTCGTAATTTCCATAAATACGTCCTCAAGATCCGTCTCAATTTCAGCAAATGAGACAATGGGCAAATCCTGTAACATGCAAGACTTCAACAGTTTTTGTTGGGCAAATGCATCTCCTTTGAATAAAAACTGAATCGTTTCCCCATCAAGATGGACGCTGATTTGACTAATGTCAGGATTGTCTTCAAAAAAAGCAATGGAACGCTCAACATCCTGATGTACTTTTACGATAAGACTCTTTTCGCCTTGAAGTTTATGCTGAATTTCTGCAACAGTTCCTTGCGCTTTCAATTTCCCTTGATCGATAATGCCAAGTACATCACACATCTCAGCAAGCTCCGGTAAAATATGTGATGAAATCAAAATCGTTTTCCCCATATTCTTTAACTCTTTTAATATCTCACGCATTTCCACCCGAGCACGTGGATCAAGGCCCGACGCCGGTTCATCAAGAATAAGCACCTCCGGGTCATGGATCAGGCTCCGTGCCAAACATAGTCGCTGCTTCATTCCACGCGAAAGCAAGTCAACATAAGACTCACGTTTATCGGATAAATTAACTAGTTCAAGTAACTGAGGAATCAGTTTACTCCGTTCCGACAGGGGAATTCCATAGCTAGCACCATAAAAGTCCAAATACTCCTCAGCTTTCAATTGATCGTACACCCCAAAGAAATCAGGCATATAACCGATTTGGCTGCGCACTTGTTTTGGCTCCTTCGAAATATTGTAGCCATTAATATAGGCGGTACCTGACGTTGGAGCAAGAAGGGTAGCCAAGATGGAAAAGGTCGTTGACTTTCCGGCACCATTTTGTCCGACGAATCCAAACACGGTTCCTTTGTCAATTTGCAGGTCCAGGTGATCCAATGCGGTGAAATTGCCATACTTCTTCGTTAACTGTAAAATCTCTATCATTTCGTCACTTCTCCCTTTACATTGATTTCCGGCACCCTTAAACTTGAATCGTCTTCCCTTTCTTTAATTATCTTAATTTGAATATCTCCTTCTTTTGAAATATAAGAAGAGATCTCTTCTTGTCCTTCAATCGAAATAGACCGTTCTTCAGCAGGTATAGGTTCATATTTTTCAGTTGAAAAGTTATAGAGTTCATATTGAATTTTTTGTTTACTGAACTTAATCGACAATTGCTTCGCTTTAAACGAATGATCTTTCATGATTAAAGGAACTTGACTGATATATTCATATTCACCTATTTCAAACCAATGTTCTCCGATTCCTGCTTCTTCATCATAAGAACCGCGGATGACATCCACCCAGCTTTTGAACATTTCTTTCGACAGGGTTACATCACCAGAAAAAATTGTTTCTGGTTCGAAAGTTTGAAAAATAAGATTATCTATATTCTTTTTTGGCTTTTTCGATACTTTAATATCGACTATTGAATCACTGGTCACCCCAGCAATGACAGGGTCGGTACCGGCATTTACCCCGCTAAAGAAAAAAGTTTCCGTTACATAAAGCAATTGATCTCTTCGGATTTTATCGAGGTCTATTTTTTGTCCTGCGTTCCAGTTATTCATCGGTCCTGATGTCACAGCATAAGGCTCAATCAAGAAGTCTCCCTTCAACTTTTCTTTAACCGTTAACGTTTCCCCTTTTTTTAACTTACCAAGATTAATTCTTTCTTGGCCTGACATGATTAGCAATTCTTTAAAGTCATATGGTGTTTCATTATGAATCGTTCCGGTCAAGGTTTTATTTTCAACTGTCAAATCAGTCTTGAATTGACCAACATTCCCTTTATAAACTTTTCCAAGTAATGACCGAGTTGACCAATATTCAACGTTTGGAAAGATAAGTTCTGTATCTACCGCTTTTTCCTCAAGGATTGGTGACCGTTTAATGTTTCCTCCTAAGCTTTCCTGCGTCATTGGCAAAGCTGTCATCTCATTTTTCGGGAAAGACAGTGCATAATCCCCACCTTTATTGGAGAGGAGGACATCAGATTGAAGCCCGACAAGTTGACCATCTTTAGAATGATAGATTCCGAGTTGATTCAGTTGCGGCTGAGCAAGACGGTCTTTCGCCCCGACAGTAAAAGTCAAGACTGACGTGATGCAGGCAATCAAAGGAATAATCCACCATGCATGCTCTCTTTTGTCGATTTTTTTCAAAACTACATATAAAATAGGTACAATAATTACGATATAAGCACACAGTAGAAAAAATAATTGTCCGATCGATAAGGTAGTATCATCAAAATAGCTATTGGGCTCATTCAATTCCCATTGCGCCTGCTCCAAGAAATTTTCCGTTGAAGAAAATGAGTTTATGTCTGCCTGATTTAAAATCTTTTCAAGCCAGGTACCATACCCTTTCCATGAAGCTAGCGGCTGGTCTCCAAGTGAAAAGCCTGTTTGAACAATTACCCCGTTGCCGTACTGTTTTTTCACAACTGCCGGAAATTCACCGCTTTTTGTGAGAATTTCCGCTCCCTTCTCTACATCACCTATAAAGCCAGGTATATAGCTAAAGGAAGGCCTATCCTTTTCCTTTTTGGCAAAAAGAGCAGTTTCAAGCTTAACCTCTTTATCCATTTTCATCGGTAGAAGATCATAAATGGATCCATATTGCTGTGCTCCATTTGGTGATGCTCCAGCAATTAAAATACCCCCGGATTTGATCCAGCCTTTTAACGCTTCTTGCTGCGCTGCATCCAAAGCAGCAATTCCATATTCGTCAATAATCAAATAACTTAACATTTCAAGGCCCATAGAACGACTTGGTAGTTCTTCCTTTGTCAGTTCAATCATCGTGGAGTCTGTTGATGGCAAAACCCTTAATTCAGTCAACCGGTCGTACTTTTGACTTAATACACCAATTATGTCCTGACTTTCATCATAATATTTCGGTGTTAATATCTTTGGACCTGAATAGTCTACTTCTTTACCATTCTGCCAATCTCCCTCATAGAGATAAATCGACTTATTCAATACGTTTCCATTGTAATTATCATCTGTGTAGCCCGGAAGTGAAATCGAATAGGTTTTCGAACTTCCCTTTGGCAACTCTACTTTTAGGGCCTGTGCCCCACCGTACTCATAAGTGGATTGAAATTGAAACATAAGCGTACCGCTAAAGGCCTCTCCCTTATTTTCAATTTGCACTTTCATTGGCATTGCCATTGAACGCTTTATGTATCCATCAAAACCTTGTTCAATCGATATTTTAATCTTCGGGTCAGCTGCTTCTGCCTGTGGCGCCAACATATGTAAAAATATGCTAAAAAGTAATAAACAAGCAGCTATTCCCTGTATTTTTCTGAACAACCTGACTCCCCCTTTTCTTTAATTAAATAGACGACCAAATACTGAAAAAGTATACAGTATTTAGGAAAAAAGTAAAGCGAATTTCAAAAAGTAATGGAGATGCGCAAAAAAATTGACAAAAAAATCCGGAAGAGAAAATCCCTTCCGGACTACCAAAAAATATTAAGTTTCTTCTTTATCAATGATATCAGCAAAGAGGCCGTATACATATTTCTCAGCATCGAATTCCTGAAGATCGTCCATTTTTTCACCAAGCCCGACAAATTTAACGGGAATAGATAGCTCGTTGCGGATTGCCAAGACAATTCCACCTTTCGCTGTGCCATCAAGCTTCGTTAAGACTATTCCAGAAACATTGGTCGCTTCCTTGAACGTCTTCGCTTGAATAAGCGCATTTTGTCCTGTTGTTGCATCAAGAGCAAGTAACACTTCATGTGGTGCACCAGGTATTTCACGTTCAATTACACGTTTCACCTTTTCCAATTCCTTCATTAAATTCACTTTATTTTGCAAACGTCCAGCTGTATCACAAATCAGGATATCCGCCTTACGTGCCTTAGCAGCCTGAATGGCATCGAACATAACCGCGGCAGGATCAGAACCTTCTCCTTGCTTGATTACACTGACACCAACACGTTCTCCCCATACCTCGAGCTGTTCAATCGCTCCGGCACGGAATGTATCACCAGCTGCTAATACAACCGATTTACCTTCTGCCTTAAACTTATGAGCAAGTTTACCAATTGTCGTTGTTTTACCTACCCCATTCACTCCGACAAACAGAATGACAGTTAAACCATCTTCTTGTATGTTCAGGCTTGATGTCTCTTCCTCATCACCTTGATAGATTTCAACAAGTTTTTCGGAAATAACAGATTGCACTTCTCTCGTATCAGAGATATTGCGGAGTTTCACTTCCATTTTTAATTGATCGATTAATTCCATTACCGTATCGAAGCCTACGTCAGCCTGGATAAGGATTTCCTCAAGTTCTTCAAAAAAGTCTTCATCCACTTTCCGGTAACGGGCAACGAGTTCATTAACCCGTCCAGTAAAGGAATTCCTCGTCTTAGTTAAACCTTGCTTAAATTTTTCGCCAATGGATACTTCTACTTCTTTTTCTTCCTGGGTCGTAAATTTTTCTTTTAGCTTCTTGAAAAAACTCATTGTCCCACTTCCTCTAATTCATGAATTTATACTTCTACAAAGTTCTCTGATTCTTCCATGCGGACGGAAACGAGTTTGGAGACACCTGACTCCTGCATCGTAATGCCATAGAGGACATCTGCCTCCTCCATCGTACCTTTACGATGAGTAATCACGATAAACTGTGTTTCCCTACTGAATTTCTTTAAAAATTGGCTGAAACGTACTACGTTCGCCTCATCAAGAGCTGCCTCGACTTCATCAAGGATACAGAAAGGCACTGGTCGAACTTTTAAAATGGAGAATAAAAGTGCAATCGCGGTCAACGCTCGTTCTCCACCGGATAAGAGACTTAAATTCTGCAATTTTTTCCCCGGTGGCTGAGCAATGATATCTACTCCCGTATTAAGTAAATCATCTTGATTTGTCAGCTTCAACTCAGCTCTACCCCCGCCAAACAACGCTTTAAAGACTTGCTCAAACTCTTCACGAATCGCATAGAAGGTATCCGCAAAGCGGCGTTTCATTTCATCATCCATCTCATCGATAACTTGGAATAATGTATCTTTCGCCTGCTGAAGATCTTCCTTTTGGCTAAGAAGGAACTCATAGCGTTCGGCCACACGCGCGTATTCCTCAATAGCCCCTAAATTAACCGTCCCTAATTCCTCGATGGCAAGTTTGATGAGCTTCACCTTCTTTTGAGCTTCTTCTACAGGCATCACCAATGGATACTGTTCTTTAGCCCCTTCAAAGGATAGCGTATATTCCTCGCGTAAATGGTCTAGTCGATTTTCTAATTCCACATCAAGTCGGGTTAGTTTAACCTCTTCATCCTTAATCACTTCAACGATACCCTTATAAAGACGGCTTTCCTCTTTTAAGGATATTTCAAACGCTTCAACCTGCGATTGCATTTCGGCTTTTTCTTGTTTTTTCACAAAAATTTCTTCAATTGCTCTATTTTTATCAAGCAATTTCTGCTGTGCCATATCCTCAAGTGTTTCTTCTCCACTCGAACTGTCAGTCATTTCATTAGTCAAGAGTCCCAAATCATCCTTATTTTCAGCAAGTCTGCTTGTTTCTTTTTCAAGATCAGATTCAAGGCGCTCCATCTTTTCTTTTTGGTTTTGTAGCTGTCCACGTTTAGAGGCCAATGTAACTCTTAACTCATTTGTTTCTTCAGAAAGGCTCTCTTTTGAGGTTTGTTGAGATTGTTTTTGTTTCGTCATATCAGCAATTAATCGGTCAAGCTCTTCAATTTCAGTTTTACATGAATCCAAGAGCTCTTCCAATTCTTCCAGTCTAGCTGTTTTTTGCTGTTGCTCTTCTAAATATGAATTTTTATCCAAATCATAAAGATGCAGACGATCATTCACATTTCTTTCCTGCAGCTCCACTTCACGAAGTTCACCCTTTAGAGATTGTTCTTGTAAACGAAGGGTTTCACCTGCTTTTCTGGTTTGTTCAAGCGTTTGCTCTTGAACACCAACATCCACTTTAAACTGTTTGACCTGCTTTTCAAGCTGGTTCGTTTTCGATTCCATGGCGGCAAGTTTTTGGTGCAGTTCTTCCAATTCAGTTTTCCTTGAAAGCAGAGAGGTTGTTTTTTGCTTAAGCGCTCCACCTGTCATTGAACCACCTGGATTGACGACATCCCCTTCAAGCGTTACAAAGCGGAAACGGTGCTGCACCATTTTTGCCAGGTCATTAGCACCCTTTAAATCTGTCGTGATAATGACGGTGCCAAGTAGGTTTGCCGCGATTGCTGCATGTCTTTCATCATATTGGATTAATGAAGAACCAGTCCCGACAAAAGCAGCATGGTTTTTCAGCATCGATAATTGGTTCGGTGAAATCTCTCTTCCTTTTATGACTGATAAAGGCAAGAAAGTCGCTCGGCCGTACCGATTTTTCTTCAGGAAGGAGATGGCTTCACGTGCATGCTCTTCGCGCTCTACAACCACATGCTGCATCGCTCCACCCAGTGCCGTTTCAATGGCCGTTTCATATTCCTTTGGAACCTTAATTAATTCTGCAACTGCCCCTTCAATGCCTCGAAGGGTTTCTTTCGCTTTTAAAACTTCTTTAACACCTTGAAAAAAGCCTGCATAATCCTCTTCCATTTCTTCAAGCAGCTCTTTGCGTGATTTTGCTTGTTGAAGGAATTGATAGGCCTTATATAGTGTCGTTTCTTGTTTTTGATACGTATCTTTTGCTGCATTTAGTTTATTCTGCTGATTTCGGAAAAAAGAAACATGGTCTTCAAGCTGCTTGGTCACCTTTTCCATCAGCTGTGTATATTCCTTTTTTTTTGCGGTGATATCTGTTCTTTCCTTTAAAAACTTTTCGTTTTCCTGATCAAGCTTGGCATTTTTATGTTCCTGCTGTGTAAGCTGCTGAAGCAGGTATTGCTTTTCATTTTTTGCCGATGCTTGCTTGTTCAACCACTCGATGTAATCACTCTTTTTCACTTCGATCATGGCTTCGATATCGCTATTGAATAGGCCTAGGCTTTTTTGCTTTTCATGTAAAATTTCTTGTATGCCCTTTACTTCGGAGTTGAGTGCATTTAGAATTTCCGTTTCACTTTCCTTTTGTGAAGACAAACGCTCAACCGCTGCTTCGCCTTCTACGATCGCTTTTTCAAGCTGTGACTTATTTTGGGCAGCATTTTTTTTTCGTTCTTTCAATACTTCTTTACGGCCTTCAAGCTTTTCAAGCTCTTCACTTGCATTCAACAGTATTTCCTGAAGTCCATTAATTGATGTCTCAAGTGTGGCTAGATTGCCCCGGACATTTTTGAGATGCTCTTCCCGCTCATGAAGCTGGCCACCCATTTGTTGCTCCATCTCATTATGTTTTTCAAGCTCTTGGGACAAGCTTTCCCATTTTGCATAAAGTTCTTCTATTTCAAAAACGGTTAAAGCTACTTCTATTTGTTCAAGCTCCTCTTTCTTCTCCAAATATTCTTTGGCGAGGGAAGATTGAATTTTTAACGGTTCCACTTGGCCCTCTAATTCATGGAGAATATCATGGACCCGGTTTAAGTTATCCTGTGTTTCCGTTAGCTTCGATTCAGCTTTACGTTTTCTTGTTTTATATTTTAAGACGCCGGCTGCTTCTTCAAAGATAACACGTCTTTCTTCTGCCTTACTGCTTAGGATTTCTTCTACTTTCCCTTGGCTAATGATAGAAAATGCTTCGCGACCAAGACCAGAATCCATAAACAATTCAATGATATCTTTCAGTCGGCAACCTTGATTATTAATGAAAAATTCACTTTCACCCGATCGATACACCCGTCTTGTCACACTGACTTCATGAAAGTCAATCGGCAGGGTATTGGTCTCGTTATCAAGGGTCAAGGACACCTCTGCAAAATTTAACGCTTTTCTCGTGTCACTTCCTGAAAAGATGATATCTTCCATTTTTGCACCACGCAGCGATTTTGCAGACTGCTCTCCAAGTACCCATCGGACTGCGTCGGTCACATTACTTTTACCGCTTCCGTTTGGTCCAACCACTGCCGTGACACCAGGTACAAAATCAATCGAAATTTTATCTGCGAAAGATTTAAATCCTACAACGTCCAAGCGTTTGAGGAACATGACCTTTCCTCCTCTACTGTTCAACTATCTTGTTGAGCTTTTTTCTTTTAAAACGATCAATGCGTGCTCGGCAGCATGCTGCTCCGCTTCTTTTTTCGATTTTCCTACTCCAGAACCCAAATCTTCTCCATTCAAAGAGACAGTCGAAACAAATTCACGATTATGGGCCGGCCCTTTTTCATGCAAAATTTTATATTGCAGGACACCGATAGCATCTCTCTGTATGAGCTCTTGAAGCTGGCTCTTATAATCCATCACATGAGAAAAAGCACCCTCGTCTATCTTCGGAAATACAACATTTTTCAAAAACTGCACAACTGGCTCTAATCCTTGATCGAGGTACAAAGCCCCTATATAAGCTTCAAATACATCCGCAAGCATGGCAGGACGTTCTCTTCCGCCTGTCATTTCTTCCCCTTTTCCGAGTAATACATATTCCCCGTAAGAAAGACTATTGGCAAAGGCAACAAGTGATGGCTCACAGACAATGGCTGCCCTTAATTTTGTAAGCTCCCCTTCACTCATCATCGGATATTTTTGATACAAGTATTTAGATATAGTCAGTTCAAGTACAGCGTCTCCTAAGAATTCAAGCCTTTCGTTATCTTCATAAGGCTTACGGCGATGCTCATTCACATAAGATGAATGTGTAAAAGCTTGTTTCAATAAATTTTCATCTTGAAAATAGAAACCTAAACTTTCTTGTAACTGTTTAAATTTATTATCTTTGATTGATGGTTTACGATTATTTCCGTTCCTACGTATCACACAAAACCCTCCACAACGGTTCAAAAAAACATATTTTTCCAATATATAAAAAGAAACTTGGCAGGAATTCCTGTCAAGCCTTCCTATGTACCATCATACAGTATAATCCGCTTAATGAAAACTAGCCGGCCGGCTTACAGCTAGGCAGACGGAGGCTCAGTTGGATGTATACTTATTCCCTTAAAATCGGCCGCTGCTTCAGGCTTCTTTAAGTATAAGAGAAAGCTCCGTTAAAAAACGGAGCTTTTAGTCAAAGGACATTTCATTACATAGTGCTTTTTATGTAATTCACAGCATCACCTACTGTGGCGATTTTTTCAGCATCATCGTCCGAAATTTCCATATCAAACTCGTCTTCAAATTCCATAACTAGTTCGACTACATCTAGGGAATCGGCACCAAGATCTTCTTTGAAAGAAGCTTCAAGTTTCACTTCTGATTCTTCAACGTTCAAACGATCTACAACGATTTTAGTTACTCTTTCTAATACATCTGCCAATGTGTTCACCTCCCCTCAAAACATTATAAATTAATTTTGAAAAAAATCAAGAAAATCTACATAACCATGCCGCCATCAACATGAAGTGTTTGTCCAGTCATATATTTGCTTGCATCTGAAGCCAGGAAAGACGTCACTGCAGCTATGTCTTTAGGGTCACCAAAACGTGCCAGTGGAATTTGATCCAGCATCGCTTTTTGGATATCTTCAGGCAATTCCCCTGTCATATCCGTCGATATAAAGCCTGGAGCAATCGCATTGACCGTAATCCCTCTTGATGCAAGTTCCTTGGCTGTAGTTTTAGTCAAGCCGATCACACCAGCTTTGGCCGCTACATAATTAGCCTGCCCTGCATTTCCGCTAACGCCGACGATTGATGCCATATTGATGATCCTTCCGCTACGTTGCTTCATCATTTGTCTAGTGACTGCTTTTGTGCAAAGGAACACACCTTTTAAATTCGTATTAATGACTGAATCCCATTCTTCTTCTTTCATCCGCATCAGTAGGTTATCACGTGTGATACCAGCATTATTAACTAGAATATCTACTCGGCCAAACTGTTCGATGACCTCTTTGATCATGCTTGTTACCGATTCACTATTTGCAACATCACATTGAATCGCGAATGCTTTACGGCCCAATGCCTTGATTTCACTTACCACTTCATTGGCTTTCGATTCGCTGCCAGCATAATTGATAGCAACATCTGCTCCCTGTCGAGCAAGTTCTAAAGCAACTTCCCTTCCAATACCACGGGATGCTCCAGTTACAAGTGCTTTTTTACCTTCTAAGATCATGCTTATACCCCCTTCAATGCTTCAACTGTTTTAGTTAGAGTATCTAGATCGGAAACTGAGTAAATGTTAACAGAACGATCAATTTTCTTTATTAATCCGCCTAATACTTTTCCAGGACCTACTTCGATGAACGTATCAACACCTAATTCAAGTAGTTTTTTTACGCAATCTTCCCAAAGTACAGGTGAGTACAGCTGTTCAATTAATTTTTCTTTAATTTCTGCCGGAGCGGTAATAGGGTTTGCCGTTACATTTGAAATCACTGGTATTTCCGCTTGTTGAAAGCTCACTTCATCAAGTACATTCTGTAATTTCTCAGCCGCTGGTTTCATCAATTCTGAATGAAACGGCCCGCTTACTTCAAGTGGAAGTGCCCGCTTTGCTCCATTTTCCTTTGCTTTTGCACTAGCCAGCTTTACGCCTTCTGTAGTCCCTGAAATGACAATTTGCCCCGGACAATTTATATTAGCTAATTGAACAGATTCCCCTGTTACAGTAATTTCAGCAGTTATTTCAGTAAGTGCTTCACGGTCCATTCCTAGAATCGCAGCCATTGAGCCTTGACCATTCGGTACCGCAGCTTCCATGAATTCGCCACGCTTACGGACAGTATAAACGGCATCTTCAAAAGAAATAGCACCTGACGCTACTAATGCAGTATATTCTCCTAAACTATGTCCTGCCGTAAAATCGGGTTTGATGCCTTCTTCTTCTAATGCCCTAACAAAGGCATAACTTGTAGTCAATAATGCGGGTTGCGCATTGTAGGTTACCGTTAATTCTTGTTGTGTTCCATTAAAGATAAGCTCAGAAAGTGGAAAATCAAGTTTTTCATCCGCTGTTCGGAAAATTTGCTGAGCTCGCTCGTTTTCCTGAAATAAGTTCTGACCCATTCCTATTGACTGTGAACCTTGTCCTGGAAAGACAAAAGCAATTTTACCCATCAGTTAATCCCCTACCTCTATAAATTATTGATCTTTTTCTATCGTCTTCGCAATGGTTGGAATGACGTCATGGCTAACCATATCACGTGTCTGGCGAATTGCATTATAGACAGCGTTCGCATCGGAAGATCCATGCGCCTTAATGACAGGTGCCTTCAAACCGAATAAGCCGGCACCACCATACTCCGAGTAATCCATTTTATTTTTAATGCCTTTTAGTTCCGGTTTCACTAGCGCTGCAGCAATCTTACTCTTCAGATTGCTCATCAACGCTGTTTTTACCATTTTAAAGACACTCATAGCCGTACCTTCAAGGGTCTTCAATACCATATTGCCAGTGAAGCCGTCCGTTACGACTACATCTGCAGGTCCGTTAAGGAGATCCCTTGCTTCTACATTACCGATAAAGGAAATTTCTGATGATTGCTGCAGCAATGTAAAAGCATGCTTCGTCAGTTCATTTCCTTTTTTTTCTTCAGTCCCGATATTCAAAAGTCCGACGCGGGGCTTTTCAATACCTCGTACTTTTTTTGCATATACAGAACCCATTATGGCAAATTGAAGCAGATGCTCCGGTTTCGCATCGGAATTCGCACCTACATCAAGAAGAACAAAACCTTTTCCATCGATTGTCGGTAAGGTCGGAGCCAATGCAGGACGTTCAATTCCTTCTATTCTACCTACAACAAACAAGCCTGCAGCCATTAATGCACCTGTATTACCGGAAGAAATGCATGCATCTGCCTCTCCGTCAGCCACCTGTTGAGCTGCCAATACCATCGAAGCACTTTTCTTGCGGCGAACTGCACGAACTGGTTCATCGGTACTTAAAATCTTTTCTTCTGTATGTATAACACTTATCCGGTCATGTTCCGTTAAGTATGGACTAATTTCAGCTTTATTGCCTACCAAGGTTATTTCTACATCGGAAAAGGCCTCGACAGCTTTCATTGCCCCTAACACCTGTGCCTTGGGAGCATTATCGCCACCCATTGCATCTATCGTTATTTTCATGTTCTTTCATCCTTTTCTAGAAAGTTAAGAGCGATACATATCGAACTCGCCTTTAAAAACCAGTTCATTTCCCACGTAGCTTCTGACTTCCACCACGGAACGATCTGTAGTGTGGTCCACGTTTTTAACTTTCGCTTTAGCTACCACTCTTTCATTTTCTTTAACAGAACGAGTAAATAAAATGGATGCTTTCGCTGTTAATGCCAGTTCATCATTGATAACCGCGACAGCTAAAGAATTTGCTTGGGCAAAAAGGTGATGTCCCCTTGCAATTCCATTCCGCTTAAAGACATGCTCTTTTTTTATATCTAAAATAGAAATTGCATTTTCATCTAAATTAAGATCAATTACTTCCCCGATGATTTCATCCAAAGGCAAAGCTCTAATTTCGTCACTGAATTTTTTCTCGGCCACGCTTTTAATACGTTCTCGAAGCTCCGGTATCGATAATTCAAGACGGTCGAGCCTAATTGTTTGGACGCTCACCGAATACTTTTCAGCCAGCTCCTCATCCGTTACAAAAGGATTCTGTTTAATCGTTTCGATTAATAATTGCTGGCGTTCCTTCTTGTTTCTTCGCATTTGAAGGTCACCATCCGTAGTATTATGACTAGGTACTAATAGTAGTATATATATTTTAAAAACAGATTGCAAGATATTGTAGAAATTCTCGCAATCTGTTAATGGCTTTCTTTATTATTCATTAATCCAGCTTTTCTCCAGTTAATACGCCTGTTCTCTCTAAATAAGCCCTTAGAGGTGCATATTCTGGTGAATGCCAAAAGCTTTGTGAGGCAATCAATTTTGCGGCATCTGTCCTAGCAACTTCTAGGGTCCGGTAATCGTGGACCATGTCGGCTACTTTGAACTCAGGAAGCCCGCTTTGTTTTTTGCCGAAAAAGTCCCCGGGGCCTCGAAGTTCTAAATCTTTCTCGGATAGGACAAAGCCATCATTTGTCTCGGTCATGATTTTCATTCGTTCTTTGCCGACTTCTGTCTTCGGATCAGCCAGAAGAATACAAAAAGACTGATCACTTCCCCGTCCTACACGCCCTCGCAACTGATGTAGCTGGGATAGACCAAAGCGTTCAGCATCATAAATGACCATCACCGTTGCATTAGGGACATTTACGCCAACTTCGACAACCGTTGTCGAGACAAGAATTTGCACTTCATTGGAACTAAATTGCTGCATTACTTCGTCTTTTTCATCCGCTGGCAAACGCCCATGCATAAGCCCTACTTTATAACGGTTCGCAAAGTACTGTGTCATCATTGCATGAACATCAAGAACATTTTGTAAAGAATCAAGCTTTTCCGACTCCTCAATTAAAGGACAAATGACGTATGCCTGTCTACCCTGCTTAAGTTCCTTTTCCACAAAAGTTAAAATCCGATCAAGCATTTGGTGCTTCGCCCAATACGTTTCAATAGCTTTGCGTCCAGCCGGCATTTCATCAATGGTCGAAGCGTCCATCTCTCCAAACACAGTAATCGCAAGCGTACGCGGAATTGGTGTTGCCGTCATAAATAGAACATCTGGATTTTCGCCTTTTTCACGAAGGATACGACGCTGCTCCACCCCGAAACGATGTTGTTCATCGGTTATGACAAGACCGAGGTTCCTAAAATTCACTTCATCCTGGATTAATGCATGAGTTCCTATCAAAAGGTCTAGTTCCCCTGATTCAAGATTCTGTAATAGTTCTCTGCGCTTCTTGCCTTTCACTGAACTCGTCAACAAGGCTACCTTTACTCCGATGGGTTCTAGCATTGCCTTCAATGATTGAGTGTGCTGCTCAGCCAAAATTTCAGTTGGGACCATAAGTGCGCCTTGGAAACCAGCTGAAATCGTTGCATTTAAGCAAACAGCGGCAACCACGGTTTTTCCTGACCCAACATCCCCTTGAAGCAAACGGTTCATCCGGTAAGGAGATTTCATGTCATTTAAAATTTCTTCGACGACCCTATTTTGAGCGTTTGTTAAAGGAAAAGGTAGGGTTTTTATGAATGCATTCACTTGCTCTCCCTCAATGTCCTGTCCAGTTCCTTTTGACTGCTCACGCTGTATTTTACGAAGCGCCTGCATTTTCAATTGAAAGAATAAAAATTCTTCATACACAAAACGGCGTCTGGCCTGTTTGACATCATTAGCCGATATAGGAAAATGCATCATGCGAAGAGCTTCTTTACGCGGCATCAGTTTGTATGTGGCCAACAGCTGTGGTGGCAAATTTTCTTCAATCATGGCCCCATATTGAGAAAAAGCATTGGCGATAAAGCGACGCATCCCTTTTACAGTAATATTTCCCTTTACTGAATACACGGGTTCGAACTCTTTTTCCCGACTATGGTCCCCGACATGACATTCGGAGCCAGTAATGGTTTGGCGATGTCGGTCCCACTTTCCAGTCACCGTGACGGTTTCGCCAATCGCAAGCTTCGGTTTCAGATAAGGCTGATTAAAAAAAATGACATTTATCAAATATCTGCCTGTAAGTAATTTGATCGTCAGCCTGGATTTTTTCTTCCCAAAGTAACCTAAAGTCGGAACCGTATGAATCTTCCCTTCTACAGTAACCCTCTCATCATGTTCAACCGTTTCTAAATCTCTCAATCGATAATCTTCATAGCGATAAGGAAGATGTTCAAGGAGATCTACGACGGTATGGATCTCCATTTCCTGCAAGGCCGCAGCCGTTTCACCCCCAATGCCTTTAACTGCTGTTATGGGTTCCTGTAAAGCAACGTTCACTTTTTATTTAGCGGCAAGCCAAAGATCTTTGCTTCCAACTCCCGTCCAGTCGGTGTAGCCGCTAAACCTCCTTGTGCTGTTTCTCTCAGAGCTGACGGCATCGTTTGTCCGATTTTGTACATCGCATCGATGACTTCATCACACGGTATCCGGCTTGTAATCCCTGCTAACGCCATATCAGCGGCAACCATTGCATTTGCTGCACCCATTGCATTTCGCTTCACACACGGTACTTCCACGAGCCCAGCAACCGGGTCGCACACAAGACCAAGCATATTCTTTAGAGTAATTGCCATCGCTTCTGCACTTTGTGCTGGCGTCCCTCCCGCCAATTCAACGATTGCTGCAGCCGCCATACCCGAAGCCGAGCCGACTTCCGCCTGGCAGCCTCCTGCCGCTCCAGAGATGGATGCGTTATTCGCTACAACAAAACCAAACGCACCTGCTGTAAATAAAAACTCAATTTTCTGTTCCCGATTCGGTTTTAATTTATTTTGCAAAGCAAAAAGGGTGCCAGGTACCACACCAGCAGAACCTGCAGTGGGTGTTGCACAGATAGTCCCCATAGCTGCGTTCACTTCGTTTGTTGCCACAGCTTTGCTGACCGCATCCAACAACAGTTCACCTGATAAAGCATTTCCAGATTTAATGTAATTCTGAAGAAGAACTGCATCTCCACCTGTAAGGCCTGAAACAGAACGTACACCTTGCAGTCCCTTTTCAACAGCCTGTTCCATCACATCCAAGTTAACTCCCATTTGATCGATAATTTGATCACGGCTTTTACCCGTTACTTCCATTTCCTGTTC
The DNA here is from genome assembly GCF_016651145.1 of Peribacillus sp. TH14. Lineage (NCBI taxonomy): Bacteria > Bacillati > Bacillota > Bacilli > Caryophanales > Bacillaceae > Peribacillus > Peribacillus sp. TH14. Next base: position 285,569 of record NZ_JAEKEK010000001.1, read on the forward strand.
AATCATGAGAGTTGATATTTTTTTCTGCTTTGATTCTGCTAATTCTACTAATTCCGCTACATTTCGAAACATATTATCCTCTCCTTCCTAAGTGGAAACGATTGCCCTATTAATCAACAATCCTTGCCACTTGAGTAATGTTAGGGAGTGCTGCAATTTCATCGATGACAAGGTCTTCTAGATTATGATCCACTTCTATGGTCATCAAAGCCATCTTCCCTTTCTCTTTGCGGGACACTTCCATCTGGCCAATATTAATTTGATGCTTAGCTAAAATGTTTGAAACATTGGCAATTGCACCATAGCGGTCATCATGAACAACCAGTATTGCAGGGTTATGGCCAGAAAGCCTCAATTTAAACCCATTCAATTCGATAATCTCGATCTTACCCCCTCCAATCGATATTCCGACAAGCTCAAGCTCACCATCATCATCTCCCACCGTTATTTTCGCAGTATTAGGATGTTCCGGGACGGCTTCTTCTTCCCGAAAAGTAATTTTCATTTTCTTTTTACGAGCTATTTCAAGAGATTCTTTGATTCTCTCGTCAAATGTATCAAAATCAAGCAGGCCTCCTACAATGGCTACATCTGTTCCGTGGCCTTTATAGGTTTGGGCAAATGAACCATAAAAGGAAATACGGGCCCATTTTGGTTCCCTGTTGAATAAATTCCTGGCTACCCTACCGATTCTTGCAGCTCCTGCTGTATGAGAGCTAGAAGGACCAATCATTACTGGGCCAATGATATCAAATACACTTCTAAATTTCATGATCTACTCCTCCTTCTTTAGAACTGAACTCAAAGGAACACGCTGGGAGTTATTTATATAGTACCCAGATTTACAGTCGCTCCATCAAAGCTGTTTATTATCCTATATCGCAAAAATAAACTGCATAGCCTAATGACATATGCAGTTTATTGCCTTTTATTCTTACAGTATCATAACAAAGCGACGGTTCAGTCCCTTATTTTAATGATGCCTTAATTATTCAATTGAAAAAATGAAAGAATATAACGGTTGTTTTCCGTTATGGACTTCAACTTCAACGTCTTCAAAATTATCATTACAAAATGCAACAAGGTCCTCTACTTCTTCTTTAGTTGCATCCTCTCCATATAAAATGGTCAGGATTTCGGAATCTTCATTGATCATCTCAGAAAGAAGGTCCTTTGCTGCCTGAGATTTGTCTTTATCTTTCACTTTGATGGTTCCTTCATCGATTCCCATGAAGTCTCCGGTCTTGATTGTAAGGCCATCAATGTTCGTATCCCGGACAGCATAAGTAATCTGACCCGTTTTCACATGTGAAAGGGCTTCAATCATCGCCTTTTTATTCTCAGAAGCATCTTGTGATGGATTAAAAGCCAACAATGCAGCCATGCCCTGTGGCACTGTCTTCGTAGGAATAACAGTCACATAATCTCCCAGAACATCTGCAGCTTGATTGGCAGCCATAATAATATTTTTATTATTAGGTAAGATGATGACATGTTCGGCATTCGCCTCTTCGACTGCTTTAACAATGTCTTCTGTGCTAGGGTTCATCGTTTGTCCGCCTTCAATAACCGATTTAGCACCGATGCTTTTGAATAGCTCGCTGATACCTGTGCCCATAGCTACCGACACAACACCGTATTTTTCTTTCGACTTTGGCTTCGTTTGAAGCGACGCATTCGTTTCACCAACAATCGCTGTATGCTGTTCGCGCATATTATCGATTTTCATCTTGATTAAACTACCATATTGCTGTCCATAATTAAGACAGTTACCAGGCTGTTCTGAGTGAATATGTACTTTTACAACTTCATCATCAGAGATGACTAATAATGAATCTCCGTATTCACTTAAATCGTTGCGGAACTTTTCTTCATCAAACGAATTGTTAGCCAGCTTGTCACTTTCCAATCGGACCATGAATTCTGTGCAATAGCCAAACACGATATCTTCAGTGTTCATATGTCCTTGCACGTTCATGTGATGCTCGGCACTGACCAATTCATCCATGCTTGGACCGTTTGCTGATCGGACAGGAAGAGCTTCACCCTTCAATACAGCAAGGAAGCCTTCATACACGAAAACCAACCCTTGTCCGCCACTGTCAACAACTCCCACTTCTTTTAATACAGGAAGAAGATCAGGTGTGCGTTTTAGTGAAGCATTTGCCTCAGCTACGATTTCTTCCATTACCTGAATAAGGTCCTGGTGCTTAGCTGCCGATGAAACCGCTTGCTTGGCAGCATCTTTCGCAACCGTTAAAATGGTACCTTCAACAGGCTTCATAACGGCTTTATACGCTGTCTGAACACCTGCATCAAAAGCTTGGGCAAATTCTTCACTATTAATTTCCGATTTATGTTCAATCGCTTTAGCAAAACCTCGGAAAAGTTGTGAAAGGATAACCCCAGAATTACCGCGTGCGCCCATTAATAGGCCTCTTGAAAGAGAAGTACCCACTTTCCCGATATGTTCCTGCACATTATTTTGTACTTCCTTCGCTCCGGAAGTCATTGATAAATTCATATTTGTTCCAGTATCACCATCCGGAACAGGGAAAACATTCAATGCATCAACCATTTGGGCATTAGCTGCTAAATGATTGGCTCCTTGAATGATCATTTCTGCAAAGCGCATTCCGTTTAAACTTGTAATTGACACAAAACTTTCCTCCTATTGCTTAAGGGTTCGTCACACGAACTCCCTGTACAAAAATGTTAACGGATTCAACAGCTAATCCGACAGTTTTGTCCAGAGTGTATTTTACCTTTGATTGCACATTATGTGCAACCTCCGAGATTTTAGTTCCATAACTCACGATAATATACATATCGATATGAACTTCTTCCTCTACTTGACGCACTATTACACCCTTTGTAAAGTTTTCTTTTCTTAAAATTTCGGCAATGCCGTCTTTAAATTGTTTTTTGGAAGCCATTCCTATAATTCCGTAGCAATCCACAGCTGCGCCGCCGGCTACAGTAGCGATCACATCATTAGAGATATCAATTTGTCCATATTTTGTTTGTAATTCGATAGACATTTTCTTTTCCCTCCCAAAAATCAAATCAACTAAAGACATTTTACTATAATGTCTATTGTTTTAAAAGTAAATGTCTTACGGTTCTTATTATAATTCAATTTTAAAGTATGTATGTCAAGGTTTTTTTCTTGAAAGTAATTAACTGAAGTATTGCATTCTCACGGTAGGTATGATAAATTATTAAAGTATTTTACAAAGACTTAAGACGACTTTGAAAAACTTAAGCTTGTTGTAGTTAGGAGGGAATTTAACATGGCACGTAAATGTGTAATCACTGGAAGAAGAACTCGTTCTGGTAACAGCCGCTCTCACGCAATGAACGCTAGCAAGCGTACATGGGGCGCTAACCTTCAAAAAGTACGTATTTTAGTTGACGGTAAACCTAAACGTGTATACGTTTCTGCAAGAGCTCTTAAATCGGGCAAAGTAGAACGCGTATAATGTTACGGCATCCTCTCAGGATGCCTTTTTATTTGAAATGGCTGCATTTTTAATGGGTATGCTTTATTTGATTTGGCCTAGTCCTCATTCAATAAAGTCATCACCCATTAATGGCTTGCCTATTCTTTTCATTGTCCTCCAATCATTCCGAAAAAATAACACCCCCCTAAATAGAGAGGTGTTATGGAGATAAGTATCAGCCTTTTTTAAACGCTCCGAGCATAGCCCTTACCAAACTGCCCAGAACTTTTGGCAATTTAATCGTATAAAATTTCATCATGCCCCTCCTCTTTGCATCCCACAAATAAGATGAAGTGGAATTTTTTCTATTACAACATAAGCTTTTAAGCGGATATAGGATGATCGTATATATCCGAATCTGCTCTAAGCATGAATTTTAATCACTGCTTCTTATCACCATTAATATGCCTTCCTCAAATGAAACATTCCCACAATCAGAAATTAGTTCATTGCTAATGCAGAGTGTCGACCCTATCTCTAGCCTTGCGTCAATTAGCGGATATTTGAAGCCTGAGAGTGTAATGCCGGTGATTTCTGCTGTAACAGGGAGTAGAGACACATACTTCTTGTCTTTCAATGCAGTGACCTTATAAGAGCCCGGTGTCTTTACTGAAAATATATTTTGTTTATCAACTATGTACATATCTATTTCCTTATGAACAGGAAGGATGCTTTCTTTCTGAAGTAACTGGATATTACCAAGAAAATGATCCAATCTCCCTCCTGTAGCACCCAATATATGAATTTCACTTGGTTTTTGTTCTACAGCCCATTTAAAAGCAATTTCTAGATCTGTTTCATCCTTCTCAGAAGGATATAGATTGATATGTTCCAGTCTTTGATTAATACTCATATATTCATCTTCTGAAACTGAATCAAAATCGCCGAATACGTACCTAGGCTCTATATCATTTTCAAGCAGCGCCCACACTCCCCTATCGACTCCAACCCATAAATCTGTCATCTCTTTATATACTGTTAAATCCGGCCACAAATTCTCAGGGCCTCCAGCCATTATACTAATAATCATGAAATCATCCTTCTTCATAAAATATTCTTATCGCTCATATCGTTACAGAAACATCGTTTTTATTTATTAGCACATACTTTCTGTGTAAAAAAAGCCGATCACTATCATACGAATATGATAATGTCGGCTTTTTTCTTTTAGTTTCCACGAATCCTTTGAATAGCTGCATGGCGATCTTCTTGATTATATATGGCAGATCCGGCCACAAGCACGGTTGCCCCTTGCTCGATACAAAGTTTAGCCGTTTCTTCATTTACTCCGCCATCAATCTCAATTTCAAGCTTTGGATTATATTTGTCTGCCATCGCCTTCACTTCAGCAATTTTCGGTAGTACGGATGCGATGAACTTTTGCCCGCCAAACCCTGGGTTAACAGTCATTAACAACACCATGTCAATATCTTCGATTATAGGCTGAATTAAGGAAGCCGGAGTAGCCGGATTAAGCACAACGCCTGCATTCACACCAAAAGATTTTATTAACTGAATCGTGCGATGCAAATGCGTGCATGCCTCAACATGTACAGTTATATAATCAGCTCCCGCTTTCGCGAATGCTTCGATATAACGATCAGGGTGTTCAATCATCAAATGGACGTCAAGCGGAAGCCTTGTCACCGGTCGGATAGCATCGACAATTAATGAGCCTATCGTAATATTGGGCACGAAATGACCATCCATGACATCCACATGGATAAAGTCCGCCCCGCCCCTTTCCACATCCAGAATCTCTTCTCCAAGTTTTGCAAAATCAGCTGATAAAATAGATGGTGCAATTTTAACCATTCTAATACCTCGGCTTTCTATCTCTAATTTCCTCTAAAAACTGCATATAGTGCTCATAACGATACCGTGGAATCTCTCCTGTATCAACCGCTTCCTTCACAGCACACTTCGGCTCTTTGTCATGCAAGCAAGCCCGAAATTTACAGTCTTCTCCATGCTTATGCATTTCTGGGAAGCAATAGGATAAGCGTTCAGCTTCCATTTCCATAAATTCAAGTGAACTAAATCCAGGTGTATCCGCAACAAGTCCAGAACCAATATGAATCAATTCTACATGACGCGTGGTGTGCTTTCCACGTCCTAAGTGGGACGATATATCATCTGTCTTTAAAGCCAATTCAGGATTGATTGCATTCAGCAATGAAGATTTCCCAACCCCTGACTGACCGGCAAATACACTTGTTTTTCCTTCTATATAAGGAACAAGCTCTTCAATACCACCAGTGGAAACTGAAGAAGTCTCCAGCACTGTATAGCCCAACTTCTGATAGTCTTTGATATACTGAGACAATTTCTCTTTGCTCTCAGCAGTCACTAAGTCCATCTTCGTTACAACGATAATGGGTTCGATTTCGTTATCTTCAATAAGAACGAGAAATCTATCAAGCAAGGCTGGGCTGAAATCAGGTTCAACGGCCGAAAACACAAGAATGGCTTGATCTACATTTGATATCTGAGGACGAATCAATTCATTCTTACGTGGCTTTATTTCGGTTACAGTCCCATCTGTTTTATTATCCGCCTGATAAACCACATAATCACCAACAAGAGGTGTTACCTTATTTTTTCGGAATACTCCACGGCCTCGGCATTGAAAAACCTCTTCTCCATCAAGAACATAATAAAATCCACTTAATGCTTTAATAATTTTTCCTTCGGGCATAGCCACACTCCTAATTTAATATATTTAATTTGGATAAGAGACGGCTTCGTCGATAATGACCTGATTGTCCCGCATGACTTTATATCCGGCTTTCTTATCTGGAGATACCATTAGATCAATCTTTCGTTTTTCCGTTTCTACGATTAAAAATGATTCTTGAGGCTCCGTCATGCTATTGTTGATATCTTCAATGAAAATTTGGACCTCTTGCGCTTTGCCTGGCTCTACTGGATCATACTCAATCGTAATTTCCTCTGTTACCTTTTTTGGAGGGATCTCTTCTTTCCCTTTTGAAAGGACTACTTTCACCGTACTACCTTGTTCGACTCTAGTAGCCGGTTCAGGTGACTGAGATATGACAAGCCCCTCTGCAATGGAATCATTATAGACTTTATCTTCCACCTCAATCTTTATTCCACTGTCATTAGAGTAATCATTTAGGCCAGCTTCATTGAAACCGGTTAGGTTCTTTAAGCTTAATCGATCTGCACCTTTACTTATAGTAAACTCTAGTTCCGTTTCGGATGGTACGATTTCGGTACCTCCCGAAGGAGTTTGTTTTATTATCGTACCTGCTGCACTGTCATCATACTCTTCGGTCACGACAATGTCCTTGAACCCCATTTTTTCAAGGAAGGATTCGACATCTGAATACTTTCTGCCTTCATAGCTAGACAACGAAATCGTTTCTTTACCAACACTCTGGTAAATATCAATTTTCGCACCTACCTTGACCGTCTTGCCTTGCTTAGGGTTCGTTTTAATCACTAGGTCTTTTTCGACCTCTTCATCTTCAATCTCAATCGTATTTCCAACAACCAGTTTCAAATTAACCAATTCAGTAATAGCATCATCCAACTCTTTCCCTTTAAGATCAGGGATGGTAACTTCCTTCGAATCAAGCATCGTCGGTGCAAGAGTTATAAATAAAACAGCAAGCAGGGCAAGAACTAAAAAGATGGTAACTAAAATGGTAGACAATTTTTTTCGTTTTTTATCTTTTTGTTTTGACTTTGTTTTTTGTTTTTTCTGTTTCTTCTGTTTCTTTTTTGTTTTAGTGTCCGCTTCTGACTCACTATCCTCATCATCCGCATAGACTAGAGTGTTTTTTTCCGGGCCCCTTACTATTGTCTCATCAATACTTGAAAGTTGATCATCCGTGATGATTGGTATGGCCTTTGTTGCATCATGATCTTCAGGAATAGCAAAAGGAGATTCATTTAAACGCTCTGGATTAAGCGACGTTCGAATATCATCTTCCATTGAATCTACACTTTCATAGCGGTAATATGAATCTTTTGCTGTCGCTTTTAAGATAATATTTTCCACACTTTGTGGTATTTCAGAGTTCCAGCGTTTTGGCGAAGGAGTTTCTGATTGTAAATGTTTAAGAGCTATCGAAACGGCAGATTCACCTGAAAAGGGTAATCTCCCCGTTAGCAATTCAAACATGACGATACCAAGTGAATAAATATCAGATTTCTTATTGGCCATTCCGCCTCTAGCCTGTTCTGGAGATAAATAATGAACAGAGCCTAAGACTGCGTTCGTCTGAGTTATATTCGTTGCACTTAGGGCCAATGCAATACCAAAGTCCGTAATTTTGACGGTTCCTTCTTTATCAATCAAAATATTCTGTGGCTTGATGTCCCGATGGATAATCCCGTTATGATGGGCATGGGAAATCGCTGCCGTAATTTGCTTCATGATATCCAAGGCTTTTTCAACTGGAATCGGATAATATTTTTGTATGTATTGCTTTAGTGTAAAACCGTCCACATATTCCATGACAATATAATAGATAGCATCTTCTTCACCAACATCATAAATACTTACAATATTCGGATGAGCTAGACTTGTTGCTGATTGTGCTTCACGATTAAAACGCTTGATGAACTCCTCGTCATTATTAAAATCCATGCGAAGGATTTTCAACGCTACATCACGGTCCAAAATCATATCCCTTGCAAGGTAAACATTCGCCATACCGCCGCCACCGACCATCTCGATCAGTTTATAACGGCCGTTGATTCTTCTACCAATCAACATTGAGTTCACCTGCTTTCGCTTTCATCGACAAATTGAACAAGCACAAGGGTGATATTATCTTCTCCACCATAGTGATTGGCCTTATCTATTAACGAATTCGCCTTTTCTTCAAGTGATTGCTCATTGGTAACTGTTTCTTCAAGTTCCTGTTCACTCACTTTATTCGTTAAACCGTCCGAGCAAAGCAAAAGTAAATCACTTTCTTCAAAAATGACTGTCGTAATGTCCATTTCCACTTGCATTTCTGTACCTAAGGCTCGTAATAAAACATTTTTCCGTGGATGATTCTCGGCGTCTTCCTTAGAAATCTGGCCTGAACGGACTAATTCGTTAACAAGCGAATGATCTTCAGTGACCTGCTTAAAACCACTTTCATTATACAAATAACATCGGCTGTCCCCGATGTTGGCAATAGTTGAAAATTTATCAGTACAAATGGCTGCAACAATAGTTGTCCCCATGCCTTTGCATTCTGTATTCGCCTCGGCATGTTCAAAAAGCAATTGATTAACCAAGAAAATTTTCTTTCTCAGCCAATCCTCTGCATCATTTGCTGTATCAATCCCGTTGGATTCCTCCCAGCCCTTTTTCAAAAGGTCGATCGTCATTGCACTTGCTACATCTCCGGCTCGGTGGCCGCCCATGCCATCTGCAACGATGGCAAGGCGAACGCCTTCCGAATTCTTAAAGATTCCGCCATTATCTTCATTATGCTGGCGGACTTTTCCACGGTCAGTTTTAAATATTGCCCTCATAGGGTCACCTCGTCTCTTCTTTGCGCTCCTTGGCCCGAAGCTGGCCGCAGGCTGCATCAATATCACTGCCTTGTTCCCTTCGGATCGTTACATTAATACCACGCTTTTTCAATGTTTTTTCAAACTCAAAAATTTGGTCCCGAGGTGTACGTACATAGTCGCGTTCCGGTACATAGTTAACCGGAATTAAGTTGACATGGCATTTAATGTCTTTTATTAAATCGGCTAATTCTTCGGCGTGTTTCACTGAATCATTTTCGCCTCCGAATAGACCATATTCAAAACTGACCCGGCGCCCTGTTTTTTCTGTATAGTATTTGATGGCTTCAATCAAGTCTGGCAGTTTATAGGCCTTGTTGATTGGCATCAATTTACTTCTCAATTCTGTATTAGGGGCATGAAGGGAAACCGCAAAATTGATTTGCATGCTCTCTTCAGCAAACTTATAAATTTTTGGAATGATACCACTTGTTGAAACGGTAATATGACGTGCTCCAATGTTTAAGCCTTTTTCATGATTTATATTCTTCAAGAAAGACATCATATTATCATAGTTATCAAACGGTTCACCGATTCCCATGATTACGACTGAGCTAACGCGTTCTTCCACTTCATCAAGTGCCTGTTGTACCTTAACGACCTGGGCAACGATTTCTCCTGATTCAAGGTTTCGTTTTAAGCCGCCAAGAGTTGATGCACAGAATGTACAACCAATCCTACAACCCACCTGTGTTGTAACACAGATAGAGTTTCCATATTCATGGCGCATTAATACCGTTTCAATCGAATATCCATCATGCAGTTCAAATAAAAACTTCATGGTCCCGTCATTTGACGTTTGCTGAATCAATGTTTTTAATGTAGTGAATGTGAACTTTTCTTCCAGTTTATCGCGTAAAGATTTCGAAAGGTTGGACATATCTTCAAAACTAGAAATACGCTTTTTGTAAAGCCAGTCATAAATTTGATCTGCACGGAATGCCTTCTCGCCGTTTTCAACCAGCCATTCTTTAATTTGGTGAAGCTCTAATGAATAAATCGATGGTTTTTCTGGTGTTGTGTCTTTTTTTACTCTTGATGATTTAGTAATCTCTGCCATTTACAGCACCTTCTTTCTAAAACTCGCAATAAAGAATCCATCACTGCTAAAATATTGCGGGAACACTTGCAACGTATGGCCTTCAATAAATGGCTGAACACTTTCAGGCATTCTTGTGGCCAATGTCGTATCACTTTCAAAATCCGGATGGTTTTCCAAAAATGCTGCAGCAACTTTATCATTTTCTTCTTTATCCACCGTACATGTACTATATACTAACCGTCCGCCTTGTTTTACTAGCGGGGCAGCTGATTCCAATAACTGTTTTTGTATACTTGAGAGTTTCATTATATCATCTTTTGTTTTTGTGTACTTTACATCCGGCTTCCGGCGCATAACACCTAATCCTGAACATGGTGCATCTATAAGAATCCGGTCAAACCCTTCTTTATTAAAGTGTTCTTGGACGTTTCTGCTATCAAGGGCCATTGTCTTAATGTTGTTTCTTAGCTTTAGCCGCTCTGCCTGCTCTTTAATGAGTTTAACCTTATGCTCATGAAGATCAAGGGCATATACTTGTCCTGTGGTTAAGCCTTCTGCGATATGAGTTGTCTTACCTCCAGGTGCAGCACAGCAATCGAGAACAGCATCATTGTCATTGGCTCCTAACGCATGAGCGACTAGCATCGAACTTTCGTCTTGAATCGATAGATACCCCAATTTATAGCTTTCTGAATGAGCAAGATTTCCCTTATAGCTAACAATTGCTTCTGGAACAACATCACTTGCTTCAACATCATAGCCTTCTTCTGTCAAAATGCTGATTAGTTCACTGCGAGAAATCTGCTTTAAATTAACCCTTCCCGTCTGCAGTGGAGCTGTTAAGTTAATTTCACACATTTCCTTGGTTTTATCATAGCCAAATTGCTCTACCCAACGCTTGACTAGCCAAGCAGGATGGCTTACCTCGATTGAGAGGCGCTCAAGCTCATCTTTGATATCATCAAGAGGAGCTACACCATTTCTTTGAATATTACGAAGCACACCATTGACCATTGAAGACGTTCCCTTATGGCCACGCTTTTTCGAGATTTCGACAGCTTCAAAAATAATCGCGTGATCTGGTACTTTATCTAAATAAATCATTTGATAAACGGAGAGCCTAAGTAGGTTGATGACCCAGCTTAGCGTTTTTTTCGGTTGCTTAATAAATGGCTTCAAATAGTAATCCAAAGTCATTTTCCGCTGAATCGTACCGTAGCTTATTTCTGTTAGCAACCCACTATCCACACCGGATAACTGGTGCTTTTTAATCAAGTTGTTAAGTAAAAGGTTGCTGTAGGATTGGTTTTTTTCTACAGATTCCAAAATATCGAGAGCAATTTCACGTACTCCCTTTTTAGTTTGCTTCATTCTGTTCTCCTAACTTCATGCCTGCTTTAATGAACGACCCGGCTCCGCGCAAGTAATCTTTCGCCGGCATTTTTTTCTTTCCTGAAGGCTGCAGTTCCGTAACTAGTATAGCCGTCTCATTGCCTGTCGAAACGACGAAACCATCGTTACGTACATCAATAATCGTCCCCGGCACTGCCTGATTGTTATGTTCAAGCTTGTTTGCCTGCCAAATTTTTAAAATGGATTCATTTAAGAGTGTATAGGCAACAGGCCATGGATTCAGGCCACGTACATGGTTATAGATGTCTTCCCCTGTTTTCGACCAGTCGATTTTTTCCTCCGTCCGCCTAATGTTAGGTGCGAAAGTTGCTTTATCTTCATCTTGCTTAATCGCATTTAACTCATCATTTATAAGCTTTGGCAATGTTTCTGCAAGTAAATCCGAACCGACCTTGCTTAATTTATCATGTAGAGTGCCGACATTGTCTTCTTCTTCTATGGTAACTTCTGCCTGCGTTAATATATCCCCAGCATCAAGTTTCTCGGCCATATACATGATAGTTATTCCTGTCTTTTCTTTCCCCTGTAATATGGAATAATGGATAGGTGCTCCTCCACGTAGTTCAGGAAGCAGGGAGGCATGTACATTAATACATCCGTATTTTGGAGCTTCCAACAATTCATTCGGGAGAATTTGTCCGAAAGCAGCCGTCACCACTAAGTCAGGTTTCAATGCAATGATTTTTTCTAAATCTTCTTTTTCACGGATTTTTTCGGGTTGATAAACGGGAATTCCCTGTTTTTCAGCCTCAACCTTAACAGGCGGAGGTGTTAGCACCTTTTTGCGACCCACTGGACGGTCAGGCTGTGTAACAACCGCAATCACGTCATAGCCTTCGTCAAGGATTCTTTTAAGTACCGGTACTGAAAAGTCCGGTGTTCCCATAAAAATAATTTTTGTCATTCTTCTTCAAACCTTTCTAACTCTTCTTCCGTAATATAGCGTAAAACCTTACTTGTAAATAACACTCCCTGCAAATGATCTATTTCGTGCTGGAGCGCTCTAGCCAGGAAATCCTCCGCTTCTATTTCGAAAAAGGATCCTTTTCGGTCCTGTGCCCGCACCTTGACGCGGTATGGGCGCGATACTTCCCCGTATATACTTGGAAAACTCAAACAGCCTTCAACGGCTGTCTGTTCGCCTTCCACTTCTAGCACTTCTGGATTAATCAGTTCGATTACACCAGATCCTTCATCTATTTCAACGACCGCGACTTGCTTTTTCACGCCAACCTGAGGTGCAGCAAGGCCAACGCCATCAGCTTCAACCATCGTTTCGTACATGTTATTTAACAGCTTAGCCAATTTTTTATCAAAACTTGTTATTTTATCGCATTTTTGTTGTAAAATTTTTTCAGGAAACAAGACAATCGGTAAAATAGCCAAAATTAAAGGTACCCTCCTAAATATAAAAACCAAAACTTCACTATATAAAAACGCAAGCTCTGAACAGCTCGCGGTAATCATCCAATGTTAAAACAATTACATCATAATCTGCGGATTTAAATCTATTGAAATCTGCAGATGATTTTGGGCCGTTTCTTTTTGATAATGCTCTAAAAGTGTTCGTAAATGCTGATTAAGATCCGGCTCTCGTTTGTATTTTATCAGACATTGGTATCGATATCTATTGTTGATTCGACTAATGGGCGAAGCAACAGGACCGAGTACGATAGAATCCCGATTCAATCGTGAACTTAAATAATTTGTGATTTTATCCGTGACACTCACTGTTTTCATTAAGTCTTCATGTGAAACAGTTATAAGCACAACATAATAATAGGGAGGGTAATGACTTTGCCTGCGGAGATACATCTCTCGCTCAAAAAAGAAATCATAATCCTGCATAGCTGAAAGCTCGATGCTGTAATGCTCAGGCGTATAGGTTTGAATGACTACCTCTCCTGGGAGTTGGTGACGTCCTGCTCTTCCACTTACTTGTGTCAGCAGTTGGAACGTTTTTTCCGATGAACGGAAATCGGGCAAATGGAGCATTGTGTCAGCTGAAAGGACTCCAACTAAAGTGATATTGGGAAAATCAAGTCCCTTGGCAATCATTTGGGTGCCGAGTAATATATCAGCCTTTCCCTCACCAAAGGCATTCAGCAACCGCTCATGTGAACCTTTTTTACTTGTTGTATCGACATCCATTCGTATTACTCGTGCATCTGGGAGAATTTTTGCAAGTTCTTCCTCCACTTTTTGCGTACCTGTACCGAAGAATCGGATATGTTCACTAGCACATTCAGGACAATCAGAAGGCATTCCTTCCTCAAATCCACAATAATGGCATTTCATTATATCATTAAAGCGATGATAGGTGAGTGAAATGTCACAATTTGGACAGTTGATGACTAATCCACAGCTTCGACACATCACGAAGGAGGAATGTCCTCGTTTATTTAGCATCAACACCGCCTGTTGCCCCTTTTCAAGCCGGTCTTTCAACTTCGTAAAGAGCAGCTCTGAAAACATCGATCGATTTCCCGTCCTTAATTCTTCCCTCATATCAACAATATCCACTGCCGGCAACGCATTTTTATTCATCCGCTGACTAAGAGTCAATAACTGATAGACGTTTTTCTTGGCACGTGCAAAGGATTCAAGAGTCGGAGTGGCACTACCGAGAATGACCGGACATGAATATGATTTCGCTCTTTGAATTGCAACGTCCCTCGCATGATAGCGGGGCGTTTCTTCTTGCTTATAACTGGATTCATGCTCCTCATCAATGATGACTAGGCCCAGGTTTTCAAAAGGCGCAAATACGGCTGAACGGGCCCCTACCACTACTTTTACTTCTTTTCGGTGGATTTTCCGCCATTCATCATATTTTTCGCCCACAGACAAACCACTATGCATGACCGCTACCTGCTCACCAAAGCGTTCCTTAAACCTTTTCACCGTTTGTGGCGTCAAGGAGATTTCGGGAACCAGCATAATGGCTTCCTTACCTTTATCCATGACAGAGGCAATCGCCTGCAAATACACTTCAGTCTTCCCGCTTCCTGTTACACCATATAAAAGGAAAACTTCATGTTCGTCATGTTTTATTTTCTCCTGAATGGGCTTCAAGGCAGCTGCTTGTTCATCCGTTAAAGTAAAGGGATTGGATTTTTCAAACACACGATTTTCATAGGGGTCGCGGTATATTTCCTGATCCAGTTCCACTAAAGCCCCTTTTGATACAAGGGACTTTACCGTGCCGCTTGAGGCATTAACCATTTCAAGCAGTTCCTTAAGCGAGACTGGTTCTGGATGTTCAATAAAGTATTGAAGAAGTTCTTGTTGTTTTTTTGCATTACCGGAAAGTGTAGAAGCCATTTCTTTCAATTCCTCTGGGGAAAGTAACGGTTTAATGATACGGACCGTCTTCTTATTGAGGCGGTTTTTCACATAATACATTAGCTCTAAATTGCCGTTTTGTACTTCTTTTTGAAAAAGGGAGGCATGCTCACCTTCAATCACATCTTTCCAGGATAATGAATCATGTTTTCCGAAAAGCTTTTGAATGAGAGGTGGAAGTTGCTCCTTTTTATCTTCAATGATATTGATCACTTTTTCATATTTTGCTTTCATTGCAGCAGGAAGCATTGCCTGAAGCGCTGAAATTTTAAAACACATGGCCTCTTTGGTCAACCAGTCACCCAGCTTAAGCAATTCATCATTTAGAATTGGCTCCAAATCCATTGGTTCTTTGATATTGCGTAATTTCGCAAAATCACTTTTGGATTTTAATCCGGTCACGAAGCCCTGTACCATTCTCGGGCCAAATGGGACAATGACGCGCATTCCAGGCTTGATGACTTGTTTCCATTTTTCAGGGATGCGATAGTCAAATTCTCGATCTGTTTGTTTTGCAGGTACATCCACAATAACGGATGCAATATCCATAAGACATCATTCCTTTTGCATGCGAGATACTTCTGACAGAATGCTTTTGGCTATATCCGCTTTACTCATTTTAGGAAGGTCGGTAGCACGTCCATCTTTATTGAAAATCGTCACAATATTTGTGTCCGTGCCAAAACCTGCCCCGGCAACGGTAACATTATTAGCAACAATTATATCTGCTTTCTTTTTCGCTAATTTCCCTCTTGCATACTCTTCAACATTATTCGTTTCCGCTGCAAATCCTACCAATATCTGATGGGTTTTATTCTCACCTAGTTCCTTAAGGATATCCTTTGTCCGTTCAAATTCAATCACATTTTCACCCGGCTGCTTTTTCATTTTCTGAGCATGATATAATTTCGGTTTATAGTCTGCCACTGCGGCCGTCATGATCACGACATCACTAGTATTATATTGTTCAAAAACCGCATCATACATATCTGCTGCTGATTCCACATGGATGACCTTGACCTTTGAAGGAGGTGTCAAGCTTACGGGGCCGGTAATCAATGTCACCTCAGCCCCCTGCTCAGCTGCCTGCTCAGCAAGTGCATAGCCCATTTTCCCGCTGGAATGATTCGTCACATAACGAACCGGATCGATTGCTTCACGAGTCGGTCCAGCAGTTATCAAATATTTCGTTCCTTTAAGAGGTTGTAATTTTCTTTCACCGAAATATAGATTGAGGTGTTTTACAATCGTTTCCGGTTCCTCCAATCTACCCTTCCCAACATATCCGCAAGCCAAATACCCTTCACCTGGTTCAATGAATTGATACCCGAACGTACGAAGTGTCTCTATATTTTTTTGGACCGCTGGGTGTGCGTACATATGGACATTCATTGCGGGTGCCACCCAAACAGGAGCCACCGTTGCTAAAATTGTCGTCGTGACCATATCATCTGCGATTCCATTGGCTATCTTGCCAATAACATTTGCCGTAGCTGGAGCCACAAGGATGATATCTGCCCAATCAGCCAGGTCAATGTGGGCAATAACTGAAGAATCTTTTTCATCAAATGTATCAGTATAAACATCATGTCTCGAAAGTGCTTGAAAGGTAAGCGGCGTCACAAATTGACGTGCCGAATCACTCATGATTACTTTAACTTGGGCACCTGCCTGTGTGAGCTTACTGGTCAGGGCAGCAGCCTTATATACAGCAATTCCGCCGGTGACACAAAGAAGAACTTTTTTATCGTTAAGCATGCAAATTTCCCCTAACTATATATTCTATTTTTCTTAATTATGAAGGATTACAGAAGAAATTTCATTTGATATGCGCAGCAACATATGGTTTTTTGCATTATTGTGATGTCTATGCCTGCTTTTTCAATGCTTTCCGTCTGCTTAAGGAGCATTTATAAAAATCAAAACAAACAGGCCTGACACCTTGGCCGCAGGAAGGAAGCAACTTTCAAATGTAACGCATCCTGTTTGCTTTAGGGTGTCAGGCCCGATAGGTCAAGCTTATGTGTTCGCTTAGTTTTCCTCGTAAGAATTATCGTAAGTCAATTTTCCAGAATGAATTTCTTCAAGGGCACGACCAACAGATTTATGAGAAACTGGTTTATTAATGAGGCAATTATCTTTAATTTGCATTTCTCTGGCACGTTTAGCTGCCACTGATACAAGTGAGTATTTTGAATCGATTTTTAGTAATAGGGAATCAATTGATGGATATAACATAGTTTATTCCGCCTCCAACATTTTTTTATATAAAACAGCAACTCTTTCCCGACGGCAATGCTCGGCAATTACAATTGCATTAATTCTAGCACAAGCAGCATCCACATGGTCATTTTCAACGACATAATCATACAGATCCATAAGTTCTATTTCTTCTTTAGCTACTTTCATCCGCCCTTTAATCGCTTCCTCTGTCTCGGTACCGCGTGTTACAATTCGGCTTTCGAGTTCAGTCAAGCTTGGGGGTGCAAGAAAAATGAAAAGCCCTTCAGGAAATTTCTCCCTGACCTGTTTGGCTCCTTGAACTTCGATTTCCAGAAAAACATCTTTTCCAGAGTCGATTGTTTCACGAACATAATCCACAGGTGTTCCATAATAATTGCCGACGAACTCAGCATATTCAAGCAGTTTACCTTCTTCAATTAACGCTTCGAATTCCTCACGTTTTTTAAAGAAATAGTCTACTCCGTCCACTTCACCATGGCGTGGCAGTCGTGTCGTCATCGAAATTGAATATTCAAATGCCGTACCAGGCTGAGAAAAGATCGCCTTCCTTACTGTTCCTTTACCAACACCGGATGGACCGGACAAAACGATTAATAAACCTTTTTCTCTCATATTCTTTTAGTTACCCCTCTTCTACGCTGTCATCTCTATCTTGAAGCCTTGCTGCAACCGTTTCTGGTTGAACCGCTGATAAGATAACATGGTCGCTGTCTGTAATAATAACGGCCCTTGTTCTTCTACCGTATGTAGCATCTATTAAGGATCCGCGATCTCGAGCATCCTGGATAATCCTTTTAATCGGAGCTGATTCAGGACTCACGATGGATACGATCCGGTTTGCGGAAACGATATTCCCAAATCCAATATTAATGAGCTTTATTGACATTTTTGTCCCCCATTCATATTCTATTGTCACCTTGATAGGTTCATCATAAACCGACTACTCGATATTTTGAACCTGTTCCTTTAATTTTTCAAGCAGACTTTTCATTTCAACCACTTCTTTAGTAATGGTCGAATCATTTGCCTTTGATCCAATTGTATTGACTTCTCGATTCATCTCCTGAACAAGGAAGTCAAGTTTTCTACCAATTGGTTCACCATGTGTAAGCGTTTCTGAAAATTGCTGTACATGACTTTCAAGTCTCGTCAGCTCTTCATTTATATCACATTTATCAGCAAAAATGGCCGCTTCTGTCACAATACGGCTATCCTCAATCAATCCTTCTGTCAACTCAGCTAGCTTGATTGCCAACCGTGCTTTATATTTCTCGACAACTGAAGGCGCATAGTTTTTAACCCCCACTACAATCTCACCAAACTTTTTCAGCTGATGTTGCAGATCCTGGGCCAGCTCCTGACCTTCCTGAGTCCGCATTTTTTTCAAGTTTTCCAATGCCCCCGAAACAGCCTCCATGAGTAAGGCTTCCAAATCGGTGGGAACAATCGGTACTTCTTCCGTCACGAAAATTGATTCAAGTTGTAGCATATCCTGTAATGTAACGGAACTTTCCAGGTTGTATTTCCCTTTAACCTTATCCATCAAACTCACATACTGATCAGCAAGATCCCAATCGATCTTGACCTTTTTGGAAACTAGGCTATCACCTTCTACTGTAATGAAGATTTCCACCCGTCCCCTTCTTATGTATTGATTCGCCTTTTTCTTCACTTTTTCTTCCAAAACCAAAAGTTGGCGCGGCATTCGAATCGTATATTCACAAAAACGATGGTTCACCGTCTTGATTTCGGCAAAAATCTTGACCTGTTCGTTTGCTGCTTCTTCTCTTCCATAGCCCGTCATACTGGTAACCATGGCTTCACTTCCTATCAAGCATAATGTAGTAACTTGGCGTTTACATTAATTATATTTCAGCTTCAGCACGGACGCTTGAGCTTATAAATAAAAGGCTATAAAAATAAAAAGGTAATAGAGCAAGACTCTACCACCTTAAAGATTATATCATATTTCATTGTGCTTTTCTTGCTAAAAAAGTTCCTGCTAGTAAAAAAGTTGGGATGGACGACATTCCTAATACTAAAAGCCAATCTCTCCCCGAAATCGGAACGGTATGGAATATCGCTTGCAAGGGCTGAACATACATGACGGCGAGCATTAACAAAAGGGAAGACAGCACAGCTCCCACTAAATATAGATTACCAAATGGATTTCTCGAAAAGATTGATCGTTCACTTCTACAATCGAAAACGTGGATTAGTTGAGCAAGAACAAGGGTAGCAAATGCGATCGTTTGTGCATAAGTCAGATTATCAGGGTTCGCTCGATATACCACGTAAAACGCTATCAGAGTTGAAATTCCAATTAGAAAACCACGAGAGATAATTTTCCATCCAAGTCTTCTGCCGAATACACCTTCATTTGCATTTCTAGGATTTCTCTTCATCACATCGTCTTCTGGCGCATCAAGCCCCAAAGCCATCGCAGGAAGACCGTCCGTAACGAGGTTCACGAATAGAATTTGGATCGGAATTAATGGTAAAGGCAAGCCGCATAGCATCGCAAAAAACATAACCAAAATCTCTCCAACATTGGATGCGAGCAAATAACGAATGAACTTTCGGATATTTTCATAGATATTTCTGCCTTCTTTAATGGCTGATTTTATTGTTGCAAAATTATCATCAACCAATATCAAGGAGGAAGCCTCTTTGGCAACATCTGTCCCGGTGATTCCCATAGATATACCAATATCCGCTGATTTTATTGCTGGTGCATCATTGACTCCATCTCCTGTCATCGCTACTACATGTCCTTTATTTTGCAATGCCTTTACGATTTTTAGCTTATGTTCCGGGGAAACGCGAGCAAACACCGAAACACTTTCTACTATTTCCTCAAGCTCTCCGACTTCCATATCTGATAATTGTCTGCCTTCTAGTACGAGGTCTTTCCCTTTTAAAATACCAAGTTCTTTAGCTATCGCCTTTGCGGTTATTACATGGTCACCAGTGATCATGACGGTTTTGATTCCCGCATCACGGCACTCTTTAACCGCCTGCTTCACCTCTGGACGCGGAGGGTCAATCATGCCCTGCAGTCCCATGAAGGTCAAATTGCGCTCAGCTTCTGTTTCATGGAGCAGAATTGTTCCTTTTGAAAGTGGCTTATAACCAACGGCAATCATCCGCAGTGCCTGTGAAGCTAACTCACTCATGTCTTGTTGAACTCTTTCCTTACTTTCCCGATTCAGCGGGCCCGACTTCCCTTCCCATAGAATCGTGTCGCACTGGGCGAGCAATACATCAGGGGCCCCTTTTACGATGACGAAATGATTCTCTTTATCATCCTTCACTATAACGCTCATCATTTTCCGGCCCGAGTCAAATGGAAACTCCTTCACTATCGTGAACCGAGTAGATAAGTATTCCCTTGTCAAACCTGCCTTCATTGCGGCAACCAACATCGCCCCTTCTGTCGGATCTCCGTCAAGGACATATTGTTTTCCTTTCTCGTTTAGTTCAGCTTTGTTACAGAGCAGTCCAAATGTCATCATTTGAAGCAAAGCTTTGTGGTTTTTCGGAGCAACGGAAACTCCACCTAATGAAAACTCCCCAATCGGATTATATCCAGTCCCGCTGACATCCCAGGTTTTACCTCCACTCCAAATTTTAGTCACCGTCATTTTGTTTTGCGTCAGTGTACCTGTTTTATCTGAGCAAATCACTGTTGCGCAACCAAGCGTTTCGACCGCTGGAAGCTTACGTACGATCGCTTTTTGTTTGATCATACGCTGAACGCCTAACGACAAGGCTACAGTCACAATTGCTGGCAATCCTTCCGGAATCGCCGCAACTGCTAAAGAAACGCCTGCTAAAAACATTGTATAGAGATCATGTCCTTGAATGACTCCAGTCAGTACGACGATCACCGTTAATATCAACGCCGTGACGATTAAAATTTTACCTAGCTGCTCTAAACGGCGCTGTAAAGGTGTTTCTTTTGTTTCAGCTGTCTGAAGCAAGTCGGCAATCTTCCCCATCGCAGTATTCATGCCTGTAGCGACAACAATACCGACTCCATTCCCTCTTGTAACCATGGTTCCCATAAAAGCCATATTTTCCTGATCACCGATACCTTCTAACTCATTAATTATCGGATCAGAACATTTAACAGCCGGGAGCGACTCACCGGTAAGTGCCGACTCTTCAATCTCAAGGCTTGAATTATCAACAATCCGTAAATCGGCGCCAATTCTATCCCCGCTCGAAAATTTCAAGATATCCCCCACCACGACTTCTCTAGATGGAATCTTCAGCCAGTGCCCATTCCTAAGAACATGGACTTGTGGTGCTGACATTTCCTTCAGGGCATCCAAGGATTTTTCGGCCTTTCGTTCTTGAAAAAAGCCTAGCACTCCATTCAAAAAAACAATCGCCATGATGGCAATCGCATCGATATATTCACCCAAAATACCGGAGACCAAGGTCGCCGCAAGTAAAACAATGACCATAAAATCTTTAAATTGTGCGAAAAATAAAAGGATGGCTGACTGTTTTTCTCCTTCTTTTAATTCGTTAAAACCATGCTTATGCAGCCTGTCCTTTACTTCATCATCGTCCAAACCGTGTGTAACGTTTGTTTGAAGCGCTCTCTCCATTTCTTGCTTATTCATTTCCTTGAACTCCATCAAGTATCACACATCCCTTTGAATAGAATGAAATAGGCCCCTGTATACAACCAAACAGGCGCTCTAGCTCTGCTCATCCAACACCTGTCCGCATACTAAATACATAAAACAACCTGCTCTTCTTCCATGATTATTCAGACTCGTCCAAAAAAATGCTATAATTAAACAGAAATGCGAAAGATGAATGAACCTTATCCAAAATTGGACGAACAACTGCGTATAAAAATAGGCCACCTTAAAAGGTAAACTTTGGCTAGTTTAAACTAGGTACATATAAGAATTGATCAATTCAATTTACCTGAACATTTTAAAGCTCGCTTCATCGAGTTTTTCTAAACTTGCAAATGCCATTTTTGCGAGTTAATTATAGGACGAAAAACTCTCTGTAACTAACATCAATTAAAATCAATGGAGTCATAGAAAATCTTATGTAAAGGAAGTAAAAATAGAATGTCATTTGATGGATTATTTACGAAAGCGATGACGGAAGAAATCGCTTCTATACTAAAAGGTGGACGCATCAATAAAGTTCATCAGCCTTATAAAAATGAAGTTATCCTGGTTGTTCGCGCTGGAGGTAAGAACCATAAACTCTTATTATCAGCCCATCCAAGCTATTCAAGAGTACAGTTGACAGAAGAAAGTTATGAAAATCCAAAAGAGCCGCCAATGTTCTGTATGCTGCTTCGAAAGCATCTCGAAGGCTATACGATTGAAGATATTTATCAATATGAACTAGATCGGATGATTATTTTTGAGGTGAAGGGTCGTAACGAGCTTGGTGATGTCTCGCAAAAGCAGTTAATCGTGGAAATCATGGGTCGTCACAGTAATATTGTTTTAGTTGATAAAGAACGGAATATGATATTAGACAGCATTAAGCATGTCTCTTACGCTGTGAACAGCTATCGGGCGATATTACCTGGGCAGGAATACAAAGTGCCCCCCGCACAAGAAAAGCATAACCCCTTTGATGCTACTGAGGATGATATAAGGAAAAATATCGACTTTAATGCGGGAAAACTCGATCGTCAACTTGTTGCCCAATTTTCTGGAGTTTCTCCGTTAGTTGCAAAGGAGGCCGTTTATCGGGCAGGGTTAGCCAACAGTACCACTCTTCCATCGGCCTTTTCAAGTCTTATCAAGGAAATATCGGAACAAAAATATACCGCAACTATAAAACAAGACGGCAGCAAAGATGTGTTTTATATGCTTTCGCTAGAGCACCTGACTGGAAAATACCGAACATTTTCTTCCTTAAGCGAAATGCTCGATCGGTATTACTTTGGAAAGGCAGAGCGAGATCGGGTAAAGCAAAAGAGTCAGGATGTAGACCGTTTCATTGCGAATGAAATTGAAAAGAACTCTAAAAAAATCGGCAAACTCGAACGAACATTAAAGGAAACGGAACGCGGAGAACAATACCAATTGTTCGGTGAACTGCTGACAGCTAACTTATATCAAATGAAAAAAGGCATGAAGGAAATTGAAGTGGTCAATTATTATGATGATGAACAAAGTATGGTCATAATCCCTCTTGACCCATTAAAAAACCCATCTGATAATGCGCAAAAGTACTTCTCTAGATACCAAAAGTCCAAAAATGCAGTCGGTGTCGTACAAGAGCAAATCCAGAAAGCAAAATTGGAATTAGCCTACTTTGAAGCGTTGCATCAGCAACTCCAATCAGCTTCACCTAAAGATATTGAGGAAATACGCGAGGAACTTCAGGAAGAAGGATATATTCGTCAAAAAAAGAAAAAAGGCATGAAAAAGCCTGCCAATGCAAAACCACAACTTGAAACATATTATTCCACAGATGGAGATCTCATTTTTGTCGGGAAAAACAATAAACAAAATGATTATTTAACGAATAAATTTGCACGTCGCGATGAAATTTGGCTTCATACAAAAGACATCCCTGGGTCACATGTTGTGATTCGGAATGAATCACCAAGTGAAAAAACCATAAAAGAAGCAGCAGTTTTAGCAGCCTTCTTCAGTAAAGCAAAGCAATCAAGTTCGGTGCCCGTAGACTTTACGCAAGTTCGCCATGTGAAGAAGCCGAATGGCTCGAAGCCCGGCTTTGTCATCTATGAACAGCAGCAAACCGTATATATTACACCAGATGCAGATACAGTCATTCGCTTAAAAGAAGCAGAAGCTGTAAAGGATTGATTTAAATACAAAAATATAAGTGTGTCCCAATCTACAAGATTGGGACACACTTTTTTATGCTAAAATCCACGCGGTATCTTCCGGGTTTTCCCGCCATTTTTTCAACTTTTCCAGTTCGCCTTCTGTGATGTAGCCTTTTTCGTTAGCGACTTTGATTAAGGTAGAATAGTCACTTAATGAATAGTTCGTAATGCCTTCAGCAAGGAACTTTTCTTTTCCCTTTTCCAGTTCGTAAGAAAAGATAGAAACGACCCCAAGGACATCACAGCCAGCTTCTTTAAGCGCGTTAACGGCCGTAATTACACTTCCACCGGTTGAAATCAAATCTTCCACAACCACAACTTTTTGTCCTGGAACAGCACGACCTTCGATTTGATTGCCCTTACCGTGCTCCTTTGCTTTGGAGCGAACATAGCACATTGGTGCATCTAATTTTTCACTCACCCAAGCCGCATGCGGAATGCCAGCCGTTGCAGTACCGGCAATCAATTCAGCCTCAGGGAAATGCTGTTCAATTAATACTTTCAATCCTTCTGCTATTTCCTTACGAACCTCAGGGTAAGAAAGGGTTAAGCGGTTATCGCAGTATATAGGGGATTTAATTCCAGATGCCCATGTGAATGGTTCATTCGGCTGTAGGTACACTGCTTTAATTTCTAATAGGTGTTCGGCTATAGTTTGGTTTAACATGATATTCCCTCCCAGGTTGCTTTCATATCTAAGTATGCTGTTAAAGGATCTTTCGCCCCAGTTATCGCTCTACCTACAACGATGGCATCAGCTCCAAAATTTCTTGCCTGTTCAGGCGTGGCAATTCTTTCTTGATCGTGTGTTTGGCCACCTGCATTACGGATACCAGGTGTGACCGTTAAAAATTCCGGGCTAATACGTTCATGAATTGTCTTTACTTCATGCGACGAACAAACAACGCCGTCTAATCCGGCCTGCTGAGTAAGCTTTGCATAATGAAGCACCGAATCCTCTAGAGAGCCGGCAATGTTTTGGTCAAGATTCATTTGTTCCTGTGACGTGCTTGTCAGCTGTGTAACCCCTATACATAACGGACGTTTTTTTCCTGCAGCTGTTCCACTATCTAGACCTTCCAGAGCTGCTTCCATCATATTTCGGCCACCTGTCGCATGGACATTTACCATGTCAGCGCCTAAAGCTGCCAGACCTGTCATTGCCTTTTTGACTGTGTTCGGAATATCATGAAGCTTTAAGTCTAAAAACACATCGTGGCCTTGTTCTTTTACGTAAGAAATGATTGACGGTCCATTCTGATAAAATAATTCCATCCCCACTTTTACAGCTAGTTTTTCAGATGAAAACTGTTTTAAAAATTGTTCTGTTTGTATAAGGTTGGGAAAATCAAGCGCGATAATTAGCGACTGCTTCATTCTGCTTCCAGCTCCTTCCGGTACATTGTGAAATATGATCAAATCCTAGCTCATCCAGCAGATTGGGTAATTCTTCAATGATCGTTGGGCATACAAACGGATCCACGAAGTTAGCGGTTCCCACTGCAACAGCGCTCGCACCTGCGTAGAAAAACTCAATGACATCTTCCGCTGAAGCGATTCCTCCCATTCCAATGATTGGAATCGATACTTGCTGGCTTACCTCATAAATCATCCGGAGAGCAACTGGTTTAATCGCAGGACCCGATAACCCACCAGTTTTGTTCGATAGAATCGGTCGACCTGTTTTTAAATCCAAACGCATACCGACTAGTGTATTAATCATTGTCAGCCCGTCGGCACCGCCTTCTTCAACCGCTTTGGCCATTTCCACAATATTGCTGACATTTGGAGAAAGCTTCACATAAACAGGCACAGAGGAGACTTCCTTGACTGCCTTGGTTACCTCTTTGGCAACTTCCGGAACCGTACCAAAAGCGATGCCACCTTCTTTTACATTTGGACAAGAAATATTCAACTCAAGAGCCTTCACATTTCCTACCTTACTGATGTTACTAGCCACTTTTACATAATCAGCTATTTGAGATCCCGCAACGTTAGCGATAATAGGGACATCATACCCACTTAGCCAGTCCAGTTCTTCATTGATGACTTTAGCCAAACCTGGATTTTGTAAACCAATCGCGTTCAGCATTCCCGAAGAAGTTTCCGCAACACGCGGGGTTGGATTACCGAACCGCGGCTCAGGAGTTGTCGCTTTAATCATAATTGCTCCCAGTACATCCAAGTTGAAGAACTGGCTGTATTCACGACCAAATCCAAAGCAACCAGATGCTGGCATGACCGGATTTTTCAGGTGTAATCCTGGTAACTCAACTGAAAGTCTGCTCATAATACCACCTCTCCTGCCCGGAATACGGGTCCGTCACTGCATACTTTTTTGTAACTGAAACCATTCGGATCATCTCCTGTATGACACACGCAGGCAAAACACGCACCAATTCCGCAGCCCATCCTTTCTTCAAGAGACAGGTAAAGTTTTTTTTCACGATATCCCGCTTCCAATGCTTTTAGCATTGGTGTCGGCCCGCAGGAAAAGATTGTCTCAAACTCCGTATCCAACTTGTCAATTACTGTCGTAACAAATCCTTTTGTTCCATACGATCCATCTACTGTGGCAATATAGGTATCACCTAATTTACTAAACTCTTTTTCGTAAAAAATGGCAGACTTCGTTTGGAAGCCTAGTACATGTATTACCCTAACTCCTTTAGCAACCAACATCTGCGATAACTGATACAGAGGTGGGACACCAATCCCACCACCAACCAATAGAGCTGTTTCTCCCTTATTTGCTTCATGAACCGGAAAGCCGTTGCCAAGCGGACCGAGGATATCTACACCTTCTGCCTGCTTACACTGTGACAGCAGTGTCGTTCCTTTCCCTTCAGCCCGGTATATCATCGTGAACTGTTTTTCACTACTGTTATAAGAAGAAATCGAAATCGGGCGTCTTAACAAAGGCTCGTTGCCTTCAGTTGTCTTTACGTGTACAAACTGGCCCGGTTGCTTCATTTCTGAAACTAATTCACCTTGTAGGGTAAGTTCAAATATGGATGGAGCCAGTTCTTTATGAGTCAACACCTTCATCGTTTCCTTCTTGATCATGTATAGCTCACCTCACGACTTTTTTCCGTTTTCCCCATGGCTTCTGCCGAAAAGGTCATTGATTCAATTACTCTTAAAATGGCTTCTGCTGTATCCAGGGATGTCAGACATGTCACTCCATTTTCAACAGATTCGCGACGTATTCTAAAACCATCTCGTTCCGGCTGTTTCCCTTTCGTCAAAGTGTTGATGACGAATTGTGCGTCCCCATTTCGGATAACATCCAAAAGGTTTCTTCCCTCTTCACCAATCTTACCAACAACCGCAGTTGGGATACCAGATTGCTCCAACAGGGCGGCGGTTCCGCTTGTGGCAATCAACTTGAAGCCAATATTATGAAAACGTCTTGCCAGCAATAGTGCTTCTTGCTTATCTTTATCCGATATCGTTAACAAGACTGAACCGTGACCTTGAATTTTGAAACCGGAAGCAACAAGACCTTTGTATAAAGCCTTTTCAAGTGTACTGTCTTTCCCCATTACTTCACCAGTCGATTTCATTTCAGGTCCGAGTGAAATGTCCACACCTCTTAATTTTGCAAAGGAGAAGACCGGCACTTTTACAAAGACTCCGCTTTGTTCCGGAACTATACCGGATTGGTAGCCCTGGCTTTCAAGAGAGTGTCCTAAAATGACCTTCGTGGCCAAGTTCGCCATCGGCACATTCGTGATCTTACTTAAGAATGGAACCGTGCGGCTAGAACGCGGATTTACTTCAATGACATACACTTCGTCATCACTGATGACATATTGAATATTCAAGAGACCGATAATATTCAAGCCTTTTGCCAATCTAGTCGTGTAATCGATGATCACTTCTTTTTGTTTTTCCGTTAGGCTTTGCGGAGGGTAGACGGCAATCGAATCACCGGAGTGGACGCCTGCGCGCTCGATGTGCTCCATGATTCCAGGAATAACTACCGTTTCGCCATCAGAAATCCCGTCGACTTCGACCTCTTTCCCCGTTAAGTAACGGTCAATCAGGACAGGATGATCCGGATTGATTTTCACCGCATTTTTCATGTAATGCAGCAATTCTTCTTGTTTATAGACGATTTCCATTGCTCTTCCTCCGAGAACATACGAAGGTCTTACTAAAACTGGATAGCCGATATCTTCAGCTATGACGATAGCTTCATTTACAGATGTGGCAGTTTTACCTTTTGGTTGCGGAATTCCTAAATCCTTAAGAGCACTTTCGAATTTATTACGATTCTCCGCACGATCCAAGTCTTCTAGAGAAGTACCTAGGATCTTCACTCCTCTTTCAACAAGACCATCTGCAAGATTGATGGCAGTCTGACCACCAAATTGGACGATAACACCTTCTGGTTTTTCCAAATCGATAACATGCATCACATCTTCAAGTGTTAATGGTTCGAAATAAAGCTTGTCAGATATACTGAAATCCGTCGAAACCGTTTCCGGATTGTTGTTGATGATGATCGCTTCATAGCCTGCCTCTTTGATGGCCCAGACTGAATGAACGGTCGCGTAGTCAAACTCTACCCCCTGTCCAATCCGTATTGGACCCGATCCTAGCACAATGACACTTTTCTTATCTGTAACAATTGATTCATTTTCATCTTCGTATGTTCCGTAAAAATATGGTGTTTCCGATTCAAATTCCGCTGCGCATGTATCGACCATTTTATAAACCGGCACAATTCCTTGTTGTTTCCGATACTCATAAATTTTCTTTTCAGTAACTTCCCATATATCTGCAATCGTTTTATCAGAAAAGCCAAGTTCCTTAGCCTTCTTCAGGACTTCACAATCGAATGAATGTTCACGAAGCTCTTTTTCAAAGTCTATAATCTTTTTCAGCTTATGCAGGAAGAATAAATCGATCTGGCTCCATTCGTGAATGGTTTCGATTGTTTTGCCTCTTCTTAGTGCCTCACCGATATAAAATAACCGCTCATCTCCTGCTTTCCGAATCCTTTTTTCTATTTTTTCATCCTCGAACTCGTCGTTCAACTCGAGATGATAAAGTCCTGCTTCAAGGGAGCGCACAGCTTTTAAAATTGATTCTTCAAATGTACGACCGATTGCCATGACTTCTCCAGTCGCTTTCATTTGTGTACCGAGTCTACGGTTGGCGCTTTCGAACTTATCAAAAGGCCAGCGTGGAATTTTCGTGACTACATAGTCAAGCGCAGGTTCAAAGCTGGCATATGTTTTGCCTGTAACCGGGTTCATCATTTCATCAAGCGTTAAACCAACTGCTATCTTGGCCGCAAGCTTTGCAATCGGATATCCCGTCGCTTTTGAAGCAAGTGCTGACGAACGGCTAACCCTTGGGTTAACTTCGATGACATAATACTGATAGCTGTTTGGATCTAACGCAAGCTGAACATTACATCCGCCTTCAATTTTCAAGGCGCGGATAATCTTCAATGACGTATTTCGAAGCATTTGATACTCTCTGTCACTTAACGTTTGGCTTGGTGCCGCAACAATAGAGTCTCCTGTATGTACTCCTACAGGATCAAAGTTTTCCATATTACAAACGACAATCGCATTGTCATTGGAGTCACGCATTACTTCATATTCCACTTCTTTAAAACCGGCAATACTCTTCTCAAGCAGACATTGATGAACCGGGCTGCTTTTTAGGCCACCTTCAACAATCTCGATTAACTGCTCTTCGTTATCACAAATCCCGCCGCCTGTTCCACCTAGTGTAAAGGCTGGGCGTACGATAACTGGATAGCCGACTCGTTCCACGAACGTATAAGCCTCATCCAAATTATGAATAATATCGCTGTCAGGAACAGGTTCCCCAAGGTCGTTCATCAGGGTTCGGAACAAATCACGGTCTTCTGCTTGTTGGATAGCGGAAAGCTTCGTACCAAGGATCTGCACATTGCATTCTTCCAAAATCCCTGCATCGGCTAGTTCAACAGCCATATTCAAACCCGTTTGTCCTCCTAGAGTCGGAAGCAGAGCATCAGGGCGCTCTTTACGGATGATTTTGCTAACAAATTCCAGAGTAATCGGCTCGATATATACCGCATCCGCCATTTCGCTATCTGTCATGATTGTAGCAGGATTTGAGTTAATTAGGATTACTCGGTAACCCTCTTCCTTTAAGGCAATACATGCTTGAGTTCCTGCATAATCGAACTCAGCAGCCTGGCCGATTACGATTGGACCAGAACCAATTACTAGGATGCTTTTTATATCTGTGCGTTTTGGCATGTTTTTTCCCCCTTCGTAGGTGCAGCTTCAATCATTTGTAAAAATTCATTGAATAAGTAGTTGGCGTCTTCCGGACCAGGTGAAGCCTCCGGGTGATATTGAACTGTGAAAGCCGGATATTTTTTATGGCGTAAGCCTTCAATTGTATCGTCATTTAATGCTGTATGTGTCACAACAAGGTCAGTGTTTTCAATAGAAAGCTCCTCGACTGTATATCCGTGATTTTGAGAAGTGATGGATACTTTTCCAGTACGAAGGTCTTTAACCGGATGGTTTGATCCTCGATGACCAAATTTCAATTTTGCTGTATCTGCACCGTTAGCCAGCGCGAATAACTGATGACCCAGGCAAATTCCAAATAGCGGTACTTCTTTCTGCACTATACGAATCATTTCAAGCGTTTCCTGAACACTTTTCGGGTCTCCAGGGCCGTTTGAAAGCATCACTCCATCTGGATGATATTGCAGCACTTCCTCTGCCGTAACGTTATAAGGTACAACCACAACATCACAACCACGCTTCGTCAACTCGCGTAAAATACCATGCTTCATGCCATAATCAACAAGAACGACTCGGGGGCCTCTTCCAGGACTTGAGTAGGCAGCTTTTGTTGAAACCTGCTTCACTTGATTAGAAGGAATCACCGTTGCTTTTAGCTGGGAAACAATCTCTTCAGCATCTTTATTGATATTGCAGAGCGCTCCTTTAAGTGCACCTGATTTCCTAATGATTCTTGTCAGCTTTCTCGTATCAATTCCACTTATGCCAGGTATGTTCTTCATTTTCAAATATTCATCAAGAGATAATTGGTTGCGCCAGTTGGAAGGAAGATCAGCTGTTTCCTTAACGACGAACCCTGATATCGCTGGATTGATAGATTCAAAGTCATCTCGGTTTATTCCGTAGTTTCCGATTAGCGGGTAAGTTAGCGTAACTATTTGGCCGCAATAGGATGGATCAGATAAAATCTCCTGATATCCTGTCATCCCTGTATTAAAAACAACTTCACCTATTTTTTCTACGTCCCCTCCGAATGCTTCGCCGAGGAATACCGTTCCATCTTCTAAAATAAGCTGTCTTTTCATCCTTGAACACGTCCTTTTTCCCAAGCTGTTTTTCCTTCTGCAATCGTCATAACTGGCCAGCCATAGCATTTCTTTTCATTAAAAGGTGTATTTTTACCTTTTGAAGCAAACTCTTCTTTATTAATTTCTTTTTCAGTATCCAAATCGATTAATACGATATCAGCAGTAGCACCTTCCTTTAGCTGTCCATAAGGAAGTGAGAAACTCTCAGATGGTTTGATGGTCATGAAGTCGACCAATTGCTTTAAGGTGATTACATCCTTTTTGACTAATTCTGTGTAAAGCAGCGGGAAGGCCGTTTCTAGTCCCACAATTCCAAAAGGAGCTAGCTGCATCCCTTGAGCTTTTTCCTCAGCTGTATGCGGAGCATGATCTGTAGCAATAAAGTCGATTGTTCCGTCCAGCAGGCCTTCGATCAATGCGTCACGATCTTCTCTTCCTCTTAAAGGCGGATTCATTTTATAATTCGGATCAAGTCCTGGGATATCATCTTCACACAGCAATAAGTGATGAGGTGTAACTTCCGCTGTGACCCGGATACCGGCGCGTTTGGCATCTCTTACAGTTCTCACCGATTCTTTCGTAGAAATGTGGCAGACATGATAATGGCAGTCCGCTGCTTCCGCAAGCAGGATATCCCTGGCTATATGTACAGCTTCGCATACAGATGGGATTCCATTGATTCCTTGTTCTTTGGAGTATCTTCCTTCATGTACAGAGCCTTTATTGATTAAGCTATTATCTTCACAATGAGCAACAATAGCCATATCTTGAGCGGCAGCCTGTTTCATCGCAGCCAGCATCATTCCGGCTTCTTGGATACCAACGCCGTCGTCTGTAAAGGCGAAAGCCCCAGTTTGTTTTAAAGAAGAAAAGTCAGTCAATTCTTTGCCAGCCTCTCTAATCGTGATGGATGCATAAGGCAGTACACGAACATGTGCTGTTTCTTCAATTTTCCGGTTAAGTGCTTCAAGATTTTCAATTGTATCAGGAACAGGTCTTGTATTAGGCATCGCTGCTACAGTGGTAAAACCGCCTCTTGCTGCTGCAAGCGTTCCAGTTGCTATTGTTTCTTTATGCTCGCCGCCTGGCTCGCGTAAATGGATATGCAGGTCAATAAATCCTGGTGTAATAAGTAACCCTTTGGCATCTATTACCTCACAATTTTCTGTTGCCAGGTTCTCTCCGATTTTCGTGATGATTTTTCCTTCT
Source organism: Peribacillus sp. TH14 (assembly GCF_016651145.1). Classification (NCBI taxonomy): domain Bacteria; kingdom Bacillati; phylum Bacillota; class Bacilli; order Caryophanales; family Bacillaceae; genus Peribacillus; species Peribacillus sp. TH14. The sequence continues at coordinate 318,073 of NZ_JAEKEK010000001.1, forward strand.
ATTTCAATATCTGCTTTCTTGAATGAATTTTGATTATCTAGCAATACTCCATTTTTGATGACAGTTTTCATGGATGATTCCTCCCTCAAATTGTTCTAGCACATTTTTTAATACGGCCATTCTAATAAACACACCATTTTGCATTTGTTTAAAAATTCTTGAACGGCTACATTCGACTAAATCACTGTCAATTTCAACGCCGCGATTTATTGGTGCAGGATGCATGATGATCGCACCCGGTTTCATATTTTTTTCACGTTGTTTGGTTAAACCGAATCTTTCCAAATAATCCCCATTTGCCTGATTGTATTTTTCATTATGTCTTTCGTGCTGAATCCGAAGTAGCATAACCACATCCGATGTCGCTATCGCTTGATCGATGTCTTCATATCTCCCTAAGCTGTTGTTTCTATCAAACCATTCAGGCGGACCTGAAAATACGACATTCGCTCCTAGACGAGTTAAGGCTTCTGCATTCGATTTTGCCACTCGGCTATGCATTACGTCCCCAATTATTGCAATCTTCAGACCGGTAAAACTATTAAACTCTTGTTTTATCGTCAATAAGTCCAGCAATGACTGCGTTGGATGATTTCCGCAACCATCACCTGCATTGATTATTGGAATGTTGAGTTTTTCTTTTAGTTCATCAAAGTAATTATCCTGTTCATGGCGGATAATTAAGGCATTGACACCTATTGATTCAAACGTTTTTGCTGTGTCATATAAGGTTTCTCCTTTTAAAACGGATGATGTCCCGGCATCAAAAGGAATGACCTCAAGACCTAATTTTCTTTCAGCCATTTCAAAGCTTGATTTCGTACGTGTACTCGGTTCAAAGAATAGATTGGCAACCATGGTCTGCTGTTTAGGATTCCAGCTCGTTCCATTAGCAAACCCCTCTGCTTCTTGTAGAATTTTTTCAATTTCAGTTATGGTCAATTCATTCATCGTCAATAATTTTTTCATTGATCCTGCTCCTTTCACAATTTGTTGTGATGCGGGGTAAAAAAAAACACCCCGCCAATAAGGACAGGGTGTAGGTAATAAAGACTTACAAGAACTAGGACTGGTTTATTTCCCGTTCTCATTTGTCTTTACAGCAACACCCTTTCAAGCCTCTCTGGACTTCTTTTAAAAGGTGATATATTGTGTGATACAGTTTAACTTATTTTTCAAAGATGTCTCCGGAAATTTTTTCTCTGTCCGGTAATATCAAGTTAAGCAAGATTCCAACAATCGCTGAAAGTGCCATTCCAGATAGCGATACCTTATCCGATAATTGTACAAACGCTCCGCCGATTCCAAGTACCAGGATGACTGAAGCTATCATCATGTTGCGTTTTTTATCAAAATCAACTTTATTATCAATCAGCATCCTTAATCCGCTTGAAGCGATGATACCGAAAAGTAAGATTGATATTCCACCCATCACAGCTGTAGGAATCGAGCTGATGACTGCTGAAATCTTACCGTTAAAGCCAAAGACGATTGCAGTTAAAGCAGCTCCGCCGATGATATACACGCTAAATGCCTTTGTCATCGTCAGGACGCCGATATTTTCACCATATGATGTTAGTGGTGGCCCACCGATGAGGGAACCAATCATGATTCCGGCTCCATCCCCTAGGATGGATCGATGTAAACCGGGCTTTTCCAAAAAGTTTCTGCCAACTACTTTACTCAGTACCATCTGGTGGCCGATATGTTCTGATAATGTGACGACGGCCACAGGGACCATGATAGCAATGACTTCCCATGAAAAGATTGGTGTATAGGTTATATAAGGAAACATGAATTTCGGCATTTCCCACCATTGTGCAGATTTAATTGGTTCATAATCTATAATTCCCGCAACTGCTGAACAGCTGTAGCCAACTATAATCCCCATTAAAATGGGAATCAAGTTAATGAATCCTTTAAAGAAAACGTTACAGATAATGGTTACCGCTAAAGTTATTAGCGCTATTATAATATATGTGACACTGTATTTATCTTGCGGATCATACATCGCCATGTCTACAGCCGTTCCAGCGAGGCTTAACCCGATTACAATGATAACTGGTCCAACCACAACCGGAGGCAGCAAATTCATTAACCAGCGTAAACCGACTTTTTGGATAATCAAGGCTACTATTCCATATATGAGTCCTGCTGCAAAGCAGCCAATCATGGCCGCTTCCGGTCCGCCCAACGCCTTTGCCAAAATAATTGGCGTGATGAAGGCGAAGGATGAACCGAGATAAGCAGGTATTTGACCTCTGGTAATCAACAAGTAGGATAATGTTCCTAAGCCGCTTGAAACCAAAGCCACAGCCGGGCTTAACCCTACTAGGAATGGCACTAACACCGTTGCACCAAACATTGCGAATAGGTGCTGGATACTTAATGTTATCCACTGGCCAACTCTAGGTACGTCTTCAACATCAAGTACGACGTCACTTTTTATTTCTTCCATTTTCATATCCCCCTCATGAAAATTGCATCAAAACTGCAAAAACCCTCTTTGCAGTATTACACAAAGAGGGTTTCTCAGAAGATCATTACCTATACATAGGCATAGATCTCCCAATTCACTCCCCTTTGCCAGCCTCTCTGGACTGTCTTTAAAAGGGTTTTATTTAATTTTCATGTTGTTGTTTATTTTTCTAGTATAGTGACTTGATCTACTTCATCTACTTCTGTTAAAGTAACGGTGATTTTTTCCGATTGTGATGTTGGAACGTTCTTCCCAACGAAATCTGCACGGATCGGCAACTCTCTATGTCCTCTGTCAACTAATACTGCGAGCTGGATTTGTGAAGGTCTTCCCAGATCCACAAGTGCATCCATTGCCGCCCTAACGGTTCTACCGGTAAAGAGAACATCATCTACTAAAATCACTTTCTTATCGCTAATATTGACTGGAATGTCTGAACCTTTTACGACCGGTTCACCATCATTCGTATTTTTCGATAGGTCATCGCGGTAAAGTGTAATATCAAGTTCACCTAACTGAATTTCTTTACCTTCTATTTGATTGATGCGCTTTGCAAGTCGGTCAGCCAAGAAAATCCCGCGTGTACGAATCCCAATTAAGACGCAATCCTCAATCCCCTTATTTTTCTCAATAATCTCATGGGCAATTCTCGTCAAGGCTCTGCTAATGGCCTGTTCATCAAGTACTATTGCTTTCTCATTCAACATATTGGCCACCCCGAATTCTTTCATCTGATTGGTCCCCTTTAACAAAAAATCCTCACACCCAGAAGGCGTGAGGATTTCATCGCTATGGGTACAATTATCCCATTTAGCGTATCCGTTTCCTTCTCAGTCTCTCTGGACTGTGTTAAAGGTTCTCATTAAGTTATTATTATAATATATCATAAAAACTCTATTGTCAATCCTTACTTCTACGTAATTGATTAATAAGATTTTCGAACTCTTCCGGAACTGGTGCTTCGAATTCCATATACTCATTTGTACGAGGATGAACGAAACCAAGCAAACCGGCATGCAATGCTTGTCCATCTAACTTCAACGTCTTCTTCGGACCATATTTTGGATCTCCTGCAAGCGGGAATCCGATATATTTCATATGAACACGGATTTGATGAGTTCTTCCTGTTTCAAGCTGACATTCCACCAAAGTAAAAGCAGTGAAACGTTCGATGACACGGAAATGAGTTACAGCATTTTTGGAGTTAGAGTCTGTCACCGTCATGCTTTGGCGTTCTTTTTTATCACGGCCAATTGGAGCGTCAATCGTTCCGAAGTCATGCGGGATAACCCCATGAACTACAGCTTGGTACTTACGGGTAACAGTTTTATCAACCAGTTGCTGAACAAGCTTTTCATGCGCCATATCATTTTTAGCAACCATTAATAAACCTGATGTATCTTTATCGATTCGGTGGACGATACCTGGACGCATTACACCGTTGATTCCAGAAAGATCCTGGCAGTGAGCCATCAATCCATTTACAAGGGTACCAGATACATGTCCTGGCGCTGGGTGGACTACCATACCGCTCGGTTTATTAACAACCAGCACATCTGCATCTTCATAATAGATATCCAAATTCATTTCTTCAGCGACTGCATCCAATTCCTCAAGTTCAGGAATCGTTACTTCAATTGTATCGCCTGTAATACATTTGTAATTCGTTTTTATTGCAGACCCATTAACTAAAACGTGGTCATCTTTAATCCATTGCTGGACTTGAGTACGTGACCATTCCTCATTTAATGTAGAAAGAGCCTTATCAATCCTAACGCCTTTTAGTGTTTCATCGATGCTGTATAACCTTTTATCCATTATCTTACTCCTTAGCGTTTTTTTCTTCTAAAAACATATGAATCACGAGCAGTCCGACACCAATTGAAAGCGCAGCATCAGCAACATTAAATACCGGGAAACTATAGCTGAATATATAGGTATGAACGAAATCGACTACTTCCTGACGAACAACACGGTCGATAAAATTACCAATCGCACCGCCTAGCATGAGCGCAAGTGAAACTCCAAGCAAACGGCTTTCCTTCGCCATTTTCTGAATATAATAGACAAGTCCAATAATGACAGCGATGGTGATGATGTAGAAAAACCACATTTGACCTTGTAGAATTCCCCATGCGGCCCCACGGTTACGATGCGAGGTGATATATAGAAGGTTTTCAATAATTTCAATGCTTTCTCCGTACTCCATTTTTTTCACAATCATCCATTTTGTCAGCTGATCGAAAGCTATGACCAAAAGGGCAATTAAGTAATAAAACACATTTTTTCCCCCAAACTAATCAAATCTTCACTTTTGAATTGTAGCATAAACTAGAAATAATGACTAATACGAAAAACAGAAGACCTCAATCAGCACGTGGAGAATATAAGCTTGGGCTGACAAGGTGCTCTTTTCCTTTTTTAGGAAACAATTTATTTTCGCAAATGATTTTGGTTGTTTCACACACTAGATACCATTTCCCATGAAAAAGGCCGGTCCCCTCATCTAATGGGAACCGGCCCTCCTTTTAAATTATTGATTCACATAATGCTCTTTCACTACAGTTGCACAGCGTGGACAAAGTGTTGAATGTTCTTCCACTTGGCCTACTTCTTTTGAAACATTCCAGCAACGTTCACACGTTTCACCTTCTGCTTTTGTTACAAGAATAGCAATATCCTCAAGTTTTACCGCTTCTGCTGGGGCACTTGCCACATCGCCAGCGATTACAAACTCGGATACGATGAATAACTGTTCAAAGCTCTCTTCGATGCTATCAAGCAGATTCTTTGTTTCTTCATTTACATATACCATCACTTTTGCGTTCAGTGATTTTCCGATAACTTTCTGATTACGAGCTTCTTCCAATGCTTTTAAGACATTATCACGGACATCCATAAATGCCGTCCATTTTTCTTCAATGGCTTCAGCATTATCGATTGAAATTGCTTCGGGCATCAATGTCAATTGTACACTTTCTTCCGTTACACCTGGAATGAACGCCCATACTTCATCAGCTGTATGAGAAAGAATTGGTGACACCAATTTCGTTAAGCCGACCAATGATTCGTAAAGAACCGTTTGGATCGCCATACGATCTTTACCGTTAGGTGCTTCACAATATAAAATATCTTTCGCATAATCAAGGTAGAACGAACTTAAGTCCTGCGTACAGAAGTTATTGACCATATTATAAATTGTAGCAAACTCATAATTCTCATAGCCTTGTTTCGATTGAGTAATCAGCTTATTCAATTTTACTAGCATATATTGATCGACTTCACGTAATTCTTGGAATACCACTTTATCAGTATCAGGATTAAAGCCATCCAAATTACCTAACAGGAAGCGGAATGTATTGCGGATTTTGCGATACACTTCAGAAACTTGTTTTAAAATCGGATCTGAAACTCTTACATCTGATTGGTAATCCACAGAAGCAACCCAAAGGCGTAAAATATCTGCGCCAAGTTGGTTCATGACTTTAGATGGAAGTACAACGTTCCCAATCGATTTACTCATTTTACGGCCTTCACCATCCAAAGCGAACCCGTGGCTTAACACACCTTTATATGGTGCTTTTCCTGTTACAGCCACACTTGTTGAAAGAGATGAGTTAAACCAGCCGCGGTATTGATCCGAACCTTCTAAATAAAGGTCAGCAGGACGCTGCAGATCATCTCTTTCTTCAAGTACTGCTTGATGGGAAGAACCTGAGTCAAACCATACATCCATGATATCCGTTTCCTTCGTGAAGATACCGTTCGGGCTGCCTTCATGGGTAAACCCTTCTGGAAGAAGATCTTTCGCTTCCTGTTCGAACCAGATGTTTGACCCTTGTTCGCGGAATAATTCTGAAATATGGTTGATTGTTTCATCCGTGATGATTGGTTCACCATTTTCTGCATAAAATACTGGAATTGGCACGCCCCATGCACGCTGACGGGAAATACACCAATCTCCACGGTCACGGACCATATTAAACAGGCGTGTTTCACCCCATGCCGGCACCCATTTCGTTTCTTCAATCGCTTTTAGCAGTTCACCACGGAAGTCTTTAATTGACGCGAACCATTGCGCCGTTGCACGGAAAATAGTCGGTTTCTTCGTCCGCCAGTCATGTGGATAAGAATGGGTAATGAACGTCAAATTCAATAGTGCGCCCACTTCTGTTAATTTTTCCGTAATTGGTTTGTTTGCTTGATCATAAAATAATCCTGCAAATTCCCCTGCTTCTTCTGTCATGACACCTTTTTCATCTACAGGACAAAGAACATCCAAGCCATATTTTTGCCCGACGATAAAGTCATCTTCCCCGTGTCCAGGTGCAGTATGAACACAACCAGTACCAGCCTCAGTTGTTACGTGCTCGCCCAACATAACAAGTGATTCCCGGTCATAAAGAGGGTGTTTAGCAACGGCACGGTCCAGTTCGCTACCTTTTACCGATTTCAATATAGTTGGGTTATCCCAGCCTAGAGTTTCTGTAACTGATTCAAGAAGAGCTTCAGCTACTAAATATTTTTCATTTTCGACAGATACCACCACATAATTTAATTGTGGATGCAATGAGATTCCAAGGTTAGCTGGAATCGTCCAAGGTGTTGTTGTCCAAATAATGATTTTTACGCCTTCTTCAATTACACCTTTTCCATCTGTGACTTCAAAAGCAACATAGATAGATGCAGAACGTTTGTCTTGATATTCAATTTCAGCTTCCGCTAGGGCTGATTCACTTGAAGGAGACCAATAAACAGGTTTTTTTCCTTTGTAGATATAGCCTTTTTTCGCCATTTCACCAAAAACCTTGATCTGTTGTGCTTCATATTCAGGTTTTAGGGTAATATAAGGATTCTCCCAATCTCCGCGAACCCCAATACGTTTAAACTGCTCACGTTGATTGTTGATCTGTACGTACGCATACTCTTCACATAGCTTTCTGAATTCAGCTACGCTCATTTCTTTCCGCTTTACACCTTTTTTAGTTAGTGCCGTTTCAATCGGTAGTCCGTGCGTATCCCAGCCCGGTACATATGGTGCTTGAAAACCGCTCATTGATTTAAAGCGGACAATGAAATCCTTTAAAACTTTATTCATTGCATGGCCCATATGGATATCGCCGTTTGCATATGGAGGTCCATCATGCAAAATAAATAAAGGGCGTCCTTCAGTTTGTTCTTGCACTTTTTTATAAATGTCCATTTCTTTCCACTTTTCCTGGATTTCTGGCTCACGTTTCGGTAAATTACCACGCATTGGAAATTCAGTTTTAGGCATCAATAAGGTATCTTTATATTCCATTATAAAATCCTCCATCCGTCTTTACACAAATTCATTCGAACCGATGACTTGATATCCGGACAAAATAAAAAGCCCTCTCATCCCTAAAAAAGGGACGAGAAAGCTTTGCTTCCCGCGGTACCACCCTGGCTAGAAAGATTCACAATAAAGCGAATCCATCCTCTCGAGCATTCGTAACGTGAATGAAACGCATCGTTTACTTACTGCAACAGCAGGTTCAACTCAGAACTCAAGGGTGATATTCAAATTCTTCGCTTATTCCGGGCTTGCACCATCCCCGGCTCGCTAAATATAAGTGTTTGAAGAATCTACTGTCCCTGTCATCGTCTAATGTCATCATGAATAGTATTGTTAAAAAATTATATGCGAAAAAAGTGTTTAAAGTCAAGGAAACCTTTAAATTTCCTCTTCCACTCTTTCATTTAGTTCTATTTCAGTCGCATCTACTTCATAATCAAGAAGATGATCCCAATCGTCATTGTCCAGCAAATCAAGCTGTGCTCCGACAAGCATTTTAAAACGTGTCCGGAATACTTTTGACTGCTTTTTCAAATCCTCAATATCCATCGCTATTTTTCTTGCTTTCACAAGCGACTCATTGACGATCCGATCAGCATTTTTCTCAGCTTCCTTAATGATCAGCTTGGCTTCTTTTTGAGCATTGCGCTTTAATTCTTCTGCTGCTTCCTGTGCGACAATAATCGACTTATTAAGTGTACCCTCAATGGTCGTAAAATGTCCTAAACGATCATAAGTTTCGTTTAATTTTTCTTCAAGTTCTTTTTTCTCTCTCAAAATCAGTTCATAATCTTTAATGACCTGGTCGAGAAACTCATTTACTTCATCTTCATCATACCCTCGAAATACTTTACCAAATTCCTTGTTATGTATATCTATCGGGGTTAAGGGCATTACGGCACCTCCAGAACGGTTTCTACTCTAGTATGTTAAAACTCTATATTCGACAATAAATGTATGAATCCTGCTTGCGATTGAATTATTTTTGTCTGCCTAATGAGATTCTCCACTTATCCTTTTTGGTTTTTCCATCTATTGAGGCTAATTTACATCTACCAAAACCTCTGATAGAAAGTGTATCACCCTCGCGGCATTCTTCCGAAACATTATCTGTTTGCTTAAAATTCACCTTTACTTTTCCCGATGTTATCAGCACTTGTGTTTTTTGACGAGAAATATTCAAGACGGACGATAAAACACTGTCAAGCCTTAAAGAAGTAACAGTAGTTACTTGCTCTTCCCAATTTTCTTTCAACTTGATGATATTCTCGATGGGAAGCCTTTTAATCGTAACGGAAGCGCTACCGATTTTTTCTAGGTTTCCTACGAGATATAAATCCATCTCTTCGGCAGCGAGAAATTGAATTTGCTCATCTGTCACTATTATATCACCAAATTTTTCACGTTTTACCCCCAGAGACATCAAGGTTCCAAGTATTTGCCTGTGCTCTAATGTAACAAATTTTTTTGGATAGGAGATATCGTATAAGGAGATATTGAAATCTGATGGTTCAGGAGAGTAATAATCAGGGTAAATGAGCACACGTTTTCGTTCAACGAAATCACTCCCGCCATAAAATTGCAGCTTTGCATCCGAATCATTCCCTAATAAGGAAGAAAGGATTTCCTGCTGACGCGGATCGAGAAAATCAGAAAGTTTTGGAGCATAAGAATTTTTCACCTGGTCAATCCAATTCACTGCCTGATCGATAAAATCCTTTTCCTCCGGCCTGAAATGCTGATAAATACTCATGATTGAATAATTGCTCCTTACTTGTCTAATTAATGGTCGCTCATCAGGATATAAATATTGACTTCTTCGTTGCGCTACTACACAGTGGGGCATTATCCAACTGTGTAGTAAGAAATACGCATTTTCAGATTAAAAGTTAATCACCCGATTAAAGTTTGCAGATAATAGATTCCATATCCGCTGGCAAAGTTAAGAACCAACAAGGCCACAAGCGGTGAAAGGTCGATCATGCCAAGGGGTGGTATAAATTTTCTGAACGGTTCTAAATAAGGTTCGCAAATCTTTTCCAGGAATTGGCCAATCGATGTTTCCCGAGCATTAGGGAACCATGACATTAATATGTAACCGATTAATGCCATTGAATAAATTTCAATTAAATAATATAAACCTTGAAGCACTAAACCCATTAAACATTACCACCTCGCTTCTTCATACTCCTCTTCGGCGGCGAAACCGGTAATATTACCCGAAACATCGACGTTATCCGGAGTACATAAGAATATATCTGTTCCAATTTTTTGGATATCCCCGCTGATTGCATAGACAGTTCCACTTAAAAAATCAATGATTCGCTTTCCTTGGTCATGTTGAATCCGCTGAAGGTTCACAACAACGGCACGACGGTTTTTCAAATGGTCCGCAACTTCTTGGGCTTCTGCATAAGCACGAGGTTCCAACAATACTACTTTAGAAGATTTCTGTACGCTTTGCAAACTTACGATATTCTTATTGGAGTTATTTCCTGTAGAAGCGGGCTGCTGTTGTTTACCTGATTTCACGACTTTTTGTTCAGCCTCCTCTTCTTCCACCACTTCTTCCTTGTACTCATACTCATCATCCAGCGCGAAATAAGATTTAAATTTTGATACGAACGTCATCTATGCGTACCTCCTTATAATTCTTCGCCTACCAGTGCTGTACCAATGCGAATCATTGTAGCGCCTTCCTCAATCGCAATCGTAAAATCATTGGACATCCCCATGGACAATTCAGTGCATGGAGCATGTCTTAAGCCAGCTTTTTGGAATTCCACTTGAAGTCCCTTTAATTTTCGGAAGCATCTGCGCAATAATTGTTCATCATCTGTCAAAGGCGCCATTGTCATTAATCCAGCAACATTTACCTTATCTAAAGTCGATAGCCCTTGTATAAAATCAAGTGCCGCTTCAGGATCTATTCCATGTTTAGATTCTTCACCTGAAACGTTAACCTGGACTAAACAGTTTATCGGCTCATTTGCCCGTTTTTGTATTTCTTCTGCCAAAGAAATACGATCCAATGAATGAATATACGAAATTTTATCAATGACATTCTTTACTTTGCGTGTTTGCATGGAGCCAATATAATGCCAGTTTGGTTCATCCTTCAGCACTTCATATTTATTCAATAAACCCTCATCTCGATTTTCACCTAAATCGAATATGCCTGCTTCCAAGGCCTCTTTTGCTCTCTCAATGGAAACATATTTCGTCACCGCGATTAACTTTATCTCATCACGGTTCCTTCCACTAATTTCACATGCTTTATTTATCTTTTCTTCGATGTTTTTTAAATTATCTACTACTTTCACTGCTTCCCTAAATCCTCCTTCCAACCAATAAAACTCATCAATCTACCTGTCTTTCCGTTATCACGGCGATGCGAAAAAAACAAGTCATGATTACAGCTTGTACAATATGATGTCACGTCAATCTGACTTTTTGGAATTCCCGATTTTTGAAGAACCATTGCATTAAGCTGTTTAAGGTCTAAATGATATTGTCCTTCGCTGATTAAATTATAGGGCTTTTCGTCATTATCTTCCAGCAAATTCTGCACCAAATCTATCACTTTATCATCAACAACATAGCACTTTGAACAAATCGATGGTCCAATTACAGCAAATATCTCCGTTGACTTTATACCCTTACTCTGCCAAGCTTCAACCATTTTTCGTGCAATTCCATTAACGGTACCCTTCCAGCCAGCATGCGCCACTCCAATCATACCATGTGCTGGAGCCAGAAAATATAAGGGCACGCAGTCAGCATAGCAAAGGGTCAATAAAACATTTTTATCCTTCGTATAAAACCCGTCGGTAGCCTTAAAGCTTGAAGCATAATCTGCTGCGCCTTTCCCGGCATCGAGACTGGTCACTTGCTGGATATATGTTTCATGCGTTTGCTCGGCTCCTATCCATTCATCGAGCGGAAAAGATAGCTTTTCTGCTAAAATTCGGCGGTTTTCCTGGACATCATCTAGCTTATCCCCTACATGAAAACCGGTATTCAACGTTTTAAAGTTTCCAGAACTAACTCCCCCATCTTTCGTGGAGAAGCCCGCTACAAGCTGGAGGTTTTGATGTCTCCAGCTGTCAATGAGCAAATATTGGTCTTCTATTATAACAAATGGTTCTTTCATGATTTAAACCTCTTTATTTTTAGTCTAGTGTATCATATATTTGCACCCTGCACCCTCTAAAACCTTTCATCTTTCAGTTCTGCTTGAAATACTGTCTGATGTTCAACAAGAATGACATCCGCACCGATTTTTTTTATTTTACGCCAAGGAATCACGATGTCCTGTTCCCTCCCGAAAAACCCCATTAACCTGGTGCCATTGGAGACTATAATCGCTTCAATCTTCCCTGTAGCTGTATTGATTTCAAGATCTGACATATTACCTAATTTCTTCCCATCAGCTATATTGACGATATCCTTAATTTGAAATTCAGAAATTCTAGTCATTTCACTCAGCTCCTCAAATTTTCATCATAAATGAAGGTCCTATTTCTATGTATATGACATGATTCACTTAAGGATGAAGATTACAATAAATAAACGTACCTTCATGGTGTTTGTGAAGTACTTCTTCAGAGTTTTTAAACATAATAAAAAAGCCGCTATGGATAAGTTGCTGATAAGCGGGTAGTTGGACGTTTTGTCCCTACCCGCTTCAGCCAACTTTTTCTCATGCTCAGCTTCTACTGTTGGATATTTTTATTCATTTGCTTAATTGCTGCTTTTTCCAATCGGGAGACCTGCGCTTGTGAAATGCCGATTTCCTCAGCTACCTCCATTTGCGTCTTCCCTTGGAAAAACCGTTTTCGAAGAATCATTTTTTCCCGGTCATTCAACCGTCTCATGCCTTCATTTATTGCTATTTCATCAATCCAAGTACTATCTTTGTTTTTCTCATCACTCAGCTGGTCGAGTACATAAATCGGATCCCCGCCATCATTATAAATCGGTTCAAAAAGGGAAACTGGATCTTGTATTGCATCTAATGCAAAAACAATTTCTTCATGAGGTACCTCCAACACTTTGGCGATTTCTTCAGCTGTCGGCTCTCGAAGAGTTTGGCTAATGAGCTTTTCTTTAACCTGCAAAGCTTTGTAAGCAATGTCTCTTAAAGAACGGGAAACTCGAATCGGATTATTGTCACGGAGATATCTTCTGATTTCTCCAATAATCATTGGTACAGCATACGTTGAAAACCTAACATTTTGACCTAAGTCAAAGTTATCTATCGACTTCATCAACCCTATACAGCCTACCTGAAATAGATCATCTACATACTCTCCCCGATTGTTAAAGCGCTGAATAACGCTTAAAACGAGTCGAAGATTCCCGTTTACCAGTTTCTCTCTTGCTGAAATATCGCCATCTTGCAGTTCTTTAAAGAGTTTTCTCATTTCTTCATTCTTTAAAACCGGTAATTTTGATGTATCCACACCGCAGATTTCAACCTTATTACGAGACAAAATTATTCCCTCCTCACAGGAGCGCTGTACAAAAAACAGTATTTCCGCGGGAGAAAAAAATATGCACAAGGCTTGAACAGAAAATCACCATTATTTTTCATTATTGCATTCAAAGCATTGATTTAATTGGTATTTGCGCCCATCATTTTTTTTACACCATTTTATTAAATTCTTTTCTAAGCCTCTTAATAATTCTTTTTTCCAAACGTGAAATATAAGATTGGGAAATTCCCAGCATATCGGCAACATCTTTTTGGGTTTTTTCTTCTCCACCTGCAAGTCCAAAACGAAGCTCCATTATCTGTTTTTCACGTTCGGAGAGTCGCGTTAGAGCCTTCGTTAGCAGCTTGCGGTCCACATTTGCCTCCAGGTCCTTCGTAATTATATCATCGTCAGTACCAAGGACGTCCGATAGCAGGAGCTCATTTCCATCCCAGTCAATATTCAGTGGTTCATCAAAAGACACTTCAGAACGTATTTTGTTATTCCTTCGTAAATACATTAAAATTTCATTCTCTATGCATCTAGAGGCATATGTAGCTAATTTAATTTTTTTCTCGGGGTTGAATGTATTTACAGCCTTAATTAAACCTATGGTACCGATGCTGATTAAGTCTTCTATATTGATACCTGTATTTTCAAATTTCCTTGCAATATAGACAACCAGCCTTAAATTTCGTTCGATTAAAATCGATCGTGCAGCTTCATCGCCCTTAGGCAATTTATTAATCAGTATTGCCTCTTCTTCTTTTGAAAGCGGCGGTGGCAGCGCCTCACTCCCTCCTATATAAAATATTTCGTCCGTTTTCAATCCGAGCATGAACAATAGTTTGTACCAAAAATAAGTGAGTCGAAGAATGAATTTCTTCAAAATAATTCTCCCTTCTAAATAAACGGTTAATGGGTAAAATTTTTGAATGAATCAGTGGTTCAGGAGGCATTTTGCACCGGTATGCCGGTTAACATTTTTGGATGAACAATAGATTGATAGCTATTGTCGGGAGAAAGTTGCTGAAAGGTAAACGAAACGAGTCCCTGCTTGACATGATACTCTTTTTCACCTTGAACGATTTTAATAAAATCCGGCTTAATCGCAGTTAACAATTGATGTTCATGACCGACAACTTTATAAGGGATAACTCGCATTCGTCCAGTCCACGAATACTCAGGCTGTTCCTCCTGCTGAACCAGGCTATCAGGGTTTTTAAACAGGTCTAGCATATCTGCTGGGATTCCTTCTTCCCCCCCTGAAAGGGAGATAATCATTACTGGAGAGCGGGTAATCGGATCATATAACTGATTTCCACTATCCACCAGCCCATTAAATGTTCCTTCAAAGTCTGAAATTTTAACCGATACTGAAACCATTTGTTCATGTGTAAGCTTTGTCATCTCCATCCCCTCGAGTGTGCGCTTGGAAAATTGCCAAGCAAGCGGGAACCCAATCATCACAAATATCCAGCTGACAGGGTCACCAAAACGATTGATTCCAGCATATTGGCTAGTGTCCTTGGAAACTATTTGAAATTCAAACAAATAGTGAAGGCCAAGAAGGATTCCTCCCGATAAAAACGTCACAAAATATAAAGTAGCTACCGACTTCATGAAAAGGTTGAACCTATTAAACCCAAAGGTAGCCAGAACCATAAATAGAGAAACTAAAATCTTCATGTAAACTCGGTCGGCAATTGCATAAAAAGGAGTGAACGCCAATACGATAATGAAGGAACCAATCAGCCCACCGACACAAACCCGCCATAGAGCAACCCTTCGTTTGAGAATAATTGCAGTCCAATATAGAAGGAGGCAGTCAAATGACCAATTCAACAACCAGATCACATCTAAATATAAGGTCAAAAACCCTCCCCTCCTTTTAGGAACTAACCTTCCACTTGCAAAAAGTATAGCGTACCTTCCCTTAGAAAGTGTGTCACTTTTTGTACTGAAAACTTAAGAGTTTTTCAGTCATTTTTTCCCTTTTTGTAGAAAAACAGCTATTGATATTTTCAATTAAGTCATAGAGACTATCCTGCTCCCTTTTATTGCTGTCGATTTATGTTTCAAAAGATAAAGAATTTCTTCCCGCCCGTTATCTTTTTCTCCTTAAGATGATGAAAGTTCAAAATACAAATAGAACGTCTGCTCGGAAACGTCCTTCACCTATTTTTCAAATGAGAATGTCTAGTTGTTTTTACTACGTTTAAAATAGGGCATTGAGTGCAATGAATAACCCTAAGCCACTTCTCAGTTTACTCTTAGTTAGAAACCCATTAGTCAGATACAGAGAAACCGTGTAAAGCTATTGATAGTACCTTTTTGAAGGCCATAGAGTATTTAATGCGCTTATCTGATGATTTCAATCAAAATTCAGCTTTTCAGCAGAGATTTTTTTAAACACAAAAAAACCGTTCCCATTGGGAACGGTTCATTATGGTTAAGAAATTAACGCCTTCTATTACGGTTACGAAGGAAGGTTGGAATATCCAGAGCCTCATCACCTTGATTAGTATTACGCACAGGCTGCTCATTGACTTCTTCTCTCTTCACTTCACGCTTAACATTTGACTGTGGCGTTTGTTGTGTCTGAGGTCTAGGTTGCTGCTGTTGTCCAAGCGTTGGACGTCCAGCAGGCCGTATTGAAGATTCAACCTCGTTAAATCCAGTTGCAATAACTGTAACGACGATTTCATCTTTAAGATTTTCATTGATAACCGAACCGAAAATCATGTTTACGTCTTGATCGGATGCAGTAGCCACGATATCGGCTGCTTCCTGAACTTCAAAAAGACTTAGGTTCGTTCCACCAGTAATATTCATCAGGACGCCTTGAGCACCATCAATGGATGTTTCAAGGAGGGGACTGGAAATAGCTTTCTTCGCTGCTTCTGCTGCACGGTTTTCCCCTGAGGAAATCCCAATGCCCATAAGAGCTGAACCTTTGTTGGACATGATTGTCTTAACATCGGCAAAGTCTAAGTTAATAAGACCAGGGACGGCAATTAGATCTGAAATCCCTTGTACACCTTGACGAAGAACATTATCCGCTTCACGGAATGCTTCAAGCATTGGCGTACTTTTATCAACAATTTCGAGGAGACGGTCGTTTGGAATGACGATTAGTGTGTCAACCGATTCCTTCATGGAAGAAATACCGCCTTGTGCCTGAGTTGCACGTTTTCGGCCTTCGAATGTGAATGGACGTGTGACTACACCTACCGTAAGTGCTCCTAAATCTTTAGCAATACCAGCAATAACCGGCGCAGCTCCTGTACCTGTTCCGCCACCCATTCCAGCAGTTACGAAAACCATATCGGCACCTTTAAGCGCTTCTTCAATTTGTTCTTTGCTTTCTTCTGCGGCTTTCTTTCCTACCTCCGGGTTGGCACCAGCACCCAATCCACGTGTAAGCTTACCACCGATTTGCATTTTGATTTCTGCTTTTGATAGATTAAGAGCCTGCGCGTCAGTATTGACTGAAATAAACTCAACACCTTGTACGCCATGCTCGATCATTCTGTTTACCGCATTGTTTCCGCCGCCGCCAACACCTATTACTTTTATCGTTGCTAATTGTTCTAAATTAGAATCAAACTCCAACATGACAATCCTCCTATTTTGACGAAATTCCCGATTCTTTATGATTGTTATTCAAAAAAGTAACCCAGGATTTTTTTGAATTTAGATTCACCTTTTTCACCTTGTTTTTTAGCCGTGTTCTCTTTACTTTTCTGAGAAACTTTTTGACTGCGCTGGTCATTATTTTCTTGTGCTTGTCCAGCTGCTACAGGAGTTTTATTAGCGGTGTTTTTTTGCATTCTCTCTTTCTTGCATGCGTGTTTAATCAGACCTACAGCTGTCGTGTATTGAGGCTCTCTAACTCCGATATAATTCGGTTCTGCCGTCCTCACACGATTTTGGAACACATATTGAGCAAGCTCCAGGACTCCTGGCATCTTGACGACACCACCGGTCAACACAAAACCTCCCGGGACATCCTGGAAGCCAAGTCTCCTCAAATCATCTTGAATCAGCTCAAATATTTCGGTCACCCTTGCTTCAATAATATCTGAAAGCATTAACTGATTGCAGGGCTGCTGCTGGTCGCTGCCGATGATTGGTATTTGGAATACTTCATCTTCAGACGCGTCATCATAATAGGCATGTCCATGCTTAACTTTAATTTTTTCAGCTTCTTCCATCGTTGTCCTTAGAACGATGGAAAGATCTTTCGTAAGAGTCTCCCCGCCTATAGGAATCACAGACGTATATTGTAAATAGCCTTGTTCGAAAATTGCCAGAGTTGTAGAACCTCCGCCAATATCGACAAGTGCCACACCAAGTTCTTTTTCATCCTTGGATAATACAAGGGCACCTGCTGCTAAGGGCTGAAGAGCAATATCGGTTATTTCTAACCCAGCTCTTTCCACACACCTCAGAGTATTATGTAAGATTGTCCGCAGACCCGTGATTAATATCCCTCTCATTTCCAAACGAACACCTATCATGCCCCTTGGATCACTGATTTCATCAAGTTCATCAACCTTGTAATGAATCGGTACCACGTCGATAATTTCCCTGTCGGATGGTATCGTTATTAACTCCGCTGCTTCTCTAACACGGAAAACGTCATGCTCAGTAATCTCTTTATTGTCACTGGATACTGCTACCACCCCATGACAAGGTTGAAGCGTGACGTGATTTCCACTGATACCGACGATTACTTTTTTTATCTCCATCCCAATCATTCGCTCAGCTTGCTCTACAGCTTTTTGAATAGATTGGACGGTTTCATCTATATCGACGATCGAACCCTTTTTGAGCCCTTCTGATTTAACATTCCCTACGCCGATTATATTTAATGTGTCATTGACCATTTCCCCAATGATAACTTTTACACTGGATGTACCGATGTCAAGACTTACGTAAATTTCGTTGCTGTTCATTCCATGGCACCTCCTTCGGTTTTATACATGTATTAGTAGAATAACATTTTTATATTGAAAGACCTATTCATAATTGAATAACAAACCTAATTGCAACTCGCTAATATGATAATAAACTAGATTATCTAATATGTTTTGGATAAAACTCGTAGGTTTAGCTCTTTATGATGGTTATTGTTCGCTTCTCAAAAAAACGGATATCATTTCCAAACTAGATACTGCCTTAAACTATTCGTCATTTATCACGTAATTCCCTTTAAAATTATAGATTTTTTTCTGTTTTTTCCGTGAAATCGACCATTTATCAATTAATATTCTTCTAATCTGTGCGATATTTTGAAAGAGTCTAACGCCAAACACAAAGATTGCGGCTAAATACAAGTCTACACCAAGATGTACACCTAGAAAAGCCAAACCTGCGGCTAAAACAATATTAAAGAAGAATCCCGTTACAAATACAACTTCATCATAAAGATTTTGCAAATGTGCCCGTATTCCTCCAAATAAGGTATCAAAAGCAGCAAGGACGGCAATGGAAAGATAATTTGAATATTCATGAGGAATATCAAAATCCACCAAAAAGCCTAGGGTAATCCCAATTAACAGTCCAAAAACTGGAAGCCACATTACGATTCCCCTCCATCTATAATGGGCTCCATGTGTTCCACATTAATCGTATTTTGATATGCTGGCAATGTCAGTTCACTAGATGGAGTTGTAATTTGAACTTCAAAATTATCTATAAAGAAATCATCCATTAGTTCAGAACCTTGAATACGCTGTTTTAGTTTTTTGGGATTAACGGTTAGGGCTTGTATTTCAAGCGGGTAATCAGTGAGCGAATATCCGTCTACTTTTGGCTTCCCATTAATATCACGAATCACTGATGTAGAAATGTACCGTTGTCCCGAAATGGAAATTTCATCTGCGCCAAACATATACATTTCATTAATGAGCCTTCTTAATAATACAGGGGAAATATACTCTATCTTCTCACCAAGTAGGAGACCTTCTTTTATAGGTTGGACAGACACACTGACTCCTTTTCCCGTTATCTCAGTCAAACCTGCGTCAGTCTTAAATTCAGAAAGTGTTTCACGCAATAATTCTTCTTTACTTTCATTTTTCTTTGTTTCATAGGATGCAATTTTCTCCTCAAGCTTACTAATACTCTCTAATAATTCAACCTGGGACTGCTGTTCTTTTAATAAATCATTTTTCAGTTGCCACATATCTCTGGTATCAGAAACTACTGGCTGATTTACCAAATTGAATTGAATAGCAAGCATGAAGCCAGCAATCAAAGTAATCAAACTAAAAGATAGCTTTTTTCTCATTTCCAGTGTTTCACCAATCTTTCATCGAATCCGGCGATTATTCACCCTCCAATAATTGGATCAAAAATGATTTTCTTTTGCTTTTCCATAGTAAAAATAACATTTTCATTAACCAACTGTTCCTTTATACCACCTGGTATATCTAAGGAAGCCTCTAAGATATCGGGGTCCCCAATCGCCGAAATGATAAATGGAGCAGGGTGCTGATGACCATCGATTGTAATCACAGGTCCATTACAGACTATATACGAATCATGATCTAGCCTCTGACCGTTAATCGCGACAGCCTCTGCCCCTGATATGTATAATTCATTGACAACCTTGAAGACGTGCTGTTCATGAACCAGGTAATTATTCACATTGGCTTCTGAATCAATATCGGAACCATCTTCAAGTGTTACCTGAAGGCCTGTACCTTTCACTTTCACTTTTCCAAGGTACATCCGATATTTCTCGGTATCCTTTGCTAGATTGAAAAACAGCTGCTTTTCCTGTGCTAAATCTTTTTCTATGTTGGATACTTTTGCTTGCTTTTGAAGGAGTTCCTTCTGTAGTTCCCGGTTCTGCTTCTCTTGCTCTATTAATTGCTGCCTGAGTTCATATTCTTGATCCCACGCTTTATCTTTCACTACTCCTTGACCATCTTTCGTTAAATTGTAAGAAAAGGCAATCATAAATCCTAGAACAACACTAACAAGGGATAAAATCACCTGTTTGCTATTAATTTTCCTCATTAGTGTCTTCCTTTTGTTCAGCAGGTTTATAGGCTTTGAAATAAGAACCGACTTCTAGATCAATGACACCCTTTACCTTCGGATCCAACTGACTGACAATCGATGGATAGTGAATCATTTTTTCGGATAAAGTTCGACTTGTAGCACTTACTTCATATCCATCATTCATAAACATTACGATATGGTAACCATCAGTTTTAGTTGGAGCATGATGGATTTCCGATATAGCGTTCTGAATCTCGACAGGAAGCTTGTCCAACTCCTCTAAAAGCAACTTTAATGCTTTACCCTCTTTGAAGCCAATTAAAACCGGGGCAAATACTGGAATTTCACCAGTTGCTAACTCTTCCAAAACAGAACCATTTTCCAAAATAGGTGAAAACTTCCCATCATTGGATAGATACGCCATTCTATTATGTTCAGAAACTGTAATTTTTATAGAATTGGGAAATATAGGTGTAACCTTAACGCTCGCTATTTCCGGATTTTTTTTAATATTTGCTACTGTTGATCCTGTATCAACCTTCCAAATACTTCGATCCTTCTTTATTTCACTTAATTTAACAATTTGCTTAGAAGTAATATAACGATTCCCTTCTACCTGCACGGATTGAACATAGCTCAAAGGGGATAAGAAATATAACACACAAGCAATCAGAATGAAGAAAAGGGAAAGCAAAAGAACAAGTCGTCTGTTTGCTTTACTTTTTCTTAATTGTTTTAGTTTCGGGATGCGGTCCTCAATAGAAACGATTTTCCCCTTTTCCATCCCTTTCACCTCTTCCTGAAAAAATGGATGGTTTTTGACACTATATTAAATCATGACAAATTTAAGAAAAACTTATTACTATACTTTTCAGGTAACACATTATACCACAATATTTGGATATGAAAAATAAATCTTCTTTTATTTCCGTCCGATTATTTCCACTTCGGTTTCCAATTCAATTTCAAACTTGTCATACACAGTGTCCTTCACGTGCTGTATCAATGCTTGAACATCTGCTGCACTTCCATTTCCTGTGTTAACGATAAAGTTCCCATGCATAGGGGAAATCTGTGCTCCACCAATGGAGTGTCCCTTTAGGCCAGCATTCTCCACTAATTTCCCTGCATGATGTGGCAGCGGATTTCTAAATATGCTCCCGGCACATGGTAGATTATACGGCTGGGTATCCTTACGATAGTTTTTGTTATTCTGCATTCTTTCTACTATTTCAGTTTTATTTCCCTCAGTTAGTTGAAAAATGGCTTCCAGTACGATTCCTGGTTTTTTCTTTTGAAGTATTGAAGTTCGATAAGAAAACTCCATTTCCTCCTTAGAAAGCCAGGCCAACGTTCCATCTTCAAACAGAACATGCGCCTCCTTTAGAATTTCACTCATATCGGAACCGTGTGCACCAGCGTTCATATAGACCGCTCCACCAATTGAGCCAGGAATTCCACTGGCAAATTCCAGACCTGCATATCCTTTTTTGCTAATTTGTACAGACAAGCTAACAAGAGACACACCAGCCCCTGCTTTAATCTCCGGGCCATTTATCTCAAGATGGTCAAGTCCTTTGCCCAATTTCAGCACTACACCTTCAATTCCGCCATCGCTGACTAAGAGGTTCGAGCCCCTACCAATCACTCTCCAAGGTGTGGCATGTTCCTTGATGACCTGCATCGTTTTTTCTATATTTTCAATGGATGATGGCACGATGAATAAATCAGCCGGTCCCCCAATTTTCATAGTTGTATGATTCGCAAGTGGTTCCTGTTCAAGAACTTTGCCGATTTGCAGTTCTGTTAATTGTTTTATCATTTTATTCATGATAAACCTCCTTGTTGTTCCAAAAATTCCAAATTATAATTTTCATATCCTCACCCTACGAGGTCTCTTATTATACAAAAATAATAACACCTTTTATTTAAAAGCAGAAATATGAGCAGAAGTAAGCGCCAATGCGGCCTAACCCTCTTATACTATAGTCTAAACAAAGCCGTATTGCCAATATTTATTATAGAATCCCTAACATTCATACATGGTAATTTTTATGTAGCATTTCAGATATTTCTAAATTGCATCAATGTACCCGCTACTATCTTCCCCACAACGGTTTTCAGCTAAAGAATAAAAAAGGAAGCCTACTGTTTGTGAACTATACCCCGGATAACGGACACACATAAAAAAGTGTCCCTTATCCGGGTTTTTTTATGTTTCAATAGATGTAATGAGTATGGACGGAGGGTTTCTATGAGTAAGAATATATATACTGAATTTCAGATTAAAGAACTTGAAAAGAATCCAAATATCATTAGTGCTTCCGAGCGATCTATTTCCTATAGTCCTGAATTTAAGACAAAAGCTGTTAAGGAATATAAAAAGGGGAAAGCCCCCTCTCAAATTTTCATTGACCAGGGAATTAATCTCGAAATAATTGGAAAGAAACAACCCAAACGTTGTCTACAGCGCTGGCGTAGTACCTTTGAAAGGTTTGGTGAGGAAGGCTTCCTTACGGAACGCCGTGGAAAAGGAAGTACAGGACGCCCCACTTCCAAGCCACAGTCTGTAGAGGATCAACTTAGGAAGGCCGAGGCGAGAATCAAATTCCTTGAAGCAGAAAATGACTTCCTAAAAAAGCTGGAAGAGCTAGAAAGGCAGGCTCTGAAAAAGAAATGATTCTAACTGCTGCTGAGAAGTTCTATCTGATTGAAAGGACGATCAGAATACACCAATTAAAGAAGGCTGTTTCTTATCTATGCAAATTGGCTGGTGTAAGTCGAAGTGGCTACTATGATTGGTTAAAGGCAGCTCCTTACCGTGAGCTTCGTGAAGAACAGGATGAATTGGACATAAAATTGATCAGAAATATCTTCATCAGTAAAAAGGAAAAAGTAGGCGCCCTCCAAATCAAAATGATTATGGAGAATGACTACTCGGCCGTAATGAATCATAAGAAAATCAGACGGTTGATGACAAAATATAATCTCCTAGCGAAAATCAGAAGGGCCAACCCGTATCGGAAGATGGCCAAGGCAACCAAGGAGCACCTTACTTGTCCAAACCTCCTTAATCGTGAATTCAATCAGGAGGTGCCAGGGAAGGTCCTGCTTACTGACATTACCTATCTTTATTATGGGAAAGGCCAAAAAGCGTATTTATCCTGCGTAAAAGATGCCGCCACAAAAGAAATCGTTACGTACCATTTATCTACTTCATTAGAAATGGATATCGCTTACGAGACTTTAAATAAGCTAAAGCAGGCTGTGTGTCACGAGTTCCACCCGAGTGCAATCCTTCATTCTGACCAGGGGTTCCATTACACCCATCCGCTATTTCAACGCAAAGTGAAGGAACTTGGGATAACCCAATCCATGTCCCGCAAGGGAAACTGTTGGGATAATGCGCCAATGGAAAGTTTCTTTGGCCACTTTAAGGATTTGGCAGAATATAAAACATGTACTAATTTAACGGATGTGAAGGAAGAAATTGATCGAGTTATTGAAGAATATAATGAACATCGTTATCAATGGGGGCTAAAGAAAATGGCCCCGGTACAATACCGGGACCACTTATTAGCCGCTTAGGCACTTTTTTATACTGTCCGTAAAATGGGGCACAGTTCATTTGAACAGGGCTTCCTTTTGATATAACACATGTTTTATTATGGTTAGAACCTTGAATAGCGGCTAATATTCAGTAGTACACCGATGGCCATCAGCATGAGCGTTAGGGATGAACCCCCATAACTTAAAAGCGGCAAGGTAATTCCAGTAACAGGCATCAAACCAGTGACAACACCTATATTGATCATCACTTGAATGGCGACCATCGCAATGATCCCCACCGCTACAAGGCTCCCATACAAATCTGGTGCACCAAGAGCGATTCGAATGCCCCGCCAGAGCATAAGCGAAAATAACAAGATAATCATCGAGCCTCCGATGAAGCCAAGTTCCTCAGAAAGTATTGCGAAAATAAAATCGGTCTGTGGTTCTGGTAAATAGAAAAACTTCTGCCGGCTTTGGCCCAAACCGAGACCAAACAATCCCCCGGGTCCGATTGCATAAAACGATTGAATCATTTGAAAGCCGCTCCCCAAAGGGTCTTCCCATGGATCCAGAAACGAAGTGATCCTTTTTATCCGGTACGGAGCCGACAAAATCAGACCAACAAAACCTAGTACCCCGATTAACCCTAAGCCAACAAAATGGCTGATTTTTGCTCCTGAAATAAAAATCATCACGATACATGTTCCAACCATGACCGTTCCCGTCCCAAGATCGGGCTGTAACATAATTAGTCCAAATGCTAAAAATACAAGGCCCAAAGATGGGAGCATCCCTTTTTTAAAGGAGGTGATCAACTTTTGCCGTTCAGATAAAAACTTAGCTAAAAAAGCAATCATCGCTAGCTTCATGAACTCTGATGGTTGAACCGAAAAGGCCCCTACACCAATCCAGCTCCTAGAACCATTTCTCGCCATTCCGATACCAGGAACCAGGACAGCCAGTAGCATAATGAAACAAATGATGATTAGGATTTTGGCCCAAGTTCTCCACGTCCAGTAATCCACATTCATGATGAAAAACATTGCTATAACCCCAACACAGGCAAACAGCAGCTGTCTTTTTGCAAAATAAAAGGAATCATCAAATTTATAAGTCGCCCAAATGGCACTCGCGCTGTAAACCATGATTAAACCTACGGTCAAGAGACTTAAGGTGACGATAATGAGAATGAGATCAGGATTGGATTTTTTTAATGGCACGGACATCCACCTCTAGGAAGTTTTTCGAGCCTGTACGAATATAAAACATGTATGCTGATTGCTTGTCAGCACTTTAGTCAAAAAAAAAGCGATAACGGCTCATTATCGCTTTTTTCCAAGATGTCAACGTAGAAGCAGGTTCACTTCCTTCTGCGAAAGCTCTTATTTCAGTTTATGCACGGCCTCCATAAACATGTCTCCTCTTTGCTCAAAAGTTTTATATTGATCCCAGCTTGCACAAGCCGGGGAGAGGAGAATACAGTCGCCTTCATTTGATAAATCAAAAGCAGCCGGTACGGCCTTTTCTACATTATCGACACGTTTTATATTCGTTATTCCTATTTCTTTGGCTATCCGTTCAATTTTTTCTGCCGTTTCACCAAACGTAATCACGGCTTTGACATTTTTCATAGCAGGTTTTAACTCGTCAAATTCATTTCCACGATCCAACCCGCCTGCCAATAAGATTACAGGTTCTGTAAATGATGTTAGAGCTTTGGAGGCAGCAAGAATGTTTGTGGCTTTCGAATCATTATAAAATTTACGATTTTCAACCGTCGCCACAAACTGCAGACGATGCTCTACACCATAAAACGTTTTTAATACTTTTTGAATAGCTTCGTTAGCAACACCCTTAAGTTTGGCCGCTGAAATTGCCGCGAGCACATTTTCCAAATTGTGTTTTCCAGGAAGGGCGATATCTGAAACATCAATCACTTTTTCCCCTCGGAAAAAGACAGCAAAATCTTCGACATATGCTCCATTCTCATGTTTTACTTCAGTTGAAAATGGTACAAGCTCGGCCTTGGACTTATTTGCCATAGCCAAAACAGCATCTTGATCTGCATTAAAGATCATGAAATCTGAAGCTATTTGATTTTTCGTAATCGCAGCCTTTGCTTCAGCATATTCCTGCTTGGAGCTATGATAATCCAGATGCGCATCATATAAATTCGTCAAGATTGAGATTTCAGGACGGAATTCCTCAATCCCCATCAGCTGGAAAGATGATAATTCAATGACAATCGCGTCATCAGATTTTGCTTTCTCAGCAACACCAGAGGCAACCGTCCCAATATTCCCAGCAATAAGTGGTGATTTTTCACCGGTCTTCAACATTTCAAAAATCAACGTTGTCGTTGTCGTTTTCCCATTTGTACCCGTGATGCCTATGAAAGGAGCCTCACTGATCTGATAGGCAAGTTCAACTTCCGTGATAACCGGAATCCCTTTTTCCAAAGCACCTTTAACAAGTGGATTTCGATAGGGAATTCCTGGATTTTTTACAATCAGTTCAAATCCTTCATCAAGCAGTTCTATCGGATGGCTACCGCAAATGACTTTGATTCCCTGTTCAAGAAGCCCCTGCGCCTCCGGATTTTCTGATAATGGCTTCATGTCATTAACCGTCACGAAAGCACCTAATTTATGTAGAAGCGAAGCTGCCATCACTCCGCTTTTCGCCAATCCTAATACCAATACTTTTTTCTCTGAATACTTTACAGTCTCTTTCAATTATATCCACACCTCTAAATAGATTCCAAGTACCGCACACAGTAGCCCTACTGTCCAGAAAGTCACGACGACGCGCCATTCCGACCAGCCAGAAAGCTCATAATGATGGTGAAGCGGACTCATTTTAAAAATACGCTTTCCAGTGGTTTTAAACGATCCTACTTGTAAAATGACCGATAGCGTTTCAATGACGAAGACGCCACCAATGATTACCAGCAGTATTTCAAGTTTAGTTAACAGGGCAATGGTAGCAATCGCTCCCCCAAGAGCTAAGGACCCTGTATCCCCCATAAATACCTTTGCAGGATGTGCATTGAAGACAAGGAAACCTAAAACAGCACCGACAACTGCTACAGAAAATATAGCAACATCATATTGTGACTGACTCCAAGCTAGTACTGCAAAAGCACCAAAAGCAATAGCAGACGTACCTGAGACAAGTCCATCAAGCCCATCCGTCAAATTGACGGCATTAGAAAAACCGACTAGCCAGAAAATCACGATAAAGAGATAAAACCAGCCAAAATCAATCGCAAAATCAGTACCAGGAATCGTCAATTCCGGATTAAAACGGTCTGTCTGCTTAAAGACGAAGTAAAAAATGACTGATATCACGATTTGGCCCAATAGTTTTTGCTTCGAAGTCAAGCCTAGATTCCGCTTCATGACCACTTTGATAAAATCGTCCAAGAAACCTAATAAACCAAATCCTAAAGTAACGAATAATAATAAATACGTTTCGGTAGATGGTACCGAAAATTTAAAAGTCATTATTAATGTAGCGATGGTCACCGATAATAATATAACCAGTCCGCCCATAGTAGGTGTTCCTGTTTTCTTTTGATGTGATTGTGGGCCTTCTTCCCGAATACTTTGCCCGAATTTCAATCTTCTTAAAAACGGGATAAAAATCGGCGATAGAAGAACGGTTACTAAAAACGCCACCAAAATTGTATAAAAAATTACTTGTTCCAACATTCCTTACTCCCTCATTCCTAACACAATTCAAATATAAATTCTACTTGTTGTCGTTTCATGTTTGTCCGGTGGGTCAAATATCTATGATTCAGACTGAACCCAACCTTCTTTGAATCGCTTTTTCTGCTTCTTCACGGTCATCAAAGTGAAGTACTTCGTCACCGACTTGTTGATACGTTTCATGTCCTTTTCCCGCTATTAAGATAACGTCGCCTGTTTTGGCTTTGGAAACAGCATAATCGATTGCCTGTCTGCGATCTTCGATAACCGTATATTCTTTACCAGCTACACCAGCTTCCATATCCCTCAGGATTTGGGCGGCATTTTCACTACGGGGATTATCTGAAGTGAATATAGGGTCAGACGCCAATCTGCAAGCTATTTCAGCCATGATTGGACGCTTTGTTTTATCACGATCTCCACCGCAGCCCACTATTACAAAAATTTTCTTTTCAGCAAATTCCCCGACTGTCTTTAAAACATTTTCTAAACTGTCCGGAGTATGAGCATAGTCAACAATGACCGGGAAATCCTGATTCGCCGAAATAAGCTCAAAACGGCCGGCAACACCTTCTATTTCCTCAATAGATTTTATGGTCTCATCCAAATCGTTCCCGGCGCATAGAGCAGCAGAAATGGCTGCTAGAACATTATAGACGCTGAATTTACCAATTAGCTGCAGCTGAACTTCACGCTCTTCTTTACCTGCAGTCAAGGTGAATGCTGTGCCTTTTGCATCAATCTTTATATCCTTGGCATTAATATCAGCTTCTTTGTCAATTCCATATGTAACAACTGTAGCAGCGGTCACCTTGATGAAATCATCTGTTGCAGCATCATCAGCATTAAGCACAGCATATTTGGGACGATTTTCTATGTAGGCATTGCCAAGCTGGGAGAAAAATAATGATTTTGCCTGCCTATATCTGTCCATGGTTTTATGGAAATCCAAATGATCCTGCGTTAAATTTGTAAAAACGGCAATATCATAATCACATCCGTGGACACGCCCAAGCTCAAGCGCATGTGAAGAAACTTCCATGATAGCCGTTGAGACATCTGCTTCGGTCATTTCATGAAAAGCTTTCTGTAACGTAACACTATCTGGCGTCGTATTCTTAGTTTCATACACCTTGTCAGCAACTTTCGTATACATGGTGCCAATCAATCCTGTTTTTTCCTTTTGATCCTCGAAAATCTTTTCAAGTAAATGACTGGTCGTCGTTTTGCCGTTCGTACCTGTAATTCCAATCAAGCGCAACTTTTGGGTCGGATGGCCGAAAAATGCATCTGCAAGGACTGCCATGGCTCTGCTTGAATCACGGACTACAATTACTGGAACATTCAAGTCAAGCGGCCGTTCGGCGATCACTGCCGAAGCTCCATGTTCGACAGCTGATTGGGCAAAATCATGACCATCGACTGTATAACCTTTTATACAAACAAATAAACTTCCGTCTTTGACTTTACGGTTATCATTTTCAATGGAGGTGATCTCAGGATTTTCTCCTTCATACTTAAATAAGGAGTGTAAATAAGATAGTAATTTGTGAAGCTTCATTTTTCCATCCCTCTCAACTTAATTTGAGGATTCATTATATGTGATTAACTTTGGCTTGTCGAGAAACCAATTTTTATTATACGGGGTTTACACGACTCCGTAAACAAAGCGGCTGATGATTCTTCAGCCGCCTTAACTAATCATATATTATTTTATACTTATTCTGTATTTTCGCCAAGATAAATTCTTATTGTAGAGCCTTCTTTTACTTTAACCCCTGCATCCGGAGCTTGATTTATGACTTTATCCCCATTACCGGCTATATCAAGTTTAAGATCAATGAGCTGGGTTTGCAGCTCTTTCCTGCTCATACCTACAACATTTGGTACCTCGATCATAACAGGATCCGTCCAGAGCGTTTCTTTTTCAATCTGGTTTTTCCTTGGCTTTACACCCATGGCTCTTAATGAATCTTCCATGATATTTCCGACGATTGGTGCGGCAACAACGCCACCGAATTGAACCGTTCCTTTAGGATTATCAACCGCTATATAGACGACGATTTGCGGATCATCCGCCGGAGCGACACCAATAAATGAGAGTATAAAATTATTTTCTAAATATCGGCCATTTTCCGCTTTTTGGGCAGTACCCGTTTTCCCACCGACCCGATACGACTCCACGAATGCTCCTTTACCGCTTCCTTTTGCAACAACGGATTCAAGTGCTTCACGGACTTTCTTGGAAGTTTCTTCTGAAATCACCCTTTTTTTCGCCTGGGGGGTCTTTCTCATTAGTACATCGCCATTTTTTGGATCAACCAGTTCCTTTGCAATGTAAGGTGTATATAATGTTCCTCCATTAACTGCTGCCGAAACCGCTGTGACCTGCTGAATAGGTGTTACAGCAACACCTTGTCCAAACGCAGTTGTTGCCTGCTCAACTGGGCCTACCCGATCCATATTAAACATGATTCCTTTTCCTTCTCCTGTTAAATCAATTCCAGTTTTTTGTCCAAAACCGAAATCATTAATATATTTAAACAGCTTATCTTTGCCAAGACGGTTACCAAGCTCTACAAAACCAGGGTTACATGAGTTCTCAACAACTTCTAGAAAAGTTTGGTCTCCATGTCCTCCCCTTTTCCAACAATGCAGCGTGGACCCTGAGACTTCCACATGCCCGGAATCGTAAAAGTGTTCATTTTGTAAGTCGACCTTCCCTTCCTCAAGCGCTGCAGCAAGGGTGATGATCTTAAAAGTCGAACCCGGTTCATAAATACTCCAAACTGGTAAATTGCGATTATACACTTCAGAGGGTACATTTTGAAAATTAGCTGGGTCAAAAGTCGGCCTGCTCGACATCGCCAATATTTCCCCGGTATTAGGATCCATCGCAATGGCAATAAGACCATCAGGATTATAAGTCGCCTCTGCATTATCGAGCTCCCGTTCGACTATTGTCTGAATTCTGCTATCAATCGTCAGTTTCAAGTTATCTCCATCAACAGGCGGCTTATAGTCATCTGCCATATTCTCAAGCCTTTTCCCTTTGGCATCTGAATAAAATTTCACAAATCCTTTTTCCCCACTTAGCTCCTTATCATAGGATAATTCAATTCCCATCAATCCCTGGTTATCCGAACCCGTAAAGCCAAGCACATGCGAGAGGTATTCCCCAAATGGGTAATGACGCTTTGAATCTTCGGCGATATACACGCCTTTTATCCCTAATGCTTTAATTTCTTTCGCCTTTTCATGAGATATCTTTCTACCTTCCGGAATTCTGACACTCATCGCCTGTTTCGTTAACCATTGATAAGCTTTTTCCTTCGTCATATCTAATATTGAAGCCAGCTGTTCCGCCGTCTCACCGGGGTTCTCAATCTGTCTCGGGATGACATATACTGTAGGTGCTGATATATTCGTTGCCAGTTCGACACCATTCCGATCTAAAATCTCACCACGTTTGGCCTCGAAAGGAATATTCCTGCTCCAGGAATCCTTAGCCAAACCGGTCAACTTGTCCCCAAGATAAAATTGAACAATCCCTAAGCGGATATCAATGATAAAAAACACAATGAGACCTACTGCCAATGCGATTGCCAGCCTTTTTCGGACCGTAACATTTGAAACACGCAAAAACAGGCACCTCCATTTCATACATGCTTCAATATATATGCTTGTCTACTCAATGCTAGACTAAGAAAACAATCAAAAAAAATAAAGAGGGTGATCTATTTGGATCACCCTCTTTTTTTTTATATCTATATTTTTAATCAGACCCTTTATTCTCATTACTTGATAAATTATCGGCAGCGCCTTCGGGTTGGGACAATTCAACATTGAAAGAGTCCCCTTCCTTAACCTTTTTACCTACCTTGATATTCTGTTTACTCACATAACCTGTTCCTGAAGTTTGGAGATCCAGCTTCGCAACCTTAGCTAATTTCATTACATCACGTAAGGACCATCCTTTCATATCAGGAACTTTCATATCACCTTCTGTTCGAAGGATTATTTTTTCACCCTGTAAGAGGGTGCTCCCTGCTTTAGGTGATTGATCGAGAACTTTCCGACCGCTTCCGATCGTACTAACTTCATATCCTAACTGTTCCAGCTCCTTAACAGAAGAACTCTCAGATTGATTAGTATAGTCTTCAATTTTATTGGCTGTTTGTTTTTTCACATCAGAAGGCTTTATATTTAAATATTGCAGGCTATTTTGCATGACAGGATTAAATATCTCAGACAATGGATCCGCTCCTACATAAGTGGCACCTAAGTTTGGCTTTTTGACCGCCACATAGATGACCAGTTGTGGGTCATCTTTTGGAGCCATACCTAAAAAGGAGAATACATAGTTATTCTTCCCTTCTAAATATCGGCCTGTTGGACCGGCAATCTGAGCTGTACCTGTTTTCCCTGCTACTTCGTATCCTTCAATTGCATATTTTTTCCCTGTTCCTTTTTTCGCAGAGATTACCGTTTCCAAATAGTCACGTACTTGTTTAGCAGTCTCTGCTGAAATCGGTTCACCTGATACTTTTGGTTTTGTCGTTTTCAATACTTTTCCGGTATCCTGATCGGAAATACTTTTAATCACATACGGTTGCATCATTTTTCCATCATTGGCAATTGCCGAGGCTGCTTGGATTTGTTGAATCGGTGTAACGGTTGAGCCTTGCCCAAAAGATGTTGTAACCTTTTCAAGCTTATACTTATATTGAATTTTACCAGTTATCTCATTCGGCAGATCAATCCCCGTCTTATTATCGAAACCAAACTTCGTCAAATATTCTCGGAAGGTATCTGCACCGATTTTATCCATTGCCAATGTCGCAAAAGCGACATTGGAAGAACGTTGTACACCTTCAAGAAAGGTCATACTTTTTCCTCTTTCGATTCCGCTGTGATCACCGATGGAGCCCGCTCCCGTCTTGTAAGTGCCGGCAGTAAAACTTTCATTGGGATTAAAGACCCCTTCTTCCACAGCAGCTGCAAGGGTGAACGTTTTCATGGTTGAGCCTGGTTCGAATGATTCTTCGATAGCAAGGTTACGCCACGTATCCGTAAGCCCCTCTTTCGTTGTCGGATGGAAGGTAGGTCTTTGCCCCATCGCTACAATTTCCCCCGTTTTGGGATTGGATACAATCGCTATGATTTGCTCGGGATCATACTTTTCTTGCACTTTACTCAACGAATCTTCCAAGAAAGTTTGTATTTTCTTGTCGATGGTCAGCATTACATCATTACCATTATCCGGAGCTACCACCTTTTCCTTCGTATCCGGTAAAAGAATTCCCCATTTGTCACTGTCATATGTCAGTTTTCCATCCGTTTCCTGCAATTCTTTATTGAGGTACTTTTCTATTCCGAACTTACCAGCCATTTCTCCGGTTTTCTCATCTTTTTCTACATAGCCAATTAGATGCGAAGCGAAGATTCCATTCGGATAAAAGCGTTTATTCGTTCTTCCAAATGTAATTCCCGGCAGTTCCAATTTTTCTATTTTCTGTTTGACAACCTGAGTCAAATCCTTGCCGGCCTTCCCAAACTCCACCTGGTATGCCCCTTTTTTCGTAAGGCGCTCATAGATGTCCTGCTCATCCATATCTATATATTTAGCAAGTTTAGCAGCCGTCATTTCTGGGTCTTTGACATGTTCAGTTTCCTTTTCACTAAGTACAGCCCTTAAAATATAGGAAGAAGTATCCTCGGCAATGACTTCACCCTTTGTATCGAGGATACTTCCCCTTTTAGCTTCTATGACCTGTTCTCTTTCATATTTCTTGTCGATTTTCGAAGCTAATACCTCACCACCGGCTGTGCCTGTCACCTGAATATACAAAAAGCGGCAGATTAATACAAAAAAGAGCAGGCCGAATAAGAAGAATAATCCGGCTGCTCCATGCTTCATATTTTTTTGTTTCTGCATTATCACTGCACACCCTTCACATTATTCTTATTTAACTTGAACCCTAGCTCTTCAGCTTTTTTCCAAATTCTTTCGTATGTACTGAGTTCATCAACCTGCACTTTCAAATCTTCGTTCACTTTACTCTGTTTATCAATTGATACTTCGACTTGCTGGATCTCTTTATTCGTTTCATAAATGGCCGCTTGGTTAGAAACTATTTTCACTCCCAAAAAGGTAACCATAATAGCAAGGGCACATAGTAAGATTACTTCACCAATGGATATCTTCGCTTTACGGATGACCACTGTTTGATGTGTCTGTTGTTGCTGCTGGTCTTCATATTGCTGTTCTTGTATTTTTTTGGCTATGGAACTCATTCATGCTCCCCCTTACTGATTTTTCTATATTTATTGTTTCTCGGCAATTCTTAACTTAGCTGAACGGGAACGATTATTCCCTTCCAATTCTTCTTCTGAAGGTAAGATTGGTTTTCTCGTGATTAATTTCATAGGCGGTTTAAATTCATCAGGAATAACTGGAAGTCCATGCGGAAGGTCAGGCAAGGCACTGGCTTTTTTAAATACTGTTTTACAAATTCTATCTTCTAGTGAATGGAATGTAATGACAGATATTCTTCCTTCTATATCCAATAGGGAAATAGCTTGCTCTAAAGAATCTTCAAAGACACCAAGTTCATCATTTACAGCAATTCGTATTGCTTGAAATACTCGTTTCGCGGGGTGTCCGCCTTTTCTTCTTGCCGGTGCAGGAATTCCATCTTTAATTAGCTCTACAAGCTCAAACGTTGTTTCAATCGGTTTTATTTCACGAGCTGCTTCAATTTTCCTGGCAATTTGCTTAGAAAATTTTTCTTCTCCATATTGAAAGAAGATTCTCATCAATTCATGGAATGACCAAGTATTCACAACATCATATGCAGAAATAGCAGCACTCTGATCCATCCTCATATCCAGTGGCGCATCATGGTTATAACTGAATCCTCGCTCTGGTGTATCCAACTGTGGAGATGACACACCTAAATCATAAAGAATCCCATCCACTTTCTCGATTCCCCGGGCATTCAACTCTTCTTTTAAGTATTTAAAATTATTAGGAACGAGTACAATACGGTCTCCATAGCTTTCTAATTTAGCCTTAGCATTCTGAATCGCCGTCTCATCCTGATCAAAAGCATAAAGTCTGCCCTTGTCAGATAGCTGTGAGAGCAAGTATTGACTGTGACCTGCCCCTCCTAAAGTACAATCTACATAAATTCCATCAGGTTTGATGTTTAATCCATCAACCGTCTCTTTTAATAACACTGTTGTATGTTGAAACATGCTAGACATCCTTCCAATCGGTTATTGAGTAACTCTATTTCTGAGGGCAGCCTTAAATATCAAAGCCAATCATATTTTCTGCTATCTCAGCGAAAGAATCCTCTGAAGCTGAAAAATAGTTTTCCCAAAGGGATTTGCTCCAAATCTCAATACGATTGGTAACACCAAGAATTACACATTCTTTTTCCAATTGGCCATATGAAGTAAGCGGCGTGGGAATATTTATTCGCCCTTGTTTATCTATTTCGCATTCTGTTGCTGCCGAAAAGAAAAAACGGGTAAAGGCTCGGGCATCTTTTTTAGTTAAAGGCAGGGCTTTCAGCTTCTCTTCAAGCAGCTTCCACTCTTCCATAGGGTAACCAAATAAACATTGATCAAGTCCACGGGTCAGTACAAATTGTTCCCCAAGGTTGTCCCTGAATTTAACTGGGACAATCAGACGGCCTTTTATATCGATGTTATGATGGTACTCTCCCATGAACATACCCACAACCCCCACATTCTAATCTCAATGTACCACATTCCCCCACCTTTCTCCACTTGTTTTTACTTTCTCCTTATAAGTAAAAATTCCCTTCTTTTCTCCTTAAGTTTATTTAGCCAATTTATTTAAAGACAACACCATTTCACTCGAATTAACGCACACTAAGACACAGTCACACTAATACTGTCGAAGGCTTACATGCAAATGGCCACCAACAAAAAAAAGACAGGCTGGCCGCCTGTCTTTCTGCTGATTTTTATACTCCCATTCTTCCTAAAGGTAGGTGAGTCTCTTTATTCAAAATCATTAGCCCACCACTCTCATCCAATCAGGTGAGTTTTTCTACAAAAAAATCAATTTGTGCTGGTTATTAAACTGATAATCCAGTTTCATAATTTCCCGAACAAAATCTGGTCCATATTGATTCAAGTAATAAAAAACATTCCAAATCCTCTCCTGTGGTGATTCAAGAGGATACAGCGAATTTGCTATCCGTTCAAACTTTTTCAATACAACCGAGTGGCGTTCCTTAGTACGGTCACCAATTTTCCCATACATGAAATCCAATTGCTTTTGGATGAATTCGATATTTTTATTCAACATCGGCTCAAGACCTCTATCTAACGAAACAGCGTGCACTGATAGCTTTTCATGATTATCTTCAAGTTGCGATTTCAACTGCCCGAATAATTGATCAATCGTCTCATCCTTCACAGTATCAAGGTAACATCGAACAGCATTCGTGGTTCCTTCAGTCAACACGGTCTCCAACTCGAGTTCTGTTTCCTCAAGATCAGTTTGAACGCCACGCTCTACAAGCGTGATGTTTAACCTCGGAACGATTGGCGGCATCTTCATTGAAAACAACTCAAATGCCTGTTTCAATTCTGCCCAATAAGCAATTTCCCCCGGTCCAGAAATAAAGGCTAATACCGGGAAAAGCATTTCCTGCATAAGCGGACGAGTAATGACATTATTGCTTAGTTGTTCTGGATGACCTTTGGCTATCTGCAAGAGTTCCTGCTCAGAAAATGAAACCTCTCCGTTCTTCCCGCTGAACATACCATCTACCCGTTCGAGTAAACATCGATCTTTTTTATCTGTATCATAATAAAATAAATTAGCTGCCTGTTTATCCATTTCTATCATTTTTGCATAGCCTTGAGCATGCATATATGATTGTTGCTCCACGACAACTTCTGCAATCCGTTCACTTTTTTTAATCATCGATTCAAAGAAGCCTGTTTCTATTTCCCTTAGTTTCGGATCACCAGCATCGACAAGTAAAAGGCCATATTCATGGAACCATTCGTGAATCAGACGGGCAAAAAAGTCGACGAATGTGTTCGATTGCTCGATTGTTTCTTTAATATCAATAAGAAGTTTATTCGTAAAGGCTGTTTCTCCGTAAGTTTCAATGATTTCTTCGAACCACTTATCTGCCTTTTCCGTATCAAGCTCCATATCCGAAACCATTGTTTTATATGGCTGATATGAAGGGTATGTCTTTTTATTAGGTTTACTGTTTTTCATCACATAAACATGATTGACTTCAGCTAAATCATGATCTTCACCAGCTATCCAAAAAACAGGAATTACAGACTTCCCTAGTTCTTTTTCTTGTTCTTCAGCAAGCTTAATGATTGATATCACTTTATGAATCGTATAAAGCGGACCTGACAATAAACCAGCCTGCTGCCCGCCAATCACGACCACTGAATCGTTACTGCGCAACCTTTCAATATTTCCATTAACAGCATCACTGCTTGGAAAACGAGACATGTATTGTTGTATGTAATCTGATAACTCCCCTCGTAAAAACGAACGGTTCATCAATTCAAGGTATCTATTACGATATATGTCCGGATTGGACAGGTCATAGTGAAAATACTCCTCAGTTTCAAGACGGTTTTGTAAATAGTCCGATGCAAATCGATTTAAAGATGGTAACGCGAGATCTTTCATCTCCATTTCTGTTCTCCCTTTCTCTGCAACTACAATTCTTTTTAGAGTATAACATTCTGTTTTAAGAAAACAAAAGAAGTTGCCCAGCAGCAGAAAATTGATGTTATGTTCTATGTTATGTAGTCAATATCTTCGTAATACTTGTAATCAAACCAATGGAAAATAATAGTAGGTAAGCGCAAAAAAAGAAAGCAAAATTCACTCTCCAAAAACCTTTTAAAACCTTATGAAAAATGATTTCTTCTTTCACCTTATAATGGACAAGAACAACAACAAATGCGTTGACAATCATGATCAGCATGATCACCCAAAGAATATGTATATCCCAAATTGTAATAATTAAATAATGGACTGATAAAACGAAAAGCAATGTACTCATATCCATCGCAAATTGAACGGATCGTCTATGGTTTCCAGTGAATTGTTTAGCACCGATAAAAAATAGAATATACCCTATAAAGGGCAAGGTAATAAAAATCGCAGCAAGACTTGATACAAAGTTCGGCACACCCTCATCCCCCCTGAAACTCTTTTCCTTTAACCATCTTATATAGAGAAGCCGTTACGCAATCACTTTTCTCTTTCCTCTTTGCCTCCGAGAGGATATAACCCAAAATAGCATCGATTTCCGTTTTCCTGCCATTTTCTATGTCTTTAAGCATGGAAGATCGGTTTTCTGCTGTTGCAAAGCATACGGATCTTACATGTTCAAATGACCCCATCTTATTTGGCAATTCTAAAATAGCAGAAATTTCCTCGAAAAGAGCCTGAAACAGCTGATAATAAAAGGGATTACTGATTAATTTTCCATTTTCCACAGATAGTATCGCTGTTAATGGATTAATAACTGCATTAACGATCAGCTTATCTATCAGCATAGAGTGATAGTTCTCACTCTTAGAAAAAGGAAAACGATTGATTTTTTCATCTAATAACGACAGCTGATCAAGACTTCCTTTGAAGGATGCCACCCGCGTGATACCGAGTCCCGTATGCTCCACAGTATTCTGGTCATGTTTCAGTGCCCCATGCTCCACTACCCCAACATAGATGACTGGTGATTGCAGCTGTTTCAAATAAGATATATGTCCATAGCCATTCTGCAAGAATAGCAATGGAACTTGTATTCGTTCAATAACGGGTAAGATTTGCGAAAGGTGATATTGCTTAACAGTTATTATGATAAGATCTTCACTCGATGTACCTTCTTCCATAGCCTTCGAAACTATCCCTGTCAGCAACCGGCTTTCCCCATTCTCAATAAGACACAGACCATCACGATTTATAATGGATGCTTGTTCCATTGTACGAGTATAAAGAGTAACACTATGATTCCCACTCAAACGAGATGCGAACAACAAACCGATTGCCCCGCCCCCTATGATTCCAATTCTCATAATAACCTTCCTTACTTTTTGATATATATTTACTATTTTAACACATTTTCTTTTTTAACCTGCGGCGATTCCTCCCCTCGATCGAAGAAACCCCTGCATCGCTATCCCCATGCTCTTTTCCGCTCGCTATAAAAATAAGGGGAGCGAATTATAAATACGACAGCCTAAGTTTTATTTCCTTCTTTATGAGATAAATTAATGGTATATTAGATATAAAAGCCGAGCCATTTTTTTGACTTTATAGGAACAAAAGATACCTCCAATCTTACGCCGACGAGAAATCGAAGGAAAAAGGGCGGGGGATACTCGGCTGTAAGCATTTAGTCAGCAAGGATGAATCGATTGATGCCACACTAGATTTATGCCTTAAGCTGGAATTCCACATGATAACTTAGCATTGAGGTACTTTCAAAGGTATTGTTGGAAGAGGTTTATCAGAATTAAGGGGGAGCTTTTTTATGGAATACAAGGTGGAGAGATTACTTGTAAATTTTAAAACGCTTGAGGAATTCAAAAAATTCAAAGAATACGGGATACAGGAACTGTCAATGCTCGATGATTTAGAAGGTAACATCATTGAAAATGACAGCCAATCACCTTTTTACGGTATCTTTTATGGTGACAAACTTGTAGCAAGGATGAGTCTGTACAAAAAAAGTGCTAATTTTGACCAGTATTTTGATAATACAAGAGACTTCCTCGTTCTTTGGAAACTTGAAGTCTTGCCTAACTATCAGAAAAAAGGTTATGGAAGAGCTTTAGTTGAATTCGCTAAAAGTCTGAACATGCCAATCAAAACGAACCCAAGAGTTCATTCACAAGACTTTTGGAAAAAAATGGATTTCTCTGCTGTTTCCTATGATATGGACCGGGACCTTGGAGAAAACCCGCTAATTTGGAGCCCATTTGTCAAACAAGAAGAGAACATTAACATAGATACACAAGAATAAGCTGATAAAAAAAGCGGGCGGATATTTCCACCCGCTTTTTTTATTTATTAACCCTTTCCAAATTTCCGTTTTTATCCATTTGGAAACTAACTTTCGGATTCGCCTTTTCGTCTTCTAGCACACTGAGCTTTCTAGCCCGCTCCATAATTTGCATTAACGCACGATAATCTTCCTCTACCACTTTCAAGTTTTCTTTCAGCAGTCTATTTTCATCCTGTAAACGATCATTTTCCTGTTCAAGTAAAAGTGAGTGCTCAGAAATTCGTTCTTTTTCCTTACTATCAAGTTGGATTAATTCATCCATTTTCGTTAAATATAATATAACTTCCTGAAAGGTAATAGATTCATTTTCCCTTTCCTCGTTTGTCTTTTGTTCAATAGTCTTGAATTCTGCTACTACAGTTTCCATTTCAAATTCGGTTTCCTTTACAGCCTGTTCTTTCCTTTGCTTTTTGGCCAGCTCAATTCCTGATTTATATTGCTTTCTTACAAAAGAATTCCAACGAAATCCACAAGCGGCTGATGTTCTCGATACCTGCTTCCCTACTTCTTCAAATGCCCTTAACTGTGTACTGCCTTCTCGAATATGCCTTAATACCACTTCAACCAGCAACAAATCCTCATCCTGTGTCCATGCATCTTGTCTCGTAAGTGACATCTCTCTACCTCCCAGCAAGTTTTACTTCATAATATGCACATGCTAGGAAAGATAGAAGAAATATAGAGGGTGTAACATTTATTTTTTCTTGTTTAAAAATCGATCGACTGCAGCATGATGTGCATCAGTCGCCCATAGTTTAGCACATTCACGAATTTCCGCTTCCATTCTTCCTTTAATCCCGCTATCCTTCCATTTCTTGACCAATAATTTTTTATAAGCCATCAGTACTCCTGTCTCATGACGAAGTAAATCTTCTACAAATTCTTCCCATCCATTCGTATCTTCTTCGATTATCTTATCTACGAAACCAAATTCCCTGGCTTCTTCAGCTTTATGTATTTTTGCATCCAACAATAGTTTCAGCGCTTTTTGCTCTGGTATTTTCTCAAGTAAAAGCGAAGCACCGCCCCATCCTGTCGTAATCCCAAGTGTCCCCTGTACAAAACCAAGTTTCACTCCACTTTTTGCCAATCTAAAATCACAAGCAGTCGCTATTTCACACCCGCCACCGACAGCACTCCCATTAAGAAGTGCTAGTGTAGGTTTTGGAAAAACCGCTAGTGAATAAAGAATCTTACCCATTTTTGATAACATGGTAAAGGCCTCTTCCTCTGTGTAGAGGTCATGAAACTCGCTTAAATCCCCACCTGAACAGAACGCCTGAGAGCCTGCCCCTGTCAGGACCAGCATCTTTACTTCGTCGTCGCTTGCCGCTTTTGACAAAACCGCCTCAAGTTCGTCCATTAATTGATAATTCACAGCATTCCTTTTTTCCGGTCTATTAAATAAAATCTTCATGTAACCGCGTACATCCTTTTCAACAATTAGCACCTTATTCATGTAAACACCTTCTCCAATAAATTGTCTGTCAAGCTGCAAAAAATTCTAAATATTCTGCCAAAAATCTTAGTAAAAAAAGCACAGAGAAATATCTCTGTGCTTTGATTAGCGTGTTGCATCAAGAAAGCAAAGCTTTCAAGTAGGTCAAGAAATTATTTTGCGACAACTTCTTTTCCTTTGTATGTTCCACATTCTTTACAAACGTGATGTGAAAGAGTCATTCCACCACAGCTTGGGCATTCTACCATACCAGGTACTTGAAGCTTGAAGTGTGTACGACGTTTTCTTTTTACAGTTTTCGACGTTCTTCTAAAAGGTACAGCCATTATTCCCACCTCCTTAAAAAATATAAAAAAGCTGGAAAAATCGAATTAACGATTTTTCGTTCCAATCAAGATTCTTTATTGTTGTCAAAAAAGTCGGCAAGCTTTGCAAATCTCGGATCAACCTTATGTTTACTTTCTTCTTCAGAAATAACAGCCCAGTCTTTCCCAGATTGAGGAGCAGCTTCGTTCGAATCGACATCCTCACAAAAAACCTGCATCGGAATTTCTAGCAATAAATTTTCTTTAATTACCGGTATAAGGTCTACAACATCGCCTTCCACAACAGTGACATCATCTCCGTAGAAATCAGTGTCTTCTGCCTTTAAAAGAAAGGTTTCCTTTGTATCAATATCAATCGGATATTTCACGTCTACCAGTGTACGGGAGCATGGTAATGTTAATTCACCTGAAAGATGCAAGTGAAAAGTAATCTCGGTCGAGTTGATATCAGCTCTTCCTGCTACTCTAATCGGAGAAACATCGCGAATTTGCGGGTCTCTTTCCTTAATGTCTAAGACATCCACTAGTTCATCAAACCGTAAATCTTTGTCCCGAATTTTTTGAAGTTGACTAATCGTCCATTTCAAATGAAATCACCTCAAGGCAACAAAAATAATTATAGCTTTCAATTATAAGTTTGTCAATATTTTTTCTTTACACTATAATGTAGTCATCCTAACTGATTATCCAAGTTTATGATTCATTTTAAACAAAAAATCACGAAGAATCATTATAGTAATTTTACTTGAAATACTATTTTAGCACTAAGTTGAAAAAATACAAAGTTTTTCTCTGAGGTGAAGGAATGAAAGCTTGCGGTTTAGTAGTCGAATATAACCCTTTTCATAATGGACATGTTTTACATGCTAGAGAAAGTAGAGAAAATACAGGGGCAGATGTCGTGGTAGCGGTTATGAGCGGACCATTCTTACAGCGCGGTGAACCTGCTATTGTCAGTAAATGGGCAAGGGCAGAAATGGCTTTACGCGGCGGCATTGACCTTGTCATCGAGCTTCCCTATGCCTTTGCAACCCAGAAGGCGGAGATCTTTGCAAAAGGCTCGATTTCTCTTTTGGAATACCTTGGCTGCGACTCTTTTTGCTTTGGAAGCGAGGATGGCCGAATTGAACCATTCATAACGGCACATAAAATTCTTTCTGACAATTCTGTAGCATTCGATGCAGCCATTAAATCGGCCATGGATGCCGGTAACAGCTATCCGACAAGTGCCTCCCTGGCTTTTCAATCAATAATCCAAAATGATGATGTTCTGGATTTGACGAAGCCAAATAATATTCTTGGTAAAGAATATGTTAGTGTTGCCCTAAAAAACGGTTTTTCAATTCAACCCTATACGATTCAACGGGTTGCGGCCGGATACCATGATACACAGTTATCTTCCGAGTCGATAGCAAGTGCAACAGGAATCCGGAAAGCCATCATGGAACAAAAACAGGAATTGGATCCTGTTGCTGGCTATATTCCACAATCAACAAGAATCGGCCTTGAGCATTATTTATCGACCTACCGTACCTTACATGACTGGGAAATGTATTGGCCTATGTTGAAATACCGGATTCTATCCTCTTCACTCATGGAGTTGGCAGAAATTTACGAAATCGAAGAAGGCATTGAGCACCGATTTAAGGAAATGGCAAAACAAGCTACAACCTTTTCAGACTTCATGGCCGCAATGAAGACAAAGCGCTATACCTGGACACGACTCCAGCGGATGTGCGTCCATATTTTCACACATACCTTAAAGGGAAAAATGATACACAATGATCTACCTTCATATATCAGACTCCTTGGCATGAATGCCCGGGGGCAGGAGTACCTTCGCACCGTCAAGAAAGGC
Source organism: Peribacillus sp. TH14 (assembly GCF_016651145.1). Classification (NCBI taxonomy): domain Bacteria; kingdom Bacillati; phylum Bacillota; class Bacilli; order Caryophanales; family Bacillaceae; genus Peribacillus; species Peribacillus sp. TH14. The sequence continues at coordinate 361,372 of NZ_JAEKEK010000001.1, forward strand.
TTGCCGGTTCCGCTCATCTCTAAACTATCAGCATATCAAAAGCATGGCATTGAAACGGACTTACGGGCGGCACAGGTATATGCATTGGGCTTACCTGACCCATATCAAGCTTCCTTAATGAAACGAGAATACGAATCACCAATTATTATCAAATAAAGAAAATACAGGTTGACCCAGGCCGCCAAGTCCCACCAGTTTATTTCGCAGTGAAATTCAGCAGTGTTTTTGACATCGAAATTTAACAAAAAAAAGCGCAAACAGATGAACTGCTTGCGCTTTTTTTATTCTTCTTTTTCCTTTAATTTCGTTAGATAATCTAACGCATCTTCAAAATTGTCAACCGGGACAATTTTCATTTTTGTTTCAATGTCCTTTGCTACAACCAATGCGTCTTCATAATTCGAACCAGCTGCTCCATTTTCATTTGGCGCAAAGAAAATTTCCGCTCCGGACTTATCGGCAGCGACAATTTTCTGCTGAATCCCTCCTATTGGGCCAACTGTTCCATCATCTGACATCGTTCCTGTCCCCGCAATATCGTAGCCTTTTGTGAGATCTCCCTCTGTTAATTGATTATAAATTTCCAAAGAAAACATCAATCCAGCTGAAGGACCACCTATTTGTTCAGAATCTATGGCGATGGCAGGTTTCGTTATGACCCTTCGATTATCATCGAGAGAAATGCCTATCCCAACCCTACTTGGATCATCTTTAAAAGACTGCAACGAGAGATGAGCTGTTTTCTCTGTCTCTTCCCTCTTATACACTAATTCAACTTCGTCTCCAGCCTTTTTCCCATTAATGTAATCCATGAATTCCTCTGCGGACTTAAATTTCACATTATCCACCTGAATGATTTGGTCGCCCGCCTTCAGTTCTTTAGCAGCTGGCATTCCTTTTAGCACGTCCAAAACATATACACCTAAGTATTCGTAATCCACTTCTTTCCCTGCTTTTTCATAAGCTATTTGGATTGCATTATTTTTAGAACCATCCATCAAATGCAACTGCCTAATATTATATTCTTCATCGGTTTCATCCTCGCTACGAATCGATGTCTCCGGATAAATTTCCTGATAATCACTCCACTTTGCCAGCATATAGGAATAAATATTAGCCTTGCCCATCCTTACCGTGGTCAGCATAAAGCTACCTTCCGCTTCATCACCACCGGAAACCTCAATAATTGGCTCTAATTCTTTAGCCATTCCTGGTTTTGACACATAATAAGGTAGGGAATAAAGAGCAGATGCTATCAGTAGTATAGCGGCCACCAGGAAAGTGCGTACATACATTTTACGGCTCATCTTCAAATGACTCCTTCCAAGTAACAATGCTTTGCTTAATTTGATCGATCTTTCCTCTTGCAGCTTCTTCTCCAATACTAATTATCTCCTGTATGTTTGTAAATGATTTCGAGCTGTATTTCTCAACCCTAGGACGGATCATGACGTCTGAGGCAAATTCCCTGCTTTTAACCAATTCCATTTGAAGGATATCGAGGCTTTGCATGATAACATCATAGATAGAGTTTATCTCCATATCTTGTTTAACATGAGCAACATCTACTCCTATTATGATATCCGCTCCCATATCCTTCACTACAGAAACAGGAACCCTGTCAACAACGCCTCCATCGACAAGAAGTCTATTTCCGATTTTTTCCGGAATGAAGATACCAGGAATTGAGATGCTTGCTCTGACAGCAGGGGCAATAGGACCTTCCTGAAAAATGACTTTTTCCCCAGTCTTTATATCCGTAGCAACCACTGCTACAGGAATATCAAGTTCTTCAAATTTCTTTCCATATGTAAATACTCTAATTAAATCTTTTGTCCGTTTACCTGAAATGAAACCCATTTTAGGTATCGTAAAGTCTAAATAATATTTTCGTTTAAAAGCCCTCGACAGCTTATAGAGCCTCTCAATATCTGAACCTGCGCCATAAAAGGCAGCAACCATCGCCCCCATGCTGCTTCCAGCAATCATATCTATCGGAATGCCTTCTTGCTTCAACACCTTTATCACGCCAATATGGGCAAAGCCTCTTGCTCCTCCAGACCCAAGTGCAAGCCCAATCTTTGGTTTTGACAAAGAAATCCCCCCTCTCTGTAAGAAGTTCAAAATATTGAAATAACACTCATACAAAGTTATGGTCTTAAACAGATTTATAGAAGCATATTGTTTATATTGACAGTGAAACAAGCATGGTAGCACGAACAAAGACTCCCAATGTAATGAAATTGAAATATTACAGCCATTTCTAGTACCTAGTATCTTCATTTTATCATGTTTTTACAATCGATAACCCATACTGTGCATTACTTTTAGAGAAAAGGAAGTTCGTATTTTATATAGACGAAACGAACTGCCCTTATTTAGTATCCCTTCAAGAGGAGGCTGAACTTTGCTTAAATCAAAATCTAAAACAGTATTATTAGCTCTCACCGTCACGATAATGACAATTGGCTTAATCATTTTCCCCCAGGAATCTTTTGAAGCTTCCAAAGGTGGGCTGAATATGTGGTGGAAAATTGTTTTTCCTTCTCTCCTACCCTTCTTAATTTTCTCAGAGTTATTAATCAGTTTTGGTGTTGTCAGATTCATTGGAGTCATACTCGAGCCGTTCATGCGCCCTTTATTTCGGGTACCCGGAGTGGGCGGTTTTGTCTGGGCGATGGGACTTGCCTCTGGGTTTCCAGCCGGAGCCAAATTCACCGTAAGGCTTCGTCAAGAGAAACAGGTGACCCGCATTGAGGCTGAAAGACTTGTTTGCTTTACTAATTCATCAAATCCATTATTCCTGTTTGTTGCCGTTGCTGTAGGGTTCTTCCATAATCCTCAATTAGGTATCATCCTTGCACTCTCCCACTACCTAGGAAATTTTTGTGTAGGAATTTTAATGCGCTTTTACCGTTGGAAAGAGGAAAAGTCCCAGTCAAAAGGAATCACCAAACTACCTTCCATTAGACAAGCCTTTAGCCAGATGCATCGAACCCGGCTAAAAGAAAAGAGACCATTTGGAAGTTTGCTTGGAGATGCTGTTCTATCCTCCATCCAAACTCTTCTAATGATTGGTGGATTCATCATTCTTTTTTCGGTAGTCAATAAACTTTTATTTCATATGAATATTACCGGACTGCTAGCCTCGTGGGTCGGAGGAATATTACATATTATGAATTTCCCTGATTCTTTAAGCCTCCCGTTCATTTCAGGGTTGTTTGAAATGACTCTTGGCTCAAAATTAACCAGCTCAGTCGAAAATGCGAGCCTCCTTCAGCAGACTGTAATGACAAGTTTCATCCTAGCTTTCAATGGATTCAGCATTCAAGCGCAAGTAGCCAGTATTATAGCCGCAACAGACATTCGGTTCATGCCATTTTTTCTAGCTAGAATAGCACATGGTTTTCTTGCATCCATTTTCACTGTATTGCTTTGGGAGCCATTCTATAAAGGCAATAATTACAGCGGCAACCCATTTAATGCCTTCCCAGTCAGCGGATCGACAGGTGAACGTGCAAGCTCTCTTTATCAGAATATGCTTGATTTTGGCCCGTTGTTAACCCTCGCTTTTTTAACCCTTTACATCATGATATTCGCCAAACGACTATTCAAAGGACTTTCTTAAATAGAAAAAAGAGCATTGCCTAGGTCGGCAATGCTCTTTTTTCTATTCTTTTTGTTGCTCATACTTCTTAGTCAAGGCTTTTTGGACGACAGGAGGCACTAGTTCAGAAATATCACCGCCATATTTCGCAACCTCTTTCACGATACTTGAGCTCAAGAAAGAATATTGATTTTTTGTCATGATAAAGAACGATTCTATGTTATTGTTCAGGAAACGGTTCATTGAAGTTCCCTGCATTTCATATTCAAAGTCAGAAGTCGCCCGTAATCCTCGGATAATCGCATTCGCGGAAACGCTTTCAGCATAGTCGACCGTCAGTCCCTGATAGAAATCCACCTTAACATTTGGCATATGAGCCGTTGCTTCTGTAATTAACTCCAGCCTTTCTTCTACCGTAAACAATGAATTTTTTGCTGAATTGTTCACAATGACCACATATACCTCATCAAATACATTCGCTCCCCTCTGAATGATATCAAGATGACCAAATGTGATTGGATCAAAACTTCCCGGACAAATCGCTATTTTTGACATTCATAGTTCCCCCTGTTCGTTTACGTTCCCCCAATGATAAATCGTAACAGCAATGACACCATAAACTTCTTTTCTCTTAACAGTAAAGTCACCAACTTGCTCAGGCAATGTAACATCATGGCCATGCTCACAAACAATATACCCCGTATTGCTTAGCAATCGGTTTTTATGTATTTCTTCAAGTAAATCCACAAGCTTTTGTTTCTTATAAGGTGGATCAAGAAAGATTAATTGAAAGGTTATTTCCCTTTTCACCAAAGCTTTCAATGCACGTTCTGAATCATTTTTGTAAACCTCTGCACGTTCTGAAAACTTACATATCTCCAAATTTGCCTTAACCGTTTGATTTGCTTTAAAGTCTCGGTCTACAAATATGGCTTTATCCATTCCCCTGCTTAATGCTTCAATTCCTAGTCCACCGCTACCAGCAAACAAGTCAAGTACGAGCCCACCTTCGAAATAAGGACCAATCATATTAAAAATGGATTCTTTAACTTTATCCGTAGTCGGCCGGGTTCCTGTTCCCGGTACAGCCTTTAGTGGTCTTCCTTTACAAATTCCAGAAACGACCCTCATCATTCTCACCACATTTTATGACAAATTTCTGTTACTTTCCTATCCTAACATATTAGAAAAATCTAGCCAATAATAAAAGCCAACCTTCTTCCTAAGACAAACATCAAATTATATTTTCCTACACCCAATTACAACACCTATTCTTCATCCATTCTTTTTATAAATCTCTTACATTTTGAATATTTAAGTTGTATTTGGCAATAATGTGAATAACAACATTCCTTATTAGGTGTTGTTGCCAACCGCGGAGAAGGCTTACGTTTCCCCATAAGTTCTTCCTCCGGTTTCTCCTCTCCCTTTGCCTTCTAGTCCTAAGTTAGACATAGAAGGACCCTGCAGATTTTTGCAGGGCTTTTTTTTGATAAACCTCCATTACTCGTTGGGCTTTGTCATGATTAGACAATGAAATTGTCCTTCTCTTTTAAAGGAGATAATGATAAAGTAATGAATAATAAGTTAGTTAGGAGAGGTTTAATTGATTCAACGTTTTATTGAACTTGGACAAGGTTATTCTGATATATATGAGCTGCTTGAAGTAGGACGCAATCAAAAGCATCGTGTTGCAAGGCTTTTAGCTCTACACACTACGATAAATGATAAAAAGGTAACTTCATTAGTTGTTGTCATGCAACCTACAGATCCAGGGAAATTCCAGCCGCTTTATATTTGCCGTGAAGGAATTCCTAACCCTCATGTTACCGTAAACAAACGCTATGAGCTTTTTGAGAAATTAGCAGAGGAACTAGATAAATCCATTATTGAAATCGATGTAAAATCTTCAGTCCTCTTTGCAGAAATCGAGTTATACTATCAGCATTTGATTGGTATATTACGAATGAATAGATATCTACCTCCATTAGGTTGAAGAAAAATAGATGTCCTGAATTAAAAAAGCTGACTCCGCATGAGTCAGCTTTTTTTAAATTCCCATCTTATAATCATATTCTTTCGCTTTATCTGGTTTGGAGTTTTCAAATTCCACTTTCAAAAAAGGCTTATAAGATAGGTCAACTTTTTTTACAAACGAATAATTATTCAGCTTTTCTACCAGTGGTTCGACTTCATCCATGTTTGTATAAAGGACTACATATTTCAATTTTTTTGAAACATAATGGATATTCCCGAATTTCCTAAGCATTTTGGCTTGTTTTAATGTATGTAAATAGACGATAATTCCTTGTCTCGCTCCAAGCATATCAATAACTCCCTTTTATAAAGGTTTTAACTAAGTTTAGCATAGCAGAATCTGTACTTTCAACCAAGAAAAAAAGATTATAAACTAAATTCTCTTACTATTATGAATATAAATAATAAGAAAGGAGCCTAAAAAGAGATGGATTTAGACCAAATCTGGAATCAATTTATCGGACATCTAGTAGATAATGAAGAGATAAGCCAAGCCTCGCTAAAGAAAATTACGGGCATTCCATTTATATATATTCATTATTCTCAGAAGGATAAGGAAAACGAAAAAAATAATCTCTTTCTCTTAATAAAAAAGCGACAAGCCGTTCAATGAGAGGCAAGCAACTCCATTGCGAAACCATTTTCGTCCGGCAGGAAAACCAATTATTTGTATTCCGCCACCGTTTTTATGTACCACAACAAAAGATGTTTTGCTGTGGGAATCTCTGTCCGGACTGCATTCTATTTAGAAGTTAACACTGCAATAAAAAAAAGCCTGGAAGGACCAGGCTTTTTCCTATTAAGCAGAGCATCCACAACTTCCACCAGTACCGCAACTTCCGGTTGAGCACCCACCTGAAGATACAAAAAATGGATTTCCCGCAGGGGTTTTAACCTGCTCAGAAACTGCCCGGCCAATTCGTCCGCTGATTTCGTCAAGAACGGATTGCAATTCCGTCTCTGCCCTCTTAAACTGGGCAACGGTAGAATGCATATCCATATCTCGTTTAGCTTCTCTAGTCTCTAAATTGATACGTTTGTAGTCCGGATGATATTTACCGAACCTTTGAACATCTTCAAACAGATCCTTTAAAGAAGTAAACTTTGAAATCTTCTGCTGTGCCTCTTTGTCGCTCTGTAATTTATATAAACTAAGGAGATATTCTTCTCCTATTTCAGAATGAAGGATTATTTCAGCTAATCCGTCAGCCTGTTGTAAAATGTCGATAATTTCCATAGTAGCAAGCATAAACAAGCTCACCTCCACCATCATTTTAACATTTCTTACTATCAGATGCTAATGGTTTGATTAAATAGAGGAAGTGATATGTACCTCAAACTCTTTTTGTAATCCTGTTTTTTTACCTGAACCATTTAAAATCTCCAGCTTAATCTTATGCATGCCATTTGGAACATCCTTTAAGATAAAAGCCGCTGTCCGCATATCTTTTTTCTTTTGATTATCAATAGATACCGACACAGTTGCCAATTGTTTAGGATTTGTTTCAGAAAAACCATAATCCTTTAGGTAGCATTCAACATATACAGAGTTCCCTTTCACAAAAGTTTTCACCTGAAAGTTCTCATCCAAATTTTGGACGGTTGAGACAGTGGTGGCAGCTTTTAAGTTAGAAACATTTTGTAGAGCTGCTCCTAAATTTTCAGGTTCCGGTATTTTCTTTCCACAACCTGTCGCTGCCATCAACACTGTTAGAACCATAATGAATCTTCTCATATCATCGTCCCCCTTTTGCCTTTATTGTTCGCCAAAAGGAGTAATTTACTCTTTTTTTCTTCATTCTCCTGGAGTATTCATCGCTTGAAACATATGAAGCATCATAGAAGCAACCTGAACGCTTTCTGAAAATTTAGAAACCCGATGTGGTATCGACTTCTCAAAATAGTATTTCGCTTCCGTTTCGAATACGTCCACTTCATGTGGATTCCGCATTAACCTTTTGTACCATGCAGGTTGAACCCTCAAGTAATTACGCATATCTTCATTTGTTTGAATGAATTCATATACATTCTGGCGCATGAAAAGCCCTCCCCTCTTCACTACTTAATCTTTGTTAAATATAAATGGATTCGCTCTCTTCCCATTGTCCTTCGGGGGCGGATTGGAATCACCACCTGATTTATTCCCTTGGAAAGCCGATAGCACTCCCTGTATTGCCCCAATTGCCTGATTGGCATTTGTAATATATTGTTGTATCTGACCCATATCCATATTTTTAACTGCACTCATTAACGAACCTATCAACTCCGTACTTTGATCTCCCTTTTCTACCGGCTGTGATTGAGGTTCAGACTTCACTATAGATTCATTCACACTGCCGTCAGCCTGCCAGCGTGAATGATCTTCTCCGAGTAAGTACCATTCTTCAAAAAGTTCCTGCCATGTTGCTTGCTTGTTTCTCACTTCATTTACTAAATAAGGATGCTCCTTGACAAACTCCCGAAATCCATCGACGGAGGGGCGCTTTTTTTTTGCCATTACTCTCACCTCACACTAAGACATCGCCTATGTTCACCATATGCTAAAATGAAATAAAAAGTGCATGGCATTTCTATTCCGAATTTAATTACATTTCCTTATAGTATAATATTAGAAAATGAGGGGGTATTTTCATGATAGATTTCAGGGATTTAGTCGAAGACTTTCAAAAACTGGCAAAGTCAGCAGATGAAACAGAGTTAGCCGTTTTATCGGGAATAATCTCAGGAATACAAGTAAAAAGAGAACAAAAGAAGTATTCCTATATTTCAAGCCTATTGCAGTTAAATAAGGATGTAAGCCAACAGGATACCTCACTTACAATGACCATGCCTAACACACCACTTGTACATAATGAATTGAACATTACCCACGGCGGAATGATTGCTACCATGATAGATTCGTGTATGGGGAACCTTGCCAACTCAACAGTTCCAGAAGGGTACGCTACAGTAACGACAGATATACAAGTTCGGTATGTAAAACCCGCTATTGGTGATCATTTAACATGTAAGTGTGAGTTAATACATAGAGGCAATAAAACGATTATCGTCGAAGGAAAGGTATACCGCGATGATGGCGAACTTTGCGCGGTATCGACAGGCAACTTTTTCATCTTGAAAATATAATAATTAGAAAATAAAAACGGATCCCATAAGGGATCCATTTTTATTTTCTTATGAAATTCTGTGTATAATACTTTTTATAAACCCCTACACCCAAACCTGTAAAGTCCTCATTCAGCATCGCATCCCGATGGCCCTTACTATTTAGCCAGCCTTCCATGACTGCCGCTGCATCCACGTAATCTTTAGCAATATTTTCACCTGCTGCACTGTATTTAACGTGACCTGCGTTCAGACGCTTTTCCAAATCCCCTTTTGTTTCAGGGACCTTTGTCCCTTCAGGAGTATCCCTCATTTCACGGCTATGAAGGTAAGCAACTTCCGCTGCAGAATCATCCCATTCTAGAGGCTTCAAATCAAATCTGCTACGCATGATATTCGTAATATCGAATATTTGCTGTTCGTTGCCTTCCTCCACCTTTTCCCAGTCTTTCTCAGAAAGATCCTCCACCTTCACAAGCTTACCATGGTAGGTCAACTCATAAGGCTGTTGTTTTAAAAGGGTAGAATCATTCAAAAACCGAACACTTGAAACCGTTCCTGAGAATTTATCTAAATACAACTGTACATGAATATCCCCAAGTTCAATCAAAGGCCTCATGTTCATATCTTCCTCCGACAATTCAAAACGATAGGAACTATCCCCAACCTCAATATCAACAGTTGGTTCTACATACAAACTAGAATAGATGGCATCAATGGATTGTCCGATTTTAAATGGCGCAACATTAACCTTATCACCTATACCATATGCAGAAACCACTTTTTCATTTTCAATGGCTAATTGAAAATAATTACTATAGTCTTTTTTATAAACCCACCAATCATAGCCATAAGCGGACATATCAATTCGATCAGGTTCTCCGAATTCTTTTTCTATCTCTTTCGCATTTTTCCCAATTGTAACTGCCAAACCTTCTGTAGCTTCAGTCACCTCTTTTTCAGAAGAAGTACTTTTCTCATTTATATGTTCATTAGGGTTAACACCTTTGTTACCATCAATTAGGGGATTACCTTCATCTTCACCGCCGATATTAAGATAAATACCGATTACAAAAAAAATAATAATTAATACCGTTACCTTACCTAACCCGCGCAGAGGAACACTCCCTCTCTCTATCTAATTTATGTATACAATGCTCACATCTTTCTTTCCTGATTATATCATTGTTCAATCATAATTTTCTAATTTACAATGGAATGCCACTCCATTTAATTTATTTTTAAAAAGTGTAACTTTTGTGAATGATGAAAATACCATGTTTGAGTTCATTGCAACTTCCACCATTTCGTACTATTATAAAATATAGGATAAAATGGTATATTATAAACATACTGGAGAATTATTTAAATATTTTATGTACATAACATTTTCCTGGTATGTCATTTTAATTCTCAAATGTAAACATAGGAGGTACTACTCGTGAAATTTGAAAGCTTTGGAATCGAGAACATCACAGCCGACTTAAACCGACTAGATGACCTAATGCCGCAATATGGTTTAATACGTGCAGAACAATGGGATTACGAAAGAGTTAGTTTCGATCGTAAATTTGAAATAAAAGAAGGCACGTTCTATCTGCGAATACTTGGCTTTGCTACAGAAGGCGATGTAGGCGCTCACAGAGCCGTCATCAAACTAATGGTTCCTCTATTAGGAAAACACTATTATCCACACGGCGTTGAATACGGCGAAGGAGAGGACTTCCCTGCTTCATTAGTGAAGCAAAGTGAAAAAATCCTTGCTCAGATCAAAGAAGAACTCACACAATTTAATGGCCTGTAAAAGCCTTTAGCAAAAAATACAGTAAAAAAAGAGGGTGTCTATAGATGCTCTCTCTTTTTTTAATACCTATAACAAAAGCCTGATGCTTTTTTGCACCAGGCTTTTTCTTTGTTTTAAAACCCTAGAATTGCCTTTATTAAAGATGTTGTTTCTCCACCGTGATAAATGACATAAAGCAGAATATAAACGGCTACTCCAGTGATTCCAGTGAAGAACCAAATAATACTTGTCGTAGGCCCAATTTTTTTATGGATGGCAAAATTGCCTTTAAACCCAGTGGTAAGCATAATAATTCCAAGAACAGCTCCTGTCGTAGCAAGCGTTATGTGGAAAATCAAAAAAATCGTATAGTAAATTTTAATGTCATCAGGTCCACCAAATGACGTACTGCCAATAAAGACTGTTCGTGAAAGGTAGATAGTGAAAAAGATTACCGCAAAAACTGCAGCTACCATCATTGTCTTCTTATGGGTCTCGATTTTGCGCTGTTTAATTTGATACCAGCCTATTGCAACAGTGATGGCACTTAATACAATGAAAGCTGTACTTATCGTTGGAAGGATTGGTAAAGACATAAGAATTGTAGTCCTCTCTATATTTATTAATCAACTACCATTTTATAAGAGGTAATCATAAAATACAATAAAATCAAGGATTTTTAACAGAATGCTCACTTTTATAGAAAAGCTAAGACTAATCACTAGCTTTTACGATTTATAAAAAAGGTGGCCTCTTATCCCTATTAAAGTCTTCGTTAGGCAGCACCGTAATGGCGATGACATCATAAAAAACTTGTCCGTTACTAGACAAGTCCTTTATGATACGACTATTCTACAGTCTGAAATTCTGAAGGAATCGGATCAATCCCATTTTGCTCTCCATTTTCCTTCTTGAACCATGCAAAGAAAATGACTCCTAAAACATATCCTAAAACGATTTCTTGAATAACCTTCATAAGTACCCCGCCAAGCTGCTGGTCTTCAAGTAACGGCAGCCCATTAAACATTTCTGGACCACTGAGTGATAAATTGGACAATGCTGAAGCAGGCACGCAAAGCTCCATCGCACTGGCCCATGATTCCGCATTCGTAAACGTATCATACATCGGATAATTAGCAAAAATGATTAATGCACAAGCTGGTGTCATTAAAATACCACTGCCAAAAATATAAGCTACTTTTTTAACACCTGATAGACTTTCTTGTTCTGGAAGTTGATTAACAAGAGGAAACCACATCAGAACTGCAGTTGTAAATAAGATCGCCGTGTAGCCAGCATGAAACCATATCCCCGTTTTAATAAAGTCAAAAACTAACGGGATATGGTACAAAGAGAAAAGGACATTAAATAGCAAAAGAGCCACGAGGGGTTTCGTGAAATACTGAAATAACGGTTTCACTCCCCTTGAACCTATGAAAGATCTCCAGAACCAGTCTGGTATCGCAATGATAAATAATGGCGGAATCACCAAGTAAAGCAGAGCCATTTGAAACATATGGGCACTGAACATGATATGACTCAATAAATCCAGCGGGGAACCCTTTACCATATAAAGAAGGAACATTGCTATTAAGAAATAAGTTACCTGCTTTACGGAAAGCGATGAACTACCCGGAAACTTCCCTCTGTATTTTGTCGCCAACCAAAAATATCCAACCGTTATAAGTACGAGGGCGGCAAAATAGTATGGACTCCACAAAGCACGAAAGCCGAAAATATCAATAGACAAAAAATCACCTCGTCATAAACTTTTTCTTACTTTCATTATACCTAAAATAAAAATTAGTAACAAATATAGATAAACTTGGATTATTTTCCTAACAAATGAATGAGACATAAGAAAACCGGCTATTAATCAATAGCCGATTTTCTTTATGGTTTATAACCAAACAATCGTTGTGAAAACAAGGACAGTTATTAAGCCGACTGCAAGGCCAGAGAATAAAAACAATGCAATAGTACCATGCCCTTTGTGCTTCATATGCATAAAATAATACAATTGGAAAACCACTTGTACGGCTGCCAGTAGCAAAATGACTGGTTTAATGAACCAATGTGAAAATCCTTCAATTCCAACTGCAGCAAAAGCAATTAATGTAAAGAAAATCATAAGTGTAAATGATATCACTTGATGTTTCATCTCTTCAGCATTTTTCTTACGGCGATATTTTAAATCGACATTCGGGTTCGCTGAATTTGATTGTTCATTCGCCATCAGTTATCCCACCATTCCCATTAAGTATACGACTGTAAAGATAAACACCCAGACTACGTCAATGAAATGCCAATATAGACTCGCAACATAAAATTTAGGCGCATTATATAAATTCAAGCCCCTTCTTGCATTACGAACCATCAGCGAAATAATCCACATCAAACCGAAAGCAACGTGTCCTCCGTGAAAGCCGACTAACGTATAGAAAGCGGAGCCGAACGCACTACTCGTAAAAGTATGATGATATTCATGAACATAGTGATTAAATTCATAAATCTCAAGACCTAGGAAAGCAAAACCAAGTGCAACCGTAATCACAAGCCAAGCCTGCATTTGTTTAAAGTGATTATTTTTCATATGATACATTGCATACACACTAGTTAATGAACTAGTCAATAACAGCATAGTCGCAACAAAAGTAAGTGGTAATTCGAATAAATCTTTTGCTAGGGCTGCATCACCATTTGGAACTTTATCCTTTAAAGCAAGGTAAGTTGCAAATAGTGAGGCGAATAATACCGTCTCTCCACCAAGAAACAACCAGAATCCCAAATACTTATTTTTACCTTCTAAAGTCGCTTTCTCGGGAGAAGCAGGCCAAGTAGCATCCGTGAATCTTTCATCTGCTTGCATTATGCCTTACCTCCCTTATCTTTATCGTCCATAAGGTCTTCTTTATGAATATGGTATCCATGATCGTCTTTAACGGAACGGATTAACATTGAACCAAATGTAATCAAAAGTCCAACAATGATTATAGGTAGGGTCCATGTCTTATCATCCATATTATATAAAGCACCGAATGCGGCTACAAATAAACCGAAAGCAATCGTTAGAGGAAGAATAGATGAATTTGGCATATGGATATCCCCAAGTGGTTCTGCAGGAGTCATTTCCGTTTTTCCTTCCATTTTTTCAACCCAGTAAGGATCTAAACCACGCACAAGCGGAAGTTGTTTGAAGTTATAAAATGGCGGTGGTGATGGAATAGCCCATTCAAGCGTACGACCATCTCCCCATGGATCATTGCCTACTTTTTCATTTTTCACAGATGTAATGATTATATTGATGACCATTACCAAGACACCAAATGCCATTAAGAAGGCTCCAACGGTACTAATCATATTACCTGTATTGAGACCTTGATTGTCCAAGAATGTAAATACGCGACGAGGCATCCCCATTAGCCCTAAGAAATGTTGAATAAAGAATGTTAGATGGAAACCAATTAAGAACGTCCAAAATGTGATCTGCCCCAATTTTTCATTTAACATAGTTCCAAACATCTTCGGCCAATAGAAATTGATTCCAGCCAATAAACCTAATACAACCCCACCGACAATTACATAGTGGAAATGTGCAACAACGAAATAACTATCATGGTATTGATAATCAGCAGGTGCGGATGCGAGCATGATACCTGTTACGCCACCCATGGTAAATGTAGGAATAAAGGCAACTGCATAAAGCATTGGAACCGTGAACTTGACGCTTCCTCCCCACATCGTAAAAATCCAGTTGAATATCTTAATACCCGTTGGTACAGCGATAGCCATAGTAGCCACCGCAAAGATTGCATTTGCGATAGGACCTAAACCAGTGGTAAACATATGATGGGCCCAAACCATGAAACCTAAGAAACCGATTAAAACGGTTGCAAATACCATCGATGAATAACCAAATAATCTTTTTCGAGAGAATGTCGCAAAAATTTCAGAAAAAATACCAAACGCCGGAAGAATCAGAATATATACTTCTGGGTGACCGAATATCCAGAATAAATGCTCCCAAATAATCGTATTACCTCCAGCTGCTACATCAAAGAAATTTGAGCCAAACATCCGATCAAACATCATTAACACTAATCCTACAGTAAGTGGAGGAAAAGCAAATAATATTAATGCAGAAACAACAAACGTTGACCATGTAAACAGCGGCATACGCATGTAGGTCATACCTGGCGTACGCATATTTATAATGGTTACAAGGAAGTTGATCCCTGCAATTAATGTTCCCAGTCCGGATATCTGTAATCCTAGGACGTAAAAATCAATACCATGGCCTTCAGAGTGCAGAGAAAGTGATGCATACGATGTCCAGCCTGCATCAGGTGCTCCTCCTAGAAACCATGAAAGATTTAAGAATATACCTCCAAAGAAAAATAACCAAAAACCTAATGAGTTTAAAAATGGGAACGCAACATCACGAGCCCCTATTTGTAATGGCACAACTGCATTCATTACAGCGAATACTAATGGCATGGCTGCCAGGAATATCATCGTCGTGCCGTGCATGGTCAAAATTTCATTATAAAATCCGGCACTTACAAAGTCATTATTTGGGATTGCAAGCTGGATACGAATAAACATCGCTTCCAAACCGCCGATCACAAAGAACAATCCGCCAGAAATAAGATATAAGATGGCGATTTTCTTATGGTCTACCGTTGTCAGATAATCCCAAATCGTAGCGCCAAATCCTTTTTTATTAGCGTACGTACTCACGATTTAACCTCCTTAATCAATGTTCTATTTTCCTTCCACCTTCAGCTGTAAAAGATAAGCTGCTAGTGCATTAATTTGTGAATCTGAAAGTTCACCGTAAGTACCGGTCATCGTGTTACCCGGTTTATACTTCTCAGGATCCTTGATCCAATTTTTCACATTTTGTTCAGTATGATCCAAAACTCCAGCTACTTTCTCACGTTCACCAAATGTAGCCAGATTCGGAGCTTGACGGGCAGCCTCAGGTCTACTGTCATTAGGCGTAACCGCATGACAACCGATACAGCTTTGGTTAAAGACGTCTTCACCCTGTTTTGCTAAATCACCAGTAACAGTGGGTTCTTTTGCAGACTTCATATCCTTAGTCCATGCTTCAAAGTCGGATTTAGATTTTGTTACCACCTTAAAATCCATCAAAGCATGGGAAGGTCCGCAAAGCTCAGCACATTTCCCGTAAAATAAATTGTTCGAATCTTCTGCCTTTTTACTATCGAATTCTAAGAAAAACTGATTAACTCCATCTGTATTTGTATCCATCTTTCCTCCGGCAGCCGGTACCCAGAATGAATGCTTAACATCTGAAGCAGTTAAATTGAAATACACTTTTTGGTCAGTTGGTACGACCAAATCCTGACTTGTAACAACACCAAGGTCTGGATATTCAAACTCCCACCAATAAAGGTTCGCCCTAACATTTACTACAAGTGCGTCCTTCGTCTTTCCATCCTTATCTTTCTTATCCATTGCTTTTGTGTCAGCTAAGTCAAAAGTTGTGACGACAGTTGGAACAGCCAGAACAATTAAAAGAAGGATAGGAATAACAGTCCAGATAATTTCAAGTTTATGACTTCCTTCAATTTGTTTCGGTATTGTTTCGTCGCCTTCCTTTCGGCGGAAGCGCAGTAACACTACAACGAACAAAATAACCACAACAATAATAACCAGTACCATGATTAACGTACTCAATATCAGTAAATCATACTGAGATTGCGCAACATTGCCAGCTGGCTTCAGCGCGGATAGGAATGGTTCGCCGCAGCCCGAAAGGACAAGTCCTACAATACCCAGCAAAGCAATTAGGCGCCATTTGTGCAGCCTTTTTTTCATAGCTTCAGAAACCCCTCTTTCGTCAAAATTTTCTCACAAAAATAAAAATGGGCGCAATTGCGAATATTCTCTCTATGTCAATTTCTAAAAAAAGAAAGAATCCCTAATCTAAGGAATTATTAAAATGGCTCATGTAACCGCTCTTATGAAGTACTCTCTTGATGCGTTCTCAGTTTATATGTATGGTTGGCGGTTAGTGGACAATTATTGATAAGTAAGTCGCGACCTGTCAAAGAACAGGTCGCAATATACATTATTTAACTAATACTAAATGAGTGTGACAATAACCATCGCTACAAATAAAATGGTCATATAGTTTAAAGAATATACAAACATGGATGTTGCCCATTTAACATCATCTTTCTTTCTATACCCTTTTATTCCTAAAATAAGCCAACCTGTGCTCAATAGAGCGACCAGAACAACTAACGGAGTACCTAAAGGTGTTAAAAAGAAAGGAATAAACATTAATACAATAATCCATAACATAATCGATCTTTTTGCGGCCTTGAACCCTTTTACAACTGGAAGCATTGGCACTCCCGCTGCACGGTATTCTTCGACACGTCTCATTGCAAGCGCATAAAAATGAGGAGGCTGCCACAAAAACATAATAGCGAACAAAACCCACGCCATAGTATCAAGACCAGGATCAACGGCAGCCCAGCCAATAAGTGGAGGAACGGCACCGGAAATGCTGCCTATAATTGTATTTGAGACAAATCTCCGCTTAAAAACCATAGTATATAAGACAACATAGGCAAATACGCCAAATGCACCGATTATGGCAGTTGTCATATTAGTCAAAGCCAGTAAAATTAGTCCAGCAGCAATCAAGCCAAAGCTTAACACCAATACCTTTGAAGGCTGTACTTTTCCAGTTACTGTTGGCCGATTTTTCGTTCTTTCCATTAAATGATCGATATCACGATCATAGTAATTATTAAAACTGCAAGATCCAGCCATAATGAGCGCCGAGCCTGCAAGCGTATAAAACACTACATCAAGATTACTTAAAAAGCTAAGCCCTGAAAAATGAAGGGCTAACCATACTCCGGTAAAAGCTGTAATTATATTTGAATTGACAATCCCCACTTTAATAAGTGAGAGAAAATCCTTCCAAACTGTTGTTTCCGGTATATCCGATTGAAGGGCGGCTTTACTGTCCTTCATGACAGCTTCTGACATACCCCTTGTTTCTGACATTTGTTTTCCTCCTTTAAATCATTCACCAAAGACGCAAATGTAAAAAAAGTTACTTACGATACTATAGAACATTATTTCATACTTTTCGATATTTGTAACCAAAGAAGCGTAAACAAAAAGTAAACTATTTACCAATGACCGTTGTCAATGGAATCCTTCTAGAGCTTTTATTCTTTATATCATGCTTAATAACAGTAAAATTTAGTAAAATCATTTCTTCAATATATTAAAACACATTTTTGGAAGCTTTTGTGAAATTTTTTTGGATAATTTTTGACCAATTTGTGTCGCATGAATTTTACTGTGTTTGCTGGTGTTTCATGTCTTTTATTAATAACATATATAGTCAGTTATTATCATCATCCCCCTAGGCTATATCTCTATTTTGCTCCTACTTAAAGATTTACACTCCCTTTATTTCTATCAAAGTCTCTTGTAACTTTCAACTATTTCAGGCGTTTTATTTAATAGGTATAATATTAACTGAACTTGTAAAATCATTCTATTTTGTGTAATATCAAGAAAGTTCGACAAATATTTATGCAATATCTTATGCTATTATTTAAGTATGAAATTTATGGAACTAACTAATTTGGCTCCAGAGAAAAAGGTGGGACTTCTAGTGAAATCGTCTCTTAAATGGTTTGCTGTTTTAACTACGATTGTAATGCTTTTCATCTTACTTGGTGGAGCTTTAGTCACTAAGACGGATTCCGGCATGGGATGTGGCAGGTCCTGGCCATTATGTAATGGTCAATTGATCCCTGACAAAATTACGCTTGAATTAGTTATTGAGTTTTCCCATCGACTTGTTTCAGGTGCTGGAGGATTCATGGTTTTAGTTTTATCTTATATGTCTTGGAGAAAAATAGGGCATATTCGTGAAGCACGCTTTTTATCTGTTATTTCTTTTAGTTTTCTAGTTCTTCAAGGGCTTATTGGAGCAGCAGCGGTTCTTTGGTCACAATCTGATTTCGTTCTGGCTCTCCATTTTGGTATATCACTAATCTCCTTTGCTTCTGTCTTTTTATTAACACTTTTGATTTTTGAAGTAGACAAGAAGTTCGAAGCTGAAAAACTTATAGTTGATAAGCGGATGAGATTTCATATTATTGGCATACTAATTTTCACCCTAATAGTCGTATATACGGGTGCACTTGTGAGACATACAGAATCTAGTTTAATCTGTAAGGATTGGCCTTTATGTGTAAATGACAGTCTTGCACTCCCTTCCAACCTATATGAATGGGTTCAGATGGGTCACAGAGCCATTGCTGGGGCATTATTCATTTGGGTATCTTACGTGTCATTTATTGCCCATAAATACTACAAACATCAAAAAGTAATATATGGCGGTTGGATTGCTGCATTCATTCTCGTTTTTTTACAAGTTACCGCTGGAGCCTTTATTATTTTTTCACGACAGAATTTATATATTGCATTGGCACATGCCTTATTCATAGCTTGCTTTTTTGGCGTAATGAGCTATTTAATGCTGCTGACTTCTAGAAGCAAAAAAAATGCATTAGCCGTTAAAAAAGGGAGTGCAACACATACCGTCAACGGACAGGATGAACAAGAAATAACACCAACCATACCCGCTCGTTAATGTCTGATTGTTCAATTAATAGATTCAAAAAAAGCCATCATTTCCTCAGAATGATGGCTTTTTTGTATAAGAAAGACAAATTCGATGTAACCAACTTAACCCAAAGGAGGGCATACAGCAGCTTGAAATCTCAAGGGTACTAATATGCCCAACTTCGATAACAATGTCCTTAGTCAGTGGTATTACTTAGTTATTTCAATCAATAAATCACCAGTACTAATCGCTTCACCATCTTTAACATAAATGTCTTTAATAGTCCCAGAGAATGGCGCCTGCACGGTTGTTTCCATTTTCATGGCTTCCGTAATTATTAGGTGATCACCCTGCTTAACTTGATCCCCTTTTTCGACGACAACACGAATTACCGTACCAGGCATTGTTGCACCGATTTGCTCTTTATTTTTTGAGTCTGCTTTCACTTTGGATTGAACAGAAGATTTAATGTTTTCATCCTTAATGATTACTTCACGAGATTGACCATTCAATTCAAAATACACAACACGAGTTCCATCAGCCAATGGTTGACCGATTGATACTAATTTAACGATAAGCGTTTTACCCTTTTCAATTTCAACTTCGATTTCTTCCCCTAATCTCATGCCATATAAGAAAGTGGCCGTATCAAGGTTTGAAACATCGCCGAACAATTCAATAGTTTTATTGTAATCTAAGAATACTTTTGGATATAGGGCATATGCAAGTACATCGAAATCTGTGACAGCACGTCCCAATTCCTTGAACAATTCTTCTTTTAAAGCGCCAAAATCTACGTCTTCCAACAATTCACCCGGTCTTACAGTAATAGGTTTTTTTCCTTTTAAGATAACTTCCTGAAGCTCTTTTGGGAATCCCCCAACCGGTTGACCCAAATAGCCTTCGAATAACTCTATTACGGAATCAGGGAAATCAATGGTTTGGCCTTTTGTAAGGACATCTTCTTCAGATAGGTTATTTTGCACCATAAATAAGGCCATGTCTCCTACAACTTTAGAAGAAGGCGTTACTTTAACGATATCTCCGAACATTGCATTAACGCGCTGATACATTTCTTTAACTTCATGCCAGCGTTCTCCTAGCCCTACCGCTTTAGCCTGCTGCTGCAGATTACTGTATTGACCACCAGGCATTTCATGTTTGTATACTTCAGTATGAGGTGCGTTCATTCCACTTTCGAAGTCATGATAAAATTTCCTGACTTCTCCCCAGTATTCGCCTAACCGCTCTAGTGAATCAACTTCCAATTTAGGCTGTCTGCTTGAGCCTTCTAATGCATATTGAAGCGTTTGTACACTTGGTTGTGAAGTCAATCCTGCTAGAGATCCAATCGCCGTATCAACAATATCCACGCCAGCTTCAATCGCTTTTGAATACATGTAAATTCCATTTCCGCTCGTATCATGAGAATGCAGATGGATTGGAAGGGAAGTTGTTTCTTTCAATTCTGATACCAGACGGTAAGCAGCATCCGGTTTCAGAAGTCCAGCCATATCCTTAATAGCTAAAATATGAGCACCGGCATGTTCTAACTCCAACGCCATATTTTTATAGTACTCGATATTATATTTGCTACGTGACGGATCATTTAAATCCCCAGTATAACAAATGGCCGCTTCAGCAATTTTACCCGATTGACGGACTGCATCTATCGCCACTTCCATACCTTTTACCCAGTTTAAACTGTCGAAGATCCGGAAAACATCAATTCCTGCATCCGCTGATTTCTCAACGAATTCGCGAATGACATTGTCAGGGTAATTTTTATAACCCACTGCATTTGAAGCCCTTAATAGCATTTGTAAAAGCACATTCGGTGCTTTTTTTCTAAAGCTTAATAGACGGTCCCATGGATCTTCTTTCAAGAACCGATAAGCTACATCGAAAGTTGCCCCGCCCCACATTTCCATAGAAAACAAATTAGGAAGAAGTTTCGCCGTAGGCTCAGCGATATCAAGAATATCTTTCGACCTAATTCTGGTTGCCAATAAAGATTGATGTGCATCACGGAAAGTCGTATCAGTAATCAATACCTCTTTCTGATCTTTAATCCAATTAACAAGCCCCTCTGCACCTTGTTGTTCCAGAATATTCTTCGTACCCGAGATAAGCGGCAGTCCGGCAACATTTGGAATTGGCGCTAAATCGAAAACAGGTTTTTTCTTTTTTTCCACTCCTGGGAATCCATTTACCGTAACATTACCGATATATGAAAGCATTTTTGTTCCACGGTCTTTTCTGACTGGGAAGGTAAATAGTTCCGGTGTTGAATCAATAAAGGAAGTATCGTATTCACCACTAATGAAATTCTCATGTTTTACAACATTTTCAAGGAATGGAATATTCGTTTTAATTCCACGAATCCTGAATTCCTTAAGGTTACGAACCATTTTTGATGCAGCCTGTTCAAATGAAAGCGCATGTGTCGAAAGTTTAACGAGAAGTGAATCATAATATGGTGTGATAACAGCCCCTTGGAACCCATTACCAGCGTCCAAACGAACACCAAAACCTCCACCAGAACGATACACCATCATTTTTCCAGTATCTGGCATAAAATTATTCAATGGATCCTCAGTTGTTACCCGTGACTGTATTGCAAAACCATGTGTTTTAATACCAGCTTGTTCAGGAATCCCAATCTTTTTGCCATGAAGTTCATGTCCTTCAGCAATCATGATTTGTGATTGAACAATATCGATACCTGTAATCATTTCAGTAATGGTATGCTCAACCTGTACCCTTGGATTGACTTCAATAAAGTAAAATTCACCATTTGCAACAAGGAATTCGACAGTACCCGCGTTGACATAGTCAATATTTTTTGACAATTTGACTGCTGCCTCACAAATTCTTTCACGTAAGTCCTCTGAAAGCGAAACAGAAGGTGCCACTTCTACAACTTTTTGATGACGTCTCTGAACAGAACAGTCACGTTCGTATAAATGCACGATATTCCCGTGAGTATCAGCCAAAATTTGAACTTCAATATGTTTTGGATTTTGAATAAATCTCTCTACATAGACTTCATCATTACCAAAGGCTGATTTGGCTTCAGATTTTGCGCGATCATAAGCCTCTTCAACATCTTCAACCTTCTCAACGATTCGCATTCCGCGCCCGCCGCCGCCTAGAGACGCTTTTATAATAATTGGAAAACCGTATTGTTCACCAAATTCTTTCACTTCTACCACACTTGTTACAGGACCTTCGCTACCCGGGATGACCGGAATATCAGCTAGTTCTGCTTGTGTTCTTGCTTTTACTTTGTCTCCAAACATATCTAGGTGCCTTGATTCTGGTCCAATGAAGATAATGCCTTCTTCTTCACAACGTTTAGCAAAATCAATGTTTTCTGAAAGGAAACCATAACCAGGATGAATCGCATCGACTCCGCTCATCTTAGCAATTGCAATAATACCTTCAATATCCAGGTATGCATCAATCGGCTTTTTGCCTTCCCCAACTAGGTATGCTTCATCCGCCTTATATCGATGGTAAGATCCATAATCTTCTTTTGAATAGATTGCAACTGTACTAATATCTAATTCCGTACACGCCCGAAAAATCCGAATCGCTATTTCTCCACGATTTGCCGCAAGTACTTTTTCTATACGTTTCACCATTGCTACCACCCTAATCAATATGTATTTTTATTGAATATATAGAAAAAAAGCGTGATAAACTTCACAACTTTTTATTCACACGTTTATTTCTCCAACAATGGAGACAGTCCTATTAAAATCGTCGTTCCTCAACATAATTATATTTCGATATATTTTTCAGTTATGCATTTATACGTTTCTGAAAAATAAATACACAAAAATAGAACTTTGCCAATTAGTTAAAATACATTGAAATTATTATAATATACTATCAATATGTTAACTTTGTATTTTTTCAACAATTAATATAACCATAATACTAAAATAAACTGAATACAATAAAAAAATAAAAAATTATGTATATTCGTATAAAAGCACAGGGATTTTCCGTCTTTTGACCCCTCAATATCTATAGTTCTAGAACTAAAGATTCAATACTGATTGAAGATCATCTTACAATCTGCACAAGTTTACTCCATTTTTCTATTTATGAAAAAAGAGTTCATCAACTAAAATGCGAATTCGAATATGTGGTGATAGATTTTCCCGAAATTATTTCTATTAACATTCCATACCCAATAAAAAAGCTCATTTTGAGCTTCAATCGCACTAATTAGTATAACACTATTGAATTATAGTATAACACTATTACCTAGTATTGTATATAAATAAAAAACTCAAACAATCATCGAGATTTGTTTGAGTTAGTATGTTTTGTATATTATTTTTTTAATGATGCTTCATGCAAAACTGACAATTGCTTTTCAAGAGTTTCCAAAAGGGACTTGCCCTCTGTATCCTCTACTAAGCCTAAACGTACGGCGAAATCAATTTCTCGTGATAGACCGAACATTTGTGTATCAAGTACCTCTTCGTATAAAGGACATTGAGGCATAGTGAGATTCTCCATTTGAACTTTTATCAGTTTTAGAATCTTGTCAGCATCTGCTTTTAATAAAGCATAAGCTTTTTCTCGATGATTGACAAGCATATCAGATGCCATGTTAAATCCCCCCGCTCAGAGCGATTATATCTTAACTTATCTTATCATTAAATTCTACCTTTTGTTGTGTGAAAAAGCAAGGACATTGACAAACAAATTGAATAATCCAAACACTGAAATAACACAATCAGCCTCTATACTCATAAACCCGGCAGTAGATATAATCACTATCCTAGATAATGTGACATTTCTTATATAATTGATTATACTTATATAAGAATGTTAGCAACAGAAAGGAATGAGATATTTGGAACCCATCGTGTTTATTAATGGAAAAGTGAAATATCCAATTACTCTAGATCCTGGAGTGTGGATTTTTGATGACCGTAAAATTGAAATCGATACATACTTCAATGCTGAGAGAGTTCAAGTCAATGAATTAGAAGAGTATACAATTGCAGCGTCCAAACATTGGCAAAAGGAAATTCAAGAGGGCGCTACCATGCCTCCTACATTAAAAACGGAACGAAAGTTTGAGAAGCAAAGATTGATGGAGGGGACTTTTGGCATTCCTTTTGAACCTTTTTTGAAAAACGCCGAACCTGAAACCGGTGTAACAGAAGTTATTGTTACAACTGATGAAAAAGAGCTTACATTTCCATTCGAAGTAGCGCTTGAATTTTTCCTTGGCTTTTCCAAGGATGGAAAGCCAATTAAAGTAACCGAGGGCGGACCTATGGAAATTTATTTTGGAGATGCCTCTAATATCAATAACCCAATTAAGAATGTACGATCTTTCACTGTTAAATAAAAGTACATGTACCATAGTTATAGAAGCCTGAATGCATTATTTAAAACGACAAGGGAAATTTCCCTTGCCGTTTTTTTATAAAAGTGTAGCAGCAAGCTGAGCTAAACCGGATCTTTCTCCTTTTATCAGTTTAACATGGCCAGCAATACGCTCGGTCTTGAATTTTTCTACAACGTAGGTCAAACCATTATTATATTCATCTAAATAAGGATGATCGATTTGCTCCGGATCCCCCATCAAAACAATTTTACTCCGCTCCCCTACTCTTGTTAATATGGTCTTCACTTCATGTTTCGTTAGATTCTGCGCTTCATCTATGATGATGAACTGATCCGGAATACTCCTACCCCTGATATAGGTTAAAGCTTCTACTTCAATCGAACTCATGCCAGCTAGAATTGCGTCCAATTCCCCTGGTTTTTTCGTATTGAACAAATATTGCAGATTATCAAAAATAGGTTGCATCCAAGGTCTAAGCTTCTCTTCTTTTTCCCCAGGTAAATAACCAATATCTTTACCGACCGGAACAATAGGCCTAGCTACTAGAAGCTTCTTATATTGAGATAAATCTTCTGTTTGCATCAATCCTGTTGCCAATGCCAATAGCGTTTTTCCTGTCCCAGCCTTACCAATAAGCGTCACAAGCTGAATGTCAGAACGAAGTAACAAATCAAGGGCCATCGTCTGTTGAACGTTTCTCGGCTTAATTCCCCAAATATGTTCTCCTTCATACATTAGTTTCTTAACATATCTGCAGTTCTCATCTACAATCCCAATCGCTGAGGCTGAACTTCCCAATGTATCCTTCATCAGCAAGAATTGATTAGGGTAGTATAAATCTTTTGTCAGTTCTTCAAGCTTAAGATGACTTTTTTCATAAAACTTATTCAGATTGTCAATCGACACAAAAACTTCTTTATGCCCTCCATAAATATGGTCCATTTCAACAACACGATCATTTAAAAAATCCTCCGCCTCAAGCCCTATCGCATCAGCTTTTACACGCACTAGAGTATCTTTACTGACAAGAATGACCGTCTTCCCATCTTCCTTTGTTTCTTCCTCTAAAGATAAATTTTTTGCAACTGCTAATATTCGATTATCATTTGTTTTCTCCACGAAAATTTCCTGAAGTTTATGAAATGAACGATGATTAAGTTCAATTCTTAAGCTACCTCCATTATGAAGCTGAATGCTTTGATGAAGCTTTCCTTTTTCACGAAAGCTATCGATCAATTTTGATACCTGCCTGGCATTTCTTCCGATTTCATCCATATACCTTTTTTTCGAATCCAATTCTTCTAAAACAACTGCTGGAATGACTACTTCATTATCTTCGAATGAGTAAATCGCATACGGATCCTGCAACAGGACATTCGTATCTAAAACATAGATTTTTTTCCCCAATATGACGCCTCCTGCCTGCTCTTTATCGGATATGTCTTACCATTGACTGCACTCAGCAGTTATGTAGCGGACGAGACTGTTGATAAAATATATGTTCCTTTGCATAAAGATAGAAGAACATTTACAGACTATAAAGAAAACTTCCTGCAAAGTGAGCTTTGATCATATGGAACACAGCAGGTTTACTGCAATTTATGCATCAGACTTAGTTGGAGTGGACAGGCTGTAATTAACGGAAAGGTAATTTCCTAAAAGGAGGATGGACATTTGCGGAAACTTATTTTATCTCTTGCTACTGTTCTGTTAATGACAGGCTGCTCGATGAATAATAATAATGAACAGTCACAAGATAACACAAAAAGTAATCTAACTAAAGTTAATAATTCGTCTGTTCAGGAAACGGATAGAAAAACTGGTCAGCAAACAGCAAAAAGACTCACTGGTCTGGCTAAATCCATTCCCGAGGTGAATGATGCCACTGCAGTCGTACTTGGCAAATATGCCATAGTCGGAATTGATATTGACCAAGACATTGAACGTTCACAGGTAGGAACGATTAAATACTCGGTTGGTGAAAGCTTCAAAAAAGATCCAAACGGAGCAAATGCTATCATCGTCGCTGATCCTGATATAAATGAACGAATTAGGGAGGTGGCTAAGGATATTAATAATGGCAAACCTGTAAGAGGAATACTAAATGAACTGGCTGACATCACCAGTCGAGTCATTCCTGAGGTTCCAGGTGATATTTTAACCCCAACGCCCACAAAAGTCATTGAAAACGAAAAGGCTAAACTTAAAGATAAAAAGGAAAGAAAACAGCTTGATGAGGAGCAAAATGATCAAGCTAATCACTATAAAGAGTAAATAACCCCAACCCGAAGAGACCTTCGGGTTTTTGTCTTTTATACAGTCATAACCTTAATAATGATTAGTCACTCACATGTAAGTTTCACTTTATCCTCGTTTTACCATAAAAATATTGGTATACTTAAAAGCATATTGAAATTGAAGTGAGGTTCAAATAATATGAAGGTTAAATGTGTAATATGTGATCAAATTGAATCTATACCAGATGATAGTCCAGAAGCAAAGAAACTTCGTAACCGTCCTATACATACCTATATGTGCAATACATGCAATCAACGCATAGAAGAGCGTACAAACGAACGGATTGCCACCGGGAATTTCCGTCTTTACCGCACTATCAAAAATGAAGATGAATGGTAAAACATTAAAAAAGGTCTGTTTGATTGGCCTGATTAATGGGATCATGCTCGGCTTCTTAATGAAGTGGATGGAAATGTATTCAGGAAAACAAGTGTATCAGCTTTTATTAAATGTAGATTTCCTTCCAGTAATCGGGGCAATCCCCTGGAGTGAGGCAACGTTGTTCTTTTTCCATCTCCTTGTCTCACTTACAATTACTTTTAGTTATGTATATATCCTTCATACTTGGAGCATATTTCGCAAATGGAAAACATACACACTTGCTATTTGCATCATCACTCCTGTGATTCTGCTTTATTTTCCATTATCCTTGCTTTCACAAACGGAAGTTGCCCATCCATTCGATCTGGCTGCTTTCTTTTTGTGGTCTCTCTTACATCTTATTTACGCGATATTTCTTCCAAAAGCAATATAAAAAGAACCGTGCGAAATTCGCACGGTTCTTTTTATCATCACTCAATATTTTTATACTTATCTGGTTCTAGTTGTATTTGATCCAACATAATATCAATCAATTCAATAGGAAAACGTTGCTTTTTCATTTCGTCTCCTATTAGAAATTCAACGAAATAAAAAGGTTCTATTTTTGAAACGGAATCAATGATTACTTGATGATCATTTTTCAGCATCTGCATGAAAAACATTTCTGTTTCGCGCGCAGCTGAATCATCAGGTCTTGCATCACAGACAACTCTAATCGTCAACCAATTGTATAAAGCATCTTGTAATGATTTCATCATCTTATGCCTGTTCTTCTTTTCTCGAATTATGAAGACGAATTCTATAAATCCCTAGAACAAGCGATGCGATGACTAATGCTTCCCCCATTGGCAGAAACACTGCAAAGAAAGAAAGAAGGGTACACCCAAGTGCCATTACCGCGTAAATAATCACATTTTTTAGCAAAGGTAACTTTTTGGCAAAACCTAGCTGATAGACAAGGATGCATAATCCAAAAATCGTTAAATATAAATACCACATTCCTGCTTCAGGATTTTCATCCACTCTGTACAAAGCTGCAAAAAATGATAATCGCTCTTGGATATCCAATCTTTTCTCCTCCTCTTGCTATTTATTTTTCTTCAACAGCAACTTTTTTTCTTTTAGCTGCTCTTTCACGTTCGTTTTTATCAAGAATCTTTTTACGAAGACGGATTGATTCCGGAGTTACTTCACAGTACTCATCGTCGTTCAAATACTCTAGAGCTTCTTCAAGAGACATAATTCTTGGTTTTTTCATTGAAGAAGTTTGGTCTTTATTAGCTGAACGCATATTTGTCATTTGTTTCGCTTTTACGATATTAACAGTCAAATCGCTATCACGGTTATGTTCTCCGACAATCATACCTTCATAAATATCCGTACCTGGCTCAACGAAAATGACACCGCGGTCTTCTACTTGCATCGTACCATATTGTGTAGTTTTTCCAGATTCCATTGATACAAGTACACCTTGACGTCTTCCACCGACTTGACCTTGGGCCATTGGTTGGTAGCTGTCAAATGAGTGGTTCATGATACCATAACCACGTGTAATTGTTAAGAACTCAGTAGAATAACCAATAAGTCCACGAGCTGGGATCGTGAATAGTAAACGAACTTGACCACTTCCGCTATTAGTCATATCTAACAATTCGCCTTTACGAGCTCCCATGGATTCCATGATAGAACCAGTGTGCTCTTCAGGTACATCGATTTGAACACGTTCAACTGGCTCACAACGCACTCCATCAATCAAACGAACGATAACTTCAGGTTTAGAAACTTGCAGTTCATAACCTTCACGTCTCATGTTTTCAATTAAGATAGAAAGGTGAAGCTCTCCACGACCGGAAACAACCCAGACATCTGGAGAATCTGTATTTTCAACTCTTAAGCTAACATCAGTTTGCAATTGGCTTTTCAAACGCTCTTCAATTTTACGAGCTGTTACGAATTTACCTTCACGGCCTGCGAATGGGCTGTTGTTTACAAGGAAAGTCATTTGTAATGTTGGCTCATCGATACGTAGAATTGGAAGGGCATCAGGATGTTCAATAGGACAAACTGTTTCCCCAACGTTAATATCTTCCATACCAGAAACAGCAATTAAATCACCGGCAACAGCTTCTTGGATTTCAACT
This sequence comes from Peribacillus sp. TH14, assembly GCF_016651145.1. Lineage (NCBI taxonomy): Bacteria > Bacillati > Bacillota > Bacilli > Caryophanales > Bacillaceae > Peribacillus > Peribacillus sp. TH14. Next base: position 390,679 of record NZ_JAEKEK010000001.1, read on the forward strand.
TTTTTCAAGCCAATATAACCAAAGATTTTCGTTACACGGAATTGCTTAACTGATCCATCAAGTTTCATTAATGAAACTTGTTGACCTACATGCATTTTCCCACGGAATACACGGCCAACACCAATACGTCCTACATAATCATTGTAATCAAGTAAAGCCACTTGGAATTGAAGTGGTTCATCAGTGTTATCAATTGGTGCAGGGATCGTTTCGACGATTGTTTCGAATAATGGGGTCATGTCTTTTTCTTGTTTGGTAGGATCTGAATCCAAGCTTGCTGTACCAGCAATACCTGAAGTAAAGACAACAGGGAATTCTAATTGTTCTTCTTCAGCTCCAAGTTCGATGAATAAGTCAATTACTTCGTCCACAACTTCGTTTGGACGGGCAGAGTCTTTATCAATTTTATTCACGACAACGATTGGCGTTATTTTTTGTTCCAATGCTTTTTTCAACACGAAACGAGTTTGCGGCATACATCCTTCATATGCATCAACAACAAGTAAAACACCATCAACCATTTTCATGATCCGCTCTACTTCACCACCAAAGTCAGCATGACCAGGTGTATCCAAAATATTGATTCTTGTATCTTGGTATTGAACTGCTGTATTTTTCGCAAGAATCGTAATTCCGCGTTCTTTTTCAATAGCATTAGAATCCATCGCACGTTCTTCCACATGTTCATTTTCACGAAATGTACCAGATTGCTTAAGCAACTGATCCACTAAAGTTGTTTTACCATGGTCAACGTGGGCAATGATGGCTATATTACGAATATTTTCTCTTAATTTCAAAAAATTCACTCCTAAAAAAGTTTGTGTATAACGTATCACTAGTATTAACTTACATATTATATCACAAACATAGTAGAAACAAATACAGAAATTATGTACAATAGATATATTAGGGGTGATATTAATGAATATTAAATGGAATTTCTTAATATTAGCGATACTAGCAGCATCAAGTATTGGCTCTATAGGCATCTTTATTGCTGAAAAAAGCTTACTTGGAATCTTAGTCTGCAATCGTTGTACTTTGCGGGATTATGGGGTTTGGTTTTACTCAAAAGAAAAAATTACGCGAAGCAGGAAAGTTATAATATAAAAAACTCGCTGTAAACAGCGAGTTTTTTTTTGCTAATTTTTTCAAGTAAAATATATTCTCCACTCCCCTAAGTCTTTAGTCTTACTTTATCCATTTTAATATCCTTTTTGAACATTACCAATGACTTAGGCCAGGGGTATTAAAGGCTAGTATTACCTGTTAAATATTTCTCAAAAACCTCTTTGTGCAGTCCAGGCTTAGAGACAAATAATGAATCTCCCTCTAAAAAATCCAATTTTTTATCAGTTATATTGCTTACTTCTCCGCCCACTTCCTCAACCAGTAAAACTCCACCGGCAAAGTCCCAAGGCATAAGCCGCATAGTTATATAAGCATCTAGCCTGCCTGCAGCCACGTATGCTAACTCCAATGCTGCTGAGCCATATGAACGGGTCCCGCGCGCATCACGCACAAGCGGGGCTAGAAGACTCGGATCAATCCGGCGATTTTCCGTTACCCAGCTTGCATTCATGGAAAGGATGGCTTTGCTAACCGATACCTCTTTCAGCGGAGAGAGTCTTTGATCGTTCATAAATGCCCCCTCCCCTTTAATTACATGGTACAGTTCATCATTTACGACATCATAAACCATACCTATTTTCCCGATACCATCCTCATAAATCCCAAGAGAAATCGCAAAATTCCGCTGTTGATGAATAAAGTTCAATGTTCCATCAATTGGATCAAGAATCCACACCGTTCCTTTTAAATCTTTTATCTCATTACCTATTCCCTCTTCCCCAAATATACGATGTTCGGGAAAAGTTTCGGTAATTTTATCGCAAAAAAACGTTTCTATTGCCTTATCCATATTGGTAACCAAATCATTAGGATTCGTTTTAATTTCAATATTCAGCTTGGTTTCAAAGGACGCTCTCAGCTTCGACCCTGCTTCTTTCATCCATAATTTCGCATATGAATCCATTTCCTTAACCGATGCCATTATTATATCCCCGTCCTTTGTAATCAGAAACTACACTAACATGCTCTACTAAAGATTAAAGCAAATATATCAAGTCTTCAAGTTTTTAACATCATAAATTTACCAATTTTTAAAATACCTTTGAATAATAAGGGTTATTTAATTCACGATTCTTCACTCCATTTAAGCTTATAAGCTAATTATCCTCATGCATTTTTTGTATACTTTTGATAATTTTTTTCCTAATTAACAGGAAAGTAGTCCATTTTAAAAATCAAAGACCAGCTTTTACTACTATTTTGTTCATTTAACGAAAAACGGACACATTATTTTTTATAAAATAAGTGTCCGTTCATCATCTATAATAGAATTTCTTGTATTGAATTTGATTCATTTCGTTCATTAATTCTCCTTCACGATCTCTGCAGCTTTATCATTTTACAAGGCTTTAAGTTTTAGCAATTCTAACCGGATACGCTCAAGCCTTTGCTTGCATTGTGACCTCTTTTGATCATTCTCTTCACTAATTGCTTCAAAAAGGGTTGCTAATTCATAGTCCATTTCCATTCTTAACACTGCAGCTCTATGTCTTTCAACTTCTTTAGCTTTTAATGCTTGGTTCATGACTTGTTTCATAATTAACATTCTCCCTTCGTCAATTAACTTAATTTTCTGAATTTATTTTTATTTTATCATATGTCTTCCTACCACAAATAGCAACTAATTTGTTCTTTTAACTTAAAGGAATTTTTCGATAATGAACTAAATCGTTATTTTTCAATTATTACTTTTACTTATGCTACAATATGTGCAGATATTACGGTAGGAGAGATGATAATGAATATAGCAAGTTTTTCAGCTGATGATTTTAATGTTTTTAAAATTGATGGATTGGAACCGCGAATGGATGCCTTAAAAGAGCAGATCCAACCCAAGCTACAAGCACTTGGTGAGCACTTTTCACAACAATTATCTGTGATGACCGGCGAAGAGATGTTCCCTCATGTTGCTAAGCATGCTAGAAGGAAAGTAAACCCTCCTAACGACACTTGGGTTGCCTTTGCTGCCAACAGCCGAGGTTATAAAATGATGCCACATTTCCAAATTGGTTTGTGGGAAACACATATGTTCATTTGGTTCGCAGTCATTTATGAAGCTCCTAATAAAGTTGAAATCGGGAGGCATCTAGAGCAAAATGCGAAGCAATTCATAAAAAATATTCCCTCACATTATGTTTGGTCGATGGATCATACGAAACCTGAAGTAATCCCTCATGATGGCCTTTCGGTTGATGATTTGAATTCAATGTTTAATCGTTTGCAGACAGTAAAGAAAGCTGAAATTCTTTGCGGGATAAGAATTTCTCGCGAAGAAGCCATTCAATTAAATGATGATGATTTCATTAAAACCATTAATGATGCTTTTGAGCATCTTTTACCCTTATATAAATTAAAATAAACACATATTCCACGTATTGCATTGGAATTAATAGATGAATAGAGCATTCATACTTTAATATAAATAAAGAAAAGGGAGAGCCATTAAAGGCTCTCCTTTTCTTATTTTTGCACCAATTCTTTACTTGCTTGTATCAATTCACTTATTTGATTTTCTTTACCCGCTTCAAAGCATTCGATTATCTTGCTTCCGACGATGACACCATCGCAGGATTGCACCGTATTGCGGACATGATCTGGAGTAGAGATGCCAAATCCGGCAAGAACAGGAACAGGGCTTAGGTCTTTTACCTGTTTTAAATAGCCTCCGAGTTCTCCTCCAAAGGCATCACGGGTCCCCGTAATGCCCTTTACAGTCACAGCATAGATAAAACCCTCTGCCCCTGCCGTAATCTGAGTAATCCGTTCTCTAGAAGACGTGAGCGTCACGAGACGGATCAGTACAATCCCTGCAGTTTTTATAGTTGAAAAGACAGCTTCTTCTTCAATTGGCAAATCAGGGATGATACATCCGGCGATTCCTGCCTGAAGACAATCTTCTGTGAATTCTTTAAGGCCATATGCCATAATAGAATTTGCATACCCCATTAAAATGATTGGAATGTTTACATCCCCTTTGATTTCAGTCACTTTTTTTAGGATATCTTTTAAAGTTGTACCATTCTCCAAAGAACGGATTCCCGCCTGTTGGATAACCGGTCCATCAGCAACAGGGTCAGAGAATGGGATACCTAATTCGACAGCTGTTGCCCCGCTTTTTTCAAGGAATATAAGTTGGCTCTTTAGCCGTTCAAGACCGCCATCTCCTGCCATAATGTAAGGAATAAATGCTTTTTCTCCCCTAGATTCACATTCCTGCAGCGCTTTTGTTAATTTATTCATGTTCGCTACCCCCTAATATAGATTGGACCGTTTCAACATCCTTATCGCCACGGCCAGATAAGCAAATTACCAAGCCTGTCCCTTTCTCCATTTCTTTGGCAAGTTTTAAACCGTAGGAGATGGCATGTGAACTTTCCAATGCAGGTATGATCCCTTCTTCCTTTGAAAGCAAAACGAGAGCTTCTAGGGCTTCTTGATCGGTAACTGAAGTATATGTCACACGATTTGTATCTTTTAGAAAACTGTGTTCCGGTCCAACCCCCGGATAATCTAACCCTGCTGAAATCGAATGTGCCTCCTGAATCTGGCCATCTTCGTTCTGCAATACATACATGAATGCCCCATGAAGCACCCCTGGCTTTCCTTTTGTTAAGCTTGAAGCATGTAACGGTGTATCAAGACCATGACCTGCTGCTTCTACTCCATATAATTTAACCGTTTCATCCTCAATGAATGGATAAAACATACCCATTGCATTGCTGCCACCGCCTATGCAAGCGACTATGGCATCAGGAAGGGCATGTACCACTTCGGAATACTGACGCTTCGTTTCCTTGCCAATCACGCTTTGAAAATCGCGTACAATAACAGGGAATGGATGCGGCCCAAGGACTGACCCCATAATATAATGAGTGTCTTCCACATTAGCTACCCAGTACCGTAACGCCTCATTGACTGCATCCTTTAGTGTCCCGCTTCCTTGTGATACAGATATAACCTTGGCACCCAGAAGTTCCATCCGGAAAACATTTAATTTCTGTCTCCTGATATCTTCCTCTCCCATAAAAATGATGCACTCTAACTTCAGCAAAGCACAAACTGTCGCCGTTGCCACTCCATGCTGTCCTGCACCTGTTTCGGCAATGACTTTTTTCTTGCCCATTTTCTGTGTTAACAAAGCCTGACCAATCGTATTATTGATTTTATGGGCACCCGTATGATTTAGGTCCTCACGCTTCAGATAAATATCGGCACCACCAGCAAGTTTCGTTAAATTTTCTGAAAAATAAAGGGGCGTTTCACGGCCAATATATTGAGTAAGGTAGTAATTCAGTTGCTTTTGGAATTCTGGATCTTTTTTTGATTGTTCATATACTTCTTCAAGCTCTGTTATTGCCGCCATTAAGGTTTCCGGAACGAAACGGCCACCATATGCTCCAAAATGACCAGTTTGGTCGGGCTGTGTATAAGTACTCATCTATTTATTCCTCTTTTCCGGCTGTATTTTTCGCCTTAGTAATAAAAGCTTTTATTTTTGCAGCATCCTTTAATCCATTTGTTTCGACACCACTCGCTACGTCAACTGCGAATGGTGATACGGCAGTAATCGCTTTTCCGACATTTTCTGAAGTCAATCCTCCAGCTAGAAAAATTTTCTCCTTTGGTAAGCCCGCTTTACGAAGCATATCCCAATCCAAAGTCATTCCCTTACCAGAATTTCCTTTAGGAAGATCTACTAGTAGAAAATCAGCCGGATAATCGTGAAGGCTTTCAAGATCTTTCTCTGACTGGATGGCAAAGGCCTTAATAACCGGGAGAGGCATTCTCTCAGCAAAACTGGCAGACTCGTTACCATGTAGCTGAATATAATCCAATCCGGCAATTTCAGCACTTCGTATCACTTCTTGTTCGGTTTGATTAGCAAACACTCCGACTTTTTTTACGTGTGCAGGGAGATTCCCTGCTATTTCACATACTATTTCGGGATGAACTTTCCGGCTACTTTCTGCAAAAATGAACCCAATAAAGTCTGCACCGAATGTTACAGCTGTCTGAGCCGCTGCTAATGTCTTTATCCCACAAATTTTTACAAACATATTAATCTCCTTATAAACTCATTTGCAGTTCTGCCATCGTATTTGGAAGGTTAGGAGATATCATTAATGTTTCTCCAACTAAAATGCCCCTCGCCCCTGCTTCCCTCACACGCTGTACGTCTTCTTTTGTCTTGATTCCACTTTCGCTGATAATGATGTGACGTTTTGGATCAAGTAGCTTCGCAAGTCGTTCCGTAACCGCCAAATCCACTTCGAATGTTTTTAAATTTCGATTGTTAATACCTATCAGCTCTGCATTAAGCTCAAGTGCTTGCTTTAACTCGGCTTCATCATGGACTTCTGTTAATACATCAAGCCCTTTATGTTTTGCATATTGATATAAATCATGAAGGCGTTCTTTTGAAAGAGCTGCCACAATTAATAGAATGATAGTCGCACCAGCTTGATAGGCACGGTCGATTTGAATTTCATCAATGATGAAATCTTTACATAACCTTGGAATTTGTATAGCCTGGCTCACGTTTTTTAAATCGGCAATTGACCCTTTAAAGAAGACCTCATCCGTCAATATCGATATGGCTGCGGCTCCACCTTTTTCGTAAGAAAGAGCCTGCTCGATTGGATCGACATTCATTTTAATGTCTCCTTTTGATGGGGATGCTCGTTTAATTTCCGCGATAACCGCGATTGATTTCGCCGTTTTCAATTTTTCTACAAGAGAAGGTCTGACTGTATTGATCATTTCCCCATCATCTAAACCCATTTCTTTTAACTGTGCTACTTCTACTTTTTTCTGTTCAATAATTTTCGTTAAAATATTATCCATTTACATTACCACCTTATTTCTGTTGCCATAGGCAATTAGATTTTCTAATTTTTTAAGAGCCGATCCGCTGTCCAGACTTTCTTCCGCCAAGGTAATTCCTTTTTTGATCGTCGCTGCCGTTCCATGGGCGTATAAACCCAAACCTGCATTCAATAAAACGGTGTCACGATATGCACCTTTTTCTCCTTTTAAGAGACGGAGCATAATATCAGCATTTTCTTTTGCATCACCGCCACGGATTGCGTCATTTCCGTAAATCGGCAAATCCACTTCCTCAGGATGGAGTGTAAAAGGGATAATATCCCCTTGCTCCAGAAGCACGAGTGAATTTTCTCCCTGTAGGCTGGCTTCATCCATAAAACCTGCACCATTGATGACAACCGCACGTGTTCTGCCTAATTTATGAAGTACTTCTGCAAATAGCTCGAGCATATCACGGCGGTTAATACCTAATAATTGTGTATCGAGCTGAACGGGATTCGTTAATGGTCCTATCAGATTAAATATTGTCGGGATTTTCAATTCTTTTCTCACTTTCATGATTCGGGCAATATTAGGGTGTACAGAAGGGGCAAATAAGAAAGTGATTCCATTTTCCTCTAACAGTTCTTTCATCATTTCTGGTTCTAAGAACAAATTAACACCGAGCTCTTCCAAAACATCTGCACTTCCTGTTTTACTTGAAATGCTGCGGTTTCCATGTTTGGCAACCTTAACACCTGCACCAGCCAGCACGAAGGCTGAAGCGGTACTAATATTGAAGCTTTGTGAGCCATCTCCACCAGTTCCGCAATTATCCATCACATTAAGGCAGTTTGTTTTCACACTTCTTGCTTCTTTTCTCATGACTCGGACAAGGCTTGCAATTTCACCTGCCGTTTCACCTTTTGCTTTTAGAGCAATAATGAAAGCCGCCATCTCGCTTTCCGTAATATCTGTAGAAAATAACGCTTGGGCTGCTATACTCATCTCATCTTCCGTCAATGTTTGACGCTCTGCTAACTTTTCTAAATACTCCTTCACTACTAACTCCCCCAATTGTTTTTTGTGATTATAAAATGGATTCTTTCTTCTCTAATTGATATGTCTCGGCAATCTTATAAAATTCATGTAATAGTTCCTTACCGATTTTCGTTCCAATAGATTCAGGGTGGAATTGTAAACCGTAAAGCGGATAATCTTGATGTTTTAAAGCCATGATTTCTCCATCATCCACTGCGCTCGCCGTAACAGTTAATTCATTAGGTAAGCTTTCCCTTTCAACTACTAAGGAATGGTAACGCATCACTGGAAATTGTGGATTCTGATTGACAAATACCCCTGTTCCGTCATGTTCGATAACCGATGTTTTGCCGTGCATGATATATTTGGCCCCAATCACATTTGCCCCAAAGGTTGCACCAATAGCCTGATGACCAAGGCAAATACCTAAAAGCGGAAGCTTCTTATAAAAAGAACGTATGATTTCCATGCTAATTCCAGCATCTTCTGGACGGCCTGGCCCTGGTGAAATAACGATTGCCTTAGGATTCATTTCCTCAATTTCAGCAATGGTGATTTCGTCATTTCTTTTCACGATGATTTCTTTTTCTACTTCCCCTAAATATTGATAAAGGTTATAAGTAAACGAGTCATAGTTATCAATTAATAAAATCATTTTGTGTTAACCTCCATGAGCGCTCGTGCTTTATTTTGTGTTTCCTCATATTCTGTTTTTGGATCTGAATCATATACAATTCCTGCTCCGGCCTGTACATACGCACTGCCATCTTTTATGATCATCGTCCGGATTGCAAGAGCCATATCTAGATCTCCACCAAAACCGATAAATCCTATTGCCCCTGAATAGATCCCGCGTTTACAATTTTCAAGTTCGTTAATCAACTCCATTGCCCTAATTTTAGGGGCTCCTGAGACAGTACCTGCAGGAAGACATACCGTTAATGCATCTAAACTCGTGAATCCTTCCTTAAGTTCTCCGCTAATCTTTGAGGCAATATGCATGACATGTTGATATCTTTGAATTTCCATTTCCTCGGTAAGGTGGATTGAGCCTATTTCACAAACCCTCCCAAGATCATTTCTTCCGAGATCAACAAGCATTCTATGTTCAGCGAGTTCTTTTTCATCCATCAGCAGGCTTTTTTCCATGCCTTTATCTTCTTCATCCGTCTTCCCTCTTGGTCGTGTACCGGCAATGGGGTTAACATGAACCATTCCTGCTGAAACACTGATCAAACTTTCAGGGGAGGAACCTATAATAGTATAGTCACCAAATTCGATATAAAACATATAGGGAGATGGGTTGGCTAAGCGGAGACGGCGGTAAGCATCGAAAGGCTCTCCATCAAAGTCGGCCTGAAACCTTTGTGACAAGACGACTTGGAAAACTTCACCTGCCACAATCGCTTCCTTTACTTCAAGTACCATTTTCTCGAATTCATCCTGGCTGAAATTAGAATTAAATTCTAAAGATTCTGACGATATTTCCTTTGAGGGTTTACTAGGCCGATTGATTTTCTCCTTCATTCCCATTAGGCTTACTTCGCTATCCTCTTCCGCAGTCAAAAGATGAATCTTTTGAAGTACATGATCAAATATATACAGTTCCTTAAAGAAAAGGAAATGAGCATCCGGCATTTGAAGAGAATCAGGTGGCACCGGACCGATGTTTTCATAAAGACGAATAATATCATAGCCCATATACCCGATTGCCCCACCATTAAATGGCGGAAGATGAACTGGGGAATCTTCTATTTCTACCAACAATTGATTTTTCAGAAATTCAATGATATTGATGTTCCTTACGAGTTTCTCACCTGTATTAGAATCCTTCACATATACTTGATTACCTAATGACGTCACCTCCAAATATGGGTTTGATCCTAGATAGGAGTAGCGACCATTATCATGATGTGAATTCGAACTTTCCAATAAAAACTTCTTTTCTTCATCCAATTTTTGAAAAATGGCAATCGGTGTATGAATATCCCCTTCAATCGTTTCCATTTTGAAACGGAGTATCTTTTTTTCATCCAAATGATTCATCTAATATTACCTCCTAATTTTCAATCCAATAATGAAAACTTCCGATTGCTATACCTTTAGGCAAACATATTCGGAGTTGTGTTTATATTTTTTCTCTAAAATCTTTCTCCAGTTCATCTTCACAATAATTGTAAATGCATAAAAAAAGCCCCCTGCAAACACAAATTATGTGTCTGCAGAGGACGGTATACCGCGGTGCCACCTCAAGTTGGAAAAACATATTATTTTCCCCTCTCAAGCAAGAAATTATACATTTCTTGCCAAACCCATTAACGGTGGAAGCCGAGTTTCCCTACTTATTTCAAGAAACCACTCATAAGTCCATTCACCTTCTTATATCGTACCGGTTTCCACCTGTTCCGGCTCTCTGTGACGACTCTAAAAAGATTACTACTCTTAATCATAGATTTAATTATCCATTTTAAAAAAACACAAAAAGGGCCCTCATCCAAAGGACGAGGAACCCGTGGTACCACCTTAATTAGCTTAATAAGCTCACTTTACGGCATTATAAATATTATATGCCTATCTCCATTAACGATGAGATAATCGCCAAAGCCTACTCCGTCAATCCGTTTCGGTTTGGGGCTCGGAAGTCCATTCGCTTAAATTTGTTCACCAGTTTTCAGCAACCACTGGCTCTCTGCAGAACAGCATTAAGGTACTCTTCTTCGTCATTGCCTTTATCATTTCTTGATTATTATGTTAAAACAATCTATTCATGAAGTCAATGGAGTTTTCTAAAAATAATATTTTTATTATTTCATTCGTATCCAGTCATCGTCTTCGATTTCTTTTGCTTTCTTAATAACAAGATATGCGGAATAGTCGCTGACAGACTCAAACTCATCCGTATATTTTTTTTCATCCGCTTTGCCGGGGACTATTTCCTTAAACCTTCGATATGCTTTCATAAAAGCTTCTTTTTGTATTTTACTTTCATATGCCTTTTCGACTGCTTCAAAAAATTTAATAACATCGACGATTTCTTCCGTTGACCAATCAAGATCCATTGGATATTGATAATCCATGCTTACACGCTCCTTCTAGATAGTTATTCCTGTTGCTTGGGAGACTATTATCAGTCTGCCCATTTTGAGCGAATTGCCTCTGCTTGGCTGATAATCCGACTGAATAGCTCAGCCGTCGTTGGTACATCATGAATCAGACCCATTACTTGTCCAGCCCAAGCATATCCTTCACCTTCAACTCCATCATGGATATAACGCTGGTTTGCTTTTCCACTTATGTAATTCTGCAGTTGCTCATATCCGCCGTCTTCCTTTTCTATTTCAAGAATTTTATCAGTCCAACCATTTGCAATAACACGGGCTGGTGCACCAATAGACCGCTTAATGACAACGGTATCATTTTCTGTACCGGAAACCAAGGCATTTTTGTATAATTCATGGGCATGAACACATTCTTTTACTGCAATGAACCTGGTGCCCATTTCAATCCCTTCGGCTCCAAGTGCCAACGCCGCCATCAACCCGCGCCCATCACCGAAACCACCTGAGGCGATGACTGGAATTTTCACGGAGTCTACCACTTGAGGAATTAATACAGAGGTTCCGATATCATCGCGTCCTAAATGTCCTCCGCCCTCCTGACCAACTACCATCACTGCGTCTGCACCCAGCTGCTCAGCCTTGATTGCCTGCCTTCTTGCCGCAACTAGCACAAGTTTTTTCACCGGAGTATCCTTAACATAATCGATAAATGGCGCTGGATTCCCACCAGTTACAGAAACAACGGCAATCTCCTCTTTTAGTGCTGCTTCAAGCATATGTTCATATGGTCTTCCGTGCTGACCAATTGCAAAATTAACGCCAAACGGTTTGTCCGTCAATGATTTTGTTTTTCGTATTTCCTCTACCAATTGATCAGGGTTATCCAACGACATCGCTGTTACCTGCCCTAGGCCCCCTGCATTCGAAACAGCCGCAGCTAGTTCTGCATAAGCTAAATGCGCCAATCCTCCTTGCACAATCGGGTATTGAATCCCTAACAAATCAGTCACACGAGTTTTCCAATTCAAAATCTTCATCCCCCTTTTACTTCTGAGTGAGTTTTATTAATGAACACTCTCTATTACACCTTTATTATGGCAAATATTGTTTTTTCATTCAATTTTAAAACTCATAGTTCAAATTGTTTTTGATTTAAAAGAAAAACTCTTGAACTGGTAAATATTCCTTCCTGCTATTACAAGGTATGTACAATAGAACTCAAGCTGTTATTTTTTACATTAAACTCACGCTAGGCATTTATATGTAAGACGTGCTATAATTCATTTGTTTTATGTCTATCCACAAGAGCTTACTAACCGTTTTTTAAGGTTACTCCAAATAGGAGAAACATACGACTGTAAATAGAAAGGGAGTATATTTCCCTGGATATTTCGTACCTATTATATTGAAAAGGGGCCACAAAGAATTGTCACAGAATGAAACACCATTATATACTGCCTTATTACAGCATGCCAAAAAAAATCCCGTTCAATTTCATATTCCAGGTCATAAAAAAGGAAAAGGAATGGACGCTGATTTTCGTGATTTTATTGGAGAAAATGCACTATCTATAGATTTAATCAATATCGCACCACTCGATGATCTCCACCAGCCAAAGGGAATCATTAAAAGAGCCCAGGACCTTGCTGCAGAAGCATTTGGGGCCGACCATACATTCTTTTCCGTTCAGGGAACAAGCGGTGCAATCATGACGATGGTCATGGCAGTCTGCGGTCCTGGGGATAAAATCATCGTCCCGAGGAACGTACATAAATCTGTTATGTCTGCTATTGTATTTTCAGGAGCGGTTCCTATTTTCATCAATCCTGAAATTGACAAAGACTTGGGAATCTCACATGGAATTACCATTGATGCTGTTGAAAAAACATTAAAGGAACACAGCGATGCAAAAGGCTTACTCGTAATCAATCCGACCTATTTCGGCATTTCTGCTGATTTGCAGAAAATTGTAGAAGTTGCTCATTCCTACCAAATACCTGTACTGGTTGATGAAGCCCATGGTGTTCATATTCACTTCCACGAAGACTTGCCTATGTCCGCTATGCAAGCTGGAGCTGATATGGCCGCTACGAGTGTTCATAAACTGGGTGGATCACTAACAGGAAGTTCCATTTTAAATGTTAAGAATGGTTTAATTTCTGCCAATCGGGTCCAGGCAATTTTGAGTATGCTCACTACTACCTCAACTTCCTATATTCTTCTTGCATCTCTCGATACCGCAAGAAGACAACTTGCGACCGTTGGCAGAGAAATGATAGATGGTGCTATCAAGCTTGCAGAGTATATCCGGACAGCTATTAATGAGATTCCTTATTTATACTGTGTTGGAAGCGAAATTTTAGGTAGTAAGGCAACCTATAGTTATGATCCGACAAAACTAATCATCTCCATTAAAGAATTGAATATAACCGGATACGACGTTGAGAAATGGCTTCGAGAAAAACATAATATTGAAGTAGAACTTTCTGATTTGTATAACATCCTTTGCCTAATCACACCAGGGGACTCTAAAACAGAAGCAGATTTGTTAATCGCTGCCCTTAAAGACTTATCGGATGAGTTTAAAGAAATGGCTGCTGATCATGAAAAAATCGAAGTCCTGCTTCCCGATACACCACCTCTTGCTTTATCACCGAGAGATGCATTTTACGCAGAAACTGAAGTGGTTCCTATCGAGGAATCTGTTGGCAAAATCAGTGCTGAATTCATCATGGTCTATCCGCCAGGGATTCCAATTTTTATACCTGGTGAACTGATAACAGAAGATAATATCACATACATTCAGAAAAATATCGAGGTTGGTCTACCAGTTCAAGGTCCAGAGGATCCAGAAATTAAATATTTACGAATTATTAAAAACTGATTGAATATCAAAAACCAGAGCATAAACAAACTGCTCTGGTTTTTTTATGCGACTCCAAAGGCCCACCCCATTCCAGTTGCCCGTGCTTTACACAGATAAAGTTCAGAAAGGGATTTGCCAAATTCTGAGTTCCTACTGTACAAGCAAAAAAAGGGTGCCCCAGGTTACAGCTCCTGAAACACCCTCGAATTCTATTAATATCTGAGATTATCTTTTTTATTATTTTTCAGAGGCAGCCGTATCACAGCTGTGGCAGTTGTGATTGTGTGTATAAAGTACACTTACTTTTTCATCTTCAAAATGTTCAATCGTGCTATTGCAAGTTTGACATACGATAGTTCCCATTTTTACAACCCCTTCCTCTATATTGTATGCATTAATCATTAAATGTAACCGCTTTATATGAATTATAATATAACACATTTATAATTTCAAGCTATTAAGTATAACATATATAAAATTCCCTTAAATTCATTTCATTCAATGCCTTTGATTTATTTCTCTCTGGATTGAAGCCCCCTTAAAATGGTTAGAAGGACAGAGACTCAAAGCTTCACAGTAGGCTGATACATTTTATCACGAAGCGAATCCAACGACTCTTCCATTCTCCATATTAAAGTAGCTGGTTAAAGGTTAGGCTATTCGAAGTCGTTTAGCTTGTTCTACGGTCTAACCTAAACATGGTATTTATCCATACAAAGTATCCTGAGTAGATGTTGAATCTGTCAACACCCTGAAATTAACCTCCTCATAATCATAGGCGGCAGAATGTCAGTTACGAGTTCTCCAGTGATTGTTATTGTCTGTTTTATAAACCCCTGTAAATAATTCTTCTTTGTCCATTTGTGACCTTTTTCACCCTATATATAAATTCATGCTTACACTTGCATTAGTTCATCAAAATCGTAAGTCTTCAACCAGGACGCACATGCCTCAATATCAGTGGAAAACATACGGTCCTTTGTAATACTCGGTACAATCTCCCTGGCCTTTTCAAAGAAACGAAGGGTTCTCGGAGCCATTCGTTCGATTCCCCGGTATTCGCCCCCCTGCATCGCTGTAATACATTCAATCGCCAACTACATGCCATGTATATTTTGAATGATCTGGTATGCGTGTCTTGCTGCAATCGTACCCATGCTCACATGTCCTCTTGATTAGCTGAAGATGGAATGGAGTCTTACACTTGCTGGATGGGCCAGCGCCTTATTTTCCTATATGAGCGATGCCGCACAATATTGCATAATCATTGCACCTTACTGTAGCCCAGGTCTTGCGCTCAAAAAAGGCGGCAGATCATTCAGCTGTGGATTTACGAGTCGTTCAATCCTCCGTTCTGATATACTAGCAATTTCTGCAACACCCATCTTAAAAAAATCCATTGCAAATGCAAGAGGTTGACCATGAAAGTTCCCCTGAAATCACAGTTTCTCCTTCATCAAAAATAAGGGGATATTGGGAGAAAGGGTGACCATCTCTTTATTAAAAATGATTTTTTGATTGACTTATTGTTAAAACTTTACCGGTAAGCATCATCCCCTACACCCCTTTAACATAGTAAAGGAGCTGTATCGCTTTAAATTAAGTGATACAGCCCCTTTTTTGTAAAACATTAATATCTTCATCAAATTGTATATTCATAATATATTCATGATTCCCACCTCTTATTAACTATCATCTGTATAAATTTTACATCGAAATAAAAACTGGAAGCCAACACACTTTAACAATTTTTAAAAACATTAACAAACTAACCTAGCAGAGTGAAAAAGGAATTTTACCTTTAAATTTACATATAGATAAGTATATAAAACAACCATAAAATGTTAAAATACAATTAAAATCTATAGAGCTAAGGGGGATTCAAATGGTTGAAAATGCCTATATCAAGCTCGTTCCTGAGTCTGTGAAAGAAGCCGTAACCATTGAAGACGTGAAGGAATTACTCACATATTACCAAATGATCACCGCTAAAACGGGAAAACAACTCAATTGGGATTATGATAAGAAGGCCTTTCCTTATGAAATGAAAGAGCCTGAAAAGATGAAAGATAAAGTAATTTATCTCCAATCCAATGTGGACAGATATCACATGATACTAATCGGAGTCGACCAAGAAATCGTACAGGACGAAGATGGACTAGAGCGAATTCAATCTTATATCCAATTCACCCTCCCAGAAACGGCAACATTCGGTGATAAAGGGAAAGCTAATGAATTATGCAAATTCCTTGCAAAGAAGTTACGAGCACAGCTCCATCTCTTTAACAAGCGAGTGATGTATTACTATCCAAGAAAATAAAAAACTGATAGTGGCCGTAACTTCAAATCATTCAGGCGTTTCAATTAATTTTGGGTCAAGAATCTTATATCCTTTCTTATGAAAATCTTTCACAATATCCTCTATCGCTTCTCTCGTCCATTTTCGGTCGTGCATCAGTAAACTGGCTCCATTGGATAAATAAGGATTGTTCAACATGATCTCTTTCAATGCTTTTTTATCTTGATATTCCTTTTCCCAATCATATCCATATGTCCAATTCATGACCAGCATTTTTTCATTTGCAGCAACTTTTTTGGAAAAATCGGTATTAGATCCAAAAGGCGCCCTAAAATACTTAGGGCGTTCCCCGATAATGCCTTCCACCAAATTATTCAATTTTACTATTTCCCGCTTTTGCTCTTCTTCTGTCAGCTCTTTCAAATTGACATGAGAATAAGTATGATTACCGATGGAAAAGCCCATATCATGAATTTCTTTTAACATCGATTTCTTTTCATCACTTTCAAGAAAATGTCCATTTACAAAAAATATCGCCGGCACTTGAAGTTTTTGAAGTGTTTTTGCAATTTCTAACGAGTACTTATCAGGTGCATCATCGAACGTCAACAAGACAACCTTAGGTTCTGCATCCTGAATTGGTTCAAATGACCAATTATCTTTGTTCAACCGGTACTCGGCCTGAAAATTTTCTTTCTCTGAATTCCTAATTGTTTTTGAAGCTTCTTCTTTCATATCTTGCTCTTGTTTGGTTTCATCTTGGATAGTGGTAGTTGTTTCCACACTTTTTGGTTCTTTTTTTTCAGTTTGATTGGAAACTGAATTATTACAACCAATTAATAAAAGTGAAGCAAATACAAACATAACTACTACTTTGGTGATCATGTTTCCTCCGTGTTTTTCATGTGTCATTGTAAAGATTCAAAATTCAATAAATGGGTACTAACGTTTCCAAAAGAATTTGCATTACACCGTAACATAGTAAACTGATTATGGTAACAAGCATTGTCCGCTTGTTGGATTTTAAAATCATTTTACCAATGTAAATGGCCAAATAAGAAAAAACCAGAAACATAAATACCTTAAAAACAAAACGATCATTAACAGAAAGCCATTCAACCAATGTATATCCGCTCCAAACGATTAGTTGAAAGAGGATTACCAGATAATTTTTCAAGTGATCCACCCCATTTAAATTGAATAATCAGCCACTTTGTTTAATCGGCATCCTTATTCTTCAGTACATCGCTCTTTCTATTTTTTTCCTCTTTTACTCAATTTAAACCTTTTATAGAAAAAAAGTATGAAGACCTTTGTATAGCTTATGCGCATTTTGCACTTTTCATTTAAATTGAGTAAAGAAAATATCCTAATTTGGGAGAAGACATTAAATTTGTACCAGTTTTAATTTATTTTTTATTTATAAAAACCAAAAAAGCGCACTGCAAATGGCGACACGCTTTTTTTGGTATCAATTATTTAATAATATGAATTGGAGTTCCTAGGGCTACTTCAGCAGCTTCCATAGTGATTTCTCCTAAAGTTGGATGTGCATGGATTGTCATCGCGATATCTTCAGCAGTCATTCCTGCTTCGATAGCTAAACCAAGTTCTGCAATCATATCAGAAGCATTTGGTCCTGCGATTTGGGCTCCAATAACCAATCCGTCTTCTTTGCGAGTGATTAGCTTCACAAATCCGTCCGTATTGTTCAATGAAAGAGCACGTCCATTTGCAGCGAATGGGAACTTAGAAGCAAGCGCTTCGATTCCAGCTTCCTTCGCTTCTTTTTCATTATATCCGACAGAAGCAAGTTCTGGTTCAGAGAATACAACAGCCGGAATAGCAAGATAGTCGATTTCTGATGAATGTCCTGCAATGGCTTCAGCTGCAATTTTACCTTCATAAGAAGCTTTATGAGCCAATTGTGGTCCAGAAACGATATCACCGATTGCGTAAATGTTTTTCACGCTTGTACGGCATTGTTTATCAGTTTCGATTAAACCACGGTCAGTCATTTTGATTCCGACTTGTTCAAGACCAATTTCTGAAGTGTTCGGACGACGACCTACTGTTACTAAAACGTAATCGGCTTCGACTTTTTTCTCTTCGCCTTTTACTTCATAAGTAACGGTAACGCCTGTTTCAGTTTCTTCCACACCTTTAGCATTTGCTTTAGTAACAATTTCAGCACCTTTGTTTTTAAGGTTACGTTTAACAAGTGCTGCCATTTGTTTTTCAAAGCCTGCAGAAAGAATCTCTTCCGTACCTTCAAGTATAGTCACTTTAGTTCCAAAGCTGGCGAATGCGCCGCCAAGCTCTGTACCAATGTAACCTCCACCGATTACTACGATAGAACTTGGAACTTCTTCCAAAGCAAGAGCTCCAGTAGAATTAAGTACACGTTTCGTATATTTAAAGGACGGAATCTCGATTGGTGATGAACCAGTAGCGATGATTGCGTTTTTAAATGTATATGTTTGAGCTGAGTCATCATTCATAACACGGATGCTGTTTTCATCAACGAAATAAGCTTCGCCTGTTACAACCTCAACGTTATTACCTTTTAACAGGCTGCTTACGCCGCCAGTTAATTTTTTTACAACAGTACCTTTCCAAGCTTGTACTTTAGAAAAATCAACAGTAACTTTTTCTGCAAAGATACCCATGTCTTCTGAATGTTGAGCCTCATGGAAACGGTGTCCCGCTGAAATTAAAGCTTTTGATGGGATACAGCCTACATTCAAACAAACTCCGCCAATTGTTCCTTTTTCAACGACCGTTACTTTCTGTCCAAGCTGTGCTGCGCGAATTGCCGCAACATATCCCCCTGGGCCTGAACCGATCACTAAAGTATCTGTTTCGATTGGAAAATCTCCTACTACCATTGTTTACGCCTCCATTAGCAATAATTCTGGGTCGTTCAATAACTTTTTGATGTGATTCAATGCATGCTGAGCAGTAGCCCCGTCAATCATGCGGTGATCAAAACTCAGTGATAATGCCAGAACTGGAGCGGCGATAATTTCCCCGTCGCGTACAATTGCTTTTTCGGCAATGCGTCCAATCCCTAGAATGGCAACTTCTGGATGATTGATTACAGGTGTGAACCACTGACCGCCTGCGGAACCGATATTCGTGATGGAACATGAAGCACCTTTCATTTCGTTAGGAGCCAATTTTCCGTCACGAGCTTTCGTAGCTAATTCATTAATTTCTTGTGAAATAGCAAAAGTTGATTTACGATCTGCATCTTTTACAACTGGAACGAGCAGTCCTTTGTCTGTGTCTGCCGCAATTCCGATATTGTAATAGTGTTTATGGATAATTTCACTTGCCTCATCATCAAACGATGTGTTAAGCATAGGGAATTCACGCAATGCACTTGTTAACGCTTTAACAACATAAGGTAGGAATGTAAGCTTAATTCCTTTTTCTGCAGCAATTTCCTTGAATTTCTTACGATGAGCAACTAGTAGCGTCACATCGACTTCATCCATTAATGTTACATGTGGAGCTGTCTGTTTGGATTTAACCATTGCTTTGGCGATCGCTTTTCTCATACCGCTCATTTTCTCGCGAGTTTCAGGATATTGCCCTTCTGGAATTGAAACTTTTTGTTTTTCGGTTGTTTCCGTATCGTTTTGTTGTGAAGCTTCACTTTGAGCTGCTGGTTGCTGTGGAGCCGTTTTGCCGTTTTTGAAAGCATCGATATCTTCTTTCATGATGCGGCCATTATCCCCAGAACCAGAAATCTCACGAATATTTACCCCTTGTTCGCGTGCATATTTCCTAACAGAAGGCATGGCGATAATACGTCGTGAAGGATCCGCCTCAACCTGTGGTTGTGATCCCGCGCCCGTTTCTGCACTATTTTCTTGAACCGGAGCAGCCTCTTTCTTGACTTCCTGTCCAGCTTCAGCCGTAGCTTGAACCTGGGCCTCCGTATTCTTCTCACCTTCTGCCTTCGCTTCTTCTCCATGATCCCCTTTAAACTGAAGATCTTCATAACCTGGAGCATCGAATGTTACAAGTACATCACCGACAACGGCAACCGTTCCTTCTTGAACAAGGATTTCTTCCACGGTACCTTCCACTGGTGATGGAATTTCAACAACGGCTTTATCGTTTTGAACCTCGCAAAGCACGTCATCTTCTTGGATCTTATCTCCTGGTTTAACAAACCATTTCACTATTTCACCTTCGTGTATACCTTCTCCGATATCAGGGAGTCTAAATTGGAATGCCACTGAGTTCAACCTCCTATATTAAATCATACTTAGTGCTTTGAATAAAGTCCTTTATCTTGTAATTCTTCTAATGCGAATTACTTCCTCAAGCAGTTACTACCATTCCGATTACTCAAGATAGTTAAAACTTCAAGACTTTAGTCGCCGTTTCAATAATGTCTTTATAATTAGGGAGCCATACTGTTTCAGCTTGAGAAAACGGGAATACTGTATCAGCAGCAGCCACTCGTAGTACTGGTGCATCCAAGCTTAAAATAGCACGTTCGTTAATTTCCGCGACAACATTCGCTGCTATGCCAGCTTGCTTTTGTGCTTCTTGAACAACGATAGCGCGTCCAGTTTTTTCCACTGATGCAATGATTGTATCAATATCCAATGGAGATACAGTTCTTAAGTCAACAACTTCAACCGAATGACCTTCCTTAGCCAATTCTTCAGCTGCCTTGATTGATTCCTGTACCATCGCACCATACGTAATAATGGACAAATCCGTTCCTTCTCTTTTTACATCTGCTTTTCCTAATGGAATTGTATATTCTTCCTCAGGAACTTCCTGACGGAAAGAGCGGTACAATTTCATGTGCTCAAGGAAAATGACAGGGTCATTATCACGAATCGCTGAAATCAATAAGCCTTTAGCATCGTAAGGAGTGGAAGGGATAACTACCTTTAACCCTGGTTGCTGAGCCATTAAACCTTCTAAGCTATCAGCATGCATTTCCGGAGTATGCACTCCACCTCCGAAAGGTGAGCGAATTGTAACCGGCGCACTGTAACGTCCGCCTGAACGGTAGCGCATACGAGCAAGCTGACCGCTTACGGAATCCATTACTTCATATATAAAACCGAAGAATTGAATTTCAGGAACAGGACGGAAACCTTGTAAAGAAAGACCGACCGCTAATCCACCGATTCCAGATTCAGCAAGAGGAGTATCGAATACACGATCTTCGCCGAATTCTTTTTGAAGATTTTCCGTTGCACGGAAAACTCCACCATTAAGACCAACATCTTCTCCAAAAACGAGTACATTCTCGTCATTTTTAAGTTCTGTACGTAATGCTTCTGTAATTGCTTGAATCATCGTCAATTGAGCCATGGCTTACTTCGACTCCTTCTCTTTATAAATTTCATATTGTTCTTTTAAGTTATAAGGCATTTCTTCATACATGTTTTCAATAAGGTCTGTCACCTTTTGCTTAGGTTCTGCATCTGCCATTTTGATTGCTTCTTTAATATCGTCTTTTGCTTTTTCTATTGTTTCGTTCTCTAATTCTTCATTCCAGAGTTTTTTGTTTTCCAAGAACTTGCGGAAACGAACCAATGGATCTTTCAATTCCCACTCATTATCCATATCAGAAGTACGGTAGCGTGTCGGGTCATCTCCAGCCATCGTATGTGGTCCATAACGGTAAGTTAATGTTTCAATCAATGTAGGGCCCTCACCATTAATTGCACGTTCACGAGCTTCTTTAACTGCTGTATAAACGGCCAACGCATCCATACCATCAACTTGGATGCCAGGAATACCTGCAGCCACACCCTTTTGGGCTAATGTTTTCGATGCTGATTGCAATTCAACAGGTGTTGAGATTGCAAAACGGTTATTTTGTACGATGAAAATAGCTGGTGCTTTAAATGCACCTGCAAAGTTGATTCCTTCGTAGAAGTCCCCTTGTGATGTACCACCGTCACCCGTATATGTGATTGCTACTGCTTTTTTACCGCGTTTTTTCATACCTAAAGCTACACCTGCAGCCTGAATATACTGAGCACCGATAATAATTTGCGGTGAAATTACATTAACATCTTCCGGGATTTGATTCCCTTTAAAATGTCCCCTTGAGAATAAGAATGCTTGCCAAAGCGGCAGACCATGCCAAACAATTTGCGGCACATCACGATAACCTGGAAGAATGAAATCTTCTTTCTCCAATGCATACTGGGAAGCGATTTGCGAGGCTTCTTGACCGGCAGTCGGTGCATAGAACCCTAATCTCCCTTGACGGTTCAATGAAATTGAACGTTGATCCAAGATACGCGTATAAACCATGCGGCGCATTAATTCTTGTAGTTGTTCATCAGTTAAATCAGGCATTGCCGCTTCGTTAACGACTTCTCCTTCTTCATTTATAATTTGAAAAGTTTCAAATTGTTCTTCCACTTTCTTAAGCTGATTCTGAACATTAAATTTAGCTTGTTTAGTTTTTTGAGCCATTTGGCACCTCATCCTTTCATTAAAAAGGTTTGCTATTATTATTCTATAAGCAAAAATATTTTGCTTTATAGTTTCTTCAACAATGCATTCTTTTATTTTTCCCTTAAGCCTAATCCCTCAAACGTGGATATGGTTAATATGTCTCAATCTTATTCTGTACCATAAAAAAAATCAAGAAAAATGATACAAGAACTTTTATAAATTTAGTTTACAAGATGCATTCACGTCAAGTCAATCACTTGTATTTCCTTATTTTTAAGATTCAATAGAATTTCCAACGCCAAATCTTCATCACTGTGTTAGTTTTGATTTTGTAACTGTACTATAAATTTTCTTCCTTTTTTTAATTTATAGGTACTGAAGTATAATATTACACTTCTATTGACTATCCAATCGATTCCCAAATTGCTTTAACTAAAGGCATTTGAGACTTTAAAATAATATTTCGAGAAAATTTTTAAACGCTTTCATTTCATTCTGCTGTTAGATTTTCTATTTTAGAATTTTTTTAGTACAGTTTCTTCATTTTTTATATTTAGGAGTTCTTTTATATATTGAATAAAAAAATTATTCTAGAATTTTTTAGTTAATAAACTAATGAATGCATAAAAAATAGGCTATGGGTATTACCCACAGCCCATTAAATAATTATTTTTTGGTTGAATCTGCCATTTCTATTCCTGAACTGTTGTAAAAACTTTCTTTTTTCTGATTAGATTTTTCAGTTAATTCATTAAATTGGCTATTCGTTTTCAACACTTTTGTATATGAGGTATTGATTTTCTTGATTTGGCCTTGTAACTCATCCATTTTCAAATCTTCTTTTTTAAATAGTTCATACAATTCACGATCATACTCTAAGCTTTGCTGATAAGCTTCATATAGGGTATCGTACGTGCTATATCGTTCACTCATTATCTTATTCATTTCAGTGGCTTCTTTTTTTACCTTCTTATCTTCTATTTTCCCAATTTGTTCTTCTATCTTATTAAATTGTTTTTTTGAGGCCTGCATACTGTTATGTTCTTTTTCAATAATAGCCTCGCGTTCATCAATATTCTTAGTTGCTTCATCTGAAAGTTCAACGATTTGTTCATATTCATTCATTCCAAGTTTAATAATTTTATCATATTGCTCTTTTTCTTTATTCTCCAATTTATTAAGTGGCTCTTGATGCTCGGTAAAATCACTTTCCTTCTCCGTAGTTTTTTCAAGAATTTTATGGATTTTTTCTTCCGGTGAACTACTAAAACAACCGGTCATAATTGTTAAGGAAAGAAGTAAAACAAAATATAGACG
This sequence comes from Peribacillus sp. TH14, assembly GCF_016651145.1. Taxonomy (NCBI): domain Bacteria; kingdom Bacillati; phylum Bacillota; class Bacilli; order Caryophanales; family Bacillaceae; genus Peribacillus; species Peribacillus sp. TH14. The sequence continues at coordinate 414,647 of NZ_JAEKEK010000001.1, forward strand.
AAAACGTTTCAACATCGACAGCTCCTCCTGATAGTTCTTTGAAGTAGGATATTTTTCTACTCATCTGTTTTAGATGATTGCAGACTCTTGTACTAATCATATTCTAAGCAGGAATTTTCCATTACTAGGCTTTAGCCTACACCCTTTAAACCGTATTGCATAGGCTGTAGAGACCGTTTCAACTTAGAGTGGTCAATACTTTAACAATATAAAAACGGAGGTATAAAATTATGTATGGAGGTTACACCCAGGATTGTTGTTATCCGGTTTCCGTCGCACCCAGCTATGGTTATGGGGGAGGTGGAGGGGGATGTGGAGGCGGCTTTGGATCCGGCTTTGCTCTAATCATCGTCCTTTTCATCCTGCTTATCATTGTCGGCGCCTGCTTCTGCTAAACAGATAATTACTACTACCTTTACCCGAATATGTTATCTATTTACCCTGATTTCACAAAAAAATGAATGATTTTTAAAAAAAGATCACAATCGGTTTATACAATCATGATAGGGATAGGGATTTGAGTATTGATCCTATCCCTATCATGTTCTCTTTTATCAATCCAAAAGCCTAAGTATACAGTCCATTAACTTTTCGTATTTTTTTTGTTAAAATAACCCTATACATATATTATAAATTTTTAATGGGGTGAAAGATTATGCTTACTATGGATGATTTTGTTAACGAAGACGATCCAATATTAAGAAAAGTCGCGTTGGAAGTACCACTGCCGGCTTCTGATGAAGATAAGCAACTTTTAACCAGCTTGATGGAATATGTCCAAAATAGCCAGAATCCTGAAATTTCAGCTCAATATGGTTTAAGAGCTGGGATAGGCTTGGCCGCACCACAGGTAAATGTTTCAAAACGGATGATTGCCGTTCATTTAAAAGATAAAAATGGTGAACTGTATAGCTACGCTCTTTTCAATCCTAAACTCATTAGCCATTCAGTGGAGAAAGCCTACTTAACGACAGGTGAAGGTTGTCTTTCAGTTAATCGTCCAATCTCTGGTTATGTATCACGTTATGCTCGAATAATGGTATCAGGTACGACTCTGGATGGAACACTGGTTCAGCTCCGCTTAAAAGGGACCCCAGCCATTTGCTTTCAACATGAAATCGACCATCTGAACGGAATCTTGTTTTATGATCATATTAATCCAAAAGATCCCTTTACCATTCCAGAAAATTCCGTTGCGGTAGAAAGATGAGCTAACTAAGTGATAAAAAACTCCCATCAGTTGACGGGAGTTTTTAGTTCTAGATCAGATCAAGTTCTTTTAATCCGTAAAGTATACCATCATTATCGACATCCTTCGTTACAAAGTCGGCCTCCTGCTTCAAAAGCTGACTGGCATTCCCCATTGCCACGCCATATCCCGCTACTTTTAACATCTCTATATCATTTAACCCATCCCCGAATGCATAAACATCCTCAAGGCCAAATCCGACTTTTTCCATTAATATCTTTATACCTTCTGCCTTTGACCCACCGAATGGAAGTACATCCGTCGAATACGTATGCCATCTAATAAAATGAAATTTATCATACTGACCAACAAATTTCCCTTCTTCATCCTCAGAGCAAAATAATAACGCTTGGTATATGTCATGATCTTCGTAAAAATCGGCATGAAGTTCTGGATGTGGAAACTTCAGACTGCTTAATGCCTCCTCAATTCTGCTATGATGCGGTACACTAGATTTCATTGTCTCTTCATTCATAAATACAATTGGTATATTATTTTTTTCAGAATGTTCGTGAAGCCTTTTTATTTCAGACAAACTTAAAGGATTTTTGTAAATGACTTCACCTTCAAAAACAACATATTGTCCATTAAAACTTACGAATGTATCGATGCCAAGCTCTTCCCTTAAAGATTCAAACATGAACGGAGCCCTACCTGTAGCAATCGCAACAAAAACCCCATTGTCTTGTAATTGCTTAATAGCTTTTTTCGTTGAGGCAGGTAACTTTTTTTCATGATCTAGCAATGTTCCATCAATATCAAAGAATACGATTTTCACTAACTCTTCACTTCCAATTCATTCAGTTTTCCTTTTTTAATATGTACCCATTTAATAATTGTCATAAAGATAAGTCAAGTAACCCACACCTGTCAATTAACATTTATTGCTACGTTTTTTATTTACAAATGAGCATATACTACTGTAAATAAAATTCATTAAAGCTCAACTTATTCTTCCTACTCTCTCCTCCCAAATCTGCACCTTTTCTATATTACCTCTAAAAGCCTAGTTATCTACTGAGTATTACGCCTTTTTTTACAAAAATGGGCCAAGTACTTGTAAAGACATATTTACTTTATTGAATAATCCTATACAATAATAATTAAGGGAGTGTGATCGCCATGTTAAAAAAGCTTCGTAAAAAGCTTGTAAAACAGTGGAATGATCTTTTAAGAAAAAAATCAATCGCATGAACTGCCGTACCTATTGTGCCTTGGCCGTCATCCAAATGCGAGTTTTTTTCGTACAGCCCTTCAAAAACTTGCGGAGGGCTTCTTCCTTGTTGTAAAGTTCTTGTTAAGCCTTCTTCTATCTTGGCTTTGAAAATTTCAAGTAAGTACATATTGCATTCGGAATATGAAGCGTTGTCTCTTAATGGAACGCTGTACTAAGGGTTAGACACTTAAAGCAAGAAATCGGTTGCGAAAAAAGACTTCGTAACACAATAGAATAAACGCAGTCAAACTGATTTCCACCCTAAAAAAGTTGACCAAAAACTTTTCTTTATCGATTTAAGTTTTACACATAGTAAAAACGGATAGGATAAAAGAATAGAGAAGGCCGCGATGAATTGAATACCTGATTCGGCTGACTATTTTTTATATACTTTTAAGACATTGGTATAATCAGTTAACTAAAACCCCTTCCGTTTTTATGGCGGAGCTGGGTTTATTTTTACATGATGTTGAAAAACATGAAAAAATTGTTGTTTTTATATATAATGAAAAAAGCAATGCAAACAAGTGAGGAGAGATTAAAATGGTATTTAAGGTATACTATCAAGTAACCATAGCAGAGGTTCCCATCAGGGAGAATACTAAAACAATGTTTGTCGAAGGTGAATCCGTTCGTGACGTTCGTTTAAAATTAAAAAAAGAACCTTATAACGTAGAATTCGTAACAGCAGTAACTGGAGCATATTTAGAATATGAAAAACAAAATGAAGATTATAAAGTATTGGAGCTATAATTTATGAAATTTGTAAAAAATGATCAAACAGCTGTATTCGCCTTGGGCGGTTTAGGCGAAATCGGTAAGAACACATATGCTGTTCAATTTCAAGACGAAATCATCGTTATTGATGCTGGAATTAAATTTCCGGAAGACGAACTTCTCGGAATTGACTATGTGATTCCTGACTACAGTTATTTAGAGAAAAATGTAGATAAAATTAAAGGTGTCTTCATCACTCATGGCCATGAAGACCACATTGGCGGGATTCCTTATTTATTAAGAAAAGTGAATGTCCCTGTATATGGCGGTAAGCTAGCACTTGGATTACTTCGTAATAAATTGGAAGAACACGGTCTTTTACGTCAGACAACCATGATCGAAATCAGTGAAGATGAAGTGATTAAATTTCGGAAAACTTCCGTCTCTTTCTTCCGCACAACTCACAGCATCCCGGATTCTTATGGAATCGTTGTAAAAACACCGCCTGGACAAATTGTTCATACTGGTGATTTTAAATTCGACTTTACACCTGTAGGCGAACCTGCAAACTTAACTAAGATGGCGGAAATCGGTAAAGAAGGAGTATTGTGCTTACTTTCAGACAGTACGAATAGTGAAGTACAGAACTTCACGATGTCTGAAAGCCGCGTTGGCGATACCATTCAAGACATTTTCCGTAAAGTGGACGGACGGATTATATTTGCAACATTTGCATCAAACATCCATCGTCTTCAACAAGTAGTAGAAGCAGCTGTAGCAAATGGCCGTAAAATTGCTGTTTTCGGCCGTAGCATGGATTCAGCTATTGCTATTGGTCAAGACCTTGGTTATATTGTAGCTCCTAAAGATACATTTATTGATGTGCAGCAATTAAATCGGATGCCTGCTAACAAAGTAACCATCCTTTGTACAGGTAGCCAAGGTGAACCAATGGCAGCCCTTTCGCGGATTGCGAACGGTACTCACCGTCAAATCCAAATTATACCTGGTGATACAGTTGTGTTTTCTTCTTCACCTATTCCAGGTAACACAATCAGTGTTTCTAGAACAATTAATCAATTATATCGTGCAGGCGCAGACGTCATTTCAGGTCCATTGAATGATATTCATACATCCGGGCATGGCGGCCAACAAGAACAAAAACTTATGCTTCGTTTAATTAAGCCAAAATTCTTCATGCCAATTCATGGTGAATATCGGATGCAGAAACTTCATGCCCGACATGCAGTTGATTGCGGGGTTCCTGAAGAAAATTGCTTTATCATGGATAATGGTGAAGTGCTTTCGTTAAGTGAAAACACAGCACAAATCGCTGGGAAAATCCCTTCAGGTTCTGTTTATATTGATGGAAGCGGCATCGGCGATATCGGAAACATCGTTTTACGCGACCGTCGGATTCTTTCTGAAGAAGGTCTTGTCGTTGTCGTTGTCAGCATTAATATGAAGGAATTCAAAATTGCATCCGGTCCGGACATCATCTCACGTGGATTTGTCTATATGAGAGAATCTGGAGACCTTATTAGCGATGCTCAATCCTTAATCACTAAGCACCTGAATAAAGTAATGGATCGCAAAACTACTCAATGGTCCGAAATTAAAAATGAAATTACAGATACATTGTCTCCATTCTTATATGAAAAAACAAAACGCCGTCCGATGATCCTACCGATCATCATGGAGGTTCAATAAACTAAAAAAAGCCTCCAGCCATTACACTGGCTGGGGCTTTTTTTAGTTTAATACTATTTCCTTACATTCTACGTACACTATAGGTTAAAAGCTTCCTAAAGAAGTGAGCCTGTTCGATATGGAAGAGGTCTCAATTTCATTCTACAATCTTTTTCTCAAAACGATTGATGTCGGAATCTGCTCCAATAACTATCAATATATCGCCTTTATGAATTAAATCGTTTGCTTGTGGAGAGACATTGATTTCATTTCCTCTTTTAATAGCGACAATATTTAGCCCGTAGTGAGCACGGATATCAAGATCAAATATTGAATTCCCATTCATCTTTTGGCTTGCTACAATTTCAACAATGGAGTGTTCATCAGAAAGCTCCAAATAGTCGAGAATATTATTAGACCCGATATTATGGGCAATCCTTCTCCCCATATCTCGCTCCGGGTGCACAACAAAGTCAGCACCGATTTTACGTAGTACCTTCTCATGATAATCATTCTGCGCCTTTACCGTAACATTGCTGACACCCAACTCTTTAAGCATAAGCGTCGTCAAGATGCTCGCCTGAATATTTTCACCGATCGCTACAATGACGTGATCAAAATTACGAATTCCAATATTTCTGAGGACACTTTCATCAGTCGTATCCCCTACTACGCTATGTGAAGCAATTCTAGCAAATTCATTGACACGATCTTCATTTGCATCGATAGCCAGAACTCCTAAACCTTCTTCAGCTAGCGTCCTGACTATACTGCCGCCAAAACGACCAAGTCCAATCACTGCAAATTCCTTTTTCACAGTAAGCCCTCCAACATCTTTCATTCTATTAGGATATACAGCGTCTCGCTCCTTAAAGCACACTTCCTATCCTAGTACGGAAAAGCAATTAAGCTTTATTGCCTTTAAACGTTAAATAATTTGTTAAATGATTGATGGCAAGTTCAATTGCTTTTTCATCCGGAGTTAACTTAGCGTGGTGTAAACCGTATTCGGATGAAACCCCTAGCCAGAACATGAAACCTGGAATTTCCTTTAGCATGTATCCAAAATCTTCACCAGTCATCGCTTCGGTACAGCGATATAAATAGACCTCTGATGACTGCTCCGTATATTCCATAAATTCCTGTGTCAACTGCTCCTCATTATATACCTGATGGTACATCGCGCCATAGTCAATCTCTGCCACGCATTCAAAACCCGCTTGAATACCATCTACAAGTGCTTTAATCCGTGACTTAACCTTTACCATTGATTCAGGATTAAGCGTGCGTATTGTCCCTTCTAAGCGCGCTGTCTCTGCAATGATATTTTGGACGGTGCCTCCGGTAATCTTTCCAACAGTTATGACAGCTGAATCAAGCGGATTCACATTGCGGGAAACGATAGTTTGTAGTTGCCCGACAAGTGAGCAGGCAGCGATGACCATGTCATTTGTATGATGAGGGTAAGCTGCATGCCCACCTTTCCCTTTCAGGTCAATAAATAATTCAGATGTGTTGGCAAATAAAAGACCTTCTTTAACGGCAATCGTTCCAACCGGATACTCTGGAGCTATATGCAAAGCAAGAATCATATCCGGTTTCCATTTTTTCATCGTTTCGGATTTCAGCATTGGTTCAGCTCCACCAGGCCCCTCTTCCGCCGGCTGAAAAATAAATAGTAAGTCATCATCAATCGGGTTTTCCACAAAATATGTCAAAACTCCTAGACCTATGCTCATATGAAAATCATGGCCACAAGCATGCATATAATCCTCATGATTAGAAGTAAAAGGTAATCCAGTTTCCTCTTTAATCGGTAGACCGTCTATATCCGCACGATAGCCAATTATTTTTCGGGGGTTCCGTCCCTTTATTTTCACAAATATCCCTGTTCGCCAAGTCTCTATTTCCATTCGCTCTAACGCCAATTTCGTTATGTAATTCAGTAGATATTGCTGCGTTTTAAATTCTTGAAAACCTATCTCCGGTATTTTATGCAAATCACGCCGGATGGCGGCAAACGGACTTGTTTCCATCTTATTCCCTCCCTATACAGAAAGCGTGGATATAGTTATCCACGCTCTTGACACCTATTTACTTTAGAAATTAAAGTTGACGAAGTTCTTGCATGATTTCAGTTTTAGATTTAGTTTTTTCGTCAATTTGTTTAATCACTTTTGCTGGAATACCAGCAGCCACCGAGTATGGAGGAACGTCTTTCGTTACAATTGCGCCTGCCGCTACAACTGAACCTTGACCGATTTTTACACCTTCAAGAACAACTGCATTAGCTCCGATTAATACATCGTCTTCTAATATAACAGGTTGCGCGGAAGGAGGCTCAATAACACCTGCTAAAACAGCGCCTGCACCTACGTGACAGTTTTTACCCACTGTTGCGCGTCCACCAAGTATTGCGTTCATGTCAATCATTGTGCCTTCACCAATAACAGATCCAATATTGATCGATGCGCCCATCATGATCACTGCGTTATCTCCGATTGACACTTGGTCACGGATAATTGCGCCAGGCTCGATACGAGCTTTGATGCCTTTTAAGTCCAATAAAGGAATAGCGGAATTACGACGGTCGTTTTCAACTACATAATCCTCAATTTTTGTTCCAGCTGTCTCAATAGCCACTTCAACTTCAGACCACTCACCGAATACAACTCCGGTATTACCTGTAATGAAAGTTTTAGAAGCTTGACCAAAATCTATGCCTTCTAATTCACCTTTGATATATACCTTTACAGGTGTTGATTTTTTACTATTTGAGATAAAAGAAATAATTTCGTTTGCATCCATTTTATTCATTCTCGAAAAACCTCCTAAATATGTATCATTACTCGTCTTTAATTTACCAGACAACTGACGGCAAGACAAGTTGAATGTCATTGATATATATTATTCTACCCCATTGACATTTTCGGCAAATGAACTATAACATTCCTTGGTCCCTAATATGCTCTTTCACTACTTCTGTGAATGCTTGGACCTGCTTAAGCTGAAAAGCAGAATCATAGCCACAAAGCCATGTATCTCGTTCAATTGAATGATTATGCCCATCTAAAAGGGGGATTTTGAATATATTTGTATCTTTATCATGTAAAGTGATTGCTGGGAGAATAGCATATCCTATCCCATTAAACACCATTTGTTTGCATGTTTCGATTTGATCGACCACGATGGTGTTTTTTGGGGTCGTTTTAAATTGCCGGTGCCACCAGTCCTGAATTTCCTGATAATAGTTTGAATCGCTTTTAAACTGAATGAATGGCCGGTCTGTTTCGAATACTTGGTTCAGTTCCTTCATTTCAGTGTCGACCAAATAAAGCATATCCGTAAATAAATGCTGTTTTACCCCTTTCCAATCTGGTGCTCCCCTAATGATACCAATATGTACTTGGCCTTCATACAAGGACTTTAAAATCTCACTGCTCCAGCCCGTGATTAAAGAGATTTTGGCATACGGATATTTTTGGACAAACTTTTTCAAAACTTGAGGCAGCCAATTCTGTCCTACTATTGAGGCACAGGCAATTTTCAAAGTACCATATACTTCATGATCCATCGCCTGGATACTTTCTCTAACCTTTTCTTCTTTTTCTAAAACTTCATTGGCCAAACGAATAACTGCTTCTCCAGCAGGTGTCAACGAAAGACCTTTTTGCGAACGGAGAAACAGCTTTGAGCCCCATTCCTTTTCAATCGTTTGTAAACGCTGAGATAAAGCAGGTTGGGAAACAAATAACCGTTCAGCTGCTTTTCTCATATTCATTTCCTGAGCAAGTACGGATAATAAATGAAATTCTGAAAATGACATACACACCAGCCTCTTGATAATTAATTCTTATCTTGTTGATTAAATTTATTTAAATTTAATTATCAACAAAGTCCGCTTATAATACAAGAGAAAAGAAACGGAGTGGTACCCATGACGATCATTTTATTGCTGATTATCAGTTTTACAGCATCCTTTATAGGCACATTGGCCGGAAGCGGCGGATTAACTGGTATGCCTTCACTTCTTTTGATTTGACAGTTGCTTTGATTATGAATTTCATTTCTTAACACATGGCAGCCTCTTTAGTTAGACTGCCACAGGTCTACTGTTTCTTGCGTAGTCTCGTCAGTAATATGAAGCTAATTACAGAAAAGACTAGGACAATGAGATAAATCGTGTGTAGCGACAATGTAAGTCCTTCCTGTAAAACCTTCACAACATTTTCAGGAAGCAAAGCCCTTTCTTTACTGTTCAATAGCTTATTTGCGGTGTCAATTGTCACTCCCGAATTGACTGGTGCATGCTCGTTTAAATATGCTTGAAGCCTTGTATTCATAATTCCCCCTAGCAAAGCAGCTCCAACCGTATTTCCTAAATTACGCATGAACATATTCGAAGCAGTCGCAATCCCTCTACGTTCCCAACTGACCGTTTTCTGAATAACAACAATGAAGGAAGTCGAGGTCAAGCCCATCCCCACACCAACAAAGAAGGATCCCATCGCAGCGATAAGCGGCCCTGCCTCAGGCTTCATCAATACTAAAATCGAACTTCCGAGAATTAGCGAACACCCTCCAAGAAGCGAAGTTGTTTTAAAACCTATTTTCAACAACAGTCTACCTGAAACCATAGATGCAATCGGCCAGCCAATTGACATGGCGGTTAGTGTAAAACCTGCTACTGTTGGAGAACGTTCCATCACTCCCTGAACAAATGTCGGAAGAAAACTCGTTAATCCAATCATCATCACCCCAGTTGTCAAGGAAACAAGATTTGCGATTAAGATGGAGCGCTCCTGCCAGATTTCAAATGGCATCATTGGTTCGGATGCCCTCTTTTCTTGTACAATAAACAAGACAAAGGCTATAACAGCCACTATTACAAGGGAGACAACCGGTGTGGAAGCCCAAGACCACTTTACGCCTCCTTGTACGAGAACCACCATAAGGGTGGATATCGATAACGTCAATAGCGTTGCACCCAAGTAATCAATATCACGTTTTTTCTTTTCGATATTTTCATGAAGGAAGAACCAAATCCCTACAAAAGAAAGTAAGCCAAGAGGAATGTTGACCCAGAATACAAGCTTCCATGTAAGTGATTCAACAATCAAGCCCCCCAGTGCCGGTCCGATTACCGCTGAAATGCCCCATACACTTGATAAATACCCTTGAACACGGGCCCTCTCTTCATTTTTATAAATATCCCCCACAATTGTTGAAGCAACAGGTGCTACTGCCCCCGCCCCAAAACCCTGTACAAAGCGATAAATAATGAGCTCCGTCATCGAATTGGAGAAACCGCAGAGAATGGAACCAATTAAGAAGACAATAATTCCAAATAATAAAACAGGTTTCCTTCCAAGAATATCGGATAGCTTTCCATAAATTAAGACTGTCACGGCGTTCATTAGCAAATATCCAGAAAACACCCAGCTATATAGAGAAAAACCACCCAAATCACTGACAATAGCCGGCATTGCCGTCGAAACGATAGTTCCTTCAATTGCATTCATAAACATAGCCATCATGATGGCAGCAGCTAGGATGAATGGACGTTTCAATTTTTTATTCTGTACTTCCGAAGTATTTACTGATTGTACCAATTTTCGCATCCTTTCCTAAATATGTAATAGCTCTAGGGTTTACCGCCCTCTATATAGAATATGTAAAAACAAGAAAACTCGCCAATTGGCGAGTTTTAGGTAAACTGTACTGTTTAGCGTTGACATATTTATTCAGGTAATGTATTTTGTTTAAATACTTTTTTCAAGATAGCTCTTCTCGTTAGGATTCCTTCAAAAAGGTGTTCATCATTCTCTACACAGACAAACGGATGGTCAATTAACAATTCTACACCTTTAGTCAAGGTATCTTCAATATGCAGGCGAGGTATGTCTATATTCATAATTTCGGAAACTTTTTTATTCTCTAGATTATCAAATTCAATTCGTTCCAGTCCCAAAATCGAGTCAAGAATGACTGGTGTGCTAATTAAGCCATGCAGTTTATACATCGGATCTAACACAGGAATGGCCGTATAACCGCTCTTTGTTAATACCAATAGTGCATGTTCTAAATTATTGGTTACCTGCACGTGGGCCACGCGTTCAGAAGAAATCATTAAGTCTTTCACGCTGGATTCCAATAAATCCCCATCATGAGTACCGATCATGTTAAAACCCCTTACCATATGTTTTTATATACAGCTCTTTTTCTAGTTTAACATATGTAAGCAGAAAAGACTCATTCCAATACCTATAAAATCCCAAACTGAGGATTCTCTAAAGAAATACTTAGCCTTTACTAGTTTTAATGTTAACCTGTTTAAACCCGCATTCCGGGCATTGATATATTACATTTTGGTTGGACTGTGCCGTCAATACATCTGCCATTTCCCTTTCCTCACCGCAAGCAGGGCATATTACCATAGGGTTTTTCATTTACATCCCTCCAATTATTAAGGTGTCGTAAAAATCCCTTCTTCATACACGAAGTAAAAAGTGAGTTGATTTTTCAATAATAAAAAGCCGTATTCCCAAAAGGAATGCGGCTTTTTTCGTAATCTTTTTAAGATTGAAGAAGATCAAAGATTTCAATGGTAATCATATCAATATTATCGAACTGATATTTGGATGATTTCCCTTTATCACTGTATACTTCAAGCTCGAACATTTCTGTTTTGCTGAAATATGTAACCTGGCATTTTTTCACGCCATCTATTTCAAAAAAACGCTGAGCAGATTCAGATTCCTTTGCTTGCTCTTGAAGACTTTTTAATCTGGTAAGAATGCCCTGTAATTGAGACATACTCACTCTCCTTTCTGAATAAAACCTTTTCGATAGGTTTCACTATACCATACTTTTCTATCCAGTAGCCACGCTGAAATAAATTCAGAATAATTTAAAACTTCATTCTTTACATGACACTATTAACAGAATAAAATAAGGATTGGATTTTGTACATAAAAAATTTCCTGGAGGTAGATTCTATTGCAAAACTTTAGTGAACTTGGTTATCGGATTTATTTAATCGATGGTTTTGATTTGAATAGAAAGAATCGGACAGGTACATATGTAATTGCCGATAAGGACATAACTTTAGTTGAAACGTCCGCCAGCCCATCTATCCCCCATTTATTAAAGGGACTTGATGACCTGGGAATCACCCCCGAGGATATTACATATATCATTCTTACCCATATTCACTTGGACCATGCAGGGGGAGCTGGACTTTTTTTACAGCATTGCCCGAATGCCAAAGTAATTGTTCATCCAAAAGGAGCACGACATCTAGAAGACCCGACAAGATTAATTGCTGGAGCTAAAGCAGTCTATGGTGAAGAATTCAACAAACTTTTTGACCCGATTTTGCCTATACCGCACGATAAAATGATTATTAAACAAGATAGGGAATCTCTTCAAACGAGCGACTCGTCTACATTGACCTTTTATGACACTCCAGGGCATGCCAATCACCACTTCAGCATATTCGATTCTGTTTCAAAAGGTATGTTTTCCGGTGATACAGTAGGTATTTACTATCGTGAGCTAAATGAAGATGGCATTGAATTTTATCTACCTTCCACATCACCAAATCAATTTAATCCTGAAGCGATGCTTGCTGCAGCAGACCTGTATGCGAGTATTGGAGTTGAACGGATATATTTTGGCCATTACGGCGTATCGGAAAATCCAAACGAAGTTTATAAGCAACTTCATTACTGGTTGCCTATTTTTGTTGAGACAGCAGAAACAGCCTTCAAAGAATACACAAGCTTTAAGGAGCAGGTCGCCGCAACCAGCAAAAATATATTCAATACAGTCGCTACTCATTTAGGAGAAAAGGGCATCACAAAGGATCATTCCGTTTTTGAAATAATTCGCCTGGACCTTAAGGTCTGTTCTATGGGTTTGATTGACTACTTGGAAAAACGCGAAAAGAATAAATAGGCAGACATATAATGTATATCTCTATTCAAATGGAAGGGTATTCTCTATAATTAGAAAGTACTCACTTTAAGCATACCTGGAGGAATGAAATGAAAGACGTTACCCTTTATACCCAACCGGATTGCCCTCCCTGCAAGATCATGAAAATGTTCTTTGATGATAACAATATCGAATATAAAGAAAAAGATATTAAAGCAGATGGGAATGCACGTAAAGAACTAACAAATAAATATGGCGCTTATTCCACGCCAACTGTCGTAATTGATGGAAAAGCTATTATCGGCTTTGAACTTGACGAAATCAAAAAAGAACTGAATATTTAACAACAAAAAGTCTAAAGAAGGCCTGAACCTCCTTTAGACTTTTACCTACTTTATATTCCCCCATCTTCTTCAAATAGTTTAGGCGACTACAAAAGAAGCTTTTGTTTGGTGTGCTCTTTATTTTAGATTTTCACTTTCATACCTCACGTCCGCTACCTTCCATTCATTATTCACTTTTTTCAAAGTAACAGATTCAACATGTTTACCCGTTGAAACAGGTCCATCCTCTGATACTGGGAATTCTTCCTGAACATAAATGAATTCACCGCCCTTACCATATACGACTTTTGTATTCTCATCGTAACTAAAAAATGGAATATAATAGGGAGCAAAATCAGATCCAGATGCAGTAAACCCTCCATTAACTTTCACCACATTCGCTTCGACAAACTTCTCGATGAAATCCTCGGAGAAATGGGTATCCAATTTCTCTTTAATCGCTTTTTTCGTGCGTACTTCCTCACTGATTGATCCTTGATTCACCAGTGCCTCCTGTACAAAAGAGAGCACTTCTTCTCTATGTAAGCCCTCCGCAGAAACTGTGAACCCACCCCCTAAAAAAAGAAAAGCACCCGCCATGCACGCAACTAAGTATTTCCTCATACTATCATCTCCTAGTTATAGATTGTCTTCGAATGGATATGTTTATTGTCTATGCTTTTCAATACCCGAACAGAACAAAGCCAAAACAAAAAATACTAGATCAAAGTGCATTCTGAAACCTAATTAAACATGTCTTACTTTTTTGTATTAAAAAAGAAGATTTCATTGTACTGAAATCCCCTTCTCACTCTTTTATTGAAATGCATAGTAAAAAATAAAACCGGCAATTAAAATTGTTCCAATGAAGAGAGAAACAAAAACCGGGTTCCTTAAATAAGGATGTTCTTTAACAGATTCATCGATACTTGAATCATATCTCTCTTTTACTTTCTGTGTCTTTGCTACAGAATATGTATAAAAGAGCAGATATAACGCCATGATTATTACGACTATGAGTAGAATCCAGATATACGTGCTCAAAATATGTCTCCTCCAAGCGCATTATTTTTGCTTATCGTTACACATTTTGAGCAATTATATACAATAGTTATTTTTATAACAATGCTTCATTTTCGTATAGATAGCTATATGATAGATCAAAGAATATGTATTCCTTATTATTCAATGGATAAGAAAAGGTTCGAATGGTTTCTCCTGTTTCAATATCACTGTATAAATCAGATAGAATTCCTTTTTTTCATTGCGCATCTTGACGATATTTTCTAGGAAATAAGGTCGCCAGCTCCAATTTTTATTCATATAATTAGGCTGTACTATCCATTGCCCATCCTTATTAAGAATATTAGGGGATTTTTGATATCCCTCTTCATCACAAATATAAAGACGGAATCCTACTGAATCTAATTTTTTTGCCAAAATCCCGAGAAATTCTTCATGTGAGCCAACCCGCTTTTGCTGTTTTAAAAAGGTTTGCATATTTTCGTTGAATTGCAAAGTCTTTTGATAAACAGCTTCCAGCTTTTTTGTTTCTAATGAAATAAAGGACTGGCATTCTTGATGGAATTTTTCACGAAGTAAATCTTTATTAATGAACTCGCCGTCCGGTTTAGCCAAAAAATAACCTTGATAATAACGGCCTCCGTTCTTCCAAGCAAAGCGGAGCTGGTACTCAGACTCAATGTTCTCAAACAATAAATTGGCGCCGATTTTACGAGCAAGCATGCTTAGAGAAAAAAGGATGACCTGATACGCATCTCCACCTGAAATACGGAGTTGGTTTAAGTTAACTTTTAAAATATTCGGAGAAATCTGTGCAATTTGATCAAGCTGGGTATCTTTCCCTAAATGATCGAAAGCTATTTTGATGCCATATGTTTTAAAGTAAGCGAGAACATGCTGTAAAGGATCAAAGTTTTCCGCACTGATGGTGTCTGATAATTCCAGAACAATCCGATGCATTTCTTCCGGTTGAAAATGACGATGCAAAATCTCCATGAACTCTTCTCCATGATCTAGCATAAGCATATTTGGATCTCTGTTAATAAAGATAAGAAAGTCTTCCCCATAGTCCTTTATTCTTTCAAGGGCTATTTCTAGAACGTAATTATCCACTTCCACTCTATACTCTTCCGGCACAGAAGAATCGTGAAAAAACGTGCCAAGACTTTTATATTCTGACTGTTCCTCATAGCGTCCTAAAATTTCATAACCGATAACTTGATGCTGATCTGCGCTGAAAATCGGTTGAAAGAATGGTGTCACCCTGTCTAAATTCTTTAATATTTTTTCTGCATCCATGATGTATTCCTCCTAATTACGAAACACCAATATGCAAAAATTATACCATTAGTTTCTATTGTTGATAATAAATAATTTTAATTCCTACCCAATAACTCCTTTTTATTTTAGTAATATTTTCAGCCTCCTAGTTGTTTTCAAATAAAAAAAGATTTCCAATGAAAAAAGGCATTGTCCATTTACAGAACAATGCCTTATGCATTAAAACGGAAAAAACCATGGAATCGTGATGACCATAATAACACCGATAAAGACTTGTATGGAAATCCCAATCAGGATAAAGTCCTTATACTTATAATCGCCTGCTGTCATGACAAGGGCATTTGTCGTAGCAACCCTTGGAGTGGATAACGACAGACTGCCTGCAACAGCAAGACATAGAAACACAGGAACAGGATCAATTCCTTGATTCACCGCGGAAGTTAAAGCAATAGGTGCCATGATCACTGTCGCTGCTCCATACGGGATAAACTGGCTTAAAATTAAAGTCAGGAGATAAAAAACAGCTAATACACCATGTGCACCGATATTACTGAATAGCACTGCCAGCCAATCACTTATCATTCTCACGCCACCAGTATTGTCCAATGCAGCTGTTATTCCAAACATAGCTGCAATTAATAGTACAGGCTCCCAATTTATCTTTTGATAGGCATCCTCCATGGAACGGACACAGCCGGTGACTACCATCAACAAAGCAGCCGTCAATACCGATAGAACAGCAGGAATAGACTCTATCGACAAAAGTATGACCATTAGTGCAGTAATGCATAAAGCAATCCATGCTTTAGCCTTAGATTCGACTGTTAATCCATCATCTGAGGTGCTGCCTATTACAATAACATCCTGTAAATCCGAGGAGATCCTCTCGATGTTTTCCCATTCTCCATGTATCAGAATTGCATCGCCAGGTTTTAGCCGTTCAGTACCAACATCCGCTTGAATATATTCACCATTCCGATTAATTGCCAATACATTACATTGATATTTTTCACGAAAATGAACGTCAATTAGTGTCTGATTCTCATAATCCGAATTCGGAACAATCAAAATTTCAGTCAATCCAAATCTACTGCTCAGAAAATGTTTTTTTATTTGTTCAGTGTTAAAGTGTTTAAACTCTAGTTCATAGTTAAGCGCCAATCTCTCAACAGATTCTTCCTCTCCAAACACCAGAATAATATCATCAGGATGAAGTACTTCATCCGCTCTGGCCGATATCGTTAGTTGTTTTTGCAACAGCGGCAATTGCTTATCTTTTGGTTTCCGCTGAATTTCGATCAAAGTTAATTCATACTGAATAGGAAGCTGTAGGTCGGACAACCTTTCTCCAACAATATCGGAAGTAGCAGGTATGTGCAGATAGTGCAAACGGTCATACACTTTGTACATACCAGCAAGTTCCCCTGCAGACAACCCTTTTACACTATTGTTGGCTGCAATTGTTTTTTCCGGAAGTAACAGACGGCCAAGCGTTAACATAAAGAATAGACCCGATGCAAAAGCGATTAAGCCTATAGGTGTAAAATCAAAGAAAGATAAAATTTCTATACCGTTTTGCTTTAATACATCAGCTACAATCATATTGGAGGGTGTTCCAGTCAGTGTTAGCAGCCCACCAATACTACATGCATAGGCAAGTGGCAATAAATACCTTGTCGGGCTAGTTTTTTGTTGTAAAGCCATACTCATTACGAGCGGGAGCAAAATGGAAACAATACCTGCGCCACTTAAAAACGCACTTAAAATTCCTGCCGTCACCATGACAATTAACAGCGATTTCCATTCACTTCCACCACAAAAGCCTAACAGCTTATTTCCCGCTTTCTCTACAATTCCTGTATTTAACAGACCAGCCCCTACGATAAATAATCCCGCAAGCATTATTACGACTTGATTCGCAAACCCAGCTATAAGTTCATCCAATGTAAGTATTCCCAGTAATCCCAATATTGCTAATGCACCAAGTGCAATTAAATCCGCGCGAAATTTTCCTTGTATAAAAAGCGCAATTGCGCATAGAAGTATAATCAGTGTAATAAACATTGGTTCGATCATCATGTTACCTCCGTATAGATGTTCAATTTAAAACCGGATATTCTTAAACTCCAGTTTACATGTTTTTCATATGCGTATAGAAGATATTTTCTTCATTTTATGTATATTGTTTGTTAATATGAGGAAGTAACATTTTAAAATTAGATAGGTTGATTAATTTGAGTGAATCCATTTCCCGAAGAACATTCTTAAAAAAAGGCCTTCGCACATTGGCTACCGTAACCGGATTAAGTATTGGCGGAGGGTACTATGCCCACAATGTGGAACCAAAATGGTTAGAAATCAAGCATAACATTATCAGCCACCCTCTTATCCCAAAAGGTTTTCATGGTATGAAAATGATTCAATTCAGTGACACTCATTTAGGCTTTCAATTTCAGCTTAATGATTTACAAGCAATTGTCAATAAGATAAACCAATTAGATCCGGATGTTATTTTATTTACCGGAGATTTAATGGACGAGCCTAATAAATACAATGCTCAACAGAAAATCCCGCCTGTTTTAAATCAGCTCAAAGCGCCTCTTGGAAAGTTCTGCATCTACGGTAACCATGATCATGGGGGGTATGGCTCTGAGATATACAGCGATATCATGAAGAAATCCCATTTTACCATGTTGCAAAATACCTCTACTAAGATTTCATTACTAACGGCTGAAGAAATTTACATAGCCGGGGTAGATGATGCGATGCTTGGACAACCAGATTTTGAAAAAGCCCTTTCAGGAATTCCAGAAGAAGTGTACGTCATTATGCTTTCGCATGCTCCTGACCTTGCTGACATATCAAGTAAGTACAACATCAAATATCAAATAAGCGGTCACAGTCATGGAGGCCAAGTACAAATTCCTTTTGCAGGAGCCCTTGTCACTCCTCCATATGCAGAAAAGTATCGTGAAGGCACGTATGAAATTGATTCGTTAACATTACATGTTAATAGAGGGCTTGGCACAACTCGGCTTCCGTATCGTTTTCTTTCACGTCCTGAGTTAACAATTTATGAATTCCAGGCAGAATAGTGAGATGAAAAGTACACAGAGGAAAGTCGCCAGACTTATTAACAAAACCTGTGCGAAGAAAACAACTGGTTACTCTTCATTATTCCTAATGTATCCTTTTGAATTATAGCATTAGAAGAATATTTGAATAACCAGGATTTTTTTACCAGAAAGACATGGAGTAAACAAAATAAAAAGTTATATCATACTTAAATAGCCACATAGGAAAGTACCAATACAACCTAAAACCGACACTGTTACATAGATAAGACTTTCTATGTAACGGTGTTTTCTCATAAGTTCGAGCGTTTCCATACTGAATGTGGAAAATGTCGTAAATGCTCCTAAAAAACCAATTGTAAGAAAAGCTTGCAACGATAAAGCCCAATCTTCTTTATTAGGAAAGATGATTCCTAAACCAAAAGAGCCTATTAGATTAATCAGTAAAATACTAATAGGAATGGAGCCTGTTGGCAACAGCTTATTAAAAATAATTTGTAATACATACCTCGAGGCAGCACCCAAAAAACCTCCAATAAAAACTGAAAGAACCTGAATCAAACGGTCTCACCTCTTCGTCTATCAAAAAAGCTCAGTCCCAGAAAACCTGCAATTAAACCAAATAAAACCGTGGCTCCCAGATACATTCCTGTATAAATCAATGATATCTGCAAAAGATTCACTATTTCCTGTGAAAATGTGGACATCGTGGTGAATCCCCCACATAGCCCACTGCCCAAGGCTAAAAAAACAAGCGAATTTTTCTTTGTAGCAAAATAGCCGTTTAACAATCCAAGTATAAAGCTTCCTACTATATTAATTAAGAGGGTTCCAAATGGGAAGAAGGAGTGGGCAGTTGTCAAGATAACTAAATAACGCAGCAACGCTCCGACTGCTCCTCCAAAACCTACGGCCAAAACACTTTTAAACCGTAACATTGTAATCACCTCAAATTTTTTCTCACAAGTAGATTCATTATAACAGATTAAGATGATACAGGCTCTTTTCTGAAAAAAAACCATACTATGTAAAGAATTTGAGAAAAGGAGGCTATTTATGCAAACACAGTATTTTCCTTACTACCCCTATCCACAAACTATAATGCTACAGAATGAATACCGAAATGCATACGCGAATGAATACGGAAATGAATATGGACCTGAACATTGGAATGACGAACGATTCTTTCCTTTCTTTCCTTTATTAGCGCCTGTTGCTTTTGTTGCAGGATTAGCAATAGGCCCCTTGCTATTCAACAACCGTCCACTTTACCCGCCATATCCTCCTCCCTATCCGCCCGCTTATCCTCCTTATCCTGCTTATCAAGGTTTTCAGGGCTATCCGCAACAATTTGGCGCACAGGCTGGATATCCGCAACAATTTGGCGCACAGGCTGGAGTGTCTGAAAATATTAATATATACACACATTAACGATTGCACAGAAGGCGTCATGAAACGCCTTCTTTTTTCTTTTCCATATAGTTGGTACAACCTGTTTCTCTAGTCCCCATTCTTAATGAATGATTGGTGTGAAATAGAATTTTACTTCCTTATATATTTTGAAGTGGTATAATATGAAATGCATAGATGGTAAAGTGTTGGGAATGGATTGTCATCCCCTAGAGATGTAAATGCATTTATTTCATATTATAATCAGGCTCTTAGGCACCGTCTCTATTTATTATTACTATAAAAGCAGGAAATTATTGAAGGAAGCATGTTTCTTTCCTTCTCACCTTATGAAGAAAAGGAGTTTCTATAATGAACCACACGAAAGGACATTCTGAAATGGATGAGTTTTCGATTAACTCCCTTGCCCAGGCCGTGTTTATTGTAAATAAACATGCGAAGACTGCATTGGAACCTAAAAATTTATATAATTTAAAACGGCTTGCATTAAACAAGCTAATGCAAGAAGGAAAAGCGAAGAAGATTGGACTTCATTTCTCTGATAACCCTCGCTTTGCCGCACAACAATCCGACGTAATTGTCGAATGCGGATCATATGTTTTTCACCTACCTCCTACTAAGGAAGACTTGAAAAATCTACCCCACCTCGGCAGCAGGGCAGCATCCATACGGAACCCTAAAGCCTCCTTGTCATTATCCAAGGCAAAGCAAATCTTACAAACTTACGTTGGACAAGCAGGTGAAAAGCAGCCGAACTCTACCAATACTGAGAAAAGGCCTTACGGACGGGGCCCGGTCAAGCAGCCATTTCATAATCCATTCCCCTCCTCTTTTTTAGGAAAAGGTTCCAAGTATTAAAGGGTAAAAATTGGATAATAAAAACGGGACGAGAGATTATACACCCTCGGCCCGTTTTCCAATACTATAAAACAAATTTGTCTATCAAATCTATTAGAGCAGCAATTTCAGGTTTGCTGATTTGTGCATCAGCCCTGACGACTTGCCCTTTATGGCGCAGGCTATCCGTAATCAATGAGGAGAAAATAATGACTGGCAATACAGTAAGTTCGCTATTTTCCTTGATTCTTCTAGTTAGATGATGACCGTCCATTTGAGGCATCTCAATATCAGTAATCACCAATTGCACTTCTTCAACAACCTGCTTTCCTGATTCGATCAAACTCTCTAAATAATTTAATGCATCTAGCCCATTTTCATAAAACACTAGGTGTTTAAACCCCGCTTCTGACAATGTATCAAACAGTAGCTTTCTCAGTAATGGAGAATCCTCTGCAATAAGTATTCTCTTTTCTGAATTTTGCCGGTGACCCAGCTTTTTGACCTGCTGGACGCTGATTCCTGAATCCGGATTGATTTCAACCACTACTTTTTCAAAATCAAGTAATAAAATCATTTCACTGTTTAATTTTATTACACCGATAATCTGACTTTCCAATCCCTGATACATATCCGAAGGCTTTTCAATTTGAGTCCAAGAGATGCGGTGTATCTGTGTCACCGTATGGACATGGAACACCACTTTTTGCTGATTGAATTCAGCGACTATGAATTTATCTTGCTCTGGTGTTCCCGATGCTGGAAATCCTAGGGCATCCGCTACATTTACAACCGGTAGTACCTCCCCGCGAAGCTCAATAATTCCTTCAACATTTGGATGTGAATGAGGAACAAGCGTGATATGTACTGGATTAATGATTTCCTTTACCTTAATTACATTAATGCCAAATTTATTCTTTCCTATGCCGAATTCAACAATCTCTAGCTCATTCGTTCCACTTTCTAGTAAAATCCCTTTATTTGCTTCCATTGCTTTATCTCGCCCTTCCCTTACTTTTTCATATATATCCATTATCTAATAAAATATTTTTTTTGGTCAAATAGACCTACGATGATATTTTAAATGAACTCATACCTAATAATTCGGTTTCTTTCGTCTTTTGTTTAGTGCAATGGTAAGAAAAATAGAATCAAGAAGAGATTATCTATTTAAGCCAAACAAAAAAAGGGAGCTCATATCAGAGTCCCCTTTTTTCCATGATCATTTTTTGACTACTACCGTTCCTGCAATCATATCGTGAAGTGCCTGTTTTTTCGATGTAAACCCTGCCATGATATAGCCGATATAAAAGATCATCCCTGATATGATCGTCGCAAAATAACGCCCTGTAGCTCTACCAAACCCTATTCGTCCTCCATTTAAATCCGTCACTTTAATATTTAGGAGTATTTTTCCGACAGTCGCCTTGCCATTTCGAGGAATGTAATAAAGTATAATAAAGAAAGCTTATAAGTAAAGATAAAAATAGAATGATAATTGCTCCTGCCATGAAAACGAATATATCACTCAATGATGCCTCGTAATTAGGATCGATTGTCGATTCCTGTAATTCCATCATCGCGCCACTCCAAAAAATACTTACAATAACCGATATGATTCCGGTAGGGATTCCGATTATAATACCATCAATAATATTCGCGCCAAAGCGCGACCAAAATCCAGCATACTCTCCTCTTTCCACTGCTGGCCTTTCAACAACCCCAACTTCCATTCAAACACCTCATATTCATAAATTTGGTATTTTATTCTTTTTTTAAATTATATCAAAATAAAGTATCAAATTAATATAGATTTCATTGAAAAAGCTGATTGGCTGGATATTTTTAGCTCTTTCTTGATCTTTTTCTAGGATTCAGCCAACCTTTTTTAACAAAGTATAAAAACATCATCAGCGCAATTCCCCCCATCATTCCGAGGACCAGGAAATAGCCATAGTGCCAGTTTAATTCGGGCATATATTGAAAGTTCATCCCATACACACCTACTATAAAAGTCAGCGGCATGAAAATGGTAGTAATGACAGTCAAAGTCATCATCGTCGAATTCATATTATTAGAGTTAACAGACAAATAGCTATCCCGGATATCAGATGAAAAATCCCGGTATGATTCCAACATTTCCGTTAATTTAAGTAGGTGATCGTAAACATCATTAAAATACAGATGCTGATCTTTTAAATAATTTAGCCGCTCGGACGAAATCATCCTGTAAAGTAAATCACGCATCGGTAGTATAGTTCGGCGAAGTTTTGACATATCCGTACGTAAATCAAATAACTGATCCATCAAGTCTGTAATGGTTTCATTTTCGGTATTATCCTCGATACTACTTAATTCGCTTTCCATTTTATATACAGGTGGAAAAAATTCATCGACGATCCGATCAATCAATCTATGCATTAGAAAAAAAGGACCCTGCTTTAGCATGTTATTTTGATGGATTTCCTTCCACACCGTCTCAAGTTCCAGCAGCTCCTCCTTATGAAATGTGACTAACCATTTTTCGCCCACAAACATATCAAGTTCGACAGCTCTAAAGACCTTTTGCCTGAGAGCATGTATAACAATAAATTGGTACTCCTCATAAAAATCCATTTTTGGACGCTGGTTAAAGTCATCCAGACAGTCTTCAATAGCCAGCGGATGAAAGTGAAAATGACTCGATAAAAGTTCAATTTCCTTTTCTGTAGGATTTGAAAAATCTACCCAATACCACTCAATATCCGGATTATTCATTTCTACTAGTGGCAAATCAAAATTGACTTCCTGATCTGAAGTTATAGCGCAAGTCCTTATCATATGTATCAACCCTCAAAATTTTCTTAATTCTCATTATACCTTTATTTCATTAATCTCAAAAAGTATTTCTCCCCCATCCAAACTAAATGATAAAATAGAGTGAATCCGTCAAACATAGTACATAATCTCATGAAGTATGAAAAGGGAGGATATTCATAGATGGAGCATTTAGTAAACCCTCTAGTAAAAGAAGTTCAAATATCAGGAATCCGTAAATTTTACAATATGGTCGCAGATATCGAAGGAACCATTTCCTTAACGATAGGACAGCCAGATTTTCCAACCCCGCTGCATATTAAAGAAGCGGCCAAACAAGCTATTGATAATGATTATACTGTTTATACTCATAATGCCGGTTATTTAGAATTAAGGGAAGCCGCATCTGAATATGTAAAAGATAAATACCAGCTTACCTATGATCCAGCGAATGAAGTCATAGTGACTTCAGGTGCAAGCGAGGGTATCGACGTTACATTCCGGACTATTCTCACCCCCGGGAATGAAGTGATACTCCCTGGCCCTGTATATCCAGGTTATGAACCGATTATCAAAATGTGTGGAGCAGCCCCTATCTATGCGGATACAACCAAAAATGGATTTCGTTTAACTGCAGATATCATTGAACAATACATAACTGATAATACACGATGCATCGTTCTGCCGTATCCTTCAAATCCAACTGGAGTCACATTGTCTGCTGACGAATTAAAGGATATCGCCGAGCTCGTACGGGGCAAAGATATCTTCATTTTGGCGGATGAGATATACAGCGAGCTCGTATTTGATCAAAAACATGTATCGATTGCCACTTATTTAAAGGACCAAACCATCGTCTTAAACGGTTTATCCAAGTCTCATTCGATGACCGGTTGGAGAATTGGCCTTCTATTTGCGCCTGTAGCTATCTCTCAGCATATTCTAAAGGTCCATCAATATAATGTGACCTGTGCCTCTTCCATTTCTCAAAGGGCTGCTCTGGCTGCTTTAACAGCTGGCAAGGATGATGCCCTTCCCATGAAGTCCGAGTATGCCCTGAGAAGAGAATACGTATACAACCGCTTACAAGCAATGAATTTAGAAATAGTCAAACCAAATGGTGCCTTTTACTTCTTTGTGAAGCTGCCTGAAGGTTTCACTTCTTCACTTGAATTCTGTCTCAAACTTGTGAAACAGGAAAAAGTGGCTGTAGTCCCCGGTGATGCTTTTTCTTCACTAGGTGAAGGGTACTTTAGGATTTCATATGCGTATTCAATGGAAACTCTGAAAATGGCTTTAGACCGTATTGAAGCTTTTTTACTTAAGAATAATTGAACAAAAAAGTGGCCTTCAATTGATTGAACTATTGAAGGCCACTTTCCTATTCTTAAAAATTTTCATGCTACTAACAATTCTCCACAAAACTTTTTATTTGGTTAATATAATCTCCGTAAAAACCGAATTTCGCGATAACCTTCTTCCTTATTTGTTGTCGTAAGGCTCACCTCAACGATTGATCCAAGTAAATCTGCCATCACTTCTTCAAATTCCTTTGCGGAGCGCGGCTTCGAATGACCTAAACTTTTTAACTCACGCATCAGAATCTGGAAACCGGCATTTGTTTCAATATGGCTGAATTTCACCGGCAGAATTAGTGGACTTTCATTCATTAATTTTAACTCCCATCGAATGGGCTTTGTTTGGTTAATGGTTTTTTCGCGTTTAAAACCTTCAATCCGGACAATGTATCGGCCATCTTCTAATTCTTGAAATTTCATGTTAATGTCATCGAATTCGCCCATAAACGATCGCTCCTTTTTGTAAAGGCTGTCGCTTTCAGCTTATTCAAAAGAAAGAGAAGGTAGCACTTTATTTATTATAGTGTTTATATAAAGCCTGAGTACCGCTATTTTCCTCGCCAGCCTCTGCAAGGTTCTCATATAAGGATTTGCTCAAGGTTAATCCAGGAGCATCCATTCCCATTCTTTCCGCTTCATCAAGTGCAATTTTCATATCTTTAATAAAATGCTTGATATAAAAACCAGGTTCAAAATCACCTTTTACCATTCGAGGTACAAGATTAGACAATGACCAGCTTCCGGCAGCCCCCGATGATATGCTCAGCAGAACGCGGTCTGGATCCAAACCGGCCTTTTTGGCATAAGAGATCGCTTCAGTAACCCCGATCATATTAGATGCAATTGCAATTTGATTACACATTTTCGTGTGCTGTCCCGATCCCGCTGGACCTTGATAGACAACATTGCTGCCGATGATATCAAAAATTGTCTGAATAGCTTCGAAAGCCTTAATGTCTCCGCCGACCATAATGGTAAGTTTTGCATCCCGTGCACCGATATCCCCTCCAGAAACGGGGGCATCAAGTGCTTCCATGCCTTTTTTCTTCGCTTCTTCAGCTATTCTTACGGCCAAAGAAGGCGTGGAGGTAGTCATATCAATTAAATAGGTACCCTTTTTCCCATTCTCGATAAGCCCATGTTCACCAAGATATATTTCTTCGACATCGCTTGGGTATCCAACCATGGAGATAATTACGTTAGTTTGCTGTGCGATTTCCTTAGGTGTTGTTGCCCATTTTGCCCCCTGAGAGATTAGATCGCTAGCCTTTTCTTTCGTCCTAGTATAGACATATACCTCATATCCTGCCTTTAGTAGATTTCCGGCCATGCTTTTTCCCATTACTCCTATACCAATAAATCCGATTACTGTGTTCATTTTCGTCAAGACCAATCTCCTCAATTCTACTTATATTAATTACTTTATTAAATAGACTTTACCATGCCTCCATCAACTAAATAGGACTGGCCAGTTAAGTATGTATTAGCCCCTGAGACAAGGAAAGTAACGAATCTCGCAAATTCCTCAGGCTCCCCATAACGGCCAAGAGGGATTTTATTTATCGATTTTTCAGTAATTTCTTCAGTAGTGACTCCCTGTTTCTCTGCATTAAATTGATCAAGGTGCTGAATGCGGTCTGTTGCGATTCTACCCGGACCAACCGTATTGATTAATATCTGGTCTGGAGCTAACTCAGTTGCTAACGTTTTTGATAATCCAACAATTGCAGTCCGGAATGTATTCGATAATACAAGTCCTGGAATCGGCTCCTTAATAGACGAAGAAGCAATATTAACAATTTTACCACCTTGTTTTTTTAGATGTGGCAGGCTCTCTCGAATCGTCCGAATGAAGCTCAGTAAATTCAGTTCGAAAGATTGTTGCCATTCTTCATCATTGAAATCAGAAAATGCACCCCCTGGAGGACCTCCAGCGTTATTAATAAGGATATCAATACCCCCAAACTCTACTGCAGTTTGCTCAACTAAGGTTTTAATATCTTCAGGTTTTGTTATATCCGTTACCATATAAGCCACTTTGCCTGCCCCAAGCTGTGATAATTCTCTTTGCACAACCGCAAGTTTTTTTTCATCACGGCTGGCAAGCATGACATTGGCTCCTTCTTTAACTAGTTCTGCCGCTATTGCCTTCCCCAATCCTTGGCTTGAAGCCAAAATCAAAGCATTTTTCTTTTGCAAATGTAAGTCCATTCCAACTCCCCCATTTTCATTAAAATATACTTTCATTATATCGTTTCATTTGAAAAGTGAAAAATCTGAATAATCATTTTTCATGTGTTTTTTTGAAGTTCTCTTAAAACACACAAAAAATTGCCGGTTGGGAAGCCCAACCGGCGTCAAAGGGGAAATGAGAATGTCAGCTGCTCTAATCGAGCTAAACAACTGTGCTTGCTTTTATATACCCACATGGTGTTTCATTAAACATATTTTTAAAAAAGTAATATAAAATTTTACAGCACTTCATCCGAGGATTTCTCTGTGGATGAAGTGCTGACTTTTTTGATTATATATTTACTGCTTTAAGTACAGCTTCTTTCACTTTATCATTTGTATCCATCACCAAAACATCCTGAGACAGTTTTTTCATCTCATCAAGCGAAAGTTGGCTAATCAAGGAGCGTGCTTTTAGAATCGAAGTGGCACTCATGGAAAATTCGTCGAGACCCATTCCGATTAAAATTGGAATAGCTACTTCATCTCCTGCCATCTCGCCACACATTCCAGCCCATTTTCCTTCTTTATGAGCTGCATCAATGACCATTTTAACCAGGCGTAGAATCGCTGGATTATATGGCTGATATAAATAAGAAACTCTCTCATTCATTCTATCAGCAGCCATTGTATACTGAATCAGGTCGTTCGTGCCTATGCTAAAGAAATCGACTTCTTTAGCAAAAATGTCTGCCATAACTGCAGTTGATGGAATTTCAACCATGATTCCGACCTCAATTTTCTCAGCAACTTGGACACCATTATCAAGTAATTCTTGCCTCACTTCTGCCAAGATGGCTTTAGCCTCCCGGAATTCAGATAATGTAGCAATCATCGGAAACATGATCTTTAAGTCTCCGTAGATACTTGCCCGAAGCAGGGCACGAAGCTGGGTCCGGAAAATCTCTTGCTCATTTAAACAGAGACGAATCGCGCGGTATCCAAGGAATGGATTCATTTCCTTAGGAAGCTGTAAATATGGCAGCTCTTTGTCTCCGCCTATATCAAGCGTTCTGACGACAACAGACTTTCCTGCCATCCCTTCCAGTACGGTTTTGTATGCTTCGAACTGCTCTTCTTCACTTGGAAAGTCATTTCTGCCCATATAAAGAAACTCCGTCCGATATAAGCCGATTCCTTCACCGCCATTTTGGCGAACACCTTCTAGGTCCTTAGGCGTGCCGATATTGGCAGCCAGTTCAACATGATGACCATCTTGTGTAACCGTTTGTTCATGAACTAGCTTCGCCCACTCAGCTTTTTGTGAAGCATAGGCTTCCTGGGCCTCTTCATAGCGTTTCACGAGTTCAGGAGTAGGATTAATATGCACTTCACCCTTCAAGCCATCTACAATGATCAAATCGCCATTTACAATGGAATCGGTTACCGATTTAGCCCCAACTACAGCTGGGATTTCTAATGAACGTGCCATAATTGCTGAATGAGATGTACGTCCACCGATATCGGTCGTAAATCCTTTAACGTAAACTGGGTTCAATTGAGCTGTATCAGAAGGCGTCAAATCCTCAGCAATGATGATCACTTCTTCAGCAATCATGCTAGGATTTGGAATATGTACGCCTAAAAGATGCGACAGCACCCGTTTCGTAACGTCACGAATATCTGCAGCACGTTCCTTCATATATTCATTATCCATTTGTTCAAACATAGTAATGAACATGCTTGCAGTTTCATGTAAAGAAAACTCAGCATTGACGTTTTCCGATTGAATTTTATCCTGAATTGGAGTTATAAGTTCCGGATCAGCCAATACAAGTAGGTGTGCGTCAAAAATGGCAGCCTTATCTGCTCCTAAATCCTGTTCGGCTTTATCCCTTATTACTTTTAATTCAACTGTTGATTTTTGAATAGCTTCCTTAAAACGGGATATTTCCGCCTCGACATCTTCTATGCTTCTTTTTTCAACTGATAATTCTGGTTCAATTAGTCGATAGGCTTTAGCGATGGCTATTCCGTTAGAAGCTGCTATTCCACTTATCAAAGTGGACATTATTCTGCTAATCCTTCTCTGTTCAATGTGTCAGTTAGTGTTTTAAGAGCATCATTTTCATCGCTTCCTTCAGCAGAAATAGTAATTTCTGCTCCTTTACCAATACCTAGAGACATTACACCCATAATAGACTTAAGGTTCACTTTTTTCTCTTTATGTGCAAGGTTAATTTCTGAATCAAACTTTCCGGCAGCTTGTACAAGCAATGTAGCTGGACGAGCATGTATACCTGTTTCTGCAGTTACTGTAAATGTTTTTTCTACCATATAAATCAATCTCCTTTAAGATAAAATAACAAAAAATAGGTTATGTAAGCGGTATTCCCTATTCAGTTAGAAAAAGTAACGAAAAAAGAAATGCCCTCTTCCTTTTCAGAATAGCATTATCATACCCAACAAACAAACCAAAACTATCTAGTACCTAAAAAATAGTACAAAAATATGGATAGAACTGCAACTATTACTTTTCAGGTTCTTTAATGTTTAAATGGATAGCTGTGCATTTTTGGTAAAAAAAGCTCTAAAACTCAGCATAATGAAAAGAATCACAGTTAGCGAAACACTGCCGAGAATACCAATCAGTATGGCAATTTGGTACTCAATTGCGATGAGTGGACTGATCCCCGACAGAATTTGCCCTGTCATCATTCCTGGAAGGAAAATAATTCCCATACCAAGCATATTGTTCAGGGTGGGCAGCACGGCTGAATCAAATGCTGCATCGACATATTTTTTGACCGCTTTTGCTGGAGTGGCTCCAAGCATCAACATTGCTTCTACCTTCTCACGATTACTAGTAATCCCGTCATGCAGGTTTTTTAACGCTAATGTAACCCCAGTCATCGCATTCCCGACAATCATTCCTGCAATCGGGATAAAATACCTCGGCTCATACCATGGAGTGAAATGTATGACGACTAGATTAAAATAAAACAAAGCGGCCAAGGGGCCCGTCAGCATACTAAGAATAACCATTCGTTTTATTTTCTTATTAAGCGTAAATGATATTTGCTTAAAAATATTATGGATTGAGAAAAGGGACATCGCACATAAAAACCCTATAGAAAGTAATGGGTTTGGATTTTCAAATATATACGTCAATACATAACCGGCGAGAATGAGTTGAACAGTCATCCGAACCGTAGCGAGAATGATTTGCTTTTCCCGTGAAATGCCGCGCCACTTCACGATAATAAGAAGCAGCACAACAAATAGATAGGCCGCACATAGACGCCAGAACTCAATATCTATTATCCCGTTACTGTCCATTAATAGTCCCCCTCCTTCGTCTTTTTCAGAATGATCATCTTTTCAGCACATATGTCCGCAAGTTGTTTGGAATGGGTAATCATGATGACCGTTCCTTTTCCTCGCTTCACTTCTGCTAAAAATCTGCTCATGACCTTCAATTCTGTTTCCTCATCAAGCGCAGCTGTCGGCTCATCCAGCAAATACACTTCGGGTTTTAACAAAAGTAATCTTGCCAGTGCCAGCCTTTGTTTCTCACCGCCAGACAGAATCTCCGCATCATCGGATAAAGACTTCTGCAATAGAACCGTATCAAGGGCTTTCACGAACTCTGCCTTCGATTTCTTTTCTCTATCTGTCAATTCTAGACCCAATTGAAGATTTTCTTCAATCGTGCCCGGTATAGTGAAAGGTGTCTGAGACAGCATCGTGACTTTACGACGATGCTCTATCGGATTAAGGTTATCTAGCAACTGATCTTGATAAAATACCGAGCCGCTGTCCGGTTCATTTATTCTGTTCAATAATCGGAGCAGTGAAGTTTTTCCGGCTCCACTTTCTCCAGTCAAACACGTAACCCTATTTGCTGAAATTTTCATACTATCAATATTTAAAATACCTTTATATCTAATCTTTTCTAGCCTAAACATACTTTTTCAAGCCTACCTTTCATTATCCACGATTTTATTATAAGAAACATTCGTCATAGTAGATAGTAAAGTTTGTAAAAACTTGATGAGTTTTCATTTTCTTTCCCATTTTAATAGGTTAGTATTATTCCTGCCCACATATCCATGACTACATGGAAAATATCTTTGAACTGGAGGCTTAATAATGAACCGTAATTCCTTATCTCATTCTTATCTGCATGTGCTTCTCCTAATTGCCATCTGCATGATCACTTTATTTGGCTGTCAGGAGGTATCAGATAACCTAACTAATGAATCAACTAAACAAGAGGATTCGACGTCCAATTCAGACACAAAATCCAGCAGCAATTCTTCAAATGAAGAAAAAGGCAAGACGTTCACGGCCAAGATTGTCAGGGTCATCGACGGAGATACAGTAAAAATTAAACTGCCGAGTGGAAATGAAGAAACGGTCAGGCTTCTATTAATAGATACACCAGAAACCGTACATCCCTCTAAGCCTGTTCAGCCTTTTGGACCTGAAGCAAGCAAGTTCACCAAAGAGTTAATGCCTGCAGGCTCGGAAGTCGAAGTAGAAACCGGCATCAGTGAGAGAGATAAATATGGACGGCTGCTAGCCTATTTTTATGTAGATGGAAAAATGGTGAATAAACTCCTGCTTGAAAAAGGACTAGCCCGTGTCGCCTATGTTTATGCCCCGAACACAAAATATATTGATGAATTAGAGGGTATTCAGAAACAAGCCAAAAAAGAAGAAATAGGCATCTGGTCGATAGAAAACTATGCAACCTCAAAAGGATTTGATGATTCGAATACTGAAGTAGTAACAGAGAAAAAAAACGCTAAAAGCACATCTTGCAGTAAACCTGAAATTAAAGGTAATATAAATTCTAAGGGCGATAAAATCTATCACATACCTACTGGCCAATATTACGAAATAACTAAACCAGAAGAACTTTTTTGTACCGAACAAGACGCTCTAAATGCTGGATTCCGTAAATCGCAGCGTTAACAAAATACATCACCCTGAATTATTTTTGCTAGATCTCACATAAAATACAAAAGGTGAAATGGGTACATATCTGTTCTTAGTATTAGTTCCCGCTATGTAAAATTCCAGACTACTCTTCAACTACTCAAGAAAGTCGACCTCTATCTATTACTTACTTTTATAATTAATAGTGATGACATTAAACTGCGTGAGAAAATTATCTGGTAAAAGAAAAGAATAGCCTCATATGTTTACGGCTTTACTTTGAATGAAGATGAAAAGTCATCAACCAGATCTGAAAACCTGTCGGAAAATGAATTAGTATATTTATTTAACACATCCAAGCATTTGGATGTGTCAGTTTGTAGACAAAAGGGGTTCGGAATGTTTTAATTCCGGACCCCTTTTGAAATTCCCTTTGAATTTTGCTCATGATTAAGAGATTGGGCCTCTACGAGCCCACTTTATTAAGCCATTCTTGGACCTTGCCATGTCCAATTGGCTATCTTCTTTAAATTCATGGCAGCGAAAGTAAGCATCGCCTGCATCGACAATTTTTTAAGTCCCCTTAAAGTAGTCCAACGCATACCATGCTTTTCTTTTGCATCTGCGAATACACGCTCTATTGTTTCTTTACGTTTCGCATATATAGGTTTTACATCCTTGTGATGACGCAGATGATCTGCTTCTTCCATATAATTTTGCCAGATATGGCGTGTCACCACTTTTTGATGGTCTTTGCTTACTGTACACTGTGATAAAAATGAGCATGTCGCACAAGTGTGTTTGGGTGATTTGTACTCGCGATAGCCCTCTTTATTTGTTGTTGAGTACTTTAAAATCTCGCCCGATGGGCAGAGATAACAATCAAAATGTTCATCGTAAACATAGTCATGCTTGCGAAAGAACCCTTCTTTTGTTCGTGGACGTGTATAGGGTAAAGCTGGTGTGATTTCTTTCCCAAAAAGGTAGCTTGTAATGGCTGGTGTTTTGTAAGCTGCATCTGCGGCAACAGCTTCAGGTTTTCCAACTTTCTCAATCACTTGTTCAACAAGAGGCTCTAAGATATGACTATCATGCGTATTTCCCGGTGTTACAATCGTCCCCAGCACAAAACCGTTGCGGTCCGCAGCCGCATGAAATGAATAGGCAAACTGTTTTGTTCGTTCATCTTTTACATAGTAGCCACTCTCAGGGTCAGTTGTACTTTCTTTAATTTCTTTGGTTTCTTCTTTATCAAATTTATCCGGTGGAAAAGGCTTCTTTCCATTGTTTTCACGATCTTGATTTATTTCTTCTTGAAGGCGTCCTTGATATGCTCGTGTTTCCTTACGAACGATTTTCTTTTCGAATTTTCGCTTATTCGCACTGGCTTTCACATGTGTTGAATCAACGAATACGTGCTCTGCACTTATTAACTTTCTTTCTGAAGCTGTCATTAAGATACGATAAAAAATCCGTTCAAACAGGTCTGTATCTTTAAAGCGACGCTCATAATTTTTCCCGAACGTTGAGAAGTGAGGTACTTTATCATGGAAACCGTAACCTAAAAACCAACGGTAAGCCATATTCGTTTCAACTTCTTCAATCGTTTTACGCATCGAACGAATACCGAAGGTATATTGAATGAATGTCAATTTAACTAAAATAACTGGATCAATACTTGGGCGCCCTATCTCTGAATACATATCTTTCACCAAGTCATAAATGAAAGTGAAGTCAATGGCTCCCTCAATTTTACGAACCAAATGGTTCGCTGGCACCAGTTGATCCAAAGTAATCATTTCAAGTTGATCTCGCTGAATAGAATTATGTTTCGAAAGCATCGTCATCACCTCAAGTTTTAATACTTCTATATTAAAACAAAAAGGACTGTAGGCAAAAGTGGTTATATCTAATTGTTAAAACAAAGTTGATTGGAACGGAAGGTGCGAGACTCCTGCGGGAAATGCGTGTCCAAGGGAGACCCCACAGGCGCAAAGGCGCCGAGGAGGCTCCCTGACCGCCCGCGGAAAGCGAGTGCCTGGAGTGGAAATCAACGTCGAATTTTTACAACCCCTCAAAAAAACTGTAGACAAACTCGATTTTCATCGAGTTTGTCTACAGTCTGACACATCCAAGCATTTGGATGTGTTTTTTATTTGATCATCCCGAACATACAAAACACCTTACAATACTTCTAAATTTCACCCTTCACTTGATTAAGTTACTATTTAAAGTCATAAAACTCATCTTTAATTTCATCCATTTTACCATTAGGCTATTTCGCTATTGCTGGGAGAATTACTTAAGGTAAAAGCACCCGGGAATACATGTAAAGTGCACTTTTCCAAAGGTGTTGCCTAATGGAAGATTTCTCAGCTGTAACGGTTGAATTCACCCCGATGATTCATCACATTATCCGCTCTCTCTCAATCTATAAAAATAAGGATGATTTTTTTCAAATTGGTTTGATTGCCTTATGGGAGTCATATGAGAAGTTCAATGAAGAAAACGGAAAATTCTCGAACTTTGCTTATACCGTAATAAAAGGCAGGATCATTAACGAGCTAAAGCGTCATCATAAATATGAAACACATACCAGGCCCTTTGATTCCGCTATCCTTGAAGTTAAGGACCGTTTTACAATGCATGAAGAGGCTTTCGTTTTAGAAAATATCTTAATCTATACGGAAACCTTGACACTAAACCAGCAACGGTGGCTACTCCATACATTTATTGGGAATAAAACCACATCCGAAATTGCTGATATGTATCAGGTAACCACTGCAGCCGTTAAATCATGGCGCAAATCCGCCCTCCTTAAATTAAGGAAAAAAACGGATTTTTCTTGGTAAATAGGAAAAGGGGTGGCTCATCATACTGAGCCACCCCTAATATCCATTCCCTTAACTTCTCGCTTCTTCTAAATAAGTATAAATTATTTCACCGTTATGCTGGGCATTTCCTCGAAAATGTTTAAAGTCTTCTCTTTTCACAAGCACTTCACGAAAACCTAAAAAGTCTTCCTTTTTTATCCTGAATTCATTCATTTCACGGTTTGCCAATTTATCAAGTACATCTTTCGCTTCTTGAGCATCCATTCTAATATCCTCCTTAATTTTTAATCGTTTCAATAATAATCAGACAGGAGAAATTCCGTTTCTATTTTAACATAAGCCTAACTCCAAATATAAATCAGATTTTTTTGTTCCTTACTTTACTACATTATTCTTTACGAATCACCCAAAATAGTGCAAACTGTATAGTAAAATATCATAATGTAAATTGATTGGCATTTTAAATACCATCTATTTACATACAGGTTGGCATAGTCATGCGCTTACATAAGATACCAAAATATGCCATATCATTACTACTGCTTTATTCAATTTTTACTTTCTTTAAAAGTTCAACCTACTGCTCTGCCGACCGAAGAGATATCTAATTCTCTTACTTGCACTCCCCAGGTCAAAATCTAAACGGCAAGATGTTCGAATAATCCAATTACTCCATAGTTACTTTTTGATCATTGAAAATGAAATGGGAAAGGATGATTACCATGAAGAAAGCGGAAGTCGGAAATATCATTGAATTTAGAGAAGGCTTACAAGGAATCGTCGAGAAAGTGAACGAGAACTCAGTAATCGTGGACGTCACGTATATGGAAAATTACCGTGATTTAGAACTTGAACAGAAAACGGTCGTCAATCATAAGAACTATAAAATCATAGGGTAATTTAACGTAATCAAACGGAATGGTTTCTTAAACCATTCCGTTTTCACTTTAGTTAATTAATAATTCGTTCAAATCTGTTATTTTTTGTAACTTTTTTTCATTTCATACCGTCTATATATAAAAGTTGATTCGTCACCAGACCTTTGGAAGGCATGAAATCACTTAACACACATTAGAAAACATTCCAGAAAGTTGAGGAAAAAAGATGACTAATTGGACACCTTATTTAGGTGGAGCCACATTGGCTGCATTTCTGCTGACTGGCTGTGGGACAACCACAGATGAGAAGACGGCTGAGCCACAGGAAGATTCAGTGAAGGAAGAGAACAAAGGCGGTGCTTCTAATGGCAATGATAGCAGTTCCGACCATAACAACAAAGTAAGACTAATGGAACAAAATCTGCAATATACAAGTAATGGGGAGGCTAAAGAAGAAACAGCTTTCTTAAAAAATAGCGATAATCAACCATTCAGCCTCTATGTTCTGCAGCAATATAAGTTAAGTGCTGAGGAACCAGGTAAAGATATAGTATTCCTGACTACAGATGACTCCATTTTTATGAGAATTGAATTATTAACGGGTGATGTTAATTGGGATGAAGTCGAAGAAAATGTCCAAACCCAACTTAAAAGTCTTTCAGAAACAATTGAGGATCCAGCACTTGACGTTGATAACGGGTCGGGATTTGAAGTCGTAAAAGGGGATGATGTGATTACATCCATTTTGCTCAAAAGTGAAAAATCCCCTGTCCGCTTAACAATGTTCACTAAGAGGAATCAAGATTACCGAGATGCCTTTCTAGAGATGGCTAAAACGCTGATGAGAAAATAATAATTCATTGACTCCAGACGGAGGGAAAAGCTCATACCTTCTTTTCCCTCCATTTTTCATTTCTCCTTCCCTGCCTTGCTTTTCCAGACCAGCATTAAAAAAAGCAGACTTATGTATCCAAATACCGGATAGATATATCCTAATAGCCTTCCATATCCGTATTCACTGATGATCAAAGCTATTAAAAAAATAATAGCTATGATTAGCATGCTTGGTACTTTAACATAGCTGCTAATTTGCCTTTGTAATCCATAAATATTCCCAATAACCGAAGTGAAGATTTCTCCGTAAATCACCAAAATAAACATCCAATATAACTGCCCAGCTGCAGTTCTCATAATAACCGCCGAGGGAATTTCATAGCTAGTTACATCTGGAAGTGTCATAAGTGAAAAATGCCCAGTTAGTAAGATTATTGTGAGAAAGATACCACCAAGGATGGCCCCATGCTTAATAATCTTTTCGTCGCGGACTTCATTGGCAACCGGAACCAGAACGGCCTGCGCTAAAGCCAGGTTAAAGGCTGTATATGCAAATGGAGAGAAAATCATTTTCAAGGAAATCCCTTCATCAGGAACTTGCGTAAGAAAAGACAAAAAGTCACCATTTCCCAAAGTAGAGAAAAAGAGAATCAAACTAAAACAGATCATGATTGGAACAACAAAAGAATTGACTGTGAAAACGCCGCGCATCCCCATCATCAGAACTAATGATGCCAAGATGATGGTAGACCAGCTTCCCACACTTTTAGGAACGCCAAGTTGTTCCTCGAAAACTGCCCCTGAACCCGAAATCATGACGGCCGTCACACCTAACAGCATGATAAGGAAAAAGATATTGATGATTCCTGCTAACTTCTTACCGAATAAAAATTGATTGAACTCTTCATAAGAAGTAGCTCTTATCCTTGTAGAAATAAGCATGATCTTCGTTCCGGTAAAAATAAAAATATAACCTGCTATTAAAATCCCGATAAAGCCATAAATGCCATAACGGGTAAAAAACTCGACAATCTCTCTTCCAGTTGCAAAACCAGCTCCAACGACTGTACCTACATAAACGGCTGCAATCTGAAAAATCCCTGACCACCTTGACAGCATACTTTCCCCTCCTCTCTACATTTATATGTCAGGTGGAGGCATTTAAGACAAGCCAAGTAATATTCCCTATTGATTTAGGCTCTGTAAAATAATCTTGTTGATATTAAACTCTTTCAAACAATATATAAAGTAGACTTATTTTAGAGCTGCCCCTTTTAAACTTTCTAAGAACATTAACCTTTAACACAGCACTGAGTAAATGAGAAATGAATAGTATCTAATAGACCAAAACAATAGATACAAGTTAGTTCACTTGGCAGGGAACGTAAAAAAACGCTTAAGGAAAAATATCCTCAAGCGTTTTAACACAACGATTAAGTTGTGGCTCATCATGGAATTTATTGTGATACTTATTTCCACTTAAAACTCAGCTCATCACCTTTTATAATGTTTGATCATCGACGGAGGAAAGCCATTCATCGATCACCTTGACAACGGACTGAACTGTCCCATCAGCAAATGGTGACTTCAGATTCGCCGATTCTACGAGACCAAGGAAAGACTTGCTGCCTCCAAGTTGGCACAGATTCAAATAATCTTCCCAAGCCGCCACATCCCCCTCTACTGATCTTTTCCAAAATTGGAAGGCGCAGATTTGAGCCAATGCATAGTCGATATAATAAAATGGAGACTGATAGATATGGCTCTGGCGCTGCCAATATCCTCCATTTTCTAAAAATTCATTTCCTTCATAATCACGGTGAGGCAAATAATCCTTCTCGATTTTACGCCACGCCTGTCTTCTTTCAAGTGGAGAGGCGTCGGGAGTTTCATAGACGAAGTGCTGAAATTCATCCACAGCTACCCCATATGGCAGGAATACAAGTGAGCTACTTAAATGAGAGAACTTATACTTTTCTGTATCTTCTTTAAAAAACAGCTCCATCCATGGCCATGTAAGAAATTCCATGCTCATCGAATGGATCTCACAAGCCTCATATGTAGGCCAGTAATATTCCGGAATATCGTGGTTACGGCTCCGGTATACTTGGAATGCATGACCCGCCTCATGTGTTAAAACATCTATATCTCCGGAGGTCCCATTGAAATTTGAAAAGATAAATGGAGCTTTGTAATCTTCTATGAAGGTACAGTAACCACCACTTTCTTTTCCCTTCTTCGCCACAAGGTCCATCAAATTGTTATCTATCATAAAATTAAAAAACTCATTCGTTTCAGTTGAAAGTTCACGGTACATCGTTTTGCCATTTTCGATGATCCACTCAGCATCACCTTTAGGGATCGCATTCCCCGTTCTAAATTGAAAATTTTCATCAAAATAGCATAGATTCTCCAATCCAAGTCGTTCACGCTGACGTTCCTTCAATCGGGTAACAAGCGGTACCACATCCTCTTTCACCTGCTTACGGAATGCAGCAGCCATCTCCGCATTATAATCAGTCCTTGTCATTCGATTATATCCGAGCTCGACGAAATTTTTATACCCTAGCATAGTCGCAATCTCATGCCGTACTTTCACAAGTTCATCAAATATTCGATCCAATTCTGCCTGTTGTTTTTCAAAGAAGCTGTAATATGCTTCACTTGCATTTTTTCTTAGCTCACGGTCCGCTGACTCCATAAAA
This sequence comes from Peribacillus sp. TH14, assembly GCF_016651145.1. Lineage (NCBI taxonomy): Bacteria > Bacillati > Bacillota > Bacilli > Caryophanales > Bacillaceae > Peribacillus > Peribacillus sp. TH14. The sequence continues at coordinate 453,925 of NZ_JAEKEK010000001.1, forward strand.
GGCTGAAGTTGTGCAAGTGTACGCTCCTCTCCTTCAAATTCAATTTTTGCAGAGGCGATTAACTGTGAATATTCGCTTGATAGTTTATTTTCTTTTTGCAGATGCGGAATAATCTCAGGTGAAAACGTTTTGAGTTGGGCCTCTGCCAAGTCAAATAGTTGTTTCCCCCATTTCATCTCAAGCTCCCGACGAAACTTCGACCGAACAAGCTCAGTATAAAATATGGAAGTCAGCTCCTCCATTTCAGGAGAGAATTCATCTAAATAGTCGTTCTCAGCTTTATAAAATTCATCATTTGTATCAATGGAATGTCGAATATAGACCAAATTTAACATGGTACCTACATAATTTCGAATTTCATTTATTTCTTCCATCGCTTTCACTTGTATGTCTATTTCTTGTGCATCCCTAAACTTCTCCAAAACTTTCGTGAACTTCGATTTGATTTCATCCATTTCAGGACGTCTATATTCATACTCATTAAATTTCATATGTACACTCCTTTTTATACATTTTATCTAAGACATTTGCCTAAATGCCACAATTACCATCAATAGAAGCCGTCTTATACATCCTCCTTTTAATGGTTATCGTGATATAGTTAAATTCGCCACAGTAAAAAGAAAAACCTGCCTATACCTAGAAACAAATACGGATTTCCCTAGCCATGTTTCCCCTTGTATGTGCTAACCAAACCAGGTAAACCCACAGATTTATTTGTGCGAGAAAATCGATAAAACGACCAAAAAAAAACCAGCACCTAATTTATTAATTAAAGGTGCTGGTTTAATAAGCTACTTTTGAGCGGAATAACCAATTTTTTTAAGTAATTCTATCACGGTAGCCTTTTCCTCTTTTGTGAGAACACTCATGATATCATCGATTCTTTTTTCATGCTCAGGAAATACTCCTTCAATAAAGGCCTTTCCCTTATCCGTTATTTTGGCAAAAGTTACACGGCGGTCTTCTTTACATGCTATCCGCTGTAGATATTCCTTTTGTTCGAGCTTATCCACGACATATGTTATACTACCGCTCGCGAGCAGGATTTTTCCACCTATTTGCTGAAGAGGTTGATCACCTTTATGATAAAGCAATTCTAGTACTGCAAACTCTGTTGGATTCAAACCCTCTTCAGCTATATGTTTATTTACAACATCATTAATGGACCGATGAGCTCTCGACATCACAATAAACAGCTTTAAAGACTGTTGGATGTTATTATTCTCCATAACTTCACAACCTTAAAATTTTTAATTAAAATATCTTGAATTAAAAGTTATTATATGACATTACGGCTTCTTTGTCAATTTGACTAATCAGTATGTACTATTGTTTAATCATACAGTTTGATATACTAGAAAAAAAAGCTAAAGTAGTGACAATCATGAAAACTAGGCATAAATTTACCACATATCTGCTTATTGTTATTTTACCATTAATTATTCTATCTATCATTTTTTGGATGTACTTAGAACAATCCATCCATAAAGAGCGACAAGATCAAGCTGAATGGGTTGGATCAGTTTGTCAAGAATACATAGACGAAGTTATCAGTGAAACGAAAGAAAATCTGGAACTGCTAAGTCTTAGCAGTTCTGTTCTATATATGGAGGATAAAAAAACAAAACTCCTTATGAACTGGATTAAAGATACAGATCCGAGGTACGCAGGAGTATATTGGCTAAATCAAGATGGCATTTCTATTTCAGGGACAAATAAGGATTTCCTCCATTACTTTTTAATTGAACAGGATGATATAGACAAGGCAGTTGAAACCCAAAAAGCCGTTGTTGTTGGGAAGAGGGAGCTAAATAACTCGAGTTTTAATTATTTTACCATTTTCGCCCCTATTTTGGATAACGACAAAAAGGTTCAAGGTTTTTTATTGGCACATATTAGGTTGGATTATATAGAAAACGGTTTAAAAATGCTTATCCCTAATCAATCGGTGAAACTAGAAACGAGCAATAAAACTCGCATTCTGGAGATAAATGCCGAAGGAGTTACTGGAAATTCAACATGGGTGAATGTTCCTTTGACTGAAGTAGATTGGACTTTTTCCGTTAAAATGCCCGACCGGCTTAACACCATCAACATGAATGTTTTTTTAATTTTTGTCTTTTTCACATTCTTTATTACTCACATGATATATATAGTTGTGGAGGAACAAATAGTTCGTAGAGAGAAGAAAAAACAAAAGCAATTAAACGAAATGCAGAAAATTGATTTTGTCGGTACACTGGCGGCTAGTACTGCACATGAAATAAAAAATCCCCTCACCGGCATTAAGGGACTAGTCCAATTACTTGTTGAAAAACACCCTGAAGAACAAGACCAGTTTTATTATTCTGTCATCATGAAAGAAATTGAACGAATAAATAGCATTGTCAGCGAGTTTTTAATTTTAGGAAAACCCATAGTACATACTTTATCCTTATACGATATTCGCAGTATTATTGCTGAATTAAGACCAATAATAGAATCCGAAGCACGTTACTTAAATATTGAGCTGGAATGGAACATCGTAAAGGAACCAATCATGGTTTATTGTACAAAGGACCAACTCAAACAAGTCATTCTTAATATTACCAAAAATGGCCTGGAGGCAATGGAACTTGGCAAAAAGCTAACCATACAAATTTACAGAGAAAATGAAAAGGCAAAAATAGAAATCATCGATACTGGGCATGGGCTGAATGAAAAAGACATCAGTAAAGTGTTCGAGCCATTCTACACGTCCAAAAAAGAAGGAACTGGATTAGGTCTTTTCGTGTGCAAGCGAATTATTGAACTTTTTAATGGAACGATCGAGCTTACAAGTAAACCTTTAAAAGGTACAACAGTTATTATTAGTTTACCCATATTAAATGACAACTTGGAGTAATACGATCATTTATGAGTTTATTTCTCATATGTTGGGCAATACGAACACTAACAATTGATTTAAACAAGGGTGTAATACATACAGAGCACACTTGCGAGCGAATGATTGGAATATGTAAGATTCTTATTTTAGAAAGAAGGAAATATACATATGGCAAGTATCACTGCATTTAAACCAGAACCGCAAAAAAAAGATATGACACTGAAGATCATGATTATCATAGGAATATGTCATTTAATGAATGATTCCCTTCAGGCCGTTGTACCGGCCATGTTTCCCATTCTTGAAAAATCAATGTCTCTAACGTATACACAGCTAGGGATGATTGCATTCTGCTTGAATATCGTCTCATCGCTTCTCCAACCTGCTGTTGGCTTTTATACAGATAAAAAGCCACTTCCCTTTGCATTACCTATTGGATTGACCAGCACTTTAATCGGGGTCATCGTTCTCGCACTTGCACCAAACTATACTATAATCCTTGGTGCAGTCATTCTAATGGGCTTTGGGTCAGCCATTTTCCATCCGGAAGGCTCCCGGGTTGCATACATGGCTGGAGGTCCTAGGAGAGGCCTGGCACAATCAATTTATCAGGTTGGTGGGAATAGCGGGCAAGCTCTCGCCCCTCTCATTACTGCCATCGTACTTGTTCCATTTGGTCAAAAAGGTGCACTTTGGTTTGCCTTAGTTGCCTTTACAGCCGTTATGCTATTACTGTATATTGCCAAATGGTATTCTCAAAAGCTGGTGCACTTCAAGCCGAAAAAGGTTGCAGCTAAAGTAATTAATAAAGAGCGCTCCCATAAAGTGGCCAAAGCTCTGGTCTTAATTTTATTCATTATTTTTGCCCGTTCCTGGTATGTCTCTTGTATGACGAACTTTTACAGTTTTTATTTAATCGAGCAGCATTTATTCACGATAAAATCCGCACAGATCTTCCTATTCGCCTTTTTAGCTGCTGGGGCTGTAGGAACGTTTTTCGGCGGACCTCTTGCGGACCGGTTCGGCCGTAAAAACGTGATTTTGTTTTCTTTCGCTGCCAGTACGCCTATAACCGCTCTGTTGCCATTCGTCCCGCCTACAGCCGCCTTTATCCTATTATTGATCGCGGGATTTATTATTATGAGCAGCTTTTCAGTTACCGTAATCTACGCACAGGAACTAGTTCCAGGCAAAGTAGGAACAATGGCTGGCTTGACCGTCGGCCTAGCATTTGGAATGGGCGCCATAGGATCTGTTTCATTGGGGGCAATTGCAGATGTCATCGGAATCGCATCCATGATTAAGCTTGTAGGATTCTTGCCTTTGTTAGGAATCATCAGTTTGTTGCTTCCAACTGATCTCACTCTAAAAAAATGGTATGCCGAAGAATAAAACACATAAAGAATTACAGTACTACCAAATGAGTTTTTCCTGGAACCTATTTTTATCATCTCAATACAATATATTGTTTCACTCAGAAAACACACAAAAGTAACGATAAGTACCATACAAAGGAGAAATTTATGAGTGGAGTTTTATTAGGCAGCATCCTATCTGCTATGTCTACAGGGGCCGGTGCGTTACCCATCTTGTTCATTCAAGGTTCAATCACACATCGCTTTAGAGACACGCTTCTGGCATTTACTGCCGGTATTATGATGGCTGCTTCGTTACTGAGCCTGATTCCCGAGTCTTTAGCCACTGGGGGGTATATTCAGCTTGTTATTGGGGTTTTTCTCGGGGTCATGACATTAACAATTATGGAGAAAAACATTCCACATATCGATCTCGGTCATACGAAGAGTGGCATTCAATTCGACGAAAAGGCTTTGCTTATCATTACAGCCATTACACTGCATAATATCCCGGAAGGTCTTTCTGTTGGGGTCAGTTACGCCTCAGATGCAGCTGATACGGGCAATTTAATTGCTTTTGCTATTGGTCTGCAAAATGCTCCGGAAGGTTTGCTTGTCGCCTTGTTTTTAATCAATCAAAAAATCGGAAAGTTTACGGCGTTCATCATAGCCACATTAACCGGTACCATCGAAATAATCACAGGCCTAATAGGTTTTTATTTAACTTCTTACATTGGTTTTTTAGTTCCATACGGCCTCGCTTTCGCCGCTGGTGCTATGCTTTTCATCGTCTATAAAGAATTAATCCCTGAAAGCCATGGGGATGGAAATGAGCGCACATCCACCTATTCCTTCATTGTCGGCCTATTGTTTATGGTTATATTATTGGAAATTTTATAATTCTCGTGCATTCATGGCTGGCCCTTTAAAATGAGTCAGCCTTTAGTTTTTGCATCTCAGACTAATGATATATTTTTAAAGTTGTCATTTAAGCCAGATACACCTATGAAGCTGCCTTCATACAAGTAACCACCTGTAATTTTCTGTATATTTAGAAAGTGGTTTAGTTATTGAACCCCTCAATCATAAAAGAATACTATGTACCTCTGTTGAGTTAACTTACTCCGACATATAAACCTAACACTCTATTTTCCCAACTAATTGAACTTTTCTAGTTTTTTAACCAAATTGAACTTTTCCTGCAACACAAAGAATGTCCTCAGAGTCTTCCTCTGTTCACTCCTCTGCAAGTTGTCCAAACTAAGAGAAAAATAAATATAAACTATCCCCTTATTTTTAATGATCTTTGTATCAAATCTTTTGAAATCATATAAGCAGACAGCACATCACAACGTTCATCAATCTCTTAAAACAAAGCAGCCCGGCTTCTCTCTCCGCATATATATATTTATATTCCATCCTTGTTCTTATGTTTCCATAGTTCATTACTAACAGGATTGAAAAAAAATATATACACCATATGAGAGTTTACTCCCTTTTATGTTTTTCCATTTCTAATTTACAAAGTCATTTCATTCAGATCCATTTAATATGTAAAATCATCATTAAAGGGCTTCTGTACAATAACAACCATTTCTTCTCGTTTATTTCTCACTTCAACTGACGAATGATGTTGAAGGATTAAATACTCATTTATCAGTTTATCAAGTTGCTCGCTTTGGCGAAGGGTATACTCATGACTCATCCCATACATTTTTGCCAACTCCATCATTTCCCAACGCTTCATTCGAATTTCAGAACAAATTTCCGTAGTACTCCTAGAATTCATAACAACACTCACTACTCCTGCCCTTTTAAAGTTACATTATAATAATGAAGTATTACAAAATATGCCTTATATGTAAATAGATTCGCAAAAAAAGACAAAACTTCTTAAATTGCGATAAAGCCTGACCCTTCAGCGGACATGATATGACGGGAATTTCTTATCATAATCTACTTGTTTTGATTTAGGATCCTAAGTCTTAAATCGTTTTTACATACTGCTAACTCTGGACCTTGAGCCAATATTATTCATATTTAATTTTCACTGTTTTGTTACTTGCTAAAATACCTCGACAGTTTACCACATTAGCAAACTAGAACGAAATTATCAATAAGTAATAAGTTAATAGAGTGCATAAAGAGATTCATTCACTTCAAGGAAAATAGAATTTCATTAACAAAATGGCAAGCAATAACCGTTGGATTTTACATTAAACCTGTAAATCTCAATTAGATTCTAAATTTGAATCCTCCGTTAATTTCAATGAAATTAGCGTTGAGGTATGAAATTCAAAAAAGGAATCCATTGAAGAGGGATTCCTTCTTAACATTCAGACTTACTTATGCTTTCTGAAAAAATAACAAAATAGGGGAAGAAAATTCATCTGCTACTCTTCAAATTGCAAGCAACCTATCTTCATCCTCCTGTTTAACTCGCGAATGGTAAATATATATGAAAGCTAGTCCCCTTCTCAACTTTACTCTCCACTTCGATATAGCCCTTATGTTCCTCAATAATTTTATAGCTAACCATAAGCCCCAGCCCTGTCCCTCTATCCTTTGTCGTATAAAAAGGTTCACCCAACTTTTTCAGCATTTCCGCCGAGATTCCCATCCCTTGATCGATAATTGATATACAAACGTACTTCTCGGAAAATCTTCTCGTCTTAATACGAACAGAACCGCCATCCGGCATGACTTCCAATGCATTTTTAATAATATTAATAAATACTTGTTTTAGCTGATTTGCTTCGCAGAAAACAGTAAACTCTTCTTCTTCAAAGTTCGTCTCAAATTGAATATTTTCCAGTAGAGCTTGAGCGGCAAGCAACTCAAGCGTCTCCTTCAGAATTGTATGGACATCTTGTTTGAAAATTTTAAGTGCTTGAGGCTTTGCCAACACCAAAAATTCAGTGATTATGGTTTCAATCCGCTTAATTTCAGAGGTAATAACATGAAAATATGTAGAGAAATCACCCTTGACACCATCCTCAAGCAATTGGATGAACCCTTTTAAAGCCGTCATTGGATTCCTAATTTCATGGGCAATCCCTGCAGCCAGTTCACCAACAACATTTAAGGTATCTGATTTCCGAATTTGCTCCTGCATTTCAAGATTTTTACTCACATCACGAAAAATGGTTAAATGCACGCTCGAATATAAATTTTCTCTAGTTAAAAATTCAATATGCTTAACTCTTCCATTTTCAAACATTATCGGGATGATAGATGAGTAAACCCCATGTTTGTAGACTTTTTCAATATGAGCGTTCAGATCAGCTGCATTCCCAGGTATTTTTTCAATAAACTCCTTAATAGTTAAAGAAAGAAGTTTATCCTTCGAAATCCCCAAAATTTCCTGTCCCGCCTCATTAATGTCTGTAAACCCTTTATCATTCCATAAAATCAAGCCATCTAATGTTCCCTCAAAAATTTTCCTGAATTTCTTTTCACTATCCCGTAATTCTTTCTCAATCAGCCAGCGCTCGCTGACATTCCGAAAGATTGTCACATTATAACCATCGCCTTCATGTTTTTTTGAAGTTAATTCAAGTAATTTAATTTGATTATTCGGCATTTTATAAATCAGTTCTCCCCTGACCTGGGTGTCTCTTTCAAACGTATCCATCATCTGATTAAAATGTTGATTATTGCTGTAGACATATTTCCAAATATAACTGCCTATCAAGTCTTCCCTACTAGACTCAAATATTTTACAGGCTGAATGATTTACTCGAAAAATGATACCGTCATCATTCCAAAATATTATCGCATCCATTGACTGGTCAAATAATTCTGCAAAAATCCTTTCGCTCGTCTCTAACTTCTTTTCCATTAAATTCGATTCAGTAAGCTTTCGAAACACCGACATATATAATTCATTTCCGACTGTCGAACTAAGTGAAAAAATAAATGGATGTGGCTCATCATGGACTATTATCTCTACCTCTCCTCTGAAGTTCGACTCACTGAAGACTCTTCGAATACTTTCTTCCCAATATGACTTATATTTTTGGGAAATGAGATCCGTCATATTTTTTCCGACAATATCCTTTTTCGGAATGCCCAGGACATGGATAAATGCATGATTCACTTCTATGATTATTCCTGAGCTATCAAAAAGCACGATGCTCTCAATGGCTGTATCAAAAATGTCCAAAAACATCTGCCGTGACATTAATGTTTCCCGGGAGGATGAAACATCCAATGTCACATCCTCCAAACGATAAATTTGCTGTCCTTCGGAAGGCGCTCCAATACGCAAAAATTCAATTTGCTTTAGCGCTCCTGTATGAAGTTGAATCATTTTCTTTTCTCTTTCCTCGCTACTACTTTGTGAGCCGAATTCTTCATGAGTCAAAGGGATGACCTGAAGAAAATCAGTTAATTTCAGTAATTCCAGCTGCTCTCTCGGTGTTTCCAACAGAGTACAAGCTGCCTCATTCACATAAGTGAACCTTAGTTCCTCATCTACCCTAATATAGGGCTCTAACATAGAATTGAAAATTTCGTTATATCTTTCAATCTGTTTATTTAATTTTATAATTTTTTGTTTATATCCCGTTTCATTCTCATAACCTAAATTCATATTTACACCCCTTATTCAAAGACCAATACTTACCCAACCTTATTCGACAACTATCTTAAATCTCCTCGGTATTTTCAAAAATCAGTAAAATCATATCACCATTCAAAATCCAAAATTTTACTTTATTTTAAATTATAGTATGTTGAATCGACTAATACTTAGAGTTAAGCTTAATTTAAGAATGATTTAATAAAATTACTAATATGAGATTTAATTCTATGAATTAAGGGTATATAAATAACAATGCTTTCTAGCTACCTTAAAATTTATTAATGGAGGCAAATATGAAACAACGTGATTTTTTCTTTGATAACGCCAAGTTCATTCTCATGGCCTTTGTCGTCTTTGGACATTTACTAAATACGTATATACACGACAGTGAAACAATTTACGCTCTATATAAAACCATTTATTCCTTTCACATGCCTGCTTTTATCCTTGTTTCAGGGTTTTTTGCAAAAGGTTTTTATCAAAAAGGGTATTTAGCTAAAATTACAAAAAAATTAATTTTACCTTACATTATTTTCCAAATGATATATACCGTTTACTATTATTTCTTATATGAACGTACTGCCATCACAGTAGACTTGCTTGATCCTCAATGGTCGCTTTGGTTCTTGATCAGTTTATTCTGTTGGAACATCATGCTACTTGGTTTTTCAAAGCTAAAGCCTTCAGTAGGCATAGGTTTATCTATTTTAATCGCTTTATTAATTGGGTATATTGACAATATCTCCAATTACCTTAGTCTCTCAAGGACATTCGTTTTTTTCCCGATGTTTTTAATCGGTTACCATTTAAGCAAAGATCATTTAAAAAAGTTATTCACACCCAAAGTTCGTTTGGCTTCACTTGGTGTCATGTTAGTGATTTTTATCGGCTTTTATTTAAATACCGATATAAATTATAAATGGCTGCTCGGTTCGAAACCCTATGCCGAGCTTGAAGATGCGACAATCGTGTCCATGTTTAAGCGACTAGGATTTTATGGATTGAGCGTAATTTCAGTGTTTAGCTTTCTATCCTTCATCCCACGCGGACAATATTTCTTTACCAATTGGGGTAAACAAACTTTATATGTGTATCTGCTGCACGGCTTCTTCATTCGTTTCTTCCGTGAAAGCACGATACAGGACTACTTCAGTAATACAGAGAGTTTTATCATGCTTGCCGGCCTCTCATTCTTGATCACTGTGTTATTGTCAAGCCAAATGATTGCTACAATGGCCCAGCCAATCATCGAATTGAAAGCAACCAAAACAAAACGTTTCATGACTAAAACAAAAGAGTATATTAAACAAGCATTTTGAAATAAAACGGATAAAGCAGTTTCTGCTTTATCCGTTTTTTCAAACATAATTCCATACCAACTTACAAGCCAAAAGCAAAGGCAATAGATTCCCCTTCATTAATAATAACGCATTTTTCAAATGGAGCAGGCTATGGTAAAATTACTCGTTAGTGCTTGTTGGCTTAAAAAGACATGTACACGAAAGGAGCCAGGCGTTTCTTTTACGCCCTTTAACATGAATATAATAATCAGTACTCTTAACGCAAAATACATCCATACATCGCTATCCATCCGATATTTAAAAGCTTATGCTCAGCCAGATTATGATGTACAGCTGGCAGAATATACGATAAAAGACCCGATTATGAACATCGTTGGCGACCTTTATTCCAAAAAACCTGATGTCATCGGGTTCAGTTGCTATATTTGGAACATCGAGGAAACAATGAAAGTCGTGGCAATGCTGAAAAAAATCAATCCTGAATTGGTTATCATTCTCGGCGGACCTGAAGTCACATATGATGTTGGTGAATGGCTTGACCAGATTCCCGGAGCTGATTTTATCGTAATTGGCGAGGGGGAAGTTACTTTTAAAGCTCTTTTATCTGAAATTGAAGGTGCTAACGATTATAAAAAAGTTGGTGGGATTGCCTATCGACAGGATGGAAAAAAAGTTATTCAGCCACAGAATGGCAAGGTGGATTTGAAATCCCTCCCTACCCCTTATCGATTGGAAGAAGACCGCGACGAGCTATCCAAACGTGTCACCTATATCGAAACAAGCCGTGGTTGTCCGTTTAGCTGTCAATTTTGTCTTTCATCGATCGAAGTAGGTGTCCGGTATTTTGATCGGGAAAAGATCAAAAAAGATATTAGGTACCTTATGGAAAATGGTGCAAAAACTATTAAGTTCGTTGACCGTACCTTCAATATCAGCCGGAGCTACGCCATGGATATGTTTCAATTTTTAATTGACGAACATCATCCTGGAGTGGTTTTCCAATTCGAAATCACAGCGGACATCATGCGTCCGGAAGTTATCCAATTTTTGAATGATCATGCACCAGCAGGGCTATTCCGATTTGAAATCGGCGTACAATCGACGAATGATCATACAAATGATTTGGTCATGAGAAGACAAAATTTCGAAAAACTAACACGGACAGTCACCATGGTCAAAGACGGTCAAAAAATTGATCAGCATCTTGACTTGATTGCTGGTTTGCCTGAGGAAGACTATCTTTCATTCAGGAAGACCTTCAATGATGTTTTCGAACTAAGGCCCGAAGAAATGCAGCTTGGTTTCTTAAAAATGCTGCGTGGTACAGGCCTACGGATACGTGCCAATGATCACGACTATATTTACAGTGATCATGCTCCTTATGAAATTCTTGGGAATAATGTTTTGTCCTTTGACGACATTGTCCGTATTAAACAAGTTGAAGATGTGCTTGAAAAATACTGGAACGATCACAGAATGGATCATACGACAGAGTTTCTGGTTGAATCGGTGTTTAATTCACCATTCGACTTTTTCCAAGAATTTGGTACCTTCTGGGATGAACAAGGCTGGTCACGAATCGGACATCAACTTGAAGACTTGTTCCGTCGATTACAGCAGTTTTTATCTTCCAGAGAATCAGCTGATTTAAAAACCATTATCGGACTCATGAAATTGGATTATTTCATGAATCAAAAATACAAACCACGTAAACCATGGTGGGATGCTTCTCTTGATAAACAAGGGCGCAAAGAGATTTATGAAGAAATTTTAAATAAACCTGAACATCTTGGATCTTCTTTCATTGCCTTGGGACTAAATGAAAAAGAAATTCACAAACACACATTACTTGAAGAACTTCCCTTTGATTTAGAAACATATTTAGCAGATGGAACCATTGTTAATAAACCATCGATTATGCTTGCTTATTTTGATCCGAGCGGAAAAGGCTCATCCATTTTTTCTCTTTCAAAATCTGATAGCATCATTTTATAAGAATAAAGGACGGATCCCAAAAAGGGTCCGTCCTTTATTCTCTATTTATTTTCACGTTTTTTATTTTCTGTAGACAATATTTCATAGATCTTGGATGCATTCATATCACCACTGAATTCCATTCCGAATTCCGTTCGTACTATTTCTTCTACCCGTTTTTCTTGAGAGTTGCGTTTGTTTTTATCCATTAACTTCTACCTTTTCTGCCTTGCTTTGAATTACGGTTGGCACCTTTCATGGCGTTTTCTTCAACTGCGAATTCATTTGAATATTCCTCTACTGCTTGGTTTTTCTTTGGCGTCGTACTTGCTTTGATTGCTCCATCTACATTGGCTTTCCGTTTCATGTTCATTCCACCTTTTTTAAAAAGTTTTACTTTTTAGAATGGGGTAATTCCGCTAAAAATTATTCAGGGATAATATATGGGTAGTCGAGTAAAATAACCCTAAAACGAAAGGGAGATACTTTATGAAAAGGAAATTGGATAATCCAATAATGGATGATACCCAACCTCACCAAATTAACGCACCGAGCTTTAAAGGTACCGGGATAAAACCGCAAGCTCCTTTTGTTAATGATTATGGAGTCGTCATTGGGGACAGCAAATATGCATCAGAAAACTCACCACTCGAAAATTGGAGCGAAGATACAGACCCAGAAATCATGGCTGGAGACGAATGGATACACCCAACTAATGATATTGGATGGAACTCAACTGAAAACCGCGAACTGTTAGAGGCAAAAAGAGCCCCACAAGCCCCTTTCATGCATCCTGATAAAGATGTGAGTATTAAAACGGATTAAATGACTCACAAGTCATATAGCCAAAATTCACTAGTAATACCCACATAAAATAAGGGTGTCCCCGGTAAGTCCGGTACACCCTCCTTCCTTATTTAACCTGCAAAATCAACTTTCCTTTTGTTTGGCGGGAGCTCATTTCTTCATGTACATCAGCAGCCTGTTCAAACGGATAAATACCTCCGATAGTCAGCGTTAGCTTACCAGACGCTACGTAAGAAAAGAGCTCTTTGATGCTTGGTAGCAGCAAATCTGGTTTTTTCATAATCTGCGGCAGGAAAAAACCTACCACAGATTGATTACGGCGCATTAAAACCTGTGGGTTCATCGTATATGCCTCACGGCTAGCATTACCAAAAACAACAAGTCGGCCAAATGGAGCCAAGCATTTCAGTGTTTTATTGAATATGTCTCCACCAACCATTTCCAGTGCGACGTCGACACCCTTTCCTCCAGTGGCCTCACGCACTTCCTGCTCCCAACCTTCTTTGGTGTAATTGATGAGAATATCGGCCCCCAGCTTTTTAGCTAGCGCCAGCTTTTCCTCAGTACTTGCGGTGGCAATTATTTTTCCAGCCCCGAAGATTTTGGCAAGCTGGACCGCAATCGTTCCAACGCCTCCTGCAGCTGCATGGACAAGTACCGTTTCACCCTGTTGCAGGCGTCCCATCGTTTTTATAATGTGATAGGCACTTAACCCTTGTAGCGGTAAGGCAACAGCCTCATGGAACTGAATCACATCAGGAAGAGGAATTGCAGAGAATTCATCCGATAAGGCATATTCGGCATATCCTCCCGCTTCAATCAGACTCACGACCCTTGTCCCCGGTTTGATTTTGGTTACTTCTTCACCAACCTCCACCACCACTCCAGCTATTTCCGCACCTGGTATGAAAGGTAGTGGTGTAGGAACCACGTATTGCCCTTCCCTTCTTGCTGTATCGGCATAATTAACGCCGACACAGTCAATTTCAATCAGCACTTCATGTCCAGTTGGCACCGGCTTTTCTTTATCAGTCATTTTCAGTACTTCCGGTCCACCGTATTCTTCAAATTGAATGGCTTTCATCACTGTTCCCCCTTGTTAGTTTCCAGTAAATTCAGGTTTACGTTTTTCTTTGAATGCCGCAACTCCTTCTAGATGATCTTCTGTAGACGCCATCAAGGTTTGGGTAATTCGTTCCTGTTCGAGCATTTCATCTAGTGTGGCCGTAAATGAATGACTAACGAGTTTTTTCATCATTCCAAATGCCTTTGTCGGTCCATTGGCAAGGTTGTCAGCAAGTTTCAACGTTTCTTCTTCTAGTTGATTTAGTGGAAATAAATAATTAATGACACCTAACTGATATAAGCGCTCGGCCGAAATCGGTTCAGCCGAAAAGAACAGCTGCTTTGCAAGATGAGGACCTACTAATTTTGGTAAAAAGTACGAACCTCCTCCGTCTGAAATCAAGCCCACCTGTGAAAAACTCATTGCAAATTGACTATCATCGGAAGCCACAATTAAATCGCATGCGAGTGCCAAATTGAAACCAGCTCCTGCCGCAAATCCATGAACTGCAGCAATAATAGGAACCTCAGAAGAATCCATCGCCAAAATGCAATCATTCATTTTACCAACATGATCATACAATTGTCCTGCCGAGGCTTGACCCATCGACTTAACGTCTCCTCCTGCAGTAAAAGAACGTCCAGCCCCTTTGATGACAACGGCCCTTATATGAGGCTTGTGCTTAACATCGGTAATCGTTTTCGTTAAGTTTGAGATCATATCTGGGCTAAAGGCATTCAAGCTTTCAGGACGATTCAAAGTCACGATTAATACATTATTATTTACTTCTGTTAATAAGTGTTCTTTTAACATTTACCCATCCCCTTTTCTACTTAATCAACCAGCCGCCGTCAACCAAAATATCGGTTCCTGTCATATAGGAAGCTTCCGGCGAAGCAGCAAACGTAATGACATTACTAATTTCCTCCGCTTTACCTACTCTTTCCAGGGCCGTGTTCCGTTGAATGGACTTTACGAATTTTTCATTCTGCAGACCATCCTCTGTTAAGGGTGTTTCAATAAACCCAGGTGAAACGGAATTGACACGTATGCCAACTCCAGCTAATTCCAGTGCTAGAGATTTAGTCAAACTGATTACTCCTGCTTTAGCGGAGCTGTAATGTGGGATAAATGCTCCAGCTTGATGTCCTGAGAGTGAAGCAACATTCACGATTGCCCGGTTTACGGAGTCACCATTCCCATTTCTAGCACCTTCTTCCATCACTTTTCCTAAGTACTTCGAAACAAGAAAGACACTTTTTAAATTGACATCTTGAATCATATCCCAATCATCTGTAGAGGTATCCAGAAGCTTCGAGGATTTCGATCCACCTGCGTTGTTGATTAAAATATGAAGATCCCGATATTGTTCTTTTACATACAGCGCCAACTCTTTTATATCTTCCTCTTCCGTCACATCTGCAGGAAAAATATCGGCCACGGGAATTGTGTGCCGGGCATTGATTTCAGCAGCTACTCCCTTCAGCTTTCCTTTCGTCCGGCCCACTAATAAAACCTTTGCTCCTTCGTCCGATAAGCGCATTGCTGTAGCCTTTCCAATTCCAGATCCTGCACCTGTTACCACCGCTATTGACTGTAAAAACCTCATTCCTTCACCTCTTCAACTGGATTTGATAACATGTTATTACGTTTCCTGCCTTTTCAATTCAGCTTCGATTCTCCCATCTATCAACTCAGGAACAAGATTTATCGAACCTTTTTGAGAAGCCAATTTCAAATCATCAATCAAGTCATGTTTATCAAACAGCTGCCCGACATGTGATGATTGCAGAATATCAAAAGTATTGTCGGTATTCGTCTGATAAAAAGTGCAAGCAGCAATTGCTGCATCATTCAGACTGAACGTTCCATGTGCTCCAGTAATCAAGCACTCTATCAAATGACCTGCTCCGTAAAAGTCTTCCAAACTAAATTCACCCGAATTCCCCGAACAAACGATAATTATCGTTTCGGTCTGATGATCTTTTTTTATTTTTTCAGCAACAGAGGGATTATTTAACAAGGACGCTATATACACCTTTTTGGCTGCAGCAGAGTTTCTCAGTGCAACCGTCCCATTAGTCGTAGATAATACAAGCGTTTTATTGAGAACTAATTTACTCAAAAGCGTCGGACTCGGATACATGAATCCATCAACCGGCTTAGCCTTAAGTTCTCCTGCCAATAAATAATCCTCATGATCCAATTCCTTGCTTCTCAATAGGGCGTCTACAGGGTTAAGGACAGGAATTACTTGTCGGGCTCCATTATGAAGAGATGAAATGATAGTTGTAGTCGCTAATAAAACATCCAGGATGATGGCCACTTTCTCTCCTTCTAAAAGCTTTTCCCTATCTATCTCTTCTTTTTTTAATAGCAAATGTATGTTTTGTATATGTCCCATATTCTCAAGCTTCCTTCGCCGCAACATGGGCTGCATGGGTGATTAAGCTTTTGACCGTTATTCCAAGTTTAGAAAAGCGGAGATCATTGGTCTGTCCTTTTTTATAACGGTAATAGATTTGCTGAAGGATGACAGCTAACTTAAAGTATCCAAAGGTTAAATAAAAATCGATGTTGGAAACATTCCTGCCACTTCTCACTGCATAGGCTTCAATAAATTCTTGTCGGGTCAGAAAACCATCCAAGGTTGTAACTGACGCTTGTCCCAAACCGAATTTAATCAATTCTGGGTCGCTGCTTTCAGTCCAATAGCTCAAAGCAACTCCTAAATCTGCCAGCGGATCGCCAACGGTGGACATTTCCCAATCAAATAATCCTACCATTTCGCTTAGGTTTTGGTTAAACATTGCATTATTAATCTTGTAGTCATAATGGATAATGGAAGTTTGGCTATACTGTGGTATATTCTTTTGCAAATAATCGATAAGTGGCCCTACTTCTTCGATTTCATCTGTCTTTGCCCGCTCATATCGGGAAATCCAACCGTGTACTTGTCGCTCGATAAACCCTTCAGGCTTGGAGATTTCCGCTAATCCCGTCTTCTCATATGGAATTGAATGGAGGTCAGCAAGCTGATTAACCATGACATAAGAAAGCTGACGACACCTCTCTGAAGTCGGTTCGACTCCTTCGGGAAACTTAGAATCTATTACAACTCCATGTTTTCTTTCCATTAGAAAAAAGGGAGATCCGACGATTGAATCATCATCCGAAAACAGTATAGGTTCAGGAGCTGCTTGAAAATACGGGTTGATTGATGAAAGAATATGGTGTTCCCGTTTCATATCATGTGCCTTTGGAGCAACAGGACCAAGCGGCGGTCTCCTTAATACAGCTTCCCACTCTCCCATCTTCAACTGATAGGTCAAATTGGAATACCCTGTAGAAAACTGTTGCAGTTCTAACGGTTCATTTGGTAGGTCCAAAACATTTTTTCTCAGAAAATCTTCTAATGTACTTAAATTCAGTTCCTCACCGGAACGAACAGGAATCGTATCATCAACCAATTTCCTTCACTCCTTTACACTTTAGTGAATCTAGGTATGAACAAGATGTGAGATAAGCGTATCTTTTATCATTACAGGAATAGGTTCACTTTTCTGTTCAGTAAAATTGAAACAAACTAAGACCGCACTCCCCTTTGCAATGGCCTCTCCAGTTTGTGAACAATAGATGTCATGGACCATTTCACAGCTTTTCGTGCCTACCTTTGTCAAATATGTCCGAATAGTTAAAAGCTGGTTAAAGTACCCCTGAGAAATAAAATCGCATTTTGTGGAAGCAAGCAAAAAATTCCACTCTTCGACATTTGTCGCTAATCCCAACGCTTCAAAAAATTTCATGCGGGCTTCTTCGAGGTAAATAAAATAACTTGTGTTATTGATATGGCCCAAGGCATCCGTTTCTGAAAAGCGGACGTTAACTTTTAATTCATGCATTATGTCCCTCCTTGTTTTATCGATGTAAGAAAGCAGGTTTCCGCTTATCTAAGAATGCTGAAACTCCTTCTTTCACATCTTCAGTTTGGAAGATTTCTTCAAAAAGATTTGTTTCAATCTCTAATCCTTGTTCAAGTGTCGATTCGCTTCCTTCATTTATAGCCTTTTTAATTCTCGAAAGCGCCTGAAGTGAATGTCTCGTCATTCGTGAGGCTAAATTTTTTGCCTCTGTTAACCCGCATCCCTGCTCGACGACTTTATTGACGAGCCCTATCTTTTCTGCTTCTTTTGCATTAAGTGAATCACCGGTAAAAAATAATTTCCTTTGCTTTTGCATTCCCAACAAGTCTAGACAAACGCTGTGTACCCCCAGCTCCTGGAAATAAGCCTAATTTCACTTCCGGCAGGCCGATTTGCACCTGTGCTTCGGCTACCCGCAAATCGCAGGCCAGAGCTAGTTCGCATCCGCCTCCTAAAGTCATACCGTTTAAGACAGCAATCGTCGGTTTAGGAAAATGATCAATTTTATTTAAGATTGCATGACTTTCCCTTACAGTTTCTTTCATATTCGGATTTCCCATCATTTGTGGAAATTCTTTTATATCCGCACCTGCAGCAAATGCAATATCGCCTGCACCAGTAATGAGTACTGCTACCGTTTCATTATCTTCTTCAAGCTCAGTAAATACTTCCAACAAACCCTTAAATACATTTTTACTGATTACGTTTAATGGAGGATTATCAATGGTTACAATAGCAAGCTTATTTTCCTTTTCCACTCTCACTAAATTTCTCATTTTTTCACTCCTTTGTTTGGATAGTCATACCAGCCCTTACCTGTTTTCCTTCCTAAATGTCCTTGTTTCACCTTTTCTTCAATACAAACATTTGGTTTATCTTCAGGATTTCCAGTTTCGTCATATCGCTGTTGCATGACGAAATAACTTACATCAATACCTGATAAGTCCATCAGTTCAAACGGGCCGATTGGATGGCTTAATGCTTTTCGACAAATTAAATCGATATCCTTGTAATCAACGATTCCTTCTTCATACAGAAATAATGCTTCACGCTGTAATGCACCTAAAATTCGATTGGCAACAAAACCTGATATTTCTTTCCGTAATAAAATGCCTGTCCTGTTCATTTTCTGAGTTACTTCCATTGCAAGCTTTGCTGTTTCTTCAGATGTTTGATCACTCATGACAACTTCAACACAATCCATTACTAAAGGTGGAAAAAAGAAATGCATATTAATAAACTTATCTGGACGATTTGTCACACCCGAAAGGAGACTATTGACGATAGTTGAACTATTAGTCGCAAAAATTGTTTCTGCTGGTGCCAACACCTCTAGTTTGGCGAAGACTTCCTGTTTCACATCAAGTTTTTCTACAATCGCTTCGATGATAAGATCCGCCCGGCTTGCCGCCTTTTCCAAATTGGTAGTATATTGAAGGCGACTGAAGGCTGCCAGTTTACGATCTTCAGTCAATTTTCCTTTTTGGACCCACTTAGCCAAAATATCTTCCAATTTTTCCTTAGCTGTTATTAAAGCATTTTCTTGAACATCCTGGAGAACTGTCTCGAATCCTCCAAGTGCTGCAAGCATCGCAATCTGATGCCCCATCTGGCCGGCTCCAATTACGGTTATAGAATTAATTTGCTTGTTCGGCATAACGTCATTCTCCCTTCTACTAACTAGTTAGTATGTAATTTATCTTCCTTCTTCAATTCCCTGTAAAATCATTCCCATAAAAATCCTTGCCACTTCCTGATCTGTTTTTTCCCCATCTGGATCAAACCAATGATAGCTCCAATTGGCCACACCCAAAATCGCAAACGAGATGATAGATGTATCGAGATTGGAGCGAAACTCTCCACTCTCGATACCTTTTTTAAGCAACTGCTCAATTCTATTACGGAATTCATCACGCTTAGGAAGGATCTGAGCCAGTTTTTCTTCACTTAGATTTTTCATTTCACGAAAAAAGACCGTAGCGCTTGATTTTTTTGTTTTGATACTCTTTAAAAGCATATAAACCATTTCGAAAAGCTTATCTTTGCAGCTTTTTTCAAGAACCTGAATGATTTTTTCCTGCTCATTTAGGAGCTCATCTATGTAAGCCAGATGAATATCCATAAGCAACTGTTCTTTGCTCGTAAAGTAATAATAAAACGTTCCCTTCGTCACACCAATCGATTCAACAATATCCTGAATAGACGTCTCACTAAAGCCCTTCTTTTCGAATAAACGTATGCTATTTTCTGTCATTTTTTCTTTCATGTAAGCATCCTCGCATTCTGTTTAAAATTTCAGGTGAATTGATATCATACGCTTTCGTATTATCAAGCCATATTATTTTTTAGAAAATTCTTCTCTTAAAGCTCGCCTTAAAATCTTTCCGACGTTTGTTTTCGGAAGCACTTCACGAAATTCTACAAGTTGCGGGACCTTATAGGCCGATAGGTTTGCACGGCAATAATCGATGATATCCTGTTCGCTTGCCTTCTGATTACTTTTAAGAACAAGCACTGCTTTAACGGACTCTCCTCTATAGGTATCCGGAACTCCGATAACAACCGCTTCCTGAACAGCTGGATGTTCATAAAGCACTTCTTCTACATCACGCGGATAAATATTATAGCCACTTGCAATAATCAAATCTTTTTTCCTGTCGACAATATAGAGATACCCGCCTTCATCAACCTTGGCAATATCACCTGTATAAAGCCAGCCATCCTTCAGAGTCACCGCCGTTTCCTCAGGCATATTCCAATAACCTTTCATCACTTGCGGTCCTTTGATAATTAACTCTCCCATTTCACCCGTAGCTACTTCCTTTGTTCCGTCTCCTAGATCCACCACTTTATAATCAGTGGAAGGGAAACCAATCCCGACACTACCGGTCTTTCTTTCAGCAAATATAGGGTTACAATGCGTTGATGGGGAAGCTTCCGAAAGACCATAGCCTTCCATTATTTTCGCCCCTGATTTTCGTTCAAACTCACGAAGCAGTTCCATCGGCATCGGGGCACTCCCGCTGTTACAGACCCGAATCGAACCCATACCGTATTCTTCAGCCTTAGGGTGGTTCGTTAACGCGACGTACATAGTAGGTACACCAGGGAAAATGGTAGGCTGTTCACGCTTAATTGTTTCTAATACTTCCTCTATTTCAAACCGTGGCAGTATAATTGAATCACCCGCAATATACACCGATAAATTCATTGCAGACGTCATTCCAAACACATGAAAAAGTGGTATGACCGTCAGAGTTCGTTCACAACCTATTTTTAGTTCATGCTTGAAGAACTCATAAGATTGAACTACGTTTGCCAGAATATTGCTGTGTGTCAGCATTGCACCCTTCGAACGTCCCGTTGTGCCTCCTGTATACTGAAGTACGGCTATATCATTTCCCGGATCAATTGTTACTGGAGTAATGTTGCCATCGCCTGTTTTTATAAATTGATCAAATGAAATATCAGGTTGGAAATCTGCATCAGATGGTTGTAGGCTGACTACTATAATATTTTTCACATTTACATTCTGCTGCACACTTTTCACTTTTGGATATAGTCCGTCTAACACCACAATTGTTTCGGCACCAGAGTCCTGTAAAATATGCTGCAACTCTCTTTCAACCAACATTGGATTGATTTGTGTAATAATGGCACCTGTAGTCAATGAGCCATAGTAAGCTATGACGTATTGCGGACAGTTAGGGAGCATTATTGCTACACGATCACCCTTTTGGACACTCTTTTGTTGAAGAGCTGAAGCGAAAGCTTGTGATGCAAAGAAAAGCTCCTGATAAGAAATCTTTCGACCATAAAAAGTAATTGCTGTATTGTTTGGATAGGACTGAAATGTGTTTTTAAGGATCTGCTGCATCGGAAACTCAGGAACTTTTATTTCCTTAGGTATTGAATCAGGATACATTGACAGCCACTTTTTTTCATTCATCATTACATACCCTCCAGCCATATTTAATTACTTTTCATTACATTGCATGCGAACCCCCATCAACTATTAAGATATTCCCCGTCACATAATCGGAGGCTTTCGAGGCTAGGAAAATCGCAGCTCCTTTTAAATCATCATCACTCCCTAACCTTTTAAGCGGAGTGGATTCCAAGATAGGATTTTTTCCTTTCTCAAGAACGCCTTTGGTCATTTTTGTCGGAAAGAATCCAGGTGCTATCGCATTTACATTAATATTATGCTGGCCCCATTTAACGGCTAAATCCTTTGTTAAGGTAATTACTGCCCCTTTGCTCGTATTATAGCCGACTGTATCAAGGACCCTTGGGTCCGTCCCGCCAAGTCCCGCGACAGAAGCAATGTTTATGATTTTTCCATACCCCTGATCGATCATGATCCTACCTACAGTCTGACTCATGATGAAGGTTCCAGTCACATTGACATTCATTACCTTCTGCCAGGCTTCAAGGGGCATATCAACGGCAGGAGCTCCCCAGGATGCCCCGCTATTATTTACTAAAATATCTATAGATCCGAATGCTCTGTAAGTTACGTTCACTACTTCCTGTACATCTACCGGGTTGGTAATATCACATTTGATGGAAAGCGCCCTCACTCCCAGCTTCTCGATATGCGATGCAACTTCATCACATGCCTCCTTCTTTCTGGAACAAAGAACCACATTGGCCCCTGCTTCGGCAAAGCCAGTCGCTATTTGTTCTCCAAGCCCTCTTCCTCCACCTGTAATAATCGCTGTCTTTCCGGTTAAATCAAATAGATCAGTCGCTTTCATATTTTCACCTCATGCTTTTGGTGTTTGCGAAGTTCAATTTTAGCGATTTGCGAACGGTGTACCTCATCCGGACCATCGGCAAGCCTCAATGTCCTGGCATTTGCCCAATGAGCCGCAAAAGGGAAATCATCAGATATACCTGCTGCGCCAAACCCTTGGATGGCACGATCCAGCACTTTTAATGCCATGTTAGGTGCAACCACTTTTATCATGGCAATTTCCGCCTTCGCTTCCTTGTTTCCTACAGTATCCATCATATATGCAGCTTTTAAAGTCAAAAGCCTGGCTTGCTCAATTTCAATACGGGAATCTGCCACCCATTCCATAATCACACCTTGTCTCGCCAAAGGTTTTCCAAAAGCGACACGATTTTGAATACGCTTACATAATTCTTCAAGCGCTCTTTCTGCAGCTCCGATAAGCCTCATACAGTGATGTATTCTTCCAGGACCAAGCCTTCCTTGAGCAATAGCAAACCCTTTCCCTTCACCCAAAAGAATATTCTCGCTTGAGACCCTCACGTTTTCAAAAGTTATTTCAGCATGTCCATGAGGTGCATGATCATAACCGAAAACAGGGAGCATTCTCTCAATTTTGACTCCCGGTGTATCCAGCGGTACGAGAATCATAGATTGTTGTTCATGCTTAGAGGCGTCTGGATCGGTCTTACCCATAACAATAGCAATTTTACATCGTGGATCACCAGCTCCAGAAGACCACCATTTCCGACCGTTTATTACATATTCACTACCGCTTTTTTCAATTCGGCACTCAATATTGGTTGCATCAGAAGATGCCACTTCTGGCTCTGTCATTGAAAAGCATGAGCGGATTTCCCCAGCAAGCAACGGCTTCAACCAGCGCTCTTTATGTTCATCAGTACCATAACGAACCAATACTTCCATATTCCCAGTGTCAGGCGCATTACAGTTAAAAATTTCGGGTCCTATCATCGATCTTCCCATAATTTCACAAAGCGGCGCATATTCAAGATTGGTTAAACCAGCTCCATAATTGCTTTCCGGTAAAAATAAATTCCAGAGTCCTTCTTCCTTTGCTTTTGCAGTTAATTCAGATAAAACCGGCGGTATTTCACTCCAGCGGCTTTTCTGTTTTTCGAGCTGCTTATGATACACCGATTCATTTGGGTATACGTATTTCTCCATAAATTCTGTTAACTTCTTTTCCAGATTTTTTACTTTTTGTGTATGTTCAAAGTTCAAATTAATTCCTCCCTTTCAACTCACTAACCGGTTAGTATGTTAACTTTCTTTTTACAGTATACAACTATTTTTCCTTTTTTTTCAATTATTAAATAAATTAATTTCCTGCTAATCCACTTCCTTGCTTCAGAACATCCATATCTCTTGGTTCAACTATCGGGAAGACACAAACGATTTTCGTACCTTTTTTTAGTTCGCTAGTAATGAATACTTTACCACCATGTTTCTCAATGATTTTAAAACATACTGAAAGTCCTAATCCTGTTCCCGTTGATTTCGTAGTGAAGAATGGTTCACCAACTTTTTGAAGAGAGTTTTCTGGAATCCCCTCCCCCTCATCCAAAATGCTTATATAAACTTCATTGTCTTTTTCATATATATTCACAAAAATATTTCCGCCATCTGTCATCGATTCAATGGAGTTTTTTATAAGGTTTATTATTACTTGTTTGATTTGATTTTCATCACAATATATATAAATCGACTGTTCATTATAATTTTTATGAATTTGAATATTATTAAGTACGGCATTGGTTTCCAACAAAGTAATCACATGATTGCAGGTTTTTTTATATCTTTCTTAAGAAACTCCTCTTCACTTGGCTTGGAAAGCAGCAATAGTTCATTTAGGACTTGCTCGATTCGATTTATTTCCGAAAAAATAATGTCATAGTATTCCTGTTTATCGGCACCCCCGTCTCTGATCAGTTTTACAAAACCTAAAATCGCTGTCATGGGATTTCTAACTTCATGAGCAATCCCTGCAGCAAGTTGGGCAGCCGTAGATAATTTACTGGAAGTAATCGCTAAATTTTCATTCAAACTTACAAGCTTTTCCTCTGCATGCTTCCGTTCATTAATTTCTGATAATATTCCTGCCGTTCCGATGAATTTCCCTGCCTCGTCATGAATTAATTTGACAAATGCTTCGACCCAGGTCGTCTCCTTTTTCGAATTATTCAATTTAATATCCACACGAAAATATTTTTTTCCTTGATGAAAGGATTCTGCAAACGTTTTCAAAACTTCTTGATACGATGTATTATCCATACTTTTAGAAAAGTGAAGCCCGAGAGTTTCGTTAACAGTAGTACCACTCATCAATTTCCAGGCAGGATTTAAATATAGCCATTTTCCTTTCTCATCTGTTTGGAATATAACTTCATTGAAGCTATTGACCAATTCTTTCGAGTACTTAGAGAAAATTCGATAACGCCCTTCACTATCCTTCAATAACTCAATCATTTTTCGGTTTTTATCATAGGTAGCGCCTAATAACCAAGCTATAGATACAATTGCGACTATATATATTCCTGCAAAGGTGGAAACTTTATGTACTTCAAAATACATCCATCCTATAAATGGCAATATTAATATAAAAAATAGTGCAGGAACAAAAATCCTTCCAACGTATTTCTTTATTTCCTCCACCTCCTTACCAAAATAATTAAAAAAATAATCGATTAAATTCCAGCAAGTTAGGATTTGAATTTAGCATATACCTTACATTAAAATGGTAATTAATTATCTTATAGGTACATTTCAACATAATTACTTCGATTCCTGCAAACAACTCAAAAAACCTTTCCACAATGGAAAGGTCTCTGATATAGCTAAAACATTATCCAATAATGACGCGTTCTTTTGGATAATGGTAATTCTCCGTAACTTCTTTATGACCAATGATATAGAGAAGGGACGTAATCCCGACCCGGCCAATAAACATGATAATCATAATTACAATTTTACCGATATTACTGAGTTCGGGAGTGATACCCATTGAAAGACCCACAGAACCGAAAGCCGAACATACTTCAAAAATGATTTGCATCAAAGTAAAATTCTCAGTAATTGCTAAAATGAATACTGCCATAATGCATAATAGGGATCCCATGATCATAACTGCTGTCGCCTTACGAATATCATCAGGATGAATCTCGCGTTTGAATACTTTAATAGATCGCCTTCCCCTC
The DNA here is from genome assembly GCF_016651145.1 of Peribacillus sp. TH14. Classification (NCBI taxonomy): domain Bacteria; kingdom Bacillati; phylum Bacillota; class Bacilli; order Caryophanales; family Bacillaceae; genus Peribacillus; species Peribacillus sp. TH14. The sequence goes on from NZ_JAEKEK010000001.1 coordinate 479,761, forward strand.
ATAAAATTCCATAAAAAGAGAATCATTATAGCCAGGGTTGTTGTCCGGATACCTCCTCCCACTGAGCTAGGAGATGCTCCAATAAACATCAATATGCTCATCAATAAAAGGGTTGGTTCCGAGAAATCGCTCACATTCATCGTTGTTAGGCCACCACTTCTCGTATTCGAAGACATAAATAGAGAGTAGAAAAATGATTCATGCCAGCTCTTATCTTTTAAAAACCCGTTCATCTCTAGCAGGAAGATAAGGATAGTTCCCCCAATTATAAGACACAAGAAAGTGACTGATGTCAGTTTTGTAAACAAAGAAAAATGAAACTTATAAGTACGTGCACTATTGGATACAAATTCTTTCAACTCAATTAAAACCGGAAATCCAATTGCTCCAAGGGTAAGTAGGATAATCGTGATAAACTGTACAAAATAATCGCCTTTAAATGGAATCATTGAAATACCGGTAATATCAAAACCAGCATTCGTGGTGGCACTTACAGCTAAAAATAAGCCATTTAAAAAGGCTTCTTTCCAGTTTGGATAATAATTCAGAAAGTAAATGCCTAAAACAAGAGCCCCAATCATTTCAATTACGACAAATATCTGAATGATTTGAATCAATAATTTAACAAGCCCCGATAGATTCGATTGGTTTTGATCGGTCATGATCAATTGTCTTTCCTTCAAGCCGATTTTCTTACCCAAAATCAACCAGAAAAAGGTTCCAAGTGTCATAATGCCAATACCACCAAATTGGAGAACAAACATTAGAATGAAATAGCCTACCTCATTAAACACTTCGGGCATACTAACAACTGTTAGACCTGTCACACTAACTGCACTTACGGCTGTGAATAAAGCATCCATGAATCCCCATTTTACGCCTGGCTTAAGAGCAACCGGCAGACTCAACAGTATGGTCGAGATACTGACAGCTAAAAAGTAATAACCGACGATAAGCTGTGCTGGTGTTAATTTTGCTAATAGTTTTTTGATAGCAAACATACAGAGTTTTCCTTTCTTACTCCTTTATAATTATGTGAATCACATAACCATTAAAAATCTAGTGTACCCTTTTTTCATTCTTTTTTCCATTCTCTTTTGAAACTGTCTTACTTGCAACAATAAGGCAGGTTTACCAATAAGTTTGATACTGCTTACATAAGTAAAACTCCTTTTTCTACTTATACTATCATTACAGCGGCAAAAGCCGTTGAAAACGTAAAGGGGAGATTCAAATGGCTAACAGCAGTAACAACCTTCTTGTTCCTGGAATCGAACAAGCACTTGAACAAATTAAATATGAAATAGCATCAGAATTTGGTGTACAATTAGGTTCCGATACATCCGCACGTGCCAATGGTTCAGTTGGTGGAGAAATTACAAAACGTCTTGTTCAGCAAGCTCAATCTCAACTTAAAGGTCAATAAATCCTATTACAATTGAATATCAATGGCTAAGAGTCCAGCTTTTAAGCTGGACTCTTTTTAATATTCCGTTCATTACCGTTTTCTTTATTATTCATTTCCCTCTTATTCCGTTCTGTCTTATTCCGTTCTGTCTTATTGCCCTTTTTAGTTTCGTGCTTTATACGATGGTCTTTACTTTTTTCACTTTCTTTTGCCTTTTCTTTGACTGATGGGTGTCTTTGCTTATCAATTCTCTGTTCAGTCTTTTCATTTGATTTGACCCACTTCCGCTCTTTCGATTGCTTGTCTTTTGAATGGTTGCTATGGTCTCTATTTGATTTCCCGTTCGGTTTTTTGTTTTTTTCTTGAAAGGTATTTTTCTCTTTGTTTTTTTCTTGAAAGGTATTTTTCTCTTTGTTTTTTTCTTGAAAGGTATTTTTCTCTTTGTTTTTTCCGTTATATGGTCTATATGGTCTATATTGTCCATTTTTTTCTTTTTTATCTGATGTTTCCTTCTTTTGCTTATATTGTTTTTGCATTTCCCTTTTTTCGGTTAGTTCGTCTTTGATAACTGTTTTTTCCTTTTTCTCACTTGGAATGTTCACTTTTTCCTTTTTCTCACTTGGATTGTTCACTTTTTCCTTTTCTTGATTCGACTTGTTTTTATTGCTCTGCGATTCTCTCTTCTCTTCCAAGGTTTCGGTATTACCCTCGACATTTTTATCCGTTGCAGGTTCCCTTGTGTTCACTTTAACTTTCTCTTTATCCTCATTCAACTTCTTTTCAACATATTTTCCGGTAGACATGCCTTGTTTCCTAGCCTGCTTCCGATCAGTTTTCGTTGCTTGAATAACTTTCATCTTTGTTTGTGAAACATTTCCCTGCTCTGAAATTTCTTTAATCTCTTCTTTTAAATTCTTATCCAGTTTTTTATCTTTATCCAATAACGTTGTAGAAACAACTATTTGTTTATTTCCTTTCAAATAACCGAGTTTCTTTGTTGTTTCAACAATTCGGTTTGTGACCGTCTTAATTTCTTTACCTTTCCAGTTCGTCAACTTATTAATAACAAGCTTACCATCTTCGTTTAAGCCGGTAAGTTTGAGAACCTCTAATTGATCATTCAGCTCTAGTTCAATACTTGGATTCACATCAATTGTCATATATGCAGAGACATGCTCAGAAGAATACGATGGCAGAATAGAAAAGAGAATCAGAAGGGCAGCTGTTACACTAAGCACCGCCTTTTTTTTGAAAGATAAATGAAAGCTAGAAAAAGATAAAGTTACTTTTGGTTTAAAAGGTGAAAAAGTTATTTCTTCGCCCACTTCATACGTTCTTTCCTGTCTTTTGGTTTTTAGAAACTCGCCTTCGGGGGTTAATAGGGTTACAAAACGCTTATTTATTGAAAGAATAACTCCTTTTTTCATCCATTAATAACCCCTTTTATATAATCATTCAAATACAAAAAATCCCCGTTTATTATTATTGCAACAGCAATGATGTACTTTCGATTCCGTTCGATTGTTTTTCTGCTTACATCTACCTTTCCCTCAAGCTGTTTTACTGGCAGCCGCTTTTTTGTAAACAGGATTTCTTTCAAGTCGTCATCGTCCATTAACAATTTAGCAATCATTATCGCTCCCTTCCTAGCATCTGCATGTTTTGGAGAGTTTTCAACGAGATCATCAAACGACAGACCAAAATCCTGTAGATGGCTTATATAAAGTTGAATTTCTTCTTTTCTTTTTTCTGATTCCTTTTGTATTTCGTATTCCTGTATGGAATTTTCATTATCCAGATATATTTGGCTTTGATCATTTTCTTCGTTTTGAGAAAAATCCAGAATAATTTCTTTGCTTCTTGATTGGCTTCTTAAGTAATCAATAACCCTTCGCTTAACAAGGGTTTCGGCAAATGCCAACAAAGAACGGCCTTTTTCCGGGGAATATTTATCTATCGCCTCATTAAAAGCAATCAATCCAATACTGAATTCATCATCTGATTCGTATATGTAGCGTCTGCATACTGACGAGACGGCTTTGGCTATAAAAGGCTTAAATGATTCTATAATATCGTTACGAAGGCTAATATCGCCTTGTTGAATTTTCAAAACGGTTTCTTCTAAAGAACGCTTTTTTTTGAATGCTGTAAACAACAAACCAAGCATTTGCTCACCTCGCTCCTGTTGAACGGAAAAACGATCAACATATTTATCTTAAGCGGAGGGAGTCTAAAAGACAGTACCAAAAGAACTATTTTTCAATGATATCGAAATCACAAAATATATCCACATGAAAAAATACTTAGTTTTTTCTCGTTTATTACAGTGTAATTACAGTAAAATAACTTTTTTCTAGTTATTTCACAAATCAATGGGGCAATTGTCATTTTTTTTACCCAAATTTAATATTTACTTCTTTTAACATATCGTTCGTAAAAGCGTCTGAATTTTTGTGGGTCACACCCCAAAACCCATATAATGGATTTTGATTTACAATTAAAAAAACCAGGCGCGACTTGCACGCCTGATTTTTTTATGCTTCTTGTATTTGTTTTTCTTTTTCTTTTTCTTTTTTGCTTGAAATGATCCATGCACTTATGACAATACCGATTAATACAACCCAGAAAATCGATTTCCAAAGTGTTGATTCCGGGAAATGGTGATCGATGACAGCTAACGAAGGGTGTGCAAGTGTGTATACCGCTAACTTTACCCCAACCCAACCTACAATTAAAAATGCTCCAGTTTCAAGTGAAGGACGCTGATGAAGCAATTTCACAAATCCATTAGCTGCAAATCGCATAATAATCAACCCGATCATACCACCGAGGAACATTACAGCGAATTGCCCCCCGTCAATTCCGCCAACTTTCATCCAACCTGTTGCAGGAAGTGTAACGGCCAGTGCAACAGCAGCCAACATGGAATCAATCGCAAATGCAATATCAGCAGCCTCTACCTTTACCACTGTCATCCAGAAGCCAGATTGTTTCTTAGGTTTAGTGACTTCCTTCTCACCTTTCCTAGCGTATTTTTTGTAAATATGCTGAAAAGCAATGAAAAGTAAGTAAATGGCACCGATTGCTTGAACTTGCCACACGTCGACAAGAAAGGAAATAAGGAATAAACTTGCAAAGCGGAAAACAAAAGCTCCCATCAGACCGTAAAACAAGGCTTTTCGTTGTTGTTCTTTTGGTAAATGTTTAACCATGACAGCCATAACGACTGCATTATCTGCAGCGAGTATTCCTTCTAATCCAACCAAGATAAGAAGGACCCAGCCATATTCCAATAATATTGATGCTTCCATGCATTCAACCTCCAATAGTTTGTATTTCCCTCGCTATCGGCATTGGCAAAATAAAAAGACCTCTGCCGTATAGGCAAAGGTCTTGCTGAACATGAAAACATGTCAACAAAGCCGATGAATGTCTCCACTCACGTAATGACGACTTTGTTTTAGGGCGAACCCTAACGCTACTCCCCTTTGTAAAAGGAAAATCAGTTATTAAGTATATTAATAGTATACGTGCTAATGGTGAAAATTACAATCTTTTTTTCTATAAGATAAAAATTCTAGAATTTCTATTTTCGTTTTTCCTTGGATATCTTAATTAATTGTAAATATTCTTTACCAAATTGAATCCAGTTGGTTTTTTCAGAAAAGTAGTGTTGGAACAGTGATAAAAACTTCGTATACTTCCCTTCATATGGATACCATTGAATTTCCGAATTCTTTTTTCCATTGTCTTTCATGATTGCTTTTTCATGACAAAAAATCCGCATTCCTTGTTCGCCATGATAACGGCCGATACCACTTTGCTTTGTACCACCAAAGGGTAAGTAATGATTAGCAACAGTAATCAGAACATCATTGATCGTTACCGCTCCTGTCACTAACTGGGATGCTACCCGATTTGCTTTTACCGTATCCATTGTCCAAACGCTCGAATTAAGTCCGTACTCAGTATCATTTGCTAGCCGGACGACCTCTTCCTCCGTATCGAATGGTACAACTGGCAGAACTGGACCGAACGTTTCTTCTTTCATAATTTTCATTGTATGATTGACATTGGACAATATCGTCGGCGGAATAAAATAGGTCTTACCCGTTTTCCAATCATTCGGTGAGGTTCCAGATTCAAGTATGGCACCCTTATTAAGCGCATCCTCTAGGTGTCCAGCAACAATATCAATCTGAGCCGGGAAGGTCATTGAACCAATATCATCCGTTAATCGTGTCCCCTGTTTTAAAGAATTAGACTTTTCTTTAAGCAAAGACAGAAACTCCTTATAAACGGGACGTTCCACATATATTCGTTCAACACTCATACACACCTGCCCGCTATTTGTAAAAGCCCCCCAAAGCGCTCCATTAACAGCCCGTTCCAAGTTCGCATCACGCAGGACAATCATCGGATCCTTTCCACCAAGCTCCAAAGTACTTGGAATTAGCTGTTTTGCTGCAACTTCACCAATTATTTTTCCGGTCCTGACAGAACCAGTGAAAAAAATATAGTCCGGTTTCTGCTCAGTTAATGACGCACCTAAATCTTTCCCTCCATGAGCAAACTGAACGGTCCCCTCTGGAAAACCTGCTTCATGGAATAAATTTTCTATGCACATTCCCACTAAAGGTGTCACCTCTGAAGGTTTGGCAATAACGGTATTCCCACCGGCAAGAGCATTCAGGATCGGGACCATTGCTAGTTGAAGCGGATAATTCCAAGGTGAAATGACGAGAACAGTTCCACGGGGCATATAATCAATATAAGATTTTTTCCCAATTAACATTAATGGTGTGGGAACCTTCTGTCTAGAAAGAGCTTTCACTGCATGTTTTTCAATATGCTTAATTGCATCAATAGTTGGCATGATATCCGCGACAAGCGCTTCAATTTTAACTTTGCCTGTATCTTTTGAAATAACCTCAGCTATTTCATCCATTTTGTTAACCATCAGTAAACGAAGGCGCTTTAAATATTGCAGACGTTCTTTGATAGGAAGTTTTGACCAGGTCTGAAACACTTGTCTTGATTTCGTATATAAATGAGGAATAGACTCCAGTGGCGTTTCATCAAGTTCGGCAATCTTCTCACCTGTTGCCGGAGAATACACTTCCCACTTGGTATGTAATTCTTCCATAACTTCTCCCCTTGTTTTACCTTATTTTAATCTGATACTCTTTATCATTTTTATACCTTAAATAAAAATCAACCATAGCCGGAACACCTTTCCTGAAATTAGGGCAAACGATTCCAGAACCAGCTAAGTCTTTTTGGGCTTCCTTGCTATCAAACCGCCCCTTCCAAGTAAAATAATCCAAGGCTTCTTTTTCAACTCCTAAATAAGCCCGCACCGGACGAATTGATAAAAACGCCTGACTCAATACCATTGGTACATAACCTTTTGGTTTTTTCTTATATAATTCTCCAACAAATAGTTCATAAACTTCAGTAGCCGTACATGGATTAGGATCGGTTAAATGATACGTTTTTCCAGCACTTTCTTTATATAATGCCAGATATGCAGTAGCCTGTATAATATAATCTATTGGAACCAGGTTCACGACTGTTTCCCTTTCTGAAGAAATATATGGAAATAAAGGGAGAAAGCTTAACCGATCAAGAAAATTAAGGATAAAATAGGGTCCATCAAATTTAATTGTTTGCCCTGTTTGAGAATGCCCCTTTACGATACCAGGTCGAATGATGGTAGTCGGAACCTCTTTTTTAAGCTCCTCGACTAATAATTCGGCGTCAAATTTAGTCCGTTCATAATGGTTCTTAAAGCTTTTTGGAAAGACCATTTCATGCTCGTACAGATTTCCTTCCCGGTTACCCGCAACATAAGCCGTGCTAAAATAGGTATATCGCTTAAGTTTAGTTAACCCTTTAACCCATTCATTTACATGTTTCGTACCCACGACATTAACTAGTTGAGCAATTTTTTCAGGGACAGCTAAATCGTATATCGCTGCAAGATGAAAAACATGGGTAATTTCTTGTTGAAGATTATGAATTAAATCAAATGGAATATCCAGATTTTCTTTCGTTATATCGCCTATCACCATTTCAAATACTATTTTTGCTCCATCCAGTTCATTTTCTATAGATTTGATTTCTGCTTCTGCTTTTATCTTTTGTTCAGGCAAAACAAGCAGGTAGATTTTATTTAAGGCATCATCACGCCTTAAAAGCTCCATGATCAACTGATTACTGATGAAACCCGGAAATCCTGTGAATAAATAAACATGCTCCATAGATTATTCCCCCTCAGTTTACCTACCTTGATTGTAAGTTACTTTACATATTATTACTATTTAAATGGAATATAATAGAAAAAAATACTTCCATTTTGAAGGAGTATTTGCATTTTCTATCGAAGGTACCTAGTAGGATTCTTCTTTAAAGAGTAATCTAGTAGATTGTCTATAAATTTATCAGATTAGGGGTTTAATAATAAGATTTAGAGGGTAAATTCATATATTGAATAAAAATTATTATCTATATAGGCGATTTTCCGTTACTATATAAGAAGGCGATTTTTTCGCGCATACATATTTGAGGTGAGCGCACAAGTGAAAAGAATAATTAAAGCATACGACTTCCCTATTTTTATCGCTGTCGTATTACTCTGTCTATTTGGTTTAGTCATGATTTATAGTGCGAGCATGATTACTGCAGTTGCTCGATACGGCCAGTCCATGGATTTCTTCTTTGAGAAACAAAAAATGGCCTTTATCATTTCTTTCTTAGCAATGATTGTGACGATGATTCTTCCTTATAAGATGTACAAAAACAAAAACTTTTTAATGTTAATGATGTTTGGAATGGCAGGTATCCTTTTGATGCTCTTCATCTTTGGCCATACTGCAGGAAATGCCACAAGCTGGTTTAAATTAGGTTCAAAATCTATTCAGCCCGCAGAATTTTCAAAGCTAGTCATGATTATTTACCTGGCTGCCATTTACGGAAAAAGACAGGATCGAATCAATAGTATTGATAAAGCTGTTATTCCTCCGATTTTCTTTTTAGTATTTATTTGTTTTTTAATCGGGATACAACCGGACTATGGAACGGCAGCCGTCATTTTCCTAATTTCAAGTACCATGATCATTTCCTCTGGAATGTCTTTTAAAAGCATCTTCAAACTCTCTTTAATAACACTAGTGTTCGTAGCTATTTTTGCTTTAGGAGTTCTTGTGACAGGTAATTTCTCATCCGTTTTATCTGAAAATAAAGTGTCTCGTTTTACCGGCTTTGCAGACCCTTTTGGTACAGCAGGAGAAGACGGATATCAGCTCGTGAATTCATTGTTCGCAATAGGTTCAGGTGGTGTAACAGGTGTCGGACTTGGGGACAGTGTACAAAAATACGGGTACCTGCCTGAATCACATACAGATTTTATCATGGCCATAATTGCGGAAGAGCTCGGAATATTCGGAGTAGCTTTCGTTCTTTTGACACTCGGTTTTATCGTCTTGAGGGGTTTTGTGCTTTCTGCCAAATGTAAAGATCCATTCGGAAGCCTGCTATTAATCGGCATATCATCCATGATTGGCATTCAAGTAGGCATCAACGTTGGCGGAGTGACTGGGCTTATTCCAATTACCGGGATTACCCTTCCATTTATCAGCTATGGAGGTTCTTCCTTACTACTGCTTATGATTTCAATGGGAATCTTCCAAAATGTCGTAATGCGAATGAATATACTTGAACAGAAAGAAAAGATTACTACCATCCCAAAAGAAGAGATAGCCTCTTCAAAATAAAACTCTAGTTTTTTATCCCCTGGCATTCTGTTTATCAGTATGTTGGGGGTTTTTAATTTACAGCAATTTAACTAAATATAGAATACTGCTGTGTCTGTGATTAATATAACCTGGAATCAAATTCAACTAAAAAACAGGCGGTCGAAATCGACCGCCTGTTTTTTTACTTATAGTGTATCCCGATTTTCGTAAAGCCAGCAATTAAACTAAGTAAAGGACAAAGCAGACAGAAGAATGCAAATGGAGCATATTCCAAGGTTGAAACACCCAATACCTGTGTCAAGAATACACCGCAGACCCCCCAAGGAACCAAAGGATTCACAACTGTTCCCGCATCTTCAAGTACCCTCCCAAGCGTTTTTGGCTGCAAGCCTAAATCTTCATATTTCTGCTGAAAGGCTTTCCCAGGCAGTATAACTGATAAATACTGTTCCCCCACTAGGAAATTCACGCTGATTCCTGCAAATACGGTAGCTGAAATCACTTTCGCTACACTCGTCAATGAATCCTGGACCGCATTTAAAATAGAAGGGATGACCCCTAATTCAAACAATAGTCCGCCCATCGCCAATGCCAACAACACCATCGAAACGGAGAACATCATACTTTCAATGCCGCCCCGCGATAGGATTGAGTCAAGTTGATCCATTCCACTCTTCAGTACAAAACCGCCGTATAAGATATCCGCTAGCTTTGCAACGGTCAAACTTGGCGTTTGTATGAAAGCAATGACAGCGGCCGAAACAATTCCTGCTGACAAAGTCGGAATCGCCGACACCTTTTTCAAAGCCATGACTAGAACGATGACAAACGGAATCAAACTCCATATGCTAATGTTCGTTTCCATTTCCAAGGCTTTTGTCATTGCTTCAACCTCCTCAACACGAGCCAGTTTGACATTCGGTGAAAGGAAATAAAAGATAATAAGTGATATTAAAAAACCTGGAATCGTTGTCCAAAGCATATTATTAATATGTTCAAATAATGGTACTCCAACCGTTCCCGAAGCAAGGTTGGTCGAGTCGGATAATGGAGACATTTTATCCCCAAGAAATGCACCGGAAATGATTGCACCGGCTGTAATCGCCAACGATAAATCCATCGCCGCCGCCATACCTATGAAAGCAACTCCGATCGTGGCTGATGTTGTAAGTGAACTCCCGATACAGAGCCCAATTAGCGAACACACCAGAAATGTGACCGCATAGAAATATTCACCAGAAATCCAGTCAAACCCATAGTACATGATGGTAGGGATTGTCCCGCTTGCCATCCAGATCGAAATTAGCATTCCAATGAAAAAGAATATATAGATAGCTCCCATACCAGAAACTGCACCTTTGACGATAGCCGCCTCCATAATCGAAAATGGCAACTTCTTGAACTTTCCATAAACAAATAGAAATAGGATAGCAGCTATTATTGGAATATGGGGGGCAAGTCCATAATGTATGATACCAGTTGCAATGATTAAGAAAAGAATTGCCAAAACCCCAATTGCTTCAGGTAAGGAGAGTTTTAGCTTTGCATCTTCCAGACGCATGATGTATTTCCCCGCTTTCATGTTGTGTATTCTCTGAGGTAAGGATGGACCTTTTAATTCCTCACAATTGCTGAAACGCTTTTAAGTACTAAAGCACTAGATAAATATAAATGAGTTTCTTAAGATTGTCAAAGGAATAATAATCTTTTTTAGTAGATTTTGATTCTTAATAAAATCGACATTCTTCTCATAAAACGAAAACCCATACTTCGATTAGTACAGGTTCATAAATATCCTAAGATAACAAGGGAAATTACCCCACATTCCCAACGACTGACAGAATCAGCTTCCAAGTTCACCTTCACCAACCATTTCCATTCATTAAAGGCTCCTCTGATACAAAGAACTTTTCTCATAAAATTGAATATCAGTTCTCACGAGTTACATAAATTATTGATAATGAAGTTCCTCCATTAATCTGCTCTTTAGGTGATTTCACATAAGAACAGGTAAATACAGCTATGGATACTTGGCTAAGCTACTATCAAAAAATCTTTCGATATTTAATAATGCTCCAGATAATAAAAAAAGCCCGCGTATATACACGGGCTTCTCCATTATTTCAAATCCATTGGATTATATAATTCCACGTCAGGATTTTTATCCTGGAACCAACGAAGTGCAAACTCATTTTCAAACAGGAATGCGTATTTCTCAAAACGGTCTTTAACTAGTATGCTTCTTGAGCTGTGAAGGTTTTCATCAAGCTTTTCATCTTCGGCCCAGCGAGTGATTTTACTACCCATACGCTCCATCATGACCTCAACATTGTACTCATTTCTCATCCGATGCTCAAATACTTCAAATTGAAGTTGACCAACCGCACCAAGCAGGTATTCTTCCATCCGAACTGTTTTGAAGAGCTGAATGGCCCCTTCTTGTACTAGTTGGTTAATTCCTTTATGGAAATGCTTCTGTTTCATAACGTTTTTAGCTGTTACCCGCATGAATAGTTCTGGGGTAAACTGAGGTAACCGTTCGAACTGAAACATATCTTTACTTGTCGTTATAGTATCACCAATTTGGTAGTTCCCGGTATCATACAAACCAATAATATCTCCGCTTACTGCTTCATTTACCGTGTTCCGATCATCAGCCATGAATTGAGTTGAAGAAGAAAGATTAATTGGTTTACCTGTTCTGCTCAAGTTTACACTCATTCCACGCTCAAATTTACCAGAACAGATACGAAGAAAAGCAATCCGATCACGGTGTTTTGGGTTCATATTCGCTTGAATCTTGAAAATGAAACCAGAAAAATCATTGCTGACAGGACTCATTTCACCTGAAGTTGTCATACGGGCTTGAGGAGCAGGTGCAAACTGCAGATAAGCATCCAAAAACGTCTGAACCCCAAATGTTGTTAAAGCACTTCCGAAAAATACAGGGCTAAGTTTACCATTCGCAATGTTTTCTTCAGAGAATTGGTTCCCCGCTTCCGTCAACAGCATAATTTCTTCTAAAGTTTGCTCATACAACTGTGAATCTTTAAGTTCATGATCCACCTCGAGTTCACCCTCGTCATTCAATGGAAGGAAGCGCTCATCGCCTTCTGTTTTGAACTGTTCGATCCGATTATTAAACCTGTCGTAAATGCCGACAAAATCTTTTCCCATCCCAATTGGCCAGTTCATTGGGTATGTTTCAATGCCCAGTACTTCTTCAAGTTCAGCAAGCAATTCGAGCGGCATTTTCCCTTGGCGGTCCATTTTGTTGATAAATGTAAAAATCGGAATTCCTCTCATCCGGCACACTTTGAATAATTTAACCGTCTGATCCTCGATCCCTTTTGCCGAATCGATAATCATCACGGCGCTGTCAACAGCCATCAATGTACGATATGTGTCTTCACTGAAATCTTGGTGACCTGGTGTATCGAGGATATTCACACGGAAATCATCATAATCAAACTGCATGACTGAAGATGTAACGGAAATTCCCCGTTGCTTTTCAATCTCCATCCAATCACTTGTTGCATATTTCCCTGTTTTTCTAGCTTTAACTGTCCCGGCATCACGAATGGCGCCACCAAACAGTAATAATTTTTCTGTCAAAGTTGTTTTCCCGGCATCCGGGTGGGAGATAATTGCGAAGGTCCGTCGGGATTGAACCTCGTCTTTTAATGTAGTCATAAAATGTTCCTTTCATTATTGGAGTCATCACTAAATATATTTATAGGAAGGCTAATTAGATTTTTCACATTGGAATGTCAACCTTTCTTTGTATGTAAACCAACATACACAATATATGTATGAAAAAATATATCATAAGGCTTAAGCCTTGGCTACTCAGCATTCATTTCAATCAACCTTACTATTTTAACACGATATGAAGGAAAGATGTAGAGGTGAATGAATCACCTTAAGCGGATTTGATGTTATAGCAAAACAAAAGACGCTATATCAGCGCCTCTTATCCAAGTTCATATGGTTATCGTTCATTTACTCATAGTTTAACCAACTTATCTTGCTGTCTTCATTGCTTTTTGATTACGTTTGTTTTTCCAACGTTTCTTTACTTGTCTGAATATTATAGGAGCAGCAAAAACGACAGCTCTTTTTAATAATTTCTTCATTATTGATCAGTCCTTTCTTTCTTATCCTATACCCGAATATCTTTATAAAAAACTTTGATTCCAAGAGTTATTTTTCCTCTTTCAGCTTAAGTAAATCAATACTAGCTTTTGCTTACACCATTTTGACGTGAATTTTTTTACGCCAGGACTAAGGAAAGCTTAGATTCATCTCATTTTCAAGCACCTCATAGTTCAATATAATCCTCCTCATCATTAGGATTGGACCTCTCCCTCATAAAACAACCATAATATTAATTTCCCCAAATGAATATGTATAAATTACATCCTCTTGTTTTATCCTTTATAAAGGTGGGTATATACTAAAAAACTGGAAATTGTTCCAGAAGGTTCCGATACAGAACACCCCAGCTAAATACTTCCAGTAAAGATTCACATATTATCAAGTATCTTCGTATGATATTTCAACTTAAATGAGGGTATTTGATAATGTGTGAAATTGATTTTTTCCTGTAAGGAAAAACAGTCACCATTAATATTTTTAAAATTATTAGGAGGATTCATCGAATGACAGTAACAGGTAAAGTAAAATGGTTTAACAGTGACAAAGGGTTTGGATTTATAGAAGTACCAAACGAAGATGATGTATTCGTACATTTTTCCGCTATTCAGGGCGATGGTTTCAAGACTCTTGATGAAGGTCAAGAAGTACAATTTGAAATTGAAGATGGAAATCGCGGACCTCAAGCTAAGAACGTCATTAAACTATAAAGAATAGAAACCATATGCAAATGGATGCCGCCCAACCTGGACGGCATCCATTCCTTTTTAAGCAACTGCCTGCATTTGTAATGCGTACTTCAACTGTTTTCTAGCTCGAAATAGATTAACTTTGACAGTTGCTTGATTTATCTCAAGTATAGCGGCAATTTCACGTTCTTTTAATCCTCCATTTACCTTCAGCAGCAATATCTCCCTTTGTTTTTGAGTCAATTTACATAAGAGATTGGAGACATCTTCTTTTAATGTCCAAATATCAATACCGTTCTCCTCTACCACTTGTCTGCATGCCTGGCTCTCTACCCAATCCACCATCTCCTGCTGAATTAATTGGCATCCCCTTTTTTGCTTACGGGAAAAATCAATTGCTGTTCTCGTAGCGATGCATGCTAGCCATGCTCCTATCTTCTCCCTATTGTTGATCGTATGAAGTTTATTATAGGCTTTTATATAGGTTTCTTGGGTAATATCCTCTGCCAGAAAAGGACATTTAATAATCGCTAAGGCTATATAATAAATCCGCTTATAAAAGGATTGATAAACCAAAGTGAAATCTTGCGTTTGGCAATAACGCTTTTCTTTCACACTCGTTCCTCCTCGCATCTCATTCGTTAAAGTGCTCCAAAATAAAGCCGGGAACATGATCACCAGAAAGGCTCTTGATATCAATATTTCTGCTATCTTTATAATAAAAGGCAGCTAAATAATCTCCTCCCCAATCGATTTGAGCGTTATCAATTGCCGACTCGATTTCCGAGGTCTGATCAAGCTTTAAGCGATTTGACTGCTTCTCAATTCGCTGTACAACTTCACTTTCAGAAATCGAATTAAAAATTTGTGGATCAGTCTTTGCTACTAGAATATAAGAGATTTCATCAGCCGTTAACCTAGCCTCTTTTGCTTGCCCAGTTTGTTCCATCCAATTCGAAAACTGAGTATAAGAAGAATCCCAATTCAAATAAATAATATTGTTATTCTTCAAAAGAATGTCAATCGACGCATAATCTCCAATAGAATTTGTCATTTGAGCCAGCGACTGATTTTTCAGGTCTTCCGATAATGCCTGTATAGCTTCTTTAAGCTCCTGACTGTCCGTAATGTTTACAGATTTGTCCAATTCTCCGCTCGCAGTTATATTGATTTTAGAAACATCCTCAGTTGACACATTTAATAACTCATTAACGTTTTTTTTATATTCACTAGACTCATAGATTTTCGCCAGTAGTGGCAGGTATGAATCGTAGTTTTGCAAATGATACTCTCTTGCTATTCGTTTTCCATCCTTAAGTTCATACATAAGAAATACAGAGTGATTTATATTTAAATCACCAATGGAAGCCTTTTTACCTTTTTCGATAATTTGCTGATGCAATAACCTCAGCGCTTCTATATTTTCTTTTTCTTTCAAATAATTGAACTCACCATTTGAAGAGTTATCTTCATAATAGAGTAGTGGATTGTTTCCAATATAAATTTGGTTAATCATCTTTATATCAGGAACCTTTGACTCATAATGAACAGGATCTAATTTTAGGATGACAGCAAGCAAAATAATAACCGCCGCAAATGATACAAATCCTTTCAAATTGACACGGATTCGCCATGTCTTTTGCAGGACGATTTCACCTAGATAATATCCAATCAATGATCCGACAATATAGCCGAAAAATATCCATCCTAGTTTCCCTGTAGTTTCGCTAAAATAAAATCCTGTAAACAACATCATGCTTATCGTCAATCCGAACTTAAATAGCGGTTTTATCATAGGAAAAACAAATGCCTGTGAGACATGCTCCAACTTTCTCCGCTCATAGAGAAACAGCGAAATCAGTAGAAAAAGCAAGATTAATAGTCCATAGATTAATATATTAACTGAAAAAAATTCCATTTTTTCCATCTCAGTTGCAGACTAATAATGGAGAAATGCTATTGATATTGGCACTTAAATAATAATCTGCAGAAAATCCCGCTAGCAATAACTTCACATTAGCAACAAACAAAACAAATAAGCCAACCGGTAAAGCAAGCAAGATATAAGTTAGTAGGCCTTGCAAGGCAGATAATCCCGTAACCATTCCTACTAAAACAGCCACAGAAAAGATCATTGCTTCCATGAAAAATGTAATTCCCATCCAGGACCAAATATCTGCAAGGGTATACAGCCTCTCTACATCTATTGCCGAGTGGAACAATATCAATATTAAGCCTGTAAGTAAAATAGGCAGTATAATAAAGCCAATTCCCGTTCCAATCATATGAAAATAAATGCTGCGTCTAGTAATCGGTAAACTATGTATAAAGTCCGAAGCTTGTTTTATCTGCAAAAACCGAAATAGGAAGATGGCAAGCAACACTGGGATACCTATGACTAAGACGAATTGTATCATCTGCTGACTGGAAAAAAGATTTTCGAATTTTACATATTCACTATTTTCATTTAAAACAATCGTCAAAATTTCTAAAGGCAACGCAAAGATGAGGCCGATAAAATAAAGGAAACCTATCCAGCCGGAACATCTGAAAATATAGATAATCAGTTCTCTATTAAACAAGGTTATTCTGGATGACATAACCTATATCCCCCATTTCATAAATGAATATTTCCTCTAAAGTAAGGGGTAGCATATCGAATATTTCTGGTTGAAACTGATTAAAGTGGGATTCAATCTCGGATTTCTTACCCTTAACAATGCATACAATCACGCTGCCTCGCCTCTCCTTATTAAGAACTTGAACTCCGCGATAAATCCCGTAAGGAATCTTATTTTTGAAGGCAATCTGTACTTTATGTACATCCGCTTTTAAATCGTCCAAATCTTTTTGGATAATAAGTTCCCCTTTGTGTAATATTCCCACATGATCGGCTAAATCTTCAATTTCCCGGAGGTTGTGGGACGAAATCAAAATTGTCATTTTCCGTTCAGATACATCCTGAATCAACAACTGTTTCACGTTTTTGCGCATAACCGGATCCAGCCCATCAAAGGGTTCATCAAGAATGAGAACTTCCGGCATGGTTGAGAGAGCCAACCAAAAAGCAACCTGTCTCTGCATCCCCTTTGACAATTTATGTATTTTATTTTGAAAGGGAATGGGAAACACTTCCTGTAATTGATAGAAACGTTCTTGATTCCAGTCACTATAAATATGACTATAAAAGCCTGCCATTTGCATAATAGTATAGTTAGCCAAGAAATAAGGTGTGTCAGGAAGGAAGAAACAACGATTTTTCACTTCTCGGTTTTCAAAGACATGGGATTGATCAATAAGTACCTCGCCGCAATCCTGAATTAAATTGCCCGAAAGCATTTTTAAAAGGGTCGTTTTTCCGGCACCATTAGATCCTAACAACCCAAAAATTGAGCCTTCATGAATAACCAAGGTTACATCCTTGATTGCTTCTTTTCCTTCATATAATTTACTCACCTGTTTTATTTCAATCATGACTCTCCCCCCTTGGCTAAAGCACTAATTTCTTTAACTAACTTGTAGATTTCATTTTTATCAATTCCAATATACAGTGCTTCAGCAAGAACCTTTGTAAGTTCGGATTTTATCTTCTCTTCTTTTAAGGAATTCTTCAAAGTTTTAGGAGGTGCCACAAAGTTTCCTTTGCCCGGCAATGTATAAATATATCCGTCCAATTCAAGCTGTTTGTAAGCTTTTTGAATCGTATTAGGATTGATGGTCAATTTCTGTGCCAATATTCTAACAGAAGGAAGTTGATTATGTTCTTGCAAAACTTCATTAATCATAAGTTCCTTAATCTTATCCATCAATTGCTCATAAATAGGTTTTCTACTTTGCACATCCAACTCGAACATCATCACCCCCCTCTCTGCACATAGTGTATTACTCTTCCTAATACAGTTCATTATAAAACATTTTCTTCCAATTTAAAACCATTTTTTTGAAGTATTACATAGTTCATATTCTTATCCTACCTCTCATTCTTTTGTTTAATTAGCCTTGTATTAGGGAACTAAAGAATTTAAGAATATAAAAAGGAGTTGTTTTCATTGAAACCATTATATACAGCAGTCGTTACTGTACACGGTGGTCGTGAAGGACATGTGAAATCAGAGGATGGTATTCTTGATTTTGATGTAAGATCACCGAAGGAATTAGGTGGATCCGGTGAGAAAGCAACCAACCCGGAACAGTTATTCGCCGCCGGATATGCTGCCTGTTTTGACAGTGCATTGAATCTTGTCCTGCAGAAAGCAAAAAAGAAAGTTGATACTTCTGTGACCGCAAATGTCACAATTGGGAAAGATGAAGAAGACGGTGGTTTCAAATTGGCTGTCAGGCTGGATATCTCCATCCCTGATCTTAGCCGGGAAGAAGCAGAAGACTTTGCAAAAAAAGCTCACATGACCTGTCCCTATTCAAAATCAATTCGTGGGAATCTCGACGTGACATTGAATTTGGTATAAACATTCATTTTTTTTAAAAAGAATGGGCCCAGCCTTTGCTGAGCTCATTCTTTTTTATTTAACTCCTTCTAAATTCTTCATTTTCAATAGGAAGCATAGCCCGATTACTGTCATGATAATCAGTGAGCCTAATGCCATCCGGCTAGCCAGTGTGCCGAGGTCATGGAAAATTAACGTAATTGTTCCATACATAAGAGGACCTATTATTGAAGAAACTTTTCCTGAGAATGCAAAGAGTCCAAAAAACTGCCCCCTTTTCTCCACTGGTGTCAATTCAATAATGAATGTCCGGGATGTTACCCACATCGACCCGAGTGCAATGCCAAACATGCTCCCGGCAATCCAGAACCAAAGAGGCGTTTGGGCAAAGACCGCCACAAATAAGGCGACTAGGAGCAGAATACCCACATATGTAACTGCAAGCCGTGGGCCCTTTGCCTGAGTTATATACCCAAATAGAAACGAACCAATAATACTGGATACCGTTGAGACCAGATAAAGTAAAATGAATCCACCTGAAGAAAATCCAACAACGGTCTTCGCGTAAACGGCCATCATGCCAATTGTTGTCGCAATTGCATCATTTAAGAAAAAATACGCAATCATAAATGTGAATACTAATTGATAAGATCTCATCTCTTTAAATGTTGCTATAATTTCCTTATAACCTGAAAAAAAAGGTTGTTTTACCTTTTGCTGTTTTGGCGTATCTTTTAGAAAAAAGAATAATGGAAGGGAAAAAATCAGAAATAAGATAGAGGTGGGGATAAAGGCTTCATGTGAACTCCCTTTACTAATAAATGGATAGATGGACAGACCGACAAGCGTTCCAATGTAGCCTACAGCGACACCAAACCCTGATATTAGCGGCAATTGCTGCTTCGTGCCTAGATCGCTCATCATCGTATCATAGAAAACAAGACTTGAATGATAGAAAAACTTTGCTATCACAAATAAAATAATGACAATCACTAAGGAAATTGGGATACCAAGAAGATTTCCTTCCAACGATAGACCACCAAAAATCCCCATTAAAAAAGTCGCTGCAACTGAAACCAATGTGAAAATTATGATATATTTCTTCATCTTTCCTGTTCGGTCAATCATTACACCAAATAGTGGAGAAAACAGAACAAGAAATAAACTGGCAATCGCATTCGCATAAGAAATGAAGGTACTAGCAATCTGATCAAGAACAGCATTTTCTCCGATTTGTTCCTGAAGAAAGAAGGGAAAGAAAATTGTATTAATATTAGAAGAAAAAATCGTGTTGGCAAAATCGTAAAAGGCCCAAGAGAGAATTGGAAGGGAAAAATATAAACTTAGATTACCCTTCCATTTTTTAGAATTCGGTTTCAATTGCAGTTGCATCTGCCTTCCCCCTTATCATAGACTTAATTTATAAGTATTCCATACATACCTATAAAATCCTTTTAAGATAAAAAAACAATAATTAGCTGCATAATGAAAGCCAGATCCAATTCATGATTTCTTACCACTTAAAATACATGATTAAAAGAGGTTATCAGTATACAGAGGTCTTTTATTTTATTTATCATAGGGGTAAAAGATTGCAAAAAGTTTTGATTAATGTTAGCAAAGGGAGTGTGCAAGGTGATAGCATTTTTTCTTATCTTGGTAACTATACTGGTCCTGTTGGTGCTCTACTTAAAAAAAACGAAAAGTAACTTCCCAGACAACTTCACTATGCAGCATTCCCCCCTCAAGATTGGACATCGCGGGGCATCTGGATATTGCCCTGAGAATACGATGGCATCCTATTATAAAGCGATTGAATTGGGCGCTGATTTCCTAGAAGTCGATATTCATCTTAGTAAAGATGGTATCCTAGTGGTTCATCATGATTCTACACTCGATCGAACTACAAACGGAAAAGGAAACCTTCGAGATTACACAGTAGCTGAATTAAAGGAATTGGATGCTGGAAGCTGGTTTCATGCTCGTTTTAAGGACGAAAGAGTTCCTTTACTTAGCGAGATATTTGAAAATTTCCGGTCTGAGGTTGGAATATTAATAGAAATAAAGCATCCATCTCTTTACCCTGGAGTTGAAAAGAAACTTGCAGAAGAATTAAGCAAAAGAGAGGATTATACATCAGATAAAAAAAGAATTCTGGTTCATTCGTTTGATATGGAATCCATGAAAAGGTTTCATCAATTAATGCCAGACATTCCAGTCGGGGTATTGATAAAGCGGCGTATTTCTGATCAAAAATTGAAAGAAATAGCAGAGTTTGCTTCGTTTTTAAATCCAAAACAAACCATTTTGAGTACCAAGCTGCAAATGCGAATCCAAGAGCACGGGATGAAAGTATTTACATGGACCGTCAACAATAAAAAACAAATTCACATGTTAAAGAAGATGAAATTGGATGGAATCATATCCGATTTCCCAGATTATTTTATAGATTAAACCTCATAGGTAAATTAGTTTACAAAAAAACCAATCCACTTTTGTGGATTGGTTTTTTTAATAACATTGAAAAGAGCGTATTTCACTCGCGTCCGTTCCATAGTAGGCCCAACGTTGCTGACTTGGTCTCCATCGATATCCAGCCACAGAATTATAGCCAACATAGGTAGGGTAAAACCAAAATGAGCGGCCATTTATTAACCATACATACGTATTTTGGTATAAACATCCTTTCATTGAACCAGCGTCAATGGCCTTAATCATTCCACCAGGAAACTGTGGAATAAATAGCGGCGGCGCTTTGTGAGGAGGTCCTCCTCCTTGTGGTGGTCGAGGCGGTTGACCTCCTCCTCCTTGCGGTGGTCGCGGCGGCGGTTGACCTCCTCCCCCTTGTGGTGGCCGCGGCGGCGGTTGACCTCCTCCCCCTTGTGGTGGCCGCGGCGGCGGTTGACCTCCTCCCCCTTGTGGTGGTCGCGGCGGCGGTTGACCTCCTCCTTGCGGTGGTCCTGGTGGCCGCTGTCTTTCTCCTAAAACCTGATTTCCTAAATGATATGGGTCCGACAAGAAACCATTGTCAATATATGTGGTATATTCATTTGGATAAAGGTTATTTTCAATACCGTTATAGTCGTTTTGTTGATTAGATGGTTCGTATGATTTCATACCTTTTCACCTCATATTTGAACTTCATTTATCCATATGTAGACGAATGACCATGTGTGCTTTATTTACCTCTCTTAATGCAGACTTTCTAATGATGTATTAATGATCAGAATTATATATCAGAAAAAATTACCTGTTTATTTTTTGAAAAAATCCCTATATTTTTAGCATTCTTGGCCTAGAATTTGTTATAGTGTTACTAGTGATTTATATTTTGAAAAATTATATAGTCGCTATTTGGCTCTAAAGCGTTTCTCTTGTTAGCCGAGAACCAATCTTACAATTTTTTTATCTTAGAAAAAACGAGGGATTCCTATGTGGGAATTATTGTTAGAATTTGATTATCAAACCGTTCGCCATGCGGTATGGGCAGGATACTTGTTTACCTTTGTCTTTCCACTGGCAGCGTTTTACTTCTTAAATAAAAAGCAGTCACTCTTAAACGATAAATATCAAGCTTCTGTTCATTCAGGTCATGGTGAATCCGCTGTTTATACAGGTAGCATTTATGACTGGCGTGGAGCACAGCGCTTTTTCACTTATATTCGTCAAAAGGACTCGCCTGATGATTCAGATGAGCCAAGCCTCCTTTCCATTGTTTAATTAAAAACAATTCGAGGAGGAAATTATTTTGAAAAAGAAAAATATTTTACTTATTTCAGCTCTATTTTTATCAACCATCCTGTTGACAGGATGTTCGGCGACTACAAGCGGCCCATTTCATACTGCATTGGTTAACCCAATGACAAAGATGCTTGAATTTAATGCTAATTTATTTAACGGGAACTATGGTCTAAGCATCATTATGATGACATTTTTCATACGTCTCGTTTTGCTTCCATTGACTGCCAAGCAATATAAAACACAGCTCAGTATGAAAACCAAAATGAATGGGCTAAAACCAGAAATGACAGCAATACAACAGAAAATTAAAGAAACAAAGGATCCAGCAAAACAAAAGGCTCTGCAACAGGAAATGATGCAGCTTTATCAAAAACATGGAGTCAATCCTTTAAATATGGGCTGTCTTCCACTTTTGATTCAAATGCCAATCTTAATGGGCTTTTATTATGCGATTCAAGGTTCTCATGAAATTGCGACACATAGCTTCCTGTGGTTCAGCCTTGGCCAACCGAATATCGCCATGGCAATCATCGCCGGCGTCATCTATTATTTCCAATCGGTCATTTCAATGAGACAAATGCCAGAGGAACAGCAGAAACAAATGAAAATGATGAGCCTGCTCTCACCAGCAATGATTTTATTCATTTCTTTCTCTGCGCCTGCTGCATTACCTCTTTATTGGTCAATAGGTGGATTATTTATGATTGTTCAGTCTATTGTACTTCAGCGAGTATATAAGAAAGATCAACCCGCTGTCACTGTCGTAAAAGAAACGATTATGAAAAAAGCTAATCCAAATTGGATTAGCTTTTTTTCGTTTATTTAACCATAATAAATACAAAAATTGTAGGTTCATTCTTTCTTTCCAAAAAATAAAAAATAATAAACATGTCAATAAATTTCTGCAGACATGTATTTTTAATTCTTTATTACCATTTTTAATAATCTAATACAAAGAAAGTTCTTTTGACACTCGTATAATAGTATATTTTTTCTATAATTTACCATTATATTTATCACGAAGAAAGGTATAATTCCTTATTTTCCCAAAATATACATTCCTACAATATGTTCATTTTCGATAATCCGAGTTTTACATCCCAAAATATGACAATTTTCTTGTTTACCTGTTCGTTATCATTAAAGGAACATCAGTGTTCTACATACTGGCCATCTAGAAAGAATGGAGGTGCATTGTACCTGTAGACTGGTCGAATTTTTTGTTCTTTGAAAATAGAATAGGGGGAAAAAAATTGCAAAAAAAACGAAGAACGAAATGGTTAGCGTTAATATTCGCTATCATGCTTATTGGATCGCTGATAATTCCAACAAACTCTATCGCAGCAACTTCAAACAAAATCCATACCTCCGCTAAAGATGAATTAACGGGGAAGAATCAAAAGAAAGTCGCCTCAAAAGTACTTACTCAGTTTAAAAAAAATGATCAGGTAACGTTTCTCGTTAAATTCAAAGAGCAAGTAGACACCAAAGACGTATCCTCAAAGGCTGCAAAAACAGCAAAATCACAAAAGTTATCTGCGAGTAATTCAAAGTTACTTAAACGATCAAGTGTAGTATCTGAGCTTCGTGCTACAGCTCTTCAAACACAAGCGAATATTAAAAACTACTTAGATAAGCAAGAAAAAGCTGGTAAGGCGAAAGATTTTCAATCCTTTTATATTGTTAATGCGATTGCCGTGACAGCTACAAAGGATGTTATGGAGCAAATCGCTGCTTTTCCTGAAGTAGAAAAAATTATGCCAAATGAGACTAGGCAGCTAATTCAGCCGGCAAGTAAGACTGCAGCTGCAAAGACCCTTAAAGGCTCAGAAGCGAGCAAAACAAAAGCCGATACCTCTTCAATTGAGTGGAATATTGAAAAAATCGGTGCTCCTGCTGTATGGAACATGGGCATTGATGGAGCAGGAACGGTTATTGCTTCTATCGATACAGGTGTCCAATGGAACCACCCGGCCTTGAAAACAAAGTACCGCGGGTATAACCCTGCCAATCCAGATGTTCCAAATAATGAATATAACTGGTTTGATGCTGTAAGCGGACAAGCTTCACCATATGATGATTTAGATCATGGAACTCACACAATTGGTACGATGGTGGGCTCTGAATCAAATGGTGCAAATCAAATCGGAGTTGCTCCAGGTGCCACATTCATTTCAGTTAAAGCCTTTTCTAACGATGGCGGTTCAGACATTGATTTATTAGAAGCAGGCGAATGGGTTATCGCTCCAAAAGATGCTGCTGGTAATCCTCATCCTGAGAAAGCACCAGATGTTGTCAATAACTCTTGGGGCGGCGGAGCTGGACTCGACGAGTGGTATCGCCCAATGGTACAAGCATGGAAAGCTGCCGAGATATTTCCTGAATTCTCTGCTGGAAATACCACATTGTCTAATCCCGGCGGTGCTGGTTCAGTAGCAAATCCAGCAAACTATCCAGAGGCCTTTGCCACTGGAGCAACAGATCTTAACAACCAAGTTGGCAGTTTCTCTTTACGTGGTCCATCTCCATATGGAGAAATTAAACCTGACATCTCCGCACCAGGCGTTAACATTCGTTCTGCCATTCCTGGCGGTGCATATGAAGGCGGCTGGAATGGCACTTCAATGGCAGGTCCTCACATTTCAGCGGTTGCTGCTCTATTACGACAAGCAAATGCCAGCTTAACTGTTGACCAGCTTGAGGAAATCTTACTTACAACTTCCACTCCTTTGACAGACAATAATTATCCGACAAGTCCCAACCATGCTTACGGCTATGGCCTTGTTAATGCATTTGATGCAGTTTCCTCTGTTGTAAGCGGACTTGGGAAAATTGAGGGTAAAGTTACCAAAGCTGGAGATGACTCAGAAGCAGCTGTCATTTCCCATAAGGCACCAAAAAATTCGTATAAAAAAATGGATATAACACTTCAAGCTGAAGTGTCAGATAATGTAAGTGTCACTACCGTTAAACTTAGCTACCAAAAAGCCGACGGAACTTGGGTTGAAGTCAAGGCTGAGAGAACGAGCGGTGACTATAAATCAGGAACGTATGAAGCCACGATTCCAGGCTCAGAGCTGACTGAAGATTCAGTCTCTTATAAATGGACCGCAACTGACTTCGGAGGCTCAGTAACAGCTACTGACTCTTATACCGTTGAGCTATTGCCAGGAATCAGTGTGGGTTATACAGAGGACTTTGAACAAGATCCTATTGGATGGACCTCTTCCGGCACAAACAATAACTGGGAATGGGGTATTCCGACAAGTGGACCTGGCTCTGCAGCATCAGGTCAAAAGGTTTATGCTACAAACCTGGCTGGAAACTATGCTAATAGTGCCAATATGAGCCTATCCATGCCTCCAGTCGATGTTCCTGAAGGCACAAGCTATTTACAATTTAAACATTGGTTCGAACTTGAAAAAAATTATGATTTCGGACATGTATTTATCTCTACAAACGGAACAAACTGGGTACAAGCGGCTCGTTTTAATGATAAGTCAAATAGTTGGATCGATGGTGAAGTTAACTTAAGCCAATATGCTGGAGAAAGAATCTATATTGCCTTTAATGTCACATCTGATGGTTCAGTCCAAAAACCTGGCTGGTATATTGATGATGTTAAATTGGCTGATACTTCCCTGCAGCCGGCTGCAAAAGCTAAAACAGGACTAGGCGTTATCAAGTCTGACTCTTCTGTTTCAGCTAAGCCAAAAGTTGACCCTGATAAAATTAAGCCAATTGCAGATAAAGTGAAAAAAGCACCTGAAAAAGACCAGCCTGCCCCAGTACTTCTTCCATTACAGGCACAGGTCAGTGTTTTAGAAACTGGAAGATCTGTTTATACAAACCCGCAAGATGGATCTTACCAACTTACGCATGCATCAGGTTCATACACATTGCAAGCAGAAACATACGGTTATCGATCACAAACAGCAACAGTCAACGTCGAACAAGATGCAACATCAACTGCTAACTTTACGCTTCAAGAAATTCCAAAAGGAACAATCAACGGTACAATCACCAACAAAATTACTGGCGAACCAGTCTCTGGTGCTACCGTATACTTTCTTGAGGATGCCGCTATTAAGCCAGTGACTACAAATTCGGACGGTGAATACACTCTATCCGCTTATGAAGGAAAATATACTTTGAAAGTCATGGCTCCTTCTTATTACGGCAGTGAAGCATCCGTAACGATTTCGGACGGTAACAGCTCTAGGAAAGATATTGAACTGAAACCGTTCATCGGGTACCCAGATGAGATTAAGTATGACGACGGAACAGCAGAAAACGCCCGAGCCTTTAATACGGCAGGCAATAGCTGGGCTGTGAAAATGTCGTTAGCTTCGGGAAATAAAACGGCAAATGTAACCGGCGCCCTTTTACGTTTCTGGGATACCACATGGCCTGCTCCAGGCGGGACTGAATTCCAAGTTTCGGTGTATGATGCATCGGGAACAGATGGGTCGCCAGGCAAAAAAATCGCAGGTCCTTTTAATGAGACTGCGTTGCGCGACGGTCAATGGACACATGTTGATTTGAGCGAACATGGAATCATGGTTGAAGGTGATTTCTTTATTGTTTATACCCAAACAAAGGCCAATCCGAATGCACCAGGATTAGCTACTGATGAAGATGGACCAAATGCAGGACGAAGCTGGCAGGGAGTCAGCGATTCATGGTCGCAATCCCCAACTGAGGAAGGAAATTATATGATTCGTGCCACTGTCGATTACGAAGTGAAGGAACCTGTAATTATCTCACCTAAAGACGGTGCTTATTCAAATCAAAAAGAAGTAACGGTTGAAGGTACATCTGCACCTACAACAAAAGTAGATATTTTTAACAAAGGGGAGAAAGTAGCAAGTACGGATTCTACTGATAAAGGAACCTTCGCTGTTCCGGTCACATTAAGCAACGGTGAAAATACTTTGACAGCAAAAGCTCGGACAAGCCAAGGTTCAACTGAGGCCTCTTTGCCTGTAAAGGTGATATTGGATACCGCTAATCCGGAACTAGCAATTACTTCACCTACAGATGGCAGCAAAGTAAATCGTGAAACAGTTACTGTTAAGGGAACAGTTTCGGATGATAATCTTAATTCAGTTAAAGTAAACGGACAGAAGGCCGATGTGAAAGATAACACCTTCTCCTATCGCCTTCTACTGGACAAAGGAATCAATAAAATTAAGGTGGTTGCTCAAGATAAGGCAGGCAATAAAGTCACTAAATCTGTCTCCATCGATGTAAAATATACCGCTCCAGAAATTTCCGATTTAGTGCCAAATGAGGATAAAATCTTAAAAAGCGGTGAATCGGTTAAAATCGAATTCGACAGTGAACCTGGCTTGGCAGCAAATTTCTCCATTTTGATGCCTCTGACAAATGCAGGAGGCATTGCGAATGCAACTGAATTACCAATGAAAGAAACATCTTCAGGACATTATGTCGGCTACTATACCGCCACAACGAATGTAAAGGCACCTGGTGCTGTTGTGGAAGTAAAAGCAGCAGATAGCTATGGTAATATTACAACACAAAGAGCGGCAGGTAAGCTTTGGATTAACGCTAAAAAGTAAAATGCAAAAGCCATGCTTTCTATGCCTAACGGCCGGAAGCATGGCTTTTTTAATACAAATATTAGTGCAATTTTCTTTGACTCTATAAAATGCCTCACATCTTCCCTGCTTTGAAAAGGACATTTATCTAATTCCATAGATAGAAAAAGGGAAGTTTATATAATTAAAAAGTAAATCCCCCTCAAGATTGAGCGGAATTTACTTTTTTATTTCTTCGGCAATAGATTTTTTGAAACTGTTTCGAAAAACTGATCTACATAGTCGAAATCCGTGTAAAAGAATAATAAAAGATCACCCGGTTGTGATACTTCCCACGCTTTTACGAATGCGTCTAATTCATTAGGTACGATATATGTCTTATCTTTATGTAATCCTTCTTCTATCGCAGCTTCCCGAAGCAGCTCGGCTACCTCCAACGGTACTCTTCCCCGTAAATCATCGTCTTCTTTAATGATGAACAGATCTGAATGTTTTGCTACGACCTCTGACAATCTGATGATTTCTTCGTCAATACGGTCTCCTGGTCCTGCCAAAACAGTGATAATGCGATTTCTGTTATAGGCACTAACCGTATCGAAAATGGCCTGCAACCCTGCTACGTTATGGGCGTAATCGATAATAACGGTTCGTTCTTTTAGTTTTTTTAAATTGAAACGTCCTTTAGACAATTTTTTATCAGGCATAAACGCAATAGCCTTCTTTCGTAATTCTTCCATTGAAATACCTTGCGTATGTGCCGCGGCTAACGCTTGAAGTAAATTAGCGATATTATGTCGCGCCATGCCAGAAATCGTTATTGGGATTTGAGTGCAATCCATAAATTGATGTATCACACCATCTGATGAATAACTGATTATACCTTGTTCATCAACAAACCAAACCTTACGTCCTTCATTAATCGCGGCTTTCACCAATGGCTGAGTGGCATATGTAGAGGTGTATATAACCTCTCCATCAGTATACTCTGCCATAGCAGCTACATTCGGATCATCGGCATTCAAAACACAATAACCCGTTTTTTGAACGACCTCAGCTACTAGCCTCTTTAATTTAACGAGATCGTCTAGTGTTTCAATACCATCACAGCCAAGGTGATCTTCACTCACATTTGTAATAATACCAACATCACATTGACGAAAAGCTAGACCTTCACGAAGAATTCCTCCTCGTGCTGTTTCTAAAACAGCTACATCGACTTCAGGATGGGCCAATATCGTTCTTGCACTAATAGGGCCACTGCAGTCACCTTGTACCAATACCTCTTCGCCGATATACACTCCATCTGAATTCGTCATTCCAACCTTTGTTTTCACATCTGAAAGAAAATAATGAACCAATCGGGTTGTTGTTGTCTTTCCATTTGTTCCAGTTACTGCAATAATCGGGATAGTGGCCTCTTCTTGAGTTGGGAATAAATAATCTACGATGGCTTTGCCAACATCCCTTTTTTTTCCTTCACTTGGATAATGATGCATTCGAATCCCTGGTGCAGCATTCACTTCAATTATTGCCGTTTTTAAATGATTGAAAGGTTTTGATATATCCTGACAGATTAAATCTATTCCCGCAATATCCAATCCGATAGCTTTGGCAGCAGCTATCGCCATATTCCTAATAGTTGGATGAACCTGGTCCGTTACATCAATTGCCTTTCCACCAGTTGAAAGGTTCGCATTACCGACAACTTGGACCAGCTCACCTTGTTTCGGAATAGTATCAAGGTTCCGGTTCGATTTCTCCAAGTAACACGTTACCGTATGTGTAAGTGGAATTTTTGACATCGGCTTTTCATGTCCGTCTCCCCGCAACGAATTGAGGTTTTCCTTTTCTATCAATCTGCGTAACGTCTCTTTTCCATTCCCAATAACATAGGGAGGAAGCCGCAAACTTGTAGCTGTTAGCTCTCCGTTGACTATCAGTAACCGATAATCATGTCCTTCAAAATGACGTTCCACAATGTATTTTTCCACATGAGAATCCAAACAATGGATCACATTAAACAACTCATCCTTATTTTTGATATGGGTTATTACACCCTGGCCCTGTCTGCCGTTATACGGTTTTATAACAAGCGGGAAACCAAGCCTGTCGGCTGAGTCAAATATACCTTCTATTGAGTAGGCGATTTCTCCTTCTGGTACTGGGAGACTGCAACCTTTTAAAATAGCCTTGGTCAATGATTTATCACAGGAATTCTCAACGGCGATATTTGAAGTTTGGCTTGAAATTGTCGCCTGGACATACTTCTGCCTTGAACCAGTTCCTAAGCGCAGTAAACTCTCTTCGCCTATTCGTTCGACAGGGATTTTTTTTGAGTGAGCCGCCTGATAAATGGCTTCGGTACTAGGACCAAGTTTATTTTTATAATATAACTGTTCAATTTGGTTCACATATAATTGTACATTAATATGTTTTTCATCATTCAGGATAGCTTCTACGATTTCTTTTGCAGCTAAAAATGCTTGAAGACCTGACTTAGGCTCCTGATAGTCATAGGTAACATAATAAAGCCCTTGTTTTTTCATCATAATCGTTTTTCCACGAATGGCATTGATTCCAGCCATATTTTGGAGTTCAATCGTCATATGCTCCAAAATATGGCCCATCCAAGTACCCCGTTTCAGCCTCTCAGTGAATCCGCCTTGATATCCTTGTGAACAAGTATGGCTGCCAAGGTTAGGGAGAGTCTTTAACAACTTTTCATTAAACCCCGGAATAGCATCAGATGGCTGTTTTTCCAGTTCCTCTATATCTAATTCTATACAGATCGTTGGTGTATAAGAAAAATAATTTGGCCCTTTTAAAAAACGGACTCGATTGATTATCATGATTGGATCCCCTTTTTCATCAACAATTTTCTTGTATGCAAGTCAAAACGATAGCCTCTTGTAAGTGTATGAAGCTGAAACCCTGAGAGGGTCAACTCTTCACTGCCATTTTCAGAAGACGTGATATTGATATAATCACTTTTGCTTCCATCAAGCACTAAAACCTGATGTTGACCAAATACTTCAAATTGTCCATCTTTCACTAATATTGCTGTATTTTCATCAATACCTATACCAATAATTTCTTTATTTTCTGCTATCGCACTTAAAAGTCGATCAAAGCGACCACGCTGCGAAAAATGTTGATCAATAAGCAGGCCGTCTAGAAAGCCGAACCCTTTTCCAATCTCCACTTTTAATTTATCATCATTCAGCATCGTGTCAGCTGCGACAATCATTTGCTTACCCATAATTGAAGCACCCGCACTTGTCCCAGCTAGAACCATTCCATTATGCCAGGCCTTTGATAGAGTATTGTGAAATTTTGACTGCCCAATAAGCTCGGATAATCGGCTTTGGTTTCCTCCGGTTATAAAGATAGCTGAAAAAGAGGCCAGTTGTTCACAAATGGCCTGTTCCTCTGCATCCTTTCTTGAATTCAACTTGATAACTTCAACCTTGCTCACGCCTAAGTCTCTAAAAATCCTGATATACTCTTTACTCACTTCTTCAGGAATTTCACTCGCTGTAGGCAGGATGCCAATTCCACCTTTAGCGCGTATCGCGAGTTCGACAAATTTATTTAATACTTCACCTTCAAGGCACTTATCCTCAGCCCCACCGATGATAAGTAATTCACCACAATTCATTGCTCATACTCACCTTTACATATGGATTAAAATCATGAAGTTTTTCTAAACAGAACACATAATGAATAGTATGGCCTTTTGTCATAGTCTTCATTCATAAATTTAGCAAACTGTAGAATTTTGTTTAACTTAATGACATTAGAGGAAAAGTAATAGAGAAAATAATAAAAGGAGTGTGTAAAAATGAGCCAAAACCAATTAAAAGAACAAGTATTGAATATCATCGGCGATCATAAAATAGGTGTTCTATCATCAGTAGAAGATAACAAACCACATTCACGTTATATGACATTTTTCAACGACGAATTAACTTTTTATACACCAACAAGTGCATCCACAGAAAAAATAGATGAAATTGAAAAGAATCCTAATGTTCATATCCTAATCGGCTATGAAGATAAAGGATTCGGCGATTCTTACGTGGAAATCTCAGGGACCTCGAAAATAAACGACTCACAGGAACTAAAGAAAAAATTATGGGATACGTCATTTAAAAATTGGTTTGACGGACCAGAAGATCCAAACTATCTATTCCTTCAAATTAAGCCTGAAAGCATCCGTTTGATGAATAACAATGGTGAACCTCCACAAGAATTACAATTATAAAAATTGTCGGGACGTAAGGTAATTTTAATTTACGAGTAAATCTCATGTACTTACGAGTAAATGATCAAAACTCACGAGTAAATTGGCAAAATTCACGAGTAAATGATTTAAAATCACGAGTAAAATTTGGATTATCGCTAAAATTTCAAAAAGGATTTGCTTCTGCCTAAAAAGCCCACACTCGGTACATAATGAGTGTGGGCTTTTTTTCAATCATACTAGCTCTGATTGTATATAATGCAAGATTAGATTGGCTGTATGCTTTAATGAAGAGATATGTGTTCTCTCAAAGGCGTGAGATGCGTCAATTCCCGGACCAATCAAGCCATGAACCAAATCGTATCCTGCTCGGATTGCTGCGGAAGCATCCGATCCATAATACGGATAAATATCGACGCGATAGTCAATACCGTTTGCTTTAGCAAGTGAGGCAAGATGCTGACGCAATTTATAGTGATACGGACCGGAAGAGTCTTTGGCGCAAATGGAAACGCTGTATTCATCCGTCGTTTGGCCATCACCGATCGCTCCCATATCAACGGCTAGATATTCAACTGTTTTCTCTGGGATATTAGAATTCCCACCATAGCCTATTTCTTCATTATTAGAAATCAAGAAATGAGTGGTATATGCCAATTTAATCTTACCTGCAGAAATCAGGTCAATGATATGAAGAAGAATGCCAACGCTTGCCTTATCATCCAAGTGCCTTGATTTCAAAAAGCCAGTCTCTGTTACTTCTACCCTTGGTTCAAATGATACAAAGTCTCCAACAGAGATGCCAATTGCCTCTGTTTCCGCTTTTGATTTCACAACTGCGTCAATGCGGACTTCAATTGTCTCCTCATCACGTTTGGCATCACCGGCATTTTTATACACATGCACAGACGTTTGATTGATTAGAATCGTCCCAGTGACAAAAGCTCCGTCAGCAGTATGAATTTTGCAGTATTCCCCTTCCACTGAATTCCAGCGGAAACCTCCGATCATCGTCAATTTCAGACGGCCATTCGACTTAATTTCCTTTACCATCGCTCCTAGTGTATCGACATGGGCTGTCAGTAAACGATGTCTGGTTTCATCTTCACCTTTTAACGTAGCTAGCAATGCTCCTTTATTCGTGATTTGATAGGGTACCTGCTTGCTCTCCATGAATTTAGCCGCATACTTAATTGCTTGATCGGTATAACCAGATGGGCTTGGTATTGATACTAACTCTTTTATGTAAGTAACGATCTCTTTTTCTTTGATAACACTCATGCCTATCTCTCCTTTCCTCTTTGTTTATTATATCTTTTTATGCCAACTTTTAACATACAAAGGACCGCCCTGAGACAGTCCTTTGATTGATTTAACTCATTTGGGCCAGAACAGGCAAGATTGCCATAACCAATGTAGTAATACCATATATCGCGAAATTTTCCATATTCATTTTCCTTTTCCACTTATCACGCCATACTTTATATCTGCTCATATCTTCGTTATTCATGAAAAATCCTCCTCATGACGAAATTTCAATTTACCTTATCTGTCTTTGCTTGTTGGACATTTCCTTCATATATTCCAAGAAGGCAATTCTCTTTTCGTCTGGATAGGCTACAATGTCAGCAATGATTGCCTCTTCAAGAGGTTTCAGTAATCGACCAACCGATTCAGTAAACAATATTTCTAACTCTCTCTTTGTTTCATTAGGATTTCTCACTTCCATCAAAATCACCCTTCCAATTACTTACTAATTGTATATATCCTTTATTCACATAGTGAAACGTAAAAAACCGGCCACCTACACAGGCAGCCGATTGGATTTATTATTTTGTTTCTTTTTCAGTGACACCAACATTGAACCATTTATATTGGCGCTCCGCAAGATAATCATAACCAGAGACACGCTTATTTACTCCAGTCGTAGTGTAACGGAATAATGTTGGAATAATTGGAACTTCTTCATGAATCAGTTCTTGCCACTCATTGTAGGTATCAATACGATATTGATCATCAAACGCTTCCTCTGAGATTCCTTTCGCAAGAAGCTCATCATTTTTGTCGTTCACCCAGCGAGTATAGTTAAATGCTGCGGATTTTGACCAAAGACCAGATGGATCTGGATCGGAAGCAACACCCCATGCCGCTTGATAGATATCAACCTCTTCATTATCTTTTTTCAACAGATCATAGAATGAATTGAACTCATGCAGCCTTCCATCTAGCATTTGAACGTCTAGGCCTACTTCCTGCCATTGTTGAATGTAATAATTGGTAAGCGGTTCAGCAATATCTCCGCCGCTCATGGAAGCGAAGTTGATTTTGAACTCTTTTCCATCTGGGTCTTCACGAAGTCCATCTTTATTTGTATCAACATATCCGGCTTCATCCAAAAGTTTTTTTGCTTTTTCAGGATCATATTCATATGGCTTAACATCTTTATTATTATACTTGAAGTTTGGTGTGATAACTGAGTTGGCAGGGAAACGAAGCCCTTTATACATCTTTTCGCCGACTTCTTCATTATTGATGGCATAAGCCATTGCCTGGCGAAGACGTTTGTCTTCGAATTTCGGGTTGTCCATAACATTTTCTGCTTTTTCCTTATCATAATGACCGAACTTGAAACCAATATAAGAATAAGCTAAATCGACTTTTCCTAATATTTCAACGTTGTCCAATGCTTTTGCCTGGTCATATTGATCAGCAGAAATACTAGCTACATCGATATCCCCATTTTCCAGTGACTTAACAGCAACGGACGGATTCACAACTTTTAAAGTAACGCTGTCCAACTTAGGCGCTCCACGGTGGTACCCTTCAAACGCTTCGAATTCAACTGCTTCACCTTGAACAATTTTCTTCACTTTAAATGGTCCATAACCAATCGGATTTTTACGAATTTTATCAGAAGATTCCAACTTTGAAATTGGAACATCACTTAAGTATTCTTTATGAAGCGGATATGTCCATAATCCAGTTGTTACAGATGGATTTGCTTTCTTAAAAGTAAAGGTGATTTTCTTACCATCTACTTTAATACCCGAAATACTATCCGCTTTTCCGGCATGATACTCTTCCATACCTTCAATTAAAGCCATTTGTTCATCATAGCGTACACCTTTGTAATCCTTGCTCCCCAAGACAAGGTATGCATACTCTAAATCAGCCCCAGTCACAGGCTTCCCATCTTGCCAATTAACATTGTCTTTAATTGTAAGTGTTACCGTTTTATTATCGTCTGAAATTTCATAAGAAGCAGCACCGTCATTTGTGAAAACATAGTTTTCGTCTGTATCCAGTAAATCTTCATCAAGGAATGTGATAACTTGGTTATCCGGATCTCCTTGATAGAAAACTTTGTTTAATATCCCTTCAAACGGGGTATCTGATACCAATCCGTAAGTCAGATGGCCGCCTTCAATCGGCTCTCCCTGATTTGTTGTTTTTGTCGGGAATAGCGATGTATCAACTTGTTCGACATCTTTCCCTTTTTTTTCTTTTGTTGACGATTTTTCTGTATCATTTGAACATGCGGCAAGCAGTAGAGACGATATAGCCAATGCACTTAATACCTTGCTATAACTTTTGATCTTCATGACATACACTCCCCTTTTTTATCCTCTTCTTTGTCTTGCATCTGCGGCGCGTTTTAACGCTTGACCAACAAAATTTATACTCAGCATCAACACTAAAATCATGAGCGATGCGGGTACCCATATCCACCATTTGTTTTCCAAAACATCTGGATTTCGAGCATAACTGATGAGCGTCCCTAGACTCGGGGTACTCTCTGGAAGACCGAATCCTAAGAAAGTCAAACTGGATTCTAGGCCAATATTACCTGCTAGATTCAAAATAAAATTAACTATAATCAGTGAACTGACATTAGGAAGAAGCTGAAAAAGGATGATTTTCCAATGTGGTGTACCAAGTGTTTGTGAGGCGTGAATATAGTCCAACTCACGCTCTGACAAAGCCTTTGAACGAATCAGCCGTGCCTTTCCTGTCCATAAAAACATCGTCATGATTAATATGAAAACATACACATTGAATACTGGTACAATCGTGACTACAACAATGATGAACATCAATTGCGGAAGGGCAATCACAAAATCGATTACACGCATGATCACATTGTCGGTGGCCCCGCCAAAATATCCAGCTAGAAGCCCGAAAGATAAACCAATGATAGCCGTAAATAAGGTAATGAACAAACTGATGGTAAATGAGTTTCTCGTACCGATGATCAGTTGTCCGAATACATCCCGTCCACCATAATCGGTTCCGAGCCAGTAGTCTGAAGATGGTTCCATATAAATGGAGAGGAAATCGACCTTAGCAATTTCCTTGGCATCCATAAAGAACGACGCGCCGTAAACGAAAACCAATATAGCTACTAATATAATCAATGAGCCCATAGCAAGTTTATCCTTTTTAATTTCCTGCCATATGATTTTCATACCTGATGGGCTCACATCTTTCGTTTGAATGATTTTTCCGGATTCTACTTTCATTTCCATACGCTCACCCCGCTCCTATTCTATCCGTATGCGCGGATCGACCGCACTTAGTATGATGTCTGAAAGAAGAGTGCCAAGCAGAGTGGCAAATCCCGTCATCATGACGATGGCCGTCACTACACTGAAATCCCGTAAACTGACGGAACTAAGGAAAAGCTGTCCAAGTCCTGGATAACTAAAAATAGTCTCTATTATGACAGCGCCGCCGATCAACCCAGTAATTTCATAGCCTAAGAATGCTGCAATTGGTAAAAAGGAGTTTCTTAGGATATGCCGTGAATATACGTTGGATTCAGGTACACCTTTTGAACGCGCAGTCCTTACGAAATCCTTTATTTTATTATCAATTATTTCATTTCGTAAATATTGAATTGTACTTGTTGTAGCTATTAAGGCCGTACTTAAAGCCGGTAAAATCAGGTGATTGATCTTACTTACAACATATGCGAATGTACCTTCATCCACTTTGGAATCGACACTGCCTCCAGACGGGAACCAATCCAGGGCAAATCCGAAAACAAATAACATAATTAACGCAAAGATAAATATCGGTGTGCCAAATCCTATATAACTATAACCCGTAACGGTCTTATCCACCCAGGTATCATTATATCTGCCGCTAAGTATACCTAATGGAATGGCAAGCATATATGTAAAGATAAGTGTTACCAACGCAAGGAAAACCGTGTTCCAAAGCCTGTCTTCTATAACATCCATAACCGGCGTTTTATGTGTATAGGAAATACCAAAGTCCCCTTGTACAGCATTAGATGCCCACCTTATATATTGTTGATACCAAGGATCATTCAAGCCCAATTCTTCTCTGAGTCTTTCAAGCTCAGCAGGATTAGCCCTAGGATTGATTTCTTGACCAGACAAGGCATCTCCCGGCATTGCTTTTGCCATCATGAAAACGATAATGCTCAATAAAAAGAGCTGCGGGATCATAACTAAAAAACGCCTGAGGATAAACTTCCACATATCCTTTCCACCTCCTTATTGTAATGCGACTCTATGTGTTGATGAGATTGGCTTCAAGTCGTAAGCACGTCCATTTTCATCGAAAAATTTTGAATAAGACGACTCATACTCTGCTGATAATTTTTTTCTAAGCTGTACTTTTTCCTCACGAACTTCCGGCTCTAAATCCGGAATGGCAGCAATCAGACGCTTTGTGTAAATATGTTGGGGATTTTCATAGATTTCATCGCTATTGCCTTCCTCTACTAATCTACCGCGATACATAACGCCCATCCGATCACACATATGCCGGATTACACCGAGGTCATGACCAACAAATAAATAAGTTAAATTGAACTCCTGTTGGAGATCCTGAAGAAAATTCAACACCTGCGCCTGAACCGATACATCGAGGGCTGATACCGGTTCATCAGCAATAATCAGTTTGGGTTTTAATGTTAATGATCTAGCAATTCCAATCCGCTGGCGCTGCCCCCCTGAAAATTCATGAGGATACTTGTGAATCGATTCCGGACTGAGTCCGACTTTGTCCAAGAAGTCCTGAACGATTTTCTTTTCCTCTGCAGGTGATAACCGTTCAAAGTTCCTCAGCGGTTCGGCAATGATGTCCAGCACCCTCTTCTTGGGATTCAATGATGAATATGGGTCTTGGAAAATCATTTGGATATCTTTTCTGAATGGTTTAATCTCTTTTCTACTTAAAGCTGCTAAATCCCTGCCTTCAAACAGGATTTGTCCGGATGTCACATTATTCAGCTTGACAACTGCCTTACCTGTCGTTGACTTGCCGCTTCCTGATTCTCCTACCAAACCATATGTTTCCCCTTGCTGCAACTCAAAGGACACACCATCAACGGCTTTTACATGATCAACTACTCTTCGGAAAAAACCGCCTCTTATTGGAAAATGCACTTTTAAATTATCTACTTTGAGTAATGTCATGAGTGGATGCATCTCCTTCAGCTTGAAAATAAAATTCTTTATAGCAGGTGCACCGTACAAAGTGATCCTGACTTACCTCGTGAAGATGAGGCGACTCTTCATGAGCTTGTTTAGGAATCCATGGAATACGATCTTGGAACCGACATCCCTTCCTGTCCATTTTTGCTATCGATGGAACAATTCCCTCAATAACGTGCAAACGGTTTTTTTCATTGGTAGCCGAAGGGATTGAATTTAATAGCGACCTAGTATATGGATGAAGTGGATTGTTAAATATCTCTTTAACACTTCCCGTCTCTACTACTTGCCCAGCATACATGACAACAATCCGATCAGCTACCTCTGCTACAACGCTCAGATCATGGGTAATTAATATAATCCCCATTTTGGTTTTACTTTGAATATCTTTCAACAAATCAAGTATTTGCGCTTGAATGGTAACA
This sequence comes from Peribacillus sp. TH14, assembly GCF_016651145.1. Taxonomy (NCBI): domain Bacteria; kingdom Bacillati; phylum Bacillota; class Bacilli; order Caryophanales; family Bacillaceae; genus Peribacillus; species Peribacillus sp. TH14. The sequence goes on from NZ_JAEKEK010000001.1 coordinate 518,652, forward strand.
TCTAATGCTGTCGTTGGTTCATCAGCAATAACTAGTGCAGGATTGCAAGCAATGGCAATCGATATCATTGCTCTTTGACGCATTCCGCCTGATAGTTCATGCGGATATTGCTTGTACGTCCGTTCAGGATAAGGGATACCCACTTGTGTTAAGAGTTCGATTGTCCTGTTCTTTTTTTCATCTCTAGAAAGCTCAGTATGATAGTCAAGATTTTCCTCAATCTGTTTTCCGATTGTCATCAGCGGGTTCAATGCTGTCAAAGGTTCCTGAAATATCATCCCTAATTCCTTTCCGCGGACTTTATTCATTTGTGTATCATTCAGTGTAAGTAAATTTTGACCTTTATAATGTATTGTACCTTCTGACTTCGTTCTCTGTTTATTATGTAATTGCATGATAGAAAGGGCCAGTGCGCTCTTTCCACATCCTGATTCTCCAACCACCGCTACAATTTCATTTTCATTTACAGTAAACGAAACATCATCCACCGCTGCATGATATTTGCTCTGAATTCGAAATGAGGTAGTAAGGTTTTCAATTTGCAATATAGCTTTCTTCATCCCTGCTCCCCCTAAACTATTTTTTCGGGAAAATAATAAATCTTCTGATAATTATTTAAAATTTTAATCAATTTTTAACATTTATTCAATAGTTTTGTAGAAAATAATCACATTTTTTTCATATTTTATAACTTTAGGAATATTTTTCTGCAATATAAAAATAGTTTCCTTCATAACTTTTACACAGTAAAGTTATGAAGTCCTATTTATAGCATAGAATAAAACATTTTAATTTTCTTATTTTGAAATAATGATTAAATATTCCACTAAAAATATTAAATCACTTAATTTCACCTAGGGAAAAAGTACTTATTTTGTTACAGTTTGAAAATTTTAATATTTCAGAAAAATTAGCTTAATTGTAAGAATATCATAAAATTGGTAATACTATCATGTATATTTCATATCTCTTTAAAAAACACCTTAAATATTATTTTTAAATGCACTGAAACCTTTTTAAAACTCTTTCGTAGAAACCGGTAGACAATAAATAATGAGGTGATTGAATGTATTCACAAACTGTAAACACATATATGCCATCTGTTATGCGTACCTTTGCTCTTTCTCTCGCAATCTCTGTATTAGGGATGGCTGTTGGAACTCTAGTTCCACCATCCTTATTTCTTCCCTTAGCGATTCTGGAAATTGCTATGCTAATTGGCGCTTTTATCATGCGGAAGAAAAAATCTATTGGCTACACATTCCTGTATAGTTTTACGTTAATTTCTGGGATTACCACCTATCCGATTATTGCACACTATCTTGCCACTGCAGGGGCGAATGTTGTGATGTTAGCCGGGGTGACGACAACAGTTGTATTTGGGGGACTAGCTATTTATGCTACAACAACCAAGAGGGACCTTTCTTTCTTAAGAGGAATGTTGTTTGCCGCCTTGTTAGCTTTAGTAGCCATTAGTATTTTTAACCTTTTCTCACCTTTAAGTTCTACAGCAATGCTAATCTTTTCATTTATTGGGATTCTTGTATTCAGTGGATATATTTTATATGATTTTAATCGAATGAAGCATTACGGGGTTACAGCAGAGGAAGTACCACTTATGGCCTTAAATCTGTATCTTGATTTCATTAACCTTTTTATTAACATCCTACGTTTCTTTGGTATTTTATCTAGCGAAGATTAAAAAAACGGGCATTATCTGCCCGGTTTTTTTATTTATATAGTCCAGGCTCTGATTTTTCAGTCCACGGCTGTTTTACACCAAAGGTACTGGCAATGAACTGAGTATCTTCTCTTCTTTTTTTCCTTACTTGGGCCCGCTGTTTCGCTGATTCGTTTAAATTCATCTCCATTTCAGTCTCTGGAACCAAACGCGGAACCGGTATTGGTTTTCCATCTTCATTGATGGCAACAAAGGTCAAAAAGGAAATAACACATAAGTTCCGGTCTCCCGTAACTAAATCTTCCGCAATAACTTTTACAATGATTTCCATAGATGTTCTGCCCGTATAAGTTACGAAGCTTTCTAAACATACTGCATTTCCTTCGTGAATAGGGTGCAGAAAATCGACAGAATCAGTTGATGCCGTAACGACATTACTTCTCGCATGACGCATCGCAGATATAGCTGCAACATCATCAATGTAAGCCATCAATTTGCCTCCAAACATCGTACCAATATTATTTGTATCCGGCGGGAGAACAAGGCTCGTTTTTATGACCAAAGAGTCCCGGCAATGTTTTATTTCTTCCATGGTGACTGCACTCCTTTATGTCTAATTTCTCACTAGTTAACTTTATCGAATTCTTCACTGTAAAGCAACACACATGCTTATTTTCCTGCTTTTAGTTGGAATTATTCGTCAAAAAATATTTCTACGTTTATTCACTTTTACTGTTCTGTAGGCTCTTTACCTGTTGTAGCTCTCGTAAGCTCCAGCCAAAGGTCATTTGTAGATGAGGATAATCTTTAAAACCTGACCAATCTCCTCCCCATTCAAATCCTAAATCTTTCGCGATAGAGACGACTTCCATCCAATCCGATTCCCCATTATCGTTGCCGTCATATTCCATATTCCAAATAGCCTCCCCTTGTTTGTTAAGGAGTGCAAAATCTATCGCCAATCCAAAATTATGAAGCGACTCCCCTCCTTTTGCATTAGTTACAATGCTTCCAGACTTTAAACGTCCTTTTTCATAGAGGTCATTTTGCTCTTCTAAAGTACGGAATCCAGCCGTTATGATTACCACGATACCTTTTTCATTAGCCTGTTGAATGAGCTTTTCTTTTTTTTCAGCGACTATCGGATGCAACTCGTCAGTCAGTTTAATTTTATCTAGATCGTGGGGGAGCAAATGCTTAAGCATGAACCCTAACAGTAACCCGAAAAAGCCTATTATCAGACATGCCTTTACCCAGTTAACCTTCACTGAACAATCCTTCCTTTACGAATAACTGTCTGAATGAGAAAAACTCAACCAAAAGCGGATGAGTTTTTCTTCTATTATAACTTTGACTTCAATTCTTCTATTTGCAGTAAATGTCGTTTTTCATGCAAACCCACAAACGGAATCCATTGCTTCAAGCTTAATTCTTTAAACAATGGATGAGGGAATGACTTTTGTTCAAGATCTTTTTCATTTGCGCTGTCAACAACTTGTATAAATGCCTGGCGGGATTCGGACAATTTATTCTTAACCTCGTCCAAAGTTTGAAATGCTTCTGATGGAATGACAAATGGCGGCGCCGAGACCTTCACTTCACGATTTAGAGTATACTCTATCGGTTTATCTTCTGCAGGGATACTCTCATCGCTTTTTAACTTGTCGGCAATACTCTTTGTTATCACTCGCTCCATTAAATATAAATGATTCAATACCTGGATAATGCTCCAGCGGCCTTCTTCTGGATGGGCATTCAGCTGTTCATCCGATAAATTGTTAACCGCTTCTAATAGTTCTTCCCTAATTTTTTTGTTATCTTCCATTTTAGCATCTCCTCCCGAAAGCTTAGTTAAACTCCATCAATTATTCCATGTTCTGTATAAAGGTGTAAAATAAAAACACTTTTAGATAGGAAGAAACCGATTTAAAGTTGTCTATTTTTAGAAAAGCTCTATGATAGTCATAAAGGTACTATTCACCTAATACAAATGACTTTTAAAATTCATCAAAGATAGTCAAAATAGGAGTGATCGTTATGAGCGGAGGACATATCCCATTCAGCCACAAAGGACGTAGCGTCATTAATGCAAAGCCTTCCAAAGGAAGCATTTGGACGATGCTCAGGCAAATGTTTAATCGTGTCCCATCTAAATGGAAATTTTCTTCCTTGATATTATGTATAATGTTGTTCATTTCTTTACTTGAGTTCTCCATCCCACAGTTGACTCAGTATACGATTGATGAAATCATTCCCGAAAAAAAATATGACTCCTTGATTTGGGTAGGCACAGGAATTCTTGGAGCTGCTATTTTATTAGCTTTACTAAACTACTTTAACAGCTATATCGTTTCCAAAGTCGGTCAAAAAGCGATTATGGATTTACGGAATAGCATGTATGAACATATTCAAAGGCTGGATATGAAATTCTTTGATAAAAACCGAACGGGTGACTTAATGTCACGGCTGACTAATGATGTCAATTTACTACAACAACTCATCTCTTCAAGCATGCTGCAAGTCGTAACAGACACGGTAACTTTTGTTGCAGTCGCAGTCTATATGCTTTTCATTAATTGGAAACTGACCATTGTCCTTCTTTTTACATTCCCGTTCATGTTCTATATCACAAGGGTATTTGGAAAACGTATTCGGATGTCGTTTAGGTCTGTTCAAAGTTCTGCAGGAGATGTCAGCAACCAGTTACAGGATTCTATCTCAGGAATGCGACTCATTCAATCTTTTACCAATGAAGAATTTGAATCGAAACGTTTCGCAGAACGTAATCATGAAAACATGGTAGCTAACATTAAATCGGTTCGCTTGCGATCCATGTTTGGTCCGGTTATCGATTTATTGAACAATATTGGTCTTGTTGCTGTTATTGTGTTTGGGGCTTGGCAAGTGATGGAAGGTGCATTTACAGTGGGATTAATAGTAGCTTTCCTCGCCTATTTGAGATTACTGCAGAGTCCTGTTCGCAATTTCAGCCGAGTAATCAGCATTGTCCAGCAGTCAGCTGCAGCTTTTGAGCGTATTACAGAAATTATGGAAACACAACCTGAAATCAAAGACAAAGGAAATGCAATTGAGCTTCCTTCAATAAAAAAACAAATTGATTTTCAATCAGTTGATTTTGCTTATGATGAAAGTGTTCCGGTTCTTAGCAATCTAAACTTAACGATGAAAGCTGGTCAAATAACAGCTCTCGTCGGCTCTTCTGGTGCAGGAAAATCGACAATTACAAACCTTTTAATCCGATTTTATGATCCACAACAAGGAACAATCAAAATGGACGGTCTTGATATCCGCGATTTGTCGCTGAAATCTATACGTAGCCAAATGGGGATTGTTTCTCAGGATATCATTTTATTCAATGGTTCAATCCGCGATAACATCGTTTATGGAAAACTTGATGCAACAGATGATGAAATCACTGAATCGGCTAAAGCAGCCAATGCTCATGACTTTATCAGGGCCTTTCCGAATGGTTATCATTCTCAAATTGGAGAGCGAGGCGTCAAACTTTCAGGAGGACAAAAGCAACGAATCGCCATTGCTAGGGCACTTTTGAAGAATCCACAAATCATCATTCTCGATGAAGCGACAGCAGCATTAGATACGGAATCCGAGCATTTAATCCAGGAAGCATTGTCACGTTTATTAGTAAATCGGACTTCAATTGTCATTGCGCATAGATTATCAACCGTTCAAAATGCTGACCAAATAATCGTTCTTGAAAAAGGCAGTGTCCATGAAAAAGGAACGCATAAACAGTTATTGACAAGTAACGGCAGATATAGGCAGCTTCATGACTTGCAATTCCCTCAATTGAAGGCGGCTATTACATAACAACTGCACAACCGCCTTCAATGAAACAGGTCCGATTTATATATAATAAGCCATGTGTACAGAAGTATTGCTTCTGTGCACTTTTATTGAATTTATTTGAAATCATAGCTCTCTAAAATCCGATTGGTTATGAGCTGATACCCTTTTTCATTTGGATGAATTTTATCACTGAAATACTCTTTTTTCTTTTTATTTTCAAATAAATCATTAGTAGGGATAAATATCATTCTTTTATCCTCTTCTACTACCTCGTTTACTGATTGGTTATAATCATGAACGTGCTTTTCAAGTCGTTGATCATCTTTTTTTGGATTATACAGCCCAACTACAAGTATATCCGCTTTTTTGTTTTTCTTTAATAGTGTAGAAAGAATCTTATTTAGATGGTCGATATACTCTCGTTTACCATCATTTATTTTTTGATCACTTATTTTTTTCAAGTTACCTCCATTACTGTTAATCAAGTCGTTTGTTCCAATATAAACAATAAACGTGTCGGCTTTGTCCAATTTCGTGTTAATTTGATTATCTTCAAGCTGATCAATGACACCATCTGTTTCCTGGCCTTTAATACCGTAATTCCAAAAACGGACTTTTTTTTCAGAATCAGGGTTATTCAATTCATCCTCCAGACCTTCTACATAACCTTCCCCATCCTTATCTCCTTTTCCATAGGTTAACGAATCTCCAAAAGCCATCACATCTTCCGACTCTGAAGCCTGAAACTTATATGCAACAAAACAAATAACTAGTACAATTACAAATAAACCTACTATTTTTTTCATTTGTTTCTCCTTATGTTATGTATTTACTATGAAGTATTTTATCTTGTAATTACCCCAAAAATGAACATACTTAACATGAAAAAAATGAATTGTCAGATAAACTGTAAAAAGTGTATGATACAATAAAAGCATTCAATGGAACGGATTTTCGTCAACCTCCTTTTATTCATAAATAGGGTGGGAATCCCATGTTTCTGGAGATTGTATACATAATAAGGATAGGAGTTAAAATGATGGATCAGTATATAGATTTTAGGGATGCAGAACTAACAGATTTACCAAGAGTAGTCGAAATATATAATTCGACTATTGCTTCAAGGATGGTCACTGCAGATACAGAACCTGTTTCAGTGCAATCGAGGCTTAAATGGTTTGAGGAACATCATTCAGAAAAACGACCGCTTTATATTATTACATTCGAAGGGAAAACTGCTGGATGGATGAGTTTTCAATCTTTCTATGGTAGGCCAGCCTATGATTCCACTGCCGAGATCAGCATATATATTGATGATTATTTCCGGGGAAAAGGAATTGGACAAATTTCGATTCAAAAGGCAATTGAAGTGAGTCCAAAATTAGGAGTTAAGACACTACTTGGTTTTATATTTGCTCACAATACACCGAGCATAAGACTGTTTTCTAAATTTGGTTTTGAAGAATGGGCGCATTTACCTCAAGTTGCCGAGCTAGATGGTATTGAACGGGATTTAGTAATCCTTGGTAAGCGTGTTAATATTTGAATTTCATTATTTAAAAGCTATTGCCTTCATTCAGCAGTAGCCTTTTTTAGTTTAAATGAAGGAATCTATTTTAAAGTCACTGACGAAATTTAAAAATCACTATAAACTTTCTTAAGCAAAAAATATTCTGATTTTCTTTTATTTGGTATAGCATTTAACAGCGAATCCAATTCTTGACTTGCTTGAACAGTTAGAAGGCTTGTAAAACCATAATCAGCTGCCAATTTAATCATTTCCCGTCTCTTTTCTTCTATTCTTTCTACGGTTATCTGTGGGGGCATCTATAGTCACTTCCTATTTATTCAATTTTCTTACACTTTTTATGATAAAGAAATAAATAGTTAAAATCAACCATATATGGAAATCAAAATGTGTTATTCCACAAAATAAATGTGACAAAAAGCCTATTCTATTCCCTGTTTGTGTCTTTTTTGTGACATTTTATATTCTTGACAAATATAAAAAAGCATTCACTCATGTACACTGCGAATGCTTTAATAATATTCATCAGATTAAATAATATTTTAAGATAGTAAAGTATTTTAAGAACTCTTACTATGTCATCCACTCTGAAGGAGACTCGATATTAGGTCTATTTATAACAATCTTATATTCATCTTCAAGCACTTTTAAAGGAACATCATAAAGATGTCTTTCATCAGAGGTTTTATAAACTCCATTCGCTAATAACTCTTCAATCAGCAATGCCTTCCTCTGTTCAATTCTCTTAAATAATTCTGCCATGTAAATGGCTCCTTTCCTTGTCTTCATCAGCCCGCCTTCATATGAGCTAAATTGTAGTAACAGGTATCATTTTCACCAAATTATATCTTTTCTATTATGTCACTAAACGTTATTTCACAAAAATAAAAGCCTCTTCTAATTCAAGAAGAGGCTTACAGTAGTCCGTTCGGCTCTTCTTATCTTCCAAGCGTATGCTTGTTGGATGTAGCACAGTTCCCAAAATGGGTCTGCTGCCGAGGTTTCTTTGGGCCAAGTCCCTCCACCTCTCTGGATAAGAATTCAATATATAAATGATGTAGACATGATTTTATCCCAATATTCTTCAAAAGTCAATCACATGGTTCTCCCTTTTTTTGATAGGTATTCTCTATAGACCCCATTCAAATTGGGTTGCAATTTCCTGGCTTTCTGATATGATGTCAGTAATTACATACATTCACACCACTAGGGGAGTCTTTTTAAGACTGAGATGGAATTTGTTCCGGACCCTTTGAACCTGAACCGGATCATACCGGCGGAGGGAAGTGGATGATATCGTCTTTAAACACATGACTTTATCCATCTGCCCCGCTCCGTATTTCAGGAGCGGTTTTTTTTTCAGATGGAAAAGGTGAATAATTAGACTGCTAGGGGAGCACTTTTGCTGAGAATCAAACCCTTTGCACCTGATCTGGTCATACCAGCGGAGGGAAGCAGGCTGTAAGAAGGAATTTGCTTCTTCCTCGGTAACAGCCGCTTTCTTTCAGAGAGCGGTTTTTTTGTTTATCAGATAGTGTATGCATACTTTACAATTTTAGTAAATTTTAAATTTCAAGGAGGATGTACCATGGAGAATACAAAATTAGAAACCTTCAGTGATAGACTTCATGAACGGGCAAAAGGAATCTGGAAAAGGAACCATACACATCCCTTTGTTCAGGCGATTGGAGATGGGACGCTTTCAGAAAAGAAATTTGCCTATTACCTAAAGCAGGACTATATCTATCTTATGGATTATTCCAAACTCTTTGCGTTAGGAGTCATCAAAGCTCATAATCTCGAAACCATGGCTAAGTTTGCAAGTATTTTGAATGAAACCCTTCAAGTAGAAATGGATATCCATCGACATTATGCTTTGGAATTCGGAATCAGCTCAATCGAATTGGAAAATACAGAACCTACTCCAACCACTCTAGCTTATACGGGTTACATGCTAAATGCAGCCCAAAATGGGACTTTGGCCGACCTGATTGCCTGCCTCCTTCCATGCGCTTGGGATTATTATGAGATCGGCTTGCTATTAAAAGAACAAAATGGTGAAGCATTAGAAAACAATCGCTATGCTGATTGGATTAAATCATATTCGTCTCCTGAATTCGGTAAAGCACACAAATGGCTGATTGCTTTGTTGGAAGAGTTAACAGAAGGCATGCCTGAAAAGGAACTTCTTAGATTAGAGAAGCATTTTTTGGTGACTTCCCGTTATGAATATTTATTCTGGGATATGGTTCAAAATGAGCAGGATTGGCCACTGTAGGATGTTGTCATGATGATGAATCCAATCAAGAAAATGACGTTGACTGCCATGATCACGGCCATTACTACCATAACTAGTTCATTCATTTTCATCCCGGCCGGATTTGCAAAAATCTTTCCGATTCAGCATCTGGCAAATGTCATGACAGCCGTTTTATTGGGACCGGCTTATGCGGTAACACAAACTTTTTTAGTTTCCATCATTAGAAACATGTCTGGTACAGGTTCAATTTTCGCCTTTCCGGGCAGCATGATCGGTGCACTATTGGCTGCCGTCCTTTATCGAAAAACACAAAGCTTGAAATTCGCTTGTTTAGGGGAAGTGATAGGGACCGGCATTCTTGGATCCCTAGCTTGTTATCCCCTTGCTGTCCTCCTATTGGGAGAAAAAGCAGCTATTTTTGGTTTTTTACCAGCTTTTATGCTTAGTTCATTCGCAGGTGCCATTTTAGCTTTCATTTTACTGAAAATACTTTTAAAAAATAATTATATGAAGGGGTTTTTTATGAAAACAGCGTTAACCATCGCAGGCTCTGACTCAGGGGGCGGTGCTGGAATACAAGCTGATTTAAAAACATTTTCTGCACATGGGGTTTTTGGAATGTCTGTCATTACAGCTGTAACGGCACAAAATACAATGGAGGTACGTTCAGTACAAGCTATAGATACAGGTATCATAACGGATCAAATTGCAGCTATTTTTGAAGATATACACGTCGATGCAGTAAAAATAGGTATGCTTGGATCAAAAGAAATAGTTGAAACAGTCGCCGCGTCTCTAAATACCTTCTTACCCGCAATCGTTATCCTTGATCCTGTCATGATTTCCAAAAGCGGCCATCATTTGCTCGATGAAAAAGCTGTCTCTGCTTTAAAAACAGAATTACTGCCGCTTGCAACACTTGTAACACCGAATGTACCCGAAGCCGAAGTCCTTACTGGCTTGTCGATTCGAACGAAGCAAGATTTTTACGAGGCTTGTATATCAATTAAAGAACTTGGGGCAAAAGCGGTTTTACTTAAAGGAGGCCATTCAGCAGGGAATCCAAATGATCTTTTTTATGACGGAACTGACTTTTTCTGGATTAAAGGAGAACGCATTCATACAAAAAACACCCATGGGACAGGCTGTACTCTGTCATCCGCCATTACATCCAATCTGGCAAACGGACTACCTTTAAGACAATCCATTGAACAAGCCAAGACATATATTTCTGAAGCCATACGAAATAGCTTTTCACTCGGTAAGGGGCACGGACCCGTCCATCATTTTTATTCATTTTCAAAAGAAGAAAGGAGTGATTTAATATGATTGTTTCCGTTTCAGACTTATTCTTTCAGGTCAGAGAAAGTAAACCGCTCGTTCACCAAATCACTAACTTTGTTACGGTCAATGACTGTGCCAATGCCACTCTTGCCATCGGTGGTTCACCTGTTATGACATCTAGCCCAAGAGAAGTCGAGGAGATGGTCAAATTGGCTGATGCTCTGGTCCTGAACTTCGGTACGATTGATGATAAAGCCTTGGAAGCAATGGAGATTGCCGGTAAGACAGCGAATTCCCTTAATATCCCAGTTATTTTGGACCCAGTGGGAGTTGGTGCAACTTCCTATCGTACAGAACAAGTGGCAGAGCTCCTGAAGAAAGTTACCTTCCAAATCATCCGCGGAAATGCGAGTGAAATCCATCGGTTAATGGGTGGGGATATCGTTACACGTGGAGTGGATTCAGGTGAACTTGCGATTAGCAATGCAGAACTGGCAGCACGTGCGGCTAATAAATTGCATTGTGTCGTCGTAGTGAGTGGCGCCAAAGATGCTGTTAGCGATGGTAAAAATACGTCCATTATCGATAATGGTAATCCTCTATTAACGAGTGTTACAGGTACTGGCTGTATGGCTACTGCTCTTATCGGAACTTTTTCCGGAGTCACAGACAATTTCTATGCTGCGGCAGTTGCCGGGATCTCAACAATGAGCATTTCCGGGGAACTTGCTGCTGCAAAACTTCAAAAAGATGAAGGAACTGGAACGTTTCGTGTGCGATTAATCGATGCGATATCAAGAATAGATAAGGAAATTTGGATAAATGAGGTGAAATTATATGAAGAAGTCTCAAATTGATTTAAGCCTATATTTAGTGACAGAAGAGTCCATAGCAATAGAAGATTTGACCAAAATCATAGCAGAGGCGGTTTCTGGAGGAGTCTCGATCGTACAACTTAGAGAGAAAAACAATTCCTCCCTCTCCTTTTATAAAAAAGCTTCTGCATTAAAACAGTTACTACACGAACTTTCTATTCCGCTGATCATTAATGACCGGGTAGATATAGCACTTGCTGTTGGTGCAGACGGAGTTCATATCGGACAGGATGACCTTCCACTTTCAGTCATCAAACAATTAGTGCCTGACAATATGATTATCGGTGTATCAGTCTCAACTCTAGAAGAAGCTATCGAAGCCGAACAAAATGGAGCGGACTATATCGGTGTTGGTTCTATTTTCCCTACGAAAACAAAGCAAGATGCAACCTTAATGGCAAACGGAGAACTTGAGAAAATTTGCCGCAGTATATCGATTCCTGCAGTAGCTATCGGAGGTATTACCGCCGAAAATATCTCATCTCTTTCAGAAAGTGGAGTATCTGGTACAGCGGTAGTTTCCGCAATCATGAATGCAAATAGTCCACAGAGTGCCGCTGAATTCCTTTTAAGCATAATAAAAGACTTTAAGTAATAAAAAGAGAGGGACTAAATTTAGTCCCTCTCTTTTATGTTATGTCAAAATAGTATTCTTTGTCTCTTTTCCAAAAGCTACGACAACTGCCCCCACTAAAATAGCAATTGTAAATATAGTGAAAATTGTTGAAATTGGTGTACCTGCAGCAACTAAATAACCGACAAGCAATGGTCCCAAGACACCGCCAATTCGACCAATTCCAGCAGCTAAACCAGTACCTGTACCTCGAACTGCCGTTGGATACTGTTCTGGAGTATACGCATAGAGCGCACCCCATGCACCTAAATTGAAGAATGATAGGAACATCCCGGATACGATTAAGAGTGCTAACTCTTCTGCTGAACCAAAGAAAAATGCACTGACAGCCGTTCCAATTAAGTATGTGATCAAAACGAATTTACGTCCTATCTTCTCAATCAACCATGCAGCTGAAAAGTATCCTGGAAGCTGAGCTAGCGTCATAATCAAGACATATTCAAAGCTTTGAATCATACTGAAGCCTTTTAAGACCATGACACTTGGCAGCCATAAAAACATTCCATAATAAGAGAAGACCACGCAAAACCATAGAATCCACAACACGAGGGTCTGACGTGAATATTCCTTTTTCCAAACGCTTTTCATATTATTGAGTACGGATGGCCTCTGCTTCTTTTCCAGTTCCGTATACTTAGGTGAATCTGGTAGTTTCAAACGCAGATAAAGCGCATATAAAGCTGGAACAGCACTTAATAATAATGCAACGCGCCAGCCATAGACCGGAATGATGAAAAAAGAAATAAGTGCTGCCAATATCCATCCAACAGCCCAAAAACTTTCAAGAAGCACGACAACTTGTCCCCTTTTACTCGCTTCAACACTTTCAGAGACAAGTGTCGAGGCAACCGGAAGTTCTCCTCCGAGCCCCATTCCAATCAAAAATCGCAAAATCAAGAACAAACTAAGTGTACTGACTGCTGCAGACAAACCGCTAGCAATAGAAAATAATAATAATGTAATAATAAAGACGTTCTTTCGTCCAACCCTATCTGCCATTGCTCCAAAAAAAACAGCCCCCACAGCCATACCAATGGAGTTAATACTGCCAATCCACCCAACCTGTTCACTGGTTAAGTTCCATTCCTGTTTCAACGCAACAATAATGAAAGAAAGCATACCCACATCAAGTGCATCAAACATCCATCCGAGACCCGCTACACCAAGTAATTTACGTTGCGATATAATTTTCGCATTATTTCCCATATGAATCCTCCTGAAAAACTTTAGAACTTCTATTTATTTTATCCCTTCTTAATTTTAACTATTAAATATCATTTTCGCTATAGTATTTACAGATGTCATGACAAAAAACACATATTTCTTTGTGAAATTAAGAAGAAACACTTATAACTAGTTGTTTATTGAGATAATTATTATGTCGAATAATAATGATTGAATATTCTTTTTTTTTCATTTATGATAAAAATTGGCATAAATCAAAGCGTTATCAATAAGTCAGCATGTTTTGCCCAATTAAACCATTATATTCAGGAGGGTAATTATGACAAATCTAACGTTAGAGGTAAGTGGAAAGTTGCAAAAATTTTTAACAGGACCTAAAAAGCTTTTTATTAATGGTCAATTTGTAGAAAGTGTTTCAAAGAAAACCTTCTCCACTCCAAATCCTGCCACAGGACAAAAACTTGCCGATGTATTTGAAGCAGATAAAGAAGATATTGACTTAGCCGTTAAAGCAGCACGCAAAGCATTCGATGAAGGTCCTTGGTCAAAGATGAGCGCAGCTGCCCGCAGTAGGCTAATGTATAAACTAGCAGATTTAATGGAAGAAAATAAAACAGAGCTTGCGCAGTTAGAAACATTGGATAATGGGAAACCCATCAGTGAAACAACCAATGCTGATATTCCATTAGCCATTGAACATATGAGATATTTTGCCGGCTGGTCGACTAAGATTGTTGGACAGACTATTCCGGTAAGCGGAAATTACTTTAACTACACAAAACACGAAGCTGTAGGTGTGGTAGGTCAAATCATCCCTTGGAACTTCCCACTCCTAATGGCGATGTGGAAACTCGGTGCAGCACTTGCTACAGGTTGTACAGTTATTCTAAAACCTGCTGAGCAAACTCCATTATCTGCGCTTTATTTGGCTGAACTAATCGCTGAGGCTGGTTTCCCGGATGGAGTCGTCAATATCGTTCCTGGTTTTGGTGAAACAGCTGGACAAGCTCTTGTCGATCATCCACAGGTCAATAAAATTGCATTTACCGGTTCTACTGAAGTTGGAAAACTAATCATGCGCTCTGCCTCCTATTCATTGAAACGTGTCACGTTGGAACTTGGCGGAAAATCACCAAACATTATCCTTCCAGATGCAGATTTCTCGAAAGCTATTCCTGGTGCTTTGAATGGTGTTATGTTTAACCAAGGCCAGGTATGTTGTGCCGGATCTCGGGTTTATATTCAAAAGAAACACTATGATAATGTTGTTGCCGATATGGCTAGCCATGCTAAAAATATTAAACAAGGGGTAGGCTTAGATCCGAATACACAAATTGGACCGCTTGTTTCTCAGGAACAGCAAAACCGCGTTCTTGGCTATATTGAAAAAGGGAAAAATGAAGGTGCAGAAGTCCTTGTCGGTGGAAGTAAACCGGGTGAAGAAGGCTATTTTGTTTCTCCTACTATATTCGCTGGTGTAGAAGAGGAAATGACAATTGCCAAAGAAGAGATTTTCGGTCCGGTTATTGCGGCAATGCCTTATGAGGATTTAGACGATGTTATTAACCGTGCCAATGCCAGTGAATATGGATTAGCTGCCGGTTTATGGACAAGTGATTTAGCCAATGCCCATTATGTGGCAGGAAAACTTCGTGCAGGTACCGTTTGGGTGAACTGTTATAACGCATTTGATGCAGCTTCCCCATTCGGTGGTTACAAACAATCTGGAATCGGACGTGAAATGGGATCCTATGCACTTGATAACTATACTGAAGTAAAAAGCGTCTGGGTCAATCTAAATAAGTAATTTTTTATGTTATTTTAAAGAGAGGGTCTCAAAGGGGACCCTCTTTCTTATAGTTCACACATTTTTATTTGGATAATCACTTTAGAGTCTTTACCTATTTACAATAATAGTTATAAAAAGGAGGCATTTTTTCCTAAGTTTGAAATTGCTATTAATTTTTCAGTATATCATGGTCCACATAACGTTCTCCTATGATTTCACTGAGGAGATTAATGGCCAACTTTAGCTCCATCACCAGCTGTAATTAATATTCTTATGAAGCTGAGTCCAACCCACTGGGGTTTGAATTCAGCTTCTTCCTAATTAAGATATACTCCTCCTTTATTGAGTTACAATATATTCCGCACTGTTTTTTCTATACAATGGAGTAAAAAGTTTCTTTTTTAATAAACAATCAGTACAATTATAAATGTAGAAAATGGAAAAGGAGTTTATAAATGATGAGTGAATTTCAAACAAATTTAGAAAAATATGCAGAACTTGCTGTTAAAGTTGGCGTCAATATTCAAGAAGGACAAACTCTTGTGGTGAACACTACATTAGAGGGCGCTGATCTTGTCCGCATTATTGTAAAAAAAGCTTATGAAAGCGGCGCTCGTAATGTCATTGTTAATTGGAATGACGATATCGTCGGACGCACCAAATACGAGTTGGCACCGGATGAGGTGTTCAACGAGTATCCAGAGTGGCGTGCAAAAGAGACGATTGAACTTGCAGAAAACGGTGCTGCTTATCTATCTGTCATCTCCTCGAGCCCAGACTTATTAAAAAGTGTAAAACCTGAAAGGATTGCAAACTTCCAAAAGGCATCTGGTACTGCACTGAAAAAGTGGCGTCAATATATGCAATCCGATAAAGTGAGCTGGTCGATAGTCGCGGTGCCTTCAAAGGCTTGGGCTGACAAGGTGTTCTCTGATGAAGCAGAAGAAAAACGCATTGATAAACTGTGGGAAGCCATTTTCAAAGCTGTTCGTGTTGATGTGACGGACCCTGTAGAGGCATGGAAAAAGCACGACGACACGCTTCATGAAAAAGTTAATTATTTAAATGAAAAACATTACCAAAAATTGCATTACACGGCTCCTGGAACAGATTTAACAATTGAGTTACCTGACAAACATCTTTGGGTCGGAGCAGGCAGCATTAACGAAAAGGGGCATGAATTCATGGCTAACATGCCAACTGAAGAAGTGTTCACGGTTCCATTAAAAACGGGTGTAAACGGTACGGTTTCGAGTACCAAACCGCTTAGTTACGGAGGAAACATCATTGATAACTTCTCTGTGACCTTTAAGGATGGCCGCATCATTGAAGTAAAAGCTGAAGAAGGCGAAGAAATTCTAAAGCAATTAGTTGAAACCGATGAAGGCTCCCACTATCTAGGAGAGGTAGCACTTGTTCCTTTCAACTCTCCAATTTCTCAATCGAATGTGTTATTTTTCAATACTTTATTTGATGAAAATGCGTCTAACCATTTAGCGATTGGAAGCTCTTATGCTTTCTGTATTGAAGGCGGAAAAACCATGAGTCCAGAAGAGCTTGCAGAAAATGGACTTAACGAAAGCCTTGCCCATGTAGATTTCATGATTGGTTCTGATAAAATGAACATTGAAGGAATCAAACAGGACGGCACAAGCGAACCTGTCTTCCGTAATGGGGATTGGGCGTTTTAAGAAGAGCATTGATATAGAAGGGTTTGAACGTTAAAAAAAACCTTGAGTGCTCACAGAAATGGTCACATTTCTTTACGAAACAAATTATCAAGTTCATCAGCCACGTGTTTCTGCATACTAGGAAGCACGTGGCTATACTTGTCTAACGTAATTTGAATAGTCACTAAGATAATGTTCCGCGTCCTTCTTAGCATTCCTGTATTAGTAAAATGGATAAACCCCACCAATCTTAATGACTGGTGGGTTTTATGTATATATAAAAAGACAAAGTATTTTAAATCAAAAATACTTTGTCCTCAAATTAATATCCTAGCGTAAACGGATGAACACGGCAACTCCGGTTAGACCAGAGTCAAGGTTCAATACTTGTACAAATCCATTTCCAAGTAAACAAAGTACAGCAGCAATGAAACAATCACCAGGATTTAAAGTGTTATCGCAAGGAGCAGCACTTCCAATCACTGTAGCTTGTACTATTGTTTGCTGAGTTAAAGGTATTAACGAAGTTCTTTCCCAAAGAATCGTAACTACATCCACAGTAGTAGGAATAACAGACATATAATTCACCTCTTTTCGTTGTTAATATATTTAATGCAACTTCAGACAGCTTGGTTCATTCTTTTGTCATGCTACACAAAAAAGAGGCAGATTTATTATCTGATGATTATTCAAGAAAAACCTCAGCTACTTATTCAAAAGGAAACGAGCGAGAAACTGAAAATCCAAGAACGCCTTGAAACTGCCAAGTTGTTGAAACGAAAGCTCAAATTATCACGCATACCGCTGAAACTGAACTACTAATGAAGTTTGGGAGTACGACCTTTGTCACAATTTGCCGATTTCGGGGATAGCATTCATTTAAGAAGAACGGGAAGTTTAAGTATTGAGGTTTTTTGTAAGTGAACGATAGAATGGTTGACCATAAAGATTATCTCTCCTTTTCTGGTCACATTTGGTTACAATTATCTTTATTCAAATCAATAAGCTCCGTTCTAACAGTAATCTCACGCTTTTAAGCATGTTTATCAGCTTAAACCAGAACTTCATTTTTTTGTCAATACACATGAATCACATAATATCCCATGGAATATCTTGGACACATTTTTTATTGTGAAATATGTTATACTATTAGTAAAGAGGGTGCATATATTGAAAAGCAATAAGTATAATAGCGGTGAAACAGTAACTATTCAAGATACTGATGAATTAGTAACAATTAATAAATGGGCATATGTAAAAAACATGAAAAGATATTCTTATACTGTCAAAGAACATCCAACTACTTTTTTCTTTGAAGAAGAATTAAAAAAGGCGTAAGATTTTGATTTTACAATACGCACACAAAAAAACCCTACCATATTAGTAGGGTTTTTCTTTGTCTTTTTCCCACAATAAAGAACAGACTCCCATCGAGGAGTCTGTTCATATAGGTTACAATTTAATTTTAAAATTAAGCTTTTTGAACGTTAGCTGCTTGAGCTCCACGAGCACCTTGCTCAACGTCGAAAGTTACTTTTTGACCTTCGTCTAAAGATTTGAAGCCTTCGCTTTGGATAGCTGAGAAATGTACGAATACGTCGTCTCCATTTTCACGCTCGATAAATCCAAAACCTTTTTCTGCATTAAACCATTTAACTGTACCTTGTTCCATTTTTGTTGCCTCCTAGTGCTTAACACACAATGTATTACTATTTTTGATCGTTTGGTTAAGACAATAACTAGTATGCTCTCCCACAATCAAAAACAATTCTTTATTAGAGTAACATGAAATGATAAAGATAGCAAATTATCTGGTGATATTTTAAATTCGCAAGAGTTATTTCATTCATTCTATTTCTGCTTGTGACATCGCATTTTTTCATTTCCTTCCAATTATATGGTTCAGATAAGGATGAACGGGCCATATCAGTGTATAGGAAACAGTACTATTTACATTCAATAAGAGCAAATAACTAGGAGGTCTATCAATGAAATATGCGGTTTTGACAGTAAGGTAATCGTAGCATATAGCAGTTATGAAGCACTTGGATTTTTTTTTGAAGGAAATCGATGACCAAATTGGTTTTGTTGATAATATAGATATAGAAGAAGTTGATGCTGATGAAAGAGTCGAGGTTTCATATACTAGGCATTCCCTGTACAAGACACTTGAGCAAATCTATCAAGTGAAAGAATTTTGGGAAGTGCCTGATGTTGAATAACCTACAATTAAGAAGCCCCCCACCGTGCAGGGGAGGGATTTCGATTTAGAATTTATGTTCAGGTATAGTTAAATTCCAAACAGCTTTGTCAAATAGTATTTGGTAATGGCCAGATATTCACGAATATAAGATTTGACCAGGACCACTTTTGGTGTCTTTGCTGGTATCCCGGTCATGTCCAAGCCTACGCTTTTGGCCATTTCCACCCCACGATAGATATGGAAATCATTAGTAACAATCAATCCTGTAGCTGTTGGATTCGGAATAAGATCTTTTGAGTAAGCAATATTTTCAATGGTTGTTGTTGATTTGTCTTCCATAATGATCCTTGCCTCTTCAATTCCCTGATTGATTAACTCTTGCTGCATTGCCTGAGCTTCTGAAATATCTTCTCCAGGACCTTTGCCGCCCGATACAATGGCTATCGTATTTTTATTTGCTTTTAAATAATCAGCAGCCTTATCAATCCGGTATTGTAAAGATAATGATGGAACTGTTCCTTTAACCCTGGCCCCAAGGACAATAAGGTAACTGGCATCTTCAGGAATTGGCTGATGACTGCTCTCTTGAATTTTCATATGTAAAACCCCAAAATACACTAGTAAAGCAACAACACCAATTACAACAAATTTTACCGCCTTTTTCAAAACTACTTCCCCGTTTCATTTTCTATCCATTATATAACATGTTTTACCATAACTCACCACATAACTATAACCAAATGCTGTAGACGCACAATAGCGGGAAATCAACGTGACTTCCCGCGTTATTGCACTTAGAATGGCCTTAAGGACTAAGCTTACTCAACCCGATTCTATCGCAAAGACCACAAACATTCTAATACTAATAAAGGTTATTCTATTCAGCCATTATGTCATCATAAATCAATTTACCAATTTTACTGATGACTTGACGGCTTTCATCCTCTGATTTCATATCTTCGGTAAGGACGACAGCATAAACGGTTTGAAATTCTGAACGAATGATCGCACAATCATGTGCAACGCCCCGAATTGCGCCCGTTTTGCTTGCGACCTTTACCCCTTTCCCCATTAGTGATGGGAGTTTATCTCTTAATTGCTGATTGTCAAAAGCTCGTAAGATTTTTTCCTGGCTTTCTTTCGTTAAAAAGTCGCCTGTATGTATGGCTTTTAGGCAGGTAATCGTATCTTCAGCCGAGATTGTATTATCCCGCCCTTCCTTTAATGCTTTGAAATCCTGCATTCTGCGCCCGAGAATAGTATTTTTCAGACCAAGTTCTTTGATGCATTGATTAATTTCATCATGACCTAGCAAAGTCATCATCATATTCGTGGATGTATTATCAGATACAGTTATCATCAAAGTCAATAAATCCTCAACGGTTAAAAATACTTTATTCGATAAGACGTGCAGGACGCCCGATCCTCCAGTCACTTCATTAGGCGGAATGGTCACCGGCTGATTTAAGTAGATTTTCTTTTCTTCACTTTGACGATAGCCTTCGATTATCATTGGTATTTTGATCAAACTCGCTGATTGGAAGGATTCATCATCGTGATAGCTGATAGTATCTCCATCGGCATTTTCAATTTTATAAGCAATTCTTCCATCAAATGTTTCAACTAATGCTAAGATTTCGTGCTCTATAGTTTGTAAAGTCATCGATTCTTTTTCCCCCTTAAGATTTCAACAAATTAACTATTAAAAACTCCTCTTACTTATTCTATCATGCAAAAAGCAGTACAATCTTCTACAAATTCTATATTGATTAAATTTTCATTATAGAACAAATAAAAGGTTTTCACTTCCCAAAAACAAAAGGAGCCTTCGTATCGAAAGCTCCGTTGTGGTCTGGAATTAATTCATCTAGCTTTTGCAGGTCGTCCCTTTGCTAAGGGGAATCGTTTCTTTTCAGTGGTATCCACCTGTGTGATTTCCCCATCATGAACAGTTATAATAACCGATCCATATTGTAGATCTTCCAAGCTGGAAATGATATGTCTGATTTTTAACTCCTCTTTTTTTCCATATTATCCTCCTCTTAATAATGGTAATTAAGCACCATTCATACCTAATAATAAAAAGAGATTGTACGAAAAATTCACACGTACTCTTCACACCTCTAAAACTTGCTTTAGGAAATTGGTTCATCTTCTGTTTTTTCTTCCTTTTATCTCTCTGGATAAGAAATAATCAGTTCATATTAAACTCCATATTCTCCTCCCTTCAAATATTAAGAAAATAAAAGGCACCCTACATCTAACAGGATAGATGGAAGGGTGCCTTTAGTTGACTAATCGGCAATTTTTATGAGTCCAATAGTTACATAAAAAATCAATCATGCAAATTTTAACAATTCAATTTACACCGGTAAATTACACTATTCTTACCAACTAACTTGGTATTACCACTATAATCCAATAACCACTCTTTGTCAATTATCATTTAAATTTTCTGATTAATCTGCGTATTACATTTTACCTAATTAGCACTTTACCAAACTAAACGATTCGAGATATACTATTTTAGTATAAGTTGTCGGTATATAAATTCAAACTGTATTTAAGAAAGGTTCGATTATAAATGGAAAATAAAAAATGGGGTTTATTGATTTTGACCACATTCGTAATTGGAAATATGGTCGGCGGTGGAATCTTCATGCTCCCTGCTCAATTGGCACAGGTTTCAAGTCCATTAGGTGCTACTTTGGCATGGATGGTTACTGGACTAGGAGTATTTTTAATAGCACTCGTATTTGGTAACTTAGCTGTACGGAAACCGGAGCTGAAAGCCGGTCCCCAAAGTTATGCTCAGTCATTATTTAAGTCTCCTACAAAAGGAAGGCTATCAGGATACAGTATGGCCTGGGGTTATTGGGCTGCAAACTGGGCTGCAACAGCCTCTGTCATCATTTCATTTGCTGGTTACTTATCGACGTTTTTCCCTGTCATGCATAGTACGAAAGTGATTTATACAACAGGTTCTTTCAATCTCGAACTCGGTAAAGCACTAACATTTGCAGTATGTACCATTGCTCTTTGGGGGATTCAGGCAATTTTAGTAAGAAGTTTTAACAGTGCAGGAAAACTAAACCTTGTTGCAACAGTTACAAAAGTGCTTGGATTCTTGTTTTTCATTATTGTTACGATTTTCATCTTTGATTCTTCTAATCTTGGAAACGGTGCAGAATTTTACGATACAGCTGGGACATCCATCTCCTTAGGTGCTCAAGTTAATGCTGCAGCGATATCAACATTATGGGCCTTCATCGGCATTGAAGCAGCTGTGATGCTCTCAAATCGCGCTAAGTCACAAAATGATGTAAAAAAAGCAACGATTCTTGGTTTGCTTATCGCTGTTGTCATTTATATTGGAATTACCTTATTGACAATGGGTGCTATTTCACAAGACGATTTAAAAGTTTCACAAAAGCCACTTGTTGATGCTTTACAAGCTGTGGTTGGTTCAAACGGTACGTATCTTATGGCCGCTCTTGCTGTCATTTCCTTGTTAGGCTCAACAATCGGCTGGATTGTCGTTGCATCTGAAGTTCCTTACCAGGCAGCGAAATTAGATTTATTCCCGACTTATTTTGCGAAAGCGAATAAAAACGGAACACCTGTTCGTTCTATGACAATTACAAATATCATGACACAAATATTCTTATTCTCCACTATCTCTGGAACGATTTTAGAAGCTTATAAATTCTCTATGATTGTCGCTACACTTGCATACCTGATTCCTTATCTCGTATCAACCTTATATCAATTGAAATTAGTCGTAACTGGGGAAACATACGATTTCATGAAAGGTTCAAGAAGTCGCGATGGTATTATCACTATCCTGGCATTAGTTTACTCCGTCTGGGTCATTAAGACAGGTACAGCTGACATGGATACGTTCAAACTAGGCATTGCCTTATATGTACTTGGAATCGTGCTATACCCACTCTGGATGAGAAAGAAAGCATAAACCTAAAACGCCTTGGCATTCAACTATGCCAAGGCGTTTCTTTATATCTGCTTCAAACTTAGTTTCGTCCTCAGCCGAACCCTTTCTCCTGGTCCTAATTCCCTCAATCCTGTTAATTCTGCTGACAAATCTAGATTAGGAGCATTCGTTACCCATGTATATGGTTCAGGACATACAAACCCCTTCTGATTGAATAATACCCAAAACTTAAAATGGTCATCACCATGATAGCAGACTTGTAGACCTGCTTCTTGATCGGTGAGTACGCACTCGTTTTCCAAATCCTCATCATAGCCAAATATATCATCAAACTGTCGCCCCTCAATGCTGAACCCATTTTGAATTTCCATCGTATTTGGCGTTGCTTGAATTTTCCCAGTTGGTAATGACCTGTCATTCAACTCCCATTGTTTATTTACAGGCAGTGAAATCCTGCAATCCATCAACTTACTGCTTGGTACAAATGGAAAATTGAATATCGTATGATAACCCACTCCCCATGGAAAGGGCTCCTGGCCATTGTTGATGATTTCTAGTTGTACATCCAATGCATTATCGTTTAAAGAAAAAGTCATATATATTGTAAAATCATGTGGAAAATATCTTTTTAGAAAAGGAAAATCACTACTTAAAAACTCGGTTGTTATTACGATTTTTTCTCCATTTACTTCTCTTTTAATAACTTGCCATGGCTTATCATATAATAAACCATGAATATGATTTGATTTTTCTATTTCATTAATCGGAAATTTATACGTGATCTGCTTATATGTAAATTGGCCACCCTCAATCCGATTAGGAGGAAACAAGATTGGCATGCCATATAATATTGGAACTTCTCTATAGTCTTCTAACGTTTTCGGTGTTCGCAGCAACTCAATATCATTCTGTTTGAACTTAAATGAGAGAAGATTACTTCCTAAGACTGGTACAAGTATTGCTTCTATTGTTTCATTGCCAAACTTTATTGCCTTTTCATTTAAAAAAATGATATCTTCTATATAACCTGTCACTTACTCTCCTCCTTTACCATGAGTATATATTCATCCTACTTGCCTCAACCACATTTTGCAACAAATGGAAATTAAACACAGTGAAAATATCATAACAAAAAAACTATCAATATAGTATTTAAACAACAAAAAGGATGCTCCCTTTAGGAACATCCTTTTTGTTTATCTATTACTTTCACTTACTAAGGCAACTATACCCTCTTCATCATCCAAAACAAGTTCAATACCTGAATATGGATCTATGTTCAAATATTCATCCAACCATTGGCGAAGAGCCTCAATCAAATTGATGGTAATTAACACTTGTTTCCGGCCGTCAACATACGTTTCAGCGGAAAAACCGTAATCATCATCAAACATCAACTCTACTTCTACCTCATTAGGTTGTACCTGCTTTTTACGAGCAATGTAAACACAAACTGCATTAATGATATCTTGTTCGGAAATTCTTAGCCTCTCCATGGGTTTGGATCCTCTTTTTTCTTCTTATCTTTGAAATATGTGAAAATTTTACGGATTACAACCACTAATGCAACAACCGCTAACACGTTAATTAACAGACCAAGTACAGAACCTAGCGCTCCCATATTGGCGAATAGACTACCAAATAGTAGACCTGCTAGTCCTCCTAGCATTATCCCTTTCATTAAGCCGCCTTTAGAAAACGAGCTTCCGCTTTTTGTATCTGTTTTTGCTTTGTTCGTAGTCGCATCAGATTTTTTCGTTTCTTTATTTTGGAAATTCGATTTATTACTATTAGTGTTGCTGTTAAAACTTCTTTTTCCAGACTTATAGCCCCTTGCATCTACTGATTCCGAGTGATCTTTGAATACGTAGGTGCCAACTGGCGAGAATGCTAATGTAATCGTGAGTAGAGCTGCCATAAATTTTTTCATCATGATTTTTTTCCTCCGTTTTTAATAGTATGGAATGTTGTTTCATTAAATATCTTTTCAGATTTGCTGAAAGTCCACATCACCTATCTTTATTTTATCTTATAGTATTTACGTTGATAATCAAAATAAGTTTCACTTTTTTCTATATTTCTTCAAAAAAAAATCCCAAAAAAAAATAAGCAGGGTATGCTCTCCCCCTGCTTATTGATGAGCTATTAATTTACACGAACTACACGTCCATTGAATTTTTCTGCCCAATATCCGCTTCCCATATTAGCAATAGCAACACCTGTTGAACTTTGAGAACCGATAAATTTGCCGCCACCAACATAAATACCAACATGTCCATCCGTTTTATAGGTATTGAAAAATACTAAATCTCCAGGTTGCATCTGGCTTTTAGATACTTGGCGTCCTGCACTTGTCAAGGCACCTGTACTTGCTGGTAAATTCACACCGGCTTGTTTGTAAGCCCATGCAACAAATGCTGAACAATCGAATCGGCCATTAGCAATGTCCGATGCTGTTCTTCCGCCACCGAATACATACGTTGAGTTACCGATATATTTATAGCCTGCTGTAATTGCAGAGCCTGTATTTGCACTACTTGGCTTGCTTGATGTTTCAGTTTTACTAGCTGTAGGTTTATCAGTAGAACTGTTTTTAGATGAATTTGAAGATGATTCACCTTTAGAAGAACTTGATGCCGACGCCTCGCCTTTAGAAGAACTTGATGCCGATGCTTCGCCTTTAGACGAATTTGATGATTCTTTACTTGAAGCATTTGAAGAATTCACTTCTTCCGCGGCACGGTTAAGATCAGCTTTCTCTGATGCTTTAAGTTCTTCTTCTTTTTTGATGTTTTCACGGATGGATGCAATTTTAGCCTCTAAACCTGCATCTTTATTCTCTAAAGCCTGTTTAAGAGCTTTTGTTTCTGATTCTTTCTTTTCAAGCTTTGCCTTCATATTAACGGTTTCTGCTTGTTGTTCTTTAATTTGAGATTGCATACCTTTAAGCTCTACGTCCATATCCTTTAGGCTTTGCAATTTTTTCTCTACAGTCGCTTGTTTTTTTTCTAATTCAGCTTTATCTGCTTCCTGCTGACTAAGAATCTCCCGATCTGCTTCTACAATTGCAGCTACTGCTCCAACACGATCAACAAGTTCACGGAAACTACTAGAACCTAAAAGAACTTCAAGGTAGTTAACATCTCCACCGCTCTCTTGGAATGCAAGGGCACGCTCTTTCAAGACTTCCTCGCGTTTTGCGATTCTTTCTTCCAAAGCTTTAATTTCTTTCTTTAAAGAATCTATATCTTTTTCCGTGTCTTTAATTTCTTGTTTAGTATCTTTAATTTTTTCGTCATTTTCTTTCATTGCTGTTTCAATTTGTGCAATTTGGGAATTCATTTTCGATTGTTCTTTTTTCAATTCCTGAATAACTTGTTCTGCCGCTGAAATATCTGATTGGATTCCTGTGCGTTCTGATTGAATTTCCGAGATAGATTCAGCTTTTACTGATGGTATCGCAAAAGCGCTTCCTAAGCCGAGCATAATAGTCGTGTTTAATATAATTAGTTTTTTCTTCAAACTCATTTCCCCTGCTTTCCTCCCTGTGCATTTCAATTGACCTACTTCTTTCTTCTATGAAAATAGTAGCCAAAATAAATTACTAGGAACTCTTCTCTATTTTTTTACTCATTATGTAATCTTCTAAGGTTGTAACAATATAATAATAAATTCTGAAACTCTACTAAGTATTTCACCTAATTCGTAGTATAACATCAGATTTTGTCAAATAAGTAATAATAATATTACAATTACATTTCATTTTTAACATCAAACGTAAAATTTCGACTTTTTCACGATATAAAACGACCATATATTTACAAGTTCCTTCATTTTCCTTTCTATCTAGCGTTTAGCACCAAAGAACTATATTCTGAAAGTAAGATAAAAAGCTGCTATTTCCAAAATAAGTTCAGTCTTGTTATGGAAAATATCCGCTTAACTTTAATAGAAAGCAATAAAGCAAGAAACCTTCAACATTTGGCTTATATTAAATTATAGCTTTGTTATATCAAGCTATTGATTTTCACAATTTACTAGAAAGCCTACAGCAGAGCGAATATTAAAAAAGGCAGCGAATCCCCCCGGGATCGCTGCTCTCCTCCATTTATGCTCCTGCCCAAACATCCTTTGCATATCGACCATTCGCCTCTAATGATTGCAACCATTCTGTGGCTTCTTCTTTAGATGATTGATACAAATGCATATAGCTTTCGATTAACGTTTGTTCAACATCCGGTGCCATTTTGCTTCCGTCCCCGCAGATGTATAAGTGTCCGCCTTCTTTTAATAAAGAAAGAATGTCTTGAGCGTTTTCTGCTAACCGATGCTGGACATACATTTTTTCTTGACCAGGACATCTTGAGAAAGCGGTGTGCAGTGTTATAAGACCATCTTGTTCAGCTTGCACGAGTTCTTCTTGATATAGGAAATCGTGTTCGGGATTGCGGCATCCAAAGTAAAGATGGGCCGCCCCTAGTTTTTCACCTTTTTCTGTTAGGGCGCGGCGAGCCTGAATAAATCCTCTGAACGGTGCAATTCCTGTTCCAGGGCCAATCATAATGATAGGTTTCCCTGTTTGCTCCGGAAGCTGGAAGTTGGATTGCGGTGTATTGATAAAGCAGGCTACCTTGTCTCCTTCGGAACGTTCTGCTAAATAATTTGATGCAATTCCTTTGTATTCTCCGTTGCCACTCCAGGCATCTCCACGGACGACACTAACAGTGATGCTTGCTTTTCCTTCCTTGTGAAGTGGAGAACTTGAAATAGAGTAGTATCTAGCCTTTAAAGGAGGCAGTAAAGCTAGAAATCCTTCAAATGGTATTTCACATGCAAGGTACTTTTCTGTCAGGTCAAGCATAGTAATGCGTTTGTTCAGAATTTCTTGTTTATAGGTACTGTCCTCAAGAAGCTTTTCAAGCTCTTTTACATGGGGAGGACATACCGTGTGAGTAGCAAGCGTCCGAATTTGAGAACGGGTAGCAGGTTCTTGTAACTCCACATAGTTAGATAGTAACTCCTGTAATTTTACAGGTTTCTCTGTAGGAAGATGGGCAGCTTTTCCCGAATCTCCAGTCAGTTTGACATAGTCTTGGCCGTTAAAATTGAATCGACTGAGCACTCGCTCAACGAGTTCCGATGGATTTTGAGGAAGAACCCCGACATGGTCGCCTTCTAGATAATGAATACCCTCTGGAAGAGTTAACTCTATATGCCGTGTACTTCTTCCGCTATCCTCATGTTGTAATTCGACACTCCTGTTCACAACAGCTGTAAAAGCATGATGAGTGCGGGCGAGCGGTGTGTCGCTCACATCACTTACAAAATTCATCATAATCGAGCTGTTTTTTCTATCATTTATATTTAGTTCAATGTTCAAGGTTTGGGCAAGCTTCGGCCAAAGGGCTTCTGTCCATTTCTCGTAATCCCCTTCAAAATCATCGCTTGCATCTCCATAACCTGTTTCTGACAGACGATTAGCTCCTTTTTGTTCCAGTTGTTCATCAATGAAGGTTGGAATACGTTGGTACGTATTGGCCCAATTGCGGTCTCCGCATCCAAAGATAGCATAGTGAACACCGTCCAATGTTCCATCCTGACTTTCCTTCAGCCATGAAACAAAGTCATTTGCATTGTCTGGTGGATTTCCATTATAAGATGCTGAGACAATGAGAACAGCTCCTTCTTGAGGAAGATGATTTGTGTAATCATTTAAAGGAGCAACCTCGGTATAGAAACCTTGTTGACTCCCCGTTTCAGCGAGATCACGAGCTATTCCTTCTGCGGTTCCCATGTTTGATCCAAACAGAACGAGTAATGGCGTGCCATGTGCAGATTCAATAGAAGCTTCCGTTGCTTCTAAATCCGCATACACTGGTTCTGGAGAAGCAACGGTAAATGACATCGCCGGCTTCCTAGGTGAAACACGCATGGTTAATCCATCCGGTTTAAGAGTCAAAGTTTCTTTAACATCCAATTGATAATCTTTATGATCTATCAGGTCAAAGTGTTGTAAAACCATTCCGAGCACCAGAGTTGCTTCATGAAGAGCAAACTGCTGCCCGATACAGGCACGCTGTCCGTTTCCAAACGGTTTATAAGCATGGTATGGAATTGAAACCGGATCCTCAAAACGTTCTGGAATAAAGGATTCTACGTCTTCTCCCCAAACGGATGGATCACGGTGAAGCTCTGGAATAAGAAGAGTGAACACCTCATCTTTCTTCACATTGTATTTTCCGTTTAATGTGGTGTCTTCTTTCGCATAAACAGAAAACGCCGGAGCAGTTGGCCACAGACGAAGCGCTTCATTTAACACCATCCGAACATATTTCAATTTCTTCACCTGTTTATAATCAGGAACCTCGTCACCCAGTACTTCATCGACTTCCTGCTGTGCTTTTTTTAACTTTTCCGGGTTATTCATAAGAAAATAGATGGCGAAAGAAAGGAGACCGCTCGTCGTTTCATGTCCAGCGATTAAAAAGGTAATGATTTGATAACGAATATTTTCATCATCCAGTGCTGCACCAGTTTCAGGATCAACCCCTTTTAACATATGGGAAAGAAGGTCATCTTCTCCCTGATCACCATTTAGTTTTCGTTCTGTAATCAATTCATCTACAAGTGAGAACATGTATTGAATGTCTTCTCTGAATTGTTTTTTAGACTTAATCATCAGTTTATCTTGAACACCGAGTCGCTGCGTTTGACTCATCGCTTCATCTAATGCACGCACCATACTGTCGACAAAGGGATGGGAGGTCTCTCGATAAAAACTGTTAAAGCGGTAATTAAATCCGCAGAGTCCAATCGTATCTAAGGTCAAGCGTGTCATATCTTCAGGAATATCAATCTCATCAGCGGGATTTAAGCGAGCCCATTTTTGGATGAGTTGGGTAGCAAGATCTACCATTTTTGCATGATAGCCCTTCATTGCCTGCTGGCTAAAGCTAGGCAGCAGAATGTTATGAGCCTTTTTCCAATTTGTCTCCGATGTTTCACTTGTGAAAAGGCCATCACCACCAAATGCTCTCACTTTTTGCAGGGCAGGACCGACTTTCTTATCAAATCTTGTTTCATCACAAATTTCTTTAGCAAGGGCAGCGCTGGATACAAAGGTACTAATACGACCCGGAAATTGAAACTGAAAAACCGGTCCAAGTTCCCTAGCCAGCTTCATGAATGACTGAAGTGGCTTATCCTTATCAATAACAGGCAGGCTTCCGAGGGGTCCATAAGTTTTTGGCTGTGGAAATTGAGTTATATTTGTCATTTTTTAGCACCTCTTTAAATAAATTAGCTAACGGAATGAACATTCATTCCGCTAAGTGAATGAAAAATCAAATTTTTCTCAAACGTGTAATCGTACAGCATCCCAAATGCTTTCTTCTACATCTGCTAAAAGTTTTGCTTCAGGTTCTAACTCCCCAATACGGACAAGTCGTTGAAGCTCAAGAAATGCTCCGTAAATAATGGCAATCAAAGCTGCAGAAGGAAGCTCCTTAATTTCTTTTTTTGCTTTTCCTGAATCAAAGAAACTTTTTAATATATTCAGTAGCCCTTGAAAGCTAGAATGACTTTCTTCATTTAAAAAATGGGCACTACTATGTGTTTTTATAAAATAAAGCGCTTGACTGTGCTCGGTTGTAAAGTGAATCATTGATATAAAAATATGGTGGAACTGATTTCGAATCGATTCATCATAAGGAAATCCATTCTCAAGTGTTTCAGTAAAAATATTCAGGTACTCTTGAAAAATCTTGTTCCCGAGCACTTCCTTATTCTCAAAGTAACGATAGATGGTACCAGCTCCAACTCCTGCCGATGTAGCAATCATTGGAATCGTCGTCGCATCATATCCCCGCTCAGCAAATAGTACCAAAGCGCTGGATACTATGCTGTCTCGTTTATTTACAGCAGTTTGCATAATAATTCAGCCTTTCATTAATTAAATGCGGAATGAATGTTCATTCCTGTTAATTATATACCCCATAAAATTCCATCTCAACCACTCATTGGACCTATAATTTGTGAAGGTTTTGTTAACGGATGGGGGACAAAAGGCTGAGTAGTCGTCATTTGAGAGAAGGAGTTAAATAGATAATATCGTTAAAGATGGCATTTTTCTTTGTCTGCAAGGGGTTAGAGTGGGTATTTTAATAATTTTGAGGTTTAAGATAGTGTAAATAAGTTTTTTAAGTATCGTTAGGAGACATGGAAAAGAGCGCTATCCTTTTTCAGTAATAGCGCCCGATTGCGGAATATTGAAAAATGCGAAAGATCTGTAAAAATGGCTTCTCAGTTATTTTTACTAAAGCCACTTGTTTAATAGTGTTCCATTCTAATTGTACTGATTTATTATGAAAACCTCACCATATTCATATTAACATTAGGGCGAAGTAATTTTCCGAACACCTTATTGCTCAATAAGTTTTATAACATCAGTCAAGCTCTTTTCTACCATAGATTGAAGACGTAAAGAATGATTTTCAAAAGCTAAAGCTTCTGTAACGGGATTTGGTACGATTACACACTTTAATCCAGCATTTAGAGCCGATTGAAGTCCATTTAACGAATCTTCAAATGCTACGGCTTCTGTGGAATGAATGTTCAAAATTTCGATTGCCTTTAAATACAAATCAGGCGCTGGTTTTACTTTTTCAACATCATCCCCTGTGATAATAACTTCAAAATAGTTTAGCAGTCCGAGTTCACCCAAATAATGAGTGACCCACTCTTTTGTTGAACTTGAAGCAAGGGCAATTTTATATCCAAATTTTTTTGCTTCTTCTAAATAATCCTTTACACCTTCACGTGCCTGGGATGTTTTCATCTTTACTTTATGTAAGCTTTTTGCTCTAACTTCAATTTCTTCAATATTACAACTTTCCCCCAGTTTTTCTTGGAAAAACTTATAAAGTTCAGTATTATCTGTTCCGATACATTTAACAAAATGTTCGAGAGGCAAATCAGATTTATAAAAACCCATAGTTTCTTTATAAGCCTCATACCAAGCCGTCTCCGTGTCTAAAATTAAACCATCAAAGTCGAAAATAACAGCTTTAATCATAATAATTTCCTCCTTTTTACTTATTAGAAGGTAACACTTTTTCCTGAAATACACATTGATTGAAAAGCACAAGTTTCATAGTGATTACTATCCTTAAATAAACGTACATTAGTGAATACCCATGTTCAACTAAATTGTTCCATTTTTGAATAACTTAGAACTTCGATTCACCGTCTAATAATTTCTTCTCTTATTCAAGAATATGGCCCATTTGTTGAATAAAGATCAAACAGCACTCTCCAACAAATCTTGGTAAAACTCATGTTGGAATTCTAATGTCAGGTGGAACATCCAGGGTGTTATTTGATGATGTTAAAGTTATCGGTGCTAAAAAATAGATTATGAGGTTGATAATTTTAAACTTAACAGAACCTATATTGTAAAAAGTAATAAAAATAAAAGGTGGTATATATTATACATGACTAATATGTACCATTTCCTTATTTCATAATCTGGTCCAATTCATTAGGAAGGGCGCATTTCTTTATCCAGAAATGCGCCCGTTTGTTGAAGAACAATTAGACGATGTTGTTGTTCTTTTGTCTGAATAGTTCGGATGGTAAAGTAAGGGTTCAGCCGAGATACGTATAAAATGGGTCATAATCTAGAGAGTTTATTTCCAGTTATACTTCGTTTTTTTTGTAACAGAATCTTCTTTTCAATTCTCGATTCTCTAAAGATGAATAAAGATTTTTATGCAACTATTATTGTATAAACTCTTTTGGTTTAGTCCGACTGCTATAACGCCTACTTACTATAGTAATGAGTGGTGTTCCAATGATTGTAGGTATAAACCATAATAAGAGAGAAGGGATTTCATTCACTAATGGAATCTTTGAACCATTAACGACTAAAGTAGCCGTAATAATTCCAATATAAGACCCTAACATTCCTCCTATATGCATCTTCAACCAATTTCTCCAACGTAGTTTTCTTGCTAAGTATCCCAAAAGAACTAAGCTATAAGAAAAAATTGCAATATAGAAAAGATAAGCACTTTCTGACCAGTTCACGATTGCCATTACAAGGGAGGTTATGAAAATTACAAGATACCCACCATGATACACTTCTCCAATGGTAGTATGATTGCCTTTCTTTTTCTTTGCTATTGATGCTATCGACCCTGTCAATAAACAAACACTGCCTGCAATAATGTGAATGACAAGCAGAACAGTAACAACGCCCATTCAGTTATCGCCCCTTGAGATAATTTGATTATTTCTATTACCATTTTTCTGCAAATAATTGGTTGAATATGTTAACATTCATTATTACTATTCTGCTATTTAGCGTAATATCCATTATTTCAAATTATTATAATTATTTATTTTTAAAGAATACCACGAAGAACAGAATTTAATCGTGGTTTTACTACATCAATTTTGAAATAAACATTGTTGCAATGCCAAAGTAGATAAGTAACGATAGTATATCATTCAGTGTTGTAATTAATGGACCAGAGGCCACTGCTGGATCGATGTTGAATTTATATAATATTAGAGGAATAATGGTCCCAGCTAAAGTCCCAATAATTAGGGTCATAACTAATGAACTTCCAACCACTAACCCTAGAACAGGATTTCCTTGCCAAACAAAAGCTATAATGGAAATTAATATTCCACAGGTAATGCCTATTATCAGTCCAACTTTAAGTTCTCGGATAATAAGTCTAAAAACAACTCCTTTATCCGTATCAGTAGTAATTAGACCTCTTACAACAACAGCTAATGATTGAGTACCTGTATTTCCAGTCATCCCTGCTATCATCGGCATAAAGAAGGCAAGTGCAACAACTTTAGACAATGTTTCTTCAAAACCACTAATAATAGTTCCAGACACTAATCCGATAAATAAAAGTAAAATAAGCCAGGGAAGTCGGCGATACGCAGCCACATGTGCCTTCGTGTCAAAATCAATAGCTTTACCAGATGCCGAAAGTTTTTCAATATCTTCGTTTGCTTCCTTAATGACAACGTCAATAATATCATCAACGGTTACAATTCCTAATAACTCATTATTATTATCTACAACAGGAATTGATAAAAAATCATAACGCTCAATAACATGTGCTACCTCTTCTTGGTCTTCATAAGCGAATACGGAGATAACTCTACTGTACATAATATCTTGTATTTTTTCATTCTCATCATTTATTATTAAATCTCGATATGAGACTACACCTACTAATTTTTTATCGTTATCAATTACATACAGATAGTTAATCGTTCCCGAGAACTCCGCAAATATTTTAAGTTTTTCAACTGATTCACGAACCGTATAGTGTTGAGGGATCCACACAAAACGGTTTGTCATTATTCGTCCTGCCGTTTCAGGGGGATAATTCATGATATTTTGTACGATTTTAGATTCTTCTTGTTTCATACCTGAAAGAAGTTCTTCAATTTTATCCGGAGATAGGTTCTCTAACAATGAAGCTAAATCATCATTATCCATTAGATCCATTACTTGACCTGATTTTTCAATTCCTAATTTAGTAAGAATTTTTAATTGATGTACTTTTTCAAGTTCCTGTATTAGTTCCGCGATTTGTTCTGGAGTAAGAAACAATAAGAAACGTGTATGATGTTTTTCTGGAAGCCCCTCAAAAATTCGAGCAATATCATAAGGTTGGAGTTCTTCTAATATTGCTTGAAATTCTTTCTTTTTTCCTTCTTTTAATGCTTTTATGATTTGAAGAGTTATTTGGTCTTCAGTCATGTCTTTTATCATCTTCGCCACTCCTTTTTTGAGGAGCAAAAAATATTTCCCCTTAACGATATATTAAAAGTAAGAAAAATATTTTATAATTCCCCTTCCTTAATCTTTGTATTTATTTGATATTTATTATGCTTCGAGTATAAGGTCGTGAATAGTTATCCACTATCCTCACCTCCCAGAAAAATATAAAAACACCTCCATTACAAATGGAGGTGTTCACACGGTACATTTACGTACATTTCTGAATGACAAATACACATACGTACATTGTCTGAATGACAAATACATAGCAGAAATCCTGTTCCTCCATTCGTAGAGCTTTAGCACTGTGTGGCATAGGACAACGCCAGCTACATTAAAAACCACCTTATGTCGATGGTTTCTGTTGACCCATTGGCGTCTTTCGACATTTTTGGGCAGTAGCATATCTCCTACACAGGAGCCTCACCTAACGAGGATATTTAGTTTACCAATCCACTCTAAAAGAGTTTCTTTTAGAAGTCAATGTTTTTTTATTAATAAAATTAGATATTGACGCTAGTTAATGATAATAAAAAAACCGCTAATTAGCGGTTTTTTGGTTAACTTATCGACTTCCTGTTAGATTCCAGCCATATAGTCAACAAAGACCTTCAATTCTTTGGGCCGGACAAACACTATTTCTCCTTTTTTTAATTCAAGATTATTATATTGTTCTTTAGTAAGTTCGATTTCAAGCGGTTCATTTATATCCTGACGAATCACTTCAATACGGACAATAGGTCCAATTGTATGAATATGGTCAATAACAGATGCAATCGAATCCGTTTCTAATGATTCTCTTTCTATGATAAAGTTATGAGCTCTTACATAACCAGTACTCTCTCCATCCTCACTGTCTGGAACATGTATTTCCACATTTCCTGTTGCCAATTTCCCTTGATGAACCTTGCCCTTGAAAAGATTGACACTACCGAGAAAATCGTAAACAAATGGATTCTTGGGTTGATCATATACTTCTTCCGGAGTTCCAATCTGTTCAATTTTCCCTTCATTCATGATTACAACTCGATCAGCAACATCCATCGCTTCTTCCTGATCATGTGTTACAAAGACACTCGTAACATTGAATTCATCATGAAGTCTTCTTAGCCAACGCCTAAGTTCCTTACGCACTTTAGCATCCAGTGCCCCGAATGGTTCATCAAGCAAAAGAATATTCGGCTCTACAGCAAGAGCCCTTGCCAATGCCACACGCTGACGCTGGCCGCCTGATAATTGAGAAGGATAACGGTACTTATATCCTTCCAACTTAACTAGCTGAAGCAATTCTGTAACCTTTTGTTCAATCGCTGTTTTACTAGGTCTTATTTTTCTTGGACGAACCTTTAAACCGTAGGCAACATTATCAAAAATGGTCATGTTGCGAAAAAGAGCATAATGCTGAAAAACAAAGCCCACATTCCGATCTTTCACATGCTTATTGGTGTAATTCTCTTCATTAAATAAGATATTTCCGTTCTCTGCCTGTTCAAGTCCAGCAATGATACGTAGCAATGATGTTTTTCCCGAACCAGAGGGGCCAAGTAGCGCTACAAGCTCCCCGCTTTTTATTTCCAGATTGATATTTTGGAGGGCTTGATAAGACCCATAATATTTTGTAACATTTTCGATGACGATACTCATTACTTTCCCTCCTAACTTACTTTTGATGATTTAAAGTCTGTTTTCCATTCTATGAAACTTTTAATAACCAACGTTATGATTGCAAAAATGGACATCAGTGATGCCACGGCAAAGGCCGCTGAAAATTGATATTCATTGTATAAGATTTCAATATGAAGTGGCATCGTGTTCGTCATCCCGCGTATATGGCCTGATACGACCGATACGGCCCCAAATTCTCCGATTGTCCTCGCATTACATAAAATGACTCCATATAAAAGGCCCCATTTAATATTAGGAAGCGTTACATACCAAAACGTCTTGAATCCTCCTGCTCCTAGTGTGAGCGATGCCTCTTCTTCAGACGTTCCCTGGCTTTGCATGAGCGGAATTAATTCACGTGCAATGAATGGGAAGGTAATGAAAATAGAGGCGATGACAATCCCTGGTATCGAAAAGATCACTTTAATATCATAGTTTTGCAACAATGGACCAAGGGCCCCATGTAAGCCAAATAAAAGTACAAAAATCAATCCAGCAATGACTGGTGAAACCGAAAAGGGTAGATCAATCAAAGTTATTAAAAAGTTTTTTCCTTTAAATTCATATTTTGTAATCGTCCATGCCGCCACTACCCCAAATATAGCATTAAGCGGTAACGTGATTAGGACAACGATTAATGTTAATTTAATGGCAGACATAGAATCAGGATGGGCTATGGCCGCAAAATAAGCATCAGCCCCCTTTTCAAAGGCTTTTACAAAGATTGCGATTAATGGAACAACTAAAAATAAAGTAAGAAATAGCAACACAATGGAAATAAGAATCCACTGTATAGATTTAGGCTCTTTCGTTGCGTTTCTCGTTAAAATGACTGGTTTGTTCGTCTCTGCAGCCACTGAATTGTGATTTGCCAACATGTCCCCTCCTATTTCCCGGTATATCTTTTGCTAGTCCACCATTGTAAGATATTGATGGTGAACAAAATTAGAAATGTAATAATAAGCATGACGGTGGCCACAGCAGTTGCACCCTGATAATCATACTGTTCGAGTTTTGTCATGATGATAAGCGGTGAAATCTCTGTTTTAAAAGGCATATTTCCTGCAATGAACACAACGGATCCATACTCTCCAAGCGCCCTTGCAAAAGAAAGTGCAAAACCCGTCAAAATCGCTGGTATCAATTCAGGAAAGATAATTTTAATAAACGTCTGCATTCGATTCGCCCCTAGCGAAGCAGATGCTTCTTCCATTCCTTTTTCTATATTTTCAAGCACCGGTTGGACCATGCGGACAACGAAAGGCAGACCGATAAATATCAGGGCAATGATAATCCCGATGGGAGTGAAGGCAATTTTAAAGCTGAAAAATTGGCCAATCCACCCATTCGGTGAGTACAAAGTGGTCAATGTAATCCCCGCTACAGCAGTCGGCAGGGCAAAAGGCAAATCAACTAGACCATCGATGATTCGTTTGCCAGGAAATTCATAACGAGTCAGCACCCAGGCAATTAAAACGCCAAAAACTGCGTTCACAAAGGCCGCAGTTAAAGCTGTCAGAAAGCTTAGTTTATAGGAAGCAACGACCCTCGGTTCGGTAATAGTCGCCCAAAAATCCTGAAACCCCATTGTAAATGTGTTTAAAAAAACCATGGATAATGGAATCAAAACGATGATGGATAGATACAGCAATGTAAACCCCATCGTTAGTCCAAAACCAGGTATGGTTCTTTTTTTCTTTTGTTTAACTTCCGCTATATTCATCGATTCGCCCCAGCTCTTTCTGATTGATTAGTGAAGGAGAAAATGTGAATTTACATCTTCTCCTCCAACGCTTATTGTGGTTGATAAATTTCGTCAA
Organism: Peribacillus sp. TH14; assembly: GCF_016651145.1. Classification (NCBI taxonomy): domain Bacteria; kingdom Bacillati; phylum Bacillota; class Bacilli; order Caryophanales; family Bacillaceae; genus Peribacillus; species Peribacillus sp. TH14. The sequence goes on from NZ_JAEKEK010000001.1 coordinate 556,841, forward strand.
ATGTACCACCATCATTGAAATGTGTTTCCTGGGCTTTTTTCCACCCGCCGAACTTTTCATCAACAGTCACCATATCAATATTTGCAAACTGATCCTTGTATTTAGCAAGAACCTTCTCATCCCTCGGACGATAGAAGTTCTTTGCTGCAATTTCTTGACCGGCATCTGTATAAAGGTATTCCAGATAGGCCTCAGCTACTTCCTTCGTTCCTTTTTTCTCAACCACTTTATCAACAATAGCTACTGGAGGTTCAGCTAGAATACTAATCGACGGATTCACAATTTCATATTTATCATCACCGAATTCTTCTAGTGTTAAATAAGCTTCATTCTCCCAAGCAATTAGTACGTCACCAATTTCCCTTTCCACAAATGTGGTCGTTGCACCTCGTGCTCCTGAATCCAAAACTTCAACATTTTGATAAAGCTTTTTCATAAAACCCTTCACTTTGGTTTCATCATTATTAAAACTCTTTTCTGCATAAGCCCATGCAGCCAGGTAATTCCACCTTGCTCCACCACTTGTCTTTGGATTTGGCGTAATTACGGAAACATCCTTTTTGATTAAATCATTCCAATCTTTTATACCTTTCGGATTATCTTTTTTTACTAAAAACACAATAGTTGATGTGTACGGTGTCGAGTTTTCAGGTAAACGTTTTTGCCAATCTTCCGCTAATAAGTTACTAGCTTCATAAATGGCATCAATATCATAAGCCAATGCCAGTGTCACGACATCCGCTTCCAACCCATCAATAACCGCTCTACCTTGTTTACCAGAACCGCCATGAGATTGCTGAATCGTTACATCCTGACCTGACTCTTCTTTCCAATGTTTCACAAACGCATCATTAAATTCTTGATACAGTTCACGCGTCGGATCATATGACACATTCAAAAGCTCCACAGACTTAGAGTTCCCTTCTCCTTCTGTTTTTTCTGAATTACATCCTGCTAGTACTCCAAAGGCTAAAATCAAACTTGAAAATACCATCAACTTTTTCATAAACTTCCCCCGTTTCACTTTTTCCAACAAAAAAGACATACTATTTCCTTCAATTAATATATAAGGAGATAGTATGCCTTCAGTTTTCTGATCAGCAAATATTCTGTTTTTATGTATCACTACCATAAAACAAAGTATACCAAGTTGTCAACTATGTTTTTTCTTTTTATCTTTTCCGCGACGCTTATTTAGATTAAAATAATATAGTCTGTATTAATGGAATTATATAACCAATGCAAAAGAGCTCAATCTCATTAGATTGAGCTCTTTTGCATTCTTTGTTCTCGCTTATACTAAAAACTCAAGATTTTGATTCTTTCTGATACAACTTATTGTCCACAATATACTGATAACATTGACCAGGCAGTAAATATCTCGGTTCTCCACCCATCGCGAACTCATCTCTTATATATGTCGAACTGATTTCCATGGAGAGACCTTTATCAATAAGGTGAAATGTATTGCCATCATCATAATTTCTCAGCAACGGACTTTTGGAAATGATTTTCAGCATATCTATTCCATCCCGGGCCATGACGATAAATTTATGATTGGCAATCAACTTTTCCCTGAATTTCCAGCGTAAGTGTACCGGTAATTCCTGATTATCAATATCTTCAAGAAGATCGGCACCCATAATGAAATAAACATCATCCTTCGGGTACTGTTGTTTAAAGTATTCCATCGTATACCAAGTATACTGTTTACTCGTCCCAGCCCGTTCATTAATTTCATAATCACTAACTTCGAACAGCGGGTTGTCCTCGATAGCTAGCCCAAGCATATCCCAGCGATGTTCATTACTCGTTTTCATCTGTTTATCAATCCGATTATCGGCGCAAGGTAAAAAAATAACTTTGTCCAACTTAGCACGATGTGCAATGGTAGATGCTGTCCATAAATGGACATTCGTAACTGGATCGAAGGAAGATCCGTAAACTCCAATTTTGCCCATCTCTTATTCCCCCTCGTTTAACCCTTCCTTTTCAGCACAGCCCTGACCGGACTGCCGTCTCCCTCTTCTAACGCAAGCGGCAGTGCTGCCAAATCATACAGTCCCGGCTCCACGCTTTCTAGGACTAGACCTTCCAAGATATGAATACCACAACCTGACAGAGCATGGTGGGCAGGCAATTCTTTGCTGTCGAGATAGTCAACGGAAGGCAAATCAAGTCCAAGCAACTTCACTCCTTTATCAGCAAGATAAGGTGCTAATTCAGGATCAATTGTAGGAATCCATTCAGGAAAACGGCTGAGATCCTTCCACTGTCCTGTTGCCAGTAATAACCGTTCGATGCCTGTAAAGTCGATACCTGTAAAAGCCTCAACTCCAATACTTTTAGTAGCATCTATCTTTACTAAAAGTGCTGGGCCAATATATAAATCCAAATCGAGCTCAATGATTTTTTTTCCGTTTTCATCAAAATGGAAAGGAGCATCAATATGTGTTCCTAAATGTGTACTCATCCTAATTTCCCCAACATTGACTGATGATCCCTTTGCTATTGAAGAATTCAGACGATATGAATACGGTGTATCTCCTGGCCAATATGGCGTATTTTCGTTCAGTCGCTGAGAAATATCTCTCCATAGACTCATCTATTTTCCCCTCCAGTCTTGCTTACAGCTTTGTTCGCAGTGTCCAGAGTTCAGGGAAAAATGGCTGGTCGACCACTTTCTTTAGGTAGCTCACTCCCGACGAACCACCTGTGCCCATTCTTTGGCCGATGATTCTTTCTACCGTACTCATATGATGGAATCTCCAAAATTGTTGCTGACTACCAATATCAACAAGCTTTTCGGCCAGCTCATATAAGTCCCAATATTTATGAACATCACGGTAGACCGTCAGCCAGGCACTCTCCACACTGGCATTTATTCGATATGTTTCAGACCAATCCCTTTTCAAAACGGATGCATCAACCGGAAGACCTCTTGCAGCCAAGGCCCCAATCGCAGCATCATAAATACTAGGTTTATTTAAATTAACCATCATCGTTTCATAAAGTTCAGGCTGATGTCGAAAAACGGTCAATATTTGCGTATTCTTTTGGCCCATTGCAAATTCAATCAACCGGTTTTGAAATGATTGAAAGCCAGAAGAGTTTCCGAGTTTCTCACGGAATTCCATATAATCCGATGGCGTCAAGGTCGAGAGAACATTCCACGATTGAACAAGTTGTTGTTGAATCCTTGATACCCTAGATAGCATCTTAAAGGAAGGCTCCAAACGTCCTGCCTTGATATTGTCTGTTGCTGCTGTTAATTCATGAAGAATCAGTTTCATCCATAATTCACTTGTTTGATGAATGATAATAAACAACATCTCATCATGATGACCGGAAAGCAGGTGCTGACTCGATAGAATTTGATTTAAATGTAGATAGTCCCCATAGGACATATCCTTTTCAAAATCAGTAACCATTCCTTCTTCTAAACGATTCTTATCAGTCGGTCCCTTATCCATACTCTCTCTCCCTTTTACGTTCTTTTTATTTTCATCATTAACAAATAAGCGATGCAAAGAAAGATCAGCCAAGGAACACCGAACTGGAGAACGATTTTAAATGGACCAGTGAACCAAGTCGATACCGTCAAAGCAAACAGCAGAAATGCACCTAGTATCGTTAAATATGGAAAGCCATACATTTTCACCGGCAACTTCCGCCCTCCAGATTTTTCCCAATTCCTTCTAAAATACAAATGTGAGATAAACACCATAAACCAGGTGAAAATAGCTCCGAACATCGAAATCCCCATCATGAACGCATATGAAGTATCCGGAAGCAGAACTTTTACACCAGCAGCTAGAAAAATGCCCAGTGTAGAGATGAGTAGGGCACGTAATGGAACACCTTTTCGGCTCACCTTTTGAAATAATGCAGGAGCCTGCTTTTGCTCGGATAATGAAAATATCATTCTTGTAGAAGCATATAACTGGCTATTCATCGCAGATAGAGCGGCTGTTAGCACAATAAAATTCATTATTCCTGATGCTCCTGGAATATTCAAAATTTCCATTACCTTTACAAATGGGCTTTTATCGATTCCAGCAGATTGCCATGGTACAATCATCAACATAAGACCGATTGTCAGTACATAAAAAGTAGCAAGTCTGAAAACAGTTGCCTTTAAAGCTTTGGGCACGGCAATATCGGGGTCTTTTGCTTCTCCCGCTGTCACTGCAATTAATTCCGTCCCTAAAAAGCTGAAGAGAGAAATAAATATTGCAACCCAAAGCCCCCAAAACCCGAATGGCATAAACCCTCCGTCATTGACATAATTCTCTACCCCAATACCACTTGAGGGTTCGGCGCCAATCACCACGTATGCTCCAAGTAAAATAAAAATAACAATAGCGCTAATTTTAATCATTGAAAATACATATTCAAAATTTCCGAATGTATTGACACTCGTTGCATTTACATAGATAAGCAGTGCAGCAAAAAGAAAAATCCACACACTTCCAGCTACATCAGGGAACCAATATTTCATGTACACGGCGATTGCACTCACTTCGACTCCAATAGCAAGGACATTCGCTATCCAATATGAATATCGCACAACAAAGCCTGCAAATGGACTGATATATTTTTCAGCAATCGTTCCAAATGACCCTGATGTTGGATAGGCTACAGTCATTTCTGCCAAACAGCCCATCAATAGGAGGACAATGAATGCACCTGCTGCATAGCTGATTAATACACTTGGGCCTGCGGTCGAAATCGCAAGGCCGCTGCCCAAAAATAAACCGGTACCAATTGCACAACCCATGGCAATCATTGTGATTTGATTTGACGATAACTTACGATGCAACTTATTTTTCTCCATACGGTTCTCCCATCCTAGGCAATGATTCCCCGTTTATTTTCATAGTTTTCATATAACCTTCCGTCCATGATTTTTTTAAGGACCTGTACCGTTTCAAAGACTTCCTGAAAAGAGGTATAAAGAGCAACAGGTGCTAGTCGGATCATATTAGGTTCACGGTAATCGGGTATGATAGCCTCTTTTTTCAATGCTTTACATATTCTTGCCGCTTCCTTATGTTCAAGGATGATATGACCGCCCCTTTTTGATTCATCCCTTGGGCTACCAATTTTAAATCCGTAATCAGTAAGTTCCGAGTCGATTAAATCCATTAGATATTTCGTCAGCCTCAAAGATTTTGACCGAACCTGCTCTATTCCCACTTCTGCAAACATTTCAAGTGAACCTAAAAGAGGGGCCATGCTTAATATATGGGGAGTTCCAATTTGAAAAGCACCTGCAGAATTTGCCTGGGTAAAGGAATGTTCCATATCGAACTGCTTATCCTTCCTCGATCCAAACCAGCCTGCCAATCCCGGCTTCCTGTCAAAATGCTTACGGTTCACATACAACCCAGCTACACAACCTGGCCCACCATTCAAATGCTTATAATTACACCAAAATGCAAAATCCACTTCCCACTTGTCAAACCAATGCGGAACAGCACCTATAGAATGACAGCCATCGAACCCAATAATGATCCCACGTGCATGGGCTTCCTTGGTTAACCTTTCAATATCAAGGATCTGACCGCTCCGATACAAGACCGTCGCCAGTACAATCAAGGCTATTTCCTCGTTCATCGCTGCAATGATGTCATCTTCCTTAAGGAATTTCCCATCTCGGCTTTTCACCTGAACTAAATGTGTCGCAGGATTAAGTCCATGTAATAGCAGCTGGCTTTGGAGCGCATAAATATCACTGGGAAACGTTAGCTCATCCGCCATGATTTTGTTCCTACCAGCTTTCGGTTCAAAAAAAGTTGCCGCAAGCTGATGTAAATTAGCTGTCGTTGACCCGCTCATTATCACTTCATCCCCTGCAGCCCCTACCAATTGGGCACTCAATTCTCCCAATCTCTCAGAAAAGTAAAACCAAGGCTCAGCGCCCTCCGTCCACCCATTTATCCCAAACCTTTTCCAGTCTTCCAATGACCTCATTAAGCTTTTTTCCGCCCGCTTCGATAAAAGTCCCAATGAGTTCCCATCCAAATAAATCATTCCGGGATTCAAATAGAATTCCTCTCTGTATGAAACTAAGGCATCTTGCTGATCCAAAGTTCTCGCATACTCTTTCGTAGACATAAAATTTTTTATATCCATGTTGTCCGTCCTTTCTTCCTATCCACTATATTTCACTTGTAAATCCCTACTCCCTCCCAGGCCAACCTTATCATTCTGTTAGGATCTTTTTCAATATAATCCTTTTTATCAAAAATCATAGTGTAGTGGTTGTTTTCATCATATTTCGGCCAGATTTCCCCTTCTGCGGGATTTGGGTTTCCATATTTCGCAAAGTTAACCCAATGACCTTGAATCCTTTGGGAAACCTTAAGCGCTGCTGTCTTGGATCCATAAGAAGTAATCCGTTTGCCCAATGCCGAGTCGAATGTCTGGAAGGCAAATAGAATTTCCATTCCATGGGTCGCCCCTAATTTGCTTAAACGCAGTGCCGGCGTTTTATAATCAAAACGATACATCCACGTTTTTTCAAAACGACTGTACGCCTCCGCATACCAAACGGAAGGAATATGGAAAGTCGCATCGCGGCCAATGCCAAGCGCCGCTTCCTTTTTAGGGAAGTTCATATAAGCATTCGTAATTCGCTCTTTCGCCTCTGGATCAGTATTTTCGAACATTTTATGAATCATCTCTTCATTAGTTGGGATTAAAGGGGGATCCATTTGTTCAAATAATGTCGCTTCGTCTCTATTTGTTCCTATAAGCAAGGGTATCCCCTTGGCTTTTCCGGACCGAATCGAATCTAGTGGATAATCAGGCAGGAAGTCACCATCAACGACAGGTCCAAAAGATAGGGAACCAGGCATAGCTTGTGAGTTTTCCTGTAAGAGTTGGTAAGAGGCGGCGACAATTTCTTGAACTGGAAGTGTTTTTAATCGATGGATTTCATTCTTGCCAATTCCCAAGATATCCAGGAATTTTTCACTGAATTGTCGTGCAAATGCTTTTCCGTAAACAGATGTTGGAGCAGAACTTTCTGCAATAGCCTGTTTAAAAAGACCTCTCGCTGAAGGTACAGTAAGTAAGGTTGTTACGGCATTTCCTCCAGCTGATTCGCCAAATATCGTAACATTCTCAGGGTCGCCGCCAAAGGCTTCAATATTCTCTTTCACCCATTTCAAAGAAGCCACTTGATCACGTAAGCCTAAGTTGGTTTCAAATGTTTCTCCATCATCTGTCAACTCAGTAAAATCCAAATATCCAAGTGCACCTAACCTATAGTTGATGCTTACTACGACTACGTCTCCATTCTTAGCCAACAAATGTCCATTGTACATATCAATAGATCCAGCTCCCGTTATATATGCCCCACCAGGAATCCATACCATGACCGGGCGCTTCTTATCATCAGCTCTTGGTGACCAAATATTCAGGAACAAGCAATCCTCATCCATTTTTTCATTGCCAGCCATTCCTGTTCTTACAGCCCGATCCATCGGCTGTGGAGGAACAGCACCAAAATCCACTGCATCCAAGACACCGCTCCATTTTTCAACTGGCTCCGGCGAGTGGAAACGCAAAGCATCAATTGGCGCTTTCGCATACCTGACTCCACGCCAAACGCATACATCGTTTTCCATAGTACCTTGAAGATGTCCTTTTGCCGTCGTTACGATTGATCCAATCATACACTCTCACCTCTTCTTATATTTATAGATACTTAAGTTCTTCTTTTTCCATTCCCTTATATCCTTCATCTTTATCGAAAAAAGATTTATAAGGCTATTTCAACCAAAAATAATTCAAATAAATGTTCTACTCATAGTCAACTTCATATTCCGGTGTTCCAATCATCCTTAAGGATTAGAAACGCAATTGTGTGGACATTCCTATTAGTGGGCATACGACCACGAATATTACTCCAGCCAAAATTATTAGTGGACAACCACTGTTCATGGATAAGACTTTTAACCAAATATTATAAACAAGTTAAATCAGTTATCCACTCATATAACGATAGATGAAAATGGACAAATCTATTCAAAATGATGATTCCCCTGATGTGAAATTTATTAAATCAAAACAAAAAAAGACCAATTCAGGTCTTTTTTGTTGATCGAGGCAAAATATTTAGGTGAGCATAGTAATGATGCTTAATAAAGACCCTCCTCGAACGGACAGCTGTTTTGCAGCAAATTTTAATTGCTGATCATCGAGCTGATCCAATAGCGGTTTTAATTCAAGCAGTTCTTTTTCCAGTTCTTTGATATCTGATGATATCTTGTCCACTTTCACGAGCACCTGCCCAGAAACCACAGTGGTTTTTGACCAGACATGTAACCGTTCCTTAATTTCAGTCAATGGCATATTTTGTTCTTTGTACCGATTAATCATTTGAAGACGATTGAGAGCATCTTCTGTATAATATCGATATCTTGACCCATTTTTTTCATAGTTCAGCATTCCTAATTGTGTGTAATAGTCGATGGTTCTCTTCGAAACATTCGCAAGTTCAGCAAGCTGGCCAATCCGATATATATTCACCCAGATAGTCACCTTCTTTTAAAATCTACTGTTAACGTTACTATAACATAACAATCCAAAAAGGTGACTTCGAGGATGAAACTATTAGACTACTTTATCCGAATTAACATACAACTGCTTCTTGGCAAAATAAAGGGCATCTTCCTTCGATTTAAAAAAATGTTGTTTTTCTATTTTATGGTATAATCCAGTGCTGATCAGCAATTCCTTTGGTTGCTGCTGAATTCCAGAAATGATTAATTTCCCCTTATATTTTCCTAAACGATTAACAATAGCCAGAAGTGCAGCCTCTGCAGACGTATCCATATATGTTACCCTCCGCATACTTAATACCAAAACTTTCGTTTTATTATCCAAGTTTGCTAAAATGGATGACTCCAGGACATCAATCGAACCAAAGAATAATGGCCCCTCCAAAATATACACATTGATCTTTGAATCCAAATTATCGCTTGGAACAATTTCATGATGAACTTCATGATTTCTTTCTCTAATTTTTAATGTGTGGCTCATTTTTTTAATAAAGGTGGCAAATGCAATCAATAAGCCAATTCCGACTCCCATGATTAAATCAGTGAAAACAGTAACAAGAAAGGTAACTAGCAAAACGACCGAATCTGCTGTTTTCGTTTTTAAAACATGAGCGAATTCCTTTCTTTCACTCATATTCCATGCAACAAACATCAAAATGGGTGCCATGCTTGCCAAAGGTATATGCGCTGCATATGGAGAAAGTACAAGCAAAACCAACAAAACGACAATTCCGTGAATGATTCCGGACATTGGAGAGACTGCACCACTTTTGATATTGGTAGCCGTCCTGGCAATAGCACCTGTAGCCGGTATCCCCCCAAAGAATGGAGTAGCAATGTTTGCAATCCCTTGTCCAACCAATTCCTTATTACTATCATGTTTGGAACCGCCCATATTATCTGCCACGGTAGCGGATAACAAAGACTCAACGCCTCCTAATAAGGCAATCGTAAAAGCAACGGGAAGAAGTGTGATAATGATTTCCATTGAAAGCTCTGGCACTTTAAATTCAGGAAATCCTCTTGGAATCGCTCCATACGTAGAACCGATTGTAGCAACCTTATTGGGAAATAAATAGTAGGCTGCTATTGTGGAAATGAGTAGACCCAGTAGCGGTCCTGGCACTCGTGGCAGAATCCTCGGTGAAAGCAAGATAACGATAAAACATATAGCCGCAACACTCACACTATAAACATTAATCGTATCTGCTTTAACCACCAGTTCCCTCATGTTGTCCATAAACGTTTCATGTTTTTCCACCCTCATACCGAAGAAGCTGGCGATCTGCCCAGAAAAGATAATTATCGCAATTCCTGTTGTAAACCCAATGATGACAGGGCGGGGAATGAACTTCATCAAATTACCTAATTTAAGAAGTCCCATCACAACTAGTATCAATCCAGCTAAAAATCCCGCAATTAGCAGACTATCATATCCATATTGCATAACAATACCAAATAACAAAGGCACAAAAGCTCCAGTCGGTCCACCAATTTGATACTTGGATCCTCCCAAAATGGAAATGAGGATTCCAGCGATGATCGTAGTATATAACCCGTATATTGGCTCAACTCCTGACGCAATTGCAAAAGCTAATCCCAAAGGAATGGCAACAATACCTACAACCAATCCTGCCGTAACGTCTTTTTGAAAACCTCTCATGTTATATCCTTGGAATCTCGTATCTTTTATCATTCTCTTCATTTTCACATCCTTAGTTGTTTTTAAGATTGAACTCTACAATTATCGGAATATATTCTTGCTTTTTAGAGGAGTTACTCGTTCAAATACGTATAATTGTATACGCTAAGTAAATATATAGAGGGAACGTAACTTCTTCCAACGGACATATTTTCTGTTTACAACAAACATGCGAGGGGCAAATAAAACCGAAGAAATAATCGTCATCTGTATTCTCCTTTGTAAAGTTATTTGACATGGTTATCAACTACGGTTCAACATTATACAGTAAAACGTAGAACTGTACATTACTAGCAAAGTTAACATTTGTTTACATATTTTTACGTTTATATTACAAACTGGGACGATACGTCCAGACTAGTTATTTTGAAGCCGGAAGTAATGACTACTATGCAGGGAATTGGAATGTTCGACTAATTGCCTATTCTTCGGCATATATTAAATTGATTTATCCAATAGAGAGATATTTTCCGTTTGAACGGAATAAGTCTGATTATCTGTAACTCTAGGGATACTGATTGTTGGGTTAATTCACAAAATGAGCTACGGATGCCCGTATCATTTGTTTAGGCAAGTTCAAATGTAGCCGAAATACTATTTTAATTGCCTTCCTCAACATATATCTTATTGGAATGCTCATTTTCCAGGAAAAGGAATCTGAACATTCCAATCCATTGAGACCATCTATGCATAAGTTGCCCATACAAAAACCCGTCCTCAATAAAGAGAGGACGGGTTTAAGGTATTATATATTTCTAATGCTTTTTACACTTACTCTACTACCGGAAGCCAACCTTTTATATTAATCAACTTCTCCCAAAGTGGATCTGGAATGACAAGTTCATCCTGATCTTTCTTGGAAAGAGTCGTACGTATTTCAATTTCTTTTCCTGCCCTGATTTTTTCAATCCAATGCGGTTCCATAAGCAGTTCTCGACCGAGGGCGATAAATGGCACGCCGGTTTCCATAGCTTCTGCTACTTCCTCCGGTGTGTGCAGAGAGCCTACACCGACTATCGGGATACGATTACCAACCTTTTCATGAATTTTAACGATTCGGGATTTTGTCCTATCACTCTCACGGAATGAACCATTCCAGAAATGACCTACCGATATATGCAGATAATCTAAGTTTTGATTAGCTAGTCTATCGACGAACTGGAGCGTGTCATTCAAAGTGATTCCAGGATTGCTGCCTTCTTCAGGAGAAATGCGGTAGCCGATAATAAATGGCTTTTTCGCATGCTCAGCCACTGTTTTTTCCACTTCGTTTACAAGGGTAAGCGGAAAAATCAATCGTTTTCCTAGAGTTCCTCCCCATTTATCTGTACGACGGTTCGAGTGTGGTGAAAAGAATTGTTGAAGCAAATACGTATTGGCCCCATGAATTTCTACGCCATCAAATCCTGCTTCGATGGCTCTTCTAGTCGCTTCTCCAAATGCCATAATAACGTCCTGAATTTCGTTTTCCGACATTTCCCGTGGTACCGGTGCATCTTGTTTGGAAGCAATCGCACTCGCGGAAACAGGTTGGTTATCAGGTACTAATTCGGGTGGACTTTGCCGACCACCATGATATATTTGTAAAATTGCTTTTGACCCTTTAGCTTGAATCGTCTCAGCCAATTTTCTCAAAGAAGGGATAAATAAATCGTCATCTACACTAAATTGACCTGGAAACCCTTTTCCTCCAGCTATTACATAAGCACAAGCCGTAATCACCGCACCAACACCTGCCGAGCGTTCCGCATAATAAGCCAGTTCATCTTCGGTTATAAAGCCATGATCATCCGAAGAATAAGTTGTCATCGGAGCCATCATGATACGGTTTTTCACTTCTACCCCTGAAGAAAATTTATATGGTTGAAAGATCTTTTCGTATTTTTGATTCATACCATTCTCCCCTTTTTTTCTTAATGGTGGTGATGCCCGTGAGGTTCTTTCGAAGGATTAGTAATTTCAAAACCTTCTTCCGGAACGTAAAAATATTTAATCCATACCCCATCAAGAAATTCCTCACGTGAATCAAGCAAAATATCTATATCTTTATCTGTTTTGACAATTTCATCATGTTCTGTCGGCGTATCAAGTTTCATCTCATAGTGAGCATGATCACCATGCATATGCGTGATATATACTCGAATCATTTTGCCTTCGGCTTCTTCACTGCTCAACATATTTTGTAAAACTTTTGCTGCATTACGGTTAATTTTGCATTTCATATCCATTCCTCCAACATAAATATTATCTATGTACTAAAATTCTACCCAATTAAAGGATATCTGTAACATCCATTTATACTCTTCTTCCAAGACCGTGTCTATTTAAATGCTTATCAACGGTCAGCAGGAAAAACGATGCCAATTTGCTTTCTTGCTTCATCCATGATTTCTATAGTCAATAGTGAATTCGCGAATGAATTTTTATCCGATTCTATTTTACCCTGATGAATCAATTCAACAAACTCTTTAACTTCATAATACATGGAAGGCATGTCCTGCTTAACCGAAATACTTTCCCTAGAACCATCCCGATAATGGATATCCACTGCTTCGGGTCCGGAAATCTTATTAATGAGAATGCTGCCATGTTCGCCTTGTATTTCGGATGGCTGGTTGGATTCCGTAATTTTCGAATACATTACGACCGCTTCCATTTCGTCATAGGAAAGTAATATGGTTCCCTGTCCATCTGCCCCTGATTCAAGCAATGTTCCTGTTGCCTGAATCTTATTTGGTTTACCGAACAGTACAACAAGTGGGTAAATGACGTAAATCCCTAAATCCATTAATGCGCCGCTTGAAAATTCCGGATTGAACGCATTCAAAACTGTGCCCTTTTTATACGCGTCATAGCGTGATGAATATTGACAATAGCTTCCTGAAAATCGCCGTATGGTACCTATTTTACTAATATTTTTCTCGATACTTTCAAAGTTAGGCATTACTGTTGATTTCATTGCTTCCATTAATAGCACTTCATTTTTTTGGGCAGCGTCAATCATCTTCTTAACTTCCATTGCATTCGAAGCTAATGGTTTTTCACATAACACATGCTTTTTATTATCTAAAAATAACACTGCCTGCCTGCTGTGATGAGAGTTAGGACTTGCAATATATACAGCATCAATCTCATCGCTTGCGGCCATTTCCTCTAAATTTGTAAATATCGTAGAAACTCCATATTTTCCGGCAAATTCCTTAGCCTTCTCTTCTGTACGTGAATAAACAGCGGTTAAAGAAAACTCCTCCACAAGCTTTGCTGCCTCTAAAAATCGCTCAGTGATCCAGTTTGTTCCTATTACTCCTAAACGTATCAACATCATATCCCCTTTCAAGCTAACTTATTATGTCCTCAATATACAGACAATTCACTAAAAAACAAAGGAAAATGACGACCAACGACGGTTTAAATTGGATTTTTCAGGTAATTTTCCTTTATAATCTTTCTATATTACTACTGCCATGATGTTTCTACATACTGCCTATTCGGGAAAGAAAACTAAAAAGGAGCGTGTGAAGTTTATGACAGATTTAATGAAAAATAAAGTCGCAATAATTACGGGTGGCGGATCAGGAATTGGCCGTGGAGCTGCACTAAAGCTAGCTGAAAACGGTGCAAATATTGTCTTTTTTGATCGGACAGTTGAAAATGCCGAAAAGGTGAAGGAAGAAGTAGAATCCCTTGGTAGAGAGGCTTTAATCGTCAAAACCGATGTTTCTAAAGCCGATCAAGTTGAAAAGGCATACCAGGTAGCCTTTGACCATTTCGGGAAAATTGATTTCGTATTCGCCAACGCAGGCATCAACGGTGTGATAGCCCCCATCGAAGACATAAAGCCAGAGGACTGGGATCAAACACATACCATCAACCTAAAGGGTACCTTCCTCACTGTCAAATACGCCATTCCATATATGAAGGAAACAGGTGGCAGCATCGTCATCAACAGCTCCATCAATGGAAACCGATTTTTCAAGAATTTTGGTTTTTCCGCCTACAGCTCATCAAAAGCTGGTCAAGTTGCTTTCGGTAAAATGGCGGCACTCGAATTGGCAAAATATAAAATCCGAGTCAACATCATTTGTCCCGGCTCCATCGATACGAACATTCACGACAACACTTTCCCAGAAGATGAAAACTTAAAAAAAATCAGAATCCCAATTGAATACCCGGAAGGTTCACAGCCCCTTGCAAAAAAAGCCGGCACTACCGAGCAAGCAGGGGACCTTGTCTTGTTCCTAGCTTCAGCTATGTCCTCCCATGTAACAGGCACGGAAGTTTATATTGACGGAGCGGAATCACTGTTATAAGAATTGAAAAAAGCAGCCCTGATTTTTATCAGGAGTACTTTCTAAACAAGGTAAAAAGCTGAAACCCTATAAAAGGGATTCAGCTTTTTATTTTTATTTTTATGCTAATCCCTTTAACCCACGGCGGGCAAGAACTAGATAAGCCAACATGGCGATGGCATGACAACTTACCATCACAATACCCATCGGAAGGGGTGAATCACCTGAACCTAGACCCACTAGGGGAGCCATTAGTGACCCTAATATAAAAGGGAGCAGTCCAATTAAGGCCGAGGCACTGCCTGCTGTTTTTTTCTGATTCTGCATCGATAAAGAAAAACTTGTTGTACCGACAATTCCAACGCTAGAAACGGAGAAGAATAAAGCTATCAAGATTCCTGCTAACCCAATTTCGAGAAGGATAGATGAAAGAAGTAGGATCCCTCCAAATAATGCAAGACATAATCCTATTTGAAGGAGTTTTTCCTCTTTTACCTTACCTGCCAGCCTTCCAGTCACTTGAGAGGCAATAATGATACCCATTCCGTTTGTTGCAAAAATAAGACTGAACGTTTGGGGAGAGACACCAAAGATATTTTGGAGAACAAAAGGCGAACCGGAAATGTACGCAAACATTGCGGCACTTACGAATCCTTGTGAAAAAGCATAGCCCATAAATACACGGTCTTTTAATAAATTCCCAAAAGTTCGGAGTGTATCGGTTACCCCTCCCGCACTTCTATGATTAGGAGATAATGTTTCCTTTACACCGAAAAATGCTGCGGCAACCATAAGCACACTTAATACACAAATGACTATGAAAACTCCCCGCCAAGATGTGAACTGTAACAGCTGACCTCCAAAAACTGGAGCCAAAATCGGCGCAGCTCCATTTACCAGCATTAACATGGAGAAGAATTTTGTCAAATCCGTTCCTGAAAAAAGGTCACGAACAATGGCCCTGGAAATGACAATTCCTCCTGCTCCTGCGATACCTTGAATAAAACGTAATAATAAAAGCAATTCAATGGATGGAGCAAAAGCACATAACAGAGATGAAACGCAATAAATAGATAGTGAAATGATTAACGGTACCCGTCTTCCTTTTGCATCACTTAGTGGTCCTAGATAAATCTGCCCTAACGCCAATCCTAATAAACAGGCTGTCAAACTAAGCTGGGCTAAAGACGTACTGCTGTTTAGATCTTCAGCAAGCGTAGGCAGACCTGGTAAATACATATCAAGTGACAATGGTCCAATCGCTGCAAAGGAACCAAGCATAAGAGCCATCAACAGCCTTTTGGATTTAGTCATTTCGTTACCTGATGAAATTGTTTCTTTCAATTCAATCATTACTACCCCTATCCCTTTTAACAAGTTGTTTTTTCTAAAAAATACGTGATCTTCTTTATTTTACAAAAAATCCAGTCAATTTACGATAAGTATGCTTTCCTTAAGTTAAAGATAATCCGAGTAATTCTATTTAGCACTCTTTTAAAATGATAAAGAGGGGATTCAAATTGCTTTGCACCATATTAACCTGTACACAGCAGTCTATCAATATTAAGGTGTATGACGAGAAGTCATCTAAAGTTTATGAGAAAGAAGGAGAACTAACCTTATCCACCACAAATAATGAATTAAAAATCACACGTGATTTTAGTAGAGGGATAGAAATTGACGGTTTAGAGACAGGAGGACTTTAATAAAAAAGGCATTATGGTTGATATTTCACTCTCAAAAAAGGACCCCATTTTTTTTGGAGTCCTTTTTTCACATGTCATTTTCATAATACTACTAAATTACGAGGAGTATCACCTGCTAAGCCATCCATCAAGTTTTGTGCAGCAAGGCTTGCCATTTTCAATCTTGTCGCAATGCTGGCACTCCCGATATGCGGTAACGTAACCACATTTGGCAATGTTAGCAGCGGATGATCCAATGAAACTGGTTCTTCTTCAAATACATCTAATCCTGCCGCCCAAATTACTCGGTTTTTCAACGCCTGATATAACGCCTTTTCATCAACAATCCCACCTCTTGCCGTATTTATGAGTACAGCCGTCTCTTTCATTAAATCCAGCTGATCTGCGCCAATCATATAAGTGGTTTCCGGAGTAAGCGGTAACATTACACAGACAAAATCCGAAACTTGGAGCAATTTTTCAAGGGGCTGATATTCAATTCCTAATTCTTTTTCCTGTTCATATTTACGGCTTCGATTAAAATAAACTAGATCCATATCAAAGCCCTTAGCTCTTTTAGCCAGTGCCTCACCAATCCTCCCTAACCCGATGATTCCCATCGTTGCACCGTGTACATCCTGCCCGGTCAGCTGCATAGGTGACCACGTTTCCCATTGTCCACTCTTTAAATAATCTTCTGCTTCTATCAGCCTTCTTGCCGTTGCAAGCAGCAAGCCAAAGGTTAAATCGGCTGTTGTTTCCGTTAAAACCCCCGGCGTGTTCGTGACCATGATGCCTCTTTTTATTGCACTATGTATATCAATATTGTTATAACCAACCGCCATATTGGCAATGATTTTTAGATTAACCGCCTTTTCAATCAGCGCCTCATCTATTTGTTCCGTCAACAAACAAAGCAGCCCATCAATTTCTTCTATTTCTTTTTCAAGCACATCTCTAGGAACCGGTATATCCTCTTGTTCCCACATCGTGACACGATAATTCCCTCTCAGCCTATTAACTATTTGTTCTGGCAATTTCCTTGTAATATAAATCTTAGGTTTCAAACTAGTCCCTCCTATACACTTTCTATTTTCTATAGAACGCTTTCTCTCAACATACATTACATCTTCAGTTTTAGTTATAAAATATACATGAATATGAAACCTCAACAGCCAAAATTAATTATAAGAATATTGGCTCAATTATTGAGATGCTTATTCAATTTTAAAATAAACAAGATAAATAAACCATCCATTACCAGTTATTTTCTCTATTAAAATCTTTTTCATTTAGAAGTTTCCGCTTGACAGTTTCATTTCATTCATCTCATCATAGATTAATAACCCTTTATATATACTTGCTCATTATTAGTAATATCACTATTTAGTTAATCTCAATTTGGGAGGATAGGCGACGTTCATGAAAACTAATACATTACTTGAAATTTATCCAATTATGGCTCCAAGTGCTTTATCATTGAAAAGCATAAACTTTTACTTAGTAAAACAGGATGAATCTTTAACATTAGTAGATGCTGGTATGAATGACGATGTTTGCTGGAATGCATTACAGAATACATTAAAGGAAAATGGTTTTACCATTAAGGATATTACAGAAATTTTGTTAACCCATCACCATGGAGACCATGTAGGTTTGGTTAACCGGATTACTGCACTCCACCCGATTCCTGTTTATGCCCATTCTAAATCCGTTCCTCGTTTAAAACGGGATCCTGACTTCTTAAGTATGAGAATTGAATTTTATAAACAGCTTTACCTTCAAATGGGCTGTGGTGAACTAGGTGATAAACAAGTCGCCTATTTATTCAATGCCGTTGATAATAATAAAGATCAAAGACTGAATTGTGACATCATTGAAATCACGGAAAAAAAATGGCTGAACTTTGAAGTAATCGAATTTCCCGGACATGCCCCGGATCAAATGGCCTTCCTTGACCAAAAAGAGAAACGGCTGCTTGCTGGTGATTTATTGATTGAACATATTTCAAGTAACGCCTTGATTGAACCTGATGAAAACGGCAATAGAATGCTGACGCTTGTGGATCATATCGATTCATTAAAGCGGTGTTTATCATTACAGATTAATCTCATTTTACCAGGACATGGTAATATCATCGAACACCCCGGTTCTTTAATTGAAAAAAGACTCAACAGTATTGAGTCAAAATCACAAAAAATCTTGGCTTTAATAGAATCCGGAATTTCGACGGGTAATGAACTGGCGAAAACCTTTTACAAAGAAAAATATGTAAAAGAGTTCCCGCTTGTCATGTCAGAAATTATTGGTCATTTAGATTACTTAGAGTATCAGGAAAAGATCAACAAGGAAATTATCAAAAATGTGGTTCATTATTACGTTAAGTAAATATCAAAAAGGCTGAAATCCACAAAGATTTCAGCCTTTTTATCTTCCCAATTAAGCTTATACACACAAAACAATCTGTCTGGAAAAAATGCCTTTCTTGGCCACACATCGATCTGCAATTTCAAACCCGGCTTCTTCAATCATGTGATCCATCGTATCAATGGTTACGACAACCACCTTGTCAGCAAAGCTTTTGGCATGTTTAAGGATTGAGAGCTGATCTTCCGGAGTCGCATGTGTATATAGATTGTAAGGCATATCAATAATCGCTACATCATAATTTTTCGTAACATCTGAGATTGGACCGGTTGTTACATCACCTTCGAGTCCGAAATAAGCAATATTCTCTCTCGATCCATCTGTCACAAGAGGATTGATATCGCGACCATCAATATCTATGCCCATTGATAGGGCTTCCACTAACACTGTCCCAATGCCGCAGCATGGATCAATGGCTTTCACTCCATCTGGATGTGGAACCGCAATGTTAGCAATGGCTCTGGCTACTCTTGTGCTAAGTGCTGTTGAATACTCACGAGGCTTTTTCATATGATGTAACCAAACAGCTTCCGGTTTAACATATTTCCCGAAATACCAACGACCACCAAGTGGCACAATACCAAAGACCTGATCAGGATTACGTACATCGGCATTTCCCTGAATGTGCCAGCCAATTTCCCGTTCAATTTCACGTTGTCCATCATAATCTATTTTTGCTTCTTTATCCAAATCATTAATTTTAACAAATAACACTTTAAATGTTGAATGTGGTAAGTGAATATTTTTTACCTGCTCAACAATTTCGGATATGCTTTCCCCTTCGTACATCACCTCGACCCGTCCTTTAATAAACGGACTTCTGCTCGGTTCAATTTCAATATTACTTTTCAAAATATTAACTGATGTTTCTAAACCGAAGAACGAGCGCATCTCCATATTACATAAAGAGCGTTCATCTGGGCTGCACGTAAAGGTATATATATATGCCGGCAAACGGCTATGATTATTCAATGTATTCCCATCCTTCATAATACTTTAGATTATATCTTTCTATCAAACATAGCTTTAAAAGATTAGAAAAGCAAATAGAATCATGACGAAAAACAGCAGGAACGCTTTTCTTTCAGCGTACCTTCCGTTTTTAATAAAATTTAACCATTTACCTTCCTCCATCTAAAGCTAAAAAATATACGCAATATCTTACAACTTCGATTGGAAAAACAAGTGAATGTTAAACAAGTAATTAATCTAATGTATGCAATTGACTATTTATATAATTTGCCCGTGACTCTATGAAATTGAGGATGAAATCAGGTTCTTTATCGAAAATTTCAATATTATCCCTAATATATGGATCTTTCGGAACATACGGTCTGATTTGGTTATACATATCCTGAATAATAGGTTCCATATATCTTACGTTAAACTGATTGTTCATAATCTCTTTTAAAAGACGTTGATATTTTTGACGAAATGTATCTATATCCAGAATTCTTGCAGTCAATGTATTAAAGCCTTTAATACCAACATAGTCCTCCTCCATCACCTTTCCATTTACATCTCTCCCCCATGTCGCATCATAATCCCACGGGATGATTTCAAATAGTCCAGTGTCTCCATTTCGGTACAAAGCATAATTGTGAACAAATCCATCAAAGTTTTGTGTGAAAATGACACCAGCCAGCCACCGCAGATACTTTTCCACATCTACATATTTTACAATTTCCTTTTCAAAATCCACTCTTGGAATTGTATTAATATTGATAATTAATTCTTGTAAATATAATTCATCCTGAGCTGTCCCACATTTTTTTTGATAGCCCAATTCTAAAGATTGTTTAATTCCTTTGTCTAAATCACTCATTAACGAGAAATTAGCATCTCCATCAACTGCATAAAAAATAGATCCTTTAGGCAAGTTTCCATTCTTCAAATAATGTTCATCTACTGATTCTAATTCTAGGTATATCCCCTCGTCCTTCCCATTCAAATTCAGGAAAACAAATTGGGATCTTGGTGATAAAGTTCCTATATCTGCAAAAAAATCTAATGATAATTTATTTCTTAGTAAAGATTTATCCTTATATTCAGCGTTTAAATGCACTTCTTTGGCATTTCGATAAGTATTTGGCTTGTAAAAGATTACATTATAGGACTTCTTCCGAAAATCTCGGATATGGGAGCCACGGTAAACGATATCAATATCGAGTTTTTTTCTGTTTATTGTTAACTTTGCACATACCGGATCATTGCACCAAATGTCTCTACGAAGTTCCATTAAATTTACAGGTGGAATAAAAAGCTGATATATAGGTATTTCCTTGTCAGCATTCATATAACCCTTCCCTTTCATTTTCATTTTAATTTATGAAAGAAAGCGAAGGATGCCACAAAAATAACTAATTTTTTTAAAAAGGTTTTGTGATAATCAATAGCACATTACGTACAAGCAACATAGTTTATTATGGAAAAGGAGGATAAATATATGTCAAATATTTCTCGTGATATACAAAATGCGGTGGATAGGGCTAATTCTTTTGGGTTAAGCGACTTCATGTATCAGGACCCTCGTTCAAGAGCCCGTTCTACGAGGAAAAAGAATAGAAAAAGGCGGAGTACTCGTCGTTCACCACGGCGCACCAGCAGAAATCGGGCCACGTGTAGCATTCAACGACGTACCAGCAGGAACCGCTCTACTTGTAGCACTCAACGACGCACCAGCAGGAACCGGTTTACTTGCAGGTCTCTCCGACGCACCAGCAGGAACCGTTCTACTTGCAGGTCTCATCGACGCTCTTGCTGGAGAAGGAGATGTACTTGCAGGACTCAACTAGGCTCTTGCTGGAGAAGGAGATCTACCTGCAGGACTGAACGACGTACTAGCAGAAATCGGCGTTCTTGCGGAAATCGACGTTCTTCCAACAATCGGCGATGCCATAGAAGGCCTTCCATTTGCTTCCGAAATAATTGTAGATGGAACTTTTAATTGTATGAATGTTTTGAGGAGAAATCTTTAGAAGAGGCAACTTCAGAACGTTGAAAATATTTTTAAAGAGGTGATACTTTTTTATCACCTCTATTATTATGAAAAAATATAACTAGCTTTTTTTAAACTACTAAAGAATCTGTCAAATCTCATGAACGATCACCCAATGTAGAAATCAGAATTACTACCATATGCATTAACGGCAATTCAACACATGCCCAATTAGGGGGGCATGGACCACCTTCATTATTTTTGCACAATGAAAGTGCGTACCTTGCAATGCAGTCAAAAAAAGGATCCTACCGGCTTTAAGACCGGCACGATCCATTTTAATTCTTATTTAACGGAGACCAATTCGAACTGTGCATATACATCCTTCAGCCCTGCTTGAATCGCTTGACCTGCCTTACCACGATAATACATTTGCACACGATCAATCAATTCTTCGATACCATCTTTAAGACAATAACCGCGAAGTAGTTGACGAATGTATTCCCTGCCATGTTCTGTAGCAAGGGTACAGGATGCATCAACGATAACACCATATTTAAAGTCCAATTCTACAGTGATTGTGATGGAATCATATACATTCCTCGCTGCCATACCTTGTGGAAGTTTTGCATGTCCTGCAATAAAATATGTGTTCATCATCTGATCTCCTCTGTCTGTAATTAATGTACGGAAACCTGCTCGAAGGGCCATGCAGGCAATTGCTTACGTAGTTCTTTATCTTGTCTGAAGCCCAGAGCGTATTCCCCCTGCATTACAGTATGAATTTCACGCGTTCCTTCGTAAATGACTGGAGCTTTTGAATTCCGTAGGAAACGTTCCACCGGATATTCATCCGAGTAGCCATAGGCACCATGGATTTGAACCGCATCATTCGCTGCTTCGTTCGCTGCATTACATGAAACCCACTTAGCAAGTGATGTTTCCTTGGTATTACGTTTGCCTTGGTTTTTTAATGTTCCAGCTTTAAAGACCAGCAATCTGGAAATCTCTAGATTCGCGCTCATCTTAGCAATCATCTGTTGAACAAGCTGATGCCTACCAATCTCTTTTCCAAATGTACTGCGCTCATGGCAATACTTTAAGCTTGCTTCTAGACTTGCCTCGATTAACCCTACAGCACCTGCAGCTACTGTAAAACGACCGCTGTCCAATGCTGACATGGAAATTTTGAAGCCCTCTCCCTCTTCACCAAGTCTATTCGCAATTGGAACCTTTACATCCGTTAAAAAGACTTCGCCTGTATTTCCTGCGCGAATTCCTAATTTTCCTTTAATGGCTTTGGATTCCACTCCCTCAAAAGTACGTTCTACAATAAAAGCAGTAATCCCTTTGGAGCCAAGATCATGATCCGTCTTAGCAAAAATGAGGAAATGATCCGCATAATCGCAGAGAGAAATCCAAGTTTTTGATCCATTCAAAATGTAATAATCCCCATCACGCTTAGCCGTTGATTTCATTGCTGCTACGTCAGACCCTGCATTCGGTTCAGTCAGTCCGAAAGCGCCAATCTTAGTTCCTTTTGCTTGCGGTACTAAATATTTTTGTTTTTGTTCTTCAGTTCCCCATTGCAATAAAGTCATGCTATTCAACCCTGTATGTACTGAAACTGCAGTGCGGTAAGCCGTATCACCACGCTCTAACTCTTCACAAACGATAGCGAGGGTATTATAATCCATTCCGACTCCACCATACTCTTCAGGGATACAAACACCCATCAGCTGCAATTCTGCCAATCTCTTTAGAATATGAGGTTGAAACTGTCCTTGTCGATCCCACTCTTGAATGTATGGGATAATTTCCTTATCCACAAATTTCCTTACCACTTTTTTCACACTTTGCTGCTCTTCTGTTAATTCGAAATTCATCATCTAAATTCCTCCTAAATAATTTTATTTTGTTTAAATTTGATTATTTCGTCTGGTTTATACCCAATTCCAGCCAAAATCGAATCAGTATGCTCTCCATACAGGGGTGGATGCTTTCTCATCGTGACAGGTGTTTTCGAAAGTTTTAAGGGGGATCCTGTTACTCTCAGATTTTCAACAGTAGGATGCTCCATATTCACCAACATGTCTCTCGCTTTTATTTGGGGATCCTCTAACATCTCTGCGATAGTATTAATTGGTCCATTTGGAATCCCCGCGTCATCAAGCAGCATTTTCCACTCTTTTTTTGTCTTTCTTTTTAACAAATCTTCAACTATCGGTATTAATTCTTCCTTGTTAAGCAAACGATTTTCATTACGCTTAAACTGTTCCTTCTCCGCTAAATCCGGTCTTTCTAAAACATATGTGAATCGCCTGAACTGCTCATCATTTCCTACAGCCACGACTAACTCTCCATCGCTTGCATGAAAAGTTTGATAAGGCACAATATTCGGATGTTGATTTCCCATTCGCTCAGGAGTTATTCCATTGAATAAATAATTACTGGCAACATTTACTAACGAAGAAACCTGACAATCCATTAACGAAATATCAATTTCCTGTCCTTCCCCCGTTTTTTCCCTATGATGTAAAGCTGATAAAATGCCTATGCATGTATATAAACCAGTCAATATGTCAGCAATAGCAACGCCGACTTTCATGGGACTCCCATCCGTTTCTCCCGTGATGCTCATCAAACCACTCATCGCTTGAATGATATAATCATAGCCAGGTAAATCTTTATAAGGGCCGGTTAAACCAAACCCTGTGATCGAGGCCATAATCAATTGGGGGTTGAATTCCTTTAATTCCTCATAACCTATCCCCATTTTTTCCAAGGTACCTGTCTTAAAGTTTTGAACCACTATATCCCCCGAAGACACCAGCTTACGGAAAATCTCTTTCCCTTTTTCAGACTTTAAATTCAAAGTCATGCTTTGCTTATTTCGGTTGGCGCATAAATAGTAAGCGCTTTCTCCTTGGGCAAACGGTGGACCCCAGCCTCTCGTTTCGTCACCTGATTCATGGTGCTCAATTTTAATTACATCCGCTCCCAAATCTCCGAGAATCATTGAACAAAACGGCCCCGCCAAAACACGGGATACATCGATAATCCGGACTCCATCCAAAGCTCCATTCATTTTATCACCCCTTTCTAACTTTCGGGATACACAAAAAGAGCCAGCAAAACCAACAATGTTATTACATTGAACGTTTCACTGACTCTTATCCATGGCTTGTCTACCGGCAAAGGAAGATCAAGTGAACAAAGTCAATTTTATAAATTCTAAGTTTAAACCAAGCCGGCTTTGCGAAGCAAGGTAACTTGCCGTCATCGGTTTGGTAAATTAAGTATAAAACTATTAATTGAATTTTGCAATAATTTTGTTTATTACTTAATAATAGCTAATTTAATTGTACCCCCCTCTAAACTGTTTAATTATGAATTTGAAATATTGACATTCCTAATACACTCTGAAATCTCTCTATACTCATCTTTATGGTGTTTGGAATTGCCTTAATAGTTGTGACATGTGATGATTAGAGTACCTATTTCTATATGTAAATATGATTCAAGAGTACTTGCTTTCTTTTCTTATTTAAATTTTTTAAAATTTAATATTGATCGGCGAGGTAATTAATGATTCAAAGGGAGATGGCAAAATGGAAAATATTAAAAACGAAATAGTCGAAGCCATCAAGAACTATTCTACTATTATCATTCACCGTCATATTAATCCGGACCCGGATGCATTAGGATCACAAGTCGGTCTACAACAACTAATTAAACATTCCTACCCTTCCAAAGAGGTTTATGTGGTAGGAGAAGAAGTGAATAGCCTGTTGTTTATTAGTAAAATGGAAGTTATCCCTGATAAAACTTACAAGGGCGCATTAGTGATCGTTTGCGATACTTCTAACACTTCACGCATTAGTGATTCCCGATATACACTTGGGGACATGTTGATTAAAATTGACCACCACCCCGAATATGAACAATTCGGTGACCTTTCTTGGGTTGACCCTTCTTATAGCTCTGCAAGTGAAATGCTTGTTGACTTATTTTTGAATTTTCCAGAGGATTTTAAAATAAACAAAGAAGCAGCTAAAGCATTTTATGCAGGGATAATTAGTGATACAGGGCGTTTCTTGAATGGAAATACTTCTCCTAGGACCTTAAAAACGGTTTCGCTCTTACGAACTTATAATTTTCAGCCAGAAAGAATCCATAACCTCCTTAATACAAAGACTAAAAATTCTTCAAGGCTTCAAAAAGATATTCTTATGAGCTTCAAAGTAACCGATAAAGGGGTAGCTTACTTTATTATGACAAAGGAACTGTTAAATAAGTATGGTGTAGACCGAGTAGAAGCTTCAAATTTAGTTAACACCCTTTCTTCTATTAAAGGAAACAAAATCTGGGCGTTCTTTATCGAATATCCGACGGATATCCGTGTCAGAATTCGTTCAAGAAATATCCCTATCTCTTCAATTGCCCGGCAATTCAATGGAGGAGGGCATTCATTTGCTGCCGGTGCAACCATCCATTCGTGGGAAGAAGTAGATCATGTTATTGAGGCCTTAAATCAAGTTTGCCCAAAGTAAGCTAGAGAAAAATTGCCTGCTCCTAGGTAAAGTAAAAAGCCTCAAACCTATATCAGTCTAAGGCATGAGGCTCTCTCTACCATTTATTTTTTAACTGCCTTCAGCTCCACTTTACCCAGTTCATCTACTAAGAATGTTAAATTTTCAGATTTATCATAAGAAGTTATTGGGAAATTCACAGCAATGGTTGTTTGACTACTCTTTTGACTCATTTCAAACCTCTCCGCTTGATATTCGAATTCATCTATTACTTTCATATGATTTGCAAAAACATTTTCACATTACTATATAAACCGTATTTAACATTCAATATTTCTCAAATCTATTAAGGCGCACAAAAAAAACGCCCAAGGCCAAAAATCGGCTGAGGCGTTTTTTTACATTAATTACTTGGATACTTCTTTAAGAATAGATAAGTCAACCATACCCTTAATATCACTGCTAGGAACATATCCCGCTTCTTTGCTTATATCAGCCATTTCCTGAATAACTTGTTCATTAACTTCCGTCGTTACTTCTAAGCGTGAAAACGCAGAGGTAACTTCTTCTTTGCTTAATTCTTTTCCAGTTAGTTTCTTTAAATGCTTAATAACTAATTCTTGGCTTTCTTCAGGATTGTTTTGGATAAAATCCACTGCTTTTTTGTGAGCTTTCAAATAAGATGCGGCGAGCCCCTTTTTATCCAAGAACTTCTGACTTGCAGCCACTACCGTGTTTGGTGAATCTTTTCCCCATGCAAACTGATCCCAGTCAAGCACTAACTTTCCCTTTGCCTGGTTTTCCAATACGTATCCCCATGGTTCCTGGGTAGCTGCAGCATCGACTGATTTTTGGACAAAAAGTGCTGTTGTGTCAGCGGGTGCTGCCGCATATAACTCAACTGTTCCTCCGTTAGTAGTCGGTTTTAAGTCAACGTCTTGAAGCGCTTTTCTAAGCATGACATCCTGTGTGCTCCCTATAACAGGAATCGCTACTTTTTTACCGTCTAAATCTTTTAAATCCGTTACCTTGCTGCCCTCACTAGCCACAAGAACGGCCCCGCCATTAACAGCTCCAGAAATCAGGTGGTATTCCGGGTTTTTAACGTAAAAGTTAAGTAATGGACCAGGCCCAACTGTTCCGACATCAATAGCGTTTGTAGCCATTGCTTCCATAAATAGCCCACCATTAGCCACTGTTTTGGTTTCAATCTTAACATCTTCACCGAACTCTTCTTCAAAAAAGCCTTTTTCAAGTGCAATAATCGTTGCACTGTGAGTTAAGTTAGGAAAATATCCAATTTTCACAGTTTGTTTCCCAGTGCCTTTTCCCTCTTCTTTACTTGTGGATTGTGTGCATCCGCTTACTATTCCGATTAACAATACAGACATAATAAGGGCAAAAAATGATTTTTTCAGCATATTTCCCTCTCCTTTTAAAATATAATCTTATTAAACTACCGTTGATTTACTCCCCATTTCAGTTGAACATTTCGTTCTAGACGTGAGAAGACAACATTATCCACGATTGTTCCGATAATTGCGATAATGATCATTACGGAGATGACCAAATCCATTTGTCCGAGCGATCTACCCATTTCTAGCAATTGTCCAAGACCGCCGCCACCGCCAAGTAATTCACCTGCCATCAATGCACGCCAAGAAAATGCCCATGCAATTCGCAGCCCGGATATTATTTGTGGAACAGATGCTGGTAAAATCACGGTACGTAGAAAATGAAACCCGGTCGATCCATATGTTTTGGCAACCCGTTGATACAGCTGGGGCACATTCCGGAATCCACTGGTTGCATTAACTGTCATCGTCCAAGTTGCGCCGATAGTGACGATAAAGAGAATCGAAAAATCATTCAATCCAAACCAAATTATTGCTAAAGGGAACCAAACGATACTCGGTATGGACTGTAAAGCCGTCACGACGAATCCAAGCGTATCTTCAACCAGTTTAAAGCGCCAAATGAAATATCCTAATATCAGACCTATTATAATGGCAATCGTGAAGCCGATCAGGATACGGCCAAGGCTTTTTCCGATAGCATCGGTTATTTGTCCGCTAACTAGTCCATTAAACAGAGTTTCCAACACTTGAGTCAGGCTCGGAAACATGAAATCTGGAAGACTGGAAAGTCTAGATGTGACTTCCCATATCCCCGCTATCATCGCGATGAATATGATTCGTCTTAAAGCTGTAATCATTCCCCATTTCCTCCTTCAACACTTTTTCAATTTCCTCCTGCAAGATCGATAGAACCCTTTGTTCAGTGTTCAAAGTTACACTATCTGGCATAACTCCATCTTTCATGGATGGGACGGAAATCGTCTCTTTAATTTTCCCGGGACGGGTTGCAAAGACGATAATTTTTTCAGAAAGCTGAACAGCCTCACGAATATTATGGGTAACAAAAAAGATTGTCACTTTTGTTTTTCTCCAGATTTCGAGCAGCTCTTTATGCAAGACCATCCTCGTTTGCTCATCAAGCGCAGAAAATGGCTCATCCATCAACAGAATATCCGGTTCCATAACCAGCGCTCTTGCAATGGCTACCCTCTGTTTCATGCCCCCTGAGAGCTGATGTGGATAGGAATCCACATAGCGGCTGAGGTGAACCATTTTTAAAATGTCTAATGCCTTCGATTTCGCCTCTTCTTTGGGCATTTTCTTTAACTTCAATCCGTATGTAACATTTTCAAGTACCGTTAACCAAGGAAATAACCCTGCCTCTTGAAACACTACGACTCGTTCCGGTCCTGGCTTCATCACCTTTTTTCCAGCTACACGGATCTCCCCTTTATCAGCCTTATCCAGACCAGCAATTAGATACAGGAGTGTCGATTTACCGCAGCCTGATGGCCCAACTATCGAAACGAAGCTTCCTTTCTCCACCTCTATGTTAATCTCATCGAGCACCTTTATGCTTTCTTTCTTTTCATTCAAAAAACTTTTTTCAATTCCATCTATTGTTAAATACATAAAGTCACCCCACTTTTAAATCGCATTGATTTACTAAACATTATTTCTTAATAATGATTAATCCAATGGTTTTTGTCAACTATAAAAATGCAAAAATTCTAATTTATCGGTATTTTTCAATCAACTCTTTTTATTGTATAAATAAAACAATACTACTTAATTTCGTAAGAAACATTATTCTAGTTCCAACCCATAAATAGACAAATAGCCTGAGACCCTTAATAAAACAAAGATCCAGACTATTCTGCAATGATTATTTTTGTAAACGCGCAAACCTTTCACATTTAAGAAAAGTAGTTGGACCAATTTCTAGCGCAAACATACTTGACAGACTTCAAAGACTACCCTACCTATTTGACGAACTGGAGACATACATATATTCTCGTTTCTATTTTAAAAAATTCTGCTTCCATATAATTTATCCTTCATTTTTTGCGTTCTAGCATGCAATGGTTTCTTCAGAACGATACCTAAGATGAGAGTGATTATTAAAAAGAGAAATAAGACAAAAATATCCTTGCCAGCGACACTCCAGGTTATTCCCCCAACCGATTCACGAAGTAAACCAACTGCATAGGTGAATGGCAAGAAGGGATTGATATGTTGAAAAAATGGTGGTGTCACTTGAATAGGGAAGGTCCCGCCTGAACTTGATATTTGGAGGACCATTAAGACAACACTTATTCCCTTTCCCACATTTCCAAGAACTGAAACAAAGGTGTAGACAATGAGTGTAAATACTGTACTAATCAAGACAGAAAACACGATGTACTCAAATTTATCAGCTACATATACATCAATTAGGATAATATTGCCTATAGAAACACTGAGTGCCTGCATTAACCCAATGATGAAGAATATTAGGTACCGCCCAATATATATTTGATACGGGCTGTAAACTTTATGAGAAACATCCACGCTTAGCATGGAAATTAATATTGTGCCACCCACCCAAAGTGAAAGTGCGGTGAAGAATGGGGACATGGCTGATCCATAGTTTGGAATCGGAAATAAACTGTGTTTATTGAGTAGCACTGGTTCTGAAAAGAAGTCGCTTTCTTGCTCGATGTCATTTTTTAAGAAAGCAATCACTTCTTCCATGTTATAAGACTTATCGATTTCTCTCATTTTAGCCGCTAGAGCCTTTATTTTCGTTTCGATTTCTGGAAACTTATTCTGTAACTTATCGATTTCTCCTGTGCGAGTTTCCAACGTTCGATTGGTCTCATTTAACAGTGTCCTTACTTCGGGAAGAACCTGGCTACCCTCTTCCATTGTGAGCTGAACTTTTTTCAATATGGAATCCGTTTCATTCCAAATTTCATTGAATTTTGGTCCTGTTTCCTTTGAATAGTTATCCTGGAAGCTTGCCAAGACTTTATCATTGTTCTCACCAAGATCTATAAGTGAGCCAAAGGAACGGTTATTCAGCGCTTGAAGTTGATTCGAAGCATTATCCCGCAGATTATCCATTAGCTTTATTTCTGGTTGAAGCCAGTTATTCTCACTAAATTGATTGACTCTCACCAATAAATTATACATACTGTCCAACAGGTACAACTCTTTTTTTATCCTCGTTATCCCTTGTTCAACTATCTGATCCACTTCATCGCTAGGCAACTCCTGATTCGTTAACCGGTTTGCTAGCACTAAAATAGATTCATTATCGCTTCTTACATTTGCAAGATCATTTTCTAATAGTGGATTGATCCCCTCGAATGCCTGCCTTGTTGAATCTACATAACTAGAAACGTCTGACACTAATTTGTCTTTTTGTGACGTTATTCCTTCAATTGAATCCAGACCATCATTAACCATCTTAATGATGTCTTCAGCCCTTTTTACATGTGTTTGGACCGTTTTGATATTTTGCTCAAGCTCAGGCAGTTTCTCCTCTAATAAATACACCATATTCTTCATTTTTTGAATGGTCGGTAACTCATTTTGCAACGTGATTCCCAGTTCATTAAAGATTGAAAGGATACTCCCGCTAGCTGTTTTAATAAAGCTTTTGCTCACATTGTCCACAATACTATTAGCCCCTGCAGCAGTCATTTTAGGAGCAATGGAATTGATTTTTTCATTAACATAGTAATCAATCTCCGCTTTAATGGGGTCATCTGTCATGATGGTCGCAATATGTTCTGAAAAATCAGCTGGAATGATGATAGATGCGTAATAATCTCCCTT
Source organism: Peribacillus sp. TH14 (assembly GCF_016651145.1). Classification (NCBI taxonomy): domain Bacteria; kingdom Bacillati; phylum Bacillota; class Bacilli; order Caryophanales; family Bacillaceae; genus Peribacillus; species Peribacillus sp. TH14. Next base: position 588,167 of record NZ_JAEKEK010000001.1, read on the forward strand.
TTTCACCTTTGCAATGGCATCTTTTTCTGTTGTGAATCTCCAGCCTAAATCTGAATTCCCCTTTAGCCCCTCTATAACTTCATTGCCTAAGTTCACGGCTTTACCATTTAACTCTGTACCTTTATCATTATTGGAAACACCGACAAGGATTCCTTCCGTATTTGCATAAGGGTCCCAAGAAGCAACAATGTTAAACCAAGCATAAATAGACGGGATAAACATTAGAAAAACAACAACGATACAGACAAACAAATTCCTATAAATACTTTTTAAATCGTCAATGAAAATTTCTCGAATATTTTTCAAACCTTACCCCCGCGCAAATAGTTTTTTGTTACTATTATTCGAAAAATAGTCTCGATCAATACTAAGTAAACATATCCATAGTCTTTCCCCATATTGAAAAGAAGCCGGTGTCGATAACGACACCCGCTTCTTAGAGTTTTGACTTATTTCTTTTTTTTGACTTATTTCTTTTAATAAAGAATTGCTAGTTGGTACGAATACTTTTTATCCTCTTCTGATTTTTACCTTACCTTCAAACATCTCAATAACACTTCCCAACCAGTGCCCAAGGCCCTTGTTTACTGTATCCTGAATTTTACTGTATAGTCGGTTACAATTTTGAGACCATAATTACTAACATTTCGGGTTCGTTCTTTATTATATTTTCTAAAAATTAATCAGAAATTCATTGATAAAAAAGTGATTTCTCCATGAGGAAAAACCACTTTTTTTTGTCATATTATGTTTTAACGTTTTTCAATTACTTTTATCAATTCTCTTAAATAATCTGGAAGATCTGGAGGACGTCTGCTGGATACAAGATGTCCGTCTACTACAACAGCCTTATCTATCCATGTTGCCCCGGCATTCTCCATATCATCTCTAATACCAGGTGTACTCGTAACATTCTTCCCCTGCAAAATTTTAGCAGAGATTAAGACCCATCCTGCATGACAGATTTGTCCGATTGGCTTTTTACTTTCTTCCATGTTCTGGATAAGTGTAATCACTTCAGGAAAACGACGAATTTTATCAGGGGCCCAACCTCCTGGGACAAGGATGGCATCATATTCATCCGCTTTAATACTACTATATGCAAAATCTGATACAGCAGGCACACCATATTTTCCAATATATGTTTCATTTGCCTTTTCTCCAGCGAGGTGAACAATCGCTCCCTCTTCTTTTAAACGCAAGATTGGATACCAGAGCTCTAAATCTTCGAAATCATGGTGCACAAGACTGATAATTTTCTTTCCTACTAATCGCATGTAATCTCTCCTTCTTTATTAAAATACATGGTTCCCCTTCACTTTACTATCCTTCCACATATATTGCCCTTTCCTGCTACCAGCTAACCTTTTAATATAACAATGAAAGTATCTATTTTTGCTACTCTATTCCCACAGTTATTTTACCATTTAATTACCTTTTTAATATTTTCCTTGCAATTGAATTTTTAGTCTTTCATGATTTTTTCTCCGAAACTAGCATTTCCTCCTACAGAAATTTACATTTTCAAATATCTATTATCGACACTGTTCCATTCTATTCTATTGACATAGAAAACCCCCGAACAAGATATTCGAGGGTAAGGTTTATACGTAACGATCTTCTTTGTATAGTAAAATGATAAAATAAAAAACGGCAAAAACATTGCTTAACAATGCTTCCGCCGTTCGGATGACCTGTGAGGGATTCGAACCCACGACCCCTTCCCTGTCAAGGAAGTGCTCTCCCACTGAGCTAACAAGTCGTATGTATTATTTAGCTTGTTCTACTACTTAAGTACATAATTTATTATAAGTTTTTTTAATAAAAAGTCAACGAATTATTTCAAAAAAATTTTATGTTTATCTTTAAAGGAATTTCTCTACCAAAAATACGAACTAGCGTTCTTTTTTATTTGCATAAAAAACATACGTTCGCATATAATAAAAGTAAGCTAAGGAGTGATAAAAAATGAAATATATTCTTCGTAAACATATGGAGGGAAATATTCCCTTAGAGATTATTTATCTTTCCGAACAAGGGAAGATTACCCAGCGGAAAATTCAGGTGCTTGAAATAAATCCAGGACATATTCGTGCCTATTGTTTTCTAAGGCAGACAAAACGAACATTTAAAATGGACAATATTCTTTCTGCCCGCCTTATTAAACCTAGGTATGATAGATCCGGATGAAAAATATGGTATTATTTCGTAAAAATTTAACCGATTAATTCTTCCTCTTCCTGAATGTTCTTTTCTTTCTCAGTTAATGATTCTTCTTCATCTCTTAGACGATGTGCTAATCTTGAAGCGGCACTCGCAGCAATACTTGCAACGATATCATCCAGGAATGTATGAACGACTCCTTCTTGCTTCTTATCCAGTTCGTGAATGACACCTATTTTATTTTTATCTAAATGTCCAAAGGTTGTTACAGCAATGCTTCCGTAGCCTAGAACTGCACCAAAGGCAATGGTTTCATCCACTCCGAACAAGCCTTCATCCGATTCAACAATTGATTGCAGCGGTTCTGATAACTTCTTTTGCTCAGCAAGTTTATCAAGCTCCACACCGACTAAAATAGCATGTTGAATTTCCCTTTTTAAAAGAACGCGCTCTACGCTGCGAATGCATTCCTCCAATTTCAAATCAGCTTTGTAAGGGAACTGCAATTCATATACAATTTCTGCAATGGCTTCCACACTGACACCACGTTCTATTAATGTTTGCTTGGCCGCTCTTGTTACTTCCCTGCTGTGTACGTGTACATCTGTCATTTCTCTGCCACCTCTTTTTTTGTAATATTTTTCTATATCCTTTCATTATAGCATCTTATATTTCAAATTTTCAGAAAATAAAATGAAATTTTTCTATTTGAAATTCTTGTCACGAGAAAAAGATGCGAAGCTGTGATAAAATAGCCAAGTAAGTGGTTTTTCATTATTAATTATAGAGGTGCGGAAGAATGAGTTTACGTAAAGGCACGATAAAAGAGTACATGTTTAAAAGTGAAGCTTTAGCAGAAGAATTGGAGCTACTTGTTTACTTGCCTGCTAATTTTTCTCCACTATATAAATATTCGCTTGTCATTGCTCAGGATGGCCGTGATTACTTTCAGATGGGACGGATTGGTCGCGTAGCCGATGAACTATTAGGGAACGATGAAATTGAGAATATCATCGTCGTCGGTATTCCTTATAAAGATCGATTTGACCGCAGACGTAAATATCATCCAGATGGGGAACAGCACGTTGAATACATACGTTTTCTCGCCCATGAACTTGTTCCGTTTTTAGATGATGAATTTCCAACCTATCAAATGGGGCATGGTCGTGCTTTAATCGGTGACTCTCTTGGTGGCACTGTTTCTTTATTGGCTGCTCTTCAATATCCTCATACATTTGGGAAGTGCATCATGCAATCTCCTCTTGCAAATGAAGCAGTATTGGATGCCGTCCGTAATTTTGAGAATCCGCATCTCCTAGAACTTTATCATGTAATTGGGACCGAGGAAACCGATGTTCCCACGACAGATGGAAATCGGGCTAACTTTATAGAACCTAACCGGGAATTGCATAAATTATTAAACCAAAAAGGATTTCCTTGCTTCTATGAAGAATTTGAAGGTAATCATACCTGGAAGTATTGGCAGGCAGATTTAAAAAGAGCACTATTGGAAATGTTCTAACAAAACTAGAAACCCTTCTTTTAAGAAAGGTTTCTATAAAACATATCCAAATACAATATTACAACTATTAAAAATTTCAGGAGGTTTCAATTATGAAATATGGTGTTGCAATTTTCCCTTCAAAAAAACTTCAAGATTTAGCTAACTCCTATCGAAAACGTTATGATACGAAGTACGCTTTCATTCCACCACATATTACACTTAAACAAACGTTTGAAGCTACGGATATGGAAATTTCTACAGTTGCAGATCGATTAAAAGACATTGCAAAAAAATTCCAGCCTTTTAAGTTAAATGTAACGAAAGCGAAGTCTTTCCAACCCGTGAGCAATACAATTTATTTTAAAGTCGAATTATCCGAGGAACTTCAAGAGCTGCATGTAGCACTTCACGATGAGAAATTTTGTAAAAGTGAAAGTGAACATGCCTTTGTTCCGCATATTACGATTGCTCAGGATTTATCCGATAATGAGCACTCTGATGTTTTAGGCCAACTTAGTATGCTAGATGTTAGCCAGGAAGAAGAAGTAAAGCGAATCCACTTATTGTACCAGCTTGAAGATGGGGCATGGACTGTATATGAAACATTTAGATTAGGAGCTGAATAATTTCGTGTTTGTAAAAATTGCCGAGAACACCCAAGAGCGTGAGTATGCTTATATGATTAGAAAAAAAGTATTCGTCGATGAACAAAATGTCCCAATTGAAGAAGAGATTGATCAATACGAAGAAGACTCCACTCACTTCGTTTTATATAATGAACAAGAACAGCCGGTTGGGGCCGGGCGATTCAGGGTCATTGACGGCGTTGGTAAGGTCCAGCGCATATGTGTACTTTCAACAGAACGAAAAAATGGAGCTGGTGCTATGATTATGAGTGCTATTGGGGAATTTGCCGAACAAAATAAAATTCCTCAATTAAAGCTTGATGCTCAGCTACACGCGATTCCTTTTTATTCGAAACTAGGTTATCAGATTGTTTCCGATGAATTTATGGACGCTGGCATACCCCATAAAACGATGAAGAAAAACATTTAATAATACAAAACGCTGTCCATCCATTTTTCTGGATGGGCAGCGTTTTTTTTTGTTTTCACGAGTTAATTTTTAAATCTTTTAAAAAAACCGTTTCCGTTCAATGGCAATCTTCGCAAATATACATAGTCTATATATAGAAAGCAAGAAGGAGGGAAAATTTTATGAGTAACAATGAATTTAACCTGGAGGAGTCTCAAAAAAGACTAATGGAACTGCTGGTTTCACGGACTTTGAGAAAAAATGGTTTCAAAAAAGAGAAAGTTGATTTGTCTGAAAAAGAGAGAAACAACTTAAAAGAAACCATCCGCTATTTACAGGAACAATCACAAATTCTCATAAACCAAGAAAAGAAAATCACGGAAAATGATGTTAACCCAGTAACAAATTCTTATCAAACCAAATATAGGGATTCGAAAGATAAATAACTTCACCATTATTTATCTAAAGAAACCTTACTTGCTGGAGAATTAAGTAAAACTAGACCTAGCAACACTTACATTTCATTCCTAAAGTTCCAGCTTCGTTATAATTTCATCCCCGTCTCACTAATAATTTTCTTAAGTATTAAAAAATAGACGAATGAATTGATTTATTCGTCCAACCAGATTAACCATCCAAGCATATTTTAATAGGGAATAAAACCTAAGGAGGAAAAAACGACATGAACCAAAATGTATTTCGTAGCAACTGTAACACTCATGAAGACTCTGACAGATCATGGTCGGCTCTAGATTCCGCTTCACGCCATCCCTTAACAGGATTCTGCAACGAAGAAAACCAGATTGAACAAGAGGCAAGACAGGAGAATTCTCAACTTCAACTTTCTGAAGAACTAATTTACATTAAAGATTCTTGTAATGTAAATGTTACTTCTACAGATGTTAAAGCGGCACTTTCATTACAAGCGGCTCTACAAGCAGCAATTGCGGTCATCGTAAGTATTTCCATTGCAGATTCTGAAAATGCTGATCGAATTACCCAAGAGTTAATTCAATCTTCTAATGTAAGACAAATTACACGCCAAAAAACGATTGTTGAAAACAGCCGTGATATCGATATTACAACAACTGATGCAGATATCGCTATTAACATCCAACTTTTACTGCAATTGTTGTTAGCTTTAATTGTAGAAATAGACATTCTTTAAGAAAGAACAAAAAGGACACTTACGTGTCCTCTTTTGTTTTTATTAAAGATTTACACTACTTCGTTAAAATCCCCCCTATTCCTGTTATTTCAGCCGTTAGTACTTCTTTCTTCCTCATCCCGATTTGAATCTTATAAGTTCCTGTTCCATTTGTTATTTCCTGGTTTTGGTAATAAATTTGGTATTTTTTTCAAAATGATCCGTTGCGTCTTCCATAACTTGATTATAACGGATAGGTTGAATGGGTGCTGTTTCTTTCACATTTCTTACATTCTCTGCAGCCTTGACTATCCGGTTGGCGTATTGAATATAATCAAATTGTGTTACAGGTGCTATGTATCCCATCGTTATCCCTTTCCATTATAAATAGAAATAATGTTATTTAATTTACTTACCCATCTGGGATGATATTGAAACATCATTTTCACATTCTTATTTTACTAATCTTCTGGTATGATGAATATTGCCGATATTTTTAATAGATTAGAGGTATCCATTTATATGAATCAAGCAAAATCTGGCAATGAAATCGTACATTTACATACTGTTTCAGCTGGTGAGCTGCAGACACTTTTTGAAAAAGGAAAACGTGACCAGCTTTCTTGTATCATTTGTCATAAACCATTAAAATTATTTATCGGGATCCATGAGACACCCTATTTTTATCATAGTGACCCTTCACGGTCAGACTGTGAAGTGCCAAATTTGGAACCAATAAATGAGGATAAACCATTAGAATATATGGAACAGAATGGGTTTAAGATTCCTAAATCACGGACCATTACTGAAACGAAAACAATTACTGAACCTTACCTAAAAAGCCGAACGATTACAGGTAACCCGCCTTTTACAGATAAACCTTCTATCCTAGAACAACTAGAAGTCCCTTACTTTCAAGAATTATCCGCACGAGGAGTAGTACTCGATTCGGAGCAATTAAAAGCAGTAATGACGATTGATGGACCACTTCTTGTCCTATCAGGAGCCGGCAGCGGAAAAACTCGGGTATTAACTGTTCGGACTGCTTATATGCTAACGGTAAAAAAGATCAATCCAAAAAGTATCATGCTTGTAACCTTTACGGCGAAATCCGCCAAGGAAATGCAACAGCGCCTGCTAAGCTACCCTTATATGACTCCTTCCCTTGTTTCTCAAATCGTTAGTGGTACCTTCCATAGTATCTTTTATAAAATACTGATTTTCCATGAGCCAACCAAATGGCAACGGGATTTACTATTAAAGTGGGATTGGGAGAAAGAAAAAATATTGAAACAGGCTGGTCGAGAATTGGAACTCGATGATAAGGAATTTGCATATGATCAAGCTCTTCAGCAAATTGGTCTTTGGAAAAACTCATTGGTTTTTCCAGACGATATCAAACCGAATGACGAATGGGAAAAATCCTGTCTATTTTTATATAAGAATTATGAAGAATATAAAGAGCAAACAGGAAAATACGATTTTGATGATATGCTTGTCGGCTGTTATACATTTTTTAAAAATCACCCAGAATTTTTAAAAAAGTATCAGCAAAGGTTTCACTATTTTTTAGTTGATGAGTTTCAGGATATAAATAAAGTTCAATATGAACTGATAAAACTTCTTTCGGCTGAATCAAAAAATGTTTGCGCCGTCGGAGATGACGATCAAGCCATCTATTCATTCCGTGGGAGTGATCCGAAATATATTCTAAATTTCAATTACGATTTCCCCGGTTCTCAAGTTGTAAAACTAACCGAAAATTACCGGTCTTCACATGAAATTGTCGCTACAGCCAACCGGATGATTAAGCGCAATCAGCACAGAATGGAAAAAAAGATGCGTGCACAGCATAATCATGGCAATCCTCCTGTGTTATTTTATCCTCATGATGAGGAATTAGAGGCCACGATGATTGTATCCGATATCCAGGAAAAAATCGCCAAAGGAGCAAACCCTGGTGACTTTGCAGTTTTGTACAGAACACATACAATGTCGCGGGCCATTTTTGAAAGACTAGCAGCTTCAAATCTGCCCTTTGTAATTGAAAAAGATGCGGATTCGTTTTATCAGCGCCGAGTGATTCGAGGTATGCTTGCCTTCATGCGTTTGAGTCTATTTCCTCAGGATAGCAAGGCAGCATCGGATGTCCTTTCTTCATTATTTTTAAAGCAAAGTATACTACAGGAATTAAAGGCACAGACGATACTTCAGGATTGTGATTTTATTGATGCATTTGCTTTTGTTAAAACGGGACATGCTTTTCAGGAACGGAAATTAAAGACGATTCCGACACAAATCCGTGCTATAAAAAGTATGTCACCGCTCGTAGCTTTAGAAATCATCGAGAAAGATTTAGGGTATCAAGAATATGTAAAAAAACGCGGAAATGAAGCCAATCTCGAAAAAGGTTCTGATGATATCCGCGACCTAAAAGTGGCTGCAAACCGTTTTCCAACCGTCGCCTCCTTCCTAGACCATGTCGACCATATGACAGCCATGGTCCAGGAGGTTAAACAGCTGTCAAAACATTTTAAAGATGCCATACAACTAACGACCATACACCGTTCCAAAGGGCTTGAATATCAATCTGTTTACGTTCTTGCTGCTGTCGATGGCAGCATTCCGCATGACTTTGCGCTTGAATCATACCGGAAAGGGGAACTTGCACCTCTTGAAGAGGAAAGACGCTTGCTCTACGTAGCAGCAACCCGGGCGAAGAAGGATCTTTACCTTTCCGTCCTGCAAACTAGACGCGGACGAACCGCCCACCCTTCACGATTCTTAAAGTTTTGACCCAAGGTTAACCTGTAACTAGATATTAAAACAGGGGGCGCATCTACCGCAGGCCCCTGTTTTTGATTATTTTTTATTTATCATATTAGAAATCGTCCCGAAATCCAGTTTATTCCCTTCAGCTACGATGGAGTGAACAATTTTATCCTCCATTTCCTTAGTAACAGGTTTATTAGCTATTTTCGAAACACGTTTAATAACGCTCCTTACAGTAGATTCATCTTTAAAATTGGCACCCTGTAGAGAGTTTGCCAACTCTAATACATCTTTCATATTTACGCCCGTTTTACCTTCTATGTTTTTAAAAAAGTTATTATCCATGCCTAAGCCCCTCCTTTTCTGTACCTATCCTATGGAAGTATCAGAAAAATGGTGCAAGGATTATGTAAATATAAATAAAAAGAAATGGAATAGGCTTCTTCTGCCTATTCCATTTCTTTTAGCAGAAGGAAGCCCCTACAATGATCAATAGGATAAACAAAACAACAATTACAACGAACGTAGATCCACCGCTGAAACCGCCGCCATATCCATAACCGCCACCGCCACAACATCCGCCGTAGCCGCCGCCGTAGCCACCGAAACCAAACATACTCATTCACCTCGCTCTCGCTTAGCTTACTGATAACATATGTAGGTCAGGACAAATATGTATAGGCCATGTCCTAGTCCAGGCTGCCTATTCTACTGAAACTTTATCCTTTAGGTCTAAAGACTAAGGCACCGATAAATCCAAAGATGATGGCTGCCGAGATACCGGAACTCGTGATTTCAAACATACCGGTAAGTACGCCAACGAGTCCATGTTTATCCGCTTCTAGCATGGCACCGCCTACAAGCGAATTCCCAAACGATACGATTGGTATGGTAGCTCCTGCCCCGGCAAAATCAACAAGCGGTTCATATAATTCAAACCCTCCAAGTACAGCTCCAATTACAACGAACAGGCTTAAGGTATGTGCTGGTGTCAGCTTAGCCACATCGAAAAGAAGCTGGCCGACTACACAAATCAAGCCCCCGATGACAAAGGCCCAAAAAAACATTGCTAACATCCAAATCTCTCCTTTTTCACGAATTCATCCCATACTCAATGGCCACCGCATGGGCAATACATGGAATTGAATTTTTTTGTTGAACAGATAGCGGTGATAATAATGCTCCTGTTGCAACAAGCAGGATTTTTTTATATTTACCTTGAATCATTTCATTAAGTATATGGCCATATAAAACCACTGCTGAACATCCCGCGCCACTACCGCCTGCCATAACAGGCTGGTCCTTTTTAAATATCATCAAACCGCAATCTTTGAATTTTTCCTGATTGATCTTGCAGCCTTTCTGCTTTAATAGATCCATTGCCGTTTCTCTGCCTATTTGTCCTAAATCACCTGTAATGATCAAATCATAATCATCTGGGGTCAGACCCGTATCGTTGAAATGTGCTAAAATCGTATCGACAGCCGCTGGGGCCATTGCTCCTCCCATATTGAAAGGATCTTTCAATCCCATGTCAATGACCTTACCGATAGTGGCTGAAACAATATGGGGAAATACTCCCTGCTTGCTACCGTTTGGAGCAACCAGCGCTACCCCTGCCCCTGTTATCGTCCACTGAGCTGTGGGTGGTTTTTGCCCGCCATACTCAGTCGGATAACGGAATTGCTTTTCAACAGCTGCATTATGGCTTGAAGCCCCCGTTAACACATAGTTCGCTCCTCCATAATTGGTTATGAAGGCCGATAGTGCAAGCCCCTCCATTGAAGTAGAGCAGGCACCAAACAGACCGAAATATGGAATACCATTTGTTCTAGCCGCAAAACTTGTGGGTGTAATCTGATTGATTAAATCACCCGCCAAGAAAAATTGTACCTTTTCCTTGTCTATCTTACCTTTCTCCAATGCAAGCTCCACCGCTTTCTCCATCAAATGACGATGAGCCTTCTCATACGAATCCTGCTCCATCCATAAATCACTGTACAGGATATCGAAATCTCCGGCGATTTCTCCATTTGCCTCAAAAGGCCCACCGGTTACCCCTGTTTCCAAAATGACCGGTTTATTGGCGAACGTCCATGTTTGTTTTCCCTTTAACACCGCTTAGCCCCCAATCATTTGATAAATCGTTTTAATCAACGCCACGACAAAGGCTGAAAATACACCAAATAGAATCACCGATCCGGCCAATTTAAACATATTGGAACCAACACCAAGAACAAATCCTTCCGTCCGGTGTTCGATTGCTGCTGAAATAACTGCGTTACCGAATCCCGTTACTGGGACAGCACTCCCTGCTCCCCCAAACTGTCCGATGCGGTCGTAAAATCCGAAGCCAGTCATTAAAAGTGCGAGAAACACCATGGTCGCAGTCGTTGGGCTTCCGGCTGTCTGTTCCGTAAAGTTGAAAAAATAAATATAAAAGTAAGAAATAGCTTGTCCTACTAAACAGAAAATACCGCCTACTAAAAAGGCTTTTATACAATTCTTCAGGATCGGCCTTTTTATTTCATGCTTCTCTTGAAGCTCTTTATACGCATCCTGCTGGGGGGTTGTGTTCTCCTTGCTGCTCATATTGAGAAACCTCTCTTTCTATATTAATTCTTTTTGAAGTTCTTCAATTTCCTTGAACTTCTTTATTGCCTTTTTCTCAGGAACCTCTTTTTCCTTAAGAAACTCATTCAATCTTAAAGATTCCAAAAAGATTTTATAATCGCTCGAAACGATAAAATCATACTTTGGAAACTTTTCTTCCAACTTGCCAGTCACGTTCTTTTCAATTTTTTTCATATGAAAACGTTTCAAGTGCTTAACTTTATAGGCGACGATAATCTTTTTTCCATTTTTCACCACGATTACATCATAGATGGTGTCTTCGTTGGCTACTGTCTCCTTGACCTTTGAAATGAGTCCTTTTTCATCCTTTTCATCCATTCCATTAATGATATCCATCGGTTCAGGATTCGTGCGCTTAATTAACGCTAAGTTTTCTGTTTTTCCGTCTCCTTTACTGCTACAGGCTGTTAGCAAACACACAACTACTGCAAAAACCATCCAGATAACATATAAATAACTTCCTCGTCTGAACATAGAATCACATCCTAATTTATTGTTCTATTTTTATTTTCTTGTTTAACTGTTTTTTTATGAATGGTAGGATTAGGAAATAAAAAAACCTTCCCAATTCTGAAAGGTTTCAGACTGTAGACAAACTCGATGAAAATCGAGTTTGTCTACAGTTTTTTTGAGGGGTTGTAAAAATTCGAACGTTGATTGGAACGTAGGGCACTCGCTTTCCGCGGGCGCAGGGAGCCTCCTCGGCGCCTTTGCGCCTGTGGGGTCTCCCTTGGACACGCTTTTCCCACAGGAGTCTCGCACCTTCCGTTCCAATCAACTTTGTTTTAACAATTAGAAATAAACACTTTTTCCTACAGTCTTTTTTGTTTTAATATAGGAGTATTAAAACTTGAGGTGATGACGATGCTTTCGAAACATAATTCTATTCAGCGAGATCAACTTGAAATGATTACTTTGGATCAACTGGTGCCAGCGAACCATTTGGTTCGTAAAATTGAGGGGGCCATTGACTTCACTTTCATTTATGACTTGGTGAAAGAGATGTATTCAGAGATAGGCCGCCCAAGTATTGATCCAGTTATTTTAGTTAAATTGACATTCATTCAATATACCTTCGGTATTCGTTCGATGCGTAAAACGATTGAAGAAGTTGAAACGAATATGGCTTACCGTTGGTTTTTAGGTTACGGTTTCCATGATAAAGTACCTCACTTCTCAACGTTCGGGAAAAATTATGAGCGTCGCTTTAAAGATACAGACCTGTTTGAACAGATTTTTTATCGTATCTTAATGACAGCCTCAGAAAGAAAGTTAATTAGTGCAGAGCACGTATTCGTTGATTCAACACATGTAAAAGCCAGTGCGAATAAGCGGAAATTCGAAAAGAAAATCGTTCGTAAGGAAACACGAGCATATCAAGGACGCCTTCAAGAAGAAATAAAACAAGATCGTGAAAACAATGGAAAGAAGCCTTTTCCACCGGATAAATTTGATAAAGAAGAAACCAAAGAAATTAAAGAAAGTTCAACTGACCCTGAGAGTGGCTACTATGTAAAAGATGAACGAACAAAACAGTTTGCCTATTCATTTCATGCGGCTGCAGACCGCAACGGTTTTGTACTGGGGACGATTGTAACACCAGGAAATACGCATGATAGTCATATCTTAGAGCCTCTTGTTGAACAAGTGATTGAGAAAGTTGGAAAACCTGAAGCTGTTGCCGCAGATGCAGCTTACAAAACACCAGCCATTACAAGCTACCTTTTTGGGAAAGAAATCACACCAGCTTTACCCTATACACGTCCACGAACAAAAGAAGGGTTCTTTCGCAAGCATGACTATGTTTACGATGAACATTTTAATTGTTATCTCTGCCCATCGGGCGAGATTTTAAAGTACTCAACAACAAATAAAGAGGGCTATCGCGAGTACAAATCACCCAAACACACTTGACATGCTCATTTTTATCACAGTGTACAGTAAGCAAAGACCATCAAAAAGTGGTGACACGCCATATCTGGCAAAATTATATGGAAGAAGCAGATCATCTGCGTCACCACAAGGATGTAAAACCTATATATGCGAAACGCAAAGAAACAATAGAGCGTGTATTCGCAGATGCAAAAGAAAAGCATGGTATGCGTTGGACTACTTTAAGGGGACTTAAAAAATTGTCGATGCAGGCGATGCTTACATTCGCTGCCATGAATTTAAAGAAGATTGCCAATTGGACATGGCAAGGTCCAATAATGGCTTAATAAAGTGGGCTCGTAGAGGCCCAATCTTAATCTTGATCAAAATTCAAAAGGGGTCCAGAATTAAAACATTCTGGACCCCTTTTGTCTACAAACTGAAACCTTCCCAATTCGGAAAGGTTTTTTTTTCATTCAATAGCCCTTATTTTTATTTTTATTATTGCAGCCACAGTCTTTTTTTATTTTGACCGGTTGTTCCTTTTTCACCGGTTTTGCATACGTCCATGGACTTTGCTTGTTATTCAATTGTGACTCCCCCTTTTCCCTCTATACCATACTATATGATTGAAGAGACAAGTTGTTTCCAATCAAATGTCCAAAATTCTGCTGATTATAACCTCTAAGATTGACCCTACTGCGGCAACTGCGAGGATTAAAATCAGCACTTCCCCTATAAATAACTGTTGTAGATAAAGCAAAACCAGAAATAGACTGACCCAGATACCCACACACCAAAAACAGCTTAGCAATTGTCCAAACCAGCCAAGCAAACCCTTTTCCTTAGGAATTAAATAAATCTCCACATCACCCTTTTCATTCTTTTCTTCTATCTCTTTAAAAAAAGGACGGCGCAAAGGTTCCATAATTTTATCGAAAACAATTAAGCGTGTCAGCCTAAATGAAGCTAAACCTAATAGAAGTATTAAGGTGAACTCATGCTGTGAGAGAAACATTCAATTCTGCTCCTTCACTTGGATTCTTCAATAATTTTGGCATCAATAATATTCGGGAGACCGACGAAGCGAATATGATTTCCTCTTTTAATTTTCACTGATTCCCCCCTCATTCCCAATACCTGAAACTTAAGCGTTTCTCCGTTAATAACCGCCTCACATACCGGCTTTGGATAACCTTGATGATTGGATAGACGAGTTATGATTTCACTTGAGGATTCCTTTTTCTCCACCTTATCCTCCACCTTTTTCTCCACCTTTTTCTTTTTCTTCTTTACAACCTTTTCCTTTTCTTCTTGTACAGGAAGTTCAGTTTGCTCAACTGATGGCTGCTCTGGAACATATTGATCAGTAATTTTTTTAATAGCCGTAATTTCTGATTCAATTTCTTTCATAGCATCAAATACTCCAAATTCCCGCTTGATTTTTTCTATTTTCTCTTCTCCCTGCTCCGTTTCCACAGATTCATGCTCTACCGTTTCCTGATGTGTACCTTTTTTCGTTCGGTAATCACTTTGCATATTCCCTCGTTGATCCGATATCTTAGCCTGATTGACATATAAAAGGGGTTTGGAGTCCTTATCGCTTTTATTCTCTGACATGCAAATCCTCCTTAATATTTCAGAATATCCACAGACTGCAGCTGCTCTATATGGTATTGAACAACCTTTTTACCAAATTTATGCCTAATAAAAAGACTGGATTCTTTTTTATGTTCCAACTTACCAAACATTGTACGACCATTGATGATGAACTTACAAACTGGTTTAGGTGCAAAGGCTGGAAGTCGGGACAATAACTCCACCATTTCTTCGGTACTAAACGAAGTGGTGAAGTTTTCTCTATTCAAATTTATTTGGCTCTTCGGAGTATTGTGTACTGTTTGCTTACCAACAGTACAAGGCAGACGATCTTTTTTCACGTCCATGATGTCCTCCTCCTTTTCTCATCGACCCAATAAGGTAGAAAACAGGATTCTGCTGATTTTCCCCAAACAATGAATATCTGCTCTATGTATCAACTATATGAAATTCACCCTTTTTTATGCTGGTGTTGTGCCCTTCTCCTAAAAAAGGGACACTCATTAAAACTTGGATAAGCTGGGGGTTAATGGAGTAACCTAAAAAAATAATGGTTATTAAAGGAGTATATTACAGATGGTTAAAAATGGTAAAATTTCAATCGTACAACTATCTTTAATCGTAATGACTGCGATCGGACTGAAAAACCATGTAACGATTCTTCCTCATTTGTTACCGGCTGCCAAAAGGGATGCCTGGATTTCTGTTCTATTTGCTTTTGGCCTGATATTGATTTGGTGTCTGCTCTTATTCTATATCCATAAAGCCACAGGTCAGGCAAATATATTTGTATGGGTGGAAAAAAATATTGGGAAGGTACCAGGCAGGATTTTATCCATTACTGTGAGTCTCTTTTTCACTTCATTAGCTGCGGTTTCATTGAAAGAGATGGTTGTTTGGACAAAGGTATCCTACTTGCCCGTAACTCCACCGATTTTTGAAATAATCCTATTTACAGGTTTATGCCTTTTCCTTGCCTCAACAAACATACAAACGATTGCTATTGTCAATACGTTCGTATTATCGGCGGTAATCTTGTTAGGTTTTTTTGTAGCAATCACAAATATTCAATTTAAAAATTATTCACTTTTGCAACCAATTCTTGAACATGGCTGGTCTCCTGTTTTTGCAGGTATTATTTATCCTTTGTCTGGGCTTATTGAATTGATCGTGTTTCTCTGTTTGCAACAAAAAGTTCATGGGAAAATAAAATTTAAAGTATTTGTTATAAATACCTTTATCCTTACCTGGCTTATCCTTGGGCCCCTTATTGGCTCCATTACTGAATTCGGTCCAATCGAAGCTTCAAGACAAAAGTACCCTGCCTTTGAGCAATGGGGATTAGTCACCTTGGGAAGATTCATTGAGCATCTTGACTTCTTGTCGATTTACCAATGGTTAACTGGTGCCTTCATAAGGGTATCCTTTTTCCTGTTTTTATCACTTGAAGTGCTATCTATAAAAAACAAGCGAAACAAAACGAAATTGCTCATTATCTATTCAGCTATTCTTATCGTTTCCAATTCATTTAGCTTCAGTGATGTCATTTTATATGACATTATTAAAACATTTATTATGCCGATTACATTCTGGTTCTTTTTAGCGGTTTCCATACTTTTAAGTATTTTTGTTTTCTTCAGTAATCGTAGAAAAAGGAGGTCCTCATCCGGTGTTCAAAAAAATGAAAAAGCAACCATCCAAACCGAATAGTAAAATTGAAAAATCAGAGAAGCTCGTAATAAAAGACGAATACGATTTAAAAGAAATTTTTCATAGTTCAGGAGACGTATTTTTCCAAAGCAGTTTATATCGTGATGAGTCTCCGATAAAAGTCACATTAATTGGATGTGAAGGGCTTGTCGATACTGAATTGTTAAATAATCTTGTATTTGAAAGGCTAACTTTATTTTTCCGCAAACATCCAAAAGGAACATTAACTATTAATGACATAAAGGACTCTCTTTATCTTCCTCAACTTGCTGATATAAACACAAAGGAAGAGTTGTTCGCAGATATCTATTCTGGGAAATTATTGATTCACTTTGAAGGATACGACTATTTGGTTTCTGTAAACATTGCAAATCGACCCCAGCGTAGTCCTGAGGAAACAACTACAGAAGTAACGATAAAAGGGCCGAGGGATAATTTCATTGAAGATTTATCCATTAATGTCGCTTTAATTCGAAAGCGAATGCGAACAAATTCCTTAAGTGTAAAATACTTCGAAGTGGGCAGGCGAACATTGACTAAAGTTGCCCTGTTATATATGGATGATATCTCTGACTCTGAAATGGTTCAAACTGTAGCTAAAAGGATTGAAGCAATTGATATAGATGGGATATATGGGGGCAATCAATTTATGGAGTTAATTGAAGAGCAGCCCTCTTTTCTCTTTCCAAGGCATGACTATTCTGGTAAGCCTGATTTTGCAGTGCAATGCCTTTTAAAAGGCCGACTATTAATTCTAATTGATGGCGTTGCCTACACAATGATCACACCCATCAACCTATTTATTGTGTTAAAAACATCGGAAGATCATGAATACACGTCTATCTATGCTTCCTTTGAAAGAGCTCTTCGATTATTTGGCATTTTTGTCGCTGCGCTTTTGCCAGGATTTTGGGTTGCTTTAACCACCTTTCATCAAGACCAAATTCCACTGATTCTGCTTGCTACTGTAGTCGAATCAAGAAGGGGATTGCCACTTCCCACTTCATTGGAAGCGATTACCATGGTCATCGTGTTTGAAATATTCAAAGAAGCAGGCATGCGATTACCTACTTCAGTCGGGCCAACATTAAGTGTATTGGGTGCTTTAATCATTGGAGATGCAGCAATTCGTTCCGGTTTGACAAGTCCCGCCATGCTCGTAGTCATTGCTGGTTCAGCGGTCGCTACTTACACATTGGTCAATCAATCCATCAATGGCGTCATCAGCTTAATAAGGCTCCTAGCTATTATTTCTGCTTCTTTTTTAGGACTTTTTGCATTTATGCTGGTAGCTCTATTTCTATGTGTGTATGTATGTAATATCCGAATATTAGGTGTTCCTTACATGGAAGTGACCGCCAACTTAAGCTTGTCCAATATTGTAAAAACTCTTTTTCAGATACCTCCCTCTTTGGATAAAAAACGCCCATCTATCTTTTCTTCAAAAGATCCTACGAGGAAAGGCGATGATGGACAAAAATGAAAAAAATGAAAAATACACTCCTCCTACTGTTGTGCGTTTCTATACTTTCAGGCTGCTGGGATTCAAATGAACCTGAACGTCTCGTTTATGCAAACGGTTTAGGAATCGATTACAAAGACGGGAAGGTCATTGTTTACCTTCAAATTATCAACGTGAAAGGGTTAGCAAGATCGGAAGCAAGAGGAGACCTCAGTTCACTTAGCCAAGCAGATGTTGGGCGCGCTACCGGAAACACATTGGACGAAGCCATATTTAATTTGTATCATACGACCGATCGCCGTATTTATTGGGGTCATCTCTCTTTTGTAATTTTTTCGGAAGAAGCCATGAAAGTAGGCGGCCTCAAGTATATTGCTGATTTTTTGGACCGCTACCGCGAAACACGCTACCGGATTTACTTTTTTATGGCTAAAGACCCACTTAAAGATGCAATGCTCATTTCTCCTATCGAAAATGTTTCCATGGCCTTTTCAAAATTAAGCGATCCAGATGGTAACTATAAGCAAAGCTCTTTTATCCCACCTATTAATTTAAGAGAACTCAT
Organism: Peribacillus sp. TH14; assembly: GCF_016651145.1. Classification (NCBI taxonomy): domain Bacteria; kingdom Bacillati; phylum Bacillota; class Bacilli; order Caryophanales; family Bacillaceae; genus Peribacillus; species Peribacillus sp. TH14. The sequence continues at coordinate 606,630 of NZ_JAEKEK010000001.1, forward strand.
TATTGAACTTGATGAACCTGCTCATCAAGTGGCGATTCCACAACTAAAAATCACAGAGCAATGGACCGGTCAGAATGAAAAGAAGCAGGATTTATTAATAGAAAGGGTAGCTATCATTTCAGAAAATAAAATAAAAACAATTCTACCTAAGAAGGTGATGAATGGAGGAAGATGGTTCAATAAAGATTTCGTTCGGGACAACTTAACCATTTTCCCAGAAACTAAAAATGACGCATTTGTTGTTATTTACGATAAAAAGACTAAAATAATTCCTGTTGTAGAGAAAAATGGAACAGTTCGTTTTGATGTAAAAATGAAACTTAAAGCTAGTGTTGAAATGATGATAATGGATATAACACGTAAACAATATGAAAAAGAAATAATGCGCTCTATCAAAAAGGAAATAAATAAAACGTATCAATATACACAAAAAAGGGAGATCGACCTCCTCAGGCTTTCTGAAACACTCTACCGCAAGGATAATAAAGCTTGGAAGAAAATTGAAATCAAAGGGAGAATTCCATTAGAAGAAGACACACTCAGGTCTATCCAGATTGATGTAGAAATTCAAGATACCGGAAAACAAAGATTAACACCAATCTTTGATGGACAGAAGGATAAAGGAATTGAAAATCAATAAAAAGGGGACCTTGATTGGTCCCCTTCTATCATCCGATTATATGGTAACCGGAATCCACATGAATATTTTCACCAGTAATCCCGCGGGACATGTCACTGAGTAAAAACACAGCCGTATCTCCCACTTCTTCAGGTGTCGTCGTACGACGGAGCGGTGCTTCTTCTTCAATCTTCTTCAAGATTGTATTAAAATCACGTACTCCTTTTGCAGATAATGTACGTATTGGACCAGCAGAAATTGCATTCACACGAATGTTATCCTTACCAAGGTCACTCGACAAGTAACGTACATTGGCTTCAAGTGACGCCTTAGCCACTCCCATTACATTATAGTTTGGCATAACTCGTTCACCGCCAAGGTACGTCATTGTGACAATACTGCCGCCTTCTGTCATAATTTCTTTCGCTGCTTTAGCTACAGCTGTTAAAGAGAACGAACTAATATTATGAGCAAGCAAGAAACCCTCACGGCTCGTGTTAACAAAATCACCGTCCAGCTCTTCCTTATTTGCAAATGCGATACTGTGTGCTACACCATGAATGATACCTGCTTCTTCCTTGATCGTCGCAAAACATTTTTCAATGCTTTCGTCCTTTGTTACATCACATTGCAATATGATTGCAGGCTCACCTTCCAAAGTGGAAGATAGCTCCCTGACGCTCTTTTCTGTACGTTCTTTCCCATAAGTAAATATCAACTTGGCACCTGCTTTGTGTAAGGAACGGGCCACTCCCCAAGCAATACTTCTTTTATTGGCAACACCCATTATGACAAACGTTTTTCCCTCTAATGAAAAAGTCATCGTATGTGACCTCCTATTTTGATACAAGTTATTAGTACCTGCTACTAATGACAGTATAACAAATTTATGGTGAGAAAAACACCGTTTTCTAATCTACTGCTTGCATTAAACATTTTGAAATCCTGTTAGCGAGTGGTTAACCTTTTCGCTTACAGTAAATACCCCATGAATAATGTTGCCAATCCGAAGTAAATCAGTATACTAATAAGGTCGTTGATGGTTGTAATGAAAGGACCGGAAGCTACCGCTGGATCAATCTTCATTTTATGCATGAGGAGCGGGACAAGTGAACCTGCAAGTGTGGCAACGATTAGAGTAATGAAAATCGAAATACCGACTAATAATCCAAGCATAAAATCATCTTGCCAAAAAAAGACGATAAAAATGATGGCAATTCCGCATGTTAGACCAATAATAAGGCCAGTTCCAGCCTCTCGAAGGACCAGTTTCCACTTGCTTTCCTGTTCTAATTCCCCTGTTGCAATTCCTCTAACCGCTACTGCCAGTGCTTGTGTTCCTGTATTTCCAGCCATGCCACCAATCAATGGAATAAAAACAGCAAGAATGGCTTTTTGGCTTAGTGTCTCTTCAAATCGACCAATCAGACTCGCAGTCAACAAACCTAAAAACAAGAGAATGACCAGCCATGGCAGCCGTTTTTTTGCAGCTGAAAATGGACTCTTATCGACGTGGTCAAGATCTGATATACCCGCTAATTTAGAATAATCATCGGATGCTTCTTCGTCCATGACATCGATGATATCATCAACTGTAATGATCCCTAACAAATGGTTTTGAAAATCTACGACCGGTACAGCGAGGAAATTATAATCCCTTATTTTACGGGCCACCTCTTCTTGATCTTCTGTTACAGGAACGGATACTACCCTGTCATCCATTAAATCACTAATTAAAGCCTCTTCATCAGCGATAATCAAGGTCCGGAGCGATAACACACCAAGCAGTTTCTTATCTTGGTCTGTAACAAATACATAATAAATCGTTTCTGCTTGCGGTGCTTCCCGTTTCAAAATCTGCATCGCTGAGCGAGCCGTTTCGTTCGCCTCAATAGCAATGAACTCTGTCGTCATTATGCTTCCTGCTGTAGATTCCTCATAGTTTAGAAGCTCCTGGATTTCACTAGCTGCTTCATCATCCATGATCGTCAAGTAGCTAACGGCCTGCTCATCATTTATCTCATTCAACACGTCTGCAGCATCATCCGCATACATATGGGATAGCATATCAGCTACGTAAGAAGGATTCATTTCAGCGAGGAGGCTTTCGTAATCGTCTTCATCTATTTCAATGTTTTCAAATAGACCAGCCATTTCTTCCGGAGATAAATATTTGTACACAACTGACCTAAATTCATCCGACAAGCTTGTATAAAATTGAGCCTGATCGTATGGATGCATTTCTAGGAACTCCGTGCGGAACTGATCTAGGTTTTCTGTTTTAAGTGCGTCAAGCAATAGTTCATTATTCATTTGATTTCTTTCCAGTTCCCTCAACTCTTCCATAACTAAACACCTCCAATAAACTTATTTTTTAATTTCCTCGTTTATATTTTATTTTTTTAAATAATACTATACTAATACCATAAACATATACAAAACAAACAAAGGGTGTGACAAATGAACATTGATATCATTGGGGACATCCATGGATGTTTCACCGAATTTAGGCAGCTGACAGAAAAAATGGGATATACCTGGGAAAGCGGCATACCTGTCCATCCCTCGGGAAGAATTCTTGGCTTTGTAGGGGATTTAACCGATCGCGGCCCAAATTCTCTCCGTGTAATTGAAGTGGTCTATGAATTAGTCATTAACCAAAATATTGCGCTATATGCTCCAGGTAATCATTGCAATAAACTGTATCGTTATTTTTCAGGCAATAAAGTGCAAGTATCTCATGGTTTAGAGACTACAGTAGCTGAATATCAATCCTTAAACGTTCGGGAGCAGAAGAAAATCCGAAAAAAATTCATCGATTTGTATGAACGATCCCCACTCTATCAACTCATCGATGAGGGCCGTTTAATTATTGCGCATGCTGGTATTCGGGCCGATTATATCGGTCAATATGGAAGTAAAGTAAAAACTTTTGTCCTTTACGGAGATATCAATGGCACCAAGCATCCAGACGGCTCGCCGGTCAGAAAGGACTGGGCCCAGTACTACAAAGAGAAAGCCTGGATTGTGTATGGGCATACACCGGTTCCGGAGGCAAGACAAGTCAATCATACATACAACATTGATACCGGGTGTGTCTTCGGTGGAAAACTAACTGCTGTCCGTTATCCTGAAATGGATCTTCAAGATGTGCCTTCAACAATGCCTTATATAGCAGAGAAGTTCAGGACTTCTTTTGATTAACCAAAAAAAACTCGCCATTTTGGTGAGTTCTTTTGTGACGACAGATTTAAATTATATTCTTATTTTTGACGTTTTACCTTCATTACAAATGCAATGACCTCTCAACCATTAATTCCCATCAAGCAAATGTATCATATCCTGCGGTAATTTTTCTTGAAACAACATCACCTTCTTGGTAAAAGGATGAAGAAATTTTAATTCGAAACAATGCAGGGCCTGACGGGCGATCATTTCCCTGTGTCCTCCATATAAATCATCCCCAGCAAGCGGGTGTCCAATATGAGCCATATGCACCCTGATTTGGTGTGTCCTCCCAGTTAGGAGCTCCAAATTAAGAAATGTATAGGTTTCAGTTTGGGCTAATACCTCAAAAAGAGTACAGGCATAGCGACCATCCTCCCGAACTTCCCTTTCAATAATGCTGGTCGATTTCCGTCCGATTGGCGCCTCTATCATTCCTTTTGGTCCGTTAACAAGTCCTTCAGCAATTGCTTGGTATCGCCGTTTAACTTGTCCAGATTTTTGTTGCTCACTTAAAAGATGATGGATATGTCGATGTTTGGCAATTAAAACCAAACCCGATGTATCACGGTCAAGTCTTGTAACAATATGAATCGTTGCATGGATTCCCATCTTCTTATAATACCCTGCCAACCCATTCGCAAGACTGCCATTGGGATGCTCACGAGATGGAATGGTGTTCATAGAAGGAGGCTTGACAACTACCAATACAAATTCATCTTCGTACCTGACAAGAAGTGGGATGGGTTCCGGCAGAAGGCCCTCACTTGCCTGTTCCGGAGGAAATATGACTGTGACGCTGTCACCAGTATTAATCCGCTCCCTCACTGTCACTTCTAAGCCGTTCACCTTGATTAAACCACCTTTAAACTTAATATCCGTTAATGCTCGTTTTGAGATATCGTATTTGCTGAGAAATTCCCGCAGTAAAGAGCCAGAATCCTCTTCAGAAACCGACCAAGTTAAAGAAAAGTTTTGATTTGACATGTAGTGATCTGAGCTCCTTAGTTAGCAATAAATGAATCATGAACTCTTTTCCAGAATGGAAATGGGCGGAATCTAGCGAAACGAATCTTTTCATCAGCAACACGGCATTGAATCGATTTTACATCTTCCTGAAGCAGGGTTAAATGATCAATCGTGATTTGAAAATTGACGGCATTGACGGGCCGGAACATACATGTATGATGAGCCGGCAGCAGAAGTGGTGATCCGACCGTCCTAAACACCCGGTTATTAATGGATGCCAATTCGGTAATCTGGATTGCATCAATCGAAGGATGGACAATCGCTCCCCCAAGCGCTTTATTATAAGCTGTGCTTCCTGACGGTGTCGCAATACATAAACCATCACCACGGAACGTCTCAAAGTGCTGGCCACGTATTTCCACATCCATGACAAGGGTTCCTTCAACACTTTTGACTGTAGATTCATTTAATGCCAAAAATCTTGCTTCACGTCCTCCATGCTGATATCGGACAATCGTTTCAAGTAGCGGATATTCAACAATTTGAAATGGTGTTTTTGCTAATGCTATCACCAATTTTTCAATTTCATCCGGGGTCCAATCTGCATAAAACCCAAGATGACCTGTATGTACTCCAACGAAGGCTGTCTTATCTAAGCGGTTCTTATAACGATGAAAAGCATATAACAATGTACCATCACCACCGACCGAAATTACAATATCCGGCTGATCTTCGTCATATTCCAAATGAAAGTCCTGAAGATACGTTCTCATCCTTTGCATTAAAGTATTAGATTTCGCATCTCCTTTTGACGTAATCGCAAATTTCATATAATCCCACCTTACTATTTTAGATTTCTTCTTATTTCACTATTATCGTTTTTAAGAATCTTTTTTTCTTGAAAAAAGACGCTGTGCTTCTTGAATTTCCGTACGTATTTGCGACATTTCTGCATCCAGCAGAAATCGTCGCTTCTGTCGCTCGTTTCAACCGTATTTGAATAGCTTCGGGAAAAATACCTTTATATTTATAATTTAACGAGTGTTCAATCGTCGCCCAAAAATTCATCGCTAAAGTTCTAATCTGAATCTCAGCAAGAATATTTTTCTCGCCATGAATTGTCTGAACCGGATAGCGTATGACAACATGATAAGAACGGTAGCCGCTTGCTTTTTTATGAGAAATATAATTCCTCTCTTCGACTATTTCGAAGTCATTGCGACCGCGTAAAAGCTCTACAACCTGTTCGATATCATCCACGAACTGACACATCATCCGAAGGCCTGCGATATCTTGTATTTCAGTGCCTAATTTATCAATAGGAATATCCTTCTGACTCGCCTTATCCAAAATGCTGACAATCGGCTTTACTCTGCCTGTTACAAATTCGATAGGCGAGTGAATATTCTCTCTTTCAAACTGTTTCCTTAATCCCTTTAACTTAACCTTCAATTCTTCAACAGCCTGTTTATAAGGCGCCAAGAAATCGTCCCAACTCTCCATTGCCACACCACCTATATCTATCGAAAAAGCGCCTGTTCAACTCTGGTATGGGCAGGACGCTTCGATTCTTCTCTCTAATCCGGCAGCTCTATAGCTAACTGCCTTTACACATGGATCTTTTAAAATCGTCCAGAAATAATAATATGTATAATTTCTCTATATACTGTAATCCACTTCATCATGCTTAACGTTTATATTTTATCATATCCGGCAATTGATTCCTAAATATTCAAGTACAATAACTAAAAATTATTGTATTCAATTTGACAGCAGGAATGGTTCTTATATGATTAATCTAAGATAACAGGCAGAAAGGAAGGAAACACATGAGCCAGCATATTGAAATTGAATTTAAAAACCTTTTAAATGAAAAGGAGTTTAGTCAACTAATTGATTATTTTCAAATCTGCACCTCGAACTTTAAATCTCAGCAAAATCATTATTTTGATACTTTGAAATTCAATTTAAAAAATCAAAACTCTGCACTTCGAATCAGGGAAAAAAATGAACGATACGAGCTAACTTTAAAACAACCGGCAACAGAAGGACTATTAGAAACGAATCAAGATATAACTAAGGAAACCGCTTATTTATTTCTAAACCATAATACTTTTCCTGAAGGGCCAATCAAGCATCTAATTCTCGAAAGCGGGCTCAATCCTAATGAGTTTACTTGCTTTGGGACCCTACAGACAGACCGTTTTGAATTTCCATACCAAGGAGGGATTCTTGTTTTAGACCACAGTTCGTATGTAAATCAGGAAGACTTTGAGCTTGAATACGAAGTAACAGATGCTGAAACTGGAAAAAAGATTTTCCTTACTCTCCTAGAAACCCTTCAAATTCCGGTAAGAAAAACCGAAAATAAAGTTAAGAGGTTTTATATGGCCAAATTCCAGGACTAATCCTAACAAAACCCAAATTCGGAGGTGGAGCGTTTGAAAATCCAAGATTTCAAGACATTTATTGAACTGCTGTCCATCCAGAAATTTACAACTGGCGACATCACAAATGCTAATTCATCTCAATCCATTTTCCAGGACATGCTGTCGGAACTGGTTTCGAGTGATACTTTAAAAGGTACATCGCAGTCATTGGGATCCTTGCTGTCTAATGTGGAAACTGAAGCAAAATCCATTCTTCAATCCACCAACCTGACATCTATAAATCCGTTAAAAACCGCCAATACTAGCCATAAAGCTAGCGAAACTGTTACAAATTATGATGACATTATCAGCCAGGCGGCCACTTTATATAATCTCCCAGAAAAACTAATTAAATCAGTTATTAAACAAGAATCGAACTTTAATCCTAAAGCTACTAGCTATGCAGGTGCTGCAGGCCTTATGCAGTTAATGCCCGCAACTGCCCGTAGCCTAGGTGTGGATGATATCACAGATCCAGAACAAAACATTATGGGTGGGAGTAAATATTTGAGCCAAATGCTAACTCGTTATAACGGAGATATCCAAGTTGCCCTTGCTGCTTATAATGCCGGACCAGGTAATGTAGATAAATATAACGGCATTCCACCTTTTAAAGAAACACAAAACTATGTTCAAAAAGTTTTCACCACATTCTCCAGCTAAAAAAAGCTGGCCCTTAATTTAAATTGGGTCGGCTTTTTTTAGTGGAAAGATATAGCTATATTTACACCTCACACAGATTTAAAAACCGCCAAAAAAGCGGTTTTTTTTATTTATTTTCCCTTGTCATAATACAGATGTAAAACTTTCTTCAAGCTATATAATTGTTTTATGAGTACGTCATTGTTAAAATATGAATAAATATCAACCATCTTTCTTTTAAAAGGAGTAATCAGCATGATGCAAGGGAACCCTACACCATATGAATTAATTGGAGAAGGGCAATTACACAAGTTAATTGATGTGTTTTACTCCAACGTTAGTCAACACCCGGATTTGCAGCCGATTTTCCCTGACGACTTAACAGAAACGGTCCGTAAACAAAAACAATTTATGACTCAATATTTAGGTGGACCCTCTTTATATACTGAAGAACACGGTCATCCTATGTTGCGGGCTCGACATATACCTTTTGAAATAACACCAGAACGTGCGAAAGCATGGCTTTCCTGCATGTATCAAGCTATGGACGAAGTAGGCCTTGAGGGTGAAATACGGGAGTTTTTCTATCACCGCCTCTATTTGACGGCACAACATATGATCAATACATCCGGTATGGACGGGAAAGGAGAAGACAGTTGAGCGCACATAAACCAGTTTTCAATATTTCCGATTGGATAAAGACACAGCATTGTTATGATATAGGAAAAAAGCCAATTGAAATTTATGTTTTTGTTGATCCACTTTGTCCCGAGTGCTGGGGCTTAGAACCAATTATAAGAAAATTACAGATAGAATATGGCCAATTATTCAGCTTACGCCATGTTTTAAGCGGTAAAATCGATTCTCTTAATATGGGGAAAAATAAAAATTACGAAAACCTTGCTCAAGTTTGGGAAAAGACTGCCAGCCGCTCGGGAATGTCCTGTGACGGAAGCCTTTGGTTAGAAAACCCAATCTCTTCTCCATATTCAGCTTCCATTGCCATTAAAGCAGCCGAATTACAGGGCAGAAAATTAGCGATTCGCTTTTTAAGACAGCTTCAAGAGCATGTATTCATTGGAAAAAGGGATATCTCTAATATAGAAGTCCTGACCGATTGCGCCAAAACCGTAGGATTAGATGTTGAGGAATTTCTACATGATATCAATTCTTCCAGTGCAGCAAAGGGCTTTCAATGTGACTTAAAAATCACAAGTGAAATGGAAGTAACAGAAATACCCTCCCTTGTCTTTTTTAATCAAAATATTGAAGAAGAAGGAATAAAAGTTTCGGGTGTCTATTCTTACGAGGTATATGTTCAAATTTTGGAAGACATGCTGAATGGTCTTCCTGCCCCTGCTGAACCGCCATCGCTCGAAGAATTTTTAAGTTGTTTTAAACTAGTTGCTACTAAAGAAATCGAAACGGTTTACAATATGAATAAAAATAACGTCGAGTTAGAAATGAAGAAACTTGTTTTAAAACAAGTTGCTGAAAAAATCCCAGCTAAATACGGTACATTTTGGAGATATACAGAGAAGCAGTCATTAGAATGACTGCTTCTTATTTAATTATAAAAAGGGAAAAACCATGCAAATCATTCTTTGCATGGTTTTTTTATAAGAAATAAGGGGATGGGAGAAACTTTTCACGATCAAACAAAGGGGTATAAGTTTGTTTGTGATTCACTTCACAATAAATAATATAACAGATAACTCACCTATATTTCAACTACATTGTGTAACATTTCACAATTTGTACATAAAATATTTTTTCTGTATTTGCAGTTCCTTATTAATATAATCAATAAACCCTTGATTTGGAGCCTTTTTCAAAATAAGTGTTAAAAATTCATTTTATAATTAAAGGTGGTGTGAATATATTGTGAAAAATTTCACAATATATTCACACCACCCTTCTTCTTATTTTTTATTTATTTGTATATTTTTTTATTAATAAAACATAATATTTTTTGCAAACGTATTCACAGAGCTCAAAACCAATTTACAGAAGTGAATTCCCTTAAATACCTGCATTTTTCACTATATTTATCACTGAAAGTATGAATTATATATTTTCTAATGAAAAAAAACCCGGCAAATCGCGAAATTTGCCGAGTTTTCATCTATTTATACGAACAAAGGGGATGGGAGAAATTTCACGACGATCAAACAAAGGGGTATATGTTTGGATGTGATAACTTCTATATCTGTACTATATCAGATAATACTTATCTAACGCAAGCACTTTGTGCGTCATTTCACATTATTGTCATATTCTTAGAATACTGCCTATTCTAAAACATAAAATCTTATAAGGAGGCTTCAGATTTTCTACTTCTATCAGGTTGGAGGTGGCCAAATTGAAAGGCACTATTTTACTAATTCTCTTAATAGGGTCGCTGTTCGTCCAGCTACTCGGTATCATGAATCTCATTCCTCTGTATTTCACCTCCCCTATTTTATTTTTTGTTTTTTTCATTATTCTTCACAGTTTAAATCAAAGAAATCGTTTTAGAGGATTATAACGTAAGCTGAAAAGGACCCGCATCTTTGCGGGTCCTTTTTCCGATTCTTATTTAGCCAAAAGTTCTTCCAACTCATTTAATTTTTCTTCAAATACATTCATGGCTTCTTGCACTGGCTCTGCTTTTGTCATATCGACGCCAGCCTTTTTGAGAACCTCAATTGGATAATCGGAGCTTCCTGATTTTAAGAACTCCAAATACCTTTTGACAGCTGGTTCTCCTTCTTCTAGAATTTGCTTGCTTAAGGCTGTAGCTGCACTTATACCAGTCGCATATTGATAAACGTAGTAATTATAGTAGAAATGTGGAATTCGAGCCCATTCCAGACCGATTTCCTCATCAATGGCTACATTCTCTCCAAAGTATTTCTTGTTTAGTTCATAATATTCCTTCGTCAGCATATCTGCTGTTAATGCCTCTCCATTTTGAGCTTTCAAATGAATTGTATGTTCAAACTCAGCAAACATCGTTTGACGGAACAGCGTACCACGGAAGCCTTCTAAATAATGATTTAATAAATAGATGCGTTTCTTTTCATCCTCGATTGTATTTAATAAATAATCATTCAATAGATTTTCGTTACATGTCGATGCAACTTCTGCTACAAAAATAGAGTAATTTCCGTATGGGTATGGCTGATATTTACGTGTATAAAAGCTATGGACCGAATGCCCAAACTCATGAACGAGAGTGAATAAGTTATTCACGTTATTCTGCCAGTTCATTAAAATATAAGGATTCGTCCCGTATGTACCAGAGGAATAGGCACCGCTTCGTTTCCCTTTGTTCTCATGCACATCAACCCAACGATTTTCAAATCCTTCTTTTAAAACATTTAAATAGTCTTCCCCAAGTGGAGCAAGGCCTTTAAGGACATAATCTTTCGCTTCCTCATATGTCACTTCCATTTTCACTTCTTTTACAAGCGGAGTGAATAAATCATACATATGAAGTTCATCTAATTCTAATACTTTTTTACGTAATTCAAGATAACGGTGCAGTAACGGCAAATTGTCATTGACCGTTTTAACGAGATTATCGTATACGGTCTCCGGAATGTTATTGTTACTTAAAGCCGCATGGCGTGCCGAATCATATTTTCGAACTGTCGCATTGAAATTATGATTCTTCACTTCACCTGACAAGGTTGAAGCAAATGTATTGCGAAACTCTCCATACTTACTATATACCCCTTTAAATGCATCCTCACGTACACGACGATCTTCACTTTCAAGGAAACGAATGTACCTTCCGTGAGTTATTTCCACTTCATTCCCCTCTTCATCCTTGATGGTCGGGAATTTCAAATCTGCATTGTTAAGCATGCCGAAAGTATTACCTGATGCATCGAGTACTTCTGATGCTTGTGCCAATAAAGCTTCCTGCTCAGCAGACAAGATATGAGGCCTCTGAAGACTAATTTCCTCCAATGAATGTTTATATAAATTCAATTCTTCTTTTTCTTCTAAAAATCCAGCCACTTTGCTTTCGTCAATACTCAATAGTTCAGGAACCATATAAGAAAATGCCGCTGCTGCCTGGGCGTATAAAGCTTTTGCACGGTCTTCCATTCCTTGATAAAAAGGATTGGTTGTATCTTGATCATTGCGCATATGTGAATAAGAATAAACTTTCCCTAGCTTCTCAAATACTTCATCTTGGAATTGCAGGGCTCTAAATAACTTTTCAGCGCTTTCACCTAATGTTCCTTTGTGCGCATCCGCTTTCTTAAGGTCTTCTTTTACAGCTTTGAAGGCAGCTTCCCAGTCTTCTTCAGTCGCGAAGATATCTTCCAACCTCCAAGTATCTTCAGCTGCAATTTCACTTCTTGAGGGCAATGTATTTACTTTTGTTTCTTGTGTCATAATAATTTCCTCTCCATTCTATAGAAAACTTTCCAGTTAGCTAACCCTTTCCTTAAACCGGATTGAACGTTGTATTTACTATATACAACAATCACGCTTTCTTAAAGTATAAAAATCCTTCTTCTTACTATTTCTCCATTAACAAAAATAATCCTGCCCTTTCATCTGAATTCAAGGTAAATCGCGCTGGTATCACTCATTATTATGGATATTCCCCTTTTCTATCATCAACTTATGCTCATTATAAAAAATTCTTTCCATCACTTGACTTTCATCACTAGTCGAAGGAAGGGAGAAATGATTTACAATTTTAAAAACCCCTTCTTCCAACTCTGATATTAAACCCATTTGCTCTAAAAGCTGAATATATTGCCTAACAGGATACTCTATGTCTATTTCCTTAAGCAAGGGCAATGATCTGAACTTTATTCCCCCGTTTTTTGCCCGCTTCTTAAAAAAATAGATAACATCATTCATAATAATCTTTTCCCCAGGCCTTTTCTTTTGAAACACATCCATGTAAAGCCAAGCTTGCCATTCAATCGGCGGTGTTTCGATCAAAAGCATTCCTCTAACCGGCACCCCTATTTCAATAGGAATCGTCGCAGGCGAAATATGATGTGAATAGAGTCCCTGGAAAAATGAATCACTTCTCCGTGCAGTTTTCACACGGTTAAGGCACCAGTTTTTTCGTTTACTTCTCCAAGCAGGTAGAAAAGGAAAGCTGAAGCAGTTTCGAGGCGATATCTGACTAGGTGGAAGTATCACTAATGAAGCAGTAGTTAATTCGGCAAACACGTTTCTAGGGGAAAAAGGGGTGAGGTTTTTTAAAGCTGATAATTGGTTAGTTTCTGGACAATACATCCAAAGAAACGGGTGATTGTAGCTGCCAGTAACAAACAACCAATGAAAGCCTGATAAACTGAATTCATGCAGATTCCTTCTTTTCAAGTGTTTAGCTGCTAGGATCCAAATTGGTTTGATACCGACACTTTGATAGGCGTTTGTTCGTTCTATGAATTCAGTCTCGGAAATAACGGAACATTGGAACTCTACTGCATAGCGTATACCTCCTATCGCTACTAAGATATCTGCCCTTTTCCTTATTTCAGGAAGGTAGGCTTCTAGATCAGCTTGATAGTGGTGTGATAAAAACCAATGAAACAATTTTCTTTTCCCCATTAAATGATAAGCGGATTCCGGTTCCGACGAAGCGCGGCACGAAGAATTATTTTTGTGGGCAAAATGGGGGATTTTAATCATTCCAGCCTTGATTGTCATTTCTGCTTTGCAGCACGGACAGTAATAATCTGTTGACATTCTCAATTCAGCAAGCAAATTTGCTGTCATTTTTTCAGGAAGGGTAATCCAAGTCCCATCCTTTTTTATCGCAGTTATCATACGTCACCTCTTTAATTTATATCCATTCGCTATTATCACATAGGATTCCTTTTAAATTTAAGCAAAAAAAAAATGCCTGATTGGCATTAAAAGGTGCAAGCACTTAAAGAAGTGGTGAAAGTAATCTGCAAGTGGACTCCAGTATTTTTAACCCCATATTCCGTTTGGTGAATTCATCTAGATTCACTTCTTGTGAAACCTTTATATCTTCCAAAAAGTCATTCACCAGGTGTTGTGTACTTTCCGTCCGGTAGAGAAAGGCATTGACCTCAAAATTCAAGTGAAAACTCCTCATATCCATATTGGTTGTCCCAATTGAAGCCAGTTGATGATCAACGATGACAATTTTACTATGCATGAACCCTTCATTATATTGAAAAATCCGGACTCCAGCCGCAAGCATTTCTGGAAAGTACGTTCTGGAAGCATGGAATACAATACGCTTATCAGGATTCTTCGGAACGAGCAGCCTGACATCCAAACCACTCAAAGCAGCAACCTTTAATGCCTGAAAAATATCGTCATCAGGAACGAAGTAAGGAGATGCAATCCATACAGACTTTTCTGCAGATGTAATCATCTTAAAAAAAATGCTCTTAATGATTGTCCACTCACTATCCGGACCACCTGCAATCATTTGTACACCACCATGTTCATGATGAAGCGGCAGGCTGGTTTGGAGATATTCATCAGATAAAAAGCTATGGTCGGTACTGTAATACCAGTCCTGTAAAAAAATGAGCTGTAACGACCTTACTGCTTCTCCCTTCACCATAAGATGCGTATCACGCCAAAATCCAAAATTCGGATTACGTCCCAAATATTCATCACCTATATTGAGTCCCCCCATAAAACCAACAGACCCATCTATCACAATTATTTTACGATGGTTACGAAAGTTGAATTTATTATTTAATAGAGGGAGACGCAGCGGGCCAAAGGCAACAATTTCGACCCCTACATTCCTCAGCTCATAAATATAGGATCTGGCTAACTTCCAAGAGCCAACCGCATCATATATAAAACGAACCTTTACCCCTTCTCTTACTTTTTGTATCAATACATCCTTTAGAACACCACCAATATGGTCATCCCTAACAATATAATATTCTAAATGGATATGATGTTTGGCTTTTTTTAATTCCTGGATGATATTAGAAAATGTTTCCTCTCCATTTGTTAAAATTCGAGTTTCAGTTGTAAATGAGATGGGACTATTCCCAAGCCTTTGTGCAAGAGAAAATAACTTCTGGGGGTGCTCCCCCATCTCCTTAAATTTCCGATAATTAAGTTCTGCTTCGCTGTCTACTTTTACGAAACTTTGCTTATCTAAAAAATATTTCTTACGAAATATCCGTTCTTTCCGGAAATTACGTCCAAACAAAAAATAAAACATGAAACCGATAATTGGGAAAGCACCAAATACAACAAGCCACGCTATGGTATGGGCGGGATCCCGATTTTCGAGGAAGATGATAAATCCAATAATCACCAAGAAAAGAGTCAATATCAGACTGAAATAACCGAAGAGCCCTCCATTGATCTCCTTTAATAGAAAATACCACGTGCTACCCAACAAGAGAATAAGCAGACTAATGCCGACTTTATTCTTCACCTAGACTACCTCCAATTAACAAACACAGGCACACTCTAATAAGACCTTCCTGTCTAAGATAAAAACATTCATTCTAGGGCGAAAAAAACCGATTTCTACTGAAATCGGCTCCACAGTTATTAGTTATACGAAATATTTATCAACCGTTGCGAATACATCATTTTCTATCACTATTTTACCGTATTCGTCTAGCATGTGTACGGTTATCGGTGACTCCTGACTGTATTCCAATAAAAGACTTAAAATATTATCAATTTCTTCCTCGTCAATTTCGGCCTCGGAAAATTCGATATAGAGGTAATATTTATTTTGATAAACATAAAGTTTCGTTGTCCAGCTATCCAAGCCATGACGCTTGCTTAAAGAAATAACATCTTCGAAATCCTCGAATATTGTGATGAATTCAATCATTCCATCTTCAAAGGTAATACCGCTTTCTTCATCCTTATCATGAAAATGTTGGTCAAGAAGTGTATCCATCTTCTCTGATACATTCAAATCCTTTAATTTATCTTCTGAAAGAGGCAGCTCGAGTTTCTGACCATCTTTGGCAAGTTGGGCTTTTGTGACCAAAACTTCCAAGCCTTTTTCAAGAGCTTGAACTTGAATCCATAAAGGTCCTTCAATCATGAATTCCTCTTCTTGATGCACTTCATCCATCATTTCCCAAAAAAGCTCCTCACTTCTTTCACGACTGTACCAAATCTCTTCGCGATCAAAGCCTCTTTCCTCAATATCTATATAGGAAATATAAAATTTAACTGTATCGTCATTAATGCGTTCGATTTCCATGATTCCCCTCTCCCTTCCTTTCTCATTTTGAAGGGATAATAACCCCCAAGCGAAAATTGCTCTTAAAAGCTCTTTACCCGTAAGTGAATACTGTAAATCATGTTAGTCATTAAAACAGACTATTTTACATCATTTTATGACAAAACCTTTAAGAAGGGAAATAAAAAACATTACTTTTCTAAAAAACAATTGTTTGCCTAATATTCCATACATTCTATAAAAAAATTCATCCGCATGCAACTATATCGGAACTTCCTTTAATTTTAGTTAATGCTCTATTATATACATAACATCGTGAGTTACATTCACCTTTTATCTTTAAAGGTGACCAAGTGTAGCCAAATCGAATGCTAATATCAAAAAGGTGCATTTTCCTAAAATCCAGATTAAAAGGTGAAATTTAAGTGGGAATTCAGTTATGTATAAAGAAAAAGCTCTGCACAATTCTCGGCAGAGCTTGAAAACCTTATTAATTGACCATACGTTGTGCTTCTCGTAACTGGAACGTACGAACTTTACGTGGTAAAAAGCGTCTAATCTCATCTTCGTTATATCCAACTTGAAGCCTTTTCTCATCAAGGATAATTGGACGTCTTAACAGTCCTGGATTTTCCTTAATCAATTTATATAATTCTTGAAGAGGCAGGCTCTCCAAATTTACGTTTAATTTTTGGAAAGTTTTTGATCTTGTTGAGATGATTTCATCCGTACCATCTTCAGTCATACGCAGAATCTCTTTAATCTCATCAATCGTGAGCGGTTCTGAAAAAATGTTTCTCTCTTTATATCCAATTTCGTGTTCCTCTAACCATGCTTTTGCTTTTCTGCATGAAGTACAACTAGGCGATGTATATAATGTTACCATGTTTACTCACACTCCCTAAATATAGAATCGGTGATCTATGAGGGGAAATCTACTATTAGTATTCATAAGTACCACTCTAATTTGAAATAATTTTAAATAAGTATTTCATAATGTTAATTATACACTAATTTATTTAAAATGAATACCCTTTTTCAAAATTGAAAAAATCCTTTAAAACTTCTTGTTTAGCCTGTACTATAGCTAATTCATTTTTTTATGTAATACATTTTAATCCACTTTTTCTAATTGAAAATACCTAGCTACCATTCTCATTTAACTCTCATCTTAACCCTCATATTTTTTTAATTAGTTCGTTACTTTTATTTACCCCCATTCCTTGTCAATAAACAAGTTCATTTTAATATATTTTCTTTAATGAAGAACAAAATCCTCCTTTCTTTCAAAAAACCATTCTTTTAGCACATATAACCATAAACATAAAAAAAAGGTAAATCAAAAGAATCAGAATGGGGTGAGATTTGTAAATATTCAAGAAGTTAATTCTTATTCGGTAGCCCAGCAAAAAATACATAAGAAAAGAGCCGGTAATTTTACCGGCTCTCAGTTTGTAGACAAAAGGAGTTCTATCTAAATGTTAAAACAAAGTTGATTGGAACGGAAGGTACGAGACTGCTGCGGGAAAAGCGCGTCCAAGGGAGACCCCGCAGGCGCAATGGCGCCGAGGAGGCTCCCAGACCGCCCGCGGAAAGCGAGTGCCTGGAGTGGAAATCAACGGTCAAAATTTTAAAACAAAAAAAGACTGTAGAGCCGGTAATATACCGGCTCTAGTTATTCATGCTTATCTCTTCAAATATATCCGTTTCATGCCCCATACTTATACTCAGTACATCCTCTACATTTTGATAAGACTTTCCATAAAGGTGATTGTCCTTATAGGTATGAATTTCAGAGTAAATCTCTTTCATGAAATTAAATACCTCTTCGTCTTCTATAGATGAATCAGATGGCCAATATAAGATTTCCATCGGTGTATTCTCCTTGGTAGCAAGCGATTTCCTGCTATATGATATAGAAGAAGCATGCTTGAACCCTTCCCTTTTATAAAACCGTAGTCGTTTTAATGTATCATCATCATGTTCTTGCACAGGCTCAACTTCAAGTAATATTGTTTTTTGCCTTTTTTGCAACTTTTGAATCAGTTTTCTTCCTAACCCCTGCCCCCTTGATTTCTTGGAAACAAATAGGTAATCAATGAAAATAAACTCATCCCCTTCCACATATAATAAAACATGGTCAGGACCTTCATCTTTTTTGTAAATTTCCTGCTTATCCGTTAAAAGAATTTCTATATGCTCTTTTGACTTCATTTCTTCAATTGGAAAATACTGATTTAACTTTTCATACCAATTCATAATTTAATCTCCTCTTTTACTACTTTTTACTTTCCACAATTTTTCTTATCCACTACAATAGAACTTAAATAACTTGAAAATATTAGGAGGGTTAGGATGATTAGTTATTTTACAGACCTGATTTTGGTCGCGGTTTGCGTAATTGGCATTACAGCCGTGAATGGCGTAGTGACGAATGGGATCGGCGAAAAATGGTTTGGCGGTAAACGTCACTCTCATATTTTCGATCAATCAAAGCGAATTCAGTCAGGATGGAATCAAGTTGGTGGAAATAAGAAACGGTAATTCCTACAGAAATTGGATGACCGAAAGCCATTCCCTAACGGTCATCCATTTTTCACGGCGTATAATCTACCCCTTTGGTATACCGATTCGCTGCATTCCATAATAAATATTCATCAATTCCATTATCATTTAAAGCTTTAATTTGGGCTTCCACTTCTTCCTTACCATACTTTTGATAATTCCCCGCCCCTAAATAAGAAGCTGTAAAATCTTGAAGCCAAGGTCTAGAAGTCGGTGGTGCTTCCAGTTCTTTCAGCTTCCTATTCTCCAATTTTGCATATTCCTTAACGAGGTCATAAGGCTCCAAATCAGGTTTCTCGATACCGAAATAAGATGTCCAATGACTTGGATATATCATCGAGGAAATAACATCAACATTTTCAGATATTTTGGTGAAATTTTGGCCAATTCCTGGAGCTTCCGGTAACGTAGCGGCATAGCCAAAAATATCCACTGATACATCCACTCCGTATGGTTCTAGTTGTTTCTTCGCATAACTGACGAAATCCGTTACTGCCTGTACCCTTTTTGCAGTATGACTAATTTTTGCTTCATCATAGTCACCCATATTATATTTCAATTCGTCTTCTTTTTTTTCAAACCCTTCCGGAAAACGGACATAGTCGAACTGAATTTCTTTGAATCCCATCTTTGCCGCTTCAATAGCTATTCCAACATTATAATCCCATACCTCTTTCATGAATGGGTTAACGAAAGATTCTCCACGACCATTTTCCCATACCTTTTTTTCATCTAAAAATGACCATTCCGGCTTCTCTTTTGCGAGAAGGGTATCTTTGAACACAACTACCCTGGCAATCGGATAAATCTGTTTATCCTCCATTTTCCTCAGCATTTCCTTAGGATCTTTTATATGGTCTTTACCAATCCCAGCATAAGGAGAATCAGGATCTTCTGACTTATACGTAACGTTTCCCCAGTCATCCTTAATATCAATGACCATCGCATTCAAATCGGTTTCATCT
Source organism: Peribacillus sp. TH14 (assembly GCF_016651145.1). NCBI lineage: Bacteria > Bacillati > Bacillota > Bacilli > Caryophanales > Bacillaceae > Peribacillus > Peribacillus sp. TH14. Next base: position 626,223 of record NZ_JAEKEK010000001.1, read on the forward strand.
ACATATTTAATAAGTTCGTTGAATTTGTTGCCGCCCGCTGCAGGTCCAGTCACATAAATTCCGCGCACAGCATCCGGATAGTCAAACTTCAAACCCGAATTAAATACAAAACGCGGGGCCCTCTCAGGTAGTTCTTTACTTTCAAGTGCTACATATCTAGTCTCGTTCATACTTTCTGCATGAACAGGCTGCTGAATCAGGAACATACACATCCCTGTCATCAACCATTTAGTCATTGGTTTCATTTCTCCACCTCATTCGCCATCAGTCTTCAATTTTATTTTACAATTACAACAGACCCCTTTCTTTAATACCACAACGATTGAACTTTACTCCTATATCTAGTTAATAAATAAAAAAACTTTGGGTTTTAGTCTCAAAAAAGGTAATAAAATCTATGTGTACCTTTGAATTACGTTGTCATACACGATAATTTTGTTAGAAACGTATTACCTTGTATCCTTCCCCAAAATCGTCTACACATTGAAAAATAAAAAACAATCTCACATTCTTGAAATCGTCTTATATAATTCAGAATGGTTATAGAAGGAAATAAAATTTCCTTTCATGGGCTCGATAATAGTCTTTATGCTGTTTCGATTATACATTTAATATGAATAAATGCTAAAATACATTTATAGTGGACAATTCGTATTTCTGGAATGACGTCGATACACGAAGTGATCACTTCAAAACGGCCCCTCCACGAGATATAAATGAGCGCTTTCCTATCTTAATAAGGCGCCAGTTACTTTCAAAAAAGTGGCTTCATTTTCTATTTATCCTTTACAATAATGAAGAGCGAATATCCATTTACTTAATAAACGTATTTAGAGGAGTGACTAGCAGTTGAAAAGGATTTTCTCCGGCATTCAGCCATCCGGTTCCGTTACTTTAGGGAATTATATCGGAGCAATGAAACAATTTGTTAACTTACAAAATGAATATGATTGTTTCTTTTGTATCGTTGACCAGCATGCAATTACAGTTCCACAAGATCGTCTTAAATTAAGAAAAAACATTAAAACATTAGCCGCTTTATATTTGGCTATTGGCCTCGATCCGGAAAAGAATACAATCTTTATTCAATCAGAGGTACCTGCGCATGCTCAAGCAGGCTGGATATTACAAAGTATCTCTTATATTGGCGAACTTGAGCGTATGACTCAATTTAAAGACAAATCAGCCGGTAAAGAAGGGGTTTCTTCAGCACTACTGACCTATCCTCCGCTGATGGCTGCCGATATTCTTCTTTATAGTACAGATGTTGTTCCTGTCGGCGAAGATCAAAGACAGCATCTTGAATTAACACGTGATTTAGCTGAACGATTCAATAATAAGTACAACGAGATTTTCAAGATTCCGGAAATCAGCCTTCCGACGGCAGGGGCGCGTATAATGTCGCTTCAAGAACCATCTAAGAAAATGAGTAAATCAGATTCTAACAAAAAGGCCACGATTGCCCTATTGGATGATCCAAAGCAAATCGAAAAAAACATCAAGAGCGCGGTTACCGATTCCGAGGGTATTGTCCGTTATGATAAGGAAAACAAAGCTGGGGTTTCCAACTTAATGTCGATTTACTCCATCTTTAGCGGGAAAACCTACCCCGAAATTGAAGAATTATACGTAGGAAAGGGTTACGGAGACTTTAAGAGTGATTTAGCTGAAGTAGTACTTGGAGAAATCTTACCAATCCAAGAGCGCTATTACAAATTAATTGATTCTCCTGAATTGGATGAAATTCTTGACCGTGGTGCAGAAAAAGCGAACATTGAAGCGAATAAAATGATCAGAAAAATGTATAACGGTATGGGGCTTGGCAGAAAAAGATAAAAGAAAAAGACGATCCTAATCGGATCGTCTTTTCTTTTTAAGAATGTTAAATGCTCCTATAATATTGATGGACTATCTCCTGTCTCTACTTGCCAAAGCTTTTCAAAAAATGGCTGCCCCTTTACTAAGTTTTCGCATAGTTGTAGGTGTTTCTCTGACCAGCCTTCCTTCATTTCCTCATATAACTCAAGCCAAGCTATTTGAAAATCCATTTCTTGAATGCTCTCATATTTTTCTGGAGCCCATTCTGTATACCAATAACGGATTTCAGCAGTGTTTTTCGCTGTAAATAATTGATCCATGGCCATGAATAGAAGCTGCTTTAGCTGTCTTTCTTTTCTTGTCAATCCATTCATAAATAAGGGTGACGGCGATAAAATATGATATTCTTTCTCAGATGTAGGTTTTTCAGTAAAAGTGTAATCCATCTCATCATGGTTTTCTATCATGTCATAAACAATTTGTTCCTGCCGAGGAATTATTCTGCTTTTCCGAATCGGAATATGATAACCTATTGTATCTACAGCTAGAATTCCATTTCCATCGGTAACGATAAAACAATAGTCAAGCTGAATTCGTTCATGGTTTTTCCTTGCATACGCTTTTTGATAGACATCGCTAAGCAATGGCTTAGGTAATTCTGATAAGTCATTTTCTATGTAGTGGAAGAGTGTTGCTGAGACTTTCAACAGAGGAACTTGATCTAATAGCTCGATCCCATCATCCTTCCTCCATTCATGAAAATGACAAATATTATAGCCGTTTTCTTCTCCTTCAAACCAATTAACCCATACATCATGAAGATATAACATCATTCATCCCTCACTTAAACAAATTTCTGTTTGTCAATCAGTATAGGCAGGAACCAGACATTTTATTCCTATTCTAGAAAACAGATTAAGAAAAATAGAACGTATAAATTAGTTCTTTTCTGTTAAGAATTCTTCAGATTGGATAATGAATGATTTTTTTACAGAGAGTTTTTCAGCATTCTTCGCCAGATAGTATCCTGTACAGTATCCTAGCATATACGGATACCCCTTCTTCCCCAGCAGAAGAACATCATGAAGCGGGTCTGTACGCTTTATGGTATGCTTTGCTTTTAAGTGCTTACTCCAAAATCCCCGGAGTTTGTCTTCCTGATATAACTTTGTCCATTTCGCTAAATATTTCGTTCCTAAATATTTACAAACAGTTCTTTCAGCGAGCCCTTCCATAATCATCGTATCGAGAAGTGTATAATCTTTCTGTTCTTTTTTCAATTGGTGTAATCGGCAAACATGATGATATTCATGAATCAAAAGGGCCTCCATTTCCCTTTCCGCTATACCATTGTCATAAAAAAGAAACAATTTATCTTCAAAGGCCAATCCTGATTTCGTTTCAATAGATTGCTTCCACATACCTGAAGACATAAGAGGAAAGATATAAATGGGAACGTCTGGCCCTTCCCATAACTTCTTATAAGAAGTAAAAAGGCTTTGTGTCTTTTCCCAAACATTATTTTCTGTTAAGTTTCCCCATGTACTTTTCGTTTTTTGATTTGGAGAATACATGCCGTGCTTTTGTAAGTGGCGATAAATCATATCTCCATTAATATTGTTGTTGAATTTATCTTTCAGTCTGTCCATCATCTGAACCGGGCGGTCGAAATCCTTCTTCAACCATTCATTTGTTGAAATAACACCCATCCCATACACCCCCGCCTCTTTTAACTATCGTATGATTTTATAATTGCGGGTGACACATATTATTTCCCTATACATGTTTAAGAATGAAACAAAGCTTTCTATCAATGAAGGTAACCGCTTCGATCCATGGACCATCACAAACAAAAAAAGAGCAAATCTCTAAAGATTTGCTCTTAACATTAATTATTGATATTTTTTGAAAAGAATAGTTGCGTTATGTCCGCCAAACCCAAGTGAATTGCTGATGGCCGCATTAATTTCACTTTTCCTTGCTTGATTTGGCACATAGTCCAAATCACACTCAGAATCCGGTGTTTCAATATTAATAGTCGGTGGCAAAATGCTGTCTCTGATTGCCTGAATGGTGAAAATTGCTTCGACTCCACCTGCTGCCCCTAACATATGTCCAGTCATTGACTTTGTAGAGCTTAATGCAAGTTTATATGCATGGTCACCAAAGACTTCTTTGACTGCCATCGTTTCATATTTATCATTGTAAGGCGTACTTGTTCCATGGGCGTTTACATATTGGATGTCTTCCGGTTTCAAACCTGCATCATCAATCGCAATCTTCATCGCTCTTGCTCCGCCTTCTCCACCAGGCGCTGGAGCCGTAATGTGGAAAGCATCTCCAGTCGATCCATATCCAGCTATTTCAGCATAAATCTTGGCTCCACGGTTTAATGCATGTTCTAAATCTTCAAGAATAATTACCCCAGCTCCTTCTCCGATTACAAACCCATCACGGTTTGCATCAAAAGGACGGCTTGCCGTTTTTGGATCAGGATTTGTCGATAAAGCCGTGTTCGCACAGAAGCCTGCAACCGACATTTTCGTGATCGGCGCTTCGGCACCACCTGTGATCATTACATCGGCATCGCCACGTTGAATTGCTTTAAACGCGTCACCAATTGAATTTGTTCCAGTTGCGCAAGCTGTTACCGTACAAGAATTGATTCCCTTAGCTCCTAGTAAGATAGAAACCTGGCCAGCAGCCATATCCGGAATCATCATTGGCACGAAAAATGGACTTACACGCTTATAGCCTCTATTTAAAAAGTTTTCATGTTGTGTTTCAAGCGTCTCTAGTCCACCAATACCTGAACCGATCCAAACACCAACACGTGTGGCATTTTCATCTGTTATTTCTAGCTTACTATCATTTAATGCCATAACTGATGCAGCAATGGCATAATGCGTAAAACGGTCCATCTTACGCGCTTCTTTACGATTGATATATGTCTCAATATCGAAGTCTTTTATTTCAGCAGCCACTTTTACAGGGAAATCATCAGCATTCAAGCGTGTTAATGGCCCTATCCCTGAGTTCCCCTCAATTATATTCTTCCATCCAGTTTCTGCATCATTACCAACTGGAGAGATTGCTCCAATACCTGTTACAACAACACGGCGATTAGTCATTAGAAATGGCTCCTTCCTTTTATAAAACTCGTACGATTTTTTTGTTTTCTATTTTTATTTCCCCCACCTTAGAGCAATTGCTCCCCAAGTGAGTCCTCCTCCAAAACCGACCATGACGATTAGGTCATTTTCCTTAATCCTGCCCGCTTCCATTTCTTCTACAAGAGCAATCGGAATCGATGCTGAAGAGGTATTTCCATATTTATGAACGGTTTTTGTCATTTTTTCAACTGGCAGTCCCAAACGTTCCCTCGAAGCTTCCATAATTCGAATATTGGCTTGATGAGGGACAAGTAAATCCACATCTTCTTTTGTCAATCCCGCTTTATCAAGTACATTCAGGCTAGATTCTCCCATCTGACGGACAGCAAACTTAAACACTTCACGTCCGTTCATGGAAATATAATCTCCTTCCTGTAATAAATGCTTACCACCAGTTCCATCTGCACCTAATTCGAAGGAAAGAATCCCTTTTCCTTCTGCAACAGGCCCAAGGACAGCAGCACCCGCTCCATCCCCAAATAGGACAGCAGTATTGCGGTCTTCCCAATTGGTTATTTTTGAAAGCTTTTCAACACCAACAATTAACACATGCTTATAAGCACCTGACTGAATAAATTGCTGTGCTGAAATCATCGCATACATAAAGCCAGCACATGCAGCACTAACATCCATAGCAGCCGCCTTATTTGCTCCTAATTTCTCCTGAATCATACAAGCAATAGAAGGAAACGACTGATCAGGTGTCACGGTAGCTACAAGAATTAAATCTATCTCGTCCGCTGAGATGTCTGCATTTATCAATGCAGCGTTTGCCGCTCCATAAGCCATATCAGAAGTATTTGTATTATCATCGGCTATTCTTCTTTGCTCGATACCTGTTCTAGTCCGAATCCACTCGTCAGAAGTGTCCATGATTTTCTCTAAATCCGCATTTGTAACGATTTTTTCGGGTAAGTAGCGTCCAAGCCCTAATATTCCAGCGTTCATTTTGCCATCCCCTTATTTATTTTAATAAATAATTATCATCATCTATTATTACCTGGTACTAATTTTATATAAAAAAACTCTTCCTTGCAAGAGCTAACAGTTTGAAAGTATAAAAGAATCTGTTTCTTGAATCGGACAAGGGCCTACGCCAAGGTGTTTTATAGACATACATTATAGAAAAAAGGAGGAATTTATTATGGACATTTTCACTCGCAACAATCGAAGTACACAAGATGATCATTTTTCGGATTTGATGTTTGGTAGAAAAGCGGAGCCTGAACTCCAAAAGGAGGAATCAAAAGTTGACTACATGCAATTGATGGTGAGCGTAGAAACATTAATGGGATTATATGACCAATACAAACCAACCATTCAGAAAATGAACCCATTGATTACCAAGTTCTTAAACAAAGATTAACTGAAAAAAATGATGGCTGTCCGCATGACTGGACAGCCTAAGCTTAATTAACGCTGAGCATCTTGTTTTCCAAGCTCATAAGCTTCTTGCATAACTTTTTTAAACAGGTCCATGAACGGCTCTGCCATATCCATTGAAAAAGGAATTCCATTTGCCTCCAGCTTTGCTTTAGCCTCTGGGAAGTATTTCATAGCGATTCCCATAAATTCAAGTGTTTTATCTGAACTCATTTTTAGTTGCCTCCTTATCTACTTGATAATTTACCAGATAATCATTTTTTCACTTAAAGAATATCTCATTATTATCATAATTCCCCGTAGCCCTTTCGTAAAGGCACAGACATTAAAAAATGAATTTCCTGATAGTTTTATTCCATTCATTAAAGTATGAGGCATATAAGATACAGGCCAAATTAACAGGTTTTGGATTTTTCCTAGAATTAATGTCTATTGATACTGTACCTGCCTTGTCATATACATTTACCTAAAATAGGATTTGATATTCATGTTTTTAGTTTCTTGAATTACTCGCACCCTTTTTAACAGTGCTTCTAGAGTTTAACCAAAGGCTCTCTTTAATCACGCATTCTCCACTTTTTAAGTAAGTTTAATCGTTTATTATGTTTCCTTTGTAAGGAAACACCTTCTTCTGGACCCGTTTTACTTTGCACCTCAAAGACGGTCCCTTTTATTATCTTAGTTGCTGGTTGAATAAATAAGTAATCAATACTTTCTCCAAAAATAAACTTGGCACATTTATTCCAGTGATCATCTATACTGCTGCACAGCTGGATGTTTCTATCTGATAAGGTAGCAACTCTTTCTAAAGCGTTCACAAAATCAGTAATAAAGAGCGCATCCTCGGTATATTCACGAGCAAGCGTAGCTTTGATAGCTGATTGTTCAAGTTGGTTGATTCCGGCTTCAAAGCACATGCTTTCTGGTTGCCAGGGGCCATAAATCGTCGGTAAAAATATGATTTTAACAGAAGCAATTCCTTCAATTGAGGTTATTATTGACTGAAAATCCTCCACATCGTCTTCAACAGGCATGAGAATCACAATATTTGGCGTTTTATCTAAGCCATTTTTTTTGCATTTCTCAAGAAAGAAAACGATATCGTCTATAAGACAATTGATTCTACCTATTTTACCTTTTCTAATATCGTAACAAGATATAAAAACAGTGTCCTGCTGGGAAATATCTAATAATCTAAGTTTATTTATCGGAAAATATATATAATTAGCACTTCGACCAATTTCAAGTTCCTTTTCTTCTATAATACACTGACTTGCTTGGGAATCTGTCCAATCAATTCCGATTACCTCTTCGCCCTGATTCAATAAATATTGGGTCACATAGAAACCTACAAATTGATAAGAGCCAATGACAATGAATGTTTGCATAAATACAGCCTCCTCGTATGCCATCAAGCTCGCTTCATCCGGCACGTCAAGTTTTTTTAGATGCTGTATCGTATGCAAACTATTGTGAAAATATATCCACTCTTATAAAGACTCTTCATTCTCATTAAAAAACTTCTGAATTTGATAAGGTATTTTATAGCGTTTTTCAGGTAATAAATAAGTTAGCTGCAAGTCAGCCTTTCTAGCCAGTTGGATTTGCCGATAAAAGGAGGCTTGTTCTTTACGCAAGCTTCCAAAAACCTGAATTACTTTTACAGGGATATTCTCCGCAATTAACGGATCTTCAGAATCCAGAATATGCTGTTCACATTCGGCTGGGTTCATCTCATAAGCAGCCGAAACCTCAGTCAACCACTTTTTATAAAAAAACTTATTTTCCTTTTCTTTTTCCAGTTGTGCTTTCAATGAAAAAACCGGATCAATAAGAACGACAGAACGTATTTTACTTCCTAGTTCATTCATTAGCCTTAATGCGAGAAGTGCGCCTGTCCCCTCTGCCAACACATGAAACCTTTGATTGACTATTTCCTTTTTCATGAAGAGAATATATAGTTTAAGGGAAAGATCAAGAGCTTTTGGACTACCCCAGCTGGCTCCGTGGAAATTGGATGAAAATAGTGTGTATCCGCATTCTTTTAAATACTCCAATATTCGTAACCTGCCAGGATGCTGGAGCCAAAAGCTGCTGTCTTTTTCGACAAAATGACTACGGTCTCCGATTACCATTACGGAAAAACCACTGGGCTGCTCCGGATAATAGACGATACTCCATTGGTCATCAATTTGAAAAGTTCGCTGTTCCAGTTCCATCTTTTAAACTCCTTTAAGGAATATTCCTACAAATACTACTACTACTTAATTTATGTTGAAATATTGAAAAGGTCAGGGGAGACGCCTATTTTCTTTTCATAAATTAATCAAGGTGGAATAATTTCGTGAAGATCTCGAAATATTATCGTTTTTCTTTTCAATCCCAACCCATCTGTCAGAAAAGATTACCTTTGTTATACTGTATTTAATTATTTAATGGTTATTATGAAAAAGCCGTTTTAACTGTATATTAATTATGGTAAGATAAAAATGAATGTAGTGGAATGAGGTGAAATTCGATGCGTTATGCTTGGACAATTTTTTGGACATTCTTATTAGTGCATATGACTGTATATGTTGTTTCTTCCATGATCGGAGTTTCATACGATGCTGCACAGGGAACAATTTTAGGAATCGCTGCGGCTATTCTAATATGTATTATCCCTGCTGTTATGCCTGCTGGGCCAACAAAAGACTCTCATCAACATTAAGAAGCAAAAGAGGACATCCTTTGGGGATGTCCTTTTTGTTATACCGTTCTTTGCTTTTGATTAAACTACATTTCATAAACTTTAGATTAGTACTAATTCGTTATGAACATAATCAATCGTGATTCCTTCTTCGTTTTCAACTGTCCCCGCTATAATTCGGCGAGCGATTTTTGTTTCCAAATGCTTTTGAATAAATCGCTTGAGCGGTCTTGCCCCATATACCGGATCATACCCTTGTTCGGCAATGAATTCCTTAGCCGCTTCGGTGACGTGGAGATTTATATTTTGTTCAGTTAACCGCACTTGTAATTGCTGAACCATTTTCTCTACAATTCCAACGATTTCATGTTGAGTAAGCGGTTTGAATAACACAATGTCATCTACTCGATTCAAAAATTCAGGGCGGAAATGTCCTCTTAATTCTTTGAACACTTGATCCTTTATTTCTTCTTCAATGGCTCCATCGCTACGGTTGGACTGCAACAAGAAATGGGAGCCAATATTGGATGTCATGATAATAACCGTATTTTTACAGTTAATAGTTCTACCTTGGGAGTCTGTTATACGTCCGTCATCCAACATTTGCAGCAAAATATTGAAGACCTCCGGATGTGCCTTTTCAATTTCGTCCAGTAGCACGACGGAGTATGGGTTTCTTCTAATAGCTTCGGTTAGTTGTCCGCCCTCCTCAAAACCAACATATCCAGGAGGCGCACCGACTAGTCGGGAAACGGAATGTTTCTCCATGTATTCCGACATATCGATTCGAATCATATGTTCATCACTATCGAATAACGTTTCTGCCAACGCTTTGACCAGTTCAGTTTTACCCACTCCGGTCGGTCCCAAGAAAATAAACGAACCAATCGGTCTGTTTGGATCCTTAATTCCTGCCCTAGCCCGTAAAACAGCATCAGATACAAGTTCCACCGCTTCTCCTTGGCCTATTACGCGTTCGTGAAGAATTTCCGAAAGACGAAGCAGCTTCTCTCTTTCACTTTCCACCAGCTTGCTTACCGGAATACCCGTCCACCTCGCAACAATCGATGCGATTTCCTCTTCCGTCACTTCTTGGCGAAGCAATCGTGATTCCTGCTTTTCCTTTTCCAATTCATCTTCCATAGCGTCCAATTCTTTTTGAAGCTGTGGAATCCTTCCGTGCCGTAGTTCAGCAGCCCTGTTGAGGTCATAGTCATTCTCTGCCTGTTCCAGTTCATGACGAAGCTTCTCGAGCTCTTCACGTTGGTCCTGTACTTTTTGAAGCGCAGATTTCTCCATTTGCCACTTTGCTTTCATGCTATTCGCTTGATCCTTAAGTTCTGAAAGTTCTTTTTGGAGTACACCTAGCCTTGCTTTACTTTGAGGATCCTCTTCATTCTTCAAGGCGGCTTCTTCAATTTCGAGCTGCATAACCTTTCTTGTAATTTCATCTAGCTCTGAAGGCATTGAATCAATTTCCATTCTGATCATCGCACAAGCTTCATCCACTAGGTCAATCGCTTTATCTGGTAAAAATCGCTCCGTTATATAACGGTTGGAAAGGACAGAGGCAGCAACAATCGCCCGATCATGTATCCTGACGCCATGGTGAATTTCAAACCGTTCCTTTAATCCGCGCAATATTGAAATAGTATCTTCCACATCTGGCTCGGGAACGAGAACTTGCTGAAAACGGCGTTCTAGAGCGGGATCCTTTTCAATATACTGGCGATATTCATCCAGGGTTGTTGCACCGATACAGTGCAGCTCACCACGCGCAAGCATCGGCTTTAACATATTCCCTGCATCAAGTGCGCCATCCGTTCTGCCTGCTCCTACAATTGTATGCAATTCGTCAATGAATAAAAGAATTTTACCATCACTCTTTTTAATTTCATTCAGTACAGCTTTTAAACGTTCCTCAAATTCACCACGGAATTTGGCCCCGGCAACAAGAGCACTCATATCAAGTGAAAAAACTGTTTTGTCTTTTAGTCCTTCCGGGACATCCTTCCTGACAATCCTTTGCGCCAATCCTTCGACAATCGCTGTTTTACCTACCCCAGGTTCCCCAATCAATACTGGATTATTTTTAGTCTTTCGTGATAGAATCCGGATGACATTGCGAATTTCCGTATCACGCCCGATGACAGGATCAACCTTCCCCGATTTAACTTCAGCAACGAGATCTCTGCCATATTTATTTAGGACTTCATATGTGCTTTCTGGATTTTGACTAGTCACTCGTTGATTCCCCCTTATATCGTGTATAACTTGTTTTGCTTTATCGTAATCTATTCCACAAGTTGAAAACAGCCTGTTTATATTCGGTTTTTTTTCCTTTAACAACGCCAACAGGATGTGTTCGACGGATAAATATTCGTCCTCCCACACTTGCATTTCTTTTTCTGCAACCGTCAATAACTGTTGTAGGGAAGCTGACATATATACCTGAGCAACACTGCCGCTCACTTCCGGCAATTTATTAAGTTCCTTATTTAGCTCTATTTCAAAACGACTGACCGTTTTATCGGAATCAGATAAAATTCTAATTAATAAACTCTCGTCCTGTTCCATTAAGGTTTTTAATAAATGAAGCTCCGTCAGTTCCGGATTTCCCCTATCCTTGGCTAGTTCCTGCCCGCCAATAAACGCCTGTTGGGTTCTCTCTGTCATTTTATTAATATCCATCTTAAAACCTCCCATTCATCAATTCCATGAACGAACTCTTACAACGTTTGACCATTTTTGACCTTTATGGTTTCATTATACTTTTTATTTTTCCCTTGTAAAGAAATGTTATAAAAAATACAAAGGTTATTAAGGGATAAACAGTAAAAGCCTCTCTTCATAAGGAAGAAAGGCAAAAATCTAGTATTGATTTAAAAAATATGCTAACCACAACTTTTGGATGAATGAAGCAAATGCAGGTTATTATGCTTTTACAAACGCTTTGTTGTAACCGTGGAAATCATCAACAAATTTAAAATCCTTATCCGTGCGATTTAATAGAATCGTATCACGAAGCAGTATCCCCGCATCGGTAGTATTGTGGATAATTTCTCCCCACATTCTTGCACTTGTTTGAACGTTCGCTGTACGTGGAATGCGTTCTTCTTGATATTCCAAAAATGCCTGCTCCACATTATTCCCATTCTTATGAAGCATATCAGTCAAATAAGCCGCATCTTCTAAAGCTTGGCAAGCTCCTTGTGCCAAGTATTGAAGCATTGGATGTGCAGCATCTCCCGTAAGTGTGATCCTGCCTTTTGTCCAGTTATTAATTGGCAAACGGTCGTACATCGGCCAGCGACGTTGACGCTGAATGAATGAAATCGCATTTTGAACAAGCTCACAAGTTCCTGCAAAGACACGGTCCATTTCTTCCGGGGTACCCCATTGATCTGTTTTTTCATTTTCTTCGGTGTATTGAGAACTTTTGAAAACAACTACCTGATTGTAAAGCTCTCCTCTTCTAACCGGATATTGAACAAGATGAAGATTCGGTCCAATCCACATATATACATCATCTAAATCTCCGTGACTCGTTACCTCTTCCATTGGAAGCGCACCTCTGTAGGCAACATATTGAGAGCATACCGGTTGATCTTCCACGAATAATTTACGGGCATTAGACCATAAACCATCCGCACCAATAACAGCCGTTCCTAAATGTTGATCTCCATTTGCAGAAGTAACAGTAACTTGACCTTCATTTTCTACCGTTTCAATAATGGTTTGGTTCGTTACAAGTTCGATATATGGGCTACTTTCACATGCTTCAGCTAACACTCGATGCAAATCAGAGCGATGTAACACAACATAAGGTGCTCCATATCTTTCTTTATATACGTCACCTAAATCTAAAGCGGAAAGCTCTTTGCCCGAAAAAGCATCCATCAAAACTAATCTTTTTGGAAAAACTGCAATTTCGTTGATTTTATCCATAACGCCTAAACGTTGTAAAACATTGGTTGCATTCGCAGCAAGCTGAATTCCAGCTCCAATTTCACCAAATTCAGGAGCTTGCTCCAAGACCTTTACATACTGTTTTGTTTCCGCAATTCCTAGAGCCGTTGCCAACCCGCCTATTCCTCCACCGATGACAATGAATGGTTTTTTTTCTGTGTTCATTATTCAATTCCCCCTAAAATAAGTTGTCATAAGTCCAAAGTTGTAGACCACTAACACAGTAAGCGTTTTCATTCGACCAGCATTATCGTAATATTTATGACAATCAGGCTGGAAGTACCAACCTGATTTTTCTTATACTAAAACAGCCTTAAATTCACTTTCAACTTTTTGGAAACCATTGTTTGTATCAAGTGACTGTTGTTGTTCTAAATCAAATCGCTCCATTATTGGAAGATCGTTTACCGAGAATAAGTAAGAATCTACTTCTGCAACGTGCTCATGCCAAGCCCAGTTTGGAACTACAAAGTAGTCACCCTTAGACCATTCAAACCGTACTCCATTAATAACCGTATAGCCGGAACCCTCGTGTACTTGATAGATTGTTGAATGAGTATGGCGATGTGCTTTAGAATGGAAACCTTTTGGAAGTTTCTGCATCCAAGCTCCCATCGTTGGATTAGCCGTTTGTCCATTAGATGGGTTGATATATTCAACGGCAAAGCCTTCATATGGATCTGGTTCAAAGTTCATTAACCCTTCAATCGCTGCTTTCGTGCCTTTCCACTTGTAGTTTGCAAGCGGAGCTACTTGTGAATAACGATCGGATACCGGACGAACCATTCCACCTTGATAACGAAGTTCCGAAAAATTATCCGGACGTTTCGGCGTTTCAATACGGTCTGGATACGGTTCAAAGAAAGTACCGCCAATAGAATAGATAGTAGGGATATCAAGAGCGTCCATCCAAATCATCGGTTTATCTCCAACATGACCATGTCCATGCCAAAGATTTTTAGGTGTGATTAAGAAATCTCCTTCTTCCATGAAGATTCTTTCTCCTTGAACAATTGTGTAGGCACCTTCACCATTCGTAATAAATCGAAGAGCGCTTTGAGAGTGACGATGAGAAGGAGCTACTTCACCTGGCAACAATAGTTGAACCGCTGCATAAAGCGTTTGGGTTGTTGAAGCCCAGCCCCAAGGCTGGCGATAAGTTAGGCCAGGGTTTTGAAAATAAATGGCTCTGCGCTCACCGCCGCGATCAGGTGTGAAGATTTCAGCTGCTTCCATCAACTTTTTTGTCAGAAGCTCTTCTTTCCACAAATAAGCATGGGCATGTGGTTTAGGTTCATGATCCATTAGAGCGGGAATAGCTTCCCATAGGGGTCCAAGATTGTACTGCTGAATATCCCTTGTAAAATCTTTTACAATTGCACTGTTCATGTAATCTGATTTTTCAGCCACATTACTCCCTACTTTCTTTTTTCATTTTTTATCACTTAATTTTAGAAAGATTTCGCTTAATTTGGTCATAGTGCCCTGAAACATGGTCATCGATGAAATGATCTACGATATAAGAAACAGGTTTGTTACCGAATTTGGCAAAGTTCCGGTGCGGTGATTCTTTAGATAGTGTTTCTTCATCTAATTTCCCGAGGCCGCTCTCAACTTTATATTTCAGTTCATCCACTTGTTTTAAAACTTCATCAACTGATAGTTTTTCCGTATCAGTAACCGCTGCTAGTCGAGCTGGATCTTGCAATCCACGTCCCCATTTTGAGCCCGGAGTGGCTACTACCGTTTCCACTTCACCTAGCCAGTAAGGAATGGCTTCCGCTATATGAGAAAGGATTTGCATGATTGACCACTCTTCCTCTGTCGGGTTGAAACGGATTGTTTTCTCTGAAAGGTTAGCTGTTGTCTCAAGAATGTGATCGATTGATTGTTGAAAAGATTGGATCGATGTACCGATTGACTGATAAGCCATTCTTATTTTCCCTCCCCAGCACGTTTCACACGGTTTTCGAGATAACCGATTTTGTCGATTTCGATTTTGACAACGTCACCATCTTTTAAGAACACTTGTGGATCGCGGGCTACTCCTACTCCACCCGGCGTTCCAGTTAGGACGATGTCACCTGGTTCAAGAGTCATTAAGTTCGATAAAAATTCAACTAAATATTTCACATCGAATACGAAGTTAGATGTATTCGTTTTTTGGCGTTCTTCACCATTTACAGTTAAGCGGACATTTAATCCAGAAGGATCAGATAACTCATCTGATGTAACTAGCCAAGGTCCCATTGGTGCACTGCCTTCGACTGTTTTCCCTTGAAGCCATTCAAGTGTACGGCGTTGAATATCACGATAAGTGACATCATTCGCAATTGTATAACCTGCTACATAATCAAGTGCATCATCTTGAGAAACATTGCGTGCCCGTTGGCCCACTACAAAAGCAAATTCTGCTTCATAATCTAGTTGTTCTGAAATGGGGAAAAACGGAATATCATCTTGAGGTCCAATTACTGTATTAGCGAATTTGGCAAACACGACCGGGAATGGAGGCAGTTCGCGACCCATTTCTGCAATGTGTTCACGGTAGTTATGTCCTACACAAATAATTTTCCCTGGCTTTTGGACAGGTGCCTCAAGCTTTACGTTTTCAACAGCATGTACCAGAGTACGTTTGAATGAATCGCGATTATTCAATGCATAATCCGCAGCTTTTCTTGCGATGGAAAGGCTTTCATTCCCACCCTGTAGAAATGCTTCCATAGTTGAAGGTACATAAGCTTCAGCGATTTGTTCACTGCGAAGTTTCCCTTCACTTTCAAGAAGTGCTTGATAAGCATAGTTTAGGTCTACAATCTCTTTATTTGGATAAATTGCGCCAATACGTGTAAATCCTTCACGGCTAAAAGTTACTAATTTCATTTTTCATTCTCCTTTATTTATCATTATTTTTTAAAAGCTGTCTTTTAGTTGTTTTATCGATGCACCTGTCTTTGTCTGAAATAAGGCATTGTTTATAAAAAGAATGTCCTTTCACAAACTAGAGGACAAATGGTAACTAAACCTCGCATCAATTTTTAATTTTTCACTTATAGATAACTTAGTTCACTATTTATATACATGATAACTTAATTTTCGGAAAATTGTCAAGAAAGTATTGCAAAAATTTTTATGAAAATGATATTATCAACATCATTATGAGGCTTTCAGTAGCAAATTTAACAAATACAAATATGACTAGACTTATCGAAAACTAGAAGTATAGTAAACAGATGTGTTTATGCGGACGTTATGGAGCATACTTTTTATTTATTTTCATTTAAACTTTACATACTCTGATATACTAGACCTAAATTAAAACAGATTAGGGAGATTGTCATATGGAAATCGTAAAATCTGGTTCAACGATTCAATCCTTGCAAATCGGGATGAGCATTATTGATTTACTCGCTTCACAAAGAAACCCTTTAAGATTCTCTGATATTCAAGAATCTACAGAAATAACTAAAAGTAACCTTTATAAGTATTTAAATACTTTGACCCAACTCGAGTTACTATATCGCGATAAGACAACTGGTATGTATTCCCTCGGGAGCAAACTGATTCAATATGGTATGGCAGCCATTGGGAATGAGGACGTCACAAGCCGAATTACTCCTTATTTACAAGAAATCAGCCATCATACCTCCTGCACGGTGTTATTTTCCGTTTGGACATACGATGGACCAATCACAGCAAAAATATGGAATTCCAATCAAAACTTAAATATTGGGGCCCAGCTAGGCACGCGCCTTCCCCCATCTTCTTCTTCCGGCAAAGTATTCACTGTATTCCAGGATTCTTCCATAACGGCAGACTGGATAGAAAAAGATAATAATGTAGGAACTAAGGAATATCAAGCGATACAGAAATACAAAATTGCTTTTGCAAAAGAGCCTTTAGTACCTTCTGTTTCTTCCATGTCCATTCCGATTTTTAACTATAATGCAGAATTATTGGGAGCGATTACTGCTGTTGGCTTCACTGAAAGTATACCGGATCATTATGAAGATCCCTTAAGCCAATATTTAAGAAAGAGTTTTTTAGAAATCTCGAATATTTTCGGTTATTCTGAAGAATAGGATAGGTTATTTCCCATAAAAAAAGCAGGAAAAGGAAGTGAATTGTCCCTTTTCCTGCTTTTTATTTTATTATGGCTTTCGCTGATAGGTCCATATCCTGTTATGATTTGAAGTTTCAGGAAAAGTATCTCCTGCTTCTAGCTTTACCTTTTTCGGATTTAATACCGTGCTACCCGTTTCACCGATTTCTACGTAAGCCCCATTATTAGGTGCCTTCTGACCTGGTTTAAATTGACGATTTTGCCCCATAGATTTCACCCCTTTACATGCTTTCCATTTTATTATTACCGGGTTCACTTCTTTCATGTCTGAAAAATTCAGGGCAAAAAGGAAATTAGTCCATGGGAAATAAATCGTATTGGTATAAAAAAAGCGTCTGCTCATAGAGTAGACGCTTTTTTTTAAGACATTAAATCCACAAGAACCGCCTTTTGAGCATGAAGACGATTTCCAGCTTGGTGGAAAACGACGGAATTCGGTCCATCGATGACTTCAGCGGTTACCTCTTCTTCTCTGTGTGCAGGCAAGCAATGCATAAATATATAATTATCCTTTGCATGCTTTACAAGTTCACTATTGATTTGATAATCCTTAAACGCCTCTAAACGGATACTATTTTCGATTTCCTGCCCCATAGAGGTCCATACATCAGAATAGACGATATCTGCATCCTTAATAGCTTCAACTGCTGAACTCGTCACAACAATTTCACATCCATTTTCCTTTGCCACTTTTTGAGCATAGGCGACAACATTTACATCAGGTTTATAGTTATCCGGGCATCCAATAGAAAAATCCATGCCCATTTTTGCGCAGCCAACCATCAATGATTGTGCCACATTGTTACCATCACCGATGTAGCTCATTTTCAAGCCTTTTAATTGTCCTTTTAACTCTATAATTGTCAAGAAATCCGCCATCACCTGGCAAGGATGGGCAAGATCTGTTAGCCCATTGATGACTGGAATAGAAGCATTTTCAGACAATTCCATAATTTTTTCATGCTCGAAGGTACGAATCATGATGCCATCAATATATTCGGAAAGGACTTTGGCCGTATCGGAAATAGATTCTCCACGTCCGATTTGCAAATCATTACCGCTTAAGAACAAAGCGTGCCCGCCAAGCTGCATCATGCCCACTTCAAAAGACACGCGGGTACGGGTGGAGGATTTTTCAAAAATCATCCCCAGCGTTTTCCCTTTTAAAGGCGTATATTCCTCGCCCGCTTGTAATTTGGCTTTAATGGTCTGCGCTAGCTTTAACAGATCTGCAATGGCCGTGGGTGTAGACTCCTTCATGGTCAAAAAATCTTTCCCGTTTAAAATCTTCGTTTGTGTCGGTGCCGTTAGTGAACTCATACGTGTGACACTCCTTTCGAATATGTTACAAGCCATTCCTGCAGCGCGGTAACGCCTGGATCAGCATTTTCTAACGATTGAAGATAGGCTTTAAAAGTCTCTTCTTCTGTAAATGCTAGAAGTCGATATTTTGCAGCCAATAACCTTAGCTTCTTATCTTCTTCTGTAGTTCCATAAGCTAAAACAACAGCTGCATTTCCTTCATTAAGCCATTTGTCAAAATCGGAATCCATCAATGTCAACCCAGCTTCATTGATTAGTACAAGCAATTCTTCACTTAATTGGACTGATTCGGATTGATACACACCTGAGGTATGTTTAGCCTTTTGAGCATGAAATACTTTTGTTAATGCTTCTGTCATCGTTTTTCCGATAGCGATGCCTTCACCAGTTGATTTCATTTCCGGTCCTACTTTTGAATCAAGCCCGCTTAGTGCAAACGTTGAGAATACTGGATATTTGACGACTGAATACGGAATTTCTTCCATTAACCCTGTTTTTTCGAACACATTCGACAACGAGTATTTCCCAAGCAATATTTTTGTCGCAATCTGTACTAAAGAAACATTAGTGATTTTACTGATGATTGGAATCGTCCGGCTAGCACGCGGGTTTACTTCCAAAACATATACGTCATTGCCTTCAATCACAAATTGGATGTTCATAAGACCTTTATAACCAAGCTCTACTACTAACTTTTGTGCAAAAATAGTCATTTTATTTTTGATATCCTCTGATAAGGATTGAGCTGGTAGTAATGCCATGCTATCTCCCGAATGGACGCCTGCTTTTTCTACATGTTCAGCAATAATTGGAATATAAATCTCTTTGCCATCCGCAATCAAATCGATTTCCGCTTCTTTACCTGGAATATAAGAATCGATTAACACAGGAAATACAAGTGCCGTTCCATTTTCAATTCTATTCAGTAAGCTTTTCTTCGAGCGGATAATTTCCATCCCCTGACCACCAATTACATAGGATGGGCGTAATAGAACTGGGAAGCCAATCGTCTCAGCACACTCAATTAATTGCTCTGCACTATTGGCCATCGAACCCGGCACATGTGGAATCTCCAGCTTTTGCAGAAGCTGATAAAAGCGATCACGATCTTCTAGTTGGTCAAGCGTATCAAATGAGGTACCCAACAAATTAATTCCGTAATCTTCCAGTCCCTTTGCCAGATTTATGGCTGTCTGTCCCCCAAATTGGACAATTACATCCTCAATACCTTCCGCTTCTATAACATTCAGTACATATTCCAAGGTTAATGGCTCGAAATAAAGACGGTCTGCTGTTGCGAAATCCGTACTTACCGTTTCTGGGTTATTATTAATCATGATCGTTTCAACATTTTCATCCTGAAGTGCATAAACACCATGAACGGAACAGTAATCGAATTCAATTCCCTGTCCGATTCGGATTGGGCCACTGCCAATCATCAATACTTTCTTTTTATCTGTTTTTTTCTGTTCGTTCTCTCCAAAATATGTTGAATAATGATAATTCGTATGTGATTCAAATTCAGCTGCACATGTATCAACCGTTTTGTAAACGGCGGTAATGCCTAGTGATTTACGGTGTGCTCTCACTTCGATTTCACTTACTTTCCATACGGAGGCAAGATAACGGTCAGAGAAGCCCTTTTCCTTGTACAGCTGCAGTTCTTCTTTGGTGACCAAATCGATTGTCTTAGCAGTGATTTCATTTTCTTTCTCGATCAGCGAAGCAAAAGATTGAAGGAAGAAATAATCAATGATGGTTGCTTTATGGATTTCTTCAACTGTCACACCTTTACGAAGCATTTCAAAAATGACAAAAATGCGTTCGTCAGATTTTTCAGCGAGCTTTTCCCAAAGTTCTGGAACAGTTTTATCTTTTAATGATAAAAGTTGCAGTCCATTCGTTTTTAATTCTAATGAATCGATAGCTTTTTGGACTCCACCTTCAAAGCTACGGTGTAATGCCATAACTTCGCCTGTCGCCTTCATCTGAGTTCCTAATTTGCGGTGGGCAGTCGTGAATTTATCGAATGGCCACCGTGGGAATTTTACTGCTACATAATCAAGAGCAGGTTCGAAGCTTGAATAAGTACTCTTCGTTACAGGATTGATAAGTTCAGATAAATGATAGCCGATAGCAAGTTTTGCAGCGATGCGTGCAATCGGATAACCGGTTGCTTTGGATGCTAGTGCCGATGAACGGCTAACACGTGGATTTACTTCTATTAAATAGTACTGTTTGCTATTCGGATCAAGTGCAAATTGAATGTTACAGCCGCCAATGATACCTAGAGCAGAGATAATTTTTATAGAGGCCGCACGTAACATTTGAAACTCATCATCAGATAAGGTCTGAGATGGAGCTACAACAATGGAATCACCTGTATGAATACCGACAGGATCGATATTTTCCATATTACAGATGGTAATGCATGTATTGTTTCCATCGCGCATAACCTCATATTCGACTTCTTTATACCCTGCTATGCTTCTTTCAATCAAGCACTGTGTAATCGGGCTTTCTTGAAGTCCGCCTCGTACAAGTTCCTTGAATGTATCCATGGTCTCAGCAATCCCTCCGCCAGTACCTCCAAGTGTATAGGCAGGACGAACGATTATAGGGAAACCAATTTTGTCTGCGAAAGCTTGTGCCTCTTCTAAAGTATGGACAATTGTACTGTCAGGAACAGGTTCATCAATTTCAAACATTAGTTCACGAAACAGTTCACGATCTTCTCCTTTTTTGATGGAGTCTATTGGTGTTCCTAATAGTTTGACATTATATTTTTCAAGCACTCCTGCATCATCCAATTGATAAGCAAGATTCAATCCTGTTTGCCCCCCTAATGTAGCAAGCAGGCCATCCGGCTTTTCTTTAGCAATGATTTTTTCCAGTACATCTACTGTTAAAGGTTCGAAATAGACAGCATCCGCGTTCATATCATCCGTCATAATCGTTGCCGGATTGTTATTAACTAGGATGACTTTATATCCTTCCTCTTTTAAAGCGAGGCAGGCCTGTGTTCCTGCATAATCGAATTCAGCAGCCTGCCCTATTACAATCGGCCCTGAACCAATTACTAAAATAGTCTGTATCGTGTTGTCCTTAGGCATATGCTTTTTCTCTCCCGCTATATTCATTTATCATTTGTAAAAAGTCGTTAAACAATAGTGAGCTTTCTATCGGTCCTGGATTCGCTTCAGGGTGGTATTGAGTCGTAAATATCGGTAAATCTTTATGCATAAGTCCCTCAACGGTACTATCATTCACATTCCGGAAGCGAACTTGAAGTGATGTTCCTTGTAAGCTTGGCTCATCCACTTCATAGCTATGATTTTGAGAACTCATATACACCTTTTTCGTTTTCAAATCGACCACGGGCTGATTCGCACCGCGATGTCCAAACAGCATTTTTTTTGTATTTCCCCCAAAAGCAAGGGCCGTTAATTGATGACCTAGGCAGATGCCCATTGTAGGAAAATTCGTAATGATTTTCTTAATATTTTCCAATAGATATTCAAGCTGTTTTGGATCCCCAGGCCCATTTGAAAGCAAAATACCATCCGGATTCAAGTCCTTGATATGTTCGAATTTAGTATCAAAGGGAACGACTGAAACTCGGCACCCCTGTTCAAGCAATGAATTTAATATGGATTTTTTATAACCAAAATCCATCATTACAACATGTTTAGAACCTTTCCCGAAGCTTTCAATCTCTTTAGTAGAAACTGCGGCTACGTGCGCTTCTAGATCATTCAAACTTGATTCGAATGTGAATGCAGTTTCTGCTGTGATGGCTGCCTGCATGGAGCCTTCTTGTCGTATATTTTTAACTACCGCTCGCGTATCCACATGACTCAAAAGAGGGATGTTCCATTTGTCTAAATATTCACCAATGGAATATTTAGCTTGATAATGAGAATGGCTCATATTTCCTTCATATACAATAACACCGGCAACATGCGGCTTCTTACTTTCGAAATCAATTTCATTAATTCCATAATTTCCGATTAAAGGATATGTGAAAATGACAATTTGGTCCTTATATGAAGGATCTGTCAATACTTCTTGATATCCGGTCATTCCTGTAAAAAAGACAATCTCTCCAGTGATTGCTTTTTTAATTGATTTAGTCAACAGTTCCCCTTCAAAGACGGAACCATTCTCTAAATGTAGATAGTTTTTCATGTTCTTCACCTCTGTAGATGACGTATATTTATATATAGAATAGCATAATTATTCATTTTATTCTATAAAAATTCACTAAATTTAGATTGTTTGTTTTATTGCTAATACTTTTTTTATTTTCTTAATTGCAGTATCGATCTCTGATTTAGTCGCTGTCAGAGGTGGAAGTAAACGAAGAACATTAGGTCCTGCACTTAATACGAGTAGGCCATCTTCTTGAAGCTCTATTAAAAACGACTGAACATCTTGTTTGCATTCGATCCCGACCATCATCCCAAGTCCACGAATTTCTTTGACTTCTTCTGAATCCTTTAATGCCTTTGTCAATTCACATTCAAGGTATTCAGCTTTTTCCACGACTTCTTTTAAGAATCCCGATTGGAAAATTTCTTTTAAAACAGCTTCTGCTGCTGCAACACTTACCGGATTACCGCCAAAAGTGGATCCATGGCTTCCAGCACTAAAGAATTCCGACAACATTTCTTTGCCAATCATCGCCCCGATAGGTAAACCATTTCCTAGCCCCTTGGCCGAAGTAATGATATCTGGTTGGATATTAAAATGCTGAAATGCAAATGGTTTGCCTGTACGGCCAATTCCCGTTTGTATTTCATCGATAATAAGAAGTGATCCGTATTTTTTACATTGAGCTTGAATTGCGTCCAAATACGATTGCTGAACAACATGAATGCCGCCCTCTCCTTGAACTACTTCGATCATTACCGCTGCCGTATCCTCATCTACTGCAGTTTCTAAAGCATCGTTGTCATTGAATGGCACATATTCAAACGAAGCTAGCATCGGCCCGAAACCAATCTTGATTTTTTCCTGTCCCGTTGCTGCCATCGTTGCAAATGTACGGCCGTGGAATGACTGCAGACATGTGACAATTTTACTTTTCCCTGTAGCTTTACGAGCAAGTTTGATAGCTGCCTCATTTGCTTCAGCTCCGCTATTGGCAAAGAAAACTTGACCTAATCCTGAGGCATCTGCTAGCATTTTTGCTGTCCGTTCCTGTAAAGAACTTTGAAACATATTCGATACATGCCAGTATTTATTAAGTTGCTCCGTAACAGCCTTTTTCACCTTTTCATGACTATGGCCAAGGTTTAAAACTCCGATTCCCGATGTAAAATCAAGATACTCCTTACCTGTTGTACTGATAAGTTTCATTCCATTCGCTGTTTCCGGTTCAATGTTCCACCTTGCATATGTAGGAAATAAAGAACTCATTAAAATACCCCTTCTTCCTGTAGAAATTTCGTTCCGATAAATTGCCCGTTTTCATAGAAGTGATCCTTGCCGCTTACAATCATCACTTTCTCCACTCCTTTATTCAACACCGACAATGCTGTGTTAACTTTCGGAATCATACCGCCATAGATACTGCCATCTGTAATTAAAGCCTGTGTCTCCGTTTCAGTCAGTTTTTCGATAATCTGCTGATTCTTTAAGACCCCTTTAACGTCTGTGACAAATAAGCACATTTCAGCCGAGAGTGCCTTCGCTACAGAACCTGCAGCCATATCCGCATTCACATTTAACTTATTTCCATCTTCTGTAGTCGAAATCGGTGTCAATACCGGGCAATAGCCTTTTTCAAATAGAAGTCCAAGTAATTCTGTATCGACTTGATGAATCTCACCAACAGCCCCTAGCTTCTTTTCATCAATATACTCACCAGTCAGGATTCCGCCGTCCGAACCATTTAGACCGACAGCCTTAATACCATGTGCCTCCAATTTATGGACGAGACATCGATTAGATTTGCCTGCCAACATCAGTTCTACAACTTCCAATACTTCAGTGGTCGTTTTTCTTAAACCATTTTCAAAGACCGGTTCAATTTCATATTTTTCAAGCATCGAATTGATATCAGGGCCGCCTCCATGAACAAAGACAATCTGGTAACCGCGGCTTTGTAACTCTTTAACACTTGTAAAAAACGACTCTGATAACTCGTTAATAATACTACCGCCGCACTTTATGACTAAAATGTTCACTCTTTTCAACACCCCTTATGATCGATAACTTCCGTTTATTTTTACATAATCATAGGTTAAGTCACAGCCCCATGCCGTTCCTGATTCATTACCATCTTTCAAGTAAACATTAATGATAATACTTTCATTTTCCAAGTATGCCTTTGCATCTTCCTCAGAAAACTGTATAGGCTCGCCATCTTTCAGTACAATGATTTCACCAAATGAAATCGTTGTTTGTTCCGGTTGGAACCCTACTCCGCTTCGACCCATTGCAGCAATAATACGTCCCCAGTTTGCATCCGCTCCAAAAGCTGCCGTTTTCACTAAATTTGAACCAACAATCGTTTTCGCCATCATTTGTGAATCTTGTTTGGAATTCATGCCATGGACATTCACTTCAATTAATTTTGTCGCGCCTTCTCCGTCTTTCGCAATTTGTTTAGCTAAATTTTCAGAAGTCTGTTTTAATAATTCCAAAAATACAGACCATTCTGGGTGCGTGTTTGTCAAAGGTTCATTTCTTGCTGCTCCATTTGCTAGGACCAGCACCATGTCATTCGTCGAACAATCACCGTCAACAGTTATTTGATTAAATGTATCATTCGTTATAGAAGATAATGCTTCCTGTAAATCATTCGGTTCAATGACAGCATCCGTTGTAATGAAACCGAGCATTGTAGCCATGTTCGGATGAATCATCCCTGACCCTTTCGCCGCTCCGCCCATTTTCACGCGTTTACCATCAATGACTGTTTCATAACCGCAACTTTTAGTTACTATATCCGTTGTTAAAATAGCAGTACCAAAGTCTTCAGCAGCTTCAGCTGTATCTGTTGGCTCCAATAAATCTATGCCGTTTTTAATTTTATCCATTTCCATAAATTCGCCAATAACTCCAGTCGAAGCAACTGCAAATGAATGATCTTCCAAGCCGAACTTTTGGGCAGCAAGCCTTCTCATTTCAATAGCATCCTTTAACCCTTGCTCTCCAGTACAAGCATTCGCACATGCACTATTAACTACTATGCCATGAAGCTTTCCAGTAACTGCTATGCTATCCTTCGTTACATTGATTGGAGCCGCTTGAACTACATTTTGTGTATAAACAGCAGCGGATGATGCTGCAGTTTCTGTATAAATAATGCCGATGTCTTTTTTTGAGTAGCGCAACCCTGCATGAGCGCCTGAGGCTTTGAACCCTTTAGGCATTAAGATGTTTCCTTCTTTAATTTGTTTGATTTCTTCAACTGGCTGTAGTGTATTCATTATTTACCTCCAATAATTTTACGGATATAGTGGGCTGCTCCATAGTCCTGCTGTTTCCTCTAGCCCCATTAATATATTTGCATTTTGAATGGCCTGGCCTGCAGCACCCTTTACTAAATTATCAATAACTGAAACAATCGTTACCTTACCTGTTCTTTCATCATATGCGACGCCTATATCACAAAAGTTTGAACCATACACTTGTTTCGTAGACGGGAAGCGATCAAGCGGCTGTACCCGTACAAATGGATGATCCTCATAAACAGTTTCATACAAATCTCTTAGTTCAGCTGTTGAAGTCTGCCTGTTTACCTTAATATACATCGTAGCCATGATACCCCTAGTCATAGGAACAAGATGGGTATTAAATGTTATAGGTTGTAAATCTGATGACCACCTTCCAAGCTGTTGTTCGATTTCCGGTATGTGTTGATGCTGATTCACTTTATATATTTTAAAGTTTTCATTCATTTCACTGTAATGTGTATCGGATGAAAGTGATTTCCCTGCCCCGGACACTCCGGATTTAGCATCAATAATGACATCTGTGGCTGTAGCCCATCCTTCAGTGAATAAAGGAGCAAGACCAAGTAATGAAGCAGTTGGGTAACATCCTGGATTCGCAATAATAGTGGATTGTCTAATTTCTTCTGCATTCCATTCAGCCAATCCGTATACAGCTTTTTCAATAATATGCTGAGGCGCGGCTGTTTTTTTATACCAGTGTTCATATTCACCTGGAGTTTGAAGCCTAAGATCCCCTGACAAATCGATTACTTTAATATTAAGGTCGGAAAATTCCGAAATTAACTGTGAGGAAACACCCGAAGGAGTAGCAAGAAAAACAATATCAGATTTTTTTGCAATTGCTTCCGGGTCAATTTCTTCTAATTTATCTTTCATATGCATTAAATGTGCATTTTCTTCATATAAACTTCGACCAAATCGGGATGACGTATGCAGTGATTTTATTTTCAAATGAGGATGATTATTCAGGAATCTTATCAATTCCACTCCTCCATACCCTGTTGCGCCTACTATTGATACGTTCACAAAAACCAACTCCTAGATTTTAAGTCCCTGCAATTCTTTGATTCTATTATTATAAGACTGAATAAAAATAAAATCAAATGTATTTTTATAAAATTCTAAACTTAAATTTCAAAAACAAGTTCCACCGCGCAAACTTCTAGTTTTATCCAAAGTTGTTGACTACTAGTGTTTTTTCCGTTTAAATCAAATAAGGTAGTAACTGAGTTATAACGGTATCTGAAAGGCGGTTGTAATAAATGAACGAATTTACGTTATCTAATCGAATGCATGCATTTTTTGATAATAGACATCATGTTAAACGTATAGAAAAAGGGTGCTTCCTTTTTCAGGAGAACACCCTTGCTAGTGATTTGTATTACATTTTAAAAGGCAAAGTTGAAGTGAGTAAGGTTGTTCCAGACGGTCGAGAATTGACAATGCGCATTTGTTCAGAGAATGACCTAGTTGGAGAAACTGTCCTTTTTTCTCAGAACCCTAAATATATGATGAATGCAAAAATGTTAGAAGATGGTGTTGTAGCGGTTATTTCTAAAGAATTATTAGAAGAGAAAATCGCGTCGGATAGTCATCTTGCAGTTGAAATGATGACATGGTTATCCGCTCAAAATCGTAAAAATCAGGCTAAATTCCGCGATATGCTCCTGCACGGTAAGAAAGGCGCATTTTACTCCACTCTCATTCGCTTATCAAATAGCTATGGTACTGAAGTTGAAGACGGAATAGTCATCACTCTTCCCTTTACAAACCAAGAGCTTGCTAATTTTTGCGGCACATCCCGTGAAGTAGTCAATCGAATGCTCTCTCAATTAAGAAAAAACAATGTAGTTTCTATTAAAAAAGGACGCATTAAGATACTTAACCTTGAGTATTTAAAGCAGGAAATTGACTGTGAAAATTGCCCAATAGAAATCTGTACTATCGAATAACCCCCCGCCCTCCATAATTAGCAGAGAATACTTCATATACTGACCAGTACCTTAAATATATATGTAATGGATTAGATTCATTTTAAAGTCCTTGCATCTCTTTCTTTACTGGGTCATTTGATTTATTTTTACTTTAATAAAAATGGATAGTTATTATGATATAGCATTATAAAAATGTATAAATTTAGTATAAAAATACATTTGAGATAAATTAATCCAAATCAGGACAGACATTCATGGCCTTACCAACTATACATAAGAAAATACGGGATGGCATAGTTGCCATCCCGTATTTTCTTATCTAGAGACTCTTCAATCACAATAATTTCACATAGTTAAATAAATCATTGTTCTTCTGAGCTCATTGAAAGTTAGCCGCCAATAAATGACATTTCTATTTTTTCCTGTTTCTTTCTCGTTCCGGCAGCCCGCTCATCTGAATAGCGGTCGTCTCTATGGTTCCAAAGTGAAATGATAAAGTCAGTCAATTCTTCATCTGACATCTCTGAACGAAGCAATGACTTCAAGTCATGTCCTTTTCCATTAAATAGGCATGTATATAAACTGCCATTAGCAGAAAGACGAGCACGGGTGCAGCTTGAACAAAAAGACTCAGAGACGGATGTTATGAAACCTACTTCGGTAGTCGTCCCCTTATAGCGGAAGCGCTTCGCGACTTCTCCAAAATAATCTTCTTCCACCGGTTCCAGCTCGAATTCAGCCTGCAGCATCTCGAGCAATTCTTTTTTCGTTATGACGTTTTTCAACTGCCAGCCATTTGTATGCCCAACATCCATGAATTCTATATAACGTAATTGAATACCCTCTTCTTTGCAAAAACGGGCCATCGGCAGGATTTGAGATTCATTGGTTTCTTTTTTAACAACCATATTTACCTTAACACCAAGCCCTGCTTCTTTTGCAGCAGCTATTCCCTCCATAACCGGCTTTGTCCCGATATTTCTTCCGTTCATCTGCTTAAAAAGCTCATCATCGAGGCAGTCTAAACTGATATTTACCCGCTGTAATCCAGCTACCTTTAAATCTGCCGCGTGTTTTTTCAAAAACACACCATTCGTAGTCAATCCAATATCTTCTATTCCTTCAATTGAAACAAGTTCGGAAATGAGCGTAGAAAGATTTTTTCGCAGCAACGGTTCCCCGCCTGTCAATCTTAGTTTTTTAACCCCTAAGCTTGCAAATATTTTAGAAATCCTTACGATTTCTTCATAAGATAAAAGCTCACTTTTAGGAAGGAACTGAAAATTTTCATGGAAAATTTCAGCCGGCATACAATACTGACAGCGGAAGTTGCAACGATCAATGACAGAAATTCTTAAATCCCTTAACGGCCTGTCTAATGAATCCTTTATATGACGGTTCAATTTCCCACCCCTAACCGGACGTATTAGAAAAAGCCAGACCAATAAAAAGTAGCTCCATAACAATGGTTCACTGTTTTTTGGACTGGCTTAATATTCTATTACCTGTTAATTATTTAATTCCTAACGCGATTTTGGCATATCTGGACATGCGATCCCTAGACCATGGCGGACTCCACACAATCTTCACGTCTGTTTCTTTAACTTCTGGAATATCTTCCAGCACTAGTTTCACTTGATCGACAATCGTTCCAGCTAGCGGACAGCCCATGGCAGTCAATGTCATCGTTACTGTCGTTAGTCCTGCATCATCCATATCCACATCATACACCAAGCCTAAATTCACGATATCTATTCCAAGCTCCGGGTCAATGACCTGCTCTAAAGCTCCAAAAATAATGTCTTTTGTATCTTGATCCACTTCAATCACTCCTTTTATGAATAATACTCCCCGATTTGTAATAATCGGTTTATAGTCGGTTGCGGCAATAAATGTCCGATTCAGACTTTACACAATGTCCTTAATAGAATCATACCAGATTTAGCATGTGTGCTTAAGCTTTTTGCACAGCTGGTCGTAAATGTTTCTCGAACCATTCCGCAGTCCGAAGCACACCTTCTCTACTTACCTTATGCCCAGCCTTCTGATCGAGGATAAAATCAATTTTTTCATGTGCTTCATTATAACCCGCTTTTACTCCTTCATAAAAGCGATATGCATGTTGATATGGTACAACAGGATCTTTAGCACCATGCCAAAACAGAAGCGGTCTGTTTGAAAGCTTGTCTTGATTGAGGCTTAAGTCAAATGGTTTGAGCTGTTCAATCACTTTATTTACTTCCTCATCCGTGATTGGGAAATTCACTTTCCTTTTCTTAATCTCCTCTATTTGAAGCTCCGCATACGCTACATAGGATGGATTCCCCATTAAGCTAACTCCAACTGTAATCCAATCATAGGCCGCCAGAGCTCCGTTGGTCACAATACCTCCCATTGAGGTACCCGCTACACCAATTTTTTTAGAGTCAATTAATTTTCTGGCTAATAAATCATCCTTAATCAAAGCTAAATCCTTGATGGTCTGTAATACCATTTCCCAAAAACGGGGCATCAATTGCGAATCACTATATCCAACTTCCCTCTCCCCATGATAAATTACATCAGGAAGAAGCACACGAAAACCCTTTTCAGCCATTAAATAAGCATAATGAAGATTGTGTTCTTTTGCACTTTGAAAACCATGTATAAAAATAATAAGCGGCAGTTCTTGATTGAAAGCCGACTGCTCACTTAAGTGTAAAACAGGAATATGTCCAATCTTTTCTTTTTCAATTATTATCAAGATAATCCCTCCGAATATTTAAATACTGTCGGTTTTTTCATTAAAGAAGCTTCAGAAGCTTTCTCAACAAATCTTTCGTTGTCCCTTTGCTGATTCCTAGTCATGTACTATGCTTTAAATATTATAATCCTTCATATAGTAATATCATACAGGAATGCATAAAGAATGAAAAAGATTTACAATTACTTTAAAATAGTCTTAACAATATTTGCATATAATGAAATCAAAAAGAACAGAAGGTGTGTACATGAATGAGAAGCATTTAATCGTATTGGATCTTGATGGTACTTTACTTACTGCTAATAAAACAATTTCTCCTAGGACTAAACAAACACTACTAAAACTAAAAGAAAATGGGCACGAAGTTATGATCGCTACCGGGCGTCCGTTTCGCTCAAGTGAACTTTATTACCGTGAATTGGGATTGACTACACCAATCGTTAATTTCAATGGTGCTTTCGTGCATCACCCATTACAGACAAGCTGGGGGGTATACCATTCACCACTGGATATAAGTGTTGCGAAAGATATTGTAGAAGCTTGTGATCAATTTGAATATCACAACATAATTGCTGAAGTTCGTGATGATGTATATGTCCATTATCATGATGAAAAATTGATGGACATGTTCAATGTAGGAAATCCGATAATGAAGACGGGTGACTTACGTAATTTCCTTGAGGATTCACCCACATCGATGCTCATTCATACAGATAGTCAGCATGTCGGCCAGATCCGCCAGCATTTATCTGATGTTCATGCCGAATTAGTTGATCATCGCCGCTGGGCAGAACCATTTCATATCATCGAAATTATTAAGAGCGGATTAAGTAAAGCGGTTGGTCTGCAACGTGTTTCCAACTATCTAGACATCCCAAAAGATAGAATTATCGCTTTCGGTGATGAAGATAATGACTTGGAAATGCTTGATTACGCTGGAACTGGTGTCGCAATGGGAAATGCTATTTCCCCTGTAAAAACGGTCGCAAATACGATGACTTTGACGAATGAAGAAGATGGCATAGCAGTATTTCTTGAGGAAAAATTCAACTTAAAATCCAAATCCTAATCCGCCATTTTTTACCTTTATAAAATCTCTTTTTGAAGCCAAACTAATAGGGACAACAGCTTCCTGTTATGTTGTCAAACGCTCAGAATCGGAGGAGATAAGCATGGGTAAAAGCAGACGATTTGTACAGCAAGGCAAAGAAAGTGTTGCCAAGCATGCCGAAAGAATCCCTTATCACACTACGTTTGCAGAAGCTGAAAAAGACAGATTGAGAATTATGTCAGAACAAAGCTATGGTGGCTTCTAATGGGAAACAAATTATTCCAGAAAGCTAGAGAATTTGTTGAAGAAGCTCTCCACTCTGAGCATGATGGTGACCAGCAAAAAACTGAGGAAATCGCTAAAAATGCTCTTTCATCGGCTTTTGCCAATACGAATGATGCTGAAAAAGAGCAATTACGCGAACTTCAAGAGGAACTGGAAAACCACCCAAAATAAGTAAAAGCCTCCAGGATTCTGGAGGCTTTTACTTATTTTATTAGTAGTTGTTTCGTGCTTTTCCACCTTTTTCACCGATTTCTTTATAAAAATCTTTTCCATGAGAATCGGAAGTGGCCTCTCCTCCCTTTTGTCCAATCTCTTGATAAAATTCTTTATCATGGTTGTCCGATGTAGCTTCGCCGCCTTTTTGTCCAATCTCCTGGTAAAAATCTCTATCGTGATTTTTCGAGGTGGCTTCGCCGCCTTTACGTCCTGCTTCTTCTCTACTCATTTTTTCGTTGTTAGCCATTATTATCACTCCTCATTAAGATTTAATATTGGCGCTACATTATTAAAATTAGCCGATTTGTACTGGCAATAAACGTAAAACACCGCAATAATTCTATTTGTCATAGAAGTGTAATGGCCTTAACTTTTTGTTAATATTCTTATTCCCTTCGGAAAGTACCAACAATTCCAGAAGTTTCGATGATATTGGTAAAAGCATGTGGATCAACTTCTTTAATGATCCGTTCCAGATCATACAGTTCATACCTTGTAATGACTATCAAAAGCATTTCCTTACTTTCGTTTGTAAATGCTCCTTTTGCCGGTACCCTTGTAATACCGCGAACTAACTTAGCATGAATTGCCTGTTTAAGTTCTTCGCTTTTCTTTGTAATAATCATAGCTGTAAGCTTTTCATGACGTGTATGTATCGCGTCCACCACACGGGTTGATGTGTAAAGCGTAACAAGTGTATATAATGCTTTTTCCGGTCCATAAACAGCGCCTGCCGTTACAATAATCACGCCATTTAACAGAAATAAATAAGTACCTACAGGCTTATCTTTCTTCCGTGAAAGAAGCATCGCGATAATATCCATCCCGCCTGTTGATGCCCCGAATTTCAAGGTAATCCCAACTCCTACTGCAGCTATAACTCCGCCAAACACCGCGTTCAATAAAATGTCCGGTGACCAGCGGGTAATTGGAATGATTTCCATGAAAAGAGACATTAAGATAACACTGAGAAAGCTATAAAAGGTAAAGGACTTTCCAACTTTTCTCCAAGCAAGGATGGTTACTGGGATATTTAATAAAAGCAATAGAATCCCGGTCGATATATTAAAAGGTGCAAAAGATCCTATAATCCTTGATAGGAGCTGTGCCACCCCAGTAAAGCCGCTCGCATATACGTTAGCCGGGATTAAAAAAAAGTTCATCGCGATGGCATTCAATAATGCACCAACTATTACTATGAGAATTTTCCTTATTTCACTTCTATACATCCTAAAAACCTCCATTTCACCCTAATTCTATTATCTTTTTACCCTTAATTATTTATTCTATTTATGAAGAGATTGAAATTTTGCCGTTACGTGCTACACTAAAAAGAGTAAAACCCATTTACTAAAAATTGTAAAAAGAAAGCAGGTGTATTATGGCTATCACAATTCTTGCAGATAGTGCATGTGATTTGCCATTGTCTTTCTATAAGGAAAACAATGTATCATTAATCCCTTTACAAGTTCATCTTGATGGGGAGAATTATGAAGACCTACTTACCATTAATTCTCATGAAGTCTATCAAGCGATGATTGACGGAAAAGCTCCAAAAACATCGCAAGCTTCTCCGGAATACTTTATAGAACTTTTCACACAGTTTGCTAAGGAGAAAAGACAAGGTATCTATATTGCATTTTCCTCTGAGTTATCAGGAACTTATCAAACAGCTGTAATGATTCATAATCAGGTAAAAGATGAATACCCTGACCTGGACATTGAAATCGTCAATACGAAATGTGCTTCAATGGGAGTCGGGTTAATCGTAAAAAGGGCAGCCGAACTAGCAGCAAGCGGCGCCTCTAAAGAAGAGATTTTAGCTGACATCGAATTCCGCACTCATCATATGGAGCATCTATTCACAGTAGATAATCTTGAATACTTAGCTCGTGGCGGACGTATATCCAAAACATCTGCCCTTGTTGGCGGATTATTAAACATTAAACCGTTATTGCATGTTGAAGAAGGAAAGCTGGTTCCACTCGAAAAGATACGCGGTAAAAAGAAATTGATTAAACGAGTTATCGAATTAATGCATGAACGAGGCAAAAATTTGACAACCCAAACGATCGCTATCAGTCATGGTGACGATGCAGAAACCGCATTGGAGTGGAAGGACGCCATACAACATGAATTTGGGACAACTGAGTTCATGATTCATTCAATTGGTTCCGTAATTGGTGCTCATGCCGGTCCTGGAACAATTGCTCTCTTCTTCTTAAACGATACCCCTGCGAAATCATAAACATACATACTCTCTTTCATAATTGTGAACAATATATATTGATCATGATTATGAAAGGGAGTTTTATTATGTCAAAAACAACTGATAACAATAAAAAACCAAAAGATAACCAAGCTATAAATACTGAAAGAAATATCTCTTATCAGGAAAACCTCGAAGCAGGTAAGCACTCTTATTCGAAGAAAACAGACCATAAATGAGGCGGGGGGCTGTCCCCTGCTTTTTTATATGTAGTTGTCGATATATACATATACAGCCTATATGGTTGTCTTCCTATCCTACTTTCTCTATAATAAAGGAAATAAACCCTGCTGGAGGTAAGTGATGGCAAAGGAAAATTCATTTGATATTGTATCCAAAGTAGACTTTTCAGAAGTAACAAATGCAGTTACTATGGCTTTGAAAGAAATTCAGACCCGTTATGATTTTAAAGGAAGCTTAAGTAGCATTACCATTGATAAAGAAGACTTAGTTTTAGTATCTGACGATGAGTATAAACTCGATCAATTAAAGGATGTTCTAATTAGTAAGCTCATTAAACGTGACGTACCTATTAAGAACCTGGATTACGGAAAATTAGAAGGCGCTTCTGGTGGTACTGTTCGCCAACGGGCTAAACTCATTCAAGGCATCGATAAGGAACAAGCGAAAAAAATCAATACCATCATTAAAAACAGCGGACTTAAAGTGAAAAGTCAAATACAAGATGACCAAATCCGTGTAACTGGAAAAAACAGGGATGATCTACAAGGTATTATCTCTGCTATCCGAGGCGCTGACCTATCCATTGACGTACAATTTTTAAATTACCGCTAATATTAGAGGCTCACCCACTATGGGTGGGTCTCTTTTTATGTTCTAGGACGCTCTCAGTCCTTTTTCCGAATGAATCACCATAATGGAATATGGAAATGCTATTCATGTTCCCTTATATCCGAAGAATCTCATATACTTTTTACTTAGACATTATGCCCTTCTTCTAGGCTTTCTACAGGTCTTATTAAAAAATGATTTAATCTATTGTTTTAAGTTAAAGTAATGGGGATTTTACTCCAGATTTATTTTATTGGTTATTTTTACCGTGTTTTCATATTCCAAAAGCAAGGAATAGGAATAGTGTAGATAATTAAACAGGAGGGGTTTTAATGACTAGTCAAAATCAAAACCAAAATAAACAAGGATTTCCACCGCAACATCAACAGCATCAGCCTGGTGTGGAAACAAAAATGAATCCGAACCCCAAGTCGGTTAAACCTGAATATAAAGGAAGCGGCAAATTAAAAGGGAAAACCGCAATCATAACTGGCGGAGATAGCGGAATAGGTAAATCCGTCGCTATCTATTACGCAAAAGAAGGAGCTAATGTTGCAATTGCATACTTAGATGAACATCAGGATGCTAAAACAACAAAAGAATTGGTCGAAAAAGAGGGACAGAAATGTTTACTCATTTCCGGAGATATTGGCGATGAAGCCTTTTGTCAGGATGTCGTCAAAAAAACTGTCGATGAGTTCGGCGGTTTGGATATTCTAGTCAACAACGCAGGTGAACAACACGTTCAGACAAGCATCCTTGATATTTCAGCTGAACAATTAGAAAAAACGTTCCGAACTAATATCTTCTCGATGTTCCACTTAACAAAAGCTGCGTTGAAACATCTCAAAAAAGGAAGCAGCATCATTAATACAACCTCTATCACAGCCTATCAAGGTAATCCAAAATTAATCGATTACTCATCAACTAAAGGCGCAATTTTAGCATTCACAAGAGCACTTTCGAATTCTATTTCAAAAGATGGAATCAGAGTTAATGGTGTTGCTCCAGGTCCAATCTGGACACCACTTATTCCTGCCTCATTCGGGGAAGAAGATGTTGCCAAATTCGGTCAAAATACACCTATGGGCCGCGCTGGCCAGCCAGAAGAATTAGCACCTGCCTATGTATATCTGGCAAGCGATGATTCATCCTATGTCAGCGGACAAGTTATTCATGTTAACGGTGGTTCCGTTGTAAACGGATAATGAAATAAACTTCAAAAGCAGTGGTTTTCGTAAATGAAATCCACTGTTTTTTTTCATTATTTACGAAGGATTTTGACTGAACATATAGAAATCTAAGTCTAAGTGAGGAGTGATTTTCTTTGACGTACATTGTGGATCCATGGTTTACCGTTCAAGAATTAGACTCGAAAACGTTTGCGATCAGTGAATATGGTCATTGGGAGAAGGTACATTCCTTTTTACTGTTGGGAGAGAACCAGGCTGCGTTAATTGATACTGGGTTAGGCATAGATACGATTAAACGGATAACAGACCAGTTAACAGATCTTCCTATTATCGTCCTGACGACACATGTGCATGCAGATCATATTGGGAGTCACGGTGATTTTGATACTATTTATGTTCATAATGATGATGCCGACTGGCTGATTAACGGAATTAAAGGATTGTCGTTGAAACAAATTAGAAAAGATATGTCTCGCGATATCACCATACCCGTCCCAGAATTATTTGATCCTTTTACATACAAGCCATACCAAGGGAATCCTGATAAGCTCCTTTCAGATGGGGATACTATTGATATAGGAAACCGGATCTTAGGTATATTTCACACACCGGGGCATTCCCCGGGACACATCTCAATTTTAGATTATAAAACAGGATATTTATTTACCGGTGATTTACTTTATGCCGAGACTCCAATTTACGCCTTTTATCCCTCAACAAACCCAGTAGACCTTGTTAATTCATTGAAAAAAATTGCTAAGATCAAAGGAGTTTCCAAAATCTATGGAGGACATAACCAACTCGGTCTCGAACCAAAGATTTTTGATGAAGTCCTGGAAGCCGTTCAGTACCTTAAAGAGAACAAACTAGCCAAACACGGAACCGGTGTCCATACATTCAAAAGCTTCAGTGTACAATTTTAATAAAAGAGCATTGCTTTTACACAATACTCTTTTTGTTTAATAAGTCATAGCCATCGCTTCTTGCTTTATTGGTCTGCAAGAATGTCTTTCCACAAAATGATGGGGAATAATGGACCCTGCCGGAGTATCACCATTCTGTAATTTTTGAATGATGCTTTTAGCGGCCTGATGTCCTAAATCGAAAATGTTAATATCTATAGAAGTTAGGGCAGGTAGTGATAGCTCAGAGAAAAGAACATTATTAAAGCTGACAATTGACATTTCCTCAGGAGTCCGTACTCCCATCGCTCGAAGAGAATGTACGACTCCTAGTGCCATAAGATCATCACTGACGACAAGAGCGGTTGGTGGCTCGTCAATCGATAGTAATCTTTTCGCTGCTGCTAGTCCACCTTCATGTAAAAAGTCCTCATGTATAGTATATTCCCTTATTGGAACGATACCAGCCCTTTTCAATGCACGTTCATATCCTAATAATCGATCGAGGGTCATCACAAAAGTTACATCTCCTCCAATGAATCCAATCCTTTCATGGCCTAATTGAATGAGATAGTCAGTTGCCTGTTCGGCAGCCAAGACATTATCGTTATCAACATACGTTATCTCCTCAATAAAATCATAGGGTTTCCCAATGACAACAAACGGAAAAGCCCTTGCTTGTAAATAGGTTAGAATGTGATCATTCATCCTTGAATACATAAGGATAATTCCATCCACCATTCCCCCTTGAACCATATTCACGACTCCTTCGTAGACTTCCTCCTCTGTTTTCCCCGTGCTTAGTAACAGAGAGTAATGCTCTTCCTGAGCCCCTTCACTAAGACCCTGGAGGATAGCCGGGAAAAATGGATTTTGATAAAAAACGTTTGACGAACTTGGTAACACCAATCCAATGATCCTAGTTGATTGATTAGCAAGACTACGAGCAATGAAGTTTGGATGATATCCTAACTTTTCCATTGCCTTACGAACTCGTACCTTTGTTTTTTCACTTATCCGAGGATTATTAGCAATCACTCGAGAAACTGTTGAAGGAGCAACATTCGCCAGTTGTGCCACATCTTTTATCGTGACGGCCATGCGTTTCCCCTCTCCCCTCTTTAGCCTTTATTGACTTCATTCAAAAAAAGGTGAAAACCAATAAACACTTTTCTAATTTATTTTATAATTATACATTTGTATGTATCTATAATACACTCACTTCAATAGTTATATCCATACTTTTTTAACTGTTTTCAACAATTTTCAGAAAATACTTACTTTTTTGTTTTTTACTTCTCTTTTAAAAATCAAAAAGAAGCTGATTTAAGATCAGCTCCTAAAAAACAGCATGTGTCTTTGGGCGAGGACAGAAGTCAGACGACTAACAATACTGGATTTAAAGCTTATTTCCATTTATAATCCAGAAAGGTATTACAGGTTAATAACGATAAATCCTTGTTTCATATGGTCGCAAATTAACCATTGTTTCTTCCGGACAATCATCATAATTCGCTAGTAAAAGTTCCATTTTCCCCCAATGAGACAGGTCAATTTGATGATAATTTGTGCTAAAGTTGCATACAACCTTAGCTGAATCACCATTCATATTCCTTGTATAAATATAAAGTTCAGGATGATCTTCCCATAATAATTCATATTCTCCGTAAACAAAAACCTGGTGTTTTTTTCGAAGTTCGATCATCTTTTTGTAAAAATGATAAATAGAAGATGGATTATTCTTCTGCTGTTCTACGTTAATTGCCCGATAATTGGAGTTGACCTTCATCCACGGTGTGCCATCCGTAAACCCACCATTTTTCTTATCGTTCCATTGCATTGGTGTTCGAGAATTATCACGGCCGCTATGCCATATGATGTGCATGATTTCATCATGTGAACGACCTTTGGAGGTCTCAATCCGGTAAAAATTTTTCATTCCGACATCATCATAATCATCTATCGAATCAAATTGGACATTCGTCATACCTATTTCCTGACCTTGATAAATAAACGGAGTCCCCTGCATGAAAAAGTATAGGGCCCCAATCATTTTCGCACTTTCCAACCAATATTGATGATCATTTCCCCATGTCGATACACTTCTAGGTTGGTCATGATTTTCAAAAAATAAAGCATTCCATCCTTTGTTTTGCAGCCCTTTTTGCCATTTAGTCATGGTACGTTTTAGACCATTAACGTCAACATTCTGATTCTGTCCACGATTCCAAAGTCCAAGGTGCTCGAATTGAAAAATCATATTGAACTTTCCATTCACTTCTCCGACCCAATCTTCAGCTTGCTCAATCCTGACACCATTGGCCTCACCGACCGTCATGATATCATACTTAGAAAAAGTCTCATCTTTTAATTCCTGTAGATAATCCAGAATCCCTTCCTGATTGGTATGCATTTCAAAGGCAGGTACATACTGATGCCAATACGGATTAGGCATATCCGGTAGGCCTTCACGCTTATGAATATGTGTGATAGCATCTATTCGAAAGCCATCAATGCCTTTATCGAGCCACCAATTAACCATTTTATACAGAGCCTGCCTTACATCTTTGTTTTTCCAGTTTAAGTCTGGCTGCTTTTCTGCAAATAGGTGTAAATAGAATTGATTGGTCAATTCATCGAATTTCCAAGCACTTCCGGAAAAAATACTTTCCCAATTATTCGGTTCCCGGCCATCTTGGCCATCTCTCCAAACATACCAATCTCGTTTCGGATTATCTCGGGAGGAACGCGACTCAACGAACCATGGATGTTCGTCACTTGTATGGTTCAAAACAAGATCAAGTATCACTCTCATGCCACGTTGGTGAACCTCTTTCAACAGAAGTTCAATGTCTTCAATCGAACCAAACTCTTCAGAAACTGCCTGATAATCACTAATATCATAGCCGTTATCTGCATTGGGTGACTTATAAAATGGACAAATCCAAATAACATCGATTCCAAGTTCCTGCAGATAATCCAGCTTTGAAATTAACCCCCTTAAATCTCCCACTCCATCACCATTACTATCCATAAAGCTACGGGGATAGACTTGATAACAAACCGCTTCTTTCCACCAGGTCTTATTCATGCTGTAACCTCCCGATTCTGTTTTCCACAAAGCCAAGGGGACAATGTTTTGCAGCTACCAAAAATCGAGAGGTATATGATTATTTTGGCTGGTTTCGTTTTGAACGTTTAATAACCAAAGCAATAAATATACCAAATATAACAAGAACCAATCCTATAACAAACAGGTAAGGAATATTTATAATCGACTTAGGTGATAGAGTGTAGACTTCTGTCGTCTCCCTGTCGATTACGATTGAGTAGCTGTTGTCCTTACTACGGACCAGATCCCCATTCAGCATACCTCTCAACTCTTTATTCTTTTCAAGTTCCTTATCAGTGAGGATTATCGATTGAGTTTCAGTCGTATTATTCATGGCGACAACTATTGTTTCATCACCATAGACGCGCTTGAATACCGATGTTCCTCCCTTTTCATATAAAAGCTCCATATCCCCTTTTGTCAAAGCAGGATACATGTCTCTAAGTTCAGAAAGCTTCGTTATATAATCCACTAATTCCTGTTCCGTCTTGAAATCCATTAATTTATGATTATCAGGGGCCTTATCGCCGTTTAAGGCAATTTCCGATCCATAAAATACGATTGGTACTCCTGGCATCGTATAAAGATATGATAACGCCATTTTCCACCGTGTACCGGGGTTTTCATTATGATCGGCTGCAGCCTTTGTAAAACGAGGCATGTTCTGAGTATCCATAAACAATGCCTGCGAACCTTTGCTCTCGCTTACATCTTCACTTTTCATAAATGCATCAAACACCGGATTCAAATCTTTATCGGGCGCAGCAAATGTCTCCTTTAACTCAACATTTTGCGGATAAGCCATAAAAGCATCGATACCCGTTTTCTTATAGCTGGAAATCAAGTCGGCATCACCTTGAACATCGCCAATTGTATAGAAATTTGATTTTTCAGACTTGACTGTTTCGACAAAATCCTTCCAGAAATCCTTTGCTACGTATTGGACTTTATTCAGACGGTACCCATCAATATCCGTTTCCGTAATCCACCATTTGGCAGCATCAAGCAAATAATCTCGCGTTTCCTTGTTATCCTGATTCAAATCCGGAAGGCCATCGATCCAGGCTGTTTCCAAATCTTCCTGATTACTGTCATTAGAAATCTCTTTTTCTTCATGGAACCAGTCTTGTTTATTAGGATCAGTTAACCAAGAATGATTAGGTCCCACATTATTGGCCTGAAAGTCAATAATTACTTTCATATCACGGTTATGAGCCTCATTCACAAGTTTTTTAAATTCTTTAATCGTACCGTAGTGCTCATCTGTTTTATAAAAATCGTTAACCCAATCCCCATGATAGCCATTTTCTTCATTAGCGAAAATCGGCGATAGGATGATAGCGGTATATCCCATATCTTTTAAATAATTTAGTTTCTTTGTAATACCTTCAAAATCTCCACCATTAAAAGCAGAAGGATTATTTACATCCGCATCTCCATTATTTTGTGTATTACCATCGAAAAATCGGTCAATCATTAATGAATATACGATTTCGTCCTTCCATGTTCGTTGTTCTTTTTCAGCTGCTCCTACTGGAATGGCGTAAAAAAGAAGCAACGGAATTAAAGCGAGTGATAACACTCTTTTTCTCATATCCGCTCTCCTCCTAGCTATCTCTTTACGCCTTTAAGATTAGCCTTTTGCCCCCATAACGTCAAATCCAAATTATAAAATTCTTTACACTAAAGGGACAAAATGGAGATTCAAATGAACGTTGTCGAATTGGAAAAAGTAATTCGCAATTAATATTCTTTTTTTATCCTCTTTACTGCTTCATCTAAAGTCCTTTTCGGCTTTGATTTTCCAGAAGCTATCTCTTTCATGGCAGATTTCATCGGCTTCCATACTTCATTCATTTCCGGTATATTCGGCACAGGTTCAGCATATTGTAATTGTATGCTTAAGGCTTGTGCTCTTTCATTTTCATTGATTGCTTCATTGTTCATGATAGATTTTACAGGAGGTATTTCTCCTGTTTTTTCATAGCGGAGCATTGCATATTTATCTTTTGTCAAAAATTCTACTAACTTTGTAGACCAGTAAGGATATTTTGTGAAGGCTGTTACATGCCAGCCATTGATATCCATGAACGTTTTCATCGGCTGGCCATTTGGCAATACAGGCAATGGCGCCACCCCTGTATTCTTCCTCTCAGAAAGTGTACTACCTTTACTCATGAAGGAAGCCAATTTCCCTTCTATAAACAACTTCTCTATCGCTGCTTCGTCCCCTTTTGGCATCACATCTGCTTTATACCATTTTTGAATATACTTAGCACCCTTTACAGCACTTTTATTATTTAATCCGATGTTCGTAGGATCTAGATTCCCATCTTTTTCTTTAAATACATAACCGCCCATCCCGGCCATTATTCCATACGCATCATATAAGTCATTCCATTCAGCATAGAAACCATATACTTTTCCTTTTCTCAATTCCTTCGCCTTTTTATATAAATCACCCATCGTTTCAGGAACGTTAGCCATTAATTTTTTGTTGTAAATTAAAACAGAGGTTACAGCGGACTTTGGAAGTCCAAAAACCTTTCCTTGATACATTTCGGCTCGGATTGAGGATTCAATAAAGGTATTTAGTACGTCTTCATTCACCTTCAGTTCCTGAATCAGGCCTTCTTTCACAATCCGCCCGACCTTTTCATGCGAAAAAGTCACTACATCTGGAGCTTTCCCGATTGGCCCATTGCGACGAAGTTGGTCATACATCTCATTAGCCATTTCTATCTCTTCATACTCAACCTTGATTCCGTATTTCTTTTCAAATGCTTCAATCGCTGGCTTTAGACCATTTGCTTTACCTTTTTCCTCCCAAACGATCAATTTTTCTGGTTTCGCTTCATTCGTGTCTTCTTTTTCGATTTTTTTATTTTCTTTTACTATTTTACTTTCCAATTCTGAACTGGATTCACAAGCACTTCCAATAACAATCAAGAACATGGACATGAATAAATGAAAAATCAACTTCTTCACTTTCATTCTCCTTTTTAAAATGTTTATTCTATCATGTCCAAAAGCACCAGATTGTTTACACTTCAGTTTG
The DNA here is from genome assembly GCF_016651145.1 of Peribacillus sp. TH14. NCBI lineage: Bacteria > Bacillati > Bacillota > Bacilli > Caryophanales > Bacillaceae > Peribacillus > Peribacillus sp. TH14. The sequence continues at coordinate 669,722 of NZ_JAEKEK010000001.1, forward strand.
CAGCCCATCTAATCGAATAAAGTTTTTTAATAATGAAAGCGGCACCAAATCCTTCTGTTATCATTATATGAAAGGCTTCGATTTTTACAACATTTTCCTTTATCTATTTATTTTCTTGTAGTGATGAGTACTTTTTGTTATTTTTTAATTAATAGGTGCTTTTTTCTATTAATTGGGTATATAACCATATTGGAAAAATAGCATTTAATACTACTTAAAAATGGCTAATTTTAACTACATATAGAAAACCTCATAACAGCCTAAAATTCCCTGTTTTCAATATTAATTTCCTCAAATACTCTTTTAAGAATTGGAGTGGTTTTCTATGGAACGTTCATCCATCCATCATAGAGCTAATGACAATTACGCTTATACCACCAACGCTGAAACTCTTCATATCCGACTTCGTACAAAAAAACAGGATATCTCATACGCCGGACTTATTTTTGGAGACCCATATATTTCGGATAAAGGACAATGGCAGCATGAAGAAAAAGCAATGAGCCTCTCCGGCAGCGATAACCATTATGATTATTGGCATATTTATGTGAAGCCTCCCTACAGAAGGATTCGGTATGGATTTAAAGTTCTCTCTGGAGATGAAGAGGTCATTTACACGGAAAAGGGATTCTTTAATGAACCTCCGAATGACCCCGGGAGCTATTTCGCCATCCCCTATCTTCATCAAAATGAAGTATTTGGGGCACCAGAATGGGTCAAAGATACTATTTGGTATCAAATATTCCCTGAACGCTTTGCGAACGGAAACCCTAACAACGATCCTGAAGGTGCAAAACCTTGGGGTAGTGAAGACCCGACCGTAGATAATTTTTTTGGTGGAGACTTCGAAGGAATCATTGAACACCTTGATTATTTAGAGGCGCTTGGCATTAACGGAATCTATTTTACGCCGATCTTCCTAGCATACTCTAACCATAAATACGATACGATTGATTATCGGGAAATTGATCCGCAATTCGGAACAAAGGAGACTTTGAAAACACTAATCGAGGAATGCCATAAAAGGAATATCCGTGTCATGCTGGATGCCGTTTTTAACCATAGTGGATACTACTTTCCTCCTTTCCAGGATCTCCTTGAAAAAGGCGAGAACTCAGAATATAAGGATTGGTTTCATCCTCACGGCTTTCCTCTAAAAGGAGGGGAAAGACCTAATTATGAAACATTCGGTTTTTTTGAATCGATGCCAAAATTGAATACTGCGAATCCGGATGTAAAAAAATATCTGCTCGAAGTCTCAACTTATTGGATTGAGGAATTCAATATAGACGGCTGGAGACTTGATGTGGCCAATGAAGTAGATCAACCATTCTGGCGTGAATTCCGAAAAACGGTGAAAGATATCAAACCTGATCTTTATATTCTCGGTGAAATTTGGCACGACTCCATGCCGTGGCTACGCGGCGATCAGTTTGATGCCGTCATGAATTACCCATTTACTAACCATGTTTTCCGCCTGGTCGCTTCGCAAACCATCCATGCGCGCCAGTTTATTGAGGAAATGACAGCTGTCTATCAAAGTTATCCCACCAATGTTTTTGACGTGATGTTCAATCTTCTCGGTAGCCATGATACACCTAGGATTTTCACGGATTGTGGGGAAGACGTAGCTCGAGCTAAGCTCATCCACGCTATCTTGCTGACATTCAATGGCAGTCCCTGTATATATTATGGAGATGAAATTGGCTTAACCGGAGGCCAAGATCCAGGTTGCCGAAAATGTATGGTTTGGGAAGAAGAAAAACAGAATAGCGAGCTTCTTAATGAAATTAAAGCTTTAATTTTGTTAAGAAAAGAGGAACGATTGCTTGCAAATGATGGAAAGTTTAAATTCCTTGATACAACCGGAAACGAAAATATAGTTGCCTACCAAAAGTACAACGATGCTCGTTCTGTCGTGATACTAATTAATCCGACGGATGTCCAGCAATCATTTACGCTTCCTTTTGATTTAGAAGGCCGTTCACTTACAGATTTAAGGACAAAAGAAACAACGAAGGATAGTCAATTTGAAATAGATGGCTATCAATATAAAATTCTTGCATTTAATCATTGAGAAAAGAGAAACGGGGCAAAGAATATCATCCAGCCCCGTTTTTTCATTCAATAATCTGAATATCATATTCCTTGAACCACACATGAGTTTGCGCCAAATGGGCTAGTAACTGAGGGCCAGACATCAATTGCCCGAACCATGGTACCTTAAAGGCAGTACCTTTAGAATCTACAATATCGGTTAGCTTCTGTTTATCGAAAAACTCATGCAGGACCGAACTTTTGTCCGTTAGTAAGTCTTTCAGCCACCCTTGAACACGGTCCGTATATATCGGGTTATGGGTTTTAGGGTATGGACTTTTTTTACGGTACAAAACCTCATCCGGTAACAATCCTTCCAATGCTTTTCGCAGTATCCCCTTTTCACGGTTTCCAGCCATTTTCATTTCCCAAGGAATGTTCCATGCATATTCCACAAGGCGATGATCGGCAAACGGCACGCGAACCTCCAGGCTGGCTCCCATACTCATTCGATCCTTCCGATCAAGAAGTGTCGTCATAAACCATAATAAATTCACGTAGAAAAGCTCCCTGCGCTTTGCCGCTTCACCACTTTCTCCTTCCAATCTAGGTGTTTCAGCAACAGTTGTTAAATAGGCTTCTTGCGCATATTCTTCCAACTTTAATTTCTCACGCCATCCCGCTTTCAATAAAGATACCCGCTCTCCAGTCGATCTCATCCATGGAAACCCAGCACGACTCAAATCGTCTTCACGATGAAACCATGGATAACCTCCGAAGATTTCATCCGCGCACTCTCCAGATAGACCCACGACAAAATCCTGCTTAATTTCCTTACAAAACCAAAGCAAAGAAGAATCGACATCCGCCATGCCGGGGAGGTCACGGACATGAACCGCTTCGGTTAGATAATCTGTTAGCTGTTCTTGAGTAATTATCGATGAATGGTGCACCGTATTAAAGGTATCCGACATCTTTTTAATCCAGTGCCCATCAGAGTTAGGCTGGAAATCATTAGCCTTAAAATATCGTTCATTATCTTCATAATCAATAGAATACGTATGAAGCGGGCCTTTACCTTCTTTTTGATAGGCATTTGCTGCAATAGCCGTAATAGCGCTTGAGTCCAGTCCTCCTGACAAGAAGGTACATAGTGGAACATCAGATACGAGTTGTCGCGTCACTGCATCTTTAACAAGGAAGCGGACCTTCTCGGCCGTCTCATCGAGGGTATCTCGATGTTCTTCACTTTTCACATTCCAATACCTCCAAATTCGGAGCCCTTTCCTTGATAAGGTAAGCGCATGGGCAGGTCTTAACTCCTGGATATTATGAAATACACCTGATCCTGGCTTTCGGGAAGGACCAACGCCAAACACTTCAGATAAGCCTTCGCGGTCGATCTCCGTTTTGACGTCAGGATGGGCAAGGATTGCCTTTAATTCCGAACCAAAAATGAGCCCACCGTCTCTTTCCGCATAAAAGAATGGCTTTACTCCCATCCGATCTCTTCCGATGAATAATTTCTGTTCTTTTTCATCCCAAATCGCAAACGCAAAAATCCCATTAAACAAGTCGACACATTTTTCTTTCCATTCTATATAAGAAGTTAGTAAAACTTCTGTATCAGAATGACCTTTAAAGGAATATCCTTTTAATAATAGCTGTTTTCGAATGTCTTCGGTGTTATATAGCTCTCCATTATAACAAAGCGTATATCTGCCGTATTCGTGTTCTTTCGTCATCGGCTGTTTTCCGCCTTCTGCATCGACAACCGTCAACCTTTTATGACCAAAAGCAACATGGGCTTCGCTCCAAACATTTTCCTCATCCGGGCCCCGCTTTGCCAACGTTTTTGTCATATTTTCAAGTGTTTTTGTTTCTGTCCGTAAATCCTTTTGAAAATGCACCCAGCCTGTAATCCCACACATCACACTTCATCCTTTCTATCCGGTCTATCAAAAAAATATTGCTCCTGTCAAAAAGAAATTTACCGTCCCTATATTTCTGAATTTGAGCGCCAATTGCAAAGAAATCTTAAGTATTTATTAGCATGATTCCGTGGGACTCCCCTACCCTCAACGTTCATGTAGATAATGAATTGTTGAGCAAAGCATCCACTGTTTAAACATAGCCTATGCAAAGACGGAAAGTTGGTTATTTGTCCATAATATTTTAAAATATACAGTTATATTTTCATTGGATTTTGACTAAAAAGTAGGTGAGGATTCCACTATTGGAGGTATATGTATGAGTCAGCAACAACGAGCTAAGTTAATGAACAGACAAACGAGAGCTTTTACCGAAGGCACAGTGGAAAATATCAATCAACAATGGATTTTTTTTGATGATGAAACTGATGAGGCTTGTTCCATTGAAGACCACATTGACAGTATCATCGAAGTGTACAGGGGGGGCCGTTGGCAGCAAGGAGTGGTAGAAGAAGAGGGGAAAATCCTCCTTCATCGAGAAATAACCTTCTTAAGAGAAAATGAACCCATCCGGATTCGCAAAAAACTGCTTTACTCTTTTGAAAGATTATTGGAAGAATTGAACGACGACTCTTTTTTTCAATTTGTAACGACCTTAAATTCACTTGATTTTTCTATTTATGATTGTATATATAGCTATAATCAGCTCACTTTTTTAAGGGCACTCTCTAACCAGTCCGGGGTAAACTTCTTCACCTTTGATAATGAAGCCCAAATTTGCCTCGTTCAGCACCATTTTTCATATGGTAAAAAGGATCACGATCGCTTTGAGTTCACCCTGAACACAGGAAAACGGATCATCATAGAAAAAGTGAATTCACAATAAAAAAATATAACTACAATTCCCACCAGTTTCGAGTATAAAAAAAACGGGCGAATGAGATATCCTCATTCACCCGTTTTCATTATGTCTTAAAAAAAGTCCATTCCTTGTGGTAGGGAGAGCCCTAAATAAAGGACGAAAATAAATGCAACGATGAACAATATCCACATTGCACTCGTGCCTTTTCCTTTTTTCGTACGGACCAACACCATTTCCATCGCGGCAATAACGATGATTCCGACAATCATTTTCACTGCGTAAACACCAAAATCTGTAATCAGCATTCCGCCAGTAAGGAAAATCAATAGATAGAATAAACGTGTTATCATATGTACCATTTTTGCTTTCGGATTTCCACTTTTAAGCATCGAATATGTGACAAAGAAAAGAATGATTCCGATAACCCAAGCTGTAATGTGTATATGAGTCATTTTTTTGCCCCCTCGTTCAGTTTCTATTTCATCATATCATAGGCTTTTACAAAAAAACAAAACTAAGGTTTCGCCTAAATAGTTAAAACCAACAATTTAATGAACATCATTTACATTTCTTCTCCACTAGTCCTCTCCGACTCATAATTGGTTTTTTACCATATGTAACAAAACGCCATACATATTCAACCGGTCCGTATCTATACATTTTCATCCACAATAGGCTGAGTAGTATTTGAACGAAAAACACACCAAGAAGTAAGATAAACCCTGTTGTGTAAGAGACTGTGCCATATAAGCCTAGGCCATACGAGTAAAAAATGGACGTACAAACAATCGATTGAAATAAGTAATTACTCATCGACATCCTACCGACATACGAAAGCGCTTGGAACAGGCGAGAAGCTCTGGTTTTTTCAGCCAGCAGAGTAATCCCAGTGATATAAAACATCGTCAGTAGCGGTCCACCAAAATAATCCTGCACAAATATCGTACCAAAATGGTATACGGTCACATATGGCAGAACCTTAATCGACAATCCTAATATCAAGCTTACGATCGATATCGCCTTCAATTGTCGTTTATACCGAACTGGATTATGTAGCCAGCCTTGCTTTGCTACGCCAGCACCAATTAAAAAGAACGGAAAAATGGATAAAAAGAGGATAATAGCATTAAATGGGTTATTCACCATATACCAATCTAGTGCCCTTTGACTTATTATTTCCGTAAATGTACCAGATTGATAAATTTGAAGAGACTGTTTCATCATCGTCAAATCAGTCGTAATCTCCATCTCTTCCCTATCAAAAACTCCTATAATAAGAAAAAGCGAGCCCAATATCGCAAAAGGGATGACATAAAAAAACGAGCCCAGCAAAATCAAATTCTTTCCCCGCACCTTATAAAAAAGTAAAAATGCAAATCCAAATATCGCATAATTAATAAGTATGTCCCCATGCCAGATGGCAAAGGCATGAATGCACCCAAGCATTAGTAGAAAAAAGAGTCTTTTCATATATAGGAAAGGAAATGAAACACCCTTTTCCTCACATCGTACCGCTAGTATGATTGCCCCGAAACCGAATAGAAACGCAAATAGCGGATAGAAACTGGCTTGCGCAACAATATCACTGAATCTGTACAAAATCCGGTCCCAACCTTCAGTCCATCGTTCAACACCATCTATATACAAGAGCGGAGAATGAAAAGAAGGCATATTCACTAAAAAGATCCCCAAAATGGCTAATCCCCGTAAAATATCAATGCTGACAATCCGTTTACTTTCCTGCAATGGAACCATCGTGTCCTTCACAGTTTCACCCTCTTTCATTCAGATTTAGCTCCAGTCCTTGTTGCAAAAAGGTACAAGAATAAGAAATGGAGCGTACACGAATATTTTATAGCCTCATTGCATCATCTTTAACCAATAAATCCGATTTTTGTTTTTTTATTAGTATGACAAACAAGCTACCCAATACGCAAAAGATTCCTGCAAGAAAGAATGCCCATGTATAGGAGCTGAATATTTTAAATATAAGTCCCCCGCCATACGCCGCCACTGCTGCACCTGCCTGATGGGACGCGAATATCCAACCGTATACAATTCCACTTTTCTCTATCCCAAAGACTTGTCTTGAGATACTAATGGTTGGAGGTACAGTCGCTATCCAATCCAATCCGTAAAACACAGAGAAAATAATCAGTAGGATGATTGAGCCTTCTTGTAGCGCAAAAGGTAGTAATACGAGAGAAGCCCCCCTTAGACCGTAATACCAAAACAACAACCAACGGTTATCAAAACGATCTGATAACCAGCCAGATACAGTCGTACCAATTAGATCAAAGATTCCCATAAAAGAAAGCAGAGACGCAGCCGTAACAACAGGTAATCCAAAACTAATACAGTAAGAAATGAAATGAGTCCCTATCAATCCACTCGTTGAAAGTCCACATATAAAAAAGCTTCCTGCTAATAACCAGAATTCCTTTACTCTCACTGCTTCAATTAAAGACTGGAAAGCCATAACAATGGGATTCTTCTTTTGAACTAAAATAGCCTCTTGGCTTTCCTCTTCTAGTCCATATGGAAGAATGCCAACTTCCTTCGGGGTGTTTTTCATAAATAATAGGATGATTGCTAGCATGATTAAGCTAAGGACCATAATTAAGCCAATCGCCCATCTCCAAGAATAATTCTCTATAATAATGGCTAAAACAGGCAGTAAAACCAGTTGACCTGTAGCCGTACTTGCTGTTAATATCCCTACTGCTAGACCCCTTCTCTTCTCGAACCAACGATTCGCCACATATGGACTTAATACCGTTAAAAATAGTCCGGACCCTAATCCAATAATAATCCCCCAAATTAGAATTAGTTGCCACTCATGCTCCATGAAAAATGTGAGAATAACCCCTGCCAATAAAGTTGACATGGCAAACACCATCATTTTCTTTAATCCAAGTACTTCAATTAAAGCGGCCATAAATGGACCTGATAATCCATATAGAAAAAGACTTATCGCAAAGGCTAAAGAAATGACGGAACGATCCCATCCGAACTCATTTTCAAATGGTACGATGAATACCCCTGATGATGACCTAACTATTCCCGCTACGATAATGGAGAAGAATGTAATGATTAAAATAATCCAGCTATAATGAAAACGATTCATGCTCACACCCACATTCTCAATAATTTGAAATATTAATAATATTAACACTATATAGTTCAACAGGAGCTTTTTTATTGAACAAATTCAAGGATAATATCTGATAAAATAAAGAATATTAGAAAAATGAGCTTAGAGGAATGGTTTACAAATATACTTTGGAAAATTGCCAATAGGTTAAAATTACCTTTACTTTACTAATTGAATATGAGCTTTCTGATATAAAGATTGTTTTTACATGCAGGGAAATGTTGGGCCGCTAAAGTGGTCATATGTGCCAATCAATCCTACTGTACATTATAAAAGGGATTTTGATATTCGAAAGAGAGCATGTATATTTTTTTGTGAGGCACCTTCTCTAACGATTTAGAATAGGAAACAAATAATCAAGCTGGGAACACAATTAAAATAAGTGCAGATCCTCCCAATTTTATTTCATTTTCCAACTTCCACATCTCTGGATCTATAATACAATTTAGCAGTGTTAGTCGTCGAACATGAAAAAACGCTGCCCATCACTGAGCAGCGTTTACGAGCATTAATTAACGAATCTACCTGATTTTCCTTTAGCCTCCCAATAATCATTACGAAGATGGATTTTTTGTATTTTTCCGGATGCCGTTTTTGGCAGTTCCTTAACGAAAGTTACACTGGTGACTGACTTGAAGTGAGCTAATTTTTCTCGTGTATAGGTCTTGATATCCGCTTCGGTTAACTCCACCCCCGATTTTAGCACAATAAAGGCATGTGGCGTCTCTCCCCATTTTTCATGAGGAACGGCTATGACTGCCGCTTCAAGAATATACGGGTGTTCATATAGTATTCCTTCGACTTCAATGGAAGAGATGTTTTCTCCTCCGCTTATAATTATATCCTTCTTACGGTCGACAATATCGACATTCCCATCCTTATCAATTGTCGCCATATCTCCTGTATGCAACCAGCCATTTTTCAGTGCCTTCATGGTCGCTTCTTCATTTTTCCAATAACCTAACATTACCCCGTGACTGCGGATAATGAGCTCCCCGATATCCACGCCATCATGAGCTACTTCCTCACCGCTGTCATGTATAACCTTTACTTCACTGCCTATGATAGGATAACCGGCTTTCGCTTTCATTTTGTATTTTTCTTTTTCAGAAAGGTCGTCGAATTCAGAACGTATCAATGAAATCAAACTAATCGGGGTTGATTCAGTCATTCCGTATATTTGGATAAATTCCCACCCTAGCTCTTTTTCTACCCTTGTGACAAATGCAGGCGGCGGAGCGGAACCCGCAACAACTATACGGATATCCTGCTCTATTGTGGGCACATTCTGTTCATAATATTGAAACAATGAATTAAGAACAGTTGGTGCCATATGCATAATGGAAACCTTATGCTTTTCAAGCGCATTAAATATCAATTCAGGGGTAGTTTTTCTTAAACAAACTTGAGTGGCACCATTGGCCGTATAATAAAATGGAGCGCCCCAGCCATTCACGTGGAACATTGGCAGAACGTGCAAATATGTATCGCGATCATTGACTCTGATATGATGCATCGCACCTAGTGCATGCAAATAGTTATTGCGGTGAGTCAGCATGACCCCTTTAGGGTTACCGGTCGTTCCGCTTGTATAAAGGAGACTCGAAACATCATTTTCATCAACTTGCTCCCGATCGAAGCTCTCTTTATCAAAATGCTCCAACCATTTGTTGTAATCGGTTTCATTTATTTCTTCCTCTTTATAGTGCACAATGATATGTTCCACTGATTCAAGTTGGTCCTTAACAGATGAAATAAGATGGTACAAATCCTGGTCTACGAAAAGCACCTTGGACTCACTATGATTCAAAATGAATACATAATCAGCAGGAGTTAACCGGATATTCAAAGGAACAATTACGGCTCCAAGTTGAAATACCCCATAAAAGCCTTCAAGCATTTCAATCGAATTCGGTGCCAAATAAGCCACTTTATCTCCCTTTTTAATTCCAATATCCCTTAACCCATTAGAAAGCTGGTTGACACGGCCATTTAACTCCAAGTACGTTAAGAGCTTATCATCTCCAATAATAGCTTTCTTATCGCCATATAGTAAGGCTGCTCGATCCAAAAAATGCGATAATACCAAAGGTACGTTCATCTCATCACCTCTTATTTTATTTGAAAATTGCGAATTTATCATTATATTACCATATCTGTATCTTATTATCCAATGACATTTATCACTGTTCTATAACAATATGAAATAGACAGATGAATCACATCAATAAGGAAACAACATACAATACATTGAAACTTCCAATAACAAGGTAGGCTTACTGCCTATTCACTCGGGAAAAAACAGAATAAAAAAAGGGTGATTTTTCATGCCGGCTATCGTAGGAGTTGTTCAAGTTATTAACGTCGGTAGCAGTGGAGTTGTCCATATTGGCGACGTCTTTAAGATAAGTCCATATTCCACTTCAAAAACATTTGCAGGTGCTGGCTCTTTTAATACAGGGGAATCCGTTTCACTATATAATGCCTACAGTACCACTAATACGTATGATTCTGATGGTATTGATCAGCCATTGGTATTAAATCTCTAGCCGTATTATTTTAGAAAGGAGGTCGCCATGATCTTCAATATCCACCAAACGATTCAAATCAATATGATTAAAATTGAAAGCATAGCCAATTCATCCGTTTTTCAAATAGGCAGCGCCGGAGTGATTAAACCATACTCCGAGTTAGCCAATACCGGGGGATACACTACAGCCGCTCCTCAGATTGAGGCTGATGTAGTTCCAGAGACCACTTTCGTCCCATTTAGACCTCCAAATTCTTAGGCATTCACCTACATCCATCAATTTCATATACTGTCATATATGAAACTTATATCAGGTAAAGTTGAGGTGTTGAATCGTGAATCATGATTTATATTCATATTCCATACAAATGCAGCGTTTTCTTGAAGCCCAGGATAAGCGGATTATGAAACTTGAACACGAACTCAAACGCCTGACAGATGAACTTGCCGAATTGAAAAAAAAACCGCCAATCCACGTTGATAAAATTGAATATAAATTTGATCAATTAAAGGTCGAATCTTTAGATGGAACGCTGAATATCGGTTTAAACCCTAATGATTTAAGTAACATTGATGAATTTGCTGTAAATAACCAAACGGTCCCACCTGCACCTTATCTATTTCCTGGCCGGGAGATTGTCGCACAGGAAATCTACAACGAGATTCTTTCAGACTTAGAAAATATGATCAGTGATACGGAAGGACAATTGAAAATATCTCTTGAACCTGCCTATCACGACTTCATGAGACAGGATGTGGAGCGCCAGCTACATCAACGCATCAACATGTATTTTGATAATCTTACGTTTCCAGAACGCGCACCGCAGCAGCGGGATAACGTTAAAGAAAAAATCAGAGAAAAAGTAAAGTCTGATATTCAGGCAGCTTTGATTCAATTCATTACCAACTCACAAGCCGAGACAGGAGGAAATTCAAATGGAGTTTAATGTAACCAATCACCAACTATGTGTTGGCGATATTCAAATTACCGGGGTAGCAAGCTCTGCTTTATTTCTCATTGGGGACGTCCAAACCGTCCAACTATCTTCCGCATTCGATACGCCCCCAGAATCTTTTATCGTCGGACCATTTGTTCCGCTAGGTCCAAAAGCATAAAAGACATGTTTTCAAGAATCTCAAAAGTAAAGTCCCTTTCTTCCAAGACGTTAATTTTAAGTTCCACCATGCAAATCGGAGACTGTTCTTATATTGACGGAAATTCACAAGCATTGGCAATTCAGAAGAAAAGCGATAATTTCCAGCCACAAGAATTTCAATTCAGCGATTTCAGCATCTTTAAGAGGCCTCTCTATATTCCGAGGATTGATGAACCTTTTCTTCCACAATTTTCAAACCCTAACCCCTTTATCCGTGTTGGCAATGTCCGCATTATTGGGATATCATCTTCATCCGTTATCAGTGTTGGCAATGTCGGCCATATACGCATGGAATCCAGAGTCCATCACATTCGACAGGTTCAAAAAAAAAATGAAGAGACACAAACAGAGGATGGATCGAATGAAACTTAAAATGAAAAAGGAGGAATTCATATGCCAGCCATTGTCGGCCCAGTTCAAGTATTCAATGTAGCGGATGGAAATCTATTATTCGGTGATGCAGCCGTCATTTCGCCGAAATCTTCCAACAAAACTGTCACTGGATCCGGCTCAGCAAACACAGGTGGAATCGTCTTTACGGCCAGTGGTCTGAACGGAAACAATATCCTTGATATCAATGGAGTCGATCAACCCATTTCAGGGAATAATTAGCCAAACAAAAGCCTCCTATTTCCAGGAGGCTTTTCCCATTACATTTATTTATCAAGCATTTTAAATACTTGCTCTACATCTTTATCACCACGTCCTGATAAATTAACAATTAATATGTCATCCTTTGTTAACTCTTTTGCCAAATTCAGCGCGTGCGCTACAGCATGAGAGCTTTCGAGAGCCGGAATTATCCCTTCTGTTTTGGACAAAATTTGAAAGGCCTCAAGAGCTTCTTCACCTTTTATTGTTACATACTCCGCTCGACCACTATCTTTCAAGAAGCTATGTTCCGGACCCACGCTTGGATAATCCAAACCTGCAGCAATTGAAAAAGTTGGCTGCGGGTCTCCCTTTTCATCCAATAACGTCAAACTTTTAAATCCATGCAATACTGCCGGTACACCTTGTGAAATACTTGGGGCTTCAGCCGGTTCGACACCAACTAAACGGACATTTTCTTCATCGATATAGTGAGTAAAAGCACCGATGGCATTACTTCCACCTCCAGCACAGGCAATAATGGCAGTAGGCAGCTTGCCCTCTTTTTCAAGAATCTGGCGTTTTGATTCTTCACTTATGATTGCCTGAAAATGCTTAACGATAGATGGATAAGGATGTGGCCCTACAGCTGAACCAAGCAAATAAAAAGTATTTTCGTAGTTTTGGACCAAGTCATTTAACGCCTCATCAACAGCATCCTTTAATCGTCCCTGTCCTTTTTCAACTGCAACAACCTTGGCACCCAACAATTCCATCCGAAAGACATTCAGCGCCTGTCTCTCTGTATCTAGCTTGCCCATATAGATAACACACTCTAAACCAAACATCGCACAAGCTGTCGCAGTCGCTACACCGTGCTGCCCTGCTCCTGTTTCTGCAATGATGCGTTTAGCACCCATCCGTTTAGCCAGCAGGATTTGGCCAATCGCATTATTGATTTTGTGAGCACCCGTATGATTTAGGTCTTCACGCTTTAAATAAATTTTGGCTCCACCAATTTTTTTCGTTAAATTTTGTGCATAGGTTAAAGGATTTTCACGTCCCACATATTCTTTTAGATAGTATTGAAACTCCTCTTTAAATTCCGGATCATCCTTATATTTCAAGAATTCTGCTTCTAAAATATCCATTACTTTCTGAAGTTCTTCCGGTACAAAGCTTCCCCCGAACTCACCAAAGTATCCTCTGCTCTCCATCTTACTCGTCATACTCAGCTCTTCTCCTTTAGAAAGGTATTTTATACATTAGTATATAGCAACCTTGCAATATTTTTCAAACAATTCTGTTTATTTTTTAAGTAAAAAGAGTGCCTTAGTATTATCACCTACTGTCTACCTATGTGGGGATTTTTATATGGCAAAACGGTCTTTCCCCGATTGAATATCGAGAAAAGACCATAGCTTAATCTATTCTTTTTTTCATTGTCTATTTGCCAGGGTTTTACGCACTTCTCTTTATACTTCCAATAAATGCGCTCCATCGAAGAAAAATAAATAACGGCTCGTTACTTTTTTATTTAATATTCCTTCGACAGCCCTTGTGTAAAGCTGTAGCTGCATCCGGTATCGATCGGCAAGAATCTCTTTTGCCCCTTCATACCCACTAGCAAAACGACCAGTTATTGTATCCGTTTTATAATCAAGCAACACAAGCCCTTGTTCATCCTCAAAAATACAATCAATAACACCCTGAATCAGAATTTCCTCTTCTCCAGTTGCCCAATCACTGTAAGCCTCTTTAGCCGGCAATGACATTGTAAATGGCACTTCACGGCGAATACTTTGAGCCTTCTGCATTCTTTGACCGATATCACTGTCAAAGAAATCAACAATCGTATCCGGATTCACAGCTTCTTTCTGTTCGTCGGTTAACAACTCGCGTTGAATCAGTTCAACCATCAATTGCTGAATCGATTGAATGGTAATCTCGTTTGATAAGTCGATATGCTGCATGACTAAATGGGTAATCGTTCCTCTTTCAGCAGGAGTTAGTGACTTTTCTTGCATAAAAGTCGGACGCTTCGTGATTGGCCGCTTAAATTTTCTCAACAACTCTGTGGAACTTTGCTCATCCTTCAGTTCATATTGACGTTTTAGTTCAGAAACGGACTGCTTGGAACGATGCACGGAAGCCTCATGTTCTGGGTACTCCCATTTAAGCTGTTCCTTGATATCCTGAGAAAACTCGGAAACCATTTCGACCTTCTCTGACTTCTGAACATGCTCTAGTAATTGCTCTTGTGCGAGTGCCTCTTCATCATCCAGAACTGCCAGCTCTTCACTAGGAATGACAGAGATGGACCAATTTGATGGATGTGACTCCATTTCCCAGCCAAGACCAGCTGCCCCCTGAAAGTCTCGATGACGGACAAGGGATGGACCGATCCAATCAAGATAGCTTTTTGCACCAGCTCGTACATAGTCCTTTAATAACCAATCACCGTGTGTCGCATTACTTGCCCAATTATGCTGCATTTTTTCTGCATCACTGATACTGGAAATTAAATACAGCTTTTCCTTAGCCCTTGTAAGCGCAACATAGAGGACACGCATCTCCTCTGCAATTAATTCAAGCTGCTTCTTCTTCTTAAAAGCCAACTGTGGAAGAGATGGATACGTTATCCGTAATTCAGAATTCACATACTTAGCCGCAAAACCATAATCCTTATCCAGTAAATAAGGCTTTCGTAAATCCATCATATTGAATTGTTTAGAAAGTCCGGCAATAAACACAATCGGAAACTCCAGACCCTTTGAGGAGTGAATCGTCATCAGGCGGACTACATCTTCCTGTTCACCTAAAGCCCGAGCTGCCCCTAAATCATCTCCACGTTCCTGCATTCTATCAATGAAACGCAGAAAACGAAACAGACCACGGAATGAACTCGCTTCATATTGCCTTGCCCTGTCGTACAATGCCCTTAAATTGGCCTGACGCTGTTTGCCACCCGGCATTCCTCCTGCAAAATCATAGAACTGAGTTTCACGATACAGCAACCAGATTAAGTCGGACAATGCCTCCTGCCTGGGAAGCTTTCGCCATTTTACTAGCTTTTTATAAAATGATGAAGCTTTTTCATAAAGCCCAGGATGCTCATCTGAGTCACTCTTTCTGTAAAAATCAGCTAATGCTTCATAATAGCTACCTGTATGGAATAAACGGACCTGCGACATTTCTTCTTCATCCATCCCGACGATAGGTGAACGCAGAACGGAAGCCAAAGGAATATCCTGCTGGGGATTATCAATCACTTTTAATAAGGAAATCATGATTGCTACTTCTGTCGCCTCAAAATACCCTGATGACAAGTTAGCATAAACAGGAATCCCCTGCTTCTTAAATTCTTCCATAATTTGCGGTGCCCATGGCATAGAACGAAGGAGAATGACCATATCACGATAAGTCGCAGAACGGTATTGTTGGGTTTTCATATCATATATCTGATGCTTTTCGTTTATAGTCTTTTTAATGAGCTTGGCCATCAATCTTGCTTCGAGTTGCGCCTTTTCAAGTTCCTCGGCCTCGAATCCGATTTCCGACTCTTCTGTTTCTGAATGGGATTCTGCTCCATCAATTAAATGGAGTTCAATAGGGTTTGGTTTGTCTTCGGGATACGGCGCTCCTTTTTTCAACTGGGCGTCCTCATCATATTTAATCTCACCGACTGTAATCCCCATCAGCTGTTGAAATAAGAAGTTCGTTCCATCGAGAACTTCCTTTCGGCTCCGGAAATTCCGGTTTAAATCGATCCTCAGACCTGATTCGTTCCCATCATGGGTAAAGCGTGTGTACTTTCCAAGGAAAAGATTCGGTTCCGCAAGCCTGAAACGGTATATCGACTGTTTGACATCGCCCACCATAAACAGATTTCCACTATATTCTCCATCTGCCGTCACCAGTTTTAAAATTGATTCCTGAACTAGATTGGTATCCTGATATTC
This sequence comes from Peribacillus sp. TH14, assembly GCF_016651145.1. Taxonomy (NCBI): domain Bacteria; kingdom Bacillati; phylum Bacillota; class Bacilli; order Caryophanales; family Bacillaceae; genus Peribacillus; species Peribacillus sp. TH14. The sequence goes on from NZ_JAEKEK010000001.1 coordinate 685,946, forward strand.
ATCGACAAGTACCTCTTTAAACTGTTTCCGATATTCAATAGCGGCTGCTGATGGCTTTCGTTCACCATCTACGGTTTCCTCTGTCAAGATTTGAAGACAGTAATGCTCCAAATCAGCGAAATCGACCAAGTTTTTTTCCGCTTTTGCGGCGAAGAATCTTTCGTCAAACTGTTTAACGAGCATAACCAGGGTATCGACATATCCCTTCAGTTCTCTTATATCACGTAGATAACTTTCGGGTTTACGAGAAAATAACTCTTCCTGCAACGATTTTATAATTTTCTTTGCCTTATCACGATATTTGGTAGCCTCATCCGCAATATCTTTGATAAAGTCTGCTCCCGTGCATCGTTTTGCCGTACCAAACTTCACGTTTTGAATTTCTTCATAAAGAGCGTTCCAAGAGTGATCTTTAACTCCCGATAATTTGGCAACAAGAGCAAGGTCAGCTAAATAATTCTCTGCCCTTGGTGCTGGCCCCCCTGGTACCTTTGTCAGTTCGAGGGAGCGCTCCAATAAATCCTTGGCTGTATCCAACTGCAAACCAATATCGAATTTCAAGGACTCGATAAATGTAAGATCGTCTATTCCTGCATCATCAGCCAGATCATACATGGCAGCGGCACTATTTAGCCATTGATTTGGATCTGGATTCGATCGCGAAAAATCATAGAGAGATCGGACTATATTCTGAAGTGCATCGTCGTTTCGATCACTTGTAAAAGCATCAACCAAATTAAAGAACTCTTCATTATCACTCTGACCATACTGCTCTTCGAAAAGCACTTCCATTACTTCATCACGTAGTAACTGTGCCTCTGTAGAGTCCGCAATTCGAAAGCCTGGGTCGATTTCCGTCAGATAATAATACTTCCTAATCACCTCTAAACAAAAGGAGTGAAGCGTGGAGATCGAAGCTCGATTAATCAAGCTCAACTGCTTACGCAGATGCTGTGAATGCGGATTTTCATTAATCGCTTTTTCTAATGCCTCGCTGACCCTGTGACGCATCTCGGCAGCCGAAGCATTCGTGAATGTCACAACAAGGAGTTCATCAACATCAATCGGATCATCTTCTGAAACAACCTTTTGAATAATCCGATTGACTAGCACCGCAGTTTTCCCTGAACCTGCCGCCGCTGCAACCAGAATGTCCTGATTTTTTGCCCAAATCGCTTTCCATTGATCTTCCGTCCAAGTAACGTCACCCGGAAGCGCAGGAATTATTGTTTTACTCATCTTTCACCCTCCCCTCTTAATAAATCCAGAACATCATTTTGTTTCTTCTGTGCTAAATTCCTAAATTGATTCTCCTCCAAAGACTGATCGAATTGACATACTGATTTAAACGAACAGAAGGTACATGGGGTTTTTTCCTTTAATTTATATGGTGTGATATCTACGTCACCATCGACCATTCGATCACCAGCCTCCTGATAGACCCGGCGTACGTGATGATTCAAAAGTGAAAACTCTTCCCTACTCGCAACTTTGGAAGCTGCTAAAAGCGATCCATCCTTTTTAAATCCAGCTGGAATGATGTCAGATTTACTGGAAGTCTCTATATCAAGCGATGTATCCATCATCTGAATAACATTTGTATGATCTAATACAAGTCCATTCATTTTAAAGCTCTTATAGATTTCTTCCTCAATTTTATCCAAACTGAGCATACCCTTTGATTTAACAACCGGATTATGAACATGAAAATACAAAACACCAGCTGGAATCGCTTCTTTGCCGATAAGTGAATGGGAGTGGGTAACGACGATATCGAGATATGTCAGCATTTGCAGAGCAAGTCCATAGTACACTTCACTCATGTTTAGCTCCTTTTCACTCGATTTATAATCGAGCACTCGCAAATAGACACCCTCACCTTCTTCCGATTTATCAACACGATCAATCCGCCCAATTAATTCCATTTCCGTCCCGTTTTTCAGTGTGAATGAAAGTGGCGGCAGCTCTCCATTTTTCCCGAAGCCAAGTTCCAATCCTATTGGAGCAAATCCGCTCACCTTGGCATGTTCACTTAAGACGATTGATGCCCGACCAATTACATGTTCCAATTTCCTTCGCAAATAATGATGTCGGTTCGTACTTAACAAAATCTGATTTTGAAGCTTTGGAGCAAGCCTTTCCACTGCGTTTCTAGCCAATTCCAAGCATTGCTCTTTTGTCAATGAAGACCAAGGAATATCATTTTCCTTTAAATAATCCGAAATCATTTTTAGCGCTCCATGGAACATTTCACCAATATCCGGTGCATCCAGACGAAAAATCTGCCTTTCCCTTAATTTCAAACCATGAGCAGCGTAATGGGAAAACGGGCAGCTATTAAACATTTCCATCCGCGATACACTTGTAAGAATGCTTTCACCATATAATTGCTTACTTGTTTCTTCAGATAATTTCTTCGTTTTATTTTGGTAAAAAAGACTCGATAATACCTTAGCTGCTGCGGGACCAACCATTTCATCTTCAATAATGGTATTGTATACATCCCACCAGAGTGAATGGATGGGGTAGTTTCGTTTTTTCAACTGCAATTGGGCAGCCAGATAAGACAGGGCCACATCATAATTCGCGGCATACTTCACCTGCTCCTCAGCAGACAGGTCCGATGGGTCGTTCATATAAAAAGAATCGGTAACGTGCGGCAGGACGTCCCTTACCCTCTTTAAATAAGAAGAGGGTAAGAGAGCTTTTCCTTCCTCATCGGCAAGCGGATACGATAAATAGAGCGCTTCAGCCGGTGTAGTAAATGCTTTATACGCTGTAAACTCCTCATCCAAGAGGCGAACCTTCGAGCTTGGGGCAACGTCAAGCCCACTTGCCAAAAGCGTTTCGCGATCACTATCGGAAAATACTCCATCAGATACAGCTTTTCCTGGCAAGACCCCTTCATTTAGACCAATGACAAAAGCTGTCTTAACATCATCAAGACGAGATAGATCGAGATTAGCGACAAGGACTTGGTCAATTGCCGGCGGTACTAAAGAAAATTCAAGGGATTCCAGACCTGCTTCAATGATTACCGCAAACTGTTTCATAGAAAGCTCTTCTTCGCTTAACAGCTCGACGAATTGATCTAGCAGGTCGACGACTGCGTTCCACGATTGTTCATGCTCTCTAGCTGAAACCAAATCTCCTGCTTCTTCGGCCTCCAGCTTTAGCTTTTCCAATTTTTCCGGTACATGTAATTCTTCAAGATATAGATAAAGGGCTTCGCATATTTCTCTACCATTTTGAGACTTTTTCACTCGTTTTGAGAGCTTCAAAATGGGCTCAGTAAATAATTGCTTCAGCTCATTCAGTTCCTGCTCAAGCTTCATTTCCTTATCCGTTTGGGCTCGGTCTTCGAGCTCTAGTCCACGGAAGCGGCGGTAGGTCCATCGATCTTTAGAAGTCCACTTACCTCCTTTAATCCCACGAGCAAGCACATAATTTTCAAGCTTATCTACCTGCTCACGCATTCGGTCGTGGCTTTTTTGAAGCGGGAATAGTAGCTCCGTTTTGATTGCCCGAAATACTGGTTCATAACGCCAATAGCCATTTATGATCTCCAATGTCGATCGAATCAGTTCAATCAGGGGATGATTGAGCATAGTTCGTTTTGAATCCACGAACAGTGGAATTTGATAATCCCGAAAAACTGTTTGTAAAATATCTTCGTATGCTTCTCCATTGCGAACTAAAATCGCAATATCCCGAAAGCGGTGCTGTTTTTGTCTGACAAGTGTCAAGATGTTCCGGGCGACCCCTTCAATTTCAGCCCTGCGGTTAACTGCCTGAGCAATCGTTACTTCAGAGGGGTTCTCAAAAGTTCGCGCAGGACGTTGGGCAAAATAGGTTTCCAGATGATTCAGCCCCGGACTCCCACCAAACCTTGCTGTACCGTTTAGGATGCGATCTTCTGCTATTGGAATTCCAGCCCTTAATCCCGCTTGATAAAGCTGATGATACAGATTCCCTGTTTGCCTGAAAAGCTGCAGATCATCAGGCGCATATTGTCTGTAGGGCTGATCTAATGTCAACGCAATTGTTACACTCTTGCACAGCTTCATCATTTCTTCTACAATCAATAATTCCTGTGGTGTCAAACTGTAAAAACCATCGATGTATATATCCGCGTCTCTTATATATGAAGACTCTGACATTTTTTCTATAAGTAAAGTAAAATAGTCTTCAGAATCTAAATATTTTCCAATCATTTCATCCTCAAAAGCCTGATAAACCAGTTCAAGGTCATGTAGTTTATCCTGAATTCCATTGCCTCCCGGTGATGTTTCGGTCAAATAGTTTTGAATGTCATCCGGTTGGATGCAATATTGCTTGAATTCAGCCAGTATTTGTTCCATTTGAGCAATGAATCCCTGCTTATCAGCAGATCGGCGAAACATTTTCAAATCTTCTTTTTTATCATCCATAATCTTTCGTATCAACATATTAACGCCAACACTGTCCAAATGAAGACGGCTCATTCCTCCAGTTTCCTGCAGAACGCGCCAAGCTAGCCTACTAAAACTGAATACCTGTGTCCGTATCATTCCAGCGAGGCCTGGCGTTTTAATTAATTTATATTCCGATAGAAACGTCATCTGATCAGGAACGAGGTAAATTATTGGATTGCCTTCGGGGTCCTTATCCAATCTGGAGCGAATTTCGTCCAAAACATTCGAAGTTTTCCCTGCACCCGATCTTCCTAGTAAAAAACGTAGTGACATCTTTTTCCCCCTTATACAACATAATATCTAGATCTATCATACCAGAAATACTGCCGTCTTTTTGACCTGGTTTCTGTTTCCAGTTACGATTTGTTTCCTATTATTTTACCGTTTCCTTAATAAAAATACCAATCGTACGTTCGTGTTTTAATCAAAAGAAAAAGCCCTCAATAATTTCGGGCTTCCGCAATCATTCACCTTTAAACTGCAAATTAAATTCTTTGATTGGCCAATATCGCACATCAACTTTACCAACTACATTTTCAACTGGTATGTAACCAAAGTGGCGGCTGTCCGCACTTTCAAGACGATTATCCCCCATGACAAACAGCTTGCCATCTGGGACAGTGGTCGTATCAGTGATTTCTTTTAATGTAAAATCACCCGTAAAGTTCTGCCCCGGGAACCCCTCCTTAAACTTCTCAAGATAAGGCTCATTCACTTTCTCACCATTTACATAAAGCCAATCATCCTTGTAACGAATACGGTCACCTGCAATCCCTATAACTCGTTTAACATAATCTTCGTGTGAATTCGCATGAAAAACAATTATGTCAAATCGGCTGATATCCCTGATTTGATAATTAATTTTATTCACAACAAGTTTGTTACCTTCTTCAAGTGTCGGCTGCATCGACTCCCCTTCAACATCATAGCTTGAAAAGAAAAATGTACGGATTAAGATGTAAATAACAAAAGCAATCATGGCTGCTTTTACCCAGTCGGATAAAGAATTTCTGTTTGTTTTTTCCATCTATTTCAACCCCTACTGCTGCATTTATATTCTAATACTTATTTCCCTTCTTCTCTCTTCATGCTTTTATTTAGCCGGACTTCCAGTCTTTTTCCTACATACCATAAGATAAAAATGACAATACCTATGATGATTGTACGCACAGGCTTATGAATAAGCGATACAAGATCATAACCTACGAAGCTAATCGTAAAGATCATCACCGCTTTCCCTCCTATGACAGCTAGTCCATATTGCAACGGGCTGACCTTTGAAAGACCCGCCACTATGTTCACAATAGCCGATGGTGTAAAAGGGAAGCAGAGCAGTATAAACAGCGGTCCGAATCCATGATTTTCTACCCAAACCATTAGCCTTTGCACCTGTTTATGTTTCTGCAAAAGTCGAAAAAGCCTCATTTGACCATATCTTCTAATAACTAAAAAGATCAGAAATGCTCCCGCTACCGCCCCAATCCAAGAAAATAAAAAACCCCACCAGAGACCAAAAGCCGTTGCGTTAGCGAGTACAAACACTACTAAGGGTAAAAAGGGCAAAAAAGCTTCCAGCATCGGTAGCAAAATTCCCGGGATTGGACCGAATGAGCGATATTGCTGAATAAGTGCCGATATATTATCAAGTGTAAACCACTCACGTATAGTATCCAAGTCCATAATTATCTCCCTCGACATGCCGACTATTAAAGCAGCATAAACTTATTAAAAAGCTGTTCTATTTTAGATATATCACTTTCCTCTGAAAAATTGCAAGAATTATTATCCATATATAATCATACTTTCCCTATCTCAGGAAAACATAATCTTATTAACAAAAATTTCATCATTCCAACAAACCGCTTGCATATCAACTGATAATCCATTAAGATGGATTATGGAACATATGTTCTTATTTTTACGAAGCATACATATTAATATGGAAACCTGCTTTTTTAGAAAGGAGCGGTCATGATGACCCGTATTCCAGAGGATGACCGAAATATGATTGAAAAAGCCATCTACCTTCCTATGGTGATTACAGTCTTAAACCGGGATCTCAAGGTCATCGAAATAAGTCCGTTTAAATTAAAAAGGCCCTATTCAGAACTAGTGGAACATGTTTTAAAAGCCGTTCAGGAAGAGCTTGCCGAGGTGCGGCGCTATTTGCGCAAGGAGAATATTAAGGTAAGTGAAATTAAACGCGATGAATCCTTTACGATGTATTGTTTTTTATATAAAGGATACGAGGAACATCATAATTATTTCAATCCTCGCCTTCGCAACAAAACCGAAGACTTATTGTGTAATTACTTTTTCGAAAGAAGTCAACGATCCAAGGAAGTTTAGGGGATGTATTTGTTTAAAACCGCCTATTGAAAGTTATAATAATTTAAATGATGGGCTACTTTTTTCACATTATTTAAAAGGATCTCCTCCCTTTATCTGAAAAGGTTTTATTATTCATTTCAGAAACTTCATGCACTTACTAGGGGTTGTTTATTCCTATATATGAATGTGAATATTTACATTCAAAGAAATTCGTAGAGAGATATATAAGGGGTTAATGGAACGCTGTTGGCTATATTTTTCTTGGAAAAATAGTGTTATAGGCTCAAACTCTTCAGAAGAAGTATCTGTATATCACTCACTCCAATTGCTTCATAACTTTTAGTCAATATAAACACCTTAATTATGGTTAAAAAGGTTCTCCATGATAATAACAATATTGTTAAAGAAAATGACTCCAGAAGATTTAAAGGATTAACACCTTTATTCCATAACTATGTAAATCCATCTGGTGCGTTATAAAGAAGCATTTCTGACTGGATTTTTTCAAAAAGGGCATGTTTTGATCGTATGGTGGGTCTCTTGAAAAAAAGATTGGTCATCTTCTGTCTACGATGTCTCACAAGTCCCCTATTGTTAACAACTAACAACATAAGTATAAGAGATATTAAAATGGCAGATAAACGAAGTATATACGTATTGTTTGGAAAGGGATGTCCCTCTCTTTATACCCCTTACCAAATATTCATTTTAAATGGGGGCATATAAATATCCCCCATTTAAAATGAATATCAGATTCAAACAGCATCTTGGTGTATGAAAGGACTCGTCATGCAATCGTGAATTTCGCAAGGTAGTTTTACAACGCCACCATTTCGAACAAATCCTCTTAAAAAATAAAAGAGTACTAAATTATAAGTATAACAAAATCATTTTCTTTAATATCATGAAACAATTGACATCCATTATACTGATGCCTATACCACTAATAAGTATAATTCGTTTAATATTTTTTATTTTTTTGAAAAAAAGCATTCCACTCAAAACGCTTATGCCATCTGAACCAATACCAGTCCAGATGGCATAAGCCTATCCTACAGGAAGAGTTTGTATGGCCACAGATAATAAATAAAAGCTAATTCCGGCGAAAAAAGACAAGAAATCGTTGGTTAAATTTTGTAAAGCCATCTGTAAGTTTCAATGAAATCACACCGCCAATTTATGCTAATATTGCCATTATTAACATGACCCATGCCGTTTTTATCATTTCTTCTTTACTTATAAAATGCCAATCTCTAACATTCCTCTAATAAAAAATAGAACCTAGCTATATTATCACCTCTTGTTTGTCATTCTATTCCAATGACGTTTTTCACTTTATTTTCAATTGTTATTACGATGATGTCATCTTTAAACCAATGACCCCTATTAAAATAAGACCAAGTGATATAAATTGAGAAAAAACAAATCGTTCTTTAAACCATAATATACCGACTAAAGTGATTCCTACACTACCAATGCCAGTCCATACTCCATAAGCAACTCCAGCAGAAAGTACTTGCATAGCTTTAGAAAGACAGTAAAATGAGAGTAAAAAGCCGATCGTCATCACGTATATAGGCCATTTTTTTCTTGTACCATCCATGTATTTCATTGCAATCGTAGCAATGACTTCCTCAAGACCAGCTATTAATAATAATCCCCAAGCCATTAATGCTCACCTCTTGTTTTCTCATTATCTTTTTTAGTGAATGTCTTCATTCCGATAATTCCTGATAAAAGAATCATTAGAAAGAAAATTTGTCCAAAAGAGTAAGATTCACCTAAAAATACCCCCGCGATATATGTGCCTACAGTTCCAATTCCTACGAATACAGTATAAGCCGCGGCTACAGGAATCGTTTTATAAGAACGAATGAGTAAAATGAAACTTACTGCAATTAAAAGAAAGGTGATTACCCAATCTAAAAAGGAATCTGCATACTTAAGTCCTGATGCCCAAACTACTTCTAAAATACCAGCAACAAGCACTAATAACCAACTCATATTAATCACCTCTCTTACTGAATGAATGTCAGTCATTTTTAATGAAATAAAAAGTATTGGAAAAGATCCAATAACTTATTTATGTTCTAAATAACGCTCTTTTTAAAAAGTTAAATATCTCACCCTTAAATACTTCGAGGGTATCATCTTGCTCATGACTTATAAAAAATCGTTCAGCTGAATTTTCAATAAGGTTTATAATCATTCTAGCCGTCCATTTAACATTAATGTCACTGATTATCTGGTTATTTTTAATGGCATTATCTATTATATCCTCAAGCCAAGAATAATAAGGCTGATATATCGATTCCCATTTCTCCATTGAATAATCTATAGCAAGCCCGGAATAACAAAGGACAATAACATCTTTATGTGCATCTGTTACGTTAAAGGTTTCATCAATCACAACTTCCAAGACGTCCCAAAAGTTTTCTTCCGTTTGAATCTTTTCCTTAATTCCTTCTAAAGTAATGGTAAGAAGGTTATCTGCAATAGCTGGTATTAAAGCCTTTTTTGAAGAGAAATATAAATAAAAAGTACCTTGTGCCACTCCAGCCTTTTTTACGATATCTGAAATGGAAGTCTTATCAAGGCCTTTTTCAGGGATGACATCAATGGCGGCCTTTAAAATTTTTTCATATTTTCCATCAGGACTGCTTGCCATATTATGAACCTCCTTCGTGAATGAATGACTGTCATTCATTATATATTAATACTAATGAAATGTCAAAAAGGTTATGATGTTTTCCACAATCGAATGCATATAAAAGGATGCTCAATTCCTGATTCAGCGAAAAGGTTGATGGATTTTTCATATCATTGTAAAATATATCTTTCCATTGATTTCATTATAGGAGATATACTTATTACGGCACATCTATCTAAATGACGCCTGTCTTACAGTTTTGTAAGGCAGGTTTTTAATTTAGGGCAGTTTATATACCTGCTTAAATTAGAATAGGCGAACCTCCTCTTAGGAAGTTCGCTTTTTGAGGTTTTAATAACATGATTGATACAAATCAACACTTCTTGCAAATGCTTTGCTTAACATAATTAGCTAGCGTGGATTATACTTTGACATCATCTCTGAAGCTTTTCCCCCATTTGCATCGGTGAACAAATAGAAAGACTTCCTCTTTGTTTCCTCAATCCTTTGAATTAGTTTAGTTTTTAAAAAAGATGTCCGATGCAGCTGGTTTTCAAAAGAACTGCATGATACTTCTATATCGATGGTTTGTTTATTTCGGAATGTAACCTTTGTATGTTTTGAATCTACGCGATCATAGGATACCACATGCTCATGAGATAACCAGATGCATTGAGGACGTAAGGGAGATGTAGTCGGAAAGAAGAAAATTGAACTAGTTGGGTCAATCGCGATCGGTGCTTTATGAGTGATATTTATAAGCTGTTTCGTTCCATCCTTTCGTCCCTCATAACTCGATCCAAAGTACTCACAGCTTTTCTTGACAATTTCCAAAGGTTTGAAAGGGGAAATGAACTCGTCCTCCAATTCAACGATTTGGGCGTATATTTTACTTCCATAATTGATTGGCATTACCATTAAAGTATAGGGAGTGATTTCATATTCTTCGATAATTCCCTGACAACTTTCCTTCAACTTACAACCACCTCTTCCTCACTGCATTAAAAAGTGTAACTTTCAGCATTTGGTTATTATTTTCCCTCTACTGAGAAAACAGCTAAGATTTCGATCAAACCTTTTACCCTGTCCCCCTCCCTAATACCTCATATGGCTATAGAATATAGGACAGTTAGTTAATATGTGTTAAATTCCTCACTATAATAGCACAATTAGAATAGGTTATAAGCAAGTTCACAAAAAATTAAAAATTCTTTTTAAACGTGGTCATTTCGTCATCTAAACGACACATTTCCAAATATTTTAAATTTTCTGTTGATTTTATCCACTTAAATCCATATACTAATAAAAAGGGTCAGGGGTGGTTACTTTGAAAAATGAAAAATCTTATTCAGAGTCAGTGAAGTCCTTATCAATGAGCGAAATGAAAAACGATGCTGTAGTTCAGGAAATGTTAATTGATATGATTATTCTAGAATCCGTCCTTAATACCAAAAAGAATATCCTTGCGAAACAAATTGATGAAGCGTTAGATACTAAAGACAAACCTTTATTCCTAAAACTAAGTTCTGAAATGAACATTTTGCTAAAACAGTTTGGAAATTAAAAATGTTTGATTAAAAATAGCTAAATAATCAAAAAGCCTCCCCAAATGTCGGGAGGCTTTTCTATTTCTTTATCATTCTTTATGAAACATCCCCATGACCTCGGCTGTTTCAGTTATATTTACAAAAGCATTCGGATCCACTTCTTTTATCATAGCTTTTACATCGGTTAATTGATAACGAGTAATGACGGTCATCATAACTTTACTCTTTTCTCCGGAGTATGCACCTTCACCATCCATGACAGTAATTCCCCGATATAAGTTGGTAAGAAGCTTCTCTTTCAATTCGTCACTCTGTTTCGTAACAATCATTAATGTTAATTTAATGTGATTAGAATGAATTGTATCGATCACTTTTCCTGCTGCATATATTGAAATCAATGTATATAATGCGGCATCCCAACCAAAGATGAACCCTGAGATAACAACCACAACTGCATTCATCACCGATAGTAATGAACCAAGTGGAAAGTCGCTTTTCTTAGCCAAAAGCATTGCAATGATATCAAATCCGCCGGAAGATCCTGAAGCACGGAAGATGATACCGATACCAACCCCCGAAATGATTCCTCCAAATAAAGAAGACAGAATTGGTTCAGTGGACACTCCATGAATCGGAATGATATACAAACTGACAGATATTACGACAACTGATAATATCGTATATGTGATAAAACGTCTTCCTAATTTTATATATCCCAGAATCAACAGTGGCAGATTTAACAGGAAATTCAATATCCCTGTGTTAACTGGGGTAATGATTCCTAACATAATCGCAAGCCCACTAAGTCCGCTGCTCAAAATTAAATGAGGAATCAAAAATAGATTGTAGGCTAATGCAACAAGCACTGAGCCTATAATGATGAAAAGTACATTATACATAACTGATCTCCTTATAAACCAACTGGGAATTTAATTTATTATAGTAGAGAACCTAAGATTTATAAATTAAAAGTTTTTTCTGAAAACAAACTACAAACTTCCACTTTCCCCGAAATAAGGCAAGTAAAAAAGCCAGCTGATTTTCAGCTGGCTTTCAATAATCCTTTGTATCATCATTTTCAACAGTAGAAATCCGCTCAAGCATCGTTGGATGGGAATAACGCAGCCATTTAACTAGTAATGGGGGATTCACCTGACTCAACCCCGCCCTCGTGAGTTCCTGGAACGTTGTGATTGCCGATTCTTTATCACCAGTCATTTCAATAGCATAACGGTCAGCCCTTGTTTCTTGATATCTGGAAACATAATTGGAAAGCGGACTGGAGGCAAACAGTAATACAGCCGTAATTAAGAGAAATAATGGAAGTGAAGAGATGCTATCAACCGAATGTATTTTTAACATGTGGCCCCAACGTCTAATAAAGTAATTCATGATTTTCGATGTCAGCCACAAACCAACTAAAGTCATTCCTAAATAACCTGCTATACCAATATATATATGCTTTTCAACATAATGAGCCATTTCATGTGCCATGATAAAAAGTATTTCATCTTCTTCTAGTTTGTTCAAGATCGTATCCCAAAGAACAATTCTTGAGTTCGAACCTATTCCAGTTACATATGCATTCAAGGCATTTGTCTTTTCTGCCATATTTACTTCATATACATGTTCCGCCGGAATTTCTGCCTGTGCGGCAAGTGCCAATATTTCCGTTTCTAATTCTTTATTTTTCAGTGGATAAAATTCATTATACAGCGGATCAATCAATACAGGCTGTAAAAACATCAGGAACAATGAAAATGGAATCGACAACAACCAAGCGTAGAGCCACCACTTCTTCACACTTTTCTTCATTAACCAATATAAAACTGAAACGATGATGAACATCATCCCAAAGTTCACCCAAAAATCGATGACTTCATCCTTCATCCACGAAGAGAAACTCTGGGTACTGATATGGTAACTTTTACTCATCCTGTAACCAATGAAACTGATTGGAAACAGCGCTAGATAAGAAACCACCGAAAGCCAAAATAAATAAATACCTGTTTGGATCACTTTCCATTTAGAGGTCCCCAAAGCCGATTTTTCAAATGCTTTTGAAAACCCAAATAATAAAACAAAAAAATACATTAGCCATTCATATGGAGTCGAAACGAAAAAAAGAAAATTCCGCAACCCTGAATACTCTTCGCTAAGCTTTAGTTCCCTTGCATTCAGAAATGTTGCAGGATCTGCTGCAGTACCACGTAATACTTGGGGAATAGAGGTATCTGCCCCATAGAAAATATACCAATACATCACTGCTACAAAAAGTATATATAAAAGAACTGCTCTTCCTGCCCATTTCCTAACCATTACGACCCTCCTTTAAATCTAACCTACCTCTTATAGTTTAATCCAAAATGGACAGGTTAGAACCGTATTTCCGTCTCCATATCATATAATGACAATAAATGTTCAAATAATCTTCATCATTTCGCCCGTTTTCATTCCATTGTTTAGAATTCAGTCCTGTATAGTGAAGATAGATAATTATAAAGACTTGGGGTGACCAACAAAGATGAAAAAAATTTATATTATTTTTACAATTTTATTAGTGATGGGCATTGGATCAGGTATCTTTTATTTTACAGAATACCGTCAGTCAAAAATGTATTTTCCAGATGATATAGTGATGAAAACACAAGAGGGTGAAACATTCAGCTTCTCTGAATTAGAACCTAAAGTCCGGCTATTGGAGTTTATGTATATTGATTGTCCAGATTTATGTCCAAATACCACATTTCAAATGCAAAATATTCGAGATCAATTAGTTAAGAAAAATATTTTTGGAAGTAAAGTGGAGTTTTTAACTATCACTTTTAATCCGGAAAAGGATTCAGCTGAAAAAATAGATGCGTATGCAAATACCTTTGAAGTAAATAAAACGGATGGCTGGGAGATATTACGAGGTTCACCCGAAGATACCAAAAAGCTAACTGACCAATTTGATTTTCTTTTTCGAGATTCAGGAACCGGCGAATTTGTCCATACTACCGCAACCTATTTGCTCGATGTTGAAAATCGTGTCGTCAAAGTTTTTGGAATGGGTGAATTTGATTTCGATAAAGAGGCAGTGTATAAAGCTATTTTGAAAGAAGTCGATTAATTGCGAAAAAAACACCCTCTTGAGTAGTAACCCTTTCATACTCCATATAGAACTCCTGTTTTTAATCACAAAAAAAGCTATCACCGTATATTTTCAGGATGATAGCCTTTTTCTTTGTTCCTCATCAATGAGTTTGTCTAGTTGGATTATGCTTTCCTTTGCACGTTGGAAATCAATTTTGCGATAATGGTGTTTTCCACCTTCTTCTTCATCTTTTTCGTCGGCCCATTTGACGACTTGCTGAAGCGGTGTTCGAATAATATCATTTGAAGGTAAAAATGAATCGGTGTGAAATAAAATGGCGAGGGAAATAGTCTTGGCTTTAACCGGATTTTCTCCAAGCCGGATTAACAGTTTATGCGCTCTTTCTGCACCTTTAATAGGATGGATATCATTTTGTTTGTACAAGTCATAATCCCATTTCCCATTGCGATACCAGGTGAAATGACCCATATCATGCAAAAGACCAGCTTTGGCAGCAATATCAGGATCTACGTTATATTCGTTTGCTAGGTGAAACGCATGATAGGCAACGGCAATCGCATGTGCAAGGCCTGATCTGTTCAAGTATTTTTGAGCAATAGGATGTGTAAAAATATCTAAAAGCTCTACATCTCTCATCTTACCCCTCCTTACATGTAGTGAAATTTTTAATGACAATCATAACTCTTTTTGAAATAAGAATCAAGACTTTAAGCTCCCCACTATATACTTTATGCATGGCGATACACTTTGCTTGTACAAAAAGGAGACTATTGCATGTGATAGGCAATAATCTCCTTAGATACAAATCATATTTAGTTTTGAGTTACATGAGTTTTCAAGGAACGACGTAAAATTTTTCCTGTCGTATTTTTTGGAAGTTCATCTAAGAACTCAATTTTTGTTGGGACCTTATATTTAGCTAAATGTTCTAAACAATAAGCAAGTAATTCTTCCTCGGTCAATGCATTATTTTTTTTCACCACGAAGCATTGAACGACTTCACCTTGATTAGGATCCGGCACGCCTATCGCTGCGGCTTCAACCACTTCAGGATGGGCGTATAGAACCTCTTCGACTTCACGCGGATAGACATTATAACCACCAACAATGATTAATTCCTTTTTACGATCTACAATAAAAAAGTAGCCTTCTTCATCCATCCGGGCTAGGTCACCAGTATATAGCCAGCCGTTTTTTAAAACAGCAGCCGACTCTTCCGGCATTTTGTAATACCCTTTCATTACATTCGGACCTCTGACAATCAATTCGCCCACTCCATTGACAGGCACTTCTTCATCAAGCTCATTTACGACTTTGTTTTCAACATGAAGGATTGATGTTCCGATTGATCCGGCCTTCCTTGGACGATCCAAAGGGTTAAAGCATGTGACAGGTGATGCTTCAGACAAGCCGTAACCTTCTGAAACAATAATATTAAATTTCTGTTCAAAGGATTCCAGCAGCGAAACCGGCATGGCAGACCCACC
Source organism: Peribacillus sp. TH14 (assembly GCF_016651145.1). NCBI lineage: Bacteria > Bacillati > Bacillota > Bacilli > Caryophanales > Bacillaceae > Peribacillus > Peribacillus sp. TH14. Next base: position 701,512 of record NZ_JAEKEK010000001.1, read on the forward strand.
TGAAATACATATTCGTAACGAATTCAAATCTTCTTCTTTACCATCTGGATATTGGAAAAGGAAATTATACATTGTTGGTACGCCAGCAAAAACAGTCGCATTAAATTTTTTGATTAGCCTGAATATTTCCTTTGGACTAAATTGCGGGACAATTAACAGTGTACCTCCGCTCAACAATGGAGCATTCACAACGACTGTTAAACTGAAAACATGAAACATTGGCAGTGTCGTAACAACACGGTCATTTTCCGTGATTTTTAAATATTCGCCGACATCATGTGCATTGGAGTAAATATTTGTATGTGAGAGCATGGCCCCTTTTGGTTTTCCAGTGGTCCCAGAAGTATATAGAATGATTGCCGTATCTTCAGGATCCAGTCTCGGTCCTAAAAAGTGGACATCCCCCTTTTTCAGCATCTCTGTAAACGATTTCATTTTAGGGTAAATATTCAGTTTACTTATATCCCCATTAGCCGGTTGCGTTTCACAAATTACATATTGTTCAACACTTGAAAGAATGGGGTTCATATTCTCTAATAAGGGTAAAAGCTTATCTAAAGCTACAACGACCTTTACATCGCCATTATTCAGGATGTACCCAATTTCATCAGGTGTGTAAATTGGATTTACTGGTATTACGGTCGCCCCTGCTCGTAAAGCCCCATACAACGAAATAATAAAATGTGGAGAATTGCCTAAAACCAACGCAACATTATCACCAGTTGAAATACCAAGCTTATGTAGTTCGTCTGCAAACTTTGTTACGGCTTCATCCAATTCTCCATATGAAGTGGATTGATCCATAAAATAATAAGCTGGCTTATCAGCCTTTCTTAAAGACGTTTGATGAAGCTGTTCAGATAAATTCATCGTTCTCCCTCCCCTGTAAAAAGCATGAATGAATAATCATTCATTTTTAGCTCAAACTAAATACAGTTTTATTATATTAAAAGTAAATGATTACAGCAACATTTTTATCCAAATTCAAGCAATTAATGTCATTATTAGACACAAAAGCCGTCCTTATAGGCTCGGACGGCTTTTCAAAATTAATATATTAAAGCTACTATCTCATCTTTTGTTACATTGCCAAAATAATGTCGAACATCTATTTCAACTAATACCGAGCTGATAGATTCTTTTTCATAACGAGTTCCAGTAAGCTTTTGTTCTATGTCAATAACTTCGCCAACTCCAAAGAAGTCACCGTAAATTTTACAGTTCTCAATGATTCCCCTATTCACTTCAAGACGGATATCAACAGACCCAGCCGGGAACCTATGTGAGTTTTGCAAGTTGAATTTAGGTGATTTTCCGTAGTTCCACTCCCAGTTTTGATACCTTTCCTCTGAGATTTTATGAATCTTATCCCAATCTTCTTCTGTTAAAACATACTCCGTAACTTCTCCACTATCTTTAAAAATATTTTTCAGAAGGAAAGAACGGAATTCCTCAACAGTCATCGGTTTTTTTAGAAAATCAGCGATATTACCGACACGGCTTCTAATTGATTTAATCCCTTTTGACTCAATTTTATCTTTTTTCACTTTTAAAGCGGAAACAATATGGTCCATTTCTGATTGAAACAACAATGTCCCATGACTGAACATCCTGCCCTTCGTTGAAAACATCGCGTTGCCAGAGATTTTCTTTCCTTCAGCAAGAATATCATTACGTCCACTTAATTCAGCATGAATTCCTAGTTTTTCAAGCGTTTCTACCACAGGTTGAGTGAATTTCTTAAAATTATGGAAGCTGTCCCCATCATCTTTCGTGATGAAACTGAAATTGAGATTTCCTAAATCATGATAAACCGCTCCACCCCCGGAAAGACGTCTGACAACAGTAATACCGTTATCTTCAACATAATCGGCATTAATTTCTTCAATCGTATTTTGATTTCTCCCTATGATGATTGAAGGACGATTAATATAGAATAAAAGATAGGTTTCATCTATATTTAAGTGTTTGAGTGCATACTCTTCAATAGCCAGATTAATCTGTGGATCTGTGATTCCTTTGTTATCAATAAAAAGCACCGTTGTTCCCCCTTGTCGACTTCATTCATACCCCTGATGATTCATTTATAGTTGAAATTCGAGATTGCTTTTCGCTACTGCAATTTCCCGTTTGAATACCTCTGATGCTTCTTTTTTCAGTTGATTCAGATCACCATAATGTGGAAGATGAGTTAAGAGTAAAAGCTGGACGTCTGCCTTATCAGCAAGTATGCCCGCTTCCCTAGCTGTCATATGACCGGCCTTTGAGCCTTCCATATTACTGTAAAAGTTGCTTTCACATAATAAAACATTTGCATCCTTGGCGAAATCAGCCAACTCATCCATATAAGAGCTGTCCCCTGTATATACAATCGAATGATTTTCAGCCTCTATTCTCATTGCAAAGCATGGAACTGGATGTTTTGTTTTCATAAAAGTAAATTTGCATGGACCGATGGTTAAAGGCTCATCAGCAGAGTAGGCAATCCCCTTTGTTATATCTTTATAGGTTAACTTTTCAAATTCGGTTGCATCTAAATCATGACCATAAATAGGAATAGTCCTTTTTTCGCTGCCCAGTATTTGCTGAATTAGCGCAGCGTGTTGCAGGACACCTACATCCGCTACGTGATCTGGATGATAGTGGGATAATACTACCGCACTGAGTTCCTCCGGCTTCATATGATTTTGTAGCTGTGATAGAACACCGCTACCGCAATCAAGCAGAATGCGAAAATCTTCATATTCAAGCAAATAGCCAGAACTTGCCTCATTTTTAGCTGGATATCCGCCCCAACAACCAATTACGGTGATTTTCATGCTTAGGCACTCCTTTTTTCTCACAATGACTTCCCCATTAATATAAACTATTCTTCCCCTATTTTCATCTTTTTTACCCATGTTATAAAACATACATTGACACAGTGATTCTGTTATAATACAATGAATACTATAGAAAAGAAATTAATAAAAAATTCAGGAGATGATGTTCATGATTCAAAGTAGCGTTGAGTTCTTTAAAAACCTGCCTCCTAAACAATGCACGGAATGCGGAAAAAAGATTGAAGAACAGCACGAATGTTATGGAAACCACTGTGATCATTGCCTTTCTGTAAAGTAATAGTTTACGTGTTTCACCATCCGCTTCCCAATTAGCAGGATGATCCCATATAAAGTTCCAGTTTCGCGACTGGACCTATCCCCAAATATAAAAAGACGATCCAATTAATTGGATCGTCTTTTTATATTTCCTTCAATTTGAATGTGCTGTTTCAGGTCATATAAGCAAAAAAATAGAATTATCAAGTAACAGATAATCCTTTAAATAAATATATTTTGAATAGCTCAGCAATTTCTTCTTTTCCTAATGGTTCATGATTCCTCTCCCAATCGAAAATAAGGGCAAGGTACATTTTTAACATGAGGAAAGCTGTTATTTCTGGATCACAAGGCTGAATATAGCCTTTATCAATCGCTGATTTAAGTTTTTCTTTAATATAGGAAACAATAGCTTCTTCCATTTCATTAACCATTTCCTGAACAGCCGGTGTGCCAATTTCCCGTTCTTCCTGAAGAAGTTTTAAAGATAATTGATGTTCCTGTCTAAACTCCAAAATACGATAAACAGCTCGATGAAGATTTTCAAAAAAGGAGAATTGATCATCCAGGGATTGTTCAGCCTCATATTTCATTTCCTCTATCATCCGCTGAACAATTTCTTTAAAAAGCTCTTCTTTATTTTTATAAAAGGTATAGATTGTTCCTTTTCCGACATTGGCAATTTTAGCCACTTGATCCATTGTCGTTGCCTTGTATCCAAAAAGGGAAAAAGACTTGGTCGCGGCTTCTAAAATTAATTTTTTACGATCAACAGACATTTTCCACCTCAATTCCGACCAAACGAACAGAATAGTCAATAAGTTCAATAATATCTTACCAAAATCTTTCTGTTTTTTCAATTAATTTTTTGCGAACTTACAGAACATACACAGTATTCATCTTAAACGTATATAGAAACAGTGGCTATCCTCGTTACTGGACAGCCACCTTATTAGAATTGAAGATGTTATTTTGTTTGATGAACTCAACGACTTTATCGACTACGGCCTCAGATTGATCAATGCAGTCCGGCAAACTGAACCCGTCATATATATACTACCTGCAAGGAATACTCAGCTGCAGACCAGTTATTCCTCCTCCGATTATGGCAATCGTTTTCATTGTATGATTCACCATTCATCGCCCTATTTTGAAAATTATTTCTCCTGTAATTTGTTTATAATAATTGTAGACAAGGCGTCGATAAATGCTGGTTTTACATTTGGCATATCAGGTCGGTAGTAACCGGCTCCAATTTCATCTGTAACAACTTTACATTCATAATCATTATCATAAAGAACTTCAAGATGCTCGGATACAAAACCAACAGGAATATAAATGAAGGCCTTATAACCTTTTTCTTTATAGAGATCTCTAGTCAAATCCTGCACATCCGGTCCTAACCACGGTTCAGGCGTTTGTCCGGCACTTTGCCAGCCTACTGCATAATTGGAAACCCCTGCGCCTTCAGCGATTAGATTCGCCGTTTCTTCAAGTTGCTTTGGATATGGATCTCCTAATTGTAAAATCTTTTCCGGAAGGCTATGTGCAGAAACAACCAAAGCATAATTATCGCGTTCTTCCGAAGTCATTTTTCCAATTGTCTCTTTTAGTTGGTCCACCCAATATTGAATGAATTTTGGCTCATCATACCAGCTTTCAACAGAAGTAATGGTCAGACCACCCAATTTAGCTGCTTCATCCTGCGCACGCCCATTGTAAGACTTCACACTGAAAGTTGAAAAATGCGGTGCCAATACGATACTGACCGCTTCCGAGAAACCATCATCATGCATTTGTTTAACAGCGTCTTCAACAAATGGTTCGATATGTTTAAGCCCTAAGTATGCCTTAAATTCAATTTCTTCCTGAATTGAATTTAATTGTTTTTCAAGCGCTTCTGCTTGTCCTGCTGTGATTTTTGCAAGGGGAGACAATCCACCAATCGCTTCATATCTGCCTTTAAGATCGGCAATCAATTCTTCACTAGGTCTTCTTCCATGACGAATATGTGTATAATATCTTTCAATATCCTCTTCTGTGTATGGAGTACCATAAGCCATGACTAAAAGGCCCATTTTTTTTCTTGACATGAATTTACACCTCTTTTAAAAATTCCGTTCTTTTATTGTGCATCTACATAAGGGTTTTTAGCAAACAGTTCGATCAGGTTTACTTCTTATTTGATGAGTAATCATGAATGAAAGCGGTCAATTTCTTCAAAGTTTCCGGATTCACGGAAGGGAACACCCCATGTCCAAGATTGAAGATGTAGCCATCCTGCTGCATACCTTGGTCAAGGATTTGTTTCGTCCGCTCTTCTATAACATCCCAAGATGATAAAAGGAGGGCCGGATCAAGGTTACCTTGAACTGTTTTCTGTATACCCATCTTTCTTGCTTCCGAGATAGGAAGTCTCCAATCCAATCCCACCACATCAATCGGCAGATCATTCCACTCCAATGCCAAGTGACTTGCACCAACACCAAACATAATTAAAGGTACATTTTCTTCACGTAAGGAGGCAAAAATGCGATTCATGATCGGCTTGATGAACACCCGATAATCTTCTACATTTAACGCCCCAACCCATGAATCAAAGATTTGAATGGCTTTAACACCCGCTTTAATTTGTGCCTTTACATAGATGATAATCATATCTGCTAACTTGTCCATCAAAGCAAACCAAGCTACCGGCTCAGAATACATAAAAGCTTTCGTCTTATTGTAGTTTTTGGAAGGACCGCCCTCTATCATATAAGAAGCAATCGTAAATGGAGCACCTGAAAAACCAATCAAAGGTACAGTCAATTGCTCTGAAGTTAATAATTTGATAGTGTCCAACACGTATGGTATGTCTTCCTCAGGATTTAATTCTCCTAATTTTTCAACATCTTTCACCGATTGAATTGGATTAGATATGACTGGACCGATTCCTGACTTAATTTCTACATCCACTCCAATGGCTGGTAGCGGTGTCATAATATCTTTATATAAAATCGCCGCATCTACATCATATTGCTCCACAGGCAATCTTGTCACATAGGCGCATAATTCCGGCTGGTGAGTAATTTCAAAAAGGGAGTACTTTTCTTTCAATTTACGGTATTCTGGCTGTGAACGGCCAGCTTGACGCATATACCAAACAGGCACATGATCCGTTTTCTCACCTCTCGCAGCTTTTAAAAATGTATCATTCGTAATTTCCTTAGACATTAATATCCACCTTTCAAGCAGTCACGTTCTATTTTTTTATTCATACTTACATAGAATATCAGATGGAAGTTGAATTTCAAATTGAATCTCCTTAAACTATAGCTTTTTCTATAATAGAAGTATAGCCAAGCTAATTATTTGTCAGAAAATCGACGTTTTTAGGATTTTCTCAGACTAATTTCCAAAGCTATTTGAATTGGACATGAAGATTTATATTTGATTAGAAATGGTAAAAACACTATTGATTGGGTAAAATGGGTATACACCTACTATTAGTGTTTGGAGGGGATCTATATGAATGTATTCATTACATCAGGCACATACGATTTTTTAAAAATCAAAAAAGATAAGCACCCGAATGAAAAAATATTACTTATGCAAAATTCTGAAACTGCAGTACTTTTGCATGAAACACCAGGGAAAACAATCTTTAGCTCACCACGTAAATTTGAAGTAGTGGATGGAAAGGGTGACCTTCAAAATCATGGATATGTGGTAATGAACAATATCCCTGTCAGTGAAGAAGGACGTCCGGTATTTGAACACCGTTTTAAAAACAGAGCAGGCTTCATTGAAAAAGAACCTGGATTTGTCGCCCTCCGTGTCCTGCGACCAACCAATTCAGAAACTTATGTCATCTTGACTATATGGGAAAAGCAAGCGGACTTTTTGAATTGGAAAGAATCTAGTTCTTTTCAAAAAGCACATAATGGCGATTCTAAGCCTCCTGTAACGAATTCCAGCCAGAAGATGTTCTCAGGGGAAGCGTATGTGACGCAATATACTTTGATGAAGGATTCTGAAGAATAAAATATTCTTGTCGCAACCCCGCATCAATAACAAAAGGGGTTCGGAATGTTTTAATTCCGGACCCCTTTTGAAATTCCCTTTGAATTTTGCTCAAGAATAAGAGATTGGGCCTCTACGAGCCCACTTTATTAAGCCATTCTTGGACCTTGCCATGTCCAATTGGCTATCTTCTTTAAATTCATGGCAGCGAAAGTAAGCATCGCCTGCATCGACAATTTTTTAAGTCCCCTTAAAGTAGTCCAACGCATACCATGCTTTTCTTTTGCATCTGCGAATACACGCTCTATTGTTTCTTTACGTTTCGCATATATAGGTTTTACATCCTTGTGATGACGCAGATGATCTGCTTCTTCCATATAATTTTGCCAGATATGGCGTGTCACCACTTTTTGATGGTCTTTGCTTACTGTACACTGTGATAAAAATGAGCATGTCGCACAAGTGTGTTTGGGTGATTTGTACTCGCGATAGCCCTCTTTATTTGTTGTTGAGTACTTTAAAATCTCGCCCGATGGGCAGAGATAACAATCAAAATGTTCATCGTAAACATAGTCATGCTTGCGAAAGAACCCTTCTTTTGTTCGTGGACGTGTATAGGGTAAAGCTGGTGTGATTTCTTTCCCAAAAAGGTAGCTTGTAATGGCTGGTGTTTTGTAAGTCTGCATCTGCGGCAACAGCTTCAGGTTTTCCAACTTTCTCAATCACTTGTTCAACAAGAGGCTCTAAGATATGACTATCATGCGTATTTCCCGGTGTTACAATCGTCCCCAGCACAAAACCGTTGCGGTCCGCAGCCGCATGAAATGAATAGGCAAACTGTTTTGTTCGTTCATCTTTTACATAGTAGCCACTCTCAGGGTCAGTTGTACTTTCTTTAATTTCTTTGGTTTCTTCTTTATCAAATTTATCCGGTGGAAAAGGCTTCTTTCCATTGTTTTCACGATCTTGATTTATTTCTTCTTGAAGGCGTCCTTGATATGCTCGTGTTTCCTTACGAACGATTTTCTTTTCGAATTTTCGCTTATTCGCACTGGCTTTCACATGTGTTGAATCAACGAATACGTGCTCTGCACTTATTAACTTTCTTTCTGAAGCTGTCATTAAGATACGATAAAAAATCCGTTCAAACAGGTCTGTATCTTTAAAGCGACGCTCATAATTTTTCCCGAACGTTGAGAAGTGAGGTACTTTATCATGGAAACCGTAACCTAAAAACCAACGGTAAGCCATATTCGTTTCAACTTCTTCAATCGTTTTACGCATCGAACGAATACCGAAGGTATATTGAATGAATGTCAATTTAACTAAAATAACTGGATCAATACTTGGGCGCCCTATCTCTGAATACATATCTTTCACCAAGTCATAAATGAAAGTGAAGTCAATGGCCCCCTCAATTTTACGAACCAAATGGTTCGCTGGCACCAGTTGATCCAAAGTAATCATTTCAAGTTGATCTCGCTGAATAGAATTATGTTTCGAAAGCATCGTCATCACCTCAAGTTTTAATACTTCTATATTAAAACAAAAAGGACTGTAGGCAAAAGTGGTTATATCTAATTGTTAAAACAAAGTTGATTGGAACGGAAGGTGCGAGACTCCTGCGGGAAATGCGTGTCCAAGGGAGACCCCACAGGCGCAAAGGCGCCGAGGAGGCTCCCTGACCGCCCGCGGAAAGCGAGTGCCTGGAGTGGAAATCAACGTCGAATTTTTACAACCCCTCAAAAAAACTGTAGACAAACTCGATTTTCATCGAGTTTGTCTACAGTCTGAAAGGTCCATCCTTAAGAGGATGGGCCTTTTTATCTTTCAAATCCGAATTGTTTGATTTAGATTAGCTGCTTGCGTCCTTCCAAAATGATACTGACATACGGCTTTGAGTGTTTTAATTCCTATGAAATACGACAAATTTCTTCTTTATTTCCGGGGAAATGATTTTGTTAGTTACAAATATCGCACCTGTAAATCAATGTTTCATATTACTCTCCGTTCCAGCCACTGATACAAACACAGACACGTTAAACTATATCCAACACCAAGCACAAAACCAGCCATGACATCCGTGGGAAAATGTACTTTCAGGGCAATCCTGCTGATTCCTATGACGAGTACTAGAAGAGTGAAACTAATTCCTACTCCCCATTTTACCGATTTCGATTTGACTTCTTTTATTATAAAGTAAGCAATCATACTGAAAAAAATAAGGCCCACCATGGAGTGGCCACTTGGAAAACTGAAGCCAGCTGCATTGACCAAATGATTTTCCGGTCTTTCTCTTTGAATAAGGTTTTTTATCCCTCTCTTCAACAAGTCCCCTCCAGCAACTCCAATCGAGAAAACGGCTATAGCCAAATAATCCTTCTTTTTCATCCATAAATAAAGGATAAAAAGTAAACTTCCAAAGCCAATAAATATCGAACTGCCGAAATATGTAATCGATTTAAAAAATGTAAACAAATATGTATTCTCCACCACGGTTAAATGATCCAAAATAAATTCATCAAACGCTAGAACCTTCCCATTTTGAACTTCATTCATCAAAAAAATGAATATGATCATGCAAAGCAAAATTACGGTAATCCTTGCATATTTAATCATGATATAACTCTCCTCGGAGTGGTATTATAATACTTTTGATTATTCAGATTATGATATACTATTTACAATTAACAATCATTTAGGAGGTGCATAATGATACACCAATTACACGCTCTTTTAGAAGGGTCTTATGAAGAAATGGTTTCCATTAGGCGATATCTTCATCAACATCCAGAGCTTTCTTTTCAAGAAACCAAAACTGCAGCCTTTATCTCTGATTATTATCAAAATCTAGGTATCGACTGTCAATCAAATGTGGGAGGTAATGGCGTAGTTGCAAAGATTACCGGCAGTAAACCTGGTAAAACAGTGGCATTGCGCGCTGATTTCGATGCCTTACCTATTCAAGATGAAAAAGAAGTATCCTATAGGTCTACTGTCCCAGGGGTCATGCATGCATGCGGTCACGATGGCCATACGGCGACTCTTCTAGTCCTTGCAAAAAACCTTCATGAACTGAAAGATGAGCTCGAAGGTCAGTATATTTTTATTCATCAGCATGCGGAAGAATATGCTCCAGGGGGCGCTAAACCAATGATTGATGCTGGCTGCCTTGATGGCGTGGATGTAATTTTCGGCACCCATTTATGGGCTACGGCTCCTACAGGAACGGTTCAATACACTTTAGGGCCAATAATGGCTGCTGCTGATCGATTTGAAATCCTGATTCAGGGGCAAGGAGGACACGGAGCCCAACCACACAAAACCCGTGATGCGATTGTTGTAGGTTCACAGCTAGTGGTCGCATTACAACAAATCGTAAGTCGGCGTCTTAACCCATTAGATTCTGCAGTTATCACTATTGGTTCCTTCGTGGCCGATAATGCCTTTAACGTCATTGCAGATAAAGCTAAAATTGTGGGGACCGTCCGCACTTTCAAGGAAGACCTCCGCTCATTTATAAGCGAAGAAATAGAGCGGGTTGTCAAAGGAACTTGTCTAGCTGCCGATTGCACCTATGACTATCAATATTTTCAAGGTTATCCAGCTGTTATCCCCCATAATGAGGAAACAAAATTTCTTATCGAATGCACCAAATCAGTCAAAGAAGTTCTAGTTACAGAGGAAATTGACCCAGATATGACAGGAGAAGATTTTTCTTATTATTTACAAAAAGTGAAAGGTACATTCTTCTTTACAGGAGCCAAACCCAAAAATGATGTCCATACCTATCCTCATCACCATCCTTTGTTTGACATCGATGAAAAGGCGATGCTCATTGCCGCCAAGACATTAGGCACTGCAGCGGTTACATATCATAATAAATAAAGATAAAGGGCGGGATATCCCCGTCCCTTTATTTAGTTAGAAGTCTAACTCGGTAACAATTAACTGCTGTCTCGCCAAGGTGTTCAAGCAAATGATGATTAGCATATGCACCAACTGCAGCCCCAAATCCTGGTACCAGCTGAAACATTTTGATTACATCTATGTGATCGCGATATTCCTGTTGAAATTCCTGCCAGTTGATTTCGTGCACATTCTCTGAATCCCATTCTTCTATAAACTGTAATGTTTCCATCTTTTTTTCCTCGCTTGAAAAAGCCAGCTGAAAAATATGAAGAATAAAAAGGCGTTCCTCATACTTGTTTGGGTCAAAACCATACAAACGTGATATTTCAAATAATAACTTCATCTTAATGCTTAAAAGGAGAGGAAAATCAGCCAATCCTATTAAAAGACCGGCTGCTCCTGTTCCTACACCTTCAATAACAGCTGTTTTTCGATAGGCCGCTATAGTTTCCGCAACCCATTCTTCTTTTTGTTGTAAAGATAGCAGCATCACATTTTTTTCTTTTGACATATATTTAGACCCTGATAATACGGCATCTACCATACTTTTAATGCTATCAGCAATTACTTTATGCACTCGGTTTGGAATATAACTGTTCACTTTTATTTGAGCCTTTTTGGACATGCGCTCAAGCATGCCCGATTTCTTAGCAATTTTCTTTTTCCATGAAACAAGTTCAGAAAGTGCCATTTGTTCGTATGCATTCATTTCCCCACCCCCACTATTCATGTATATACTCCTGATATGGCTTTTAGTTTCAATTTTCTTTCTTAAAGGCTCAGTTAAACAAACATGTTGATTTTTTGAAAAATTAAAAGGGCCGTTACCGGTCCTTTTGGAAGTACCTTGATGAACTAAAGCACCCGTTCAGAGTAATTTTATGTTGTAATTCAACATTTCTTCCACGATTGTGAAAGAAAAACTTACTATCGTTTAACAGAGCCTTTTTAAAAGATGAAGCTGATTTTTCTTTTGAAAAATCAGCTTCATCTTTAAAAGTTTTTTATTTTCTTTATTGCATAATTTTTAAAGCCCAACAGGAAAACAAGCCCCATCGCCAAAGCAGCTAAAGCAGACATCCATTCCCCTTTTATAAGCAGGACTATACTGAAGACAAGGTCCTCAAATAATAGGAAATAAGAAATAAGCTTTATTACTGCGACTTCTCTCATTTTTGCTGGCAAAGGATACAGTGACACCCATACTTTCCATTCATGTGCCTTCCAAACCGGCAGAAGTTGGAGAGCTGTCATAAATAGGAAAATAAAGGTGGCAATCAAATGTGCCCATATGTTTGTAAAAACAGCTAAAACAACTGAGCCAATTACCGTTAATCGCAGGCAAAGTCCAACATAATCATTGGAACGCAGTAATGTTCGGGCATAAAGATAATTATACGTTGATTTCTTACCATACGGTATGAAGTCTAACAGCCAGTCCATCCATTTCCTTCTTGCAACCTTCCCTCTCAAATGAGGAACATCAGTAAACATATTCGCGATCTTGTAAAAGGAAGTCATTCTTTTGTTTTCAAGATCAACAAGCCGCTCCCACTTCAATACAAAGCCCCTAGTTGCACTACGGTAATACCTATACAGTCCTACCAATAATATGAAGGTTATAAGTACAAATAGAATATTGGCTTTTGTGCAAACAAAATAGAGCAGCACACCATTAAGTAAAAAACGGATGTAGGAGTCCCAATGACTCACTGATGCATCCTGATATTTCAACACGTGCCAACGCATAATTAAATTTAAATATTTAATTATCAACAAAACAACAAGAATGACCCCAAAGTCTGCACCGCTTGCACCCGTAACCTTCGCATACATCGGTATAAATGCAGTTAAGACAATCAACAGGATAAAGCCTTGCATAACCCAACTTAATAAAAGAGAATTTTTGAAATAGCTCTTCAATTTAGTTTCAAGCGGAAGCAAAAACACTGTATCTGGTTCTTTTAAAAATGTATTTATTGGGCTTCTGGTTACAATGATTGCTAAAACAAAGGCCATAATCAATTCAGCCGGGAAGTTACTGTCTAATGTTCTAACCCAGTCACTGTAATAATAAGCCAAACCACCAAATGCCAATACCATTACGAAGACAAGATGGCCGTTAAAAATATAGCGCAAATATTTTTGCATTTCCTTGATGTAGCCTAAATATCTTTCCGTCCAGAGATTTTGACTATTCATGACCAATTTCTTCTTTCGTTAATTGGATATACAAATCGTCAAGTGTTGCCCCCGGCATGGAGAATTGTTCGCGAAGTTGCTCTAGATTACCTTTTGCCCTAATTTCTCCATTGTGCAGAATGATGAAAGAATCACAATACCTCTCGGCCGTTGCCAGAATATGAGTGGACATTAAGATCCCGGCTCCACTCTCTTTCATTTTCCTCATTAAATCAAGCAACGATTGAATGCCTAGCGGATCGAGACCTACAAAAGGTTCGTCAACAATATATAAAGATGGCTGTATTAAAAAGGCACACATGATCATGACCTTTTGTTTCATCCCTTTTGAAAAGTGGGCCGGAAACCATTTCAGTCTCTTTTCCATATGGAATTCCTTTAAAAGGACATTCATCCTTTCTTTATATGTCGCTTCTTCCAAATCATGCGCCATGGCCGTCAACTTTAAATGCTCCTCAAGTGTCAGCTCATCATACAAGATAGGAGTTTCTGGTACGTAAGAGAATTGTTTTCGATATGTATCCGGATCCTGCGCAAGTGTTTTTCCATGAATCGAGACACTTCCGCCTTTCGGTTCCATGAGTCCGATAATATGTTTAATTGTTGTACTTTTCCCAGCCCCGTTAAGCCCGATTAATCCAACTAGCTCATTGGGTTGAATGTCAAAACTTATTCCTTTTAAAACGGGCGTTTTCGTGTATCCCCCGACTAGTTGCTTAATTTCCAATAAGGACATATAAACGATCCTTTCTATATAGAGGTTCTTATTTCCATTTTATCAAATTCTTCTGCTTTTATATAGTCGAGTGTCCCCAGAAATAAATTTCCACAAATAACCAATTATATTTTTTCTACTTAATGGCCATCATAATTAAGGAAGAAGGGGTTAGTCATTACGTGTGATTCACATCATATTGTAAATGAGGTGTCAGTTAAAGACGTATTACACTGAAATGCCCAAACGTTTTATTACAAATGATTCACATCATATTGTAAATGAGGTGTCAGTTAAAGACGTATAAACTGAATTAAACCAGAAGCTTCATAAAAAATCGTATCGAGCAAGGAGATGGTTCGCTTGCACGTAAAAGCAGAAAAATCATTCAATAATTATCATTTATGCTTTGAAAGTTGATGAAACTTTAAAGATATAGGAGATGGTTGCTTTGAATGGAAAATCTCTAATCAGATAACCGTATTTTACTTTACTTTACTGTAGATGAGGTGTTTGTCGCAGAGAATTTATGCTAATGCGAATTGAAGCAAAACCCCCTTTTTCAAACAGACAGGGTGCAACTTTCCGTTGCATCCTGTTTTTATGGTTTTTTCTTTTCTCAGGGAATCAAGCTATGGTACGATTAACCAAATACATTAATTTTTTTAAAGGGGCGTTTTTAATGAGTGATTGCATTTTCTGCAAAATAATCGATGGTGAAATTCCAAGTACGAAAGTTTTTGAAAATGAACATGTGCTAGCTTTTCTTGATATCAGTCAAGTAACAAAAGGCCATACTTTGGTGATTCCTAAAGTACATAAGGAAAACCTTTACGAGTTAACACCGGAAATCGCCAAAAATCTATTTGAAGTCGTGCCTGAAATTGCCCGTGCCATGAAACAAGAATTCCAACCTGTCGGCCTTAATCTTTTAAATAATAACGGGGAAGCAGCCGGACAGTCCGTTTTCCATTTTCATATGCACTTAATTCCACGACACGGAGAAAATGACGGCTTTGGGGCAGTTTGGAAAACACATACACGTGACTATACACCCGATGACCTGAAACAAATAGCCGACTCTATTGCACAGCATATTAAGTGAAACTCCCGCTACCAGTAAAGGGTTATTGTCTATCTCCCAAAATGTTTAGAAGATTACAACTTACGTTCAATACTATTCAGTTGTACCGTGACAATTAAATACCCTAAATAGGTCCTCACTCACAGTGAAGGACCTATTTATTTCCTCCTCTTCTACTCCTTCCTAAATCAAAATGATTATCCATCTAAAATTCTAAATTTTCCTCCTATTGAATTTAGTTTTCTGGTAGGATATAAATAGACTAAAATACTTTAACACATAGCCGTATAGGAGGAAGAAAATTGAAACGTGCACGCAATTTTAACGCTGGGCCAGCCGCCCTTCCCTTAGAAGTTTTACAAAGAGCTCAAAACGAATGGTTGAATATTGAGGATTCTGGTATGTCTGTCATGGAATTAAGCCATCGAAGTGCTGAATTTGAAAAAATTCATAACCATGCCATTCAATCCTTAAAAGATCTTTTGGAAATTCCTGAAAATTATGAGGTTCTTTTTCTGCAAGGGGGAGCCAGTCTTCAATTCTCTATGATTCCTATGAACATTTTGAATGAGGGACAACGCGCAGATTTTGTACTAACAGGTTCTTGGTCGGAAAAAGCTTTAAAGGAAGCCGAAAAAGTTGGTAATACAGCAGTCGTTGCTTCATCTAAGGATGAAAAATATACGTTCATTCCTAAACTTGAGGATATCAAATTGAATGAAGATGCGGCATATCTTCATATTACAAGTAATAATACAATTTACGGAACACAATGGAAACATTTCCCAGAAACAGGTAACGTTCCACTAGTAGCTGATATGTCAAGTGATATCCTTAGCAAAAAAATTGATGTTAGTAAATTCGGAATCATTTATGCTGGTGCACAAAAAAATCTAGGACCTTCTGGAATTACCGTCGTTATCATCCGTAAAGATTTAATAACTGATAATGAAAAAATCCCATCCATGTTGAATTATTCTATTCATTCAAAAAATAACTCATTATATAACACACCGCCGACATTAGCGATTTACTTATTGTCACTTGTGTTGGATTGGGCCAAAGAACAGGGCGGTGTAGAGAAGATTGCCGAAGTAAATGGAGAAAAGGCAAAAGTCATTTACGATGCTATCGACAACAGCAATGGTTTTTACAAAGGCCATGCCCTTCCAGACAGCCGTTCACATATGAATGTAACGTTCACACTTCCGACTGAAGAAGCTGAAAAACAATTCCTGAAAGAAGTTAAGCAAGCTGGATTTGTGGGACTAAACGGTCACCGATCTATTGGAGGCTGCAGAGCATCCATTTATAATGCGGTACCGCTTTCACATTGCCAAGATCTTGCTGACTTCATGAAAAAGTTTCAAGAATCCTATAAAGCAACTGAAGCACAAGCCCTCTAGTTTCTATGCAAATTTAAGACTTCTAAAAAAATAGGTCTTATGATATACTATTTTAAACTTCTTGCAACAAGCAGTAGTGCATTGTTGAAGAAAAGATTTTAGTTGAGATGAGAATAGGAGAGATGAGTAAATGAAAACGAAAACTCTTGTGTCAATATCCCTTTTAATCGGGATTGGGGCTGCTTTGCATTTTATTGTTCCAGGATTCTTCCTAGGAATGAAACCGGACATGATGCTGTTGATGATGTTTTTGGCGATTGCACTGTTTCCCGAGAAAAAGAATGTATTCATTGTAGCCTTGGCTGCTGGAGCTATCTCTGCCATGACAACAACATTCCCCGGAGGACAAATTCCAAATATCATAGACAAGTTGGTAACAGCTTTTCTGTTTTATCTTTTATTTATCAGTCTTAAGAAGTTTTCAACATCCGTTGTCACCGTAAGTATATTGACTGCCGTAGGAACAATTATTTCCGGCGCTGCCTTCCTTGGTTCGGCTTATTATATCGTCTCCCTACCAGGGCCTTTCGTTGCACTATTCGGAGCTGTTGTCCTTCCTGCCGTACTGCTAAATACAGTTGCGATGGTTATCATTTATCCAATTGTGAACGGCATTGTAAAAAAATCAAATATACCCGCTCATGCTTAAACAGCAGGAATATCATACTTAAAAAAGCACCGGAATGACCGGTGCTTTTTTTTCTCCTTATGAATCTGGGATTTAGTCAGCATCTAGACTTATCTCTGACATTAAAACAAATCCTCTGAGGCTTAATGAATCAATACCCACATAAACCAAATAAAAAGCAGAAAGACCCCAGGTAGGCCCAAAGCGAACGCTCTAGTTTGATGCACCCTCTTAGGAGGATAGATACCAGGATTTTTTGCTTTCCTTAGAAAATACCCCATTCCACACAGGCATATTAGGCCTAATAAAAATATAAATTTCATTATTACCCACCAATGCCATCAATGATCCGACAGCTAGTTTTTTACTATCTATATGCCGTTCTTTTCTTTATATGAAGCATTTATAGATTAATTTTCAAGTTATTTTTAAATATTATATATTTAATATCTAAGTTTAAAAAAATATTTTTGTGATATAAAGATAAAATGGTAGAGACTCTTCCCTAAGGATGAAAATTATGGTATTTTGTTATCAATAGTATTTATATCCCTATATAACTTAATTTCCAATTGATGTTTTTCCAGCAGGGATTTAGACCATGTAAAGCGAAATCAATATTATAAAATGAGGTGATCCTAATGAAAGCAAAATCATTACTAATTGGCTTTTTAACTGGAACAGTTGTAGCGGGAGCAGCAACCTTACTTTCTGCACCAAGTTCTGGTAAAGACTTACGGACTCGCATCAAAACAAACACGGAAGAAATTAAGGCAGTCATTGATGAGTTAAAGGCAAAATTGTTAAATATTAAAGATGACACAATGGAAGCTACACAAATCAGCAAAGAAACGGTGAAAACCTTCATTTCAGATGTTCAGGTGGTCATTGAGAACTGGAAGCAGGAAATTGAACCAAATAAAACGGAATTATTGAAGAATGTTCAAGAAATTGAAGATTCTCTGAAAGAATTAGAAACAGCATTACCTTCTCCTAAAAACTAAAAGTTAACACCATCATACAAGGCTGATTCTCCATTTTTCCCAATAATTTGCATAGTTTATTAGAGAAAAATGGAGAATCTATTAAAAAACCTTAAATTTTCTAAAAATTTTGCAAATATTATCTTTATTAATTTTTATTTTATTGTCATAATAAATATACAGAATCTGATAAGTAGGTGAGCCCATAAAATGCAGAATAAAAATTATTCTATGAAAGAAGCAATGATTTTTAGTCAACGAATTGCACAATTAAGCAAAGCATTATGGAAATCGATTGAAAAAGATTGGCAGCAATGGATTAAGCCCTATGATTTAAACATCAATGAGCACCATATTCTTTGGATTGCTTATCATCTTAATGGCTCTTCCATTTCAGACGTTGCAAAATTTGGGGTCATGCATGTTTCAACAGCATTTAACTTTTCAAAAAAATTAGAGGAACGTGGATTTTTAACATTCTCCAAGAAAGAGAATGACAAAAGAAATACGTATATTGAGATAACTCCAGAAGGTGAAAGAGTTCTACTTGAGTTAATGGAGTCATATGACCCAAGTAAAAACTCAGCTTTCTCAGGTGCACTTCCACTTCGTGAACTTTATGGTAAGTTTCCGGATATGATTGAAATGATGGCTGTCATTCGTAACATATACGGGGAAGATTTCATGCAAATCTTTGAACGGTCATTCGATAACATTGATCAGGAGTTTACTGACGTTGAAGGCAAAATCACAAAAAAAAAGATAGAGAAAGAAACTGAGCCAGTTTAATTTAATCTCACACTCTATTCATTTCCTTCATGAATGATACATATAAACCTTGTGAGAGGCATGCGTTAATACATTCTTTTATGGTTATTTTAGGATTCAACCTTTTTTCAAATTGAATAAAAAGCGGTCGAAAGTTCATGTACCCTTCCGCTTTTTCTATTTCATAGCGTTTGCTCAATATATCACATGTCTCCAACAACTCTTCCGCTTCCTTCTTCGTGAAATTTTTTTCCACAAAAAGAAAGTCTAACTTTGCCTCCGGATTACGTATAAGGTTTAATAATAGTTGCTGATGAAAACGGAGTATTTCTATTTCTTCATTTATATTTCCCATACATTATTAATCCCCAATCAATCATTATTTAGCATAAAGACTCCAAACCATTATTCCGCCCAAAATCCACCTTATTCTTCATTTAGAACTCGATTTTATCTTATTGTAGCCTTCTTCATTCTGCACTGTTTTTTATCTTCAAACTAAATCCAAAAATTCTATTGCTTTTTCAACTCATTCATCGTAATGTATGTAAGTAAATTCAACGGTCTATGGAGGGCTGATTTCAAAATGAATTCGTGGAAAACAATAGACGTAACAAAACAATATGGGAGTTGCCGTTTAATTATTTTTTCAGTTTTTACTATATTGATGTCTTTTGTTATGATCTATACATTATTAAGTGTCTTTTCAACTCATGTCGTTTTGTATGACGATCAAACAATGGTATTTTTTAGCCTATTGCTCTTATTATATCCTGTTCACAAACTATTACACTATTTACCTCTACGATTACTATGTAAAAAAGTGAAAACATCCTGGTCTTTGAAGTGGAGACTCGTGCTCACATGCAAAATAAATGTGCATTACCCCATTCGAAAGCACCTATATCTCTTGACGCTAGTGCTACCCTTTTTAATTATGTCTGTCATATTAATTGGGTGTGCCCTTAGTTATCCACATTACATCCATTATTTCACTATTTTATTTTCCCTGCACACCGGATTATGTGTATCGGATTTCATTTATATAAAAAATCTAGTTGGTTCGCCAGGGCATTCCTTTATTGAAGAACATGGAGAAGGATACGACATCCTCATCCAAAAGTAATTGATTGTCTTTTTATTCAAAAAGATGACTGACAGATTTTTAGGTATCTTTTTTCATTATAATTTGGTATCGTATTTATACATGATGTTTTGTAAGGAGGGATTTTAGGTTTTGATCTCGTTCTGGTTTATTATTTTTGCTATACTGATTCTTTATAATATTAATAGAATGACAAATTCTTTATGTATTCAAAAGG
This sequence comes from Peribacillus sp. TH14, assembly GCF_016651145.1. Classification (NCBI taxonomy): domain Bacteria; kingdom Bacillati; phylum Bacillota; class Bacilli; order Caryophanales; family Bacillaceae; genus Peribacillus; species Peribacillus sp. TH14. Next base: position 721,635 of record NZ_JAEKEK010000001.1, read on the forward strand.
AAATTGCTGAAGACCGGCAGCCTAAAGTATTCAGGACCATTAATGTATTAATTACTATTATGTTATTATCCTCCTATATTGAAATTTTGTATACGTAGAGATGAGCAACAAATGTTGATTATCATTTGTTACATACATTGATGATACCCGGGGCATTATCCACATAAAGAAAAGGGCGAAGCGAGCAGCTTCGCCTTTTTGTTTATGAGTTTATAACCAAGAAGCTCCAATTATGACTAACAGGATGAAAAGAACGACAATTAGAGCAAAGCCTCCACCTATTCCTCCAGACATTGATCTTCCTCCTTTCCATTCTTAAGTAATAGCAATTTCATGCACACTCTTATATCCGCTAAAAGGAATCATTCCTTTCATTAGCTTGATAAGCATTTTATTCATTTCTTGTTGAGCGGCTACCCTATCCTATTCAACTCCATTGCAAAAGGAGTGGGCTCTTTCCATTATTAATTTTGAGTATAATTAGCAAAAGGCTGCCCCTACAATTATTAATAAAATGAATAACACTACTAACAAAGCGAAACCTCCGTTAAATCCATTACCCATTTTCCTACCTCCTTTGTTGTCCTCGATTTATCATATGTTAAGGTTTATTATCCGGTTAGGTATTTACCCAATTTTCGTAAAATTCTTATTCATACATCAATATATTATTTTTTGTAAAGTAACCAGAATATGTTATAGTTAATTCTGTGGAAATACTAAGAAGAGCAAACAAGAAACTTAAAACTAGGAGTTGTTTTTTAATGAAGAAATGGGCATTATCGATTGCTGTTACAGCAGGATTGATCGGACTTACAGCATGCAACAGCGACAAGGAAGCAGTCGTAGAAACTAAAGCAGGAGATATATCTAAAGAAGAGTTTTACAATGTCATGAAGGACCGTTATGGTGATACAGTTCTTCAAGAACTTGTTTATGAAAAAGTTCTTTCTGAAAAATATACCGTAACGGATAAAGAAGTTAAAGCTAAAACGGACGAGCTTAAAGAGCAAATGGGTGAGAATTTCGAAACAGCTCTAGCCTCTTCCGGATATAAGAGCGAAGATGATCTTAAACGTGCACTAAAAATCGGCATGCTTCAAGAGAAAGCAGCCATCGCGGATATTACCGTGAAAGAAGCTGAAGTAAAAAAAGCTTATGAAGACTATAAACCACAAATCAAAGCTAGGCATATCCTTGTAAAAGACAAAAAAACAGCAGACGAAGTTAAAGCAAAATTGGATAAAGGCGAAGACTTTGCTAAACTTGCTAAAGAGTATTCTACTGACACAGGCACAAAAGATAAAGGTGGAGAGCTAGGCTGGTTCGGTAAAGGTGAAATGGTTCCTGCATTTGAAGAAGCAGCCTACAAAATGAAGAAAGACGAAATCAGCGCACCGATTAAATCTGATTACGGCTACCACATTATCCAACTGCTTGATACAAAAGAAAAGAAACCATACAAAGATATGAAAAAAGATCTTGAATATGATTTGAAGGTCGCTCAAATTGACCAAACTAAAGTTCAAGATATTCTGGATGCAGAGGTTAAAAAAGCAGACGTGAAGATTAATGATAAAGATTTAAAAGATGCTATTACATCTGGTGGCACAACTAAAGAAGAAAAGTAATTTTAAATAGTAAAAGCGACAGGACTATGTCCTGTCGCTTTTTTTATTTCAGGCTAGGCTCCCTGGTTTATATCCTTTTTACGCCTCTCTCTTTCCTCTTCCATCCTTTCAATATACTTCTGACCTTCCTTCTCAATCCAAGCATCATCTATAAGGCGTTCTTGCCTAGCTGTCCATATTGACATGACTGCACTAACGATGATTCCAATAAACACAAACCAGATCCATATTGGCATGTCCTTTTCCCTCCCAAATAAGTCTCCTAGTCATTTACTAGAGAATATGCAGAAACAAAAAAAATATGCTTCTTTCTCGATTGAGAAAGAAACATATTTCATTAAAATGTTGGTTTATAGAATGAACGATTATCGAGTGCAAAGACTCTTTCCGTAAATTCACCCGGTTTTACTTTTTCCAATGCCCGGTCCATCATATTTATTTTGGCATCCATGTTATCTATATAATGAAGTACTTCTGCTTCCCTTACCATTGGTGGTTTAGGACTGCCCCATTCAGCTTTACCATGGTGACTTAATATTAAGTGCTTGAGGATCATGATTTCTTCTGCATCGATCCCTAATTCCTCTGCAGCTTTACCGACTTCATTTACCATGATGGTGATATGGCCTAGAAGGTTACCTTCAACCGTATATACAGTCGACACAGGTCCAGATAGTTCATGTACCTTTCCAAGGTCATGTAGAATGACCCCTGCATAAAGAAGATCCTTATCGAGCGAAGGATATAGGCTTGAAATGGCTTTAGCTAATCCCAGCATCGACACAACGTGATATGCGAGTCCTGACATATACTCATGGTGGTTCTTAGTAGCAGCAGGAAACGTCAAGAATTCATTCTGATATTTTTTGATAAGGTGTCTGGTCACCCTTTGGATATTTGGGTTCCTCATTTCGAAAATGAATTGAGTAATCGTTTCCATCATTTCATCCTGACTTAAAGGTGCCGTTTGAATCAAATCCGCTTTTGTGATGCCATCAGCATCCGCAGTAAGTCTAATATTACGGATCTTCAATTGGCTTCGTCCTCGATAATTCTGGACTTCCCCCTGAACTTTCACCGTAGCTTCTGCACTGTATGTTTTCTCATCAGTCTCGGAGACATCCCATAACTTAGCCTCAATCTCCCCAGTTTTATCAGACAAAATCAGTGTCAAAAACGGCTTTCCATTACTCGCAACCGCCTTTGTACTCGTTTTAATATACATATATATATCTACTACTTCACCAATTCCATAGTGAATAATCCCATTTCCCATGCGACTGCCTCCGTTCAATTAAATATCAACATTATAACATATCAACCCGATTAGTGCGTTTAGTTTCTATAATAAGTGATAGACAACCCGAAAGAAAAAGACTGGACAGATGAAACTTTTCATCCCATAAGAAAACCAGGCTCGAAGTCAAAGCCTGGTTTTCTTATGATTATCTATTCAACAGTTCTTATTCGGACAGTATGAGCATTTTTCCTGACCGTCAATCTGGTAATATAAACAGCATGTCACTCGTTTATAAGGATTCATGGACTCAGGAATGGTTTTTTCTCCAATGAATCGTTTAAATGGTGAATGCCTTTCTATATTCATCCAAATCTCATCTTCAAGCAGCCTTTCAATGTCCGTTTCAACTCGTGTTTTTATATCTGGCTGTTTCAGTAACTCGGCATACATCCATACCGTATAGCCCCAAATGTTCTCCCAGAGTACAAGTTTTGATATTTTAGTAGCTTTAGAAAGTGGAAGAATAGCTTCCGCACCAAACCTGCTTAATATGGATTTGAGTGCTAAAGGGCTATCCTTTTCCGAAACATCTCTCCAACTGTTATTTTTCAGCCAAAAGTTTGGCAGCCAATTTTTATCTTCGGGATTATCCAAGACACCCATGTCCTGAAGTGTACCATTCCAAGTAAGCCGATGCTTGCTGATCATGTACAATTGTGCCGTAACAAAAAAGGCATAACGTCTGAACCACATTGAGGCTGCAACTCTTGTCGTTTCCGCTCCAGTCCGGGCTTGTGCATACTGAAGCAGCCCATCAATATGATCAAACGACTTGGAAACTTGAGCTTCATCTTTGAGGGAAATCCGATACGTTTGCAGCTCTTTTTCTATAGAAGAAGAAAGTTTATGCATTTGCCAGCGCTTTTACCTGACTTTGGGCATAACGCCCCTTTCCAAACGGGATACACATTGGGCTGCCAAAAATCGGATCAAACGAAATTTTACACTTCATTCCGAATACTTGATGAACCATTTCAGGAGTGATTATATCCTCTGGCCGTCCCTGATCATATATCGCTCCATCTTTAAGAGCCACCAGATTATCCGCATAGCGGCAAGCCAGATTCAAATCATGAAGCACCATCACAATTGTTCGATTCTCAGATTCATTCAAATCGAATAATAAGTCCAAAATGTCGATTTGATGTGCCATATCAAGATATGTAGTCGGTTCATCCAATAAAATGATGTCCGTATCCTGCGCTAGGGTCATCGCTATCCAGGCCCTTTGCTTCTGACCTCCTGATAATTCATCGACCGCCTGATCCTTCAATTCTGTTAGGTTCGTTGCTTCAATTGCCTTTTGAACTTTTTCCTCATCCAAAGAGCTCCACTGCTTCAACCAGCTTTGATATGGATATCTTCCTTGTTTAACAAGTTGATAGACCGTAAGTCCTTCAGGGGCAATAGGCGATTGTGGAAGAATCGCCATCTTCCTTGCTACATCCTTCGATGACATGGAAGAAATAGCTTTTCCCTCAAGTAAAACTGAACCGGATTGAGGCTTTAACAAGCGGGCAACCGAACGAAGAAGCGTTGATTTCCCACATCCATTTGCACCAATGAATACGGTGATCTCCCCATGAGGTATTTCTATATTCATTTCATTTATAATTAATTTTTCACCATAACCGAGCGATAAAGACTGTGTGTTAATAGCTGGTCGCATTAAAATACTCCCCTTATTAGTCTAATAATATCAGTTTAATGAAAATGATTATCAATGTCAATTTTAAAAAAGATAAAAACAAAAAAACATAGTTTCTGTTCTTCTTTATGAATACAAAAATAATTATCCTTTAATAAAGTTATCCTTCGATTAAATATATGAAGAATCCTTAGTTAACATTAATATCATCCAATCAAAAATGAAAAAACTGAGTCCATTATTCAGACAAAGGTAATTTGCTGAAATAACACACAAGCTACATCGTTTAATTTAAGGCATTGCCATATCGGTTAAATAGTCCACCATCAACTTCTTGTTACATGGCACAGCTACCTGTATCAGCTCTACTAGGCGGGAACTTAGTATGCAAGCATGTTAATTCTGCCACCACTTGAAATAAATGCGGGCTTTTCAGTAAGGATAGATGACCCTTCTTCATTTATAGGTAAAATCAAGAAAAAACAAAAAACCTCTCCTATATTGGGAGAGGGTTTTTTTCAACCAACAAGCAGGCGGTTTGTGCAATAAACCAATGATTCATTTCTAATTAGGAAGAACAAATCCTGATCGATAAAAGGAATTAGTTCCTCGGCAATATTCCATGCATTGACTTCTATTTGATAAAGGATATCTGGATTTTTCGTACAGGATAACTCCTCACTCAGCATAGCAAGATTCGGATCTAACGCGTGACCTAGCTCATGTGTGAAGATAATCCAGGTATACTCCTCAAGTCTTTCAAGCGAGCCTAGGACACCTTCGCACTGAATTTCGATATCTCTATTATATAAAGTGATTGTATGTTCTTCTGCAGAATACTTCCCCCCAACACACCGTTTATCAGGAAACTCCTTTAAAATTTAAATTACTAATAAAGAGAGTGAAGGCATTGAATATGAATGAGTTTGTTAGCCATCATGATTCTTCTCTACAGTTAATCATCGAATTATATTTCAGAAATAATTATATCCTTCTCATTTTGATGCAAAACTTGCTTAGATAGCCGAATTACTTGATTTTCTGTGAAATGTTCCAATACATGTTGGTGACATGTAAAAAAGAAAATTTGCCGCTTTTCCGACACCTTCTTCAATAATTCAAGCATCCGTTTTGTTCTTACCCCGTCAAAATTAACAAAACTATCATCAATGATGAGTGGGAATGAATCATCCTCAAAAGTATGATCAGCAAGCGCGAGCCTTAAGGAAACATAAATTTGCTCTGCTGTTCCACGGCTGACCTCCTCAGCACTGAAACTCAAGCCATCACTGCGCTCTACCCAAAGTCCATCACCTGACTGATCAAGGTTTATCTTCCTATAGCGCCCATTTGTTAAAAAGGCAAAATGTTGTTCTGCTTCAGCGATGACCTTCGGGAGACGTTCTCGTTTATATCGGTCTAAGGTTTTATTTAATAAGCTTTTGGCTATGGCAAATTTTGCCCATTCCTTCGCTTCCTCGTTAAAAGCCGCTTTTTCTTCATAAAAATGATGAAGTAAATCGTCATAAATACCTGAAGCCTCAAGCTGTTTGATTCTTTGCTTCGTATCGGACCGCTTCTCCAATAAAAGTGATTTTTCCTTTACTAAATCCTTACGCTTTTGTTCCAATTTTTCAAGAGTATATGTGCTGATTCCCTGTTTATAGAGAGTTTGAATCAGTTCAGACTGCATTCGGGATTGCCCTATTTGAATGTTTAGCAAATCATATTGTTTTTGCAACATGACTTTCTCCTCAGACAAGACCGCGTTTTGACGAAACTCTTCCTCACCCTTAACATGCGCTATGGCAAAAAGCTGTTCCTTTTCCACATCAAGATAGTCTTTTTCTATCGACAGCCGCTCTATTTCATTCGTTAAACGGCTCAGTTCCTGCATCCATTGTGTAAGTTGAACGTTTTTTTCCATCGTATTGTTTATTTCTCGTTTCAAAAGGCTGATTGCGTCCCTCCAAGTGGAGGGCTCCAGACCACTCCCTAGAGCAAATTGAAATAAAGCCTCCGATTTACCTTCAAACTCTGAATCTAAAAATTGATATTGTCTGATTTTTTCATGTTTCCTTTCAACGGCTTCCTTCCACTTCTCAAGCAATTCAAATACGGATTCAAGATTGATTTCCACTCCGGAATAAGGCATCCCCCAGCCATTAATGATGGTGCTCACCTCTTTATTTAGTCGGTCCCTGCTTGCTTCCCAGGCGGCGTATTCCTGGATAGTCGTTTCGAAGGCTTCCTCTCGCTCTTCATATTTAAACCGTTCATTTTCGAGCTGCCTTTGAAGACGGTAATCTTGTTCCAGCAGTTGCCCCATCGACTCTCCTTCAATCTCTCTGTTAGTTTTTGCCTCACTCTCAAATACAGCCCTTTTCCTTTTCGCTTCATCAAGTTGACGGGTAAACCCGGACAATATATCATCTCCCTTGAATAAAGACCTAGAAACTGCAAACAAAACGGCCGCTGTCAGAAGTATACTTCCTACTAATATCTGGTCACTGAAAAAACTTCCTATTGCACCCAAACAAAAAAGTCCTATTAAACTGCCATTTATGAGCAGCGAACGTTTGCGATTATTCTCCTCCTTCTTCTTCTGTAATTTTAATTGTTTTTCAAGCTCCAAAATTTGCTCATCAAGAAGCAGGATTTTAGCTTCTTCAGAACCGGTACTATTCTGCTTGTTATATAAAGACTCCAGCTTGTTTCTTTTTTCTTCTGTCAATAGCTGTTGCTTTATCTCCTTCAAGCGTGCTTCCGTCGTTTCTAGATTCCCTTTTTGCAATCCATATTTTTCATCGAGCTGTCTTTTATCATTTTGCAGACGATGCTTCTCCCTCTCTGCTTTTTTTACCTTTTCCTTATTGAATGTACTGATATCGAGTTTCCTGATTTCTTCATCAGAAACATCCCAGAATAATTCCTGCTTTACCTTTTCAATATTCTTTTCTTCCATCAGCCTTTCATGTTCCGCTTTGCGCATGTCCAACTCAAGCTTATCCAGCAATGACCCTTGGTCGATTGCATGTTCGATCCGTTCTTTATGATCCCTGATAAACGGGTTGATCTCGATTTGTACTAGATTTTGTTCAAGTTGCTCTACCTTCTCAGTCAAGGCGGCTAGTTGGGCATTAATTGGCATCCCAACTGCTTGTAACTGTTCAAACCTTTTTAAACCATCAACAGGAAAACTGACATCCTTAATCTTACTGTGTCTTGATTCAATTTCTTCCCGTTCCTCAAGCAACGGTTTAATTCGTAAAAAAGCACTCGAGTTAACATGGCTTACCTCTATCTCTTGGATCTGGTCCGTGATTTCAGAAAGTTCACCTGTAAGTTTTGTTTCTTCCAGCAGTAAAGCCGTATATGACTTTTGTTCATCTTCTGCCGCTTTCACCTTTTTTTGAACTTCTCTGAGTTCTTTTAATCTGACATTTAGTAGAGGTTTATGACCTGATGGCTTGAACCTGAGATCCAATTCTTTTTGCAGCTTCGTTTCTGCCTCGAGAAGTTTATCGTTCCCAATCAGCCCGGCTGAAAGCAAATATTTACTCATGGTTCCTTCACTGAGTGTATGTAATCCCTGCAGACCCTGAAGGTCGAAAGAAAAAATGGCTTGGTAATAGTTTTTATCAACTCCATGGAGAATATCATTCAGTTCTTGCTCGCCTCCAACCCTCCCGTTTTCGAAAGTCACTTTCACATCACCGGTGGCTTTTCCCTTCACCCGTTCAATAAAGATTTCCCCGTCCTTTTTTGTGATGAGAGTGAGTCTCCCGCCATATTTGGCATGCATTTTAGGCTCGTAACGCGGTTCATTTTGAACTTTTGTTGGAAACCCAAAAAGAATACTATGAATGAAAGACATAATTGTGGATTTGCCCGATTCATTTTCTCCAAAGAAGATTTGCAGCTGTTTCATTTCTGGAAAACGTTGATTTTCCAGTTTGCCATAACCATAAACATGGAGGTCTTTAATTATCAAACCATTTTCCTCCTTTTTATAAATATCCTTTTGATTCAAAAACCTGCAAAAGCCATCTTTCTGCTTCATCCATAAGCTCCTGCTGCTCTTCTGCCTCTAAGGAATCAAGGAATCTTCTTGCTCCTGGCTGCTTATAAAGCGGTGACAGGGCAGTCTCAATATCCTCAAATTCAGAAGCAAGCATTGATATTTCAGCCACAAACGGCGTTATTTTTTCTCTCGAACTTACCACGGATATAGGCTGAATGATTTTGATTCTATACAGCCAAACAAACGACTCACCTTGCTCCTCATCCTGTAAAATCCTGGTCAATTCTTCAAGAATTTCACCATAATAGTTTACTGAACCTACAATGTCCAACTTTATCTCTAAAAGATAGCATCTACCATCAAAGCGCTTTTTCTCAAGAATATCCTTGCATACCTTATACAGAGCATCAAAATTTGAATCTGCAGAAATTTTTATTGTTTCACTTTCCCATATCACCCCGGAGGTTTCGATAAAGGAATGTCGCTTAGTGTCACCGTCCAGTTCGACTAGTAGGCAGCCTTTTACGCCAGACTCCTTACGATTTCTACCTTGAATATTCCCTGGGTAAATTACAAGCGGATTTTCTGATACAACCTGATGCTTATGAATATGGCCTAATGCCCAGTAATCAAAATCTTTGGCACAAAGTTCCTTTAGCGAAAAAGGGGCATATGGGCTATGCTCAGAATTTCCTTCTAAATTGCCATGAAGTAGACCGATATGGTAATCTGCCCCTTCAGCTTTTATGTATGTTTCGATCATTCGCTCTGTTACATGACGCCGTGGATAACTAAATCCATAAAGGTGGACAGACGTTCCATCGCTTTTTTGAAATAATTTCACTTCGGTTTGCCCCGAAAAAACGTGAACATTTCCCGGAAGCTCAACCGTGACCCATGATCCGCTGAGATGATCATGATTTCCATGAATGATAAAGGCTGGAATCTGGTGTTGCTGAAGTTTTTCCATTTCGCTTCGAAAGCGGACCTGTGTCCGAAGACTTCGATTTTCCCCATCAAATAAATCACCCGATAACACAATAAAGTCAACCTGATGGAAAATTGCCTCATTAATCATTTTTTGAAAGGCCTTAAAAGGACTTTCTCTTATTTCCTTTAATAAAGATGGCGGCATATCCTTCAATCCGGAAAAAGGACTATCCAAATGTAGATCGGCCGCATGAATGAACTTCACACTGCTCACTGAAATCACCTCGGTTCCTAACATCAATTTACTTTTATTTTAACATAAATAGAACATACTTTCTCATCCGAATTACAGTACTGCCGTTATAGTAATGGATCGGGATAACCAGTATCGGCAATTTCAGGAGAAAAAAGACCGAATGGCAGACACTTTGTTTCGTGCACAGCATTCGGTCTCTACTATTTATTTAAAAATATCCATACTTAAGTAACGTTCACCATTATCCGGTGCAATGCAAAGGACACGTTTTCCAGTTCCAAGACGACGAGCTTCCTGAAGGGCAGCCCAGACAGAGGCACCGCTTGAAGGCCCGATTAATATACCTTCCTTCGCAGCCATATCCTTCATCGTCGAAATCGCATCTTCATCTGCCGCTTGCACAATTTCATCAAGTACTTCGGTATTTAAAATGCTTGGTACAAAACCAGGGCTTGTACCTACCAGCTTATGGGGACCTGGCTTCCCTCCTGAAAGAACAGGAGAACCTTTAGGCTCGACAACGACGACTCTTAAATCAGGAAGTTGTTCTTTTAACGCTTCACCCGTTCCTGTAATCGTTCCACCTGTTCCAGCAGTTGCGACAAACACGTCCAACTTGCGGTCCATCTGCTCTAAGATCTCGACCGCTGTCGTTACTCGATGTATATCAGGATTGGCTTTGTTTTCAAATTGCTGAGGAATAAAGCTATTAGGAATCTCTGCAGCAAGTTCTTCGGCTTTACGAATTGCTCCTGGCATCCTTTCTGACGCAGGAGTGAGGACAACCTCCGCTCCGTATGCTTTTAATATGTTAATTCTTTCTTTTGACATATTATCCGGCATGACCATAATAGCCCGATAGCCTTTTGCTGCAGCATTCATTGCAAGTCCGATACCTGTATTTCCAGAGGTGGGTTCAATGATTGTTGCTCCAGATTGAATAATTCCATCCAGTTCAGCCTGCCTAATTAAGTTAAAGGCAGCCCGATCTTTTACGCTGCGACTCGGATTAAAATATTCAAGTTTCACATATACTTCCGCGTCACCCTCCGCTGTTAAATGATTAATTCTAACAACTGGTGTATCTCCTATCAATTCCGTAATATTATTTACGATTTTTACTGTCATTCAAAAAAGTCTCCTTTCGGCTTATGCACTTTCTACTACATTATTATATCATTTATGATTTTTTGTTTTAAGGAAAGAATTCCGCTTAAATAAATAGGTTTAATTTTCATTCTGTCCAAATCAGTGTCCAAAAATAAAAAGCATACTCATAGAGCCCTGTAGGCTATAGAGTAGCCTTTCTCATTATTTACCAGCTTTTATTTCTTTTAAATCTTATTCGATATATTTCTTTTCAATCACTAAGGATGTATCCCGTTTCTTATATATTCCCCACTTAATATTGAAAGTCTGCTTGTTTCTGATGCGGCTATGCACAGTCAGGCGTCGCTTCTGATAAAATGAAGTCGGATTTTTCAAAAGCGGCCTGAATGAAAACGGAATCTATTGATATTCTATAAATTAATAATGTTTACTAAATATATTTTCCTTACATAGTAATAGTCAAAATTGACAGAAAATGATAAAATTTTCAATAACCGTTTAAATATTACGAAAAAAACAGTCTATTATTTGAAAAGGGAGTTTTGAAAATGAGCAGAATATACAAATTAACCGTATTTGAACCGTCAGGGGAAAAACTCTTGGATGAATCATTTACGGCTGAGAATGATGAACATGCAAAAGAATTAGGTCAAAATTTATTAAATGAAAAAAACTATCAAGATCAAACACATCGCTGTACATCACCCGCAGGCGCGTTATTACTTTTTCATCGTTGATTGGAAAAATGGAAGCGTGATCATTTAGATGTCGACTAAGTTTTATACATCTTCTTTCTGATTATATAAAAAGGCAGTCACAATATCGTGACTGCCTTTTCCGTTTCATTTTCCGATAAAATTTGGTCTTCTTTTTTCAACGAAAGCCTTTATTCCTTCTTGGTGATCCGCTGTTTGGCGCATTTTAAATTGGGCAGCCTTTTCAATTTCAAGCATCTTTATTAATAATGGACGATTTTTTTCACTTAGAATCTTTTTCGTCTTGATCATCGCTTGAACAGGACTTTTCAGCCATCCTTGTACTTTTCTCTCTACCGCCTGCTCCAAAGTTCCATCTGCTATTTCGTGAATGAGGCCTTTTTCTTTAGCCTCCAGCGCTGTTAGCACTCTACCTTCCCAGATTAATTCTTTCGCCCCCACTTCACCAAGACGTCGCTCAAGGAAGAAATGTCCACCCCCATCAGGAATTAATCCAATGCCGATAAAGTTCATGGCAACCTTACTTTCTGAGTCAGCAATAAGATGGTCAGTTGCAAGCGCAATACTCAAACCAAGACCTGCTGCTGCACCGTGAATGGCACTGATTGTCAATTTAGGCATGAAATATAAGGTTGTTACTAATTCACTAATTCCATCCATCAGGTCATTAAAACCATCTTCTTTATCAGGTGCGAGCATCATTTTAATATCTCCGCCTGCTGAAAAAGCTTTCCCATTGCCTTTTAAAATGACGACGTCCACGTCCTCATTCTCACTTACTTCTTTAAGAGCAAAAATAAAATCATTTAGCATTTGCGGATTTAATGCATTCATAGCCTCTGGACGATTCATTGCAACAGTTGCTGTTCGTTCCGAATATGTGACTAAAACCGTACCTGAATTTAATGATGTTTCATTACTCAATCTATTTCCTCCTCTTTCATTCTATAAATTTATTATATATGCTCACTCTACTATCGTAATAGAAAAAAGTTATATTTATTCAATTTTACCTTTTATTTCTTAATATATTTATCCTGAAGCTGATCACGCAACGCCCTTTTCAAGAACTTCCCTACACCCGTTTTTGGAATATCATCCAAAAAGACTACTTCATCCGGTAACCACCACTTAGCAAACTGCGGTTTTAAAAATTCTATTATGTCTTCTTGTGATACCTGCTCTTTATATGCATCCTTCAAGACAACACAAGCAATTGGGCGTTCCTGCCATTTTTCATGAGGCACTGCAATGACTGCCGCCTCAAAGATACCCTCATGAGCCATTAATGTATTCTCTATATCTACAGAGGAAATCCACTCTCCACCGCTTTTGATTAAGTCCTTCGTCCGATCGACAATTTTCACAAAGCCTTCCTCATCTATCGTGACAACATCTCCGGTATAAAGCCAGCCATCTATAAACGTCCCCTCGGATCGCTCATCTTTAAAATACTCATCCGCTATCCATGGACCCCTTATAAGTAATTCTCCCATTTCTTTTCCATCCGCTTTCACTTCACCATCCTGCCCGACAACTTTAATTTCGATCATCGGCGAGACAAGCCCCTGCTTGGCCTTCAACTCATAAAGTTCATCCTCAGGTAAGTCTTCCTGATAGCTTTTTGGTTTGGAAACAAATACGAGCGGGCTTGTTTCCGTCATACCATAAGCATGCAGGAATGGAATACTGTACTTTTGCTCAAAAGTTTTAATCATGCTTTTTGGAGCCGCCGACCCTCCGCATAAAACAGCGCGAATACTGCTCGTATCATGGCTACCTTCTTCAAGCTCCTTCAACAACCCAAGCCAAATCGTCGGAACTCCTGCAGCGATTGTGACCTTTTCCGTTTCTATAAGCTCTGCCAAAATTTTCGGGGTAAAGTTCGGTCCCGGTAAAACCATCTTTGTGCCAAACCAAACACTCGCAAATGGCATTCCCCATGCATTAACGTGAAACATTGGTACGACTGGCAAAGCCACATCCCGTTCGCTTATTGCTGTAGAATCAGCAAGTCCCAGCGCAATCGCATGCAACAAAATTCCGCGATGTGAATAAACCACACCCTTTGGATTTCCTGTCGTGGCGGATGTATAACACATGCCGGCAGGTGCATTTTCATTTAAATCCTGAATGAATGTCTGCTTAGGATTCCCTTCAGCCAATAACTTTTCATAATGGTAAACAGGTGATAGTGTCGTTTCAGGCAGTTCATCATTATCAGTCATAATGATGTAGCCTTCTACCGTTGTTAACTCATCTTTAATCGTTTCCAACATTGGGATGACATCAGGATCTATTAGCAATAATCGATCCTCCGCACTATTGACGATATAAGAAACATGCTGAGGAGACAGACGCATATTAATTGTATGTAGGACAGCCCCATGACAAGGAATCGCAAAATATGCTTCCAAGTGCCGATGATGATTCCATGCAAGTGTTCCGATCCGGTCACCTGTCTTGATACCGAATTTTTCAAGGTTACTCGCTAGCCTTCTTGTACGCTCAGCAATTTTTGCATATGTAAAAGTGTGAATTCCACCGTCCGTACGCGAAACTACCTCTTTTTTTGGAAAATATTTTTCAGCTCTCTCAATGATTTGCGTCATAATCAATGGAGTATCCATCATAACAATCTCCCCCTTCTCTAGAAAACGCTTTCACATATATATTCGACCAGAAAAAAAATAATCCTTTTTCCCTAGGTTCGGTTTTACATTTTATTTTAAGACTCTGGTTTACATTATTGGTTAAACAAAAAAAGGACCTTAAACTTGATCCTTTGTCTGTCTTATTCAGTTCTTACAACCCATAACTCTAGAGGGACCTAAAAAAGAAAATCGCCGTCAAAAATTGGGAATTCCCTAATATCCATCGTCTTAAAAATGGATATTCAGTACTATGAGATGGCCTTAGAACCGTCAGGAAGAGAATCTCAGATAATGCCTTAAAAGAAAAACTACAATATTTATTTATTTATTTAAGGTTAAAAAGTCAATTAACTATTCTTTCCCTTATTGACTTCTACCTTAAAGCTTTAATACCGCTAGGTACATGAATTAAGATGCTATATAGAAGCCTTGGTCAGCTCCTTTAAATAAATCAAGGATTCTTCTGCATAGGTATAAATTAGGTTCATTGCTGGATATCCTTTACCTGCTTGGAAAGGATCAACCCCTGGAGCCATACATTCCACAACAATATGACCATTAAAACCAGATTTATTTATACCGGATGCAAATTGTCCAAAATCAATATGTCCCCTGCCAAGAGCTCGCCTGTTGCTATCCGCTACATGGATAATTTCTAGGTGTTCTTTTGTTTTCAGAAATGGTGTTTCCATATCTTCTTCTTCAATATTCATATGGTATGTATCCAATAGCATTTTCACTTTCGGATTACTTACCTCTTGAACAAAGAGCAATGCGTCATCTCCGCTGTTTACTATACAGCTTTCATACCTATTTAATGGTTCAATCACAAGTGTAATATCTAATTCACCTGCTTTTTCTACTAATTTCTGGACGGAATCAATGGCCCATTTCCAATCCTCTCCATTTAATCCCATCGGCGAAGTTTTTCCGACAGCAGAAGGACATACAACGAGGTATTTTCCTTCTACCTCCTTTACAGCCTCTATCTGTCTTTTAAAATACTCTATAGCTTTTTGACGATTTTCCGAGTGAGCATTGGCAAGGTCTTGTTCTTCATTTGGCCAGCCTGAATCTCCTGTCAAACCTCCAATTTCCAAAGACAATTCTTTGGAAAGATGTAAAAGGTCTTTCCACTTATAGTCATTCACAGCTGCTCGAATTTCTATTGCATCATATCCTGTTTGTGACACAAATTGCATAACCTTTTCTATAGGTATATCGCCGAAAATCCAGCTACATATTGAAAATTTCATTACATTACTCCCTTATTGTTAGTAAGATCACTTCCAAAAAAGTTTTTCGTAAAACTTTTCTCTCTGACACTAACTGGCTTTCCAATTGCTGCACCTCGGACTGTTAATACTATTAACCTCGGGTGTTACCTATCAGTCAAAAAGCCTGCGCACTTTTAGTAACGTAGAAGTATTTTCTTAAATTTCCCGGCAAAATTTTCGCATCCGGCTCTAGAAGCCATTTCTATTTCAGCTGGTTCATATTATTCTTTCTTCCGTTTAATTAATATGTAGCAATTTGGTCAGTCTGCTTCAACTGAACCGGAATTCCCGTTTCTAGTGATTGTTTTGCAGCTTTAGCAATACGCTCAGCTTGTATGCCATCAAAGCCACTACAACTCACTTCAAGGTTTTCAAGACATGCCGATGCAAACTCAGTTACTTCATCTATATATGCTTGAGTGTAGCGTTCAAGGAAAAAGTAAAACGGCTTTTCTTTCTTTACATGATCATTTGTTGAAACCTCAACAGTTGTTGCCCTGTTGTTATCCACTTGTGCAGTACCCTTATCCCCAAAAATCTCAAGACGTTGATCATATCCATAGACGGCACGGCGGCTATTATCGATAACCCCTAGTGCACCATTTGCAAATTTCAAAGTTATGATGGCTGTGTCAATATCGCCTGCTTCCTCAATAGCGGGGTCTACTAACACAGCTCCATTTGCGAACACCTCCACAACTTCACTGCCCATAACGTAGCGAGCCATGTCGAAGTCATGGATCGTCATATCCATGAACAATCCGCCTGAAGATTTAATATAATCAGCACTTGGCGGTTGAGGATCACGTGAAGTGATTCGCAAAATATGAGGTATCCCGATTTCACCTTCTTGAACGAGGTTTCGAATCTTACGAAAATTCGGATCAAAGCGACGGTTAAAACCAACTTGAAGCTTTACACCTGCACTTTTCACCGCAGTAAGTGCTTCTTCTGTTTCTTCCACTGAGAAGCTAATTGGCTTTTCACAGAAAATATGTTTTCCAGCTTTAGCCGCTTCTTTAATAATATTTGCATGTGTATTTGTTGGTGAGCATATAAACACTGCTTGGATTTCAGGATCACTAAGCAATTCAAGGTAATCCGTTGTCAATACTTCAATTCGTTTCTCTATCGCCCACTCTTCAAGATGTTCAATTGCAACATCCGAAACACTTTTAATTCGGATTTGCTGAATCACCTTCAAATTATCTACATGTAATCTTCCAATACGACCTGCTCCAATAATTCCAACAGTCAGTGTCATTGACCTAATCCCCCTAATTAAGCGCTTAACCTAATAAATAAAACACCGGGTTGTAACCGGTTGACTCATTAAGCTTAACTTTTTATTTCTTTTAAGTCTCTTACTGAATTACGTTCTATAAGTACTGGTGCAAGCATGATCCTATGCCCAGATTTATTCGGCTTTTCAATTGACAGCAACAGTTGATTAATGGCATAACTTGCCAATTCATCTATAGGTTGAGCGATTGTCGTTAAGCCTGGGTATGCTATTTCTGCATGTATGGTGTTATCAAAACCAATCACCGATATTTCATTAGGAATAGCTACATTTTCCTTTCGTGCTTCATTCATAAAAATGGCAGCAATTAAATCGGTTGACGCAAATACCGCAGTGGGCCTATTCTCTAATTTTAAAATTACCTTGGCAGCTATTCTTGCGTCTTCAATTTTTGATTTAGAATGAATCACTTGTTCTTCATTCAACTTAATCCCCTCATCAATCAGTGATTGTTTAAAGCCCTCTAATCGAAGGTTTCCACTTGCACGGTTTAATTCGGCAATCACTGCAATATGCCTATGTCCTTTATCCAACAAATAACGCCCTGCAAGATATCCACCCCGTATATCATCTGTCGTAACAACATTAGTTGTAACAAAAGAGGGGTGATCGACTGAGAACATCAAGAGTGGGAAATTCCTGCTTTGAAGCTTCTTAAAAACCTCCCGATCATTCGGTTCAGTTGCGATGATAATTCCATCCACCTGTTTTTTTATAAGGAGCTCTAAATAGTCGTGTTCCCTTTCCCGTTGATAATCTGTGCTGCATAAAATAATGGCATAGCCAATTTCACGAGCATTATTTTCCAGGGCTCTCGCAACCTCAGCAAAAAAAGGGTTTGAAATATCAGGAACAAGCACTCCTATTGTGAATGTCTTCTTCCCTGTCAACGCAGCTGCAACAGTGCTTGGCTGATATTCAAGTTCTTGCATGATTTCCGTTACTCTATTTCTCGTTTTATCGCTAATTCGTCCTGTTTTATTTATCACCTTTGATACCGTGGCAATTGAGACGCCTGCCTTTTCTGCTACATCATAAATTGTAGGCTGCTTCATATGTTTTCAAAACTCCTCCAAAATATCCTTTACTTTATTTTAGCATGAAGGAATTTTGCGGGTACTATAGATTTCCTTATTTTGAAATACTTTTTAAGAAGTCTAATTTTTCTTCTGCATTTTTTACTGTTATGATGTCAATCCCGCTATCTAATCGCTCATCAATCTTGTCCCCATTTATTGCTTTCAAGGCATTTTCAACACCTTGATACCCCATGTTATATGGGCTCTGGGCTATGGTGCCAGCCAGCTTGCCTTCCAAAATGGATTCAACTGCTTCTTCCGTTCCATCAGTACCAATAACTTTAATATCCAGTGCTTTTGCTTCAACAGCACGCAATACACCTAATGCCATATCATCATTTGCTGCGAAAACACCTTTAACATCTCCATTTTTTTGCAAAATATTTTCCATTACTGACATCGCTTTTGTTTTATCACTATCTCCAGGTTGTTCTGCAACAACTTCCAGACCCGCTTCTTCAAGCGCTTCTTTCGCCCCTTTAATCCTCGCATCAGTAGCCGGATTGCCGAGTGCTCCTGAAATTAAAACCACTTTATCTCCTTTCTGAAGCATAGAAGCCAACAATTTCCCACCTTCCAAACCTGCAGTCCGGTTTTCTGTTCCGATAAAGGTTGTTTTTCCTTCAAAATCAGCATCTGAATCTATAAGTAATACAGGTACATTCTGAGCTGCGGTTTCTAACACCGGTACAACCGTTTCAGGTTGTGAAGGAGCGACTACGATTGCGCCAGGTGACTGATTTATTTGATCTTCAAGCATATTAACTTGCTGGATCACTTCCGACTCTGCAGATGGACCCACCACTGTTACAGTTACCCCAAGGTCCTTACCAGCAGCTTTTGCTCCCGCCTCTACATATTTCCAGTAAGGACTTGATAAAGTTTTTAAAACGACTGCTACACTTTCATCTTCACCGCCGCTCGCTTTTTTATCTGCGTCGCCGCAACCAGTCACTAATGCCATACACGTTACCATTAATGCCGCTCCAAACCATTTTAGTTTCCTATTCATTCTTCTACCTCCAAATTATAGTGATATACTTGAAATGAATTTATGATTGATTATCTTTTTTTACTTTTGCGTTGACGGAGTACGTCAACAAAAACGGCTGCGATAATTACAAAACCGATTACTGCCATTTGGAAATCAGCAGGCACGTTCAGAAGGTTTAAACCATTTCTGAGCACAGCAATGATCATTGCCCCAATTAATGTACCCCAGACAGTACCGACACCTCCCATGAAGCTAGCGCCACCAATAATGACTGCCGCTATTGCATCAAGTTCATATGATTGACCTGCAAGAGGGAATGCGGAATTTACTCGTCCAACCATTACAAGTCCTGCAAGACCTGCCATTAAACCACTAATTGTGTATACTATGATCAATACACGATCAACATTGATACCCGAGAGACGAGCGGCTTCTTTGTTACCACCGATTGCGTATATATATCGCCCTGTCTGTGTCCTTGTCAAGAAAATATGAAAGATGATATATACAGCGATTACTAGAAGGAAGCTAACAGGTATGGGACCTACAAATTCCCGTCCTAAAAATTGAATTAAATATGGAAAACCAGCAATTGGAGCCGCTGCCGTAATGATTAGTGCAATTCCACGTGCAATATTCATCGTACCAAGTGTAGAAATAAACGGGTGGGGCAAACGTAATTTCGTTAATAGCAATCCATTAATTAAACCGAATCCAGCGCCTACGAACAGACAGGCAAGAAGACCCAAGATTGGACTTAATCCCATCGTGACTGAAACAATTCCCATAACCATGATAGAGACTGCAAGAATGGAACCAACAGATAAATCAATACCGGCTGTTAAAATCGGAAGAAGCATGCCTATTGCAAGTATGGCGTTAATAGAAGACTGACGAGCAATATTCATGATATTGTTCAATGTCATAAACTTGTCCGATAGAAATGTCAGGACTGTCGTTAAAAGGATAAGACCGATTAATGGCCCAAATTTACTTACGTAAGTCTTAATGGTTCTACTCTGTTTTGGTGAATCATTCTCTGGTTTTTGTATGACTGCTTCATTCATAATTTCATCCTCCTGTTGCCGCCTTCATTATTCGCTCTTGAGAGGCTTCTCCAATTTCTAGGTCAGCGGTTATTTTCCCTTCACTCATCACTAAGACCCGATCACATATACCAAGAATTTCAGGAAGATCAGAAGATATCATCAGCACAATGGCACCGCTTTCAACTAACTGATTCATTAAGCGATAGACTTCAACTTTTGCACCAACATCAATCCCTCTTGTAGGTTCATCAAAGATATAAACCTTTGCTTTTGTGCATAACCATTTGGCAATAACGACTTTTTGCTGATTTCCCCCACTTAGATTTCTAGCATGAAGATCTATGTTATTTGGGCGAACTTTCAATTCCTTTATATAATTTATTGCTTCTTCACGTAGACCTTTTAAATCAACGAGTCTTAATTTATTCGTAAATTTATTCATATTAGCCATGGCAATATTAAAATCGAGCGGCTGATCCAGTAAGAGACCTTCACTTTTCCTATCCTCCGTTATAAAAGCAATGCCCGCATCAATTGCATCCCTAGGTGATTTGATTCGAACTTCCTTTCCATTTATGAAGACCTTTCCATTCCCCCGGTCATCTGCACTGAAAATAGCTCTTGCTAATTCTGTACGTCCAGCCCCAACTAGTCCGGAGATGCCGACTATCTCACCGTGTCGGATTGAAAAGCTTACTGGTTCTTTTGACCCGGCCACTTCCATGTTTTCAACCTTGAACCCTTCACCGCCAAGCGTAAATGATTGCTTAGGATATTTCTCATCCAGCGCCCGTCCAACCATCAACTCAATCCAATAATCAGTTTCTGTTGTCTTGACCGGTAGCGTTTCTATTTTAAATCCGTCGCGAAGGATGGTAAGCCTATCGCCCATTTCTCTGATTTCATCTAACCGATGGGAAATGAATACAATCGCAATGCCCTTTTGCGTAAGTTGTTCTACACATCGATATAACTGCTCCACTTCTGTTCCACTAAGACTGGAAGTCGGCTCATCCATAATGATTAATTTAACATCGAGAGTAAGCGCTTTCGCAATCTCCACAAGTTGTTGCTGCCCGATTCCCAGCTCCCCCAATTGCTTATCTGCAAGTTCAGGGCTCTGGCCAAGCATCTCCAAACAGCGTTTTGCTTCCTTACGCATTTCATTTTGATTAAGTAATGAAAATTTTCCGCCACGTTTCAATTCCCTTCCAAGGAATATATTTTCATATACCTTTAATTCAGGAATGACATTCAATTCTTGATAGATCGTAGCAATTCCTAGATTCATAGCATCAAGGGGTGTATCAAGTTGGACAGAATTACCTTCCCAAAAAATTTCTCCGGAATCCTTTTCATATGCTCCTGTTAAAATTTTAATAAGTGTGGACTTACCTGCACCATTTTCCCCTAGTAATACATGAACTTCACCTGCCATTACATCTAAATCAATTCCTTTTAAAACATGGTTTTGACCAAAACTTTTTTTAATCCCTTTCATTTCGAGGAGATATCCTGAATGATTAACCATGTGCAAACCTCTTTTCGTCATTTACCTTTTCTTTTTAAAGAAAGCGCTTTCCTAACTAAAGTATAATTTTATTATATTTATTTTTCAATACATTTTTTGAATATTTAGTATTTTCAGATTAAAACTCGTGAACAAAATGAATTCTTTATCCTTCTATATACTAAAGTTCGACTTTTTTTCCATTTTGATAAGATTCCCGTGCAGCAAAAGCGATTTCGAGTGCCTTTACGCCATCGTCTACTGTGACACTTGGTGTTCTTTTTTCAGCCACTACCTGGAAAAAGCTT
Organism: Peribacillus sp. TH14; assembly: GCF_016651145.1. Classification (NCBI taxonomy): domain Bacteria; kingdom Bacillati; phylum Bacillota; class Bacilli; order Caryophanales; family Bacillaceae; genus Peribacillus; species Peribacillus sp. TH14. Next base: position 743,424 of record NZ_JAEKEK010000001.1, read on the forward strand.
GAGAGCTCCAAATTGTAGGCATCCGTAAAACGAGTTGGAAAATCCGGTAATATATCATGCAGGTTACCCTCTTTCGTTAAAATCTGAATATCATGATTTCGAAGATTCCCTATAAAGATCGAGCCTTCTGTCCCAATGACCTCTGCACGAATATCGTAGCCATAATGGGCATTACGACTTGCCTCTGCATCTCCTGCAGCCCCAGATGAAAACTCTAAATACGTAAGAGATTGATCAACATCTCCGTATTTTTCCATGAACGGGTATTTCAAGATTCGTCCATGAGCATGAACTGAAGTCACTTCGGAATTCATCAAATAACGAGCAATATCAAAATCATGGATGGAAACATCGACAAACATACCACCGCTATTCTGGATAAACGCTTCATGGGGTGCATGAGGATCACGGGAAATACCACGGAAGTATATCGGATCGCCAATATCACCAGCATTAATTCGCTTTTTCGCTTCAACGTAAGCCGGATCGAATCTACGCATAAAACCAACCTGGCATATGGTATTGTTATTTTCTATTATTCTCTTAATATCATTTGCTTCACTTAAATCTATCGTAAGTGGTTTTTCAACAAAAATAGCTTTACCTGATTCAGACGCTTTTTTCAATAAATCAAAATGTGTGCTTGTTGGAGAGGCAATAATCATTACTTCGATTGTATCGTCTTGAAGAATATCATCCGGATTGGTAGTGAAAAATGGCACTTCTAACTCTGTTGCAACACGCTTGGCTGTCTCCATGTTCACATCACATATTGCCGTAAGTTCTGCATTTCTAATTCTTGTAGCGACATTTACTGCGTGCCAATATCCAAGTCTTCCAAGTCCAAGTACAGCTGCTCGAATTTTTTTTGTCATATTATTTTCTCCTTTTTAGTTAACATTCGTCACCACAGACTTACTGTGCAATGATTGATAACTTATTTCAAGATAACGGGCCATCTTAAGCGAATGATCCACGTTGTAGTCAGGATTTCCCCCTTCTAGAATACAATCATGAAAATGTTCAATCTGGTTTAAATATTGATCGTCTTTAAACTTCTCAAAAAGAATCACGCTGCCATTGTAATCTTTAACAGTTATTTTGCCGTGTTTATCATCCGATACGTCAGGACGAAAAGCGCAATCAACAGTAATGGACCCCCTTGGACCAAAGATTTCATAACGATTAATAAACGAGAGTTCCAATGAAGCTGTTACTTCAGCAGTTCGTTTCTGATCATCAATCAATACGCAAGTCGATGTTATATCCACTCCGTTGTCTTGATCCATTTTACCGCTCATTGAGATTTGGACAGGTTTAAAGCCAACAATTTGTGTCACCGCATGCAAGCCGTAACATCCGACATCTCGCATAGCACCTCCTCCTAGTTCAGGTTTCAAACGAATATCACCTGAGTCTTCAAGCATCCAGGAAAAATGAGCTTTAACATGGAGATAATCCCCGATAATACCCGATTCCAGTAATTCCCTCACTCGTTTGTGCTGACAAAGAAATTGGTACATGAAAGCTTCCATAAAAACTACATTATTTTCTTGGGCTGCTGTTTTCACATCGTACATATCGGCTTCTGTTAACGCTGCTGGTTTTTCAAGAAGAACATGTTTTCCCTTTTGCATTGCCCTCACCGCCCATTTTGCATGAAGAGAGAGAGTTTGGCAAAGGGATATAGATTGCGTCAATCGATGAATCTTCAATTAGTTGTTCATACTTTCCATATATGTGCGGGGAATTGAATCGTTTGGCCTTTTCTAAGCTTTTCGATGCTACAGCTACTAATGCTGCACGGTCTGAACGGATTAATGCCGGTAAAAATTCATCATATGCTATATTGGCAGCACTAATAATTCCCCAACGGATATTTCCCATTACTTACACTCCTTCTATTAATTTTAATGTTTGGTTTGCAACGAACCTTAAAGATATTTAATATTAAGAAAATTCAGGGAAAGCGCTTTCCTTTTTGCTATTGTAACTCACTATTTTTTATTATTCAATTACATTTACAAAAATGTAAAATTTTATTTTTCAGAATTATTAATTTTTAAATTACATACAAACGGACCTTAAAAATAGATTGTAAAACTTTTAACAAAAGTAACTGCTTTATGTATATTTTTAAGATTTGTCTGTGTGAAGAAAGCTTCCAAGTAAAAATCAACAATGATTAATACAAAAGACTATATTAAAAAATGACTTTTTTTATGTTTCTTTCCAGAAAAAAGAGGTAATAGTAAAGATACAATGATATTTAGAGGGAGCTCATCTATGGTAAACAAGATAAACGAAGAACTAGAGGCTTACTGCGCGAGCGAATATTCAAAGCTATTACGGGTAATTGTATGTGAACCAAAATATATGGAGATTCGTGAGATCATCAACGAAACACAAAAAGAGTTTAAAGATGAGAACATTGATCGTGTACTTGCTATGGAGCAGCATACCAATTTTGTAAAGTCGCTTGAACATGAAGGAATTGAAGTCATAAATCTACCACCCCAATCTGCATATCCAGAACAAGTCTTTACGAGAGATATTGGATTCACTCTTGGCAATACCGTGTACGTCGCCGAGATGGCTACAGATATCCGGCAAGGTGAAGAACTTATTTTGAAAACCTGGCTCGAAAAAAATGATGTCCCATTCTTCAACTTATGTAGGAATAGAATAGAGGGCGGGGATGTCATAATTGATGGAAAGACCATTTATATCGGGGTCAGTGATAGAACAGATAAAAAATCAATCAAGAATCTTCAAACCTTATTATCAGAATACGATATCATCCCAATTCCTTTCATTGAAAAATTCCTTCACTTGGACTGTGTATTCAATGTTATCTCACCAACGGAGGCCCTTATCTTCCCAGAAGCCCTTACAAAAAAAGAGTTAGCCTTATTAGAATCACGTTATGACATAATTGAAGTGACTAAAGAGGAGCAATTCACATTAGGAACAAACGTGCTCTCTATTGGAAAAAGAAAAGTGTTTAGTCTTCCATGCAATAAAAAAGTAAATCACAAGCTTCGTGAACGCGGATATAGCGTCATTGAAGTCGATATAAGCGAGATCATCAAGTCCGGAGGCTCTTTCCGTTGCTGCACCATGCCTCTGTTGCGAACAACGAATAAGAAAACTGAACTTGCTTAGAGAAAGAAAACTGCTCATAATCAAGATAGATTTAAACCGAACTTGCTATAATGAAGTTCGGTTTATTTTACTTTCAGAAATGAGCGCACCCTAAAGAAAGCGATCGTGCCCAGAAGGACAACTAGGAAAATAGGCAATTCTAAAATACCAAGCCCAACTTCCCTACCTACAGAAACTTGAACAGATTTCCAGCTGGTATAAAGTAAAAAAACAATAATTTCCGCCTTCAAAATCACACTCATCACCTGAGCATTTTTGTATAGACGCTCCGCATTTTGTCCCGTTACTTTTACCGAGAAATTAAAGATATACGGCACTCTCTCTAAAGTCGTCAATATTGACCATAAAAAAATACTTACGATCGGAAGAAACCAAATTACAGCTCTCCCTCCCCAACCATCTGCTTCTCCTTTAGCATTAAAATGAATCGGAACCTGATCAGGTAAAGTACTCCACTCATTAATCAAATAAATCAGGTTGAGCACTATTATAATAAGTGAAAAAATATCAATTAGTTTTTCATAAATCGTTTTTGGTATCTTTAATATCGGTTGATTATTTTTCATACTTCCCCCTAATCTTACCAAAAAAGATCTTATTCCATCTGTTCTTTTATTGTATCAAGTTTAATACAATTTCAGAATCCGCTTTATTTAATTGTACATACTTGCTATGTTTACCTTTCGTCAATTTCAATATATTTTCACCAGAAATAACCCAAACATAGTAAACGACTATTTTATCCTCATACTTTTCATCATTAAAATAAAAGATATAATCCGCTTTAGGACGATCTTTCTCCATTTTGGAATTTTCCCAGTTAATATTTTTTAATATTTCTTTTGTTTTTATAGTCTTTTCAATTTCTATACTTTCTTTATAAGCTTCAAATTTGTAGATTTTACCCTCACGCTTTTGAATCGAAATATGTTCTTGTTTATTTGAACATCCTACAGTTAACGCTAAAGATACTATGAAAAGTGCAAGTAAAAATAGTCTCCATTTCATTAATTGTCATCCCCCTTACATGAATAGACTAATAGCCAATATTTTCATTATACTAGTCTACCAGAAGAGTAATAGGAATGTGTATTTAATGGCGACAAAAGAGTGCAGAACCATCTTTTCTTAAAGCAAAGAACTCCCAAGCTTTTACCTAGAGAGTTTCTGACTCTAATATCCCATGTAAATAATAGACGTTGTTTACCCAAACCGTAAATAACTCATCATTTACGCCCAGGTTGTACATATAATAGATCCCGAATACCACGCTGACCACACCTGTCAACCTAATGAGTGAGTGGTTCACTTTTATAGAAGAAGTACTTGTGTCAAAGGGGATGCTTAAAATCGTTGTAAATAGAAGCATGCCCACACATGTACCAACTCCAAATATAATAAAGTAAATGGCACCCTGCCATACTGAATCTATTGTACTCATCGTAAGAAGAACCATGGCTGCACTTCCGGCAAGTCCGTGGACAATCCCAACAAACATCGATTTCAAATAGGTAGTTCTGCCTGAATGATCATGTTGATGCATTTTCTCCCAAGAAAAAATCGTCGTTATACCTAGATATACCAACATGATTCCTACAAGAAATTCTAATGACATTGCCCAGGCTTCCGAGATTTCATTTTTCAAAAGGATCAGGATGACACCAAACACCAATAGCGTAAGTGTATGACCGAGAAAGTCTTTGTTATTAATACATCATTAATTTAAACTAATTACTTAACTTTTCTTTGGTGGCATAAATTATCTTGAAAATGGTACGATAAAAACGTTGATATCTAAATAGGAAATGACTTAAAGATGGGAAAAAACGAAGATATTTTGAATTGGATAATTATGTTTCAAAAAAAATTCTTAAAAATCCTTGACCTCAACTTAGGTTTAGGTTGTATCCTTGGTAAAAAGATAAAAAATCATATGAACTATAAAATTGGACAAGTCGCAAAAATGAATCATCTAACAATGTTTCTCAATTACGGTACTATGATAATCGAGGACTGTTACCCTTTCTCAAAAGAACTGAGAAGGGAGATTGAGTTTTTGACGAAGAAGCACTGAAATATTTAGAAATGATCTTATGCTTAAAGAATACTGGGATGCCAATTAAAAAAGTTAAACAATTTATTGATTGGTCAATGAGTGGCGATGATACCATCCCCCAGAAATTAGAAATTAGGAGTGGAGTAGATGAAACGTATTTCGATTTTAATAGCTGATGATGAGGAGGAGATTGCTGATCTGATTGCCATCCATTTAGAAAAAGAAGGATACCATGTCATTAAAGTATCTGATGGACTAGAAGCCATTCATGCTATCCAGACTCAATCGATTGATTTGCTAATTTTAGATATTATGATGCCAAAAATGGATGGATACGAAGTAACCCATCACATTCGAGGACAACATAATTTACCTATCATTTTCTTGAGTGCCAAAACTTCTGATTTCGATAAGGTACATGGACTAGTGATTGGAGCAGATGACTATATGACTAAACCATTCACCCCCATTGAATTGGTTGCTCGTGTAAATGCTCAGTTGCGGCGCTTTATGAAATTGAATCAACCCAAAACAGATAATAAATTGATCTTGGAAATTGGTGGATTAGTTATTTCTCCTGATCAACGCACAGTTATTCTATATGATGAGACCATTGAGCTGACGCCTAAAGAGTTTGAGATTTTGTATTTACTAGCCAGTCATCCAAAGAAAGTTTATAGTGTGGAAAATATTTTTCAGCAGGTGTGGGGCGAAGCCTATTTTGAGGGTGGTAATACCGTTATGGTCCATATTCGTACTTTACGGAAAAAACTTAAAGAAGATAAACGGAAAAATAAATGGATTAAAACTGTATGGGGTGTCGGGTATACATTCAATGGTTAAAATCATTAGAAGTTTTCGCTCAAAAATGATAGTGTTATTCGGATTAAGTATGTTTTTTTCTGGCATCATAACTTATCTAATCTTTAAAGGACTTCAATTTTATTATCACACGATGGTTCGTTATGAGGATCCATTGGCTCGTTTTCGCTTATTTATAAACAATATTGGAGACATTAATTTCTTTTTACTACTATTTATCCCACTTTCAATCTTTTTTTTCTTTGTCCTTACTAAGCCCTACTCTACCTATTTCAAAGAGATTTCAGAAGGAATTCATTATCTCGCTCGTGGTGACTTTAAACATCGAGTTCAAATCATATCAAATGATGAATTTAGAAATATTGCGCAAGATATTAATCTGGCAAGTGAAAAATTGGAACAAGCCATAGAAAGAGGAGATTTTTCGGAAAGCAGTAAAGATCAGTTAGTAGTAAATTTAGCTCATGATTTGCGTACTCCGCTCACCTCTGTTTTAGGTTACATTGATTTAATCCTTAAGGATGAGAATCTGACTAAAGAACAAGTCAGACATTTTTTAACAATTGCCTTCACTAAATCTCAGCGTTTAGAAAGACTTATTGATGAATTATTCGAAATAACTAGAATGAACTATGGCATGCTGCCAGTTGAAAAAAAGCAAATTAATTTAAGTGACCTACTGATTCAATTAAAGGAAGAATTGTATCCTATCTTCGAGAAAAATGATTTGATAGCTCGAATGAATAGTACTCCCTATTTACCTATTATTGGTGACGGAGAGTTGTTAGCACGTGTGTTTGAAAATCTTCTGACCAATGCCAATCGTTATGGATACGATGGCCAGTTTGTAGATATTAACGGCTTTATTGATTCAGGAGAAGTGGTTGTTCAGATTGTGAATTATGGAAATAGTATTCCACCGAATGAACTACCGCATCTTTTTGATATGTTTTATACCGGTGACAAAGCACGAACTCAACAAGAAGATAGCACAGGTCTTGGATTGTTCATTGCGAAGAATATTGTGGAGCAACATAATGGAACGATTACTGCAGAAAGTAGTTTAATACGTACGATATTTGAGGTTCGTTTACCACAGGACAGTGTACCAAATAATCAAATTTAATACCCAAGTAAATGATTTAAGAAAAATTTAATATTTACCCTACTCTTTTATTTAATAGTTTCTCCTATTATATAAGCAAGTAAGATCAAGGAGGAAACTGAAAATGAAGAAGTGGGGATTTTTATTGTTTTTAATATTGTGTTTGGGATTTGCTATCGCTAATATAACACCGTTGTTTCAAGATAAAGTAGAGTTTCAAAAAATTGTTCAAAATCATCAAGATAATATAAATTATCTAGGAAGTTCTGAACGTATCCAAAACAAGGAGATTGCAAAAGATCAGATCTATCAAGGAAATCTACTCTTGGTCAACAAGGATTATCCTGTTCACCAAGAGAGTATAAAATCAGATGTCGTAAATTTATTTACGCATAAAGAATTGAAAAAGGGATACGAGTTACTTGATAGTGATATTAGATTGTCAGAGGATGTCGCACGTAAATTTTCAGAGATGACAACTGCTGCTGAAAAAGAAGGAGTTCGTCATTTTTCAATTAGTAGTGGCTTTCGAGAATTTGATGAGCAAAGTGTACTTTACCAAGAAATGGGCTCTGACTATTCCTTGCCAGCAGGCTATAGCGAACACAATTTGGGTTTATCGCTTGATGTAGGATCTACTCAAATGAAGATGAGTGAAGCACCAGAAGGAAAGTGGATAGAAGAAAATGCTTGGAAATACGGCTTTATTTTACGCTATCCAAAGGATAAAACTGGTGTCACAGGAATTCAATATGAACCGTGGCATATCCGCTATGTTGGCTTGCCTCACAGCGCGATTATGAAGGATAAGAATTTAGCTTTGGAAGAATATTTGGATTATCTAAAAGAAGAAAAGAACATTTCTGCTAGTGTTAATGAGAAAAAATATACTGTTTCTTATTACTCCATTTCTCATAGCAGTCCAATTAAAGTACCAAAGAATCTCTATTATGAGATTTCAGGCAACAATATGGATGGAGTAATTGTGACCGTGTACGAATGATAAATGGATAAAAAAAAGGAACTAAAAAAATTCTGATGACCTAATACTATCATTTCAATAAATCATTACTTCTTGATTTAGAAAGATATGATTATTTGGTTGCTCATTTCTCTAATCCTATTGCCGACACATATTTAAACTTCAAGAAAGTAATTTTTGAACAAAGTGATTATTATCCTGTTTTGTTTATAAAATTCCATCTATGTTATTCCATTAAAGGGTGCAATTGTTGAACAACATAGGTAGAAAATGATCAAACTTTTTTATAAAAATCAAACTTAAATTTGCTGGAGAAGAATCCATTTTGATCAATCTTTTTTCAAAATGAATTCTTTTTATTTATCGTAAAATACGGGTTTACGAGGTATCTTTGATCAAACTTTATTTCAAAGCTTCAGTGATAGCTCAAAAACTGACAAGGGCTTCTATATAAGCATAACTGAACCTCTCTTAAATAAACATGTCCTTTTCCACCCATCTGGCCAATAGATATAGGCACTATCGCCTAAATATCGTCATCAATCGTCTGAAACACAATCATATTCTTTTCATCCACATAAAGGATGCCTCCATCCATTAATTCTTTGTATTCCTTAAGACGAATCCCAATTTCTTTCCCATGATCCGTTTTCGCTCATAGAATTTGTTTTCTTAATGCATCACTTTCTAAACCCTTTTCATATGTTTCGTGTTTTTTTCAAAAAACTCTATATTTCCTAATACCTTTTCCAGAATCATGGTATCATCTCAGAATAAAAAGTATCGTTGTGCCATCGGCAGTACTTCTGCCGGCTCACACGTAATTAAATCACCGTCCACCGTCACTTCATAGGTTTGCGGATCAACCTCTATGACGGGGGTTTCCCCATTTAACTTCATATCTTTTTTTGTAAGACTACGAATATTCGAGACAGTCTTCATTATTTTTTTCAGACCCAGGTCTTTGTGAATTCCTGCTTCATAGGACGCCTTTGATAGGAACGTAATGGACGTACTCGCTACAGCCTGGCCATAACTCGCAAACATCGGACGGTATAACACAGGTTGAGGCGTTGGAATCGAGGCATTGGGGTCACCCATAATACTGTGGGCAATCATGCCGCCTTTTAATACCATATCTGGTTTCACTCCAAAAAAGGCTGGATCCCAGAGCACCAAGTCGGCGAATTTCCCTTCTTCTACCGAACCAACCACATCAGAGATTCCATGGGTAATGGCAGGGTTTATCGTATACTTGGCGACATAACGCTTCACGCGTAAATTGTCTCCTTCCCCTGTTTCTTCTTTCATTTTCCCCCGTTGCTTTTTCATCTTATCTGCTGTCTGCCATGTCCGTAATATGACTTCGCCTACACGTCCCATTGCTTGAGAATCCGAGCTAATCATACTAAAAACGCCCAGGTCATGCAGAATGTCTTCAGCGGCTATCGTCTCTTTCCTTATTCGGGAATCAGCAAAAGCGATATCTTCTGGTACGGATGGATCCAAATGATGGCAGACCATAAGCATGTCCAAATGCTCTTCTAGAGTATTGATTGTGTAAGGCCGGGTAGGATTAGTCGAGGATGGAAGAATGTTGGAGTAGCTTGCCGCCTTGATGATATCAGGAGCATGCCCGCCACCTGCACCTTCAGTATGATATGTATGAATCACACGGCCCCCGATCGCTTTAATCGTATCCTCAACAAAACCTCCTTCATTAAGCGTGTCAGAATGAATCGCTACCTGAACATCGTATTCATCCGCCACCGTTAAACTTGTATCGATTGCAGCGGCCGTCGTTCCCCAATCTTCATGCAATTTCAGCCCAATCGCACCAGCTTCTATTTGTTCAGCTAGAGGTTCTTTGGCCGAGGAATTACCTTTCCCTAAAAACCCAAGATTCATAGGAAAATGATCTGCAGCCTCAAGCATTTTATGTATATTCCAGGCTCCTGGCGTACATGTCGTGGCGTTCGATCCCGTTGCCGGTCCGGTTCCGCCGCCAATCATCGTGGTAATTCCGCTTGATAGTGCAGTCTCAATTTGCTGCGGCGCAATGAAGTGGATGTGAGCATCAATGCCTCCGGCTGTTATTATCTTTCCTTCAGCTGCAATTATTTCAGTTGCAGCCCCAATCACCATAGTCACTCCATCCATCAATAGCGGGTTGCCAGCCTTGCCAATAGCTGCAATATTTCCATCCTTCACGCCGATATCTGCTTTATAAATTCCGGTATAATCGACGATGATTGAATTGGTGAAAACGAGATCCATGACCTCGTCTCTTGAAGCAGTAGGATGTTGACCCATACCATCACGAATCACCTTACCTCCGCCGAATTTCACTTCATCTCCGTATTTTGTAAAATCCTTTTCTATTTCTATGAAAAGATCTGTATCTGCCAATCTAATTAAATCGCCAGTTGTCGGACCAAACATGTCTGCATATTGCTTACGTGACATTTCATGACTCATATTTCCCAATTCCCATCGAGCGGACCATTAGTTTGATTGCTTAATCCATAAACTTCCCTCTTGCCGCTAAATGGCACCAGTTCTATTTCTTTGGCATCTCCCGGCTCAAAACGGACCGCTGTGCCGGCAGGAATGTTTAGCCTTTTCCCAAAAGCATCTTCCCTAGAAAATTCCAACCCAAGATTCACTTCGTAAAAGTGAAAATGTGAGCCAATTTGAATCGGCCGGTCTCCCCTATTGGTCACGGAGATGACTGTCAAAGGCTTCCCTACATTACATACAATCGGTCCTTTTTTCAAAATATATTCTCCAGGTATCATGGCTTAAAACTCCTTACTGAATCGGATTATGAACCGTCACAAGCTTTGTACCATCAGGAAAAGTCGCTTCCACTTGAATATCGTGAATAATCTCCGGGATTCCTTCCATCACATCTTCACTTGAAAGAATTGTCTTTCCAAACTGCATCAGTTCTGCGACAGACTTACCATCGCGTGCCCCTTCCACAATTTCATATGTGATCAAGGCAATCGATTCCGGATAGTTCAATTTCAAGCCGCGATTTTTTCGTCTTCTTGCCAAATCTGCTGCCACTACGACCATTAATTTTTCTTGCTCCCTAGCTGTTAAGCGCATGCCCTCTCTCCTTCTGCCAATCAAAACCATAAAGCACCTTATAATAAGAGTCTATTAAAGATACAACACACAATATTAGTCATTACCTAACGCACTTACGTTATATAACATAACATATATCTAATTATATTAAATTTTCTGATAATCTCAAGTGTAAAAATGAAATTATTTGTAAATTAATATACACCTCTCGTTTTGAAAGTGCTTACCTAAAATTTGATAATACCCAAACAACCTTGATATAATTTCATGAGGAACTATTTTGCTAAAAAAGTAGTGAGAGGGGAACAAAAAAATGAGTTATGTGAAAAATCAACTTAAAGTTATGCGCGAAAATTTACTAAAAGAAATCGAGGGATTAAGTCCAGAGCTTATGGATGTGCAGCCGAAAGGGTTCAATAATACAATCCATTGGCATCTTGGACATGTCCTATCCGCAGCGGAAAAATTTTTATTGGACTCCCCAAATAACAGCAACCTGCCTGCTAATTACGGACAACTATTTGGATACGGTTCAAAACCAGCTGACTGGACAGGCGATATCCCTTCTGTTGAAGTTTTAAAGCAGCAGTTACAAGAACAACTTGGCCGGCTTCTTGAAATTCCGGAAGAAAGCTTGAACGAAAAAGTAGCACAACCTTTCAGAGAAATGGAAACAGTAGGAGAGTTTATTAACTTCGTAGTCCTACACGAGGCAAGTCACATTGGACAAATTCATGCGATGAAACTTCTCATCCAATCCTAACTAATAAACCACAAGCTGCCATTCCGATTTTTCGATAAAAACCGGAGTGGCAGAAATTTCTTGTTAAATAAATCTCGATTTACTTAACAAGGAACAACCTTGATATAATTCGAAGGACGTTTTTATATAATTACATATCATTCACAGGAGCTAAAAAAGGGGGATCTAGCATGAATCCATTACAGAAACGATTCTCACTAATTAGAGGGAAATTTTTCGAACGAGCTATTGATTGTGTTACTCCTGAACTGGCAAGCATTCAGCCAATAGGATTCAACAACAACATTCACTGGCATCTTGGCCATACGTTGTTCGTAACAGAAAAATTCTTGCTCGATCATCCGCGAGCAGGGAACTTGCCAGACAATTATGTTAATTTCTTTGCACAAGGTACAAGTCCGACTGACTGGACAGACGATGTTCCATCAGTTAACGTTTTAATTCAGCAATTTAAAGAACAGCTTAATCGCCTTCTGGCCATTCCTGAAGAACGCTTAAATGAAAAACTGGAGAAACCATTCAAAGGTTTTACAACTTATAGCGAAATGGTCAATCTTGCACTTTTCCACGAAACGTACCACATGGGACAAATTCACGTGATGTTACGAGTGATTAATGCAGCCCAAAAATAAAAGCCCCCGCTTTTCAAAGCGTGAGGCTTTTTTCATTAATACTCATTAAAATATGATAATCAAAGACCCCCACTTCAACTTTACATCATCTGGTTGTCCATATAATCGTTATAGGCTTTTTCAGCAGCGGCTTCTGAAGAAAATAAAGCATCATCATCTTCAATTGTATGAAATGTATCGTTCAGAAACAAAGCAACTGCATTAGGATCTTTTGGATGAGGGACAATTTCTGCTGCCCTCACATTCGAAACAGTAGGAACATGGGGATTATTATAAATTACAAATACCTCGTCACCTACTTGTACTTCTTTCGCATTGATAATACCCATTGAATTCTTCCTTTCCTTTACAGATTTTCTTTAGTTTATGGAAAGGTGCTTAGAATTATTATATAAAATCACATTGCCAGCGACATAACTAAATAGGACTCCTTCGTGATCGAAGGAGTCTCCTTATTCATTTAAGCATATTCATCTTCTGCAAAAACTCAATCGGATGTTGTTTACGGAAAAATTCTCTTAACATATAGGCAACACCGTGTTCATCATTAGAGCGGGTCACCCATTTCGCGACTTTCTTAACTTCCTGATCTGCGTTGCCCATGGCAACACCCAGACCAGATCCAGCTATCATCTCCATATCATCTAACCCGTCTCCAATCGAGACAATTTCACTTCTTTTTACCTTTAAATGATCTGCTAAATACAATACACCGCTCCACTTGGATACACCCTTTGGAACAACCGTCAGCTTGTATCCTGGATGTAGGATAACATCAACCTCCGGGAACATATCCTTTATCAGTTTTAGCATATCAGTTTGGTCACTTTGTTCCGAAAAAATGATATCTATTTTTGTCGGAGCCATTGGCTTATCAATTAACTCTTCACTGATATCATCCACATAATTTTGAGCATATATATTTTGATCATTCAAATACATAACTGATTTACCGAGCAAATTCTCTGGAAGGTTGACTCGATTGCCAAGCGAGTATTTTTCATGAATGAGTAGAATTTGGCAGGTAGTTTTTTCAAGCATTTGAACTAGTTCCACAGTCAATTCTTCTGAAATTCTTTTCACCAATATAGGCTTCTCAATTGATGCTCCAACAAAAGCTCCCTGCTGAGCAACGATCATCGGATTTATTTTTAGGGCTTTGGCCGCTTTTTTTGCAGAGTGATAGTTTCTTGACGTCACAAGCGCAACATGGACACCTTTTTGGTGCACATAATCAATTGCTTCTTTAGTTGATTTATTTAAACGGCCATTCGACTGGAGCAATGTTCCGTCAATATTAATCGCAAGTAGACGATATACCATGTTGATCTCCCCCATCTATAGTATCCTCTTTCAAATTTATGACTAAAATTTGAAGAGTAGAACAAATAGAAGTTCAGAGCACCTTACACTCGATTTGGCACTAACTTTTCCGACAAAAAAACTCCCTACCATAAAGGCAGGGAGTTCTCAACAGCTTACTACTGTTGTTCAGGCAGACCATATAAATCTTCAAGCGGCTTCATGATAATTTTATTAAGGTCAGCAATGACCATGCTCATCCTTTGTTCCGCTTCCATCAATTTTGAGATGGTTGGGTTTTGTTGAACAAGCTGTACTGTTTTTTGTGCTTGCTCCACCTCTTCCGGAGCAATTTCCTGCCCCATCATTTGCTTTTGTTGCAAAGACATCTGCAAATTTCGAAAGTTTTCAAACATTCCTTTTGTTGCTTCATCCGAATTGACGATTTCATATAAGCGTTGCAAGTCGGCATATTCATTACTTGCTCGAATTGCCTTTTCCATTTCATATGCTGCATCATATACGTTACTCATGGTTTTCCCCTCCCAGTAATCATTGTATTCCTACACCTTTACCACTATAACAAATCCCTTTGCTAATTACACGTCATCCTAATAAAACAGTTACAAAACCTTGGAATAAACCGATGATTCCTCCAAGCAATGCTCCAAGGTATGTGATCATTGACAATTCCTTCTTAGTGATGGAAACGACCATTTCCTCAAGTCGCGAAACGGAAAATGAGGCCACCTGTTCTTCCACAATATCATCCAAATGAAGCTTTTGGAAAAGCGGCTGAAAGTGATTAATTAAATAGTCGGCACCTTTTTCCACAAGAATTGGGACCCCTTTTTCAACAATCTTATCAGAGAAATTGGCAGTCAACTCACGAACTGGTTTTTCCATGATAGTAGCGACTGGTATCATTTCTGTCGTTTTTTCGGTAATAAACTGTCTTATCGTTTCTTTCCCAATCAAGCTTTCTACTTTCTTAACATCCCATTTCTCGAGGTTTCCCCACTCTTTTACCATCATCACTGACAATATATCAATAGTTCGTGATTGTTCAAAAAATTTAATGATTTCCGGCTGAATTTTATCAATTAACTTTTCATTCCCGATAAACATCTGAATTAAATTGATCAATTTACCCCGTTCCTTGAAAAAATCATCCAACATGTCTTCAAGGCGCCCCTTACCTTCTTCACTGTTAAAATATTCTTTTCCTTTTGTTACGATGAATCGAGAAATATCCGGGATCGACTCCACTGCTTTTTGCTGAATGTGCAATGGGACGATGTCCTGTAAGCTCTTGCCGCTATTTTCGTCCAACCATGTTTCGTATTTACCAAGAACGAAAGTCTGTAATTGCTGTTCTAACGAGAAGGAAGAATTCTTCATTCCCAATTGATCAAGCAATTGAGCTGTACTTTTTTCCGTGGACAACGCTTTCTTTACTTCTGCCTGAACGAAAATTTTCATATTCTGTATAGAGGCATCATTGATAACCTTACTTTGAATGCTTTCAGGTGTGATTAAATGTTCAACGACCAATTTACCTAACTGACTGGCTAACTCATCTTGCCGCTTAGGAATTAAACCTGGTGTCAACGGCAGCTGTTTCCCGAAAATATAGATTGGTTTATAAGGTCTAAACAGCATCCGGATAGCCAATAAATTAGTGAACCCTCCAATTACAGCACCAACAACAACCATAAACAGTATTTTTACCCAAAACTCATCCATGAGGATTTCTCCTTTTGTTGCTTGAAATAAAGGCTTAATGACACGTTCTAATTGGAAAAACATAGAATGTGTTATCCACTTTTGCCCATCATTTAATTATAAAAGGATATCAAACTTAGTGCAAACGGGGAATTATAATGAATCTTAAATTTCAAAAAATTTTCATTACGGTAAATCCTGCAATCACTAGAAAGAAGGCACTACTGTTCATCGAAGAAAAATTATTCGAGGCGTGGGATCTTCAATATGGGGAACCCCTTACTCTTATGGCGGGATGCCGTTCCGTTCCTGTACTCGTCCAACCATTCCCTTCATCCCAGCCAACAATAAAGCTTTCATTTGATACAAACCAAATTTTATCCCTGCCTGCTTTTTCAGACCCAATTTCCGTGACCTTCCATGCG
Organism: Peribacillus sp. TH14; assembly: GCF_016651145.1. Taxonomy (NCBI): domain Bacteria; kingdom Bacillati; phylum Bacillota; class Bacilli; order Caryophanales; family Bacillaceae; genus Peribacillus; species Peribacillus sp. TH14. The sequence continues at coordinate 759,497 of NZ_JAEKEK010000001.1, forward strand.
GAGGATAGATCAATAAATATAGGGCCCTTCTTTGCTGCACTCATCAACCAACTTCCCTTGAAAGATGGGACATTTGGGGAGATGGAAAAATTTTATCAGGAGATGAAATCCTACTGTCATCAACAAGGCTTTTCCTTCTTTTTAGTAGGAATACAGTCTCTAAAAGAAGGCGTAGTGGAAGGATATTGGCCAGGGAAAAATGGGTGGCAAACCCTTACTCTACCTATCCCTAATGTGTTTTATAATCGGATTCATTCGCGCAGAATGGAAGAATCGCCAACCTTCGATCTGTTTACAAATGAACTAAAATCATATTCAATCCCGATGTTTAATGGAGGGTTTCTTTCTAAGTTCGATGTACATGAGCTTCTTCTCTTAGAATATGAACTGCTTTCAAATCTGCCTGATACCATACTTTTTAACGAGAAGGAAGCCTTCTTTACATTTTTAGAGAACCATTCTGTTATCTATTTAAAGCCTACTTCCGGCAGTCAAGGAAGGAATATTTGCAGGTTAACACAAGTAGATGGAAAATGGAAAATCGAGCAAACCGGACATATACAAAATGTGCATATTGCGGATACGAATGAAAAGTTGTATAACGCCTTGAAAAAATTCTGCAGAAAACAAGCCTACATCCTTCAAAAGGGGATTTCCTTGTTTGAAATCGATCAGAGAAAAGTTGATTTCCGAATCCTTCTTCATCAAAACGAGCAGTTTCAATGGAAAGTTACCTCCATGGTTGCCCGGATAGGAGATCCAGGTAATATCGTTTCCAATCTTGCACAGGGCGGTATGATGAAAAACGGCTCAGACTTTTTAAAGGAAGTATTTGACCCTCAGGAAGCCGCACGTTTGCACCAAAAGCTTATAAGACTTGCTAAAAAAACTGCCCATACTTTGGCAGAAAATCATGATGATTTATTCGGGGAGCTAGGAATCGATTTAGCACTTGATGTTGACACACACCCTTGGATTATTGAAGTGAACTCGAAACCTTCGAAAAAATTTCAGGGCAACTATGAAACCTTTCGTCCATCAGTAAAGTCCATTGTTGAATTTATGCTTACTCTTGACCGAGAAAACCATCCATAAAAGGAGTTGCTGGCACGTGTTAATAGGATTAATGGCAACGTCAGATACACATGAAAATCATTATTTTACTGAAATAGCAAAAGCAGCTAAATCATTTAATATGAATGTATGTAAATTCACACCCGAGAATATTGATATCGATGTGAAGAAAGTTCGAGGAGAACGTTTTGATGCCGAAAAGGAAACATGGCGCTCTGAATCATTTGATCTCCCTGATTTTGTATATGACCGCTGTTTCCATGGCTTATCTCGTGTTTCGACGGAAATGCGCGATAAAATCAATTGGTTAAAAGTTAACTCAAGTTTCCTTGGCCTTGGCCTTCCAGGAAAGTGGGAAGTTTATCAAATTTTAAAAAAACATCCCCTGCTAGAGGCATTTTTTCCAGAAACCGTTCAAGTTACCACACCTGAAGAAATCAGCGGGCATTTGGAACGTCTGGATAAAATTATTATCAAACCAGAGTTTGGAGCAGGTGGTACGGGAATCTATCTTCTCACAAAAACCGAAGGCGGCACATTGGTGTCCATGACAAAAAAGGGCACCAAATACGACCGTAAATTTGACTCTAAATCTCAACTGAACAAATGGCTGCAGCATTTATTAAATCGATATAGTTACCTTTGTCAGCCTTATTTAGAACTTTGCAACCAGAAAAAGGAACCGTTCGATTTACGAATTTTACTTCAAAAAAACGAAAAAAATCAGTGGATGGAACGCGGCAGAGGCATTCGCCTGGGACAACAAGATGGAATCACGTCCAATTTAGCCACTGGTGGGGAAGCTATTTCGCTCGAGGCTTTCATCAAAAAAAATCCTGAATCTATTCCAATTGCTGCCGAACAAAAAATCCAGCATATCCTCCGTACCTTACCTGTCGAAACCGAAGCCGTTTTTGAAAGGCTATTTGAGCTAGGAATCGACCTAGGCATTGATAAAAAAGGGCAAATATGGATAATGGATATTAACTCAAAACCAGGTAGGAAAATCATCCAAACACTTCAACCTGAATCGATGAAGGATATCCATCGCGCACCGTTCCAATATAGCCAATTTTTAGCCGATCATCTTCAGAAAGCAGGTGAATAGAGAGTGAGAAAGACTTATCCTGCCGAGATTGCCGATACTCCCGGCAACGTTCTCTTCTATCCATCAGAGCTTGGAGATTTGGCAGAGATTGAATTAATATATTTTGGCCAGCATTCATGTCCTGCCATTGTTAAACAAAATCCTGCAATCAAGCAAACAATCGTCCTGTCAGAAAGTCTCGCGGAATCTTTAATATTTACTCAGGTCGATATGCCTCTACATCTATTTATATACGGTAAGAGCATTCATATTGGGCCAGTCGTCGGGATATTTTCATCAGGTTTTACCGGCATTTCAAACAAACCGCTCGGGGAACGTTCAGATTTTTTTTCAAAACTCCTTTCTCTGAGCCAAACAACAGGCTGTATCCCTTTTGTTTTCGGTGAAAATGTAATCAATTGGGAAAAAGAAACAATCAAGGGCTATGTCTATGAGAACGATGACTGGAATATTAACGAATTTCCTTTTCCAAATGTCATCTATGACCGGCTCCCTAACCGTTTGACGGAAAACCGGGATGGCCCTAAGGAAGTGAAACAGAAATTCCAAAAAGAGTATACAATTCCTTGGTACAATCCAGGTTTTTTTAATAAATGGGATATAAATGAACGGTTATGTGCGGATGAGCGGGCACTTCCTTTTTTACCGGAAACGTATCCTTTTCAATCTCTGTCCGTCGTAGAAACCCTGCTTTCTCATTACCGCCAAGTTTATATAAAGCCTATTCATGGCAGCCTTGGGCTTGGAATTCACCAAATTCTTTATGATAAACATGAAAATGTCTACTATTGTCGTTATAAAAATGATGCTCAGGAAAATAAATTGCAAAAGTTTTCTACTTTAGAATCCATTGTTAAACACATCTTTCATAATCGACCGCTTGAAAATCTCATTGTGCAGCAGGGCATACCATTAATTCGTTCTTCAAAACGACCTGTAGATTTCCGAGTGCATACGAACAAGGACAGCAAGGGAATTTGGCAGGTAACTGCAATCGCCGCAAAAATAGCCGGCGCTGGAAGCGTTACTACCCACATTAAAAGCGGAGGTGTCATCAAGACGATTGCCGAGCTATATGGTGATGATGATGAGGCGAAAGAAGTCGAACGAAAGCTATCGGAAGCCGCCCTAATATTAAGTGAAAGTATTGAAGAGCACTTAGATGGCATCATTGCAGAAATCGGTTTTGATTTTGGATTAGATAAAAAAGGGCAAGTTTGGATGTTTGAAGCTAATTCTAAACCAGGACGTTCAATCTTTTCCCATCCAAAACTCAAAGAGTTCGAGCTGCTAACAAGAAAGCTCAGCCTTGATTATGCTATTTATCTTACGGAACAAACCATTACAAATGCTGTCGGTGTGCATAGATGAATATTTTTTACGATATTCCAACTGAAAGCTGGTACCACGACCAAGAAAGCATGCAACTATTCGCCGGCGCGGAAAAAGAGGAAATACACTATAAACAGAATCAAAATAATCAAACACTTATTCCTATTTCTATTTTTCCAGGTAGCCGGATGCTCGTCGTCGGAATTTTAACTTCTTCAAATCCCAAAAAGGAATCAGGAATAGGGGGAAACTTGACCCTTTTTCAGGATTTATCACTATATTTGTTGGAACATGGGATTTTAGTGTTTGTATTTACGGTTGAGACCTTTCATTCCATCCCTGTAAAAGGCTTCCTTTTTTCCTCCATTTCAAACAAATGGATCGAGGTTAAGATGCCGCTTCCCGATATAGTTTATAACCGAATTCCCTCAAGGGGCTTCGAGGCATCAGAGGATTTTCAACGGCTTATCAACTACTTTCAAGATCATGATATGAACCTTTTCAATCCTTGTTTTTTAGATAAATATATGATGTATGAAGCATTAATGGAAGATGGCTCCCTCACCAACCATCTTCCATCAACAATTATCCTAGGTGATTGCGATGGACTGAGGGCTTTTTTAAAATCCCACAGACATATTTACCTAAAACCATCTAAAGGAAGCCAAGGGAAAGGTATTTACACACTAATAGAGAATCCTGATGAAACTCTTCAGTTTAATAGCCTAAAACATAGTGAATCCTTCCCAAATTTCTCCTCATTTTGGGAGCATAAAAAATTGCTACTGATGAGAAGAGCCTATCTCGCCCAACGAGCGGTTATACCAAAGAAACTGAATGGACATCGTTATGATTACCGAGTTCTCGTTCATTATGAAAATGGGTTCTATAAAATTACTGGTAAGGCTGTACGGATGTCACAAACCCAGGAAATCACAACCCATACTCCAAGAGGCGGGAAACTTTTCCCTTACAAAAACTTGCAATCGAGGAATTTAAACCGGAAGTTGGCGTACATTGCTCAAAAGTGCGGTCTGATTCTTTCGAAGAAATTCGGCTTTCTCGGGGAATTCTCTATTGATATTGGCGAAGATTCAACAGGATCACTCTTCATTTACGAAGTAAACTCTAAACCCATGCAATTTGATGAAGAAGAAATTGAAGCAAGCCGACTCTTGCATTTGAAAAACCTGTTTATTGAATTAACTTTATTAAATCAAACGAGAAAATAACCTCCATCTGCCGTTTTCCATTATAATGAAATGAGAGACAGCTTATATGGAGGTTATACATATGATTACTCATTTTCAATGGACACCATTACATAAAAATTTACCAGGATGGAAAATTTCCTTTTACTTTAACAAGCAGGCCGTCAAAGCCTTATACCATAAAGACGGGTCCATCGAATGGACTGCCAATCCCCCTTCAGAAACAGACGAAGCTAATCTCAAAAGCATCATACATGACTTAATGGTCTATCATGTATATGAATAAGTTAGTGCTAAACTCCTCATTTCATTCATGAGGACTTACTCAGAATAAAAAGCCCTCTTTTGCCTACACTATAAAAAAGGTTAGGAGGGATTTCTTTTGGATAAAGAAGAATTCACATTTTTGAAGGATACCGAATATGAAGGCAAGAACTCTGCTTTCTTAGACATCGACCGTTACATCAATGAAGGGCTGGCCGGCGGGAATGTTTATGCAGCTGCTGACCTTCAGAACATTGAAGAAGCCCATGATTTTTATGATGAAACCGAGCCAAACAAGAATAAATAATTAGTGTCCGGAGCCTCCTTTAGGTGGCTCCTTTTTATAAAACTGTCAACTCCTCCTTTTGACCGAACATTTCCTTATTAATTATTCCATAAGCCTTTTCAAGATTAAGTAAATACTCTACTTTTTCTTTTGAATTTTTTGCCTTCACATTAATTTCCTTGTTCAACCTTGTATGATTTTCGCTTAAAGAAATCATTTTTTCCCCAGAAAAATTATACATAATCTGAGCCTTTAAAAAATCCGTAAAGTATCTAACTGTTCCAAACATGCATTATCCCCCTTAAATTTTGTTCATAAAGAAAACTTTTCTCCTGTTCCATAGAGAGACGAGATTTCCTTATAATTTTGTTAAAAAATCGACTATTATAACTGATTACATCTAAAAAATAAAAAAAACAACTTCCCGATTAGAAGTTGTTAGAGTGCAAAAGAAAACATAACAAAAAACAAACATGAATTTTCCATTTTTCAAAAAATGAAAAACATGCTCTTGTCAATTCTCGCACTTAACACCTCCTATCCTCGTAGGTTTATGATGCTGTGCTAAAAATAGGCAGGTATCCTGGCTCATGATCATCGCTTTTCGAACCTTCCCATCCCCTTTTGCAGAAGACAGTGGCATTACTCGAATCGCTCTCATATACAGTTGCGGGACAGCGCCGGATTCTAACCGGACTTCCCTTTTAAGCAGATAATCTTCAATATATTATCTGCACCTTTTTCTAGACGTATTTAATTTTCAGTTTAAATGTATCAAATTATCCCTTAAATTACAATGCGTGCTTCTGTGTTCAAAAGGAAATTGATTAACACCTCTTCCATTACACAAAATCACTAATTAGTATTTCGCTCCATTATCCTTATTAATCTTATTAATCAATATCTTTTCTTTTAATATCGATGTGATAATATGCTCCGAATCCCATTCGTGGCCAGATATCTCGATAAGCGGATATTGATTCGGCAAAACAATTTGCTGGATTTCATGAACTGCCAAGCCTTGATTATGTAATCGTAAAATTTCACCACGCAGGTTTTCCAAATAGTCGAGCTTTCTTTGAAACATTTCCTTCCCATTAGGGACATGACCGGCATGACAACAAAAAACCTCTCCAAAATCATATTGAAGTAATCTATTTATAGAATCGATGATAACAGGGACAGATTCTTCCCGTAAAACAAGCTTCGTTTTCGGTGTAACGAATAGGTCACCTGAAAACAGCATGCCATTACTGTGATTCAAATACACCATATGGTCCTTAGCATGACCTGGGGTAAAGATTGGCTCCCACGTTTGGGTACGGGAATGAACAGTCCTCCCCAACGGCTCAGCTTTGAAGCCATCTCTCCTTCCCCAAAAAGTTTTGCGATAATCAGGATATTCAGCATCCTTCGCACATACATCAATCGACATCGGATGAATATAAATTGGAACTTTTCTATGTTCCTGTATCCAGGAAGCACCGCCAGTATGGTCCTCATGATAATGCGTTAGCGCCACTAAATCGAAGTCGGCTGATTCATAGAAAGGGATAAGTTCTTCCAATAAAATTTGGGCTCCCGTATCAATCAAGAGGCCGTCTATTAAAAAAACATATACACTCATCCCCGACTTTATTCCTTCAGGGGTCCCTTGTACACAAACCACATCATTTATCGTCTTAATCTCTAGCATGGCTTCCCTCCTCATCAATTGTATAAAAATAGTTTAATATCCTATTTCCCCCTTGTTCATTACAATAAATGTAATATCCCCCCATACTTTTGACAAGCAAATAGTATTTTTCCTAGCAAAGACCCATTGTATATTTTCCGGTAGAATCAAGGCACTGTTTGAAACCATAGTCATTGATTTAAGGTATTCTATTATGCAACTAAGAAAAGAAACAGCAAAAATCTGGCTTCGGTTAAAAGGAAGTTGTTAATAAAGGGTACTCCCTATTTAAGTTTGGACGATAAAAAAATTCACGGCTAATCATTAACGCTGAATAACTGTCAATATTACCTTGGTTGATAAAAAAGCTAAAGCATTCATGATACAGACTTTGAAACAATACTTTCCTGACAAAAACTTCACGTAATTATTAAAAAAAATCGACAAGCTGCTAAAAAGAACGAAGCCTATCTTACAAATATCATAAAAAAGTATGGCTTTCCGACCATTAACGATCAATGGTGACAATACCCCGATTCCAAAAGGTATGATTATCCAATTCTAGATTTACCATAAAAAAATTAATTAAATCACCAGAAAGTTATTCTAAAATTACAGAAACGATTGACAATATGTGAATTTACAAATAATATAGATTATATTAGAAAACTTGTAATATTCCAAAATAATAATTTACTTATCAAGAGTGACTGAGGGAACAGGCCCTGTGATGTCCGGCAACCGCCCCAATCGGGAACGGTGCTACTTCCTGCAGAATGATTACATTCTGAAAGATAAGACGAAATAATTTCGCTGCCTCTTTCTGAATGATAGAGGCAGTTTTTTATGTTTAAGGGGGAAGGCTCATGATTGAAATCCGATCAGTCCGAAAGGAATACATATCGAAAAATACCCGAGTTGTCGGAGTGGATAACGTATCTTTGACAATTCAGACTGGTGAAGTTTATGGGATTGTTGGCTACAGCGGAGCCGGAAAAAGCTCATTAATACGCTGCTTAAATTTGCTTGAACGTCCGACAAAAGGAAAAATCATTATTGACGGGATTGACTTAACGTCTTTATCAGGCAAAGAGCTTCGAAAACAACGACAAAAAATCGGTATGATATTTCAGCACTTTTCCTTAGTCAGTTCCAAAACCGTTTTTGAAAATGTTGCTTTCGCCTTGAAAGCCGCACACAAATCAAAGGGTGTCATCAAAAGTCGCGTTCTAGAACTGCTGGACATAGTTGGGCTTAGTGATAAAAAGGATGTCTATCCGGCCCAGCTCAGCGGAGGTCAAAAGCAACGGGTCGGCATAGCGCGAGCCTTAGCCAATAACCCTACTGTACTATTATGTGATGAAGCGACTTCTGCCCTTGATCCAACAACAACAAAAGCGATTTTACAGTTATTAAAAAAGATTAGTCGGGAACTTGGTATCACTATAGTATTGATTACCCATGAAATGGAAGTAGTCAAAGAACTATGCCATCGAGTCGCTGTCATGCAGGATGGCAGGATTATCGAAGAAGGATCTGTTTATGAGATATTTTCACAACCAAAGCAGCAGTTGACGAAGCAATTCATCAGCAGTGTATTGGATTTTGAGCTTCCCTCACACTTAATTGAGGAAAGCAAAGGAACGATTATTCAAATTCAATTTGAAGGGCCCACCGCCGGTGAATCGATTCTTTCCGATGCTCTACAAAAGTATTCAGTAAAGGGAAATATCTTGCACGGCAAAATTGAATATATTCAGGATGTTCCATTAGGAATCTTAATCATTGAATTAATTGGTGAGGCTGCTGAAGTTCAATCGGCACTGGAATATATAACAAATCGGACCAGTTCTGTGGAGGTGTTGAAACATGTCACTGTTTGATTCCGTCGTCAATATTTTACCTGACCTTAATAAAGCCTTTCTCGAAACAATCTATATGGTTGGAATCTCCCTTGCGGTAGCCCTTCTAATTGGTTTGCCACTTGGAGTATTGCTGTTTACAACGACCAAGAATTTAATCTTTGAAAATAACGTCGTGAATCGATCTCTCGGTTTCGCTGTCAATATTGTCCGTTCAATCCCGTTTATCATTCTCTTAGTCGCCCTCCTTCCTTTAACGGATTTGCTTACTGGATCAACGATAGGGCCAAGAGCGGCTTCTGTTTCCCTATCTGTATCCGCGATACCTTTTTTTGCAAGAATCGTTGAATCGGCATTACGCGAAATAGATAAAGGTGTGATTGAAGCTGCAATTGCTGTAGGTGCCACTCCATGGATGATCATTAAGGATGTACTTCTTCCTGAGGCAAAACCGGGAATCATTCAAGGGTTGACGTTAACGACCATTTCACTTATCGGTTACTCAGCGATGGCTGGGACAATCGGTGGGGGCGGAATTGGTGACCTGGCCATTCGGTACGGCTATTACCGTTATGACAACACAGTCATGATCACGACAATCGTCGTGTTAATCTGCCTTGTACAAATCATTCAAATGGTTGGTGACAAGGCCTCATACTTAGTAAATAAACGATAGAATCAGTCATTTTAACAATGATTTAATACAACATATTACAGGAGGAATTTCCAATGAAAAAAATAGCTTCTTTATTATCTGTTTGCGCACTAGCCCTTGGCTTGGCAGCTTGCGGAAGCGATAATGCTTCCCCAAAAACTGAAGACAAAAAAGAATTGAAAATCGGAGCAACTACCGGTCCTTACGCGGATATGGTAAAAGAGGCCATCAAGCCAGGCCTAGAAGATCTTGGCTACAAAATAGAAATCGTTGAATTCACTGACTATATCCAGCCAAATAAATCACTTGGTAACAATTCAATCGACGCCAACCTTTTCCAGCACAAAGTGTATATGGATAACTTCGCTAAAGAAAATGATTTAGAGCTTTCTGACCTTGTTATTGTACCGACAGCACCAATGGGTATATACTCGAACAAATATAAATCGTTGAAAGACATTAAAGATGGTACATCACTAGCCCTACCGAACGATCCAGTTAACCTTGCACGTGCACTTAAAGTCCTAGTAGATGAAGATTTAATTGAAGTCAAGCCAGATGTCGATCCCTTAAAAATATCGGAAAAAGATGTAACAAAGAACCCAAAAAACATTCAATTCAAACCATTAGAATCGGCTCAATTGCCGCGTGCAACAGACAGCGTTGACCTATCAGCGGTCCCAGGTAACTTCGCTCTTGCAGCAAAAATGGATCTCCAAGATGCCCTTGTTTTAGAAAACATGCCGGATATGTATCGTAATGTTGTTGCTGTGAATACAAAAGATGCAGATGCACAATTTGCTAAGGATATTAAATCAGTAGTTGAATCAGACAAGTTTGAAGAAGTAATCGATAGCAAGTTTGCAGGCTTCGGAAAACCAGATTGGATGAAATAAGAAACCAAACCATAAAATTCAAGGCCTGCTCCCTTTTTGGGAACAGGCCTTGAATTTTTCCGTCATACTATGCGAAGATATCAATCAATGCAATTAATAAGCATTTGTAGTAGGGTTTTACATATATTTTATCATAGATGGATGCTCTCTGAAGGTTCGCATGTTTCTCGGGGAAGACACAATATAATGATATAGTTGTCAATAAAAGCGATAATCAATTATTACTAATTTCATTTTCTCGTTGTTCACACAGTGTCTCCTTGTTTAAGCCTAGCTACATATTGTTCAATTTTTTCGAGAAGTTCAACTGGATCGTTTGCGACAATGTTTACACCATTTACAACTGCAAACGGCTGCATTAAACATTGTCCGCAATACAACAAGCATCTATCCTCAATAACCTCTAGACCGCTACACTCCATTAATTTATCTTTAATAGTTTCCAACTCATCTTCGAAGTTACTAGGGCAGAACTTTACACTAATTTTCATATCTAATTCCCCTTTTATTTAGTTGCTAACATTTTAAGTAGATATACAAAAAATGTGCAAGAGTACACCTAAACGCAAAAATGTTTTATCGCGTTAAAATGTTGCTACCATGATGGTCAACCGCGGTAAAACACATATTTGCGTGGTGAATTTTTATGTATTATGATGTGAACTATCACAGGCGGAAAATTAAGAAAATTCAGCTTTTTTATGTAAAAAAAACGATTAAGGAGCGGTAAATATGACTAAAAAAACAGTTGGATCTTCTAAAGCAAAGAAAGAGGAATTGTTTCCGGTTAAGAGTGTCCATTACGTAGAAATCTATACTGGGAACGCAAAGCAGGCTGCTTATTATTACGCAAACGCTTTCGGATTCAAGCTTATAGCATATAAAGGACTAGAAACAGGCTCCCGTGACCGTGTATCTTACGTTATGGCACAGGGCACCATCCGATTGATTTTAACAGGAACTCTATCAGACAGCACAGATGTGGCTGAGTTTATTAAAACTCATGGCGAAGGAGTAAAAGATATCTCCCTTCTCGTAAAAGACCTAGAAAAAACATATGCGGGTGCTATTGAACGCGGTGGCATCGCTCTTCGAGAACCATGGGTGGAAGAAGATGAAAATGGCAAAGTAAGAAAAGCAATCTTAGGCACATATGGGGATACGATTCACACGCTTGTTGAGCCAATCGATTATAAAGGTGGATTTCTGCCAGGTTTTAAAGCTCGTGAGGACAACTTTGGAGCTCAACCTTCAGGCTTAATCGGTATTGACCACCTTGTTGGTAATGTGGAAGTAATGGATGAATGGACAAATTATTATGAAAAAGTATTCGGTTTTACTGTTCTGAAACATTTTGATGATGAAAACATTTCGACCGAGTACTCAGCCCTAATGTCAAAAGTTATGATGAATGGGACAGGACGCATTAAGTTCCCGATAAATGAACCGGCTGTAGGAAAACGCAAATCTCAAATTCAAGAATTCCTAGATTACTATAATGGTCAAGGTGTTCAGCATCTTGCCCTTTTAACAAACGATATCATCACCACAGTGGCCACACTAAAAGAAAATGGTGTTGAGTTTTTAAAGACTCCTGACACTTATTACGCAGACCTCGCCAATCGTGTAGGAGATATAGATGAAGATGTGAAACGACTTCAAGAACTTAATATCCTTGTCGACCGTGATGATGAAGGGTACTTGCTCCAAATTTTCACAAAACCATTAGTTGACCGTCCAACTATGTTTATCGAAGTCATTCAGCGTAAAGGTGCACTTGGTTTTGGCGATGGAAACTTTAAAGCATTGTTTGAATCGATTGAACGCGAACAGGAACTTCGTGGAAATATTTAATATGAACCGGCCATCTGGCGTAATACCCAGTATGGCCTCCTATTATAGGAGGTGTGAGGTTGTTGTTAACAAAAGTAAATGGAATGTGGAAAGAGGAAGCGCTCAGTCATTTTATGACCGAACTTATTGATTATGCAGGCCTGTTTCCACCAAGTGCACTTCCGCTTCCAGAAGCAATTTCAAATTATCATGCATATATCCATGATTCGGACAGCTGGATGCTTGGTCCATTTGTTATTCCCGCTTCACGACTGAGTGAACTCGAACCATATAAAGATCAATTTAATGATCAATATCCACTTCGATTATCTGTTATTTTAACGAAACCCCTAGAAATTGAAACGGCTATGGGAGATATTCACCTTTTTTTAGAAACATATAAAACAGCTGGTACCATTGAGGCGATCGAAGTTCCGCTTCCAGAAAAAGTTGATTCTTCTTTCTTAGAGAAACTCGAAAAACAAACAGCCAGTTATCCGATTTATTGTGAAATAGCAGGAACGATTGATCAACTTCCATACACATTGGATACTATTCGCTTGATCAATCAAAAATCCTTGAAAAGTATTGGTATTAAAATGCGCATGGGCGGCATTACATCGGATTTATTTCCTTCTGCCGAACAAGTAGCGATTGTTATTCATGAATCCCGAAAAAGAAATCTAACTTTAAAGTTCACAGCGGGTCTGCATCATCCGATCCGCCAGTATCGAAATGAAGTGGGAACAAAAATGCATGGCTTTGTTAACGTATTTACAGCAGCCCTTCTTTCCTACTGCCATTCAATAGACAGCAAAATCATTGAAACCATATTGTTGGATGAGGATCCAACACACTTTTCGTTTACACCAGACACGCTTTCTTGGCGCAGTATATCTGTCAGTTCTTCTCAAATCAACAAAGCACGCACAGTCTTCGCTGCTTCTTACGGAAGCTGTAGCTTTGATGAGCCGCGTAAAGAACTTGGTGAACTGACTATTTTTAATGGGGAGGCACCACGATGAAATATTCTTTTATCGAAACAACACCGGAATCACATTTTCCGATTCAAAATTTGCCATATGGCATCTTTCAATTCAAAGACAAAAGCCCGCGTGCCGGTACAGCTATTGGTGAATATGTTCTTGATTTATCTGTAATTGACGATGCCGGGCTGTTAAAAGGGACCGGTGCAGAAGAAAAGAATGTCTTTTCCGCTTCTTCACTCAATCTATTTATGGAACTCGGCCGTCCCGCCTGGACTTCTGTACGTAAGAAATTACAATACCTTTTGGATGCGAACACGCCTGATTTACGTGATGATGAAGAACTTCGTTTAAAAGCTTTCCACCCATTGAAAGATGTAGAGATGCTACTTCCTGCAAAGATAGGAGACTATACAGACTTCTATGCCTCAAGAGAGCACGCGACCAATGTGGGGACTATGTTCAGAGGAAAAGATAATGCACTCATGCCAAACTGGACACACTTGCCGATCGGATATCATGGACGGTCCAGTTCTATCGTTCCAAGTGGTACAAAGGTGCGGCGCCCTTCGGGACAGCGCAAACCAAAAGATGCAGATCCAGTATTTGGTCCGTCTATTCAGCTTGATTTCGAACTTGAAATGGGTTGGTTTATTGGACCTGGCAACCGCCCTGGAGAACCAATTCCAGTTAATCAGGCTGAAGATCATGTTTTCGGGCTAGTTCTCGTGAATGACTGGAGTGCACGTGATATTCAAGCATGGGAGTACCAGCCTCTTGGGCCATTTAATTCTAAGAATTTCGCTACATCAATCTCTCCTTGGGTTGTGCCGCTAGAAGCATTAGATCCTTTTCGCACACCTGGGCCACAGCAGGAACCGGAGCCGTTTCCATACTTACAACAAACAAAAGACGGCGCATTCAATATTAACCTTGAAGTTCATTTGACACCAGAAAACACAGAACAATCAACCAAAATTACGAATACAAATTTTAGCTATCTGTATTGGTCGATTGCTCAACAGGTGGCTCACCATACCATTACTGGATGTAATCTACGCCCTGGTGACATGCATGCATCTGGTACTATCAGCGGTCCTAACCGTGAAGAACGTGGCAGCCTGCTTGAACTTTCATGGCGTGGCACAGAACCGCTTAAACTTAACAGCGGCGGTAAACGAAGCTGGATTGAAGATGGAGACAAGTTAACTATCAGTGGCTGGTGCCAAGGAGATGGGTATCGAATTGGTTTTGGTGAAGTAAGCGGTCAAGTTTTGCCGGCCCTTTCAGAGGCAAAGATTTTAGGTACGCAAAACGTGAAGAAGTAGCACCTATATACAAAAGATGACAGCTGGAAAAGGAGTTTAGTCAATGACACATTATGTTAAAATGGGCCGCATTCCACATAAACGTCATACTCAGTTTCGTAAGGACGATGGAAGCCTATATTATGAGCAATTGATGGGCACAAAAGGTTTCTCTAGTATTCAGTCACTCATTTATCATATCAATCAGCCAACACAAGTTAAGAAAGCAGCAAAAATTCGTGATGTTCATTATGAACTTGAAGAAAAAGATGCGTTAATACATCGTCATTTCCGGACCTGGAATACAAATGTAGGCGGTGATTTTCTAGAAGCCCGCAAAATTTTCCTGGCTAACGATGATGTAGCTCTCGGCGTTGCACGCCCTAATAAGCAGATGGATTATTTTTATCGGAACGGTGAAGGTGATGAATTGTTGTTTGTTCATGAAGGCACGGGCAAGATTGAAAGTATTTTCGGCGATTTAAGTTTCGGACCTGGTGACTATCTTGTCATTCCAATAGGCACAACATATCGTGTAGTTTTAGAGTCAAAGGAAGCTAGATTTTTCATTGTTGAATCAAATTCCTCTATTGTTCCTCCAAAGCGCTATCGCAATGAATTTGGCCAACTCCTTGAGCATTCACCTTATTGCGAGCGTGATTTCCGGACACCAGAAAAACTGGAGCCGAAAGATGAAAAAGGAGAATTTGAAATACGAGTGCGAGCACAGGGTATGATTACATCCTATACGTATGATTTTCATCCGCTTGATGCGGTAGGATGGGATGGTTATCTCTTTCCTTATGCGTTCAGCATTCATGATTTTGAACCGATAACAGGGCGCGTTCATCAGCCACCGCCAGTACATCAGACGTTCGAAGCGCATAATTATGTTGTCTGTTCATTTGTGCCGCGTATGTATGATTACCATCCAGATGCCATTCCTGCTCCTTATGTCCACAGCAATGTGGACAGTGATGAGGTTCTATACTATGTTCATGGTAACTTCATGAGCCGTCGAGGTATTGAAAAAGGCTCACTTACCCTTCATCCAAGCGGTTTGCCACATGGGCCGCATCCAGGCAAAATTGAGGCAAGTATCGGTAAAAAAGAAACACAGGAACTAGCCGTCATGGTCGATACATTCCGTCCCTTGTATATCGTAAAGGACGCACACGATATAGAAGATGAAGAATATATGAGCAGCTGGCTGGCAAAATAATTGCTGATAATATCTTAATACCTTACTGAATCTATCATGCACATGATTGAGCATCTCCCCAAATAGATCGATTCTCCCATTATTCTTAATATATTGCCGGAGTAAGATTTCCCCTTGCCCCGGCATTTTGTTTGTAACCTACTTTGTCATTACAAGTGGGGATTACAAAGATGACCCCGATTCAAAATCGAGGTCACAGCATCAATAATATAGGCTCTTTATGCTTGAATGATAGGGTATATTCAAATCGTTACTTTCTACT
Organism: Peribacillus sp. TH14; assembly: GCF_016651145.1. Classification (NCBI taxonomy): domain Bacteria; kingdom Bacillati; phylum Bacillota; class Bacilli; order Caryophanales; family Bacillaceae; genus Peribacillus; species Peribacillus sp. TH14. The sequence goes on from NZ_JAEKEK010000001.1 coordinate 775,470, forward strand.
TACTCATATTTAATGCGCTTACATTTTTAGCTGCTTTATAAATATCTTTCTTGTTAAATAAGTATGGCTTGAATTTCCATTCGGCGAACATAACTAGTTGGTCATCATAGTGGTCACTTATCGTTCCATCTTTTTTTACAAATCCAATTTGACCAGGCGGTGTGATGTTAAAGCCACTCGGCCCTTTCGGAGTCATTTCAATATAATGATTTTCACTTCCACGATTCATTTCAATAATTGGAGTCATTGAGCCATACCCGTGGGGAATACCAATCAATGATTTTTCACCAAAAGTCATCGTTTTTATAGGCATACGCCATTTTTCTGCTTTTACCCCTTTTTCTGATTGCAATTTAGCAAGTACTTCGTTTGTGCTTTCCATTATTATTTTTTCCTGATCTACGTTCACCCATTTATAGTTTGTAGATTCCTTGCTTAATATTTTATATGCTAATGAAGCCCCATAGCGATGATCGGTAATTTCTTTCGTTATTCCATAGAAGTCTCCCAATTCATCCATAAAGAGTTTATCATGGAGATTATTCCACCATTCATCAAAGAATGCCGCAATCCCTGCATCATAATATCCATCTTTATTTTCGTCTTCTTTTAGATTATTCCATTCTTCCAGTTTTTCAATTAAATAGGTGTAGTTCCCGTTGGTTGATTTATTCTTGTCCAACACATCAATCAATAACGGTTTAAAGAGGTTTGCTCGAAGCTGTGCAAAGCTTGCCGTATAATTAATTTCATTAATATCTTCTAATGTAACTTTCCCTCTCGCTTCCATCCCATTGATATATTGTTGGACTCGATTATCCTCACCCCAATAATAACTATATTCACCATTTACCCACTCTTTAGAAGGCTTATTGTTCCAATTAACTACCTAGCCAATCTTCGGATTGATTACATGAGGGTTCTCTTTAAAAGGAATAAAACCTTTCCACTCATATTCTCCTGTTCCTGGTGTAGGGATTCTTTCATCAATTTTGCTGTTTCTAACTGGATATCTTCCTACATGATAATACGCTATATCACCTTTCTTATCCGCATAATACCAATTCAAAGACATCGTATATTCACTAGCTGCATTCTCAAATTCTTTTAAGTTTTTTGCCCAATTCGCTTTCATGTAAGCCGACATGCTTTGGGCCTCAGTTCCACGGAAAGACCACGACTTACTGTAAGCCACGTTATTTGTTTCATCTCTACTAATTACAGGACCATGTACTGTCCGATAATAAATCTTTTCTACTGTTTTCTTTTCTCGATTGTCTCCTTTGACTGTGAAAGATTCCTTCCTCTTTTCCATGTCTCTCCACTTCCCTTTGTATAAATACTGGGAAGCGTTGTTCGCATTCAATTTTTCCTCAAAGATATCGGTTACATTTCCGTACCCAGCTGTAGCACTTAGAGTAAAGTGATTGTTGGCTCCGAACATGATGAAAGGATAGCCTATGAATCCTGAACCTTCCATATCAAAACCTGGCGCATGCAAACCTACCTCGTACAAAAATCCAGGAGCAACAAAACCTACTTGTGGTCCACTGAATAATAAAGCATTTCCTGTTGCAGATTTCTCGGAACCGACTATGGCGGCATTACTGCCTATCTTTAACGGTAATCCAAGTTCTTCAGATGATTGGACAAAATTCTCCCTTTCCTTTCCGACTTTTTCAGAAGCTTTGATTACAGCTGAAGACAGTATTTGAAGGGATTGAGAAGACGAGTCCCTTTTTGGTTTCCCCTCGCTTACAATGCTTGTAGGAGCGCTAGGATCATTTTTCCACACTAAATCATCAAACATTTTCCGGGAAACTTCTGTCCCATATTCATGTTCTAGCTTTGCAAGTATCTCTGCGTTTTTTAACTCCTGGTGATTATCCATAAAATAGGTCATGGATACCATATAAACACGGACAACATCTGTTGAAGTCCATTTTTGCGGTAAAAACTGATATTCATGAAACTCCTTCGAAAGTTTATCATCTGGATCTTTTAAAGCTTCATTTACATAACGTGAAATACCTTCAGCAAATTTTGCTATTAATTCTTTTGGCTGACGATCCAGACCGTCAATCATTTTTTTAATTTCTTTATCACTATATCCATCTCTTCTGGATTGCTCATCTTTTGAAAGATAATCCTCTCCAAAAATTTCTGAAACGGTCCCCTCATTTCCGCGACGGAACATTTCCAACTGAAATAGTCGATCCTTTGCCATAACATATCCATACGCTTCATATAAATCTTTTTAATTTTTAGCGTATAAATGGGGTACTCCAAAATTATCACGTACTACTTTGATCCCTTCATTCTTATCCTTCCCAGCAAAAACTAGATTTTGAGGAAAAAAGAAAACAAATAGGATTATGACTGATATTAGCCACTTCGTCTTCATAATTACATTTCCACCTCCACTTTTTTATAACACTTATATCACGAATCATAACCTTGCTGTTATACTAATTCAAGATAATATTTAAATATTTAGAACTTTCAGTAATATATTATTAGTTTTTATCTTACACTATCCAACTTTTGTTCTAAATCCCTTAGTCATGTGAGTATTCCATTAATTCCAGCAAATCATTTATTATATTAAAATATCAAATTATCCTTATTATGAAATCAGAGAGGTATGAGAAAATAGCTCATAATATTAAAGAAGGAACGACTTATTCCTTCGTCTTTGACTGCATAGGTCAAAGTAATTTTGCCGGTAACTTGATCGCTTCTGATTTGAATATGACATTTATAAGGAATCATGTTTGCAAGATTGCAAGAAAATCATACGTTGAAAAACAGTGTGTTTCACAAATTACATAATAAAAGCAATACGACCATTTCCTCCATCCATTTGGGTTTATTGGTGTAATTTAAGGTATAGAATCATTACTTCGAAAAAAACTATTAAAATAGCTTGAAAATCAATGTCCTTGTCCTATTGTTTTTCTAATAACTTGTAATACCATTGTTTCTTTTCCACTTTATTCTTTTTCGCTATAATGAGATAGATAGTGAGAAAGAAGGTGAACACGATGCTTGAAAAGCTTAAACAAAAATTCCCAAACGCTCTTTCCAATATACAAGATACGAAGAACATTACTTCTTATATTTGGTTTGAAGACTCTATTGGGAGCACAATCGGTATTCCCCGTTCAGAAATTTCGGCCGAGGAAATCCGTTTGTTGGAACTGCTCTTTACTCCTTTATTTTACCAAAATAAAATTAACACGTTTCCTCACACACCATGGAATACTTTTTTATTCGAACCGAATGCATCCTTGCCTTTAACAAGCTGGGAGAATGTCCGGTTTATCCACTTTAATCTGACTCATGCTGATTTTTCGCACTCCCATTTCGAGGATGCCTTCCTCGCATTTGTCCCATCTGATTCAGTCTTGATCTGGGAAAATGAAAAGGCGGGTATTTTAATTGAAACAGACACAGATGAGTCGTTATCAAAAAATGAACTGCTTGCTATTTCAACCACGCTTGAGAGTGATTTTTATGTTAAGACTCGAATGTTTACCGGTCGCTTTCACTCTGTAAACCAAGAACTCCCTTATCACAGAAATCAGGAGAATAAGTGTTTTGACCTGGCACAATTGCATTTGCCAGATTTAAAAGTGACTGATTTGGCCGACATCATTCCTCACTCACTGATAAGTGACCAATCTGCAACGAGTAAAACTTGGTATATCAATGAAATACTCGGTAAAACCATGAATGATACTGAACTAATGAAGACGATTAAAACGTATATTGAGTGCAATTCCAATGCAACCTATGCCGCAAAGCAACTTTATATACATCGAAACAGCCTACAATACCGAATAGATAAATTTACTGAAAAAACTGGACTCGATATTAGAAACTTTCCGCATGCCTTGGCTGCTTACTTAATTCTTTTGCTGAATGATTAACTACTATTTGCAAAGTTAACAAAGGAATTATTATCCTTTTTTGTGCAGTGTGCCTATACTTTTTTCCAATTTGATAGATTAGACTATAGTTATTGGTACAAGTAATTAGGAGTTTAAAAGGAGGAATTTTCATGGCAGAGTTAGTATTAGATCATATATTTAAGGTTTATGATAAAAAAGAAACAGCTGTTAAAGATTTTAACCTTCGTGTGGCCGATAAAGAATTCATTGTTTTCGTGGGACCGTCCGGTTGCGGAAAATCGACGACTTTACGGATGATTGCCGGACTTGAAGACATTTCCCAAGGAGATTTATATATAGACGGCAAGCGGGTCAATGATGTCCCACCGAAAGATCGTGATATTGCGATGGTTTTCCAGAACTACGCCTTATATCCTCATATGTCCGTCTATGACAATATGGCATTTGGATTAAAACTCCGTAAAACGCCAAAAATGGAAATCAAGCAGCGGGTCAATGACGCAGCAAAAATCCTCGGTCTCGAAGACCTTTTAAATAGGAAACCGAAAGCACTTTCAGGTGGACAACGCCAGCGTGTGGCACTCGGTCGTGCAATTGTACGAGACGCAAAAGTTTTTTTAATGGATGAGCCATTATCAAATCTTGACGCCAAACTCAGGGTTCAAATGCGTGCTGAAATCGCAAAACTACATAAACGACTGGACACTACAACAATTTATGTCACTCATGATCAAACAGAAGCAATGACCATGGCCACACGACTTGTTGTTATGAAGGACGGTATCATCCAGCAGGTCGGCGCACCAAAAGACGTGTACGAGAAACCAGTGAATGTCTTCGTGGGTGGCTTTATCGGATCACCAGCTATGAACTTCTTTACCGGAACATTAAAAGAAGGCATCATTAAAATTGGGGAGCAAACGCTTGAAGTACCCGAATTGAAAATGAATACGCTGCGTGATCAAGGCTATATCGGAAAAGAAATTATCCTTGGCATCCGTCCAGAGGATTTCCATAATGAAGGGGCTTACATCAAGGAGTCTCCAAACACTACATTCACGGCTCAAGTCGATGTAGCTGAACTCATGGGTGCCGAAATTATGCTCTACTCGACATTCGCTGGCCAGGACTTCGTCGCGCGCATCGATGCAAAAAACATCATCCAAGCAGGCGATAATATTGAACTTGCTCTCGACATGAATAAAGCCCACTTTTTTGATAAAGGGTCCGAGCAGCGCATTTTTGCTGAAGGAGAATCACAAATGGAGTATGGCTTGAAGTTACTTTCTAATTAAATTTCATATCAAAACAAAGACCCGTTCATATGAATGGGTCTTTGTGCGTATATTTCAGCTAAGGTCTTGAACTCTACTATATCTATAAAATCTATTCCTGCACAAGTACCACTTCATCATGTCCACATTTAGAGCAGTTCATGATGTGTGGACATTGACCTTTTTGGAGCGATTGCGGGTATCCATCGTTTTGCTTAAGCGTATCTATATCCATGTATGCACTGTATGAATCAGCATAATCCATGAATTTCCCTTTATCATCAAGATCACTGCCACATTCCGGGCAATTCACATGAATTTTTCTGAGGCCGTTGCAAAGCGGGCATAAAGCCATTGTATTCCCTCCTGTTCTAGAAACTTATATACTCAGTATTTGTTTATTCTATTATTTTAACACCTTAAAACACCCTCCCTAAAAACAGCGGGAGGGTGATCATAGGCAATTATTTATTAACCATGTTAGCAGGATCTACCCATGCTTTAAATTCATCATCAGTCAAGAATTCCAATTTCAACGCTGCTTCTTTTAATGTAGAGTTGTCTTTGAATGCAGTTTTGGCAATTTTAGCTGCTTTTTCATAACCGATATGTGGGTTCAATGCTGTTACTAGCATAAGAGAACGGTCAACATTTTCTTTGATTTTATCTTCATTCGCTGTGATGCCTACTGCACAATTATTGTTGAAAGAGTGAATGCCTTCTGTCAATAATTTAACAGTTTGTAGGAAGTTATAAATGATAACTGGTTTGAATACGTTCAATTCGAAGTTACCTTGGCTTGCTGCAAAGCCGATTGTTGCATCGTTACCAACAATTTGTGTCGCAATCATTGTCAACGCTTCACTTTGTGTAGGATTTACTTTACCTGGCATGATAGAGCTGCCTGGCTCGTTTTCAGGAATAGCGATTTCACCGATTCCGCTTCTTGGGCCGCTTGCCAGCCATCTAACATCGTTCGCAATTTTCATTAAGTCCGCTGCTAATGCTTTTAATGCGCCATGAGCGTAAACAATTTCGTTATGACTTGTTAATGCATGGAACTTATTATCCGATGTTACGAAAGAATGTCCTGTATCCGCCGCTATTTGTTTTGCAGAAAGTCCTGGAAATTCTTTTTTCGTATTGATCCCAGTACCTACAGCTGTACCGCCTAGTGCTAGATTCAATAGTTTTTGACTGCTTTCTTCAATCATCACTAAGTCTTTATCAAGCATCGCTTTCCAACCAGAGATTTCTTGGCCTAAAGTTAGTGGTGTTGCATCTTGAAGATGTGTACGTCCAATTTTCACAAGATCCCAGAATTCTTTTTCTTTTGCTGCAAAAGTATCACGAAGTACTTTAATTGCCGGTACTAATTTTTCAGCAACTTCCATATAGGCTGCAATATGCATAGCCGTTGGGAATGTGTCATTAGAGCTTTGCGCCTTGTTGACATCATCATTTGGGTGAAGGGTTTCGGACTCACCGTTTTCTTTTAACCATTCATTCCCTTTGTTAGCGACCACTTCATTCACATTCATATTACTTTGAGTGCCACTGCCTGTTTGCCAGACCACAAGGGGGAAATGTTCATCAAGTGTACCTTCTAGAATTTCGCCACAAATTTTAACGATGGCATTCTTTTTCACTTCAGAAAGATCACCAAGGTCATAGTTCACTTTAGCTGCCGCTTGCTTTACATATGCAAAAGCACGGACTAATTCAATCGGCATTTTTTCATTACCAATTTTGAAGTTGTTACGGCTTCTCTCGGTTTGTGCTCCCCAATACTTATCAGCAGGAACTTTCACTTCACCCATCGTATCTCGTTCGATTCTGTATTCCATGTGTTCTCCTCCTATGTTTGCACTATCCACCGAAAACCTTATGTATATGAAATGAATAATGACATATTATTAATTCTTCTCTCTATACATTGTACAAACTTTATTATTTTAAAGCAAAGAAACAGAACAAAACCTTCCCTATATTTCAGAAAATCCATTTAATTAAACAAAGTCTTTTAAAGTATCTCAACACCTTATACCATCGCGTTTTCCACAATATTTAGGGGTTTTTCATTGGACCAATCATGTTTTGACAACGCTAGTCCTAATTAACCAATAAAGAATTATCGAGCAATATTTTCCCAGAATGTTCTTGACAGCACTTTATATATATAGTAAATTCAAAAGAAATTGAATAATCTAAACTCTTATCGAGAGAGGTATAGGGAATGGCCCGATGACACCTCAGCAACCTTCATTTGTTTCAAACCAATGAAAAGGTGCTAATTCCACAAGTTTGTGAACTTGGAAGATAAGAAGAATGACTCGTCCATACTTAACCAAGTCTTCTTCTTAAAGAAGACTTTTTTTTATTTTATAAAACACAAAGGAGCAGTGAAAACTATGTATAAAACAGAAACATATCTTGCTCAACTAGGTAATCGCAGTGAAACGGCGACAGGAACAGTCAATCCGCCGGTTTACTTTTCGACAGCTTTCCGCCACGAAGGAATTGGCCAATCAACTGGATTCGATTACACAAGGACAGGTAATCCAACACGTCAACTTTTGGAACAATCCATCGCCAACCTTGAAAGAGGTGACCAAGGATATGCTTGCAGTTCAGGAATGGCGGCCATTTCTACCATACTAGCCTTATTTAAATCAGGTGATGCATGGATAGTCAGCGAAGATCTATATGGTGGTACATATCGTTTGCTAGAACAAGGTTTTAAAAAATGGGGCTTACAGTGTGACTATGTAAACACTTGTTGTTTAGAGGATATCGAAAAAGCTATTACTCCTCAAACAAAAGCCATCTTTATCGAAACTCCCACTAACCCTCTTATGCAGCAAACAGATATTAGCGCTGTTGCCGCACTTGCCAAACAATTTAATTTACTGTTGATTGTTGACAACACTTTTTATACGCCGCTTCTGCAGCAGCCTATCCTGCTTGGAGCCGATATTGTAATCCATAGCGCAACGAAGTATCTCGGTGGTCATAATGATGTTCTTGCTGGACTAATCGTGGCTAAAGGTGCAGAATTATGTGATTCGATTGCCTTCCATCATAATGGAACAGGAGCGGTGTTGAGTCCATTTGATTCATGGCTGTTAATGCGCGGAATGAAAACCCTGGCACTGCGGATGGAACGTCATGAAAAGAACGCCAAAATCCTTGTAGATTATTTATCAGAACATGAATGTGTAACGGACGTCCTGTATCCCGGCAGAGGTGGTATGATTTCTTTCCGGATAATTGACGAAGCAGCGGTCAATCCATTTTTACAATCACTTTCATTAATTTCATTTGCAGAAAGTCTTGGAGGCGTTGAAAGCTTCATCACCTATCCTGCTACACAAACACATGCCGATATCCCTCTTGAAGTTAGAACTGCTAATGGGGTTTGTAATCGACTTCTACGCTTCTCGGTTGGCATCGAAGACAGCGACGATTTAATTCAAGACCTCCAGCAAGCATTTGCACATGTAAAAAGGGAGGCACTACGATGACAAATCATGATTTCAGTTTTGAAACCAAATTACTTCATAACCAGCATAAATTCGATCCGACAACAGGCGGTGTGAGCGTCCCTATTCAGCACGCTTCCACTTTCCATCAAACTGATATCGATACATTCGGCAAGTACGATTACAGCAGGAGCGGAAATCCAACACGGGAAGCACTTGAAGATATCATTGCCGAGCTTGAAGATGGTACTCGCGGCTTTGCCTTTTCTTCAGGTATGGCAGCCATTTCAACAGCATTCCTTCTGCTTTCTGCTGGCGACCATATCGTCATCTCAGAAGATGTGTATGGCGGTACGTTCCGGATGGTTACAAGCGTGTTGACCCGCTTCAACATCGAGCATACTTTCGTTGATATGACGGACCTCGAAAGCGTTAAAGCGGCCGTTCAACCTAATACGAGAGCGATATACATTGAAACACCTTCAAATCCATTGCTTAAGGTGACTGATATTAAAGCCGTTTGTGATATCGCAAAAAAAGTCGGCGCATTGAGTTTTGTCGACAATACATTCTTGACACCAGCTCTGCAAAAACCGCTGAACTTAGGGGCGGATGTTGTCCTTCATAGTGCGACGAAGTTTTTATCCGGACACAGTGATGTCGTAGCTGGGCTTGCTGTCGTAAAAGATCCTGAATTGGCTGAAAGACTCGGTTCCCTTCAAAACTCCTTTGGTGCGGTACTTGGTGTCCAGGATGCCTGGCTTGTTATGAGAGGTCTGAAAACCTTGTCTGTACGAATGGAACACTCTCAAAAAGGAGCAGAAAAAATTGCAGACTACTTAAAACAGCAGCCATTAGTGAAAAAGGTGTATTACCCTGGGCTTACTGATCATCCACAGCATGCAATCCAGGAAGGACAGGCCCTTGGTGCAGGTGCAGTTTTATCATTTGAACTAGAAAGCGAGGAAATTTTCCGCTCATTTGTGAATACTGTCGAACTTCCTGTTTTTGCGGTTAGTCTTGGAGCAGTGGAATCGATATTATCCTACCCGGCAAAAATGTCCCATGCTGCCATGCCTGCTGATGAAAGGGAAAAACGAGGCATCACCAACAGCCTGCTTCGCCTCTCTGTCGGCCTTGAGAATCCAGATGATTTAATTAAAGACTTTGACGCTGCTCTTGTAAAAAGTGCAAAAGCGCATGCTATTCCAGTTAAATAAAATATATAGAAAAAAAGGGTGCCTAGAGCAACCCTTTTTTCTATTATTAGGATTTTAAATGAGGCATTCACTACGTTATTACTAAAAAAATTATAAACCTTAATTTACCCACGAGTTCTTCCATCTCCCAAAATAAAAATAAAGGCCATCGATTTCTCGATAGCCTTAACATCATTTCTTCATATTATATTTTTCTAAGAAGCGATCCACACGTCCGCCTTTTTCAGCAAATTTCTGCTTGCCGGTATAAAAAGGATGCGTATCTGAACTAATCTCTACTTTTAATAAAGGATAAGTTTGACCGTCTTCCCACTTAATTGTTTCGTTAGATTTTTTCGTAGAGCCTGTAATAAATTTATAACCACTGTTAGTATCCATAAATACTACTTGCTGATAATCAGGATGAATTCCTTGTTTCATTATTATCACCTCTTCGTAAGTATCCCTCATTTTCTGAAAAATTATTCTTAATTTCTCCCTTCATTATTCCACTAGGTTTTTATCCAGCCATTCCCTTATGCGACCCAGCCTGCAGTTCATACATTTGATAGTACTTTCCTTTCAACTCCATTAATTCTTCATGTGTCCCCTGCTCAGAAATCTGTCCTTTATCCAGTACAAGAATTTGATCGGCATTTTTAATCGTGGAAAGCCTATGTGCAATGATAAAGGTCGTTCTTCCTTTCTTTAGTACTTCCATTCCTTCCTGGATAATGGCCTCTGTTTCTGTATCGATGCTTGCAGTGGCTTCATCCAAAATCAAAATCGCCGGATTAAATGCGAGCGCGCGTGCAAAAGAGATTAGCTGCCGCTGTCCTGAAGACAATGTCCCGCCTTTTTCAATAACCGGCTCATCTAGCCCTAGAGGCAGATGCTTCAGCACTTTGTCCCCGCCTACATCTTTTAATGACTTTTCAACCATTTCCCTTGTGATATCTTTATTATTAAGGCTGATATTGGAAGCTATGGTTCCAGTAAATAAATATGGATCCTGAAGGACAATTCCCATATGCTCTCTAAGTGTTTGGTGAGGAATATCTAAAATATCCCTTCCATCAATCTTGATTTGTCCTTCACTACTATCATAGAAACGGAACAACAAATTCATTATTGAACTCTTTCCCGAACCAGTATGACCAACTAAAGCTACTGTCTCACCTTGTTGCGCAGAAAATGAAATGTTTTTTAACACATATTCATTTTCTTTATAGCCGAATGAGACATTTTCGAATTGCACGTTTCCTTTATATCGGGAAATGTTTTCATCACTGACTTCTAATCCCTGCTCATCCAATAAACTGAATGCCCTCTCCCCTGCAACAAGCGCTTGTTCTAGGTTAGCAAACTGATTGACAATCCCGTGAAGCGGATGAAGCAGACGACTGATCAAATCAACAATTGCATACATTAACCCTAAAGAAATAGCTGAACTTGCTGTAAGCGACATCCCGCCGAAATACCAGACAAATGCTATTAGCGCCATGACCTTAATGACACCAATCAAGTTTCCTCCCGTTAATGAATTTAAATTGAGCATTTTATTTTGATACGAGTAATGCTCCCGGTTCAATTTTTCGAAAGAATGTTTTGTCTCCTTTTCACGTCCGAATGCCTGAATGATGTTCATTCCTTGAATGGATTCATTGATCATCCCGTTAATATCACTGACTCGTTCCCGAATGATGTGATTATATTTCGAGGCGAATTTGCGATATACCTTCGTCCAGATAACGATAATGGGAATAAGTAAAAGGCCCATGAGCCCTGCACGCGCATCCAAAATATACAAAGCAATGAGAACGCCGATAATATTAATCGTGCTTGAAAAGAAGTTGGCGAGCACCGTCACATATAACTCTCGAATCGCCTCAGTGTCATTAGTAACCCTAGCAACAACTTTCCCAGCGGGCATATTATCGAAATAACGAATGGGCAATCGGGAAATATGAGTAAAAATATCATTTCGCATCTTCTGAATAATTCGATTCGCAGCTTTCTGTAAATAAAAACTCTGCCCATATTGAAAAACAGAAGAAATGATAACAAGACCAAAGTAAAAAGCTACAAGCTTTATAATTCGCGGAATTTCTGGTTGGTAAAACTCCATTAATTCCTGACTTGTTAATTTCTCTACTGATACCATTTGCTCTTTTCCGTTTTTCTCAATTATTAATGTTTGGTTTTCTAAGGTTCTATCGCCATCGATGGCAACAGCTTCATTGACGAAGACGAATTGATTGCTAACCTGCAATACATGGACTTCTTTTCCTTTCTTCTCATCTTCAGTAAAATAATCTGCCCGTTTATACCAATTATCACCGTACTCGACAGTATCTTTCCCTTTTTCCGTTTCATACCAAGAAGATTCGATACCAAGTATGTGAGAATCAATGATTTTTTTAGCGATGAATGGACCCGTTAAGTCAGCGGCAACGGAAAGCGCTAGCATGATTAGGGCACCAATAATCAATTTTTTATAAAGAGCAGCGTATTGATAGAGTTTCTTTACCACCTTCATGCTCTCACCTCCGTTTCTGCGTCAATTTGTTGTCGCTCATATTGCTCCCTATACCAGCCATTTTGCTTCAGTAAATCTTCGTGAGTTCCTTCTTGGATAATCTCTCCGCTGTCCAACACGATAATTCGATCGGCATGCTGAACGGCTGATAAGCGATGTGTTGTGATGATGGTCGTTTTCCCCGACCGTTCATTTTGGATATTTTCAATGATTGTCGTTTCTGTCTTTGCATCGACGGCTGATAAGGAATCATCCAATATAAGGATTTCCGGATTTTTAATCAGGGCCCTTGCAATCGAAATCCGTTGCTTCTGCCCACCTGAAAGAGCGACCCCCTTTTCACCGACAAGTGTCTCAAGACGCTTAGGCAGCATCGTTAAATCCTTCTCAAAATCCGCAAGCCGGATAGCTTCAGCCAGTTCATCTTCCGTTGCATCCAATTTACCGAATAAGATATTGTCTCTCACAGACTTTGAGAATAAAAAATGATCCTGCGGAACGTACCCGATCCATTTACGAATATCTTCAAGCTCCAGTTTCTCTAACGGCATACCTGAAAAAGCAATCTCCCCGTTTCCTAATGGATATTCCCGTAGTAACTGCTTCACGAATGTCGTTTTTCCACTTCCAGTTTTTCCTACGATTCCCAGGGTCTGCCCACGCTCAAGTTGAACGGAAATATTGGAGAGATTAACAACTGTTGAAGATGGATACGTAAAAGAAACTTGATCAAACTTAATATCTTCCGGATTAGAAATCCTCTCCGGCTTCAATGAATTTTTCACATCCGCTTCATAAGAAAGAGTATCTTGAATACGGTCAAGCGAAGCATTTCCCCTTTGCATGACGTTAATTAGTTCACCAACCGCAATCATCGGCCAGATTAACATTCCAAGATACACATTGAATGAAACAAGACCTCCAAGTGTAATGGTTTGTTGAAAAACAAGATAGGCACCGTAACCCAAACTGATTAAATAACTGATACCGATGATAATGCTAATCGTCGGGTCAAAGAGTGCATCAATTTTCGCTACCTCGAGGTTTTTACGATATACATCCTCAGTCATTTCATCAAATCGCTTTTCATCCTCCCGTTCCTGAACATAGGCCCGGATGACCCGTACACCAGAAATGGATTCCAGCACTTTGTCATTTAAGTTACCAAAGGCTGCCTGTGCATCCGTAAAACGTTTATAAATTTTTTTCACGTAAATTTGCATCATTAGGGCCATGATTGGAAGTGGCAACACCGCCGCAATCGTCAATTGCCAGCTGATAGTTGCACCCATCATAATCACAACCGTGATAGTAAATAGAACTGAGTCAACGAGCGTTAATATCCCAAACCCAGCAGTGAGCGAGATTGCCTTTAAATCATTGGTGGCCCTTGCCATTAAATCTCCTGTCCGGTTTTTTTCATAAAAAGCCGGCGTCATTTTCAACAAGTGCCCCATAAACCCGGATCTAAGTTTTCGTTCGACCAAGTTTCCGCCGCCGAATAAAAGATAACTCCATAAGTACCCAAATAGATAGCTGACACACAGGACAATGAGCAAATAGATAACGTATTTCATGATTCCTTCTTGCGTCATGTTGCCGTTGTTCATGTCATCAATGGCATTCCCGACAAGCTTTGGTGGAATAACCTCCATAATATTCACTAGGCATAAAAATAAAATGGCCCAGGTATAACGCTGCCATTGCTCTTTAAAGTACCAGGACAGCTTTTTAAATATCGCAAACATGAATTCCCCTCCCTTATGTTCTCACCATTAATTTACTAGCCGCTTTCTGGATCTCCTGGTTGGAGTAGAACCACCATTGTTATTTGTCTCATTAATAATTCCTCCTATCTTTTATATTGAAAGGATGCTATTGCATCGGATTCCCTAAATAACAAAAAGCCCCCGTTAATTAAGCGGAAGCTTTTTTAGATGCGTAAGAAACACATATAAAAGGCGCAGGCCGCGAAACTTCCACAACCTGCGCTTAAAAATGATTAATGAGCACGTTCGACCCTTTGTCTATAAAGACAAAGTTTCAAGGCAGGCGGATGTATGAAAATATACGATTATCACATCAATGTGCTTATCTAATTTAGTCATGACGTTCGCCTCCATTTATTATAAATTATTGGATATTTTTACCTTGTGATTAAAGATTACTATGGGTGTATATTTTTGTCAATTGTGACTTTTCTAGATTATTAATGAATAATCCTTTATTCTTATAAGAACGACTCAACCTTAAGGAGGTTCAGCATATGCATTGGAGAAAATATATACTCCTAGCGGTACCCTTTTTATTTTCATCCATATTCATCTTATTTGCCGTTCCGGTCCAGTATAGACCGCTATCATTCATTCCCGTGTTACTTTTCTGGATAGTTTATTATATTTTATTGAACCGGGAAAAGAAGAAGAAAAGTAATCGATGACGATAAAATTTCTTCATCAGTCAACAATTTGAGGGCGATGCAAAGGCAAAGCCCTTTCTTGGTGCGCTGCATATAATAATTAAAAAACATTCGTGGTGATTGTATGTTCTCGCAATATGTGCAGAAGTTGTTAGGCAAACCACCTGTCAAAACTAATCCGATTATTGATGCAGAAAGGTTTGGCACTCTAAAATCCCAATTACAAAAAGAGCTTTTTCACCCTTTAGATGAATCCAAAGCATTTTTGCCTGAGGAAACGGCTCTAGTAAAGAGCGTACGTACAGAGACAGCTGCCATGAACCGGAATAATGTAACAAGGACTCAAGCCTATCTTTCCTATTACAGGCGGAATCCCGAGGTTCATTGGTCTTTTTTAGCTCATATGGTTTCCAGAAACGGTGGATACCATATGACTGATTTAAAGAGTTCATCCATGACCCATCTCTTCAGCAAAGAGGATCGGCAAAAATTTTTCCTTTTCCTCGAACGCGCAAATTCAGCAGTCTTTGCAGATTCCTTTCCACAGCTCCTTTTATATGAACATTCCAAACGAAGAAAGTTTTCTTTAAGAAAGTTTCTACAAATCTTTCATATTTCAAGATTCATGGCACCGATATGGGAATCGTTTTTAACTGAACCTCATTCACCTCTATTAACATCCGCTCTTATCATCAATGAACAAAGAATGCTTCAGGAAAGGGTAATTAACCGTACCCGACATGGTGAAATCCTAAGAAGGCTCGATTTTCAGCTGCAGGAACTTTTAGGGTTTACGACGGTTATCTTTCCTTATGCAAAAAAGCAAGACAGACTCTATTCCTTAACTGGACTAACCGTTGAGCGCTTTACTGATCCGAAGCAGCGTATTGAAACTGGAAAAATCTTATATCAACTTCTCTTTCAGAATCCAACTGTTTTTCAAGGTGTGGGGCAATTTGCAAAAGCAGTTCACCATACCGGTTCTCGGGAGGATTATTGGAAGTCCATTTTCACCTCTGAAACACCTTCTGCAATAGAATGTAAAGTTTACAGTCCCACTCTACTTGATGCCTGGGACGACCACACCTTCTTTCCTTTACCTTCAATCGATTGGTTTACAATGGAAAGCTTCATCGAAGATTTACAAACCTTCCCAATTATAAAAAAGGTGGACTTGACCAACAAGGTGCTCGAAAATATCCAGCAACTCAAAAACATCAATAAATTGAAGTCAATTATCTAGTTTCACGCCTCTTACTTTGAATACCCCATCCTCCATTTGGCAAGAATGGTTAGCAAAAAGAATGGGTGAAGCGAAATGAGAGGCATTGTACTAATGAATCCAAACTACATGATCGGTGATTTACATACGAATGAAAGCTTTGCAATCCAAAAGATTGTGACTGACAAATATATAGAAGAAAAAAATATTTCCCCGGTCATACTAAATCCTTATCAGCTCTATCCTTATTACACCATCCCACATGTACTTCTCTCTAATTTACAAAATAAAAAGGCAGATACGATTGATTGCCTTGTGCTACATTCTATTGAAACGATAGAACGGTTTATCTATATCTACCCTGAAAAGTGGCTCGATCTTTGCGGATATTTCAAAGAGATAATCTGTGTAGTAGACCAAACTCCTGTAAGGAAAAATGAAGTAAATTAGGTATAGGCATATTTATAAGTCACAAAAATCAACATACTTAAGGCGGTGTGAATCAGCAACAAATAAAATGATTCTCTATCACGAGTTCCATATTCTATGAATGCGCTTGATTCCAAAGAACGAACATCACGATGGTGGTAAGCGCTGAAAGCGCAGTCAACATCCTGGTTGTTCATAGTCTATTTACAGCAGCAATCTACCAGGTTTAAATACCCTGATGAACAAACCGGTTCCAGAGACAGTATATATTTTCTCCTCTTCTTTATCTTTTTTTCTCCGCCTCCCATTTGAACTTCCGTATTACATGAAAAACCATACTTTTTCTATAGAGCATACGTCTTTTTCCAATCTTTCTCTTCACCGCATAAATGGTTTAAATCTGCATCCTGCAGATTTTTTAGGCTGTTCGCCCGACAGCCTTTCTACTACCCTTTATACCTATTATTAATAGATCATTTAATATATTTAAACGTTTCTAATTGTTAGAATACAAGGAATTTTTAATATCTTTAACAATATTTTGGTAATATAGATAATTTTACGGATAAAGCATAGAAAAAATAGTTAATTTTATATATCATTAGAGATAGGAATTTTCTTTTATTTTACTTTTACTAGAAAGGAATGATTAAAATGGCTAAAGAAAAAAAGAAAAAAACCCCAATTCCTTTCCGCCTGAACTTTATGTTCTTTTTAATATTCATTTTATTTTCAAGCTTAATAATAAGACTTGGGATCGTCCAAATTGTGTATGGAGATGATTATCTCCGTGAAGTTGATCGAACGGAAAATGATGTGGCTAATACCCCCGTTCCCCGTGGCAAGATGTATGACCGCAACTTGAATCCAGTTGTTGATAATGATCCTCTCAATGCTATTACTTACACGAAATACCCGAATACAAAAACAGCTGATATGGTGAAGACAGCTGAGATTCTTGCTACATTGATAAAAATGGATACGAAAAAAGTTAGAGACCCAGATATAAAAGATTTTTGGATTTTAAAAAATCCAGAAAAAGCGGAAGCATTGATTACCAAGGCCGAAAGGCAGAAAGTAGTCGAAAAGAAATTAGAACAAAAAGATCTATACAAACTTCAATTAGAGCGAGTCACTGAAGATAATCTCAAGGAATTTACCAAGGATGAATTGGAAGTTATAGCCATCTTCCGTGAATTCAATAGCGGTTATGCCCTTACACCGTCCATTGTTAAAAATAAAGATGTCTCCACAAATGAATTTGCCCAGGTAAGTGAACATTTGGATGAATTGCCCGGCGTGGATGTGACAACCGATTGGGAAAGAACCTACAAGTATGACGAAACTTTACGTTCGGTACTAGGCAAAGTTTCTTCTTCTGAAGAAGGTCTTCCAAGTGAAAATATTGATTATTATCTAGCCCGTGACTATACCAGGAATGACCGTGTTGGAAAAAGTTATATCGAAAAACAATATGAAGATGTCCTGCGCGGTCAAAAAACTCGGGTTGAAAATGTCCTGAGTAAAGGGGAAGTCATCAAAACGGAAACTCTCACGGAAGGTCAAAGTGGAAAAGACTTAGTACTGTCAATTGATATGGAGCTGCAGCAAACGGTTGAAGATATCATTGAAAGAGAATTACGCCGAACGAAAGCTAGAGGAAATACCTACCTATTAGACCGTGCCTTCGTTGTTTTAATGGACCCGAACACAGGCGAAGTACTTACGATGGCCGGTAAACAATACGGACGTAATAGTAAAACCGGTTTAATTGAAATGAACGATTTTGCCCTTGGAAACATTACGACCTCCTATACGATGGGATCATCTGTTAAAGGGGCTACGGTCTACACAGGTTTTCAAACGGGAGCCATTTCACCGGGGTCAGCTTTTTTTGACCGAAAACTACAGTTAGCAAGGGCTAAACCAAAAGGGTCTTATAGCGATTTGGGTTATGTAACGGATGTCACCGCGTTAAAAAAATCGTCGAATGTATTTATGTTCATGACAGCAATCAAAATTGCCGGCGGGCATTATATTCCCAATCGACCGCTCGGAATCAACCGGGAAGCTTATGCGATCATGCGCAACCATTATGCCCAATTTGGATTGGGTGTCCGTACCGGCATCGATCTGCCGAATGAATCGGTCGGGTTTAAAGGCGTTGACATGTCAAAAGATGGGTTGCTCCTGGATTTATCGATCGGGCAGTATGATACATATACACCGATGCAGTTGGCACAATACGCATCAACGATTGCAAATGGCGGAAAAAGGCTGGAGCCGCGGATGGTCAAGGAAATCCGGAACCCTTCCGAAGAACACAATCAGTTGGGCAGCGTCTTTAAATCGATGAGCCCCAAAGTGCTGAACGAATTAGGCGGTAAGGATGTTTGGATTCAGCGTGTCCAGGAAGGTTTCAGGCAGGTTGCCCAGGAGCCAGGCGGGACGGCATATAAATATTTCGGCGGTAAATCCTACCGTGCGGCTGCCAAAACGGGTACTGCTCAAGCCTTTTATGATGGACCGCGAAGAAATCAATATAGTAAACCAGTCGATACTATCAATCTAACACTTGCAGGGTATGCACCTCACAATAATCCAGAAGTGGCATTCTCTGTCGTCGTGCCATGGGTATATCAAGGCAAACCTTCTGACGATATTAACAAACGAATCGGCCGAGACGTAATGGACGCCTATTTTAAGTTAAAGGAAAAAAGATTAAAAGGTGAATCTGATAAAGACAAGGAAATTGAGAATACTCCGTGATATTTTCCTTATTTATTAATTAGAGATACAGTACACAAAGAGGCCTGCTCCATTTAGAGCAGGCCTCTACTATATGCATCAATCTATTACTCTAAATTTTGAACGAATTCCTTATAAAGAGCCCGCAGTGCATCTCCTCTACTGATAATGCCGATAACCTTATTATTTTCGTCTACAACGGGTATTTTCTTGAAATGATGCTTAGAAAGGACCTTTATTAATTCATCCAACGGATCTTTTGGGGATAGCTTTGTGATTTTCTTATTTTTAATGATCTGCGATACTTTGTCATTCATCTTAGATGTGACCTTTTCATCCAGTTTTTCACCTGGAAGAATCGTAATGTACGTAAAATATCCCATTATCGCATCTTCTGCAGGTGCCAAATAACGTAAGATATCCCCATCTGTTACCATCCCTAAAAGCTTATCCTGTTCATCAACAACCGGGACCCCGCCAACTTTATTTTCTATTAAAATTCGCAAAATTTCCTTTAATGTAAAATCCGGACGGGCCACATATACTTCTCTGATCATGAAATCTTGAACTATCACAAAACCACCCCTTTTTATAGGTTTGACTTTCTATATCTTATCTCTATCTATTAATACCCTTATTTATTCTATTTAAAAACCCTTGCGGCCTGAACTGCCTTTTTCCAGCCATTATATAAATCCTTTCGTACCGCTTCTTCCATGTCAGGCTCAAATGTTTTATCGACGGCCCATTGCTTAGAAATCTCCTCTTGACTGCCCCAATAACCGACCGCGAGTCCAGCTAAGTACGCTGCCCCTAACGCTGTTGTCTCACTAATGACCGGTCTTTCGACAGGTACATTTAAGAGTCCGCTTTGAAATCCCATCAAGAAGTCGTTTTTGACAACACCGCCATCAACCCTCAATGCCTTTAAGTTAATCCCTGAATCGACCTCCATGGCGCTAAGGACATCTTTTGTCTGGTAGGCTAATGCTTCCAATGTTGCCCGGACGAAATGCTCCTTCGAAGTCCCCCTTGTTAACCCGAAAACCGCTCCTCGGACATCACTATCCCAATAAGGAGTACCAAGTCCAACAAACGCAGGGACTACATAGACCCCATCCGCTGAGGTAACCCGCTTTGCATACATTTCACTATCTTTCGATTCTTGCAAGATCTCCAATCCGTCCCTAAGCCACTGTATTGCTGAACCTGCGACAAAAATACTGCCTTCTAATGCATACTCGACTTTCCCGTTAAGGCCCCATGCAATCGTAGTCAACAGACCATGTTCAGATTTCACTGCCTGTTCTCCTGTATTCATCAGCATAAAGCACCCGGTGCCGTATGTATTCTTAGCCATTCCTTTTTCAAAGCATTCTTGGCCGAACAATGCGGCCTGCTGATCTCCTGCTGCTCCAGCAATCGGAATTTCATGTCCAAAGAAATGATGTGTGACAGTTTTCGCATAGACCTCTGAAGAAGGCCGAACTTCCGGCAGCATTGAATGAGGCACCTGTAAAATTTCGAGAATCTCTTCGTCCCACTTCAAATCATGAATGTTATACATCAGCGTTCTCGAAGCATTCGAATAATCGGTTACATGGGCTTTGCCACCTGAAAGCTTCCATATCAGCCACGTATCAATCGTGCCAAACAATAAGTCCCCGGCTTCTGCCTTTTCCCGAGCACCGTCTACATGATCGAGAATCCATTTCACCTTTGTCCCGGAAAAATAAGCATCAATCAACAAACCCGTTTTCTGTAAAAATAAATCACTGTGACCATCCTTCTTCAATTGCTCGCAGATTTCGTTGGTCTGTCGGGATTGCCAAACGATTGCATGATAAACAGGCTGTCCTGTTTCCTTATCCCAAACCACCGTCGTTTCCCGTTGATTCGTTATACCGATTCCCGCAATCTGTTCCGGCTTTACATTCATTTCCGATAGACAGGAAGCGATGACTGATAAAATAGAACCCCAAATTTCATTGGCATTATGCTCTACCCATCCAGGATTCGGGAAATATTGGGTGAATTCCTTTTGGGCAATATGCAAAACTTCACCTTTTTTATTAAATAAAATGGCCCGAGAGCTTGTTGTTCCTTGGTCCAATGATAATATATACGTCTCCATCGTTGTCTCCTCCTACACAAAAAGATCTATTTCATCTTCAGTGTCATGCTGTTTTAATATTTTCATTTTACTCGATATATCCCTGAAAATAAAAGATATAGAAAAGTCCCAGCTATAGATTGAAAAATATTGGCAGATTTATAGAATATCTTTTACAATAAAAATAGTTAAGATTGGAGGAATAGTAAATGAACAATCATGAAATAGACTTCAAATTACATGGTGATGATATGCAGTTTGTAGAAGTGGAATTAGATCCTCAAGAAACAGTAATCGCCGAAGCAGGAAGTTTGATGATGATGGAAGATCAAATCAAGATGGAAACTATCTTTGGTGATGGGTCATCAAGTAGTGATAGCGGAATGATGGGGAAGCTTTTTGGTGCTGGTAAAAGACTTCTTACCGGAGAAAGTCTTTTCATGACCGCTTTTACAAACGAAGGGTATGATAAAAAACGCGTTTCCTTTGCTTCACCGTATCCAGGTAAAATCATTCCCATGGATTTGAGTGAGCTCGGCGGAAAAATCATTTGTCAAAAGGATGCTTTCTTAGCAGCAGCCAAAGGTGTATCTGTCGGAATTGAGTTTCAAAGAAAAATAGGAACAGGCTTTTTTGGCGGTGAAGGCTTCATCATGCAAAAACTTGAAGGCGACGGAATGACCTTCGTTCATGCTGGTGGCACGATCCATAAAAAGGAATTGGCTGCAGGTGAGGTTTTACGTGTTGATACAGGCTGTTTAGTGGCTATGACTAGCGGCGTGGATTATAATATCGAGTTCGTAAAAGGAGTAAAAACGGCTTTATTTGGAGGCGAAGGTTTATTTTTCGCAACTCTAAAAGGACCAGGGACCGTCTGGGTACAATCATTGCCGTTCAGCCGTCTTGCCAGCCGTGTATTTGCTGCTATGCCGCAAAATGGCGGATCTTCTGACGAAGGCAGTATAGCGAAAGGTTTATTCAATTTATTCAACGATAAATAAGAACTGGACCTATGGCTGCCACTTTGACAGTCATAGGTCGGTCTTTGAAAAGGATGGATAGCTAGATGTAACTTGTTAAGTGGGTCTACATGAGACGCTATAATATCAAAGCGATTTTCGATTAATTTCCGAACTCTCCTGTTATTTTCCGAAAAATAAGAGATTACTATTTTCTTTATACCATTCAATGGACAGCTGCAGATTACCTTATTGGCACTAAAGAGCTTGAAGAAATGAAACAGCTTCTCAACCGGGAGCTCGGAACTGAACTGCAATATCTCTATAGAAGAAAATAGGGTTATTCCTCGTATATCATTTTTCTTGTCATCCCGCCATCGACAATAAGGTTAACACCGGTAACGAAATCATTTTCTGATGCTGTCAAATAGAGACAGGCCCTTCCAATATCTTCTGGTTTGCCAACACGATTGGAAAAATGCTGTTTATGATCCTTATCACTTAGCGCTTCATAATCCCCCGTTTCAATCCACCCCGGTGAAATCGAATTAACCGTAATATTCTCTTTGCTGAACGAAGCGGCGAGTGCATGAGTCAGAGCAACGATTCCACCTTTTGTTGCGGCATAGGATTCCGAATCCGGCTCTGACATAATTGCTCTTGTTGATGCCAAATTGATGATTGCCCCTCCCATTTCATTATCTCGCATATATGTTGCTGCCGCCCGGGAACAAAGAAAAGCGCTTCGCAAATTCGTATTCATCATATCGTCCCATTCCTCAATCGTCAGATCATATAGAGATTTGAATAAAACTTTCCCTGCATTATTAATTAATATATCAACTGTCTCGTATGTTTTTCGAGTAACGTCCATCAAATGAAGGATGTCAGCCTCCTTCCGAACATCCGTTTTTACGAATAACGCTTCATGCCCTTTCTTTTTGAGTTCCTCTACAAACCGTACACCCTCCTGCTCGTCCAAATCTGCCAGAACGACCGAAGCACCATTTTCTGCGTATTCTTTTGCGACGCCTTTCCCTATTCCATTAGAAGCACCTGTTATAATCACTGTTTTTTTGGTAAAACTCATTATATTTCCCTCTCTTTCGCTACAAACTTTTTTCCTATCATAATATCCAAACAGCTTCTCTTCAAACACATCGCTAAAATATTTGTCATATTTTTTACTTTATTATCAACAATCAACAATCAATAAGACCCATTATATTTTAGTAGTAGTCCTTAATGATGTATGATAATAGAAACATCATGGTTTAACTAGGGTGAAGAGCACCCACTATTATCTTTCTTACAGTGTAAAAAATCTTATATTGGAGGAATGTAAAAATGGACTTATTAAAAAATGTGTTTTCCTTAGGCTTAGGTGCTGCCGCTGCTACAAAAGAACAAATTGAAAAAGCAGTTGACTCTCTTGTGAAAAAAGGGGATATCAGTAAAGAAGACTCTAAAGTTCTTATTAAACAATGGGTTGAAAAAGGTGAACTAGCCCAAAAACAACTGGATGAGTCCGTCAAAGCTAAGGTCAATCAAGCACTTAATGGTTTGAATCTGGCAACCAAAGAAGAAGTTCGGGAATTAGAACGTCGGATAGTAATTTTAGAGCAAAAAAACCAAAACATACAACCGTGATCTGGAGGAACTTGAATGTTTGGCAAGCGACTGAAACACGCACAACGTTACCAGGAGATCATTAATGCCTTTTTGAAAAATGGCTTTGGTTATTTCATATACCGTTTGGGATTATCTGAAAGCAAATCCGCTTCGAAACTACAACCCGATGAAAACCTGAACCTTCGTTCAATCGGGGAGCGGTTGCATACGATTTTACAAAGCTTGGGTCCTACATTCATAAAGCTTGGTCAGATTGCAAGTACAAGGCGTGATTTCGTTCCGGAAGAAATTGTCCGTGAACTTGAAAAATTGCAGGACCAAGTCACACCTTTTCCATTTGATAAGGTAAGAAAGATTGTTGAAGATGAATTGGGTGATTCTTTAGAGAACCTTTTTCTCGAATTTCATGAACTCCCTCTTGCAACTGCTTCGATTGGGCAGGTTCATGTTGCACGGCTGCCATCACAGGAAGTGGTAGCAATCAAAGTTCAGCGGCCTGATATTCTGCCGACAGTGGAAACGGATTTGGAAATTCTCGATGATTTAGCAAGACTGATGGAAGCACGCATTTCTTGGGGGAGACGATACCAAATCAGAAAAATGATTGATGAATTCGCTAAATCACTGCGGGCAGAACTCGATTATAACTCCGAGGGGCGAAACGGGGAAAAAATAGCCAAACAATTCATGAATAATCAAGGGATTAAGATACCAAGGATTCATTGGGAATTTTCAACAAAAAGAGTCTTAACCATGGACTTTATTCAAGGCATTAAGATCAATCATTATAAGCAGCTTGATGATGAAGGCTATGATCGTCGAAAAATAGCGGAAAGATTAGCGAATTCCATGCTTCAACAAATTTTAATTGATGGTTTTTATCACGGCGATCCTCATCCTGGCAATATCGTCATATTGCCGGGGAATATCGTCGCACTCATGGATTTCGGTATGGTAGGGCGTTTGGAGGATGAGATGAAATTTCAGTTCGCATCACTTGTCATCAATCTAAAACGGGGAAGTACCAATGGACTGATTAAGACACTCTCCGATATGGGCCTTCTTACAGACGAAACCGATATGATTGCGTTAAGATATGATATTGATGAATTGCGAATTAAATATTATGACATCCCATTGAGTCAGATTAGCTTAGGCGGAGCGGTCAATGACCTTTTTACAGTTGCTAATCAGCACCATGTCCAAATCCCTCCCGAATTTACGATGCTAGGTAAGGCTCTGCTTACTATGGAAGCCATTATCGAGGAATTAGATCCTCATTTCAGTATTATGAAGGCTGCTGAACCTTTTGGAGAAAGGTTGTTAAAAGAACGCTATAATCCAAAGAACATCGCTAAGAACACTTGGAATCAATTTGTCGAGACTGCAGAAGCCATGGCCGAACTTCCGAAGGATATTAGAGAAGTAACCGGTATTATTAAAAAAGGAAAATTGCGATTAGATATCAATATCCCCGAGCTTCAGGTATTTTTACATAAACTTGATCAAATCTCGAACCGGTTGTCTTTCAGTATTATCTTGCTTGCCTTTAGCATAATCATGGTCGGCCTCATTATCGGCTCAGCAATAGGAGGGGAAACTCTTCTTCTTTGGAAAATACCAGTTATTGAAATCGGATTTGTCGTTGCAACCCTGATGTTCTTACTAATGCTTTATACTATTTTTAGATCAGGGAAAATGTAGACTCACGAAAAAAAGAGAAAATCCCATTAGTAAGGATTTTCTCTTTTTCATGAATTCATTCATTGGTTATGTGTGCGACGATCATATGAAACGGCATATACTCTATGGCGAAAATGTAAGATCGGATCTTCCGAGCACTCAATTCCAGCGGTGATATTAGTTGGATCAAACAGTAAATTATCTGCAAAAGAATCCAATTTTTTTGTAATGGATAAATGCCCGACCGTGATTACCTGTTTATCTTCCGACCAAACCACGGTTGGATCATCAGTTGGATCATTTTCTCCTCCTAATTGGATGTTCAATTTAAAGCCTATTGGACCTTGTTGGAGCCTCTCTTTCATATCTTCATTCAAATAATCTGACGAAAGCATGGCTACTTCCTCTTTTGCCAGCATACTCAGACCGGCATCTGGTTCCCACTGATACTTGATGGCCTGACGTCTTCCATCCGCGTTAATGAAATAGAATGCATGAATAGAATAGTACTGACACGTTGAAAAACTGGCAGGTGACCGCATTTCTTTTAGCATTTGAAGACTCGCTTTGCATTCTGGGTATTTTATAAATATTGTTGCAAGCTCTTTTAGGTTTGGAAAACCATCTTTTGCAGATTTGAAAAAGTCGACAATATCAACAAACGCTTCCGGTGTTTTTGCAAAAAATAGCGGAATGGTCACAGTGATAAGATCTGTCACCTCTCCGTCCGGCAATTGAAACTTGACAGCCATTCCCTTTACAGGTGAAAGTGCATCAGGATGACTGGGGATTGGGGAGCTGTTTGAAAAACGAATAGTTACCGGCACTGCTTCATTCTGAAGGTGCGCTGCCACCGTTATTGGAGCCGCTTTTCCGTTAGGGGTAAAAACCCCCTCATAGCCATTCCCCTTTGCATGCGCGCGCCGATACCCAGGAAATGTTCCTGCTACATTTTCAATAACATCTACTGCCCTACTGCCTAGCTCGGATTTCAGTTTTTTATTTTCCTCCATAACGACACCCCATCTTTTGTAATACAAATAATTGTTCATTTGTATTACCTCTACCCATTATTCTATTTGCTTATACTATTTAAACTGGCTATAGCACATTCCGCTTAAATCATTCTTTCACTACACAGCTATTTAATGAACAATAAAACGCCTGGAATAAAATCCAAGCGTAAAATATTATATTCAATTTACAGTTATAGAAGTTTCTCAATATCATTGATAATAAGGTCCCTCACCTTTAAATTGCCCTAAAGAAACTTCCTAACCATTAATACGCTCTTGCTGAAAAATCATAAATGCTCACTTTTAACTAAATATATATAAATCAAAATGGATTTCTGCTTGAATTAAACTAGCAAAATCTATAATGTTTTTCTGTAAATACATTGCGGGTTTTTCGTTATTTTCCACTCGAATTACAATCATAAAAATAAACGCTAAAACATATTTCTCTTTGAGTTGGTCTTCTTCTTGAACCAACGCCACTCGTTAGCTTAATAAGCTAGATAAAAAAATTAAAGCATAAACGCTACCCAAAAGTTTTCTTTTGGACAACATCATCTAGATATAATTCGTTAATTTAATGTTAACTGACTTTCTCAATTACCCATACCCATGCCGGGAAACCAAATCCTCAAAATCCCATTCCAGGACCAAATCCCATGCCGGGGCCAAATCCCGTTCCAGGGCCGAATCCCATTCCAGGGCCGAATCCCATGCCGGGGCCCATTCCCGTTCCAGGGCCAAATCCCGTTCCAGGGCCGAATCCCATTCCAGGGCCGAATCCCATGCCGGGGCCCATTCCCATTCCAGGGCCAAATCCCATCCCAGGGCCAAATCCCATTCCAGGGCCGATTCCCATTCCAGGGCCCATTCCCATTCCAGGGCCCATTCCCATGCCGGGGCCAAATCCCATTCCCATTCCCATTCCCATTCCGGGGCCAAATCCTCCAAATATAATTCTTTCATCATTTTCTATTTGTTGAGGTTGATTCCATTGGTATTGTAATTCAGTGTACAACATAATTCCTCCTCTATTTTATAAACACAATAATAAATAATATGTTAGGCTTCGTGTGAATTCTTGGGTATTTAACTAGATCCAGAAATAAACTCCGCAACGGCAATAAAACCACGCTGAAACAGCTTTGATAATGCCGGATCAACTTCTCTCCTGCCATGTTAGTGGAACAAGGGCGTTTTTGAGGATATTATTGAAAGTATGATTTTAGATATTATCGTACATTTAAACCCTTGATTTCATTGAATTTTTTCATTTTTTCTCATTATACGTAAAGTCGTCTCCTACATTGTACGTGGATTGAGTGCGATGGTATGTGATGGTCAATATCTTTGTGGAGATAGGTGCACTGATTGGAGTATGTGACCATATCATATCTTAACCCTTGTCCATACCTCCTATGATAAGTAGTCTTGCTGTATGCCGTATGCCGTTACGCGTAGTGCAGTTGTGCAGGCCCTAGGGTGGGTCATATGAAGGTGCGAGTATTAGGAGGTACGGAAAAAGGGTATTTTATTTACGTCCTATATATGGTCCTTCTATCTTGCCCTATAGCCCATAAAGAAAAGAACTAAAAAAGACCCTATAAAAGGGTATTCTTCTTGTTTTCCCGTCTAATTAAATAGGTATATCATTACTCCGTAAAAAGTTAGGATACCAATTACCTTTATTGACGTTACCACCATAGCACAAGCAATAGCTAAGCACATTTGCAATAAAACCACTTCGATAAAAAAAACCTAAGTTTTGTCTTTCAAGAAAAAGTGACTCACAGTTTATATGCCGTGCGGCTTACATTCAATAAGAGGTACCCCCAACATTTTATCCAATAAACTTGTGTCATTTTCCTGATTAGAGCATAAGGTGATATAACCCATTTAATTAATTTCCTCCTTAAAAACAAATAAGGAGATGTCTGTATGTCAGGTTGTGAATCAAGATGTGACGACGGTTTTGGATTTGGTGGAGGTTTCGCCTTTATAGTCGTTTTGTTTATACTTTTAATCATTGTTGGAGCTAGCTTTGTTGGTGGATACGGCGGCGGTGGCTATGGTTACGGGGGCGGTTACGGAGGTTGCTGCTAAAATAGTATGAAAAAAGCCGACCTTTATTGGTCGGTTTCTTCAATTAATCTGCCCTGATAGTTGCATAAAGAAAAGCTGCCTTAAAGACAGCTCTGATCTTCAGCTAACGCAACTGTTAGTTGATTAAGATTCTATGTTATAAATTTGTTTATTAACATTCACCCTGAAAAGTGTAAGGTGACGAGGATTTTAGTAATCTTTCTACTCCTTCTCTATGGTATGGCATTAAGTTATTAGCAGTATTTATGTCCACCCATTTAATCTCAGCAATTTCATTCTTGTCTTCAATTGTAATTTCTCCGTCAATAACTTTTGTTCCAAATGTAATCATTAAACCGTGATGTCCCTGTTTTGAAAAAAATACCTCATTAACCGCAATAATACTTCCTACTTCAATTACTAAACCTGTTTCTTCTCTTGTTTCCCGAATAACAGCTTGTTCTAAGGTTTCTCCTATTTCAACTGCCCCACCCGGTAGTGACCAAGTTGAATGCTGATTATTAACCATTAATACTTTTTATGTTATTTCGTCATAAATTAACGCATATACAACATCTACTCTCTTCACACCATACCACCTCTTAATTTTCTAATATATATTTTAACACTTTGCTTCAATACACTGCTTTATTGAACAAACCTGCCCCGATAGTTGCATAAAGAAAAAGCTGCCTTTTAAAGACAGCTCCGATCCTAAGCTAAAGCACCCGTTAGCTGAATAAAAAATACTTTATTTAACTAAACTCAAGTTCATTATTTTTGATATTTTGTATTTTGCATTGCCCACAAAACCCAAAAAAACATAATTAAATTAATAAAAAATAAATTCAATGTAATTCTTTCATGAAAAACAATTGAAATAACATCATTAACAATTAAACTAACTAAAGTTAATAAAACACCTAGTAACAATGCATGAACAGATAGTTTTAATATCTTCACTTCTGAAAAGTTTGGTAAATTTAATATTTTATCTCACTCCTTAAACAGCATCGTAAGCATATATAATTACCAATAGCACCGATTTTCAGCTAAAGCACCCGTAAGTTCAACAAGAAGACATCCTTTATTTGAATATCTCGTCTATTTCATTTCTGTCGTAATCTAATATCCAATCGTTGTATTTGTCATAAACCTCTCTTATTGTTTCAGACGTGGTTGCCAATAAATCACAACCCCTGTCATCATAAACGTGAAATATAGTTTTCCTGTTGATGTTTATAAAATAGACGCTATTATAAATACTTGGTCTTATACCCATATCCTGATTGCAGATTGCTTTTAACATTGGAATGTATTTGAAGTCAGAAGTTTTACATTTTAAAGTAAATCTATGAGTTTTATATTTTCCTTCTTCATCATCGTCAGGAAAAATATAAGGAATTGTTTTTTGGTTTAACCCATATAGGACCGATTTCTCTTTAATATAACGCGAAAAAGTTTTTGATTTATGTTTAAAACCATCTGCATAATCGTTTACGTCAACTACGATATAAATATCATCGTTATGAGAATGCAAGAACTTAAATAAAGTGATAGCCCTTTTATATACTCGATGTAGATATGGGCTATTTTCATAAGCATATTCACTATCATAGTCCACACCTAACTCAAAACGGATACCGATTTTCCAACTATAAAACAAGGGTGGTCTAAGTTCTAAGTTTGGGAAATTCTCATTCACAAAGTCGTTTAAAAGCATTTTTGCACCTCGTTAATTTCCTTCATTATACCATTCCTTAATGAATTATCCTGCCCCGTTAGTGCCATAAGAAAAAGGCTGCCTCAGCAACCTTCCTTATTGAAATAAAGCACCTGTTAGTTCTATAAGAAAAGCGAACCTTATTCAAGAATCGCGCCCGATTGTTGAAGTAGTGACAATTACTATCGAGTATTACCTATATTGTATTTTATCTTTGGAATGTGCAATATTATTAATTCCCATTCAAATGATAGATTAGTTGCACAACGCCAGAGGAGAACGTTCTTGTATTAACCATTTTTAAATTCAACCTCTGTTTTATATCAATAAACAACGGTTTTCCTTCTCCCAAAATAACAGGGTGAACAGATAATCTAAATTCATCAACAAGCCCTAAATTGATAAAAGTTGTAATAAGACTTGCTCCACCATATAACCAGATGTCTTTACCAGGCTTATTCTTTAATTTATTTACTTCTTTAAGAATATTATCATTTATGAATATTGCTTTATTATCAGTCCCTTTTTGCGTTCTGGAAAACACATATTTTTCCTTACTATGAACTAATTCCCAAATTTCTTTTTCAGTATCAATATCTTCAATTTCTGGAGTAAATTGTCCCCATAAATCGTAGCTTTTTCTTCCATATAAAATAGTATCAATTTGATTTAAGAAATTAATAAACCCCATCTCAGAGTCCATGATGCACCAATCAACTTCCCCATTTTCCCCTTCAATAAAACCATCTAAAGTAATTGCTAAATCTAAAATTATTCTTCTTGGTCTTACGTTATTGGACATAGTTTCTTCCTCCCTTTAATCATTTAGATATTGTTTCTCCCGCCAAGTTTTTTTATATTTTCATTATTTACAGCATTTATTTCTGAATAAAGTTACTGATGTTATTAAACTGCCTTAACTTAATAACAATCATCTCAAATTGCCATTATTTCCACAATTAGTTATTCAAGAATATGGACCAATTGTTGAACAAATCAATATGCACTCTTGAACTATCCTGCCCCGTTTGTTCAATAAGAAAAGCGATCCTTATTAAAGAATCGCTCTTCGTTAGTTTAATTGAACTTATTCACAATATTACATATCTATTGGAGAATTACAACAATGTCATTTATCATTAAACCTTAAACATGTATAACCCCGTCCTAAAATTAGGACAGGGTTAACATAAAGTTGTTTAATTATTGATAAAAACACTTCACCCAACTTAAAACATAACAATAAAGCCGTTTAGAACTAGGTTACATCTATTTCTACATAAAGTTACTTCTGTAATATCTGAATAAGGTTGCCGCATGTATCGTCGAAGACAGCTATTGTGACTTCGCCCATTTTTGTCGGCTCCATAGTAAACTTCACGCCGTTTTCCAATAATCGTTTGTACTCTTTATGAATATCTGCAACGCCAAACATTGTTGCTGGGATGCCTTCGGCAAATATCTTCTTTTGATACTCCTTTGCGGCAGGATGCTCATCCGGTTCGAGTAAAAGCTCGGTACCGTCATGATCATCGGGAGAAACAAGCGTAATCCACCTGAATTTCCCCATGGGAACGTCATGCTTTTTTACAAATCCCAGCTTTTCTGAATAAAATTCCAGTGCCCTGTCTTGGTCTTGTACGAATATACTGGTAACAATGATTTTCATAATGTTTTGCCTCCTTTGATATTTACCACGTTAGTGCTCTGCAAACAATGGCTCCAAGCAGAAAAACCCCTACATTCGTCAGAAGTTTTTAAAATAACTTACTCTATCCATCCTTTTAGCAAATTTTTAAGTGGTTCGTTGTTAAATATAACTACTCGATATTTTCCCTCTCTTTTTGATTTTACGAGCCCTGCATCTTCCAGTACAGAAAGATGTTTAGCTATCGCCTGTCGCGTAATGGAAAGGTCGTGCTTCGTAATAAGACGTACCGTAAGTTCATACAACGTCTGCTCGTTACGTTCAGAAAGTTCGTCTAATATTAGCCGTCGAGTCGAGTCTCCAAGTGCTTTGAATATAGAGTCTTTGTCCCAATTCATATATCGAGTATAAGCAACTGTATGGTTGCATGATAGTAGTTTGAACCATTATAGAAAAATAAATTATTAACACTTTTCTTCTTCAACTAACCTGACCCGTTTGTTCCATAAGAAAAGGAGTCGCTTTTCAGCTCCTGGTATTGAAGTAAAGCACCTGTTAGATGAATAAGGAAAAAGAGATTTACCTAGAATTGAAGTACAGTGTCTAATCAAATTATTTTTCTAATGCCATATTAACAGATTCAATAGCATGTATTTCTGTTGTATCAAATAATGGCACTTCTGAATCCTCAGGTTTTACTAATAATCCAATTTCTGTGCAACCTAATATTATTCCTTCAGCTCCATCATCAACTAAACTCTTGATAACCTTTTTGTAATAATCCCTTGATGATTGTTGAATTTTCCCTAAACATAACTCTTCATAAATTACTTTATTTATAACTTTTCTATCCTCATCATTTGGTATCAAAACCTTAATACCATTAAACTCTATTCGTGTTTTATAAAAGTCTTGCTCCATCGTATATTTAGTACCAAGTAAACCAACCGTACTTATTTCGGACTTTTGAATTTGATTTGCTGTTGAATCAGCAATGTGTAAAATAGGTATGCTAACTTTTTCTTCAATATATCTAATCACTTTATGCATCGTATTTGTACAAATTACAATAATTTCTGCACCAGCCTTTTCCAAAGACTGAGCAACATCCCCTAATAGTTTACCAGAATTTTCCCAATCGCCTTCAGCTTGATAGCGTTCGATCTCTTCAAAATCTACGCTATATAAAATGCACTTGGCTGAATGCAATCCTCCCAATTTGGTTTTCACTTCTTCGTTAATAATACGATAATATTCTAACGATGACTCCCAACTCATTCCACCAATAAGACCAATAGTTTTCATAAATATTCCCCTTCCATTTGAAATATACTAAAAATTTTATATAAATTTAATAGACATAGTAAAATATCTTTCTTATTAATTAAACCTGCCCCGTTAGTTCCGTAAGAAAAAGGTTGCCGCAGCAACCTCCCTTATTGAAGTAAAGCACCTGTTAGCTTAACAAGGTATGTATAGATTATTTTTCAACTTTAATGTATGTTCATTCGAATATAGGACGCATAAAGCTTCTCTCATAACTTAAAATACATTTAGTCTCTTCTGCAAAATTATATGCTTCTTGACATTCTGCATCCAATGCCATTTTTACTCGGTACTCTTCATATGCTGCTAAACTTGGGAAAGTGAATAATGCATAAGCAATATTATTAGCACCCTCATGTGGAAGAAAATAACCCTGATGTGTACCGCCAAATTTATTAACTAATCGAATCCACATCTTACCGTATTCCTCGAACTCATTTAATTTATATGGGTCAATAACATATTTCAAATAGCATGTAACCATTTTAACCCCCCTAAAAAAAGCCATTTTTTCCATCATAACATATAATTCGACTAACCTGCCCCTATAGTTGCATAAGAAAAGGAGCTGCTGATCAGCTCCTGATAATGAAGTAAAGCACCCTTTAGTTGAAGATGATTATTATCGGTAATTATTGTGAACAGGTTTAAACAATTCTTCATTAGTATTTCTAACAAGTGAAAAATTGTCTACATTATAGTGACCGTGAAGGGTTTCATTATGATGAAGGATTATTTGTTTTGCAGATAAGTTTTTGGAATCAGAAGTAGAATGTCCATCACCAACTAATGTTACATCAAAATGATTGATTGTTGCTGTTCTGACAGCTGTATCAATACAATGTTCCGTCTTACATCCCATTATTACAATATGGTCTACATTGTTTTTACTTAAATGTTCGTGTAATGGAGTGCCATAAAACGAATTTGTGGCAGCTTTATCAAATATAATAGCAGTTGATGGTACTCTAATATCCCTGTGTATCTGGAATCCAGGTCCTTCTCCATTTGAAACATCTAAATCTCTTATAAAAACAACGGAGATACTTTCATTTATCGCTTTTTCAATTACAGTATTAATGTTATTAACGATTTTTTCTTTCTCAAAGACTCCTTGTTCTTCTTTATTACCTTCTATTAATTCCTGTTGAGCATCGATTATCAGTAATGTTTGTTTCAATATTTTTCCCCCTAAAGTTATTAGCAGTTAGTTTTTTCCTGTTTTTTATTAAATATCAGATAGTATTTAAGCACTTCTTACTAAGCTCTTTATATTTTCGTCAAAAGATTTACTAATACCTTCTTGAACTATCCTGCCCTGTTAGTTGCATAAAGAAAAAGCTGCCTTAAGACAGCTCCGATCTTCAGCTAACGCACCCGTTAGTTCAACAAAAGCCTGCCCTTAAATCCACTCTTTTCCATGCTCTCGAATGAATTTAATATCGTTTTGATAATGTTCAAGATGCCCTTCATCTATCATCTTTTGAAAAGCAATGTCACCTTCACTGGCTTTTCTTGTAATTGTTTTACATAACCCTTCTAATCGTAGCAATACCATTTCCAAATAATCTTCTTCTATTCCCTCACCGTAAGATTCAAAAAACATTCTAACTCTTTGTTTTATACGGTTAGCATGCTGTAATAAATTATAATAAACTTTCTCACCTGTTTCAGAAAGATAAAATCTACTTAAGGGGACGCAATTATAAAGAGTATAAGCTATGTCCCAAAGTCTTGGACCAGGTCCAGCAACATCAAAATCAATAATACCTATTGGTCTTTTATGATTAAAAATAATGTTGTATATTGCAAAATCATTATGGCATAGTACCTCAAATTGTTGGGGGTGTTATCTATCGATTGCCAGCTATCATCAAATGAAAAATCACTGACAGAATCATGATAAAGACGGAGCATTTTCGCTATTTCTATTAATACATCCTCAGACCACATGTATTCTTTTAAAGGATAATTACCAGCTTCTCCTTCAATATATGATAATATCTCTCTTCCTTTTTCATCAATACCTAACAACTTTGGTGCATAACTGAAACCTTTGTTCTCCAAATGCTTTAATAGCTTATGAATTTTGGGACTATCTGTCTTTAATTCTCGTCGCACAGTATTTCCCGAACGATAAACATTAGAAACATTCCCTCCTGTTAGCATTTCTTCGTTTTCATGGTTTGACATCTATATATTCCTCCCTGATATGACTTTCTATAACCCGTAAAACAATTCCTGTTTATTCAATTAACCTGCCCCTTTAGTTGCATAAAGAAAAAGCTGCCTTAAAGACAGCTCCCGATCTTCAGCTAACGCACCTGTTAGTTCAACAAATAAATTTAAAATGAAAGTTAGTTTTTAAGTTTATTCAAGTCAAATCTTGCTATTTCTTGATTTCCTATTGTTACAACTAAAAAAGCATTAAATGCACACTCTTTAAGTTCATCTAATTTTTCTTTTGAAGGTACAAGTAGTGGAACCTGGGAATTTTCTTCGCTTACACCTAAATCGTAGTTAAAAGTATACTTACCCTTTTCGTCAGACTTAAGAACTGATAGAAAAGATTGACCGAACCCTACACCACTCTCGTTATAATCTTCAGGATTATAAATATTGAAGCCTATTACATCTTCTGACACCGATTTTAATTTGTCTTTGGGCTCAATCTTAAGTTCAATTCCTTTATCAGCTTCTCCAATACTACCTACTGTTTTATTACCTGTATTTTTAATGGTAAATTCATAAAATAAAGCTGTCGGTATCAGCTCATCCCCCTTTCTTTCTCCTTCAGTTATCCCAATTGAACCAACTAAACTTTTATCTTTAACAATATCAACATTCGCATCTACTAGTTCCAGAGAAGGATTTGATGAACAAGCTGATAAAAAGAATAAAACAAAAAATAGGCTAATAAAAAGAAACCATTTCCTCAAGTAATCACCTCCAACCTCACACCACATTCAATGATTAAATTCTCATTTGATTTTTTAACTTTATTCCCCAACAAAATAATTCCCCCTTTTATTCTTACATCATCATACTTTTTTTGTAATTTTTAACTTTACCATCCTGTTTTTTTGCAACAAAAAGCCACCAAATTAGTGGCTTTCTTATAGAGTTGACCAAACTACGACATAAAAGGGAAAATATCAAAAAACTGTCTGATAATAACAGATAATTCATGGCCTCTGAAGATTAGTATTCAGCTCTAATTTTACAATTCTCCTAAGTTGTGAAAACAAAACACTTAGGCGTTCCCTGCAACAACCACTATTAGTCTGGTCTTGTCTCTAATAGGTGATCAGACTCCTAAAAGATTTTATTTGAATTATGTTTGTTATCGGCCCGAACCCAAGCGGTAAAGGCTTCAATGCCATGCACGACTGCTTCGGTACGTATGGAGTGATACAAATCAAAATTGTGCTCAGCACCAGGAAGTTCGACATAAACAACCGGATTAGATGAGGAATCACGCAGGTGCTCCGCGAAGCGTCGGGCATTTTCCACGGGCACTAACCTGTCCTGATCACCATGCGCCACGAAGAATGGCGGTGCTTCTTTTCCACTGTAAGCCATAGGAGATGAGAATAATCCAGGTTTTGTATCGATATAACCGTAATAGCCGTATAGACAAATGGCGGCAATTACCGACGTGTCCACACACTCAAAACCCGGCTGGAATGTAGGGGAATTTGGAGTTAGTGCAGCCATAGCAGTCAAATGAGCCCCAGCCGAATTGCCAGCTAAAAATATCGTCGTAGGGTCAGCTCCGTACTCGGACCCGTGCTCGCGTACCCAAGCAATCACTTTCTTAATGTCAATCAAGTGGTCGGGAAATTTTACGTCAGGACTTAAGCGGTAGTTCGCACTGATGCACACCCACCCCTTGCTCGCGAGCTGGTAAATAAGAGGGAGAGATTGGCTGTTCTTTTTACCGCCTACAAATCCTCCACCGTGCAAATGCACCAACGTGGGGCAGTCCGTCGGATGAGAACGATGGCGATAAACATCTAGTTTATTTCTCATACCTGCATTACCGTAGTTGATGTTTGCAATCCTCTCTATATCGTATCGTCTTTTAAAGAATGGACCGAGTAAAGCTGTGGAACTAAATTTCTTGTGTAATCGGCGCTCAATCTTAGGATTAATAGTAGTACGCCACTTTTTCTCCAGACTATCATCCATGGCTTGACTGACTACAGGAGAAGTTTGTAATCCCCGATGGATAATCACTAAGAGTGCTCCCACTGCCAAAATTGTTATTCCAAAAGCCATCCACCCAACCGGAGAATGAACGTCGCCTTCAATAAAGGCTAACGAAGTTGAACCAGTCAACCAGAAAAGTGCAAAGAATGGTAGCTCATTTATTACGCCACAGTAAGAACCTAAAGAATTAAAAATTCGAGAAAAGTTGGGCGGTGCCACTACGAAATACGTGCACCAAGCGACAAAAAGCACAGAAATAAGGTAACCGAGTGGTATGCTCGATATGGTCATCACGCCCTTTAGGAGATATACAATAGCATTAATTTGTTTTCTCTAGGAATTTGATGTTAACTTTTAATGTCCTCTAAAATTCCAGTATCACCTGATGGTTCAATTCAACATCATAAATATTTTCTTAGGGATATCTTATAAACGTTGCACTTTATGCAATGCCACATTTTACTATATGTAAGATCCTTATATTAATTCTTCAGTATCACCTTTAAATGCTTTTTCTAATATTTGTTCGTGAGCAAGTGGAAATCCTTCTTCGAATAAAGAAAAAGTCGCCTTAAAGACAGCTCCGATCTTCAGCTAACGCACCCGTTAGTTTAAGTGTAATTATTCACAAACTATTAGCAGGTTTAGTTAAAAATGTTTTTTATATAAAATTAAAGAACTGAGCGAAAAATAACGCTCAGTTCTTTTGCAAACATCCAGTTTCATAAATGTGCGATTATATTATTTTCGTACAGCTTCAAATGTAATGAGTTGGCTATCTTTTGATGGTTGCTTTTTGTAAGTATAATCAGCAGAACAAGTAATATCAGAAAAACCAACGCTTTCTAATATAAGTTTGAATTCTTCGATTCCGTACCATCTCATTGCAAACTTCTGTAATTCTGTGTCTACCAGCTTACCTTTTCTCCATTTCTCGTATTTTAAATAAGATAAAGTATATTGGTCAACCCAGTTGATTTCAATTGACTTGCTTTCTAATGAAATGCCTTCTTCGTTAGAAAGAGGAAAGGTTGCAGTAGTAATTTCTCCTGTACGCCAATTGCTTGGTAATTCCAAATCAACTATTACACGTCCTCCTGGCATTAGATGATTATAAAAGCATTTCAGAGCATCTTTTGCATCCATTAAATTTTCAATCAAGCAAAAGGAGCCTGTAGGTATAACGACAGCTTCATATTTTGATTCCAAAGAAAAACTACATAAGTTACCTTCATATAGCTTCGGATTTAAGTCTCTTTCTCTGCATCGTTTTCGACAAGAATCTAACATTTCAGTTGAATAGTCAATGCCATCAACAATAAATCCATTTTCAAGTAAGGGAATTAAGAATCGGCCTGATCCGACAGCAGCTTCAAGTATCTTCCCTTTAGTCCCTTTTAATCTTTCAAGATAATATTCAATATCACCGTCGATTGAATACCCCACTGGTTTGGTAAAATCATACACTTCCGTACTTAATGCACCATAATAACTAAACATTTCATTTCCTCCGATATTATATGCGGAAGAATTTTAATTGAAGTATTAAAACTTCCGCACCTCAAGTTTATTAGATGTAGGTAAAGAGCTGACTATCATATTAAATCACTCACTTTCTATACAATATTGTTACATTATATACTTTCTTTAAACTTAATACAGTTATTTCAATTTGTTTTAAGTCCATAAATATCTTATTCAACTAACCTGCCCCGATAGTTCAATAATAAGAAAAGGAGCTGTTCATCAGCTCTTGGGTTAAGTAAAAACACGTTAACTTAATAATGCTACTATCCCTTTCATTCTAACTACTTTTCCATCTAATTCGGATTTCAGCACATTTAATCCATTTTTATGATAAAACGATACTGCTTGAAGATTATTTGGTGAAACACGAAGATGATACTCAGTTACTCCCTTGTTTTGAAAAAACTTTAAAGCATACTCATGTAAATTCCTACCTAAACTAGCCCCACGTTTTTCAGGAATTAGGTAATATAGATTTACATAACCAATCTCCTTCCCTTCGTACTGCCGTATTGTAAGCTCCAGTTGACCAATTGGTATGCCGTTTTCTACTACTATTACAAAACCTTCTGAATATTTTGCAATTTGATTTTCGAGCCAGGTAAGGTAATCCTCCTCGGTTCCGAAGTCTTTATCTGTTCCAAAACTAACAATAAAGGAATCTCTGCGAAAAGGAATGACATATTTACGATGCTTTTCTACTTCAATCGGTAAAAATTCCATGTAAAACTCTCCTTATCATTTAGATACTTAAATACATTATTATATATCGAAACAGTTAATACCTTCTTCAGCTAACCTGCCCTTTTAGCCCCATAAGAAAAAGAGCTGCCAAAGCAACTCCCTTATTGAAGTAAAGCACCCGTTAGTAACAACCACAATCCGACTCCTCATAATTTATTATCAATGAGTTGAATATGTTATTGAAAGCTAGCTTATAAATAAACTATACAACCTTTTTCTTCTACTTTTTCTAACCATTTCGGTATTTTCAAGTTAGGATTCCATCTTAAATCTAAACGTTCTAATCCCTCAATTTCCATTAAAGAATCCGGCAATTCAATCAATTGATTACCCCTTAAATCTAATTCTAATAAATTTACTAGCTTTCCGATTCCATAGGGTAACGTTGTCAATTGATTATTTCTCAAATTCAATCGTCTTAACTTTTCACATTGATTGAGTGAATTCGGGACTTGTTTTAATTGATTTTCTTCCAAATCCAAAACCCGTAATAACGTCAAATTTTCAAATATTTCTGGGAGAGTAGTGAGTTGATTATTTTTAAAATGCAGCTCTCTAATATTGTTTAACATGCTAAAGCTCTTAGGTATCTTATTAAGTTTGTTATTCATTAAGCGTAACTCTATCAGGTTGGTTAATTCACCAATTTCTCTTGGTAATTCACTCAATTTATTATCGCTTAGATTTAAATATTTTAATTTTTTAAGGCTTTTAATTTCGGGGGGACTGTTTGGAGTTTATTATTGTGAAGATATAAATAATCCTCCAAATTCACAAGGTATTCTATATCTGATGGAATTATTTCAATCTGATTATGTCCTAAGTCCATCATTCTAAGTTCTTTCAAATTTTTTATATTAGCAGAGATTTTTTCAAGCTCATTAGCAGAGATATTTAACACTTTTAAATTGTTCATTATATATATTTCTTCTGGAATCCCTCTAAAATTATTATCGAAAAGGTTGATTTCCGTAATTTCATTCAGAGATAAGTTTATATTCGGCAAAGAATTTAATTTAGCATGGGGAAAGCTAATTTCCAATTAATCTCCTCCTATTAATTATTCATCAAGAAATTTACCATACGAATAAATGTATTCTATTTTTCATTTTCTGTATAGCAAAAGTTATTCTTCTTTATCTTGTCCTTCTTGAGCTAACCTGCCCCGATAGTTCAATAAGAAAAAGTTGCCTTAAACCTACAAAATAGAGTTCATAATGTCCATATGACTTGTATCAGAATGCTTATCGTTGTAAATACGCATTTTCCTGATGCTACCCCCTATTAGGGGTACCGCCAACATTTCGGAAATTTTGTACGCTAAGAAATTTTCAAAGTGGAAAATAGGTGATTTACGTACGTTAAGATAGTTTCATAAAGGGTGTAACTGATACTTTGATTTTGGAACACCTTTTGGTACTAATATTTAGCCTGGATTGAGTTTAAATGCATCAGTACCATAAACGAACGTTAATGGAACACCCCTTTTATATCAACATTTATATCCTTAAAGTACAATTTTGCCAAAATGCTGTCTGGACCCCTATTATTGCTATCACTAGCCCTAAGTCAATCTTTTTCCAGTTCGGGTGGCGGTAGAATAAAAAATCCCCCTACGAAAGTGGGAGGATTACAAATTTGGTGGTGCAGGGAAATCCTTGCCCCACCTGCCTCGGCGAATGCCGAGAGGCTATTCTACTAAAGAGCGACCCTATTGGTGGTTTTCTACTTATACTGTCATTGGTGAGTGCAATTCTCGTTGCACCGTCGGCCCGGCACCGGATTCAGACCAGTTCCATCTTGACGATTTCCAACGAAACCGCCGCTCCGCCTTGCGAGAAAGTGCCTGTTCCCGTCTCAACAAAGCCCAATTTGCGATAGAAATCCCGTGCCGTGGTTGTGGCTTCTAAGTAGATCCGTGTCTTCCCATTCTTTCGAATGTGCCCGATGACCTTCACCATCAAGGCTTTACCGACTCCTGAACCCGCTGCCGCTCCGGAGACAAAGAGTTTGGTTACCTCGTTACCCTCCACTTCGACGAAACCAAGGATTGTCCTGTCCGACACTGCGACCCAAAGCTCCCCGCGTTCTATCGCAGGGAGGTACATGTCCGGGTCCCTCCCATCCAGCCACATGTTGATCTGCTCTTCCGTGTATTGCTCTGAGCAGAGGTTGCGGACTGAATGACGGTGAACATTGAAAATCTCTTTGCGGTTCTCGGGGGTGGCAAGGCGTATAGCGAAATCCGTCATGAAATCTCCTCCAACTTACGACTGTAATTTTTGAAAATAAACTTATATTCTTATTCCTAATTATAGGATTAAACCATTTATAAATAAAATGAAAGTTTCTTAAATTTAATTAAAAATAATTCATATGTAAGATGATATTACAGAAAGGATAGCGTTTTTTTCTCTTTTGGGGTAATGATTTGCCCTTAGCTTGATGGGCATGTGGCAGACCCCTTAGAGTAATAAAAAACGCCAAGCCGGTAATCGTTGGAGGCTTAGCGTATATTTTCGTTAAAATGTTGGCGGGACCCCTTATAGAACTAACGCACCTGTTAGTTTAAGTGAAAATCTTCACAAACTTTTTTTTATCTTAGGCTTTGTTAAATAGTATTGTTGTTTTTCAGGTATAAAATATGGGAACGTCCGATTTGGACGTTCCCGTTCTTATTCCATTAAAGCCCCCATAATGGAATAACTGTAAAGCTAATGAGGCTTTTTTAAAAGCTGCGTTTCGCTGCCCAAGCACCTTGCATTTTACTAAGGAATACAATTTGCCCAATATGATATGCGTCGTGCATTGCTAAACTCTTCAGTTCAAGCACTAATGAATTATCTCCTGGAATCTGTCTATACAAATCTTCATGTTCTGATTTTGCTAGTATTTTTCCAAGTTCACGATGAACATAAAAGTATTCTTGTTTTGTTTCCTTCCAATTTTCTAACGTCTCAGTTGGTAATCGAAATGTAGAGTCATTATTTTCTGCCTGTGGTTCATTCGCTGTTTCACCAAGAAATCGCATCAGATATCTCTTTTCAAAGAAAAGTAAATGACAAACTAATTCCCAAATGGAATTCATTGCCCCATCAGCTGGTTTCCAAATTGCCTGTTCAAAAGTGATGTCCTCTAGCACTTTTTCAAGTGGTGGAAACCAGTCTTCTTCATCTAAGCAGCTTGCCCATTGTTGTAACAAAAGTGTCTTTACATCCATTTTCTATTCCCTCCAATTTAACCTAGATTGAATTTATTATTGCTTACCTTACAATAGATTCGCATCAGTTAAAGAGTATTCCTCTAGACAGAATTTCTTTTATATTAATTATTGTTCAACTATTCAGCCCCTTTAGTTCAATAAGAAAAAGGCTGCCGAAGCAACCTTCCTTATTGAAGTAAAGCACCCGTTACTTTAAGTACAACTCTTCACAAACTTCCAATTAAAAATCTATTAAGATAATTCCCCTAACCACCTCTCAAACCATTCGATGGGAAGTTTTACTTTAGAAAAATCCATATGTTGTAGTTCTTTTAGTGAGTAAGTGTTTGTTAAATATAAATCCCACTGTGCAGAAATATCCTCTAATACGTCGTATAACTTTTCGTCATCTAGTTCAGTCTCATCTGTATAATGTTTATCACACCAATTACAAATTTGTTGATGAGTAAATTGACCTGTTCGATTTACGACACTCTTTAACAGTTTAACTAAGTTTTCCTTACTTAACATCCAATCAATTTCAATAAAATTTGATTCTATCCAACTGCCTTCATATTTGTTCCTGCCCACCAGTTACACCTCGGTATGTTAATATGATTGGTATTTAATTCAACGAAACTTAATTGGATTCCTTCTTAAACTATCCTGCCCCTATAGTTCCATAATAAAAAGCTGCCTTAAAGACAGCTCCGATCTTTCATTTCAACTATTACTCCTACAGAAAAATACTCTCTTATCGTTTTACCCACAACCTCAAATCGCCATCGTCTTTTTTCAAATCATAGGCAATGGATGAAAGCGATTCCTGTCGCTTAAGAACTCGTTGTACAGCTTGTAATTTTTCTTTATTAAATAATTTCACCATTAAAAAAGCACCTCCAAAAGTTAGACTGTGTCTAACATTTGGGGTACAGTTCAAAAGGATAGGGGATTTATTTACCCAATTATAATTTTCATTAGTCTTATCATGTTAATTTGATATTATTTCCTTAACTACCTTAATGGTTTTTACCGAATCCCAATTAGCGTTTAACACCTCTAATGTCTTTTTAATCATATCATTGTCAATTTCAAATATTTCTTGATTGTCGAAAGTGTGTACTAAATAGACTATCAACTCCTCTTCATCGGGATCTTCTGTATCTACATTTAGGCCAACTATATCCCAAAACCATAACTGAAATTCTTCTAAGCTTATTTGTTGTTTTAAATATTTGCTTAGAATATTTATTACATACTCTTTCTTAACTTGAATGATATTATCATCTGGGTCATCGAATAATTTTGATAGTATATAATAAAATTGTCCGTCCTTATCCACTTTATAAATATCTAATGTTTCGCTTGCTATTCCCATCAATTTATCACTAGTTATATTTCCTTTTACATACTCAAATAATGCTGATATCAATTTTTTATTCATTATCTACCCACCGGTTTATGTTTTCTATGTTTAAA
The DNA here is from genome assembly GCF_016651145.1 of Peribacillus sp. TH14. Lineage (NCBI taxonomy): Bacteria > Bacillati > Bacillota > Bacilli > Caryophanales > Bacillaceae > Peribacillus > Peribacillus sp. TH14. The sequence goes on from NZ_JAEKEK010000001.1 coordinate 820,042, forward strand.
AGAACCATCTGAATTATAACTGTCCTTATACATACGCTTGGACTTTCCATTTTCCATTTTCCATCCATTTACTATATACTGCTCTGGATTGACCTTTGTATTGACCAGAAACTTTTTAAGATGCTCTAGACCATCCATTTTTAAGTTAAAGATTGTTATTAAATCAGTGTAAAAATATGGATCGCTTATGTAACTATCTGAGTAAGACCCTGTTAGGATTATTCCAGTAAATAAAATAAACTGGATTCCAAAATATTTAATAAGATTCAAATAGCATAAGCTCCTTCTCAGTTTCTCAGTGTGTTTCACCACTATTGTAGCTGTAAGAAACAACTTTGGGAAACAGTAAATATTGAGAAAGCTTCTTCAACTATCCTGCCCCTTCGTATTATAAGGTCAGCCAGAAAATATTTCTGGTTGACCATTTTTTATATCGATATATGATAACGGTAGCCGAGGTAGAACGTACCTGCCCGTGGGGCTTAAGATCCCGTCAACTAAACAGTTCGCCCCCTACTTGCTTAAACATGATTTGGCTGGTTGGGACCAAGATCTCGTATAACAAGCGAAGCTATGATACTGCAAGAAGGATTAGGGGTTACCGGCAAATATTATGTTTTTGGAGGAGATAAAAAATGAATCCAGTAGTTGGTCTGGATGTAGCTAAAGGTGAAAGTCAGGTTCAAGCATTCTTGGATAAGAAGAAGCCTTATAAAAGAAGTTTTAAAGTAGCACATACCATTGAAGGGCTAGAGAGCTTACACCAATATCTTAGAGAGATAGAAAACTTAGCAGGAATTCGACCTCCGGTCGTTTTAGAGTCTACTGGGCATTATCATACTCCAGTTGTTCAGTATTTCGAGGAAAGAGGTTATTTACTAATTATCATTAACCCACTTGTCTCCTATCGAGCAAAGAGCTCATCTCTACGAAAAGTAAAGACAGATGTGATTGATGCTTACCATCTCTGCGAGCTGTATTATAAAGAAGATTTGGAACCAAATAAAAAACGAGGAATTCAACTCTTAAACCTTCGTAATCTTACAAGACAACACGAAAATGTAACGGGTATATATGTACAAACGAAACTTCAATTTCAAGCAGTTCTTGATCAGGTTTTCCCTGAGTATCATGGGGTTTTTGGGGACTTATATTCAGTTGTCACTTTACTAACCTTATTAGAATTTCCTACATCTAAAGATGTTTTGGTAGTCGATGAAGAAGCATTAGGTAATAAAATCGATGAATTATGTACAAGTCGTTCAAGAAAGTGGGCAAATACAAAGGCAAAGAAACTTATAGCTGCAGCAGCTAAAAATCCCTTTCAGACAACACTGTATCAAAGTCACATAATGAGCTTAGAAATGTATATCAAAATGCTTATGGAATACCAAAAGCACCTATCAAAGTTGGATGAAGAGATAGGTGCTTTGGCTAAAGAAATTGAAGAATATAAGATAATCCAATCAATCCCTGGTATCGGTGAAAAAATCGCGGCAACGATTATTTCTGAAATTGGTGAGATTGATCGGTTTAATCACCCTAAAAAACTCGTAGCATTTGCAGGAATTGATCCTAGTATCTTTGAATCTGGTAGATTCAAGGGATCCGTAAACAAAATAACCAAAAGAGGTTCGAGTAGATTACGGCATGCCCTATATATGGCTGTTCGATGTGCCATTCGTGATTGTCGCAAAAAGAAAACGACTGATGAAGTCATCCCTCGTAATAAGAGATTACGTGAGTTCTATGATAAGAAACGGAAAGAAGGAAAGCCCTATAAAGTAGCTGTTATAGCATGTGCTAATAAGCTTCTACAATGGATTTATGCACTATTACAAAACAACTCGACTTTCCAAGATCTAGACTAGTTTGAAAGTGCAACTAAATATCACAAAACTTTCCAAACGCTGTTCGTAGGGGGGCTATTTGGTATGTATATTTTTAGTATAGCATGAAATATTTTTAGTTTTTATTGATAAATGTTGACAAACTATTAGCTGGTTTAGTTAATTAAGGGTACTTTTTCGCTTGAATTTGAACGTATGATAATGTAAATTATCATACGTTCAAATTCTTTAAGAGGGAATGTTTACATTAAATTTCACAATAAATTTTTACTTTCATAAAATGACTATGGTTAAATGACTACTTTATAAAGGAGACAAACAATAAATGATGCCATATTCTAACATGGCTTATCCAATGTATTCGGGACAGCAGATGATGTCTTACTCTGGCATGCCTTCTCCAATGTATTCGGGACAGCAGATGATGCCTTATTCTGGCATGCCTTCTCCAATGTATTCGGGACAGCAGATGATGCCATATACTAGCATGCCTTCTCCAATGTATTCGGAACAGCAAATGATGCCATATACTAGCATGCCTTCTCCAATGTATTCGGAACAGCAAATGATGCCATATACTAGCATGCCTTCTCCAATGTATTCGGAACAGCAAATGATGCCTAGAGACATGCAAATGATGCCTAGAGACATGCAAATGATGGGTGACCCTCAAATGGTACCTCATCCTATTCTTCTTGTTGCACGACAAATCGCTCCTAATCAAATTGAAATAGTTTATGACCAGCCCACTGATTTGGAATCTGCTACAAATGTTAAGAATTACTGGATTAGAAATAATTTAGATAGACCCTCAGACATTGCTACTGTTGCAAGAGATGACATGATGCTCCTTCCAACGAATAGCCTTACATCAAATATGGCAAAGATTACGCCTGTTGATAATTCAAGAAAAAGGTTCATCATTACTTTTAACATAAATGCTACAACTGGAGTTCAATACACTGTGTTGCCTTGCTTTGTTAATTTACAAGGTAAAACAGGTTTTGGGGGAGAAAATTGGGGTCCAAAAAGCAGGAACACTTTTACATCTCAATAAACAGAGGACAAATAAGACCTTTGTCGGGTTCAACCGAGATACACGTAATTTTAGGTCTTAGCTTGTAAAAAAATAGTATAAGAAAATCCGACCTTAATTGGTCGGACTTTTTTATTTAATCTAAGTATAATCAATATTTTTATAGAGCTATTCTGCCCCTATAGTTGCATAAAGAAAAAGCTGCCTTAAAGACAGCTCCGATCTTCAGCCTGTTAGTTCTATAAGAAAAGCAAACCTTATTCAAGAATCGCGTCCGATTACTGAAGAACGAATATAAAACCTTGGTACCAAATGGCCTTGTCATTTATTATGATACGGTTCATCGCACCTATTCAAGCAGTGATTTTTTAAAAACTGTCAGCCTTTTAATTTTACATTTCTACTTTAAATCGACGCTGCTGAGGATGCAGCTGCTTGATCAGCCTTCACACAATCAATTGCAACAACGAGTGCAATAATAATGGTTTCCATCTCTTCATCTATTATTTGAACCTTGTAGCTATCGCCCCAAGTGAACCACTCCTTGCCCACTTTACCTACGATTTTACCATGCTGTAAAACTTGAAAATCCATATCCCACCAATTACCATGTACTTCAATGCCTGCCGCATCAATTGTATATCGTGCTTTTAAGAAGGAAAATTCCTTCTTTATTGTTAATACCTCTCGACCATTCACCTCAACCAAAAACTTTGGTAAAAAGCTGAACACCTTTTTCGTAATGAGTGCTACTTCATCTCTTGCTTTGTTCATAATGGAGAAAGTCTTTGGAACTTGCATAAAACTTCCCTCCACGTAATATATATCCTTCTCCTGCTGATCCTTTACTGTAAATTTCCCACTAAGACTGAATACCTTCTGCTTTATATAAAGCTGCCTCATACTTATGCCTCCCAACCTTAAGTCTTTTACATTACTTACGTTTGAAATGGGCATTGGTTCCAATCTTATGCATTAAATTCCAAATAATAGCTCCACTCAAAAGCGCCTTCTTTTCGGTTCACCACTATTTATCCTTAACTAATTTACCTTTTGTAAAGTCAGCAATTCTTCCTTCGCAATCTGGCCCAATTGTTGAACAACTCCTTATGTACTCTTGAACTATCCTGCCCCGATAGTTGCATAAGAAAAACCGTATAATGCTTCAAATTAATTGGCTTGATTATTGTTATGTGTCTCTCACTTAAACTGTGGTACGGACTCACTCCACTCTCTTAGCCATAACATTTATACTTATATGTCGTTTAAGTGAATGAATTCGTTAACGATAAAAATATTCTTATTACTGAGTCCGCTCTACCTCGGAAAGAATCACATGTGTCACTGTTGTAGCATAAGGGATTATCTGATTGATGAACTCTTCCACTTTTGGGAGACTTTCACTATGTATTTTCAACATATAACAAGCCTGTCCGGCAATTCGAAAACAAAAATCAACATTCGGAAGCTTGGCAATATAGCTCTTGAATCGGTCATACTCCCCATTTTTCACTGTTGCTTCTACGATACATTCAATCGGAAAACCAATCTTTTTATGATCAATCTCGGCAACATACCCTTTTATTATTCCGTAAGACTCCATCTGCCGAACCCGTTCTGTAACAGTGGGGGCAGATAAATTCACTTTCTTTGCCAGTTCCCTCATAGAAACCCGACTATTTATCGTTAATTCATCAAGAATGCTACGGTCTTTTTTATCAATTTTCATATAATTAGTATTCCCTTTCTTTTTCTTTCATCTATATATTATTACTCTTAAATACTTTACAAATGCAATTAATTTACCTAGATGTTTATTATATGATTATCTCAAAGGGGAGATGCTCATGACAAGAATTAAACATTCAGCTATTGGGTCCAGTCCGTTTCAACGACTATTTCATTCGGAGGATATTTTACTTAAATGGTCGGACCTTTCAGAGTGTATATCTACAGACGGGAAACTTTCAAAGGAATTAAAGGAAAATGTCAGAAGGGTTCTTGCATATGGTAACGGATGTGCATACTGTCAAGCAAAAGGTCGTCCATTGAAACCAGACGATATTAAAGAAAGCTATGCAGTAGCTTTTGCAGAGGTATTTCTCCTAAAACGCGAAAATACGGAGCAAACATTCATTGATGTGTTAAAGGAAACATTTAGCGATGAAGAGATATCGGAACTATTAGCCTTCATTTGTTTTACAACTGCACAGCAATATTTCGGGGCTTTGATGGATTTAAAATAATGTTAAAAAGGAACAGGCATTTGCCTTGTTCCTTTCTGTAAAAGATTCATACTAAGCAGTTGAATTCCAAAACGTTTTTGTTCTAAACCATCAGTATTTTCAACTGTTCAACTGACCATTTAATATAAGTACTGTTTGACCTGAAATAGTTTTAGTATCTAATAGCTTTGAAGATTAAATTCAATCTAGAATTTTGCACCTTGATCTTCTAACTGATTAATCTTTGGAAGAATGGAGCGAGAAGGTACTGGGGATGTTAAAACTATAGAAGTATTTAAATGTCCATAGGGTATTAATCGATCTATAAGAATTCTCATGCTGTCCATATCAGCTAAAGCGGCTTTTAAAAAATATCCTACTGTTCCTGTTACGCGATGACACTCAATAATGTCTAAATCATCTTTGACTAATTGCTCAAAATCAGGAACAGAAACTTTAAGTTCACTTACTTGAATAAACACAAGTACTCCTCTTCCTATTGCCGGTGGTGAAACTCTGGCACTAAACCCTTCTATAATCCCCTTTTCTTGTAAGCGATACATACGTTCAGAAATACTAGGTCGACTAAGAGCCAATTTCTTTGATAATTCACTAATCGTGATACGTCCATTTAATTGTAAAAGTTCTAGTAAACTGACATCTATTTCATCCATGAAGCAACCGCCTTTCATAATGAAGGAATATAAGCTTATATTTCTTTAAAATGGTGTATGGAAAGCAGAAAATACATTCTTTTTTGTATGTAAATTTAACAGTTATTATTCTATCATTAAAATCATTAATAGAAAAAGAAAATTCAGAATTTATCAAAGGGAGGAACTTGCATTGACTTTCACAAAAATTCTTGTTCGAAAAAACATTGAAAACCTAAGCGCATATGTTTCCGGTAAACCAATTGAAGAAGTACAACGCGAACTAGGACTTGAAAGTATCGTTAAATTGGCATCCAATGAGAATCCATATGGTTGCTCACCTCTAGCAAAAGAGTCCATGCTTATCGAAATGGAGCAAACCTCATTTTATCCTGAAGGAATGGCACCGTCATTAGCTGAAAAGTTAGCAAGGAAATTAAATATCAAACAAGATAATATTATCTTAGGTAATGGATCTGATGAAGTTATACGTTTGTTAACACGAACCTACATTCAACATAATGATGAAGTCATTATGGCTGACGTTACATTTCCACGATATGAAACGAATGTATTGATTGACGGTGGCACACCTGTAAAGATACCTCTTATTAATGGCGTACATGACCTACAGGGTATGTATGAGGCCATTACTGAAAAAACAAGAATGATTTTTGTTTGTAATCCCAATAATCCAACAGGAACGATCGTTCAAAAAGAAAAGTTAAGATCTTTTATCGAGAAGGTGCCGAAACATATTATACTAATCGTTGATGAAGCATACTATGAATATGTTGAGGATGAAGACTTTTTAGAAACCTTGCCACTTCTAAATACCCATTCAAATCTAGTCATTTTACGTACTTTTTCAAAGATATATGGATTGGCTGCATTAAGGATCGGATACGGTTTAATGGACGTTTCCATCGTACAAGAGCTAATTAAAGTGAAAGAACCATTTAATACCAATCGCTTAGCACAGGCAGCAGCCTTCGCTTCTCTGGACGACCCTACATTTGTAGCACAATGTATTCGTAAGAATGAGGAAGGAAGAAGATATTTAGAAAACGAACTAAGCGAGATGGGATTAACATTCTTTCCTTCTCATGCCAACTTTATAATGGTCAAACTAAATCATCCTGGCAGGTACGTCTTTGAGGAGCTATTAAAACAAGGGGTCATCATCCGATCTGGTCATTTACTTGGCTATGAAAATACTATCCGCGTGACCATCGGTACTCCACTTGAAAATGAGAGGTTCATAAAATCCTTACAAAATGTAATCAATAAAACGCTTAGTACATGACAGATCGAAATATAGTTGCAAAATAATCAAGGATTGATAAAGCATAAAAGATACGACATAGACGCCCTTTGCCCATGTCGTATCTTTTACGTGGATTTATTTAACCATTCTCTTTTCTTTTATAATTGTTTCCTGTTCATCCACACTTTTAAATTTAACGATTGAAATCGCGATTAATCCTACTAATACAATAAGACAAGCAATGATACTGACCCGATTCTGTTCACTAAACACAAACATGACACAAATGATGCTTAATGTAATTACTGTAAACAATGTTACGTACGGGAAGCCCCACAATTTAAAGCTCGGAGCTTTAGGATATGAATTGCGAAGTTTTAGCTGCGCTAAACAAATACTGATCCATACAAGTGATACCACAAAACCCGGAAACGCCATTAATAAGGTAAATGCTTTGTCCTGTGCAACGTAGGTAATCATGGAGCCCGCGATTAAAACAACGGCACTTAGTAGTAAACTATATAATGGAACACCATTTTTCGATACATAAGAGAAAGACTTTGGAGCTTCCCCCTCTGCAGCTAAAGAATGCAACATCCGTGTACAACCATATATTCCAGAGTTAGCTGCAGATAAGACAGCTGTAATTAAAATAAAGTTCATTATGTGGGCAGATCCCTGAAAGCCTGACATTGACAATACCTGTACAAACGGACTTGACTGGTCGCTAATTTCGTTCCAAGGAATTAAACCGCATATTACAAGTATCGGTAAGGTGAAAAATAATATAACTCTCCAAATATAGCTTTTTATAACCTTAGGTAAAATACGTTCTGCATCCTTTGCTTCTGTTACTGTTACTCCTATTAATTCTGAACCGCCGTAAGAAAACATAACAATTAGCAAAGCTGAAAATATTGACATCCAGCCATTAGGAAAAAAACCACCGTGCTCTGTAAAGTTTTGTAGATAATTAGTTCCGCCGCTTGGGATAATTCCAAATAAAATACTAGCTCCTAAGAGAATAAATACTATAATCATTGTAATTTTAATTCCAGCAAACCAAAATTCAAATTCTCCATAATTTTTAACATTCATCATGTTAATTCCAATGATTAGGGCAGAGACAGCCTAAACTTAATATCCAAAGTGGAATAGATGGAAGCCAGTATTGCAAGAAACTTCCTGCCACTACTACCTCAATAACACATACGGACAGCCACATGAAACAATACATCCAGCCTATAATGAAGGAACTACGTTTACCAAACGCTTTCTGAACAAAACCCTTCATATTTGTATTTGGATAGACGATTGCCATTTCTGCTATAGCTCCCATGACCACAAGAAGTAATAATCCTGCAAAAATATAAGTAAGGATAACTCCTGGTCCTGCTAACGATATGGTTTCAGAACTTCCTTTAAAAATCCCAGTACCTATTGCTCCTCCCATTGCCATCATGCTAATATGTCGCGGCAACAACTTCTTTTGTAGAGACCCATTATTTGATTCCATTACTTATTCCTCCTTTATTCTGTTAATTTTCTGAATAAAAAATTAATCACTCTGTTTCATCTATTGAATGGCGACTTGATAAGTTTAATACTTATCAACCGTTATGACAAAGGAGTGGAAACATGAAAAGACGGCAAGCTAAAGTTTACCGTAAATATTACAAGAAGGATAGCTTCAGGCTGATAATTTTCACTTGGATAAATGCTGTATTTCAGTTTGATTATGGAAATAGGGTCATTGAACTAATAACTTAATACGGATCTAGATTTACTTTTAACGTTAAGATGGGCTCATTAAACTCACTCTATCTCTATCTCTATCTCTATCTCTATCTTTTATCTATTAACTAGAACACTATTAATTAGGGATTACATTGTTATAAGTAACCCCTAATTAATTAATTTCCTCCATTTATCTTACTTATTTACAATGTGGATTGCATGCCCCAAAACTGCTTCCGCCGCTTCCATCCAACCTTCAGTCAAAGTTGGATGTGGATGCATGCTCAGAGCTATATCTTCTACACGAGCTGACAATTCAAGGGCCAGTACTCCTTCACCTATAAGGTTAGATGCATCAGCGCCAACCATATGCATTCCAAGTAAAATGTGGCTTTTAGCATCCACGATCACTTCTGCAAATCCCTCTGTTTCATTCGTTGCAAGCGCCCGTCCGTTGGCACTGAATGGGAATTTTCCAGTTTTAACGCTATATCCCTGTTGTTCCGCTTCTTCACGGCTGAAGCCCACCCCTGCAATTTGTGGATCTGAGAAGATTACATAGGGAACAAAAGTGGAATCAATGGCACTTGGCAAACCTCCTATTACTTCTGCTGCCACTATTCCCTGTTTAGACGCTCGGTGAGCAAGAGCTGGACCAGGTGTGATGTCACCAATAGCAAAGATATGTGGAACATTAGTACGACATTCCGTGTCTACTGCTATATAGTCTTTTTCGTCTACTGCAATGCCAGCCTGATTTAGGCCAATCTCTTGAGTGTTAGGAATCCTGCCAATTGTTACTAGGGTCTTCTCGCTCACAATCACTTTTGTCCCATGCTTTGCCGAAAAAACATGAAGGTGAACTTGTCCATCTTCCACAATGGCTTTTTCTACCCTTGTAGATGTTTTAAGATTTATCCCAAGCTTCTTAGCATTACGGATTACTTCCTTGACCAAGTTGTCAGCAACCTGAGGGAGAATACGATTAGCCATCTCAATAATTGTTACTTGAGTACCTAACTTTGCAAAAGCCATACCCATTTCGATACCGATATAGCCTCCGCCGATAATCGACAAGCTAGGTGGAACTTCTTTTAGCTGTAACGATGCTGTCGAATCCAAAATATATCTTCCATCTACATTAAGGAACGAAGGAATAAACGGTCTAGACCCTGTCGCAATAATTGCATGTTCAAACTTATAGGTTTCAAAATCACCATCGGTTTCTACTCCGATGCGGTCATCAGATAAAAAGGTTGCTCGACCTTTCACCATCGTTACTCCATTTTCTTTACATAAATGGGATATACCTTGGTTCAACTGAGAAATGATGCCCTTTTTCCAATCCTGCCATACATTTAAGTCAACTGCTGTTTTCTCTTGAGGTAGTTGAATTCCCATTTTTTCATAATCGTTAAGCCTATGAAATTGATCAGCTGTATGTATTAGAGCCTTCGAAGGTATGCATCCCCGATTGAGGCAAACACCACCCAGCTTATCCTTTTCAATTAGAACAACTGATTTCCCTAACTGTCCGAGACGAATAGCTGCAGCATATCCTCCCGGACCTCCTCCTATAATGATAACATCTGTTTCTATAGCAACTTCCCCTACTACCATTTATCTCATCTCCACAACTAAAAGAATTGGGTTTTCCAGTAGTTCCTTAATCCGATTTGTAAAACGTACCGCTGTTACGCCATCAATTAAACGATGATCGAAAGATAACGACATATTCATCATCAAGCGGATAACACCTTCCAAATCGCGAACAACCATGCGAGGTTCCATTTTATGCAACGCTAAAATTGCCGCTTCGGGATAGTTAATGATTGGAGTCGCATGCAACCCACCGATTGGTCCAACATTGCTAATGGTAAATGTACTACCAGTAATCTGCTCTAAGCTCAACTTCCCTTCTCGAGCTTGGATTGCCATTTGTCTAATTTCATCAGCTAGCTGGAAAATTGTTTTCTGATCTGCATTTTTAATAACAGGAACAATGAGACCATCGTTCGTATTCGTGGCAATCCCAATATGATAATAATTTTTCAATACCATTTCATTTGTCTTTTCATCAATTGAAGCATTTAATGTTTTAAACTCCTTTAGTGCGATAACAATAGCCTTAACGAAGAATGGTAAAAAAGTCAATTTAATATCCTTGTTGTCTGAATACGTCTTTAATTGATCTTTTAATTCCTTTATTCTATCCATTTCTAATTCATCTACATGGGTTACATGTGGAATAGTCGAAACTGACTTTACCATATGTTCAGCGATTTTTTTTCGAATACCCTTAAGCAGAATCCGCTCTTCTAACCCTTTTTCCATTACTTTTTCCTGAACAGTTTCAATAGGAGCTGCATCTTGAAGTATATTATTATCGTTGTTATTATTGTCATTGGCCTGTTTAAATTGATTATTTTCTATAAACTGTTGCAAATCACTTTCTATTATTCGTCCAGCAGGCCCAGAACCTTTAACCTGCTGGATATCAACCTTCATTTCCCTAGCCATTTGACGTACATATGGAGTAGCCAACACACGAGCTGCCTCAAGATGTGGTTTACTTGTTATATCCTCTGAATTTACTTTTACATCAGCAGGTTGCATAACCGGGGGCTCTTTTTCAATAACAAATGTTTCCGGAACAGAAATATCGTTCTCTTCTTGAATAGTAAATATAGTGGTTCCTACTTCTACAATATCCCCTTCAGTAAAGAGTATTTTCTTGACCACGCCCGTTGCTGGGGCAGTCAATTCCGCATTGACCTTATCCGTTTGTACTTCTACTATCGGTTGGTCCTGCGTTACTGATTCTCCTTCTTTAATGAGCCACTTGATAATTTCTCCTTCATGCATCCCTTCACCTACATCAGGAAGTTTAAATTCTACCATGCTTGTTCCTCCTTCTCCCTTATTCATTAATTAAAATGAAATCGTTTCCATTATTCCTTGTTTTACACGTTCAACAGTAGGTAGATAATGATCTTCTACTGAAAACTGCGGAACTGGAACATCAAATCCTGTCACACGCTTAATAGGGGCTTTAAGGTAAATAAGGGCTTCATCATTAATAATAGAGATAATCTCCGCACCTAATCCGGATGACTTATGAGCTTCATGAACGACTAATCCGCGACCTGTTTTTTTTATGGATTTTACGATCGTATCCCGATCTAACGGGTATAGTGTTCGAAGATCGACTACTTCACACTTCCAACCTTTTTCATTTTCAATCTTTTTAGCGGCATTCAATGCTTCTCTTAACATAGCTCCCCATGCAAAAATGGTTAAGTCGCTTCCCTCCTGAACCACTTTTGCTTGACCAATTGGTATTCGATACATCTCTTTAGGAACTTCTTCCTTAAAAGCTCGATACAATTTAGTCGGCTCCAAAAAGATTACCGGATCAGGATCTTCGATGGCAGAAATGAGTAGTCCTTTTGCGTCATAAGGATTACTAGGTGCAACCACCTTTAAACCCGGAGTGTGGGCAAAGAAGGTTTCGACACTTTCGGAGTGAAGCTCAGGACCTCTGATTCCAGCACCATATGGTGTACGGATAACAAGGGGCACCCCAAATTGTCCCCGAGTACGGTATCTCATACGGGCAGCATGGGAAACAATCTGCTCGAATCCTGGATAAATAAATGCAAGAAATTGAATTTCTACCACGGGAACCATTCCATTAAGAGCTAAACCAATTGCAGAGCCAATGATTCCAGCCTCAGCTAATGGTGTATCTACAACTCGATCCTTTCCGTACTTCTCAAATAGGCCTTCCGTTGAACGGAAAACTCCACCGTTTACTCCAATATCCTGACCTAAGATCATCACGCGATCATCCTGACCAAGCTTTTGGTCCATTGCTTCTGTAATAGCCTGAATCATAGTTAAATGTTGGCTCATTACTTCTTCACATCCCTCTTTAAGACTTGTTTCAATTCTTGCTGCTGTTCATTTATGTGCCATGACTCTTCAGCATAAACATGGTTAAACATATCGAGCGGATCGGCTTTAGGGTACTCTTCTGCTTTTTGGAGGTGAGTGTCAATCTGTTCGCTAATTTGTTTTAACACCATTTCCTCCTGCTCCTCATTCCAGAATCCCTTTTTTATCAACAACTTTTTAAGACGTGTAATCGGATCGCGATTTTCCCTCCAGAATGTTGAAATATCCTCCTGATTACGATATATGTTTGGATTGTCTGCAGTAGTATGGGCACCATATCGAAAGGTAATAGCTTCAATCAAAGTAGGACCTTCACCTTTAAGCGCTCTTTCGACTGCTTCCTTTACAGTCAGCCAAACTGCAAAGATATCATTTCCATCTACACGAACACCATGGATATCATACGCATCAGCACGCTGAGATATAGTCTTAGAAGCAGATTGCTTTTCAAAAGGCACACTGATAGCGTAGCCATTATTTTGGCAGAAAAAGATTGTTGGGGTTTTATATACACCGGCAAAATTCAGTGCCTCATGAAAATCCCCTTCAGAAGTAGCACCATCACCAAAATAAGCAATGCTTACATTCTCTTCTCCTTTAAGCTTACTTGCCCAAGCCGTACCTACCGCGTGAACCATTTGAGTCGCAATAGGAACACAAGGAGGCATAGTTCGTTTTCCTTCCGGACAGATTGAACCCTCTACGTGCCCCATCCAGTATAGAAAAACACGATACATCTCCTGTCCATGAATAATTGCCGCTGCATGATCACGGTAAGTGGGAAACATCCAATCCCCTGCCGATAATGCTAAAGCGCTGCCAATTTGGGATGCCTCCTGCCCCTCGAAGGGTGCATAAGTCCCCATTCTTCCTTGGCGCTGAAGATTAACTGATTTACGGTCAAACATCCTAAGCAATAGCATACTTTCATACATCTTAAGCATGAGTGATTTATCAATTTTTCCATCAATTGATTCAATTATCTCTCCATTTGGAGCTAATACCTGATACATTTCCGGTAAATTCTCTTTTGAATACGCTTTCAAAATTGGGTTTTCCGTCTTTTCCATTTCATTTCTCCCCTTAAGATAGATTTGATTAGCAAACTTACCAAGGATTTGAACAGTCATGAAATAACAGCCCAAAAATTTTCTTTGGTCTTTTATGTTTTTAAATAAATGCTTCTTCATAAACTATATTTGCTTATATAAAAGGATAATACATCAAGGGTTTTAATAATATGTTAAATAGAATGAATTTTTTGTATATTACCTTTATTTAGAATGTGTTATCGTATACTTCACCTTCATTTTGAAAATTCGTAACATTAATGGAAAAATCCAAATCAAACTACTATAATTTCTTCAACTTGATGAAATTAATTTCGATTGTTTCGGGGGCGCGTACCCTATAAATTGTATCCATACCGGGTGCACAAAAAAAAAGAATGGAACAAGTACAACTTGTTCCATTCTTTCAGACTGTAGACAAACTCGATGAAAATCGAGTTTGTCTACAGTTTTTTTGAGGGGTTGTAAAAATTCGACGTTGATTTCCACTCCAGGCACTCGCTTTCCGCGGGCGGTCAGGGAGCCTCCTCGGCGCCTTTGCGCCTGTGGGGTCTCCCTTGGACACGCATTTCCCGCAGGAGTCTCGCACCTTCCGTTCCAATCAACTTTGTTTTAACAATTAGATATAACCACTTTTGCCTACAGTCCTTTTTGTTTTAATATAGAAGTATTAAAACTTGAGGTGATGACGATGCTTTCGAAACATAATTCTATTCAGCGAGATCAACTTGAAATGATTACTTTGGATCAACTGGTGCCAGCGAACCATTTGGTTCGTAAAATTGAGGGGGCCATTGACTTCACTTTCATTTATGACTTGGTGAAAGATATGTATTCAGAGATAGGGCGCCCAAGTATTGATCCAGTTATTTTAGTTAAATTGACATTCATTCAATATACCTTCGGTATTCGTTCGATGCGTAAAACGATTGAAGAAGTTGAAACGAATATGGCTTACCGTTGGTTTTTAGGTTACGGTTTCCATGATAAAGTACCTCACTTCTCAACGTTCGGGAAAAATTATGAGCGTCGCTTTAAAGATACAGACCTGTTTGAACGGATTTTTTATCGTATCTTAATGACAGCTTCAGAAAGAAAGTTAATAAGTGCAGAGCACGTATTCGTTGATTCAACACATGTGAAAGCCAGTGCGAATAAGCGAAAATTCGAAAAGAAAATCGTTCGTAAGGAAACACGAGCATATCAAGGACGCCTTCAAGAAGAAATAAATCAAGATCGTGAAAACAATGGAAAGAAGCCTTTTCCACCGGATAAATTTGATAAAGAAGAAACCAAAGAAATTAAAGAAAGTACAACTGACCCTGAGAGTGGCTACTATGTAAAAGATGAACGAACAAACAGTTTGCCTATTCATTTCATGCGGCTGCGGACCGCAACGGTTTTGTGCTGGGGACGATTGTAACACCGGGAAATACGCATGATAGTCATATCTTAGAGCCTCTTGTTGAACAAGTGATTGAGAAAGTTGGAAAACCTGAAGCTGTTGCCGCAGATGCAGCTTACAAAACACCAGCCATTACAAGCTACCTTTTTGGGAAAGAAATCACACCAGCTCTACCCTATACACGTCCACGAACAAAAGAAGGGTTCTTTCGCAAGCATGACTATGTTTACGATGAACATTTTGATTGTTATCTCTGCCCATCGGGCGAGATTTTAAAGTACTCAACAACAAATAAAGAGGGCTATCGCGAGTACAAATCACCCAAACACACTTGTGCGACATGCTCATTTTTATCACAGTGTACAGTAAGCAAAGACCATCAAAAAGTGGTGACACGCCATATCTGGCAAAATTATATGGAAGAAGCAGATCATCTGCGTCATCACAAGGATGTAAAACCTATATATGCGAAACGTAAAGAAACAATAGAGCGTGTATTCGCAGATGCAAAAGAAAAGCATGGTATGCGTTGGACTACTTTAAGGGGACTTAAAAAATTGTCGATGCAGGCGATGCTTACTTTCGCTGCCATGAATTTAAAGAAGATAGCCAATTGGACATGGCAAGGTCCAAGAATGGCTTAATAAAGTGGGCTCGTAGAGGCCCAATCTCTTATTCTTGAGCAAAATTCAAAGGGAATTTCAAAAGGGGTCCGGAATTAAAACATTCCGAACCCCTTTTGTCTACAAACTGAAAGAATGGAACAAGTACAACTTGTTCCATTCTTTACTTAACCGCTTTCCTACCTTTTGCGAGCATCTAATTTGAGAATCCGGCCAATCAATACTGTAAGTTTTAGGGAAGGAGAATCTGAACTCGAAGCAACAAATGATTTCAATAATGAAGAAATTTACCGTGTTAGAATTGCGGGACTTTGGAGGTATTTTTTATATCTTTAGTTGTATAAAACTATTTTCAACTTGATTGATCGAAGAGATTGATAAATCAGTTCAGCCACACCGCCAAAGGCAACTTTAAGATAAGGAGGGATAACAAAGTAAGAATTAACATCATTTAGTGAAGTATCGAGTGGCCCAGTTTGCTAAAGACCGTGGATGAACATATCAACCGTAAATCAAAGTTCATTATGTTAAGGAGCCCTACCTTAACATTTCTAACAGAACAGAAAGAAAGTTTTATTTCCTTTTCCGCTTCGAGGATACGGGAGTGATCCCTATTTTTCAAATGTACCTTTCACGACCGCTATTCCCTCTTTTACCATAATTTGTCCCCTTGCGATTACTGTATCAATTTCAAATGTTTCTTTTTTAACTATAACTAAGTCGGCGTCTCTAGCTACCTCGATCCGCCCTTTATTACCGAGCTTTAAAATATTTGCCGGATTTTCAGTCACAACACGGATTGCATCGGCTATTGTGACTCCGTCCTCGAGAATCGCATCGACTACTGCATCATATAAGGACATACACGTACCAATGTTCAAACCGCGCAGATTTCCGCTGCTATCAAAGTCAGGCAGGCTCGCTTGTCCATCTGAAGTGAGGGTGATCTGCCGAATATCAACGCCTTCATCGAGTGCTCGTTTTATTGCTGTACTTGCCTTTACTTCTCCTTCTTCTAGGAACTTCTTGATGGTACTTGTCGTAAAATCAATATAGCCGCCTTTTTTTGCAAATTCTATCCCCGCATTGAATAAATGCTGATTGCGGTTAATATGCGTCGGGTAAAACTGTGTGATCGGTATTTCAGTTGTCTCCACGACTTCTTCGATTACCCGTACATGATTCTTGCTGTCACCTACATGAATGTTGACGATACCGCTTTTCCCGGACAAAAGTCCTCCATTACGGGCCTGTGATGCTAGTTTCGCCAATTCCGCTGCAGTCGGCTGCGAGGAACGATGATCGGCAATAGCGATTTCGCCTACCCCGATAATTTTATCCACTAAAATTAAATCATCTTCAATTTTCCCTGTAAGAGTCTTGACTGGTACTTGATACGAACCAGTCTGAACATAACAGCTAATTCCTTCTTCTTCAAGAGCTCTCGCTTTAGCAAGCAACCCTGGCATCGTTCTTGTCGTTCCATCAGTTCCGATGACTCCAATTAATGTCGTTATACCAGCTAATGTTGCATCGGTTAACTGAATTTCAGGAGTCCTTGTTTTAAAGCCACCTTCTCCTCCTCCACCGATGATATGGACATGTGCATCAATAAAACCTGGAACAATAATTTTACCAGCCGCATCAATCACTTCCATTTCAACAAAATCAACAGGTACATCAATCTGATCCTCCATGTAACCAATTTGCTTTCCAACCAATAGGATATCTTTTTGACCCATAAAATCCGGTCCATAAATCTCTCCATTTTTGATAAGTTTAAGCATTGTTCCTTCTCCCTTTCATAAGTTGAAATTTTCTAATAGGTTTTAAATTCATTGACACGGGTAAATATACAGCATAACCCGCTAACAATTACATAAAAGGACAAAGATAGTTGTTCTTTTTTAAAAAAATTGTAGCTAAACTGACATTTTGATTATGCTTGCTAAAAGTATAAAAACACAAAAGGAGTAGACAACATGAATAAAGTAATTTCCTCGGACATTAAAACAAATAAACGATTATCCATGCGTCAAATTATGAACTTATATCAAGTTACAAAAGAATTTAAAGGTAATATCTATTTTATCTGCAACCATAAATTAGTCGAAGCCAAGAAACTCTCTACATTTGTCTCTTTTGTACTCATTCTTCAGGAGTGTGCAACTATGAAAGTCATACTTGAAGGCGAGAATGTACAAGCTATGCTCGAAAAAGTACAGACTATATGCAAAAAGAATGATTCAAATAAACTCGGTTTTCAATCGAACCAAACAGTTAACATTTAATAAATTCTAACTACGTATAGAAGAGGGTGTATATAATGAGAACCATTTTAATGGTAATCGGCGCAATTGTCGTTATAGGCTTTATAGCTAATCTTATTTTTTAAAGAATGATGAAAGGCTGTCAAACATCTGACAGTCTTTTATTGTGACTGAATGAACGAGAAAAGAGCATGTAATCCATGCTCCCTTTGGACTTTCACCATGGGACCTTCCAGTCTTTCCATTTATTCAATCCTTCCCGAATCTGATTACCTTTGTCAATCCAATATTGCTTTCTTTGCACCTCTTCTTTTTTTGCTTGTTGTTCCGCTATAAGTGCCTGTTGTTCCGCTATAAGCGGCCCGATGTCTTGTGTATTAAAAGATTGTGACGCCTGATTTCGTAAAGCCTGCGACATTATTTTTTGAAAAATAATCGCACTCCCCTCACTACTATGTGTCGTCAGATAATGTTTTTCATCAGTCTTATCATACCCGGCCCAGACAGCACCTACTAACGAAGGTGTATAACCGATAAACCATTGATCTTTAACCCCTGATATTCCTTCGATTGGAACTTGTGTGGATCCTGTTTTACCTGCAACTTCATAACCGGAAACAGCTGCATTTTTTGCTGTGCCATATTCTACTGTACCAAGCAGCATTGTATTCATTTTGTCGACGACGCCCTTAGAGGTTACATTGATGGCTTTTTCTTCCCAAGCCCCTACCTCTTTTCCCTCGATATTTTCTATTTTTATAATGGCATGCGACTCCAATCGTTTTCCATCGTTGGCGAAAGTGGAAAAGGCTCCTGCCATTTGCAGCGGGGAGACCCCTTTGTCCATGCCCCCTAAAGCAATTGTTAGATTTCGGTCACCTTTTTTATATGGAATCCCAAACCGCTTAAGTGAATCCAATCCCTTATCGATACCAATCTCATTTAATAGCCATACAGTAGGTACGTTTAATGAATTCATCATCGCTTCGTACATCGGTACTTCTCCTTTATAAATGCCACTTAGATTTGTTGGCTCATATTCCCCAAAACTCATTTTTTCATCCTTTAAAGGAGTGGTGATATCATAACCCTCCTCAACTGCTGGCGTGTAAACAACAAGCGGTTTAATGGCCGAGCCAGGAGATCTCGTCAATTGGGTTGCCCGGTTATATCCCATGAATTGATGTTTACCTCTGCCGCCGACTAAAGCCTTGATCCCTCCTGTTTTCGGATCAAGGAGGATTGCCCCGCTTTGAACCAATTCATCTGTACTAGTCCCAACTGGAAAATTGGCATCGTTGGCATAAACGGTTTCTGTGGCCTGCTGCATGGATTGATCTAGTGTTGTGTATATTTTGTAGCCCTTTGTAAGCAACTCCTCGAGCTCTATTCCATACCTACTGGATGCCTCCGACAGAACATGGTCGACAAAATAAGGATACTTTCCTTTTAATGGATCAGTCATTTGCTCACCCTGAAGAAGAGTCACTTCATCTTTTTTCGCCGCAGCCTCTTCATCATCCGTCAAATACCCATGTTCGGCCATTCTTGAAAGAACTAAATCACGTCGTTTCATTGCACCGTCTAAATTTTTGTATGGATCAAGTTTGGATGGAAGGTTAATGACACCCGCAAGCAATGCCCCCTCGGCAACGGTCAATTCAGAGACCTCCTTGGAAAAGTAAATATTCGCGGCCTTTTTGATTCCCCATGCCCCATGCCCGAAATAGACTTGATTCAAATACATTTCTAGAATTTCATCTTTTGTATACTTATCTTCGACTTCCTGAGCAAGAAAAAACTCTTCTACCTTCCGTTTCAGAGTTCGTTCCGATTCCAGCATCGTAATCTTCACAAGCTGCTGGGTAAGCGTACTCCCTCCTTCGACAATACTTCCTGCCTTCGCATTTTTAACTAAGGCACGCAAAATTCCTTGATAATCAATGCCATGATGTTCATAAAAACGATGATCCTCAATGGATACAACCGCTTGTTTCATATGATCTGGTATTTCCTCTATTGCAACACCTTCAGATTTATTGCCCGTAATAGTACTGGCAAGATTTCCGTCGAGATCATAGATCTCTGTCGGTTGCTGAAGATGATTTTGTAGAAGACTTATATCTGCACCTTGCTTGAAATAAAATAGTAAACCGGCACCAAAAACTACCATTGCCAATATAATAATCAGACCTATTTTCACTAACCCTCTCATTTGAACCCCCATTTTCCCATCTAAGACATGCTTCATTAAAAATATTTTACCCTTTTTATAAAAGAAAACTCGTCGTTTGACTAAAAGGCAGAGACATAATGGTCTCTTCTCTTTTTTCTTATAACGGGTTACTCCTGAAATTCACTTCCTTACTCCTTTTATTTATAAAGTGATAAAAAACAGACTACTCAACTGAAAGGGCCTGGAGATTCACCCTAGCCTGTACGCGTATGCTTACTAACTCTTCTTTACATGTGTTTGTGATCAATATACACAATCAATAGGCGTGAAGCCATTTAAAAGTGGGTATAACACTTTTAAATACATTAAAAATGGGGAGAGATGATATTAATGAAAGATTTGAAACATATTGTCGTCGCTTTTAATGGAAATGAAGACAGTAAACGGGCAGTAGAATATGGTGCAACATTGAAAAAGGCCTTTCCTGAAGCTAAGCTGACCGTTGTTCATGTCCTAAATGAAAAAGTTGAACAGCGTATCATAGGAAACGCATCCGCCCCGGGATTTGTGCCAGCTGCAGGATTTTATGTAGACCCTGTCCAAACACATCCCGTTGTGGAGGTTGAACAAACGGATCATCAAGAGACAAATGATACCCATTCTGTTGTCCAAAATAGTGTTCAAAACGCAGAAAGTAATACACTTAGATTGCTAAGTGAATGTCGAGTTGAGGGAAAATTCGAAATATTGGAAGGACATGCGCCTGATAGCGTATGTGACTATGCAGCAAGAACTGCGGCTGACCTCATCGTTGTCGGTAATAGCGCAAAAAGCGGGCTGGAAAAATTCTTTCTTGGCAGTACAAGTAGTTCCATCGCCAAAAACGCCCCCTGTTCGGTATTTATTGCAAAGTAAAAAGGAGCCGGCTCATTCTTGTGCCGGCTTTGTTTGGATATTCGTCAAAAAAAGCCGGATTCGATATAGAATCCGGCTTTTTTTCAATAATACCTTCGAAGCTGCCGAATAAAGCATCAGCGCGACAACTACCGATAAAATAAAACTAATTGCATATAAGTCCCAGTATAAATGGCACTGGCTGTTTGTCGCAGTGGAACCGAAAAACGTCCGAACTCTACAGGTTCACTCTCAGCCTTTTTGGCTCCCCTTCTGGAAGTATTTAATTTTTAATCCTCGGTTAAAATATACTACTAGTTTCTATCTAATGAGCAGACAAGAAAATGCAAATACTATTATAACTTTCCATCCCTAACAATGGCTATATTCTTTCTTTAAACCAACTTCTTTACATTTGTTCAATACATCTGCTATTAACCAAGTTAGATGGATTAATACGACAATTTTTCTATAGACTCACTAAGGTTTGTTTTGATATCTTTATTAAGGCTAATTTACACTGGGGAGAGAATAGACATGGATAAACATTCAATTTCAGCTGAAAAAGGCGCCTATATCAGTATTGCCGCTTACATATTCTTGTCTGCTCTTAAATTGTCATTTGGTTATTTTGGAGACTCTAAGGGACTATGGGCAGATGGTTTAAATAACACAACCGACATCATCGCTTCCATAGCCGTATTGATTGGATTAAAAATATCTAAGCGACCACCTGATGATAATCATTCATATGGTCATTTGCGAGCGGAAACTGTAGCCTCGTTAGTAGCTGCCTTCATTATGATTACAGTTGGCCTGCAGGTTATTTTTAGTGCTGTAAAATCTTTCTTCTATCAAGATTCAACGACGGTTCCCAATATGCTGACTGCTTATGTTGCTATATTCTCCGCAATTTTTATGTACGGGATTTATCGTTACAACTTAGCATTAAGCAAAAAAATTAACAGCGCCTCCATTTATGCAGTTGCACAGGATAATCGGTCTGATGCTCTGGTCAGTATTGGTGCTTCTATAGGAATTTTAGGTACTAAGATAGGGATTTTCTGGCTAGATGCAATAGCTGCATTAGTAGTTGGAATCATCATCTGTAAAACAGCTTGGGATATTTTCCGTGATGCTTCTATCTCTTTAACCGATGGTTTTGACGAGCAGCTACTACAACAAATCGGACAAACCATTTTATTAACAGAAGGTGTTAAAAACATGAGTGAAATTAAAGCTCGTATGCATGGTAGTGAAATTCTACTCGAAGCTACCGTTCATGTAAACCCACTTTTGACCGTCATCCAAAGCCACGATATTACGGTGAAAATCGAGGAAAACCTTTTAAAAGAATATAATATTCAACATGTGATTGTTCATATCGAACCATATACATTCCCCAAAAAAAGGTAACCGTCATTAATTTTACGGATGCCTTTTTTATCTTTATAATCCACTACTCACAGTAATAAAACTGTGTCAAAAAAAGGGATTTCCTACTTAATTGCCGAATATTTATCCAATTGATGCATGTTTAAAGAACGGTAATCTGTTATCATAAAAGCACAATGTAATTATTTTGATATTTTGTAATTTTATTCTAAACCATAAATCTTAAGCTCAAAGAAAATTCATTTTCCTACAGTATGGAGGGCAAAATGGTATCTAATCGAGAAATGACCATTCACTTTTTATCTTCTCAAAAAGGCAGTATCATTTCCAAATGGAATGATGAGCTGTTGCATTTACCGGATGGATATATAGGGTATTTTAAAGGAGAAGTAGAAAATATTTTTAACCTGCTAATTGATCAGATTGGAAAATCAGATACTGACATAGGAGATGTACTGAAGGTCGTAGGAGAAAAAATTGCATCTGATCGAGTTAAGAAGCAGCTAAATATGGAAATTTTCTGTGCCACTGCGGCTATCGGTAGATCCATCATCATTGATCACGTTCTAAATTCTGAGGCAACTAAAGAAGAAGTATCCGATCTAATTCATCAAATTAACGCTTACTTCGATAAACTCATTCAATATGCATTATCCTATTTTACCGAATTGAAAACGAAGGAGCTTGAAGCACGTTATCAGTTTATAAGCCCTAACCATAAGGACCGTTTAACACTCCTAGGCCAAATGACCTCAAGCTTTGTTCACGAATTCAGAAATCCACTTACTTCCATCATGGGATTTATTCAATTATTACAAGCAGAACAGCCTGAGATAAAATACCTAGATATTATTTCAAAAGAATTAGATCAGCTCAATTATCGGATTACTCAGTTTCTTAATATCTCTAAGAAAGAAACTTTTGAATCACAACCGGATCTATTTTCTATTGCCCAGCTAGTAAATGAAGTGATTGAATTTTTATATCCTAGCATTTTGGAAGTAAATGCTTCCATAACTTGTAATATCGCTGATGATGCCGTGATTTCTGGTTCTAAAGAGGAATTTCGTCAGGTTTTACTAAATATCATTTTAAATGCTCTTGATGTGGTTGCGGGAATGCCTTCACCATCCATATACATTTCCGGTTCAGAATCACCATCCGGTATTTTATCCTTAAATATTTCAAACAATGGCCCTAAGATACCTGAAGAGGTTCAACCAAATATTTTCGAACCGTTTATTACAACTAAAAAAAGGGGTACAGGATTAGGACTATTCGTTTGTAAAGAGATTGTTTTAAAACATCAAGGAACCTTAACATGCCATTCAACAGATTTCTTAACGACTTTCTCAATACAAATAAAAACAAAATAAAGTATAATATCCGTTATATCCATGGATCCATTAGTGTAAAAATTTTGACTGATTCGAGTATAGTTACTTATACTAATAGTTAGGTTCCACTACTAATCGAGGTGAATGACCCTATAGATTGAAAATAAAAAACATCATAAATTTTCATACTAGACAAAACGATATTTATTTTTCATCTAACATTTGATAAGATAACAACATTTCATTCATTATTGGTTTTGGGAGGTGACTGGGAAAATTAAATCGTTCGACATAACAAACGATTCAATTAAGTCCCACACTATTTGGACATTTTAGGTTTTATAATAGTAATTATCTTAATCGCTGTAACTGCTTTTTTTGTGGCTTCAGAATTTTCAATTATCAGGGTGCGAAGCTCAAGAATTGATCAATTGATAGAAGAAGGCAACAGAAAAGCCATTGCGGCCAAAAAGGTTACATCTGATCTTGATGAATACCTATCAGCCACACAGCTTGGAATTACCGTGACTGCTCTAGGGTTAGGGTGGCTTGGACAGGACACCATCCTTAAATTGATAGGACCTTTATTCGGGGCCTTGAATTTCCCAGGCGAAGTCACAAGCATTCTAGCTTTTGTCATTTCCTTTTCACTGATAACATTTTTGAATGTCGTTGTGGGTGAATTGGCTCCAAAGACCGTTGCCATCCAAAAGGCTGAGCAAGTGACTTTGGCTATCGCCAAACCATTGATTCTTTTCCATAAGATTGCCTTTCCTTTCATCTGGGTATTAAATCATTCTTCTCGTTTTGTTGTCGGATTGCTTGGCTTCAAGCCTGCTTCTGAAAGTGAAATTGCCCATACAGAGGAAGAATTGCGTTTCATCCTCTCTGATAGCTATAAAAGTGGAGAGATTAACCAATCAGAATTTAAATATGTAAGTAACATTTTTGATTTCGATGACCGTGTTGCCAAAGAAATCATGGTCCCAAGGACGGAGATTCTTACCATCTCAAAAGATGAAACGGTACAAGAATTCGTCGATGTGGCTAAACTAGAAAAATACACCAGGTACCCTGTTGTCGAAGGTGATAAAGACCATGTTATCGGCTTAGTCAACTTAAAGGAAGTTTTTTCAGATCTTATTAAGAATCGAGAAATCCATTCAAAAGCAATTGAAAATTATACTCGCCCAATTATTCGGGTCATGGAAAATATTCCGATTCATGATTTACTGCTGAAAATGCAAAAAGAACGCATTCATATGGCTATCTTGATGGATGAATACGGCGGTACTTCCGGTCTTGTCACGGTTGAAGATATCCTTGAGGAAATCGTTGGTGAAATTCGCGATGAATTCGACATTGATGAAGTCGCATCCATCCGAAAAATTAAGGATGGGCACTATATTTTAGACTCTAAACTTCTTGTAAAGGAAGTGAACGATTTACTCGGCATTCACTTAGAGGAAGATGATGTTGATACAATCGGTGGATGGGTTTTAACGGAGAATTATGATGTAAATGTTGGCGACATCATGGAAAAAGACGGATTTTGCTTTAAGGTGATTGAAATGGAAGATCACGCCATTCGTTATATTGAAGTGACAAAAAAGGTCGAACAGCTACCTCTTGAAGAAGACCTTCCTCAAGGATAACGAATAAAAAACAGCCTCGTAAAAGTAAATTTTACGAGGCTGTTTTTTATAGTGATCACTTTTCAGAAAACCGGCCCATTTTCTTGACCGTTACGATTGGAGGTGTACTCTTTTTTTTCCAAATAATATAAAGAATGATAAGAACAAAGGAAAAACCAGCTACAGGAATTAAATAGGGAGAAGTAATCTCACTAATCTGCTGCCAATTCTCCCCGAGAATCCTTCCTAAGGTTAGAAATAAAATGGTCCAAGGTATTACAGCAGCAACCGTATAAAAGATGAACTTCCAAACAGACATTCTCGCAATTCCTGCAGGGATAGAAATAGCATGGCGGACGACCGGGATGAAACGAGCCGTAAAAACCACTCCAACCCCATAACGATGGAACCACTCTTCAGCCATTACAATATGTTTTTCTTTTATTAAAATATATTTCCCATACTTTAAAAGAAATGGCCGTCCTCCGAAATAACCCGCCCAATAGAGAAATAATTGCGCTATCGTCCCTCCTACTACACCTGCAAGGACAGCCCCCCAAAAGTTCATTTTACCCTGACCAACTAAATAGCCTCCGTATCCGAGAACGAGCTCACTCGGGATGATTTCGACCATCAAACCTAATAAAACACCTATATACCCCATTCCTGCAAACCAATTTAATATCGTCATAATAAGCTGTGACATCATGCAATCGGACTCCCCTTAAGGCTAATTTCAAAATGTTTGTCCTTCTATCCTATTGCAGCACATAACGTTCTATTCGATTTTTTGCATGGAGTATTCTCTTCTTCATTAAGGAATTCATTCCCGAAAGCACAAAAAAAAGACCAGTTGGAATTATCTCCGGTCTCATTGCATTAATATTCTTTTAGATCCCGTTTTTGTTGAAATTGAGAAAAAACAGCTGTGGTGAGTAAGGATGAGTCATTTTGATAAACATTAGTGAAAATCTCCTGACGAGATTTCGTTTTTTCAATATGAATCCCGAGATTTTTATACTTCTTGATTATTTCGTTAGTCATACTTACTCTCCCTTTCTGCTGTATCTTTATCCTTTAACTTCCCAAATAACGAATATATAAAACCTATTTAAAGAATTGAATTGAAAAACCATACAGTGTCATGTTAACACTTGTCAATTAACTTGAATTGTTTGCAATCGATGTTCGTGTACTTCGTCTTTTTCAACATGAACCTGAACTTTATAGGTGCCGGGTTCAACAAAAGATACTTTATTTTGGTAATTCCCTTTTTCCTCTTCTTTAGCTTTGGTGAAATGGCTTTCTTCGCTACCTTCTTTCCACACCTCAAAATTCACATCTGCATTTGTCAAAGGCTTTCCATTCAATTCTACAGTTGTTTCAAAGTTCGAACTGCTTCCTGCCTTCACAGGGTTACTTTGAAAATCAATTGAAACATCCGTACTTGGATGAGCAGATGCGCCTTCACTTTCATGATCCGTAACGACAACTTCTTTTTCCGGCATCACATGCAGCCCTTTGGCTGTTACATGGGCAACCACATAAAATTTCCCTTGTTCATTAAACGTATGCATCACTTGATATGTACCACTTCCTGTATTCTTCGCCTCCAGCATTTCCCGTTTGTCCTGTCCCGACTTTCTTACTTCAAACAGAACCTCACCAGCTTCATTTACCAAATTACTTCCTTGTTTTACTGTTGTTTCAAGGATTACTTCTTTGCCAGGAACCAATTTCCCTTTAATGACGATTGATGCTTCCATTGATTCTGGAATAACAGTATTCACTTCTTTATCCTCGGGCATTTCAGACTCTTGACAGCCGGCTAACATAAATAACAACGCAGTACACACATAGAGTTTTTTCATTATAACGTTCCTTTACTATTTATTAGACCCAAAATCTGTCCTTTTCATATTGCCCATCCTTCCCTAATTTCAGATTTTTATACAATTTTTCATCATGCAGTCCGCATTACGGTCACTGAAGTCAGCAGAGCTACAGCAATAATCGTTAAAAATGAATAAATAAAGATAGAAATGTCGACCACACTTAGTCCGAAAAGAAGAACACATCCATCAATAAAGAAAATTAACAATCCAACATTTAGCCCGCTCTTTCTTGAAAGGATTTGAGCCAACATATCCGTTCCACCTGTTGATGTTCCATACCGAAGCATGAGTCCAATCCCAAGCCCAATCAATCCTCCTCCAATTATTGCACTAACATAAACAGGAAGATTCCATTCAATGACTGCCTCGGAAAAAATATCGATACATAAGGAGGAAAAAAGTAAGCCATGCAAGCTGTTAACAAATAGTTTTTTTTCAAAATACCATGCATATATATATAATGGAATACTACTCAAAATCACACCCAGCCCTGTTGGAAGCCCTATATAATAATGAAAAATCAGCCCAATTCCTATCATGCCACCATCTAATAAATGATAAGGTATCAGAAAAAAATTGATTCCCACCCCTACTAGCATGCTTCCAGCAATAATCGCTGTCATTTTTTCTATGATCTTCATGACCCCCACCTCCTTTTAAAATGCATAAACCTGTCCAGTTTCTATAGAATATGTTTATACAATCTAAAAAATAATGAAACTAACCAATTTTTGTGAGAACAGCCCTTTTGTTTTCTGAATATTCTATCATAAATGCGATAAAGCAGAGGAAATAGTCAAAAATCGCTAATTAGTAGATCAAAGTGATCCTTTACAAGGAATATACCGGATTTAAGGAGTCGTAAGCTGTTTGACTGAATGACTAACTCTTTCTATAATGAAAGTATTTAAATTTATTAAACTGAGGTGATTGGATGGGATATTAAAGAATGTTCGTTTTGACGGACGGACGTCGCTTTGCCTGACGAACAAGGGCATACTTTTGAAAAGCTTGTGCACTTCTTCAAGCAGAAATTCTTCTTTTTCCCGTCTGCGCATCGCTAATCACATACACTAGTATTCTCTTCATCATTTAAAAACGGGAATTCGAGCTGATACACATATAGCTTTTCTTAAAACTTGCGACTCGTTAAGTGACTCCCGACAGTATTTAGCAAGCAAAAAAAATATACTTGTATATTTTAAAAATGTAGGAGGTGGACTCCTTATTCGTCTCAGAGGCGAGTTAAGGGAGACTATTTGGACATAATAAACTTGGTTCTTATTGCCATTTTAATTGCTTTAACAGCATTTTTTGTAGCTACGGAGTTTGCAATTGTTAAAGTGAGAAGCACGAGGATCGATCAACTAATTGAAGAAGGCAAGCCAAATGCTGTTTCTGCAAGGCAGGTCACATCCAACCTCGATGAATATTTATCAACATGCCAGCTCGGAATTACTATAACTGCTTTAGGGCTTGGGGTACTTGGAGAACCGACAGTTGAACACATTTTGCGGCCACTTTTAAATCAATTAAACCTTCCTGAATCAGCTTCACATGCACTCTCAGTTGCGATTGCCTTTTCTTTTATTACCTTCATACATGTAGTTATTGGAGAACTGGCACCGAAAACATTGGCGATTCAAAAAGCAGAGCAGGTAACTTTATTTGTTGCTAAACCTTTAATTGCATTCAATAAAGTCATGTATCCTTTCATCTGGGTACTAAATGGCTCTGCAAGGACGCTAACAAAAATGCTCGGATTAAAAGCAGTTTCTGAACATGATTTGGCTCATACAGAGGAAGAGCTTCGTATCATTGTTTCCGAAAGCTACAAAAGTGGCGAAATTAACCAATCAGAGTTTAAATATGTGAATAAAATTTTTGAATTCGATGATCGAATTGCAAAAGAAATCATGGTTCCACGTACAGAAATCGCTACGATATCTAAAGATGATACGATTCAACAATTTTTCACCATAATGACTGAAGAGAACTTTACTCGCTATCCTGTCATCGACGGAGATAAAGATCATGTTATTGGAATGGTGAATATCAAAGAACTATTCACTGAAATGATAGATAAAAGTAATCAGGCATCGACAACGATAAATAGATATGTTCGCCCTATTATCCGTGTCATTGACAGTATTCCGATTCATGATTTACTTTTAAAGATGCAAAAAGAACGTATTCACATGGCTATCCTCATGGATGAATACGGCGGCACATCAGGTTTGGTAACCGTTGAAGATATTCTTGAGGAAATTGTTGGTGATATTCGAGATGAATTCGATTTGGATGAAGTACCGGATGTTCGCAAATTAAAAGAAGATCATTATATTATCGATGCAAAGGTATTAGTAAGTGAAGTGAATGATTTACTGGGACTGGATATCAACGATGAAGATATTGATACCATGGGCGGATGGATTCTTACTGAGAATTACGAAGCCAAACAAGGTGATATCCTGACTTATGGTCCCTATCACTTTAAAATAAAAGAAATGGAAGACCACCATATCTGCTATATTGAAATATATAAACCAGCAAAAGTCGTGGGCGAAGTAAAAGAATTTCCGATAATATCGCAAACTGAAATTGTTTCATGATAAAATGCCCCCCCCGCTCTAAATGAGCGGGGGGTATTTTAATCCCTCAACACTTTATCCTCTAGATTTAGGTACATCAAACAAATATCTCACATATTATATAAGAAAACCCAGCTTATTATTTTGATTGACAACATTAAGTATAGTTCAACCTTTATTGTTTCATACTGTTAGAGAAGCTATATTTTATGAAGGAGTGAGGACTTATGAAACTCATAACCATTTGCCAGCACTGCAAAGGGAAAGGGAAAACCCGCTATCTACAATTTTTTTCACGGAACTGCAATCAATGTAACGGACAAGGAAAAGCGGTAAAAGATATGTCTAATTTAAGAAATCATGCAAAAAACCTCTAACAATCTTTCAAATTTTAAAGTTAGGCTTGATAACACCTGATTTTTTTAAGGTGTTATAAACGATAAGGACTGCCGGCCCTAGGAAAAGCCCAATAAAACCAAGCATCTTAAACCCTAAATAAAGACTGATTAACGAGGCCAATGGAGTTAATCCCATATTCGCTGAATAGACCTTAGGTTCAATCGTTCTTCTTATGATAGTTATGACCAAGAATAAGATAATTAGGCCGATTCCAAGATGATGGTTTCCTTGTGCCCATACAATAATGGCCCAAGGAACAAGTACAGATCCTGTCCCCAGTATAGGAAGAATGTCCACTACAACTATTAGTAGTGCCAATAACATCGTATATTTCACATTTAACAACCATAGTCCCGTATAAGCCATGATAAACGTGAATAAACTTAACAAGATTTGAGCCTTAATGAAGCCTATTGCTGCCATACTTAAATCTTGATAAACTAGTGATATTTTTTGATATGTGGACGTCTTTAAATAAAGGAAAGCCTTTTTTCTTAGCTTTGGTAATTCTAGGCTGATCAAAAACAAAGCGATTAAATAAATCAAAAAATCAATGAAAAATCCAGGAACAAGTGTAACAAATTGGACCATATCCTGAACAAAATCCTTTGTAAACCCTTCAAGCGCTTTGACCCCTTTTTCCATCGTATTTTCAATCGACTGAATGAGGTTTGGCGGCAATGTTTGAGAATATTGCTCCCATTGCCTAATAACCGGCAGAATAGCCGTCAGATACATCTCACGAATAAAACCAGGAAATTTCTCCGAATAGACAATGACTCTCTTGATTAAAACTGAAAGCAAAAAATATGTGATGCTCATGAGCCCGCCTACATACAAAATAAAAGAAATTAAAACGGCCCAAAGGCGATGTAGTTTTAATGTTTTACTAATTAGGCGAACTAATCCATCCAAAAGAATAGCTGTTAGTAACGCCAAAATTAATGCCCATGAGTAGGGAATTAAAAATAGTATAACTAATAAGAGAACACCCCTCCAAAACCAGCGAAAAAACAAAGCAACATTCACTAAATAAACCCTCCTAGCACTTTCTTGTTTCTCCTTATATTTATGAGACAATATCCCATATATTTCGCTTATACGTTTTATTTTCTCAATAAGGGGAAAAAGAGAAACAAAGAAAAGGAGGGATTGACATTGGATAACAAAGATAAAGAAAAGTTTCTTGAAGAGCGTAACAATAAATCTAAGGCATTCAAAGAGAATCAAGAAAAGCAGCTAGAGCGTGACCAAGTTGTCATGCCCATTGAAGATTTACCAATTGATGAAATTAAATATGAACGAGAAGAAGAACGAAATAAAAAGGAAACTAAACAACGTTCCACCAGCGAAAGATTTTAAAGAAAAAACCAGCCAATCTAAGGCTGGTTTTTTCTTTAAGAAATCATGTTGTAAGTCACCCCAATTGGCAGCTATCTTTTCTGGCGGCAAGATGTAGATATCATGTTTTTTCATTTCATTTCACAATTCTCATTTTTTATTACCCGAATTTTATTTTTGTCTTGATAATAAGTATATTGTCCATCTAAATTCAATCTAAAAATAACGGTATACATTTACATGGAAAAATAAAAAAAGCCATTCTTTATAAGGATTCGTCTGTCAGTTTTTATTTGCTTCTTGATTGATTTAAAATGATTTAGGGAGGCTTTACTATTATACTTCTCTTCCCTCCCCTCGCTTCCAAAAAAAAACATTGACTGAAATGAATGATTCTTTACAATAGACTTTTAAGAATTAAAGAATATAATGGATTGGTCAACCATTATAAAGGAGAATCATATGACGAACCCTACTCAATTATTTCATCAATATTTACAAGTATCCAGATCATTAGTTAGTAAAATGAATGAACAAATTACAACCCTTGAAATTTATCATAATCAGTGGACAATCTTGAATTATTTAAAGAACTGTGGATATTCCACCATCCCCGATATTTGCAATTACTTGGATGTAGATAGTGTTATCATCACACGTTCGGTCAACAGCATGGAACAGAATAATATGATTAAGCAGGTCCCTGGAAAAGATGAACAGGAAAAGCGAATCGAACTGACTCCCAAGGGCAAAGAAGTACATACAAAATGCCTTAAGATTGCAGAAAAGATTGAAGGAAAAGCCCTGGATGGCATTACTGAAGAAGAGCAGGACTTATTTTTCCAGACGGTCCTTAAAATCCTCAATAATATAAGGAACTGAATTGGTGCCTTATATTATTGTGAAAGAAGTGATAGTCATGGCCTTTTCCATTGACCTCTTTTGAGTAAGCAACGAGCTAAAGCCATGCCTTTTTTAAAAGTCGGATTCCTTCTTCGATTTCCCTTTCGGTTAAACCACCATACCCAATTAAAATAGTCGGCTCTTTTACCTTCTTTGAATGATAAACCGAAGTTGGATGGACTTTCACCCCGACACTAGCAGCCGTTTGAATGAGCTCTGACTCAGTGCTGCTGTTTTTCACTTTTAACAGAACGTGTAACCCTGACTTTTCACCAATTACAGTTACACGATCATTAAAATTCTCTTCAATTGCATTCAGTAACACCTTATTTTTTTTACGATAAATCGTACGCATTTTATTCAGATGGCGTTCCCAATGTCCATTTTTCATAAAAAGACAGAGCGTTTCTTGAATCATTCTAGAAACGCTCTGTTTGTAACCTTTTAACTTTTCATGATAAATAATAGCTAACTCCTTTGGTAACACCATATAGCCCACTCTAATCGTTGGAATCAACGATTTTGAAAACGTACCTAAGTAGATAACCCTTCCATTTATGTCCAATCCTTGTAAGGAAGGAATTGGTTTGCCTGCATGACGGAATTCCCCGTCATAATCATCTTCAATAATATAGCCGTTGTTTTTCTCCGCCCAATTCAATAATTCCACCCTTCTAGTTATCGGCATGATCATGCCGAAAGGAAATTGATGGGAAGGTGTGACATAGGCAACATTCGCAGCACTCTCTTTCAAAGTGTCAACACTCATTCCACTTTCATCTAACGGAATGAATGTCATATGGGCTCCCTCCAACCTCAATACCTCCCTAACCCGATGAAAGCAAGGGTCTTCCACCCCAAAGATCCGCTCATTTCCAAGAAGTAACCGTAGTAGATGGATTAAATACTGTGTACCTGCACCGATTATGATTTGATCAGGAACACAGCGAACTCCTCTTGATTGAAAAAGATAGGCAGCAATCTCAGTTCGGAGACCAACTTCCCCTTGAGAATCACCACTTATAAACAATTCTCTTTCCTGATGATACAACGTATTATTTAAACATTTTTTCCACACGGAATGCGGGAAAGAGTCTATGTCCACCCGTCCATGGTTAAAATCTATCTTGCTCGTTTCACGTTGAGGGTATATCATTCCCTGTGAAACAGGCAACTGTTCCATTATAGGTAGTATCCGTTCTAAATCAGCTACGTAATAACCTTTCCTTAAACGACTTTCCACATATCCTTCTGCTATTAACTGCTGATAAGCTGCATCCACTGTATTCAAGCCTATTCCTAAATGAACGGCAAGCTTTCGTTTAGAAGGTAATTTAATTCCAGCATTTATTTGTCCATTCTGAATTTCCACTTTAATATATTCATACAACTGAAGATATAACGGCTCTTTTTTTGTTTTTTCTAGAGTTAGAGTGATTTCAAACATCTGGACCTCCCTTAAAACTGGTTCTATAAATTATATCAGTTTTGGTTCTTATTACAGGACCAGAATATTTTTATAATTGAGATATCAACCAATAGGAGGAAAAATATGGATTACATTGAGCTAATCGGGAAACATGTGACCCTCACCCCAATGATGGAAAATCATATCGAACCGCTTTATGCTGCTTCCCTGCCATCTGAAATTTGGGAATGGAGCGCCACAAAGATTTTGTCATATGAAGAGGCTGTGTCCTATGTAAAGGAAGGGATTCGAACAAGGGAAAAAGGACTGCATTATCCATTTGTTGTTATCGATCACGCTAATGATTCGATTATCGGCAGCACTAGCCTAAGAAATATTCAATTTGACAATCAGACGCTAGAAATCGGTTCAACTTGGTATCACCCCACCAAATGGCGGACAGCCGTTAACACAGAATGTAAGTACCTCCTTTTACAGCATGCCTTTGAAAAGTTGCGAATGAATCGAGTTGAATTTAGGACTGACGAATTGAACATAAATTCACGAGCGGCCATAATTAGGCTTGGCGCAGTTGAAGAAGGCTTATTACGTATGGAGAAAAAACTGAAAGATGGACGGGTGAGAAATACCATGATTTACAGCATTCTCAAGCACGAATGGCCTATTGTGAAGCAAAAGTTGGAAGCATTTTTGGAAAGATGAGAATAGATAAAAAGAGTGCCTTTTGTTATGGACACTCTTTTTATCCTGCTACTATTTTTCAGATGACTCTTTATGATTTCCCTCGATTTTCGTTAACGAATCCTTTTGCTTTTTAGTTGATCGAATGAATATGAACACGACAATCGCAAATAAAAGCGGCATTAGTAAAGCAAAAAGAAGATAAATCATATCTCCAAAGAACACGTTCCTTCCCCCTAAGCAAGTGCAGTCTTTCACCCGATGAAATGGAGGCCAGCCAATCATTCCGACTAGTTTTCCAACCATCTGAATCCCTGCGTCAACCCGCACTGTTGTCTGTAAAGTTTTTCAGTCCAATTTGATGATCGTTAGAAAGTCTCCGGGTTCCTTCAAATACTTTGTGATAAACGAATCATATCCAGGCATTGAATTCCATTTTCATAAATAGCCTCTGGATAGTTCATAATAAAAAAATCACGATCGACCCCAGTGATTCTAAAACCACATTTTTGATAAAGGGCAAGCTGCCCTATCCCTGAATTCCCAGTACCAATCTCAATAGTTTTGTAACCTTGTGACTTAGCATAGTGAACAGCATGCATGACTAATTGTTTTCCAATCCCTCTTCCGTGAAGTTGTTCTACCACTGCGATGTTGACTATCTCTATTAGTTCAGGTCTTATTTCTAACAAAACATACACTCCGATTATCTGCTCATCTATTTCAGCTACAAAGCACATCCCTTTTTCCAAGTATGCATCGACCAAATCCCTTGAAGGGTCGGCTAATAGCAACAAGTGCATGGGAGGTAACTCATCTGGATATAATTTTCTTATCTCCATTAGTGCTCTCCTTTTAGTTCCTCAACAAGCAGTGATACCAATTCAGATGCTGGAAGTTCCCTACTCAGTTTATATCCCTGTCCTGCCCATAAAGCCATCAATTCAGGATTGTTTTTTTGTCCTGCTGCTTTTCGCATTTGCTTGGTCATATGATGAACATAAGGATAGGCCGCCGGTGCATCATTATCATACTCAGTTAAAAAATGATTCACCAAACCGCGTGCCCGGCGTCCGCTGAAGGCTCGAGTAACCGCCGTTTGAGTAAAACGCGCATCATTAAGAGCTGCCTTATGAACGGGACTTGCACCACTCTCGGGACAGCGAAGAAAAGCAGTACCCAACTGTGCCGATGTTGCCCCTGCTGCAAGGACGGCAGCGATATCCATTCCGTGCATCAGCCCGCCTGCCGCAATAATCGGTAATTCCAGTTCATTTTTAATCATTCGTATTAACACTAAAAGACCATAATCTTCTTCTATCCGGTTTTCAAAACTAGCTCGATGCCCCCCTGCTTCAATACCTTGTACACATAGAACATCGGCACCTGCCCCAGCAGCCGTTTTTGCTTCATGAAGGTTGGTTACTGTTACGACAATAATGGAGCCTACGCTTTGGAGCTCCCTAATTACATCTGTCTTAGGGCATCCAAACGTAAAACTAACAACAGCAGCACGCAACTCTTTTAATACGGCTAATTTATTTACCCAATCATCATCATCGCTGATTCCTTCCCCAATCAAAACCCCTACACTCTCCGCCTCTTTTTCTATTTTTTCACGATAGGCAGATAGTATCTCTTCGTCAACAACCTCTTGATTTGGCACAAAGACATTCACCCCAAATGGGTGATCCGTCAATTGGCGGGTCTCCTCTATTTCTTTTTTCATGGCTTCCGCCGTCTTATAGCCAGCCGCGAGAAAGCCTAATCCCCCTGCATTAGATACCGCAGCCGCAAGCTTTGGAGTGGAAGCGCCTCCTGCCATCGGTGCTTGAATGATAGGATATCCCACTAAATCTTTGAACATTCGATACAACTCCTTTTCATTTTTCTTCATGCTCTTATCATTTTTACGTTTTCTTGGTATAATGATTGTCTGTAAGAGAAAAGTGTCTTAATGATCACCCTTTATATCTTGCAAATATAAAACATAGGTGGTAAATCAAAAATGGAAACAAAGCCCTATAGAGTTTTACTATACTATTTATATGTACCAATCGAGAACCACGAGGAATTCGCAGCCGAGCATCTTGCGGCCTGTAAAGAGCTTGAATTAAAAGGCCGAATCCTAGTGGCATCAGAAGGAATCAACGGAACTGTTTCAGGTACGATTGAACAAACAAACCAATATATGGACATGATGAGAAGCGATTCCCGCTTTGCTGATATCGTGTTTAAAATAGATGAAGCAGATGGCCATGCCTTCAAAAAAATGCATGTTCGTCCTAAAAACGAACTTGTCACGCTTCGATTGGAAGATGACATCAATCCTAATCAGACAACAGGCAACTACTTGAGCCCGAAGGAATTTTTCGAGCAAATGCAAGATGAAAATACAGTCGTCCTTGATGCCAGAAATGACTACGAATATGAAATAGGTCATTTCAGAGGCGCAGTCAAGCCAGATATCACAAATTTCCGTGACCTTCCGGATTGGGTGCGAGAAAACAAGCAGATGTTTGAAGGTAAAAAAATCCTTACGTATTGCACAGGTGGAATCCGCTGCGAGAAATTCTCCGGCTGGCTTGTCAAAGAAGGCTTTGAGGATGTTAGTCAGCTTCACGGCGGCATCGCAACCTACGGGAAAGACCCGGAAGTTCAAGGCGACCTTTGGGATGGTCAAATGTATGTATTCGATGAAAGAATTGCTGTTCCGATCAATCAAAAAGAACATGTCATTGTCGGTCGCGATATTTTCTCTGGCGAACCATGTGAACGCTATGTCAATTGCGCTAACCCTGAGTGCAACAAAAAAATCCTTTGCAGTGAAGAAAACGAACACAAACATATGCGCAGCTGTACTCACGAATGCCGGGTGCATCCGCGTAACCGCTATATAGTTGAGCATAACTTATCTAAAGAAGAAGTAGCAGAAAGACTACAGCAAATTGAAGAAGCCGTTACGGCTGAATAATCAAGCAGACCCGAATCAGTGGATGATTGTCCCTATTCGGGTTTTTTTATCCTCCTATTTAATCTTCAGAAATTTTTTTCAAGATGTAAATCTACATCTTGAAATTCCCCCTACTGCTTTGGCATTCAATAAACTTCTAAACTAACTATCCGAAAATGCAATCACTTCTTGTACTTCTATATCTAATCTTACTTCTATATCTAAATAGAAAAAACCTTTTTAAAAATCAAAAATAATAAT
Source organism: Peribacillus sp. TH14 (assembly GCF_016651145.1). Lineage (NCBI taxonomy): Bacteria > Bacillati > Bacillota > Bacilli > Caryophanales > Bacillaceae > Peribacillus > Peribacillus sp. TH14. The sequence goes on from NZ_JAEKEK010000001.1 coordinate 858,024, forward strand.
TTAAATCAAGAAGAGCAAAAAAGACTTTTTTGTTATAGTACAATTTTCTTCTTTTCATAAACTTTTAATATTGTTTAGGACTTTTCAATCTAGAGGAATCAAGGACTATCCTAGAACTATAGAAAGAATTATCATAATTTTATAACCAATTAATGTTAACCCTGTAAATATAGTGAAAACCAAAAAGGAGGAATTTTTCATGGTAGCAAGTCAACAGCAACCCGGATTACATACTAACTTGTCTGATACTCAACTTCAAAAATTCAACCAAATGCTCGTATTTGTTTCTCAAAATAATGAGTTTTATAGAGAAAAGCTAGATAATATATCTTTTCGAGCTATTTTACATTTTGAATATTCTTAAAATTTACTTCATATTGAATCACCTTGCAATAGAATTTGATAGAATTCATTCCCTTGATGACTCATATTTGGATTTAATGGATGATTCTTGTTTCAGGAAGACTTGTAGAATCCAGTGGGAAACGTAAACTACGTGTATGTTATATTTTAACAAAAGGATTAAAATGGAGGATAACCCAATGTACCAATTTCAACATGAATTTCAACGAAAAGAAAGGATATTTAAGGCCTACATCTTTTTATTTATCATAACAGCGTTAGTCAATGTCTTTCTATTTTTGGTGGATAATAATTCAAGTTACCCGATTCTTCGTGGAAGTATCAGTCTATTACTTTTCTGTACCACTCTATACTTTGGCTTGCGAAGGAACCTTTGGGCTGTGCTTATCATTAAATCTTTTGTCTGGGTGCATCTATTCTTACTAATTATCATCTCTCTTAGTTTTATCTTCATGTAAAAAGCGATTCCTCCTTAGAAGAATCGCTCATACTAATTACTTATTTCCCCTCTTCACTTACAACAATTCCACAAGCTTGTCTGTCACCTGCATCACCTGTTTTCAAGGTATCTTCATCTGGTCCCTTTTCTCCATTAGCTCCATATCGGTCAGGGATATTAGCAAAATTGTCCGGGTTTGCATGAACGATGACAGCCAACTCTTCTTTCTTGAGTTGGTCTACCGTTATGCTATCTAATGTTGCCGTATATTTTGCAGTCCCATCTGCTTTTACATAAAGAGGGGGCATATCCCCTGCATGACTGGAGTGTGTTTCTTCAGTTGGATTGAAGTGGCCTCCTGCTGTAGTAAAAGGGCCTTCCTTTGCATCCGCGTCACATGCTGCGTTTTCGTGAACATGGAACCCATGATAGCCTGGCTCTAAGCCTTCCAAAGCAGTCTCAATCACTACAGAATTCTCATCAGCGGAAAAGTTGACAGTACCTAATGTTTTCCCCTCTACATCTTTGACTTCTGCCTTTACCTGCGGATCTACCTCCGTTGGCGAATCTTGACTCACTGTTTTTGCATCTTCAGCATTTTTGTCGGCACCATTTGAATTATCCTCTGAATTACATCCATACAGTAAAAGGGCAGCACACATAGGCAGCATCAGTTTTTGTTTATAATTCATCCTACATTCCCTCTCTCTTTTATGTATATTCTTCTTACATACTTTCCACTATTATGGAAGAATAAACAGAGATTAGGATAAATAGGTAAATAGATTACACTAGTGAGAGGAAACACCTTACTAATTTCACAGTCAAAGATTTTTTATTGTAGCTTAATAGACTCACATTTTACAATGAGATAACGCCGAAAGTAATGGCTGCTATCGTCATGACGATTGTTGTCCCAAACGCCCATTTAAAAAGAAATTTTTGATGGTCTCCAAAATCCACACCGACAAGGCCAATCAAAATGAATGTCGCAGGTACCAATGGGGATAAGGGAAATCCTATTGTTGAATGACCTAACAAAGCTGCCCTGCCTATTTCTACAGGAGTAATTCCAAAGTTCGATGCTGTTTCACTTATAATAGGAAGAATTCCAAAGTAGTAGGCATCAGGTGAAAAAATGAAGCCCATCGGAATGCTCGTAAGTGCTACCACTAAAGGTAAATGTGCACCAAGCCAATCTGGAATAACCGTTACGATAGAAGCTGCCATCGAATCCATCATTTTTGTTTCCGTGAATACACCCGTAAAAATTCCGGCCGCGAAAATTAATGTACAAATCATGACAAAACTATTGGCATGACTTAGAATTCTTTCCTGCTGTTCTTGTGGATTTGGAAAGTTAACAAATAAAGCTATCGCAAAAGCAGCAGCAAATAAGATTTGGATTGGCAGCACTTCCATCACCAACAACACCATAAGTAAAATTGTTAAGAACCAATTAAACCAAAATAACTTGGATGTTCCATAAGAAGCTTCAACAGCCGCAGCTTGCTCGCTCATTCCAGGAGGCATAGCAGTCTCCATCGGACTAACACCTAATCTCTCTCTCTCCCTTTTGCCAAGTATATAAGCCGCAAACAGTGTCCATAACAGACCGCAAATCATAACAGGTATAAGTGGGATGAATAAATCTGATACTTCCACTTGAAGACTGGCGGCCGCTCTTACTAACGGACCTCCCCAAGGAATAATATTCATGACACCTGCAGCTAAACCAACGACACTGGCCAATACAAGCCTGTTCATCCCTAACTTCATATAAAGCGGTAGCATTGCTGAAACGGTGATCATAAATGTGGAAGAACCGTCTCCATCTAAACCTACTAACATCGTTATAATGGCAGTAGCCATGACAATTTTTAGCGGGTCGCCTTTTACAAAACTCAGTATTTTTGCGATCATAGGTTCAAATAAACCAACGTCAATCATCAAACCAAAATATAAAATAGCAAAAACAATCATGACTGCTGTTGGTGTTACCTTTAAAATACCTGCCACCATCATTTCTCCCATTTCGGAAGCAAACCCACCAATCAAGCCAAAAGCTATAGCAGTGAAGATGAAAGCGACAACTACGGATAGACGCTTTGTGATGACTAAGACAAGAAACGTTAAAATCATGCAAAACCCTAGAATTGATAACATGTGAAAATCTCCTTTAATTTGAAAAGTAAACGTACTTCTTTTTAATGCAATCTACAGACTCCTTTCATTTTTCTTATTTTTCTGAAAAATCAATATTTTCTCATTATATCATTGGTGCATTCATTAAAAAACAAGTTTTTCAAACTCGTACAACCATGTATCCCAAAAACTCATTCAAAATCAAATTCGTTTAATAAATTAGTATAATTCTGTATACTATTATTTAGGAACCCGAAGTTTATTTCGGAGGAAAGAAGTGTTGCTTGTAAATGAATGATCATAAATTAGCTAAACGGAATTTATTCATTATGTGGTTCGCCAACTTCTTCATTGGTGGAAGCATGACAATGGTTCTTCCATTCATATCTTTATACATTGGTACATTCGGCAATTATTCTACTCAATATATCCAGCATTGGTCCGGATGGACATTTGGAATTACTTTTGTGACTGCCTTTTTATTTTCACCTATTTGGGGGCGGATTGGAGACAGGTACGGGAGAAAGAAAATCTTGATTGCCTGTGCTTTTGGAATGGGGTTGTCTATTTTCTTAATGGGCTTTGTTCAAAATGTATGGCAGTTATTCCTCTTAAGAATGTTCATGGGAATATTCACTGGCTTCATTTCTATGTCGCAGGCCTTCATTTCTACCCAGACACCGAAGGAAATAGCCGGACGCGTTTTAGGAACATTGCAAACAGGGAATATAACTGGCTCACTCTTCGGGCCATTGATTGGCGGCATACTTGCTGACACTCTCGGCTATTCAACAGCCTTTAAATTCACCTCTATTACGATTTTCATATCTGGACTTCTCGTTTTTGCGACCAGAGAATACCAAGTGGAACGACAAAAAGGAACAAAGACGAGCTATACAAGCAGGGAGGTTCTCTCGCATATCTTACGGAATCCCATCCTAGTGAATGTCATGCTCATTTCGACACTTGTTCAAGTTGCCCACTTTAGCATCCAGCCTATTCTTTCTTTATACGTTGGCGAATTGCATGGAACTTCCAATCTTGGATTTTATTCAGGTATCGCCTTTTCTGCAGCAGGCCTTGGGAATTTATTGATGGCACGGCACTGGGGCAAGATAGGTGATCGGCATGGACATGTGAAGATTCTTGTGCTGCTCCTTTTTCTGACTGCACTTGTCTACTTGCCTGGTGCCTTTATTAATCATTTTTGGCAGCTTGTTTTTGTACGTTTCATACTAGGCATGGCCATAGGTGGCATCATCCCTGTAAGAATTGCCTACATTCGCCAAGAAGCGCCCGTTTCAATGCAGGGGGAAGTACTTGGTTACAATACGAGTCTACGCTTTTTAGGCAATATCATCGGACCTGCTATGGGCGGAATGGTCGCTGGCTTCTATGGATTCTCAGCTGTTTTCATCACGACCAGCACCTTGCTTCTCATCGCCGGACTTGTCCTTTATGCCGCGATGCACCGCAATCCAGAGTTAGCCAGATCACATTAATCACATTTCCGCAAAACAGCCTGCTTCCAATTTGGAGCAGGCTGTTTTATTCTACTAGCAGAAAACACCTTTTAAATGATAGATAAATGATTAAAACGTGTCTTCATATAATATGAATAATTCAATTGAATATTTTTAGAGCATGTTTTGATAATGAAGGATTTTTTCTTATTAAACTAACCGTACCAGATTAGCATAATAACAATTAAAGGAAATTAAACTATTTTATAGAATTAATAAGGAAGTTTGTTTTCATGGAGGGATGTCTCAATGGCAAAATTGATTTATCATGTTGCAACTACACTTGACAACTTTATTGCAGATTTAAATGGGGTAGCTGACGATTCAATCTTTTTATCCGAAGGAGAGCACGTTACAGATTTCATATCCGATATACAGCAATATGATGCGGTCTTAATGGGCGGAAAAACGTACGAATACGGCTTTCAATTTGGTCTTAAGCCAGGCGAACCTAGTGCTTATAAGGGATTGAAGCATTATATTTTCTCAAACACCATACAGTTTGAATCCAACAATGAAGTGGAACTAATAAAAAGCAACGCAGTAGATTATATACATAATCTCAAAATTACTGAATCCGGTAAGTTGTGGCTATGCGGGGGTGGCCAACTAGGTGGTACGTTAATCAAGCATAAACTCATTGATCAATTAGTGTTAAAGGTCAATCCAGTAATGATTGGTGAAGGTATTCCTCTATTCGGCAGTGTTAAACCTCGTTTGACCTTGGAATTAGTTGATATGAAACAATATACGAACGGAGTAGTAAAACCAACTTATAATATTATTTATTCTTAGAAAATATTGAATTTCTGAGAAATTTAGCTAACGGGTGCTTTACCTCAATAATGGAGGTTGCTTCGGCGACTGTTTTTCTTATGGAACTATCCAGGTAAGCTTGTTGAAGTAACGGACCAGTATAACGAAATTAAGGAATTTTAGGGCTATTTATTAAAATAATTAATAATAACCATTTACTTCAAGGGGGCTTTAGAATGAATCTAAAAGCTGTATTATTAGAACAAATGGGTGCTTGTTATGAACAAAAGAACTGGTTTGTACCTCTTAACATCGCAATAGATGGACTCTCAGCAGAACAAGCTTCTTGGAAATCAGGGGACAGCAATTCCATCTGGCAGATAGTTAACCATTTAATTTTTTGGAATGAACGGTATCTGAACCGATTCAAAGGTCTTCCACTTTCCCAAGAAGAAGTCAACAATAACGCTACGTTTGATAATACGAATCCGAATGAAACAAATGAAGAATGGCAATCCGTAGTATTGCAGTTACTTAGAGTAATGTCTGATTGGGCTGATGCTATTAAAGACTGCGATGAAGAAAAATTTCATAGTGCTGCATATAAGGAATCTGATGCACCTTGGTCGTCAGTTATTGCTAATATAAATATTCATAATGCATATCATATCGGACAAATCGTGGAAATAAGAAAAGCACAAGGGGTATGGGATTCTAAAAATGGAGTTAATTAACTCCTTTCTTACTTAACTTATGGGTAGTATGTTAGTTCTATAAGAAGTATTGAAAATGAGCAAAGCTTTAACCGATTGGTCTCCTCAATACCTAAAAGTAAACCGAATTCATCATTTGCAATTCGGTTATAACTGCATCAAATATTTGATACGTTCATAGAAAAAAGCACTGGATTTTTGAAGAATCCAGTGCTTTTCTTTATTCAATCAGAATATTATTGCCAATCTCTATAAAAGATATAATTGCTTTATCTACACAATTTCAAATCGTCTGGTACGGTTATTGGATTAACAAACTAGGATATACTTCTCTATTAATTTTCAAGAAAAATATAAATCCCTATATAAATATCGTTCCAAATTGTGTAGTAGTTTTAACGTATTTAACATTTCTCCTCTAGACTGATCGTCCTGCTAATTCCTTAATGCGTTCGATGCGCTCCGGATCCTTTGTTGCAAGAAAGTTATCGAGTATTAAGCGGTCATAGCAAAAAGAAAAGTATTGTCGTGCTTCCTCGCTTCTTTTAAGCAAAAGAAGACACTCCGCGACCTCCTCATAAACATATCCATCGGGTTCGCTGTTTTGTTCGGTTTCAGCAAGTAATTCCATCTGTATTGCAAAAGACTCGTCAACTTGTCCCATTAACCGCAGTACCTTTGCTACGCTCCATTTTGCAATAAACACCGAATTTGGGGTGCCTTGCAACTTGCGGAATTCCAACGCTCGCTTGAACAATTCAAGTGCTTCCTCAAGTTTTCCATTCTCAACTTGTGCCCAACCGATATTATTATATAACGAACCTAACCAACGGCTGGCTTTAGGACTCTTTTCGGCATAGTCTAGCGCCTTCAAATTCCATTCCATACGTTTCTCCGGAGTCGATTCAGCAATTCCCAACATATGCGCTGCATCAACAGCGTAATAATCCTCACTGGACTGGATTCCTAATTCCCATGCATTGAGAAATAGCGGAATAGCGTCCATTGATCGAGATGAGGAATTAAAAACTCTGCCTCGTTCCAGAAAATATCTAATTCGCGCCACAACTAAATCCTCTTTCAATAATCTCTCTGCGCGATCCAGCGTCTCATGCGCTATTCTGCATTTTGCCTGCAATCCCTGAGAACGTGCAATTTGAGTCAAAAGTTCAGCTAAGTATCCAATGTTTCCGGAGCCCTCTGCTTGCATTAGCAAACTGATAAATTTCTGCTCGGTTTCTTCAGGTTGATTGTAATCCCACAGCGCATCGAAGTCTAACATAATTCACTCTCCAAATAGTATAATTTATTTCTGATTAGGATAATGTGATATGGTTATTATTACCACAATTACCATACCATCCGTTTTTGCTTTTGAAAACAAATTTATATTACATTTGATGCAATTTTTTATCATAAATATCATACTGTAAATCTGCTTGCATTATTTATGAATGCTTGATCATGGGATACAAAATACAATCTTTCCTTCATATGAGGTTTTATTTAACACTTAAGAAGCTTTAAAATTGAAAGTTTTTAAATATCCTTTAAGAAGAAAAATCGAATTTTAATCAACGTTTTTATAAAAGTGAAAGTCCTATTTAAACAAAAAGAATCCATTTTGATCAAACTTTTTCAAAATGGATTCTTTATATTTTCTGTAAAATGTATATTTACACAATGTTCATACAAAACCCCTTATATAGCCGTATTGGTAGATACCTCAGAAACCGGACTCTTTTTTTGACGTATTCCGATACAGGCCGTGACTCCAAAAACGAATAAGAGCCCTGCACAGGTGAAAAAGGAATATTGAAATCCAGTCGTCGCTGACACAGAATTTTCCACAAAAAGTCCTGTAATATAAGGACCCACAATCCCACCTAATGAGGCAATCGCCATAAACCATCCTTGGATTTTACCCTGATGCCTTTTGGAGATAAGGTTTACTAACAACGTCGGTCCAAGAATAAGAGTTATACAACCAAAGGTTAACCCTAATGAAAGCAACCCAACTGCCAGGATATCAGAAGAAACCATGGTCCCCAGGATATAGCATACAGATCCTAATATCATGACAGGACCGAGTACAAAAACTCTGGAACGGATGATACTATTCGTCTTACTGTATAACCGATCAGACAAGAAAGAGAAGAATAATTGTGAAAGAGTAATTAAGATCCATGGAACTGTAACGGCAAAGCTTAATTGGGTCTCACTGATTTGCCGGACATTAGCCAAATAATTAGGCAACCAATTAAGGCCAAATGTATAAGACCAGTATGTTGCAAATCCACAAAGTGCAATTAAAAGGAAGTTTTTCGAAAATAGGGAAGTTGTGAATTTTGTTTCCTTTTCTCTTTCCTCCATGTCCATTTCTATCGGTGTGGATATAGTTGAAGCCTTTTCTTCTGGTTGTTCTTTGCTGAATTTCAACCAAATGAGAACCCAAATTACACCTACAACAGCTGTTGCTATAAAACCGCTTCGCCATCCAAAGCTCTGCATAATATACATCAAGATAGGAGCAGAAATGGCTACACCTAAAGGTCCTCCTATCGAAACAAGCGTCAATCCAAAACTAAGCTTTTGTTTAGGTAGCCATTTAGAAGCAGAAGTCATGGCCAACGAATAGGCAGGCCCTTCTCCAGCACCTAAAATAAGTCTTGTTGCCAATAATAATGGAAAACTATAAACAAAAAAAGTAGAAAACTGAACCACAGCCCATATGATGGCAATGATGGTAATGACCCGTTTGGTCCCAATTTTATCGGATAAAGCCCCCATTAAAATAGCTGATAAAGAATATAACCAAAAGAACACACTGCCCACTAATCCCCATTGCGTGGGTGTGATGTTTAGCTCATCCATAATTTGGACGGAAGCAAATCCAATGATGGCTTTGTCCACGTTACTAATGACAGTCAAGAAAAACAAAAGGATAATCATAATCCAACCTTGCTTTGAAATGACACCTTGCTTTTGAATAGAATTCATACCCATGATCGACCTCTTCCAACTTTTATCTACTTAACACTTCTTTCTTATTTACTACATCATCACACGTCATTAGTTCCCTTATTTCCTCTGGAATCGGCTGAGCCGCTATCCCATTTTCTCCTTTTAAAACCCATCCACGAAGTTCATACCCATAACTGACCCTCTCGCCATTCAAAAATATTTCATGTATGAATTGAATGGTTTTTGTACTCATTTTCCCAACTGTGGTCTTAATGACTATCCATTGATCCTCATGAAGCGGCTTTTCGAACGTACAGCGCACATCAATCAAAGGCAAAATAATATTCTTTTCTTTTAATTGCGCTAAGGGCAAATTCATGGACCGAAAAAAGTGATGTGTTGCATTATCAAACCACTTCAAATAATTAGGAAAATAAACAATACCCGCTCCATCTGTCTCCCCGAATTCAATCATAAACTTGTGCTCATTCTCCCTCATTTTTCCTCCCCCTTCCTTATTACCGCAATTCTCCTTTGAGCTCTGATTCTATTCGCTTTGTTAGTTCTCGTTTCAATATTTTCCCTGATGATGTCATAGGGAGTTCATCCATAAAGACAAATTTGTTTGGAACTTTATATGACACGAGTCTTTGTTCGGCAAATTTTTTAAGTTCCTGCTCGGAAGCTTGCTTACCTGGCCTCAAACGGATTACAGCACAAGTGATTTCTCCGAGTACCGTATCCGGTAAGCCAATGATAGCTGCTTCCATTACGCTCGGGTGTTGATAATAGACATCCTCTACCTCACGAGGATAGATATTGTACCCCCCGCGGATGATCAATTCCTTTTTACGGCCGACAATCCGGATATATCCTGCTTCATCCATCGTGGCCAGATCTCCAGAATAAAACCACCCATGTTCATCCGTAGCCTTTTTTGTTTCTTCTTCCATCTGGAAATACCCCTTCATCAGGCCTGCACTTTTGCAGGCAAGTTCTCCGACTACACCTGGCGGAACTGCTTCCCGGCTATCATCCACAATTTTCACTTCTGCGCCCGGCATCGCTCTGCCTACCGTTTCAGCCCTTAGATGGTCATCATCCTCGAAATTCGTCATCGATAAACTTGCAGATGTTTCCGTCATACCATAGGCCACTAGGATATTGCATTTCATCTCATTCTTAATCCGACGAAGAATTTCAATCGGACAAGGTGCTGCAGCCATTTCCCCGGTTCGTAAGCTCGATAGATCATATGTAGAAAAGTTAGGGTGATTCAATTCTAGGATAAACATGGTCGGCACTCCCGGATGAATGGTCACCTTTTCATGCTGAATTAATTCCAATGCCTTTTCCGCTTTGAATTTTTCCATTAAAACGAGTCTTCCCTGACAGGAAATGGAGCGCAACATGAACATCAAGCCCATGATATGAAATAAAGGAACAGGGATTAAAAATACATCGTTAGGACTACAATCCATTTTATAAGCTGCTGTTCTTGATATACTCACCACGTTCTCGTTGGCGAGCATGACTCCCTTTGGATTGCCTGTCGTCCCAGAAGTATAGAGGATCACACAGATATCATCATTTTCCACTTTAGGTGTCTTTAATATTTTGTGATTTCTTCCTAATTGAATTAAACGATCATAATTGTTAATGGAATCATGTTGAAAACGGACGGAGATGAGATGTATTAATGTGGAAATGCTTTTTTGGGCTTCCATCAATTGTGGGAATTGATCGACTTTACCAAAAGTGTTTGAGAAAAAAACAGCTTTAGCACCCGAATTTTCTAAAATATAAATGATTTCATTTTTGCGGAAATCTATATTTAAAGGAATAAGTATCGCACCTACTTTAGATAGCGCCATAAAAATAACCATAAATTCATTCCAATTTGGTAAACAGACCGCGACCCGATCGCCTTTTTCAATACCTAGCTGAACTAATCCAGAGGCTAATAAATCAGCCTCTACATCAATTTCACCATAGGTAAGACGATTTTCCCCATCAAATATTGCTTCTTTTTCCGGTGTTGTTAAAACCGCATGTTTAAAGACCTGTGATACTGTATAAGAATTCGTCCCAGTATGATTGGCTATCAAATACCTTACCTCCTTTACTAACTAAAACGATTCATTAAATTGCTTCCCAAATTGCAGCAATCCCTTGACCTCCACCGATACAAAGCGAAGATACGCCATACTTTTTCCCGCGTCTTTGCAATTCATAAATTAAGGAAAGTGAAATACGTGCACCACTTGCGCCTAACGGATGGCCTAAAGCCACTGCGCCTCCGTTGACATTTCCAATTTCAGGATCAAAATCAAGCAGTTTTTGGCACCCAAGATATTGAGCAGCAAATGCTTCATTTATTTCAACAAGATCGAGATCCTTAATATCCATCCCTGCCCTTGAAAGCGCTTGCTGAATAGCCGTAACTGGACCTAATCCCATTAATTTTGGATCAACGCCGGAGATTCCATAGGAAACGAGACGGGCTAACGGTTTAATGTTATTTTTTTCAGCATAATCTGAAGATGTTAGAATGACCGCTGCCGCTCCATCATTGATACCACTTGCATTGGCTGCTGTAACGACCCCATTATCTTTAAACCGTGCTTTTAACTTGGAGATTTTCTCATACGTTGAAGCACGAGGATGTTCGTCCCGATCAATATTCACTTCGCCTTTTCTTGTTTTAATAGCTACCGGGGTAATTTCTTTGCCAAAGTAACCTTTTTCAATGGCGGCTAGTGCCCGCTCATTACTTCTTACTGCGAACTCATCGCAGCTTTCTCGGGTGATACCATACTCTGCGGCAATATTTTCTGCCGTGATGGACATCGTGCAATCTCCATATGGATCATATAGGGATTCCCATAGAAAATCGGCCATTGGTGCTTGCCCAAGAGGAATTCCAAAACGTGCTCCACGAATAACATGAGGGATTTGGCTCATATTTTCCGCTCCACCAGCAAGGGCAACTTGTGATTCACCAAGTCTGATGGATTGGGCTGCCGATACAATGGCCTGCAATCCAGAACCGCATAAACGATTGACGGTAAGCCCTGGTGCTGACTGCGGGATACCAGATTTCAATCCAATATGCCTACCTAGGAACACAGCGTCGCCGCTTGATTGAATAACATTCCCCATCACTACTTGATCTACTTCTTCTGGTTTTATCCCTGAACGGGTCATTGCTTCCTTAGAAGCTATTACACCGAGGTCAATAGCTGAAACATCTTTGAAAGATCCCCCGAATTCAGTAAATGCCGTTCTTGCTCCCTCTATTAAAACAATATCGTTTCCCGCCATGTTTTGTATCCTCCCTTTTATAAGGGGACGCTGGCGCCCCCATTTTGTTATTTAAAAATAGCTTTTCTTTTTTCTACGAAGGCCTGCATGCCTTCCTTACGGTCAGAAGAGGCAAACGTGTTACCAAAACAAGCCATTTCAATATCCAGTGCCGTATCTAAGTCTGTATTGGCGCCTGCATTAACTGCCTTTTTCATCATCTTCATTGCCATCGAAGATTTACCTGCCAATTTTACTGCCCATTCTTTCGCTTCAGTCAACAGTTGATCTGCAGGAACGACTTTATTAACAACACCAAGTTCATAGGCTCTTTCACCTGAGAACATTTCTCCAAAATACAGAATTTCCTTAGCCGCTTTTTGGCCAACTAAACGCTGAAAACGCTGAGTTCCTCCGCCTCCTGGAATAATCCCCAGATTAATTTCCGGAAATCCGAATTTCGTGCGTTCAGAACAAATAATCAAATCACAAGCAAGGGCAAGCTCCGCACCGCCGCCTAAAGCAAGACCATTTACAGCTGCAATTATAGGTTTTGACAGCCGTTCCATTTTTTCAAAAGCTCCTCGGGAAATTTCATTATTCTGCAGAATCTCCATTTCCGTCAGGTTCATCATCTCTTTTATGTCTGCGCCGGCTGCAAATGATCGATCGCCACTGCCCGTAATGATCACTGCTCTTACCCTGCTGTCACGGTCCAATTGATCCATAAGCATAGAAAGTTCTTTAAAAGACTGCCAGTTTAATGGATTGTGAGGGGGTCTATTCAAATAAACAGTTGCTACCCCTTGCTCAATTTCATATTTCAACACTTCTAATTCCACTTTTATTGCCCCCTCATTTTTTGTCGTGGTCATAAAATCCTGCACCTGCCTTTTTACCTGTACGTCCTGCATTTACGATTTGGCGGATAAGTTGAGGAGCTGCAAAACGACCGTCTTTAAATTCATCATAAAAATAATCCATGACGTGCAAACCAATATCGACACCTGCAAAGTCCTGCAATTCAAAAGGACCCATTGGATAATTCAATCCCAATTTAACGGCTTTATCAATATCTTCATAAGAAGCTACCCCTTCTTCAGCCAATCTGATGGCTTCAATGAATTGCGGAATCATGATTCTGTTCACGATAAATCCAGGCGAGTCTTTTTTGACTTCGATTGGTTCTTTGCCAAATGCCCTTGAAAGCTCCATTAATTTTGATACGGTATCATCGCTTGTATTATAACCACGGACCACTTCCACTAATTTCATGATTTGCGCCGGGTTAAAGAAATGCATACCCGCTACCTTCTCAGGCCGCTTGGTCGCTCCTGCAATGACTGTGATCGACATCGATGAAGTATTGGTAGCAATTATCGCTTCTTCGCCAAGAACGTTATCTAACTGGGAAAATATCGCTTTCTTCGCTTCCAAGTTCTCGATGATTGCTTCGATAACAAAGTTGGCTTCCTTTAAATCTTCCAAATTAGTCGTTGTTGTGATTCTTCCCAGCACCTCAGGCTTTTGCTCTTCCTTCATCTTGCCTCTTGCTACGCTTTTATCCATGAACGTTTCCATTCTATTAATCGCATTATCTAAAAATCGATCTTCTACATCACATAAAATTACTTTGAAACCGGATAACGCTGCTTGATGAGCGATTCCTCCCCCCATTGTTCCTGATCCTACGACCCCGATAATTGTCTCTGCCATTTTCATTTCCTCCTTTTTAGTTAACTCAATATCTCTTTTGCAATGACGACACGTTGTATTTGATTTGTACCTTCGTAAATTTGCATGATTTTAGCATCACGGAAATACTTCTCAACTGGATATTCCCGAATGAATCCGTAACCTCCGTGAATTTGCACCGCATCTTCGGCTACTTTCATTGCGGTATCAGCAGCGAAACATTTAGCGAAAGAAGCATGCTTCGCTGAAGGCGTACCCTGTTCCAAGAGAAAGACAGACTTATGAACCAATAACCTTGATGCTTCAATGGTCATCGCCATATCAGCCAGCATGAATTGGATGGATTGGAAATTAGCGATTGGCTTTTTAAATTGTTTTCTTTCCTTCGCATAATTTAAAGCGCTTTCATATGCTCCCTGTGCAATTCCTACCGCCTGTGCTCCAACCATCGGCCTCGCAAAAGAAAGTGCTTTCATAAAAATCTTAAAACCTTTTCCTTCTTCTCCAATTCGATTTTCAAGGGGTACAAAGACATCATCGAAGATAACCGAAGCTGTGTTAGAAGCTCTAAGCCCCATTTTCTTTTCCTTTTCACCAACCGTAATACCTTCAGAATCTCTTTCGACAACTAAAGCCGTAAAAGAATTTTCCCCATTTTCAAGCGTCTGTTTGGCGAGTACTACATAGAAATGAGCATAACTTGCGTTGGTGATAAAACACTTTTCCCCATTTAATATGTAACCGCCATCTTTTCTTACAATAGTTGATGACATGCCAGATACATCACTGCCCGCGCCCGGTTCTGTTAAGGCAAAAGAAGCATATTGCCCTTCTTCGGTTAAACGTTTCAAATATTTTTGCTTAAGTGATTCATCCCCACCAACTAAAATTGGATAAGATGAAAGTGAATTAGCTTCCAATGAAGTTGCTATGCCAGCACAGCCTCTTGCTATTTCTTCCACGATTAAGGCATGTGATAATTTATCAATTCCAGGACCTCCGTATTCCTCAGGAATAGATAGATTGAATAGTCCACATTCCCTCAACTTGTCCATGATTTCTACCGGGAAAGCCTCTCTTTCGTCGAACTCTCTTGCTAGTGGAATGATTTCAGCATTCACTACATCCCTTGCCATCGAAACAATCGCTTGCTGATCATCTGTTAAGTTGAAATCCATAGGTGCCCTCCTAATTGACTGAATTTTTATTTTATTATCTAATAATTGTCATTATATCTCCATATATTAACCAGTTATAGGTACATAGCGTACTAAACGGATCCCTTTAATTCGTACATTTTGTACCAATCGAGATCCAGAGTGTAAACCAACTGTGTATCATATCCTCAGTTTGAATAACCCTCATTTTATATTTGAGCGACCGCTTTCCCATTTATCCAATGATCATAATTCAGCCTGACTAATACCTTGTACTAGGAAATACTAACTCTTATTTAGAGAACCATTACCTGATAAAATTAATATATATCTATCTTTTCCTAATTGGCAGTTACATCTTGGAATAAAACCCCTTCGAGAAGAACCACACCAAAGGAAAGTTCGCTTATCACTTGTTCTTTCCCTCATTAGTTCTTCCCATTTAATAGATAAGTATTTTTTCTGGACTTCCAAAACGAGTTAATTTTTATGTTAAGATTATTTTAGGCAAATTTTATGAAAGTAAAAGACGCAAAGCCACGGGCCTAAACCAACAATTTAGTTGTCATGGCAGCCGGGTTGCCAAGATATATCTTGATTAGATTAATTAATTATTTATTTCTTGCCCCCTTTTTAATTTGCCTAAAATTAGATAAAAGAGGGTTTTATATGTTTTTTCCTACTATTTATTCAGCTAATACAGATGAGAGACACATAGTTAAAGACAAATATACTTGTGCATGCGGCGCAAGATATAATGTATTCACTATGTTAACCAGAAGGGATCTTAGAAAGATCAGCTTCAAGCATTATAAAGAAGTAACATGTCCCGAATGTAAATCAAGCATTATTTATAAAGAATAGTTTCTGGTCTTACTTTTGAGTAGACTTGCTTGCTCTTTCTTGGATCATAGACCTAAATTCTATTCACCCTATCATTTCGATACAGAAGCGCTCACACGTAGCTTTTTCCTCTGCACTGGCTTTCTTTCCTTCTTTCTTCTAAAGCTTGCTTGATCCCACCATATATCATGTAAGATGAAGAGAGAAAGCTTGTGCAAGTACACAAAAGGCTACTTGAATCTTATAAACTCTTCTATTACTAATGAATCTCAGATAAAATTTTTCACAAAAAAAAGCCCCCTTCAAGGCCTTTTATCATTGATTATGTTGAGGAGGACACATTTTGTCAGTCTATAACTGGCTGGATTGATATAAATCATGAAGTTTATAAGCAATCATCAGATTTAATCGCGTTTCTGCGTCTTCTAGATCCATGTCTAGAATGTCACGAATTCTTTCCAACCTGTAGCGCAGAGTACTGCGGTGTATGAAAAGTACATCCATGGTATTTTTCAGATTTCCGTTATTAAATAAATAGGCTCTTAGCGTATTCATAAGATCTGCTCCACTTCCCTTTGCATATTCCATCAACGGAGCTAAATACTTTTTCAGAAATAAATCGGCAAGTGCAGGGTCTTTCAGGTTATTTAAAAGAGAATACGAACCCAATTCATCAAATATAGCTAGACCATTTTTCGGGAAGCCATTTCGGCTAACATTATAAGCATGCATGGCCTGTTTGTAGGCATAATAATAATCCTCCAGCTTATCTGTCGCCCCTCCCACTCCCATATAAATCGTCAAGGAAAGCTTTTTGAAAATCGGTTGCTCTCTAAGATATTGATATAACTCTCCCCAATAAGAGGAAGCCAGGTCTTTTTCTCTTTCTACTGGAATCATGAGAATCATCATATCATCTCTTTTAGTCACGATGATTTCTTTGTATTTAAGATACAGCTGTTCTTTCATATGATCCCATTCCGAGGCTTTTTCTGCTTCTCTCTCGATCAGGTTCGAATGGGAAAGTAAAGATTCCTCTTCCAGTTTTAATGCAGCAATCCGGTGTGGCCGATATAAATCTATGTTCATTAGCGTCGCGTATTCCACTATTTTAGCCTTATCCTCTATCTTCTCTTCAAACAGTTTAGTTATATAACTGTCCTTCACCTGCTCTTTAGTTTCTATGATCAGTTTTTGTTTGATGAACTGAATGGCATATACATTTAGCGCATGTCCAATTGTTAAATTCGTAACCTCATCCACAGCATTCTTATTTGTGATGATCGCTAAATAGCCTAATAATTCCCCACTTCCTATTACAGGCCAAAAACCAATAGCAGTAGAGTCCTTTTTATAATCTCCGAGCCATATTCCCCGTTTTCCCTTACCGATTTTCGCTTTCTCTTTCTCAATAAGACTATATATATCGGGAAGTGAATATTCATCCTCGTTTTCTAGATGAATAGAGATGTACCTGAAGAATCTATCAAAAAGAATGATTGAACAGGACAACAACCCGCTGAGGGTATCCGTGATGACATCAAAATCTTCCCCGTACAATGTCTCTTTGACCAGTTCCTGTTGATAGCCCATAATCTTTTGTAACCGCTGCTTTAAATGAATTTCATTTAAATATAATCTAGCGTTTTCAAATAATGCGGCCACATGGTTTGATAAAAATTTTAGAAGCTCAAGGTCCCCCACTGTGAATGCGCCCATTGCCTTATTGGCTAAATGAATCATTCCCACAGTTTTAAGATTTACCACCAACGGAACCGACAACTGAAAGCCACCCGATTTTTCAAAAAATGGAAAGTATGTACTTAATTCATTCTCTCCTATAACCCTAATATTTTCTTCCAGTTTAGGAGAGCCTATCAAAGGGCTTTGCAAATAAAAACAGTTTTCCGATTCATCGAACAAATAGATGGAGGCGTCCTCTGCCATCGTACCTTGGCATGATAGCTCTAGCACCTTTTGCACTAACTCTTCCATCGATGAACCCGGGGTCACATTTTCATTGACCCATCTTATGCTGCTTAACTTTCGTTTCTCAAATTCCTTCTCCTTTGCAAGCTGCATAGCAACTGCGACATCTTTTCCAAATTCAACAAAAATTTGCTCAACTTCAGAAATTAAAGGAACGAAATTATGAAAACCAATAATACAGAACCCATAGCTGATTCCATCATCTTTTAAAGGTACAGTAAACCAGGTTGAAATTCTTTCATTTTTCATTAACTTATAAAATTTGCAATTGAGGCTGCTTTCTTCTTTCCTAATATCCCATCCTTCTTCGAGAATCTCCGGAGAGCATTCACTTAGATGAATTGGAAAGGAATCTGCAAAATGCGGCGAACCTCCTTTCCATACTTTTGGATATAAGATATCATCTTCTCTTAAAACGATTGCCACGAAATCCCATGAAAACTCCAGTTGAAATGATTCTACCGTAAAATCTAATGTTTCTTGAATTGTATCGAATTTCACTAAATTTCTTGCAGTCAATCTTAAATGCGTTTCAATTTTTTCTACTAATTTCGTTCTCTTCTCACTTTTATTCATAGGAGCATCCCCTGTTCTTATCCATTGTTGAAGAATAACCCACAGTAAATACAGAAAAATCAGTATATTAATAGTAACATATCGCAAAAGGTAAACAGAAGTCTTTGGAAATTCAAACATTTAAACCCAATGATTCATACCTCACCAAAGTCGAAAAAATGCCCTAGATTCCCTATCAAGCATGTGACAGCTATACCCCTTATCAATACATTTCACTTAAAGTATTTCTTCCCCTTCTGTGAGACATCCAGACTTTTTGTCTCAAAAGTAAAAAGCTAATCAATGAATAGCCCATATTTAGTGGTTTCTATTATCCATAGATAGAATGAATAAGCCATGCTATAATTTATTGCGTTAATAAAGCAAATTAAAACACATATATAATGAAAAAAGGAGTGTTTCTTTGAATACATCTATATTAAAACAGGAGTGGTTCGGCAACGTTCGCGGAGATGTTCTTTCCGGTATTGTCGTGGCACTGGCACTGATTCCTGAAGCAATTGCCTTTTCCATTATTGCCGGGGTCGACCCAATGGTAGGGTTATATGCCTCTTTCTGTATCGCCATCGTCATCTCTTTTGTCGGCGGAAGACCAGGTATGATTTCAGCCGCTACTGGGGCAATGGCGCTAGTCATGGTTGATCTTGTAAAAGATCATGGCTTGAACTATTTACTTGCAGCAACAATTTTAACTGGTATACTGCAAGTTTTACTAGGGGTCTTCAAAATTGGAAAGTTAATGAAGTTTATCCCAAAGCCTGTTATGACTGGTTTTGTGAATTCTCTAGCCATTTTGATTTTCACTGCCCAACTTACTCATTTCGTGGGTGAAACGTGGATTATGTATGTCATGACGGCAGTTTCACTTGCAATCATCTATCTTTTTCCACGCATCACCAAAATCATTCCTTCACCACTGGTCGCTATCATATTCATGACTATTGTAGCAGTTACAACAGGGGCCACTGTGCGTACTGTTGGGGATATGGGGCAATTGACCGAGGCACTTCCAATGTTCATGCTTCCAGATATTCCTTTTACATTTGAAACATTGGCTATCATTTTTCCTTATTCCATAGCACTTGCATTTGTCGGGTTGCTTGAATCATTATTGACGGCTCAAATTGTCGATGAGATGACCGATACAGATAGCAACAAAAATAGGGAAGCCAAAGGCCAGGGCATTGCAAATATTATCGCCGGGTGTTTCGGCGGTATGGCAGGATGCGCAATGATTGGTCAATCTGGAATTAACATTAAGTCTGGCGGCAGAGGTCGGCTTTCAACATTTGTTGCCGGGGCTTTTTTGATGGTTTTAATCGTGATACTGAATGACGTCCTTATTAAAATTCCAATGGCAGCCCTTGTTGCAGTCATGATTATGGTTTCAATAGGAACATTCGACTGGTCTTCCTTGAAGAGGCTCAGACTAGCTCCTAAGACGGATGCAGCTGTGATGATTGTAACTGTCATCATTGTTCTTTATACGCATGATTTATCAAAAGGCGTATTTGCCGGCGTTCTCTTGAGCATGATTTTCTTCTCGGCTAAAATTTCTAAAGTGTCGGTTGAAAAAACAGAGGACATTCAGGCTAAGAAAATTATTTATCGTACTACCGGACAATTATTTTTCGCCTCGGTTCAGGACTTTGTTTCCAAGTTCGATGTAAATGAAAAGGCTGATTCTATCACCATTGATTTTTCCCATTCAAAAATATGGGATGCTTCTGCAGTCGGCGCAGTTGATAAGGTTGTCCATAAATATCGGCTAAATGGTAAATCTGTTCAGGTGCTTGGTCTCGATCATGAAAGTTCCCAATTGCTTGAAAAGCTCGCCACTTATGATAGTAAAATATCTTAAGTTTAAATTTTGCTGAATAGAAACTTTTTAAACCGACAAAATAGATAACATGAAATATATCTAGATGGAAGGAGCAAAAAGTATGATATCCGAGCAGGATTATACGGCAGCAAACCTGTCACAAGATTTACTGAATGAACTAAGAAGCTTTGAAAGCAAGCTAGGCCAAGACGCAAATAAAGAACTAATTATTATCGCCTATGAAAAAGAGAAGGAAGCCTTGAATTAAAAAAAAGACTCAAACGTCATTTAAATGGCTTGTTTGAGTCCTTTTTTATAGACATGATTGAAATTTGTTGACCCTCACAATATTACATAAAAAGGGTGCTCGAAGTATTCAGAGCACCCTTTTCACATCTTTATTTACTGAATATGTCCGTTAAAACCGGCACGATTTGTTTTTTACGTGATACAACGCCTTCTAAGACGGCAATGTTGTTGCTCAATGTAACGTTATACGCTTTTTCAACTGCTTCCGTTGATTTCCCAAGAGCCAAGGCAACAGAATCATTTGTTAAAATATCCGTTACAACGAATAAGAATAAATCTAATTCTTTCGTAGCAATAACAGCTTCAATAGCTGCTTCTAATTCAGCTTGTTTTGCAAGAACTTCGTTCGGATCCACAGCATTGACTTGAGCAATCACCACTTTCGCAGTTCCCATAGAGAATTCTTTTGCATCAAGAGTAATTAGCTGGGCAATTGTTTTGTCGCTCAGGTCAGCGCCTGCTTTTAACATTTCTAAGCCATATGTTTCAGCATTTACTCCGGCAATCTCCGCTAATTCCATTGCTGCTGCAACATCTTGCTCTGTGCAGGTTGGAGATTTGAACAATAAAGAATCGGAAATGATGGCAGATAGCATTAGACCTGCGATTGCTTTAGGCACTTCAATACCGTTTTCTTTATAGATTTTATTTAAAATAGTTGCCGTGCAACCAACTGGTTCTGCGCGGTAATATAAAGGATCACTTGTTTCAAAGTTAGCGATACGGTGGTGGTCGATAACTTCTAAAACACGGACTTGGTCAATGTCTTCTGCACTTTGCTGGCGTTCGTTGTGATCGACTAAAATCACACCATCCGCTTCGCCTGCCACTTTTTCTACAAGACGAGGAGCTTCGAATTTGAATTGGTCTAATGCATATTGAGTTTCACCATTCACTTCACCAAGACGAACAGGTTCAGCATTGATACCTAGTTGTTTTTTCAGATCCGCATAAGCGATAGCTGAACAAATTGTGTCTGTATCTGGGTTTTTATGTCCAAAAACTAATACTTTTTCCAAGATTATTTCTCCTTTTTAATAAATATTTTTCTGGGAACCCCCATCATTACAATAAGGGAGAGCCACCTTTACTATACACTTTATTTTAACATAAAATCTCTTACATTCAGCGTTTGAATTTCCCATTTTCCTATTAATTCTTTCACTCTTTTTCCCTCTCCCCTCACTTTGTCAATAGATAAGGATTGGTTTTTATCAAATATATTAGTTGAATTATCGTCTCATATGGATTACGATAATATAAGCAGAAATACTAGATATTGATATTAAAAACAACACACATAACTATATATAGAATTATTTGTAATCCAAGGTGCCAGTGATGGCTGAAAAGGGAATCCGGTGTAAACCCGGAACTGTCCCCGCAACTGTAAATGTGACGAAATGAGAAAACCACTGTATAGCTCTTTATACGGGAAGAACTCAAAGTAGGATGATCATGAGTCAGGAGACCTGCCTGGATTTTTCACGTTTCTTATTCTTCGGGGATTGAGATGATGAAACGATAGTATAACGGCTATTTTTTCATGGCTCTTTTATTCTATCGTTTGATCCGCTCAATTTATTGGGCGGATTTTTTTATTTAATGGAAGTTTACAAGGAGGATTATTCATGACTCAAACATATAACTCTACTATAGTGAAAAATGACACAGAAACAAGTTCTATCCAGCTTGAGATGTTATCCAAGGAATTCGAAGGCCGGCTAGATATGGAAAAGTTCAAAAAGCGTTTTACAAAATGGCTAGATCGTAAAAGTGACTCAACAGAAGAACAAACTTCAAAAAAACTGATCCAGCTTGCTCTCGAAAGTGTAGACATAGATGCTCCAGATTGGACGTTTGTTGCTGCGGCAGAACTTTTGAATACGATGTACAGGGATGCACAAGCGAATCGCGGTTATGAGGGCGTGAGCTACGGACCGTTCTATGAATTAATCGCAGGACTCTCTCAACAGCAAGAGGGGGAACGCTACCCAATTTATAAACCCGAACTACTCGACTCTTACTCCAAAGAAGAAATTGAAGAATTAGGCTTAGTGATCGATCCGGAAAAAGATAAACTATTTTCTTATATCGGTATCTACTTATTAAACGACCGCTACCTAGCCCGTCCGAAAAAAGACAAGGTCTACGAACTGCCTCAGGAGCGCTTCATGATCATCGCTATGGAAATTATGAGAATGGAAAAAACAGAACACCGCCTGCAACTTGTCAAAGAGGCATACTGGGCGATGTCCAATCTGTATATGACCGTCGCGACACCTACCCTATCAAACGCAGGAAAAACTCACGGTCAGTTAAGTTCATGCTTTATTGACGCGATTGAAGATTCTATTGATGGCATTTATCTATCCAACTACGA
This sequence comes from Peribacillus sp. TH14, assembly GCF_016651145.1. Classification (NCBI taxonomy): domain Bacteria; kingdom Bacillati; phylum Bacillota; class Bacilli; order Caryophanales; family Bacillaceae; genus Peribacillus; species Peribacillus sp. TH14. Next base: position 881,004 of record NZ_JAEKEK010000001.1, read on the forward strand.
TGCCGCTAAAGTATCTAAATTCGGCGGTGGTGTAGGACTTTATGTCGGTAAAATCCGCTCACTTGGCTCTGATATCCGTGGTTTTTCTGGAAACAGTTCAGGCACGACCCCTTGGATCCGTTTGTTTAACCAGACTGCTGTCAGCGTCGATCAATTGGGCCAGCGTAAAGGGGCAATCGCGATTTATTTGGATGCCTGGCATAAAGATATCATGAGTTTCCTTGACTTAAAGACACAAAACGGTGATGACCGGTTGAAAGCTCATGATATTTTTACAGGTGTATGTATTCCTGATCTGTTCATGGAAGCCGTACGCGATCGGAAAGAATGGTATCTTTTCGACCCACATACCGTAAAGCAAACCCTTGGATTCTCACTCGAAGATTTTTATGACGAGAAAAAAGGCGAAGGAAGCTTCAGAAATCATTACGCTCTCGCTGTGGAGGCTGCGGAAAATGGCACACTTCCTAGCTATAGCTTTGAAAAAATCAACGCGATGGACATTATGAAGAGCATTATGATTTCTCAGCTAGAAGAAGGCGTACCGTATATGTTCTACCGTGATGAAGTGAACCGTAAGAATCCTAATAAACATAAAGGAATGATTTATTGTTCCAACCTTTGCACAGAGATTGCTCAAAACTTAAGCCCTTCAACGATCACGGATGAATACGAAACTGAAGATGGCGATGTAGTTGTAGTTCGTAAAAGCGGCGATTTCGTTGTATGTAACCTTTCTTCCATTAACCTGCCTCGCGCGGTAAGTAGCGATGTATTAGAAAGATTGATTCCGATTCAGATCCGCATGCTCGATAACGTCATTGATGTGAACAGTCTTCCGGTCAAGCAAGCATCCATCTCAAACAAGCGTTACCGGGCAATTGGCTTAGGAACATTTGGATGGCATCATTTACTTGCCACCCAGAATATATATTGGGAATCAGATGAGGCCGTTCAATATGCTGATACTTTATACGAAAAAATTGCTTACTTAACAATCAAAGCGTCTAATGAATTGGCTAAGGAAAAAGGAACGTACCCATATTTTGAAGGATCTGATTGGCATACAGGCCAATATTTCGAACTTCGTGACTATACCGATGAAAAATGGATGGATTTAAAAGAAAATGTGCAGCTACACGGTACCCGTAATGGATATTTAATGGCCATTGCACCTAATTCATCAACGGCTAAAATCGGTAACTCCACTGATGGAATCGATCCCTTATATGAAATTGAATTTTATGAAGAAAAGAAAAACTTCAAATTCAAAGTGACAGCACCCGGATTGACGCCTAATACGTATGAATATTATAAAAAAACACGATTTAACTTGGACCAACTGGAAAGCATCAGACAAAATGCAGCCCGTCAGCGTCATATTGACCAAGCTATCAGCTTTAACCTGTATGTCCACAACACAATCAAGGCTAAAGTTCTATTGGATATCCATTTAACAGCATGGGAAAGCGGATTGAAATCAACATATTATGTTCGTTCCACTTCATCTGAATATGATAATGCCTGCGAAAGTTGCTCAAGTTAACGATCAAATCAGTAATCTATTTTTAAAGGAGTTTTACGAATGACCAATCATATCAAAAAAATCCGGATGCTCGAACCTACGCATCCAACTAAAGCAACGGGCGTATTCAAAGGGGAAGCTTCAGGCTTTCTCCTTTGGAACGATATTCAGTATGAAAAATTCTATGATACGTATACACAACTCATCAATAACTTTTGGAAGCCTTCGAGCGTGAACATGATTCAGGATAAAAAGCAGTGGGGCGAATTAGATGAAGATATCCAGGATGCTTTCCTTGATATCCTTACAATGATTGCAGGAATGGACAGCCTTCAAACGCCGACTTTAGTGGAAATCCTTCGTTACATCAAAGACCCGGCAGCAAAAGCGATCCTGGCCAACATGGCCCAGCAGGAATCTATTCATAATGAATCTTATTCCTATATCCTTGCTTCCTTGATTCCGGTAGGCAAGCAAAAACAACTTTTCGACCGCATTAAAGAACACCCTGAAGTGATAAAGCGGAATCAACCGATTGTGGACGCCTATCAAACGTTTGTGGACGATCCTAGTCCTCAACACTTATTTGAAGCTCTCATCCATTCCACGAACCTCGAAGGTATTTATTTCTACCTGGCATTCGCCTTCTATTACAACTTAGGGCGTCAAAACCTAATGACTGGTTCGGCTACAATGATTTCCTATATACATCGCGATGAAATGGTTCACTTCGATTTCATCGGAATGCTCGTACAAATCTTGATGTATGAATACCCGGAGTTAAATAATGAAGAAAACACGAAGTTCATCTATACAACGATTGAAAGAGCAGTTGAACTTGAAAAAGAATGGTCTGAGTATATGCTTGAGGATATCCAAACCAAAGCAGATCTCGACTTGGAAGAATTCAACGAGTACATCGAGTACATCGCCAACAAACGACTGCGTATGCTAGGACTTGAAAACTTGTACCAAGAGTATAGTGAGAACCCGATGCCATGGATTAAAACATTCGACGACGAATCTATTGGCCTCACCAAAACTGATTTCTTTGAACAAAAATCAAGAACATACAGTCAAGTAAATGCTAGCAATGGGTTCGATGAGCTATAAAATTGCAATTGTCTATCATTCGGCCGGCGGCAATACAAAAGCTCTAGCTGAAGCCCTTGCTTCCCTTTTGCCAGAAGCAGAACTTTTTCGAACTAGCGAATTTGATACCGGTATATTGCCAGAATACGATGCATTGATCATCGGTACCTATACATGGGGTAATGGAGAGCTTCCTGCCAAAACAGCTGCCTTTTATGCGGAACTAGAGCAATTACCGATTTCTCATCTAAAGACAGGCGTCTTCGGGACAGGAGAAACCAATTACAATCATTTTTGCGGAGCGGTCGATCATTTTCGGGACATGCTATTTGCAAAGAGCCAGTTATTGGTGACTTTAAAAATCGAACAAATGTATCAAGAATCAGACTTGCCAAGACTTCAAAAGTTCGCCTCTTTATTTAGGAACTGAATGAAAGGGATATGCGATTATGCATATCCCTTTCATTCGTTAATTAGTAAAAAACAGAATCCTGATTATGAACATCATTTAATCCCTGCATCATACTAAGGATAATAATGGTATATAATGAAGAAAAAAGGAGAAATCCTATGGCTGATACTATCGCTCAGTTACTCCCCATACTTTTTATGCTATTGTTTGCAGTAATCTTAATATTTTTAGTAATTAACCTGTCCCAGCATTTTAATCGCTCTAAACGGATCGAAGAAAAATTGGATAAATTACTTAAGGAAATAGCCAACAGAAAAGGGGATTAAAAATTTTTTCTTTTCAGAGGAAAAATAAAAAGACTCCAGAATCGGAGTCTTTTTTTATAAGCGTTCAATTATTTTTGAACGTTAGCTGCTTGTGGTCCACGAGCGCCTTGCTCGATTTCGAAAGAAACTTCTTGGCCTTCTTCAAGAGTTTTGAAGCCTTCGCCTTGGATAGCTGAGAAATGTACGAATACATCGTCTTGGCCTTCAACTTCGATGAAACCGAAACCTTTTTCTGCGTTAAACCATTTTACTTTACCTTGTACCATGATAGTTCCTCCTGTGTTTGGAAAAATCCATTTTATTACTATTTTTGGTTCTGGATAATGTTTCAAGAGGAATCCTATAACGGTAAATCCATCTATCAAACTTATTCCGAACAAAAATAATTACTTATATTATATCATGGAAAATCAAAAAAAAACAAGATTATCGCTGTAATTCCAACGACAAATTATCCTAAAATTCTACATTTTTCTCTTCTTGCTTTGGCGGAAACCTTCGTCCAGTAAATAGCGCTCTGCCTCAATCGGGCTCTCGAAACACTCCTCCAAATTCGATCCAGAGTATACGTTCCAGAGTTGATCTTCTCTTACAAGCGAAAGCTCCTGCTTTTCAAGTCCAATCCATGTTCCTTCCAACCTAGCGAACTCGTTTACTTCTTCTTCTTCGATTTCAATCGGAGGTTCGGATAGATAAGCTATGCTTTTTTGAATCAAATCTTTTAATTCCTCTTCAGTATAGTCACGTATATTGATAAATCCTTTACGGTCAGTTTCTTTCTTTCTCATATGCCCTGCGTATACGAATCCATTTCCATTTGGATGCAGGTGCTGAACGACGATCTTTTTCTCTTGGACACTTTCTAGATAGTGGAAATTCACACGGCCCAGTGAAACATCTTTCCTCTGTAATTCAGGAAAAGTTTCAATAATGCTCAATTTTTCTTCAAATGTTAACAAATTTCTTCCTCATTTCATTAGTTCATATTGTTTGTCGATTATAACATAGACTGATTAGAAACAATAATCTTCCTCGTCATCATCTATTATAATGTAACTAAAGGCTGTGATTATTTGATAAAAAAAATTCAAGTCCTAGACTCTAATTATGGACAACAGCTTTTTATGCTTCAGAAAAAAGCCTATCAGATAGAAGCAGAAGAAACACTGCTGAATCATCTTGGGAAAAACTATCCGTTTCTACCGGTAAAATGAACCTGCCTGCAAGAAAACTGTACGAAAAAAACGGCTTCACGCATACAAAAGATGTAGAAGCCGCACCTCATTTTTTTATTAGCCTATATGAAAAAAATCATTCATTTAATGAACGTCACGACAAAGAGCATGATGAATGAAATAGCAATGATTACACCGACCCATAGCCAGGCTAATGTCATATTCCCGGAGTCCATGGCGATATAAATAGCGGTAGGAATTGTCTGTGTCTGTCCGGGAATATTTCCGGCAAACATAAGCGTCGCCCCGAATTCACCCAAAGCCCGTGCAGAACTCAATATGGCACCTGTGACGATTGATTTAACAGCCAATGGAAGGGATACTAGCAGAAACAACTTCCACTCGCCTGCCCCATCAACTCTTGCTGCATTCTCGATTTCTTCATCTATACCTTCAAAACCTGTTTTAGCGGATTGGTACATAAGTGGAAAAGCGACAACGGTAGATGCAATAACCGCTGCCCACCATGTGAACATTAAGGGCTGATTAAAAACCCTTTCAATGAATTCACCCAGCTTTCCGTTTTTCCCAAAAATCACAATCAATAAAAAGCCGACGACAGAAGGAGGCAAAACAAGTGGTAATAAAAATGCGGTTTCCAATAGGATTTTTCCTCTGAATTGCTTTTTAGCCATTATTCGTGCAAGGAAAATTCCTAAAATAAAAACAATGATACCTGCGAGTCCCGCTACCTGGATCGATAGTCTGACTGGTGACCAAAAATCTGCTGTCATGATACTATCCACACATCCTTAGAAAAAACGAGCGTATCTTGGACTGTGTTCGTTACTTGCATTGAATCGAACGATTCCATCACATATTGCCCGGCTTTAACAATTTTTGGTGTGTTGCTCGTAGCTGTCTTCTCTGCTTTCGACTTATTATCTTCATCCTTATGTAATGCCATTATGGTTTTATTGCCTATAAAATCAATGCAGTCGTTAATGATCCAATCATTCACTATGCAATTAAATGGAGATTCATCCGCTGAATTAAACAAATTAACCGGTGTAACATTGAAAATTTGCTGCTGTTGCCGCACTAAAGAATCAAAATTATATGGCAGCGTACTATCATTGTTTTCTTTATTAAAGGCAGATTGCATTTCATTTTCTCCCTTTCTTTTCAAAATAACTTTTAAGTTTATTTTTCTTGACATATTGCTGACACAAAGAAACGTTAAAGTAAGAGTATCACAAAAACAAAAATAATTTCATTCCATAAACTTTTAACACTTTGAAGGAGTCGATTTTAAATGGTAACAATTTATACTACTCCAAGCAGTTTAGCCTGTCGTAAAGCAAAAGCTTGGCTTAAGAAAAACGAAATTTCCTACAATGAACGTAATTTATATTCACAACCTCTTTCTATAGAAGAAATTAAAGAGATTTTACGTAAAACAGAAGGCGGTACAGATGAAATCATCTCAACCCGTTCTAAAAAATTCAATAGCTTAAATATCGATATAAATAATACACCACTTAATGATCTTTGTAAGCTTATTCAAGATAACCCGGATTTACTTCGCCGACCAATCATTTTCGACCATAAGAACTTGCATGCCGGTTATAACGAAGAAGAAATGGGGCGCTTCCTTCCTAGAAAAGTACGTCATATTCAATTATGGCGTGCAATCAGCCAATTGGCTTAATCAACCATCCTACATTCAGTTGCATAATAAGAGGGTTGTCCATTAAAGCGGACAACCCTTTTTTCTATATCTAATTTGATTTCTCTACAATAATTGTAAACGTCGTCCCTTGTTCATTACTTTCTTTCAGCACAAGATCTCCCTTTTGCGCTTTGGCAAGCATCTTGCTGAATGGCGACTCTAAACCACGTATCTTCAGCTTTTTGTTTTCACCTCGATAAAATGGTTCGAACACATACTGTTGTTCATGTACAGGAATTAAAATAACTTTTAAGTTTATTTTCTTGACATATTGCTGACACAAAGAAACGTTAAAGTAAGAGTATAACAAATACAAAAATAATTCATTCCATAAACTTTAACACTTTGAAGGAGTCGATTTTAAATGGTAACAATTTATACTACTCCAAGCAGTTTAGCCTGTCGTAAAGCAAAAGCTTGGCTTAAGAAAAACGAAATTCCCTACAATGAACGTAATTTATATTCACAACCGCTTTCTATAGAAGAAATTAAAGAGGTTTTACGTAAAACAGAAGGCGGTACAGATGAAATCATCTCAACCCGTTCTAAAAAATTCAGTAGCTTAAATATCGATATAAATAATACACCATTAAATGATCTTTGTAAGCTTATTCAAGATAACCCGGATTTACTTCGCCGACCAATTATTTTTGACCATAAGAATTTACATGCCGGTTATAACGAAGAAGAAATGGGACGCTTCCTTCCTAGAAATGTACGTCATGTTCAATTATGGCGCGCAATCAGCCAACTGGATTATCAACCATCCCACATCGGTGCTTAATTAGAGGGTTGTCCATTAAAGCGGACAACCCTTTTTTTATATCTGATTTGCTTTCTCTACAATAATTGTAAACGTAGTCCCTTGTTCATTACTTTCTTTCAGCACAAGATCTCCCTTTTGCGCTTTGGCAAGCATCTTGCTGAATGGCAGTCCTAATCCTAAACCACGTATCTTCAGCTTTTTGTCTTCACCTCGATAAAACGGTTCGAATACATACTGTTGTTCATGTACAGGAATTCCTCGGCCACTGTCCTGCACATCAATACATATCCTATTGTCTTCCTTCTCATAAAGATTAATCTCTAGTTTCCCTATGCCATCAAGTGAATGCCTGGCATTATTTAAAAGGTTAATGACAATTTGCTGCATCCGCAAGGAATCAATTTGGCCAAAAATAGGTTCTTCAGGAACCTTTATGTCCAGATTAAACTCTTGATCATCCTGGGTGACTTGCCAACGATAGGCGATTTCCTGGATGAATGTATTAATATTTTCTTTTTGCACTCGAATTTTAAAGGCGCCTGCCGAAATAGCATTATAATTAAGCAAGTCCTCTATCATTCCTTGCAAGCGTTGTGTTTCCTTTAAGGAAATATCCAAGAATTCCTTACTTTGCTCTCCGGTAACAACATCATCCTTAACTGCTTGGATTAGTCCGCTAATGGAAGTAACCGGCGTTTTCAAATCATGGGTGACACCGGCAAGCAATTCCGCCCTTAATTTTTCCATGACCTTTAAACGATTGGTCATTTCCTTAAATGACTCTATTAGTTCATAAATTTCTTCTTCCCTTATTTCCTCTTCCTCTTTGAAATGGATGTCATAGTTGCCCTCACGAACCTGAACAGCAGCGTTAGCGACGTCTTGGATTGGCCTCGAAATCTGTCTCGAAAGTAGATAAATGACTCCTGTGCCCAGCACGAGGAGGCCTCCAATCATGATTGCCAACAAGCCATGGTCCTGGTTGATTTCTTTTAATGCCCCTTCTTCCTGGGCAATGACTACCCACCCCTTAGTCTCATCATTAAAGGTAATAGGCGATTTGACGACATATACTTTGTTGTCCGAAATTTTGACCTTCTGAATTAATTCAGCATTTTTCATAATAACGTTAGGAAGCTTATTTTCATCTGCATCGATATATAATTGAGGCATCGTATAAATGATACTGCCATCGGGATCGACGATATAGATAATTGGCTGCTGGTTCAAGTGAAGGATTTTTTCCCTTTCCTCAACGATTTCCGAAAGGATAGGCCCAACGACAATCTGGCCATTTGCCTTTATCGCACGGTCAGATGTTTCATCAGCTAAGTACTTAAGGAGGCTTAACCTATATTCTAATGCGGTTTTTTCCATCCACCACAATGAAAAAATAGATAATAATACCAATCCCGAAATCAGGGTCAATACGTATCTCTTCGTCCAATAGCGCTGCAAAGTGGTTCTTTTTCTAGTTTTCATAGACACTAAATTGATACCCCAATCCACGCAATGTTTTAATTTCCCCTTCACAAGAAGGCCATGAATCGATTGCCTTTCTTATTCGTTTGATCGCCAGGTCCACGGCGCGGTCACTTCCATCATAATCCATGCCCCATACTTGATCGAGTAGCTGCTCTCTAGTAAAAATCTGATTCGGATGCTTAGCGAAAAAAATGAGCAGCGACAAATCACGAGGCGTCAAGTTTATCTCTTCCCCTTTTAATTTCACCATATAGGATTGATCATCAATGGATAAACTACCAAACTGATGTATATGATTTTCTTCACCAACAATCGTCGAGGATCTTCTTAAAACGGCATGTACCCTGGCCACGACTTCATCGGCAACAAAAGGTTTAGAGATATAATCATCTGCGCCTGACTTAAATCCAGATAATCGGTAATCAACATCGTTCAGCGCAGTCAACATAATAACCGGGCACATATCGTTCTCCCGAATTTCCTTCAAGATGTCCCAACCTTCCTTACCAGGTAGCATTACATCAAGTAGCACAAGGTCTGGGTTCGTTTCTTCAAAAATAGGAACAGCCTTTAGCCCATCATATACTTGGACTACATCAAAACCCTCACGCTCTAAATATGCTTTCAATACCATAGAAATGGCAATTTCATCTTCAACGACAAGAATTTTCTTCATTAAGGGATTCCTCCTTCCTGAATTATAGTGGAATCATTTTGCATTCGCCAACCATTCAAGTCAGCAAGGCATTTTTTCTCCATCATACCCTTTTAATGTGTCAGGATTATGTTCGCAGTAAAATTCGCGGATGCTTTTTCTACATAGTATTTCTATTACCTCTGCTCCTCTTCCTTTTTTTTAAACGTTCTCTCTAGTCTAACACTGAGAAATAAAATTGTTGCTTGTGCTTTCTGAGGATTTCCCTTTTACTAACACCTTAAAGAGGTTGGCTCTGACACTTGAGCCAACCTCTTTTCAATTACATGTCTCGTGGGGATTTGGACAGCCCACTTCCTGTCTTTCCACTTGAATTGTACTGTGTTCAATACCAAATTGATCATGAAGAAGCTTTTGCGCTTCTGCTAAAACTGTATCGTGATTGCCGTTTTCATCAATAACAGCATGACAGCTCATCGTCAAAAACCCAGATGTAATCGTCCAGATATGGAGATCATGGACATCGGACACATTCGGCAATTCTTTCAATGAAGTTTTCACTTCTTCCATATCTACTTGATCGGGTGTCCCCTCCATCAAGATATGGAAAGAATCCCTCACTACTCTAAAGCCGCTGATAATAATTAAAATCGCTACAACAACACTTGCAATCGGGTCTGCGATTCCCCAATCGAAGAAATAAATCAAGAGTGCTGCCGCAATTGCACCCACTGAACCAAGCATATCGCCAATTACATGTAAAAAGGCACTCCGTACATTCAAGTTATCGTCTTTATCTCCGCTCATTAAAATCCATGCTGCAATGATATTCACCAGTAAGCCAATGATTGAAATCATTAACATTCCTAGACTTTGCACCTCAGGAGGATTCACAAACCTTCTAATCGCCTCGATGAAAATAAATACTGATATAACAATCAAGGTCAAACCATTCAAACATGCAGCAATGATTTCAAATCGCTTATATCCATAAGATTTAGTCTGTGTTGCTTTTTTTTCACCCAATCTTATCGCTGTATAGCTTAGGCCTAGTGCAGCCGCATCACTTAGCATATGACCTGCATCTGACAATAAAGCCAGACTATTTGTCATAAATCCTCCTATTACTTCGACGACCATAAATGTGGAAATCAGTAAAAAAGATGCCAACAAAGCTTTTTTATTTTCAGAATGATGATGGTGATGTCCATGATCATGAGAGTGACCATGCTGATGTCCCATGCTATCCCTCCTCTCGGATTTAAAGCTTATATATAGTATGGGATAAATTCAGAATGGTTTCAAATGATTCACTTTCTCATTTTCTGCTGTACAATTATGGAGATAGTGCATGAAAAAATCCGAGAGATTATTTGATTTCGAAATGCAGTTGGTCTTCGCCATTTTAAAGCTAAATAAACGTTGCAAACTAAATTCCTTCAGCGTGTTCCGCCCCGTCATCCTTCCTCTTGCATTGTATCATCTACAATGGCTAGAAGGTCCTTATTAAACAGTTCATTATTACAGACAAGACTGTGTTGTTCTATCTCTTCTTGTCCCTGAAGATTTATATCTCGTACTTTTTCTTTCATAGCCTTACCTCCAAAAGAATCATGTTTTGCCTATTATCGTATCCCCATGCATGTACCTTTATGCTGAATATCCTCCCATTTTTTATAATTTATTAACGTCCTAAACTCTCTGATTCCCATGGAAAGCACGTATAATGAATTCGTGTTCAGGAACTTGTAAGTTCTTATACGATAATAAAAACAATGAGTTATCATATGTGACTTTTTCAAGATTCACCTGAATACCGCTGTCTTCAATCGAAACAATGGCATAAGGTGCAACTGGTTCACTATTACATCCGAGTGAACCTGGGTTTAAGTATATAGTTTGGTCATTTCTAAAATGATGTATGGGATGATGATGTCCAAATCCAATTAAATGGTGAAACTGATTCTTAAATAGTCTTTCTAAGTTATTTAGATTCGGTTCAACGATTTTACTAAATGGATTTTGACTTATGTGTTCATCTAGTTTCTTCGGGTCCATATGATAATGAGTGAAGAAAAAGGAGTAATTGTTAATCATATGTTGTATGGTGCGAGGCAATTTTTCCAGTTTGGATATAAAAGTTTGATTCATTCTTTCCGCTATCCATTCATGATGCTCTTTGACATGAATGTGACCATCTGGATGCGGTTCCCCTTTAATGATGGCCAGGACTGCTTCATCATGATTTCCGGTTATCATTGATAAATCATTTCTTGAAAATAAAAGATCCAGGACTTCATTTGTATCAGGACCTATCCCAACCATATCTCCTAAACAATAGATATGATCAATCTCATCCCTTTCATCAATAACCCTAAGAACGGCTTTTAACGCTGAAGCATTACCATGTACATCCGTTATAATGGCAACTTTCATGACTAAGTTCAGCTCCCTTCTCTTAAAATCTACATGGTATATTATAACATTTCAAACGCCATCAAAAAAATATTCGGGCTTATTCCTTTCATACGCCAACGCCTATTTTCAATGAATAAGCAAACACTTCGGCCTAGAATACATAGTATGAAGTATTCCCAGTAAAGATGTTTTACTAGGTATGTAATTCATAATATGTATGAGGAGGAACAATTAAATGGGTGGACACAGAAATGAATGTTGTGACGATGGTGGCGGTTTCGATAACGGATTTGCATTACTGATTGTGTTATTTATCCTGTTAATCATCATTGGCTGCAGTTGGGGATTCGGTGGATTCTGATAATAAATAATAATAAAAAGGCGCCTGCTTACGGCGCCTTTTTTGTTATTGATTTACTTTTTGTTTCCATGTCTTCATAATGAACCAGTTGACAATCAGTGCAATTCCGCCTTGATTTTCCCCTGTGATATCAATACGTCGTTTATAGGAATCTTCTCCCCTTTACTTCTAGTTACTCGAGACATCAACCACTAGCAATGATGGTATCCATCCGCTAGATTTCTATGGCTTTACATTTGAGTAAAGGTCATGGAAAGACTATTCAACTTGTCCTCCATTTGTTTTTTCGCATCATTCATCATCCCATCAAGTAATTCCTTAACCGTGGGAATATCATCAATCAATCCTGCCACCTGTCCGCTGTTCATAAAACCATTTTTAACATCTCCGTGTATTGCACCATTAATATGATGTTCCTCTGATGTCATTTCACGATAATCCACAGGTGACAGACCTTTTTTCTCCAAATCTAAAACTTTCACTGTGTATGGGTCCTTCAATACTCTTCTAACCTGACCAACGGATCGTCCCAATATGCACGTGTCATTATCAATTGCTTTGAGTAGTTTCTGTTTATATGATGGATGAAACGGTGCTTCCTTTGTAGCAATCAATCTGGTTCCTAACTGGACGCCTGAAGCTCCAAGCATTAATGCAGCAGCTAACCCCTGTCCATTGCCAATTCCTCCTGCAGCAAAAACCGGTACCGTAACATTCTTGCTAATTTGCGGGATAAGTGTAAATGTTGTTAATTCTAGATTAGAGTTAATTCCGGCAGCTTCAAACCCCTCCGCAACTAATACATCTGCCCCTGCGGCTTGCGCTTTTTGAGCATGTTTGACCGACGCAACAATAGCAATCACTTTTATATTCTTTTTATGTAAAAGTGGTATGAAAGGAGCAGGATTTCCTGCTGATAAAGATACTATAGGTATATCATGCTTAAAAACAAGATTGATTAACTCATCTGTATATGGACTAACATTTATCGGGATGTTCAACGCAAAAGTGTTATTAGTTTTTTCTTTTGTTTCAAGAATAATAGTTTCTACCTGTTCAGGATTCATTGTACCGCACCCTATTGTGCCTAGACCCCCAGCATTAGAAACAGCAGCCGCAAGACTTGCGTTGCTAATATTCCCCATACCGCCTTGTATTATTGGATATTTTATAGAAAAAAACTCACAAATATGTTTCACTTTTAACCCTCCCTATCTATTTAATGTTATACTATATTTAATAGAAAAACAATTCTGACTTTTCACAAGGAGCGATAATATGATTATTCCATACAACAATAAAAAGCCTTCATTTGACGAAACTGTTTTTGTAGCGCCTAGTGCTCATTTAATTGGTGATATTACGATTGGGAAAGAATCTACTATTTGGTTTAACTCTGTACTGCGTGGCGATGAAGATTCAATTACCATAGGAGAAAAGTGCAGTATTCAAGATAACTCCACCATTCATTTATTTGAAGGTTGTCCTGTTGTTATTGAAGACGAAGTAACAGTCGGTCATAACGTTATTTTACATGGCTGTAAAGTGGGTAGACGTTCTATTATCGGTATGGGATCTACAATTTTGGATAATGTCGAAATTGGCGAAGAATGTATTATTGGGGCAAATACATTGATTGCCGCTGGTAAAAGTATACCTCCACGTTCGCTTGTTATCGGTTCTCCAGGGAAAGTGGTTCGCAAATTGAATGATAAAGATCTAGAATTAATTCAACTTTCCATTGATACATATGTACAAAAAGGAAAGGATTTTAAAGAAATTCTTGATTAATTGTATGCGCTGCCACATTCTCTGAGATTTCTCCATTTACTTTAAAGACTATATTACAAAAAAGAGCTGCAGTAAGTTGTCATTAGTGACTTTCTGCAGCTCTTTTTCACTTAATAATAAGAGGATGATCCTTTGCATCATAGGTTTCATCTTTCCTACATAAATCATTGTTTTCCTGAAATACGCTTTCAAAGAAACGGCTTGCTGGTTCAGCCAAGACTTGATAGTACTGACTAAATAATAATGCTGCATGATTACCGTTCCACTTTGAAGGCAAAAGTTCTTTAGGAAGACCCGGATCGATAAATAAAAACTTACGATACTCATGAACTAAATTTGTTCGTTCTACAAAGCAATCCGCATCTGACATTTCTCCTCTGCTAATGATGCTTTGATGAACGATGAATTGTTTACTGTATTTCTCAATGAAATCTTCATATTTACTTTCAATCTCAGCTAATGGCCAGCTTTTCTCGACAAGCGACTGATTTTCCTGTGGACCCTTATATTCTGAAATGAAAAAATCCACATATTCACCGATGTCATATTTCTCGATTAAAAGATTTATTTCTTTCTCCAAATTATTAGGTGAAATCCAGCAACCGTTAGAAAAACTGCCAAATCCGCTCCATAATAATTCCTTACGAAGATCATCGCGTAATTGCCGTTTATCTTCAGGTATCGTATACATTAAAATACGCCATTTACCGTCCCATTCATTTGGTTTCATCTTATAAATACGATTTGCCGCTTCTTCCATTCGCTTCACGCCGCGATCAGTCAAAAAGTAATAACTTTTATTTCCTTGCTTTTCGGACTGAATCCAACCTTGCTTTACCATTCGCGAAACGGCTACACGTACACCCTGCTCATTATGACCGAATTCTTTTAATAAACGTATTAAACTACCTATCCAGATTTTACTTCCATAATTACGGATATAGTCTCCGTATATCGTAAAAATCATGGATTGTGTATTTGTACCTATATTTCTCACCTCATCCATTAAGCATTATTACCGATTTCACACGGAACACATAATTATTATTATATCTTTTTAAAATGAAACCGCAATATCATTTACCTGTAAATTGTGTTTTTCTCCGTTCGCTAAATGCTTGGAGAGCTTCCAATCTGTCTTCAGTTGGAATCGTTAATTCATATGCTTTTCCCTCGATGGCCATCCCTGTTTGTAAGTCTGTATTCATCCCTTGAGTGATAGCATACTTTGCTTGTTTGACTGCGACCGGCCCGTTCTTCATAATATCTGCTGCAAATTCTTCACAAACAGATATCAGGAGGTTACGCGGCACCACTTTCAAAAGAATCCCTAATTCATAAGCCTCTTCTGCTGTCAATTTTTTAGCAGTGAAAATTAATTCCTTCGCTTTCATTTCACCAATTAATCTCGGCAAACGCTGTGTACCACCTGCTCCAGGGATAATTGCCCAACTTGTTTCAGTAAGTCCCAACGATACACCTTCGGATGCAATGGCAAAGTCACACGACAGCAACCATTCAAACCCTCCCCCCAATGCATATCCATTTACGGCAGCTATAGTTGGCTGAGGAAGACCTGCGATACTATTAAATACATCGCGAATTGCTTTAACGTTTCTTCGTACTTCTGCTTCATTTAAAGTCTTTCTTTCTTTTAGATCCGCTCCTGCACTGAATGCTTTTTCTCCTGCACCTGTGAAAATAACGACGCGGATATCCCCGTCTGCATATACCTTATTTATGACTTCCTGCAACTCAATAAGGGTCACATAGTCAAAACAATTCAATACGTCTGGACGATTCACTGTAATATAGCCGATATGATTTTCCACTTTATAAATAACATTAGACATACGTTCTCTCCCCTTTATTTTAAAATTATCCCTTATGTAGACTAGCTAATAAGGGCTTTCTATTAATCATTCTCAATATTTTCTATAATAGCGGATATCCCCTGGCCTACACCGACACACATCGTAGCAAGCCCGAATCGGACCTTTCGCTTTTTCATCTCGTGTACCAGTGTTGTTAATATACGTGCGCCGCTCGCTCCAAGTGGATGACCAAACGCTATCGCTCCTCCGTTTACATTCACTTTTTCCTGATCCAATTTTAATTGGCGAATACATTCAACAGATTGAGAAGCGAAGGCTTCGTTTAATTCAACTAGCCCGATGTCTTCAATAGATAAATTTGCTCTATCCAACGCTTTTTTTGTTGCATAAATAGGACCAAGGCCCATAACCGACGGCTCTAAGCCCGCTACTGCACCTACAACATATTTCGCCAGAGGTTTTAACCCAAGTTCCCTAGCTTTTTCTGCACTCATTAATAGTAATGCTGAAGCTCCATCATTTACACCTGAAGCATTACCAGCCGTTACAGTACCATCTTTAAAAATTGGATTGAGTTTTTCTAGCTTTTCAATTGTCGTGTCTGGACGCGGATGTTCATCTTTATCGATGATGACCTCATTCCCTTTCCGATCCGTATATCGAACAGGTACAATTTCATTAACAAAACGCTCATTTTCCACTGCCTTTTTCGCTCTTTGCTGACTTTGAAACGCGAATTGATCTTGTTCCTTCCTTGAAACCTTAAAGCGTTGGGCTACATTTTCTGCTGTTTGCGGCATGGAATCTGCACCATACATTTCCTCAAGCTTTTTATTCGTAAAACGCCAGCCGATCGTTGTATCTTGAAGCTCCATCGACCCACGCGGGAAATCACTCTCAGGTTTGGCCATGACATACGGCGCCCTAGTCATGCTCTCAGTCCCACCTGCGACGTAAATATCCCCTTCCCCGACTGCTATCGAGCGTGCAGCATACATAACAGCATCAAGTCCGGAGCCACACAAACGATTAATGGTTGTTCCTGCTACGTTCACTGGAAGACCTGCTAAAAGTGCAGACATTCTCGCCACATCACGGTTGTCCTCTCCTGCCTGATTTGCATTTCCGAAAATGACATCTTCAATTTGTTCCGGCGGCAGACCAGGATTCCGCTCTGTTAGCGCCTTTATTACAATTGCACCAAGATCATCCGGACGTACGCTTTTTAAGGCCCCTTTATATCTACCAATAGGCGTTCTAACAGCATCTATAATCACAACTTCTCTCATTTTTCCACCGCCTCTTCATTTTTAGTATAGTCGTATACACCTTTACCAGACTTGCGACCGAGCCGGCCTGCTTTTACATACTGTTCAAGGAGCGGTGCCGGACGATATTTCTCACCAAGTTTACTATGTAAATATCTTAAATTATTTAAACGGGCATCCAGTCCCACTAAATCCCCAAGTTCAAATGGTCCCATTGGATAATTCAGTCCAAGTTTTATTGCCTTATCGATTTCTTCAGGTGTACCTAATCCTTCTTGAAGCATATAGAACGCTTCATTTCCAACCAGGCAGCTAATTCTGCTTGTTACAAAACCAGGGAATTCGTTAATGACTACTGTCTCTTTCCCCATTTTCTCAGCAACCTCTTTTATTACCGCTGCCGTTTCATCACTGGTTTCAAGTCCACGAACAATTTCTACTAATGGCATTTTTTGTACAGGATTGAAAAAATGCATCGCTATCGTTTTTTCAGGACGCTTTCCATAAGAACCAATTTCAGTCGGGCTCATAGTGGAAGTATTAGTAGCAAAATAGCAGTTTTCTTGTGCATGTTCTTCGATTGTTTCAAAAACGGATTTCTTAATTTCTGTCTGTTCTGGAACTGCCTCTATAATTAGATCAGCTTTTGCAGCCGCTTCTTCTAAATTGGAAGAATATAAAAATCTGTTTTTTGCTGCAGCCGCTTCTTCTTGGGTAATTTTCTTGTAGCGCACACCTTTTTCGAAAATCGTTTCAATCTCTTTCTTTGCACTTTCCAATGCATTTGGATTCACATCTACCAATATTACGTCAAAGCCTCCCGTTGCCCCTACATAGGCTATACCTCTGCCCATAACTCCAGAACCTACAACCACTATATTTCTAATCATTCGATCATTCTCCTTTAAAATAGATAAAGCTGGCTGCAATGAATCAGATCAGCATTCAACTATACCTGAATTACTTTTCTGACAGATTATTCAGCCAGCTTCCTATTCAATGTTTTTATTTAATACCAAAAGGATTTAATGGACGGCTTCCATGATAGGAAATGATACTTTTTGTTTCTGTATAAAGATCCAATGTCTCAATACAAAGTTCTCGGCCGAATCCTGATTGTTTATAGCCGCCGAAAGGTGTTCCTGGAAAAGCTGAGAATGGACAGTTGACCATGACAATCCCTGCTTCGATTTGATTTGCCACACGAGTTGCGCGGCCGCCATCCTTTGTCCAAAGGGCAGAGCCCAAACCAAATTCCGTATCATTCGCTAGTCTAATGGCTTCTTTTTCATCTTTGAACTTCATGATAACGACAACTGGACCAAATATTTCTTCTTTAACGACATCCATGTCATGATTAACATTCGCAATGACTGTCGGCTCATACCAATAACCACTTTCAAAGCCTTCAATAACAGCTTGTTTTCCACCCGCTAGGATTTCTGCTCCATCAGCAATAGCAGATTGAACATATTTTTCGATAACATCCAATTGTCCCTGATCAATGACTGCACCTACATGCGTTTCTTTATCTAATGGATTGCCTAATTTCAGTTTTTTCGTTTTTTCTACGAATCTAGTGACAAACTCATCGTAAATATCTTCATGTACGTATAAACGTGATCTCGCCTCACAAGATTGACCTGTATTGTAGAAAATACCATATAGGGATCCATCAATAGCTGCTTCAATGTCCGCGTCTTCAAAGACAATATTAGGAGATTTTCCGCCAAGCTCCAATGTTACCCTTTTTAATGTCTGCGAGGCTTTGCCCATAAGGTCTCTTCCGATTGGCGTAGATCCTGTGAAAGCTACTTTATTCACTTTCGGATGTTCAACAAGATAATTCCCTACATCAGATCCAGGACCAGGAATGATATTGACTACCCCAGAAGGAACGCCTGCTTCCATACAAATTTCACCTAATACAATGGCAGTAAGTGGAGTTAAAGATGCTGGCTTAACAATGACAGAACAGCCCACTGCAATGGCCGGTGCAATTTTCCAAGCTGCCATCATCATTGGATAGTTCCAAGGAATGATTTGCGCACATACTCCCACAGGTTCTTTTTCCGTATAGTTATGGAATTGTCCTGGAACATTATTGACTGATCCACGATGTCCAACTAACGCTCCCGCATAAAACTCGAAGTCTTCTATCGCCTGCATAACTTGACCTTGCGCTGCAGAAATGGATTTTCCACTGTTCAAAACCTCTAATTCTACTAATTCATTGAAGCGTGAACGCATAATAGCCGCAATTTTGTTTAATACACGAGACCGCTTATTGATCGGTGTTTTTTTCCATTTGCCATTATCAAATGCTTCACGTGCAGCTTGTACTGCCTTTTCTGCATCTTCCTTAGTAGCCTTTGCAACCTTGGCAATGATTTCACCAGTCGCAGGATTAATGGCATCAATAGTAGCTCCGTTAGAACTTTCCACTCTTTCGCCGTTAATAATTAGGTGGTAATAATCACGCTTCGTTTCTGCTTTTTCAAATACTGTTTCTTGAACTTTAACCATGTAATCCCACTCCCCTTTTTATTATTTCCCAATAAATTGAGCTTTTCTTTTCTCTGCAAAGGCTGTTACACCTTCAGAATAATCTATCGTTAAGCCAGCAATTCGCTGACCTTCTGCTTCTTCTTTTAAATACTCTTCTAATGAAAGGTGATAAGATGCCTCTAAGTATCTTTTGATTAATCCAATTGCTTTCGTAGGTTTGCTTGCGATGTTTTCTGCAAAGGCTTTCACTTGCTCGTTCCATTCTTCCACACTGATTACTTTTGTAGCTAGACCCATGTTTTTCGCCTCAGCTGCAGGTACCTTTTCTCCAAATACGGATAATTCCAATGCTTTTGCATGACCAACAATTCGCGAAAGGTAATATAGATTTCCTGAATCAGGAATCAAACCAATGTTGACAAAAGCATTTAAAAAACTGGCTTTCTCGGAAACAAGACGGAAATCACATGCCAGTGCCAGACTGAAGCCAGCCCCTGCAGCCACTCCATTTACGGCTGCAATAATTGGTTTTTCACAGCTTGCTAGTTGCTGCATCATCGGGCTGTAATCTTCCCGGAGCATTTGCCCTAAATTTACACCTTCATCCACTTCAGATAAATCTTGTCCTGAACAAAAGGCTCTGCCTTCACCAGTAATGATAATGGCACGTACTTCATCAGAGCTCGCCGATGTTTTGATCGCTTTTTGTATCTCCCTATTCATTTGGGACGTAAAGGCATTTAGTTTATCAGGACGGTTTAAAGTAAGCCATGCCACTCCGTTTTCAACCCTATATGTGATTGTTTCGTACATAGAGCACTCCTTATTCGCCTGTAAAATTAGGCTTTCTTTTTTCAACAAATGCTTTCATTCCTTCTTTTTGGTCCTCTGATGCAAAAAGAATATAGAAGTTCTTCCGTTCATATTGCATTCCCTCATATAAGGAATAATCAACGGCTTTATTTACGGATTCTTTAATCATCCTAACTGCTAGCGGGGGTTGTTTGGCTATCTTTCTAGCAAAATCAACCGTTTCCTCCATCAACAATTCTGGTGCAACAATTTTATTAATAAAGCCGTATTGTAATGCTGTTTTTGCATTGATCCTTTCGGCAGTCAATATCCATTCAAGTGCCTTCGTTTTGCCTACCAATTTCGTTAGTCTTTGTGTTCCGCCTGCACCAGGCATGACTCCAAGAGTAACTTCAGGAAAGGAAAACTGTGTGTCACTAGCGGCGATCAAAAAGTCACAGGATAAAGCAAGTTCAAAACCGCCGCCGAATACAAAACTTTTTACCGCACCAATCACGGGCTTTTTAACTAGACCCATTCGGTCCCAATCAGCAAATTGATTAGTTAACTCCATACTGATTGGATTGTCATTCACCATCTCATCAATGTCTGCTCCAGCAGAGAATGCTTTTCCATTGCCCGTCAGCAAAATCACCTTCACTTGGGAATCGCGGTCAAATGCTTCCATAGAAGAAACAATTTCGCTGACCATTTGTCGATTCAATGCATTCAATTGCTTCGGGCGATTTAAAAAGATATAGCCAATTCCGTCCTCAATTGACGTTTCAATAAATTGAAGCGCATTCATTTTACTTCTTCACCAATCATCATCGTTACAAGTTTCCCTGCAAAGCCCATTAAGTCTTTTCCTGATGCTTTTCCTTCAGGAGAACGCATTCCTTGTTGAAGTGCTTCATGGTCTTCATAATACATTTCACATAGAATGTGATATTCAGAGTCTTTGCCCATTGGAGTTCCGACTATTTTAGTGACTTCCATTTTTTGAAGACCAGGGATTTTTTCCGTGATTGGACCGTGTACATTGAAATAGTGCTCATCAAACGCTTCCTTATTTTCAGGCTGTTTGTATAGGGCTATTAACTTTACCATTTGAATACCTCCATATTTAGATAGTTTTTATCATAGGTTTCATCGCTTCGAACGGATTTTTACATGCTTTGCAATATAAAATGCTACGGCAAGCTGTTGGGCCGAATATGTTTTCCATCGTGACATAGGTAGATTCACAATACGGGCAATCTACATGCCATGATCCATCTTTTTTCATTTGTCGAGGAGGAGGGGAGATCCCAAAAACCTTTAATCCCGCTTTCCCCTTTTCCGTAATCCGGTCAGATGTCCAGGAAGGGGAACGTAGAAATTCCACACTTACATTTCCAACGGCAGTCAGCTGTTTAATGGCTGTCTCCACATTTTTCTGAATGATGGACAGTGCGGGACATCCTAGAAAAGTTGGAAGCATTTTCACTGAAACGTCCGGTCCCGAAACCGTCACATTCTCAACCATCCCTAAATCCAGAATACTGACTGTATCGATTTCGGGATCTTTAACGTCTTCCAGGAGTTTATATATTTCTTCTGTGTTTAACAATACGGTCGACATAGTACCCCTCCCCTTTTTCTAATATTTCACCAAGATGCTGTTTTATCGCTTGCGTATACTTCGCTTAACGTTTCTAGCGCTTTTTCTAAATCTTCTGTATGCTGACCAGTGCGTCCATCGCCTTTGACCATTCCGACTTCAATAGAGCACACCACCCCTACACTTTCAAAAACAGGTGTGACTTCCTGAATCCACTTATTCAATAAAACCGCTTCATCTTCTATCAAACCCTGCTTCACCATTTCAACTCGATAATGACCAAGTGAAAATACTCCTTGAAAATCCTGTAACGTTTTCTCAATAGCTGCTTTCATTCGTGAAACTGCTTCTTCGTGACCTGAACCCAGCAATTGGATGAACCATGTTTTCCAGTGCATCAAATGATAATAAAGTTCCATCTGTACCTTTTGGGCTACTTCAGCCAGCGGCTCATATGAACTTGAATGAAGGGATTGAATCTTAATCGCTTTAGCTTGGGTATATAAATAATTTCGTACTACCGCAAAAGCCCAATCATAATCCGGGTCTTCCATATAGTTTCCAGGACCATTGACCACTTCCAAAATTATCGCATTACGACGTTCTTTCGCGGGACGATCGTGGGCTAGCTGATCTGCATCCCCTTCACCAAGTTCTTCCAATAATTTGTAGAATATAGCTGCATGACCCATCGTATCTTGGGCTATCGAGGAAGATGCTACATCTTCCTCGATATGTGGAGCGAGTCCTAGCCACTCTGATCCACGATATGAATGGATAAAGTCATCGTCCGCCAATTGAAGCAACAATTCCTTAATTGCGGTGTTTTCCAATGATGAATTATTCTCCATTTTTCACGCCTCCTGCCCAAGACATTATCTCTTTTTCATCGAGCATTTCCTGCTCGTACTTCCGCCATTTTTTCTTTAGGTACCCATAACCTTTTGTTGTCCTGTAATCTTTATTATCTATACGTTGAAGTGTTTTCTTTTCTTCAACCGTCATTTTCCGTATATTCTGTCTTTTTACAACCCAGATATCATCAACCGCTTCACGTCTCATGAAATTTTCTTGTGCCATCATGATCGCGATATCCTCATTAGGGGCCAGCAGGCTAAAATGATATTGGACTGGTGAAGTCTGAGTTTTACGGCTAAATACTTCAAATTCTTCAAAGTACGTTTTTTGTCTAGTTTCCATATCGTTCTTCCCCCTCCCTTAGATGACCTTTGGGGCTAACGCTTCGCGCACCCATTTATTATTTTCATAAGAAATCCTTCTAAGATTTAAGCGCTGCTGTGAACGGGGACCTTCATTCCTTGCTATTATCTTCAATTTCCCCCAATCGGGTTGTTGATAAATCCACGTTTCAGTATCTTTATCAAATCGAAGTGTTTCATCAGGAATGGTATAGCCAAGTGAAAGGATCCGCTTCACATATTTAGAAAAAAAGGCTTGGCGAAGCTCTTCATTCGTGCTTGTTCTGATTCTGTACTTAATCGTTACATCTTGTTTGGAAGAGCCAACTTCATTCTTACTAGGAGGTCCAAAGAAAAGTAACAGCGATTCCCACCAATAATCGATGGAGTCTTGAACCATTTTTCTTTGTTCTTCCGTGCCTTCTGCTAAAGCCATGATTATTGCTTCACCATGCTGGGCATGAAAAACTTCTTCCGCGCAAATCCTGTGCAAAGCACGAGCATAAGGACCGTATGAAGCACCAAGCATGTTCGTTTGGGAAATAATAGCTGCTCCATCCACCAACCAGCCGATCAACCCTGCATCTCCCCAAGATTTAGATTCCATATGGAAGACATTATGAAACTTTAAATCTCCTGTAAACAAATCTTGCATCAAGTCATCCCTTTTTTTGTTGTACGGCTTTAACAAATCCTCGGCTACGCGAAGCAATAATTGTCCATGTCCCATTTCATCCTGCACTTTTGCCATGATTCCAAGTTTTCTATTCAAGGTAGGGGCTTTAGGTACCCATTCTTTTTCTGGAAGTGCCCCCATGATTTCACTGATTCCATGCATTGAAATTAATTTAATGAGTGTGCCCCTGTAATCTTCCGGCATCCAATCATCCGCTTCTATCTTTTCTCCTGCTTTGATTCTGGCAATAAATTGATCTAACTTTTCATGTTCTGCCATATCATTTAAAAGAACGTTCATCTAAACACCTCTTATCCAATATATAACGTTAATATAACGTTATTATATTTTATTGTTATATTAAAAGCAAGACTAATGCGTCATTTTTTCTAAATAATAGGAAATTGGTGGGATTGAACCATTCTTTTATTCAACCAAAACCTTACATGGCGACGACTCCACTTTGATAGAATCTGTTGGGCAGCCTTCCATTGCATCATCCAGATCATCATATAAATCTTCCGCAACTTCTGCAGTTCCTTCATTTTCATCCAGAAGAACAAATGCAATTCCTTCATCATTGTAATCAAAAATTTCTGGTGCTGCTGCACCACATGCACCGCATGCAATGCATGTATCTTGATCCACAATTGTATATTTAGCCATGATGCCTTCCCCCTTATTCTTATTTCGTAATTGGTTCTTTCTTCTCTTCCATTAAACTTGTACTATGAAGTGGCTGAACTTTTGAAGATGGATCAATGTATACTTTCGCATTGCTGATTGCAGTAGGAGCTTCACCAAAACCACTAGCTATTAGCTTTACTTTTCCATCGTATGTACAAATATCACCCGCGGCATAAATGCCCGGGATATTCGTTTCCATTCTTGAATTAACGACAATCGAATTTTTTTCAATTTCAAGCCCCCAGTCTTTTATCGGTCCAAGGGATGAGATAAATCCATAGTTAACCACGACTGCATCTACCTTTTGTATAGATTCTTGACCGTTATTCACATTCTCAAGTACCACATATTCAATCTCTTCAGAACCACGCAATTCAACAGGGACATAAGGAGTCATAACATTAACGGTAGAGTTCGTTAAATTTTCAACGCTATGCTCATGTGCACGGAATTTTTCACGTCGGTGCGCAATGGTTACGTTATTAGCGATAGGCTCCAGCATTAAGGCCCAATCAACTGCTGAATCACCACCACCAAACACAACAACATCCTTTTCCGTAAACGAATTTAGGTTATCCACAAAATAGTGAAGGTTTTTCCCCTCAAATTTTTCTTCTGTACTAATTTTTAGTTTCCTCGGTTGAAATGCACCATTACCCGCTGTAATAATGATTGTTCTTGAAAAATGAACTTCTTTATTTGTTGTTAACTTAAAAATACCATCTTCCTGCTTTTCAATTGTTTCAACCGCTTGCTCTAAGCAGACCTCTTGTTTAAACGCTTTCATTTGTTCTTTTAAATTATTAACTAATTCCTGTGCCCGCACTTTTGGAAATCCTGCAACATCATAAATATACTTTTCTGGATATAATGCAGATAACTGACCTCCTAGCTGTGGCAAACTTTCTATGATCTTGACAGACATTTGTCTCATGCCACCATAAAATGCTGTAAAAAGCCCAACTGGTCCGCCGCCAATAATCGTGACATCGACTACATTACTTTGCTGGTTCATCTGATTTCTTCCTTTCCATCAAGTTATGCATTAATCACAGCATCTTTCCGCTTGTCAACAACACGAATGGCTTTTCCCTCTGAACGCGGAATGCTTTTTGGGATGTTAACAACAATATCCATTGTTACAAGACATGTGGATTTCATATGGTGCTGAATCGCCTTCTTTAATTTTTGTACATTTTCATGTGTTAAGTCTCCATCTATACCTTTATAGAAACCGCTTTCAATTTCAATATGCAGTTCAACACTATCCATGTTACCTTTCTTAATAAGATGAATCTGATAATGAGGAACAATCCCCTCCATTTGGAACAGCACACGCTCAATTTCAGATGGGAATACATTCACGCCTCTTACTATGATCATATCGTCCGTCCTGCCTTTAACACGGGACATTCTTGTTGTCGTACGTCCGCATCTACACTGCTCATGAGTAATGGAAGCAATATCACCTGTACGATATCGAATAATTGGTAGCGCTTCCTTTGTTAAACTAGTAAAAACAAGTTCTCCATCTTCTCCGTCCTCTACGGGTTCAAGCGTATCCGGGTTGATTACTTCAACAAGGAAATGATCTTCTGCGATATGAAGTCCATCCTGTGCTTCATGACATTCAATAGCAACACCCGGTCCCATGATCTCACTTAGACCGTAAATATCGACCGCTTTCAAGTTCAGTTTCTTTTCAAGAGTAGCTCTCATTTCCTCTGACCATGGCTCAGCTCCGAAAATTCCATACTCAAGCCCATTATCAGCTGGGTCGATCCCCATCTCTTCCATCTTTTCAGCAATATTCAAAATATAAGAGGGAGTACCACAAATGCCTCGCGGTTTAAAATCATTAATAATGGTAATTTGACGATCTGTGTTTCCACCTGAAATAGGAACCGTTGCAACGCCTAACTGCTCTGCACCATAGTGAAGACCCAGTCCGCCTGTAAACAGACCATATCCGTATGCATTATGAAAAATATCCGATTTCCGCCCTCCCGCAGCGACAATTCCTCGCGCGACGATAGTTGCCCAGTTCTCCAAATCATTTTTCGTATATCCGACAATTGTCGGCTTCCCGCTTGTTCCGGATGATCCATGTATACGTGTTACATCTTCCATAGGAACCGCGAATAAACCGAAAGGATATTGATCGCGCAGAACCTGTTTTTTTGTAAATGGAAGCTTTGTAATATCGCTTAACTGTTGAATATCTTCTGGGTTAAGACCCAGTTCTTCAAATTTCTCTCTGTAATAAGGTACATTTTCATATACATGGCTTATCGTTTTTTTAAGGCGTGTCACTTGTAATCTTTCCATTTCAGCACGCGTAGCTGTTTCAACTTCTGGATTGTACATTGTTTCAGTCCCCCTTATTTGCTCGTTCTTCATCCGACCCCTTTTTCATAACGATATAAAAACGGAATATTAATTATTGTTATGTTTCATTTTTAAGATTAATACGCCATTTATACGTTGTCAATAATGTTTTCTTTGAAATTAACAAAATTAGCAAAATTAACAAAAAATTTAATTTTAAATTTACATAACTTTCTGACTATGATACTTTTACATTGATATATATCAAATTTAGATAAACTCGTTTAAAAATCGTATTATAATTTCAAGGGGGATATTATTATGGAATCGCCAGTAAAAACAGATCATTTAATCAAAGGCAATGACAGAGAGATTCAGTATCGTAAATTAATTGAAACAGAAGATTTCAAAGATTTACTTCAAAAGAAAAAAGCATTCATTGTACCAGTCACTCTATTCTTTCTTACATTTTATTTTGTCCTGCCTGTTTTAGCTGCCTATACAGATGTATTAAAGGGCGAAGCTTTTCTCAATATTACATGGGCATGGGTGTACGCACTTCTCCAATTTGCTGTCGTATGGATCGGAGGAATTGTCTATATTAAGAAATCAGCGAAGTACGACAAGATGGCAAAGAATATTTTAACTAAATATCGGGAGGAGCTTGGCGAATGAGCACTTTATCTCTTACGCTTTTTTTAGGCATCATTTTGTTAACGCTTACAATAACATATTATTCTTCTAAAAAGACGAAAAACGCAAGTGATTTTTATACAGCAGGTGGCGGATTGACTGCCTGGCAAAATGGATTAGCCGTGGCCGGTGACTTTATGTCAGCTGCTTCTTTCCTAGGAATTACAGGAGCTATCGCACTAATCGGTTTCGATGGCTTTTATATGAGCATCGGGAACCTTGTTGCATTTCTCGTCTTATTGTATCTTGTTTCAGAACCACTGCGTAACTTGGGAAAATATACGCTGGCAGACATGATTTCAGCGCGTTTCAAATCAAAAAAAGTACGTGGGATAGCTGCCGCGAACACACTTGTCATTTCAATCTTTTACATGATTGCACAACTAGTTGGTGCTGGTGGATTAATTAAACTGTTGCTCGGCATCGATTACGGGCTATCCGTTCTTCTCGTCGGTGTATTGATGACAATTTACGTAATTTTCGGCGGGATGAGAGCGACAAGCTGGGTGCAAATCACCAAAGCGGTTCTTTTACTGTGCGGTTCCGCTGTGTTGACCTTTATTGTTTTTTCCCGCTTTAATTTTAACATCTCTGAAATGTTCCACCATGTTCAAACAGCAACACCTCTTGGAAACAATTTTTTAAATCCAGGCAATAAATACACTGATGGACTTGACATGATTTCATTTAATATGTCACTTGTCCTGGGCGCAGCTGGCCTTCCCCATCTGCTCGTCCGCTTCTTTACAGTAAAGGACGCGGCTACTGCAAGAAAATCGGTAGTATATTCCACATGGTTTATAGGCTTATTTTTTATCATGACTATTTTCCTAGGATTCGGAGCTGCTTCTTTCGTAGGATTTGACCGCATCGTTGAAGCAAACTCTGCTGGAAACATGGCAGCGCCACTCCTCGCATTAACCGTGGGCGGTGAATTTTTGTTCGCTTTCGTTTCAGCCGTCGCATTTGCCACTATTTTAGCGGTTGTATCCGGTCTTGTTTTAACGTCTGCGTCCGCTTTCGCACATGACATTTATGGTGAAATTATTAAAGACGGAAAAATAACTGAAAAGCAGCAAATTCTTGTAGCCCGTGTTGCATCAGTTAGTGTAGCTGTTATATCAATCGTGCTTGCCTTGTTTGCACAATCGTTGAACGTCGCTTTCCTTTCTGTACTTGCATTAGGAATCGCTGCAAGTGCCAACTTGCCGATTATCCTTTGTACAATTTATTGGAAACGATTTAATGCAACTGGAGCGATCACCGGCATGTTATTCGGGTTACTCAGTTCTCTTATATTAGTTATGCTCAGCCCGAATGTATGGAATCCGGAACCTGGAATTGGTATTTTCACAGGGAATCCTCTCTTCACAATGAGCAACCCGACCATTTTCACCGTGCCACTTGGTTTTATTGGTGCATATTTAGGGACAGTGTTGTCTAAAGCAAAAGAAGAGGAAAATAAATTTCCGGAAGTACTTTTCAAATCTAACACCGGATTTGGGATAAGCTCAGCGAAAGACCATTAGAAGAAAGGAGGATTTCCATGACAATTCAATTAGATGATCAGGATATTCATGAATTACATTATGATCAAATTAAGCAAGTGCTTAAAGACGAACCATTTGCATCTTTTCTCGGTATGAAACTGACAAAACTTGGGCCTGGCACAGCGGAAGCTGAATTAATCCCTGACGACCGCATGCTCAATTCACACGGAACGGTTCACGGGGCAATTATCTTTTCACTTGCGGATTACGTATTCGCAGCTGCGAGCAATTCATACGGCAAAATAGCAGTGGGCGTCACAACCAATGTTAACTTTATATCCGCTGGCAAACGTGGTGAGACTTTAACTGCAAATGCAAAAGAAATAAAGAAAAATCACAAACTCGCATGGTACAAAATCGAAGTCCTAAATGAAAAGGAACTAATCGCAACCATGGAAGCGATGGTATATCGGAAGAATCATTATTTTGTTCAACAAGATGAATAAAGCATTATTAAAACCGGACAAGTCAGTCGACCTGTCCGGTTTGCTATTTCTCCTTGATAGATAGGCCTTTAACAAGACATATATAGGAGGGTAATAGAATAACTGTATTCAAAAAATAATACTTAAAATGACTATCGCTACAGTTGTACGGATTTCAAAAGTTTTCCGACTAGTTATTAACTACAATTCCGGAGTCCATCACTTTTAACCATTTCCCCCGCTCTTTCTTACTTATTTCACCAGTCTCATAAACCCGCTTTCCCTTATTAAAGGTGGCGGTTATTTGACAAGGAAAGCCATGCCCCATATATACACTTTGCTTATTCTTCGCGAAAAAATTCGTTTCCAAAACTTTGTGTGTCTCATTCAGGGAGAAATGTACTAACCTTTCGCCTCATACTCTACATTAGCTTTACTATCTAACTGATTCCCAACCTTAACAATCACCCCATTATGTACCGCAATATCAGCTTTCTTAACTTCATCAGGTAAAACTACGTAACCATTGCGGATAATAAGGTCGTATGTTGACATTAACATCACTCCTTCATAATAAAAAAATCAAATAGAACTCCTACCTACACCCACTTTCTCTGTCTTCCCTACATATACATCAAGTGCAGCCTGTAAAGCTTCTCCTCGATTCACTTCGAAACCCTGGCGTAAAAGAACGGCTTCTAAGGAAGCTAGCACAAAGAGAATATTTTCTTTCCGACAGCTAAATCCCATGGTGCCGATTCTCCAGATCTTTCCGTGAAGCGGACCAAACGAGGAGGCGATCTCGATACTGAATTCATTCAACAGCATACCTCGTACCGCTTCCCCGTCGATACCTTCTGGAATTCTGATACAAGTTACACATGGAAGTTTGTTTTTCTTATCCCCAAATAACGTTAATCCCATTGCCTTGACCCCTGCAACGAGGGCGGATTCATGGAGTTTATGACGAGCGAAGCGTTTTTCCAATCCTTCTTCAAGTACAAGGCGCAACCCTTCACGTAACGCATAAATCATTGAAGTTGCCTCTGTATGGTGATTCAAGCGGCGCGGGCCCCAATAATCCTGCAGCATACTTAAATCGAAATAATTGCTGGTGATGGGACGGTGGCTCAAGACCTTTTGGCGGTCCTCTTCTGTCGCAATCCCACATTCCACTTTTTTACGAGACTGAATGATTTTTTCAATTCTTTCATTATATGTAATCGGCGCCATCCCTGAAGGAACAGACAAGCATTTTTGCGTCCCGCCTATTAATCCATCAATACACCATTCATCTACCTTTACGTCTGTTCCGCCGATGGAAGCAACCGCATCGACCACAAGCAAGACATCCAATTCACGGCAGGCCACCCCGATTTCCTTCAACGGCTGCATACACCCCGTAGAAGTTTCTCCATGAACAATCGTGGTTATTTTTGGGGACACTTTCTTGATTTCCTTAATGACCACTTGCGGATCAAACACTTCTCCCCATGAACATTCGATCGTATGGACTTCCGCTCCATATCGTTCACAAATTTCAACAAACAAATGACCAAATCTTCCGAAAATAGGAACCAGAACTTTATCTCCTGGTTCAATGATGCTGCAAAGGATCGCTTCATTGCCGGATCTTGATGTACCATCAATTGGAAAAGCCCACTTATTTTTCGTTTGAAAAACCAACCGAAGCATTT
This sequence comes from Peribacillus sp. TH14, assembly GCF_016651145.1. NCBI lineage: Bacteria > Bacillati > Bacillota > Bacilli > Caryophanales > Bacillaceae > Peribacillus > Peribacillus sp. TH14. The sequence goes on from NZ_JAEKEK010000001.1 coordinate 912,003, forward strand.
CCATCACTTCATTCATGATTGTAGTAAATGCGGGGTCAAATTGCCCTAATATAGGTGTGCTCATCGCTCTTAGCACACGCGGATCCACCTCGACTGGACCTGGAGTCATGATTGTCCTCATCGGCGTATGTAATTCTGAAAATGCCATTTTCCTCAGCTCCCTTTAATAGGCTAATCTATATAGTATTTCGCTTAAAACATCGATTCCCCTTTCCAAATCTGGAACACTAGTAAACTCCTTAGGTGAGTGGCTGATTCCCCCCTGACTCGGAACAAACAGCAAGCAAGTTGGGCACATTGTTCCAAATACCTGTGCATCATGCCCCGCTCCTAACCGCAGAAAATACAAAAATGGGAAACTACGAAATCGTCTTTCATATTGGCGATTACTTCCGAAACAAAACTATCCAGCTCCCGAAACCACCGTTTTTGGTATAGATTTTTAGACAAATTTGCTTAGCATATGTTTTCCGCGTTTTGCTGGTATAACACCCTATAGAGACTGCATCTAATCTCGTTTACTGATGAAATCCTTGTAAGCCACAATTTTATATTCAAGCATCTCATCTACAGCTTTTAACGTTCTGATTTGTTTCTTAATAGAGTCTTTATGTTCTTCTAAAAGGCTTAATCGCTCTAGTGTGGTATGTTCTCCTTCTAAAACTAATGAAGCATACTTCTTTATTTTCGCGATAGGCATTTGTGTTTCTCTTAACTTGATAACAAATTGCAGCCATTTAATATGTGTATCGTTATATCGCCTGTCTCCGCTGGCATCACGAACAGGAATTATAATTTTTTCTTTTTCGTAATACCGCAATGTATGTGTACTTATCCCTAAAATTTTAGCCACTTCACCAATGCTGTGCATAAGAAACCTCCACATTAATTTTTTCTTGACTTAGAGTTTACTCTAATCATTATAATCAACTCATAGTTCGCTCACAATAAAATCAATTGGATAAAATTCAGGAGGGATTTATATGAAATATACAGTTATTACGGGTGCCAGTTCAGGAATTGGGTATGAAACGGCCCTTGCTTTTGCGGCTCGTGGGAAAAACTTAATCATAGCAGCTCGCAGAACGGAGGAATTGGAAAAGCTAAAATCAAAAGTGGCTGACATTAACGCAGACCTGGATGTTGTCATTCGAATTGTTGACTTATCTGTTACTGCAAATGTTTATGAATTCTACGAAAGTCTTCAGGATTATCAGATCGAGACTTGGATCAACAATGCTGGTTTTGGAAACTTTGCTTCCGTTGGGGAACAAAATTTAAATAAAATTGAGACGATGCTTCACTTGAATATTGAAGCCTTAACCGTTCTGTCCTCTCTTTATGTACGTGACTATGGAGATGTTGATGGAACGCAAATCATTAATATTTCTTCAGGAGGAGGATACCGGATTGTTGCCGATGCTGTGACCTACTGCGCGACAAAGTTCTATGTAAGTGCCTTTACAGAAGGTCTAGCACAAGAATTGAAAGGAAAAGGAGCAGCCATGCAAGCAAAAGTCTTGGCTCCTGCTGCAACAGAGACCGAATTTGCGAAACGCTCCTATAATGTTGATAATTTTGAATATGATGGTTTTGTTCCTAAGTTCCATACAGCTGAACAAATGGCCGGTTTCTTACTAGATTTATATGACAGTGAGAGGGTGGTAGGAATTGTGAATGGAGAAACGTATGACTTCGAATTAAGAGATCCGATTTATCCGTATGTGACGCAGAAAAGAAACTAGTCTTTTAAAATCCAAACATAACAAAAAGTCGACGGTTTGCAACTTCTTATTTTAGCTATTGTATTATGGAATACGGTATATATATCACGTGCGGTAGATGCTTTGCGTGCAAAAGGCGTGGACATTCCAGAGGAATATTTACAACATATATCCCCACTTGGTTGGGAACACATTACATTGACAGGTGATTATGTGTGGAACCTAAATCAAAAAACAAATTTCAATAATTTAAGACCCTTTTTGGACCAAGTTCCCGTCCGTTTTGGACTTTCCTCCCCCGCCTCTCACTATCATGTGCCCTTACTCGTTTCCCCATGGGGTTATCACGTATATCGGGGGAGTTAATAAAAATGCCGTAGAAGATTACATCCTTCTCCGGCATTTTAAATAGATTAATCACTTTTTAGCATTTTGAAAAAAGGGAAGCATTCCTGTTATGAACGAAAATAAGATTTGAGTCCAAAAAGACCTCTTGATTGGATAACATTTTCTAATTCAACTAACAGGTGGTTTACTTCATTTAGCGAGGATTGCTTTTTTCTTATAGAGCTAAAGGGACAGTTTAGCGAAAAAGAGGATATCCACTTTGTTTTGAAGAAAAAGACAGGGAAAAGCTTTATTAAAATCTATAGACTTGTTATTAGTGATAGATATTTAAATTTTGGGGGAATTCACTTGAAAATCATAGATACCATACCGTTTTTTGTAAATAACTATCTACCTTCTTTAAGATTTTTAAGGCACTATTACAATGAATATCCCGATGTATTTAAAGAATACTTTTTATATCATTGCAAAGACAATGAAGAAAGGCATAAACAATCAATATCAAAATATCCTCAAATTTTTTCAACCATAAAGCAAACTCACGAGAACATTGTACCTATCATAAATGAAATAGAGGAAGAATATTTTAGTATATATCAAGTATCCTTTCCAATTGAAGTAAATTTAATAGTTGGGGGCTTCGGTTCTAATGCCTATACATATCGTCAAATCATACCTAATATAACTTTTGCTTTAGAAAAATTATCACCAGAACCTAATCATTTAAAAACCATTGTTGCACACGAGTTTGGTCACGTTACACATAACATTATTTCAAATGACAAAGGAATTGACTGGACAAAAATTCAGTGGAACAGCCCTCTTACTTGGCTTTATCAGGAAGGAGCAGCTACACATTTTTCTAGGAGAACAGTACCTGAATTGCACCCTTCTATTTATTTTTCTTTTAACGATGGGGGTTATGAGTGGTTGTCATTTGCAGAATCGAATAAACAAGATGTTAAACTGGGGTTTGCAAAAGATCTTGCTACTTGTACTCCCCAAGATATTTATCGTGAGTGGTTTTCTATAAATGGAGGGGAAAAATTTGGACATAGTCGACTGGGATACTTTTTAGGAGATATGTTATTCCAACATCAAATATCACAGTTAGGAGAAATGAGCGCAATTGTTGCTTGGAAGGAGCACGATTTTGAAGAGAAAATTAATAGCTGGTTATGTTATTAAAACGATTTATGAGGAATCATTCAATTGAATATATTAAGAGCATGTTTTGATCAAACTTTTTTTCAAAACATGCTCTTTCAATTTGTTCATTTATCAAGGTTCCTTGTATTAATTTGACCAATCTTTGTTTCAAAGCTACATGCTGTTCTCAACATACCGTTTATTACATTAAGAACCGACTGCCGCATCAAAAGCACTCCCTCCCGAGAATTTTATTCCCTGCCATCGATGCTAGATAATGAGGGCTTACCACCAAACTTTTCGTTCCAATTATGGATTTAGTCATGTAAGTCCCCTCTTTTTATTTATTTGAATTTTCAAAAAACAAACCGTAATTGTATATAAATTGTTTCTTCTTCATACGTAATTTAAATTCGCCTTTTCTAGACAAAAAGATGATATTTTTTCGTTTATATTGTCTATTATCTTAATAAATACAAAAAAATCATTCATTTCGTAATTATTATTAAAATTATATGTACATTTTGAAACTAGTTTTGTTATTATAAATACATAATCATGGAAATTAATTCTTAATTTCAATACAAAAACAGGAGGAATCTTTGTGAAAAATCCATATACGGAATTAACTGTTGGGATGATGCGAACGGGGATTTTAGGATTCGGCGGGGGACCATCTGTAATTCCTCTCATCCGTCACGAAGCAGTTTCCCGTTATCATTGGCTCGACGATGATGAATTCGGGGACACCTTGGCGATCGCCAATACACTCCCAGGACCGATTGCCACTAAAATGGCAGCGTATCTTGGTTATAAATTAAAAGGCTGGCCGGGAGCCCTCGTTAGTGTGGCAGCTCATATATTACCTTCTTGCTTTGCGATGGTTTTCTTGATTGCGTTCATTAATGTTTTAAGTAATTCAGCCATAATCAGCAATATGATCGCTGCTGTAATGCCAGTTGTTGCCGTCATGCTTGGTCAAATGGCTTATGAGTTTGGCGAAAAGGCGGTAAAAGGTTTAGGAAAAGTACTCGGAATCACCTTTTTTGCGATTTCCTTTTTCCTTCTGCAGATCATATCCTTGCATCCGGGTATTGTCATTATGATTTTCCTTTTATATGGGGCGTTTCATTTTAAATTAAAAGATAGATTGAAAAATAAAAAGGTTGATAGGAAGGAGGAATCCGCGTAATGGGTCTTATTATCATCCCTATTGGTGTCGCTGTTTTTCTAGCGTTTTTCATAGCCAATATTCTTGGTTACGGCGGAGGTCCAGCCTCGATTCCGCTTATGTATGATCAAATTGTCACCCGTTACGGCTGGCTTGATAATACCGAGTTCTCACAAATGCTTGCATTAGGAAATTCACTCCCAGGACCGATCGCCACCAAAATAGCCGCCTATGTAGGATATGATGTATATGGCTGGCCAGGATTTTTAGCTGCATTGGCAGGCACCATCATCCCTTCAGCAGTGGCTTTGATCTATTTATTAAAAATCCTGCGAAAATACAAGCAATCACCCATCGTAAAAGGCATGTCCCTACTTGTGCAGCCCGTGATTGCGATCATGATGTTATTGCTCACATGGAATATGGCCGCTGATGCTGTCGGGTCCATCGGTTACATCCATTCCTTTATCATCGCAGGATTGGCCTTCTTAGCTTTAGGCAAGTTCAAAATTCACCCAGCATTCGTGATCATTCTTGCCTTTGCATACGGCGGTTTTATCATCCCTCTCACATAAATAATAAAATCCACCAAATGGTGGATTTTTTTTTTATTAAAGTTTCATTCCCATCCGGCTCTTATAACGTTTAATGAGAATTTGGCAATCAACGCTCACAACCCCCTTGACCGCATACAACTTTTCATTAAGAAAGCGTTCCATCTCTTGATTATCAGTAAAGATCCCATGCATATGAAGCTTGCTTGGACCAGTCATATGATACAAACTCGTCACTGCTGGTTCATTCTCTAGTTGATTGGCCACCGATTCCAAATATTTAGGCTCGACCTCAACATTAAAAAACGCAGAAACCTGAATACCGACCTTAGCTGGATTAATGACCGCAGTAAACCTTTCAATCACACCGTTTTCAACAAGATGATTAATTCTCATTTGAACCGCTACTCTAGAAAGTTCCACTTTCTTTGCTAAGTCCGTATATGAAATTCGTGCATCTTCATGTAAAATCGAAATGATTTTTTTATCGATCTCATCAACTTTTAAGCTGGGAATCTTAAAGTCCTCTGCCATCCTTTGTAACTCCTTTTCGATTCATTTATTCTATTATCGCAGAGAAAACCACCGGATCACAACAAAACTTGCCTTTTCCTCATCAATTTAAAACACCGATTTCCGATTCACAAAAAAACTGCCGATTCCTCGGCAGTTTTCTTAATAAATGATTAATAGCCTAATATCCCCATAAGGGTAATAAATAACGTTTGCACGATTAGAATAATTCCAACTTTAATGATGCAACACAAGCAACTCCTTCAAACTATTTCTTAAGAATAATAGTTTTCATACAATCAATCTACAGCAAAAAGGCTCCCAATTTTGGCGGACCCTTTTCAATAAGTATGTAATTAACATCAATGTGTGAACAAATGTGGATTTTTACAGACAGTCCCCCGCCTTATTCGAAATTTAAAGGTGGGGGTTTTACAACCTGCTCAACGTGGAATAAAAACTTATGAATACCCAATGCTCAATACTTCGTTTGAAAAGTTTTCGCGATATTTTTGTATTCCTCTTCATTGAGAATACCCATTTTTTTAAATAAAGCGGAATAAACCATTATTTTTCTTTGCGTACGGTTTGTACAACACATTTTAAATCAGCTCCTTTTTTTACATTCTATTCAATCACAATAAAATGTTTCCTTTATGCAAAACATTTTGTATAGACTAAAATATTATTTCCCGATTTCCTCGGAGTTTTATTTTCCAACCCTTTCCTGTATGGAAAGCTTATGGTCCCCCTTGCAACAATTTACACTTCAGATCATCGTTATTTAAGTAACTATGTCTCAGCGAATGTTAATTTCTACTTTATTAAACTTTGTAACGGGATAAGGTATATAAAAATCTGCATACTTTCTTCATACTTTTACGATACACTGTTCTCAATAAATAAGAAGGTGAATACACGTGAAAATCTCTTTTAAATTAGGTTTATGGATGTTTGTATGCATTTTCTTAATAGAAACTGTTTCCATGATTTATTTACACAATAAAGTAGTTCATTCTCGTATCAATCAAGAATTAGAATCACTAAAGTCACGTGGCAATAGTCATCGTGACGTGTTAGAAATCTCTTATGACAATTCAACTCTTCATCACATCGGCCTGATGGAATCACATACCGATACAGATGTTGTGATTACGAATACAAAAGGCGATATCCTATTATCGTCTGAAAAGGTCAATAGCGGAATGAAGAAAATCTTAAAAAAGGAACTCTCCCAAGTACCAAGAAAAGGTCTAATCATCCAATCAAGTTGGAAGGAAGAAAGATATATAGCCACCGTTACACCATTTAACAGCGATAAAGTAAATGAAGGCTATGTCTATATGTTCAAAAATACCGGAGATGTTGAAGATTTAATCTCTCAATTGAACAAACATTTTCTCTTTGCTACTTTATTGCTCCTTTTCTTTATGCTTATAACCATTTATTTTCTATCAAAAGCGTTGACTAGACCTCTTATTACGATGAAAGAAGCAACGACCAAATTAAGCAAAGGGAATTTTTCTGTATCTGTACCTGTACGTTCAAAAGATGAATTAGGGGAACTTGCACAGTCCATTCAAAGCTTAGCTAATGAGTTAAACTATTTAAAAAAGGAACGTAATGAATTTTTGGCAAGTATCTCTCATGAACTCCGCACACCACTAACGTATATTAAGGGCTATGCTGATATTGCACGGCGAAAAGATTTAGATATACCAGAAAGAACACAATACTTAGAGATCATCCATGAAGAATCAAAACGACTAAACAGTTTATTAGATGAACTATTCAATATAGCAAGAATGGATGTTAATACATTTACGATTTCAAAAGAAACCGTCCCTCTCTCTTCATTCCTGCAATCCGTTTATGAAAAAGTGTTACCTGCTTTTACGAATAAAAATATACAATTAAACCTGGAGTGTAAGGATAATTTATTTATGGATATTGATCCTTCCCGTTTTGAACAAGTTCTTCTTAACCTACTGGACAATGCGCTAAAATACTCGAATGAATATACGGTCACTACTATCAAAGCCATTGAATCAATTGGCAGTATTTCCATCTCTATAATAGATCAAGGAGTAGGAATTCCGAAAGCAGACATCCCCCATGTTTTTGATCGTTTATACCGTGTTGAGAAATCACGCGCGAGAGCTACTGGCGGATTTGGTTTGGGGCTCTCTATTGTTAAGCAATTAGTGGAAGTTCAAGGAGGAACCATTTCAGTTAAAAGTAGTATAGAGCAAGGTACGTGCTTCATTATTATATTTAAGGAGAAAAAAAATGAAGACAGTAGTTCTAGTTGATGATGAAAAGAGAATGCTTGATCTTATAGAATTATATCTTTCACCTCACGGCTATACATGCATGAAGAAGAACTCTGGACATGAAGCGCTTTTGTTCTTAAGGGAAAATCAGGCTGACTTGGTCATTCTAGATGTGATGATGCCTGAAATGGATGGATGGGAAACGTGTGAAAAAATCCGAGCGTTTTCTGATGTTCCCATTATCATGCTCACCGCTCGTGATGCGGCAGAAGAAATGGTAAAAGGATTAAAAAAGGGAGCCGACGATTATGTGACTAAACCTTTTAATGAAGAAGTTTTACTTGCTAGAATCGAAGCTGTGACGCGACGGGTACGCAATCATCCAGCGGGATATGTAAAATTTAACGGAATAACTTTAAATGAATCTGCTTATGAAGCGCATTATCAATTTAAGGCCATCCCGTTAACACCAAAAGAGTTCTCTATGTTAGGGTTACTTCTAAAATACCCTAACAAAGTGTACTCTAGAGATCATCTGCTATCGACCATATGGGGATTCAAAACGGATACAGAAGATCGGACCATCGATTCTCATATCCGAAATATTCGAGAGAAATTGCGCCATGTCGATTTTCCAGTAGACCAACATTTGAAAACAGTTTGGGGTATCGGTTATAAATGGAGTTCTGTTTGATTGATATAGAGATCATTTCTGCAGCATTATTATCAAGTGGCCCATTTTCTATTGCCGTAAGTGTATTATTAAACATTTTAATTAGTGTACTTGGGTTTATTCCAAGTGTGTTTATCACTGCCGCCAATATCACTGTGTTTGGTTTTGAAAAGGGATTAATTCTATCTTACATTGGAGAAATTGCAGGAGCAGTAATTAGCTTTTGGTTATATCGAAAAGGCCTTCAATCTTTCAAACCGAAATTCTTGAAGAACCGATGGTTAAAACAACTACAAAACTCACAAGGATGGCGTGCATTTTGGATGATCCTAATGCTTAGACTCCTTCCTTTTATACCTTCCGGCGTAATTAATCTTACAGCAGCAATAAGTAAGACGAGTGTAATAATCTTCTTCATCGCTACATCTATTGGAAAACTGCCCGCCCTCCTTATCGAGGCCTATTCAGTGACCCAAGTGTTGCAGGCATCGGAGGATGTAAGGAATATTTTAATATTATTGATTTTGATCATCGTAGTCTTGTCTTACTTTAAAAGAGGTAAGAATAAAGAAATGTAATGAAGGGGACCATGCAAACGAAAAAAACCTGATATTTCCATTAAAAGTCAAGGTTATGATGAAATGTTTTGATAACAAAGAAGTAATAAATAATGTCATTTTTTAAAAGGTAAAATGAAGGATAGATAAAACAGAACTTAATCAGCTTTATCTATCCTTTTTTGTAGTATTACAAGATTACGATTTGACAAAGATAAATTAATAATTTCGTCATTCTAGATAAGCGCCCGATTGTCTAGTAATTTTCAGCTTGATAAATATAAATTATAGAATTACTCCTTTATTGAACAATCAATTGGAAGAAGTTGTTTAATGGGACAATTCTGTCCAAAATCAAGTAAATGTACTTAACTCTTTAAAACCGCTTTACCCTTTAATTTTCTTGTTATTTTCTAGAGGCACAGGGTCAATACTCTGATCATTAGCTGTCAAGTCAATGCCATAGTCCTTCGCGAATACCATATGCGTTTCTACTAGAACCTCAGCTGTATTTTCATCTAGATTAAATACTCTGGCGCCCCGTAGTCTGTTCCTTTCAGCTCCCGGCAGACCATAAGCACCGAACCCGGTACTGCCCGCATACCCAAGCAAGATTCCGTAATAATTACCTACGTAAGTGTTTATATGATCATGACCGCAAAAAACGCCCTTGACATCGCCTCTCTCCAGCATCGCTGAGAACAGTCCCCCGTTGATTGGTCCCATACACTCTTCTTCATTTCTTTCTCCTACTATATTATGCTTTTTAACGGCAATCTCATGATTAGAGTCTGTTCTTTGGTCTACGCTCGCATACCACATAAACCTGTGTTCCCAAAGAGGAATATGGATGAAAGCGAGTGAAGGAATTTTTTTTCGCCATTTTCTCTCTAACTTCTTAGACGTCTCATAATACCAATTTACCTGATTAAAACGAAGCCAGTCCCACGTAGGATATCCTTGGAAATCTTGACCCGCTATGGTTTTTGGTGCATATCTTCCACTATCAAGAAGCCAGAGGTTGAAAGCTGCCTTTTTTCCTTTTGAATCCTTTATAAGTAAATTCATATTACCTGTCCCAGTAATACCTTCGACAGTAGGCTTGTTCATATTGTATTTATAAGAAAGATAGATTTTGAGCATGTCTTCCTCATCAAGACCGCCCTTCGGGGTAGAATCTTCATCATGATTTCCAAAGGTAATAGCCCACTTGATTCCTCTTTGTTCCATAGGATGTGCAACATTGTTAATGGCTTGCTTCATCTCCATAGGTGTATCGCATCCACCCGTAATAATGTCTCCATTAAGCACAACAAAATCAGGTTTTTCTGTATCAAGCACTTTCTCCATAAGCTGTAATGTTCTACGATCAATACGTTCATCATCTTGTGTATCATTAAATTGAACGATTTTTAATTTTCCATTACGATTAAATTGTAGAGAAATGTCATCTTTTTCTTCAGCGAGTGCTGTGGTGCTAAATAAATCATCTGAAAGTCCAGAGAATCCAAGTGTTAAGGCAAGTGTACTCATTCCTCCTATCTTAATAAAATTCCGTCTATCCAACCCTTCATGTGGTTCTTGATTCTTCATAAAAAATCTCCCATTCTCTTCTAGTAACTGTTTTATAGGGATAAAGCTATCGATTTCAATGGTGAGCATATAAGGATTACAAAAAATACGTGAAGAAAAACTATGTAGTTCCAATTCAAAAAACCATTACTATAAACAAAGTCTCCCTGTTTTTCATCGCAAAAACTGGATTGGATATTTATAGTATTACAACCTTACATTTTATTGAAGATCACCCTATAAAGTTCAGTTCTTACTTCATAATAAGGTGAAACTATTAGTAGAGTATTAACCTTATATGAAAGGTAAGTAAAGAAAACAATAGAAGAAGGAATGTCTGAGATATCAAAGATCCTTTCTAAATCTCTACTTATTCATCGATGAATACGTTAATAGATGGTGGATTTGAAGTTCATGTTTTCTAACCATTTTCCCATTTTTCGTCTATTTTATTAAAGTTTGTACCAGTACTAGTGGCATAGTCTTTATTCTTCATCTGAAATAGTAGCTGGATTTTTATAAGAAAGAAGTTGATCTAGAGGTAACTTTGGTATCAAGCATAACTAGTATTTCTATTTCTTAAGTATAGAATCTCTACTCTTTTATAGAGCCACTACAAAAAAACTGCCGATTTCTCAGCAGCCCCCTTCCGATTAATACCTTTTCTGTTACATACAATCCCAGGTATTTCCATATGTATCTTGTTATACAATCAGATCATTGCTCTTAAAATAGTCTAAGAAAGTCTCCGCTATGGATGGATCGAAATGCTTTCCCTTTTGTTCGTGTATGTAGAATAACGCTCGCTCCACTGGCCATGAATCTTTATAAGGTCTTCTGCTGATCAATGCGTCGAACACATCCACAATGGCTACAATTCTAGCTTCTAATGGAATATCTTCCCCTTTCAAACGATAGGGATATCCCGTTCCATCCCATTTTTCATGATGGTAGGTGATGATGTTTTCAGCCACTTCCAGACTGCTGATCATCTCATGGTTTATTTCCCTTGAAATCTTATTCAAAATATCAGCTCCCATTAATGGGTGCATCTCAATGATTTTCCGTTCGTATGGAGATAAGGGACCTGGTTTATATAAAATCCCTTCAGGAATCTCCGCTTTCCCGATGTCATGTAAAATACTTGCATGAGCAATATGGTTAATATAGCTTTTAGATAGTTCTAAATGGTTTCTTCGATTATGTGCCAAAACCAGATTCTCGGTTAAGATTTGTACTCTCAATAAATGCTCTTCGATGCCAGGATCTCGGATTTCGCATGAAATAGCAAGGACCTTTAACAATTCTCTCTGGTTCTCGACTCTTTTGTTTTCCGAAAGATAAACCCCTTCTTTCAATTGCTCCAATTCGCGAAAAACCCCAACAAAATACAGATGATTCTCTATATGAATCGGAGTGATTGTAATCGAGGAATGCCAAATATCTCCTGATTTCTTTCGATTGGTGAAGACCCCTGACCAAGGATTCCCCTTCCTTAATTCTCTTTTAAGGGACGTGTAGGTACACGGAGGTGTTAACCCTGACTTTAAAAATCCAGCCTTGAATCCAATGATGTTGTCTCTTGAATACCCAGTGGTTTGCTCATAATACGCATTAATATCAACAATGCGATGATGGTGATCCGTAATGATGACGGCATCCGCCAGCTTTAAATACCCCACCAATTCAAGTGGTACACTTGATTTAACTTTCAATGTCTATACCTCCATCAAATTACTTCATTTCTTGTGTAATCATGGTAAGGCTATCGGCAGATAAAGTTACTTCTTCAAATGCTTGACTTAATTCATTCACCACATTCACAAAGGAAACTAATTCATTTTCAATCTTGTCATTTTGGAATTTCGTTTCACCCATCGTTCTTAGTATTTGTTCAAAATGATTTTCCGTTTCTTTCATGCTTTCATTACCGTCTTTTACAGCCTCCCTAATGTTTTCGAGAGAGTGTGTTAATTTTCCAGCTTGAGCGTTCGTCTCTATGATTAAAGTGGATACGTTTGTTACTGACTTTTTAGTTTCTTCGGAAAGCTTACGAACTTCTCCAGCTACAACAGCAAAACCTTTTCCAGCGTCACCCGCTCGTGCTGCTTCAATTGCCGCATTTAGAGCTAATAAATTTGTTTGTTCGGCAATGCTTGTTACTATATTCACAATGACCTGCATCCTATTCGAAATTTCGAGCAATACCTCTACATCACCTGATATATCATTGACCGATTGATGGATATTCACCATCGTGTCATTTTGTTTGCTTAGCTGATTTTTCCCTTTTCCAGCTCGTTTTTCTGCTAGCACTGATAAGGCAGTCCCTTTGTTTGCAAGTGTAACAATTTCATGGGACTGAACCCTTAATTGTTGGAAGGATGCATTAGTCTCTTCGGAAATCGCCGCGAGGTTTTCTGAAGAATTTGCCACACGTTCCTTCATCCATTTTTTTTGCTCTTCGTCTTGTTCTCTCAATCTTTCCGTTTCAGAATCATACGCTTCCAGCACTAATTGTTGTTCCAGATTTAATAGTCTAGTTACAGCCTTTACAGCTAGAAAAGCTTCCACTCGATCTTCTATGTGTTCTTCAATGATAGTGGTAAGAGAAAGGAGAAGATCCTGAAAGGCACACATATACCATTTTGTTTTAAGTCCGATTTTGACATGAATCTGGGCAATCTGTATCCTTTTTTCGAAGTAGGTCTGATCAATAACGCCATCAAACATCTCGGAAATATGTTTTTTAAGGGTTTTTCTTAATCGATCAATCGAGCTCTTATCATGGATGATGGTTAATAAGGAAGGTTCATTTTCTAAATTTTTATAAAATTCACTTACGATATCATCAATTTTCTCAATGACAATGGGTTGTAAACGGTTCATGATTCGAAGATCCTCTTTAGTTAGGCTAATCATTTGCACTTGATTTTCAATCTCCGTCCCCCTAGGTATATCCAATTTAGCATTCCCTGCTATGTTAACTATGTTTTCTTTTTGTGAATTGAATCTCTTAAAAAACAATGAACTTCCTCCTGAACTACAATCTAATTACCAGGTATATAATACCATAAATAACTCAGATACAGTAGTTACTTATATCTATATATATGACAATTCAAGGAATTTTCACAAAGTTTTCTGTTCTATCAAATAATAATTCTGAAATAGCTAATTAAAACGTTTCATTATTAAGTAGGATATGAAACTTTTTATCAACTACTTAAATACAACCCCAGGCGTTTCTATATGTATCTTGTTATACAATCAGATCTTTGCTCTTAAAATAGTCTATGAAAGTCTCTGCTATGGATGGATCGAAATAATTTCCCCTTTTGTTCGTGTATGTTTGCCTTACTATCTCTTTTCAGCTTATTGAATCTATGAAGGGTAAATTGATTCAGTTTCCTAGAAAGTTGCACCTTTTATATGAGGTAATGCCTAAACTATCTTCCTGTTTTCTGGAAAAAAGAATGATTATATTGTGTTTTAAAGGGAAATTCATTTATAATTCGCATTAGATGATTTTTTAGTTTCGAATACGAGAGGAGAACGGATATGAAGAAACTATTGTACCCTATCGTTATTGGATTATTGGCAGTATTTTTAACAGCTTGTGGTTCGAACGATGAAGCTGATAAAAAAAATGACGAGAAAGAAACGGCTAAAACAACTGAGGATCAGCAAAAACAGATGGAAGAATTGCAGAAGAAACTAGACAAGCAAAAGGTAGATGAAAAGAAAACAGTGGCCATCGTCAATGACGAGAAAATTTCAGGTGCGGAATATAATAACATGCTGTCTACGACACAAATGCAGATGCAACAATTGGGACAAGATCCAACCTCGAAGAAAGTAGCCGAACAAATTAAAGAGCAAACGATCAATTCTTTAGTGGGGCAAAGACTGCTGCTTCAAGCTGCTGAAAAAAAGGGCTACACAGCCTCCAAGGATGAAATCGAAAAGCAACTTGCAGAAATGAAAGGCCGATACGAGAATGATGAGAAATTTAATGAAGCGATGAAACAAGCAGGGTTGAATTTGGAAAAGTTGAAAACTCAGATCGCTAAAGATATTCCGTATACGAAGTACGTTGATAAAGAGATTAAAGTAGAAGAAGCAACTGATGAAGAAATTGAAAAGTATTACGACCAGGTTAAGGAGCAAGCGAAGGCAAGTGGGCAAGAGGCACAGAAACTTGAAGAAATGAAGCCGCAAATCAAGAAGCTACTAGAGCAACAAAAGAAACAAGAAAAGCTTGTGAAACATGTGGAAGAGCTTCAAAAAGATGCTAAGGTTAAGATTAAAATTTAATTAAGAAGACAGCTGCCGAATTGAAGTGAACCAAAAAAGTTAGACAGTTTATTTAATTAGGCAGCCTCAAAGGCATGAACCCGGTAATCTACCGGGCTCATGCCTTTTAATTTTCCCTTGATTCGTTGATGATTGTAGTAATGGATAAAAGAATAAACAGCTGAAGCCACCCTTGTTAATTCAGGATCAATACTTGGCCCGCAAACACCGGTTGAACAACACATTGACGGATCAAAGTTTTCAACTTTCATCACTAGCTCATCTCCCCTCAATATATAATCATTTACTCATGCTATGGATAAAACGAAAGCCGAGAGATCACTCTCGGCTTTTCAATGTTATTTATACGCCTGTTTTAGAGAAACGTTCAATTCTTGCTCCAATTTCATCACGAACACGTTGGAAAGTAGCCCATTTTTCTTCATCTGTTCCTTCCGCTTTTGCTGGGTCATCAAAGCCCCAGTGTTCCCGTTTAACATGCGGTGGCGTCATTGGACATTTGTCTGCTGCATCACCACATAAAGTCACAACAAAATCTGCATTATTTAAAATGTCAGTGTCGATGATATCTGATGACTGATTGGAAATATCCACTCCAACTTCATTCATTGCCTTTACGGCATTTGGATTTAACCCATGGGCTTCAATTCCTGCACTAAGCACTTCCCATTCGTTTCCTAAATATTTCTTGCCCCATGCCTCTGCCATTTGGCTTCTGCAAGAGTTACCTGTACATAAAAAGTAAAGGGTTCTTTTAGCCATATTGTATCTCTCCTTTTAAAGTAAAGTAAGTGTTTAATGAATAATGAGCAACCATATATATAAGCCAACTAATGTGATGAACAATGTTGGAATGGTTAAGATGATTCCCGTTTTAAAGTAGGTTCCCCATGAGATTTTCACGCCTTTTAATGAAAGGACATGTAGCCACAATAATGTAGCCAAAGAACCAATCGGTGTAATTTTCGGGCCCAAGTCCGAACCTATAACATTTGCATAAATAAGGGCCTCCCTAATCACGACTGTTGTATTGGTGTCGGAAATGGCAAGGGCATCAATCATCACAGTTGGCATGTTATTCATAAGCGATGAGAGAATGGCGGCAATGAAGCCCATCCCAATCGTTGCTGAAAATAGCCCTTGATCGGCGGTAACTTGGATTAAATCCGTTAATACATTTGTTAATCCAACATTTCGTAGGCTGTAAACCACTACATACATGCCAATTGAGAAAAACACGATTGCCCATGGCGCGCCTTTAATAACGGTTTTCGTGTTGACCACTGGGCTCCTTCTAGCCATCATTAGAAAGAAAATAGCAACAATACCTGCAATAATGGATACAGGTACCCTAATAAATTCACTTGAAAAATAACCAATAAGTAAAATTCCTAGTACTATCCAAGACAACCGAAACATTCTTTGGTCTTGAATGGCTTCCACTGGTTTTTTAAGTTGTGATACATCATAATTTTTCGGAATGCTTTTACGGAAAAATAGATATAAAACCAAGATACTTGCTACAAGTGCAAAAAGATCTGGTACAATCATTCTTGATGCAAACTCGGCAAAACTGATATTGAAGAAATCTGCGGACACAATGTTTACAAGATTACTTACCACTAAAGGTAGTGAGGTTGTATCGGCAATAAAACCACTAGCTATGATAAATGGAAAAATCATTTTATCACTAAACTTTAAGGCACGAACCATTGCTAATACAATCGGTGTAAGAATAAGAGCTGCTCCGTCATTTGCAAAAAAAGCAGCCACAAGAGCACCCAGGACACTTACATAGACAAACATCCTTACTCCATTTCCCTTGGCCGCTCTAGCCATATGTAAAGCCGCCCATTCAAAAAAGCCTATCTCATCTAAAATAAGGGAGATAATAATAATGGCGATGAAGGCGAGCGTTGCGTTCCAGACAATTGATGTCACGTCTATGACATCTGTAAAATCCACCACACCCACAAGTAAAGCTAATACCGCTCCGCCACAAGCTGACCATCCAATCGACAATCCCTTTGGCTGCCAGATGACAAGTACGAGCGTTAATAAAAAGATGATAATTGCCAAAATAACTGAACCCACTGAAGTAGTACCTCCTAGTTAGTCACAACAAATTCGTTTTCCTTGTGCTGTTAATTCTTCTACTTTAAATGCTTGACTTGGCAAGTCCTTGATAACGGTTTGAATAAATGAGTAATACGAAGATGTTTGGTTTAACGAGTAAAATATCCATTGTCCTCTTCTCGCTTCATTCACAATTCCGCTATCTTTCAACTTACGTAAATGTTGGCTGATAGCTGGCTGGCTCATATCGAACAAGTCCACAAATTCACAGACACAACATTCATGCTCAGACATGATTTTAACCATGGTCAAACGTGTTTTATCACCTAGAAGTTTAAGAATGCTCGCAGCAATTTCTATATCCGTAGCTTCATTCGTTTGCATTTTACCCCTCCTCAACTAATTGTTAAATAATTATATACTTATATCTTAAAAACGATAAACTTCTACCGTCTCATTTCCTGATCATTATATAAGCATATTCTTATATATTCAAGTGAAAACTATATATCTTAAAATTTTTTACTTTAATCTTCTTGAAAGACCAGCCTGGTTTCAGATTGGTCTTCTGCTTTTATTCGCTACAAGAATTTTTTTAATTTCCAATTTCGCTCGAACAGGACTGCCACAGCACTCACAACTATTTCATCGATATCACCGATCGTGAATTCTTCTTCGTTTAGTTTTTTCTCACAAAAGTTATTTTATCGTTTGTTGGTTAAACTCCGTTAATATGAAATGGAGTTAGAATATTTATTCGCCCAGATTTCAATAATTGCTGAATTCTAATACCTAATAGAGTTGTATGGTGGGTTAGAAAACGACTGCTTGCCGGCTCGTGGAGCCCTTAAGCTTCAAATTCGGTAATTTGTCCTTTTTCTGTCATTCGAGATGATATTTAACCACTTCTAACGTGAG
Source organism: Peribacillus sp. TH14 (assembly GCF_016651145.1). Lineage (NCBI taxonomy): Bacteria > Bacillati > Bacillota > Bacilli > Caryophanales > Bacillaceae > Peribacillus > Peribacillus sp. TH14. Next base: position 929,848 of record NZ_JAEKEK010000001.1, read on the forward strand.
CCAAAACACTGCAAGTCAGTTCCTTTAAAATACATCATTTTTCATTCGATATTTAGTAAGAAATTCTTAAGTATGCAAAGCCCTTTCTCTAATTCATCAGAATCCTTGGCCGATGTCAGCGAAATACGAATAAACTGATCGGATTTATCATTTTTGACCAAAAAACGATGGGAATGATAAACATGAATACCATGTTCCAAAGCGTTCTGTTCAAACTGTTTCAGCTGATACTTTTGGCGCAACGGAAGCCAACGAAAGAAACTCAACGGGTTTTCGTTAGAATTTTCTTTTTGAAAATATTTTTGATAGAGAAGATTACGTTCTTTTGCAATTTCTTTCTTTTGCGAAATAATCTTCTCTGCACTGCCAGTATTGATCAACTCAGTTATAACTTCTGCATTTAATAAGGAGGTTTTTATATTGATATTGAAAATTCCGTGCGTGATTTTTTCGGCAAACTGATTAGCGTAGGCCAAAAATCCAACTCGCATTCCGGAGCTTAGTGATTTAGAGATACTTAAACTATAAACAAACCGTTCCGGTACAAAATGTGAAATCGGTAAATAGCCTTGCGGTGCGAGGAAAGAAAATATGTCATCTTCCATTAGTATAAGGTTGTGTTTATTTATGACCTTTGCTATATCTTTTCTTCGATTCATATCCATAATGATAGCAGTCGGATTATTACAGGAAGGAATTAAATAGATCCCCTGCAAATGATTAGCCCTGCATATGGCGTCTAACCGTTCTGGTAACATTCCAAAGGTATCTCCTTCTACTGGAACTAAATGAATATTAAGCATATTCGCCAATTCTATAAAATTAGGATAATGGATTGAACAGGGACATTAAAATCAGTGTAAGGGAATTTTGCCCCCCTGAAGTTATCGCGATATTTTCAACAGATATATCCATGTTAAAACGCTCCATCCACTTTTTGGCTGCCATTCTATGATAAGGCATGCCTAATGGGTGTCTGTAATCCAATAATTTTTCCAAATAATTTTTAGTGACAATTCTTTTAATCGTTTCTGCTACTAATGCATTTGAGCAATCAAGTGGTTCTATAATACCCATCTCTATGAAACTCTTATTCTCTTCGCTATCTGCCATGAAAATAGCATTTCCCACATTAGGAGCGACAAAGGTTCCACTTCCGGTAACAGCGTAAATTAATCCTTTAACTTCACATATTTTAAAAGCTCTGGTTACTGTACTAAGATTAATATCAAGATAATCTGCTAGTTCTCTTTGAGGCGGAAGTTTGGTATTAGGTGATAGGTATGCAATGGATCTATATATTGGAGAAGCAAGCTGTTTCTTATCTGGTTTCCACGTCATGGGGTAATTTTCAAATGAATTTACAGGCATATTGAGCCTCCAGATAATTGTATTGCATACAATAATATCATTGAAAGCATACAATTACGATGATAAAGTAATTTTGTAAATATGAGTTTTAGATAAAGACAAGGAGGTTATTAGAATGAAATATTACGTGGTAGACGCGTTTGCTGAAAAAGTGTTTGAAGGAAATCCTGCTGGTGTCTGCATCATGGAAGAATGGTTGTCGGATGATACTATGCAGAAAATCGCTACTGAAAACAACCTTTCTGAAACAGCATTTGCTGTGAAAGAGGGTGAAAGCTACAGATTAAGATGGTTTACGCCGGCAGACGAAATTGAACTCTGTGGCCACGCTACTTTGGCAACGGCTTATGTAATTGCCAACTATTACGAAAATAATGTGGAGGAAATCAAGTTTCAAACAATGAGTGGTGAACTTGTTGTATTAAAAAAAGATGAACTTTACGAAATGGATTTTCCAAGCAGGATGCCAGAAGAATTTCCTCTAACAGATCAAATAGTCGAAGCTCTTGGTGTTAAGCCTATAGAAACCTATCTGGGCAGAGATTTGATGTTAGTATTGGAAAAGGAAGAGGATGTTCAAAATGCCTCCCCTGACTTTTCTAAGCTAGAAAAATTGCCGGATGGTTTGGGCGTTTCAATCACGGCGAAAAGTAATAAATACGATTTTGTTTCTAGATCCTTTTTCCCGAATCTCAAGGTGAATGAAGACCCTGTTTGTGGTTCTGCACATTGTAATTTCATTCCTTACTGGGCAAAACGTCTTGGTAAGAATGAAATGGTAGCAAGACAGCTTTCCAAACGCGGAGGAACATTATACTGCAAATCTTCGGGAGATAGAGTGAAAATCAGTGGGTCCGCAGTTTTATACGCTATTGCTGATCTACAGATACGTTGAGAAATGAGGTTAACTTTTTAATAGAAATGGAACGAAAAATCGAAGAATCCGATAGCTGGGCTATTTTAACTGTTTTACTTTGGGGATTATTCGTTTTTGACCAGTTATTTAGTTTGCTAGGTTTCATAATGTCAATTTCCATATTTTACCTCCAACACTAAGCCGACCACTATAACAAATATTGTGGTTGGTAATCCTCTTAGTAGATTTCATTAGTTCAGTTATTCCTTTACATAGAATGGTTAGTTGATTATTAGATTTTGTAGTGCTAGCTGGAACAATCATTTTTCTCAATTAGCTACTGTAAAAGCCTATATCCCTTTTACTTTATCTCTTCTGAGTGAATTACCCCTCTTTTTCCAATGTCTCATTGCAGAAGTATTTACTTCAGCAAGCTAATTTTCTCTTTTTTGGTGTGAAAAAACAGTAAATGAAATCTAAGGTTAGCGCAGCGCATTGGACATTGTTGTCCAGCAACCATTTCCCACAGCTCGATCATGTCATAAAAAACGCAGCTTACACCCCCCCATCGACTTCCTGTGTCCGTAGAACTCATCATATATTCTAGCGAGGGTTCGACTAATAAGCGATCGAGGAGTGTTTTTATCGGACTAAAACCCCATATCTAGTTTCTCTTAACCAATTTCTCTATTAACCGACCAACAGGTATTGAAAAGAAGTCCAATGCTCTGTAAAAAAGACCACGAACGCATATGATTATGAAACCGATTAGCCCCGCTATCAGAGTAACGGTTATTAATTCGATTAAGTTGCCCGATGATTCTTGAAACATTTTCAACATCCATTCTTTCATCCCAAAGTCCCCCTATTTTACTTTCGATTCACAAATGAATAGCGAACTGTACGGAAGCATTAACAGATTGCTTTTAAACACCGTTGCAATAATAGTCAACGTTAGTTTTATTCTTTTCGAATAACTTAGTTAAACGGGTAATATCATCCCACTTGGCACGCACATATACATCTTTTGTTATCCATAAGTGTATGTATCTCCTCTAGCTTTCCATCCAGTATTAATGAATATCGGGCGGGCTACTCTCGACATAGCATTGCGCCAAGATCCGTACATATAGCAAGGAAGCCCCCGCACTTGCATTTGCTGTTGTATAGCGATTCTCTAAACGTTTTAATCAATCATTCATATGATTTTTGAAAACGTCTGGGAACTACTTTTACGAGCTGCTAACGTTAATCAGCCCCATAGTTTATATATTTCGTTGCTGTATTGTAGAGTATGTTCTGATTATTCTTTAGATTAAAATCTTTACATCAGTGTTTCAAAATCAGGCTTACATTGTTGATGATTTCACCGTCCAATATTGTTCCAAATGGAATATTTACATGGATTAATATGAAATTTAGTTGTGACCTCGAGCTCACTTATGAAATCATCGTCCTCGAAGGATATACTCTGTTTTGTTGCAATTAACATTGGAGAAATAAACAAAGTTACTACATCTAGTCCATCTTATCACTTCAAGCTCATTGATTTTATGGTAAATGTTGTTAATTTTTCCGGAACACTATTTTATATAAAAAGAAAAACACGGAAGAGTTATTCGCCCGTGAATTCCGTCCCCCCATGTTTGGTTGTATGAATAGCCGTTGAAGTAAATTTCCAAATCGTGAAACATTCGGTAATAATTACAACTCCACTCGTAATGTTGTTTACCGTCCTTTGTGAAACGCCTTCTTTGTTACTATTTATTCAACAATAAAGAAGATCTATTCTTAACTATCACCAGGGGTTAACATAGTAATTTGTTCTTCACACATTAAAGAGCCTTGATGGTTTCTGCTAAAGGGGGTACCATGTTGTTCATATTTCGTAGAGATCATCTGGGGGAATAGTACATTCATTAGTTGTGGCGACCTTTTTCTTATGCCACAAACAGGGCAGGTTAATTAAACAAAAATACCAGAAATTATGTTAAAATTCAGAAGATATAAATGTCTCAATATTCAATTTATTAGGAGGACAAGAAATGAGTGGGATTGCAAAAACTCTTCAACCACCGTATTATGCAGTGATCTTTTCTTCACAGCGAACGGAAGGTGACAATGGTTATGGAAAAATGTCAGACAAAATGGAAGAGTTAGCTTCTCAACAGCAGGGTTTCTTAGGCGTGGAAAGTGCTCGAGATGAGGGGCTAGGAATCACTGTGTCATACTGGGAATCTCTAGATGCAATAAAGAATTGGAAGGAACATTCAGCACATAAAGCTGCACAAGACAAAGGTAAAACAGAATGGTATAAAAATTTCGCAGCTAGAGTTTGTAAAGTGGAGCGAGATAACCTTTTCGAAATGTAATGATAAATAAATATTGTACATCTTCAGTTAACGGGGACTTTACCTCAATTAAGGAGGTTGCTGCGGCAACCTTTTCTTATTCAACAAAAAAGGAAGAATCGCCTTACAAATAACGTCTTTTTTTGCTTTGAATCATTAAGAAAAAAATCAGCAGGATAATTAAGTAACTTGGACACAGAGAAATCAAGTCACTTCATCAGTGTGGAAAGTATTGAATTTTGAAACTAAACCAAAAAAACTGCCGATTACTCAGCAGTTCATTCTTCCTTATAAATACTTCCGATGAATACTTTTTCCATCATAGGAAAACAGGACTTCTTTTCCTTCCATGACCGATTCCATATGCACGGAACGTCCCCAGAGCTGATGGATATACGGCATGACTTTTTCAAGATATTTCAGGTCCAATTCAATACCCTCGTACCAATGTTTTAAGTAAAGTTCACCATTCCGCATGTAGTCGCCGTCATTTACTGTGATATATGGGAATCCTCCGTTCACTCTCATACTGACGAGCTGATCGCGAACTTGCTCCCACGCTTTGTCGACAATTTTATAATCCTTGCCCTGCTTCTGGAATAAATACATATCCTCCCGCATAACCAGGTCTTTCGTCAAATAATTGCGCAGAAAGGATATATCCGATTCAATTTCCCTGACTTCGAACATCTTTTCCCTACCGGATCCAGGCTTAACGCCAAGTCTTATCATTTCTTCGGTTGGATTATCATAGCGTTCTTCAATATCTTCAAGCACCTTCAGCCCAAGGTAATAAGGGTTAATGCTGGTTCGTGATGGTTGAACAACACCTGCATTCAATTTGGCAAATTCAATTGCTTCACCTGAAGATAAATCCAATTCACGGATAATGCGCTGATGCCAGTAGGATGCCCAGCCTTCGTTCATGATTTTCGTTTCGAGCTGTGGCCAGAAATACAGCATCTCTTCCCTAATCATTGTCATGATATCCCGCTGCCAATCTGCTAAATCCCTACTGTACTGCTCAATGAAAAGCATAATATCCTTCTCAGGCCTCGGAGGAAATTTTTTCCGACCTTTCACGTTAGATTTCTTTGGCTTATCCTTATTATCAAGGTTCCATAAATCATCGTATTGAGTCGCTGCAGGCTTTATTTCCTCTTCTTCTTCCTCATCCTCCATCGTCCAGGCAAGCTTTGGTCTCATAAGTGACGGATCGATATGTTCTTCGATAGCCAAAAGAGCATCGAGGAATGTTTCTACTTCCTTTTTGCCATGCAGAATTTCATATTCTCGAATTCTTTCTGCCGTGGCCGACATACTTTCTACCATATCTCTCTTTGTGTTATTGAAACGAACATTATTTTTAAAGAAATCACAATGCGCCAAAACGTGGGCAACAATCAATTTATTTTGCACAAGTGAATTGGAGTCAAGAAGAAAAGCATAACAAGGATTAGAGTTAATAACCAGTTCATAAATCTTACTTAATCCAAAATCATACTGTAGCTTCATTTTATGAAACTGCTTTCCAAAACTCCAATGAGAATAACGAGTTGGCATCCCATATGCACCAAATGTATAAATAATTTCTGAAGGACAAATTTCATAACGCATCGGGTAAAAATCCAACCCGAACCCAGTTGCTATTTCTGTAATCTCACTAATGGCATATTCCAGAGCCTTTTGCTCCGCTTCATTCATCCGATATCCCCCTTGTCTTCCGCCTTTATCCTAATGTATGAAAAAAAGGCGGAAAAATGCCGTAATCACGTTTAAAGGTTCATCGTTAATAGAAAAAAACATCTCCATAAAGCGAAGATGTTAGGAATATATTTAGAAATAAACTCTTTTTTCATTATCAATGTTATTTAATTCAGGGAACGATATTGTAATCAGTTAAATCCCCTTCACTTTTAATACTTCACGAAGTCTGCATTTACTGCTCTTTTTTTCGATTTTGAGCGAACCCAAGAAACAATAAGCGCTGCTATAATTACAAAACCTAAATATCCTGTAACTGGGTATACGGTTCCAACCAATTTAATGAATCCTACGAAACTAGCAAGGAAAGCCAGTATCCCTACAACAATTACTGAAATTTTGAAGATTTTTGTTTCGGATGGAACAAATCTAGCAGTAAAAGCATAAAGCATTCCAACTGAAGTGTTGTAAATCATCCCCAAAAGTACAATTGATAGTATATAACCCAACCATGGAGAAATTTGATTGGCTAATATTAGAGTGGGCATTCCTGCACCTTCAATGCCTTTTAAATCAGATATCATTCCCATATTGATCAAGAATAATAATATTCCTAAACCGATTCCACCTAAAATACCGCCCATACCTGCCTCTTTCTTATTCTTAAACGTACCACCCATTACGGCTAACATTGCAATTCCAGCAGCCATATTATAGGAAACATACAGTAATGAACCCATAATCCAATTTCCAGTTGCTGCTGTTTCTTTACTAGAGGAAGAAATGATCTCATTAAAACTAAGATCAGATGTAAAGAATGAGTAACCCGAAATAATAATCATGATGATAAATAAAAACGGTGTGACTGCACTAATGATAGACATAATTTTATTAACATTAAGTAAGAGAGTTCCAATGGTAAGTACTGTCATCACTACAGCTCCTACTACACTTGGAATGCCAAATTGTTCTTCAAAAATAGTGCCAGAACCTGCAATCATAATGACAGTTACACCAAATAAGAAAAACGTGATCATAACATCAACCACTCTACCTAAATAACGACCACAAATATGATCGATTATACTTTTATGAGAGCGTGTTTGAAGGGCACAGCCCAACTGTGTAACCTGCATACCTAGAAAAGCAAATAATACAGTTGCTACTATAATTCCCAATACACTGTAGATTCCAAAGCTCGTAAAGAATTGCAATACTTCTTGTCCTGAAGCAAATCCTGCTCCGATGATAATTCCAATATATGCACCTGCAAGATTTACACTGTTTTTCATATGAATTCCACCTTAATTAAATGATTATTCTGACAATTTAGTGTACACGAAACATTTCCCCATTCAATTCTACCCGTTTTTTTCATTAATAACTTTCCAGCTTCAGCGTTTTTACGATAAGGTTATTCACATCGCTCGCGAAGCTGGAATACTAAAACTGCTTAATTACTCATTTGGTATATCTTTTACTATAAGAAGTAAATTCATCGACAGTTGCGTAATCGACTTTAAAGCCAATACCAGCCGTCTTTGGAACAATAATGACTCCATCTTCCACTGTAACCTCGGGTTGAATGATGTCTTTATGCCAATAATTTGCCGATGCTGCCGTATCACCAGGCATTGTGAAATTATCAAGTGTTGTTAATGCGATATTATGGGCACGTCCGATACCTGATTCCAACATGCCTCCACACCAAACCGGTACATTTCGTTCTTTACATAAATCATGAATTTTCTTTGCTTCCGTTAAGCCGCCTACTCTTCCGATTTTAATATTGATGATTTTGCAACTTCCCAACTCAAGAGCTTTTCGTGCATCTTCTACGGAGTGTATGCTTTCATCCAAGCAAATCGGTGTTTTGATTTGCGCTTGTAATGTCGCATGATCCACAATATCATCAGATGACAAAGGCTGCTCGATCATCATTAAATCAAATTGATCGAGTTGTTTCAGTAACTCGATATCTTTCAAACGATAGGCAGAGTTTGCATCTGCCATAATCGGTACATTAGGATATTGCTTGCGTACTTCCCTGATTACATCTACATCCCAACCTGGTTGAATTTTGATTTTGATTCTTTTATAACCATCTTTCAAGCCGTTTTCAATTTTCTTAAGTAAATCAGCTACTGTTTCTTGTATTCCTATACTTATGCCTACATCAATTTTATCCAGTTCTCCGCCTAAAGCTGTACTTAATGGGATATTCTTTTCTTTTGCGTATAAATCCCAGATAGCTCCCTCGATTGCCGATTTTGCCATATTATTTTTACGAATATGTGAGAACATTTCCGATACCTCACTCGGATGTTCTAATTCTTTATCCAACACAAGCGGGATCAGGAAATCTTCCAGCATAATCCAATTAGTTTTAATTGTTTCTTCGTTATACCAAGGAGCTCCAAACGCGACTGATTCACCCCATCCTGAAAGTCCCTCTTCATTTTTCACTTCCACTAGGATAAACTCTTTATCTACAAATGTTCCAAAACTAGTTGTAAATGGAGCAGTCAAATCCATATTCAAATGACGTAAACGCACTTCTTTTATTTTCATCTCTATTCTCCTCTTATTCTGTTTTTTTTAATAAGTAGTTTTGGATGTTTTCACCTTGTTTTCGTTCAATTCCTACTACAACATACCCTTTGGAAAAAAGCGTTTGGAATAGTTCACTTGTTTTTACACGCCAATCAATTGCAAGGGAAAGATTTTCTTTTTTTATTTTTTGAATTTCCGTTGGAATGGGTATAGCCACGATTTCCGCAGTTGTTTCCAAACTATAATCTTCGATGAACGGAAAGCCTTGCTTATTCATTTCCGTCGTTACGATATGCGTCGCTTTATCAGTAAGTTGATCATCGCTCCCAGTTTCTTGCTCTAAATTCCATTCCACCATGAAACGATCAGTGGACAGTCCTTCATTAAGTTCGCCTTTAAGCTCCCCATAACAATCTTCCATATATGTACGGCAAACCGCTTTTAGTTTACCGATATTCAAGTTAGCATTCACACTTTCCAATGGATCATATGTCCAGGTAATTAAATGATAGCCTTTTTTAAGTGCTTCTTCTTTTTGTGCCAATTTAAGTAATCTACCGTATCCCTTCTTTTGATGTTCGGGATGGATAGCTAGCAAATGTGAGCAAAGAAAAACCTTTCCATCCTTAAATCCAGGGAAACTGTATTGAAACCCTACTAATTGATTATCGATGTAACCACCTAAAATAATGCCACCGTTTTTGACTGCTGTAAGCGTTTGATGGGTAGGGACACAATCCATGCCCCATACGAGAATTTCAAGTTGCTGCACTTCTTGTAAATCTTCTAGAGTAGATAAAGATTTAATGATTAATTCATTTGTCATATCGTCGTTCCCCCTCACCATATTTTTCAAAAGTAAGAATGATCGCTTTCGTTAGAATTTCAATTCCGGATAGCAAAGCTTCTTTATTGAATGTCATATTCGGATGATGTAGACCTGGTGTCAAATCACAGCCTAACCCAAGCATCGTCGCTTTGATTTCTGGTTTTTTTAATGTATAAAAATGAAAATCTTCTCCTCCAGTTGTAATAACTGGAGCTACTAAATTTTCTTTCCCTAGAGTATCTGCAATAGCTTCAGCCATTATTTCTTGAGCTTGGTTGTTCACAATTGCAGCAGCTACATTAGCTCCCGACTCCAGATTAATTTCAACTCCATTTGCGACGGCCAAAGCTTCTGCAACTTTTTCCACTCTTTTGGTAAGGTCTTTCATTACTTCATTATCCTGAGCTCTTAAATCCAATGAAAATGTAGCTTTCCCTGGAATGATATTGGAACTTTCGCCACCTGCAAAAAACTGTGTCATTTTTGCTGAAAAAGGTATGGATGGATTGAGATGGATATTGTTTAACAATGTAACGAATGATGCTCCTATTTCAATAGCATTTTGCCCCTGGTGCGGTCTAGCTCCATGTGCATCTGTCCCTACTATTTCTCCTTTAATAAACTGTGCAGCTCCATGAACAATTGCTGGTGCCGCCTGTCCATCTTTCACTTCCTCCGCTGGTCTTAAGTGCACACCATAAAGAAAATCAACATCATCCACTACTTTTTCGTCAATCATCTTTAATGCACCCGTACCTTTTTCTTCAGCAGGTTGAAAAATGAATTTCAGTTTTCCTTTGGGTTGAAAGTTCATTTCCTTCAATACCAGGAAAACTCCAAGAGCCAAAGTCATATGCCCATCGTGTCCACAGGAATGATTGGCCTGAAACGACCCATGCACTTCTTGCCAAAGTGCATCAATATCTGATCGTAATCCGACAGTGAAACTTCCATTCCCGATTTCTCCAATTACGCCCGTACAATCTTTAAATTTTTTCACAGAGCACTGATTTTCTTTTAAAACATTCGAAATGAATGCTGTAGTATTCACTTCATTCCAACTTGTTTCAGGATGAGAGTGTAAATGGTCAAATATTTCGATAATACGAGGTCTTAATTTTTCAATTGATTGTGTTATATCCATTTCTTTCTCCCCTTTTTTCTGTTAAAAGAAAAAATCATCATCTTGATTGAACGCATCATACATAGCCTTTCTTTCTTTAAATCCCTGCGCGTCTTTAATCGATACACCTGCTACTAAACTATTTAATAATGAGAATAGAACAGGTGCAGTATCGATAGTGGAGGTTCTAGGTGCTGAAATGGGCAATAAAACGTCCGAAAACTCCGCAATTGGAGCCAATTCAGAATCGGTAACTCCGATTACAAATGCACCCGCTTGTTTTGCCATTTCCGTAATTTTCACAGTTTCTTTCACATAACGATGAAATGAGATTGCTACAAAAACAGAATTTTCAGTTATTTTGTTTAGTTGTAAAAAAATATCATCTGTATCCGGTCTATATAAATGGACTTCTTCCCTTACAAGTCTAAGCGTAAAAGTTAACCAATGCGCCGCTGAAAATGATAAACGATGTCCGGAAATTAATACTTGGTCGGCTGCCGCCAATTTATCGACTGATTTTGTAAAATCATCATTTGATAGATTTTTTATTGTTTTTTCGATACTGACGATATCTTTCTGCATTACTTGTGCCATGAAGTTTGGCTGATTCGCAACTTCTAGTTTAGAAGAATGATATTCATTCAGGCTACTCTCGAATATTAATTGATTACGAATAAGTTTTTGAAGTTCCGCAAATCCACTTAACCCTAAAGAATAACAAAAGCGAATGATCGTTGTTTCACTCACCCCTATATCCTTCCCTAACTTTTGAGCTGAGCTGACTGCAAATGTATGTGAATGAACTAACAAGTAATTTGCGACCTTTTTTTGGCCAGTAGATAATCCAGGGAATACCTCTTTAACTTTTTCTTGCAAATCCATAAAACCTTCCCCTTACAGACAAAATATGAATCCAAAACTTTTTTATTACTATATGAAGTTTTCACTTCATTTATAATAGAGAATATTTTATCATGGGCATTTTAATAAAACAACAATATTCAGAATTTTTAATAAAAAAACCTAAATAAATATAAAACATTAGTCAAAAAAAAAACCACGAAGATTCTCCGTGGTTTTCATTACCTCTTATTTTTTATGACGCTTTGCATAGCCACATCGTTTGCATAGTTCTTCTACTGCACATCTTCTCGAAAAACCATCAAACATATTTTTAGCCCGTTCACCATTTATAATTTCTTCAAGAGATGATTCAAATATATTCCCCAGTGGAATTTTCCCTTCACTATCCAAACAGCAAGGAACAACTGTACCGTCCACTAAGATACCTAACTGGTCTCTTAGAGCATAACAGAAAATATTCTCATCGATAATGTCGCGGTCCAATTCTGGCCATTCAAATTTTTCAGCCATATTTATATAAACACGGTCCTTCAGTTTAATATTATTCTTATCCTGAAGAGCTTCACTTAATCGAATATCCAACGAAAGCTTCTCCTCCAACATACTGAGAATATCATCGTTTAGACCATTACTCGCCTTAAGCTCATCCGTATCCATATTCCATAATCGAATTGCGCAGATCATTTCACTTGTTTCGTTTGCCTCATTAATAAAGTCAGCAATATTACTCACATATGAGTCTAGACTATTACTCGTATCATTCGCTTCAAAGCTATGAAGTGAAATATTCACCTGACGAAGTGCTTTTTTGGAAAGCAGCTTTTCTTTAACCTTTTGAATCAAAGTACCATTCGTTGTTATATTCACTTTCAGATCATGTTCGGCACTAATATCCAAGAAAGTTCCTAAATCTTTATTTAAAAATGGTTCACCCATCAGGTGAAAATAAATATGATCGGTGTGTGGTTTGATTTTCTCAATAACATGAGTAAAACCATCCGGATCCATAAACTTCAGTGTCCTCTGCAAGCTAGAACTAGGACAAAAATTACATTTCAAGTTACATATATTCGTAATTTCTACATAAACTTTCTTAAACTTTCTCATTATAAAATACCCCTAAAGTCATGCTATATTGTCAATCTGATTCTAACTATACGTGTTAGCGGCTCATAAATGCAATGAAAAGTTAATTGTAGCGGTACAAAGGGTGAAATTAAAATCACAATTATGTAAACTTATTATATATTTGATTTCATTTACCAATTACCCTTTCATTCAAGGTTCCAAAAATCCCCTGATTGAGTCAATCATGGCTTAATTTCCTCATTTCACTTCCTCATCACCTATAGATCTTTTGTATTTTTTATAAAATCAACGGATAGATCTGATTTCATTTTCAGGCCATGATTCCACTAAGGTCATTTTCCAGATCCTTATGCTCTGCACTTTTATCCGATATTCCCTAGTCTTCTATCTTTTTCCTAATGTGGGAAGGCGGAAAAGTTCCGTGATTAATTGTTCAACGTTAATAGAAAAAACATCCTCAAAAACCGAAGATGTTAGGTAATACTAAAATATATTGGGGTAAATTTACTTTTCCTTCTGTTCTGTGACCTTTAAACTAAGTAATTTTTCATTGGTAAGATCATGTTGGACTGCCACAGTGACTTTGAATTTATTGCCTTTCTCCACGACTAAGAAACTAAAATCGTCTTCCACCTGATTTTCCCCTATTGTTTTTCTTCCCTTATATTCATAATCAGTAATCTCAACTTCAGGGTAATCGGCCTGTACGACGGCGATTGCAATCTTTCCGTATTTTTCGTAATCTGGTTTTTGGGCATGTGTTGATATGGAACCAAATTGTAAAATTACAAGAAGTCCTAAAATCATCATGATGACTTTTTTCAAAACCATTTCCTCCTCATACATCCTGTTAGTTTTATTATGTTAAATTGTTCATTTGTTATGCAGCTTGTTCGCTTCTTTTACAAGCATAATCCCAACTAACCGGTTCCGTTTCCATTCCTCAGGAAATACAGAAAATGGAGGATTGGTTTCATCCACCAAATAACTAAGTTCAATTGTCATTCCCGGGCGCTTGAACTCGGTTATGAACCAATCCGTAAATCCGCTGCCTACAGCCTCCTTTTCCGGAAAGGTCAGTTCATAACCTGTTAATTCTGCTGTTTTTTTCGCAATGCCATAATCCCTCGCCATATTCTCTCTCTTATTTTTATAATGCCAGAAAATTTCCCGGCCGGATGTATGATAGGACACCGCAATTGTGGGATCAACTTTCTTCGTAAAATCCGCAAGCGCTTTAACCTCTGTAGCTTCTAGCGGTTGTTCCCCTTTATAAAATTGATAAGTAGGTTTTTTTGCATCACTCATTACTTCTTCCCACCCAATCGGATATTGCCTGTTTAAATCAATCCCTTTTGCGTTGGCCTTCCACCGCGACCAATTCGTACTATATCGATTCATTCTCCAGACCCCTGCTTTTTCAAGGAAATTCAAATTTGATAAATCTCCTTGTTGAATGCTGACTCCATCAGGATTCAGCATCGGGATAAACCAGATGCTCACTTCATCCAATAAACCTGAAGGAAACCCGCCTATTGGTTTGCCCGCTTGATAGGCTGCTGCATAATCTTTTAGCATAGTCATCAACAGGATAGAGCTTAGCCATTCTCGCCCATGATGTGAGCCTACTAGTAAGATGGATTTTTTCCCTTTCCCTAACCTGACTGCTTTTATATATTTTCCTTTTTCCGTTTTTCCAATTTTTTGGACTTCGAATTTATACTGATTCTGAATTTCTTGTAGGTCCTTTTCCATTTGTCCAGGTGAATACACCTGTTCTGCGCGTGGTGCTTCAGGAAAAAAAAGAAGACCAATCAATACTATTAAGATTATCTTTCTCATGTTCTCACCTTTTATTTTTATTCAGGTAAAAAGCAACAACCGCGGCCCGTATACATCGCCACTTATTGTAAGTAAATGTTCTACCCAATCTGAACAAAATACAAATAGCTCCTAAGGAGGAGAACTACATGAAAATTGCGGATTATGATCAGGCTTTGTTTCACACACACCGCTCTGATTGGGACAGCCTGTTAGTATTAATGGTTCGTACGAAAGATCACTTTCTTTCGAAAAAAATAGAACATTTTTTACACGCCTATCGGTTTGAGCATGATTATCAAATTATTCAATCTCAACTGTATGCACTGCTTCGTTATTTGGATCATGCGGCAGAAAAGACAAGTGATTATTTAAGTGAACTCCCAAGCTAAAATCAACAATAGTTTTTGCAAAACGGGAAAATATATACAAGAAGAAGATTAATTTCATGGGGATTTAACTGTGGCGGGTGAAAACCTAAAAAAAAGGGTCAGGTATTTTTATACCTGACCCTCATCCATTATTTTTTCATTGTTGCATAAGCAGTTGCATACATTTTAAGTTCTTCAATTAAGGCCTCGACAAGTAACGCAGGCTCTTCAGTTAAACCGTCATTCTCATAATCGAAGCAATGCGGATCAAGCACTAATTGTTTTGAAATCACATTTGCATATAGGCTTCGGCCCACTGTTCTCATAGAATTTAACGCATTAATCCCACCTTTACCACCGCCTGATACAGCTAGTAAAGCAACTGGTTTGTGTGTAAATTGATCACTGCTTAGAAAATCCAATGCATTTTTCAAAGCGCCACTCATCGAACCATGATATTCAGGAGATGTCAAAATCACTCCATCCGCTTCTTCAATACTTTTACGAAAATCTTGAATTACATTCAATTGATATTGCTCGCCTTCACCTGAATATAAAGGAATCTCACTGTTACTTAAATCGATTAGTTCTGCTCCATATTGCTTGGAAATGAAGCGAGAGGCAATCCCTGTACGCCCTTGTTTACGTGGTGATCCATTAATGATGACTAATTTCATGTATAATACTCCTCCATTGTTTCTATTTGAATATTTCACCCATGTTACTCTCTTTTTCAGTATATCAAAACCAGCTAAAAATTTCCTTGAATTAGAGACATTTATTACACTAAACGTATTCCAACTTCATCTAAAAAACAACTTTTACGCAAAAAAACGAAGGACCTGAAGCCCTTCGTTTACATTTATCTGTTTATCACTTTAGACTAATGCTTCAATTTTACCCATAAAGTCTGCTATAACAGCTGATAATTTAGCTTCTGATTCCGCCATCGTCTTGCCTTGGACACCGAAATAAAATTTAATTTTCGGTTCTGTACCTGAAGGACGAAGGCATACCCATGTCCCATCTTTAAGGAAGTATTTCAATACGTTTGATTTCGGAAGCTCAATTAGCTCTTCACTATTTGAAGTTAGTGAATGCTTTTTGCTGCTCTGATAGTCTTCCTCGACGACTACTTGGATGCCTGCGATTTGCGTTGGCGGGTTCTGACGGAATTGATCCAATATTCCTTGAATCTGTTTCGCTCCTTCAATTCCTTTTAACGTTAATGAACGCAACCCTTCCAGATAGAAGCCATATTTTTCAAAGACGTTCAATAAACCTTCATAAAGAGTCAATCCCTGCTTTTTGTAATAAGCACAGACTTCGACAGCAAGCACTGCTGCTTGAATAGCATCTTTATCACGAGCAAAATCCTTAATTAAATATCCGTAGCTTTCTTCATACCCAAACAAAAAGCTGTGTTCGCCACTTTTATTATATTGATTTATTTTCTCAGCAATGAATTTAAATCCGGTAAGTACATCCATCGTCTTTAAGCCATAGGACTCTGCAATTGTCCGCCCGATTTCTGAAGTCACAATGGTTTTTAAGACAATTCCATTTTCAGGTATCGTACCTTTTTCTTTTTTCTGAGCTAGTAAATAATCTAGAAAAAGCGCACCTGTTTGATTTCCAGTCAGAACGACATATTTGCCCGATTTGTTCTTCACGGCAATACCAAGTCGGTCGGCATCTGGGTCTGTCGCAATCAATAGGTCCGCTTCGACTTTATTTCCAAGCTCGATGGCCAATTCAAATGCTGCAGGTTCCTCCGGATTTGGAGATTTGACCGTTGAAAAGTCTGGATCCGGTAATTCCTGTTCCTTAACGATATGGACGTTTTGATACCCTAAGCTCTGCAGGGCACGTCGGACTGATTTATTTGCCGTTCCATGAAGTGGAGTAAAGACTAGTGATACATCTATTTCCTCAGCAAGCTGTGGATTTTCAGGAACTGTGAGCAACTCTTTATTATAAGCTGCATCCAGTTCTTCCCCGATTATTTTAATAAGCCCTTGCTCTTTAAGATCTTTAGCTTCTTTAATTTGTAAATCAAGTTCACTTTCAATGGCATTCACGTAGCTAATCACTTGGTCAGCAGCTTCCGGAGGTAACTGTGCTCCATCTGATCCATAAACCTTGTAACCATTATATTCAGGTGGATTATGACTCGCTGTGATGACAATCCCAGCAAATGCATTTAGCTTGCGAACAGCAAATGACAATTCTGGAGTTGGGCGTAATTCATCGAATAAATAAGCCTTTACGCCAAATGTAGCCAAGGTTTTAGCTGCTTCGAGTGCAAATTCCGGAGACTTATGTCTTGAATCATAAGCAATGACAGCACCTCTCCCTTTTGCCTCTTCCCCGAACGTTGAAATATATTGAGCCAATCCAGCCGTAGCCTTTCTTACAGTGTAAATATTCATTCGGTTGGTTCCTGCTCCAATTTCTCCACGCATACCGCCTGTTCCAAATTCTAAATTCTTATAAAAGGCATCTTCGAGTTTAGCTTCATCCTGTTGCATTTCCTCAAGCAAGACACGTAATTCCCCATTTAAATTCTGATACCCTGCCCAAGTGGTGTATACTGATTTCCAGTCCATCTCTGACATCCCCTCTCAACGACCTTTTTTTAAAAACTTTTATGTATCTGTTTCTATAACAAAATTATCACATTTTTCCCAATAAATGAAGTAAAGGCTCGTAATAAAAAAAGCCACATCGAGCATGGCTTTTTCATCACGAGCTAGTTTAAATCTTTATTTTTCACCTTTTTGATAATGTAGTTTGTAAATATCATGGCGTCTATCTTTTAATTGTCTTACGGTACCCGATTGTCGCTCACGTCTTAATATCTCTAAATCAACATCGCCAATCAGAACCATCTCAAGATTCGGGCTCGTTTCCCCAACAATCCCGTCACGTGCAAATTCAAAATCCGACGGGGCGAAAATCCCTGATTGTGCATATTGGATATCCATATTTTCCGTTTGCGGCAGATTCCCGACAGTCCCAGAAATAACCGTATAAATTTGGTTTTCCACTGCACGGGCCTGAGCACAATAGCGAACACGCAGATAACCTTGTCGGTCTTCCGTACAAAATGGCGTAAAAATAATCTTAGCTCCCATATCAGTCGCAATCCGAGCAAGTTCCGGGAACTCAATATCATAACAAATTTGAATGGCGATCTTTCCACAGTCTGTATCAAAGACGCGTACACGGTCACCAGCATTGATGCCCCACCATTTTCTTTCATTCGGTGTAATATGAATTTTATATTGCTTTTCAATTGTCCCATCACGGCGGAATAAATAGGCTATATTATAGATATTATCGTCGTCTTCTTTAACGAAATGAGAACCGCCAATTATATTGACGTTATACCTTACAGCTAAAGTGGTAAACAATTCAATATACTGTTCCGTGAAATCTGACAGTTTCCGTACTGCCAAGCTTGGTGATCTTTCATTTAAGAAAGACATCAGCTGGGTCGTGAACAATTCCGGGAATACGGCGAAATCCGCATTAGCATCCGAAGCAACGTCGGTGAAATACTCGACTTGGTTAGCGAAGTCTTCGAATGAATCGATTTTACGCAGCATGTATTGCACGACGCAGATACGTACCGGTTCAGATGTTTTATAATAACGTTTTGTTTTCGGCTGATAATCAACGTTATTCCACTCCATGAGTGTAGCATATTTATTGGATTGCAAATCATCAGGCAAATAATTAGGATTTATCCTCATGAGCGTGAAGCCATTTAAAAGCTGGAACGATAGAACCGGATCATATATTTTATGTAATTGCACTTCTTTCACATATTCTCTTGGTAGCAATTCCTCCGCATGTTTATGGTAATTAGGAATCCTGCCGCCAATAATGATGCTTTTTAAGTTCAAATGGGCAACAAGTTCTTTTCTTGAATCATATAGTCTTTGACCAATTTTCATCCTGCGGAATTTAGGATGGACCATGACCTCGATTCCATATAAATTATAACCGTCCGGATTATGATTCGTGATGTATCCATTATCGGTTACATCATCCCATGTATGGCGATCATCATATTCGTCAAAATTAATAATGAGGCTAGAACATGATCCAATCACTTTTCCATCATATTCAGCTACAAATTGTCCTTCTGGAAAAATTTCCAGATGACTTTCAAGCTGATCGCGCTTCCATGGATCCATTCCAGGAAAGCAACTAGATTGTAAAGCAATTATTTCATCAATGTCCCCTAGCCTCATGTTACGTATTTCCATTATTTTTTCATATTTATGCAGGTCCAAATTAGGCATTTTCCTCAAACTCCTTTAATCTCTTCCATAAGAATTATACCCCTTATTCAAAAATTAAAACAACTGAACCTTCTCCAGCCTATTCAATACTTCCTAGATAAAACATTACTTTTCTTCCTTTCGGAGGCATATAGATAACATCTCTATTTTTTATTACCTTTCTTACTGCCAATTCGCCTACTGGGTAGCCTTATCGTACCATCATTACTTCTGTTAAATCGGGTTTAATTACCTATTATCTGTTAAGCTAACTGCCACTCTTTTAAAGTTTTCAATTCTTCCCGCGTCCAAATCTATTCTGTACCCCCATAAAAAGAATATATATTTTACAGACCGCATCCATACATACTATAATTTTCATAAGAGAAAAAAGAGATGGGGAAGAGGATCGATGAACAATACAAAACGCAGCGGGGAGAATATATTATTTGTAGCCTGGGCTGCTTCCATCATTGCTATGCTTGGAAGTTTATATTTTTCTGAGATTAAGCAATATGAACCATGTATGCTTTGTTGGTATCAGCGGATTATCATGTATCCTTTTACAATCATTTTAGGAATTGCAATCATTCGAAAAGATTATTGGATCAGCTTCTATACCATGATATTATCTGCAATTGGTGCATTTATTTCAACTTATCATTATTTAATACAAAAGGTTTCATTTTTTTCCGAACATACCCTAGCATGCGGAAGGGTTCCCTGTACAGGACAATATATTAACGTTTTTGGTTTTATTACCATCCCGTTCCTAGCTTTAACTGCATTTGTCATTATTTTCATATGCAGTTACATCGTATGGACAAGATCCAAGGAGGTTGCAGCTTAATGAAGAAAATGGTTATATTTTTAGTGATAATCGTCGCGCTTTTTGTCATACTAGGCGTTTTGACAAACTATAAAAAAGAAGAAAAATCAAAAGGAAATCCGTATGGCAAAGAGCATCTTAAATCCGCCACCGTCGATCAATTGGATGACCCAAATTATCAAAATCTGATCCTTCCCGAAGAATTAGAGAATGACCTTCAAGATAAAGAAGAAATGACTGTTTATTTTTATAGTCCTACGTGCCCTCACTGTCAAAAAACTACACCTATCGTAGCTCCGTTGGCTGAAGAGATGGGTATCGATCTCGTTCAATACAATTTATTGGAGTTTGAACAAGGCTGGAGCGATTATGGCATCAAAAGCACGCCGACAATTGTTCACTTTAAAAATGGAAAAGAACAAGAACGTATAGTTGGCTATAACGAAGAACAAACCTTCAAAAAATGGTTTGAGGACAATGATATTAATTAAGGATAGAAAAAAATGAGTCGGCTATAACGGGAAAAGTATTTCCGTTATAGCCGGCTCATTTTTAATGTTTTATACTAAATATTGATTCGCCACCTGAATATCCATCATTTGCATATCTTTACTTGCTTCATGGTTTATACGTGTAAAATGGTCATAATAAAAAGGGAAAAAGATTCCGCATTCATTCAATAGAGTAATGTTATGTTGAAACAATTCTTCAAATTTAGAATCAATTATAAAAGAATCCTCTATCTTCTTTTTGTCTAGAATGGACAAGAGGACTTGAAGGCATGCCATTACTTGAAATGCGTCTCTTAGTGTTGCAAAGTAGGTAAATGTACTTTTATTCGGCTGCAAAACGCCTATCTCCCGAAAATGAATAATTTCATTTTCTGTGAAGTATTTAGGAAATACAGATTTGTAGAAACGTGCAACGAGACTCGCAATTTCTTGCTCTTGTTCTTCGGTTGAAGAAAAGACCGTCTTCACTAAAAAAACCACCTTTTTTAGATCCATTAGACCTATCTAATAGTATGTATATTCTAGGACAAGCGATTTCTTTCCCTCTAGAATAACATAAATATTGTAAAAAAAACGTGGTAATTTTCGCCACTGAATTCTAAACAATAGGTCTAATGTTACTAATTTTACTTTTATTTGTAATCATTATATATTTTTTTCAATTAATTACAATCACATAAGTCGAAAGTAGGAATTATATTGGGACATTTTAATATAACAAACCAAATATTATCAATTGAAGTTCTTCAAAGTTGGAATGGATTAACATTAGATAAGCTTTTTAAGGACCACTGGAAGGCGCCAAAGAAATTGGTGCATGAGTGGAGAATGAGTAAAGAAGTAAAATTGAACGGAAATACTGTTTCATGGACAACGACTCTTTCCGAAGGCGATACGATTAGCATTCCTTTAATGAATGCTGAAAATGAAACCGTTAAAGCTGTAGATTTAGGGATTTCTATCTTATATGAAGATGACCTATTATTGATTGCCAATAAACCGGCAGGAATGGATACCCACCCTTCTCAACCCGGCGATACACATACGCTTATCAATGGTGTAGGGTACCACCTTCAGAACACCGGCCAAACCTGTATGATTAAGCATATTCATAGGCTTGATAAAGATACCACTGGAGCCGTTCTTTTTGCCAAAGATCGCCTCACTGGGTCTATGTTGGATAGAATGCTGGAAGAAAGAAAAATCAAACGAACATATGTCGCTTTAGTTGAAGGAATCATCCAAAAGAATGAAGGTAAAATCAACGAAAAAATTGGTAGAGACCGCCATCATGCTACTAGACGAAGGGTTTCACCTACTGGCCAGGTGGCTATTACCCATTTCCAAGTGCTTAAGCGGGATTCGAAGAAAAACTTAACGCTTGTCAGTTGCACTTTGGAAAGCGGCCGCACCCACCAAATCAGGGTGCACTTTAGCCACATAAATCACCCCTTGGCTGGTGATACCTTGTACGGCGGAAAAAATACCTTTCCACGGCAAGCCCTTCATGCTCGAAAAATTGAATTTATCCATCCAATTTCCGAAGAAAAAATGATAATAGAAGCACCTTTCTTAGATAAGTCCGGGATATTTGAGACTCTCTAATATACAAAAGAAGCTGACCCCAAATAAGTAGGAGTCAGTTTTCTTAAAATTCTATCATTATAAGCAGCCGTTTCTAAAGCTGCATAGTAAGGATTATGAATCAAAAAAATAAGCTGGCCACTTGGGCCAGCTTTTATTGTGATATTTAAGAAGCTTTTCTCATGCCTTTTAAGATCAAGCTTAATATGAAGACAAATACAATTGCTCCAATTAATGCAGGAATAATAGCGAAATCTGCTACTGAAGGTCCCCAGTTCCCAAGAATTAATGAACCTAACCATGCACCAACAAAACCAGCGATGATGTTACCAATGATACCAAATGGTACGTCACGTCCTACTATCATACCTGCTAACCAACCGATAATACCTCCGATAATTAATGACCATAAAAATCCCATAATATATTTCCTCCTTAAGTAGTTGTATTTTTATACCAGACAGTATATTTTCCTGTTCTACAGCAGACTTCAAGAAATCTCATCACTTCCAAATATTCATGTCCTGTTCAATTCATTAACCTTTTCACTCAAATGGTATGATGCCGATTATGCACAATATCTAATGAATGTGAATGCTTTAGTTAGTGGGAAAGTTAGCTAGCTATTGACCCTGAGGAACTGATTGGACACTCCTCAATGTTAGTGTGTTTTTCTTTTTGTTTGTCGCTGTACTCATTATTTTCCCCGTTAAAATAATCTAAAACCTCATTTTTTTAAAAAATATTTGGCAAAGAAAAAATGATTATTAGACTTATGAAAAGGGTATACACTATGCTACATTTTTGTCACATTCATAGTATAAGCAGTATCTAGCTCAAATATGTTTATAAAGATATAACGAAAAAAGGATGCCCCGAAATTACTGGGACACCCTCATATCATTTTTAGTTCTCTTTAAAGTCTATATCATCAATCATTAAAACAAAAGTTCATCCGGATTGCTTCCAAATCGTTCATTTTTGTTTAAGGCATCAATTTGATTCATTTCGTTAAGACTCAATGAAAAGTCAAACACTTGTGCATTTTCCTCGATACGGGACGGCGTAATCGATTTAGGGATAACGACAATTTCATGTTGGAGATGCCATCTAATTAATACTTGAGCAGAGCTTTTTCCATGCTTCTTTGCAATATGATTGATAGTCGGTTCTTCTATTAAGCTCCCCCTACCTAGCGGGCTCCATGCTTCTACCTTGATATCATGCTTTTCGCAGTAATCACGAATTTCAACTTGAGTCAAAAGTGGATGTAATTCTATTTGGTTTACGACAGGTTTTATTTCACTGTTCGCTAATAATTTTTCTAAATGGTGGACATGGAAATTACTTACACCGATTGATTTCACTTTTCCTTCATTGTAAAGCTTCTCTAATGCCTTCCACGTTTCCAGGTATTTGTCTTTTCCTGGCCAGTGAATTAAGTATAAATCTAAATATTCCAAACCAAGGCGTTTCAAACTATCATCAAATGCCTGAAGGGTCGTTTCATAACCTTGATCAGTATTCCACACTTTAGATGTGATGAACAATTCTTCACGCGGTATTCCGCTTTCTCTAATAGCCTGTCCTACACCCTCTTCATTTTCATAAACGGCAGCCGTATCAATTGAACGGTATCCTACTTCGATTGCTTTCTTGACGGACTCAACCGTTTCACTGCCATTTTTCACTTTAAATACACCGAAACCTAACTGCGGCATTTTTACTCCATTATGTAAAGTAATCGTTTCCCCTATACTTGATATCATTTGCCAATCCCCCTTACCTTTTATTTACCAATTATATCATCGTCCTACCTTTTATTTCTAACCATAAGCCTCGGAATTTAAAGGTTTATTAAATGACTCAACAAACATTTTATCCAAAATTTTCTATTTAAAGTGAAAATTTATCATTTAATCCTTCATTAAGTTAAATATTTTGTAAAAAAATGACGAAATATCTATGCTTATAGATAAGAAATTAGTTACAATTGAATAGTCCGTCCGTAAACCAAGAAAAAGAAGAAGGTGCCATCTTTAAAGAATAATCAAACGTAAAACTTCCATTCTAATAATGTGGAGTTGCAAAGTTGTCCAACGCCCATTCATTGGTCACTATCTAAATTTTCTCATTACATACTTGAATATTAAGGGAGTCTTCCATGTATGAATACTATATTCATCTTAACCGCGCTAATTATTATCTTTGCTTTAATCTTTGACTTTATCAATGGATTTCATGATACAGCCAATGCTATTGCAACAGCCGTGTCAACTAAGGCGCTTAAACCACGTCATGCGATCATTTTGGCTGCGGTCATGAATTTATTAGGAGCGCTGACATTCACTGGTGTAGCACATACCATTACGAAGGATATTGTTGATCCTTTCACATTAAACAATGGCTCATATGTAATCCTCGCTGCTCTACTTTCCGCAATAACATGGAATTTAATCACTTGGTATTTTGGTATTCCAAGCAGTTCTTCCCATGCTATTATTGGTTCTATAGCGGGAGCTGCCATTGTGGCTGGAGGTTTCGATACGATTAAATGGAGTGGATTCACCAAAATCGTCCAAGCATTAATTTTATCTCCGATTCTTGCCTTTACACTTGGATTTATTGTGTACAACATCTTTAAGGTAATTTTCAAAAATAATAATTTAGGTAAGACTAACAAGCGATTTAGGAGAATACAAATTCTCACAGCGGCAATTCAGTCTTATACACACGGAACAAATGATGCTCAAAAATCCATGGGTATCATCACTATGGCTTTAATGGCTAACGGATATGCCTCTAGCTCTGATGTCCCCTTTTGGGTGCAATTATCGTGCGCAATCGCAATGGCGCTTGGTACCTCAATCGGTGGTTGGAAGATCATTAAAACGGTGGGCGGTAAGATCATGAAAATACGTCCAGTAAATGGGGTCGCTGCCGATATGACCGGTGCAGCGATAATTTTCGGTGCTACATTCCTGCATATGCCGGTCAGTACGACACATGTCATCTCTTCATCCATACTTGGGGTAGGTTCTGCACACCGTATCAAAGGTGTAAAATGGGGAACAGCTAAAAGTATGTTAATCACTTGGTTCATAACCTTGCCGATTTCAGCTTCCTTAGCCGGATTGATTTATTATCTAATTGCTTTATTTTTATAAAACCTTAAACCTTTCCATATTGGGAAGGTTTTTTTATGATTTCGCCCTTTTAAGTGTAACTGATTCCCATTTTTTACTTATCCTTGTTTTCGATTGTAAAGTTTTATTAAGATTTTGTAAATTTTCGTCGAAAAACCTTTCCTCATACTACATGAATTCGTTACAATCAACTTGTTAATACTAAGCGTATAATAATTTTATGTAAAAATTGCATGACTAATTGGGAGGCTTAACATGGCTTTTAAATCTAAAAAAGACAAATTCGCAGTAATGCTTTTTAACATCGCTCAAAACCTTAAAGAAGGTGCTGACTATTTCGCGGATTATAAACTGAAGAATATCTCCGATCTAAAAGTATTTTCAGATACTATGAAAGATTATGAGCATAAAGGCGATTCAATGGTTCATAACGTAATTAAAGAACTAAACAATGCCTTCATCACTCCTATCGAACGTGAGGATATCCTAGAATTAACCATGAGAATGGATGATGTCATAGACGGTTTGGAACACTGCGCCGCATTATTCGAAATGTACTCAATCGTCAATGCTGATGAGTATATGCTTAAATTTGTGGATGCAATTAAAGAGTGTACGTATGAGATTGAAATAGCTGTCGATACACTTTCCACAAAAAAATTACCAATGATTCGTGAAAATGCAATTAAAATTAAAGACCTTGAATCTGTTTGTGACGGAATCCAACGTCAATCGATCAAAAACTTGTTTACGGTTGAAAAGGATCCAATCAGAATCATTCAATATAAAGAAATATACGAAAGCCTTGAAGAGATCGCTGATCACTGTCAAGCTGTGGCCAATACACTTGAAACAATCATAATGAAAAACGCCTAAGGAGTACCCCCATAAATGGATACTTTATTAATTTTAACTATATTAATCGTTTTCTTTGCTTTAGCATTTGACTTCATCAATGGTTTCCATGATACAGCAAATGCAATTGCTACAGCTGTTTCAACAAAGGCCATGAAACCTCGGCATGCCATTGTCATGGCAGCCATCATGAACTTCGTCGGAGCTATGACGTTTACAGGCGTAGCGAAGACCATAACTAAGGATATTGTGGATCCGTTCACGCTTCCAAATGGTTCATATGTAATCTTGGCAGCTTTGCTTGCCGCTATTATATGGAACCTCCTTACATGGTATTACGGGATACCAAGCAGTTCATCCCACGCATTGATTGGTTCGATTGCAGGTGCCGCCATTGCAGCAGCTGGTTTCGCCGGCATTAAATGGGAAGGATTTTTAAAAATTCTTCAAGCTTTGATTTTCTCCCCTATAATTGCTTTTGTAATTGGATTTATCGTATACAGCATCTTTAAAGTTATATTTAAAAATAATAACCTGACAAAAACAAACCAGAAATTCCGTACTATACAGATTGCAACTGCAAGCACTTCAATCGTATACCCACGGAACGAATGACGCCCAAAAAGCCATGGGGATCATCACGATGGCCCTTATTGCAAATGGCTATGCAACAAGTACTGACATCCCCTTCTGGGTTCAATTTTCCTGTGCGTTAGCAATGGGACTTGGAACTTCTGTTGGCGGATGGAAAATCATTAAAACAGTTGGCGGCAAGATTATGAAGATCCGCCCTGTCAATGGTGTTGCAGCGGATTTAACCGGAGCCTTCATCATTTTTGGCGCGACCGTGATACACATGCCAGTTAGTACAACACATGTTATTTCTTCTTCGATTCTTGGAGTTGGTTCAGCCCACCGTGTTAAGGGCGTAAAATGGGGAACGGCAAGAAGAATGATTGTTACCTGGTTCATTACCATTCCTATCTCAGCAACATTAGCAGGTTTGCTTTATCTTTTGATTAATTTCCTTTTCTAAAATAAAAATCCCTTCCGGTTTCCATCGGTAGGGATTTTCTGTTTCTCCCGTAAAAAACATGGATATAATTCTATGCTAAAACACTGTTAATCGTTTAAAATTTAAAGAAAAAGGAATCTTTTAAGCGAGGGGCAAAATAATAATGAAGGAATTCACAAATAGAGATATTTTTAAAGACCTTTATGGAGATATGATGGAGTTTGCGGATAGAATCAGTTCCGTCTTAGGCTGTCCCATTACAATTGAGGATGGTAACCATCGCCTGCTTGCTTATAGTACGCATGATGATACAACCGACCAAGCCCGCATCATGACTATTATCGGAAGGCGCGTTCCTGAAAAAGTCATCAACAGCTTATGGAAAGATGGGTTTATCCCGGCTTTATTGAAAGAAGACGCTCCTATTAAAATTGGGGCTATCAATGATGTTGGTCTCGGTAATCGAGCGGCAGTCTCTATTAGGAAAAATAATGAAGTCCTTGGCTTCATTTGGGCCTTGGAAGTGAATCAACCTTTCTCCGAAGAAGATATGGACTTTCTTCAATTTGCTGCAAAAGAAGCGAAAAACCAGTTGCAGCAATTACAATTAAAAAAGAAAAGGAAAGAAGCAGGTCATCAGGAGTTTCTTTGGCGTATGTTAACTGGTCATTATCAAGAAGAATCAGAAATAATAGAAAATTTCACGAAGTTTTCTATCCAAGTTCCTGTTGTTTTTTCCATATTAGTATTTGAATTCCCTAAAGAGATCAATCGCGAAGTAGAACGCTACATTTCCTATATGTTAACGACTACTCAAAAGATAAACAGGTTCTTATTTGCCATTGACCATAACAAGCTCATTCTTTTTGCGGGATCGGACCAAGAAAATAGCCCTTCTTTTACCACATCCATTTATGATTTCATTCCTTTCTTCATATTAGAAATGAAACGGCGTTTTGGTGTTGAACATATCCTTGGTACTTCAGGTAATATGTATAAAAACTTAATGGACGTAAAATCAAGCTATGAAGAAGCTCAATATACCTTAAAAATGAAAAATATTTTTCCTCATGATATGAAGCTTATTTTACATTATGAAGAGCTAGGCATGTTTCAAATGATTGAAACTCTTGCAAACAACAAACAACGTCACGCTCATCCTTCTATTTTGAAGCTAAGAGCTTATGACTTGAAAAACCAGACAGAATTACTGCAAACACTTACTGTCTATTTAGAGAAAGACTGCAATCCAAATGAAGCTTCAAGAAATCTTCATATCCATGTGAATACCTTAAATTACCGTTTAAAACGGATTACAGAAGTAGGAAATATTCGTTTAAAAGATCCGATTCAAAAAATGTCTCTATTTCTAGATATTAAACTTTATGAATTTGACAAATTTCACAAGAAAAATTGAAATATTCCATCAACATATGGAAAAAAAATAAATAAATGGAAAGGTTGGTTAAATGAATCTAGAATCGAATGAAGAACTTGAGAAAGAATTAAAAATCATTGAAAAATGGGAAAAAGACCAGAATGGGTTATGGTTTTGGGAACGAATTGGACGTCTCCCCTTCAAACTTTTAGACAAGCTAACACCGGACTTCATACAGAAAAAGCTTGGTGTCATGCTCGATGAAATCGGTAGCTATATTCAAACCGGAGGACAATATTTAACAAAGGAATCCAATATTCTAAATCAGCTGCAGGCCAAGAATCCTGAACTGAATGTTTCCTCCATAGAAGATGTTTCAAAACTTCCCCTTCATATTATGGACAGTGTTAGTCAAGAGATTAAAAATTCCGGAAGTAAATTGGCCACAGTTCAGGGTGCTACTACTGGCATAGGTGGAATCTTCACCCTAGCCATTGACATCCCCTTGCTTCTTGGTATGTCAATCAAGACACTTCAGGAAATCGCTCTCTCTTACGGCTACAATCCACGAGACCGTCAGGAGCGTATTTTCATCGTCAAATGCCTACAATTTACTACATCAGATGTTGTCGGAAAAAAGGCACTGTTAAAGGAATTGTCGAATATGCACCTTCCCGAATCTGAATCCAAAAGAGAACTTGCTTCTGAATTGCAAGGATGGCGGGAAGTTGTTTATACATATCGTGATCAGTTTGGTTGGAAAAAGCTTCTGCAAATGGTACCTGTTGCTGGAATAATCTTTGGTGCCATTACCAATCGCTCTATGATCGCTGATATGGCCGATACGGGAATAATGCTATATAAGAAAAGAAGGATTTTGGAGCGAATGCATGAACCGGTTGCAAAAAATTAAGATTTCAGCGTAATGTTTTCTCACGTTAACTATCTAAACTAAGCTCTTAACCCTGGCAAGTCCATAATTATTGATACTGCGTTTGTGGAATTCCACAAATACACCTTTTTCCTTTTTCTGATTTCCACATACTAACTGTTTCTTTTTCCCATTATACTTGTGATACAAATAGTAAAACAAATTATTGGAGGGATTAAGATGAGAATAGGAATTCCGAAAGAGATTAAAAACAATGAAAACCGTGTAGCTATCACTCCAGCTGGGGTTGTAGCATTAGTCAATGCGGGACATGAAGTATTAATCGAAATGAACGCAGGATTAGGAAGCAGTTTTACAAATGAATCATATCAAGAAGCTGGAGCTGTTATAGTCGAGGACGCTGCTAGCGTTTGGTCAAGCACAGAAATGATCATGAAAGTAAAAGAACCTATCTCATCTGAATATAAATATTTCCGTAAAGATTTAATTCTTTTCACATATCTGCATCTTGCAGCTGAACCAGCTCTTGCACAGGCTCTAAAAGAAAGCGGTGTCTTGGCCATTGCTTATGAAACGGTTGCAATAAACCGTACACTTCCTTTATTGACACCAATGAGTGAAGTGGCTGGACGTATGGCAGCGCAAATCGGTGCTCAGTTCCTTGAAAAAAATAACGGTGGTAAAGGAATTCTATTAAGCGGAGTTCCTGGAGTTAAACGTGGTAAAGTCGCTGTCGTCGGCGGCGGTATGGTTGGAACAAATGCAGCTAAAATCGCTATTGGATTAGGCGCAGATGTTACCATTCTTGACTTAAGTCCTGATCGCCTTCGCCAATTGGATGATATTTTCGGAAATGAACTAACTACACTCATTTCAAATCCTTATAATATAGCTGAAGCAGTCAAAGAAGCTGATTTAGTGATCGGTGCAGTTCTGATTCCAGGTGCAAAAGCTCCTAAGCTCGTTACTGAAGAAATGGTTAAATCAATGTCTCCAGGTTCAGTCATTGTCGATGTTGCTATCGACCAAGGCGGTATCTTTGAAACGGTTGACCACATAACAACACATGATAACCCTACTTATGTTAAACATGGAGTAGTTCATTACGCGGTGGCAAATATGCCAGGAGCAGTGCCTCAAACATCTACAGTTGCCTTAACGAACGTAACTGTACCTTTCGCACTGCAAATTGCCAACAAAGGCGCCATCAAAGCAATCCTTGAAAACGATGCCCTTGCAAAAGGCGTCAATGTAGCCAATGGAGAAATCACGTTCGAAGCAGTTGCATCAGACCTAGGCTACAACTATGTTAGTGTTGAAAATGCTTTAAACCCAAATAATATCAACGCATAATAATAAGGAGACTCCAAAGACGTTCATCGCGTCTGGAGTCTTTTTTTATTGCACTTAATCGGGATTCTTCCCGCTACAGTTACTTATGACTTTAGTAAAAACTTAATAACTCGGCTACTGGCTTTTTCTGCTGATTCTAGATTATATTTAGGAGAAAACGGGTCACTAAAACCGTGAAAACCATTAAATGTATGTATCTCGATATTCTCTTTATCTAGATGTAAAACTAACTCGTCTACATCAACCGATCGTTCTTCTTGAGGAAAGATCAGCAATGTAGGGCATTTTGGTGCTTTTTCTAAATAATCCCTTATGCGGGAGCCATAATATCCTACTATTCCATCAACAAATATCTCCTCACTACATAACCAAGCAATTGTCGCCCCTATACTAAATCCAATGATGAATATTTTTGAGTATTCCTCATTAGCTTTCAATATTATCTTTTTTATTTTGTTCGATGCCTTAGTAAAACCTACATTATCCATAAAATTAAGATATGCTTCTTTTTCTTGCACATAAGCAAATGGTTCTTCCCGTTGCAAAAAGTTTGGACAAATGACATCAAAGTTCTGTTCTGATAATAACTCACAAAAATCCTTCATATGTTGATTAACCCCGTAAATTTCATGCAGTACAATGATTACTTTATTAGTATTTTTTGTTTGTATCTTGAACATCTTGTACCCCTGTTAAGATTTTTCTCTTCATCATACAGTTCCCCTCTTTTGTCGTTTCAGAAAGAGGGTGCCTAAAGCCCCCTCTTTCATGTTTCATCTATCAATCTACAAAAATCTTCCCTGGATTCATTATTCCATTCGGGTCCAAGGCCTGCTTGATCGTTTTCATCACCTCATACGCCGCTCCATGCTCTCTCCGCTGATATTTGGATTTTCCAAGCCCAACCCCATGTTCACCCGTACATGTACCGCCTTTCGCTAAGGCATATTCAACTATTTCTTCATTTAACCGCTTCGCTTCTTTCACTTCCTCTGGATTACTTAGATCAATCATAAATAACACATGATAATTTCCATCACCCACATGGCCCACAATCGCTCCTTCTACTTTGGATTGTTCGACTTTTTTCCTAGTTTCTAATATGGCATTCGACAATTCATGGAGGGGCACACTTACGTCCGTGACCATCAGCTTCTTACCCGGAGCACTGTGAATAAAAGCATATGCAAGATTATGGCGAGCTTCCCATAATGCATTTCGCGCTTTTGAATCCGTTTCAAACTGGATATCCTCACAGCCAAAATCACTTACGATTTCCTTAGCAAAATTGACATCCTGTTCTAGTCCGGCAAAATTCCCGTGAAACTCCAAGAATAATGTTGGTTTAACTTCATAAAGTTTGTCCATAAATTGATTTACTTTTTTAATAGACTCGGCATCGACCAATTCAATACGCGCAATTGGAATCCCAGCAAGCATGATTCCATTGACGGCAGATACTGCTTGTTCAACGGTTGGAAATGAAGCTCTCCCTGCCATTGTTACTTCAGGAATGCCGTACACCTTTAGAGTCAGTTCAGTAAATACACCTAGCGTGCCTTCCGAGCCGACAAATAAGCCATTTAAATGTATCCCAGATGATGATTTTGTAGCTAAGCTACCGGTATGGATAATTTCACCGTTTGCTAGAACCACTTCCAAATCCCGAACCTGATCGCGCATTATGCCATATTTGACCGAAGTTGTGCCACTTGCATTCGTAGCTGCCATCCCTCCCAATGTCGCATCGGCTCCGGGGTCGACAGAAAAGAACAATCCGTATTTTTTCAATTCTTTATTCAACTGCGTCCGTGTCACACCTGGTTGGACCTTCACCAAAAAATCACTTTCCCTGATTTCCAACACCTGATTCATCAAGGATAAATCGAGCGAAATTCCCCCTTTAATTGGAACCACATGTCCTTCTAAACTCGAACCTAGACCAAAAGGAATGACTGGTATTTCATGTTCATTCGCATAACGCATGACTGCGCTCACTTCTACAGCACTTCTTGGATAAACGACCATATCCGGTAAGTGCGGAGTATGATACGATTCATCATGACTGTGCTGCTCTAATATAGTTTCATTCACCGTGACTTGTTCTTCCGTTAGTATCTTTCTTAAATCCTCTATATAATATATATTCATTCTGCTTCCCCCTCTTTTTTAACTAAACATTCTGATAATATTATGTAAAAAAGTAGATTGCCTGAGAATAGGCAATCTATAATTCTTACTGTCCGAGCCCCTTCGTTCTATCTGTACAGGCTTTCATCGCTTGTAAAATACTAGCTCTGAACTGATTCTCCTCTAAAGAAGCAACCGCAGATATTGTTGCCCCCCCCGGAGTGCATACATCGTCCTTTAAAGCGCCAGGATGCTTTTCTGTTTCAAGCACCATTTTAGCAGCACCCATTACAGATTGTGCGGCCATTCGATATGCTTGTTTTCGTGGAATACCGTCACGAACCGCTCCATCCGCAAGCGCCTCGATAAACATGTATACATAAGCCGGTGAGGATCCACTGATTGCTGGCACTGCGTCCATCAAATCTTCATGTATAAGCTCTGTTTTTCCAAAAGAATTCAACAGTGTAGTAACATCAGTAATATCAGCTGCTGTGATTTCACGATTAATGCTGATTGCCGTCATGCCTTCACCGACAAGGGAAGGAGTGTTTGGCATCGTTCGGACAACCTTCACTGGTTTTCCCAAACCTTCCTCAATTTGTGATGTAGTTATTCCAGCTGCCATTGTAATGATCACAGCTCCTTCTTTCACATGAATCTTAACTTCGTCGAGCACTTGCTTATGCATGGCGGGTTGAATCCCTAAAAAGAGCAAATCGGCAAAACCGGCTACCTCTTTATTATCTAAACAGCCTTCAATCTTATATTTCGAGGTGATCTTCGTCAAAGTCTCAACACTTGCTGTGCTGACCATTATATTTTCAGGTGAGATGACTTCCGAGCGCAACATGCCTTCAAGCATTGCCGCTCCCATTTTACCGCATCCAATAAACCCGATTTTTTTATTCATATCTTACACTTCCAATCATAAGTTCATCTATACTCTCTCTTATTATATCGGATATGGCAAATGGAAACACGTCGCAGATATTTAGATTAGGAAGGAATTGCATATTTCTAGTCGAATTACTAAGTTTAAATAGACGAATAAACGACTTATGCAACTGATTTTTTTAGCGAAAAAAAAGGATTGACTTATAAGTCATTTTCACTATATAATTTTGACCTATTAGTCATTGAAAAAAGGAAAACAGTTTAAGGAAATGGAGAAATGAAATGCAAATCGAGAAAAGAGCAGTCAATACCAAGCTTGTCTTAACAGGATTGATCATTGGAATGTTTTTCAGTTCATTGGAACAGACAATCGTAGGGACAGCAATGCCAACGATTATTGGGGAATTGAATGGTTTCACTATCTTTGCATGGGTGACGACTGCCTATTTAATTGCCTCTACGACCGTTGTACCGATTGTTGGGAAGCTTTCAGATTTATATGGCAGACGTTCCCTTTATTTGATTGGTACAGTTATTTTTACGATTGGCTCTTTTTTATGCGCCACTGCCACTTCGATGGAGCAGCTGATTATCTATCGGGGGCTGCAAGGAATCGGGGGCGGGATGATCATGCCCTTATCCCAAACGATTATCGGCGATATTTTCACTGCTGAACAAAGAGCCAAATGGCAGGGTGTATTCGGAGCCCTTTTTGGCTTAAGTTCTGTAATTGGTCCTTTTCTGGGTGGACTGATTGTCGACCATATCAGCTGGCATTGGATCTTCCTCATTAATGTACCGACGGGATTATTATCAGCGATTTTGATTTATGTCGGGTTGAAGAACGAAGCGATTCAAAAAACAGAGAAAGTGAATATCGATTTCCTTGGTATTTTCACCTTAATTCCAGGTATTGTCCTGCTTTTATTGGGCTTAACATTCGGGGGTGATAAATTCGAATGGATATCACTTGAATCTCTCTTGATTTTCGGCAGCACCCTTGTCTTTATTGTCCTATTTATCATTTTTGAAAGAAAAGCAGTTGAACCAATTCTTGATTTATCTCTCTTTAAAAATAGAGTTTTTGCCACCACGAATATCTTAGGATTTTTGCTAGGTCTGGGTATGTTCGGGGCTATCATGTTTGTCCCACTGTTCATGCAAGGAGTTTTAGGAGTGTCACCAACAAAAGCCGGATCGACCATGACTCCGATGATGATCGGGTTGATTCTTTCTAGTGTCGTTGGCGGGCGGCTGTTGTTAAAATTTCGCTTTCGTACCGTGCTTACCTTTGGAATGGCCATTGCGACTCTCGGCTTTTTCCTAATGAGTACGATGGATGGTGAAACTACAATTCTGACCGCTTATTCCTTCATGGCTGTCTTAGGTGTGGGAATGGGTCTTGTTATGCCGACCCTGATGATTGCCGTTCAAAATGAATTTCCAAAATCACAGTTAGGATCGGTCACTGCAGCCTCGACCTTCTTTCGATCAATAGGCGGAACGATGGGTATTACGATTTTGAATGCAGTCATGAATCACAATCTACAGCAAAATATGGATGACGCGGTTGTTAGTGAAAAAAATACCCTAATACAAGAAGCATTGAAGGCACTTGCCGATAAAACAGATAATTTGTTCAATATCATGCTCTATCCTGAGAATCTGAAGATGCCGGCTGAAGTCAGCAATATCATTATAAAAACCATTGAAAATGCCTGGATTGATGCATTTTCAAGTGTATTTGTCACTGGTATCTTTTTTGTCTCTGTCGGAATATTAGTTGCTCTTTCAGTTGGTTCCGGAAAAATCAAAAGAGATCAAGAAGCGGAAAAAGATTTAGGTTAATAAATGATTAACATAGAGACCGGCGCCTTTCCAGCCGGTCTTTTTACTATCCTTCATCCCTAGGTTTCTTTTTCTACAATAAGGGAATTTTATCTATAAGAGACTATATGGAGTGATACTATGCTTAAGGATACAAATTTCCATTCAATATTACCACCGGAGTTTTATCAGCAGCCAACGCTCGTGCTGGCAAAATCCCTTCTCGGCTGCCTGCTGGTAAAAGAAACATCAGAAGGAATCGCTTCTGGATTTATTGTTGAAACCGAAGCCTATATGGGACCGGAAGATAGGGCTGCACATAGTTTTGGAAATAGAAGGACGAAGCGGACTGAAGTGATGTTCGGAAAGTCCGGAATGATCTATACATACGTCATGCACACCCATACGCTTGTCAATGTCGTAAGCGGTGGGCTGGATAAGCCGGAAGCCATCTTAATCCGGGCTGTGGAACCCTATTCAGGGCTTGAGTTAATGCATGAAAGACGTGGGCTTGCTGATTTTCGAAAGTTGACGAACGGACCTGGAAAGTTATCCAAAGCACTAGGCATTACTATGGCCGATTATGGTCAACCTTTCACAAAACCGCCGCTTTATCTTGCTTCTGGAAAAAAGCCTGAGCACATATCCAGCGGACCCCGAATCGGCATTGGCAACTCCGGAGAAGCGAAGGACTATCCATGGCGTTTTTGGGTAACCGACAATCCTTTTATATCTCGCTAATAATTTATTATTTTCCTATGCTTAAAAGGAGTGACCGCAAAACACGGTCACTCTTTTCTTTTAGGTTTCAGAACAAAAGTTAGAATGGGCAACCGAAAAATTACAAAAAGCACTGCTCAACCACGATTATATAGGAGCGACTCGTGCAGTAGTCCCTTTCTAGCCAAAGCTTTTCTAAGTGTAAAGTTCTAAATCAAAATATTTTTTCATTATTAAGTAATCTTCAGGTGTATCAACATCCATTCCCCACATCTGGTTATCAAAGGAAATGATTTTTGTTAATTGTGTATATTTTTTTATAATTTCTTTGCCTCCTTGATCTCCATCTATTGAATCGAATTCATTAAATAATTCAGCATCAAACAGAACTGGATGACCTAAATCTTCCTTATATTTTGACCGGACAATACGAATCCCTTCATGC
This sequence comes from Peribacillus sp. TH14, assembly GCF_016651145.1. Taxonomy (NCBI): domain Bacteria; kingdom Bacillati; phylum Bacillota; class Bacilli; order Caryophanales; family Bacillaceae; genus Peribacillus; species Peribacillus sp. TH14. Next base: position 966,658 of record NZ_JAEKEK010000001.1, read on the forward strand.
TTATGAGCTTTATAGTGGTCAATTAGTAATTGTACAATTGATTTGGAAACTAAGGGTTGATCCGCTAAGAAAACCATGACAGCATCCACATCTTTTTTTACCGCCTGAATACCGAGTTTCAGAGAAGAAGCCATACCATTTGCATAATTTTGATTATAAATAATTTCTATATCTTCTAAATCATGAGTATAATGTCGAATTTCTTCTATATAATGACCTGCGATTAAAACGATTGGCTGTAATGAAACATCGACCGTTGCTTTAAGAGCATATTTAAAAAGAGGTTGACCATTTAAAGATAATAATAGTTTAGGTTTTCCCATACGTGTTGACATTCCAGCTGCAAGAATTACAGCTCCTACCTTAACCATGGATTTTCGTCTTTCCATGGAGTGGAACCGGATTTCTACCATTTTTGACTGTCATTAGTTCAGTAACAATACTTATGGCTACTTCCTCCATCGTTTCGGCTCCTAGATCCAAACCAATTGGTGAATGTATCGGCCCATCGGAAAAAGTTTGTCCAATATTTATAAGCATTTCTTTTGTTCTAGCCATAGGACCAAGAACACCGATGTACCGTGGATTACTTTTCAAAGCAAGTTGTAATGCCTTTTCATCAATCTCTTGGTAATGATTCATGATGATCCACCATGAATCGGTGACATTATTTGAATTAATCTCTTCAGGATTTTCGATTAAATGTATAACAGAGGGGAAAAGTCGAGGGTTGTTAAATTCCACACGTGAATCTAATACAGTAACTGAAAAACCAGCTTTAGCAGCCAAATCAGCCACAGGTACTGCATCCCTTCCGGCTCCAGCAACAATTAATTTTTCCCCAGGTTTAACTGCATCAATTAGAAATCTGCTTCCGTCACAGCTCATTATTTCTGCACGAGTTTGCGTGTCCATACTATTTCTTGCTTTTTCAACAACCTCGCAGGGGAGATTATCCAAATCCCCAATTATATTACCTTCTTTTTCAATCAATAACCTCCTCCCAGTAGGTATTTCCAGTACACAAGAGAAAGCTTGACCCTTCTGGATAATATCTTCTGTTTTTTTCCAAAATACATCATTTTGATCTATAGGTAGAATGAGCATTTCAAGAATCCCTTTGCATCCTATTCCTAAACCCCACACTTCATTTTCACTTAAATCGTATTTATGTGTTAAAGGCGTTTTCATTTCCATTGCCTTTTCTGCCCACCCAAAAAGATCGCTTTCCAAACATCCTCCGCTTATCGTACCGAACATTTGCCCATCAGAAGCCATCATCATTTTAGTACCTGGCAGTCTGTAGGCAGAACCTTTAACACTAATTTGCATGGCAATCGCCGCTTGTTCGTTACGTTCCCATGCTAATTTAATATTTTTAAATACATCTTTAAACTCTTGTAACCGTGACATATCCGTTTCTCCTCCTGCCTGCTAAGAGTTAATTATTGACCTTTATGAAGAAAGTGAAAGATAAAAAGGAAAAATCCCTTTTCTTATCCATTTTTTCACAAAAAATTTCTCTCTATACTATCTATTTAGTATTCTTTCTTACTAAAACTATGCTAAGAAACAGTGAAAGAGCAACAAAACATAAAATAGCAATAAACCGCCTTTATAGGAAACGCTCACCTAGATTAAAATGCAAAAGAATCAGTCCTAATGCTGCGATTAGATACGAAACACAGCCTAATATTCCTTACTGTACAACTCGTTGTGAAAAGAGTTAAAAGCATAAATAAAATTATCGTCGCACCTGCTCCACAAAAAAACTGCACGCATTATAAATTTATTAGAATAAAAGCCTACCATCATTTGAACAAAAGGCTGCTAAAGCAAAGCTAACCAAAAAGATTCTGGTCACATTGATTCACTTTCAAATCAAAATATCTGAAAATTCTTGATTTTACCCTTGTTTTTGATTTATATTTGAATCACTAGAACAATAGATAAGGAGAAAATAATGAGTGATAACAATGTGAAAAGAGTATTGGACACCATCATCAGCACATCCAATAACAATATTACCGTGACCGATGAAAAGGGTTTTATTTTATTTACGAATCCTAACCACTGGTGGATTTATGGAATTGAGCCCGACCATTATCTTGGAAAATCGGTTTACCAGCTGGAAACTGAAGGAATACTTTCTCCATCGATCACCGCTATGGTTTTGAAAGAACGGACACCTATTCAAATCATGCAACATACGAAGACGGGAAAAATCGTCATGTCGACTGCATATCCCATCTTTAATGATGATGGTGAACTGGTTCGCGTCGTTAGTTATGCCCAGGACCAAACAGAAATTAGAAACCTACAGGATCAATACGGACAATTGAAGAAAAAGGTTCAAGACTACCAAACAGAGGTCGAGGAACTTCGGGAACAGGAAGAACTTATCTATCGAAGCAAGGAAATGCGGCAAATCGCCAAAACGATACTCCGTGTTTCAAAAACGGATGCTACTGTCATGCTTCTCGGGGAATCCGGGGTTGGAAAGAGCGTCTTTGCCCGAAGGCTCCATAATCAGAGCTATCGCAGTAAAGAACCATTCATCGAAGTCAACTGCAGTACCATTCCAGAAAGTCTTTTTGAATCTGAAATGTTTGGATACGAGGCAGGATCCTTCACAGGGGCGCAAAAGCATGGGAAACAAGGATTGATTGAACTGGCACATAACGGAACCTTATTTCTAGATGAAATCGGAGAACTTCCCCTGGATATGCAGGTGAAATTATTAAATGTTCTGCAGGAGAAAAACTTTAAAAGAGTGGGTGGAAAAAAAGAGCATAAGATAGACTTTCGGCTCGTAACAGCAACAAATCAAAACCTCGAAGAAATGGTAGAAAAAGGATCATTTAGGCTCGATTTGTATTACCGCTTAAACGTGATTCCTGTCCATATCCCACCTTTACGAGAAAGAAAAGAGGATATTGCCATCTTAATCAATCATAATCTCGAGATCATTAACAAGAAATACAAGACCGACAAGAAATTGCACCCATCCACATACGAAATCCTCATCCAGCATAAATGGTCCGGGAACGTACGTGAATTAGAAAACTTAATTGAACGGCTCATTTTGACTTCCGAAGACTCCATTATTTTCCCAGGCTTCCTCCCCTCCTACTTTCATAGTCAAGAATCTTTGGAGAAAAAGGATGATACCCTAATGATCGATCAAATGATGGTTGAGGACAGCGATCTCAAGACAGCTCTTGAACAAGTGGAAAAATGGATGATGATGAAAGCACATAAACAATGTAAATCCACATATGAAATGGCTAAATTTTTAGGCATTAGCCAGCCTTCTGTCGTTCGAAAAATGAAGAAATATCAAAGTCAACTCTCCTGAGTAATGTAGCTTTGAAATAAAGTTTAATCAAATTAATGCTATTGAGATTTCCTTAGTCATTTTTGTGTTCCTTAATCAACTAACGCACCTGTAGTTGAACAAGTACTTTCTCTCTAGAATTCGAACACACTTCGATCCACATATCAAAAGAAAAATACTTTCGGCTGAAACAGAAGTTCAATTCTACATGACCAATTACAACAGCAAGCAGACGCTTAAGCAACCAATGATATCATTGCCGGTAAGGAAGAATTAACTTAATTAGCTAACTTCAAATTACAAATATACAAGCAGCCTTTGATGTGTAATATCGGGAAGTGTTACCAACTTAAACAACTACATAAGACCTCTACAACCTCTCCTATTTGGAGGGGTTTATATTATGAAATCAACTTGTACACTTTTCCTAATCCTTTTTTTCTTTTTATGTTTTATCTTCTAGTTTTTGGAGACCTTAAAAATAACCACAATTAGGAGGGGTAAAGTGAAAACAGAAGATGAAAAAACCTCAGAAGGCTTAAATGAGATTTTTGAAATTATTAATGCTAAAGGTGACATAGAAGAATTAAAAGAAATCGTCCAAAAATCTGATGAACAATTAGATAAAGACAAATAAATGAGAGGATTTAATATCCTCTTTTTTAGCTGATTTACATTCTTCTTAATGAATAGTTTCAATTACGACACCAAAGATCAACTATCCTGCACCTTTATCTGCATAAGGAAAGGCGATCCTTCTTAATGAAGAATCGCACCTATTAGTGGAGCAAGGATAGTAATCTTTTTGTCTATCAAAAAACTCTCTTTTCTAAACTTTGAATACTGAATATCGGTATCCATATTCTTGAAAATTCTAACAGAGATATTACGTTTCAGTAAATAACTCTCCTTTGTTCTGGTTATTCTATCTTGCAGCTGTCGCTGGGCTGCCACAGGTTGTTCAAATGCTTTGGACTTCAATGATAGGCAGCAAGAAAGTAATAGGTGGAATAACATCCGGAAGAACTGAGGATCTAATCTTTCTCAAAGAGCTTATTGAGGCGGGAAAGATAAAATCTGTCATAGATAGGCACTCTCCGTTGGAACAAATTGCCGAGGCTCATAGCTATGTAGAAAAAGGACACAAAAAGGGTAATGTAGTAATAACTTTGGAACATAATAACAAAACCTAATAAAGCGGATGCACCGGACCGCTCATGGTAAAAAAACAAGAAATCACGGTAGATGCATGATGGTTTTTTCTTAGCAGGTCTTTTTACATAAAAATAAGAGGCCTTCATATAGAAAGCCTCCTTCTTACTATAATTATTATTTGTTTGACACACCTGCCGACTCAAATGTTGCCATTTCCTTTATGACCAATGTCGCCGACTTAAGAATAGGAAAAGCAACTGCGGCTCCTGTTCCTTCTCCTATTCTCATTCCCAGTTGAAGAATTGGCTCTTTACCAAGCAATTCAATGGCCGTTCTATGTCCCGGCTCTGCGGATTGATGTCCGACAAACATATAATCAGATGCACGACCCGAAATCAGGTTTGCAATTACAGCAGCCGTCGTTGTAATAAAACCATCTACAAGAATGGGAATTCGGTTATTGGCTGCTGCTAGCATGGCTCCTGCCATCCCGGCAATTTCGAATCCGCCAATTTTCATCAGAATATCGATTGGATCATCAGGAATAGGTTTTCTTAATAAGATTGCTTCTTCAATAACTCTTTGTTTATGTAAAATACCTTCACTTTTTAGTCCTGTTCCCTGGCCTACAAGCGATTCTACGCTCTTCCCGCTAATAACGGAGATGATTGCAGAACTAGCTGTCGTATTTCCGATTCCCATTTCACCGAGGATTAGACATTTCGCTCCCTGTTCAATCATTTTCTGCGCGCGCTCATACCCGATTTCAAGCGCTTGGTTTACTTCTTCCCGTGTCATCGCATCTTCTTTATAGAAGTTTCTTGTTCCACGGCGGACTTTCCTTGAAGTTAATTCCGGTGCTTCAATATCAGCGTCAATCCCGATATCAACTATGTCAAAAAAAGCATGAATCGCACGGCTGAATACATTGATGGCGGCTCCGTTATTCAGGAAATTGAGAGCCATTTGTTCTGTCACTTCTTTTGGATAAGCGGAAACCCCCTCATCCGTAATCCCATGATCGGCTGCAAACACAATCACGCCCGGTCTCGATACTTCAGGAAAGGCTTCACCTGTCATCTTTGCTAATTCAATTATCAATTCTTCCAGCCGTCCCAAACTTCCCTGCGGAACTGTCAGAAAATCCACATACCTTTTTACCTGCTGTCCCATTTCTTCATCCAGCATTGGGATGGAGAGAGTGGCTAATTCATTCTTCATTATGAAAAAACCTCCAAAATTCAAAATAAAAAACCTTAACCATTGGAAAAGGTTCTTAATCTATCATCTGCTATAAATACAACTTAGTCCATATTATTACGCTATAAAATTTCTCTTCAAGTAATATGGATAATTAACACACGCGTATTCCAAGTTTATAATTTTTACTGTGGCATCCCTAGTTCGCTTAATGGATAGAAACGAAATTCCACTTTACCCACAAGTGATTCCTCGGATATAAAACCAAATCTTCTGCCATCCCAGCTATCCCTACGATTATCTCCCATGACAAATAAATAACCATTGGGTACTTTGGATTTCCCTAATAGATTTTGCAGGGTAAAATTCTCCGTCAGATTTTCTTCAGGTGGAATTTCCTCTTTATTTGTTTTCAAATATGGTTCTGTATACTTTTTCCCATTGATATATAGTACGTCTTTTTTCACTTCCACACTGTCACCTGGAAGGCCGATCACCCTTTTGATATACTTCTTATCTGCATCAGGAGCATGAAATACGACCATATCGAAATGTTCGATCTTACCGATTTTTGTAACTACAATCCTGTTATTGTTTTCATAAGTTGGCTCCATTGATTTACCTTTAACAATCACTGGGGTAAATAAAAACTGGTTGCAAATAAACACGATTATTAAAGCAAATAGGATAGATTTCACCCATGAAAATACTTCACTTTTTATATCTTTCTGCATAGATACTCCCCTCTCCTCTATTTTGAACGGCTAACATTTCTAAAATAAAAATCTCTTCATATTAATATTTTACTTAAATGGATTTATTATGTATATAGTAGAAGTCGTTAAGTCAAAAGTTCATTCTTTTAAAATACGTATTATTGAAAATGGTAAACTTACTTATGAAGAATTTCACGTAGGAAATGGATGGATGAATGAATGATGCTGAAGACTATTAATAAACAAATGGATAAAGCTATGCCGCTTATTACACCAATAAGCGTTGTTATTGGCGTCTTATTAGCCGAACATTTAACTGACTACACATTTCTAGTTCCATGGATATTTGCTTTCATCACATTTGCAGGAAGTTTAGGCTCAAACTTTAAATCACTGCAACGGGTAGTCACACACCCTTTACCTGTTTTCATCGTTTTGATCATCCTGCACGTACTTATGCCAATATGGGCCTGGGCCCTTGGCCATTTAGTTTTTCGTGGGGATGCCTTCACGATTACGGGTTTAGTTTTATCAGTAGTCATTCCAACGGGTGTCACCAGTATGATTTGGGTATCCATTTATAAAGGAAATGCCGTACTTGCTCTAACCATTATCCTCATCGACACCCTGCTCTCTCCATTCATCGTTCCTTACAGTGTTGCCCTTTTCGGAGGCGGCTCAATCGAAATGGATATGTGGTCAATGGTGAAAGGGTTAATCGGAATGGTCGTTCTTCCGTCCATGCTGGCAATGTTCTTGAATCAGACTACGAAAGGCAAGGTAAAAACAAGTCTATCCCCCCGCTTAGCCCCTTTTTCCAAACTAAGCGTAGGAATTGTCGTAATATTGAACAGTTCAAAAATTGCACCCTATTTAACTCATTTCGACAAAAAATTAATAATCATGACCTTCTTAGTTTTATTTATAGCCGCTTCAGGCTATGCTCTTTCTTGGATAATTGGTAAATTATTAAAATGGGAAAAGGAAGACGTCATTACCTTAACTTTTACCGGCGGGATGCGGAACATCAGTGCTGGAGCTGTTCTTGCGACCACCTATTTCCCGGCTGCCGTTGCGGTTCCTGTAGTACTTGGAATGCTGTTTCAACAGATGCTCGCTTCCTTTTTCGGATATTCATTAGATAAGTATTACCATCGACGTTTTTCAAAGATTAAATCGGATGGTTTTTTTTAAACTTGAAATAATTCATGCTTACTTCGTTAGGAATAAGGTGTGATTTCAGGCACCTTAGAATTGAGGGCCCAATTGCCGATATCCCGAATTTTATATTCAATCGGATCATGCAATGTATGGGTTCTTATATTCCTCCAAAATCGATCATACTGATACCTAGCCGAGGTAGCTCTTGCACCCATTACATCAAACATACGATTCGTTACCTCTAATGCCGTTTTCGCTACAGAAACCTTCGCTGTTGCAATTGTGATCCCGCACTCTCCCCGTTCCTGCTCAGTTAGTGTCCACTCTTTTCCCCATACAAACTGCAGGGCATCTGCAGCATTTTGAGCCAGTGCAGCTGAAGCTTTTAATTGAACGAATAATTCTCCATAATGGCGAATGGTATAGGGATCGCTGGTTGCATCTTCTACATTAGACGTCAACCAAGGACGGGTCACATTCTTTGTATAGTTTTTTGCTTCTTCAAAGGCTCCTTCCGCAACTCCTAGCATCACATGAACCAAAATTGTTTGGGCAATATGTGTCCTTAATGTAGGAAACAAACCTTGGAGGTCTTGTTCATAATAATCAAGCACCTCTTCATTTTTCAGTAACACTTCATTAAAAATAACAGTCCCGCTGTCTGTTTGCCGCTGTCCAAAACTATCCCAATCATCCTGTATAATAATTCCTTTTCGATTAGTTGGAATAACAGCAATAACAGGGCGTTCAAAACCTGTGCTCTTAGCAGAAATCAATAAGCGGGCAGAATCCATTGCCCCTGAACAAAAGCTTTTTTTCCCACTCAATATCCATTGTGAGTTTTCTTTCTTCAATAGCAAATTTTCATCCCGCGGATTAAAGGCATTTCCCCAGAACAAATTTTTTTCGGCCGTTTCCTTATATAACTTTTCTTTCTGAAATGGAGATCCGAATAAGTGGACAGATGTCAAACATAAGAAATGATATCCGAATAAATGTGCGATCGATCCATCCACTTTTGCCAGTTCACGTGTTAATTGTAAAACTGTTTTCCAATCTTCCCCTTTCCCTCCTAGGGATTTTGGAATCATAAGCGAAAGCAAACCACTTTCACGAAGTAAGTCACGCTCAAATTTTGCCGTTCCTCCTCTTTTATCTCGCTCAATTGCTGTTTTAGCAAATTCCTTCGCGAGATTGTTAGCTATCTCAAGATAATTAGCCTTATTTTCTTTCGCTATTTTCATTAATTGAGTCCTCCTTAATTCGTCTTGATTTTTCAAAAATAATAAAGAGACTCCCCTCTCAAGATATAATCCACCTTGAATTGGGAGCCTCTAGTGACCTAGTCGGCTATTTAATTATCAGAATCTTCGTTTTAATATTAAATCTTATTAAACACATTAGTCAAGTAATGTTTAAGAATGGTTTTTTATAAAGGGTACAAATCCGCCTCTCAATACTCACTTGACAGGTAGGCTTAATGTATATTAAACTTTCTCACAAAGGTGTACGTACTTAAAAAAACAAAAAATGCTGACTGGTTTACCAGAGGCTCTTGTCGAACTCTTCTTTTTTGAAGGCTGACAAGAGCCTTTCTTTATGAAAAATTGCTTTTTAGATAAGAGTATTCCCGAAAAACAGGAGGTAATTTTAATGAGTTTACAATTTGCATATTGGGCACCAAATGTAAGTGGAGGTCTGGTTATTTCGGATATTCCCCAAAGAACAGGTTGGACGTATGACGCGAATAAACGATATGCACAAATGGCCGAAAATCTTGGATTTGATTATGTTTTACTACAAACTAGATTCTTTGCAAGCTATGGGGCTGAGAATCAATTAGAAGCTGCTACGCTTGCTTCTGCATTGGCAAGTGTGACTAATAAAATTAATATCATTACAGCCGTTCTTCCTGGACTATGGCACCCAGGTGTCGTAGCCAAAATTATCTCAACAATCGATCATATCAGCAATGGACGTGCTTCCATAAATATCGTTAGTGGATGGTTTAAAGGCGAGTTTACTGGTTATGGAGAACCATGGTTAGATCATGATGAACGTTATCGGCGTTCTGAAGAGTTTATACAAGTTCTACGGAATTTATGGACAAAGGAAGCGACTACTTTTAAGGGTGATTTTTACCGAACAAATGAAGCACCCCTAAAACCCAAACCGATTAACCCTCCCAAAATATTTCAAGGTGGCAACTCTATTGCCGCAAGAGAAATGGCAGGACGAGTGTCTGATGTTTATTTTATAAACGGAAACACACTAGAGAAATTAAAAGAACAAATAGACCATGTACGATCACTGGCTCGCTCGAATGGAAGAGAAATTCAGATTGGTGTCAATGGTTTTGTGATTGTCCGTGATACAGAAGAAAAAGCAAAACAAGTTTTAACAGATATTGTTTTACATGCAGATCAAAAGGCTGTCGAAGGATTTAAAAGCCAAGTGAAATTTGCAGGTCAAGCTTCTTCACAAGGTGAAGGAATGTGGCAAAACTCAACATTCGAGGATCTCGTTCAATACAACGACGGATTTAAAACCGGGTTAATTGGGTCTGCCGAGCAAGTTGCGGACCGCATCATTAAATTGAAAAAAATCGGAGTGGATATCATCCTAACAGGATTCCTGCACTACGAAGAAGATTTACAAGTCTTCGGGGAGAAGATAATTCCTCTCGTAAGGCAAAAGGAAGCAAAGGTAAAAGAAGATACTGCTACTATATCGCTAATAGCAAAGAATGCAACACTGATTTAAAGTGATCACAATACTCCGAAGTAGTACAAGTATTTGAGTTTTCATAAGCATCCTTTTTCCCTTTCAATAAAATAACAATTATAATATCAAAGTGGAACAAATTAACACGAATGGAAAATACAAATAAATACTCGGAGGTAATGAAGATGAAAGTTGTTGCAATTGTAGGGAGTATTCGTAAAGAATCTTATAACCTAAAGCTTGCTAAATTTATTCAAACTCAATATCAAGAACGGTTTGAACTTGAAATCTTAAACGTTCGGGATTTGCCTTTTTATGACCAAGATATCGAAAACGACCCTCCTGTAGTGGTAAAAGAATTTAAAAGCAAAGTGGCCAATGCAGATGCAGTCTTGTGGGTAACGCCTGAATACAATGGAACGATTCCAGGCGTATTAGGCAATGTTATCGATTGGTTATCACGTGTAGATAAAGTCATGATTGGTAAACCATCATGGATCATGGGTGCGTCCATGGGACATTTAGGAACGGTTAAAGCCCAATTACATTTGCGTGAAATTCTATTTGCTCTAGGTATCTCCTCTCCTTTGCTTCCTGGAAATGAAGTTTATGTTGGAGCAGTTCATGAAAAAATCGATAAAGAAGGTACTCTTACTCATGAACCGACTGTTCAGTTTTTAGATACGGTCGTTGATAACTTCATTACCTGGTTTAATCATCATAATCGTTAATTTAGTAAAAATCCCAGTAGGAATGATCCTACTGGGATTTTTTGTGCATCAAACCTATTCATTAAGCTACCTACGCCTAGTATAAGTTGTGAGACAGATTCACTCTTTTTTAGCTGAACTTGCATCTTCCCTTTTTAAAAAGTCTTAAAAAGATTGAAGAACGAGCCAACCCGGTAAAAGGCCGCTCTTTCAGTTTTATTTCATAAGAACTATGTTGAGAAAAGCCCTTATTATGTATAGAAAAGGGCTCGCCTATTATACCAGAAGTAAATTTTCAACCATTAATATTAAGATGAGTTTGTTCAAGAGATGCCTTCATCCTCTTCCCGCTTGAAATGAAGGGTATTTCGTCATGCCTCCATCAGCAAATAGGGTGATGCCCGTAACATAACTAGACTCTGAAGATGCCAGCCATACGGCAACCGCAGCGATTTCTTCAGGCTTTCCAATGTACCCCATCGGAATCATACTTTCAAGATCCTTTTTCTTTTCAGGATCTTCAAGCTTGTCGGCATTTATTGGTGTGGCTATTGCACCAGGACCAATGCTATTTACACGAATACCTTTTGGCGCATATTCTAACGCCAAAGTTTCCGTAAGCAACTTCACACCACCCTTGCTTGCCGCGTAGTGAACAAATAAAGGCCAAGGAATTTTCTCATGTACACTGGACATGTTTATCACATTTCCTTTAATGTTGTTTTCTACAAAATACTTGATGGCTTCACGGCAACCTAAAAAATTACCGGTTAAATTGGTATCAATTACCCGGTTCCAGTCGCTTAAGGGCATCTCATGAGAAGGTACTGGATTTTCTATTCCTGCATTATTAATGAAAATGTCTAGTTTTCCAAATTCCTTTATGGCTGATTGCACAAGATTAATTACATCTTCTTCAACGGTGACATCACCTTTTACTGCAATAGCCTCCCCATCTGTTTTTTTGATTTCTTCTAACACACTATCTGCTTCCTCTAATTTAGTACGGTAATTAACCACGACCTTTGCCTTTTCCTGAGCAAAGCGAATTGCCATTGCTTTTCCTAAACCAGTAGATGAACCAGTTATCACAACGACCTTGCCTTCTAAATCTGTATACATTCTATCATCCTCCAATTAGCTTTTTGCGAGGCCGAGCATAACCCCAGCTATAATAATCAAGATAATTCCAATAACGATTCCAATTAATTGGCGCTTTGTTTTCTTCTCACGTAAAATGATGATCCCGCCGAGAGTTGAGATGACTATGCCCATTTGAGATAGGGAAAAACTCGTAGCGACTCCCACACGAGGCTGTGATATAAATAAAAACATGTTTCCTGCTGCCCATATTAATCCAGGAATGATATTGCGAATTGCATACTTATTAAACGGCTTATGTTTAAACGTTAATAATAAGCCACCTACCACCATCCCGATTGCTTGAGGAAACAATGCTGACCAGCCATTAACATCAAAGAGACGTGCAACAACCACATAAACTAAATAACCAAATGTTGAGATGAGTAGAATAACGATTCCCTTTTTCAAGTTTCCCGATTTACTCTCTTTTGATTCTTTATCTTCCAGTGAGGTCAACACGATTCCAATGATAATAAATACTAAAGCCAGTACGCCTAAAATAACTGCTTTTAGTGTAGACCATTCGTGAAAAACTATGACTCCAAATAAAGTAGTAGAAATCAGCTGTAATCCCGTTGAAATCGGCATTGTTTTAGAAACACCCATTAAATCAATGCTTTTGAGCTGATTAGCTTGTCCAACAGCCCAAAAAAGTCCTGAAACAAACCCCACACCAAAAACTAGAGGTGACAACTTGATATCCGCGAAAAAATAAACCCCAATAGAAAAAATCAAAGCCCCAATCGTTGTACCGAGCGTTTGACTATAGGGACCACCACCAAGTTTCACATTAAATAAAACGATACTTCCCCAGAATAGTGCCGGTAAGAGAGCTAATAATATATCCATCTTCAACCCCCACATATGTATGTTCAAAACATTAAATCAGGAAATTTTATTTTGTCTTTTTTTAATATGTTCTCATTAAGGAAATTGAGCCATGGTAATTTTATCAATGAAAACTTCTTAGATTTTGATCATCTAATAACCAATTAATCTAATGAATGATAATGATAAATTCAAAAGGATAGACAAATTCAGCTTCAGAAATATTGTCCAACATAAAAAGGATTGCCAGCGGTAACCCTCTTTTCTCAATATAGAGCGTAAATTGAAGAAAGAGCAAACCCAGTTAAGGTTTGCTCTAAGACTGACTGTAGGCAAAAGTGTTTATTTCTAATTGTTAAAACAAAGTTCATTGGAGCGGAAGGTGCAAGACTCCTGCGGGAAAAGCGTGTCCAAGGGAGACCCCACAGGCGCAAAGGCGCCGAGGAGGCTCCCTGACCGCCCGCGGAAAGCTTAGTGCCCTACGTTCCAATCAACGTTCGAATTTTTACAACCCCTCAAAAAAACTGTAGACAAACCCTGTTAAGGTTTGCTCTTTCGGTAGAGAATACAGCAAAGTAAGGCTGTCTGTGAAATCACTTGTTATATATTTTTATTTCTTCAAATGATAAGGTACTGTCGTAATAACTACATTTCTTCTATAAAGTAAGTAGGCACGGATCAGTAAACTAGATTGGTTATGAAGAATATTGTGCCAGCCTTTCTTCGGAATAAATTGTGGAATGATTACAGTAACCTTATAGTTAGATTCCCTCGCTTTATGTTCAACTGTATCTACAAATTTAGTTAATGGCTGAATGATACTTCTGTAATAAGAGTTCAGTGTGACGAGTCTAACATCTGGTTGCCACTTCTTCCATTTTTCTTCGAATTTTTTTTCATCTTCTCTTTCAAAAGCAACATAAACGGCAATAACCTGATGTGCTGAAAGAGATTTAGCATAATTTAAGGAGTTCTCAACCACATGCGTTATACCAGCCACAGGTACAATAATAATATTCCCTTCTATTGGTAATATAGGCTCACAAGTTGTAATCCTAAGTTGGTCACCAACTGCTTCATAATGCTTTCTAATTCGATGAAAAATAACAATGATGATAGGTAAAAAAATCAAAACAGGCCAAACCTGAGTAAATTTGGTTAAAAAGAATATCATCGTGACGATAAAGCTAATAATGGCACCAATTGAATTAATGGTTAATTTCATCATCCATCCTTTTGGCTTTTCGCGAATCCATTTAACAATCATCCCGGACTGAGACAACGTAAATGGAATAAATACCCCTACCGCATAAAGTGGAATAAGATTTTCTGTATGTCCTCCAAATGCGATTATTAAGATGATTGATGCAAGTCCTAGTATGATAATTCCATTGGAATATCCTAATCGGTCTCCTCTAATTGTAAACGCCCTTGGTATGAATTTATCCTTTGCAAGATTTACCGCAAGCAAAGGGAAAGCAGAATAGCCAGTGTTGGCAGCAAGAATTAATATTAATGCTGTCGTTCCTTGGATAAAGAAATACATAAAGTTGCGTCCAAATATCTCTTCAGCAATTTGTGAAACAACAGTTACCTCTGCGCTAGGAACAATGCTTAAATAATAGGCTAAGAATACAATACCCGTAAATAACACAGCAAGTAAGGAACCCATTGCTATTAATGTTTTTGCAGCATTATTAGGCGCTGGATTTTTAAAGTTTGGAATCGCATTGGAAATCGCTTCAACTCCTGTTAATGCAGAGCTACCTGATGCAAAAGCTCTTAGAAGTATAAATAAACTGATCCCTGCTACTGGTGTTCCGATTGATGCATGTAAGTCAGGGGAAACTTCACCAGTCAAAATTTTGTATACACCTACACCAATCAGAATGAATAACGCTAAAACGAAAAGATACACTGGATAGGCTAATACGGAAGCCGACTCTGTTACCCCTCTTAGGTTAAGGATGGTAAGAAGAATTACAAAAATTATAGCAATAACGACATTATATGAATGTAGGCTGGGAAAAGCAGATGTGATGGCATCTGTACCCGCAGAAACACTTACAGCCACAGTTAGGATATAGTCGACTAACAAAGATCCTCCAGCTATCAGCCCAGGATTTACACCCAAATTGTTTTTTGAAACCACGTATGCTCCCCCGCCATGAGGATAAGCAAAGATAATTTGTCTATAGGACAAGATTAAAGCCATTAACAGAATCAATACACCAATGGCGATAGGAATGGAATACCAAAATGCTGCGGCACCCACTGTAATTAAAACAATTAAAATTTGTTCCGGGCCATATGCAACGGAAGACAAAGCATCAGAAGATAATATGGCCAAAGCTTTTGTTTTGTTAAGCTTTTGGTCACCTAATGCAGTAGATTTTAGAGGCCGGCCTATTAAGAACCTCTTTATAGAAGATAACACTAGAAATCACCGCCATTTTTCAAATTAAGTTTATTTTGCCCAGTTATATGAAAAAAACTTTACGAAAAAAACAAGAATAAAATAGAAAAATGCCCACAAGTCATAGTTAAATAGACCTGCAGACATCATTTTTTTGTCTCACAAGCTCCACCTTCCTTCTCATATAACGCTTACGAGGTTAGCTGTCGGATTCGGACCTTTGAGTAGCCCTACCTAGAAAGGATTCACCCCTTGGATTGTAAAACAATCCTAATAACGGTTCCCCCGTACCATAAGGTTTCAGCGATTTAGAAATATGAAACTGTTGATATCATACTCCCGTGATTCGGAAAAGTAAATGAAAAATTTGCAAACAAAAAGAATAATTTTTTCTTAGAGAGGTTATGTTGTTAACGAATACTTCATTAGTGATTAAGACGCATGGTACCAAGAAAGGATAGAAGAGAATTACATGCCAAAAAAAAATGATAACCCAATAATATCTGATGAATTTTTAGATCAAGTGGTTAAAGAAATTAACGAACAATATGGTGGTCCTACAATGGAAAAAAATGATCCGCACCAAAATAGAGATAGGGAAGAACGAAGCTGAATACATCTCTTATTTATTAACAAAAGGAAATTTCTTTCTGAATATCCCAAAAAAAAACTCTGGATTCCTCTCACCCAGAGTTTTTTCACACTAGACACCTTTAATTCCTCACCTGTTTATTACCAGTAAATTAGGAACTACCATTTGTACTTCTCTCCTCTTTGTGGTTTCTTATCAGCTCAAAATACGCTCTCACGATTTGTAATTTTTCTATACTCAACTTATAGAGAAAACTTTATTTTTAGTTGAGTACGAATGGAAATCTAGTAATCTCCCCTCACCCTTTAGGACTCGTATATTCATTATGATTAACTAATTAAAAATTATGTGCTCTTTCTTTTAACAACTTGTCCAAACCAATATAGCTTATTCTCATAGAATGATTACAAGAAATTATTATTACCGAAAGGAGAGAAAGAACATTGAGTGAAACTGATGAAGTTTTATATGATACTCCAATGGTCCCAAATGGAAAACTAATTTCTGGCCATACAAAGGAGTTTCAAAAAGATGTACTTGGCTTTCTTACCCGTTTATCAAAAGAATATGGAGACGTTGCAAAATTTCGTTTTGGACCTTTCCAAAATGTTTACCTCATTTCAAATCCGGATTTAATAAAGCAGATACTTGTAACGAAACAAAAATCCTTCGTCAAATCAAAGGACAGCAATGCTATAAAACCACTCGTTGGTGATGGACTTCTTACTAGCGAAAAAGACGTTCACATGCGCCAGAGAAGGCTTATTCAACCCTCTTTCAAAAAGTCCCATATTAGCAATTATGCCCAGGATATGATTGATATAACAATGGACTATATTTCAACTTGGGAAAATGAGAAAGAACGGATTATTACGAAAGATATGATGAATATCGCCCTTGGGATAATAAGCAGGACCATGTTCAGCATGGATTTCAAAGATGGGTATGATGTGGTCGGAGAACCGATGGAAGCAGCCTTGAAAATTTCCGTCAAAAGGATGAGAACACTTCTTCAATTACCCTTATGGGTTCCAACTAAAAGCAACCGTGAATATAAAAATGCGATACAAAGACTTGATAAAGTGATTTATAGCATTATCGAAAAACGTAGGGAAGATGCAGAAAGACATGAAGATATGCTTGGAATTTTAATGGAGGCTCGAGATGATGAGGACGGCTTAGGTATGTCAAACCAGCAAGTACGCGATGAACTAATGACCATCTTCATTGCCGGTCACGAAACGACGGCAAATACGCTTTCCTGGGCCATATACTTTCTTTCACAGAATCCAGAAGTGGAAACTAAACTTTTCAATGAAATAGATAGAGTAATAGGCAACCGTACTCCTACGCCTGACGATTTCATGAAATTAACATACACACAAAATATTATCAGGGAATCACTTCGCATATACCCGCCAGTCTATATCATTTCACGGGAAGTGGAGGAGAATGTGAAAATAGGGGGGTATCATTTTAAAAAAGGCGATATGTTTTTGCTAAGTCCATATGTGGTGCAGCACAAGCCGGAGTATTTTGATAATCCAGATTCTTTTATTCCTGAGAGATTTGAAAACAACTATTTGAAAACTTTACCTACGTATGCTTACTTTCCGTTTAGCGGGGGACCAAGAGTTTGTATTGGTAATTATTTTTCATTGATGGAAGCTGTGCTTGTCCTAGCGTGTATTGCTCAACGATATAGAATTAGGCTAGCACCGGACCATCATGAAGTAAAACCAATTACAACACTTACACTCAGACCAAAGCGTGGATTGCGCATGATAGTAGAAGAAAGAAATGAAGAAGGGTTCCACCCTGGAGCTTCTGAAATTTAAATGAATATAAAATGGATTACATGAACAAAACTTTCGTTTTTAAGAGCCGGACCTATTTTGGTGGACATCTGAATTACAAAAGGAGGGATGAAAATGTATATGCTTCATTCACACAAGATGGGTACCATCCACACTGAAATGCACTATCTAGGGATGGCTTCACAGGTATTTGCCGGTTATTTAGAATTTCTACAGGATAGTGAACAGGTGCAGGACACCGATTACCTACATCCACTTTCTTTCTCCACGTTATGTGAGAGTGAATAGAATAGCCTCACAGTTCTTTTTAATAATTATAGAAGAAACCGACCCTATTAAGGTCGGCTTTTTTTATTTTTTTAGCAGTAGCCGCCATATCCTTGAACCGGGGCATATCCACCGTCGTATCCACCACCGTATCCACCACCACAAAAGCTAGCTCCAACAATTATTAACAATATAAACAAAACAACTATAAAGGCGAAACCTCCACCAAATCCAAATCCGCCGTCACAACTTGACTCACAACCTGACATATAGAAACATCTCCTTATTTGTTTTTATAGAAGAACTTAAATGGGTTAGTTCATCTTATGCACTAGTCAGGAAAATGACAGCAATAATACAATTTAACTTTTTTTGGTCTTATAATTGGTTATTTCATGATCTTCACTGAATATTGAATAGGATGAAAATTATTTTGTATCAGCTTTATATATATTTTAAAGTCTCACTTATATAGTGTATATTTTCAGATGATTAACCGCACTTTAAGAAAAGATTGAAGGTGATAGCATGGCCAAAATGCTTCCAGTTTTATTAATTTTTTTAGGTACGTATTTACTTATTATGGTCATTGACAACTTACAGGGTTTGAATATGTTCCAATCTCTCTATAACATTAAACAATATTTTACAGTCGCTCGTGGAGAAGATTACTTTCTCCTCTTTTCATTCATTTTTTTCTTTCTATTTTTGAGTATCTTCACAGCCAAAAAAAAAACCAACAGCCTCCCTCTTCATGAAACTGTTGGTTTTATTTTTTGCTTTATATATGCTGTAATCAATAATAGAATGGGGACTCCTATAAACAAAGGTAGATGCAGCAAGTAGGGAACAATTTTGAGTCCTTCATCTATATGAGCCTGATAGCTAGGGGCAATCAAAGGAGATAAGAAGAATTCCATTATCGAAATTATAAAGAGCAATGAACCCGAATTCCTCATATTTGGATTTGGGTTCTTTGTTTACAAAGATGAACTTATATGAACGGGAATCTAGATATAAGTATTTTCAGTAGTTCCTCACAACATTTATTTCCTAAAAAATAACCTCCTTAAAAGTGAGTATTCTAATACAAAAATAAATTAACTTTAACAAATGACATTTTAATAAGAATAAGTATCAAAATATGTTTAAATAATATCCACAATTCATTCTCTCGTGTTAAAGATATAATTTTTCTGTTCCCCTACATAAATTGACATTATTCTGAATTATGATATATTAATATAGTTACTTTAGTACACAAAAGCGTTTAATCACAGAAGAGTCCTTTGATTTTTATTAAAATAATATTTTATTAAAATAACGGAAGAAAGGCATGAATAACATGGAAAAGACTCATCATGATTTACAAAGGGGCTTATTGCCAAGACATGTCCAGTTTATTGCGTTAGCAGGAATGATAGGAACAGGGATCTTTAAGGGGAGCTCAGATACATTAAATATGGCTGGTCCAAGTGTTGTGATAGCCTATTTAATAGGGGGCCTATTGTTATTTATTGTAATGGCAGCTTTAGGAGAAATGGCAACCGTTTTTCCCAATTTGAACGTACAACATCTTATAAATAAAGCTTTTGGGTTTCAATTATCCTTTATTGTAGGATGGCTCTATTGGTTTAACTGGATTATCGTGATCATTGTAGAAATAGTGGCAGCCGGAAGCTTTTTACAATACTGGTTTCCTTCTGTACCATTATGGCTACTAAGTATACTATGTGCGTCAGTAGTAATAGGAATAAATTTGTTTCAAGTAAAATACTATGGAGAACTCGAGTTTTGGTTTGCAGGTATTAAAATAATAACTTTAATTGCTTTTATTATTTTAGGAGCTTTGATTCTGATAGGAATTTTCCCTAGTTCCGCTTCATTTTCTAATTATACGGAACATGGTGGCTTTTTCCCCCAAGGAATTGGAGGCATGTTAAGTGCACTTTTAGTTGTAATGTTTTCATATGGGGGTGCTGAATTAATTGGTGTGGCTGTCACAGAAACCAAAGACAGTCAGCGAGTTATACCAAAAATCATTAAAGGAACAGTATGGCGGGTAATCCTTTTTTACGTCTTGCCAATTCTTATTATTTGCGGAGTAATACCTTGGAACCAAGTAAGTACTGAAGAGAGTCCTTTCGTTCAGGTTTTCAGCTTAACAGGACTTCCAGGAGCTGCTGATATTATGAATTTCGTTCTTTTAACTGCTGTCTTATCAGCTGCAAATTCAGGTATATACGCTACATCAAGAACATTGTTTACTCTTTCTCAGAACAGAGAAGCCCCTAAGGTATTTATAAAAACAACCAAAAAAGGTATCCCACTTAATGGAATATTTTTAACTACATTATGTATATTATTTGGTGTGTTTTTATCCTATTTGACTCCCGATCTGATATTAAGCTATCTAATGGCTATCCCTGGCTTTACAGTTTTATTATTATGGATCAGTATATGTTCTGCCCAATTGAAGCTCCGTAAACAATACACTGACGAACCAGGTTTCCGGGTAAAATGGTACCCATATACAACTATATTTGCGATCATAGCTTTAAGCTTTATTTTTATTGCTTTTATCTTTAATAAACAAAATATAATTGGTACCACTGTATGTCTTGTAACTGTAGCAGTATTTATCCTGCTCTCTTTTTTAGTCAAACAAAAAAATCAGCTAAGAAATAGACATACTTCTTTTGAATTACAATTAAGTCTGGGAATTTAATTCCCAGACTTTTTTATAATTCCTTATTTGTTTTAACATAAAGTACCTTATAAGAAATGAAGCCCTGAAATTTTTGATTTCAGGGCTTTTTTCTCCAATATTAAAGACTTTCTGTACAATTGAGAAAGTTCTTTTGCAATAATCCAGACTGTATTATTCGAGCCTTTTCATTTACCGGCATACGAAATTCAGCCCAGTAATGGGGGACAAGAGAAAAAACACCCCATGTCTCGTATAAGTTATGAACATTAAATAGGAAATGTTTTTTCTTATAGGAAATTGTGTCCATTATACAGCCAAGGTGGAAAATTGGATGGGGAAGGAAGTTTTGAATACCCGTACTTTAACATTATTCTTGTTTATATTTCAACATACATATGTTAAAATAACCAATGAACCAATCATCCTACAAATTTGAGGTGTATATATTGACCATATCTAAAACAAATCGTTTATCACTTGTAGAACAAGTTGTTTCCCAAATTGAATCGTTAATCGAATCTGGCGAATGGAAGATTGGAAATCAGATTCCTCCTGAAATGGATTTGATAAAACAGTTCGATGTGAGTAGAAATACATTAAGAGAAGCTGTACGATCACTTGTTTATGCAGGTCTTTTAGTAACAAAACAAGGAAAGGGAACGTTCGTCAAGTCATCAAGTGCCCTGGGAGTTGCATTTCAAAGAAGGATCCAGCAGTCAAGTTTATTAGAGACGTTAGAGGTTCGTCATGCACTTGAAAGAGAAGGAGCACAATTAGCTGCACTAAGACGTGACCAAGAAGATATAGAACAGATGAGAATTCATATAGAAGCATGTCGTAAGGCTGCTGAAGCAAAGGATAGTAAGGCTTACGAAGAAGCTGATATTCAGTTACATAAATCAATTATGGGTTCATCACATAATGATTTATTGATTGATTTGTACGAACATATGGAAGATTCTTTGCATGCTTCCATCCATCAGATAGCTGAGATGAGTTCAGGTGCGAACTTTCATTTGAACATTCATTGTAACCTTGTAGATGCCATCATCGAACAAGATGTAAATCGGGCAATTGAAACAGTGAATGAATACATTACACAATTCAAAAAATCTTTAGTCTAAGTACGGAGGACAAATTATGGGTATTCATCAAGCGGCAAATCAACTAGAACAAACAAAAATAGATCTTAAACCTAGAATTGGACTACTTATTATCGGGATCATTCTGATTGGGGCCAACCTAAGAGCTCCTTTAACTTCTGTAGGACCTCTGGTAACTTCGATTCGGGATAATTTGGGAATATCCAATACACTATCAGGTTCATTAACAACATTGCCTTTACTTGCTTTTGCACTCTTATCTCCATTTGCACCTAAGTTAGCTCGACGTTTTGGAATGGAGCTTACCCTATTCATTTCCTTAATCTTATTAACGATTGGGATTGGGATACGATCTATTGGCGGAGTGACGACATTGTTTTTAGGAACCATTTTAATTGGGTTAGCCATCGCTATTGGCAATGTATTGTTACCCAGTCTTATTAAACATAACTTTGCACGGAATATCGGTTTGATGACAGGGGTTTATGCAGTTTCCATGAATTTATGTGGTGCAATAGGATCCGGTATCAGTATTCCCATTTCCTCTTTATCAGGGTTAGGATGGGCTGGTGCACTTGGATGTTGGGGAATCTTATCTCTTATTACCGTTTTCTTTTGGATGCCACAATTAAAAAAGCCATTCAAGTCCGATAAGGATGAACAAACGGCTCAAAAGGTAAAAAACATTAACTTATGGCGTTCGGGTTTAGCATGGCAGATCACTTTATTCATGGGACTGCAATCGTTTATCTTTTATACAGTAATTACCTGGATGCCAGAAATTCTGGAGCAAAAAGGACTAAATGCTGATGAAGCTGGCTGGATGCTATCCATCATGCAGCTTGCCGTCATTCCTATAACATTCATTGTGCCAATTTTAGCTGGACGCATACAAAGTCAGCGTTTGTTAGTAGTCCCTCCTGTTATTTTTCTTATTGTAGGGATATTCGGTATTTTGTACGGAAGCACGCTGCTTATCCCAGTATGCATGATTTTGATTGGGGTTGGAGTCGGAACTATATTTAGTTTATCCATGATGTTCTTTAGTCTTCGTACACAAAGTACCCATGAGGCGACGGAACTATCCGGAATGGCTCAATCATTTGGTTATCTTTTAGCTGCTGTTGGACCAGTATTATTTGGAGGGCTACATGACATTACACACAGTTGGACGATTCCCTTATTAATGTTAATCGTAGTATCAGCTCTAATTTTCATAGTTGGAATGCGTGCAGGAAAAAACGAATATGTAACAACTCATTAATCGCTTTAATAAATGTTTCTGTGCACAAATATCGTGCTTTTTTAAGCGTCTAGAGGCAACCTTATTAAAACTTATTACACCTATGCTTCACCAAGGGATGATTATTGTTGGTTTACCGGGGAATATTCCTGAAAATACGCTTTATGGTGGATCGTATTATGGTGTAGGGATTTCATGTCCAGTTGAAAGTGATGTGCTTATAACTGATCATGATAAAGAACTTGGGAAAGCGTTAGGACAACGTGTCGTTGAAGTAACGAAACGAATGATATAAGTATAGTAGATGTAAAAGTAGCCGTTGCTCCTGTTGAGCAACGGCTACTTTTATATGCAATTCCACTTTATGAATCGTAAGTAATTTCATATCGCTGTGATGTTGCAATGACCAGCCAAACTTCTTACTTTTTCAAATTAGTAGGTCAGCTCATTTGAATCTGACTTCCATACTATTAAAAACCATACATGAAATCGAGGATATTCTCCCCTATCCCTTTCTATTTCCTCTTAGTTTATGCAAACTCTCCCTCTTTAGATTAGCTGTATCTTATCTCCCTCACCTGTATAAAAAACAAAAATTTAAAAAAAGACGTACTATGTGAACCGCACGTCTTTTACCTACTATTATATTGATTTAAATATCGCTATATATAATTGAATTAAACTATTTAGATCAACAGGTTTCCTTTTTTATGCATACTTCTTACTTTCTTCGTCTTTAAAAAAGCTCTTCATCGCGTGGAAAACGTCAGCTTTTTGCTTAAGAATATAATACCGGAATTTTTCATTGTCGATATTCTTATAAGCTGTCATCAATGTCGAATGGCGATTGTATTGATTGACTTCCCCATAGCCAAACATATTGGAAACCTTCATGAGTTCTTCCACAAGCTTTACGCATCGAACGTTATCAGACGTGAGATTGTCACCATCGGAAAAATGAAATGGATAAATGTTAAACTTCACAGGGTCATATTTATGATCAATAAGTTCTAATGCTTTTCGATATACGGAAGAACAAATTGTACCGCCGCTTTCCCCTTTCGAAAAGAAATCTTCTTCCGGTACCACTTTCGCTTCTGTATGGTGGGCAATAAACTCGATTTCAACTGTTTCATATTTTGTCCGCAAGAATCGGTTCATCCAAAAGAAGAAGCTTCGGGCCATGTACTTTTCCCATAGACCCATACTTCCGGAAGTATCCATCATTGCCAATACGACTGCTTTGGAGTCCGGTTTTTGTATTTCATTCCACGTTTTGAATTTAAAATCTTCCTTATAAATTGGATGAAAACCTGGGTCGCCGCTTAAGGCATTTCGTTTGAAAGCGGATATCATGGTTTTCTTTTTATCAATATTCCCCATTAAGCCTGTCTTGCGAATATCGTTGAATTCAATATGCTCAAGCGTATGCTCCGCTTGTTCTTTTTTCTGAAGATTAGGCAGTTCTAACTGGCTGAACAGTGCTTCTTCTAGTTCCATCATTGACACTTCGGCTTCATAATAATCCTCGCCTGCCTTGTCACCTGCACCCTGCCCTTTGCCTCCTCCGGCATCGGATGGTGAGCCATCTCTTGCGACCACATCCCCTACTTTACTATCGCCATCGCCTTGACCTACATGTTTGTTTTTATCATAGTTATAACGAATTTTATATTCATCCAAGGAGCGAATAGGGATCTTAATAACATCCCGTCCATTAGACATTACAATGCTTTCTTCTGAAATTAAATCAGGTAGATTATTCTTAATTGCTTCCTGCACCTTTTCCTGATGGCGTTGTTGATCATCATAGCCTTTTCGATGGAGGGACCAATTTTCCTGTGAAATCACATATTGTTGATTATTCTCTTCCGACATTCTCTTCCCCCCTTATAAATGTTTGCACGCTTTTCATCATTCCTTCATATAATAAGTTAGTGTGAGAAAGCCCACATCATTCCGGTTTTTCACATAAATAAAATACAGTCCGGAAACAACGGACTAAAAGAAAAGTATTACTCTATCTTATGCAGCGATAAAGGATAATTTACAAAAAAATTCGATAATGGACGATTGCCTATAAAATTAGACAAGCATTGCATAATATAGGAGATCTTGTACGGTTTTTTCAAGGGTCAAACTTAAAAATTTCTGTTTTTCACTAAACAACAAAAGGGTGCCCCAGTAACTTTCTGGACACCCTTTTTACACAGATAGATTTATTCTAGTTGAGGACTTTTTCAATCTTTTTCTTCCTCTATTTCATGTTGGACTGTACCTGGGCGTTTATCCCACTCTTTCAATTCTTCATTCGTCCTTTGATTTTCCATCTGTTTGCCAAGTTCTTTCATCTCCTCATAATCCTTAGCCATAGAGCTATTTTCAGGAACATGATCTCGTTTCAATTCTTCTTTACTCATTTTCCATCACCTCTACTTATTGATACCCAATATTTCCAAATCCAAAACGTTACATAGGTATCGGAAAGATAGGGTATAGATAAGACATATGAACAAATCTCTTGGAGGTGAAAGGAGTATGCAAACAACCACACTCTATGTAAAGGAAGCAACATCTGAAGGACCAATAATAAATCTAGAGTCCATTCTATTGTCTACAGACGGGGTAGAGCGTGCGATCATCGATGTTGATGACGGGGAAATCAAAATTGATTATAGTGAAGACAAACTTTCACCCGGACAACTTGTGACACTTATTGAACAGTATGGGTTGAATGTCACCAAATAAAGAAAACTAATTGATTGGCGATCCTGTAAGGGCGATGACTAAGGCGTTGCTACACTTATACAACTTATACTGGCTTCTTACTTTGCAGTCGTTACTTCCTAGCTACCGTAAGAAATAAATTCTGATCATAAAAATACCGAACTCTTCTACTGCTGGAAGAGTTCGGTATTTTTTAATTATAACATTTTACAAATTCCTGCAGTTTCAGAGCAAGGCTGATGTTTCCATCTACCTTTAAGCCACCTGTCATGAAGGCAATAGCAGTATTTAATTCATCCTTTAATAACTTTGATAAATTTCCCTCTGATAATTTCAATGTCACTTCTGGATCATGTGATGTACCTTTGACCACTTCAACTTGTCCATCTTTGATCAACAGTTGAACGGGACCAATTTCATCAATATTGAATTGATACACACGATTTTTTTCGTTTTGAATATGCTCTGGGTTATCATTGATTTTCTCAGCTAATTTATTCAACTCAGTGATTACACCTATATGTAATCCCTCCATCAATCTGTTTCAGATGATTGCATTTACAAAAAAAACTCCTAAATCACTGTTATAAGACGTGGTTTTCCTTCATGAAGTTGTCTCATTCCACTTCAGCTAAAAGATAACATTAGCTAGTATGAATGACATAAATTTTCATTTTTTATAATTAAAACCCCCACCCTTTTAGAGGTAGGGGCAAAATTTATGATTTACCGATTTAACAAGCTTCCCACATAGCGCAGCAAATCATTGGCAGAAGTGGTATTATAACCATGCTCATCAACAAGTCTCGTGATGACTTCGTTCACTTTCTTCAGCTGTCTTTCGTCTGGTGTCTTAGTTGAAGTAGTGATTTTGACAACATCCTTCAGGTCGGCAAACAGCTTCTTCTGGATGGCTTCACGTAAACGGTCGTGTGAATTGTAATCGAATCGCTTCCCTTTACGTGCATAGGCAGAAATACGGATTAGAATTTCTTCGCGGAATGCTTTCTTTGCATTTTCAGAAATTCCGATTTGCTCTTCAATCGACCGCATCAATTTTTCATCCGGGTTAATTTCTTCCCCCGTCAATGGATCACGCAGCCTTGATTTATTGCAGTATGCTTCGACATTATCCAGGTAATTATCCATCAGGATTTTCGCCGACTCTTCATATGAATACACAAATGCCTTTTGCACTTCATTTTTGGCAATGGAGTCGTATTCTTTACGTGCCAGTGAAATGAAATTTAAATACCGCTCTCGAAGTTCATTCGTAATCGACGGATGCTGGTCAAGACCGGCTTTTAACGACATCAGTACATCCAGTGCGTTAATCGATGGATTTTCCTTTCTAATAATCGTTGACGAAATTCGGTTAATCACATAACGCGGATCAATTCCACTCATGCCTTCATCCTGATATTCTTTTTTCAATTCATTGATGTCTGCAGAATTAAAGCCTTCCACATTTTCTCCATCATATAACCTCATCTTTTTCACTAAATCGATATCACCTTTTTTCGGGTCCTTTAGACGCGTCATGATACTGAAAATTGCCGCAACCCTTAATGTATGCGGTGCAATATGAACATCAGAAACATCACTTTCATGAATCATTTTTTCATAAATCTTTTCTTCCTCGGTCACCTTCAGATTATATGGAATCGGCATGACAATGATTCGGGAATGTAGTGCTTCATTTTTCTTGTTGGAAATAAAAGCTTTATACTCCGTTTCATTCGTATGAGCCACGATAAGTTCATCGGCACTGATCAATGCAAACCGTCCTGCTTTAAAATTCCCTTCCTGAGTCAATGAAAGCAAATGCCATAAAAACTTCTCATCACATTTCAGCATCTCCTGGAACTCCATCATCCCACGGTTGGCTTTGTTCAGCTCACCATCAAAACGGTAGGCACGAGGATCCGATTCGGACCCATATTCGGCAATTGTTGAAAAATCGATACTGCCTGTCAAATCAGCAATATCCTGTGACTTAGGATCAGATGGACTGAATGTTCCAATACCAACACGCTTATCCTCTGAAAGGAAAATACGCTCGACCATCACATCTTCAATTCTGCTTCCGTACTCCTGTTCTAACCTCATAACATTCAGCGGCGATAGGTTACCTTCAATTCGAATGCCATATTCCTCATAAAAATCTTGCCGTAAGTACTGCGGGATGAGATGCAGTGGATCTTCATGCATCGGGCATCCCTTTATTGCATAAATTGCTCCAGTATCTTTTAACGAATAATTTTCAAGTCCCCGCTTCAGTAAAGAAACTAGCGTAGACTTACCACCTGAGACTGGACCCATCAAGAGCAAGATCCGTTTACGTACATCAAGTCGCTTAGCCGCCGGATGAAAATATTCCTCGATAAGTCTTTCCAGTGAATCCTCTAGACCAAACAGCTGGCCGCTGAAAAAATTGTATTTCTTTGATCCATTTACTTCCTCTATCCCTGCATCTTTAATCATGTTGTATACACGTGAATGAGCAGATTGTGCAACCAATGGTGTTTCTTTCAAGATGTCTAAGTACTCTGCGAAGGTACCTTCCCACTTCAGCTTCTGTTCATCTTCTCTAAATTTTTCGATTTTCTTTAAAATATCCATTTCAGGAACCTCCCCCTGTCACTTTCAGAGAATACTTAAATCTATGCGCCAAGTCTGACAAACATGTCAGACTTTAAAAAGAGGTTGTGCAATTGTCTTGGATACCTCTAGACTTTCTCTGTTTAAGAAAGGCTTTAAACTTGAACAATTAATGACAAATCACCCGACAAGAAAAATTGCGTGCACTCCTGCTAAAAATTAGGGTATACTAAGCCTATACTTAAGTGGGACAATATGGGTAAAGGGAGGTCACAACATGGGCACAGTTATTATCATTGCAGTTGCTATTGCATTTTTAGCCGCTATCTTCACTGCTGGGTATGACGATAAACCAGGTGTGAAATAAAAGGAATAATAAATCCTTTCTTATAATTCCCAAAAAAGGGGACAGCAAATTAAATTTGCCGTCCCCTTTTTTGCGCCCCCTCATCAATACAAGCAAATAAAAGTACTTTCGAAGTTCTACTATATATATGAGAATGGCAGTGACTACACATACTATTTGGCCAAAAAAAACAAAATTGAAAAAGCGATTTGATTTTTTAGCGAGCTTCGTTAATTTCAATTAGCCATTTTTATACAGTTGGTATCATTAACGAATTGGCTCTGGCAAGAATAATTGTATTTACTGTACAGCGTTAAACACGAGACCGTAAATAATCCACCCATCCACCGCTTCTTTAAGCCTTTTTCCAAATAATAAGCTGGATCACCTCGCAAGCCGTTTTTATCTTTTTTTTTATAAAATATAAAAAAACACCTCCATTGATTCCATACATATTGGAGTATGCCAACCAAGGAAGTGTTTTTCATATTTTATACAGCGTTCTTTTTTTCCGATTGAGATGCCATGTTGTTCTCCTCTATTGATCTCAAGTCATCGTTTACTTTCTGTCCTTGTTCCAAATATTCTGTTTGGAATCCACTCTTTATTGCCCAGCTATAAAACACAAGTGATATACATGTAATTAAAACCATATCCCAACCAAATGGAATTACGTTTAGTCCACCAAACTTTTCACTTCCTAAGAATGAAATCGTCATCATACATAGTAAGTAAACAACCATCCACAGCCCTGCTGAAAAGTTTTGACGGAACCCCTTCCATTTTATTTTTGCTTGATAATAGAAATAAACGGGAAGACCCATCATAATGATAAATAATACTTGTCCTGTCAGTGGCCACCTTGCCCAATATAGAACTAAAGAAGCAAAAACAAAGCCAAGTGGTGCAATAATACTTAATCCTTTTAGACGTAATGGTCTGTACAAGTTCATACCTGTGCGTCTTAATGTCATAACAGTTACTGGACCTGTAATATAAGAGACTAAAGTCGCAACCGAAATAACCTCTGCTAGTACTCCCCAGCCTCTAAACATGAATAAAAATAAGAAAGATACACCTAGATTTAAAAACATAGCTTGACGCGGAATGCCATAGAGAGGATGTAATTTCCCAAACACGCTTGGTAAATATTTATTCTTTTCCATTCCATAAAGCATTCGTGACGTTGTCGCTGTATATGTTATCCCTGTCCCAGAAGGAGAAATAAAAGCATCGGCGTATAGTAAAATAACTAACCAGTTTAGGCCTAAAACAATTGCTAAGTCAGCAAACGGTGAATTGAAATTCAAATGTTGCCACCCGTTCACAATCATAGACGGATCAACGGCTCCAATAAACGCAATCTGTAATAAAACGTAGATAACTGTTGCAATTAAAATTGAACCGATTACTGCAATTGGGATCGAACGTCCAGGATTCTTTGCCTCACCAGCCATATTAATGGGACTTTGAAAACCGTTAAATGCGAAGATAATACCAGAAGTTGCTACAGCAGTAAGTACACTTGCCCAACCATTAGGTGCTATACTGCCTGCAGACGTAAAATTGGATCCATGAAAACCAGCAAATAAAAGTGCCCCAATCGTAAGTCCTGGTATAATAACTTTAAAGATAGTAATAAATGAGTTAGCTTTTGAAAACAAACTAACGGTCCAGTAATTTAATAAAAAGTAGACGATTAGTAATACAGAGGCAATTGCTAAGCCTCCCCCAGTAAGACTTCCATTTACTACTAAACCATGTGTCCACTCCGCCCATTTCCAAGGCCATGAGCTCATATATTGAACAGAAGCAATCGCTTCAACAGGAATTACAGAAACGATTGCAATCCAGTTTGCCCAAGCTGCAAGAAACCCTATAAACGAACCATGAGAGTACTGCGTATATTTTACCATTCCCCCAGCTTCAGGAAACATAGCCCCTAATTCACTGTAAGAAAGTGCGATAAATAAAATAACAACCATCCCAATAATCCAAGAGATAATGGCAGCTGGTCCAGCGATTTGTGCCGCTCTCCATGCTCCGAATAACCAACCTGAGCCAATAATTGACCCGAGTCCTACCATCGTTAACGAAAATGTTCCCATCTTTCTCTGCAAATTATTCATATGTTTATCACCATGCTTTCCAAAATTCATTCCTTTATATTAACTTTTTAAAGTAACTGGATTAATGATTAGTGCTAGTGTACGTTCAATAAATAATCACAATGGGGATTCCTGTAATGTTACCTGACCCCACACTAGAAGCCATATTAATACAAAACGGTTGAAAACGGTGAAACCTCATTTTTGGAACTAGTTTTATCTTTCTTAAAAACACGAACCATTTCTTTTAACAATCGAAATTGTATAATTTTCGATTTAATAAGAAGTACAAACCGAAAGAAGCAAGCATAATAATTAATAAGTTTGACCAAAAAAACATTTGATACGTCAATTTACATCTTAAAGTAATTGTTGGGTACATCACTTCTGGTTGTTTAGTAGATTGATAGGGAAATCTTAAGGATGTCCCCTTTATCGCCCTTTTATTATTAGCACCAGAACCCCCTTAACCATTAGGCTTTTTAGAAAATACTTAGATCCCATTCTTGTGCCATTTGTTTCAATAACATCCCACCTGTTACGCTATTCCCATATTCATCAATAGCTGGTCCATATATACCAATACCACATCCATCTTGAAAAGGCATTTCTCTTCTAGCACTTGGAGGAACTAGTGCCATAATCCCGCCAGATACTCCACTTTTAGCTGGCACCCCAACAAAAGCCGCAAATTTCCCCGAAGCATTGTACATTCCACAAGTTAGCATTAACGCTTTGGCTAGTTTAGCTACTTCTTTAGGAAGGACTTGTTCTTGACGAATAGGATGGTACCCATCTTGTGCGAGAATTAGTCCAATCAGGGCTATGTCTTCTGTTGTTACTACTATGGAACATTGCTTCAGGTAAACCTCTAAAGCTTCCTCTACATCCGATTCTAAATAATTCGTCTCTTTTAAATAGTGAGCTAGAGCTCTATTTCGATGAGAAGTTAGCCACTCAGATTGAAACACTTCCTTATTGATTGTCGGGCGTTTCCCTAACAAACTTTCGATTAATTCATAGAGAAATTCTAATTTTTTTTGTGAAGACTCGCCTGGGAGAAGCGAAGCTATAGTAATTGCTCCAGCATTTATCATAGGATTAAACGGTTTTCCTGGCTTATGCATTTCCAAACGAATGATTGAATTAAAAGCATCCCCAGTTGGTTCCACATCGACCCGATCTAACACATAAGAAATACCACGACCCAAGCATGCGGCTATAAAGCTGAGTACTTTTGATATACTTTGCAATGTGAAAGGGACTTCCCAATCCCCTGACGTTATCATTGTTCCACCTGGCTCTAGTATGCAAATACCTAATTGCGATAAGTGTGTATTTCTCAATGCAGGTATATAATTGGCGGTTTGTCCTTTAGTAGCATAGGATCTGTAATGTGCTACCCATTCATCTAAGCAGGTTTTCTTTTGACTACTTGCGTGAATGTTATACTCTTCCGCTAATTTTTCAACCATATTTCCCCACCTCTTTAGTTGTTGTATCATTATTTTTTCTTTATAAGCGTTTTTACCGAATCCCATTAAGCCTACTTACAATAGATTCGTTGAAAACATAATTAAGCTTATAAATATTGTTAAGCGCTTTCAAAATTTCTCTAGAGGGAACCTATTTTTAATTTTAAAGAGGGAACTACATAATCATACGAAAACCTACAAAATCAAAAAAATAAAATCTTCAAAAAAAAAGCGTGATTGTCTCACAGGTTCCAGTACCAATTTTTGTGAATAGATAAACCAGATTGTTTTTGCCATACTTGGTACAAATCCGTTTTAGATTCGTTTTTAAGAACCAAAGTAAGCGTTGTATTGAAACCGATGAAACTGTATACTAATTTTCTAACAAATTGGGAGGTGATCGACTTGAATCTCGGTACATTAATGAAAAAAGAGGTCTATATCCTTGTTCTGATGTCGTTAACAGTGCCATTAGCAGGTGAATTGAGTTTTTATCCTTTAAATGAAACGTTTCGAATAAGTTTTGGTCCGCCGGTACTTTTCTTCTTTTTACTATTATTACAGAAAACACCTGCCATTTTATCGGGCATCTTGACAGGAACAATGGTTGTTGTATTTCGTATTCTAATAGACTTTTTCATTCAGGATAATTTTCACTGGACGTCCACTTTTCAAGAACATTATCCTAGTTTTTTCTTTTATTTTACCTATTCCTTTCTTTTTTATTTAGCGAAAATCAACCGCTTTCAAAACCGATCATTGATTATTGGATTTATTGGTCTCATTATCGAAATATTGTCCGACTCTGTAGAATTAATCTTTCAATATTTTGTATTAGATACAACAATTACGATAGGTGCATTAAATGAGATGATTATAATCGCATTCGGTCACAGTTTTATCGTTTTAAGCTTTTTTAATATGATGAAACTTTATGAAGCACAATCAAGAGAAAGGCAAATCAGAAAACAAAATGAACACATGCTGATGCTCATTTCCAATTTATATGAGGAAACGATTCATTTAAAAAAAACATTAAAAAATGCAGAGAATATTACAAAGGAATCGTATGATTTGTATCGTGATTTAAATGAACGGGAAAAGCGGGAAAAACAGCCTCATGTTCTCACACAGCAATTAAGTCAAAAAGCATTACGCATCGCAGGCGAAATGCATGAAGTTAAAAAAGATAATCAACGAATTTTTGCCGGTCTCTCTAAATTGATTTCTAATGAGAGTTTTAAAGATTATATGGATCTTGCTGAACTTTTCCAATTAATTATCCGAATTAATGAAAAATATGCCTTATCACTAGAAAAAGATATTCAATTTGAATACTCATTAGATCGAAACAACGATTCACATTATCATGTATATACCGTATTATCTCTTATCAATAATTTAGTAGCTAATGCAGTGGAAGCAATTATTGATAAGGGAATCGTTAGATTAAGTTTGTGTGAACTTTCCGACAATGTAGAATTAAAAGTTGCTGATAATGGAACTGGAATCCCTCAAAAATATCAGAAGGTGATTTTTAAACCTGGATTCACTTCGAAATATGATCATTTGGGGACACCATCAACAGGGATTGGACTCTCATATGTAAAAGAAGTGGTGAAAGAACTTGGGGGAGATATCCTGTTTGAGAATAAGCCTAACGGCGTCGTTTTTTCAATAAAGTTACCAATTCATAAGTTGATTCAGAAAGGGTGATTTCATGCGTTTTTTTATAACAGATGATGATTGCGCTATACGTTCAATCCTAAGCCAAATTATAGAGAACGAAGATTTAGGAGAAGTGGTGGAGGAAGCGGAAGATGGCAGTCTATTAGAAGGACACATTTTGAATTTAAAACAAATTGATATATTATTTATTGATTTATTAATGCCTATCCGCGATGGCATTGAGACACTTCGTCATATAAAAGATACATTTAATGGGAAAATCATAATGATTTCGCAAGTTGAATCAAAAGAACTTATTGGTGAGGCATACTCTCTCGGAATCGATTATTATATTACTAAACCAATTAACCGTATTGAAATATTAACAGTTATTCGAAAAGTAATGGAACGTATTTATTTAGAAAGATCGATCACTAATATCCAAACCTCATTAAATAGTGTATTGCATTTTGAACAGCCAAAAGTGGATAAATCAAATATTTTAAATGAAAAAAGTATAATAGAAGTGGGCGAATTTCTTTTATCGGAATTAGGGATTGTGGGAGAAAATGGATCTAAAGATTTCATTGAAATGCTTCAATATTTATTCATGTATGAACGTACTTATACTTTTGAACAGCATTTCCCAACTCTTAAAGATATTTTTGTAGAAATTACAAAAAAAAGCTCGGACCATCAGCTGTACAGGCTGATATTAACCGGGAAATAAAAGCTACCGAACAGCGAATACGCAGGGCAATTAATCATTCGTTAATTCATTTTTCTTCGCTAGGTTTAACGGATTTTTCAAATCCAAAGTTTGAAAATTATGCTTCTAAATTTTTTGATTTCACTGTCGTTCGCCAAAAAATGAAAGAATTGCAAAATGATTCAACAATAGTTCTTACTCCTACCCGAGTAAATACAAAAAAGTTTATTCAAGTATTCTTTTTCGAAGCGAAGCGCTTGAATTCAGAGGAGATTATTAGATATAGATAATCATAAATAAAAACAAGATTGCTACGGAAATTTGTTAAATTCCACAAAGCAAAAAAACCCCTGAAATAAATATTTCAAGGGATTCTTTCAACAATCATGAGTCTGTACACATATTCTTATTTTTTTAATAACAAATACATAAAATAAGGTCCACCAATTAAAGCGACCATAATACCCGCTGGAATACCCTCGGGTTCAACTATATTACGACCGATTGTATCGGCAAGCAATAGTAGCCATCCACCAATTAATATGGCAACCGGAATAAATAATTGATTTCGAGGTCCCACTAAAGATTTTGCTATATGTGGGGCCATAAGTCCAATAAATGCAATTCCACCTGTAACTGAAACGGCAGCAGCGGCTAGGGCAACAGCTGTTATAAGTAAGACAATCCGTTCCTTTTCAATCGATACACCCACACCGATTGCAACAGGTTCGCTTAGCCCAAGAAGATTCAATCGGTTTGCTTTATATAAAGTAAATGGAATGAGTATAACCAGCCACGGAAGTATTGCCCATATGAAAGGCCAATCCGTACCCCAAATATTCCCCGCTAACCATTTCGAGATAAAATCAACTTTTGATCTTTCGGCTGATGAAATGAGTACAATCATCATACCGGAAAGTGCCATTGAAAACCCCACACCAATTAACACTAACCGTACAGGTTCAAGACCGCCCCTTCTTTTATAAGAGAGTACATATATTAAGCACGCTGTCAGTAACGCGCCGATAAAAGCGACAAGTGGAATCATATAAACAAATGAACCTGTGTCTATTGGGAAAAACAAAAAGAAAACCGCAATCGCAACACCAGCTCCAGAGTTAATACCGATAATCCCTGGATCAGCTAAGTCATTACGTGTTATTCCTTGTAAAATCGCACCAGATAGTGCAAGGGCCATTCCTGCTAAAAGAGTAATGATGATTCGTGGTAATCGGACGGAAAATAAAATGAATTCCTCTTTAAACGTCCCTTGCCCGAAAAGCGTTGGAATCAGTCGGTCATAAGATAAATTAGAGTACCCCAAACTGGTCCCAATAATGATTGTAATGATAATAAGTGCGAATAATGCACCTAGTATCCATCGCTGTTTTTTGATTAAAGCTGACTGGATCATGAAAATGCTTTACCTCCTTTTCGAACGATTAGGAGGAAGAAAGGTAAACCTATCATCGCAACAACCGCTACCACAGGTGTTTCATATGGAGAATTAATTGTACGGCCAATTGTATCGGCAAGAAGCATGAAAGTGGCTCCTAAAATTGCGGACATAGGTAGGATGAAACGATAATCCGTACCAACAATGGCTCGAACCATATGGGGAACCATTAAACCGATGAACACCATATTCCCTACAAGCGCTACGGAAGCCCCAGCAAGGAGAATGATGACAACGAAGAGAATCGCTTTTATTTGTGTTGTCTTTTGACCTAATCCAACAGCTACTTCTTCGCTTAAGCTAAGTATAGTGAGCTGTCTAGAAAAGATAAAGGAGATCAAGATACCTATTAAAATAAACGGAACGATTACTTGAAGTTGACTCCATGATGTTCCGATATTTCCCCCTGCCGTCCACATCGATACATCTTTTGATACTTTGAAATAAATACCGACCCCTTGTGAAACGGCAAATAGGAATGCAGAAACTGCAGCACCTGCTAAAACAATCCTTAATGGAGAAAATCCTCCCTTTTTCATTGCACCGATACCGAAAACCATAATTGCCCCGACAGCAGAACCAATAAAACACGCGATCATAATGCCTAAGTTATTAGCCGAAGGAATGAAGGCTAGGGTAATGGCAAGAGCTGCATTGGCACCTGCCGTCAATCCAAGCAACCCAGGATCAGCAAGAGGATTCCTCGTCATTCCCTGCATGATGGCACCAGAAACTGCAAGTGCTGCACCTACAAAGATGGCACCAACTTCACGAGGGAACCGGATTTCCCGAATGATGGAAATCTTATCACCTGTAGCATTGGACGTCAGTGCTTGCCATACATCCTTGATGGTAGCATCGGCTGCACCAAACACCATAGATATGATGAACATGCCGATAAAGGCAACGATCGCTATGATCAGTTTATATATAAATGGGATGAAACGTTGATTTTCATTAGTCATCTGTCTCTCTCATCTCTTTTTTATAGAATAAAAGGAGAGGAATCAGACTCCCTCTCCCTCGCTGTATCATTTTCCAAGAAAACTTTTTGAAAAGAAGTCTAATTGGTAATCTAATGTTATTGGATCATTGAAGTAGAATTTTTTTGCATCAGCTTCAAATAGTTGATTGTTTTTAACGGCAGGTATGTTTTTAAACGTATCTGTTTGTTGGAATGAATTGTCCTGATCTTTGTTATTGCTCAAAATGACATAATCACCGGCATAGTCTTTCAGGACTTCTAATGATAAGGCAAAGTAACCATCTTTCAATGCCACTTCTTTTACCTTTTCAGGCATGCCCAATTTCATTTCTTGATAAAGGATTTCCGTTCCACGGCCCCAATTATCGCCGTATA
Organism: Peribacillus sp. TH14; assembly: GCF_016651145.1. Lineage (NCBI taxonomy): Bacteria > Bacillati > Bacillota > Bacilli > Caryophanales > Bacillaceae > Peribacillus > Peribacillus sp. TH14. The sequence goes on from NZ_JAEKEK010000001.1 coordinate 1,004,230, forward strand.
CATAGAATTGTTTGTCAAACTTTTCCAATACGGAAACGGTAGCATCTTCACCAATTTTAGCTTTAATGTCATCACCAGTGGATTTTGCCCGTTTTTTGAAATCATCCACCCATGCTTGAGCTTCTTTTTCTTTATTCAAGAGTTTACCAATTTCTACATGTTGTGTTAAATAGTCCACTTTTCCGTATGTATACGTTACGGTTGGAGCAATTTCTTTTAGTTTATCGACATTTTTAATCGTTGATAAACCAATGATTAAATCCGGATTTAACTCGATGATTTTTTCCAAGTTTTCGTCAGTTACTTCCTCGACATCTTTTAATTTTTTAAAATTCGGGTTCATTTTAGACCAGGAATCAGCTCCTACAAGGTTAACATCCAAAGCCATGACATTACCTGCGAAAGAAGATAGTACGACTACACGCTTAGGATTCGCAGGCACTTCGACAGGCCCATTTTCAGATTGGTACGTGATGGTACCCGATTTTTCCTTTTTCGAATTCGAGCTCTCATCCTTTTCGGTTGACTCGTTACCGCAAGCACTAATAATTAACACTAACAGCAGAATAAATGGAATCATTATCTTTTTCATTTGTTGTCAATTCTCCTTTTAATAAATTGTATGTACTACACATTGGTTTGTTTGTTCGTTGATCTCTTCCGATTACCGCATCAATATGGAATACTTCCTTAAGTACTTCATGAGTGATGACTTCTTCACAATCTCCCGCTTTGACTATTTCTCCTTCTTTTAAGGCAATAATATAGTCAGCAAAACGAGCAGCTTGATTTAAGTCATGTAGGACCATGACAATCGTACGTTCCTGTTCTACATTCAGCTTCTGTAAGAGTTCTAAAACCTCTAGTTGATGTGCCATGTCCAAATAGGTGGTCGGCTCATCAAGGAAGATGATTTCTGTTTCTTGTGCAAGGGCCATTGCAATCCAAACGCGCTGGCGTTGACCTCCTGATAGTGCATCTACAGGCCGGAACTTAAAGTCTTTTGTTCCTGTTACTTCAAGTGCCCAGTCGATCACTTCATAATCTTTTTTGGTCAAGCGTCCGAAGCCTTTTTGATAAGGAAAGCGACCATAAGATACGAGTTCGCCGACTGTTAATCCACTTGCACTTTCTGGTGTTTGCGGAAGAATCGCCATCTTTCTAGCGAGTATCTTTGTGCTTTCTTTTGAGATATTTACTCCATCTAAAACGACTGACCCAGATTGATTGGGAATAATGCGAGTGATTGCTTTCAACAGTGTAGATTTCCCACAACCATTGGATCCGATAATTGTTGTAATTTTTTTATCTGGAATTTCCACACTGAGATCTTTTACAATTAAACGTTCACCATAGCCAATATTTAAATTCTCTGTATATAGGCGAACCATTATTTAACCTCCATTTACTGAAAAATAAGTAAGTAAAAACTCAAATGAAAATGATTATCATTATCCATTACTTAATTACTATAATTCTATATAAATATATTGTCAATAGTTATTTATATGGCTATAAAAGGATAATTTCATGTTGGATGTATGGGGAACAATGCTAATACTATTTATCTAGAAAGGGCTACCTGTTTATTCCAATATGAAATAAAAACAGAATGACCTCGGGGACAATACCCGAGGTCATCTTATGGCTAATTATGGATAGCCGGCTTTTAAGAATAATCCATTTATGGATAAAAATTCAGATATCCTAACAAAGTTTTTTTATCATTTAATGTTTTTTAAATCCTTGCTTTTCCACATAATCTTTCATATACATCCGGCTTTTCTTTCCAAGCATACCAGCCATTTGCTGTGTCCAGGTATCTTTTCGTTTGCCTTTTGTACGGCTTTCATAATAACTAGAAATCGTTTCATTATACTCTTTCAGTTGACCGATAAACTCCTGCTTATCCGCCTGATAGCCATTTTCATGGTATATATTAGATTGTGGCAGACGTGGCTTTTTATCGGAACGATTTTTAGGATAGCCGACTACAAGGGCGAATAACGGAATAACACGATGTGGAATATTCAAAATCTCTGACACTTCTGGAAGATTGTTACGGATTCCACCGATATAGCAAATGCCAAGATCCATTGATTCTGCAGCCAATGCCGCATTTTGAGCTGCAAGAGCTGCGTCAATGCATGCAACCATGAATTTTTCCGTACTTTCAATCGAATCGGAAAGGTCTGTATCTTCCATCTCAGCTATCCGATCATGTCGATATAAATCAGCGCAGAAAACGAATAGGTGCCCATTGTTCTCTACATAAGATTGTGGTCCGGCAAGCTCCGCTAGCTTGGCTTTCTTTTCTGGATCGGTTACCCCAATGATTGAATACGCTTGAATATAACTTGAAGTTGATGCAGCCTGAGCACATTCAACAATCGTTTGAATTTGCTCTTCCGACAATAGCTTGTCCTCGAAAGAACGAATGGAACGGTGATCTAAAATCTTCTCAATAATATTATTCAAAGCTTCCACCCCTAAAAAAGTATGTAGGTAAAACATCCACCAGGGGGGCTATATCCCCCACTGATAGTATGGTAATAAAAGCATTAATCCATCAACCTTTTGTTTTTAAATCCAAATCACGATAATTTTGCTGCCTTAAGGCCTCATAAATTAAGATCGCTGCTGTATTGGATAGGTTTAGAGAACGAACTTTATCCGTCATCGGGATTCGCAGACAACGGTCTAAATTTTCATGAATCAGGTCTTTCGGAAGGCCCGTCGTTTCACGACCGAACATGAAATAAATCTCACTGTCCTGATCACTATAATCGAAGGTTGTATGCGGCTGCTCTCCAAATTTCGTTAAGTAATAAAATTCACCGCCGGCATTCTTCTCATAAAACTCTTCCAATGAATCATAATAATGGATTTTAACATTCTCCCAATAATCGAGACCGGCCCTCTTAAGCTGTTTGTCATCTGTTGAAAAACCGAGCGGACGAATAAGGTGCAGGGACGTGTCTGTTCCTGCACACGTTCTTGCGATATTACCTGTATTTGCTGGAATCTGTGGTTGATATAAAACTACATGTATTGCCACTTCATTTTCACCTCTAGTTTAAACTTCATCTAATTATAGCATTAAACAAACAGACTAAAAACCAATCACACTCCATCCAAAATCGAGAAAAATTTATAAACGATATTCGGTGTATATCTGCTCGAATCCTCGTACGTCCAGTATCGATGGCGACTGTTCATCGTATGGGCATTCACAAGCGGCATTCCGTTCTGATCCTTCGCCGTTACAATCAAGTTATGATCAAAGCGTCCGTTTCCTTCGAAGTCAATACACATGATATCGCCTATATCCATCTCCTCAGCTGTTTCTAAACGTTTTGTCTGGATTCCCTTTCCGCCAGCGAGCAGATTATATAAGGAGTGTGCAGTCGTCCAGGTATAGCTCCAGCTTTTCCCTCTTATCCACCAGCCCTTATTTTTGTTTGGCGCCCCCCACATTGGGATTCCTCCTGCATGCAAACATTGTGAAATGAAATTCGTGCAATCATCAGTGAACTTGTGGTACGCAGGATTAAATTCATTCCACCACCGCTCGGCATACTGGACGGCCTTCATCCTGTCATACTTATAAGAAAGTCGCTCCGAACCTTCTTCCCATTTTGGAGGCACCTCTTCTGGTTCAAAGCTTGGTACAAGGTCACGTTCATCTATTAAATACCCATCTCTAAACCTCGCCTCCCTTTCTTCCATTTCCTCTTCTATATAAAAAGAATCTTCCTGCTTCAATAAATATTGTAGATGTACTTTATAGGTCAATACCGTATCCTTTTCTTCCTTTCTCTTCGAGTGAACCTTTCCTGCAGCATTTACCCGCACAATTTCCGTAGAGCGGTTCCGCATTAACTCCTTTTTCAGATGCAATTTTCTTTCATCGCGTTCTTGAGTATCAGAAGTATAACACTCCACTCTTTCTTGCAAAAGCTGTTTCAATTGTTCCCTCAAAATTATGCCCCCCTTCATACCATCTATGCTAATGTGTATGTATGAGGGCATGGACAAAAACACAACTTCATTAAAGAAGAATATATTAATGGCCTGTTTTTGTTCATTTCCTCGAAATAAACTCTTATTAACAAAAGAAACTAGCAAAAACGCTTAGAACATCACGAGCTAGGGTATCCACTTGATTAAATAATATATCTGAAAAATAAAAGGTATTATTAGCCCATCATCACAACAGAATACAAAATCTACTTCCCCAGTATTCCGGTTGAAAGGTTTTGAGCCTCTCCCGCCCTATAAAAAAATTAGCCGGCAAATGGAAAGATAGTCCAAGCATATCGAGGACTCTTTTTTACCTACATATTAAACCCTCATCCTCACATTTCTACAAAAAATAAAAAAAGCCGTCCCGTTAAATTTCTTACGAGACGGCTATAACTGATATATTTAATATTATTGATGCTCCAAGGTAAACTGCAGTCCTTTTTCAATTTCTGCACGAACCTCTTCATCGGTTTCGTTCATTAAAGCTTCCTCTAAAATAGAGACTACTTGTTTCCGTCCAATTTTCCCAATCGCCCAGGCCGCGGTTCCCCGTAATACAGGACGCGGATCTTCCTTCATGATCTGAATCAATTCGGGTAGTGACGTTTCATCTTTAAAGTGGGCTAATGCTAAAATGGCATTTCGCTGGATTGGCTTTTTGCCTCGCCACGAACCAGATACATAGCCGTATGTTTCTTTGAAATCCCGATTTGAGATCGTAAGCAGAGGCTTCAACAACGGCTTCGCAACCTCAGGGTCAGGCTCCATCTCTTCATGAAAGTGAAAATCCATTCCTTTGTTTTTCGGACAAACAGTCTGGCACGTATCACATCCGTACAAACGATTGCCTATTTTCGTCCTGAATTCATCAGGGAGAAATCCTTTTGTCTGCGTTAAAAAAGCAATACAGCGCTTAGAATTCAGCTGGCCACCCTGCACAAGTGCACCTGTTGGACAAACATCCACACATTTATTGCAAGTCCCGCATTGATCTTCCATCGGTTGATCCGGTATAAATGGCAAGTTTGTAATCATGTCACCTAAATATACATAAGACCCAAACTCAGGAGTAATGATCATACTATTTTTAGCACTCCAGCCTATTCCTGCACGCTCAGCAACAGCACGATCCGATAATTCACCAGTATCTACCATAGACTTTGCCATTGCTCCTGGCACTTTATCTTTAATAAAATCCTCAAGTAACTGCAATTTATTACGAAGAACCGTATGATAATCCGTTCCCCAAGAGGCCCGGCAAAAAATCCCACGTCGCTCACTTTTTGTGCTTTGCGGTGCATTCTTCAATTTAGAAGGATAGGCCAGTGCAATCGAAATAATGGATTGCGGTTTATCAAAAATCAATTCAGGCCTGACCCTTTTTTCAATATCCGGTTCTTCAAATCCTGACTGATAATCTAGTTCCTGCTGACGGATCAGCCGACTTTTCAATTCCGTGAAATTAGAGGCTGATGTAAACCCAATTTTATCAATGCCAATCTCTTTACTATATATAATCACTTCTTGCTTAAGTGAATTCATATCCATATTTTTCACCTTCGTTCATTCATTATTCCCATCGAAGCTTGTATTCATTTCAAACCATTGCTATCTATGATAAACTAATTGCAATCATTTTTGGAGGTGTAACGCTTGGAAATTAACATTTCCGCTAATCTTAGCAGTAAAATCCCTGATTTCAAAGTTGGGATCATTACATATGAAAACATCGAAGTTGGCCCCTCCCCGCAAATGGTCAAAGGAAGACTACAGTTATTTCAAGAAGCTCTTTTCTTCGATCTAGATGAAAAAGAATTAACCGATTTCCCGGGTATCAAAGAGTGGCGAAAGATTTTCAAAACGACCGGAACGAATCCGTCACGCTACCGTCCTTCCGTGGAAGCTCTATACCGTCGTGTTAAAAAACAAAATTACTTAACATCTATTCATTCCGCTATCGACCTGAATAACTTCTTCTCCCTTTTATATGAAGTGCCTATTGGCATATATGATGCTGATAAATTAACAGGAGATATCTCGATTAAAATTGGCGAGAGTACAGATGAGTATAACGGCTTGAATGGCCGCTTGAATTCAATGGAAAACATGATTACTTCTGCCGATCGTGATGGAGCATTTGGAAGCCCCTACGTTGATTCAGAACGAACAAAGGTCACGGAAGAAACGAAAAAGGCAATCCAAATCATCTATTTACAACCAAAGACTCCAATCAAAGAAGCCCATCAGCTAACAGAGTCCTTAATGAAAATGTTCCTCGAAATCCACGGTGGAGAAGGAACTTATTCCATTTTAGAAGTATAATAACAATCGAGCAGAACTAAACCCCTTTCAAAATCGGAAGGGGTCTTTTTATAGGATAGGATATCAACCTGTGAATGTTTTTTCTTCTATTACAAACACATTCCCCAGTTTTGGATTCACTTGATACGCTTCCTGACAACATATCAACTAGTTTCTTAGTCACCCAGGATCAGCCTCATCTCATACTACTTCCTTAAATTATAGGTACATACAAATCTAGACAATAAAAAAAAACCTACTGTAAACAGTAGAATTCTCATTATAAAATATTTAAACGCAAAGCTTCGTTCTCCAGGTAACGAAACCCTGCGTTATGAGTATGTATTGGAGCGGGTGAAGGGAATCGAACCCTCATCATCAGCTTGGAAGGCTGAGGTTTTACCACTAAACTACACCCGCGTATTCTTGTAGAAATTTGTCGAATCGCTATCAACAAAATTAATTATATAGTTTATATTAAATAAATGCAATAGTTATTTTTAAAAAAATAATAAAAATTTAATGAATGTTACAATAGTATATTCATCACTCTATTAAAGATGTTAAAAAGTTCTCTAATAACAGAGAACTTTCCCTACATCTCCACTGTTAAGACCAGATGACTTCCATTAACGACGGGTATACCTGCTCCGCTGTTTCAAGTAACATGATTAACTTCCTGAAAGCTAGATCTGGTAAAAATTCTCCCTCAAGGGAATAAGAATAACGAATTGAAATAGTCCCTTTTTCTTCATACAACTTTGAATATCTAAAATTAGCATTATATTCATTTAACAGTGTATGTACATCCCGCCTTTTATCAGGATTCTTCAACTCGGCAACATTAAAGCAAAATAAATCCGCCACATTTTCATTTTGGTTGAAAGCAAAAACTAAAAGAACCTTCCAGCCATCCTTTAACTTTTGCTCTGCTCTAAAAAAGGTGGTGTCATCTTCTTTCAACTCATTCATATAGATTTTCTCGCGCGTTAAAAAATCTCGAAATTTTGCAACGTTTGACATGATCCATCACCTTTCTGTATGTATTTACATTTTATACTGAAAATTGGCATTTTTACAGACTTTTTGAATAAACCCTCTATTTTCAGCTAGTGCATTCATTCAGTTGAATTGAGGGAGCCAATAATAAGAACTCCCTTAAACAAAACTCTAAGGTTAGCTTGAAACTTCTCCCCTAAACTGAAGAGCTTCTTGGAGGTCCAAAATCTCGTGACGAATTTTTGAAAACCCTTCAATTTCTGGTACGGTTTTATTTGTTGAAGATTGATCTTTATCTGCAGCTATTGCCATGGTTTCAAAAACATAAAGCAATTGAGCGAGATCCTTCTCTAAAAGAACAGGACGTTCAGAGTATTTCAAGCTGGCATTTAGATAATACCCCAATTGTTCTATTGAGAATATTACGGGCCATAGAGACTCTAATCTGGCCTTGTTTTTGAATATCTCACCTAGAGACGTATTGTATACCGTTAATAGATTGACCATATTGGTTTGCATTTTGCTTCGTTCACTGCTCTCATCAAATGTAAGGGTCCTATTATTTTCAGAGAACGCCATTAATAAAAATTGACCCTGACTTCGAATCGTTTTCGCGATAAAATGACTCAGAAGACTGGACGCTGATCGACTTCCGACTAACAATGACCCAGCAAGGCCTATAATACTCCCTACAACGATATCAGTTATCCTTACTGTTGCAAAGAAACTGAAGTCGTAACTTTGAGTTGAATATTCTGCCATGATTAAAGCTGAAGGTGTAAAGAACATCGCAGCTAACCCATAATTCCGAACGATAAAAAGCTCTGTAATGAAAGTCAAACACAAGATGATTAGCACAATAATAAACTCGTTATGAACAGATGCAAGAATCAAACTTGCTAATAGGAGCCCAATGATTGTCCCGAAAGTCCTTTGAACAGCACGATGAAATGTGGCGATAATGGTAGCACCGGACATTACTGCAGCACAGGATAAGGGCACCCAATACGAACGATTAAAACCGGCTGAATAAGCGATGATAGCGGCGATAGTAAGGATTGTTCCATATCGTACAGAAGTGAGAAAGACTATGGAGTTTTTATCAAATGCCCCCAGAAATATGGTTTTTTTTAGAGAAGGCTTTGAGATTAAGACTTCTTGATGAATTTTTTGAACCGGTTCATTCATGATGGCATCTGCATTATAGATTTTTATGAATAAATCTTCTACTTCTTTATCAACCTGCTCTGGCTGAAGAATCTTTGATTTATTTTTCGTTTTAGATCCAATAGAGTCAGCTAATGCCTGAACGGATTTCCCTAATTCAGGTGGAAGTACGATCTTATTGTTCAAAGAAATTTCAAGAACTCTCAAGAATATCGCGTTTGCATGTTCATTTAAAAGAAACAACCGCTTAAATATATCTGTACTTCTCTTGGCTGAATACCCGGCTAAAAGCGTATTTTCTGCTTGCTTCATTGCTAGTACCGTTCTGTGTCTTGCTGTATTAAACTTCTCTGTCCCTATTGAATCAAAGAATACCGCCAACTCTCTATACACTTTTTCCACTGCATTAGTTTCAGGTCCATGGGGATTGTAAAACCAGCCTAACATACAGATTATCCAAGATAATGCCCCACCTAATAAAACAAGCCCTCCACGTAACGGCGCAAGTGATTGATCAATAGGCATACCTGTAGCAAGCGCAAAACTCAAAACGAAAAATATTGCCGAAGGACCAGTGATATTTAAAGCACCAAAAATGAAAAATACACATGCCCCAATAATCCCCATCACTATAGCTGTCCCTAGCTGATATGGGGCCAAAAGGGTTCCTAAGACAACAGATAAAGAAAGGCCCCACATTACAAAGAAAATCTTTTTAGCTCTTTGCTCATACGGTTGGTTAAACACGTATAAATAAGAGAATCCACCAATTCCTGCCAGTAAACCGTACTCAAAATTCCCAAATAATAATCCTATGAATACAGGTAATGCAGCAGCAATTCCTGCACTCAATGCCTTTATCCACGGAAATGGATTCTTTTTTATTTCAAAAGCCTGTTTAAATGTCGTATGTATCGCTTCTAATTTCGGAGACTTTGAAGATACTCTTTGTTTATTTTTGCCCATTTCACTTTTCCTTTCATTAAATAATTCGCTCCCTATCTTCTCTTTTGACGCTATTCAACCGTTATCTTGATGGCTTAATCTAGAGCTTCTTTTAATATCCTTCATTAACAACAAAAGATACCTTAAAGGAAGAGGAATATACGTTAATCTTTCTCGTATCTAGGAAAAGGGAAACGGCCTTCCCCCGATTGAATATCGAAAAAAGGCCGCTTATTATATACCCTTAATTATTTACTCTTTTTTCAATACTGTTTTAAAGACTATGTCACACCAATGTTACCCTCTACTAGGTTCCCATGCTTAGAGCGTAGCGTATTTAGGTTCTGCAACTTTTACAAGTTGTTTACCCAGATTCGTTCCTTTAAATAAACCTAGAAATGCATCAGGGGTATTTTCAAACCCTTCAATAATGGTTTCTTCATACTTCAATTTTCCTTGCTGTAGCCATTCCCCTAAATCTGTCGCACCTTCTTGGAATCTTTCGGCATAATTACCAACTGTGAAACCTTTCATAAGTGCACTCGTTTTGATCATCGCCGATTGCAGACGCGGCCCTAAATCTTTTCCTTCTGCATTATAAGAGGAAATCGCTCCGCATAATGGAATACGAGCATTTGTATTTAAAAGTGTGAAAACAGCATCCGTTACCTCACCGCCAACATTATCGAAATAAACATCGACTCCGTTAGGAACAGCGTTTTTTAAATCTGTCGCAAAGCTATCTTTTTTATAATTAACAGCTCCATCGAAGCCAAGCTCTTTTGTTAAATACTCAAGTTTTTCATCTGAGCCAGCAATGCCTACTACCTTAGCACCTTTGATTTTAGCAATCTGTCCAACTACTGAACCAACAGCCCCAGCTGCTCCAGAAACCACGACTGTTTCACCTTCTTGAGGTTTTCCGATATCGAGCAAACCAAAGTAAGCTGTTAAACCAGTCATCCCGAGAATCCCTAAATGAGTTGTGACAGGGGCAACTTTAGGATCAATCACTCGGATTTCTTTTTCATTGACCACCGTATACTCTGCCCAGTCGATATTCCCAACAACAACATCTCCTTGTTTGAAGGAATTCGAATTGGATTCTACCACTTCGGCTACAACGCCTCCAGTGATGACCTTATTCAATTCAAATGGAGCTATATATGATTTAGTATCTTGCATTCTTCCACGCATGTATGGATCGACAGATAAATAAAGCGTCCGTAATAATATTTGATCTTCTTTTGGTGTGGGAACATCACTCTCCACAAAGTTAAAATCTTCTTTCGAAGGCATTCCTTTTGGTCGGTTTGCCAGGGTGATTTTTTGTTGTTTGGATTGTGTCATTTTGTGTTCCTCCTTGATTTTGAATACGTAATATCTAAAAGTAAGCGTATCACTGTTAAAGATCCTTGGTCAAAAATTATGCCCTCTTGATAATTCCATACTTTTCTATATGTAACCCTTACTAAAATATCTAAATCCTATGATATCTATTATGTCCTATCTATTTCATTCATATAAAGGTCATCTGGATTAGGGCAAACTCCTGTATATTTTATACAAAAGGCTTTGGTAAACATTAAAGTTGATTTATGATTTGTTCAACGGCTTCATCTAATATGAAGTATCACTTATTTAACAAATCATTCATGCACGGATTTTAGCTACGGCATCCCTATGTTTGCTTTTTTGGTAGATTAACTAGCAAAACAAAGTCATGTTACCAGTTATTTCGAAAAAACCACTAAATAGAATAATTAACTTAGAAGTTCATATTCAATTCATAACTTCTTTGTATACTTCCTCTTGTAAAAAGGATTAAGAAAGGATGTAAATAAATATGTCAGAAGTAAAAAAGCAAAAAGGATGGCGCCAGTTTATTCGATTAGTTCAACAAACAAAGCCTTCTAAACTAATGATAGGGATTGCTTTAGTATTAAGCTTAAGTACAACAGGTGTAGGATTATTAGTCCCGTTATTCACAAAGAATCTTATTAATGATTTTTCAATTAGCTCACTAAGCACTGAACGGATCACACTTCTCGTTCTTGCAATTATTGTTCAAGCATTGGCTAGTGGATTTTCCATCTATTTATTAAATCGGATCGGGCAATCTGTAGTAGCGGGTATTCGAGATCAACTATGGAGAAAATTACTTGTATTACCCGTGAATTATTTTGATGAACATCAATCAGGAGAAACAGTTAGTCGAATGACAAATGATACAACTGTAGTGAAAGGATTAATTTCGGAACACCTATCTAATTTCGTTACAGGAATCATTTCCATTGTAGGCTCCATGATTGTGTTATTTGTACTGGATTGGAAAATGACATTGTTGATGCTCATTGCAATCCCACTCTCTGTTTTAATATTAATGCCGCTTGGCAAAAAAATGCATCAAATATCAAAGGGGATGCAGGATGAGACAGCAAGTTTCACCTCAATTCTCCAACAGGTGCTAACCGAAATCCGTCTAGTTAAAGCATCCAATGCAGAAACATTTGAATATCAAAATGGAAATAAAGGGATTACCAAATTATTTCAATTCGGATTAAAAGAAGCAAAAATACAAGCTTTAATTGGCCCACTAATGAGTTTAGTCATGATGGCATTACTTGTCCTAATTTTAGGTTATGGGGGAATGCGTGTTTCTTCAGGAGCTCTGTCAGCTGGAGCTTTAGTTGCATTCATTATGTACCTTTTCCAAATTATCATGCCAATGGCTCAATTAGCAGGTTTCTTTACACAATTCCAAAAAGCTACGGGTGCAACAGAGCGTATAATTTCCATTTTGGATTCAGAAGAGGAAGAAGACGCGAATCAGCAAGTTCAAAATATCAATCAATCAATCACCGTGGATCATCTAAACTATAGTTATAATAATGGAGAACAGGTACTTAAAGATATAAGCTTTACCGTTGAAGCAGGTAAAGTCACTGCAATTGTCGGCCCAAGTGGCAGCGGAAAAACGACTCTTTTCTCATTATTTGAGCGTTTCTATAAACCACAGCAAGGCTCTATCTCCATAGGTGGGAAATCCATAAATGATTTCACACTCCTTTCATGGAGAAGCCAGATTGGTTATGTTTCGCAAGAAAGTCCTATTGTATCAGGTACAATTAGAGATAATATTTGTTATGGAATAGATCGGGATATAACAGATGAAGAATTAAATCAAGTAGCTAAAATGGCGTATGCCGATCAGTTTATTTCTGAACTTCCAAACGGATATGATACTGAGGTTGGTGAACGAGGTATGAAATTATCAGGCGGTCAAAGACAAAGAATTGCGATTGCTCGTGCATTTTTAAGAAACCCAAAAATATTAATGCTTGATGAAGCTACCTCAAGCCTAGACAGCAAATCGGAACATGTTGTTCAACAGGCGTTAAATGATTTAATGAAAGGCAGAACAACAATAGTAATTGCTCACCGCCTATCGACTGTCATTAATTCAGATCAAATCATCTTCCTAGAAAAAGGGAAAATAACAGGCAGCGGAACACATAAAGAACTATATAATACGCACTCATTATATCGCGAATTTGCTGAACAGCAGTTAAACAAACTTGAACTAGCCTAATTCATCGAAAGGAAAGAAGAAGGATGACAAAAATATTAATTGTCGATGATGATGCCCATATTCGCGAACTTATACAACTCTTGTTAAGAAAAGAAGGGTTTGATCTATATGAAGCCTCAGATGGGCTACAAGCATTGAACTTAATGGAGAAGGTAAAAATCGATTTAGCAGTTATTGATATAATGATGCCTAACATGGATGGATGGCAATTATGCAAAGAGATACGGGAATTTAGTGATATCCCCATTTTAATGCTGACGGCAAAAGGAGAAACAACACAGAAAGTAAAGGGATTTGGTCTTGGGGCAGATGATTATCTTGTAAAACCATTTGAGCCAATCGAATTAGTCCTTAGAATAAAAGCATTATTAAAACGGTATAAAATCACTATTTCTCAAACATTAAAGATAGGTGAATTAAAGATGAATCGCAACACACATGAAATGTCATTTAAAGACCTGGAATATACGATTCCTTTAAAAGAGTTTGAAGTGTTATTTAAACTAGCAAGTTATCCTGGAAAAACTTTCTCTAGGGAAGAACTTATTGAAGATATTTGGGGCTATGATTATGAAGGTGATGAACGAACTGTCGATGTTCATATTAAAAGAGTGAGAGAACGGTTTCCAGAATTGGAATTCCCATTTCGGATTCGAACGATTTGGGGATTAGGTTACCGTTTGGAGATAACAAGTTGACGGCCAATCGATTTTTCAAACCAATACTTGGCGGACTGTTTTTTCTGGCGTTTATGTCGTTTTGTTTTTCGGCTGGTTACTATATCATTCAGCTATTGCCTTTAAGACTATCCGATTTTGTTCAATATCTAGCAACAATCATGACTAGCATCGCCATTATGATATTCATTGGTTATCTTATGCATGCTATAAATCACAATAAACGCGTAAATTTTTACCTGGAGATCATTGATGCCTTAAGGAAAATTGCCAATGGCGATTATAATGTCCATTTGGATTTTAAAATGGATAAGAGAAACGGCGAAATAACCGAAATCATTAACCACTTCAATCACATGGCCAAACAATTGAAACAAATGGAAGAAATGCGGCAGGAATTCATCTCTAATGTCTCACATGAAATACAGTCGCCTCTTACTTCCATTGTAGGATTTGCCCAAGCGCTTCAATTTAATAAGCTGACAATAGAAGAACGAAATCATTACCTCCATATTATTGAGACAGAGAGCCGGAGATTATCTAAATTAAGTGATAATCTTCTGAAGCTTACATCCCTTGAATCCAAGCATCATCCGTTTGAAAAAAAAAGCTATCGACTAGATCAACAAATTCGAACAATTATTTTGGCTTGCGAACCGAATTGGATGCAAAAAGAATTAGTAATGGATGTATCATTAGAAAAGATTTCGGTCTTTATAGATGAGGATTTAATGAGCCAAGTATGGACAAATTTAATACACAATAGTATCAAATTCACCCACTATCATGGAACAATTACTATTCGATTACAACAGATTGATGATCAAGCAGTCATAAAGATTTCTGATACTGGAATTGGCATTTCAGATAAAGACCAGCTTCACATATTCGAACGATTCTATAAAGCAGACCAGGCAAGGGAACGCTCAAAAAGTGGGAGTGGTTTAGGTTTATCGATTGTGAAAAAGATTATTGATATGCATGATGGGACTATATCTGTTAAAGGTGAACTCGGAAAGGGAACGACTTTTACAATACGAGTACCAATATCATGAAGAAATTTTTCATGAGCGATTTTCTTATTTTGGGTATAATTCATGCTAGGTCTCCTGGTTTTGATAAAAGTGTCCTGAGGCTGGCCAGCCTCAGGACACTTTTACCATACCAAGGGTCTTTTTACGCTCAAATCTCATTTTTATTCATTGGAGTGCTGCCGCCTTACCTCCATAAGAAAAAACCTGCCTAAGCATCTCCCTTATTGAAGTAAAGCACCTGTTACTTTAAGTACAATATTTCACAACCTTCTATCTATTAAGCAACCTAACTTCAGCCCAATAATTGAAAAAAATATTCAATATTATACATAATAATTACACCTAATATTAGAAAAATAAGGGTGGTGACATATTATTTTGAGTTCTTCAGGTACTTCCACTCAAGAATAGACTGAAAGCATATAATAAAAATAAATAAAGTATCAAAAGCCAATTCATATCATTTGTACTTACCGACGGAAAAGTGCATAAAAAGATGACTAAGATAACGCCTCTTCCCCATCGGTCAACAATTTTATCAGAAGTTTCCGAAATCTTTTTCTTTTCTACACCAAGTAAAAAATAGCCCAAAACTTCACAGAACCTTTGAAAATTATTTGGTATGCACAAATTAAGCATCGCATGAAATATGTTAAGTGTTTATTGGAAAATATTAACAAACTATTGGCTGGTTTAGTTGAATAAGAGTTATTGTATGTACTTGACAAAAAAACCGTTTGGACGATATTATTTTAAAAAAACCGTCTGGACGGTTTTAAAAAGGATTGATACTATTTGGAATCGAAAGCTAAAATGAAACGTAATCTTATCTTGAAATCTGCAAAAGAATTCATTATTCAAAATGATTTTAATGATTTGACTTTAGATGCTGTGGCAAAACAAGCTGGAATAAGTAAAGGTGGCTTATTATATCACTACCCAAATAAAGAAGCATTATTGCTAGGGTTAACACAATATATTTTTGAAGAATTCACTATGTTATTTGAAGAACATGCTAAGAAAGACCCATTAGAAAAAGGGAAATGGTGTCGTGCTTTAATTGAAACAACCAAAGAGGACTTGGACCACAATGCCGAGTTAAATATAGGAATAATTGCTGCTTCTATGTTGAATCCTAGTTTATCAGAAAGTATGTCCAAAAGTTATCAGTATATGCAAAACAAAGTCGAACAGGATAATATAAATCCTATAACAGCAACTATTATTCGGTTAGCAATAGATGGCATTTATTACTCAGAACTGTTTAATATAGCACCGTTAGATGACAAAATGAATAAGGAAGTAATCCAGCAATTAATAAATATGACAAAATAGGAGGAGTTCACCTTGAATCCATATGTAATTTTGGGAATAGCCATCATTAGTGAAGTATTTGGTAGTTCAATGTTAAAAGTATCAAACGGATTTAAAAAGTTGTTCCCTTCCATTGGAGTAATAATTGGAATGGGTATAGCCTTTTATTGCTTGTCTTTATCTCTTAAAACAATTCCACTTGGTACGGCTTATGCTATTTGGTCAGGTATAGGCACAGCTTTAACCGCATTAGTGGGTGTTATCGTTTATAAAGAAAGTTTTAATCTGAAAAAATTTCTTGGTTTAGTCCTAATCATTGGTGGAGTTGTTGTTTTGAAACTCTCAAGTGGTGGCGCTCATTAACCTTTAGAGAATCGGAGGTAATTGTATGAAAGGTTATATCGCTTTAGGAATATCAATTATCAGCGAAATATTCGGCACGACAATGCTTAAATTGTCGGAAGGATTCACAAATTTATTCCCTTCAATTGGAGTTATTCTTGGTTTTGGTTTAGCATTTTATTGCTTATCATTATGTCTTAAAACAATTCCGTTAAGTTTAGCTTATGCTATTTGGTCAGGAATAGGAACAGCTATAACAGCGTTAATTGGTGTACTGTTATGGCGAGAACCATTTAGCATCATTACATTAGGTGGCTTAGTATTAATAATTGGAGGGGTAGTTTTATTAAATGCTTCTAATACTTCCGAACAAGTAAAAAAATCATCAAACTAAAGGTTTGATGATTCAGACTGTAGACAAACTCGATGAAAATCGAGTTTGTCTACAGTTTTTTTGAGGGGGTGTAAAAATTCGAAAGTTGATTTCCACTGCAGGCACTCGCTTTCCGCGGGCGGTCAGGGAGCCTCCTCGGCGCCTTTGCGCCTGTGGGGTCTCCCTTGGACACGCTTTTCCCGCAGGAGTCTCGCACCTTCCGTTCCAATCAACTTTGTTTTAACAATTAGAAATAAACACTTTTTCCTACAGTCTTTTTTGTTTTAATATAGGAGTATTAAAACTTGAGGTGATGACGATGCTTTCGAAACATAATTCTATTCAGCGAGATCAACTTGAAATGATTACTTTGGATCAACTGGTGCCAGCGAACCATTTGGTTCGTAAAATTGAGGGGGCCATTGACTTCACTTTCATTTATGACTTGGTGAAAGAGATGTATTCAGAGATAGGCCGCCCAAGTATTGATCCAGTTATTTTAGTTAAATTGACATTCATTCAATATACCTTCGGTATTCGTTCGATGCGTAAAACGATTGAAGAAGTTGAAACGAATATGGCTTACCGTTGGTTTTTAGGTTACGGTTTCCATGATAAAGTACCTCACTTCTCAACGTTCGGGAAAAATTATGAGCGTCGCTTTAAAGATACAGACCTGTTTGAACAGATTTTTTATCGTATCTTAATGACAGCCTCAGAAAGATAGTTAATTAGTGCAGAGCACGTATTCGTTGATTCAACACATGTGAAAGCCAGTGCGAATAAGCGGAAATTCGAAAAGAAAATCGTTCGTAAGGAAACACGAGCATATCAAGGACGCCTTCAAGAAGAAATAAATCAAGATCGTGAAAACAATGGAAAGAAGCCTTTTCCACTGGATAAATTTGATAAAGAAGAAACCAAAGAAATTAAAGAAAGTTCAACTGACCCTGAGAGTGGCTACTATGTAAAAGATGAACGAACAAAACAGTTTGCCTATTCATTTCATGCGGCTGCAGACCGCAACGGTTTTGTACTGGGGACGATTGTAACACCAGGAAATACGCATGATAGTCATATCTTAGAGCCTCTTGTTGAACAAGTGATTGAGAAAGTTGGAAAACCTGAAGCTGTTGCCGCAGATGCAGCTTACAAAACACCAGCCATTACAAGCTACCTTTTTGGGAAAGAAATCACACCAGCTTTACCCTATACACGTCCACGAACAAAAGAAGGGTTCTTTCGCAAGCATGACTATGTTTACGATGAACATTTTAATTGTTATCTCTGCCCATCGGGCGAGATTTTAAAGTACTCAACAACAAATAAAGAGGGCTATCGCGAGTACAAATCACCCAAACACACTTGTGCGACATGCTCATTTTTATCACAGTGTACAGTAAGCAAAGACCATCAAAAAGTGGTGACACGCCATATCTGGCAAAATTATATGGAAGAAGCAGATCATCTGCGTCACCACAAGGATGTAAAACCTATATATGCGAAACGCAAAGAAACAATAGAGCGTGTATTCGCAGATGCAAAAGAAAAGCATGGTATGCGTTGGACTACTTTAAGGGGACTTAAAAAATTGTCGATGCAGGCGATGCTTACATTCGCTGCCATGAATTTAAAGAAGATTGCAATTGGACATGGCAAGGTCCAATAATGGCTTAATAAAGTGGGCTCGTAGAGGCCCAATCTCTTAATCTTGATCAAAATTCAAAGGGAATTTCAAAAGGGGTCCAGAATTAAAACATTCTGGACCCCTTTTGTCTACAAACTGAATCATCAAACTAAAGGTTTGATGATTTTTTTTTTCTTAAAATGATTCTTGCTAGTTAGTCTCATTCACGCTTATTGAAAGTACTTTGTCTTATCTATTCAATATAGTTGACGTTATTATCTTGACACCATTTTTTAGCAATTTGTTTAAAACGCTCGTCACGATATGAATACCATTGATCTTCGATTTCAAAATCTATTATTTTGTCCTTGAATTTTCTAAAGGCACCCTTTCCCTTAATTTCTAATAATAAAGAATTTTGCTTTCGTAGATCACTAACAGTTAGGCAGAAGTCTTCCATCATTTCATATTCATGGACATCATATTTAGTTGGTAACTCTATATAATTCTCAAAGTTTTCAACAACATCATTAGCAACCCTTAAATTTTCTTGTTGCCAATCAGGTAAATGATCGAATGGTTCATCATCTTCAGCAGCTCTCAAATCATTAGAAGTTACAAAAAAAATTTCACCCGTATTAATATTTAGAAATGATTGAGACTCTTCAAACTGTATTTCCATTTCTTCAATAATATCTTTAAGCTTTACTTGTACAGTCATGATATAGGATCTCCTTCTATATTTTTTTACAGTCGCACCTGTTAGTTCCACAAGAATTATTTAACTAATGGATTAATGATGCTCTCAAATTACTAATACCATTTTCCAAATAACCCTTTAAACAAGTTAACATATATACCCAACCCTCTTTTTGTCCTATCATTTTGTTTATTATCTCGGGGTCATCTTCTTTAAAACCCAATTCGTTTACTTCAATAATTGTACTCGTATTATCCAACTCTTTTAGTGTAATTGTAACAACCGTTTCTTGACCATATCCTCCCCACGAGAAAACAATTTTTTTATCTTCCTCGACTTCCAATACATTGATAACCCCTTCAGCATTGTATTCATCATATCTCCAAGTAATCGTCTTGCCTTGTTCCACTCTTCCAGTTCCCGATGAAAACCAATAATTAGACATTTTTTCAGGGTCTACTATGGCTTCAAATACCTCATTAACTGGTTTGAGTATTTTAAATTTCGTAGTTACTTGAGTATCCATACAAAATCAACTCACTTTCGGAATATTTGATAATTGTTCCATTATATCTATATCATCATTAAATAAACAAATTATACTTTCTTAACTTCTAAAAAACCCCTTTTATTTATATAGTTCTTCTTCAAATAATCTGCCCCGTTACCAAACCAACTCCCTTATTGAAGTAAAGCACCAGTTATTTCATTATTTGCTACCACAACTAAAAGTTTACAGTTTAGCGGAAGAATAATTTTTATTATAAGGAAAATTATTGAAATTAAATGTTAAAATGTAGTTGTATCAACTGGAAGAAGACTAATCCGACTTGTTAAGGAATGAGTGACTGAATCAAACAATAAATTTGATCGCACTGTATTAGGCTTTATTCGAGTTATAAAGTACTGGAACACTAACTTCTAAAAAAATATCTTCTGTTCCTATTATCTATAGGCTGGAAAGGGGCTCTTATGAAAAGACTGTTTTCGATTATGTGTATCATTGTAAGTGCTTTAGTATTATTGCTAGGGTGCAGTACTAAGGAGGTAGAACAGGTGGAAAAGAATTCGTTGAAAGCTATTGAAGGTACGTGGGAAGGAGAAATAATGATTCCAAATCAGCCTCTCCCGATTATTGTTCATTTCACGAAGAAAGATGGAACGATAAGTATTCCTGTACAAGGATTGAACAAATTCCCCTTAACAAATGTAAAGTTAAATAAATCAGACTTGTTTTTTGATATGAAAATTCAAAATCAGCAAATAACGTTTGATGGGAAAGTAGATCAGGAGAAGATTTCAGGAACATTTGTTCAGCAAGGGCAAGAGTTTCCTTTTGAATTGCTCAAGAAATCTGATGAAAAAGTTGAGGAAAAAAGATCAGGTGAAGTTGTGAAGGCCGACTTGGAGAAAGGAACCATGTATGGACTTTTAGAAACACCAAAAGATGAAGGTCCTTTTCCTGTGATGATTATAATTGCGGGTTCGGGTCCAACTGATAAAGATGGGAACTCCATTGCACTTCCTGGGAAAAATAATAGTTTGAAAATGTTAGCAGAAAGTCTTGCAGAAAAAGGTATCGCAAGTATTAGGTATGATAAGCGCGGAGTCGGGGAAAATATGAATTTGGCAGGAAAAGAAGAGGAACTGAGATTCGAACAATATATTGAAGATGCAGCTGCATGGGTTCAATTTGCTAAAAAGGATAGCCGTTTTTCTAAAGTTGGCATCATCGGTCATAGTGAAGGTTCATTAATTGGAATGGCAGCTGCAAAGAAAACAGAGACAGACACATTCATTTCATTAGCTGGAGCAGGCGAACCTATTGACCAAGTACTTCTTAAACAGCTTGAAGAGCAGCTGACACCGAAGTTATTAACAGAGTCTAAAGATATATTAACAAAACTAAAACAAGGTAAACAAGTTAAGACTGTAAGTGCAGACTTGCAAAGTGTATTCCGTCCTTCTGTTCAACCTTACATGATTTCTTGGATTCAATATAATCCGATAGAATTAGTAAAAGAGCTAACTATCCCTGTTCTAATTGTAAACGGTAATAGAGATATTCAAGTGGCGTCCACTAATGCAGAAGCGCTACACAAGGCAAAAGGAGATTCTGAATTACTTATACTCGAGAAGATGAATCATGTATTGAAAGAAGCACCTGTAGATCGAGAGAGAAATCTAGCAACCTATACAAATCCTGAACTACCATTATCATCTGGGTTGGTAGATGGAATTATTGAATTTTTAAACGAATATGAAATATCCAGTAATTAAAATCAAAAAAAATAATTAATAACTGGGGGTCTCCTCGGGATGTGTAGCTTTGAAATAAAGATTGATCAAAAGTTCCTCGTGCCCCCTAAGCTTCAATTATTTTTTAGTAATGATAATCACAGCAAAATGAAATTCACCTGCTGTGGCCATTTAAGCGACCTAAAGAGCCTCTTCTATATTATGCAATGTAATAGCAAAGCAAAATAATAAATTGAAAGAAATCCATACGCTACCTACTTTCCTAAATGAGTTTCTACGGCCCTTTAGGTAAATAAAAATATTCTTTCGCACTTCATTCTACATTTATATATTCCAAATAAAAACAGCTAGCTAGATTTCCAAAATCTAACAAGCTGTTTTTATCAAACTTCAATATAAGTTATCAATCTTTTTTTCCGCAAATACAAATAGAAAGAGCACGATTTGAAAAAAGATTGGTCAAATCACATATTCAATTGAATGAATAATTTTGTGCATTTTCCATACTTCTTAACTTTAAAAGTCCATCATTCTTTACCTCTAAGGGACCAAATGACAACTGGAATAAGCAGTAGTGAAAGGATAGCTCCGGCAAATGAGAGTGTTGCATAGCTGTAATGAGCTACAACCATGCCAGATAGTGCACCGCCCGCTGCTCCTGACAAAGCAATCAAAACATCGACAGATCCTTGCGTCTTTGCGCGAGTGGAAGGGTGAGTTGAATCAACTATCAGCGCTGTACCACTAATCAAACCGAAGTTCCAGCCAAGCCCAAGTAAAACAAGTGAGGTGTTGAGCACCAGCATGGAATCAGCTGGTCCACTGGAAGCAAGTATACAAGCAGCGAGCAGAGTGGCACCAGAAGCGATAACCACTGCAGTTCGTCCAATTTTATCTACTAAGAATCCAGTTACTAAAGAAGGCAGAAACATCGCTGCTATGTGAAAACCAATTACTACCCCTACCTCTTTCAAATCATGTCCATGATGTCCCATATGTATAGGTGTCATTGTCATAATTGCAATCATTAAAAAATTAGTTAAGGTCATTACTGTAGCTCCGGCAACAATTCCTCGCTTGTTTATCGTCGGTGCATTTGAATCCTTGTTTGAAAGTACGGCATTGTGTGTTTTCTGAACATCTGCCATTGCTTTTGCCACAATGAAAGGGTCTGGACGAAGTAAAGCTAATAACACCAAGCCAGCAAGGATGTAAGCTACAGCCGCAAGAATAAATGGACCAGCCAAAGAAGGAACACCGATTGACCAAGCCAATTCGCCCATTATATTTACCAAATTGGGGCCTGCAACAGCACCTAATGTGGTTGATACCATAGCAATACTGATAGCTGTTGCCCGCTGTTTAGAACTTGCCAAGTCTGTACCGGCATAGCGTGCTTGTAAGTTTGTAGCCGATCCAGCACCATAGATTAGCAGTGAAACAAATAAAAGTGGAATGCTGTTAATTAATGCGGAAATTACTACCCCGACCGCGCCAAGACCACCAGCCAAGAAACCGGTTGCGAGTCCAGAACGGCGTCCAAAACGTTGGGAGAGTTGCCCTACAATCAGCGCTGCTCCTGCAGAACCTAATGTGAACAATGCAGTCGGAACCCCTACCATACTCTCTGTACCCAGCATGTCTTGTGCAAGAAGTGCTCCGACGGTTACACCAGCTGCAAGACCTGCCCCCCCGAATATTTGTGATATAACAACAATCAGCAACGTACGTCGATATAACTGTTGTTGTTTTTCTGGAGAATCAATATATGTTTGTATCCAATCTGGTTGATTTTCTATACTTTTTAATGCTTCAGACATTATTCTGTCTTCCTTTCCGAAGAACTTTTTTCTTCCTAATTAAATTGTTATTTCAATTATTTTTCAAGAGGTAAAAAAGATAATTTACGGAATGCTATTACTTCTATCGCAGCGATTTACCTTTCATTACTGACGGACCTTATTTTATGTAATACCATGCGTAATCTACATTAGCTCTTTTCTCCATTGTTTTGCCTTGATAATTTTGCCCATTTCCGTTTAGCGATTAGTAATTAGTATAATACCTACTAATATGACCATCAATAATTTTCAAAAAATTATGTCTAATAACTTTCCTTTTGATTAACTAACCTCCCTCAATAGTTGAATAAAAAAAAGCTGCCTTAAAGACAGCTCCGGATTTTCAGCTAAGGCATCTGTTAAATTTGTTCATTGTTAAAAAACAGGACAAACTTCCTCTTTCGTAGGGAAGTCTGTCCAGAAATCATTATTAAGTAATTGGGGCCGGGTTAAATAAGACCAAATCATTGTGCAATCGTATATAAGGAGACGATACTTTGTCAAAGTATCGCCTCTTAGATTAATAATATTTTTTAATTAGATATATTATCAGTAACATCAATAACAAAAAATCACTTGGATTATTTACATAAGTCACTAACACATTTAGGAAGGGTAAAAGCTACACTGTTCAATTCCAATTAAGAACAGAAGTCTTTACCGGTTCAATCTTATTTTATTTAAAATTGGTTCGATTTAAGATTTTTGCTTTTTGATAATGGAATACTGATTTAGATAATTCAAAGATGGTTCCGTTAGATAAGCATACTGTATTTTCAATAATCAATGCTGGATCTAGCGGATTAACTTGCAGCACTATCGCACTTGCTTCATCGATTTTTTCGCAGTTAATTACTTTGTCAGCAAAACCAATGTTTAATTTTAAGTCCTCTATAAGGTAACTGTAAATAGAACTCGCTGCAATATCTTCATTTAAATATGGCACAATATCTTTTTTAAAGTAACTTATTTCAATTGAAAAAGGTTCTTTATCTACAATTCGTAGCCGCTTGATATAATAAAGTTTTGTTCCTACTTCACATCGCATTTGTTTTGCGTTTACTTCATCAGCTTCTAGCACATGTAAAGCCAGAATTTTCGTCTCAATTGTTTTTGAAGTCAAATCTTTTGTTAATCCTCTGAGACTGCCTAAATTAATATAATCTGTTACAGATTCTTCCCGTAAAAACATGCCGCTGCCTTGCACCTGATAGATATAGCCACGATTGACCAGCTGATTAATTGCTTTTCGAATCGTATTTCGGCTCACTTCAAATTTTTTTATCAGTTCTTCTTCTGTCGGCAACTTTTTTGTTTTATCAAACTTACCTTCCTGTATTTCACATTCTAATCGATCAGCAATTTCTTTATATTTTACAGCCATATTATCTCCCTATTAATCGTCCTCAATCATTTACTGCTTCTATTATACACAAAACCTCTTGATTAAAATCAAGAGGTTTTCTTTTTACTTACAGCTCTTCTCCTCTCGTCTCAATAATATGCTTATACCAATGAAACGACAGCTTTTTCTTTCGGTTTAAATGATCATGATGATCCACGTAAATAAATCCGTATTGCTTTTTATACCCATTTAACCAGCTTAATAGATCAATGACAGACCATGCGTAATACCCTTTTAAATGAATGCCTTCTTTGATTGCACGCTTTATCACTTTTAAATGTTCCTCAATATATTTAATACGAGGAACATCTACTATTTCGCCTTCAATAATCGGATCCTCATCACCAAGTCCGTTTTCTGTTACATACATTTTAATATCACCATAACGCTCTTTTAACATATGCAGCCCGTCTAAAAACCCTTGAGGTGAGATTTCCCACCCCCATTTTGTATATGTTTTATCTTCCATCTTTACGGTCCGATAAAAGCCATCGAAAGACGGGTTGCCTGGAGCTAGAGTAGATGTTTCTCTTGAATGTGCCATGGATGAGTCAGCCTCGTGATTTTTTTCTACTCGAATGGGCTGATAATAATTAAGTCCAATAAAATCATTTTTTCCAGCATTTCTTTTTAACGTATCTAATTCTTCTTCTGTCCAACTTGGCGTCCAGCCTTTCTCCTTTAATTGCTCAACCACATAAGACGGATATTCACCTTTTAAAATTGGGTCATAATACCAAAAAGTTTCATATTCATTAGCATGTCTAGCAGCTAATACATTCTCATGTTTATCATCTACGCTGTAAGCTGGTAAGAAAACATGGGTAATACCAACCTCGCCGTAAGATTTTAGTTCTTTATAGACTTCTACAGCTTTTGCATGTGCATAAAACACGTAATGTGTCGCTTGAAAGTATTTATACTCATCGTTTTGGATACCAGGCGGGTGAGCTCCTTTTAAATAGCCTAATCCGCAGAACATAACCGTTTCATTAAACGTAATCCAATGTTTGACGCGGTCTCCAAATGCCCGAAAACAAATTCCTGCATACTTGACGAAGGCCTCAGCTGTTCTCTTATTCGTCCATCCTCCATCTTCTTCAAGCGTCAGAGGCAAATCCCAATGATACAGCGTAACAAATGGAACAATACCATATTTTAAACATTCATTAATAACATTATTATAAAATTCCAAGCCTTTTTCATTGACTTCTCCGTCTCCTGTTGGCAAAATACGTGCCCATGAAATGGAAAAACGGTACGATTCAAGTCCCATCTCTGCCATTAATTTTATATCTTCTTTGTATCGATGATAATGGTCTATGGCTACATCACCGTTAGTACCCCCATACGTTTTCCCTGGAATCTTTGAAAAGACATCCCAATTCGTTATACCTTTACCATCTTCATTCCATGCTCCTTCTATTTGATAAGAAGCAGAAGTCGCTCCAAATAAAAAATCATGTGGAAACTTCATTATAAACCCTCCGTTTTTATACCATCCTATTAAATTTATTATTATATATAATATTTATAGGTACAAATATTAATGTGATTATATACTTTTTATCATTATTTGACTACATAAAATTCGTAAAACATTAAAACATAAGTATAAAAGATAGTATCTACTGTAATGAAATAATTAAATCCAAGTACCATTAATAAAACAAAAATAAAAGACGTTAATTCTACCGAATCAACGCCCTGTTTTTAGTTGAAGATGAAAATAAACTTACTTACCTTTTCGAATTTAAATTAATAGTAATAATAATGCCATTAACCCTAGTAGTACAATCAGCTTAAATCATTCTTTATAGTTTGATCATTTCTGTTTTCTTTTTTCATTAAAGCGCCCTTTAATGAAGTAACTGGATGGCGTTTCTAAACAAGTCTTTCTTTATATTTAAACGTCGTTCTTGTCAATTAACAATTACCATATTAAAATCCTCCTTTTTAATGTTATTCCTGTATAATAGACCTAGTTGTTAATTTTTCAGGAGAATCCAATGAATTTTATTTATATTAATCAAAACATATTAGATAATCTCTTTTATATCTTAGTAAGTATTTTGATTTATTCCATTTTATTAGATCATGGCAAAAGGTTAAGTCAGTATAGCAAGACCCTCATTACTACATGCATGAGCATTCCTATTATATTATGTATGAAGTTTCCTATTTATATAGATGAATATTGTGTCCATGATTTCAGGCAAATCCCTTTTATTATAGGGACACTTTATGGTGGTTGGCCTGTAGGGGCTGCTCTGTTAGTCATAATATTAACTTTTAGATTTGCTTTTTATGGTTTCAATTTACTTACGTTAATTGTATATATCGTTATATTTATTATAACGGCTCTATTTTCTTCCAAATTCAAAAATTTTAATAGAAAAAATAAGCTAAATAGCTCCATACTATTAATTTTGTTTCTAGGAATACTAACCAGCTTTATTTCACTCGTTATGTCTGATTATTTTCGAATAACGGAGGCGTATGTATTTTACTTTATCATCCTCCCTCCTTTTATTATCGTTTTGGCTGTATATATCATGGAAATTTTAAAAGATGCAATTTTAATCCGAACACAAATGGTGAGACTTGAAAAGATGGAGATAGTTAGTCAACTTGCAGCTAGTATTTCACATGAAATTAGAAATCCTTTAACAGTTGTGAAAGGGTTTGTTCAACTGCTAAAGGCTTCTGATCTCTCTCAAGAAGTAAAAGAACAATATATAGAACATGTTGTTAGAGAACTTAATAGTGCAGAATCAATTATTAGTGAATACTTAGCATTTGCAAAACCTGCAATCGAAAAAGTGGATAATATCTTAATAAACCGTGAAATAGGATATGTAATTGAAATGATAAAACCATTAGCTAACATGAATTTAGTTAATATATCAGAACAGTTAACTCCAGGCATTACGCGTGGGAATATTCAACATTTCAAGCAATGCTTCATAAACCTGATTAAAAATGGTATAGAGGCTATGCCAAACGGCGGGGAACTTAGTATTGTTTCCTATAAAAATAATTTCGACATAATTATCGAAATAAGTGACAATGGAATAGGAATGAACAAAGAACAAATAAACCGTTTTGGTGAACCTTATTACAGTTGCAAAGAAAAAGGTACAGGGTTAGGATCAATGTTAGCTGTTAAGACAATCCAAACGATGAAAGGTACACTTAATATAAATAGTGTTTCGAATAAGGGAACAACTATTACAGTAACACTTCCCGCTTATCATGAAGATTATTCTAAAAAATAAGTAATGAATCTATTTTTTAAGTAATATCGATTTTTATTATTCCATTTACTGTAGTGTTTTCTTGAATAGTATAAAAGGAATTATTATTAAGATAAAAGAACCCACCACGCCTCTTAACTAATGCGGACCAAGGTGGGTCATTTTTTATTCAAGAAGAAATGCTAAAGTGGATCCTGAAAAAAACGAAGTTGCATTATCAAAATAGAATTTTTATCAAACTTTTTTACAAATTATCAATCTTTATTAAAAATTATCGAACTTTATTTAGTACCTATAATTTTGGTAAAATTGATAAAGGAAGTTCTATGGTTAAGGATTTTTGGAACGTTTTGTTTAGCTTTGAAATAGAGTTTTGTCAGAAATATGTGCGTGCCTTCATTTTACGTTTAATAAAAAGAAACCATTTTGAAAAAAGACTTCTCAGAATGGTTTCTTTACATATTAATTGGTAAAGAAATTTCATTAAAAAGTTTGATTATATTCATAGGTGTTATTGAACTAACGAACCTTTAATCCCAATAAGAGGTACCTTCAACATTTTATCCAATGAACTTGTGTCATTTCCCTGATTAGAGCATAAGGTGATATTACCCATTTAATTAATTTCCTCCTTAAAAACTAATAAGGAGATGTCTATATGTCAGGTTGTGAATCAAGGTGTGACGACGGTTTTGGATTTGGTGGAGGTTTCGCCTTTATAGTCGTTTTGTTTATACTCTTAATCATTGTTGGAGCTAGCTTTGTTGGTGGATACGGCGGCGGTTACGGCGGCGGTTACGGCGGCGGTTACGGATATGGCGCCTGTTGTTAAAAATAGAATGAAAAAAGCCGACCTTTAATGGTCGGCTTCTTCATCTAATCTGCCCTAGCTGAAGAAGAAAAATCACAGGCATTGTTTAACACAGCCTATTTTAAAGAAGTAACAATCAAAAAAATTTCGTAAAAGTATACTTTTACGAACAGGTGAATGAATATCCAGAAAAATTTTATTGATATATAATCACTCAACGGATAATATGTCCTATATTTCTCGCATAGGAATTCCTCACTTAGCTTGGTGAGCATAGAATGGTTACCCCAATTTACATAATAAAAAACGAACTCCTTATAAACAGAAGTTCGTTTTTATTTAAGACGTTTTCCTCATTTCAATGACGTTATCTGATTGCTGTTTGAGTTTTTTCCGGTAGACGATTTTTGACAATGTCACACTAAACTCGTATAAAATTAAAAGAGGCACGGTAACTAATATATCTGACATGAAATCTGGTGGTGTAATTAAAATGGCTACAACGACAAGCAAAAAGTAAGCTATCTTTCGCGCTTTTGAAAGAATCATAGGATTAACGACACCAAGAGAGGTGAGGAACATGACAACCAGCGGAATTTCGAATAAAAATCCAAACGGCAGTGTCAAGTTAATCATAAATTTAAAATATTTTTCAGACGTAAACATCGTTTCAAATTGACCTTCAGACAAAGATAGTAAAAAACCCAGAACGGTTGGATACACGACAAAATATCCGAATGATAAACCGGCAATAAAAAGGATAAACAGTCCAGGAATGTACGCTAGTGTCGTTTTTCGTTCATTTTCAGAAAGTGCCGGTTTTACAAATAGCCATGTTTGATAGGCGGCAATTGGAATCGTAAGAGCAATCGCAATCACGCCAGAAATCATAAAATATACCCAGAGGATTTCACTTGGCCCCAATACAGCTAACTTATGGCCGAGATCACGAATAAGCCATGTGTAAATGTCGTTCACAAAAATGAATGATCCAATTAAAAAAACCAGAAAAGCAATCAAAGTATTGATGATCCGTTTCCTGAGTTCCTCAAGGTGCTCAACCATAAGCATTTCTTGATTAGTCATACAGCCCCTCCTTTCTTAAATGCAAGAGGAAGATGTAAGCTTATTGCTTACATCTTCTTAAAAATTACTTAGATTGCGTCTTTTCTTCTTTCTCGTCTGATGAAATTAAATCCTTAGTAGAGTTTTTAAATTCTCTCAATGTGCTACCGAAAGCACGTCCAATTTCGGGCAACTTAGATGGACCAAATATGATGAGAGCAATGACCAAAATCAAAACCAATCCAGGTATCCCAATATTTTGCAACATCGTGTTTCCTCCTTAAAATTTAAATCCTGTAATAGCCACGACTGCCGGACGAGGCATCTTTTCACCTTTACGATGCGGCCATGTACTTGTAGGATTATTGATATCTTCCGTTTCTTCACCAGGGTGCTGAACAGACAAGAATAGTGTCTTTTCATTTGGAGTGAAACAAGGTCCGGTTAATTCAGCCTCCATTGGAGCGGCTGCAAACTGCCAGGCAATCCCTTTATCTCGACCAACGGTAGGAATGACAAACATTCCGTTATTGCCAAAGCTTGTCCATGCACCTTGATTTAAGCTACTCGATGAAATATCCGTTACGGTCCATAAATTCGCGTTGCTGTCAAAAGTTAAGTTGTCTGGTGCGCTGAATCCGCTTTGACGTCCGCCAGCTGCGAAAATTTCATATTCAAACTCAGTTGCTCCATGGTCACCTTTTTTTTCGATAAAACGTGTAATGTGTCCATGTAAGTTTCCGTGCTTATCATTATTCGTATGTGCAATAAAGATCGAGCTATCAAATGGTGAAATTTCCACATCCTCCGGTCGGTCAGTCGGTGTTCCGCCAAGAAGGAGGGCTGCTTCGTGACAGTTAGTAACAACATCACCTTGCGTTTGGAACTTTTCCAATAGTTCCGGTTTGCCAGCCGCCGCCTTTTGTACGGCCTCAATTGTCAGAGCTATCCATCTTCCTTTTTTAAAGTCCGCTACATATAAATTCCCTTCCTCAAGAAGACGGGAATTTGCCTTTCCTAATGCAGGTACATATTTATCCTTACTTACAAATTTATAGACACAAGCATCTTTTTTATCGTCTCCCATATAAACGACGACACGTTGGTCTTTGGCAAGTCCCATTGAAGCATTTTCATGGTTGAAACGTCCAAGAGCGGTATGTTTGCGAACCGCAAAATTTGGATTGAACGGGTCAACTTCGATTACCCAGCCGTAATGTGTTTGGTTTAATCCGGCATTATTAGCGGTTTCTTCGAAGTTCTCTTCACAGGATAAAACCGTATTCCATAATGTTTTTCCACCAGAACAGTTAGCGAATGTTCCCTGAACACTTGTTGCGCCGTTTACCACTTTTGTTCCTTTGGCCGGCCCAGTAAGTGCAAAAGATGTTAATCCCGTTACTCGTCGGGCATAAGTGGAAGCAGCATCCATTTTCCATTTATTCACTTTCTTGTCATAGTACACTTCAATAATGGAACCGCCCTGGTTATAAAGAAGCTTTTCAATTTGTGTAGGAGCATACTTGCCATTTACTTTTTCTCCTTCCACGTAAAGAGGGTTTGTATATTCGTGGTTTACCCATAATAATCCTCTTTCATTGGAATTTTGAATAGGAAAGTAAAGGGTGAAATCATTATTAAAACCAAATGTGTCACCTTTACCATTGATTACATCGCCATAAGCGGCTACAACGTCATATTTAAATCCTTTTGGAAGAACGAGTTCGTCCTTATTTGTAGTTTCAATCGGAGTAAACTTAAAGCCCTTTTTCTTCGGTTTTACATGTAAAAGGCTGTCGGTTTCCGCATTAACTGTCTCGCTTAAAATACCTAAACCAGAAGTGGCCACTGCAAGAGCAGTAGCTCCTGTTCCAATACGTGTTAAAAAGGTGCGTCTATTTAACGGTATGTTTTCCATAATGTCCTCCTTTATTTTCCTTGAAGACTTAGTCCTCTATTTTTTAAAATTTCTCACTCATCAGCTTCATTCTGAACTAAGTCCCATCACTTATTTTGAAGCCAAACTCACCTTCTCTGCAAAATCGAAATAGACTATGTATGTACTTCTCGATTAACTTGTTAAATAGTGCCTATCCAAGCCACAAATCAAATTTAGCAAATTAAAGTAAAGATGGTATTAATTTTTTTAAAATAATTTATTAAAAATTGTAAAGGATTAGATTCTATGGATGTTCTTTTCATGAGAAAACATAAGTTCACCAAAAACGGACAAACTGTATTTGAAATAAGAAAGGAGATGTGAGATATGACAAAAAAATTTAATAAAGGCAGCCGTAATCAAAATTCACCGCAATTACACGGACAAGTTCCTGTTAGTGGGGACAACAGTAAAGGAAATAAAAGAAATAAAGATCAGAGCGCTAAAACAGAGTAATCTAAATGTAACAAACCGGTCATATTCAGACCGGTTTATTTCCTTGTTAGATAATCTTCTTACTTATTTCAGCAGTAAGCGATCTAAAAGAACTGAAATTACCTTCTCTCATTGATGATCAATTTCTCAATGTGC
The DNA here is from genome assembly GCF_016651145.1 of Peribacillus sp. TH14. Lineage (NCBI taxonomy): Bacteria > Bacillati > Bacillota > Bacilli > Caryophanales > Bacillaceae > Peribacillus > Peribacillus sp. TH14. The sequence goes on from NZ_JAEKEK010000001.1 coordinate 1,036,495, forward strand.
CCTTTTATCTTAATCAAAAATGGAGCTTCGTTGAATAACCAAGCACTGGATCAACTTTGAATTTTTGACAATAAAAAAAGTACATTTCTTTGTCGGTCTACATAATAAAAAATGCCCTCCAGATCGTTTAACTGGAGGGCATTCGTATTTACATAATCTTTTTAGAAGTGAATTACTCTTGGATTAGTTACTATACATGTTGTGTTATCTGTTAGATTCTTTTTGTATTAGAACCTTGTGCTCTACTGTTGTTGTCTCTAAAACATCATTATCCTTATGAGTATTAGTAATGTTTTTTGTCATCACACTGACACCCACTAAAACTACGATATTAACAAATAGGGCGATAATTCCTACATTCAAGTCTTTAATTGCTTGAGGAAGATAAGGAAACAGTTGACCAATTTTTATGTTCCCTAGTTCCATAATAGAAACTAGCACGCCTCCTGTTATAATCCCGGCGAATGCTCCATGTTTGGTTACAAAATTCTTTCTCATCAAACTTGCGAAAAAGGCAGGAGCAAGTTGTGTGATAAAATTATAGGCGATTAAAGCGAGACTAAAGAGGGAATTTCCACCTTTAAAGGTTAAGTAAATCCCTACGAGAGAAATAAGGGGAACCAAGAATTTTACCAGTTTTGCAATCTGATTTTCCGTTGCTGATGGAGTGAATACGCTATATACATTTTTTGCCAGAGATGTTGATATTGACATCAACAACATCGAACTTGGTACTAAAGCGGCTAACACGCCCGTGCCACCAATTAAGCCCACAAACCATGGATCAAAATCCTGTTTAGAAAGTTGCAGCAAGATAAGATCGGCTTCCGCGCCTTTTAATCCAGGCGTCTGTAAGATAGCTGCAAATCCGACAAAAAAGGCAAACAACAAAATCAATTGGTACATTGGCATTAGGATTGCATTTTTTCGTAAAGCTTTTTCGCTAGAGGCAGCATAAATAGGAGAAAACCCGTGCGGCCACATATAAAATCCAATAGAGCTTAATATAACGGTCGATATATACCACGAAACGCTCATTCCTTGATCCGGAAGTATGGTATAGTTCGGCTTTGCATTTTCAATGGCCTCATACATAGGTTGAAGACCGCCATAATAATGAAGAGGGAAATAAACTCCCAAAAATATGACAATGCCTAGAATCAGAATATCCTTCAAGATAGCTGTCCTAGCAGAACCGTGAATACCTGAAACCATTACAAAAATGGTTACACCAATTGCTCCAACCCAAATGGCAGCTGTAGATGAAATGGCCCCATAGGATGTTGCAGAAACGATATATCCTAACCCCTTCAATTGCAGGACTAAGTAGCAAGTACAAGCTATAACACCTATTACAGCAACAAGCACACCAAGATAAGGACTTTGATATTTTTTTACAAAAAAATCTGATTGGGAAACTAATTGGTGTTTCTTTGCATACCTCCAGATAGCAGGAAATGTCCAGTAGGAGATGACTGTAGCCAGACAGCCGTATGATACGATACTAAAGATGGAGCCTCCTTCCCCATAAGCCGATCCACTTGCACCTAAAAATGTAAAGGTCGTATACATTTCACCTGCGGACAAGAGGAAAATCAATAGGGTTCCCATTCCACGTCCCCCAACTGACCATTGTTCTAAGTTCATTTCTTTCCCTTTTTTAGCCTGGATACCAATCAAAACAGAAATGACGAAAAAAAACAGGATGAAAAACACGGCAATATTCATCTTGAATCTCCCTTCTGATTAGCAGGATCTAGTAGATATATAATCCCCATAATACCTGTGGTTAGCACAGACCAGAGTACAATCCAAAAGTGAAAAAATGGCATTCCTAGAACATAGGGAGTCACTTTATTAGTAAACAAAGCGCCTACAATAAAGCCAAGAAACGGGATAATTCCGAGCCAATATATTTTTTTCATACTCTTAACCCCCTAGTATGTTAGATTTAACATTTTAAAAGTCCCGTGAACAAATAACTTCACCCCATATTGTAAAGCCTGTTCATCGAAAGTAAATTTGGGATGATGGTGAGGATATATAATCCCTTTTTCTTCATTACGAGCTCCTATTACAATATAAGATCCCGGAACTACTTTTTGAAAAGCAGAGAAGTCTTCACTTCCCATAATTGGCTTTGAAATCTCTCGACTTTCTTCACCAAATACTTCACAGACCGTTTCGTCCATCAATCGGGTAACTTCTTCATCATTAATGGTCGGAGCATAACCGAACTGATAATCGAATTCATAAGTAGCCCCATGTGCCTCAGTAATTCCTTTTACAATGCGTTCGATAAAGGTTGGAATCTTTTCCCTCAGTTCCGGATTAAAGCTTCGAACGGAACCTCCAATGCTTACACTACTTGGAATAACATTAATCGCACTTCCCGCATGGAACTGAGTCACTGAAATCACTAGAGCTTCCTGAGCATCATGATACCTCGAAACAATGTGCTGGAGATTTGATACAACCTGAGTTCCAATTGCAATGGGATCAACCGTAAGTTCAGGCTGTGAGGCGTGCCCCCCTTTACCCACCACGGTAATTGCAAAAGTATCAGCTCCAGCCATAATCGGACCGTAACCCAAACCAATTTTTCCTAAAGGTAGAGTCGACAAGAGATGGGTGCCAATGACCATATCTACTCCTTCAAGCACACCTGCTTTCACCATCTCTTGTGCTCCACCGGGCGGCAGTTCCTCAGCATGTTGAAATAAAAAGCGAACCTCCCCTTTAATTTGATTCTTTAACTGGGTAAGAATCTTTGCCGTGCCAAGCAGCATCGCCGTATGCCCGTCATGTCCGCAAGCATGCATCACGCCTGAATTCTGTGATACAAAGTCAAAATCATTCTCTTCTTCAATTGGAAGCGCATCCATATCTGCCCGCAGTGCAATAACCTTCCCAGGCTGTTGGCCAATTAAACGAGCCATTATACTCGTTTTTGTCGGACGTGAAATTTCCAAATTACCAAAAGTTTGTAGCGTTTCATAAACAAATTGTGCTGTTTTTTCTTCCTGAAAAGATAGCTCCGGATACTTATGTAAATATCTTCGCCACCCAATCACTTCATCTTTAACAGCCTCGATTAAATCATGAATCATTATCGTTTGAGACATCCACTACAACTCCTTTTTCATTCAATTTACATAACAATATCTATTTTCGGATAGTTTAAGGAAGAAATTCCTTAAATGGAGTATAATATTTCATAAGCTTTATTTCAATATTTTTTTGAAAATTCTAAACTATTTTTTCTGACTGAATCCAATAGTTAATTTTTCCCTTTCAACGCTTTAATATGCTAAATTGAAGTACAAAAAAAATAAGCACCCAAATTATGGGTGCTTACAATTTATAATAATCGATAAATTTTACTCGGCCTTCCACGGGTGGCGTTAGCCTCTTCACCAACGCATTGTGCCAAGTCAACCTCGCACATATCCGCAACAATACGCCGAACATTGCGCTCTGTCATCTCAAGATATGTCGCTAAGTCCTTAGTAGTAAAATCACTCCAGCCCATTCTTTGAACGAGAGCCGATATCTTCTTATACGTTTTAACACTTATATTACCCTTTTTTAACTTTTCTATAAGGAGTTTATTGTGGGTACGGGTATCATATTGTAGTTCTTTCTTTTTGCCTGGTGATTCAATAATTTTGCCATCATCTTGAATAATCACAATTTCACGCTTCTTCATATCCTTTGAATGTTGAATAGCACGAAAAGCATTGATTTCCGCCGAATAGGCAGTCTCGCCAAAGCCAATTCCAACAGCAACTGTTGTATCTGCTTCAAAAGCCAATTTTTGAATGGTATCTTCGAGCATAATAATTTCTCGTTCAATTGCGCCGCGCGAACTAAAAATCATGTATCTTCCATTCCCTTTCTCTGAAAAGGAACCATTTATTTTTTCACCAAGTTGAATTAGCATTTCTTTTAGCCGGAGCTCCAAGTACTGTAAATGATAAGGAGTTTTCATTTCCTCTGCCACTCTGTTAAAATATTCAACTTCAATGATTTCAACTCCGATTTGTGTGTCTTTAAAGTAGGAAGCCTTTACTTTTTCAGAAAGAATCCGAAGCGTTTGTCGCACTTCCATCTTACTCATCGTCATCCGATAGGCTGGAATTCCGTATTCCCTTAAAGCTTCACACACAGACGGAAAACAAGAAAAAGCGCCTTCTGTCCTTCCCTTATTCCATAAATTTAAGTGAAAATGTACCAATTCATTCGTATCAACATCTAACTCAAACACTTTCGTATAAATCTTTTGGGTTTTTATATTCAACTGTGACAAAGCTTCTTCGCTAATATTATTTGAGGACATAGTATCAATACTTAGATGCTCAATAATTTTCCCCTGTTCGTAGATCATCTCTAAAAAAGATTTATAAAAACCTGATTCCGTAGCAGGAACATGGACCATTATTTTATCTGTACCTAGTGTTTTTGTCGCAATTTCATAGGGAAGTGGACCAGAAAAAAGCCATGCATGTACGTGAGAATTATGTTCTTTTACAATTCCCTCTACCTCTTCGGTATTTACATAGGGAAAAGAGATGAATTCCAACTCATGTTTATATTCTTCTGCCAAGTCTAATATCCGTTCTATAGAAGTTTTTAGACCGACTAGTCCGATTTTATACATCCTGTATTCGACTTCCTTTATCATCTGTAATATATTCATTGTTCTTTATAGAATATCCTAGTTTAACATAATTCACATTATCGTAAGTTCTAATTCTTCTGTTGTTTTTCCGTAATTCATTCATTTTATCTAACTTTTATTTAATTTGTATTAGAGTTCTGTTAGTTTGGTTTGTTACTCTTGATCGTATAAATGAACCAAGAGAAATGAAAAATAACAGTAGCAAAAAGAAAAGAATGATAGAAATGGTATTTATAGCTGTAAAAACATGCCTAACCACACCAATATTTCCCTTTTACACCATTTTATCATGCGATATGAAAGAAAAATACCTTGTATACGTTATTCATGTGAGGTTTACAAAACATCTTCGTTTATACACCATTGATAAATCAACGTTTACGCCTCTCAAGCGCACCTAAATGGCTGCGTAAGGGGATATTTATGCAGATCTTATTCAATAAAATGGTTCAATTGTTGAACAAAGATCAAACAGCACTCTTTAACTATCCTCCCTCAATATTGAAAGAAACTTTTCACTCAATTTTGTCTTCTTAGAATACTTTAAATACTTATGATTTTCTTAGTACAGATAACATTAAAATGTGCGCGCTACCTCTTGTACGAAAAAACGATCATCATTTGTTCCTCACGTTCGTAATAAACTGATGATAGCTACACTGTTAAAATACCTTTAAAAATCCTTACTAGAAGTTTAAAAGATTGATTTCTCATAAATAGATTGAAGAATTTGATCACCTGTTGGTTATTACGATAACCTATTTGGCCTAAAAAAGAAGAACATTCAAGTTAATGGGAGGAAGAAGGATGCATCACAACGATCGGAAAAGGAAATGGAACGGATTTTCCAAGACGTTTCCGTACTCTCTTTTAGATGTAAAAGATGAATTAAAGAAAAAAGGTAAAAAACAGACTTCTGTTAAAACGGGGGAGTTAACGGGAGAAGAGACAATGTTAATACATGAAATAAAAGAACGAACAAGACAACACAACAATAATAATGTGACTCGAACGCATGCCTATTTTCAGTTTTACCTCCGTTACCCAGAAATACACTGGGCACTACTTGGACATATGGTATCGCGTAATGGCGGTTGGAATATGACGGATTTAAAAGGGGATTTATATACAAGACTATTGTCGGAAAAAGATCAACTTATCTTCTTTTCTTTTTTGGAACGAGGGAACTGGTTAATCTTCCAAGATGTGTACCCACAATTTTTGTTGTATGAACAAAGTGTCAAAAGATCAAAAAGACTGTTTCATCTTCTACCTTTTTTCAATGTATCAACGTTTATGGAAACATTATGGAACCATTTTTGGAGAACAGGCGACCAGTATATGTTAGCCATTGCCACTGTTATTAATGAACAAAGCTATTTAGAAAAAAGGGTCATTCAAAATGCCCATTTTAAAAAGACAGTACTAAATAGTATTGGATTCAAACTTTATGATTTTTTTCGCTTTAATCACATTCTTTTTCCATTCTATAAAGATGAGACCAAACAAGAAACATTACTAGTTGGGAATACAATGAAGCATTTCACCTCCCTTCATGAGCGAATATTGCTGGGCAAGCGATTATACTCACTGCTGTTTAGCCGTGAGAACATCTTATCAGGAGTAGTAGATTGGGCTCATGATCATCCACATACCGGTTCGCGAAAAGACTACTGGCCGCATTTGTTTAATGATGTAAACGAATCATTCTCCCGTGCATTTTATAAACGTCGAACAAAAAAGTGCCAATTAAGAAAAGGTGCGGATCGCTTATACAGTCCTCGATTAATATACACATGGAAAGATCTTAATCATGAAGAGGAGGAAAGCAAAGACTGGTTTGAAGACTGGCACATCATGGAGTACTTAATCGATAAGGGAGAAAATATAGATGGGGAGATTTATGATGAATACTGCACAACGCTTGAAAAAATTGAACTTGCCATTCTGGCAAAAAAAAACGTCCTACTCCGAGAAGAAGCAGAAGATGAGTAACCATCGGGCTTTTGTAGCCACAATAATTTTCTCTAGTTTCATCGGAACGTATTTAGACTTACTGTTTGTAGGTAAACAAATGTATTCCTTTCCGGCAAGACCATTCCCAGATACATTTACAATCAATGTCGCTTTTACATTATTGATTATGCCAATCTTTACTACGCTCTTTTTATGGATCGCAAAAGCGTTGACTGCATATTCAAGAATACTGTTTATCGTTTTGATTGGACTTTGTATAAGTATTTCCGAATCTTTTTCGGAGAATTTAGGATTGTTTACTCATAGCGAAGCATGGCATCATTCTTATTCCCTTTTCGGATACATGATCTTCATGCTCATTATTTGGAAATTTTATCGATGGTTTCAATAACAATCGACTGTGTTATAGGAATCTAAAAAACAAACTTGCTAAATACAAAAAAGTACATGCCAATTTCGTGTTATGGATAAAAAAACAAAGGGGGTCACAAAAATTAAAATAAAATTTTTGTGACCCCCTTTGAAATATGCTAGGAGGGTTTCCCTTCTGGATTTGATGATTAAAGACTAAAATAGCTCACTACTTTTATAGATTTACTTATGGAAAAACCTTTTAAAAACATTCCCTAAAATCTAGTTCTCAACTATTTTCGGCACTCATAGCCAAGATATAAAGTACATGATATATATGCATCTAAATATAATGGTTGTGAGACGTAATTAGATCCTTTTGAGCTTTTTATTATTTGGGCTATCTCAATTCCTCTCTTTTCTAGCACATTTTAAGGAGTGAATGTATGAAAGAAATTGGCATCAAATCATATTTGTCTGTTGGAACTGTCAGTAACCCTGTTTATGATCCAAATTGTAATAAGTTAATCTTTATTGCTGATTATTCTGGTTTACCTCAGGTTTGGGCAAAGGATTTCGATATAAGTGAACCTACCCGAATTTCTTTTACTAATGAACGAATTACTTTTGTTAAATATTTAAACAGTTCATCACAACGCGGCCTTCTCATCGGCATGGATGTCTGCGGTAATGAGAAGCAACAACTGTTTTTACTCAAAAGTGATGGTCTACTGATTCCGCTTACCAACTCTCCTGACCATAAACATGAATATGGGGGTCACTCACCTGATGGAAAATGGATAGCCTGGTCAAGCAATCGTCGACATCCTGCCTTTTTCGATATCTATATTCAAAATATCGAAACATTAGAAATACAAATGGTTTTGTCAAAGGATGGACTCTATTCCTCCATCATGTGGTCTCCTGATTGTAATTCGTTATTGATTCGGAAAACAAATTCCCAGTTGGATAACGATTTAGGTTTACTGAATCTTGACACAGGAGAAATGAATTGGTTAACAGATCATCAGGGTGAAGCAAGCTATAAAAACCCTCATTTCAGTAAGGATGGAGATCATCTCTATTTATTAACAAATCAAGATAGAGAATTTTTTGGGCTCTCGATCATTGATCTTTCAACAAAACATATCACTTGGCTGGAGGTAGGACAGTGGGACTTTGAAGGCCTCGCTATGAGTAAAGATCATTCAAAGTTAGCTTTTTCAATTAATGAAGGAGGTATTTCAAGAGGCATTCTTTTAGATCTAAAATCAAGTGCCCTTTATACATGGATGACACCAATGGGGATGATAACTAGCTTAACATTTTCACCCGACAATCAAAAATTAGCCTATGTATTCAATGGGCCGACCTATCCGTCTGATATATGGCAGGTTGACCTAAAGAAAATGAAGACAGAACGGCTTACTCAATCTCTTCAGACAAAGTTTTTGGAAAATAAATTAATTGAGCCCATTCTTATTTCCTTTAAATCTTTTGACAATCTCCAAATACCTGCCTTTTACTTCAAGCCAAATACCCAATCAGAAAAAATTCCTGTTATTCTATATGTTCATGGGGGTCCTGAAAGCCAAATCCGTGCTGTTTTCAATCCAGTTCTGCAGTATTTCCTAAGCCTTGGCTATGCAGTAATTACTCCTAACGTACGCGGGAGTACAGGATATGGAAAAACATATACTCATCTGGATGATGTTCGCAAACGAATGGACTCCGTAAGAGATCTTGTTTCTTTAGTAGATTGGTTAAAGAAAGAAGGAAGCGCTGATCCTAATAGAGTTGCCATTATGGGAGGGAGCTACGGAGGATTTATGGTTCTTGCAGCCATCTCTCACTATCCGGAATTATGGTCTGCTGCAATTGATCTCGTTGGGATTTCAAGTTTCAGAACTTTTCTTAAAAAAACCAGTCCGTGGCGACGCAAACTTCGCGAAGTTGAATATGGAACTATTGAAAAGGACGGAAACTTTTATGATCTGATTGATCCATTGAAACTTACTGACCGGATTACCAGTCCGCTGATGGTACTTCATGGGTCTAATGACCCACGTGTCCCAATTGAAGAATCTGAACAAATCGTAAATAAATTAATGGCAAGAAATCACCCTGTAAAGTTTATCTGTTTTGAAAATGAAGGTCATTCCATCGTAAAACTAAATAATAAAATAACTGCCTATACGGCAATAGCACATTTCCTCAATCAATATATTGGTAAATAATTTCCCAATGCGTCTTTTATATTTTGAAGGGTGATTAAAAGGAATTAGCGTACCGACTATAAGGAAATGTGCTTCTTAGTTTCTTTAAGAAAACAAAAGTCTCTTTTGATATGAGTAATAAAATTTTCCCTATTTTATCATAATTTTTTAAATAACTAACCTGCTCCATTTGTTGCATAAGAAAAAGAGCTGATCATCATCACAGCTCTTTAAAGAACGATTGCACCTGTTAGTTGATTAACGAATAAAAATATATTTATCTATTCGTGTGTTTGAAGAGCTAACTTTATTCCCAAACCAATGTAGACTATACCTACGACTTTCCCAAACCAATTTGAACTGCTGTTAGATTTAACTAATAACTTGTTGCCAATTGTACTTGTTAGGAAAACTAAGAGAGTGGTATACATTATGCTCATCAGTACAAATGTTAACCCAAGCATTAAAAGCTGAATTGTCACTGGGGAACCATCACTTTTTACAAACTGTGGTAAGAAAGCTAAGAAAAATAATGAAGTCTTAGGGTTTAGTAATTCAATTAACAAAGCCTGACGAAATGATAGATTATTATTCACTTTCTTAATAATAGGTTTTTCAATTTTCTTTGATTTTTCAAGCAAAGCTCTTATTCCTAAATAAACTAAGTATGCTGAACCTAAATATTTAACAACTCCAAAAGCAAGTGTAGATGTCATTAATATCGCGGAAAGTCCAACAACTGCCGCAAGAGTATGAATTAAGTCACCAACAGCAATACCCAAGCCTGTGATAATTCCATTCTTTTTTCCACCTTTAATAGTTTGAGATATTGTCAAAAAAACAGCGGGACCTGGGATTAAAAATAACATCAGAACAACTAAAATGAAAGTCAACATTATATATTATTCCTTTCTTTTAGAGATTATACAGCCGATTTAACCAACCACTACATAGTTTATTTTAACACTTTTAACATAATAAAATAGCTCTTTAATCAACAATCCTGCCCCGTTCGTTGCATAAGAAAAAAGCTGATCGTCACAGCCTTTAAAGCCGTTAGCTAAACACGTTTACTTATTATTTTTAAGTAATGAATAGACATATGTATCGTGTGCTATACCATTCTGATACATATATTTCTTCAAAACCCCCTCTTTTTGAAAACCAATATTGGTCAGTAACTTATTAGATGCTTCATTGTTTAAAAATACAACAGCACCTATACGAGTTAAATTCATAACATCAAAACCATATGTAAGAACTCTAGATACTGCTTCTGAAGCATATCCTTTTCCCCACTGCTCTGGATGGATTTCGTAACCTATTTCTGCTCTTTTATGTTTAGGTAACCAAGCATTAAAACCAATTGTTCCAATTATACCTTTGGTCTCTTTTTTTTCAATCCCCCAGCGTATGCCTCTTTTTTCATTGTAGTTATTTGAAAAGAAATCAACGAATTTCTCTGCTTCTTCTATACTCTCTAATGTTTCTTGTCCATAATAACGTGTTACATTTTCGTTAGAAAAACAAGCAAAAATTCCTTCTGCATCCTCTTTTGTTATTTCTCTTAATATTAGTCTTTCTGTCTCTAATATTGGAAACATTTCATCTCTCCCTCTGTTTATTACTATAATTAATTATTCTTTTTAAATGGTGAAAATTCCTTTATAAATTGAATTCTTTATTGCACTATCCTGACCCTTTGGTTGAACAAGGGTATTTTCTCTAATTTGAATGTAACGAACGTACATTCAAAAGTTCATATAATGAATCTTATATGCTGCTGTTTAGAATTGGAGGATTCTTTTATATGCTTATTGAGGTACACCACATGCCCATCAAGCTAAGAAAATAGGACAACCCCCAAAACGATAAAATGAGCTTCTTTGTTACAAGAAAGCCCAAAATTTTGTTCTGAGGGTATTATAAATTGTTAACTTGATGGCAATGTGACGCTAACTTAGGGAGAGTTAATTAAGAGAAATCCTCAAAACTTTCCTCGGAAATTAAATTGTATATCAAAAATGTCGAGGTGTTACTTCTTTAACATATAAATTTTACGAGGTCTTCCCCGAGGCGATTGAAGTTCTTCTCCTTTGTACTCCACTAAACCGCTTTCACTTAAACTACTCATAATTCTCTGGGCATTTCGAACGGTCATAGATAAATGAGAAGCTAAGTCTGAGGAAGTGAAGCCGTCCCAGCCCATACGATCAATCAATGCTTCAATCTTTTTATACGTTTTTACACTAATGTTAGCCTGATTTAATTTATCTAGCAGTTCTTTATCATTAGAACGGGAGGTATATGCCAATTGTTCTTCTTGACCTACAGATTCGATCATTAAACCATCTTCCTGGATAACAACAATGCCGGAACTTTCTTGCTTCTTCGAATGACGGATCGCCTTACGAGCATTGATTTCAGCCGATGCAGCCGTCTCACCAAAACCAATTCCAACTGCAACAGAGACATCCATCTCAAGTGACAGTTGTTGAACAGTACTTTGCAAGCTACCAATTTCTCGTTCAATTGCCTTGCGTGAACTAAATATTTGATAGCGGCCGTTTCCATTTTCGATGAGGGATCCATCTAATTTTTCGCAAAATGAAAGCAATGTTTGTTTAATTTTCAGCTCCAAATGCTGCAGATGGTAACGAATATTAACCTCGTCTACAAATTGATCAAACTGATCAATTTCAATAATCTCTACACCTATCTGACTATCCTTGAAATAAGTACTTTTTGCTTTTTCAATTAAAATCTTGACCGCTTGTCTAATTTCCATCTTTGTCATATTTATTTTGTAGACAGGAACATTTTCTTTCTTCAATGCTTCATATACAGATTGTAAAACGGTAAGGACACCTTGTACCTCCCCTTCCCTCCACAACTGAAGATGAAATTGAACAATGTCTTGAAAATTATATTGTTCATCAAATGTTTTTACATAAATATGTTCAGTGGAAATTCCTAGTTCTTGTAGCGACTCTTGCAAAAAAAAGTCTTCTAATCGAATCATATCGATGGATATCTTATCGAAAAAATACTTTTGATCCGCAGACATTTGTAAAAAACATCTATATAAACTAGATCCAACAGGAGGACAATACGTAAAATTGGCCTCTGAATCTAACATTTCTTTTGCAATTCTATAAGGAACTGGTCCAGAGAAAAACCAACCATTTACTGCGTTTTGGTGATTTTTTATAATGTCCGTTACCTCTCGTGCATCTTCATATGGAAAATCAATGAAATCTATTTCATGCTCAAATTCATTAGTAACATCCCGAATTTTCTTTAAAGATGAAAGTGGACCTACAACACCAATTTTATACAAGTTTACTTCACCCCTACATCATACTATTAGATTTATTATATCAAAATAACCAATTAACCCCAACAGGGAATAATAATGAGATCCAAATATTAATAACATGTAAAGCGCCGTTTGACATAAATAAACGGTGCTACTTAATATGGTTTACTTCTCTATCGTGAGGTCAAGAGTGGTAGAACTTATACATGCAAAAGATTCAAAACCTTTTGTTTGTTTAGAAAGTATTACTAAAGCTAGAAAAAAAAGATTCCTTTTTTTCTGAAAATTTTATTGAAATAGATTATTCTTAATTATATAATACATTTAACGAAAATAACGTTAAGTATTCGTTAAATGAAAAACAAGTAATTTGAAAGGTATGTATGAAGTACACGAAGGATGAAAGACCATTTTGGGTAATTTTAGCTTAAGGAAGGTTTAGAGAAAAAGTTTATAAATTAAATGGTACAAAAAAAGCACAAACTACAAATGGAAGAAGGTTTAGGAGGAGAATGTAATGGAACAAAAAGTAATGAAAGATACAACTAATCTGCAAAATCATAAAAAAGGTGGATTTTTCAATCAAGTAGAGCGAATAGGAAACAAAATCCCCCATCCATTTATTTTATTTATTTATATGATCGCCTTTTTATTTGTTGTAACCGCTCTCTTATCTGTTTTCCATGTTTCGGCATCGGATCCCATTAGTGGAGAGAAAGTAGAAGTTCAAAATCTCTTAAGCCGTGAAGGCATTCAATGGATACTGCCGAATATGATTAAAAACTTTTCCGGCTTTTTACCACTAGGTTCTATTTTAGCCCTAATGCTAGGCGTAGGACTTGCTGAAAAAGTCGGTTTGTTAGAAGTTTTGATTCGAAAAATGTCGTTAAAGGTCTCAGGGAAATACGCGAGTTATTTAGTTGTATTCGTTGCATTTTTTAGCCATGTCTCTTCTGATGCTGCGCTTGTTATTATGCCTCCTCTTGGAGCTTTAATTTTCCTTGCTGTGGGACGGCACCCTGTTGCTGGGTTGCTCGCTGCTATTGCTGGGGTTGGTTCAGGTTTCACTGCCAATTTATTAATCGTCACAACAGATGTCTTGCTATCAGGAATTAGTTCGGAAGTAGCGAATGGTATGAAAGCAAATTTGACAGTTAATGTTACCGATAACTGGTTCTTTATGGCTACTTCAGTTCTCGTACTTACTGTTGTCATTGCCTTGATTACAGATAAATTTGTTGAGCCGCGCTTAGGAAAATATGAAGGTAGCGGTAAGCATAAAAAATTGGAACAATTAACGAAGCAACAAAACAAAGCACTCCTGGCTACAGGTATTTCAGCATTGATTTTTATAGCTGTTATGGTCGTTCTAGTCGTTCCAGAAGGAGCCCTATTACGAAATCCAGAAACTGGAGCTATTCTTCCCTCTCCATTTATGTCTGGTATTGTCGCGATCATCTTACTTTTCTTTTTTACAGTCTCTATTACTTATGGAGTTAAGGTGGGAGCAATTAAGAAACAAAATGATATACCAGAATTATTAGTAGACCCGATTAAAGGAATGGCCGGATTTATTATTATGGTTTTTCCACTTTCCCAATTTGTCGCTTGCTTTAACTGGAGTAATATGGGTAAATTTTTGGCATTATCCATCACAGATCTCTTAGAACAGCTAAACATAGATGGTGCACCCGTCCTTATTGGGTTAATGTTCTTATCTGGACTTCTTTCCATGTTTATTGCTAGCGGATCCGCGATTTGGTCTATATTAGCTCCGGTTTTTGTTCCAATGTTTATGGTATTAGGCTATCATCCTGCCTTCGCCCAAATGCTTTTTAGGGTAGCAGATTCATCTGTTCTACCATTAGCACCTGTATCTCCATTTGTCCCACTATTCTTAAGTTTCCTACAAGAGTATAGAAAAGATGCAAAACTAGGAACTTATTATTCTCTTATATTGCCATATCCGATTATCATCTTTATCATTTGGACGCTATTGGTAGTGGTTTGGTATTTCCTTGGCCTCCCAATTGGTCCTGGCGTATACCCGAAATTACCGTAATTTGAAAAATCGCAAGCGCCTTGAATAGCCCCTTCAGCGACTCGAGGGGCTAGGCTGCTTGGGCTAGACGCCAAAACTCGTCGAAAATTATTAAATTTTCATCAAATAACTTTAGGAGTGAAAGAATTGGATATTATTTCTTTAAGACGTGATCTTCATCAACACCCAGAAGTTGGCTTTACCGAATTTCGAACTGCTTCAAAAGTAGTAGAAGTACTAACTTCTTTGAAATATAACGTGATATTTGGAAAAGATGCTTTAGATGGGGATTCTCGCCGTGGAGTTCCACCTACAGAAGTATTACAAGAAACATTTAATAGAGCATTACAAGACGGTGCAAATCCAGAAATTCTCCAAGAAATGGAGGGTGGATATACTGCTGTTATCGGTATATTAAAAGGAAAAACAGATGGCCCAACTGTAGCTTTCCGGTTTGATATGGATGCATTACCTGTAACGGAAAGTACTGATTCTGACCACTTCCCACAAACTAACGGTTTTCGTTCCAAATATGAAGGGAATATGCATGCCTGTGCACACGATGGCCATACAGTAATTGGATTAGGGCTTGCTGAAAAATTAGCGGACCAGAACTTTGCAGGAACGGTTAAGCTTATTTTTCAACCAGCTGAAGAGGGAGTACGCGGTGCCTATTCAATTGTACAAAAAGGAATTTTAGATGATGTGGATCATTTATATTGTCTGCACCTTGGCACAGATGTCCCTCTAGGAGAATTTCATGGTGGGTCTTCTGGCTTTTTAGCAAGTACGAAAATGGCAGCTCATTTTCACGGGGTATCTTCTCATGCAGGTGCTTCTCCTGAAAAAGGAAAAAATGCATTGTTAGGAGCAGCCACTGCATTATTAAATATTCATGCTATTCCAAGATTTAGTTCAGGTTCTACCCGCATAAATGTAGGTATTCTTAATGGTGGTACAGCCGCTAATATTATTCCAGCGCATGCAAAAATGATAATTGAAACCCGTTCCGTAACCGAAGAAACAAATGCAGAAATGGAGAAACGTGTTCGAAATATCGTGGCTCATAGTGCAGGTATGCATGAGCTTGAATATGAAATTGAAATTATAGGACAAGCAATTACGATTCATTGTGATCAAGAACTTGTCGATCTAGCTATGGAAGAAGCCCGAAATGTAGATGGTTTTTCAACAATCAAAGCATGTAGGGAATCCGGTTCTGCTGGAAGCGAGGATGCAAGTTTTATGATTCGAAGAGTACAGGATAATGGTGGTAAAGGGACATATATGATTATTGGGACCGATATTCCTGCACCACACCACCATCCTAAATTTGATATTCAAGAAGAAGTGTTACCAAGAAGTGTAGAACTTTTGAATCTTATTGCAAGACGACTTTTAAAATAATATTTCATATTAAATCGAATATACATTCATATTAAATTGATTATATATAGGAAGGAATGCGTGTAAAATGACACATGTAAATAGACTATCAGAAATCATTGAACAAAAAAAAGAAAAATTCATTGAAGTTAGTGACTGTATATGGAATTTTGCAGAAACACGTTTTGAAGAATATCAATCTGCTGAATTGCTTTGCAGCACGTTAGAAAACGAAGGCTTTTCTGTTGAAAAAGGTGTTGGAAACATAGAGACAGCATTTATTGGTAGCTTTGGAACTGGTAAACCTGTTGTGGCAATCATGGGAGAATTTGATGCGTTGTCAGGTATGAGTCAAAAAACAGCTACAGCTAAACAAGAGCCAATTGTACAAGGTGAAAATGGCCATGGATGTGGTCACAATTTACTTGGTACTGGATCGTTAGCTGCTGCTGTTGCAGTGAAGAATTATATGGAAGAGAATCATATAAATGGGACAGTTCGTTATTATGGATGTCCTGGAGAAGAAGGCGGATCAGGCAAAACCTTCATGGTCAGAGAAGGTTTATTCGATGACGTTGATTTTGCATTTTGTTGGCATCCACTAGATGTTAACGGAATTATGTCGATGGATTCACTTTCCAATTTCCAAGTGTATTATAAGTTTAAAGGAAAAAGCTCTCATGCAGCAGCATCACCACATTTGGGACGTAGTGCTTTAGATGCCGTAGAACTTATGAATGTTGGCGTGAACTATTTAAGAGAACATATTATCCAAGACGCCAGAGTTCATTATGCGATAACGAATTCTGGTGGATTATCGCCTAATGTTGTCCAACAAGATGCAGAAGTTCTTTATTTATTACGAGCTCCAGAAGTTTCACAAGTTCAAGATATTTACTTAAGAGTTTGTAATATTGCTAGGGGAGCAGCCCTTATGACAGGAACTGAAGTAGAAATCGTTTTCGATAAAGCCTGTTCTAATGTTATCCAAAACACAGTGTTAGATTCGGTTATGTATAAGAATTTTCAAGAATTAGGTATTCCACAACACGATGATAAAGAAAAACAGCTTGCAAAAGAGATCCGTGCTACCTTAACCGAACAAGAAAGGAATAGTACAATCAATCCGTTTAATGATAGTCAAGATGATGCTATGGCAAGTTGGTTGGAACCCATTGAGGGCTGTCAATCGCCATTAACAGGTTCCTCGGATGTGGGGGATGTTAGTTGGATGGTTCCTACTGCTCAATGCACAACAGCTTGTTTTGTTCTTGGATCCCCTCTGCATAGCTGGCAGTGGGTTACACTCGGATCAACATCTATTGCCCATAAAGGTATGCTTCATGCTGGCAAGGTTATTGCGGCAACTGCAGTAGAAGTACTCCAAAATCCAGAATTAATTGACAAGGCAAAAGCAGAGCTAAAAGAACGATTAAAAGGGAAAAGCTATGTCTCCCCTATTCCGCAAGATGTAAAGCCCTTAGTTAAAAGATAATGATTAGAAAGATTGTTGTAATCGTACGTATGGAAAATTCCCTGACTTTATTGAAATGATGACCAATGTTCATAGCATATATGGTGATGAATTTATGGGTTTTTTTTGAATACTCTTTCGATAATAAGGTAGAAAAAATCGCTCAAGAGGACGGAATGATCCAATAATGACTGGGTGACTCTAAGTGAAATAGCAGTATAAAAAGGGATCTTCGATTGGAAGATCCCTTTTTCATTGAGAACTTTTATCTTTGATTCCATTCTTTATTTAACAGCCTATAAACTATATGGTCAACATAATGTCATATAACCCTTCTACTTGCAATAATAAACAGCTGCTACAAAAACCTATATCATTCTATAGCACCCGATAGTTGAAAATAACTTATTTTTTTCCTTAAGTTAAAATAAATTATAGATTAAACGTATTATCATTCTTGGAATAAAAAATAAGATTCTCCAAGCTACTTCAAACAAGACTGAATCTCGAATTTCAACGAGTATACCTTTTAGAAATACTTTCTTTTTTCTTTTTTCTTTTTTCTTTTTTCTTTATTCACCCTATTATCTCCTAAACACAATAATGAAGAAACGCGCCTGTTAGTTTAGTATGTTTTTTCTTTCATAAACATGAAAATAGTAAATATATGGATTTTCATCATCAGTAATCCCTTTTTCTACAGATACTTCTTCCCATTCATTAAAATTAATTTCCGGAAAAAATGTATCCCCTTCGAATTCATGATGAATTTTTGTAATATACAGCCTTTCTACATAAGGTAAGAACATTTTATAAATTTGTTCCCCTCCAAAAATGAAAATCTCTTCTTCATTTTCACATAACTTAAAAACATTTTTGATTGAATGAGCAATTTCACAACCATCAAAATTAAAAGCCTTATCTCTTGTCAAAATAATATTCCTTCTGTCGGGTAAGACACTTCCAATTGACTCAAAGTTCTTTCTACCTAATATGATTGGATGTCCCTTTGTAGTTTTCTTTACATACTGCCAATCCTTTGGAATTCTCCACGGAATGTCATTCTCTTTACCAATTACTCTATTCTTGTCCATTGCAACAATTAAAAAAAATTTCATGTCTAATAACAGCCCTTTTTAAACTATATTACCATGTGATCTTGTATTTCTATTGAGATTTCTTCTTCATTTATCCTGCCACTTTAGTGGGAAAAAAGCCGCCGAAGCAGCAGGCAACCTTATACTATTGCACCCGTTAATCGATAACAAGAAAACGTATTAAAGAAACAACTCCATCTCACTATCCTTCGTCGTAAAGCACATTTTTTTGTATAGATGTTTTCCATTTAGAGGCGTGCAACCAAATCCGTTTAACACCACTATTTCTGCTTTCGTCTATACATTTTTTTAGCATTCGTTTTGCCAAACCTTTTCCACGATACTCAGGGATAGTGTACATATTAAGAATGTAGGCTTCAACCCCATGAAGATTTTCCAAATATGGTGGTCTTTGAAATTAAACCATTCCACTAATACTAATGGCTTCCCCATTCGATTCCGCAATATAGGATATAAATTCATTTTTTGAAAGTGCTTTATGTAAATACTCTCTTGTTGATGTCTCCATAAGATGTTCCTCCTGAAGAGATTTTAACTAACCTAGTTCTTTTAAAAGTGCTAACCGCAAACTAACTATCTTATCAATGTCTTCAATAGAAGCCTTGATGAAATCAAACTTATTAATACGACTCAACCAATATCACTTCCTTCCTTTTGAGGATTTGCTCAAAATATGTATATTCTTTTTAATATATTAAATTTCCTTCTTCAATTAAACTGCCCCGTTAGTTGCATAAAGAAAAAGGCGCCTTAAAGACAGCTCCGATCTAAACTAACGCACCTGTTAGTTTTATAAGCTCTAAATATAATTTTATTGAAGTCCTCCATCTTAACCGTCACTTTTATGAAATACCCCTTCTTAATCGATTTCTTCTCTTCCATAAAAAATAAATGAATATTGAAAGGACCAATAAACTCGTAATTAAATAAATACAGTATTTTGACATATATAGTTCAACATTGGTCCAATTTTCCCCTAATATTCTTCCTAGTGTGATAAAAGTAAAACTCCATATTAATGCACCAGTATAGGCGTAAACAACAAATATTCTAAAAGGGAAGCGATTGACAGCTGCTATATACGCTGTAAGGTGCCGTACCCCAGGAATAAAATAACCAAATAATAAAAGAAAGGGTCCGAATTTCTTGAATAATTTCTTTGTTCTATTAATTTTTTGTTCCGTAATGTGAATTTTTGGTCCAAACTTTTCTAATAAAGGCAACCCAAATTTATAACCAATGAAGTAGCTAAGCGAAATCCCCCCCGTTGCTCCTACAAAGGCACTTACTATTGAAATTAAGTAAGATAATTTACCCTGAAACACATTGTAACCAATATATGTAAGAATAACCTCGTCGGGTATAGGAAGTCCAACAATACCTCCGATTAAAGCAAATATAATTCCGAAGTACCCATAATGTTCTAGAAGGTAAGCAATATGATTTTCCACTTTTTCACTCCACCTTTTAGGTAATGTCTAACAATCATTTCTGATTATTTATTATCAGCAGTATTTAAATAATAATAAAAGAAAATTTACTCTTCATTGGAGATCTCCTTTTCATTTAACAATATTAAAGGTTATTATCCCCAATTTTTGATTTTCTTATTGCACTAAACTGCCCCTATAGTTGCATAAAAAAAAGTCGCCTTAAAGACAGCTCCGATAGTTTGGGATTCCGTTCAATTTAAGAATCTATCAAACAAATATGCTATAATTCACCAATATAGAAAGATTGGAGAGAGAAACAATGGACTGGGTAGACTTTATGGCACTTTCTGGTATACTATTTTATTTAATTCCAATAGCATTTATTGTTTGGTTTTTAATCAGCTTCCTCAAAACTCAAAAGGAAAGAAACATTTTACTTAGAGACATTTCATTAAGGTTAGACAAGTATAAAATAGACAGAAAGGAAGAGTAATATGATACTCTTTCTTTTTCATTTTTATTTCACAGTTTGTGTCTTATACGACACAAAAGACATCCTTACTTATGGAAGTAAAGCACCCGTTTAGTTCATGCCTGTATGGAAGCAAAGAAAATAAATAAAGAGATAGCAATATTCATATACCCCCAAAATCCTTTTCTGTCTTTTTGAAGTTCGGCTAATCCTGTCACCAACGTAAGTGCCCCAAGGAACAACATATAATACGGCATTAACTCATAGGTTTGAGTTATTAGACTATAACCTGATAGAACAATAACCACTATTGTTAAGATAATTCTAACCATTTTCAAGAATATATTTCCCCCTACAAATTAAGTTCTGTACAATTTCTTTTTCAATCATACCATTGGACACCTTTTCATTTGTGTGAAAAATGGAAATTCCTTCTTTTACTAACCTGCCCCTTAGTTCCATAAGAAAAAGAGCTGCTGATCAGCTCCTGATAATTGATGTTCCATTTGTAGTTTCATGTTACACAAACTCAATGATACTATGGATTTTTCGCTTTCTTCTTTATTAGCTTGTCTCGGTATTCGTTTTGCTTTTTATCAATAGAATTATCTAATACACCGAACCATGTGGTCATCTATACCACACCTTACAAACAATTCTAATCTTTTTCCTAATCTAACTCATAATAACCGCAAACTACATATCCTACTGCTTTTGCTGCCACGAGAAGGGCATCTTCATCGATATCAAATTTAGGATTATGATTAAAATAAGGTTTTTCTACTCCTTTAGGTGTACAAGCAATGTAAAAGAAGCAGGAAGGGAATTTTTCAGCATAGTAAGCAAAGTCTTCAGATGGTGGCATTGCTGGAAATTCCTTTACTTCTTTAATATCTTTATCATTTGCATTCTTGAGAAACTCAGCAACCTTTTCTGTTATTTCAGGATCATTATATAAAGGTGGATAATCATTCGTATATGTTAGATCACATGTTACACCAAATTCTTCTTCAAGTCCTTTTACAAGACGTTTAACTTCTTTTTCAATTGTTCCTTTTGTTTCAACAGTCATATAACGGATATCGCCTTCAAGCTCTACGCTGTCTTTAATTACATTGAATGTTCCTTTTCCATCAAAAGAACCAATCGTTATCACACCAATATCAAAAGGACTTAATCGACGGCTAATAATCGTTTGAGCGGCTGTAACAAAATGAGCACCAGCCACAATGGCATCATTCGCTAGATGTGGTGAGGAACCATGTCCACCTCTACCTTGAATTTTTAATTTCATATAAGCCCTGCCGTTAAAAGAATATCCAGCGTGATAACCAACAACTCCTGCTGGGCCCATTGGCAGCAGATGAATTCCAAATACATTATCTAAATCGTCAAGCATGCCGGATTCTACAATACTCTTTGCCCCGCCTGGCGGAACTTCTTCCGCATGTTGATGAATAATTTTTATTGTACCTGGAATTTCATCTTTTAATTGAATTAGGCAATCCGCTAAGACTAACAAGTAGGCTGTATGGCCATCATGACCACACGCGTGCATAACGCCTTCATTTTTTGATGTAAATGGTACATCCGTTTCTTCGACGATTGGGAGCGCATCAAAATCAGCGCGCAGACCAATGTTTTTTCCAGGCTTTCCACCTTTAATTGTCACGATAATTCCGTATCCATTACCTACATTAGATTGAACTTCTACGTCCTTTCCTTTATAAAAATCAATAATATATTGAGCTGTTTTTTCTTCTTTAAAAGAAAGCTCAGGATTTTGGTGTAGATGTCTGCGAATTTCAATAATTTCATCCTTACGAGATTCTAACATTTCTATTAATTCACTTCTCATAAACTCTTCCTCCTTTTATTATTTTCGAAAACGCCACTAAATGTGGCGTTTTACATTTCCAACTACTAATTATTCTACAACAGGGCTTCAAACTGGTAATTTTTCAGGAGCATTAGATGTTTTACCGGCATCTTTTGGCACCAAAAAGATAGTAGAGAATATTGAAAGTACACCGAATATAACGTTTACGATACTACCTACTGTAGCCGCTGGTTCAAGATTTCCATTTGCTGCAATTGCACCGTAAACAGCTGCAGAAATCGCGACGCCTATTGCACTGCCAAGTGAGCTTGCCATTTTATAAACTCCTGCTGCTTCACCGACTTTGTCAGCAGGAGCATTAGATACAGATATATCTGTTGATGGGGTCGCATAAAGTCCAAATCCAAATAGCGCAATCCAATGAAGACGACAATTGTATAAGTAAGGTCCGGTAAGGCCTCCACCCCTTGGATAGGCATGACGAAGGAATGAGAGGGCATATTTTATGACCCGTTGATATGGGAGGGAAAGCCTCCAAGGGCGGCGTGGAGAAAATGTGCATTACATGGTAGAATATTGAGTTTTATTATATCTCCTTTATTTCACTTTGCCTTCACAAAGCCAAAATGATCTGAACTCATATCATTAAACCGTTATTACGCTATCACAAAAAGAGGGATAGCTATAATCCTCCTCACATTTACTAATGTTTGGAATGATTTTTATCGTAAAGTTTTTAATGCACCGCTCCAGGCGATAACTTGGTCAAGCATAGCATTTACATTTTTAGGGTGGTGTTCAGCTGGTTTAAAAACACTTCCATTTTCAAAATCTGTAAATAATGACAATGTTGGATGTACACGAACATCTGCAACTAGTAATTCTCCTAAAATTCCACGTAAATGTTCAGCTGCACGAGCACCACCAGTTGAACCATAGCTTACAATACCAGCAGCTTTATTATTCCATTCGTCACGAGCTGAATCTAATGCATTCTTTAATGCACCTGTGATGCTATGATTATATTCTGCCACAATGAATACAAACCCATCTAAATTAGTAAGCTTTTCTGACCAAGCTTTTAATCCTGGTTCTTCACCATTAGTTGTAAATACAAAAGGTAAATTGAAGTCTGCAATATCTACGATTTCATAATTCGCATCGCCACGTTTGTCAGCAATTCCTTTTACCCATTCTCCTACTTGTGGACTTACACGTCCTTGGCGTGTACTTCCTAAGATAATTCCGATATTTAATTTTGTCATTGTTTTTTCCTCCTCAGTAGCTGATCTACCAAATAGTTTGTCTTAACTCCAATAAGGACTATTATTAAGATAAATTTTTCTTTATTTTGCTGATTGTTCATATATTTTTATACCGTTTAATGGGACGATACCATTTTCAATTAATACTGCCTTCGATCCAGATCCATTTGAGAATATTCCACCCTTGACCGTCATTGTATTTATTTCACCTTGTACGTGAAGACTTCGAACATTTTGCCCATTTGTAACGATTCTGCCGCCAATTTCGACCTTATCAATTTTACCGCCTTCTTTGACACTTAATCCGTCGGCAGATAGTTGCGTGATGACTCCCTTTACTAAGGATTCCCCTTCACCTCCAAATGTTTCAATATCTTCATGCACGACTAATGTTCCTAGAGGTCGACTGACTTGAATACCAACAGCAGCATTTGCATGAGTAACAATCCGTTTAAATTCTGCATATTTTAAGCTTCCATCATACAAATTAAACCCCCGAGCACCGATCCCGTACGTTTCGATATCACTGAGGATACGCAGCGTCCCGATTTCGCTAAAGTTTACAAAACCAATACCACTTGGCCCATGAGAAGTAATTCGCTTTTCTGCCATCCATTCGTTCACCATTCCCCAATTATCTAACACCATATCATTCACACCATACGTCGTCACAGAACCATGATTCACAACCTTTTTCACATGCGCACCATAAACGACAAAAACGCCACCTGAAATGACATCTGGCGTGCCTTGTTTAATTCCACCATTTGAGTGTATCTCACCTGTTTCTAACATATCCACTTCGAGTCGACCGCCTACATCGCCAGCCCCACTAACAAATATGCCACTTCCTTGTACAGGTTTTTCATTACTTCCTGCCCTCAGACCAGTAAGATGAGCTGTAATTGTCACGTTCGAATCGGTTTGTTGATTCCATAATGTGAAGGCTCCCTGCAAGACGTATACACCAAATCCTTTAGGTCGATCCTGTAGTTCCCTCGTATCCGCTTCGATTACTTCCACATTTTGTGCAATTACCTGCCCCGAACGTACAGAACCAGTAGCTAATAGTTGAATTTGTCCGATTGTTTTTACATTCTTTAAGCTTAATGTTCCGAGTGAATCTACATCTGGTCTGTTTAAAATTGCTCGACAGCTAGGTTCAACTATAAATGTTAATCCTTCAATCTTATTGTCCCGACTTACCTCAATACCATCAATACCTCTCTTAAATTTGATCATTGAATCACCTTCACCCAGTAATTGTTGCCCTGGTGACAAGTTTAACGAAGGACTTTCAATTATTTTTCCTTTCACACGAATTACTTCAATCGCTTGATTGCCAACTGCGTTTACAAGTTCATCTACTGTTGAAATTGTAACCACTTTCATTTATTTCATCCTTTCAGGGGAATTTTATTTTCACCTTACAAAACTTCATAAAAGAATCCTCTCTGAATTATCCCCATATATATAGAAAAAATTACTTTAATTAATCTTGAAACCATTTCAAAAACAATTCGCTTTTTGTGTTTTTTATCGATTATGCATTGTTTTATTCGATTAAATGGCTCGATTCCGGAATAACATGATGAACATTTTTTCAATGGCTTTATTATTTCTTTTTACAACGTATTTGGGTTGGTTTAATTTCTTGGATACACTTGCTTTTGATACAGATGAACGTAGTATTCACACGTTTGCGGTGGAAAGTTGCTTACACCCAATAACCGAAACAAAAGCAACGATTCCATTAAGAAAAATGATAGCATAACAATGCTTTCGCAAATATTTGTAGAGTAATAGCTATAATGAAATAAATAAGCTGTCTTAGCTAAGAAAAGAGAAGGTGTTTTTGAAAGTTGACTATTTTTAAGATTGTATATTTAGCATTTAATTTAATCTTTTTATCAGGAGGAATTGTTTTATGGATTTTTTATAAGCGTTATAAAGATAAAGAAGTTTATGTTCTTACATTGCAACGTATCATTACAATTATTATAATTTTTATTATTTTGGATATGTTGTTAGGGCTAATTAATGTGTTTTTGGATTTTTCGGGGGCCAATTATTAATTATTCGTCGCCCATAAAAAGAAGCGTATTCCATTTATATTTCGAATTCGCTTTTTAATTTGAATGAAATCAACAATCAAGTTAAACATAGCTTTCAAATAAAAAGGGTGACCAACAACCTACTTAATACAAGCACCTATTAGTTTAAGACTATTTCTAAACTCTAATTTCTTTAATACTTTTCCCAGCTAAAAATGAATGTCCATTTTTCAATTTATCAACTGTTTGAAATCCATACTTTTGATATACTTTTTCTACTGATTCATTTATTGGAAAAACCCAAAGCTTCTTTATTCCTCTATTCATTACTTCTTTTTGTATTGAAAAAGAATTCACAGCAGCTTAGGATATAAAAGTCCCAAGCCAAGAAATAAAGCTTAAGATTTAACTTTTTTGTGTCCAAAATATTGACTCAAATCCAAGACTTCTCCGTCATAAACTTTTATTACCTCATATATTCCGTCACCGAATTGATCTAAAAGAAGTTCAAAAAAAAAGAGCGTTAATCCTTATTGGATCAACACTCCTGTTAGTGCAGTAACATTCAACGTTATTTTTTTAGGTTTCCTTTCATTAATAATGAAATCAGTTGCTCATCTGTATTTGAAATTTGTTCCAGTTGATTAACAATTGACTCTTGTCTCTGCAATGGATGGTTTTGACTTAACTTTGCTTTCCCTTCTATTTTGTTAATTTTTATTTTGAATCCTTGAACTCCCTTGTTCATACCAGCGAGAAACTCAGCATCAACATCTTGCAAACTGTATGAACTGTCAGGAGCTTCGTACTTCGATACCATATCATGTAGGGAGCTCATTAACTCATGTTCATCCTCTTGCAGTTCGACTTCTCCGTAAACATGAACGGTCACATAATTCCATGTTGGTACTGCTTTATTCGTCTCATACCAAGATGGGGAGATATAACAATGCGGACCATGAAAAATAGCTAAGACGGTTTGATTTTTGATGTCTTTCCACTGAGGATTAGGACGAGCAAAATGTCCATATAAGTATGAATTATCCTTGTTCAAAATTAACGGTAAATGAGTCGCAAAAGGCATTCCATTATGTTGAGAAAAAAGAGTCGCAAAACTATGTTCCTTTATAATGTCGAAGGCAAGCGTTTCGTCTTTAATTTTAAAATGTGTAGGAATATACATGTTTTTTCTCCTCTCAGAATCTTTTCTTATCATTAATTTTATAATTTCTCTATAGGATAACGGTTTGTTAACCACAATCCTCTATATTCATGACAACTTCTTCATCTAATACAATTCGGTCGTTCTATAAGCTATATGCCATACGTTACCTATCTCAATTGAACATGCAGTTAGTTTTTCTCTGATACAGCTCCGTTTTTTGATACGTGAGCATTTTTGCCTAAAATAACAGAAAAGACAACAATCACTGCTATTACAAGAGTGAAAAATGTGATGGATTCATCTAGAAATACTGTTGCAAATAGAATCATCAAAAATGGTTGTAAGTATTGAATCTGACTAACTCTTGCTATTCCGCCCATAGCCATTCCGCTATACCAAGCAACATATGCTAGAAATTGACTAACCACTGCGAGATAAATAAAACTAACCCAAGCTTGTAAAGGGGCATGTAGCATTTCAGTTGTAAGGTTTAGCCCAACTGGAATAATAAAAAATGGAGCACCGATCATAATTGCCCAAGCAATTACTTGCCAGCTACCTAATTCTTTCGCTAATTTCCCCCCTTCTGCGTAACTAAGTCCCAGTATAATCACTGCTGCTAGTAAAGCTAAATCGGCAAATTGCAATTGACCGAATCCAAGATGAAGTGCATACATAATGACAGCTAAAGAGCCGATTATACTTGAAATCCAGAATTTGAGAGAAGGGATTTCACCTGCTCTAAACATAGCAAATCCGGCTGTTGCTAACGGTAACAGGGCTAATTCCACAGCTCCATGAGAAACAGGTAAGGATTCCATTGCCCAAGAAGTGAGGAGAGGAAATCCTAAAACTGCACCAACAGCAACAATAAGTAGACTTTTGAATTGGCCTGGAGAAGGTAGTTTTTCTTTTCGAACGATCAATACCACAACTACTAAAATAGCAGCAACGACTGTTCTTCCTAAACCGACTATCGTAGTCCCAAAATACTCTACTGCAATACTTGTAGCAGGGAGTGTTAAGCTAAAACAAATGACACCTACTAATCCTAACAATAATCCAAGTTTCTCTCTGGTTTCTCTCTGCATCTTATCCTACCCCCATTTTTATAGTTTGTATCACCTCTGTACCATTTTCTACTTTTCTTAAAAATAGTTCTGATATAATTAAAATAATAATAGGTACACACAATGAAAATAAACCATTTTTTTACCTATCTGTCCTGGTACAGTTAAAGGAGGATCAATATATGAACTCAAAATATATTAAGATAATGGAAGAAATTAAGCTTCGACTAGCAGATGGATCGCTCATTGCAGGTAGTAAACTCCCTTCTGTTCGTCAGTTATCTGAGTACTTTTCATGTAGCAAAAATACAGTTATTAAAGCGTACATCGAACTAGAAAAAGAGCATTTAATTTATTCTGTTCCTAAAAGTGGCTACTATGTTGTGAATGAATTTCAAGATGCGACGAATGAAAATGAGGTGATTGATTTCTTATCTGCTGGTCCAGATAAAAACATTATGCCTTATGTTGAGTTTCAACATTGTATGAATCAAGCAATTGAACTATATAAAGAAGAGCTTTTTACATACTCTGATCAACAAGGGATTTACTCATTACGAGTACAGTTAGTGAAGTATATGCAGAATTTACAGGTGTTCACTCAACCTGAAAGAGTAGTCGTTGTATCTGGCTCGCAGCAAGCCCTTAATTTATTAGTTTCTATGCCATTTCCAAATGGAAAAAACAATATTCTAATTGAACAGCCTACTTATTTCGGATTCATTGAGTCCATCAATCTGCATCAAGCTACTACTTTTGGAATTGAATTATCAATGGAAGGGATTGATCTTGATCGTCTGGAATACATTTTTCGAAATAATGATATAAAATTTTTCTATATTATCCCGAGATTTCACAATCCACTTGGACATTGTTACACGAATAGCGTAAAGAAAAAAATCGTTGAGTTAGCTGAAAAATACGATGTATATATAGTGGAGGATGATATTTTAGGAGACCTTGATCCAAATCCAAAATCAGATCCTTTATTTTCTTTTGATCCTTCTGGGAGAGTGATTTATATTAAAAGCTTTTCGAAAATTTTTCTCCCAGGGTTAAGGATTGGTACTGTCGTTCTTCCTACATTAATGATTAACAATTTTTTACGTTATAAATTTAGTTCAGATTTTAATAGTTCAGCACTTTCTCAAGGTGCGCTAGAAATCTATTTAAAAAGTGGTATGTTTAATAGCCATCTCAAAAAAGTAAAAGAGGTATACCGTACTAAAATGCAAATTCTTCAAGAAGCATGTGAATTATTACTACCGGCTAATACTCATTTTTCTAAACCGACTTCAGGATTCTATCTATCCATCAGTTTGCCCGAGAATGTGACAGCAAAACAGGTAGTTCATATGCTAAACGAGCAACATATTTATGTTGATGATGCCTCTAGAATGTTTTTACCCGAATATAAAAAGGAAAATCTCGTTCGATTAAGCATCTCTCAAGTGAACGAGAGTCAAATTAAACTAGGGATAGAGCGATTGGCTCACTGTATTGCTTTAATTGACAGTAGAAAAAATCATATTACTCCAAATAACTTTTTACTCATTTAGTATGGGGAAGTTTATATAGAGGTAGCATCACAAGATTATGCGGATTTCCAACCCTAAGAAAATATATCAAAACGGTTGTTTATGTGACTTAGAATTTGAGCAATCGTTTGAGACATATTTAATCTCCAACTCTACAAACTTGTAGATAAAGTAAAACCCTCTCAAAACGATGATTTTTGGAGGGTTCTTTAATTAACTTGCCTCCGAAGTATTGAAAACTGCTGCGTTAGTACTTTCTTGAACTCCCTTAGTTTAATACGATTTTCTCACAAATACTCGGTTAAATGGAGTGATTTCAGGACATGAGGATTTCGTGAAGTTTCAACTCCTCCTCCCCAGCCATGCTACCATATTAAACCATATATAAAGAATTCCTTATTCAACTAACGCACCCGTAAGTTGCATAACTAAACCTTGGATACTTCCCATAAACCAATAGAAACAAAAGGACCATAAGAAGGCACACTATAATATATATCGCCTTTCTTACCTTAAATGGTAGTAAAGTTACAAAAGATAAACAAAATTACCGAAGATTCCTGCTCCACTTACTACTTCACTCTGATCTTTATCTTGCTATCTAATGGACAATATTAATCCTGTTGGCGGTAACCCTTCTAGAAAAAGAACCCCACTCTTGAACATAGGGATACTTAGCGTATGTTTTCCACGTTTTGTTGGTAGGACCCCACAAAGAGAGGTTCTAAATAAATAGAACCTCTCTCGAATAATATTTTCACTTCAATTCTTCTGCAAGTTTAAGAGCTTCTTCATTCGTTTGATTTGTAACTAACGCCATGTAAATGCCGTCCTTTTCAAACTTTACAACATTCATTTTTTCATCTGCAGCATTTTTAAAATTGCCTATTTCGTATGCAACATCATCTACCACAACTTTAGAAAAGTCCTCGTCATCTACATTATTAACACTGATAGGAGTATCATTTTGTTGGGTTAGAATGATAGTATCTTTTTTTGCATTATCGAAGTGACTGACAACGACATCCTTGCCTAATGGTTCAACTTGTCCGTCAAAATCGTCTCCTATAGCCTCAGATAAGCTCTCTGTCTTTTCTGTAAATTCAGTCGGGATATCTTCGTCAGAATAAGTTTCAAAACTTGCTGCCTCATCCAAATAAGCAAGAGATGATGCGCTGCCGCCAACGTCTAAAACAACGTTTGCTTCGTTATTACAATTGATTGATGGAGTTGCCCAGCCTGATTTTGTTGTTATATCGTAGTGAGCATTTTTGTTTTTTGGACCTAAAGCCATCGTACGATTCCACGTATATTTGAATGTGCCGCTTTTTAGTTCAACACCAGAGTATTTATGATCTAGCTTGTTATTTCCTGTCCCCTCGTAGTTTCCTGTCAACGCAACACCGCCAGTCATTCTGCCCTTAAGATTGGACAGTGTAAAAGAGGAAGTATTCCACCTGAAGTTCTTCGTATCCCATTTTCCGAAATTAACAATGTGTTCGAGGTCGTATGTCACCTTGCCACATGCTGTGAAATAAAGACCAGACCTAATTTTTTGTAATTTAGAGAAAGTACCTGATGAACCGCTTTTACCAAGCTTATAAACATAATTATTTTTCTGTCCTCCCGCATACGCTTCCGTACTTAGTAGCGAAGAAAACAACATCACTGCTAAACACGAGAATAGTAGCCTTTTCAAGGCTTTCATTCCTTACATCCCCAATCAATTGTTTTTGTTATTATCAATTTCGATAATCACAAAACAACATTAACACAAAACGACAAATAAATGTTAAATTATTGTAAAAAATTAAAATATTTACATTTTATTATCTTTATCCACTCGTTTTTCTACAGCGCCCCAAGAAAAATAAATCAACAGAGTTGTTGCCAAAATTATGAACCCAGCTTGTGATAGATACATGAAGTCCCATTCTTTAATTTCTTTCTCTTTCTGACCATTATAATTTTGTATTACATAGTTTGATGTTTCATAGTCCATAAAAACGTAACAAATAATTCCCCCTATTATTACTCCACCTAATAATGATAATAAGAACTTTTTCAAAGTTGTGTCCTCCTGCCCTTTAAGATGTAAACCGTCCTATAAGTGCTCTCTATCAATTCTTTTATGAATTCCAATTCTGCTTGTTTAATTGACTCACCCATTCGTTTTCTTAGCTCTTCTTCGAAATCTTGAAATTCTTTCATTTCTGTGAACAAAAATATATAGTCCTTGTGCTCTTCTATCATTATTTCAAATTCTTTTTCCCATTGTTCATCTAAGGATTTCTGAAGCTTCCCAGATTTGTCACTTGTTCAATTTTCGGATCGCTGTTCATTTGCGCGTACTTAATGTGCGTAATTTTATCTTTCTTTTCCAGTTCCTTAACTCACCCCCAAAGTATGCTTGAACTCTGTACTTTTCCGCATTATATAGAGTTCTATCAAAAGGGTTTGAATACCTTCAAGCCTATATAAATACTCAATAACAGCACCAGCCTCTACATTTAGACAAGTCCGCTATGCTCGGACTTGTTACGATTTCTGTAGCATTCCATTGATGTAAACGTTAAGTGATTTATCGCCTACGATGAATGTTCCGAATGTGACGTCGTATCGGCTGCTGCTGATTAACGGATCTCCTGCTAAGACTTGTTTATCTTCAGCAAAGTGGCCGTAAAATGAGCCCTCTATGATACAAGTCTTATGAGACATTACGAAGTCTTAATTTAATGCTGATTTGATTATGTACCAATTAGCTTACTCTATTGAGATTATAAAGTTTTCTAAGAAGAGGTAGCTGCGGTATCGTTAGTTGACTCATTTGTTGCTACAAGATTCTCACTCGAATTTATGATTCGTAAGATAATTATTAATAAAATGAAAAAATATCTTGCCATTCTATCGTTAGTTACAGTCCTGATCAGGGCTGCAAAAATCAAAGTTTCTGTAGATTGCCACTAAACCCAAGATAAGCATTTGCATTTGCTTTTTCTTGCTCAAATGGCTTTCCATTTTCCTATTGTCGAGAAATTGAAACCACACTAAATAAAGTTGTAAATACTTCGTAGAAACACCATTAAAACGACTTATCCATTTCTTTAAACGGTAATGGTAATTATTAATATTATTGAGGTGGTAGATGCCTTTCTTTACATAATATTTCTTACTGCCGTTTATGATGACGTGCCCCACTTCGTTATTAGATTTAACATAGCCAATAAGAAAAAGAGCTGCTTCCATTTAGCAACCAGGGACTGTACATTTATTTTCAGTTGAACTAGACAACTCATTTACCCCCTATAAAAGAATAGCTCTTACTACTTTACAAATCTGCACGTTGTATTTTTCTGTACTACATTTCTTTTCCTTTTTGTTGTGCTACTGGATTCCAAATAAGGGACTGTAAAATAACCATACCCTTCGTGATCTCTTGCGCTCTCAACACTGATAAATCCAGGTTACCTTCCAAATTCTATCACCTTATCTGCCATGCTTGCAGATCCTTTTGAAACGTGGTCTGTTCTTTGAGAAGTAAATATTTCTATATTATAGGTGTTCATCATGTTCCCCCTTGGAATTGTTATTATTCATTGAAAACGATAGACACTACAACTATAATCGAAATGTGGAATGCAGAAAGGATGGTAAAAGTGAATATAAATCCAAATGTGGCTGAAGTTGCCTTTCTCCTTGGAGAAACGTCGCGGGCAACAATTCTAACGAGTTTAATGGACGGACGTTTTCATACAGCCAGTGAATTAGCTTTTATGGCTGCGATAACACCTCAAACAGCCAGCTTTCACCTTTCTAAATTGATAGAAGGTAACCTTGTTAACGTTGAAAAACACGGACGTCATCGCTATTTCCAACTAGCAAATGGAGAAGTTGCGCGCATTTTAGAATCGTTCCTTGCGATTTCCCCACCTCCTGAAGTGCGTTCTTTAAAACAATCTAGTCAGGTAAAATTGCTTCGGGAAGCAAGAACTTGCTATGACCATTTAGCAGGAAAATTAGGAGTCGATTTAACCGAATCGATGTTGAATGCTGGTTATTTGGATAAAGAAGAAAGAGAATTTGTAGTTACACCTAAAGGAGAACAGTTTTTTACTGATTTCGGCCTTGATTTATGTATCTTAAAAAGAAAACGCCGCTCATTTTCTCACGCGTGTCTAGACTGGAGTGAGCGTCATCATCATCTTGCTGGCTCTTTAGGGCATGGACTTATGACACACTTTTTTGAATTAGGTTGGATAATACAAGTTCCATCAATTCGCGCTGTTAAAGTCACAGATAAAGGAAAAGTAGGGTTTAAACAAGCTTTTAATATAAATGTGTAATTTAACGCTGAGAAAAACCCCTCCTTAGTTCACAGATAAGGGTAACTTATTTTTTTCTGAACACTATGAGGGGTTACATTTGCGATTGAAAGCTTAGAGCAAACGATTTATTTATAAAGCTCTTTTAACTTGGTTATTTTTCTGCTGGAAATTTCTATTTACAAGATAGACACCAATTATAATAAACAAGCCACCAACTATGATTGAAGGGTATAACGTCTCCCCTAATAGTAACCAGCCAGATAATACACCAAAGAAAGGTGCCAAAAATAAAAAGGCACTCGTTTTTCCTGGATCACCCTTTTGTAAAAGATAATACCAGACGGCAAATTGAACAATAGAAGACATAATACTTAACCATAATAAAATGAACAATGAATTACCGTTCAAAATGAAGACTGGTTTTTCAAGAATAAAGCTGCTAAGTAAAAGTAGTAATCCACCAAAAAACATCTGATAAGCAGATAGAACCCACGTATCGAAAAACAATCCCCACTTTTTAACTAATAATGTTGAAATTGCCCAAAAAACAGCAGAAAGAATGCCAAAAAGAATACCAATCTTAAATTCAATTTGCGTTCCCATTGTAATGCTTACTCCTACTAATCCTAAAAGAACACCAATCCATTGATAAAGTTTATAGCGCGTTTGTAAAAATACGGTACCAAATAGAACAACAAGTAAAGGGTTAGTGAATGTTAGAATTGAGGATTCACTAGCTGTAATGGTTCGTAAACTTAAGAAAATACACCCCATAACACCAGCTGTTTGGAAAGTACCAATAATAAGCATCTTTATCCAGTTTCTTTTAGATTCTGGGTGCGGTCTTTTTAAAGCGATAACGATTACTACCATTAAGAGTCCGGCAAGTGTGAAGCGTAATGCTGCTAATAACAACGGGGATGAATAAGACAAACCTATTTTACCTACAGCAAAAGAAGAACCCATTAAAAATGTTGTTAAGAGTATTAACAGTGTAAATTTGAAAGTATTCATTTTTTATCTCCCTACATATTATAATGACCAACCTGTGCCTATTATAACTTCTGAATATTTCAGCTGTGATCGAAATATGGAATGCAATGGAGATAAAATAAAACTGGTTAAATCTAAGTTGTTCGAATTGGCTTCCCTGCTTATGGAACCTTTACATGCTCAATACTAACTAATTTAATGAATGGGCTTTTCCTTACAGCTAGTGAATTTTGTTAAGCACAAAACGACAAAGGCGCTTCATAATCTTTTTGTTTCTATCCAGAGGGATGACAAGTGGTTGACCCTTATTCCTCTAAAATTTTATATGTTTTCTTGTTCAACTACCCTGCCTTAGCTCAAAATCAACAACATCCTTTAACAGAGCCAAACAAACAATAAAAAAGCCAGACAGAGAAACTCCATTCCCTGCTGGCTTCTTTATGTTATTACGTTAAGAGATCTTCCTTATTTATCGCGAGCTGTTTTAATAAAGAACGACACAATCAAACCGACGATTGCAAGGACTAGACCGAAAACAAAGGCATCCTGAACACCTGCAGTCAATGAACCGCTAATGGTTGATGGGTCAAATGGGTCTTCTACACTAGCCATATAGTTCTTTTGAGATGCTGACATGATGGTAATAGCAACCGTCGTACCAATGGCTCCCGATACTTGTTGTAATGTATTCATAAGAGCCGTTCCATCTGGATAAAGATTTTTCGGCAGTTGATTCAGCCCATTTGTCTGAGCAGGCATCATGACCATCGAAACACCAATCATAAGGAAAGTATGCATGACGATTACCATAATGATAGAGGTTTCAGTCGTTACGTTCGTCAAAGTCCATAACATAGCAATCATGATAATAAAGCCTGGAATCACTAGCCCTCTTGGTCCAAATTTATCAAAAATGCGCCCCGTAATTGGAGACATGAAACCATTCAGTACGCCACCTGGTAAAAGTACAAGACCTGCTGAAAACGCAGCTAACGCTAGCCCAGTTTGCAAGTATAATGGTAATAGGATCATAGATGACATGATAATCATGAAGGTAATGAAGACGGTTATTAACCCTAGCGTGAACATAGGATATTTAAAAACACGCAAGTCAATCATCGGTTTATCCATGTTGAATTGTCTTACAGCAAACAGGAATAGCGCTACAAGGCCTACAATGATCGAGGATAGAACGATCGCATTTCTCCATCCTTGATCTCCTACAATACTAAAGCCATAAACTATTCCCCCAAAACCAATGGTCGATAAAATAATGGATGGTACATCGATTTTAGGCTTGGTGATCGTTGAAACGTTTTGCATATACTTGAGACCAAATAGTAAAGCGATCACAAAGAACGGCAAAGACACCCAGAAAATAAAATGCCAAGTCAGATTTTCGATGATCAAACCTGAAACTGTCGGTCCGATGGCTGGTGCAAACATGATCACGAGCCCCATCAACCCCATGGTTGCTCCCCTTTTATGAATTGGGAAAATTACCAAAATGGTATTAAACATAAGAGGAAGTAAAAGTCCCGTTCCGACTGCCTGGATGACACGAGCTAGCATTAATAGGCCGAAACCAGGTGCTATTGCAGCAATGAGCGTTCCGATAATAGAGAACACCATTGATGCAATGAATAATTGACGAGTATTAAACCACTGAATCAAGAGCCCCGAAACTGGAACCAATATCCCCAATGTTAATAGATACCCCGTTGTCAGCCATTGCACAGTAGAAGGACTAACATTAAATTCCTGTATTAAATCGCCAAGTGCCATATTTAAAGCTGTCTC
Organism: Peribacillus sp. TH14; assembly: GCF_016651145.1. NCBI lineage: Bacteria > Bacillati > Bacillota > Bacilli > Caryophanales > Bacillaceae > Peribacillus > Peribacillus sp. TH14. Next base: position 1,073,013 of record NZ_JAEKEK010000001.1, read on the forward strand.
ACTAAATAACCCAATGAACCCTGCAATTAAAAAAGAGATTAATATAGGGGTCGTTCTAATGACTGGGTTTTGTTGCTGTGTTGCATCTGTAGACATAAAAAAATTCCTCCAATTACTAACTGCATCGACCTAAGCTTATAATAATTTTTCCGTATGACTTATTTATTTATCAACAATAATGGTATCTGCTCCGCAATAGCGTGGAGAGGTTCCCCACTTTTCGCCGTTAAAGATAAAAGAATACCACCTTCTATTAAAGCGTTAATGACGATACTCAAATCCTTAGACCGCTTCTCACTGTATCCTGCCTCATGTAATTTTTTCACATAAATAGATTGCCAATCCGTTACAGCTTCTTGACAGGCCATTCTTATAGGCTCACTTGTCGTATATGTTTCAGCCGCTATTGTTCCGATTGGCAAGCCTAAAAGATTACCATTTTCGCCAAAAACCTCGGATAATTGATAAATATGAGCCTGAATTGCTTTAATAGGGTCTTCAATTTCATCAAATTCTCGCTGAATTTCACCTACAACCATTTCTTTTGTATGATTAATCGCCTCAATAGCCAATTCTTCTTTTCCTTTAGGAAAATAATGATACAGCGAGCCTTTAGGAATACCACTTTCCTCAATAATGTCCTTAAGCCCTACACCATAATATCCACGTATTCGAAAAAGTCGAGAAGCAGCTTCAATCAGAACTTCTTTTGAGCTTCTTTTGTCTGCCATAGCTGAATCACTCCTTAAAATTATATCAACCGGTCTATTAGAACTATACTGACACATCATTTTTTTGTCAATGTAGATAGCAACAATGATAGGATTTGCTTTGATTCAGGTATACCTATCAACAACAAAAAGAACACCTCATTGGGTGTTCTCTGCAAGTAAAAAGAATCGGAAAACTTTTACCATCCTTAGGACACTGGCCTTTTTAATAAAAACATTTCCATCAATAGAATAACGGACTATCGTTTAAAAACATATATCGGTATCTTCAAGGATTCTTGTCATGATTTTTAAAATCAAGAATAGCAATTACAAACATGCCAAAGCTTAGCATTAGGGAAAGAACTTCAAAAGTACCCACTCATACATCGCCTCCTTACATCAAGCATTTCCTGATCAGAGATTGTCCTATACAGGAAAACATGAAGTACTGACATTTCAATGGCAATAGTGCATTAATAATAAAAAAAGAGCACACCCAGTAAGAGTGTGCTCTCGTAATAATCATGTTCATTGAAAAATCGAAAGTTCATATTAATAGGAAGTTGACTTCAATCTAAACACTGACTAGAAGCTCTTGATTTCCGCTTCTGCTATCGAGTTATTTTGAGCCTCTTCATTTAATACTCATACATCCTGCTCCAGTTATTATTTTGGTACAAAGTTTAAGTCATTACTTACCTTTTAATAAGACCGACCAGCGTTTCCATCCTTTTTCTTCTTTCTGCTCGCGTTTGGATGGCCTGGTCAATAGTAACTGTGATGAAGTGACATTTCGATAAAGGTCTAGATTGAGAAATTAAATCTAAATCTTGGCTTATGACGGTTCCTATTGTAACAAAACCCCCTCCTGTCATTGCATCATTATGTAAAACAATCAGTTCTTCCTCATTTGTAAACATAATAGATCCTATAGGATACGCAAAATCAACAACATTCGAAAAACTAGTTCCTGCACCGAATGGTGGATATTGCTCAGTGAATGACACTCTTGGGCCAGTATATCGGTAAGCAACCCGGTTGGATTCATGCGAAACGATCCATTCCGAATTGAGGAAAGTTTTTAACCCTTGATCGCTCAATAAGTAACCCGATAACCCCATCGTGACACGTAATTCTTGAAAATCATTAAAGGTTGGGACGAATTCTAGTGGAGCAGATTTACCAACCTGTTTTGAAGCCCCTGGCAATGGTTCATTAATCTGTATTCTATCGCCTACAGCTAACTTTCTGCCATCAAAGCCCCCAATCTGGCTTAGTTCGTAGGTTGATTTACTACCTAAAACATCTTGAACCTTTATGCCACCAGAGATACTTAAATAACTTTTCACCCCTTGTTGGCAAGCTTTTATCGTTAAAATGTCTCCTTCTTTTACTTGGTGGGTTTCCCAGAAAGATAATCGTTGGTGATTTAAGTATGCTTCCATTGGAGCACCTGTAAGGGCAATAATTAAATTTCTATGAAATTCAAACTCTCCCCCTAATAATGTCATCTCAAGTGATGCAAACTCAGCAGGATTTCCTACAAGTAGGTTCCCAATAATAAATGAATATTTATCAGCTGCTCCTGATGGCGGTACGCCCAGATGATACTTCCCGACGCGTCCCAAGTCCTGTACCGTTGTCCATAACCCAGGCTCCTTAATTTCTATCATTTAAAAATCCTCCATGAGCTCATCGATATACTTTTTTCCTTTTTGTACATATTCAAGTGGAGAAAGATCAATTTCTTTTACTTTATTATGATACGTTCCAGCACGTACGCTGCTTTCGATCTCATTATATTCGGATTCCTTAACAGGACGATACTTCCATATATCTCCTGGTCTTGCCAAAAAAGAAGTCTCTTCTAATGGGTTTGTTTTATCTACTAAAGGGATAGCTGATCGTCCTATTAGTTGATAGCTACCTGGTCCATTGACTGGATAAATCACATTGAATGCACCACCTATACCAATGCCTCTTTCCGGCGTTTCTGTACGGGGACTATTATATTTTGGTGCTTGAATGATCTCATTTGGCTGCAATCCAAGCGGAAAATGCCAACCCGTTCCTGGCAGAAATCCAACCATTGTAATTAAATAGGGTGTGTCTGAATGAGATTTTATAAATGATTCTTTGTCTGTAAACCCATTTACTTTCATCACATATTCAAAGTCTGTTAAGTCAGGGGCAGGGTGTCTGCTCTTAAAACGCATGGAATATTCTCTTGACACTGGATCGTCGTACCATGCTGGAATTTCTACTATTCGTACTGATAAATTTAACTTTTCAGGATTGCTTTTCGTCAAATCTATTTCTTTTAAATAGTCCAGCAAATCTCTTGCTGAGACGATGTCCGGGTTATAACGAACTAAATAGGAGGCATTGGATGAAACAATATCAATAACGCCTGGAATCTCTCTTTTTCTCAGCTCCTCCGTCACCGCAATTGCTTTAAAGTTACTCTCAATCCTCATATCACGAGAAATTTCAGCATATATGTATTCGTCTCCACCGAAATTAAAATGAGTTTCAGGCAAATTAAACAATAATTGTCGCCCCCTTTATTATTTCAACTTTTTCATCCGCCTGCTTATTGTCGCAGGACTAACACCTAGTACTTTAGATAATTTATCGGCAGTGCCGTATTTTTGCATCCCTCTTTGAATAAGTTGAGTTTCTAATTCTTCTACCGCTTCTTTAAGTGGCATTATTTCTAAAACCATTAGTTGTGTTTTCTTTTTTTGAACTTCCCCGTACAGAAATTTCAATGCATGTTCTCGTTTTATCCATTCTCCCTCGCCTAATAACGTTAATCGCTCCACTATATTTTGAAGTTCTCTTACATTTCCCGGCCATGCATATGTCTCTAAAACTTCAATAGCTTCTGGGGTGAAGCTTTTCTTGATATCATACATTTTTTTAAATTGTTCCAGAAAATAAATGGCCAAGGGAAAGATATCTTCTTTTCGCTCACGTAATGGCGGAATACTAAATGGAATAACATATAATCGGTAGTATAAATCCTCCCTGAATTCACCTTGGTTCACCAACTCTCGTAAATCCTTATTCGTTGCCGTTATAATTCGAACATTTACAGGTTTCGGCTGGGTCCCGCCAATTCTAGTCACTTCTCGTTCCTGCAACACACGTAATAGCTTCACTTGCATATTTAAAGGGAGTTCACCAATTTCATCGAGAAAAAGCGTGCTGTTATCAGCAATCTCAAACAAGCCTGCTTTCCCATTTTTATCTGCACCAGTAAATGCCCCTTTCTCATAACCGAACAATTCACTTTCTATGAGATTCTCTGGAATTGCACCGCAGTTAATCCTAACTAGCTGCTTGTTACTCCTTGGACTGGCTGAATGGATATGGTGAACAAATACTTCTTTCCCAACACCGGATTCACCTTCGAGTAAAATTGTCGAATTAAATTGGGCTACTCTCTTTATCTCTACTACTAAGCGCTCAATTGTTTTCGAACGATAAACAAGTTGTTTTTCGTTAATGTTTAAATCATCATGATCTTGTAGCGGTTGAAAACCTTCGTCCGATTGATCTAAAATTGAGGATCTTTCTTGTGTAATGTCCCTTGAAAGTACAACTACTTTTTCTAATTTCCCTTCGTGGTATACCGGGGTTGCGACCGACCAGACTCTACTTTTCCCCATGGAATCCTGAATCGATGTAACCTTTTTCATTTGTTTCTTGCATAGTTCAAAAACATTAGGCTGAAAAATGTTTTTTCTAGTAAACTCACTTATATGCTTACCAATTATGTTTTCTGGATTATCCACTTTCCAAAAATCGTGAAGAAACATACCCGCTACTCGAATGATTTTGCCGCTTTCGTCAATGACGAGTATTTGTTCCTGGGAAGAAGCATAAACCGTTTGTAAATCAGAGTTCAGATTTCGAACAAAATCTAATTCTTTAACAGAATCCTCGAAAACTTCACGCGAGAAAAAAATATGTATGAGTCCTTTTATTTTATCTTCCATTCTTAAGGGGTAAAAATTCCCTACTGTATGTTTAAAGTTAATAGAGGCGTTCACATTTATAAGAGTTTCCCCAGTCATGACTCTATCAAGATTTTTATCGATAGTTAAAAGCATTTTATAGTCTCGAAACTGTAAAAATGAACGGTGAAGACCTAAAATACTTTCTGCTGTTTCATTAATGTATTCTATTTGATAATCGATATTTGTTCGGACAATTCCTACTCCAGCTCCATGTAAAAGGAGATTTAAATCCTTCAAATTCAACTCACTGATTTTATTCCGTGCTTGTTCAATTGTAGTGTAGCCGACAATTTCTCCATTAGCATCTTCCCCTATAATCAGAGAAACGTTATGGAAAAATTCAACAGGCGTGAACTGTGGGACTTTTAAAATATCATTTTTATAGCTAATCGGCTGTGATAAGTCTTCCTTTTGAGCAATTTGGTGCATTAGAATCTCCATTGTGCTATAGCCCACTAAAGACCCCTTATCCTTTACAAACACAATATTCGCTTTATGATCTGATAATTTTTGAATGACAGATCCAATAGTGCTCTGAATATTAACATATACTGAAATCGGTTTAAGAATATCGTTCCAAATAATCAACTTACTCACCCCTCCCGATAACTAAATCTTTATTTTATTATACTTTTTATAGATAAGGATATGAATTCAGAAGTATTTTAATATATATATAATTTTGATTATTAGGTCAATTATATCTTTTATTAAGTATCTGAAATTCCAACGACAAGTGAAAGAGCTAGGGCTTAGTTTGAGAAGTTTACAAATTAATTGAAGAGTGTCTAGAGGAATACAATTACAATACAATTCGTTATATTGGGGGCTAAACAGAATGACTCCGGCATTCAATACCGGAGTCATCTACTAGTCGACTAATCTATAAATCCTTTTTAAAGAGCATAGTTCAATATTTAGAGGCCAACTACTATACCAATATACATTTTAGGACCAGTACCTTACTAGATAATCTTTTTAATAGGTACAATCTCGACGCCGCCCTCTTTTAAAGCTTCTACAACCTTTTTAGCCAGAGTCGGCGCTCCTGGTGTATCTCCATGAATACAAATGGTCTCTGCTTTAATGGAAACATCTTTTCCATCGTGTGTGATGACTCTTCCTTCTTTGACCATACGAACAACTCGCTGCGCCATTTCTTCATAATCATTGATTTGTGCGCCTGTTCTCGTTAACAAAATGGACCCGCTTTCAGTATGCTCCCGGTCAGCATAAGCTTCTTTTGCAACAGGGACACCCATTTTTATCGCTTCTTCCATCACTTCAGATTGGCTAAGTGCAAATATGACCATATTTGGATCGATAGCATGAATTGCTTCTAATATTGCTCGTGCTATAGTCTTATCTTCCATTGCTTTCATAAATAAAGCTCCGTGTGGTTTACAATGCTGGATTTTGACATCTGCTGCAGCACTGAATTCTCTTAAAGCACCTACTTGATACATCACATAGTCTTTAATTTCTAAGGGTGTACAGGTCATGAAGCGACGACCGAAGCCCAATAAATCAGGAAACCCTGGATGCGCACCAATCCCAACATCATATTTCTTTGCTAGTTCCACTGTTTTTCTCATAACATGGGGATCTCCGGCATGAAAACCACATGCAATATTAGCCGAGGTAATGGACTGCATTAATTCTTCATCATTACCTAATTCATAAAGACCGAAGCTTTCACCCATATCACAGTTCAAATCTACCTTAAACATTGTTTTCACCCCTCAAGCACTTGAATTTTATTTTCTGCCAAAAATTGAGTCGTATAATTACCACGTATAAACTGGTTATTTTTCATGATTTGTTTTAAAAGCATGAGGTTTGTTTTAACTCCCTGTACGTCAATCTCATCAAGGACTCGCTGCATTTTTTCGATTGCTTGATCACGTGTGATGCCGTGTACAATAATTTTACCGATCATCGGATCATAAAAAGGGGTCACCGCACTGCCTTCAATGATGCCAAAATCGAACCTTACATCGTTTTCAGGTAATTTCAACCTAGAAATTACTCCAGGACTAGGAAAGAAAGTATTAGGATCCTCTGCATAAAGTCTGCATTCAATCGCGTGTCCTGTTTTGTTTATCTCTTCCTGTGTGATTGTCAGTTTTTCCTTTGCAGCAATTTTTAACTGTAGTTCAACTAAATCCAGTCCCGTTATTTCTTCAGTTACTGGGTGTTCTACTTGCAGACGAGTATTCATTTCAAGAAAATAGAAGTTTTGATTTTCATCAAAAATGAATTCCATTGTGCCTACATTTGTATAGTCTATTTGTTTTACACCTCGAATGGCTGCATCTAACAATTCTTTTCTAAGGGTATCATTTAGAAATGGTGAAGGGCTTTCTTCTATCACCTTTTGATTTCGGCGCTGGACTGAACATTCCCGTTCAAATAAATGTAAGACATTTCCGTATGTATCAGCGACAATTTGCACTTCAATATGGCGGGGTTTTGAAATCCATTTTTCTAAAAAGACAGTTCCATCCTTAAAAAATGAAGTAGCTTGTTGCTTCGTCGCATCAAACACTTTTATTAGCTCGGCATCATTTTGAACAAGCTGCATCCCAATACCACCACCACCGGCGCTAGCTTTTAACATGAGCGGGTAACCAAGATCGTTCGCAATCAGCAATGCTTCGTCAACTGACTCAATGCTTTTATCCGTACCTGGCACAACCCTTACGCCCGCCTTTTGCATTTGGGTACGAGCTTCAAGCTTACTGCCCATAATATGTATTGTTTCCGCAGAGGGACCGATAAAGACAATGTTTTCTTCCTCACATCTGCGTACAAATTCCGGATTTTCAGATAAGAATCCATACCCAGGATGAATAGCATCGGCATGTGTTTCTTTTGCTACCTGAATCACTTTTTCAATATCAAGATAACTCTTTTTCGCTTGAGCCGGACCTATGCATACAGCTTCAGTCGCTTCACTGACATAAGGAGCCTCTGCATCGGCTTCGGAATAGACAGCGACTGTTTGAATGCCTTCCTTATTACATGTACGAATAATTCTCCTAGCAATTTCCCCTCTGTTTGCAATCAGCACCTTTTTAAAATAGCCCATTTACTTTTCCTCCTTCCTTCCACAAAAATGATTACTGTTCAATGATTACCGCTATTTCCTGTCCAGCGTCTAGAAGGTCCTCGTCCTCAACAAAGAATTGCGCAAGAACCCCATCTGTTTCTGCTTTAATTTCATAGAAGTTTTTCATAACTTCCACCATAGCAAGAACATCGCCTGTCTTAACTGTATTTCCTTCTTTTACGTACACGTCTTTATCAGGAGCTGGTTTGCGATAAAATACTCCTGGGATTGGTGATAGAACTGTTTTTTGTTCAGCCATGATTGATTCCCCCTATTTGTCCTAATACTTGTTTTTTCATTTGATTGATTTTATCTTTGTATAATTTTCTCGCCTCAAGGGCTTCATTAATATCAACAGCAACAAACCGAACCTTCTCATTTGTTTTAATTTGAGCCATTTTGTCTAAATCCGTACTAATAATTGTACAAATCGTCGCATAGCCTCCACCTGTCACAGCATCGTTTAACAAAGCAATCGGTTCGACACCATCTGGTACTTGAATGGATCCGATTGGATACCCTAGATCAACCACATTTGAAGGGTTGCTACCGGCACCAAATGGTTGTTCACGCTCTACGAAATTCAAACGCTCCCCTTTAAAACGGTAGCCAACACGGTTTGCTTCCGTTGTAACCGTCCAATCGATGGAGAAAAAGCGTTTTTTACTTTCTTCAGTCAGGCGATAACTGCACAATCCTACAACAACACGAATCTCATTCGTTTTTGAGAAGACCGGAATCAATTCATCACTTATCCGTGTTCCAATCGCAATCTTTGATTGGTTAGCATTACCGATTTTCAAATGGTCCCCACCTTGGAGTGGCCTTCCTTCGAAACCTCCAATTCCGCACAAAGTATATGTGGACCGTGATTCCATAATAAGCGGCACTTCAATTCCGCCAGCTACCGCTAAATACACCCGGGCTCCTTGTTTAACAAAATCAAATGACAGCACATCTCCAGCCTTAACTTCTAAAGTTTCCCACATTGGAACATACTGATCATTAATCTTTGGCGGTATTTCCCCTCCTGCAATAGCAACGGTTACATCTTGTTGAAATTCTAAGACTGGCCCCATATAAGTAATCTCGAGAACAGCTGCATTTTCATCATTCCCAACAAGTAAGTTGCTTGCTCTGTATGAGTATTTATCCATGGCTCCCGATGGTGGCATCCCCACTTCATAAAATCCAATTCTTCCATAATCTTGAATAGTCGTTTGAAGTCCAGGATTAATAACTTTAATCATGCATATAACCTCCTTATCACAGATTCTGAAAACGCATTTGGATTTTCGAGAACATCTTTCGGTTTAAAGGTGATATCCTTCGTCAAATATCGGAATTCCCCATTTTCAACTTGTTTTCGAATATCTTCGTATTCCTCCATCGAAATGCTTCGATATCTAAAAACATCCCCTTGTCTAGGGAAGGTCATTGACTCTTTAAAATCATGTAAACGCTGCTCTTTTTCAAAAATCGGTGCTGCAGCAGTTCCAAACAATTGATAACCACCTGCACCTTGTACCGGATAAATAACAGCAAATGCACCTCCGAATCCGAATGCTCTCTCTGGCGTAAATGTTCGAGGACGGACATATTTAGGTGCTTCGATTTGCTTCTCGTTTGGAACCATTTGATAGCACCATGGCAACCCCGGTACAAAACCTATCATCGACACAAGATAAGGGGCATCCGTAATTGATTTAATTAAATCTTCTTTTGATTGAAAGCCATTTGTATGTGCCACATATTCAATATCTGTTGATGTTGGGTCCTGATGTCGATCTCTAAAACGCATTAATGCCTCATGTGTCCAAGGGTCTTCAAATAAAATGGGTACATCAACTGCACGTGCAGTTATTTCAAAGTTCTCCAACGTAACATCTTGTTCAAGTTCTTTCAATTTTGAAATTAAATCATCTGGATGAATGAGATCTGGATTAAACCGAATCATATAAGAAGCATTGGAAGGACAAATATCCAGTATTCCTGATACCTTTTTTTCTCGTAACGCCTTAGTAATTGCCATTGCTTTAAAATTCGTTTCAAGACTCATTGCCTCAGCTAATTCAACAAAAATAAACTCATCGCCGCCATATTCGTAACGGGTCAATGGACTTCACCTCATTTATTGGATTTATACTAGAACGTTGCAATATTCATGCCAAAACTGATAATCATATTATTTATCGATTTTTCAGACTATTAGACTAATAAAACGTCTAAACACCTTTAGTAATATTTCAATATTGAAATATTATCTTTCATAAATGCAATATATTAATAAATTACTAGATCATAAGGTCTAAAATATAAAAAAGACCACAAAGCGTTCTAGGCTTTTGCAGTCTCTCACATTTATGACTCTTGTTTCACATGTAAAATTTGAATTTTTCATATCCTCAAAATAATATCTATAAGGTATTTTTTTTCAACGAGCCCATTACTACTAATAACCCAGTTGTTTATGAACGACGTTTATCAGTGGCTTCCCCTCAGAAAAAAGCTTTAAATTTTGCAAAAATAACTCCATCACACGATCTAGATGTTTTGAAGAGTTGTATGCGTTATGTGGAGAAACTATTACATTTTCAAGCTGCCAAAAAGGATGATCTTTAGGTAAAGGCTCTACTTCAAACACATCAAGTGCTGCACCAGCTATGTGCCCATTGCTCAAACATTCAATTAAATCTCCATCGACAATGGTATTTCCGCGACCAACATTAACTAAGTAACTACCTTTTTTCATTTTATTTAACCGTTCTTTATTAAAAAAATAAGAGGTCTCTTTGGTAAATGGGAGAGCTAATACAATAAAATCTGATAGTGAAAGTACTTCATCCACTTGATCCATGCCCATAATCAAATCAGCAGGTTCATATTCTTTGTTCCTTTTGTCGGGGTTCCGACGACATCCTATCACTTTCATTCCAAGTACTTTACATCTTTTTGCAATTTCAAAGCCAATGTCACCATACCCGATTATGCCCACTGTTGCATTTTCAAGGTCCGTTACAGGAATTTCAACCCAATTTTTATTTATTTGATTTCGGATTATTGTATGCACACCTCTCGCTAACGAAGATAACATGGCAATTGTATGCTCGGCAATCGGAACAGACGTGCAGCCTTTTACATTGGTGATGATGATATCGCTGTTTTGAATGTCTTCATTCAGCATGGCCTCCATTCCCGCACTATCTGAATGGATCCATTTAATCTTTGGAGCCTTTTTAAGTATGTTAAGATTATCGTGAAGTCCCGACGTATAGAGGATATCGAACTTTGATAAATCTACAGTTGCCTGTGGTTCAGGTTCGCCGAATTCCCATGGTTCGACAACAACTTCAGAACAAATCTCTTTAAACTTGTTTATGTATTTTTCCGGTATATCGACCCTTACATAAAGTGAAGGAGCTGCTTTCTTAGAACTGGGCATTATTAAACCTCCTCAAGAACCTCTTGATTCCTTTTTTATTCATTGCAGGGGCGGCAATCTGTGAATTTGAATTCTTCTTCTAATTCATTCCATCTTCATTACAATAGGTGAAGCCCAACCAAGGACTTCACCGTTAGATTCTTTTTATCTTCTTTCCGGAATTACTTTTTATGTTCACTTCAAGAAATCTGGTTGCTCTTTTCTAATTCTATCCCAAAGAGGTTGAAAACTCAGCCATCCCTCATATTCAGTTCCCGTTTGTTCTGCTGTTAATTTGGCATACTCCTCTTCTATAAAAATGGGCTTACCTACAGATTCAGCCATAATCTGTGCTTGACATGAACGTTCCATGGTTATGAACCACCAAGCAGCTGAGTCTACAGATTGGCCCACTGTTAACAGCCCATGGTTGCGGAGAATGACAGCTTTGTATTGACCTAGAGCCCTAGCGATGCGTTTCCCTTCTTCAGATGCATACACCACACCAGTAAAATCATCAAATAATGCATGGTCATTATAGAATTGGCAGGCGTCTTGCGTAATCGGATCTAGTAATCTCCCTAAAGAAGACCATGTCTTTCCATAGACCGAATGAGCATGTGCCGCTGCAATGGCATCCGGTCGAGCTTTATGAATTTCTGAATGAATGGCAAAGGCAGCACCATTCACTGAATGTTCACCCTCTACAATATCACCTTTATGATTAACCAATATAAGATCTGAAACGGAAATTTGACTAAAATGCATCCCAAACGGATTGACCCAGAAATGGTCTGTATATTTAGGATCACGAACCGTAATATGTCCAGCTATCCCCTCGTCGAAACCAAATTTTGAAAAAAGACGGAATGAAGCTGCCAATCTTTCTTTCCGATGATTACGTTCTTCTACCAATGTATTGAATGTTGCTGGTTCCAAGGAAATTGTCTTTGTCATTTTTCTTTCCCCCTTAAATCATTTTTTGCTCGTTTGGGTGTATCATCAATTAGCTATGGTATCCACGTCGTCATTACCTTTTACATCTTGATTTATTTCATTCTTGGAACTCATTAAAGTAAGTATTGTAATAACCACAAAACTAGTAGCGAGCCCGTACAGAATTGGTTGAGTGGAGGACGGCCCATTAATCACCAATCCCACAATAATAACGATCATACTAGCTAGAATGGAGTAAAATGCAGCTGTAGCCGTGACTCTCTTCCAAAAGAATCCAAGAATGATCGGAAAGAACACAGCACCGGATAAAATTGCGTAAGCTACATCTAATGCAACTAAAATGTCTTGAATCCATATCGAAACGATTATGGTCAATACACCAATCGTTAAAGTTGTAATCCGAGATGTTTTTAAAAATTGACGTTCACTCATTCCTGGACCGATATATTTTTTAATGATGTCATTAACAACTAAAGTAGATGAAGCAAGCAATGTTCCTGAAGCAGTGGACATAAGAGCGGAGACCACACTTGCAATGACAACACCTAATAGACCCGCAGGTAAAGTTTCCATTGCTATACTAGTAAAAGCATTTTGTGGATCGCCTAAATTAGGAAGGATAATAAAAGCGCACATTCCAATGATACTGATTGCAATCGCGTAAAAAACACTATATATTCCTGCTCCAACCGTTCCGCCACGAGAAATCGCTTTGGTTCGTGCGGTAAAAAGACGCTGCCAAATATCTTGACCCACAACTACCCCTAAGGTAAATAGTAAAAAATATTGAAAAATTGTCTCTCCGCCAATGTTGCCTAACTCGAAATGTGATGCAGGGAGATTCTCTTTAAGTGAGCCCCACCCTCCTGCCTTAGAGATGCTCATTGGAAGCATGATAAAGAAAATACCGATCGTCATAATGACGAATTGCACTACATCAGTCATAGTGACTGACCACATTCCTCCTAATATTGTATAAAATAAAACGATTCCACCCCCGACTATCATGGAAATTGTTAAATTCCAACCAGCCAAAACATGTAAAATCGTCCCCATTCCAATCACTTGCGTTACAGTCAACATAAATGTATAGATAACCGAGACTAAGGCACTGATCAATCGTGTTTGTGAATTGTAACGCTTCTCCAACATTTCACTAATCGTCAAAACTTTTAAATCAAATATCTTATTTGTTAAAAATAACCCTATTGCGATAATGCCTAGCCCGATCATTACCACTAGCCAAATACCGGATATTCCAAACTGATAACCTAACTTTGCTGTTCCTAAAGTAGAAGCGCCCCCTAATATTACAGCAGCTAAACATGATAAATACATAAAATGCCCTAGATTACGCCCAGCTACAATGAAATCATCTGCTGTTTTTGCCCGTTTAGATCCAATTACTCCTACAATGATTAAAACAGAAAAATATAGAATCATGATCGTTATATCCAAAATATGCATTTACACATCTCCTTTTGCGGTTGTTTGGTTTAATATATCGCTGTGTTTTAAAGATGGAAGGAATGGCATTTCCACTGATTCCTTCCATCCATTTGAAAAGGAAATCATTTGTTAAGCTGTGTTTCCAAATCTTCCACTCTCTCTTTTTTCTCCATTTTTTCTTTTTTTGCAAGAGCAATAAGTGTGATGAACTCATAGACAATATTAGCGGCGGCGGCAGCGGTGATTTGTCCGTGATCGTATGCAGGTAAAACCTCAACAAGGTCAAATCCTACAAAATCTATATTCGTCAATCCTCTTACAAAGGTTAAAGCATCATCAATGTTGGCCCCTGAAACTTCCGGTGTCCCCGTTCCAGGTGCATAAACAGGATCTAGAAAATCAATATCAAAGGATAAAAAGACAGGGCCATTTGCTACTCGCTCATGAATGACCTCTAGCATTTTCTCAACACCCATTCGTTTATAATCGTTCGTCGTATAAACGCCTAAGCCTAAATCCCGAGCATCCTGAAGATCCTCCGGTCCGTACAGACCGCCCCTCATTCCAATTTGAAGAGATCTAGATACATCTATGAGACCTTCTTCTATTGCGCGGCGAAAAACGGTTCCATGATTATATTTTTGATCAAAATAGCTATCCCATGTATCGGAGTGGGCATCGAATTGAAGCAGGGCAACTGGCCCATGTTTTTTTACGATTGCGCGTAACTCTCCTAGAGTAATAGAATGATCGCCTCCTAATGAAATAGGAATGATCCCTTTTTCAATAACAGGAGTAAGTTCTTCTTCAATCTTTTTATATGTTTCAGAAATATAGCCCGGAATGATTGGAATATCCCCATAATCAATCCCTGAAATATAATCAAAAATGTTAATATCCTGTTCAGGGTTATAAGGACGCAAAAGAATCGAAAAATCGCGAATAGCTTCTGGGCCAAATCTTGCCCCCGTTCTAAATGATTGCCCTGAATCAAATGGAATACCCGTAATGACAAAATCCATATGTTCATCTAGCTGTTCAACAAATGGAAGCCGCATAAATGTGCGCACTCCACAAAAACGGGGTGATTTGAATGAGTCCTTCGGTTGATACTTCATCATGTAATATCCTCCTAAATTCCTACTATATTTGTATAATTACAAATTCCATTCCTGCCACAACCTTGGCATATATTCTAATGTGATTTTTAAAATATACTTTACGGTTAGCTAGGAAGGAACACTCTCAGATTGTCATAGTAAATCTATCGATTAAAAGTATTACCATGTGCTCAAGCACCTGTTTTTTCTATTGCAACTATTTTTGTAGACTTAATTAGAACGCCGTATTTGAGACCCTCACGTGTGAAAACTATTGTAGACGCACTGGCAATATGTACTGGATATTTGCTACAGCATAGTAAACACCCCCATGTTTTTCATAATTTTCATCTTACCTATTACTTAAGCAAGATTCGCGCCAACTTTTTTCAGATAATTACGACGATTTTAGCTATTTTTTTATAAGCATTTGATTTAAAATTAAATCAAATCCTAATTCCCTAATTTAATTTTTGATTATTCGCTCTTTTCGATTAATATTTTAATCAACACCTATAAAAATAAAAGGAGGCGAACGTATTGGATGATAGAATGCTTGAGCAGGAGTTAAAAAAAATTATCGAAACATCGAATAATAACATTACAATTACAGACGAAAAAGGTATCATTTTATACTCCAATCCAAAACTCTGGGAGATTTATGGTATGGAACCTGCCTCATACATCGGTACATCTGTATATCAATTAGAAAAAGAGGGACTTCTCACACCATCTATCAATGCACTCGTTTTAAAAGAAAAAAAAGCGATGCGTATTATGCAGCATACACAAACAGGGCATGTTGTCATGTCAACAGGCTATCCCATTTTTAATAAAGAAGGCCTTCTCGTTAGGGTAATTAGCTATGGCCAGGATCAAACCGAGATATTGCAATTGCAGGAACAATACGAGCAATTACAACGAATAGTAAAAGGCTATCAAACAGAAGTCGAGGATTTAAGGGAAAAAGAACTAGATTACCACGATATGATTGCTAGAAGTAATGCAACCAAGCAGATTTTAAAAACGATCCACAATGTTGCTAAAACAGATGCCACGATTCTTTTATTAGGACCATCAGGGGTAGGGAAAAGTACATTTGCACGCTCTGTTCATAATCAAAGCAATCGAAGGAAAGAACCCTTTATTGAGGTGAATTGCAGCACAATACCGGAAAGTTTGTTTGAATCAGAGATATTTGGCTATGAACCAGGTTCTTTTACAGGAGCAAACAAACAAGGAATGCAGGGGCTGATTGAACAAGCTGACAGTGGTACTCTTTTTTTAGATGAAATCGGGGAACTTCCACTTGCCATGCAGGCTAAATTATTGAAAGTGTTACAAGAAAAAAAAATAAAGCGCATCGGTGGAAAAAAAGAAAGCCTTATTAACTTCCGGCTAATCGCAGCAACAAATCAGGATTTGAAGGGGATGGTAAGTGAGGGAAAGTTTAGATTAGACTTGTTTTATCGTTTGAATGTGATACCTATCCAAATTCCTGCATTACATGAACGTAAAGAAGATATACCGCTCTTAATTCAACATTACTTACAGAAAACAAATGATAAATACCAGAAATTAAAAAAATTCCATCCAACGACTTATGAAGTATTGACTCATTATCAATGGCCAGGAAATATACGCGAATTAGAAAATTTAATTGAACAGTTAATTCTGATCATTGAGGAACCCATTATATTTCCCAAACACCTTCCCCAAGCCATCACAGGACAAATAGAACAAACAGAAAATTCCTCTTCCCAAACAATCGAGCAGGAATCAGACGAGAATCACGATCTAAAGAAGACTTTAGAAAAGGTTGAATTACAACTGATTACTAAAGCATACAAACAATGTAAAACCACTTACGAAATGGCAGAATATTTGGGAGTTAGCCAGCCTACAGTCATCTATAAATTAAAGAAATATAAGAAGTACTTTTGAATGATATCTTGTTACAACTCTTCTTAATTCAGCCCTATAAAAATTAATTTTTTCAAGCAACTACTCCCTGTCTCCGAGCTTGCGTGTGTGGTAATTCGGATTAGAATAAGAGTGACCATGAACTTGTTATCATTCTGATATGACACATAAAGAATGAATAGCAAAGAAGAATACTGAATGTAAATTGATATAAAAAATTTACATTCACATACATATTTTGAGTAAAAGAAAAGCCTTGCAGGCGGGTAACCAATCCAGAACTTCTGCAAGGCTTTTTTCTTTTTGGGTAGTGCTGAAAAAAGGGCATGGTCTGCTATTTTGTTTTAAATCTAGTCCAGTTGACTCAAAAACTTCCGACTAATTATTTTTGAATACATTGAAATATAATCTTATTCAAGGGAGTATATTTCTTAACAGTAGAGCAAGATCATTAGTTTCAAGATTTAGGATTTAAAATCCTATTCATATAATGCTAAGGAGGAAACAAATGAATGACATCTACTTTTACGGGGATGAATTCCAATCAAAGGGATTTTTATCTTGAAGCCATTGATAATACCTTAGAAAAAGGTCTAGCTGCTAAAGAAGTTGTCTGTTCCATTACCACAGGATTTCGAGATATTCCATCCATCCGGACTGCACCAGGGCTTAATCCTTACCACGCTTCAGTAGCTGATATTGGCTACGGATTTGATGCAGTACGTGGAACAATCATGAGGATACATCAAGGAGAATCCATTTCTCTTGCAAAGGATATGCTTGTGTTTGAACTGGATACACTACGTATTAGCGAAAAACAATTAAACCCTAATTTTGAACTAGCAGTAAAAGGTGCGAAGCCGGACACTTTTTATTTGATTGAACAAAGTAGATATTTAAACCGCCAAATCGCAGAATCAATCAAAGAAGCGATACGTCTCGGCAAAGCCTTTCTTGGACCTGAATGGAAGATCAGTCGTGCAAGAATCCAGAATATTCAAGCAATCCCACGTCTATAGGAAGGAGAGAAGAGCATATTGCCTAATTCACAACCCATGGAAATAAGTATGGAAGATCACCAACATTTGATGGAATGGTGGAAAACAACGGAGTCAGCTAAAATAGTGGTTCAACATTTAATTTCGTTGATAAGTGAACTTCGGTTGCACCCAGAATCCAGTCACGCGGATGGAATGGTTCTTTTTTATCGGGCCGCTTCCGAGATTTCATACGGTTACGCCGGGACACGAGGATGCATCCGAAGGGCTTTTACAAGTGAATATTCTTATGCACTTCGGAAAAATATGGTGATGTGTCACAGCTTCGCACAAAAATATTCAGTTGATACGAAAGTTCTCCTTGAGCGTGTAGCAAAGCAAGTCACAGGACCAAACGCCCTACAATTGATAGACCGTATAAGGGGGGAATTAATTGAAAATGACGTGATGTTAAATGAAATGGCTAAAAGAGCTCAAGCTTTCTTTGGAAAAGAACCCTTCCAGTCCATTCAAATGGAAGTGAAGCAATCTAATACCTTGCCAAGAGAATAGCCTGACGCTACGCAACCCTATCTAAAAAAATAGGAGCCGATGATTCTTAAACTTAAGGAAATCGGCTTATATATAAATCGACACAGGAATTCCTATTTGAACTACCCACCACTTATCGACCTTACGGTCTGATTGAAGTGGGGGATTCCTAAGAACATTAGCCTATCGGCCAATTTTTAATTAGGCTACTCCCGTAGTTCCTACGGTTAGAAGCCTTATGGCTTCATTCATTAGATTGAGTCCTGCGTTAATATCTCGATCGTGGTGAGTAGAACAAAAAGGACAATCCCATTCACGAAGATTCAGATGTTTAACGTCTTTATTTTGGTAACCGCAGCTAGAACACAATTGGCTAGAAGCAAACGTTTTAGATACGGTCACGATTTGTTTACCATACCAGTTTGCTTTGTATTCCAACATTTTTTTGAATTGGTACCAAGATACTTCACTAATAGCTTTAGCTAGTTTGTGATTTTTCATCATATTCGACACTTGCAAGTCTTCCATTCCAATAACATCGTGGTTTTTGATGATTTTGGTAGAAACTTTATGTAAGTAATCCATTCGGGCATTTGAAATTTTTTCGTGTAGGATAGCCACTTTTCGTTTTTGTTTTTGATAGTTTTTAGCTTCAGCCAATGGTTTATTTTGAGGCTATTTCTTGTCGCCTTGAAAGAATCCGTTGTGCTTTGGCCAATTTCTTTTCGACCGTCCGGAAGAATTTTGGGTTTTGATAGACCGTACCATCTGAAAGAATAGCAAAGTTTTTCAAACCAACATCTACACCGCACGAACGATTCGTTTTAGGAAGTACTTGTACATTAGTTTCGGCTAAAACGGAAATGAAATATTTACCCGAAGGGTTCCGCCTGATTGTGGCATTGATTATTCGCCCTTCGACTTCGCGGCTTTTAGCAAAACGAACTAGACCGAGTTTTGGCAATTTGATTTTGTTTCCAACAATTCCAATATTCCCATTCGTATGTTTAGTCGTATAGGACTGGATAGGATTCTTTTTCGATTTGAAGCGTGGTGACTTATTTTGCTTTTTATAATATCGACTATAGGAATCTGCTAAATTTTCCACCGATTTCTGTAAGGCAATACTGTCTACTTCTTTCAGGAAAGAATCCTCTTTCTTTAAAGCTGGAAGTTCTTTGATTGTTGCGTATTTATCCAGAAAAGAACCTTCCCATTCATTAGAGGGTAATTGGCCGTTCTGCTTCATTTCTTCACAAATATACCAGTAGGCATCTTTCTCCTTTTGTTTGCCTAAAAAGAAGTTAAAGACAAAACGGGAGCAGCCGATCGTTTTATTGATTAGAGCTAGTTGTTCTTTAGTTGGATAGATTCGAAATTTATAAGCTTTGTTTACGACCATTGGTTTCACCCCCTTATAGTTATTATTAACCACCGAACGTACGTTTGTAAAAAGATTACTTTGGCTTATGCCAACCGCCATTCATCTCCCCCTTACCGTTGTGCTCTCGCCCTTCACACGCTTGAAGAGGGAGTCTTCTGGCGGGAAATGATAAAAAGCTAACACACCCATACTTGTTTTAGTCATTTCTTATCTTGCTTATAATTAGAAAAACAGGTAATCAATCTTTCCTGTTATACTCCCAAAAATCTAACATTCTACTGTCAGAATAAACTCTTCCAATCAACTCTTTTTAAAAGGTTCACTTAAAATCTCTCCACTACTTTACTTTCTACAACCTGCATAATATCTATCAGCTTCCAGATTTCATATGTTGGCTTAATTCCTAGATTATTTTCCTTTCGGTGCGGATTGAACCAACAGGTGTCAATCCCGTAATCTATTCCTCCTTGAATATCGGAGGTCAAAGAGTCGCCCACAATTAAAACTTTAGCTTTGTCTGTAATCTGTAACTTAGAGAACGCGTAATCGAAAATACCCTTTGCAGGTTTCTGGAATCCCGCCTCTTGAGAAATTATAATATGCTCAAAAGTATTGCTAAGAGGAGAACCGCCAATTCTTGATGTCTGCACATCGGTGAATCCATTAGTAATAATAGCTAGACGACAATCTGCTAGATTCTCGCAAACTTCCACAGCTCCCTGTATAAGATGGATTTCCTTACTCAAATAGTTAAGATACACACGGCTGAACATCTCTGCCTCGATGTCAAGCTCATGCTTGAGGAACAACCTCTTAAATCTCTCCACTCCTAGATCTGATAGATTAGTAAGTCCCTGTTCCAATTCTCTCCATAATACCCTACTAATCTCTTGATAACAGGCTTCATAATCCTTGACTCCTGTAGGTAAACCGAACTCAAGGAAGGCTCCATTTAGTGCCCTTTTTTCCGATATACTAAAGTCTAATAATGTATCATCAACATCGAACAATATAACCTCGTATTTCATTAGTACCTCCATTATTCATTACCGACATGTTTGAACAACTATCTCAATCACTTTTCATAAAAATAACATGAATTAGCTACCTTTTTTATTAATTCCATCCATTGAACAAAATTAGGGAAAATGACCAAGAAACAAATTTCAAATGGTAACTTATAAACAGAAAATATTCTAGTGGCTATTTCATCTCCTAGTGATTTTAGCTGCTAGGAAAAATAATGACAAAGTAGCTCCTGTTTTTTGGAGCTACTTTTTTCTCTATATATTGTAAATACAATATTTAGTGTACAATAGTTCCATCTAAATTTTCACATATTCCGTTAGATTGTGGTAAACAACTTATATTCATTGATTTAGGTTAAGTGGGGAACTATGTGCTTAGTAATTATGTATATAAAGCACATGATAGGATATATGATTGTTGCACTACCTTTTTTTAATAGATAGATTAATTTTTATTAAAAAACACAAAAACAAATAAAAGTTTAAAATGAGGTAGTTTTAACAATTTTCGTCTTATATATTGTTGGTTTAACCTCACAAACAGTCATTCCTAGATGGGATATGGGGATTATTAGTAATACAGGTGAACTCTATTTTGATTTATCAAGTGATATTTCAAAAAAGAATTTAATACCTTTTCACACTCTCTATCAATATTTTTTTGAATTAAATGCGAATGTAGACGATTGGGGCAGTATATCACTTTTGAATATTTCTGCAAATATGCTTTTATTTTCACCAATGGGTTTTTTCGTGCCGTTAATCTGGGAAAGATGGGTTTCTTTTAAAAAAATATTTTTGTTAGGTCTAAGTGTCACTTGTATAGCTGAAGTTTTTCAATTTTTTGTAGCACAGATATTGACGATGTAATTTTAAATACAGTGGGTGTGATAATAGGCTATTGGGGTATTTTATTTCTTAAAAAACTTAAAGTAAGGGATAAGAAAAAAGACTAGCTGGACATGGTAATATCCAACGAAAAGTAAATACTTAAAGGATTCATATAGTAACCTGGTGGATTCTTTGTCGAAATTATGGATGAGAATAAAGGAATTCTTGTTGAACCATAAAAAAATCCCTATCCTTTCTATAACTTTATAGAAAGAATAGGGTTTTTCTATTTTCTATTATAAGAACATATTGATGATGAGTACACCAGCCAGTCCTACTAGGGAAATAATGGTGACCATAACGGACCAGGTTTTAATGGTTTTACCTATTGTAAGGTTAAAGTATTCCTTGTAAATCCAAAAACCTGCATCATTCACATGAGAGAAAGTTATACTTCCTGCACCAGCAGCTAAAACCATAAGTTCTGGACTCACACCTGTGGCCCCGACAAGCGGTGCTGCAATCCCAGCCGCAGTCATACCAGCTACGGTGGCAGACCCAATTGCTACCCTTAGGATAGCAGCTATTAGCCAAGTAAGGATTAATGGAGAAAGCGTTGATTCAGCCATGATACCTGCGATATATTGATCAATATGACTGTCTATCAGTACTTGTTTGAACGCACCGCCACCAGCTATGATTAATAGAATCATAGCTATTCCGCTGACCGAGTCTGTAAGGGATTTCATGATTTCATTCATTTTTTTACCTCGATTAAGACCAAAGGTAAAAATGGCAAGAATAACAGAGATTAAAAGAGCCACAGCCGGATTACCTATAAAATCAACAACTGGCATAATCGATGATTTAGGCATAAAGATTTCTACAAACACTTTAATTGCTATCAGAATCACCGGCATGAGGGATGTAAGAAGACTGGTTACAAACCCTGGCATTTCTTCCTCTTTAAATTCTTTAGGATTAAATAGCTCTTTTGGAATATCCGCTTCCAAATCTTCTTTCTTAAACAATTTCGTAAATAACGGCCCACCAATAATAATGGCAGGGATCGCAATGATGATCCCGTATATTAAGGTCTTACCCAAATTTGCCTCAAATACACTGGCTACCGCTGTTGGTCCTGGATGTGGAGGAACAAATCCATGCATCGTGATAAGAGCAGCTATAACAGGCATACCGATATACAATACAGGTACTCCTGCTGCAATAGCAATCGTAAATACTAATGGAATTAAAACGACGACTCCTGTTTCAAAGAAAAGGGCGATCCCAACAACAGAAGCTGTAAGAACAGCAGCTAGTTGAACTCTCTTTTTCCCAAATGCTTTGATGAGTGTCATCGCTATTCGTTGGGCCCCACCAGAATCGGTCATCAACTTACCGAGTATCGCCCCAAAGACGATGATTATAGTGAGATTACCCAGCGTTCCACCCAAACCACTTTGGATGGATGCCATTGCAGCATTCGGTGTCATTCCTTCCATGATCCCCACTACTAAGGAAACAATAAGCAAGGATATGAAAGCGTTTAATTTAAAAGCAAGCATTAATACTAGCAATAGGGCAACCCCTATACAGATAGATAATATCGGCATTTTTTATCCCCCTTGTCTTTTAAGTGAGAGTTGGCTGCTGCTGCTCCAGCATCAACCAACTCTTTCACTTCTCTTCTATATCACGTCTTAATTTTGAAGCAAACGAACAAATTTCGTCATGACCGGTTCCATCGCTTCTTGCATACCCGCCATAATAGCCGATAGATGAGCCGCCTTCTGTTCCTGTTCAAAAGCCTGATTTAAATACGAGGTGGCCGCCAACGATACCTCTGTATTTACATTTACTTTGCATATCCCTCTTGCAACAGCCTGCTTGATAATCTCATCTGGTGTACCAGATCCTCCATGAAGAACGAGAGGGATACCAACTAGCTGGCGAATCTCCTCTAATAGATCTAGGTCAATATTCGGTTTTCCCGTGTACATCCCGTGTACTGTTCCGATTGAGGCAGCCAGAAAATCGACGTCTGTTTCCTCGACAAACTCTTTAGCAGACTTTGGATCTGTCAATGTGCCGTCTCCTTCTTCTTCATCTGAAAAAGCGCCGCGGGCAACCGATCCAATTTCAGCTTCTACACTGACACCCGCCATATGTGCAATCTCCGTGATTTCTTTTGTATGGCGGATATTTTCCGCAAGCTCATATTTTGAACCATCATACATGACCGATGTAAAACCGCACCTGATTGCACGAATAATCGATTCCTTTTCATACGCATGATCAAGGTGAAGTGAAACTGGAACGGAAGATTTCCCTGCGAGTGTTTTTACTAATGCTGCAAAGCCTTCCACATCGACCGTATCAAAATATCGCTCTCCTAGAGCAATGATAACCGGATGATTTTCTTTTTCTGCAACAGTAATCGCTGCCTGTACGGTTTCGAGATTATATACATTAAACGCAGCAACACCATATTTCCCATTTTGTGCTGCAGAAAGAATTTCTTTCGTATTGACAAGCATGCCTATGCCGCCTTTCTATTTGTATTCGCTTACAATCACCCTTGTAAGCGGCAAATGCCGCTCAACTTACTGATGCAGCAGTTCTGCCACTTCTTTTAAGGTTGTTCTTGACCCAACATTTCCAGGAAAAATCACATAAGCTATCCCAGGAAATTTGCTTTCGCTCCCAGTCAACCAGACCGGAATACCAGGCTTTATTTGACCAGCTACCGTTGCTCGCTTAACGCTAAGGCCATTCGTCCCTATATCACTTGAAGTAATGCCGCCTTTGGCAATAATAAAACTTGGACGTACTTCAAGATGCTTGACGATGCTTGTCACAGCATCGGAAATCTTCACTGACAGCTTCAATTCTTCTTCTTTTTTGTTTTCACCAAGATCAAGACGCTCCCGCTTCGTATATACTGCAACCGTTTGGCCTTTACGAATAAGTTGCTCGCTCGTCTCTATAATCCGTTGAATTTCCGCTTCAAACTTATCCGGATACAGCACGAGGTGGACATCGAATTCGATGAACTCAATGAAATTACATGTTTGAAGAGCTTCAAATTGCTCCGTTGTTTTTTTCACATGTGAGCCAATCATAATCAGACCGCCATGATCAGAATGGTCTTTCATAAGTTCTTCTTTCGTTAAAAGTGCTTTGTCACTCACGCCTCCGATGATTTTTGTTAAAGCCGCTGCACTCCGGAACATGAAATGCTTGCCTGCTTTTAGGGCTCGGATTAATGCAATCACCACGACTTTTGCATCAACATATTCAACCGCATTAACAATGATCTTATTAAAATCTTTAACTGCCATCAGTTGACTAACTAATCCATCAATATCAAGATCCCGAATGCTTTCTAGCGACAGATACACAGCATCTTCCGCTTTAAATGCTCCGTTTGACTTTTCTTCTGCCCATTCACCGAGATGCGACGATTTGTAACCAAATGTCCTGTCTTTCGCAAATTCAGTTTCACCAGCCGGCACTAAGTCATGTTCATCCTGCACGTAATGAATGTTATTAATCGTAAAGCGACCGCCTTCTTTAAAAAAGGGCATGATGACTTCTCCATCAAACTGCATACCTGATTGTGCTTCGACCGTCTCTTTCAACACCTCTGTTTCAAGAGGATAATGACCACGCAGCGTTGAGTCCCCACGACTGATAATGATGAATTCTTTGTTTTGCTTTTCAGCTGTGTGCTGGATGACATTTGCGATTTCCTTATGTGCTTGTTCAGTTTCAGCAGCTGTAAAGCCTCTCGAATTTGTCAAAATGAAAAACATTGAATTCTCTTCAGCGAATCCCGCTTCGATACTTTCAGCCGACCAATCTGTATAAACGGAAATACCGTGAACGGTTTGAACTCCCGTTGGATCATCATCAAGAACGATGATTTTTTTATTGAAATCTTGCAGTTCCTTTGCGAGTAGTTCATTTACAACTATTTCATCCGGAACTGTCGGCAGATTGGCAAATGTATTCTTTACGTTTAAATTGTTTGAATAAGTCACTGTCAATTCACACCCTCCTTACTTCCACGTTTGCCAGTTTTTCATAATACTGCACGATACCGCCATGGTCATCGCCCGCTTTGCCGTCTACTTTAAGCGCATGAAAAATTTCTAGAAGCTGGCTTGATAGTGGAAGTGGAACTCCGATTTCATGAGCTGTTTCCATTACGTTTGTGATGTCTTTTAAATTAATATCAATTCGTCCTCCGGCTACGAAGTTCCTGTCAAGAATAAGAGGTACCTTTGCATCGAGTACAGCGCTTCCAGCAAGACCGCCGCGAATTGCATGGTACATTTTTTCCACATCAATACCCGCTTTTGCTGCAAGAACAAGTGCTTCGGACATAGCCGCGATGTTTAGGTTAACGATAATTTGATTCGCCAATTTTGCTGTGACACCGCTGCCATTCTTGCCAACTAATGTAACATCTGTCCCTATAGAGTGGAGAACATCTTTAACAGATTCGAATACGCTTTCTTTTCCACCAACCATAATCGCCAGCGTCCCGTCGACCGCTTTCGGTTCACCGCCGCTTACCGGAGCATCCATCATTTCAACACCCTGTTTAGCTGCTTCATTTGCAATTTCAACCGATACGACCGGTGAAATAGAGCTCATATCAATGATTACCGTTCCTTCTGTAGCCGTTTCCAAAATACCATTTTCACCAAGCACGACTTGTTTCACATGATGAGAAGCAGGCAGCATCGTAATAATGACATCACATGTCTCACCCATTTCAGTTGGTGTACCTGCTTTTGCCCCTGCTTCTACAAGCGCCTCCACAGTTTGCGTATTAATATCGTAAACAGTTAATTCGTAACCTGCTTTAAGTAAATTAAATGACATTGGTTTTCCCATGATACCCAATCCAATAAATCCAATTTTTTTAGTCAATTCCAATTCCCCCTTCTTCTAATTAACACTTTTAATGTGTTTTTTAGACAAAACTGCTTAAGTGCAGCTACTTTTATATGAGAGGACCTTTTCCCAATTCTCAGTCCAAAACTTGATTTATAAAGCGTTTTCAAAACCTTATAATCGATTGTACACATTTTTTATAATTTTGTATACATTTTTTAAAAAAATGTATACAAAAAAATATACTTTTAAATAACCCTTCTTAAACTTATACTTTAAGGTAAGAACAAATCATGATTCGGGAGACGATTATATTGGTAAAAAAAGATAACGTTCATGCCTATGTACAGGCTTATGAATATATAAGAGATCGGATATTGAACGGAGAATTAGAACGTGGAACGAAGCTGGTCGAGGAAAGGCTAGCAGAAGAAATTGGTATTAGCCGGACGCCAGTGCGTGAATCCATTCGTAAACTCGAACAGGAAGGGCTTATTAAACAAAAACGCGTTGTGAACCCAAGCGATATGGATCTTCGTCATATTTTTCAGGTGCGAATATTACTGGAAGGATTTGCAGCACGCCATTGTGCTAGTTTCATGACGGAAGAAGCGCTTGTAAAGCTCAAAGAGTGCGTGGAAATTGGCAGCACAGGTAATACGGAAGAAGTAATGTCAGCGAATAATGAATTTCATGATATTATTGTAGGCGCAACTAACAATCCTATGATGATCGATATAATTGACCGAATGCAGTCCATTATTTATTTGTTCCGGAAAACAGTTGTCTATCATAAACGGCCGTTTTTGATTGAGGAACATCATGATATTTACAAGGCCATCCTTCTTCATAACGGAGACGAAGCGGAGCGATTAATGAAAGAACACCTGCAGAATGATTTAGAATTTTGTTTAAACCGAATGGAGACACAGCATTGAACTACCCCCCACTTATCGACCTTACGTCTGATTGAAGTGGGGGATTCCTAAGAACATTAGCCTATCGGCCAATTTTTAATTAGGCTACTCCCGTAGTTCCTACGGTTAGAAGCCTTATGGCTTCATTCATTAGATTGAGTCCTGCGTTAATATCTCGATCGTGATGAGTAGAACAAAAAGGACAATCCCATTCACGAAGATTCAGATGTTTAACGTCTTTATTTTGGTAACCGCAGCTAGAACACAATTGGCTAGAAGCAAACGTTTTAGATACGGTCACGATTTGTTTACCATACCATTTTGCTTTGTATTCCAACATTTTTTTGAATTGGTACCAAGATACTTCACTAATAGCTTTAGCTAGTTTGTGATTTTTCATCATATTCGACACTTGCAAGTCTTCCATTCCAATAACATCGTGGTTTTTGATGATTTCGGTAGAAACTTTATGTAAGTAATCCATTCGGGCATTTGAAATTTTTTCGTGTAGGATAGCCACTTTTCGTTTTTGTTTTTGATAGTTTTTGGCTTCAGCCAATGGTTTATTTTGATTCAAGGCTATTTCTTGTCGCCTTGAAAGAATCCGTTGTGCTTGGGTCAATTTCTTTTCGACCGTCCGGAAGAATTTTGGGTTTTGATAGACCGTACCATCTGAAAGAATAGCAAAGTTCTTCAAACCAACATCTACACCGCACGAACGATTCGTTTTAGGAAGTACTTGTACATTGGTTTCGGCTAAAACGGAAATGAAATATTTACCCGAAGGGTTCCGCCTGATTGTGGCATTGATGATTCGCCCTTCGACTTCGCGGCTTTTAGCAAAACGAACTAGACCGAGTTTCGGCAATTTGATTTCGTTTCCAACAATTCCAATATTTCCATTCGTTTGTTTAGTCGTATAGGACTGGATAGGATTCTTTTTCGATTTGAAGCGTGGTGACTTGTTTTGCTTTTTATAATATCGACTATAGGAATCTGCTAAATTTTCCACCGATTTCTGTAAGGCAATACTGTCTACTTCTTTCAGGAAAGAATACTCTTTCTTTAAAGCTGGAAGTTCTTTGATTGTTGCGTATTTATTCAGAAAAGAACCTTTCCATTCATTAGAGGGTAATTGGCCGTTCTGCTTCATTTCTTCACAGATATACCAGTAGGCATCCTTCTCCTTTTGTTTGCCTAAAAAGAAGTTATAGACAAAACGGGAGCAGCCGATCGTTTTATTGATTAGAACTAGTTGTTCTTTAGTTGGATAGATTCGAAATTTATAAGCTTTGTTTACGACCATTGGTTTCACCCCCTTATAGTTATTATTAACCATCGAACATATGTTTGTCAAAAGATTACTTTGGCTTATGCCAACCTCCATTCATCTCCCCCTTACCTTTGGGCTCTCGCCCTTCACACGCTTGAAGAGGGAGTCTTCTGGCGGGAAATGATAAAAAACATTTTCCTACCTCATTTAAAAATGTTTTTCCCTTGTAAAACTAAAAATAATAACTAAGCAGAATTTTTATTATTTATCAGTAAGCCATTCATCTTTTAATAAACCGAATACAGTTCTATCAAGGTATTCATTATTCACTTTATCCCTTCATTCTGAATTTTATTGGGATAGCCATACTTTCAAATTAGTGGTCGCAACATTTTCCGACTTAATTCAGTTGTAAATCATTAAATCCGGAAACTTCTAAATCAAAAAGCATCTGCTTAAACAGATGCTTTTTTTGCTAGTTTCTTCTATTATATTTAGAAAATATTTCATATAAAAAATCCCCGTTCGAAAAAGGTCGCTTTTTCGAACGGGGCATTACTTTAATTAATTACTAGGAAAAGAAAAATCCGTTTTATTTTCGATTTCTTTAGATTCAGGCCATCTTTCTGAAACGGTTTTGGTTTTTGTGAAAAAGCGGACGGTGTCTGGGCCAAACATGTGGCCTTCTCCAAATTTTGAACGTTTCCATCCACCAAAGTTGTGATATCCTACTGGGATTGGAATAGGTACGTTTACTCCTACCATCCCTACTTCAATTTGTTCAGAAAATTTTCTAGCAGCAGCACCGCTTTCTGTAAAGATCGTGACACCATTCCCAAATTCGTGATTATTAACTAATGCAATAGCTTCATCTAAGTTATTAACACGTACTACAATACGAGCTGGGCCAAACACTTCATCACGATAAATTTTCATTTCAGGAGTAACATGATCCAACAGTGTTGCTCCTAAATAAAAACCTTTGTTTGTTTCGCAAATTTCTGGATTTCGACCATCCACGCATAATTCTGCGCCTTCTTCAAGACTTTCATCTATATACTTGATGATTGTATTTTTCGATTCTTGAGTAATAACGGCTCCGAAGTCTGCATTCTCGTCGTTATATGCCCCCACTTTTAATTCTTCAACACGAGTTTTTAATTTTGCCACGAATGCTTCAGCTGTTTTTTCGCCAATTGGCATTGCTGCTGAAATTGCCATACAACGTTGGGAAGCCGATCCATACGCAGCACCTAGGAAGGCATTAACCGCTTGATCTAAATCAGCATCAGGCATAATGATCATATGATTCTTTCCGCCACCAAAAGCAGCGACTCGTTTATTATTTCGGCATCCCTCGTGATAAATATATTCAGCTACCCTGGTGGAACCTACAAAAGAGATAGCATGTACTTTTTGATTTTTAAGTATGGCATCAACTGCTTCTTTATCACCATTAATAATGCTCCAAATCCCATCTGGCAAACCAGCTTTTTTCCATAATTCTGAGATGAATAAAGCTGCATTCGGAACACGTTCAGATGGTTTCAAAATCACTGCATTACCACATGCAACCGCCATCGTCGTCATCGCAAGCGGCACCATTGCCGGGAAATTAAATGGAGAGATCGCTGCAACCACACCTAAAGGTTGTTTCATGGAGAAAGCATTGATATTTCCCCCAACATTGACCGAATATTCACCTTTTAACATATGCGGAGCGTTAATAGCGAAATCAACAGATTCAATCCCTCTACTAATTTCCCCTTTTGCATCATCGATCGTTTTCCCATTTTCCAAACCTATTATATTGGCAAGTCTTTCTGTTTCTTCTACTAAAAGACTTCTGAAACGGTGGATGACCTCCACTCTTTTTCCGACAGAGGTATTTTTCCATGCTGTAAATGCCACATGTGCCACATCAACTGTCTCATTCACATCTTCTACAGAAGCATATGGACACAAATTAATTACTTCACCCGTTGAAGGACTATACACATTACCAAAGCGTTCACTTTTGCCCGCTTTCATTTCTCCGCCAATAAAATGTGTTAATTTCTTTGTATCATTTTTAATTGTAGTCATTTTTATTCCTCCTAATTTTTATTAGATACTAAACCATCATTTTTACTTGGGATTATTTCTTTGACCATTAGATATACAGATGCCATATCCTGCTCGCCATATCCTTTTTCCACAGCCTCGGAATATAAATCAATTAACTTATCCCCAATTGGCAATGGAGTCTGGTTTTCGTCTGCCATTTGTTTTGCCAGCTTTAAATCTTTTAATAAGAGATTTGTTGAAAAACCTGGATTAAAGTTGTTTTGTGCAATATGCCCTTTATAGTTTCTTTCATATATTCTGCTTTGACCGAAACTAACACTTAAAACATCATAAATCGTATCTGCTTTCACGCCCATTTGTTCTCCAAGGGCAACAGCCTCTGCGACAGCTTGTGTATAAAAACCAATCATTAAGTTATTTAATAGTTTAATAACGGTCCCCACACCCACACTTTCACCTAAATGAAATGGATTGTCACCCAATACTCTCAGTAATGGCAGAGCTTGTTCATAAACCTTTTTGTCTCCACCCACCATGATCGTTAGGGTGCCATTTACTGCCCCAGAAACGCTTCCACTTACTGGTGCTCCAAGATAGTCGATTCCTTTTTCCTTGGTAATGGCATATATCTTTTCATTTAATTGAGGAGAAATGGTACTAAAATCAATAATAGTTAGAGCAGAATCTGCGTTTTCAACGATTCCACCATCTCCTAAGTAGACTTTCTCAACAATTTGTGGAGTAGGAAGACTTGTCATGACAATGTCTACTTGCTTAGCCAAAAGCTCAGTAGGGACACCTATTTTTCCACCATCTTGTGAAAACTTCTTTTCTGCATCAGAATTTGTATCCACACCGTAAACGGTATATCCAGCTTTCACAAGATTAGTAGCCATGGGCAGTCCCATATTTCCTAAACCAATAAAAGCTATTGTTTGAAATTCCTTCATATAGTTCCCTCCATATTTATTAATTGTTTTCATGTTAATAAAAAATTGTATATAACAAGACCGCTAAAACCAATGCGATCATTGGAACAACAACACTCAGAATAAAAATTGGCTTATAAGCCCGTTTATGTGTCTCATTACTTACTACTCTAATGGTTGTGACCACATAACCGTTATGCGGAAGCGAATCAAGTCCACCAGAAGCAAGTGACGAAATACGGTGCATTGCCCCTGGATCTAACCCTTGTGCATTATAAAGAGGAGCCAAAATTGGAAGTGCGATTCCCAGTCCACCTGATGCTGAGCCTGTAACACCAGCAATAATCGTCACAGCAGCCGCTAATCCTGCGTATGCCATTCCAGGCATACCAACAAGCGAATCTACTATATATGTAAATGCTTGTGACTCTTTTGCAACTGCACCGAAACCAACAACTCCACAGATATTCGCAGTTGCAATGATAGCGTTTTCACTTCCTTTACCAAAAATCATGCCATATTTCCGGGTATATTTATTCATCAGTACAAGCCCAACGATGACCCCTAAAAATAAAGCCACTAACGCTGCACCAGTTGGAGAAAGAAACTTTGACATGATATTCAAAACAATGACTACTACAACCAAGGGTAAAATGGCAATCAGAATATTCGGTAATTTTTCATCCTTTTTCATTTCTACCGTAGCTGCTGTTTCTGCTAATGCTGCTCCATCCGTTTCCGAATTCGGCAAATTGAAAAACTCTCCATCTTTCACTGCTTTAGAGACCATGCTCTTAAGCCAAAAACCACCTAGAATCATGATAAATACAGCAATGATAACACCAATCAAACCACCTGCTGTTGGCTGAGTATTAAAGAATTCCATAGGTATCAAATTCTGAACTTCTGGTGATCCTGGTGAAGTCATTGAGAATGAGATAGATCCAAATACAATAGCACCTGGAATAAATCGATGAGGCAGATTTGCTGCTTTAAATAAAGAGACTGCAATTGGATATACCGAAAATGCGACGATGGCAATACTTACTCCACCATAGGTCATCAAAGCACAAGCTGTAACAACAGCAAACACCGCTCGGTTAGCGCCTACTTTGATTTTTATCCATTCTGCAATTGCGTCTGCAGCTTTCGTTTCTTCCATCACCTTTCCAAACACAGCTCCAAGTAAATATACTAGAAACCATGAAGCAAAATATCCGGTGAACCCATCCATGTAATTAACTGTAAGCGCTTTCTCTAAAGGCAACCGGCTTGTTAATGCTAGGATTGCTGAAGATACTAATGCAGCAATGATGATATTGACTCCTCGCATAGTAAAAATAATTAATAAAATTAAGGCGGCAAAAAATCCTATAAAGCTAATGACCATTTAGCACCTCCACCATTATTTAGTTTTTTTGATTCGACTCTTACCTATAAACAATGCAATAACTGTGCCACATTTGATTTATGTGAAAACACACAATTATTTTAAATTCCTAATAAAAAACTGTATAACTTATTATACAGTTGTAAAATATTTTGTTCAGTTGTCTAATCAAGTAGACAATTCTATGTTATATTCCTTCAATTTATTGTATAAAGTAGCTCTTGAGATCCCTAATTTTTTTGCTGCACGTGTTTTATTTCCCTTTTCTTCTTTAATAATTAGAAGTAATAATTCTTTTTCCTTATTTAATCCTGCATTTTTAAGGCTTTCAAATGAGTTAAAACTTTCAAGTTTCGTTTTTTCCATTGTTATGAATTCTGGAATCTGCCTTTTTTGTCTTTGTTCTAAAAAATAGCGCTGAAAATCATCAAAATAAATATCATGGCCTTCTACCAATGTAACTAGCCTTTCTATTACATTCACCAGCTCCCTGATATTTCCTGGCCAATCATACTCCATCATAGTCGCTACCGTTTCTCTACTAATCTCTTTAGATGGTATCTTATATTTTTTACAAATTAATTTAATAAAGTGACCAATAAGAAGTGGAATATCATTTTTCCTTTCCCTTAAAGGTGGAATATAGATGGGAATGACATTCAAACGATAATAAAGATCTTCTCGGAATTTATTTTCTTTTATCATATCCTCGATTGGACGGTTGGTCGCAGCAATAAGTCGGAAATCGACAGAAATAGGCTTTGATCCACCAACTGGTTCTACTTCTCTTTCTTGCAGGACACGTAATATCTTTGATTGCATATGTAAAGGCATATCACCAATCTCATCGAGAAAAAGGGTCCCTTTGTGCGCTAAAAGAAACTTCCCTGGTTTCCCTTTTTTCTTTGAACCAGTAAAAGCCCCTTCTTCGTAACCAAATAGCTCCGATTCTAATAATTGTTCAGGTATAGAAGCACAGTTAACACTGATAAAAGGACCTCCGCTGTAATTACTAAGGGAGTGGATTGCCTGGGTAAATATCTCTTTTCCTACTCCACTTTCACCCGTTATCAATATGGATGCAGGTGACTTTGCTGCACGACGAGCAATGTTTTTTGCATGTGCAAAGCTTTCACTCTCACC
Organism: Peribacillus sp. TH14; assembly: GCF_016651145.1. Classification (NCBI taxonomy): domain Bacteria; kingdom Bacillati; phylum Bacillota; class Bacilli; order Caryophanales; family Bacillaceae; genus Peribacillus; species Peribacillus sp. TH14. Next base: position 1,107,112 of record NZ_JAEKEK010000001.1, read on the forward strand.
AATGACTTGAGCAAAGGTTATTGGATCCTCTTTTGGAGGCTGTTGTTCAATATTAATGTTAGAAAGTGAAGGATTTTTTGTGACTTGTAAGTCCTGGATTCTATCAAATATCCTATATAATTCAGATACCCCTTGAAAAACGAGTATCCCTATCCCACCGATTATTTCATTATTCCTCCAAATAGGAATACGATGAGCAACCACTTCCTGTCCTTGCAAAAATTGAACTTGATTCCGTTCTGGAATTCCGGTTTGAAGAACAATATGTAAGCGGGTTCCTTCTATTACACTTACTACATGTTGACCAATAGCTGCGCCTTGTTCCACCCCAAGATAACTACTATATGCTTTATTAATCATTTTGACGAAACCATTTTTATCAACTACAATAATACCTTCATAAATATTATCAAAACAAACATTGAACCATTCTACCTTAGTTTCTAGCAAGTTCATTTTGTGATAGGTTTGGGCAAGAACTTCTAAAATTTCATGCTGAGTCAACACACCTATCAAAATATTTTGATTATTAACAACAGGAACACTAGCTTTAGTCAGTGGCGAAATGTCTGATAATATTTCTTGAAAGGAAAGCGGTTTAATCCTCCGGTCATAATGTATTTCGATTGACTCATCTAGGCAAGTGTCTTTTAACAAGGATTGCATAATCATAGATAAAGATAATACACCAAGAAAATGTTGATGTTCATCAACAACCGGTACCTCATTCAATTGATTCTTTATAAGAAGCTCCGCTGCATCTTTTAACGTAGTGGTATTACGCAAAAAAACAAAATCCGTTTTCATCCAGCGCGCAACTTCTAATTCGTCTCGCTGAAAATGCTCTTTATGTTCTACTAAATTATGTCTCATTGTTTCCCCTCCCCCAAAAATATAATATTTGGTAGATACATTCTATCTTTTTGTAAAATAATCACATATATCCAAATAATATCATCCCTTCTTGCCCAAGTGAGTTTTAACTCTAGACGTATTTTGATAGTCGAAGCATAAGCATATATGCACTAAAAATGAGGGGTCTAGGTTAATCTAGATCTGATCCAGGAGGGATGAAAAATCGGCTCCATCATTGGATTAGACATTACATAAGGAGAAAGTAAGACAAGCTTAAAGGAAGCCTTAGGAAAATCACTATTGATTACTTACGCTTGAAGAGATTTCAACAGGTAACATTATCAGGGGCCAGTCGTTCAGTTCTTAGAGGAGATAGACTACAGTATCCGTTTTACTGCTAACATCGAATGTATGAAAAAGCTCATTCGTTGTATTAACATAGAGTAATAATTTCGCTCCATACGCTAAGCTTTTAGCGCTTCTTGTTCAACCTTTTGCATAAATTCCGGTACTACCTTATTGTTGCTTTTCTCGCTACCTAGTTTCAACATTGCTCTACCTACAAAATTAACTCCTTTATTTTGCCCCTCATAAATAAATTTCATGTGTGTATCATCGATCTTAAGCAACGTAAACGTTAGAGTAATTTCAAAGGCCTTTCCTAAAACAAAACTAATTTGCTTCTGCTTTTTATCCTCAAGGTCTTCATACTTTAATGTTTCAACGATATAGGTTTCCAATCGCTTTCCTTCACGATAACTTTGCCTATGCTTTGCGCCCACTTCCTCTTCCTTCTTTTCAATTAGTATGCTCCTCCACTTTATCCATAATTTTCTTAATATTTTTATCAAAAAATAAACTCCACACATTTTCAATATTACTCTCGATTATCCTTTCTTCTTTCCATTGGATCATTCATTTTCCTCCTTCGCTGATGCAAGAAACTCATCAATCTCACCCGCCTGAAGCCATAGGTCTTTTATTTGGATTTGTATTTTCTTTCTTTTTTTTATCAACAATTGTTCTAAATTTGCAAATGACTCATCCTCCATTACAGTAATCATTTCCTGAATCGTAAAACGTTATTGAGAACGATATTTTGCGACCTGCTAACCTGTTATTTCTAGGAAGAATCACCATTCCCTTTCAATGCCAAAAAAAATTAAAAAATAAAACGGCAACAATCTGAAATATTAGCCTGAATTGATTCCCTTACTATTTCGTTTGCTTTTTCTTTTACGTATAACAGCTATCACCAATAAAGACAGCGGAATAATGGTTTGTATTAATACTGCATAAATAGGAAAAGTTTCGAGGTTAAAACGCTCCAAGTCCATTGAGTTAGGCATTGACCAAAAGCCGAAAACTATCATTAAGATTCCTAACGGCCATATAATGGGCCGATAATCCGAAAGATTTAACCACTGTGCGGTACCTAAAACAGTGGCATAATAAAACACAGAAATTTTCACAAAAGCCCCTACTACCCAAATGGCCATGACGATGGACTCCATATGTTCAAAAAATTCGCCAAAACTGATGTAACGAGCTACGTTCATCAGAGGATAAACCTTAGTGTGTGTCGTTGTTCCGAGTACAAAAAGAACGACAAGATTTACCACAACTAACGTGATCATCACAGCAAAGACCGTCAACATTCCGTACTTCATTCCTTTTTTCTTATCCGCTAAAAAAGGCAGGAAAAAAGTCATAAGAAAAAACTCCGTGAACCATCCACCCGGAACAATTGAACCCTTTAGTGGAGGCATAATCCCATACCCTAATATAGGGAATATATTCTTAAATTCAAAATCGGGGAACACCAAAATAATTGCGATAAGCAGTGGAAATATAAAAAGAGGGACAAATAATTGGGCAGCCCTCCCTATTCCTTCTAAACCACCTTGTACGACGAAGGCACAGAGGACTGTCATTGTTCCCATGATCACGATTATTGGTGTATTAATTAGAAAGGAGTCCACTACAAATTCTGCATACTCTTTGATAATGATTCCCGTGATCTGGATATAAAAAAACAAGAATATAAAACCGATGATTTTCCCCGCTAATCGGCCAATGATATGTTCACTGAATTGGATAACTGATTGTTCCGGATAAAGTTTGTGCAGTTTATAAGCGATATACACCGTCACATACCCCATGAGGGACGCAAAAATAGGGGACAGCCAAAAATCCGTTTTGGCAAATTTCGCTGTGACGCTTGGAATCCCAAGAATAGCGGTAGCCACGATAGTAGGATACAACATGACTGCCATTTGTAGTGATGAAATTTTGCCTTTCTCCATCATCTTTCTCCTTTCTGTGATTGTATGGAAAATCGAAATCACGCAGCCCAAAGATCGATTCACTTTGCATAAACTCTCTTAACGGTTTTATAAGTACTCAGTACTCCCTCCCATATAACGCGCCCCACCAATATCAAGAAAAAATCTAATTCAGCCGGTTTTTGTTCCCTTATTTCGCTTCCTTACAAAAGCAATCACCAACAAAAGCAGAGGAATAATCGTTTGCATCAAAATTCCATGAAAAGGGAAGGCGATGATATCATAACGACTAACTTCCATAGAGCTAGGAAACGACCAAAAGCTGAATTCTACAATTAATATCCCTATCGGCCATACAACAGGCCGATAGTCGGAAAGATTCAGCCACTGGGCGGTACTTAAAGCAGCCGCATAATAAAACACAGAAATTTTGACAAACGCTCCTACTACCCAAATGGCCATAACGGCGGATTCCAAATGTTCAAAAAAGGCGCCGAAACTTATATACCGAGCTACGTTCATCAGAGGATAAACCTTAGAGGATGTCGATGGTCCGAGTACAAAAAGAACGATTAGGTTTACCACAACTAACGTCATCATCACGGCAAAAACAGTCATCATCCCGTATTTCATTCCTTTTTTCATATCCGCTAAAAAAGGGAGGAGAAAAATAATCAGAAAAAACTCGCTGAACCATCCACCCGGTATAATAGCACCCTTTAGTGGAGGCATAATCCCTTCCCCCAATATCGGGAATATATTCTTAAAATCAAGATCTGCACTCAGTAGGATGATTAAGATACAGATCGGAAAGATAAAAATAGGTAAAAACAATTCGGCAGCTCTCCCCAACACCTCTATACCTCCGCGTACGATAAGTGCACAAAGGATTACCATCGATGCCATGATCACGATAATCGGGGTATTGACCATAAAAGAGTCGACAATAAAGTCTCCGTAACCTCTTAGGATTTCCCCCGTGATAGGGATATAAAAAAACAAGTATAAAAAACCGAGAATTTTCCCCGGAATCCGCCCAATAATTTGTTCACTGAATTGGATAACCGTTTGTTTCGGATAAAGTTTGTGCAGTTTATAAGCGATATACACCGTCGCGTACCCGATGAGGGCAGCTAAAATGGGGGACAGCCATAAATCATTTAGAGCATATTTTGCTGTGATGCTTGGAGCCCCGAGTATAGCTGTAGCCACAATCGTAGGATACAACATGATCGCCATCTGCAGGGATGAAATTTTACCTTTCTCCATCATCCTCCTCCTTTCCTCTGTATGAGGTAAATGATATCCGCCTCAATCATGGGCCTTTACTTTTCCATAAACTCTCCAAACGGCTTAAAAAAAGTTACAATCCATGCAGTGGGTCCTGACATTTGTTGAATATTGAACATGGACAGAACCAAACCCATGAGGAGCAATGAGAAAAAAGCCATTTTGTCTTTTTTAGGATTTTGTTTCATTTTCGGCCACTCATACAAAATGATTAGAGCTACAATTACTGTTGTACACAAAAATGTCCCCCATCTCACTTGTCCTTCACCTCTTTCTCAGGCAGCCCCGCCGGTTTGTCTATATAGCCCTGTCTGCGAATATGGGCCACAACATCAGTTTCCACTTCAATCTCCTCAAATATCTCATTCCAGTGGTTTTCGATTTTATTAAACTGCTTAGGATATTTCCGATAGAAGTCTCTACCTAACCCTATAATGTCAGCTTTCTTATTCTGAGTACGCAGAAAAGCCATCTCGATACGCTTTTCTATCTCTTTTTGATAAGATCTTTCTGCATCCTTTAGTGCTTTTGGACTTGAAAGAATCATATTCGTTCCATTCTGAATAACAGATCCTTCTGTATTAACCTTCACTAGCAATTTCCATTTCTTATTTTGAATTTGTGGAACCAGCTTGACTTGTGCCGACACAGGATTTAAAGATATCTCCCCTTTTTCACCTTTGGGTTTTAGGGTCACTGTGTAGGATTCTATTTCATCTCTTAACCACAATATCCCTCTTGTTTCTTTTTCCGTCATCGTGCCAATCATTTTATCTTTATTAAACACGGCTGCTCCGACAATGTAAGGAATCCCCTGTAATTTCTTTTCACCTTTCCCAGGCGGTAAAATACCAATTAACGGAAGTGCAGCAGCGTGAGATTTACCCGTTAACATTTCATCTAAATTCTGTAATGTGACCCGCATCCCTATATGTAAATCAGTTAGTTCCCTCATCACCTCCCCTGAATAGGTTTCTAGAGGCGGCAATGATTCAAGGATAGGCTTAGCTTTTCCTTTGCTGACATACACATATGCTCTCTCCCTTGGCTGCGGATGGCGCAGCAAGAAATCCAGATGCTCTTGTATTCCTTCCTTTGCTACCTTTTCGCCGAATACAAATACTTTACATTGTCCCCAAAAAATTTTGCGTGGAACCTTGCTTTGAAGCTTAGACAATGCATCTGAAATATTGGATCCTTTTTCGGATCTCACCAATGTTGTAGGTACTCCACCTCCTCCACCTGGCCCTCCTTGACCGCCTCCGCTGCTTAATGACTTAGGGATAAATATTTGGATGGATAGCTCGATTTGATTATCTTCCTTTTTTTCGATGGCTGCTGCTGTGACAATCGCCAAATCATTGATTTCCACTCGATCCCAACACCCGCTTACTAAAGGGATTGTTCCACAAATGCCCAGAAAAAGCAGGACGCTTTTCCTGAAGTAACGCCTCTTTACCTTCTCCAATATCTTTGATCGCCTCCAACCAGTATTCACTCCGTTTCACTTCCCCTTTTGGGTTTTGGCCCCTGTTCTGGAGACTGACGGTATACGTTAGATTTCCCTGTAAAGCTCGGGCGTGTATCCATCATCCACATAGGAGATCTCCATAGTACATCTTTCAGTTCTTTACCTTTTAAAGGTGCAAGTGGTGCTAAATAGGGAACACCGAAGGAGCGCAAGTTGCACAAATGAATGACTATAGCAATAACTCCCATTATTATGCCAAGCAGTCCTAAGGTACCGGCAAGCAGCATTATTGGAAAACGCAGCATCCTTATCGCAATTCCAGCAATATAACGAGGCATCATAAAAGAAGAAATCCCCGTAATCGCAACTACAATCACCATTGGTGCTGAAACCAACCCTGCTTGTACGGAAGCTTGACCAATCACTAGCGCTCCAACAATGCTGACAGCAGAGCCTATCTGCTTTGGCAATCGAACCCCTGCCTCTCTTAGTGCTTCAAACGTAATTTCCATGATCAATGCCTCAATAATAGCAGGGAAAGGGACCGCCTCCCGGGATGCAGCCATGCTTAGCAGCAGTGCAGTTGGGACCGCTTCATGATGGAACGTCAAAATAGCAATATAAAAGGAAGGAAGCAATAGAGATAACACCATAAAAATATAACGTAACCAACGGATGAGAGTTCCTATCATAAAACGTTGATAATAATCCTCTTGTGATTGAATCAAAGAAAAGAAAGATACTGGAGCAATTAAAGTAAAAGGGGTTCCTTCTACAAGAATGACTGCCCGTCCCTCCAGCAAGCACGAACAGGCTACATCCGGCCGTTCTGTTGACAAGATCTGAGGGAAAGGTGAATACGGATTGTCCTCAATCATTTCCTCGATATATCCACTTTCTAAAATACCGTCCATCTCAATTCGTTCCAGCCGAATCGTAATCTCTTCAATCAGTGCTTTATCCACAAGTCCATCAATATATGCAATCGCAACAGTCGTCTGAGTATATTTCCCAATTTTCATCGATTGCATTTTAAGAGCAGGACTTTTAATAATACGTCTCAATTGAGATGTATTTACCTCTAGAGATTCATTAAATCCCTCTCGCGATCCCCTTATTCCTCCCTCAGCAACAGGTTCTTCAATTGCTCGCTTTTCCCATTTAGACAATCCTAAAGAAAATCCATCACGCTCCCCTTCATATAGAAGGATCGGATTTCCAATGGAGATAGATTCAATGCAATCCGCTATCATTTTCACTCTTTTCACTTTTGAAATGGGCATTTTATGTACTAGAAAGTCATTTAATGGTTGTGGCACATTTGCTGATTCCTGCATGAGTGGAGAAAGCACATATTCTTCTATCCCCTCGATGTCTGAAAGACCCTCAATGTAAATAAGCATTGCTCTCGTTTTACCGAAAAGTAAGAACGAGCGGAACATGACATCTGAACAATTATCATAAATCAAACGAAGCGTTTCTACATTTTGACTAAACTCTCCATTAAGTGGGTCCTCCGGTTTAGAATCCTGGTAATTATTTTGTATATGAGGTTTTTTTTCTTTCGTCTTTCTTAACAATTTACTCACATTACGAATCAAGCTGGTTACCCCCATTTTTTTGCAGGTCGCTCTAACTCCATTTTTCTATGTTTCTTCATCCAGGATATTTTATACAGATAATCCTGAAACTCACATAACATAATTTAAAGAGACACTTGGAGGAAATGATTATAAATGCTAAGGAACTGGGGATAAATCAGGTCATAATGGAACGTAGTTTTGAAAATGAGGTGAGGGAATTACAGCCAAAAAGAGTTATTTTTGACGAGTTTCTTCTATAGTTTTAAGTTTGCTGGCTATCATTTTAATCCCCTGCCGCTAACAAGTATATTAATTTTACTACCATTCATTTTTTTAACTCATCTTTCAATAACATTCGTAAATATATAAATAAAGTTCGTAAAAGTATAACTTTTACGAACTAGGTAGATAGAATATTTTAATGCTTCATATGCTAAGCCTAAAAATAATGACCTTTGATGTTACATTAAAAGGTGGATACAAGATTTATACTTAGAAAAAAATGATAATGAATAATGTGTCTGTTCTTCATCCTCACAGTTTGAATGATTCATTAAGATGTTAGTTTTATAGATTCTTCATTGATAGTTATTTCTATGCTACTGTTATCAGCTGATCCTCTTTTATCCATTTAATGAGCGATATCGATGCCATCGCCATTATTAATATGAGTAGTGCGGAGGTAATGACTACTACTAATTGCAAGGCGTGTAGTCCTCCATCGAACATCCTGGAAAATTATGCAAACCATATGACTTAAGCTCAAAATATTTTGTGCCATCGAGCTGGCTCTTGGAACCATGATTAAGCTTTACTTTGGTGGAAATACTCTGTGGGCGGTACACGAGGAACAGTGGAAGAGCCGGTTATGATTGTTAAAGAAGTACTTCCCCTAAAAATACCACCGCAGCCGATGCAATTCATCGTTGCGTGATTTTCAAGTCTGTAGGGTTACTGATATCTTAGATTGTCATGCTGCCAAATCCACCGTCCACTCGAATTAGTGTTCCTGTGACAAAGCTTGATGCTCTTTCAGAGGCAAGCCACACAGCAGCGCCTTGCAATTCCTCCGGTGTACCAAATCGATTCATTGGCGTATGATTCATAATGGACTCGATTCGTTCAGCGCTTAAGATTTTGCTATTTTGTTCAGCTGGGAAAAAACCTGGAATTATAGCATTGACACGAATGCCGTTCGGAGCGAATTCACGTGCCAAAAACTGTGTCACGCTGTTAAGCCCTGCTTTTGAAACAGAATATGTAAACACCTTGGATAATGGCGTGGTCGATGAAACAGAAGAAATATTAATTATACTGCCTGTTCTTTCCTGTTCAATCATCTTCTTCGCTAAGATCTGGCAGGTTAACACGATGCCTTTTAAATTGACATCCATAATGTCATCCCATTCATCCATTCCGAGTTCAAAGAACATTGTTGAACTATTTTTTCCCGGTGCATTCAGAAGAATGTCCCAACCGCCGGACCATTGTTCAATTTCATCTGCCGCTTTCAATAAAGAATCACGTGAGCATACATCAGCCTGAAAAGCCTTTGCACTTCCACCGCTGCTTTCAATTTCCTTAACGACTTCTTCCGCTTTCTCAAGGTTTCTTCCGACAATCGCTACATTAGCGCCTTGTGCGGCAAATCCTTTGGAGATGGAAGAACCTAATACGCTGTTTCCGCCAATTGCAACGGCTGTTTTTCCAGTTAAATCAAATAAATTTGTCATTCTACTATTCCTCCTATTCAGCCAATGCTGTCCTCTGTAACTCCAAGTTGTCCTTCTCCCGTAGCTTCCAATACTCGGAACTATGAACGGCTTTTTCTTGTTAAGATTCAACAGTCATTCGAGTCCGTTCCACAAGGCGGTCAAGCCCGCTCCATTACGTCTTTTTATTTGTTGGTCAATAACGTTTGTGTAAACCCTTTAAAATCACTTTAAAAAAAGCCTTTATTAATTTGTTTACCAGACAAATTAATAAAGTGAATAATATCATTATCGTTCTTCCGTAAATCCATTTGGAGCATTACTTCCTATCAATTTATGTTTACATATTGAAGAACAGCTCCCAAAACAAAGCTTATGAAAGAGAAAGAATAATAGAGCATGATAGCATAAATAGTGAATGATGTACGTTTTCTTAACTATTGTTATCGCTTTCATCGATGTTGACTCAAAATTATCCATTAGTTGATAATAAAGGCAACAACACAACAGGAGGCGATAAAATGAAAAATCTCATTCTTTCCTTAATTAACAAGTTGGAAGAGTATGGTGAATTTATACCGTTTGATCTTTCTGAACCAGTCCGAAACAATTCACAAAAATAAATCGTGAATTGTTTTTTTGTCTTCCGATATCTTCTTTGCTTGATGCCAATTAAAATAACCTCTCAACAAAACCCCAGTTGCTGTTTAGGTTCCTTAATTCTGCTTTTTTCAATTTATTATTTTATTATTAGAACCAATCAGAATACCCTAGTTTTCGTAAGTGATCCACAGAAGTTTTGAGGCAATCAAATGGATCACGGCCATATAGTTCATCTTGCTCAATGAGGAAGTACTGTGAGCCACTTTTTATACCGGCTTCAATAATAGCTTTGAGATCAAGGCTTCCTTCACCAAGCTCTGCGAATTGAATCACATTGTTAAATGCTTGAAAAAACTTACCTTGGTCAAATTCATTTTCAAAACCGCTCATATCAATTTGTCCAATACGATAATCTTTTAAATGGATCAATGAGATGCGGCCTTCAAATTTATTGATTACCTCAACAGGATCTAATCCGCCTCTCTGAATCCAGTGTACATCCAATTCAAATCCAATCTTGGCAGTGTTATTCTTGATAATATCTAATAAATATTCACCATCATATTTTTGGAATTCAATATGGTGATTATGGTAGTACAATTCAATGCCGTGCTCTGCTAATTTCTCTGCCGCTTCGTCTGCTTTTTTTACAAAACTCATGATTTTATCTTTATCCCCGATTGTCGTAAAGGGCAGCATGCCGATTCGTAAAAAATTGCAATCCAATGTTTTGCAATCGTTTATAATCTTTTCAAAATCATTCGTTAATGTCTCCCCTCCCATTCCTGGCAGCATGGGTTCTAAAGCTGCAGATAGAGCGGCGATTTTTATATTGAAATCTTGGCTGGCTCTCTTTAACTCTGCAACATTTTCTGCAGTCATCGGAATTTGTGAAACCTCAACAGCATGAAAACCAAGCTCCTCAATTTTTCTCATTGTTTCATAGACACCTAATTCTTCTACTTTCCCTTTAAGCATCATCATTTGAACACCAATTTTAGCTTTTCCCATTATTTTATCCCTCCATGAATATTGCTTGTTTCGTTTCTGATGATTTTCGAATAGCTTCAATCATTTTTATCGATTGAACGGCTTCTCTAGCATGAATATAATCTTGAGTGTCAGATAGAATACTTTCATAGAATATATCAATTAATTTGGCATGGCTGGCACCATAATAGAATTTTGAGCCGGGCATCTTCGCATCTTCTGCTAATCTTTTTACCTTTCCCTCTTCATTTACGCTAAATAGAATACTGTCTTTAATCGTAAATTTCCCCTTCTCCAAAAGTACTTGTAACTCCACGCTGTCGTTTTCTGCATTGGCAATTGTAGCAAAAAACAGCCCCTGTGCTCCGTTTTCAAACGTAATATGTGCAGTGGCTGTATCCTCCACTTCAATTTCATAATCCAGCAGCTGAGCAACTTCCCCTTTTATCGAAGCCATTTCTCCACCGATCAGCTGCATTAAATCCAATGTGTGAAGAGCTTGATTGATCATCACTCCACCGCCGGCACATGCCATTTTGCCGCGCCATGGCTTCACTTCATAATAGGATGACGGTCTATTCCACGATACTAACCCCTTTACACCAAGTACCTTGCCATATTCTCTGCTTTCTATAATCCGTTGAAGCTTTTCAAAAGATTCATTGAAACGATTCTGTAAACACACACACAACCTTATATTCTTGTTTTCTTCCTCTAGTTTTACTAGTGCTAGTCCCTCTTCCGTGTTCAAGCCCAAAGGTTTTTCCTGAAATACATGTATCCTTTGTTCCATACAATATTTCGTTACAGGATAGTGCAGGTCGTGAGGCAGACAAATATGGACACAATCGACTGCCTCTTTTTCAATCATGATTTGATAATCATTGTAAAATTTAACACCAGGTACAGAATCTTTTAATGTTTCATCGATATCACAGACAGCACTCAACTCAACATTCGGGTTAGCTTGTATTGCAAGAATGTGTATGTAAGAAATATCTCCAAGCCCGATAACTGCTGTTTTCAACATAAGCTAATCTCCTTCTCTAACAAACTCTTGGCCAGTAAGACTGAGAATTTGTCTGTTTCTATTATTAATTCACATTAAGATGTAACAAGAGTATTTTTTTCTTCATCGATCCTTTTATTCAATTCTTCTAAGTAAAGTTCTTCATCAAATGGGATTTCGACTTCTTTATCCAACCAGCTTGATAGATGGATCGCATTCGCTAAGGTAACTCCATGTATCCCGTCGCTGCCAGGTGCTAGTAGAGGAGTCCCTTCCACAATAGCTGCAGCAAAGTTTTCCAATACGGCTGTGTGCTGTGCACCCCAGACACTTTCGAATTCCAGTACTTCTTCACTGTATATATCAGATTGATTGCCGCCCATGAAAATTTTCATAACATCCTGCATGCTCATGCTGTCGCTCAATTCCGATTCAGGTTTCGAGAGTCTTTTGATAGTCACTTTTTTGCTGTCATCGACAACGATTTTGCCTTTGTCACCTAAAATTTCAAACCGATCTGTACCGATAATATCATGTGTGCATGTAATAAAAACCCCAGTGGCTCCATTCCCATAGTCAAGTACAGCGGTTACTTCATCTTCCACTGCAATATTTCGCTGATAACCGTATTTCACATTAGAATATACCTTTTTAGGCATACCACATATCCATTGAAGCAAGTCGAGCTGGTGCGGGGCCTGATTCACAAGGACACCGCCGCCCTCTTCCCCCCACGTTGCTCTCCATGCGCTTGAATCGTAGTATCCCTGCGGTCTCCACCAGGTTGTGATCATCCAGTTTGTTCGACGAATTTGACCAATTTCACCATTGTCGATGAGTTCCTTCACTTTTTGATAGAGTGGATTTGTCCGTTGGTTGAACATAATACCGAATGTCAACTCTGGTTTCTTGGCTGCATATTCATTCAGCTCCTTTACCTGCTTTGTATAAACGCCCGCAGGCTTTTCAACTAAAGCATGAATCTCTCTCTTTAATGTTTCCATTCCTATTTCGGGATGCAGATAATGTGGTACACAGGTAACAACAGCATCTACATTTCCGCTTTCAAGCATGTCAATATAATTATCGTAAAAAGGGATGTCCGGATATTTGTCTGCGGCCAATTCTTTTTTAGCAGAATCGATGTCGCAAATGGCTCCTATCACCATATTTTTCACTTTTCCCTCCGCCAGAAATCCTGCATATAATCCGCCTTGTGCTCCCAGACCAATAATTCCCAATCTCACTGCTTTCATGATCATCTCTCCTCATTATCAATTTTTTCAAGAATCTTTAGGAGTGCCTCGTATTGAAGTTTGTATCCGCTTTTTCCATCAAGTCCTTTATTATTCTCGATAACCATTGCAGCATCTTCCAGCTCTAGATCCTTTAATGAATCAAACTGAACCAGATGCGGCTCAAGCGTTAAGAATCCTTTGTAACCGCTTTCTATCATTTGAGAAAGAATTTCAGGTATTCTGCCTTCTCCTGTTCCGCACAAAACATTTTGATTACTAGTTGTTATAGCATCCTTGATATGAATATAGATCACTTCATCTTTCAACAAGTTGTAACAATCCTGGGTGTTTTCACCACACTGTACAAAGTTGGCAAAATCAAAAATCGCTTTAAAATACGGTGAAGCAACTTTCCTCAAAATTTCTGTACATCTTCTGCCAACGTCACCATAGATATCCTTTTCGTTTTCGTGCAATAAAATAACATCGTATTTTTCCGCTATCGCAGCAAATTCCGTTAACTTCCTGATCACATCTTCTCCGAATTGGTCCGGATCTTCGTCCTTAGGAATATAAAAACTGAATATTCTGATATATCCACAGTCAAGCAGTCTGCTTATTTGGCAGAGGACTTCCAGCATACGTTTTTGTTTTACAAAACCTGCTTCATCATTTATGAAAACCTTCCCGATTGGGGAACCGATAGAAGAAACACCGATTCCTGCGTTTTGAAGTTTTGGAAGTACGGTCTCTTTTATCTCTTCCACTGTGAAATCCCCAATACTCTTCCCATCAATGCCTCGCAAAGAAATAAACTTCATTCCAAGCTGTGAGACAGTGTCAAGTTGGATATCAAAATCCGATGAAATTTCATCAGAAAAACCTGAAATCATTAGATTTGGATTCATTTAAACTTGTTCCTCCTTCCTTCCCGTGATGTCCATTTTCAGTCTGCTTTTACGGTACTGAGATGGGGTGATGCCAGCTTTTTCTTTAAAAAACCGGCTGAAGTGGGCGATACTCTCAAAACCTGTTGCACGAGATATATTCCCCAGCGTTTGATCAGGTTCCATTTCCAGCAGATACTTCACCTGGTTAAACCGGCAGCCCATCACATATTCCATGACAGTAAATCCTGTTACTTCTTTAAAAACGTGAGAAGCATAATACTTACTCAGTTTCATATCATTGGCCAGTCGATCCAAAGTTACTTTTTCCGTATAGTGGTTATTAATCCATGAAGCAATACCTTCAGCATGATGTTCCTTTTCTGTCCTTTTGTTAGAGTGCTGGGCTAATTCTTTTTGGCTCATTTTATAGATTCCCACCAGCAATTGAACAAGCTCAAGCCTTATTTCTGCTTCAATGGTTTCGTTTTTTTTGCCTTTTTGCTGTAGCTCTGCCTCTAGATGCGCCATCAAACTGGTTATCCTTTTCATTCCTTCATCCACAAAAATCCCCGATTCATTATACCCTGTCCGAAACAAGCAATTGTTAAGCTTTTGAAATGGGTCTAGTAAATTTGGGATGCCTAGGATAATCAACAACTCTTGCAGCCATATTGGTGAAAAGTGGATCATACTTCTAATGTAAGTACTGCCTGGCTGTGGATTGGGCTTATGTAATGTCATACCATCCAAAAGAATGATATCGCCCGGTTGTAAATCATAGATTCGATTGTTGATTAAATACCTGCAATCTCCTGAATGAAAGAAATAGATCTCATACTCTTGATGTGAGTGAAAATTAAATAGATGCGACTCAACGCCCCGCACTCGGTAAAAAGAGGTAATCCATTCATCCATAGGCTGCTTTGGATACGAAAATATTTTATGCTCATTCATTACTCTCACACCTCATCAAGTAAGCGCTATCAATATGTTGATTCTATTGATATACTTCTATTTTATCGGAGCCAGAAACAAAAAGCATTCTCCTAAAAAGCTGAATTGTTCCATATTTTTGACTGATATTGCTTTTTGCACAATACTATCAGATAAACAATGTAATTAAAACAAGAGACAAAACCAGCTTTATCCTGTGTGCTGATTTTGTCTCCTACTGAAGTTTAAAGGATAATTGGTTGCTAGGTTAGTAAGTTCACTTCTTGCCCCATCCAGTTCTTAAAGAAGATCTCTTCTTTATCTACTCATTGTTGCGAATGAGCCC
The DNA here is from genome assembly GCF_016651145.1 of Peribacillus sp. TH14. Lineage (NCBI taxonomy): Bacteria > Bacillati > Bacillota > Bacilli > Caryophanales > Bacillaceae > Peribacillus > Peribacillus sp. TH14. The sequence goes on from NZ_JAEKEK010000001.1 coordinate 1,122,317, forward strand.
CACTGTCATGCATATAAGTAGACAAACACTTATGCTGTAATGATCGGCAGTTGCACCCTAAAACCATTGCATTTGGCTTGTCCATTTATCTACACCTTTCTAACCTTCTGTATCCAGGATAACGACCTTAGAGGATTCCTTGTTTCATCGTCTTTTTTTGTAAAGATATCGGAAAGTGATTTCAATAAAGCAACTGTTCAATTCCGCTTTATCCATACACCTAAAACATCGTACGTTCTTCCTTTCTACATCACGTTAAATGATTCTAATCATTTCTTTTTTTATTAACTAACACATTTATTTCTTGTAGAAGTAATCAGGAATTTCCGTCCACCGTCTTCGTAACTCATGGGCAGAATGTTTCGGTTTTCGCTCACGGGTAAAGATGCCTTTTTTATTTCCTTGGACCCGCATAACTCCTTGGCTAGTAGCAAAGTCTGCGAAATTCCATACTTGTTCGCCGACAAAGTTATCAAATTCATCAAATACCTCATGATTGGCTTTTAAATATTCCACTTGGTATTCTTCGGTGAACATGACTGGATCAACATCATGGAGGCCTGCAACTGTATCAGCTCCATACTCCGTCATGATGATTGGCTTTCCTGGACAACGTTCATTCCAGCCGGTAAATTCCTCACGTAGTTTTGCTTTTGCGGAATCAAGGTCACCACCGTCAATATACCAGCCATAGTAGCGGTTTAGAGCAAGGACATCAATCAGTTCTGCAACTTTATCGGTTTTATGTGTCGCACCTAAATGTGTAACAATTGTAACCGGCCTTTTTTGCGGGTCTAGCTCCTTCGTCAGGTCCACTAACGGTTTAAAATATTCATAGGCACCCTCTTCCTCTGAAGCAGGTTCGTTCGCAATGCTCCACATCACAACTGAAGGATGGTTTTTATCACGGGCAATCAGTTCTCTCATGACCTCTTGATGATGCTCAAACGTTTTCACTTCTTGCCATGTGGTTTTTTTTGTTGTCTGTCCATTTAAAACTGACATAAAGTTTAAATGAACACCGACAGCAGTTGATTCATCAATGACAACAAGGCCTTCACGATCTGCAAGACGCATCATTTCTTCAGAATAAGGATAATGAGAAGTGCGAAATGAATTGGCACCCATCCATTTCATAAGTTTGAAATCCATTACATTGCCTGCTTCATTAAAGCCTCTTCCATGAATTGGTGTATCTTCATGTTTACCAAAGCCTTTAAAATAAAAAGGCTTATTGTTTATGAGGAATTTACCATCTTGTACATCTACGGTTCTGATACCAAAGGGCTGTTCGTATTGATCAACCGTTTCTCCATTTTCTGAAAGTTCTATATTCAGCGTATATAAATATGCATTTAATGGCTCCCAAAGCTTCGCACCATTGACCATGATTGTACCGGAGACTCCATTAGCTGTGGCAACTATTTTACCTGACTCATCTACTACACTGGCATGAACCTCTGATTTCCCTACTGTCTCTACGGTGTAGCTTACCTTTCCATTCAATTCTGTCACTATCGTTACATCTTTAATGTAAGTACGGGGTGTTGTATAGATTTTTACCGGACGCTGTAATCCAGCGTAGTTGAAAAAATCAAAGTTCGGAATGTTGCGAATTACTTCTCCAATACCAGCTACCTCTTTTTCCACATAGGTTCCAACTGGCAGTGTTGAATGATCGACCACATTGTTTACTGCTACCGTCAACCGATTTTTTCCTGCTTTTAAAAAGGAATTAATTTCTGCTTCAAATGGGAGGAATCCGCCTCTATGTTCAACTGCAAGCTCTCCATTCACATATACTTTTGCAGCATGTGTTGCAGAACCGAATCTTAATACAACACGTTCTGAAGCAAGAATGGCCGGCACTGTAAATTCACGTTCATACCAGACCCAGCCAACATGATTGCGGATTTCACCCGTAACTCCTACATCATTGAAAGAGGATGGGACCGCCATTGTCATAGTGCCAGCCAATTTTTCGTCTTTCCAATTTTCATGAAACCCTTCACCTGCATCCAGTTTAAAGTTCCAAATTCCATTCAAGTCTATAAGGTTTCGAGCTTCAGTTACGATGGGATATAACATGTCCAACACTCCTTAAAAAAATAAAATGATTTATTCCTTTTAACTCCATTAACATTTAAATAATCAAGCAAAAAAAGACAACAATTATTTTTTATCGTTTCGCAAAATATTTTTCAGCATTGTAATAGCCAATATTCCTAACCATTTGCTCACGTAGCTCTTTATCATTAGGCATTAATCCTTGTTCAGTCCAATCGCCTAGGATGTTGCAAAGAATCCTACGGAAATAATCATGGCGAGCATACGAAAGGAAGCTTCGGGAATCTGTCAGCATACCAACAAAGTGGCTCAGAAGTCCGACATTCGCAAGTTCCTTCATTTGTTTTTCCATTCCATCAATAGAGTCATTAAACCACCAGCCTGAACCAAATTGAACTTTTCCCGGGATCCCTTCTTCAAAGAAATTCCCGATCATTCCTGCAAGAATCGCATTATCTTTTGGATTTAAATTGAATAATACAGTTCTGGGTAAGGATCCATCTTGATCAAGCGCATCAAGAAAACTAGATAATCCTTCTGCTAAATTGGTCTCTCCAATAGAATCGAACCCAATATCTGTACCAATTAGTTCTTTCATCTTAGTGTTGTTATTACGCATAGCTCCCATATGCAGCTGCATAACCCACTGCTTTTCTGCATACATTTTCCCCAATTCCTTCAATAAGAATGATCGGTAAGCAGTCAATTCTTCAGTTGATAGCTGTTCGTCATTCATCCGTTTCATGAAGATGATATCCGCTTCTTCTATAGTGGTGTCTACATATACCATTTTCTGAATATCATGATCCGAACCCCTACCACCGTTTTCATGAAAGTAATTGACACGTTGTTTAAGGGCCTTTATTAGGCTTTCAATTGAATCCACTTTAATTTTTGATACTTTTTCTAATTTTTGAAGCCAGCTTTTAAAATCAGGACGTTCGACGAATAAGGCGCCATCGGGACGGAAAGTCGGAGCAATGGTTATTTGAAAGGATTCATCCTGCTTCAGTAACTGATGGAATTCGAGCTCAGAAATAGGATCATCCGTCGTTCCAATAAATTTAACGTTTGATTTTTCAATAAATGATCTTGGTTTGAATTCGTGCCTGGAAAGCTTTTCGTTGCACTCATCGTAAATTTCTTGCGCAGTTTCAGGGCTCAGGATTTTTTCAATACCAAAAAACAATTTCAGCTCCATGTGTGCCCAATGATATAGAGGGTTTCCAATTAAGTGAGGCATCGTTTCCGCCCATGCAGCAAACTTATCCCAATCCTCTGCATCACCTGTTATATATCGCTCGCCAATTCCGTGCATACGCATGGCTCTCCATTTATAATGGTCGCCTCCAAGCCACAATTGTGTAATATTTTCATAGGGTTTGTTTTCCCATACCTCTTGTGGGGATAAGTGGCAATGAAAATCAAAAATCGGCAGGTTTCCACCAACATTTTCGTATAATTCGATTGCTGTGTCCGTGTTTAACAAAAAATGATCATCCAAAAAGACTTTCATAAATTTCCCTCCTGATAAAAGTTTATATGGGTACCAGCATCTGTTCCACTGTAAGCCCTTTCATTTTTAATTAGCCAATCCTATTAATTCGTTTACTAAACTAATTAATTATATAAATAATTTATCATTTTTTCACTTTTCCGTCAATTAACTCTATCTGAATACACTATAATCTAATAGTATTTGACATACGAGAAACTGTTATAATAAAAATATATCTAAAAGTTGTTGCCAAAATGGGAGGATATTAATGATTACCGGTGATGCGAGCATATATCAAAAAAATTAATCGTGGGTTAATTATTAAAGAAATAATAAAAGAAGGCATGATTTCAAGGGCAGATTTGTCCAAAGCTACGGATTTAACAAGAGCAACTATCTCAGCGCAGGTTGCAGATTTATTGGACGAAGATCTAATAGTAGAAACACAACTAGAGCATAACAGTGTCGGTAGGAAGCCTATCATGCTCTCCTTAAACGGCCAAGCAGGATATGCGCTCGGGATTGACATTGATTACGGACGGATTTCCTTCACTCTAAGCAATCTTCTCGGCTGTAGTGTCACCTCCTCTATCAAAGAAATAAATACTACAGACTACTCGGAGATTCTCAAACTGCTGAATAAAACGATCAAAAAGTACAAAGCCAAATACGCTGACAGTCGCTATGGAATTGTTGGTATAGTCATTGCAATCCATGGTCTGGTAGGAAAAGACGAACTCATTCACTTTGTACCACGATTTAAATGGAAAGATATCAATTTAAAAAACGACATAGAAAAGGAATTTGAAATTGATGTTCATCTTGAAAACAATGCTAATCTAAGTGCTTTTGCTGAGCGTATTTTTGTGCATCATGAAGCAGATAACCTTTTAAGCGCAACCTTTCATTCTGGAATAGGCCTTGGAATGATGATGAAGAATGAGTTTTTTCGGGGACATGATGGATTTGCAGGAGAAATTGGCCATATGATTGTTGTTCCGGACGGAAAGCAGTGTAATTGTGGTAATAAAGGCTGCTGGGAGAAATACGCTTCAGAATCGAGTATTTTTGAATTTCTTTCAGAAGAAAAACAAATCCCAAATTTGACATATGAGAATATTCAACGGTGGATTGATGAAGGTGATGAAGCGGTACATAAGATTATGGAACGATTTATTTACTACTTATCCATTGGCCTAAACAATATGATTAACATGTATAATCCGGACGTACTGGTATTAGACAGTGAATTGCTTCGTATATATCCTGATTCCATTAACAAAATCAGGAATAATCTGACCTCCTCCATTAGTCATTACCGTGAACTTACTCTATCGGCAATTGGAAAAAAATCATGTGTAATGGGAGCATGTGCCCTTGCAATCAAAAATTTCCTTGATGTTCCTATTCTGAATCTTTCTTATGAAAATAGCTATCCCAAGAAATAACGAAAAACTCCCCTTTCTGTGTTTCAGGGGAGTTTTTTCACTAATCCTTAATATTTCTTCTCTCAGCCAAGTCTTCAGCCAGTTGAATGGTCCTTTTCTTATTTAATGGATAAAGGAAGGCCAAAATTAAGAAAACAACTATATAGATGACTGCGGGTACTAAGGTTGCCAGTGCATGAATTCCATCAAGCGCTTGTTGTGTTTGTGCTTCTCGTGTTGCATCGTATCCAACCATTGCAATCGCAAAACCGCCGATTCCTCCTGCAATTGCTTGTCCTACTTTACGAGCAAATGAATAGATTGAATACACAGTTCCATCTTCACGAAGGCCAGTTAAATATTCGTGATAATCTATTACATCTGTTACAAATGCCCACACCACAATATTAAAGAATCCAAATCCAAACATCCCTATTGCTGAAATGATGATGAATTGTATCGCAGATAGGTTCGGCATGAAGTACAGTAGCCCATATACTCCCCCCGCAAGCAGCATCCCTATTGACGCCGTTTCTTTTTTACCAAATTTAGCAACGCATGGTTTTGCTATTGGCATAGCAACGAAAACTGCGGCAGTTTGTACCAATCCTATTAAACTTAGGGCTGACGCATTGCTGAAATAATCCTTAAACAAATACACATTAATTGCTCCTATCAGCATCGTACACATCATGAAAATTAAGGATGCTGCAAGGATAGACAATAAAGGCTTGTTTTTGACAATTCCTTTTACAGACTTTTTTAAAGAAGATTTTTGATTTTCATTTATAGGGGCAATAATTCGTTCGGTCGATAATTTATAACATGCTATATAACAAGAGATAGAAAGAAGTCCAAAAATGATAGCTCCTACCAGAAAATGGTTTGGATCTGCCTTATTATCCACAAATAGAATTAATGGACCCACTACGTTAATAATTAAACTAGCCAACATAGCTCCCATTGTCCTGAATGTGGATAGTGATGTACGTTCGACAGGATCGCTTGTTATAACTGAAGCCATCGAGCCGTATGGAATATTTACTGTGCTGTACAAAGTTCCCCAAACAATGTAAGTGACAAAGGCCCAGGCCATATAAAAGCCATCAGACATACCTGGAATCTTCACAAACATTAATATACCTGACAGTACCAATGGAAAGGACATCCTGAAAATCCAAGGTTTAAATTTTCCATGTTTGCCTGGCTTTCTTGTATCAATGAAACGTCCCCAAGTAACATCCGCAACAGCATCCCATAAACGCGCAATTAAAAAAAGTATTCCAACTGTAGCTGCACTGATATGAAAAATATCCGTATAGTAAACCATTAAGAAAGAACTTACTAAAATAAAGAAAAAGTCGTTCCCAAAATCCCCAAATAAGTAACCTAGTTTATCTCTAATACCAAATTTTCTGACTTTAACGTATACAACAGCTTCTTCAACGGATTCCAACCTTTCTAATTGACTCATTTTCATCCCTCCATAGCATTAGAAATCCACTGATTCATCAGGTTTTTATCCTAGAAGAAATAACGCTGTATGGTTTTAACCAGATAAATCTCATTGCATTCTTGCTTACCTGTGTTGAAAGCCCTTACAAAATGATACAAACAATAATTACTTACATTTAATACCTAAATATTTTTAATTAGTTTAGTAAACTAACCAAATATTTCTATAAATAGAATATCACCTGCCCTTTCTTTCGTCAATAATTTTTGTAAGCGTTATCATATAAATAATTATGAATATTGAAAATATATTTTTTTACTCCGCTCGAGTGCTTTCCAACAGAAACCCGATCTTCTGGTGTTGGACTGGCAACAGCAATAAGTAGATTAGGATCAGCAATCGGTACGTTCCTACTTTCAATTGGTATTACAAGCATTAGAATTCAATTTACATTGCTTTGTCTCACAATTGTACTTATTATTTGGGCAATTGTATCAATAGCTTGGGCACCTTTAAGCTAAATCACTTACACTTAGTGAAACAAGTAATAGCGGAAAGATGAATAAAAGGAATGTAAATAATTTAAGGTTTTTTTACACAACTCCCAGAAAAGTTTTATACGGTTGGATCAGCAAACGCCAAACAGGCACCAGCTGTTCTTTTAGCTGGTGCCTGTTTGGCGTTTATCCCTTAAGCTTTTGCACCTTTCCTGTATCCTCCCAGTTTGGATGATACATCAAGATGTTAGTTTTGTAGGTTCTTCATTGATAGTTTTTTCTATGCTACTGCTTTCTGCCTGATCCTCTTTTATCCATTTAATGAGCGATATTGATGCCATCGCCATTATTAATATGAGTGGAACGGAGGTAATGACTACTACTGATTGAAGAGCATGTAGTCCTCCACCGAACATCATGGAAAACGCTACAAGCTCTATGACCAAAGCCCAAAATATTTTATGCCATCGAGCTGGCTCTTGATCTAATGACAACTTTTTTGAAGCTGCACTTGCTAATGTGAATGACGAAGAGTCTAATGTAGCAGAAAGAAAAATAAGGGTGATAATGATAATGACAAACAAGGCAATACTGCCGCCGGGAAGGCCCTGGTAAATGGCAGCAATCGCTGCTTCTCCACCTTTCTTCTCTAAAATGTCAATGACAGGAACAAGTTTATTAAGTTCAAAGTAAAGACCTGTATTACCCATTATAGAAAACGCTGCCCAACATCCTACCGTTCCTCCAATGCATTCAGCAAAAATGACTTGTCTTATCGTTCTTCCTTTTGAGATTTTCGCTACAAATATGCCCATATAAGGAGCACAAGCAAACCACCAGGCCCAGTAGAATATCGTCCAGGCTTCCGGAAAGCCAGAATTGGCAACGGAGTCGGTATAGAAACTCATACGAAAGAAATTCTGTAACAAAACCCCAACGCTATCCGTAAATCTGGATATAATAAACAAAGTTGGACCAGCTAAAAGAACGAATGCAGAAAGTGCTAAAAAGAGATACGTATTGATGTTAGCTAATCTTTTCAGGCCCTTTTTCAGACCAAAATACGTGCTAACACAGAAGATTAATGTCAAGATTACTATAAGCGCCATATCTAACATAAAGCTTCGTGGTATATTAAATAATTCAGAAATACCTTCAGAAATCATCGGAAGTCCCAAGCCTAGAGCAGCCCCTATACCTCCAACTAGTCCAACCATGAAAAAAACGTCAATCGCTTTTCCTACCCAGCTATTTGCTCCCTTTTTGAGAACACCTTCACACGCTGAACTCAATTTCACACTCGGATTTTTCCTCACATATAAGTTATAGGCAATCGGCAAAGCAGGTAGACAATATAGTACCCATGCGCTAAATCCCCAATGAAATAATCCATACGTAGACGCCCAATCTGCCGCCGCCGTAGTTTTTGGTTCGGCCCCAAATGGAGGAGCTGTGTAATAATACGCCCATTCAATGGCGCTCCAGTATGTGATACTTGCACCAATTCCAGCCGTAAATAACATAGCTAGCCAGCTAAATGTTGAAAATTCCGGCTTGGTATCAGGCGCACCAAATTTTATCTTTCCATATTTACTAAATGCCAGCCAAATCAAGAAACCTAAAGCCGCTACCACAGCCCATAAATATAATGAACTCAAACTCTCGGCAATTAAATGATGAAGATCTCCGAGGATAGCAGTCCCTTGTTTAGGATTTAATAGTACAGGAATTGATAAAGCAGCAAGAATAGCTAGAGCCGGCCAAAAGATTGCTTTATCTACATTTGATTGTTTCATAAAATAAAAAACCCTCTTTCATTGCTTTTTGATAGTATGCAAACTACACTTTCAGCTCTAGCTTTTATATAATTCACTAACAAATGAACAACACATATAAAACGCTTTCATTTTTAATAAACTATAGACCATTTATAGATTACAGACTAGCTTTGCATCGCCTTTGTGACTAATTGATGAAAATGTTTCAAACCGTGCTCGGTCGGAGAATATACTCCTCTTCCACAAGCCTTAGAATGTAATCCACTTTGTAATAACTCAACTAGTTCGAAGTCTTCTTCTCGCACTTGATCGACAAATTTAATTAAATCTTCCTCGTCTTCAGTTAACTTTTCATCAGCAAAATAATAACGATAAATAGCCAATGAACTTTTTTCATCAACCGGGATAATATGGCTCGTTGTCATATTTCCAGTACCTGGGTAAATACTAATCATGGTATTCGGCCATACCCAGTAAAAACGTGCACCAGAACCTTCTTCTTCATCGCTTGCTGTTGTACACTGATAGGAAAAATTATCACAAGGAGTAATACTATATTTAGTTAAATCGAATGCCTTCGAGAAGCTAGGATGTGCAATTTGACAATGATCACATTCCAAATAATTGTCAATGATTGATTTCCAGTTAGCAAGAACAATTCGCCGGTTTTCCCTGACCTTTTTTAAGGAACTAAGAAAAGTATATTCTTTTATGTTATTTAAAAAAGATTGATAATCTGTTTCGAAAGAAGGGGCATCCTGATCTAGATTTACAAATATCATCGATTGATGTACTTCTAATCGAATTGAAGTCATGCAGCTAGGCTTTTCTATATCATTTGTTTTGAAATTTGGAGTCCTGTTCACCTTACCATCTAAATGGAATGTCCATCCATGATACATACACTGGAGAATTTTTTTATTGCCCTGTTCAGTACGCTCGACCATCGCACCGCGGTGAGGGCAAATATTATAAAAAGCCCGTAACTCTTCATCCTTTCCCCGTGTTACAATAATCGGCTCCCCAACCAAATCAAATGTAAAGAAGTCTCCAACCTTCTCTACCTGGCTTGTATGCCCAACCATAATCCAGTTTTTATAGAAAATATTTTCCCTTTCCCCCTTCATGACTTCAGGATCCACATACTGATTATAAGGTAGTGTGTATTCCAACTTTTTCATATCTTCTTTTGTAGACATAATGGCAGTTCCTCCTTTTAATTATGCATAAGATTAAAGACTTGCTCTGAATAAGGATACAGGTATTACTTTTAAATCTCCTCTACCTATTGGCATCATATTTCCTTATATCTGTAGCATGCTTTACTTAACTCTTATGCAAGGATAATGCCAATTCGAAAGCTCTCTATTATTACCGATATTTTACTATTTCCCCTTCTTTAATGTATAAATATGATTTATAATTGACTCAATTTAACCATAATAGACTCATTTTAGTTATTACAGACTCATTTGACATCATAAAAGGAGATGAAGGGAGCTAACTCATGCAAAACTTAATGAATAATGAAGAAAAAATTGAAATGAGTACTGAGATATTGAAAAAAATTTTAGATCATTCACCTAATGAGATTTATGTTCTTAACAAAGATGCCTGCATTATTTACGCAAATAAAGCTTATGAAAGGCATTATGGAAAGCAGTTAAGCGAAATAGTTGGAAAACATAATAATGAAATATTCTCCAAAGGATATTGGAAACCTAGTATTTTACCCTTTGTTCTGAAGGAAAAGAAATCGGTTACAATAAAGCAAGTTTCATATATTGGAAAGGAAATGATTACAACAGCTATTCCTTTACTCAACGATGAACAGGAAATTGAACTTATTATTACAACAGCACAAGAACCAAACTATAAAGGGTTATACATTTCAGAGGAAAAGGAACCAGAAGAAATAAGTGAAAAGAATTCTTATAAAGAAAACGTAATTACGAACAATGAACAGATGAACAATGTAATGGAAATATGCGATAAGATTTCTATGGTTGATGCAACCATTTTGATTCAAGGGGAGTCTGGTACAGGGAAAGGAGTGTTGGCTAAATACATTCATAATAGAGGACTTCGAAAGAACTCGCCTTTCTTATCAATTAACTGTGCTACCATACCGGAACAATTAATAGAATCAGAACTTTTCGGATACACGGAGGGGTCTTTTACCGGGGCAACCAAAGGCGGAAAAAAAGGACTACTTGAAATGGCAAACGGTGGTACCGTGTTTTTAGATGAAATAGGAGAAATCCCGTTTAATATTCAAGCTAAGCTTTTACAGGTTATTCAAGACCTTGAATTTCTTCCTGTTGGGGGCAGAGAACTAAAGAAAGTGGATATTCGAATTATTTCCGCTACCAATCGAGACTTATTTGAGATGGTGCAGAAAAAACGATTTAGGGAAGATTTATATTATCGACTTAATGTGGTTAATTTACAAATACCGCCATTAAGGGAAAGAAAAGAAGATATCATCCCGCTATCTTACTATTTTCTTTCAGTATTCAATAAAAAGTATCAAGTTAATCGTATTATATCGAAGGAAGTCCTCGATATTTTTTATGACTATCCATGGTCCGGAAATATACGTCAATTAGAGAATTTGGTTGAAAGCTTAGTTGTAACGAGTGATGCTATCATTCAGGTATCTGATTTACCGATCATACTACAACAAAAAAATGCTCGAGTAACCCCAAGTCAAGAGACACCACTTAGTCGAAACAGCACACCCCAAGACCTATCGAGTCAGATGCTCCAAGATTATTCATTAGATAAAGCGCTAGAAGAACTTGAAAGAAACCTGATCGTTAACTCCTATACAAAATTCAGGAATACAAGAAAAGTCGCTAATCAATTATCCATTAGCCAATCAAAAGCGTCACGGTTAGTGCGGAAATACTGCAAAGATTTAGACTTTTATAAGTGATTTCATTAAAGAAATGAATCATAAATATTAGGGAGCTTAATCATTTGTTTTTTACGGTTTATTGCACGTTCTACGCGGCACTTACTGAATGTAAAAACAGTTTTTATTCCCTTACTTACATTTCCGCAGTGCTGCCTCAGATCTTTTTGAACGGAATAAGATGGCCATGAATCTTCTAGTATCCAGATCATGGTACAGCACACAGATTTAGTAGCCGATAAATACATCAAAGATATTTATTTCATACATTATTATTAAACAGGCTTTGTTAAACATTAATAAAAGAGACCAATTATTGTGGTCTCCTTTATTGCATCCTATTAAACTAACGCACCTGTTGTTCTATAAGAAATCAGATAATTATTAGACAATAAATTTAGTAAACTACGCAATATATCCTGCCCCTGGAATAAAAAATACTTGAGCTAGTAAGGTTCCTAATAAACGAGAAGTAACCATCATAAGAGATAAGCCCTTGAGATTAAGGTAACTTCCCTTTTGATTTATTACGTCATCCGCAAGAATAGATTCTTTGGTATTGTCTTTTTTCGAAGTTACAGAAATTTATTTTCATAGTAGTTCAAGAAGGATTAAACCAATTTATACATAAGAATGTCATCTACATATAAGTCCTCGCTAAACTTTACTTCTTTAATTTTACGTCCTTCCTCTACAAATCCCACACTTTTGTATAAGGCTATTGCCCTCTGATTTGTTGATAAAACTCCTAAACTTACTTTCTCAATTAAAGGGTTTTGTTCTGCCCAGTTTAAAAGTTCTTTAATAAGGAGTTTACCAATACCCATATCTCGATAATCTTTCTTTATCATAGTCGTAAAATAACCAGTATGAGCAAGCCTTTTGGTATTTTTTGACCGAAATACAATCAAACCAATAACTTTTCCTTTAATTTCAGCCACAATTATTGTTTCTCTTTCATTTTCTAAAATTTTCTGTATCCAACTTCTTTGTTGCTCCGTTGTCTCTTCAAATTCTTCTAAAACGGAAATCATAAATTCGTTTTCTGAAACAACTTCCCTTTGAATTTCTAACAAGGCTTCTGCATCATCTAAATTTCCTGTACTTAGGGAAACTTGGAAATTATTTTTTGTCATCATTATTAGCCCCTTTACCTTACATATTTCAATAATAATTCCACAAATATGGTAGATACCCTCTTTCACTAACCTGCCCCTTTAATTCTATAAGAAAAAGGCTGCCATATCTGACAGCCCACACTCAATGATCTCACCTTTGTTAGTCCATGATAAATCAATTATTCTTGTGCAGTGCTTTCTGGGCTTTTTGTTCATCTTCTTTTTTAACAAAAACATCATATTGAGTAGAATCCATACGATTTGGGAGATTTTCGGAACCTATATTTATTGGAGTTTTAGTTTTGTATGTTATTCCTTCGCTTTTCAGTTTGGAAACCACCTTAAAATAATTCTCATATCCAAATGTAGTATAGATACATTTCCAATACCTATTTGAAATTAGTTGGGTAGTTGCAATAAACACAATCACAAAAACTAGAAATGCAATTATTATATACACCTTTTTAGCTCCTTTTCTTTTCGGATTCTCTTAAAAAAATGTAAATAAATGATATATATTACATTATATTCTTTCCCGTGTGTACTATTTCCTTTTAGAACCATAAGAAAAAGTACGCCGCAGACAACCTCTATTATTGAAGTAAAGCACCCGTAAGTTCATTAAGAATTAGGAATTTACTATTTCCTTTTTCATATTTTGAAAGGAATAGATATCATTTGCCACTTTAAATAGTTTCCCGTTCTTGGAGAAAATTGCACTTCCATTTGGTATTGCATATACCTTTCGTTCATTTGATAGGGGAATTAATTCTCCATCTATATTATCCTCGTAATGGACCTCAACGCTAAACCCAACTAATCCTAAGCCCTTGATCACTATCGTTTCTGGATAGTCTTTATCTTTTGTTATTATGCAATCATTGCAGAAAGCTAATGAACCCGCACTATATCCAATGATTAAACCTTGAAAGTCTTTGATAATTGGGGTAAGTCCTTTTTCTTCTATTACATGGATTAACCTTTCTGGCTTTCCACCAATAAAATAAAGAACATCATGTTCTTTTATAGACTTTTTCATTTCTTTTTCTGAAAGGTCTTCGTTTAATAATTCAACACTCACATTCTCCATTATTGAAAAGGCTTGTTTGATACTTTCCATCCAGCTTTCATACCTGGAGTTGTCGGTTGCAAAAGGGATTATTAAAATCTTAGCATCAGGTTTAATCATTTTTGAAAGTTCCAGGAACACTTCACCTAATTCGTTATTCAAGTGATTTCCGCCACCTATAAAACAAATTTCCATATGTCTACCCCCATTTATTTACAAGCTATTCTTAAAATATTCTACGTAAAAAAGGACAATACCTTTATATGTCACTGCTCTTCAGCTACCTGCCCCGTTAGTTCATTAAGAAAAAGGTTGCCGCAGCAACCTCCCTTTTTGAAGTAAAGCACCCGTTAGCCAACCATGCAGCGCACGACCAGCGCTGCACCACAGAGAATGAAAATGGTGGAAAACCGTCCATACTGATTCTATGGCTGGGTGAGGAAGGTCGATGAACTATGGTGCCATTAGAGCCCATCCGTTAGTCTGACTCCAACGACCTCGGTGCATCACAGACTGTCGCTCCCTTACGGGAAGCACTCATGGTAGATTAATCCTATTCTGGTTTTTGCACCAGCCTCTAATTTTTTGCCATAGAAAGGATGGTTTCAATGGAAGTTATCATTGAACGAGTATGCGGAATGGATGTACATAAAGATAACATTACCGCCTGCATTATGACCCCCGAAGGAAAGGAGATTCAAACATTTTCTACAAAAACGGTGTTTTTAATTCAACTGATGGATTGGATTAAATCACATGGTTGCACTCATGTCGCTATGGAGAGCACAGGTGTGTTTTGGAAGCCTATCGTGAACTTAATTGAGGCTGAAGAAATGGAATTTTTAGTTGTTAACGCACAACATATGAAAGCAGTCCCTGGTCGAAAAACAGATGTCAAGGATGCTGAGTGGATCGCTCAACTTCTTCGTCATGGTTTATTGAAGGCAAGCTTTATCCCTGATCGAAATCAACGAGAATTGCGTGAGCTTGTTCGGTATCGTAGAAGTATTATTGAAGAACGAGCCAGACAGCATAATCGAATTCAAAAGGTGCTTGAAGGTGCAAATATCAAATTAGGCTCTGTCGTATCTGATATTATGGGTGTTTCATCAAAGGACATGCTTCAAGCGATCGCAAATGGTGAGGATGATCCTGAGAAACTAGCAAACTTTGCGCGACGTTCGATGAAGAAGAAAAAAGATGATTTAATCCTTGCCCTGAATGGGTATGTGAATCCTCATCAACGCATGATGCTTAAAACGATTCTAACTCATATTGATTTTCTGACTGAACAGATTGAAAACCTCGATCAAGAGGTTGCCCAAAGAGTTAGTGTGTATCAAGAAAACATAGAACGACTGGATTCAATACCTGGGATTGCCACTCGAATGGCAGAACAAATTCTAGCTGAAATCGGAACGGACGTTGAAAAACAGTTCGAAAGTGCAGCCAGATTATGTTCATGGGCCGCCCTCGTACCAGGACACAATGAAAGTGCAGGAAAAAGGAAATCAACCAGAGGCAAAAAGGGAAATAAATATTTAAAATCTGCTTTAACTGAGGCTGCTCATTCAGTTGGAGCCTCCAAAAACTATCTTGGCGCTCTATACAGACGGACAGCTGCGCGAAAAGGAAGAAAACGAGCTGGAATTGTCGTTGCCCACGCCATGTTAAGAATTTCTTATTATCTTTTAACAAGGAAAGAAATGTATGTAGACTTAGGCGAAGATTATTTTGATAAGCAAAAGCAAGCTTCCATTGTACGAAATTCGGTCCGAAGGTTAGAAAACTTAGGATATACCGTAAATATATCAGAGGCATCCTAACCACCGATTTATTAGGAGATCTAATAAGGCGCTGCTCTTTTTCAAAAAAATTGAAGCTTGCGTTTTATTTAATATGGTCTTTTTTCTTATTATTAGTGTTTAATTTTCATGGTAGTTGAAGATGAAAAAAGCAATTTATCACAGATTATTAAATTCAGGAGTCTTCATTAATCTTTGGAAAAATTCGTTTTTGGCTTCCCTGTATTCATCCATATTTTTGCCTTCATACTTCCTCTTTAGCTCATCATATTCCATCCTGTAAGCATCACTTCGTAATAAAACATCTCGGAACTTCCAAAAATAATCATATTCAGAATCAATGACACTTAATTGTACTCCTAAAGGAGGAATTTTTGTATCGTCTTTAAATGACCTGAAGAATGAAGTTTTTACACTGCCATCATTAAGTTCATATAATTGTGAAAGTGCTTGTACGGCTTTAGAGAAGTGTTCAGGAATAACACGCACTTGTATATCTAAATCACCCTTTGTAAGGCAATTAGGTATAGCTGTACTTCCTATGTGCTGGATATCAGCTTCTTCCAGAAGTTCTTTAATTATTTTTTTATGCACTAAGAAAGCTTTCTCCACATTTTCATAAGACTGACTATTATCTAAGAAATTTACTTGTTCCATATGTCTCTCTCTCTCCCTTAATAAATTCTTTATAGTTAACTTTACCATTCTTCAGCTAAACTGCCCTGTTAGTTCAACAAGGAAGTATTTATACGAAAATTGTAAAAGGGAAAAATATATAATAGTCATCTACATTATGAACTAAAAGATACCAAATGACATATGAAACAACACAGATTACAATGGAAATACCTATTAAAATGAATATATTCATTTCTTTTCTAAGAAGTTTAAAAGATATCACCAACCCAAATAGTAAAAGTAAAATTGCTCCAAATAATACATATAACCCAACTGAAAAGGAAGAAATAAAACTTAAAAAATAAACAAACACAGCTCCCAAATAGAACCAAAAAGAAAGCTTCATTTCTTTTCAACCTCCCTTCTGAATTACACAAATTATACATCTTGTTTTACCATAAATTACAAACCTTTTTTAAATTAACCTGCTCCAATAGTTGCATAAAGAAAGAGCTGCCTTAAAGACAGCTCTGACCCTAAGCTAAAGCACCTGTTAGTTCATTAAGAAAAGCGATTCTGGAATATTGAAAAAAAGAGGCCATCCTTTTTGGACAGCCCCCTTTCCGCTAATTATAAAATTTCTAGTAGAGCTCGATATCATTATTTTGGTCACTTCAGAATGTTACCATCTATACTTCAGAGAAGGTATCTCCAAAATGAATTGGCTTTCAATCTTTGAAAACTATGAGAATACTGCAATTTTACGTGCGATAGATTCTGTTAAACGAGATGCTACTTTTGGAACAGCCCATTTAATAATTGGTGTTAACACCGCACCAGATAATCCGCCTGCATGGATTTCCACCTTACAAGTCATTATTGTTTTACCATTAACATCTTCTGCAGTAAAGTGACCGCTTCCTGTAAAATTATCTGATAAACCTTTTAATTCAAACTTAATATTTGAAGGTTCATTCCATTCGGTAATATCTACCTGCGCTTGTATTGTTTTTTTAATACCTTTCACACTACCTTCAAATGTCCAAATAGATTGCTTGTCATTTATGATTTCATGTTCTTTATAGGCTGGTACTGTCGTTGCCCATTTTTCGAGATCACTGACATAATCCCAAACTGCTTGTACATCTACTGGAACTTCTACAGTATGCGTTCCCGTTGCCATTATGATCCCCACCTTCACTATGTATGAATTGTAACTTTACATTTCTACAAAATAATTATTACATAAAAAGCATAAACTTACATCACTAATTATACATAGCTTTCCTTCTTCCAATCCCCCAATTATTTGTAGAATCAAAATTCTCCAATCCTCCACAATCCGGCCCTTTAATGGAATAACAGGACTGACGTTTTTAAACGACTTTAATGTCACTTAACAGTATCCCTTATGGAACTATCCTGCCCCTTTAGTTCCATAAGAAAAAGTCGCCTTAAAGACAGCTCCGATCTTAAGCTAACGCACCCTTTAGCTGAAGTAGTTTTTTTCATAAAGTCAGTTATATTTTAACATATTTTCCTATTCCAGTTTAAAGATTCATAAAAGACGAATCTTTAGTAGGATTCGCCTTGATTACGGAAGAAACTTTTAGATAGACACCTTCCGTTAGATGAAATTTAGCTTGCTAGATATTCAACAATAATTTCTATCATTCCTCATCAAAATTTACA
The DNA here is from genome assembly GCF_016651145.1 of Peribacillus sp. TH14. NCBI lineage: Bacteria > Bacillati > Bacillota > Bacilli > Caryophanales > Bacillaceae > Peribacillus > Peribacillus sp. TH14. Next base: position 1,140,259 of record NZ_JAEKEK010000001.1, read on the forward strand.
TCAAATAGATAATCAGACAATTCAGTACCTTCGAAGCTTTCTTGTGTGATATTTCCTTGATCATCTCTTTCTTCTGCCGTTTTCTTCATTGCAAATGTTGAAATATAATAACCTTCAACTGGTAACTGCTCATCATCTAATAATTGTATTTCTCCATTTGATACGACATGAGTTCGATTTTCTACTGCATAATTGATAAGTTCCCCTGTACTTTGTATAACATAGGAAGAAAAGTCACCCTTAGCATGAGTAATATCTTTAATATCAAGCACATTAAGATTTTCAAAAAAATGTTCAGCATCAATTAATCGATTGTATTGGAGCCATGTTTCAAGCTGACTATTCATAACTTGATACCTATTCTTATCAATATCATATCGAATTTGATAGAGATTATAGCTATTGCCATTTTGACCAAGTAGTTGCCAGCTTAAGTCTGTAATTCTTCCATCTTCAGTATAGTCTACTTCAAAATCCTCAAGCCTCAAACTGTTGTTCTCTAGATTTAAATCTTGCTTAACCAGTTCATATTCTTCTTGAAAGTTCATCGTATATACTGAACCAAGTTCATGCTCAATGAATATTGGGCGACTTTCCCATTCATCCATTGCATATGCTATGGTCCAATGGACGAATATAAATGCAAGAAAACCAAAGACCGCAGCTATTCGTTTAACCTGTACATTTAACTTAGGTCGAAAAAATATCAGATACACTACAAACCCAAGTGGAAGTGAAATTTGATTGAAATTAAAGGCAAATGAACCTAATATAAAATATCCAATTATTTTTAACGGAAAATAAGATTCTTTATCGTCATTTTTCCACACTAAAAATAAAAAACTAACAATTAATATCACTGTGTAAACAATAGATGCCATTTTTAAGTCCCCCTATCTGGTAGGAAATCGCCTTGATTGTATATCCAGAATCACCCAATAAATATGGGTATTTTACCTTTATTATAGTTATCCGAAAAGACATTAAGACTATTACTTAATAACTAGACAAATTCCAAAAAAGAATGGTTTTATCATAACCAGGATTATCCTTATTAAATTAACCTGCCCCTTTAGTTCCGTAAGAAAAAGGTTGCCGCAGCAACCTCTCATATTGAAGTAAAGCACCCGTTAGCTATATAACATCTGTGATTAATTCGTAAAATAAGCCATTAAGATTAAGTCATAGTATGTTTCATTATCAATCTTTATAGCTTTCAATTTACGGCCTTCCTCAACAAACCCAAAATTTTCGTATAAACAAATTGCATTCGTATTATCAGCAAATACTTCAAGGCAAACTTTTTCAATTAAAGGGTTGTCTTTTGCCCAATCCAACAATACAGTTAGCAATGCTTTACCAACTCCTTGATTTCTATATTCGTTGGCAACACTCATTCCAAAGGCACCTTGATGTAGAATTCGCTTTTTATGACCATTATGAAAATCTAAAAAACCTATTATTTCTTCTTGATATTCAGCTATAATTGCTAACTTCCCATTGTCATCAACTATATGTTTTAAAAATTGTTTTTCTTGATCATAAGATACTTTGAATTCAGTCTCGGTAGTAAGTAAATAAGGGGCTTCACTAATAATAGCCTTATTAAATCTTAGCACCTTCTCCGCGTCTTCGGGTAAAGCTGTTCTCAATAAAAATGATTCACCGTTCTTTTTTATGAAATGCTTTGGTTGAAACTGTCCCATAGAAACCACCTTCATATTTATTTCTTATATAATTTCTACAATTTACAGGTAATACCTCTTAAACTAAACTGCCCCTTAAGTTCTACAAGAGAAATGCACAAAAAAAGAACCCCTTTGCAATAAAGAAGTCCTTTTTCATTCAATTTCAGTTGCAAATTGAACCAATTCAGGGTGATCTGCCATGGCTCGCATCGCTTTTTCTCTATCCTTTCGCTACAATAAAGTCAATGAAATATCGACTTGTAATCGGTAAAATACTTTTCTCTTTATAAGCTATACTAATAGTCCGCATTACTTGTGGTTCAATCGATTTTGTCACAATATTATATTGTAAACGTTCTAATATTAATGAAGGCAAAATTGAAAGACCTAGTCCCTGCTCAATCATTGACATAATGGCATAATCATCTTGTACACGATATTCGATTTTCGGTTCAAATTGGTGTCGATGAAATACATTAAGAGGTTCACTAACAGCTCCTTCATCTAATAAGATATAAGGCTCCTCTAATAATTCCTGTAATAGTACTTTATCACGCATTTCCAAATGATGATTTGGTGGTAAACACGCAAGCATTTCATCTTGTTGAATAGGAATCATTTCGAGTTGTGTCACTGCATCTGGATTCACAAAGCCAAAATCTACTACCCCTTCTTTAATTAAATTTTCAATATCCGTATAATCACCTAAATGAATTTCAAATCGGACATTAGGATACAGTATTTTAAATTCCTTCATCCATTGTGGTAACCAGTGACATGCCACACTCGAAAATGTTCCAATTCGAATAGTCCCTCGTTCTAACCCTTGCATTTCCTTTTTCTTTTCATGTAATTCTCTAATTGCATTACAAATACTTCTAATAAACGGTAAATATTGCTCTCCATCTGGTGTCAGTGTTACTCCTGTCCGTGAACGAATGATAAGCTGCGTTTCCAAGTCAGCTTCTACTGTATGAACAAGCTGACTGACAGCTGATTGCGTATAACCAAGTTGTTTCTGTCGCACTTGTAAAACTACCCATTTCAAGTACCGCAAGAAGTGCGAAATATGCATTCATGTTAATCACCTCTATATTAGTAAATCTAATAGTTTTATTAAAAACATTCGTTTCCCTAATAACAAAAGGGATGCTACGATTATATCACTTATATAGAGAGGGAGATTAACATGACACAAAAACAAGCTAATATTCTATTAGTCTTCGTTACAATGGGATGGGGCTCATCTTATATATTTACGAAATTCAGTATAGGTGAAGTGCAGCCATTTATGCTTGTTGCATTTCGATTTATTATTGCATTCATTGTAATGGCTCTATTGTTTTTTCAAAAAATACGTCACGTGCATCGGCAAACGATCCAAGCGAGTGCGATTTTAGGTACTATATTATGTGGTGTGTTTGCTACATTCGGCTTTGCAATGCAAACTACCAGTGCCTCAACAGCTGGCTTTTTAATTACGACAACTGTTATTTTTGTTCCTTTGATTATGGTTGTAATTAAAAGGAAATTACCAGTACGCAAAGTTATGTTGGGCACTCTAATTACGTTCACAGGACTCACTTTGCTTTCATTGAAAGATTCATTCACTTTTGAAATCGGGATAATTTATTGTTTATTAACAGCCCTATTATATGCCATCCATATTGTAGCAAATAATTATTTTGCACGAACTGTTGATGCCTTTCAGCTTGGAATTTTTCAGCTTGGGTTTACGGGGATACTGGGGCTAATTGCATCATTACTTTTTGAGCCATTTTCATGGCCAATAGGTGCTGTTAGTTGGGCAGCCATTGTCAGTTTAGCAATCATTTGCTCTGCTTTTGGATTTGTCGTTCAATCAATAGCGCAAAACTACACAACACCTGAAAATACTGGCTTTATCTTTTCCTTAGAACCAATTACCGCTGCAATTTTTGCCTTTCTATTCCTTGGTGAAAAGATGGTCATGCAAGAATATATTGGTGCAACGATAATTTTAATCGGTATTTTTGTTGCCAATCATACTCCGAAGAAAAGGATAGAATATGGTATGAATAAAACGTCGTAAATATATAAAAGATAGTTGAATACGGTTAGTAAACTTATTCTGTGCTAAAAATAAAGTAACCTTCAATCAGATTTTTTAGAATGAAGAATCGCACCTGTTAGTTGAACAAGAACCTTGCTATCCATTATTCAGGAGCTTAAGTTCAAACAGACTATCTTCCTTTTAAATGCAAAAAATAATCAAAAAGTTACTCCTTATTATTTAACGAAAAGTTTTCAACCTTTCCATTCCACGTCACTTCTATATCGATAACATCAGTTTTTGACGTAGAAAATTCACCCGTTTCAGTTTTATGTGTTTTGTATACACCAGTACTATTCAATTCAATATCGCCCATACCCCAAGCATAATTAGGAGTATTAATCTTAAATTCAAGGTTTTCAACAGATTTATAATCTTTTCCTTTATCAGTTTTTACTACATTAAGTTTTGCTGATCAATTTTCACTATCACCCTTAAAATTCAAATTTTCTGATGATTGTTGGCAAGCCACTAATAATAGCAATAATATTAAATTAAGGGCATAAAGGCTTTTCTTTTTAATAGTAATTCCCACTTTTAATTTTTCTTTATTGTACCAAAGATAGAAAAATTAACATCTGAAATTGACTACTCAAGTCTTATACTACAGTCCTGCTACTTTAGCTCCATAAGAAAAGAGCTGATTATGAACTGCACCCCAATTGTTAGACAACATCTAACAATTGGAGGTGCAGTTTTTTTGACTAAATATACGATAGACGAAAAATTACATGCAGTTTTAGAGTACTTGGAAGGGAAAAAATCCTATAAATCCATCGCACAAGAAAGAAATGTAGGTTTATCCCCTCTGAAGAGATGGGTCGCTCGCTATCTAGAACATGGGATGGAAGGAATTGCTTCATCCTATACAAATTACACTCTGCCCTTTAAACTAGAGGTACTTAATTATATGAACGAATATGGGGCATCGATCAGCGAGACCGCTGTACACTATAATCTTCCTTCCGATTCTACACTTTTGAAATGGTCAAATCAGTTGAAGGAAGGAGGTATAGACGCCCTTAAACCAAAGAAAAAGGGGCGTCTATCCATGAAAAAAGAAACCAAAAAAACATCACCAGCTAAAGGCTCTCAAGAAGCACTTCTTGCCGAATTAGAATACTTACGTGCAGAGAATGCCTATCTAAAAAAGTTGAATGCCTTAGTTCAAGAAAAGGAAGCCCTACAAAGAAAGACAAAGCGAAAGTAGTCCATGAACTAAGGAAACAATTTGATTTAAATCTGCTTCTATCCATTTCTAACATGGCACGGAGTACATACTATTATTGGGTAAACGCCTTCGGGCGTGAGGATAAATACACAGAAATGAAATCCCTTATCGAAGAGATTTTCCATACGCATAAAGGGCGCTATGGGTATCGGCGTATCACCCTAGAATTACGTAACAGAGGTGCTCGCATCAATCATAAAACAGTTCTCCGATTGATGAATGAACTAGGATTGAAGTCTTTAGTTCGCATGAAGAAATACCGTTCGTACAAAGGGAAAATCGGCAAGATTGCACCCAACATTCTAGCACGTGATTTCAAGGCAACAAACTCAAATGAAAAATGGGTGACAGACGTCACAGAATTCCATCTAGCTGGGGAGAAACTATACTTATCGGCCATTCTTGATCTGTTTAATGGAGAAATCATCGCCTATAATGTCGAATCTCGGCCTGTTTATCCCCTCGTTTCCAAAATGCTGGAGAAAGCCTTTGACCGCTTGGAATCGAAAGATTCACCCATTCTTCATTCAGATCAGGGCTGGCATTACCAGATGAAACAATATTCGCATGATTTGAAAAGACATAACATTACACAAAGCATGTCCCGTAAAGGAAATTGTCTCGATAATGCGGTCATAGAAAACTTCTTTGGCCTATTAAAATCAGAGTTACTTTATCTTCAAGAATTTGAAAGCATGGAGCATTTCAAACAAGAATTAGAAGAATATATCCATTACTACAATCATCAACGAATCAAGGTAAAATTAAAAGGCATGAGCCCGGTAGAATTCCGGGTTCATGCCCTCAAGGCTGCCTAATTAAATAAAGTGTCTAACTTTTTGGGTTCACTTCATTATCACAGCTCTTTAAAGAACGAACGCACCTGTTAATTGCATAACAAACTGCAGCTGCAAATTGGAACATGAAAATAATAATCAATATTGATGCTACCGTTTATTGAACTATTCCCGTATAAATTTTCTACTGTCCAATTGATTATCCCCTCATTGCTAAAAAGAAGGGATAGTAGAACTTAATCCAGTAGTTGAATTTTAATCCTTTTTTTCATGGGACCTTTATTTTGAATTTTCATAATGGAGAAGTCTTTAATTTCAGTTGTGTTGTTGACGTGGGTTCCGCCACATGCTTGCGCATCAATATCATTTATTTGAACAATTCGAATTTCGTTAAGAGAAGCTGGAAGTAAATTAATTACCGTCTTAATAGTCCCTTCTTTTTGCTCGGCTTCATCTCTACTTAATATTTTCGTGTAAACATTATGGGGTTGTGCCAGTAACTTCTTTATTGATTGTTCTAATTGATCAAATGGTATTTCTTGTATTATTCCAGGAGAAAAAGACAGCTCTAATCTCGCATGTTCTTTTTCAATTTAACTACTTGTAGCTAAAGCATTGTAATGTTGATATAAATAACCTGAAATGACATGCAATAATGTGTGGTACTGCATATTCTGAAACCGCCAAGACCAGTCAATCTGCATCTCTACTGTTTGATTAATGTGCTGTAATGGACGTTCAAGTTCATGAATAATTTCTCCATCTATTTTTTTACTGTTAAAATATTATAGGTTTTATCACCTTGTTTAATAATCCCTCGGTCACAAGGCTGTCCACCGCCACCTGGATAAAAAATCGTTTGATTAAACACAACAAATTGTTCTTTTATTGAAACAATATTCGCCGTACATTCTTTTAAATAACTATTCTCTGCGTATAACTCTATCGTTGCCATTTTTTATCCTTTAGTCGCCTTAATATCTTCTACAAGCATTTCAACATGTTCTTTTTTCGTAGACCAACTAGTACAAAATCTCATAGCACTGTGTGAGGCATCGACTTTTTCCCAGAAGGAAAATGAATACTTTTTGCCTAATTCCAAAATTACATCATCCGGCAAAATGGGAAACTGCTGATTTGATGTAGAATCATATCGTAATGAAAATCCATTTTCAACAAATGCATCTCGAATCATGATTGCCATTTCCACGGCATGATTAGAAATTTCATAGTATAATCCATCTTCGAATAAGGTTTCAAACTGGATCCCCAAAAGTCTTCCCTTTGCCAATAATCCTCCCTTTTGCTTGATAATATATCGGAAATCCTTTTTCAGGGCATCATTTATGATGACTACTGCTTCACCAAACATCGCACCAACTTTAGTTCCGCCAATATAGAATACATCACATAGACTTGCAATATCTGCCAAGGTTAAATCGCTATCCATTGAAGCCAAACCATATCCTAATCTAGCGCCATCCATTACCAATGGCAAACGACATTCCCGGCAAACTTTACTTAATGCTTCCAATTCGACTTTACTATAAGTCGTTCCATTTTCTGTAGGATTAGAAATGTAAACCAAGCCTGGCTGTACCATATGCTCATGAGTGACATCATTCCAATGAGCATCATATAAATTTTTCACCTGTGCTGCTTGGATTTTCCCATCATCACTCGGTAAAGTAAGTATTTTATGTCCCGTTGCTTCAATTGCGCCAGATTCATGTGCTGCTATATGACCAGTAATTGCTGAAACTGCACCTTGATGCGGGCGCAAAATGGAAGCGATAATAGTGGTATTCGTTTGTGTTCCTCCTACTAAAAAGTGTATATCTGCATTCGGAGCATCACACTCTTTTCTAATGTAAGCCCTCGCTTTTTCACAGTGTTCATCCACTCCATATCCGGGTGTTTGTTCTTCATTGGTTTCTATTAATCGTTTTAGAATTTGCTTATGAGCACCTTCTGTATAATCATTTTCAAAACGTATCATCCTATATTCTCCCCAAACTATCCAGTTTCTTCTGAATGAACATCATAGAAGCATGGATTTCTTTTATTTCATTTTGTGATAATCCTTGGAATAACCTCACTAATTGTTCATCGGATCTTTCATTAAGCTGGTTAAAAAGAGTCATCCCTTTAGGAGTCAACCGAATCAGACTAGTTCTGTTATCCAAAGTCGAGTTTTCCTTAATAACCAGTCCATCTTTACTTAACTTGTTAATTATTCTACTCATATAACTGCGATCAATTTCCAGTTTATCAACTAAATTGTTTGCTATACACTGCTCCATCATACCGATTTCTAAAACGACTCGTGCCTCAGTTAAAGAATATCCTGTATCAAATATATGCTTATCTAATACACCAAGTATATTCGTATAAAATCTATTGAATTGCCGTATATCAGCAATGGTATTATTATTAATTTTCATTGTAGCCTTCCTTTTTAGTGGACTTCATCCACTAATACTTTAGTATTATTAGTGGACTTTGTCAACTTTTTTTAAATCAATGAAGGATGAAGGATAAAACGTAATCCCAAATACGCTTTCCAATTGATTTGATACCACTAGTTTGACCAATTTCAAAAATAAAAAATAACCCCGAAAGATCGAGGTTATTTTTTTCAATATTGAACAAAAACACCATTCTTAATAATTATTTTTTATGCAACTAACCTGCCCCGATAGTTGCATAAAGAAAAAGCTGCCTTAAAGACAGCTCTGATTCTTCAGCTAACGCACCCGTTAGTTAAAAAAGAAGGAAAAATCCACTCACTTCATTATCCAGCTATTTTGCAAACAATAATAGCGTTAACCCTTTTGGTTAACGCTCTAAAATCGATTTAAAATACATTAATAACGAATACATGGAACCTATTCGACTATGCCAAGCATAAATTTCAATATCAATCTTCATTCTCTACTTCTTCTTCATATAAATCATGTTCACCAATATAAATAGGGCTGTTTGCATGATCAATTCTGATTGGTTCCTGGAGGGGGTAAGATAGCGTAGATATTATCTACTTCTTCTCCCGTTACTTGTGTGGGAATCAATTTATTCTTGATCCGATTAAGCATAAAGTCAACTCCTAATGGTTTTCATCTATTATATCGAGCTGCGTAAACTAAATACTCTTCATGTTCAACTAAAGCACCCTTTAGTTTGAGTATAATATCTCACAATCTTGCTTTCTTGGATAAATTACTAATACTTAATGTTTGATATATATAAAAAGGGAACACCTGCTAACCAGGAAGTTCCCTTTTTATTTCGTGAGATAAAAGTACATCAAAACAACGATTGAAAAAATAGGCTTCGGTTAGGGTCTCAAGCGTTTTTTTCAACCGACAACTGTTACATTACCTACAGGAGTTGCATTGAATGAATATGGTTGGCTACCAACACCTAAAAATTTTGTATTCGTAGCACCAAAAAGGCAAAATTACAATAAAATTCAAGAATTAATAATAGCTCCTAGACAACCTAACCGGTATAAACACTTTCACATGTTCCAGGTTTTGGTTCATAATAACAATGATTTTTATATTGTCCAGCAAAGGGTTGATCGTACCATGTAGGCGGGCATGGAGCATATGGATTAAAATACCAAAGGGCATATTTCCCTGGGTGTTGTCTCCAGTATTCCAAATTCTGTTTTGCTAATCGTTTTTCAGCAGTCCTCGCTCTTTGATAAAATACATTACCTTTTTGAACAGCTTCAAAAGAATAATTTCCTCCTTGTACGTGATAAATGACTTGTGGAATTGTTCTTAAATCTATAAAGTCTAAACAATCAGCTTTAAGACGATTAACAATTACATTTCCAACATATAACATTCCTTGTAACCCTTCACCTTCGGCTTCAGCTCTCATCATCCTTGCCATTAAGTCAACGTCTGAACTTTTGTAATTTACTCTTGGCATTTTTTCACCCCAGAAATATAGTATGAAAAAAAGCCTACATTGATGTCATTGTTTATAAAATAAGAATGCTTAGTTTTTAAAGCTTACAGTTTTTAAGTAAGATGAAAACTATGGCATTCTTTTTTATACCTTTATTCAACTAAACTGTCCCGATAGCTCCATAAGAAACCTCTATATAAGAAACTGGTTGTGACAGTATTGAAGAACCATTTAGTGTACTACAAGTACGTATACAAAAATTTTTGTAACAAATCTCCTGTCATATGTATTGTTAATTTTTTTTGAGGTGATTCTCCTATGGAAGCAATGATTGAACGGTGTGCTGGCCTAGATGTACACCAAGAAACAGTAGTAGCCTGTGTATTATTTAGTCCATTAGATAAAAAGCCAAAAACCTCTATTAAAACGTTTCCAACTACAACAACGGGACTCTTGGCTTTAAGTGATTGGCTAGCTCCCCTTCAGGTATCCGATATTGTGATGGAAAGTACCGGAGTCTATTGGAAACCAATATGGAATATACTTGAAGGTTCTTTTCACCTTGTTCTTGCCAATGCCAGACATGTCAAAAATGTTCCAGGGCGTTAAACTGATGTGAAAGATGCCGAATGGCTTGCCAAGCTTCTAAGATGTGGACTTATTGAAAGCAATTTTGTCCCACCGGAGGATATTCGTGATTTACGAGATCTTACTCGTTATCGAAAAAAATTGATTCATCATCGCACTTCAGAGCAGAATCGCATTCACAAAATTCTTCAAGATGCTAATATCAAGCTAACATATTCTTTTATTGATTCAAACTGCAACTTCAGCTATGAATCATATCTTTAAAATTGCAAAGGACCGATTTTTGCTTCTACATGCTTTACAATTTCTGCTGAATGAACCAGTTCCGCAGCTGTACGCATGTCTTTGTATAAAATTCTGTCCTGCTCAAGGCGAGGCACATATTTTCTAAACAAATCGCAGGCTGCAGTCGTTCCTGTTCCAGGCTGTAACGGCTGATGGAATTCAATCCCCTGGCAGCTGCACATCCATTCGATCCCAATCACTTTTTCAGTATTGGCGATTACTTTCAGTGCCTTTAAAGCTGCAGATGTCCCCATGCTTACATGATCTTCCTGTCCCCCTGTTGTCGGAATGGAATCCACAGACGACGGATGTGAATAAACCTTATTGTTAGAAACCAATGACGCCGCGACATATTGCGGAATCATATAGCCCGAGTTAAGCCCACTTTGCTCGATCAAATACGGGGGCAGCTCGCTATACTGAGGCGAGACGAGTCTAAAAATCCTTCGTTCAGAAATATTGGCCAATTCAGATAGAGAGATTGCCAGAAAGTCCATGGCTAAGGCTATCGCTTCTCCATGACAATTGGAAGAGGATATCGCTCTTGCACCCTCTTGATCATCAAACACCAACGGATTATCTGAGGCTGAATTCATTTCTCTCTCCACAATCGTCCTAACGTAATCAACAGCGTCCTTACATGCTCCATGCACTTGTGGAATGGACCTAATACTAAGAGCATCTTGTGTGCGGTAATCTTTAAATTTTTCCGTGATCTCACTGTTTTCTATCAGCTTATGAATATTATCAGTTGTCTTTTTTTGTCCAGGATGACGTTTTACTTTACTAATTTTGGGATCAAAGGCATAGTATGTTCCTTTCAGCGCCTCAAAACTGATTATCGAAACAATGTCTGCCGCCTTAAGAACATTAATGGCATCATAAACGGCCAGAGCGCCAATTGCAGTCATATCTACCGTGCCATTAATCAAAGAAAGCCCTTCCTTTTCATGCAGTTCGATTGGCTTGATTCCGGCCTTCTTCAAAGCCGTCTCGCCATCTGTTAGTACGCCCTGATTATAGGCCTCACCCATCCCCAAAAGGACCAAACTGATATGTGCCTGATGATTTAAGTAACCTAGGGAACCTTCTCGAGGGACGAATGGTATGACATCTTTATTCACCATCTTTGCTAATCTCTCTACCGTTTCAAGTCTTACTCCAGAATAACCAAGGGATAAATTTTTGATCATCATCACCATAATTGCCCTTACTATTTCCTTCTCCAACGGATCGCCCATACCGCAAGCATGACTCATAATTATATTTTTTTGCAATTCTCTCGAATCAGAGGCTGAAATTTTTATTTTTGAATTCTCTCCTACTCCGGTCGTAATTCCGTATATGACTCGCTCCTCCTCGACAAAACGCTCGACTATATCCCTTCCTTGGCTAATCCTTTTCTTTACACTCATAGACAGCTCCAAAGGGGCATGATGCCTTGCTACTGAAATCAAATCCCCGATACTAAAATCATCTTCAGTTATCATTACTTTTTCTTCTGTTTTCATAATAAACTCATCTCCTATATTGTGCAGTTTGACAAAACATTAACTTATATGATGTTTAAGCCATTGAATTAGTAAAATTTCGCAACGAGACCTCTCTTTCGATAAATGGAAAGGTCTCCTTTTTTCATGTCAATTAATCTTCTTATGGTTCAAGGGGTTTAAGTTTGAATTTGAATTACTTGCTTCATTAAAAGGATTACTTGCCTCGCTTAAAGAGAGTGACTTTGTCTCCGGTGCCCAGGCAATCGAAATGATAGTACCAATTAACAGAATAGCCGTCATTCCAATCATCGAGGCATCCAACCCTATAGTGTTCATACTAAGGGGCAGGAGGAATGTCCCGATAGCAGAACCAATTCGGCTGAACGCTGTCACAAAACCAACCCCAGATGCGCGAATTTCGGTAGGGAAAAGTTCGGCCGGATATGTTAGCGTAAGATTTGAATTTGCTGATAATATAAAAGTAAAAGCCAGAAAAATCGGAATTACTAAAAGTTTAGGTTCGTGAAAAATGCTAAGCATAAGCAAGCAGACGGTCAGGATTGCAAACGTACTAATAGTGAAACCTCTGCGAGAAAATTTCTCCATAAGCCAAAGACCAGCAATCGAACCCAAGATTAGGAATATGTTTAACCACAAGTCTACAGTGAAGTTTTCTGCTAAACCCATACTATTTAAGATAGACGGTAGGAATGTGTAGATGGCAAAGTACGGAATGACAATACAGACATAAAATAGACTTCCAAAAGCTGTGCGCTTCCGGAATTTTTTGTTAAAAAGAGCACGAAAGCCATTTTTATATTGAGTCTCAATAACAGTTTCGTCGATTTCCGCATTAGGCCCGATATACTTCTTTACGATATGGCGTGCTTCATCAATACGTCCCATGCTGATGAGCCATTGTGGGGATTCAGGTGTTCCGATTCGCAGTATCAGCACAATGAATGCAGGGATTGCGGCACTAGCAAGCATCCAACGCCATGATTCCGGACCAGCTTGACCTAAATAATATCCGACAATGGTTGCAGAGACGTAACCTACCGTCCAGAGCACATTTAGAGAAGCCAGTAAGAATCCCCTATACTTTCTAGGCGCGAACTCGGCAAGTAAAGTCGATCCGACTGCATAATCGCCTCCGAGAGCAAAACCTATCAGTAAACGCAAAATTAACAACTCTACGGGCCCATCCACAAATAGTTGCAGCAACGAAGCTATAGTGACCAATAAGAAGTTAAGCAGGTATATTTTCTGTCTGCCTATGCGGTCAGATAACCCTCCAAGTACTAGACTACCGAAAAAGAGCCCGACCAAAGCAGAACTTCCAATTAGTCCTACCCACATCGAATTGAGTTCCATTTGTGGGCTAAGGAGTGTAAGAGCCACTCCAATAATCCCAAGAGCATACCCATCAGAGAAATTAGAGCCAAAAGTAAGCGCTGTAATTTTCATATGGAACTTGTTAAGTGGAGCGTCATCCATCTTAAATTTTTGTTCGGTCATAAGCGTCTTTCCCCTTTTCAATATTTAATTTTTGGGACACTTCCTACATCTCTAGTTTAGAGAAGGAAAGCGATTGAAAACAGACGTCTATTTTTTGAATTTTTCTAATTTTTTTCGAATTTAAAGTGTAATGTAAAACGCTTACATTTGAAAACTATAATTATTTTAGATTTCTATACTTTTTTACGATTTCTAAATGAACGAGGGGTTGTACCGGTTTTTTCCTTGAAAATTTTGCTAAAGTAATTTGCATTTATAAATCCTGTTTTATCTGCTACATCTTGAATCGAGAGTTTTGTATCTATCAATAGACGCTGTGCTTCGTTTATCCGTGTCTTTGTTAATAGCTGTCGGAACGAGCTTCCTTGTTTTTTTGTTAAGAGCGAGCTAAAATACGCTGCGCTTCTGTTTACTTGGTTCGCAACGTCCTCAAGCCTTAGCTTAGGGTTAGTAAAATTCTCCTCAATGTACCGGATGGCCTGCTCAATCACATTTGTACGAGCGTTTTCTTGATTGTTATTTGCCCGATCAAGAACTTCATATAAGAACAGCAATAACTCCTGGACGATCCGATATAGAATCGGATTGTATAGGATGGATTCAAATACTTGATGATAACGTCTCTCAAGCATCCCTTCATCAAGGTAAAATGACTTCATGAAGCGTCGGACTTGGGCTAATAAGCTTGTTAACCGGGTTCGCAATAAACCTGGCTCGGGATAGGGGTCTTCCTTATTCAAAAATTCTTTATACATCCACTGCTTAATTTTGTCCCTGTCACCTTCGTTCAGCATGTCAATCCATTCGCGCTGTTCAGACGGGGTTAAAAACGGATCGATCATAACCCAGTTCACCTTATCCTCAATGACCGAAAGCTGCCGATACCCTTTGAAAAAACGAATTTCTAGCGCTTGCTTCGCATGAAGATATTTTTCATTTAACGAAAGCAACGGGTCATTAGTATCATATAAAACTAGTGACATGGGCTCCGAAAACTGCTCTTCCCATTCGGTTAGAATCCGATTGCCTATGTGCTTTAATTGTTTGAGTGGCTGTGGCTGCTGGTTATCGAATGAAAAAACAGAAACGATCATGTCGCTTAGCGGCAATACAACCGGCCGATTCTTAAATGGATATTCTTGTAAAAAAGATAGCAATATAGGTTGTTTCTTCGAATTTTCCAACTGCATCAGCATTAATCGGAAATTGGCGCCTAACGTTTCTTGATGCACGAATAGAGAACTGTAAGATACGGCAGGCACCTCAATTTGGGCCGATGGCTCTTGTTTCTCCTCAGTTTGGGAAACGGCCTTGCAGCACTGGGTTAATACTCGTTTGATATGGTCAGGCGACTGAGGTTTTACCCATAGATCATAGGCATGAAGCTCGATGCCTTGAAGCGCACGTTCAAATGTGGCTTCAGCCGTCATGACGATGACCTTTTGTATGTACCGTTTGGTCAGCTCCTTAAAGCTGTCCCACGTATCCTTTGGAATCATATCGAGTTCAATGCAAACAACATCTGGTACTTCGGCCTCTATTAGATGAAATACATCAGATACTGAGCCTGCTAATAGAATGTGATCAAATGGAATCGAAAACGAAGAAACTAGCCAGCCAATCCCTGTTCGTTCATTTTGATCGCGATCAGCAATTAACAATTTGACCATACAGGTACTCCCTTATGATAGATTTTTTCTTATTAATTATCTCCGAACCAAGCTTATTTTCATCACTACAGTGACTATCAGATTAAGGGTTCTAGTGTAAAAACTGATTATGATGCAATTCCAAACAACTTATGTATGAATTTTACATCTTTTTTGACAGATTTCACATGTTGGTGAAGTTGTCCTTTTTTCATCGCATGCATCGCTTTAATACCACTCAATATAGAAGTGGGTGTTCCATACGACTTGAATCCCAACATTAACGCACACGCTTCTTAATGAAACGATGTTCTAGTTCCACTATATTGTTAATGTACCGTAATCGTCTGATTTTGACGCTATCATCTTGTCCTCTTTTAACTATTCAACTAAACAAACTAATAGGACGTCAATATCTTTCTCTAAAATTTTTATTTCTGATATATATTTTTGGCCATGCCAAATAACCCTCCAAAACCCTATTGATATCGGGGGCAGTTCATGAATCGTCTTCATATTCTTTTCAAATTCCTTTGAATAGCTAAACCCAGATAATCCAGGCGCAAGCAAAACAAGTTTTGAAACCCTTTCAGGATAATTCAGAGCGAATTCAGTAGCAATTTGACCACCCATTGAGTGACCGATGAGTGTCGCCTGATTGATTTCTAGATGATCAAGCAGCGACAGCAAATCTTTCATGGTTGACATCTTCTAAAGGAGACGGTGATTTCCCGGTCCCAAGTCCGTCATGACACCAATAAAGTAGAAACCCTTGAGATTCAAAGTCTTATAGTATAGGAATTTTGAAGAAGTAATGTACGTCATGCATAATGAAAAAAACAAGAATCTCCTTTTTTAAAAAAAGGAGATTCTTCTCGTGCCGTGATCAACCAAAGAATAGATCCAGCAGATTACTGCCTGCTGATGATTGCCTATTATAAAACTCCGAATATCCGCACTTCTTGCAATACACAACCGTAAATTGATTACTTTGGACATCAAACATTTTCGACAATCCTGTTCCAGTCATTGCCACGTCTTTCTTAGCAGCATCATTGCTTCCACATTTCATACATCCTTTTTCACTCATTATTCTTCATCCCCCAATTTATGTAGGTTTAATTAAAATAGCTTATCTATTAAATCCTATAGTTTCATCTTGGCAGGACTAACAGATACTGAACAAAGCCAATTATTTCAGTGTGTTCTATGTTAAGTGAAAATAAAATTATGTAATTTTATTACCTTAAAGCGTAAGCGTTATCCATTATCAGTCAGTCTAATTTTTCCTAGAAAAATTAATATATCTTGTTCCTTGAAAAGTTAAAGTGCCGATATCTCCTTCTGCAAGAATACCAAATTCCTTGCCTGAAATACGAAATTCTGATCGATCGCCACTCTCAAATTCAAATGTAGTAAAATAAGTCGTAGATGAGCCATGCGAGTGGACATTGTTATTATGTTCGTGAAGATGACTATTCCTTGTGACATTCGTTCGTTTAATTTTTACAATTGCAGGAACAGATAAGCAAGGAGATTCCTCATTTTTCTTCCATTGGCTAAGACCACTGAATAAATTAACTATTATTACTATAAAAATGATAACGAAAATAATTCCTATAAATATCGGAGCAACTGTGAAAAGCCAATCTCCGCTTCCACCAACATCGTACATTAGATATTCCTCCTTGTTATGATAATAAAATATACGGATAAAATGAAATAAAGTTTCAGACTGCCTTCAAAAAAATGGCATATACATTTTGGACTTATCCTACTCTTTTCTCTTCGAATGGCTCCCCTTCATAATGAAGAGTAGCACTTGTTAGTTGAAGAAGACTTTTTACTTTACGAAGGTAGAGTGATAGATTTTCAATGGAAGGGATGCTGGTGAAAATAGGACATGTATTAGTTGTTGGCGGTACGGGAATGTAAGCGGATGTTTCTAAATGGCATGCAAAACGTTATCATAAGGTATCGATAATCGCTCGGGATAAATTGAAGATGCAAAAATAGAAAGGGAGAGTTCTTTTTATTCCCCCTTTTTAAAACCAAGGTATGTGTCTATAAAAACATTTATGAACGTTCGTCGATTTTGAATTGACTTTTGCGAATGTTTTTTAATAGAAAGGAAGAAAAAAGGAGTCGCTGCAGCAACTCACCCTCTTGAACTCAAGCCCCCGTTAGTTGAAGATGACTCATTCACTAAGAGAAACTTTCTACTCCATCAAATGTGATGGACCAAATAGAATCAAAGAACAGCCAACCCTTGTGATCCTAAATATGGAAAGTTGGTCCAAGCAGCAACCTGCAATCTAACCAGACTTCCATCATCTTGAATAGTAAATACGGAGACTGTGCCCTGATTTCCGTTAAGAGTGTAAAAATGCCGTCCATCTTTACTCACTCCAACATCCATGGGCAGTCCTGGAGCTGTACTTGGCGGTGTACTGGTAATATGCCTTACAACTGAAAGTGCTCCATTGCGATCGATTCGGTAGGTGGAGATGGTGCCGCTTAAGGTATTGGTAATATATGCAAAACGTTCATTCCTAGTTGTTACAACCCAGCATGCGGTTTTATATCCAGTTGGTACAGAGCCACTGATCACATGAAGGATCCCGTCGGTACTCATTGAATAGGATGACAGGGCATTTGAATCTGCTTCAGTAACTAAGAGGATTCCAGAGGATAGAAAATAAGCACCCAATGGTCCTTGACCATAAGAATCATTAACGATTGGTTCTGTAACCGTACCATTTTGATTTACATGGAATACACTGAGATGGTTTGAAGTAAGCTCGGATACAAGGATTTTACTACCATCACGAGTGAAGAGAACCTGAGCGGGCTGAGCATTGAAAGTACTGAGAGAATGGGTGGATCCAGGAATAGGAGTAAGGCGTCCGTTATTATCTATGCGAAAACCAGTGATATTGGAGGCGAAATTGTTAGCCACATTCCCTACATTGGCAACATAGACAAGATTACCAAACACATCTACGGTATTGGGCTGAGTACCTCCTGATGGCTTCACATCTACGAGAACGGGTGCACCGCTGTCAGTAATGATAAAACTGCTGATACTATGGCTGCCTGCGTTCACTGCAAGAAGGAAACGTCCATCACGGGACAAAGTTAGGGCTCCTTGTGACGTAAGCGGATCGACACCATCGTTTGCCGTTGCAGTGGAGACTTCCTTTGTACCAGTACCTCTACCATAAGTTGGGTAGGAATCCACAAAAGTAAGCATTCCATTCATGTCCCTGTAAAAGGAAATGATTTGATTCATTACTTCATTATTGGTCATAATGTAAACCATACTCGCATTCGCACGGAAATATTCGTTCATTATCTGCATTTTATACCTTCCTCCTTTCATTGTTTTATATGGTGCTTTTCCCATTTAAATTCCCCAAATTGATGCAAATTGGTTAAAAGGATTATCATCCACTTATCCCACAGCCTATCTTTAGTTATAACAACAAATGAAAAAGGACTGCCGAAGCAGTCCATTTATTGTTAAACTAAACTGCCCCGTTAGTGCCATAAGAAAAAGGCTGCCTCAGCAACCTTCCTTATTGAAGTAAAGCACCTGTTTGTTGAACAGGCGCAGCCTTCTATTCTTCACCTTTTTCTTCAATATATCTACGTTCACCGTTTTTGCGATTAACATAGACTCTTATTAAAACCTTTGAAATTGGGTCAATAAACACTTCTTGCGTGGGCTCAAAATCTTTTGAAAGGTTATCATTATTTGCTTTATAACGCCTATCTTTACGTTTGGAAAAAATCCAAAAGAGAAGTATTAGACAAATTTGAAATAGAAAATAACACCAAATCCATTTCATATTTACTCAACCTTTTCAATTACAACTGCTGTTCCGTATGCTACAATTTCACTCATGTTTTGTCCAATTTCACCTGAATCAAATCGAAACATGACTATTGCATTAGCCCCCATTGCATGAGCGTTCTGTGTTAATCGGTCTATTGCTTGTTTTCTTGCATCCTCAAGCATTTCTGTATATTCATGAATTTCTCCGCCTACAAGAGACCTTAACGCCGCAGTAACTTGACCAGCAAAACCACGACTTCTTACAACCAGGCCAAAACAAGCCCCTTTTATTTCTTTAATTTTATACCCCTCAATCTGTTCCTTCGTTACAATTAGCATAAATACTCCCCCTTGTATATATTAAGATAAATATGTTCTTTTGTGCCAATCATTTACTAATGAAATAAGTGTACTATTCAATGGTTTATCCAGGTTCTTCATATATATTTTTTTCAAATTAAGAAACGATACATCTTCTTCTTGGTTCTAAGCAACCCTGCTATTGAAGTAAAGCACCTGTTAGTTCAGTAAGAATTAAAGTTCTTTATAAACAAATTCTCTGTACTTTATAAAATTTTGCTTTTTATAGAAGTTCTATGCAACAATGTTCTCAATCCAATAATCTAATTCTATTAAATCTATTCCTCGATCGTTCGCAATTTCATATATACATTCCATAAGACTTGAACCATACCCCTTATTCCTCTTTGTTCCTACTATGCTAATCTGGTGTATATATTCTCTATCTCTATCCAAGCATAGCCAAGAGCTTCTTCGTTATCTTCTAACAAAAGGAAAATGAAACTTTCGTTAATAACCAGACTTTTGAAAACTTCCTTCACATTTTTCCTTAAAGTATTTAGGATATAAATTTGAATGTAAATCGTGCACATATTTATTTAATTTAGCGACCAAATTGAAATTCCTGATTTGACTAATTTTCATAACAAATCCCTCATCTATCTTTCACTAATTTTAGGGAATTTTTCAATATTCCCCTTATTGAACTATCCTGCCCCGATAGTTCAATAAGAAAAAGGCTGCCGAAGCCCCCCCTTGTTATAGAACTAACGCACCCGATAGTTGAACAAGACTTCTCTTTTTTATTTTTGAACTGTTCACTTCCCAATTCCATTATTCTCTACCCGAGGTACAAAAAATCCCCAATTATACTTAGGTAAATTTTTTTATTAGGAGATTTCCTTATCATCATCGAAAACAATTTCTATTATGGCAAGTAGCAATGCAATAATAATCTCTGTTTTCAAGGAAAGTGTAATACTTTTCATAAACTCATCCACTGCGAACAGGACTAGCCAGTTCGATGTGCCTTCAAAACTGATTCGGATAAAAAACACCTTTATTTTCCCTGTTATATTTCGGACAGACAGCTTGAAAATTGCTTTGGAAAACAATTCGACAATGATGCCTAAAATAAAGAAACTGACAACAAAAACAATCAATGACCAGATAGATTCATATTGAACGCCGAGCAGTTCAAAAACCCCTGCCAGTCCAAAGAAATAAAGCCCCAATACAAAGCCCACTACCAGGATAATGAGAAATGCTAATCCGGTAACTGTTGCCATCTTTTCTTTTAAATTCATATCACGAAATGAATCATTTTTATTTTCTGGCATATGTCTGTTTCTCCTCTGTTAGATCTCTTTACTTCTGAAACTCTAACTTATTTTACCGATAACTAATCTTTTTAGAAATATCTCGTACCGTTCGACTACACCACGCTTATTGAACTAACCTGCCACGATAGTTGCATAAGAATAAGCTGTCTTAAAGACAGCTCCGATCTTCAGCTAACGCACCCGTTAGTTCTATAACATATTGTTGAGTTGACACAAACTGTGCAGACAAATTGTTTTATTTTTAAAGCTCCAACTTATTGAAAGTGGCCTTTTGTAAATTATAATTTTTCTTGAGTAATTCAACAATCCTAACTAAAAAAGAAATAATTATAGATAACAACAAAAGAAAAATACATGAGAATGAAATCATTACATCTTCAAAGACAGGAAGTAATGCCAATAACAAGATAAAGCGACCAATAAATATTAATAAAGAAATCGAAATATATTTCGCCATAAAAATCCTCCTGGTAGTATTAGTACCATTTTTTAATAATTTTATAGGAATACTCTATTAATATCAAAAATGTCACAGTCCGAAGACACTACGCTTGTTGAACTAAACTGCCCCGTTAGTCGCATATAAAAAGACTGTCACATGACAGTCCTGCAATTCTTCTATTTCACCTGATAGTTTAAGTGTTTTTTTTAAAACTTAGATATTCTTCATAAAGCATACTCATAATAATTTCGTCAGAATATTGATCCTTCACAAATAGAGATTGCCTTAATATTCCTTCTCTCTTAAACCCAGATTTCTCGTAAGATTTCATTCCACGCATATTATGTGAAAAAACCTGTAACTCTAATCGATTTAGTTTAAGCTGTTCAAATGTGAATTTTTGTGCAAGACTAGTCGCTTCAGTACCATACCCTTTCCCAAAATACTCTTTATTATGTATAGCTATTCGGAACATAGCTTTATTATTTTCTAAATCTATTTCTGTAATAGATAAATCACCAATAATTTTATTGGTATCTATTAGACAAATAGCAAAGTCATTTCGTGTAGAATCTTTACTAAATTGTTTCAAACCTATTCCTATTTCTTCTTTAGTTAATCGCTTTTTAGTACCAGTCATATATAGGATCTCTTCATCCTGAAAACACATATGAATACTCTCTATATCTTTTTCGTTAATTGGTCGTAAGTATACAGAATTTCCTTTAATCATAAAAACTCCCTCAATTGTTATTTATGTATTTGTTTAAAATATATATCTTTACCTTCTATTTTACATACAGCTCCTAAAGATTTGATATATCTAAAACAGTTAAGAAAAGTTCTATACATAACAAAAAGCATTACTAAATTTCTTATCTCCTATATTTTCTCATAATTCTTATTGAACTAATCTGCCCCTTTAGTTCAATAAAAGACCAGGAAATGATTTCTGGTCTTTTTTCGTTTAATCCTCATCACTTGTAATCGGAACTTTATTGTACGGATAATCAGAAAAATTCGAAACGAAGTCAAAACCTATTCCGTCATGGCCTACCCAAAGATAATATCTATCTTTTGATGTCGTTTTTGTATAATCCAAAATAAATCTCGCTAAACCAATGTCACTCGTAAAATCCATTTCTATTGTTTTCTCAGTAGAAAACAAAATACTATCATTGTTAAAAGCGTCCAAATAGGCTTTAGGAAAATAATTGACTAGCTCTTCAATATTATTTATTTCTACTAAATGATGATAATTTCTAGGCGCAACTTTCGATGTTTTTGCTCCTTTCGATATATTAATTTCCTTCGAACCACTAATTCCATGCAAATAAATCGGATACTTATTTATTTTTTTAAAAATTCTTTTAAGCTTTGGCTATAACTCGTAGTTAAATCCTCTTCAACTGAATCAATAAAAAAATAAAAATTAATCATCCCTCTCTTCCCAGATTTAAAAATATATGAAAAACCGTCTCCAACTAAAAAATCATTTAATGATATTTCCATTACCATACCACCTTATGTAGCTTTGAAATAAAGATTGATCAAAAGGTCCTCTTGAACCCCCATATTAGCGTAAATAAAAAGAATCCATTTTGAAAAAAGATTGTTCAAAATGGATTCTTTTCTTGTGATTTAGTATACAGTTTTTATCAAATAGTTTAATTATTTTTAGTGATCCTTAATGAACTAACGCACCCGTTAGTTCTATATGAAATACGGTATGTAAAAAAAGAAAATAAATAAAGAGATAACAATATTCATATACCCCCAAAATCCTTTTCTGTCTTTTTGAAGTTCGACAAATCCTGACACCAACATAAATGCCCCAAGGAAAAACATATAATACGGCAATAACTCAAAGGTTTGAGTTATTAGACTATAACCTGATAGAACAATAACCACTATCGCTAAAATAATTCTAACCATTTTCAAAAATATATTTCCCCCTAAAAATTAAGTTCAGCACTATTTCTTTTTAATCATACCATTTAACACCTTTTCATTTGTATGAAAAATGGAAATTACTTCTTTCACTAAACTGCCCCTTTAGTTGAAGAAGAAAAAAGAGCCGTCTGAACAGCTCCATAATCTTAAACTCAAGCACCCGTTAGTTAATAAAGTTTATATTCGTCTCCTTTATTGATTTTTTATTACTTCGTCTACATAGTTTAAAAGAGTTTTATATTTAGACTCTCCATTAAGATATTGTATAGCTTCATAAATCGGACATATCACTTTGTCTAATTTTTTTGAGTAAAGAACACTTTCGCTTTCTACACTCACCATATAGTTATCTAAATGAATCGTATTTTCTTGGATAGACTTAAACTCAAACCAATTATATTGCCCGTTTGTATGGTTTTTAATAACTTCTCCTAGATAGACTCCGATTCGTACGGGAAAATTATCTGGATGTTCTTTTAAAAGTCTGCTGTCCAAAGTCTGTATGCATTAACCTATCAGCATACTCATCAACCAAGCGAACACTTTCTATTGAAAGATTCAAATTATCTTTTGTAAGGTTTGCTTGGTCCCATTTTTCAGATGATACATCTTCATATAACAATTCCGCCATAAACTTTATGTCATTTTTATTTATTTTTCTCTTTTTAAAAAACATCTATCGCTCCTCTTTCTACAAACCGTATTTAGAATACAGCTTATTCAACTAAACTGCCCCTTTAGTTCTATAAGAAAAAACCAAAATCAGTAATGATTTCGGTTTTTCATGTTTATAAACGGTTTAACTTTTCCGATTGGATGTTGTCAGGCAAGGATTTTCTACTATTGCTGTACTAATTCTTAACATGTTTTCTATATTTTCAGCTGTACTCCACAATAACAAAGGGATAATTTTTAAAAATAGAAAACCTTCTTATAAGTACTATCGTCTATATATCTAGGGAAGGAAGTGTGAACTGTTTTGGAGGAGTTTGTGTTTAAATGGTCTCAAATGAAAGATGACGAATCCTTACTGGATGAAATCATGTCCCTTTATGGCCAGGATATTCTGCAATTGGTCTATTCCTATGTAAAAGATGTAGTTGTGGCAGAGGACCTGACACAGGAGATTTTCATCAAATGCTATAAGGCGCTGCCCACGTATAACCAACAATCAAATATAAGGACGTGGCTTTGGAGAATTGCTATTAACCATTGTAAGGATTATAGGAAAAGCTGGTACTTCCGAAAAGTTTCGACTGCAGAAGAGGAGCAGGAATGGACTTCTACCGATAATGTGGAAGAAGAGATCATTCAGCAGGATGAAGACAGGCAGCTTGCTGGTGCAGTCATGGAACTGCCAATCCAGTATCGCGAGCTCATTTATCTCCATTATTTTCAGGAAATGAAGCTCAAGGAGATTTCTGAAATTACCGGGGTCAAACTTGGAACGGTGAAGACCCGGATGCGCCAGGCGAAAAGAAGGTTAAAAACCTATTGGGAGGAATCCACCGATGGAAGATAAATTAACACGCTTGAAATCGGCTATGAAAAAGCATACATTTCTTGATTTGAAATTCACGGAAAACCATAGAAACTCCATCCATACTGCTATCGAAAAGCAGGATGTAAGTAGGGAAGACATCTTAATTGGTATTTTCAGATCATTGGATAAGGAGAAAAGTGGTTATCAAATTAATGAATCTCTTTACCAGAAAGGCATCCGGAAATTTGAAAATAACGAAGGCTCCTTGTATGCTGCCTTGCATGAGCTTGAGAAGGAAGGCTGGCTCCAGTCTTTTTGGGAAACTGAAGAAAGGAAGCTCTATTCCTTGGATGAACGTGCGAAAAAGTGGCTAAAGAAAAAGGAATCTAAAAGTGGTTCCGCCTCTGCTAGTTGGCGGACAGCGTTTGAAGGAGGAAGAACCGATTGAGAAGCAATCATTTTTTAGATGAGGTTTCGTCGTATATCCGATCAAAAGAAGCAAAAAAATATATAGAAGCTGAATTAAAAGCCCATTTGCATCAAGCTAAAACTGAACTGGTCAAAAAAGGATATAAAGAGGAAGAAGCAGAGGAACTGGCTGTCCGGAATATGGGAAGCCCCTCTGACATTGGGCAGAAGATGGACAAGCTGCACAGGCCGAAGATTGATTGGAAGCTAATGAGTATGTTTCTGTTCATGTCAGCTGCGGGCCTGTTTTTGTTTTGGTTCTTATTTAAGGATGGTAATTCATTTTCAGTGCTGAAGCAGGCATATTCTGTCACAGGAAGTGTAATTTTGGCCTGTGTCCTTCTTTTTTTCGATTATCGGAAATTTCAGAGATGGGGCTGGGTTTTCTTTACGATGGGATGTCTGATTCTTGTTCAGTTCCAATTTTCCAATGTATTAGTAAACGGCAATCCTCGAATTAATATTATGGGTTTATTGTCGGTCGATTCTATTGTGGTTCTGCCACTTTTTCTGCTTGCCTGGGCCGGAATGCTGCAATCAAAAAAGATGAATGTTTATTTGGCTGCCATTTTATACGTTTGTTCTGCCTTCTTGTTTCTGAATACAGCCAACGAGCAGGCGGTGGCGATTTATTCATTGATGGTTGCTGTAATGGTCTGGAGGAGTAGCCTAAATAAAAGGAAAATCCTTATCACTGCAGCAGTCCTACTTACTACATGTGTTTCACTTCTGCTTATATCCTTGAAAGATATAAGGGCCTATCAATTAGAAAGACTTTATGCGTTTGTTACGCCTGAAAAATTCAGTGAGACCTCGGGGTATATGCCTTTGAAACTAGAAAAGCTAATTGAGGATGCCGGATGGATTGGCCATTTTGGTTCCCTCGGAGCGATTGATTTTTCTAATGAAATGATGACGGATTTTATCTTTGTAACAATTACCTATACGCTTGGCTGGGCCGGGGCATTGCTCATTGGTCTGCTGTTTTTATGGATGATCTGGCGAATTTCCCGTATATTCCAAACTGTGAAAGACCCATTTGGGAAAATGCTTGTTTCCGGCAGTTTTGCCATATTCACTGCACAGGTTACTGTCAGCATCGGAATGTCTCTCGGCTTATTACCACTAATAAGTCTATCCCTGCCATTTATGAGTTATGGTGCTTTATCAGCGATGATTAACGCCTTCTTGTTTGGTCTGGTTTTAAGTGTGTATCACAAAAAAAATATTATGCTGATGAAGAAAATATGAGAGTATGGTATTGTAGCTCATACTCTCTTTTCTGAAGAAACTAGGAATGGGGAAAGGCATGAAGCTTTGAAAGATGCAATTAATCATGAGGATAATTATCAGGTGGAAAATTCCCTAAAAGTTGAATATATAGGAACTGATAAATGATCAGTAAGTCGATTTATCAAAATATAGAACTAATTAAGATCTATGTGTATTTTTGGAATCAAGATTGATCAAAATTTTCTCCTGAACCCCCATATTAGCGTAAATAAAAAGAATCCATTTTGAAAAAAGATTGATCGAGATGGATTCTTTTCTTGTGATTCAGTATACAGTTATTATAAAATAGTTTGATTATTTTTAGTAATCCATAATGAACTAACGCACCTGTTTGTTTAAGTGTATTTATTCACAATTAAAAAGTTGGTAAAACAAGAAACGAAGTTCTTAATATTATTAAAAACTCCGTCTATTATGTAAAAATTTATTTGATTCTTTAGTATCTCTTTTAAATTTCCTATATTCCCAAAAGAACCTTATTAAATATGCGATTATTACACCAACAGGACCTCCCCAGGATGCGGGTCCATTAATAAGTATATAACTTGAAATCCATCCTAAAATCATTACGAATGCAAAAATAATTAAATCTATTTTTTTCTTTTTTAAAAATGCCTTAAAATACACTGTTTTCACCTACCAATAAGTATTGATTCTATATTAATTGTTTTAATATTTTTATTTCACTAACCTGCCCCTTTAGTTCAATAAGAAAAAGGTCGCCGAAGCAACCCCTGTTATAGAACTAACGCACCTGTTAGTTCCATAAGAATATCTTTTAAAAGTAGTCGGGAATATCAAAAGATATGGAGTCAATATCATTTTCTTTTGAATAATACATACAAATACTATCCTTATATTTTTGCTTAGAAGAAGGTATTTCAATAAAATTAAATCTTCTATAAAAGTCTGACCCAATATCGCTATATAAGAAAAAATTATTACAATCTATATTTTGCTCTAATTTGTTTATCACTTCTTCAATTAATATAGAAGCATACCCTTTTTGTCTTAAATGTAAAGGAGTAGCAATTGACCCAATCCCTCTAACAAGTAAGTCTTCTGTAAGATTTAGTTCATATACTATTAGGGAACTTAATAACTCTTTTGTATCAGTTTCCTCCAGAACATACCATTTCCCCTTTTTGTACTTACTGGAACCCTGACACATCGTTACATATTCTTGAGAAAGCATTCTGTCTCCCCAAACATCATAGCCCATCATATAAACTACTTTCATATCCTTGTCTGTTGCTTCTCTAATTTTTTTCAATATATCTCTCCTTATGACTGTATTTTCTTATTGATTCACTTCGCCTTTCAAAGTTTAATTCCTTTTTTTATTGAGCTAACCTGCCCCGTTAGTTAATTAAGGGTACTTTTCCCCTTGAATTTGAAAGTATGATAATGGGAATGATCTCACGAAATTTAAGCCTCAGGTCTTACTTTCAGTTAAACCCCAGGTCTGTTTTCTTTAGATGGCATAGCCAGTACACTTAATCATACAAATATCACTTAAAGGGAGAAAGAATACTGTGGTTCTTGGAAAGAAACTGCCTGGGTTTTGGACGAATTTATTGATGGGCGCGTTTGCAGCTATGTGCGTTTTTGTATTTTTACCATCGCTGCTGATAATTTATAAAGTTATATTTACAGTCATCTTAATAGGCATTCTGTCTATTAATCTTGTCTTGATAAAAATGAAGAAAGTAAACTATTTAAAACTTACGAGTCTTTCCTTTGTGTACTTGAGCATTTTTTTGATTATTGTCTGTCTGATTTTTTATTCTACAAAGTTTTTGATTCTGGCAGATGCGAACGGTATTGAGAGCGTTTTAGGAGAAAATACCCTTTTAGGCAAACTCCTTTTCCTACTTATTTGTTTCCTTCAGCCAATCATATTACCCTTGCCTGAAGCTGTAACAATTCCTGCAGGTAGTGCAGTTTTTGGCTCATTTACCGCAGCTTATCTAGGTTTTTTCGGAACTATTGCCGGAATAGCAGTCATGTTCCTAATAGCTAGGATTGGTGGACAAAAGCTTGCATTAAAATTAGTAAAAGAAAAGCACTTGCAAACCTACCAAAACTATGTAGAAAAAAATGAAACGGCCATCCTTTTCCTTCTGTTTATTATCCCGATTCTCCCAGATGAAATCATTTGCCTGGGATCGGGGATAGGCGGAGTTTCTTTTTGCAGATTTATTCTGATTGCTTCACTCTCAAAACTAATGACAGCCTTAGCCCTATCATATTCAGTCGAATTGGCAAAAGCCCTCACCATGACAGGACAGGAATTAATCTCGGCAGTGTCACTTGCTGCTGGTGTATTGTTTATTTTATCGATAGGAGTAAAATGGGTTTTAAACAAAAGAAAAGTACAGTAGCAGAATGTATTATGAGAAAAACGCTGGAAAAAGTATAGCGTTTTTTTTGTGACCGAAAAAATTATAGGTATCAAATCCATTCATTCTTAACACTGTTGCTTACGTTTATGGAACTATCCTGCCCCGTTATTGCATAAAAAAAAGCTGCCTTAAAGACAACTCCTTGTTCAACTAACGCACCCGTTAGTTTAAGTAGATTTCTTCACAAACTTTTTAGTATTTCAGTTAATACAGGAATGCTGCCCCTATAGTGCCATAAGAAAAGGAGTCGCTGATCAGCTCCTGATAAAGAAGTAAAGAACCTGTTAGCTTAATAAAAATTATTTATCTAGTTGTTCATTATAAATACTAATTGAATGTACCCTCTCTTTTAATAAGTTATCTATTATTTGCTTTAGTACCCTTGGTTCACGTAGTTCTTCATTATCAAATTTCACAAGGTCATTCACCTTAATCCATCTACTGTCTAAAATTTCATCTTCTTCAAGATTTAATGAACCACCATTAACCTCACCAGTAAAATGAAATAGAATAACTTGATTGTTTGTACTACTGATAAAATTATATACACCCGTTGTACCATCAAGTTTTACATCAAAGCCAGTTTCCTCTTTTACCTCCCTACGAGCTGAATAGAGAATGTCTTCACCATATTCAATGCGTCCACTCGGAAAGTTCCACTTATCAATAGCAGTTGGTTTATTTTCTCTAATTATTAAGACTTCATCATCTCTGAATATTGATACACTAACTACTAAAACTATCCCATTATGAGCCATCCTTTTCGCCTCAGTTATTTAATTTTATATTTATTGCTACCTTTTTCTCTACTTAACACCTGATTACCTTCTTCTACCACTAACCTGCCCCGATAGTTCCATAAAGAAAAAGCCGCCTTAAAGACAGCTCTGATCTTCAGCTAACGCACCTGTTAGTTCATTAAGAAAAGCATTTCTTATTAAAGAATCGCGCCCGATTGTGGAATATTGATAAAATCAGCAATAAAGCTTTCTAGATTCCCGGAATTAAGATAGTCATATCCATTCCATCTACTGTACTATGGAATGCATAAACAGGTTGATAATAGCCCTTGGAATCTAAAAAGTAGCTAACTTCTACTTTATCGATATGTAAGATTTTTATCATTTTATTTTCAGAGTAATATTGAAATTTACCATCTGAAATTTCCTTATACGCTTCTTGTTCACTTTTTATTTGAACATCCTTTACCTTGTCATAGGTAATTAACTGATGCTCGATTCCCTTCACTGTATGATCATTATAATAATTTACCGTTAAAGAACCGTCTATTAGCTGATTTCCACTTACCTTTTTATCTACTGTCCACTCATACGAACCAGTATCGCCTTTTTGAAACTGCGAGTCTTTCGGGATATCTATACCAAATTCTGCCAATATTTCTTTTAAGGATTCTTCATCTGAATCTTCAGGCTCTATATTTTCATCAAATCTTGAAAAATCTGTAAAACTATAACTTCCATCCAAGAATTGGACTGTCATATCATAAGATTTCTCTCCATTAATCCGATACATCCCTTCATCTGGATAAGAAATATCCTCTATGTCTGATGTATCCACATGCATTCTCTCAAAAAAATCTTTGGCAAATACGTCAGCATCACTCTTTGTATAGCTTGGCGCCTTATAAATCGGAACGGTCATTTTTTTGTCGTTGAGCTTAACATCAGTAGTGGTTGTGGTTTTTTCCATATTTACTTTATGAGCTGGAATGATGGAGAGATTACCAAATTCCTTCAAATAGTAGTATGCAAACATGCTTCCGGATAAGATAACCACTAGCAATAAAGGTGAAAAGTAGAAAAAGGATCGCTTTATTCCCTTTTCTTTTATTGTAATGAAGCCCATGATGATACCATATCCAATGACGGCCCCCAGTAGATTATTAAATAAATCGTCAACTTCAAAAATACCGTATCCTGTTATTAACTGGACACTTTCAATGGAAAGTGTAAATAACGTTGCCATCCCAATAGTCCATACAGCTTTTTGAAAACGTGAATGCAATATTGGGAAAAGAATCCCGAACGGAATGAACATGAATATATTTAAGTATATGAACTGCCAATGACTTACACTAAAACTATACCAAGCTTCTCGATACGAAGTAAAAAAAGACAAATCCATCCCGCCCTGATAGTTTGGGCCTCTATTCAAAAAAGTCACGCCAATAACCATGATGACATAACTAATAAGCAAACACAAAAGAAGCAATTGCTTCTTTTGAAGGCATTTCTTCCCTCCAAAAATTTTTTTATATACAATGAAATACATTAGAAAAAAGATAATCCCTAAAAGAATTACGGCTATTAATGCCAGAAAAAAGTATTCCTTAACTATACCAATGATTTCTTCTAACCTCATTTTCTATCTCCCTCATACAAAACCAAGAAATGTATTAATTTCATCCTACCGGTATCTTCCACTCCTTTACTATATCAGTTCTAAAAATATTCAGGAATATTAAGTTTTCCAACATATAATATTCAATTTGGCTACTCAATGTTGTTCCATTAAATGGCCCAATTGTTGAACAAAGTTCAAACAGCACTCTTGAACTATCCTGCCCCGATAGTTCCATAAAGAAAAGCTGCCTTAAAGACAGCTCCGATCTTCAGCTAAAGCACCCGTTAGCTTAAGTACATTTCTTCACAATAGAATCGAACTGTGCATTAAAATTCTGAACTGACTATTTCATTTCCACATTTCTTGCATCGAATTGATACAATGTTTTCTTCGTTTTCGCCGATTCCGTCACCATTAACAACTGCTATATCCCCAGATTCTTTTGAAAAATAATTTCCTAATTCTCCAAGACATCCGCATTCTGAACAAGTAATAGTAAAACTAATTTTCTCCCTCTTTGCGTCTAAAATCCCTGTTATGATTCCCTTTAAAATTGGTATAACATACGATTTCATCACTTCACCTCTACATCGCTTTTTAGTGTCAAATACGCATTATTCGTTTTTCTTGTTCAACTAAACTGCCCCTTTAGTTCCATAAGAACAGGGCTGCCATAGCAACCCTATTCCCTAATTTTTGCATATAACGTGGAACGTGGAACTCCTGTAGCTTTTACTATGTCATTTACACTCATTCCGTTTGTTTCACGTTCATTATATAGCTTAATAGCTCGTTTTAAAGTCTTTTCATCTTGTCCTGGTCTTCCCATATGTTTCCCTTGCCTTTTCGCTCTCTCTCGACCTTCTGTTGTTCTTTCTACAATAAGATCACGTTCAAATTGTGCGAATGAACCTAAAATATTAAATAGAAGTGTTTGTAAGCTGTTTCCTTCGTTTGAACCATCAAACTTCATATCTTCTTTTACAAATCTTACATTCACGCCTTTTTCTGCTAATTCATGAACGATCTTATTTAAGTCCATAATGGAACGAGCCAAACGATCTATTTTAGTTACTACTAATGTATCTCCTTCTCGTGCAAATTCAATAGCTTCATAAAGTTGGGCTCTTTGTTTTGTACTTGTTCCGGTTACTTTTTCAACAAAAAGCTTTTTACACCCTTCATTTTCCAAAATTTCCTTTTGTGTTTCTAAATCTTGGCCAGTAGTTGAAACCCTCGCATAACCAATTAACAATATGTATCACCCTTTGTCTATAAGTCTTAAAACTTTTATACAATTAATTATAGACTAACTTTTAGACGGTAAACAAGGATAAATTAACAAATAATATGTTTGATTTTAAGAGTGTCTTAAAGTTTTGAGTTTTGGAACAAATTCTATTAAAAATAAAATTTTATTTATGGAATACAATAAAAGATAGCAAGTGTGTGTTTTTATTAATTTTGTTCAGCAATCGGGCCTTTTCTTGAATTAGAGAAGGGATTATTCGTAAGTAAATCGAAGTTAAATGGGAAGATATAGTTTATGGTAACTAGAAATGTAGATGGTCTACAGGTTTAGTTTACATAAAGGTTTTTTGTAAATGAAGAGAATTATATTATTAGGAGGAGATTGAATTGAAGTTATTACAAATCAGACTGTTGGTTAATGATTTTAAAAAAAGCTCCAATTTTTACAAAGATATATTAGGACTTTCAATAAGTTGGTACGAGGAAGAAATGGAATATGCACTTTTCAATAATGGAGAAACGAAAATCGAGCTTTTATCCCGAAAAGCCATGGCAGAAGTGGTCGGAGAGGAAAATAAATTTTTAGAAGGGGAATCTCAATCAAAATTTTTACTTCAATTTGAAGTAGAAGATGTTGATAAGACTTATAACCGTTTAAGAGAAAATGGGATTGAATTTATTACTAAACCACACGATCGTAAAGAATGGAGATCACGTATTGCACATTTTCGAGACCCAGATAGGAACCTTATTGAAATATATAAAATGCTGTAATTGATTAGGATTTTTTCAACACAAATAACTCCGCTTCAATTTATTCGAACGGAGTTATTTGTGTTAACTGAAAATGCACCGTATTCAAAACGAATTACTAGAATAATTTTATACAAAAAAAGGAGGAATTAACGTGAAAATAAAAATTGAAGAATTTGAACTTCCTCATATAGATTCAGGTCCTTATGGAATTACTAGGGGAAAAGATGGTGCCCTATGGTTTACACAACATAAAGCGAATCAAATAGGTCGAATGACTGTTGATGGTAAAGTGACTCATATTGATCTTCCTACTTTCAATGCAGGTGTGCTATCTATCACTTCTACAGATCAGGGTGATATATGGTTTACTGAAAATAGGACAAATAAAATTGGTAAACTAACAGTAACAGGTGAAATTACTGAATATACGCTACCAAACAGCGATTCAGGACCTTTTGGAATCACGCAAGGACATAATGGAGACATTTGGTTTACAGAAATGAACGGAAATAGAATAGGAAGAATCTTATCATCAGGTGAAATTATTGAGTATAGTTTGCCTGTTCCTGATTCTTATCCCTCTTTTATTGTAGCTGGATCTGATTATGCTCTATGGTTTACTCAGAATCAGAGTAATCAAATAGGTCGGATTACGATAGACGGGGAAGTGACTACATATAAGTTACCCACAAAACAGGCTGGTCCTGTGGGAATTACAAATGGACCGGATGGTGCACTTTGGTTTGTAGAAATTAACGGAAATAAAATTGGAAGAATTACTACTTCTGGAATAATAAGTGAGTTTACCATTCCTACTCCGAATGCTCGTCCACACGCAATTGTAACCGGCCCTGATCGTGCTTTATGGTTCACTGAATGGGGAAGTAATCAAATAGGTCGGATTACAATAAACGGTGAAATTACGGAATATCCTATTCCTACGAAAAATGCGGAGCCACATGGTATGGTAGTAGGACCTGACAAGGCCTTGTGGTTCGCTGAGGAATGCAATAAGTTAGGCCGGTTAAGCTTTGGATAAAAACTTTGAAAGGTAGTGACTACCTATGGAATCAAATAAGCAGAGATGGACCGAATCCTACAGATAAATATCCGATTAAAGGAAATAATATTTTACAATTTATTAAAAATACAATTACTAGACCAAATATTATTGCAGGTGAATATTCTTATTACGATGCAAAAAATGGAGAATCCTTTGAAGATCAAGTGTTGTATCATTACGAATTTTTTGGTGATCGACTTGTTATAGGGAAATTTTGTGCCATAGCACCCGGTGTAACGTTTATTATGAATGGAGCTAATCATAGGATGGATGGCTTCTCCACTTATCCGTTCAATATTTTTGGACAAGGTTGGGAGAAATACACACCAGCGCTAGATCAATTGCCGTTTAAAGGGGACACGATAATTGGAAATGACGTCTGGATTGGGATGGATACGGTCATTATGCCTGGAATCAACATAGGTGATGGTGCTATTATAGCAGCAAAATCAGTTATTACTAAAGATGTAGAACCATATACAATTGTTGGAGGAAATCCTGCAAAGAAAATTAAAACCCGTTTCTCAGCAGAAATCATTAGCAAATTGCTAGAAATAAAATGGTGGGATTTAGATATTGAAGTTATTTCTGATCATATTGGTTTGATAGTAAATGGAGATATAGATAATCTAGAAAACCTGAAAAATAAAATATGACAAATTAACAACTGCCTATAGCACTCGTTATGGTAACAAAAAAGGTTAGGTACTTTTTTAGATATCCAACCTTTTTTGCCGATAAGACACTTTATGAAAGTTCTGCAATAAACACCAGTTGAATTAAATTAATCGATCTAGGAGGATTATCATGGTCTATGTCGCACTGCTTAGGGGAATCAATGTTGGTGGGAAAAATAAAATTGACATGAAATTGCTTAAAAAAATTTTTGAACGAGTAGGTATGAGCTCTGTAGTTACATATATCAATTCAGGTAATATTATTTTCACAGTGAATGGCCAATCAAAAACAACAATATCCCATATTTTAGAAGAGGCTATACATACAAACTTCGGATTACAAATCAAAGTTTTAGTCCGTAGTTTTGATGATTTAAAAAAAGTCATACACTCCCTTCCAGAGTCATGGACGAACGACCAACAAATGAGAAGCGCTGTGCTGTTTTTATGGGACGAAATTGATGATGAGTCAGTGCTTAATAAGCTGGTCATCAAACCAGAAATTGATACGGTAAAATACGTTCCTGGAGCCATTCTATGGTCGGTTGAAAAAAAGAATATTAGCAAATCCGGTATGACTAAACTCGTTGGTTCAAAGCCATATCAACAAATAACAATTAGGAATGTAAATACAACTCGCAAAATATACGAACTTATGCAAGCAGCAGAGGCGTGAATTACATGATACTAGCAAGAACTATTTTCCGGAAATCGGAAAATATCTGACAGATTAGAGCCAGAACCCTGTCACTGGGCCTACTAGGCGAATCCGAGTAGTTCTATAAATGATTGGATGTACATACTTAAGAAACCCAGCTAATCTTCTCATGTGAAGGTAGCTGGGTTTTATAGTTGGATGTGCAAATTAACACTTAAAATATACGTAAATATCGATCAACTTGACATCCTTAACGTAGGAAACTTCGGCTTTCTTTATGTCGAAATTTGCTTAGCGTATGTTTTCCGCGTTTTGTTGGTGGGACCCCCGTAAGAAAAAAGGTTGCCGCAGCAACCTTCCTTATTGAAATAAAGCACCTGTTAGTTCAAAACATATTCCATTCTATTTTGGGCAAAGTAACTGTGGTGAATTACCAACCAAACAAACATCGAAACAATGGTCAGTTCAAGTAGCCGAAGCTGAACAAGGTAAGGGATTAGGAAAGCCCGAAAAGGGAAAATTTCATACTTACTCTTTAGAGGTTGATAACATTGGTAAGAATGTATTGTCTGCGGAAATTTATATGTTTAGCAATGAACCTAATTCTACGACGAAGTTTGCACTTTTTGGTTGTCCTGGTGAAGAGGATTGCAATAAAGACCACTTTGAAGAAGCGATTTCTTTAGCAAAACAAATGAATGATGGATATCCTTATAAATTTAGCAATTTCATTTTGGCTGAAAAAGCAACGGAATTGGAAGTGGAAATCGTTTGGACTCAAAAGGGTAGCGAAGGCAGACCTTTAAAAGAAACATTTACATTCACTGCTGAATAACAAGAAAACAAAAAGGCCGAAATAATCGGTCTTTTTGTTGAACTAACGCACCCGTTAGCCAACCATGCAGCGCACGACCAGCGCTGCACCACAGAGAATGAAAATGGTGGAAAACCGTCCATACTGATTCTATGGCTGGGTGAGGAAGGTCGATGAACTATGGTGCCATTAGAGCCCATCCGTTAGTCTGACTCCAACGACCTCGGTGCATCACAGACTGTCGCTCCCTTACGGGAAGCACTCATGGTAGATTAATCCTATTCTGGTTTTTGCACCAGCCTCTAATTTTTTGCCATAGAAAGGATGGTTTCAATGGAAGTTATCATTGAACGAGTATGCGGAATGGATGTACATAAAGATAACATTACCGCCTGCATTATGACCCCCGAAGGAAAGGAGATTCAAACATTTTCTACAAAAACGGTGTTTTTAATTCAACTGATGGATTGGATTAAATCACATGGTTGCACTCATGTCGCTATGGAGAGCACAGGTGTGTTTTGGAAGCCTATCGTGAACTTAATTGAGGCTGAAGAAATGGAATTTTTAGTTGTTAACGCACAACATATGAAAGCAGTCCCTGGTCGAAAAACAGATGTCAAGGATGCTGAGTGGATCGCTCAACTTCTTCGTCATGGTTTATTGAAGGCAAGCTTTATCCCTGATCGAAATCAACGAGAATTGCGTGAGCTTGTTCGGTATCGTAGAAGTATTATTGAAGAACGAGCCAGACAGCATAATCGAATTCAAAAGGTGCTTGAAGGTGCAAATATCAAATTAGGCTCTGTCGTATCTGATATTATGGGTGTTTCATCAAAGGACATGCTTCAAGCGATCGCAAATGGTGAGGATGATCCTGAGAAACTAGCAAACTTTGCGCGACGTTCGATGAAGAAGAAAAAAGATGATTTAATCCTTGCCCTGAATGGGTATGTGAATCCTCATCAACGCATGATGCTTAAAACGATTCTAACTCA
Organism: Peribacillus sp. TH14; assembly: GCF_016651145.1. Lineage (NCBI taxonomy): Bacteria > Bacillati > Bacillota > Bacilli > Caryophanales > Bacillaceae > Peribacillus > Peribacillus sp. TH14. The sequence continues at coordinate 1,177,627 of NZ_JAEKEK010000001.1, forward strand.
TATTGATTTTCTGACTGAACAGATTGAAAACCTCGATCAAGAGGTTGCCCAAAGAGTTAGTGTGTATCAAGAAAACATAGAACGACTGGATTCAATACCTGGGATTGCCACTCGAATGGCAGAACAAATTCTAGCTGAAATCGGAACGGACGTTGAAAAACAGTTCGAAAGTGCAGCCAGATTATGTTCATGGGCCGCCCTCGTACCAGGACACAATGAAAGTGCAGGAAAAAGGAAATCAACCAGAGGCAAAAAGGGAAATAAATATTTAAAATCTGCTTTAACTGAGGCTGCTCATTCAGTTGGAGCCTCCAAAAACTATCTTGGCGCTCTATACAGACGGACAGCTGCGCGAAAAGGAAGAAAACGAGCTGGAATTGTCGTTGCCCACGCCATGTTAAGAATTTCTTATTATCTTTTAACAAGGAAAGAAATGTATGTAGACTTAGGCGAAGATTATTTTGATAAGCAAAAGCAAGCTTCCATTGTACGAAATTCGGTCCGAAGGTTAGAAAACTTAGGATATACCGTAAATATATCAGAGGCATCCTAACCACCGATTTATTAGGAGATCTAATAAGGCGTCGCTCTTTTTCAAAAAAATTGAAGCTTGCGTTTTATTTAATATGGTCTTTTTTCTTATTATTAGTGTTTAATTTTCATGGTAGTTCTATAAGAAAAGCGAACCTTATTAAAGAATCGCGCCCGATTGCGGAAGATCAACAATATTATTAAAGGCTTAAGAGCCTTCTTACGCTTAGCTACCAGGCAGAAAACTGTTCGGGTTTTGTATTGTTACTGAATAATAAAAAGTCATTTGTTGATAGTTACACACAAGCAAAGAAATTATCAGTTTTTTAAGACTGGTTGAAACTCGTCTCTAAAATATCGCATATCAATAATCTTTCAGTTCAATCCCGTTGGCAGCTTTCGCTATCATTTTCGAAATCATCTTAAACGATACAACCATAAGGATGGGTACGCGAAACATTAAATTGCGTAGAAAGATTTTGAAGTTTGATCTTTCAATCATACTCCCGGCAGCCATTAGTCCTATTTTTTGATTTTTCTCAACAAACTTTCTCATTTTTTGTTCGTAGGCAACAAAGGCACGGGTGAAATCGCAATCCGCATCTTTGAGTTCACCAGCTAATACAAAAGCTCCGACAAGCGCCAGGCTAGAACCTTGACCCGATAGGGGTGATGGGCCATACGCCGCATCGCCTAACAATGTAACCCGACCTTTTGACCATGTCGGCATGTGAATCTGGCAAATCTCGTCAAAATAAAAGTCTGTCGCATCTTTCATGGTTTTGAGTAGATTCGAGGTTTCCCAGCCCGTATGGCCTACGAAGGCATTTTCTACAAGATTCTTTTGAGCTTCTGTATCATAGCGGTCGTATTTCAATGCCTCTGATTGGAACAAGAACATACCCCTTGCTTCGGTATTGTTACGGGCGCTATACATACCTACAGTTTTGCCTGGTATCGTATAAAACAGCTGGCGGTGGTCGAGGTTGAGGTAATTCTCAAGGGTGAAAATTGAGATATAACAGCCAAGCGTACGTTTAAACTGTGCTTCGTCGCCAAAAGTCAAGGTGCGCACATTAGAATGGAGACCGTCCGCTCCGATTACCAGATCGAAAGTCTGCGGCTTGCAATACATAAATTGAACTTCTGCACCAGCTTCAGTCTCATGTATTGCGGTAATCGAATCTCCCCAAATGTATTCGACCGTATCCTTAGTTAAATCGTACAAAATGTGACAAAGATCGTCACGCATGATTTCGATGTCCAGACCTTGATGGTTCCCCATACTCGCTTCGCTTATTTGACCTTCGATCTTGCCTTTGCTATTCACGAAGTAAACACCAGTCATGTTCGTGTCAGCTGCACGAACTTGATCGAGTATACCCATCCCCTCAAGTACCGTAATGGCTGCACCACGGATATCAACCCCGTACCCACCCGTGCGCAATGCTGGTGCACGTTCTATTACAGTCACTTCGAATCCGTAGCGGTGAAGCCAGTAAGCAAGTGCCGGACCGGCAATGCTCGCACCAGAAATAAGAACGCGCATCGTTTCTTTCATAATTGCTTATTCACTCCTATCCTAATTAAAGTCTTAACATATCCACAGTATATTCACGGCCTATATAACTTATTTACCACAGTAAAATATTAGGACTTTAATTATTCAACAAAATGGCCCAATTGTTGAATAAAGTTCAAACAGCATTCTTCAACTAACCTGCCCTGTTAGTTGCATAAGACTTATTTTTGAGTTGACACATACTGTGACATAAAAAAAAGACGGTTTTTACCGTCTAATAAATTGCACTAGTTTTCTTAGTAAAAACAAACCTAATATTACGAAAAGAGAAAATTGAATTAATCCTGGAATACTAAGCCACCTTAGTCAAACATATATGCTCTTTTTCGATAGCTTATTGAAAAAATTAATCCCATTGCTAACATATTCCCCATTAATGAGCTGCCTCCGTAGCTTATAAAAGGTAAAGGTATCCCTGTTATCGGCAATAAACCTATATTCATTCCAATATTTTCGAAAATATGGAAAAAAATCATAGAAACCGCACCTGCACATAGGTAAGATTCAAAACTATTTTTGACATCTATGGCTAACTTCACCATGCTCGAAATAAGGAGAAAATAAATTGTTATTAAAATACTAGATCCTAAGAAACCAAATTTAGAAGCAATAACGCTAAAAATAAAATCTGTATGTGCTTCAGGAACGTATACACCGTCTCCTCTATAACCATAAAATGCACCTGATCCTATGGCAAGTAAGGCTTTGGTTAGGTTATAGCCTTCTCCTGATTGATAAGACTCTGGGTCAATCCAAGCATAAATCCTTCCTAATTGAAATGTTTTTATTCCCATTAATTGAAGAAGTTCAGGGTTAAGAAAAACTAAGTAAAAAATTCCACTGGCAATTAATACGCAAATAATAAAAATAACACCAATTATTCTCCATGATATTCCTGAAACAAATAATATCCCTATAAAAATACACATTAATACTAAAGATGTTCCTAAATCTGGTTGTTTCATAATTAAAAGTATAGGAAGAAGTGTTGCGGCCCCCATCTTAATTAATAGAATAAAATCCGTTTTCAAAGTTTTGTCTACATATTTATTATGATGTTTTTGTATTAAGTAACTTAAACAAATTATTAAAGATATTTTAGTAAATTCAGCTGGCTGTATAGACCCAATCCCAGGAATTTGAAACCAACTTTTGGCACCATTTATTTCTCGTGCTATTGACTCAGGTGACAAAATTAATGCAATTAATAGAAATAAACTAAGCGAGTAAATAAACCAATTCAAGCGAAATATTTGTTCAGAATCTAAATACATAACTCCTAAAATCATACTGAAACCTATAAAATACCAAGATACTTGTCTAAATAAAAAATTCCCTTCGTATTGACCAAATTCTTGAGCAGTATATATGGCTATACAACTAGTTATAAATAGCAAAAGTAAAAGTGTAATTAGGTTGTAATCCAACTTTGAATTTTTCATTTTTTCCCCTTGTAAATATTTTCTTATGTTATAATTTTACTTCATTATACTAAAAATGTAATTTTTTTTAAATAGATGCACTTTTATTATTCATACATTCTAGGTATACAATTGAATAAAAATATGTATGGAGGATAACCAATTAAAAAAAGGCTTAAAATGAAATCATTTTTTTGTTATACGCTTTTATTTTTTCTTTTTATTTGTTCAGTGATTAAATTTTGGTAGTAACATAGCCTCATTTAAATATTATTTCACAAAAAGTATTTTAAGGTATACCATTAATACCAGTAACAGATATAAACTAATAACAATCCTTTAGACTTTTTCAAATTCCCCCAAGCGTTGAGCATATCCCCCGATATAAAAATCAGTAGCCTTTAAGGCTACCAAATTCGTCTGTAAGAAGTTACCTATCCATTTCCCATACATGTTGACGACTTTTTGTATTATTCTTGCCCCTTATTTTCTGCTGCTGGCGATTTTGTTCCCTTTGCATTTCTTTCCTGCCTGTTCAATGCCATTTATTACTACTTCAAGTATGCAGATCCCTTTTTCTTCGGCTTGAATCTGATCTATAATTTGAGGAGTTCGCGGAGTCTTTATGGCTTGAATCCCAATCTTCATATTAGGATCTGTAGTTTTGTACAATTGGTAATTAACCAACATTTATTTTTATTGTTGTTTGTTAACTTTAAACCCCATGTACTTCCACCTTTTTTTAGAGTAACAGTTGAATTGGTTCCAATTGAACCAACTGCTGTGGAAACTAATTATTCATTTATTTTTCTTCTATTTTAATTTTTAGTAAAAATACAATTTTATCATCACTTATCATTTTCTTCACTTCATTTTCGTCTTGTAAATTGTATGTCCTTATGGAGTTTCCATTGGATTCCCTGTATGCACCTAATAAATACGTTTCTCCTAATTTTAATTCCACTTTATCTTCCCCTATGGCATAATCCCATCTACTAAACACACCAACAGAATGTATTTTGTCTATTTTTTGTGGGGTTGCAGTTACATTGGGTGCATAAAGAAAACCTAAACGAGTATCATTAGTATTTATTATTCCAAATCCTAAATTTCCTTCCTCCACTTTGTTAGGGCTTTTCCCATAAGATAGTTCAGCTAACGGTTGAGGTTCTTGTTTTCCATCTTTGTAACTTTCTATCCAAACATTTACCCAAGTTATATCTGCATTATTTAATTTGAAATCAAAATCATACAGTTCCCCTAAATTTAATTTTTTAAAAGTATTCGTATGTTCAGAATCGGAATTAACTGAAATTGTAGCTATGCTGTCTTTATTAGTGCAACCAGAAATTATTATCAAGGATAAAATTGATATTAAGCTAAAAATGAAATAGTTTTTTTTCAAAAGATTTCCCCCAGTATTATATTGATTTTACTAAATCTATATTAATTTTACCAAATTACCCCAACCACTTGTTGAACTATCCTGCCCCGATAGTTCCATAACAAAAAGAGTTGCCAAAGCAACTCTCTTATTGAAGTAAAGCACCCTTTAGTTGAAGAAGGATAGATATCTACCAAAAATTGGTATTCTAATAGATGTTACGTTTCAGAAAATAACTCTCCTTTGTGCTCGTCCCGATATATCTGAAATTCATTATCGGAATTGATGATTATTTTATTGTTATTTATTAATGTAATCTCAAGAGGAAATATGGCAGATGTTTTATCAGAAAATATCCATCTTCTCCCTGGTTGGGCTAATATAATAAATATTCCATTCCTTCTTTCACCCATGAAATTAAGGGATTTTCTACTTATTGTATTATTGTCACGCTCGGTCACACCAATTTCATTTAATTTTCCGCTTACACTTATAGTGTTTTCTACAATTAAACCTATTTCACTAATGTTTAAAATACTTTTAACCGAAAAAGGCTCAATACTATCTTTAGCAATTTCATATCTTGAAATAAATTCTACTAAATTACCAGAAGGGTCATAGAAATAAAGAGCATGGGCAGGTAAATGAGCAAAATTAGCTTCATCTACCCCATCTTCAATAAGTAAACTTACTCTTTCTTTTGCCCATGATTTTGCTTCAAAAAATTTGTTAGCTGGTATGTTAAAAACAAAGTGGTAATAGGGGTTATCTACCACGTCTTTTGTTGTAAACTCAAATTCACCTGTACCCACAGCAATTCGAAAGCGATTCTTATCCTCATTAATAAGAGAAAAACCTAACGTATCAATATAGAATTTTTTCATTTGCTTTAAACTTTTAGTCTGTAAAACAATCGATTTAATTTCCAATGATAATAACACCTTCCTTGTATATCTAATAATGTAAGTAAGTCTATGTATAAATCGTATCCACATCCTTTTTATACCATAATTATCCATTAAGGTAAAATTCATCTATTTTTATATATATATTAATTCATCTTATTGTTGCAGTTGTAACCTCGCCTATTAATTGTTTGTAACTATCCTGCTCCGGTTGTTGCATAAAGAAAAAGCTGCCTTAAAGACAGCTCCGATCTTCAGCTAACGCCCCTGTTACTACCCATTTATGAATTTCCCTAATGAATAAACCAATAAAATTAATAATTGATAAAGAGTAAAGGGGACTAATGTAATGAGTGGGATGTACTTTATCTTATTTTTTTCTTTCCTTTTTACAGCTATAATCGTACAAACAATAGAAACACCATACAGGGTCAAACTACTAATTAGTAATATATCACTTAACTTGTAATCAATTATTTCAATTGCAGCAAATAAAAGTAATGGAGCCATAACTCCAACTATGGCTGACGTAAAACTAAACATATTTTTCTTCATTTCAATTTCCAACCTAAATTCATTTGATAATGGTGGTGGCAGCCCCACATCTTGAACTATAGCACAAGTTAGCTTAATAAAATTATCTCTGTTAATCACTCTTTTTTTCAATAATAGATTTGTTTAATCCTACTTGTCTTATTTCAACTAATCTGCCCCGTTACTTCAATAAGAAAAGAGCCAGTAATGGCAACCTTTATCTTTGCCTACTTATAGATCTTTTTGATTAACATTTAGTTCAATCAAATTACCATCTGGGTCGGCACAAAAAATTTGTGCAAATCCACTTTTCCCGTATGGTTTTTCAAGTATTTCAACTTTATTCTGTTTTAACCATTTAAGAGTGTCATAGTGGTTCTCGACTCTAAGGGCAAAGTGACCTTCTCTGCTGGATAAGCTTTTATCCTTACGAATTGTCTGTGAAGAGGGATCGACTATCAAGTGAAGTTGATGTCCCTCTATTTCATACCAGGCACCTGGAAAATCAAAATCAGGACGCTGTATTTCTTTTAAACATAAAGTTTTACCATAGAATTCTTTTGCTCTTTCCAAATCTGTCACAGTAAGACTTACATGATGGAGGCATTTATATTTAATCAAAACCTTCACTTCTTTCATTTCAACTATTTTTTTTACCTTAGTCATTTTGTGGCTAAGATGACCCCTTACACCGTATCTGGAGCTGGATCGGTTAATTTAAACTATTCGGCAGCTAGAATCCATAATCCTTCTTCAACTAAACTGCGCTCGATAGATGAATAAAGAAAAAGCTAACTTAAAGTCAGCTTAGATCTTCGCACCCGTTAGTTAAATAGACTATATAACAATCCTATTTCTGGTGATATTATTCTTGAATCTCTTTAATGCTTCTTCCACAGAAATAGTCGTGTCCCATTTTTAGTTTTTCTACTGTTGTAAATAAGTATTTTTTTGATGCATTTTTTCTATTCTTTCATTATAAAAGACTTTGATTTTTACATAATTAGTCACTTGGATTAATAAAAAATTTATTTCAAAAATTCTTACTTTAATGTACAATAACATGTAGTTTATATTTTTGCAGAATAGTTTTAATAATAAGAAAGGGGATATGTATGGTTCTAATTGGTGTTCTTTTAATCATGATTGGCTTCGTACTTAGATTCAATTCAGCAGTTGTGGTAACTATTTCAGCACTCGTTACGGGGATGATTGCAGGTATTCCCATTACCAGTATTATTACGCAATTTGGCGAAGCATTTACAACTAACAGGTACATGTCTATTCTCATAGTCACGCTTCCCGTTATTGGGCTGCTTGAAAAAAATGGTCTCCAGCAGCAAGCTTCAAAGGTTGTATCAAAAATTAAAGCCATCACTGTTGGCCGGGTATTGACCATGTATTTATTGATCAGGGAAGTCGGAGCTGCTCTTGGTTTAAACAGCCTTGGTGGTCATCCGCAGACTGTACGTCCGCTGATTGCCCCAATGGCAGAAGGGGCTGCTCTAACAAAATATGGTAAGCTACCTGAGAAAGAGCAACAGGAAATCCGTGCACACGCAGCCGCTACCGATAATATTGGCTTGTTTTTCGGAGAAGATATTTTCGTGGCGGTTGGTGCAATTCTATTGATGAACGGATTTTTTGAACAGAACAATATCCCTGCTGACCCAATATCAATGGCGTTATGGGGAATTCCTACTGCCATCTTTGCTTTTATTGTACACGCCATTCGCCTCCGTATGTTTGATAAAAAGCTGGATAAACGTTTGGGCAGTCGTGGCCAATAATGATAAACACTCCAAAGAGAAAGTGAGCATCTATTATGATATTCTCAGTTGAAATGATTTACGTATTGATGGGCATCATTGTTCTAGGCTGCTCCCTATATATTTTCACTGATCGGACGAACAGCCGCCGGTTGACTACGGGAAGCTTTTACTTGATTTATTCAATTACATTAATGTTCGGCCAAATTATTCCGCCATTTTACATTGGACTTATGGTTATTATTATGGTTTTAATCATTGCAGGTGGCGGGTTAAAGAAAAGCGAACATGTTGAAGAAAGCATTACTGTAAAGGAAGAGCGAAGAAAACGGCTTGGCGGCCGTCTTTTCCTACCCGCCATCTTGATTCCTATTTTAACCTTAGCTGGTTCTAAGCTGCTAGACGGTGTTAAAATTGGCGGAAAGGCTTTGCTGGATCCATCTAATGTAACGATGGTTGCTTTAGGTCTGGCGTGTTTGACTGCCATTATTTTTGCGATGGTGATGACACGCGGAACACCTACAGGAGCTGTGAAAGAATCACGTCGCCTGCTAGAATCTATTGGTTGGGCTGTATTGCTGCCACAGCTACTTGCAACATTGGGAACTATTTACACAAATGCAGGGGTTGGTACAGTCGTTTCCAAAGCTGTGACAGCAATCATTCCCGAAGGTTCGCTATTTTGGGTTGTGGTCATTTTCTGTCTCGGCATGGCTATATTCACTATGATCATGGGGAACGCCTTTGCTGCCTTCCCGGTTATGGCTGCAGGTATCGCCATTCCTTTTCTGATTAACCAATTTGACGCTAATCCAAATCATATAGCTGCCATATCTATGTTTGCGGGTTATTGTGGAACATTAATGACGCCAATGGCTGCCAACTTTAATATTGTGCCGGCAGCCTTGCTGGACTTGAAAGATAAAAACCATGTCATAAAAGTTCAAGTTCCAACAGCTTTGGCAGTATTAGCTTTCAATATCGTACTTATGTACTTACTTGTTTCATTAGGAGTATAGGAGGGATCTTCATGAAGCAAAAAGTGTTATTAACCGGGTTTGAGCCCTTTGGCGGAGAAAGAGTAAACCCTTCCTGGGAAGCAGTAAAACAGTTACATGGAGAAGTTATTGATGATGTGACTCTAGTTGCTGAACAAATCCCAACTGTATTCGGGAAATCAGTTGCAGTAATGGAGCAGCTTATCCAGCAGCATAATCCTGACATCGTTATCTGTGTAGGACAAGCTGGGGGTCGGCTTCACATCACACCTGAACGGGTGGCAATCAATATGGATGATGCTAGAATCCCAGACAATCAGGGAAACCAGCCTATTGATGAGCCTATTGCAGACAAAGGGCCAGTAGCCTATTGGTCTACGATCCCCATCAAAAGAATTGTCGAAAACATGAAGGAAAGCAACATTCCTGCATCGGTATCCCATACCGCCGGAACATTTGTATGCAACCATATCTTCTATGGATTAATGGACTATATCACCCGAACCTCATCAAGCATCCGGGGTGGATTTATCCATATTCCTTTCATTCCGGAGCAAACTATTAATAAAGAAGCGCCTAGTTTAAGCCTTGAGACAATTGTTAAGGGCATAAAAATAGCTGCTGTCACAGCTGCTAAATATGAATCGGATATTCATACAGTAGGCGGGACGACCCATTAATTGTACCGTTTTTTTAAAATTCGACCGATTTACTTGTTTTGGTTATAATTCATGATTGGCCTCATGTTTATGATGAAAGTGTCCTTTTCGCTTGCGAGCTTGGGACACTTTCATCATATCAAGAGGTCTTTTTGATTCATTACAATAATCCCCATAACAAAAGGAGCTGCTGATCAGCTCCTGATAATGAAGTAAAGCACCTGTTAGCCAACCATGCAGCGCACGACCAGCGCTGCACCACAGTTACTGTTTTTTCCATACCCCACCTGAACAGGGAGTAAAGCCACAAGTTTCATAAAATAATACTTATGACCATTTTTCATCATCATCAATCCACTGATTACTCTTTAAATTAAATGATTCGTCCTCATCGTGAAAAACAAAGTATGAAGGCAAGTGTAATGCTTGTCCACCTGCTTTTTCCCAACATTCCCTAAACCCCTTCTATTCTTTTTTTATGTGTTTACGATTCTTTACTAAAAAGGAATTACTTAGAATTCTGTGTCTTTATTTTCTTGATATGCGCTCTTCTGCGAAAAGTGTGTCTATGATTATCTCAGTGACACTACCTACCATTTCTCAATGGCCACTGGACAAAACATAGAAAGGTTGCCGGTTATTTTTTCTCCTACACGAAGGAATAAGCCACTAGCTTCTCCACCAATTAAGAAAGACCCTACAAGCATTTTTCCAGTATATTCTCCGTCCCAAGTATTTACAGTTTTAGTTGGCATCTCAACATATTGTTGATATACCTTTTGCCATTCTGCGTAATAATCTTCTTCATCTTTCTCTACTAACTTAGAAAAGTTGTCAAAAATCTCAACACTTCCGCCTTCGCGTCCGTAAATTGGCTTTGCTACATATGCTTTATTCTCAAAAGGAAAACCACTTTTTAAATAAGTAGGTAAGAAGTATCGACGGATGCTCTCTCGTTCTTCAAAGCTGAAGATCCCGCTGTCATCTCGTAGCGTCCATATAAGAGCTAAAACCGCTTTAGACTGCATAAGAAAGGATCCGGGCGGATTTATTAATTTTACTTTACCATCAGCAATATGTTGCAAAAAAGAAAGGCCAATTTCATTTCCGGTAAAATCTTTATCATCAACTAAATATTCAAGCGGATAAAGTCGATATAAGAGGTTAATCTTATCTCCTTCTTGATCGAACAGCCCCTCATCCGATACGATAATATCTTCAATAGCTATAAATTTAGTTTTATGTAGACAACTCTTATTTAAATTGAATAAAACAGTTTCACGATCTTCATCGTGCCAACCGTAGGAAGTAAAATGAACGGTGTCATTATCTGTTATATTATATTCTTTGCTAATCATTGCCCAAGTTCTTTTGATATTTTCTTCAAGTTTATTTGGAGATACAAATTCATATTCTTCACAAATGATTTGATTAACAATAGATGATTCTATATATCCTGTAGGTGTATCACAATTCACTTCAATTAGCTTGATTTCATCTCCATTAACAATGAAATCCATTCTAGTAAAGTAGCTAAATAAATCACTAGGAACATTGGCAGCATCCCAGGTTTGAACAGGCAATCCTAGTTCAGACTTCCATACGTTACTTTCTTGAGAACCGTCCAACAGTTTGTGATACATCTTGTTGTATACGTTCCCTATTTTTTTGGTAGCAATATTAATGCTATCTATTTCTCTTTGAGAATATGTATGTATACCATAAGACATATATTGGTGCCAATCTTCATCTTCTTCTAAACTTCCCCAGGTAAAGCCTTTCTCGACCATTTTGTCGTTTAATTCAATCCACTTTAAAAGATATTGTGCTTCATTCTTATTATCCATATTAGTCTCTCCTTAGATGCTTTTTGAAATTTCGATTTAACTACTTGCCCCGCCTTTTCCGCTTCCAATACCAGTGGAACCTTTATTAGTAGAAGCTTTGCTAGAACCACTGACGACACCATTTTTAGTTGTTTTAGAACCGGTTACCGGAGGAACAACTGTATGACTGTTGGAATTTGTATTGGTATTAGAGCTAGAACCTGAACCTGAACTAGAATCATTTTGTTCTTCGTCTTCTTTGTACGTTTCATCACTTTTATTAACAGACGGAGTAGATCCGCAACCTACTAAAACAGAGCTTGTTAACGCTAAAGAGGCTATTAAAGAAGCTAATTTTCTCTTATTCATTTTCATTAAATAATTCACCTTATTTTCATTTGTATTTTTTATAAAAAATTTTAATTCTTTCTTAAACTAATTTATATTACATATTTTTTTTATTATTTTCCGAGAATCAGAGAGAAAGCGAATTAAGTATTTAAATGCTGATAAAATGATCGTTTTGATTTTTTATTATGGCTCTGTTAAACATTGTTTTTTGAACAAAAAAAAGACAACTCTGTGGTCTTGTACGACTTAATGAACTAACACACCTTTAGTTTTATAAGATTCAAAATGAATTTTAGTTAAGGTTAAATAAAAAAAATAGTTACAAAGAGCACTAATACTGTCCATATAAATGATGATTTAATCTTTTTCGCATTTGAAATTGTATTCTTTTTTATTAAGGTTAAAACTAAAATATTTATTAAAAATAGAAAATAATAGATGGTTATGAATAAAATCCACCTACTACTCTGAATTACTTCACTGAGGGGACTTATAAAAAACGCACTAATAAATACAACTATTGATATAACCAATAGGAAAGATACTATTATGTGCATTTTTTTCCAAATAGGATGCAATAAAAAAGTATTACTTTTCTTAGATTGGAAAAACATAAGTAAGCTAAATAAACCAATAACAGCAATAATAAATAATAGTGTCATTAACATCTGTACTGTATTTACAGTGTTTGATAGATTTGACGTTGCCATATCTTTCTTAAAATAATCAGTTATAAATGCGAGAATTCCTAAAATTATTACTATAATCCCTTGGAGAAACGTCCACCGTGAAAACATCAATACATGCACACCCTCTCTCTATATTCTACGGATAGAAAGTCCCAATAGTTTCATAATTTTCCCTTATTGAACTAACCTGCCCCTATAGTTCCATAAGAAAAAAGTTGCTTCAGCAACCTCCCTTATTGAAGTATTTAATCCATCAATCTATAAAACAAAAAAAAATAGCTCATAACTAATCTTTTTTGTTCTTAATAATAAATTCTCCTAATTTTCCTAATAAATGTAATGTGTAAATAATCATTAAGGCTCTGGCTACTACAAAACCATCTATAGCTAAGTCATATCCGCCTCGTAATAAGGCTGAATCCGAAAACCAAAAATAAATTGATATTGCCAGAGGTATTAATAGAAAAATCAAAGCTAGTTGAGTTTTTTCATCCATAAGATCCCGCCTTATTATATGTATTTTACAAATAATAGCATTATTCCTGGAAATAAAAAACTAAAAAGTGGAAATTATTTACTACTTAGATGGCTCTGTAAGGCATTTTAGTAAGAGGTAATATAAATACGTCAGAGGGTATAATTCCGCCCACCAATGCACATCGTTTTTGGCATTTTACGATAGGTCTTATAATAGCACTCCTTATGGAAAGTTCCGTAAGGAAAAGCTGCCTTAAGACAGCTCCGATCTTCAACTAACGCATGCGTTAGTTGCATAAGTAAGAGGTTTGAAAAAATAGCCTGTATATATTTGAACGATGAATAACTTACCTATTTTCTTGTGTTTGTTTGCACCATATACAGAAAATTGGGAAAAACGTAATCAAAAACGTAACTAAGTTTATAAATTCATCAAAAAATACGTTAGAAACATTGATATATCAACAATTTAATAGATTTCAGTTTATTTAATTGAGGTATATTTTTTCAATTATTTTAAATTATTCTATATTAGTTCTTACGATGAATACAATGTTTCTTAACTATCGCAATTGACTAGAATTGATTTACAACCATTTAGAAACGTAACCAAAACCGTAACCATTTTTATAAAAAACTCGTCAAGCGTAAAATTGAAAGTATGAATTAAAGCAGCCGTTTCTATATTGGAATGCGTTGCTTTATTTTTTATTGGAGCATATCAGAAATGTTTAGCTGTGGTAAGAAAACTACTAGCAATAAAAGCTATTAAGCTAAACGCTGGTAGCTTGCTACATTCCATCTATGCTTATTAATCAGCTTTGTGTGTTCAGAAAACCATTCTAAGCGATTTTCAAACTTTCTAATGATGATTGATAAGCTAATTTTGTCTAAGGCTAACTCTAACTCATCATCTATCTATTTTTTTATATAAAGAATTCCATAATTGCGTAAACCTGTAAACCTTTTAACCTATAAACGTTGATATAGTAGGTTTTTTATAGGTTTACTCATTGGTTTACCTTTAAGTTATTAGAAGTAAATTCAGCGCATTGGTATTCCCTGACTTTCTTTGAGTGTGGGGTGTTGAGAAAGTATCTTGCTGAAAAGATCGAGACTTATCTTTTTATTCAGCTACCTAAGCCAAGTGAGTATCCAAATGTTTTAAAAATTTCTGCTGGAGATTACTGGTGTATCCAAAATAACGGCTGGTCTATTGATTCTGCTACTGAAATTTTTAGTGAGGAATGGATATCTGATGACGAGTTTTTTGTCACCGAATCTGAAATTTATGGGAATAATAAACTCAATCGTCAATTGAAAAAAGAACTTCGAATAAGAAAAACATAGGGAGATTTTAGTCTTCCTATGTTTTCATTCATATTATTTATCTGTTTGTTTTTGCTTCTTTTTCAAATACTCCGCACGTATTTTTTCAAGTTGTCGCTTTTTATCAAATTTGGCAGGCGTCTGTTTTTCATGAAACTTTGTCACAGCTACCTGACCTTTGTAATCCAATTGATATTTTCCCACTTTGTTCACCTACTTTTCATGTCTTTAAAGAGAATCTATTCAACAAATATAATATACCTTATTTTACTGAAGTAAACCTTATTACTTTATTAGTGTACTGCTAACTTTGCATATATCAGTAAAAACATTAAAAACTTAGTAAAAAAATTCATCGCCAAATGGTATTCATTTCATTGCTATAATCAAAATAAAATGCCTTGACACTCTGCATAAGCCTCAATAATTCTATTTCTTGTTTGTTCAGCTCTCTTCTAAAGGTCCAATTGTTCGGTAAATAAGGTTTAAAATATTAAAACAATCTAAGTCTACTCCATCTTTTAAATGGTTCTTAATGCTAATAACCATTACGTTCTCGATGATTTCAAATTTAGGTTTCTGAGGGGAAATATTGTTTTTTTTGCAAAGTCTTTTTACTACTTGTTTAAAAAAATCTACATCCCCAATATTTTTCTCCAAAAAATCACCCCTTGTTATTAACTTTTCTACTTATATCTATCTTAATCCAAATATTACCTTATTCAACTAACCTGCCCCTAAGTTGCATAACAAAAAGGTTGCTGCAGCAACCTCCCTTATTGAAGTAAAGCACCCGTTAGTTCATTAAGATAAGCGATTCTTATTAAAGAATCGCGCCCTTTTCTTGAATAAGCACATAACTTTGTATTAGCTGGTATTCCCCCCCTTAAAGCAAGTTACTTTGTCACAGGGCTTCAACCTTAGGATTTCTCCACCAGTTGCCTGTCAGCTACCGAGCGTCTTGGCACTTACTCGGGTTGGACTTTCGCCAACTAACAATTAATGGCTTGCTGGGCACGCAGGAAGTAAAGAGACGGTTCTTGTGCTTCACCAGCAAGTGAATGAAGCAGTAGAACCGTCCCCGTGCATCCTATCCTTAATTTAATTTTCGTAGATAACCTTATCGTTCACAATTGTCTTAAGTACTTTGATTTCTTTAATTTTTATAGGGTCAATTGTTAACGGATTTTCTTCCAGAACAACAAAGTCCGCAAATTTCCCTTTTTCGATTGAGCCTTTTTCATTTTCCTCGAAGTTTTGCCATGCTGCATCACTTGTTACTGCGCGAAGTGCCTCTAATGGTGTGATTCTTTGCTCCGGACCAATCACCTTGCCGCTTCTTGAAATCCGGTTAACAGCAGACCATACTGCCTGCAGCGGGTCCATTGGGGTAATGTGAGAATCAAGATGAATGCTAAATTTAATACCACGATCAATGGACGATTTAAGAGGGCTCATCATAGCGGCACGTTCAGGCCCCATGAATATATCCCTGTGCTGATCGCCCCAAAAGAAGGTATGGGAAACAAAATATGATGGTGTAACACCCAGTTTCTTCATTTCATCCAATTGATCTAATCTAGCCATTTGAGCATGCTCAATACGATGACGGGCATCCTTATGCGGATACTTCTCCTGGGCAGTACGGAAGGCGTAAAGAATATCATCAATTGCTGCGTCTCCGTTACCATGAATCGCAATTTGGTATCCAGCCTTATGCAATTCCACTACTCGCTTCGTTAATTCCTCACGACTTGTCGCCGGATATCCCCGATAATTTGGATCATCTCCCGGCGGCACGTGGTACGGTTTACTTAAATAGCCGGTGTACCCTTGAATGGATCCATCATGAGACAGCTTCACAGGGCCAAGCTTCAACATATCACTACCGAAACCTGTTACAAAACCGCCTAATTCACCAGGGGTTATAACGCCACCAAACCCGGCACCCATGGCTGTAACCCTTAACGGCAGCAAACCTTGCTTCTGATATCTTTGTAAATCAATAAGACCCTGTTTATTTGCCCCAGCTATAATCGAGGTCGTTACACCTTTTGAGATATAATCCTGGACAGCCTTTTTAAACGCTGCAAGATTTTCCTCTTCTGTAACAACAGGAATATGCTTGCTTACAAGACCTTTAGCAGATTCCTCTAATACCCCAGTCGGTTCTCCTGTCTTAGGGTCTCTTACGATTACCCCACCAGGTGGATCAGGAGTATCTTTTGTAATTCCTGCCAATTTAAGTGCAACACTATTAGCTACTGCTAAATGTCCGGAAGTATGTCCGATATAGATTGGATGCTCCGTTGATACCTTATCCAGATCTTCACGTGTCGGGTGACGTCCTTCCGCTAAAAGTGTCTGATCGTACCCTCGCCCGAGTATCCATTCACCTTCGTGGGTTTCCATAGCTCGATCTTTTAAGGCAATGATCAGATCATCAATATTTTTAATAGGACCTACCGGTGGGCTATTTAAATTAACTTGAACAGTCCCATCCATTCCGGAGCTCGGAAAATGACTGTGGGCATCATAGAATCCCGGCAATAACACTTTATTCTTTAAATCAACAACTTTCGTGTGCTGTCCCTTTAACTTGCTAATTTCCTTATTTGAACCAACAGCAATGATTTTTCCGTCCTTGACTGCTACGGCTTCGGCAATAGTAGTATCTTTGTCCATGGTGATAACTTTTCCGTTAAAGTAAACAGTGTCAGGTGCAAGAGGGTCAAGATGGTCTGGAAGTGTACCTGAAGAAAAGCCTACTAATGCAAGCACAAAAACAAGGGAGAAGATAAACAAATTTCTTTTACTTAAAAAATTTCTTTTCAAGAAAAAACCCCTTTTCTGATTTAAGATCCTATCCATAACACCTCTTGATTTATGCCATATACACCGATGATGTTCTAAGAAATATTTCATTTAAACAACTAGAAAGAGCCCCCCCTACTAAATGCTGTTGAAAAAGCTTCATAAACATCATGATGTCCGTACCAAATATAAATATATTATACGAAATATTCTGAATTTTACATAGGGGTATATTTATTTTTCTCCAAAAATCATTAGGATGGCCCAATTGTTGAACAAAGATCAAACAGCACTGTTGAACTAACCTGACTTTAGCTCCATAAGAAAAAGAGCTGCCGAAGCAACTCCCTTATTGAAGTAAAACACAGGATAGTTCGTTCAGAAAAGCCATTCTTGAATAAAAAATCGCTACGCTGAAAAATGATTATTTTGGTTATTGCTCTCATAAATTCTTGAACTACTTCTCCAAGGATGGTATCCGTCACCTATATAAGTGAATCCATATTTTTCATAGTATCCAATGTGGTCAGTACAAAGGAAAACTTTATTGAATCCTGCTTTTTCGGCATCTGCTTTAGCACGTAAAAATAGCTCTTTATCTAAAGACCTACCACGATAGCTAAATACATGATTTCCACCCGGTTACGATATCTTGAGGCTGTAAGGAACATAATTCAGCTGGGGTAGGAAAGAGGCGTAGGGCCCGTGTCCTAGTAGGAATTGCTCGTAATGGCTCTGCCTATAAACCGGAAATGGTCTTCCCTCTTGAACAACTAGCAGCGTAAATTAAAATTCACATTGTTTTTTACGAAAGTTAGCTTATTCGTAGAATTTCAAAGAAAGCACGAAGTACTGGATTTATAGAACAAAAGGGCATTGATCCGTTCCATTAGCAAAACCGGCCTCCCCCCTTGGATAGGCATGACGAAGGAATGAAAGGGCATATGATTATGACCCGTTGAGACATGGGAGGGAAGCCTCCAGGGGCAGCGTGGAGAATGTACGCATTATATTTAATAATATTGGATTTTCAATAGATCCTCTATTTCAATCTGCCCTCATCTTATCAAAACGGTCCTATCTCTTTCGTTCATCTAAAGCAACCTATACCATGTGGTTTGAAATCCTGCGAATAAGCGAGTATTCGTGAGCATTATCTATTATACTGAGGTAGTACTATAAAACTTATAGTAAAGTTGACACAAACTGTGCAATAAGTTAAAAAGATGAAAGAAAAAAGACCTTATTCAGTTTATATGGAGGCCACTCACCTAATCAGTAGCCTCTATATTTATTTTGAAAAGATGATTTACTTTCCTTGTACTTTTAATATTTCATCTTATTTAGAAACATAAGCTACTTCTTTATATTTTCTAATGCTCTATAAGCATTTGCTTCTCCTGAACCAAATAAAGCATCTTGTCCATTCTTTCCATAGTCAAGAGCTGTTTGCTTAATACGTGCTGTTACTTGGGCAGGTTTATACTCCGGATGAGCTGCCTTAATAACTCCTGCAATTCCAGCTACTTGAGGAGTGGCCATAGAAGTACCAGCATTAAACTCATATGAAGTACCTAAATAGGTAGGCCAAGTACTTAGGATTAAGTTACTTGGATCAGCCGCCGCAGGATCATTGGTTTCTGCATATTTAGACCCATAATCTCCTCCAGGAGCTGCCACGTCAATAGCACTGTTTCCATAATTAGAGTAGAAAGCAAGCTGTTGAGTTGACCATTTTGTGGAGGCAGACACATTAATAACTCCTGGCATTTGTGCTGGTACTACAGTTGCAGGCCCTTTCACGCTCATTCCATATGGTTCATACATTTTATTTAAAAATTCGTTTACTTCCTTCTTGTCATCTAAATTTAAACTTTCATTACCACTACCGGCTACTACAGTTACTCCATTCTTTACTGCATATTGAATTGCTCTCTTCCAAAGTAACGTTTCAGCGACTGATTTATAACTTTCTCCCTCAATTGTCATTTTGGTATTATTATAGAAGCGAAGAGACATATTAATAACATCTACCTTGTCATTTGTTGCTGCAATAATTCCATCTATAATCCAAGCTGGTAATCCAAGGGCTTGCTCTGAGTATAATACGCGATAGGATCGGATTCCTAAATCTGGTCCTACACCGTTTACTTTACCATTTGCTCCAATGATCCCGGCAACGTGAGTACCGTGCCCATTGCGATCTTTTATATCAGTAGGATCACCTGTTTCAGATTCATCCATTCCAGCAGGAACAAGATTACGTCCACCTATTATATTATTCTTTAAGTCAGGATGAGACTCATCAATTCCAGTATCAATCACTCCCACCACTGCTTTATGAGTAATACTACCATCTTTATTTTTATATCCGCCTGTTTCTAAATCATATGATTTCCCGCCGTTGGTCACCCTTTGAATATCCCATTGGGAGTCCCAATAACTCTCTGAATTTTGCTGGCTGATGATACTAGACTCATAGTTATAAGGGCTGACTGCTGTTTTGTCTAAGGTTAGGGGAATTTCTCTGTTAGCAGCTTCTATTGAAGAATTACTTTTTAGGTTTTTAAGAAAAGAAGGCTCGTCAGATTGAGCTTCTAATCCTCCAACTTCGGGAAGAACTTTAGTTACTTTACCACCAGCTTTCCGTATTACCTCTTGATAATTCTCTGGTAATCCACTTTTAAAAGCTATTGCGTATGTGTCATTCATCTCCTGATTTTGACTCTTAGCTTGGGTAGGAACACCACCAACGGACAGTATCCCTGCTCCTACTGCAATCGAAAGTACCGTATGTAAAATTTTCTTTTTCATATGTCTCCTCCTATATATGGAAAATATTCATCATATACTATCTTAATATACAACAACTTAAATTCCAAGTTTTCCTAATAAATCTCATATTATTGAAATAAAGAATAAATATTTTTTAATAAATAAAAGAGCGACTGTCCCGTGATAAAGCTCGGAATACTCCTCTCATTATTATTGTGATGAACGCAGTATTATTTAGATAATATTAAATAAGCTCTGTAGTCGAGATTTTATGGTCTCAACAGTATCCTCTACTTTTTCTACGTAATCAAGCCATTCTTTGAGATAAGGTTTTGAACTAATGATCAAATTGAAAAACTCTTCAGCGTCACCCACATTGAATAACCTCAAAGATACTTCGTCATCGATTTTATGTATTAACAAAAATTCTCCTCCTCTGTGTTGATCAATTATCTGGCCCTATAATGGAAATAAGCGCTGTTCCTTGTTACAGAAAAGCGCCTGATTGTGGAAGAAGAACATTATATGTAACATTTTTCTACATTAAAACACAGGTGGGGTAACTGAAAATAATACAACTGCATTTTGACTAAAATTATTTTCCCATTTATGTTTTAAATTTGCTGGTATTTTCACACTATCACCAGCTTCTAATAGATATTCTTCTTCACCTAAATACACCTTAATATTCCCTTCCAAAATAAATGCTACTTCCTCTCCTCTATGTTCTAGAAGATTTTCTGACGAAGAAGTATTCGAAGGAACTTTCATAATCGCTGTTGCTAAATTACCCGTAAAATTAGGTGACAATAACTCATAAGACAAATTATCAATGATCATTTTCTTACGATTACTAGACCTAACGATTAAATCCTCCGTAATTGTTTCTTCAAGTAAAAAACTAAAAGTTGGAACATTCAGGGTTTTAGCTAAGACCTTTAGGGTTTGAATAGAAGGATTCGCCAAACCTCGTTCAATTTGGCTTAACATTGAAGGTGTAATTTCAGCTAATTTTGCTAACTCTCTACTACTCAATCCTTTAGCTTTTCTATATTTTTCAACTTTCTTACCAATATCTATATTTTCCATAATCGATACTCCTTAACAAAATGTTAAATTTAATTTAAATGAATTAAATTTAAATTAACATAAAGATAATTGTGTGTTAAACTGTATTAAAATTTATTTAATTATAATTTATAATACAACTCGTTACAAGAAAATTAGGAGGTTTAAACAAATGAAAGAGATTGAAAGCAAAGAAATACAAACATGGAAAGACCAATATCCTTTACTAAACAATCTCATTTCGATGGATGAAGTATTTTGGCTCAATCCAAATGTCGAAAAATTTCAAACGGGCATTAAAAAATCCCCCCTTACTCAAGAAGATGTAAGAGATGCAGATGAAAGGTTGAAACGTTTTGCTCCATATATCGCCAAGGTTTTCCCTGAAACAAAAGGAACGAATGGTATCATAGAATCTCCTTTAGTGAGAATTCCTGCCATGAAACAATCCTTAGAACAGGATTATCAACAACCTATATTAGGAGAATTATTACTAAAATGTGATAGTCACCTTCCTATATCAGGATCTATTAAAGCAAGAGGCGGGATTTATGAAATTCTCAAACATGCAGAAGAATTAGCTTTTCAACATCAATTGTTAACGATTCAAGATGATTATTCGATTATTGATAGTGATAGGTTTCGAACCTTTTTCTCACAATATTCAATCGCAGTAGGCTCGACTGGAAATTTAGGACTTAGTATTGGCATCATCAGTGCAAAGTTAGGTTTTAATGTTTCTGTTCATATGTCAGCTGATGCAAAACAGTGGAAAAAGGACTTGCTTAGAAGCAAAAATGTCAAAGTTATTGAATATAAAGCTGATTATAGTAAAGCTGTAGAGGAAGGTCGAATCCAAGCAAATAGTGACCCATCATGTTATTTTGTGGATGATGAAAATTCTCACGACCTATTTTTAGGATATGCAGTGGCTGCATCTCGATTGAAGAAACAATTAGAAGAGCTAGAGATAATAATAGATGAAAATCATCCTTTGTTTGTTTACCTTCCATGTGGAGTAGGTGGAGGTCCTGGAGGCGTAGCTTTTGGTTTGAAATTATTGTATCAAGACTATGTTCACTGTTTCTTTGCAGAACCTACCCACTCACCGTGTATGTTACTCGGTTTAATGACTGGACTTCATGATAAAGTTTCTGTACTTGATGTTGGTATCGATAATGTAACAGACGCGGATGGACTTGCTGTAGGAAAACCATCTGGGTTTGTGGGTAAAACTATGGAACCTTTTTTAAGTGGTAATTATACGGTTAGCGATGAACAGTTGTATAAGTTGCTAAAAGAGCTAGTCGATACAGAGGGGATCCATTTAGAACCCTCTGCACTAGCAGGCATGATAGGACCAAGTAAATTATGTAAAGAGGGCATCGATTATTTACAGAAGCATAGTTTAACGGAAAAGATGAGTAAGGGTACACATATTATTTGGGGGACTGGTGGAAGCATGGTTCCTGAAGAGATGAAGACACAATATTATCAAAAAGGGTTGAAATTATCGTTAGAGAAACAGAAGTAATTTAACAAGGGGTAGTTTAACCCTGTGTTTTTATATTTAAAATTTCAGTTCTTGTTAAACTAGCCTCCCGATAGTATAAGTACAAACCCTCACAAAATCTTCTAAACTTTGATTTAGATATCAAATTTTCTATGAAGGTGTTGTTCCACAATCTGGCCCGATTGTGGAACAACACAATCCTGCATATCGATACTTTTTAAATCTACAGTAGGCTTTTTTTATTTTTCTTGCTTATTAGCTAACTGTTTTTATATAACTTTGAATATAATTGTTTATTTTTGTGTTTGTTCATGAACTAACGCACTCGTTAGTTGAATAAGGAACCTCATTCTCCTGTTAAAATCCCTATAATAATAATGGTAATAACAAATGCTAACAAAGAAAGTATAACCCTATTAAATAAATGAATAGGCATTAGACGTTTTTCAGCTTAAAATTTCCATTTAGCACGACGATTAGTATAGCAAAATAAATAATTATTGCTATTAAATCAGTGTAAGTAAATGGCTTGCTTATGAAACTATCTGAGTAAACCCCTGTTAGGATTATTACAGTAAATAGAATAAACTGGATTCCAAAATATTTAATAAGATTCAAAAAGTATAAGCTCCTTCTCAGTTTCCCATTGTATTTCACCATTATTGTAGCTGTAAGAAACAACTTTGGGAAACAGTAAATATCGAGAAAGCTTCTTCAACTAACCTGCCCCGTTTGTGCCATAAGAAAAAGGCTGCCTCAGCAACCTTCCTTATTGAAGTAAAGCACCCGTTAGTTCATTAACGAGATACAATTGTGCATGCAGTTTTCCATGAAAACAAGTTAATCACCAACAGCTGGATCTCCTTCATTTTCTCTTTCCCCCAAGGTTTGGACGAACCTTAATAAATATCCGTCTGGGTCCATGATTAAAAATTCCTTCTGTCCTACTAATTTAGTATCTGCTCTATACCAATTCTCCTGAATTTCTATCTTAATCGGATACTGATACATTCTTAGACTTTTATATATTTCGTTAATATCACTTACCGTTATTTGAAAGTTAATTCCCCTCCCAAAAGGATATGATAACTCCCCAGTCTGCCAATACCCATTTATCTCTTCAATCATAATTTGACAGTCATTTAGTGATAACATAGCGAACTTATCTTCTGGACGTTGATACTCTAACTTAAACGAGAGAATGTTTAAATAAAAATTAAGACTTTTATTTATATCTGAAACTGATAACTCTGGTACTAATGAATTTAGTCTAAACATCATATCTATCTCCATTTCCAATGTTGTTAGCACCCTTTATTCTATATCATTCCTTATTGAACTATCCTGCCCCCTTCGTATTATAAAGGTCAGCCAGTTATTTCTGGTTGAACAATTTTTATATCGATATATGATAACGGTAGCCGGGGTAGAACGTTCCTGCCCGTGGGGCTTGGACCCCGTCAACTAAACAGTTCGCCCCCTACTTGCTTAAACATGATTTGGCTGGTTGGGACCAAGATCTCGTATAACAAGCGAAGCTATGATACTGCAAGAAGGATTAGGGGTTACCGGCAATATTATGTTTTTGGAGGAGATAAAAAATGAATCCAGTGGTTGGTCTGGATGTAGCTAAAGGTGAAAGTCAGGTTCAAGCGTTCTTGGATAAAAAGAAGCCTTATAAAAGAAGTTTTAAAGTAGCACATACCATTGAAGGACTAGAGAGCTTACACCAATATCTTAGAGAGATAGAAAACGTAACAGGAATTCGACCTCCGGTCGTTTTAGAGTCTACTGGGCATTATCATACGCCCGTTGTACAGTATTTTGAGGAGAGAGGTTACTTATTAATTATCGTTAACCCACTCATTTCTTATCGTGCGAAGAGCTCTAGTTTACGGAAAGTAAAGACAGATTTAATCGATGCACGTCACCTCTGCGAGCTGTACTATAAAGAGGATTTAGAGCCTTATAAAAAACGAGGGATACAACTCTTAAATCTTCGTAATCTTTCAAGACAACATGCAAATATAACAGGTATCTATGTACAAACAAAACTACAGTTTCAGGCTGTTCTTGATCAAGTATTTCCTGAATATAGAGGGGTTTTTGGAGATTTGTATTCGGTTGTTTCTTTGCTTACTCTATTAGAATTCCCTACTTCTGAAGACATATCAGCAGTCGATGAAGAAACTGTAGCAAATAGGATTAATGAACTTTGTCCAAGTCGTTCTAGAAAGTGGGCGAATACACAGGCAGAGAAACTTATGGCTGCCTCAGCTCGAAATCCTTTTCAGAGAACTTTATATCAGAGTCACATTTTAAGCCTAGAGATGTATATAAAAATGCTTCTAGAATACCAAAAGCACTTATCCAAATTTGAAGAAGAGATAAATGCTTTGGCAAAAGAAATTGAAGAATATAAGATTATCCAATCCATCCCTGGTATCGGTGAAAAAATCGCTACAACGATTATTTCTGAAATTGGAGAGATTGATCGGTTTAATCACCCTAAAAAACTAGTGGCATTTGCCGGAATTGATCCAAGTATCTTTGAATCAGGTAAATTTAAAGGCTCAGTAAATCGGATTACCAAAAGAGGTTCTGGTAGACTACGACATGCCTTATATATGGCAGTTCGTTGTGCCATTCGTGATTGTCGCAAGAAGAAAACGACAGATGAAATCATCCCTCGGAACAAGAGATTACGAGAGTTCTATGATAAGAAACGTGAAGAAGGAAAGCCCTTTAAAGTAGCTGTGATAGCATGTGCCAATAAGCTTCTACAATGGATTTATGCACTATTACAAAATAACTCGACTTTCCAAGATCTAACCTAGTTTAAAAGTATAACTAAATAGCACAAAACTTTCCAAATATAGTTCATTGGAAGGTTATTTAGCATGCACAAATTTAGTATAGCATGAAATATTTTAAGTTTTCATTGAAAAATGTTGACTAACTATTAGCTGGTTTAGTTGCATAAGAACAGCTTAAGCACGATATAGTAGAAAGTGTTTAAAGATTGAAGAAAAGCACATGTTAGTTTAATTTTCAAAAGTATTCTACCGTATTAAATGACCTTAAAGTAATGTAACCAAGCAAAGATAAATGGAATGGAGAGATAATAAATGTTTATTAAGCATCCCAAAATCATTACATACTTTATGACTCTTTTCTTAATAAGAATTGACAAAAATAGTCCAATAACCGGTAATAGAATAACTGCTATTTGTATCGTTATATTAACATAATTGTGCATCCCCCAAGGACTAACATTCATCGCCCCCTTATTATGAATGAACAAAAATATTCCTGATAATAACCAAATTAAACTAGTAATAAATATATAAAATACATTTCTCATCTTTATCTCCCTTTAAATTCGAGTCTCAAATCTTCTTAGTGAAACTTTAACACATAATTCCATATATTGGGTTGCATATTAAAAATTACTTTTGAACTAACCTGCCCCGATAGTTGCATAAAGAAAAAGCTGCCTTAAAGACAGCTCCGATCCTCAGCTAACGCACCCGTTAGCTTAACAAGAGAGGTTTTAATTATCGTCTATCACAAGAGTTATCATATGAAGGTTTGGAATATAAATTTCAAAGCCATCCATAGTGTTTGAAGCTAAAAATTCATTGGGAAGTTCCAGCCATTTAGATGCAATATTATTTAGCATAGGTTTTACATTAGATTCAGATGATTCATCTATATCAAGAAAAACCTTGTACATACCTTTAATTTTCCAATACTCCCCAATTTCAGAAACAGACATGAAAACTTTATAATTAACAGCAAATTTCTTAAAATCATCTAAGTGTTTGTTAGTTTCTTCTGAATTACTTGCCTCAAGAAATAATGTAAATTTCATAAGCAAAACTCCTTAAATATAGCAAAAGTTCGTCTTATTAAAGTAAAATCCTTCTTCAACAATACTGCCCCGTTAGTGAAAAAATGAAATTACCTTTTCTTCTAATCAAATTGATTAAATAGTACATCTGTGAAATCAAAAATGAAAGAAGAATGACAATTTGTATGTTCCCTAAGAATGAAGTTGTTTCCTGATAAAATAGAAATTTTTTGAAAGGTACACACTAAAACACCAATCTACTCTCAATATGATTTTTCATACTAATAAGAGACTTGGAACTTCCATATTCGGTAAGAGAATCTTGAAAATCTGCTAGCGTTTCAATAGATATCGTTTGAACTTTAATTAGATAATTGAAATCCCCACTAATTCTATGTAACTCAGAAACTTCTTTAGAATCTTTACAGAATTCAATGAAAGATTGGCATTTCTCAGTTTTGAATAAAATAAATGCTGTTACTCCTTTGTCCAACTTATCTGGATTAAGTACAGTGTTGTAGCTTAAAATTATTTTTTGTTCCTCTAATTTAGAAATGCGTTCTTTCACAGAAGGTTGTGACATAGCAACCTTTTGGCTAATTTTCGAAATAGGAATGCGCGCATTTTTTTGTAAAATCTCCATTATTTTATAGTCAACCGCATCTAAATCACTGTAATTTTTCACACTTACAACTCCTTAGGTATTTATTTAAAAATACCATTATTTATAAGGTTTTATATCAAATTTAGCTTATTAATCATATGTATTCATCACATAGAATAAAGTACACTAAAAAAGGGAGGCGTTTTTATGTCTAATATTAAAGGAATTGCACATATTGCAATCCAAGCAAAGGATTTCGATGAAGTCATTAGATTTTATACTAATGCATTGAATTTTAAAATTGCACATACTTGGGCACTACCTGAGTTTAATTTAGAGAAAGCTGCTATGCTCGTTTCATCCGATGGTAATACATTTATAGAAGTCTTTGATTACGAGGCACAAATAGCTGCTCAAGGAAGAAAGGCTTTGGAGCATGAAGAAATAAAACATGGTGCATTATTACACTTTGCCTTAACAGTAGAGAATGCAAGTGAAGCTTATAAAACAGCTATTCACTTTGGGGCAAAAAACTGTGTTCCACCAGCTACAATTGAATTAGGATATCCAGTAATTAAAGTTAATAATGCACTTGTATACAGCCCAAATGGGGAAGTCATTGAGTTTATTGAAAAGGTAAATTTCCAACAATTCAATTGATAATATTTACTGTTACTCATCCCTAAGAGGTGTTTCAATGAAATTTTTTTACAAACCGTTTAACTTTGTTTTAAACGGTTTAGCTTTATTTTATATTTAAACTCTGATCTTCAGCTAATACACCCGTTAGTTATATAAACATCTATTAATTTTCGAACGGTTTTCAGTAAAAAATGTAGTTGAAAAGGTAAAAATCTTCCCCTACTAAAAAAGGGAAAGATGATGAAAATTATTTTTTTATATAATGAAGCATAGCAAGTTGACCTAATTTTTCTACTTTGGTTAACGTGTATTTTAGAGTAATATCATCTCCGTTATAAAGGGAGATTCCTTTCCCTAAAATAATAGGTGCAATGGCTAGGTGAAATTCATCAATTAAATTTTCTTTAAAAAATTCACGAGCTAAGTCTCCTCCACCAATTAACCATATATCTTTACCAGGCCTTTGTTTTATATTTTTAATGAAATTTTTGACATCTTCATCAATAAATGAAGCATATTCATCTGATCCACTAACAGATTTAGAAAATACATAATTTTTATAATCACTATACGGATAATTCATATCAAATCCACGAATGACATCATAAGTTCCTTTTCCCATAACAACAGTGTCAATTCTATCCAGGAGTGAATTGTAGCCAGAATCTCCTTCTACTTCTGTTGATTCTAACCACTCTAATGTACCATCATCATTTGCAATATAGCCATCAATTGAAGTACCAATGTATAAAATAATGTTACGCTGTTTTTTCATGTAAATCTCCATTCCTTTGTTTCAGATGATAAAATTAGTATACCTATTAAACTATATAAATTCTTCTGTTTCTTAACTTTCAACTATTGAACTATTCTGCCCCGATAGTTCAATAAGAAAAGGAAAGTAGTTCGTATATTAGCCGCCAAATTGGCGGCCTTCTTATGGCGCTAAAGCACCCGTTAGTTCATTAAGAAAAGCGAATCTTATTCAAGAATCGCGTCCGTTAATTAAACAAGTTACACGCTTGTAAATCTTTATTACTCTTACTCAATACATAATTCTGAGATATCCTTCCAGCCATAAGCAATATCCTCTACTATGGTTCCTCCAAACGTACTGGTCCTATGAATGTATTCTTTTCCTCCCATACGTTCATAAAATCCAAGTCCAGAATTATTCTGTTTCATTACCCAAACCATCATAGAATAAATACCTTTTTCTTTAAAATGTTTAGCAATAGCTGAAATAAGCTGCCTACCAACACCAAATCCTCTACATTCCTGTAAGAGATAAAGCGAATATAGTTCTCCATCGTAATTCTTCTCATCTATACTTTTACCGGATGCAAAACCTATAATTTTCCCTGTTTCATTAATTGCAACATATATAAAAGGTTCATTTTCGTTATATAAAAAATCATTCCATCTTTTTTCAGCATCTTCATACGATAATTCGTCCAGATAATCGTCAGGTACTAGATCACGATAAGTAGTCCTCCAACTATCAACATAAACTCTTGATATGCCTTTTATATCTTCTTTCCTTGCTTTTCTAATTTCCAAGTTAAGTACCTCCAATGCAAAACAGTAAAATAATAAAATTTATTATAACATTCTTTCTTCAACCCTCAGTTAGCTCAATAAGTGTTATTCCATAAAATGAACCAATTGTTGAACAAATCAATATGCACTCTTGAACTATCCTGCCCCGATAGTTCTATAAGAATAGGTCGCCATTATCAATACAGTCGCTGATAATATCGTTAAAGACTATGAGGAAAACATTCAGTTTGCAAAAACAAATGAAAGTTATTGGAAAGGAACAGCGTTAGGGACTCGAATCAATCTTGGGAATATTAAATTATCTAAAGAAAATGAACAATATCGAGTGGGAATTCCAGTAGAATTTCATAATAAACAAAAAAGATACAATGGATTTAATGACAGTGAACCAATAGTAGAAACATTTGAGGAATATTGGTTAGCTTTAACTTATAATGAAAAATTCAAACGCTGGATTATAGTTGATGTAAAAGATTACTATGCATTGAATAAAGAATTTATCGAAGGAAATGACGTGGTGAAAAGTGAATTTTAATAATAAAAAAGCCTACGATCCTTGCTATTCAAGGAAGTTGGGCGGTTGTTAAACATTCGACTCCCGAAATATTTGTTGAAATCAAGCATCAGTAAAAGTGTACAGTGCGTTATACTGATGCTGTAAAGTTACAATAAACTTATTTAATTCTGAGGCCTTAAACACGCAATTTGGACGCTCTCTATAACAAAGGCGCCTGATTGTGGAGATCATTTATGCTGTCTAATTGAATAAAAGCATACAACGAACGAGTGCAAAATATCCTATTTTAATAAATCATTGACCTTGATTCTCCAAACCATATGATCATACCCTTCATCCCAATAATCCTTTAACAAATAATCAGGATCTCCAAATTTCTTTTTCCAGATTTTTTGTGCACGAATATATCCACTATCTAAACAAAATTCTTCTATGCCCCTATGCTGCAAAGTATGATACATTGTCTTCAATAGTAAATTACCTACCCCATTCCTCTGGTAGTCAGGATGAACAAATACTGTACCTACCTCAATTAGCTTATTTAAAGCATTTTTTGTACAATTGCATATCAGCTCGCTTGATGGACCGTATTCGATTGAACCAATAATTTTATCATCATCTAAAGCAATCAAGAAATATCGTTTTTCCCCATTGCTTTCAAGATCACTTTCTAAGTATTTTTTCTTAGCTTCGATTTCATCTTCTATATCATCCAACTTCTCTCCGATACCTTCTTTAGTAAACGTGTCTGTAATCACTACCCTAAAAAAATGATTTAACTCTTTAATGTTCTCAGTTCTTGGCCTTCTAATCTCAACATTAAGCACTCCGAACCCCTCCCTCTCAGCTCTTAAATTCTATAAAGTTTTCAATAATCCTTTTTGAAGTATCTGCTTCTTTAGTTTAAGTGAAAACCTACAAAATTTTCATATCATATTTCTGTAGCTTTGAACAAAGTTTTATCAAATTAATACAAGAAACCTATATATGAATAAATAGAAAGGGCATGTTTTGAAAAAAGATTAATCAAAACATGCCCTTATACTATTTAATTTGATTATTCTTTTATAAAAAAGATTGATCATTTTTGTGTTCCTTAATGAACTAACGCACCGTTAGTTCATTAAGGAATGATTCAATACTCAACTATATTTAGCCATTGACCATCAGGTTTATCATTTATCTCAAATAAATTGACACCAAGCTCTTTTAATACTGCCGTTTCTCTAGCAGTACCACATGCGAATGCAAGTACAAAGAAACTCTTCTTTCTTTTTATTGCGATGTCCCCTGTAACATTTTAAAAAGTCGGCTCATCTATTTATGAACATTTTCATATTTAGCATTAAGAATACTGGCAAATCCTACTGAACCTCATTACATAACCGACCGATATTCTCGACTTCAACAACGACCTCATCCCCTGACTTGATCGGGCAGCTGCCAGATGGTGAACCCGTGGCCAAAATGTCACCTGGCTCAAGTGTCATTACCTGCGAAAGCCAGCTGATTAGATACGGAATGCTTAAAGACATTTCATTGGTATTCCCGTCCTGGACAACGCGGCCATTTAAAGTGGTCACAATCCGTAAATTTGTAGGATCTACCCCGGTAACGATGCACGGCCCCAAAGGTCCGAACGTATCAAATCCTTTGCCCCGCGTAAACTGTGGATCTTTTTTTGTAAGATCTCTTGCTGTGACGTCATTAAATATTGTGCAACCAAACACATAATCAAGCGCATCTTCTTCTTTAATGTTTTTTCCGCGCTTTCCAATCACCAAGGCTACTTCCCCTTCAAGTTCTACTTGGTTGGATAGATCGTTTGGAGGAAGGATAATTTTCTCCTTGTCTGGAATAAGCGCAGATAATGGCTTTAAAAATAGAAATGGTTCTACAAGGTTTGCCTCTCCCCCTGTTTCCTTCGCATGACCTGCATAGGTCCAGCCGAAATTAACCACTTTAGAAGGTTTTACAGGTTCCAAAATTTTAACGTCACTATATTTCAGCTCTACCCCGTCATACTTTATTTCCTTGTTGACAAGTTCAGCAAAACTGCTAGACAGTTGTAATATCATCTCATCCTCAACAATACCGTAATGTATTTTGCCCTGTTGATTCTGATAGCGAACTATTTTTTGTGTTTTTTGTAGCACATTCATGATGAATAAACTCCTTTGATAAGTAAGGTATACTACCTCAGATAATATAAAATTCGGGTCTCCACATAATCGCAAACGAAGACTTCCAACTTCATTATAACCGAAAAGCCCAATGAAAATGAAGTTAGTGGTAATATCGAAGTCGCTCTAGACATAATAGTAGGGAAATGGAAGCCTGTAAGTAACACCTCAATGACACTTGGAACATAATTAAACGCTTCTTCGGGAGACATTCCTTTAGTAATTGATTCGAACGAATTACAGGATAATCTCCTACTTCGTAAGTTTTAGGAATTAATATTTTAATGCTTTAACTACTTCTTTTTTATCCCTTATTGATATTTCTACTAACTCATTTAACTCTGGGCATTCTTTGAGTGCATACACTCCAACTGAATCTAAAGTAAATAGAGATATAATCAAAATCAGTACAATAAGTTTTTTTATATAAAAACACACATCTTTTCTAATCTTTCCTAATTAGAAAAAAGTTATCAATCCTTCTTCAACTATTCTGCCCCGATAGAGGCATAAAGAAAAAGCTGCCTTAAAGACAGCTCTGATCTTCAGCTAACGCACCCGTTCATTAAGACTTATTGTAGAATGGACACAAACTGCGAAATTATGAAATCTAATTTAATCTGCAACATATTTAGTTAGCTCATTCAATTCTTTGTCATTAATATACCGATGTTTGTATGAAATCACACTATATTTAGTATATTTTTTTCCTGGTATACGAATAGTCATTTGAATTAACTTAAAAGGCGGGTTGATGGGTCCCTCATATCCAATTACATGTAATGACACTTCATATGTATCATTTTGAATATCTCTTGAAATTTTTTCAATTCTATTAAATGTGAATAATTGACTATCACCGTGTTTTTCCATAACTTCAAGAATGGTTCCACCAAGATATCTTAGAAAAGCTAATTCCATAATGGAAGGTGGCTTGTTTTGAGGAATTGTTTCAATTGTGTTTTTTGCTTCAGTAGCACTACTAGACGAAATGAAAAAGATAAGAAAGAGTATGGCTATTTTTTTCATTATTAAGTCTCCTTGTAGATTATTATCTTATTTTTTACAAGAAGTTAGGTTTTATCCATAAAATTCTTTATTGCACAGTTCAAATACACTACTGTTGGCTTAAAATAAAGTTCGATTAAAAAGTTGCTGAAAACATTCATTTCATCATAAAAAGAATCCCCTACGTTTTGAACAAAGATTGATCAAAATGTAAGGGATTTAGCTCTCGAAAATGTTATAAAAAAGATTGATAATTTTGGTAAGCGAATAAGTTATAATAACCACCATTTCTTTATAAACTCACAAATTCACTTTCCATATTATTTTGTTCGAAACGAATGGTAGTAGGTCGCCATTAATGTCATTAACATTGGAATAGTAATGACAAGTGATAATAAAAAAAGTTTTGAAAATATTGTACTTAATAATCCTGAACTTACTGAAAAAACTATATAGCTTACAATGAGCATAGCCATACTGATGGCAACTGCTAATATAACTGGTTTTCTAAGGTTTTTTATCTTTTCCTGTTTTGTTTCCTTATCTGTATAAATTGGCTTTGTATCAGGTCTCGCTTTAAATAGGTGCATATTATAACTTGAACAAATATACTCCCACCCTGCCAATTCAAACATTTCAATATATTCTTCTAGTTCATTTTCTGCTAATTCTCTTACATCAAGACTAAAAATAACATCTTCAGCAACACCCTTTTCTAATTCATATCCCATTTTTTTAAAGCGTTTCACAATCCATCCTTTTGCAGCATACTTTCTTAGCATTTTTAAATCTTTTTTTTCTGAAAAAGCAATCCCGTTTGAAACTATAAATTTTGTTTCCCCCACTTTAGTTCTCCCCTTTTAATCCATTTTCAGCGAAATCAAGCATCGTTTTACGTCTCAAAATATCTTGTTCCAACACATATCTACCTTTATTTGTCAATTTATATACTTTTCTACGTGAATCTGAATCATCAAATAGCTCAATATAGGATTCGGTTATTAACTTTTTAATAATTGTGTATAGCGATGCAGGTCCAATTACTACTTGCCCATTCGTTAATTCTTCAATCAAACTCATCACCGCATAGCCATGTCTTGGTTTTGTAAATCCTGCCATAATATAAAATACAGAATCGGTTAACTGTTCTAATGATTTCATTTTCACCCTACCTTTTTATATCACTTTATGATACATCTAAAAATAATATATCATAAAGCGATATAGTTAACAATAAATATATGGAATAAATATTCAATTTTATTCCATATTTAAAGGGAGTTCTTATCAAATCATAAAAAAAATAATCAATCTTTTTTAGAAACAATCAAACTTTATTATAAATCTACAACTACGCTTATCGTAACCTGCCCCGATAGTTCCATAAAAAAAAGAGCTGCCAAAGCAACTCTCTTATTGAAGTAAAGCACCTGTCAATATGGACTATTCTTAGGAGACATTAAATACGCTTTACCTTTGACGTAACATGTGTCAGATATACCAAAAAACTGTATAAGATATTCGTATTTTCTTTGTGGGGATAGCTCTAGGAAAAGGCTAAATATTAGGAAATGAGGGGGCCTTTCAGACAATTTATCAGGTAGCGATTGATCCACCATTTACGAAAAGTATTTGTCCTGATATGTAAGAAGAATCATCAGAAGGCAGGAGCCAATAAACAAAGAGCTGCTAAAAAAGCAACTCAATCAGGTAAAAACATTATTACTGAAACTACTTATCTCTCTTACCTTAAAAAATTACTGTCCATCCTCTCTCAATTCCCTCTCTTATCTAACCCATCATTCAAAATTTTCACTTGGTAGCGGAAATAGAGATAGAAAATAATCCAGATGATCGCATAGAATGGTAGGAAAATACCAATTCCTGTTACTAACCCTTTTAAACTAAATGGAATCCATCCAACAAAGAAAGAAAGAAGAAAGTATAGTATACTAACAGTCAAAAAATGTAGAATAGTCTGAGATAATAAACTCCATTTCTCTATTTCAAATAATATAGTTGCTGTGCTGAAAAACCAGCCACATAATAGGCAGCCTATCGCATTTTTCACGAAAATCCCACTGTCTAATGAGGTCACATCACCAAAACCTATTACTCCAAAACACGTCAATACCATCACGAGTGCTCCAAAACAAATCCCTACAAAACTACGAAACAAAAGTGTTTTCATCATAATCCCTTCCTTCTCCATTGAAATGCTTTCTTAATTCCTTGAACATAGTGTCGAGAAACATATTCTTTTTCCCCTGACTTAAAATAAACGCATAAAGTTCCATTGAAAGATGCCTCAAATCTGCTTAACTCATTTAGATTTGCGATCACCGATTTGGATAATCGAACGAACTGATTACCTGGAAGGTCCTTTTCCAGTTCATATAATCTTTCTTTCATTTCAAAAGTCCCTTGTTTCGTCCGCACCATTATGGAATCTTGCTCTGTAAACAAACAGATTATTTCTTCTGCCCTGAAAACATGCTGCATATCTTCTTTCCTGCCAACAAAATATGGTCGTTTTCTCTCCTTCAAGCGCTCCATTAATTCTTGCACTTCCTCATTCCATTCATGATTTCGGATAAGTACCTCTATCGCTTGGACCTCCTCATCTATCTCTACCTGTATTTTCATCTTTGCGACCTCCCTTTGCTTATATTTTAAGTATATTGATAAACTGAAATTTCGCTTGTGATTTCCAGCCACATGTAACTAAATAGCTCTAACTTGCAAAAAATGCGCTGTCAGTTACATCGGTATTTTGGTACAAAAAGCGCATCCGCCTTGGAATCACCCACTTGGATGGACTTTCTCCATCAAGCTAAGGTGAATATGTATGTTAAAACATTCTGCCCTGCACTGTCTTTCATTCTTTGATTTTGAAGATACTTGCTAGGTGCACTAAATAACCGTCCAAAATGCTTGGACGGTCACATACTCTTTTTCTTATAAAGCTTTTATTAGGCCTTACTTCTTCTCAACTGAAGGATCCGTTGCATTGATTACTTATGACTCATCATGCTAGGGATTGTTCTTTGCTTGTAAAAGTGCTTGGCATCACCACTGCTACAACTTCTCCACGAGCACAAAGTGTTTCATTTGCAAATACTTCTGTATCAATTTTCCACTTCTTAGGATGAATCTCTTGTATCCTCCCAACCGCTATTAATGGAACATCATTTGGAGTTGGCCTTACAAATTCCACTTTTAATGAAGCTGTTACAAACCGAGGAGGCTCTATTCCATCCCCAACTTCATGCCCATTTTTTCGATGCAATGCCAATGCAGCCGAACCTGTTCCATGACAATCAATTAACGATGCAATTAAGCCGCCATAAACGAAGCCTGGAATTGCAATATGTTCTGAGCGTGGTGTATAAATTGTCCTAGTTTGTTCTCCTTTCCAACCCGTTCGAAAATGATGACCATCTTTATTTAACCGACCACATCCATAACACCATGCAAATGCATCTGGATAATCATCTTGAATCGCTTTTAGCACTTTCTCCTCCATCATTTCTCCCCCTGTATTTTTCAGAATATTATAATATCAAGGATACTGTAGAAGCTTCACTAATTCAATATTGTGATGATCGCTCTTAATTTAGTAATACAAGTTTTGAGAATTAATTGACATTTTCTGTTGTATTCACCAATAGAATTTCTGCTAGAATGGTTTCCACATTTTTTCACGTTCAATAGATCTTGGAGTATAATTAAAAGTGTTAATATATGTAAAAGTTAGGAGCGGTAAGAAATGCAATCTAATATTTTGCTAGTGGAAGATGATTTATCGATTCAAGAAATGGTAGAAAGCTATTTAACAAAATAAAAGGTACGATTATCGCAAACATAATCATGACACCTATACTGTGTTTCGTTATGTATTTAGAACAGCAGGAAAGAGATTCAATGATTACAATGTATCAAGAAGCCTTTGTAATGATCGGCGCAATGGTGAGAGCTACATTTATTGTGTTTGCCGCAGTATTGATTGCGAAAATAGTCATTGAGGAATATAAAAACAAAACCATTTTGATTATGTTCTCATATCCCATTAATCGAAAGAAAATGATTGCTAGCAAACTGTTATTTATAGCTGCGCTGACGTTTATCACCATGTTGGTGACTAATATCATTGTTGCGGGATCATTTACTATCATAAATAGCTATTTTCCCATTGTTCCATTTTCAATAACTGCAAATCAGTATTTTGGAGAGGCCTTAAAAATGATTCCATATTCCATTGCCACAGCAGGAATCAGCTTAATTCCATTGTATTTTGGGATGCGTAAACATTCTGTTCCGGCCACAATAAGTTCATCCCTTATAGTAGTGATGATTGCTTGTGCTTCTAATCCAGCATTCTCAATGGTGACTTTCATTCCTCTTCAATTAGCGCTCGCGGCAGTCGGAGTAACAATTGCTTACTCGGCGATTCGAAATATTGAGAAAGAGGATGCGATTTAACTTGAAGAACGGGCAAGCAAAGAGGGTATGTCAACACTAAATTGAACGACTTTTATAAGTACCATCGCTGAAATTCCACTGGTGTCAAATAATAAAGTGTTCCATGAATGTCAATGTTGTTAAACCAATATACAATTATCTAGTTCAGGAGCCAGCTGTTCAAGCGAAGCGACATGTGCCCCGTTTGCGAATTCATTTCTAAACGCGTTGTACATCGCTTCGGCCACGGTGTTACCATACGGACATACTTTTGCACACTAAGTAATAGTTGATTTCCAAATGTCTCTAGTGCATCTGAAATCAACTTATTATCTTTGTCACGATCTATAAAACAGTTGAATATGATGTAAAATCCTTTTTATACTGAAATAAAGTTTGATTAAATTAACGTCATCTTAAAATGGACAACATACATAAAAAGTTTCAAGATGGTCAATTATCATAATCATTTCCCCTGCTCCTTTTCTCGATATAAATGACAAAAGCCCCTGTACGCTAGGTAGCGTTCAGGGGCTTTTAGTTCTCCTCACTTACTTTATAGAAGTAGCCCAATACACCTGCAGTTCGTGAATTTATCCAGTATATTCCAGCTGAATTACCTTTTTAATCATGAAAAAAAGGAATGAATTGCATGAGTTATATGTATTTTACGAATAAAGAAAACTGCGTTATAGTTATTTCTGTCAAATACAAATGATTTTTTAGGAGGAAAATAACATGGAAAAAACTCGTTACCAACAAGGTGTAGATATTATAAAGGAGTATACTTTAACAGATAAAAAGGAAATTGGAACACACATGAATATTGTAGACGAATTTAAAGAACTTGCACCTGATTTAGAGAGTTATATTGTTGAATTTGCTTTTGGAGATATTTATTCACGAGAGGGCTTAACTAATCATCAACGTACGATTGCCACAATCTCTTCTCTTGTAACTCTAGGTACGGAGCCGCAATTGGAATTGCATATCAACACAGGACTTACAATTGGATTAACTCCAAATGAAATTGTTGGAACTGTCATGCACTTGATTCCCTATACAGGCTTCCCCCGTGTCTTGAATGCTCTAAAGGTGGTAAAAAAAGTTTTTGCTCAAAGAAATGTAAAAATTAAGGATTTAGAAATGCAGCCAAATTAATAAAACCGCTAACACGCCTTAAACGACCACATGCTAAAGCAGGTGGATTTGGACATATATGTCGACGACTAAAGTCATCCCAAAGTCCTTAAGCATAATAAATTTTTTCGACATATTCAGTCTTCAATCCTGAATATGCCGTTCTTTTCTTCAGTGACTTGATTAGCTATATGATTTCTAATTGTTTCTTCTGTCATCGTTCCTACTGTGGCTCAGAAATAGCCTCTTACCCATAAATGTTGTCCCCCAATACTTCTTTTTCAGCTCAGGGAATTGATCCTGCAGAATTCTTGAGGATCTTCCTTTTAGGTACTGCATGATTTTACTGGGTGCTAAACTTGACGAACAAGATAATAATAAGTGTATATGATCCTTACCTACACCTACCAAATATGGATGTAACGAATAAAGAAGAAATAGATCAAGTCTTCCCTTTTTACCGGTACCTTCCATATGCAAGGTACCGGTAAAAAGGGAAGCAAACAAAAAGCAGCCCCGAAAACACAATTTTCATCGTGTATTTAGGGCTACTTGACGTTTACATTGGAAAGGAGTCTTGAGTCTGATTTTGACTTTAATCTCTCAGGGGACATATAGCTTTCTGAAATATCAGCAACAAGGAAGCTGCTATTGTTTCACAATTTAATGATTTTCTATTTTGAGTCTTTTCCATTGCATTGTCTACTTAGTCAGCTTCAAAAAAACCTTCCCCTTCTTAAAAGTTAAGCCTTTTTCTTAAATCCCTATATTTAAATGTTATCTTACCCATTTTCGACTTCGAAAGTGAATCGTATTTACGTCCAAGTGCTAGGTTTTGTTTTTCTAGCTTAGTAATTTGTTTAAGTTGAACCGCGTTCAGTTTTTTTAATTTCTTTACTTCTTTAACAAATTCTTTGTTTTTCACTCTCACATCATTGTTTTTATTTTCTACAATTATCCGTTCTTTTTTTGAAATTTCCATGTCTTTTGGTTTTAATTTTGGAGTGCTATTGGTTTCAAATCCTATAGTTTTTAGATATGGCAAATTATTTTGAAAGTTTTCCTCAAAGCCGCTATAACTTTTATGAATTTGAAGGAAGGTAAAACATCCTGCATTTTCCGCTTGAATGATTTGACCAAACCGAGACAGCTTAACAAGTTTTTCTACTTTTTTTAATTCTTCTGGAATGCTTTTGAAAATATAGGTGAAAACTTCTTCAACATTTATATCTGCAGGCAATTTTTTTACCTGATGGGATGGTACATGCTTATTTAGTTCATCAAAGTCATCTTCATCAATATAATATGCATTTCCACTTTTATATAAATAATCAGTAATACGTCTACTCCATAATAGCCCTTGCAGTTTTTTTAATGCTTCCGAAAACAAAAACTGCCTGCTAACTTGATACATTCGTTTGGCTGCAAACTCATAAATATCCTTATTACATAAAGCTAATTTGACTGTGTCACGGAAATCCTTCTCTGTAACAGCATATAACGGGTAATCTTCCCCAAAAAGCTTTAAATGCATTTTGGTTGGATTCATTATTACAGCCTTCCTTAAAATTCCGTATTCCAATAACTTCGTAGACAGTTCCAGACTGCTGTCCATTTCCTCACTTCTCCAGGTTATCCCAATGTCACTGTTCACTATTAATTGTTGAGCATTCTCCCTCGTCACTGCCCCGTACCATGTAAGCCCTTCTGTATGTTCCAGGA
The DNA here is from genome assembly GCF_016651145.1 of Peribacillus sp. TH14. Classification (NCBI taxonomy): domain Bacteria; kingdom Bacillati; phylum Bacillota; class Bacilli; order Caryophanales; family Bacillaceae; genus Peribacillus; species Peribacillus sp. TH14. Next base: position 1,217,942 of record NZ_JAEKEK010000001.1, read on the forward strand.
GATATGTTGCTTCTTCCTTAAACTGAGAATCGCCTTTAACCCATTTGAATTTATCCCCTGCTATATCAAGTGAAAGATTCGGAATCTCACGCTTTAATTCTTTAAAAGCAGTAATGATAGGAATCGTCTTCCAATCAGGGTCAAATTTCCCGGTATATACAAGTTTGTGTTTTAACCGATCTTCCCCTCCTGCTGATTCAACGTTTGGTATCATCGGGGTAAGCAGGGAAACTTTGTTTTTTTCTTTATTCAAATTAAGAATCTCAATTACAAATTCGCACATCTCTTCTGTTTGACATAAGAAATAAGCACATTGATTGTATATATTTTTGATGCTCTCAAATTTTTCTTCATTAACATCCTGACCTATGTGAGTTAAGCCTGTAGCATAAACCAATGTATTCTTTATGATATGCTTATGCCTTGCTATTTTTTCAACAGTCTCAATGCTTCTTACAAATAGCCAATCATATTCCTTTTGACTCCAATAATGAGAAATGAGCATTTCAGCAATATCAAAATTAATGACACCTTTTTTTACCCATTCTTCATCGGTGGCATTAAAAAAAGGATCAACAAAAGGATTAAGAATCGTTATATTGTCAAATTTCTCAAGTGGCTGAATTAATATATCGCGTTTGACTGGGCTAGCTAAAAGTAAATCTACCTCGATGTTAGAATCTAACGCAATAGTCGAAGCTAGGGAAGATAAAAATACTGCAGATCCATCCATTGAATTCATGTCAATAAAGCCAAATAGAAGTACCTTCATTTTTCTGTTACGCACTAATTCATGTGAACTCAAAGTTTTCACTCCAATGACTGAAATGTGATATGAATTTCTATTTTTTTATTTGTTCTTTCATAGATGATTTGAGTGCAAGGTATTTCAACGTGAATTTCCCTATATATGTAACGTTGAATTTGTGTTCTAATAACTTAAGTCTACGTATCTCTTTGTTTAGCTTAATGTTTTCTTGTTGGGCTAACTTACTTTTTTCTAATTCTTCTCGCAACCTATTATTTTCTTTTGTAACGTTCTCAATAATGTTTTGTTTTTCAGTGCTATCGTTCTCTATGAGCTCTAATGTCATGGACATCATGTCTTTCATTTGTAATTCTAGTTCCTCATACATAGTTTTCCAATATTCGTTTCGTTCGTCCATATTGAAAAAACTCCCCTCCATTAACCTTGGATAATCTCTAATTCTCTTTTAATAACAACATCTACGGCGCATTTATCTCGAATAGACTGCGATGCTTGTTTTGACACTCTTAAGAATACGTCCGAATTGTAATATAAGCGTTCTATTGCATCCGCAATTTCGATAGGAGACTCAGGTTTTGTAAGAAGGCCAGAAACGTCGTGTTTAACGAATTCGGGGATTGCCGTGATATCTGTTGAAATCGGCACTAGCCCACTAGACATGGCCTCACACATTGAAACCCCTTGAGAGTCCAAACGGGTTGGACAAAGAAAAATTCCATACTCCTTATGCAATGCAGCGATTTGCTCTTGAGATATAAAGCCTTTATGAATAGTTACATTCTCAAAATTACGGATTGGCTCAACTGTTTGATCGAACAACTTTCCATCACCATAAAAAGCAAATTCTAATTTATTGAAATATGGTCTCTTTGAAAGCTCTAGCACTGCTTTCACCGATAAATCATTGGCATATTTCCGAGAAGCGTACGGCCTGATTGAAAGGACTTTTGTCCGCATATCTACTGGCTTTTCTATAAAAGTAAACAGATTGTCATCTATTACATTGGGAATGATTACTGAATTTTTCGATTCTGCTCTCGCGTCACATTCCGCTATATGTTCTTTGAACCATTTGGAAATATGAACAAAAGTTGTATCCAATTCATTCGTTTGATAAAACCAATTCATAAAAGAAAGCTGTGCTACATAATAGTCGTCCGCCATTTCAAGAATCTTCCGTAAGCTTTCAGGGCTTTCAAGAAAATTAAACCATCTTCTATGCCAAGCCTCCGTTTCAAAACCATGTATCCACGTAATAATTGGTAAATCTGTGCTTGTTTCTTTTATCGCTTGTACCATTTTTGAATTAACAAAATGAATGAGCGCTTTTTTATGTACTTTATGATTTAAGAACATGCGTAGATGCTGTTCAGTTCCTCGATAAACAGGCACATCTTCATACGAATACTTTTCTGCTTTTTTATAGGCAGGATGTAAAACAAAGACATCGACCTTCAAACCCTCTGCCAAATAAGCCTTGACTCTTCGGTGGATAAACCCATTACGATATAATTGCTTTTCGTGTGGATAAGCATTCGTAATGATTACATATCTATCTTTATCGTTAAATGTAAGTTCATTTAGATTTATAGATTGCTCCATTTTTGTTCACTCCTACTTTTCAGTCATCTTCAATCAGCCTGCTTACTCATCTGTAAATGAAAGATTTTTAGAAGACCCTTATCCCAAGTCAATTCTACTTTTAAAACTGTGAATCGATTATAACAAACATGTATTACTGAATATTGACATCAATACGAGAAGTATGTAAATAAAAGTAAAGTTTTCATGAATTTTTATATATTTTAGTAAAGGGAATAGGAATTCTAGAACATATTTTTAAAATTATTACAGAAATAGGGTGATTACCAGTATTCACATGAAGAGTTGATGACAATGTTAACTAGCAAAAATAAAGAGAGAACGATTCATTTACCAGAATCGTCCTCTTACATTGAAACTATTGTATTTTTTGTGTACTGGAAAATTAAGGCGAAATATCAAAACTGTTAAGTGAAATAGTCAAACGATGATGAAGATCCTTTAATACTATGGTACAGTGAGCATCCTTTTCTCCTGATTATAATCAGATGACTCCCATTACCTTTTTGCCGTTTGGTACTGATCGATTAATCGACTTAATCGTCGCAATTGAAGGCTATATTCTACGATGGAAGAAGCAATAATCATTGTGCGTAATTTCTGTTCTTTATTTTGACTGTATATTTCGAGAGCACGCTCGAAAAATATTTGGCTTTTTTCCGCCATATCATTTTCAATATGATAATCTTCCCCTTTTATTTTCCCCTCGTATTTTAGCAACAAGTATTCATGACCTTTGATTAACTCTTCAAGATGATGGTCGAAGAGATGGTTTTCCTCCTCATTCGTCTTACTCTGGAAATAATGTTCATCAATGTTTTCTACTACTTGTTCTGCCTGCTTGAGGGTCTTCAGCATTTGTTTAAATACTACGATTTCCCTAACATCCAGCTGGTTTAGTTTTACAAGGTTCCCTCTTTCTTCATCAAAAATCTTATATTGTTCTTCTAGTTTTGGAATGTCTTTAATTAATTTTGCATAGTGTTCTTGAAAAGATTTTGCCTTCATTTCCTTGGAAAATGCCGTACGTAATAATAAAGAAAGATTGTTAAAAATCAATTGAACTTTATCAAGGTAATTTCGTTTATATTTTGGTGGGAAGATGGCAATATTTACGATCATTGCACACACAATGCCAACTAAAATGATTAAACAACGATTTAATATAAAGTGTAGACTTTCATTACCTGGAGCACTCATGATGGCTAATACCGTAACGAGTGTAAGCGGTATTGTGCTTTCCATTTTCAATTTCAAACATAGCGAAATTACCAATATCATGACAAGTCCAATCATAATTGGACTATCCCCCAAGAAATGAATAGAAAAAAGCGCAGTCAGTGCACCAATTACATTGGTAATGATTTGGTCAAACAAATGCCTCCATGTACGATAAATAGAAGGCTGTATCGTGAAAACAGCTGCCACCCCTGCAAACACTGCAGGCTGCAAATTTAAGATCGAGCAAATTAACAATGCCAATGTAACAGCAATTCCTGTTTTAAGGACACGCGGGCCTAGAGTCATGGATTTGTATCTCCCATTCTGTAATCTTTATTAATAATCAACATAACAATTGAACTACCCACCACTTATCGACCTTACGGTCTGATTGAAGTGGGGGATTCCTAAGAACATTAGCCTATCGGCCAATTTTTAATTAGGCTACTCCCGTAGTTCCTACGGTTAGAAGCCTTATGGCTTCATTCATTAGATTGAGTCCTGCGTTAATATCTCGATCGTGGTGAGTAGTACAAAAAGGACAATCCCATTCACGAAGATTCAGATGTTTAACGTCTTTATTTTGGTAACCGCAGCTAGAACACAATTGGCTAGAAGCAAACGTTTTAGATACGGTCACGATTTGTTTACCATACCATTTTGCTTTGTATTCCAACATTTTTTTGAATTGGTACCAAGATACTTCACTAATAGCTTTAGCTAGTTTTTGATTTTTCATCATATTCGACACTTGCAAGTCTTCCATTCCAATCACATCGTGGTTTTTGATGATTTTGGTAGAAACTTTATGTAAGTAATCCATTCGGGCATTTGAAATTTTTTCGTGTAGGATAGCCACTTTTCGTTTTTGTTTTTGATAGTTTTTAGCTTCAGCCAATGGTTTATTTTGATTCAAGGCTATTTCTTGTCGCCTTGAAAGAATCCGTTGTGCTTTGGCCAATTTCTTTTCGACCGTCCGGAAGAATTTTGGGTTTTGATAGACCGTACCATCTGAAAGAATAGCAAAATTCTTCAAACCAACATCTACACCGCACGAACGATTCGTTTTAGGAAGTTCTTGTACATGGGTTTCCGCTAAAACGGAAATGAAATATTTACCCGAAGGGTTCCGCCTGATTGTGGCATTGATGATTCGCCCTTCGACTTCGCGGCTTTTAGCAAAACGAACTAGACCGAGTTTTGGCAATTTGATTTTTTTTCCAACAATTCCAATATTCCCATTCGTATGTTTAGTCGTATAGGACTGGATAGGATTCTTTTTCGATTTGAAGCGTGGTGACTTGTTTTGCTTTTTATAATATCGACTATAGGAATCTGCTAAATTTTCCACCGATTTCTGTAAGGCAATACTGTCTACTTCTTTCAGGAAATAATACTCTTTCTTTAAAGCTGGAAGTTCTTTGATTGTTGCGTATTTATTCAGAAAAGAACCTTTCCTTTCATTAGAGGGTAATTGGCCGTTCTGCTTCATTTCTTCACAGATATACCAGTAGGCATCTTTCTCCTTTTGTTTGCCTAAAAAGAAGTTATAGACAAAACGGGAACAGCCGATCGTTTTATTGATTAGAACTAGTTGTTCTTTAGTTGGATAGATTCGAAATTTATAAGCTTTGTTTACGACCATTGGTTTCACCCCCTTATAGTTATTATTAACCACCGAACGTATGTTTGTCAAAAGATTACTTTGGCTTATGCCAAACCGCCATTCATCTCCCCCTTATCGTTGGGCTCTCGCCCTTCACATGCTTGAAAAGGGAGTCTTCCGGCGGGAAATGATAAAAAAGGTTAACCAGTAAGAACTGGCTAACCTTTGATTTGAACGTAAAAATTTGTTGTTTCAACATTATTCAGCCGATGTTAATTCACTTTCTGTTACCCATTTATGGTTTTTAACTTCTTCTCCACCATTAGTCGGAGTGAAATCAACCATATACACAGTCGTTTCTTCAGCAAAATCAATTTCAGCGGTTGCACCATCCATCCCCTCCATATGGGATGCATCTACTGTAACTTCTGCTCCAGGTTCTAACGTTTTCTCGCCAGCATCTTTAAGCTCTTCTTGAATAACCCATTTATGATTTTCCACTTTGTCTCCACCATTTGAAGGAGTATACGAAATAGCATAAGCGGTAGTATCATAGGCACCAACAATTGTTGCTTTCGCACCCTTCATACTTTCCATGTGATCTGATTCTATAATCGCTTGACTTCCGACTTCATAGGTTGGACTTTCAGCTACTTTTAAACCTTTAGGAACATCACCTGAACTAGAATGGTTCATGTCCATATTACTATGATCCTTGTCTTCCTTATTTTCTTTACTTTCATCATTAGTGTTGGAGCATGCACCCAATACTAAGAAAAGGGCTGCACATAATGATAAAATGATGGGCATTTTTATTCTTTTTTTCAGCATGTAATAAATCCTCCTTTAACATTTGAATACATCGTACCAATTAAATATGCAGAAATTGTGGAGTACGCTCAGGACAAAAAAATAGTGCCTTTCATACTGTTTTTTCATTTAGTGGGTTTATTCCGGTTTATCTCCTGACCTATAAACAAATAAAAAGACGACTTTTCCTACTCTAGGTGGAAAAATCGTCTTTTATTGTTATCCTAACCTGCTACAATTGAAGACTTAATTGGATAATTTCTTCTACTCATTACATAAAGAACTTACCTTTACTCAGCCTTCTGTTATATCTTCCCCTAAATGCTTTTTACTCAATCTTCAGGCAATGTGATTGTCATGTCATGAAGTAAGGGTAAATCCCCCCCTTTTTTACAATAAAGAAACTATTCGGAGGCTTTTGATTCTTCAATTTTCTTTATTATATGTGTAAGGTTCATAGAAGAATGTTCTTCAAAATCTCTACCAATAGACCTAAATAATCCTCTTGCTATACACCTTAAAATACTTTCGGCATGCTCGTCCACCATAAAAGACTTTTCAGGAAGACTTGATTCCACGTGAGCACCACCACTCTTTTGAGCAGACTCCTTAATAAAATCTAAGATTGTAATTTCCTGGAGAATGCCCCCTAAACTACTTTTATAGATTACTTGATTTCGCCAAATATTTAAATCAATCCTCGGCTTAGTGTAATCGAAAAGTTCTTCGGGTATTTCTGTATTGCCTTCTTTGCTTATTTCAATGAAATCTTTAACGGGATACAATTTCGGGTTAGGATTGATTTTCTTTATTAAGGAGTTATCAATGGTGACTTTTTCCCTCTTTATTCGTGTATATTTGTTCTCACATAGAATTAGTCTTAACTGCCCGGCAATAACATTATTAAATTCTTTTAAGTCGAAGAGTTCAACAAGCATTACGCTATATTCCAGAATTGTAATAGCCTCATCGAATTTCCGTTTAGTACCAGCGTTTGATCTAGTAAAAACTAATCGATTTTTCTTCTCCATTTTGAATCCCTCCCTTTTCACCTATTCAATTAAAACTATAACAAATGATAAAAAAAAACACCCGTATTGGGTGCTTTATTTATTAGGCCTAAACTTAATTTGCTCTAATTTACGTTTATCTTGGTCTCCTGCAAATTCGATACTAATTACATTAGCTAAGTTGATATGCTTCCCACCTGCTTGTAACCATGTCGCATTTTGAATTAACTGCAGATTCAGAATACTATTGGCTTCATCAGTATAGGGTTCATTCGTCTCTAACTCCTCTGTTTCCCCATTCACATAATAAAATTTGTATTTTGCATTACTCATTTTCATCAGCCTCTTCTCTTGTACTTAGTTCGACAAGGAAGGGTGATTGTCCTGCATTTAATAAGGATAACAAAATCAGATTGTCTCCTTCCTTCAAGGTCGTACAGTAATGGTTCCCGTATGCACCCTAACAAATTCAATGTCTAGGTTAAGGAACATAAAAAAGGCTGTCAAAGGTTTCTCGACAGCCTGAGGGAGGGCAACTTTCTTTCGTTATCTCTTATCTATCAAAATACTGTTTCATTATCTCTTTGAATCGTGTGCTATCTATTTCTTCTTTTGTCACTTTCCCGTCGTCCCACTGCGTAAAGGATGTATCGGTTAAAGTGATGTTCCCGCTATTTGTAAGTCGAGTGATTAAAGGATGTTTGTTAAAAGGTGATTTTGGGTTTTCCCTGATGATAGTTTGAATCTCATTCAGTTCCACAACATTTTCTACGGTCTTTGAAGAATCGAAAGCATACCCAATTTTCCAATCGGGATCTTTATGTTTCAGCTTTAATTCAAAAATATAATCTCCATGTTCGTTACATTCCTTTTTAATTCGAAATTCACCATTTTGAGAAATAACGGTTTCTCCGTTAAACGGTACTGGTTTTAAAGGTAAATTCCCTCCAAATCCCGTATCGACTAAATAAGTTTGACCTTCATGATTTAATAGAATGGCGACATGGGTTCTACCTATGGTCATCCACCCTTGATTGTAAATTACGCCGCGAACTAAGAAAACGTCAAAGTCATTTTCCACTAGGAAAAAATAAAGCGCCGTATTCAATTCATAACAAAGTCCCCCCTCGTTTCTCACAAGAACTTTGTTCATGATATTTTCTTTGTTGATGTCACTAAGATGAGATGCCATGATGGATAAGTTTTCAAAGGGAATTGTTTTCGCTGTCTTTTCAAGAATTTCATCTAATTTTTCAAAAGTCACTTTTTCATGTTCCAGCAGCCCTATTCTTTTTCGGAATAATGCGTTCAGTTCATTCATTACGATTTCCCCCCTTAAGTTAGACACTGCAAAAAGGTATCTTAACTCTTTACATATTTCATTATACTTTGTCCATATTTTAGTCTTCAACTATTCTGGAGTGCCTTGCGGTCTATGGATGCTCTATACAAATGAGCTGTATGTGGCGATGCAACAGAATATCCTTATGTATATGTATTAGTGCATCTACACGTGATCTAACAGGCTATTCATTCACAATAACTCCATCGTTTTTGATTAATCATTTCTTGTTTAGTTCATACTAATTTTTGATGAAAGATTATTATGGATGGAGTTGAATGGGATATGGAATTTGAAGCAAAAAACACTACAGAAATTACTCTTCACGATTATAAAGCTGGTATTGGTATTTTTACGGATAAAATGCCTGAGCTCGCTGAGAAATTCAATTCCTTTACGGAAGAATGCTTTAAAGAAGGTCTATTATCTAAGAAAGAGAAACAGCTTATCGCTTTAGGCATAAGCTTATATTCTCAAGATGAATACTGTATTATCTACCATACTAAAGGATGCCTTGATCAAGGGTGTTCAGAACAAGAAATCCTGGAAGCAATCGGAGTGACGGCAGCATTTGGTGGAGGAGCAACTATGAGCCAGGCTGTAACTCTTGTCCAAAATTGTGTTCAGGAAATAAATCAGATGAAACAATAATAAGGAAACAACACTGGTTAATATTATTGAAGGGATAGGACTTACGGTGCTTAGTCCTATCCCTTAATAAATTGCTATAGTTATCTAACTGGTCGGAATAAATTTGCTAGTTTTTTTAGATTTTGTTTGTTTTTTAATTAATGGCTTACGTTGTTATTTCCTTGTGCGGGTGAATATGAATTCAACATTTGTTGCATATCCTGCTGTGCAAGCTGTGGAACTTGGTAGTAATGATGTTTGTTTTGATATATCGAAATCTCATATGCCATTTCAATGCAGTTCGGAACAGAAGCTGCAAATACGCGACGCACAACTGGGTTTGTAATTTCAAGTGCAGACATTGCTTTTAAAGAAGCAGCAGACTTCACTGCCCCAAGCATCAAGCCTGAAATGCATTCATCCGTAATTTCCGATACGGATTGCAAAGGTTTCTTTGGCTGAGTTGGTGTCAATCCATATATAAAATCGTTACCTTGATTCATGTTGTAACTCTGTGTTCGTTTGGATGGGTCCTGGCCAGATTGAAAGCACTCTAATGAAAGGTTATATTCATCTTGGATGAACTGATATTGACGATCCAGAATGTCCAGTAATTCCTGATCCTGTACATGCTGACGCAAAAGCATATAAGTGTTTAAAGTACCAATCGTTCCCGACAACACTTCATGTACATCGAATACTTCGTGACCACCGTGATTCATTTGTGGGGGTATAGCACCTGTTTGCATATTCTCGTGTGTTTGACCTTGTTGATTTTGCATCATGTAAATTCCCTCCTTGTTTTATGATGTGGACAAGCTTAGTATGTTAAAACAAAACAAGAATATCCGTGCAAAACCCTTCCATGAAAACCTAATAAAGCCACGTTCCTTTATACACTGGTTTTTATGACTAACATGATCCGAAGAAATGAGGGACATATAGGATAAAGAAAAATACCTGGGGTAACTTATACTTATAAAAGAGAAAGGTAATGCCGAGGGTATCTATGGAACTTTCTCAAAGTCTGATTCGGTGCTTATGAAAAATAAGGAAAAAGGATGGTTAGTCCTTTTTCTCCTTAATACTTATAAAACTGAATAATCCCAAGGAGCATTAAAGTCTTATTGATTTGCAATTTTTCTACTTACTAGAATACCAAGAATCCAAAGTTATTTAATCGAGAAATCCCTACCATTGCAGACTCTCAATTAAGTGGCACTTTGTGCATTCTTGTAAATAATCATTTTTTACAAATTCATGATTACAATTTTCCCGAAAAATACTCAGCTCTTTTTTAAGCTGATCCAGCTGATTTTCCAACTGTTTTATTTCAACTTTAATCTGGATTACTCGATTCATCGAATTCTCCTTTTCGTCCATATTATTGATAGATTTTTCCGTCTGTGTTTCTAAATTCATTCGCTTTTTCTTTCAAGCCTTCATCAATTACAGACTCAAAACCAAGCCCTTTTTCTTTAGCTAAATCACGAATATCTTGTGAGATTCTCATGCTGCAGAATTTAGGACCGCACATTGAACAAAAGTGAGCTGTTTTGGCACCCTCAGCAGGCAGAGTTTCATCGTGATATTCAACGGCTCTTTCAGGATCGAGCGATAGATTAAACTGATCTCTCCAACGAAATTCGAATCTTGCTTTTGAAAGGGCATCATCTCGTTTTTGAGCATTTGGATGGCCTTTTGCTAGGTCAGCGGCATGGGCTGCAATTTTATACGTAATAACCCCTATTCGAACATCCTCTTTATTTGGAAGACCAAGGTGCTCTTTCGGTGTCACATAACAAAGCATCGCAGTTCCAAACCAGCCAATCATGGCAGCCCCAATCGCAGAAGTAATATGATCGTAGCCAGGAGCTATATCAGTTGTTAGGGGTCCCAATGTATAGAATGGGGCTTCTTGACAAACTTCCAGTTGCTTATCCATATTTTCTTTAATTAAATGCATTGGAACGTGACCGGGCCCCTCAACCATAACTTGTACATCATGTTTCCAAGCAATCTTTGTTAGTTCACCCAATGTTTCCAATTCCGCAAATTGCGCCTCGTCGTTTGCATCTGCAATAGATCCAGGACGAAGTCCATCTCCTAATGAGAAAGATACATCATATGCTTTCATGATTTCACAGATTTCTTCAAAATGAGTATAGAGGAAGCTTTCTTCATGATGAGCCAGACACCATTGAGCCATAATAGAACCCCCACGGGAAACAATTCCCGTCATCCGCTTTGCTGTTAATGGGATATATCGCAGAAGCACACCAGCATGTATGGTAAAGTAATCAACACCTTGCTCAGCCTGCTCAATTAAAGTATCCCGAAAAACCTCCCATGTTAAATTTTCAGCGACTCCATCTACTTTTTCAAGCGCTTGATAAATCGGTACTGTTCCAACAGGTACAGGCGAATTTCTAATAATCCATTCACGGGTTGTGTGTATATTTTTTCCGGTAGAGAGATCCATGATGTTATCGGCTCCCCAGCGAGTGGCCCAAGTCATTTTTTCTACTTCATTTTCGATGGATGAACTAACCGCTGAATTCCCAATATTCGCATTTATTTTCACATGAAAATTACGTCCGATAATCATCGGCTCACTTTCAGGATGGTTAATATTAGCCGGTATAATGGCCCGCCCGCTAGCTACTTCATCTCGTACAAACTCAGCGGAAACACTTTCTCTAATCGAAATAAACTCCATTTCTGGGGTAATGATACCTTTACGAGCATAATGGAGTTGGGTTATGTTTCTCCCCTTCTTTGCACGCAAAGGATTTCTTATCAATCCCGGAAAAACTTCTGCTTTGGAATGAGACTCAACTTTTTTATACCCATTATCTTCTGGTTTTATTTTACGCCCCACATACTCTTCAACGTCTTCCCGTTCAAGAACCCAGTTGCGTCTAATAGGGTCAAGACCTTTACGAATATCAATAGAATACTCAGAATCCGTATAGAAACCGCTAGTATCATATACGCGTAGAGGTAAATTTTCCTCTTCACCAAATGCTCCTGTTGTGGGACTTAGTTTAATTTCACGCATAGGAACTTTTATATCAGGTCTAGACCCCTCTACATAAACTTTTTTACTTCCTGCAAAATTGGACATAATTGAAACGTTCATGTCATTTACTGAATTACTCATGATTTCATTTCTCCTTTTTAAGTTAGATTAAAAAGGACAAAATCCAATCCATTTTCGCACGAAAAAGCCAGGTCTCATATTTAAGACCCGGCTAAAGTTAGTATGACTACAGAAATGACCAAATTACATGTCATTGAATAGTAGATTCTAACTTCCCCACGCTGGTATGAACCAGATCAGGTCCTGAGGGTTAAGAAGCTTTAACGCGCTTCTCTCTCAGCCCAACTTTTATTGGACACCCCTAGTCTGAATAATATTAATTATTACATGGTAACTATATACCATCCATTTTGGTTTGTAAATAAATTCAAAGACCTATTATTTTAATGCCATGTTTTGAATTAAATAAAATCCCCTCCAAGTTAAGTTTTTTTGAACTTACTACTTGAAGGGGATATATCCGTTATTTATTTAGACTCTCAAGGATAGGAAAAAGCTCCTCTAAATGCGTAATTTCATAATTAGGGATGACTTCATTCCGTTCCTTATCATGACGGTTTATCCAAACCGATTTAATGCCTGCACGTGATGCACCAAGGATATCCGTCATTAAATTGTCGCCGACCATTAATACTTCATGCTTATCAAGCTCCATGATTTCTAATGCATGCTCGAAAATAGAAGCATCCGGTTTCCCACGTCCAAACGCGCCGGAAATAACGATTTGATCGAAATAAGGAACTAACTCAGGCGTGATTTCAAGCTTCGTATTTTGAAGCTCAGGCGAACCATTCGTCAGCAATAACAATTTGTACTTCCCTTTTAACTCATCTAACACCTGGAATGTTTCTTCATAAATAAATGGTTTTTTCCGTCTCTCAGCAGGGAAACGTTCTGCTAGCTCAAGACCAAATGCCGGGTCATCTATCCCTAATGCCTTCAAGCCTCTTGTCCATGCCTCTTTCCGATAAGCTGGTACAATCTCGGCCATCTTACGGAATTCATCATGATCATCTTGAAAATTACCCCAAAGTCCTTCAAACGGGTTGATACCGATCATTTGCGTAAATTCATATGTATCATAAGAAGAATAAAGCTCACGTGCTTCTTTCCGTACCGCTTCCTCAAACTCGTCAACATTCAAATCATATTTCGCCTTTGCCAATTCGCATGTCGCTATAAAAGCCTCTTTCACACTCTTCTGATCCCAAAGTAACGTATCATCTAAATCAAAAAAAACTGCCTTTACCAAAATGCTCACCCTCTTTTCCCTACCATTGAATTCGAAAAAATTACACTATTACAATAATAAACCACAACCATTAGAAAAAGAATAACTATCGGTAAAATGCCTTCATCTTTCTTTGAAATATCAAAAGGCTTACCCTATTTGCTCATGAAAACTTAAAAAAGTTCACATGCGAGTTTTTCCTTATTTTCTTTCGAACACATACAACTTTCCATTACTAGCAATCTTAAACTTTGGACCTGCGAATCCCCGTCGGATCAGCTCTTTCCTCATATATACCATGAGAGCAGCATGACTCACAATCAAAACATCCTGCTCTCCTTTTGCGAGAAGCTCGTCCAATACTTTATTGATCCGTTTCTCAGCAATCTTAATCTCCGCTCTCGTCTGCTTGTTAACTACCGAGCAACAGCGAATCCAAATGGCCCAAAGTATGAATGGCAGCTTCACCTTCCCGTTAAGAGGTGGAGATGGTATTTCCCGAAGTTCCTCCATCTGATTAACCTCACCAGGATAGATATGCTCAGCCGTCTTCACTGCTCTCGACATATCGCTGCAATAACATCTCTTCCATTCCACATCGTCCAATAAAGTTGTCCCATAAATAATATCTGCTGCATCATAATCCTTAAACCATTGATTCATATCATCCGCCGTCACATATTTTCCAGTTGGGAATTCATGTGCCACCTTAAAGTGTCGTACTAAACCAATTTTCATTTTTTTCTCCTCTTTAACTTTTGAAATAAAAAATTCACTTTCTAATTGATCCACCTACTTATATAATAGATAATGTAAAAATTATACAAAGGTGGTAATTGAATGCTATTCAAGAATTTCACTAAGATTGTCCTTGCTGTCGCATTAACTTTTACATGCATCTCTTTTTTACTGATAAAAATCGACTCAGTCTCAGCGACCACTACAGAAAATGCCACGGTAAATACGAAGGGTTCCCCTTTAACTGTTAGAAGTGGCCCCAGCACCAGCTATAAAAAAGTAGAATCGTTGGAGAAAGGGAAAGCCGTAACCGTTTATTCGAAAACAAAATCCGGCTGGTCGGAAATTCGGTACAATGGAAAAAAAGCCTATGTATCTACAAAATATTTAAAATTCAGCAATGTGAAGATAACCAAGAAAAAATATAAAAATATCAGTGACTTGTCGTATCCGCAAGTATCAGGACTTAAAAGTAAAGCAGCTCAGGATAAAATTAATCAGGTGTTAACTAAGCATGCCAAGGACGCCTATTCCTCTTATCTGCAAGCCAAAAAGGATAGGGAAAAAGATAAAAATGAGGAATGGTGCAAAGAATCCCCATACTCTTGTCAGTATAGTTACAGTATTTCGTATAAAGTGAAATTCAACCAAGATGGAAAGCTAAGCATTCTTATTGACGATTACTACTATAGCGGTGGAGCTCATGGAATGGGATACACAACATCCTATAATTTCAAAGAATCTTCCGGTAAACAGGTGAAAATCAGTGAAATCCTCACATCCAAAGTGAAATATACGAAGGTGCAGAAATATGCTTATGACTACATGAGGAAAAGAGATAGTTTTTATGTGAAAAAACAGAGCGATGTTCCCGTCAATAAGGATTCACAGTTCTATTATACAAACGGGGGGATCTATCTCGTATTCCAAGAATATGAAGTGGCTCCTTATGCCGCTGGCCATCCTGCCGTAAAAATCCCAAGTAAGGTTTATAAATAATTTCGTTGCACAGGGGCTAACTCCTGTGCTTTTTTAGTACCCTTTAATTCAATATATCTAACAAATGATGAAAAATATAGAACCATATTTCACAATCCGATGCGATTTCATGCATACTTACCATCGCATTCAAAAAAGTGGATTTTTTAATAATAGATATTTGATGGGAATATGTTTTTAACCAATGCCGAACTTACTTTTGTCTGATTTAAACATAATTCGAAGAAGCTCTTAGTTAAAGGACGAGAATAAGGAGTGAATAGGGTTAGATGAGGCCGAATACGAAGAAAAGCTAACCAGAACAGATTTAAAATGATCCAAGAATAATAATGAAAATAGAGAAGGCTTTTACCTTCTCTATTTTTTTCACTTCAAAAATTGGAGTTCCGTAATCGTACATATTTTTCTAAATTTATATTTACCGCTCATATCACTAAATTGGTAATTATTCAGTACCTTTTCCAGCTGTCCTTTTAGCTTTTCTTCCGCGATAAATGAATCGACAGTCACTTTCCAATTTTCTTTTCCGATTAGATCATCTAACGGAATAATGTCTAGAACTTCATCATAAATTTGGATGCTCTGATCAATTCCAAAGCTTCCGTATATGCTGCCATTTTCATCAGCAAAAATATGCTCCGATTCCAGATCCTCCACCAACACCTCTAAAAACCCCTTTGACTCAACAGGCTTGATGGCAATCTCTGCTTCAGCCTTTACAGGCCCTAATCTCTTATCAACAATCTCAATCGTTAACTGAACTTGAATAGGCTGATATACTGCCTCAAACCCTTCACAAAGTTCAGCCGCCGAATTATATACCATCAGACCTACCTCCCTTTATCAATATTATTATATAATAAATTGTATCATTTTCTTATCAAACACTCTTATTCAAGATCATTTATCGGCCTTTCTTTTTTTAAAACACATATTATACTTCTCTATATCATAATACTATGAAGATCTGACGCGCAAATTGCCGTCGATGTCACACGTACGATAATATCATCCTTCTTCTGAAGTTTCGGATTAGGTTTAAATTCAAAAAACGAGATACAAAAAAAGCCCCGAAGAATCGAAGCTTACTTATGGATACCTTTATTTAGTTGATGATTCCTAATAAGCTTATATAGATCTTCTCAATCTATTCTTCATTTACTCATAATCTGATTGTGTTTTTCTTTTTTATACTCTTTTATTACCTCATTAAATACATCAGGGTAATTTGTAAACAATCCCGTTGCTCCCCATTCTAAAGCTTTTTTCATATCAGCTCTTTCATTTACTGTATACGGATGAAATTGAAGACCATGATTTCTGACCATTTTCACGTATTGTCCATCTATCTTAGTGAAGTTCGGACCAACTCCAATGGCATATTCCTTAATAGATTCCAATTCTTTATCAGAAATAGTTGCCTGATTCTTATAAGAGAAAAGTTGAACCAGTGGCAACTTTGGATTCATGTCATGAACCTTCAACAGACTTTCTTTGCTGAACGATTGTATAAGTACATTTTTGGTACGTCCCTTTGAATCTACCATCTTATAATCTTTCAGAACCTCTAGAAGTTCTTTTTCCATTCCTGGATATACCTCTGGAGACTTAGTCTCAATATAATAATTTGCCTGTCTGCCAAATTTTTTAAAGACCTCTTCAAGAGTTGGAACCACTAACCCTTTATATTTCGTTTTTGCAAATTGCGGATATTTTTCATTGAACCAAGAGCCGGCATCCAGTTTTTTTATTTCTGCTAGTGTTAAATCTTTCACCAGACCTGTACCATTTGTTGTGCGATCCACCTTTTCATCATGCATCGCTATTAATCTTCCGTCCTTAGTCATCTGGAGATCGATTTCTATGTAGTCACCCTTCATTTGTTCTCCCAATTGATAAGCGGGAATGGTATGTTCAGGAGCATAACCAGAAGCACCGCGATGCGCGATATTCACAATTTTCTTCTCATAAATTGATGAGTTTGAGTGATTTTCTTTTGCTGAAGCAGCTGAAGCATCCAACGATGTAGCCTGTAATATAAATCCTACGCTCATAATACATAGACCTAATTTCTTTATACTAGTTTTCAATTTCCCTCTCTCCCTTCTATTCTTACTTTCATTTTAGAAGGGAAATGTAAAGCTACAACTAATATAGTGTAAAGAAACTACACCTCTATAAAAATAAGGAAAGAAACCCATAAAACAGCATACTGATAAAAATCACTTAGTTCGTTTCACCTATTTTGAATGCACTATCCAGTTCCTTTAGACTTATTTTACTTAATTTGCTTCCCAATTTAAAGCTTTGTAAAATGAGATATCAAAATCTATGTTTTTTTGATTTACAAAAAACTAGTAAAAGATTACTATTAAAAAAAACAGAATATTAAAATCAAGGGGAATTATGTTAAAAAACTATCAGTATTATCAAAACAAACACCGATTTATACTTAAGGCATTTATGGCAATGATATCCTTTTTACTATTAGTTGGAATTTCTGTATCTCCAATAAGTTGGAAAGCTAATCCTTACGATATGTCTTTACAGGTCATTTTGATATCTGGAATCATTCTTTCTTTGTTATTTTTCGTAAAAAAAGAAACTAATTTATATAAAACCCTGTTCATTTTCTTAATTACTGTTTATTTATATATTAAATTTTGGGTATTCCCAGATACTGCAATTATGTTGTCTTTATTCGCAATAGCACCCTTAATCCCCATTTTTCTCTTTGATAAAATAGGGTTTTATATTGTCGCTTCTTTAAATATCATACTTGGACCTACTTTTATCTTAGTTATTTCGCATACAAATCTTCAGTATACGTACGAGTATGTCGCATTAGATAGTTTTGGTAATACATTGAATTTTATAGCTATACAAATAATATTAGTATTTGTATTTATAGGAACAAACAATAGAATGCAATCCACAAATGCATTTCATAAAGAAATTCAACAAGCTAAACAATTAAATTCAGTCGGTCAGCTAGCCGCTACCATTGCGCATGAAATAAGGAACCCCATTACAGTCGTAAAAGGATTTGCCCAATTATTAGATCAAGAAAAAGAACTGAACGAAACAGAAAAATTTTATGTACAAACCATGCTTACAGAACTTGAATATACACAGGTAATAATTAATGACTATTTATCATTAGCAAAACCACAATCAGGAAATATCCAGGTTATTCATTTGAATCATGAA
This sequence comes from Peribacillus sp. TH14, assembly GCF_016651145.1. Classification (NCBI taxonomy): domain Bacteria; kingdom Bacillati; phylum Bacillota; class Bacilli; order Caryophanales; family Bacillaceae; genus Peribacillus; species Peribacillus sp. TH14. The sequence goes on from NZ_JAEKEK010000001.1 coordinate 1,236,213, forward strand.
ATTCAGAAAATCTCTGATCTATTAACTAGTTTTGCTAATAATTGTAATGTAGGCTTTCTACTTAAATTTAGCGGAGAACTATACATCAAAATGAATCCGATTGAACTTAAACAAGTATTAGTAAATATTATTAAAAACGGGATTGAATCAATGAACAATCCCGGATTTATCACTGTAGAAACAGAACAAGAACGAAATATGGCAAAAATAAAAATCACGGATACAGGTATAGGACTTTCTAAGGAACAGCTTGAAATACTAGGCACGCCGTTTTATTCACTTAAAGAAAGAGGTACCGGTATCGGCTTAACTGTTTGCTATAATATCGCCCAAAAATACAAGGGAGAAATTATAGTTAAAAGCCAATTGAATAAAGGAACATCCTTCACTATTTTTTTACCTTTATATAAAGAAAAAGAATAAAAAACAACACCTTCCAGCAACTCCAACAAAACAAAAAAAGGATGACCTCCCATCACGGGCGGTCATCCTTTTCAATTAAGCTTTAAAGCTATCTTGCCATTTCAGTAAATGATTTTCCAAAAAGCGGACAAAAGAGTCTGAGATTTTACCAGCGAGAGCAAAAATGATGATACCTACGAATACGACGTCAGTTTGCATAAATGAACGGGCATCTTGGATCATGAAGCCTACCCCTTTATCTGCCCCTAATAATTCAGCGACGACCAAGCACATCCATGCGGAACTTAATGCTAAACGGATACCGAGTAATATGTTTGGTAAAGCTGCAGGAATCATGAGCTTCGTTATTTGTTCCAGACGGCTATATTCTAAGATTTGAGCAACATCATATAGTTTTTTATCCACATTCCGAAGTCCTAAAAAGGTTTGTAAATATAAAGGAAAAAAAGCACCTAACGCAATAAGCAGTACTTTAGATAATTCACCAAATCCGAACCACATAATGAATAAAGGTGTAATGGCAAGTAAAGGAACTGTTCGTAACATTTGAATGCTTGGGTTTAAATACTCCTCGGATTTTTTTTGCATACCAACAATGACTCCGATCAATAAACCTAAAAAACCACCTAATGCAAAGCCAAGAAGCGCCCGCGTTAAACTAATTTGTAAATGTATGGCCATTTCACCTGACTGAACGAGATCAATAAAAGTAGTAACGATCAATAAAGGTGATGAGAATAATTGGGCAGGCAGGATTCCAACTGAACCTAATGATTGCCATGCAATCAACACTACAACAGGAAGGAATAATCCTCGAAATGCTGATTTGGCCATTTTGGATTGTTTTGTCGTTTTCCTAATGACAATCGTCTTGTTTTGAGCAACGGTCTGTGTAGACATTTTCTTCATCCTTTCTTTCTTTTTAAAAATTTTATTAGATGCTCCAATCTTCCTTTTCTTCAGGATGATGATCTAGTTGATTTAAAATAACGGACCTAAATTCTTGGAACGCTTTGCTTGTTCGAGTTCTTGGATAAGGTAAATCAATTGGAACGATACCTTTAATCCGTCCAGGCTTTACATCCATGACGACCACTTTCTTCGATAAATAGATCGATTCATCAATATCATGGGTGACAAGCACCATCGTTGTCTTATTCCTCTCCCATATTTCCAATAATGCTTCTTGAAGATGTGTTCGCGTGAAAGCATCCAATGCACCAAATGGTTCATCTAACAATAAAACTTCAGGGTTACGTAATAAGGCTCTGGCAATCGCGACCCGCTGAGACATTCCACCGGATAATTGGCGTGGATATGCCTTTTCAAATCCTTTAAGTTTAACAAGTGAAATCAAATCATCCACCCTTTTTCGTATTTCTGGCTTTTTTAATGGAAGGTTACCTGAAATATTCTTCTCCACGTTTAACCATGGAAATAAACGGTGCTCTTGAAAAATGAAACCACGGTCTTTGGAAGGGCCACTAACCTCCTGATTGCCTACAATAATCGCGCCTTCAAAGTCTAAATCAAGTCCTGCGATCAACTTTAATAAAGTGCTTTTCCCGCAACCACTCGGACCAATGATGGTAACGAATTCACCATTGTTTACGGTTAGATCCAAGTTATCCAAAACATGGACTCTTTCATTATCATTCTTAAATGTCTTGCTTACGTGATTAATTTCTAACGTCGATACCAATACTCATCACCCTTTCTCAAATAAAAAAAATAGAGATCCAGCAAGAAGACACATAATGTCCCTTTGCTGAATCTCTAGTTAACTAGTCGATTCAATATTTCATTTTATATTAACTTATCGATTATTTAATATCAACACCTAATACCAATTTATTTTATCGGATTAATTATAAAAAAATAATTGACAGATTATTCTAACAGCTGTTAAGATGCATTCATACACCAATCCGCTTCACAAAGGAGCCAATTCAATAAAAGTCATGTGAATCAACTGGACTACCGGAGATTCAATGAAGAGTAACCCCGGCATACTCTTCGTTGAATCTCTTTTTTGTCATTAATCTGACTATCCAGATGTGGTAAGTGTAATAAAAAAAGGGAGGGAATTCATGAAGAAATATCGTAGCCAGTTAACCGCAGTACTACTTGCCATCATCAGTATCGCAGTATTAGCAGGCTGTAATTCCGATGCCGGCAAAGCTTCCGGAAAAAGTGATCCACTAAAAGTGCATATTGCCCTAAATGGCAAGATGGGGCCATTAGTCATTGCAAAGGAAAAGGGATTGTTCGACGAAGAGTTTTCTAAACTGGATGCCCAAATCGAGTGGAGTGAATTCCCGAGTGGTCCCCCGCTTTTGGAATCCCTTGCTTCCAACAGGGTTGACCTATCTTTTTTAGGGGATGGTGCACTAATTGCCGGAATTGATAAGAATCTACCATTCGAAGTGATTGCACAAACAGGTCAGGGTGAGTCTTCTGTCCGGATCCTAGCTCAAGCAGATAGTAGCATAAAGCAGATTGAAGACTTAAAGGGAAAAACGGTTGGTGTTGCCTCGGGGACAACGGGCCATGTGTATTTAATTAAGGCATTGAAAGCTCATGGTTTAACGACTGATGATATTAAACTCATCAATTTACAACCGGATGATGCCCAGGCCGCCTTTGAAACCAAACAATTGGACGCTTGGGCCATATGGAACCCTTATTATCTTAATAATATTGAAAAAGGAAATGCAGTCGCACTTAAAGTAAAAGGAAAAATATTAGCTCCTGGTGCAATCATTGCACGTAAGGGTTTTGCCGAAGAACATCCTGAAATTGTAGAGGCCTATTTAAAGGTTTATAAAAAAGCAGCCGATTGGCAAATTGAAAATCCAGATGAAGCATCTGAAATTTATTCTAAAGAAACTAAATTGCCTGTGGACACAGTCAAGAAAATAATAACGGCTGAAGAGCCAAATATCTTCTTTACTGAAGAGGCCATCAAAGCACAACAAGAATCAATCGATACTTTAGCTGGTGTGGGTTATATCAAGAAATCGTTTAATTTTAAAAACCAGATCCACAATGAATACATTGATGAAGCCTTTAAAAAATAAAAAAACATACCATTCAGGAGGAGATTGATTATGACGGAAACTAAAACACAACAATTAAAAGTGGTACCAGTAGCAGGAAGAATTGGAGCGGAAATTCAAGGAGTCCAATTAAGCGGAGACTTGGATTTAGCTATTTTCAGTGAAATCAAACAAGCGCTAAACGATTATAAAGTCGTATTCTTCAAAGGTCAAAATCATTTGGACGATGCTAGTCAAGAAGCATTTGCCAAACTACTAGGTGAGCCTTATGCACATCCTACAGTACCGGTCAAAGACAATACAAACTATATCTTCGAACTTGATTCTGAACAAGGTGCTAAAGCAAACCATTGGCACACTGATGTTACTTTCGTTCCAGAAGTTCCTAAATACTCTGTTTTAAGAGGCGTAACCATTCCTAAAGTGGGTGGAGATACAGTTTGGGCAAATACGAATAAAGCATATGAAGATCTTCCAGAAGGATTGAAAAAATTAGCAGACGAACTATGGGCCATCCATACAAATGAATACGATTACGCTCAATTCAAACCAACCGAAAATATCAATGATGAGATTAAAAAGAAATATCGTGATGTATTTGAATCGACAATTTATAAAACGAGACATCCAGTCGTTCATGTGCACTCAGAAACTGGGAAAAAGCATTTGTTATTAGGTGGCTTTGCGGGAAGAGTTGAAGGATATACAACAAGTGAATCTGAACGATTATTGAGTATCTTCGATTCATACGTTACCCGCTTAGAAAATACCGTACGTTGGCAATGGAGCGAAGGGGATGTTGTTATTTGGGATAACTTAGCCACGCAGCATTATGCTATTGCAGACTATGAGAGCCAACATCGCGTTGTTCGCCGTGTCACAGTAGGAAAAGATGTTCCTGTAAATAAAGACAACGAATCCAGTAGACTACTTATTAAGAAATAAAACTTTCTGTCTGAAATGAAAAGGGACACTCATAAAAAGTGTCCCTTATTCTGGTATTTATATGTCATCTTAAGGCAAGTCCGTTTATAATGAAAGGATTTATTGTACCTAGGGAACTAGATGTGATACTCACTAACTTTGCCTTGTTTATTCAAACTTGTTTTTTTGATAATCGATTGGTGATGGTATCTTCTTGTGGTGAAGTTCGCCGTATGTAAAAGGCCAGTATGAACGCAACTATGGTTAACCATGTAGCTATCATAAATGCATCATCTACCCCCATTACACTTCCTTGTTTAATGGCCATTGCCATTTGGGTTTTATTTTCTGGTGAGATATGATTTTGTGTTAAAATTCCCTGTACATGTTTCGTTCCCTGATTTGTCATAACTGACACAAAGAATGCCATGCCGACAGCACCTGCAACCATTCTCAACGTATTAACCATTGCTGTTCCGTATTTATTTAAGCTAAGTGCCAATTCATTTAATCCAGCTGTAAAGATAGGCATCATCAGTATCGACATACCAAACATTCTAATAGTATATACCCATACCACATAAGAATAAGACGTATCTGTTTCAAGCCGTGTTAAAAGATAGGTTGTAATAATAGTAATAGCAAGTCCGCTTACCGCTAGCCATCTCGCCCCAAACCGATCAAACAGCTTACCTGTGATAGGAGACATAATCCCCATTACAATACCTCCAGGCAATAGCATGAGGCCAGATTCCAAGGGAGTAAAGCCACGGATATTCTGCATATAGATTGGCATTAATATCATTCCAGAGAACATACCCATAGTCGCGATGACGTTGATAATCGTAGTTAATGTGAACATCCGATAACGAAAAATTCGAAATTCCAAAATAGGATGCCTTACGGTAAATTGTCTCCAGACAAATAATACTATACTGATTCCGCCAACAAGGAACATTATAAGGACTTCTAAACTGCCCCACCCCTTAGTACCGCCTGTAGCAAATCCGTATAGAACTCCTCCAAATCCGATAGTGGATAGAATTACACCCATTTTATCGAGTTTGGGTCGGCTAGTTTCCCCTACATTTTTAATGATAAAAATTGCAAAAAGAAAGTCAAGAAGTGCAAATGGGAAAATGATAAAAAACAGAACTCTCCAGGAATAGTTTTGTACAATCCATCCTGATAACGTTGGTCCTACGGCTGGGGCGAAATTCATCGCAATTCCAAATATCCCCATCGCAAAACCACGTCTATTAGGAGGAAATAAAGTGAAAATCACATTTGTAATCAAAGGGAATAAAATCCCTGCACCTGCAGCTTGAACCACACGTCCGATCAATAAGACGGAGAAGCTAGGTGCAATTCCACATAAAAAAGTTCCTAAAGCAAAGAGTCCCATCGAAGTTAGATATAATTGTCTTGTGTTAAACCTTTCCATCAAGAAAGCTGTGATCGGGATGACAATCCCATTGACCAACAAAAAGATAGTTGTCAGCCAATTAGCTGTTGCAGCCGATATTTCAAAATGATTCATCAATTGAGGCAATGCGATATTGATTAGAGTCTGATTCAAGAAAGCGACGAGAGCACCAGCCAACATCACCGCAAACATGGGACCTGTACGAATTTTAGTGATTGCTGTTTTATCGAGATTCATTCTTACTGCACTTCCTTTGATTGAGTTATTACATATCGTTACTTCCTACTATATTTTTCAAGTCTTAATATTCTAATTCGACTTTACTAAGTTAATATGCCTCCCTATCATAAAGGAAATCAACCTATCTTATCCAATAATACAGTCAGCTAAATTCGTTTAACCTCAATTTACGACTTTTAGATGGTGTTTTTCTCAACTCATATTGGCACTATATTAAAGATATTTCTTTGTTGTTCCCATCTTAATAACCATACAACCAGACCTTAATTCGTATAATTGTATTTTGTTTACCACTATGAATGTAATCACATCAGTGAATAGATAAAAAAAGAGAAACAGCCGATAAATTTATATCGATTGTTTCTCTTCATTCCATATTTCAGCTTATTTTTGTCTGCAACCTCATCCATTACTGATGTCATTTTTTAATTAGGTCTTTTTACAAAACTCTCCACTTAATGGGAGAAAGTTCAAAATTCAAGTAGCCTTTTTATGAATTAATTCCCCTGAACGATTATCTCATCAATAATACCGTATTCCTTCGCCTCATTTGCGCTTAAAAAATAATCACGATCAGTATCCTTCGCCACCTTTTCGATAGGCTGCCCAGTCCTTTCCGAGATGATCTGATTGATATGATCCTTCAGTTTCAAAATCCTTCGGGCAGAAATTTCAATTTCCGTAGCTTGCCCCCTTGCCCCTCCAAGAGGTTGATGAAGCATAATTTCACTATTCGGCAAAGCGCACCTTTTTCCTTTCGTACCCGCCAATAAAAGCATTGCCCCGAATGATGCAGCCATACCCGTACATACAGTCCGGATATCAGGTTTAATATATTGCATCGTATCATAAATAGCAAAACCGGCACTAGTCGATCCCCCAGGACTATTTATGAAGATGGTAATTTCTTTATCAGGGGCATCTGCTGCCAAGAATAACAATTGAGCAACCACACTATTGGCTAAATGATCGGTGATTTCTTCCCCAATCATGATGATTCTGTCTTTTAGAAGTCTGGAATAAATATCGTATGAGCGCTCACCCTTGCTGGATTGCTCAATTACATATGGAATGGTAGTCATATCTCTTCTTCCTCCTAACAAAATGATTGGCTATGCAGCCATTGAGAGAGTGTTTGAAGGAGTGAAGCATGCTTTGGAGTGCATCGAACGATTCATCAGTTTAGGAATCATTGATTCACTGTTCAGGGATTTGAAAGATGGAATACTTCTAATGAGGATATCAGGATTTCGGACCTTCAAAGCCTGCGTCATCAGAGACATCAGCCTCTGTTCCTCATCATCTTGCCAATCTTCCGCACAGGACAACTTACGCTCATCAATGCCATCTTTGTCAAAACGCTTTTTCACACGATTCAAGATGGCCTTTACAGCCGTTTCCGTCGTGTTCAAATAATCTGAGATTTCTTTAGATCGATAGAGGAACCCTTCCTTTAATATGAACACCACAGCTTGTTTTGGGGTAAGGGATTTTATAATATATTCAACCGTTTCAAAGGCATTTTCCCCAATTGCCCCCTGCTGTTCGGTGTCCTTCAGATCCTCTACGGATTCTTTTTTTCTTTTACGTATCGTATCAATCCAGGAATGACGGGCTATCGTCTTCAATAAAGCCGTTGTTACCTCCGTTTTATTCCCATAGCCCTGCATTACCTTCAGTATCGTATCCTGTGCTAAATCATCGCCATCCCAATTATTTTGGGTAAGGAATCGGCAAAACCGAAGCAATTCAGGATAGACTTCACGCAAAATCATGTCGTTATCTTTTCCTTCAGAAATATCTTCTTTCAACTTATTTATCATTTTTCTCACTCCTTCAACACCCTCTATCCTATAAACGTTTTAGAAAGAGAAAAAGATATGGGGGTGAAAATTTTTTCCTTTATTTTATTCTATTCCATTTTTTCCTGTGGATTTCCTTTCATACTAAAAACCTGTTTGGTTATGACCCAAACAAGCTAATCTCAGTGTTCTGTATGCAGCAAATAGACTATACTAGGGCTTCCCCTTTGTGCACCGGATTCGTCACCAATAATTTAATCAAGGCACACCCAATGTAAACAAATAGTTAAAAGTTTACTTTCAAAACGGTAATTTTTTTGACTTCTTGCCTGTTCAAGTGTTATTCTTTAACTATCAGATAAAAGTATACATTCAAATCATTGATTCTACTAGCAGGATGAAAGAGCTGATGCAAAATGGCGAAAGAACATTTAATTGACGTTCAACCAATCAGATCATTGGAAAAATTAGATGATATGAAATGGTCATTGAAAAGACATTGCAGCGAAAGAGATTACATATTGTTCCTTTTAGGAATAAATACTGGCTTACGTGTGTCTGATCTATTATCGTTGAAGGTAAAGGATATTAAAGGCCAGATGAAAATTATCATTAAGGAAGGCAAGACAAAGAAGCCTAGAACAATACAACTTAACAATGTATTTAATGAGTTAGCAACTTATATAGATACCATTGATAGCGAATGGCTATTCCCTTCACGCAAAGGTGATAAGCCGATAAGCAAGATACAAGCATACAGACAGCTTAATAAAGCCGCAGATATGGTAGACATTGAAAGTGTAGGAACTCATACCATGCGGAAAACATTCGGATACTGGTACTATAAACAGAGTAAAGACGTGGCTAAATTACAATTGATTCTTAACCATTCACACCCTGAAATAACTTTGAAGTACATAGGAATTGCTGATGAAGAAATAGAGGACAGCTTAAATGGCTTTGTACTATAGGAGGACGGATTAAATGACACTAACTGAATACAATGCAAAGTACGAATATATCATTCGCAGTAATATTTCTGACAGACAAAAGGCACTGAAATTAGCTGATTTAATGACCGATATGGAAGGACATCTAAATGAGGCGGGGGAACATCAGAATAAAGAGGCAAATGCTTTGTATAGAAAAGTATCCCTTCTATCCAACTTGTTATAATCGAGCTTAAGACCTTGCCTTATGTGCAGAGGTCCTTTTTTGTGCTTTGAAAGTAACGATTACAATTGCAGCTTGAAGTAAATGCTTTGTTTCTGTAAGGCTTTGGAGTGAACCACACTTACTAATGCCACTGCACTAATTGCACCTGGCAGGCCTTTTCCTCTTGTAAGGCCATACATGTCATCAGGTTCATTTTGATAAATACGGACAACCTTGTTTACATATTAAACATACTTAAGGAATACTTTTTCGCCATCATTTCCAACATCTTTATCCCGGCAACACTGTTCCCCTTCTCATCAAGCGCAGCGCCATAAATTCCAATCCCACATTTTCCGGGGACGGCCCCCATGATTCCCCCTGACACACCGCTTTTAGCCGGAATTCCAACATTAATGGCAAATTCACCTGATGCGTTATACATGCCGCAGGTAACCATGAATGTCTTGCAAATACGGGCAATGTCCCCGGGGATGATTTGCTTTCCCGTCAACAGATCTTTCCCATTCATGGCCAGCACACAGCCGATCCTCGCCAAATCCTGACTGTCCATTTCAATGGCACACTGCTTCGAATACAATTCGATTAAGTCCTCCACATCCTCATTTATTACATTATGCTGCTTTAAAAAATAGCTTAGCGACCTATTTAAGTCTGCTGTATTGTATTCTGAACGTGCAACATCTTCATTAAAACCGATAGTAGGATTTTGCGTCAATTCCCGGATAAAATGTAAAATACGATTGAATCGCTCATTTACACTGTCACCTGCAACCATGTGTGTCACAGTCAATGCTCCTGCATTGATCATCGGGTTTAACGGCTTGGATGCCTTGTTTGTCTCTAACTTGGCAATCGAATTAAAAGGATCACCGGTGGGTTCTTTTCCTACATAGGAAAAGACATATTCCTCACCTTTTTCCATTAATACCAGAGCAAGTGTCAAAACTTTTGATATGCTTTGCAGAGTCACTTTACCACTTACATCCCCCGCACAATACCCTTTACCGTCAGGATAGTAAATAGCCACAGATAAGCCCTCAGGATTCGCCTTTTCAAGAGCCGGTATATAGTCCGCCACTTTTCCCTTATTTGTATATTTTTTTGCCTGATCAACCAGTTGCTGTAATTCTTCATTGGACCTGCATTGACATCCCATATTGTTCACAATTTGCCGCCCCTTTGAAAATTTGTCTTGTGAAGTGTTGTTATTATTTATTACCATATTTCATAGTTATTATTTGCAAAACTAGGAAGCAGATAATAAAAGAAGTAAAGTTACAGGAGCTACTATCTTCATTGTGGGAGGAGGCTATTCACTCTCTTTGCATTGCTTCTGATATAGAGGAACGGTTACATAGTTCTGATTGACTTATAATGACAAAGGAGAGGACCGTATAGAGAGCTATGTAATCTCAAAAACCCCATTTTTCATTTTCTATTTATTTATTAGTCAAGCTTTCTCAGACAACTCCTCTTTCTCTTGGTCTTGTCTTATTGGATATCAGTTTAATTTCTCACTCAAAAAAGCCAGCTCCAGAGCGAATCTCCAAAGAGTATTCTACCAGTTGCCCCTCCAAGGAGGCTTCCTTATAAGTGTTCCTGTTCCATTACTACCTTACTAGGTTGCCTTGAAAATGGGAAATCCAGAGTGAACAAGGGAGGAAAAGCTCTTTTGACTCTTCACGTTTGCTGGAACTAATATTACATACTTAAAAATGATGTGGCTTTCAGTTTAAAGTCGGGTCTCAATTTAATTACATTAATTTATTAGCATTTTATCTAACTCACGGACTTTATCATATGACTCCAATAGTTGTTCAGGTATTAATGTTCTCCCATAATCCCAAGCATTAGTTTCTATTTCAGATTTCAGCTTTTCTTTTTCCTCTTCGTGACCATACATCATAATCCTTAAATCATGTTTGTTTTTCTTAAAATCTAAATAATAACCAATAATACGATAAAGAATAATTTTAACAAAGTCTTCCTCTGTCTCTTTAATTCTAACTTTTCCTTTATAACCGTTAACTTGAAGATAATTAAACTTTATAGTATTGGTCGATACGTTATAACTCATAGGTGCACTTAGATTATTGTCAAATTCACAAATAATATCCAAATTGTGCTCATTTAATGTGTTATTAATTATTTTTTCGATATCGCTTATATAAAGCATTTAACTATCACTTCCCTTTTAAAGACTTATTTCATTATAGTATTAGCTTAAGTTATTCTTCCTTTATCAATATAATAAACTGTTTAGATATTAAAATCATACAGTTAGAAAACAAAGGAAATATTTACTATGTAATAATGAAGTGGTGTGTACGTCCTACGAGAAGATTGTTAATAATCCCCTACTAGACCCCCTAAAAGGGAAGAGATTGCTTTTAATTACTCTTCCATACTTTCCTCCTTCTATTTATTTCAATTTAAAACTTTCTATCATTGGTTGTATTTCTTCTTGATATTGTTCCACCATCATTTCAAGTGAAAGCATTGTAAATCGGTTCTTTGCCTTTGGCAAAGGCGTCTATCGACATTTTCTAGTTACTCAATTTGAGTACAGATGTACATTCATCTGGTGAGTAAAAGTGCTCAACAGATAAAGATTGACAACATTTTTATGGTGACTCATACTTGTAGTGATTAATATAACAGAATATTGAGAATATTGGAGGGGTAATTATGAATAAGATTTTCGTTCCTAACGCAATCGCTACTTTAACAAGACTTTTCTACAGTTCAACTACACTGAATGAGTATTTAGCGATGCGAACCGCTCAATTCTACATTGAAGACCTGAAGTTACTACAAGACGTGGAAGCTGTTGCCTTGGCAATTGAAGATCAAAATGCTTTCGCTTTAATGTCTAAATTTAAATTATTTGATTATAAGGCTGCTGAAGAAATTGAAATAGCACTATCCGCTTCTGGCTATACGGAAGCAGAACTCAATGCTATGAATATAGAAATCTGAAATCATCGGGCCACTACCATTAACTGGTTCTAATATCAATAATGATTTTTAGGGTACGAATAGTTTTCTTAACCTATTGTTCCGCTAGTTCACTGAGCCTCTCAAATTGACCGCTATAATGTAGCGGTGTAAATCTGAATGAAGTAATTGTTCATGAAGGTCAAGAAGGCATATATGCAATGTATAAAGTGGGTAAAAAGCTGATGTGCGTAATATACACCTCAGGCCCTAACGTCAAAAAGCTAGTAGCACTAATAAAGTTACCCCCGTTGAAATAGCCTGTAATTATTGCAATGATATGTAGGTGCCTCGATAGCCACGAGGTACCTGCATATTTAATATGCACGTAAAATCCCCAAGAATATTTAAAATAATGTTGAAATGGAGGTGAATGCACCGTCATGACCGAATATTATATTATGGAGAAGGTCGACCCAAAGGAGTTTGTACTCAAAGAAGTTTTAAACTTCCACCGAATGTATAGAACTGCATCTCAAAGCAAGCATCACCCTTACAAATTTACCGATTTAACCCAAATGTTAATTGCATAAGAAATGAAGGTGAATGCTTTCACACGGATGCACACTTGATGGAAAGTAGGAGAAGCCATGGAGAAATCGAAGAGTTTACAAGAAATCTATAATGCCAACCGACCAGAAAATAATGAGCTTTTCCGAGCGATACAACAACATCTTCAAATGAAGCATCCAGACAAGCGAATGACAGCTATGAGAACCTTGCAAATAATTGTTGCCGATAGTGTTTCATCTGGAGAGCTGCGTAACGTGGAAAGTCGGCTTTTATACAGTTGAGTTGATACGAAAAAGTTTCTTATCAACTCATCCAGTCTTGTGAGTTATGCAGTTCTGAAATTACCGAACACAGAAAGGAATAACCCCACCATTGAAAAAATTTCTAAACAAAATCAAAATAGCTGGCTCCATTTTGACCATCATACTCATGATATTCACTTTCGGAATTATACTTTTCAACAAAGCTTTCACAGAGCCAGAAGTAGATATGAAGTATTACAAGATGGGGCATGTCGAACACAGGCCAAATATTTGGGAGGGCATGAGTAAAGAAGAATACCAAAAAATAAAATATTTAGAGGAACAGAAAACATTCAATTATGATCTCTACGAACCAGAGCTGCTTGACGCAGAAGGAAATCCGATTATTGAAGAAAATGTTGAATACTAAAAAAAATGTGCCCGATTTGGACACATCTTTTTTGTTTACTTATAAATGCAATGCTCCGAAATTAGGCTTCGTTTTCTCAGTGGTAGAAATCCATTCTCCTAATTCATCGAAATATTTTTGAACTTCTTCTTTAGTTTTGGTTTCTGAAGCATCCCAAATATCTGATAAGAAATATCCTAAATCGTTTGGATATGAAATTGATTCTCTGTCAAATGCTTTTTCAATAGCAGGACTGCCGTGTTTATCGCCTTCGTCACCATGAATTTTCATAGTAATAACAGTCCATCCATTTTCTTTTTTTATAAGAGTGTAATTGTCATAATGGCCCCAACGATTGCTATGAACACGTAATTTAAAATCTTCACCGATATTATTCAAATTTTCCCCTCTCTTCCCATAATACTACAACTGTATTTTACCACCAGAACGCGGTAAATGACGAACTTCACGGTATTTAATATCAGCAATTTAATATCCTTTTCTGTCATTGTTACCAATGGTCGTTTAATCGCATTAAATTGTTCTCGATAATATTTCAAAGTATGAGGACAAAGATTCCTTAATTGGCAGTCTTCAAAGAATAATTTAAACTCCAATTCATCAGATTTAACGTAAGTAGTTTTTGTAACAATTCTTAATTCATCTTCCTATAGTAAATTTCCTCCTTTACTCATCGCACACTACCCCGCACAATATTTGTACATATTCTGTAGTGCGTGATAAACACAAAAAAGCTTCACACAATTAAGTGTGAAGCTTGAAGTAATAGCTTTTCTTCGCTATTGGTGATACCGGTGGCCGGGGTCGAACCGGCACTCCAGAGGAACACGATTTTGAGTCGTGCGCGTCTGCCAATTCCGCCACACCGGCATTTTTGTTGGAGGCGGCAACCGGAATCGAACCGGTGGTAAAGGTTTTGCAGACCTCTGCCTTACCGCTTGGCTATGCCGCCAACGTTTTTGGAGCGAAAGACGGGATTCGAACCCGCGACCCCAACCTTGGCAAGGTTGTATTCTACCACTGAACTACTTTCGCGAATGGCTGGGCTAGAAGGGATCGAACCTTCGCATGACGGAATCAAAATCCGTTGCCTTACCGCTTGGCTATAGCCCATTAACGTTATACTTATTATACCATCATTTATTAAAAAATGGGGCGACTGATGGGAATCGAACCCACGAATGCCTGAACCACAATCAGGTGCGTTAACCACTTCGCCACAATCGCCATTATAAAATTAAAATTGGCAGGGGTAGTAGGACTCGAACCCACACTGGAGGTTTTGGAGACCTCTGTTCTACCTTTAAACTATACCCCTATAAATAAAATGGTGGAGGGGGGCAGATTCGAACTGCCGAACCCGAAGGAGCGGATTTACAGTCCGCCGCGTTTAGCCACTTCGCTACCCCTCCGCATATGGATGTTACTGGTGCCGGCAAGAGGACTTGAACCCCCAACCTACTGATTACAAGTCAGTTGCTCTACCAGTTGAGCTACACCGGCACTACAATGGTGGCTCAGGACGGAATCGAACCGCCGACACAAGGATTTTCAGTCCTTTGCTCTACCGACTGAGCTACTGAGCCAAACAATAAAAATGGCGGTCCCGACGGGAATCGAACCCGCGATCTCCTGCGTGACAGGCAGGCATGTTAACCGCTACACCACGGGACCATAGATTGCGGGGACAGGATTTGAACCTGCGACCTTCGGGTTATGAGCCCGACGAGCTACCGGACTGCTCCACCCCGCGACGTTAATAATGCTGCTATTGCATCAAGTTTTCGTGTTAACAGTTTCATTATATCTGATATATAGAAACAACTTGTTGCTTTTTAAAAAATGGTGGAGGATGACGGGATCGAACCGCCGACCCTCTGCTTGTAAGGCAGATGCTCTCCCAGCTGAGCTAATCCTCCATATGTTTTCGGAATGGTGACCCGTACGGGATTCGAACCCGTGTTACCGCCGTGAAAGGGCGGTGTCTTAACCGCTTGACCAACGGGCCAGTTGTAAATGGCGGAGAGCAAGGGATTTGAACCCTTGAGACAGGGTTACCCGTCTACACGATTTCCAATCGTGCTCCTTCGGCCACTCGGACAGCTCTCCAATAATGGCTCCGCAGGTAGGACTCGAACCTACGACCGTTCGGTTAACAGCCGAATGCTCTACCACTGAGCTACTGCGGAACGATATAAGCTTGGCGACGTCCTACTCTCACAGGGGGAAACCCCCAACTACCATCGGCGCTGAAGAGCTTAACTGCCGTGTTCGGAATGGGAACGGGTGTGACCTCTTCGCTATCGTCACCAAACATTATTAACATTTTTTCAAGACATATATTATTATAACGTCTTTTTGAGAAAATGCAAGAAGAAATTTTCATTCCTTCAAAACTAGATAATAAGAAGGTATTTCATTTTTTAAAGCGTGGTTAAGTCCTCGATCTATTAGTATCAGTCAGCTCCACATGTCGCCACGCTTCCACCTCTGACCTATCAACCTGATCATCTTTCAGGGATCTTACTAGCTTGCGCTATGGGAAATCTCATCTCGAGGGGGGCTTCATGCTTAGATGCTTTCAGCACTTATCCCGTCCGCACGTAGCTACCCAGCTATGCCTTTGGCAAGACAACTGGTACACCAGCGGTGCGTCCATCCCGGTCCTCTCGTACTAAGGACAGCTCCTCTCAAATTTCCTGCGCCCGCGACGGATAGGGACCGAACTGTCTCACGACGTTCTGAACCCAGCTCGCGTACCGCTTTAATGGGCGAACAGCCCAACCCTTGGGACCGACTACAGCCCCAGGATGCGATGAGCCGACATCGAGGTGCCAAACCTCCCCGTCGATGTGGACTCTTGGGGGAGATAAGCCTGTTATCCCCGGGGTAGCTTTTATCCGTTGAGCGATGGCCCTTCCATGCGGAACCACCGGATCACTAAGCCCGACTTTCGTCCCTGCTCGACTTGTAGGTCTCGCAGTCAAGCTCCCTTGTGCCTTTACACTCTACGAATGATTTCCAACCATTCTGAGGGAACCTTTGGGCGCCTCCGTTACTCTTTAGGAGGCGACCGCCCCAGTCAAACTGCCCACCTGACACTGTCTCCCACCCCGATAAGGGGCGCGGGTTAGAATTTCAATACAGCCAGGGTAGTATCCCACCAACGCCTCCACCGAAGCTAGCGCTCCGGCTTCTCAGGCTCCTACCTATCCTGTACAAGCTGTACCAAAATTCAATATCAGGTCAGCAGTAAAGCTCCACGGGGTCTTTCCGTCCTGTCGCGGGTAACCTGCATCTTCACAGGTACTATAATTTCACCGAGTCTCTCGTTGAGACAGTGCCCAGATCGTTACACCTTTCGTGCGGGTCGGAACTTACCCGACAAGGAATTTCGCTACCTTAGGACCGTTATAGTTACGGCCGCCGTTTACTGGGGCTTCGGTTCAAAGCTTCGCTTGCGCTAACCTCTCCCCTTAACCTTCCAGCACCGGGCAGGTGTCAGCCCCTATACTTCGCCTTGCGGCTTCGCAGAGACCTGTGTTTTTGCTAAACAGTCGCCTGGGCCTATTCACTGCGGCTTTTCCGGGCTATTCACCCTAAAAGCACCCCTTCTCCCGAAGTTACGGGGTCATTTTGCCGAGTTCCTTAACGAGAGTTCTCTCGCACACCTTAGGATTCTCTCCTCGCCTACCTGTGTCGGTTTGCGGTACGGGCACCTTACATCTCACTAGAGGCTTTTCTTGGCGCCGTGGAATCAGGAACTTCGGTACTATATTTCCCTCGCCATCACAGCTCCGCCTTAATGGAAACGGGATTTGCCTCGTTTCCGGCCTAACTGCTTGGACGCGCATATCCAACAGCGCGCTTACCCTATCCTTCTGCGTCCCCCCATCGTTCAAACGATGTATAGGTGGTACAGGAATATCAACCTGTTGTCCATCGCCTACGCCTTTCGGCCTCGGCTTAGGTCCCGACTAACCCTGAGCGGACGAGCCTTCCTCAGGAAACCTTAGGCATTCGGTGGAAGGGATTCTCACCCTTCTTTCGCTACTCATACCGGCATTCTCACTTCTAAGCGCTCCACCAGTCCTTCCGGTCTGACTTCAACGCCCTTAGAACGCTCTCCTACCATCGACACCATACGGTGTCAATCCACAGCTTCGGTGATACGTTTAGCCCCGGTACATTTTCGGCGCGGAGTCACTCGACCAGTGAGCTATTACGCACTCTTTAAATGATGGCTGCTTCTGAGCCAACATCCTGGTTGTCTAAGCAACTCCACATCCTTTTCCACTTAACGTATACTTTGGGACCTTAGCTGGTGGTCTGGGCTGTTTCCCTTTCGACTACGGATCTTATCACTCGCAGTCTGACTCCCAAGAATAAGTATTTGGCATTCGGAGTTTGACTGAATTCGGTAACCCGTTGGGGGCCCCTAGTCCAATCAGTGCTCTACCTCCAATACTCTCATCTTGAGGCTAGCCCTAAAGCTATTTCGGAGAGAACCAGCTATCTCCAGGTTCGATTGGAATTTCTCCGCTACCCACACCTCATCCCCGCACTTTTCAACGTGCGTGGGTTCGGGCCTCCATTCAGTGTTACCTGAACTTCACCCTGGACATGGGTAGATCACCTGGTTTCGGGTCTACGACCTCATACTCATTCGCCCTATTCAGACTCGCTTTCGCTGCGGCTCCGTCTTATCAACTTAACCTCGCATGAAATCGTAACTCGCCGGTTCATTCTACAAAAGGCACGCCATTACCCATTAACGGGCTTTGACTACTTGTAGGCACACGGTTTCAGGATCTATTTCACTCCCCTTCCGGGGTGCTTTTCACCTTTCCCTCACGGTACTGGTTCACTATCGGTCACTAGGTAGTATTTAGCCTTGGGAGATGGTCCTCCCTGCTTCCGACGGGATTTCTCGTGTCCCGCCGTACTCAGGATCCACTCAGGAGGGAACGAAGTTTCAACTACAGGGTTTTTACCTTCTTTGACGGACCTTTCCAGATCACTTCATTTACCCCGTTCCTTTGTAACTCCATGTTGAGTGTCCTACAACCCCAAGAGGCAAGCCTCTTGGTTTGGGCTAATTCCGTTTCGCTCGCCGCTACTCAGGAAATCGCATTTGCTTTCTCTTCCTCCGGGTACTTAGATGTTTCAGTTCCCCGGGTCTGCCTTCAGTACCCTATGTATTCAGGTAAAGATACTGTTCCATTACGAACAGTGGGTTTCCCCATTCGGAAATCTCCGGATCAAAGCTTACTTACAGCTCCCCGAAGCATATCGGTGTTAGTCCCGTCCTTCATCGGCTCCTAGTGCCAAGGCATCCACCGTGCGCCCTTTCTAACTTAACCGTTAAAAAAGATCTTACTGATGCTTTGAAAAAATTAATTGCCTTCTATCTATTATCTAGTTTTCAAGGAACAAAGTAGAAAGAATCCCATCACAACGTGATGATGTCTTTCGTATCTGAATGAATTACTCATTCAAAACTGAACAAAACAAAAGCGCTCTCGTATTTATCCTTAGAAAGGAGGTGATCCAGCCGCACCTTCCGATACGGCTACCTTGTTACGACTTCACCCCAATCATCTGTCCCACCTTAGGCGGCTGGCTCCATAAAGGTTACCTCACCGACTTCGGGTGTTACAAACTCTCGTGGTGTGACGGGCGGTGTGTACAAGGCCCGGGAACGTATTCACCGCGGCATGCTGATCCGCGATTACTAGCGATTCCGGCTTCATGTAGGCGAGTTGCAGCCTACAATCCGAACTGAGAATGGCTTTATGGGATTCGCTTACCTTCGCAGGTTTGCAGCCCTTTGTACCATCCATTGTAGCACGTGTGTAGCCCAGGTCATAAGGGGCATGATGATTTGACGTCATCCCCACCTTCCTCCGGTTTGTCACCGGCAGTCACCTTAGAGTGCCCAACTGAATGCTGGCAACTAAGATCAAGGGTTGCGCTCGTTGCGGGACTTAACCCAACATCTCACGACACGAGCTGACGACAACCATGCACCACCTGTCACTCTGTCCCCCGAAGGGGAACGCCCTATCTCTAGGGTTGTCAGAGGATGTCAAGACCTGGTAAGGTTCTTCGCGTTGCTTCGAATTAAACCACATGCTCCACCGCTTGTGCGGGCCCCCGTCAATTCCTTTGAGTTTCAGCCTTGCGGCCGTACTCCCCAGGCGGAGTGCTTAATGCGTTAGTCGCGAAGCACTAAAGGGCGGAAACCCTCTAACACTTAGCACTCATCGTTTACGGCGTGGACTACCAGGGTATCTAATCCTGTTTGCTCCCCACGCTTTCGCGCCTCAGTGTCAGTTACAGACCAGAAAGTCGCCTTCGCCACTGGTGTTCCTCCAAATCTCTACGCATTTCACCGCTACACTTGGAATTCCACTTTCCTCTTCTGCACTCAAGTTCCCCAGTTTCCAATGACCCTCCACGGTTGAGCCGTGGGCTTTCACATCAGACTTAAGGAACCACCTGCGCGCGCTTTACGCCCAATAATTCCGGACAACGCTTGCCACCTACGTATTACCGCGGTCGCTGGCACGTAGTTAGCCGTGGCTTTCTGGTTAGGTACCGTCAAGGTACCAGCAGTTACTCTGGTACTTGTTCTTCCCTAACAACAGAACTTTACGACCCGAAGGCCTTCTTCGTTCACGCGGCGTTGCTCCGTCAGACTTTCGTCCATTGCGGAAGATTCCCTACTGCTGCCTCCCGTAGGAGTCTGGGCCGTGTCTCAGTCCCAGTGTGGCCGATCACCCTCTCAGGTCGGCTACGCATCGTCGCCTTGGTGAGCCATTACCTCACCAACTAGCTAATGCGCCGCGGGCCCATCTATAAGTGACAGCAGAACCGTCTTTCCATCTTCTCTCATGCGAGAAAAGAACATATCCGGTATTAGCTCCGGTTTCCCGAAGTTATCCCAGTCTTATAGGCAGGTTGCCCACGTGTTACTCACCCGTCCGCCGCTAATCTCAGGGAGCAAGCTCCCATTGATTCGCTCGACTTGCATGTATTAGGCACGCCGCCAGCGTTCGTCCTGAGCCAGGATCAAACTCTCCGAAGAAATGTTTGACTTGCTCATTTTGCTTTTTGATAGTGTGTGCTCACTTAAAAAATTAACGTTGGCGCTTTGTTTTGTTCAGTTTTCAAAGAGCAATTTCGTTGTCGTTTACTTCGTAAGCGACTTTTACATCTTATCATGTTGTAGACTATTTTGTCAACATGTTTTTTGATGTTTTTTGTTTTGTTGAAGCTGCGAAAGCTGATGTCCCGCAGCGACATGTATTAATATAACACCTAGATTATTATTGGTCAACACTAAAAATGATTTTTTTGAAATATTTTTTTATACTCTATAAAATCGATGATAAACGTCTTGTCCTTTTGTTTCCACTTTGATGACATCAATTACTTTCTTCTCTATTAAGTATTCTAACAGAACACCTAGATCTACTGAATAATAATTAAGTTCCGGATGATCCATTAACTCTGCAATTGTCCAAGGATCTTCTTTTGTACTCATTATTTCAACTAAATGCTGTGAACCCGTATTCGTCCTAGAGTAAATAAGAAATTCACTCGCAAGGAAAAGAAGCTCCAATCTTTTTTCAAGCGTTTCCTCACTACTAATCAATTCTTTATACAACTTATAGATTTCAGGTTCCATATGTTTCACTTGGTTCCAGACTGTAACTTCTGGATAAAAACCTTGTTCTATTACTTCCAAACGAGCTAAGTGATGCAGGGAATGAACAATATGGTTATATGCATCAAGATAATGACCTTTTTCAAAGAAGCCTTTTCCATCCATATATCTGCGAATTAACTTCGCAAACTCCATCCCTATCTTCAACTTTCTTCCATAAAAAGGGAACTCTCGAATTTCGGTTTTCAAATGATCCAAATATTCATTTCGGTCAAAGAGGACCTTTCCGTTATAAATCCAGTCAACTACTTTTCGGTTTGTACCTAATAGAAGCCATTCTTTTAGTTGTTCTTCCTTTACGATATGTAAAGCTGCCTTTTTGTCCTGATATGTGTAGTGTTTTAAAAACACTGCCTCTTCTGCTTCATCTACAATAACAAAAAGAATGTAGTCAAATGTATCGGTAATCGGGCTATTATTTTCTCTTTTTTCTATTAACAAGATTCCAAGTGTAGATTTTAAACTTGCTCGCTCTTGATAAATCGGGCGAAGGATATCTTCCATTATAAATTCCTCCAAAACCTTTTTTTTTTTACATTCGACAAAACTCTTCAAAATCCTGTATTTCACCTAGATGATATTTACAAAAACAACATATTCAAAAGTAATATGTATCCTTTATTTCTTTTTTGTTCCATCCGTAGTTTATGTTATAGTTAAAGTTATATTTTAGGAGGGACAATCCATGGCTAAATATTCTAGCAAAATCAATAAAATCCGTACATTTGCTTTAAGTTTGATTTTCATCGGCTTTATTGTGATGTATCTTGGACTTTTCTTTAAAACACACCCTATTGTTATGACACTTTTTATGGGTCTAGGTCTTTTATTCATAATTGCAAGTACCGGCGTTTATTTTTGGATTGGAATGCTTTCTACAAAATCGATCCAGGTTGTATGTCCTAACTGTAGTAAACCTACAAAAATATTAGGGCGTGTGGATATTTGCATGCATTGTGAAGAACCATTGACCCTTGATAAAAAGTTAGAAGGCGAAGAATTTAACGAAAAATATAATCGCAAAAGCCTGCAAGACTAAATAACCCCTTAAGAGAGCTTATTTATCCCAGGCAGATGGTCCAAGATTAATTGTATCATTTTTTTGCAACAAAAAAAAAGTTCCAACCAAGTGGCGGAACTTTTTTTAATGTGCTTCTTTTTTTGAGCACTCTGTACAGTCTCCATAGATTTCCATCCGATGGTGACTAACATTGAAACCGGTGACCTGTGCTGCAAAATGTTCGACTTCGTCCAATGCCGGATAATCAAAATCTACAATTTTTCCGCAGGTTTGGCAGATTACATGATAATGATTCGTCGTTACAAAATCAAATCTTGCTGAAGAATCACCATAGGTAAGTTCTTTAACCAATCCTACTTCTCGGAACACACGCAAGTTGTTATAAACCGTAGCCACACTCATATTGGGAAACTTACCTTCTAGCGCTTTATATATATCATCTGCGGTAGGGTGGGACATAGAGCTTATCAAATATTCAAGTATCGCATGGCGTTGAGGAGTTATTCTTACACCGGTATCTTTAAGGGAATCCAACGCTTCTTTTAACTGAACTTCAGACACCGCCATCCACCTCTTTTTTCTCATTAAGTATGAATTATTAAATTATAATATTTATAAATAGTGTACCTTTTATACGTTGATTTTGTCAATATTTCATCTGTTTATCGATTCATTTTTAGTTTATTCATTACCCCTTTAATTCTTTCCCATTTTCTAATTGTGCCTAGTATCCTTTTGATTGATCTCAATGACGTTGATAAAGTCTTTTCCATCTATTCAGGAATTCATGCATGTTTTTTTCGAAAATTGAAAAGGTTCTAGGTAAATATTCACTGCTTTTACTCGAAAGATGCGGTGTGACCGTTACATTTTCCATACGCTAAAACGGATGCTCCTTATCTAAAGGTTCTGGATCGAATAAATCTAAAATGGCATGAGCAATTTCCCTGTTTTGTAAAACCTCTATCAACACTTCCTCTTTAACCAGATCACCTCGTCCAATATTCACGAAGACAGCAGAACCTTTCATAGCTTTAAAGTGTTCTTTTTGCTACAGATTTTGTCTTTCAATCGTACTTGGCAGAACAGATACGATGTAACTTACTCAGAGAGCCCATAAAGACGATCAAGTGCTGCACAGGATTTCCGCTACGATTGACCCCAATTGTGGTCATCCTAAAGGCTTTCCCAAGACGCGCTACCTCTCCGCCAATTGCACCAGCACCAAGAATGAGTATCGATTTCCCATTCAATTCTCATACTTCTATCTTTCTATCCCACAGCTCGACGTCTGCTTCATTCATGATAAGCTGTTTCAATTTCTTTTCGTACTGTAAAAGCATCCCAATCGTGTACTACCAAAATCCCGCGCTTCTCAATGACTTTAAAAGGCATTAATTCCATACCTGCACTCATAACCATAACCCACTTTAAATTCGGTGCTTTCTCAATTGTCTCATCTGTTAAATCTTCGCCGTATGGAATTAAGATTTTTGCTTCACGAAGTGGTTCATCCTCTCAATCCCCTTGATAAATGAAATTCAAAGCAGGAAAGGTATCCTCCATCTGCTTTTGGATGTCTTCTTTTGGAATAATTATTGAAAGTACTAACATGTTTATCTCACCTTTTAATTAACATAAAAAAAACACGGGCTCTGTATGTCCCGTGCAACTTTCTCTGAGGAGGTATTCCCTTAATAAAGCATATTCAGGTGTCCTCTTTTTGAGTTGGACAAAAGCCTTACCCCTGTTAAAAAAGGCTTTATTTTAATAAATTTGGATTTAAAGCACTTAGTTCCGGCAACATAAAAATGCCATCCCTTCGGATCAGAATGTCATCAAAGTAGATATCACCACCGCCATATTCAGGACGCTGGATCAAAACCATATCCCAATGTGTAGAAGAACGGTTACCATTATCAGCCTCTTGATAGGCTTGGCCAGGAGTTAGATGCAGACTGCCACATATTTTCTCATCAAACAAAATATCGTCCATTGGCTCCAAAATGTAAGGATTGATTCCAAGCGCGAATTCCCCAATAAAACGGGACCCTTCATCTACATCGAGAATCTCATTCATTTTAGAATTTTGATTAGAAACTGCTTTCGTGATTTTCCCCTTTTGTATGGTTAAAACTATGTCACGAAAGGTGATTCCTTGATATGTTGAAGGTGTGTTGAAGGCTACCCTACCATGAACACTCTCTTTTACGGGTGCCGTGAACACTTCCCCGTCAGGGAGATTATTTTTCCCAGCGCATATGACAGCCGGCATTCCTTTAATGGAAAAGGTGAGATTTGTCCCAGGTGAAACAATCCGGACTTTTTCAGTACGCTCCATCAATTGCTTAAGCGGTTTCAGTGCCACTTCCATTTTCCCGTAATCCATTGTGCACACGTTTAATAGAAAGTCTTCGTACTTTCTAAAACTCATACCGGCTTTTTGTGCTAATCTGACAGTCGGGTAATTAAGTAAAACCCAACGCCGGTTGTTTACATAGAAAAGAGTCGACGACTTCATCGCTTCCCCATGAAGACGATGCCTCTCTGCAGGAACTTCTGCCAATTCAGCATCGTTTTCTTCACTGGAGATGATTATTATCGCATCAATATCAGTATATTTCCTCAAAGTCCATTGTGATAAGGTATCAAGTTGTTCCTTCACATTCCCTTTTAACAAGTGTCGGCTTATTTCATCGTCTTCCAGTTCGACATATGGATATGCACCGATTCTGTATGTTTCATCAATCAGCTCTTTCAATAGCGGTTTCATGTTGATATGACCCCGTATCAAGATTCTCTCTTTTGGCTGTAATTGTACGGAATGATGAATCAGCCTTTCAGCAAGCTTGGTTATTCGCTTATCCTTCATCTGGCTGTACCTTATTTTTCTAGATCACGAAGAGTTTCAAGCGCTTCTTCGACATGGCCTTTGACTTTTACCTTACGCCATTCTTTAACTATCGTTCCTTCCTTATCAATCAGAAAAGTTGAACGTTCAATGCCCATATATTCCTTGCCGAAGTTCTTTTTTAATTTCCATACATCATATAATTCAGCAGCCTCTTGATTTTCGTCAGCTAGTAGCAGAAAAGGTAACCCATATTTTTCAATAAATTTTTCATGACGCGCCGCCGGATCTGGACTGATCCCTATGATGACAGCATTCAATTCCTCAAACTGCTCATTGTGGTCACGGAAATCACAGGCCTCCGTTGTGCAACCAGGCGTCATGTCTTTCGGATAAAAATATAAAACAACGTGTTTGCCCTTAGAATCCGATAGGGAAACTTTTTCACCGTTGTTTGCAGGAAGTTGAAAATCCGGTGCTTTTTCTCCAATTTTAACAGTCATTCTTACCCCTCCATTTCTTTCATTATGGTAAGCGTACCCAATAATTGAAAGAAACACAACTTTCATTTATTCTTCCTTTCCTTCTGTTCTAAGTCAATCACTGTCCGGATCACAAACGCAGCCGGGAGAGTGTATCCAATGAACGCCTGGATTGTCGCAATCATCCTGCCCATGCCTATCGGGGCTATATCTCCATACCCTACTGAAAACATTGTCATTGCACTAAAATAAAAAGAAGTCTTCAGTTGCTCGTAAAAACTGCCGTCTAAACGATTGCCCATATCAAGAATCACCGAATGATTCTGAAGCTCGTATAATAAATAAATCAGTGCAAAACCTACTAATATCGTCGCATATAAATTGCCGAGCCATAGCATATCCTCTAGAGAAAACTTTTTTCCTCCCGACTCAACAAGAAATAACGTTCGAATGCTCATCACCATGCAAAAAATAATCCCTGCAATCAAGATGTAAAAAGTCATCCCCCACGCCTCATTTCAAAACAACCCACTCCCCCTATACATACTCCCCGTCCAAACAATATATTCTTTATTTAGGGGTCAGACCCCATTTCCCAACATTCACATCCTTAAACAAACCTAGGTGCACCAATAGTTTTGTCGATATAGGGCGGGGTCAGACCCCATTTCCCGAGACTTTTTTCCTTGTTGACCATTTTAGTCGGGATATGATAAGCTTGTCTAAATTTTTATAATAGTTTTTATTTTATAAATATTTGTTGCCTGCAGTTTAATTTACAGCGGGTTTGTGAAATTTCATATGTGGAAATAGGTTCCTAATTTTTTTTAGGATTAAAAGGGAAGTCCGGTGTAATTCCGGCACGGTCCCGCCACTGTAATAGGAATGTTAGCGCTATGCAATATGCCACTGATTTTCGGATTGGGAAGGCCTGCCGCTAATAAGATTCCTAAAGTCAGGAGACCTGCCTGTTTCGACAACACTGTTTTAACCTACGGAGAATAGGGAAGTGTTAGGGACCTTATAATTTTAAGGGGTTTTTGTATACCCCTTTATTTTAAGCATTTCTAACTTTCTCTTTTGACGGTTAGGGGTGCTTTTTTTGTTGTTATTTTATTTTTTAAAAAAAGAATGTAGGAGGATGGGAATATTGAAAAGTAGTAGTTTAGGGTACCCGCGAATTGGGGAAGATCGTGAATGGAAACGCACATTAGAAGCTTATTGGTCGGGAAAAATCGATGAATCGGAGTTTACGGCACAGCTAGAAGCCATCCGTTTAGGCAACTTACAAAAGCAAAAGGACCAAGGTATAGATATTATTCCTGTCAATGACTTTACTTTATATGATCAAATGCTCGATATGTCTGTAATGTTCGGTCTTGTTCCTGAGCGTTATTCAGCCTATAAAGGCGGCACTGTTCCCCTTTCTGTATATTATTCTATGGCTCGCGGAAACAAGGATGAAGTTGCTTCTGAAATGACGAAATGGTTCAATACAAACTATCACTATATCGTTCCCGAATTAAAACCGTCGAAGCTGACTTTGACAGAAAATAAACCACTTGCTGCTTATCGCGAAGCCAAAGAAAAACTAGGAATTGAAGCTAAGCCCGTTTTAGTCGGACCTTATACTTTTATTACTCTGTCTAAAGGCTACAATAAGCAAGATGTACCTGGAATCATCCTTAGTCTCCTGCCTTTATACACACAAATTCTGCAAGAGTTAGAACAAGAAGGCGTGAAGTGGGTGCAAATGGATGAACCCTCCCTTGTTTCATCCATTTCTAAAGATGATATGCAAACTGTTACTTACTTATATGAAAAATTGAATGAAGCAGCTCCAAACTTGAACATCATGCTACAAACATACTTTGATGCGGTAGAGCACTACCAAGAAGTTATTGAATTACACGTTCAAGGGATCGGTCTTGATTTTGTCCATGATAAAGGGAAAAACCTTAGTAATATTCAAGAATTCGGCTTCCCGAAAGACAAAGTGCTCGGTGCAGGTGTGATTGATGGGAAAAACATATGGCTTTCCGATTTATCGAAAAAGAATCAGTTGATCAATACCCTCACAAAAAACGTAGCCGAAGACCAAATTTGGCTTCAACCCTCTTGCTCCCTGCTTCATGTACCAGTAACGGTTCGTAATGAGACGGCTCTTACTAAAGAAGTGCAACAGGCCCTTGCTTTTGCTGATGAGAAGCTTGAAGAAATCACTCTACTAGTAAAAGGTAGTAATCAAGGTGCCGAAGCAATTGCTGAAAAAGTAGCCGCTAACAAATTAGCACTTCAAACGTTAGCAAATTCAAACGCGCGAAACCACAAAGACGTCCAAACTGGTGTCGAACAGGCGAAGAGTCAAACAGCCGGCCGTCAGCTGCCATTTAAAGAGCGTTATCACAAACAACAGGAATTTTTCAAACTGCCTTTCCTTCCATCAACAACAATCGGAAGCTTTCCGCAGACAGCTGAAGTAAAACAAGCTCGCGGGAAATTCAAACGAGGAGAATGGACGGCTGCTCAATATGAAACATTTGTTAACGAGGAAATCAGCAAATGGATCGATATCCAGGAAGAAATCGGCTTGGATGTTCTTGTACATGGAGAATTTGAACGAACAGATATGGTTGAATTTTTCGGCCATAAACTGGGCGGATTCGTTTTCCTCGAAAAAGGCTGGGTACAATCTTACGGTTCTCGCTGCGTAAAACCGCCTGTTATCTACGGCGATGTTCATTTCATCGAGCCGATGACGGTCCGGGAAAGTGTGTACGCGCAATCCCTGACGAAGAAAACGGTAAAAGGAATGCTGACAGGTCCTGTAACAATTCTGAACTGGTCATTTGTACGTGATGATATTTCAAGGGAGAATGTTTGCTACCAGTTAGCTCTTGTCTTGGAAAAAGAAGTGAGAGCGTTAGAAACTTCCGGAATCAAAATGATTCAGGTGGATGAGCCTGCCCTTAGAGAAGGTCTGCCATTGAAAAAAAGCGACCGCGATGAATATTTAAAATGGGCTGTGAACTCCTTCCTGATTTCCACTTCAAGTGTGGAAGATACAACTCAAATTCACACGCATATGTGTTATTGCGATTTCAACAGCTTCATGGATGTCATCTCTTCCCTGGATGCCGATGTAATTTCCATAGAAACATCTCGCAGCCACGGTGAACTAGCTACCGCATTTGAGGAAAAAACGTATGAAAAGGGTATTGGTCTAGGCGTATATGATATTCACAGTCCACGGGTTCCTGCAGTCGAGGAAATGGTCGATATGATTGAACGAGGCATCAAAGTATTGGATAAAGATCAATTTTGGATTAACCCGGACTGCGGTCTGAAAACAAGGGGCGTTCCTGAAACCGTTGCTTCTTTGAAAAATATGGTGGAAGCCGCAACAATCGTTCGCAAAAACCTACTGGTCAATCAACAGTCAAATGACTGAAAAAGGTATTGATCTTACAAATGCTAATCCTATCCGGCAGTCACGGACTTTTTTAACAGATCTTGTTTTCCCACCAGATACGAATCATCACAACACCATCTTTGGCGGTAAGGTGATGGCCTATGTAGATAAAATCGCCTGCATTTCAGCAATGCGCCATTGCCGAAAACCGGTTGTGACCGTATCAAGTGACTCCTTTGACTTTTTGGCACCCATCAAGACAGGGGATGCGATTAACCTTGAGGCCTATGTCACCTGTGCCCATCGGACGTCGATGGAGGTATTTGTGAAAGTAGAGCGAGAGAACTTATTAACCGGCGAAAAGCAGCTTACAGCCCGTGCTTTTTTAACGATGCTAGCAATAGACGAAGATGGAAAGCCCCCCCCCCGTTCCTCAGGTATTTCCGGAAACGGAAGAGGAAAAGCAGCAATTTGTTCAAGCACAAGCTAGATATATTGAAAGAAAGAATAAGCGTAAATAAGAAAAATCCCTTCAACAGTGTTAATGTTGAAGGGATTTTTTTAGTTTCCGGCCCCTCGGTACCTTTTCACTCCCTGATTCCAAATGAAAACAGATACAGTGAAAAAGACAATCCCGATAACCGGTGTTGCAAATGCATAAACATACCACTCTTCTTTTCTAAGAAAATAAGAGGCTGGATACACGCCGACAAACGCAAATGGCAGCACCCATGTAAGTACAAACCGAATGACCTTGTTATAAATATCAACAGGATAGCGGCCGTAGTTCCCGATATTGTACATCATTGGCATGATTGACGTTTTCGCATCCGACCAGAACCCAATACTTGCAATTGCTACAAAGATGGACGCATAAGCAAGTGCCCCACCGATTGAAAAAATCACAAAGAGAATAGGGTCATACCAGACAAGCTCGAGATTCAATGAAGCACCCGAATAGAAAATAATGATCAGGCCGGTCACAACACCAAATAATGATTCAAGCTCAATTCTTTCCAAAATGACTTGAAACAGACTGTGGATTGGCCTAGTTAATATTCGGTCCATCTCACCTTTAACGATATAGCGATCGTTAAAATCCCAGATATTAAAAAATGAAGAAAAAAGAGCAAATGGTATAAGGAAGAATCCGTATATGAAAATAATTTCTTCACGGCTCCAACCGCTTAAAAATTGCGTATGTCCGAAAACAACTAAGATAAATACCAGATTCACAACCTGATTCAATAGGTCAGAAAGAATTTCCATGAAAAAATCGGCACGGTACTGCAATCTCGTTTTCATATATTGGCTTACATATTGAAAAAACATCGATACATAGAACATCTCATCAACCTCCTTGAATAATCAGCTGTTTTTTTGCGACTATCCATAAAAGCTGAATTGGTATTATGAGAATGATGACCCAAATAAATTGCTGTAATAAGGCCATGCCGATATCGCCTGAGCTATAACCATTTGTGAAAATCATACTTGGTACATAGCTGATCCCTTGAAAGGGCAAATACTTCATTACTTCTTGCGCCCATATTGGGTAAAAACTGATTGGTAGTAACAGCCCGGAAAATAAATCAATGATGACTCTTTTTGCCCGGATCAACCCTGCGTTGTTATATAAGAAAAATGTAGTGATTCCCGTTAATAAGTTAATTTGTGTATTAATGATGAAACTGAACAGCAAGGAAATGCCGAATATTCCCCACGTTGCCGGTTCATGTGGCAATTCGATAGGAAAAATAAAAGCTACCAGCAGCATACCTGGAATGGAAAAGAAGAAGAAACGGAATATTCCCTCTCCCAGTCCTTGCATCGTCTTCATGCCTAAGTAGTTATAAGGTCGAATCATTTCGATGGCAACTTTGCCGTCTTTTATTTCATTAGCAATTTCACGGTCAATATTATTAAAATAAAAAGCACGCGCCATCCAGGCAACCGCTACATAGGTTGTCATCTGCATACTTGAAAGTCCTTCGATGGAGCTTTTATCCCCATATATCGCATTCCATAAGAAATAATAAGCACCAATATTGATGCTATAAATTAAAATACCGGTATAATAATCCGTTCGATACGCAAGCATCATCAAAAAACGCATGCGAATCATAGCAAGATATTTCCCCATGGTCCTCTCCCTTCTTGTCAGACACGTTGTTTCTTAATGGTACGAGAGTCAGACCGTGCCTTCTTCATAAATATTACGAACAATCTCTTCGATAGAGGTTTCATGAATTTTGACGTCCTTAATTTTAAAATGTGATACGACCGCAGAAACAAGCTGTGAAATATGATCGCTTTCCTCTTTCATCATAGCCATGTAAGTTTGATGTTTTTCATCGTATACCCAGTTCGCGGTAAACGGTAGCGGTAAGGATTGCAATTCGTGTAACTCAACTGGCTCAATAAATTGAAAGTGAACCTGTTTTTCCTCCGCCCAATTATCTTTCAAACTCTGCAGTTCCCCATCATAAATAATCTGGCCTTCATCAAGCATGATTACGCGCTCACACAAAGCCTCTATGTCTCCTAAGTCATGGGTAGTCAAAAGGATTGTCGTGTTATATTTTTTATTGATTTCTTTCAAAAACTCGCGAATTTTCATTTTCACGAGCACATCAAGGCCAATCGTCGGCTCATCTAAGAACAGCAGCGGTGGATTGTGAATCAGTGCTGCAGCAAGCTCACAGCGCATCCGCTGACCAAGTGAAAGTTTACGCACCGGTTTGTCGAGCAAAGGGCCGATATCGAGCGTCTTGATCACATGTTCCATATGGTCGTTATATTGTTCATCTGATACTTTGTAGACTTTTTTCAGCAACCGGAAGGATTCTTGGACTGCGATATCCCACCACAGCTGGGAGCGCTGACCAAATACAACCCCGATTGTCTGCGTGAACTTTTCCCGTTCTTTATGTGGATTCATGCCATTTACCGTAATTTCACCCGCTGTTGGCTCTAAAATACCTGTCAGCATTTTAATCGTTGTCGATTTCCCTGCACCATTTTCCCCGATATAAGCTACCATCTCACCCTTTTTTACAGTAAAATTAATATCGTTAACAGCAGGAACAATTTTATAATTTCTTGTAAGTAAATCGCGAAAGGCCCCTTTTAAACCAGATCGGCTTGATACCGACTTAAATTCCTTCCGCAGCTGTTTCACTTGAATTGCATCACTCATTCTATTATTTCCTCCGTAATCTCTTGTCCTAATGAATTAGTTTATCCAACCTCAGCTTTTTAGACAATAAAAATGCCTAGATGCAAAGGACTATTTTCAGGGCAAATTTTGGCGTTGCATGAGATACATATATAAAGGAGACAAGTATGCTATGAATATTAAACAATTATTACTATCCCAAATCGAAAAGGTCGTTATCGATCTTCGATATGATTTCCTTTACGAAGATGAATACGATGAAATATTATGCCAAGTTGTCCAAAGGGATTCCTCCGGATCGATTGAAAACACCCCCTTAAGCTTCCACTTGCATATTAATGAAGAAAAAGGAACCGGCCACCTTATCTTCTACCAAGCCCAAGGTGAAATCAAACGCCAAAGCTTTGACATCGAAAACCCTATCACCATCCTGAACATCCTATCCTTTATAACTGAAGTTTTGGGGTCAGACCCTATTTCCCAAACAAAATAAAATGCGAAGAAGCCTGCTGTTTCTAGGGTTTCAGCGTTTTTATTAGGGGCCAGACCCTATTTCCCAACCTTTCACCCCAGATTTCCAGCCAGAAAAGTGCTATGATTAAGGGGATTATGATTGTATTTTTAGGAGGTTTTTAGATTGGATTTTAGTAATTCAGAGCTTTTACATAAAGAAGCATTGGAGCATATTGTCGGCGGGGTCAACAGCCCTTCTCGTTCTTATAAAGCCGTAGGCGGCGGTTCACCGGTAGCCATGGATCATGCCAAGGGAGCTTACTTCTGGGACGTCGATGGCAACAAGTATATCGATTATCTAGCGGCATACGGGCCGATCATCACTGGCCACGCCCACCCCCATATAACAGAGGCGATTACAAAAGCAGCTGAAACAGGTGTTTTATACGGTACGCCCACTAAACACGAAGTCAAGTTCGCCAAAATGCTGAAAGAAGCGATTCCATCCCTAGATAAAGTCCGCTTCACCAATTCAGGTACTGAATCTGTTATGTCCACCATCCGTGTGGCCCGCGCTTATACTGGACGCGACAAAATCATCAAGTTTGCTGGCTGTTACCATGGTCACTCCGACCTTGTTCTCGTAGCTGCAGGTTCAGGTCCGTCCACGCTTGGAACACCGGACTCTGCTGGTGTTCCGAAAAGTATTGCACAAGAAGTCATCACGGTGCCTTTCAATGATATCGAGCCATTTAAAGAAGCGCTTAACAAATGGGGCAATGAGATTGCTGGTGTCCTAGTCGAGCCGATTGTCGGCAACTTTGGAATCGTCGAGCCAAACCCAGGCTTCTTAGAAGAAGTCATCTCTCTATCTCATGAAGCCGGTTCACTCGTTATTTTTGATGAAGTTATCACCGCTTTCCGTTTTATGTACGGTGGAGCACAGGACCTTTTGGGAATTCAGCCTGACCTGACTGCCCTTGGAAAAATAATCGGTGGAGGCCTTCCAATCGGCGCTTATGGCGGTAAAAAAGAAATCATGGAAACTGTAGCACCGCTCGGACCTGCCTACCAAGCAGGAACGATGGCAGGTAATCCAGCTTCCATGCTTTCTGGGATTGCATGCTTAGAAGTTCTAAAAGAAGAAGGTCTATACGATGAGCTTGATCGCTTAGGAAAAATCCTCGAAGAAGGTATCCTAAAAGCAGCTCGCCAATATAATGTCCCTATCACTACTAATCGCCTTAAAGGGGCTTTAACTATCTACTTCACAACAGAAAAAATTGAAAATTATGAGCAGGCAGAAAACACGGATGGCGAAATGTTCGGTAAGTTTTTCAAGCTTATGCTTCACCAAGGCATCAATTTGGCACCGTCAAAATATGAAGCTTGGTTCTTGACAATAGCTCACACAGATGATGATATCGCTTATACTCTAAAAGCGGTTGAACATGCATTCAAAAACCTAATATAAGAAATAAAAAAGCATAATTATGCAATTTTTATACACCTCCAAGATGCACATCATTCTTGGAGGTTTCTTATTTCCTTTAAATAAATCATTGAAATTGGCCTTTAAATCATTTTTTCATAAAATTGACACTCATCCTCTCATCCAATCTATTGTATAAAAAATTGATTTCTGAATATTTAAATGATATGATATCAATACATTTATATACAATT
Organism: Peribacillus sp. TH14; assembly: GCF_016651145.1. NCBI lineage: Bacteria > Bacillati > Bacillota > Bacilli > Caryophanales > Bacillaceae > Peribacillus > Peribacillus sp. TH14. Next base: position 1,270,263 of record NZ_JAEKEK010000001.1, read on the forward strand.
TCTTTCAATCAATTAATAACTTAAACGTTTGTTTAAGTTTACTAATATTATCCTCGTTAAATCAAATGCTACAGGAGGTGAAAGGCAGAAAATAAGGGAAAACCTTATTCACGCCAAACATATGACTCAACAATGGACACCTGCTTCATTCAAAGAATTTTACAGAGAAGAACATGATGCCTGCGGAATTGTTTCCTGCATTGAAAAAAAGAAAATCCCAACCAACGAAAATATCTTTGCCTGTATCGACGCTTTGGTTAAAATGAACCATCGCTGCGGCTTTATTAATGGTGAAGGAGATGGCGCCGGTATTCATATTGATATTCCTAGGGCTCTCTGGAAAAAGAAGCTTGAAGCGGAAAATATCGATTCCAGCATCGTCGATCAAGATGCCTTCATAGTCGGCCACTTATTTTTAAGCAATAAAACAGAAGCAAATGATTTGAAAATCGAAGTCAAAGAGAAACTCCTTCAACACGGGCTTTCCTTGATCTTCGAAACAGATAAAGCATACCGTTCTGAAGCATTAGGGCCGATTGCCATTCAAGAAGACCCAGTGTTCTGGCAATTTGCCTGTTCATCCACAATCGAAAACCACCAGGAGCTTTCCAATGCTCTTTTTGAACTAACTTCCGACATCGAAAAAAGTGATTTTATCCATGTTGCTTCTCTAAGCCAGTATCATGCGGTCTACAAAGTAATGGGGGCCGGAGATACGCTTCCTGCCTATTACCATGATCTTGCTGACCCTTTAGCCGCTTCCACTATGACCCTAGGACACAATCGTTTTTCAACTAATACTCTATCAAGCTTTTTCAGGGTCCAACCCTTCAGTGTGCTTGGACATAACGGCGAAATCAATACTATTGCCAAATTGCGTGATGAAGCAAAAATGATTGGGGTTCCAATCGCAAAAGACGGGAGTGACTCCCAGGATTTAAACAAAACAATTGAAACATTTATCTGTCGTCATGGCTACTCTTTGTTTGAGGCAATCGATCTTGTTTTCCCTCCAATTATTAATGAAATCAAGGAATATCCTGAACACTTACAAAACTTATATACGTATTTACGAGAAGCATGGGGACATTTTGCACAGGGTCCTGCTGGAATTATCTCTCGTTTTGGCGACGAAGCAGTTTTCTCTGTCGACTCTTTAGGCTTGCGTCCACTTTGGAATATTGAAACGGAAACATCCTATATGTTCACTTCTGAACCAGGTATCATTTCTTCTAATGAATATACAGGAGATCCAAGACCATTGGGTCCAGGGGAAAAAGTCGGCTTGAAATGGAACGGTGATTCTATTGAATTGTACAACTACAAAGATTTCCAGGATAAGGTGTTTGAACTTTTCAATAATCGTTTTGTTCTTTACAATGATCTAGTTCGCTTACAGCCACAGTTTTTTGAAAAAGTGGTCTCCATGACAAACACACAAGCCATTCATAACGGCCAATATAAAGCCTTTGGCTGGGAAAGAGAGCATGTTCAATTAGTCGAACAGATGGCCGAAAAAGGAGCTGAACCTATTCGTTCACTAGGTCACGATGCACCACTGGCCGCCCTCAATCCTCAGCGGACAAATATTGCAGATTTCATTAAGGAAAGTGTCGCCGTTGTAACCAACCCAGCGATCGACCGGGATCGGGAAACCGAGCACTTCTCAACAAGAACCATCATTGGGAATCGACCTTCTTTATTTGAAGCAAAAAAGGCGGGGAAAGTTACGGAGCTTCTAACTCCTTTACTAATTGAAGGATTAACAGGTTATGAATGCTCTTCTATTGTTTCGCAGCCTAGCTACGATCAATTCGTTAAATATAATCAAGATCAAAAACTAGTACATTTTATTTCGAGCACTTTTACAGAGGATGAAAGTATTCCGGATGCATTAACCAGAATTACCGATGAAGCGGTTAACGCAATCGATGAAGGAAAAACTCTGCTCGTTTTGGATGATGCCCTCGCCCATCAAAACGGAAATCTTTGGCTTGATCCACACCTTGTCACTTCAGCAGTCGATCAAGCATTAGTCAATACAGGCAAACGTAGGGATTGTTCCATTCTTTTACGTTCTGCATCACTAAGATCCCTGCATGATATCATTGTTTCTTATGGACTTGGAGCCAACTTAATCAGTCCGTATTTCATGTTCCTATCCTTATCTTCTGATGATCTTAAGGGTGTTACCAATCTATATAACTCATTGACAAAAGGACTCGAGAAAGTTATCTCCACCATCGGCATTCATGAACTACGCGGCTATGGACGACTTTTCTCAAGCATCGGCTTGCATGAGGAAATTGCCAATTATTTAAATATCGCTAACTTCTTTGGTTCAAATGATTTAGACTATAACTTTGATAAAATAAAAGCCGACGCCATACAGCGTGCGGTAGATTACAATAATGAAAAAGAACGGATGGGTAAAACCTTTCATTTATTCCCAAGGATTTGGAAATCGATTGGAGAAGTTGCTTCAACCGGTGACTATGACGCTTATCGCGAAAAAATTACTGAACAAGAAGAGTCCAATCCGACAACGATTCGTCATTTAACATCCTTAAAAGCTTCCGATTCATCTGTCCCATCCGAAGAAGTCAGTCTTTCTATCGGCGAACAGGAGCTGCCATTTGTCATTGCCTCTATGTCCTTTGGATCTCAAAATGAGATAGCTTTCCGGGCGTACGCAGAGGCTGCCGAACGGTTAGGTATGATTAGTATGAATGGTGAGGGTGGAGAAATTAAGGATATGCTGGGCAAGTACCCGAAATCCCGCGGACAGCAGATTGCTTCCGGCCGTTTCGGTGTCAACGCAGAGCTCTTAAACTCTTCTAATCTATTAGAAATTAAAATTGGGCAGGGGGCAAAACCTGGTGAGGGCGGACATCTTCCCGGCTCGAAGGTTACCGCGAAAATTGCGGAAGCCCGGAATGCAACCATTGGTTCTGACTTAATCTCCCCTTCCAATAACCATGATATTTACTCTATTGAAGATTTGGCGCAAATGATTCATGAGTTAAAAACGGCAAACGACAAAGCCAAAGTCGCCGTTAAGGTACCAGTTGTTCCAAACATTGGTACGATTGCAGTCGGTGTCGCCAAAGCTGGCGCCGATATTATCACGCTTTCTGGTTTTGATGGCGGAACAGGTGCAGCTCGGATTCATGCCCTCGAACATGTTGGTCTTCCAGTTGAGATAGGTGTGAAGGCGGCCCATAACGCGCTCCTTGAATCCGGGATTCGTCAAAACATTGAAATTTGGGCTGATGGCGGGTTAAAAAGCTCGATGGATATATTAAAATTGATGTTGCTTGGGGCAAACCGTGTCGGCTTTGGAACCCTTTCGATGATTGCAGTTGGCTGTACAACGTGCCGTGGCTGTCATCTTGATACATGCCATGTTGGAATCGCCACTCAAATCGAATCGGAAGCCCAAGCAAAAGAACATGGGCTACGCCGCTTTGTTCCTCGAAAATTTGATTTAGCGGTTCAAGGATTAACGAATATGTTCACTGCGTTTGCCAAAGAACTTAAAGCACTGACCGGATCTCTTGGTGTGAAGAATCTTCAAGATATTGTTGGTCGCTCTGATTTGCTTCAGCAAGTTAAAGGTCAACAAACACTGGATTTAACATATTTATTAAAAAACCTGGATATAACGCCATTCTCTAATAAAGAAAAAGCGACTTATTTGAACGAGGGTTCCATGCAGGTTGCTGTAGGTGCAGAATACCTGGATTCACATGTGGAAGAACTGCAGCAATCCCGCAGCTATAGCTCGATCACATCCGAGCAGCGTGTACTCGGTAGCCGGGTATCCTGCCACCGGGTCCGAGGCAGACTCGATGGATCATACAAAAAACTTCCTCCTGTTCACCTATCCTATCAGGATGGCTCGATTCCAGGTAATGGACTTGGGGCATACAATACCGAAGGAATCTCGATTAGCGTAAATGGCGGCGCCCAGGATGGAATTGGTAAAACATCGATTGGTGGAAATATCGCCATTTTTAAATCTCCCGGGAAAGATGGAAAGTTTTATAATGGATCAGTCGGTAAAGGCTTCGGATATGGCGCACAGCACGGTCTCCTTATTGCCCAAGGCGATGCCGATGCCAGGGCAGGAATCCGGCTTTCCGGAGCAGATATGATTATTGGCGGACTGCTGAAGCAACCCATTCCAGCAAAGGAAACTGGAAATATTGCGGTAACTTCCAATATTAAGGGATTTGCTTTTGAATATATGACAAATGGAAGAGGATTGGTTCTAGGTGATCCGGGTCCATGGATCTGTGCAGGGATGACCGGCGGTGTCGTTTATTTACGTCAACAACCTGAAGCTGGATTAACGAAAGAAGTTATTCAAAAGCGGGTTGCAAAAGGAGCGAAAATTTCAATTGAGGCGCTTTCTAAAAAAGGTCTTCAAGACGTGACTGAACTTCTTGGAAAATACGTGTCTCTGTTAAAAGATCAAGGCCAAACAGAAGAAGCAACTTCTCTAGAGACTTTGCTTCAACACCCTAGTAAACATTTCCTTCAAGTTGTTCCTGTTAAAGAACAAGCGGATCCAGCTGTATCCACTGAGTAATAAAAAGTTCTCACTTGAAAGATACTTGGCAGCTTAAGTCTTAATATTATCGAAAAAGCTGATGCTCTTTATTTTGAGCATCAGCTTTTTCCAATAGTATTCTTCTATTTACACTGCCTGAAGAGAAAGACATATGAGGTAATTACACGTATGATAAATTGCCTCTATTTTCTTTATACATTAGACTTAAAATTACCCATTGTAACTTTTAGGGAATTCCTGTATATTACTTTTTGTTTACTTCCTCTTATTTTAGTGTAAAGTACTAACAAATAAGTTAGAATACAACTTTAAGCAATAGTCTATATATAACTAGAGCCTTTGTTATAAAAACCTATTACATTACAAAGAAAGGATTAACCTATATATGAAGTTTGGTGCCCGCATTCTCAAAACAGGAATAGCGATTGTTTTAGCTCTTTATCTTTCGGAACTACTTAATCTTCCTGCTCCTGTTCTTTCTGGGATTGCTGCAATTTTTGCAATACAGCCGACCATTTATCGTTCTTATCAAACGGTATTGGAACAAGTACAAGGAAATATAATCGGGGCGTTGGTAGCTGTTTCCTTCGTATTGATATTCGGAAATGACATTTTTATAATCGGCCTAGCCGTGATGGTCGTCATAACCATCAATTTAAAATTAAAAATGGATAAAACAATTGTACTTTCTATCGTGACGGTTATTGCCATTATGGAAAGTCAGCAAGGTGAATTTCTAAACTTTGCCTTTATTCGTCTCTCATCTGTTTTACTGGGGATTGTCTCATCTTTTATCGTCAATCTTGTTTTTCTCCCACCTAAGTATGAAGCAAAGCTTTATACACGCATAACAGATGTGACGGAAGATATTTTAAAATGGATTCGAATTAGCACAAGACATGCTACTGAACACACATTATTGAAAAAAGACATCAGCAGATTAAAAGAAGAGTTACTTGATCTAGAACATATCTATTCCATGTACAAAGAGGAACGTGAATATTTCAAAAAGAACAGTGTTGCTAAAGCCAGGAAGCTAGTTGTATATCGACAAATGATTATCACCACAAAAAAGGCGTTTGAAACTTTGAAGAGAATTCATAAATTCGAGAATGAACTTTATCAAATGCCTGAAGATTTCCAACGGAGTATCTTGCAGCAGCTTGATTCCCTAATTCGTAAGCATGAACAGCTGATATTACTGCATATCGAAAAAATTAAAGCGATTGAGGAAATTGAAGATTGGGATCAGGATTGCTTAAGTCGTAAAGAGCTTCTTGCCCACTTTTTTGAACAGCAAAATCAAGTGGACGAAATGCATGATAACTTGGGCCATCTTTCTGCCCGCCTTGTACCGTTGATTTCAGCCGTCATAGAGTATGACGAACAATTGGAGCATCTTGAAAAGTTGATTGTCAGCTTCCAGTCCTTCCATAAGGATGACAATGAAATCTCTGTCCAATATGAAGAAGATTAATTAAAAAGACGGTTCCTCGGAACCGTCTTTTTTCGTTTTTCTATTTATTGTACTTCTATTCAATCTTCCAAAAGGTGTTGATCTGCTGCCTTTTCAAGCCTATCCAATTTCATTAATAAATCCTGCATCTCATCCTCTGAGAATGTGTTAAAGTTCTTACCCATTAATTGGTTATGCTCCGCAAGGACTTTACCCAAAATTTCTTCCCCGCCCTTTTTTAATTCAAGGTTAATGACTCTGCGGTCCTTTTCTGAAGGCTGCCGTTTCACATAATCCATTTCGACCAATTTATCTACAAAAACAGTAATCGCACTCGGCTTCACCGTCAAAAAGTCAGCCAGTTGAGTTGATTTAATTGATCCTTCTCGCTTTAATATCATCAATATGAAAAATTGAGGCGACGTCAATCCATAAGGCTGAAGATTTTTGACAACGATGTTCCGAAGTTTCTTCCTGATTCGAAAAATCTGCATTTCTACACTATTGGTTACTTCCCATTTAAAATCCAGCCTTCTCACTCCTTATATAGGACAATCCTACCTTAAATTTAAATAAATGATAAAGTATTGTCAAATCTACTCATCTTTTATCCGTAAAGCCGCAGCTCTTCCCCTCAATTTTTCCATTAGGATTTATTTACCATAAGTAACTCCGAATATATTACATGACAAAAATTAAGTAAACTGGTAAACTTTTTATTTGATAATATTAATACTTATAAAAATTAATATTTATTAAACTTAACCAATATGTTATAAACATAGAAGGCAGGTGTTAATTAGGTCACGTCAGTTTTTTATAGAAGGACCTGCAACAAATCGTGTGACAATTTTTTAGAGCAATTCAATTGAATCATTATCAAAAATTCTTGGAGGCGAAAAACACGTGAATAAAGGACGTTTAATTTTAATCAATGTCATTGGATTAGTGGTTATTTTGGCAGTTGTAGGCGGAGGGGCTTATTACTATTATGAAAGCACGAATTTCATCAAAACAGATGAAGCAAAAGTTACAGGAGATTTATATACGATCGTAGCTCCTGCTTCTGGAAAACTAACAGATTGGGACCTAAAAGAAGGCGACATTGTCAGTAAAGACAATAAAGTGGCTAAAGTAGCAACGGTAGAAGGTGACCAAACTGTAAAAACTTCAGCTCCAGGTACAGTTGTTAAAACACAGGTATTAGAGGATCAACTTGTCCAAGCAGGTCAAACTCTTGCACAGACCATTAATATGGAAGAACTATCGATAACAGCTAATATTGAAGAAAATAAACTGAAAAACATTGAAAAGGGTGATAGCGTCGATATTATCATCGATGGAGATCCCGATACGGTTTTCGAGGGTACATTAGAACAAATCGGTTACGCAACCACATCAGTCTTTTCAGTGATGGGTAACCAAAATAGTAGCGGAAACTATACAAAAGTCACTCAAAAGGTTCCAGTTACAATTTCCATTAAGGCTCCTTCTGATAAAGTATTACCAGGCATGAACGCCGAAGTGAAGATATCAACAAAATAATCTTGCCAACTCAGGTTTACAGAAAGGAGGTTGGCTTAAATGGCTCCTCAAACAATCTCAGTAAATGAAAACAAAGGAATGAAACAATATGCTCCCATGTTAATCATCTTAATGCTTGGCTTGTTCATGGTCATCTTGAATCAAACCTTGCTAAGTGTCGCGATGCCGAGAATGATGGCTGAATTTAATGTCGCAGCAACTACGATTCAATGGTTATCCACTGGTTTCATGCTCGTCAATGGGGCATTGATTCCTTTGTCCGCTTTTTTAATTGAGCGTTTTGGCACGCGCGTCTTATTCCTCGCTGCCATGTTTTTATTCACAGTCGGAACTCTTATCTGTGGTATTGCACCAAATTTCCCTGTTATTCTTACCGGCCGGTTAATTCAGGCAGCTGGTGGCGGGATATTACAGCCATTAGTCATGACGATCATCCTTTTTATCTTCCCTCCAGAAATGCGTGGGAAAGGAATGGGAATCTTTGGGCTCGCTATCATGTTTGCCCCTGCCATCGGTCCAACTTTATCTGGTTGGGTCATACAGGAATATAGCTGGAGAGTCATGTTCTATGCAATGGTGCCATTTGGCATAATCATCATGACACTAGCCTTTTTAAATATGCGCAATGTGGCAGAACCCAAGAAAATCAAATTGGATATATTAGGTGCATCCTTATCTCTGATAGGTGTAGCATCCCTACTATACGGTGTCAGTGAAGCAGGTTCAAAAGGCTGGTTAGACGCTATCGTTCTAGGAACCATCATCGTTGGGCTTCTCCTTCTTACCCTATTTGTAGTTCAGCAGCTACAATCGGATACACCGATGCTCGATTTCCGTGTGTTTAAGTACGATATGTTCGTTTTATCAAATATTATTTCAGCTATCGTGACGGTGGCGATGTTTACCGGTATTTTCTTGTTGCCGATTTATTTACAAACGCTAAGGGGATTCACACCTGTTCAATCTGGTTTATTGATGTTACCGGGAGCACTTGTGATGATGGTGATGTCTCCTATTTCGGGAGCTTTATTTGACAAAGTCGGACCTCGTCCATTAGCACTTGTTGGTTTGATTATTACAGCAATCACAACCTTTGAATTCGCAAACCTGACTACAGAGACGACCTATTCGACTTTGGTTATCTTCTATGCCATTCGTTCTCTTGGAATGTCTTTACTGATGATGACAATTATGACAGCTGGGATGAATCAGCTTCCAAAGCATCTGAATACACATGGTACTGCGATGAGCAATACGGTGAAACAAGTAACCGGGGCCATCGGAACAAGCTTTGTTACGACCATTTATACAACTCGTGCTTCTTTTCATGGCATCACTTTAGGAACGGATATGAGTGGTAGTGACCCTGGTTTTGTGCAAAATTTCCAATCAATGGTTCAATCCATCATGAGTTCCATGAATCAAACTAGCGAACAGGCACAGGAAACCGCAATGTCACTGATTTCCACCCAAATCCAGGGTCAAGCAAACGTAATGGGAATCAATGATGCTTTCTTTTGGGCAACAGGCTTTGCAGTTGTCGGCATTGTTCTCTCACTGTTTTTGCGTGACGTACGGAAGGACAAAACATTTAAACAAACTAAACAAGAGAAAATCGATGTACCTTTATTGCCTTCACCAGTAAAAAAATCAGTTTAACCAAATAGGGGGATAAGAATGAAGATCTATGTTATATACGACAGTGAAGGCAACCACACGAAGGCACTTGCCGAAGCAATCGCTCATGGAGCCGCTATGGTTCCTGGAGCTGAAGTTCTAATTGATCATGTAAACGAGGCGGATGTATATAAGCTTCCAGAAATGGACGCCATCATTTGGGGCTGTCCCGGACATTTCGGAACCATCAGTTCGAGTCTGAAAACCTGGATTGATAAACTAGGCTATCTATGGGCGGAAGGTAAACTAATCAATAAAGTCGGGGCTGTATTCTGTACAACGGCTACCTTACATGGCGGGCTGGAGGCTACGATGCTGAACTTGATTACTCCGATGCTTCATCAGGGGATGATCATTGTTGGTTTACCTGGTACTGTTCCTGAAAACGCATTATACGGGTCTTATTATGGTGTGGGAATCAGCTGTCCACCCGGCGTAGATGACAGCATCACCACAAAGGACTTCCAGCTTGGAGAAGCATTAGGAAAACGGGTAGCCCATGTCACCCGATCATTCATAAACGAGCTCTAGGAGGCTTGATTCAATGGGCATAATTCTAATTATTATCGTTGCCATTTTAGCGGTTACGGGTTTAATTACTTTTAATATCAAAGCGTTATCCCCTGATGAGAAGCCGGTCGTTGAGGAAGAGCACTCTTTAGAAGAGCCCGCTTTTTCCCCAGAAATTGACCTTAGTACCGAAATCATTGTCCAAAAGGACAGGGATGAACTGAAAATGAAGGATGATGATTATCGTTTGGTGCTTTCTAATCTTCACAGTCAACAGCACTCAAACGATGATTCATCTGAAGAAAACAATCCAACCGTTCGCAAAATGAAGGATGAAGAATATCGCGGCACGTTAGAGGATATTCAGCAAAATGGCAAATAAAATAAGATCCTCACATTGGCGTTAGACCATGTGGGGATCTTATTTTATAATTCAGAGTATAAGGGAATCTAAAGGGCTGTTGTCGCCTTAAGCTTACCCATCGACGAGTTTACTTTACTTTTTTTTCTGGTTGACAATTATTCACAGAGACTTTAAGCTAAGGTAATGCAACACCATCATTTTTAAACTCAGCTTTTGTTGAGAGACGGAATTTTAAAAGGATTTCCTTTTTTCGTTCGTCACTTGCCCTTTAGGCAGGTGGCGATTTTTATTTTTATAGGGGTGAAAAATTATGCAACTATTGAAGTATTCCATAATGGTTTTAATCGGCTCTATCTCATACGGTACATTATCCACTATGATTAAGTTTGGATTCATGGACGGCCATTCTTCCGGAGAATTAGTCGGAAGTCAATACCTGGTCGGCTGGCTGATTGTCTCTGTTTTATTTCTTTTTTCGTTTAAATATAAAGTTTCATGGAAAAGTGCCGGATTACTTTTATTCACAGGGATGATGTCCACTTTTGTCGGGAAGGCATATGCCGTCTCAGTATCAGAGCTTCCAGCTTCGATAGCCGTGGTATTTTTATTTCAGTTTACCTGGATCGGCGTCCTAATCGAAAGCTTTCTAAATAAAAGACGTCCGGATAAAAATAAACTCATTGCCATTTTCGTTCTATTTATCGGTACGTTATTAGCTGGAGCAATTTTTGGCCAGCCTCTCTCTGCACTTAGTTTTAAAGGAGTATTGTTTGGCCTTTTATCGGCGTTACTTTTTGCTCTTTATATGTATTGTAACTCTCAGTTCGCCGTTGGAGAATCTTCCATGAAGCGGTTGTTTTTCATTGCAACAGGGGCGATGCTGACTGCTGTATTCACTACTAACCCTATCACACTTGTAACAAATCTGGTTCAAACAAACCTATGGTATTATGGTCTACTGCTTGGCACGTTGGGTGTCCTTGTTCCTTTCTTTTTCTTTGCTGTCAGTATGCCGAAAGTTGGTGTCGGGCTTGGCACGATTCTTTGTGCGGCAGAATTGCCCTCCGCGATGGTCGTTTCGGTTATCTTCCTAGATGAACAAGTTACATCCCTGCAGTGGTTCGGAATGTTCTTGATTATTATCGGAATTGCATTACCTGAGGGGATAAAGCATCTCACTAGATTTCTTCCTAATAGTAAAAGGACTTCGCACGAAAAAAGAGTATCCTAATGAATATAGCAGGTTCTTTTAACTGGAAGTATTGCAGGCTAAATTACTTTTTTGTTTTACTTTTCACATTTAAAACAGCTGAAAATTCAACAATAAAGAGCATCGATTACCGATGCTCTTTTAGTATGCAAATTACATCATGAACGACTTTAACAATTTGGGAGCTTTACACTTATTGTGATAGTTTTTAAATAAAAAAGAGACCATTGCACTACTGCGAAATGATCTGCTCTTTTATTTAAAATTCCTTCTGTAGTGAATCCGTAATATATACAAGGATTTCCTATATGCTATTTTTCTTAAGCATCCAATTGTTGAACTTGAAATAGGTTATAGTAATGCGCTTGTTTTTTCATTAGTTCCTCATGTGTTCCGATTTCGGTAATTTCCCCATTATCAATATGAACAATCCGATCGGCATGGGTAATGGTTGATAAGCGGTGTGCTACAATGATCGTGGTCCGTTTTTTCGCTAATATATCAAGCGCTTCTTGGATGTAATGTTCACTCTCTAAATCCAAGGCGGATGTTGCTTCATCCAGAACAAGGATAGGCGGGTTTTTCAAAAATACCCTCGCAATGGCAACCCGTTGCTTTTGCCCCCCGGATAATTTCACGCCCCGCTCACCCACTTTAGTTTCGTAACCGTCTTTTAAAGACGTAATGAAGTCATGAGCATTTGCTGCTTTTGCTGCTGCAAATACTTCTTCATCACTTGCCTCAGGCCGTCCCATTAGGATATTTGCCTTAACTGATTCACTAAATAAGATATTATCCTGAAGCACCATTCCGATTTTATCTCTTAGGCTGCGGACTTGATATTTCCGGATATCCGTTCCATCTAGTAATACGCTTCCCTCTGTTACATCATAGAAACGTGAAATTAAACTAACGATTGAGGATTTCCCTCCGCCACTCATTCCAACAAGTGCAATGGTTTCACCCGGTTTCACATCCAGGTTGATATGTTTTAAAACAGGTGCCTCTTTCTCATCATAAGCAAATGACACATCCTGAAACGTAATTCGGCCTTCTACCTGCTTCAGCTCTTTTGAACCCGGTTCATCATCTATATCATATTTCTCATCCACAAATTCAAAAACCCGGTCCATAGACGCCAATGTTTGTGTCATTGTCGTCGAAGAGTTAACTAATCGTCTGAGAGGATTATAAAGCCTGTCTATGAAACCGACGAAGGCTACCATAGTACCTAGCGTCAACTGCTCATTGATGACTTGATAACCCGCAAAGCCAATCACTAGTAAGGGTGCAATATCTGTAATTGTATTGACGACAGCAAATGACTTAGCATTCCAACTCGTATGTTTCAGTGCCTTATCCAGGAAATTTTTATTCTGCTTCGCAAACAGTTCCTGCTCACGATCTTCAATCGCAAAGCTTTTAATAACCGACATGCCTGAAACACGTTCATGAAGATGACTCTGCACATCCGCCAACGCTTGAGACCTAACCCTTGTATAGGTTCTGAGCTTTCCAAAAAAGTGTTTGATTGAAAAAGCATAAAATGGCAACATAATGATGGATACAATGGTTAGCTTTACGTCCATCGTGAACATAACCACTATCACAATAATAATTGTAGCGATATCTAGCCAGAGATTCATCAAACCGGTGATAACAAAGTTCTTAGTTTGTTCCACATCCGTGATCATCCTTGAGATGACCTCGCCCACTCTTGTGTTGGAATAATATTTAAAGCTTAGTTTTTGTACATGGGTAAATAAATCATTACGGATATCATATAAGATTTTTGTTCCTGTCCATTGAGCAAAATACTGCCGGTAATACTCGATGGGCGGTCTTACCGCTACAAAGATAAAAAGCATGATTCCCATAGCCCATAAAAGGCGTTCGGATTTCATATCAGTAGACAGATCACTATTGATGATGTCATCCACAATATATTTACTAAGCAAGGGAATCAACAGTGGAATCGCGAATTTTAACAGCCCAATCAATACCGTCCCGATAATCTGCCATTTATACGGCTTAACAAATTGTAAATATCTCTTAATGCTCTCCACGGGATTCCTCCATTTCTCCAAATAATTTTGAAGAAGATTTAAGATAGTAATGCTCTAGTATTAGTTTATACTGTATAATATCGAGTAAAAGATTCCAGAAGATACACTTTCAGTTTTATTTTCCTTTTAGAAAATTAAGCTATCATTAGTCTTTCACATATTCACGTTCTCTTCCAAATATTTTATGAATAGTTCCAAAATATTCTTTTCAACAACATATTATTCAGAGGCTTTCTATAAACGGGAATCATTTCAGCATCTCGTAAGTTTAACTTTAAAACCGCAACAGTTAAAGGAATAGGGCTTACTTCTAGAAAAATAAGATGAATAACATGTATAATCTGTCGCATTGATTTGTTAGAGTACTGGGGAATACACAATAGAAAAAAAGCCTGCTAGATAAGCAGCAGGCCTTTTTACTATTATCGATAAGTTAAAAAGCGTTCATACCAACTATCAATAAATTCTGCGGAGAATGGTCCTTTTCGCTGGCGTATCATATAAATTAAATAATCTACGTTCTGTTTTAATATTTGATCGATAGCATCAGGATAATTCATCTCTTTCCGATGCCTTTCATATTCATCCTCATCCAGCAAATTAAACGTCATATCTGGGAATACTTTGATGTCCAGGTCATAATCAATGTATTTCAATGCTCCTGGGTCGCATGTGAACGGAGAACTGATGTTGCAATAGTAATAAACCCCGTCCTCTCTCAACATACCAATAACATTAAACCAATACTTTGAATGAAAATAGCAAATCGCCGGCTCTCTTGTAATCCATGTCCTTCCATCTGATTCCGTCACCATAGTACGGTCATTTGCCGCTATCACCAGATTTTGGGTTCCTTTTAAAACGGTTGTCTCTTCCCAGATACGATGGATATGTCCATTATGTTTATAGCTATGAATTTGGATTTTTCCTCCTTCGGCAGGAACAATCCCCATTTATCTCTCCCTACTTTCTATAGACACCCTTTCAGCGTACTGTGCCCTATTCCGTTTGCAGTTGTTGTGTGTATTTAATATATATACTTTTTTCCATTTACCCTATATTCCTATATTATAGCGATTTATTCATAAATTTAAAACAAAAGTGGCTAATCCCCCAGTGAAAATGTGAAAAAAAGCCAAAAAAATCTGACCTTCCACTCATTTCTACTTAGAAATTAGCCAATTATTTATTGTACTGCAGCCTGTCCTTGCTGAAAATAACGAATGACCTCTTCTGTTTGCCTCTCGAACATATCATGGATACATTTCAATTCTTGCTTCTTAAGTTGAATCTCTTCCTGAATGGTAACTGCTTCACTCTCCTCTTGCAGATCAAGGAGTTGCTTCTCTATATCTTGGCATCTTTCGATTTCAGATTGTAAAAGTAAAAGCTTTTCCATCGTTTTCAACTGATTGTTTATAAGCTGATTAAATTGCTCCATGATTGCACCATCCTAATCTGTATTTTTTCTATAGTATGTATATTCTATTTTTATCTGATATCTCCTTTGACATAAAATGTAAACGTAAAGAAACATTTGTCGAATACAAAAGAAGGGAAAAAAATAAAAAGACACCCTTCAAAAGAAGGATGCCTTTTCGTATCAGCAATTAGCCTTGGCTTTTATTGCTTTGAGATTTTTGGTTTTGTTTTTTCACTTCTTGAACATTTGTCTCACTTGCAAACTCAGTTCCGTATTGACCTTGACCTTGACCTTGGCCTTTATTTTGCTGAGATTGCATGTTTTGTTGTTTCACTTGTTGAACGTTTGTTTCACTTGCAAACTCAGTACCGTATTGGCCTTGACCTTGACCTTGCTGAGATTGCGCATTTTGTTGTCTCACTTGTTGGGCGTTAGTACCTGCTTTTGATTTATTGTTGTTAGCCATTAATATCACCTCCACAAATAATAAGATAACCAATATTATGGAGTGTTATCCGGCTAAAAACATTTAAATTTTACCAGTTATATTAAACAAGCAAAGAGATGCCTCCATCAACAATTAAGGTTTGTCCGCGAATCATACTTGCTCCATCGGAAATTAAGAATAGGATGGTGCTCACCATATCTTCTACCTCAACCATCCGTCCAGCCGGAGTCTGTTCAGCTGCTTCAGCAAGCATTTCATCCCGATTCGGGAAAGATTTTAGCGCATCCGTATCAATCACACCGCCTGAAACGGCATTGACACAAATATTCATTGAAGCCAGTTCAACAGCTAAATATCTTGTCAGTGCTTCAAGCGCCGCTTTCGATACTCCGACAGCTGTGTAATTTTTCAAATAGCGGATGGAACCAAGTGAACTGATACTTACAATTTTACCTCCACCATTTCTTTCCATCAATTTCGCCGCTTCCTGGGCACAGAAAAGGAGGGCTTTTGTATTGATATCCATTGTCCAGTTCCAATGGGTTTCTTCAAGCTCCATTAACGGGCGCTGCACACCTGATGCAGCATTATTGATGAAGATATCCAAACGTCCATAATACGCATCGATTTCCTCAAACATGCTTTTCACTTTCGCAACGTCACCGACATTCGCTTTTACTACAAGGGCTTTACGACCCAATGCTTCAATTTCAGCAGCTACCTCTAATGCTTTTGACTTGCTCCGGGCATAATTAATAACGAGGTCGTATCCTTCCTCTGCAAGTCTTAATGCTGTGCTTCTTCCTAGACCTTTACTGCTTCCTGTAACGAGCGCTACTTTTTGTTCCATTTGTTTATTCATCCTTTCTGAGTAAACACCCATCACTTTAAAAAAGGAGTGTTACTTTTTATGTATGTTGGACGTGATATGACAGAGTTGTCGATGATGAAAAAATCGGATTGGGAAAATAGTGAACTTGCCTATTTTCATCACTCCCTTCAACAAATGGTACCTTATTTAAACCAAGAAGGACAGAGTATCCATACCGAAATCGTCAAAGAAATTGAAAATAGAGGCGGAATTAACAGACAAGAAGCCAATTACACCCATGGAACAGAAACAAGCTACGATTAATTTAACTTTATACAATTGAGCGAAAAAGAAGAGGGTATCTTAGCGGATATCCTCTTTTTGAGTATAAACTATTGAGAGGAACCATTGCTGGCTTTTCATATTTATTGAGCTATCTCTCCGTAAAGATTTTTTTATAGGAAAATATAATAATTCCGCAAATCAGAGCTACACCTACAAGTGATAACAAGTAAACAGAAGGGGAAATAACTTTACCAAAGACTACTTCATTTTGAAGTGTCTCCGCTTGACCCCATGCGTTTTCAATTCCTGGTTTATATTGGCTTGTTTTTATAGATCCGACTATCATCGTACTAACAAAATAAAACACATGAAGAATTATTGAACCAATAAATGCTTGAAAAACTACCTTCATTTATATGCCCCCTCCATATCCTTATATTACCATAAAAACAATGTACTATCTTATCCGGAACGCACTGCTTGTTCTATTTAAATTGGTTGTATGGAGGGTATAAAAAAAACGATAACTTAATTGATACCCTCTTTATCGTTATAAGCCTTCATCATTTTTTGGTGTGAAACCGGAAACGCGAACTCCTCCATCTCCGTTTTACTCACCCACTTCAACTGATTCTCTAATAACGTCGCTTCACTAATTTTTTCTTTGACCGTTCCAGTATACGTATCCACTTTCCAGACAAGGTGTGAAAAAACATGTTCAATTTTCACAAGCGGATCTGTAATCTCCGGTTTTACACCGTACATTTCTTGAAATCGACTTTCAAAGAATTCCCGTTTATGCTGAAGGGATGTATGGTTTTCGAAGTTTGGATATTCCCAAAGGTTTGCTAGCAATCCTTCAGATGCTCGCTTGTGAATTAAAAATTCACCTTTTTCATTCGTTAATAGCACAGCCACAATTGGTACATCACGCGTTTTTTTCTTTTGGATTTTCACCGGCAGTTCTGACTGAACCCCTGCCTCAAAGGCAAGACAGTGACTTTGAACTGGGCACAGCAGACAGGCAGGCTTACCAGGTGTGCATATTAAAGCCCCCAGTTCCATTAAGGCCTGATTGAAAGCAGATGTATGGTTGTGATCAATCAGCTTACGAACAGCAGCTTCAAATGTCTTTCGCGTCTTTGGCTTTGCAATATCTTCATAAATCATTAATATCCTTGATAGTACACGCATGACGTTCCCATCCACAGCAGGCTCCGGCTTGCCATAGGCTATGCTCAGAATCGCTCCAGCTGTATAAGGACCAACACCTTTTAACTTAGAAATTTCCTCAGGACTGTCTGGTACAACACCATTATATGACGCCTTTACCTCTTGAACAGCACTATGCAGGTTCCTGACCCGCGAATAGTAACCGAGTCCTTCCCATGCTTTTAATATTTTTTCTTCATCGGCATTGGCAAAATCCTCAAGTGTCGGAAACCAGTCTATAAACCGGTTAAAATAAGGAATGACCGTATCCACTCGCGTTTGCTGAAGCATAATTTCTGAAACCCAAACACGGTACGGATCCTTGCTTTCCCTCCATGGCAATTCTCTTTGTTCTTCGAGAAACCAGGAAACTAAATCTTTTTGAAACGCCTCGATATTTATTTTTTCTATTGTTGGGATATTTATTTCTTTCACTTCAGTTCCTCCAAAGATGTTACACTTTTATTAAAAATGGGAATACATAATAGTAGGCATTCTTTTTTTTTATCATGTTCATATTTATTTTATTGTAATAGGTCACAAAAATAAGTCAAAAATATATTCATTTGATGGATAATATATAAATACGGTATGATTAAGGAAGATCTTTTTTTCAAATTGTGGCAGGGAGGTTAGACTTTTGGATACAGGTACTCACTTTGTCATGGGAATTGCTCTTGGAGGACTTGCCACATTAGATCCTGTTATTGCGCAAAGTCCAGTTACTGCAAGTGCAGTCATTGCAGGTACGATATTAGGATCACAAGCTCCTGACATTGACACCGTTTTAAAATTACGAAATAACGCTGTATATATACGAAATCACCGTGGAATTACACATTCGATTCCCGCTGTATTACTTTGGCCCTTGATTATCAGCGGTGCACTTTTCGCCTTCATACCTGAAGCAAATTACCTTCATCTTTGGCTTTGGACCTTTTTAGCCGTATTTCTTCATGTTTTTGTCGATATCTTTAATGCCTATGGAACACAGGCGCTAAGGCCTATTTCTTCCAATTGGGTAGCTCTAGGGGTCATCAATACATTTGACCCGTTCATTTTTGGAATCCATGTTGCCGGCTTGATATTGTGGGGGTATGGATTTCCTCCCGGCTATTTATTTCTCTCCATTTACGGGATACTCGTGATCTATTATATCTCTAGGTTCAGGGAACAGGCTTTCATTAAAAGAGCTGTTAAGCAGCAAATTCCGGGAGCAAGAAAAATTATTTTATCACCAACCATGCGTTTTCATCGCTGGAAAATAGCCGTGATTACCGAAAAGCATTATTATGTAGCGAGAGCTGATAATGGTTATGTGACGATTCTTGATACATTTGATCGAATTCCATTGCCTGAAAGCAAAATTCTCGAAGCCGCCAAGCTTGATATCAATTTGGCTGCCTTTCTGTCTTTTTCCCCTGTTTACCGCTTTGAAATTGAACAAATTAAGGACTATTACGAAGTCCGTTTTATTGATTTAAGATACCGAAGCAATGGGTATTACCCCTTTGTAGCAGTCGTCCATTTAGACAGCGACCTAAATATCTTGAATTCGTATACCGGTTGGATCTTTAGTGAAGCGAAACTGCAGAAGAAATTGAATATTATTTTGTAGGTCTAGGCAGATTTAAAAAAGGCTGATTCCAGGGGAAACCCGCTGGAATCAGCTTTTTTAATGCAGTCGATTCTGTTGATTTAATAAATGCTTATATTTAGGATTTTTCGCAATGAATTCGTGGAATTGTTCACCGTAATTATCAATCCAGGTCTGGACAACACGTGACGTCATTTCTTCGCCAGCATACTCATGCCCAGCTTTTGCATAGGTCGCTTCGAAATCTTCCCATAATAATTCCACCCAAGTTAAAGCTTGCTCATACGTGATGTGATCATTTTTCTCAAGCAGGATCTTGGTTAATCTTTCATGGTAATCATTCATTAGAACCACCTCATTGCCAATATTTTTACAGACTGAACTATACTGTTCTTTACCCATACTAGTAGTAAGCGGAAACGCTGTTTTCTTAATTCTGATGTTTGGAGGAGAAAAACTTGCGAAATAAACAAAAAGGATTCCCCAACCAAAACAATAATAAATTTCAAGGTGAGCCTCGTGCAAAAGCGAGATATGCTTCAAAGCGTGCGGATGGCAGCATTAACACACACCCTCAAGAACGTATGAAAGCATCAAACGAGCGATCGAATTAGAAACAATATTCAGAAGGAATCGGGTCCTCCCGGTTCCTTCAATCTTATTATCTCAACATCGAAATCGGCAGTGCTTCTTCCTTCCCGCTTCCACCCAAACGGTATCCCCAGGCGAATACACCATTCATATAATCAATTTTGAAATAGACTCCCGGATCGCCTTCAATTTGATAAATTTCACCTTTTTTAAAATCATCCGGATTTAACAGATAGGCTTTGGCCATAGTTACTTTGCGTTCCAACACAGAGAATTCGTTAACCATCCCTAATTGCTCAGCTTTTCTCGCTTTTTCGGTTAACGCTGCAATTTCCTGTTGTAGTTCATAGGCCGACAACTTGCTGTATCTTACGTCGCTCATATATATGGCTCCTTAAATTAAATATTAATTTACTTCTATATTAAACAAAATTTTGCGATTTGGCTATCGATGTACTTATTCCATATCTGAATTGGAAAGATATCGGTCAATTAATTCTATTGGAAAACCTTTTCGGTATAATGCCTGCTTCATCTTTTGTTCATATTCGAAGCCTTCATAGTTTTTATAGCGGCGCTGCGTCTTTTCTGCATGATGACATAGCGAATCCCATTGTTCATCTTCATCCTTTTCTACCGTCACATCCTCAAGTGCCTCGAGAATGACATCTCTTGGAAAACCTTTTCGTGTCAATGTCTGTTCAAGCTTCTGCCTTAAAGCTCGTTCCGAGATATTTTTTTCTTTTTTCACCGATTTTCCCGCAAGCTTTTTCGCATGCTCAATTTGAATATCATAGGGGTATTCCTTCAAAGCCTCCACAACTAGCTTTTCTTGTATTCCTTTTTCCTTCAGTTCCATCTTAAGGGTAGTAGGCCCTTTATTGCCTCCGTTTACATGGGTCCGCACGTAAGCCTTGGAAAATTCAAGATCATCTAAATAGTTAAAGCTGTATAGCTTATGTATCGCTTCCTTTATAATCGGTTCTTCTATTTCCTTCTTTCTTAAATAAAGGCGAATTTCCGATTCTGAACGCATGCGGTATGATAAATAATTAAGAGCATCCGTAAATGCCTTTTGAATTTCATCATGGAATTGTATTTCAGCAAGAAGCAGATCATCAAGTGCAGTACCCTTTTTCAAGTGAAATTTCAATAAAACTTCTTCGTCCACACTAAACGCATATTTTTCATCAACAAATATGTTATAACGATCTTTACGTTTTTTTTGGGTTGTTATTTTTGTTATGTTTGGCATAAAATCCACCCCCATCCCTACTTTACCCCTTTACGAGTACCTTTTCTATATATAGCATGTCTAAAAATGAAAAAAGAACAAGGGCATGTTAAAGTGAATAAAAGACAGGAAAAAGGAAGTGGTTTTCATGAAAATAGCCATTGCTGGTGGAAGCGGTTTTGTCGGCACAGCCCTTATCGATGAATTATTAAAAGAAAATCATGATTTATATATATTGACACGTCATCCTGACAAATATAAAAGACGGGAAAATCTCCAATATATCGGCTGGCTGACCCCAGACTCAAGCCCTGAACAAAATTTAGAAGGCCTTGATGTGTTCGTTAACCTTGCCGGTGAGTCTTTAAACAGTGGGCGTTGGACCCCGGAACGAAAACGCCGGATTGTCGAAAGCAGAGTTGAAGCTTCCAAAGAAATGAACCGGATCCTTTCTAAGCTTCCCGATAAAGTTTCTGTCATTATCAATGCAAGTGCAGTGGGTTTTTATGGTATCTCTGATCATGAGACCTTTACCGAAACCTCTGATTCCATCGGTGATGATTTCTTGGCCCGTACAGTTAAGCTATGGGAAAAAGAAGCAACCAAATCCCGCTCATACAGTAAGCGAGTTGTCCTTACAAGGTTTGGTGTGATTCTAGGGGAAAAAGAAGGTGCACTGCCAATGATGGTTCTTCCTTATAAACTTTTCGGCGGAGGAAAAATGGGCAAAGGAAGTCAGTGGCTTTCCTGGATTCATATTCACGACGTCGCCCGTGCAATTGTTTTTTGTATGAACAATCAACACATTCAAGGTCCAGTCAATTTCACAGCACCTAACCCGGTTCAAATGGATAAATTCGGAAAAGAAATTGGTACTATCATGCACCGGCCTCATTGGTTACCTGTTCCTCCCTTCATGCTAAAAACCATGCTCGGTGAAATGAGCATACTTGTGCTAGAAGGCCAAAAAGTCCTTCCTAATAAACTTGCAGAGGAAGAATTCACGTTCACTTTTCCAACCCTTAATACGGCTTTACACAATATCTTAAAAGAAAATTCTCATGTATGAATGAAACTTTTTAGGAAAAAATAGGGATATCAAGTGAAATGGAGATGATCTAATTGCCCAAAAAACAGGAAAAAGAAAAAAGTACCTTAACGAGCACGCAAGCAATTCTTTATTCTCGAGAATTTAAAAATGCAGACCGAGCAGGTGGATTTAACGAGAAGAAATCTCGCCGTTAAGTTTGGAGTATTTTCCCGTACATTTTGATCTACCATTCAGCACAAAATAAGCTAGCGATGATTAAGGAAATCATCGCTAGCTTATTTATTTATTTACTCTAAGGGGGCGCTGATATGGGACGCAATAATAATCGAGACAATAACGTTCAAAAACTTCCACAAGTTCCTAAAAACCTAAAAAGTGACGGACTTGATGTCGAATATTCTTCAGAACTGGCTGACCAACAAGATATTGAAGCACAAGCGCGATCCAATGCGGCTAATCGCCGTGCCCATAACCGCAAATTATAACTTTTACACCTTAGGGGGCTGTTAGTCAGCCCCTTAAATTAGCTTACTGACACCGTCTTATCCACACCCCTGTGTATATTGTGGATATTTTCTGAAAATACTGACAAATAATAGGTGTTTGTCTCGCGGTATCAACATGTAAATAATGTAATTTCTGGATAACTATGTGGATAGTGTGGATAACCCTAAGATCTCATTGATTCAACTGCATTTCATTTGTGGATAACTTTTCTTTTTCTTACATAAAAAAGCATTACCCTAAAATGATTTGACTGGATTATTTATTTTCATTTTACTAACTCAACTAAAAAAGCCATTCTGCTTAAAACAAAGGAGATTTCCCCACCTTTTGTTATTCAGCCACAGTTTCTTCCAACTGTTTACGGAGCATGAATTTTTGAATTTTCCCACTTGCGTTTCGAGGTAACTCTTTACAGAAGATATATCTTCTTGGACGTTTATAGTTAGCAAGTGTATCGCTGTTCTTACACCAGTCTTCTAGATCATTTTCCGTCAACAACGGATCTTTAGCCACTACAAAGGCCGTTACCGTTTCTCCCCATTTATCATCAGGCTGACCAATTACTGCACAGTCGAGTACTCCTTGATGCTCATAAAGTGTGTCTTCCACTTCACGTGGATACACATTTTCGCCACCAGAGATAATCATGTCATCCACACGATCCTTGACCCACAAATATCCATCTTCATCAAGGAAACCTATATCCCCGGAATGGTACCAGCCTCTGTAAAGTGCTCTCTCTGTCTCTCCATCTCTTTGAAAGTACCCTTTCATGATGCAAGGGCCTTTTACAAGAATTTCCCCGATTTCTCCGGGTTCGAGTGCATCATCGGGATCCGATGGGCCTTCGTCATTTGGACGGGCAATGACGATTTCATGATCGCGGCACGCTTGGCCGGCAGAGCCAGCTTTACTTATTTGATCATCCTCTAATAGTAGAGTGATGGCCGGACCCATTTCCGTCATTCCATATGCTTGGATAAATTGAATGCCCAGTTTTTCCTGACAAGCAAGTACAAGCGTAGGCGCCATTGGAGCGGCTCCATATAGTCCCAGCTTCAAACTTTGAAATTTATAATCATTCAGATTTTCCTGAA
This sequence comes from Peribacillus sp. TH14, assembly GCF_016651145.1. Taxonomy (NCBI): domain Bacteria; kingdom Bacillati; phylum Bacillota; class Bacilli; order Caryophanales; family Bacillaceae; genus Peribacillus; species Peribacillus sp. TH14. Next base: position 1,293,923 of record NZ_JAEKEK010000001.1, read on the forward strand.
TAAGCATATTCCACATCGTTGGGGCCGCAAACAGTTTGGTAATCCCTTCGGATTCAAACAGTTCTAGTACCTTTTTAGGATTGAACTGATGAAGAACTACATTCGTTGCACCAACCTGCACGCGCGGTAAAAATGAACAGTGCAATTCCGCACAATGAAACATTGGCGCGGTAATCAAACCGATATCACTGCTTTCATACTTCATCGCCTCTGATAAAATCATAGCCTGCTCGACTATATCTTTATGAAGGTGAATTACTCCTTTTGGCCGTCCTGTCGTCCCGCTTGTATACATAATGGCATAGACATCATTCTCGTGAATGTCTACATCAACAGGCTTAGAAGATGTACTGACCATTTTTTGGCGGTATCCTTCGGCAAAGCGAGGCACATTCTCATCAATATACCAGAATGCTATTTCAGGGAAGCGTTTTTCAACAGCTGCCACAGTCGATTCCAATTCACCTTCAAATAAAACGACCTTTGGCGCCGCATCACTTAAGATGAATGCAAGCTCTTCTGCCATTAAGCGAAAGTTGATTGGATTAAAGACCGCACCGATTTTTGCACAGGCAAAGAATGCGGTGGCAAGTTCTTCATTATTATAAAGATAGGTAGAGACCCGGTCCCCTTTTTGGACACCTTCTGCTTGGAGAGCCGCCGCCAACCTATTCACCTGCTCATTCCATTGAATGTAGGTATAGCGGATATTTCTTCTCACGTCGTAGATAGCTTCTTTAATGGGGAATTTTTGAACCGTCTGATCAAAGATATTTTTAATCGTTACTGACATATCATTTCCTCCTCAAGTAAACCCACTATCAGCAGGATGATTTCACGTCATGCTCCTGATGGTCGGCTTTATCACTTTTTCAGCCTTTACTTTCGTGTGAATTTCTAATGTTATTCACGAGAAAATACCGTCTCAATCTATTCTTTCAATAATGGTAGCATTCGCCATTCCGTGACCTTCACACATTGTTTGTAATCCATATCGGCCGCCTCTTCTTTCTAATTCATGGATCATCGAAACCATTAAACGGGCACCACTGCCGCCAAGAGGGTGTCCTAAGGCAATCGCTCCTCCATTTGGATTTAGCTTCTTAGGGTCGGCCCCTGTTTCTTTTAACCAGGCAAGCGGTACAGGAGCAAAGGCTTCATTAACTTCAAAGACATCGATATCATCAATGGAAAGACCTGCTTTTTCCAATGCTTTTTGAGTGGCAGGAATTGGACCTGTCAACATTAAGGTAGGATCTGATCCGACAACAACCCGTGTATGCACTTTAAAGCGTGGTTTCAATCCAAGCTCTTCTGCTTTACTACGCTCCATTAATAGTAAAGCTGCAGCACCGTCACTTATTTGGCTTGAGTTCCCGGCATGTATTAATCCTTCTTCTTTAAAAACTGCCTTCAGCCCTGAAAGGACTTCTACCGTAGTTCCCCCCCTTGGTCCTTCGTCTTCGGTAACTTCAATATGATTTCCTAATTTATCTGTACCTGTAACTGTGATTATTTCACGGTCGAAATAGCCTTCCTTTTGAGCACGTATTGCCCTCTCATGGCTTTCAACAGAAAACTGATCACATTCCTCACGGGTGATTCCCCACTTTTCTGCGATTCTTTCAGCCGATATACCTTGGTTGATTACCTCGTAGCTGTCTAAATACTTTTGACTTGTTTCAGCTCCTTGATAATTTGAACCCATTGGGACACGAGACATGTTTTCTACTCCTCCTGCTACGACCACATCCATATCTCCTGACAAAATGGCTTGGGAAGCGAAATGGACAGCCTGCTGACTCGATCCGCATTGTCGGTCAATTGTCGTACCTGGCACTTCAATCGGATAGCCGGCAATCAGAGCAGCAATCCGAGCAATATCTCCGGCTTGCTCCCCAGCCTGCGAAACACAGCCTAAAATGACATCATCGATGATGGCATGATCAATGCCTGCTATTTCAACCAGCCTCTTTAATACTTCACCTGCTAAATCATCTGGGCGAACATCCTTTAAGACACCGTTTCTTCTGCCAACCGGAGTACGAATTCCCTCAACAATTACCACTTCCCGCATGTAATCTCTCCCCTTCTCATTTTGTTTTTTAAAGTCCAAGGCTCTTTGCTATGATTTTCTTCATGATTTCATTTGTACCCGCATAGATGCTTGCTACCGGCACATCACGGTACCTTCTAGCAATCTTGTATTCTTCCATATAACCATAGCCCCCATGAAGCTGCATGCATTCATTGGATATTTTCCGGGCAGTCTCTGTCAAACGCCATTTAGCCATCGATACTTCTGTGACCACCTGTTCACCCGCCATATGATTAGCAATCAATTGATCCAGGAAAACTCGGCCCATTTTAATTTCAGTGGCCATTTCTGCGATTTTAAATTGAGTGTTTTGGAACTGACTCACTGATTTCCCGAACGCTTCCCTGCTTTTGACGTACTCAATCGTATCCGCTAGCATATCCTCGGATGCGGTTTGGGCACAAATTGCTACGACAAGACGTTCCTGCTGCAATTTCTCCATTAAATACTTAAACCCTTTGCCTTCTTCACCTAGCAAGTTTTCCTTTGGTATACGACAATCTTCAAAGATAAGTTCTGCTGTATCCTGACAATGCAAACCAAGCTTCTTCAGTTTTCGTCCCCTGGTGAATCCCGGAGTATCTCTTTCGACCACGACTAAACTGACGCCTTTATGCTTCGGAACAGCATTTGGATCTGTTTTACAAGCCACGATGACCAGGTCCGAATGAATCCCATTTGTGATGAATGTTTTTTGGCCGTTTAGTATGTAATGATCTCCATCCAAAATCGCAGTCGTTTTAATATTGGCCAAATCCGAACCTGTTCCCGGCTCTGTCATGGCGATGGCTGTAATGATTTCCCCTGTCGTGCATTTAGGGAGCCAGCGCTGTTTCTGCTCCTCATTTCCGTATGCGGAAATATACGGAACCGTAATATCGCTATGGAGCCCGAAGCCTATGAAACCTGAACCCACTCTTTCTAGTTCTTCATTAATTATGACCGCAAAGCCCCAATCTACTTCAGAACCCCCATACTCTTCTCCAAGATCCGGACATAAAAAGCCTTGCTCCCCCATTTTCCCCCAAAACGAACGAGGAATAATACGGTCTTCTTCCCATTGTTCATAATAGGGAACCGCTTCTTTCTCTAAAAACTTGCGTAATGATTTACGGAAAATCACGTGATCTTCACTTAAGTATGGATGTTCCATCTGCATTATCTCCTCTGTCATTAGCTTTTTCGTATCAACCTTTTCCTTTTTATAAAAAATACACTTTAGTTTTCTAATCAATTATTTAAAATTCCCCGGAAGGGTTTGAACCTATCTTATCTAGGTGACATTCGAATGGCCCCGTCCAACCGAATCGTTTCTCCATTCAGCATTGGATTCGTAATAATGCTTTCCGTAAGTTTAGCGTACTCTTCCGGATATCCGAGCCTTGATGGAAATGGCACGGTTTTCCCTAATGACGCCCTCGCTTCTTCAGGTAATGAATCAAACATCGGTGTATGAAATAACCCCGGTGCAATCGATACGACACGTATCCCTTTGGAAGCAAGCTCCCTTGCAATCGGAAGAGTCATACCGACAATCCCACTCTTTGAGGCACTATATGCCGCTTGTCCGATTTGTCCTTCAAATGCAGCTACCGACGCTGTGTTGATAATGACACCACGCTCCCCCTCTTCGTTTACTTGGTTATTGACCATTTTTTCAGCCGCAAGACGAATTACATTAAATGTACCGACCAAGTTAACCGTCACTACTTTTGAGAACGCTTCCAATTCATGCGCACCTTTTCTTCCAATGACCTTTTCAGCAATCGCAATGCCAGCACAATTGACAATTGTGTTAATTGATCCAAATTTTTCAATTCCCTGATCCAACGCTTCTAGTACACTTTCTTCACTTGTCACATCTGTTTTAATAAATATGACTGAATCTCCTAATTCCTCGACCATTTTGACGCCATTTTCTTCTGAGAGGTCAAAGATAACGGCTTTTCCACCTTTTTTAATGATGTTTCTTACAGTGGCCGCTCCCAGACCTGAAGCCCCACCTGTCACTACTGCAATAGTTTCTTGAATATCCAAATCTTCACCTCATTTGTTTTCGTCTAGAATATATATTCATCTTTACCTATCGTCAAAACTCATTTCAATAATACTTTGAAGTATTTTTATTCTGATGGTTTTGCTGCTTGAAATGCCTGACTCACTGTTTACTTTTTAAGCTATGAAGTGTTTCGGTAAAACCTTTAATCACCTGTTCAAAATCCTGCTTCAATTCATCAAGCTCTTTAATACGTTCATTTATTTCATTTAATTTCTGTCCAGCTGTATCAATTGTTTTCTCCAATTGCTTAATACCCGTCCTGTCCTTATCAAATAGCAGAACAATATCCTTTATTTCAACTAAAGAAAAGCCATACTTCTTGCCACGCATAATGATTTTAAGTTGAGCATGTTCTTTCTTTCCATATACTCTTTTTCCGGTTTCGGTCCGCTTTGGCCTTAGCATACCTAGTTCTTCATAATATCGTAGTGTTCTTGTTGTCAAATCAAATTCTTTTGCTAACTCAGAAATGGTGTACATGTTAAAACCACACTTTGCAAAGGGATTATTTACCTTATCTTAACATTGACGTTAACGTAAACTTCAATAAATATTCACAAAATTTTAAATATATAAAACTGAATGAAAGTTATAAACTGATATACTATGGGTATATTCTTTTTAAATGAAGGGACGGATTAATTATGCTCTGCTCAAGAATATTAGTTGCTTATGATGAATCTGAATTGGCACGTAAATCTTTAGAAAAAGCGATTGAATTAGCGAAGCTGGATCCTGCTATTGAAATTCAGGTACTTCACGCTGTTACACTTCCAATCCATCCAAATATATATGGCAATGCTTTTCAAGAAATTGAAGAAGCCATGCTTAAGTATGGCAACGAAGTTATCGAAAAAGCGGATGCACTGTTATCCGAAATTCCTAATACATCTCAGTCTTTTGTTGTAGAAGGTTCAGCTATCACTACTTTGTTGGAACATGCGAAATCTCAAAATTGTGACCTTATCATAATGGGCAGCAGAGGCTTAAGCGGATTCAAGGAATTCCTAGGAAGCGTCAGCCACTATATCGTCCAGAATTCTCCGGTACCTGTCTTATTAGTTAAATAAACAATTTGCGACAACCCTATGACTAACCAATTAGAAGAAGCTGGGCTCTTATTTGGAGCCCAGCTTTTTTATACGCTCACGAAACAAAGAGGAAATCTTACCAACAAAGCTTCTCATGTTTTACAAACCCTTCTGTTAACAGGTAAAATGAAAGAAATTTAAAAGAGGATAAGCAGGTGAAGTGATGGATATTAAGCATTTACAATACTTTATAGAGGTTACCAATTTCAATAGCTTTACTCGGGCAGCGGATCATTTATTCATTACTCAGCCGACCATCAGTAAGATGATCAAAAACTTGGAGACTGAGCTCGGTGTTGAACTTTTTGATCGTTCCCGCAAACAACTGATTCTGACTGATGCCGGAAGGGTTGTATTAGAGCAGGCAAAATTAATTGATAAAGCATTTCATAATTTAGAAACAGAAATGGACAATTTATTAGGCTTGAAAAAGGGACATATACGAATCGGATTACCGCCGATTATTGACGCCTCCTTCTTCCCCCGAATTCTTAGCCGTTTTCATGAGGATTATCCTAATATTACCTTTCAATTAGTAGAGGATGGCTCAAAGAAAATTGAAGAATCTGTTCAAAATGACTTACTCGACATTGGCGTAATAGTCCTGCCAACTAACACCGTACTTTTTCATCATTTTGCCTTTTTAGAAGAAGACATTAACTTGATTGTGCCCCCCTCCCACCCACTTGCTTGTCGGGAAGAGATTGATTTGGCCGACCTTGAAGACGAGTCTTTTATCTTATTTAATAAAGATTATGTCTTGCGTGATCTCATAATTTCGTCCTGTAAAGAAGCTGGTTATTCTCCACACATTGTCACAGAAAGCTCACGTTGGGATTTTATAGAGGAAATGGTTTACTGTAATCTTGGAATCGCTCTTTTACCGGAAAGTTTATGCCGCCATGATAAACGCATCAAGTCCATTAAGGTCAAAAACCCTTCCATTAGTTGGAACTTAGGATTCATTTGGAGTAAGGATCAATACCTTTCATATGCGGCAAAAGAATGGCTAAAATATACAAGAGAAGCGTTAACTCATAAAGATTAACTACCTCGATAGTAAAGCATTAGACATGTAAGCACTATCATAGATTTAAGTTATGCTCATGATAACATCTAACCATTTTACAATACTTAACCGCGGAGTTAGACTTGGTATGAGTAAAAAGCACTGTAATTACTGATGGAATCTATATTTTCAGAAAGGAGATATTTATGATCACTTTATCTAGTGTCGATGAGTTACAAGCAACCGAAGAAGCTTTGGAGAAAATTAAATATTCATACCCCGAATTATTTAATAAACTACTCCATGTCGTTGCCTTAACACGAGCTTTTCAATTTAAATATCAATTTATGGGCACACTAATCATGGATGAAAACCATAACGAATACACCCCTGAATTCGTTATGCCCTCCGTTATCCACTTATATATAGAGGAAGTTCAAAAGTTAAAGGATGATCCTAATATCCAGGTTTTACAACAAACCTTCTCCCAAAATGAAAATATTGGATATGCTAAAATCAGTATGCTAGTGCTCGGTAAAAGCCCTGAATCACTTTTAGGCTCATCATATATTAAATAACACCCCCTGATATGTTCCCAAAAAAAACCTCCGATTTACGGAAGGTTTTTTTTCTTATTCTAATATTAGAGCACTTTGCTCAAAAAGGCTTTAGTTCTTTCCTGCTGCGGATTATCAAAAATCTCACTTGGAATATTTTCTTCGATAATAAAGCCCTCGTCCATGAAAATCACACGATCACCAACTTCTTTAGCAAACCCCATCTCATGGGTCACTACGACCATTGTCATACCTTCTTTAGCCAATTGCTTCATAACCTCAAGCACTTCACCGACCATTTCCGGGTCTAGAGCAGAAGTCGGTTCATCAAACAACATGATTTTGGGTTCCATTGCCAATGCCCTTGCGATTGCCACACGTTGCTTTTGTCCACCCGATAATGAATCCGGATAGGCGTTCGCTTTCTCAGCAAGTCCTACTTTCTTAAGTAGTTCCATGCCTCTTTGTGATGCCTGTTCTTTGGAAACTTTACGAACCTTTAGCGGCGCAAGCATAATGTTATCAATAACTGTTTTATGCGGAAATAAGTTGAAATGCTGAAATACCATGCCAACTTCAGTGCGTACTTTATTGATATTGACCTTCTTATCTGTCGTATCAAGTCCCTCTATGAAAATATGTCCTCCCGTTATCGTTTCAAGTTGATTAATACACCTGAGAAAAGTAGACTTACCAGACCCTGAAGGCCCAATCACCACAACTACCTCCTGTGGGGCAACGATTGCATTGATATTCTTTAATACCTCGTTATCTCCAAATGACTTTTTTAAATTCTCGACCTTAATCATTCTGTTTTCAACCTGCTTTCGAGTCTATTTAATACGAAACTTAAAATAAGGGTCAGGAAAAGATAGATAAAGGCACAAGCCAAATACGGCTCCCAAACTTTAAAGTACTGCCCCCCCATCGCTTTTCCCCAATACATTAATTCGGGGGCTGCAATGACACAAAGGAGGGAGGAATCTTTTAATAATACGATGAATTCATTTCCTAACGGAGGGATCATACGTTTGAATGCTTGAGGTAAGACAACATGAATCATTGTTTGAGTATGGGTCATTCCCAACGAACGAGCCCCTTCCATTTGTCCTTTATCAATGGATTGAATTCCTGCACGGAATATTTCCGCAATATAAGCCGCTGCATTTAAAGACAAAGCAATGACTCCCGCTGTGATTGCGTTCGTCTTCCCAGTAAAAAAGGGCACAATACCAAAATGGATTAAAAAAATCTGAACTAATAGCGGAGTTCCACGAAAAACCGTGACATAACAGTAAAATGGAAATGCGAGCACCTTGTTTCTCATTATTTTCCCTAAACCTATCAGTAACCCTAAAAAAGTTCCGATGAGAATAGAGGAAACCGATAGCCCAATTGTGAGTATCGTTCCCTTTAATAAGAAAGGAGCATATTCAAAAATAATGTCCCAGCGAAAATTCATTCTGTTCCCCCCCTAAAGACCAAAAAAACTGCGTAACTTCACACGTAAAGTTACGCAATTTTTTATTATTAATTTGTTTTATTGCTGTGCTTTTAACGTTTCAACATCTGGTTCTGTGCCGAACCATTCTTTATAGATTTCTGCATACTTTCCATTCTCATAAATAGCATTGACGGCTTTATCAAAATCAGCTTTCAACTCGCTACCTTTTGGGAACATAAGACCATAAAATTCCTGATCAAAACTGCTGCTATCTTCAACAACTTTCAGCTTTTGGTCAGGGTTATTTTTCACATATTCTTCAACAACGGTATTGTCCGCTACTACCGCTTCAGCTCCGCCTTGTAATAATTCCTGAATGGCCAGGTTATTATTTTCGAATTTTTTGATGTCTTTATGATTTTTCCCAAGAAGTGACTCGACTGCTTCCTGTCCAGTTGTAGCTGTTTGAACAGCAATAACCTTTCCTTTCAATTCTTTCCCTGATTTTATATCACTTTTCTCAGGAACTAAGATTTTGTTTGTGGATAAGAAATAAGGCACCGAAAAATCATACGATTGTTTTCTCTCATCATTTACTGTAATTGCAGATATCCCTACATCCGCTCTTTTAGACTCGATTTCCACAAAAATCGGATCCCAGCCAACATGCTCAACTTTCACTTTATAACCGGCTTCTTTTGCAACAGCATTGATAAAATCAACATCGAATCCAACAACTTTATCGCCTTCTAGATATTCAAATGGAGCATATGCTGCATCCGTCACGATCCTAAGTGTTTTCCCATTTGCTTCTTCTTTTTCGCTAGTTGTCGTTACTTCCTTTTCTTTCCCGCATCCAGTCATAATCAGTAACAAAGAAACTACCATGGCAAACATTAAAAACGAAACTTTTTTCAAAATAATCCCCTCTTCTCTCTTTTAAAGAACGCAAACAAATCAAATTAGAAAGAATATTCAGTATTTTCACTTAAAAATATTATACGTTTATTTGTTTTTTTATGCAATAAAAAGTCCGTAAATAACTTTAGTAAAATAAAATTTTATCCAATTAACTCAAAAAACCAAGAATTTAAATAGGCTTTAATTATAAAAACGGCAGACATTTCCTCATTTATTAAGTAATTATTGAAATTATATTGAAAACAGATATTAGAACTATTAGCCAGATTTTAAATAGGAAACAAAAATAAGCAGCAACCTCATTAGCTTGGTCGCTGCTTACTTAAATTTATTTAGGGCACTTCTTTAATCCCCTCTTCAATATCTAACATATCTAATAGGAAGATAAAGATCGGAATCCCAATGATCAAACCCCATATCCCAAGAAAATGCTCGGAAAACAGAAGAATGATGAAGGTGAAGAACGTTGGCAGATTTGTTTTTGCCGACATGAATTTTGGATTTAAAATATAGCTTTCAAGTGCATGTATAATCCCAATCATAACAAACACAGCAATAACCTTTGGCATACCGCCGATACTGTAGGCAATCATGCTAAGTGGAATTAGGGAGATAATAACTCCTGCAACTGGAATCAACCCTAGGAAGAAAATCATAATTCCAAGACCGATCAACTGTGGAAACCCAAGAATCCATAAGAAAGTTACTGAAAGGACTGCATTCGTAATGGCAATTAAGAACTGGACCTCAATTACCTTTCCAAATGAATTGATAAATTTTACTCCAAAGTGACCAAGGTTTATAAAGAAGGATTTGAATTTACCTCGCTTAAATTTAGAAGTAAAGCGAATAATTTTATCTCTTTCCAATAAGAAAAACAGACTAAGCAGTATGGAAAGGAAAATCTGTAATGCCAGTTTACCGAAATCAGATACATAAAGATAGAGCGTATTCATCTGTTTTTGAAGATCGAGCGGCGATTCAGTCTCGTTCATTAAACTAATGGCGTATTGAATGACCCGACTATCGGGTGGATGTTGAAAGAAAAAAACAATCTGTGTTACTAATTCTGTAAATTGCAACGTAATGACCGGCAAATATTTATAAAGAACGATGGCTAAACAAGAAATGACGACTATATATAAAAAGCTTATGACAACTTTAGAGTTAATACGCATCACTTTATTTAGTCGAATCATGATAAATTGTTCCAGCCTTCCCATTAGGAAAGTGAAAACAAATGTGAATAATACAATATTAACCATACTTCCAATACTTATTAGAAACAGGACTAACACTATTAATGTAATTAACCTTGAAAAACCTTCACTTTGTAAATACTCTTTTACCACTTACCTATCTCCTAACTACCATTCTGCCGTGATAATTCCTTCTACATGTATTTTACACGGAATTGAGGGATTCTACTACAATTACCTTCCATTGAAGACAAAATTATTTGAATGATCAGTAAGTCTTATTGAGAGGAGGTTAGATTATTATTCCAGACTCACTTTTTTAGAACATCCACTGACTTCAACGACGATTTAGGTCTATATTTTTAAAAAACATCTGCCAATAAGGCAGATGCTAATCTTCATCTTTCACATCGATATCTTCTGGGATGGGTTCACTATAATAGTCCGCTAATTGCTTCTTATATTTTTCCATCTGTTCCAGATGCGTATTAAACTGCTCTTTAAAAATTAAATACTGCTCACCATCATAGACGGTGCGAATTTTATTTTGAACAATCATGCTTTCTATATAAGATTCCGGCATTGATAAATATTCCGCAGTCTCTTTTACTGTCAAGTACATGCCTTCACCCCTTTTCCTCTTAACTATACTAGATAAGAGTCTTCATTTGAAGTGCCTAATCCATACAAATACATGGGCCTTCTCAATTTGAGAGGCCATTAACTTATTACAAAGTGACTTTTACCGTTTTTGCATTTCCAGTTTTATCGAATGCACCGACAGATAGCTTAGAGTTTTCTTTTGTTTTTAACGCCACTTTATCCGTTTCTTTTTTATCTTCAGTCGCTTTTTAAAGTACTTTGTACCCTGCTTTAACCCTCATTTTTACCTTTGCCTCGATTTTACCTAAAACGAATTGGCAAGAACTAGTTTTTACGAAGGTTGGGGTTTCTATGGCGGTTAGATCTTTTACGGTTGCTATTATTGGAGTAATTTGATATTTTTTATCCCATCCAACCATGTGGTCCAAACTTTTGTTCCAGTCTTTTGTTTATCGATTTATTAACCTTTACTTGAATTTGGGTCAGTTTCCCTGCTTCACGCAAGTATGTAAAGGGGTGAAAGGACGATGTCTAAACCTCAGTCTCAGAAAAATTCAACCTATGAATAAATGGCTATCTCAAAAACAAATCACAGTAATAACTTACAAACCCTTCCAATAACATGTAAGATAATACTAAGTGATAGATCTATAGATTAAGAGGAGTTGACCAAATGACCTTATTTTATGTAATACTTGCGGCAATTTTCGCTGTCCTTCTAGTCATTGTTGTGAAACGGCGAAGTGAGCCAGCTAGAATAGAGCGGTATCAAAATGAATTTGGTAAATTATATACGGACACTTTTGACGTGGAAATAACCGAAATTGTACCAGAAGCATTAATCGTACAGCTTAACAAAGCACTGGATTACGATTATATGGAAAAGGTCAATACAGAATTCCGGCTGAAGTATCCCCGAAACTCACAGGAAAGGGTTAATGAGCTGTGGCGCGAATTTAAACGCTACTTGATTATGGCTGCTGTGTTTGGCAAAGTTGAAATGTTTAATGAGGTCATCGATGAGCTATGGCATATCATGCTGAATTACAAACAGGAATATGATGATTTTTGCCAGACATTCATTGGCCAACCCATTCAGCATAATCCCCACTCACAGCCTGTTTTTAAACCTGAAGAACGCACGCTGTTTGATTTTTACTATGTACAACTGTTTACGGTTGATTCAAGTTCGATTCAAAAATGGGGGAAATTTTTCAAGCATGATAAAGGAAAAGGATTGCTCCATGAATTCGAAACGCTGGAGTTGGAACAGTTAAAGGAGAAATATATGCGTACTCCTACAAGTATAGAAGCGGAACAGACCTTTGAATGTTTCACCTCCCTTTTTAAAGAAAATCGTCCGAAAATAGTATTAGATTGGCGGGAAAGATACGATCAAACAGACTATGCTGCTCCTGCCTACTTCATCTATGCCAGTTCCGATAATCATGATACAGACTTTAATGATATTTTCGGGGTGAAAGCAGCCACTACCTCCTCTGACTCAATCAATGTTAATCATGGTGGAGATCATAGCAGCACCTATGACAGTGGTTCGAGTTCTAGTTCTGGTTCTGATTCTTCTTCTAGCTGTTCTTCGTGCAGCTCGTGCTCGTCATGAAATTTTTGTTATATAGTTCCGATATGCAGAGAAAAATTAAGCGCTTGGGTCTATTATTTTCTAGTCACCCGAAATATGAATTTCATCAATAATAGATGCACCAATGTTAAAGTGCCCCCTTTACTAAAGGAGGCACTTTAACTGAATCATACTGAAAATTTCATTTCTTACTCCTTCAAGTAAAAGCCTTTGGCTACTGCCTTAGTTTAGTTAAGCTCTATTAATTCCATCGATTGAACCAATTTTTAATTCTTTGTTTATTTTTCTCAAGAACTTCCTTCGATGTCCTATTATCTTTTTGTTTTTTCCATTCAAAAAAGGAAGCAATTCCGATAAGCACCCCTCCGCCGATGATTAAATACAGCCACCATGGCATCTCACTCCACATCGAATTCGTATTCATATAAATATTGAATAAAATTGTCCCGGTCCCTACTATGAAATACGATTTGTATTTCATCATGAATCCGAAGAGCAATGCTGATAATGAAATCGTTCCGATAATAAGCGCATCATTTAAGGTATTGCTCGCCATTGCATCGCCTATCAAGACTAAAAACAAGAGAAAGACAATTCCAATCTCGATATATTGCGTAGTTTTGCCTTTAACAAAGATTTTCCTCAATAATATAGTACTGACAATAAACAGTGGCAGAATCTCGGTCTCTACCTCGAGGACAGCAGGAATCGAAAATTGATTGATGATGACCCAATACGGATACAAACTAAGCAATATGGCGGCAGCCAAATAGATTTTTCTTTCCATTCGATCAGTCGTCGTGCTTCTTATCAAGATGAAATAGGCCGCAATCAGAAGTGCTACGAAAACTTCTAGAATGAAATGTACTGATCCACTCATCAGAACCTCTATATTCATTGCAAAAAGAAACAGCAACCCATATACCCGGTAAAAATCCATACTAAGGCCAATTTCGCTTTTCGTTAGTATCCCTTTAAAATATCTCTTGCTTAGTATCACCATTATGGTCGTACATCCGAAAAGGACCGTGATGCCAATCGGAAGAGCTAACGTGTCTGCATACTTAATGATGATCCAATACGGATACAAACTTAGAATTCCAGCAAGCCATACATAGATATCTCTTTCCTTCACATTACTTGTAAAGCTTTTCATCAGGATGAAGTAGCCCGTTATCAAGAGTGATACAAAGACTTGCAGTAACTGATATGTCGTTTCATTCACTAGTACTTCTCTATTCATGGCCAGCAAAAATAAAAGACCATAAATCCGGAAAGCATCAATCGTTGCGCCTGTTTCTTCTTTCTTAATCAATACTTTGAAATAGCGACGGCTTAGTATTACCATTCCTAACATACAGATGAAAAGAACAATCAATCCTAATACAATCGAAAGGGTGTGAACATAGTTCATAATGCTTAAGAAAGGATACAGACTGACGATTGCTGCAATATTGGAGTAGATTTTCCGTTCATTTAGTTCGCCTGTAAAGCTTCTCAGTAATATGAAGTAGCCCGTTATCAAGAGCGATACTAAGACTTGAAGCACCTGATATTTGGTTTCATTCGTAAACACTTCCACATTCATATCAATCAAAAATAACAAACCGTAAATCCTAAAAGGATCAATTGTGGTGCCTGATCCGTTCTTCTTGATTAGTCCTTTGGAATAGCGTCTGCTTAGCAACAACATCCCTATCATACAGACGAAAAGAACAGCCATACTCGTAAAAATCGGGAGTCTGTGCGCGTAATCTTGGATGTTCATAAACGGATATAGGCTGACGACAGTCGCTATACCTGAATAGATGTTTCTTTCCTTCGCTTGAATTGAAAAGCTTCTCATCAGGATAAAGTAGCTCGGCAACAATAGTGAAACGAAAATTCCTAGGATTTCATAACCTGTTTCGGTCATTAAAAATTTCACATTCATATAAATCAAAAATAACAAGCCGTATACCCTATAATAATCAATGAACCTCGTTTTACCTTCTTGTTTAATTAGCCCTTTAAAATAGCGACGGCTAGCAAATACCATCACAGCTGCACATGCAAACAGTACAACTATCCCCATAACCAGAGGTAAACTATTTACAAACATCGCATAGAAAATGAAAGCGAGGCTAAGAGGAACCACAACAAAGTTCTGCCAATTCCTTCTTATGAGCAGATACCAGGAAAACACAATCTGTACAGTCACAAACCCCACCCAAATGATCTCCCGATTTAGTGGGACATCACGGATTGCCGTTTCAAATATCGAAACACTGACCGCCAAATGAATGAATGGAATGAGGTAATATTCCATGATATCTTTCCAGTTCTTATTAGATACTGCCCATAGAATGGCAATGATTCCTGCTGTAATCATCAAGCAAATCGAAGTAACAAATTTTATTTGTTCCACGTTGGCTAAAAACAGAAGCACCTGTAAGAAAAGCACTGAAAACCCAAGGTACGTAAAGACGTATTTTTCCCATTTCACTTTCGTACGCAAGGCACTTAAGATATATATCAATAGCTGCGTAACATATAGAAACGGCGAGCTATTCGTATGGACAATGAGTAAACATCCAACAGGTATCGCCACTAAATTTGCAAGATGGCTGGAGTAAAGAAAGTATAGTCTCCCATTTTTTGAATATTTCCCAAGCCATTCTCCTACAATGAAAAAGATAAAAGGACCAAACAACGCGAAACCAATCTTAAATATCACCTGGTTAAAATCAAAAACATCGTAAAGCGAACCATATAGGCTGGCACTTGTAATAATAACGGGCAGCCAGAATATATGTTTCCGATGTACATGAACAGACCATACGTTTATTGCAGTCGCCATAGTAATTAAACCCGTTACACCCATTGGATTCAACTCACTGTATGGAATCAGTATAAAAGCAAGGAAGGAAAGAATCTGTCCACTATAGGTAAAGACAGGAAAGAATATTGGAAATCTACTCTTTAAAGCGTAGGCCGCTCCGATTGAAATCAGTGCTGTCCCCATTAAATAAAGGCTGACAGTGATATTTGAACTGACCCAAACACTACCTTCCAACAAATATGGATAGAAGGCAACCAACGCTAATACGAAAGAAATCGGAAATCCATATACGGCTGTTTCCATCATAGATTTTGTATCATCTTTTACATAGGTAATAAAGAAAAGTCCAGAAATCAGGACGAGAGCTGCACTAACAGCAAGCCAATCCATTTCAATCAATTTACTAGTTAATACCCCCACCATTATCATTGGAGAGATAAATAAGACACTTTGCTTAAATAGACTGTAGCTTGGGTGGCGATTATATAAATACAGCCCAATATACTTGAAAACCTGAAGCACGAATATTAGATTTAAAACAGTAGTAAACGAGAATTGAAAAGCAAAGCAAAGATATACAAATGCTAAATTAAAAACAACAACAGCTGGATACGTGAAGCTCGTATTTTTCGATTGAAGTGAAACATAGACAAACTGAGCAGATAGTATCATAAGCGCAACAAAAATTTGCGCATAGTTTTCCTGATAAACCATCGCGTTTATATATAAAAAAACGATTCCGCTCTCAATCAAACTGGTAAACATAAAGTTCTTAGATAACTTAGGCTCCTTTGCTTTAGCCATATAAGTCGAAAGCGCCATAAAAATGATTGGCACAAGTGCAAAAGCAATGACCATGAATTCATTGAAAAATGAATTATAAACAAAATGGATATATCCGTAAGTGAAGATAGCACTAAAAGCAATTTCATAATATTTCTTTTGAAATTTGACTGCAAAAATTAAAAACAAAACAGAAATGACAATCAATGTTATCGAATAAACCAGGTTACTTGAAAATAATGTCAAAATAACAAAGGTTTCCACAATGATTTTAAACAGGATGAATTGAAAAATGAACGGTTTGAATAACACTAATTTATTCCTATTTTTCAACCGTTCAACATTCCATAAAAGCAATAGATTAAGGACACTAACCGTCAAAAACATCCACTCAATCGTTGGAGTCGCAAAAGCAAAACCGAAGTAACAGGTAACAGCAAACGTTAATATGGATATGATAATGAATATTTTTGACTTAAAGTAATCAGCAATCTTGAAATATATGCCAAAGCAAAGTAATCCTCCAAGAAAACCAAGTAGAGCCCGCCCTTCACCATTAAGCGATAAGTACTCTCCAAATATCTGATAATATGAAGCTGATAAAATCGTAATTGGAATAAATAATCCTGCAAGCGTCAGGAAAGCAAAAGCCGTCTGCTTAATTTTCAGCTTCCAGGCGATAAAGGCCATTCCCGTGAAAACGACGGATACCATTCCTATGAAAAACACCTTCAGAACCGCATTCAAATTCCCCCATGATGAGGTTGCCAAAATTAAACCTCCAAATAGAAGTAAAATTACCCCCGTGAGCAGGACGACAGAGATATTCCGTTCCCGGATTTGCTCGGGTGTTCTCTTTTGCTTTATTGGTTGAACAGGCTTCTCCTGCTTGATTACCCGCTGTTGATTAACAGGTTTCCTTTCAGGGATGCTCGCGATGACCAGTTCAGGTCTTTCTACTATAACTGGTTCGTTAGGGACATCCGAAACCTTCTTATCATTCATTATTGATTCGTCAAATATAGGTATCCCTTGTACTCCTTCTTGATGTGATTCTTCATCTATAACAAGGTTATCCTGAACCTTCTTCTCAGCTGCCTCACTTTTCAATATTGTCTCTGCTTTGAGACTAGCTTGCTTTTTTTCATTATCTAATCGTTTTTGTTTATAAAGGGCTCTTTGAAAATGCCGATCATACGCCCTGCTAATACGTATATATTCTGTTTTTGGGATGAGCCGCCTTTCCCATAAAACTTCAAGCTCTTCTTGGAAAATCTGCTTCCTTCTTTCTAATGTCATTTCTTGATTTGAAGAATCATCCATCCAAAGATTCCCCTTCCTTCACTTAGACCTTATATTATCGTATGTATAATCTCTTTTAGATAATAACAAAGTTTTTCCATTTTTTATATATTTAGTATCCAAGTCGGATAACCCCTTAAATCTACCAAAAACCATTTCCATTCAATCGGACAAATTTTGCTACAAAAAAAAGATAACCCCTCAATGGAGTCATCCAAAATTTCTATACTATTTTTAACTTACCCTCACTTCTAACAATCCAAAAATAAACTATAATCGAAATGAAAATCGAGACAGCTGCTGTGACATAGATACTCCGATAGCCGAAAAGGTAGCCAATCTGTCCGAAAACAATAGCTCCTATACCAACTCCAAGGTCGAAAAATGAGAAATAAGTGGCATTTGCCATCGCTTTACGATTGGGTGCTGTTTTTTCAATCGACCATGCCTGCAAGGCCGGCTGAACTGAACCGAATCCAAATCCATAAAGCACCGCAGCTATATATAGTACCGCTTCACTTGGCATCCAAGCTAACAGGAGCATACCTGTCATGATGAGCACTGTTGATGGCACAAAGATTGCCCGGTGGCCTCTTCTGTCATATAATCGGCCAGAGAATAATCTCGTGACCATGAGAGCCATTGCATAAAGCAAGAAGTACCACTGAATTCCACTCACACCTTTTTCTGCTGTATAAAGTGGCAGGAAAGTTGCGATTCCGCCAAATGTAACGGAAATAAAGAAAATAAGTAGAGATGGCTGCAGGGCACTTTTCTCATAAATATCAAACCTCTTTGCAGCCACAGCAGTTAACGGATTTATTTCCACTTTTTGATATCGAATCATCGATCCCATTATTACAGCAAACAATCCTAACAAAGAACAAATCAGAAACAGCTCTTGAAATGGAAGGACTGTAACTAGAAAAAGCCCCAGTGATGGACCGAATGCGAGTGCTAGATTGCCCGATAATCCGTAATACCCCATCCCTTCGCCACGGCGTTTGGCCGGAATTATATCAGAGGCGATGGTGCCTGAAGCTGTTGAAGAAAAACCCCAGCCGACTCCCTGTACAATGCGCATTAAAAATAACAATCCGATGCTCCCCATAAAACCGAAGGAACCCACGGATATAGCGAAAATGGCTAACCCGATAAGAAAAACAATACGTCTTCCTTTCGTTTCCAATAATTTTCCGGCAATTGGCCGAACAAGCAGAGCGGAAAATGTAAAAATCCCTAGGACAGCCCCTACTAGGCGATCGTCCCCTCCAAGCTGCTCAACAAACAGCGGGATGGTTGGCATCGTCATTTGGAAACCCATGAAAATACACAGATTTGCCAAACAAATCATGATAAAGTCACGTGTCCATATTTTATCAGAACCTCTTACCCTCTCATCCACTAAGGTTTCCCTCATTTTCCTTCACCTTCTAATCCAAATAGTTATTGCCAGTTTACTAAAAATAGATACAATAAGCGAATGATTTATTTCGTGTTCCTAAATAAAATTCAAAATGATAAGCCCAGCTTGAAACTGGACCAAGTTTTCTAATCTTCATGAACATAAAAGAATGATATGTACATACACAAAAATCTCATGATTTAGGAGTAATGTATGTTTTTACATTAGCGTTTATTCTATCCCCTAAGAAGCATATGGTATGTTACCCATCTGTATGCGCACTTACTATTTCTTTACTGGCTGCACCTGCCTTTCCAATTGTTAAGGTTCCCATAATATCTGCATTCACTAAATTCATTTTAGGCATCGTTTTCTTTGCCTCCATTTTTTTTTTTTAAGACATGCTACTTTTTCCTTTTAAAAGTTTATATAGACTGTGAAAGAAAAATAGCCTTTGACTTGTGAAAAAAAGGAGCCGAAAACAATGATTTATGAAGAAACCTACCGATATTTAATACGCCATGTATCCTCCAAGGAGTTCGACACATGTTTATATTCCCTCCTTCATATGGATTGGGATGGTGTGATTCAGAGTCCCCTCCACAAAATGGCTAAAGGGATTGGAACGACTGAAAAATATCTGAAAAAGATCATCAAGAAATTTTCATCCCCACAAGTTGGCTGCGGCCGAAAAATCTTCCTTCCCATTCAACAGGAGATAACAAAATATAAATTCAATCTCGGGCCGACAGGCAGTCTCAGCTTCAACAGTAAAAAGGACCGATACTGTAAAAAATACCGTTTCTTCTATAGTAATGCCTTCCGAAGCCTATCCCTGCCCTCCAAGAGACTCATGCTCATGGCAGCATTCAATATGTCTGTCAATAAATCTGAAGAAGTCTCGCTGCACTACGATGAAATTGTCCATTCAGAATGTTCCCTTTTCAAAAGACAGGATGTACTTGATGCCATGGAAACAGTTGACCAAACATTAGGCGACATGGTAACCTTCACTATTGCCAGCTCCGTTTTCACACGGAAAGAAATCATTTTAGCTTCTTTCAAAGAAGGAATGTTGAAGGATTATCTTGAAAATCGTACGGAGAGGATGTTGGTACGGAAAACAATTTATGAAGCAGGATTCCTTGAATATATAGAAGATAAAGTCTGTATGGAGCTAGAACGGGTCGGAAAATATATCTACCGTTCGTTTCTTAAAGCTGCACATGGACCTATAAAAGATGATTTGTTAAAACTGGCTCGATTTGTGTATAGCACTTCACTTAAAAAGTTAGGTAAAGTCCTGTCAAACAAAAAGCATCTATTAGCCGATCCAAAACAGGCTTCCGCTTATTTTAGTACAATCGTTTATAATGAAGTACTGGAACAATTGGCCACGTATGCACACCAGGCTGCCTGCATTAAAAACTTAATGGAGCGCGAACACTTGCACCGCGGAATTTCGGAGGGATCTTTAGCGAGAAATGTGGATTATATAGAAGTGAATGAGCATATTGATATGATCCGTGTGAAGCATGACAAGGCGTTTAAGATTCATAGAACACTAAGCATATGGTGTGAAGATTGGGTGATCTCACGCGTGAATTCTGTCATAGTAGGTACAGAAGATACTGATCAAAAGTCTATACGCGGAAAACAGCGAATTCTAAAAAAGGATCAGTCTATTTCCGATTATCTCAACACACTTAAAAAGCATACATACGAACAACTTGAGAAACATAGTACGATGTACCAAAATGTAAATAATAACGAATCCGTCCTAGATGTATTGAAACAGAAAAAAGAAGCTATACGATCCTATTTTGCTATCCAAAAAGATCATATGAAAAATTAGGATAAAATATGGCTAACAGAAACACTGGCTTTTGGGCGAGTGTTTTTTGTCATGCATAAAAATTCCTTTCTCCATTCCACTCCAATACCTATTCCCTTATGTAGCTGCCTCCCTCCCTTTTTCTGATTTTGAGGACTGATAATTTTGAAGTTGTTCTGTGAATTAGCTTTTCCCTGACTGTAGACACCCTTCATCCAGGTGTGCATTGAACTCTTTATACTGTGAATAGTGCCTTACATGCTGTGGATAACTAAATGATGCTCTTCTTTCCCCTGATAGATTCTATTCGAATCAGTCATACCAAGGCTTTCGGCAAAAAAGTTATTAAAGGGTCTAAAGAAAGGGTCTAAATCACTTTACTAACAAAGGAACTAAGAATGGTTATGATTAAGGGGATGAATGTAGGCCCCCCTTTTCCTCATAAAGAAGATCATCTTTTCAAAGTAAAGTTTATGATTTCTACTTTCATAAAAAAAGGAAAATAATGAAGATACTCAAGAAACAAGAAGCTATTCCATGGTTTCACGAATTACAAAAGCATATGGAATGCCTGACCGTATTGAAGAAACGAAAAAAATAAAGCTCCTGCTTAAAATGTATATCCATTCCAAGGATACAAAGGTTTTCGACTCCAATGGATTTATTACCCATAATAAACAAAAAACTGTGGCAATTTTATTCCACAATATCAAAACCGCACCATAGCAAATTACCCCCGCTATGATAATATGAAAAACGAAAAGACTATCAGCACCTTCTATTATTATTAAAAACTTCGTTTGTTCTTCTCCACCTGATCTACAGATGATAGTGTGAAACTTCCTTTGCTGGGACTTTCACAGGGATTTTACATACATGATAGTACGAAGCAGCTTGCCTTTATCATCATACGTATTTGGCTAGGAGTGAAATTGTTGTTACAGAAGTTAAATCATTTTCTTGAAAAGGCTATGCCTTTTATCACGCCAACTGGTGTAGTGGTCGGCGTATTGCTTGCCAGTTATTTAGATTCCTATATATTCCTCGTCCCTTGGATTTTTGCATTTATTACATTTTCCGGAAGTTCAGGGTCGGATTTCAGTTCATTGAAGCGTATCGCTTCCAATCCCTTACCGATAATTGTGGTCCTTTGTATCCTCCATATTGTCATGCCAATTTGGGCTTGGCTACTTGGACACCTGGTGTTTCCTGGAGACAATCTGACCATAACTGGTTTAGTTCTAGGTGTTGTGATTCCAACTGGTGTTACCAGTTTGCTTTGGGTATCCATTTACAAAGGGAACACCCTGCTCACTTTGACGATTGTCTTAATCGATACGCTCTTGTCACCGATTATTGTGCCGTATAGCGTTGCTTTCTTCAGCGGAACATCGGTTGAAATGGATACCATGGCAATCATGAAAGGGTTAATCGTAATGGTTGTCATTCCTTCACTGATTGGGATGGTACTGAATCAGATTACCAAGGGAAAAATAAAACCGATGCTTGGACCGCGTTTAGCTCCCTTTTCTAAAATAGCACTTGGTATATGTGTGACCTTAAACAGCGCGAAAGTTGCTCCATATTTAAGTCATATCGATGCAAAATTAATCAAAATGGCTATTATGGTCTTCTTTATTGCCTTTTCTGGTTATCTATTATCCTGGATGGTCGGAAAATTCCTGAAGTGGGAAAAAGAAGAGATTATTACCGTCACCTATACAGGAGGTATGAGAAATATCGCTGCAGGAGCTGCTCTTGCCGTTGCTTATTTCCCTGCCGCCGTTGCTGTTCCTGTCATTCTCGGTACTCTTTTCCAACAAATACTCGCTTCCGTTTATGGTTCATTCTTAAACAGGTATTATCATAAGCCTAAGCCAGTTCAAGAAAATAAAATGGCTGCTTAACTGAAAAAAGCCGATTCCAACGGTATCGGCTTTTTTCTCGCTTTGTTGCTATTTTATTATCTCAATTTTCCCATTATTCGTTTCTAATTTAACCATGTTTTCACCTTTACCAATGACAACATTCCCCTCATATTTATTGAGAATATCGATTTTCCCATTATCAACATGAACATCAAAGGTTGTATTGGTCGGCTCCTTATCTGTTTTAATCATAATTTTGCCATTGTCACTTTCCAATTGAATATTCCGATCTAAGTCTTTTGTGACAAGGGAGATTTTGCCGTTATTCGAGGAACCTACCAGATTTCCCTCTACATTATTAAGATCTACTCTTCCGTTAGCAGATTTCACCTCTACTTTTTCGGTTACTATATCATTTAATTCAACTCGGCCATTTTGTGATTCCACGTTCAGATTCTTTATCTCCAGTTCAGCCATTTGCACTTTTCCATTATCACTTTTAACGACAAAGGACTTATAAGCCTTCTCGGGCACATACACTTTTAAATGTAATGATTGAATTTGAAACCCAAAGCTAAAGGAACGTTTATCTTTTAATTTTATCGCAAGCTTCTTTCCTTCCACATCTGCAGAAAAATTCAGCTTAGAAACATCCACACCTTTTGATACTAACTCTACACTAGTCTCAGTACCTGTCGTTGGGATAATTTCAACAGCTGCATTGTCAGAAATAACCTGAATGTCCGTTACCTCATCTGTAATCGATTTTTTCTCTGTAGTGGATTCCTTATCCGTCACTTGCGAAAATGTAAACAAACAGCCTACTACACCAACCAATAACAGAACAAGTGCAATAATCGATAATTTTTTAATATTAACCATGTTTCAAACCACCTTTCACAAGGGAAACGTTAAATTTCAAATAGCGAATAAATCCTTTAATTAAAGCACTTGTAGCGACAAACATCCCCATCGCTATGAATATTCCAATCCCGCAAAGTCCCAATGCAAAGAACAAATCAAATAATTGAAAGCTCCCTAAAATCAGATTAAGAAGTACGCCAAACGGAGCAAGAATGAATCCTATCGCTGATGCCCACCCTGCAATAACAACCCCTAGCAATGCAATAAAAGGTCCTAATACAATCACAATATTAAAAAATCCTAAACCAATAACTGCCCAAACAGCTCGCATGACATTTCCAGCGGAAGTCGTTTCCTCGACTTGACCAAGATGGTAGGATGCCAATAGTTCCTTGGAAATTTGTTTCGGGTTTCCAAGAGCTTCTGAAATTTCTTGCTCTGTTTTTCCTTTTTCCAACCCAATTTCGAAATACTCTTCATAATCTTGCAGGATATCCTGCCGTTCCTCTAGAGAAAGCCTTTTTAATGAGGCATCCAATTGTTTTAAGAATTCTTCTTTATTCATTGGCCCACACCTTCCTTGATTAATTGATTGACCCCATTAGAAAATTCGGTCCATTCTGTCAGCAATTCGTGAAGGTACTCCCGGCCTTTGTCAGTTAACTTATAATACTTACGCGGTGGCCCTTCAGTTGATTCTTGCAAATATGTCGTAAAATACTCTTCCTTCGTTAATCGTCGTAAAAGTGGATAAACCGAACCTTCCGATATTTCGATTTGATCTGAAATCTTCTGAACAAGTTCATAGCCATAACGGTCTTGCTTATCCAACAGCACAAGGACACACAGTTCCAAAACACCTTTTTTAAATTGTACATTCAATGTACCATCACTCCCTTCTAGTATGTTTCTAGTACTATTCATTAAACAGTACCAAACGACGAACAATACATCTTATGCAAATAATTTACCACATGGTACTATTTATTGCAAGGTACTGTAAAAAAATATTTAAAAGCTTACCCTCTTCCTTGTAATTATCCTATTTTTTTATGATTTGAGCTGACCGCCTAACTAATCAGAATTGTATATATCGTAATTTCCGTTAAGTGTAATCAAAAGAGGGTAAGAGAAAATTAACATATATTAATAGCTAACGGAGAATAAGTTATATAATAGAAATATATGGAAGGAGGAATTACTTTGGCAAAAAAAGAAATAACGAAAAAGCAGTTTGATTTTCTTGAACACGAACTTAAGTATCTTGAAACAGGAGGAGTTATCTCTGAGCAAGAAAAAGAAAAGATGCTAGATTCCTATGATGTGAAGGAGAATTTAAGTTTCATTACTATTTTATTGTCCATCGGGGCGCTTCTTTTAGGTCTTGGGGTATTAACCTTCGTTGCCAGTAACTGGATATATTTAAATAAGGGAGTAAAATTCCTAATAATAATTGCGTGTCTAATTGGAGTAAACTTCGCTGGTGTTAAGTGGCAGAAACGCTTTCCCAAAACAGCCCGGAGTTTACATTATGTTGGAATTTTGATATTCGGAGCAGGTATATTTCTAGTTGAGCAGATGTTTAACATTAGCATCAATTTCAACAGTTCCTTTTTATTATGGGCCATTGGAACAGTATTCATTGGTTACTATTTAAAAGACGTCTTCATCCTTCTTTTTACTTCCTTTCTGCTTTTCATTTATATTAACGGAAGTATATTCCTTGATGAAACGTCTTACCCGCTTGCTATTCTTGTATTTATACCGTTTTTATATGTTCTATTAAAAAAATTCGATTATCCTAAGGCCTTGGGCTTTTTTATTAACGCATTAGCCATCAATACAATCGCCTTATTTCTAATGGAATTTGTACCGAAGTTAGATTTTAAACAGTCGAATACGATCGTCCTTTCCATTCTGTTTGTATTGGGAATTATACTGGCGTATCTTCCATTTCCATCTAAATTACAAAGCACCACCCACATACAAGGGCATATCTTACATGGAATCACCGCACTCTTCCTTACCTTTGAATTTTCGATATGGTTCCCTATAGCTTATTTTATTTTCCTGCTTTACCTCATTCTAAAGGGCAGTTTAACCAGCATTGTGATAATATGTGCACTGATTTTCAGATACTATATTGATTCCTTTGACTTCCTGCCAAAATCGCTTACATTCATAATCGGCGGCATCATGCTTATTGGTTTTGGCTTCTTCTTTGAAAACCAACGGAAAAAAGGAGGCGATTTCAATGAAGAATAATCTATTCTTCCGACCGCTCATCGTATTTTCCATTCCAATCTTGATTCTTTTAGTCTTGGCGATTCCTCCCGTCTGGACTACCATGACCGGAGAGGAAATCAAAATCAAAACCGCCCCAGTCGACCCGACGGACCTGTTCCGGGGCAGCTATGTGGCTCTGAATTACGAAATAGAGACCGTTAAGCCTTCACAACTTGATGACTCTGTTATTTCTGAGTTTAAAACAAGAAATATGGGTGATTATAAAAAGGTATATGTACGACTAAAACAAAGCAGTGATGGTCTATATAAAGTCGATTTAGTAACGAAAGAAAAACCCAGCAAAGGTGTTTATCTAAAAGGAGAATTAGAAATTCCTTATGACTTAAAAAGAGCTACAACTGTTCAGATTAGATACGGCCTAGACAATTATTATGCATCCGAAGAAAAGGCTAAGGAAATGGAAACAGACGCTTTGGCTAAACCTTCAGTTGCTATAGTAAAGGTTAGAAATGGTCATGTTGTATTAACAGATATTATCATTGAGTAAGTGTTTTCCAACTATCCTAGGCTAGCAAAAAGAGCATCAGATTTTCGATGCTCTTTTTTGCTAGTCATATTATAAAGTATCCGTTATGAATATCAGAGCTTTTACTTAATGACCCGTTTAGCCCCAATATATCGATCTTTCCAATACTTGTCGCTCATTTTAACTACCTTTACACCTTTTGTTGTGGTTCCCACAAAAGTACCTTTTCCATTATAGATGCCCACAAATGAGACTTTTCCTTTCGTGCCAGTTGCATAGAACACTAAGTCTCCTGTTTTTAAGTCTTTTTGCTTCACGGCTTTACCGGTTTTATACTGTTCTGCACTTGTTCTTGGAATTTTCATTTCTGTCGCTGCATTTTTATAAACATACTGAGTAAGCCCGCTTGCATCGAATCCTTTTGGTGTCGTCCCTCCATATTTATATGGGCTCCCCACCTGCTTCTCCGCTAAGGCGGCAACTTCATCGCCATAGTTGATTGATGCTGATGCATTAGCTGGACCGAAAATAAATGCTGCAACCAATGCTACAAGTGAAACAATTGCTACAAGCCATTTTGAAACTGGTAAACTAAGACTCATTCTTTTTCCTCCCCAATCTGTAAGTGAAACACAATTTTAAATATATGATGAAGTTTTGATTTGATTCCTAAAATCCTTTTTTATCTCTACCATCTTCGTTATTCACCATAAATTCTCTATTTGAACTCCCCCCCACTTATCGACCTTACGGTCTGATTGAAGTGGGGGATTCCTAAGAACATTAGCCTATCGGCCAATTTTTAATTAGGCTACTCCCGTAGTTCCTACGGTTAGAAGCCTTATGGCTTCATTCATTAGATTGAGTCCTGCGTTAATATCTCGATCGTGGTGAGTAGAACAAAAAGGACAGTCCCATTTACGAAGATTCAGTTGTTTAACGTCTTTATTTTGGTAACCCCAGCTAGAACACAATTGGCTAGAAGCAAACGTTTTAGATACGGTCACGATTTGTTTACCATACCAGTTTGCTTTGTATTCCAACATTTTTTTGAATTGGTACCAAGATACTTCACTAATAGCTTTAGCTAGTTTGTAATTTTTCATCATATTTGACACTTGCAAGTCTTCCATTCCAATAACATCGTGGTTTTTGATGATTTCGGTAGAAACTTTATGTAAGTAATCCATTCGGGCATTTGAAATTTTTTCGTGTAGGATAGCCACTTTTCGTTTTTGTTTTTGATAGTTTTTAGCTTCAGCCAATGGTTTATTTTGATTCAAGGCTATTTCTTGTCGCCTTGAAAGAATCCGTTGTGCTTTGGCCAATTTCTTTTCGACCGTCCGGAAGAATTTTGGATTTTGATAGACCGTACCATCTGAAAGAATAGCAAAATTCTTCAAACCAACATCTACACCGCACGATCGATTCGTTTTAGAAAGTACTTGTACATGGGTTTCCGCTAAAATGGAAATGAAATATTTACCCGAAGGGTTCCGCCTGATTGTGGCATTGATGATTCGCCCTTCGACTTCGCGGCTTTTAGCAAAACGAACTAGACCGAGTTTTGGCAATTTGATTTTGTTTCCAACAATTCCAATATTCCCATTCGTATGTTTAGTCGTATAGGACTGGATAGGATTCTTTTTCGATTTGAAGCGTGGTGACTTGTTTTGCTTTTTATAATATCGACTATAGGAATCTGCTAAATTTTCCACCGATTTCTGTAAGGCAATACTGTCTACTTCTTTCAGGAAAGAATACTCTTTCTTTAAAGCTGGAAGTTCTTTGATTGTTGCGTATTTATTCAGAAAAGAACCTTTCCATTCATTAGAGGGTAATTGGCCGTTCTGCTTCATTTCTTCACAAATATACCAGCAGGCATCTTTCTCCTTTTGTTTGCCTAAAAAGAAGTTATAGACAAAACGGGAGCAGCCGATCGTTTTATTGATTAGAACAAGTTGTTCTTTAGTTGGATAGATTCGAAATTTATAAGCTTTGTTTACGACCATTGGTTTCACCCCCTTATAGTTATTATTAACCACCGAACGTACGTTTGTCAAAAGATTACTTTGGCTTATGCCAACCGCCATTCATCTCCCCCTTACCGTTGGGCTCTCGCCCTTCAAACGCTTGAAGAGGGAGTCTTCTGGCGGGAAATGATTAAAAACAAAAAAACCACATGTTCCGTTACATAAAATAAACGGTGGCATCTGGTTTCTTCTACATTTTTAGTAGAAAAAGGTTCGTCCAATTACTTAGGTTCCTCATATTTTCGAGCCTCATCACTGTCGCTTAGACCTTTAGTAGTATGATCAACCACACCGCCGACCCCAAAGAATGTAAGCGCAATAAAGTTAATAATCCCCATCGCCCCATTCAGCGCATCATCGGTAATGGTAAAACCAATCGGGTGGATAAAGTTATTAATGAACGCTGCAACCATTTGCGTTAATATTAAAAGCCCAGGGAGAAGAACTGTAAAAATAAACGTCGGATTTTTAAAACGCACTTTCCAGTTGATCATTGCTATGCCCCTTATTTATATTAAGCCCACTTCAGTTCATAAAATAGTACGGACTTGCTATATTTTATGTAGCTTGTCCTTCTAGCGTTCGGGAATCCTATGAAATTAATATATCGCTTTATACTTTGATTTCCTTACTTATAATTTAAAGAAAAATTGATAACAGAAAGTAATCTATAACAATGCGCATTTTATAGGCAAATGAGAGAAAGATAGATAAAGCAGATAATAATAGTAGGTTTGAAATAAAGTTTGATAATTTCATTACTATTAACCTTTATAAACGTACAAAAGAAAAAGCATGTTTTGAAAAAAGACTGGTCAAAACATGCTCTTAACTTATTTAATCAAATGATACTTTTATTAATACCTTTTCCATACTTCTTAATGAACGTACGCACCCGACTGTACTTTAAATAAATATTACGAAATAGAAAACTAAAAGTAAAACTTCTTTTTTCCTTTTCTCAAAGAACAATCCCACTATTTTTTCAAAAAAACGATCTTATTATTAAAAACTGCCTGATTTATAGTTGAAGAAGAAAAATTAGTAGCTAACTGGATAAAAAAATCTTCCCTCTATTACTCATAGGGGATTCTGTTACACGAATAGCTTCCTGTACTTCCTGTAGGCCATAGTGAGAGTCTGGCATCATAAACCTCAACTTTTTATCGTTTATAAAATTTATCAAAAGGTTAAAAGTTTCTTGCCAAGTTTGTACTGATACCTGTTGATTCCAATGCCGAAGATGAAACATTTTAACATTCACTTTTGTCCTATTTGAAATTTCCGCCCAATTTACAGGCTTTCCTGATAAAAGCCCGATAGTTAATAACATTCCATTTGGTTGAACACAAAAAGCTAACTCTGAACCATCTGTTCCACCCACAGAATCAATAGCAGCGTTTGCTCCACGCCCATTCGTTAATTCCATCACGGTATTATGTAATGATCTATCCGAAGTATTGATTACATAAGAAGCTCCAAGTTTAAGTAGTTCTTCCGTATATTTATTGTTTCTTGTTACAGCAATCAACTGAAAACCAAGAATTTTGGATAACTGAGTAAAGATACGACCAATAGAAGATCCGCAAGCATTCACGATTAATACATCATCCGGTTTCAATGCTAATACTTCTGTACAAGTAAGCCAAGCTGTTATCGGATTTATATATAATTGTGCTGCAATATAATCCTCAATGGAACGAGGTATAGGAACTGCCAACTCCGCAGATGTTCTAACATATTCTTGCCAAGTTCCTTCACCACGCAGAGGCAGAACACGCCTACCTATTAGTTCTTGAGAAACTGAAGGACCCACCTCTTCTACAATACCGAACCCTTCGTAGCCAGGAATGGAAGGTAAAGGGATTCGATGAGAATATACCCCACGAATTGGTAGCAAGTCAGATGGGTTAATAGGGCGAACTTTCATACGCACAAGGATTTCTCCATTAGCAGGTCGTTGAATGTTTTTACTTTCAACTTTCAATACGCTTTGCGGGCTTCCGAATTCATAGAACTTAATACATTTTGCTTCCAAAATAATAAATCTCCTTTACTAAAAAATCTCATCTATATTTATAATATCACCTTTCACTAACCTGCCCTGTTCGTGACATAAGAAAAAGAGCTGCCGAAGCAACTCTCTTATTGAAGTAAAGCACCTGTTAGTTGAAAGTTATTCATAAATTTAAAATTTTCAATGCTATTATTTCTTAAAAATCCTTTGATTTTTTCCCCTTCGATTTAGTTAAAGGAGATATAACCAATTGTTCGCATTTCTCATAAACCCCTAATAATTTCAGAGTCAAGCGTAACTTAGGAACAATAAGGTAAACAATTGAGCCTGAAATGATGCTTATAATAGCTCCTGCTAGAATATCTGCTGGATAGTGGACACCGACCCAAATACGAGAAAAACCAACAAGGAAAGCCGGTATGATCCATAAAAACCACCATCCTCTTTTGAATATCCAAAAGGATACACAAAATGAGAAAAACAATATTGTATGGTCGCTTGGAAAAGAATTATCAACTGCTTTTTCAATTAATTTATTAACATTTGTCAACTCAGCGAATGGTTGATTATTGGAATGAAATTCCCCTGCTATCTTCCCGATTATTTCAGCAAATACAAAAGTAATGGTTGCACAAAAAACCATCATTCTACTCTTTTTATTTTGAGTAAACCAAATTACAATAACACCAAAAGCTAAGAAAAATACCATATACTCGGCAATAAAAATCATAGCAGGATTTAAGTATGTGTATTGTTTCCCTAAGTCATTAATCATTCTAAATAAATTCATATTCAGTTCTAAAAAACTCATTTCATACCACCTTTTTTTCCTCTTTTTCTTAAATCTTAAAAGAGGGAGAGATAAATCGCCATCGATTAACCTAACAGTTTAAGGTTCACATCTTACAATTTTGTCATATTTTTGTAAGGTGGTTTATTATTCACATAATAGCGTTGTTTTTCGGGATTGAGTGGTTAAATAACAATAATATTAGCTAGCTTCGAAATTGGAATCGTCTGATGGTAATTTCAAATAGAGAACTCCAATAAATTGCTGTCTACTGAGACTAACTTCAACAATTGGATCAATAGCATTTTTGAATAACCGAAGAGTCTTACTGAATCCTCAGATTTACTTCCGATTGTAGAAGGAGGTTCATTATATATTCTTAATACATTTTTAATATAATTGATAATGTAAATCATTTTCGATGATGTTGTTATATTCCTTAGTACTTATTATTTTGAAATACTGGAGGAAAACATGATGATTGATGCTCTAAGACAAAACAAAAACATTTCTATACTCTTAGCTGTATTACGTGTATATATCGGATATACGTGGATTATGGCTGGTTGGGGGAAGATAGCAAGTGGACAGTTTGATGCTTCTGGCTTTTTACAGGGTGCTCTAGCTAACTCAACAGGAGAACACCCGGCTGTTCAAGAATGGTGGGTGGTATTTCTAAAAAATATAGCGATTCCTAATATAGAGGTATTTAACCTCTTAGTACCTTGGGGAGAACTATTTGTAGGTGTAGGTTTATTAATCGGTTATTTTACAAAAACAGCAGTGTTTTTTGGAATAGCGATGAACTTTTCTTATATGTTTAGTGGTACTACAAGTACAAACCCACAACTTGTTTTATTGTCAATGTTTATCCTAGTTTCTGCTATTAATGCGGGAAGGTATGGGGTAGATGGTTTGATTATGCCAACTCTTAAAGAAAAACTATTTGCTAAAAAAACAAGAGAGATAAAAAATGCTGCTTAGTTTTTTAATACGTAAATTCGAAAGATCGCCAGTATAGGCGGTCTTTTTTGCATTCTTCTTGTTGAACTCCCTCAGTTAATTAAGTATTTCTTACGAATGCTTGCTTATTCGCAGGATTTCATCCCACTAGATAGAGTAAGAATAAGTGAATAAAATATCATAAGGAAAGGGAATTCGTACAAAGCTTTTACAGAAGTTAATCCAAGAATTACAAGGGTTATCGCAAGTTATTGCCGATGTTGAAATAGGAAACTAAGTCGGAGAAAATTACTATAAAGCTAAAGGATTTAAACGTTTCGAAGAGTTTGATGAGGACTTTATAGACACAAGCTAAGAACCTAACGAATGGCTTTAGCAATCTAATAAAAATGCACCATTTCACATTTTCCAGAAAAGTGTAAAATTAATCGAAACTTTTGTACGCTATACTCGTAATTAAATGAGGAGGTGTAAAATGAAAAAGTATCTAATTTTCACTATTAGTTTCTTATTGTTATTTACCTTATTGCAAATTTCATCTGGTCTATTTCTAACTGCTACATATACCCCTGATTTTTCAGAGTCATTGGGCATGAGTAATACACTTTCTCAAGAAGTAATTTTTGTTCAAAGTTCACAAATACCTACATTAATAATTGCTGTTTTATCTGCTATATCAGCCTATTTCATTTTGAATAAAGTCGCAAAAAAGAATTGAATGAGAAGGACCTGCAAAGAAAGAGTGCGGCTTACCCTCCGCACTCTTTCCGTTTACTTTTCATATTCAATCCTGAACCACTTTTTGATATTCTTCCAGGAACAATTGAACCTTTTCTGCAGCTTCTGTCAATCTCTCAGCCGGTTGGACCAATGCCATTCGAACATACCCTTCGCCTTGTTCTCCAAAAGCATCCCCAGGGACAACCGTAACCCCCGCTTTTTCTATCAATTCATAAGCAAAATCGCGTGACTTCCAACCAGCAGGAATCTGAGCCCAAATAAACATGGTAGCTGAGGATTTAGGTACATGCCATCCTCCTTTTGCAAGACCTGTTATCAAGGCATCCCGACGGGCCTCGTATTCCTTAACCTGATCGGACAGCAGCGAAAGGTTGGATGTAAGCGCCATTTCTGCAGCTTTTTGAATCGGATAAAAAACTCCATAATCGATGTGTGATTTCAATGTACCTAAGATATGTAACGCATCATGATTACCGACCACATATCCAATACGACAGCCTGCCATATTGAACGTTTTCGATAGCGAATTAAATTCAATCCCAACCTCCTTAGCTCCCGGAATAGACATAAAGCTAATCGGAGGATGGTCATCAAAAATTAACTCAGAGTAAGCAAAATCGTGAACAACCAGAATCTCATTCTTTTTAGC
This sequence comes from Peribacillus sp. TH14, assembly GCF_016651145.1. NCBI lineage: Bacteria > Bacillati > Bacillota > Bacilli > Caryophanales > Bacillaceae > Peribacillus > Peribacillus sp. TH14. The sequence goes on from NZ_JAEKEK010000001.1 coordinate 1,327,347, forward strand.
AAACGAAATAACCTCTGAAAAAAAAGCTTCATCAGCAAGTGCAGTGACTGGATTTCCAGGGTAACTGATGATCATCATTTTCGTTTTGTTCAATATTTCCACTGGGATTTGATTGAGCTGTGGCAGAAATTTATTCTCGGCAGTAAGTGGCATCGGATAAATGTTACCTCCCGCGAGTTTTACACTTGCTTCGTAAATTGGATATCCCGGATCTGGTACTAACACATAATCGCCCGGATTAATCATCGCTGTTGCCAAGTGTGCAAGCCCATCTTGTGAGCCCATCAGTTGAAGGACCTCTTTATCTGAATCAAGCTCTACCCCGTAACGCTGCCGATAAAAATAGCAAACAGCCTTATGGAATTCAGTTGTACCTTTTAACGTATAACCGTATGAGTTTGTATCCTGTGCATATTTGACCAGCGTATCCACTACAAATGCAGGCGGTGGCAAATCAGGACTACCAACGCTCAAATCGATAACATCTATCCCGCGCTTCATCGCATCCTGCTTACGAGTCGCCAACTCCGAAAAAATTCCAGTTGTGAATCTTCCGACTTTTTCAGATGGAGTAATATTCATAATACGGATTCCCCTTCATCAATAATCTTTTTATCTATTATTATAGCAAATCACTCTACCCTTATTTAGAACTCTTGAGTATTTGTTGAAGGGCTGCATCGAGTTTATCAAATTTAAACTCGTAACCCTCCCTTACCAATCTTTCAGGAATAACCCAGCGACTCTTTAAGATTAATTCAGTTTCGGTTCTCATAAAGAAAGCTCCCATTTCAAGCATGGGTCTCGGGCATGGTAATCCTATCTTTCTATTCATGGCTTTTCTCAGGTAAGCCATGAACTCGCGATTTGTAACTGGGTGAGGCGAAGAACAATTGAATACTCCGCTCAACTCCTCGTTCTTTCTAAGAAAAAGGACAATGTTAAATAAATCATCTATATGTATCCAACTGAACTTTTGATTTCCCGATCCTTGATGACCGCCTAGACCAAATTTAACTAAATTTTTATAAGGAGTCATTACCCCACCATCATCGCCCAACACAATCGCAATTCTTAAAGCAATTTGTCTTGTCTCAGGTAATTGAAATTCAAAAAATGAACGCTCCCACTCTTTGGCCACATGAACCGAGAAACCTGAGCCAATGATACCGTCATCCTCTGTCATTGGATTATCTTCAGCATGCCTATAAATAGTCGCCGTACTTGAGTTTATCCATAATGAAGGAGGATTTTCACATTGTTTAATCGCATTTCCGAGTATTTTAGTAGTTTCAGTTCGTGACTGTAAGATTTCTTCCTTATTCTTAGCATTGTAGCGACAGTTAACTGTTTTCCCTGCCAAGTTGATTAGCATATCAGAATTCTCAATTGATTCTCTTATCCCTTCGTTATTACTCCAACTTATATGTGGAGATTGTCTTGAGATTATTCTTACCTCATATCCTAAACTCATGAAATGATTTTCAAAGTATTTACCGACAAACCCAGTCCCGCCAGCCAAAACTACTTTCTTCTTCATATAACCAACACGCTTTCTTTCAAGAGTTAATAGCTAATACTTTAACTAGATATTTCTATTTTTGTGAATTTATTCACAAAAATTATATCACCCAATTACATTAAATGGTAGGAGTATACTCTTTTTAATTTAACGTGATGGATAAAAGAATGAAGATAAATATAAAGGCTGTCGAAGGTTTCGCGACAACTTGAGGCTCTGCTAAAGAGCTTTCCCCTTTTTTCGTCAATAAACACAGGGGTTTTTCTATAGGTTCTCGAATAGAAATCCACAAAGATTATTCCAGAAATTCCCCCTCTTCATTTACAAAAACCATACTCTCCCCAAATAGCTACTTAATACTTTTACAATAAAATTGGCTTGTTCAATATTATTTCAATATTTCGGAGGTATCAGAAAGATGTTAAATAAGTTCAAATCATTCACGGTATTGGCTCTCAGCTTAGCCATCTTTTCTCAAAGTCTGCCGGTCGCTGCAAAAGATGCAGAAGAAAACAACCAGACAAATTCTGGAGGCAGATGGATGAAAGGGGAATATCATGCCCATACCACTCAGTCCGACGATGCAGAGGGGTCTCAGACCCTTGAAAACGTGCTCAACAACTCATTTGACAAGTATGGTATGGATTGGATGGGTATTTCCGACCATTTGAGAATGTCTTCACGGGATGATGAAGGACAATTGGTTCCAGGCGGTCCGATTCCGCTGTCTCAGGGAATCATTCAATATCAAGCTCCGAAAATGAAACAACTGCAGAAAAAGGGCAAATATAAAAATAAAATTATCTTTTCGGGGTTCGAATGGGACATGCCTACATACGAGCATGTCGGCATAGGAATTTTGGGAGATCAGGCAGGTTCATCGAAAAGTTTAAAAGCTGGCAATCAATTCGAGTATTTGTTTACCAACCAGGATGAAAAGATGTTCAATTCAACGGATGTAGCCATCTGGAAAGCACAGGATCAAAGAGCCAATAAGACACCCCAGGATGCTCGAACAGCCTTGGCATGGCTTGAGAAGAATTATAAGAATACAAGTTATGCCATCCTGAATCACCCTTCGAGAAAAAAGGTGTACACCATATCTGATTTCCGCGACTTCAACAATATCGCACCGGATGTCTTGTTCGGATTTGAAGGCATGCCCGGAAACCAGATGGAGCCTGACAGAGGCGGCTTAAACCTGACAACGCCTGAAAACAGAACTTACGGCGGTTCCGATTACATGCTTGCTAAGGTAGGCGGTGCATGGGATGCGCTTCTTGGAGAAGGACGTCAGTTCTGGAACTTTTCCAATTCGGACTCCCATTTCGAAATCAGTGAAAACCGACTTTACTCAAGCGGATACTGGCCTGGCGAATATTCCAAAAATTACACTTGGGTGAATGGTTCCACAATGCAATCCGTCTTGGACGGCATGCGGTCGGGGAAATCATTCTCTGTTTTTGGTGACTTGATTAACGCACTTGATTTCCAAGCTAAAGGCGGCAGCAGCAAGGTAGATATGGGCGGGGACCTTAAAGTGAAGGAAGGACAAATGGTCAAAATTACAATCCGATTTAAGAGCCCTAAAAAGAACAACAACGGCGATTCGGTTAAAGTGGATCACGTGGATTTAATTTCCGGTGATGTAACTGGGAAAGCTGTGCCTGGAACACCTGCTTACAGTAAAGACACCAATGATACGACAAAAGTAGTTAAACGCTTTACAAGCAAAGACTGGAAAACTGATGGCGACGGTTACCATATTATCACTTACAAAGTCAAAGCGAGTAAGGACCAATATTTCCGTTTGAGAGGTACGAATCTGGGAGAAAATGTCTCTGGAGAAACGAGCAACGGTGAGCCGCTGATCGATTCAAAGACTGATATTGAGGATAACGAATCACGTTTTGCCGAGATCAATAACCGTAACTATAAAGACCTTTGGTTCTATTCGAACCCTATCTTCGTAAGCGTAGAGGAAAGAACACATGACAATCACTAAGCCAATAATAAAGATGCTGCAATAGTTTCGGGCGGTTCAAATCCAGAAATAACACTCCCATCCCCTGCTTAGTTCTAAAGGTGGATGGGAGTCTTTATGTTCTGGAAAGTTCTAAATCCATCGTTTCTAATCTCCTTAGTCTCCTCCAGACAAAAAAACCTTGAAACTCACGTGCGAGTTCGGTATCAGAACAGATGCCATATAAGTAGAAAGGATAGGTAGACCCCTCCAATTATCTTGAGAATAATTAGGACAAACGTTCTCAAGGATAAAAAGAAAATCTATGTAGGCATCATTTTTACGAAATGGTTGATATTAGAAATGAAAAGTTGTAGAAAAGAACAAGCTCTTCGTTATGAGTACTAATTCACTTCAATCCCTTAAAATCTGTATAATTCGCAAAGAAACATTAACACTAATGATATAAGTTGTTTCTATTGACTTTTTGCCCTTTCTAATTTAGTATCACAGAGTATCAATCCCTATCAGATTACTAGGAGGTTTATCAAATGAAAAAATCGATTGCTCTTTTATCGCTATTGTTAGCTTTCACAATTGTACTTACGGCTTGTGGTTCAAATACAAAAAATGAGGCAAATAATACCGACAATAAATCTTCTTCACAAGAAAGTCTATATGATAAAGTCAAAAAAGATGGCGTGTTAACAGTTGGAACAGAAGGTACATACCCTCCTTTCACATTCCACGATGATTCAGACAAACTAACTGGGTTTGATGTTGAAATTTCTAAGGAAGTAGCAAAGCGGCTTGGTGTGAAAGCAGAGTTTAAAGAAACACAATGGGACGGTATGTTTGCAGGATTAGATGCTAAACGTTTTGATATGATCGCAAACCAAGTTGGAATTGATGAAGACCGTCAAAAGAAATACGATTTCTCTGACCCATATATTCAATCAGGAGCAGTATTACTTGTTCACAAAGACAATTCAGATATTAAATCATTCGATGACTTAAAAGGGAAGAAATCTGCACAATCTTTAACAAGTAACTACAATGATATAGCAAAATCCCATGGTGCTGAAGTTACCGGTATTGAAGGATTTTCTCAAGCTGTACAGCTTATTGGTTCTAAACGTGTAGATGCAACGATAAATGATAAATTATCTTACCTTGATTATAAAAAACAGCACCCCGATGCACCTATCAAAGTGGCTGATGAGGAAGAAAACGGTGTAGCTAGTGGGTTAATGTTTAGAAAAGACAGCGGCAAGTTAGTGGAAGAAGTAAACAAAGCACTAAAAGATATGAATGACGATGGTACGTATGCAAAAATCTCCGAAAAATGGTTTGGTGAAGATGTTTCTCCTAAGTAATATTTTCTCTGACCCAGAGCGTATGAACCAACTTGTTTCTATCGCTCAAACCTCCCTCTATCCTATGGTAGAGGGAGCTATTAAAAATACAATTCCACTAACATTAATTTCATTTGTTCTTGGCCTTATTCTCGCTGTACTAACAGCCTTAGCTCGATTATCTTCTATAAAAATTTTACAAATAATTGCGCGTGTATATGTGTCAATCATCCGCGGGACACCATTACTTGTGCAATTATTTATTATTTTCTACGGGCTGCCAAACTTAGGTATAACGATTAATCCTTTCATATCGGCTATTATAGGATTTTCTCTAAGCGTCGGAGCTTATGCATCAGAAATTATAAGGGCTGCTATTCTATCAATACCAAAAGGACAATGGGAAGCAGGTTATTCAATTGGTATGACATATACCCAAGCATTAAAGCGAATTGTTTTACCGCAAGCAGCTCGAGTATCCATTCCCCCATTATCAAACACTTTTATTAGCCTTTTAAAGGATACATCGCTTGCATCACTAATTCTTGTAGCAGAGATGTTCCGTAAAGCTCAAGAAATTGCTGCAAAAAACTATGAATTTCTATTACTTTACATCGAAGCAGCTGCTTTATATTGGATTTTGTGCACTATTTTATCTTTCATTCAAGGAAATATCGAGGACAGACTTAATCGTTATGTAGCAAAATAAGAGCTGCAGTATTAAAAGGAGATTTTAAAATGATTAACATTAAGAATCTTCATAAATCATTTGGTGACCTTGAAGTATTAAAAGGTATTGATTTGGAAGTGGAGCAAGGAAAAGTCATTGTATTAATCGGTCCTTCAGGTTCAGGTAAAACAACCTTTCTTCGGTGTTTAAATCTCCTTGAGGTGCCTACAGACGGGACGATTGAAATTGATCAGAAATTAATGGAGTTTAAAAAGCCTGTTAGTAAAAGATCCATTACTTCTTTTCGCAGTTTGACAGGAATGGTATTTCAAAACTATAACCTCTTCCCACACAAAACAGCAGTAGAAAACGTAATGGAAGGTCCCATTATCGTAAAGAACATTCCAAAACAAAAAGCGAAAGAAACAGCCAAGGCATTGCTTACAAAAGTGGGGTTAGGTGACAAAGTTGATTTTTATCCGTTCCAGTTGTCCGGTGGCCAGCAACAGCGCGTGGGAATTGCAAGGGCACTGGCCATGGAGCCAAAAGTAATGCTGTTTGACGAGCCAACCTCTGCTCTTGATCCTGAACTAGTTGGTGACGTCTTACAAGTAATGAAAGACCTAGCGAAAGAAGAAAGAATGACAATGGTTGTTGTGACACATGAAATGCGTTTCGCTCGTGATGTAGCAGACGAAGTTATCTTTATGGATGAAGGAAAAATTATGGAACGAGGGACCCCCGAACAAATTTTCACAAACCCTAAAGAAGAGCGTACACGCCGTTTTTTGAATATGATTCAATAAAAAGGCGCTTATATTAAGTAGAATAGAAAAACCCTATTTGCAAAATAGGGTTTCAGTTTGTAGACAAAAGGGGTTCGGAATGTTTTAATTCCGGACCCCTTTTGAAATTCCCTTTGAATTTTGCTCAAGATTAAGAGATTGGGCCTCTACGAGCCCACTTTATTAAGCCATTCTTGGACCTTGCCATGCCCAATTGGCTATCTTCTTTAAATTCATGGCAGCGAAAGTAAGCATCGCCTGCATCGACAATTTTTTAAGTCCCCTTAAAGTAGTCCAACGCATACCATGCTTTTCTTTTGCATCTGCGAATACACGCTCTATTGTTTCTTTACGTTTCGCATATATAGGTTTTACATCCTTGTGATGACGCAGATGATCTGCTTCTTCCATATAATTTTGCCAGATATGGCGTGTCACCACTTTTTGATGGTCTTTGCTTACTGTACACTGTGATAAAAATGAGCATGTCGCACAAGTGTGTTTGGGTGATTTGTACTCGCGATAGCCCTCTTTATTTGTTGTTGAGTACTTTAAAATCTCGCCCGATGGGCAGAGATAACAATCAAAATGTTCATCGTAAACATAGTCATGCTTGCGAAAGAACCCTTCTTTTGTTCGTGGACGTGTATAGGGTAAAGCTGGTGTGATTTCTTTCCCAAAAAGGTAGCTTGTAATGGCTGGTGTTTTGTAAGCTACATCTGCGGCAACAGCTTCAGGTTTTCCAACTTTCTCAATCACTTGTTCAACAAGAGGCTCTAAGATATGACTATCATGCGTATTTCCCGGTGTTACAATCGTCCCCAGCACAAAACCGTTGCGGTCCGCAGCCGCATGAAATGAATAGGCAAACTGTTTTGTTCGTTCATCTTTTACATAGTAGCCACTCTCAGGGTCAGTTGTACTTTCTTTAATTTCTTTGGTTTCTTCTTTATCAAATTTATCCGGTGGAAAAGGCTTCTTTCCATTGTTTTCACGATCTTGATTTATTTCTTCTTGAAGGCGTCCTTGATATGCTCGTGTTTCCTTACGAACGATTTTCTTTTCGAATTTTCGCTTATTCGCACTGGCTTTCACATGTGTTGAATCAACGAATACGTGCTCTGCACTTATTAACTTTCTTTCTGAAGCTGTCATTAAGATACGATAAAAAATCCGTTCAAACAGGTCTGTATCTTTAAAGCGACGCTCATAATTTTTCCCGAACGTTGAGAAGTGAGGTACTTTATCATGGAAACCGTAACCTAAAAACCAACGGTAAGCCATATTCGTTTCAACTTCTTCAATCGTTTTACGCATCGAACGAATACCGAAGGTATATTGAATGAATGTCAATTTAACTAAAATAACTGGATCAATACTTGGGCGCCCTATCTCTGAATACATATCTTTCACCAAGTCATAAATGAAAGTGAAGTCAATGGCCCCCTCAATTTTACGAACCAAATGGTTCGCTGGCACCAGTTGATCCAAAGTAATCATTTCAAGTTGATCTCGCTGAATAGAATTATGTTTCGAAAGCATCGTCATCACCTCAAGTTTTAATACTTCTATATTAAAACAAAAAGGACTATAGGCAAAAGTGGTTATATCTAATTGTTAAAACAAAGTTGATTGGAACGGAAGGTGCGAGACTCCTGCGGGAAATGCGTGTCCAAGGGAGACCCCACAGGCGCAAAGGCGCCGAGGAGGCTCCCTGACCGCCCGCGGAAAGCGAGTGCCTGGAGTGGAAATCAACGTCGAATTTTTACAACCCCTCAAAAAAACTGTAGACAAACTCGATTTTCATCGAGTTTGTCTACAGTCTGAAACCCTATTTGCAAAATAGGGTTTTTTTGCTCATTTACATTAAATGTATAATCTCAATTTCGACTGTACGAACTTATTGAAAAAACCTGTAGATTTGCCCGACTTTGGACGTTATCTACAGGCTTGTTTAGGGTTGCACATACATCAAACAAATGCTTTAACTTGTTTCGTCTGTGCATGATAAATCTGATAAAGAACCAATGCAAAAACTGAAAGCATAGCTCCTGAAATAAATGGCAAATCTATCGAAATGGAAAATAACCATCCACCTATTGGAGGCCCAGCAATTCTACCGAATGAGTCAAATGAAGAAAGTAAGCCAGTAACACTGCCATGTCCAGTTGTAGAATTTTTGGTCAACAGTGCCGAAATGGCCGGCCGGATGAAACCATTCCCTAATCCGAAAATGGTTAAGAAAACTGCAGATGTCCAGAAATTATTAGAGAACAGTATTAGAATAAATCCAATGGCCGATACGATAATCCCGATTCGGATGACCGCTCCTTCCCCATATTTCTTGGTCATCCTTCCCACTAATCCACCTTGAACAATCGCAGTGCCAAATCCCATGATCATAAAGATATAGCCTAATTGTACAAGGCTTATATTAGCCTTTTGAGCTGCGAAATAGGCGAAAGTCGTTTCGAGTCCAGCCATCGAAAGTGTGATAATCAATTGTAGAATAAACATAATACTCAGAGGTCCATTAAAGGCTTTCCACATTGATTCTTTATTTTTCGAATGCTGAGATCTTTTTTCTACTGTAAGTGATTCTTTCAGTATTATAAACACTAAAATTAGAGTAATTAAAGATGAAATTCCAGCAATATAAAAAGGTAAATTCAAACTTGATTTTGAGAAGATACCTCCAATTGCCGGACCAAAGATGAAGCCAAGTCCTGTAGCAGCACCAATGATCCCCATCCCTTTCCCCCGGTCCTCTGGCGTCGTAATATCAGCTACATACGCCATTGCAGTTGGCATGTTAGCAGAGGATAAAACCCCACCAACAATTCTAGCTACGAATAAAACCCATAAAGAATCTGCTGTCGCCATGATGAAAAAAGAAAGCGCTAATCCTGCGATTCCAATCATCATAACAGGCTTACGACCTATTCGGTCTGAGATACGTCCCCACATTGGGGCAAATAATAATTGCATTAACGAATAGACAGCCATTAAAAGACCAAGCTCTGTCGGACTGCCACCCACCTTTTCAGCTAGGAACGGCATTACGGGAATAATAATCCCAAAGCCGACCATCACTAAAAACATGACTAAAAAAAGAACAGGCAACACCTTTTTTGTTTCCATTATTTTTTTCTCCTTTTATTCTTTCACATTTGCTGCATACTTTTTCTAATGATCTTTGATAGAAAATGATTTTGGTCTAGAAAGAATATTATCGAAGACCTAGACTTAATTGCATAGTAAAACATAATAGCTATATCATTATCTACCTACCAATACTTTAAACAGTTTATCATACAACCTTTACCAAATCAGTATTTAGTACTATCTATATCCACCTCAAATAAATAAGCCTACAACCATAAACTACCTCATTTAAAACCAAGCCATGATCAGGCCTCTACGTTTTATGGCAACAAGGTCCTGATCCTTTCATCGAAAGTACATTTTCTTTTTTAATGGAACCTATGTGCTTTTCTCTACTTTGTTTCGCAGCCTATCTTCGCTATTAAATATAATCTTTAATGAAAAATTATGAAACGGATGCCTAAGACGCCGCTTATTCCAGAAATATCTCTCCCTTCCCCTTATTTTTTGCTACAGGGTACTCTATACTGTAGGTTAAGATTGATGTTTGGGAGGTAGAAGAATGGCTAATGATCAGTGGATTTTAATTATTGACGATGAGGAAGATTTGGCGCGTCTCATGGAGACAGTTTTACATAAAGAAGGTATTACAAATATTGTAACGACGGGAACCGTTGCGGCTGGTTGGGCAAAGTTTCAGGAGTTTAATCCTGCACTTGTATTGCTAGATATTATGCTGCCTGATGGCGAAGGCTATGATTTATGCAAGCAAATTCGTGAAGTGTCAAATGTGCCAATTTTATTTATGTCGGCTAAGGATGAGGAAATTGATAAACTTTTAGGGCTGGCGATAGGTGGGGATGATTATATTACCAAACCATTTAGTCCGAAAGAAGTTGCTTATCGGGTGAAGGCACAGTTGAGACGGGCTGGATTTTCAGAGGAAAAAGCAGCTCCGAAAAGTTTGCAAGTTGGTCCTTTTGAGCTTAGTGCCAATGAAACAGAAGTGAAAAAGGATGGAAAAACGATTGAGCTCACAGCTAAAGAAATCGGACTGATGAGTTGTTTTATGCATCATTCGAATCAGATTTTGAGCAAGGAAACTTTGTTTGAACATGTTTGGGGCGATGAATTCTTTGGCTCCGATAATACGGTGATGGTACATATTCGCCGTTTACGCGAAAAAATTGAGATAGATCCTTCAAAGCCTTCGTTTTTATTAACTGTTAAAGGACTTGGTTATAAATTACATACCAAGGGGTGAGACAAATGAAGTGGAAATTGACACGGCGCTTTTTAGGATCCGTTGTGACAATTGTTGTAATCGTAGGGATTGTAAATACAATTTTACTCCTCTGCTTAATCTTTTTTCCTAATTTGGGGACAGAAGAAGTATCTGCGGAAAACTTTAGCCGAACATTTTCACAATATGTAGAACTGCAAGATAACAAACCGATGGTAAATGAAGAAGGGCTAGAAAAACTCCAAGACAAAAAGGCCTGGATACAATTTTTGAATAATAAGGGTGAGCAAGTAGCAGCCTTTTATACACCTCAAAATTTGCAAACCATGTATTCTCCTGTTGAAATCGTACAAATGTATAAGTATAAAGAAATTGATGCAGAGACGACTGTTTTTGTCGGCGAAGCCCATAATTTCAGCTATTTTGTAGGTGTTAAGGAACAGAAAATAGGTCGCTATGTAATAACCTATGATTATGGAAAAAGTTTTAAAAACTTTAACATCTTACTTTTATTATTTTTAATCGTCGATATTATTATTGCATTAGTCATTGGATTTTTATTTGGTAAAAGATTAACGAGTCCACTTAACTTATTAATAGAAGGAATTCAGCGACTTCGGGAGAGACGCTTTAAGAAGATGAGCATACCAAAAGGCGTTTATGAAGATGTGTTTCGCAATATGAATGAACTTTCGGTGAAATTAGATCAGTATGAGAAAGAACGTGATCAAATCGACCAAATGCGTGAGGAATGGATTAGCAATGTTTCGCATGATATGAAGACACCACTTGCTTCTATCCATGGGTATGCAGAATTGATGAAAGATAGCTCCACAGATTTAACACCACAAGAATTGCATGAGTATACATCTATTATAAATAGACAGTCTATTTATATGAAAGATTTGTTAGACGACCTCAATTTAACGATGCGTTTGCGCAATCAACAACTCCCGTTACAATTTGAAGATGTAAATATTGTTGGGTTTATTCGTGAAATGACGATTGAGCTTTTAAATGATTCATCATTTGGGGATCGACAGGTTGAATTTGAGGCAAATGTGGACAAAGCCATGCATAAAGTGGATAAAAAATTACTGAAAAGGGCGATTTTTAATTTTATCTACAACGCACTTGTGCATAACGATGAAAATGTCGTTGTGAATATTCGAATTGATAATATTTATCTACTGGGTGGACAAGAGCAAAAGTCAAGCAACATATCCACAGCTTCAATCTTTCATACCCAAATTACCATTGCCGATAATGGCCGTGGTATCCCCTCTAAAGATTTAGAACAGGTTTTTGAACGCTACTACCGAGGCACGAATACTACCAGTACACATGGAACTGGTTTAGGTATGGCGATTGCAAGGGATATTATTCTAGCCCATAATGGGAAAATCGATTTGACTAGCGTTGAAAATAAGGGCACCACCATTACTATTCTTTTATAATGCTAATTATATTTTTCTTAACAGGCAGAGAAAAGGGCTGTACTCCACTTACTTATTTGGAGACAGCCCTTCTTTCATATTTTATTTTTTTTGTGCCTTTTCCGGAATTTCCTCAAATTTCACTTCATCATATGACGATACTTCATCACCATTTTTTACGTACATCTTCAAGTAGGCATCTTTCCGAAGATTTTTTTGTGCAGTGAATTCTAGTGGAATTGTTTCACCATCAGCATTAGTAGCGTCCAGTTTATAAGAGTAGGAGGTCATCACTGTACCATCATCCAGTTTGGTTTCATGCTCTTCCCCATCCTCTGTAATTTGTAAATAATAATTGCTGGCATTCATACGGTTGAAGTCAATATTAGTAAGCGCGAAGACTCCTACTACTCCTAGCAAAAACAAAATGCCCACTACCATTAGAAATTTTTTCATCTCGATCATCCTTCTGTTTTATTATTTTGTGTGATAATACGATTGTAAGAAGCTACCGTTAAGATATAATACAGACCGTAGATAACTGTATAAGCAATCATCCAGATCATCACAGGTTTTGCAAGGTCCATCATCAGTAAGCTAGAGAAGGCTTTTAAAGCAACAACACTGTGTAATAACCCTACTGTTAGTGGTACGAAGAAGATTACGAATACTTGTGATGCAATGGATTTCCGCATTTCTTTTGCGCTAACGCCCATTTTATGAAGCATATTGTATTGTGATTTATCTTCCTCTGCTTCAGTTAATACTTTAAAATAAATGATACTACCTGTTGCAGCTAAAAATACCAGACCCAGGAAGCTTCCGATAAAGAGCAGTGATCCCACGCCTTCAATGCTTCTCTGAAAATCTTGAGGGGCACTAGAAAATAGCGCTTCTTCAGGTATTTGTTTTGCAATTTTTTTAGATAAATCCGTAGAAGCATTGTCCACACCAATGACACGATATTTTAGTGCTTCTCCTTCTTTTTGTAATACTTTAAATTGATCATTTGATACCACAACTGCAATACCTGCTGTGCCGGCATTTAAAACTGTTTGCGTTTTAAAGCTCTGGAATGTGATTGCAGAGTTGTTTTCTGTCGTGATGGTCTTTCCTTTGTATTTAGGTGAGAATCTTTTGTCATATCCAATATCTAAAATAACCGCATTGTCAGCATTCACATGTAGTTCTTCCTTGTTTTGTACTGCTGCTAATTTGTTATATGTTTTTTCGTTGATAACCGTATAAATTCTTTTATCTGAGCTATCGAAAACTGATGCCGCGTTTAATTCTTTTGTATTAAATGTGACTGATAGTGCTTCGATATTTTCATCGTACTTTGTATCTGACAATACATTGCTAACTTGTTGATCGCTTTTTGCATCTGTTTGCTGATACATAAAGGTATTCGGATCAGCGGTCATAACTTGGTCATTTGTGTTGTAATAAAGACCATACACTGCACCGCCTGCTGTTACAGTTGTAGCACTTAACACCGCAATTACAGTCAATGTACGTGCATTACCTCGAATACGATATAGCAGTTGTGAGATCGTCATTATATGAAGACCTTTCCATAGCCATTTTTCATTTTTCTTAATCACAGCTAACACAAAGCCTGTCACACTGTGGAACAATAAAAACGTACCGACAATTACTGTTGATAAAATAATGAGTGCTGTCATTAAAAAGCCGACTTTTTGCCACACTTTAGAAGTAAAAAGATCTTGCATCGCCAACCAATAACCGATGGCAATTAGTAATACTCCAAGAATGGCTACAATCATAGATGGCTTCGGAGCAGCTTCCCCTTTTTTCGATGCATGGAATAAATCAATTAGTTTAAATTGATAAATTAAACGATAGCCTTGGAATGATGTCACTAAGAAAATAATAAGAAATACAATAGCTGTATTCAAAGCTGCTGATCCCGAAAATGTAAATGGTGCTATGACATCATAGCCCATTAAATGAATCAAAATCGTCATAAATCCTTTTGAACAAAGGAATCCAAGAACAACCCCCATTACTAATGAAACCAAACCTAATAATAAGTTTTCAAAAAAGAGCATAAAGCCAATTTGACGATTACGTACGCCTAGTAATGCATACAATGCCACTTCTTTTTTACGTTTTTTCATAAAGAATGAATTCGAATATGCGATAAATATGGCAACGAAGAATATTAGAATGACTGCCGCACCACTCATTAGTGAATCTAATTTTTGTGATGACGCTGTTTTTTCTGCAATCGTATCACTATATTTTAATGTCACAAATGTGAAGTAGATGACAATACTAAAAACCATAGATGCGATGTATAAAAAATATTGGGAGAAGTTACGTGCAATATTTTTTCTCGCTAGACTAAATAACGTCATCTACCTCACCCCCAATTGTTGCAAGGACATCCAAAATCTGTTGGAAGAATGCTTTACGTGTTTGGTCACGACGATAAATTTCTGTTGATAGCGTACCATCCTTGATGAAAATAATACGTCGGCAGAAGCTTGCGGCATATGCATCATGTGTCACCATCATGATGGTAGAATTATTATTTTCATTTAAATTACTTAAGCTTTCAAGTAGATTTGTCGCTGATTTTGAGTCAAGTGCACCTGTTGGTTCATCCGCTAGAATCAGTGCAGGTTCTGTCACAAGAGCTCTGGCTGCAGCTGTTCTTTGCTTTTGTCCACCGGAAATTTGGTAAGGATATTTTGCTAGTAAATCTTCAATACCAAATACTTTAGCAATACGATTCACTAAGATATTAATTTCTTTAGCTGGGGTTTTCGCAATCGCCAGTGGTAATAATATATTTTCCTTCACAGTCAATGAGTCGAGCAAATTGTAATCCTGGAAGATGAAACCAAGATTGTCACGTCTGAAATCTGCTAAAGCAGCTTCCTTCAAATCGTGAATACTCGTATCATTCATATAGATTTTCCCTTCAGTTGGTGAATCAATTGTTGCTAACATATTAAGCAAAGTCGATTTCCCTGCTCCAGAAGGCCCCATGATGCCCACAAACTCTCCTTCATGAATGTCAAAAGATACATTTTCTAACGCAGTATAAGCAGCGCTTAATTTACCATATGTTTTTTTAATATTTTCTACTTTTAATAATGGCTCCATGTGTTTCACCTCGTCATTTTTGCTGATACTTATACTATAAATGCCCATCCTTACAGCATCTTTGTGCCAACCTTACAGCAACCTTAAATCTTAAAAAAAATCGTCTTCTATTGTATAGAAGACGATTTATTACCTTATTTTTTTCTAGTTGTATACAAATCAGATGCTTCATCGAAGTAGAAACGGCGTTTTTCTTTACCAAATACGACTAACATAACGTGAATGAATAACACGATTGTTAAAGTAACAAAGATGACCCAAGTACCCAGTGTTAAAAATACGGATGACTTATAATAAGGAGAGTCCATTGGTACTTCCATATTATTCAAAGTGCTCGCAATCACTGTTATAAAATACATGGCATAAATTGCACCAAAGCGTTTAAACAATCGCTTGTTTGTTTCTGCCCTACATACTTTACTGTCATAGCGAAAGCGCATAATCTTCGTACCAACTGTATGTCCACTCCAATGCATTGGAATGAAAAAAAACATTACAAATAATGCAATTGTACTTACAACAAATTCACTAACCTCATTAACATTGGACATGTTCAAAACAATTCGGATTACAATTTTACATATGAATAAATCAATAATTATTGCTAGCAATACAGACATCTTTTTTACTTCATCATGGGCTAATAGTTTATCTGCTTTCTCCTTAACTTTCTGCTTCGACGGAAATAACGCTAGTACAGCTGGGGCAATGAAGAAGCCGAGTACGCCACCTGAAGTATTCAACATTAAATCATCTACATCAAAAATTCGATAAGCACAATTATAAATGCCATAAATGCCAGTTACCTGTGTTATTTCGTAGAATAGAGTTAATACGAATGTGAAGCCAAGAGCTTTCTTCCAATATTTTTTCTCTTGGAAGAAATAGCGTAAATAAACGCCAAAGGGCAATAATAATAGGAAATTGAAAAACGCTTGATAAAATGAAGGTTGTTTAAATAACTGCATATATGTACCTGGTTGTGTTAATACAATACCACTGTTCTCAAAGGTATTCGCCACGAATTGAAATGGCACCAGTGAAAAATGCTGTGTATCAGATTTTTGTAACGAACAAGTATCGCGTATTTCTGGCAATGGCAGTAATACTAAAAACAACGCTGATAGAAAATAAAAGATAAATGAAAATGTGATAAATGTAGTAGAAAGTGGCAAGTGATTATATTTTCTATATGTATAAATGAGCCATGGAATAAATAACATAAACACCAATATGGCAAAAAAGATGGCTGCCACATAGATTGGTTGTGTATAGGCTGTCAATTTCTCTCCCTCTTTTCATGAAAATAATTTATGCTCTTCATCCTAACATGCGCTTTTCTCTCAATTATATTTTTTTATAAAATATATAACTCCTCTAAGCGGCTCTAATATTTCATCCTCATCCATCATTAAGTTCCAAAGATGTTCATCTAAGATATCTATTTGTTCTTTTAGATAGTCAAATATATTTCGCACTTAAATATCCCTTTCTAACTGTTTCTTGACAATTTTTCCACTTCCTTCTCTGCCCACATCATCTCACCAAATTAACATATGGTTATTATGAGGTTATAGAAGGACCAACTATTAAGTTAGCTACGGACAAAATGAACGAGATGAAAGCATAAGAGAATCTCAAGAAGTGAAAAAACAACTTGCAGCCAATTAACAAAAATGTGGTGGCAATTTTGGAAATAACAAAAAGAGTAGCTATGCATTCAAGCTACTCTATCACGTAATTTTTTAATCCAATATGCCATTAAAAAGTCATTTGTTTTGATATAAATTGAATATTTCTTTATTATTTAGCTTTGCTTCAATAGTTTTCGATCAATAACAAAATTCCCAAACGGGATAAAAGAAACGATGAAGATCATCGCCATTTTTATAAATGACCATTTTGATTTAATGCTCACATAAAGTAGTAAAAGTCCGAACACGACAAATAGGAAACCATGAATGCTGCCTAAAATGAGTGTTGCTTCTCCAATATCCAATATGTACTTAAAGGGCATACCAATAGCCAGCAATAGAACATATGAGATTCCCTCAATTATTGTAATAAACCTAAACCATCCAAGAGCTGTAGAAAACACTTGTTCATCCCCCTACTTTTTTACAAGTACAAATTGATAGGAACGGTTCACATGAAAGGTTTCTATCTACTTGCTACTTTAATTTTCCAGTCTATTTCTCTATCATATTATATTGCTAGCCGCTCCACTAATAAATAGTATCCATGATTTCTTAGGTCTAGAATAAACAAACAAAGCCCAGTCCAAAGACTGAGCCTAAGTGTTTTCTAACAGCTTCAAAAGAGACTTCGGAATCGGACTAGTTTAAATGAAAAACCCGATCCTCCACCTCTAGTGTTTGTACCACAAAATACTCCCAATTAACAATTTAAAATTTTTCTGTTTTATTTTTTAACCAAGAAGGCTCAATAGTTCTCTCTGGATCACCTTCTTTACTTTTTCGAGTATATTCTGAGATTTCTCTGAGGCGCTTTTGCTCATAAGCTAACTTTTTCTCTGCCTTGGCAAATACATCTTCAATAGTTTCCTTTGAAACAACAACTACACCATCTTCATCACCAATGATTAAATCACCGGGGTGAACAGTTACACCACCACACGAGATAGTTGTATTACATTCCCCAGGTCCATCTTTAAATGGTCCGCTAGGCGTGAATCCCTTTGCAAAAACTGGAAATCCCAATTTACAAAGAGCCTCTTTATCACGAACTAATCCATCAATTACAATACCCTCAAGTCCGACTGCATTTGCAGCTCCAGCCATTAACTCCCCTAAATAGGCATTTGCTTTGTGGTCTTTTCCATCTACGACTAATACAAAGCCTTCTCTTCCAGAATAGATGGTTTGATGAAGAATTAAATTATCTCCCGCTCTCATATTAACAGTCATAGCTGTCGCTGCCACTTTCATTCCAGATGCCACAGGCTTTATCTTATAATCCATTACACCGGTACAATCCATCGCATCTGCTATAAGGGTCGTACTTAATGCTTTAGCCCTCTCTATGATTGATACAGGTAAAAGAGCAGGAACTGAGTCCAATCTAGTCATATGTTTACACCCCATTTCGTTATTTACTCGAATGAAAATGATAGTTTCTTTCAAATCGACAACTGATTACATAACTAAATTGATAATGCACCAAAAAAGATAGCTGTAATAATCATAACCAGAGCTGTTCCAACAGCGTATTTAAATGAAAATTTAATATGCTCTCTAAACTCAATACCAACAAGCCCGATTAATACGTAAACGGAACCGACCAAAGGACTTAATAAATGTAAAGGCTGCCCTAATAACGATGCTTGGGCAATCTCAAGTTTATCAATACCGAATCCCGCAGCTGTCTCAGCAATAATTGGAATTATACCAAAATAATAAGGATCATTCGCCATTACAAAAGTGAATGGCATACTTGTTAGTCCTACGATAACTGGCAATTGTGGACCTAAAAAGTCAGGAATTACTTTGACCAAAGATGATGCCATTGCATCAACCATTTCCGTTCCCTCCAAAATACCTGCGAAAATACCTGCAGCAAAAATCAAGGAAGTAACAGTTAGAATATTTCCTGCATGTGCTTCAATTCTTTTCTGTTGATCTTTTAAATTAGGGTAGTTCACGACTATGACAATGACAAAGCCAATCATAAATAGGGCTGGGAGTGGCAAAATGGCTTTAACTAATGCAAAAATTAATAGTAGTGTAAGCATTATGTTGAACCAATACAATTTTGGTTTTTTTAATGATTGAACAGCCTCGTCCTCGATTGATGCGGCTATTTCCACTTCGGCTTCCGTTTTATTGCCATATACACCTAATCTTTTACGTTCTCTTAAGCCAAAAAATACACCAAGCCCAATTACATATAATGCCCCAGCAATGATAGATGGAATAATTGGTCCAAGTAGTTCCATTGCATCGTAACCAAATATAGACATAACCCTTGCAGTTGGCCCACCCCAAGGAAGGACATTCATAATTCCCATTGACATTGCGGGGAGACAAGCAAGTATTAGCTTATTCATCCCTAATCTCTCGTATAATGGCAATAATGCCGTAACAACAATTAGGTATGTGATCGTTCCATCTCCGTCTAATCCTACCAACAAAGACAAAACTGCAGTAGTAACTGAAATTTTTAACGGATCCCCTTTTGATATTTTCACCATTCTGTTCACCAAAGGATCAAACATACCTGCATCTATTAGTATCCCAAAATATAAAATGGCAAATGTAACCATAATTGCTGTTGGTGCAATAGTTCCAATTCCATCCATCATCATAGGTCCTAGGTCAGTGAATCCACCAATTAGTGCAAAAATGACTGGAATGATAATCAGGGCATTAAGAGCACTTAAACGCTTACTCATAATTAAATACATAAAAACAACAATCATCATAAATCCTAAAATTGATAACATAAATACCTCCCCTTTATTTGAATGCGTTTTCATTTCATGTTTGGCAATAGAATAGCGCTTTCTAATTCATACTTGTTCAGATTAATTGGAACAATTTTCGATTCTAAATATTACCCTTTGAAGTTTTTTAAGGGATTCGCATGAATCCCTTTTCGTTCTCATCCCAGTTTTATTTGATTTTTAGGTTTAGCGTGCAGCCTACTATTTGGACCTGCCTTAAGAATAAAGCTTCCACCATCATGCCCAATTGTATTTTTGATATCCCTAGCAACATCGAGTAATGAGTCAAGATTAATTCCTGTCTGAATTCCCATCTCATGAAAAGCATGAGTGAGATCCTCAGTGGGTATATTTCCAGCAGCGTTAGGAGCATAAGGGCATCCACCCAATCCCGTGGTAGAACTATCAAAGTCTGTAACTCCTTGCTCCAACGCTGCAACTGCATTAGCTAATGCCATCCCTCTTGTATTGTGTAAGTGCAAAGTGAACTTGAAACTAGGGAATAATTTTCTTAAAATACTTAACATTTCAGAAACCTGCTTTGGATTTCCCATTCCAACCGTATCTGCTAATGAAACCTCAGTAACCCCCATATTTTTATAACCTTCAAGAATTGATAAGATCTTTTCCAAAGGTACCTTTCCTTCATAAGGACAACCAAAAGCTACCGCAATTGAACCTCCAACTTCTACACCATATTTTCTAGCAAGTTCTACAATAGGCAAATGATCCTTTTGTGCTTCACTAACTAAACAGTTAGAATTGGATAGGCTATGCGAGTCTGTAGCCGATAATAATATTTTTATTTTTTTCATTCCTGAATTAATAGCACGTTCTGCACCGCGCAGGTTAGGAACTAGCGCCCGAAACTTTACTCCATCTAAATCCTGAACCTGTTTTACAACCTCTTCAGCATCTCTTAATTGGGGTATTGCTCGCGGATGTACAAATGATGTAACTTCAATGTGTTTAATTCCTGTACTTGCCAGACCACGAATAATACGAACCTTTTCCTCTGTAGGTATCCATTTTTCTTCCATTTGAAAACCATCTCGTGGCAGGACTTCCCATATATTCACTTGTTCGGGTACAACCTTTTTTTTATTTTGCATGTTAAATTATCCCCTTTTCCTTCAAACTTGTTAATTCCTCTTCAGATATACCAAGTTGTCCACTATATACCTGCTTGTTATGCTCTCCCAGTTCCGGTGCACGATGACGGATACGCCCAGGTGTTTCTGAAAACTTTGGCACGATGCCGGGAACTTTAACTTTGCCTAACCGAGGATGATCAACTTCCAAAATATTTTCCCTCGCTTGATAATGAGGATCTTCGAAGATATCTTTTATGCTTAATATAGGAGAAATGGGAACACCAAACTCATCCATTGTCTTCAAAAGTTCTTGTTTATTTAGAGATTTCATAAAAGTCATAACAAGTTCTTGAAGGATGTCATTGTTATTCATTCGTGCTTGGTTTGTTAAATAATCAGGATTTCCTATCAAATCCGTCCGATCCATAGCTTGAGCCAAACGTTCCCATGTTTTTTGTGTACTGCATACCATGACAACCCAATGTCCGTCTTTTGTTTGGTAAGTACCCGAAGGGCTTGAATGACCGTGAAGCATAGGTGCTCTCTCGCGTACTTTTCCGAGCTGATCATGTTCAGCAATTAAGAAATCCATCATCCTGAACATCCCTTCGTATAGTCCCATCTCAACGATTTGACCTTTTTCTTTACTCGATGTTTCACGATGAAGGAGAGCGCTTACAGTTCCAAAAGCAATATATATGCCAGATATATAATCGAGTAATGAAAATGAAGGGCTTACTGGGTGTCGGTCCTCAAATCCCTGTAGGTAGGTATATCCCGAAAATGCAGTACTAGGCGTTCCGAATCCTGCCTTTTCTGCATATGGCCCTGTCTGCCCATAACCAGATTGCCTAGTCATAATGAGACGGGGATTCACTTCCCTCAGCACATCATATCCTAGTCCCCATTTTTCCATGGTTCCAGGCCTGAAATTTTCTATTAATACATCTGCGGTTCTAATTAATTTTTTAAATATCTCCTTGCCCTCTTTAGTGCGAATGTCTAATGTTACAGACTGTTTATTACGTGCAAGCCCTGGCCACCTTAACGGTTCAGATTCTTTCCAAGGTCCCAGTCCACGCAAAGGATCCCCTTTATCTGGAAGTTCAATTTTTATAACTTCTGCTCCCAGGTCTGCTAGTAAAGTGGCTGCAAAAGGAGCTGCAATCACAGTAGATGCATCAATAACACGAATTCCTGTCAAAGGTCCATTTGTAGGATTATCCATAGTAATTACTTCCTCCTTGATGTTTTATTTCAGTATTACTGTTGCTAGACGCAATGGAAATATGAAATGTTCCTATCATCGATTACTATTAAATTGATTTGAGTTTCATTAGATGGAACTAATAATTCCATCTAACAGAACTTTATGTGTTGATTATAACAAAGCACTTTTTAGATGTCACTATAAAAATTATAAAATTCTGTTTTTTTAAGAGGTTAAAAATAAAAGACAGCGCCAGTGAGGCGTCGCCTAGTAATAGGATGGGTGTATCTTTTCTAAAATGAATGATTTTCTTTTGGATTACTAAAACATTCGGAAATTTTCAAGGCAATTGTCTTCACTTCATTTTTTATAGCATTCATACTTTCTTCCGTAAATCGTGTACTCGGGCCCGATACGCATAGACAAAAATTCACTTCTCGATCTAATCCAAAGATAGGTGATGCAACTGAATTAACCCCTGCTCCCCTCTCATCTAAACTTATTGAAATAGATTCTTTTTGAATGATCGGCAATTCATTTGTAAGACTTATGCGTAAACTTTCTGAATCTAAATCATTTAATGTGGATTCAATAAACGATGGAGACTGAAAAGCTAATAACACCTTTCCCCCTGAACCAATCTCCAACGAAAGTATCTCCCCAATACTTACAACATGACGGATTGATTGATTGCTCCCGTATCGCGCAATACACCTTCGTTTTTTATTCTCCAGCATATATAAACTTACTGATTCTCCAATTTCATTTCTTAACTTCTTCATGAATGGTTTTGCAATTTCTGTTATATCAAATGAGATGGTATTTTCTGCAATACGACCAAATTGATACATTTTGTAGCCAAACTGGTATTTTGAATTTGAGAATTTTTTTTGAAGAAGACCGTTATGTACCAAAGTATCTATTAACCTGGAAGTTGTTGATTTTGCCAAATTAATTTTATTCGAGATCTCTGTCAGAGTTAATTCAGATTCTTCCATAGTAAAGCAGTTCATTATGTTAATTGAGCGTTGAACTGTTCGTGATCCTTTCGAGCTTTCATTTTCATCCATTATAAATGCCCCCAATTACGAGTATTTAATTCCAAATCCTTTGCAATTCTGTTTAAAAATGATTACTGTTCCTTTAACGATACGTAAATAATTTTCAAGATTACATAAGCCTTACTTACCGTTTAAAATCAAATCCTGTCTCTACAGCAATCACTGTTTTTGTCCATTTAATTCTCTAATCATAAAAATTCCCAGTTTTCAGCTTTGTCACAACAAATCAAGCTATATTATCTGAATTTCCAAAGGGAGCGATCAATTCCGAAACCAATTTGCCCCCTCATCCATATGTACAAATGGAATATCCGTATCAATTACACCTCTAATTCGGTCTAACTCAACATCTTCTCCTTCGAGCCATTTCGCAAAATCTATTGAAGTAGGTTCCTGGTTCCCTCCCAAGGCCATCCAAGCTTTCATGTCCTTAGGTAAATAAGCGGATGTATGAATCGTTCCTGCCCAGCTGCTATATAAATCTGAGAAGACACCTTGGTTGGTATCATTAAACAATCTATAAGCATCGTAGGCAGATGAAAGTTTCCCTTCATGATCTTGTATAATTTCCAATCGGCGTTTCGAATCTATAAGATGGTTACGATTTTCATTTTTCATGATTTCAAAGTGATTGGTACAGGCATTTGACCTGCGCACCTCTACATTTCTCGGAGAGGTTTCCACAATATAGGTATCACCACTTTTATCGTAGACAACGTAAGTGAATGAATGCCGATGTGGGATTTCCTTCAACATCGCGACCGCTTCCTGAACGTTCGCACAAGATTCTACAATCAATCTACCAATCATACAACAAATGAATCCATCTCCTGGATTCTTTCGATTCATAAAGTTATATCCAACCACTAGCCCATTTTCATTCATGCCATCCATCCGTCCAGTCCCACGTTGACTTGGACCAATGCTAGCATAGCCCTGATCGGTTGGTTGAAATAGGACGAAGCGTCCCTCATATGTCTTTGGGTGGTAATCATAATTACGAATGAAATAATTCTCACCTGTCATAATGGAACATCCCGAACGAACATAATCCAATCGGTACCCTCCAAACTCCTGCAACACACGTTCAATTGGCCATTTCAGCGCTTCTTGCAAGCCAAGTAATTCTTCCCACACACCAGGGGCAAATTGTGTAATCGCTTTCTTGACCTCTTCTTCTTCAACCGTAAACCGTGGCTGCCTAATCTTCCACTGATCTTCACGATTTTTTACCGTTAGTGAATCTTTTAACTCCTCACCTTGCATGTATCCAAACTCATAATGTGTACCCCGAAATTGTATAATATTACTATATATTTGTTTCACGACTTATCCCTCATTTACAGTAATGGCCATTCAAATTAAGGATACTTGATGTATTGTTGAAAATAAAGAAGATAAGCCTTTAAATTTATGAAACAACTTACTAGGGCCTGTTCTGCTCACCGTTGTTTTATGGGCCATTTAATCTGGGCTTGGCGTGATGATGGCTTGCAAAAGAATTTATTCAAACGAAATGGCAATGTTGGCTTTTGATGTAGATTAAACATCTGAATTTACTTCCTTAAATCCACAACATTCATAACTGGATAAATCCGATAAAATACCCTACAATTAGAAAGTTCTTTAGGTCGTTAAATATTACATTTATCAAGCCCCTCTCAAACGAGAAGGGCTTTTAAAAATTAGTCTTATTGTGCTGTAGTACGGTTCATACAATTTAAAATAGTCAATACAAACTAAATATCGGATTAAACCCCATTGGAATAGCTAAAAGCGTTATTAAAATAAAACATTTGTCTTCCCAGTGTATTTTTTTTTCAAAAAATCGCTCCTTATCTGTTTGAAATATTCAATATATCTCTAGGTACTTTATTTTAAAGAAAAAATAAAAAAATTATATTTTTAAATTATTATGGTATTATAGTACTAGTTATAATTAATATATTTTACCAACTGAGGTTTGATGTGTAAAATAAGAAGGTTTTTGTCATGAATTATAGTTTTCGATTTAGTAATTAATAGTTTTGCAAAGCATTTGCATCAGCAAACGAAGGGGCAATCCAAACTGATAAGGCACAAGTAAACACAAATGGGGAAGATGAATTTGATAACATTAGTGAGAATAGGTATCTTTTTATTATTTTCTGGTCTTATGATTTTTGATTATTTCCCGAATATCGTCTTCAGTGACATGTCTAAGACTACAATGACAATTGGAATTATCGCAGTAGTGATTATCTATATGGTAATTAATCGAAAGACTGATGAAGATAACGAAAAAAACTCATTTATAGGAGAAGCAGCATTTATTCTCTATACTTTAGTGCTAATAGGAGTATTAACATTAATGGGTGGGAAATCTACTGTAGGAATCTCATTAAATAATCCTATTTTATGGTTTGTTTTATTATTAACTATAGTTGATATGACATTAAGATATAGGAAAATTAATGCTTAGAAAATTCATTTGCTATTGAAGTAATAAGGCAACCAATATGGCTGTCTTATTTATCGTCCCAAATGCCAAAATTCCACAAGTTTATCAGCGTCAATATTTAAGATGATTTGCCTTATCTATACGAATAACCGTCTCTGACAATGCAGTCCTACGCTGGTCACTAGCTTTAAAGTCAATCCTAATTGAATCAACAAATTGACCAATATTGTCTAGCTTTGTTTTAATGATAGCCGATTCAGTAGCATCATTTTTGACATTACTTTTGATATCATTTTTTCTATTTCGGCTAAATGTTAACAAGCCCAGGACATCCCTGCTGCCGTACACAATAAACCAAATGACAAAATGTTCAAGAAGCATTCATGTTGCTGCTTCTTGAACTCGATATTTTCATCATTAGTGAAAATAATGAAGATAAGCCCTTAAATTTATGAAACAACTCACCACCCCGATCTCCCCTCATAATCTGTAACTAGGCACATTTATGAGGGGGACGGATCATGGAGATGGAATTGACAGCACTCCATTGGATTTATGTTGTATTTATCGCATTGATAATCGGGTTTATGGTAAAACGTCGTGACACTACCCTCATTTGTATAGTCGGAATCTTCCTATTAGCATTAGTTGCTACAGGCAGTTTAGCTTCATCCATTAGCGGTATATTTAACAGCTTCATTTTCGCAATCACAGAATTAATGTCCACGATTTTAATTATTTCAATCATAGTTGCCATGAGCACAGTTTTAACAAAGTCTGGAATTAATGATGTCATGATCGCACCATTTGCTAAATTCATTAAAAATCCTACCCTTGCCTTTTGGATAATCGGAATCGTCATGATGATCATATCCTGGTTTTTCTGGCCCTCACCGGCTGTTGCCTTACTTGGGGCGGTTATGCTCCCCGTTGCATTACGGGCTGGTTTACCTGCTCTCGGTGTGGCGATGGCGATGAACCTTTTTGGTCATGGAATAGCATTGTCAGGGGATTTCATCATTCAAGCTGCACCTAAACTGACGGCGGATGCCGCTTCGATACCAGTCGGTGATGTTATCGCTGCGAGCATTCCCCTTGTCATCACAATGGGCGTCGTCACCACCCTCTCCGCCTTTATCCTCTTGAAGCGGGATATGAAACTTGGAAGAATCAAGGCGGAGGATAATGAAGGTATCCTCCAAGATCAAACATTTAGTGAAGATCTGCTCACACTGGCACAAAAGAAGTTTTTTGCAGTCTTCATTCCGATCGCATTTCTGTTGGATGTTGTGGCATTATCGATTTTGAAGTTACAAGGGGGAGATGCAACCGCATTGGTTGGCGGTACTGCCGTTTTCATTTTGCTCATTTTATCCCTTGTCGCACATAAACAACAAGGACTTGAAAAATCAACGGCCTATTTAATTCAGGGATTTCAATTTGGATTCAAAGTATTCGGACCCGTCATTCCAATCGCTGCATTCTTCTATTTAGGTGATTCTGGCTTCAACCAAATCATCGGTGACTATTTACCAAAAACGTCTCTCGGCATCGTCAATGATCTCGGTGCCGCATTAGCGGCCTCAGTTCCTTTAACGAAAGAAATAGCCGCCGTTACATTAACGGGCATCGGTGCCATCACTGGCCTCGATGGGTCGGGGTTTTCAGGAATCTCTTTAGCAGGATCGGTTGCCAAACTATTTGGAACGGCCATTGGAAGCGGAACCGCCACCTTGACTGCACTTGGGCAAATAACTGCAATTTGGGTAGGCGGCGGAACCTTGATTCCTTGGGCACTCATCCCAGCCGCTGCAATATGTAATGTCAGTCCCTTCGAACTTGCACGCCGGAATCTGCTACCGGTAACCATTGGATTAGTAGTCACAACAATAGTTGCGATGTTTCTCATATAACTTTTTATACAGCCAATGTGCCTGGGTATTAAAAAACGAGAACAATACTTGATGATCTAGATTTGAATGTGTGAAGTAATTTCCACTTCCATATGAAAAAGGACTGAAAAAAAGATCAGTCCTTTTTACATTTTAGATAAAAATCAAATTTTATCCTAATCCAGTAATCCAAGAAGATAATGCCCTGTAGATTCTAAACTACATTATTTTTTCATTACTACTATCAACATTTATTGTTGACTCTACTTTCTTAGCCAGTTTAAATTTATAGAATAATATACAGGCGATTAAAAATCCTATCCCATAAAATAATCCGACTCGTTGAGTAGAATCAAAAGCTAGAAATACTAGAATCAAAAAGCAAAATCCTAAACAAAACAATGGGACAAATGGATAAAATGGTACTTTGTATTGTAATTCTTCCGTTTTCCCACCCGCTTTTAAAAACTTCCTACGAAACATATATTGCGATAAAGCAATTCCCATCCATGAAATCGTGACGGAAATACCTGCGATTGACATAAGTAATACGAACACAGTATCAGCAGCAATAAAGCTGGTCAATAACGATAAGAGTGAAAAAGACATTGTAAAAAGAAGGGCATTCAACGGTACTTTTCTCTTAGACAAAATACCAAATATCTTAGGTGCCATTCCATCATGTGCCATCGACCAAAGTAAACGTGAAGATGCATAAAGACATGAATTTCCAACAGAAAGAATAGCTGTCAAAATAATAAAATTCATGATACCTGCTGCATAAGGGACCCCTGCAATCTTCATTAAAGTTACAAAAGGACTTTCTAATAGACCTAATTCAGAAGAAGGGAATATGGCAGAAAGAATAATAATGGAGGCAATGTAGAATACAATGATTCTAAAAATTACATTTCGAATAGCTCTAGGTATGTTCTCTTCAGGATTTTCACTTTCCCCTGCTGCAATCCCTATTAGTTCTGAGCCTTGATAAGAAAATATTACATTCATCATTGTCACAAAGACAATTGCAATACCACCTGCTGGGAAAAGTCCAGAAGGAGCTAGATTCTCAAAGAATGGGGTTGGACGATCAGATAAGGAGACAAAGCCAAAGATGCCAGCGATTCCAATTAAGATAAACAAGATTACCGCAACGATTTTTATTCCCGCGAACCAATATTCCGCCTCTGCAAAGCCTCTTGTCGTTAACGCATTCAATGTAAATAAAAGTACAATGAACACAGCACACCAAATCCAGATAGGAACATGAGGGAACCAGTGTTTCATCAATATTCCCGCTGCTGTAAACTCAACTCCTGCAGTTGCGGCTGAACCGACGAAATACATCCATCCGAGCGAAAAACCAGCGGAAGGTCCAATATATGTAGCAGCATATTTTTGGAATGAACCTGTAACCGGCATATGAACAGCTAGCTCGCCTAGACAGACCATTACCATATACAAAATAAGACCACCTGCTAAATAACCCACCAGAGCCCCTCCAGCCCCTGCTTGATTAATTGTATAGCCTGCATTTAAAAATAGGCCTGTCCCAATAACGCCACCAAGCGAAAGCATAAATAAATGACGTCTTTTCATTGAGCGTTGCAGTTGTTCATTGTTTTCCAAACCATTCCCCATATTATCACGTCCTTTTCTTTGCTAATAATCCACCTTCTTCCTAACTAACTTAGAATCTTAATGAGAGACAACTAAGACCGCCATCTTGTTTTTGGAATTCTGACATCTCCACTTCAATCACAGTGTATCCAATATCTTCAATCTTTTTCTTTGTTCCCTCAAATCCTTTCGGGACAATAATGTAGTCGTTCATTCGGACGCAGTTACCCGAATATTCTTCGTCCTCTGTTACAACAATTTGATTATAGCTAGAAAAAGCTTCATGATTGATGAATTCTCCGGCCACTAATAAATTATTGTCTCCTAGATAATTCACGCCCGTTTTTAAATGAAAGAATTTCTTAAGTGGAATGATGGTCGTATCATAGCCATACTTACCCATAATATCTTTGAACTGCCGAGCACCTGCTTCATTTGTTCTTGAAGAAAGTCCAACATAGAAGCGATCTTCTGCCTGCATGACATCTCCGCCATCTAACATACCTGGAGATTGAATATACTCAATTGTGTCATAAAAGTCTTTTAAAACTTCTTTCATTTCAATAATCTCACCATTTCGGCTTTCTGCACCAGGATTCGTTACAAGGGCACATTTTGGCGTCAACACGGCGGTATCTTCTACAAACGTAGAATCAGAGTACGTTTCATCCGATTCGAGAACAGTCACTTTCACACCACAGCGTTTTAATGCTTCTATATAAGCCTCGTGTTGTACAAGCGCTTTTTCATAATCCGGGTTTCCTAAATCCGATGTTGTTAAGCCATTTACATAACTTTTACCAATCTTTCGTACAATCGCATGTTTAAACATATTTATTCCTCCTAATATAGTTAACTTAATTTTTTTAAAATAGGGACAGTTAAACCATCTGAACCTTCCGGACCTATTGCACTTGTGCTCCAAACTGTACAAGCAGTTTTTTAGTTATTGGATTTTCGGCACCACTGGCCTTGCAGAAACGATAAAATGTCTCTATCGCCTCTCTACCAAACTCTTAAACATACTCTTTATCAAACTCTCTATCATAGCAGGAGTATGGACAAAGGCACTATCGATGTGAAGGCGCTCTGTACGCTGATGTGCATCTTTGCCGAACGGCCCTACATTGAGCACGGGTGCTTGAAGTTGAAGCATATCAGCGAAAGGAATGCTATAAGTATCGCCCCAGACTGGCGTATTCTTTTCAAAAGCAGTCCAGCCATCAGCCTCATCACTATATTGAACATAGCTTAAATCGCAAAGACCATTAAAATAATGAATTTGGCTGACTTCTTTATTAAACCTGGCTGCAGTTTCCTTTATTAATTGCACAGAATCGATGATAAACGGGTCATTGGACGTATTAACAGCTGGATAATAGGGTGGCGCAAACAGCAATACAATAGCCGGCGCAAGCTCCTGACATTGAATCATCAGTTTATCAGCGATTCGCAGTGATTTTTCCCGCTCATCCCATTCCATGTTTCCTTGGACTTCACTCTTTATTTCCGCAACAAAATTTGCACCAAATTTCCCCTCGGCATAAGAAAGTAACTTTTCGTAGCGCAATACTTTTACTTCGCCTACACCTTCAATCTGTTCACGCAGGCAAACAGCTTTATATGATTCATTGCACATTATCGCTGCTTCCTGTGCAACCTGCTCGAATATATCCATAATTTCAGCAGCGCTTCTTTTCATAATGAAAACATTATAAAGGGCGGCTGCACGATAAGGAGTCTGTGTTGAATATTGTAATTTCAAATCTTTTTGCTGAAGCGAAACGGGTAAAGGTGTATCCTCTCCGAGATCACTTTCCTGAAACAGAGTGTTCCACTCCATGAGTTGAGTAAGGAACGAGGCAATATAGTTAGCTGTAATTCCCTTTAAAGGCTCACCAACGTGAGTTTCTTTTCCATAAAAAAGAGCAGCCGGCATGATTTTCCCCAACGTTCCAGAATAGATATAATGTCTATCATCTCCCGGTTTCTGTGAAAAAGATGGTTCACTGTTAAAAAACATTTTATAAGAAAGGTCATATTTATCACGCAAAGTCACAAGTTCTTTAACTGCAGCTCTCATTCCCGCTGAATTCACTTCCTCATCTGGGACGGTTAATAGCAGAAGATTGATAGACCATTGTTCGATACTTGCTTTTTCGATGAGAGCCATATGAAGGGCAAGTCCCATTTTCATATCCATCGTTCCTCTTCCAAACAAGTATCTTCCCGATTCAAGATCAATGCGAGCTTCTTCCGGTAAATTATCTTTTCGTTCATGAAGTTTTTTTGTGAGCTCCTCTGGTTGAAAAGCAAGAGTCTCAAGATCGCCGTATTCTTCAGTCTGGACCGTATCAAAATGGCTAATTAATACGACTGTCTCCTTGGCTTCAGGATATTTGTAAAAGGCATTGACAAAGTTTCTCCCTAGATCAACTTCGTGAAGTGATAAGTGCTCTGGATTCCTTTTAAAATAATCAAGCTTGCTTAATTTCTCTTGAACTTTATAAGGAAACATGCATTCCCCTTCAGTAAGAGTACGGCTTTCCCAGCTAACAAGTTCACATAATAAAGCACGAAGAGTTTCAGGTGTACCCCATAGTGATCGACTCATCGAAATCCCCCTTCCGGTTTTTAATAAATGTAAGAATATAGGGAAAACCAACCTTCCTTTATCTAAATTTTCTGTTTTTTAAAAGCGTAGTGACAAACAGCTCAATCCACCGTCCTGCTTTTGGAACTCAGACATTTCCAGTTCAATCGTTTTAAAACCAACTTCATTCATTTTACGTTTCGACTCTTCATATCCCTTTGGAATAATCACATAATCATTTACAAGGATACAGTTTGCTGAGTATTCGTCTTCAGTTGAAACCGTTATTTTCTTGTATGGTGAAAAATTATGATGATTGATAAATTCACCTGCAGCTACAATCAAGTTTTCCCCAAGGTAGGAGATTCCTGTTGTCAGACAGCGGTATCTTCAACGAATGTTGAATCTGGAAATTCCTCACTTGCTGGCAAGTGTGTAACTGAAACCCCGCATTTTTTTAATGCTTCCACATAAGCAGCATGCTTCTCTAATAATCTTTCATAATCTGGCTTGCCTAGGTCGGAGGTTGTTAAACCATTTACATAACTTTCTCCCAGTGTTTTTACAATTACATGTTTATACTTAATTTCCCCCTCAATATTTAATATTCGTACGTACAACTGGACAGGTTAAACAAGTTGGTCCTCCAGTGCCTTTATAACTGATTTCAGTTCCCTTGTATTCATATACTGTGGCTCCAGCATCAAGAAGCTGTTGTTTTGTGTAAGCGTTACCAGAAGACATTACACAAACACGCGGAGCTAATGCAAGCACATTGCAGCCTAAGTTCATGTACTCATCATCCGGCACTTCAATAAGCTGAATACCGCGATCAATAAGCAGTTTTCTGAAAAATACTGGCATAAGACGAGAATGGATTACTGCTAAATCATGGTCTACCATGCTGATAAAGGACATAAGATGGAGGCACTCTGCCTCGCCTTGATCATGTGTAAGCTGGACTACGATGAATTCATCGACAAGATGAGCGGTCATTTCTTTTAATTGCCGAATAGCTTCAGCGTTTGTACGATAACCATGTCCAACAACAAGTGTCCGATCATCAAGCCAAACGATATCACCGCCATCTGCGACAGCATCACCAGTTAAAACACCAATAATCGGTATGTTCTTCTCCTTACAAAACTCCTTGTATACATTTGCTTCAGGCTGTCTCAATTCTTTCCCAGACTTTAAAATAATGGCTCCTTCACTCGTGAATTTTACAGGATCATGCGCATATAAGGAATCCATTCCGACTTCCGAAGATGCGGGCAAATAATCGATGTTTGGAACATATTTCTCCAAAATAGAAATAAAGTCACCATACTCTGTTAGGGCTTCTTTGAAATCTGGCTCTTCTACATAGTTGAAATTCTGCCATTCTTGGCTTATATGCTCTTGACTAATAAAAGCGTCGTTCGGATGTTTCACAATGACACGTTCTAATGGTTGGTACATAGACGAACAATATGTCATTACCTTTCCTCCCTTTTCCGCATATCGGAAAACGTTTCCGACAATAGGAAATTTTCTTAAATTATAAAATTAAATATGGTATAATGTCAATATGTTTTAAATCTTCAGTTTTTTTGTAACTCGTAATGAAAGATAGGTGGTAAGTTTATGCAATCAATTGACCGGGCCATGAACGTTATTAAGGTGCTAGTTTCCGATTCATCGGAAAACTGGCTGTCTATTACGGAACTATCTCAAGAATGTGAACTTCCGGTTAGTTCCATGCACCGTTTGTTAAAAGCAATGTCCAAGCATGGCCTAATTCAACAAGACGAACAATCCAAACAATATGGTTTAGGAAATATTTGGCTCGAATATGGTTTGCGTATGTATGACAAAATGGATTACATAAGTCAAATAAGGCCTGAACTAGAAAGGCTTATGAACAAAGTGGAGGAAAGCGTCTATCTCAGCCAGCCAGTAGGAATTGAGTCACTCATTATCGAACGAATCGACAGTGAAAAAAACCAAATCCGTGTTTATGACCAGCTTGGCTCACGAGTCCCTATGCATATTGGAGCTGCTAATAAGGTAATGCTCGCCTATATGCCATATAATCAAGCGAAAAAAATCGTAGATGCTCTTTTGCCAGTTCAAGAAAGAGCAGCTTTTTGGGATATATTGAAAGAAACTAAAATGAAGGGACATGGAATCAGTCACAGTGAAAGAACAGAAGGAACATCTTCTGTAGCTGTTCCGGTCTTAAACCATTTTGGAGAAGTGCATGGGGCAGTGAGTATTGGTTTTGTCAGCTTTAACTTGACAGAAGACAGACTTGATTTTCTCATTAAAAATGTGATTGAAACCGGCAATCGAGTTTCTTCAAAATTGGGGTATAGAGGACCATGAATATGAGACCAGTGGATGAACGGTATTCACGAAACGATTCATCCATTAATATCTTGTTGTTTTATAATAAACCCTGAAAATTTTAATAAGTCGTCACTTCTTTTCCGAATTAATCTTTTCGTTAAAATTTCAGTCTTTCCCTTGCAATTAACGCAAATAATCAAAGCGGTCAATATGGTAGATTGTTATTCCACCAAACCAATTATAAGAATAGTAGGCCTCAGATCCTAAGCAGATAGAAACGGGTGTCACGTTACTTCAAAACCTTGTCTCTGAAACCGATGGCATAATAAAAAAGGACCCAAAAGTGTCTGAAATCACCACAACTTTAAAATATAGATTTCATCTAATATTCTAAAGTTGTGGTTCGAACACTTTTGGGTCTTATTCTTTTTTCTCACAATTTTTCCTAATCGAAGGTTTTAACTTGATACGACTGTACTTAAATCAGAATTTTCACAATGACTACTGAGTAAATAATCTTGAATAATTTTTAATACGATATCTTGATTTTGCTTTAAGTAAAAATGATCTCCCTTTAAAATATGCAATTCGTTAATATGTTCAATGTATTGATTCCAGCTTTCAATACTTTCCTTCGTCACAGAATCCTCAGAGCCTAATAACAAAACAGCCTTATTATTCAACTTTTTTTGACGTCTATTTTCACCATGATAGTTTGCTAATATATTTAAATCTGATTGGATAATCGGAAGGAATATATTCATGAAATCTTCTGTTTCTAAGAGCTCCTTGTTTGTTCCCCCGATTTTTTTTAGTGATTGTTTTAAATTGTTTGAATTAGAACAATCGATTTGATCTACCTTATAATCTGGAGACGATTTGCTAGATATAAATAATTGTTCTACCTTATTTCCGTATCTCTCTTCTAATTTTGCCGCAATTTCATATGCTACTATCGCACCCATACTATGTCCAAAAAAGGAGATATTTTTTAGTGAATTTATTTGATATTTGGTTTGCATTTCTTCCATTAAGATATCCGTCAGAGCAGACATACGATCACACAATGGTTCACAGTATTTACTTCCATGTCCAGGGTATTCTAGCGGGATTACCTCAATCTCATTGCTATCAAATTTCCACTCTCTATAAAAAGATGCACTTCCCCCAGCATAAGGAAAACAAAAAAGTTTTTTATTCAGTCCTTTCATCCCCTTACTCCTCCACCTAAATAAGAATTAATTCAACATAAACTTCATAAAGTTTTCAACATATCTCGAATCAATTTCTGGCATTCTCATTGACAGCAGATCTAATTCCTTTTTGGTTTTGGATTGTAGAATTTCTGATTCTTTTAATTTTGTTGATTCGTCAATTAATTGGGACAAAGCACTTAATGAATGAATCTCATTAGATTGTGTCTTTTCTTTTAAAGATTGCAGCCATTCATCTAAGTCCATATTCGAGTAAGATATATCATTCTTTTCAAAGAAAGAGGTTACGAATTCACTTGAAACTTTCTGATCATTGAACATATGGTAGATTCCGAGTTTATTGTTCTCATCTAATCTTGATATTTTGTAAATAAACTCACTTACAAAATCGACTGGCATTAATTCAAAATGAATTTCTTCTTTAAATGGTAATATCTTTTGATCAATAAATGATTCAAAAACTTTGTACAACATATCCTTCTCGTTCCAGACCCCATTTGATGAATTAGATGAAATCCTACCTAATCGGAAAATATCGACTGTTAGTCCATAATCTCTTGCTTGGAGAAGTAGTTTCTCTGCAACCCATTTTGACTGGCTATACCCGATCATTAAATCGGATGAATAAACTAATTCGTCTTCTTCGTCCCATTTTCTTTCTCCAGTTAATACAGAAAGCGTTGATGCGTAATAAATATTTTTCCGAGTGTTGGAAGAAGCAAACTTAACAATCTCTACTACACCATCTACATTCGAAATTTTTGATTTACTATACGGTTCGAAGAAGTTCGTTTCTGCACCTACATGATACACCTGAGAAACATCATTGCTTAATTTCTCATATGTCATATCATCTAAACCGAATTGATGTTTACTAAAATCCCCTTCAATTACCACTATTCTGCTTTCGAACTCATCCTGCCAAAGACCATATTTTATTAATGTATCTTTTAATCTATTTTTCGAAGGAAATCTAACCAAACAATAGATTTTGACATGATCTATTTCCACTAACAATTTGTTTAATAGATGTGCTCCTAAAAACCCTGTTCCTCCTGTAATCAACATGTTTTTTTCAAATTGAACTGGTTGAGCACATATTTCTCTTATTTTCTCCTTCAAAGAGTGATCGAGCGTAGAATCGTTTTCCATCACGACTTCTATACTGCCAGATGAATCCATTTCAAGTGCATCAACAAATTTATTTACTGTATTATTTGCTAATAATATTTGTAAAGTGGCTTCTGGTAATACAGTTTCTTTCATTACATAGACCAGTTTGGTAGCTAAAATGGAATGCCCTCCATTTTCAAAGAAATTATCGTCTAATCCTAAACTTTGATTTCCTAATACCTTTTTCCAAATCTCTAATACTTCTTTTTTCTTTCCATCTTCTTGAATAGCTACGGAAGTTTTATTTTGCATTATATCCATTTCTAACAATTTCTCTTTATCCACTTTACCGTTGGCATTAAGAGGGAAATTATCAACTCTAACAAAGAAGTGTGGAATCATATAATTCGGCAATTCATTACTCAAATAATCTTTTATATCATTCTCGACGTTTTCCGTGTTCTCATCCTTATGTGTGTAATAAGCGGTAACGTAATTCTCATTATTGATGTTTTTAACAGCTACTACTGAACTTTCAACCTTTGTATATTTATCAAGTTTTTCTTGAATTTCATTTAACTCAATTCTAAAACCGCGTATTTTTACTTGGCTATCTTTTCGTCCTTTATACAGAATCTCACCATTATTTAAACGGATGCCATGATCACCTGTTTTATACCACTTCGTCTGATTTAAATCATCTATAATCAAAGCTTGTTCTGTTAATTCTGGTTGATTTAAATAACCTCTCATAACTCCTTGACCGCCAATGTAGATCTCTCCTATTTCTCCATCGCCAACCTCAACTTGTTCTTCAGATAGAATTTTTATTTCAACATTACTCAACGGCTTTCCAATAGGAATAACATCTACATCTTTGTCTTCAACTTCATGACAAATAGCAAAGGTTGTGCATTCGGTTGGTCCATACCCATTAATTAAAGAAACATGACCGATCGTTTGTTTCAATCTATTTACATGAGAAATGGAGATTTTATCTCCACCAACCACGATTTTCTTTAATCCTTCAAAAATAAATGGATCCTCATCTACCATTGCATTGAAAAGACCAGTTGTAAAAAACGCTACATCTACCTTTCCAACTGATATTGCTTCTTTCCAATCATCAAAAGAAGTAAATTCATTTGACATCAAGAATAATGTAGCTCCATTTAGTAACGCTCCCCATATCTCAAAAGTTGCGGCATCAAAGCAGGGGTTAGAAAATTGAGCCACTCTATTATTTTCGTTTATTTCAAGCATTTTAGAGTTCAATACTAAATTAACTACACTACTTTGTTCTATCATTACGCCTTTTGGCTTTCCAGTTGTTCCAGAAGTATAAATTACATACGCTAGACCATTTTCTGATGAACGGTTGACAGAAGTGTGTCCTTCCTTACTTAGCTCATTAAGCTCAAATAGAATTGGTTGAATGCCTAATTCACTAAACTTCCCTTGAGGGCCATTAGATAAGAAGAACTTCATATTCGTATCTGCAAGCATATATTCTAATCTTTTTAATGGATACTTTTCGTCTATTGGAACATAGCAACAACCTGACTTTAAAATTGCAAGCATCCCTATGACCAGTTCAATGGATCTTTGACTTGGAATCCCTATCATTGTTTCCTGTTGTATTCCTAAATCAACGATTTTTTTGGCAAGATTATCTGAGAGAATATCTAATTCTTTATAGGTAATTTGCCGTTCATTTTCACAAAGTGCAACTTTTGATTGATTATCCTCTACTATTTTTCTAAAAGCTTCAGTTATTGACATCAATTTATTCGTCGCCATCAATTTACTTATCATAGTGCCCCAACTTTCAAGTTATTTATTAATTTACCAATAGATAAAGTATCATCTTCTGTTAGATTTAAGAATATCCTTTGCATCGTATCCATAAAACGTAAGATCTCATTTTCATCAAACATACTGTCTTTATAAATAATTTTATAATGGAGCTTTGACTGCACTAAAGCGGCAGAAAACGTAAGATCGAAATTAGTCGATTCATTTCCAACAGAATTTTCAATCATTATTCGCGAATCCTCTGCTAGTTCTGTGCTCGGGTAATTTTCGAACACAAATATATGTTGAAATAAATCTTTATCCCATGGAATTTCAGCATATCGCTTAATATCCGTTAGTGAACTAAACTCATACTCTCTCATTTGTAATTGCTTATTTTGAATAGCGGTAAAATAAGATTGTAACTCATCTTCCCAATCGATTTTCAAAGAAAATGGAAGTGTGTTGATTAATAAACCTACAGCTGATTCGATATGTGGAATGCTGAGGTTCCTTCCTGAGCTTGTCACACCATAGCATACTGACTTGCTTTCGCTAAGGTAGGATAGGACGATGCCCCAAACTCCTTGAACCACTGTATTAATTGTTTTCCTGTGTCGCTTGGATATATCTATTAGTTTTTCAGTAAGATCCTCAGATAAGCTATATTCAATAACCTTATCGGATGTAAAAGATTGTTTATTTTTTTTCGTACTTGCTAGTGCTTTTACTTGTCCGAAATCCTCCAACTCTTTATTCCAGAAAGCTGCTTCATCTTTTTTATTAACATTCTGAACATGATTCATGACTTGTTTATAAGCAAGCTTATGCTCTTCACCGTCTTTTGACATACTGGATGCATTTAGATAATTATCCATGAAATGATTAATAACAATTTGCAGACTCCAGCCATCTATTAGGGCATGATGATGTGTCCAAATGAATTTATAGCGATGACTCGATAGTTGAATTAATGTTATATTCATGAGTGGACCATTCTCTAACTCAATTTGTCTACCCCTGCATTGCACTAACAGATTATCTATTTTCTCTTCTAACTCGTCGCCATTAAACATCGTTAGATTCACATGATTAAACACATAATAAATGTCATTGAGTATAATTTGATAGCGGTCTCCCATTTGATTTCGCCTAAAAACTGACCTTAGAACGTCATATTTTCTACAGGTATCATTCCAAGCTTCTTCTAATTTATCCAGGTCAAGATCCCCTTTTAAATCAATAGATAGCTGTGAAATATATTCAGAACTTTGATTCACTTCACTATGGAATAACATCCCTTCTTGAAGTGATGTCACTGGGTAAATCTCTTCAATATTATTAAACTTATTAATAAAATGGGTGATCGTACTTCCATCAATTATTTTCTCGGATTCGAAATCCGTTTCAACAATGGAATCATTTAAATCTACACTTCCGCTTAAAACTTTGTTTATTTGCGATTCAACTTCTTTACATATTATTTGGAAATTCTCATTTTTTCTATCCCCAATAATATTCAGAATGAGTCTATTGTTTACGATGCTTGCGACGAAATTCAGTTTATATGGAAACTTGTAGTTTAAATCAATATTGCTACTATTGGTTTGTTCCATATCACCTGTGTTGTTAAACTGACCTAGATAGTTATAACTCACAAGGCTATCTGGATAGCTATAATTCTTATTAGAAATATACTTTAGGATACCAAAGTCAAACCCTTTGTTTGGCACACTTCTTAATGTGTTTTTTGTATTTCTCAACGTTGACCCCAAAGACGATTTTCCTTCAATCCTTACTGGATAGATAGAGGTGAACCATCCTACCGTCCTTGATAGATCAATACCATCCTCAATATCCTCTCTTCCATGGCCTTCTAAATCGAGCCAAAATTCATGGATTCCTATTCGATTGGAAAACACATGAGCGATAACAGATAATAAAACTTCATCAATCGACGTTTTATATTTTCTTAATATATTTTTAATGAGGTTTTGTGTTTTGGCCTCATCCACTTCTATTTTATACATGCCTTCAAAATCACACGTTTCTCCTAAACTTTTCGTCTGCGGAGAAACGGTCTTATTCATTTCCTTCTCCCAATATTGGACGGCTTCTTCTGATCGTTCAGTATTCTGATATTCGTTAAGTTTCTCGGACCATTGTTTATAAGAAGTCGTTTTTAAAGGCAGTGATAGTTCTTGTTCATACTTTATCTGTTGACAACATCTTTCGAAATTTTCAAGAAGTATCCTCCACGAAACACCATCAACTACGAGGTGATGGATTACCCAAAAAATCCTTACTTCTCTTTGATCCTTAAAAAGAAGAAACTTCATCATAGGTCCATTGTGAATGTTTAAACTTTGTTGGGCACTTTCTTCTAGTTCTTTAATTTCCTTCAAACTATTTTCATCTTTAAAACTTGAAACATGATACTCATAAAAACCACATGCCGTATCTACATTCCGAATATTGCCTATATATGAATCACCTTGTTTTTCAAATAATGTCCTTAAAACATCGTGATGATCAATTAATTTCATAATGATTTTTTTATATTGTTCAGTTGACATTGTATTATCCTTCATTAAAACGACAGACTGATTCCAATGATGAATATTCTCATGATTTTCATTAAAAAACCAAGATTGAATAGGCGTTAACGGGACATAACCTGATATTGTTTCTTGAACCACTTGGCTTTGCTCCTGCTCATTTACAATACTCGCTAACTCTCGTACCGTTTGATATTCAAATAAATCTTTAGGTGTTATAAATAAATGTTTCTCATTTGCAGCAGAACATATTTGAATACTGATGATTGAATCACCACCACATTCAAAAAAGTTATCATCTGGACCTATTAATGGATCGTTTAAAACATTTCTCCAAATTGTCAAAAGCTCTGTTTCAGTTTTAGACAATCCTTTCACATCTAGCATGTTTTCCTTACGTTCATCCATTTGTTCCGTCCATTTAGGAAGTGCTTTTTGATCTACTTTTCCATTCGGCGTCAAAGGAAACGTATCTAGTTTCATAAAATGAGAGGGAATCATGAAAGTAGGCAGAGTCTCTCTTAATTTTTTTCTGATTATTTCTACCGAAACTTCATTATTCACCGTATAGTAAGCAATTAGCCTTTTATTCTCAAATCTATCTTCCATTACCGTTACAAAACTATCTTTTATTTCTTCTATTTTTCGTAATGAAACATTAACCTCTGATAGTTCAACACGATATCCTCTTATTTTCACTTGATCGTCTGCTCTACCTATATAAACTAATTCTCCAGCTTTATTAAACTTAACTAAATCCCCAGTTCTATATAATTTTTCTGTAGGGTTGAATGGATTGGGTACAAACTTTTCATTGGTCAGACTCTCATTGTTCAAATATCCTCGTGCTAACCCAAGTCCTCCCACGTAAAGTTCACCCACAGATCCTACCGGTACTATTTTTTTATGTTTATCTAATACAAGTACAACAGTGTTAGTCAGAGGCTTTCCAATTGAAACAACGAATTCATTTGTTACATCTTCATTCGGAGGAAATATTTTATAACTTGTACACACCGAATATTCTGTAGGCCCATAACCATTAAAAAACGATATATGTTTAAACTTTGAAACGAGTTCAACTGGACATTCAGAACCTGCAGACCCTAACACTTTAATACTACTCAATTCAGTGATTGGGAGTTCCTTCAACACAGCAGGTGGTAAAATAATATGCGAAATCTCTTCGTCCTTTATTTGTTCAACAAGTTTATTCATGTCAAATTGGTTTTCTTTATCTACACTTATATGTAGTTCAGCACCAAATAAAAGTGAACTAAAAATCTCAATAACGGATGCATCAAAATTAAACGTAGCGAATTGCAACACTTTAGCTGAAGTATCTAAACACATCATTTTATTTTGATTAAAAACTAAGTTAATAATTCCTCTATGTTCTATCATTACTCCCTTTGGTCTACCTGTTGTTCCGGAAGTATAAATGACATATGCTAGATCTTTATGATTAGCAATGTGAAGATTTTCTTCCATTAACGTATTCGATTCTTTCTCAATATCTTCAAAGTATATTGTTTTAGATTGATCGATTAATCCGTTCTCTTCAAGTTCTTTGTGAGTCAAACAATATGAAATGGACGAATCATGAACCATGTAGCTTAATCTATCGTTTGGATAATGAGGATCCAATGGAACATAAGCAGCTCCAGCTTTAATTACTGCCAACATCCCGACTACCATATCAATCGATCGATTCACATATATTCCAATCTTCTCTTCTTTAGAAATTCCTTTGCTTAGTAAATAGTGTGAAAGTCGATTACTCTTTTGATTTAATTCCCGATATGTAATGGTTCTCGAACCATCAACAATGGCCATTTTATCAGGAAATTGTTCAACAATTTTATAGAAAGCTTCTGGAATGGAATCATTGATCCCCTCAAAACAAATAGTTTCTCCTTGCCAATCCTCTAACAATATCTTCTCTTGTTTCTTACTCACAACAGATACTAGATCAATTGATTGTTCAGGCTGATTTGTAATTGTTTTGATCCACTCTAAAAAATTTTCACCTAATAATCGAATGGTTTGTTCATTGAAAATCTCTGAATTATACTCAAAAGCGAATAATAGTTTATCTTCAAATTCTTCCACAGCTAAACTTAAATCAAATTTTGCTACCTTTGATTTTATAACTTCAGGCGTTATGTTTATGTATTCACTTTGAAATGCTGCTTTAGCATTGTTTTGTAAAATAAAGACCGTTTGAAATAATGAGGTGTTCGCCAAATTTCTTTCAGGATTAATAACTTCAACAATTTTTTCTAATGTCATTTGTTGATGATCATAGATGTCAACGATATGATCCGTATTTCTATGTAGAATCTCTTCAAATGTTTCCTCAGATTCTATCTTTAATCTAAAGGGTAGTGTATTGACAAAATAGCCTATTGATTTCTCTGTTCCAGAAATCATTCTATTCGCTAAAGAACTTCCAACAATGACATCATTTTGTCCTGTATATTTTGCTAGAAAAGACTGATACATA
The DNA here is from genome assembly GCF_016651145.1 of Peribacillus sp. TH14. Lineage (NCBI taxonomy): Bacteria > Bacillati > Bacillota > Bacilli > Caryophanales > Bacillaceae > Peribacillus > Peribacillus sp. TH14. The sequence continues at coordinate 1,370,449 of NZ_JAEKEK010000001.1, forward strand.
GTTAGTAGAGTCATATATAGTGTTGAATTTTTTTCAAGTGACATCCGCTTTAGGCTTTGGAGCTCTTCCCTTGTTAGCTCCACTATGAAACTACTGCCATTATTGCGATTTTCTTTTTTTCGAATCGTATCTAAAGGAAGCTCTAATTTAGGTAAATCGCCTGATAAATTTCTTTTCCAAAATAGCATTTCTTCTTTAAAATTACGTTCCAACCAGCTTTTTTGTTCTACGGCAAAATCCTTATATTGTATAAAATCGTTTCCAAGGATAAGTTCTTTTTTATTCACTTCACTGTCATAAAACGATAACCATTCATCTAAAAATATACTCACTGACCATCCATCAAAAACAAAATGATGAAGATTAACAAATAGTACAAACTCTTTTTCACTCAATTTAACAAGTTTTATCGTCAAGAGAGGACCTTTTTCTATTCCAAAAATTTCCGATTGTATGTCGTCTTCTATTTGCAAAACATGAGTTGTTTGCTGTTCTGCTTTTAACTCAGTGAGGTCTATTTCACCTATTTTAACGTACAAATCTTCTCTTATTTCTTGATAGCCTATACCATCTTTTTCACGAACGATAGTTCTTAAAATTTCATGTCTATTAATGACATGATTAACGGCTTTTTCTAGAAGTGTAATGTCCACTTTCCCAGTAATTTTATATTTCTGAGGTATATTATAATTAGTCGTTTTACCATTTAGTTTTTCGTTAAACCACAAAGCTTCTTGGTTACTAGATAGAACATAATTTTGTGGTTGCGTTTCTTTGTGTTCACTTGCAGTATCTGAAATTTTATTAATGATGAAGTCAGACAACGATTGGACCGTTGAATTTTGAAAAATATTTTTTAAAGTTAGAATTTGATTAAATTCTTTGTTTAATTTTGTTAATAACTTCATGGCTAATATCGAATGGCCGCCTATTTCAAAAAAATCGGCGTTTTTATCGATTTGACTTGTTGATAAAACTTCCAAAAAAGTCTTTTCTACAAATGATATAACTATTTCTTCAAATTGAGTTTCATCTTTAGTGGATATCATTATTTCTGGAAACATCTTATGACTTAGCAATTTCAAGGTAGGATTTTCAAACAAATCCTTTAATTTTATATTGGTATCAAGTTTTTTATTTATTTTTGACACCAATTTCATAGCTGTTATCGAATGCCCACCTAGCTGGAAGAAATCAGAATCCTCATTAATCTCTCTGTTCAAGAAAAACTCTTGCCAGATTTCTTTAAGATCTTCATTAACAGTTGAGGTAGAGACAGAACGGTTTCGTATAGCTTTAAAGTCATTACTGACATTATTTTTTGTTTTTGGAAAATCAACTTCCACAGAAATTTCATTGATGTTTTGAGCCTTTGTAATTTGATTAGCAATTTGCATAAAGGCTTCTTGAATATCATGTACAAGTGAAATTTCTAAAAAGCTTCGATTAAAATACAATTTACATTTTATTGTTTCTTTATTATCCTGGGCTTGTAATGATAAAGGAAAGCTGTGTGATTCTGTTCCACCTTGTACTTCCCAATTAATACTCGATCCTTCATCTTTAGCTTCTGGATAATTTTCATAAACAAATAAAGTCTCAAATAAAGGATCTTCCTTCTTTAATTTCGTATGATTTTTGATATCTACTAAAGAAATTTGGGAGAAATCTAACATGTTGTTTAATGTTTCTTGAAATTGTTTCAATAAATCAGCAATGCTATCTGTATCTTCTATTTTTGCTATCATAGGAATCGTATTAATGAGCAGTCCAACAATTTCTTCTGATTTGAATAAATTATTCGACCTACCAGAGCTCACAATCCCAAAAACTATTCGATTCTGATGAGACATTTCCTTTAGCACCATCGACCAAATTAATTGCAATAATACATTAATCGTTACATGGTTTTTAGCTGAAAAGTCTCTTAATAGTTTACTTTGTTCTTTATCTAACTCCCAAAAGAGACTATCTCCCTTCTGGTTTTCCTTCGCTTGTTTTATAACAGGAAATGTGATCGTTGGTTGTTCAATATCCTTTGCTAGCACTTTCCAAAAACGGTTTAACTCTTCCGTATTGGTTCTATTCATAAACCGAATAAAGTCGCCATATTGTTTTGGTTTTTCAATAAGCCCTTTTGTGTCTTTTCCTACTATTTGGCTGTAAATTTCAAAGAGTTCATTGAGGACAATACTTGTGCTCCAGCCATCTAAAATAATATGGTGATGAGTCCAAATCATTATAAATTGATTTTCTTCGATTTTTATCAACTGGAATTTCATCAAATTCGAGTTATTTACGTCCATATCACGGGATTCATTGGATATCCTCTGTATTTCCTTTAATTGTTCCTGTTCATTTAGCAATGTCATGTCGAATATTTCTGGTTGATAATCGATTGAATTGAATACAACCTGAACATTGTTTTCTATATTTTTAGAGATGACCTTCATTCTTAATGCTTCATGACGATCTACAACCTGATTCCATGCCTGGAATAATGCGTTTACATCTAGAGTGCCTGTTATTCTGATTTGCATTTGAGAAATGTACAGATTTTCTGTTTGTTTATTCATTTCAAGTTCATAGAGAATTCCTTCTTGAAGCGGAGTTAATGAGTAGATATTTTGTATTGATTTCTCCAATTTTGCGCCTCCCGATCCCATTATCATTGTGTTCCATCCATATCTACTTACTTCTTTCCTTCTAGGAAACTAGTAATCATCTCATTTATTAGAATTTAATATATGAAACAAGTCTTCCTCAGTAATCATGGCATCTGGAAAATCACTTTCTATTAACGAACTTTGTTTAGATTCAGTGCCCACGATTTCCATTACCACTTTATCAATAGCTTCTATTAATAGATCTATCTTATTCTTAGCTAATTTTGATATTATCTTTATGGTTAGTTTTCCGTCTTGAATCAAGGCCAGGAAATGTAGTTTCGGTTTATTTTCAAATTCACCAAAATCCTTGCTATTAGATGATTCAAATTGAGAGTCCAATTTTCCTAAATAATTAAAAGTAACATGGATATCTGGCTCCTGGATGACTCCGGGTCTTAAATACTTGATCACACCATAATCAAAACCTTTATTTGGAATTTCCCTTATTGCATTCTTTGTGTTTTTTAACGTATTATTAAATGTCGCATCTGAATGTAATAATATTGGATACATCGCAGTAAACCAGCCAACTGTTCGTGTAACATCTATTGTTTCGTCTACTATTTCCCTGCCATGGCCTTCCACTTCTATCCAAAAATTCTCTACTTCAAAAGATTTGTTCACACTCTTTGCGATTAATGACAACAAAACTTCTTCTACAGTTGCTTTAGATTGACTTGTTAATTCATGGATCAAAAACTCAGTTTCTTCTTCACTAAATGACTTCTCTATTGTTCTTTCTTCTTTTGCTATAAAGTCTTCTATTATCTTAAAATCAGCTATTTTATTTTTTATTTTTTGCTCCCAATAACGGATTGTTTTAGAATCCATTAACGTTTCATTGTATTTCTTTAAGAAGTTTGACCAATCTTTAAATGATGAAGTTTTAGTTGCCAGCTTTCCTGTTTGATTGTTTAATACTTGATCATGGAGATAATTAAAGTCTTCAAGTAAAATTCTCCAAGAAACAGCATCAACTAATAAATGATGGATTACCCAAAGGAAGCGATACTTGTTCGATTGTTCTTTCAAAACTAGCATTTTCATTATCGGTCCATTTCTTATGTCTAATGAACCTTGTATCGTCATTTCCCATTCATCTCTTGTTCTTATTCGTGTTTCCTCATCTAAATGATGAATATCCTTATAGACTAACTCCCATGTTTTATGATCAGAGTCTATATTCCCTAAATATTTATTGTTATGGTTTTCAAATAGGGTTAATAATCCATCATGATGTTCTACTATCTGAGATAGAATTTTTTCAATGTCCTCTATTTGAGCACAAATATTTTTACTAAACACAATAGACTGATTCCAATGATTGATAGAAGTCGTGTGTTCTGCAAAGAACCATTCTTGGATTGGGGTCAGTTCCACATTCCCTCTGGTATCAATAGGTTGAACCATGACTTTATTTTCAGTTCTCGCAATCGCAGCTAACTCAGCTACCGTTTGATTTTCAAAAATTGATTTCGGACTAATGATAATGCCTTCTTGTCTTGCTAGGGAGCATATTTGAATACTCTGAATAGAATCCCCACCAAGTTCAAAAAAGTTATCTCGGATACTTAAGACATCTATTCCTAAGACACTTTTGAAAATTTGAAGAAGAACTTTCTCATTATTCGTCTTAGGTACTTCTAAATCGGTACTACTTCTAGTGTCCGGAACCGGAAGAATAGCTGAATCAATTTTCCCATTTGCGTTTAACGGAAATTTGTCCACTTGTATAAAGAATGACGGGATCATGTAATTTGGTAATCTCTCTTTTAAAAATGCTTTTAACTGATTGGAATCGACTTGTTGTTTTGATGTGAAATAGGCAATTATTTGTTTATTTAAGTTTGGCTGATCTTGAATTTTAATGAATGAATCAATTACTTGCGGATACGTGTTGAGAGTGACCGAAATCTCATCAACTTCAACTCGAAATCCTCTTATTTTCACTTGATTATCCTTGCGCCCTAGAAAAATCAACTCGCCATTGCTCGTGAATTTTGCAAGGTCACCACTACGATATAAACGCGTTCCAACTTTAAAAGGGTGTTCAATAAACTTCTCTATTGTTAAATCATCATTATTAACATATCCAACTGCTAACCCTTCACCACCAATGTATATTTCACCAGTAGCACCTATTGGGACAAGCTTTTGCTCAGGACTTAATAAATAAACGTTAGTATTCAGTATTGGTTTACCTATCGATACTTTATTATTTTGAATCCTATTGTTTTCAAATGCCTTAAACATTTCGAATGTAGTCCATACAGAGTATTCTGTCGGGCCATACGCATTATAAAAGTTTATCTTTTGATATCGATTTAGCAAGTCTATTGGGCATTCTGACCCCGCTGAACCAACGAACGTCACATCAGAATCCTCTATATTTAGCTCTTGTAATACCGCCGGTGGTAATACAAGGTGCGTTAACTTTTCACTTATGATTTGATTTTCAAGTGCGAATAAATCAAACATTTCCTCTTTATTATTTCCGATATGCAACTCTGCACCATTTAATAAGCTTCCAAATATCTCGTATATAGAAGCATCAAAATTAAAGGTAGCAAATTGTAATACCTTTGATGTCTCATTAAGTTGTAAGTATTTGTTTTGACTTATTACTAAATTCACTACACCTCTATGAGATAACATGACCCCTTTCGGTTTTCCTGTAGTTCCAGAAGTATAAATAATGTAAGCTAAATCTGAAGGTGCAAGCAATTTAGAAAAGCTTTCTGTATCTATGTAATTTACGGATTCAAGTTTTATCACATTTGCTATCTTTTTAATCTCAGGTTCTTCTTCTTGATTCGTAATACATATATCTATTTTCGAATCATTAATGATATATTCTAATCTTTCAGTTGGCAGCATAGGATCAAGCGGTACGTATGCACATCCAGCTTTAATGATCCCCAACATACCGATTACCATATCAATAGATCTGTATACATGCAGACCTACCTTATTTGAACCATTTTTCATATGGTTTCTAACCAAGTTTGCAATCACATTTGATCTTTCATCTAATTCTAGATAGGTTATACTTTCTCCATTATCAGTAACGGCTAATTTGTTCGAATGGTTCTCTACGATCCTTTCAAAAATGGAGATGATTGTCTCATTTTGATATGTATCCGAAACTTCACCTTGCCACTCAGATAATAATTGATTCATTTGACTGTCATCTAAATAATCTAAATGACAAATAGGAATATTTGTATTTTGACAAATTTGGAATAACCATTTTTCGAAACTCTTCATGAGTCTTTCGATTGTTTCCCGGTGAAAAAGTTCATCAGAATACTCGAATTCAAGTACTAGCTTTTGAGAACCCTTTACTTTTATAGTAAGATCATAATTTGAAAAAGGAATGTCGAATTTATCTTTTTCAAGAGTGAAAAATGAATTGCTAAAGTTTCCATCGAAGCTTTCTTCCATTGCCAAAGCTGTTTGGAACAATGGAGAATAACTCAAGTCTCTGTCTGGATTAATGATCTCAACAACTTTTTCAAATGGAAAAGCTTGATGTTCTAATACATCCAGAATTAACTTACGATTTCTGGTTAAGATTGTGTGAAATGATTCTGTATCATCTACTGTTAACTTAAAAGGTAATGTATTAACAAAGCAGCCCACTGTACGAGCAAATTCTTCTTGGCCTCGGTTTGCGACGGTACTCCCGACAATGATTTGATTCTTCCCGGTATACTGACTTAAAAACACTTGATAGGCGGTCATCATAAAAGTATATAAAGTTATACCATTCTTCTTTAAAATCGTGTCTATCAATAAACGAAGTTCATCCGTTATATCCATTTCTAATCTGTCACCTGAATAAGAAGGTGATTTTGGGCGTTGAAAGTCAAATGGAAGTTCTAATACTTCTTCCTCTTGATTCAAATAACTTCCCCAAAACTTTCTTTGACTGGGCGTGCTCTCTTTGACCCACTCCTTATGCCAGGCAGCATAATCTAAATATTGCATTTCAATAGGGGGAATATCCTCAATCCGTCCTGTTTGAATCAATTCATAAATCCCCATTAACTCCTCGAAAAATGTCAAAAACGATACTCCATCAAAAATAATATGGTGAAAATTACATACTAAATAATATTTTTTTTCTTCAATTCGAAATAGCTTCATATTAAATAACGGATCATTTTCTAGATTAAAACATCTTTTCATTTCTTCATTAAGATGGGAGGCAACCCTTAAGTTAATCACTTCGGGGTCTACTTTTCGATAGTCTTCATATGCTATTACACTACGACAATCTTTCATAACGAACTGAAGAATTTGATGTTCTTCACCTTTAAAATTCGTCCGCAAAGTTTCATGGCGTTCAATCATAATATCTAGTGCCTGTTGTAAGGCGTCGATATCTACTACGCCATTTAAAATAAATTTAAATGGCATATTATAAAGCATTTTCTTTTCCTCGAGTCTATCAAACAGATACATTCGATCTTGATTATGCGAAAGTACTCCTTCACTTTCTCCTCGTTTGAAAGGTTTGTTTTCCTCGTCTTCTCTCATACTGAGAAGCATATCTATGAAACTCGCTAACTTTTCAATATTCGATTGACTTGAAATAATCTCAGGTGTTAACTGAATACCAAACTCTCTTTTTATTGAAGACAAAAACTCATGATGTTTTTCATTTGTTATTAACAATTCATTTATGTTTTCTAACAGTGTTATTTTAAGAGGATCGATAACATTTGAAATCATGTTTACTAGCTTCTCTTCTGTTCCACTAATTTTCCTGTTCATAGGAAATCACCCCAATTCTTTTCCATTCAACTTAACTTATTAATATCATCTAGTTGTTTGATGAGTACTGAAAGTTCCTTAATAGTCGATTGTTCGAACATCACTTTGATTGGTAATTTTACTCCCATGTTATTCTTCACCATTTGAATAAACTGCATTGCTAAAAGAGAGTTTCCTCCTAAATCAAAGAAGCTAGAATCTGTACTAAGGGTTTCTTGATCTAAAATTTCTTTCCAAAATCCAATAAGCTTTTCCTCAATTAACCTTTCCTTAACGACTATGGTAGTTTCCATATATCTTCGCCTCACTTAACTTTTATTTTTTCTAACATTTCATTGAGTAGTTGATTAAATACCGAAATGACTGATGACCTTAACTTCGGATTGACTACTGTCTCATTAAACTTAATTTGAACACTTGAACCAGGAGTAATGATAATGACGATTGGATAATGCGTTGTTTCCCTTCCTTCTTTCAAACTCACCTTGATTTCACTAGTACTAGGTAGTGTCATTGGGTAATTTTCGAAAGCATACAAAGAATCAAACAAGTGATCTTTAGCGTTCGCCCACTCATAAATATCTGATAATGGTGTATTTTCATAGGCACTTAATTCTAAAAACTCTTTTTGAACTTCTTTTAGTAGTTCCTTGTAAGACTTCTCTTGGGTGATTTTCTTAATAAACGGGACAGTATTGATAAATGGACCAACCATAATCTCAATATTTTCAACGGGGATATTTCTACCCGATGTCACTACTCCACAACACACATTATCTGTTCCTTTTACTTCCTTTAATGTAGCAAGCCAAATAGTTAGAAAGAGAGTATTAATGGTAATCTTATTTTCCTGACAGAATCGTTGAATGGAAGTACTCAATTCCTCATCTAATACTTTCAAGTAGCAATTCTCAATATATTCCTCGCTTACTAATGCTCCTGTTAAACTAGGCCCTGGAACTTGAACATCTTGCAGTTTCTCCGCCCAATACTCTTGTAGTTCTTTATGCTTCGTATAATCTTTCATATATTCAACATACTTTTTAAATGAGGTACTCACGGATGAAGAAGGTGTTTTTGAATGATAAGTATTAAAAATGTCATTAATCACCATCGAGTAGCTCCAACCGTCCATAATAATATGGTGGAATGTCCATATTAATTGGTACTCATTCTCCGCTAGCTTAACGATCATGAAGCTATTTAACCTATTGTTCTCGATATCTATGCTCTTGTATTGATCTGCTAACAACTTTTCCAGCATCACATGATGATCATTCATTTCTTCATATTGAACTTCGATATCTAGAGAACTCATTAATAGTTGATAAAATATTCCTTTTCTACTTGAATATAATTTGGTTTTTAAAATATCATGTTTCCCTACTATTGTTTTAATGGCATTCTTTAATTTTCGGACATCCAAACAACCTTTGATATCAAAAATGAGTTGTACTTTATACTGGCTGCTCTCACTATCAAGCAAACTATGATATAACATCCCTTTTTGTAGAGAAGTCAGATCATAAATATCAACAATTCGTGATTCGCTGATTAGGAGTTGGTTAAGTTCCTCTTCAGGCATTTTTACTAATGGAAAGTCTTCCGACAAATACGTTGATTCTTTCAATTTTGTCTCTGCTTCTAATGTTCGTAGCAATTCCAGCAAGTTTTTTTCTATATAATTCTCAAAATCTTCTCTTGCAAAATGTCTGTTGTAATTTATTTTTATAGTTTGCTCATCATTTACTACAAGTAATTCAATATCTACTTCATGTTCAGTATAGGAGTTATGTTGAATATCTTGTTCACTAAAAAAGATAACTTCCTTCGCAACTAATTGATTGCTTTGATGAAACCTACCTAAATTATTAAAACTAATAATTGGCTTATTTTGTTTCACATGTGTTTCACCACATAGTTCTGTTATAATTCCATATTCAATCCCTTTATTAGGCAAAGCTCTTAACTTTTGCTTTGTAACTTGAATCGTTTTTGACAATGATTCTGTATTTTCTAGATAAACCGGGCACATCGTCGTAAACCATCCTACTGTTCTAGACAAATCGACATCGTCGAATAATTCTTCGCGACCATGTCCCTCCAAAGTAAAATGAATATCTTTTTTATTGAAATAATTCCCGATTATCCTAGCAAACAGAGATAAATAGAGTTCATCAATAGATGCTTTATAAGCTCTTGTCATATGATTATAGATTTTGCTTGTGATCTCTTTATTTAGCTTCATTTCAAATGATCTTCCATCGTATACATTCTCTGTTTTAACTAATGGGCTTTCATACACTTCACTTTTTTCGTTTAGCCAGTACTCTTTAATACCTACAGGAATACTCTTTTTATATTCTTTTAGTTTGTTTGCCCATTCTTTAAATGATGTTGTTTTGTTATCCAGTTTTAGTTCTTGATTGTTGATATCTTGAATATATAATCGATCAAAGTCTTCGATTAAGATTCTCCAAGAAACCCCATCAACAATTAAATGATGAATAATCCAAATGATTGTATGCTCATCTTCGTCTGTTTTTATACAAACAATTTTCATCAGTGGCCCGTTTGAAATATTTATACCCTGCTGTGCAACGTTCTCGAGTTTAGAAATTTCTTGTTCTTGTAAGTCCTTATTCATGTTTGATAGATCTACGTATTTTGTACTCCACATTTCGTTGTGGTTCACATTCTTTTCAACTTTTGAAAATGCTTCTATACTATCAAACCTTGATCTCAGCCCATCGTGATGTTTAACGATATGTGTCATGATCTTTTGAAGCTTTTTCTCACTCATTAGCGGGTAGCCTTTTAACGTTACAGATTGATTCCAATGATTATAATTATCAATTTGTTGAGAGAAAAACCAACTTTGAATGGGTGTAAATGATGCCTTTCCAAAAACATCAGACTGGTTTATTGTTAAATCGCCCTTCAATTCCACAACCTTTGCCAGTTCTTCAATGCTTTGTTTTTCAAAGATGTCTTTTGAAGTAATAAAAAGATTTTCTTTCTTTGCAAGTGAACAAATTTGAATACTTAGGATGGAGTCTCCTCCACATTCAAAGAAGTTATCAAAGATAGTTATTTCCTGATTATTCAGCACTTCTTTCCATATATTTAACAATTTTTGTTCCGTGCCATTAATGACACTTTTTTTGTTAGTCTCTTCCTGATTAGTTCTTGGATCTGGCAAGCTCTTTATATCCACTTTTCCATTAACTGTTAGGGGAAAAGAATTCATTTTAATAAAGTAAGCAGGAATCATATAATGAGGAAGATGATTTTTCATATATACACGGATATGATCTTCTTCCAAGTCATTGTCTGAAATATAATACGCAATAATAAATTTCTTCAATTTAGATTCATCTTTTACTGTGATAAAACAATCCTTTATACCTGTACATTTTTTAAGAACAGCATTGATTTCACCTAGTTCTATTCGATATCCCCGTATTTTCACTTGGTCATCCACTCTACCTACAAATAGTAAATTCCCATCTTCTGTATACTTAACTAAATCCCCAGTTTTATATAGTTTCTTAGAGTGATTAAACGGATTTGGAATAAAACTTTCAAGGTTCTTCTCTGTATTATTTATATATCCTCTTGCAATACCTTTACCGCCAATATACAGTTCACCTATTTGCCCTTTAGGAGTAAGCTTCATTCCAGAATTAAATACGAATGCCTCTACATTTAAGATAGGCTTTCCAATGGGAATCACTGTATCGTCAATTGGAAGTATCTTATATGATGTTGAAACAACAGTACCTTCTGTTGGCCCATAATTATTATATAAATCAAAGCTCAAGCGATTAGGTATCGTTTTTAAACGATCTCCACCTGTCAAAACAGCTCTTATTGATTTTGGAAATTTCATTTCGTTAATAAATAATTGCTCAAGCAGCCCCGTTGAAAAAAATGCGAGTGAGACACTCTCTTTTTCTAACTTCTCTGAAAGGATTTCTACATCAAGTAAATCATAGTAATCTAGTATCACGAGTTTATTCCCATTTGTTAAATACGGGAATATCTCCCAAACAGAAGCATCAAAAGAAGTATTTGAAACAAGTGTTGCTGCGTCTTTTTCATAAACAGAATAATGATTAATATGCCAGTCACAGAGGTTTGCTAATCCACCATGCTCAATCATGACCCCTTTAGGTTTTCCTGTTGTTCCTGAAGTGTAGATGATATAGGCTAAATTATTTTTCGAAATTCGTATAGAATGGAACTCTTCTACTTCACTTTTTTGTTGCTTTAGTATTTCTTCGACCAATATTAGCTTACTTTCTTCGCCAGGATATTTTGAAATTCCCTCATCGTTACTCAAACAATACATGATTTGAGAATCCTCAATCATGTGTTTTAGTCGCGACTCTGGTTGTGATGGGTCCAAAGGTACATATCCCGCTCCAACCTTCATAATGGCTAAAATAGCCGTAACCATATTAATTGATCGATCCATAAAAATACCAATTTTATCTTCTATACCAACATGGTTTCGGAATAAGTGATGTGCAATCTGATTTGCACGAGCATTTAGCTCGCCAAATGTTATTTCGTCATCGCCATGAACAATGGCAATATCTTCGAAATTTGTTTTTACTTTATTCTCAAACCTAGTAATTACATCTTCAAAGTGATGATCATCCATTATTTCCAGATTTACTTTACTTGTACTCATTTCAATTATTGTTCGAAACTGTGCGGGCTCTAAATAAGACAAATCCCTTAGCTGCTTGTCATCCTGCGTTGTAATTTCTTGCAGCCAATGTTGAAAATTGTTAGCCATTCTTTGAATCGTAGTTTTATTAAATAATGATTTGTTAAATTCAAAAGAAATGACTAATGCATCATCAAATTCTTCTACTTGTACAACCAAATCAAATTTTGCTTTAAATGCATTAATTTTTTTAGGTTTTAATTTTAAAGTTTTATATGTTAACTTTTCTTTTTGGTTATTTTGTAGTACAAAAACAGTATCGAACAAAGGCGTTGAATCTATGGTCCTATCTAATGATAAATGTTTCAAAATTTTCTCTGTCGGTAAATTTTGGTGGTCAAAAACAGCTGTTATATTTTTTATATTTTTTCTCAAAATCTCTTCAAATGAATCTTCCAGAAAAACATTAATTTTAAAGGGCAAGGTGTTAACGAAATAACCTATTAATTGTTCCGTATCGACATTGTTTCTCTTCGCCAATGGGCTTCCTACAACAACTTCTTCTTCATCAAAATATACAGATAAAAAGGTTTGATATGCGGTTAGTAAACTCATAAACAAGGTTGATTTTGTTCTTTTGTGAAGATCTTCAAGATTTTTTTGAATATCTTTTGGTAATAAAAAGCTGATAATATCGGAAGTATTTTTACTATCATCTGTTTTTTGATAATCATATTGTAATAGGGACTTTTGACGCATTGTAGCTATTTCATTACTCCAGAACTCGTTGTCCTTGCTACTTATATAATTTGGTGAGGTTTTTTGCCATAAAGCATAATCTCCATATTGAATAGATCTGTTATCTAAATCATTCTTTTTTCCATTCTCGATTTCCTCATAAATAGCAAACCAGTCGTTGATCATTAATGGAATCGACCAACCATCAAAAATAATATGATGGATATTACATATCAATTGATATTCACATTCGTTTGTCTTCACTAATGTAACCGACAAGAGAGGACCATTTTCTATATCAAATTGTCGTTCCGTTTCTTCTTTCACCCATTGATTTATTTTTTCTTCCTTTTTGTCTAAAGGAATATTCGAAATATCAAAGTAGTTAATAAAATGATAAGTCGACTCATCAAAAGCTAAGATACCTTTTCCAGATTGTTCTTGAATCACACTTTTTAAAATATGATGTTTCCTGCTCATCTTATCTAACGATATTTCCAGATTTCCTTTATTCACTCCTCCTGATATTTCATAAGAAAAAACTATGTTATATAAGGATTTGTCTACATTTGTTTGGTGAATAAACCACAAGTTTTCTTGCTCATATGATAAAGGGTATGTTCTCGTATCATTTATTTTTATAGGTATATACTCTTGCTTTTCCTCTTCATTTTTCCGAGTTTCTATATCTTTGGATAATTTTGTAATCGTGTCGTTTTCCAACATCTCTGATGGAGCAAACTCGATATTAAATAGATTTTTTATATTGACAATTAATCTCATTATCGATAATGAGTTCATTCCACTTTCAAGTAGTGACTGATTGTTTCTTATAGCCTCATTACCTATAATACTTACAACCATTTCTCTTACTTTCTCACTTATTTTTTCATCTACTACCAGACTCTCAGTAGTAGAGGTAGTTTCACAATCTTTTTTACTATCTACTTTGGGTAATAATAATTTATCTAGTTTTCCATTTACAGTTAAAGGAATTTTTTCTATCTTGATAAAAAAACTTGGGATCATATAAGCTGGCAACGAGCTTCTTACACTTTCCCTCAAATAGTCAGCAGCTAATTCTTCATCCGCAACATAGTATAAAAATAAATGCATATCATCGTTAAATGCTGTATCCGATGTAACAACAGCATTTTTGATGTGTTTCACATTGTTGTACGCGCTCTCTATCTCTCCTAATTCAATTCTAAAACCTCTTAACTGGACCTGCTCATCATTCCTGGAAACATATTGAAGTTCATCATCATTTAAAACTTTCACTACATCCCCGGACTTATAGTAACGAACGTTATCAATATATGTAAATTTCTTCTCATTCATTATGATATTTTTATAGTAACCTAACGAAACACCTTTTCCTGAAATATACAACTCGCCTTCTTCATCTGAAGTTACTTCTTCTCCAAGTTGATTTATTACTTTAAACCCAAGGTGTGGCAAGACTTTTCCGATATTTGTAATCCCTTTTTCAACATCACTTTTTTCAATCTCTTTGTATGTTACATGAACGGTAGTTTCAGTTATTCCATACATATTTATTAGTTTTGGTAACTTACTATTTTCTAGTGAAAACCAATGGGTCAACTTTTTGAAGTTTAATGCTTCTCCACCAAAAATTATGTATTTTAAATTCAATTCATTTTGACGATTTATGATTTCTTCACTCACCTCGAAGAAAGCGCTTGGAGTACAATTAAAAATTGTCGTTTGTGTACGTACCATTAAATCAACAAATGATATTGGATTTCGGCTTTCTTCAAATGAAACCACTACAACTTCTCCGCCATAAATCCAAGCACCCCACATCTCCCATACAGAAAAATCAAATGCGTAGGAATGGAAAAATGTCCATTTATCTTTATTATTAAGGTCGAACAAATCCTCGCATCCTAAAAACAAGTTCATAACATTTTCATGTGACACACATACTCCTTTAGGATCACCTGTAGAGCCAGAGGTAAAAATAATATAGGCTGGATCCTTAGGGTCAACTAATGTGTTTGAATTATCACCTGTCATATCTTTTGATTTCTCTATCACTTCATCAATTGTTAAATAATCACAATCATTGTCGTTTATCTTACCTATGTCCCCTATTAATAACTTTAATTCTGAATTTTTTATAATATGTTTTACTCTTTTATTCGGACTTTTAGGGTCAATTGGTACATAGGTTACACCCAATTTAAGTAATGCTACTATTAAAAATAAAACATACTCGGATTTTTCAATATAAATCCCAACATTGTCTCCTTTTTTTATCCCTTTATTCTTTAAGTACATTGCCATTTTATTTGCTAAGATATTCGTTTCTTTATATGTAAAGTGCTTATCCTTATTTCTTATCGCAATATTATCCTCATGTCTTCTTACACTTTCTTCAAACAAATATACTAAAGAATTCATATTCACTGTTTTCCCCCATTATTTTAAATATGTGCCTGATGCGACCGTCAACATATGAAAAACTAAAGAAATTAAGGCTATGATAATCGTTATGATTAATGCATTTTTCCTTTTAATAAGTGCTAATTTTTCTAAGCTATAACTAAATACAATTAAACTAATAATATAAAACAGTTCAAACTCTGCCATGAATGTGTGAAGTAAAGAATTTTCATCATGCACTAGTAAAGCTAAACTAGTAAATGTTGTTTCTTTGCTCTTCACTAAGAGAGCGATGATTGCATTAACACCAGATCCAACTACAATGAATATCCCTGCATTTATAACAGCTTGACATATCCCTTTTATGTTTACAGGTCTTACCTTTAGAACTAAAAATAATAGACATACAATTAATATTTGAATAATAAATGTGACCAATAATCCTAAAGACCCCATTACAATTGTATTAATGACAAAATTCATAGCCCCTATCTCAGAAATGGACATGCCATTTAAAACACTCATCCCTTTTTGATCTGCAGAATATAATAAAAGTGTTGTTTCGATACCAGCAATTAAACTAAGCATTAATAGAGATATTATTAATTTGTAAACTTTCCCCTCTTTTTTAAAAAGAAATTGTGCTAGTTTGTTATTACTTTTACCTTGCGCATTTGATTCCATTTTTAATTCCATTGATATTTCCCCTATTAATTTATTTTTTTAGAATTTACTGGAAATGTAACGCTTCTTATTTCATCTTTCACGAGCTCAACAGTTGATTTGTATTGAGTAAAGTTTTCATAAAAAAGTGAAATACTATTATTTTTAATATCAAACTTCGAAATTTCATAGATTTGAAGTGGAGATGTTAATCCTGTTTTTAGTATTTTTGATAAACTTTCTTTTGCACTAAAGAAAATTTCTTTACTTAAAACACCATTGCTTTCCTTAATCAGCTTTTTCTCACATTCCGTTAAATATGTCTCTAAAAATTCAGAATCAGTTTTCGTTTTAGTTTCAATATCAATTCCCATTGGATGTAATTGATCAAAAATTAATATTCCGAAAGTTTTATCTGTATGTGTGATGGAAATCCCTAAATTAATTGACGGTAATAGGTTATTAACAATAACCGGTTGTCCAAAGACACCTTTCAACAGGGATATATTCTTTATTTCACTCAAACCGATATCTAGAAATTCCATAATTGCTAATTTTCCACAGTATAAACTTTTCTTTGCTTCTATGATTCTTTTGATTCCCTTTTGCAAATTTAAATATTTCCATTCTTGTTCGTTGAATATTTCATCAGCATATTCCAAATTAACTGAAGTTGATTCATAAAACTTGATGAAAGATTTGTAAATATTGCTTCTATTCATAAAATATTCAATCAATTACTATATTCCTCCTCTTCAACTGTTAGAATCACTGAAAAAGTCCTCACTTTTCATCCACTTTCTTACATAAAGGTTATACTTTTTATACAATAAATGGTTTTTATGGATGAATTGTTACCTATTATCATTATCGATAACACTTTATCACAACAATTTTACAGAGTCTATTAAAAATTTGTAAATTTTCTACAATAAATAGCAACTTTACCAATTTTTCGAACTTTTTTTCTCTAAAAGAGTATTTTCATAACATTTTTTGTGCGAATTTTGTGATTAAAAATTTCTTTTTCATAAGTTCGTTTAATAATTTATGGATAGTCAACAGATCAAAAAACATCAAAAATCAAATTGATTGCTTTCTTACTAAACAACAAAAAACCATATTTTATTTTTTTCCACTTTAATTTTGTGAAAAAAATAAAATATGGTTTTTCGTAATGTCGTATATATTCAATATCCGATCCTTTATGGTTAAGAATCATTTTGGTTGTTTCGTAAAAATATACATTGCCTTTTTTAAAATCTCGTTCTCTTCTTTTAGATCTTTGATTATTTTGTCCTTTTCTTCTGTCAATCTAAGCTCCGAAGAAACATTATTTGCGTCTTCAAAGCCCTGTTCGTTATTTTCTTTATAGGTATTGACCCAATTTCGTAAAGTTGGTACAGAAATATCAAGCTCATCAGCCAATTCTCTAGGCTTCCTGCCTTCTTCCAATACTAATCGAGCAGCGTAAATTTTAAAATCTTTATCATGGTGCTTCCCCATAAATAGACACTCCTTTTTTAAATTTATTTAGTGCTGCCAATTTTCTATATCTCCCTTTAACATAGTAAGAATATTTTTCTAATATAAAGATTTTTATAAAGCCACTTTCAACCTATTTATCAAAATAGAAATTGTTATTATTACGATCATTAATATTATCAGAGTCGCTAAGAGAGGTTGGACACTGAACCAAATCAAGCAAAAATGAATGGTCGCAATAATGATTAAAATTGGCAATCCATATAATAGACTTATTAATACATTTGGGTTTGATTTAATTGCCTCAGATGGATTCTCCCATTCTATACTTGGGTTTTTCATATCAAATATTGGTGTTAGAAGATTGTAGCAAACTACTAAACAAGAAATAATTATTAACATGACTACATTTTCTAATTTCCAATGACCAAACAGTGCAAAGAACAAAAAGCTAACTACTACGGCTATAATACTCATTATTGATGAAAATATTACTTTAGAAAAATACACATATCCTTTATTAAACGGTGCACTCTTCAATAAATAATGGTATTTCCCTTCTCTTGAATAAGGGGTTCCACTTATATTATTTATACAACACAAGAAAAGGACCGAATATGAAAAGTATTTATCAAAAACTCCTTCTTTTGTTATGTTTAAATAATTCGGAAGCACTTCATTCTGTATTAACAATAGCATTACAATTGAAAATATTGGCGGTAATAAAAGACCTAAAGCTACTTGCATTTTAAAATAAGCTTCAGACTTAATAATCCATATCTCTCTTTGTAAATAGTTATTCCATTGATTTTTAGTGATATGAACCCTTGAGTTTTTCAAGCTCGTTTTGTTATTTTCTAATAACCCATTTTTAAAATAATTCACAGAAATATTTTCTATAATAAAAGAAAATAATAAGAGACTAAGTATTACTATAGAAATATAAATTATAAAAAATTGAACAGTTATTTGATTTGAAGCAAAAGCATTGATGATCCACTTTATCACTGGAATCATGTTTGCGGTTTCATAAATGTGTTTTAGTATAAATTCTATCGAGTTTTTTAGCCCTTCAATAGAAGTTATATCAATTTCCGAAAAAACCTTTGACATTTTAATTGTTGATTTGCTAGCAAAATAAATAATTGAAATAATCGAAAGCAGTATAATGACAGCAATGTTCACCATTAAATATGCTACTTTATTTTTAAATTTATAATAATATCTATTTATACAAGATAGAATAAATAAAAGGAGCAATGCTATTAATCCATTGACAACTGGTATAAATAACAACAATTTAATCGCTTCCACAAACTTTAGATCGATTATCAAGAACCCTAAGGTCGGTACTTGGACTGCCATTGATAAGACGATAGGCACCCATAAGCTACTGATCACTTTTGCTGTTGAAATCTTCTTATATGAGAGTGGGAGAGGTGCTAGTACGTTAAATTCATAATAAGCAAAAACTTGTGAAGTAGATAAATAGCAAACCAATGCAAAGACGAGAACACTAGAAATTGTTAGATTGTAAAACATAAAAACTTGAGTGTTTCCAAGAAAATAAACAAAGGCGTTTACAACAGTTAATTGTAAAAACATATAAAAAACGGCTATTATTAATACAACCTGTAGCATTGTCTGCTTGGGCTTTTTATAGAAGGAGGAAACAATAAATCTAGTTAATTGAAGTTTTTCCTTCATATACTTGCGCCTCCATAAAGATAGATTCTAATGAACTTTCACCTATAATATTTTTTATCTCATCATGCAAGATGATTTTTCCCTCTTTTAAAATAGCCACTGTATTACAAACTTTCTCTGCTACATCTAACAAATGTGTTGAGAAAAATACTGTACCACCCTTTTCAACGTATTGTTTGATTAAACCCTTATAAACTAACACTGCGTTTGGATCTAATCCATTTAATGGTTCATCCATAATGATGATCGGTGGATTTATTGTAAAAGCTGCTATCAATGATACTTTATGCATCATTCCATAGGAATAGCTTCCCATTGGCTTATTAATGGACTCTTGCATACCAAACCGACTGATATATTCATCCAAACTTTCGTTGTCCTCATTATCATATAGGTTCATCAAAAAACGAATCCAGTCCAACCCCGAAACGTTTTTAAATACATTAATAGTATCAGGGATGAAGAAAAATTGTTTTTTATATTCTATGCCGTCTTCTTTGGTCAGCCCATTTATTTCAACCATTCCATTTTCATAATCTAATATGCCCGTAATAATATTTAATGTCGTTGTTTTCCCTGCACCATTTGCTCCTATAAAACCTAAAATTTCCCCTTTTTTTATTTGTAAATTTACACCGTTTAAAATTTTCTTGGTTGAGTAACTTTTTTCTAAATCTGTGATGCTTAACAATGTTATCATCCCCCCATCACTTCATGATTAACACATTTCTGCCTTCTACTTATTCATTATTAAATTTCTTTTTAGAAATCCATATGTTTGTTACTAAGATTGTTAGTGCTGACAATACAATTGTCGATATTACACTCCAGATTACATCTGTATTGACTGTTCCTAAAATAAGTACTTCCATAGCATGTTTACTCATACTTGCCGGGTTCACATTGTCTATAACAGGACTTAAACCCACTACGATTCTACAGCCCAGTAAAAATACTATTGATATTAATGCAATAATACCCTGACTATTAAAAATAGTACTGATCATTGTCGTGAATGAAACTATAAATAGAATCCACATCAGATAGAACAACAAAGCTACTAATAAGTCCACAAAATCAACTCTCGTAAACAATAAAATAACATACAGATATGAGACCAAGTATCCTAGCACTACACTGCAAGCAACAAACAAATAATTGGAAATAACTTTTCCACTTATATAAGAAACAACCGTAACAGGTCTTGTAAGAATAAAGGCTAACATACCATTTGCTTTATCAGACTGTACGACCCCCATCATGGAAACGATTATAATCATGACCCCTAATTGATCAAATTGAGACCCTAATGTACTAGCAAGTACTTCGCCGCCTTTTTGAGCAGCCATACTTGGATCAATAGTGATCCCTTGGCCTCCACCTAGTGCCTTTAATATTGAAGGTAAGTAATAACTAACAACTGGTTGAGTTAATCCTAAAAATATAAATACAAGAGGTAGCCAAATAACTTTGAATTCACGTACCATCTGCACAAATTCCTTTTTCGCTAAAACGGTAAAATTATTCATTTTCCCACCACCAATTTTAAGAATATCTCTTCCAATGTATCGTTATCTATTTCAAACCGTACAAGATCAACATTGTGTTCCAGAGCACTCGCCAGTAATAAATTCTTATTTAATTCTATATTTTCCACTTCTATTTTTAATTTATTTCCAATTACCTCTACACCTTTTACAAAGTTTAAGCTTTTAACGATTTCAATCCATTCTTGATTTTTAACTGTTAAATCAACATTAATTTTATTTTCACTATTCCTGTTTAATAATTCTGTCATTGTAGTATCTTCAATTTTTTCACCATTCTTTATAATGACAAATCTCTCACATATTTCTTCTGCATCACTTAATATATGTGTTGATAATAAAATGGTCGTCTCTTTCTTTATTTCTTCTATTATATTTAGAACTTCTCTTCGACCAATTGGATCTAATGCCGAAACCGGTTCATCCATTACAATCAAAGATGGTTTATGTAACAATGCTTGTGCAATTCCAAGTCTCTGTTTCATTCCACCTGAAAAGGTTCTTACCTTTGAATTCTCTTCCCCACTTAACCCTACTTTCGACATTATTTCTGGAATACTCCGTGTTAATTCTTCCTTCTTTATTCCTGATAGCTGTCCCATAAAAGTAAGGGTTTCTTTGGCAGTCATCCATTGAAAAAAGTTTGGGTATTGTGGTAAGTAGCCTATTTCCCTTTTCATTTTAGAAATTTTCTTACCACCAAGTAAGACTTCTCCCATGCTTGGATCTATAATATCTGCAATAACTTTTATTAGTGTCGATTTACCTGCCCCATTAGGCCCTATCAATCCAACACATTCCCCTGATTGTAGTTCCATTGAAAAATTATTAACCGCTGTTTTTTCTTTAAATTTTTTAGTAACATTTTTGATTTCTAATTTCATATTCTGTCACTGTCCTTTCTACCAATAACAAAGTACAGTATTGGACCAAGAGTGTTTACAAAAATAATAATGAGTGTCCACAATAAAATATTTTTCCTCGTTTTTCGATGTCTGTATAAATCAATTAAAGCTATAAGGACTAAAATAAATCCAATAGCAATTACCGGTAAAATAATCGGCAGAAAAGACATGAAATCAATATTCTTAAATTCGTCCCATCCGTAATGCAATTGCATAACTACCACTCCTATAATTTAATAACTCAAAATAAAATGTTATCATTATTGATAATGATAACATGATAATTGGAATATTGCACCTATTTATTTTCTTTTAAAAATATTGTTTTAGTTTTTATTGTTATTTATAATGATAATATTATCATTATAAATAACAATAAAAATATAGTGGGATTTATGTAAGCTAAAAGCTAGGATTTTTTAATCCTATTGTATGAACTCATTTCATCTTTTTAAAAAATAATTACATATATTTTTAAAAAATGCATATTACTTTCTTCAAAATACATTACGATAAAAATTTTCTAATTTGATTAAATGTATTCTTCTACTATTATCTTACTTAAATGAAAATGATTTAACCATACACTATATGACAAAATGAAGTTATTATTCGTGATCTATATGATAAGAAAAGAACAATATTGGGATTATCGAATTGATTATCATTATGTAGTATCAAATTTCTAATGTAAGGAGAATAAAATGGTTAATAAAGCTGAAATTTTAATGCACCCCGTAAGAATAAAGATCTCCCAAGCTTTAATGAGAAACAGAGAAAATGGATTAACACCACTAGAAATGTTAAAAATCATTAAAGATGTACCTCAGGCAACATTGTATCGACATATACAAGTTTTGTTAGATTCTGGAGTTATTCGCATTGTGAAAGAGAAAAAAGTGAGATCAGTTTCCGAAAAATACTACGTTTTAAATGAAGAAGAGGCACGGCTTAGTGGAGAAGAGTGGAAAAAATCTTCTAATGAGAAAAAGTTGAACTATTATTCGTATTATCAATTATCACTTATGACTCAATATCAAAATTACCTTACTAAATTAGAAGAACGAGATTGCTCAGAAGATGGTTCAACCTTTTCACTTTTAGAACTAAAGCTTGATGATGAAAGTTTTATTAACTTTCAAAATGAATTAAACGATCTAATGTTAAAATACTACAAAGCCACGAACCAAAGTGCTAAACAGGATTCTCCAATTCGAACCATTGGCGTTACCATTATTCCAGAATCATAAACAAATGAAAAAAGGCTGCCCCAAAACAAGGCGCCATGAACCATATCCTTAACATATAGAAAAAAACACTACAAATAACAAAACGAGTGTAAAACAGCTTACGTTTTACACTCGTTTTTTTTTGAGTTACACCCACGCTTCTCTTCTTATCGGAGAGGCTTTCAGTAAGGTAGTCGGGTTTATAGAACAATAAAATATCCGCGTTTTAAACGAGGAAGTAATTCAGATTTTATATCTTTACTAAGGCTTCTTTTATACTGCTGTATACTTCGTTCCAAAGCTGTTTATCTTCAGAAAAAGCTTTAGTCATTTTTTTAAATACTTCTTTTTGCTCAGCCTCGAAGCTTTCGTCATCCTTAGCTGGCAGAACTGATCGCAACTCCATTACTTTCTCTTGTACCTTTGGTGCACGAGGCCCCCAAACCGCTTTTTCTTCACCATTCTTATCAATAAATATAAAAATAGGAATTGAACGCGCTGTTCCATTTGTTAAGTATTGATCTATCAACTCAAGGTTTTGATCACGTAAAACCATGTGAGTTTCAATATTTGCGGCTTCTGCAATGTTTAAAAGAATAGGTATATTCATCATCGCGTCTCCGCACCAGTCTTCAGTAATGATAATAACTCGAAGGTCTTTCGCTTTTAAATCATTAAAAAAATCTTGGTCTACCTCCGAAACAGAAAACCGATCATAAATCGATTGTAAGCTTTCTTTATGAACATTCATCGAAGCAACAAAGTCTTTAGCAGGAATCCCCTTTTCAAACCATTCATTCAAAGTCGTCATCATAATTCTCCTATCTTTATTTATTTAAAAGTACCATAAACAACTTATGATTTCATTGTTTCCACTCTAATAATCAACAAGATTTTCCGAGTTGTGGATCACTAACAGCAGCCTGATAAGTAAAAACATGTTTTCTGTTTAACAAACCTTGTTTTTCGTCTTGCGAAAATCGTGAGCGTCCCATACACACATTTATTATATAAGAATAAGATGTTGTACAAGCTCAAGACATAAACAATGGACTTTTAATCCCGGAAAGGATGATATACATTGGCTAAAAAAATATTAATAACTTTACTATCCTTTTTTTTACTAGGATGTCTTATTCCATTTAGCATTAGTTATGCATTAAAGCCAGCTAGTCCCACTCTGATTCATGGAATCGATGTCAGTGAATGGCAAGGGGAGATTGACTTTGAAAAAGTAAAATCTTCTGGAATTGAAGTTGTTTATATACGTTCAAGTGAAGGAAATAACTATGTCGACCCTTATTTTCATAAAAACTATGAGAAAGCCATGAAAGCCGGACTACGAATAGGCTTCTATCATTACGTGACAGCTAGAAGTGTATCCCAAGCGGAATATCAGGCACACTTTTTTGTATCATTAATAAGTAATAAAGAATTTAACGGTAAAATTGCGATGGATTTTGAAGACTTGGCAGGATTGACAAACATTGAAATTAACATGATCTCAAAAGCTTTTATAAAAAGGGTAGAAGAACTAAGCGGTAAGGAGGCAGTAATTTATAGTAATGCCTATAACGCAACCTATGTACTAGATAAATCATTGACCAAATACCCGCTCTGGATTGCTGATTATGGTGTTGGACAACCTTCCAATCAAGTAAAATGGTCAACATGGTCTGGATGGCAATACTCTGATAATGGAAGGATTCCTGGAATATCCGGTACTGTCGACTTAGATTATTTTAACAAAGGAATGTTCCTGAAAGACTCATCTAAAATAAAGAAACCCACAACAAAACCTACCTCCAAATCAACCACTATTATCTATCGCGTGAAATCCGGTGATACTTTGTCAAAAATAGCAAAGCTGTATCACACAACCGTTGATGCGATTGTTGCAGAAAACCACATCAAAAACCCTAATCTCCTTAATAAAAATGAAAAACTTCATATTACTATTCATGATAAACATCAAACACGCCATCCACATGCATTTGTTTATGTAGTGAAACAAGGAGATACATTACATGAATTGGCATTGCGATATCATACAACAGTAAAGGAACTTGTTAAATGGAATGATATTCAAAACCCTAATCGTATTTATGCAGGTGAAAAATTGAGAATTCGAAGTAAATAAATATAGAATTATAACAAATAAAGTCATGCTTGTTTCATGTTTTTCTTGCCTTATTTGAACTAATAAATTCTCTTTATTCCCATACCGCACAGCGCATACACATTTTTATTTAACATCGTATTTCTCCATCTAAAAACAATTAAAAGTTATACACAATTTTTGCTACGAGGCTTGAAGGATAAGAATTACTCCATATCCTCTTTGCATTGTCCACAAGTTATACGCTAAATTTCGCTACATTCTTTATTTTCGCTACTACTAGTTTATCTATTCGTTACACACCCAACTTCATTTAAGTGAAAATTTCCATATATCCGTTTTGTATGTTTCAATGATTCAAATTCAGGATCATCGTGTTTACATTTTTATATTTTTTCTCCTTATAAAAAAGAAAAGAAAGGTCATCCTAAAGGAGTAATTCAAAATAGGAAATAAGGAGAGAAAATAAATGCCTCAACAACAAATCGATGTCAATCAATTAAATCAAGCAAAAGCAAATGTTACTCTTACACAAACTTTACTTAGTCAAGCAATTGAAAAATCCTCATCGGACCCAACATTGGCACAAGAAGCAATTAAACAAGCTGCTTCGGAAATCGCACAAGCCCAATCATATGTAAGTCAAGTTTACAGTGTAATGCAAACTCAAAAAACGGAGTAAATTAAGAATATAATGTCACAAAAGCTAGATGATAAGAGGCCTATACCCATAAGTGGATTAGGCCTTTTTAGTTATTCACATAGTTTAGCAAACCTTATAAAAAGGGAGCGCCCCTGTTTTTCTTAAAACCACTATTATAAGGTGGAATGCTTTGAGGAAATTTAAACGTATTAAATGGATCATATGCAGTTTTTACTTCTCGAAGCCGTTTAAAATTTTCTCCATAATACGCTGTTGGCCAATCTTTGATTTGCCTATCAGGCCAATTCACATAGTCACCAGTCGTATACGGTGATAAGGCACTCCTTAATTCTTTGATCCAACGTATGTTTTCCCTTTCTTCTTCAGGATTGTTCCAAGTAGCTAGGTATTCCTGTGCAATAATGGCGTCCCGGTAATAGAAAGCCGTTTTCTTTGGTTCGACCTTGCCTGCTGCTCCTCCAAGAGATTGGTGCCAAATGCCTGAGTTTTCATTTGGTGCTTTTTCTAAAAATTGTTTCATCGTCAATATCGCTTTCTTTGGAAAAGGTTTATTAAGAAAAGATCCTGATCTCTTTCGATGGGCTGATTGGTTTCCACTCGGGTCGTCAAAGAACCGTACAGCTTCAATATATGGAACTTCCTTTATCAATACACTAGTTGGTGAACCGGTTGTCGTTAAAGGCTGAAGAAGTTGCTTTAACCTAGATGACGTACCTACAAATTCACCTTGAGCGATAATTTGATTTACTTCCTTTGACTTAAACTCTATTTCTGATGTTAGTCGGTCATCCGTGTGAGGTGCCCAATTTTGCCATGCATTAAATACTGCTTCGAAATCTTCCCATCCCCATGTAATGGAGAAGACTGAAACCCTAGAAATCGGGTGCACCTTGAATGTAAAGGACGTGACAATGCCAAAGTATCCTCCTCCCCCGCCGCAGCAAGCCCAAAATAAATCACTATTATGATTCTTGTTTGCTTTAATGAGTTCGGCCCCTTTACTCCCACTTGCTCTTACCATTTCTATTTCAATTAGATTGTCACAAGTAAGTCCAAACAACCGCGTTAACATGCCAATTCCCCCGCCGAGCGTAAGGCCTACAAGGCCTACACTGCTTTCGGTACCTGCAGGGATAGTCGTTCCGTATTCCCATAATTTATTATATACCTTCCCTAAATTAGCTCCGGCTTCTATTTTTGCAATCATTTTTTCACGATTGACCTTGATTCTATCCATTTCGCTGACATCAATAATAAGACCGCCATTTACTAATGAAAAGTTCTCATAGCTATGTCGGCCGCTCCTCACCCGAAAAGGTATATGATTCTCCCTCGCCCACTTCAATGCATTTTGTACATCCTTTGTATTCTGACAAAATACAATTATCTTTGGGAATTTTGGGAAGCTTAAATTATTATTTATTCTTGCCTGCTCATACTCAGAATCACCAGGTGTAACGACCCGCCCGGTAAGCTTTGTCTTTTCCAAAATATAGCCCCCTTTCTCAGATGATGTAGAGAGGATGCTATATACTATGAAAATCTTCAGGAGAAGACACATTCTATAGGCAGGAAAGGATTTCATTTAATCTAATTCATACTTTTTACTCAACATCCGTACCTTAAAAAAGTAGGATATATAGTTTTCTATATGATTGAGCACACTTAACTCGTAAATTTTCATGTTTTACTCGTGAATTTTGCAGTTTTACTCGTGAATGCCACCAATTTAATCGTAACAATTTCAATAAACTTAACAAGTGATGACTGTATGCACTCTACTCGCCCCCCTTCTTTGTTGATTCACGCAGCTAAAGTCCGTACGATAGAAATAAACGGAACAAAAGGGAGATGGATTGATGTTGAAAGAAAAGATCATTGCTTGCTTTAGTGGTGGCAAAGATTCCACGTATATGCTTCATAAGCTGTTAAAAGAAAACAAATATGAAGTCGTATCATTGCTTACAACCGTAACAACTGATGATGAAACATCCGGACACATGGTTGATTTTAAATTGATTCAAGCTCAAGGAGAATCCATTGGAATTCCATTATACAAAATTCAATATCCTTTATATGATGGAAAAGGTTTTGAAAAAGGCCTTATTGACGCCATGAATTTTTTTGGCAATCAAGGTATCTCAAAAATTGCATTTGGAGATCTTTTTCTGGAGGATTGTATCGAATACAAAAAGAACTTAGTTGAGTCTAATGGTTATGAACTAATCCTTCCTTTAGCGGGAATCAACACGAAACAGTTAGTCCAGGAGTTTATTGATTTAGGGTATAAAGCGAAAATTGTCAGCATTCGTTTAGATAAGCTCGATCCTTCTTTTTTAGGAAGAGATTTGGACCAAAAATTTATTGAAGATTTACCAGGTGATGTAGATCCATGTGGTGAGTTTGGTGAATATCACTCATTCGTATATAACGGAGACATTTTCTCTAATCCGATACAACTAGACTTGGAAGATGAAATGTTTGTACTTCCTGCTAATCAATTTTTCAGCGAGGTTGGCTATAAACGTGTGGTAAAAGTGTAAATTCTTCATTACTATTGTCAGGTATCTTAAGGGACAAAAACCCAAAAGGATGCCTGACACCTTTTTTTATGATCTCAATTCAGCTTTTACATTAATTGCGGATTTAATCTTATCAAGATACAAACTGAGTAAATCTCCATTTTCCATTATAATTACGATGAAGATTTTGTATAGCTCACTATTAACTGATTATGGATTGATTTTATATCTGGCAAAATACGCTATTTTTTTAACTATAAAATTTCCCATGCCCATTAATGGGAATACCCTTCCAATCGCCAGCACACAAAAAAAACATGGTCATAAAGTAACCATGTTTTCATTCTACTCATATAGCGATGTCTACACTAAAAGTTATTTATTGAAAAATTCTTTGTTAATTTTTTCAGCCTCAGCCATGTATTCTGTTTTAATCCCGCTTTTAACTCCCCAACAATAAAAGCCAAGTGCAAGACATGCGATGACCACCATATCCCAGCCAAATGTAAGAATATTTTTTCCGCCGAACTTCTCACTTCCAATATAAGAAATCAATATCATACAACCTAAGTAAAGAAGCATCCAAACACCTGATAAAAATTGTTTTTTGAATCCATTCCATTTATTTTTCGCTTGATAATAAAAGTAAATAGGAAGTCCAATGGCAATGATGAAAACCACTTCTCCTGTTAATGGCCAACGC
Source organism: Peribacillus sp. TH14 (assembly GCF_016651145.1). Classification (NCBI taxonomy): domain Bacteria; kingdom Bacillati; phylum Bacillota; class Bacilli; order Caryophanales; family Bacillaceae; genus Peribacillus; species Peribacillus sp. TH14. The sequence goes on from NZ_JAEKEK010000001.1 coordinate 1,399,266, forward strand.
GCCCAATATAAAGTAAGCGATGCAAAAACAAATCCACATGGTGCAATAATAGAAGCACCTTTTAAGTAAAATGGACGATTAAAATGAGAAGCTGTACGTCTTAATGTTGCCAATGCAACTGGCCCCATGATATACGAAATAAGTGTAGCAACTGAAATCACTTCAGCAAGTACGCCCCATCCGCGGAATAAAAATAAAAAGATAAAACATACTCCTAAGTTTAATAACATCGCTGGACGAGGAACACCATAAAGTGGATGTAATGTACCAAAGATATTCGGTAAGTACCCATTTTTCTGCATTCCATAAAGCATACGCGAAGTTGTCGCTGTATAAGTAGCACCTGTACCAGACGGTGATACAAATGCATCTACATACAATACAATCGCTAACCAGTTAAGACTAAGAGCAATTGCCAAATCAGCAAAAGGTGAATTGAAATTCAGATGACTCCATCCGTTCACGATCATAGACGGATCAACTGCACCGATAAACACAACTTGTAATATAACGTATATAAAACCTGCAATTAGAATAGACCCAATAACAGCAATAGGTATAGACTTATTCGGAGACTTAGCTTCTCCTGCCATATTAACGGGACTTTGAAATCCATTAAACGCAAACACGATACCAGAAGTAGCTACTGCTGTTAAAACGCTTGCCCAACCATATGGTGCGATCCCTTGAGAACTTGTAAAGTTTTCACCATGAAATCCAGCAAAAAATAACGATCCTGCCATTACACCTGGAACAATTAATTTAAAAATAGTAATAAATGAATTTGCCTTAGCAAAAAGGTTAACTGTCCAATAGTTGACGAAGAAATAGAACAATAGTAGTAAAGAAGCTATGAATAATCCTTTGATCGTTAAGATATTGTTATCAACTAAAGAATGAGTCCATCTGGCCCATTCCCAAGGCCACGTACTCATATATTGTACTGAAGCAATGGCCTCAACGGTAATAGTCGAAGCGATAGATATCCAGTTTGCCCACGCAGCTAAAAATCCAATAAAAGAGCCATGCGAGTATTGAGGATACTTAACCATTCCTCCAGCTTCAGGAAACATTGCCCCAAGCTCTGCGTAAGATAATGCGATAAATAAAATTACAACCATACCGATAATCCAAGAAAAAATAGCTGCTGGTCCTGCAATCTGGGCAGCTTTCCACGCTCCGAACAACCAACCTGAGCCGATAATAGAACCAATACCTGTCATAGTTAAAGCAAAAGTCCCCATCTTTCTATGCATATTACTCATCCCTACCTACACCTCTTCCTAGGAAAATAAAAAACACTTGATCTAAAAAAATCAAGTGTTTGCCCAGGCGCGCGGCTTATACTCTATATGCTCCCCCATGGTACTCCATGTTGCGCCAGTTACATATAGAAAAATAGTTTTTTTTTAGTATATAGGATTATATTAAATTTCACAATACTTGAAAAACATTTATATTTTATAAATAATCCCATTGTTTTTTCGGAATTCACTATTAATATTCTTTTTAATTTGAAAAAATTAGGTGGATTAAGCCCCAAAAAACAAACATTCGATTTCTAGAACTATATGCTTCAACAATATAATCATTTCCCTTTAACATTATACTTAAAAATCTTTAATAGCTTATATGTGCAAAATAAACCGTTCCAAATTAATGGGTTTCCCGATTTTCTTTATTCCTTTTAAGGTTCGGGTTTATTGCAATAATATCAAAGCAACTTTGTTCAAAATAACCGATTTGCTAGAATCAACCATAACGGTGGGGAGGTTCCATGACCACAATGGGATATAAATCCCCCATATTTCTAAAATACCTTATCGGTTTTCAATTTCACTGGATTATTCCCCCTTTACTCCCAGTGTTCTTTTCTTCCGCAAAAAAAGTCATGCACAAGTTGGGGAAAAAGCCTGAGGGATGAAGACCTCTCTTTGCTTTGTCCACAATTTATGCACAACTTTAATTAGTATCTATTATATTTAAACTAACAGTGAAACACACTCAGCATAGCTAGAATGATGAACGTAGATTAATAGTATTTTAATGTTTCCTTGAACAAGATGATGTCCCTAAATCCTTACTTGCTTCTTAGCTGGAAATATCATCATCGGTCTTAGCCTCTAATGGTACTCGCTTCTCCATTTTTAAAATGTAATAACTTGCTACGACTATAGCTAGGAAAACGACCCCAACAATCAGGGAAATACGAGTACTAGGGTTAATCCACATACCAACCAGCACCATCAGTAAAAATGCAATTGTTGCATAGTTGCTGTAAGGGGCAAAAGGCATTTTGAACGGGTGGTTTTCCATTTCCGCAGCTCTTACCTTTCTGAATTTAAGCTCACTAATAAGTAAGACAAACCATGGAATCATTCCAGGTAGAACACTAGCACTGTAAACATAAAGGAATAGTTGTGGCGGTGCAAGGTAGTTCAAGACAACACCAATTGCTAAACCTAAAAGGACAGCAATCGTACAATAAGCTGGCACTCCATTTTTAGATACTTTCGCAAAGATTTTAGGAGCTTGACCGTTCATTGCTAGAGTGTAAAGCATACGACCTGCACTGAAAATCCCACTATTACATCCAGACATCGCCGCTGTGATTACGACAAAGTTAATAATACCTGCTGCTGCAGTAATACCTATTTTAGCAAAGGTTGAAACAAACGGACTACCGATGTCATCTAGTTGGTTCCAAGGAAAGACTGTCACGATGACAAAAATAGCGCCAATATAGAATATTAAAATACGCCAAATGATGCTTTGGATAGCTTTTGTTACAGTCTTCGTTGGATTTTTCGCTTCACCCGCAGTGATACCGATAAGTTCAACGCCCTGATAGGATGCTACAACAAGGGAAAGCGCAAAGAAGAACCCTGTCCAGCCCCCGGTGAAGAAGCCGCCATTTGCCCAAAGATTTGATAATCCAATTGCATCACCGCCATTTCCAAACCCGAAAAAGATAAGACCTAGTCCAGCAATAATCATCAGTACAATCGTTATAATTTTAATAAGCGCAAACCAAAATTCAAATTCCCCGAAAGATTTTACAGAAATGAGGTTTGCAGCCCCTAGGATAACCATGGCAATCACACCTGGTATCCATGCGGGTAAATCTGGGAACCAATACTTCATATACATTCCAACGGCAATTATCTCGGACATTCCGACGATTACCCACTGAAACCAATTACTCCATGCAGTCATATAACCTGCTAAAGGATGAATATAGTTACTCGCAAATGTTGCAAACGAACCCGTAGTAGGCTCTAAATAAAGCATTTCTCCCATAGAACGCATGATGAAAAATATAAAAAGACCAGCGATAGCATAAGCTAGCATTACAGATGGTCCAGTCCATTTAATCGTACTTGCTGATCCCATAAATAACCCAACACCAATGGTACCGCCCAAAGCGATCATCTGAATATGACGTGCCTCTAGCCCTCTCTTTAATTCTTTGTTTGACATGATTAATTCCTCCAGATGTAATATTAGCGACTATACTTCGTACAAGGTTATTAAAGTTTTTTTCTAGCCCCTAATTAACTCTCAATTTAGATCAAAACAACTGTTGATTCATTTTCCATACTTAGATTAGATTTAAAAAGTTCCAATTCTTTTTCATATCGCATAATTTATAATCTTATCTTATAATAATAAATATTCTGTAAAAAAACAAATGTATTTCTAGAGGAAACACTAACCAGTATAAAAAAATTCAATCACTAAAAGTGATATTAGATATATTAGTATTTTAAGAAATCAATAAAATAACATGACCCTAATAAGATAAAGTAGGGAATTTAACACAACCAAAGGAAACCCAGTCTTTAAAGACTGAGCTCAGTTCAAATGGCCTTGTTCTAGAGCAAGGTGAGGGAGTTATCATAGAAAAAAGTCAAACTTTAGTTGAAATTATATTGACTTTCGAGAAATTCAATTCGTTCATATAACTCTTTGTTTACAAGTGTAGGCACTCCGTATTTCTCACCTAATTTTAATACCGTACCTGCAAATAACTCAACCTCACTGTAACGTCGAGCTTCGATATCTTGAGCCATGGATGGCTTTCCTTCTGGGCTTAATGTATCCAATACACTTAACCAATAATCCAGATCTCTTTCCGTTAAATGAATTCCTTCTTTCTCTGACAGAACGATAACCTCTCTCATGGCAGAAATCATCATTTCTCTTGCATGACCCTTTCGTTGAATTTCACCATAATTACTTTTATAGACAGCAACAGTTTGATTAACACCAACATTCAGCATAAATTTCCCCCATTGCCGCTTATACATATCCGTATCTATCTCATATGGGACCTTCATTTTTTCAAAAAAATCTGCCACCTGCTGAACCTTTTCTGAAACCAATCCAGGTTCCCGTTCACCAAGGCAGAGTATGCCCATATGGTCGTATGTCAACTTATTTTCTTCTTTAACAGCATCCATACCTTGCGCAACACAATATAAGACTTTATCCTTTCCATACGCCTCACCAATAATCGCTTCACTTGTGATCCCATTCAAAGCAGAAATAATAATCGTCTGTTTTCCAATTTGATTCTTCACCGCTTCAATAGCATCTTCCAATCCACTAAATTTAACAGTAAAAATCATCAAATCTGCAGGCTCGCATATTTCTTCAGGCGTTACATAATGAAAGTCACAAAGCTCACCATTGCAATAAACCCCATCCTGGACATATCTCTTTATTCTAGCTGTATCCGCAATAATCCTCACATTCTTCTTCGGCATTTCCTTTGATAAATGATGTCCATATAAAATGCCCAGTGCTCCTAATCCAACAATTGATACTGTCTTTATCGCCATAGCATCTCTAATTCCCTTCACCTTTTTACCTAAATATTATCACACTATTCAGAAAACGGTCGCGATTAAAATGCCAGTTCTATGGTATGAATTGTTTAGAAAAAAACCACCTAGAAAAGCTACAATATTGTGAAATACCAATAATGACACGAGGGGCTTGTAACATCCCTTACAGCTTCCTTTTGGTTCATATATATCACCAAAAGGAAAATTAAGGCTTAAACGAAGTCTACTTTTCTGAGGAACGATAACCACAAAATTTGTTGTTGTTTTTTGTATTGATTTTAAAGTGTACCCGTTAACTATCAGCTACAGTCATTATGGCTTTTCCAATCACTATTTTTAAAGAGTTGATATATACCAACTACATTACCCGCTAACTTTCCAATTTTCATATTGACCTATAGAATAAACAATGATAGAATTCCAATATTATATTGACGTTATTTAAGTATAATGACAAATGACCGAAGGAAGATTCAATTCTTCTACAAACGGACATTTATTACAACCGCATACTAGCAAGCGTTGAATGCTATGGATCACACTATAGCAGGAGCAGCTTCTGGAGAGACTGTACATAGTACAGCGCCGAAGGATTCACAATCTCAGGCAAAAGGACAGAAGAGTAACGAATGATGAATTGTTATTCTTAAACCTGACGAGATTGGTAGTATCCAATCTCTTTTTTTATTGTCCAAAATCCAAGATATTGCCATTCAATGGCATAAGCGAGGTGAAAACAACGAGCTACACGGAATGTGGAATCACGCTCCACACGACTAAGATCATATACAACGGGAGATGCTCAAATTGGCTAAACAGGAATTGAAAAGAGATTTAAAAAATCGCCATATACAATTAATTGCAATAGGAGGAACCATTGGCACCGGTTTATTTCTTGGATCCGGTAAAGCCATCCAATTAGCAGGCCCATCCATTATCTTTTCCTATCTTATTATAGGGATTGCCTTATTTTTTGTTATGAGGGCTTTAGGGGAATTACTTTTATCCAACGCCGGTTATACGTCATTCACCGAATTCGCTACCGAATATATCGGGCCGTGGGCTGGATTCGTAACCGGATGGACCTATTGGTTCTGTTGGATCATGACAGCCATGGCCGATATCATTGCGGTTGGTGTCTATATGCAATATTGGTTCGATATCCCTCAATGGATACCAGCTCTTGCATGCCTAGTCATTCTGTTAGGATTGAATCTATTGACGGTTAAATTGTTTGGAGAACTTGAATTCTGGTTCGCGCTCATTAAAGTCATCACGATTATTGCCTTGATTATTGTAGGCATCATCCTGTTAGTCATTGGCTTTAAAACCAATACAGGAACCGTTTCACTCACCAACCTTTGGAGCCACGGAGGCATGTTTCCGAACGGCGTATCCGGCTTCCTGCTATCTTTACAATTGGTTGTCTTCTCCTTTGTAGGGGTCGAATTAATTGGTGTTTCTGCAGCAGAAACAGCTAACCCGAAAAAAAATATACCATCAGCCATCAATAAAATCCCAGTCCGAATTTTACTTTTCTATGTAGGTGCCATACTCGTCATTCTATGCGTCAATCCTTGGACACAGCTGGATGCATCAAGCAGTCCATTCGTAGAAGTCTTTACACTAATCGGCATTCCAATCGCTGCAGGGATTATCAATTTTGTTGTCCTGACATCCGCTGCATCTGCCGGCAACAGCGGTTTATTTTCAACAAGCCGTATGCTTTATACATTAAGCAATAATAACGATGCTCCTGCAAAATTAGCAAAATTAAATAAACATGCTGTTCCAAGTAATGCCTTGGTTACATCGGCAATCGTCGTCTCCCTAGGGGCATTGCTAAGCAAAATGATACCTGAACAGGCCTTTACAATAGTAACTACAATCAGTGCCATCTGTTTTATTTGGGTTTGGAGCATCATCTTGATTTCACATATCAAATATGCGAAAAAACGTCCGGACTTGAGAGCCCACTCTACATTCAAAGCTCCTTTTACACCCTTTATCAATTACGTTATTTTAGGATTATTTCTGTTCATCCTAATCGTTATGCTATTCGCTGAAGCTACACGACTTTCACTGTTAATGACGCCAATCTGGTTCATTCTTCTACTCGTACTCTATAATTATCAGAAAAAAAAGTAGCTATTTTTCATGGTCGCAGGAATTAAAAGGAAGGGACACTCCCTTCCTTTTTTTCAATTTATTTTGCTAACACAGAGAAGTGCTACTAAAATATATAATGCAGCCACAGTAAATTTTATATTAAAATAGTGTAAGGTACTGTAAGTCGATATGAATGACTTTTCACTTAGAATGGAGGGGTTGGATTAATGAAGATTATATATATACTTACTCTAGTTCCTTTTATAGGCATATTAGGATTTCTTCCGTTTGTTAACAGAATAGAACCTTATGTATTAGGGATGCCTTTTAATATGTTTTGGATGGCTATGTGGGTGGTCCTTACATCCGTTATTTTGGGCATCATGTATAAGTTGGACCCCAGAAATCGGGAAGGTGACCAGGAATGAATATTTCCCTCTTAATTATTTTAGGATTTTTACTTTTATCAATCTTTTTAGGTATTCGATCTTCAAAAGGAAAAGACATGAATTTGGAACAATGGACGGTTGGAGGCCGTGGTTTTGGTGCTATATTCGTCTTTCTATTGATGGCTGGAGAAATTTATACGACGTTTTCCTTCCTTGGCGGCAGCGGCTGGGCTTATGGTAAGGGTGCACCCGCTTTATACGTCCTTATTTACATTACTTTGTCTTATGTATTGTCATATTGGCTTCTTCCGGAAATATGGAAATATGCCAAAGAAAATAGTCTAATGTCTCAATCTGATTTCTTTGTAAGCAAGTATAAGAGCCCAAGCTTAGGAATTCTGGCAGCACTTGTCGGTGTGGTATCTATGATTCCAGTGATTGTCGTGCAACTTAAAGGATTAGGGATTATTGTTTCAGAAGCATCTTATGGAGCAATTTCAATGTCTACCGCGGTCTGGATGGGAGCAATCAGCCTTACCATTTATGTTATGATTTCTGGAATACACGGCTCAGTTTGGACAGCAGTCATTAAAGATATCATGATGATCGTGATTATAGGATTCTTAGGAATTTATCTTCCTATTCATTACTTTGGTGGTTTTCAACCGATGTTTGAGGCCGTAAATGCAGCCAAGCCTGGTTTTCTAAAGCTTCCTGAACAGGGGCTTAGTGTTTCATGGTTTATCTCCACGGTAATATTGCTTGTATTTGGTTTTTACATGTGGCCCCAAGTTTTCAGCGCTGTCTATTCGGCGCGCAGCGGGAAAGTATTTCGTAAAAATGCTATAATCAGTCCGTTATATACGCTCATGTTGTTATTTGTCTTTTTTGTAGGATTTACTGCTATATTGAAAGTGCCTGGACTCGTTGGGGCAGATGCAGACCTCTCATTGCTGCGCCTTTCTATCGAGACCTTTGATCCATGGTTTATAGGCATAATCGGCGGAGCTGGAATGCTGACCGCATTAGTACCAGGATCCATGCTTTTAATGAGTGTGGCTACACTGCTCGCGAAAAACGTCTATAAGGAATTTGCACCTACAGTACCCGATCGGAACGTTGTAAGATTAGCAAAGTTCCTCGTTCCTGTTATTGCATTAATAGCAGTCTACTTTACCTTAAACGGCGGCGAAACGATGTCAGCATTAATTCTCATGGGATACAGTCTTATCACACAATTATTTCCGTCTCTTCTCTTTAGCCTGAAAAAAACTAATCCTATCAACAAATTTGGAGCAATCGCCGGGATCATCTGCGGATTGGCCATCGTAACCTACATTACGCTTAGTCATTCAACCATAGGTACCATGTTTCCATCCTTACCACAGGCAGCGAAAGATTTGAATGTTGGAATCATTGCCTTGGCGGTCAATTTCTTTGTTATGATTACTGTAAGTCTCGCTTTTAGAAAGCTCTCGGTTCAGTTAGATCCCGCAAAATAATCTAAATCTCTTAAAGATATATGAAGTACTTCTTTGACTGTGGTTTTTGGGGATTAAAAGTGCACCGTAAATTATATAATCGAAAGGCTCAGTCAAAAGACTGAGCCTTTATCATGTTATGTATCCCATACCCCATAAAGGATACACACTTCTTTTTCTCCCTCTAAAACAAAAAAATTCGCACGAAAAATTCCATTGATTTTTCTCTTAATACATGAGTAATGAAAGACAGCAAGAGCCTTGGCAATCAGCAGATAAAATGTTTTTCAAAAGATCATACTGATGAAAAGTACAAGATATAATTTACGGGTCAGTCAGCAGTACACTTCTTTCAGATTCAAGAAATCAAAATCCCTGAAAAATAAAACTCCAGGAATTCGTGTAAGTATACGTTGAACTACCCACCACTTATCGACCTTACGGTCTGATTGAAGTGGGGGATTCCTAAGAACATTAGCCTATCGGCCAATTTTTAATTAGGCTACTCCCGTAGTTCCTACGGTTAGAAGCCTTATGGCTTCATTCATTAGATTGAGTCCTGCGTTAATATCTCGATCGTGGTGAGTAGAACAAAAAGGACAATCCCATTCACGAAGATTCAGATGTTTAACGTCTTTATTTTGGTAACCGCAGCTAGAACACAATTGGCTAGAAGCAAACGTTTTAGATACGGTCACGATTTGTTTAGCATACCATTTTGCTTTGTATTCCAACATTTTTTTGAATTGGTACCAAGATACTTCACTAATAGCTTTAGCTAGTTTGTGATTTTTCATCATACTCGACACTTGCAAGTCTTCCATTCCAATAACATCGTGGTTTTTGATGATTTCGGTAGAAACTTTATGTAAGTAATCCATTCGGGCATTTGAAATTTTTTCGTGTAGAATAGCCACTTTTCGTTTTTGTTTTTGATAGTTTTTTGCTTCAGCCAATGGTTTATTTTGATTCAAGGCTATTTCTTGTCGCCTTGAAAGAATCCGTTGTGCTTTGGCCAATTTCTTTTCGACCGTCCGGAAGAATTTTGGGTTTTGATAGATCGTACCATCTGAAAGAATAGCAAAATTCTTCAAACCAACATCTACACCGCACGAACGATTCGTTTTAGGAAGTACTTGTACATTGGTTTCCGCTAAAACGGAAATGAAATATTTACCCGAAGGGTTCCGCCTGATTGTGGCATTGATGATTCGCCCTTCGACTTCGCGGCTTTTAGCAAAACGAACTAGACCGAGTTTTGGTAATTTGATTTTGTTTCCAATTATTCCGATATTTCCATTCGTATGTTTAGTCGTGTAGGACTGGATAGGATTCTTTTTCGATTTGAAGCGTGGTGACTTGTTTTGCTTTTTATAATATCGACTATAGGAATCTGCTAAATTTTCCACCGATTTCTGTAAGGCAATACTGTCTACTTCTTTCAGGAAAGAATACTCTTTCTTTAAAGCTGGAAGTTCTTTGATTGTTGCGTATTTATTCAGAAAAGAACCTTTCCATTCATTAGAGGGTAATTGGCCGTTCTGCTTCATTTCTTCACAGATATACCAGTAGGCATCTTTCTCCTTTTGTTTGCCTAAAAAGAAGTTATAGACAAAACGGGAGCAGCCGATCGTTTTATTGATTAGAACTAGTTGTTCTTTAGTTGGATAGATTCGAAATTTATAAGCTTTGTTTACGACCATTGGTTTCACCCCCTTATAGTTATTATTAATCATCGAACGTATGTTTGTCAAAAGATTACTTTGGCTTATGCCAACCGGCCATTCATCTCCCCTTTATCGTAGGGCTCTCGCCCTTCACACGCTTGAAGAGGGAGTCTTCTGGCGGGAAATGATAAAAAGATTCTTTTATTCATGCCTATGTTTAACGATACTGATAATAATTCATCAAATGCTAACAACTCTTTTGTACCATATTTCTAAATTCATAGAGATCATAATTATATTTCTAATTGACTTGCCTGATCTGGACTGTAGAGCATCTGAACACGAGCACAGTCTATTGGTTTATTTATAGGTATCTCTATGAAATATTTCAGCTGCCATATCTGAGTCTTTTGTGCCTGACGGCTAGTAGGCTTGTCCCAAGGTGGGTAAACGCGTATTGCTCGTTTACCACCTTTACCTTTATTAGATATTATATTCTGATCACATAAAACAGCTTTTGGAAATACAAACTGACCAAAGTTATTACCTTTGCGAGTACTAATAACAAACAAATCAGCTGGATCTGATATGTCATATGGTTGAATCGCTCCATCCCCAATTCTCTCCCACAAAGTCACAAATTGTCCAACCTTTGTAGGTGTGATTTTAGCCACACGAAATCTAATGGAAAGGGTATTCAACTTGAATATATAGGCTCCATATTCAGCGTTTTGTGCTTCTATTAGTGGTTGTGAGAACTCAAACCTGCACGGGCTATAAACAAGTTCCTTTGTTGCAAGAAGGTCACTATGAATTGTGTCAGAGGAAGCCCCGGAATTTTGAACGCTGAGATCTGATTCTAATAAGTCTTGATTTTTCTCATCCATCTGTTCTAATCCTCCATTTTAAAGCTTTCTAGTCATTTTACTATATTCTCTTACAAAGCCATTCGATACACATCACTCCCGTTCTGCCCCTTCATTTTAGAACATTTGTTCGTTATATTCAATTATCAACAGCATTATTTATCAGATCCCTAGCCCTGTAAATAGTTAGATGACATTTAAATAAAATGGAATGAACCTAAAAAAACCCAGGCAACTTCCTCCCGGGTCTTTAATCATTATGCTGACTTTTCCACTTGTTCTGCTTACGGGACTTTCCAAAGCTGCAACCTCAATATTCTACTAAAGCTTTCCTTCTATCATTCAAATCCTTAACAATTTCCTTATATTCCTGCACCTGTTGTTCTAGTTTTTGTTTTCTATTCACAATCATCCTCGAAACTTCTTTCGGGCTAGGCCCACCTTGAATGCTTCTAATCTCCACAAAATATTCGGGAGAGATGATTTTTTTCCATTCGTCTTCTGCTATATTCACTGAAACGAATTCATTAATAATCTTGTTAATGTCTTGTGTGTCCCAGTCATATAACTCTTTACCTTCACTTATCGACCGTTTTGCAATATGACTAGCTATGGAATGAGCTTTCCTAAATGATATCTCGTAATCTCTTGATAGAGTATCTGCTAATTCAGTAACCGTGATACTAGATTTTGCGGCCATTTTTTTTGTATGTTCTTCATTTACTTTCAAGGTTGATATGACTGCATACATTAGTTTCATGACACGGCCTGCATTCGAAAATGCTCGATATAAATGCGGCTGTAAATCATCTTCCGTATCGACGATATCACCAAATGGAGTATTGTGGATCATATTCATTGCAGCAAGCGCATCACCATACGCACTGCTGGCAATTGATCGGGAATGTTCAATTGATACTGGATTTCTTTTTTGCGGCATGATACTGCTTACTTGAACATAAGGATCTGCCACATAAAATGTACCAAACTCCCTTGTCACATGCTGCAAAAAATCTTGAATCCATCTTCCAGTATTGACCATGCACGTCATAATTGCAGTTGCAGTTTCTAATAAATAATCGGCCCCGCCAATCGAGTCATAGGAATTTTCAACAACCGCCTCAAAGCCAAGCAATTCAGCGGTACGATTCCGGCTGATTGGAAAACCAGTTGTGGTTAATGCGGCCGCTCCCAGAGGGGATAGGTTCACCGTTTCATAGGCTGCCCATAACCGTCCAATATCTCTTTGAAGAACATCATAAATGGCTAGAAAGTAGTGGCCCAATGTAGTCGGCTGAGCTGGCTGAGTATGCGTGTAACCCGTAATATAGGTTTCTATATGCTTTTCAGCTTGCACCAAGAATGACTCACTCAATTGGTCTGCATAGCCAATTAATTGAAGAAGATGGCCCCTCAAAACAAGCCGATACATTGCAACTCCCATATCATTACGACTGCGACCGATATGAATCTTTCCTGCAAGCTCATGACCGATTTCTTCGCCAATCTTTGCCTCCATCATGAAAAATAAGTCTTCGAATTGAGGTTGATAGGTCAGGAGGGTGAGATCTGTTTGAGCCACTTTCCGAATCCCATCCAGCATAATTTTTGCTTCTTCTTCTTTAATAATCTTTTGTTCTGAAAGCATGATCACATGTGCTCGATGAATATCGAACATCACATGAAATAAGTAATCTCTTTGATCATTAAAAACTGGCATTAGAAGCTCTTCTACATATGTTTTTCCTGGAAAAACACTACCTTCATTTTTGATAAATTCATCCAGCTTACTCATCTTTTTACCCCCGATTTATAAGGCTTTTTCTGCTTTGATTCCAAAAAACTTATTCGAAATAAAAAGAACAATAACAATCAGCGTGATTTGAATCATCCCATAAGCAGCTGCCTGCCCCATATTGAACATCCGAAGCTGATTCATAATTTCAATAGATATAGGTCTGTTAGAAATCGTATACAATAGGACTGAGGTTGGGAATTCTCCTACAGACTCGATAAAGGCTAATAATGTCCCTGATAAAACGCCAGGCATAATAATCGGTAAAATGACCTTTCTGAAGGTATAAAACCACTTTGCCCCCAAGTTTCTTGCTGCTTCCTCAATCGAGTCATCAAGCTGCTCTAGAACGGCGTTAGTTGAGCGGACAACAAGCGGAATATGTCTAACGAAATAGGCAAGGGGCAGAATCCAAAATGTTCCTACTAATATCTGACCGAAAGAAAAAACGCTAGGTTCATTAAATGCAAATATCAAGTTCATCCCAATAACCGTTGCAGGCAAGGCCCATGGAATCATGACTAGAATATCAATAAAGCTTTTCCCAATGAATTTCCGTTTGACAAGAACATAGGACGCTATGACCCCAAACACCAAATTTGCTAGTGTGGCAATAACAGCCATTAGTAAACTATTTCGTAACGGTTTAAAAATATTAGGGTCTTCAAACAAAAGCCGGTAATTTTCCACATTAAATACTGTTGGATACGTTTGAAACGTCCAGGTTCCATCCGGTACAAGTGAAAGCAATAGAATCGTAAAGTGCGGTAAAAGCAGAATAAGTACGCCGATGATACCCGTTACCACCATCACCCACTTCATAAGCGGATTTTTCACTTCACTCCTGTGTGCCCCGATTCCTTTTGAAGCCATGCGGTAATCTTTCCTATTCTGATACCAACGCATGAATAATAGAAATGAAATCGAAACAATGGAAAGAATTACAGATTGAGTAGCAGCAATTTCCATATCACCATTAATTTTCGAAAAATATATTTGCAAGCTCAACACTCGGTACCCACCAGCTAATAAAAACGGGGCACTGAATGAAGCCATTGAAATCATGAATACAAGTAAAGAAGCGGCAACGATGGCAGGTGTTAATAATGGAAATGTCACATTCCAAAATACCTTGAATTTATTCGCTCCTAAGTTATAAGCAGCTTCTTCTAGAGACGGATCAATTTTATTGATCGCAGCGGATACGGTCATATAAAAATATACATACATCGTATAGGCATGCACGATCAGGATTCCCGAAACCCCGCCAATTTTAAAAGGAACTTTATCAAGACCAAACAAATCCTTAATAGCATTTGGAATTAATCCTGATTCTCCATATAAAAACATAAAGGCCATAACCCCTACTAATGATGGAAGAACAATCGGCAAAATCGCTGCAGTTGAAAAGAAGCTTCTGCCTGGAAAATCGTAACGGTTAAAAATAATGGCAAGCGGAATACCAATCAAGGCACTAGCCAATACACTTAAAATTGATATATAAACAGAGTTCCATAGAGCCTCTAAGTTCGTTTTCGATTCCTGCACGAAAAAATCCTGATAATTTCCGAAAGTTATCGATCCGTCTTTTTGCAAACTTTCAAAAAAGGTTCTCAATGATGGATAGAGAACATACGCTACGAGCACTAATACAACTGGTATAAGAAGCCAAATCGTCAACCTTGTATCACGATTTTTAATCATGGAGCATCACCGCTTATGACCGGGATGAGGCGCAGCTGTTTCTCCGGAAGTTGTACATACACTTCCTTCCCTTGATAAAAGTATCCGAATTCATGCGTGTTTAACACGTCCACCCTCAGTAACACGTTATGAACACCCACCATTACATTCACAACAGATCCAAAGAATTGGACAGATTCTATTTTTCCTTTTAAGATATTTGTTCCTTCTTTGACCTTATCAAGAATACGGATTGCTTCAGGACGAATCGAAACTGCAAGGTTCTTTTCATTCTGTTGAATTAACTCTCCTTCATTAGTGTGATTATGTACAAGTAATTTTACCGGTTCTTCACCGTTTTCTAGGGTAACCACTATATTCTCTTGTTGAACGTTCTTCACTTGAACGGACAATAGATTAATCTCACCAATAAAACTCGCCACGAAATCATTAGCGGGCTGATTATAAATTTCTGCTGGAGTCCCGACCTGGTGACATACCCCAAAATTGAACACGGCGATCCGATCACTCATCGATAATGCCTCTGCCTGATCATGTGTGACATAAATGGTGGTAATCTTATAATCACGCTGCAGTCTTAAGATTTCTGCTCTCATTTCATCACGAAGCTTGGCATCCAAATTGCTTAATGGTTCATCCAACAGTAATATTTCCGGTTCAATAACAAGTGCTCTCGCAAGGGCTACACGCTGCTGCTGTCCTCCGCTTAACTGGCTCACTTGACGATCCGAGTAGTTCTCCAGCCTGACTTTGCGAAGTGCATCCAGCACTTTCCCCTTTAAATCGCTTGAAGAAACTTTTCTCACGCGCAATCCAAAGGCTACATTTTCAAAAACCGTCATGTGAGGAAAAAGGGCATAGTTTTGAAAAACCATGCCAGTATTTCTTTTCTCCGGAGGTACTCGCGTCATATCTTTGTCGCCAAATCGGACGACACCCTTTGTTGGATAATAAAACCCAGCAATCATCCGAAGGGTTGTCGTTTTACCGCAGCCACTTGGACCTAAAAAGGTAAAAAACTCACCGTCTTTGATTTCCAGATTTAAATGATCGATAGCTATCGTTTTTCCGAAGGCTTTTTGGACATTCTCTATTTTTATTGACGCCATCCCAACGACACTTCCTTATTCTTTAATTTCTTTATCTCCACTTTTAATATTTTCGTCCCAATATTTCATCCACTCGTCACCTTTTTCTTGGAAAACATCCCAATCAATATCCATCGTTTTAATATCTGTTTCCGTGATCCATTCAGGTAAATCTGTCACATCACTTCTTGTCGGAATCCGGTAAAATTCTTCAGCTAAAATTTTCGCAGCTTCTGGTGAGTTCACAAACTCATAAAACGCTTCAGCTGCTTTTGGATGCTTGGCACCTTCAACAATGGCAATTCCTTCTGTCAACACCGGTGTTCCGCTTTCTGGAATAACAAACTCAAACGGATAGTTTTTATTTTCTTTCAGCATGACAACGTCCGGCATTGCCCAAACAGATAGTGAACCCTCTCCTTTGGCTACTTTGTTATACATCATTTCCGGGTTGGCTGAATATTCTTTTGTATTTTGGTCGAGCTTCGTTAACCAATCATAGCCCTCTTGAGGATCATTTGTATCCTTATACGTGCGATAAATCATCGAAGAAAAAATCGTCCTCATCGTTCCAGATGCTAGCGGATAGCGAATGATAATTTCATCTTTCCATTTCGGGTCAAGCAGCTCATCCCAATCTTTTGGGACTTCGTCTTTTGATAGTTCCTTGCTGTTATACATGATGACTTCTGGAGTCTGGCTCGTTCCCGTCCAATACCATTCTGGATCGTGGAACCCTTCATCAAGACTATCAGAATAGGTAGGTTGGTAAGCAGCTAGCAGTCCATCATCCTTTGCTTGGTTAAAGTTCGTGGAAGGTGCTCCCCACCAAACATCTGCCTGCGGATTAGTTTTCTCTGATCGAACACGATCAAGGATTTCCTGGGACCCCATGTCAAGCCACTCAACATCAATGCTATATTTTTCTTCAAACTGAGTCTCGAATTTTGATAAAATATCTTTTCCATGCGGCGAATAAACAACAATCTTATCTTCTAATTCACTTTTTTCTTCTTTGGCACCGCCTGCATTCGAATTCGTTTTTGTATCTGTACTGCTACATCCAGAAATCAATAAAGCTGCCGATAAAGTTAGCACTGAAACAAACGACTTTTTCTTATTTTTCATTAATAATCCCCCTCATTATGAAAATTCAAAATGCTATCATGTTCTCTTAAAAATAGGGAAACCGCTCCCAAAACTCCTGCGTTTTCTCCCAGTTGTGAAGTATTCATTTCTACTAAACTTGGAAGATATCGATCAACAATCTCCCGAATTCTAGGTAAAATGTATTCAGATGAATTTAATACACCACCTCCTAAAATAATGACCTCTGGATTTAGCAAGCTAGCTGCATTGACAATTCCGTAGGCTAAATGTTCGATGGCGTCATTAATGACAGCTATAGCTGTCGAATCTCCTTTTTTTGCGAACAAAAAAGCATCTTCACCTGATAGTTCAGAAGACTGGGCCCGTTCAAAAAAAGAATGATGAGGATCCTTGAGAACTGCTCTAGTAAAATGAGCACCAATGGACTTTCCTCCTGCAACACTTTCTAAATAGCCATATCTGTGGAAAATCGGCTTAAATTCACGCTTCATATCCTCTTTATTAGTTACCATATATCCCATCTCTCCAGCTGCACTCGATGCCCCTCTGTATAACTGGTTATTCAAGATAATGCCGCTTCCTATCCCTGTGCCAACTGCAATAAACAGTACATTTCGCTTATTCTGTGCGTTCCCTAGCCACTGTTCACCTAGAGCAGCAGCATTCACATCATTGTCGACAAAGATAGGGAAATCGAAATACCGTTTCGCTTCGGCTATAAATGGATACTGAATCCACCCTAAACTCGGTGCCTCAATTACTAGTCCACTTGCTGTTTGCGTAATACCAGGAATCCCAACTCCCATCCCTAAAATCCTATCTTTCGCGATCTGATTCTTTGCAATTAACCGATCTGTTTCAATAGCCATTTGTTTAAGAAGACCTGATTGTAGATAAATATTTGTTGAAAAACTAGTATCAGCAAGGATGTTGCCACTTAAATCACATAAAACGATTTTCACTTTTGTTCCGCCAATATCGGTTCCTATGATATATGCCGCTCGCTCATTGAAAAAGAGCTGGATTGGCCGCCTCCCTCCTTGAGAAGAGGACTCTCCTATTCCTTTCTCAAATACCCATTTCTCCTGTATAAGTTCATCTACAACAAGAGAAACTGTCGGTTTACTAAGCTGAAGCTTAACAGCGATTTCAGCCCTTGAAATAGATGAACATTCTTGGATGCATTGAATGATTCTTTTTTTATTTACGTATTTTTGATGATTGGGTGTTCGCTTAAAACTCATCACATCACGGCCTTACATTATTTAGTTAGTAAATCTTACTAATTAAGTAAAAATATAACTTAAATCAAGAAAGTGCACAAGTTATTTTTTGATTATTTCAAATACTCTGTTTTTAATAGTTATTTCGGTTCATTTACAATTATAACCTATTATGTTATTTATTAGATAAGCTTTTTCATCAAGTTAGTTAGGTAATATTACTAACATACTTTTCATAGTCTTCAAAAAAGCTTAGGATTTTTATTAAATTTGAAAGGGGTTAAAGGAAGGCATGAAAAAAATTTTGGTACCTTTGCTTTCACTTTTGTTAGTTTTTTCACTATTGCCGCTCGCAGGTAACGCAGCAAAAAAGGAAAAACCTAATGTTGAGTTATGGAATGCGGTCAAGCCACTCGAGACAACCGTTACATTCTTAAACAGCGGTGCCCATCCAGATGATGAGCGCAGCGACTTTCTCGCCT
Source organism: Peribacillus sp. TH14 (assembly GCF_016651145.1). NCBI lineage: Bacteria > Bacillati > Bacillota > Bacilli > Caryophanales > Bacillaceae > Peribacillus > Peribacillus sp. TH14. The sequence goes on from NZ_JAEKEK010000001.1 coordinate 1,418,030, forward strand.
ATTTATCGAGAGGGTTAGGTGTGAAGACCTCCAGCCTAATTGCGAACCGTGGTGAAGGCGGACAAAATGAAATTGGGGATGAACTGGACAATGCTCTTGGAATTATCCGTTCAAGAGAAATGATAGAAGCTGCAAAAATTACCGGGGTTAAAGCCTATCATCTCAGTGAAACAACCTCTGATCCTATCTATGATTTTGGCTTCTCGAAAACACCAGAAGAAACATTAGAAAAATGGGGCGAGGAACTCACGTATGAACGGCTTATCCGGTTTATCCGAACATATCAGCCTGATATATTGATGCCATCCTTCCAAAATGATGATACCCAGCATGGACATCATCGTACAATGACAATCTTAAGTGAACGTGCTTTTAAGGATGCGGCTGATCCATCTGTTTTTCCACAACAATTGAAACAAGGTCTATCAGTATGGCAAGTGAAAAAATTATATTTACCTGTTTCCTCCGCAGATAAAGCCACCACATCCATTGAAATCGGTACCTATGATCCAATATACGGTATGACTTATCCACAGCTTGGAGAACAATCCCGCTATCTGCATAAAAGCCAAGGAATGGGCTCTGATATCCCTGCAGCGCCTCGCCTGGTTCATCTAGATTTGAAACAAAGCGCCGTTGATACGAAAGGCCAGTCAGACCTTTTTGCAGGAGTACCTTATAATTTTACCGAATGGGCTGATAAACTCCCAGTTTCAGCTTCAAAGTTAAAATCTGATTTTAAAAATGTACAACGGGATTTGAACACAGTTGTTGCGGCCTATCCGAATGATCAACGTGTTTTCACAACATCCCAAACAGCTCTTTCTCATGTACGTTCACTTACTTCGCAAATTAAAAAGGCAAAGCTAAACTCTGAGTTGAAGAACGACTTGCTTCATAAGCTCTCATTAAAAGAAGAGCAATTACAAAACGTTAGTTATGTCTCTTCAGGACTATATGTTCAAGCAAAATCAGCCTCTCCGATCCTTACAAAAGGTCAAAATACGAACGTAACCGTAACAGTGAAGAATACCGGAAAACAAACATTGAAAAAATTCTCTGCCAAATTGAACGTGCCTAAAGGATGGAAAGCTAAAACAAAATCTAAAGCAATCAATCTAGCACCAAATAAATCAGAGACCATCACCTACCAGGTTAACGTTCCAAAAGATGCTTCCTATTACCATGCTTATGACAAATCAGCCATTACAACCAACATTTCATATGAATCCGGTAAAACCAAGACTACCATCACAGAAGAATTGGAAGGAACAATCGCTGTCCTACCTGATGTGGGTCTTACCCTTTCACCTGAAGACATCGTGGTAAACACAGCAGATGTACAGGAAGAAATACCAGTAACCGTAACTGTAAAAAATTATACAGAAGGAAAAACATCAGCAAACGTCGCTTTAAAAATACCTAAAAATTGGAAAGTGTTACCTACAAAAGCAACCGTATCATTTAATGAAAAATCAGAAGAAAAACAAGTAAAATTCACCCTTATACCACCGAAGACGATTCAAAATGGTGAATATCAGCTAAAAGCAGAAGCTACTGTCAATGGAAAAACCTTTGATTCTACTATTCAAGAAATTACCTATGACCATATCGGAACATTCTATTACCAGTACCCAGCAGCAATCAACACCGTTGCATTTGAGCTTTTAATGCCAGCTTCACTAAAAGTAGGTTACATTGAGAGTGGATTTGACAAAGTAGCCGATTACTTAAGCAACGCAGGTCTTAATATTACAAAGCTAACAGCTGATGATTTAGCATTAGGTGATTTGAGCCAATACGACACGATTGTTACAGGTATACGCGCTTATCTATCTCGAGAAGATCTAAAGACAAATAACGCGCGCTTACTTCAATACGTAGAAAACGGCGGTCACCTTGTCGTTCAATACCACAAACCTGGTGATGGATGGGATGCCCTGACGACTGCTCCATATCCACTTACAATCGGAAATCCCTCCATTCGCTGGAGAGTAACCGATGAAAAAGCCACAGTAAACGTATTGAAACCAGAATCAGCGCTTTTCAACTATCCAAACAAAATAACAACGGACGATTGGAACAATTGGGTTCAAGAAAGAGGATTGTACTTCCCAATGAAATGGGACGAACGATTTGAAACTTTCATTTCCATGGCTGATCCAAATGAAGAACCATTTGATGGTGGAATCCTAATGGCCAATTACGGTAAAGGAACCTATCTCTACACCAACCTTGTCCTCTACCGGCAAATTCAAAGCCAGGTACCAGGAGGATATCGAATCATGACGAACTTGATTAGTTACGGGGCCCAGTAACTAGAGAAGTAACCTGTGCAGGTGTTGAATGCATAGGTTACTTTTTTGTATGAATGTTTAGCCTGATTGAAGCTTGGTGCGGAACACGATTAACCTTTACCTCTAAAACAAAAAAAGTTATGCACAAGGATAGGAGATAGGCTTGAGGGATTAGGATTTCTCCTTTTTCTCTCTTTCCTTTGTCCACACGTTATGCACAACTTTAATTTATTTTAACTTCTACGTCGGTGAGTTTTATAAGCCTCTTAAGTGATAAGCATTCACTCTTTTAGCCATTCATTCCCACACTCTACCTTCCTAAAGCACCTTACTTAAGAAGGCTTTGGTTCGAACATGCTGAGGGTTACCGAATAATTCATTCGGTTCATTTTCTTCTACAATATACCCTCCGTCCATGAATATGACACGATCTCCAACTTCCCGGGCAAAGCCCATTTCATGGGTAACAACGACCATTGTCATACCTTCTTTAGCAAGTTGTTTCATTACCTCTAAAACATCTCCGACCATTTCAGGGTCAAGTGCAGAAGTCGGCTCGTCAAATAGCATAATCTTCGGATTCATGGCCAATGCCCTTGCGATGGCAACCCGTTGTTTTTGTCCTCCGGATAGTTCTCCTGGATAGCTATTTGCTTTTTCCCTTAACCCAACCTTATCCAGTAACTCAAGCGCTAATCTTCCCGCTTCAGCTTTATCGGTGGCACGAATTTTAATAGGCCCCAACGTTATGTTTTCCAACACGGTTTTATGAGGGAATAGATTGAAATGTTGAAAAACCATTCCAACCTCTTGTCTAACTTTGTTGATATTGATTTTCGCTTTAGGGTCAGTAATATCATGTCCGTTAATGACCACCTCACCGCCCGTAACTTCCTCAAGAAGATTCAGGCAGCGCAGAAATGTACTCTTTCCAGATCCAGAAGGTCCTATTACACAAATTACTTCCTTTTCTTTTATTTCTGCATTAATATCTTTTAAAACCTCGACAGTTCCAAATGATTTTCTCAGGTTTTTTACAGTAATGATGCTCATCGAACTTGTACCCTCCTTTCTATGAAGTTAGCAATAAGGGTTAACAAATAGATGATGATAAAGTAAATTACACCAACAACAAGCCAAATCTTGAACGCTTCAAAGGTTGCCGAAGCCTGAATCTGCCCTTGCTGTGTTAAATCCGCTATACCGATAACGGATAATAGAGATGTATCTTTTAGACTAATGATCGATTGGTTCGTAATGGTAGGAAGCATCCTTCTAAAGGCTTGTGGCAGTACTACATATCGCATTGTTTGAGTACCAGTGAATCCGATTGATCTTGCCGCTTCTGTTTGTCCTTTATCGATGGATTGAATTCCCGCTCTTATTATCTCAGCAAAATAGGCCCCTGCATTGATGGCAACGGTAATTATTCCAGCTGTAGTACTGTTTAAAGAAATCAAATTCAGTGAATTCACACCGAAATATATAAAAAACAATTGCACAATAAACGGCGTTCCTCGTATCGCATCTACATAAACCTTTGCAATCCAGTTCAAGATCTTGATAGGAGCAAGTCGCAGCAAGGCCACCACTAAACCAATCAAAAAACCTAGGATAATGGCAATTACAAAGATATAAAGTGTCACCTGAAGTCCTTTTAATAAAATAGGCAATGCCGCAACAATTATATCCATTCTATTCACCCCTTAGAAAAAGAAAGCGCGCTTTAAGCGCGCCTAATAAGCATAAATCTATTCACCAAGATAAGTTTTTAATATTTCATCGTATGTTCCATCTTTTTTAAGATTAGCAAGACCGTCATTTATTTTTTTCAATAAATCCTGGTTTTGCCCTTTCAATACAGCAATTCCATACTGATCTCCATTCAAACGATCACCTACGATTTTTAACCCAAGGTCTTTTTGAGCAATTGCATAGGAGATAACAGGATAATCTTCTATAAGTGCTTCGGCATTACCGTTTGCTACTTCCTGGAACATAGCTGGACTATCATTAAATTGAACAACTTTAATTCCTAGTTTCTTGGAATTATCCTGTGCATATTTAGCACCGGTTGTCCCTTTTTTCACTGCTATGGTCTTTCCTTTAAGGTCATCGACTGATTTAGTACTTGTATTATCTTTTTTAACAACCACTGTTAATCCTGCATCAAAATACGGCGTTGAGAAATCTACTACCTTTTTTCTTTCCTCTGTAATGCTCATTCCTGCAATAGCGACATCAAGCTGATTGGCTTGCATCGCTGGAATAATTCCACCGAAATCCATTGGAGAAAATTTGATTTTAAAATCCTGGTCTTTTGCTATTGCATTGATTAATTCAATATCAATACCTTTATAGTCGTTTCCCTCTTTAAATTCAAAGGGAGGATATGTCGTATCCACACCAACTTTATATACCTTTTGACTTTTCTCTTTCTCACCTGCATTTTTTTCATCATTGCTTCCACAAGCTGAGATAATGATAGTAAGAATCAAAAACATACTAAATAAACCAAGTTTCTTCATTCAAATCACTCCAATTCTTAAATTATACGTGATAATTAATAATTCTCCCTATAATATAGCATAAGTATAAAGTATTATAATATGAATTTTTTGAATATATATTATTTTCTTTAAATAATATTAATGGATGTTTTTCCTAATCTTGTCTATCTGATGGTAATTAGAAACTGGTATTGAAACGTATACTAAAAAAAGTTTCAATAGAATGGGCTTTTTACAATGAAACACCCTCATTGCTGTTCTTCATTTTTCTCCATAATATATAAGGTCGTTCTTTCTCCCCTCTAAAAAAAGTTATGCACAAGGATAGGAGAAAGGCTTGAGGGATTGGGATTTCTCCTTCTTCTCTCCTTCCTTTGTCCACACTTTATGCACAACTTTAATTAGTGTCTACTATTTTATTTTAAAACTAATTTTGTTACTACTTCAACATGTGTAGAGCGTATGTGGCGGAACATTGGATTTTGGTGAAGTTTGCAAAAAATCCTAATTTTCTCAGGGTCATAAATGAGAAATTAGGATTCTTTTATTTCTTATTAACGGTTAAGTAACTTTCCAAAAAAATTGAGCATTGGTATGAGCATCTCATTCATATAGTAGTTTTAGTTCAACTACTTTACTGCTCCCTTATCCCCTATATTTATAAGCTAACCCTTTTAAGAAATTCCTGGCGAATTTATCCCCGCACTCTTTATAATTTCTATGACCAACTTTTCTTAAGATGGCGCTTAATTCTCCTTTAGTTATCATGACTCCTGCTTCATCCAGGATATCAATCATATCCTCGCTTGTTAATGTCAGCGCAATTTTCAATTTCTTTAGCAGAATATTATTCATGCTTTCCTTATTCTTTGCAGTAGGTGCCGGGTTTTCTGGCTGGCCGGGTTTTGGTTCTTGTTTCCCTCTTTTAAAAATGATCAAGCCATTTAAAAAAGATTCCAACATCGTATTGTTACATTTTATACCTTCATCATCCATATCATCGTCGTCGTATTCATCATAGAAACCGTCTTTTGGTTTTGTGAGCATCTGCATGACTTCTTCTCTTGTTACTTCAATATCCCCAAGTTTAAATATCTCTACCATATCTTTATTTTTTATATCCAGCGCATATCTTAATCGAATTAAAATATCATGATTATGCATCCATAAACCTCCTGTATATTTCTTATTTTTTACAGTACCTTCATTATTTCACAAATGGATTGAAATAAACGCAGATGAAAATCCGAGAACCTTTTACAGATTCTCGGATCCTTCTGCTTATTCTTTCCTTTTCAACTTCGTCACAACTTCAACATGACTCGTCTGCGGGAACATGTCCACAGGCTGCATGGATTCTACGTTATATAAAGCGCTCAATTCTTGTAGGTCTTTTGCCAATGTGGATGGGTTACATGATACATACACAATGGTTTTTGGTTTGACCTTTAGGATAGTTTGCAGTAAGGATTGGTCCAGGCCAGTTCTTGGTGGGTCGGCGACTAATACGTCCGGTTTCCATCCTTCTTTGTTCCAGCGCGGCAGGATGTTTTCGGCTTTTCCTGTTTCGTAGTGCATGTTGGTACGTTTGTGTTTTATGGCGTTTTTCTTGGCGTCTTCAATGGATTCTTTGATGACGTCCATTCCGCGAACCTCTTTTGCATCTTCCGATAACCAAAGTCCGATGGTTCCTACGCCGCAATACGCGTCAACGACTTTTTCGGTACCGGTTAGGGCTGCCGCTTTTTTCACTTCGTCATACATGCGGACTGTTTGAACTGGATTAAGTTGGAAAAAAGTACGGGCCGATAGTTCGTACGATAGATCACCCAATGTTTCGTTGATGACTTTTTCGCCAGCCAGATGGATCGTCTTTTCGCCAAAAATAAGTGATGTGTTTTGGTTATTAATATTTTGAACGACCGATTTCACTTCCGGCAGTTGGTCACGAATTTGCTTAAGCAATTGATCTTTTTGTGGAATTTCTTCCGCTCCTGTAACTAAGACCACCTGTACTTCGCCTGTTTCAAAGCCAACTCTTGTAATGACTGTTCGGATCACACCTTTTCTCTTTCTTTCATTATAGATCGAGATATTCAGGTTCTTTAGTATCTTCTTCACCGTACGGGTTACTTTATTAGTAGCCTTGTGTTGGACAAGACAGTTGGGAATATCGATCAAGTTATGGGAGTTCAAACCGTAAAGACCGGCAATCAATTTGCCATCTTTCTGACCGACTTGGTACTGACTTTTGTTGCGATAGTTCCATGGATCTTCCATGCCGATTGTTTCTTGTATATTTAATGAAGAAATCGGGAATTTCGTATGACGTTCCATCGCTTGAATGACGATATCGCGTTTTTCAATAAGCTGTTGACTATAGCTTAAATGCTGTAGTTGACAGCCACCGCATTCTGCGTAGATTGGGCATGGTGCGGCAATGCGGTGTGGCGATTCTTTCCGGATGGTTTTTATTTTTGCTTCAGAAAAGTTTGGCTGCACTTTTGTTATTAAAGCTACAATTTCTTCACCTGGTAATGCTCCTGGGACGAATACGACTTTCTTTTTAAAGTAGCCGACTCCCTCTCCGTTTATGCCAAGCCGTTTAATGGTTAATGGAAGGGTTTGATTTACTTCTAGTGTTGTATCTTGCATGTTTGTCATTTCTTTTCACTCCGTTTTTCGATGCTTCTCCACAAATAGAGGGAAGCGTAGCTTAGATATGGAGACCATTTTGCACTGTAGGATTCCATTTCTTCTTGGGTTGGCTTCTGCGGTAAGCCGTATAAAAGTTTTATGGCGTTTTGAATGCCAATATCGGCTTTTGGAAAAAGGTTCGGCCTTCCGAGTCCAAAAAGCAGGAAGTTTTCAGCCGTCCATCTACCGATTCCGCGTATTTTTATTAGTATATCCATAACCTCTTGATCGGATAGCTCTGACAACAGATCAAGATTAAGATGGCCATGAGTGATTTGCTGGGATAGTCCGATGACGTATTCAGCTTTTCGGCCACTGAATTGAATGGCTCTTAACTGTTCCACCTGAAGTTGTGAGGTCGTTTCTGGTGTTGGATAAAACCACACACCATCTATCTGGTAGCCAAATGTTTTCACGAACCGCTCCGTGAGTATATGCGCAAAAGACAAGTTTAATTGCTGATGTATGATGCATTTGACGAGGCAACTGTAATAATCGAAGTCCAAGACTATGGCTGTACCGCGGTGCTCTTCAAAGATTCCCCTCAAATCAGATTCTCGGAAATGCTGGGAAACGCCTTCTAATGGCTGATGCCAATGAAAAACCTTTTTTAACAGTTCGATTGCTTTAGACTTGTATTCCTCTGATTGACCTTTAATGATAAAGGTCGGTTCTTCGATGTTTCCTATTGCCTGAACATGCAAAACGACTGGTTCTTTTTCTATATAAAGCGGAACTTTTACCGTTCTGTTAGTAAAATCAACTACTTGAAGTGGGTCTAACGATAATCGTTCGAGAACAAGGTCGAAATTATATGGTCCCTGGACCTGTAATTTTTCCGTCCACACAAGCGATCCATCCTTTAGCAGTTTTCCACGTATTATAGCATGTTTCCTGAAATATTACTTAAAAATGAGGAGAATGGAAAAAAGCGGGACCTGTAATCTCACTTCAGGTTCCGCTTTTTATTTTAATAAAGCATTCGATTTGGCAGGTGTTTTTCAATCATTAATTCATCCAGACTGCTGAATTTGTATCCTTGTTTTTCAAGATCAGTCAAAATCGAGTCAAGCGCCTCTGCATTATCTTTTGAAACAGTATGCAGTAATAAAATCGCCCCTGGATGAATCTGTTTAAGCACTTCATCATGAGCGTAAGCTGCACCCTTTTGTTGGTCAACGACCCAGTCTTTATAAGCAAGCGACCAGAAAATGTGGTAATATCCTTCTTTTTGTGCGACTTTCATTGTTCTCTCATTGAATACACCACGCGGCGGCCTTAGGTAGTTCATCCCCTGTTGGCCCGTTAATTTTTCAGTTGCTTTTTTAACCCGTTGCAGTTCCGTGCGAATGACTTCATCCGTCACACTGGTCATATCAGGGTGATTCCAGGAATGGTTTCCGACGATATGACCTTCATTCGCCATACGGACAACAAGCTCCGGTGCGGTTTTTAAATAATGACCAGTGACGAAAAAAGTTCCTGGGGCCTTATGTTTTTTTAACACATCTAAGATATGTGCCGTATATCCATTTTCATAACCATTATCAAACGTTAAATATATGTTTTTTTTCGTTGTGTCACCTTTATAAATTGCTTCATATTTAGGCAGCATTTCATTGAAGTTTTTTCCTGCATCGGCAGGAGTTCCGTTTTTCCCTTTATTGAAGCCCCAATTATAGGACTCCGCAAAAGCCGGACTTGCTAAAGAGCAGATTAAGCATATAAAAACGGATAGAATCGCCATTTTTTTCATTGGATTATCCCCCATGTTCTTTTTTTCTTAGTGTTTGGAACATGAAGATTTATATGCATGATATTGTCGTAGGTCGAATTTTTCGTGGTGACGGTCGAATTTTTGTTCTGTAGGTCGAATTTTTGCGGTGACGGACGAATTATCTTTCTGTAGGTCGAATTATTGTTCTGTAGGTCGAATTTTTGCCGGTGACGGTCGAATTATCTTTCTGTAGGTCGAATTATTGACGGTTACGGACGATTTCTCTTACTGTAGGACGAATTTTTGCCGATGACGGCCGAATTTTTGTTCTATAGGCCAAATTGTCCCCGGTTACGGACGAATTCCACGCAAAAAAGGCCTATCCTCCTAAAAGGATTGGCCCCCTATCTATTTACCCTTTAAATAACGCCTGTACCGCCTTCCAAATGATGACGATGGCAAAAACGATAACGGTTACAATTCCAATTACGTCTAAAGTTGGTTCAAGTCCGGAGAAAATCGTGCCTGCCACAGGAAGATGGATGAAAGCAAAACCTGTTAACATTGCGACAAAGAACAATAAGATGCTATTTTGCATTTTACTCCCCCCTTTCTCTTCTAATGTATGAGCAAAGGTGCAAAAAGATTGTACTTTTTTAAGGCAATAATAGCCTTTTTTTTCATATACATTAGCAAGGGGGCGTATACAATGCTGGAATGGGTGATTACGTTAGGCTTTATTGGTTGTCTGGGATTAGGTGCGGGGCTGTTTGTTTATTTTGTGAAAAGTGGATTGAATTTAGGGGATTCAAAAAGGATTGATCCATTGCCGAAAATAGAAGAGTAAGGTAAAAAGACGCTCAACCGAATTGGTGAGCGTCTTTTGCATACATCTTATTTAAATACAGGTTCTTTGAATTGTGACAGTTTTTCTAATGAAGATTGCTGTACGTCTTTATGCAGGCTGTTTCCATGTGAATCCATGGTAACAACTGCGGTAAATCCTTCAACTTTCAGGTGCCACATTGCTTCAGGAATACCAAATTCAGTGAAGTTCACACCTTCGACTGATTTAATGCAGTCTGCATAATATTGAGCTGCGCCACCGATCGCGTTTAAATAAACACCACCGTGTTCGCTTAGTGCTTCTAGTGTTTTTGGACCCATTCCGCCTTTACCGATAACAGCGCGAATGCCAAATCTTTTCATGATATCGCCTTGGTATGGTTCTTCACGAATACTAGTTGTCGGACCTGCAGCTTTCACGTGCCATTTACCTTCTTCGTCCTTAAGCATAACCGGCCCACAATGATAGATAATCTGTCCATCAAGGTCAATTGGTGCAGGGTTTTCAGACAAGTGCTTGTGTATCGCGTCACGGCCAGTATACATTCTTCCGTTAATCCGGACTACGTCACCAACTTTCAGCTCACGGATTTGTTCTTCCGTAATTGGTGCCTGAAGGATGATTTCACGCGGTGCTTCAACTTCAGCTTCTATTGCTGCGGCTACTTCTTCTTTCGCTGCTTTTTCTGCTTCTAGAGCAAAGTCAATTTTCTCGCCATCTTGATATAGCCATTCATTGATTTCTCCTGTTTCTGGGCTCACTTTCACACCTAAGCGACGGAAAGCCCAACAGTTATAAGCAACCGATACGAAAAAGCTTGCCGGAATACGGTGCATGACACCAATTTTACAGCCAAGCAGTGTTGTTTCGCCGCCAAAGCCCATTGTGCCAATTCCCAATTCATTTGCCGTCTCCATGATATACTCTTCTAGTTTACGAAGATCCTCATTCGGATTTACATCTTCGTTACTGCGGAAAAGTTGAGCCTTAGCCAAATCATATCCGGATGAACGGTCTCCCCCGATACCAACGCCGATGAACCCTGCGCTACAGCCTTGTCCTTGCGCTTGGTATACGGAATGAAGAACACATTTACGGATTCCGTCTAAATCACGGCCGGCTTTACCTAATCCTTCAATCTCCATCGGAAGACTGTATTGAATATTTTTATTTTCACAGCCGCCGCCTTTTAATATAAGACGCACATCAATGTAATCTTTTTCCCATTGATCGAATTTCATGACAGGAAGACCTTCCCCAAGGTTATCCCCACTGTTTTCACCTGACAAAGAGTCAACTGCGTTTGGACGAAGCTTTCCGCCTTTTGTTGCTAAAATGATTGCATTTCGAATTGCTTCTTTTATTTCAAGTTGGTTCACACCAACTGGAGTTTTAATTTTAAATGTCGGCAGACCTGTATCCTGACAAATCGGTGATACATTGTCGTCAGCCATTGTAATATTATTCGTGATTGTTGTTAGGCTCAACGCTGAACGCGTACCTGCATTTTCACGTTGTTTCGCACTTTTGACCGCACGACGAACATCCTTTGGAAGATTCGTTGAAGTTTCAACGATAAGACTGTACATACTTTCTTGGAATTTTTGAATATCCAAATTTCTCTTCCCCCTCTTATTTCCCCTAGATTTAATCATTCACCGCTTCTCTATTAAGAGCGAATGATACAACACCCGTTTTATTATACATCTAACATAATCTTTCGAAAACAAGTAATTAATTTTCTTAATGGAAATCGGTGTAAAGAGAAATAATCAGGGGCGCTAAGATTAGCATAAAGCAAAAAAAATATTCCCAATCATTACCTAATACTGAATAACCATTTTTCTTCATTACATATATAAAGGGATGACGAGTAAATAGCGTCATCCCTTTACGAATATTAATTATAAAAAAATCATACTATCGTACAGATATTATCCTTCTTTGCGCGTTTTAAATTGTTCTACTTTAACTTCCAAATCATCAAGCATACCGATTAAGCGATCAATATCTTCTAATTCTGTATTTTCTGGTTCAATATGGTCAAGAACCTCCATGAACATCGTGAGGCGTTCTTTTAAGTATGTTAATTGTTCGTTTTTACCTGTAATGGTTTTTCCCATGAGGCACTCTCCTTCCGTTCTTCTTCCATCGTAACGAAATCCTCTTGAAAGTGCAATGGCAAGCTAAAATGAAGCTCTCCGCCATTTGACAATTTTTGTGCCCATTGTTCATAATGGGTTAGTGCATTATTACGTAAGGAGTTTTAAACATGTCTATGATCAAGCAAGATCTTTTAACACCAATCACACCCAAGTATGATCCTTGGGAAGCATATATGGACGTTGAACAATACGGAAAGCTCAGTCTTACCAATGTCGAATTCACAACCACTACCCTTTGCAATATGCGTTGCGAACATTGTGCTGTCGGTTACACACTTCAGCCAAAAGACCCGGATGCTCTTCCTTTAGAATTAATAATTCAGCGCCTCGATGAGATACCATTGCTTCGCTCGCTAAGTATAACTGGCGGTGAACCAATGCTTTCTAAAAAACAAGTGAAAAATTATGTTTTACCTTTATTAAAATATGCTCGTAACCGTGGAGTTCGTACCCAAATCAATTCTAACTTGACCCTTGACTTGGAACGGTATGAGGAAATCATACCCTATTTGGATGTTCTTCATATTTCCCATAACTGGGGAACGATCGATGAATTCATCGATATCGGTTTTGCCATGATGGACCGCAAACCTTCGCGCGAGCAACGAAAAAAATTATTTGATAAAATGATTAAAAATTCCCGTGCCCTGACAAAAGCAGGTGTACTAGTTTCTGCAGAAACGATGCTTAATAAACGCACCTTGCCGCATCTTGAGCATATCCACAGACAGATTGTCGATGAAATGGGATGTCAGCGCCATGAAATACATCCGATGTACCCAAGTGATTTCGCCTCAGCACTTGAAACGTTATCATTGGAGAACATGCGCGAGGCGATTCATCATCTACTTGATATTCGGGATGAAAATGTATGGATGCTTTTCGGAACGCTCCCATTCTATCCATGTAACAACAACAAAGAAGAATTAGAGCTGCTTCAGCGGCTTTACAGTGCTAAAAAAGTGACAGTTCGGAATGACCCTGATGGACGCTCTCGTTTGAATGTCAATATTTTTACCGGAGAAGTCATTGTTACCGATTTTGGGGATGCACCCACTTTGGGAAATATCATTGATCAGCCGTTAGCCGAATCCTATGAAACATGGATGAATTCGAAGCTGGCCAATGAATTAAACTGCCACTGTTCGTCGGTTAAATGTCTCGGTCCGAATGTTCTTGTCAAAAATGCATATTACCCTAAAGAAGACTTCAGCGTAAGAAAGTCTAATATATGAGAAAAAAACTCGCCAATCAGGCGAGTTTTTTTACTTCACCTTCATTACCGTGGCTGTTGCGAAACAGTAAAGCTGAAGGAAACATGGTCCTGAACTGGTATCCAAGCTCCTATGCCTTGCGAGGTAATATTTTTAATCGTAATCGAGCGTTTATTTCCTTTAAGGTTCAAATATACTTCTCCATAGGTGACCTTACCTTTTTCATTGACGGCAGAAGCATAGCTAGATAAATAACCAATCCGATTTGAAGCAACATTGTATACTTCATCTTTTTTCGTACCAGCTCCAACAATCGTTTCAAAAGCGAGTGGCAAATGGGTCTTTTCCGTAGCTTTTAATAGCATCATCTTTTTAACATCCTCGGCCTTAGGAATTTTCGCTGTTAGTCCACCACTCACTGCCTTTTGGTTTTCTTGGACATAACGGATTCTGTATGGAACATCACCGCCGCGATTATCATAGTAATTCATATTGATCTTTTGATATTCCCAATTGGGGGCCGTCTCGGAAGACTCGTAATTCAACGCCCAATGGCCAAGGTAAATGGTCGCCCTGTAACCAAAAGCAAGCGGTGCTTTTGCAATTGCTGATTCATTCAACATATGAATGAGTTCTGGATTTTCAATCTTAATATCCGATGAATCAATCAACTGTTTAGCAAACTCACTCGGCTGCAGCATTGGAAGATCCTGAGTCGAGTTCGGATACGTATTCTCCTTCGCAATATTTAATACGGAAGGTGGGATATTCACCTTGTTCGGAGTTGTTTTATCTCCGGCTGATATAGGGGCTGCAAAACTTACATTCGCCTGAATAAAGGCAGTTAGGGCAAACACTGTAATAAGAATAAGTCGTCTCATGCTGTAGCACTCCTTTAAAAGGTTCAATCATTTTGTTTATAGATTTTGTTTTTCCTCAACATTCTATACATTTCAATAACATGTTGATTTTGTAATAAATTTGTAAAGTTCAGAATATTTACTTTTTTATATAAATCGGTTATACTTAACTTACATTATAAAAAGGAGGCGAAATCGTTCATACCTAATAAACGTTCAGGAGGTATGCTTATCGATCTAAAACACCCTTTTCAAGGATGACAGAAAAACGAATTCGCCACTTACTTAAATTTGATGTAAAAGGATGGTGTAACACTCTAGAATTATTTCTCAACTTTAACAGAAGCATGATGAAAAATTTTGGATTAATTTATGAATGGTAATTTACTAATATAGAAATGACTCTGCTAAATAACCTGGGCAGAGTCATTTTTATGTATCCGCATTTCTCATAAAGAAAGACCTCCCGATTTGGAAGGCCTGACACTCTTATAATAAGTAAAATCCAATCCCCATAATAAAGTAAGCAGCCAACAGGGTAAGCCCTTCAAACCAGTTCGTTTCCCCGTCATTCGAAATCATAATCATCAGAAAGACAGCCGTAACCATAGAAATCAACTCAGGCAATGTGAAAACAAGCGGCATATGTGTTGGATACATTAATGATATCAACACTAGGACAGGAGCAACGAACATCGCTACTTGCAGCGTAGAACCGACTGCAATCTCAACAGCGACATCCATTTTATTTTTATATGCCATAATAACGGCTGATGCATGTTCAGCCGCGTTACCTACGATGGCAACGATAATGACCCCGATAAATAACTCTGTCCACCCGAACGTCTCCCCGACTTCACTGAAAGTATGAACAAGTTTTTCCGATACGTAAGCAACAGCCAATGTAGCAACTGCAAGAATTGTAATGGCCTTTTTCTTGCTCCATTCCGGTATTTCCTCTTCATGTTCCTCATGGGCTTCTCTTTTTTCCGCATGCTGATAAACCCCGCGATGAGTAACTAATTTAAAGAATAATGCCGCTAAGTATAATAAGATTAAAATAATGGAAATTCCGACACTTAACGACATTGTACTTGATTCGCTCATGTTTTGAGTGAACACTTCCGGTATCACGAAAGCAACAATAACGGCGAAGATTAGCAGACCAGCGTTATGCCTTGCATCGAACACATTAAATTTCTGCCGTTTGTACCTCGTCCCCCCAATAAAAAAGGAAAGTCCTGCCACCAACAATAAGTTTCCTAATACCGATCCAGTTAAGGAGGCTAATACGACACCCACTAGCCCTGCCTTTAATGAAAAAATGGAAATAATCAGTTCCACTGCATTACCAAAGGTTGCGTTCAACAGTCCACCAATCCTTGGGCCCATCACAATCGCTAGACTTTCCGTTGCCCGGCCCATAAAACCTGCGAGCGCTATAATTGTTAAACAATACACGATAAACATGATTACACTCGGCCAATGCATCAAAGAACCTATAACTGATAAAGGGACACCTAAGAGAACGAGCCCCAAAAATATTTTATCCACGATATTTCTCCTCACAATCCTATATGCAATTTAATATGTAACAAAAATTATCATACATAATTTTCCCGAAATGAAAAAGGGATTTATTAACGATATTCTCTTCTTGTCAACATTTACCCAAATTTTTATTGCTTAACCCTCTCCCCTGGATGTAACATCAACAAGGTATACATATCTTAGGAGACGAAAACTT
This sequence comes from Peribacillus sp. TH14, assembly GCF_016651145.1. Classification (NCBI taxonomy): domain Bacteria; kingdom Bacillati; phylum Bacillota; class Bacilli; order Caryophanales; family Bacillaceae; genus Peribacillus; species Peribacillus sp. TH14. Next base: position 1,434,084 of record NZ_JAEKEK010000001.1, read on the forward strand.
ATGAATCAAAAGCTGCTTATTAGTGTTCTAATTTGTATGGTCGGCATATCTGGATTTTCTCAAGGAATGCTTCTGCCAATTATCGCAATTATTTTCGAAAATGACGGAATTAGCTCTTCCTTAAATGGATTTCATGCTGCGTCACTTTATATTGGGATTCTTTTAATTTCTCCTTTTATGGAAGCACCTCTCCGCAAATATGGCTATAAGCCATTAATATTGTTTGGCGGAATAACTGTAATTCTTTCACTTGCCTTATTTCCGGTCTGGAAATCATTCTGGTTTTGGTTTGCTCTGCGTTTTTTCATCGGAATCGGTGATCATACCCTTCACTTTGCTACCCAGACATGGATTACCGCTATTTCCCCTTCAGCAAAGCGCGGAAGGAATATCGCTATTTATGGACTATTTTTCAGTCTTGGTTTCATGGTTGGTCCGCTAATGACGAAGCTTCTGGAGATTAATCAGTCTTTGCCATTCATCATTACATCCATACTAAGCCTGCTTACGTGGATGACTGTATTCCTGATTAAAAACGAGCTTCCTGAACAAGATGAATCAGAAAGCACATCATTCTTCGGTACACTTAAACGGTTTACGAAAGTGAGTCGCATCGCATGGGTCGCCTTTTTACTTCCATTCACCTTTGGTGTACTTGAATCCTCATTGAATAGTAACTTTCCAGTATTCGCATTGCGCTCTGGAATTGATTTAACCGCAGTATCGCTTATCATTCCAGCATTTTCAGGTGGTACTTTGCTTTCACAGATTCCGCTTGGAATGCTCAGTGACCGATTTGGCCGACGAAAAATCTTGCTGATCATTCTTTTTTCAGGCTTTACCGTATTTACTCTAGCTGGAATTGTTTCATATTCCGTAATCGGTCTGTTCATTTGCTTCCTGCTTGGCGGGATGATGGTGGGTTCGACTTTCTCTTTAGGAATCAGTTATATGGCAGACCTTTTGCCTCGCAACCTATTACCTGCAGGAAATCTGTTATGCAGCATCTTCTACAGTCTCGGCAGCATTGGTGGTCCGTTTTTCGGTGGTTTAGTCATCGAATACTTACAAGGAGGTAATTTTTTCTATCTAATTAGTATAATGCTTCTTCTTGTCTTTATTTCACTGGTGCTATTTAAGGAAAAAATGCCTGCTCCAAGCTTGTAGTATAGTTTATTATCTGAACTACTCCATTTATTATTCAATTTGTATTGTTTTTATCATATAGTGGTCAAATGATATAATTTATGGTTCTTTATATTTTTTCCTACATTAGAATCATTCTTCTTTATTTTTGAATAGGATATGTGTTAATATAATATTAATAAAAAGAACATCACGTTAATAAACCTTTGAAATCGTTGCTGTCATCGCAATTTTGGTGACAGCTTTCATATTTTACTCAGAGAAATGACGTTGATTATCTTTCTCAATTAGATATTATACAAATGATAATCTATATCATTTACACAAAAATAGAAAAGAATATGGGAGGGAATCTTATGACCACTGATACTAAACAATTAACACAACCGACTGCATGCGAAACCTCTTGGTTGGAAAAAGTAAAACCCCATCTAGAACTTATTGCCGCATTGTTTAGCGGTGTATTAATATTATTAGGCTGGGTGCTTTCTAAGAATGGACTTGAAACTCCTTCTATCGTTATATATTTAGCTTCCTTCCTAATCGGCGGTTATGCTAAAGCAAAAGAGGGAATTGAAGATACGTTTGCCGATAAGGAATTGAATGTTGAGATGCTAATGATTTTCGCGGCCATCGGTTCTGCGATTATCGGATACTGGACGGAAGGCGCGATTTTAATTTTCATCTTTGCTTTGAGCGGGGCGCTTGAAACATACACAATGAATAAAAGTCATAAAGAAATTTCAGCACTTATGGATTTACAGCCGGAAGAAGCGCTGCGAATCACAAATGGATATGAAGAAACCGTATCCGTTTCCCTGCTACAAGTCGGGGACCTAATTTTGGTAAAACCAGGTGAAAGAATACCCTCTGATGGAAAAATCACGGACGGACGTACCAATATTGATGAAGCGGCGATCACTGGCGAATCTATTCCAGTTAGTAAGTCATTGGATGATGAAGTATTTGCGGGAACAGTGAATCTGCGTGGAACGATTACCGTAGAAATTACAAAACCAGCAAATGAAACATTATTTCAAAAAATAATTACTCTCGTTCAATCTGCACAAAGTGAAAAGTCTCCTTCTCAACTGTTCATTGAACGTTTTGAAGGAACCTATGTAAAAATTGTTTTAACCGTTGTCGCTTTGATGTTGTTCGTACCGCATTTTGTATTAGGGTGGAGTTGGACCGAAACATTTTACCGGGCAATGATTTTGCTTGTTGTTGCTTCACCTTGTGCCCTCGTAGCTTCTATTATGCCAGCTACGCTATCTGCCATCTCTAATGGTGCTCGTCATGGAATTCTATTTAAAGGCGGTATCCATCTTGAGAATCTTGGCAACTTGAGAGCAATTGCCTTAGATAAAACCGGAACATTAACAAAAGGAAAACCAGAGGTAACGGATGTAATTATCCGTGAAGATTTAAACGAAGAAGATTTCCTATTCCATATTGCATCTGTTGAAAATTATTCGAACCATCCTTTGGCAACATCAATTGTGCGCTACGCTAAAACTAAATTAGTTAAAGACATCATTAAACCGGATAATATGGAAGATATCTCAGGTAATGGGGTTCAAGCATATTTCAACGGAGTGCTTTGGCAAGTAGGAAAAGCTGATTTCGTCGGAAGAAGTGAAGCCGAACAATTTCAAAACGGTATTGCACTAACACTAGCTGAACAAGGAAAGACGATAGTTTATGCAAGAGACAATCAAGGTATTGCCGGCATTCTTACATTGAAAGACGTGGTGCGTGAAGAAACGGTTACTGCTATCGAAGCATTGAAAAATGAAGGCATTCATACCGTTATGCTGACAGGCGATGGTGAAAAGACCGCTAAAGCGATTGCATCTGAGAGCCATATCGATGCATATATTGCTGAATGCTTACCTGAAACTAAGGTTACTGAAGTGAAAAAGTTGAAAGAACAATACGGTACTGTAGCAATGGTTGGAGATGGAATTAATGATGCACCTGCACTTGCAACTGCTTCTGTCGGGATTGCAATGGGCGAAGGCACAGATGTTGCGTTGGAAACAGCGGATGTTGTCCTAATGAAGAATGACCTACCGCGTATTGCCGAAGCAGTAAGGTTATCTAAGAAAATGAACCGAATCATTAAACAAAACGTCGTTTTCTCGATTTCTGTCATTATGGTTCTGATTGCATCCAACTTCCTTCAATTCCTCGACCTTCCATATGGCGTAATTGGCCATGAAGGAAGCACCATTCTAGTTATTCTGAACAGTTTAAGATTATTGAAAAACTAAACAAAAAAGGGAGCCTATAAGGCCCCTTTTTTTGTGTTCATTCTACTTAGTGATAGCCGTTTTTCCCATTAGCAGAACCTGACGTTTTATGGTTCGAACCTTTTTTTCCTTTTTGCTTTTTGTTGCTTTTACCCATGAAAGAATTCCTCCCTACTACTAAGTCGTCATTTCTTGATTAGCATTAGCTGCAGGACTTATAGCTATTACGGGAACTTTAGGAAGCTCATTCACATTTTGGTTGTTCTTTATTACTTATGAGTGCATTAATTTCCCCGCCTAGAATTATGATTAGCCCTGATAAGTAAAACCAGACCATTAACACGATTATCCCACCAAGGCTCCCATAAGTTGCAGAATAATTTGCGAAGTACGCTACATAAAAAGAAAATAAAAAGGAAACGAGACTCCAGCCAGCCGTGGCAAAAATAGCACCCGGAAGCACTGTCAGGCATTTCAACTTTTTGTTGGGCGCTATCAAATAGAGGATCGTAAACACGATAAATAATACAATTGTGCTAATCACCCAGCGCATATGATTCCAAATCGACAAAAATTCGTCAGATAGCCCAAATTCGGCAAATAAAAATATACCTATCTGCTTTCCGAATACAGGAAGCAACAAAGCGACAATAAAAACAAAAATCATCGCTAATGTGAGAATAATCGACATTCCCCGGGAAATAAAGTAAGTTCGACTTTCTTTTACACCATATGCGTGATTAAAGGCTTTAATAATTGCATTCATTCCATTAGATGCTGACCATATTGTTCCGATGACACCAAACGACAATAAGGTACTATTCCCTTCCATAACTTCTGCTAGATTTCCCTCAATGATTGCCATAGAACCATCTGGTGCATATGAACGGACTATACGTAAAATATCTTCCTGTGAAAATGGCAGGTAGGCCAATAAAGTAAATAGGAAAATAAGTAACGGAAACAGGGAAAGTAAAAAGAAATAGGACAGCTGGGCGGCAAGTCCCGACACATCATCCACTTGTAACCGTTTTATGAAAGTTTTGAAGAATGACCATTTCAACCATTCTTTTTTATCGGCCATACCTCCACCTCATTATCTAATTTAAGGGAATACGCTCTTCTAAATCATGGTTTGAAGACGATTCTTGCTGTCCTTCCGCAGAGAAGACCTCTTTCGTCTCCATCACAACATGCGCAACTTGCGATGGAATATCTTTCATCTCCTCTACTCTTTGGGAAATGAAGGATACATCATCGGAAATTTTTTCAACTGTGGCACGAACTTTTGAAGATGTTTCACGTACTTGAGTTAGGATTCCATTGGGGTTTTTCACTAGTTCTTTCATATTATTCATGCAACTTTTGCTGTTTGCCAATACGGAACTTCGCGTGTTTTTATCAAAAAGACTAACAGCAGCCCCAGCTAGAGCCCCTATAAAAACCGCTTGCATAAATTTACTTTTCTTTGCACACTTATATTCTTCACGAATGTTGCTCATATATTCTCCTCCTCGTCATATATTAGTTGATGGGTAATGGTGGTTATCTCCATTATACAGTGTTTAAAAAAGTTTTTTCCTATCTTTTCCCAAACATGCTCACATTAAAACGCGAGACAATCAAGTAAATCGGAGATAATGCGTCGTTTTCCTACTGAATATTCATTGACTTATAGGGGTAATCATGCAAAGATGAAAATAATTTAGAAACGTGTGAAAGGATGAGGGAAATGGATTTAACACAAAATACAGCCGAAAGTGTCGAGTTTATGGTAGAAGCAATCAAGGATAAACTAAAAGTAATGAACTTCGGAGCAATCAAATCCACCCATTTCGATATCGAAATGTATGAAGAACTTCATGATATTTATAAAATGGTGATGAAAAAAACAAACTTTAGTGTCCGTGAAATGGAAGCAATCGCTGAAGAACTTGGAAGACTCCGTAATAAATAACATCCAAATCCTCCCATAATGGTGAGGGTTTTTTATTTATTAAAGAATTCTGCTAAATTTGTTATAGTGAATATTATTGGACAATCAGACAGGAGTTGTAGGTATGGTAGAAAGAAGAACGCCCATTAGTCTCGCAGATGCAGTAGAAAAAGTGATGAAACATAAATTAGAAGGACAGGTGGAAATAGTTGCTCTTGAGGAAAGTCATTATCGTTTTTTAGCTCAAGATATTATAGCCACAAATGATGTTCCACATTTCAACCGTTCACCGTATGATGGTTTTGCCCTCAGGTCTGAAGATACGGCTGAAGGTTCCCTTAATAATCCGCTCGAATTCGAAGTGATAGAAGAGTTGGCTGCAGGGATGGTTTCTACTCTTCCTGTGCAACAAAGCCAGGTAGCAAGAATCATGACTGGAGCCCAGATGCCAGATGAATGTGATGCAGTTATTATGCTCGAGCTCACCAAGGAATTTGAAAAGGACGGGAAGAAATACATATCCTTTAAACGCTCTCTTAACGCAGGCGAAAATGTGTCTTTCAAAGGAGAGGATGCAAAAAAAGGTGATATTCTTGTCAAAAAAGGCACAATGATTAATCCAGGCATCATCGGCTTGCTTGCTACATTCGGTTACGCTGAAGTTCCAGTTGCCAAAAAGCCTGTCGTCGGCTTATTTGCTACAGGGTCAGAACTTCTAGATGTCAGTGAACCATTGCAACCGGGAAAAATTCGCAATAGCAACTCTCATGCCATCTCCGCCCAAATTCAGAGAGCAGGAGGAGAAGTTCGTTTTTATGGAAAACTTAAGGATGAATTTGACTTAAGCTATGAGGCGATTTCCTCAGCCTTGGAGGAAGTCGACCTTCTCATTACAACGGGGGGCGTCTCCGTCGGTGATTTCGACCTTCTCCCTGACATTTACCAGAAAATAGGAGCTAATGTTTTATTCAATAAAGTAGCCATGCGCCCTGGCAGTGTAACAACAGTTGCTGTATTTAATAATAAATTTCTATTCGGCTTATCTGGTAATCCATCTGCCAGTTATGTCGGCTTTGAGTTATTTGCAAGACCGATTATTCGAACCATGCTGTTTTCTGAGCAGCCTCATTTACGAAAAGAAAAAGCGCAATTGGCTAAGGATTTCTTAAAGCCCAATCCCTTCTCACGGCTTTTGCGAACTCGTTTATTTTTCGAATCTGGCCAACTGAAGGTTATCCCTAGTGGTGTAGATAAATCCAATATAACAACAAGCCTTGCAGGAGCAAATTCACTAACCGTATTACCTGGAGGCACTCGTGGATTCAAAACTGGCGATATCGTGGACGTCCTTCTTCTTGATGACCAAGAAGGATGCGTATGGCCTTGGTGAAACCATTTATATTTCAAGTGGTCGGCTACCAAAATAGAGGAAAAACGACTTTCATTACGAATATAATTGAGAAGCTTCGCGCAGTAAACTTGGAAACAGCCGTATTAAAGCATCATGGGCATGGCGGAAAACCCGATCATACAAGTATAAAGGATTCGACCAAACACTTTCAGGCTGGGGCAGCTGCATCACTTGTTGAAGGAGACGGGACGATTGAATTACTTGGCAACTTTAGAAATGGAACCTCTATAGCAGAGCTGATTCAATTGCTGGCTCTTTTTCATCCCGACGTGATTTTGATCGAAGGATACAAACAGGAAGACTTTCCTAAGGTAATTCTAATCAAAGAGGAAAATGACCTTCTATTACTAAAACAGCTTAATAATATCAAAGCAATTATTGCTTGGCCTGACTGTTTGGAGCAATCAATGAGCAATGCTTCAGTACCCGTCTTCCCTTTAAATTCGGATCATTTCATTTCATGGTTTCTAGAACAGATATGAAGGAGTTTTTTTATGTTTATTCAATTTCCCTTAGAAAAGCGACGCGCGATGATTGAACGCATTCAAGAGTATGTCTACCAGGAGAATGGTGAAAAAATTGGCGAAATTGCTGCTGAAAACCACTTACAATTCATTCTCGACAACATCGCTCCCTTTATATATAACGAGGGCATTAAAGATGCTAAAACAGTAATTGAGGACCGAATTGGGAACATCGAAGAAGATTTATATTCATTGGAACGACCAATTAAATGAAATGAAAAAAACAGCATCAATTTTCGATGCTGTTTTTTTCGCTTTTTAGGAGATAAGATAACCAAATCATTATTGTTCCGTTAAAATAAGTGGTCCGTTCTTTGTGATGGCAATCGTATGCTCATATTGAGCCGAGTATTTCCCGTCTGCAGTAGAGGCGGTCCAACCATTCGCATCCCTGCTGGCTTTATATGTACCTACGTTCACCATCGGTTCAATTGTGAATACCATGCCCTCTTTTAGGCGCGGCCCTTTATTTGGCAATCCATAATGCGGAACTTGAGGCTCTTCATGAATAACATTTCCAATCCCGTGGCCGATAAAATCACGGACGACAGAGAAGCCTTCCGCTTCTACATATGATTGAATAGCATGACCAATGTCGCCAATACGATTGCCTTCTACAGATACTTCAATCGCCTTATATAAAGATTCCTTTGTCACATGCAGTAAGTGTTCCGTTTCCTTTGAAACCTTACCGACCGGGTACGTCCAGGCAGAGTCTGAAAGCGCGCCGTTATAATTAACAACCATATCAATTGTTACGATATCGCCATTTTTCAAAGGTGTCTTTCGAGGAAAACCATGACAGATTTCTTCATTGATGCTTGCGCATGTCGCATATTCATACCCTTTGTAACCCTTTTGTTCTGGCTTCGCCCCATGTTTCTTTAAAAACCCTTCAACAAATTCTTCAATTTCCCATGTTGTCACACCGGGTACAATTAATTTTGCAATTTCCCTATGACAAGCTGCCAAAATTTTACCTGAGTCATGCATCGCTTGAATCTCACGTGCAGATTTTAATACGATCAATCGTTACACTTCCTTTTTTTTCGTCTCTCCTTTTATTTTACTGCAAAGATGGAAGTATATGAATCCTTAAAACCATATTAAAGAAAAAATCCCGACGGCGTCGGGATTTCAGTTTGTAGACAAAAGGGGTTCGGAATGTTTTAATTCCGGACCCCTTTTGAAATTCCCTTTGAATTTTGCTCAAGATTAAGAGATTGGGCCTCTACGAGCCCACTTTATTAAGCCATTCTTGGACCTTGCCATGTCCAATTGGCTATCTTCTTTAAATTCATGGCAGCGAAAGTAAGCATCGCCTGCATCGACAATTTTTTAAGTCCCCTTAAAGTAGTCCAACGCATACCATGCTTTTCTTTTGCATCTGCGAATACACGCTCTATTGTTTCTTTACGTTTCGCATATATAGGTTTTACATCCTTGTGATGACGCAGATGATCTGCTTCTTCCATATAATTTTGCCAGATATGGCGTGTCACCACTTTTTGATGGTCTTTGCTTACTGTACACTGTGATAAAAATGAGCATGTCGCACAAGTGTGTTTGGGTGATTTGTACTCGCGATAGCCCTCTTTATTTGTTGTTGAGTACTTTAAAATCTCGCCCGATGGGCAGAGATAACAATCAAAATGTTCATCGTAAACATAGTCATGCTTGCGAAAGAACCCTTCTTTTGTTCGTGGACGTGTATAGGGTAAAGCTGGTGTGATTTCTTTCCCAAAAAGGTAGCTTGTAATGGCTGGTGTTTTGTAAGGCTGCATCTGCGGCAACAGCTTCAGGTTTTCCAACTTTCTCAATCACTTGTTCAACAAGAGGCTCTAAGATATGACTATCATGCGTATTTCCCGGTGTTACAATCGTCCCCAGCACAAAACCGTTGCGGTCCGCAGCCGCATGAAATGAATAGGCAAACTGTTTTGTTCGTTCATCTTTTACATAGTAGCCACTCTCAGGGTCAGTTGTACTTTCTTTAATTTCTTTGGTTTCTTCTTTATCAAATTTATCCGGTGGAAAAGGCTTCTTTCCATTGTTTTCACGATCTTGATTTATTTCTTCTTGAAGGCGTCCTTGATATGCTCGTGTTTCCTTACGAACGATTTTCTTTTCGAATTTTCGCTTATTCGCACTGGCTTTCACATGTGTTGAATCAACGAATACGTGCTCTGCACTTATTAACTTTCTTTCTGAAGCTGTCATTAAGATACGATAAAAAATCCGTTCAAACAGGTCTGTATCTTTAAAGCGACGCTCATAATTTTTCCCGAACGTTGAGAAGTGAGGTACTTTATCATGGAAACCGTAACCTAAAAACCAACGGTAAGCCATATTCGTTTCAACTTCTTCAATCGTTTTACGCATCGAACGAATACCGAAGGTATATTGAATGAATGTCAATTTAACTAATATAACTGGATCAATACTTGGGCGCCCTATCTCTGAATACATCTCTTTCACCAAGTCATAAATGAAAGTGAAGTCAATGGCCCCCTCAATTTTACGAACCAAATGGTTCGCTGGCACCAGTTGATCCAAAGTAATCATTTCAAGTTGATCTCGCTGAATAGAATTATGTTTCGAAAGCATCGTCATCACCTCAAGTTTTAATACTTCTATATTAAAACAAAAAGGACTGTAGGCAAAAGTGGTTATATCTAATTGTTAAAACAAAGTTGATTGGAACGGAAGGTGCGAGACTCCTGCGGGAAATGCGTGTCCAAGGGAGACCCCACAGGCGCAAAGGCGCCGAGGAGGCTCCCTGACCGCCCGCGGAAAGCGAGTGCCTGGAGTGGAAATCAACGTCGAATTTTTACAACCCCTCAAAAAAACTGTAGACAAAATCGATTTTCATCGAGTTTGTCTACAGTCTGAAATCCCGACGGCGTCGGGATTTTTTTATTTCAATAATCTAAGTGACTCTCGATTAAAGGCTGGGATATCTTCTGGTGTCCTGCTGGTGACAAGTTGATCGCCGCAAACAACGACTTCTTTGTCTAAATATGTAGCACCTGCATACTCCATATCTACCTTAATAGATTTATACCCTGTTGCATGACGTCCTTCAAGTGTTTTGGCAGTAATCAGCAACTGTGGTCCATGACAGATTGCAAATACAGGTTTTTTTTCATCCATGAACGATTTTGCGAACGTTACGAAGCGTGCATCTGCACGTAGCTGGTCTGGGGAAAAACCTCCAGGAATGAACAAAGCATCAAACTCCTCTGGTTTTACTGAATCGATGCTTTCATCTATTGTGACTTCGACTTCACCTTGTTTGCCTTTAACAGTTTTCCCTTGTTCCATTTCAATCGTAGTTACCGTATGGCCGGCTTCCTCAAATGCTTTTGCCGGTTCACTGTACTCCGAGTCTTCAAACATATTCGTTACTACACATGCGATTTTTTTACTCATAAAAAATTCATCTCCTCCATTTTTAGATCGAATGAACTTACTCCATTTATGTTCCCTCATGTAGAATAAATAAACACTTGAACTACCCACCACTTATCGACCTTACGGTCCGATTGAAGTGGGGGATTCCTAAGAACATTAGCCTATCGGCCAATTTTTAATTAGGCTACTCCCGTAGTTCCTACGGTTAGAAGCCTTAAGGCTTCATTCATTAGATTGAGTCCTGCGTTAATATCTCGATCGTGGCGAGTAGAACAAAAAGGACAATCCCATTCACGAAGATTCAGATGTTTAACGTCTTTATTTTGGTAACCGCAGCTAGAACACAATTGGCTAGAAGCAAACGTTTTAGATACGGTCACGATTTGTTTACCATACCGTTTTGCTTTGTATTCCAACATTTTTTTGAATTGGTACCAAGATACTTCACTAATAGCTTTAGCTAGTTTTTGATTTTTCATCATATTCGACACTTGCAAGTCTTCCATTCCAATAACATCGTGGTTTTTGATGATTTCGGTAGAAACTTTATGTAAGTAATCCATTCGGGCATTTGAAATTTTTTCGTGTAGGATAGCCACTTTTCGTTTTTGTTTTTGATAGTTTTTGGCTTCAGCCAATGGTTTATTTTGATTCAAGGCTATTTCTTGTCGCCTTGAAAGAATCCGTTGTGCTTGGGACAATTTCTTTTCGACCGTCCGGAAGAATTTTGGGTTTTGATAGACCGTACCATCTGAAAGAATAGCAAAGTTCTTCAAACCAACATCTACACCGCACGAACGATTCGTTTTAGGAAGTACTTGTACATGGGTTTCGGCTAAAACGGAAATGAAATATTTACCCGAAGGGTTCCGCCTAATTGTGGCATTGATGATTCGCCCTTCGACTTCGCGGCTTTTAGCAAAACGAACTAGACCGAGTTTTGGCAATTTGATTTTGTTTCCAACAATTCCAATATTCCCATTCGTATGTTTAGTCGTATAGGACTGGATAGGATTCTTTTTCGATTTGAAGCGTGGTGACTTGTTTTGCTTTTTATAATATCGACTATAGGAATCTGCTAAATTTTCCACCGATTTCTGTAAGGCAATACTGTCTACTTCTTTCAGGAAAGAGTACTCTTTCTTTAAAGCTGGAAGTTCTTTGATTGTTTCGTATTTATTCAGAAAAGAACCTTTCCGTTCATTAGAGGGTAATTGGCCGTTCTGCTTCATTTCTTCACAAATATACCAGTAGGCATCTTTCTCCTTTTGTTTGCCTAAAAAGAAGTTATAGACAAAACGGGAGCAGCCGATCGTTTTATTGATTAGAACTAGTTGTTCTTTAGTTGGATAGATTCGAAATTTATAAGCTTTGTTTACGACCATTGGTTTCACCCCCTTATAGTTATTATTAACCATCGAACGTATGTTTGCAAAAAGATTACTTTGGCTTATGCCAACCGCCATTCATCTCCCCCTTACCGTTGTGCTCTCGCCCTTCACACGCTTTAAGAGGGAGTCTTCTGGTGGGAAATGATAAAAAATAATAATGTCCTCCATATATATACCAATAACTCTCGTATAAGGTTATTAAATTTATAGATGATTTTTGATCCAAGACTCTGAGCTCCTGTCATGTTCTATTCTGATTATGTTTGGGGAATTTACCTACCACATGTATGGCACTAATAAGTCTTTTGTTAATCCACTTTCGGTTTTCATCTGTATTCAAGTTTTCAAATATCCGCTTCCGCCCTTCTTCCGTTGTTACATAATAATTGGGCAGGGCATTCAAAGATAATGTGATAATGTCATTCTTACATTTGTTGCACGAGCAAAACGTTTGATATTCCATTCCAGCCATTAAAATCTGCACCCAAGTCACAACAATCTCTTCCATAACATTTGTATATTCTCTTTCCATACATACTCCTTTAAAAAAGAAAAACCCGTCCATACCAGACAGGTTTTCACTCATTTATTGCCGTCCGCGGAACAATCAGTATTTCAACACGCCGGTTTTTCGCTCTTCCATTTTTTGTTTTATTAGAAGCAACTGGCTTAAATTCCCCATGACCTTTTGCGCTGAACATTTCGGGATCCAAGTCTTTATTTCCGAGGAGAAGTTTCATGAAATTAACCGCACGCATAACGCTTAAATCCCAGTTCGAATCATACCTGTAAGTCTGAATCGGTATATTATCGGTATGTCCGCTTATTATAATGTTTCTGGGTAAGTCCATAACTAGAAGATTTGAAATTTCCTTAGCCATTTTTCGATCTTCACTTCTAACCTCTGCCACGCCTGATTCGAACAGCACATTATCCCTAATTGATATCAGCATGCCTTCATCCGTGAGGTTCGTACCCAATTTATCTGTTAAACCGTTCTTTTTAATATATGCATTTACACGTTCCTGAACCTCTGTAAGCTGTTTCTTTTCGCTTTTACCTAACCTCTTAAGTTCTTCTGCCCCTGTACTTTGTTCCGGTGATGTTGGTTTATTGCTGGGAGAATCGCTGGGGAAATCCATAAATCCCGTCCCGCTCGTAAACACTTGATTAAACACATTAGATAATTGTTGGAATCGAACTCCATCAACCGAACTCGAAGCGAAAAGGACGATAAAAAGTGCAAGAAGCAAAGTTAAGATATCGGCATAAGGTACTAACCATGACTCATCAATATGCTCTTCATGCCGCTGTTTTTTTTTCCGCCTAGCCATCTTCTCTCACATCGCCTTCTAACCACTTTTTACGATCTTCAGCAGGCAAATAGGATGTTAGTTTTTGTTCTATCGTTCTTGGCGCTTCCCCTTCGATGATCGATAAAATTCCTTCTATCATCATTTCTTTTATCCGGACTTCTTGTTGCGATTTCCGCTTAAGCTTATTCGCAAATGGATGCCATAACACATACCCTGTGTAAATTCCCATCAAGGTTGCTACGAACGCTGCAGAAATGGCATGTCCTAATGCCTCGGTATCAGCCATGTTACCTAATGCAGCGATCAGCCCGATTACCGCACCCAATACTCCAAGTGTCGGTGCATATGTGCCAGCCTGACTAAAAATTGCAGCCCCGCTTAGATGACGTTCTTCCATTGCGTCTATTTCTTCTGCTAAAATATCACGAATATAATCAGCACTCTGACCCTCGACCGCAAGATTCAACCCATTTTTCAAAAAGGTATTGTCGACTTGATCCGAAATAATTTCTAAAGCCAATAAGCCTTCTTTTCTGGCAATGACCGCCCATTCAGAAAAGGTTTTAATTAGTTCTTCAGGCTTTGTTAATTGTTGTTCTAAGAATAAAACTTTTAATATTTTTGGCAATCTTTTTAATTCTGAAAAAGGGAAAGCCGTTACAACAGAAGCTATTGTCCCTACAATAATGATCAAGATAGCTGCCGGGTTAATCAGCGCTGTAATGCTTACGCCTTTCAATACCATTCCCACTAAAATAGCCACAATCCCTAGAACTACTCCCAAAACCGATGTTATATCCATAATACTCACCCATTCATTAAAAGTCTTATCTGCCCTTTATATCGGATGAAGTTTGAAAAAAATGAGTATTATTTTACTATTCCATTGGATAGAATTTAAAATTTCATTCTATTATCACAAAATCTACCTGCTTTACTCCTTATTAAGGACAGATTCCATAGCATATTTCAGTTCAGACAAAGTTTCCGTCAAAAGGGAATTTCAAGCCGCCCTGTTTTTATATATTAATTTTTTCCATAAAAACCTTGTTTAAAAAGGAATTTTACGATATCTTCTCTATTGTTCCAATGTGCCCTCCGCTCTATCTCATTCACCCTTTTCTTATTAATCTATTAAAATGAAAAATATTTAGACAAAAAAAAGACGAAGCATGTCAGCCTCGTTCTTTTTTCTGGTACCATATATTTCTACCATCCAGCCATTTGATGATGGGTGAGAGTAAAAATAAAATGAATAAAATTCTGAATAAGTGGAAACTAGTGACCACAGATAAATCCACATGAACAGACATAGCTGTTACTGCCATTTCTGCCACACCGCCTGGTGCCATACTTAAAAACAATTCGTTAGCCGGTATAGATAGGATGGGAGCAAACTGAATCGAAAGATAATAACAAAATCCAATTAACAGGACATTACTAACGAATACTGCTCCGAACATCTTTCTGAAAAGTCGAGGATTGTCGACCTTCAATGTATACCCTAAATGCGTGCCAATCAGCAATTGTGAAAAGTTCAACCAAAAATCAGGAATTTGCGGTGCCCCAGGTCCTGCCAAATTAAATAGGGCTGCCGCCATGAGAGGCCCAAGTAAAAATGGCAGCGGGAAGTTTACCCTTTTGGTGATGAAAATGAATAATAGAAAGGTTACAATCATCAGAATGGCTAATTTCCAATCATAATCAAACATGAAAAAGGGCCGATCCGAAACACTTACTACCGCAACCGAATCAACTGTCATAACGTGAGTCACAAGCCAGGGAACAATGGATATAACAAGGATGACTCGAAGCGTCTGCATGAAGCCAACAATTGTTTCATCACTATCCTTCATTTCCTCACTTAGGACCACCATCTGAGACAGACCACCAGGAAAACTGCCAAGCA
This sequence comes from Peribacillus sp. TH14, assembly GCF_016651145.1. Lineage (NCBI taxonomy): Bacteria > Bacillati > Bacillota > Bacilli > Caryophanales > Bacillaceae > Peribacillus > Peribacillus sp. TH14. The sequence goes on from NZ_JAEKEK010000001.1 coordinate 1,449,386, forward strand.
TGGACGTACTCAAAGATAAATTCATTCGCTTTCCAACAAACCAACCAGTTAATACCGTAAATAAAATGATAGCAACCGTCGTAAAAAGCATGATGGGCAAATATTCAATCATTTCATTTAACGATTGTTTCGTGAATGAACTTCCTAGTTGTAAACCAAGAATAACCAATCCAGTGCTTCTAAAGGGTTTAGACCATAACATGTACTTTCCTAATTTGATTTTAGCAATCATCACCACAAATAATGGTCCGAGCATCCACGGTAAATATATTCCAAGACGATTAAACACGAACCCACCTATGAAAGCTAGAAAAGCGGTGAAAATAACTCTAAAAATCTTACTCTCAACTAAATATGTTTTCATATTATTACCCTTCTTTATCTACCATAATTTCATCTTTCATCTTAACATAAAATAACCTGTTTCAAGTCTACTACCCTCTCTTGTTTTCGCCTGGGGTTTTTTGCCGTTTTGGCCAATTTATTTGGCGGTTATTGTGCAGATCGATTTGGGAGAAAACGCATGATGGTTATTTCAACATTCGGGCAGGGCTTCGCCTACATCTTCTTTGCTTGGTCCAGCTCTCCTTGGCTTGATTCTCCGATTATAGGATTTGTTAGTTTCACCGCGGTAAGTATATTCAGCGCCTTTTATAATCCAGCGAGCCAGGCGATGGTCGCCGACGTGATTCCAGAAAAAGATCGCAGCAAAGTTTTTGCTGTTTTTTATACCTCCATCAACATTGCAGTGGTCATAGGTCCAATTTTAGGAGGCATTTTTTATGCTAAACACCGATTCGAGCTGTTAGGGATTGCCGCCATCATTAATATCCTTCTTGGTTTCATTCTGCAAAGATGGGTAACCGAAACAGCTTTTCTAACAAAAACCCCCGAAAAAGAGCAAAATGGCTTTTCTTTTTTACTGAACCAGATACGGGACTATCAGGTGATTATCCGCGATAAGGTCTTTCTGCTCTTTATCATCGCTGGTGTATTGATCTATCAGACATTCATGCAGCTTGATTTATTGTTTCCCGTATATATTATAGAAATGGTCGACCTGCAATCTGTATTTTCGTTCAACTTAAAAGCAGAGCAGACTTTTGGACTCTTGCTTGCAGAAAATGGATTATTCGTTGCGCTCTTAACCATTTCTGTCACAAAGTGGACGTCCGTCTATAAAGAAAGAAACGTATTCATTGCCTCTTCAATTACCTACTGCTTCTCGATAATTTTATTTGGATCGACACAATGGATTTGGGGGTTATTTATCGCAATTGCTTTGTTTTCATTAGCTGAGCTTTTGACAGAGGGCATTCAGCAGGGATTTGTATCCAAGCTCGCTCCGGCACATATGCGGGGGCAATATTTTGCTGCAGCAAGCTTGCGTTTCACAATTGGTAGAATGTTAGCACCATTGGCCATTCCCATGACAGGATGGATTGGTTACAATTGGACATTTGGCATTCTTAGTGCGCTGGCAATCGCAAGCGCCGTTTTATATTTCATCATGTTTTCCATTTATGAAAAAGAACAGCGCAGCAATTCCACTATTTACTAGATTTCCCACCCCCACAAACTCACAGTTCAAGGTAGAATGATTATATAGGGGTCAAACTCTTATGGAGGGGTGACTAAATGTTATCAAATACAGAAATAGGCATTGACTTAGGAACTGCAAATACGCTAGTTTACAGTAAAAATAAAGGAATCGTATTTAATGAGCCATCTGTTGTGGCCATTGATATAGAGACTAATAAAGTATTAGCAGTCGGTGTGGATGCAAAAAACATGATTGGAAAAACACCTGGAAATATCGTTGCGATCCGGCCACTAAAGGACGGGGTCATTGCGGATTTTGATGTAACCGCACAAATGCTACGGGAAATCATGAAAAAAGCAAGCAAGGCTTTAGGCTTATCAATTCGAAAGCCAAGTGTAGTAGTCTGTACACCATCAGGCTCAACATCTGTGGAAAGAAGAGCCATTCAGGATGCAGTCAAAAGCTGTGGAGCCAAGCAGGTCCACCTTATTGAGGAACCAGTAGCAGCAGCAATCGGGGCAGGTCTGCCTGTAGAAGAGCCAGTTGCTAATGTCATCGTTGATATCGGCGGTGGTACAACTGAGGTGGCAATTATTTCTTACGGCGGCGTAGTTTCTTGTAATTCCATCAGAATTGGCGGAGATCAATTGGATGAAGATATCTCCCAATTCGTAAGAAAAAAACATAATGTGTTAATCGGGGAACGGACAGCTGAACAAATAAAAATGGAAATCGGCTACGCCCTCGTTGAACATTCCGTTGTGACCATGGAAGTCAGAGGTCGCGACCTTGTAACTGGTCTTCCAAAACCGATTACGATATCATCCACTGACGTCCAGGAAGCAATCCAGGAATCGCTTCTTCATATTTTAGAAGCAATCAGAGCCACTTTGGAAGACTGTCCTCCTGAATTAAGTGGTGATATTGTTGATCAAGGTGTCATCTTATCTGGTGGAGGTGCACTCCTTAATGGAATACAAGATTGGCTAACGAATGAAATTGTAGTACCAGTCCAACTTGCTGATAACCCGCTTGAATCAGTTGCCATAGGAACTGGCCTTTCACTTGAGGTCATTCATAAATTACAAAAAGCAGTCTATTAAAAAAGAGAGGGAATTCCAACTTAGGGATTCCCTCTTTTTTTATGTTTTATGCTGCCAAACTACATTTTTTTTAGAAATGCCTTACATCCCCTCATTTTAGTAAGATATAACACACTAAACTGATATATTTTTTCTTGTTTAGGTAGAGAATAAGTAAAAGAAGGTTTACTTTTGGACACCACTTTTTTATTTCCATATGAGTTGCTTTTTTTGGGGGAATCTTTCTTATAGGACTTAATACATGCAATGTAACATAATTTTTGATATAATATAATTATGTTACATTGGTAAGAGGAGAAGATCTATGGAATATGTGGAAGCCTTTAAGGATATCAATCAAATCAGCAAAATAAAAACGTATTTACGAGCTCACTCCAGTCGGGATTATTTATTATTTGTACTCGGAATCAATACGGGTATGAAGATAAATGAAATGCTGGAAATCACTGTTTCCAACGTTCTCGATGAAACAGGAAAAATCAAAGAGTTTTATGAGCAACGAATGGAGAATGAAGAAGTCACTCAAATTTATTTGAACTTGAAAGTTCGTACCGCCTTACAAGAATACCTAAAAGGCTCGAAGGTTATCGAAGGTCAATTTTTATTTCTATCCCCTAAAACAAAAAAGCCGATTACGCGCCAACAGGCTCACCGAATCATTCATGATGCTGTGGAAGGTGCAGGTCTGACAGGTAAATTCGGAGCGAGTTCGATGCGCAAAACATTTGGCTATCATGCCTATAAACAAGGAGTGTCTCTTTCTTTGATACAAAAGCATTACCATCATTCAAGTCCATCAGAGACACTAAAATACATTGGCATTTCTAAGGAGAAGAAATTCAAAACGATTATTGATGTTAATTTATAAACATATTTCTATCTTCTAAAACTCTAACCAACTATCTTAAGGAGGAATTCCAGTGAAAATTAGAGAAAGCGAACTTCCTGGTATTGGCCAAAAATTTGAAATCATAACGAGAAATGATGAAAAATTAGTGATTGTCATTCACGATGATGGTCGTCGGGAATTGTACCATTTTGATAATGAACATGAAGAAGTTATATCGAGCATCACCCTTAACGATCAGGAATCGCGACAAATGGCTTCCATCATAGGCGGTATGGTTTACAAACCACAAGCGCTTGAAACGATTGAGATGTCATTAGGCGACTTGGTTATTGAATGGTTCAAGGTGGAACCAGGTTCAAGAGCAATCAATCAAACAATAGGTTCGATTGATATTCGGAGCAATTACAACGTAACCGTTATTGCCCATTCGAAAAAAGGAAAAAAACAACTAAACAATCCTGGTCCAGACTCTATCATCGAAACAGGCGATACGCTAGTAATATCTGGTGAAAGAAAAGATATCCGTAACCTGACAAGAGAACTTTTGACCGACGAAAGGAGTGACTAAGCACATATGGACCATTTAGTCTTTGAAGTAGGAACTGCCCTGCTTCTAGTAGCATTAGCTGCTCTCGTTGCAGGTAAATTTAAAATATCAAATGTTCCATTATTAATTATCATTGGCATGCTCGTTGGCCCCCATGCTCCAAACTTCGGATTGATTGATCTGCGCTTCATCGAAAGTGATGAAATCATAGCGTTCCTCGGAAGAATCGGGATATTGTTCCTTTTATTTTACTTAGGTCTTGAGTTTTCCGTTAAAAAGCTAATGAAGTCAGGGAAAAATATAGTAACAGGCGGAACGTATTACATTTTAATCAACGCTGGAATGGCCTTACTATATGGTTTCCTACTCGGACTACCTTTAAGAGAAGTTCTAATATTAACAGGGATTATCAGCTTTTCATCAAGTGCCATTGTAGCAAAAGTCCTTGTCGATCTTAAAAGAACAGGTAATAACGAAACAGAGCTCATTCTTGGTATCATCATGTTTGAAGATATCTTCCTTGCTGTTTATTTATCAGTCGTATCTGGATTGGTATTAAGCGATTCTGGTTCCATTTGGGGAACGCTACTTTCTACCTTCATCGCCATCGGATATATGCTGATATTTTTCGTAATAGCTCGGAAAGCCTCTGGTTTACTCAACAAATTATTTAATATATCCTCTGATGAGATATTTATTATTGTTGTGTTTGCCTTGCTATTCTTTGTCGCAGGTTTCTCAGAAACAATTCACGTTGCAGAGGCCATCGGTGCATTACTGCTTGGTCTAGTCTTTTCTGAAACGGAACACAGCGACAGGATAGAAAAACTTGTCATTCCCTTTAGAGACTTCTTTGGCGCCATATTCTTCTTCAGCTTTGGCTTGAGCATTGATCCAACTACCCTTGGTGGAGCTGTCTGGATGGTCCTTGGAGCCGTTATCATCACTATAATCGGTAACTTTGTCGCTGGTATGATAGCCGGACGAAAATCTGGTTTATCTCACAAAGCCTCAGCCAATATCGGTTTAACTATTGTTTCACGTGGTGAATTCTCCATTATTCTCGCCAATCTAGGTATTGCAGGTGGTTTAATGCCAATACTAACCCCGTTTGCGGCACTATATGTTTTGACCTTAGCGATTCTTGGACCGATCCTTACAAAAGAATCCAAACATATCTATAATATCCTCAATAAAATCTTCAAATGGACGCCGCCAAAGGTCCAAAAGGAACAACAAAAAGAAGAAGTGTAATAGAGGAAGGTCGGACAAAATGTTCGGCCTTTCTTTACACTTCTTCTTTAAAGCTCTGCAAATGTTAACCGCCGAAACTTTTTCCTTATTTTCCCGTATAATAGTAAAAAGACGGGGGGGGAAACATTTTATGAGCCATTCTGGGTAAAGAACAATTAGTTATTTATCCTACTTAATTCTATTATTAAGTGTATTATTATATGGTTTAAAGTACCAACATCATCTAGAATTAATTAGTCGCGAAACATATGAGATTAAGGGATATTTTTTGTTTCAATCTTTCTTTCCAATTTTCATCGGGGGCATATTCGCGATACCTAGTATCGTGAAAAACTTTTTAACAAAAGGTCACTGGAAAATGAATTGGCTAAGGTTACTCATCCTTGGATTACCGTTCATTTACATGTCCATTATTCCAATTTTGTATTTCACTGAAATAATTGAATTCGAATTACCTTTCTCCACATTGGTTTGGGGAGGATACTTCGGAGCAGATGGATCAACCACATTTAATTCAATTACAGGAATAATTGCGGGTTATATTGTTCTTACAAGTATAAGAAAACCAACAGATATACAATGAAAGACAACCTGAAGGGTTATCAAGACCTTTTTTAAAAAAGTACCTTCCATTTTCTTTTCTTTTCTTTAGATAGGAGGATTAACTTACCTGAACTGTGGGAAAAGAAGCAGATAACCTTAGTAACTATTCAGGAGTGATGCCCGGATGAATAAGTCGATAAAATTCAGCAAGCAGCTTATCAAAGAAATAAAAGAAGATCGTGTAACAGGGTTGGCAGCAGAACAGGCCTATTATTATTTACTCGCACTATTCCCTTTGCTCATTTTACTACTTTCGATTTTACCTTATTTGAATATCGACATTCAGACAGCCATGGATACTATAAAAACATTCATGCCAACGGAAACGGTGGAAGTCATCGAGGAAAATATTATCAACATATTAAGTGAGCGGAACGGCGGCTTACTTACTTTCGGTTTCCTAGGCACCATATGGTCAGCCTCAAACGGTATGAATGCGTTTATTCATTCAATGAACATCGCTTATGATGTGAAAGAAACAAGGAACTTCATTAAAGCCCGCTTTATTTCTATTATCTTAACCTTAGGCTTGGTTGTAGCTTTTATCGTTATGTTAGGTCTGCCCGTTTTTGGGAAAGTGATCATCGATTTATTACAACAAGTCATCTCGCTTCCTGAAGAAATGCAAAGTCTATTCAGCTTATTACGGTGGATCATTGCAGTTGTCGTTATCTCACTAGTATTGACCTTTTTATATCGCTTTGCACCGAATAAGAGTTTTCCAATTAAACACGTTATCCCTGGGGCCGTGACCGCAACCGTACTGTGGCTCGGAATATCACTTGGATTCTCATTCTATGTCAGCAACTTTGCTAACTATTCGTCCACTTACGGCAGTTTAGGGGGCGTTATCATCTTAATGTTATGGTTGTATTTGAGTGGTCTGATCTTTGTAATCGGTGGCGAAATCAACGCAATTCTTCATCGCCAAAATTCTATACCAAAAAAACAATCCCGTACCATCGTACATCCTGTCCCACTTAAAAGGTGAAATAGCTTAAACAGGCTCAAAAGGCATCCCTTTTGAGCCTGATTTTTATGAAAGTTCAGTCCAATCCTACGTAAATGAGTAGGATCAACAACTTTTATCAACGAATCTTTCTTTTTATCTACGAAATTTCAGTTTAATCTACGGAAAGTCTCCATTTATCTTCGTTTCCTTCGATTTATGGATGATTCTACACAAAGTGTCAGGTTTCCGTCTTAGAGACACAACAAAAAGCGACTGCCCACATTCGGACAGCCGTTTTCCTATTCACCCTCTATTGACAAACTCTTCGTATCTTTCATCATGGGCCAGCCACGCAGCGTATTTCCGCTTTATATATTTATCCGCTTCCCCAAATGTATCAAATGTTTTTTTCTGTTGTTTTCCGTTGATCTCCACAATCCATTCTTCTTCTTCATCTTCATAGATGAAAATATCTTGTTTTTCTCTCGTTGAATACAGGCAACCCTCTGGGGATTCCTTGATATTCAATTGGTTTTTATGAGCATCGCGTTTAATAGGCTCGGCAAAGAAGGTCTTTTCTACGTATTGACTGTATGCCTTTTCGGACATTGTGCAACCTGCGGCTTTTTGATGACCGCCCCCATCGTATTTACCTGCAACCTCAGAAACGTCTATGTCATCATGGATTGTCCGAAAGCTGATTCTTTTACTTCCGACCATTAGAATTGCAATATAATCCAGATGGGAAAACTCTTTGGACAGTTCGTTTCCCAATTCCGAATGATAGGACTCAGCATGGACCACACCTGCTGTATGGGGACCAACCGTAGCCTGATAGACTTCTCTTTTTTTCCTGTTTATGTACCGATCAACCCGGCTTTCCTCAACATCCAAAAGCGTTTGCTCAACTTCGTCAAAAGTAAAGCTTTCAGCCGTTGATAATTTATGGGCGATTTTCATCTCAAATTCCTCAATCGGAATCATAAAGAACAAATCATTTAACCGTTTTGCCGTTAAATTTTTGTTTACTTCCCATTCCCAAGTATCGTATTGACGAACTAATTCAACAAATTCAGCAACAATCCGCGAAGGTTCCAACAATTTTTTTTCAACTGCATACTGATAGAATAATGAAGTCGCTGCTGTTTGTTTACCGTCTTCCTGCTCGACTGTTACAGATGCCCATTCATGTTCGTTCAAATGCAGCGCTGATTTATGATGATCAATCAGAAGCGCTTTGCCTCCATCTTCAACAAACTGTGAAATCGCTTTTTCATTATCTTCATCAACTGAAAGATCAGTAACCAGCAACGTATCCTCAATTTTGGCCTGCTCAAGAAATGCTGCTACATTCTGATTAAGTCTCCCGATTGAATTATAACTAACCACTACTTCTTCCCCGAATGCCAGCTTCGCTACAATACCGCATCCGACTCCATCTAAATCATTATGTGTAAAGAGATGGTACACACAAACCCCTCCTAAATACTAATATAATTACTTTTCCCTAAGATATGAATTTCAATTGCAATCTTTACAATTGTAGCATAATCACATCCGCATATTTTAACATGCTTCATTTACGAACAGCTTTTGTAATAAAATATTTTCATATCATACCTATAAAATTCTTTATTTCCCAGTATTTATACCGATTTATAAAGGTAAGATATTACTTTGGAATCGAGATATTTTCATGTATTCTAAGTGAATCCAGCACGCCACTGTCGAGAAAATGAAGTCCTTTACTACGGAAAGTGGAACGAGGACTAGTATAGAGGCAAGGAAATGGTCACCCTTGCTAAGAACATCATACCCTTGGTGAAAAGGCTAAACAGAAGGAGTACTAATGGATGAATGGATCAGCAAAATAAAGACATTCAAGCGGTTTTAGTAAAGATTGAAGACATATAAAACAAACGAATTTATTTTCTCTGAATGCCTCAATTGAAGCTGCTAGAGCAGGTGAACACGCTTCTTCATTGAAGAAGTGGCGGCAAGCTTCAAAGATCAGGATACTCTCATCAATAAAATAGCAAGAAATTTCTCGAACTTTGAGGAACTGCTTAATGGGTTGAAAAAGCTAGCCAAATCTGACAGGTAATTTTACATTCGCTACATTAAAAAGCCGCAGAAAAGAATTTTCTTCTCTGCGGCTTTTTTAATGTGTACCATTTACTGTTCAATCAATTTTCCAAGGTTCGCCATTTCAATAGCACTAACGGCTGCTTCATAGCCTTTGTTACCTGATTTTGTTCCTGCACGTTCAATAGCCTGCTCGATATTTTCAGTAGTCAACAAACCGAAGATAACAGGTACGCCTGTGTCCAGAGAAACTGCTGCCATGCCTTTAGCTGCTTCATTACACACATAATCATAATGAGAAGTGGCCCCCCTAATTACTGTTCCAAGGCCGATAACTGCATCATATTTGCCTGTGTTCACTAGTTTTTTCGCAATTAGCGGAAGTTCAAAAGCCCCTGGTACCCACGCTATGTCAACATCATTCTCATCAACACCATGACGCTTAAGGCCATCCAATGCACCTCCTAAAAGCTTGCTTGTAATAAACTCATTAAATCTTCCTACCACGATGCCTACTTTCAACCCTGATCCGATTAATTGTGCTTCAATAATTTTCCCCATGTCCATATCCTCCTAATTTAAAAACAAATGTCAATTTTTTCTTATTTTTATTTTTCAACCACTTATATCCTTCAAGCATTCGGAATATTTAATTCAAGTCCCTGTTTCTCATATATTTTTCTTTGTTGGAGATAACGAGTTAGCTCGGCAATCGTAATGAATTTAAGATCGAATTTTTCGGCGATAACTTCTAGATCAGTTACTCGTGCCATTGACCCGTCTTCATTCATGATTTCACAAATAACGCCTGCAGGAGCAGCCCCGCATAACTTTGCCAAATCTACGGATGCCTCCGTATGCCCTGCCCGTATTAACACGCCACCTTCTTTAGCGACAATCGGAAAAGTGTGACCAGGCCGTTGGAAGTCCCCAGCAACTGAATCTTCTTTAAGAAGCTCCAGAATGGTCAAGGATCTTTCAAATGCACTTATTCCTGTAGAAGTACTTTTATGATCGACACTAACTGTAAAAGCAGTTCCATGATGATCGGTATTTTCACCGACCATAGGATGCAAATTCAATTTTGCCGCCAGTTCTTCGGTAATGGTTGTACAAATCAAACCGCGTCCATGGGTCGCCATAAAATTAATCGCTTCAGGCGTTGCCTTTTCTGCCAATACAACAAAGTCACCTTCATTTTCACGGTCTTCATCATCGGATACGATTACTACTTTACCAGCTTTTAAGTCTTCGATCGCTTCTTCTATTGTATGGAACATCTTTTACACCGCCCTTTAATTAAAATCCGTGTTCTGCCAAAAACTCTAAATTCAGTCCTGGTTTTGAATCACTTTTTTTTATTTGATGTATAATATATTTCCCTATCATGTCATTTTCGATGTTAACGATATCGCCAGCTGCTTTCCGCCCCAATATTGTGTCTTGATGAGTCAGGGGAATCAGAGATACAGTAAGCAGGTTTCCCTCTATCCCGAAAATTGTCAAGCTCGTACCATCAATGGCAACTGACCCTTTTGGGATGCAAAATTTACTAAGTCCTTCTTCCAAATTGATCACATAATACACAGCATTTTCTTTTCGCTCTTTTTTTATTATCGTTCCCGTACCATCAATATGGCCTGAAACAAAATGACCGCCAAACCTGCCCTGTGCACTCATGGCACGTTCCAGATTCACAGGTGATCCTAGTTTTAACGTCCGGATTGAAGAAGCTTTGACCGTCTCTGGCATCACGTCGACAGTAAACAGACTTTGCGTGAAGGACGTTACGGTTAAGCAAACTCCGTTGACAGAAATACTGTCCCCCAGATGAACATCTTCGAGGATTTTCTCAGAACGAATCGCCAACTCCATGCTGCTTTTTCCTTTTTTCAAGGAATGGACGGTACCGATATCCTCAATGATTCCCGTAAACATGTTTTTCCCCCTTTTATAGAATATAAAAAACCCCTTAGATTGACCTAAGGAGTTAGCAGGAGAAATGAGTGAAAAATTGTATACCTAAAAAGCCTAAAATTTTCATTTTTGAAAAATTAGGCGCACGTATACACTTGGGTTCCACACGTCCTTCTCCCATCCAGACTATACTGTCGGCTTTGGAATCTCACCAAATCCTGCCTTTATCAGGCTCGCGGGCTTAGAATTTCTTCATCACCGCCGGTTGGGATTTTCACCCGACCCCGAAGGACTAAATTATTATGAATCTCTGAATATTTTATCACCTTAAAGTAAAGATGTAAAATTTCTAACCTTAAATGAACCATTAGTAACAAGAACTTACTATGTATAAGGAAGAATGTACATATTTTTCTTCAAGACCTCCTATGTGCTCAAAATGGTTAAATAAGTAAAATTAGTGTTCATTATTATTGAGCTTTTGATTAACTTGATTGTCATTTATACAAACATTAAAAAAGTGGAGCATGCCTCTTTCTACCTATTCCCTATTTCCATTTATTTAGGTTGGGTAAGCTTCACAGCCATCGCTGACATTTCTTACTATCTCACCTATATTAGCTGGAAAGGATTTGAGATATCTAATGTAACCTGGACGTTTGTCATGATGATTGCAGCAACAATCCTGGCCTTTGTCTTCGCAGTTAAAAACCGGGATTGGTGCTATCCGCTTGTCTTCGTCTGGGCGTTCATCGGCATTGGTGTACGGAACAGCACACTCTACCCGACAATCACCACTTTATCCTACATCCTGGCTGTTCTAATCCTTATCTTATCCTTCACCATTTTCATCAAAAAAAACCAGGAAATAGGGTCTGACTCCATCTAAAAGGCTTGCTGAAGATCGTGCCAGATGTCCTGCCAAGCTTCTAGGCCTACTGAGAGGCGGATAAGCTGGTCGCTGATACCCATTTGATGTCTGGATTCTTCAGGAACTGCCGAGTGAGTCATGGTAGCTGGATGCTGAATCAATGTTTCGGCATCTCCTAGGCTGACAGCTATTTTGATAAGTCTCAAGTTATTCAGGAATTTCTGGGCATCCTGCTTCGTACCTCGCAATTCAAAGGAGATAAGGCCTCCACCATGTTTCATCTGTTTTTCCATTATATAATGGGCCGGAGAACTAGTATCCCCTGGATAATATACATTCTTCACCTGGGGGTGCTGTTTCAGCTCCCGAAAGATTTCCCACGCATTGGCAGAGTGCCGGTCCATCCTAACTGGTAAAGTCTTTAACCCCCGCAGTAGTAGCCACGCATCAAACGGCGAAATAATTCCTCCGATATCTTTCTGAGTCGTTACCGCTACCTGATTGATAAACTCTTTCTTTCCAACTATAAGACCTGCAACGACGTCTCCATGTCCACAAAGATACTTCGTCGCACTATGAAGTACGACATCACAGCCATAGTCAAGAGGCTTCTGTAAATAAGGTGTCGAAAAAGTATTATCGACTACAACCGGTACATTGCATTCTTTCGCGACTTTCATGACCATTTGTAAATCAATCATTTTCATTGTCGGATTAATAGGGGTTTCCACATAGATGCAGGCTGTTTCTGGGCGGATCATCTTCCTTAACTGTTCCTCTGTATCCATATCACAAAAATCATGATTAATACGATATTTACTTTTCATCAACTGAAGGAGGCCAAACGTACAACCATATAATCCTTGTGAACACAAGATGTGGTCATCTGTTTTAGTTAATGCAAAAAGCACAGCCGATACCGCAGCCATCCCTGAGCTGAAAGCAAGCCCTGCTTCCCCGCCCTCCAATGCCGCAATCTTGTCTTCAAGCACCTGTACCGTTGGATTTCCAAGACGCGAATAAATATATCCATCTTCTAAACCGGCAAAACGTCTTTCTCCTTGCTCGGCCGTTTCGAAGGTAAATGTTGAGGTTTGAAACAGTGGTGTTGTTAAGCTTCCTAAATGCTCCTTCGAGTCATATCCTTCATGAATTACTGCCGTTTCAATATGCTTATATTTCTCTGCCATACCGTCTCCTCCTCACCAATGTCTATTTCTATCATATGTCAATACCCCATATAAAGGAAGCGTTTTCATTTGTGTTTTCCACTCATTATTAAACTCCTATCTTCAGCAAAATGCTATAATTTCACAATCATTCAATACTAATTTTTACTATTCATAGATAAGGATTTTTGGAGGGGAAACGATGAACAAAGTCATTTTTGGTTTACTTGTCATTTTAACGACTGCTTTAATGGGTTCGTCATTCGCTATCGGAAAAATAGGATTAGCTTATACTTCTCCCATGTTGCTTGCAGCCATAAGATTTATACTTGCAGGTTTGATCATGGCCATAATTGTTAAACTCATCAAACGACCTCATCCAAGCAAGACCATAGACTGTGCTAAATTGGCTATCATCGGTTTATTCCAGACAGCTGGTGTCATGGGCTGCATCTTTGTAGGCCTTATGACCATTTCAGCAGGGGAACTTTCGATTTTGACGTTTATGAATCCTTTATTAGTTATCATTTTTGGAACGCTCTTTTGTAAAACAAGATACGCCCCACAGCAATGGGCAGGGGTTTTCCTAGGATTTATCGGTGTCTTTATCACAATGGGGGCACATCTTGATTTAAAAAACAGGAACCCTTCTCGGATTGATGTCAGCCATTTCCTGGTCCCTCGCCACCCTGTTGATGAAAAACTGGGGACACGCAATCGACACTTGGGTCATGTCAGCCTATCAAATGCTTTGCGGAGGGTTACTGCTGCTAATTGGCTCTTATCTTTTTGAACAGCCCTTTTTCATAATCACAACGGCATCCATGCTCATTTTATTATGGCTAGCCATTATGGCTTCTATCGTACAATTTTCAATTTGGTTTTTCCTACTACAAAAAGGAGATTCCGCCAAAACGAGTGCCTTTCTATTTCTAGCTCCCTTTTTTGGCGTCTTATCTGGTTTCATCTTGCTAGATGAACCGATCCACTGGTACGTTGCGTTAGGTGGTTCACTCATCTTCGTAGGGATCTTTCTGGTTAACTGGACATCCCATCAAGTTGCGACAATAGAAAAGTCCATGTAGAGTGTTCTTCAAAATATACTCTAACTGTAGGAGGGAACAAGAAAATGAGTGGAGATGATACTCTATTGTTTATACACTTGTTCGTTATCCCATCAATAAGCGTTATGTGTTTTCGTAATATGGTTTCACTTTTGAAAAATCTAAAAGCAGGTAAAAGTATTCATAACCAAACGATTTTGGGAGCTGTTCTTTGTTATATTTTATTCATGACGTTAATGATTGGTTTAGAGGGTATGTATTAATACATCTGCCTAGTCTTGATAAAAAAAGTAGAGACAGCCTAAATGGCCATCTCTACATTCAAAAATTATTCTTCGACTACGATGTTTCCACCATAGAATGTTACTTTCGTTAACGGAATCTCAAGTTCACGTGCCATTTTTTTCAATTCTCGCTCTTCTCTTTCCGTTACAATTGAGATAACCGTGCCATTTGCACCCGCACGCCCTGTTCTCCCGGATCGATGAATATATTGGTCAATGTTTTCAGCCATATCAATATGAACGACGGCTGTCAGTCCTTTAATATCAAGTCCGCGAGCCGCCACATCTGTTGCCATCAACATCGGAGATTTACCTGAACGAAGCTTGCGCAGCGCTTTCTCACGGTCTACTTTATTAGATTCACCGTGAAGGACACCCATTTCAACGCCTTTATAACTCAACTTTTCATGTAAGACGCTCAGCTCTGCGATATCGTTTAAAAAGGCAAGAGCTTTCACATCTTTCAGCCTCGTGATTTTCTCAAGAATCTTGGACTTTTCCCGTCTCTCAACAACAAAGTAAAGATGGTCTACTTTTGACTCCATTTTTTCATGCTTATCGACCTTGATCATTTCTGGTTCGTTCATGAATCCACGAGCCACTTTTTCCGTTTCCTCTGGTAGAGTTGCAGAAAACACCATGATTTGGCGGTCTTTAAGCGTAGTTTTGATAATATTATTAATCGTTCCCATATGCTCGGGAATAATTAATTGGTCACCTTCATCGAGGACAATTGTTTTTACTTCGTGCATCTTCAATTTCTTTTGGGCAATCAATTCATAAATCCGTCCTGGTGTTCCAGCAATGACCTGTGGATGCTTCTTCAGTTTGTCCAACTGACGTTTTACATTAGCTCCACCGATGAATGCTGCACCTGAAATACCGCTTCCTTCTGACCAAATCCGAATTTCTTCATTAATCTGCATGACCAATTCACGTGATGACGCCAAAATTAAAGCTTGGGGAGATTTTTTATCAGGATCTATTTTTTCAAGCAATGGCAGTAAATAAGCAAGTGTCTTTCCTGTTCCCGTGGGTGATTCAGCCATGATGTCTTTTCCTTGTACAATTACAGGAATCGCTTTCGTTTGAATCGGAGTAAGTTGGCCGAAGCCAGATTTTTTCCAGGCCTCCTGGATAAATGGCTTTCTATCGTTCACTAATGCTGGTAATTCGCTCATATCGTTCTCCTTTAATAAAAAAACTTTTCATATACTCTATAGTACCATTTGTTAAAGCGTAGTAGCCAACGGAATCCGAATTGTAACCGTGGTTCCCTTATTTTTCTCACTTTCAAAATGCATCTCTCCGTCGAGGCGGTGAATAATCTTCTGGCAGATTGCAAGTCCGATTCCTGTGCCCCTTTCCTTCGTCGAATAAAAAGGTTCACCGATTCGTTTCAAGCGTTCAGGCACCATACCTACTCCATTATCACTCACACTGATTACAGCATGATCATCAATGACATCCAAGGATATGTCTATATTCCCATTATCACTAACCGCTTCAATGCTATTCTTGACAATATTAATGACCATCTGTTTAAGTTCGATGGAATCAGCCATAATATAAACCGGCTCGGCTTTTTTTACCTGATACCCCATCTCAATATTATTCAAATTCGTCTCTGCTTTCATTAACGTATATACTTGTTGTAAACAGTCACCAAGATCAATTTTACATAAAGCAACGTCCTGTTTTTTCCCGAGAACCAGCAGCTCACTCGAAATAATATTAATTCGATCAATTTCCTTTAACATGATATCAGAATGCATCGGGTTGACTTCTTTCGTCATATCCATTAACTGCACGAACCCTTTTAGCGATGTTAGCGGATTCCTTATCTCATGTGCGACGGCAGCAGCCAGATGTCCGATTACAGATAACTTTTCAGACATGATCATCAATTCCTCTTCTCGCCGCAATTCGGTAATATCCCTGACGATTGCATATACTCCAAGCATTTCCGTTTGAACAATAATTGGCAAAAAAGTTACACGAATTATCCGCTTTTCATCACTCATATTCTGGATGGTCGTTTCGAATTTAACAGCCTCTCCTTGAAGGGATTGTGTAAAGAAAACAGATACTTTTTCACTTTCATTCCAGTTGATGAGATGATTGGCATTCTTACCCTTCAAGTTGTCACTTTGGTGACCTAACAGCTTTTCAGCCTCCGGGTTAATTGAAACGACATTTCCTTCGAGGTTCAATTCAAGGACACAATCCGGATTATGCTTGAACAGCGACTGATATTGCTCATCCTTAAGATTAAATTCCTGTTGGGAGCGCAACATTTTCCCAGTCCAATATCGGATTATAATATATAAAAAAATCCCGGTAATGAAAATGAACATCCACCCTTTGGAATGCTGAAACATCGCATATGTCTGGACATCTTCTTTTGCCTGGGTCATCGAGAAGGAATCTGTAATGATAATCCATAAGACCCCAATGATTATATATATAATAGCTACTTTAATTGCAATTTTATGAGACTGGTTCATTTTATATCCTTTGTAGTTGTTTTTGGTTTATTATACCCAAACCACTCAAAAAAAGTCCTCATGTTTTACACATAAGGACTTTACGGATATTGTACCATATATTTTGGTTATTTATCATATAAAAAACGCCGCCCATTTGATTGAGCAGCGTCAATAATCAAGAGAGATTTTTTACAGCTTGATTGAAATCCTCTTCTATCTCTTTAGAAGGTTTGGCTGATAACAGGCTAAAAAACACGACTGCTATTGTACCAGCAATAAATCCAGGGATGATTTCATAGACTTCAGCAAATTTATCAATCATTTCCCACACGATCACGGTTGCGGTACCCACAATCATTCCTGCTAGCGCGCCCCATTTCGTCATCCGTTTCCAGTAAAGACTTAACAGAATGACCGGTCCAAATGCTGCTCCAAACCCAGCCCAGGCATAACCGACCAATTTAAGAATCGTACCACTAGGGTTGAAAGCTAAAATAAGGGCAATAGCAGATATCGCTAATACACCAAATCGTCCAACCAGCACTAATTCCTTATCCGATGCATTCGGGCGAATAAACTGCTTATAGAAATCATCAGTCAGCGCACTTGCCGATACTAACAGTTGAGATGCAATCGTACTCATGACCGCGGCTAAAATCGCTGCTAATAAGAAGCCTGTAATTAAAGAAGGAAATAGTTCTTTAGCCAGAATGATGAAGACAGACTCGGCATTTTTTTCCCCTAGAGGTCCGCTTGTCAGATTAAAATAAGCGATTCCGACCAAGCCCGTAAACATCGCTCCTACGATAGCGAAAATCATCCAGCCCATACCGATTCGTCGTGCGCTTTTCAATTCTTTCACAGATGAAATCGCCATGAATCGTACGATGATATGAGGCTGACCAAAATAACCAAGACCCCATGCTAGCAACGATATAATACCAATAGTTGAAGTTCCTTCAAAAGCATGTAATAAATTCGGATTAATCGATTTTATTTCATTAATAGTAGGATCCCAGCCGCCAATATTTACAATCGTGACAACAGGGACTAAAATTAAGGCAATGAACATGATCGTACCTTGTACAAAATCCGTCCAGCTAACCGCAAGGAAACCGCCAAATAATGTATAAAGAATAACAACACTCGCTGTCAGCCAGATGCCCCAGCGGTAATCCATATTAAAAGCAGTTCGGAAAAGCTCCCCACCTGCTACCATACCTGAAGAGGTGTAAAAGGTGAAAAAGATTAAGATGACTAAGGCTGATACCACTTTTAATATTCGAGAACTATCTTTAAACCGATTTCCCAAAAAGTCCGGTATCGTAATCGAATTGTCGGCCACTTCCGTATATGTCCGAAGTCGTGGCGCTACAAATAACCAATTTAAATAAGACCCTGCACACAGGCCGACAACAATCCACCCGGCACTTAAGCCGCTTATGTACATCGCACCAGGAAGACCCATTAACAGCCATCCGCTCATATCGGAAGCCCCTGCACTTAATGCGGTTACAGCCGGGCCCAAGTTGCGGCCTCCAAGCATATAATCGGTTAAGTTGGCAGTTCTTCGATAAGCTAAATAACCAATTAATAGCATACCTGCCATATATATTCCAATAGATATTATTACTCCATAATCCAAAAATATATCCTCCTATTACTTATTCATTTTGTGATAAAAAAGGTTCATTTTTATCTTGTAAGCTTATCAGAAAAAAAATCATATGTTAAGAAGTTCTTGCAACTATCTACTATTTCACATTCAATAATAATTAAGATATAAATAGATTATCGATGCAAGATATAAGATTAGATAATAAGGAGGAATAACGCCATGCAACCCTATATCAATCAACCAGATGGAGTCTTTCCCTCAGTTTGCTCTCTTGATTGTCCTGATCAATGCGGCTTACTTTTGCACAAAAAAGATGGGAAAATCATTAAGGTGCAAGGAGACCCTAACCATCCTGTTACTAAAGGAAATATTTGTAACAAAGTCCGAAACATGACAGCTCGCATATATGACCCCAAACGTCTTCAGCAGCCATTAAAGCGGATCGGCTCAAAAGGAGAAGGGAATTTTGTTCCAATCAGCTGGGAGGAAGCCATTGACACAATCACTTCAACATGGAAAAACTTAATTGAACAGCATGGCCCAGAAAGCATCCTTCCTTACAGCTTTTATGGAAACATGGGAAACCTCAGTGCAGAAGGAATGGATCGTCGGTTCTTTCATAAGCTCGGGGCAAGCAGACTTGAACGTTCCATTTGTAACGCGGCCGGTTCTGTTGGATATAACTATACGATGGGTGGTTCGTTCGGCATCGACCCGGAAGAAACGATTCAAACAAAGCTTTTTATCCTGTGGGGCATTAACGCTGTGAGCACAAATATGCACCAAGTAACAATTGCCCAGCAGGCCCGAAAAAACGGGGCAAAAGTTGTGGTCATTGACGTACATAAAAACCAAACTGGAAAGTGGGCCGATTGGTTCATTCCTATTCTGCCCGGAACAGATAGTGCTCTCGCTCTCGGTTTAATGCATATTTTATATGCTGAAAATCTAGTCGACCAACCTTTCTTAGATGAATACACTGTGGGCTCAGCTGAATTGTGCGAGCATGTCCGCCAATATGACCCTGCCACCGTCTCAGCGATTACTGGTGTTCCGATTGATGATCTATATGAGTTAGCACGAATGTACGGTAGCACGACTCCTTCATTCATTCGAATAGGCAACGGTCTGCAGCACCATGATAATGGCGGCATGGCCGTACGGACCATCGCCTGCCTTCCTGCACTTACCGGTCAATGGCTTTCGAAGGGCGGTGGCGCGATAAAGGGGAATTCAGGATACCTGGCTTTTAATACAAACGCCCTAAGACGTCCTGACCTTTTGAATGATAAAACAACACGTATCATTAATATGAACCAAATCGGTCAAGCCCTTTTAGAAAAAGAAAACCCGATTCTTTCCTTATTTATATACAGTTCCAATCCAGCCCTTGTCGCTCCGAATGCGAATAAAGTGCAGGAAGGTCTGATGAGAGAAAATCTATTTACTGTGGTCCATGATTTATTCTTAACCGAAACGGCAATGTATGCTGACATCGTCCTGCCTGCTGCTTCATCTTATGAAACGGAGGATTTTTATAATTCATACTGGCATAATTACGTCCAAATACAAAAACCTGTAGTGGAAAAGTATGGAGAGTCGAAATCAAATGTCGAATTATTCAAACTGTTAGCCCGGGGTATGGGCTTTGAAGAACCAGCTTTTAGAGATTCAGAGGATGATATGATACGCCAGGCACTCAATTTTCCAGATAACCCGTATTTAGAAGGAATCACTTATGAATCCCTTTCAGAAAGTCAATTTGTCAAAGCCAAGATGAGTCCGCTGTTCCCGGGTAAACTGCAGACACCGAGCGGCAAAATCGAACTCTATTCTGAACAGATGAAGAAGCATGGATACGAACCGCTACCAACGTATATGCCAATCGTCAAAGACAGTGACCTGCCATTTTTATTCATACCAGCACCTAATCACAATTTCTTGAATTCAACTTTTTCCAATAACGAAAAACATATCTCTATGGAAAAAGAACCGAAACTACACATGAATACGGCAGATGCCCTAAAATTAGGAATAGATACAGGAGATATGGTCCGTATCTGGAACGAGCGCGGTGAATGTGTGCTAACTGCTGCTCCCGGGGAAAATGTGTTAGCCGGTGTTCTTGTCAGCCAAGGCTTATGGCAGAACACACCTGAAACAAAGCAACATATCAATGCCCTTACTCCAGACAGGGTGGCAGATATGGGAAATGGCGCCGTTTTCTTTTCAGGCCGGGTTGATCTTTTAAAACTGTGAAATTATAGTCGTATCGGATTTGATTGATTATCATGATTTATACTCATTACTGAAAAGTGTCTATTATTCATTTTATTTTGAGTGCATTTTTTAAAATATGTTCGATTTCTGGAGTTTATCTACGATTCTGGAGTTATATTTACGTTTCTAGAATTTCATTTCCACAAAAAGGCTGTTCCTTAAGGAACAGCCTTTTCATCTAGCTATTTTTACTCTTCATCAAACCATCCTGTTGGTTGAATATCCAAGTTGTTATTAATTTGCTTCACTTCTGTGTAAGCCTCGTATCCGAAAGTACCTAGCTCACGGCCATTTCCGCTTTGTTTGAAGCCACCCCAAGGAGCTTCGTTATATGTTGGGTGATAAGAATTTATCCACGTGATACCAGCACGTACTTTTTTGATTACACGGTACGCCTTAGCGATATCATTCGTAAACACCGCTCCAGCTAAACCATATTTCGTGTCATTGGCCAGTCGAAGAGCTTCTGCCTCGTCCTTGAACTTTTGAACAACAAGTACTGGTCCAAAAATTTCTTCCTGCACGATACGCATTTCAGGTGTTGTATCAACAAAAATCGTTGGTTCAACAAAGTACCCATTTTCCAAGCCCTCTCCTTTAATCCGGTTCCCACCAACGATTAATTTGGCTCCTTCTTCTTTTCCAATTTCGATATACGATAAAATTTTGTTCATATGGGCTTCAGAAACGACTGGTCCCATATGAGTTTTTTCATCAGAACCTGACCCCACTTTAATTTGTTTCGCTTTCGCGGTAAGACTTGCAATAAATTGATCATAAATGGACTCTTCCAAAAGTAATCGAGAGCCCGCTGAACATACTTGTCCTTGGTTACAGAATATCCCGAATAAAGCGTAATCAACAGCAGTCTCAAAGTCAGAGTCTGCAAATACGATATTAGGGGATTTCCCACCAAGCTCCAAAGTCACTTTTTTCAAATTCCCTAACGATGCTTCCATGATTTTACGGCCTGTTGCTGTTCCGCCTGTAAAGGCCACTTTATCGATTTCCTCATGTTCAGCAATGGCCTGTCCGACAACTGGTCCTGCCCCTAATACTAGGTTTGCGACACCTTTGGGTACTCCGACCTCTTCCAAGATTTCGAATAGTTTAACAGCCGTTACTGGTGTTACTTCTGATGGTTTGAAAACGACGGAATTTCCTGCAGCTAGCGCCGGAGCCAATTTCCAGGCTGACATCAACAAAGGGAAGTTCCAAGGAATGATTTGCCCGCAAACACCGATTGGTTCCCGGACGACCATTGCTTGCTGACCGTCAGGCACCTCATACGTCTGTCCTGTCGGTTTAGTAGCTAACCCTGCATAATATCTAAAACAGGCTGCTGCATCATCTATATCAAAACGAGCTTCGCGCAATGGTTTTCCATTATCCAACGTTTCCAAAGCAGCTAGTTCTTCAGCTTTTTCTTCTAATTTATCGGCAATTTTGAATAAAAGTCTGGCTCTCTCCACTGCCGGAGTTCCCCACCAGCCTCCTTCATAGAAAGCATATTTAGCTGCCTCAACCGCTGCATCTACATCCTTCTGTGTTCCTTCTGCAGCTGTAGCAATAACTTCTCCCGTAGCCGGATTCAATACATCCCTTTTTTCACCCGAAGTCGAACTCACCCATTCCCCATTGATAAACATCTTTAAGTCTAGTGCTTCCGTTCCTTCTTTTTGTGTGTTATTTTGTAAAGTTTCCTGCATTTTAATTCCTCCTCGGTTTTAAGTTATCTACCTATATACAAGATATAAGCAAGATTCATGCCAGTTTGGAATATTAGGTAAATCGCATTTTCTTTCTCTTCCCTGTCCCATATAAATTCAATCGTGAATTATCTATTCATTTTTGCATAATAACTTCAGTCAATCTTCTCTACTTTCGCCACAACCTCTTTATTTCTATTAAAAGAATCATAAAAAATATATGTAGAAGAAATATATTTTCTCAAAAATAAAGAGATGAGCATTTGCTCATCTCCATACTTTTTCATTATTAATTCCGATTAAAAATGACCAGCTTCATTTCCGTCATTTCTTCAATCGCATACTTTAACCCTTCACGGCCCATCCCGCTTTTTTTGACTCCGCCATATGGCATGTTGTCGACGCGATATGTTGGGATATCATTTATGATAACGCCACCGACTTCCAGTTTTTCAGCTGCAGTAAGGGCCAAATTGATATTGTCTGTATAAACCCCTGCCTGCAAGCCAAATTCGGAATCATTGACCAAATCAATTGCTTCTTCAACCGACGACACCTTATTGATCAAAACAATAGGAGCAAAGACTTCCTGACAGGATACCTTAAGCTTCGCATCCACTTCCAGTAAGACAGTAGGATGCAGGATATTCCCTTCAGATTTACCTCCTGCTGCAACAACGGCACCGTACTGTTTTGCTTCACTGATCCAGTCCAGACTGCGTTCTACATCACCAGCGCTTATTAACGCTGAGACATCCACTGCCGGGTCCAAAGAATCGCCGAGTATTAGTCCCTTCGTTGCCTCAGAGAATTTTTCTACAAACTCGTCATACACCTCTTCATGAACATATGCTCGTTGTAAGGAAATACAGACTTGCCCTTGAAAAGCAAATGCTGCCGTTACACAGCGTGGGATAATCTTATCAATATCAATCCCTTTATCCACAATAACCGCTGCATTGGAACCAAGTTCAAGACTCACTTTCTTCAAGCCCGCCTTGTTACGGATACCGATTCCTACAGCAGGGCTTCCGGTGAATGAAATGCTCTTCACCCGTGAATCAGTCACTAATTTATCACCAATTACCGAACCGCTTCCCGTAATCAGATTAAACGCTCCATCAGGAAGATCTGTTTCTGCTAATAGCTCAGCTAACAATAGCGATGATAGTGGCGTTTGGCTCGCAGGTTTCAAGACAATCGGGTTTCCAGCAGCAATGGCTGGTCCGACTTTATGAGCTACCAGGTTCATCGGGAAATTAAAAGGAGTAATTGCACCCACTACGCCAATTGGCTCGCGTACGGTGTAACCAATTCTACCTTCCCCGTCAGCTGTCGCATCCATCGTTAATGTTTCTCCATGAATCCTCTTTGCTTCTTCTGCTGCAAATTTATATGTGGCAATCGTCCGAGAGACTTCTCCTATCGCTGTTTTAATCGGCTTCGCTGCCTCTTTAGCAATAATTTCAGCTGCCTCATCTTTACGGCTTTCCAAAAGAGTTGCAAGCTTTTCAAGAATGGCAGCCCGTTTATGACTTGGCAGAGCAGCCATTGCTTTTCTAGCTTGATAAGCTGAGTCTATCGCCAACTCAACCTCTTCAGGGGTAGCAGCCGGAATCTCCGCTAAAACCTCCCCGCTATAGGGAGACTTTAGTGTCGTGAACTTTTGGGCTTCTTGCCATTTTCCATTAATAAATAGTTTCTTTTTCAGAGTTTCCGTCATTACCATCCTTATCACCTCTTATAAAATTTCTTTTTCGACAGCTGTAAATGTTTCATCCAGGATTTCAATTATTCTTTCGACTTCTGATTTAGTTATGATTAAAGGTGGTGCAAACACGAGTGTATCTTGATCAAACGTAACAGACCGGCAAATTAAACCATTCTTCGCAGCTTCAGCCACAAGTCTTGGTGCTAGCTGTGTTTCAAAGCCTTCCCCGGTTTGTTTATCTTTGACAATAGAAATGCCTCCAATAAGACCAAGTGCTCTAACATCCCCAATAATCGGGTGTTTGCTTTGTAGCTTTTTAAAGCCCTCAAGCAATTCTACGCCACGCTGTTTCGAGTTTTCTATTAAGTTTTCGCGTTCAATAATTTCAATATTTTTCAAGGCGACAGCACAAGCCATTGGGTGCCCACTGTATGTGTATCCATGTAAAAGCGTGCCTTTAGACAGGGCTATAAAATCCTGATGCATCTTATCATTAAGGACCACGCCACCTAACTGGGCATATCCGCTCGACACACCTTTTGCAAAGCACATCATGTCTGGCACAACACCGAAGTGCTCAATTCCAAAATACGTACCTGTTCTTCCGAAGCCTGTAATGACTTCATCTGTTACCATTAAAATGCCGTATTCATTACAAATCTCTCTTACTTCCTTAAAATAGCCTTCAGGAGGTAGATTCACGCCGCCAGCTCCTTGAATCGGTTCCGCGATAAATGCAGCAATCGTTTCTGGCCCTTCTTGTTCAATGACCTTACGCAACTCTTCAATGGAAGAACCATCTACATAACAAAAATCCGGAGCAATGGAATTCGTGAAGTCACGGAATGGTTTCAAGCCAGTTGCACTTGTCGCTCCCATAGCCACCCCATGATAAGATTTCGAGCGGGAAATAATCTTTTGACGATTAGGCTGGCCTTTTAAAATCCAGTAGTGACGAGCAAGTTTAATTGCCGTATCATTTGATTCCGATCCACCTGAAGTGAAGAAAACTGCATTCAAATCCCCAGGCGCAATAGAAGCAATTTTAGCCGCTAAACGAATAGCCGGCTCATTGCTGAAGGTAGCAAAACTTGAAGTAAACGCCAACTTTGCCATCTGTTCTTTCGCCACTTCAGCCAACTCTTCTTGTCCATGCCCAATATTCACATTCCAAAGTGAGGCCATGCCATCAATGACAGTTCTACCCGTGATGTCCGTAAGATATATTCCTTTACCTTCTGTAAAAATGAAACTTGGACCATCCGCCTGCTGTTGTGCAATTGCTGTAGTCGGATGAATAAAATGCTTTTTATCCAAATCGATTAATTCCTGAATCCCCGTCTTCTCTTTAATCATCTAAAAAACACCCTTCTCACTTAATAGATTTTTTTATCATTTGCTATACGTATTTATATAGCAAGATGCATGCCAAAGTATATGAGCTTTATATAATAGTATTCAAAGAGAAAATGATTCATAAATAAATCAAAAATAGCGCATATTGATTCGAATATAAATCAATCGATTCATATTCAAATCAAACATATTTAAATTTCCATTTATCAACAAAAATTAATACTTTTTTACTAATATTGTCGTTTTTTGTATTTAATTTCTTAATGATGTTACATAACCTGACATAAATTATTGAATTTTCTAAAAATTTGTATTATTATCATGGTAATAACATTTGCATTTCCCTTTTGAGCCCTCGGTTAATCTAAAATGAAAGAAGTTGATATAAATGCAGGTAGGCTTTGAACTGTATCAAAAGCAAACTTTGAAGTTAGCTTTGACCCCTGAATTACAGCAATCGATCAATATTCTACAATATTCTGCACATGAACTTATAGATTTTTTACACCAACAGGCTAACGAAAATCCTGTTCTCGAAATAACCGAAACATTTAAAGACCCTCTCGCCTCTCTCTCTGAATCCGCTATACGTACAAATAAAATAAACACTCAGGCAGAAGGATCTTCGGCTATAAGTAAAGGATTCAATGGAGACAGTGATTATAACCCGATCAATAATTATTCAGTAAAAACAGAAACACTAGAAAATCATTTACTAGAACAAGTGAGTATGCTGAAATTCTTGAAACCTCTTGAAAGAAAGATCCTCGCATTTTTAATTGGAAACTTAAGCGAATATGGATTTCTTGAAGTGGATGCAGTTTGGGCAGCCTCTCTTTTTTCCGTGTCTATAGAAGAAATTGAAGACATGATTCAAGTTCTGCAATCCCTTGACCCTATCGGAGTGGGTGCCAGAGATTTGACTGATTGTTTACTCATTCAGCTGCGTGAGCATGAGCATTATAATGAATTGGCGTACACTATTATAGATAAGCACTTAACAGATTTAGCTGAAAAGCGCTACAAGAAAATAGCCAACCTTTACAAAGTAACTATTCAGGAAGTCCAAGAGGCATCAGATTTTATCCGCACGTTAAATCCCCGTCCCGTCAGTCATTTTTCTAACGATATGACTCATTACATCGTTCCGGACGTATTCGTAGAAAAAGAAAAGGATGGCTATCTGATTACGGTTAACGATAGTTTCGCACCTAAACTATCAATCAATCATTACTATACGAATATATTAGCGACTAAGCCGGGCGATCCAGCTAAAGATTACGTCAAAAATCACTTAAATGATGCTCAATTACTGATTAAAGGTCTTGAACAAAGGCAAATGACCCTTTACAAAGTGACAGCAACAATTGTAGAGGAACAACAGGATTTTTTCTTGAAAGGGATTGCTGGATTAAAACCTATGACACTGAAAGATATATCCGAAAAACTCCAGCTTCATGAATCAACAATCAGCAGGGCCACGAGCAATAAATATATCCAAACGCCGCAAGGCCTCTTCAAATTAAGGAACTTCTTTACTAGAGGCTTAAACCGAGTGAACAGCCAAGAAACCGAATCCACTATTACCATCAAAGAAAAAATAAAAGTCTTGATCGCCGATGAAGATAAAATAAAGCCTTTTTCTGACCAAAAGATTTGTCAAATATTTGAAAATGAAGGGACCAAAATATCCCGTCGGACCATCGCAAAATACCGTGAAGACCTCGGTATACCTGGATCTTCTAAACGCCGGAGATTTTGAAACAAAAAAACTAGCTGTGTAAAAGTACAGCTAGTTTTTTTCTCTTTATAGTTAAACTTTAACATTGGGAAACGGCATCACTAGTTTGAACGACTTCCCATTTATCGTCTTCTCCTCTGACTTTACCCTGACCGATACAATCAAAAGCAACTGAAGAACGAGCCCGATGATACCCTATCACACCAAACCTCTCCACATGCCTACACTCAATATGCGTAGTGGATTGTAATTCGAGAGAGGATAAGATTGGAGTCAAATTTGTTCACTGTTTTTCCTGTTTTTATTATTAAAAGTATAAAGCTGCATCACCAAATTTTCTCCTCACTAGCATGAATGAAGGTACAAAGAGTTTTATTTTTTACCCCACTTATCTTCAAAAATAAGATCATCCTTAGACCGTCTCTTTTCCCAGTTAGCTAATTCAAGAATAGGTTTATCCGGGTATTGATCAGTATAGCCAACCGACATTAGTGCGATAGGCTCGACGTGCGGCGGTATATCCAAAATATCACGGATATCATTTTTCTTGTAAAAGCTGACCCACCCCATTGCTAATCCCTCGGCACAGGCAGCTAGCCACATATTCTGAATCGCACAGGCAGTGGATAGAATATCGGTTTCTGGAATCGAGTTCCTCCCCAACACATGGGAACCTCCCCGTGTCGGATCACAGGTTACACAGATGGTATATGGTGCTTCTTTTAACCCTTCAACTTTCAAACTAAGAAATTTATTTTCTTTTCCGCCTTCATAATGAATTGCGAGCGCTCTTCTCTCTTTATCGGCTGCCCAGGCCAAGCGGTTTTTGATTTCCTGAGATGAAACAACAATAAAACTCCAAGGTTGCATAAATCCTACAGATGGGGCATGGTGTGCCGCATCCAAAATTCTTTGCAGTATTTCCTTTGAAATGGGATCGGGTAAAAAACTCCTGATATCCCTTCGGTTATAAATAGCTTTATATACGGCTGCTTGTTCGTCATTAGTAAACATAGTTCTCCCCCAATGTTTCCGGCTTCTCAGAAATTTATCTAAAAATTCAATATAAATGTTACAGGTAAACCATTACAATTAAAAGTAACTTCGACACAGAAAAGGAATGATGGGAATAAAGCTGAAAAAGAATGTCCTTCTTATCGTTGTCGATATCCAAAAGGCATTCGATGATCCTAATTAAGGCAGGCACAATAATCCTCAGGCAGAATTTAATATTACCCGGTCCATTCAAGCATGGCGGGAGTCTAATCGGCAGGTAATTTATATACTGTACTTATCTGAATCAAAGGATTCCCTCTTTTATCCCGAGAATGAAACAAGCCGGTTTAAAGCGTTCAGTCAATCAAAGTCAACTGAATGGATTCTCACAAAATATGTGAATAGTGCGTTTATCGCTACCAATCTTGAGAAGATTTTAAGAGAAGAGGCTTGTCCCCAGGTTGTCATTACTGGATTAACGACCAATCATTGCGTAGAGACCACCACCCGGATGTCCGGTAACCTCGGATTCATTCCTATCTTAGGATAAGATGCGACCACTACATTTGAGCGGATAGGCCCTGATGGAATGTGCTATAGCGCAGAATTGATTACCAGATTTCCTTGGCAAATCTGCATAATGAAATTCACTGAAATTATGCAGACATAGAGCCTTATTCATAGTCTATGATGATTGGAGATGAGAAGTACCTGTGAAACATGTACAATGGAGAACAGCACAGGCACTCGCCTATATTCTTGAGTCCATGAATATACCTTTTGCGATGAGCGTACTGAAAAACAAATTACATCTGCCCCAATTGCAATGGGGCATTAGTGAAAGGCAGGACAAAGAGTCTGAATTCATCTGGTTCCGTCCACCACAAGATTCACTCTTTCTTGCGGCCTATGTGTGTCAACATAGAGATCTTCATACACCATCCAGTTATCCTCCCACATCGGACGCGCTTCTTCACCATCACGCTCAAGTCCCCGTTCCAAACGCTGATTTCGGGGACATTCTACCCAGATTGTGAAATCATAAAGTTCAGCTAGTTCCTTACGAGTGGAATACGTTCCTTCAATAATAACAAGGCCTTCAGCAGGAATAGTATGCCATTCGCCCATTGCGTCCGTTTCCCAATCATACCGTTGATATTTCGCTTCACCCCTCCAGTTAAGCGGTTGGAGAACCTGACCAAAAACCCGTTGCCAATCATAGTCCGCACCAATTTGCTTTTTGGAGGGAGGCAGTTGGATTCTCTGTGATGACGGCAAATAAAAATCATCCATATGAACAACCGTGCTACCCGGACATTCTGATTGAATACGGGCCGCGAGCGTACTTTTTCCGGATCCTCCGCGACCATCTATGGCGATTAAATATGGAGATTGTTTTTTGGATAACGTATGAATGTTAGCTATAAGACTCTGAATCGTATAAGGTCCTTGAAGTGTTGGAAAGTTCATAAAACATTCCTCCTATACTACATATTTCTATCCTCCCTCCCTTATATTCCTTCCTTGAGAGGATAAAAAATCTAAGAAGAAGGTGCAACTATTGAATAAAATCCAATTTGCCGCCATTTTCGATATGGACGGCACCTTGTTTCAAACAAATAAGATATTAGGTCCTTCACTTGAACGAACGTTTGAAATCCTTCGATCAGAAGGGAGCTGGACAGGAGATACCCCGCTTGCCACGTACCAAAGGATTATGGGCGTCCCATTAACTGTCGTTTGGGAAACCTTATTGCCAAAGCATCCCGAGCATATTCGCCGTCAGGCGGACCAACTTTTTTTAGAATGTTTGAATCAAGAAATCAAAGAAGGAAAAGGTCAGCTTTTTCCTCACGTTTTGGAGACCTTGTCAACGATCAAACAGCTTGGAATTTCCATTTTCATTGCTAGCAACGGTCTTGAAAAATACTTGGAAGAAATCTGTTCATATTTTGGGCTAAATGAATATGTTACGGACATATACAGTGTGGAAAGGTCTTCGAAAGGCTCGAAGACCGACTTAGTGCGAATGCTATTGAAAGACTATCAAATCGAGAAAGCCATCCTGATTGGTGACCGAAAATCCGACATCGAAGCAGCAAAGGAAAATGGCTTAGTGGCTGTAGGCTGTCAATTCGGATTTGCCGCTGAAAATGAATTGAAAGATGCAGATATACTCATCGCTGATTTTCTAGAACTACAAACTTACATTTCTAAGGGATACTAAAGACCACTTTCTAACAAGTTTTCCTGATCTGCCAGCATCACGGCTATCTTATCCTGTATGGCCGTGATGCCTTTTTCTTCTACAAAGTTATTCAAGAGAATGGAAAAGATGATTTTTTCCCCTCTTTTGGTCGTCACATAACCAGATAAGGAGCTCGTCCCTGAAATTGTCCCTGTTTTTGCGCGAACGTTCCCAGTTGCATTAGTCTTTTTCATCCTCTTTCTTAGCGTTCCGCCAACCATTCGTTCTTCAACCCCTGCAACTGGCAATGCATTTAAGTATGCAGGAAACCATGTTTTTTCCTGAACGGCATATAGCAAACTCGTGATTTCATTTGCAGGGATCATATTGACTTGGGAAATGCCGGATCCATCACGCATCTTAATCGTATGCATATCGAGGCCCAATAACGTCAACTGGTTTTTTGCCACTTTCAATCCATCTTCCCAGCTTCCATCTCCATTTGCCGCTTTACCCATTTCTTTTACCAAAACCTCGGCATGGCTGTTATTGCTCAACTTCATGAAAGGAATAAGAAGTTGTGAAAGCGGCATTGATTCATGAGTGGCAATCATCCTTGCATCTACTGGCGTTTTACCTTGCTTCTTTTCACCGACCACTTTGATTCCTTGTTTCTTCATTGATTTTTCAAATAGGTTTAGTGCATACTCTGTAGGATCTGTCACCGAAAACCACTCTTTCATCTGCCCAGCATGTTCCGGAATGGTCCCAGTTACCGTTATAACATTTTTGCCATGAAACCTTTCGACATCGATTTTCTTCTTTCCATCCGCTGCTACGGTTTTTGTTTTGTTTATGATTTCCACATACTCCGTTTCCGGTTTCATCTTCACTGTTGCCTTTTTACCAGCTTTCTTACCTGGAGATACCTCCACGAGAATTGTCCCGGTATCATAGTCTTCATTCGGGGAAGCGGTTAATGCTGAAACAGCAGCTCCGTAGTATTCGTACTCATCACTCCAAACTAAGTCCTTGGAATAACGAACATCATCATACCAGGTGTCATCCCCAATGAGATTTCCATGGACGATTTGGATTTGATTTTGCTTCAGTGAAGCTGCCAACTCATCAAAGTCCTTTTCTAATAAAGTAGGATCTCCTTTTCCTTTCAGATACACATCCCCCTGCAAAACATGGTCGACCTGCAATCCTTTTATGTACAGTTCTGTTTGAAAAACATAATCATCACCTAATGTTTCAAGTGCTGCCGCAGCAGTCAAAAGCTTTAGATTCGAGGCAGGCCGCAGTCTCGTTTGCGAACCGCGTTCATAAATCAATTCTCCCGTTTCTGCTGAACGAATGGAAATTCCCACTAAGGCACCTGCCAATGCTGGAGACTCATTCAAAATCCGCTGAATTTGCTGACCTAGAATTCCCTCTTCATTCGACGCCTGCATCGATTCTCCATTAAAAAAGCAAATCAAAAACAGGAAGAATATAAAACTCAACTTCCTTTTATATGACAAACATACCACTCCTACTCTGAAAAAAACTCATCCCTACTATCTTGTCCATTTTATGGTCAGATAAATAGTGAAGATTCACTTGAAAGTTTCCCCTAATACATACACAAGAAATCCTCAATTATTCAAGCGGTGTTTCAGCTAACAAATCTAGACTTTTATCAATAAACGGCCCCCATACCTAATAGGGCTCTTTTTCATCCCTTTAGATGATATTTAGGGAACTTTTCTGAAAGTTTATTCGTATTAGTATTAAGACACAGTAAGGAGTGAACATATGTATTCAATGATTCAACCGCCCACGAAGAAAATTTCCAAAGAATCCGTTAAAGTTTGGCGGATGACTGAAACCATTACCAATCTTGTAATCCTCGCCGTCCTTAGCATTCTATTGTATGTCGATAATTATTTTGCTTGGAAAGAATGGATTGGATGGACTATAACCGGCCTTATCGTATTACTATTTTTTCATGCAATATGGTCCATCTTTATTGAACCAATCCTTTTGCAAAAGTATTGGCGTTACGACGTGAGCGAAGAATTCATTCAAACAAAACAAGGAGCATGGAAGGAAACTCACGAACTCATTCCGATGACGAAAGTACAATCAGTCAAGTTGAACCAAGGTCCACTTTTGCGGAAATATAATCTTTATTCGATAAGTATCGGGACAATGGGTGCTTCCCATGACATACCTGCCATTTCAGAGAAAGAAGCGTATGAACTACGAGATAAAATTGCCCATTTCGCAAAAATTAAGGAAGTGGATTAACAATGGAAGAACATGCAAAACGGTTACACCCGTTCAAAATCCCTTTCGAATTAGGGAAAGTAATGAAAGGGAACTTGTTTTTTATTATCATGCTTTATGTACTAAACTTCGGTACTGAAAAGACATATATGAAGGTGCTCCAAATCGGGTTTCTAGTTTACTTGGTATGGCGAGTTATTTCAGTTATCCTTCAATGGTATACATATAAATACCAAATTAAAGAAGGAACCGTTCATATTACATCAGGGCTTATCTCCAAGTCGTTTCGAACAGTTCCGTTTCTTAAAGTACAAAACGTACAGCGACGTACAACTCTATTCCACAAACTTTTCAACTTAACTTCATTAACATTTGAAACCGGGATGACTGATGATCAAGGTTCTGTACCATTTGAGGTTATTTCTCAAAAAGAGGCCCAACGACTTGAACAGGAATTATCGTTAATACAAGAACTTTCTGTTATCGAAGTCGCTGGTACTGAAGAGGATATCCTGGAAATTGTTGAATCGGTTTCTGAAAAGACGATTCATTTTACACCTACCAAACAGGATGTGCTGAAAGCCTCCTTTACATCACTCAGCTTCCTGGCGCTTATTCCGATTGTCGCTACTATTTATAATACACTCGATGATTTTTTCAATATGGAAAATGCCGAAGGGTTGCTTGCAACGTTATTAGATACATGGTGGATTGTAACCATAGCTCTCATCGGCATTATTTGTATAGCCGTTGCATTCGGAATTATTTCCACGTTCGTTAAATATGGGAAGTATGAAATATCATCAGACCATGAACGCGTGTATATTAAGAAAGGTGTACTTGACGAATCTGCTTTTTCGATTCAGAAAGAAAAAGTACAAGCAGTCGAGATCACCCAATCACTCATTAAAAGAATGCTTGGTTTAGCGGAAGTAAAACTGATAAGCGCAGGAAGTACAGGCGATAAAGAACTAGAAACAAATACTCTCTATCCGTTTTTATCGGTTGACCGTGCGTATGCGATGATAGAAGAGATTTTACCTACTTACAAAGTGGAACGTTCGATGGAACGCTTATCGAAACAAGCGTTCAAAGTACGAATGTTGCGGCCCAGCTTTTTCTGGATCATTACGACCGTGGCAATCTATTATTTTAAACCGGCCATATGGTATGTATCAGTGATTTTACTCGTCCTTATTTACACATTGCGAATATTAGATTACAAAAATAGTCGTTATTTGTTAAATAACGAGATTATTCAGTTCAAATCAGGAAGCTTAGAAACGTCACTGTTTATTACAAAAAGAAGCAAAGTCATTCAAATTGAAGTAGAACGCTCGAAATTACAAAAACTCTTCGGGCTTGCCTCAATTGAAACTGTTAACCGCTCCAAACCAGTGCATCATACAAAGCTTCAAGACGTATCAGTTGAATATGCTGACGAGTTTTACACATGGTATACTTGCCGAACGCAAAATATTCAAGTCGAATAAGGTTAAAAAACGGAAGAGTTGACTATGACAGTCAGCTCTTTTTTTATTTCATCTATATTCCCCCCTCTCTTCCATCTGTAATCTGCTCTGATAAAGATACCTAACAACATTATTAATAGTTACAAGAATATTCCAACTAAAAGCTTCAAAAAAGTAAAAACATGCCGAAATATCTATTGAAACCATTTTAAAAATTTGAAGTTCTTAAGGAGCATCTCCCACATGAAAAGACTAACAGAATGGTATTTTAATTCTCTAAAAAAACAAATTTTAATTCCTTTTTTAGCTTTGATCATGATTAGTGGATTGGTCATTTCTTATAATAGCTATAATAATAGTGTTGATTTGAGGACCCAGGAACTAACGGTATCGACGAAAGAGCAAGTAAAATCAATAAATAATTCTTTCGAGATTTTCTTTCAAAAAACGGAAGATCATTTAGATAGAATAAGCAAGTATCCCATCATGAATTCTTTTAATAAGGACCCTGAATCTATAATGGCTGAGTTTTCTACGACACATTCCAGCAATGAGGAAATAAATGGATTGTACATAGCCACCGAGAAGGAAGGAAAAACCTTAATATTCCCTAAAACTGTTTTACCAGTTAACTTTGATCCAAGACAAAGAGATTGGTATCAAGCTGCATTGAAAGAAAAAAATAAAATTATTTGGACGGAACCATATACCGATAAAGCAACGAACACACTTGTCATTACCTCAGCCAAAGCCGTTTATGATGGAGATAAATTGATTGGTGTGCTCGGTGTCGACATTTCGATTGATACTTTAATCACGATGGTTAATCAAACGGAATTGGGTGAAACTGGTTATACCGTTTTATTAGATAAGAAAGGATCATTCGTTACGCATCCAGATAAAAAGAAAATCCAACAGGATATTTCAGAAGAAAATATTTTCAAAAAAATGAATAGCGAATCTGGAACAATGATTGAGGAATATGAAGGACAAAGCCGAATCATCAGTTATGTATCCAACCCTAAAACGGGATGGAAAATTGCAGGTGTAATAGATGAAAATGATGTGAAATTACGTGCCAATTCGATGATAATCGACAATATCATCACACTGATAATCGTCTTTACCATCACTGCCGTTTCTGCAATCTTCATCACTCGATCTTTAACAAAACCTATAAATAGGCTGCAAGAATCCATTCGAAAAATGACTGATGGTGATTTCACTTCCACTAATTCCATTTGGAGGAAAGATGAGATTGGGCAGCTTACAGAATACACAAACATAATGACCCGGAATATGAGTCACATGCTGGAAAAAGTTAATAACCTCTCCCATAAAGTAGCTGACTCCTCTATGACGCTCGTCGCCAGTGTAGATGAGAATTCTGCTTCGGCAAACGAAGTAGCTTTGACGATGGAGCAAATTGCGGCGGGGGCCATAGACCAAATTGAAATCGGTCAGAATAATGAAAATGCTGTAAAGCTTTTGGCTGATAAAATCCATGACCTTGAGACACGTACGAGCAAAATGTCCATGGAATCCGATAATATGTTCAAGGCTTCGGAAGATGGAATCGTTCAAGTCCAAAACCTAAAACAGCAATTCAATGAAACGACCCTGATTTCCAATAATATGAGCGAGGCGGTTAAATCATTGGATGTACGTTCCCGTGATATTAGCGATATTGTAAAGACCATTAGCGGAATTGCGGGGCAAACTAATTTACTCGCTTTGAATGCAGCTATAGAGGCAGCAAGAGCTGGTGAGCATGGAAAGGGTTTTGCAGTGGTTGCTGATGAAGTTAAGAAATTGGCCGAGCAAACGGAGCAATCTCTTAAGGAAATCTCGAAAATCATTCATGCCATGCAAACTGATACAACGAATACGGTTAATTTAATTGACCAAGTCAATCAAAAAATCCATCACCAGGATACTTTTGTAACCGATACAGAAAACGCCTTTAGTCACATAGCAAAGATAATTGCGAACACATTCAGCAATTTTGACGAAATTAAAATGATGATGAACGAGATGGTTGCTCAGGTCTCACAGATGTCTAGTAATGCAGAGCATTTAAACTCAATCAGTCAGGAAACGGCTGCCGGTACTGAAGAAGTAACTGCTTCTGTCGAAGAAACGAATGCCTCAATGGAGCAATTAAATGCCCTTGCTAATGAATTAGATACCCTATCCCAGGAAATGCACAACGAAATAAAAAAATTCACATTCTAACAAAAAAGGGACGGACCCTAAGGATCCGTCCCTTTTTATCCAAATCTATTAAAGCGGTCTACTTTTAGTAAGCGTTTCATCCGTTTCTGTAATACCTGAGTAGGAAGAATGGGCTTTTCTCGCATCTGCATCAACTAACACAAGTAGCTTGCCATTCTTCACATCTGTTTCATATCGATTTGCCTCTTCTTCAGGTATACCTAGACCAATTAATGTGCCGGCCAGGCCGCCTGTACCAGCTCCCACGGCTGCACCAGCCAATGTAGCAGCGAGTGGTCCAGCCGCTAATACAGGTCCAATTCCAGGAATCGCTAACGCCCCTACTCCTGCTAATAAACCAGCTGCACCGCCCAAGATGCCTCCGGTCGCTGCACCAGCAGCAAGTCCTTCTTCAACTTTTGTACCCGTTTCTTCATTCACTGTCCTTAATTCTTCTTTATCTTTCGCTACGACTGAAATATCTTCACGATTATATCCTTGATCTTGCAAAGCCTCAACTGCCTTAATGGCCTCTTCTCCAGTTTCATATACACCAATTATACGTTTATCCATATCTATCATCCTCCTTAAAGAATGTAAATTGTCGCTCCCCCTTTACATACCCTGAGAAATGAAAAGAATAAACGTTTTTTAATAGGAAAATATTTTTGATTTAACCCTTTCTTAATAAGGGTATATATAATTATAGTATGCATATTTTTAGGAGGTTTTCTATTTGCTCATCGAGTTACTTAAAGATTTAGTATCTATTGACAGTTCATCAAAAGAAGGAGCCAACGAAGCAGTTGAATACTGTGCGGAATGGCTTAACAAGCAAGGACTTACCGTGAATGTAATAGTAAATAACGGGTACAAAATGCTTGTAAGCGAAATTGGCAGTGGAGAAAAAACCGTGATTTGGAATGGCCATGTCGATGTTGTCAGCGGGACGCCGGATCAATTTTTCCCTGAGATTCATGAAGGGAAATTATATGGACGTGGGGCAGCTGATATGAAAGCGGGGATTGCAGGCATGATGTGTGCATTTTCAGAACTAAAAGATAGAGACTTAGGTCTAAAAATCCAGCTCCAAATCGTATCAGATGAAGAAATTGGCGGTTTGAACTGCTCTGGATATTTAGCGAAGCATGGTTATAGAGGGGACTTTGTAATCTGTGCAGAGCCGACGCAGTTAGGGATCGGCCTGCAGGCCAAGGGAGCCCTTCGTCTGGATATTGAAGTTTCAGGTAAATCCGCACATGGAAGCCGGCCATGGGAAGGAGTGAATGCTATTGAAAAGGCGTATGATCTCTATCAAAAAATTAAAGAACTTCCCTTCACTCGGGAAAATTCTCCACTTTACACATCCCCCTCACTTAATTTGGCTAAAATAAAAGGTGGAGATGTCTATAATAAGGTACCGGATGCCTGCTTACTCAGTCTTGATATCCGTTATCTCCCTACCCAAACCATGGAAGAGATTATTGCACAGATTGAAAGCGTGACAGGAAATAATATCCATCTGATCATGTACAGCAAGCCTGTAAAAACCGAAGAGAATGACCCATTCATCACTCTTCTTCGTCCAATTATTGAAAAGAACACCAATCAGGAAGCTATCATTTTTGGGCAGCATGGCTCCGCTGATACTGTCTTTTTTGCGGCATATGATATCCCGGCTATTGAGTTTGGCCCAAAAGGTGAGAACTGGCATGGCGACAGGGAATGTGTAAGTCTCGAATCTGTTGCTGTTTATCAACAAATGCTCGTCGATTTTGCTTCTGAATTCGTTTTATCTTAATTTATTACAAGTTACAAGCCGACATTCCATATAGCTGTCGGCTTTTTCATGCGTCTATTATTACAATAATAATCTTCTTTTTACTAGATGAAGAGATGATAGTGAAATCATTGAAAATCCCGCAAATAATAGAAAACCTCAAGAACTACGAACTTCATTTCACAAGTGAATAAGAATTGATAACGCTATCCACTAAAAAAATAGAAAAATTCAACTCTTTATGTGTTGCTTTTTTACAAAAAATACAGGCCTTTAAACCTAAACAAAACACAACCATATATTATTCTTTTAAACAAATTATGCCATTAAATCAAGGGTATTAAACAAAAAACCTATTATATTGACAAAATACATAATATTGGAACATTTAAATAATTAGTTCTTTTTACCTGGTTTATATTACAATTGTTTATCAGTAGAAACGCTTTTGTAACACAATTACTATTCCAGCGAAACATTATTGTCATATATAACTGTTATTCTAAGTCTACGATTTAAAACAAAGGAGACTATTCATTTGAAAAAAATACTACTTCCAATTTTCACTGCTTTCTTCCTGGTATTTAGTTTTTCCGGAGTTTCATCGGCTGCTACTACTACATACAAAGTTAAAAGCGGCGACTCACTATGGAGTATCGCCAATAAACATAATATAACAGTCAATCAACTCAAAAGTTGGAACAACCTAAAAAAAGATAACATCCATCCAAAACAAGTTTTAAAGGTCAAGAAGACTTCGACCTCTGCTAAACCTAAAGCTAAAACGTCATCATCCAAGAAATATAAAACGATCACCGTGAAGGCTACAGCTTACACTGCGAACTGCAAAGGTTGCAGCGGTATTACAGCATCGGGTCTTAACTTAAAGAAAAACCCTAACGCAAAAGCGATCTCAGTCGACCCTAAGGTCATTCCACTAGGAACAAAAGTTCATGTAGAAGGATACGGGGATGCCATTGCGGCAGATAAAGGCGGCGCAATCAAAGGGAATAAAATTGACGTCTTCTACTCTTCTCACTCAAAAGCTATCAATTGGGGCAGAAAAACCGTTAAAGTAAAAATCTATAATTAACAAAAAAACAGCCTGATAGATTTCAGGCTGTTTTTTTGTTTTTTCATGCTCTACTAACTACTAAACTATAGGTTTCTTTATATTTGCTGAATAATATTGGTAATGCCTAAGGAGACCAAAAAAGGCGCCTACGTATGAGGCACCTTCTTGTAATGTTCTCATTTTCTTCTTGCGAAATCGACGAATCGAAATTTATCAGGCCGATGACGAGATTCGGTGAATTGAAATAAACTAGCATTATCAAGGTAAACGTGACTTTTGACAACGACTATGCTGTGAAAACCTTCAAGGTCGAGTAGTTTCCGATCTTCCTTTGTTGGCTCCTCAATCGTGATTTCTTTTTTGGCAAAGCCAATTGAAAGACCCAAATCTTCTTCCAAATATTCATAAATGGATTTCCGACAAATGTCTATGGTCAGAAGAGGGACATACTTCTCTGCAAGGAAATCTTTATCAAGGATAATTCGTTCTCCATCAATTTCACGAACACGGATGACTTTCCATACTAGTTCATCTTCTGTTTGCTTTAATACTTCCTGCAAGGCAGGGCTCGGATTAATCTTCTCGAAGGTTTCAACATATGTTTTCGCCCTCCCGCCCATTTTTTGGGTTAACTCCTTGAAGCTAACAAGTCCGGAAACGGGGAAGTCAAGTCGCTTCATTTCCAGAACAATTGATCCTTTACCCTGGACTTTGTGAATGTACCCATCTTCCGACAGCATCTTCAGCGCCTTCCTAATCGTTTCCCTTGACGCAGAATGACTTTCAGCCAATTCATTTTCAGACGGCAGCATATCCCCCGCGATTAGACGTCCATCAAGTATTTGTTTTGAAATATTTTCATATATCTTCATAAATTTATTTTTCATTAATTATCACCCAAAGTATTTTACCATTTCTTTTTCAAATGATAAACGACGGATTCATAAGGTCGAATTTCCATTTTGTGACATAGAGGCAATGACTGAGAATAATTTCCGATGAGTATAGTCTCAGATTCATT
Organism: Peribacillus sp. TH14; assembly: GCF_016651145.1. Taxonomy (NCBI): domain Bacteria; kingdom Bacillati; phylum Bacillota; class Bacilli; order Caryophanales; family Bacillaceae; genus Peribacillus; species Peribacillus sp. TH14. Next base: position 1,489,552 of record NZ_JAEKEK010000001.1, read on the forward strand.
ATTCAGAAGTTCCGCAGGCAGAATTAATTTTGTATCTTTTGCATAAAAATTATTAACCACAAGAAGCTGTTCGTCTTGGTAGCTACGGACATAGATAAATAACTCAGGATGTTCTGACTGAATTATTTTATAATCACCGCTCGTTATTATTTCATATTCTTTGCGAAGCTGGATTAGTTTCTGGTAATGATAGAAAATTGAATCCTGATCATTCAATGCTTGTGCTGCATTAACATCCCGATAGTTTTCTGCCACTGGAATCCATGGGGTCCCTTTCGTAAAACCCGCCTCCTTCAATTCATTCCACTGTACGGGCGTTCTCGAGTTGTCTCGTGACTTATGCTGTAATATACAATAAATCTCCTGCTCTGACATCCCCTGCTTCTTCATAATTCGAAAATAATTCAATGTTTCTACATCCCGGTACTGCTCGATTCTGTCAAAATTCGGATTTGTCATCCCAAACTCTTCGCCTTGATAAATGAATGGTGTCCCCTGCATCATATGAATCGTTGTTGCCAACATTTTCGCCGATTCTTGATGATATAACGCATCATCTCCATAGCGTGAGACAATTCGGGGTTGATCATGATTGGACCAAAATAGTGCGTTCCACCCCCCACCCTGATGCATCTCCATCTGCCACTTTGAAAGAATCTGCTTAAGAGATAGAAAATCAAATTCGCCAACCGCCCATTTTTCTCCGTTTGGGTAATCCACTTTTAAGTGATGGAAGTTAAATGTCATACTCAGTTCATTCCGCTCAGGAGAAGAATAAGAGATACAATCCTCAATCGTCGTCGAAGACATCTCCCCGACCGTCATGCTGTCATAATTGGAAAGTACACTTTGGTTCATCTCATGCAAAAATTCATGTACGCGCGGCCCATCCGTATAAAATTTTCTGCCGTCTCCAGGTGCAAGTGTACCGTCGTCATTGGGGAATTGCTGATTCTTAGAAATGAGATTGATTACATCAAGCCGAAAGCCATCAATCCCTTTTTCAAACCAATAATGCATCAGTTTATAAATTTCCTGCCTAACCTGAGGGTTTTCCCAATTTAAATCAGCCTGAGTTTCATCAAAAAGGTGCAAATAATACTTACCGGATTTTTCATCCAGCTTCCAGGCTGATCCGCCAAACTTAGAAAGCCAATTGTTCGGTTCATGACCGTCTATCGGATCTCTCCAAATATAAAAATCGCGGAATCGAGAATCATCACTTTCTAATGCTCGTTTAAACCATTCATGCTCAGTCGAGGTGTGATTTACGACAAGATCCATGATGATTCTAATTCCGTGTTCATGAGCTGCAGCTACCAGGTCTTCAAAATCCCTCATCGATCCATATTCTTCATCAATTGAATAATAATCACTAATATCATAGCCATTATCTTTTTGAGGTGATTTGTAAATCGGTGTAAGCCAGATAACATCCACTCCGAGCTCGTTTAAATAGGCAAGCTTTTCAATAATTCCCTTAATATCACCGATGCCATTTCCGGTCGTATCATTAAAGCTCTTCGGATAGATTTGATAAACAGTCGCTTTTCTCCACCATTCCTTCATCATGTCACGTCCTTTCTTTTATTAAACTTAGACGCTATGGTCTTCAATTCTTGTATTCTCTTTACTATTTAGAGTATATTTTTTTGATTTCCCCAGGAAAAAAGTAAGAAAAAAGGGGATGATAATTGCTATGACCATGCCGATGCTAAACGGAATCCATTTATTTGGAAAAATCGAGAATATTGCTGGTATTCCGCCAACACCGATAGAGGGTGATGTGACAGCATTTAGCATAATATAGACAGCCCCAAGTGCCGAACCGATCATTGCTGAATAAAACGGAAAACGATAACGCAGATTTACCCCAAACATAGCTGGTTCAGTTACACCAAGAAACGCTGAGATTGATGACGTCAGCGACAGTCCTCGCAGTTTTTCATCATTTTTCGCCAGAAACATCATGGCAAGTGCCGATGCACCTTGGGCAATATTCGAAAGTGCAAGAATCGGCCACAGGAAGGTACTTCCAATCGAACCGATGAGCTGAAAGTCAACCGCTAGGAAGGTATGATGCATGCCGGTAATAACCAGCGGAGCATATAATGCACCATATAGCAGCCCTCCTATAACAGGCGCCATGTCGAATATTCCAACGAATAAGGAAGTGATCCAGTTTCCAATCGTAAAAGTCACTGGTCCGATGACGATGAAGGCTAGAAAACCAGTGATTAGTAATGATATCGGTGCGACTACCAGCAATTGAAAGGAATCGGCAACCCGTTTATTTAAAAACACTTCAATTTTCGCCAGTACATAGGAAGCTACTAAAATAGGGAGCACCTGACCCTGGTAGCCTACTTTTTCAATCTGAAGGCCAAATAAATTCCACATACCAATATCGCCAGCTGCCTTTGCTTTTGGATAATCCCAAGCATTTAATAAGCTTGGATGAACCAGCATCAATCCTAGAATAATTCCAAGCAATGGATTACCACCAAATCGCTTCACGGCTGACCAACCGACAAGTGCCGGCAGGAATGTGAAGGCCGTGTTGGCTATTAGGTTAATGATATCGGCAAAATCACTCCACTGGGTATAGACTTGGACAAGGGATTTTTTTTCAAAAAAGATACCTGTCCCAGTCAGGATATTATTGATTCCCAATAATAAACCAGCCGTCACGATTGCAGGAAGGATTGGGATAAAGATATCAGCTAACGCCTTAACCGCCCTTTGAAGTGGATTTAAATTACTTTCAGCAACTGATTTCGTTTCTTCCTTCGTAGCAATCCCAATTCCGGTGGCTTCGACCATTTCCGCATATACCTTGTTTACCGTCCCCTGCCCGATCACGACCTGAAATTGACCATTAGCGGAAAAGGCACCCTTCACCACATCGATTTTATCGAGTTCCTCCTTATCCACTTTCGTTTCATCTTTCAATGCAAACCGAAGCCTTGTAACACAATGCGTTGCAGACTGGATATTCTCTTTTCCTCCTACTCCTTTGACGATTCCTTCCACTATCTGACTATATTCCTTTGCCATAACAATCCCTCCCCTTAACATTTATTGTTCGTCTCTTCCCTAAAATTGTATATACATGTTTGTTATTGATAGACTAACTTGTATATACAAGTTAGTCAAGAAAAAAATGGAACCGCTTTCTTTTTTTCATCAGCCTCCGATTTTTAAACTACACCGCTTTTGTATCTTTTGGCTGTGTTCGTAAATACATAGTTTAAGAATACAACCTTATTATTCCACATAACATTTACTGAAAATTCAGTCGATGTTATGATTAGGACATCCTAATTAAAAGAGAGGTGCGCACTTTGAATATTGTCATTATTGGGGCTGGTGCATTAGGTTCCTACTTTGGTGGAAGGTTACAACAGGCCGGACAGCATGTTCAATACCTTGTCCGAAAAAAACGTGCCCAACAATTGAAAGAAAATGGCCTAAAAATAACTAGTCCTCATGGAAACTATGATTTTAACGAGCTACATATCATAGAAGATGTAAAGAAAATAGAACAAGTTGATCTAGTGATTCTTGCCGTAAAAGGCCAGCACTTGCAGGGGACCATCCCTGACTTGAAGCTTCTTGTTGAAAAAGGCGCGAAGATCCTTCCGCTTTTGAATGGAATAGAACATATCTCCATTTTGCAAGACGAACTAAGTGAAGCAGCCGTCATAGGGGGAAGCGCCTTCATTATCGCTACCCTAAACGAAAAGGGCCATGTAATTCACTCCAATAAGAATCACGATTTAATCTTTGGCCCGCTTCATCCCTCACAAACAAAGATTTGCGACGAATTTGAACAGGCAGTCAGTTCAGCTATCATGGGGGCAAGCAGAACAGAAAACATTTTAATCAGGATGTGGATTAAATATATGTTCATTACCGCTTTCTCCGGTGTAACAACCGCTTCCAACCTCCCTATTGGCACAATACGGAGATTCCCTGAAACTAATAGGTTACTAGAACATGTCCTTATTGAAATGAAGAAACTTGCAAATGCTTATAACGTCGGAATAACAGAACAGAATGTTGCTCAGGCACTAGAAAACATGGCAGGTTTATCGGACGAATCAACCTCTTCCATGCATCAAGACCTTCGAAAAAGCCAAACCCTTGAAGTAGAGCATTTACAAGGTGGTGCACTGCGTCTAGCTGAAAAGGTCAATTTAAAACTTCCCGTTATTGAAACCCTTTATGGACTCATAAAACCGTTTGAAAATTGATTTTCTCAAGTACCGGTGCTACTACACCGGTACTTTTTTTGCGGCTTTTCAAAGTAGATCCTTAATGAATTCAATATTACTTCAAATTCCTTCTTTCCCTTCAGCTACTAAACTATCCCCAAGACCAAAAAGACCAAAAAGAACAATATCACCAAAAGAATATTCTGACTCTTCCTTCTGTTACACTAAAGTTAAGTTAAGAAAGCGCTATCATATAACAAAGGAGAATGCACCTTGAAAATATTAAAAAATCTAACCGTTCAGGTCATCATCGGTATTATTCTAGGTATTACAGTCGGTTTCTTCTTCCCTACTTTCGGTGAACAACTGAAGATATTAGCTGATTTATTTATTAAAATGATTAAAATGGTCATTGCACCAATCATCTTCTTAACGGTCGTAATCGGAATTGGCGGCATGGGCGATATGAAGAAGGTTGGCCGTATCGGCGGAAAGGCCCTGCTATATTTTGAAATCGTTACCACCTTCGCCCTTGCTATCGGAATTATCGTAGTTAATCTGTTAGGACCTGGTAAAGGTTTCAACATTGATTCAGTCGAAGGCGGAGATGTATCACAATATACAACAGCCGCTTCCGAAACGGAACATGGCGCAGTTGCCTTCATTTCTAACATCATTCCAGATAATGCAGTTGCTGCGATGGCTGGTGGCGACTTGCTCCCTATTTTATTCTTTGCTGTATTATTCGGATTATCAATGGCTGCGATGGGACCAAAAGTACAACCTGTCGTCTCCTTCCTTCAGCATATTGCTGATATTTTCTTCGGCATCGTTGGTATGATTATGAAAGTATCTCCATTGGCAGCATTTGGGGCAATGGCTTACACAATCGGTAAGTTCGGTCTTAGTTCTCTAAGTTCTCTTGGACAATTAATGGGTAGCGTATACATCACGATGGCCCTATTCATTATTCTTATCCTTGGTTCAATCGCAAAAATCTACGGTTTTAATATTTTCAAATTCATTGCCTATTTAAAAGAAGAGATCTTATTAGTATTAGGAACATCTTCATCGGAATCTGCTCTTCCAAGCGTAATGAAAAAACTAGAAAAATACGGTTGTTCAAAATCCGTAGTCGGTTTGGTCGTCCCAACTGGTTATTCTTTTAACCTTGATGGCACATCCATTTACTTATCCATGGCAGCGATTTTCATCGCTCAAGCATATGGTATCGATTTAAGCATCTGGCAGGAAATAACCCTTCTAGGAATCTTGATGTTAACATCTAAAGGGGCTGCAGGTGTTACAGGATCTGGTTTCATTACACTTGCTGCAACATTAGCCGCATTCCCGATGATTCCAGTTGAAGGTATGGCTCTCCTATTAGGGGTTGACCGCTTCATGTCCGAAGCACGTGCCATCACTAATCTTATCGGTAACAGTGTTGCGACTGTAGTCATCTCTAAATCAGAAGGCGAATTCAATCCAAATCAAGCTCTCTCCGACAATGTCGGTGAAGTAGCCGTCTCCTCGGAAAAATAAAATAAGCTATAAAAAAAGAGGTGTGCAACTTGCACCTCTTTTTTTTGATAATCTATTATTATAAAAACCTTCCCGATTTTCATCCTGATTTCCCATGTCTTTTCCCCTTTCTTCACTTTATTACAATGGCTCAAAAAAATAGCCAATCAAATAAATTTCAGAAACTCCAAAAAGTGTTTATAATTTTATATAACAGGTATTGGTATAAAGGTAAAAGATTTTTAAGTAGTTTGATGGATTTAACCAAAATAGGAGGTTTTATCATGAAGGATTACGGATTATTTATTAACGGTGAGTGGTCAGATTTTGGACTGGATAAAATTGAAGTGAAAAACCCGGCAACGGATGAAGTCGTTGCCACCGTACCTAAAGGTGGTGCAGCTGAAGCGGCCAAGGCTGCCGATGCTGCTTATGAGGCCTTTACAGGTTGGGCAGCTCTCTCAGTCTATGAACGTGCCGATTTAATTTGGAAATGGCATCGATTAATCGAAGATAATAAAGAAGAATTAGCTAGAATCATGACAGAGGAACAAGGTAAACCCTTAAAAGAGGCTCTTGGGGAAATGACCTATGCTAATGGATTTTTATCTTGGTTTGCCGAAGAAGGAAAACGAGTGTACGGTGAAACAATTCCTGCTTCCGTGTCTAATAAGCGACTTTTCGTGACTAAACAGCCAGTCGGAGTGGTAGCCGTCATTACACCATGGAACTTCCCAGCAGCGATGATTACAAGAAAAGTGGCACCTGCCCTTGCTGTCGGCTGTACGGTCGTCATTAAGCCGGCCAACCTGACTCCTATTACAGCTTTAAAAATGGCAGAATTAGCAGAAGAGGCTGGTATTCCAAAAGGCGTCATCAATGTCGTGACAGGGAAATCATCAGAAATCGGTGAAACCTGGCTTAAAGATACACGTGTCCGTAAATTGACATTCACCGGTTCAACAGAAGTCGGTAAAACCTTAATGAGGGGCTCCGCCGATACAGTAAAAAAAGTCTCACTTGAACTTGGCGGACACGCGCCTGCCATCGTCTTTGAAGATGCTGATATTAATAAAGCAGTCGATGGCATTATCAGTTCTAAATTCCGTAATGCTGGACAAACATGTGTCTGTTCAAACCGTATTTATGTTCACGAATCCATTCAAGAAACCTTTATCGAAAAACTTGTGGCTAAAGTCAACGAACTTAAAGTAGGCAATGGGCTAGAAGAAGGCGTCGACATTGGTCCACTTATTGACCAAGATGCGGTGGATAAGGTTCAAAAACAAATCGATGAAGCAATCAGTAGCGGAGCTAAACTCGAAGCTGGTGGAAAATCAATCGGCGGGCTTTTCCTAGAGCCAACAATTCTTTCCAACATCGATGACAGCATGCTCTGTATGAAGGAAGAAACATTCGGTCCATTAGCTCCAATCGCCTCCTTTAAGACGGATGAAGAAGCTATTAGGCGTGCAAATGACTCCATTTTCGGGTTAGCTGCATACGTGTTTACCGAAAATATCACCAAAGGCATCAAAGCTACTGAAGCACTAGAATTCGGAATTGTCGGCTTAAACGACGGACTTCCCTCCGTTCCACAGGCTCCATTTGGTGGCTTCAAGCAAAGTGGGCTCGGCCGCGAAGGCGGACACCAGGGAATTGAAGAGTTCTTAGAAGTAAAATATATTTCTTTAGGTTTGTAATATGTTCAAGTACCCTTGATTATTGGGGAACCTTTCTTAAAAAAGAAAAACGGGACCAACTCTTTTGAGTTGGTCCCGTTTTTCATTCTAATATATCTTCTTCAAGCTTTTCCTCTTTCCGGATCCTGATGAACTTTACGATATTCAACACAATCGTTTTTACAACGGAATATGTCGGAACTGCCAAAATCATTCCGATGATACCTGAAATGTTTCCAGCAACGAGTAAAAGGATGATTATCGTAAGCGGATGAGTGTTCAATTTTTTCCCGATGACTAACGGTGAAATGACATTACCATCCAGCTGCTGAATAATCGTTACAACAAGAATGACCAATAACGCTTCTGTCGGTGAATGAATCAACGCCACAATGACCGCAGGAGCCGCTCCGATAAACGGACCTACATATGGAATGATATTGGTTACCGCACCAATCAGCGCAAATAAGAACGCATAAGGCAAACCAATGATTAAATATCCAATAAACGTTCCAATCCCGACAAACATGCAAACTAGCATCTGTCCTTGAATATAAGTAGTAAGCGTCTCTCCCGTTTCCTTAAGTACCGTTAAAGCTGGTTTTCTGTAACGAACGGGTACGAATTTCATGATGGAACTTGGAAGCTTATCCCCATCTTTCAGCATATAAAATAGGATGAAAGGAACCGTCACGACTACTAACGTAATATTCGTCACTACACTGAAAACCGAAGACAAACTATTCGTTATATTACTCGGTAAATTCGTCAAATATTTTTGAAGCGAATCTCCTACTTCTTGCAAAGGGACATAATCTTGTTCCACAGTCCACAAAAACCATTTTGACTCAGCTGAATCTTCAATGAACTTTCTTACTTGATTGAAATAATCCGGGAGGTTATTGACTAAATCTGTGACCTGTCTAGAAAGCGATGGGCCCACTAGGCCGACCAACAAACTAATCAATCCAAGGAAAAATACGTAAAGCAATAAAATCGCCAATCCCCTCGGCAATCTCCGTTTAACTAAAAAGTCAACAGTTGGGTTGAACAAAAAGAAGAGGAAACCTGAAATCAAGATTGGAAAGAACAAAGTTGAGGTAAAAATCACAATTGGCTCAAAAAGAAAAGAAATCTTTGTACCAACATAAAAAAGTAAAGACAATAATAATAACTCTAACGTCCAAAAATGCAGTTTTGTCTTGAACAAATTATCTCCTCCAATATAACCATTCTATATAACTCCCTATTTCTAAGGAAACGACATATATAATGTAAAATTCTATGTATGATAATCTTTCATTGTTAGCAGTTTACCATACTTCTATAACCTGAACGTATAATTATATACAAAAATAATCTAAAAAAACCTTATGATACAATTCCCACTCTTTTGGATACTTAAGCATGATTTATTATTTATTAAAATCTAAAAACCAGTTAATATATTGCAAATAATACAAAAAGAAAATATACAATGAAAACGGGTCATTTGAATTCGATCAGCAATTTTTGCTGTAGGGTCAGAGCAGGCATCTCAACATCAATAATAGAAACCATGCTTTAGTGAAGAAAGGAATGACTCTTAGAATCACTATCCAATGACATGCTACAGTAAATACATATAAAAAGAGGCTCAGCGCTATGTGCTGAACCCCTAAAAAAACCCCGCTATAATAGCGGGGTGGTCATATATCTTATTTTTGATCTTGAAGAGCAGCTTCAAGCATTGTACCGTTTTTAGCAAGGTTTGTATGCCAAGAGAATGCTTTTTCAAGAATATGTGGAGTTTGATGTCCACCAGTTTGAGCAACTGCTTCAGTAAAGTATGCACGAAGTTGCGGACGGTAATCCGGGTGTGCACAGTTTTCGATGATTAATTCTACGCGTTCTTTTGGTGCTAGACCACGTAAATCAGCAATACCTTGCTCTGTCACTAGTACATCCACATCGTGCTCAGTGTGGTCCACGTGAGAAACGAAAGGAACGATACTAGAAATTTTGCCGCCTTTAGCATATGATTTCGTTACAAAAATACCTAGGCGTGAGTTACGAGCAAAGTCTCCTGATCCACCGATACCATTCATCATTCTTGTACCAGAAACATGCGTAGAATTTACGTTACCGTAAATATCGCACTCTAACGCAGTATTGATTGAAATCAAACCAAGACGACGGATGATTTCAGGATGGTTAGATATTTCTTGTGGACGAAGAACGAGTTTATCACGGTATTTATCAAGCTCACCGTAAACTTGTTTTCCTTTTTCTTCAGCTAATGTAATCGAGCAGCCTGAAGCAAATTTTACTTTTCCAGCATCAATTAAATCGAATACTGCATCTTGTAAAACTTCAGAATACACTTCTAAATCTTTAAATTCAGAATCAAGGAAACCAGCGAATACTGCGTTTGCTACTGAACCTACACCAGATTGGAGCGGAGCAAGATTTTCAGTTAAACGGCCAGCCTTGATTTCTTCACGAAGGAAGTTAATAAGGTGATTGGCAATTGTTGCTGTTTCTTCGTCTGGTGGCACGATTGTAGAAGGTGCATCAAGATCTGTAGAAACCACAATCCCTCTAACTTTTTCAGGGTCAACCGGAATACCAATTGATCCAAGACGATCGCTTGCGCTAGTCATTGGAATTGGTTGGCGCTCACCTTGTTTAGCGGGTGTATAAATATCATGCATGCCTTCTAATCCTTCTGGATGAGACACGTTTAATTCAATAATTACATTTTTAGCTTCTTGAACGAAGATGGCTGAGTTACCTACAGAAGTTGTTGGGATGATTAATCCTTCTTCTGTAATAGCCAATGCTTCGATGATTGCAAAATCGATAGGTCCGACAATGCCTTGACGAACTTGTTCAGCTGTATGAGATAAATGCTGATCCACATAAGTGACTTCATCAGCATTGATTTTATTACGAATACCTTTATCCGCTTGGAACGGTAAGCGTTTGTTAATGATACCGGCTTCCGCCATATGTTGGTCGACTTCTGGCCCTAATGAAGCACCAGTATAAACGTCAACTTTAAATTTTTCAGTTTTAGCTCTTTCAACTAGAGCCATCGGGATAACTTTAGCATCACCAGCACGAGTGAATCCACTCATACCAAGTTTCATCCCATCTTTAATCCAAGAAGCTGCTTCTTCCGCTGTAACAACTTTCCCCTTAAATTGTTCGTTGCGAATTTTTTTGAAAACGCTTTCGTTCATACAAAAGACCCCCATTTTTCGCTTTTCTTACACTTAATTTTATCAAGCCCGTGTAATTGTCACATTCGTTTTCGAATGAAAAGCCTTAAATAGAGCACAAACCAGCATTTTTATCACATCAAGGAGAAACATTAAAATCCTAGAGCTCTTCTGAATTGACTTGCATATGTTTGACTAACTTGGATTTTAGACTGATCCTTCATTACCAGTAAAAATGTAGAGTGAAAATCAGGAAGAATCTCCTGAATATAATTAATATTGACGATGTACGAACGATGAACCCTAATGAACAAATCATTCGGTAAAATAAACTCCAATTCACTTAAGTTCATTTTATGAAATCCATTCACGCGTTCGGACTGAATTTTAGTTTTCCTATTTTGCGCCTCTAAATACATAATTTCGTCATATGGAAGTGGTATCCAGTGGTCATCTGTTTTGATTGTTAAAAATGAAGTCGGTAATATTAACTGCTTTGACGGCAAAATGGCTGTTACTGCCCCTAACGGATTACCCTCGTCCATTATTGGTACGCTCAAACCATAATAAGGTACGCCAAATACATTACTTTCAACTTGTACACCAATTTTTTTTCGGACACTCAACGCTTTATAAGTAGCTGTTTTTTCACTTATTAAATCTCCTGGTTTAATTCCTAAGTCAACCTGCTTGCTCGGTTGGTAATAAATGTATTTTTCTGAGTCAGCCACAGAGATTGAAGCATCCTGCGGAACAAATTCCCTGATGATATTTAAAACGGACTCGACCGTAAATTGATCCATTTCCCCTCACCTCATAAAAGAACATATTTATAAATTCCCCTCACTATAAACAGGGCATTCTCGAACCTACTTCATTATTTATGGAAGACTTACAATTTTTTTGAAGTTTTTTTTCGCAAAATAAAGAAAAATTGAATTAACTAAGCTAAAAACGTCAAAAAAAGCAAATAAATTGGATTAAAATTTTTGTCCATATTCATTATAGTAGGAATACTCATCGATTTCTATGGGAGATAAAAAAAGTTCCCTTATATAATAAAAATCACTTCCAAGCTATAAACTTTTAAAATCAATTGCCGATGAAATGCAGTAAAAGCATAAAAAAGCCGTTCTCCTTTATATAGAAGAAACAGGTCGCAAAATGTTATTTTTTATAACTCTGATTTTGAAACGAGGATTTTATTCGAAGTGATAAAATTTCTTCTAAATTTTTCAATGGTAATTCTAATAAAAAGGGTCGGTCAGCAGGTTGATATACATTCTCTGATATGAGTGTATTAACAATCTTTTGTTTTTTTGCATTAACAATTCGGACCAGTCTCCCCATATTTAGCTCCTTTCTCTAATCTGCTGAATTCGGCACATAATGTTAGATTAATTAATCCTTCTAGTTCTCGTTTTTTAAAGCATCATGTCCTTCTTTTCCTGTTCGGATATTCACGACATTCGCTAATTCATAAATGAAGATTTTGCCGTCACCAGGTTTCCCTGTGCTCAAAAATTTCCTTGCCACATCCACAACATCCTGAACTGGAACTTCACAAACAACAATCTCGATTTTCATCCGATCATGTAACGACATTTCCCGATTTCGACCGCGATACGTTTCCACATAACTTTTCTGAAGTCCTGTTCCTTTTACTTCCGATACAGTTATTCCGCTTACCCCTATTTTTGCAAGCTCTGTTTTGAATTGTTCAAACTTAATAGGACGTGTAACGATTTCAATTTTCGTTAAAACCTCAGACATATGATCAACCTCCATTTAAATTGATTCGTGATAGGCTTTTTCGCCGTGAAGTGTAAGATCAAGCCCCATTGACTCATCTTCTTCACTTACACGCAATGGAACGAAAAGATTTATTACTTTTGCAATGATATAAGTGACCACGGCCACGAATATATACGTTGCAACGATGGCTATAATCTGCTTCCAAAGCAAGTTGAAATCTCCGTAGAATAAACCATTAGCTCCACTTTCGTTTACGGAAGTAGTAGCAAATAATCCTGTCGCGATTCCACCCCAAGTTCCACCGATGCCATGTAAACCGAAAGCATCTAAGGCATCGTCGTATCCTAGTTTATTTTTCAGGAAGAATACACCCCAGAAGCATACTGCTCCACCAACGACACCGATAATGATGGAAGATACTGGTGTTACGAACCCACACGCTGGTGTAATGGCAACTAACCCAGAAATCGCTCCAGATACTGCACCTAGCAATGTTGCTTTTTTATTCGCCATATACTCAACAATTAACCAACCGAGGATACCTGCAGCTGCTGCAACAGCTGTATTCACGAATACATTCATTGCTACCGCATTAATTGTCAGTGCGCTTCCGACATTGAAGCCGTACCAACCGAACCATATTAATGATCCGCCAAGGAATGTTAATGGAAGATTATGTGGTGCACTGTTACCTGATTCTTTCCTTTTTCCTAACATGATTGCTAAAACCAGACCTGCAACCCCGGAAGAAATATGAACAACGTTACCACCAGCAAAATCAAGAGTACCGAGTTCAGCTAACCAGCCGCCTCCCCATACCCAGTGAGCAACAGGAGCGTATACGAATAGAGACCAAAGAATTGTAAAAATTAAGAATGCTGAAAACTTCATCCGCTCTGCAATACCTCCTGCAATGATTGAAACGGTTAATACAGCAAAAGTCATTTGGAATAACATGAATAAACTATGAGGAATTGTTTCGCTGTATGGACCTGGTTCGAAGCCTACATCTTTTAAACCAACCCAATCCAGACCGCCAAGGAGTGCATTTCCTGGTGAAAATGATAATGAATATCCAACTAGTACCCAAAGAATAGAAATGACGGCCAGTGGCATATAACTATGCATTGCCGTATTCAGGACGTTTTTACTTTTTACCATCCCACCATAAAATAAGGCAATCCCTGGTGTCATTAGCCAAACCATCATTGTTGCCAAAAACATAAAAACCGAATCTGCCATTTGCATTTTGTTTCCCCCTTTTTTATATATGTTATGTTATTTAACATCATTATGTTATTTTTTTTATCATATACTTAATTTTCTAATAATTCAACTTTATTTTTATATTTTATCAAAATAGCGTTAGATTTTATAACATTAGTATGAATAAATAACCGTAAATCTAAAGAATTTTGCCTTAATACCATTTCAAAAGAGATTTTTTTAGTCTAATGTTCTTATAATCCATCCCTACTTATTTCCCACGCTAAAAAACGAACCAAAAAGGGCCCTCAAATCGAGGGCCCTTCAAAAAAATAATTAGTTAACAACAACGAGACACTTTACCACCTTTAGCATTATACCGTTCATCCTGCGCTTCACAGAAAAATTCTTTCCTAGTTTTTACTGGATCTTTGGGATGGTGGACCTTCATATGGTCTACATAAGTTTCATAACTAGGTACGCCGACAAGCAAACTTACAAACTGCTTTCTGAAGCTAAGAATCTTTGTTAATCTTTTCAACATTGTCTTCCCTCCCTTATGACCTTGATACATAAGGTGATTCATGTAAATCTATTTTTTGATTTTTCAAGACCTTGATCCATAATCTTATGGCTGAAATCAGGACAGTGATGACAACAATCATGAAGATGGCACAAAGGGCTGCATCCACATAATCATTGATGATAACTCGTTTCATTTCGGCTAAGTTAGCTGCCGGGGCAAGAACCTCCCCTTTATCATAGGCGGCTTTAAATTTGTCCTTATGCGCCAAAAAGCCAATCGCCGGGTTTTCATGGAATAGCTTTTGCCAACCTGCCGTCATGGTTACAATCAATAAGAATACAGTCGGTACAAGCGTAACCCATGTGTATGCTTTTTTGCCCATTTTGAAAAGGACAGTTGTACCAAGCAGCAATGCAATGGCTGCAAGCATCTGATTTGCAATACCAAACAACGGCCAAAGTGTATTTATTCCACCAAGAGGATCAATAACTCCTTGATAAAGGAAATAACCCCAACCAAGAACACAAATGGCCGTCGCAATGATGTTTGGCAGCCATTTACTCGTCTGTGCAAATGGCTTATAAAAGGTTCCGAGAATATCTTGAATCATAAAACGCCCTACCCTTGTTCCAGCATCAATGGTCGTTAAGATGAACAATGCCTCAAACAGGATCGCGAAATGATACCAGAACGCCATCAGTGAAGCTCCACCAACCACCTGCGAGAAGATATGAGCCATTCCAATTGCAAAGGTCGGTGCTCCTCCAGTACGGGATAAGATCGTTTCTTCTCCGACATCATCTGCCAGACCAGTAATCATCTCTGGTGTCAAAATGAATCCCCAATCGGAAATCGTCGCTGCTACCTGAGCTGGCTCCGTTCCAACAACCGCACCTGGGCTATTAATCGCAAAGTAAATCCCTGGTGTCAGTACACAGGCTGCTATCATCGCCATGATGGCAACAAAGGATTCAGTCAGCATAGCTCCGTATCCTATTGGACGCGAATGAGATTCACGTTCAATCATTTTAGGTGTTGTACCGGAAGAAACAAGGGCATGGAATCCCGACACTGCTCCACAAGCAATCGTGATGAACAAGAACGGGAATAGATTCCCTGAGAAAACAGGTCCTGTTCCATCAATAAACTGAGTGACAGCAGGCATTTCAAGGCTTGGCATGACGATAAAGATACCAAGCGCAAGCCCGATGATCGTTCCGATTTTCAAGAATGTACTTAAATAATCACGTGGTGCCAATAGCATCCATACTGGCAGAACAGAAGCAACAAATCCGTATACGATCAACATGATAGCGATTGTTTCACCACTGAACGTAAACATTGGCGCCAATGTCGCGCTTTCGGATACAAATCGACCGAAATATAAAGCAAGCATCAATAAGATAATACCAATAATTGAACCTTCACCAACCCGACCAGGCCGGATATATCTCATGTAGACGCCCATAAGGACTGCAATCGGGATGGTTGAAGCGATCGTAAACATCCCCCAAGGACTGCCAATCAAGGCTTTTACGACTACAAGGGCAAGTACCGCTAATAATATAATCATGATACCAAGAATCCCCACCATTGCAATCAAACCTGTAATAGGTCCAATTTCCTCTTTAATCATCTCACCAAGCGATTTGCCGTTACGGCGCATCGAACCGAAGAGTATAATAAAATCTTGTACCGCTCCGGCTAAAACAACTCCAACTACAAGCCAAAGTGTTCCCGGCAAATATCCCATCTGTGCAGCAAGGATCGGTCCTACAAGCGGACCAGCTCCAGCAATTGCTGCAAAATGGTGACCAAACAACACCCATTTATTTGTAGGGACGTAGTCTTTTCCATCATTATTTGCTTCTGATGGAGTCTGACGATTGTCATCTAGCTCAAACACTTTCTGTGCGATAAATTTACTATAAAAGCGATACGCAACCGAATATACACAGAGAGCTGCAGTGACTATCCACATAGCATTAATACTTTCTCCTCGGTTTAAAGCAACGAAACCAAAACTTACTGCACCAACCGCCGATATAATCCCCCAAAGAATGACTGACTTAAGCGCTTTCATTTTTTCATCTCCTATCTATTAAAATTATTAATTACTATAAAAAGTCTTCATTTCATATGGCAATATGCTTACATACTTCCCCCTTAACCAAACGAATTTAAAGAATTTTGTATATATTCAGAATTATATGTCATTAAATGGTTACTTAGCAATAGTCAATTAGTCAATTTGTAATGGATTTATAACCACTTTTATGGAATATACCGTCTTTCTTCCTGATTTGTAGGCACTTTCACGGGCCGCCAATACCACAGCTATTCCGTTAACTAATCCATGTATCCAAACGAAGCAATGGATTAACCTCATCAAACACATTGAATTAACTATGAACAAAGGCATTCCTGCTGATTCAGAGGAAGGAAGGCTGATTGCTGAAGACTTACATTTGTCTGAGTTGATTTTCGAGGGAAACAAAGAACTAGAGGAGAAATTCTGGGATGTGCGTAAATCGGAGACTGACTCTTCTTCCGCAGGCTTGTACCCGGTAAAGGCAGAGCTCCTTGCTTTTTTAGACGAAGCAATTGCATCATTAAATGAAATCGAATGCAATTCCTAGGGATAGGGTTTTGACTTTACAGTACCAACGCAAAAATGTGCGCCCAGCGGCACACATTTTTTTCATCCGGTCTGACTTTCCTTTAATGAGCTTCGATAAAGTTCGGAATAAAATCCTCGCTGCTGCAAAAGCTCATTATGAGAACCTTTTTCAATGATTCTTCCTTCATCCAGTACCAGAATTTGATCACTTTGCTGAATCGTATTCAATCGATGAGCAATGACAAAACTCGTTCTTCCCTCCATCAATCGGTGTAACGCTTCCTGGATTTTCAGTTCGGTAATCGTATCTATACTGCTTGTCGCTTCATCTAAGATTAATAGAACGGGATCTGCTAAAATCGCTCTTGCAATCGATAGAAGCTGGCGCTGCCCCTGACTGATTCCACTACCATCCTGATTCAAAATGGTATCATATTGATCTGGAAGCTTCATGATAAAGGAATGGGCATTTGCAAGCTTGGCTGCATCCACAACTTCTTCATCCCCCGCCTCTAATCGTCCGTAGCGGATATTTTCAAGAATGGTCCCCTGAAATAAAAAAGAATCCTGTAAAACAAATCCCATATGCTTACGGAGGCTGGCTCTCGTTACCTGCCGGATATCCTGGCCGTCGATCAAGATCCGACCACTGTTTGGTTCATAAAAACGGGCAAGCAGATTAATGATTGTCGTTTTACCTGCCCCCGTTGGCCCCACAAGGGCGATGGTTTCTCCTTTTTCAGCATGAAAGCTGACATCATGTATTGTTTGATCCTCTTCATCATATGAAAAGGAAACTCCTTCAAAGTCCACCTCACCACAGACATTCCGAAGTTTACCGGCCTGTTTCTCATCCATTTCCTCTTCTTTTTCATCAAGAATGGCAAATACACGCTCAGCACCAGCAACAGCCGAAAGCAGCGTATTAAATTGGTTAGCCAGGTCATTTAATGGCCGGGTGAATTGCCTTGAGTACTCGGTGAAAATGACAATGACCCCGATGGAAACCGTACCAACGCCACTCAGTGCCAAAAATCCACCGACAGCAGCAATTACCGTAAAGCTTAAGTTGTTCAGTAAATTCATTAGCTTTGGAATCAGCCCTGAATAAGATTGCGATAAAAACCCAGCTTTCTTTAAGTTTTCACTCCGGGTAATAAAATCGCTGATAACTTTATCTTCCTGTGAAAAAGCCTTCACGATCCGCTGTCCGGAAATTGTCTCCTCGATAAACCCGTTCAGTTCCCCAAGATTTTTCTGCTGTTCTTTAAAAAGCTTTCCTGTCCGGTTTGTGATCCATCTCAACCCGAAGAACATAAGCGGAACGATAAAGAGAGTAAGAAGCGTTAGCAATGGGCTCAAATACAGCATCACTCCGATTGTTCCTACCAATGTCAGTATACTTGAAAAAACCTGAATCACAGAACTATTCAAAGTAGAACTGACATTTTCAATATCATTCGTTACCCGACTCATCAATTCCCCATGCTGACGGCGGTCAAAAAAGGGGATCGACAACTGATGAAGCTTTTTAAACAATTGATTGCGCATCACATACACCGTATCCTGCGCAATCCCGATCATCCAATAATTCTGCAACCACATCGAAAGTGAATAGAAAATATAGACCGCAAGAAGCCCGAACAACAGGTTTATTAGCCCTCCGCTATCCTTGGTGACAATATAATCGTCTATGGCCATCCCAACAAGAAAGGGTCCGAGTAATCCCAATACCGAGCTTATTAGTACCATAAGCAGGACATAGAATAGCAGACCTTTATTCGTTGCTAAATAGGGGATTATTCGTTTTATCGTATTCCATGAGTTGGATGGTTTTGACTTTGCATTAGCGGGAGATATTTTTCGACTCAAGTGAAATCCCCTCCTCCCCAAACTGTGAGTGAACGATTTTTCGATAAAGAGTACTTGTTTTAATCAACTCTTCATGTTTTCCTTCCGCAAGCATTTCACCATTTTCAAGCAATAAAATTTTATCTGCCTCCATGGCTGTACTAATTTTTTGTGTAATGATAAGTGTCGTGCATGTATAGGACTTTAAAGCATTAAGCAGTTTACTTTCTGTTTTTAAATCCAGGGCACTTGTACTGTCATCCAGCAGAAGAATCTTCGGTCTACGCACCAATGCCCTTGCAATCGATAACCGCTGTTTTTGCCCACCTGACAGATTCACTCCTTTTTGCCCTAACTGCGTTTCATATTGTTTTGGCAGTTTCATCACGGTCTCGTGAACCTGAGCATGCTCGGCTGCTGTCATAAGCTCTTCCATCGTGGCGTTTTCTTTCCCCCAAGCAATGTTATTCTTTATGGATCCTGAAAAAAGCAAGGCTTCTTGCGGTACATAGCCAATCCTTTTTCTAAGGGAATCCAAGGGTATATTTTTCACATCTTGGCTGTCTATAAAAATGGATCCGCTTTCAACTTCGTACAATCTTGGAATTAGCTGAAATAAGGAGGTTTTCCCTGAGCCTGTCGCTCCGATAATAGCAAGCGATTCTCCCGCTTCAACAGTGAAACTCAAATTTTTCAATACCGGTGTACCACTTCCAGGATAACGGAATGATACATCCTGAAACTCGATGCTTCCTGCTTTAACGGCCCCACTCTGACTTTCCATCTTACCTTCATCTAGATCTATGGGGGTTTCAAATATTTCAGTCACGCGTTCAGCTGAAGCCTTTGCTCGTGAAATGACCATGATCAGCCACGAAAAAACTGAAAGTGATGCTGCAATCCTCGTTGCATAGTTAACAATCGCCACCACTTCCCCGACCTGTATATCTCCAGTTGCAATAAATTCGCTTCCAAGCCAAAGAATGACCAGGATGGCCAAATTCATAACCAGCATCAGCACCGGCATCGTTGTTTCAATTAAACGAAGGGAAGTTACAGTCTTTCTTTTCAACTCGTCATTCGCCTCGTCAAATCGTTTGATTTCATGCTCCTTACGAAGAAAAGCTTTAATTAAGCGCATGCCTATCAGATTTTCCCGCATGACGCTATTAACATTATCGAGCTTTTTCTGGACGAGTTTAAATAGTTTAGCCGCTCGTTTCATAACCCACCCTAAAAAGAACACAAGAATGGGAATCGAAATGACTAACACAAGAGACAGTTTCAAATTGACCGTAATCGCCATGATCGCGCCACCAAGTACAATTAATGGAGCTCTTGCCATGATACGCAGACCCATGAAAACCGTATTTTGAAGCTGAGTCACGTCATTCGTCATCCTTGTAATCAAAGATGAGGTCGGAATGTTATTCAAATTAGCAAAAGAAAACGCCTGAATTTTTCCAAAAAGGCTTTTCCTGACATCATGGCCAAAACTCTGACTCACATGAGATGCTGTAAACGAATTAACGATTCCTCCAAGAAATGAAAAAATAGAAAGTCCCACCATAATGCTTCCCCACTTAATCACTACTGATAGATCTTTCTGTAAAATACCATCATCAATTATTTTTGCAATAAATAGCGGTTGTAACAGTTCAACACCGAGCTCAACAATCATTAAAAATAAAGCGAGAGTAATTAAGAGTCGGTATGGCTTTAGAAATGAGAACAGTTTTTTCATCTATGACACCCTTCAATTCTTCATATGTAGAAAGCATTTTTATCTTTTCATTATACATTTTTATACAGAATTTATAAAAGATTTTGAAATAATTAATAGGATTGGTAAATAACTTGAATTTTTTTTTAGAAATACTCTTGACAAATAACAGGAAATAAGAGAAAATTCTAATTGATAATGATTTTCAATTTCATTATCGATCTCTGAAATTTGATAAGTAAATACGATAATCTATTATCGTACCCTTTTGATATTGTACATAGATACAATGTCGCCCCGGCTTCTCTGTGCCTAGTAAAAATTATATGCTTAGTAGCGAATGCAAGTCACTAGAATATTGCCCCCTCTTTATTCAAGTCATTTTATTCACGTTGAAAGCATATTAGGCAGCCGGGGATTATTTTTTTTGAAAACTAATAAACGTTCATATATAGATAAAAGGAGCAGGATGAGCATGAAACTTGAACAAATCATTAAAGAACGGCGCAGTATTAAACGATTTAAGGACATTCCTGTTCCCCTTGATACCATTCTATCCTTATTGGAAACATCGACATGGGCACCTAATCACAAAATGACCCAGCCGTGGCGCTTCATCGTCGTGCAGGGGGATAGCCGTTTAAAACTGGCTGAAGCAACCCGAGCTTTTATGGCAGGCAAGGAAAAGGATCCAGAAAAGAAAAAAGAAGCTGGACAGCGCGGATATAATAAACTAAAAGATGTTCCAATGTTTGTCGCGGTTGTAATGGACGAAAACCCAAATCCGATGACTCGCGAAGAAGATTATGCAGCTACAAGTGCCCTGATTCAGAACTTCAGCCTGCTTGCCTGGGAACAAGGAATCGGAATGATTTGGGAAACATACGGCATGATTCACAGCACAGAGTTCCGTGAAGCTTTAGGCGTAAATCCTGGTGAAAAAATCGTCGGTAGTCTGCACGTTGGCTACCCCGATATGATTCCCACCCCACGTCCACGGAA
The DNA here is from genome assembly GCF_016651145.1 of Peribacillus sp. TH14. Taxonomy (NCBI): domain Bacteria; kingdom Bacillati; phylum Bacillota; class Bacilli; order Caryophanales; family Bacillaceae; genus Peribacillus; species Peribacillus sp. TH14. The sequence continues at coordinate 1,510,858 of NZ_JAEKEK010000001.1, forward strand.
ATCGATTGAACAACTCCTAACAGTTATGAACTAACTAAAAAGGAAAGCCTCCAATCTTCAATTTGGAGGCTTTCCTTTTCTTTATTATAGATGTCGATTACGTTTTATAAATAAAACTTCATATGAGACTTTTCCTGTTTATAATAATCCAGCCTTTCCTGTAGTGTTCCCGTATGGAATTCGAACTTATGCCCATCTAAATCAGTAAAATAAATAGACCTTTTATCTCTCTCATTTCTCTCCCTGCCTGTAAGGATATTCACCTCTTTGCTTTCCAGCTTCTCATAGATTTCATCAAAGTCTTTTTCATCAATTGAAAACGCCACATGTGTATATGAATCTTTTATTTCATTTCTTGATATATCCTTTTCTAAATTAAGAGCGATCCACATACCATTCAAATCGAGGTAGGCCGTGGAATTTCCCTTAACTAGCAACTTCGCTCCAAATACAGCTTCGTAAAATTCAGTAGATTTATCTAAATCAGAAACTGAAAATAAAAAGTGATTCAACCCTTTAATATTGATAAACTTCCTCTCCCTTCCTGTAGAAAATAATCATTTGCCACAAAAAAACTATTACATAATCGCGGGAACTTTAATTTTCAGGGAGAATTCTTCACTTTTATAGGTGAAATCCAAATAGCCTTGATGTTTTTTCACGATATCAGCGATGATTTTCGTTCCCATCCCTTCATGCGGCCCCAATTTCGTGGTTTGACCGTATTTTTCAAACAGTGCATCCAGAATGGGATTAGGTATGGGCAGACTGCTGTTGCTACATGATAAAAGGTACATACCGCTCCGTTTATAAAAATGAAGCGTGATTTGTGCTATCTCCCCTTTTTCCTCCTGCCATGATTCAGCTGCTTCAATCGCATTAGTAAGCACGTTCCCAATCAATGAGACTAGTTCCTGATCCTTTATAGGTAAAGACGAAAGCGGGACATCGAGATGATACACAATTTGTACTTGATTTTCCTTTGCCCTCCGGTACATTTGATGAAGAATCCCGGCAACGACCCCTTTTTCACCTTTAATTGATAGATTCGTTTCTTCAAACACATCTACTAATTCATTTATGTACTCTTTTGCGGTTGCCACCTCGTCACGTTCGATCATAAACTGAAGTGCAGACACGTGCTTCAGAAAATCATGACGCTGACTGCGTACCACCCGGAAGGTTTCATTAACCTGCATCCGTTCTTCTTCCATTTGCTTCTGCTGATTTTTAAGCCGGAGGAAACGTCTCCCCATATTGACCCTAATCATTTCTATCCCTATGAACAAAAGGAAAAGACCCAGATACGCGATTGAAGGTTCTATCCATGCATAAAGTATCGCAACAATCAGCTGCGTGCCTGATAGAATAGCAGTCACATAGTTTCCCAGTGAAATTTGCTTATAGAGGTGAGAATACTTTCGGTAAAGGAAAAAAGCAAGAAAGCAGATGAATATCGCTGATATGTATAGCGGGAAAGGCAAAGAAAGTAATTCTGTTAATCCATAAACATTCCATGCCCCTAATAGAGCCACAATTATCGGTAATGCATTCATAGTCTTCACACCTTAAAAGTATTGAGCTTGCAAAAAGTCCACTCTTTCCTTCGTGATCATCGCCTGCTCCTCGATCCCCTCGAAGTTCACGAGGTAAGAATTTTTTGCATACAAAGAAAAATTTTTCACAAAATGAATGTTAATGATGAATGAACGATGAGATCGGATAAAATCTCTTTCCCGCAACTCACCTTCCAGTTCATTCAAAGTCTGATAGGTTTTAATCGGACCGTTTTTCGTATGTATTGTGGTCGAACGTCCAGAGCGTTCGATGAAAACGATATCCTTTTTTTGTAAAATATGAATATCATTTTTCAGTTTTAAAAAAAGCCTTCCCGCCACTTCAGCTGTTTTTGATTTTTCCAGAAAACGATCGATTGATTTGACGAGCCTATCCTTCGAGTAAGGCTTCATGATATAGTCATGTACATTTAGCTCAAACGCATGGACAGCATACCCACTGGTACCAGTCACAAAAATGACAGCAATATTCAGTGCATGAGAATGAATGATGTCTGCCAATTCATATCCTGACAAATTGGGCATTTCGATATCCGCTATAAGTAAGTCAATCGTTTCCTGCTTAATCTGCTCATAAGCATATTCCGCGGAATCAGTAGAAAAGACAAGCTCGATACCCGGTATCTGGATCACAATACCATTCAGCTTGTCCAAATCAATTCTCCGGTCATCCACAAGTCCTACCTTCATTTTCAACTCTCCTCATCTAAAATTATCTTTATTTTACCATTTAGATTTGGAAAAATGACCTTTTCGCGACAATAAACGGCATTTTCGCGACAAAACTACAGTTTCTCATTTAGTTTATTTGTATGATTAAAACAACCAAAGAGATTGTAGGAGGTACCGAAATGATCGAAATTCATGAAATCACAAAAACGTTCCAAGATAAAAAAATATTTATAACCGCTCTTAAACATGTTTCCCTTGATGTGAGAAGAGGCCAGATTGTCGGATTGCTTGGAGAAAACGGGGCAGGAAAGACAACCTTGCTGCGTTCTATTGCCACACTTTTGACTCCAACAGATGGATATATCAAAGTTGCCGGATTTGATACTTTGGATAACCCGAATGAAATTAAGAAAAGAATCGGCGTCTTGTTCGGTGGTGAAACCGGTTTATATGACCGCTTAACCACACGTGAAAACCTCGCTTACTTCGCCACACTTTACGGATTAAGCAAGCACGAAACAAAAGTACGGATTGAAGAGCTCGCTGTCATGTTCGGGATGAAAGATTATCTCGACCGAAAAGTTGGAGGATTCTCCAAAGGTATGCGTCAAAAGGTCGCCATATCACGTACGCTAATTCATGATCCTGACATCATACTTTTCGATGAGCCGACGACAGGACTTGATATCACTTCATCTAATGTATTTCGCCAGCTTGTTCTTCAACTGAAACAGCAGGGTAAAACGATTATCTTCTCAAGCCATATCATGGAAGAGGTTACTTTACTCTGTGACTCCGTAGCAATGATGCATAAAGGGGAACTGATTTATAAAGGAAAGCTTGAGTCTCTTTATATAGAAGAAAATAGTCGTGACCTGAATTATATTTTCATGTCCAAACTTGTAAGGGGGAACCAATCTCATGTTTCTTAATATGTATGTGAAAGAAATGAAGGAAGCTTTAAGAGATCGTCGCACATTGATTTTGAGTGTATTCCTACCTATTCTCTTGTTGACTGGGTTAACACTATTTTACGAAAGTTTGATGACCACAGATGAGAATGAAACCTATACCCTGGCAGTCGATCCGTCATTCAGCAAAGACGGCAAAGCCTTGCTTAGTGATTTTCCACAAATCGAAGTCAAATCATTCGATAACCCGACCAAAGCCATCGAAGAAGGCAAAGCCGCTGCAGCCCTGCAAGTAAGCGACGGTTTCATGGAACAAATTAAAAAGGGCGAACAAGTCACGTTCAGCCTCTCCGGTGACACGTATAGCCAAGATAGTTCTTTCGCCCTTTCACAGGTCGAGTCAGCTTTAACACTTTTTGAAAAGCAAATCATTCAAGAACGGCTGCAAAACATCAATACTGACTCTAGTCTGATTAGTCCGCTGCAAGTCAACATCAAGGAAGTGGGCCTTGATACCGATAACGGGGCGTCACTGAGCATTCTTTCAATCTTTTTACCGATGATTATCACGATGGCCATCAGCACTGGGGCCTACCCGCTTGCCTCTGACTTATTTGCAGGAGAAAAAGACCGCAAAACGATGGAAGCCCTGCTAATGACTCCCGTCAGCCGTGGGAAAATCCTTGTAGCCAAATGGCTTACAATTTCATCCATCGGGGCGCTTGCAGGAATTGTCTCTATTCTAGTAGTCACCTTGGAGCTCATTTTTCTAACGGAAGAACTTAGAAAAGGATTTGATTTCGGTAACGACCTATGGATGATCCTCCCTACTGCCCTATTGATTACGGTATTATTTTCAATGTTCATGGGGGCTTTGCAAATGTCAGCTAGCATTATATCCAAGACCGTCAAGGAATCCCAAAACTATATATCACCGATAACAATGCTCGTCATTATGCCTGCACTATTCTTAGGCGGAACAGGCTTACATGAATTAACAACCAAACACTTCTTGATTCCAATTTTCAATATTTTTGCTCTCTTTAAAGAATTGATTTATGGCGTGATTGATTATCAAAACATCTTCCTTACAGCCAGTAGCCTCATTGTCTCAATTGCTTTATTCTTTGCTGTATCTAGGATTTTATTTTTGAAGGATAAATGGGTATTGAATTAAAGTAGACGCGCTGAACTCTCAGCGCGTCTTTTACCTGGCGAGATTTTTGATTTACAGTAAAAAACCTCCTTTTCAAGGAGGTTTCTAAAATCTCATTCTCAAAAAAACTCGTGATATAAAGCCTGAATTGCCGTCTCTTCACTATGACCTTTTACACCGAACATCATGCTCACCTCAGAAGAGCCTTGGTTGATCATTTCGATGTTGACCTTAGCTTCAGCCAGCGCTTTTGATGCTCTTGCCGTTGTACCCACATTATGACGCATTCCTTCCCCGACAACCATAATTAACGCAAGGTTATGTTCCACAATCACTTCATCAGCATGAAGCTCCTGCTTAATGCGCGAAACGATCTTCTTCTCAGCTTCCTCTGTCATTTGATCCTGCCTTAGTATAAGCGTCACATCATCAATACCGGATGGAATATGCTCATATGAAACCCCGTAATCTTCAAGGATATGAAGCAGTTTGCGTCCAAATCCGACTTCACGGTTCATCAAGTATTTACTAATGTAAATACTGCAAAACCCTTTGTCACTCGCAATCCCAATAACCGGGCCATTCGTATTATCGCGTGTGCTCACAATACGCGTCCCCTGAGCCGCTGGGTTATTCGTGTTTTGGATATGAACAGGAATTCCGGCACGAAATGCAGGAATTAAAGCCTCGTCATGGAACACCGAGAAACCAGCATAAGAAAGCTCACGCATTTCGCGATACGTTAACTCTCGGATCCCCTTTGGATTGGAAACCACGTTTGGATTCACAGCGAAAACGGCATCCACATCTGTAAAATTCTCATACAATTCGGCCTTAACCCCATTGGCAAGAATCGAACCCGTAATATCCGAACCACTCCTTGAGAACGTTAAAACATCGCCATCTAACGTGTAACCGAAGAACCCTGGGAATACTACAATTCCCGGCTCATCACGTAGAGCATATAACCGCTCATATGATTCGGGCAGCACTTTAGTGTATCCATCTTCATCCTTTACAATCAAGCCAGCTTTCTTCGGATCCATATACTGCGCCTCTACCCCACGGCTTTGAAAATAAGCCGCAACCAGCTTCGCATTATTATCTTCACCGCTTGCCTTTAAAGCATCCATATAACGCTTCGGATTATTTTGATCTGCACGTAACAACGTGTGCAAATCTTCACGAATCTCTTTAATGACATCCTCTGAAATATCTAATTCTTTAGCAATACTCGCATACCGAGTGACCACATCTTCTATCAAGAGCTGGCCATTCTCACCGCGCAGTTGCTGTTCGGCAACTTCAATCAATAAATCCGTCACCTTTATATCATCGGAATTGCGTTTCCCTGGAGCCGAAACAACAACAATCTTCCTCTCTGGATCAGAAACCACAATTTCGAATACTTTTTTTAACTGTTCACCTGACGCAAGTGAACTCCCGCCAAACTTCGCAACTTTCATCCCGACATCCCCTATTTTTAAAAATATTCTGTCAAAATCAACTCTCCCTATTATTACGTGTTTTGACAAAACAATCAAGAGATAATTCCTTTGCACAAGGACATTTGTGTTTTCAATAAAGACAAAGTCGATAAAATTATTGAATGAGGATGCAGAAAAACGTATAATAATCACTCTTCTTTGTAGCACTTTTCACATTTTATACGGTTCATTTACAAAAAAAACGTCAAAACAAAATACCTAGATTCTGTTTTGACGGGTTAAATTAAATATCTTAGAATCAGTGAATCCCTCGATAGGATTCATCCTGTGTAGCTGTGTTTTTCTGTACTTTTCCCTAACCTAGTAACTGGCGATAACTGCCTAAGAGCACCATTCTTAATGATCTTTGATTACAGAATGAAGATCCTCTTCTTCTGCATTCGGTGATAGGTACATTGCGTCTGCCAGACAATAGGCTTCGTAACAGTCATTTTTGAAAAATGACCAGAGGGGCTCCAACCGCATAAGAGGCTCCTCTAATGTTTAGCGATTATCTACAGTTTCCGGATACAAGTCGTGATTCATCAAGCGGAAATTCGCCATTTCCTCAAACTTCGTCCCTGGTTTCCCGTAGTTTGTGTATGGATCAATAGAAATTCCGCCCCTAGGTGTGAACTTGCCCCAGACTTCAATATATTTCGGATCCATCAACTCGATTAAATCGTTCATGATGATGTTCATGCAATCTTCGTGGAAATCACCATGGTTGCGGAAGCTGAACAAATAAAGCTTCAAAGACTTGCTTTCGACCATCTTCACACTAGGAATATAGCTAATGTAAATGGTTGCAAAGTCCGGCTGGCCAGTAATTGGACATAGGCTAGTAAACTCCGGACAATTGAACTTGACAAAGTAATCCCGGTTCGGATGCTTGTTATCGAACGACTCCAAAATTTCAGGCGCATAGTCGAATGTATATTTTGTGCCTTGATTCCCAAGTAATGTGATATCTTTTTTTAATTCTTCTTCTTTTCTTCCAGACATAAAAAGTCCTCCTCTTCCACGTTTCACAGGGAGATTCATAAAGTGGGCCTCTATATAACAAAAACCATATCTCCTCAAAGATATGGTTGATTCGCGAAAAATATCAAAGCCATAGTTTTTTTAAGAGGGTGATGCTATGAACCTCTCCCGTTTTTCGGGAAATATTTTAAAATTGTCATAGTAAATATAGAAAAAAATATCTAATCTGTCAATCATACTTTTTTAATTTAGTTTGATTCCTACATGTATTCAGCTTAAAATGTAGAAGAAGTTTATCCTACATGAAGGAAGAGATTAAAGCAATGTGGATCTTTGCAGCACTCATCACCAGTTTGTGTTTCGGAATCAATAACAGCATTTTTAAATGGAGTAGCGGAAAGGGTTACTCAAAGGTACATATCCAATTTTTCTTTTATTTTGTAGCTTTTATTTTGTCCATAATTTATGGAGTACTTGTGGATGGTTTGAACCTGAACTTGCTTTCTATCATGCTGGGTGCAGCAATTGGTGTACTGAACGCTAATGGAAATATCCAGATGGCAAGCGCCTTTGAAAAAGGTCCGGCAAGTTTGACATCTCCACTAATTGCAGCGAATGCAATATTCCCCATTCTCTGTGCAGCATTAATTTTTCACGAACATATTTCTTCCTTGCAGTGGAGTGGAATAGCCTGCATGCTTCTCGCTACCTTAGTCATTCAGTATACACCTAATGCTAAAGGTAATCATCAATATTTACCTTGGATTATGCACACTTTATTTTCCATTTTATCTTTTGGTGTGCTCGGCATCTTAATGACGACATCAACACGTCTTCATTTAAACTCCCTTGATATTCTAGTATCAATGTATGGGGGCGGAACTCTTTATCTTCTTTCGGCTTTGGCCTTTAAGAATGAAAAAATCAAGCTACAAGAAGTTAAAATTGGTTCCTTAGTAGGTTTTTTAAGCATCATAGCCTATGGATGTTATTTCTTTGCGTTGAATACCGGCATCGCAAGCATCATTTTCCCTGTCGTCAGCCTAAACTGTTTAGTGGTCGTATTTGCTGGATGTTATTTATTCAAAGAAAAACTAAAATCCTATCAAATTGCCGGCGTATTTGCAGCCTTAATCGGAATTATCTTAACCAAAATTTGAATAATAAATTTTCTAAAACAACCTGGCTGTTATGCAAACTAGCCAGGTTGTTTTTATTTGGGAAATAGGGTCTGACCCCTACACAACAAGCCTTTAACACTGATACAACAATCTTTATGCACATACAAAATCTCGGGAAATGGGGTCTGGCCCCAAAAAGTGTTGACATTTCTTTTTAAATATCAGATAATTATGAATATTAAATCTTCACATTCGTTGCTTTCGAAATGTTTGAAAAATATTCATCTTTGGGAATAAAAGAAGTACGTACAATACTCCCATTTAATACTGAATTAAGAAAGGAAAGATGCATAATGGTAAAAGTTACAGTAACAGTTGATTTCCAAGGAAAATCTTATCAAACTAACGTCCTTACTAAACCAGGTACTAATCAAGAAGAAATTTTACAACAAGCCCTTCATCAAGTGGAAAAACAATGGAAAGCATAAAAAAGCAGGCTTCGTTTTAGAAACCTGCTTTTTTTATTACCTTTTCAGATGTAATTTACCTAAATTACTTTTTACATGCACTTATACTAATAAACAAATTAACCCTTTTCAATACTGTTTTATTTATGTACTTCTATTGTTTTATTATCCTAATGCATTTTTTTGAATTTTTTCTATTCGAAGAACCCCTCGATTTCAATCCCCCCACTTTTAATTATTTTTTCCATATGATACTAATATAAAGACGTCAGTTTGTGAACGCTTTTACACTCAATCTGAATAACTAGTAATTTAGTATTTTCAATAAAGAAGGAAAGAAAGGTCCCTAAATGAACAGGGCTTTATTAACTATAACTTTTACCATCGAATAAAAAAATGGATTACACAATAAATAATTTTAGAAAAAAGACAGTCTTTTTAAAGACCGTCTTTTTTTATGTTCCTTTTAAACAAAATCCCTTATTACTGGCATAGAACGTTCTTGCAGGCTATCGGAAAGCAAACTATACGCAACTAACTTCTTCTTGTACTGTTTGACTACATCCACGTGGTCGTTGTAAATGTACACAAGTAACCTAACATCCTTTTTGCCTCTTTTAGTATCAATGACTAATGGGGTCCCACTGTTTTCTGGATGTAAAAACAATTGCTCGTTCCCTGGAAATATATGATTTTTTTCAAAAATTTAGCTTCATTAAAATAATTAATAACTTGAATTTTATCTTCACCTTCCAAGCGTTTTCCGTCAAAGGTTACGATGCAATTCGCGTCACTAAGTTCTGAATGCAGTTTAAATTTGCTTATAATCCAATTCACTGCATCGGTTGGAAGACAGGTAACTAATAGCTTAACCAAGCTTATGAGAATTGTTAAAATCAAAACAGGCAATGTCATATTTCATCATCTCCGCTAAGTTCTAAATTAATTATTATATCCCTTATTATATCAAAGGGGGCGGACAGTATTTCTTTGAAGATGTGACCGTTCTATTAACGTTTCACTTATTGTGAAACGTTGTACTTAAACAAACGGGTTCTTGAAGAAGGGCACTAAAGATACGAAGACGTAGATTAATGCTTAACCAGTCTAAAACGTACACAGTATAGTAGAAATTAAGGAAATTATAGAAGCCACTAAATTATTTTAACGGCTTGTTGCTTTCTTTTTTATATAAAAGGATGATTATTATTCTCTTCAAAACCCGGAAGAATCATTAAAGGCATTACCATTACCCTCTCCTCCAAATGAATCTAAGGTAAGCCCGTCGATAATCCGATCAAACAGTAAAAGACCCAATAAAGGGGCCGCTATCTCGTCCTAGAAATAATGAGCAATGATCAGGGTAAAAACTCAACATTTATTATTTAAATTATTATGAAAAAAGATGTTTTTTTTTGAAGATTCCTCGAATTTTCAAGGAATTCTTGTGTATAACGAATCTAGCTCCTATCTTCTTACCCATATTTTCTACCATTCCCTGTAAATAAAACATTCTGAAATGGTTATACTAAACTTATTTGGTTCATCTTCATCCTTCATAACAATACAAATTTCTATGATGAAGTGAATATAATGATATATAAATTCCAAAACTTACTATAATTAAATACAAAAAAACTGGGCGTCATCAAGACGCCCAGTTTTGTAGGAATGGATTATTGATATCCCCAAATCATTGTTAGCATTGTACCGAAAATTGTAACCAATGCAACAAACAATCCGTAATAAACGTTTGTGTAAATCGATGCTTTATCCTCAGACTCTCCTGCATGCATGAACATTACCAATTGAAGTGCTGCTTGCATGAAGGCTGTAACAAGTAGGATGATCATTGCCATTTTAAGTGAGAGATCAAACACTATAACTGATAGTGCAACCAAAGTCAGGATTAGTGAAAAGGCAAATCCCATAACTTGGCCCCGTGGGAATAATTGTTTCATATTACATCATTCCTTTCAGGTAGACGAAACTGAAGATGAAAATCCAGACAACGTCTAAGAAATGCCAGTAAAGAGAAAAGATGAAAGCTTTGTTTGCTGTTTCTGGAATCAGACCGCGTTTTTTAACCTGCAGAATGATGAATGTTCCCCAGAATAAACCAAGTGTAACGTGAGCTCCATGCGTACCTAGTAACGTAAACAAACTAGATAAGAAAGCACTTGTTTGAATCGTTGCTCCTTCATGTACATACTCCACGAATTCATAGATTTCGACTCCCAAAAAGCCTAAACCAAGAATTAGAGTAATAACGAAGAAACTAAGCATCGCTTTCTTACTACCAAGTCTCATTGCATTGATTCCAAGTCCAATGGTAAAACTACTAGTTAAAAGAAAAATTGTTTGAAGCATTAGGGTTGGTACTTTAAAAAGGTGTTCCCCTGTTGGACCATTTCCAGTACCGTTAACTAATACAAAATAAGTGGCGAACAGTGTAGCGAAAAGAGCTATTTCTGCTCCTAGGAAAATCCAGAACCCAAAAATCTTTAAGCGATTTTCTTCCGTGCTATATTCTAGTGGCAGCGAGTTATCTATTTTCATTACTTAGCACCTCGCAATTTATTTTCAGTTTCTTCAATCTCTTCAACGGAGATATAACGTCCGTGATCTTTTTCGAATGAACGGTGAGCCATACAAGCAAAGATACCAAGTGTTGCGATGATTGCAATGATCCACATGCTGAATACCATTGCAAAGCCCCAAACGAAGAAGATACAGCTCATGATAAACGGCACGCCACTGTTATTTGGCATATGAATCTTTTCTACTTTACCGCCAAATAATTTAAAGCCCTTTTTCTTAGAATCCCAGAATGCTTCTGTAGAATCAACTGTAGGCACAATTGCAAAGTTATATTCTGGTATTGGTGTATGAGTAGCCCACTCTAGAGAACGTGCATCCCATGGATCGTTTGAAATATTTCTTGATGCATAACGAGTACTCCAATAGATGTTGTACACAATAAGCGCGAACCCTATTGCTAAGCCAATCGCTCCAACGAAAGAGAGCATATTCAATGGACCATAGCCTGTTGATTCAGAGTACGTATACATACGACGTGCTTGCCCATCCAAACCAGTGATGAACATCGGGAAGAATGTTACATTAAAGCTGATTGTAATGAACCAGAACGACCATTTCCCAATTTTTTCGCTCAACATGAAACCAAACATTTTTGGCCACCAGTACGTGAAACCAGCAAGTACGGCAAATACAGTACCAGGGATTAAAACGTAGTGGAAGTGAGCTACTAAGAACATTGTATTATGGTATTGGTAGTCAGCACTTGCCATGGCAAGCATAACCCCTGTTACCCCACCGAGCGTGAAAATCGGAATGAAAGCTAGAGAGTATAACATTGGAACAGTAAAAACGATTTTACCTTTCCAAAGCGTGAACAACCAGTTGAAAATCTTAACACCGGTCGGAACGGCAATTGCCATCGTGGTAATCGAGAAGATACCATTAACCATTGCACCGTGACCCATTGTATAGAAATGGTGAGCCCATACAACGAAAGATAGAGTAGAAATAGCTACCATAGAGATAACCATCGAATTATATCCGTACAGGTTACGACGTGCAAAAGTTGAAATGATTTCACTGTAAATACCGAATGCCGGAAGAATAACTATATAAACTTCAGGATGTCCCCAAACCCAGAACAAGTTTGCCCAAAGCATATCGCTACCGCCATTGGCCATCGTAAAGAATTGAGTTCCGAATAGACGATCCATTGTCATCAACGCAAGTGCCACTGTCAATACAGGGAAAGCGAAAACGATAATGAAGTTTGTGATCAAGATAGACCATGTGAACATTGGCATTTTCATTAAGTTCATACCAGGTGCTCTCATTTTCAAGATGGTTACGATAAAGTTGATACCAGTCAGTAATGTACCGATACCAGCTATTTGAATTGCAATCGCGTAATAGTTCGAACCTACTGATTCACTGAAATCGTTACTTGCCAGCGGGAAGTAAGATGTCCAACCTGCATCAGGAGAACCACCGACTACGAAAGAGATGTTAAATAGCATTGCCCCCATGAAGAATAACCAGAAGCTTACTGCGTTTAGACGTGGGAATGCTACGTCACGCGCTCCAATTTGTAATGGTGTAACAATGTTCATTAACCCAATGATAAATGGCATAGCCATGAACAGAATCATGACGACCCCGTGTGTTGTAAATATTTCATTATAATGCTGTCCATCCAACAAACCGTTATCAGGCACAGCCGTTTGAGCACGCATCATGATAGCATCGGCGCCACCACGGAAAAGCATAAGTAGTGCTGACAAGATGTACATGATACCAATACGTTTATGGTCAACCGTTGTTAACCACTCACGCCATAAGTAACCCCATTTTTTAAAATAGGTAATTCCGGCAACAACCGCAATCATGGTTAAGCCAATGGCAACCATGGATGCATAAATTGCAGGACTTGGATGAGGTACGGCAAATCGATCAAAGTAATCCATACTTTTGTGACTCCTTTCAGGAAAATATTCCTTATCTTGTAAACCTAGTTGTTTTATCGAACGAAATTAATTCTTAGTGATCATGATTCATGTTGCTGTGTTCTGAATGTTCCTCGTGTGAATCTTTGGAATCATTTTCTTCAGTATCAGAAGATCCGTGGTCATGACCAGCATGTTCCCCTTCAGGAGCTGGAGAAAACTCTAAGTGAGTTCCAGTGTAAGTGGATTGTCCCACATGACCAGGTTCTAATAATTTATTGAATTTTTCCTCAGTAAGCGGTTTAGCAGTAGCTTTAATTTCATCTACCCACTTATCGTATTCTTTTGCAGACAGTACATTAACGTTGAACGTTTGCTGAGCAAAACCTGAACCACTGAAGTTTGAATTTCGACCCATATACTCTCCTGGTACATCAGCTGCTAAGTGCAACGTGTTAACCATGTCCGACATCGCGTATTTTTGTCCTCCAAGTTGTGGAATCCAGAAACTAGAGATTGGTCCGAATGAATAAAGTTTAAATTCAATTGGTCGGTTAGTCGGTAAAAACAGATAGTTAACTGTTTCGATATCTTCTTCCGGATAACTAAAATGCCACTTCCAGTTAGAAGATGAAGCATAAATAACTAACGGTTCTTGCTCTTGGTATCCTTTAGGTGTTGCCTCAACTTCATTTGTTGTTTTAACAGTAACAACTGATAGGAAAGCGACGATTAAAATTGGGATCGCAACCCAAATTATTTCAAGAACCTTACTTCCTTCAATATGAGGTGGTTCATAATCATCACGCTGTTTGGAAGCACGATATTTCATTATCATGAAGATATACAGTACAATAACGACAAGAACGACAAAGGCCATTGTCCATATCGAAATCATAATAACATCTGCTTGTGTTGCAGCTACTGGCCCTTTAGGGTCCAAGACCATTAATGGGTTATCGCAACCGGTTAGCACAGTGGCAATAGTAAAAAGTATAGTTAATAAAGCCCATTTTATTTTCATAGTACTACCCCTTTCTTACATAATAAAATTCCTATTGGTAATTATTCGGACAAAGTGTTACCATGTTCACAAACCCCGACATACCAATATTAATCCCAAGTGTATAAAAAGACAATACAAAGTGACATCTGTCACATAAAGTTCATGAAAGAGCAGTAAGAAGATGGTAACTGAACTGAAATGTTCGAAAATCTTTATGAAATGAAATATAATAAATGTTTAATATCTTACTTACGGAGAATTCGCTTAGTTAGTGAGGATTTGCAAGTATCCCCGGTTTATTTTCCATATAATGTTACTTTAATATAATGAATTTTCACATTATATTCTTCCTCGTACATTACTCAAGACCTGATTTAAATTACCGAATATTCAGAATTTTATTACCTCTCCTGTTAAGAAGATAGCTATCAATGGAATCGTTATTGGATGTTGATGGTATCCAGGATTAAAAACGAATTTTTCTCACTCGACCATGGACTCGGTAACGGCATTGTATATGATGTTGTGTTCCCTGCTTCATTACACTTGTCGTACAACACTTGCCCTTATATATATATATATATAAGGAAACAAAGAGTGTGAAATGAACATTTTGATCCTTTATGATGCCTACTTGAATGCCTTTCTAGGACATTTGCTGTGGCACATTTAGCCATTCTAATAGGCTTGGTTAAAATAGGGGAAAGGAAAATGGGGGCTTGTACTCTATAATCGGGTTAATCTTATTTAAGAACAATAATAATATATGATTGGTAATCAGGTTCCGTCTTCTCGCAATACTTATTGCCCTGTCAGTATTACTTTTCCTAAACTGCTGTTTAGTCCTGTCCTCCTATTTTTGCGGGAGCAGGCTATTTGTGTTTTGTAATTATGAATGGGGCATGAAAAAGGATATCCTTTCACACCTCAAAATTTATAAAGTGACCAGGGGGCAGGCCGTTTCCCCACATGTTACTTCAAGCGCATTAGTCCATTCACTTTTCTGGAATTCCTCCACCTACGAATAAAGGAAACTCACTACTTAAATATCCAATTTTGACAACTGCATCCCTTTTGTTTCTTTTATTATATGCACATAGAAAACCACGAAAAATGGACCTTTTTAAAGTGTCCATTTTTCGTGGTATAGTTCAGAGTTCAGAATGTAGAGTTAGAACTTTTCATTCAGGAATGTAGTGAGTTTGGTGTGGATGGCCAAGCTATGTTGTATGTACACATATTCTAAATCAACTGGATTTGGATCATTGAATATGCTTTCATTGTTGGAGCACTTGTTTACTAGTTGGTTACGCTTAAATCGTGTACAACCTACTGCCATGCCCAAGAAATATTTCAAGCGATTCTTTGAATACGCGTTCTCTAGAGTGGTCTACTCTCTGTTCCCAGTTCCAGAATACAACTTCACTATCGTACCGACAGCTGATTCTTCACTAGCATTCCGGATGTAGCTTCATCTACCTGAAAGGAAATTTGAGTATGAAACAGTTATTTCCACGTGGACATGTAATGGGGTTCATATTCTCCATGGTTCTTACAGCCGTGGCTCTTGGTGTTGATATATATGACCTTTCTTTCAGAACAGGAATGATAGTCCTTATAGAAGCTTCATTCCTGCAAGTAGCGAACAACTAGTTATGTTCATGCATGTTTGTGAATCTGATGATAAGAAGGCCATCTATACAAACGTTTATTACCCTCTATTAATTGCTTTAGTTACTGAATTCGGTACTTCTTTTTGTTTTAACTTTTGAATTTATTTTTATGATTTTAGTTGTTTCCGGTACAACTCTTTCACCCTTATGTGTGTTCATCACCATTTCTTCTGTCAGGACAAAAAATATACCAACTAGGAAAATGGCAGCTGCGCTTAATGTAATGGCCATTCCAACAGCAGTTAAAATATAATCCTTATTGTAATCGCTTACAAATAAACTTAAAGCAAAAATAATAATTCCGATTACACAACCTGTGCCTGATACCCACTTCACTGCATCTAACATCTTCTGATTAGCTTCCATTATTTCATCCCCTTTCTTTCTATTTTATGACATTTCACAAATTTGTCAAACTTTTTATAATTTTCAATATATTCACAATGAAAACCTTGACAAATTAAAGTGATTACAACTCACTTTTAGGTATTCAAGACTATATGGAAAATAAACCAAATAGTTAAAATACACTACCTATTTTTCCGATAATATCCATTTTTATACTATCATTTATTTTTTATTATTTACCCAAATATTTTATCGACTCATTAGCTATAAAAATGACTCCTGCCAATTGCTCAGGAGTCATTTCTCTTTTTTTATGAATTTTGTAACGTAATCGTTAAGGTTTTCTCTTCATTACCTCGATACACTTTAACTTTTACTTTGTCGCCAATTTTCTTATCTGTGTATAGATGTTTCCTTAATTCAGCAGAGGTACTAATTTTCGTTCCATCAATCTCTACAATGATATCCTGTTGCTTAAGTCCACCATTTGCAGCAGCCGATCCAGTTTCTATACCCGTTACCATTACTCCTGACTTTGCAGCCTCAGGGACATTTTGAAGATAATACTGTGGAAGTTCTTCTGTGTTCGCCAAGCTGACCCCTAAATATGGCCGCGTGATTTTTCCATTTTCAATCAGTTCCGTTACAATCGGTATTACGTCATTACTTGGTATAGCGAAACCTAAGCCTTCCACACCGCTTTCAGAAATTTTCAAACTGTTTATGCCTATTACTTCACCAGCAGTATTGATTAATGCACCTCCACTGTTGCCAGGATTAATTGCCGCATCTGTTTGAAGGACATCAAGTTCCCACTCTCCGTCAGATGTATCGACTGATATAGAACGCCCAGTTGCACTTACAATTCCTTGCGTAACCGAACGTGAGAAATCAAGTCCGAGAGGGTTACCAATGGCCAAAACTTCTTCACCTGGACGCATTCTATCTGAATCCCCAAAATTAATTCCCTCTGGTGCTACCGAGGCATCAATCGTCAAAACCGCTAGGTCTGTTAAAGCATCTGCACCAACAACTGTTGCAGTTGCCTTTTGTCCATCATACAATGAAATTTCTACTTCCTTAGCTCCTTCAATAACATGATTATTCGTGATGATATAGGCCTTACCATTATCTTTTTTATAAATAACTCCTGACCCCGTGCCGCTCTCAACAGTTTCGCTCTCCGTGCTTTGCTGCTGGAATGGGTTCTGATTTTGCATCTCTTGTAAATTTACGACACCTACAATCGATTTTGAAGCTGATTCAACCATATCTGCTCTTTCATTTGAATCTGTGCTTGTCGATAACTTTTCTGTATTTATACTCTTATTCTTTTCCACGCTCTCGGTTTGTTCTGCCCCTGCAGTTTGTGATGATTCGGTCACTGTATTTTTCTCTGCATCTATAAAATCTCCGCCAAATACAAACACAGAAGATGTAACTATAGAAGCAACAGTTCCAGAAACAAGACTAGTTAACCAAAGCGACTTTCCCTTTTTCGGTTCAGCTTTCACCCGAACTTGCTCATCCCCATTATAATTCTCCATCCTTTATCCCTCCTATGAAAGTCCTTTACTTGGCTCCATCATAAACAGTAATTATTAAAAAATTCTTAAGAAATAAAGAATACGGCAAACTTTTTACAAAAAAGATAAAATTAATTTAGATATGACCGAAAAAAGAACAATATTGACTGGTTAATAGCTCTGAGATTTCTTACCCCCCATTACGAAAAAAGATGCCTCAAATAACAAGGCACCTTTTTCATCCATTCTATTTCTTACATAAGCTCATAGACTTCTTTTGTCTTCTTATTCACGCCATACCAACCCCAAGTAGCCTTATGCCCACTTCCCTTACTGTCATTGGCCATTTCAAACACTTGGAATATGTAATCTCCCTTTTCATCTTCACGATCATATTGAATTTGAAGCTGAGGATAGTTTTCCATGTCAGCGTAGTCTTTCACCAGATTTTCCGCCTGAGCTTTCGTCAATGTCTTATCTAAATCCTTGTTACTCTCGTGATTTCCTTTATCAGCTAGCTTCGATGTGGCGGGGGCCTCCACTGGCTCATCCTCTTCTTCTGACTCGGTAACTGGGTTTTCAGACTCATCCCTCGATTGCTCTGCCTCAGTGTCTTCAACTGGCTCAGCACTGGCTTCTCCAGTTTCTGAGGACATTCCAATTGCCTTTTGTACCATGAGTTTACCTTTCTCATAATTTGCCTTATATGCAGCAGCTTCTTCAAAAAACACTTGAGCCGCCTCAAAATCTTGTTCCTCGTATTTCTTCATTCCATCTGCCAAAAGGACGCAAAGTTCCATTAACTCTTTCGTCTCCCCTGTTTGGTCTTCTTTATACGCTAATTCAAATGCCTCATGGGCCTCTAAATAATTTTCCTCTTCCACCTGACTTTTTCCTAGCTCCATGTTGGAATCGTAATTCCTGGTTGTACAGCCTGAAACAATTAATGCCATCATTAAAATAAATATGAGTAATCTCTTCAAAAAGTCACTCCTCACTTTTACTGAATACACATACACTTCCATATTATTCTATAAATCTATCTTACCCGATTTTACAAGAAATATCTGACATCTTTATCTCTATCGATTTATTATGGAGAATGTTCACTTTTATGATTATATTTTTACAAATAGTGGTACATCATAGATAAACGCTTGAAAGGGTGATGAAAAAATGATGCAGGAAAAACAGACCTATCATGTGGATTTGGTCAGCGGCGATGTACTAGGAAAAAAACTTGAGGAAAATCCAAGCTTTACTATACACGCTACAGATGAAGAACTAGCAGAATTAAAGCAATGCCTAGAGGAACATCGAACAGATGACTTGGAGTCATACGCTCGTTCTCATGTACCTTATCTTCTCTATCATCATGACCGGGCAAATGATAAATACGATGAAGCTATGAAAAAGCTGTACGCCATCATATATAAATTAGGCGATGAAACAGCCCGAAAGCATATTGAAGAAATCGGCATATTGGCAGATAACAAATTCAAAGGCAACGAGGAAATCCAAAACTTTAAATAGGAGAATAATTAAACAGAACCTGAAATATCAAGTTTCTATTTTTTAAAAGAACGAGGATGAAAAAAGCATCTTCGAAAGAAAGTGATTTAACACATGGGGTACATCACGATCAGAGTGTTTGGAGTTTTACAGGAAGAAAATTATGATGGTATTAGTTTTGGAAATGCATAATCCAAAATAAAAATATACCAGAACTGTTGCATTCAATAGGTAACGATTCTGGTATATTTAACGTTTTGCGGATTACTTTACGATGAAAAATAAGGTGTCATTCACACATAAGTCTAGTGTTTTTGCTTATAATAGGTAACCGCTAGCGCTAGGGCAAGTACGGTTCCTTTAACGATGTCCATCGCGTAGTATGGGACAGACATCATAATCAGTCCGTTTTGAAGGATTCCAATCAGGACTGCACCGATGAAGGTTCCGAAGGCATTCGGTTTCCCTGCTCCTAGAACGGATGAACCAATAAATGCTGCTGCAACAGCATCCATTAAGTAAGGAGACCCGGAATTGATTTCGGATGTCATGACACGGGAAGCAAGGACAATTCCCCCGATTGCGGCAAAGAGAGCCGAAAGGAGATAGGCCAGTACTTTGTATTTATTTACCGAAATTCCAGAAAGTCTGGCAGCTTCCTTATTTCCCCCAATAATGTACATATAACGACCGTGCTTGGTATAAGTCAAAAAGATATGGGTAGCTATCACAATGACTGCCATGATCAGAATAATCCAAGGGACCTGTCCAATCTTAGCGAAAAATGGGCTGATCAGTCCTTCAGCGAACGTTCCATCAGGCATGACCATATTTTGTGAAACCGTTGCTCCTTTTGTATAGGTAAGAGCAATCCCTTGGATGATGAACATGGTCGCTAATGTCATAAGCATGTCAGGAATTCTCAATTTTACAATCATGAATGAATTTAATGCTCCTACTACAAGCGACGCACCGATTGCAGCTAATATGGCAATCAGGGTATCCTGCGAAAACCAAACAAACATCGAAATGACGATCGCATTAGCCAATGATGCTACAGAACCAACGGATAGGTCAAAACCATCCACAGTTAAGGATATCGTAATTCCAATCGCAATAATGGTCACGATTGAAATAGAACGCAGAATGTTAATTAGATTATTAGCTTGAATGAAAGATGGATTTGAAACGGCAAATATCCCAACCAAAATGATAATCGTCAAGATTGTGCCGTATTTATAGAAAAAGTCGAATAAGTCTACTTTTTTCTTCGCTTTTGTTGTCTGTGTGAGAACAGGAATCGGTGTACTCATCCTATTTGCCTCCTGTTGAGTAGAATAGTAGTTCTTCTTCATTGGTTTTGCTTGTCTCTAATTCGATGACTGTCTTTCCACCATATAACACATAAGTTCGATTAGTAATACCGATGATTTCAGACAACTCAGATGATGCATATATAATTGCCTTCCCATTTCTGGCAAGTTGGGCAATCAATTCGAATATGTCCTTCTTGGCCCCTACATCGACGCCTTTTGTAGGTTCATCAAATATGTATACATCTGCATCAGCAATCAGCCACTTTCCGATAGCGACCTTTTGTTGATTACCACCTGACAAGTTTTCAACCTTAGCTTCCTCTGAAGGGGTTTTAATACCAAGACTCGTAATAATTTCCTTCGCTTTTTTCTTTTCCGCCTTACGATCTACAAAGCTGAATATCTTGCTGAATTTTCCGACACTTGCTGCAGTCAAGTTCGTTGCAACTGATTCCTGAACAAGAATGCCTTCTTTCCTGCGTTCTTCCGGTACAAGTGCTAGACCACTTTTTACTGCATGATACGGTGTTTTCAATGAAAGCTTTCTACCATTCATCACGACTTCCCCTGTTGTGATAGCAGTATGACCGAATAGGGTTTTACACAGCTCTGTTTTCCCTGCTCCAACCAATCCTGCCAAACCAACAATCTCTCCTGCTTTTAGATGAAGGCTAACATTTTTAACTTTTTCGGCATCTGACAGTCCCTTCACTTCCAGAACAACTTCACCAATCGCAGCATTTACAACAGGGAACTGTTCATCCATTGTTTTCCCAAGCATTCCCTCGACCACTTCGTTTTGGGTAATATCCGCTACTTCTCGACATGCAACACTTTTCCCATTCCTCATAATCGTAATTTCTTCACAAATTTCAAAAATCTCTGGAAGACGATGGGAAATAAAAATGATGCCAACGCCTCTTTGCTTTAATTCATTTACAATTCGAAATAGTTCTGACGTCTCCGTATAACTTAACGGAGCAGTTGGTTCGTCGAGGATCAGGAATTTGCATTCCGTCGAGACTGCTCTTGCAATCAGAACCATCTGTTTTTCAGCCAAGGTAAGATCTCTCACCAGCTTTTTCGAAGAGACACCAATTTTCATCTCTGCCAGGATATAAGTGGCTTTTCTATGCAACTCTTTCCAATGGACCATCTGTTTTTTGCCCATGTTTTGCACCGTATCATTCAACATTACATTTTCCCCAACAGTTAAATAAGGAATGAGTGCCGTATCTACTTCCTGATAAACAATTTGAATACCTTGTTCCTGTGCAGCCTTCGGTGAACGGATATCCTGCTTCTTTCCATCCAGAAAAATTTCACCTGTATAATGGGCATGAGCGCCCGATAAGACCTTCATTAGCGTAGATTTCCCTGCTCCGTTTGCGCCGACCACTGCATGGGCTGTCCCTGATTGTACTGAAAAATCAACTTCACTAAGCGCCTTTACTCCCGGAAATCCAATCGATATCTTTTTCATTTCTAGTTGTGTGCTCATGCCCATTCCCCCTATTAAACAGACACTCTCTTCACTAGAAAGAGAGTGTCTAATGACTCTGTTTTTTACTTTTTATAATGATCTTTCAATACTTTCATCCATTCTTCTTCAAATTCCGTTGATACTCCCCATCCTTCGACAATACCGGACAAGTTGGCCATGTTGACCGCTTCTTTTGAAGCTTGAATCTGCTCTTGTGAAATAAGTGAAGCTTCTAAGTCATATGTTTGCGGTGTTTCTTCACCCGCTAATTTTTTTGCCAAAATCCTCATATTCACTGCACCAATCAATTTCGGATCGACAGCTGCCGTGTAAGACCAAGAGCTGCCTTTCGCTTGAATCTCTTGAAGATCAGCATTAGATACGTCGATTCCGTATATCTTCACTTCATCGCGGCCAGCTTCTTTAATCGCACGAGCCGCTCCAATTGCGAATGCATCCCATGTTGCGAAAATCGCATCTAGTTTGCCTTTGGGATATTTATTCAACATTGCGGCTACCGCATTTTGTGTCTGAACCGAAGTATCTGCAGATGCTACTCCGAATCTTTCGACTTCTTTAATCCCAGGATTTTCTTTTAATTTTCCCTGATACACCGCATTTCTTCTCACCATTGGTGGGAAACCATCTACCCAAAGGTATGCGATCGCTGCTTCACCTTTTTGTTCTTCTATCAATTTATCAAAAGCCAGAGTTGCCAATGCTTCATCATCCTGTGAAGTTAAGGTCACACCGTCAATTTTAGATAAGTCGCTAATAGAGTCGAATGTAACAACGCTCTTTCCTGCATCAACCAACTTTTGAACGTCATTCACTGTTGCTGCATCATCACCATGGGAGATAATATAGCCGTCATAATCTTCTTGTAAAGCCTGGGCGATTGCATCATGGAATTTAGCCGTATCGCCATTTGCTGTATACGTATCCACTTGAAAACCTAATGCTTCTCCTTCTTCCTTCGCTCCAGCTAAATATTGAGCCGTATGATCATCTCCGCCAATCTTACGAATGACTTTGATTTTGGCACCTTCCCCTTTTGCAAATCGTTCTGGAACATTTTTAAAAGATACTTTTTCATCCTTCTTTGATTCTGTTGAACTTTGTCCTGAAGAGCAGCCCGTTAAAAGCAAAGCCGAAGCTATGACCGAAACGAAAACCCTTTTAAAAATTGACTTCCTCATTTTAGTTCCCCCTTCTTTTCACTCATTAATCTTATCAATTAGGTTGGTGTAAATCCCAAAATAAAAACCTCTCTAGAATAGAGAGGTTTAATCAGCTGATTTGCAGACTTGTCCCTCTCTTATCTGTCAAAACATTTCTGTTTTGCAGGATTTAGCACCAATTCCTAATGGAACGGTTGCTGGGCATCTTAGGGCCAGTCCCTCCGCCACTCTTGATAAGAGAATATAATGTGTTACGTTTTTCGTAATTACCACTTTATAGGGATATAGTCGTAAAGTCAATAGATTTTTGAATATTTAAAATGTTTCTTATTACACTTATTTTCTTTGTAGCTTAGCCAGACGCTTTTTCTCGATCTTTTCAAGTCTTTCTAACTGACGTAGTTTCACTTCAAATAGAGTAATCGGGTCACGGTATACTTCCGGATTTTCTCTCATATGCTCCAGTGCTGCCTGATGATCTTTGATTTCAGTCTGTGTTTGTTCTATCGTTTTTTGAAGTAAGGCAAATGAACTGCGATAGAAAAGTGAGATATCTCTATCCAAAGATTTTTCAAACAATCCGAATTGTGTAAGGAAACGGTCACTGATCATCTCTGCAACATCCTGGTAGTCTTCACTTTCTAGGTACTTCTTATACCGGTTGTACATATTAGCTTTATTTTGCGGAATCGCTCCAAACAACTTCCCTGCCCCTTTAAGCAGCAATTGCGATGGGGTCCGGCGTAGTAAAATATTAACGTCTTCAATGCGGATACTGCTTGTCATCCGATCCGCATCACGGCGCCAATCATCCAAAACTCTAAAGTCTCCCGCAAGTGTAATTCGCTCTTCTTTGTACAATTCATTGAACCCTGTGCTCATCTCATCCATAAACTGTTGAATTTGTGTAAATTCCAACTGAGATGTAGCAATCCAGTCTTGAAGAGAACGGTAATATTGCGGCATAATCTTGTCTGAAATATATGCCTGAATCTGCTCATTCATTTCATCGTTCAACTGTATATGAACTTGGCTGAAATCGCTACTTTCCGTTAATGATTTAGAACATTCTCTTAGTAATTCAGGGATTCTTGAAGAAAGCTGTTTTTTCACTTCTTCTTTAATTGAACGATACGACCTTATGATATTTTCACTTTTTTCTTTTTCCAAATCTGCCAGTTGATTGACGGCTCCATTCAATTTGACTTCCATCTGCTCATTCCAAGAAATTGAGTGCTCGCATTTCCGCTCATTAGCTGCCCGTTTTTCTAGCAGGTAAGATAACGTTTTGCGAATGAATGCAAGAATCTTCTCAGATCTTCTTTCCTTCCAATTATCAGCTTGATAATTCGAATCAAGGAAGGATGAAAGGTCCTGTAACTGCTGTTTGCTGTCATAAAGTTTGGAGAACGCAAATACTTTTGCGTTCGGGAAATACGCATTCACTTTATCCCATGTTTCATCTTCCATCCGGACTGCCACTTGGTCACTGTAAATCGTATCCATCTTATTTAGTAAGAAATGAATCGGAAGTTTCGGTGCCATCATTTGAATTTCCAATAACAAATCTCGTTCACTACCGGTGAAAGGCGCTCGTGCATCGAGAACAAACATCAATCCATCGCTGCCCTGTAAATACCCTTGGAAATCAGAGTCTACACTTTTTTCCCCATTGAACCCTGGTGTATCAAGTAAACGCAGGCGATTATTTTTTAGGTAGTCACTAATAAGGGTCACGTCGACAATGGTTCCGCGCTGACGGCGTGTTTCATCCAATTCAGTTAACTCACCAACGACTTTGTGATCTGTATCTGTAATTTCATAGATTTCCAGATTATCTCCATCTTTGACACTGACAAGGGACGAATGGTCCTCGGCAGCAATACTCTCTCCAGCAAGCGACTGAATAAAGGATGTTTTGCCATTGCCTGTGCTTCCGACAAGAAGAAGATTGAAATTTTCGGTATCCTTAAGTCCGTCTACCATCCATTTCAGTTTATTGCCAACTGTTAAGTTATTCTCTTCAGCCCACTGAATAATGGAATTGAACAGTTTTTCGCCCGCTTCCAATCCGCCTCCCAATTTAGGCGATTTTGCTAACAGACTTTCTGCATCCTGAACAACCAGTGCATTAATTGTATCAGGGAAAATTTCATTCCATGACAGAACGGAAGCCGCTGCAAATAACGAAAGCTCTCCATCCGCGATTTTCAACCAATTTTCCAACAATCTCGGCACAACAGGACTCAAATCTTTGATTAAGTGTGTTCCTTCAAGCAAACCGGCATAAGCATCCCGGTAATAGACAGAAAGCTCATCCCATACATCACCTGGATGTAATTCGATGCCATCTATCAAATTATTAATGACTCTAAGCCATTCAAAGTAGGAATCTGTATATTTATAATTTTTCCAAAGTGCAACCGTCATTTTTTCAAAGCGATCCTGATCAAGGTTGTATAACGCCTCGAGAACATTTGAGAAATAATCCGGAGCCATCGATTGAGCAACACCTTGCTGGATATACGTTTTCAGCACATCAAACCAAATCATTGATTCCGTACGGATACTTTCATTCGCGGCTAAAACTACAGCACTGTTCCAATCCTTTTGTTCTTCAAAAAAGGAGCGTGCAATTGCGGTGACATTTGGGTAATCAGGTTGAAAATCGACTGCTTCCTTAACAACTTTAGATGCCAAATCATTTCTTGATTCTACTATGTAAAGAGAGAACAGCTGTAGAAGGACTTCCGTTTTCAATACCGCTTCATCCGTACTGACGGATTTATATATATCCTCAGCGGTCGAATACATCTCTAGTTCAAAATAAGCATCAGCAATATTCTTTTTCGCCCATGAACCAAGTTCACCTTCTATGTTTTCCCACTTAAAAATGGCTGCTTCATAGTCATGATGCTGGAAGTATACTTCTCCTTGAGCAAACCGAACTGCAGTCAAATCCGCTCTTTCCTTTTTTTGTTCCACGAGAAACATTTCACCTAATGTTTGAATTGGGTGCTTGCGTGTATCCTCAATCATTGTTTCATAGTATTTTTTTCCAATCAGTCGTTCATCCATCTTTATTCCCCCGATATATTTCATATTTTCAATTAAAGGATAATCATCGATATGGAGTCTTTATGAAAATCGAATAATAACTTTTCTCAAGACTTTGTCTATGAAAAGAGATTTATAGGTTCCTTTAGTTAAGAAAATTATTTATAAACCTTTAAAATATTATTTTAACAAAACAATATGGTAACAACATTTCATGACTCTTACAATTTTAAAACAGAAACAAATAGAATTGTAATGAATTTAATATAAGACTTGAGAAGTGATTTCCACTTTTGTAAAAATATGTTTTATTTAGTTTTACCAATATCCGAAAAGGTAGGAGGGAACAATTCTTATACCATTAAATTACCAGAAATCCCGCCCGTAAACTACCTATAAGTGGTGAAAACAAAAATATTTTTCACTTGAATACTTCCTAAAAGCGAAAGTACAATCTTCTCCCTAATAATAATAAATTTCTATTTGAAAGTTCATATAAAAAAAGCAGTACCTTTATTCATGAAAGGTAACTGCTCTCTGATAAGCACCGAACAGTAATTGTCCTTTGACAAATTGGGATTATACCCCTGTACGCTTACGTTGATTATTTGGCTTTTTAGTTAACTGGCTTTTTAGCTGTTTCGTTTTTTTCACAACGCCGGTTTCCAGTTTATCTTGACTTGAGCCCGCTTGCTTTTGTGCCAATTTTTGTTTGACTGCATCCGCCAGGCTTAACTTTTTATTTTCAGACATAATGTTGTCTCCTTTAGTGTTCTGTCTTCTATTATAATATAGATGCGGTTAGAAAGATAATAGGGAGTTATATCCGATTCTTTTCACAAATAGTATCTCCAAATAAAGGAAGGATCGATTATAGGGGACTAATCTCCTGCTCTTGAATAATAAAAATTGAATGATTTGTACTGTCAAATTATGTTGACTTAATACTTAGAATTTGCTAAATTATCTTTATATTATAAAATCTATGAAGAGAAAGAGTAAGATAAGAACCCTGTTCTACAGAGAGTCGACGTATGGTGGAAGTCGATGTCCAAGGCCTATCCGAAAATCATCTCTGAGATGCAAAGCTGAAAATGAAGTAGGCTTTGACGGGCTTTCCGCCGTTACAATGGATCACGTATGAATTCGTACGTTGACTGAGTGCCGTAGCTTCTATGAAGCGCGGAATATGGGTGGTAACGCGAGCACAAACTCGTCCCTGATTATTAGGGGCGAGTTTTTTATTTGCAAAATAACACTTTTAATAGCCTTTTTGGGCCAGTCGGCGGGTACTATCATTTTTAAAAAAGGAGAAATCATCATGAAAAAAACAGACACATTATTTATCGGCCTTATGCTTTTCTCGATGTTTTTCGGAGCTGGAAACCTTATTTTCCCTCCATTTTTAGGAGCTTCTTCCGGGACTTCCTTCTGGCCCGCCATTGCAGGTTTTGTCGCCACCGGTGTCGGCCTTCCAATTTTAGTACTCCTCGCCGTTTCACTTGTTAAAGGTGGGGCGCAAACAATCGGAGCGCGTGTGCATCCTATATTCAGTACACTGTTCATGGTCGTCATCTATTTGAGCATCGGACCGTTTCTTGCGATTCCACGGAATGCGAACGTTGCCTACGAAATGGGATTCAAACCGTACCTTGGCGACTCGATGAATCAATCCCTATTTCTATTCTTATTCACGGCCGTATTCTTTACCATTGTTTATGTCATTTCTTTGAATCCTGAAAAAATGGAAACTTTTATGGGACGCTGGATTACACCTACCCTGCTTTTGGCCATGGTCATTCTCTGTGTCGTTGGATTTGTAAAGCTTGATGCTCCATTCCAAGCTCCAACTGATGCGTATGCAACAGGAGCATTTTCAAAAGGTTTTATCGAAGGCTATAACACGATGGATGCTTTAGCTGCCCTTGCTTTCGGGATAGTTATCCTGACTTCGATACAGCAAAGAGGGATTTCAGATCGGAAACAATTGACGAGATATACATTAAAAGCAGGCCTCATCGCCGGCTTATTGCTTTCTTTAGTTTATATCTCCTTAGGTGTAATGGGAGCGCGTATGGCAGCAGATGGTTCATTTGAAAACGGAACAGAGATCCTGACTGTCGCATCCACCCTTTTACTTGGAACAGGCGGTAAGATTCTATTAGGCGTTATTTTCACCTTAGCTTGTTTCACGACCGTCGTCGGTTTGACAACTGCCTGCGGACAGTATTTTTCAAATCTTATTCCCAAGGCCAACTACAAAACCTTAATTCTGATTGTAACACTTGTCGGCTTCATTCTTTCAAACATGGGTCTGAATCAAATTTTAAAAGTATCGGTACCATTCCTTGTGATGGCTTACCCATTAACAATTGTCCTGATAGTTTTAACGTTCTTCAGCCGTCATTTTAAAAACCCGAAAAAAGTATATCGGAGTGCAATGATCTTCACCGGCGTTTTTGCTCTAATAGATGGATTAAACGCATTCGGCTTACCAATAGGGCCCGTACAAACGTTTAGTGATGCCCTTCCTCTTTCTTCATACGGAATGGAATGGATCATCCCAGCTCTTGTCGGAATTGCCAGTGGCCTTCTACTCAGTCAGATCGGACAAGCAGCCCAATCTGAGGAATTGGAAAGCGCAACCTTATAATAGGAAAGCAGATGATTTTGTACAAATCATCTGCTTTTTTGCACGATAGTGTTTTTAACAGTTCCCACTCTGCTCACATTTCTTTATTTTGGTATTTACCTGCCACTTTTTGTTATGATAATGCTAAAGGAGATGATTAGTAATATGTCGAAGCAAACGCGAATTGGTAAAACAGATCTATATGTGAATCCGATTGGTCTTGGCACGAATGCCATTGGCGGACATAACCTTTTTCCTAATCTAAGCGAGGATACAGGAAAAGATGTCTTAATAACAGCTCTTGATGAGGGAATTAACTTTTGGGATACAGCTTTCATTTACGGTCCAGAGCGTTCAGAAGAAATTATCGGTGAAATTCTTAAAAAGACCCGCAAACGCGAGGATGTAGTCCTTGCTACAAAAGGGGCGCATAAATTTGTCGATGGGAAAGTCGTATTAGATAACTCTCCTGCTTTTCTGAAAAACGCAGTAGAATCTAGTTTAAAAAGACTCCAAACCGATTATATCGACTTGTTTTACATTCATTTCCCTGATGAAGATACACCAAAGGATGAAGCGGTCGGTGCCTTAAAGGAATTGAAAGATGCAGGTAAAATCAAGGCAATCGGCGTCTCAAATTTTTCCTTTGAGCAATTAAAGGAAGCGAATAAAGACGGCTATATCGATGTCCTGCAATCCGAGTACAACCTATTCAGACGGGAAGCAGAGCAAGATTTACTGCCCTATACAGCTGAAAATCATATTTCCTTTATACCTTATTTCCCGCTTGCTTCCGGTCTGCTCGGTGGCAAATATTCTCAAGATTCGACATTTGAGGATGACCGTGCAAAAAGTCCACTTTTCCAAGGACAAGCCTTTGTTAGCAACCTGCAAAAAGTAGAAGAAGTCCGAGAGATAGCAAACAGAAGAAATGCCGATGTTGCTGATGTGGTACTAGCTTGGTATTTAACTCGGCACTCGATAGATGTCCTAATTCCTGGAGCGAAAAAACCAGAACAGGTCACACGCAACTTAAAAGCATTAGAAGTGGAATTAACCATGGATGAAATTGCCGAAATCAGCGCGATTTTCGCTTAAATAGGATTTAAAAGACAAAGGAAAAAAATAATAAAAAAGGTTCTATGTTTCTAACAAATATGGTTAGAAACATAGAACCTCAATAAACTTTTCATTTATGAATTACTACTCCTAATAATTTATGTATGCATTAAATCTCGCTTTGGACAGGCTTCCCCACTTATTGAAGTTGTCCTTTTTCCAGCATATGCATCACCTCCACTTTACAGATAATCTGTTTGGCTGAACCCCCTATTTAATCAATATTTCCCGCAGCAATCCCCTATCATTAAAATAGAAAATAGCATCATATTTTTCACCATGATATAGAATCGCCTTGTGCACAAGCTGTATACTTGGAGTACCAAACAATTCAATCATTTCTTCAATAGACCTACTTTGGTGATTAGTATCTATACTTATCCCTTTTATGTGTTCATCATCGGTATAGGCAAACTTCACAATTTCATTTAATTCAGTGGCGTTACTTTCCTCTTTACTTTGCCCAATGAACGATAATAATTGTTCAAGGTTATCTACTTGAAACATATCACTAATATTCTCAAATAACTGCTCTTCTTCAATCGTATTAACATCCTTTGACAGAATCTGTTCACTTACCCAAACAGCCTGCTCGTTCTTCATAATTTTCAACCAATTAAAATCTTCCACTGGATCTTTTTGAATTTCTTCGATAATATAATAATCTCCAAAAATTATCATACTTATTTTTTCACTTTTCAACAAATCCGGATTATCTCTAACAAATCCTGCATTAACATTCACATATCGAATGTCCTTTTCTTCTGGGATTGGTGCATCCGTACTAGAACCTACATGTTTATCCGGCTTTTCTGCAATTTTAAGGTCCTGACCATTTTGTTCTTTCTGGATAATGGCCAAAAGTCTCTCCGATTGTGAAAAAAGAAGAGCCGCCGCTATTATTCCTATCGCTAAAAAGGCACTGGCTATAAGTCTTTTTCTTTTTCCCTGCGCTTTTCTTTTCATTTGTTTCTTATAAACATCTGTTCTCGTAATCATCCCGTCATTGTCATCGATAGCTGTATTAAGCTTGCTTCTCTTTTCCATAATCATTTGCTTAAAGTTCTTTTGTGCTTCAGGAGACAATTCTTTGTAATCTTTTAAAAACTTCTCATAAGCGGGAGCTACTTCTTCGATTGGCCCATACGCCTTTATCTCTCCTGCCTCCATCCATATCGCCTTTTTACAGAATTTTTTCACCTGACCAATTGAATGACTGATAAAAAAGATCGTCTTCCCTCTTTCTTGAAAACTATTAATTTTATTCAAGCACTTTTCGGCAAAAGTCTGATCCCCAACAGAAAGAGCTTCATCAATGACCAAAACATCAGGATCGATATTTACAGAAATGGCAAACCCTAACCTCGATTTCATACCACTTGAGTATTTCTTCACCGGCTGATCAATAAACTTCCCAAGCTCCGCAAATTCAATAATCTCAGGCATCAATTCCTCTATTTCCTTTTTGTTGAACCCTAACATTAAACATTTCAGCTCAATATTATTCCGACCTGTCAATTGATTATTTAACCCCGATGCAATGGCAATCAAAGACGCTTCCCCTTTAATTTCGACACTTCCCTCACTAGGAGGAACAACACCCGTAATTAAATTGGATAAAGTCGACTTCCCGGCTCCATTTACACCAATAATACCAATCACATCGCCCTTTTCTGCCACAAAATTAATGTTCTGTACAGCAAAAAAATCTTCCCCATACCCTTTGGGCAAAATCAAATCCAAAAACTTTTCAGAATTATTTTTATACATTTTATAACGCTTCGTAACATTTCTAAAGACAACAGCTTTGTTCATAAAAACCCCTTAATAATTTAAATTTACTTAATCAACTTCGTACCCACACAATTAGTGCGCAATAAGTTGGCTGTAGGATTATACGTAAGAACCATTGGATTTAATAAAAGATGAAACCACCTCGTTCTTCCGTATAATGAGATTGTCGAAAAATCGGTACCAAATAGAAGAAGTGTCCCATATATATAAGTCCAAAAACCCCAATTTAATATTTATTTCATCAAAAGCTTTCACTTCGGCCTATTCATCAAAAAAGAGGTAATATAATTTTATTACCCCTTCCATCTTATCTGTTTTATTGGTTGGTCATAATTTGGATCTTTTTGGCATTATCAAACAATAAAATACTACCCTCTTCTTTTTCAGCGTTTAAAGAGGACATAGCTGATAACCTTATTTCCTTTTTATTCACCTTCAATAAACATGACTTTATATATTCAAAGTGCTTAAAGATATATAAATTATTTATCTTCATAGTACCATAGACTCACTAATTGTAAATATTTTTTAAATCCCCCCCCCCAATTCCTCCAATATAAGAATATTTTAAAGTTATTGGGAAATTACATAATAATTTATTTAAATAGAGAGCATCAACCTGTAACTCACCATGAGCTACACTGTCTTTAAATTGAAAATCGATGGATACACTTTATTAAGGCAACAGGAAAAATCATACGGGAGTCTTGTTCGACGCTGAAAGAATGCTTTTCTCCATAGAAATGAGTAATATAGGCGGCCACCTTCCCATTTCGAATGCTAGATGTACATAGACTGCTTACAAAATATGCTATCAAATCAATAAATTAAGCGAATTTCTTGAAGAATCATGCCAACTTTATGAATAATCTTGCTAATTAACCCTAAAATTATGCGAATAGTAATTTTTGCACAAAAAAAAGAATCCAGAGCCTTTTCCTTCTGAATCCTTGATTAAAACCAACATATTCAAGACGAGCTTTTGTATAATCCTGAATTTCATGATCGATTACATCGAGATGTATCAGGGCGGTATTCTCCCTTTTCAAGGGTATCAAACCCCATAACTGCTGTTAGAGGATTTCTAATTTCACGAAAATATTGGACGATATTCGTCGCAGTAACACCAATGTAGCTTTGTGATTTTCGGTTATGGAAGTGTTCTTTTCTTCTATATAATGAGCCCTTTAGATCCGTCCTCAATTATCCTGCTAAAATGGCTGATCCATAGGATCTATTAAATTGCTTCCTTTTGTAGATTGCTTACATTTTTCTACTTTGATATATTTAGTGAATATTCCTTCAATTAGAAAAGAGGCTACCTTATGAAAAAATCCTATATTCTCTTATTTCTCATCTTGGCCAATCTGTTTTGGGCCGGCAATTATATATTTGGCAAATACGTTGTGACTGAACTTTCCCCAATCCAACTAACATTTACCCGCTGGCTAATTGCCGTTTTCTTATTATTCCCACTAGCCCATTGGATTGAAAAACCAAATTGGAAGAGTGTATGGAAAGCCTGGAAAGTACTTTTATCAATGGGTTTACTCGGCATCATCAGTTATAATTTTTTCCTTTATTGGGCTCTGACCTATACAACATCCATGAATGCTGCTCTTGTCAATTCAATTAATCCTGCATTAATCGTTCTTTTTTCTGCATTGCTGTTAAAGGAGAAAATTTCAATCCATCATGTACTAGGCCTTATCATTTCATTATTCGGCGTATTATTAGTCTTAACAAAAGGACATCTCCTGGAAATTTTCCATCTCACTTATAATAAAGGCGACCTATTGATGATTCTGGCTATTCTCGTTTGGACCTTCTATTCAATAATCGGGAAAAAGCTGAAAAGCATTCCGATTATTTCAGCCACAGCCGTTTCTGTATTTCTCGGTTTGATTCTCGTTGCTCCATTTGCCATTGGCTCTGGACTGAACTTTGATTTAAGTGGCCCAGCAATCACAGGTCTTTTATATATTGGAATCTTCCCATCCGTAGGTTCCTTTATTTTCTGGAATATTTCGCTTCGTCATATCAATGCCAGCCAGGCTGGAATTTATCTTAATCTGATTGCCGTCTTTACCGCCATTCTAAGCCTGATTTTAGGACAAACGATTACTAGCGTCCAAATCCTTGGGGGGCTACTTGTCTTCACTGGCGTCTACTTGACGAGTAAAAAGAAAAAGGACCTTCAAGCTGTCGCGAAGTCCATGTAAAAGTCATTCGGTAATTTGCATCCATGAACGCTTTCTTGCCTTTCCCTCTTGTCTATCTATCATGATTTACGTTATCCTTTAAAGAAGAAAATCTGAATGTAAAGGTGTGCTTTAGTTGAGGATCAATAAATATATTAGTGAGTCCGGGATTACTTCGAGACGAGGCGCGGATAAATGGATAGCCGAAGGCCGCGTAACGATTAACGGATCTGTTGCTGAGCTTGGCAGTCAGGCTGAACCAGGCGATGATGTTCGGGTTGATGGTAACCCCATAAAGGTAGAACAGCAAAATGTCTATATTGCGCTGAATAAGCCAATAGGCATTACGAGTACGACAGAAAAACACATTAAAGGAAATATTGTTGATTTTGTTAATCATCCACTAAGGGTTTTTCATATTGGACGTCTTGACAAAGACTCAAGCGGCCTCATCCTGCTTACAAATGATGGTGATATCGTGAATGAAATTCTGCGTGCAGAGAATAAGCATGAAAAGGAATACATCGTAACTGTGGATAAGCCGCTTACCTCTTCTTTCATACAAGATATGGCATCCGGCGTGGAGATTTTAGGTACGAAGACACTCCCTTGCAAGATCAAACAGTTGAACAAATATACGTTTAACATTACATTAATGCAAGGATTGAACAGACAAATCCGCCGTATGTGCTCAGCGCTAGGCTATGAGGTCCGCGATTTACATCGAATTCGGATCATGAATATCCATTTGGATGGGTTAGCCCTCGGACAATGGCGCGACCTAACGAAGGATGAATTGAGGGAACTGTTTACCGAGTTGGATTATACGCCTAGGCAGAGATGACTCAAAAGGATGCCCCTGAGTTCGGGGGCATTCTTTTTTAATTCAATCTGTCCTAGACTTTTCAACATAGACTTAACTTTACTCGCGAATTTTGCCCTTTTACTCGTGAAATTGACTATTTTACTCGTGAGTTTCGATTATTTACTCGTAAATTCCAAAATAAAAAGCAACCTGCGATAGGCTGCTCGTTATCGGCTATAAATTACACCCACCATAAATCAGTTGGGCTTTCGTTGATGAGGACAGTTTTCAAATTGGTTACTGCACGTTGAAAACCTTCTTCAACTGACATTAACGGGTCTTCATGTTCAATGCTAACGACATAGTCATAGCCATATGTGCGAAGTGCACTCATGATGTCGGACCACTCTTGAAGACTGTGGCCGCAGCCCACTGAGCGAAAGTTCCAGGCACGGGTTTGGATGTTTCCATATGGCTGCATATCGGTAAGGCCATACATATTGATGTTATCCTGATCCAAGTATGTGTCTTTTGCATGGAAGTGGTAGATTGCTCCCGCTTTCCCAAGGATTTTGATGGCTCCCACCGGTTCGATCCCCTGCCACCAAAGATGGCTTGGGTCAAGGTTAGCGCCGATTGCGTCCGATGTAGCTTTCCGTAGTTTTAGCAAAGTGTAAGGTGTGTGAACGAGAAAGCCTCCGTGCAGTTCGAGTCCGATTTTAATATTGTGTTCATCAGCAATTGCTGCAGTTTTTTTCCAATAAGGAATCAACTTTTCTTCCCATTGCCATTTCAAAACATCTGTATACTCATTCGGCCATGGCGCAACAGGCCAGTTTGGATATTTAGCTCCTTCGTGGTCACCCGCCGTACCGGAAAATGTATTGACGATTGGGACATTCAATAAGGACGCAAGCTTGATTGTTTTTATAAGCGTTTCATCACTTTCTTTGGCAAATGATTTATCTGGAGAGATGGGATTGCCATGGCAGCTGAATGCACTGATAGTTAGGCCTCTTGTTTGAACAGCTTCCAAGTATTTTTTGCGCTTTTCTTCACTTTCCAACAGTTCATCTAACGGACAGTGGACATTACCTGGATACCCGCCTGTACCGATTTCAACTGATTTTAAACCGGAGGCTGCCACATAATCAAGCATATCCTCGAATGATTTTTGTGCGAATAGCACTGTAAAAATCCCTAACTTCACTAGCCCCACCCCACCTTTTCATTAATTGATACTCATAACCTTTCCACTTGCTGAGCTTTGATAAATGGCTTCAATTATCTTCGAAACTTTCATGGCTTCCGATGGTTTTACCAATGGTTCGGCAATTCCGAGGCAGCTATCAATAAAATTCTCTGCCTGTTGGAGATCGGGTGTATCCTCTCCAGGCATCCATACCGCCTCACTATTTAATAGCATGCCGTGCTTTGCCTGATTCAAAATTAAGGGGAACACATCCAGTCCGCCCTGCGTTCCGGATAAACTCAAGACTGTTGCTTCTTCACGGATATTCGCGGCCCATGATGTTTCGAATAATAAAGATGCACCGTTGGCAAATTTGATATACGCGGTAGCATGATCATC
Source organism: Peribacillus sp. TH14 (assembly GCF_016651145.1). Classification (NCBI taxonomy): domain Bacteria; kingdom Bacillati; phylum Bacillota; class Bacilli; order Caryophanales; family Bacillaceae; genus Peribacillus; species Peribacillus sp. TH14. The sequence goes on from NZ_JAEKEK010000001.1 coordinate 1,546,961, forward strand.
TACTTCAAATACAGAGGCATCGAAATTGCCCCATAGATTGACCTGATCGACACCCTTACTGACATAATTATATGTCGAACCTACAATTTCAATCGGCTCCGGGTCATCCATCAGCCATAAGGCCAAATCAAGTAAATGGCAGCCGTAATCAATAACGCTTCCTCCACCCTGCAATTCCTTACTCGTAAAAACTCCCCACCCAGGAACTTTCCGACGTCGGATTGCCTGTACACGCGCTACATACGGCTCACCAATTTCACCGGCCTGGATCATTTTCTTCGCAGCCTGAGCTTCCTTCATAAAGCGGTAATGGTAAGCGATAGATAGTACCTTCCCCGATAAGTTTGCAGCCTCGGTTATTGCTTTACATTCCTCGGTTGTAATCGCCATAGGCTTTTCGCACAACACATGTACACCCGCTTGCAGCGCGGCGATAGAAATTTCCGCATGAAACTTGTTTGGCGTGGCAATCGTAACTGCATCCACTTCCGCGAACATTTCTTCATAATTGGTAAAGACCTTTTCGATATGATATTCACGTGCCACATCTCTCGCCTTCAGTTCATCTATATCCTGAATTGCGTATAAAACTACCTTGTCTTGAAATTTTTGAAAAGCTGGGATATGCCTTTGTTGAGCAATTCCACCAGCACCGATTATTCCCATTTTTAATTTGTACATGATGACTATTAACCCCTTTATAAGCGGATGATTTTTCTGGATGCATTCGATTCCATCGCGCCAAGAATGACTTTTAATGATTTTAATCCTTCAACTCCTGAGACGAGAGGCACCTCATTGTTTACCACACATTTTACAAAGTGGCTGATTACTTCAGAATCATGCTGTCCTTCAGAGTCATTTGTCTGGATGCTACCTAATTCAATGGTTTCCGTCTTACCATTATCATGATGAATAATCAGTGAGTATTTAGGATCGTCTTCAAGACGTAATACGGCTTTTTCCGCATAAATGACCGTCGCATTGTCTTCTTTCGCATACGACCAGCTGGCTGTGAGAGTACCAATAATTCCGCTCTCCGTTCGCAGAATACAGGCAGCACTGTCATCAACATCTGTATTTTTCTTGGCAGTCGTTTCTACAAATGCTCCTACTTCAACAAATTCCTCTCCCAGGATATAACGCAATAAATCAGCTTTATGAACGCCTAAATCGCCCATAGCACCGATAACTGCCTGATCTTTTTTAAAAAACCAACTGTTCCGTCCGTCCACGGCCCAATTCTCTGGTCCGGAATGTCCAAAAGCCGTTCGGAAGCTGTAGACCCTCCCTATCTCACCACTATCAATAAGCTGTTTCGCTTTTTGATGAGAGGGGACAAAACGCTGATTATGACCAATCATTAATATTTTGCCGCTTTTTGAAGCTGCTTCATTCATTTTTTCTGCGTCATTTAAAGAAGTTGCCATTGGTTTTTCACAAAGAACATGCTTACCTGCTTCCAAGGCAGCAATTGTGATTCGGGCGTGCAAGTAATTAGGGGTACATACACTGATAGCCTCAATCTCCTCATTCTTCAAAAGTTCTATATAATCAGTATATGCTTGTGCCTTATACCTTTGTGCTGCTGTATTCGCCCGGTCTTGCACAATATCACAAACGGCAATTATCTCTGTTTCCTGGATCGCTTCGTATTCTGGAAAATGCCTGTTTTTTGCAATACTGCCGCATCCAATGACGCCTACTTTCACTCTGCCCATTCTACTCTCTCCTTCACTTCATCTCTTTATTGAGATAGTTTCCAACGGTTCGGCTTTTCCATATACCGATTTATTGTTAACTTCCGGCTTGACCCACTCAACTGCATTCTTAATCACCCGTTGTATTTGCGGATTATGGTATGTCGGATATGTTTCATGACCTGGCCGGAAATAAAAAATCTTACCTTTACCACGCTGATACGTACAACCGCTTCTGAATACCTCCCCACCTTCAAACCAGCTGATAAATAATAGTTGGTCCGGCGTAGGGATATCAAAATGTTCCCCGTACATCTCTTCCTTTTCAAGTTCTATATATTCTCCGATTCCCTCAACGATTGGGTGACTTGAATCAACAACCCAAAGCCGCTCCTTTTCATCCGCTACCCGCCATTTCAAATCGCAAGTCGTGCCCATTAATTGTTTAAAGATTTTTGAGAAATGTCCAGAATGGAGGACGATAAGACCCATTCCCTCGAGTACCCGCTTATGAACCCGTGTGACAATTTCATCATGAACTTCTTCATGTGCGACATGTCCCCACCAGAGAAGTACATCGGTTTTCATCAGTATCTCTTCAGTTAAACCATGCTCTTCTTCCTCGAGTGTAGCCGTCTTCACCTCGACCTGTTCGCTTTGTAAAAAGCCAGCAATCGCACCATGGATTCCATCCGGATAAATTTCAGCAACATCAGGTTTTTCTTTTTCATGGCGATACTCATTCCATACTAGAACTCTCATGAACAATCTCCTCCACATTAATTTGTCGGCAACTTGCTCTATATGTTTAACTACTACCTCTTAATTTCGAACGCAAACGTTTGCGTTTGAAATAATAAAAACTCAGTCGATTATAAGAACATACTTGGCATTTCGAAAAGTATGAATTTCAAAAAATTGTTAGTGATAATCTTTATTGTAAATTTATGTTAGCAAAAATCAAGCTTTAATTGGAAAAACATTTCTACACTTTTCATTTATTTTCCTTTTTAACAACAAAATGCGACTCTCGCTTTATGATTTTAGTTGGAATCCTGATACTTTTTTCCATCATTTCGGGATTTGCAATTAAATCAAACACACATTTTGCCGCTTCAAAGCCTAATTGATACGTATGAATATCGACTGTTGTAAGTGGCGTACTTAAAAATTCAATAAACTCTGAATGATTAAAACAGACGACGCTAACTTGCTCAGGTACTTTTAAATTCTTTTCCGCCAACACCCCTAGTAAAAGTACTCCCAATAAAAGATCCATTACCATAAAAGCGGTTGGAGCTTCCGGTAGATTTAGTAATTCCTTGATTGCCTTTATTCCATCTGCTCGATTTAAAGGGATCAGCTTGATATATTCCTTTGGCACATTTAATTCGGCCTGTTCCATAGCTTGTTGAAACCCTCTTAAACGGGCTTGAATCACTTCAAACTCAGGGCTCCCCCCTAAAAAAGCGATTCTCTGATGACCAAGATTGATTACAAACTCCGATAATTCCCTGGCTGCTTGAACATTATCGTTATCAATGAAGGTGATTCCGCTCATGTTCGTACTTGGTTTCCCAATCAAAACAAATGGAAAGCCCTGCTTTAATAAATAGGGCACCACTTTATCATCCTTTTTCGAATACAAAACAATCATACCGTCCACTCGTCTACCCTGAACCATTTTCACGACGTCTTCAAAAATAGCATCCTCGGTTTCACCGGTCGTTAGAGAAAGACTGTATCCCTCTTTATTGCAAAAATCCCCGATTCCACGGATAACCTCTGGAAAAAAAGGATTGTAAAGCGATTCTCTGGCTGAATTTTTCATGACGATTCCAATGGCCTTGGTGGATTTCGTGACCAAATTCCGGGCATTTTCATTCATATGATAGCCCATTTCCTTTAATACCTTACGTACCTTACGCTTTGTCTTTTCACTGATTGCTGGGCTGTTATGGATAACACGCGATACCGTTGATGGAGCGACATTCGCTTTTTTGGCAACGTCCTTTATCGTAACAGACATATTCAACACCACTTCCCGTTCACCGCACATGGCTTAATATTCCCTATATTTAAATACTTATTTAACGGCTCCATCCGCAATTCCTTTGATAATTTGCCTCTGAGCAAAAAAATACGCGATAATGACTGGAATAATGGATAAAGTAAGCCCAGCCAAGGCTAGATGCCATTGTTTCGTATACTGTCCGAAAAAGAAGAATAATTTAAGCGGGATTGTCTCCGAGCCAGCGCCTCCAATAACAAGGGATGGCAACAGGTAGTCGTTCCAAATCCAAATAACATTTAAGATTCCAACTGTAATCGACATAGGTTTTAATAAAGGAAAAATGATATACCAAAATACTTGAAACCTGTTCGCTCCATCTATTTTCGCAGCTTCGTCAAGCGAGGTAGGAATCCCTTTTAAAGTACCGTGATACAAGAATATCGAGAGACTGCTGCCAAAGCCTAAATACATGAAAATCAACCCAGCCTTGTTCAACATCCCAAGCTGTCCGAATTGGGCAACAAGCGGTATCATCACAGATTGAAATGGAATCAACATGGCTGCCACAAACACGAAGAAGAGCAAAGAACTGACTTTACTTTTGTTTCGTGAAAGCGCATAAGCCGCCATTGCTGAAAAGATAATAATTATTACTACGCTGACACCCGATATCAATAAAGAATTAAATAAAGTCCGAAGGAAATCCAATTGTTCGAAAGCTTGAGTAAAGTTTTCGAATGTCCAAGTTTTAGGCAACCCCAGCGTGTCGGCAAAAATATCACGTTTCATTTTAAAAGCATTGACAATCATTAAATAAAACGGAGCGAGCCACAATAATGCCAAGATGAAACCGATGAATCCAACCAGCCATAGCTTCCATTTTTTTCTCATTACAGCTCAACCTCCCTTTTCTTATTGATATACACTTGTGTTAGAGAAACTGCTGCCACAATTACGAAGAAGATAACGGCCTTTGCCTGCGCATATGCCATATCATTTTCGGTAAAAGCGGATTTAACAATGTTCATCGCAACCATTTCAGTTGAGTTATAAGGCGCTCCATTAGTCAAAGAAAGGTTTTGATCATAAATTTTAAAGGAGTGGGAAAGCGTTAAGAACAAACTAACAGTAAAAGCCGGTGCTACAAGCGGAAAAGTAATATGGTGAAAACGTTGAAAGCTGTTGGCCCCATCAATTTTAGCCGCCTCGATCAGTTCTTCAGGAACCGCTTGTAAATAAGCAATATAAATGATCATGATATAACCAGCCATTTGCCAAGACGTTAAAATGATTAATCCCCAAAAACCGGTTTCTGTCGTTGACAACCAGCCATTAAAAGCTTCAATCCCTGTCAAATCACCAATTGCGCCGAATACTTTAATAAAAATAAACTGCCAAATAAAACCGAGAATCAAGCCACCGATCAAATTTGGCATAAAGAAAACTGTCCGAAGTAGGTTGCTTGATTTAATTTTCGACGTCACGATAAGCGCTAAACTCAAGCCGATAATATTAATTACCACAATAGCTGCTACTGAAAATTTAATGGTGAACCAAAATGTATCCAGAAACCCTCTATCCGTAAACAGGTCTATATAATTTTTAAGCCCTATAAAGTCCGGAGTTCCAAGACCGTTCCAATTCGTAAATGAATAATAAAATCCGTAAATGAGTGGCACAATCACCACCAAAATGAGTGCAGCCAGAACAGGTGTCAAAAACAGCCAATATGCGGCATCCCGATTTCTCAATGAAACCGACCTCCTTATGAAAGATATATTAGTAGAAAATGAGTTTTAATTTCGAATCGAAAATCGAAGAATATCTAGTAACCGAACTTTCCCTCTAACAACTTTCTTGTAACAAGGAACAACCAATCGACACAGCTTTCGACGGCGATTGGTTGTTTCCCATTTACGGAATACTTATTTACTGTGAATTTTCTCCCAATTTTCAATATTTTGTTGCACAAGTTCATCCCATGTTAGTTTACCGGTTACGTATTTTTGGACACTTGCACCTAGGTCATCATTCCAACCAACTGGATATCCATTAAAAACCCAGCCAGTCGTCTTTCCATCTTGTGAATATTTATAAATTTCTTTTGAAAGTGGATCGGCAATTTTTTCTACGTCATACCCTTCATAAGCTGGAATGAATTTAAAATCCTCCAAAACAGCTTTTTTTCCTTCATCAGATGTATACATCCAGTCGAGGAATTTCTTCGCTTCTTCCTGAACTTTTTCATCTGATTTTTTGTTCACTGCCCAATAGTTTGGAACCCCAACTGGCATCCCCGCAGCTGTATCCCCATTCGGAATCGGGATAATACCAATACCGTTTTCGGCTAACTCAGGATCCATATCGTACACTGTGTTATACACCCAGTTTCCTTGCTGAATGATTGCAACCTTTTCAAGCGAGAACAACTCTTCCACTTGTTGTGAATAATCTAGACTTGCCGTCGGCTGAACGGAATATTTATTTTGAATATCGACCAGTTGCTTAAACTTGTCTCCATCCGTAAATTTAACGGTTGGTGACTTGCTCGCAGTTAATACATTCCCATCAAATTCAGGTGCTAAAAAGACATTTGATAAGTGGTTTCCTGTTACCCACTTCTCTTTAACCGGATAAGCGAAAACCGCCTCGATTTTCAATTTATCTTTCTGTGAATCCAGTTTTTTAACCGCAGCCTCTAATGCTGAATAACTAGTAATTTCTTCAGGTTTAACTCCGGCTTCTTCAAAAATTCGTTTGTTATAAATCAAGCCGTATCCTTCTTGGTTAAATGGAAGCCCTAGAACGTGCCCGGCCTCTTCCACGCCATCCAATGTGCCATCAAGCGCAGCAGCTGCAGCCTTTGTATCCTTTAAATCTAATAATCTATCTTTATATTGTTCAACATCTATTGGTCCGCCAATGTTAAAAACTGCTGGCTCCTCACCTGAAGCAAACTTTGCAGTAATGGCTGATTTATAATCATTTCCACCACCCACTGTTGATATCTTGATTTTTACATTTGGATTTTCTTTTTCATATTGTTTTGCCAAATTCTCAAATTGCTGCTTAAACTCTACTTTGAATTGAAAGATATCCAGCGTCACTTTATCTTTGTCTTTAGAGTCACTGTCTCCACCTGTAGAAGAAGAGCATCCAGCCAAAATCACACTAAAAATTAATAAAACAGAAAAGATTCCCCCGTACCATTTTTGAAGTTTCATGCCTACCAACTCTCCCTTTTTCATAAGATCTTATGCAAATTCAAGAAAACGTTTGCATAAAATGATAAAAAAATATACACTTCTAAATCTACTATATTATTATTCTATCCAACCTTTTATACATCACCTCCTTACAGGAATACTGTAAACGTTTTCATTTATGCGCTTTATATTACCACTAAATTCCATACTTTACAATTAATTTGTATTTTTTTGTAAACAACAAGTAGGATATAAGCCTTGTCTACTTAATTATATGATTCACAAACCTAAGATTATTCCTTTATTTGATTATAAAAATTATCGTAATGGACATTTATTCTAAATAAGTTTTAAATAGGGAAACCCAAAGGCTCCCCTCTATTCACTTCAATATCATCTTCACATTGGATGAACCATACTCATCCTTTAGTTCATAATATTTATCACTTGCTTGTCCAAATTCTTCAAACACACCACTAATAATCAGTTCATTCGTTTCCTTATCAACTATGCTGTACTTGATATTGCTTTTCCCAAACTTTCTGTCATCCACTTTTAAAAGGATCATATTGGACACACCTCCATATTTAATGGCTGCACTCCTCAGGGTGTTTGGATTCTTACTTACATAATATAACAAATTATTCTTATTTTACAGATTTTTCTCTTTTTGGAAAAATAAAAAAAGCCTATTTAGGCTCTTTGCAATTATTTCTTTAGTTCCAAATATCAAATGTTTCAAAAATACTATATAGGATTCCCCATTAAAAGGAACCTCATTGGCTCCTCAATATGGTTTTAAGACTTCGAAATATCTAAGAATCCTTCCCCAAATACATCACGAACATCATGTATGGCTATAAAAGCACTTCTATCAGTAGACTGTACAATTCTCTTTAATTTGAGTACCTCTTGCTTACTAATAACAATATATAGGATTTCTTTGGATTCTTTTGTATAGTATCCATGACCACTAAAAACAGTCACCCCTCTATCCATCAAAACGGTTACTTGTTTTGCAATCTGGTCCGCTTCTTTTGAAATGATGGTAATCGCTTTTTTTGGGTTCAATCCCTCAATGATGAATTCCATCGTTTTTGTTCCAATATAAAGCATAAGGATAGTAAGCATTAGACCTTCTGCACCAATAATAAAATAAGATGAGAACGCAACGATTAAATCGAAAAACAGAAGTCCATAGCTTAAGCTCCATCCCAAATACTTATTCGTAATTCGGGCTAAGATCGTTGTACCGGCAGTCGTGCCTCCAACTCGAATGATTATGCCAATACCTGCACCGGCAAAAACACCGCCAAATATCGCATTGACGACCAATTCATCTGAAGATATACTCCAACTTTCGGTTAAATGGAGGAAAAGTGAATTAAATGCAACGGCTATGATTGTATAAACCGTTGTTATTTTCGACAAATATTTATAACCGACAATGAGCAGGAAAGCGTTAATAATCAAACTTAACAGCCCTGGTGACCATTCAAAAAGATAAAACAAAATGATGGTTATCCCCGTGACTCCTCCCTCACCAAGTTCATTGGGAATAACGAAAAGATTTATTGCCAAAGCGAAAATAAAAGCTCCTATTAATATAAAGAAAACATCTAAAGAAATCTTTTTCATATTTAATTACCTTCCTTTATGTAATGGTTAATGTGAAAAGAAATAGGTTAATTTCACTGCTCTATAGTAACATGGAATTCCATTTAATCCTTCAAAGATTTGAAGGTTTAACAAAAAGACTACGTTGGAAGTTAGATTATCTTCAATGAACAAGATTAATACATACAAAGGCACTAATTTTCACTAAGCTCTTTTATACATTAGCTTAACAAAGCCACTGTCTCCTTCTCATTAACCTATTATTATGTTAGTTTCACGCTCCTCGAATTGGTTCAAATAACCAACAGCATGCTTATGATAAGTGTCTTTTTTCGCCCCTTGATTTCTCCTAGATTAATGGATAATCAATTTATTATCATGTTCCTTTTCAAAGCTTGACAGTTTCATTGAGTCATGATTAGAATGTTTTATATGTTAACCTATATTATTTTTAGTTAACATATAAAAAGGAGAATGGCTATGCACAGTGAAAAACAATTACCTTGTTGGGAAGAAAAAATTAAGAAAGAACTGGCTTATTTAGAAGAGATATCGCAAAAACGTGAACTCGTTTCAACGGAATTCGCCGAGCAGCCATGGCTTATGATCAACGGGTGCAGGATGCTGAATCTAGCTTCTAATAACTATTTAGGATATGCAGGGGATGAGCGGCTGAAAAAGGCTATGGTAGATGCAGTACATACATATGGTGCAGGAGCAACGGCTTCACGTTTAATTATTGGCAATCATCCTCTTTACGAGCAAGTAGAACAAGCTCTTGTCAATTGGAAGAAAGCCGAAGCAGGACTCATTATTAACAGTGGATATAACGCGAACCTTGGAATTATCTCCACCCTGCTGTCCCGTAACGATATTATTTATAGCGATAAATTGAATCATGCAAGCATTGTCGATGGAGCTCTTTTAAGCCGTGCAAAGCATCTACGCTATCGTCATAATGATTTAGATCATTTAGAAGCATTATTGAAAAAATCATCGATGGAAGCACGTAAATTAATCGTGACGGATACGGTCTTCAGCATGGACGGTAACTTTGCTTATCTTGAAGACCTTGTTTGGTTAAAAGAACGTTATAACGCTATGTTAATGACTGATGAAGCACACGGAAGCGGCATCTACGGTAAAAACGGTGAAGGTTATGCCGGTCATCTCCATCTTCAAAATAAAATAGATATCCAAATAGGAACATTCAGTAAAGCGCTCGGTTCATTCGGGGCCTATGTCGTCGGGAAAAAATGGCTCATCGATTATTTTAAAAATAGCATGCGCGGATTCATATATTCAACTGCGCTCCCCCCAGCCATACTCGGTGCTATGAAAACAGCGATAGAACTTGTACAACAAGAACCAGAACGCCGCTCACTGCTCCAAACACATTCAGAACACTTTAGAGAAGAACTCACATATTACGGGTTTAATATTTGTGGAAGTCGATCACAAATTGTTCCTATCGTCATCGGGGAAAACGAAAAAGCGATGGAATTTGCCACACGTTTGCAGAAAGAAGGAATTGCAGCTATTGCTGTCAGGCCGCCGACCGTTCCTGAAAATGAGGCGAGAATCCGTTTTACCGTAACAGCTCTCCACGATATAAAAGATCTTGATTGGGCAGTTGAAAAAGTTTCGATCATTGGAAAAGAAATGGGTGTTATTGAATGAAACAGCCGAATTTAGTCATGCTTCCTGGCTGGGGAATGGAAAAAGATGCGTTTCAACCGTTAATCAAACCGCTGTCAGAAGTATTTCATCTCTCATTCATAGAATGGAGAGATATGAAAACACTAAATGACTTTGAAGAACGAGTCATAGACACAATCGCTTCCATCGATGGTCCTGTTTATTTACTGAGCTGGTCATTAGGAACAATAGTATCACTTGAACTTTCAAGTTCGTTTCGAGAAAAAATAAAAGGTTATATCCTTTTTGGCGCAACAAGTCGGTTTACCACAGGAGATAATTATTCATTTGGCTGGGATCCACGAATGGTCGAGCGCATGAAGAAACAACTGCAGCGCAATAAAGAGAAGACTTTGACTTCTTTCTATGAAGCAATGTTTTCCGAAGCTGAAAAAGAAGAAGGTTTTTATCATCAATTCATCACGACAATTCAAAGCGAGTTTCATGGGGATGACGTATTTTCGCTTCTGATTGGTTTGGATTATCTAATTCAGAAAGATGCTAGATCAAGACTCGACCGGATTGAAGTCCCCTTTATATTGCTTCATGGGAGAGAAGACAAAATTTGCCCACTCGAAGCCTCATCTTTCATTAAAGAAAATCTGGGTGGGAAAGCCGAGGTTCATATTATCGAAGGCGCTGGTCATATTCCATTTTTCACAAAACCACAGGAATGTATGGAGCATATAAAAACATTTATTCAAAAGGAGTACATTCATGATAGATAAACGATTGTTAAGTAAGCGGTTCAGTGAACACGCGAAAACATATGATGCGTATGCCAATGTTCAAAAAAACATGGCGAAACAATTAGTGGATTTGCTCCCTCAAAAAAACAGCAAACAAAGAATTAACATCCTTGAAATTGGCTGCGGCACTGGTTACTTAACGAGGTTACTCGTTAATACATTTCCTAATGCTTCTATTACCGCTGTTGATTTGGCACCAGGAATGGTTGAAGTGGCGAAAGGAATGACAAAGGAAGATCGTGTTACATTTTTATGTACTGATATCGAAGAAATGGCGCTTAATGAAAATTACGACTTGATTATTTCTAATGCAACATTTCAATGGCTGAATAATCTTCCTGCAACTCTTGAAAAATTGATTGCACGATTAACGGCTGAAGGAAGCCTGATATTTTCAACGTTCGGAATCGATACCTTTCAAGAGCTTCATATGTCATATGAACATGCGAAAGAAAAGCTTCAACTTTCCATTGATAGTTCACCAGGCCAAATGTTTTACACACTAGAAGAATTATCCCAAGTTTGTGAAGAAGCACTCCCCTTTTCATCAGCATTTCCAATCGAGATAACAAAAATGGAAAAGCTTGAACTAGAGTACTTTCAGACAGTACGTGAATTTTTCACTTCAATTAAAAAGATTGGTGCAGCTAACAGCAACAAAGAAAACTACTGCCAGCGCCCTTCTTTTTTTCGAGAGTTAATCAACATATACGAAACAAAATACCAAGATGAATCAGGTGTGAAGGCAACCTATCATTGTTTGTTCTTTAATATAAAAAAGCATGCACCCCTACCCTAACACCTTAATCCGAAGATAATGGTCTGGTATACCAGCATAGTATCCTTTTTCTATCTTATAGCCGTTTATAAAATATACTGGGAGATCACCTTTTCCCGTCTTTCCTTACATAATTTAAGTCCGTTCTATAAAGTATTTATATAGACTACTGTTTCCTCTAGAATTCAGGTGCTTACTGTGCATGCATTCGGATTAGTTTTTCATAAATAAGTAGAGCTCATCTTGTTATTGAATTTAACTAAACAAGGTTCCAATTCAAGAAAAATTAGGCCGCCGCTTCTCCAAATTCCTTTGGAGAAGCGGCGGCCTAATTAAAGTTTTTTATTGTGTCTCATTTTACTAGGTCCGTTCAAACCTTGTTCTCTTTTAAAAGAATATTAATATTGTCTTATTATTTTAGGTTCAGTCCAATCGGAATATTTCAGCCTTTATTTCAATTGAAAATTACTCAAATCATCTTAAGATGAAAATGTGTTTACGTTTAACTTTTTCACCCGAAAACCCGGCCATCTGTAATATTGACTACTCGATCACATAAATCTAACATTCTTTCATCATGTGTCACCATAATGGCTGCTTTATTTCTTGACTTCACCTCATGAGCAAGCATTTCAACAACATCCCTGCCTCTTTTGGAATCAAGACTTGCGGTTGGTTCATCCGCTAAAATGATTTCAGGATCATTCATCAACGAACGGGCGATGGCTACACGCTGCCGCTCTCCGCCCGACAGTGCTTCTGGCAAGTGATCTGCCCGATGTCTAAGTCCAAGGTGGCTAAGCAATTCGTCCGCTTTTTTCACAGTTTTTTTATCCCGTTTGCCAATCAGTTCAGAAATGAGCAGAAGCTGATCTCGTACGGTTAGATATGGCACAAGATTCGATGATTGGAATACAAACCCGATCTTTTCAAGGCGCACTCGAGTCAATTCCTTTGAAGATAGTGATGTAATATCCTCATTATTCAAAAGTAAACGTCCTTTACTCGGGGAAAGTAACGCACCGGCTATGGAAAGAAAAGTACTTTTTCCTGAGCCTGATGGACCCACGATGGCGACGAATTCCCCCGCTCTCACATTCAGGGAAATATTATCAAGGGCTGTCACCTTATTATCGCCTTCCCCATAAATCTTACTGACGTTTTCAAATAATAGTTTATCTCCCATCATGATACCCTCCCTATTGCTTCGATCGCATCTATCTTCGCTACTCGATAAAGTGATAGCAGCGAACCCAATACGGATACAACCAAAAGTAACACGGAATATTTAATAACCAAATTGGTACTCAATTCAAATGGCATTCCTTCTGGCATAATTAAAGTGGCGCCATATGTCAGTGCAACACTAATGGCTATGCATGCCACGGCAAGTAGCATAACCTGACCAACGATACTTTTTGCAAGGTAGCTCGTATTAGCTCCAAGTGCCTTAAGTACACCAAATTGATTCGTTTTTTGTAAAGTAATGACATAGAAGAACACTGCCAAAACAAAAGCTGCTATAACAAACAAAAAGGCAATCATCATCGTCAATGTACCCTGTTCCTCTTTGAACCCTGGAATACTCTGAAGTGATTCATCTTTCGATATGAGTGTTACATCACCAGACATTGATTTGCGTACAGCTTCTTCTGCCTTTGAATCCATCTGAACTGCTATAGTGCTAATTGAATTATTGTCTTGATTCTTCAATACAGGATTCATCTCCTGCCATCCCTTAATATTCATGTAAACTACCGGGGAATGGCTGTAAGACTGTTTTTCAGTAAAACCAACAATGGTTAATACTTTTCCTGACAAGTCATCTTTTAATGAATCACCTAATCTATAGCCAAACTCTTTTAAAGAACGATCCGCAACTATTTCACCTTGCTTCTTATTGTCATAGTTCGTTCCTTCTATGATCTTCGGTGCCAATATACCGCTAGCATTGGTCGCAAAAATAGTGACATCCGTTTTTTCCGATGAGCCAACTTTGTTTAAAGTAATCATCATTTGCCCAAGACCTTCGGCTGCTTTAACATCAGATGAAGCCCGGATTTCATCTAGCTTTTCCATGGATATAATTGATCGGTTCAGTTTATTTTTAGAGTCATGCTCCATAACGAAATAGTCGGCCTTCATATTTTGAATGGATGAAGCATTATCTGAAGAAAGTCCATTAGCTAATCCTGAAATGATAAAGACAAGCAAAGCGACCAATACCATAATCAGTCCAATCAGCAGATAACGTAACTTTGAATGCTTTAGTTCACGTATTGCTAAAAACATTATTTCATCTCCCATTCCTTTTATTTACCGATCAAGTCCTACTTCAATCGGTATGTTTTGATTGTAATCAATCAATATGAATGGAAGATGAACGAATGATTACATAAGGGGCAACCGGATATAAAAAGTGGTCCCTTTGCCAAGTTCGCTTTGAACCTCAATCGTTCCGCCATGTAGTTCAACCGTCTTCTTTGTTATCGAAAGTCCTAAGCCACTGCCTGTTTCACTGCGATTTCTCACTTTATCAACTTTATAAAAGCGATCAAGGATATAAGGGAGGTCTTCTTCTGGAATTCCCATACCCGTGTCCGCAATCTTCACTTCTACAAAGCCATCAATTTTCTTGATTTGAATAACAATCGAACTACCGATATCAGAGTATTTAATACTGTTGGTTATCAAGTTAGTCCATACTTGGTTTAATAGTTTCTCATCAGCAGAAATGATGGTTGAAGGTAAATCCATTTCGATCACCATATCTTTTTCCCGCCAATTCCATTCCAGCATGAACATCACTTGCCGTATTTGTTGCGCTAAATCGAAATTTGACCGTTGCAGCGGGTCATCCTCTATATCCAAGGAAGCAAGCATTAGGAGCTGTTTACTCAACAAGGACATGCGCCGGCTCTCTTTTTCAATAATAGACAAGTAATTATTTCTTTGTTCCTTTGTTAATTCCTCCGATTGAAGGGTTTGAGAAAAACCTTGTATAGATGCGAGCGGAGATTGAATTTCATGAGAAACATTTGAAACGAATTCCTGTCTCATATCATCTAACCGCTGGATGCTTTGAGTCATTTTCGAGAAATGCTGTGCCAAATCCCCTATCTCATCGCTTCGGGTTACATTCAATTTACTACTATAATCCCCATCAGCGATTCTCTTTGTGGCTTCTGTTAATTTCGTAATTGGCTTAACAATGAATCGCGTGTTAATGATCACAAATAAGAAACTGAGAAGGAGCGTAAGTACGAGCAAAACAGCAAGGAAAAAGCGGAACTCTCCAAACTGCAGTTCTATATTCGGCCTTACAAACAAGGCATATTTCTCGCCATCCACATTAATTGGTACCCCAACGCTATTGATTAATACATCCTCAAAAAAACCCGTAATAAACAGCCCATTATTATAATTAGCGATCCCTTGATAGGTTTTCCCGTTCAAAACTCCTGAAATCGTGTCTGAATCCAAAGCTGTTTCCCGAAACGGCTCCCCATACAAAGTCCCTTCACCCTGCTCATTAAATAAATACATTTGATAGTGCAATCCTGCAATATGATTTAAATACGCATCAATATCCTGACCTGGATTTTCTTCATATAAGGAGACGATATCACCAGCAACTTTGCTTATCTTCTCACCATTGTGTGGTTTCTGAACCTTATGATAATAGACATTGGAAATTAAAAAAGCGATGACACTGGCAAGTACCATGATCAAAATGGTTTGAATAACTATCCTGAAATAAAGTGTTTTCACTTCTTATTGACCTCCAGTTTATAACCTAAGCCACGGACAGTCGTTATCACAAAATCATCGGTCCGCCCTGCAAAACGTTCCCTTAACCGTTTAATATGGACATCAACAGTCCGATCATCCCCTTCAAAATCAGCACCCCACACCAGTTCAATTAGCTGCTCACGTGTAAAGACCTGATCAGGAAAACTCCCCAGCTGAGCTAGTAGCTCAAATTCCTTAAGCGGCAGGAGCAACGTATTCCCCTTTATTCGCACTTCATAACTTTTACGGTCAATAACCGTTTGATTCAAGGAAATCAATTCAGAATTAACCATGCGATACCTGCGCAAAAGAGCTTTAATTCGAAATAATAGCTCTCGGGGTTCAAATGGCTTGACGAGATAATCATCAGTACCAGCAAAGTACCCCTTTTCTTTATCGATAAGTTGATCTTTAGCTGTCAATAAAATAACCGGTAGATCATATTGATCCCGTATTTCCTTACAAAGATCCAGTCCGTTTTTATATGGCATCATAATATCTACAACAGCAAGATGGATTCGTTCTTTCTCTAGTATTGATGAAGCTTCATTTCCATCCTTTGCTTCGAACACCATGTACCCTTCTTTTTCTAAGTGAAATTTTAATAATTCTCTAATATGACGATCATCATCAGCAATTAATATATGTATCAAAGAAACCACATCTCCACTTCATTTAATAACCCTAGTTATTCTTACAATAGCAATAATTGAGCTTTTAAAACAACCAATACTGATTCGCGCTCTAGAAAACCAGTGGTTACTTTCCTTATAAATTAGTTTGCCAATAATATATAGGCCTATCTAAATAAAAATGGCGAACAAAGTTTTTAAAACCTTGTCCGCTTTTTTATTAAAGTTTATCTTCATAAACATAAGAAGTAGTAAATTGATTCCCAAATGGCTGGTTAGAAACGCATTGATATTTTTTATTACTTAAAAGGGTTTTAAATATTCTGAATATAATTTATAATTGATTTATTTTAAAACATCTAGGAGGTCACTATGGGTTTAGTAGAGAAAATCAGCTCTTTTGCTGGTAAAACGTTTACCTTATGGGTCATTATTTTCGCAATTATTGCGTATATCATGCCTAATCATTTTATATGGATTGGAGCCTATATTGTTCCATTATTAGGAATTGTCATGTTTGGCATGGGACTTACACTATCAACAGCGGATTTTAAAGAAGTTTTCCGTCGACCGAAAGAAGTAGCACTAGGGGTAGCAGGACACTTTATCATTATGCCATTATTAGCGTTTGTATTAGCAATAGGGTTCGATTTACCGAAAGAAGTGGCTGTTGGTGTTATTTTGGTTGGGTGTTGCCCAAGTGGAACAGCATCAAATGTCATGGTGTTTCTTGCGAGAGGAAATGTTGCGCTTGCAGTTGCCATTGCTTCTGTTTCCACTATTCTAGCACCTATCGTAACCCCCCTGCTTATTCTGCTCTTGGCAAGTAAATGGGTTAATATTAGTATTGGATCATTATTTATTTCTATCATTCAAGTGGTGATTATCCCACTGATGCTTGGATTTGTTGTTAAAAAGTTTTTCGGCAAACAAGCAGAGGCTGGTGCAAAGGCTTTGCCTCTAGTATCTGTCATTTCTATTGTTCTGATCGTATCTGCTGTAGTAGCTGGCAGCCAAGCACAGCTGGCTAAAACAGGATTGCTGATTTTTGCAGTAGTCGTTCTTCATAATGTTCTTGGTTTTTTCCTCGGCTTTTTCTTTGCTCGTTTATGCGGGATGGATTTAGCTAAACAGAAAGCAGTTGCAATGGAGGTTGGTATGCAGAATTCCGGTTTAGGTGTAGCAATAGCAACAGCTCATTTCTCGCCTTTGGCCGCGGTACCTAGTGCCATTTTCAGCGTTTGGCATAATATATCAGGCTCCGTTCTAGCCTTTATTTTCAGTCGCATGAAAGATAAAAAAAATGGAGAGAACGCTAAAAATAATTCGATAAAAATAGGCGCATAATAATGTGTATATGATCCAAAAAATCGATAATCTGGAGGGCTTTTTTGACTCTTTTAATTAAATTAGTGGATTAAGCCGATTGAGTAAATCGGCTTTTTTTATTGTGAATTAACTATCTGCATATTGAACATTTCAAGGAAGATAACAAATATTCAACGTGATATATTAATGATTGTAGGGCTGATTCATATTGTGATGCATTTTTAAGGTTCCATTACTTAATAAGTGATATGCTTTTTCCCCTGAATAAATGAACTTACTGCCTTTGTTGGGGGTAATTTTTTGAACTACCTGCTATACTACTAGATAAAAGTAAGACATAAAACTCTTGCTAATGATTTGGATATAGTAATTGAATATCATTTTAAGGATGAGGGAATATAATGTCACCAAAAATAAAATCGTCAAGAAAAATTGCTAGATATTCACTAATTATCATGGGGTTGGGTTATATTGCAACCACTCCATTTCAAGGTTCGTTGCCGTTAGATTTATTACATGGAGGGTTTGAGGCAGGTCTAGTTGGTGGATTAGCAGATTGGTTTGCAGTCACTGCATTATTCCGCCATCCGCTTGGATTACCAATCCCTCATACAGCTCTTTTGCCCAACAATCGTAAAAGAATGACAAATGCACTTGTTTCGATGTTAAAAAATGACTGGCTTTCAAAGGAAAGTATTCAAGACAAAGTAAAACATATTCCTTTTACAGAAAAATTGATCCCTATTTTAGTAAAAGAGATACAAAGTGATGCTTTTAGAAAAGTTCTTATTAAACTTATCAAGCAAATGATTTGTTATATAGATATTGAAAAGATTACACCTTTCGTTGCAAAAAAAATTGAAGCTACACTTTCTAACATAGAAATGAGCAAGCTTCTTCATTTAGTAAGTTCACAGCTACTTAATGAACAATTTGATAGGAAAGCTTTGGATCATGTTTTGAAAAAAGCTGAAGATTGGTTAAGAAAAAAACAAACAAGTCACCAACTAGGCACTGTTTCCATGGATGTACTTAGTAAGATTGAACTAGATGGTATGCTTCAGTTTGCCGTTAAATCCATTCAAAGTCTACTTAACGAAGAGAAACTTGGGAATATCATACAAAACCTTTTATTAAGTGTCGTAAATAATTTACAAAACGAGGAAGAACCAAATAGAGAGGCTTTAATCTTATATATCAGGAAAGAGATACAAGGCATTGACCATAACCGGGAACTGTTAGAAGGAGTTGAAAAATGGAAAAAACAACTTCTAACAAAATGGGAACCTGAAGCAGCAATAATGGGAAGTCTACAACAAATTCAACAAGATGCATTAGATTTCGTTGAAGATAAAAATTTCATGGATACTTATCTTACTCCATTGATTTATCACATACTAGACAACATAAAAGAAAATAGCACCCACATTGATAATTGGATTCAGAAACAAATTACTGTTCTCATTGAAAATAATCATACGCAGATCGGCAATCTTGTACAAGAAAATTTAGATAAGCTAGACAACGAAACTCTAATTGATATGATGGAAAATGGTGTAGGAAAAGATTTACAATGGATTCGTGTGAACGGAGCGGTTTGTGGTTTTATAATAGGGATTATCCTAACAGGTATACAGGCTCTACTTAAGCTGGTATAATTCCGGCGCTGCGACCGATATGGTTTCAGCTTCTTGCAGCTTGCTGCCGTTACCAGATCGAATCCGGTTTCTAGTTTGTTCTTTTGGCACTGATTCTCTCAGTTTCGGACTCGTGCTGATTCGCTGCCTCAGTCGTAATAGCAATGATGATAAGCCCTTAACCTTAAGGGCTTTTTAATGGGGAAATGATTTTGCCAAAGCTAATGAGATTTTGACTAAGAATAACAATATCGTATCTTCTACATTTTTTTGGACGATTTTGATATATTGCTCAAAGACCTTCTTCAGGTTGGTTTCACGATCAATCCACTTCGAGGTGAATTCCAATTGCTTAGTTACGGCAGGATGATTCAGTTTGATTGTCGTCATTAAAACAACCACCCTTTTAAATATGATATTTTACTTTCCAATTGATCAATGACGGCTTCTCCTTTTCCTAAAAGAGCATCCGCTTCATGCGCTATGGTGCCTGCTGCACTCATAGCTTTTTTCTCTATATTCAGCATCGTGGTTTTTCCATTTTTAAACATAAAAAAAAGAGTGCAAGCTGCACCCTCTAAAATTCATACCTTTTTTAATGAATTATCTCAATTCCTTTTCGTCAAATAAATGCGGCGCTTTCACCTTTTTCCCTTTTTTATGATTTGGATTAGGTTTTTTAGCTTCCAATTTAGCTTGGTCATAGACAGCGGTGCCGACAATTTCAGCAACATCTTGAAGCTTTTCTTTTGAGATTTTATCAATGGTATCATCAGGAGTATGATACCAAGGTTCTGATGGACTGTGTATGAATAAAGCAGCGGGAATCCCAGCCTCAGCGAAAGATACATGGTCACTTCGCCCGCCTTGTCCATATGGAGTCGGCTCACCATTCAGTCTTGTACTTGATTCCTGAGCCAGCTCGGTTACAAGGTTCATTTCTCCATCATTAGTCAAAATAACCAAATCCCCAGCGTCCCTGCTTCCTACCATATCTAGGTTGAAGTTAGCAATCGTCCGCTTGATATCTTCATCAGAGAGGTTGTCCACATAATGCTGCGAACCTAGCAATCCATTTTCCTCGGCGCCAAAGGTAACGAAACGAATTTCCGTATCTGTAGGAAGATTCTTCAAAACACGTGCAAGTTCAAGTGTAACGGACGTTCCTGATGCATCGTCATTCGCTCCAGGTGCCCCGGCGACGGAATCATGATGACCTGTGATATAAATGATATCGCTCTTCTTTGCTTTATTGTTCTTGGTTGCTTTTTTTGTGGCCACTACGTTATAAGAGGTTTTTTCTCCAGAATAAGCCCCTTCAATTTTTAATGATGCCGTTAGCTTAACTCCAGCATTCAATTTTTCAAGCAGGGCTTCTCCATCCTTTTTCGTTATCGTGACAGATGGAATATACTTATCATTAGCCCCTCCAAGTGTCCCATTTAATTCCCCATCTGCATTATTGAATAGGATGACACCCGCTGCTCCTTTTTCTGCTGCATTCAATACTTTCTCTGCAAAAGTGAGGCTGCCTCTTTGAATAAGGGCAATCTTCCCTGTAACACCCGCTTTTTCAAGCTCTTCCTTCGTTCCTAAACCGGCGTATACCATTTCACCGGATAGATCACCATTTACTGAATAGGTTAAATGGTTTGATTGGATTTCCCCATCAAATCCGTCAACGGACAGCTCGACCAGATTTGGGTCTGTATAGGATAAAAAACTGAACTCTTCAATATCGGCTTTATAGCCATAAGATTTAAATTGCTTTTTGATGAACTGGACGGCCTTATACTCAGATTCCGTCCCGGCTACTCGAGGTGTTTGTGAAAGGTATTCAATATTCTTGTAGATTTTGTCGACATCGATCCTTTTAACGATTTGCTTGTCTGTGGATGGCGCCTGATGTACTGGAGAAGAATGCGGTGTCGCTAAAGCAGTAGCAGTAGTAGTAGTGGTTCCGGCTGCCCCGAATGTTAATGCTGCGACTAATGATAAGGATAGAAATTGTTTTTTCATAGATTGCCTCCCAGTTTAATAGATTCCCTCCATTATTTTACAATATACAGAAAATTCTAACTAGGTAGGTTTATCCCTATTAATCTGTGCCTTAAGTAACAAATTTACAAATTTAAGAAACTAGCAGGAAATTTGATCTATACCAAAAGTTGTATTTTATTTAATAATTTGTCACATTATATAAAAATTCCTGCGATTCAAACAGGATTTTCGCCTTTCTTCGGGAAAATAGTACAAAGAGAAAATGACTTTAATCAGGGAAGAAGGCGCGAAGATGTCGATAACTAAATTTGTGATGCCGGAAGTTATTTTTGGAAAAGGTTCTATTGAACAAGCTGGCGAGGCTTGCTTGCGGTTGGGTGCCAAAAAGACACTGATAGTTAGTGATTCCGGTGTAGCCAATGCTGGTTGGCTTGATATTGTCATGGAAGCCTGCCAAAATGCGGGGCTTGCTTTTGCCACCTTCATTGAAACGACGACCAATCCGAAAGACAGGGAGATAGAAGCCGGTTGTTTATTTTTTAATGATCATGAATGCGACGCCATCATAGGTGTGGGGGGAGGCAGTGCCTTGGATGTTGCAAAAGGGATCGCCCTTTTGGCAACGAATGGTGGAACCATCAGTGACTATGAAGGGGTTGATAAAGTCCATTCTCCTCTACCCCCTATGGTGATGATCATGACCACTGCCGGATCGGGTTCGGAAGTCTCACAGTTTTCTGTGATTGTCGATTCGTTCCGGGAGAAAAAAATGACGATCATTTCAAAATCCCTCGTTCCTGATATTGCGATTGTTGACCCGGCTACCTTAACGACCTTAGAAGCAGATTTGACCGCCGCTACTGGAATGGATGTTTTGACACACGCCATTGAATCTTATGTATCTATCGCTGCAACACCTTTGACCGATGTACAAGCCAAAAACGCCTTGTCCATTGTTTCCCGTTACCTACGCCCTTCCGTTGCGTCTAAACATAATGAGGAAGCAAAAGAAGCGATGGCGATGGCCAGCCTGCAAGCCGGTCTTGCCTTTTCCAATGCCATATTGGGAGCAGCCCATGCAATTTCACATGCCATTGGCGGAAAGTACCTGCTTCCGCATGGTGAAATCAATGCTATCCTTCTTCCCCATGTCATGGACTTCAACCGAATTGCGGCCCCGAAGCGATTCAGCCAAATAGCAGAGATCATGGGGATTGATACGAGAGCTTTAACTGAGCAGCAAGCCGGCACCGCTGCCGTACACTTTGTAAGGGACTTGTCCCAGGATATCGGGACACCCAGGAGCCTAGGTGACGTGGGCATTACCAAAGACATGATTGATACAATAGGAATGACCGCCCTCGAGGATGCCTGCATGATTACGAACCCTCGGGATATGTCATTAGAACAGATTAGGCAGTTGCTCCTTACAGCCCTATAAGAGGTGAAAACATGAACAAATCTGAGTTGATCGATTTAATGACAGGCGTTAAGTCTTCGAAAAAAACATATTACACGGAACTTAAGAAAACCGTGGATCAGTTGAAGAAGAAAAATATGCAGCTTGAAATTATGAACGATATCACTAAAAACATGAATATAGACATGGATATTCACGAAATTCTCCGAAATGTTATCTCAAAACTCAAGCACCTAATTACATTCGATGACAGTCATTTTGTCATTTTATACGAAGAAGAACCAACTCTTCTCCATATTTGTCCTAATGGCCAATGCGAGCTTGAAATTGAATCCAACAACCTATTACACCCTTTTCAGGACTTCTCATCTGCCTTGAAAGACGAACAATCCATTCAGGTGGAAATCAAAATGCTACAAGACTTCCCGGAAAAAAAAAGACTGCTATCTCTTGAGATTGAAACGCTTCTATTGGTGCCCCTGTATGGGAAAAATAAAAAAATAGGGGTTTGGACCTTCGGCAGAAAGAAAAAGAAAACGTGGCATAAAGATGAGTTGGATTTTCTTGAGCAACTTTCCAACCAGCTTGCACTGACTTTGGAGAATGCCCAGCTCTATAAAGAAGTTCTCCATTCCAAACAAGAATGGGAGGATACCTTTAAGGCCGTCGAAGATATGATCATCGTCTTTGATCGCCAAGGAGAAGTCTACCAATCAAATGATGCAGCCAGAGCTTTTTTTGACTTAAGTCCTTTAATTGAGAAATCTCAGACACTGATTCAAGAGACCTTTGTACAGGATAAGCCAGGGTTTCAAGAAATTTTGCTTCAGCCTGAAGCGATCTTGGAAATGCATGCCTATCCGATTCAAAATAAGGATCAACAGGTCTATGGAGTCATTGCTTATTATAAAAATGTCACCGAGAGAAGACAGATGGAAGCTCAATTGTTACATGCAGGCAAGCTCGGAGCCATCGGCGAAATGGCAGCTGGAGTTGCCCATGAATTGAATAGCCCATTAACGGCCATTCTTGGAAACTCACAGCTTTTATTACGGAACACTTTACCAGACAACGAAGATTATATGCTTCTAAACGATATTAAAAATTGCGGCGACCGGTGCAGGCAAATCGTGAAAAGCTTACTTACCTTTTCCCGTCAAGATGAATATAGATTCCACTATTACTCTATTAACGAGGCCATACATCAGGTAATGAACCTTCTGAAGTTTCAACTAGGGAAGAAACAAATTTCCCTTCATCTTTCCCTTCAGGAAGATCTTCCTTTCATAAAGGGAAGCCAGCCTCAGATAGAACAAATAATCATCAACTTGCTATTGAATGCCAAGGATGCATTGGATGATTGTGATATATCGGAAAAATCCATTACGATTCATACCTATTCTGAAGAAGAATTCATGGTGGTGAAGGTTGCTGATAACGGGGCTGGGATTGAAGCAGAGCGGCTGCCGCTCATTTTTCATCCTTTTCATACGACTAAGGACCGTGAAAAAGGTACAGGCCTAGGATTATCTGTGAGCCTTGGCATTGCGAAAGACCATGGAGGCAAAATTGACGTAATAAGCGCACCTGGAAAAGGAAGTGTATTTTTCCTGAGGCTTCCCTTGCAGCCAGAAGATGAAAGGAGATGATGAGATGATTAATTTACTTGTGGTAGACGATGAAAAAGAAGTTGGTACCTTTTTATCCCGCCTTTTTTCGATGAAAGGATATCACGTACAGGTCGTGAACAGTGGAAAGGAATTTCACCAAATAGATTTTAATCAGCAGCGCTTTGATGCCGCGATGATAGACCTAAAGCTTCCAGATTGTGATGGCCTTTCTCTCCTGCAGCATCTGAAACAAAAACAACCGCTTTGCAAGGCACTGATTATGACCGGATACAGCACAGTCAAGACCGCTGTCGAGGCAATGAAACTTGGAGCGAGTGATTATATGGAAAAACCCTTTGTGGATATTGAAGTATTGGAAAAGCAACTTGACAACCTATTGAATGAAAACGACGATTTGAATCAACATTTTATCCATAACCTTGCCAAAGAGTCGGGTCTCATTGTAGGAGAAAGTTTATTAATGAAGGAACTGATTGAAATGGCTTTCAAAGTGGCTCAAAAATCCGTCAATGTCTTGATCGAGGGAGAAACAGGGAGTGGCAAAGAAGTACTTTCCCGTTTCATTCACTCAGCAAGCCCACGAAGCCACGAGCCCTTTATTGGTATTAATTGTGGAGCAATCTCGGAATCCCTTCTCGAAAGCGAATTATTTGGGCATGAAAAAGGGGCCTTCACCGGAGCAACCCAACAACGAAAAGGTTTCTTTGAAATTGCAGGGAATGGCACCCTTTTCCTCGATGAAATTGCCGACGCGAGTCCGGCCATACAAGTCAAATTGCTTCGAGTTTTGGAAACACGGGAATTTATGCGTGTCGGAAGTAGCGGGACATTAAGAACAAATGCCCGCTTAGTAGCCGCCTCCAATGAAAGTCTGCAGCAGGCAGTTGAAAAAAACAAATTCCGGGAAGACCTATTTTATCGACTGAACGTCGTCACTCTTGATATCCCCGCCTTGCGTAACAGAAAAGAAGATATTCCCCTCCTTGTCCGACATTTGGTTGAAAGAACTGGCCAGGCAGATATCTCCTTTTCCAATGAAGCTATTGAAAAATTACAGCAATACGACTGGCCCGGTAATATACGCGAATTATCTAATGTAATCATGCGAACTCTCACTCTTGCTGACCATAAACAGGAAATCTCGGCAAATGATCTCCTTCTATCTACCAACCAGGTTATTCCAATAAAAAAAGACCCGCCGAATGCGAATCAGTCGACTGAAAATCATCTCGAAGAATGGCGTAAACAGCTGGTTGCCGACTTTAATGAGAAAGATGAACTAATGCTCGAGGAAATCCTTAAGGAAATCAAACAACTCGAATCTACAATTGGCAAAGAACTCGTCATGCAGGCACTTCAAAAAACCTATGGAAACCGAAATGAAGCGGCCAAGCGTTTGCAGATCTCCATGAGAAAATTGCGATATATATTAAATGAGAAGAATCAGACATAATCTAATTATAGAATTCTTATAAGCTACCTAGAACAAACGAGGGTGCCCGATTTTAGGACTCCCTCGTTTGTTTATTTCTATTCTAAAGTTAATACGATTCTTCCGTTGATTTCGCCCTTTTCCATCATTTGAAACACGTCGTTGATTTCATCAAGCGTTCTCGTTTCAATATTCGTCCTTACTTTGCCATCAGCCGCAAATTGAACAGCTTCTTGTAGATCTTTTCTTGTACCAACGATTGACCCTTTTACAGTCACCCCATTTAGTACCGTATCAAAAATTGGAATTGGAAGTTCGTCATTCGGCAATCCGACAACGACCAATGTTCCACCCCTTTTAACTGAACTGTAAGCCTGTTCGAAAGCTTTTTTCGTAACCGCTACAGAAATGGCCGCTTGTACTCCACCAACTTTTTCCTTAATGGCTTGTACAGGATCGCTCTTAAGACCATTAACCGTGAAATCTGCTCCTAATTCTGTAGCCAGATCAAGCTTATCATCTTGAATATCAACGGCAATGACATTAAAGCCCATAGCTTTCGCGTATTGAAGAGCAACATGACCCAATCCACCAATTCCATAGATTGCTACCCAATCTCCAGGTTTAGCTTCTGACACTTTAAGCGCTTTATAAGTCGTTACACCAGCACAGAAAATCGGTGAAACTTCCGCAAAGTCAAGACCTTCAGGAACCTTGACCACATATTTTGCTGGCGCTTTGCAATATTCCGCATAACCGCCATCCACAGAATATCCTGCATTCAATTGATCCAGGCAAAGCGTTTCCCGTCCAGTCAGACAGTATTCACAATCGCCACATGCCGAGTAAAGCCATGGAATCCCAACGCGGTCACCAACCTTTAATGTAGTAACGCCTTCTGCCACCTTCTCAATAATGCCTACTCCCTCATGTCCAGGAATAAGCGGCAGCTTCGGTTTTACCGGCCAATCACCATGTACCGCATGTAAATCGGTATGACACACGCCACATGCTTTAATTTTCACTAATATCTCACCATATTCTAATTCAGGGATTGGTACATCTTTAATCTCAAGCTCTTGATTAAATTCATTGACGACCGCCGCCTTCATTGTCTTAACGTCTTGTATTTTTTTTGCATCCGCAGTACTTGCCCCTTGTCTTACATTCATGATTCATATTCCTCCCTTTTTTAAGTGGATATTTCTCACTTCCATTTATTTATGATGCAAGTGCCATGCCAGAAGAATAAAGCCCGGACAACAGTCTTTTCATAAAAAAATGCCGAAAAGTCGGCCCATTTTGACAAAAATGCGGCTCAATCTGGACGAAACCTGGTTTGTATATTGCTGACCAAATAGCTCACCCTATAAATAGGAGGTGTCCAAGCATGGACCAATTTGAAAAAGCATATGAATCCTACAAACAGCAGGGAACCCCACAAGTAAACCAACATGATACAACTGGAAAAGAAGAAATTATCGCAGTACGAAAAAATGAAGATGACAATATTATTGCCATCAAAACAAATTCTGGGCGGGAGCTTGACTATCCCACCGCTCTTTCGGAAGCTAAGGCAGGCAACCTCGCCAATGTTGATGTCTTCCATAAATATGGCCGTGACATATTGCGGAGTGAGCCCGATGGGGTAAAGGAAAATAACCTGGATGAACTACCGGAGTTCTAACTATTTGAAGAAGCTGCCTCACGTATGGGCAGTTTTTTCTGTCAGGGGGTTAAACAAAAAGGAACCAGCATAGTAGCTGGTTCTCCTTAATTCCAGTTCGTCTTGAGGATGCTTTACAGCTCTGCTTTAAAAATTGCAGAGTTATTTGAAGTATGGTCTACCTAAAACGTCTCTCACCATCATTTTATTTTTCATACCGATAGGATTCAGAGATTTCGAGCAGTTGGCCACAGGATTCCACCACTTCGATGATTTCTATCCAGGACATGTCCAACCCAAGTTCATTAGCATGAGAAATCTTATCCCGTAATTTTCGAATGGCATTCGCATCTTTCTTTCCTTTACTTTTAGAAGGAATTTGGAAGAAGAACCTCAATTCCTGATCTTTATGAATGATATCGAATTTATCACTGATTTGCAGACACTCTATTAAATTGATATCCTCATTTTTATCGATTCTCCTCCTATATAATTCGGTAGCCTTTTCTAAACGATCTCCGCTGATCATTGGATACCAACTGTCATCCCCGAATTTATCCATGATGATATCGCTCATCCTCATTTCCAAAAGGGTAATATATCCAAAAATCAGCATTCTGATTGGAGGCTTTTGAAGGTCAGCGTGGGTAATCAACTTTTTAATTGAATTATTCTCTAACACGAACACCCTCGTTTTATTCTTAAAAATATGAAGAAGTTGAATCAAAGGGGTTGAGTCCGAAACCAATTCTCTTGGTGTAAAACATTTCAAATACTCCGCAATCTTACCTTCACCAAGTTCTTGCCTTTCGATATATCCGATAATTTCCCCTTGATCCTCTACCGCCAATATATCGAAATTCTTTTTTTCCAATTCTTTTTGTATCCCCAGTGCTAAATCGTTTTTATGGCAAAACTCAAGTTCCTGGGCAATGCTCTTAACCGTGATATTTTCTTCATAAAGAGTTTTAAGACTGAGGTAACTGCTATTGTTTTTTTTATAGCTTTCATTGAACATCTTTTACCCTCCACTTACGAACTTTCTGAACGATTTGCCTATGCGCCATGTTGAACAAACCTCCCCTAATTAGACCGTTAATTTACATCTGCGGTCAACTTTTCAGAAGAAAATGGGAGCAAACCTATTCGGAACAAGTTAAAAGCTTATAACTAAAAACCCAGTAATAAAAAGGGAACAGGTAATGTCTCTCGTTATCAACAAATAAAGTCCACCCAAGTGGACTCATTTCCATTCTATGTGGTTCTTTTTGGTACGATAAATCAAAATCCATCAACTGCCTTACCTACTGCTGCTTCCTCATTCTGCTCTTCTTCCCATGCCTTACAAACATCAACCCAATCCTTTGCTCCTGAATATTCAAATAATTCAGCAAGTTTAAGTTCTATTGCAGAGTTCGCACTTCCGCATGCTGGGAATAAAGACTCAAAGCGCTTCATCGACACATCAAGGAAAACATCTAGGTCATTTGCCAACCCAAACGGGCAGACTCCTCCAATGGCATGACCAGTCTGCTCAAGCACATCCTCAGCTGACAGCATTCGTGCCTTGAAACCGAACGTCTGACGAAATTTCTTATTATCCACTTTTGCGTCCCCTGCGGCAACAACCAAAATCGCATGCTCACCTTCCCCCTTAAAGGAAAGAGTCTTAGCAATTAGCGCTGGAATAACACCGATGGTTTCTGCTGCTTCAATCACCGTAGCACTCGATGTTTCGAACTCCATTACATCGCCTTCCCGATTCCATTTTTTAAAATGGCTCTTGACACTCTCGATCGACATATTATATCCACTCCTTTGAAGTACATGTAAAAATAATATCATCCTTTATTGCAATAAATCAAAATCATTGAGACATCCACAGCTTGAAACCTTATTATTTTGAAACCATTCTTTACAAATTGACGAAACAAGCTTACATGGGATACTATTAATCATTGGGCAAACGCCTAACCGTGGTTCGTAACCATCCCACGATAAAAAACTAGGGAGAGATTAAAATGAATGTTCGTACACTTGTGATAAACGGGTTATTGGCTGCCTTGTATGTGGCGGTCTCATTGGTGTTTAAACCAATAGCTTTTGAGATGTTTCAATTTCGTGTACCGGAAATGTTGAATCATCTGATTGTATTCAATAAAAAATATATCTACGGCATAGTGGGCGGCGTTTTCATATCGAATCTGCTCTTTTCGCCGATGGTGCCGTATGATTTGATTTTTGGGGTAGGGCAATCCGTGCTCGCCTTATTGCTTGTCATTTTTGTATCTCGGTTCATAAAAAGCATTAAAGGACGAATGATCGCCACGATTATCTTTTTCACATTCACAATGTTTTTAATTGCAATTGAACTGAACCTTGCCTTTGGCTTACCTTTCTGGTTTAGCTGGATGACCACGGCTGTCGGTGAGTGCGTTGTCCTCTTGATTGGTGCGCCAATCATTTATGGAATGAACAAAAGAATTCAGTTTGAAAAGTGGCTATAAAGGAATCTTTGCGTCGTTAGCCCACTATAATGGAAAAGAGCTGTCTGCTTCATGCGGAAGCTCTTTTTTTCACCATTGAACCTGAAGATGATAAACTATTAGAATGAATGGTGGTGACCTTTTGAAAAAAATACTGACCTTAATCGGTCTACTGGTAATAGTAATATTTATCGTTTCCAATGCAGAATTGTTCACCATGGTTTGGAAAAGTGATTTGGATTCAGTTATAACCATATTGACAGAAAACCTTTTGCTTACTTTTGTTGTGACATTTGTGTTGATGATTGTCCAAAATTCTTTTACCATTATACCCTTAATTTTACTCCTAACCATCAATGTCGCGATATTTGGATTCATATATGGGTACCTATGGAGTTGGGTTACAAGTGTCGTTGCATCAGGATTCATTTTTTATGCAGCCAGGAACTGGTTTCAGGCACCTCTCTTAAAGAAAATGGGCCCAAAATGGAAAGAATCCGTTGTAGAGCATGGCTTTATGTACGTGTTTACCGGAAGGATATTCCCACTCATACCAACAAGTTTAATTAACTTGGCAGCAGGAGTCAGTTCTGTAACCTTCAAGGATTTTTTATTAGCGACCGCACTCGGCAATCTTATATACTTTTTCTTTCTATCCTTAATCCCTTATGGTCTCCTATCTGTGGAAATGAACCAATATACACTAGCTGTACTCGCCTTCCTCTTCTTACTATTTTTCCTTATCTATAAACGCTTTAAGAAGAAAAAGAAAGTAACCTTCTTCAGGAAAAACAGGTGACTGTTAGGGTTCCTGTTTTTTTATTTATGATTCTGCATATATTTTTCTTTGATAGTTTGTTAAAATGTGTATGTATTTTTAACCTTTGAAATGTCGTAAATCAGGGAGAATCTCCATGTCCAAACGCTCCATTTTAGTACTATATATCCTATTTGGGATTCTTACGCTAGTCGTGTTCGACTACTTTTTAACTACTAATATTGAAAACAAAGAGGTCTTTATTCAACTCCAAAGAGCAGAAGGAATTGTTTTTCTTTTATCAATAGGCTTGATTTTATTTCTTTATTTGGCTAAAAGAGAAAAATTCAAGCAATTAAAAGAAGAGGAACAGCGTCGTCGCACGCTCATTAATTCAATGGTAGACTTCGTTAACTTCAAGGATGGAGATGGCCGATGGCTTGAATCCAACACCTTTGGTCTGCAATTATTTCAATTGGAACATGTAGACTATAAGGGGAAAAAAGACAGTGAGCTCGCAGAATACTCCGAATTTTATAAAGAGTCGTTAATCTACTGTGAAATTTCAGATGAAGAAACGTGGATAAAAAAGGAGATTACGCGGTGTGAGGAAATCATCCCGCTACCCAACGGCAATCATAAGACCTTTGATACCATCAAAGTTCCTTTGTTCTTTGAAGATGGTTCCCGAAAAGGATTAGTGGTCATTGGCAGGGATATTTCTGAAAGAGTTGTCGCAGAAAATCAATTATTTGAGAGTGAACAGCGCTATAAATCATTGTTCGAACACAACCCTTATCCGATGCTGATGCTTGATTTAACCGGAATAATTACCACCGTCAATCCAAGGTTTGAAACAGTTACAGGCTTTCATCAAGAAGAAATCCAAGGTGCCTCTTTTATTGAGTTAAACTTTTCCGCAGAAGATGAAGAACTGATTCGTACATCCTGTCAATACGTCGTCGAAAACCAAAAGGGGATAAAAAAAGGAAAAGATATAGAGTTTCTCACGAAATACGGGGAGTCTCTTTTACTTTCATGTACATTTGTCCCGATGCTTATTGGAAATGAATTAGTCGGAATTATTACCTATGCTAAAGATGTAACTCAAATCCGAGAAACGGAAGCACGCTTAAGAAGAACCGAAAAGTTGTCAATAGTCGGTGAACTTGCTGCCAGTGTAGCACACGAAGTACGTAACCCATTAACTTCTTTAAAAGGATTCGTCCAGTTACTTAAAAAGAGCGACCACCCCTTTGAACAATACTACACTATTATGCTCAGTGAATTAGACCGAATCAATCTGATTGTAAGCGAATTACTTGTTCTTGCAAAACCTCAGGAACTCCCATTCAGTAAACACCAAATTATTGGACTGATGGATGAAGTCAAAACCTTGCTTAAACCAGAGGCAGACTCATATTCTACAAAAATATCGATAGATGTAAAAAATGAAATCCCGCTTCTTTCATGTGAGGCAAATCAGCTCAAACAAGTTTTTATAAACATGATTAAGAACTCTATGGAGGCCTCCGCCGATCACATTTGGATTGATTTCGAGCAAATAGACAATACCCTTTCCATAACCATCAGGGATAATGGAAGTGGAATCGAAAAAAATCGTTTGAAACATCTAGGAGAACCTTTTTATTCATCTAAAGAAAGAGGAACGGGTCTAGGATTGACCGTTAGCTGCCGAATTATTGAGGCGCACAGAGGAAAGGTTCGTTTTAACAGCGAGCTAAATCATGGAACCGAAGTCAAAATTGTTTTACCAATATAAATTTCAGGACAAGCCTATTAAATCTTGTCCTTTTTTTGTAGTCTAAAAAAAGACCCCTTCAAATTTTTTGAAACAGTCCCTTGGTAATATTAAAAAAGAGAGAGAACGAATTTCTTTATTTTCCCCAAAAATGAGATGGATTCTGTTGATTGATTATCCATCGGCATCATCTGGCTACCTCTGTTATTGGATTTAAGGTTTTCCGATTTACTAGATGTACTCATTTGTTTTGCTCCAACTACTGCCTCTTTTTCAGTTTTGGCATCATCTACAGTTTCTTCCTCATCCATGTCTACATCGATATCTTTATCGAAAACAAGGACGTAGGTACGTCGTGCTCCA
This sequence comes from Peribacillus sp. TH14, assembly GCF_016651145.1. Classification (NCBI taxonomy): domain Bacteria; kingdom Bacillati; phylum Bacillota; class Bacilli; order Caryophanales; family Bacillaceae; genus Peribacillus; species Peribacillus sp. TH14. Next base: position 1,579,631 of record NZ_JAEKEK010000001.1, read on the forward strand.
TCTTTTGAGACTGTAACTGAAATTGCAGTCTTAGCTTTATTCTTAATCGTTACGGTTTTACTGCTTTCACCGTCATATTTTATCGTAGCTCCACTTGCGCTAGCTATAGCTTCAATTTGGACTGAGGTAATATCCTTATCGACTTCGATATGATATGTATGCTCATCAGAATCAAAAGATTTGTTCCACGTTCCTTTTGATACTGTCAAAGTGTTCAACACTGGTGTGGTATTGCCTTCCTCACCTACGGACCCAGCTGAAATTGCCTTTTTAACAGAATCCGATAAGGGTTTTTGTGTGGAAATGCTTGCAATCTGCTGTGCTTTAGGTGCTTGGCTACTTAGCACTTGACCTTTGGATAAATCCGAAGGAGTTGATGATGGTTTGTCACCGTTATCGGAGGAAGGTTGAGTTTTACTTGTTCCCGTTGAAGATTCCTTTTTAGCTTCATCTCCTTTAGAGGTATCCTTATCTTCGGTTCTCTTTGCTTTAGCTGCAGCCCTTGTAATCGTAAGCGTGTATGTTTTTTTATCTCCATTTTCTGCTGCAACGACAATCTTCACCGTTGTCTTACCAACTGGAAGGTTCACCTTTACTCCTTTACTCGTTGCATCTATTCCAATTACGTTTACCCTTGCAGTACTGTCACTCACTGTTGGAGCCACCGTAATGGTATTGACTTTATTCGCCAAAGAAACCTTATAAGCTGTTACAGACGCATCAAATGTTAAAGAACCTTTTGATAATCCAATCGCAGTTAAAAGGTTGTCATCGCTTTCCGATTTATCAACCTGGATGGTATAGGTAGTCGTTTCATTTATCCCATCACTGACCGTGATCGTGAACGTATTCTTACCAGTTTGAAGAGAAAAAACCTCAGCCTTCCCATTTGTCAGTTGTATACCATTCACTGATACGGTAGCAGTCTCACTAGAACTCTCAGCAAGTAAGCTGATTTTTTCAACATTCTTCCCTACTGTTGCACTATACTCTAAAACATCAGCAGAAAACTGTTGATTCAATGTTATACCATCTATTTCGAGCTTAGATAGAGTATTTACCGTTTGGGCCTCTCCCTGTGTGACCGCTGTATCCTCCGTAGCCTCTGCTGTAGGCATATAAGTGAACGTTCCCATTCCCACAAGAGAACCGACCAAGATCACCTTCACACCTTTTTCTTTAAACCTTTTCTTTAACAACGCCTATCCCCCCTATTATTCCTGCAAATGTGGTAGGGTCAGGTTAACAAAGAAACCTTAATTATTTCTTAATGTGGGAACGACTAAATGGATGACATTTCCTGACGGATCCTTTGTTACAACAGCTTCTTTCTCCTGGTTTATAAATGATCCTAATTGCTGTAATCGCTCTACTGTGTTTTTTCGTGCCTCTTCACTTGGTAAAATAAGCGTGAACGATTTCAGTCCTACACTTGTTGCCTCCGGTGCAGGAGCCCCGACTCCATTCCATGTATTAAGGCCAATGTGATGATGGTAGTTGCCTGTAGAGACAAATAGGGCTTGCCCTCCATATCGTACAACAATTTCAAAGCCTAGTCCTTTTGTATAAAACTCTTCGGTAGCACCAATGTCTGCTACGTGTAAATGAATGTGGCCCATTACGGTTTCACTTGGCAGACCTGCCCAAGGTGATTCATCATTTTCTGCTAATAGTCCTTCTGCATCAAGGGCCTCCGTACCCATTTCGACTTGCCCATTCTGCCACTTCCAGGTTTCTTCCGGCCTATCACAATAAATTTCAATTCCATTTCCGTCAGGGTCCCCTAAATAAATGGCCTCACTTACATAGTGATCCGAAGCTCCTTGCAGCGGATATCGACATTGAATCAAGTGCAGTAATATCTTAGCCAAATCAGCTCTGCATGGTACTAAAAGCGCAAAATGATATAAACCAGTCGTCCTCAATTGCTTCGGTGTTACACCATCTGGTTGTTCCAAAATCAGTAGTGGCGTCTTCCCATCTGCTGTTAACACTGCTTTATCAGCAGATTGCTCAAGTACTTCGAATCCAATAATCTCCTTATAAAATTTTAAACTACGCGATAAATCCTCTATAATGATATGTACATAGCCGACATAGGTGTTGGGATAACTTTGAAATTTCATTTTCTGTCCTCTTTTCATTTTAGTTACGTTAAGTGGTAAATTTATTATAGGTATTTTATCTCTTTCTAGTATTTCTTAATTTCCTTATATAAGTATTTTTTTTTTCACTGTTTTTTCACATTTTTATTTTATACTGAGCTTGCATAATCTTATGAAAGGGTGATGACGCACCAATATGAAGAATTATTTATGGCTGGTTATCAGCCTATTCAGTTTGCTTTTATATCCAGTAACGGCTTCTGGTCACGCTTCTGTTATAAGTTCTAATCCTAGTCCAAATGAAGCAATGGATACTCTTCCTGAAAAGATCAGCATTCAATTCAGTGAGAATATACAACCAGCTTTCCATTCACTTGAGGTATTCAGCCAAGATGGGGACAAAATACAAATTCAAGACAGTACAATCTCGGAACAAAGTGAAAAAATACTGGAAGCTAAGTGGAAAGGCACTCTCGATGAAGGAATTTACAACATAAAATGGAGAGTGGTTTCGAGTGATGGCCACCCCATTGAAGGGACAATCCCCTTTCAATTCGGAGATTCAGCGGGCCTATCAGACCAAGAAAATCCCGAAATGAATGCAGGTTTTCCGAATTCCATCAACGTTTTCCTGCAAAGTCTTCAATACATATCTTTTGCAGCCCTTACCGGAATCCTTTTTTTCCAATTATCGTTAATGAAGGATTCTCGCCTTTTTGAAGCCAGCAGAAGAGCCCGTCTATACCTTTGGCTTTCATATGCAGGTTTAGCATTTTCCATCTTCTTCAGTCTGCCTTTAAAGGTGACGATTGACGCTGGCGTAGGTTGGACTGATGCATTTAATGTGAGTTATATAAAAGAAGTATTGAATGCTACAAACTTTGGAGCCATCTGGATCGTTGAAATTCTAATATTGCTCTTTCTATTTTTAGTGATTTATTTCATGCTAGAGAACTCCCTGAATAAATCACTACCCTATCTTTCTTTCATCATAATAGTCAGCTTGATGGTTTGTAAGGCTTCAATTGGACATACGGCAGCTGTTCCTAATCAGGTTCTGGCCGTTTTGATGGATATCCTCCATTTATTGTCCATGGCTTTATGGTTGGGCGGCCTTATGGCCTTATTGGTGATATTGCCTGGGCTTGCTGATCGGCAGACAGAAGATAAGAAAACATTTTACTGGTCAATCATTCAAAGGTTTTCCAGATGGGCATTTCTGTTTGTAATCATACTGATCGTTAGCGGGATATATAGCAGCTTACAGCATGTACCGACTATCCATTCATTGTTAAAAACAACATATGGACAATTGTTACTTGCGAAAGTTGGTCTCATGTTAGTCATGATTGTTTTAGGAGCATTTCATTTTTTCAGGGGGAAAAAGAAAGAAAAAAAACTTGGTTATAGTGTGGGAATAGAGTTTGGTGTAGGAATCGTCGTTCTCCTTGTAGCCGCTCTATTAACAAATGTCCAAACGGCCATGTCTTCTCCAGGACCAATTGAGAAAACTTTGATGACTGCAGAAAATAATGAGGTTACGTTAATGGTAACTCCCAATGAAGTCGGTGAAAACAGAATCCAAGTAAACATATCCAATGATGAAGGCATGCCTTATACCGAAGTTGAACAGCTTACAATCATAATGGAGCCTGTAGATACCGGCGGAGGAGAAATAAAACTTCAACTTCAGGGAGAAAATACAGGTACGTTTACATCCAAGTCGATTCTAACCATGTCAGGAAAGTGGAAGATTCAGGTCCATGGATTAACTGAAAGTCTAGATTCAATTGATGCCGATTTTACAATATTAGTAGGAAATTCATAACAGAAGGGATTTATTTAAATGAAAAACATTTCAAAGCTTCTTATCTCTACATTTGCTGCACTATTCATTTTTTCTGGTTCAGCGAATGCACACGTTACTGTTAAGCCTAGTTCATCTGCACCTGAGGCTTGGGAAACCTATACACTTAAAGTACCCGTTGAAAAAGAAACTGCCACCACCAAGGTGACTTTAAAGATACCGAAAGGCATTACTTTTGAAAGCTACCAGCCTGTACCAGGGTGGAAAGTAACAACTGAAGGTAACAAAGAAGGTCATGTAAAAACGGTAACATGGGAAGCGACCGATGAAGGAATTGCCGCTGGACAATTCCAGCAATTTTTATTCGTTGCCCAAAACCCTAAAGAAGAAACAAATGTAGCTTGGGATGCCTTTCAATATTATGAAGATGGTGAAATTGTTGAATGGAGTGGAGATGAAAGCTCCAACCTACCGCATTCTGTAACTGAGATTTCGGTAGCTTCCAAAGCTAATACAGGATCTGAGGGCCATAGCCATGCAGAAAAAAGTGATCACGCAGCTTCAAATTCAGCCGACAGTTCAAAGGATTCTGCAAAAGCAGAAGATGATAACAATGAAACACTGATCATTACTCTTGCAGGGATATCTTTGATTCTCTCTATTGTAGCCCTTTTAGCAGCCATTAGGAAAAGTAAAAAATAATCTTTTAGGTGTCCCAAAATTTCTTGGGACACCTTTTTTATTTTTAATATTCCATGACCACCGTTTTACTTGGTAACTGAAGATTTTCTGATTCTATGGTAATCTTAATGGATTTTTCAACTCTTTGTTCCGCTATTGTTAAGTTTAGTAGCCCATTCCCCTGGGCTCTTTTGCTTATTCCCAGATCTTCTGTACTTTTCACTAACTGTGCATATAATTCCGCTTCAGTTAGCTTACGGCCAAATTCCTTTTCAGCAATCACTTTCAAAAGAGCTGCCGCACCGCTTACATGAGGCGTTGCCATAGACGTTCCGCTCAGCCTAGCATATCTATTTCCTGGATACGTAGAGAGAATATCAACTCCTGGCGCTACCAGGTCAATTTCATCATTTGTATTTGAAAAATCCGCCAAATTTCTGCTTAAATCCACGGCTCCGACTTCCACTACCTCGGGATATGCCCCTGGGTAATCCAATTCATCCGTTTCATCACGCCCATCCCCACTATTTCCAGCTGCACATACAACAAGGATATCTTTCTGAAGCGCTCTTTGAATAAGCTTATGTTCCGCCTCATCTGGAGGACCACCGAGGGAAAGTGAAATAACTGAAACCTTTTCTTCATTAGGCCCCTGCCAATTAATCGCATACTCTAAAGCTCCATTAATCCAATTTATATCGCCTTGTCCTTTTCCATTTAAGGCTTTCAACGCTAAAATACTTGCTTTCGGAGCCACTCCAACTACTCCAACTTTATTAAGGGCAGCCAAAACCGTACCGCTGACATGTGTTCCATGCCCGTTATCATCTTGATAATCCCCGGTATTGGTAAAATCCTTTCCACCAATAATTCTTTCTTTGAGGTCTGGATGCTCTTTATCAATGCCTGTATCGATGACAGCAACGACCACGCCTTCACCATAATTGCTCTTTTCCCAAATTGCCGGGGCTTTCACAAGCTCTACACCCTCAGGAATTTTTTCTTTAACCGTGTCCATTACTTCAAGAACTTTGTAAGGTATTAATCTTTTTTCTTTTGTCATTTGATTACCCCTTCCTTCGTTCAATAAGTTAAACTGCCATCAGTGGGGGATCTTCTATCCCGTCTGGTTGCCGTCTACCGTTGAAAGAGATGAGATCAAAAAACTCTTCTCTCTTATATATACCAGATTTTTGAAAATAAAAAAGGAGTATTCGGAAAATTCCGTCTAAATTACTACTTTTTATTTCTTCTTCTTGTCATTATCTGGTACCCCCATTATAGAACAAACGTTCCTGTAATACTATAGTATTTTTTTTATTTATGAAATCATTCTATTTTTCCATGTTAGATTTCAAAAAAAAGAAGCGACTCCGAATCGAGTCAGCCTCCCTTAAATGAACTTAAGCTGCACCGCAGCATTTTTTGTATTTTTTCCCGCTGCCACATAGACATGGCTCATTTCTTCCGATGACTGGTTCTGTATGAACATGTGGCATTTTAGCCGCTTTTGCACTCTCCATGATAATTTGTGAGCCTTTTTCCTTCATTTGCTGATAGCGCTTCTTAAACAGTTCCATTACGTCTTTACTGTACTTTAACGTGTCTTCAGCAATATCCATCGCCTTTTGCTTGGAAATATTATAATCCTCTAGGACGAATTGATTATCTCGGAATGAAACCCGAACTCCAAAATGCTGTCCGGCCTGACTGGTGGTCTTGCGCTCCTCCACGAATTCAAGGTACACTTCCTGGCAATCACAGGTCTGATGCATGCAATAATAATCATATATCCAATACGTTTTATCTTCATACTTACTCTTTAAAGCAATTCCATCCTCAACGCCAAAAACATCCAAATATTTAATCGCTTTTCCATCTAGAATCTCAAATGGATCAATCGTTCTCATCTATAGACACATCCTAATTCATCAAAATTTATTCACCCTATGTATTGTACAACCTAAAACCTCAATCGTCACTTGAAACGAAGCATAAGAAAGCCAAAATCCTATATGGTAAAAACCTATTAAAGAAATCTTATCGAACAAAAAAACAGCTGCCGCAGTGTGTTTATACTGATGCAACTGCTCCTATATTTACTTCCCATTAATTTTTCATTCGATCCAAGTAGTCAATTCATCAATCGGTGTTTTTTTAGCCGGTTTTGGCTCCATATCGGGATAACCCAAGTAAATGAATGCTAGTATTTCTCCTTTTGAGGATAAGTTGAAAAATTCCCGAACCTTCGTATTATAGGTGATTTTGCCAGTTCTCCATACTGCCCCAAGACCTAGAGAATGTGCGGCAAGAAGCATATTCTGAACGGCACTGTTCACTGCTGCATATTCTTCGGATACTAAGACATTATTCTTATCACTAGGTTCAATACCTACTGCAATAATGACCGGAGCTCTTAGTGGATTCTTTTTTTGTCTTTCCATCTTACTTATTAAACTCTCCGGGGTATCATCTGCATTTTCAATTCTTGTTATCTCTTCAAAGACCTGCCCTAGTTTATTTCTTCCTTCTCCTGTTAGTACAAAAAAACGCCAAGGCTCTGTTCGATGATGATTAGGTGCATACGTTCCAGCTTCAATTATTTGTTCAATCAATTCTTTTGGTACCGGATCTTGTTTAACAACCCCAATACTTCTTCTCGTTTTTATAGCTTCAATAGTTTCCATGTAATCTCTCCTTATCCCTTTATCTCTAAAAGTTTCTGCTTTAGTTCATTCTCCATCGCAGCCAGTTCCTGTTCAGCATGTCGACGTTTATGCCTGCCTTCTTCTTGAATTCGCATTGTTTCTTCAAGCGTGGAAATTAAATTAGCTTGGGTGTTCTTTAATGTTTCAATGTCGACAAGCCCTCGCTCATTTTCCTTAGCCGTTTCAATGGTATTTATTTTCAGCATTTCCGAGTTTTTTAATAGCAAATCATTTGTCGTTTTGGAAACCTGCTTTTGTGCCTCCACAGCATGACGCTGCCTGATCAAGGTCAATGCAATTGCAACCTGATTTTTCCAAAGTGGAATGGCCGTCATGATTGAAGATTGGATTTTCTCGACAAGCGCCTGATTTGTGTTTTGTATCAGCCTAATTTGCGGGGCGCTTTGAATGGTGATTTCACGACTCAATTTCAAATCATACAGCCTTTTATCTAATCTTTCAGCAAATTGGCGCATATCATTGACTTCTTGAAACTTCATTTGATCATTGCTTAATTCCGCAGATTTCTTTAGCTCTGGAATTGTTTTCTCATGAATTTCTTCAAGTTTAATTTCCCCCGCTGCAATGTAGACATTTAACGCTTGAAAATATTCCTTATTCGTTTCATAAAGCTTTTCAAGGATTACGATATCCGATAGCAGGATATTCTTGCTCCGATCGAGTTTTACACTGATTCGATCAATTTGAGCCCCTGTTTTTTGATACTTAGAAAGTACTTCCTGTACAGATCCCGTCAACTTCCCGAACATACGCGCAAAAAACGAGGGCTTATCCGGTTTAAGCTCATCCGGGCTCAGATCATTTAACTTCTTCATTAAATCACTGATAATGTCGCCCACTTCACCTACATCCTTTTTTTGTACATGCTCAAGCATCGAATTCGAAAAGGTTAAGAGTTTTGATTGAGCGGGTGTACCATAGGAAATCATTGCCTGGTGATTTGTTGGGTCAATTTGTTCAGCAAGCTGGTAGGCCTTTGCCCGGTTTTCTTCCGGAATGACATCAATCAGTTTGACCGGCTTTGCTTCCTGGGGAGAAAGCTTCTCCAACTGCTGCACCTCGTCAAATGGATTGGCTAAAAGATCATCAATTAAATTGGCGTTAGTCGTATTATTTAACAGGTTTGGATCATTATTATTCATTTTAACCTCCTGCTTTCATCGATTACTTGTGACTCTTTTCTAGTTTTAATGGTTTGCTTCGCAACGTCCAATTCAAAGTTGAGGTTATCTATATCATCGGCAATCACTTTATATAAATCCTTTTCTATAGTTTTAGTAAGATCCTTTAAAGTTTTACGTGTTTCTGTTAAAGATAGTTCGAGCTCCTTAGTCTTTCTGGGCTGCTGAGATAAAAAAACATATTTCTCTGCCAACTCCGTGGCTGAATCCAGATGGGAATAATAAAATTGTTCCGCCTGGTAAAAGCGCTTTGGTTCTTTTTTGGTAAGACTATATATTTTCCTGATCATCTTTATCATATCCTTCCTCTGTTTAAAAGAAGAGATATGCCTGACCGAAATTAGTGCCTTTTGCACTCGCCATATTTTCGGTTTTGCTTCACTTAAATTTTTCTTTATATATTGATATTCTTTTCTTGTCAATTCATGTTTTTTGAGGAATCGTGAGGAAAAGTAGACGGAACTTAGCCAGTATGCGAGGCCCCCTCCAACTAAGGAAAAGACAACAGAAAGAACAAACGATTGATTCAATGCAAAATAGCTAATCAGCCAAACCGGCAAAACCATTGGAAATGCAATTAATATTGGAACAACATCGGCAAGAAAGCGATTCATTTTCACTACACTCCTGACTTACACTCTTTTCTATATATACGATTATCACAGTAATTGGTTTCAAGATGGAAGAAAATTTTCTCCTACTTAAACGATATAGGAACAGGATGGTTTCTGCAAATTTAGCGATGAATTTATATTTTCATTGGAAAATGCCCCCTCTTCATTATACTCTTTTTAGGCTATCGCCTTGCCACTTTACTAGAACTCACATAAGTTATAGGGTATCTATCCCGTTTGCAAAGGAGAGCTAACTATGAATTCACACGGTTTTTATCCTTTTCCACAACAAAATGGAAATCATCAGTACATTCAGGCTAATTTCAACCCATACTTCCAACAACCCGAACGATATGAATATGTACCACAGCAAGATTGGAATTTTCAGCAGATTCAAGACGATCCATATAACCATTTGCCCGAGGAGTTTGATTTTGAAAGACAACCGCCGCAAACTCAACAAATTGAAAGAAGAGTTCGGGAGCTTGAGCGTCAAAATGAGCAACAAACGAGAGAAATCAATCGACTGAACCAAGAGATTACGCGGGTGAATCGAGAAGTGAACCGTGTTAACCAGGAAATAACTAGGCTAAGCCAAAATGATCAGCGTCATACGAACAGATTGAACAGACTTAATCAAAGACTGCGGGCCGTGGAAAGGAACTTGAGCATCCCATTCTCCGCTACAGATGATGGCTTTTAGGAAAAAAACAGCAGGAGCTCATTATGGGCCTCTGCTGTTTTTTTACGTTTTCACTAGCTCTTTCATCAAAAGAACATGGAATTAATCAAACGATTGATTAAGAGGTATAAAGCTTAACAAAACGGTCATTTCGGGTTGCCTTAACTGATTTGCCAGTTCTCCAAACAATCATCCGTTTCGCTTAATAGTCTGTATACTACTTCTTCTAGGGATATGTTGTAATAGCCTTATTCCCCGAAGCTTTCGGCCGCTTCCTTGAGGGTACCTGTGATTCATGACGCCATATTGCAGAACACCGATTCGGTCACAGAGTTTCATGATTTCGCTCATGTCATATGTAATGTACACCATTGTTCTTCCTTGCTGGGCCGTCTTTTTTCAACAATGATTAATTTCCAGTTTGGTTTTGCAGTAGCTCTTCTGCCTCTTTTTGATCAACCTCCAAACTTGGTCATAATCCCGTTCAAATGTGGACTATCTGTAAGCTGTTCGATGACCAACTTTGTTTCAACCGTAGGATCATCTTTACTATCGCTACTTTAAATGGCTGTACTCGGCTCTCTTCTTTCAAAAAGTAGTTTCCAATGACTGCTGCGCCCAATAAAAAGAAAATAGGAGTCAGCCATTCCTTCGGCTGCCTTCCTATTTTCTAATAGCACCTTCAAATAAAAGGAAGTAAAAACCAACGTGTTTCTCATGTAAAACACACCCTACCTAAAACTTATCATCCGAATGTTTGTCTTCAAATTGATAATAACCGTCATAACTAGCTTCATCGTTAATATCGAACTGATACCTATCTTCCGGAATGAGCCCATATTTGACACCAAGCTCCATTAAATTCGTTCCTACTTCTTCCTGAATTTTATACATCTTATTTTCAGAAATGTTCACTACGCTTAACCCTTCACCAGAATCAAGCTCCAAATCTGGCAAATCGGCTTTATCCTTTAGCTTCGTCTTAGAATCTAGCTTGACTGTAACCGTTCCTGAATCCAAATCACCCTCTAGACCAAGCTTTACTTCAAATTTCCTATTGGAATAGTCTTTCTTTAGGTTAAGATCGCTCGCTTGTTTAATTGTTCCTTTAAAGGCAGAAGGCATATCAGATAAATCACCACCGGCGAAGTTCAGGTTAAAATTCCTAATGATGTTCTGCTTACCACCGTTTTCTCCGTTAATATCACTCTTCATCGCAAACTTGATTTCCTCACTCTCCCCGTACTCTTCATACATAAAGGAAGCCTTAAGATTTTCAGCCCGCGTATCTTTATTAACAGCCACATCATTTGTAACTTGGAACATAACCTGGGAATCCTCATCTTTTTCAGGAGATAATGCAACGCTAAATTCTTCAAATATCTGATCATTCCCATAAGGAATATTTTTACTGTTCACTTTCATATTGACCTGATCTGAGTTTCCTCCTACCGCCATTGTTACTTTACGGTCGATAACTTGCTCACTCTTGTTAATTAGTAATGTAGAAGAAAACCCATTTGGAAAACTAATATCCTTCATTTCATTCTTTGCATCTTTTAACCCATTAATTAATTGTCGTTTCATTTCTTTTGTATCAAGTACCTCTACGTCATCTGCCATCGCATTAGCCTTCGCCACTTTTTGTGCTCGATTAACTATCATGCTATGAAGCTTATTATCTTCAATTAATTGATCCATAAAATCATTTACAAGGTTTTTAGTTTCCGAGGCAGATAACTTAAGAGTCACTTCCCTTAACTTCATCGTCTCGCCTTCATGCTTATATTCCACGCCTTTTTGTACCTTAAAGTTCTCACCCTCTAATCGGTCCAATAAGAATAACCCATACCGTTTTTGAATATATTTCTGTTCTTTCTCCGTTAATTTCAGGTCCTGCCATTTAAGATCCGATACTTCTAAGGTTTCAGGCCCCTCATATAAGGGATCAATCATACGCATGAACTCACCATATTCAACAAAATTCAAATAAAAGAATTTTTCATATAACTCCGGAACCTTCAAACCGAGTTTATCCTTACTTTGGAACATTTCAATTTCCAAAGCATTCTCCTTTTCGACATTCAAGGCTAATTTGTAGTGACCTTGTTTGCTTATAGGATCCTGTTCAGTATTGGCTGTAAAAGATATATGGCTCAATAATTCTTGAATCATTTCAAAGTCTGGATTATTTCCTAATGAATCCATTTCGACACTTCCACTAAGGGTCATATCTGAACTAGAAGGTTGCTTCATCATTTTCTCTTGGAATTCAATTGAATTGCCATACTTATTGGTCCATTCCTCTTTGTAATTCTGATACGTTTTGTATTCAGACAGAAGATACAGCTCTTTCGGGGATTTATGAATAATAGCTGCAACTGCACTGGTAATGATGATAAATGCTAATACTGCCGTAATAATTAACGTTTTTTTCTTGAATAGCTTTTTTGAGGGCTTTTCCTCGATTTGTTCTTGCCTCAATTCAGAAGTAGCCATTTCCTCTTCTGTTTTTTGGTCTTCACCTACAGAAGCGCCACATGATAGGCAAAGTTTAGAATCCTCACTCACCGTCTTACCACATGATTTACAATTTTTCATTTATTAGGACTCTCTCCCTTTTCCTACTCACTTAACACATAAACTCCTATAAATTTAGTACTTTTTCATCATAAATAATTCATTTCAATAATTACACATTTTAGGTAAATAACGACGGAAATAACGAGAACTATTATTACCCATATTATTAAATTATTGTTAATTAATATCCATATTCTAAATTTCTAAAAATAACTCTCAAATTCATGTTCGGAAATCTATGCCTTCTCACCTCATCTGTTCAAATATCATGAATAGCCGTTGAACAATAAATCACCTCCATCCTTTACTTGTTATTACATTAAATACTCCTCGAAACAGGTATCTAATAATATCAAGGAGCGAGTTTCCCTGCGCCCTCTGTATAAGTATGTAAATACCCCATGAAATTATCACTTAAGAATTTTTATTAAAGCCTCCCATGATCCTCATTTCTCACTCCGCTCAAAAAGAATGTTTAACCATTTATTTTCGGAAATATTACAAATTTAAACCAGAAACAAAAAAAGAACAGGAGCCATTCTTGCACTCCCGTTCTTTCTCGATCATCTCATAAAATGATTTAACTTTTCATTTCTTGCATCTTGTTCTTCCTTAGAAGCCAAATCGTACTTCTTTAAAAGATGAAACAATTCGTTCAGTGTTTCCTGCGAATTTTCGTTTTCTAGAAAGCGGCCCAATTTCTTACCTAAGTCCTTTGGTAAAAATCTCATTTGACTCTCTAATTTCAATCTGACATCTTGCTGGGAATGATTTAGATTGCATGTACCCATTTATAAATCACCTCTTACTCTATTCTAAGATAAATCTTACCTTTTTACCTCTTCTTCCTGCTTAAAGTAATTCTCTGACTTAATAAACTCTGGAGAGGTATGAGTGGCCATGATACCATGATAGCTGATATCCAGGCCTAGCTCTTCTTCTTCATCCGTAGACCGAATTGGTACCCAAATATTGATGACTTTAAAAACCATCCATGTTAATACAAATCCCCAAATACACAATACCATTAATCCCAACGCTTGAACCCTAAGTAAATGCCATCCTCCACCTGTAAATAGACCACCTTCTGTAGCAAAAAGACCTACAGCTATTGTTCCCCACATACCAGAAGCCGCATGGACAGGAAAGGCCCCCACTGGATCGTCAATCTTACGGGCTTCTAACCAGTTAGTCGCTGCTATCATAAGCATTCCGGAAACTGCCCCAATTAGGATCGCAGCAATATCACTAACGAAAGCGCAGCCAGCAGTAATGCCAACAAGTCCTGCTAGTGAACCATTGATGACGGACGGAGCATCTGATCGTCCATAGCGAAATAACGTATAAAGCATAGTACCTGCACCACCTGATGCAGCTGAGAGCATCGTGACAATGGCAATATGTCCGATACGACCATCTGTAGCCTGCAGAGTACTTCCTGCATTAAACCCAAACCAGCCGAACCATAAGAGGAACGCTCCAACCGATGCCAACGGGAGATTACTAGGCAGGGAAATAGAACTAGGTCCCTCTGACGGAAATTTTCCCACTCTCGGACCAATCACCATGGCTGCTGCCAGTGCAGAAAAACCACCTAGTGCATGAATGACCGCTGAGCCTGCAAAATCCCGCATCCCTAACTCACTTAGCCAGCCGCCGCCCCATACCCAGTGACCGGCAATCGGATAGATAAACGCCGTCATCATGACCACATAGATAAGGTACGCGCGAAAATTAATCCTTTCCGCAACGGCTCCGGAAACGATGGAGATTACCGCAATTACAAACGCCCCTTGAAATAGCCAAAATGCATCTATTGAAATGGTCAAATCGATGTGCGACAAATCACCTTTCAGCATAAAACCACTCGTCCCGATACTCCCTATTAAATCCGTCCCATACATTAACCCAAAACCTAATACGAAATAACAAAGCGTACCAATCGTAATATCAGCAAAAACCTTCATAATGATGTTCACATTATTCTTAGTACGAACAAACCCTGCCTCTAATAAGGCAAAGCCGCCCTCCATTAATAGAATCATGGCTGCTGTCAGAACAACCCAGATTGTATCCAATCCAGCATTTAACGTTTCTAATGTCATATTGGTAGTCCCTCCACTTTCCGCCAAGCCTTTATATCTTCTATGATGGTAGGTGGCAATATTATTTCGCGTTTTTCCGGGTCTGCTTCCAGTAAGCCCATCGCCTCATTTATAATAGCGACCTTTTGTTTTATACTCTCAATTTTGATATATCTTTCTTTAACATTCACCAAATGCTCTACAGCCTGATGATGGCTCGGAGCCCGTCCCGTAAAAAACCGTTTAAATGGGGATAGCGATTGATACCACGCTTCCTCTGCTCTTCGTTTTTGCTCGTATTTATGTATCCTATTTTTCATTGATTCAATCTCCGACTCTTGTTTGCTCTTGATTCCTTGCAGAACTTTCATTACTTCTTCCAACGAAATTTGAAAAACCACTCTATTATACAAATCGTCTAAAACCACCATCATGTTATATCACCTCACGTTATAACGTTAGCTTTAATATGATTATATGTATAATTCTGAATTGAGTCAACTTTTTAAAAATTTTAAAACACTATGGCAGTTTTTAAATTAGAGTGAATAATTGAATCGTACAATGCACTTATTTGTTTAAATAGCTGACTCCCTTACATACAAAAAAAGCTAGCTATCTCCCCATATTTATTACTATTCCAGCTATTAATCAATCGTTTGATTAAATATAGATAAGCGCAATTCCCCTTAAATAATCGAACTCAGTCCCTTTACTTTTTTACACATAAAAACTGCTCAGTTCCCCCGGCACACCCTCAGTTTAAATATACCAACCATCACTTGACGAAACAGAGTGGCAGTTAACTTTCATGAAAACAAACTGTTTCCATCAGACGCTAAAGCCACATCCGCCGTATACTGATAACTGGTTCTTCAGTAATCCGGGTTACTTGTTCAAAAGAAGTATCAGCCAATCGGCGTTTGCTACCTTTTTATACTGAAGAAGCAAAACTAAACCCCCTCAATAAAATACTTTGAATCGGAAACAAATTATTTTATAAACCTTATCAAGTTTCATCCTCAAGGCCATGCGATTTTTAAGCAAACAAGGGATTGAAATCACTATTTTTCACAATCTAGAGAATTTTGGTAGGTATATAAAAATTGATGTTTCCTTATTCTAAAAAGGCAGTTAAAAACCAAGGAGGTAACACCCATGACAGTAATCAGTGATGTTAAAACGACTTTAGCAGGACTAAAAAGTGCTCAAGCAAGCTTCGAGACCTTCGCCCTTTCAACGGACAACGAGCAAGCCAAACAACTTTATCAACAAGCTGCTCAACAAACACAATCGATTGTTGACAGCGTTTCTCCTCGTATTGATCAGATTGAGCAAGAAGAACCACAATATAAGCAATAAGTAATCATATAAAAAGGTTGGTTGAGGCAACCAACCTTTTTTATATCTTTAATTTGAGGAGGCAATTCCTTGAAATACAAAATGAAGACATTAAAAACATTCCTTTTTTTAATAACTGTTATCGGGTTTGTCTCAGGATGTTCCGGAAATTCGAATCAAATAGATAATAATAAAAACTTGAATATTTCGAAGGTACATACTAGCAGTCCAATAAAGCAATCCGTGGCCAATCAAGCTAAAGATAGGCTATTAGCAGAGGAAGAGGTTTCGGATGTAAAAGCCGTAAATAGCGATAAGGAATTGTTAGTGGCAGTCAAAGTAGATAATTTTGATCGTTTCCGTTTAAAGAGCGTTAAAAAACAAGCACAATCAGACTTAGAAAACATGTTCCCAGATTATAAAATTCTTATCTCAACTGACCAAAAGATGTTTTTAGAACTTGACCAGTTGGAACAAAAGCTCGAAAAAGATAAGACTAAGATGGACTCACTGAAAAAAGACTTCAAAGAAATCAAAAGTTTAATGAAGGAACAGACGTAGATGGAAGAGGTGATACAAGCATGTCAAATAATAAAAAGAAAAAATTAACCCCTGTCCAACAAGAATATCAACAACTTCAAACCCAACTGGAAACAAAAAGACCAGTACTACTAAATTGCATTAAAGCTTTTATAACAGGTGGAATCATTTGCCTTATCGGGCAGTTTATTCAAAATATTTATATTCATTACTTTGATTTCACAGATCAAACGGCTGGGAACCCCACTGCAGGAACGCTAATTTTCATTGCTATGCTTCTTACTGGATTTGGAGTGTATGACCGAATCGCTCAATTTGGGGGAGCTGGATCTGCAGTACCGCTTACAGGATTCGGGAATGCTGTCATATCAGCCGCTATTGAACATCGAACAGAAGGATTTGTTTTAGGAGTTGGTGGTAATATGTTTAAATTGGCAGGCTCCGTCATCTTATTCGGCGTTTTTTCCGCTTTTATTGTTGCTCTGATTAAAACAATTCTTATTCAATGGGGTGGTTTATAATGCTGACGGGTCATCGTACATGGGTTTTCGATCAAAAACCTGTCATACTCTCCACAGGAACTGTCGGGGGACCATTTGAAGCTGAAGGATTACTTGCAGATGATTTTGATTTACTTCATTCCGATTTATGGATAAATCAAGATTCCTATGAAAAGGCTCACAAAGTCCTCATAGAAGAAGCAAGTACAAAAGCAATCGAAAAGGCTGGCCTTCAAAAAGATCAGATTCAGTTTTTCCTTGGCGGCGACCTCATTAATCAAATAACACCTACAAGTTTTGCCTGTCGAACTTTGGGTACACCCTATCTTGGCTTGTTTGGAGCGTGTTCTACCTCTATGGAAGGACTTGCTCTCGGCGCTTACCTTGTTAACACCAAAGGAGCGGATTATCTGTTAACAGGTGCTTCTAGTCATAACACCGCTGTTGAAAAGCAGTTCCGTTACCCAACTGAATACGGCGGTCAAAAGCCTCCCACTGCCCAATGGACCGTTACGGGTGCAGGAGTTGCCTTATTAAGTAGTTCCGGAAAAGGCCCTCGAGTTACTTCAGCCACAATCGGCCGGGTCATTGACATGGGATTGACCGATCCATTTAATATGGGAGGAGCCATGGCTCCAGCAGCTGTCGATACAATTGAGACCCATCTAAGAGAACGAAACATCGACCCTTCCTATTATGATTTGATTGTAACTGGAGATTTAGGAAAGATTGGGCAAAAAGCTTCATTAGAATTATTTAAAAAACATGGAACCCCTATACGTGAAGAACAGTATAAGGATTGCGGATTAATGATTTATAGAGAGGGGCAACCAGTTTTATCCGGAGCCAGTGGACCAGGATGTTCAGCAACGGTTGTATATGGGCATTTATTAAACCGCATGAAAAAGGGAGATTTCAAACGTATGTTAGTCGTAGCTACCGGCGCATTATTATCTCCTCTATCCTTTCAGCAAAGCGAGACGATTCCATGTATCGCCCATGCCGTTTCGATTGAATATGGTGGTGAATAGCAATGATGATTTATTTTTGGGCTTTTGTTGTAGGAGGCTTTATTTGTGTAATCGGGCAAATAATGTTTGATGTATTCAAGCTAACACCCGCCCATACATTAAGTACCTTTGTTGTCGTAGGTGCTCTTTTAGATGGGTTTGGTTTATACGAACCATTTATTGATTTTGCAGGTGCAGGCGCAACGATCCCCATTACAAGTTTCGGGAATTCGCTTGTGCATGGGGCAATGGCCGAGGCAGAAAAGCATGGCTTAATTGGTGTAATTTCAGGAATGTTTGAAGTAACTAGTGCCGGGATATCAGCAGCAATTATTTTCGGAATGATAGGAGCTATTATTTTTAAACCAAAAGGATAAGGAGAATATAGGATGACTATTGCATCTGAAGTGAAACAATGTGTCGCCAGCCTTAAGGGTGTAGAAGCTGGTTTATCTAGCCTTGCACTCCGAACTCAAGATGATGAATCGAAACGTATCCTGCATGAAACGATGATGGTAGTGAATGAAGTGATGAAGGATGTACACAAGCGAGTTGGAGAATTAGAACGAGAGGAACCACAATATAAGGGTTTTTGATTAAACCTATGATTTGCAGGAGGTGCTAAGTAATGCCTGAATGGTTACAAATCGTTTTACGGTCACTATTTTTTTTAATTGTCCTTTTTTTAATCACAAAATGGTTAGGTAAAAAACAGATATCTCAGCTTTCCTTTTTTGAATATGTAACTGGCATAACCATCGGGAACGTTGGGGCAGAGTTAGCCACAAAGGTTGAAGGAAGTATTATAAATGGGGTGCTTTCTATTCTCGTTTTTGCACTCGCACCTTTTATAGCAGGATTAATTTCTTTGAAAAGCAAAACTATTCGTGATCTTGTGGAAGGAAAAGCCTCAGTGTTTATTAAAGATGGAAAAGTCATGGAAGACAATTTAAAAAAGGAAAAGTATACAACTGATGAATTGTTAGGGTTACTTCGAAAGAAGGATGTCTTTGATGTAGCTGATGTTGAGTTTGGTTTGTTAGAAGCAAACGGTGACTTTTCTGTTATGTTAAAAAAGCAAAATCAACCTTTAACAGCAAAAGATTTGAATCTGGCAGTTGCTTCAGTCAAGGAGGCTCAGACTGTCATTATGGATGGAGAAATCCTTGATGAACCACTTTCCACGATTGGCCTAAACCGAAATTGGTTGAAAACCGAATTGGATAAGCTAGGCGTAACCATCGAGAATGTCTTTCTTGGACAAGCAAATTCCAATGGTGAATTAAACGTGGATCTTTTTGATGATAAAATTAAAGTGCCATCTCCACAAGAAAAGCCTTTGATGCTCGCAACTTTGAAAAAATGCCAAGCAGACTTAGAGTTATTTGCCCTTGGAACTGAATCAAAGGAAGCTAAAGAAATGTATAGCAAAAATAGTGAAAAATTGCAAAAGGCAATTGACCATGTAGCCTTCATCTTAAAAAACTAATTTATTTTATACTTTTGGGTTGATAAGAAAATTTAATCCCTCACTTTCATAAGTGATGTAATCAGTCCAATAATGACAATCGTCAGACATGAAAAAAGAAAAATTCTCATACCTAAGATAAAGACGGCAGCTGTAATAATGAGTGTATCAATGACAATAATAACTATAGCAATATCTATGGAGGAAGATTTGGAAATGAATTTTGCTAACAAATCTGTTCCTCCGCTGCTTGTCTCATATCGAAGCATAAGCCCTATGCCCAGCCCAATGATAGCTCCGCCAATTAACGAACTACTGAGAATGGAAATAGAAAATGCCTTTTTTAATGGACTCAACCAATCCATAAAAAGAGAAGTCAAAAGTAATCCATGGATGCTGCTATAGAAAAGGTGACGTTCATAGTACCAAGCATATATAAATAAAGGAATACTAAGAACTAACATGGATAACCCCGTTTGAAAGCCCAAAAAATAATGAATAATAAGAGCAATTCCAATAACACCGCCATCTATTAAATGATATGGAACTAAAAAACCATTAATTCCAATACCTATCAAAAAGCTACCAACGATTACAGCCATCACTTTTTGGAATTTAATAAAATCACCTTACCTCCCATTCGATATTCGATATTCGATATTCGATATTCGATATTCCATAATATATGTCCAAGTTAGAACGTCAAGAATATACATGTAAAAAATTTTTTCCTCAGCACCCTTACTACAATTTTTGACACCACATTGAAAAAGCAGAGCCCTTAATGGGTCCTGCTTCATCATCTCTATCTAACAAAGACACTTATTATATAAATCAATATAAAATAAGCCCAGTCCAATGACTGGGCACTTACACCATTATTTCAATTCTAACAACACTACATTTTCAACATGTGTAGTCATCGGGAACATGTCGACAGGTTGGATATCAACTGCTTTATATCCGCCTTCTTCTAAAATATGAAGGTCCCGTGCCAAGGTTCCTGGGTTACAAGATACATAAACGACCTTTTTAGGTTTCATCTCAATGATTGTGTTTAGAAGAGATTCTTCACAACCTTTACGAGGTGGATCAACAACGATGACGTCTGCCATGTTACCCTTTTGATACCATTCAGCAATGACGTTTCCTGCATCACCAACGATGAATTCTGCATTTGTGATTTCATTTAATTCAGCGTTGCGGCGTGCATCTTCAATCGCTTCTGATACAACTTCCACACCAATAACCTTTTTCGCTTTTTGTGCTAAGAATAATGAAATGGTACCAATGCCACAATAAGCATCAATCACCGTTTCCTCGCCCGTTAGACCAGCATAATTAAGTGCTTTATCATAAAGAACCTTCGTTTGATCTGGATTAATTTGATAAAAGGATTTTGCGGAAATCGCAAATTTCACGTCACCGATCAAATCATAGATCACTTCGTTACCCCATAGCAAAGTCATGTTGTCGCCCAAGATAACATTTGTTTTCTTCGAATTTACGTTTTGGACGATTGATTTCACCTGTGGAAGACGTTCAACGATTTCCTTCACGATTGTTTCGATGAAAGGGATACTTTTCGTTCTTGTAACGAGTACTATCATCAATTCGCCTGTTTGCTTGCCATAACGAGCCATAATGTGACGCAATACACCTTTATGGGTTTTTTCATTGTAAGCAGGGATACCAAGTTTACTGATGATTTCTTTTACAACTTGAACAGCTTCACTAATCACTTCATTTTGGATAATGCTTTCTTTCGTTTCTACAATTTCATGTGTCCGTGGTTTAAAGAATCCCGCTATTAGCTTGCCGTCCTTTTCACCAACAGGCACTTGGGCTTTGTTACGATAATGAGTTGGGTTTTCCATACCAATTATCGGGTGTACCTTCACATCCTCAAGTTTTCCAATGCGAGTCATCACTTCACGGACTTGTTTTTCTTTGAATTCCAACTGTCCTTCATAGCTCATATGCTGTAGCTGACAGCCACCGTATTTATGAAAGTCTTCAGTTGTAATCTCAACTCGATACGGACTATTTTCTATAATCTCCATCAAACGTCCGAAGCCATAACCTTTATTTGTCTTCATTACTTTAACTTTTGCCTTTTCACCAGGAAGGGCGTTCTGAACAAAGATCGGATAGCCATCAACTTTAGCTACTCCAGCTCCTTCGTGCGTTAAATCTTCGAATAAAACCTCTATAATATCATTTTTAGCAACGGGTGCTGTTTTTTTCATATCATCTTCTCTTTTCTTTTATAAGCTAGCCTGTATTTTACCACATTCAGAGCCTTGCCACAAAACGACTCACCAATTTACATTGGTTTTCATAAAATAATAGTAGAAGGAATTACGTTTTTTCATAGTTCCATGTATAAAAGCGAGGTAAAAAAAGAAAAATAAGGAAAAATAGATGAGGTGAAGAAATGGGTTTGTTTAACTCTATATCTGCCTGGAATGCAAACAGGCTAGAAAAACATCGAGTAAGCATGGAGGAAAAGGGCCTCTGTCCGGATTGTTATGGGCGAGGATACAGCTCTTTCGTACCAACGGAATATCATTTTTCCGATATACACGACTGTCCCGGCTGCAACGGAACCGGAGTTTATGCTGATTGGGCTGCGATGAACGGACAGCAAATGTAGATCCCATTCCACTAAGAAAAGTTCAATGAATGGTGGAAGAAGTGATATATCAAAAACACACGTAAAAAGGACCCCCTGTTAAACAAGGGGTTCTTCTAATTTTTTTACCATATATCCAAATTCATAGCCACTTATCATAATGGTTTTTATTTTCTTATATCCTAACCTGTTATAGAGACGATTTGCCCCTTCATTCACATCTTCAACGACTAAAGAAACCCTTGGGTAGCCTTTTTCCTTAGCATACTCCTCAACATATTGAATCAGTGCACTTCCAATTCCTTTCCCTTGAAAATTCGGGTCAACACATAATGTATCCAGATAAAAGTCATCACTCTCTGCTTCCTTGTCGAGTGTAATACTCGAATCTTTCATTTTCCGCCGTAATCTTTCAACTATTGGTTCATCTAACCCTTTAGCATCTTTTCCATGATAGGCAATGATCAGTCCAGATACTTCCCCATTATGTTCACTAACGAAGGTATTTTCATAGCTGATTCGATTTCCACTTTTTCTAAAAAAGTCGGCAAGAACGGCGAGTATTGTTTCTTCTTCTGTTTCGCCAGTTAACTCCTCGGCAATTTCCTTTATCGCAAGTCGTGTTAATACTGCTGCCTTTTCTGCGTCTTCTGGTGTCGCTCTTCTGATGTACACGTTACCCATTCTCCTTGCTAGATTAAAATTAAAAGGCCACCCACTTTAGTGACCTTCTTTTCATTATTTATTTGTTGGATCGTCCGGCAATATTCCTTCCGGGATGAATACATCAAAATGACGGTACTGGTTTACGAATTCAGCTGGGGCCATGCCACCAAATTCCCCGTCCAAATTAAGCATCATGTCTTTTTTGGCAGTTACTTTGATCCGATTTGCTTT
The DNA here is from genome assembly GCF_016651145.1 of Peribacillus sp. TH14. NCBI lineage: Bacteria > Bacillati > Bacillota > Bacilli > Caryophanales > Bacillaceae > Peribacillus > Peribacillus sp. TH14. Next base: position 1,602,488 of record NZ_JAEKEK010000001.1, read on the forward strand.
TTCATAAATGACATTTTTATCATGTATATGTTCACCGCGCATTGCCAAAGTTACGACTCGGACAATATCAGCAAGATTTGCCTTTTTCAAAATAAGTAACGTGAACATGCCGTCATTAAGGGATGCGTCTGGTGCGAGTTTTTCGAAGCCACCGACCGAATTTGTATTGGCGACTAAAAATAGCATAATCTCGCCTTCGAAAAGCCTTCCATCATATTCGATTGAAACTTCTGTCGGCTTGATAGAAGGTAGCATTTCAATCCCTTTAATGTAGTAAGCTAGCTGCCCAAGCATTGTTTTCAGCTTGATTGGCACGTCGTAGGTCAATTCAGTCAATCGACCCCCACCAGCAATATTGATGAAATATTTATCATTCATTTTTCCAATATCGATTGGCATCGTATGCCCACTGGCAATAATATCAGCTGCCCCTTCGATTGACTTCGGTAAATGCAGTGCCCGCGCGAAATCATTCGTCGTTCCTGTCGGAATAATTCCTAGTTTTGGGCGCTTTTCTGCAGTGGCCAGTCCATTAACAACCTCATAAATCGTTCCGTCGCCTCCTGCTGCAATGACAATATCATAGCCGCGTTCAATGGCAATTTTAGCTGCATTCGTTGCATCACCAGCACCGGTCGTCGCATGTGTAGAAGCCTCATATCCAGCTGCTTCAAGCTTTGCAAGCACCCCTGGTAAACTCTTCTTAATGGCTTCCCGGCCTGATGTCGGGTTGTAAATCAACCTTGCTCTTTTCATTTCCCATCATCCTTATACAAATTGATTCCATAAATTACATATTAATCGTTCACTACATGAAAAGCAATATTCGAAAAAAAAGAGGACCGCATTTCGGCCCATTTCTTTATATGCTTTTTCTAGAAATCTTATCAGGGAAATTATAAAGCTTTTTACAATTTTATTCTAGTAAATGGTTTAAAATTATGGGTAATGAACATTCACTTTATATGTATCGAAGACAGTTAAGATATGATTCCCTTTTCCAGACTTTAGTGTACCATTCTTTTTTTCAGTTTTTTCAGTGCCTTCTTCATTCGTGTCTTCTTCTTTTATCTCGGTCGTTTTCCAGCTATTTTCAGGCCCCTCGAGCTCCTCGACACCTTTTGCTTCAATCTTGATATCACTATTTTCTTGAAGGTATACGCTAAGGTAGCCGCTATCTTTTACACTCCAATTACTTAAAAGCTGTCTTGGCTTTAAGACAAGATCCGTGCTTTGTCCATTAATCTCTAATGATAATTCAGCAGGGATAATAAGAGTAGCCTTGAGATTCGTCCTGCCTCCGCCTAAAAGGCTATTTTGAACCGGTAAATCCTTGAAGCTGATATAAAGTGTATCACCGTTTCTCTCAACCATTAAATAATCTTCCGTCTTTTTCAACAGGGATTCAGCATCTACTGTTACAAGCTCATCATATGTCCCGAATATAGAAACTTCTTCATCGGTCCCACTTTCAACCGTCAATGGGTATGATCCAGAATCTAGAACGACCCTCTGAATGTCTTTTCCAGCCTTTTCATTGAACCCAGGTAAATTCACTGTTTTTTCTTCGCTTTGCACGGCTGCCCTGACTTGATCCATTATTCCACTTGATGTCAGCAGAATTAAAACAATTCCCGTCGTTCCAAGCAATCCTACGAAAAGAATACTAAGAATATCATATTTTACAAAGGAACTTTCTTTTCTGGAAAAATAGATATAGAAGAGAATTTCCACTCCCAAAATAATGAAAAGCAACGGCCACCAAGAAAGAAGAATCGTCGTCATATTCATATTTGCGATTTGAGAAATCAGTAAAATCATACCTAAACCAACCAGAGAGACTCCCATTGAAATTGTTCCGACTCTCCATGTTCTCATTTTGTCTCCTCCTTGTCTCTCGCTTTTTTACTTCCAGCTAACAATTTTATTCCTCCACCTATAAGAAGGATACACACGAGTACTTTTTGAAAATAATCTCTAAACCAATATTCTAAGTTGCTTCCAACCCATTCATCTAAATGAGGTGCAATTGCCGGAACGATAATGTTACTTGCCAAGAAATAAATTCCTAGCCCCACCAAACCAAGGCCTACCCATTTTTGCTGATTGACAATTCCCGAAATTATGGGCGTATCTTCAACAGGACCCTCTTCCATTTTAGCCGCTTTTTGTAATCCATCAAAAAAGCTGTAAAACCAGATGATCGGAATAAGGAAAAAGAAGAATCCTAAACGGAGTAAATCCAATATATAAATGGCGAATAAAAAGCCGGCCATTAATTGGATTCCGCGTTTTTGCAGCCCTAAATATAAATGACCTGCCCCAGGGAAAATGGCGAATAAAGTCGCGACCGATTTACTCTTCTTCCCAGATTCCCGTCTCTCCTCGAAATCTTCCAACACGGTCCGATCAATAAGCTCCTCACCCCTTTGCTTTTTATTCAGCTGTTGAACAGAATCAAAAAAACTGTAAATCCAGATAACTGGCAATAAAGCCATGAATATTAGCAGACCTTCCATTTGTGTCATCACACTGATGAATATCACCATAATGCCAAGGCCTAAAAAGCCAATTAGAAAAATAAGTCCCCGATTCATGAGGCCGAGCTGAAAATGTCCGAGACCAGGCACGAATGAAAGGACAATTACATAGAATCTTTCTGCTTCCGGCTGATCCACTATTCCCCCTGCATCCGTTTCGCTTTTAGGATTTCTTAGAGAGGTAACTACCAAGTCAAATATACTGATGAAATAAAACACCATTCCTATAATGGAAAAGGCAAGAAACGCTTCCAATTGACTAATCAATGTAAGAAAAAAGCCTCCCAGCCCTAATCCAAGCGTGGCTAGAAAATAAAATAAACCTTTATATCTCCTACCTAGGTAAAAATGACCAAAACCCGGAAGAAATGATAACAAAAAAGCTAATATCGGACTTTTATTCATTTCTAAACCCCTCCTTATTTTTCTTTTCAATAGAGTCCATCCAATTAAATGTTTTATCAATAAGACCATCGGTTAAGGTCTGAGTTTCCTTTACAGTACTGGATTCTACAGAATCAACGTATTCAGTCAGGGATTGAAAAACTCCGGCTGCCATTAATAGAATCGTAAAACCAGCGGCAATCAGGTAATGTCTTGTAATCGTCCGAAGAGATTTTTCTTTTCTGATTTGCTTAACCTCTTCATTAGATACTTCATTTAGTTGAGCAATCGAGCTCATAACAGAATCTGCTATATCAAGTTCTTCAACGAGCAGACTAGATTCAGCTCTTTCCATCGCCTCCATATAGACTGTTAAACACTCGTCACAGGAGTATAAATGATTTTCATATTCTATTTTTAGATTATCAGGCATTTCATCCGCCAAATAAGCAATCCACCCTGCTTCAGAAACATGGTTCATGAAAAATCCTCCTCTTTCCAATGTTTTCTCATCCAATTCCTTGCCCGATATAGCTTTACCTCAACAGATTTGACTTGAATCTGCTGTTCCTCTGCAATTTGCTGGAATGTTTTTTCTTGTATGTAATAGCCATACACAACGTCCCGATACCCCTCCGGAAGGTCATTCAGCTTCCGTAATACTTGCTTTCGTTTTTCATTTCGAAAAAACACTGCCTCAACATCATCAGATAGGCCTAAATGAGCTTCCGAAGGCTGTACTTCATGTGATTCTTCCTTTTGCCTTTCTCGTTTTCTCTTCAAATCTATTGCATGATTGACGGCAATACGCGTAATCCATGTTTTAAAACCTTGATTTTTATATTGAGGAAGAGAAGTATAGATTTTGATAAAGACTTCCTGGGTGACATCTTCTGCATCCTTTTGATTGCGTAAAACGGAATAGACGGTTCTAAAAATCGTCTCCTTATACGTTTCTATCAATATCCGGAAAGCATGATCATTTCCACCTCTCACCTTCTCCACTAACTCATCTGTCACTTCTCTCCCCCCTTTCATTTAAGCATTCATGTAATAGACGACACAAAAAGGAGTTACCCCTACAGATAACTCCAAAAAAAATATAAAATTAATTTCTCACTTATAAGTTCCAGTATTTCCTCGTAAAACTCTTTTGATAACCATATGAAAACCGCATCACTTAGAAAGTGATACGGTCAATTATTAACGTTTATTGATTTCTTCAACCAAAATTTTATTAACAAGTTGTGGATTAGCTTGGCCTTTTGTCGCTTTCATAATTTGTCCGACAAGGAAGCCGATTGCTTTTTGTTTACCAGCTTTAAAATCTTCAATTGATTGCGGGTTATTATTCAAAGCTTCTTCAACCGCTGATCGTAATGCACCTTCGTCAGAAATTTGGACAAGTCCTTTTTCCTTAACGATCGTTTCTGCGTTACCACCGTTTTCGATCAACTCTTTGAATACCTTTTTCGCGATTTTAGAAGAAATTGTACCATCTTCAATCAGTTTGATCATTCCTGCCAATGATTCAGCAGTCAACGCCATATCATGCAGTTCTTTCCCTTCTGCGTTTAAGAAAGCAGAAACCTCACCCATGATCCAGTTCGATGCAAGTTTCGCATCCGCACCTGAAGCAACTGTTGCTTCAAAGAAATCAGCCATTTCTTTTGTTACCGTTAAAACAGCAGCATCATACTCTGGTAAACCAAATTCTTCAACGTAACGTTTTTTTCGTGCATCTGGAAGTTCTGGAATCTCCGCAGTAATGCGTGCTTTCCATTCTTCGTCGATATGGATAGTCAATAAATCTGGTTCCGGGAAATAGCGGTAATCATCAGAGCCTTCTTTAATACGCATTAGAACTGTTCTACCTGTAGCTTCATCGAAACGACGTGTTTCCTGTTCGATTACGCCGCCTTCATTCAATACTTCTGCTTGTCGGATTTCTTCATGCTCCAACCCTTTACGAACGAAGTTGAATGAGTTCAAGTTTTTCAATTCAGTTTTCGTACCGAATTCTTTTTGCCCAACTGGTTTCAAGGAAATGTTAGCATCACAGCGAAGTGAGCCTTCTTCCATTTTACAATCGGAAACACCCGTGTATTGAATAATGGATTTCAATTTTTCCAGATAAGCATACGCTTCTTCAGGAGACGTGATATCCGGCTCGGATACGATCTCAACAAGCGGAGTACCTTGGCGGTTGTAATCACAAAGTGAATAGTTCCCTTTATGTGTCAGCTTACCAGCATCTTCTTCCATATGAATACGTGTAATGCCGATTTTCTTTTTCTTGCCACCGACTTCGATTTCAATCCAGCCATGTTCACCGATTGGCTGATCGAATTGAGAAATTTGGTAAGCTTTCGGATTGTCTGGATAAAAATAGTTTTTCCGGTCAAATTTCGTGATTTCTGCCACTTCACAATTTAGCGCGATAGCAGCTTTCATTGCAAAATCAACAGCCTTTTTATTGACGACAGGCAATACACCTGGATAGCCAAGATCGATTACAGTCGTATTGCTATTTGGAGAGGCACCGAATTGGTTCGGGCTCGATGAGAAAATTTTTGAATCTGTTTTTAATTCTACGTGTACTTCTAGACCAATTACCGTTTCAAAGTCCATTTTTTTCACCCCTTACAGCTTAGGAAATTGTTTATGAAAATCTGTTGCTTGCTCAAATGCGTGAGCAGCGCGGTAAATCGTGCTTTCATCAAAATGCTTCCCGATCATTTGCAGACCAAGCGGTAGACCATTAGCAGCGAAACCACAAGGTACGGAAATACCTGGTACGCCAGCAAGGTTGACAGGAATCGTTAAAATATCATTCGCATACATCGTTAATGGATCGGCAACTTTTTCACCGATTTTGAAAGCTGGTGTAGGTGTTGTCGGTCCAACGATTACATCATATTTTTCAAATACATCTTCAAAGTCTTTTTTGATCAATGTACGCACTTTTTGAGCCTTTTTATAATAAGCATCATAATAACCAGAGCTTAAGGAGAAAGTTCCAAGCATGATACGGCGTTTTACTTCGTCACCGAATCCTTCCGATCGAGTTTGCTTGTACATTTCAATTAAGGTTTCTGCATTATCTGTACGGTGACCGAAGCGAACGCCATCAAAACGGGAAAGGTTTGCCGATGCTTCTGATGAAGAAAGCAGATAGTAAGCAGCTAGAGCATATTTGGAATGCGGCAGGGAAACTTCTTCCCATACAGCTCCAAGTCCTTCTAATACTTTTAAAGCTTCAAGTACAGAATTACGTGCTTCTTCCCCAACACCTTCACCAAGGTATTCTTTAGGAACTGCAATTTTCAACCCTTTAACATCGCCTGTTAATGAATTCACAAAATTCGGTACGTCTAAGTTAGCAGATGTGGAATCCATTGGATCGACGCCTGAAATCGCTTCAAGAAGGTATGCATTATCTTCAACCGTTCTTGTCACCGGACCGATTTGATCTAATGAAGAAGCAAAGGCTACAAGTCCGAAACGGGAAACCCGTCCATATGTAGGCTTTAAGCCGACAACTCCGCAGTATGCAGCTGGTTGGCGAATCGATCCACCTGTGTCAGAACCTAATGAGAATAAGACTTCACCAGAAGCGACAGATGCAGCTGAACCACCTGAAGAGCCACCTGGTACATAATCCGTATTCCATGGATTGCGTGTTGCCTGATATGCTGAGTTCTCATTTGAAGAACCCATCGCAAATTCATCCATGTTCAATTTTCCAATTGTCACCGTTTCTGCCTGCTGTAACTTTTGAACAACGGTTGCATCATAGATTGGATCAAAGTTCTCCAAAATTTTGCTCGCACAAGTTGTCCGTAAATTTTTAGTAACAATATTATCCTTCACACCGATTGGCATGCCAAATAGGGCGCCTTGGCTCTCGCCTTTTACTAATTGGTCATCCAATTGTTTTGCTTGGTTGCGGGCGTTTTCTTCATCTAATGTCAAAAATGCCTTCACCTTGTCTTCTACTTGTCCGATTCGCTTATACGATTCGTTAACAAGATCAGTAACGCTGATCTCTTTATTATGTAAACGTTGATGAAGCTCGGAAACTTTTTGTTCGAACAACGACATCATTGTCCCTCCTTATTCCATAATGGCTGGTACACGGATATATCCTTCTTTGCTATCCGGTGCATTCTTAACTACTTCTTCTACTGGTAATCCTGGTTTTGCAACATCTTCGCGCATTACATTTTTCATATCCAAAACGTGAGAAGTCGGGTTTACCTGATCCGTATCAAGTTCATTCAACTGCTCCGCAAATGAAATCATTTGTTCAAGCTGATTCTGAAACTGTTCTGCTTCTTCTTCCGTAATTGCCAAACGAGCCAAATGGGCAACGTGTTTTACTTGTTCCATAGAAATTCGTGACATTCTCTTCACCTCCGAAAAAATATCCAAATCGACTAAAATAGTCGCTTTTCTCCATAAAATCATCGTTTAAATCATATCAAACTATTGCACAGTAAAGCAACAAGAGATACCATGTCGAAATTCAAATATTTCTTAAAGAAAAAGAAGTATTTTCCGGGAAATATGAGAAAGTTGCCGAAATTTCCGGGGAAATTCCAAGAAGGCGGTCAAATTAGTCAAATGTTCTCGATTCTTGCAAAAATCCCTTCCTAAATAGGAAGGGATTACATTTCCATTAATATGCTTCTGAAGTCGTTTTTCCTTGCATATGAAGGATAAGATAATCGGGTCCTCCTGCTTTTGAGTCTGTACCTGACATATTAAAGCCTCCGAACGGCTGATAGCCTACAATCGCGCCCGTACATCCACGGTTGAAGTATAGATTTCCCACATGAAAATCATCACGTGCTTTTTCCATATGTTCACGATTATTTGTAATTACTGCTCCCGTCAGACCATAATCCGTATTATTTGCAATCTCAATCGCTTCATCAAAGTCTTTTGCTTTCGAAAAAGCAACAACTGGGCCGAAAACCTCTTCTTGCATGAGCCGGGCATACGGATCAAGATCGGCAATGATCGTTGGTTCAATGAAATAACCGGTTGTATCATCACCCTTTCCACCAGCGGCTAAACGACCTTCTTGTTTCCCAATTTCAATGTATTCCATGATTTTTTTATAAGCTTGACCATCGATGACCGGCCCCATGAAGTTTGCACCATCTTCTGGATCACCAACGGACAATTCCTTTGCCAGTTCTAAAGCACGCTCTAGCACCTGATCATATACTTCAGCAACAATGACCGCCCGGGAACAGGCAGAACACTTTTGCCCGGAAAAACCGAATGCCGAATTCACGATCGATTGAGCAGCCAATTCAAGGTCCGCTTCCTTATCAACTACAATCGTATCTTTACCACCCATTTCCGCAATCACCCGCTTCAGCCAAATTTGACCTTCATTCACTTTTGCGGCACGTTCATAAATTCTCGTACCTACTTCACGAGATCCTGTAAATGAAACAAAACGGGTGCGGGGATGATCGATAAGATAATCGCCTACTTCTGAACCGCTCCCCGGGACAAAGTTCAATACCCCATTAGGCAGACCTGCTTCCTCCATCACCTCCACAAATTTAGCCGCGATAACCGGAGTAGTCGATGCCGGTTTTAACAGAACCGTATTTCCCGTTACGATGGCCGCAACAGTCGTTCCTGCCATAATAGCAAAAGGAAAATTCCACGGGGAAATAATAATTCCCACTCCAAGTGGAATATAATCATAGCGATTATTTTCATTCGGTCTGCTCTGTACAGGAATTCCGTCTTTTAATTTGAGCATCTGCCTTGCATAAAACTCTAAGAAATCGATAGCCTCAGCCGTATCACCATCTGCCTCATTCCACGGCTTGCCAGCTTCTTTCGTCAGCAAGGCCGAAAATTCATGTTTCCTCCGTCGGACAATAGCTGCCGCTTTGAACAGTATATCTGCCCTTACTTCAGGCTTTACCTTACGCCATGTCTGAAAGGCCGCATCCGCTGCCTGAACTGCCTTCTCAGCCAACTCACGATTGGCTTTCGATACATAGCCTATCACTTCTTCTTTTTTAGCTGGATTAATAGAAATAATTTTATTTTCTGTAGAGATTTTTTCTCCACCAATGACTAAATCATAATTCTGACCTAAGTATGTTTTCACCCTGCCTAACCCCTGTTGATACGCCTCGCTATTTGCCACTTGAGAAAAATCCGTAAACGGTTCATGTTTATACAATTGCACCAAAACAATCCCTCCCTGTTTTAAATAACTTTTCAACACTATCAATCTTATTCTAACTAAAACTGTTAAACTCTTCAAATTATGTATAAATAAGATAATATCATTCAAGAATAATAGCCAGGCATAAAGCCATTTTGTTAAGGTTACTCATGGCTAGATTTGTTCCAAATAAAAAAGATGAAGCTTGTTAAGCTTCATCTTTTTTTTATTCGTATATATGCACGGTTGGTTCGTCTTGATTTGCCTCGCGAACAATAAGTGCTTCGGGTCCATTTACAGAAGTGATCGATACTTGTACTGCAATATATTTAGGGAAACGTTCCATTACAAGACCAGCCACATATTGTGTAAAGCCAATCGCTTCTGAGTTTCCATAAAATTGGATAGGGATATCGATGTTCAAGCTTTGTAATTGGTCATCCATATAAAATGCCCTGCCAATAACTCCATTAAAGTTAGGGAAATATTCTTCAACATCCTCTTTAAAATTTGTGAATGTGTTGACGTCATCCCTATATTTTTTTTCTGCACTTGCCGAAGGGAATAGGAAGTATTCTTCGTTTAAGTTTGTCCATTTTCCAATATTGTTAGAGTTTTTCCCTATATTCGTATAGGAAATAAAATTCCCAGGCACTACAGAGGATTTTTCATTTTGCTCAAACAAGGCAATGGTAATCGGAACATTTTTCAGCTTGTCCATATTACGCAATCTTTTTAAGACTTCCTCAGCAATTTTCTCCCCTTCTTGTTTTAGTTCTTTACTATCAATTTTCTTTTCATAGGTTGCCCCGTATGCTTCTTTTTGATAGTAATGGACTGAATTTAGGGCAAGGCCTATTACAACTCCACCAAGGCTAACTGTGCTATCCTTTGATTTCACCAAATAGTTATGTTCTAAAATATGAGCCAGGTAAATTGGATTTTCCGCATTCCGCTTATCAATGTCACCTGTACCTGAATCAACTGGATTTAAACCTACGTTATCACTTTCTTTCTTGTTCTTTTCTTTCAACTGGCTTTTTGTATATTTTCTGTTCAACCAGGATGATATCTTGGAACTGTCGAGCATTTGCCCCTCTTGAAATAGGTATTCTTCCGGGTCAAATTGAGTTTGTGCCAACCGCATCAGTCCATTTTCAAACTCTTCGATATCATATCGAGTATTTAAATTCGAAACGACCAAACCGCGGGCTTTTGATGGCTCAAACGGAAGAATCGTTTGATAATATTCTTCCGAAATTTTATACTTCGGAATAATTGCTGTATCCTTTTCGTTTTTGGAGTCTTGAACTACCTCTTGCTTATCCTCAAAACTAGGTGCACATCCAGCAAGAAGTAGTATAAGAATCATCCCCAAAATAGAGTGTTTCCTCATAGCTACACCTCTTATTTTTTTAGTTCCTCAATCAGTCTCTCTTCATCCCATACGAGAACGCCTAGGCTTTCTGCCTTTTCTAGTTTGGAACCAGCATCTTCGCCGGCCACGACCAAATCCGTTTTCTTGCTGACACTTCCAGCAACGTTAGCTCCTAGCGCCTCTAATTTTTCTTTCGCTTCATTACGTGTTAGCTGATGCAGTTTCCCTGTCAAAACGACTGTTTTTCCAGCGAAAATGGAATCGATTTCTTCTATAGAAACAGCTCTTGCCCCTTTATAGATAAGGTTCACACCGGCTGCTTCCAACTCATTCAACAGTGCATGCACTTCCTCCAATTCAAAATATGCCACGATGGAATCAGCCATTTTTTCTCCAATTTCATTAATTGCTGTAAGTTCTTCACGGCTCGCCTTGCTTAATGCTTCCATAGTGCCGAATTCCCTCGCAAGGGTCTTCGCTGCTTTCGAACCAACATGGCGGATACCAAGGCCGAATAGTAATTTTTCTAGCGAATTGCTTTTCGAAGCTTCGATTGCCTGAAGGAGTTTATTGACGGATTTATCTCCCATCCGTTCCAATGCTATCACTTGATCGTATGTAAGCTTATAAATATCAGCTACATCCTGTATGAGCGCTTCCTTAAATAACTGGCTAATGACTTTTTCACCTAAACTGTCGATATTCATTGCTGTCCGTGATACAAAGTGAATCAAGCCCTCTCGGATTTGTGCCGGACATTTCGGGTTGATGCATCGCAGGGCGACCTCCCCGTCCAGTCGGACAAGCTCGCTATCACATTCTGGGCACTCAGTCGGCATCTGGAACTCGACTTCTTCCCCCGTACGACGTTCTGCTAGTACATTGACGACCTCTGGAATGATATCGCCTGCTTTTTTCACGACCACTTGATCTCCAATACGGATGTCCTTTTCACGGATTAAATCTTCGTTATGCAGCGAAGCTCGTTGCACAGTCGTTCCGGCTACCCGAACAGGGTCCAAAACAGCCGTTGGTGTCAACACTCCCGTACGGCCAACATTCAGCTCGATACCTCTTAGTGTTGTGATGACTTCTTCGGCTGGAAATTTGTAGGCAATCGCCCATCGCGGACTTTTTGCCGTAAAGCCTAGTTCATCCTGCTGTTCAAGTGAATCCACTTTTACGACAATTCCATCGATATCGTAGGCCAAGTTTGGACGTTGTTCAGTCCATTCTTCAATATAGGCAAGAACTTCCTCTATATTCGTACAGGTTTTTCGTTCCTTATTTGTTTTAAACCCTAGTTCATCCAATAAATCTAGACCCTCGCTGTGAGAACGAACCCCTGTTTCACCTAAATCAGCAATCGCATAAAGGTATACATCCAAGTTCCGTTTCGCAGCAAGTTTTGGGTCAAGTTGTCTCAAAGAGCCAGCAGCTGCATTACGAGGATTTGCAAAAGGTTCTTCCCCGCGTTCTTCCTTCGCCTTATTTAGAGATTCGAATGATTTTTTTGGCATGAATGCCTCACCACGCACTTCTATGGCGATAGGCTCCCGTACCTTCAAAGGAATTGACTTGATTGTTTTCAGGTTTTCGGTAATATCTTCACCAATTGTTCCGTCTCCTCGGGTTGCTCCTCTTACGAAATATCCATTTTCATATTGAAGTGTGACGGCAAGTCCATCTATTTTCAATTCACATACATAGGAAAAATTGTCACCTACAGCCTGTCGGACCTTTCTGTCGAAATCGCGTAAGTCACTTTCATTGAAAGCATTACCTAGGCTAAGCATCGGTGTCGTATGCTCCACTTTTTCGAACATATCCAGGATGGCCCCACCGACCCGCTGTGTTGGAGAATCGGCTGTTTTCAGCTCGGGAAATTTCTCTTCATACTCAATTAATTCACGTAAAAGCCGATCATATTCAGCATCAGGTACGGATGGCTGGTCCTTCACATAATATTCATAGCTATATTGGTTCAATAAAGTTTGCAGCTCAAGAACAATCTTCTCTGCAGCTTGTATGTCCATACGTTCAATCCTTTCTAAAGAAGACTCCACCGCACTTCATCTTAGAAGAGCGGTGTCTAAGTCAGATATCCCTATTCTTCACCAGTAGACGCATATTCATAGCTTATGCTTTTTCTATTGGTGCAAATTTCGCCAATAGGCGTTTAATGCCGATTGGACTTGGGAATGCAATATCCAGTTCCTTTCCTTCGCCTTCTCCTTTTACACTCACCACGGTTCCAATCCCCCACTTTTTATGGGAAGCCTTGTCACCAACGGCCCAACCAATCTCTTCACCGCCTGTTGCAGATGGGGCAGAAACAGCTCGCCCAAAGGTAGGCATTTTTCTTGTGGAAGCCGTCGCAGTGTTCCCTGTTCTCGCCGGAGAACTGAATGGAGTCTGCTTGGATCTAGGAGCAGGTTTCGGTTTAAGATCTTCAAGAAGTTCCTCGGGTATTTCTCCGATGAACCGTGAGACTGGATTCATGCTCGTCCGTCCATACAGTGTCCGCATTTGGGCATTACTGATGAACAACTCATTTTCAGCCCTTGTAATCCCCACATAAGCAAGACGGCGTTCTTCTTCCATCTCCTCCTCATCCATGAGCGAGCGGCTATGAGGGAAAACTCCTTCTTCAAGGCCCAGTAAAAAGACTACCGGATATTCTAATCCCTTCGCCGAATGTAGTGTCATTAACGTTACCGTATTTGTTGCTTCTTCGGAGTTCTCATCTAATTGGTCAATATCAGCAACCAACGCCAGGTCAGTTAAAAAGCCAATCAATGATTTGTCCTCGCTGTTACTTTCGAATGCTTTCGTTACAGATAAAAACTCATCTATATTTTCAAGACGGCTTTGTGATTCAATTGTTTTTTCTGCTTGCAGCATCTCACGGTAACCGGTTTTTTTAATGACTTCTTCCACCAGTTCCGTCACAGATAAGTACTCCTGCTGATTTGTATAGTTAGTAATTAACGTGTGGAATTCCCTTGCTGCTTTGGTAGCCTTCCCGCTTATCCCAATCATTTCCACGGACTCAAGTGCTTTATAAATGGAAAGATCATATTGATCTGCATAATCTGCTACTTTGTCCATTGAAGTTGCACCAATACCTCGTTTCGGTACATTTATTACACGGCGAAGACTGATGTCATCATCAGGATTTGCAATAAGACGCAGATAGGCAAGTAAATCCTTAATCTCTTTACGATCATAGAACTTAGTGCCGCCGACGATTGCATAGTTAATATTGGATTTAAGCAGAACTTCCTCCATTACCCGTGATTGTGCATTTGTTCTGTAAAGGATTGCTATATCGGAATATTTTCTACTACCGTCCTTAGCTAATTCATTTATCTTTCCTGCTACAAATTGCGCTTCCCCTTGTTCATTGTCTGCACGGTAATAGAAAATCTTATTACCATCTACATTCTCAGTCCAAAGATTTTTCGGCTTCCGGTTTCGATTATTATCGATGACCTTATTCGCCGCTTCAAGAATCTTTTTCGTTGAACGATAATTCTGTTCAAGGAAAATCATATTGGCATTAGGATAATCTTTTTCAAATGAAAGGATATTCGCAATATCCGCACCGCGCCAGCGATAGATCGACTGATCTGAATCCCCTACAACACAGAGATTACGGAATCGTGAAGCTAGCAGTTTAACAAGCATATATTGAGCCCGGTTTGTATCTTGATACTCATCAACATGAATGTATTGAAACTTCCGCTGATAATATTCTAGCACTTCCGGTATAAGTTGGAACAATTGAATCGTCATCATGATCAAATCATCAAAATCGAGGGCTGAATTTTTCCGCAAACGTTTTTGGTATTCTGTATATACATCTGCCGTTACTTTAGTAAAATAATCTGACGCAGTTTTGAGGTATTCTTCTGGTCCGACCAATTCATTTTTTGCTGAACTGATACTACCTAAAATGGCCCGGTAATCATATTTCTTTGTATCCATATTACGGTCTTTCATAATTTGCTTAATGACTGATTGCTGATCCGTCGTATCTAAAATTGAGAAATTCCTATTAAATCCAATCCGATCAATATCTCTTCGCAAAATACGGACACACATAGAGTGGAACGTTGAAATCCAGATATCTTCGGACGCACCGCCCAGAATGCTACGGATTCTTTCTTTCATTTCACGTGCGGCTTTATTAGTAAATGTGATTGCAAGGATATTCCAAGGTGCTATCTCCTTTTCAACCATCAAGTAAGCAATACGGTGAGTCAGCACACGCGTCTTTCCACTTCCTGCCCCAGCCATAATTAGAAGTGGACCATCTGTTGCTTTTACTGCTTTTTGTTGCTGTTCATTCAAACCTATTAGTAATTTTTCCGCTAAATATTGCATTATCACACCACCTATACGAACATTCGTTTCTGTTTTAGTATACTACATTTTTTCCCTATTTACATTTTGGCCAAATTATCATTTAACTGCCTCAACTGTTGCAAGCGCCGTTTTCAAATCTTCATAGATCACATTACCAACAACGATTACGTCCGCAAACTCCGCCATCTCTTTGGCCTGCTCTACTGATTTAATCCCACCGCCGTAGAATAGTACAGTATTCTCCAAACTCTCTCTAGCCGCTTCCACCATCTGGACATCGCCATAAGCACCGCTGTATTCAAGATAAAAAACCGGCAGTTTGAACATCTTTTCTGCCATCATTGCATATGCACCCACATCATCCATATCTAGATCCGTATTGGCTTTCGTCAATTGAGCCGCCTTACACTCAGGATTTAAGATGCAATATCCTTCTACGAAAATTTCATCCCAATTCAAAAGGTATCCGTATTCTTTGACTGCTTGCTGATGCAGTTTCATCATCCAATCTGGATTGGTGCTATTTAGGACACTCGGAATAAAATATAAATCGAATCCCGGCGTCACTGTTTCAACCGATGAAATCTCCATCACACATGGGACTGTATATCGCCTAACTCGCGCCATCAAATGAAGTACATTCTCAAGCGTAATTCCATCGGTGCCTCCAACCATAATTGCATCTGTACCAGACTCACAGACTTTTTCTAACGCCTCATCGCTTATTTCTTTATTTGGATCGAGTTTGAAAACATGTTTCCACTCGCGAAAATCGTACATTATAATCCTCCATTCACACTTCCCATTTCACCATTATAGCATTAAGATTTTTCATTAAAAAAGAGAAGTATCGATAAAATGTTTACCAACTGGAAACCTCTGAATCTAAAATCCAATATAACACGGTTTCGACTGGACGGTAGCTGCTATAGAAAACGCTTGCTCAAAATAAAAAGCCGGGAAACGAATTCCTCGGCTTTTTCTATTTCATACAATATAAAAAAATCGAATTCATTAAGATTCCGTTGTTTCTTCAACGTTTTCCTTTATACGGTTAAGAGCCATGGTATAGGCATCATTTCCGTAGTTTAAGCAGCGTTTAACCCTAGAAATCGTGGCCGTGCTAGCCCCTGTTTCGTTTTCGATTTTATGATAGGTTTTACCTTCTTCAAGCATACGGGCTACTTCAAGGCGCTGTGCTAATGATGAAATTTCATTGACTGTACATAAGTCATCAAAAAATCGATAGCATTCGTCTAAATCGCGCAAGGAAAGTATCGACTTAAACAGCTGATCCGTTTCTTTCCCTCTTAACTTATCAATTTGCATGTTTCTCCCCCTCAATTTTCATGGGTATCAAAATGAGACGTCTTCTACTAAACCAGGTTGATTCGGAATAATATTGACCCAAGTTTTCCCCGGTATCAACCCTACTTCTTTATCGTTTTTCACTGGTATAATTCGACCATCTTTATTAACCCATTCTACTTCATTGACCTTCCCCTTTTGAAGTAAATAACCTTTTCCGCCACTTTTTAAATCAATTTTAAGGCGTCCCTTATCATCAACCACTTGATGAGTGGTCTCAATGATGAATATATTATCCAGTAAAATCGGTTTGCTTGATTTATGCTCGACTGTTTGCTCACCATTAGAATAACGTTTATATTTCTCTTCTGTTCCTTCATATTCATACTTTACATTGAACTCTGCCGATCCGTAGGATATCTCAATTTTCAAAGCCGATTCTCCTTGCAGACCAACCGCCTCTTCCTCTGTCAGGAAAGTAAATGGCTCTGGTGCACCTGTCAGCTCATATCCTTTTTCCTTCGCACCCTTTTCAATATTATCAAAAGAAGTGTAGGAATTATGCGGTGCGTTTCGATCTGTTGAGCGCTGAAACAAAGTACCATCATAATATAGGCCGTTCAAGTTATCAATATATCCTTTGTCTAGCATGGTTTTTGCCTCTGGGCTATTCCCATGACACACATAGATGCAGTCCAAACCTTTGGCCATTTCGATATAATAGTCCCTTGCACTCCGAACCGGTCCGATTTGGTTCGGCATTTCACTTTGGAAAACAGCTAAAAATCTGGTTATGTCGCCTTCCGCCAGCAATTCATAGACTATGTCCGCATCTGAGAGACCAGATTGTGGACGCGCTTTTGGATGATTATTAATCATCACCGCTACAGCCCTTTGCTCGGTATCTTCATTCGTGGCTACACCAGTAAGTGGAAACATGTTGGAAGGCTCGTTTTTAACATCTGTATTTTTAATGACAGCTGCATCTTTCGGCTTACTGTCATCTGGTACAGGTTCTTCTTTAGTCGAACAGCCTGCTAGCAGAAAAATAGCAATAATGATGAAAAGAACTCTCTTAAATTTCATCTTTCCACTCCCCTGATTTTTTAACCATTTCTTCTCTTATATTTTAACGCATTATAGTAGGAAAGAGTATAGTTTTATTCATTACATCATATACTCCTCGCTGGGTTACCCTTATATAGGGAAGATGAGTTGTTGAAAAGAATGAAAGGGTATACACCGGATCAGCAAAGCGATAACCCCTTTCACGTAGCAGCTTTTTCAACTCATTCTCTTCTTTAATTAGTTCAGGAACCTCCTTATTGGACATGACTCCTTTTAATTTTAAAGGCAGTTCATGTATCACCTGGCCTTGTTCAGTCAAAACGATACCACCGCCAATTTCCTTCAACCGGTTAAATGCTAAATGCATATCCTGTTTTCGTTTACCAATTAAGATTATGTCACCCGTATTTGTATAAGAACCTGCAAAACCACACAATTTATTGGCAAAGCCTTTTAATATCGTATTAATGCGCCATTTACCTTCACGGTCAATGAGCATGAAAAAGCATTCATCATCTTTAAAGGTCAGTTCTTCATGGCCAACGTCATTGGAAAGATAATATGGCTTCGTGATTACGTTATTGACCAGTTCAATTCCAAACGGCATAGAAAATTCAAAATCTTCCTTTAAACTAAGATCCCAATCAAGTTCAAGCGGTTTAAAATCAAAATCGCTCCAGTTGATTTCCTGAGAATCGGGAATTACTTCACCATCCCGTTTCACCCATTTCCCTTTTGCCATTACAGAAACTGGTGCCGGTTCCTTTATATCTGTCAGAAAATTAATGTTGGCAACCCTTCCAGTAGCAATATTACCATGAAGATATTCAATATTATAATAGCGGGCGATATTAATAGTTGCCATATTATAAGCATCAATGACCGGAACACCTTGCTCTATTGCTATTTTGATTAAGCTGTCTATAAAACCACCTTCATAAAAAGACGGAGGTGATCCATCTGTTGTATAAAAGAATTTGTCATAATGATCGATGCCCATATCATGTATTTCTTGTATCAACTTAGGAAGATCCGGTCGGATAGAAGAATGCCTTAGTGAAACATAATAACCCTGTAGCAGACGAGACATGACCTCATCGCCTGTCATTGCCTCATGATCACAATCAGCACCAAACAACGTCATCTTCGCCAACGTTTTCTCCGACGCACCCGGAAAGTGTCCTTCAATTTTCTTCCTCATCCGCTTTGCTTCCTGAATCCAGTGCAACATCATGTCATCCCCGTCGAGGAGCTTCGGCCATCCCGTTAGTTCGCCGCCCTGTAGTACGGCATCGTGCTCCAGCCAAGATTTAACTGCACCATGTGAAAATACCATATCCTCGTCTACTAATTCCGTTTGTCCATCAAAACGACTCCACCAATACATTGTAACAGGAATATTACGAAGTTCTTTCAAAAGAGAAAACGCTTTCTTTTTTTCTAACTGCAATAGAAATGGCAAGTTATCATTGATTAATGTCGTTGTCCCAAAATGAGATGCATAACGTGAAAAAGAAAGGGGATTATATAATTGAGAAGGATGTGAATGCGGCTCAATATATCCCGGGACCAGGTACTGATTTGTACAGTCAACCATTTCGCAGCGGTCTATATTTTCAGGAAGCTTTTCGCCAACATAGATTATGCGATCATCATAGATCCAGATATTCGCTTTCACCCATTTTCGTAAAGCCTGATTTAAATAAGTCGTATTTTTAAGCAGAATGTGTGGTGCCCTATTGCCATCCAGCACATCTATATGTTCACGTAGATGTTTATTTTTCCATCTATAGCGCTGTTCAAGCATAAACATTCCCCCATAATTTTTTTGAAACAAATGCAATAAAAAAACCATTTTAAACCCAATTTTATTTCATACTAACATACTTACCAGAATAGCACAGTAATGTTAACTGAAAAATTGTTAATTTTTTGTGAAGGGATGGACTTATTATGAAGTTTAAACAAAATATTAGTATAATAAATGCACTTATGCGGATTACCTGTGGTTTTACCTTTCTATCATGGGCAACAGCAAAAATGGTTAAAAAACCTTGGAAAAACCAATCTTACTTATTTGTCGTCATGATATCAGCTATGAAAATTGGTGAAGGCATTCTACGCTATTGTCCAATCGTGGACGCTATGGAGAATGGACAAACATTAATGAAAAAAGAACAAAAAACGGAAAATGATTTTAATTCACCTGATTCTTATTAAATCTTTTTCTAAAGAAGAAGCTGACTCTCTTAGAGTCAGCTTCTTTCAAATTATCATGATAAATTGTATTGAATGGCACGATAACCGATATCTGTACGCCAAAACAATCCGTCTTTTTCAACATGACTCAATTCTTTATATACTTTAGCTTGAGCAGAGGCTAAATCTTTTCCTTTTGCAGCAACCAGAAGCACACGGCCACCGTTTGAAACAAAAGATCCCTCGCTATTTTTAGCAGTTCCAGCATGATAAATATGAGCATCTGGATTAATCTTGTCCAACCCTTTAATGATTGAATTCTTTTTGTAATCTCCAGGATACCCCTCTGCTGCCACTACTACACCAAGTACTGCATCTTCATGCCATTCAAGTTGTAAATCCTTACCTAATAGGACCGCTTCAAGCGTATCAACGAAATCCGTTTTTAGCCTCGGTAAAACAACTTGCGTTTCCGGATCTCCAAAACGAGCATTGAACTCAATGACTTTTGTACCTTTTTCCGTAGCAATTAATCCGGCATATAAAATACCGGTAAAACGACGATCTTCTGAAATCATCGCATTTACTGTCGGCTGCAAGATTGTTTCGACAGCTGTCTGAACCATTTCATCGGAAATTTGCGGCACCGGTGAATAGGCACCCATTCCACCTGTGTTCGGACCTTGATCTCCGTCGAAAACGCGCTTATGGTCTTGGGCGATAACCATCGGATACACTTTTTCACCATTCACGAATGCCATCAACGAAAATTCCTCACCATCGAGAAATTCCTCAATAACAACTTTGGCAGAAGCTTCTCCAAACTTAGCCCCGACAAGCATATCGTGGATGGCGTCTAACGCCTCTTCCATCGTCATTGCGACTACGACACCTTTGCCTGCAGCCAAGCCATCTGCCTTAATAACGATGGGCGCTCCTATTTTTTCAATATAAGCTTTTGCAGAATCAAAATCAGTAAACGTTTCATATTCTGCTGTCGGAATGCTGTAGTTCTTCATTAAATCCTTAGCGAAAGATTTACTTCCTTCAATGACCGCAGCCCTGCTATTTGGGCCGAACACCTGTAGGCCCGCTTTAGCAAAGTCGTCAGCTAGTCCATTCAATAATGGCGTTTCTGGGCCAATTACCGTCAATGAAACTGCATTTTCTTTTGCAAAAGCAACCAAATCCTCATGATTTGTTTCTTCAATGGGCACCAGATTTGCTACATCGGTCATGCCCGGATTTCCTGGTGCTGCAAAAACTTTCTCCACCCGTTTACTTTCAAACAGTTTGCGGGCAATAGCATGCTCCCTGCCACCCCGGCCAATCACTAGTACATTCATTATCGCACCTCATCTTTGATTAATGTTTAAAGTGACGAATCCCTGTGAATACCATTGCAATTCCATATTCATCAGCTTTCTTGATTGAATCTTGGTCTTTTACAGAGCCACCCGGTTGAATGATTGCCGTAACTCCTGCTTTCGCTGCCGCTTCAACAGTATCATCCATTGGGAAGAAAGCATCCGATGCCAAAGCACTGCCTGTTGCTCTTTCACCGGCTTGTTCTAGCGCAATTTTTGCAGCTCCGACACGGTTCATTTGACCAGCGCCAACACCTAATGTCATTTGATCGTTACATACCACTATTGCATTTGATTTCACATGCTTCACGATTTTCCAGCCAAGTTCTAGGGCTTTCCACTCTTCAAGGGTAGGTTCGCGTTTTGTTGCTACTTTTACTTCTGCATCCTTCAAACTATGTGCATCACGATCTTGTATAAGTAATCCGCCTTCAATTGAAGTCAATTTACGCTCAGGTTTTTTAGCTGAGTTGAAATCAATCGTTAATAAGCGAAGGTTTTTCTTGCTAGTTAATACTTCCACTGCCTCTTCCGTAAACCCAGGAGCAATGATGATTTCAAGGAAAATTTCATGAAGCTTTTCTGCAGTTGCTTTATCTACTTCACGGTTCAGGGCAATGATTCCACCAAAGATGGAAGTAGAATCCGCCTCGTATGCCTTTTCGTACGCTTCTAATATGGTCGTTCCGACACCGACGCCGCAAGGATTCATATGTTTGACAGCTACTGCTGCGGGCTCATTGAATTCTTTAACAATTTGAAGTGCAGCATCTGCATCATTAATGTTGTTGAAAGAAAGCTCTTTTCCGTGTAATTGCTTCGCTTCAGCAATTGAGAAAACAGAACCAAGCGGTTTTTTATAAAAAGCTGCCTTTTGATGCGGATTTTCCCCATAACGAAGCGACTGTTTCAATTCATAAGTAACAGTCAATGATTCTGGATTCTCTTCTTCAGCAAGCTCTGTCATGTATTCAGAAATAACAGCATCATATGCTGCTGTATGGCGGAAGACTTTTGCAGCCAGACGGCGATTCGTGGTTTTTGAAACTCCTCCGTCTTTCAGTTCAGCCAATACGGTTGGATAATCATTGGAATCAACGATAACCGTCACATACTCGTGGTTTTTTGCAGAAGAACGAAGCATTGTCGGTCCACCGATATCAATGTTTTCAATTGCATCTTCTACAGTAACATCCGGTTTAGAAATTGTAGCTTGGAATGGGTATAGGTTTACACAGACAAGTTGAATAGGCTCAATATTATGTTCTGCAAGCTGTGCCGCGTGATCTGCATCACCATGTTTTGCTAAAACTGCTCCATGGACATTCGGATGAAGCGTTTTAACGCGTCCATCTAAAATTTCCGGGAAACCAGTGACGTCACTGATTCCAATCACGTCTACACCATTATCCTGCAACGTTTTTTTCGTACCGCCGGTTGAAATAATTTCAAACCCTGCTTCTATTAATCCCTTAGCAAATTCTACAATACCTGTTTTATCCGATACACTAATTAAAGCACGTTTCTTCATGGTATGTTGGTCCCTCCATAATGTATGTTATTTCTTTTGGAATAGCTGTTGTAAAACTGATGGATACATGCCATGTTCCGTTTCCTGAATCCTTATTTGGAGAATGTCTTTCGTATCTCCTGCAAGAATCGGTACTGTCTTTTGGGCAATGATTGGGCCCGTGTCCATACCATCATCGACATAATGAATCGTGACCCCGGTTTCTTCCACTCTTGCGTCAAAAGCCTGCCCAATTGCATCCTTGCCTGGAAAATTAGGCAAAAGTGAAGGATGAATGTTAACAATTCTGTGTGAATACGCCTGTAATAATGTCGGCCCAATTAAACGCATATAACCAGCTAGAATAATAAATTCAACCTCAAGTTGACGAAGTATCTCTAAAATTTCCGTTTCAAACTCGACCTTACTTGAGTACTTTTTCGCTGAAAAAGAGAAGGTTCTAATATTCTCAAGCCTAGCTCTTTCAAGCACATAAGCATCTTCACGATCGCAAACAACAAGGCAGATTTCCGCGTTCAGAACTCCATCTTTTATTGCGTCAGCAATTGATTGGAAATTACTTCCGTTACCTGATGCAAAGACTGCGAGTCGCTTCATTGTTTAAACGACACTCCATTTCCATCCACAATTGTTCCAATAACTGAAGCCTGTTCACCGCATGACTGTAGATGAGCAACCACAGCGGCCGCATCCTCTTTTTTCACTACAGCAGTCATGCCAATCCCCATATTGAAAATATTGAACATTTCCTCTTGAACAAGGTTCCCTTTTTCTTCAAGGAACGAGAATACAGGTGGAATTGTCCAGCTTCCAAGCCCGATTTCAACACCGCAACCTTCAGGAAGAATACGTGGAATATTCTCGATGAATCCTCCACCCGTAATATGGGCAAGTCCCTTAACTTCAAACTTTTCAAGTGTGGACAAAATAGACTGGACATAGATTTTTGTCGGTTTCAATAATTCATCGCCTAACTTGCAGTCAAACTCCGGTACGAATTCATGTAGATCCATTCCTGAATCTTCAAGGAGGATTTTACGAACTAGAGAATATCCGTTACTGTGAATACCACTTGAAGCAAGCCCAATAACAACATCACCCGCCGAAATTGTCTCACCCGTAATTAAGCGTGATTTTTCAACAGCTCCAACAGTAAATCCAGCCACATCATACTCTTCCGTTTCGTACATACCTGGCATTTCCGCCGTTTCACCACCGATTAAAGCGCAGCCTGCCTGCTCGCAGCCGTCTGCAATACCTTTGACTATCATTTCAATTCGTTCAGGATCCGCTTTACCGCAGGCAATATAATCTAAAAAGTACAAAGGCGCAGCGCCTTGAACGACAACATCGTTAACACACATAGCTACACAATCTACCCCAATGGTATCATGTTTATCCATCATGAACGCGAGCAGAAGTTTTGTCCCGACTCCATCCGTTCCTGAAATTAGCACAGGCTCTTTAAGGTTCAGGGAAGACAAATCAAACATTCCTCCGAAACCGCCCAGTCCATTCATTACCTCCGGACGAAATGTGCGCTTTACATGTTTTTTCATTCGATTTACTGCTTCATAACCAGCTTCAATATCAACACCAGCCTGCTTATATGCATTAGCCATTTGAAATCCTCCTCCGAAAATCACTCTTTATTTCCGACATTATTAACATTTTGCTTTTTCTCGTTCGTAATCATAAATTTCTGTCGGATAATTTCCGGTGAAGCAAGCTAGACATGAACCGCGCGTTTCTCCAGGAAACGGACGACCAATTGCTTCGACCATACCTTCGACACTTAAAAAAGTTAATGAATCAGCACCAATGATTTCACGTATTTCCTCCACCGATTTAGAGCTCGCGATTAATTCTTCCTTTTTCGATGTATCAATACCATAGAAACATGGGTTTTTAATTGGTGGTGAGCTGATTACAACGTGAACTTCTTTTGCTCCTGCATCTTTTAGCATGCGAACAATCCTTCTGCTCGTTGTTCCACGTACGATTGAATCATCAACCATAATGACCCGTTTACCCTCTACGACCCCTCTTACCGGTGAAAGTTTCATCTTCACACCTTGTTCGCGTAGACTTTGTGACGGCTGAATAAAAGTCCGGCCAACATAACGGTTTTTAATTAAGCCCATTTCATAAGGAATACCTGCAGCTTCAGCATAGCCAATTGCCGCAGAAATGCTTGAATCAGGAACTCCTGTGACGACATCTGCTTCAATCTTAGCTTCAAGTGCCATTTGCTTACCAAGATTTTTCCGAGCGGTATGAACATTAATTCCATCAATGTTGCTATCTGGACGGGAAAAATACACATATTCCATCGTGCACATTGCATGTTGACTTGAAAGTGAAAAGTATTCGGATGTGATGCCCTCATCATTAATGACCACAAGTTCACCCGGTTCAATATCACGGACGAATTCCGCTCCTACTATATCAAGGGCGCATGTTTCAGATGCAGCGAAATACGCATCGCCTATTTTCCCTAGGGAAAGTGGGCGGAAACCATGCGGATCTCTTGCCAAGATCATTTGGTTTTCTGTCATGACGACGAATGCATAAGCACCCTTCAACATACTTAAACTGCTTTTCACTGAATCTCTCACATCGGAATAACCAGAACGTTTAATCAAATGTGCTAGAACTTCCGTATCCGATGTCGTTTGAAAGATTGAGCCCTGTCCTTCTAGCTGTGCTTTTAACTGACGAGCATTGACGATATTCCCATTATGAGCGAGAGCCAGCCCCCCTGTATGTGAATTAAACAAGAAAGGCTGAACATTTTGATACCCGCCGCCGCCTGCCGTTGTATAACGGACATGTCCGATCGCGGCTTTTCCTGAACCGGAAAGTTCCTGCATTTTTTCAGCTGTGAATATCTCAGTGACAAGACCTTCACCCTTCGAGATAGACATCTGCTCACCATCCGTAACAACGATGCCTGCTCCCTCTTGACCACGATGTTGCAAGCTATGCAACCCGTAATAAGCAAGCTGTGCTGCATCGGGATGTCCCCAGACTCCAACTACGCCACACTCTTCATTTAGGCTTCTTATTTCAGCAAGCATGGTATAGCTCCCTTCCAAGCTGTTTGTAAATCTACAACGTCTGCTACCAATATCTTGTTATCGCCGCCTGCCGTCACTACTAATTTATTATCTGCTGTTACTGAACCAATACAAACGGCATCTTCAACAAGTGCTTCAAAAGCCTTTTGATTTTCAGGACTTATAGATAGTAAAAAGCGTGATTGCGTTTCACTAAACAGTTCGGATACGAGTTCTCCAGATAAATTTACTTTTGCTCCAAGGTCACTTGCTCCGAATAGAGATTCAGATAAAGCAACAGCCAAACCACCTTCCGCGAGGTCATGAGCTGATGAAACAAGTCCTGATTGAATCGCTGAAAGAATTTGCTGCTGACGCTTTTGTTCAACAGTTAAATCAAGTTCTGGAGCACGCCCAAATATTTTTCCTTCAAGCATTTTTTGTAACTCACTGCCCCCAAATTCCACTTTCGCTTCGCCGACCACATAAATCATATCTGATTCATTTTTGAACGTTTGCGTTGTGATATGTTGAAGATCGTTCACTAGGCCAACCATCCCAACTACTGGTGTTGGATAGATCGCTTCCCCATTCGTTTCATTGTAAAGAGAGACATTTCCTCCAATTACAGGCGTACTTAAACTTCGACAAGCTTCACTCATCCCGTCTGCCGCTTTTTCCAATTGCCAAAAGATTTCAGGTTTTTCTGGATTTCCAAAATTCAAGCAATCTGTAATTGCTAGAGGTTCTGCACCCGAACAAATAATGTTACGAGCCGCTTCAGCAACTGCAATTTTACCGCCTGTTTCAGGATCCAAGTAAATATAGCGGGAGTTACAATCTGTCGTCATCGCAAGGGCCTTATTTGTGCCTCGAACACGTACAACTGCTGCATCTGATCCAGGTGAAACGACTGTATTCGTACGCACCATGTAATCATATTGGTCGTATACCCATTCTTTACTCGAAATTGTCGGTTGCTGCAATAATGCCAAAAGGGTCTCTCTGTAATCTTCAATGTCTGGTACTTCTGCCGTCATACTTTGGAAGTCACGGAAATATTGCGGTTCTGCAGATGGCTTGTGATAAATTGGTGCTTCTTCAGCCAATGCATCAACTGGAACCTCAGCAACGATTTCACCCTGATGAGAAAGTGTTAGGTTTTTATCATCCGTTACTTCACCAACAGCAACCGCTTCTAGGTCATATTTCGTAAACAAGTCAACGATTTCCTGTTCGCGTCCTTTTGTAACAACGATCAGCATCCGCTCTTGTGATTCAGAAAGCATCATTTCATATGCTGTCATTCCAGTTTCACGTTGCGGTACCAAGTCAAGGTTCATTTTTATTCCTGATCCAGCTTTACTCGCCATCTCAGCAGATGAGCTTGTAAGACCTGCTGCTCCCATATCCTGAATACCAACAAGAGCATCATTTTGAATTAATTCAAGGCATGCTTCTAAAAGAAGTTTCTCCATGAATGGATCACCTACTTGTACGGCAGGCCGTTTTTCTTCTGAAGACTCCGACAACTCTTCAGAAGCAAATGTTGCTCCATGAATACCATCACGTCCTGTTTTAGCACCCACATACATCACTGTGTTGCCTACTCCATGCGCTTGGCCTTTTTTAATGTCCTTATGATCGATCAAACCGACACACATTGCATTAACTAGAGGATTTCCTTCATAAGATGGATCAAATTGAATTTCTCCGCCTACAGTTGGAATTCCGATACAATTTCCGTATCCTGCAATCCCAGCAACCACTTCTTTAAATAAATATTTCACACGATCATTCTCAAGCTCACCGAAGCGAAGCGAGTTCAACATCGCAATGGGACGGGCACCCATGGAGAAAACATCACGGATAATACCGCCGACACCAGTAGCAGCACCTTGATAAGGTTCAATTGCCGATGGGTGATTATGACTTTCTATTTTAAAAACAACTGCCTGATTGTCACCGATATCGACAATACCTGCTCCTTCACCAGGACCTTGAAGCACTTTCTCCCCTGTAATCGGGAATTTCCTTAAGATGGGTTTTGAATTTTTGTAGGAACAATGCTCTGACCACATAACCGAAAACAATCCAGTTTCCGTATAATTCGGCAGTCTGCCTAAGATTTTCTCCACCATTGCAAATTCTTCATCGGATAGTCCCATACTTGCATATAAACGATCCAATTTAATTTTTTCCGGACTTGGTTCAAGCTGTAATAACATGTGATTCCCTCCAGTTTTTTACGATGGATTGAAAAATCTTTAAGCCGTCTTTACTGCCAAGCAGCGAATCAACAGCACGTTCGGGATGAGGCATCATTCCGAGGACATTTCCTTGTTCATTTGTAATTCCCGCTATTTGCTCCAAGCTTCCGTTTGGATTTTCACCATCATAAGTGAACAAGATGCGGTTATTTTGTTTTAATGCAGCCAATGTTTCATTATCACAGTAGTAATTTCCTTCACCATGAGCCACTGGTATCGTAATCGTTTCATGTAATGAATAGCCTGTTGTAAACATGGATTGATTATTTTCAACCTTCAATCCTACATTGCGGCAAATGAATTTCAAGCCATCATTACGGCGCATCGCTCCAGGTAAAAGGCCTGCTTCAAGTAAAATCTGAAAACCATTGCAGACGCCAAGAACAGGCTTTCCTGCTTGAGCTGCTTTTACAACTTCCGCCATTACATTGGAGAAACGGGCAATTGCACCTGTGCGTAGATAGTCTCCGTAAGAGAAACCGCCTGGAAGGAGAATCCCGTCATATTCATCTAGATTGTCTGTGGAATGCCAAACATACTCCACTTCTTCCCCGAGTGCATCTTTTATCGCATGGTACATGTCGACATCACAATTGGAACCAGGGAAAACTATGACAGCAAATTTCATTGGGTGACAACCTCCTCAACATCATAACGGTAAGATTCAATTACCGTATTGGCTAATAGTTTTTCACACATTTCCTTCACCAGCTGATCCAAATCACGGTCCGTATCTTCAATTGTGAGTTCAATGTATTTCCCCACGCGTACATCACTTACTTCGTTATAAGTTAAACTGTGAAGTGATTGCTGAACTGCTGCTCCCTGTGGATCTAATACACTTTCGCGTAATGTGATATATACCTTAACCTTATACATGTTGAATACCCTCCAACTTTGCTAGAATTTTTCCATAAGCGTCTGTTAAACTACCTAAATCACGACGGAATACGTCTTTGTCTAATTTTTCGTTCGTTGCTACATCCCATAACCGGCACGTATCGGGTGAAATCTCATCAGCCAGTAGAATGGCTCCATCCGATGTTTTACCGAACTCCAATTTAAAGTCAATCAATTTAATGTCCATTTCTTTAAACAAGGTTGTTAAAACCTTATTAATTTCTTGAGCTTTTTCTTTTAAAATGGCTACGTCTTCCTTGCTTGCAAGTTCTAATTCTTCAATATGGTCTTCTGTTAACAGAGGATCACCGAGTTCATCATCTTTATAATAAAACTCAACGAGCGTTTTCTTCAGTGGTTGTCCTTCTTCAATGCCCGTTCTTTTAGAAAAACTGCCAGCAGCTGTATTTCGAACGACCACTTCCAGAGGAATAATAGAGACCTTTTTAACTAGCTGCTCCCGGTCGGAAAGCTTTTCAATAAAATGGGATGGAATATTTTCTTGGGCGAGCTTTGAAAATAGTAAGCTAGTAATTTGATTATTTAACTTACCTTTTCCAGCAATCTCTGACTTCTTTTCACCGTTAAACGCTGTTGCCGAATCCTTGTATTCCACCCATACTATTTCACTGTTGTCAGTTGCATAAATCTGTTTCGCTTTACCTTCATACAGCAATTCTCGTTTTTCCATCTGTCCAGACCTCCACATTGTGAATATTATGAATCTTCTTGCTATTAGTTAGGCTTGGCAAACATATCAACCGCTTGGGATGGTATGTTTGCCGCCTTTATTTTTATAAACCTAAACGATCAAAGATTACATCAACATTTTTCAGATGATGTGTAGCATCGAAACAATCATCAAGTTCTTCTTTTGTAAGCAAGCTTGTGATCTTATCATCCTTTTCAATCAGGCTTCTGAATGGCACCTGAAGCTCCCATGCTTCCATCGCTTTCGGTTGAACCGTGTCATATGCTTCTTCACGGACAAGACCTTTATCGATAAGGGATAGCAGCACACGTTGTGAGAAAATCAATCCAAGTGTACGGTCCATATTACGTTTCATATTTTCTGGATAAACAGTTAAGTTTTTCACGATGTTGCTAAAGCGATTTAGCATATAGTTTAAAGCAATTGTTGCATCCGGTAAGATGATACGCTCAGCAGAAGAATGCGAAATGTCACGTTCGTGCCATAATGCTACATTCTCATATGCTGTCATCATGTAACCACGGATTACGCGTGCCATTCCTGTCATATTTTCAGAACCGATTGGATTCCGTTTATGAGGCATCGCCGAAGATCCTTTTTGTCCTTTAGCAAAGAACTCTTCGACTTCACGTGTTTCACTTTTTTGTAAGCCACGAATTTCCACTGCGAATTTTTCAATGGATGTCGCAATTAGAGCCAACGTGCTCATATAGTGAGCATGGCGATCACGCTGCAATGTCTGTGTTGAAATAGGCGCTGCTTCAAGGCCCAGTTTTTCACAAACGAATTTTTCAACGAACGGGTCGATGTTTGCATATGTTCCGACAGCCCCAGAAATTTTTCCAACCTCTATGTTTTTTCTGGCTTCGTCGAAACGTTCGACATTGCGTTTCATTTCTTGATACCAAAGAGCAAGTTTCAAACCAAAAGTAGTCGGTTCTGCATGAACTCCATGTGTACGTCCCATTTGGACCGTATATTTATGTTCTTTCGCTTTGTTTTTCAGAATCTCAACAAAGTTATTTAAATCCTTCGAAAGGATATCATTCGCTTGTTTAATCACATATGAAAGGGCTGTATCAACTACATCCGTAGAAGTTAATCCGTAATGCACCCATTTCCGTTCTTCACCTAATGTTTCAGATACGGCACGCGTAAAGGCAACCACATCATGACGTGTATCTTTTTCAATTTCATTGATCCGATCCACATTAAACGTTGCATTTTCACGAAGAAGTTGTACATCTTCTTTTGGAATTACACCAAGTTCAGACCATGCTTCACAAGCTAAGATTTCTACTTCCAACCACGCGTTAAAGCGGTTAGTTTCTGTCCAAATATTTCCCATCTCAGGGCGGGTATAACGTTCAATCATTTTACTTCCTCCGTTTCAACCTGTTGATTCCATATTTTACTTCGATTACTTTCTAAAAGAGCTTCCTCAATTGTTGGACGTAAAATATTCACATGCCCCATTTTTCGTTTCAGCTTGGCTTCTTTCTTTCCATAAAGATGAACCTTCCAATCTGAAAGCTTTGGAATTTCAACCAGTAAAGGTTCCATATGTTCACCTAGAATATTTACCATTAAAACTGGTTTCAATAATGCCGTATTTCCGAGCGGCCAATTGCATACAGCACGTATATGCTGCTCGAACTGAGACGTCTCACACGCTTCCATTGTGTAGTGACCAGAGTTATGAGGCCTTGGTGCAAGCTCATTAATGATGATCTCATCCTGATCGGTTAAAAACATCTCGACAGCCAATGTCCCTATCAAACCAAGTTTCTCAGCAAGCTGTAAGGCCTCTTGAATCGCCTTCTTCTCAGCCTGCTTACTGATACGAGCAGGTACAATACTTTTATGAAGAATATTTTCAACATGAATATTTTCCGCAATCGGAAAATGACTTACCTCGCCATTTGTTTTACGCGTCACGATAATTGAGATTTCTTTTACGAAAGGGATCCAGGCTTCTAGCACACATACACCTGTTTGGAGCAGGGTTTCTGCCTTTCTAATATCGGCTTCTTCCTTAATGACCAACTGCCCTTTTCCATCATAACCGCCGCGCGTCGTTTTTAACACACTAGGGTACCCTATTTTTTCTATATGAAGATAAATTTCTGAAATATCCTGTATTTCTACATATGGAGCAACAGATGCTCCTGCATTCGATATGGCTTTTTTTTCAGTCAAGCGATCCTGTGTAAGCTTTAATAATTCTGACCCTTGTGGAAGATACGCATGTTGCTTTAACCAATCTAGAGCGTCTGAACTGATATTTTCAAATTCATAGGTTATGACGTCACTGACATCCGCTAATCTTTTCAATGCATCGATATCATCATAAGCACCAGTGATTTCAATATCTGCCACTTGCGCACATGGGCCATCTGTAGTTGGTTCAAGAACTGCTATTCTAAAGCCCGATGCCTTAGCCGACAAGGCCATCATTCTGCCTAATTGCCCACCGCCAATAATTCCAATGGTCTGTCCCGGTAAAATGATTGTATTATTTAAGTTGTTCACTGCTCTGTAACACCTTTTCTCTGGTTTCGTCTCGTAAAGCCTCTAATCTATCAGCAATTTTAGAATCGAAAGCAGCTAATATCTGAGCTGCAAACAAACCAGCATTGACTGCTCCAGCTTTCCCAATTGCCACCGTCGCAACCGGTACGCCACCAGGCATCTGAACAATCGATAATAACGAATCCATACCATTTAACGCCTTCGATTGAATAGGCACGCCAATCACAGGGACAATCGTTTTCGCTGCCGTCATACCTGGAAGATGAGCTGCCCCACCTGCACCAGCAATAATCACTTTAAGGTCTCGCTCTTTTGCACTCTCTGCATATTCAAATAACAAATCCGGCGTACGGTGGGCGGAAACGACTCTTTTTTCATATGGAATCTCGAGCTGTTCCAATGATTCACATGCATATTTCATCGTTTCCCAATCTGAGACACTTCCCATAATAACCCCAACTTGCGGCTTCATATCTTTCCCTCCAACACTCATATTAAAACGTCCTGAGTATGCAGATGGACGCTTATAATTATCTATATCAAATTAAAAAACCGGGCAGACTGCTTCCTCATAGAGAAAGCAATCTGCCCGGAAGAAAGCCTTTAAAAAAACACAAAAAGACTTGGCTAGTGTCCGAATTAGTCAGATGCTTTTCTCATAGTCCAATGATTTACGGTCATTAGGTAGATACTTTTGGGCCATATCCCCAGGATTATATGAGATGTATTAATCTAACTTCATCTTACCTTCACGCCATTTTAATGTCAAGATAAAATCGAATATTTTTACAGGATATCAAAAAATCGTTCGTGTTTTACTTGATTAATTTCGCTTCGAATACGATTTTTCTATTAACTGGCTCATAATGAACCTTTCCATTCTCGATTCTTTCGGCAAAAATAGGTTCTTCTGTTCGTCTTACAGGAAAGTAACCTGCTGCTTTAATTCGATCTAGACATGCATCAATTGTTTCTCCATCTATTACTTCAAACTTTTCCTTACTCTTCTTACTCACAAAACCGTTCCTTTCCCGAATTCTATATTGTTTACCTTCCTTCGCATCAATACTTCGCTTATATTCATTAATAAATTCTTCATAGTATAATGAAAAGAACAGATAAAGGCAAGATTTATTCCCGAAGAAATCCATCGCCATTTTAATAAGTGAATACTTATAAAATTCCAAAAATAATTCCAACCTAGAAAAAGATTTTTTCTGGAAATATGCCATCCTGGTTAATCACATGTCGACTCCCTGATTATCAACCCTATTTATTCGATACTCTTTCCCATTTTATAAACACAAAAAAAGACCAGCCAAAATGGCTGATCTTTTTGAATAGCTTGGCGGCGTCCTACTCTCACAGGGGGAAACCCCCAACTACCATCGGCGCTGAAGAGCTTAACTGCCGTGTTCGGAATGGGAACGGGTGTGACCTCTTCGCTATCGCCACCAAACAATAAAGGAACGTTGTTCCTTCAAAACTAGATAATAAGAAGGTATTTCATTTTTTAAAGCGTGGTTAAGTCCTCGATCTATTAGTATCAGTCAGCTCCACATGTCGCCACGCTTCCACCTCTGACCTATCAACCTGATCATCTTTCAGGGATCTTACTAGCTTGCGCTATGGGAAATCTCATCTCGAGGGGGCTTCATGCTTAGATGCTTTCAGCACTTATCCCGTCCGCACGTAGCTACCCAGCTATGCCTTTGGCAAGACAACTGGTACACCAGCGGTGCGTCCATCCCGGTCCTCTCGTACTAAGGACAGCTCCTCTCAAATTTCCTGCGCCCGCGACGGATAGGGACCGAACTGTCTCACGACGTTCTGAACCCAGCTCGCGTACCGCTTTAATGGGCGAACAGCCCAACCCTTGGGACCGACTACAGCCCCAGGATGCGATGAGCCGACATCGAGGTGCCAAACCTCCCCGTCGATGTGGACTCTTGGGGGAGATAAGCCTGTTATCCCCGGGGTAGCTTTTATCCGTTGAGCGATGGCCCTTCCATGCGGAACCACCGGATCACTAAGCCCGACTTTCGTCCCTGCTCGACTTGTAGGTCTCGCAGTCAAGCTCCCTTGTGCCTTTACACTCTACGAATGATTTCCAACCATTCTGAGGGAACCTTTGGGCGCCTCCGTTACTCTTTAGGAGGCGACCGCCCCAGTCAAACTGCCCACCTGACACTGTCTCCCACCCCGATAAGGGGCGCGGGTTAGAATTTCAATACAGCCAGGGTAGTATCCCACCAACGCCTCCACCGAAGCTAGCGCTCCGGCTTCTCAGGCTCCTACCTATCCTGTACAAGCTGTACCAAAATTCAATATCGAGGTCGCAGTAAAGCTCCACGGGGTCTTTCCGTCCTGTCGCGGGTAACCTGCATCTTCACAGGTACTATAATTTCACCGAGTCTCTCGTTGAGACAGTGCCCAGATCGTTACACCTTTCGTGCGGGTCGGAACTTACCCGACAAGGAATTTCGCTACCTTAGGACCGTTATAGTTACGGCCGCCGTTTACTGGGGCTTCGGTTCAAAGCTTCGCTTGCGCTAACCTCTCCCCTTAACCTTCCAGCACCGGGCAGGTGTCAGCCCCTATACTTCGCCTTGCGGCTTCGCAGAGACCTGTGTTTTTGCTAAACAGTCGCCTGGGCCTATTCACTGCGGCTTTTCCGGGCTATTCACCCTAAAAGCACCCCTTCTCCCGAAGTTACGGGGTCATTTTGCCGAGTTCCTTAACGAGAGTTCTCTCGCACACCTTAGGATTCTCTCCTCGCCTACCTGTGTCGGTTTGCGGTACGGGCACCTTACATCTCACTAGAGGCTTTTCTTGGCAGCGTGGAATCAGGAACTTCGGTACTATATTTCCCTCGCCATCACAGCTCCGCCTTAATGGAAACGGGATTTGCCTCGTTTCCGGCCTAACTGCTTGGACGCGCATATCCAACAGCGCGCTTACCCTATCCTTCTGCGTCCCCCCATCGTTCAAACGATGTATAGGTGGTACAGGAATATCAACCTGTTGTCCATCGCCTACGCCTTTCGGCCTCGGCTTAGGTCCCGACTAACCCTGAGCGGACGAGCCTTCCTCAGGAAACCTTAGGCATTCGGTGGAAGGGATTCTCACCCTTCTTTCGCTACTCATACCGGCATTCTCACTTCTAAGCGCTCCACCAGTCCTTCCGGTCTGACTTCAACGCCCTTAGAACGCTCTCCTACCATCGACACCATACGGTGTCAATCCACAGCTTCGGTGATACGTTTAGCCCCGGTACATTTTCGGCGCGGAGTCACTCGACCAGTGAGCTATTACGCACTCTTTAAATGATGGCTGCTTCTGAGCCAACATCCTGGTTGTCTAAGCAACTCCACATCCTTTTCCACTTAACGTATACTTTGGGACCTTAGCTGGTGGTCTGGGCTGTTTCCCTTTCGACTACGGATCTTATCACTCGCAGTCTGACTCCCAAGAATAAGTATT
This sequence comes from Peribacillus sp. TH14, assembly GCF_016651145.1. Classification (NCBI taxonomy): domain Bacteria; kingdom Bacillati; phylum Bacillota; class Bacilli; order Caryophanales; family Bacillaceae; genus Peribacillus; species Peribacillus sp. TH14. Next base: position 1,637,795 of record NZ_JAEKEK010000001.1, read on the forward strand.
TGGCATTCGGAGTTTGACTGAATTCGGTAACCCGTTGGGGGCCCCTAGTCCAATCAGTGCTCTACCTCCAATACTCTCATCTTGAGGCTAGCCCTAAAGCTATTTCGGAGAGAACCAGCTATCTCCAGGTTCGATTGGAATTTCTCCGCTACCCACACCTCATCCCCGCACTTTTCAACGTGCGTGGGTTCGGGCCTCCATTCAGTGTTACCTGAACTTCACCCTGGACATGGGTAGATCACCTGGTTTCGGGTCTACGACCTCATACTCATTCGCCCTATTCAGACTCGCTTTCAGTCGCGGCTCCGTCTTATCAACTTAACCTCGCATGAAATCGTAACTCGCCGGTTCATTCTACAAAAGGCACGCCATTACCCATTAACGGGCTTTGACTACTTGTAGGCACACGGTTTCAGGATCTATTTCACTCCCCTTCCGGGGTGCTTTTCACCTTTCCCTCACGGTACTGGTTCACTATCGGTCACTAGGTAGTATTTAGCCTTGGGAGATGGTCCTCCCTGCTTCCGACGGGATTTCTCGTGTCCCGCCGTACTCAGGATCCACTCAGGAGGGAACGAAGTTTCAACTACAGGGTTTTTACCTTCTTTGACGGACCTTTCCAGATCACTTCATTTACCCCGTTCCTTTGTAACTCCATGTTGAGTGTCCTACAACCCCAAGAGGCAAGCCTCTTGGTTTGGGCTAATTCCGTTTCGCTCGCCGCTACTCAGGAAATCGCATTTGCTTTCTCTTCCTCCGGGTACTTAGATGTTTCAGTTCCCCGGGTCTGCCTTCAGTACCCTATGTATTCAGGTAAAGATACTGTTCCATTACGAACAGTGGGTTTCCCCATTCGGAAATCTCCGGATCAAAGCTTACTTACAGCTCCCCGAAGCATATCGGTGTTAGTCCCGTCCTTCATCGGCTCCTAGTGCCAAGGCATCCACCGTGCGCCCTTTCTAACTTAACCGTTAAAAAAGATCTTACTGATGCTTTGAAAAAATTAATTGCCTTCTATCTATTATCTAGTTTTCAAGGAACAAAGAAGAAAGAATTCCATCACTACGTGATGAGATCTTTCGAATCTGAATGAATTACTCATTCAAAACTGAACAAAACAAAAGCGCTCTCGTATTTATCCTTAGAAAGGAGGTGATCCAGCCGCACCTTCCGATACGGCTACCTTGTTACGACTTCACCCCAATCATCTGTCCCACCTTAGGCGGCTGGCTCCATAAAGGTTACCTCACCGACTTCGGGTGTTACAAACTCTCGTGGTGTGACGGGCGGTGTGTACAAGGCCCGGGAACGTATTCACCGCGGCATGCTGATCCGCGATTACTAGCGATTCCGGCTTCATGTAGGCGAGTTGCAGCCTACAATCCGAACTGAGAATGGCTTTATGGGATTCGCTTACCTTCGCAGGTTTGCAGCCCTTTGTACCATCCATTGTAGCACGTGTGTAGCCCAGGTCATAAGGGGCATGATGATTTGACGTCATCCCCACCTTCCTCCGGTTTGTCACCGGCAGTCACCTTAGAGTGCCCAACTGAATGCTGGCAACTAAGATCAAGGGTTGCGCTCGTTGCGGGACTTAACCCAACATCTCACGACACGAGCTGACGACAACCATGCACCACCTGTCACTCTGTCCCCCGAAGGGGAACGCCCTATCTCTAGGGTTGTCAGAGGATGTCAAGACCTGGTAAGGTTCTTCGCGTTGCTTCGAATTAAACCACATGCTCCACCGCTTGTGCGGGCCCCCGTCAATTCCTTTGAGTTTCAGCCTTGCGGCCGTACTCCCCAGGCGGAGTGCTTAATGCGTTAGCTGCAGCACTAAAGGGCGGAAACCCTCTAACACTTAGCACTCATCGTTTACGGCGTGGACTACCAGGGTATCTAATCCTGTTTGCTCCCCACGCTTTCGCGCCTCAGTGTCAGTTACAGACCAGAAAGTCGCCTTCGCCACTGGTGTTCCTCCAAATCTCTACGCATTTCACCGCTACACTTGGAATTCCACTTTCCTCTTCTGTACTCAAGTTCCCCAGTTTCCAATGACCCTCCACGGTTGAGCCGTGGGCTTTCACATCAGACTTAAGGAACCACCTGCGCGCGCTTTACGCCCAATAATTCCGGACAACGCTTGCCACCTACGTATTACCGCGGCTGCTGGCACGTAGTTAGCCGTGGCTTTCTGGTTAGGTACCGTCAAGGTACCAGCAGTTACTCTGGTACTTGTTCTTCCCTAACAACAGAACTTTACGACCCGAAGGCCTTCTTCGTTCACGCGGCGTTGCTCCGTCAGACTTTCGTCCATTGCGGAAGATTCCCTACTGCTGCCTCCCGTAGGAGTCTGGGCCGTGTCTCAGTCCCAGTGTGGCCGATCACCCTCTCAGGTCGGCTACGCATCGTCGCCTTGGTGAGCCATTACCTCACCAACTAGCTAATGCGCCGCGGGCCCATCTATAAGTGACAGCTAGAGGCCGTCTTTCCATCTTCTCTCATGCGAGAAAAGAACGTATCCGGTATTAGCTCCGGTTTCCCGAAGTTATCCCAGTCTTATAGGCAGGTTGCCCACGTGTTACTCACCCGTCCGCCGCTAATCTCAGGGAGCAAGCTCCCATCGATTCGCTCGACTTGCATGTATTAGGCACGCCGCCAGCGTTCGTCCTGAGCCAGGATCAAACTCTCCGAAGAAATGTTTGACTTGCTCATTTTGCTTTTTGATAGTGTGTGCTCACTTTAAAAAATTAACGTTGGCGCTTTGTTTTGTTCAGTTTTCAAAGAGCAATTTCGCCGTCGTTCTTTCGAACAACTTGTTTATTCATCATAACACGCTATTGATTAGTTGTCAACTTCTGCGAAGTTTTTAACTTATTTTAAATCGCTGTTTTTTTCAGCGACCATTTCATCTTAACATTTTTATAATAAGAAGTCAATAGTTATTATTTCTTTTAGTAATCTACCAAAAGTGGATGAAGTTTTTTGTTTGTCGTACTTGGTGCTTATTTATATTAATCCTTTCCTACCTTAAAGTCAACTGATTTTTAGCTATGAATCTTTTTTCTTTTTTAATTCATTTATTAGATTATATAAAGGTGTTAACTTAGTATAAATGCTTGTTCTAGTAATAATTCAAACTATGGCTTTTCCTCTAAAGACATTTAAACCTTTCATGATTCTATTCTTAAAAAATCTAAATGTCCTCTCTCTAACTATTAGTCAGTAAAGTGAATTTCTAAAAACAAATCCTTCCGGAGGGCAATGACTAATCTAATTATCAGGGAATGATACATGAAAGATGCACTTGGAAGAAAGATAAAGTCGTGGTCATCTATATTCAATCAAAATCCATAATTAACTCACAAATAGTTATTGAATAGCTTCTATTACAATACCTCAATGTTCAAGCACACGTAAGAACCTAGCAAACCTGTTAAGGTTAATACAGACGCATTGGACATATTAAAGGATTCACCCAAAGAGGTGAAAGAGTCAAAACATTTTTATCAACAGATATCTACAGATAGACAATGAAACCAAAGAAAGTAGCTTTATCCTTTATATACGAATGTTAACAATTATTTTTATTAAAATAGTAAATTCCCCTCTTTACCTACTCTTTCTTAGAGAATGTGGAAAATGTAAAGCTTTTGTCTATTAATAGGCTCCAATCTACCATCGATACTGATGCTCGTACTGGATAAAAGTCTGAAACCAAGTTTTATGAAGCAAAAAAACACATTTATCCATGTCTGAAGAATCATTACTTGTGTTAGATTCAGTTCTAGTAAAAAAGCAGAGTGATGCATATTCAACCACTCATTGAACGAATCTTGAAAAATGAGTAAATATTAAAGAAATATTAGCTGATATCCTATATACATATTATCTAAATATTAGAAAAATATTTTTTTTACAAATTTACTGTCATGTACTATAATAAATTTATTTTAAAAGATTGAGGACAGACTTTTAATCATTATAAAAATAGTTGGGAGAGGGATTTATAAATGATTAATAAAAACACATCTTTGAGGATGCAAAGTATCGTTTTTATAGGTTTTATGGGGGTAGGTAAAACCACAATCGGACAAAAAGTAGCCAGGAAATTATATAGGGATTTTATTGATATAGATCAAGAAATTGAAAGAGAATTTAACATGCCCACCACAGAAATATTCAAGAAGTTTGGGGAAAAGACTTTCCGCGAAAAAGAAAAAAGTATGATTGATTACTTTAGCCAACAGCAATTGAAAATTATTTCCGTTGGTGGAGGGGCTTTTTTACAAGAGGATATACGAAAAATTTGTCTCTCTAATTGTATTGTGTTCTACCTTGACTTATCTTGGGAATATTGGAAAGAGAGAATAGGCTTGCTTATTGATAGTAGACCAGTGTTACAAAGTCGAAGCCTTGAAGAAATAGAAGAACTTTTTAATACTAGACAGGAAATTTACTCCTATCACCACTCAAAAGTGAATACGAATGACCTTGATGTTGAAGAAGTAGCAGATTATATTGTTGAATCATTGAAAGTGGCTTGGGATATTTACGAACCACTTAAGTAATTCCACTAGTTGATTGCCCAAGCCCTATAAAACCTAAGAAAAGAATAATAGAAAAGATGAAAAGAATACAGCGATAAGGGATACTCCCTCTTCCTGTAAACTAATCACCTTTTTTTTCTTTTTAGGAGGATTCTCTAATAATCAGTTCGGGGTTTAATATAATACGCTGTTGTTCATGATCAATATTCACCATTTTTTGGTGCAAAAGATTCGCAGCTTCTTTTCCCATACGTTGAGGAAATGAAGAAACAGTCGTTAACGGCGGATGATAGATTTCTGCAACTGGAACATTATCGAATCCTACGATGTCTATATCTTGACCAGGAATCAATCCTTTCATCCTTAACCCTTGCATAACGCCGAAAGCAATTAGGTCGCTAAAGCAAAAAATTGCTGTAGGGGGGTCAGGATTATTAAGGACTTTAAATACAGCCTCTAACCCTCCCTCTCGTGTCGGAGCACTATCTATCATTAACGATTCGTCAACTTCCAAGCCCGCTTTGGTAAGGGCTTCGCGATACCCCTCCATTCTCTCAATCCAAGTAGAAGATTCCCTAATCCCTCCAAGGAATGCAATCCTTTTATGTCCCTTTTCAATCAAATGATTAACAGCTATTCGGGCTCCTTCTGGATAGTTAATACCTACATAATCGCTATTTACTTCAGGTAATTCTCTAACAGCAAGAACAAATGGTGTGTCAATCTCATTTAATCGATTAATCGTTTCTTGTGTACTTTCAGAGACGGGACAAAGAATTAAGCCGCCTACTCTATGTTCCAACATAGTTGAAAGGAGTTGGTCTTGCTTCGTAACTGAATCAAATGTAGTTCCCAACAAGACCGTATATCCGACCTCTTCTAATGCATCGTGTACACCTATCAGGAATTCAGAAAAAAAAGTGTTTGAAATATCAGTAATAATTATTCCTACAGTATCGGAACTCTGCGACCTTAGATTTGCTGCAATTCTATCGTAAACGTAACCCAATTCACGCATGGACTTTAAAACCTTTTTTCGTGTTGCTTCCGAAATTCGAGGGTTATTACGAACGATAAGGGAAGCAGTGGACGTAGATACGCCAGCATGCTTCGCTACCTGTTGCAATGTGACTCGACCTTTTTTGGGTTGTTTCATCGTTCAATCACCATCTTGAGTGTATTTTTGATGTATTGATTATAATCATCAATTCTTACTATAATAATAATATAGTTGTAGTTATTATTATACCCATAATATAAATTGCTTTATTGTACATAGTTCAGTCACCGCTTATTAGTAATTTTAATGCTATATACACAGAAGTTTTCCCTATTCCTTACTATTGCAAAAAAAAACACCATCCTAATTCTTGAAGATGGAGTTTTGAGTAATCAGTCTCTTTTCCTTATTTAAGTATTATCGGATGTTTAGTTAATTTTTTATACCGATAATTCACAAAAACTGCAGCTAGAATCCCTAAAGTTGCGATAAAACAATCAAATAGGAATATATGCGATATATCTCCACTTTTAGCGATTAACCCTGTTGCGATGGGTAAGACAACACTCGCTAAACTAGAGGCAGTTGAAACGATTCCCGTTACAGTTCCTTTTTTCTTCCAGAAAAGCTCAGCCATTATTGCAATGGTTAATTGAAAAATTCCAGCTGTAGAAGCTCCAAGGAAAAAAGAGGTTACGCTTAGTACAAGTGGTGTATGAACGGTAAGAATAACAATGACAGCTATTAAAGTAATCATTGGATAAAGCAAAATGACCGTCACAGGTTTCAGCCATTTTTTCAACAAAACGGATAAAAGCAGAACAGAAATAAGGGATCCAACGCTATAATAGCTTAACAATTTAATCGAATTGGAAGCAGACATTCCAGCGACTTCTTGCCCAAAACTCGGTAACCAGATTTGCGAGACTGTAAACAAGGCAGTAGATGTAAAACCAATAATAATAAGCGCTAGCCCTTCTTTCCAGAATTCAGGTTCACTTATAAACTTACTCAATTGCAATTCGTCTTCTTTACTATTATGACCGTCTTGGATTTTTTGAAATGAAGTAAAAAACAAAAATATCATGTTTAAAAAATAGATAACCGCCGGTAATAAAAAAGCATACCCATAAAACAAATTGTTTTCAGAAAGAAACAAGATGATAAATGGTAAAACTGTTGCGCCAAGTGAAACAAAAGCCTTAACCATTACGCTTGCGGAACTAGCAGATTTCGGAAACATTTCTGTAAGCGCTGGATATGTCCCCGCATCCATGGCAGAGTTAGAAACACCCGCAAGTAACGCAAACACAAAGGCTATCTCATAAGTTGGAGAAAATGGAATCCCCACTAAAAAGAATAACATGACAATAGTTGAGACAATGATTAACGGTTTCCTTCCAAATCTATCTGACAATATTCCTGTTATACCATACGTAAGCAATCTTCCAATACCTATTGCAGCAATAAGATAACTGATGCCAGTTGAATCTGTATCCCACTGTTCTGTTAAAGCGACCATGTTCGAAGCGAGAATTATATTGACCATCCCTAATAGAAAATAGTTAATATACATCCCTGATGCCGCTTTAAAATACTGATATTTCATTAATTACCCCCCCATAGTAAATCACGATGTAATTTTTCTCCCATTAAAGAACACTAAAGTTTGAAAAAATGAAATCTCTAAAAAAACTTAATCTGATCTTTTAATTACTGTATTTTTTTATAAAAATACAGTTTTCAATCCCCATTATGATATCCCATAAAATTAAAAACAATTTTTCAAAAAAAGAGCTAAGAAAAACAGGAAGTACACTCCCTGTTTTTCTTAGCTCCGAGGTCTATTGCATTCATATGCTGTAAGTTCCTTAACACCAAACACTAAAAAACAATTGAGTTCAGCAGGGGTCGCAAAAAACCTCTATTACTATAAGCTGGAGAGCAACCTCCACAGTGGAAGCTTATTAATCTGCAAAAATTTGCTCTTTAATATAATCAACAGGCATTTGTTGACCTGTCCACAATTCAAATGCTAAAGCACCTTGCCAAAGCATCATTCCAAGACCATTAATCGCTGTAGCCCCGGCAGCTTCAGCTTGTTCCATAAGTTTTGATTTACGTGGAATGTACACAACGTCTGTAACAATTAAATCAGAGCGTAGCATTGATTCGTCTTGAATGACACTTAAGCCTTCAAGTGGTTTCATACCAACGCCTGTTCCATTTGCCAAAATATCACTAGTTTCGATTTCAGCTCTTAATTGTTCAAGGTTCTCAAGTGGATACACATTTGCTTTCACATTTAAGTGCTTCATATCTTCATTAATGATTCGTACGTTTTCTTCTGCTTGTGGGAAGAAAGCATCATCACGCGCAAAAATGCTAATTTCAGCAAGTCCTTCTAGTGCAGATTGAATAGCAATAGGTGTAGCAGCGCCACCAGAACCGATAAGAGTCATTTTTTTGCCTTTGATATCTATACCATGTTCTTTAAGGTTGCGAGTATATCCCATTCCATCCGTACTGTGACCGACGAATTTCCCATCAACATTGACAACTGTATTAACCGCTCCTGAAAATTTAGCACTGTCTGCCAATTCATCTAAGTGTGGAAGGATTTTCATTTTATTTGGCATTGATACATTAAAACCTTTTACATTTAATGCTCGCATTCCTTTTACAGCATCCTCCAATGATTCATTTCCAACTTCAAATGCTAAATAAGCACAGTTTAATCCTAATTTATCAAATGCTAAATTGTGCATAGCTGGTGATAAAGAGTGTCCGATAGGTGTTGCTAAAAGTCCTACTAATTCTGTTTTTCCATTAATACGTGCTAAACTTTCCATGATTCAATCCCCCTGATGTATGATTCATAAAATTTTAAATAAATTCTTTTTTGGAAGAAATCCAATGAATTAAATATTTTGATCAATAGTTTCTAAAACACTTCTTAATTGAGATACAGGAATTTGTCCAGGTGCCGATGCTTCTTTTCCAGCACCAAATGTACAAGCTGAACCAAATACCGCACCGGTTAACCGGCTAACCAGGCCTGTCCCCGACATAGACATGGTAATAAACGGACGATCCGCATATTTAGTTTTCATCGTGTGAGTTGCATCTAATAAAACAAGTAGATCGTCTACACTTTGAGGCATGACAGCAATTTTTGGAATATGAGCTCCATACTCCTGCATTTTACGCAGTCGGTAAATGATTTCTTCTTTTGCTGGTGTCTTATGGAAATCGTGGTTACACATAATTACGTATACACCATTTTCCTCAGCAACCTTTACAGTTGCCTTGACATCTGACTCTTCATAAAATAATTCTACATCCACAAGATCAATATTCTTTGTTCGAATCGCTGTATGAAGTAATTCAAAATAATATTGATCCGTAATTTCTTTGTTGCCACCTTCTTTATGACTTCTAAAAGTGAAAAGAAGAAGAGTACTCGGTAAGGCTTTTCTTAGTTTTGAAATCATTTCCGAAACGGAGTTTAAGCTTTCAACATGTTCATACACATCTACTCGCCACTCAATGATATCTGGCTCCAAAGATTTTACCGTTTCAACTTCTTGAAGTAGCTCTTCTTGAGTTGTCCCCATTAATGGAACAATAATCTTTGGAACGCCTTCTCCGATTTTAACGTTTTTGATGGTAATCGTTTGCATGGATTTTTCCCCTTTTTATCATCAGTGAGGGCTTTCGAACCTCACTGATGTTTGTTAGTAAAACCTGTAAAAGATTATGACCTGACTTATGACTTTTTTAAACAGATGGAACTTTAATCACCTTTTTATAACGATAGGCAACAAAAACAGCCAATAAAATACTAACGATTGCAATTCCAACATCAAACAAGAATACAGCAGTTAGACCTGCACTCTTAGAAATCATACCTGTAATGAATGGTATGATAATAAAAGCTGAACTAGCTGCAATGTTTACATAAGATGTAATGGTTCCTTTATTAGCTGGGAAGAATTCGGTAATAATTGTCATGGCCAATTGGAACACACCTGCAGTTGATAACCCAATAAAGAAAGCACTCAAAACAGTCATGAATGGTTGCTGAATATAAATAAGAGACAATAAAGATATTGCGGCAATTACCGGATAAATAATCATAACTGTTATAGGTTTTATTACTTTATTTAATAAAACTGCTAGTAAAATGACTGAAACAAGGGACCCAATGCTATAGTAACTAAGCAATTGAACAGATTTAGCCTGTGTTAGACCTAATACTTCTTGTCCAAATTTAGGGAGCCAAACTTGTACAAGCATGAATAGAGCAGTTGATGTAAAACCTAGAAGAATAACGGCCAATCCTTCTTGGCCAAACTTTGGTTTTGATAAAAATTGTGGTTCAGCTGTTTCAACTTTATCCTCACTTTGGATATCACTTGGAGTTTTATGATTCGGGAATGATACCCTAAGTAAGAAAAATCCATTAACAAGGTAAACAGCTGCCATCAAGAAGAATGTATATCCGTAAAATAGATCTCTAGCAATAAAAAACGCCATAATAAATGGAAGAATTGTTGCACCAATTGAAACAAAAGCTTTAATTAATACAGTTGCAGAGCCTGCTTTCTTTTGGAAAGCTTCAATAAGTGCAGGATACGTCCCTGCGTCTAAAAATGAGTTAGCGATACCAGCACATATTGCAAAAATAAATGCTAATGTATAGTTAGGAGCCAATGGTATTCCCACTAAGAAAATCAGGTAGATGAAAGACGCCGATACAACAAAAGGCTTCCTTCCTAATTTATCCGACAGTCTTCCAGCAAAAAACAGAGAAACTAACTTACCAATACCTATTGCTGAAACCAGGTAGCTAATTCCTGATGTACTCGTATTTAACTGGTTGGACAAATTCTCCATATTTGACCCAATGATGATGTTGATCATACCTAAAATAAAGTAACTAATATATAAACCTATTGCCATTTTTATATATGGATTTTTCATAAAACACACCCCTATGTTAGTTATTCAAAAGTTGTCAGAAATGCAACTTAGTTATTAAGCTCTTTCTTAAAGCTTCCCCCTTGCGCCACAGTATATTTAAGAAAACGAACGATAAATATAAGCTACTTTAATGCATTAGTATATCGTTCTACTTAAATTTTGATAATTAGTATATCGTTCTACTAATATTCAAATCAAAGTTAGTATATCGTTCTACTAAATACTTGAACTCCCCCGCAGAATTAATTGGGTCTAATGTTGTTCAAAATGAAATCAGTATGTCCAAATTAAATACGTAAACACACAGCTGTAATCCATGCCCTTTACTGGAGTTACTTACTTAACTACATTTAGTATATCGTTCTACTGAAGTTATTATACTGCGCTAATTAAATTGTGTCAAACTTATGAAACAGTCCCCTCTATTCATAAATTTGCATAGGCTAGGCATTTAATCTCTTTGCCTATTTCAAGGAAATTCTGTTTCTTTAAAGAATGCTTCTTTAAACTCTCTAAAACTCCATTCTTCGAGTTGATGATTATTCCTCAACACATTCTTAACCGAGTGAGCCCCACTTAAGGATGGTTTGTCTTCTATGGGCTCAGGACTCCGTATGTATAATTAAGTGTGTATTGTGACTAATTTTAACTCTAAATATGTTTTTCTCATATATTTTCTTTTATCAATATCTCAGTTACATAGGCGACAGAGCAGTGTGTTTCCACTCTACAGTGATAGATAAAAACCATTTACCCTTTGAAATTTTGGCACCTGCTATTTTAGGCTCTACTGGCTTTAAGGTCTAATATTGAATTCACAAATTTTTTATTGTAATAAAATCAGAATTTACCCTGAACCCCAGCATATATGTAATCCATGAAAAAATCGGGACTATTACCAACCATCAATTACTTAACCCATTAAATTTCTAAAGATTTTTTATTCGATACTCTTTCCCATTTTATAAACACAAAAAAAGACCAGCCAGAATGGCTGATCTTTTTGAATAGCTTGGCGGCGTCCTACTCTCACAGGGGGAAACCCCCAACTACCATCGGCGCTGAAGAGCTTAACTGCCGTGTTCGGAATGGGAACGGGTGTGACCTCTTCGCTATCGCCACCAAACAATAAAGGAACGTTGTTCCTTCAAAACTAGATAATAAGAAGGTATTTCATTTTTTAAAGCGTGGTTAAGTCCTCGATCTATTAGTATCAGTCAGCTCCACATGTCGCCACGCTTCCACCTCTGACCTATCAACCTGATCATCTTTCAGGGATCTTACTAGCTTGCGCTATGGGAAATCTCATCTCGAGGGGGGCTTCATGCTTAGATGCTTTCAGCACTTATCCCGTCCGCACGTAGCTACCCAGCTATGCCTTTGGCAAGACAACTGGTACACCAGCGGTGCGTCCATCCCGGTCCTCTCGTACTAAGGACAGCTCCTCTCAAATTTCCTGCGCCCGCGACGGATAGGGACCGAACTGTCTCACGACGTTCTGAACCCAGCTCGCGTACCGCTTTAATGGGCGAACAGCCCAACCCTTGGGACCGACTACAGCCCCAGGATGCGATGAGCCGACATCGAGGTGCCAAACCTCCCCGTCGATGTGGACTCTTGGGGGAGATAAGCCTGTTATCCCCGGGGTAGCTTTTATCCGTTGAGCGATGGCCCTTCCATGCGGAACCACCGGATCACTAAGCCCGACTTTCGTCCCTGCTCGACTTGTAGGTCTCGCAGTCAAGCTCCCTTGTGCCTTTACACTCTACGAATGATTTCCAACCATTCTGAGGGAACCTTTGGGCGCCTCCGTTACTCTTTAGGAGGCGACCGCCCCAGTCAAACTGCCCACCTGACACTGTCTCCCACCCCGATAAGGGGCGCGGGTTAGAATTTCAATACAGCCAGGGTAGTATCCCACCAACGCCTCCACCGAAGCTAGCGCTCCGGCTTCTCAGGCTCCTACCTATCCTGTACAAGCTGTACCAAAATTCAATATCAGGCTGCAGTAAAGCTCCACGGGGTCTTTCCGTCCTGTCGCGGGTAACCTGCATCTTCACAGGTACTATAATTTCACCGAGTCTCTCGTTGAGACAGTGCCCAGATCGTTACACCTTTCGTGCGGGTCGGAACTTACCCGACAAGGAATTTCGCTACCTTAGGACCGTTATAGTTACGGCCGCCGTTTACTGGGGCTTCGGTTCAAAGCTTCGCTTGCGCTAACCTCTCCCCTTAACCTTCCAGCACCGGGCAGGTGTCAGCCCCTATACTTCGCCTTGCGGCTTCGCAGAGACCTGTGTTTTTGCTAAACAGTCGCCTGGGCCTATTCACTGCGGCTTTTCTGGGCTATTCACCCTAAAAAGCACCCCTTCTCCCGAAGTTACGGGGTCATTTTGCCGAGTTCCTTAACGAGAGTTCTCTCGCACACCTTAGGATTCTCTCCTCGCCTACCTGTGTCGGTTTGCGGTACGGGCACCTTACATCTCACTAGAGGCTTTTCTTGGCAGCGTGGAATCAGGAACTTCGGTACTATATTTCCCTCGCCATCACAGCTCCGCCTTAATGGAAACGGGATTTGCCTCGTTTCCGGCCTAACTGCTTGGACGCGCATATCCAACAGCGCGCTTACCCTATCCTTCTGCGTCCCCCCATCGTTCAAACGATGTATAGGTGGTACAGGAATATCAACCTGTTGTCCATCGCCTACGCCTTTCGGCCTCGGCTTAGGTCCCGACTAACCCTGAGCGGACGAGCCTTCCTCAGGAAACCTTAGGCATTCGGTGGAAGGGATTCTCACCCTTCTTTCGCTACTCATACCGGCATTCTCACTTCTAAGCGCTCCACCAGTCCTTCCGGTCTGACTTCAACGCCCTTAGAACGCTCTCCTACCATCGACACCATACGGTGTCAATCCACAGCTTCGGTGATACGTTTAGCCCCGGTACATTTTCGGCGCGGAGTCACTCGACCAGTGAGCTATTACGCACTCTTTAAATGATGGCTGCTTCTGAGCCAACATCCTGGTTGTCTAAGCAACTCCACATCCTTTTCCACTTAACGTATACTTTGGGACCTTAGCTGGTGGTCTGGGCTGTTTCCCTTTCGACTACGGATCTTATCACTCGCAGTCTGACTCCCAAGAATAAGTATTTGGCATTCGGAGTTTGACTGAATTCGGTAACCCGTTGGGGGCCCCTAGTCCAATCAGTGCTCTACCTCCAATACTCTCATCTTGAGGCTAGCCCTAAAGCTATTTCGGAGAGAACCAGCTATCTCCAGGTTCGATTGGAATTTCTCCGCTACCCACACCTCATCCCCGCACTTTTCAACGTGCGTGGGTTCGGGCCTCCATTCAGTGTTACCTGAACTTCACCCTGGACATGGGTAGATCACCTGGTTTCGGGTCTACGACCTCATACTCATTCGCCCTATTCAGACTCGCTTTCGCTGCGGCTCCGTCTTATCAACTTAACCTCGCATGAAATCGTAACTCGCCGGTTCATTCTACAAAAGGCACGCCATTACCCATTAACGGGCTTTGACTACTTGTAGGCACACGGTTTCAGGATCTATTTCACTCCCCTTCCGGGGTGCTTTTCACCTTTCCCTCACGGTACTGGTTCACTATCGGTCACTAGGTAGTATTTAGCCTTGGGAGATGGTCCTCCCTGCTTCCGACGGGATTTCTCGTGTCCCGCCGTACTCAGGATCCACTCAGGAGGGAACGAAGTTTCAACTACAGGGTTTTTACCTTCTTTGACGGACCTTTCCAGATCACTTCATTTACCCCGTTCCTTTGTAACTCCATGTTGAGTGTCCTACAACCCCAAGAGGCAAGCCTCTTGGTTTGGGCTAATTCCGTTTCGCTCGCCGCTACTCAGGAAATCGCATTTGCTTTCTCTTCCTCCGGGTACTTAGATGTTTCAGTTCCCCGGGTCTGCCTTCAGTACCCTATGTATTCAGGTAAAGATACTGTTCCATTACGAACAGTGGGTTTCCCCATTCGGAAATCTCCGGATCAAAGCTTACTTACAGCTCCCCGAAGCATATCGGTGTTAGTCCCGTCCTTCATCGGCTCCTAGTGCCAAGGCATCCACCGTGCGCCCTTTCTAACTTAACCGTTAAAAAAGATCTTACTGATGCTTTGAAAAAATTAATTGCCTTCTATCTATTATCTAGTTTTCAAGGAACAAAGAAGAAAAAACTTCATCACAACGTGATGAGATCTTTCGAATCTGAATGAATTACTCATTCAAAACTGAACAAAACAAAAGCGCTCTCGTATTTATCCTTAGAAAGGAGGTGATCCAGCCGCACCTTCCGATACGGCTACCTTGTTACGACTTCACCCCAATCATCTGTCCCACCTTAGGCGGCTGGCTCCATAAAGGTTACCTCACCGACTTCGGGTGTTACAAACTCTCGTGGTGTGACGGGCGGTGTGTACAAGGCCCGGGAACGTATTCACCGCGGCATGCTGATCCGCGATTACTAGCGATTCCGGCTTCATGTAGGCGAGTTGCAGCCTACAATCCGAACTGAGAATGGCTTTATGGGATTCGCTTACCTTCGCAGGTTTGCAGCCCTTTGTACCATCCATTGTAGCACGTGTGTAGCCCAGGTCATAAGGGGCATGATGATTTGACGTCATCCCCACCTTCCTCCGGTTTGTCACCGGCAGTCACCTTAGAGTGCCCAACTGAATGCTGGCAACTAAGATCAAGGGTTGCGCTCGTTGCGGGACTTAACCCAACATCTCACGACACGAGCTGACGACAACCATGCACCACCTGTCACTCTGTCCCCCGAAGGGGAACGCCCTATCTCTAGGGTTGTCAGAGGATGTCAAGACCTGGTAAGGTTCTTCGCGTTGCTTCGAATTAAACCACATGCTCCACCGCTTGTGCGGGCCCCCGTCAATTCCTTTGAGTTTCAGCCTTGCGGCCGTACTCCCCAGGCGGAGTGCTTAATGCGTTAGTCTGCAAGACTAAAGGGCGGAAACCCTCTAACACTTAGCACTCATCGTTTACGGCGTGGACTACCAGGGTATCTAATCCTGTTTGCTCCCCACGCTTTCGCGCCTCAGTGTCAGTTACAGACCAGAAAGTCGCCTTCGCCACTGGTGTTCCTCCAAATCTCTACGCATTTCACCGCTACACTTGGAATTCCACTTTCCTCTTCTGCACTCAAGTTCCCCAGTTTCCAATGACCCTCCACGGTTGAGCCGTGGGCTTTCACATCAGACTTAAGGAACCACCTGCGCGCGCTTTACGCCCAATAATTCCGGACAACGCTTGCCACCTACGTATTACCGCGGTCGCTGGCACGTAGTTAGCCGTGGCTTTCTGGTTAGGTACCGTCAAGGTACCAGCAGTTACTCTGGTACTTGTTCTTCCCTAACAACAGAACTTTACGACCCGAAGGCCTTCTTCGTTCACGCGGCGTTGCTCCGTCAGACTTTCGTCCATTGCGGAAGATTCCCTACTGTCGCCTCCCGTAGGAGTCTGGGCCGTGTCTCAGTCCCAGTGTGGCCGATCACCCTCTCAGGTCGGCTACGCATCGTCGCCTTGGTGAGCCATTACCTCACCAACTAGCTAATGCGCCGCGGGCCCATCTATAAGTGACAGCAAAACCGTCTTTCCATCTTCTCTCATGCGAGAAAAGAACGTATCCGGTATTAGCTCCGGTTTCCCGAAGTTATCCCAGTCTTATAGGCAGGTTGCCCACGTGTTACTCACCCGTCCGCCGCTAATCTCAGGGAGCAAGCTCCCATCGATTCGCTCGACTTGCATGTATTAGGCACGCCGCCAGCGTTCGTCCTGAGCCAGGATCAAACTCTCCGAAGAAATGTTTGACTTGCTCATTTTGCTTTTTGATAGTGTGTGCTCACTTAAAAAAATTAACGTTGGCGCTTTGTTTTGTTCAGTTTTCAAAGAGCAATTTTATCGTCGTTCTTTCGAACAACTTGTTTATTCATCATAACACGCTATTGATTAGTTGTCAACTTCTGCGAAGTTTTTAACTTTTTTTAAATCGCTGTGTTTTTCAGCGACCATTTCATCTTAACATTTTCATAATAAGAAGTCAACAGTTATTATTTCTTTTAGTAATCTACCAAAAGTGGATGAAGTTTTTTGTTTGTCGTACTTGGTGCTTATTTATATTAATCCTTTCCTACCTTAAAGTCAACACATTATATATAAAAAAATCATTTTTATTTTAAGCTCCATTAAGAATGCCCTTTATTAAGAAGAAACAATACCTATATTAGGTTCGTAAAAGTGTTTATCTATCGTGTTAAGTTAAACTTTTCAGAAACAAGATCAATAAAAAGTCTTCTTATTAAGTTTAACAGCTCCTGGGGTAAGCTAGTCTTGCCCTTATGATTCCCACTTGTATTCTGACCTTATAAAAGTCTTTATTTTTTTGCTAGATACTCTTTTCAAATTATATAAACGCAAAAAAAGACCAGCCAGAATGGCTGATCTTTTCAAAATGGCTTGGCGGCGTCCTACTCTCACAGGGGGAAACCCCCAACTACCATCGGCGCTGAAGAGCTTAACTGCCGTGTTCGGAATGGGAACGGGTGTGACCTCTTCGCTATCGCCACCAAACAATAAAGGAACGTTGTTCCTTCAAAACTAGATAATAAGAAGGTATTTCATTTTTTAAAGCGTGGTTAAGTCCTCGATCTATTAGTATCAGTCAGCTCCACATGTCGCCACGCTTCCACCTCTGACCTATCAACCTGATCATCTTTCAGGGATCTTACTAGCTTGCGCTATGGGAAATCTCATCTCGAGGGGGCTTCATGCTTAGATGCTTTCAGCACTTATCCCGTCCGCACGTAGCTACCCAGCTATGCCTTTGGCAAGACAACTGGTACACCAGCGGTGCGTCCATCCCGGTCCTCTCGTACTAAGGACAGCTCCTCTCAAATTTCCTGCGCCCGCGACGGATAGGGACCGAACTGTCTCACGACGTTCTGAACCCAGCTCGCGTACCGCTTTAATGGGCGAACAGCCCAACCCTTGGGACCGACTACAGCCCCAGGATGCGATGAGCCGACATCGAGGTGCCAAACCTCCCCGTCGATGTGGACTCTTGGGGGAGATAAGCCTGTTATCCCCGGGGTAGCTTTTATCCGTTGAGCGATGGCCCTTCCATGCGGAACCACCGGATCACTAAGCCCGACTTTCGTCCCTGCTCGACTTGTAGGTCTCGCAGTCAAGCTCCCTTGTGCCTTTACACTCTACGAATGATTTCCAACCATTCTGAGGGAACCTTTGGGCGCCTCCGTTACTCTTTAGGAGGCGACCGCCCCAGTCAAACTGCCCACCTGACACTGTCTCCCACCCCGATAAGGGGCGCGGGTTAGAATTTCAATACAGCCAGGGTAGTATCCCACCAACGCCTCCACCGAAGCTAGCGCTCCGGCTTCTCAGGCTCCTACCTATCCTGTACAAGCTGTACCAAAATTCAATATCAGGCTGCAGTAAAGCTCCACGGGGTCTTTCCGTCCTGTCGCGGGTAACCTGCATCTTCACAGGTACTATAATTTCACCGAGTCTCTCGTTGAGACAGTGCCCAGATCGTTACACCTTTCGTGCGGGTCGGAACTTACCCGACAAGGAATTTCGCTACCTTAGGACCGTTATAGTTACGGCCGCCGTTTACTGGGGCTTCGGTTCAAAGCTTCGCTTGCGCTAACCTCTCCCCTTAACCTTCCAGCACCGGGCAGGTGTCAGCCCCTATACTTCGCCTTGCGGCTTCGCAGAGACCTGTGTTTTTGCTAAACAGTCGCCTGGGCCTATTCACTGCGGCTTTTCCGGGCTATTCACCCTAAAAAGCACCCCTTCTCCCGAAGTTACGGGGTCATTTTGCCGAGTTCCTTAACGAGAGTTCTCTCGCACACCTTAGGATTCTCTCCTCGCCTACCTGTGTCGGTTTGCGGTACGGGCACCTTACATCTCACTAGAGGCTTTTCTTGGCGACTGTGGAATCAGGAACTTCGGTACTATATTTCCCTCGCCATCACAGCTCCGCCTTAATGGAAACGGGATTTGCCTCGTTTCCGGCCTAACTGCTTGGACGCGCATATCCAACAGCGCGCTTACCCTATCCTTCTGCGTCCCCCCATCGTTCAAACGATGTATAGGTGGTACAGGAATATCAACCTGTTGTCCATCGCCTACGCCTTTCGGCCTCGGCTTAGGTCCCGACTAACCCTGAGCGGACGAGCCTTCCTCAGGAAACCTTAGGCATTCGGTGGAAGGGATTCTCACCCTTCTTTCGCTACTCATACCGGCATTCTCACTTCTAAGCGCTCCACCAGTCCTTCCGGTCTGACTTCAACGCCCTTAGAACGCTCTCCTACCATCGACACCATACGGTGTCAATCCACAGCTTCGGTGATACGTTTAGCCCCGGTACATTTTCGGCGCGGAGTCACTCGACCAGTGAGCTATTACGCACTCTTTAAATGATGGCTGCTTCTGAGCCAACATCCTGGTTGTCTAAGCAACTCCACATCCTTTTCCACTTAACGTATACTTTGGGACCTTAGCTGGTGGTCTGGGCTGTTTCCCTTTCGACTACGGATCTTATCACTCGCAGTCTGACTCCCAAGAATAAGTATTTGGCATTCGGAGTTTGACTGAATTCGGTAACCCGTTGGGGGCCCCTAGTCCAATCAGTGCTCTACCTCCAATACTCTCATCTTGAGGCTAGCCCTAAAGCTATTTCGGAGAGAACCAGCTATCTCCAGGTTCGATTGGAATTTCTCCGCTACCCACACCTCATCCCCGCACTTTTCAACGTGCGTGGGTTCGGGCCTCCATTCAGTGTTACCTGAACTTCACCCTGGACATGGGTAGATCACCTGGTTTCGGGTCTACGACCTCATACTCATTCGCCCTATTCAGACTCGCTTTCGTCGCGGCTCCGTCTTATCAACTTAACCTCGCATGAAATCGTAACTCGCCGGTTCATTCTACAAAAGGCACGCCATTACCCATTAACGGGCTTTGACTACTTGTAGGCACACGGTTTCAGGATCTATTTCACTCCCCTTCCGGGGTGCTTTTCACCTTTCCCTCACGGTACTGGTTCACTATCGGTCACTAGGTAGTATTTAGCCTTGGGAGATGGTCCTCCCTGCTTCCGACGGGATTTCTCGTGTCCCGCCGTACTCAGGATCCACTCAGGAGGGAACGAAGTTTCAACTACAGGGTTTTTACCTTCTTTGACGGACCTTTCCAGATCACTTCATTTACCCCGTTCCTTTGTAACTCCATGTTGAGTGTCCTACAACCCCAAGAGGCAAGCCTCTTGGTTTGGGCTAATTCCGTTTCGCTCGCCGCTACTCAGGAAATCGCATTTGCTTTCTCTTCCTCCGGGTACTTAGATGTTTCAGTTCCCCGGGTCTGCCTTCAGTACCCTATGTATTCAGGTAAAGATACTGTTCCATTACGAACAGTGGGTTTCCCCATTCGGAAATCTCCGGATCAAAGCTTACTTACAGCTCCCCGAAGCATATCGGTGTTAGTCCCGTCCTTCATCGGCTCCTAGTGCCAAGGCATCCACCGTGCGCCCTTTCTAACTTAACCGTTAAAAAAGATCTTACTGATGCTTTGAAAAAATTAATTGCCTTCTATCTATTATCTAGTTTTCAAGGAACAAAGAAGAAAAAACTTCATCACAACGTGATGAGATCTTTCGAATCTGAATGAATTACTCATTCAAAACTGAACAAAACAAAAGCGCTCTCGTATTTATCCTTAGAAAGGAGGTGATCCAGCCGCACCTTCCGATACGGCTACCTTGTTACGACTTCACCCCAATCATCTGTCCCACCTTAGGCGGCTGGCTCCATAAAGGTTACCTCACCGACTTCGGGTGTTACAAACTCTCGTGGTGTGACGGGCGGTGTGTACAAGGCCCGGGAACGTATTCACCGCGGCATGCTGATCCGCGATTACTAGCGATTCCGGCTTCATGTAGGCGAGTTGCAGCCTACAATCCGAACTGAGAATGGCTTTATGGGATTCGCTTACCTTCGCAGGTTTGCGACCCTTTGTACCATCCATTGTAGCACGTGTGTAGCCCAGGTCATAAGGGGCATGATGATTTGACGTCATCCCCACCTTCCTCCGGTTTGTCACCGGCAGTCACCTTAGAGTGCCCAACTGAATGCTGGCAACTAAGATCAAGGGTTGCGCTCGTTGCGGGACTTAACCCAACATCTCACGACACGAGCTGACGACAACCATGCACCACCTGTCACTCTGTCCCCCGAAGGGGAACGCCCTATCTCTAGGGTTGTCAGAGGATGTCAAGACCTGGTAAGGTTCTTCGCGTTGCTTCGAATTAAACCACATGCTCCACCGCTTGTGCGGGCCCCCGTCAATTCCTTTGAGTTTCAGCCTTGCGGCCGTACTCCCCAGGCGGAGTGCTTAATGCGTTAGTCTGCAACGACTAAAGGGCGGAAACCCTCTAACACTTAGCACTCATCGTTTACGGCGTGGACTACCAGGGTATCTAATCCTGTTTGCTCCCCACGCTTTCGCGCCTCAGTGTCAGTTACAGACCAGAAAGTCGCCTTCGCCACTGGTGTTCCTCCAAATCTCTACGCATTTCACCGCTACACTTGGAATTCCACTTTCCTCTTCTGCACTCAAGTTCCCCAGTTTCCAATGACCCTCCACGGTTGAGCCGTGGGCTTTCACATCAGACTTAAGGAACCACCTGCGCGCGCTTTACGCCCAATAATTCCGGACAACGCTTGCCACCTACGTATTACCGCGGCTGCTGGCACGTAGTTAGCCGTGGCTTTCTGGTTAGGTACCGTCAAGGTACCAGCAGTTACTCTGGTACTTGTTCTTCCCTAACAACAGAACTTTACGACCCGAAGGCCTTCTTCGTTCACGCGGCGTTGCTCCGTCAGACTTTCGTCCATTGCGGAAGATTCCCTACTGCTGCCTCCCGTAGGAGTCTGGGCCGTGTCTCAGTCCCAGTGTGGCCGATCACCCTCTCAGGTCGGCTACGCATCGTCGCCTTGGTGAGCCATTACCTCACCAACTAGCTAATGCGCCGCGGGCCCATCTATAAGTGACAGCGTAAACCGTCTTTCCATCTTCTCTCATGCGAGAAAAGAACGTATCCGGTATTAGCTCCGGTTTCCCGAAGTTATCCCAGTCTTATAGGCAGGTTGCCCACGTGTTACTCACCCGTCCGCCGCTAATCTCAGGGAGCAAGCTCCCATCGATTCGCTCGACTTGCATGTATTAGGCACGCCGCCAGCGTTCGTCCTGAGCCAGGATCAAACTCTCCGAAGAAATGTTTGACTTGCTCATTTTGCTTTTGATAGTGTGTGCTCACTTTAAAAATTAA
Source organism: Peribacillus sp. TH14 (assembly GCF_016651145.1). NCBI lineage: Bacteria > Bacillati > Bacillota > Bacilli > Caryophanales > Bacillaceae > Peribacillus > Peribacillus sp. TH14. Next base: position 1,659,722 of record NZ_JAEKEK010000001.1, read on the forward strand.
CGTTGGCGCTTTGTTTTGTTCAGTTTTCAAAGAGCAATATGTTCGCCGCTCTGTTAGCGACTTTATTATCATAACACCTTTCAAACAACATGTCAACAACAAGTTTCATCTTTTTTCTTTCTTGTCGTCGTTGTCTCAAGCGGTGTATTTAATATACTAGCACCTGCATACAGACAAGTCAATTTAATTTTGGATATTTCTTCATTTTATTTCATTGACTCTCATCTTCTTCTATATATAATGAAAATCCATATCATTCTTTATAGGTAAATAGGTTAAACTATCGGGTTTTTATCTCCTATCTTTCATCTTAACCTTAAAGACTTATCCTGTTAATCTGGATAAATTGAAACAGGGGGCAACTTATTACTGTTGCCCCCTGTTCCATAACCCTTATTTATTGAAAGAAATAATGTTAGCTTCTTCTTTATCTACTTTTCCACTCTTTTCAATCTTCACGCTTTCTCCTTCAGAAAGGTTGGTAAAGACGATTGGCGTGATTATAGAAGTGGCATTATTTTTGACATACTCAATATCCACTTTAAGTAATGGCTGTCCGCTTGTCACCTTATCTCCTTGAGCGACAAGTGCTTCGAAGCCTTTACCTTCTAATTTAACTGTATCTATTCCCACATGTATTAAGATTTCACGTCCCGCATCAGAAACAATGCCTATTGCATGTTTAGTCGGGAACAGATTAACGATCGTTCCATCTACAGGTGAAACAACTAACCCATCCTCCGGTACGATTGCAAAGCCGTCACCCATCATTTTTTCAGCAAAAACCGCGTCAGGCACCTCGGTAATCGGTTTGATTTCTCCTTTAATAGGTGAAATAAAACCCTCAGAACCAGTATCTGTCCGTAATGGTTTTGGAACAATGTCCTCAATTTGATCCTCTACACCCTTTTCAGGAGACACTTCAACTTTACGAGGTCTTTTTCCATCAATTATATCTTTCATTTGTCCTTTAATTGTTTCAGAACGAGGACCGAAGATGGCCTGGATGTTATTCCCTACTTCTAGTACCCCTGCCGCACCAAGTTTCTTCAATCTATTTTTATCAACGTTATCAATGTTATTTACTGACACACGCAGGCGGGTGATACATGCATCTAAGTGAGCGATGTTTTCTTTTCCGCCCATTGCATCTAAGATATCTCCAGGAAGACTTCCAGCTGTACTTGTAGACCCTTCTTCTTCATCCTCTTCTTCCACTTCACGACCAGGAGTTTTAAGATTAAACTTCCGAATCGCAAATCGGAATCCAAAGTAATAGATAAGCGCAAAGACTAATCCAACCGGAATAACAATCCAAGCATTCGTTTGAGGATTAATCAAACCGAACAGTACGTAGTCGATTAAACCACCTGAGAACGTCATCCCGATTTTCACATCTAGTAAATGCATAGTCATGAAAGAAAGACCAGCAAACACACAATGAATACCGAAAAGTATCGGTGCTACAAATAAGAATGCAAATTCAAGTGGTTCTGTAATCCCAGTCAAGAACGATGTAAGTGCAGCCGAAGCCATCAAGCCACCGACTATTTTCCTTCGTTCTGGTCGAGCTTCATGATAAATAGCTAAAGCAGCTGCTGGCAACCCGAACATCATAAATGGATATTTACCAGTCATGAAGGTACCAGCTGTTAAATTCTGTACTCCATCTTTAATTTGAGCCATGAAGATGGCTTGGTCCCCTCTGACTGGATTCCCACCAGCTTGAGGGATATAGCTGCCAAATTCAAACCAGAATGGGGAATAGAAAATATGATGCAATCCAAACGGAATTAACGCCCGTTCTACCACTCCGAACACGAATGCTCCAAGAGTTAGGTTAGCACCCAACATATTTTCCGAAAATGCATTTAACCCTGATTGTATCGTCGGCCAAACCAAAATCATCAACAACCCAAGTACAACTGCGCTTGCAGCTGTTACAATGGGTACAAAACGTTTACCGGCAAAGAATCCTAAATAAGAAGGAAGTTCAATTTCATAAAATTTATTATACATTATTGCAGCCATGACACCGACAATAATACCGCCGAAGACGCCCGTTCCCAAAGTTGGAATTCCAAGAACATTGCTATACACAGCACCATTGTTCTCAATGTCAGCAGCATCAATTCCAAGTACCGTTCCCATTGTTACATTCATAATCAAGAACCCGATGATCGCTGCCAGCCCGGCAACACCATCTCCACCAGCTAACCCAATTGCGACCCCCACAGCAAACAATAGCGGAAGATTTCCAAAAATAATATTTCCGGCATTCTCCATAACCGATGCGACCATTTCTACTCCACCACTTGCAAGAAACGGAGCGATATCCAACAAAGTTTCGTTTTGCAATGCATTACCAAACGCGAGCAAAATTCCGGCCGCTGGTAAAATTGCCACAGGAAGCATCAAAGCTTTTCCGATTTTTTGCAAAACACCAAACAACTTCTTAAACATAGGTTTTCCTCCTCTATACTGTTTTTAGGCTAATAAAAACGTTTACATTATAATGACTGAATTCATCCTCTTATGTGTCTGATTTTGGAATACAAAAAAGGCATAAGCAAAGATAGGATTGAAATGAAAATTCAGGTATATAATACCCTCTTTCAGAACAATCATTCTCCTCACTTATGCCTGATCGAATCAGTAACACGTAAGTTAATGTATTTTTATTTAATTTTCTTTTGCAATCGTTGAATATGCATCGTTAGATAGACAGCTTCCGCATCAAAAACCGGTTTGCCTAATTTCTGTTGCATAATTTTTATTAGCTTCCATGAAATATTGTAACACAATGGATATTCTTCTTTCAATAGCAATGCGATTTTTTCAGGTTCGTCTACCTCTTCCCCTGCCATTACACGGTCTATCATGAACCTTAAATGACGAACCAGACGCGTATAATCAACGCTATCCTTATTAATTTGTACTTCCAACTGTTCTTCAACGACTTGGATAAGATGATAAATTAGTTGCGAGTGCTGATTGACTTCCGAGAGGTCTTTATTCGCTATTGCACTATGAATATGAAGCGTAATAAAACCAATTTCACCTTGTGGCAGTCCTATACCTGTCTTATCTTCGATTAGGTCAATGACATCAACTGCAATATCATGTTCAAAAGGATAGAGGGTTATCGTTTCTTTTAAGAATGGGTTTTTAATAGTCATTCCTTGTGAAACACGCTGAAGGGCGAACAGTAAATGATCGGTTAATCCGACATGTATATGTTCATTAAGTTTCCCTGACACTCGATTGTTAATAAGATGAATGGATTCTATTATTGCTGCTTGCAGATTTTGATCAATCTTTGGCAAAAGCTTTTTGTAGCTTTCCTGTTCTTTCACATTTTTTAAAACAAACGTTTTCTCTGCAAGATCTGGACTTAATTCTTCGCCTTTCTTTCGGTTGAATCCTATGCCCTTTCCAATTGAAACGACTTCACCATACGACGAATGAGTGGCAATTACCACGTTATTGTTCAAAACCTTTTCAACGATAAAACCATTCATTATTCTCCCTCATTTTTTCGAAAAATCATCCATATGTCCTATACCGGATAAAATACTTGGTACTTTTACTATACACGAATTGACCTTTCCCTTACAACATGAAAGAAGGGCCCCATAAACGGGACCCTTCTCACTTGCTCTTATTATTACTTCAAGAAAATAAAGTATAGAAGGAAGACGACTCCAAGACCCCACATAATTGGATGAACTTCTTTCGCTCTCCCTTTCATTGACATCGTGATGGGATAAAAGATAAAACCACAAGCAATCCCTGTTGCAATCGAATATGTCATCGGCATCATGATAACTGTGAAGAAGGCTGGTACTGCCACTTCAAACTTATGCCAGTCAATGTTTTTAAGTGAGGATGCCATTAATACACCCACTATAACCAACGCTGGCGCAGTTACCGCTGATGTCACAACGGAAAGAAGCGGGAAGAAGAAAAGGGATAGGACAAATAGCAAACCTGTAACCACAGCTGCAAAACCGCTTCGGGCACCAGCAGCAACACCCGATGTTGACTCTACATAAGATGTTGTAGTTGATGTTCCTAGAATTGCACCTGAAACGATGGATAGAGAATCAGCAAGCAACCCTTTACCTACTCTCGGAAGAATATTATCCTTCATCAAACCTGCTTGCTGAGCAACAGCCACTAACGTACCTGCTGTATCAAAGAACGCTACAAATAAGAAGGTTAAAATAACGATTAACATTTGACCAGTGAATAGCTCACCTGGATTTCCGAATGCATCAAATGCAACTCCAAATGTTGGTGCAATGCTTGGAACTGCCCCGATTATTTTATCTGGAACCGGCACTTGTCCAAATATCATTCCTGCGATAGCCGTAATGACCATCCCTATGAACACGCCGCTTTTTACGCCTTTTGTCATTAATATAACAGTTACGACAATCCCGAACACAGCTAATAAAGTATTTCCTGATGTTAGGTCACCTAGACCGACAAGCACGCTATCATCATTCGTAATAATTCCTGCATTTTGGAACCCTACAAAGGTAATGAACAAGCCAATACCCGCTCCAACGGCATATTTCAATTCAACTGGAATTGCATTAATAATTTTCTCTCGTATTCCTGATAGAGACAGTAGAACGAAGATTATCCCTGAGATCAAAACTCCTGTTAGAGCTGTCTGCCATGGTATTCCAAAACCAAGTACAACGGTAAAAGCAAAGAATGCATTCAAGCCCATACCTGGAGCAAGAGATATTGGATACCTGGCTATGAGCCCCATCAGTATTGAACCTATCGCAGCGGCTAAGGCTGTCGCGGCAAAAACTGCTCCGTAATCCATTCTTAATTCATCTGGGTAGTCCTCGATGCTTTGTAAAGTTAACATCACAGGGTTTACAACCAGGATATACGCCATAGAAAGGAACGTTGTTAAACCACCCAGTATTTCCCGACGATAATTAGTTCCCAGTTCATTAAACCGAAAGTAATTCTTCATTATGAGTCTCCCCTATCATAGAATCGTAAGCCAAAAGGAAAATGCCCCATTCGCTTCCGAATCGGGCTTGACTACTAATATGTAAAGAAGTGGCAGTTATCCTAACTCACCAATTCATTCACATCGTAGTCAAGCTGTTAACGGCAGCCTGGTAGAAACTTTTGGGCCATATCCCCAATATTATACGACAATTATGTTTTTTTATTATTATAGGTATAGTGTACCAGTCACAAAAATAATCGTCAATATCTTAAACGAATATTTTATATGTAATTTTAGACAATGTTCGCTTTTGGTCCTAATTATAATGATTATACACCCATAAACATACGTAAAATGTAAGCATTCAACCTATCCTTCCCCTTTTTCACTAGTCTAGGAAACCTATTTTAATAAACGAATCATGCTAAAACTGGATAAATAGAGCAACTTAACTTAAATAAAAAAATCAGTGAAGGTTAAACCCTTCACTGATCAGATGTTTTTATTCTATTCCCACTCAATTGTTGCAGGTGGCTTAGACGTAATGTCATACACGACGCGGTTTACGTGGTTTACTTCATTAACGATTCTTGTTGAGATGATTTCAAGTACATCCCATGGAATTCTAGCCCAATCTGAAGTCATTCCGTCAATGGATGTAACCGCACGAATACCAATTGTGTAATCATACGTACGAGCATCGCCCATTACCCCTACACTACGGATATTAGGAAGCACCGTGAAGTACTGCCAGATTTCACGTTCCAAACCATTATTTTTAATTTCTTCACGTAAGATATGATCAGATTCACGAACGATTTCAAGTTTTTCATCCGATATTTCCCCTAATACACGAATACCTAAACCTGGTCCAGGGAACGGCTGACGCCAAACGATTTCATCTGGAATCCCCATTTCACTTCCAAGTGCACGCACTTCATCCTTGAATAGAGTATTCAATGGCTCAATCAGTTTAAATTGCATATCTTCCGGCAGACCGCCAACATTATGATGCGATTTAATTGTTTGTGCAGTAGCCGTACCACTTTCAATAATGTCTGTGTAAAGTGTTCCTTGTGCAAGGAAATCAATACCTTCAAGCTTCGTTGCTTCATCATCGAATACGTAGATGAACTCATTACCGATAATTTTCCGTTTTTGTTCCGGATCGGAAACGCCAGCAAGTTTCGAAAGGAAACGCTCAGCTGCATCGACTTTAATTACGTTCATATTAAAGCCTTCACTGAATGTTTTCATTACACCTTCGGCTTCCCCTTTACGCAGCAATCCATGATCAACGAAAATACATGTTAACTGATCGCCAATTGCCTTATGGATCAATACAGCAACAACGGATGAATCCACTCCGCCGCTCAAAGCGCATAGTACTTTTTTATCTCCGACCGTTTGACGGATTTTTTCCATTTCGACTTCAATGAAGTTTTCCATGGACCAGTCGCCTTTGCAGCCACAAACGCCAAATACGAAATTTTTCAAAATATCATTTCCGTATACAGAATGACGTACTTCTGGATGGAATTGTACTGCATACAATTTACGTGACTCATCACTCATAGCTGAGATCGGGCAAGATGGGTTCGTTCCATCGATGGTGAAACCTTCAGGCGTTTCGACAACTAAATCACCATGGCTCATCCAGACAATTTGTTCTTTTGGCAGATCGCCGAATAACTTAGAATCATTTTGAATGGCAAGTGTTGCTTTTCCGTATTCACGGTTTTTAGCTGGCTCCACTTTTCCGCCAAAATGTTTCGTCATTAGCTGCATACCATAACAAATACCGAAAATCGGCAGACCTAATTCGAAAATGCGCTCATCGCACCCAAATGCAGATGCATCATACACACTGTTCGGACCGCCTGAAAAAATAATCCCAGTTGGATTCATTTTTAGAATTTCTTCTGCTGTAATTGTATGAGGATGAAGCTCACTGTACACACCAAATTCACGAATACGACGAGTAATCAATTGATTATATTGGCTTCCGAAATCAAGTACTACGATCATTTCCTGGTTTTTTTGCAATTCTGTTTTCCCCGGCACAAACGTCACCTCTATCAATGTAATTCACCCAAAAAATCGAGTGATAGTTTCTTATAAAAAATATTATCATAAAAAAAGAAAAACTAAAAATCCACCCTCAAAAATACACAAAAAGTACAGACGAAGGCAGATTTTCAGCTTTCCAGTTAAAATCCGCCTTCATAGTCAAATCATTTACGGTGATTCGGTAGAAACTTTCGATCCATATTATCGAGGATATATGAAGGATATATTAGTTTAAGTTATTGTATCAATATAATAAAAAGCTGGTCAAGAGCTAGTTTTTTTCATTAAGCTTTCCCAACCGATTTGTAAGTGCTCCCATTCGCCATTTTCAACGTCTCCACGGTAAATTATTAATTCGTAACGAGCTGTCAACTTCTGCATCTCATCTGTACCGTACACTGCATCCACATATGCGGCGTACTCCCTTAATGTTTGCCCTTCCGGACGTGCTAAACCAGCACGTTTTAATTGTTTCAATAATAATACATAGGCCGTCGTAAAATGAGAGCCAGATTTCTTTTTATAGCGGAGAATCTGCAGGTGCGGAATCCACTTCCTTCTAGAGAAATAACCAATTGTCACAAGCATCAGCAAACTTATGAGAGTGATAGAAGTCCATTTCAAGATTCCTTCCTGGCTTCCCACAAACCTGTCTCTAGATGATTGAGTATCCTTATCAGGGGTATCATGACGTTCACTAGTCTCCATCTTTTTCTGCTCTGCATTAGCTGGAGTGTCCGTCTCCGAATTCTTTATATCATCCTGTTTCAAGTCCGAATTGTAAAATTCAACTTCTCCAGTGAATCCCTTTGTTGGTTCAAAGGGAACCCAGCCAATTCCAGAAAAATAAACTTCTACCCAGGAATGAGCATTATTATTCGTTACCTTATAAACGGATTCACCCTTATAAATTGATTTTTCTCCTTCAGTATAACCCTTTACCCACCTAGCCGGTATATTGGCGGCACGTAGTAAGACGACCATTGCAGTTGAATAGTTGTCGCAATATCCAATCTGGGTCTCGAATAAAAATTGATCGACATAATCTTGATTTGCCTCCGGATACGCAACATCATCCTTTGAATAAACAAAATCAGGACCATCAAAATAATTTTCAATGGCTTTCGCTTTATCGTACCAATTTGTTTCATTAATTGTAAGCTGCGATGCCAATTCATATATTCGATTAGGTAAGCCCTCTGGAAGCTGAGTATTTTTATCCATTAAGACACCCATCGTTTCATCCGGCTCTGTGACCTTCCTTAGCTTAGCCATATCAAACCTCGGCATATCATAGGTCATTTCATATTCTTTCAATAGAAGGCTTTCGCCGTCTTCCTTTTCGGATATGATTTTGTCCATATCCTTATAAAACTTGAACTCTTTTCCTTTTTTACCCTTGACCTTTTTTAAATAACCTGACTGCGGATGAAGAATATGAGAATACAATTCCATCATGGATACTCTCGCTGACATTTCATCTGCTTTTACTATCTCCGGAATATCGTAAGTATTTAACGAAGTCATTTCCTGGCCGTTAGAAAAAGTAAAAAAGTCTATTCCCTCTAAGGAAACCCATCCTTTTCCAGTATAGACATCTTTGTTCTCCACTTTCCAGTAATGACCTGCAGGAGCATTGTTATAAAAGACAATAGAACTATCTGGCTCTATCGATCCGCCAAGTTCCGAATCATCTTCATCATACCCCACCCTTTTGTCTGTGGAACTACTATCTTCTTTCATCACTTTATCTGAATAAGAAGTAATATACGGAACTGGATCCCGCCATTGTGGAGAGAACTTAGGGGCACCAAAACCGAAAAGGACACTTATCAAAATCATCACCGTTAGGATCAAGATCCATTTCTTGATAGGAGCCCTTGAAAACCTAAGCTGCTCCTGAATGGACAGACTCATCAAGGCCAGCAGACCGAGCATTGCAAAACCAATTATGATGATTCTTATCATTGCCTTATCACCATCATAGGGAGTAAATGTATCAAGTATCGATATAAAAATCACCGTTAACATAAAAAAGAAAAAGATACTTTGCTTCACCATCACCCAGTAATGAATCAAATATGTCACAAGCCAAAGAAGCAAGAAAAATAGAAAAGTTCGAAATGGATTTGAAAGTAACTCCCATTTGCCATCGTATATATTTGATAGATTGGCTGTAAAATCAAGCAGATTGCCTTTAAACCATGAAAATTCAAATAAAGCGGTTTTCGAATGAAGAAACTGTACTGAAATCATTATATAAACACTTAAGAGGGTACAGCGGATTAGCCAATGGAAGTGGAAATAATGCAGTAGTAGGGAAAAAATCACAAACAGAACAAAAACAACAATATTCCCTGTATCCGTGAGTCTCTCAACAGGCCTTAACCATTCTGTGATCAACAACAGACCAAAGGTATACAGAAGAACATGCATCCACTTTTCCAACAAGGGGGTTGAAACATTCATTTCATCATCACCTCTCGTCTGTCGTGTTGCAGATACCCCTGTTCAAGAAAGCAAACCTTTATTCCCCGTGATACTGCTGCGGCTCTTGATTTTTTTTCCTCATCTGTAAAGTCTGCTGGGTTTTTCACACAAAACAACGTTAATCCTTGATTAGCGCGGAATGCACTCAATACTTCTACCTTTTCTAATGTTAATTCCGAGACAATGAAAATCACAGCTGCGTTGGCCGGCAGAATTTCCTTCCTTATGATCCCGTTCCAAGTGGTTATCCTACTCGGTTTTTCTTTAGCAAGGCGGTAAAAAATCTTTCGTTTCTGGTTATTGCCTCCTCCAGTCGGTAAGATTTGCCTCGATCCCGTACTAGCGAAACCAATCTCTATGCCTTTTTTTAACATGGCATGTACAAAGGAAGCCGTCATTACAATTGCTTCTTCGAAGAAAAGCGATTCCTGATTATCAAGTATGATAAACACATCACGGTTTTTCTGAACTTCAAATTCCTTTGTCATGATTTCACTTGTTCTAGCCGTTGCCTTCCAGTTAATCCAGGATAACTGATCACCTGGCTGATACTCTCTAACTCCAGATACTACTGATTGTTCTCGCTGTGTTTTTTTTGTTGATCCCACTTGTCCCTGATTGAATACACGCTCAAGATCTCTGTAGGTAAGCTCATGATATGAAGGGAAAACAGTGATTTTTAAAGGTGAACTATATGTCGCTTCCTTTTCAAAGACGCCAAAAAAGTCTCCTGTCCTGAAACGGATTGTTTGAAATGTATGCTCACCCCGTGGCAAATTGTTCAAAGTATATGTCATACTGAATGTATGCCTGAAACCAGGAAAGACAAGTGTTTTTCTTTGCATCCCCCTATTTTCCAATTCCTTCGGCAACTCTTCCTCTACCATCAAATATAAAAGAGGCAGCCTGTTTTTACGGGTAACAGTTAAAGCTATTTCTACAGAATCGCCTGCTCGGCATTCTCTTTTACTGACCTTTCTCTCAACGATAATGTTATTAATCGGATAAAAAAGTAGAATCGTAGAGTACACAGCGAACGGCAAAAATGTATAAAAAATAAACCAACTGACAAAACCGCCTTGAAACATCGCAAAAGAAAAGGAAATCGCTATAAGTAATAACAAGCCAATCACACTCATGTTTTCCTTTAAGATGCTGATCAAGTTCCGCATTAGGTCACAGCTCTCTTCACAGGCACTTGAATCGTCGCGACAATCTCGTGAATCACCATGCCAGCATCCACTCCCTCATAATTCGCTTCTGGCTTCAGGATAAGTCTGTGGGCAAACACGAACGGTACTAAATATTGCACATCATCCGGTAGAACATAATCTCTGCCCTGCAAAAGTGCATAAGCTTGGGCCGCCTTCATCAATGCAATCGATCCACGTGGACTCACCCCTAAATATACTCTCTCATGCGTACGAGATCGATTAGCCAAATTAACAATATACCGCTTTATCGTGTCATCCACTATCACTGCTTTAGCCTCTTCCTGTAAAGCTATTAATTCCTCTAAAGTAATCACAGATTCTAACTCTTCAAGTGGTGCGGCATATTGAGCTCGATGCAAAACCTCAATTTCTTCGTCAACACCCGGATAGCCCATTTTCATTTTTAATAGAAAACGATCCAATTGCGCCTCTGGAAGTGGGTATGTTCCTTCGTACTCAATGGGATTTTGTGTTGCCATAACGAAAAAGGGTTTCTCCAATCCCCTTGTAACCCCATCAACCGTCACACTTGCCTCTTCCATTGCTTCAAGCAAGGCAGATTGTGTTTTCGGCGAGGTCCGGTTTATCTCATCGGCTAAAATAATATGGCCCATGATTGGTCCTGGTCTAAAAATAAATTCTTGTTCCTTTGGATTGAAAATTGAAACACCCGTTACATCTGAAGGTAGTAAATCAGGTGTGAATTGTATACGCTTAAAGTTTGCGCCTATCGATCTTGCCAGTGCTCTGACCATGACAGTCTTACCTACACCAGGAACATCCTCCAATAAAACATGCCCCCCAGAAAGAAGTGCTACGATGCTCAGTTCTGCTATATCTCGTTTTCCAATAATCACTTTTTCAATATTCCCTAAAATCTTTTCCAGTTTTTGATTTACCTGCTTATAAATCATACTCTACCTCCTGAGATTACCCTATTACTCTTATATAACACCTATTATATATTCTTTATACTCGATATGCGTTTTACATTAACATCCAATTAAACCTTACATTGTAAGTTTACTAGATAATTCGCAAACCATAAACGAATTTCTCTAAAAATATTCATACTGCTTTAGGAAAAAGGTATGGTAAACTGTTGCTAAGTGAATATAAACCTTGCAGAAAAAGGTGCTGACTTGTCAGCTTAATAGGGAATTTGGTGTAAAACCGAAGCTGTTTCCGCAACTGTAAGTGCTAATGAAATAAGATAAATACCACTGTTTGAGGATAAAGATTCACATCGATAACCATTCATCCTGTTCAAATGGGAAGGTTCTTAGAGTAAAATGACGCACGGGCCAGGAGACCTGCCTTTTTTATCGTATTATGCTCTTCGGAAGATAGGAGGATTGTACGGCAATCTTCCATCTTTTTCTGTTACAGATACATAGGTGATTGATGCCGACCAATGCCCTTGGTCGGCTTTTTCTTTTGCTGAGAAAAGCGATACTGAGGTGATTCATCTAACTATGAAGAGGAGGAAGAGTTATGGCAAAAAAGGATTTTCGTTTTTTATGCTATCCATACATGCGCGAATCCGAGTCTACCGTCGATTATGAAATACGTACCGACTCTTTGACGACACAAATTGGCTTGGCCGCCTCGCTTACAAAGGATGTTCCGGATGTATACCGAGATTTAATGGAATTGTTGCCGATGGCTTATCATTTAAATGGTTCAGTCCGTGGGAAATTGGCCATTACCGACAATGATCTGAAACGTCTAAGTGCCATCTACGACCATTATGTCGCAGAAGTTAAAGAGCATATTGAGACATTCGTGCTTCCGCAAGGTTCAACCGCCGCCTGTGTTCTGCATACTTGCCGCAGTGAAGCCAAAAAGTCGGTCCGTGCTTTACACAAGGTTAGTTTAGAAATAGAAATCCCTGAAATTCTCTTTGATTACGCCCATTTGCTTGCAAATGTTCTATTCGTGATGGCTGTCTACGTCAATAAGCAACATGGTATTGAGGAGATTCCTTTTATCAGTAAATCATACCCAACCAAACCCATGAAGAAGAAAACGGAGGAATAAATAATGAAGAGAAGCATACGATTTAGTTGGATTTCCACCTTGATACTTGCCCTTTTCCTTACCGGATGTGGAGTAACGGATGACCAGACGGCAAAGGAAAAGAAAGACACTAATAAGACAGAAGAAGTCAAAGCCTATACCGTTACCGATGATACTGGAAAGAAAATAAAATTTGATAAAGTTCCGGAAACAGTAGTTTCACTTCAACCAAGTAATACAGAAATTTTATTTGAACTAGGGCTGGGAGATAAGGTCGTTGGCGTGACCGACTTCGATAATTATCCAGAAGAAGCAAAGGATATTGAACATGTTTCCGATTCGGTGAATATCAATGCAGAGAAAATTATTTCCTTAAAACCAGATGCCATTATTGCTTATACCATTGGTGATGAAACGACGATGAAACCACTTGAAGATGCTGGAATCCCAGTATTCATTATTAAATCCGCGACAAATTTTGATGATGTATATGGGGATATTGGGCAAATTGCTGAAGTCATGGGCGTAGCTGAAAAAGGCGAAGAATTGGTGAAAGATATCCAAACCCAAATTACAAGTGTTGAGGAAAAAATTGAAACATTAGATGAAAAGGAACAAACCTATTTTGAAATTAGTCCAGCTCCAGAAATCTATACAACAGGAGCGGAAACCTTCCAACAAGAAATTCTAAAAACTGCAGGCATTGAAAACATCTTTGCCGACCAAAAAGGCTGGGTTAAAGTTTCAGATGAAGAAATTGTCAAACGAAACCCTAATGCTATCATTACAACTGCTACCTTTGCAGATGATGCTGTTGATGAAATTAAATCCCGTAAAGGCTGGGAAGATATCAACGCCGTGAAAAATGATCAAGTCTATCTACTTGATGAAAATATTATGTCACGTCCTGGGCCAAGGATTGGTGAAGCTGTAGAACTCGCAGCAAAGACCATTTATCCAGACTTATTTAAATAATGCGAAAGAAGGATGTTCCAAAGTTCTTGGATCATCCTTTCCTTTTTTACCTCTGCTTCCCTAAGTCCATCACTACAACCACACACTCTCCTGGAGCAGCTGCCCTCCATCGCTAATCCCTTATATTTCTCTTTTAAGGTCTCCCTTTGCAAATAACGAACCACCTGCTCTTCTTTCATCTTTATGCTAAGATGAATGCAATCTAATCATAAAAAATTCGAGGTAATGATCATGTATAAAAAATTCTTTATATGGGTCTTAGCAGTCGCCCTTCTTTTAGGAATTCTTAAAACCTTTCTAGGTATGTAGCAAAAAAACAGCCGTATGGCTGTTTTAAGAACACAGGTATTCACATACCTTTTAAAGCAATGTGAGAACTTCATTGAAAGTAAAAACACAGCTTATAAAAACATTAGTTTTGAAATTTATTTCGAAGGACCATTTAACTTTAGTTAAATGGTTTCCTTTTTATTTAGGCTCCGTTATACTACATTGTTGTTTTTTCCAAAAAAAGAAGACCACCCGAGTGCCAACTATTTTACATGTTTTATAAGTATAAAAACTTTATGCCCATGAATACGTGACTATTATGGAAAATACATTTCTTTTCCCCATAAAATAGTAACCTTAGACTTTCACTAATCCTTCCAATTATTTTATTAATCAAACGATTGATTAATTTTAAAAAAACAAAAAAGCCAATATCGTTTAAGTGTTTTCCCTAAAGAGATTGTAGTATTAAGTTGGACTCCACCCGCACTCTTAAAAATACTGTGCGTTACCTGTAATCAATTCTAGATCATAAAAATGTTTATTTTGAAACTGCTCATGAAAACATTTCAGAAAGAAAATCGAAAAAGGACATCCAATTGAAAGGATGTCCTTTTTCCAGCAAATATAATGCTGATTTATTACCTATAGCCGTTGATTAAAACGATCCTTAGGTGAATATGAAACGTTAAAACCGCTAACTTTGAAAAGTATCAAACGGAGCATATCTCTTAACTAGTAATCCCCATGCAGAGTAATCGATATTCTTTAAAGTTCAAAGCTAGAGCCTCACATCATGAGTCCATGTCCTTATATAACTCGTTCCAAGAAATGTTTCACAAATCGATCTGCATCTACTTTTGTACAGACGCGAATCCTTGCCACACCTTCATGTTGACCGATTGTTCTACCTGTCTCTTCTCCTTCAGTCACAACCTTAACGTTCATCCATTCTGTAGTCACAAAACTTGGATCAATCACAACTCCAACTGCGAGTGGATCATGAAGAGCACAACCTCCAATACCTGGATTGAAAGTTTCATAAGACTTCATATAAAATTCGGTCATTTCTGCAAAGAATTGGGCAGTCCCTTTTCCAGTCGAACGCCATTCATCAAGCTTTGATCTTAGTAAAAACGTTTGATGTGTTACATCAAGTCCCACAACGGTGACTGGTATCCCTGAGGAAAACAAATAATCAGCTGATTCAGGATCAGATACGATATTGGCTTCAGCGTACGGCGTTACGTTGCCTGGTACTTTTACTGCACCACCCATTATCACTACCTCTTTAACAAGTGAAATAATTTCTGGTGCTTTTTTAATGGCCAAAGCGATGTTAGTTAATGGTCCAACTGCAATAATCGTTATTTCATGAGGGCGACTTTTCACCTGATTGATTATAAAATCGGTTGCATTTCCCGGTGATGCTTGAATAGTTGGTTCATTCTTAAGTGTATTTCCTAAACCGTCTTCTCCATGAACATGCTTTGGATACTTTTTCTTCATTCCACGCACCAATGTTTGATTGGCTCCTTTATAAACAGGAATATTCTTTTCTACCTTTTCCAAAACTGCCAGCGTATTACGAGTCGATTCAGCTACGGACACGTTACCAAAGCAAGTTGTAAAGCCTAGCACGTCCAATTCAGGAGAGTTTAATGCGTATGCCATCGCTAAGGCATCATCAACCCCAGTATCAACATCAAATATTATTGGTTTCATATATTTTCCCACTTTCTTTTTAAACGGATTACGATGATAGTACCGTTGACAAAATTTCTTATACAAACACTGGATCTTACAATACAGTTACTTTGGAAGCACCCTAGTGATTGGATACATCTACATCCGTTACATCCCATTTTTTCTTTTCTTATGTATTAGAGAAACCGGTTTTCCAACTAAATTTTAGCATTCAATTAAAGGTTATTCCACGGAAAGTTTAAGAATATTTATAATAGACAATTAAAAAGAAAAACAGATAATCCCCACAATTTAGCAGTAAATACATGAAAGAAATGATCCAAAATGGTACAACCTTGTTGGGTGATCCAGTTGGTGAACCTCACCTTGCCGGTTTTCATCTGATTTCTTAAAATATTTAAAGATATTTACTTAAATGTATTCTTGACTAGTAAATACTTATATTGGATTATTAATTCAAAGATATTTATTTAAATTCAATATCCGTGATTTCATTTTTAAAATAGGCCAAATAGTTGAAGGCTATAAATAGATAGATAATATGAGGTTACCAGTATAAAGAAAGTTGTTACATTCTAATTAGTTAATGGATATTCAAGGTGGAAAAAAGATGAAGATGTTAAAGTTAATTGAAGATTATCCTTCTACGTACAAAAAGGGAACAAAGTTCTTTATTATTTCCGATTCAGAGTTCATAGGAGTGAAAAGCTATGTATTACTTTCCGAAGATTTGCGAGGTAAAATCGTGGTATCTGAAGAGGAATTGAAAAATAAATTTGTTTCTATTAATTAGGATTCGTTTATTCTTTTTCTCTTTATACACTTCCCTTTAGCCAGCAATCATTAATTAGTGCATGTAATTATTAAAGTTTAAACTCTTTTAATTCAACATTTTAGGCTCACTTCCTCCCTAAAACATTTTTATCACAAAAAAAACGAGGAATTTTCATGTCCGAAAATCCCTCGTTTTTTCTTATTTCAAATCTTCAATTGAATCAATATCGACATAATCTGGTACGACCAGACCATTTTTTGTTCCTTTTAGATTTGGTCCAAGGTCAACCATGTCATCTTTATACTTATTATAGTATTCAAGATGTGTACCCGGGAGCCATGCAGCCACCATTGCGTCCGCACTTCCGTTTGCAACGCCGGCAAACATTGGTCCGACTTCAACTTGACTTAATGTTACGTCATAACCATTCTGTTCCAGAACCTTGCCAATCACATTTGTGCTGGCAATTTCAGTGTCCCATGCAACATAAACCAGTTTGATTTTTTCACCATTTCCTGATTCAGCACCTTTGGTCCATTCGGATACTTTGTCCTGATTTTCTTTTATCCATTTTTCTGCTGCTTCTGAAGGAGACATACCTTCAGTAACTTTGACCATTACATCTTCCATATCTTTAGTATCCCAGAAGAATTGATCAAGAATTTTATAAGCGCCTGGGGCATCTTGCTCAAGGCCTTTTCTGGCAATCGAGTTAATATTTTCAGCCCCGCCAAAGGATTCATTCGGATCTTCGAGATATTTCAAGTCATATTTCGAGAACATCCAATGCGGTGACCATCCTGTAACCACGATTGGTTCTTTTTTATCAATCGCTTTTTTCAATTCAGCAACCATTGCCGCTGAAGACCCTTCAACCAACTTCCAATCATCCAGCTTATAATCATCTATAGCCGTTTTAGTCAACTTCATCAATCCTGCTCCAGGTTCAATTCCGATGATTTCATAATTGGCTTTGGCAGCAAAACTATTTTTATCCCCTTTTACAGCCGTATCTTTTGTAAAAGTACTGAATAGTGCAGTACCCACAACTAGTAGGGCCAGTATTGTAAAAATGATTTTCCGGCTAACGATATGTTCGTAAGCTGGTTTACGAAGGTTTTGCGTGATACGATCGAGTATGATTGCAATGATCACGATGGATAAACCTGCTTCAAATCCTTGCCCAACATTTATTTGGCTAACAGCCCGGTAGACATCCGCCCCAAGTCCGGGTGCTCCAACCAATGAAGCTGTAACTACCATGGATAGTGCCAGCATGATGCTTTGGTTAACGCCTGCCATGATTGTTGGAGTAGCCAATGGTATTTGTACCTTGAATAACTTTTGGCTGCTGGTCGAACCAAAAGCATCCGATGCCTCGATCAAATCATTGGGCACTTCCTGAATCCCAAGATTGGTCATACGGATCGTCGGTGCGATTGCGAAAATGAATGACGCAATGATCCCCGGCACTACCCCTATTCCAAAGAATAATATCGAAGGAATCAAATAAACGAATGCAGGCATCGTTTGCATGAAATCCAAGATTGGGGTAACGACCTTGCGCACCGTTTTATTTTGGGCACACCATATTCCGATCGGTATCCCTATAAGGATGGTTAGGAATCCTGACAATATAACGATAGCCAGTGTTTGAATGCTCGATTCCCAATAACCAAGATTATCGATTAATAGTAAGCTAATAAAAGTAAATATCCCTAATGGCCATCTGCTTGTATAGGTAACCAGAAGGGTTAGGACGATGATTAACACGATGGATGGTCCCGCACTCATTACATCGACCAGGATATCCAATAGACCCTCAATCCCATTCGTAATAAGTGTAAATAATCCAGCAAATACAATAGTTATCCAATCCACTAAAGAATCGACCCAAGCTCCCAGTGGGATTTTCGGAATATTCATTGAATTATTCACTCTCCATTTCATTCAAGGAATCTTTATTACCTGCTAAAGCGCCAATTACGGCCCCACGAAGAAGAATTCCTTTAATTCTATTCTCATCATCAATGACTGATATTGGCAGACTTGAAGTTGCCATCACATCCATAAGGTTTCCAAGCAATTCATCCTCTTTAACAGTTGGGATATCAGTTGTCATTACTTCAGAAATCGATTGGTTATTGCTCATTGCCTGACGAGCCTGTTCAGCAGTCACGGCCCCCAATAACTTCTTCTTTCTATCCACAACAAAAATGCTGGAATACCCTTGTTTACGCATAATTTCCAGCGCAACCCTCGGACCTCTGTCTACTGCGATCTTCTCCGGCCGTATCATCACATGAGAGGCTGTAAGTACCTTAGATAGATCAACATCTTCAACGAACTTCTCGACAAATTCATTGGCTGGATTCATCATGATTTGTTCAGGTGTTCCCAATTGAATCACACTTCCATCTTTCATTAGAGCAATTCTATCTCCAATTCTTAATGCTTCATCAAGATCATGGGTAATGAAAATGATCGTTTTTTTGTACTGATCTTGGATTTCCAGCAATTCATCCTGCATATCTTTACGTATTAATGGATCAAGAGCACTGAAGGCTTCATCCATCAATAGAATATCAGTATCGCTTGCGAGTGCCCGAGCTAACCCAACCCTTTGTTGCATTCCGCCACTAAGCTGTGATGGAAGCTGATTTTCGTAGCCTTTTAATCCAACGGCTTCAAGAGCCTTCATCGCTTTTTCTTGACGTTTTGTTGGATCTACTTTTTGAATTTCGAGCCCAAACTCAGCGTTTTCCAATATCGTTTTATGCGGAAATAAAGCAAAGTTCTGGAAGACCATGCTTATTTTCTTTTGCCTGACTTCTCTTAATCGGGCAGCGTTCATCTTCACGATATCTTCATTCCCAATTAAGATTTCTCCAATTGTTGGATCAATCAAACGATTAAACATGCGGATTAAAGTTGACTTCCCACTTCCGGACAGCCCCATAATGACAAAAATTTCACCAGGGTAAATTTCAAAATTGACATTATTAACACCGACTGTTTGTCCTGTTTCTTTCAATATTTCTTTCTTTGTTTTACCCTGCATCAATAAATCTGTCGCTGCTTTTGGAGATTTGCCAAATATTTTCGAGACATTTCTGACTTCTACATACGGCTTCATCGAGTCACCTCATTCTAATATTTGCCCATATGATATTCAGTTTTGCTGAATTCCCCCGTTTTATGCGAGTAATCAATATAAAAACATAAGTACCTTGAAATAAATGAAAATGGCTATAAACGATACGTCCTATATTTTTCTCTGTCCCGTATCAGTTTTCTTAAAAAAAAGCGGACTTGACTCAGTTTAATGATCGCCAGCTTGCACTAGACACAAAGTGCGAAAAAATAATTTATAATTCCCATAAGTATATTGCTTGAAACATATATGTGTGATTAATTGAGCATTTTAAGTAGGGAAAAGAGGTGTAATCACATCTGGGGAAACTAGCAGGCACAGCATATACCAACTGAAATATAAATGATTTTCACTTAGAGTTTTCTTTGATCCAATCAATGGACTAAACATCTAACCCCTGAAGTACTTCATAACCTAAACAAAGGAGGAAGTGACGCTTTCACTTAACATAAAGCGCATAGGAAAAAAATTTATATTCCCATAAGTAATTCAATATGTGTCTAATAAATTGAGCATTTCAAGTAGGGAAAAGAGGTACAATTATAACTGAGGAAACTAGCAGACACAGCATATACCAACTGAAATATAAATGGTTTTTCACTTAGAGTTTTCTTTAGTCTTTGCACTTGACTAAACATATAACCCCTGAAGTACTTAATTACCTTAACAAAGAATGAATAGAAATTCAAATGACGTGGGGCGGAAAACTAGCGTATGCATGTTAGAATGGTGCCCCATATAAAAGGGCCACCTACCCTCTGTAAACCCTTATCTATCAACGGTTCAAGCCGTTACCGAAACGTCAAAAGTAATTTCCTGCAAACTTTTTTAAAAAAATGAAATTGTCCCACAAGCGATGGGGACGCTTTGCGGTCACTGTTAAATAAATCTAGTGGGTATTGAGAGGGTCTTTAGGGGTGCACAATGGACCTCATCCGCCTATGTGTCTCCAGAACAACTACTTGCCTACACTCCTTCGTCTAGTCATAAAGAAGAGTCGGCTAAGTTAGACTCAAGGCCGAAAATAAAAAACGAATCAATAACAATGAAGTGAAGTAGTTATTTCTGTGCGTGTAATATGGAAGATGAAGCAAGAGTTTTGAAGCTAAAGAGCGCTCAGGCAAAAAAAAACGAACTTACACTTTTAGAAGTTCGTTTTTACTTTTTATGAAGAAACAGATACTTCTATATTAATAGCATTGAATACATTTGTAACACGTGCACCTTTTAACTCAATCCCTTTTCTCTTGGCTGCTTCTTCAATACAAATAGTGACTCCTTTAGCGGTAGCTGTTTCACGCCCTTGTGATCCGCCTAGTACAATAAGTTATTTAAACGAATAAAACCCTAAAGCTAAAACAGATAAATTAGTTAAAACCGTATCCTATTCAATATGATACGGTTCTAACTAATGGCAAGCGCAGTCAATGAAAAGAAGGGCAATTATGTTGTGGATACGGGCACGTTTTGCAGAATTCCACCTTCTACGATCACTTTTCCACTTTTAAGAACAGTATCAACTAGATTTACTGCATAGTTATACTGTAACGTTTGGTAATTTGGTGCATCAAATAAAACAAGATCTGCCTTTTTTCCTACTTCGATACTTCCGATTTGATCAGCTCTTCCAATTGCATGAGCTGCATTAATCGTACAAGCCGTTAAAACTTCTGCTGGTGTCATTTTCATCGTCAAACATGCTAAGTTCATGACAAATGGTAATGACTCAGTAGGAGATGATCCTGGATTGCGATCTGTCGAAAGAGTAACAGGTACACCGGATTCGATCATTTTTCTTGCATCTGCAGGCTTTTCCATAAGAAAGAAAGCAGTTCCTGGTAATAAGACAGCAATCACTCCACTTTCAGCCATTTGCTTAATTCCTTCAGTAGAAGCTTGTAATAAGTGATCTGCTGAAACAGCTCCCACCTTTGCTGCAAGTTCAGCCCCACCAAATTGGACAATTTCATCAGCGTGTATTTTAGGCTTTAATCCGAAGTTCTTTCCTGCCTCAAGAATTCGCTCAGACTGCTCTATCGTAAAGACTCCTTCTTCACAAAAAACATCACAAAACTCAGCTAGGTTTTCTTCGGCAACCTTTGGAATCATTTCTTCGATCACAAGACGCACAAACTCATCTGGGTTTTCCTTATAATCAACCGGAATAGCATGAGCTCCCATAAAAGTAGAAACAAGGTCAATTGGATGCTGCTCGTTCAGCCTTTTCGTTGCTCGAAGCTGTTTCAATTCATCTTCAAGTGTCAATCCATACCCACTTTTAGATTCAACAGTCGTAACACCATATTGTAAAAAACGATTCAACCGTTTCAACGATTCTTCAATTAATTGTTCTTCGGATGCTTCTCTTGTACTTGTTGTGGTCTGAAGGATACCTCCACCGGCTTTTAAAATATCAATATACTTCGCTCCGTTTAACCGCATTTCTAGTTCTTTTTCACGGCTTCCGGCAAATACAAGATGTGTATGGGGATCGATCAACCCCGGGGTTAGGACTTTCCCCGAGGCGTCAATCGTTGATACTTTTCCATCTATAGTTGAAATATATTGTTCAGCTTCGACATCTGACCCAACAAATGTAATCGTTCCACCCTCTATAATAACGCTTCCGTTTTCAATGATACCGATGTCTGACATGGCTTGGCCACGCTTAGGTTCCTTACTGCCACCCTTAACCGTCACCACTTGCGATGCACGTTTAATATACGTAATTGATTTCACGATGCTTTCACTCCTCTTAATCTAATGATGGAATGTTCATACCCTTTTCTTTTGCAGTTTGAATCGCTAAATCATAGCCTGCGTCAACATGACGAACAACACCCATACCAGGGTCTGTTGTTAAGACACGTTCCAGACGTTGTGCAGCATCTTCCGTTCCATCTGCTACAACTACCATACCAGCGTGAAGAGAATAACCCATACCCACACCACCACCGTGGTGAACAGATACCCAACTTGCTCCTGCTGCTGTATTCACTAATGCATTTAAAATAGGCCAATCTGATACAGCATCACTTCCGTCTTTCATTGCTTCTGTTTCACGATTTGGTGAAGCAACAGAACCGGCATCTAAATGGTCTCTTCCAATGACGATAGGTGCTGAAAGCTCTCCAGATGCAACCATGTCATTAATAATTTTCCCGAATCTTGCTCGTTCTCCATAACCTAACCAACAAATACGTGCTGGTAATCCTTGGAACTCAATTTTTTCTCTCGCCATTTTGATCCAGTTACAAAGATGCGTATTATATGAGAATTCGCGTAGAATCACTTCATCTGTTTTGTAAATATCTTCTGGATCTCCTGATAAGGCAACCCATCGGAAAGGTCCTTTTCCTTCACAAAATTGAGGACGGATATAGGCTGGCACAAATCCTGGAAAATCGAACGCATCCTTCACTCCTTCATCAAGCGCTACTTGACGAATATTATTGCCGTAATCGAAAGCGATTGAACCTCTTTTTTGCATATCTAAAATGGCTTGCACGTGTTGAGCCATACTTGCTTTTGATTTTTTTACATACTCTTCTGAATTGTTGTTACGTAAAATTTCCCCTTGCTCTAAAGTAAACCCTACTGGTAAATAACCGTTTAGCGGATCATGTGCAGAAGTTTGATCTGTCACAATGTCTGGGATAAAGTTACGTTTAAGCATTTCTGGAAGAACTTCGGCCGCATTCCCTACTAAACCAATCGAAAGAGGTCTACCTGCATCCTTTGCTTCTTCAGCTAACGCAATCGCTTCATCTAAGTTTTCTAACACGACGTCACAATAACGAGTTTCAATCCGTTTTTCGATGCGTGATCGATCGACATCAATGCCAATCACTACGCCGCCTGCCATCGTAACTGCTAGAGGCTGAGCTCCTCCCATGCCTCCCAACCCTGCTGTTACGGTAATAGTACCTGCTAGATCGCCATTAAAATGTTGATTCGCACATTCAGCAAACGTTTCATACGTACCTTGTACAATTCCTTGACTTCCAATGTAGATCCAACTTCCTGCCGTCATTTGGCCGTACATCATTAATCCTTTTTTATCAAGTTCATGGAATTTATCCCAATTAGCAAATGCTGGCACAATATTTGAATTAGCTAACAGGACACGTGGTGCATCTTTATGGGTTTTGAAAACAGCAACAGGTTTTCCTGATTGCACTAATAAAGTTTCATTTTCTTCTAAGTCTTTTAAAGTTGACACGATACGATCAAATGCTTCCCAGTTACGTGCAGCCTTTCCGATTCCTCCGTATACAACTAGCTTTTCTGGATGTTCTGCTACTTCTGGATCTAAATTGTTCATTAACATACGAAGAACAGCTTCTTGCACCCACCCTTTAGTGTTTAGTTCTTTTCCACGAGGTGCTCTAATTACTCTTTGTTCAGTTTTCATTTATATTTCCTCCCCTATTAACATGAAAATATCTGAAACTAGATTCTTTGAATTTATAGAAACTAATAATTTCTTAGAAAAAACTATACTGAGACACAATTCATAAAAAGCATCATTTTTTATAAATTTTATGTTTAGGTGTCATAATTACCCTTTGAGAAACCCTATAAAAAAAATATCCATGTAATTTTATTAATGCATCAATTGATAATTAACTTCCCGTACGTCCTCTTTTAGTAACTTAGCTAATCTTTCAATATCAAGTGAGAAGATACGATCTTGTGTAATAGTTGGAACAGCTTCTCTTATTTTTGAATAAACTCTTTTTGTCTCAGGTGCTAACTTATTTGAGCCTCTAAAATCTGCAGCTTGAGCAGCACAAATGGCTTCTATAGCAAGGACTTTACGACTATTCTGAATAATTTGGTAAGCATGACGTGCAGCCGTTGTCCCCATGCTCACATGGTCCTCTTGGTTAGCTGAGGATGGAATAGAATCTACACTAGAAGGATGAGCTAATGTTTTATTCTCTGAAACTAATGATGCAGCAGCATATTGGGTAATCATTAAACCTGATTGAAGACCAGGATCTGGACTTAAAAATGCTGGTAAATCATTTAGTTGAGGGTTTACCAATCGTTCAATTCGTCTTTCAGAAATACTTGCTATTTCTGACATTGCTATACCAAGAAAGTCCATTGCGAAAGCAATCGGTTGGCCATGGAAGTTGCCTCCAGAGATAACCTTTCCACTATCTGAGAATATTAATGGATTATCCGTTGCCGAGTTTATTTCAATGGTTAGTTTCTCTTTTACATAATTTAAAACTTGTTGAACAGCACCATGTACTTGTGGTATGCATCGTAATGAATAAGCGTCTTGTACTCGAATTTGTCCCTGAGTGGTTGTTAATTGACTACCTTCAAGATAAGAAAGAATTCTTCCAGCTACTTTTTGCTGTTCTGGATAAGGTCTTACTGAATGAGATTCTGGAGTGAAAGCGTCAACAATTCCTTGAAGGCCTTCTAATGTTAACGCAGCTATACCATCTGCAAGATCAGCAAGCTCTTGAGCTTCCATATATGCAACTACACCCACAGCTGTCATAGCTTGAGTTCCATTTATTAAAGCTAGGCCTTCTTTTGCTTGTAATTTTATCGGTTCAAGACCTGCTTGCTTTAGTGCTTCTCCCCCTGGCATTTTTTCACCATTGTAAATAGCTTCGCCTTCTCCAACTAATAGTAATGCTAGATGTGATAAAGGAGCCAAATCACCACTTGCTCCTAATGACCCTTGACTTGGAATAACAGGAGCAATATTGTGATTTAAACAATCAATTAGTAACTGCAGAGTTTCCAGACGAATGCCTGAAAATCCTTTTGCTAATGCATTCGCTCTGAGAAGCAGCATAACTTTGCTTACCTCCAAAGAAAATGGCTCCCCAAGGGCACAAGCATGACTTCGAATTAAATTGATTTGTAAGTCAGCTAAATCATCCTTTGAAATTACCGTATCACTAAATTTCCCAAATCCTGTGTTAACACCATAGATTACTTTGTTGTTGATAATACTTTCCTCAACTATATTTCTGCTTTTCTTTATATTTTCTAGAGCATCACTACTAATTTTAACGGAATAACCCTCATGAATAACTTGATGAATTTGATCATACGTTAATGAATTCCCGTCTATTTGAATAAACATTATCATCACTCCTTTATATAATAAAATCACCTTACTTTTTGAAAATAAAAGGGGCTATATCAAAAGAGAAATGTATTCCTCTTTTGATATAGCCCCCTATAATCTATTAACTATGGGCTTTAACTATAAGTTTAAACATTGAAATCAATCCTAAATAACTATAAAACCTAAATGACTATATACTTTAAGGTGTACGACTTAAAGTATAACTAGTA
The DNA here is from genome assembly GCF_016651145.1 of Peribacillus sp. TH14. Classification (NCBI taxonomy): domain Bacteria; kingdom Bacillati; phylum Bacillota; class Bacilli; order Caryophanales; family Bacillaceae; genus Peribacillus; species Peribacillus sp. TH14. Next base: position 1,685,710 of record NZ_JAEKEK010000001.1, read on the forward strand.
TGGCACCTAATAAGAGTATCGCCTTATCTGAATGTTTTGTCAATTGTTTTTCTAAAAATATTAAAAATTATTTGAAACTTAAATAATTTGGGTCGTTTTTTTATATATGATTAAATCCAAATCCTAATGCATCATGTTCGAATCCTTTTTTTGGAGCACCTATAGTTCCATATACAAATACACTAATCCATTCTCCATTGTATCCAGAAAAGTCAATATTTCCTCTAACAATTGAAAATGTTAAACCAACAGTACGCAAAATATCGCCTAATTGTAGGGTTCCTCTGCTTACTCCTTGCATCGCCTCTAATATTGCATGATAAAGAGCATGAACCTCTCTATACGAATTAGAATTTATTACATTGTTTGTTTTAGCACTCGTCTCAATCGCGGAAACTACTTTAGATAAATCCATGGCACCAACTTTTCCAACTGTATACTGACACCCTCTAGATATAAGTTCTTGTTCAATTTCTTTTACCATTTCAGTATTATGCATGAGAACCAATAAAGAAGTTAATTTCCCCATAGAAAAATTATTGATCTGGCTAACTTGATTATTCATAGATGTCCCTCCCCTTTATTTTCCCTAAGACTCAATAAGTATATACTTTAGGATACATAAGTTGTCAATCTGTATATGACCATACTCATGTGAGCGCATACATAACGATGTTGACAACTATTTATTCAATAGCTATACTTTAGGCGATTCTGAAGTTTCAGATAACACAGCCTTTAATGACTGATTTACATTTATAAATACCTAAATTGGAATTAGAAAAAAGAGTATCACTGCATCTTATGTTCAGAATTGTTTCCGAAAGAATAGAACAAATACGGGCCGAAAAAAAGTATAATTCATCTGAAGATTTTTGAATTATTATTTTGAAATTTTCAATTACTAGATATTTGAGTTACTTTAGAATACTCAAGTAAATAAAACAAGAATCCAATTTAGTTATTAGTGTATAGAATGGAACTTGGCATGAAGAAATCATCGTATTTCTTTTTTGCGAAGTTTTTTTGCTTTTGTGAAATATCTATTTTAATTGGGAAAGGAAATCACGAAGTTGAAAAAGTTGTTTTATGTTTCACTTGCAAATGTTGGAGTAACTAAAACTAAAGAAAAAAGGATGCAAAGTGTTGATAAAATAATATTTTTTCACAAAATTACCCTATATTTCTATATTATGTATTTTTATTATATAATTATATAACATAAAATGAAATGTGAGGTGGTTTATTTGAAACAAAATCATGATTATTATCAAAATCTATTAAAAAGACTTTGTAAAGCTCAAAATATTTCTCCCCGAAAACCTAGATTTGAAAATATTGAAGATGTAGTAATTATTCATGTTAAAAATCATTTGAAAGAAGGAGTAGATTTAGAATGTTTTAAAATTTTAAATCTTATTTATCAAACAGTCGTACCTTTAGGTATAAAATTCAATCAACAATTATTTTTATATCCAAATGGAGATAGACTAGATAGAGTAACGATATCCTTTAACAAGAATGATTATATGGTTTTAAACAAAAAACTAGAAGAAGGAGATATATAAATAATTAATACATATTGGAGATGTCCCCCAAGCTATTTTTTTAGGTTTTCCCTCGAAAGGGTTTCAATCCTAACATGGATCGTACTCGTTTTTTGATCAAGCAATGACACGTTCTACAACATTTCTTAGATATCAAATTTTTCAAAATAAGACTTATGGAATCAAAAAATTGAGTTTCCAATGTCTTAGAATTCCATCCTGACTATATTGTGTTGATATTATGGAAAGGAAACCCCGAAGCATCTGATTTTTACTCTCCCCTAGCAAAAGGACGGACCTTTACTTGCAACGAGAATTCCCCTAATACTTGCGCTGACTTAAACTCATCAGCCATAAATCGTATAGGGCAACTGACGCCAGCTTTCTCTTAGCAAAACGCCTCAGTCCCTTTAAATTATGATTCATGTCTATCTCATTTGCACTGCCTATCGTTATATCCAACTCAATCAATTAATGGATGTTTATCTCATTTTCATCCAAAAGCAACATGCAGGAATCATTTTTCTTTAGCACTACACTGAACACTTCGACTTAAGAAAATATAAATACTCTATTCCGGCAGCAGTTATCTTCGTGCCGGCCCGTCCTCTACCTTTGACCACAAATCCTTCGCCTTCTAAAATATCCAAGCGGCGACGGACCTGCTGAGGGGACAAGACAAAGTCCGATTCTTTGCTTTGACTTGATATTAGCTCTCTGCTCGCCGTTTTTCCTTTTTCATTGTATTGCTTGATTACTTCCAAGATGAAAGCACGCTCCTGCATTTCCAGCATACTTTCACATGCGGAATATTCGGACGTCACACTGTCTCCCGCTTGTCCGTGCATGAACGGAAGGTCTCTTTTCGTCACAACATTTCCCTCACAAACCGTCAGCATGTAATCAATTGTGCTTTTCAGTTCCCTTATGTTGCCGGGCCAATTATATTGCATGAAATACTCCAGTACGTCTTGCTCTACCTTTACCCACTTCCCACTCTTTGTGATGAGATGCTTTATCAAAAGCGGAATATCCGCTCTTCTCTCATTGAGTGACGGAATGTAGAGATTGAGTACATTCAGCCGGTAAAACAAGTCTGTTCTGAATGAACCGTCACGCATCTTTCCTTGAAGATCTTTATTCGTTGCAGTAATCACTCGAACATTAATGGGTATAATTCTTCTGCCGCCAATTCTGCGGATTTCCCCCTCCTGCAAAACGCGCAGCAGATGTGATTGAACTGTGAGACTTATGTCGCCAATTTCATCCAAAAAGATAGTCCCGTTATCCGCCAATTCAAATAAACCTTTCTTGCCTCCCCTTTGCGCTCCTGTAAATGTTCCCTCTTCGTAGCCGAACAATTCGCTTTCAAGTAAAGTTTCTGTTAATGCGCTACAGTTCACAGCCAGAAATGGCCCGTTTTTTCGCAATGAATGTTCATGAATAGCATGAGCAAACAGTTCTTTTCCTGTTCCTGTCTCACCCTGAATCAAAATCGGATGCTCTGACAAGGCAAGCTTCTTAGCAATCTGCTTACGATCTTTCATTACATCATCCTCACCGATAATATCATCAAAGCAGTATTTCGTATAAAATCCTTTATTCCTCATTTCTCTTTGTGCTGTCTTTTCTATTTCAAAGGCTTGATGTACACTCTTGAAGGTTACGACAATTGTATTTTCTTTCATCATTTGCAACCGAAAAATTACGACGTCCACGCCGTTTATGTCGAAGAACTTGCTTTCATCCCTACCGTCCATGATGAAATCGGTAATATCCCGGCGATTCATTACATGCTCTAAATACTTATTAACCACATCTTGTGCATCCACATGAAACAATGCCGCAAGCCGATTATTGAATACCGTAATCCGTCCTTCCTCATTAACGACCAATATTCCATCATCGACAGTTCCCAACACATTTTGGATGTGCTCGCTCATCTGCTTGGCATCCCGCTCCGCAAATAACAGCTTACGTTGTAATTCAATGATATTGCTAATATACCTTTCTGAAATCTTAGAGGATATATCCTTGTTCAAACCGCAGCATTCTACAACTTCCAGAATTGTTGTTATATCAAAAAGACGAACGCCTATATCGATTACTTCTTTTATGTAAGAGGGGCACAGATGTATTTCCCCTGGTGAAACGGCAATTTGGACATCCTCATAAAACAATATCCCCTTCCGAAATGGGATAAATTGAACATGATCGACACCAAGCTGATATAAGGATTCAATAAGACTTATAGTGGCATCATCATCATCATTCACCACCAAAACTGCTGAACCATCAGGTATTCTTAAAAGTTTGTCAATGTATTCATGATTAACTGTTCTCTTTCCCACAATTATTTTCTCGGCATTTACGCTATACATTTCATTTGAATTATCATAAGCGGTATCTGATGAATACAAGATAATTCTATCTTCCAGTGACTGTGGCATTCCCTCATCGGTAGCATGGCTTTTAACATGAACATAGTCTCCCAGCAATTGTTCCAGCTGTTCCTGCAAGGCTTGCTTTGTTTTTGCACTTCCCGCTATAAGAGTAAGTGAGGATTTCGACATAAAAACACCTACCTGTCTTTAAATTGGTTCTATTATATCACCAAAAAGAACCAATAATGACCTTAAACTATAACCCAACCCTAAAGTTTTCATAAAAATCAATCTACCAATATTGGCACAGATTTTGCATATAAAAATCAGTGAAGTGCCTATGGATTTGAAAAGGAGGAAAACAGCAGAATACGAGAAAAAAAGTTGATAGTCTCTAGGCCGGAATTATTTTGTAAGCGTTTTAGTTCCATGCATTTATTTTAAAGACAAAGGAGAGACACGTATGAGCCAATCACAAGAAAAGATTGTTTCGCTTGGAACAGCGGGAAAAAAAGAGAGAAAAATCAATGTTTTTGTATTACTGCTCTGCATTCTCGCAATAGCAACTCTATTCACTTACATTTTGCCGGCTGGGGAATATGCAAGGATTGAAGCGGATGGACGAGCAACTGTAGACGCCAATTCTTTTAAATGGATAGAATCTGCACCGGTCGGATTGTTCGATATGATAAAAGCTATTCACACAGGAATGGTAGAAGCCGGAAATATTATCTTTTTCTTATTGATTATCGGAGGGTTTTTCGGTGTTTTAAGAGCAACAGGTACGGTTGATGTGCTTATCGGGACAATGGCTCGGAAGTTGGCGACGCGTGAAAAGCTATTGATTCCTGTCGTGATGCTGTTTTTCGCTGTAGGCGGCTCCTTAATGGGGATGGCAGAAGAAACACTGGCTTACCTTCCACTTATCATTCCTCTGGCGTTGGCTCTGGGATTCGATACAATTACAGGAACCGCCATTGTCATAGTAGGGGTAATGTCAGGATTTACGACTGCCGTCATGAATCCATTCACAGTTGGACTTGCCCAAGGAATCGCAGAATTGCCGATGTTCTCAGGCATAGGGTTCCGCCTTATTTTATTTGTTATTGTCTATCTGGTTTCCGTTCTTTATATCTATCGTTACGCAATGAAAGTAAAGACAAATCCTTCTATAGGAATCTACGGAAAATATACAAAAGAAGAAGCGAAAAACCTGCTGCAATCAAGTGCGAAGTTAACAGCGAGACATAAGCTCATCTTAGTAGCTTTTTTAATTAACTATATCGTCTTGGCGTTTGGAGTCATCAAGTTCCAATGGTACATGACAGAAATCGCTGCCTTATTCATTGTATTGACAATCGTAATTGGAATCATCGGAAAACTGTCTGCAGATCACATTGTCAACTCCTTTACTAATGGATCTGCTGCCTTGCTCGGCGGCGCTTTGATAATCGGCGTATCACGTGCCATTCTTGTCGTATTGAATGAGGGCCATATCGTCGACCCTATGTTGCATCAAGTAGCTGAATCTATCCAGCATATCCCGGCCTTTTTAAGCGTTGCCGGCATGTACAGCTTCCAAACTCTAATTCATTTTATACTAGCGTCCGGCACCGGTCATGCGATGCTGACAATGCCAATTATGGTGCCGCTCGCAGACTTATTGGATATTACGCGCCAAACTGCAGTGTTGTCTTTCTCTTTTGCGGACGGAATCGGAAATATGATTTTCCCGACCGCTACCACCTTAATGGCGGGATTAGCAATCGCAGGCATTCCTTGGACAAAGTGGGCGAAGTGGATTTTACCGCTGGTGCTCATTCAATATCTCATCGGGTTAATAGCTGTTATCATAGCCCACTTCATCGGGTATGGTCCATTCTGATAGCAGTATTTACAAGAAAGAAACAGTATTTACAGGAGGAGAACCGAATTGCTTACTTTAATTAAAAATGGCGAGATATACTCACCCAATTACTTAGGACGGAAAGACATATTGATTACTAACGATAAAATCGCATTTATAGATGACAGAATCGAGATTCCTGACAACTTTGCCCCTATACAAATCATTGATGCGACTAATCTTTTGGTTGTTCCGGGTTTTATAGATTCACATGTTCATATTATCGGTGGAGGGGGCGAGGGCGGATTCAAAACCCGCACCCCCGAGCTGATGCTCACTGATATTACTACTTCAGGTATTACAACGCTGGTCGGCTTACTTGGTACGGACGGAACTACCCGTAGAATGGAAAGCCTTCTTGCCAAGGCGCGGGCGCTTGAAGAAGAGGGGATTTCCTGCTTTATTCATACAGGCTCCTATCAAGTGCCAGTAAAAACATTGACGGGAAAAATCGAAGACGATATTATTTTAATCGATAAAATTATCGGTGTTGGAGAGATTGCAATCTCCGACCATAGATCATCAGAACCCACATTTGAGGAACTGACTAAAGTCGCCGCTGCGGCACGCAATGGCGGTATCCTGTCAGGAAAAGCTGGGATATTAGAAGTTCATGTAGGGGACGGAGATGGAAAGCTTTCCTTGCTGCATGAAATTGCAGATAAAACCGACATTCCGATTCGGCAGCTCCATCCGACACATATCAATCGAAATGAAGAATTATTCAGGGCGGGAATTGATTACGCGAAGCGAGGCGGATATGTAGACTTTACCACAAGTACCATTCCTCAATTTTTGGAGGAAGGCGAAGTGAAGTGCAGTATGGGCTTGCGCATGATGCTTGAAGAAGGGGTTCCCGTCGGACACATCACCTTCTCTTCAGACGGGCAAGCAAGCCTTCCCTTCTTTAACAGCCATGGGGAGTATGCAGGCCTACAAGTAGGAAAAGTATCGTCGCTATATCACGAAGTGCGTGATTCTGTTTTAGAGGAAGGCATCCCGCTGGAAACGGCTCTGAAGGTCATCACCACGAACCCCGCACAAGTGCTAAAGCTTTCGAGCAAGGGCAGTATCCAAATCGGCAAGGATGCCGATATCGTATTTTTGCAAAAGGAAACATTGACAATCGACACAGTAATGGCAAGAGGACAAGTGATGGTAGAAAAGCAGGTTCCGCTAATAAAAGGAACGTTTGAATAAGAATAGATCAAGATTTTTTAGGAGAAAAGCAGGTTCTGAGCGATGCCACTATGTTTACAAAACTACAGGCATACAAAAGTGTATCTCAACTTTAACGAACGTAAAATCTACCTATTTTAAACAAAAATACCCGTTCAAAAAAGTTGTACTTTTACGAACGGGAAATATTTAAAAGTCTAAATATTTTGATGGGACACAAGCCTTGTTTTATCAATCTAATTAGCGATTATTCCACAAATATCTAACCATTGTATTCCACCCGATTAATTTGCTGAGTAAATTAAGGCATCTCGTCCTCTTTTTCCCGATTTTTAAAAGCTTCATGTGTAACAATATCTTCAATCTGTTCATACTGTCGACTGTGTTCCTTCTCTTCGCTTATTCTATTATTAGGTAAGTTTCCAGGATGTCCTTTTTCTTTGTGATTAAAATTTTTACCACGACTCATACTTATTCTCCCCTTTCTATTCTTGCTCGTTTAGTTTTCTCCAGCGAAAAAAAATTATGATTTAATTTCACTGTTTACTAACTTACACCTATTTTCTAACGGATTTCATGAATCCACGCGCAATATTTACGAGATCAGCTCCCATCGAAAAGCAATCACAAACCTGCCAGGGGTGAACAGCTTACCTGAAGCGATATTTTTAGCACGCTTCTACATGCAATATGGAAGCAGACGATTCCTCATCCCCCCATTTTCCTCGCACTGCGAAAAAAGCGGATCCTTCAATAAGATATATCTTTTGGTTATCAGCTTTGTTTATCTATCGTATTTTTTCTTCTTCGGCAAATTTTGGCGACCTATCATTCCAATAAAAAGGGCTTCTTCATCAATAAAACCACGCGTAACTACTTCTCACATATACTTTGAGCATTTACGATATTTTTGTAGTAATTCCTTTAAAACAGCTTCCCTTCATTATCACCATTAAAAGAATAGTGCCGCATTTCTGGACCGATTTTTGCTGAAAAATACTAATCTTCCTAGTACTGAGTAATTCCGTAGTATGGCGTGATGCTTCTGAATTTGTCAAAGCATTCATAAATAGACGAAATGGTTTTTAAAACACTCAGGTACATAATATTTCATAAGCAGTGCCAACATATAAGGAAAGAAATTGAATTGGTTGAGGAGGGAATAGTTTGAAGGCATCAGATTTGTTTGTACGATGTTTAGAGAATGAAGGAGTTAAGTATATTTTTGGAATACCTGGTGAGGAAAATACGGATTTAGTTGATTCTCTAATAGGCTCTGATATTAAATTTATCTTAGTTCATCATGAACAAGCAGCTGCTTTTATGGCAGACATCTATGGTCGGCTAACTGGAAAGCCAGGTGTTTGTTTGGGCACATTGGGACCGGGTGCAACCAATTTATTAACCGGGATAGGCAATGCTTATCTGGATTATTCACCTGTTGTCGCCATCACAGGTCAGGCGGGCCTTGATCGCATTCATAAGGAGTCGCATCAATATGTGGACATTATTGGAGTTTTTGAGGAAGTAACGAAATGGAATCAACAAATTAAGGTGCCACATACGATTCCGGAAATTATCCGTAAAGCATTTAAGACAGCTGTCATTGAAAAGCCAGGAGCTGTTCATATCGAGCTCCCTGAAGATGTGGCAATGATGGATACAGAAGGTGAACCACTACCAGTTACACCAATGCCAAGATCCCGCCCTGCCGAAGCAGAAATCAAAAAAGCCGTAGAATTAATCAATCGCGCTAAAAAGCCGATTATTCTAGCTGGCAATGGCGTGATCCGTGATGGAGCTACAGAGGCCTTGCGGAAATTTGCAGAAGCGAAGCAAATTCCAGTTGTGAATTCGTTCATGGCCAAAGGGGTTTTACCTTCCGACCATCCATTGACCCTTTATACAGTAGGGATGCAAGCAAGGGATTATGTTCTATGCGGGTTTGATTTGGCCGATCTCATTATCACCGTTGGCTATGATTTCGTCGAGTACTTGCCAAAATATTGGAACGATGAGGCGATGAATCCGATTATTCATATTGATGCCAGACCAGCTGAGATTGATGCTTATTACCCTCTTCAAGCTGAATTGGTCGGTAATGTTACAGAGTCACTTGAAGCCTTGACTACTGAAGTTGAAGAAAAAGAGCTTTGGCCAGAAGTGAAAAGGTTAAGGTCTCAGATTATTGAAAAGCTTCATTCTTCAGATGAAGTATCAGGAAGCCCTATCATCCCTCAGCGAATTATCGCCGATTTGAAAAAGGCGGAAAAAGGGGAAGCCATTGTCATTTCGGATGTGGGTGCCCATAAATTATGGATTGCCCGGATGTATCAGCCGGAAAAACCTAATCACACCATCATTTCTAATGGCTTTGCATCAATGGGTATTGCGGTTCCCGGTGCCATTGCGGCCAAACTGGCAAAACCTGATAAACCTGTCATTGCGGTCACAGGTGATGGTGGATTTCTGATGAATGGTGTTGAATTGGCAACTGCTAAACGTCTGGGTCTTGCCTTCGTGATTGTCATTTTTCATGATTCAAAATTCGGACTAATCGAGTGGAAGCAATTGAATAAGTTTGATCGTACGAATGCGATTGAATTTACAGACCCAGACTTTTTAGAATTCGCTAAAAGTTTTGGTGTTAAAGGGGTTAAAGTAACCCATTCCGATGAATTGCTTCACACATTAGAAGAAGCTGTTGCGAGTAAGGAGATTGTCTTGATAGATGTAGATGTCGATTACTCGGAAAATGTAGAGCTTTCGAAAACACTGGGTGATTATATTTGTAAATTATAAAACCATGTATTATTGGAGGAATGTCAGATGAAGCAAAAGTGGCAATTGTGGATCGGTGGCAAATGGCGTGAGGCTAAATCGTATGAGCCGTTATATAATCCCCATTCAAATGAAGAAATTGCACAAATCGGACAGGCTGAACCAGCGGATGCCATTGAAGCAATTGTTGAGGCAAATTCCGCTTTTCAGAAATACCGATCCTACCCGGCACACGCACGAGCCGAAATTTTAGTAAAAGCTGCTGCGATCATGGAAGAACGTAGTGAAGAACTTGCGAAAATCGTTTCTCTAGAGGCTGCGAAAACAATTCGAAATGCTCGTGAGGAAATCAATCGTACAGTTCAGACCTACCGTTTTTCTGCAGAAGCGGCTAAGAACAATTATGGAGAACAAATTCCGATGGATGCGGCACAGGGTGGAGTAAACCGTTTTGGCTTCACAATTCGTACCCCGATTGGCGTCGTAACGGCAATTACCCCATTTAACTTTCCATTTAATCTTGTCGCCCATAAAGTTGGTCCAGCTATTGCGGCTGGAAATTCAATTGTATTAAAACCTGCCGAACAAACGCCTCTTAGTTCACTCGTGCTTGCAGAAATTTTTAAAGAAGCAGGCCTTCCAGAAGGAGTATTGAACATCATTCCGGGCAAAGGGGATGTCTTAAGTGAAGCTTTGACAACCCACCCTCATGTAAAAAAAGTGACTTTTACTGGCAGTGTGGAAGTCGGACACCTTATCCAGCAGCAAGCAGGCTTTCGTAAGCTTACCCTTGAACTCGGATCCAATTCGCCGTTCATTATTGATGAAGGAGTCGACATCGATAAAGTCATAGAACGAAGTGTGATGGGCTCTTTTACAAATAATGGGCAGGTGTGTATCTCGATTCAAAGAATTTATGTCCACAGTTCACTGTACCAACAATTTTTGGAGCGATTCGTCAGTAGGACAAAACGGCTTGTCATTGGATCCCCTCTCGAGGAAAGCACTAATATTACTGCGGTCATTTCGAAAAAATCGTTGGAGCGGTTACAAAGTTGGATCGACGAGGCAGTACAGGAAGGAGCAAAAATTGAGTGTGGCGGTACAGTGGAAGGCAATGTTCTCTTACCTACCGTCTTAACAGATGTAAATCGTGACTCAAAGGTATTTCGTTTCGAAGTATTCGGTCCGATTGTCTGTATATTTCCATTCGATACGCTGGATGATGCTATCAAGGATGCAAATGATTCACGTTACGGATTGAATTCAGGAGTGATGACACCGAGCATAGAACGTGCTTTTTATGCGGCGGAACGCTTGGAAACGGGAGGAGTCGTCATTAATGATATTCCGACCTATCGGATTGATAATATGCCATATGGTGGCTGGAAGGACAGCGGTGTTGGCAGAGAAGGCGTCAAATATGCGATGGAAGAAATGATGGAGCAGAAATTCATTAGCTTTAAAATAAGTGACAACTGATTATAAATAAAAAGAGGAAGTATTTTGTTCAATATAAATCGTAGTGTATGTAGAGGGCGATATCCTAAAGATGTCGTCCTCTAGTATTCGTAAGAAGTAACAATGTATTAGTATCAACATAACTATATACCCCTAAAAGAAAAACCCTGTCCTGGAATTATCAATACCTAAATCATAAAAAGCCTTTAAAAATAAAGGAGTATACATATTAGTCATGTATAATATGTGTGCTCCTTCGTTCTATTTATTAAATTAAAGCCACCCTTAGTGGCTGATTTTAGGGAAAAGTATAAGGCAACAACGCCTCTGGTTGCCAGTCGGTTTTTCTTTAGTAACGAGTTCTAAAATCACTTCGTTTTTTTCTTTTCTTTAGAAAAACCGTTATCAGAATGATAAGAATGACACAGCCTCCCCATCCTAGAGATGGGACAGAAAATTTATTAGCTTCCTCATTGATTGTTTCTTTTTTAAACGAGGCCGGCACTTCTGTGTTCCTAACATCTGCGACCGTTTTAAGATCAAAGGATTCTATGGTGCTCCCTTCTTGGTTCATGATTGAGAGAATTCCATCATTACTGGTTTTTAGACTAGGTTCATCACTAATTAGATGGGTATAGTATAAGTCTTCGTTCAGCGTGTAGGATTTAGAGTGATCCGCTGAATAAAGTATGCTTTTTTTATCAATTTTGGCTGATTTAAAGTTTTCAAAGCCATAGCTGAATAGAAGCTCAGTATCAGAGTAGGCATCCTTGTCTGAAGGAGCTTTAAGAGTGACCGCAATCAAGTCCTGTTCTCCTCTTGTAGCAGTAGAAATCAGGGTGTAGCCAGATTTACTAACAAAACCTGTTTTCCCACCGGTTATTCCCTTATAGGGGAGTTCGCCTTTTAAAATTTTATGATGGGTAACTAGAGTTGTGTCCCATGTTTCCACTTCCCATGGTAAATCCTTCTTCCCAAAATATTCACGGAAAATTTCATTTTTCATTGCATATTGGGTAATTTTCGCAAGGTCACTGGCTGTAGTTACATGGTTTTTGTCAAACAATCCATGGGGGTTCGTAAAATGAGTATCGGTGACGTTTACTTCTTTCCTTAAAAACTCATTCAAATCCTCCATGAACAGTTTTTCACTACCAGACATATGCTCGGCAATTGCGATAGCTGCATCATTTCCGGAGTTGATGAGCATTCCTGCAATTAATTTGGAAAGCTCTATTTTCTCCCCAGGTTCAATAAATACCGAAGAGCCGTCTGCCTCAGCCGCTTTTTTGCTAACAGTCACTAGTTCATTCTTATCCCCGTGCTCAATAGCATATATAGCAGTAGCAACTTTCGTTAGACTGGCTGGATACATTTTTTTATTTGTGTTTTTTTCGTATAACACTTTCCCACTTTTCGCATCAATAATGATCCCAGCTTCACTAATGAGAGGTAAGTCTGATTCTGCACTTACAGTCGTAGAGGCGAAGGGGATTAAAGCCAAAATGAAGATAAAGAAAAACTTTTTCATATACCTCTCCTTTAATGATAAATCCTATATAGTCATAATAAAATAAATCTGAATGTTTAGAGATGTTTTATTGAAATTGAAATAAAACAGTAATTACCCTTTAATAATCATGGAAACATTTCGGATAAAAACCTTCTTTTACTTTCCTTAAATAACTTTATAAGGGTTCTGACCCTTTTAGTGGGATGCTCCATTTAAATGAAAAAAGAATCCCCATTTATATAGATAGGGATTTTTTTTATACCATTGAATTAGGGTATCACCGACATTTCGCATATAAACTACGCTGATACATTTTAGGGAGAGGAATAAAAGTGAAAAAAGGTAAGAAGGTGATTTGAGGCATTGGTAGCTACGACTGATTCCACATTTGACGATTTACTGGAAGCTTCTCAAAAAGCTAGAAATAACAAAAACAGAAGCCAAGGGGCTTCTGTTTCAGTTTGTAGACAAAAGGGGTTCGGAATGTTTTAATTCCGGACCCCTTTTGAAATTCCCTTTGAATTTTGCTCAAGATTAAGAGATTGGGCCTCTACGAGCCCACTTTATTAAGCCATTCTTGGACCTTGCCATGTCCAATTGGCTATCTTCTTTAAATTCATGGCAGCGAAAGTAAGCATCGCCTGCATCGACAATTTTTTAAGTCCCCTTAAAGTAGTCCAACGCATACCATGCTTTTCTTTTGCATCTGCGAATACACGCTCTATTGTTTCTTTACGTTTCGCATATATAGGTTTTACATCCTTGTGATGACGCAGATGATCTGCTTCTTCCATATAATTTTGCCAGATATGGCGTGTCACCACTTTTTGATGGTCTTTGCTTACTGTACACTGTGATAAAAATGAGCATGTCGCACAAGTGTGTTTGGGTGATTTGTACTCGCGATAGCCCTCTTTATTTGTTGTTGAGTACTTTAAAATCTCGCCCGATGGGCAGAGATAACAATCAAAATGTTCATCGTAAACATAGTCATGCTTGCGAAAGAACCCTTCTTTTGTTCGTGGACGTGTATAGGGTAAAGCTGGTGTGATTTCTTTCCCAAAAAGGTAGCTTGTAATGGCTGGTGTTTTGTAAGTCTGCATCTGCGGCAACAGCTTCAGGTTTTCCAACTTTCTCAATCACTTGTTCAACAAGAGGCTCTAAGATATGACTATCATGCGTATTTCCCGGTGTTACAATCGTCCCCAGCACAAAACCGTTGCGGTCCGCAGCCGCATGAAATGAATAGGCAAACTGTTTTGTTCGTTCATCTTTTACATAGTAGCCACTCTCAGGGTCAGTTGTACTTTCTTTAATTTCTTTGGTTTCTTCTTTATCAAATTTATCCGGTGGAAAAGGCTTCTTTCCATTGTTTTCACGATCTTGATTTATTTCTTCTTGAAGGCGTCCTTGATATGCTCGTGTTTCCTTACGAACGATTTTCTTTTCGAATTTTCGCTTATTCGCACTGGCTTTCACATGTGTTGAATCAACGAATACGTGCTCTGCACTTATTAACTTTCTTTCTGAAGCTGTCATTAAGATACGATAAAAAATCCGTTCAAACAGGTCTGTATCTTTAAAGCGACGCTCATAATTTTTCCCGAACGTTGAGAAGTGAGGTACTTTATCATGGAAACCGTAACCTAAAAACCAACGGTAAGCCATATTCGTTTCAACTTCTTCAATCGTTTTACGCATCGAACGAATACCGAAGGTATATTGAATGAATGTCAATTTAACTAATATAACTGGATCAATACTTGGGCGCCCTATCTCTGAATACATCTCTTTCACCAAGTCATAAATGAAAGTGAAGTCAATGGCCCCCTCAATTTTACGAACCAAATGGTTCGCTGGCACCAGTTGATCCAAAGTAATCATTTCAAGTTGATCTCGCTGAATAGAATTATGTTTCGAAAGCATCGTCATCACCTCAAGTTTTAATACTTCTATATTAAAACAAAAAGGACTGTAGGCAAAAGTGGTTATATCTAATTGTTAAAACAAAGTTGATTGGAACGGAAGGTGCGAGACTCCTGCGGGAAATGCGTGTCCAAGGGAGACCCCACAGGCGCAAAGGCGCCGAGGAGGCTCCCTGACCGCCCGCGGAAAGCGAGTGCCTGGAGTGGAAATCAACGTCGAATTTTTACAACCCCTCAAAAAAACTGTAGACAAAATCGATTTTCATCGAGTTTGTCTACAGTCTGAAACAGAAGCCAAGGGGCTTCTGTTTTTCTTTATCTGACCTATATATATCGTTTTGTCTAAGCTAATGCACTTCTTATTTTATAGATTTGGAGAAGACCAACTACCATTGCTATCCGATTTATTTATATTTCCTTTTGCTTCGCTTCATGAAAAGCTGTTTTAACCTTATCCAACAGATCTTTATCCGAAATCAACCGGTAGCCAGTAAGAGCAAGAGATTTTGCACCAGTGAGGATGGCTTTGTCTCCTTCTTGAGATTTAGCACAGTCGCGGAATTCATTTGTATGGGCAATCAAATCATCTGGTCCAATTTTTATATATGGATGGGCTGTCGGAACTATATGGCTTACGTTCCCCGCATCAGTCGAACCAAAACCACTATCTTTTCTAGGAGCTACCGTTTCTCCTAACTGAGTCAGTTCTTCCTTTAACAGTTCATCAAGAACTGGATTTATGACAAAATCAAGCACTTCATTTTGGAAACGTTCGACTTTAACTGTGCTTCCTGTGGCAAGTGCAGCCCCTTCAGCAACATCACGTATTTTACGCGATACATCCTGGCATAGCTTCCATGTTGTTGCTCTAATGTAAAATCGGGCAGAAGCATATTCAGGAATGATGTTAGGTGCTTCTCCACCATTGGTTATTATTCCGTGGATTTTGACCTCAGATGGGAGTTGCTGACGTAAAGCACTAATGCCATTAAATAGCTGAATAACCCCGTCAAGAGCATTTACACCTTGCTCAGGCGCAGCAGCTGCATGTGCTGATTTTCCGTAAAAATGAAAATCAAGTGGATCTACAGCCAAAAATGGACTTGTTACACCAGTTTGACCAGCTGGATGGATAATGATGGCTGCATCTACCTCATCAAACAAACCGTGCTTCGCAAAGCTGCCTTTTGCACTTCCATTTGGCCCTCCCTCTTCAGCAGGTGTTCCGAAAACAATCACCTCTCCGCCTGTTTCCTCTAGTACTTGAGATAGTGAAATTCCTGCTGCGACACTCGTAGTGCCAATGATATTATGGCCGCAAGCATGTCCTAGACCTGGCAATGCATCATACTCAGCTAAAAAGGCAATTTTGGGGCCTTTCTTTGAGGAGGCCTTTTTGGCGATGAAGCCAGTTTCATGCCCAGCTATATCACGGGTTACTTCAAATCCTGCATCTTGAAGTAATTTGGTCAACGTTTTCGAAGCAAAGAACTCTTGATTCCCAATTTCGGGGTTTGCATGGATGGCTTGACTCGTTTCAATATATAATTCGGAATGAAGGTCGATGTGATCTTCAATGATCTGCTGATGCTGCTTCTGCAATAATTCTCTCGCCATATTCTTAACTCCCCTTTTGGTTTAAAAAGCCGGACAGGCACCTTGAATCCATCCGGCATTCCTTCACTTTGTTCTATTCATCATTTTTCATTGGCTGGTTTTGTCCAAGCATCTTGGTAATTCACTAATTCGTCTACAGAAACATATGCAGGAATGGTGTTTCCTTTAAACGTTTTTTCAATGAACGCTTCCACTTCTTTCGATTGATAAAGCTCCACTAATTTTTGTAGCTCAGGACGGTCGGCATTTCCCTTTTTAACCGCAATGATATTAATATATGGTTTCGCCGTTTTACTTTCATGGAATAATGCCTCTTTTAAAGTAAGGCCTGCTTCAATGGCAAAGTTATTATTAATGGCTGAAGCATCGGCATCATCCAATAGACGCGGCGTATTGCCGGCAGCAACAGGTTTGATTTTCAATTTTTTCGGATTTTCCTTAATGATTTCCAATGATCCCGATCCATTGAATTCCTCTTTCAATGTAATCAATCCAGCTTCTTGAAGAAGGAGTAATGCACGGCCAAAGTTTGTTGCTTCATTCGGAACGGCTATCGTAGCGCCATCTGGAAGATCTTTGAGATCTTTGTGTTTTTTCGAATAAAGGCCCATAGGTGCAATAACAGTTGATCCGATGGCCTCTAATTTCAAATTTTGATCGTTAACAAATTCATCGAAGTAGGCAACTGTTTGGAATGAATTCGCATCAATTTCTCCTTCACTTAACGCAAGGTTCGGTTGGATATAATCATTAAAAGTAACAAGTTCGATATTCAGCCCATCCTTTTTCGCTAAGTCAACAATGTATTCCCATGTTCTCGTATCCCCGCTGCTGACACCGACTTTCACTGTTTTCACATCATCCGAACCGCCTGATGCACCCTCTTCGTTCCCGCATGCTGCAGCCACAATGGCCAATGCCAATACCATGATCGTTAATAAGATTTTCTTCATTTCTCCTACCTCCTGTTATTTTTATCTTCTTCTGATTTTTCTTGAAACAAAATTCCCGGTGGATTGCAATAATTGAACGATGATCACGAGCGCCGCTACTGTGACGACCATCGTCATCGTATCGAACCTTTGATAACCGTAAGCTAAGGCTAAATCTCCTACCCCACCTGCACCGACAGCACCTGCCATGGCCGTAGATCCAACAAGGCCAATTGTCGCTGTTGTAAATGTAAGGATCAACGAACTAAGTCCCTCGGGAATCAAAAAGCGATAAATGATTTGCCATGTCGTCGCCCCCATCGCCTGAGCTGCCTCGATGATCCCTTTGTCCACTTCCAACAGGGAGTTCTCCACAAGCCGGGCAATATAAGGAGCCGCGTAAAAGATTAGCGGAACAATGGCCGCATTCGTTCCGATCGCACTGCCGACAATCATTCTGGTAAACGGAATAAGTGCTACAAGCAAGATGATGAAAGGAACCGACCGCAATATATTGATGACCGGGTTCAATACATTAAAGATCCATTTATTCTCCAGGATGTGACCCTTTCTTGTAATGACAAGTAAGATTCCTAGCGGAAGTCCAATCAGCCCGGAAAATATCAATGAGATGGCTACCATATAAAGTGTGTCACCGAAAGCTGTCGACAGCTGGTCTGCCGTTATTTCCATTCCCCAAAGCGTATTACCCATTTATCTGCACCTCCTGGACGAGAATCCCCTCATCTTTAATATATTGATAAGCCTTGTCCACCTCTTTTTTGTTCCCTGTCACTTCAATAATTAAATTTCCAAAAGGTGTTTCTTGAATTTCAGAAATATTAGCTGATAAAACACTTAAATGAACATCATATTTTTTCGAGATGGTTGAAAGTAAAGGATTGCCTGATGTAGTACCAATAAAGTTAATTTTCCAAATAATCGGAATATATGATCCGGTATTTTTCAGGAAACTTTGTGGGATCTCGTCGTGAATAACAGTTCGTACAAAGTTTTTTGCGATACCTGTTTGGGGCTTCGCAAAAACTTCGAAAACCGAACCTTGTTCAACCACGCGTCCGCCTTCCATGACCGCAACCTTATTGCAAATTTCCCTAATTACAGACATTTCATGAGTGATTAGCAAAATGGTAATATTGTATTCTTTATTAATTTTTTTTAAGAGTCGCAGTACAGCACTAGTTGTTTGTGGATCCAATGCTGACGTCGCTTCATCACACAAAAGAATCGATGGGTTGGTAGCCAACGCTCTAGCAATCCCTATTCGTTGCTTTTGACCGCCAGACAATTGTTCCGGATAACTCCTTGCTTTACTTGATAAGCCAACGAACTCTAACAACTCGCCTACCCGCTCTTTGATTTCTTTACTAGGGGTTCCCGATAAAACTAGCGGCATGGCAATATTATCAAAAACTGTCTTTGAGTTAAGTAAGTTAAAATGTTGAAAAATCATGCCAATTTTTTTCTTTTCTGCCCGTAATTCCTTCGGGTTCAATTTGGTTAAATCCTTCCCCCCAACAATAACCTGTCCATCTGAAGGGTGTTCGAGTAGATTGACTAACCGAATCAACGTACTTTTTCCGGCTCCACTATAACCGACAACACCAAAAATATCGCCTTTTTCAACTGTCAAATTAATTCCTTTCAAAGCTTCAACAGTCTGTTTCTTTGTTTTATATACCTTTTTAACATTTTGAAATTCAATCATTCTGTCTCCCCCCACGCTGTTTATTTGTACGAATTCATTATCCAGAGAAGAGCTTTGCAAAGTTTCATAATGATAGGGTTAAATTTTCGAAACTCACGAGTAATTGCTCACAATTCACGAGTAAATGTGTGAAACTCACGAGTAAATGCGTGAAACTCACGAGTAATTGCGCGAAACTCACGAGTAATTGCGCGAAACTCACGAGTTAATCTGTCAAACTCACGAGTAATTGCTTATAATTCACGATTAGTGCGTGAAACCTACTAATAATTGCACCAATTCTCCAAATAACCATATACATTCTGAATAAACAAAAGAGGCCTCTTCCGTCATCAGACAGAAGAGGCCTCTTTTAGAAATAAAAAAGAGTAAACTCTTAATTTAATTATCTAAGAAAAGCTCCTTCTTATCTTTCAAACTTTCGTCCGTTGGAATTAGCACAGTATTTTTACAAAAGTAAAAACCCGCTGCCGAGGTATCATAGGGCCAAGTCCCTCCACATCTCTTGATAAGAAATAACGTATTTATTTAATTATGTTCCTCACTATATATTCAAATTTTACTAATGTCAACTCTATTTTGAATAATCTAAAATATTTTTACAGTATAATTTTTAATCGTTCATTTAACTATACCTTAAGACAGGTCAGATTTTGCCCTGCATACCATGTATACGGGTAACCTAGGCATAGACTCTATTACAAAAAAACGAAAACATTACGAAGTCAGTCAGGATCAGGACTTCCTTCCTCATAAGGAAAGCTCTGTATCTTGATGAAATAACGGCAAACCTTTGGCAAACTCACTATTCAGGTTGCTACTCACGGTCTGCCTTATCCATGCGGGGAGCTCCCTGCGCCCCCCACTCTTATAATCTTTTGATTGGGGTTTACGTTTATTTTTGAGTTTTTGACCATTTTTTGATAGCAAACTTTCGGTACGTTTAGTATCAAAAAAGAAAAAAGAAAAAACAATAATAAATAGTACCATATATATGCGGTTATAAACTTTTTTGCATCTGTTTTAAATGTGTGAGGACCCTTTGCCCTCATATCTGTAATAATAAAAGTTATTTATTATTACAGCGAAGGAAGACTAAACATGTGTTTTTTCATCTTTAGCACTATTATAATAGCTCTTTCCTTAGAAGAGTTTATTTCTTTTAATTAAAAAACACTCGGTAGAGTTTGAATTCTATAGTATGTCTACTTATCAGCAAAAACAAATCGCTATTTAGAAGCTTCTAATTTTGTCGATATCTACTCAGAATTTGTAGATATTTCTCGGGAAATTGTTGAAATTTGAATTTGGTGATTCCGAATAGTTGGAACAAAGGAATCTCTACTTTTAATTTGCTTGCCTTAGGTTTAAATAGTTATTAACGCAAATTAACATCTGAATATCGTAAAGGAGACTAAAAAAAAGGTAATAAAACCTTTTTCTTATTGCAGTAATGTTTCGTAATGGGTTCTTTGTTGTTCAGTTTTAACTATGACATATCGTTTGTCAGTTAGATGTTCATTTCACGCGGAGCTGCGAGTTCATTGGTTAAAAATTAAGATCTCTTTTAATTGAATGGGAACATGGGTTAAATAAATTGTCATATATATCGGGTATCGTTATCTCTTTTAAAGCTTCTAATTTTGTCGATATCTACTCAGAATTTGTAGATATTTCTCGGGAAATTGTTGAAATTTGAATTTGGTGATTCCGAATAGTTGGAACAAAGGAATTTCTACTTTTGATTTGATTGCCTTAGGTTTAAATAGTTATTAACGCAAATTAACACCTGAATATCGTAAAGGAGACTAAAAAAAAGGTAATTAAACCTTTTTCTTATTACAGTAATGTTTCGTAATGGGTTCTTTGTTGTTCAGTTTTAAGCTATGACATATCGTTTGTCAGTTAGATGTTCATTTCACGCGGAGCTGCGAGTTCATTGGTTAAAAATTAAGATCTCTTTTAATTGAATGGGAACATGGGTTAAATAAATTGTCATATATATCGGGTATCGCTATTTCTGTTTCATTGGTTCCTACCAATCTTTCTTTTTCTTGATACAAGGGTTCTTCTCTCTATCGTCTAGGGGATTGCCCGTATCGCGTAACGCTATAAGCGTTTCGATATCGGATTGAACGAAGATATGCCAATCGCTATCTTTTAACAGCTCCTATCCATATCGCTCTAAGTTTTAAACATACTTTCAAACAGTGGATTTTGTATCTCCACTTCTTCTGCCACTTCCTTGGAAGAGGATGCTCATTCATTCGGATGTATATCCTGTCGCATATCGGCTCCCTCTTTCTATTAAAGATGAAGGTTCTGTAGATTTATTTGCATGTTATATCGCCCCGCGATACGAAACACACAAAAGAACCGATCAGCCCCTTTCTTGAGGAACATTATTAAGGACATGGATCTTGCTGGGGCTGGGAAACTGTTGTTTTAAGCTGAGGCATATCGTTTGTCAGTGGCCATTCATTTCACGCGTAGCTGCGAGTTCATTGATTAAAACAATTAAAATCTCTTTTAATTGTTCGGGATTTTGGATTGAATTGTCAAATTTATCAGGTATCGCTATCTCTGTTTCATTAGTTTCTTCTAATCTATCTTTTTGTTGATACACAAGGTCTTTAGCTATATCGTATAGGGACTTGTCCGTATCGCGTAACGCTATGAGCGCTTCGATGTCGGAGTGAATAAAGATAGGAATCACCATCTTATAAACTCATATCCGTTTCGTTCTAAGTTTTGACCATACTTTTGAACAGTGGGTGTTGCATCCCCACTTCTTCTGCCACTGCCTTAGAAGAGAATACTCGTTCATTCGGATGTATATCATGTTTGTAAATCTAACCCAGATTTTCTATTAAACCTATAGGTTTTGAATTTATTTGCATGTTATATCGCCCAGCGATACGAAACATACAAAAAGGAGACGGTCAACCCCTGTCTGGAGCAACTATTAAGGAGGTCTCTTGTTTTTGAATGCAAGTTTTCAACCTCCTCAACTCCCTTTTTATCAAGCATGCCTTTTTTGCTTGCTTGTGTATTTTGTTTTAGTTGCATATCGCTTAAACAAATCTCCAATGAATTTCAATTGAGCCTTCGTTTGCCTTTAGAACGTCAATACATTGGTATCGCCGAGCTCTTACATAGCAGGTACCAAATCCTGTAAAGTTAAAATACTCTTTCTTAAATTCTGTGTTTCAGCTACGCGAATCATATGGCTCTATGTTTTTATTAAAGTTTTGTGGATTGGCATCTCAATGCTTTTATCCATCATTATATATTTAAAAAAGATTTATCAAATGTTTCTACATCAATAATTTGCTTCCAAGAATCATTACACAGTTGGGCAAAAAAACTTAACGGTCGCCTTATTTTCTGAATATGGAGAAAAGCCCCCACCATTTTTCTGAACGTTTTTGTATCGCTTCTTCTAAACGTTTATTAAACTCATTTTGGGAAGTCCATTCTTTTTTCTGTTCGACCCGCATATTTTGTATTTCTTTTTGTAAGAGTTCACTTTTTTGTTTTTCTTGTTGTAGCAATGTTTCGTAATGGTTATTTTGTTGTTCAGTTAATTGTTCAATTTTAGCATTAGTTCTTTGCGCTGAATTTCCAATACTAGAACTTATAACATGATGATCTTGCTGGAGCCGGGAAACCTTTGTTTTAAGCTCTGACATATCGTTTGTCAGTTGGACATTCATTTCACGTGTGGCTGCGAGTTCATTGACTAAAAACATTAAGACCTCTTTTAATTGATTGGGGTCCTGGGGTAAATTTTCTTCATATGTATCGGGTATCGCTACCTCTGTTTCATAGGATCCTTCTAATCTTTCTTTTTGTTGATATACAAGGTCTTTAGCTGTATCGTCTAGGGGCTTGTCCGTATCGCGTAGCGCTATAAGCGATCCGATGTCAGATTGAACAAAGATACGTCGATCTCCATCTTTCAAAAACTCATATCCATTCCGCTCTAAGATTTGACCATACTTTCGAACAGTGGGAGTTGCAATCCCCACTTCTTCTGCCACTTCCTTGGAAGAGAAAGCTCGTTCATTCAGTTGAATATCACGTCGCATATCGGACCTCTTTTCTATAACTAGTTGTATCTGTAGTCTACCTGACCTTAAATTTTCTGTCTAGATAAGTGTAGACTATCCAGAAATTATTAGGGATACCGATAAAATTTCCTTTTCCTTTCTTCTACTTCCATATACGTTTTAGATCATCTATTGGCTTACCTTCCTTCTCTTGCATAGCCGCCGCTATCTCCTATCCATCCTTATCCATTGTTTGTGTTACATCTGGTCGGTCTTGGCGCCTTGCCCCGTGCCAAGCATGGGTGGGGTTGATAGAAATTCAACAACGATTAGGACATACAGATATTCAAACACCGATGAACTTCTATGCTCATACGACTGACTACATGAAAGAAAAGGCCTCCCAGCAGTTCAATAAACTGATGGAAGACCTTCACTTTCACTATAAAAATATTTACATGTTAGGTGAGCATCCATTTCTAAATCCTCGTTAAATCCCTATATTTCAAGGGATTTAAGCAATGATTACATCATGCCGCCCATTCAATTAATAATTTAATAGGAAGTAACAAGGTAATGATACCAACGTTTTTGGCCATAGCCACCTAAAACAACTTCACTTAATGTCATGATATTTCAATGTCAGGTGAGCATTTTAAATTAATTTTTTATAAATTACTATATGAAAAATTCGAAAAAAGCCCCACCCTATTAAAAGAGAGTACATATTTTTTAAATAAACCTAATTCATTATACCGGAAGGAGATTATCATGAAAATTAAAAAGTCCTTAAATCGAATTCAAGTCTGCATTATTAAAGAAACGCATAAATGAGTTTAAAGAAAAAGATGGCATTTTAGAAGGAACAGAAGATTTGATTTTTTATGTCTATGAATTTGAATCTCCCAGCAAAACTGTGAAAGGTGCAATATTATTATAATAAAACTAAGAGGAGATTAATAAAAGAGCTTTCAAAGGGTTCTTAATGGGTGTCTTGTTTTATTACTTGGGTTGAATGTTTCAGCTTGTGGGTTTGATCATGTTATAGGGAATGGAGAAGTTACTGATCTTGATTTGAAGGAAGTAAAGTCATTTATAGCCGATAAAAAAACAGGCTTTTAAATTGTCTTAACGTATATTATCCGCGTTTTGTCGGCAGAACCCCTTTATGTTAAGGGCCAGATTGTTGATAAAAGATTGGATTGTGTTTTATTGATAAGTATAATATTAAGCTCGGTGAACCGTATCATAAGTAAATTAGGTTTTTATGTTGTAAAGAAAAGCAGAAATATACAAAGTCATTGAATTGGCTATGTATATTTCTGCTTAAATTAATTAAGAAATCATTATACTTTTTTACTGATTTTTTAAGAGTTTATCAAATTTCTTAATCTCAAATTCATGAACGGTTATTGAAAAATGACTGTTTCTTTTGTCACTTTCTATCACTGCCAGTTTGTGTGAAAGACTCCTGCTAAATCACGTCGTTCATAGGTATGTGCACCAAAATAATCACGTTGTGCTTGCAAAAGGTTTGCATTTGAGATGCCTGTTCGATAACTATCGTAATAAGTAAGTGAAGCACTTAAACATGGAAACGATATACCAGAATTTATTCCTTCACAGACAACCTTTCGCAATCCTACCTGGTAATCTGTAACCTTTTCAGCAAAATATGGTGAGATTAATAAATTAGCCAGATTCGGCTGCTCTTGATAGGCTTCGCTAATGACGTTTAAAAATTCTGCACGAATGATACAACCTCCGCGGAAAATCAGCGCAATATCCTTTAAAGGCAAATCCCAACCGTAAAGTTCAGAAGTCATTTTATATTGAGTAAAACCTTGCGCATACGCACAAACTTTTCCCATATATAATGCTTGTCTAATATAGTCAATCCACTCATTTTCATCTAATTTTTGCTGAACGTTCTCAGGGCCTGTTAGAATATTTTCTGCATTAATCCGTTCCTCTTTTAAAGCGGAAATGTAACGAGCAAACAAAGACTCTGTAATAATTGATGCTGGTATTCCGTTATTAATAGCTTGCATGCTGGTCCATTTACCTGTGCCTTTTTGTCCTGCTTTATCAAGAATCACATCGATCAAGGGTAAGCCCGTTACTTCATCTTTTTTCCTTAAAATCCCGGCTGTAATTTCGATTAAATAACTTTTCAGTTCGCCTTGATTCCATGTTTCAAAGATGTCAGCAATCTCATTAACTTCTAAATGCAACTTTTCTCTTAAAAACGTATAGGCTTCGGCGATTAATTGCATATCTGCATACTCAATCCCGTTATGTACCATTTTTACAAAATGACCTGCTCCTTTTGGACCGATATAGGTACAGCAAGGGTTATCATATACTTTGGCTGCGATTTTTGTCAGAATCGGAGCTACTTTTTCATAGGCTTCTTTATCTCCACCTGGCATGATTGAAGGTCCTTTTAACGCCCCTACTTCTCCACCAGAAATACCAATTCCTAAATAACTGATTCCTTTAGATTTCAATTCATCATATCTGCGTTCAGTATCTTCGTAATGGGAGTTACCGCCGTCCATGATAATATCGCCTGATTCAAGATGAGGAAGTAATGAATTGATCACCGAGTCGATCGGCTTACCCGCCGTCACCATTAGAAAAATCTTTCTTGGAGTTTCTAGTGACTGAACAAAGTCCTGGATTTCGTAATACGAATGGAGCGACTGACTGTCCAATTTAGCAACAAGCTGATCCGTTAAATCTCTTGTGTAGTTATAGACAGCTACTTGTTCCCCTTTACTAGCCATATTTAAAGCTATATTACTGCCCATTACCCCTAAACCTATGACACCAATTTTATTGAACATTTAATTCTGCTCCTTTTATGTAAGAATAATAGGCAGTAAATCCCTACATAAGTGGGGGATTTACTGCCGGGAAAGGCCTATACAAATAAGCTTAGTAATAGAATAAATCCTAATCCAGCTACTGAAATAATCGTCTCAAGCAAGGTCCACGTTGCAAATGTTTCTTTCATGCTTAAACCAAAATACTCTTTAAACATCCAGAAACCAGCATCGTTAACGTGTGAAGCGATTAAACTTCCCGCGCCTGTAGCAAGTACTACTAGAGCAAGGTTAACGTCCGTCTGACCTAACATCGGAATAACTAAACCAGCTGTTGTTAAGGCAGCAACGGTAGCAGATCCTAAGGAAATACGCAGGATTGCCGCGATGATCCAGGCAAGCAAGATTGGTGATAATGATGTTCCTTTGAATAATTCAGCTACGTAGTCACCTACACCGCCGTTGATCAATACTTGCTTGAAGGTCCGCCGCCCCCTATGATTAATAGCATCATTCCAATATGCAAGATTGCTGATGTACAAGATTCCATAATATCTTTCATTGGAATCTTTCTTGCTAATCCCATTGAATAGACCGCAAATAATAAGGAAAGCAACATGGAAGTACCGGCTTCGCCAATAAAACGGATAGCTGCTAGTAAACCATTATCTTCAAAGCCCATTGTTTTTTGCATCAAAGTGATAATCGTAGCAATTGACATTAAAATAACGGGAAGTAAAGCGGTAAATACACTGATCCCAAATCCAGGTGTGTCTTCAAGTTTAAATGATTTTTGGTTTCCTAAAGAGGCAATGCTGCCTGTTTTCGTAAATGATGCAGGTACGAGTTTTTTAGCTATCTTCGTAAATACTGGTCCAGCTAAAATAACTGTTGGGACCGCAATAATGAAGCCGTAAAGTAAAACTTGACCAATGTCTGCACCATATTCACCAGCGATAACTGTTGGTCCTGGGTGCGGCGGCAAGAAACCGTGTGTTACGGATAATGCCGCTACCATTGGAATACCAAGATATAATATCGAAACTTTTAATTCTCTTGAAATTGCAAATACGATTGGAATTAATAATACTAATCCCACTTCAAAAAATAACGCGACACCGATAATAAATGATGCTGCTACTACTGCCCATTGAATATTCTTTTCACCGAATTTTTTAACAAGGGTCATGGCAATGCGTTGCGCGCCGCCTGAATCTGCGATTAACTTACCCAACATCGCTCCAAGTCCAAAGATTAACGCTAAGTGACCAAGTGTTCCGCCTAATCCAGCTTCAATGGTTTTGACAATTTCCTCAAGTGGCATCCCAAGTGCTAAAGCTACTCCAAACGATACAATGATTAAGGAAATAAAGGTGTTTAATTTTAAGCCCATTATTAAAATTAATAAAGCGACAATTCCTAAAGCGACAATAACTAATGGCATTGTAATTCCTCCATGTGTTTACTTTGTAGCATTTATTAAGTTTCTTTGATAATTCGCAATCTGAGTATATTCGTTTTCCAATACCCTTGATAGGTTAATAAAAATCGGCAGTAGTTGCCTGTATTCTTTTACAGAATCATATTTCGGTGTGTGCTTGTGGGTATTGCCTATCATTTCAGAAACTACTTCGAAGGAATCAATTTCCCCGGTGGCATATAATCCTAATATACAAGCACCCAGGCATGAACTTTCGTAGCTTTCTGGAACCACCACTTCCGATTCGAAGATATCGGACATCATTTGCCGCCAAACAGACGACCTTGCGAAGCCTCCCGTAGC
Source organism: Peribacillus sp. TH14 (assembly GCF_016651145.1). Classification (NCBI taxonomy): domain Bacteria; kingdom Bacillati; phylum Bacillota; class Bacilli; order Caryophanales; family Bacillaceae; genus Peribacillus; species Peribacillus sp. TH14. The sequence goes on from NZ_JAEKEK010000001.1 coordinate 1,713,347, forward strand.
TTGAATTCGGGTCACCGGACCGTCCATACATTCGGTTAAGGCTAAAAATACGGTGTATAGATTGTAAATGACTCCTTCTAGAGCCGCTCGAATCATATGTTCTTTCTTATGTGATAGTGTTAATCCGAAAAATGAACCCCGTACGTCTGGATTCCATAATGGTGCACGTTCACCTGCAAGATATGGATGGAATAACAATCCATCAGCGCCTGGTCTTACACGTTCGGCAATCTTGGTTAAGACTTCATAAGCGTCGATTCCAAGTCTTTTAGCTGTTTCTACCTCGGAAGAAGCAAATTCGTCGCGAATCCAGCGAAGGACCATCCCGCCATTATTTACCGGCCCTCCAATCACCCAATGCTTTTCCGTTAAGGCATAGCAAAAGATTCTTCCTTTTTCGTCTGTTTTCGGCTCGTCAATAATCGTTCGAATCGCACCGCTTGTCCCAATCGTGACAGCAATTTCACCTTTCCGGATAGCGTTTACACCTAGATTTGAAAGGACACCATCACTTGCCCCAATGACAAAAGATGTTTGTGGATCAATCCCGATCTGTTTGGCTAAATCCGGGTCACAGTTGTTAAAGATCTTTGTTGTTGGTACGAGTTCAGATAATTGATCACGCGTTATTCCAGCAATTCTTAGGGCTTCCTCATCCCAATCCATGTTTTTGAGATTCATCATGCCCATAGATGAAGCAAGGGAATAATCGACAACATATTGATCAAAGAACTTTTTAAAGATATATTCTTTAATCCCGATATACTTTTTAACATTGGTTGCGATCTCTGGGCGATCATTCACGATCCAGGTGATTTTGGATAATGGTGACATCGGGTGAATCGGTGTTCCGGTTCGTTTGTAAACTTCATGCCCATCAAATTCATCTTTTATTTTATGGGCCAAAGCTTCACTGCGATTATCTGCCCAAGTGATACAAGGGGTTAGCGGCTGGTCATTTTCATCCATAGCTATAACACTATGCATCGCACTGCTAAATGAAATAAATGATATCTTTTTATCTGAATGCTGTTTCGTTATATTTGAAAAGGCTTTCAAAACGGCCTGAAAAATCTCTTCAGGGTCTTGTTCCGCTGTTGCCATATCCGGTGTGTAAAGAGGATAACCAATATTCTCTTGCTGAATGACATCGCCTTTTTTCGTAAATAATACAGCTTTTGTACTTGTTGTTCCGATGTCTACACCTAACATATAGCTAGTCATTTTCTTGTTCGACTCCTTTTGAAAGCATCTGTTGAGACATCCATAAGTCATCAACTTTCTCTTGAACATCATCAAAGTTTTCATGTAACGACTTAATCATGAGGTCTCGATCTTTTGTTTTGATCGCATCAATATAAAGTTGATGATTATTTATGATCCGTGTAAAGTCTTCATACTTTTCTTTAAAACGACAACGCATGGATAGAAGAATCAAACTTTCCATCACAGGTTTTAAATTATCCCAGATCATCAGAATGTAGGAATGATTGATCGACCGAATAATTGTTTCGTGGAATAGGACATCCTGATAGGAAAACTCATCAGCATCTCGGTATTTTATGGAGATTTTCATAATTTCCAGTATTTTACTAAGTTCCATTACTAATTCATTCGTGTCCATCCTCACTAGACGTTCAAATACAAACGTCTCGATGAGTATCCGTACATCATATATTTCTGCATATTTTTTTTCTGTTAAACCAATGACAACCGCACCCATTCTTTCTAATCGGATGATATTTTCAGATGCCAGTATTTTTAACGCTTCTCGAACTGGTGAGCGACTGACACCGAAATCAGCAGCTAATTTATTTTCAGACAGGATGGTACCGCTTTCAATCATCCCCGAAATAATACGCATTCTAAGCTCGGATGTTACACGATCACCAGCTGAAGCTTTTGAAAGCCATTTTACAGGATAAAGAAATTCCTTTGATTCAGCCATAAATTCACCTTCTTGTAGAGTTCAAGTACACTTGTATACAAGTATTATAATAAAAATAATGAATAATGCAAGCATTTTGAATGTAACTAGATTCTCATCAATATAAGTCAAAGTTTGTTGGGAGTTTAGAAGGTTCTAGTGCAAAAATAATGAAATAGAAACATAGAATGGTAATATCCTGTTAACTTTGGGATTAAGCAGCTACTCCGAACAACTTACGAATGAATTCAACCTCATTTTGGGCAGACTTTGCCTGTTGATGAGGTTGATTTTTTTTAACCATATGCATAGGTTCGATACCACTCAAAATATTCTGCTTGATTGTGTTAACAAATTGTTAGCGTGTCTTTCCTTACAAACATTCTTCATTTTTCCTATCGAACTTACCAAATAAAGTTTCCATATGAACTTTATGCGAATGCCAATGAAAAATTAGAATCCATTTTCTACTAACCATTTCATAATGCTTTCTTCTCTTTTCTTAATATCGTCATGCTGGTTATCGTATTTACTCATTTTCTTCTGTGCAACAAGATTTCCATCTACCATAAACAATATTCTTTCGGTTTTTGCTGCCACCTTTGCATCATGCGTCACGAGCATGATGGTTGTCCCTTCATTATTAATCTCTGCCAGAATAGACATAATGTCTGCTGACGATTTGGAATCTAATGCTCCGGTCGGTTCGTCTCCAAAAATGATATCCGGATCATTTATCAATGCTCTGCAGATGGCGACTCTCTGCAGCTGGCCGCCAGAGCCTTGAGTGATCGTATTATCTGCAAGCTTTTCAATTCCTGTCATTTCCATCAGTTTTTTTGCTTTTTGATACACCGTATTTTTATCCGCGTCTTTTGATACAAGAGCAGGAAACATAACATTGTCAATCAATGACAGGTTTTTTAATAGATTAATATCCTGAAAGATAAATCCCATGTGATTCAGTCGAATCTTCGCCAATTCTTCTTCTTTTAGTGTGCCAATTTCACAGTCTTTAAATTTCACACTGCCGGAAGTAATTCTATCCATACCGCTTACATTATAAAGAAGTGTTGATTTCCCGCTTCCGGATGGCCCCATGACCGATACGAATTCACCTTCTTCTATATCCAAGTTTACATCCTTTAAGATATGAAGCTCATTATCTTTTCCTAATTCTACTTTTTTGTTCATACTTATTGCTTCTAATATATTGCTCATCTATATTCCTCCAATGCCAAATATTAAAATCAAAGTCTATTTCCACAGAGGCGCCCCGGAATGCTTTTTTTCAGGAATCTGCATTCTTATCTGCATAGGGGTCTTCACACAGGAGACTTCTTCTGCCTTAGCAGATACACTTCCTGCCCGAACCTTTTTTTTCAGTACTTCTAACTTCTTAAAACGACAGATAAATCATCTTTTACGGCTACCTTACAGGACACAAATATCGTAAAGCCGACTACTACAATCAGCACTAACGGACATAACAGCCAAGTCTGCCATACAACATGAACAAATTCAATTTTTGCAGCTCCCATAGTGGACATTGCCATACTTACAAGTAACTCCCCTAAATAATTAGAAGCCAGCACTCCAACTATGATTCCCAATATCAGTACCATCATAGTTCCTGCCATATATTGATGTTTAATATTTTTAGAAGTTAATCCCATACTTCGCATGATTGCAATCTGAGACATATCCTTTGATAATAGCATCCGAAGGAATAGTGCCGTGATCAATACAGCTATGATTACTGCAATGGCGAATGCGCCTATCACAACTGTACTCATCTGATCAATGATATTTCCAAGAGTCTGCCGTGTATATTCTTTGATATCATTGACCTGCGTAGAATCATAGGCATTCTGGTAGTAGTCCATTTTCTCACGAATATCAACGCCTTGAGCCACATCCATGTACACAATATACCAAAGAACGGCCTCATCATTTACTCCAAGACTGGTATGCGCCTTTGCTGTTTTCCCGCCATTTGTAATATCTTGATAAATACCAGTTACTTTCAAATTCTTTTCTTCCCCGCCAACCTTTACTGCTACTTCATCTCCTACTTTCTTGTTTAATCCGTCTTTTGACGCATTGGCAAAGGAAAGTGATATTTCTCCTTCACCCTCCGGTGTTCTTCCTTCCAGATAATTTAATGGAAATACGGAAAAATCTCCGGTTTCAATATTCATATAGTCCCAGGATTCCGCATTTTTGACCTGGTAGGAACTTGTGATGTAGGCCGCATACTTTTCAATATCCGAATCATTTTTCAGCTCTTCCTGCAGCTTTTTAAAATCTTCTGTAATACTATCGGTCCTTCGAAGATCGATTCTCATATCAGACTTTCCTATTCCCATGTATGTGGAAAATTCCGGTGAATTCATGGTGTTATAAATATTTATAGGAAGTATTACAATAAACGTACATACGATAAAAATAAAGAACAGTAACCTGTATAATTTGAATCGTTTCCATACATCCCTAAGTCCCATATAAATATTGGTGCTGAAGAATTTGTTCTTAAGCAGTGGAAAACTGTATTTTTGGTTCTTTCCACGCTCCATAGAATCTTTCCGTAAGGCTTCTACCGCAGAAATCTTATCGATTCTTTTCAGTACTTTCTTGCAATACATCACAATCATGAAATATACCAATAATGGAGCTATTAGAGATAGTACATATTTTAAGTTTCCTGATAAATCCGAAGATATGTAAAGTCTCATATTACCGTTAAACAGATTTACCACGGCAAAGGAAAGCAGATAGCCTATTATACCGGCTACTACTGACATAACTCTGTATTTGTTAAGATATACCTTTTTTATATCTTTTTTGGATATTCCTATTGCTTTCATCACACCGATTTCTCTTAAATCTTCATCAATGGTTGCCAGAAACGTAAGTCTGATACAGAGCGAAGCTATAATAATCAGCAGAACACTGATAAGTATAATGACCATCACAACTGCCGCATCTGACATGGCATTAAACATCAGAAATATCTTTCCTCCGACTGTAGGACCGTTTGCTGGAAGACCTCCTTCGATATATGCAGTCTGAAGTCCTTGAGAATCACCGTTTTCATGCAGTTTGAATTCGATCAGATATTCCAGTTCCCCGGCCTGCTTTAAAAGCATTTCATTATAGTCTGCCTGATTAATAACAAACCGTTTCGAAGAAGTAAGGGAAGAGTTCATCTCATAATCTCTTGCATAATCTGAAATGACAAACTCATTCTCATACTCTCCGCTTTTCACCGTAATCGTATCACCTATTTTTAAGTCATATTGTTGCATGAAATAGATGGGAACCGCCACTTCCCCTTCCGTTACATCCAGCTTTTTATTATCCAGATCCAATATAAAATCGAATTTTTTATTCTGTACAACAAATGAAATATCCTGTACAGTTCCAGCCATCGTTTGATTATTGCCGAAATGAATATTACTTCCATCCAAAGTCAGAAGAAACATCGTCTCCTGCATCGCTATATTCTCACGCTGTTCTTCTGTAAATTTATCGATTTCTGCCTGATCAAATTCTCCGGAATGCATCTGCGTAATGTCAGCTGGTACTGCACGTTCCTGCAGGTCCGACATCGACTGAATCAGATTGGCAATGTTATTTATTGCACTAGCTCCCAAAAGAACTGCCATAGCGATAAATACAAATACTGAAATTGTTACAATTTTCTGTCTGACAAAATCATTCCTTACCATCTTTAAAAACAATATTTTTCCTCCTTCTACATAGATAATTTTTTCTATTTTATCCTTGCCTCTATCAATCTTGCTCATTTCTTCAGGGGAATAATTTCCGTAAACTTTCGAATTAATAAGGCTCTTAATGAACTTTTTTCATTTCTATAACTTTTTCATTTCCAGAACAAGCACTAAGCATGGATGTTGAAAATCTTAAACAATAACCTTTGAAAAACTATACATGCTGATTTCTTAGTAGACTTGACCTGAATAATTATTGAGAGTACAAAGTAATCATACAAAATGGTATTTATTAGGTAAACCAACTTAAGCCTAATTGTTTACTAAGCCCGCAGCCCTATTTTAGTATGTTGACTATTGGAGTTAATTAGAAAAAATCAATCGAAATGGAGGGAAGGAAGTGGAAGGAGTAACAATTGCTTCAACTGCAACTGACAATCCCAAAGAGTTAATTGATGAACTAATGCGTACATATGGTCAAGATTTAGGAATTTAATTCAAACATATGGATATACAATAGGTCTAGTAATCTTTATCTATCTTTCTAGCTCGAATTTGGATGATTTCACTTTCAATAAAAGACCCATTCGGAAAATTACTTATCATTTGAAGCGTATTACTTTTTGCTACTCAATATATAGTTTAATTACCGCTTCACCTACCACAACCTTTCGTCTAGATTTTTTCGCTTTGGGCGTGACCAACTGATATTACACTATATTATTATTGGGATTAATCATACCTTCTCTACTTGCAGAAGCTGATGTCTCACTTGAACAAATTATGGACAGACTTGGTCATACCGATGATCTGATTACAAAGAATGTATATCTCTATGTAACTCAAGAAATGAAAAAAGAAGCTTCCCATAAGTTTGTTCAACTTATGAGAAGCTTCCGTTAAAATCCTCAATGTTAGCAAAATGTTACCATTTCACTCTCAAACCCTTATATATCAAGGGATTGACGGCTTTATTACATCATGCCGCCCATTCCGCCCATGCCACCCATATCAGGCATGCCCATGCCACCAGCGCCAGCAGGTTCTGGTTTGTCAGCAACAACAGCTTCTGTTGTTAAGAACATTGCAGCAACAGAACCAGCGTTTTGTAGAGCTGAACGAGTTACTTTAGTAGGATCCACGATACCAGATGCAATCATGTTAACCCATTCGCCAGTAGCTGCATTGAAGCCAGTTCCAACTGCTTCACCTTTAAGGCGTTCTACGATTACAGAACCTTCAAGTCCAGCATTGTGAGCGATTTGGCGTACTGGCTCTTCGATAGCACGAAGAACGATTTTCACGCCTGTTGCTACGTCGCCTTCCGCTTGAATTTCTGCCACTTTATTGTATACGTTTAGAAGAGCTGTACCACCACCGGCTACGATACCTTCTTCAACAGCAGCACGAGTAGAGTTCAATGCATCTTCAATACGAAGTTTACGTTCTTTTAATTCTGTTTCAGTAGCTGCACCGACTTTGATTACTGCTACACCACCAGCTAATTTAGCAAGGCGTTCTTGTAATTTTTCACGGTCGAATTCAGAAGTTGTTTCTTCTAATTGAACACGGATTTGGTTTACACGAGCTTGAATTTGAGCTGTATCTCCAGATCCTTCAACGATAGTTGTGTTTTCTTTTGTAACAACCACTTTAGACGCACGTCCTAAAGATTCGATTGTTGCAGATTTAAGATCAAGTCCGATTTCTTCAGTGATTACTTCGCCGCCTGTAAGAGCTGCGATGTCTTCAAGCATTGCTTTACGACGATCACCGAATCCAGGAGCCTTAACCGCAACTGCATTGAATGTTCCACGAAGTTTGTTCACAACAAGAGTTGCAAGCGCTTCGCCTTCTACATCTTCAGCAATCAATAATAGTGGTTTTCCTTGTTGAACAACTTGCTCAAGTACAGGAAGGATTTCTTGGATATTCGTTACTTTTTTATCCGTGATTAAGATATATGGATTGTCTAAAACAGCTTCCATTTTATCTGAATCAGTAACCATGTAAGGGGAAGCATATCCACGGTCGAACTGCATACCTTCTACAACGTCCAATTCAGTTGTGAAACCTTTAGACTCTTCGATTGTGATGACGCCGTCGTTACCAACGCGTTCCATAGCTTCAGCAATCAGTTGGCCTACTTCTTCATCAGCTGAAGAGATAGCAGCAACTTGTGCAATCGATTCTTTGTTTTCAACAGGTTGAGAAATGGCTTTTAATTCTGCAATCGCAGTATTAACCGCTTTTTCGATTCCTTTACGGATACCCATTGGGTTAGCACCAGCTGTTACGTTTTTAAGACCTTCACGGATCATTGCTTGCGCTAGAACCGTTGCAGTAGTTGTACCGTCACCAGCTACGTCGTTTGTTTTGCTTGCTACTTCAGCAACCAATTTCGCACCCATGTTTTCGAATGCATCTTCTAATTCGATTTCTTTAGCGATTGTTACACCGTCATTTGTGATAAGCGGTGAACCGAATTTTTTCTCAAGAACCACGTTACGACCTTTTGGTCCAAGCGTTACTTTAACTGCATCTGCAAGTGCGTCCACACCACGAAGCATTGAGCGGCGTGCTTCTTCACTAAATTTAATTTCTTTAGCCATTTATAAGTACCTCCCTAAAATTTTAAGAAAATTTTCGTTCAGTTAAGTATGATGTATAATTAGCCAATAACAGCTAAAATGTCGCTTTCACGTAAAATTAAGTATTCAGTATCTTCGTATTTCACTTCAGTACCAGCATATTTTGAGAAGATAATTAGATCGCCTTGGGCAACCTCTAAAGCAACACGTTCGCCATTTTCAAGAACACGGCCCGTACCAACTGCTACGACCTTACCTTCTTGTGGCTTTTCTTTTGCAGTATCAGGAAGAACAATACCGCTTGCCGTTTTTTCTTCAGATTGAACTAGTTCAATAATAACGCGATCACCTAATGGTTTTAACAAGTGAAACAACCTCCTCATATTCTCTTGATAATTTGCTTTGTGATTATTAGCACTCTTCATCATCGAGTGCTAACACATTTATAATATTAAATAAACCGAGCCTTTTTTGCAAGTATCTTATCGAAAATTTTTTATTAATTTCTGATAAATTCCGGGTATACTACTTTAGGATAATGTTTCTTTTAACAAAGGAGATGAAATGTTCTCTTATGCGTACGTTTAAGTGGAGTTATGTCTCATTATTTGATACCATTTTGGAGTATACGTTTAGAGATTGTCCCCATGTCAGGACCGTAATAAGAGAAATGGCGGACTAAATAAAAGGAGTTTTCATTTTTGAAAAAAGAATATTGGTTCGTCATCATCACTTACATAGCCATGCAATTATCCAGTATTGTTGGGATGCCTATTTTCATGCTGATTGGATCTTTAAGCGAAATGCCTGCTGATGAACTCAAAGTTAAAGCAGCAGCATACTGGATTGTATTCAGCTTTCTCGCAGCTCTAACACTGATTTTAATTTTGATGAGAAAAGATATGAGGGAACGGATAGACACACGTAATCAAGCTTCAATCCCTACGTCTATATTGTGGGCGATAGCAGGTGTATTTCTGGCTCTTATTGCTCAAAGCTTAGCTGGAAGCATTGAACAAATGCTCGGGGTGAAGTCTGAATCTGAAAATACGCAGAATCTTATTTCACTCATATACGAAGTCCCAATGGTCATTTTCGTGACTTCAGTAATTGGACCTATTTTGGAAGAAATCCTTTTCCGGAAAATCATTTTCGGATCACTTAATAAACGCTTTAATTTCTTTATTTCTGCTTTAATTAGCTCAGTTATTTTCGGCTTGGCGCATGGTGAACTCGAACATCTTCTTTTATATTCAGCAATGGGCTTCACCTTTGCATTTCTTTATGCGAAAACCGGTCGTATCCTTGTGTCGATGGTGGCACATATTGCAATGAATACCCTTGTTATCATCCTTCAAGTGTTTTATAGAGATGATATTGAGAAGATGCTAGATACTGCACAGGCCTTTATCGGAGGTTTATTATGAAACGTCGTCAATCACCACTATTTATCGGTATCATCTATGCAGGCTTAGGGGCTCTTTTTACGGCTATCGCAATCCAAACCGTCAATTCATCAGGATGGGGAGTCTTTGCCTACATACTCGTACTTATTGCAACTCTTGACTTTGGGTCAGGGTTACGTATGATCATGATGCACTTTAAAATTAAATCCGCAAACAATAAGAGGAAAAAATAAAAAACGCTGCGAAGACGCAGCGTTTTTTTATTCCTCTAATGCAACTTCTTCTACCACAGGATAATGCTTTAAAAAGTAGATGAGGGACTGAAGCTCTACAGCCAGGTCAATGTGGTGAACTCTTATGGACGGCGGTACAGTCAGCCGAGCAGGAGTGAAATTCAATATTCCTTTTATATCAGCTTTAACTAAACGATCGGTTATCGTTTGAGCCACTTGGGCAGGTACTGTCAAAATAGCTGCTGTAATATTATTTTCCTGCAAAAGCGTATCTATTTGGTCCATATGATAGATTGGCACATCAGCTATTCGCTTTCCAACCTTATCTTCAGAAACTTCAAATGCCATTTCAATTTTTGTATTATTATTTTTCAAAAAATTGTAATTTAAAAAAGCGGTCCCTAAATTCCCTACTCCAATTAAAGCGACTTTTGTCAATTCATCTTGATCTAGTGTTTTTCTGAAGAAGGATAGTAAATAATTCACATTATAGCCGTAGCCCTTTTTTCCAAGCGCGCCAAAGTAGGAAAAATCACGGCGAATTGTAGCCGAATCAACTTTTACAGCTTCGCTAAGCTCTGCCGAGGATACTCTTTGTTTACCTGAGGAATGTAAGTTCTTTAAAAATCGATAATATAAGGGCAACCTTTTGGCCGTTGCCTGCGGTATCTTTGGGTCATGGTTCATCGTTCTTCCCCGCCTTCACACATGCTTTTCAAACTTATTCTTCTTTATCTGTTTGATTCAACTGTCTTTTGTAATCGCTACTAGACACCCCACCTGTTTTCTCCACTAAAAATGTAGGCCCGATTACCATTCCTTTATCAATAGCCTTACACATATCGTAGACAGTTAAAGCGGTCACAGATGCAGCTGTTAACGCTTCCATTTCAACACCTGTACTCCCTTTTGTCTTGGCTTCTGTTTCTATTTTAAGCCTATAACCTTGTTCTTCTTTTACCCAATCAAAGGCTATATTGACCCCTTGTAGAGAAATAGGGTGACACATCGGGATTATATTGGATGTATTTTTGCTTGCCATGATGCCTGCAACCTGTGCAACTGACAGAACATCACCTTTTTTCATTTTCTGGTTCGTGATTTTTTCATATATTTCATCGTTCAATAAGATACTCGATTGAGCTGTTGCCGTCCGAATGGTTTCAGGCTTCGCACTCACATCAACCATTTTAGCTCTGCCTTGTTCATTAAAATGCGTTAAGTCCCCCATTAATAACCCCTCCTAAATCATACACTATTATTCCACATTATGTAACAGCTTGTTTTTGCTTAGACCTCAGCTGTTGCCGATAATTACTATAATACGTTACACTAACAATAATCAATTGAGGTGAAAATTTATGATTTTATTACAAATCAATCAACTATCCAAATATTACGGAGCTGAACTTATTTTATCAAATATGAAGCTCGAAGTTCAAAATAAAGATCGAATTGCCCTAGTTGGCCGAAACGGCGCTGGAAAATCAACTCTGCTAAAAATCATAGCCGGACAACTTTCCCATGATGGCGGCGAGATCATCAAACCCAAAGGCGTCACTATTGGCTATATGGCACAGGATACAGGTTTAGAATCCGAACTTTCCATTTGGAATGAGATGCAGACTGTATTCAAAGACCTAATAGAGCAAGAGAAAGAACTGCGCCGACTTGAGGCCGAAATGGCCAAACCTGACACTTTTGATAACGAAATACTTTACCAAAAGGTGTTAAATGAATATGACACTTTACAGGTAGCCTTTAAAGAAAAGGGGGGCTATCAATATGAAGCAGATATCCGTTCCGTATTACATGGTCTTCAGTTTGGTGACTTTGACTATTCCACTCTCATTTCCACGTTGAGTGGAGGCCAAAAAACACGGCTTGCATTAGGAAAGCTGCTTTTAAAGAAGCCCGATATATTGATTCTCGATGAACCAACAAACCATCTGGATATCGAAACTCTCTCCTGGCTTGAACAATATTTACAAAGTTACCAAGGTGCTGTACTTATTGTTTCCCATGACCGCTATTTTCTAGATAAAGTTGTAAACCAGGTGTATGAAATTTCAAGAAATAATATGAAAAAGTACTATGGTAATTACAGTTCTTACTTAGAAGGAAAAGCGGAAGATTATGAACGGGACATGAAGCAATTCGAAAAACAACAAGGTGAAATCGAAAAACTGCGTGACTTTGTTCAACGTAATATCACAAGAGCTTCGACCACCAAAAGAGCGCAAAGCAGGCGCAAGCAGCTCGAAAAGATGGACGTATTGGACAGGCCACAAGGTGACGAAAAATCTGCTAATTTTTCCTTCCAAATTGAAAAGCAAAGCGGAAACGAAGTACTTCATCTTCAAAGCTTAGCTATTGGTTATGAAAGGGAAACAGTATCTAATAATATTAACTCTCGGATGACAAAAGGAGAAAGTATTGCCCTTGTCGGTCCAAATGGCGTTGGTAAATCGACGTTATTAAAAACGATTATATCCAAGCTGCCTGCAATTTCTGGCGATTTCCGTTTTGGAACGAACGTCGAGGTCAGCTACTACGATCAAGAACAGGCCAATTTGATTTCTAATAAACGCGTACTAAATGAACTATGGGATGAATATCCCCTTAAACCGGAAAAAGATATCCGCACAGTACTTGGTAATTTCCTTTTTAGTGGAGATGATGTATTGAAAACCGTTTCGACACTAAGCGGTGGTGAAAAGGCACGGCTTGCTTTAGCCAAAATGATGATGGAAAAAGGGAATTTTTTAATTCTTGATGAACCAACGAACCATTTAGATCTCGACAGCAAATTAGTGCTTGAAAACGCTTTGATAGATTATCCAGGAACCATTCTTTTCGTCTCACATGACCGTTATTTTATTAATCGAATTGCAACAAAGGTCATTGAGCTATCCAAAGACGGCAATGAAGAGTTTCTCGGCGATTATGATTACTATGTAGAGAAGAAACAAGAGCAAGCAGAAATTGAAGCACTCGAACAACAAAATAAATCAAACACTGTGGAACTAATCGTCGAAAAGACAAACTACAAAATTGATAAAGAAGCAAAAAAAGCAGAACGCCAGCGAAAACGCCGTATCGAGGAAATCGAAGCAGCCATGGAACTACTCGAAACTGAAATAAACGAGTATAATGAGCTCCTTTGTGACCCAAACGTCTTCCAAGACCATGAAAAGGTAATGGAAGTTCAGACAAAGCTTGATAAAGCACAGGAAACTTTAGATCAGCATCTTGAAGAATGGGCTGAATTAGAAGAATAAACAATCGGACCGAGTTATTTAACTCGGTCTTTACATGATGTTTTGAAAAGATCCACTAAAAGTTATCCACATTTTTATACACAAACAAGTTGCTACTCAATAGCTACTCAATCAATTTATCCACAGTATCCACAGAAACTTATGCACTTATCCACATAACAATTGGTTATACACAGCGGGTTTGAATAATAAAAAAACGTTATCCACAGAATATTCTATTTTTTTAAAACATGTAAAAAAGACAGGATACCGAAGTTTGGTATCCTGCCTTTTTTATCGTTAGAAAACTTCTAAATCTAATCCGGGGTTTCCGTTCAAATCTAACCCAGAGCGCTTTCCTTTTTCAAACATAACACTTGCAGCTGCACCAATCATTGCTGCATTATCCGTACAAAGGTATAAAGGGGGAATAGAAATATCCATTGGTAAATCCATAAAGGCTTCAGTTAGTGCTTCCCGTAGGCCTTTATTAGCGGCAACACCACCTGCAAGTAACACCTGTTTCACATCATATTCCTTAGCAGCTTTTACAGCTTTTGTCACAAGTACCTCTATGACGCTTGCTTGGAAACTTGCGGCCAAATCTTTAGGATCAATTTTTTCTCCACGTTGTTCTGCATTATGCAAAGTGTTAATTACAGCTGATTTCAACCCACTGAAAGAAAAGTCATAGCTGCCATCCAGCCATGCCCGAGGCAGTTTCAAAGATGGTGAACCCTCTTGTGCAAGCCTATCGATATGAGGACCGCCTGGATAAGGAAGTCCTAAAGTTCGAGCTACTTTATCATATGCCTCTCCTGCTGCATCGTCCCGCGTCTCCCCTATTACTTTAAAGGAACCGGGCTCCTCTAAAAGCACCAATTCCGTATGGCCTCCTGAAACGACTAATGAGAGGGCTGGGTACTGAATTTCTTGAACAAGTCTATTTGCATATATATGGCCCGCGATATGGTGCGTTCCAACAAGCGGGATTCCATGAGCGAATGCCACCGCTTTAGCAGCATTAACACCTATTAACAATGCCCCTACTAGCCCAGGACCTTCTGTAACAGCAATAGCGTCCAAATCTTCGTACGTCACACCAGCCTGAAGCAAAGCCTCTTCAAGCACGATTGTAATTTGCTCTACATGGTGCCGGGACGCTATTTCAGGTACAACACCACCAAACCGCTTATGGCTTTCTATTTGTGAAGCAACGACATTGCTCAATATCTCTGTTCCATTTTTAATGACAGCTGCAGCAGTTTCGTCACAGCTGGTTTCAATTCCTAATATAAGTTGATCTTTTTTCATGAAAAATTCACCCACATAACATAAGCATCTTCTTGATTATCTGTATAATAATTTTTACGAATTCCACCCTTTTGAAAGCCTAGTTTTTCATAAAGTGAAATGGCCACTGCATTACTAACACGAACTTCAAGCGTCATCCTTACAACGCCCATGCTAATTGAGATTTCAATCATCTTTCTAAGCAGAGCTTCACCCAGCTTTTGCCCTCGGTATTCAGGTAAAATAGCGATATTGGTAATATGCGATTCATCAATGACAATCCACGCGCCGCAATAACCAGCAATTTCCCCTTCATCTTCAATAACCATGTAAACAGCATATTGATTATGATTTAATTCATTAAAAAAAGCTTCCCGGCTCCAAGGCAAAGTAAAGGATTGTTTTTCTACGTTTAACACTTGGTCGATATCTTCCGTTTTCATCTTTCGAAACGTCAATGTTTTACTCATAATAATCGGTCGCTTTCCTATTATTTTATTTCCCCTGCTGTTCGAGCCACTTAGCTTCCGCTTCAGCCATACGAATATAGTTCGGTACAAACTGGTGTATGTCCACTTCATTCTTGTTCAGGCCAATAAATGCAAGTTCGCTTGGTCGAGAGTTAAATAACTGTACGGGAGAAAATGCTGCTAAATTCCCTAACACTTTCGTAATCGCTTCCCGATGAATTTCTACATCCTGACCAACAAATAAAACAGGACGCTTTAATTCCTTTAATCGAATTGCCCATTCAGAGGATAGAATATTGCAATCTTCCATGACTGTATTTAACACATTATTTTCTATTTCATATAATCCAGTATAAATCTGGCCTCTTCTTGCATCAAACAAGGGCGAAACTAACCCGTTAAAATAACGTCCATTAGCAGCTAAAACTTCTAAACTAGAAACAGCCGATAATGGAATTTTCAACGTCCACGCCAATGTTTTCGCAATTGTCACACCAATCCTAACCCCTGTATAAGATCCAGGGCCCTGAGCGACCACAATTTTAGTCAATTCCTTAGGACTAGTATCACAATCCCTTAATAGGGTCTCAATTGCTGGCATCACTCGAACCGAATGATTTTTCTTTAAATTCGTAGTATACTCGCCAATTACTTGAGTATCATTTATTAGAGCAATCCCTAACGTGAAGTTCGATGTATCTATAGCTAAAACCTTCATCAAATAATCTCCTTACATAACGTAACATACCTTTCGCCTTTGGCTTCTAAGACAAGACGGCGGCTTGTATCACTAAGACGATAAATATAAATAGTTAAGATTTCATTTGGAAGCTGGTCTTTAATTAAATGAGCCCATTCCACAACGGTCACACCTTCACCATCAAAATATTCATCGAAACCTAAATCTTCTTCTGATTCACTTACCCGATATACATCCATATGGTATAAGGGTAATCTCCCAACGTATTCCTTTATTATCGTAAAAGTTGGGCTATTCACAGTTCTAGATACACCTAAACCTTTAGCAAGACCTTTTGTGAACGCCGTTTTCCCTGCTCCCAAGTCCCCTTCTAAAGCAAGTACATCACCACTTGAAAGCTTTTGTGCTAATTCCTGTGCAAAATGCGCTGTTTCTTCCTCATTCTGAGAAATCCATTCAAATTGTTGCATATATCAATCACCTTTATCATCTATTAGGAAAATGTTCTCTAGTTTTTTTCTTGAGAACCATAAACACAATACTTAAAAAAGCTAACGACCATAATTATATCCCTAATAAAGCATTCTATATGTAGTTTACCTTGTTTCAAAAGAAGAAACAAATAAGTTAAGGACATTATTATCCGAAATTCAGATAAAACAAAAAAACGAAACCAAGGTTTCGTTTTTTTCATGATTGCGGGGACAGGATTTGAACCTGCGACCTTCGGGTTATGAGCCCGACGAGCTACCGGACTGCTCCACCCCGCGACGGTATAAATGTTTCTTTTATAAAATTTAGTATGTCCTTTTTTAAAAAAAGGATACAATTAAAGGTTATAGCTTGGCGGCGTCCTACTCTCACAGGGGGAAACCCCCAACTACCATCGGCGCTGAAGAGCTTAACTGCCGTGTTCGGAATGGGAACGGGTGTGACCTCTTCGCTATCGCCACCAAACATTTAACCTTTTATCAGGACATATATTATTATAACATGCATCCTAATAAAATGCAAGAAGAAATTTTCATTCCTTCAAAACTAGATAATAAGAAGGTATTTCATTTTTTAAAGCGTGGTTAAGTCCTCGATCTATTAGTATCAGTCAGCTCCACATGTCGCCACGCTTCCACCTCTGACCTATCAACCTGATCATCTTTCAGGGATCTTACTAGCTTGCGCTATGGGAAATCTCATCTCGAGGGGGCTTCATGCTTAGATGCTTTCAGCACTTATCCCGTCCGCACGTAGCTACCCAGCTATGCCTTTGGCAAGACAACTGGTACACCAGCGGTGCGTCCATCCCGGTCCTCTCGTACTAAGGACAGCTCCTCTCAAATTTCCTGCGCCCGCGACGGATAGGGACCGAACTGTCTCACGACGTTCTGAACCCAGCTCGCGTACCGCTTTAATGGGCGAACAGCCCAACCCTTGGGACCGACTACAGCCCCAGGATGCGATGAGCCGACATCGAGGTGCCAAACCTCCCCGTCGATGTGGACTCTTGGGGGAGATAAGCCTGTTATCCCCGGGGTAGCTTTTATCCGTTGAGCGATGGCCCTTCCATGCGGAACCACCGGATCACTAAGCCCGACTTTCGTCCCTGCTCGACTTGTAGGTCTCGCAGTCAAGCTCCCTTGTGCCTTTACACTCTACGAATGATTTCCAACCATTCTGAGGGAACCTTTGGGCGCCTCCGTTACTCTTTAGGAGGCGACCGCCCCAGTCAAACTGCCCACCTGACACTGTCTCCCACCCCGATAAGGGGCGCGGGTTAGAATTTCAATACAGCCAGGGTAGTATCCCACCAACGCCTCCACCGAAGCTAGCGCTCCGGCTTCTCAGGCTCCTACCTATCCTGTACAAGCTGTACCAAAATTCAATATCGAGGTCGCAGTAAAGCTCCACGGGGTCTTTCCGTCCTGTCGCGGGTAACCTGCATCTTCACAGGTACTATAATTTCACCGAGTCTCTCGTTGAGACAGTGCCCAGATCGTTACACCTTTCGTGCGGGTCGGAACTTACCCGACAAGGAATTTCGCTACCTTAGGACCGTTATAGTTACGGCCGCCGTTTACTGGGGCTTCGGTTCAAAGCTTCGCTTGCGCTAACCTCTCCCCTTAACCTTCCAGCACCGGGCAGGTGTCAGCCCCTATACTTCGCCTTGCGGCTTCGCAGAGACCTGTGTTTTTGCTAAACAGTCGCCTGGGCCTATTCACTGCGGCTTTTCCGGGCTATTCACCCTAAAAAGCACCCCTTCTCCCGAAGTTACGGGGTCATTTTGCCGAGTTCCTTAACGAGAGTTCTCTCGCACACCTTAGGATTCTCTCCTCGCCTACCTGTGTCGGTTTGCGGTACGGGCACCTTACATCTCACTAGAGGCTTTTCTTGGCAGCGTGGAATCAGGAACTTCGGTACTATATTTCCCTCGCCATCACAGCTCCGCCTTAATGGAAACGGGATTTGCCTCGTTTCCGGCCTAACTGCTTGGACGCGCATATCCAACAGCGCGCTTACCCTATCCTTCTGCGTCCCCCCATCGTTCAAACGATGTATAGGTGGTACAGGAATATCAACCTGTTGTCCATCGCCTACGCCTTTCGGCCTCGGCTTAGGTCCCGACTAACCCTGAGCGGACGAGCCTTCCTCAGGAAACCTTAGGCATTCGGTGGAAGGGATTCTCACCCTTCTTTCGCTACTCATACCGGCATTCTCACTTCTAAGCGCTCCACCAGTCCTTCCGGTCTGACTTCAACGCCCTTAGAACGCTCTCCTACCATCGACACCATACGGTGTCAATCCACAGCTTCGGTGATACGTTTAGCCCCGGTACATTTTCGGCGCGGAGTCACTCGACCAGTGAGCTATTACGCACTCTTTAAATGATGGCTGCTTCTGAGCCAACATCCTGGTTGTCTAAGCAACTCCACATCCTTTTCCACTTAACGTATACTTTGGGACCTTAGCTGGTGGTCTGGGCTGTTTCCCTTTCGACTACGGATCTTATCACTCGCAGTCTGACTCCCAAGAATAAGTATTTGGCATTCGGAGTTTGACTGAATTCGGTAACCCGTTGGGGGCCCCTAGTCCAATCAGTGCTCTACCTCCAATACTCTCATCTTGAGGCTAGCCCTAAAGCTATTTCGGAGAGAACCAGCTATCTCCAGGTTCGATTGGAATTTCTCCGCTACCCACACCTCATCCCCGCACTTTTCAACGTGCGTGGGTTCGGGCCTCCATTCAGTGTTACCTGAACTTCACCCTGGACATGGGTAGATCACCTGGTTTCGGGTCTACGACCTCATACTCATTCGCCCTATTCAGACTCGCTTTCAGTCGCGGCTCCGTCTTATCAACTTAACCTCGCATGAAATCGTAACTCGCCGGTTCATTCTACAAAAGGCACGCCATTACCCATTAACGGGCTTTGACTACTTGTAGGCACACGGTTTCAGGATCTATTTCACTCCCCTTCCGGGGTGCTTTTCACCTTTCCCTCACGGTACTGGTTCACTATCGGTCACTAGGTAGTATTTAGCCTTGGGAGATGGTCCTCCCTGCTTCCGACGGGATTTCTCGTGTCCCGCCGTACTCAGGATCCACTCAGGAGGGAACGAAGTTTCAACTACAGGGTTTTTACCTTCTTTGACGGACCTTTCCAGATCACTTCATTTACCCCGTTCCTTTGTAACTCCATGTTGAGTGTCCTACAACCCCAAGAGGCAAGCCTCTTGGTTTGGGCTAATTCCGTTTCGCTCGCCGCTACTCAGGAAATCGCATTTGCTTTCTCTTCCTCCGGGTACTTAGATGTTTCAGTTCCCCGGGTCTGCCTTCAGTACCCTATGTATTCAGGTAAAGATACTGTTCCATTACGAACAGTGGGTTTCCCCATTCGGAAATCTCCGGATCAAAGCTTACTTACAGCTCCCCGAAGCATATCGGTGTTAGTCCCGTCCTTCATCGGCTCCTAGTGCCAAGGCATCCACCGTGCGCCCTTTCTAACTTAACCGTTAAAAAAGATCTTACTGATGCTTTGAAAAAATTAATTGCCTTCTATCTATTATCTAGTTTTCAAGGAACAAAGAAGAAAAAACTTCATCACAACGTGATGAGATCTTTCGTATCTGAATGAATTACTCATTCAAAACTGAACAAAACAAAAGCGCTCTCGTATTTATCCTTAGAAAGGAGGTGATCCAGCCGCACCTTCCGATACGGCTACCTTGTTACGACTTCACCCCAATCATCTGTCCCACCTTAGGCGGCTGGCTCCATAAAGGTTACCTCACCGACTTCGGGTGTTACAAACTCTCGTGGTGTGACGGGCGGTGTGTACAAGGCCCGGGAACGTATTCACCGCGGCATGCTGATCCGCGATTACTAGCGATTCCGGCTTCATGTAGGCGAGTTGCAGCCTACAATCCGAACTGAGAATGGCTTTATGGGATTCGCTTACCTTCGCAGGTTTGCAGCCCTTTGTACCATCCATTGTAGCACGTGTGTAGCCCAGGTCATAAGGGGCATGATGATTTGACGTCATCCCCACCTTCCTCCGGTTTGTCACCGGCAGTCACCTTAGAGTGCCCAACTGAATGCTGGCAACTAAGATCAAGGGTTGCGCTCGTTGCGGGACTTAACCCAACATCTCACGACACGAGCTGACGACAACCATGCACCACCTGTCACTCTGTCCCCCGAAGGGGAACGCCCTATCTCTAGGGTTGTCAGAGGATGTCAAGACCTGGTAAGGTTCTTCGCGTTGCTTCGAATTAAACCACATGCTCCACCGCTTGTGCGGGCCCCCGTCAATTCCTTTGAGTTTCAGCCTTGCGGCCGTACTCCCCAGGCGGAGTGCTTAATGCGTTAGGCTGCGACACTAAAGGGCGGAAACCCTCTAACACTTAGCACTCATCGTTTACGGCGTGGACTACCAGGGTATCTAATCCTGTTTGCTCCCCACGCTTTCGCGCCTCAGTGTCAGTTACAGACCAGAAAGTCGCCTTCGCCACTGGTGTTCCTCCAAATCTCTACGCATTTCACCGCTACACTTGGAATTCCACTTTCCTCTTCTGCACTCAAGTTCCCCAGTTTCCAATGACCCTCCACGGTTGAGCCGTGGGCTTTCACATCAGACTTAAGGAACCACCTGCGCGCGCTTTACGCCCAATAATTCCGGACAACGCTTGCCACCTACGTATTACCGCGAGTCGCTGGCACGTAGTTAGCCGTGGCTTTCTGGTTAGGTACCGTCAAGGTACCAGCAGTTACTCTGGTACTTGTTCTTCCCTAACAACAGAACTTTACGACCCGAAGGCCTTCTTCGTTCACGCGGCGTTGCTCCGTCAGACTTTCGTCCATTGCGGAAGATTCCCTACTGCTGCCTCCCGTAGGAGTCTGGGCCGTGTCTCAGTCCCAGTGTGGCCGATCACCCTCTCAGGTCGGCTACGCATCGTCGCCTTGGTGAGCCATTACCTCACCAACTAGCTAATGCGCCGCGGGCCCATCTATAAGTGACAGCCGAAACCGTCTTTCCATCTTCTCTCATGCGAGAAAAGAACGTATCCGGTATTAGCTCCGGTTTCCCGAAGTTATCCCAGTCTTATAGGCAGGTTGCCCACGTGTTACTCACCCGTCCGCCGCTAATCTCAGGGAGCAAGCTCCCATCGATTCGCTCGACTTGCATGTATTAGGCACGCCGCCAGCGTTCGTCCTGAGCCAGGATCAAACTCTCCGAAGAAATGTTTGACTTGCTCATTTTGCTTTTTTTGATAGTGTGTGCTCACTTAAAATTTAACGTTGGCGCTTTGTTTTGTTCAGTTTTCAAAGAGCAATAATGGAGCGGGTGAAGAGAATCGAACTCTCATCATCAGCTTGGAAGGCTGAGGTTTTACCACTAAACTACACCCGCATTTAATTTTTCAAATTATTTCTAAGAAAGAATGGTCGGGAAGACAGGATTCGAACCTGCGACCCCTTGGTCCCAAACCAAGTGCTCTACCAAGCTGAGCTACTTCCCGTAAATATGGTGCGCCCGGCGGGAGTCGAACCTACAACCTTCTGATTCGTAGTCAGATGCTCTATCCAATTGAGCTACGGGCGCTAATTTCTATGATGTTTTTGGTGCGGCCGAGAGGATTTGAACCTCCACGGGGTTTCCCCCACTAGGCCCTCAACCTAGCGCGTCTGCCATTCCGCCACGACCGCGAAAGCGACTTTGTAAGTCTAACACCTTTTCAACTTGTTGTCAAGAAGAAAAATATCAGTGCGGGTGAAGGGACTTGAACCCCCACGCCTTGCGGCGCCAGATCCTAAGTCTGGTGCGTCTGCCAATTCCGCCACACCCGCGAAATAAAATGGTGAGCCATGAAGGATTCGAACCTTCGACCCTCTGATTAAAAGTCAGATGCTCTACCAACTGAGCTAATGGCTCTAAATAAAATGGCTGGGCTAGAAGGGATCGAACCTTCGCATGACGGAATCAAAATCCGTTGCCTTACCGCTTGGCTATAGCCCAATAATCAATTACTAATTAACAGCCAGATTAATATTATATCACAATAACTTAATTCTAGCAAGTGTTTTTTTAAAGAAATAAATGGCGGTCCCGACGGGAATCGAACCCGCGATCTCCTGCGTGACAGGCAGGCATGTTAACCGCTACACCACGGGACCAGTAATTTAATTTAAACATACAAAAGATGGTGACCCATACGGGATTCGAACCCGTGTTACCGCCGTGAAAGGGCGGTGTCTTAACCGCTTGACCAATGGGCCGTGATAAAATGTGTAACTGGCGGAGAAGGAGGGATTTGAACCCTCGCGCCGCTTACGCGACCTACACCCTTAGCAGGGGCGCCTCTTCAGCCTCTTGAGTACTTCCCCAAAAAATGGCTCCGCAGGTAGGACTCGAACCTACGACCGTTCGGTTAACAGCCGAATGCTCTACCACTGAGCTACTGCGGAATAATGAAAATTGGGTTCCTTTTTTACGCTCAAGGACCTTAGTGGTTGTCGTGAAGAACAAGTTGTTATCTTGTCGACTCTTATGATTATAAGGAGGTTGCAACATAAAGTCAAGGGTTCTTTTGTTTTTTTTTATTTATTTGCTTCTTTTTCTATAAAACCTTGGTATATCAGTGTTCCACGACACTTACCACAGACAAAACGAGTGGTATCGATACGCTTCTTTCTTAAATATAACTCCTGACAGTTTTCACATCTATATTGAATAGTATTCATTTTTCTCTTTAACTGGTTTGACGGTAGTGGCGTGCAAAATCTTGGGGCTCCAACTTTTTCGAGTAAACGCTTAAAGTCAGCATCACGATGCTGGTATCCTTTCTTCTCAAGGTGGAGGTGATAATGGCACAATTCATGCTTTATGATTCCTATCAATTCTTCCACTCCACGTTCATCAAGATATTTCTTATTAATTTCTATATTATGTGAACGTAGCAAGTACCTTCCTCCAGTCGTTCGAAGGCGCGGATTAAAACAAGCTAGGTGTCTAAAGGGCTTTTGAAAGTCTTTCCTCGAAATATCTTCAACTAATTTTTGCAATTGCTGATTATCCATCTTCCCCCTCCCTTTCCTTGGTAACATGACAACCCATTATAACATAGACTAATAAAACAATAGAAAACTACTGGAGGTAAGCGCTATGCCTAATTGGTTCCAAAATCAAATTCGTAAAGCCTTTTATGAAAAGGATTATTATCAAGTGAAGATGTTGAATCAATGCTGGTTTTTTTATCAAAAAAAAGAAAGTCTTCGATTATAGACCTCTATTTGAACCAAGCACTAATAAATTATAAAGAAGCATTACTATTCTTACAGTGATAAAAAACCCCTTCTATATAGAAGGAGTTTATAATAGCTAATCTTGATCTTTAGGCTGCAGCATCGTTAAAGATACCCTTTGCTTTTGAGAGTCCACCTTCTCGACCCAAACTGTTACAACATCCCCAACAGCAACTACATCCAATGGATGTTTTACAAATCGGTTGCTTAATTTAGAAATATGCACCAGCCCGTCCTGTTTGACACCGATGTCCACAAATGCACCGAAGTCTACAACATTCCTTACTGTACCTTGTAATTCCATTCCGGTTTTTAAATCCTCCATTTTTAGCACATCTTGCTTAAGTAGAGGTTTTGATAGTTCATCCCTAGGGTCTCTTCCCGGCTTCATTAAATCATCAATAATGTCCTTAATCGTGATTTCTCCAATTTCTAATTCATCCACTAATTCTGTTGGATTTAATTTGACTAACTCTTTATTCAAAACATCACTGCCTAAGTCTTCAGACGTGAATCCTATTTTCTTTAACAGTTTATTCACGGCCCCGTAGTTCTCCGGATGGATCGCGGTTTGATCCAACGGTTCATTGCCATTAATAATACGCAAAAAACCTATGCACTGTTCGTACGTTTTAGCACCAAGCCGAGGAATTTTCTTTAATTCCTTCCTGCTTGAAAACTTCCCTTCTTCTTCCCTTTTCTTCACTATATTTTGAGCAACAGATTTTGATAACCCAGCTACATATTGTAATAGAGATGACGAAGCTGTATTGACGTTCACCCCAACTCGGTTAACAGCCGTTTCAACAACAAAAGTAAGGGATTCTGATAACTTTTTCTGAGAAACATCGTGCTGATACTGACCTACTCCTACGGATTGGGGATCGATTTTAACAAGTTCCGCAAGTGGATCTTGCAGTCTTCTCCCAATTGATACTGCACTTCTCTGCTCAACTTGAAGATCCGGAAACTCTTCACGAGCAATATCAGATGCTGAATACACACTGGCACCTGCTTCATTAACAATTATATAAGAAATATTCCCTTTCACTTCTTTTAAAATATCTGCAATAAATTGCTCCGATTCACGAGATGCCGTTCCATTACCTATTGCCACAATCTCCACTGCGAATCGCTGAAGAATTTCAATTGTTTTTTCACGAGCAGCTTCAAACTTCGCAGCAGGAGGGTGTGGGTAGATTACACTGATATCGAGTACTTTGCCTGTTTCATCAATAACAGCCAACTTACAACCCGTCCGATATGCTGGATCTAGAGCAAGGACCACTTTCCCTTTAAGAGGAGGCTGTAGTAGTAAATTGCGAAGGTTTTCCGAGAATATATGGATAGCTTGATCTTCTGCTTTTTCCGTTAGCTCTTTTCTTATTTCCCGTTCTACAGAAGGCATGATTAGACGCTTAAGTCCGTCTTCAATCGCTTCCTTAATCAACCCTGCCGCTTCGGATTGATTATTTTTAATGTTTTTCCGTTCCAAATAACTAATAATAATTTCTGTCCGAGGCTGGATGGATATTCGTAGAACCTCTTCCTTTTCACCTCTATTAAGTGCCAAGACTCGATGTGGGACGATTTTTTGGACAGGCTCTTCATATTCATAGTACATTTCGAAGATTTTTTTTTCGTCCTTTTCTTCATTTTTCACAATGGAGAACAATTTTCCTGCTTTAAAAATCTCAGCCCTTATCCATTTCCTCAATTCAGCATCATCAGAAATAAGTTCAGCAATTATATCCTGCGAACCCGCAATTGCCTCTTCAATAGAAGGAACTTCTTTTTCTTCAGATATGAATTCGGCTGCTTTTTCACTAACTGAAGCCTGAACTTGACATTCAAGAAGCCAAATTGCAAGCGGTTCAAGGCCTTTCTCTTTAGCCACAGTTGCTTTCGTTCTCCTTTTTTGTTTAAAAGGTCGGTATAAATCTTCCACTTCCTGCAGCTTTGTTGCCTTTTCAATTTGTAACTTTAATTCTTCTGTCAATTTACCCTGTTCACTAATCGAGCGTGTAACTTCCACTTTTCTCTGCCCAAGGTTTTCTAGATAGTTCCATCTTTCCATAATAGAACGAATCTGCACTTCATCTAGTGAACCCGTCATTTCTTTTCGATAACGAGCAATAAAAGGAACGGTATTACCATCTTGAAGCATCTGTATGACATTTTGCACTTGATGATTTTTCAAAGTTAACTCATTAGATATTTGTTTAATTAATTCTTTTAATGAATCTTCTACTACTATCAAATTTATTACCTCCAACCTTTTTATTCTGATATATATAGTCTAGCAAATGAGAGATGAAGTTGCGAATCCAATACAAAAAAGCTCACTTCCGAATTACGACGAAAGTAAGCTTCCTAAAATGAAAGTTGTATCATCCGCAGTAGCTGGGCTGCTTTCCAAAATACAACGAGCGTTTTTATCGATAGGGACCAGCCTCTTTAAGTACGATTTAGCTCCCTTAAGTTCCAACCCATCTGAATGAATAATGAATTTGGCATTTGGTTCGTATTTGAAGCTCTGCGTTCTATACTTTTGCTTCCTACCGGATAAATATCCGGTTACAGGTAGGGGGTAAACCAGCTTGTCGACGCTTGGATTGTACAAGAAAAAGCGAACGTTGCCTACTGAACTGTATACGAACTCATTCTTTTCATAATAGATTTTCAAGATAGAAACGGCCGCTCCCCGCTTATCGATCAAAACTTGATTACAGACCTCCATTAGCAACTCAACATCTAACTCATGGTTACGTTTTACTACCTCTATTACGGCATGGGAGGATTCATAAGCGGATTTTCCGCTACCTAGGCCATCCGCTAATACACAAACAAAGTATTCCTTCGTATGAAGAAAAAAGTAATCATCACCACAATAAATCATTCCGTTTTTAGAAGATTGGGAGACAAGGACTTCTATTTTCTCTTCTCGCATTATGTCTTTAATCACTATATTAACTCCGAGTTTTCGGCATTAATAGCTTCTTGAAGTTTTTTGATTGCGCGGCGCTGGAGTCTCGATACATGCATTTGTGAAATACCAAGTTTGTCCCCCGCTTCTTTTTGGCTTAAATTTTCTATATAAGTGTGTTGAATAATCATCTTTTCACGGTCACTTAGTACATGCAGCACCTTTTCAAGTACTAGGCGCTGATTGACTTTTTCAAAACCTTCATCTACGTTGCCGAATATATCCAGCAACGTAACCGTACCACCATCAGAATCTGCCTCAATAGAATGATCAACAGATAAAGCCTGATAGCTTTTCCCCATTTCCATTGCTTCTAAGATTTCTTCTTCTGTTACTCCTATACAATCAGCTATTTCATCTATTCTTGGTGAACGATGCAGAGTCGTCGTCAATTCCTCGACTGTCACTCTGATTTTTGGTCCAAGTTCTTTTATTCTTCTTGGCACATGGACGCTCCATGTTTTATCACGCAAAAACCTTTTGATTTCCCCGATAATAGTAGGAACAGCAAATGCCTCAAAGCTTTTACCGAAAGATTCATCATATCGTCGAATGGCACCTAATAAACCAATCATACCGACCTGAGCGATATCTTCCTGAAACGATCTCCCTTTTGCATATTTACGAGAGATTGTTTCAACCAAACTTTTATAATGAATTACCAGATTACTTTGCGCTTCATCATCCTGATTCTGCTGATAGGCTCTAATCCATTCATTAACTTGTTCTCTTTGTGCTTGATTAGGTTGAGACTGTTTTTGCATCCATCTCCACCTGCTCTCCTTCTAAAAACTTAGTCATAAAAACTGTAACCCCGTCATGCTGATGAATTTTCACATCATCCATCAAAGTTTCAATGAGGTAAAGACCCAAGCCTCCTTCTCTCAAGAGTTCAACTTTTTGCCCATGCTCATATGGACCGAGCCCTTGACGAACCTCTTCGAAATTACAGCTCTTTCCACTATCAGAAACCATGACCTCTAGGCGGTCAGGGTAAAGCCCAAAACTTACTTTCACTTCGCCTTTTTCAAGATCTTTATAGGCATGCTGTACCGCATTTGTACACGCTTCACTGGTAGCGATTTTCAAATCCTCAATTTCATCATACGCAAATCCCATCCGGCTACCTATCCCAGAAAGTGTTAAACGGATGACACCGATGAATTCCGGTTTTGCAGGTATTTTCATTTCAATGTAATCATATACTTGACTCATTCTAACCCACCCTCTGTACCACTTTTAATATCAATGATATCTGCAAGACCCGTAATATCAAATAATCGTCGTAACCTTTCTGATAAGCCAATCAAGGTAAATTCGCCATTATGTGCTCTTACGCTTTTAAACGCACCAACAAATACCCCCAACCCGGTACTGTCCATATAGGAAACTTCAGTTAAATCAATAATAATCGAAACATTGTCCTGTTCTGAAATTGGAAATAGCGATTCTCTTAATTTTGGTGCAGTATAGGCATCAATTTCACCTTTTAGTTTCACAATAAATTCCGCATTTAGTTCATTAACATCTACCGTTATATTCATCCTTGACCCACCTCTTTATATCCTCTTCATGCTTATATCTATACCCCGAAGAAAATATACTAAACATTTGATTTTAAAATTATTAATGTAAAATCATCCCTTAGTTGAAAGTTCTGCATTTTCTCCAATTGTTTATATATGTTATTTACTATTTCCTGTGCTTGTAAATGCATATTCTTTTGGATAAAACCAATGAGTGTTTCCCGTTCTATAAAACCATCATTTGTTCGGCACTCTGTTACTCCATCCGACAACAAAATGATCATATCTCCCGGATTAACTGTTTTTTCATATTGTCGATACCTTGTTTTTTTATCTACCCCAAGCAGTAAACCTTTTGCATCTAAATCGCTAAAATTCCCTGTAGTGGCGTCATAGTAAAACCCCGGCTCATGACCAGCTGAAGCATAGGAAAATTGCTTGTCATGAGGGTCATATAATCCATAGAACATCGTAATAAACATACTTGGATCAACATTGTGCTCTACAACACGATTTAAACTCTCTAGCACACTATTCGGTTCATGCCTATGTTCAGGAAGACTATCCATCGCATATTTAATCATTGACATGCACAAGGCCGCAGGGATCCCTTTCCCTATTACATCCGCAATTCCTACTCCGATGCGCTCATATTCATCCTGAACAAAGTGATAATAATCTCCATTCATTTGCCTAGCAGGGACACTAATCGCCCCAATTTCCAGGCCTTTGATATCCGGTATCTTCGTTTCTAAAAGCGTATGTTGGACATTTGCTGCAATCTCTATCTCCGTTTTTAGTTCCTGCTGTTGATGTCTAAGGCTCTGATGTTCACGATATGCAATACCGTAGCCCATCATGACTTCAAGCAGAAAATCGAAAGAATCCATTACTTTCACTGGTAAATCCGGGTATAATTCGATTAAGTTATTTTTATGCATACTGATAATTTCTTCTGGAGATATATTGTATTTAATATTTAGGCGACTGATTTTTTGACCTTGATAAAGCGCCTGCTCATTTTGGTCTTTAAGATAGGTAGAAAGCGCCTCATAATACTTTTTCTCCATATTCTCTTTAATATCCATAGTCCCCCCTAACGGAGCCATTTGGTTGCGACGATCTTAGTCCCTTCACCTGGTATCGATTCAATATCGAAATCATCCATTAAACGTTTGGCTCCAGGAAGGCCTGCTCCCAGTCCCCCTGAAGTGGTATATCCGTCTTCCATGACCCTGCGGATATCCTCTATTCCCGGCCCCTGGTCCTCTGCAATGATTTTCAACCCTGACTTTCCATTTATATTTAGCTTTTCTATGCTTACACTGCCTTGTCCAGCATATAGATATATATTTCGGGCCAATTCGCTTATAGCTGTTGTGATTCTAGCCTGGTCTATTGTACCGAATCCCAGCTCTTTAGCGACATTTCTTCCGAGCTGCCTTGCAGCTACAATGTCCCATTCATTTATGATTTTTACGCAGGATTGGAACTCCATTCTTTAATCCCCCAGTTCCTGTTGTAATTTCTCCAGGCCTTTCTCTAAATCTAATGCTGTCAGAACATCATCGAGACTTATTCCCAGTTCAATTAATGTTATTGCAACAGCCGGCTGGATTCCTGTAATTACAACCTTGGCCCCCATAAGCTTTGACATACTAAAAACATCACCTAATACCTTTGCGATAAAGGAATCTATAAAATCAATTGATGTAATATCAATGACAACTCCATTCGCGCTTGTTTCGTGTATCTTATGCAGTAAATCCTCTTGAAATTGAAGGGCTGTCATATCATCCAATTCCCACTGTATAGAGACTAACAAGCAGTCATAAAGCTTTAATATCGGAATCCTCATACCTATCCCTCCACCTTTACAATCTTACGGCTCGTTAATTCTAAAGCAACTTCAATTCCTTTTTTCAATGTATTCTTTGTAATCACTTCATTTAAATTAATTCCCAGGTTCACAATAGTTTGGGCGATTTCAGGGCGAATGCCGCAAAGTATGCATTTCGCGCCTACTAATCGGACTGCTTCTGCTGCCTGAATAATATGATGGGCAACCATTGTATCCACAACCGGAACTCCTGTTATATCAATTAGAACGACTTCAGACCTATGCTTAACCACACCAGTCAACAGATTTTCCATTATCTGCTTCGCACGCTCTGTATCAATTGTTCCAATTAGCGGCATAACCGTAATACCTTCCAATACAGGAATAAGTGGCGCCGAGAGTTCTTGCAAGGCTATTTTTTGCAATGAGACAGTTCTTTCCCAAGTTTGGGTATATATATTGACTATTTCATTATTTATTGGAGTGGACCACTTATCTAAATGGTTAACAAGTTCCACTTGATTACCAGGAGTTACAATGCCTTTTTCAACCATTCCATTAATAACAATTAGCGTGAATTTATGAAGTCCTTCATTCACAAAGGTAAGCGGCCATCCTAATTGGACGACTTTCTCAGCAAAATCAGAAAGCTTCAAGGTAAATTCCCTGTTTTTACTATCAACATGCGTGATAATCAT
Source organism: Peribacillus sp. TH14 (assembly GCF_016651145.1). NCBI lineage: Bacteria > Bacillati > Bacillota > Bacilli > Caryophanales > Bacillaceae > Peribacillus > Peribacillus sp. TH14. Next base: position 1,743,808 of record NZ_JAEKEK010000001.1, read on the forward strand.
ATCTATAAATTCACTACTCGTTTGTGTAAACATCCGATCAGAGACAACTTTAATTAATCTTTCGTCCGTACTTTCCTTCATGATATCCATCCACTCAGTTAGGATGTAATCTTGATTTTGCTTAATAAAATCGTAAACCAATTGATTCATAATATCCTCCCATTCTAACACAATTACTATGTTTTCCCGTCCTCGTCACAAGGATGTTATCGAACTGTAATGTAACTCCACCAAGGGTTGTTACCGTTCTTCCCCAATATTTTTGTTTGTTTTATTTAATATTTACAACATACCTTTTTACCCGAAAAAGGAATTTGAAAACATTCTTCAAAGAAAAATTAGGAGGATACTATTTAAAAAATTGTATAAACATTCTATTATTTCGTTAAAATCTTTATTTTTCCTGCTGAAAGTTCCATCCATCATTAAACAATAAAATGAGAGGGACTACCTTAACTGCATTAATTCTTCTTCTTCAAATCCTATTAGAAATAAAAAGATCACAGGAGAATAATACACTGAATCCACAAATGCAAAAAAACACGATTCCCACTAATGCAGGAATCGTGTCATCTAAAATATAGAAAGAATAATTTGTATTATAATAACGCCCGTAATAACGGGAAAACTTTTCTCTAAAACTCAATGAGCCCTAAGCTGATTTGCAAAGCTTCATTGACTTTTTGCATCATAGGTTCGTCAAGATGCGTAATTTTATCAGTTAAACGCTGCTTATCAATTGTCCGGATCTGTTCTAATAAAATAACGGAATCTCGTTCGAATCCGTACTTTTTCGCATTAATCTCAACATGTGTAGGCAATTTCGCTTTTTGAATTTGAGCTGTAATGGCTGCCACAATCACAGTCGGACTAAAGCGATTACCAATATCGTTTTGTAGAATGAGTACCGGACGTGTTCCACCCTGCTCTGAACCGACTACCGGGGAAAGGTCTGCGAAGTATACGTCACCACGCTTAACAACAATCAATGGCTCAGCCTCCGCTAACTAATCGTTCAACGCAATGCCCAGCCTCGAATTCAGCCTGAAAGGCTTCAGAAGCAATCGTTAAATTAATGGCCGCCATTTCAATATAACCGCGTTTCATCGATTCACGAAACTCTTTCTTTTTACGTTCGCGAAGATACATTTTTGTGGCACGATAAATAAATTCACTGCGATTAACATTTTCTTCACTCGCATACCCATCTAACTCAGTTAAAAAATTTTGAGGTAATCGAATTAATATCTCTCTTGTTGCGCTGGATTCAGACACAAACATACACCTCCACCATCACTACACACCTTTATTATATATCCTTTTCAATATTACCATTAAAATGCCTATCTGCAAAGAGTATATTCTATTCTCAATCCTATTATCAGCATAATGAAGGAAATCTTATTCACAATCTTAGGATTTTTTTACAATCCAATTATTCTAAGATAAAGTTGCGCACATGATCTAAAAGATTGTCTTTTATATATATGCGGGGGACCCTCGCACCTATCATACAAGTTACTTCATAATTAATTGTTTCTAGCTTCGCTGCTATCTCATCAACAGAAACCGCTTCATTTCCATTATCTCCAATAAGCGTAACCTCTGTTCCTACAGGGAAAGACTCGGGTAGTTTAATCATGCATTGATCCATGCAAATCCTTCCGACTATTGGCACTCTTCGCCCCTCTACAATAACTTCCTGTCCTTGAAGCTTTCGTATCCAGCCATCGGCATACCCTATTGGCAATGTGGCAATCCATTCATTTCCCTGAGCAGTATAAGTCGCTCCGTAGCTAACACTTTCACCCTTAACTAGTTGCTTTACTGCGACCATCTTCGTTTTCAACGATATGGCTTGTTTTAACGGGAACGGTAAAATAGGAAGCATTTCCATTGAGGGACTTAGACCATACATGGAAATCCCCATTCTTACTGCATTCCATTCAGGATCAGTAAACCTTAAAGATGCTGCGCTATTAGCGGCATGAATATATTCAGGTCGTCTAATTAAGGTTGAAAGCATTCCTTTAAATACCTCAAGTTGTTTTTCATAATAGTCGGTCTTTAGTTCATCTGCTGTAGCAAAATGAGTGAATATCCCTTGAAAGTTGAAACACGCTTCTTGATTAAGTAAGCTCTCCACCTTCGTGAGCTGGTCTTTATCACGAATCCCAATTCTCCCCATACCACTATCCACTTTCACATGAACTTGTAGAATTTGACCTGGTTTAAGATTATCCCTTGCTCTTTCCAACCAGGCTACATCAAAAACCGTCAACGAAATACCCTGTTCAGCAGCAAGTCCTGCACTTTCAGGCCTTGAGGCCCCAAGTACTAGAATCGGCGCTGAAATCCCCTTTTTCCTTAAAGCCAGAGCCTCATCTACAAATGCAACACTTAAAAAGTCAGCCCCTGCTTCAAGCGCAGTTTGAGCCACTTCAAAATCTCCGTGTCCATACGCATTTGCTTTTACAACAGCGAAAAGACTAATGCCGGATGGCAGCCTTTTTTTCATAGAAGTGATATTTTCATAAATATTATCTAAATTTACTTCTGCCCATGTATCTCGGTGAAATATTTTCGTTTCCAAACCAAGTTCCTTCTTTCTTACACTCGCAATAAGATTTCTTCTCAGTATCGAAGTTTGCCTTTTATTATAGACCATTCTATAACCAACGGATAGAAAGTTAAAGTGCTTTTTTACCATGATGCTAATTTTCCATAAATAATAAACCGCTCCAACCGAAAATAATTTAACAGTATAACAAGCCGCTTCCCCGCCTATCCTTCATGGGAGAACCCTTAAAAGGCGACGGGAAACATCAGCTCGTTATGCACTGCTATTTAACAGGGTCTCCCCCAACTGAACGGGCTACTTCTATCATCTCTTCCTGGGTTAAGTCCTTTGATGCAAGCATGTAATCTACACCTTCAAAAGTCCATGCAATCGTATTTCCCGTCATAGCTCCAACTGTATATCCTAAATCAACCGGTTCTCCATTCACATTAGTTGAAACTGACGTCTGTACTACCTCAGCTTTTTCCTGAACCAATGTAAAACTTTTTGTGCCCTCATATGTCAAAATGATACGTTCTCCCTTTTCGGTTGCAATTTCTTTTTCTTCTGTTAAACTCATGCCATTAATAGCTTCAGGATATTTAACCGCAAACCCTTCATCTTGGACTTCTGCCATGACAGGGGCTTCAAGTTGTGCACTTGTCATGTTCTTTTTCATATCAAATGCATCTTTATCAAAATTCGTATTGAATTTCACTTTTGAAAATTCCACAAGGACTAACGCCGTCTTATCAGGGTCCATGACTTTAACACTCACTGGAGATAGGTCTTTTTTATTTATAGTAATCTCTTGAAAAGGTAGCATTTTATTGTTTTGATAGCGTGTTTTTGTCACAAAAACATAGTGTTTATCTGTTTCTTTATAAGTCGCACTCTTATCTTCCGTAATGTCTTTCACTAACGACTCAAACAAATAGGCCTGGCTGCTGTTCTCCGGCCACTCGCTTTGAAATTTAAAGCTTTTATTCAAAGCAGGTGTCAATACATACACACCATCATCATTTTTCAAGATCATCTGACTTTGATCCTTCTCTTCATTTTTTAGGTTTACGCGATAAAAAGAAGGATCTTTATGCCAGATTTCCACATTATACACTTGAGGCTCCGTCCCCATCTTCAGTGTCATTTTCGCATTGGCTTTATATCCCTTCATTTCTCCAAGCTTGTCATTCAGTTCACTCACTACATCACCTTGTGATTTTTGGCCGCAAGCAGAAAGAGCAAGCAAGAGCATGATCCCTGCAAAAAGCATTAACATCTTCTTCATCTTTTCAACCCCTTTTTGTCATTTGAACGTAAAAGGGAGAGGAAAAGGCAGGATCCGGACATTGGCTCGACTGATGTCTTACATTCCTCAGCATTTTAGCATGGACACTTTTGATCCCGCTAAAATCTTTTCGAGAGCACCTACTCTGCCATGTACCTTTTACCGGGCCTTGTCTCCCTATAGCACTAAATGTATATGAGACAACCTTAAGGATTATGACCCGATAAGACAAACTCAGTTCATCCTTTCAATTACAACTTGAGCTACTGCATAGTCACGGCTATGGCTGATTGAGAGGTGAACCCCCTCCGAAAAAGGCTTTGAAATCAACGGTTTACCTTTTTCATCCGTGATGACTTCTATATCCAGAAAAGACAAGTGTTTACCAATTCCTGTACCGTACGCTTTTGAAAAAGCCTCCTTTGCAGCAAAACGGCCAGCAAAATACTCAATCCTTCTTCTTCCATTTAATCTTTCAAATATCAAAATTTCTCTGTCAGTTAATATGCGGTTCTTAAAACGGGGTTGCCGTTTGATCAATGTTTCCATTCTGTCCAACTCGGTAATGTCCACGCCTATTCCTTTAATCACTTTGACACCTCTTCTATTAATTAATATCTTGCATAGGTATTAGGAGGACCCTTTTACCAAAAAATGATAATATTATATGTAATTGAAATCTTTATGATAAGGAGGAATTTATGTTTACAAGAACTGAAAGTTTTCGTGAATACGCTACTTCCCACCGAGCCGTGACTGTGCTCATTCTTATTATGATGATTGTTTTTGTTCTCGTCCTTTTCCCCATATTTCCCGGCAATGTACTTTTTTATTATGGTACAGGTGTGAACTTATACATTGCTGATGGACAATGGTGGCGCTTGATTACACCAATTTTTCTACATAGCACCTTTTCACATTTACTTTTTAATGGATTCTCACTTGCCATCTTTGGTCCATCACTTGAGAATTTTCTCGGCTCCTTTAAATTCACGATCTTTTTTTTATCGACCGGTATCCTTGCGAACATTGCAACCTTCTTAGTTAAGCCACTAACTTATAGCCACGTTGGCTCAAGCGGTGCAATTTTTGGCTTACTCGGTTTCTTCCTCTACCTTGTGTTGTTTAATAAAAGTAATTTTTCGAACAACGAGAAAAATACGGTTTATACCCTAACTGGCATTGCAATTATTATGACATTTATTCAACCGCAAATAAATGTTGTCGGACACTTATCAGGTCTAGTAACTGGCGTTTTAACAGCTCCTTTATATTGGAGAAAAAAATGGTAGGACAAACAGCCGACTCTTCCTATTTTATCATTGGGAGTCGACTGCTTTTTTTGGTAAAAACCAAGATTTAATTATTTGACAATCTTTTTCTTCTACATCCACTACCATACCGACTTGAGAGCCGACTCCTGATTTAATCGAAGCTGAAATAGTTGCTAGTTCTTTACGTTTTTGAAACCAACTCTTTTTATATGTGATTGATTGAATCCTGTTTCTCTGCATAATCAAAGTCTCTTTAGAAAGAAAACGACTGCATAAAAGCAATAAATCCCCCTCAATACTCCACCCAGCATCTCTATATTGGAGATAAGCCCAAACCAATGCAAACGGAATAAGCAACAGTGAGAGGAACCCCCATGGTCTGAAAAACCATACCATGGCACCGATAATTGGGATGATGTAGATACCTTTTCGAAATACGTATCGGGAATAAGCACGCTTAGGTAGAGATGTCATTTCCATAGCTGTTTGATAAACCGGTAAAATTTCTTGGATTTTGCCATGTAAATGTTTCCTTTTGATCAAAGGGAACAGCATGATGGATAAACTTTCTTTATCTTCCACACTGCCACCTGCATACTCAAGGTAAACTGTCGCCAACCCCAATGGCTTTCGAACCAGATTTTCCATGATTCGAATACCTTGTACTTTATGAATGGGGATAGTCAGCCTCCTTTTCTCAAGCAGCCCCCTAGAAATAACAATTTCCTCATCCGTTTTTACCACGGTAAAAGAAGCATACCTAATAACCATACTTAAGGTAGCTAGCACATAAACGACCAATATACCCAATATAGCTAGCACAGTAAGAATAATAGTGCCCATTCCAATAAACTCTTCATAATCCTTAAATATTCGCTCAAAAGGGATTATCTCATCAAACTGTGAAATAAAAGCGATTCCGCCAGATAAGAATACACCGATTGCTCCCGAAGTAGCTGCCATAATGAATAGTTGTGGCAATGTCTGCTTAAAAACGGAAGTAGCTTTTTCTACTTCTCCATTCCCTTTTATTCCCTCTTCTGAAAAATCCCCTTCAAGAGAGTTATTTGTTTTTTTGTTTTTTTCCTCTATTATTAAAGCGTTAAGTTGTGCGGCTTCACTTTTCCTTATGGCTGATAAAACAGCATCCGCCTGAGTACCGCCTGCAGTTTCAATGTTCACCTTCACCAGACGGAATATCCGCTGGATAATGCCCTCTGAAATATCTATACTATGTATCCGATCGAACTTAATATACCGTTTCTTCCTTACGATTACTCCGGACTCAATTCTAAATTCGCCGTCCTCTATGCGATATGTAAAACGTAACCATTGTATAAATGCGTTAACAATTAGTAAAAGTACTATAATGCCAATGACCAGAGGTTGAATCCAACCTGGTATTCCATCATTCTTCCCTGGAAGAACGACCACTAGTAGAAAAGGAAAAACTAACTCTTTTATCGATTTAATAATGTTGAGCAATACAGCTATGGGGTGAAGCCGTTTAGGTTCAGACATCTTCTTCCTCCACACTGGCCATTTTAGAAATATAGTGCCGTAATTCATCTGCCTCTGTAAGATCCAGAGCAGGTATGACATGCATTGTTGCTGCCGTAGAAATTTCAACAGACGCTAATTCATATTTTCTTAATAAAGGTCCTTGCTTCGTTTCAACATGCTGAACCCTAATCATCGGTATGAGCGTTCTTTTAATGACAAAAATACCACTTTGGATGTCAATCTCTGTATTTCTCACTTCGTAACGCCATCTCTTCCATTTTACCGAAGGAATCAGAAAAATGGTCAGGTAGGATTGGATTATTGAAATAATAATCATTGCCCCAAAAACCCAATAAGTCCAATCAAAAATGATGGTTAACACTAAAATAGCGATGCTCAAAATCCACGTTATTGAACAGCCTATAAGTCCACTGATTTTCCAAACAGTCAACGCCTTATTCGAAATACGATTTTGAGGCTCCATAAGGTTCTCCTCTTCTGCACAGGCTATATTTGAATGAATCTACGTCATCCACCCTTCGCTTTCATCCATTATACTATATTTGGGTGATGGGATTTAAACACTTTCCAAACAATGTTAATAACCAGCCTATTCAATACTGAATTCAACTTAGGAATCCTAAGGAATTAGGGGGATTAGACAAAAAAAATGCCGCTCTAATGAGCGGCATTTCAGAGTGTAGACAAACCCCTTTTCCCAAAGAATTGTTGGAGAAAAAGGGGTTTTTTATCTTTTAATTAGCATATTTAGTTGTAAATTTGAAAGAAGGACACAATATATTGTTGCTAAACTTTTTATAAAAAACAGCTGTCGACTTTGTCGACAGCCTGAAATGCCGCTCTAATGAGCGGCATTTTAAATTCAATTAAATTTTATTCGATTTTTCTCTTTTTTGGCTCGTGCTACGATTACCGTAACCATTTGATTTGCGGTTTGTGCTAGGACGTTTACTTGACCCGCTACCGTAATCTTTTCTGCCAGAAGAACTACGTCCATTACGTTGTCTGTTATTAGAAGAACTGCTTCCACCGCGGTTACGACGCATTGGGGATGGAGACTCTTCCGTTAACTTGATTGGCGTTTGATCCGGTTCTTTTGTCATTGATTTAAGCATAGCTGCAACTAAATCTGCTGCGCCGTGTTTTTGTAATAACTCTTCAGCTTGACCAAGGTATAATGATAAATCATCATTCTCAATTGCTGAAAGAATTTTTTCTGTTACTGCTTTTTGTTGGCCTTCCAACGCTTCAGTTAATGTAGGAGTTTTAAGTTTCTCCATACGTTTTTTCGTTGTATGTTCAACCGCATGCAGTTGGCCTCTTTCTCTTGGTGTTACAAACGTAATCGCAATACCATGTTTGCCCGCACGTCCTGTACGTCCAATACGGTGAACGTAGCTTTCTGGATCTTGAGGGATATCAAAGTTGTATACATGAGTTACGCCGGAAATATCAAGTCCACGTGCAGCCACATCTGTCGCTACAAGTACATCAATATTACCTTCTTTAAATTTTTTCAATACTGACAGACGTTTCGCTTGGCTAAGGTCACCATGAATACCTTCAGCCATATAGCCACGGATATTCAATGCAGAAGCCAATTCATCTACACGGCGTTTTGTACGTCCGAAGACAATAGCAAGATCCGGTGTTTGAATATCAAAAAGACGCGCTAGTGTATCGAATTTTTCACTTTCTTTTAGCTCCAAGTAATACTGTTCGATACGATCTACAGTCATTTCTTTAGCTTTTACACGCACAAGAACTGGTTCTTGCATGAATCTTTCAGCAATTTTACGGATTGGGTCAGGCATAGTAGCTGAGAAGAGCAATGTTTGTCTTTCGTCCGGAACCGTTGAAAGGATTGATTCGATATCCTCAATGAATCCCATGTTAAGCATTTCATCTGCTTCATCAAGAACTACAGTGTGAACTCCGCCTAATTTAATATTTTTACGTTTGATATGGTCCAAAAGACGACCTGGTGTACCAACGATAATATGTGGTTTTTTCTTTAAAGCACGGATTTGACGGTCGATATCTTGTCCACCGTAAACCGCTAATACACGAGCGCGTTTTCCATAACCAAGTTTGAAAAGTTCTTCAGAAACTTGAATCGCAAGCTCACGTGTAGGTGCAATAACAATTCCTTGCACATTTTCATTGGCAATATCGATATTTTCCATCAATGGAATACCGAACGCTGCTGTTTTACCTGTTCCTGTTTGCGCTTGACCAATAATGTCTTTACCTTCAAGTGCTAGTGGAATCGTTTGGGCTTGAATCGGGCTTGCTTCTTCAAATCCCATTTTTTCTATTGATTTCATAGACGTTCTATCTAATCCTAATTCGCTAAACAATGTCAATGTTTTCGTACTCCTTTTTATATCGTAAATTTACACGTGCATTCATAGATCATGCACAGATGTTTAGTTCAAATCCTCATCATCATGACGGATGTTCTACTTTATCTCTTATGAAAAAGTTTATCATTATCACCTAAAAGTATGTCTGCCTTTTAGTTCAAATGAACTCAATATGATTTTTTAAAAAGGAAATATACCAGCACGAACATTTCACTGGCATTCTTAGCATCGCGCACGTGTAGACTTATTTTTAACATACGCCCATCTTTTTAAAAGTACATGTAACCAAAATTAAATTCAATATGGAAAATTAAAAGTAGCATAAACGGCTGTTTCACCGTTTTATTCAGGTGAGGGCTGCTGCACCTATTATTCCACAGACTTAAAAGACTGTATGAATAAAACTTGACGAGCGCCAAGATTCTTATACAAAACAGGCCCGGTGCGTTGAGGATTTGCAGAAGTGGAAAAGCGCTAAACGCGGCTTGATTCCCTATTAGCTACTAAAGCCGCCAAGAAATGCAGCTTTTATATATGACCAGACGCGCGGCCTATTTAATCTAAAATAATCTCAAAAATGAACCTCATGAAACATGTAAGAACAAACAATTTTGTTGCCTCAACCTGATTTAATTTAATTAATCATCAATGATAAGACATTTAAACTCATACTTTATATTACCATTTTCAAACTGTTATTGCAATAAAGGATATCACTGCATCCATGGTTACTCAAAAGTTTCGAGTATTCAAGAAAAGCTAAAATGAAAATCCCCATAGAAAAATGTGCGGCCGAGATACGTTTATTAACTAATATATTGTATTCATACAACATTGAAACTGTTTAATGTTTGGTTTCAAAAAAATCCTGTCACACTTGTCCATTAGATTTGTCTAAAACTCTCCTCAAATTAGGGGAACTTAGACGTATCTACATTTAGGCTAGAAAACTGCTTCCTTTACAATTGACCAAACTTACACTAGATAAATCAAATTAATGGTATTTTATATTTTTTTGGAACTTGGAATCTTGCCTATAACACCTCACAGTATGTTGAATTCTCAAAATAAACGTTATATCTCCATATAATGTTTTGGGTCAATATAGTTCCAACATTCTTTTTCAATGCTGCTTAACATAAGTAAAAGGGCAAAATATAAAGGCGCACGAGTCAAAATACATTCAGAGAACCGCTGAATTCTTTCTCTTTTTTCAGTAAATTCTTCCTTAAATATAAAATACCCATTTAATTAGAAACCCACTCACCCTTATTCCATTCTTCCTTTTCTCGCAACAAGACTTTATACCCGTAATTCTTTATAGTTTAACGTGTTTATAAATAAGTGGAAGTCGGATAATTCTAAAAAAATAATTAATTTTCACTTAAAATAGATATTAAACTTGTCGAAATGCAGTATGATTGACCTATTAAAAAGATACTAGGGGGGTTACATGAACATATACACATTAGATATTCCTTTGTGCAAGGACTTTAGTCTTATGTTAGAGACATTTAGTAAAAAAGTCATTTTTTTAGAAGACCCACTCAATCAAAGGCATCTATTCCATGCCCCAACGGACTTATTGCAATCATTATTTATATTACCTTTACACATTTCAAAAGATTGTTGGCAGCAAACTTCCATGTTTGCCTTAGCAGAATCTCTTGAGATTCCTATTTTATTTATTTACAAACGATCCAGAAGAATGGAAAATCCTCAGGTGTTACCGAAAAAGACCTTTTATGAAATCATAGCAGTTCCAGCCAATTCTGTGGAAATTAAGATAAAATTCAAATCCCTCCAAAACATCAGCATGCAGTTGTACTCAGCAAAAATGAATGAACAGGAACTTGAAAAAATTAACAAGAAATCAAAAAAGAGTCTGCACATTGCAAGGAACTTTCAACAATTAGGTTTACCACTGTCGATCCAGAAGAAAGATATAGAGATCCATGGGCTTTTCCAACCTTCAAGTGAGCTGTCCGGAGATTTATTTTACTGGATGGAGGTTGACGACGGAAAGTACGGATTCATAATCATCGATGTTTGCGGAAAAGGCATTCACACCGCACTTATAAGCATGTCCATCCGCACTTTAATGCCAGACCTTATTAAACGTGTAAAAGACCCTATTTTCATTACAAAGGAACTGAATAAACATATGGGGCAACTATTTCAAGATATGCAGAAGGTAAGTGTGAATAACTCTTACTTTACAGCCTTCATTGGTTACGTGAATACAAGGACACGGCTCATCGAATATGTGAACTGTGGACACCCTCCAGCCTTTATGTATTCCCCATGCACCAATGAAATCCACAATTTAAGTGAAGGGTCGATACCTATAGGCCTTATTCCTGATATGCCTATTAAAAAAGTGGTATTTCAATATAATGCCGGGAGCCGTTTCATCACCTATACAGATGGACTTTCTGAGTCATTCAATCGCCCTGCCGTTAACCGGTTTGAAAATATTGAGAGGGAGTTTATTGATAACGTCCATCTTGATACGCATGACCTTCTGCAGAAGTTACTGGTTTCAAGGATGAAGCATTCAGAAATAAATGATGACATCTGTATTATTGCTGGTACGCTTTTTTGAATGTGATAGAAAAAAGCCGATTTCAAAAAAATCGGCTTTTTTTACTCTAGATTTTACTTTTGTAAAGCTTGAACAACTTCCTCTAACTTCATACCTCTCGATGCTTTAACAAGAATTATATCATTGGCCTGGGTAGACTTCTTAAGCTCTTCAATTAGCTGCTGCTTATCTTGAAAAGACCGAACCTTCTCAGCTGAAAAGGTTTTGCTCGCTCCTTTGGCAATGAAGTTGGCTAGCGGACCATACGTAAAGATTCTATCAATACGATCACCAGAAATTAGTTCACCGATTTTCAAGTGAAAGTCTTTTTCCTGTCTCCCTAGCTCCAACATATCTCCCAGTACTAGGATTTTATTTTCAAAACCAGATAAGCCTTCAATCAACTCGACCGCAGCTTTAACAGAAGTTGGACTGGCATTATACGCATCATTGATGATTTTCTGTCCCTTCGCACCCTCAACCATTTCCATTCTCATATTAGTTAACCGGATAGTTGACAGACCTTTTTGAATCGATGAAACATCTACTTGCAATTCCTTCGCAGCCAGTATAGCTGCCAATGCATTAAGAACATTATGATGCCCTAGAACTGGAATCTCATAGTTAATTTCCTGTTTATCATTTGTGATTGTAAACGAGGTGTTGTCTGTCCCTTGCGTAATCGTCTTTGGAAATAAATCATTTTGTTCAGTACGTCCAAAAGATACTACCCTTAATTCAGGAAATTCGGTTTTAATCCGGTTACAGAGCAAAGGTTCATCACCATGGTAAATCAGTGTTCCGTCTTCTGCCAATCCTTCAACAATTTCTAGCTTTGCATTGGCAATCTCTTCACGTGAACCTAAATCCAATAAGTGTGATTCACCGATGTTGGTAATAACAGCTACATCAGGTCTTGCCATTTTGGATAAAAACTCGATTTCACCACGGCTACTCATCCCCATTTCCAAAACAGCCACTTCCGTATCCTCATCCATAGAAAGCACCGTCAGCGGCAGACCAAGATGATTATTGAAGTTACCATTGGTTTTATGAACTTTATAGGTGGTAGCTAGCAGGGCAGCCGTCATATCTTTTGTAGTTGTTTTACCATTGCTTCCCGTTATCCCAATGACTTTAATATTCAATTGCTGACGATAAGAGCGCGCTAATTGCTGGAGTGCTATTTCGGTATCTTCGACAATGATAATCGGTAAATCTTGGGGAGGATTCGGAATATCTCGTTGCCAAAAAGAAGCCGCCGCTCCTTGCGCTAATGCCTGCTTGACATATTGATGGCCATCAACCTGCTCACCCTTTAACGGAATGAACAAACATCCTTCCTTAACTGTTCTTGAATCAATAGTTACTCCATGAATTCCTTTGGACTGAAATGGAATAATATCATTCAATCCACCTACCATTTCATATACTTGTTTTAACGTTCTCTTTATCATTTCGTTCCTCCTACATTCATCGAACCGTTAACCGCTCTCTCTTTTTCCATTAAACAAACTAAGCAGAAACCGGTATGATACCCCGACTCCTGCTGAATTGAATCCATTACATAAATCACCTTTGATGGATTATTATAATTACTAATAAATTCTCTGACGTTTAAACTGTATATTTGATTTTCTGTTTTTCTTCATGACGTTCCAAGGCAAGCTTCACAAGTGTTTCAATTAACGCTGGATAGTCAATGCCTGTGTGCTTCCACAATAACGGGAACATACTGAATGGAGTAAATCCTGGCATTGTATTAACTTCATTAATATAGATTTTTCCTTCTTTCGTTAAAAAGAAATCAGCTCGAACCAGTCCAGAACAGTCTAATGACTTGAAGGCCGTTATAGCCATTTCAGATAAAGCTGCATATTCACTTTCCTTTATCTCCGCTGGAATGACCATCGCTGAATTACCGTCAACATATTTTGCTGAATAATCATAGAAGGCAAAGTCTTTCTTAGGAATAATTTCTCCTGCTACTGAACAAGAGGGGTCATCATTACCAAGAATACCAAACTCAACTTCACGAGCAATGACTCCTTCTTCGATGATTATCTTCCGGTCAAATTGAAATGCTTCTGCAACTGCTTTTTCTAATTCGTCTGCATCATTACATTTGCTGATACCGACACTTGAACCTAAATTAGCCGGTTTAACGAAGCATGGGTACCCTAACTCTTCTGCCACCTTATTAATGGAGCTTTCAGTATTTTTCTCCCACTCAGAGCGGATAAACCAAGTGTATTTCACTTGCGGAAGACCAGCCTGAGCAAAAATATTTTTCATGATTACCTTATCCATTCCAGCAGATGAAGCTAGAACTCCATTCCCTACATAAGGAAGATTCAATAGCTCAAGCATCCCTTGTACGGTTCCATCTTCCCCATTCGGTCCGTGAAGTAGTGGGAAAATGACATCATATCCCGTAGATCCACTATTTTCATCCGTTGAATGAGCTTGTAGAGCAAGAGGAGAGATCGATCTTTCAGTTGTAAAAGTTAGAGCCTCCACACTCTCAGCAGGTCCTGTTAACTTCGGTCCATTTATCCAAGAACCATCTTTTGTTATGTAAATCGGATATATATCAAACTTTGCTAAATCGAGAGCTTTAATGACCGCTAAAGCCGTCTGCATTGAAACATCATGCTCCGCAGATTTCCCACCATAAAGCAAACCAAGTTTAGTTTTCATGAGTTATTACCCTCCAATATTCTATTAACCTTGTTCATTGTATCATTTTACACTAAAACGGATAAAGTGAAACTTCTATCGTTGGTGGTTTTCCAATGATGGTTAGTTAAACCAATCGGGCATTTACAGGCTGTTGACCCGAAATTCCCCCTTTTTTATTACCTTTACAGCCTGTTGATGCGGGGAAAAGTGAAACTTCTATCATTGGTGGTTTTCCAATGATTACCTTAGTATAATCACAGGCTAAATTCGCCACGTCCTGTGGCAACTCCTGTGTTAGCACATCTTGTGCGTCGGAACCAATCGGGCATTTACAGGCTGTTGACCCAAATTTTTTCCTTTTTTATTACCTTTACAGCCTGTTGATGCGTGGAAAAGTGAAACTTCTATCATTGGTGGTTTTCCAATGATAAAATAGACCATTAATTACTTTATGCATGGGATAGTAAGTTTTACACCTAAAAACCTCATATATATCAAGGGTAAAAATTCCTTCTATGTAACCCCAGGCAACTTTCGAGGTATTATGAGAATGAGTTGCTTTTTATAACACTCTCCCATACTTTTTCCTTTCGATGAAAGGTGATAAAGACATCCGGTTCTTTTATTTTTCTATCAGAAAAGTCGTCATACATCTCATCCATGTTTAAATAATCCCCCACAACCCATGCCGGAACCTCAATCTTAGTCCTTGAGTACTTAACATGCCTGAATGAAAAAACGAGACCCTCTGCCAGAATAGGGGCCAAGGCAGTAATGATATCTACAGGAATAGCCGTTAATTCTTTTTTCTTTCTGATCCTCAACCAATTTCTTTCCACTTTTAATGGCTCCAGCTTCAATGGAATTAGACTCCCTAACATATTATAATATGTCGAAAGAGAACGAAAATAAATTTTATTAAA
This sequence comes from Peribacillus sp. TH14, assembly GCF_016651145.1. NCBI lineage: Bacteria > Bacillati > Bacillota > Bacilli > Caryophanales > Bacillaceae > Peribacillus > Peribacillus sp. TH14. The sequence continues at coordinate 1,759,009 of NZ_JAEKEK010000001.1, forward strand.
CCAGCCGTCATCCTGAGCAAGATACACGAACTGATTATTCAGTTTACGAAAAAAAGGAGGCTCCAAATGATTTTTCGTATGCCCTAAATATAAAAGTTCCGATATTTCCCTCCCCTCTAATTCATCTAATCCGTCTGCCTCTTCAAAATCGATCCAACAGAAATCCCCATACCCTTGAACATTCTCTTTAAGGAGTTTAGAAATATCTTCAGATGATACGCTTTCAAGCAGAACATTCAAATTATATTCCCCACCATCGAATTGATGTTTCAATAATAAGATGGAATTCAAGGTATATGGCAGTGAGAAGGCAAACTCTTGAAAAGTAAGACCGTTAAAAAGGACAAACCGTTCGGAAGCCTGCATATGCATATATAAAATATCATTACTTTCATTTTTCATAACCTTATCCCCTCCGACCCTTTCAATCATTAGTGTTATTTTATCAAACTTTTTGGATTTCACGAAGGTTATATAATTAAGAATGTAAATCCACACCTGCATTTTATGACATTATAGTGAAAGATATATGCCTTTATTTCTTACCATGTAAAAAGTTCAGCCATTAATTTAAATAAGATAGATCCAAGCTCGACAAAAATAAATATCCATATTATAGTAAAAATAAAGGTTTGGAGGAATGACGATGGATAAAATTGAAAAAGGTTTTATCATTAATTCTTTTCATGAAGCCACTCCCCTTTATGCCGATGCAACGAAAAAGATAGGCCTGTGGCAATCTGAAAAGTATGCATTCGAGAAATATTTTTCCCAAGATGACAAAATCCTTGATATCGGTTGTGGTACAGGAAGAACCACCTTTTCCTTATATAAACAAGGTTTCCACAAAATAACCGGGTTCGACTTAACTCCTGCCATGCTACAAGAAGCCCGGAAAATATCACGCGAAGAAAACCTAGATATACCTTTTATCCTTGGCGACGCCACAGACCTTCCTTTCAATAACTCATCATTCGATAAAGCAATCTTCACCTTTAATGGTTTAATGCAAATCCCTCAACGAAAAAACCGCATTCTAGCTTTAAAAGAAATTAACCGTGTTTTAGTATCTGATGGAATTTTCATTTTTACCACCCATGACCGTGACAAAAATGAAAATTACCTGAATTTTTGGGAGCAGGAAGAAATGATTTGGTGTGAAGGTAAACAGGATGACCGGCTATATGAGTTTGGTGATATTTTCACTTCTGGAAAGACCCTACAAAAAGATACCTTTCTTCATATACCTAATCAGCGGGAGGTCTTTGACTGTCTCAATGAAGCAGGTTTTACTTTCCTAGAAAGTTTTTACCGAAGTGAATTATTCCATGAAAGCGATGATGTCATCACTTTCTCATCAGATTGCCGCTTCTGGATTGTTCAAAAATAAGAATTAGTTTTTCAAAATTCACAAAAAAAAACCAGAGTGACATATCACTCTGGTCAGACTGTAGACAAACTCGATGAAAATCGAGTTTGTCTACAGTTTTTTTGAGGGGTTGTAAAAATTCGACGTTGATTTCCACTCCAGGCACTCGCTTTCCGCGGGCGGTCAGGGAGCCTCCTCGGCGCCTTTGCGCCTGTGGGGTCTCCCTTGGACACGCATTTCCCGCAGGAGTCTCGCACCTTCCGTTCCAATCAACTTTGTTTTAACAATTAGATATAACCACTTTTGCCTACAGTCCTTTTTGTTTTAATATAGAAGTATTAAAACTTGAGGTGATGACGATGCTTTCGAAACATAATTCTATTCAGCGAGATCAACTTGAAATGATTACTTTGGATCAACTGGTGCCAGCGAACCATTTGGTTCGTAAAATTGAGGGGGCCATTGACTTCACTTTCATTTATGACTTGGTGAAAGATATGTATTCAGAGATAGGGCGCCCAAGTATTGATCCAGTTATTTTAGTTAAATTGACATTCATTCAATATACCTTCGGTATTCGTTCGATGCGTAAAACGATTGAAGAAGTTGAAACGAATATGGCTTACCGTTGGTTTTTAGGTTACGGTTTCCATGATAAAGTACCTCACTTCTCAACGTTCGGGAAAAATTATGAGCGTCGCTTTAAAGATACAGACCTGTTTGAACGGATTTTTTATCGTATCTTAATGACAGCTTCAGAAAGAAAGTTAATAAGTGCAGAGCACGTATTCGTTGATTCAACACATGTGAAAGCCAGTGCGAATAAGCGAAAATTCGAAAAGAAAATCGTTCGTAAGGAAACACGAGCATATCAAGGACGCCTTCAAGAAGAAATAAATCAAGATCGTGAAAACAATGGAAAGAAGCCTTTTCCACCGGATAAATTTGATAAAGAAGAAACCAAAGAAATTAAAGAAAGTACAACTGACCCTGAGAGTGGCTACTATGTAAAAGATGAACGAACAAAACAGTTTGCCTATTCATTTCATGCGGCTGCGGACCGCAACGGTTTTGTGCTGGGGACGATTGTAACACCGGGAAATACGCATGATAGTCATATCTTAGAGCCTCTTGTTGAACAAGTGATTGAGAAAGTTGGAAAACCTGAAGCTGTTGCCGCAGATGCAGACTTACAAAACACCAGCCATTACAAGCTACCTTTTTGGGAAAGAAATCACACCAGCTTTACCCTATACACGTCCACGAACAAAAGAAGGGTTCTTTCGCAAGCATGACTATGTTTACGATGAACATTTTGATTGTTATCTCTGCCCATCGGGCGAGATTTTAAAGTACTCAACAACAAATAAAGAGGGCTATCGCGAGTACAAATCACCCAAACACACTTGTGCGACATGCTCATTTTTATCACAGTGTACAGTAAGCAAAGACAATCAAAAAGTGGTGACACGCCATATCTGGCAAAATTATATGGAAGAAGCAGATCATCTGCGTCATCACAAGGATGTAAAACCTATATATGCGAAACGTAAAGAAACAATAGAGCGTGTATTCGCAGATGCAAAAGAAAAGCATGGTATGCGTTGGACTACTTTAAGGGGACTTAAAAAATTGTCGATGCAGGCGATGCTTACTTTCGCTGCCATGAATTTAAAGAAGATAGCCAATTGGACATGGCAAGGTCCAAGAATGGCTTAATAAAGTGGGCTCGTAGAGGCCCAATCTCTTATTCTTGAGCAAAATTCAAAGGGAATTTCAAAAGGGGTCCGGAATTAAAACATTCCGAACCCCTTTTGTCTACAAACTGACCAGAGTGACATATCACTCTGGTTTTTTTATATTAAGAAACTTGTTCTAGTTTTTCATTATTGGCAGGAGGGTTGAATTGACCTTCCCATTTTGAGATAACGATTGCTGCAAGTGAATTACCAATAACGTTTACTACTGTACGGCCCATATCAAGAATACGGTCAATACCAGCAATAAATGCTAAACCTTCAATTGGAATACCAACTGTTCCTAATGTCGCTAAAAGAACTACGAAAGATACACCAGGTACACCTGCAATCCCCTTAGATGTGATCATTAACACTAACATTAGTGTAATTTGTTCATAAGCGCTTAAATCAATCCCATACATTTGAGCGATGAAGATAGCTGCTAACGCTTGATATAATGTAGAACCATCAAGGTTAAAAGAGTATCCTGTCGGAATAACAAACGTAGCAATATGCTTCGGACATCCCGCTTTCTCCATTTTTTCCATGATTCTCGGAAGAACTGCCTCTGAACTTGCTGTCGAGAACGCAAGAATTAATTCCTCTTTTAGAAGCTTAATCAACGTAAAGATATTGAACCCTACAAATTTTGCAATAAGACCCAGAACGACAATTACAAAGAAAATCATTGTTCCGTATACAGAAAGCGCTAACTTACCTAATGGAATTAAAGATTCCAAACCGAACTTGGAGATGGTCACACCGATTAGTGCAAATACCCCGATAGGAGCAAATTTCATGACCATATTAGTTAAGTAGAACATTCCTTCTGCTGCACCTTGGAAGAAACGGAATACAGGTTTACCTTTTTCACCGATAGCCGCAATACTAAGTCCAAACAAAACAGAGAAGAAAATGATTGCTAGCATATCGCCTTCTACCATAGCTTTAATTGGATTGGATGGCACAATGTGAACAATTGTATCCACAAAAGATTCATGCTGCTTAGTTTCTGCTGTATCAACATAGGTAGAAATATCAGTTTGTTCTAGATTGTTCATATTTACACCAGCACCAGGCTGGATAATATTCGCGGAAACTAGACCAACAGCAATCGCTATCATTGTTACCACCACAAAGTATGAAAGTGATTTAGCTCCTAGTTTACCTACTGCTTTTAAATCACCTACACCCGCAACTGCAACGATAAGACTTGACACAATGATTGGTACTACAATCATTTTAATCATTCGTAGGAAAATGTCTCCGAATGGTTGTAAAAAGTTTTGGGCTGTCGCATTACCATAAAAAATGGCACCAACAATAATCCCTAGAATTAAACCAATAAAAATTTGGCTAGCTAAACTTAATTTAAATTTCTTCATTTACTTTCCTCACCTTCCATAAAGTCTTTAAAGCAAAAACATTTTGTCTCGGTAAGGGAAACAAGATACTAATAGAAAGAAAGTAATTTTTCTTTTATTGAAAAACTCTATCTTTACGCCGAAAAAAAAGACACTTCATGTGTCGATTTCCTATAGGCGTGAATATTCACACATGTTCCCTTAAAGACGCTGACGAGGTTAGCTGTCGGGTTAGGAATTGGAAACACAAAAGCCCTTTCATTTCTGAATTCACCCCTAGCGAAAAAAATCCGCAAAAATGGGTCCCCCGTTCTTGTAATAAGATTAAGCGAATACTTAATAATAAAATATTATACTAAAAATGTTATTCTGTAAATATTTTTTCTTGTCCCTTTAAGAAAAAACCTTTGCAAATGTCTGAATATTCTGTATTAGTGACTATTTTACCTATAATAACACATTCTCTATTTTGCTTAATTTTGTTATATGGATATATAAATAACAATAAAACTGATTGATATATCCCCTCTCTCGAATAATGAAAAAATGGATTATTTTTCTAACATACCCAGTAATATATACCTCACCTTTTCCCGAGTGGTGAATTTTTTATAACTAGCAGATTTCACCTTCTCAAACTGAATTGGAGTAACAAAATAAGAATGATTTTTCACAATCCTATTCGGTTCTATTAGAATAACATCACCTACCGCCGGTCCCTTTATGAGTTCTTGCTTTCCTTCTGCTTTAAGCCCTTTTGTAATATAGTGTTTATCCACATAGCCTTTTTTAGTCAATTTGTAGACATGCGGCTGTTTTTTATGATGTACTGCCTCTACAGGGATAGAGGGTACACCCGCTTTCTCATTGGTTATTACAGTAAGATTGACTTTTGACCCTACCAACAAAGGTTTAGTTTCTTCATCTCCTGGCTCAATCAATGCCTGAAATGGAAATCTGTTATCTTTTTTTAGTGATGGCTCCTCTTCTGGATAAGAATGTATACGACCTATTGTTCCGTTCAACGCCTTTTTTAAATCAGGGGAACTTGCCTTTATAGTCATGCCCACTTCAGCTTTTTTCATCTCCTCTTCAGAGAAATCCCCTTCAATTGCCACATTTGTTGAAACAATGGATATAATGGGATTATTCAGGTTTTTATTGATATTTTTTACAACACCATCAGCCTCACTCGCCGTCTCAACCGCGACTTTTTGCTCCTCAATTGAACTTAATTGAGCATCCAGCATAACAACCTTTTCTTCCAAGCGGTTTTTTTCAAGTTCCAGCTTGTACATTTCTTGCTCAATATTACTTTCAATCAAGTCTGAAGAGGTAGTTGTTATATCAATATTTAAGCTCTTTTCTATCGAATTATCGATTACTGCTTTATTAGAATTACTTGTCAAACTTCCTTGATAAGCTTTCAACTTATCAATGTAATCATTAATCCCCACCATTTCACCCTCAGCGGCAGTTTTTTCCGCTTCTAGATTTCCTTTGAGAGCATCAAGTTCGGGTGTAGTATATTCAAACAACGAAGATCCAGCCGTTACCTCATCTCCCTCTTTTACAAGGAATTTCTGAAAATCATTTTTCTTGGTATCGAAATAGATATCATACTCTTCTACAGGTTTAACTACCCCTTTTGTTTGAATAGTATCCGTAATTGTATCTTTTTTTACCTTTGTCCAGTTTTCGACAAAAACAGTTCGTTCTACTTTGCTTTCTTTCTTTTCAATAAGGTAAAAGTTAACGGTTATTAACGCAGCCGATGCCACTGATACGGCTGCAATTTTCCATTTTTTCATTGTTTTCACCCACCTTATACAAATACGCCCACTTGGATGTACGCTAAAAAGGCTTTAACAAACCACGTGGCCAGATAGAATAGAACAATCATTAAAAGCACCAAATAATTATTCCGTTCTGAAAATTCCTTTAAATAGAAATATTGCAGAGCAATAATCAGAAATTGAAAAATGGTGATTTCACTGAAAAAGTGAATAAAGTAATCACTTCTGAGAAAGTACTGACTGATAACTCCCAATGAAAAAGGATTTGCATCGTTTCCGATATCCATTAATACTAATATAGGGATTAGAAACACCTTTTCTAATAATTGCAAACCAAGAATAATCATTTGAACGATTACTAATTTTATGTATGGGATATCTATAACAATCCAAAAGAATAGAGATGATAAAAATAAGTATATGGTAGGGTAAAATAGACCTGCTATTATATTGCCGCCTACTATCAACAACTTTCCCATTTCAAATTCACTAGAATCCATCTTCATAATTTCTTTGGAAAACGATTCCGATCCAACGCCAAAATATCCTTCCACAGCAAAAACTATGAAACTAAGAAAATATAATAATAGTAATTTCCATCCAAGTCGTGTGACTGCTTCTGCATTTTGCAGCTGATAACGACTCCTATGAGGCTCTAAAATGCCCTTTAACAATCTGACCTGGTACACCATATGTGTTCCTCCTGCAATAAATGAAATATCACTCTATATTTTATCTTATTTTGGAAACAATTGCAGAAATAAGGAATGAATAAAACAAAAAAAACACATTAATATTAAATAATACTTTGTCTCCCTAATTTGAAGTTAATATAGAAAGATGATGCATAAAGACGTTGATTCGCATTGGCGATTTGCTATAATTCCCTCCATACTTATCTACCTCAAGCGGCACTTTTGTTTCAATACAGATGCCCCGCCTTCACATTCTTCAACCCTGACTGAGTTAGGATTTTCAGATTAGGAAAGCTTGAATTTGAGTCGATGGCACGCCAAAAAAACCAGCGCCTAGACTGACCATGGGGAAATGCATTAAACTGCGCCTATAAAACTCTTCTGGACCAAAACCATCATAGTCTTCCCTACATCAATCGACGAAACTTGCCATTTAATTAAGCTTCTAGACTTCTTTCAAACTTATCATTTCCATAATAATTAACTTTCCTTTTTCCTTTTCTGACCTCAACCTCATATAAAAAGTTACCTTCTTCCTACTCTTTCCTAATCATCAATTTTGAAATTTAATCATAATCATGTGAAGAAATTTATATAGGAGTTATTTAGAAAAAGGTTTAAATAAAAGAAGAGGCAGTATGCCTCTTCAGAAAAATCTTTAATTTTTTGTCAAATAATCCTTCATTAAAATGATAAGCTTAGAACACATGGTATTTCGTTTTTCGTTTTTTTCTAAAAATAATAAAAGTCCTTCTAATATTATGCCATTTGGTCTAACTTTAGAGAACTCCTCTTGAATTGCTTTTAACGCTTCAACATTTTTACTTGTCTCTAACCCCTCTTCTTTATGCTTTCCTACTTCCAATACCTGGCGAATGATTGAACTAATTTCCTCTTTAGGGCTCACTTTTTGTATGGAACATTCAATTAAAGGGAATTCTTTCAATAAAGGATCGTCCGTTTTATGTAGACCTTTTATAATGGAATCCATCCGATTTAAAATGAAGATAGGCAGCCTCTCCACTTCAAATGAATGTCTGTTTCTGAATAAAATTCCGATATAACCTTTAAAAAGTGCGTCTAACATAATAGTACAATCTGGCAAGAAGTTTGTCGGTATTTCTGGATACAATTCTACTATTTTACGTTTGAACCAAACTAAGCCCTCTTCATGGATATAGTGTAAAAACCTATCTAGCTCTTTACTGATATGAACCATTTGTTCCTGCATCATCATTCGAATCAAGTTGGTATTTCCTGTCACGTGCTCTATTTGTACAATGATTTGCATCAAAAATTTCTCTTTACTGGATAAAGAATCATCTAACTCGATATCAAGCAACGAGTCCGTTAATGCACCATAATAATATTTGAAAATTGAAACAAGCAACTCTTCCTTCGATTTAAAATAATTATAAAAGGATCCCTTGGCTATCCCACACTTTTCAGTAATTTCCTGAACGGAAGTAGCATGATAACCTTTCTCTGCGAAAATCTCTACGGACTTATCTATAATTATTTTATGCTTTTCATTCATCAAATTCATCCTATCTCTTAAATATTGTCCTCTATATGACCAGCGAGTCATTTCTTCCACATTGTATCTCAAAACCCTTGAAATCACAACGTTACACCAACTGAATATTATTTATTGCATTCATAATCCATATACTATATATTTGAGTTTATGACCGACTAGTCACAATATAAAGTATGGAGGGTATAAGTTTGAATTCAATCATTAAATTTTCTTTGAAAAACAAACTGGCAATCTGGTTGCTGACAATTATCATCGTTGCAGCAGGTCTATATTCCGGTTTAAACATGAAGCAAGAGACCATTCCAAACATCTCTACTCCTTTAATAAGCATTTCCACGGTATACCCTGGTGCTGCACCTGAAGAAGTAGCCAATAAACTTACAGATCAAATTGAACAAAAAGTCACAAACTTATCAGGAGTTGAATTAGTTAGTTCTTCTTCTATGGCTAATGTTTCTTCAATCCAATTACAATATGACTATGATACGGATATGGACGATGCTGTAAAAGAAGTGAAAGAAGCATTAGAGAAATTAGAACTACCTGAGGGGGTGGATAGCCCCAGCGTATCTAAACTAGAGCTAAACGCTTTTCCTGTTGTAGCACTCAGTATAACAGATAAAGATTCGGATTTACCTGCCCTAACAAAAAATGTCGAAGAGGTGTTAGTCCCTAAACTTGAAGGAATTGACGGAGTGACTTCCGTAACAATTTCAGGACAACAGGTAAATGAGGGTAGCCTTGCATTCAATCAAGAAAAGATGGCTCAATACGGGCTAGATGAAGAGACCGTAAAAAAAGTCATCCAAGCTGCTAATGTAACAATGCCACTTGGTCTATATAACTTTGATGATAAAGAAAAAACAATTGTTGTTGATGGAAACATCTCCACTTTAAAAGACTTAAAAAACATAAAAATACCTTTAACAGGCGGTTCTAACACAAAGGCACCAACTCAAACAGCACCGGGAACCAATCAAGTATCACCTGAACAAGCACCTTATGCAACAGTTCCTCAACTACAAAGTGTCAAATTATCAGACATTGCTGATGTGAAAATCACCGGTAAGGCTGAGACTATATCAAGAACAAACGGTAGTGAATCAATCGGGATTCAAGTAACCCGATCGCCGGATGCCGATACAGTTGCAATCGTAGACGAAGTGCAAGACCAAGTTTCGAATTTTAAAGATGAATTTAAAGGCGTAAGCGTACATACTACGCTTGATCAAGCCAAACCGATTAAAGATTCTGTCGAAACCATGATTAGCAAGGCCATTTTCGGCTGTCTGTTTGCCGTCATAGTGATCATGCTTTTCCTAAGAAACTTTAAAACGACCCTAATATCCGTCATCTCGATTCCATTATCTTTGTTGGCAGCCCTTTTGGTGCTCAAACAATTGGACATCTCATTAAATGTTATGACATTGGGAGCCATGACAGTTGCTATTGGCCGAGTCGTCGATGACTCAATTGTCGTAATTGAAAATATTTATCGAAGAATGGCATTAAAAGGCGAGCAATTAAAAGGCGGCGAATTAATACGTTCCGCTACTAAGGAAATGTTCATCCCTATCCTTTCATCAACTATCGTTACTGTAGCCGTTTACCTGCCGTTAGCAAGCGTTACAGGACCTGTTGGCGAACTATTCATGCCATTCGCTTTTACAATGGTGTTTGCATTAGTCGCATCATTAATAATTGCCATCACTCTTGTACCGGCCATGGCAGACTCATTATTTAAAAACGGCCTTTCTGAAAAAGAATTGAAATCACATGAAGAAAAGCCAAGCAAGCTATCTGGATTCTACCGTAAAGCACTGAATTGGTCATTAAGCCATAAGTTGATCACATTCGGTACAGCAATAGTATTATTAGTCGGTAGCTTATTCCTCATTCCAAGCATCGGTGTCAGCTTCATGCCTGCGGATGAAGAGAAGCAGATCATCGTTACTTATACCCCAGCACCTGGCGAATTAAAAGAGGATATTGAAAAGGAAACGGAAAAAGTAGAAAAGTACCTAATGGATAAAGATGATGTGAAGACAGTCCAATACACACTAGGTGAAAACATGATGAGTGGCATGATGGGCGGCTCTAGTAACTCAGCCCTCTTCTATGTACTTTATGATGAAGACACCGAAAACTTCGGGGAAAAGAAAGAAAAGATCATAAAACATTTAACCAATCTTGACTCTCCTGGAACGTGGAAGCAACAAGAATTCACTTCCACATCAAGCAACGAAACGACCCTTTATGTCTATGGAAATACACAAAAAGACATTGAACCGGTAATCGATGATATTCAAAACATCATGAAGAAAAATAAAGAATTGAAAGATGTCGACACAAGTCTTTCCGATGCATATGAGCAATACACACTCGTGACAGACCAGAAGAAACTTAGTGAACTTGGATTAACAGCCGCCCAAGTTGGCATGTCCATTGCAAATTCAAACAAAAATGATGCTCTAACTACAATTAAGAAAGATGGAGAAGAAGTCAAAGTATATGTAGAGACAGAAGAAAAGACATTCAAAGATAAAAAAGATCTCGAGAATACGAAAATCACTTCTCCAATGGGAATGGAAATTCCTTTAAAAGAGCTTGTTAAAATCGAGGAAGGCAAGGCATCCGATACTATAAGCCGTCGCGATGGAAAAATTTACGCGGACGTTTCTGCAACAATCAAATCGGATGATGTTGCAGCAGTAACATCAGAGGTACAAAAGGAAGTTGAAAAATTAGACCTTCCAGCAAGTGTCACTGTAGACTATGGTGGAGTAACCGAAGATATCCAAGAATCATTCACTCAACTTGGAATCGCTATGTTGGCAGCCATCGCTATCGTTTACTTTGTCCTTGTCGTTACTTTCCATGGCGGGTTAGCGCCAATCGCCATTCTATTCTCCTTACCATTCACGGTAATCGGAGCTTTAGTAGGCTTATTCATTGCCGGTGAGACCATCAGCGTTTCGGCCATGATGGGTGTCCTCATGCTTATCGGTATCGTTGTAACCAACGCCATCGTATTAGTGGACCGGGTAATCAAAAATGAAGAATCCGGCTTATCAACACGTGAAGCATTACTCGAGGCGGGATCTACCCGTCTACGTCCAATCTTGATGACTGCCCTTGCTACGATCGGTGCTTTAATACCATTGGCCATAGGAGCAGAAGGCAGTGGCTTGATCTCACAAGGTTTGGGAATTACCGTTATCGGCGGACTAGTGAGTTCTACATTGCTTACACTTGTCATCGTACCGGTAGTATATGAAGTAATAATGAAAATTGGTAAAAAGAAAAAAACAGCTAAGTAAGCAAGCAAGAGGGTATCTCATACTGGGATACCCTTTTTAGTTTGATAATTTGGACCCACATCGTTATCCAATACATCATAATTCTTATCGATGTTATTAATGTGGTGGCTTCTAAACCTAAAAAAACGTTTGATTGACTTAACCCTCACCTTCCTTGAGATATAAAACAGTTAATAGTTTATACTTACAAGTTTTCGGTTTCTGCTTCACTAAGAGGCTCCATATTGTGCATCATTAATTGTTTCAGGGTGCTACATCAATCAGACTCCGTATTCCTTTTCATCCAACCCTGCCGACAGAAACTAGACAACTGACTCCCTATCCCCTGACAATCCATAGTCTCAAATGCCAATTTTTATAACAAAAAAAGGAAGGGTTTACCCCTTCCTTTCAGTTTGTAGACAAAAGGGGTTCGGAATGTTTTAATTCCGGACCCCTTTTGAAATTCCCTTTGAATTTTGCTCATGATTAAGAGATTGGGCCTCTACGAGCCCACTTTATTAAGCCATTCTTGGACCTTGCCATGTCCAATTGGCTATCTTCTTTAAATTCATGGCAGCGAAAGTAAGCATCGCCTGCATCGACAATTTTTTAAGTCCCCTTAAAGTAGTCCAACGCATACCATGCTTTTCTTTTGCATCTGCGAATACACGCTCTATTGTTTCTTTACGTTTCGCATATATAGGTTTTACATCCTTGTGATGACGCAGATGATCTGCTTCTTCCATATAATTTTGCCAGATATGGCGTGTCACCACTTTTTGATGGTCTTTGCTTACTGTACACTGTGATAAAAATGAGCATGTCGCACAAGTGTGTTTGGGTGATTTGTACTCGCGATAGCCCTCTTTATTTGTTGTTGAGTACTTTAAAATCTCGCCCGATGGGCAGAGATAACAATCAAAATGTTCATCGTAAACATAGTCATGCTTGCGAAAGAACCCTTCTTTTGTTCGTGGACGTGTATAGGGTAAAGCTGGTGTGATTTCTTTCCCAAAAAGGTAGCTTGTAATGGCTGGTGTTTTGTAAGTCTGCATCTGCGGCAACAGCTTCAGGTTTTCCAACTTTCTCAATCACTTGTTCAACAAGAGGCTCTAAGATATGACTATCATGCGTATTTCCCGGTGTTACAATCGTCCCCAGCACAAAACCGTTGCGGTCCGCAGCCGCATGAAATGAATAGGCAAACTGTTTTGTTCGTTCATCTTTTACATAGTAGCCACTCTCAGGGTCAGTTGTACTTTCTTTAATTTCTTTGGTTTCTTCTTTATCAAATTTATCCGGTGGAAAAGGCTTCTTTCCATTGTTTTCACGATCTTGATTTATTTCTTCTTGAAGGCGTCCTTGATATGCTCGTGTTTCCTTACGAACGATTTTCTTTTCGAATTTTCGCTTATTCGCACTGGCTTTCACATGTGTTGAATCAACGAATACGTGCTCTGCACTTATTAACTTTCTTTCTGAAGCTGTCATTAAGATACGATAAAAAATCCGTTCAAACAGGTCTGTATCTTTAAAGCGACGCTCATAATTTTTCCCGAACGTTGAGAAGTGAGGTACTTTATCATGGAAACCGTAACCTAAAAACCAACGGTAAGCCATATTCGTTTCAACTTCTTCAATCGTTTTACGCATCGAACGAATACCGAAGGTATATTGAATGAATGTCAATTTAACTAAAATAACTGGATCAATACTTGGGCGCCCTATCTCTGAATACATCTCTTTCACCAAGTCATAAATGAAAGTGAAGTCAATGGCCCCCTCAATTTTACGAACCAAATGGTTCGCTGGCACCAGTTGATCCAAAGTAATCATTTCAAGTTGATCTCGCTGAATAGAATTATGTTTCGAAAGCATCGTCATCACCTCAAGTTTTAATACTTCTATATTAAAACAAAAAGGACTGTAGGCAAAAGTGGTTATATCTAATTGTTAAAACAAAGTTGATTGGAACGGAAGGTGCGAGACTCCTGCGGGAAATGCGTGTCCAAGGGAGACCCACAGGCGCAAAGGCGCCGAGGAGGCTCCCTGACCGCCCGCGGAAAGCGAGTGCCTGGAGTGGAAATCAACGTCGAATTTTTACAACCCCTCAAAAAAACTGTAGACAAACTCGATTTTCATCGAGTTTGTCTACAGTCTGAAAGGAAGGGTTTACCCCTTCCTTTTTATTTTATATAGACTAATGTTTGGTAAAAGTTTGATCTATCGCATTTTCAAGATTCAGTGATTTATCTTTCAAATAACGCTTCGTGACGTTCAAATCTTTATGACCAGCTAACTTGGAAATGGTTTGTACATCTATCCCGTTATCCACTAATCTTTGACAAAATGTATGACGTAATTTATGTGGGTGTACATTGTACTTTTTCAAAATATATTGTACCGATCTCGGAGTGATTCTTTGATTGTAACTTGAAATAAACAACGGATCTGCTTTTTCTTTTAATGAATAAAGGTAATTCTTAACATGTAGTATAGCCGATACTGTAAGTGGGACTGTTCTATCAATTTCACCCTTCGCGTTCCGGACAAGGATATAATTTCGATCTGTATCCATGATGACATCTCTACTATTTAAGTCGCATAATTCAGAGACACGAATTCCAGTATGTAATAATAGGTAGACGATGGCAATATTCCTCAGATTCCCCTCTGCCTCTATATCCCTCAAAAGTGCCTCCTGCTCTTTGATGCTTAAGGTTTCTGGCACCTCATGCTTGTGCTCCTTTACCTTACGCTCAACAGAAAGCATTATCTGTGGCTTTTCTAAAAATTTAAAGAAGACATTTAGAGCAATATAATGCTTTTCAATTGTCCCTGGACTTTTCTTGCAATTTTCTAAATAATCCAGATAATCTTGAATATCCTCAGAGTGAATCTCCATTAATATCTTCTGTGTCTGCTCACAAAACTGTGAAAGAACACCAGTATACGTTTTGATCGTATTATCTGATTTGCCTTGGTCTCTCAACCATCCAGCAAACGAAAAAATCATTTCATCTTTAGCAGAGGTATCCATCGGCTATTCCCCCAATGACAGTTTCAGAACTAATTTAAGTTTAACATATATCCCTTTAGAAACGAAGAATTCTGTCCATTTGTCTTTACACAGGTATGATTATACAGATATAAGAAAAATATCCCTTACGAACAATAAAAAGTAAATTTAATGTATCATTCGATATAGTATGTCTATATCCTACACACTTCCCTAACTACATCCAATTTTTCTCTACAGTTATCATTCTCTACCTTTTATGTTAACTCAATGGTGGTTAGACCTTTATTATACGAATATAAATATAATACAAAAAAGACCAGCCAAGGATGGCTGATCTTTTCAAAATGGCTTGGCGGCGTCCTACTCTCACAGGGGGAAACCCCCAACTACCATCGGCGCTGAAGAGCTTAACTGCCGTGTTCGGAATGGGAACGGGTGTGACCTCTTCGCTATCGCCACCAAACAATAAAGGAACGTTGTTCCTTCAAAACTAGATAATAAGAAGGTATTTCATTTTTTAAAGCGTGGTTAAGTCCTCGATCTATTAGTATCAGTCAGCTCCACATGTCGCCACGCTTCCACCTCTGACCTATCAACCTGATCATCTTTCAGGGATCTTACTAGCTTGCGCTATGGGAAATCTCATCTCGAGGGGGGCTTCATGCTTAGATGCTTTCAGCACTTATCCCGTCCGCACGTAGCTACCCAGCTATGCCTTTGGCAAGACAACTGGTACACCAGCGGTGCGTCCATCCCGGTCCTCTCGTACTAAGGACAGCTCCTCTCAAATTTCCTGCGCCCGCGACGGATAGGGACCGAACTGTCTCACGACGTTCTGAACCCAGCTCGCGTACCGCTTTAATGGGCGAACAGCCCAACCCTTGGGACCGACTACAGCCCCAGGATGCGATGAGCCGACATCGAGGTGCCAAACCTCCCCGTCGATGTGGACTCTTGGGGGAGATAAGCCTGTTATCCCCGGGGTAGCTTTTATCCGTTGAGCGATGGCCCTTCCATGCGGAACCACCGGATCACTAAGCCCGACTTTCGTCCCTGCTCGACTTGTAGGTCTCGCAGTCAAGCTCCCTTGTGCCTTTACACTCTACGAATGATTTCCAACCATTCTGAGGGAACCTTTGGGCGCCTCCGTTACTCTTTAGGAGGCGACCGCCCCAGTCAAACTGCCCACCTGACACTGTCTCCCACCCCGATAAGGGGCGCGGGTTAGAATTTCAATACAGCCAGGGTAGTATCCCACCAACGCCTCCACCGAAGCTAGCGCTCCGGCTTCTCAGGCTCCTACCTATCCTGTACAAGCTGTACCAAAATTCAATATCAGGCTGCAGTAAAGCTCCACGGGGTCTTTCCGTCCTGTCGCGGGTAACCTGCATCTTCACAGGTACTATAATTTCACCGAGTCTCTCGTTGAGACAGTGCCCAGATCGTTACACCTTTCGTGCGGGTCGGAACTTACCCGACAAGGAATTTCGCTACCTTAGGACCGTTATAGTTACGGCCGCCGTTTACTGGGGCTTCGGTTCAAAGCTTCGCTTGCGCTAACCTCTCCCCTTAACCTTCCAGCACCGGGCAGGTGTCAGCCCCTATACTTCGCCTTGCGGCTTCGCAGAGACCTGTGTTTTTGCTAAACAGTCGCCTGGGCCTATTCACTGCGGCTTTTCCGGGCTATTCACCCTAAAAAGCACCCCTTCTCCCGAAGTTACGGGGTCATTTTGCCGAGTTCCTTAACGAGAGTTCTCTCGCACACCTTAGGATTCTCTCCTCGCCTACCTGTGTCGGTTTGCGGTACGGGCACCTTACATCTCACTAGAGGCTTTTCTTGGCAGCGTGGAATCAGGAACTTCGGTACTATATTTCCCTCGCCATCACAGCTCCGCCTTAATGGAAACGGGATTTGCCTCGTTTCCGGCCTAACTGCTTGGACGCGCATATCCAACAGCGCGCTTACCCTATCCTTCTGCGTCCCCCCATCGTTCAAACGATGTATAGGTGGTACAGGAATATCAACCTGTTGTCCATCGCCTACGCCTTTCGGCCTCGGCTTAGGTCCCGACTAACCCTGAGCGGACGAGCCTTCCTCAGGAAACCTTAGGCATTCGGTGGAAGGGATTCTCACCCTTCTTTCGCTACTCATACCGGCATTCTCACTTCTAAGCGCTCCACCAGTCCTTCCGGTCTGACTTCAACGCCCTTAGAACGCTCTCCTACCATCGACACCATACGGTGTCAATCCACAGCTTCGGTGATACGTTTAGCCCCGGTACATTTTCGGCGCGGAGTCACTCGACCAGTGAGCTATTACGCACTCTTTAAATGATGGCTGCTTCTGAGCCAACATCCTGGTTGTCTAAGCAACTCCACATCCTTTTCCACTTAACGTATACTTTGGGACCTTAGCTGGTGGTCTGGGCTGTTTCCCTTTCGACTACGGATCTTATCACTCGCAGTCTGACTCCCAAGAATAAGTATTTGGCATTCGGAGTTTGACTGAATTCGGTAACCCGTTGGGGGCCCCTAGTCCAATCAGTGCTCTACCTCCAATACTCTCATCTTGAGGCTAGCCCTAAAGCTATTTCGGAGAGAACCAGCTATCTCCAGGTTCGATTGGAATTTCTCCGCTACCCACACCTCATCCCCGCACTTTTCAACGTGCGTGGGTTCGGGCCTCCATTCAGTGTTACCTGAACTTCACCCTGGACATGGGTAGATCACCTGGTTTCGGGTCTACGACCTCATACTCATTCGCCCTATTCAGACTCGCTTTCAGTCGCGGCTCCGTCTTATCAACTTAACCTCGCATGAAATCGTAACTCGCCGGTTCATTCTACAAAAGGCACGCCATTACCCATTAACGGGCTTTGACTACTTGTAGGCACACGGTTTCAGGATCTATTTCACTCCCCTTCCGGGGTGCTTTTCACCTTTCCCTCACGGTACTGGTTCACTATCGGTCACTAGGTAGTATTTAGCCTTGGGAGATGGTCCTCCCTGCTTCCGACGGGATTTCTCGTGTCCCGCCGTACTCAGGATCCACTCAGGAGGGAACGAAGTTTCAACTACAGGGTTTTTACCTTCTTTGACGGACCTTTCCAGATCACTTCATTTACCCCGTTCCTTTGTAACTCCATGTTGAGTGTCCTACAACCCCAAGAGGCAAGCCTCTTGGTTTGGGCTAATTCCGTTTCGCTCGCCGCTACTCAGGAAATCGCATTTGCTTTCTCTTCCTCCGGGTACTTAGATGTTTCAGTTCCCCGGGTCTGCCTTCAGTACCCTATGTATTCAGGTAAAGATACTGTTCCATTACGAACAGTGGGTTTCCCCATTCGGAAATCTCCGGATCAAAGCTTACTTACAGCTCCCCGAAGCATATCGGTGTTAGTCCCGTCCTTCATCGGCTCCTAGTGCCAAGGCATCCACCGTGCGCCCTTTCTAACTTAACCGTTAAAAAAGATCTTACTGATGCTTTGAAAAAATTAATTGCCTTCTATCTATTATCTAGTTTTCAAGGAACAAAGAAGAAAAAACTTCATCACAACGTGATGAGATCTTTCGAATCTGAATGAATTACTCATTCAAAACTGAACAAAACAAAAGCGCTCTCGTATTTATCCTTAGAAAGGAGGTGATCCAGCCGCACCTTCCGATACGGCTACCTTGTTACGACTTCACCCCAATCATCTGTCCCACCTTAGGCGGCTGGCTCCATAAAGGTTACCTCACCGACTTCGGGTGTTACAAACTCTCGTGGTGTGACGGGCGGTGTGTACAAGGCCCGGGAACGTATTCACCGCGGCATGCTGATCCGCGATTACTAGCGATTCCGGCTTCATGTAGGCGAGTTGCAGCCTACAATCCGAACTGAGAATGGCTTTATGGGATTCGCTTACCTTCGCAGGTTTGCGACCCTTTGTACCATCCATTGTAGCACGTGTGTAGCCCAGGTCATAAGGGGCATGATGATTTGACGTCATCCCCACCTTCCTCCGGTTTGTCACCGGCAGTCACCTTAGAGTGCCCAACTGAATGCTGGCAACTAAGATCAAGGGTTGCGCTCGTTGCGGGACTTAACCCAACATCTCACGACACGAGCTGACGACAACCATGCACCACCTGTCACTCTGTCCCCCGAAGGGGAACGCCCTATCTCTAGGGTTGTCAGAGGATGTCAAGACCTGGTAAGGTTCTTCGCGTTGCTTCGAATTAAACCACATGCTCCACCGCTTGTGCGGGCCCCCGTCAATTCCTTTGAGTTTCAGCCTTGCGGCCGTACTCCCCAGGCGGAGTGCTTAATGCGTTAGTCGCAAAGACTAAAGGGCGGAAACCCTCTAACACTTAGCACTCATCGTTTACGGCGTGGACTACCAGGGTATCTAATCCTGTTTGCTCCCCACGCTTTCGCGCCTCAGTGTCAGTTACAGACCAGAAAGTCGCCTTCGCCACTGGTGTTCCTCCAAATCTCTACGCATTTCACCGCTACACTTGGAATTCCACTTTCCTCTTCTGCACTCAAGTTCCCCAGTTTCCAATGACCCTCCACGGTTGAGCCGTGGGCTTTCACATCAGACTTAAGGAACCACCTGCGCGCGCTTTACGCCCAATAATTCCGGACAACGCTTGCCACCTACGTATTACCGCGGTCGCTGGCACGTAGTTAGCCGTGGCTTTCTGGTTAGGTACCGTCAAGGTACCAGCAGTTACTCTGGTACTTGTTCTTCCCTAACAACAGAACTTTACGACCCGAAGGCCTTCTTCG
This sequence comes from Peribacillus sp. TH14, assembly GCF_016651145.1. Taxonomy (NCBI): domain Bacteria; kingdom Bacillati; phylum Bacillota; class Bacilli; order Caryophanales; family Bacillaceae; genus Peribacillus; species Peribacillus sp. TH14. The sequence goes on from NZ_JAEKEK010000001.1 coordinate 1,778,607, forward strand.
TTCACGCGGCGTTGCTCCGTCAGACTTTCGTCCATTGCGGAAGATTCCCTACTGTCGCCTCCCGTAGGAGTCTGGGCCGTGTCTCAGTCCCAGTGTGGCCGATCACCCTCTCAGGTCGGCTACGCATCGTCGCCTTGGTGAGCCATTACCTCACCAACTAGCTAATGCGCCGCGGGCCCATCTATAAGTGACAGCAGAAACCGTCTTTCCATCTTCTCTCATGCGAGAAAAGAACGTATCCGGTATTAGCTCCGGTTTCCCGAAGTTATCCCAGTCTTATAGGCAGGTTGCCCACGTGTTACTCACCTGTCCGCCGCTAATCTCAGGGAGCAAGCTCCCATCGATTCGCTCGACTTGCATGTATTAGGCACGCCGCCAGCGTTCGTCCTGAGCCAGGATCAAACTCTCCGAAGAAATGTTTGACTTGCTCATTTTGCTTTTTGATAGTGTGTGCTCACTTAAAAAAATTAACGTTGGCGCTTTGTTTTGTTCAGTTTTCAAAGAGCAATTTTATCGTCGTTCTTTCGAACAACTTGTTTATTCATCATAACACGCTATTGATTAGTTGTCAACTTCTGCGAAGTTTTTAACTTGTTTTAAATCGCTGTGTTTTTCAGCGACCATTTCATCTTAACATTTTCATAATAAGAAGTCAACAGTTATTATTTCTTTTAGTAATCTACCAAAAGTGGATGAAGTTTTTTGTTTGTCGTACTTGGTGCTTATTTATATTAATCCTTTCCTACCTTAAAGTCAACACATTATATATAAAAAAATCATTTTTATTTTAAGCTCCATTAAGAATGCCCTTTATTAAGAAGAAACAATACCTATATTAGGTTCGTAAAAGTGTTTATCTATCGTGTTAAGTTAAACTATTCAGAAACAAGATCAATAAAAAGTCTTCTTATTAAGTTTAACAGCTACTGGGGTAAGCTAGTCTTGCCCTTATGATCCCCACTTGTATTCTGACCTTATAAAAGTCTTTATTTTTTTCTAGATACTTTTTTCAAATTATACAAACACAAAAAAGACCAACCAGAATGGCTGATCTTTTCAAAATGGCTTGGCGGCGTCCTACTCTCACAGGGGGAAACCCCCAACTACCATCGGCGCTGAAGAGCTTAACTGCCGTGTTCGGAATGGGAACGGGTGTGACCTCTTCGCTATCGCCACCAAACAATAAAGGAACGTTGTTCCTTCAAAACTAGATAATAAGAAGGTATTTCATTTTTTAAAGCGTGGTTAAGTCCTCGATCTATTAGTATCAGTCAGCTCCACATGTCGCCACGCTTCCACCTCTGACCTATCAACCTGATCATCTTTCAGGGATCTTACTAGCTTGCGCTATGGGAAATCTCATCTCGAGGGGGCTTCATGCTTAGATGCTTTCAGCACTTATCCCGTCCGCACGTAGCTACCCAGCTATGCCTTTGGCAAGACAACTGGTACACCAGCGGTGCGTCCATCCCGGTCCTCTCGTACTAAGGACAGCTCCTCTCAAATTTCCTGCGCCCGCGACGGATAGGGACCGAACTGTCTCACGACGTTCTGAACCCAGCTCGCGTACCGCTTTAATGGGCGAACAGCCCAACCCTTGGGACCGACTACAGCCCCAGGATGCGATGAGCCGACATCGAGGTGCCAAACCTCCCCGTCGATGTGGACTCTTGGGGGAGATAAGCCTGTTATCCCCGGGGTAGCTTTTATCCGTTGAGCGATGGCCCTTCCATGCGGAACCACCGGATCACTAAGCCCGACTTTCGTCCCTGCTCGACTTGTAGGTCTCGCAGTCAAGCTCCCTTGTGCCTTTACACTCTACGAATGATTTCCAACCATTCTGAGGGAACCTTTGGGCGCCTCCGTTACTCTTTAGGAGGCGACCGCCCCAGTCAAACTGCCCACCTGACACTGTCTCCCACCCCGATAAGGGGCGCGGGTTAGAATTTCAATACAGCCAGGGTAGTATCCCACCAACGCCTCCACCGAAGCTAGCGCTCCGGCTTCTCAGGCTCCTACCTATCCTGTACAAGCTGTACCAAAATTCAATATCAGGCTGCAGTAAAGCTCCACGGGGTCTTTCCGTCCTGTCGCGGGTAACCTGCATCTTCACAGGTACTATAATTTCACCGAGTCTCTCGTTGAGACAGTGCCCAGATCGTTACACCTTTCGTGCGGGTCGGAACTTACCCGACAAGGAATTTCGCTACCTTAGGACCGTTATAGTTACGGCCGCCGTTTACTGGGGCTTCGGTTCAAAGCTTCGCTTGCGCTAACCTCTCCCCTTAACCTTCCAGCACCGGGCAGGTGTCAGCCCCTATACTTCGCCTTGCGGCTTCGCAGAGACCTGTGTTTTTGCTAAACAGTCGCCTGGGCCTATTCACTGCGGCTTTTCCGGGCTATTCACCCTAAAAAGCACCCCTTCTCCCGAAGTTACGGGGTCATTTTGCCGAGTTCCTTAACGAGAGTTCTCTCGCACACCTTAGGATTCTCTCCTCGCCTACCTGTGTCGGTTTGCGGTACGGGCACCTTACATCTCACTAGAGGCTTTTCTTGGCGCTGTGGAATCAGGAACTTCGGTACTATATTTCCCTCGCCATCACAGCTCCGCCTTAATGGAAACGGGATTTGCCTCGTTTCCGGCCTAACTGCTTGGACGCGCATATCCAACAGCGCGCTTACCCTATCCTTCTGCGTCCCCCCATCGTTCAAACGATGTATAGGTGGTACAGGAATATCAACCTGTTGTCCATCGCCTACGCCTTTCGGCCTCGGCTTAGGTCCCGACTAACCCTGAGCGGACGAGCCTTCCTCAGGAAACCTTAGGCATTCGGTGGAAGGGATTCTCACCCTTCTTTCGCTACTCATACCGGCATTCTCACTTCTAAGCGCTCCACCAGTCCTTCCGGTCTGACTTCAACGCCCTTAGAACGCTCTCCTACCATCGACACCATACGGTGTCAATCCACAGCTTCGGTGATACGTTTAGCCCCGGTACATTTTCGGCGCGGAGTCACTCGACCAGTGAGCTATTACGCACTCTTTAAATGATGGCTGCTTCTGAGCCAACATCCTGGTTGTCTAAGCAACTCCACATCCTTTTCCACTTAACGTATACTTTGGGACCTTAGCTGGTGGTCTGGGCTGTTTCCCTTTCGACTACGGATCTTATCACTCGCAGTCTGACTCCCAAGAATAAGTATTTGGCATTCGGAGTTTGACTGAATTCGGTAACCCGTTGGGGGCCCCTAGTCCAATCAGTGCTCTACCTCCAATACTCTCATCTTGAGGCTAGCCCTAAAGCTATTTCGGAGAGAACCAGCTATCTCCAGGTTCGATTGGAATTTCTCCGCTACCCACACCTCATCCCCGCACTTTTCAACGTGCGTGGGTTCGGGCCTCCATTCAGTGTTACCTGAACTTCACCCTGGACATGGGTAGATCACCTGGTTTCGGGTCTACGACCTCATACTCATTCGCCCTATTCAGACTCGCTTTCGTCGCGGCTCCGTCTTATCAACTTAACCTCGCATGAAATCGTAACTCGCCGGTTCATTCTACAAAAGGCACGCCATTACCCATTAACGGGCTTTGACTACTTGTAGGCACACGGTTTCAGGATCTATTTCACTCCCCTTCCGGGGTGCTTTTCACCTTTCCCTCACGGTACTGGTTCACTATCGGTCACTAGGTAGTATTTAGCCTTGGGAGATGGTCCTCCCTGCTTCCGACGGGATTTCTCGTGTCCCGCCGTACTCAGGATCCACTCAGGAGGGAACGAAGTTTCAACTACAGGGTTTTTACCTTCTTTGACGGACCTTTCCAGATCACTTCATTTACCCCGTTCCTTTGTAACTCCATGTTGAGTGTCCTACAACCCCAAGAGGCAAGCCTCTTGGTTTGGGCTAATTCCGTTTCGCTCGCCGCTACTCAGGAAATCGCATTTGCTTTCTCTTCCTCCGGGTACTTAGATGTTTCAGTTCCCCGGGTCTGCCTTCAGTACCCTATGTATTCAGGTAAAGATACTGTTCCATTACGAACAGTGGGTTTCCCCATTCGGAAATCTCCGGATCAAAGCTTACTTACAGCTCCCCGAAGCATATCGGTGTTAGTCCCGTCCTTCATCGGCTCCTAGTGCCAAGGCATCCACCGTGCGCCCTTTCTAACTTAACCGTTAAAAAAGATCTTACTGATGCTTTGAAAAAATTAATTGCCTTCTATCTATTATCTAGTTTTCAAGGAACAAAGAAGAAAAAACTTCATCACTACGTGATGAGATCTTTCGAATCTGAATGAATTACTCATTCAAAACTGAACAAAACAAAAGCGCTCTCGTATTTATCCTTAGAAAGGAGGTGATCCAGCCGCACCTTCCGATACGGCTACCTTGTTACGACTTCACCCCAATCATCTGTCCCACCTTAGGCGGCTGGCTCCATAAAGGTTACCTCACCGACTTCGGGTGTTACAAACTCTCGTGGTGTGACGGGCGGTGTGTACAAGGCCCGGGAACGTATTCACCGCGGCATGCTGATCCGCGATTACTAGCGATTCCGGCTTCATGTAGGCGAGTTGCAGCCTACAATCCGAACTGAGAATGGCTTTATGGGATTCGCTTACCTTCGCAGGTTTGCAGCCCTTTGTACCATCCATTGTAGCACGTGTGTAGCCCAGGTCATAAGGGGCATGATGATTTGACGTCATCCCCACCTTCCTCCGGTTTGTCACCGGCAGTCACCTTAGAGTGCCCAACTGAATGCTGGCAACTAAGATCAAGGGTTGCGCTCGTTGCGGGACTTAACCCAACATCTCACGACACGAGCTGACGACAACCATGCACCACCTGTCACTCTGTCCCCCGAAGGGGAACGCCCTATCTCTAGGGTTGTCAGAGGATGTCAAGACCTGGTAAGGTTCTTCGCGTTGCTTCGAATTAAACCACATGCTCCACCGCTTGTGCGGGCCCCCGTCAATTCCTTTGAGTTTCAGCCTTGCGGCCGTACTCCCCAGGCGGAGTGCTTAATGCGTTAGTCGCGAAGCACTAAAGGGCGGAAACCCTCTAACACTTAGCACTCATCGTTTACGGCGTGGACTACCAGGGTATCTAATCCTGTTTGCTCCCCACGCTTTCGCGCCTCAGTGTCAGTTACAGACCAGAAAGTCGCCTTCGCCACTGGTGTTCCTCCAAATCTCTACGCATTTCACCGCTACACTTGGAATTCCACTTTCCTCTTCTGCACTCAAGTTCCCCAGTTTCCAATGACCCTCCACGGTTGAGCCGTGGGCTTTCACATCAGACTTAAGGAACCACCTGCGCGCGCTTTACGCCCAATAATTCCGGACAACGCTTGCCACCTACGTATTACCGCGGCTGCTGGCACGTAGTTAGCCGTGGCTTTCTGGTTAGGTACCGTCAAGGTACCAGCAGTTACTCTGGTACTTGTTCTTCCCTAACAACAGAACTTTACGACCCGAAGGCCTTCTTCGTTCACGCGGCGTTGCTCCGTCAGACTTTCGTCCATTGCGGAAGATTCCCTACTGCTGCCTCCCGTAGGAGTCTGGGCCGTGTCTCAGTCCCAGTGTGGCCGATCACCCTCTCAGGTCGGCTACGCATCGTCGCCTTGGTGAGCCATTACCTCACCAACTAGCTAATGCGCCGCGGGCCCATCTATAAGTGACAGCCGAAACCGTCTTTCCATCTTCTCTCATGCGAGAAAAGAACGTATCCGGTATTAGCTCCGGTTTCCCGAAGTTATCCCAGTCTTATAGGCAGGTTGCCCACGTGTTACTCACCCGTCCGCCGCTAATCTCAGGGAGCAAGCTCCCATCGATTCGCTCGACTTGCATGTATTAGGCACGCCGCCAGCGTTCGTCCTGAGCCAGGATCAAACTCTCCGAAGAAATGTTTGACTTGCTCATTTTGCTTTTTGATAGTGTGTGCTCACTTTTAAAAATTAACGTTGGCGCTTTGTTTTGTTCAGTTTTCAAAGAGCAATTTTATCGTCGTTCTTTCGAACAACTTGTTTATTCATCATAACACGCTATTGATTAGTTGTCAACTTCTGCGAAGTTTTTAACTTGTTTTAAATCGCTGTGTTTTTCAGCGACCATTTCATCTTAACATTTTCATAATAAGAAGTCAACAGTTATTATTTCTTTTAGTAATCTACCAAAAGTGGATGAAGTTTTTTGTTTGTCGTACTTGGTGCTTATTTATATTAATCCTATTCCACTTGAAAGTCAACGACTATTCCTATTTTTATAGTTTTTATTTTGTTAGGCATTTTAACAACCTCTTAGATCGGTATTTTAGTAAACATATATTATAGAAGGAGTTGTATTTATTAATTGAAACCAAGCTAGATTTCTTTGTTATATTTAGGTACTCGCGTCAACGTATATCTTCCACAAGTATTTGCAGTCCTGTTTTTTTCTTGCCTTAAGTACCTTCTTGATGTATTGAACAAGAAACATAACCAAGTTGACTTTCTAAATCTTGTTATGATATTATATAACCAAGTAATATAATCGGAATAGTTAATATTATTAGAAAGACAGAATCTAATAATCAATAACCCCTTTTTTAATAGATTATGATTTAAAGGAGATGGAGATATGACAGCAGCAAAGGTAATACCAGGTGCAGAATCTTTTTTCCTCCCTGGCAATTCTATCGGAATCCTCATTTGCCATGGCTTTAATGGCACACCACAAAGTGTAAGGTATTTAGGTGATAACCTCGCTGCTAAAGGCTATACAGTCTATGCTCCACGTTTGAAGGGCCATGGTACCGATGAGCTGGATATGGAAACGTGCCATTATCAAGATTGGGTACATGATGTCGAGACTGCCTATGCAAAGCTAAAGCAAACCTGCACATATGTATTTGCAATAGGACAATCAATGGGCGGCGCCCTTGTTTTGGATTTAGCGACAAAAGTACCTTGTGAAGGAATTCTCACTATTAACGCCGCACTTCAAGTTCCTGAGTATGAAATCTATCGTAACCCATCGGTTCCGCGTTTCATTCCTGAAGGTGAGCCTGACGTAAAAGACGATACTGTTACTGAAATCACTTATGACCAAGTTCCCTCAAAAGCAATTAATCAGTTGCTTGATATTATGGAGCATACAAGTCAACAGCTCGAAAACATTAGCTGCCCGATACTTCTTTTTCATTCTCCAGAAGATCACGTTGTACCAGCCCAATGTTCCAATCAAATATACGATACTGTGTTGTCCCTTGATAAGGAATTAATCGCCCTTGAAAATTCCTACCATGTTGCTTCGTTGGATTATGATAAAGATCAAATCATTGAACAGGCTTATCGGTTCATTCAAATCCACAGTAAAAAGGCAACAATCGCTTCATAAATGATTCTTATATACAACTTGGTTTACTCGACCTATACAAGGGTATATATAGTATATAAAGAAAAAGGAGGCAGCATAATGAGCAGTTTATCAGACAAAGTAAAAAGTACGGTCAATAAAGTAAAAGGCGAAACGAAAGACCAGGTCGGTAACGCGAAAAATGATCCTCACTTACAAGCAGAAGGTAAAGTTGATAAATTAAAAGGCAATCTCCAAGACGCTGTTAGTAAATTGAAAAATAAACGTTAATTAGCAAATTAAAATCGCTGGATACTACATCGAAACTCTCCTGTATAAGAATTTCCACACCACAGAAGAGGCTGCAGGTATAAACTGCAGCCTCTTCCTTTTTCAATTAGCTTGAATTACAACAACACACATATCATCCGGCTGGTCTTGTTGCATTTCAGGGGGCATAACAAAATCAATAGGAGCGGTTTCCTTGATATCAAACCAACTCGTTGAGACCGCTTCTTGTATTTGATTCAGCCCTTCGGTGCCATCCCGATCGATAGCCTCCATGACTCCATCTGTAAATAACAGAAGTTGAATTCTGTCTTCATAATGAATGATTGATTTCTCTATATTCATCTCAGTGAAGAATCCCACAGGACATGTCCCTTTTGAAAGAGAAGCCACTTTTCCATCATCCATTAAAGCGAAGCCTGGAGGATGTCCAGCGTTAACATATTCCACTGTTTTTTGCTCTGTATCAATAATCATATAAATCGCTGTAAAATAATAGTGCACTTGGTTATCTTCTTTATTAAGGACACTCATCCAGTGATTCATTTCGTTTATGACTGCCACAGGATCTGTATGTGTCCGAATCGCATCCCTCAAAACAGAGGAAATAAACATACAAACAAGTGAAGCGGATATTCCATGCCCCATCATATCAAGCAGAATGATTCCATATCGATTTTCATCAATGCGATGCCAATAGTACATGTCTCCCGCTAACTTATTTGCAGGTAAGTATGAGGCTTTGATAGTTAAGTGGTCATTGTGAATGGGCTCACTTAAGAGACTGCTTTGGACCTGCATCGAGAGATCTAATTCATTACGAATTTTTTCATCCTGCATTTTATGCCAATCTTTTTCATATTTAAGCCTTAATCCCACACGAATCCGGGCCAGCAAGTCAATTTTATTAATAGGCTTCATTATATAATCAATACCGCCCACATCAAGTGCCTCGGCTACCTTGTTTGAGTCTTCAAGTGCGGTCACAAAAATCACGGGTATATCTTTAAGGTGTGGGATATTTTGAAGACGTCTGCACGCCTCTATTCCATCGATTTCAGGCATCATAATATCAAGCAGAATAATATCAACAGAAGTCTCCTTTGGTTTCAGACCATCCACCTGTAAATATTCAAACATCTCCACAGCAGAAGTTAATGATAGAAAATCCGTATAGCCAGCCCTCTTTAGAATTTTCTCTATAACGAAAAGGTTAACCTGGTTATCATCTACGATTAATATCGTCATTCTTTTATTCCCCTTTTGGCTTATATCGAGCGGCAAGTTTTTATCTTTATTATGTAAATGCGTTTCATTATTGTGGTTCCCTATAGGGTAGTTTCCATTTTATTATAACGAAGCTCAGTCTCTTTTAATAATAATAAACCACTTTATCATCACATTCGCAGACCAATTCATTATATATACCCGTTACTATGACACTCTAAACATATTATAAGCATTTTTTTGTATCACCCAAAAACAGGGTGAGAACATATTACTAGTGGCCTAATGAAAAAGAGGAGTCCGCTAAATATGCGAACTCCCCCTTCTTATAATTTCCGATAAATCCGTTCCTTTGAATCAAAGTCCTCATAATCTTCCGATAAGGAAGATGTATGAAGTGTTTCCTTACTACCAACTGCAAGAAAGCCTTCTTTACTAAGACTGTCATAAAACAAATGGTTTACATAGGTTTGTAATTCACCGGTAAAGTAAATCATCACATTTCGGCACATGATAATATGAAACTCATTGAACGAACCATCAGTGACCAAATTATGCTGGAAAAACACTATGTTTTTAAGAAGGCTAGAATTAAGATAGGCATTTTGATAATCCGTCGTATAATACTCCGAAAATTCCTGTTTTCCGCCGGCCTGCAAATAGTTTTTTGTATAAGACTGCATTCTATTTAGCGGAAGTATCCCTTTTTCTGCATGGCGGAGGACATCTTCATTCATATCAGTCGCATAAATTTTCGCCTTTTCATAAAGCCCCTCTTCCTTAAGAAGGATGGCCATTGAAAAGGCTTCTTCACCAGTCGAACAACCCGCATGCCAAATTCTAATTTCCGGAAGCTGTTTTAAAAGCGGTACAATTTTTAATCGAAAAGCTTTAAAGAAATCCGGGTCGCGAAACATTTCAGTAACGTTTATCGAAAAATCATTCAGAAGTTTCTCGACATACCCTTTTTCATATAAAACCATTTCAATCATTCCACTTATCCTACGAATATGGTCCAGCCTCATCCGATTTTCAACTCTCCGCTTTATAGAAGAACGCATATATTTCCGAAAATCGAAGCCGGAGACAGAATAAATGGCTTGCAATAATAATTCAATTTCTATATCTTCTCGTTCTTCAACAGTTAATGTATCCTTCATGAAAAACCTTCCTTACCCGTACTATCAATCAATTAGTCAGCCACACACGAAGAACTGATAGCAACTGATCTAATTTTAATGGCTTACTGACATAGTCGGACGCGCCAGCTTTCAGGCATTTTTCTCTATCGCCTTTCATCGCTTTAGCTGTTAAAGCGATGATTGGAAGATTCTCGAACTTATTCTGCTCGCGAATTCTAGTCATCGTTTCATAACCATCCATTCCTGGCATCATAATATCCATTAATATTGCATCTATATTATTTCCTTTTTCAAGAAGCTCCAAACATTCATAGCCATTTTCAGCCGTAAGGATTTCCATCCCCTCATGCTTCAGGGCATTTTTTAGTGCAAAGATATTACGGTGGTCATCATCGACGACCAGTACGGTTTTATTGCAGAATGGATTACCATTTTTCTTGCCGTCACCATCGAATATTACGACATCCTGTTCTTCCTGCTCTACAGAAGATTCGGTTGCTTCATGGGAAGCTGCTGCCACTTCTGTAGAAGCAGCTATTGCTTCGCCAACATGTTTGAAGCCCTCTGGCATGCTTGGAATAAAGAAGGTAAATGTACTACCTTGGCCTTCTTTACTATCTACAATGACCCAGCCTCCTAGCAGCTTGGCAAACTCACGACATATGGAAAGCCCAAGTCCTGTACCACCGTATTTCCTCATTGTAGCTCCGTCGCCTTGCTGGAACGCCTCAAAGATTAGTTTTTGCTTTTCTTTGGAAATTCCAATACCAGTATCCGCCACATTAATTTCAATCCAATTGCTTGCACCTTTTGTTTGAATCCACTGTGCGACATTTTCTTCATCCGCTTTTTTAATTCGGACAGACACAGAACCTTTTTCCGTGAATTTAAATGCGTTGGACAATAAGTTTTTCAAGATTTGCTGGAAGCGCTGTTCATCCGTAAAGAAAATGTCCGGTACATTTTTATCTCTATCGATTATAAAGTCGATGTTCTTTTTCTTCGCTACATGATCAAAGTTACGGTGCAAAACCTCAGGCAGCTCACTCATATTCATTTCGTCAAAGACAACTTCAAGTTTTCCAACTTCAACTTTTGATAAATCCAGAATATCATTAATCAATGTTAATAAATCTTGACCTGATGAGTTAATAACACGAGCAAATTCCTGCTGCTCTTCATTTAATTTACTATCATTAGGATCAGAAAGCATTTCAGATAAAATCAAAATACTGTTAAGCGGCGTCCGCAATTCATGGGACATATTTGCCATGAACTCCGATTTGTATTTTGAACTTAACTTTAATTCTTCTGCTTGTTTTTCAAGATTTAATTTTGCGACTTGAAGCTCTTTCGATTTATCTTCGGTTTCGCGATTTCTCTCTTCTAATTGTTCGTTAATCATCCGCAACTCTTCAGCCTGTGTTTGCAATTCCTCTGATTGGGCCTGCATTTCCTCTGACTGAGATTGTAACTCTTCCGATTGAGCCTGCAACTCTTCGGTCTGTGCCTGTGATTCTTTCAATAAACGCTCTATTTCCATCCGACCTTCTACATTATTGATCGTGATGCCTAGAGTATCCAACACACGGGTTAAGAAACTTTTTTGCAACTTCGTAAAGGCCTCCAAACTTGCCAATTCAACCATTGCAACAACTTCGTCCTCAAATACGACCGGTGCAATGACAATACTTTTAGGATTGACTTCCCCTAGCCCTGTTGTAACCAAATGGAAGTCTTCTGGAATATTGTCGATGAATTTCGATTTTCCTTCTTGAGCGCATTGTCCAATCAAACCTTCACCCAGTCGAAATTCACGTCTACCTGCATCCTCACCATCTCCTGCAAAGCTGGAAATCTTTACAAAACGCATATCTTTTCCCACACCTCGCCTGACGTAAATCGCCCCAATGGACGCTCCCATCATCGGCGCAAGCCTTGTAATGAACCTGTCAGCAAGAACCTCCACATCAACAATACGCTGATACATGGTAGCAATATCTGCAACACGAGTCTGAATCCAGTTCTGTTCACTGATTTTTTCAGTGAAATCTTTCTCCTTTTGATTATAGGCTTCAAGCGATTCTGCCATATCATTGAAGGATCGAGCGATATCACCAATTTCATCTTTTGTTCGAACTGAAATTCTTGGTACTACCGATAAGTTTTTAAAATCAATATTCTTGATGACCTTCGTAATGGATTGCAAATCTTTTGATGTGCTGCGAATCATCCAAACCATCGTTACTGAAATAACTAAAATGCTAAGAATAACAGCGAAGATTGTGAAACTAATCATATCTTCATAGGTTTGTTTCGAATTCCTTAAGGTTTCTTTCATAATGCCTTCTTGGAAATCTTTAAAGTCATCCATCGCGCTGATAACTTTTGTCCGCTTTTCCCGCTGATCTCTCATCAACCTGGAAATATTTTCAGAAGAATTTTCTTCTTGTATATTTTGAATAATCTCAGTCTCTGTTATGGAGTAAGATGTATATTGAGTCTCAAACTCTTTCAACAATTGCTTTGCTTTTACTTTATTTAAAGTACCTGATAATTCAGCAATTTGTGATTCAATCAAACTATGATTCTCTTTTATAATTTCTAGACTATCAGCTCTTTCTTCTTTATTCGCATCATCAGCAGCAAACAAAATTTCACGGTCTGACCTTGAAAACAACTGACGGATTTCCATCGAAGCTTGAACTTTTTCATAGCGGTTTTCAACTATTTCGGTCATACTGCTCTTTAAATTGTTAAGCGTAAACATCATGAAAGAAAGTAATATAGCCAAGAAAAGCAAGATTAAACCGAACCCTAACATTTGCTTCCTCTTAAAACCCATTTTTCCGCCTACCTTCTTCTCTTAATTTATAATCAGCCAGAAAAAGAATGTCTTTGCAAAGATAAATCTTATTACTAACATTCCAATATGTTTATATTTAGATAGATTTAATGTCTCACTCTACATTTTAACATTTTCATAGTATAAATTGTACCTACAGCGTTATTATTCATGAATTCCTTTTCCATTAGAGTAGTAGTCTACCTTTTTAATTGTAAGAAAATCCAAAGCATTGTGTTCGAATCCATACTCAATTATTAATTCATTATTTAGTAAAATTATAAAAACCGAAAGCTTTCGCTTTCGGTTTTTCGTGATTATTAAATTTTCTTAACTTCAACATATAAGACATGATGGCCATCCATCTCTTTTACGGTAAATTCAAAGCCGGCATATTCTATTCTATCGCCGACTGCAATTTCAAATCGCCCTGTTAGGAACCAACCGCCCAATGTATCTATATCTTCTTCTGGCAATTCTATTGCAAGGGTATCATTAACATCTTCGACCAATGTTTTTGCATCAAAAACATAATGTCCCTCATCAATTTTTTGAATAAGCGGCCGTTCGTCTTGGTCAAATTCATCTCGTATTTCTCCGACGATTTCTTCGAGAATGTCTTCAACCGTAACAAGACCTGCAGTACCGCCATATTCATCTGTTAAAACGGCCATATGAATCCGTTCCTTCTGCATTTTCAGTAGTAAATCATGAATTGCGATTGTTTCAAGAACACGAATAATTGGAGTTACAAATGAATCAACCGTCAATTCTGAAACATTTTCTTCTGTAATTGTTGCTGTATAAAGACGCTTGATATTGACCATACCCACTACATTATCTTTATCACCGTCTATAACAGGATAACGGGTGTATTGCTCTTCTTGAATGAGTTCAACAACCTCCAATAAGGGCATACCTTTTTCAATTACCGTCATTTCCGTACGAGGAACCATAATCTCATTGGCAATACGCTCATCAAATTCAAAAATTTGGTTTACATATTTATATTCTGATTGATTAATCTCACCGCTTTTATAGCTTTCTGATAAAATAATGCGCAGTTCTTCTTCTGAGTGAGCCATTTCGGATTCAGAAGCAGGCTTTAACCCGAACATGCCTGTAAGAACACGAGCAGAACCATTCAATAACCAAATAAACGGGTACAAAATACGATAAAACAGAATTAATGGCTTTGAAAACATTAATGTTACTTCCTCAGCCTTTTGAATCGCAACTGTTTTTGGTGCTAGTTCCCCGACTACAACGTGAAGGAATGTGACAGAACCAAACGCGATCACGAAAGAGATAATATGACTTACGGATTCATCTAATCCCCATCTTAAAAACAAAGGTTTAAATATTGCCTCCACCGTCGGTTCACCCAGCACCCCTAAACCTAATGCGGTTACTGTAATCCCCAATTGACAAGCAGATAAGTACTCATCAATATGTGTGGTTACTTTCTTGGCTGCAAGTGCATTTCTATGTCCTTCTTCAATCAATTGATTAATACGAGAACTTCTGACTTTTACGATTGCAAATTCTGAGGCAACAAAAAATGCCGTTAATGCTATTAATACAGCTACTGCTAATAATTTTATAAAAATCTCCAATATGTGCGGGTTTACCATGTATATACCCTACCTTGAGTAATACCAAGGAATAGGCAAACACGGTTTAATCCCAAGCACCTCCTGTGTAAATGGTTAATGTCCATTTCAAAAACAAACTGAATTTTAACATGAATGCCGCATCCCAACCATTTTGTGAAGATGTCCTTTATTAATATGCACCTTAGTACAGTAAACTATCGAGAATAAATCTGGATTATACTAACAACACTAATAATGATTGGATTAAGGCAATGCTTTCGTGAGAAATCTGTTTTTTTAGAAGAAGTTCATTTTTTTCGTCCTTTTCAATCAGCCTGATTACTTCCCGTAGTTCCTCATTCAAGCCATCCAGTTTACTTTTCAGTTGAAGTCCTGTTTCCTCAATGGCAGATGAAACTTCCTTGTCCTGGTTAAATAGTTCCTTTATATCTTCTAATGAAAGGTTTTTTCTTTTATACTCCTCAATACGGTGAAGCCGTTCAAGTTCCCTGACTGAATAATAACGGTAGTTAGAGGCGGAACGTTCTGCTTTTAGCAGGCCCATGTTTGTATAGTAATCAACAGTTCTCTTCGTAACATTCGCCATTTCTGCCAACTCGCCAATTTTCAACGTCTCGATCCCAATATAACCCCTCCCAACCGTCACGTGATGGTTTAGACACTAATACACTGTCTTTTGTTCCACCCTGACATTAAATTCTATTCTCTAATCGTACATTATTTTTACTCAAAATTAAAATATTTAATATTGGATAAAAAGATATTTTTTTTAGTTACACATCTTTACACTCCACAAGTAAACAAAAAACCGATTATTTCCAATAACCGGTTTAATTTACCATTCTATTTTATGCCGTTTATTTTTTTGTTTTAGCTGGAAATTGATTGCTCAATATTTTAGGACCGCATTGGCATATCGAAGAATGCTTTAGTTTTTTTATTGGTGTACCGCATGTTTGACAAACTTTTGTTACCATTATACCGTCCTCCTACTTTAACTAATTGTTATATATTATATTATACCGATTTAATAATAATAATCAATACTAAATTAAAATTATTATAAATAAGGAGGTTGAGTTTTGATTTTATAGACTTTTTTATCATTCCCACTTAACAAGTAGCCATAATAAAGATAAAATATAATAAAACTCATCAGGGAGGTTGGTATTTAAATGACGAGTGAAATTCGTTCTATTCCCCGTCCCTTAGTACGCACGAATCAATGGGTCATATTTTCAAGTGTGGTGACTGCCTTACTAACCGGTCAAATATGGATATTAGCGGTTCCGTTTACAGCAGGACTTTTAGGGCTTATCTTTAATTTCAATCCGATTATGCGGCTTGAAAAGCTCTTCTTGAAAAAGCGGCCTTCTGATTATATTCCGGAAGATCATTCACAACAGCAATTCAACCAAGTTATTGCAGTCGTTTGCTTGGGACTTGGATTAATTTCTTTCTTGCTTGGTTGGACCGTTTCAGGATATATTTTTACGGTGATGGTCGGGCTTGCTTCTTTCATAGCCATCCTTGGATTCTGCATTGGTTGCTTTATCCTCTATCAATGGAAACAATATTCCTATCGCCGATCTCTGCGCTAGATACTACAAAATAGGACTGACATTCGTCAGTCCCTTTTTTTATTCAGATGCATGTACAGAATTATTTTTTTTAACCCAATAGGTAGCCAGTAAGATCAACAGAATTAATACAGCTTGCGGCAGTAACGTTTCTACTGTCGGATAAAGTCCTATCCATTCTACAAACGGGAAGGAAGTAATCGTATGTGTCTGCAGAACTTGTGAAACTTGAAGTGAATGAATAGAGACCCCAAGAATCTTAAATGCCAAAACATAGATGAGTATCGTTGCTGCTTTAAAGAATAGGGTAATCGGTAGTTTCACGCTGTAACGTAGCATGATAAAACCAATCACTACTAATATGAGGAAGGCAATTACAATCCCGCTTAATAGCTGCTTCAATTCCATATAAGGCGCCATACCTGCATAAAAGATAATTGTCTCCGCACCTTCACGGAAAATGGATAAAAAGCTAATTAAAGCAAACGAGACGATACTACCTGTAGCAATAGCTTGGTCCATTCGCTTGCCAATATAACGGTTCCATGCATGGATATTCGATTTACTATGGAGCCAAAGGCCAATTGTCAACATCATCAATACTGCCACTATCCCTGTGATTCCCTCAATGTACTCACGGCTTGACGCAGCTGTAATTTGAGAGAAAACAATATTGATGATGACCGCAAAGATGGTACTCGCGGCTAATCCAGCACCTACCCCTGTCCAAATCCATTTTTGTTTGTCCGCTTGTCCAATTTTCTTTAGAAAAGACAATAATGTCGCTACAATCAAGAGTGCTTCTAGCCCCTCCCGTAAAAGAATCAAAGCAGCATCCCATGTTGTATAACTCGTATCATCAATCAAGGGTAGCAACCGGGTGTTTAAATCCGAAACGATATCCTTCGCTTCCTCTGCTTTTATCTTTTTCGATTGTAACAAGCTGATTGCGGTCGGAACTTTTGTTTCCATATCACTGTACAACTTGCTGTCTCTTGTTGAAACTTCCCCTTCGACATTAGGCCAAATTGTTAAAATTTCATTCAACTGATCAATTGCTGAATCGACATCATTTTTTTCAATATCGGTTATGCTTCCTTGTAAGAGTTGTGTAACATCTCCAAGTGAATAAGTCACCTTCTGGTCTTCTTCTTTAACCTTACCAGCAAGAAAATCCTCCAGTAAACCTTTTAATTCAGAAAGATTCGTTTTGGCTTTTTCCGAATCAGGTGGGTCCTGGGTAATGGCTATCCGCACAAAGGCCATATACGTTTCAATCTTACCGTATGAAGCAACACTTGCCTCCCGAACAACAACCTCTGCGTCAATCCAATGATTCCGTAGGTTTGTATATTGACTCTTAGCTTGAACAAAGTCACCTTCAGCTATTGTTGCATCCAACTTATCTATTAATGGGATTAACGCTTGTAACCGGTCTTTATAGACCGTCTTATCTACTGGGTTTTCCTCTGTATCATATGTAATTAGAGTACTTGATAAAGCCGATAATTGCTTTTTAATTTCATCAGCGTCTGCTTCGTTCTTCACAGCACTTTTTACAGCCAATAGTTGCTTATCAACTTTCTTCGCAACTTCACTGTCCGTTTTTATCATTTTCCAATCTTTTTCAAATAAAGCTATATTATCCGAAACTGCGTCAAGGTCGCCGGATTTTGTCTTCATTAAACTATCGCCAATATAGACAAAAAGCTGATCATGATTTTCACCTGCCGAAACAACTCGTACTGCAGATGAAATAAATAAAAGACTGACTATTAAAACCAATATCCCACTTTTCCATTTAGAAACAGTCATACTGGTACCCTCCTTATTTATGAACTAAAATCGCCAACCCGGATACGCATCCATGCTGGCGATTTTCTCGTCTATCTTTTAAAATTCAATTACCTAAAAAGGGATTCTCCGATATAGCCACCCTTTTTCACACCTGGCAAACAAGCAAATACAGCACTACCTCGGTGAATGATATATTCATTCAGCTTATCATTTTTCGCAAGGCGTTCCTGTATAGGAACAAATTGTTTACTTGGGTTGCGTTGATAACAAATGAACAGAAGGCCAGCGTTCAAGCTTCCTGTTTTGGGATCCATTCCATCCGCATATGAATAAGGACGCCGCAGAATCTTTGCTTTTCCGTCCCCCCTGGATAGACTCATATGCGAATCTTCTGGAATAATCCGATTTCCATTTTTATCTTTAGCTTCTAAATCAACACTATCAAATTCATTCTTCATCCCTAATGGAGCTCCACTGTCACGGTGACGGCCAAATGTATTTTCCTGCTCTTTCAATATAGTACGGTCCCATACTTCAATGTACATCTGAATTCGGCGTACAACCATATAACTGCCGCCAACAAGCCAGTCTGGACCATCCCCAGCCTTTACCCAAACATGATCATTCATTTCACTACTTTTCTTCGTATCCGGATTGGCAGTTCCGTCCTTAAACCCGAATAAGTTACGCGGTGTCGTTTTTTGAGAATCGGCTTGTTTAGTACGTTGGAAACCTGTTTGGGCCCAATGAATAATCGTTTTCCCTCTCCCGATTCTCACTAAGTTCCTAACGGCATGAAAAGCAACCTGAAGATCATCTGCACATGCTTGAATACAAATATCTCCACCGCTCCAAGAATCTTCTAACGCATCTAAAGGGAATTTGGGCAGATCCTTTAATTCAGCAGGCTTTTTCGATTTCAAACCAAACCGATCTTTACCATTCTTCGTAAATAGGGTAGGACCCACTCCAAAAGTAATCGTCAAATTAGAGGGTGACAATTCTTTTGCTTCCCCAGTATCTTTTGGAGGCATACTAGCATTTAGAGAAGCTTCACCTACCAATTTTCCCTCTGTCATCTGAGCCGCTGCTTCTGTCCAGTCCTTAAATAGCTGGATTAAGTCGGATTTATTATCTGTCGTAACTTCCAGTGCTGCAAAATAAAGGTTATCCTGAGCTTCAGTAGTAATGCCCGCTTGATTGGCCCCATAAAATGGAACAATATCATTAGTTTGTCCATTTGCCTTCGAATCAGATAGATTCAAAAGCCCACCAAATCCAGAGGCTCCTATCACGACTCCGACCCCACCAACTCCTGCTGTTTTCAACATATTGCGACGACTTACTTTTTTAGTAAAAAGCGAGGTTTCGTCATTCGGCATTTTCTCTTTCAATTATGATTCCTCCGTTACAATCCCTATTTGCGAAAGTGGTTCAGCTAATGCATCAATGGCTTGGCTTAGCTCTTTAACCTCAGATTCTTTTAAATCCGTATAAGAGGTATAGCCATCACCTTCTTTATGCTTCTCAAGCAAGCTGTATACATCGTCAAAACGTTGTTGGATTTCCGTTACAAGCTTTTCGTCTTTTTCTTTAAGAGCTGGTGTAAGAAGTTCGTAGATTTTTTCGGCACCTTCTACATTTGCAACAAAGTCATATAAATCTGTATGAGAGTATCGATCCTCTTCTCCAGTTACCTTACTGGTAGAAACTTCATTTAATAAATCAACCGCACCTGTGATTAATAAATCCGGTGTGACCTCAACAGTTTCAACTTTGGCACGAAGCAAATTGACATCACTCATCAATTGATTTGCATACTCTTCATAACCTTTTGTTGTGTTTTCTTCCCATAAACCCATTTCAATCCGGTGGTAACCGCCCCACTCTTCATCTTTAACGTCCCCTTTACGCGCATCAATTTTGGGATCAAGATCGCCAAATACTTCTGCAATTGGTTCAGCTCTCTCATAATGCATACGGGCCGGTGCGTATACTTCCTTCGCTTTTTCAATATCACCAGACGTTACAGCTGTCGTAAACTCTTCAGTCGCTTTTACAAACTCCTCTATTTCACCAATCGCATATTCCCGATATTCGCTAGATACATCATCTAAAGCACTCGCACTTGCACTCGTTTCTTTGGCATTCTTGTCTGCCGGCTTTACTTCTTCCTTTTCCTGTGAGCAGCCAAATAGTAGGCTAGTAGATAGTAAGACTGCTAATGATGCCTTTGTTTTCTTCATATATGAATCTCCCTTTTAAATGAATTCTAGATTCATATTAGCAGACAATGAAAATCATTATCAATATAAATTTTGTTGAAAACGAGACATTTTTCATATGTTGTGGAAGAATTTGTTATACCCCTAGCGTTTTTCTTTCTCATTAAAAAGGAAAAAACGCCTATTTCACTCTCCTCATATCTCTAAAAGTAAAAAGGGTAGCCTTTATTTCAGCCACCCTTCCCGTTCACTCATTAACTTGTCATTTTCCTTGTCCATAATTTCTGAGATATCCTCCACAAATTGAAGGATAAATGTAAGCTCTTGCTCATTATAAGTGGAACATAGATTTTTGGTAGCCGTAGAGAGTGATTGATAATGCGATTTGATCTGTTCTTGTCTTGCGGGCATTGGGACAATCATTACCCGCCTTCCATCCAATTGATCTCGTTCCCTTTTTACATAGCAAGATTTTTCAAGACGATCGATTAGCGCCGTTACAGAGCCCGTGCTCAACCCCGTAATTTTCGATAGTTCACCGGCGGTTATCGGTCCTGTTTCATTCAATATCTCAGCAGTCTTTAAGTCCGTATGGGTAACCCCTATTTTTTGGGCCATGTTTTGTTGAAATAAAACCGATCTCATTCCATATTTTTTCAGACTATGCGTTAACTTCTCTAACATATCTGCATTCACCATATTATCGCTTGACATAAAATACCACCCCTCTTACACTTAAATTTATCTTGAAAATCAAGATAAATGATTTTATTTTATCTTAATGGTTATCATTCATTTATGTAAATAAAATTATGAAATATTAGTACGCACTAAGGAGGAAAATAAATGAAAGAACAAAAAAACCAAAAATTCATTGTTGCCGGTTTATTATTAGGTATCTTGATGTCAGCAATGGATAATACGATTGTTGCGACTGCCATGGGAACGATCGTTTCAGATTTAGGCGGTTTCGATAAGTTTGTCTGGGTGACATCCGCTTATATGGTCGCCACAATGGCAAGCATGCCAATTTTCGGTAAGCTTTCCGACATGTATGGACGGAAGAGGTTTTTTATTTTTGGCCTCGTAGTCTTTCTAATCGGCTCTGCATTATGTGGTATGGCTCAAAGCATAGTCCAGTTAAGTATTTTTCGGGCAATCCAAGGGATTGGCGGCGGCGCTTTAATGCCAATTGCTTTTACAATCATATTCGATATTTTCCCACCTGAGAAACGCGGAAAATTAACTGGGCTTTTCGGAGCAGTATTTGGAGCTTCAAGCGTATTGGGCCCGCTTTTAGGTGCTTATATTACAGAGTATTCTAGCTGGAACTGGATTTTCTATGTCAATGTTCCAATCGGAATCATTTCTTTATTTTTCATCATGCGATATTACAAAGAGTCAGCCAATACCCAAGAACAAAAAATTGATTGGGGTGGGGCAGCAACACTCGTTATTGCCGTTATTAGCTTAATGTTTGCCCTCGAACTGGGCGGAGAGTATGGTTGGGATTCATTTCCTATCATAGGTCTGTTTGCAAGCTTTTTAGTTTTCTTCATTTCTTTTTTCTTTTTCGAAAAAAGAGCAAAAGATCCTATCATTTCATTATGGTTATTTAAAAGACGGTTGTTTGCAACCTCTCAAATCTTAGCCATCCTATATGGCGGTACATTTATTATTTTAACTGTCTATATACCAATTTTCGTCCAAGCTGTTTACGGGGGATCTGCAACAAATGCCGGGTTAATTCTTACTCCCATGATGCTTGGTTCCGTCGTTGGTAGTGCAATTGGTGGGATATTCAATACAAAGACCAGCTTCCGCAACTTGATGACAATTTCTGTCGTCTGCTATTTTGCAGGAATGCTTCTGTTAGGGACAATTACCCCTGATACCAGCAGAACTTTACTAACACTTTACATGATTCTTACTGGCTTCGGCATGGGCTTTTCGTTCTCTCTTTTGCCTATTGCTTCGATTCATAATTTGGAACCGAGATTTCGCGGATCGGCCAACTCTACAAACTCATTCCTACGTTCTTTTGGGATGACACTCGGTGTTACGATCTATGGAGCGATACAGAATAATGTATTCACAAGTAAAATGACAGACGCATTTAAAGGGATGCAGGGAGGACCGGACACATCTGTACTAATGGAGGACCCTCGTCAGCTCTTCCAATCAGATGCACGTGCACAGATTCCGGACTTTATCCTAGATAAAATTGTTCATGCAATGTCTGATTCCATTTCCTTAATATTCACTTTGGCCCTCATCCCAATCGGTCTTGCTGCAATCACAGTTTTCTTTATGGGAAAAACAAGAGTAGAAACGCCTCCAAAAGAGGAATCGTTACAATGACTAAAAAAGCGCTGGGCTTTCAGCGCTTTTTTAAGTTTTTATTAAGGGAAAGCGGGTACTATTTCAATAAAATACCTCTCTTCTATATGAATAGAAAGTAAAGTTTGCTGAAAAACTATTCTACTACTAAAATAATAAGTAACACAGTCACATACCGAGGTGAGAAATTTGAAGATTGTATGTTTTGGGGATAGTTTAACCAGAGGTATTTCTTATGTTAAAGGTCGGCTTCGCATTATTAAAGACAATTATCCGAACTCTTTAGCTAAGCTTACAGAATCGTTGCCATTCGTTGAAGTATTGAATAAAGGGGTTTTCAATGACAACTCCGACCTGCTAGTTAGCCGGATCGATAAAGATGTCATGTCAGAAAATCCTGATATCGTATTAATAGAGGTTGGTGGAAACGACTGTAACTTCCATTGGGATGAAGTCGCCAAAAATCCAGAAGGTGATCATGAGCCAATTGTTCCCATCGAACGGTACCTAGAAAATATTACTCATCTTGTTAAACAGGTTCAGGACAAGCATGTCACACCTTTTCTTTTGACCCTCCCACCATTAGATCCAGCTAGGTATTACCGATCTATCGCTGAAAGGTTCGGGCCTTCAATCGGGCATTTTGTGTCCCAAGTCGGCGGAATTGAACATTGGCATGGAATGTATAACCGCCAATTGAAAAACCTCGCTGAAGAACTTAAGGTGCCACTGATTGATGTGCGTTCCTACATTAAATCCGCTGGCGACTTGAACCACTTAATTAGCGATGATGGCATCCACCTCACCTCCAAAGGATACCAACAAATGAGTATGGCCATATTCAGTGATTTACAGAAGCATATGGCAGGAAGACAATCTTAAACATGTAAAAAGGCAAAGCATTGGCGCTTTGCCTCTTTGGTATTACAAGCTTTTCACTTCTACATTTTCTGGAAGCTTGAAAGGGTTCTCGATATTGATACGGTCATAAAACATCAGCCCGTTTAAATGATCTAGCTCATGTTGAAACACGATAGCAGCAAAGCCCTTCAGCCGCATCTCGATTGTCTCACCTTTGCTATCCAATGCTTTAATTTTAACCCGTTCATAACGAGGTACATAGCCTTTTATATCACGGTCAACAGAAAGACAGCCTTCACTTTGCGGTAAATAAATCATCGTAGCTGAATGGCTGATTATTTTCGGGTTCACAAGGGCATATTCAATCAGCTTCCCTTTTTCATCCGGAAAATACATAACAAACATGCGTTTATTCAAGCCAATCTGATTTGCCGACAAACCAACACCTTCACGTAAATTGTATTTCTTTTGAAGTTTTGGGTCTTGGCTATTTTTCAAATATTGCATCATGCACTCCAGCGTTTCACGATCTTCATCTGAAATCGGCAGACTAACTTCATCCGTTACCTGACGCAGAATTGGATCTCCTTCTCTGACGATATCCTTCATTGTAATCAAATAGTCTTTTATAAATTTACTCATAGAACTTCACACTCTTCTACCTTTTTATTTTTTCATGACTTAGACCATTTCACTTTAGCATTTCATTTTTAAAAAGTCTAATATGCAGGTTGAAAATAGACTAGTACTCATTCCTAAGTTATTGGAATTTCGTCCCTTTACATTATTTACCTAAATTTTAAGGACTAAAGACCTATATAATACACGTTTAAAAATTCTATACTGAATATATATCCTTAAAGGAGATGAAAATTTGAACTCGAATTCTAAATTTGTCTCGAAGTTGCTGCCGTTCTTAACGGCTTTCATTGTGATAATAGGTGGAATTAGTTGGTATGTTGTAACTCAATCAAAGGAAATGGTTATTCCCTTTTCTTCTGTTGAAAAGACAATTAAAGCTCAAAATGGGGCCCTTGTCTCAATAGAAGAGAAACGAAACGGTACCCTTCACATCACTACACCAGATGGAGAATATGTTTCTAATATTCCCCCCAATAGTCAAATGATCAATAAACTAGTCGAAACTTATAATGTTCAATATTCATTTTCATCAACTAATAAGTCAGCATTATGGATTTTAGGTGGATTGATGGCAGCATTAGTCACAACCATTGTTATTATACAGAAAAGGTCAAAAGGTGGATTACTTATTGGCAGCAAGAAACAAAGCATTTCTGCTCCTAGAGATTTGCCCGAGATAACTTTGGAGGATGTAGGCGGTTTGCAAACCGAAATCAAACAAGAAATCCTGCAAACCCTAACTACTCTAAAAGAACCAGAACGTTCAGCTAAAATTGGAATTAAGCCTCCTCAAGGCATTTTATTATACGGCCCACCAGGAACTGGGAAAACGCTTCTTGCACAGGCAATTGCAAAAGAATTGGGTGCCAACTTCTTCTCAACAAGCGGTTCGGCCTTCAACGAAATGTTTGTCGGTGTTGGAGCAGCCCGTGTCCGTAGTCTTTTTCAAAATGCACGTAAGCAATCACCAGCTGTCATTTTCATTGACGAAGTAGACGCATTAGCGGGTAAACGGAAAGCTCATGGCGGAGAAGAAGGCGAAAAAACGCTGACTGAACTGCTTGTCCAATTGGATGGAGGTCATCCAAATGAAGGCATTTTATTTATTGCCGCAACAAACCGGAAAGATATGCTCGATGAGGCATTTCTTCGCCCTGGTAGAATTGATTTCTCCTTTCAAGTACCACTTCCAGATACACAGGGAAGAAAAGAGATCATTGCTATCCATACTAAAGGAAAGCGACTCGCAACAGATGTACTTGCTTCCTTGGATGAACTGGCTGAAAGCACATCAGGTTTCTCCGGAGCAGATTTAAGGTCTTTATTTGATACTGCTTCCCGTCATGCTCTCAGAAATGAACAGGAAATGATTCGCAAACAAGATCTCGATTATGCCATTGACCGTACAATTCTCGGTGCCACATCACGTACCTTGAATGATGTAGATACTAAACGCCGCGTGGCCATCCATGAAAGTGGACATGCTTTGATTGCAGCCCTAACCAAACCGGGCTCTGTTCGAAAAGCTACCATCATACCGCGTGGTGAAGCTCTTGGATATGTAGCACCGATTCCGAAAGAACTTCATTTATCTACAGCAAGTGAATTACTTGATCAAGTCAAAATGATTTTAGCAGGTGGCGTTGCAGAAAGAATGTATTTAGGGGAACACAGCATCGGTGTAGGCGGCGACGTACAACAGGCGAAACATCTGCTTGAGCAAATGGTCGATACCGGAATGCTTCAAGATGGATTTACCCTAACATTTAATAAAGGCGAGAAAGAACAAAAGATGCAGGAACTGTTCACAAAAGCGATTCAGGAAACGGAAAAATTGCTCGATTCAAATCGCCCGCAGTATGAAGAGCTGGTCGAAGAGCTACTGAAAAAAGAAACGCTTGAAGGGACGGAAGTTCAAAATATTGTTGATGCTTCACCTCATGAACTGGTTTTGGTTTAATTTAAAAGAAGGCGTCCTATTGGACGCCTTCTTTTTTACTGTTATTTAAAGTTTTTCCAACCGAATGATGTCTGCTGTATTTTGTTTCTGGAACCCTGTCTTCTGTAATTTCACTGCCGTTCCTTCAGGTAAGTTAGTGAATATGATAGGAGTAACAGTAGACGGAGCATTTCTTTGTATGAAATCTAGGTCAACTTCCAAAAGAGGCGTTCCTTTTGTTATCTTTTGACCTTCTTGTACAAGGGATGTAAAGCCTTCTCCATTTAATTTAACTGTATCTAAACCAACATGGATCAGAATTTCAAGACCATTATTTATTTTCAATCCCAATGCATGCTTTGTTGGGAAGATACTGAACACTTCCCCATCAATTGGTGATACGAGTGTCCCATTTACCGGCTCAATAGCGAAGCCGTCACCCATCATTTTCATAGCAAACACTTGATCAGGAACCTGGTCTAACGGCAAAACATTACCTTCTAACGGAAGAACAAAATCATTTACATCTAAAGCTTGGTTTTCTTCTACTGTTTCAGCCATTACTTGTGCTGATGGTTTTGTTTTAACTTGGCTTGGATGAGCATCATTCTTTACAAGTTGTTTCATCGCATTGGCAACAAATTCTACATTTGTTCCAACAATGACCTGAACACTTGATTTATTTAACTTCATCACGCCACGTGCACCATGTCTTTTTAATGCTACTTCATTCACATTATCTGAATTGCCAACCTCTAAACGTAACCGTGTTGCACAATTATCTATAACTTTAATATTTTCTTTACCGCCAAGGTCTTGAATGAAAAGTGACCCCATATCGGCATATTTATCCCCTGTTTTCACAACAGTATCTTCTTCTGCTTCTTCCTCATCATCTTCACGACCAGGTGTTTTTAAATCCATAATTTTTATAACAAAATAGAAAATCACAAAGTAAATTGCAGCGTAAACTAATCCAATCGGTATTAACCATAGTGGCTTTTGAGCAATTCCAAAGTTCAAGAAATAATCAATGGCTCCTGCCGAGAATCCAAAACCATGATGGATATCCAATAGAACAGCGAGAGCTAATGAGATCCCAGTTAAAATTGCATGTATTACATATAATACTGGAGCAATGAACATAAACAGAAATTCAATTGGTTCAGTGATTCCTGTTAAGAAAGAAGTGAAAGCTAAACCAACCAGCATCCCCGTTACTAATTTACGTTTCTCTTTCTTAGCAGCTGCAATCATCGCTAATGCTGCTGCTGGTAAACCGAACATCATGATAGGGAAAAATCCTGTCATAAATGGCCCAGCAGTTGGATCACCTGCGAAGAAACGGTTTATATCACCAGTTGCTCCATTGTATTCACCAAAAACAAACCATACCATACTATTCAAGACGTGATGCAAACCTACTGGAAGCAATAAGCGATTCAATACGCCAAATACACCAGCACCTAAAGCTCCTGCACCTGTAATCCAGTCTCCAACGTTATTGATTACATCTTGAATTGGCGGCCATACAAAGCCAAATATTCCTGCCAGTATTATCATCGCTAACGATGTAATAATCGGAACAAATCGTTTCCCTGAAAAGAATCCAAGCCATTCAGGGAGTCTTATTTCAGCGTATCTATTATATAGGAAGGCAGCAACTATACCTGATATAATCCCACCTAAAACAGCCATGTCGATATCTTTATTAATTGCTTGTGTACCATTCGTTAAAACAAAGTAACCAACAAGACCAGCTAATGCCGCTGCACCGCTTCCGTCTTTAGATAATCCTATCGCTATACCTAAAGCGAACAGTATGGCAAGATTATCAAAAATCGCTTTTCCTGCGGCAGCTATAAATGCAATATCAAGTAAATCCGGTTGACCTAGGCGAAGCAATAAAGCCGCTGCAGGCAAAACAGCGATCGGTAACATCAAAGCTTTCCCAATCTTTTGTAAAAAATTTAACATCGAACTCATCTCCCTTGTTCCTAACTTCTTTTGATTCAGCAGAACGACAAGACGTATAAAGCGTTTTCATTTTGTCAATATAATAACTTTTCTTTGGATTATACTAGCATAAAAAATATATAGATGTCTATACCAATTTATTTGAAAAATATACTATATCCTTCGAAAATAAAGCGAAAATATCATTTTTATTCCCGCTACTCCTTAACTGGTCTAGACAACTTATAATAAAAGCGATAAAATGAGGGCAAAATATATGAGACCAATTTATGACTCATTCATTAAGTTTTACTTTCATAAAGGAGATTATGTATGAAAACATTCATTATTAATAATCTAATAGTTTATAGCGAAAAGGAAACATACAAAAATGGGTACATTAAAGTCGTCGACGGAAAAATTGCCGAAGTAGGTCCAGTCAACCAATACAAACATGACGATGATGCTAAAGTAATTACACTTTCACCGGATTACCAGGTAATTCCAGGTGCCATCGATATTCATATTCACGGGGCATCTAATGCTGATGCAATGGACGCCACATATGAAGCTTTATCTACAATGGCAGAAACACTTCCAAAAGAAGGAACCACCAGCTTTCTGGCCACTACAATGACTCAATCGACAGATGCCATTGAATCAGCACTTCTTAATGCGGGTAATTATATCGGAAATCAAACACAGGATCACGCTGAAATAGTTGGGATTCATTTAGAAGGTCCTTTCATTTCACCAGCACGTAAGGGAGCACAGCCTGAAGAGTACATCGTTGATCCTGATGTCCCTCTATTTAAAAGATGGCAGGAAATTGCCCAAAATCAGATCAAGCTTGTAACGCTTGCACCTGAACAACAAAATGGATTAGATCTTGCAGCTCACTTAAAGGAAACAGGCGTCGTCGCTTCCATTGGACATTCAGATGCAACGTATGACCAAATAGGTGAAGCGATTTCTGCAGGGACTACTCACGTCACGCATCTTTATAATGGGATGCGGGGTCTTCATCACCGCGAGCCTGGTGTATTGGGTGCTGCTTATCTTAGAGACGAGCTGTTTGTTGAACTTATTGCTGATGGCATTCACTGCCGACCGGAAATGGTGAAGTTAGCTTATAGCCAAATTACCAGTGACCGGATGATCTTGATAACGGACTCGCTTCGTGCCAAATGGCTTGAAAAGGGTACCTATGATTTAGGCGGCCAGCCCGTGTATGTTAACGAAACGACAGCAACCCTATCAAATGGAACACTCGCAGGCAGTATATTGAAAATGAACGATGCCATTAAGAACACCTTGCAATATACAGGCTGTTCCATGACTGACATTATTAAAATGACGGCAGAAAATCCTGCCAAACAGCTTCGGATTTTTGATCGAAAAGGTAGTATACAGGTTGGAAAAGATGCTGATCTTGTAATATTAAATGAAAAATTGGATGTTGAAATGACGTTCTGCAGAGGTAAATTAGCATTTAAAAAGGAGAATGTATAATGAATATTATTAAAGTGCAGGATTACAAAGAAATGAGTCAGTCAGCTGCAAATATAGTCATTCGAAAAGTTAAAGAGAATTCGAAAATCAAGCTCGGTCTTGCAACAGGCGGGACACCAAAAGGGACGTACGATACGCTAATTGAAGATCACATGCAAAATAATACTTCTTATGAAAACGTAACATCATTTAATCTTGATGAGTATATCGGCTTAGATTCAAATGATCCAAACAGTTATCATTATTATATGGACCAGTCATTATTTGCTCATATTAATATAAATAAAGAACAAACTTATCTTCCAAATGGTACAGCCGATAATCTTGACAAGGAATGTACTCGTTTTGACAAAATGATTGAAACATTGGGTGGGATTGATCTTCAAATACTTGGAATTGGACAAAATGGTCATATTGGTTTTAATGAACCAGGAACTTCTTTCTCGTCTGGTACACATGTAGTCGCACTTGAGGAATCAACTCGACAAGCGAACGCACGCTATTTCGACTCCATCGACGAAGTACCCACACATGCAATTACGATGGGTATTGCCACAATAATGAAAAGTAAAGAAATTCTGCTGCTAATATCAGGAGAAGAGAAAGCCGAAACCTTGAAGAAATTAATACACGGGGAAATAACAGAGGAATTTCCTGCATCTATCCTTAAAAAACATAATAATGTTACAATTATCGCAGACCAAAAAGCGTTATCTGGAGTGTTAATACCCTAAAGGAGCGAAAATCAATGATTGATAAAAACTCACCTCTTCCAATTTATTTTCAAATCGAAGAACAAATAAAAAGACAAATAGAAAGTGGTGAGTTCCAAGCGCACAATGCCCTTCCATCTGAACGTGAATATGCAGAACAATTCGAAATTAGCCGAATGACTGTCCGTCAAGCCATTAATAACCTAGTTAATGATGGATACCTATATCGTCAGAAAGGCAGAGGAACCTTTGTAGCCGATAAGAAGCTGGAGCAGCAGCTTAATGGACTGACTAGCTTTACAGAGGATATGAAAGCCCGAGGGCTAAACCCAAGCAGTAAACTGCTGAGCTTCGAAATCATTCCGGCAAATAAAAAAATTGCTAATGAACTGCACATTTCCACTTATGCTCCTGTTTATGAAATAAAGCGGATACGATTGGCCGATGACGTTCCAATGGCACTCGAAACGATGTATATGTCTGCGAATTTAATTAAGGGATTAACTGAAGAAATTATCAACCTGTCCCTTTACCAATATATAGAAAATTACGCTAAACTTAAAATCGACTATGCTACACAAACATTAGAATCAGCGATTGCTTCAGATACAGAAATTACCCATTTAGCGATTCCTAAACATTCGCCCATTTTATTCATTCAAAGGAATACGTTTTTACAAGATGGAACCCCCCTAGAATATGTTAAATCAGCTTATCGTGCAGACAGGTATAAGTTTACAATCAACATTACTAGATAATTTGAATATTTTTACCGGATATGCAAGTAAGGACAAATTCATCACTATAATCTTTTAATGCTAAAGGTAATCGGAGGGTGTCACATATGAACTCATATTTTGAAGCAGTGCAGGATTTACTCTCAACTGTGGTAGAACAGGAAAAGCTTTCGATTAAGGAATCTGTGAAACACATCTCAAAAGCAGTAATGTCAGATGGAATCATCCATTTGTTTGGAAGCGGACACTCTCATATATTGACAGAAGAGGTATTCTACCGCTCAGGCGGGTTAGCAGCCATTCGTCCTATTTTCGTTGAAGATTTGATGCTTTTTAAGGGAGCATCAAGGTCATCGCAACTTGAAAGACAAAATGGCCTATCAGAGAAATTCATGAATGATGAGGATATCCGTCCTGGTGATGTCTGTATCGTCATTTCATCCTCTGGTGTCAATCCCGTTCCCATCGATGTTGCTACAATCGCAAAAGAAAAAGGCGCCTTTGTTATTGGATTGACTTCACCTGAGTATGCTAACAGTTGTTCTTCACGGCATAAACAGAAACTTTTTCTCCACGATGTCGTTGATTTAATCATAGACAATCATATTTCCAAAGGTGATACATTACTGAAATCAAACAATATATCATTTGGATCTGGATCGACTGTAATTGGAGCTGTCCTTCTAAATATGATTTTCACCCAAGTCATTGAGACCATTATTAAATCAGGGGTGACCCCTCCCGTTTTCCTAAGTGGGAATATCGAAGGGGCAGATGAACACAATCAAAAACTAATCGCGAAATATAAAACAAGGATTCCCCAATTGTGAATCCTTTTCCCAAAAAGGAATACATAAGTTTTTTGTTTCGTTAGTTCCATATGCAAAATTAAAAGAAGGCATCCATACGGATGCCTTCTTTTAATTTTAGAGGTACTCCCTTTTATTCCTTGTTTTTATTATACAAGTTTAAGTTATGGTAAATAAGGGAAAACCCTAATAAGCAATCAATCTACTATTCTTAGAGGAGGAAATATAGATGACACAACCAACTATTGAAACTGAAACGAATAGCAAACTGTTAAAAGGTATTCTTATTGGCGGACTTGTAGGTGGTGCTTTAACCTTACTTGACTCCAATACAAGGAATAAAGTAAAAAGATCGGCAATCCTTTTAAAAGACAACTCCGTGAATATGATTGAACAAGTTAAGGAAAATCCAGGCGAAGTGAAGGAACAGATGGTATCTAGCGTTAAAGGAGCAACCAACACGATTAAAGAGGCAATCAATGACGTTGAAACTTTATATGAAAACGTTAATGAAGACGTGGTAGGCAAGGTAACCGAAGTAAAGGATATCTCCACTGATGCCCTTGATTCAGCCAAAGAAGCAACAAGTGAACTAAAAGGCATCAGCTCCAAAGTTGTAGTGGCGGGAAAACAATTGAAAGAAACCCCAGCTCAGTCATTAAAAGATGACAATAAAAAAGGAGAAAAAGAAAGTGATGAACTAGTTACAAAATCAGAACTCTCCAATGAAAAGTCCATTTCATCTAACTTCTAACAAATAAAAAAGGAGAAGAGGACAATACGTCTCTGCTCCTTTTTTCTAAATATGGTCCTATCCTCTTCAATAATCATATTTTCAAAAAGATTACTAAATACAATGGATAGTGTTATAAAAAAGATGGTCCAAAGTGGATGTTATTCGATTTGGAATCATCTTTTTCACCCCTTATTCAGTACCTTCTAATTTATTCGTTATCTCATGATCTTCTTTTACTTCAGCTAACCAAACAGAATATTCCTCTTGTAATCTTTCAGAAAGAAGCGTTTCTTTAATTTCTTTTTTACTGTCTTCTAAATTAGCTTTTTTCGCTTCCTTCTTACCGGTTACTTTTATGATATGGTACCCATAATCTGATTTAACTGGATCACTGACTTTATCTATATCAAGATCAAAGGCAACGTCTTCAAATTCCTTCACCATATCACCTTTACCAAAGTATCCTAAGCTTCCACCCTTTTCTGCCGTTTCTGTATCAGTAGAATATTCAGCTGCCAATTTAGCAAAATCGCCACCTTCTGCAATTTCTTTCGCAACTTTCTTAGCCGTTTTTTCGTCATCAACTAAAATATGACTAGCTTCCACTTGTTCTGCTTGAGCAAAGGTATCTTTATTATCTTCAAAATACGTGCTGATTTCATCATCTGTCACGGTAATTCTCGGTTCAATCAATTTTTTCGTTTGAAGATAAACCACAATGTCTTTTTTCAAGGCATCCATGGAAGAACCGCTTGCTTCCAATTGTTCTTTGAACGCTTTTTCATCACCATAGGATTCTACCAGAGTATCGATCTCTTTCTGGATTTCTTCATCCTTAATTTTAATTCCCTTTTTTTCCGCTTCCAATGCAACCAATTTATTTGTAATTAATAGGTTTAATGTATCTGCTCCATACCCCTCAACAAGCGCGTCATAAAGCTCATCCTTATTGATTTTCTCTCCATCTACGCTCGCCATTGTCTTATCTGTAGACGAAATCATCGCAAATACCATGATACCAGCAATGACTAAGATGCTTCCTGCCCAAACATATGCCTTCGTGCTTCTTAATAGTTTCATGAATACTCTCCTTAATTTTTCTATTATAATAGCTTGGAAATATTAATAAATCCTTAAGATTTTACTCCCACTGCTGTATACACTTTATCCAGTCATTATACTAACATACTTATCTCTCAACTGATATTTTAGAGTACTTTTACTAAAGACTGATTGTCTACCGTCTGACCAATTCAATAAAGATTCATTATTCCAAAGATGATAAGTTATATCATAATACTGAATTTGGGAGTATAGCTAACAGGAGATGATGATGTACTTTTATATGTTTGGCACGAAATCCACATTAGAACTAGTCACAAACTTAGAAAAGAAAAAGCATGGCGTAAGTAGAGGATTCCTCTTACACCATGCTCTTTCTTGTATTATTTACGATGCATTTTGAATTCCAAAAAGAGTTCATTGTAATGGGCTAAGTTTTTCTTCCCAAGGTTTTCGTACACTTCCAGTTTCTCTGTTAATTCTGGTGATGGATAAAAACGTTCATCCTTCACTACTTCTTCCGGCATATATTTCAACGCTTCTTTATTAGGAGTTGAGTAGCTAACATATTCAGCGTTTTGTGCCGCTACTTCTGGATCCAGCATGAAGTTGATAAACTGATGAGCTGCGTCCACATTTTTGGTCGTTTTCGGTATTACCATATTATCAAACCATAAATTAGACCCCTCTTCAGGCACCACATATTCGAGATCTTCATTTTCAGCCATAATTTCAGAAGCCACTCCCGACCAAACCAGACCAATCGCCGCCTCCTGTGCTTCCAATAGCATGCGGCTTTCATCCCCAACAATTGCTTTAATGTTCGGAGTGAGTGTATCGAGCTTGGCTTTTGCCTCTTGAAGATGTTCTTCATTCGTATCATTCAGGGAATAATTCAAAGAGTTCAGCCCCATACCAATTACTTCTCGTGCACCATCTGTTAAGAGGATTTCATTTTTCAAATCCTTATCCCATAAATCTGCCCAGGCTGTAATCTCTTTACCACCAAGCATCTTAGAATTATAAACTATACCAACAGTTCCCCAGAAGTAAGGAACGGAAAATTTATTTTCTGGATCGAACGGCAGGTTGATAAATCGCTCGTCGATATTTTTCAAATTAGGAAGCTTGGAATGATCCAAGGGAACAAGTAAATCTTCTTCACGCATTTTATCAATCATATATTCGGACGGGATAGCGATATCATAAGTCGTACCGCCCTGTTCGATTTTGGTCATCATTGCTTCATTAGAATCGAACGTCTCATAAATGACCTTGATGCCTGTTTCTTCTTCAAAACGGTCGATTAAATCTGAATCGATGTAATCGCCCCAATTATAGATGGTAAGCGTATTGCTGCTCGTAAAACCCTGCGATGTATTCAATCTTGAAATCGCATATAAAAGCAGGGCAGATACGACAGAAATGACTAAGAACATTTGGACGAGCTTTTTCATCGTCTCCCCCCCATTCCCGTCTGCCTGACTCGTTGAGTAATAAAATAATAAACGACAACCAACAGAAGTGTTACTGCGAACAGCAATGTCGATAACGCATTAATATTTAATGAAATTCCACGGCGCGCCAATGAATAGATTTCCACGGAAAGGGTGGAGAATCCGTTACCAGTCACAAAAAATGTAACCGCAAAATCATCGAGTGAATAAGTCAAAGCCATAAAAAATCCAGCAAAGATACCTGGTAAAATGTAAGGCAAGATAACCTTCGTCAATACATCCCACCGGCTTGCCCCTAAATCACGGGCAGCATCGATTAAGGTCGGACTCATCTCCTGAAGTTTTGGAAGCACGAGTAGAACAACAATTGGAATACTGAAGGCGATGTGTGACAACAGTACGGAGTAAAACCCGAGCTTGATTCCGGCCATTGTGAAAAGAATCAGGAAGGAGGCACCAATAATCACATCTGGGCTGACGATCAATACGTTATTCAGAGACAATAACGTATTTTTTGCTTTACTGCTCGTAAAGGACCGGATTCCAATTGCTCCAATCACGCCAATGATCGTAGCGATTAGTGCAGATAATAAAGCAATCACAAGTGTATTTAATACAATGATCAACAACCTTGTATCTTGGAACAGCTCCCTGTACCATCCAAAGGTAAACCCTTTGAAGTCATACATCGTACCACCGCTGTTAAACGAGTAAAATACTAAAAAGAAAATCGGTGCATAGAGTACGAGAAAAATCAAAACGAGAAACGCTTTTGATAATGGTGATAATTTATTACTCATTTTACACACCCTGCTTTCGGTTACCCGTTACAAACATAATCAGGAACATTATAATAATCAAAAAGACAGCAATTGTGGAACCCATTCCCCAATCCTGTGTCACGAGAAAATGCTGCTCGATTGCCGTACCAAGGGTAATGACACGATTACCGGCAATCAACCTTGTCAGCATGAACAATGAAAGTGCTGGGATGAAGACGACCTGGCACCCCGTCTTAACACCGTCGATTGTTAACGGGAAAATCACGCGGCGGAATGTCATCCATCGGGACGCTCCTAAGTCATTTGCCGCATCTAAAAGTGTTGGATTCATTTCGTCCAGTGCATTGAATATCGGTAAGATCATGAACGGGATAAATATATAAACCGAAACGAATATGAAACTGAAATCTGTAAAGAGAATTTGCTGCTTCCCAATTCCTATGGCTTCTAGAAAACCATTCGCCACACCATATGTGCCAAAAATACCGATAAAGGCATAAGCTTTTAAGAGTAAATTAATCCAAGAAGGTACGATGATCAGTAACAGCCACAACTGCTTATGTTTGGTTTTTGTCAACAAGTAAGCAGTCGGATAGGCCACTAACAGCGATATCCCTGTAATTAAAAAAGCATACCAAAATGAGCTCAAAGTCATTTTTAAATAAACGGGTGTAAAGAATTTTTGATAGTTAATCAATGATAGATTTCCTTCGATATCAAAAAAAGAATAATAAAGGATGAGCAGAATAGGCGCAATAACAAATAGAGCAATCCATAGGACATAAGGAATGAAGTAAATATTACGGGACATTTTATTCTGCATGACTTTCCCCATCATGATACGCTTCTAGACGCTTATCGAATTCTTCCTCTGTTTCACCTAACCTCATGACATGAATTGCTTCAGGATCGAAATACAGTCCAATTTCATCTCCAACTGTCGCCTTTTTAGTAGATTGGACAAGCCATTCATTACCATCATGGTCATAGCAGCTGATTTCGTAATGCACACCACGAAATAGCTGAGAATCCACTCGAACCTGCAGTTTCCCGCGATCAACAGAAGTAATCTCTAAATCTTCTGGACGGATGACAATATCCACTGCTTCATTACGATTCAAACCTTGGTCGACGCATTCAAATTGCCTGCCGACAAATTCCACTAGATAATCTTCAATCATTTTTCCTTTTACGATGTTAGACTCACCAATGAAATCAGCAACAAACCGATTCAGCGGCTCATCATAAATATCCGTAGGCGTCCCACTTTGTTGAATTTTCCCTTTGTTGAGGACAAAGATTTCATCCGACATCGCGAGTGCTTCCTCTTGGTCATGAGTGACGAAGATAAAGGTGATTCCAAGCCTTTGTTGTAGTTCACGTAATTCATATTGCATTTCTGTACGCAATTTCAAATCAAGGGCAGATAACGGTTCATCAAGAAGGATAACTTCTGGTTCATTAACAATCGCTCTGGCAATCGCTACCCGTTGGCGCTGACCACCGGACATTTCCCTGATTTCACGTTTTTCATAGCCCTCCAAATTTACGAAGCTCAGAGCTTCCTTTACCTTTATTTCTACATCCGCATTTTTCATTTTTTTGATTCGGAGCCCGAATGCCACATTTTCAAATACATTTAAATGCGGAAAAAGTGCATAATCTTGAAAAACCGTATTAACTTGTCGTTTATTGGCTGGAACATTATTGATTTTTTTTCCTTCAAAATAAATATCGCCCTTGGAAGCTTCCGTAAATCCAGCAATCAAGCGAAGGATAGTGGTCTTACCACAGCCTGAAGGACCTAAGAGTGTGTAGAACTTGCCCCTCTCAACTTCAAAACTAACATTATCGAGAACAACGGTATCATCATCAAATTGCTTTGTAACGTGTTCGAAGCGTATAATCTTCTCGTTTGTCATAGCTACTTCCCTCTTTCCATTACCTTAATAATCTATTTTTACCCTAAACAAACGGCAGCATATGTTTTGGTTTCTATAAATATGATTCCGTCACCACAAGCAATAACTCAGATGGACCATCAAAATCATTGATGATTTGGTGTTCATCAGATGCATGAAAATAAATCGATTCCCCGGCTTTTACTAGATAAGTATGTGTACCTAGCTTTACAATAACTCTTCCACTTAATACATAACCGAATGTTTCCGATAAGGATGGTTCAAATTTTTTGAATTCCCCCTTTTCCTGAAGAGTCAGGCGAATTGGTTCCATTTCCTTCTCATTCGATTCAGGTACAAGCCACTGAATTTGATAGCCTCGTTCCTCATCAATAAAAAATGTTTGTGCCTCTTCCTCATAAACTACTTTCTGGACCTGTTCCTCTTCATCGAAGAATTGCTTTGGAGTACAGCCTAGTACTTCTAAAATATTGAAGAAAGTTTCAATTGAAGGCGAACTCAAATCTCTTTCTAATTGTGAAATATACCCTTTGCTTAAATCAGTTCTTTCTCCCAACTCTTCTTGGGTCAATCCCTTTTTCAAACGAAGGTTTTTTATTTTCTTTCCAATTTGCATAATTTTACCCTCAATCGGTTTACAAATAGTAAACTCGAAGTGCATAAAGTTTTGTATTAGTAAACTTAAAGTTTAATTTAACGAATATTATTATACAGGAAATGCAGGAAACTTCAAACGAAATTTCCAGGATAGCAGATACAAAAAAAAGGACTGCCCCCCTGGCAGTCCCCCTTTACAACTTCGCATAAATCTCTTGTGCTTTCTTTTCCCCATCTGCAATACAGTCCGGTATTCCGACACCATTGTATGAACAGCCAGCAAGTAAAACATTCGGATAATTCTCGGCGATTTTCGCCTCCAACGATTGAACAATGTGAGGATGCTTTATATGGTAGTTCGGCATATCTTCATGCCATTTTGTTACTTCACTAGTTATAGGAGTCCCGGAAATATCCAAGCTATTTTTAATATCACCTAAAGCCACCTGTATTAATTCCTGTTTCGTTAGGGACTGTAATCGATCATAGTCTGGACTTGAGCTTTTATAAAAGAGCCTTACTAAAAGCTGACCGTTTTCAGAGGTATGCCCCCATTTCCTGCTCGTCCACGTACAGGCGTTACAAATTAAATCACTATTATCACCAGCAATGAAACCTGTCCCATCATTAGGAAGCATGATATCTGGTATATCAAACCCAAGATAAATGCTAATCATCGAGCTATTGATTAAGCCCGCGAAGTCTTTATCCAGCTCCTGATCACCCAATAGTTTCTGGGCAATAGTGTGCGGCGTACTCAATACGACGAAATCCGTTTCCAGCATTTCACCATTTGCCAATGAAATTATATACCCTTCATCATTCTTTATTATTTTTTCCGCCTGGGTCCCTTTTAAAATTTCCACCACATCTAGACTTTCCTCAATACGGTCAATCAATACAGATAAGCCATTTTTAAATGAAAGGAACTTCTTATTTCCCTTGCTCTGGTATTTCTGCTTATTTTCAGATAGACCGCGTATGATGC
Organism: Peribacillus sp. TH14; assembly: GCF_016651145.1. NCBI lineage: Bacteria > Bacillati > Bacillota > Bacilli > Caryophanales > Bacillaceae > Peribacillus > Peribacillus sp. TH14. The sequence continues at coordinate 1,817,712 of NZ_JAEKEK010000001.1, forward strand.
TGCCATATTCATTTTTATAATCCAGCATCTCTGGCAGTGTTTTAGCAATGGTCAATTCATTCAATTTCCCTGAATAAACTCCCGATAGGACAGGTGAAATTTGTTTTTGCACCAATTCCTTACCTAAGAAACTTTCAAGAAATAAGCCGATTGAGTCATTCTTCGTAAACGTCTCATTTTTTGTATAGAAATCCTTTAAGGCGTCGACCTTCCCTTGTGCAGATACAAGTTCACTCTCCGCCAAAGACTCTAAGCTCATTGGAATTCCAAATAAGGCATCTTCCGGGATTTTCTTTAGCACGCCATCCGTATGGATAAATGATTTTCCTGTAGCATTATAGACCACTTGATCCTCTAGGTTCAATTCTTTAAGAAATGGTTTTATATTTTGTTTCCTGGCGACAATCGAATCGGCACCCGCTTCTATTTTAAATGGCCCGTCATGCACGGTCCTGATTTTACCGCCTAATTCCTCATTACCTTCTATTAATATTAATCGTACGGAGAGACTGTCCGCTTTAGCTGCTTTTTGTAAATAATACATGGTTGATAAACCTGTAATGCCTCCACCTACGACTACGACTGTTTTCATTAGGACTACACCTCGATTAACGAAATTTTCATTAAGTAAAGTGTACCATAAGGCAGCCGTATTATTAAAAGCGACCCTCTAAATCATCAAGTTTCCTAATGAAACTTGTAACAAATTGGACAAAGAAAAAGACCTTCCCTGTTTCGAAAAGTCTAATTGCCCTATGCATATATCAGTTGTTACCTATTTAATAATTCGTAATCGAATGAATCTATATTTACGTGTGGTTCCTTTTTCTTTTTTTCCAATCAGAAGGAAAGCAATACACTTCACAAACCAACCCATCAAATGCAATCTCATAATCTATATTCCATTATCTCCATCCACCCGCTTCTTCCTTCTTTTTGAATTCCTGTATCTTGAAATCCGGATTTCTCATAAAGAGTTTTCGCTATCACGTTCATAGCGTCCACTGCAAGAATAATCGAATCTTTGTTTGGAAAAATCTCCTTTGCGAATTCTGGAAGGACTCGCAAGGCTTTCTTCGCAATCTTTTTGCCTTGGTGCTTTTGATCAACGAGAAATCCACGGAGTAAAATTGCTTTCTTATTGTTGGTGAAAGGGCTAATGTTTTCTCCAATGTGTAAAACGAAAAAACCAACAGGGATACCATCAGCCAATATAACGAAAGGATGCCTGTCCACATCTTCCCGGCAGTATTGTAGTGACTGTTCCGGTAGAGCTGAAAAGGAGGTTTGTGTTTCCGGTAAATAAAACTGTGACAGCTCCTGATGATGTTCCAGCAGATAAGGCGTTAAAGTGATGGTCTCGATTTTCTGATCCTGTTCCAACTGATCACACTCCTTCAATATTGAATACCTTAATAATTCGATACTTCCTCCGAAAATCCCTCCACTAACTGGAAGAAGCGCTGCCGAAGATATCGGCAGCGCTTCTTCATATATTCAGTGAGTGTTTTCATTGATTGTTAGTGCTTCACGTAAATTGATTTGCTGGCGGAGTATATTGGCGACATCACGGGAAATTTGTCGTTTTTCAAACATATCCTGTACTTCGTCACGCTCTGCCTGAATCGCTTTATAGAATAGCTCTCTTTCATATTCGACCATTTTACTGGGAACACGGCCTCTATTTTCTCGTTTGCATCTTAAAATAAGCACTTTATACTCTTCAATAATCATGGAAGACGTCTCATGGTTTTCGGAAGTAATCCCGGCTTGGATCTCTTGGATGGCAGCTTTATACATCCTGATTTTAAGGTCTCTTACTTTTTCCAATCTCTTTAAATTGATTCTTCTTATTTCATTTTTATTAGGGAAAAATAATTTAAAAACTCGCAACATACTTCTTCTAAAAAGTGTTACTGTCCTGAAAAAACGGAATTTCATCCGATTTGTGACCGCGCCTTCCATACGTTGAATATATTCCTTGCATATAAATGCCGTTTCTCGGTCCACTTTCTCATCTTTAATAAGTTTATCTAGGAATCTTTGCTCTGCCTCAAGAGCTTTAAAGCGAAGAACCCTTTCTTCCTCTCTTAGTGCAGCAGGCTCTTTCTCTTGTTCTACATAGGACAGTGCGTTGATTTTCGTATGATATCTTGAAATGATCGATAAAGCCGCTTCTCGGTTTTCATCTGTCATTTGGGATTCTACAACTCGAATCGCCGCTTGATGTGTGTGAATGGTAGCCGATTTTGTTTTATCAGCCTGCTTATCTACGATTTCCACTTCTTCTGATCTTGCTACAATAGGTAGAAATACACTCGCAACAATCAAGGTCAATAGTATAACTCCTGCTGCAATAAAGATGATTAACGAGCGCTCTGGGAAAGGACTTCCATCTGCCAATACGTATGGAATCGAAAATGATCCAGCTAATGTTACCGCTCCTCGTACTCCGGAAATGGTAATGATTCCGGCCGCTTTCAAGTCTGGTTTTTGGGCTCCAGCTTTTTTTGTGATCCAGCCAATCGACCAAGCTGCAATAAGCCAAATGAATCGTAAAGCAAAGAGGAACAGTGTAATAATCACAATATAAATAATCACTTGTCCATTATTGAAAGCTGGATCTTCAAATATAATTTTCGCCACGCTTGGAATTTGCAGGCCAAGTAATACAAACACAAGTCCATTTAGTACATACAAAATGACAGACCATGTACTCTTTGAAACAACCTGCAGTTCTACCGTCGGTGATAATTCCCGATCCCGTTCAATGGCATGGACAATACCCCCAGCCACGACCGCTAAAATCCCAGAAAGGTGGAAATGTTCCACAGCGAGGAAAATAATAAAAGGAGTCAGGATTTGGATTAACATGTGCATCGTAACATCTTCCATTCCTAAACGGCGAAGAAATACACGGAGCCTGATAATGATGAAGGCAATAATTGCTCCACCTACAAAACCACCAGTCGCAATCCATATGAAACTGAACGTTGCGTCCACTAAGGAGAAAACACCAGTGACTGTAGCTGCAACGGCAAATTTAAAGGCAACTAGACCTGAGGCATCATTCATGAGCCCTTCTCCTTCAAGAAGGTGCATTATGCTCTTCGGCAGCTTAACGCGGCTCGCCAAAGCGCTGACTGCCACTACATCGGTAGGTGACAAAATGGCAGCTAAAGCAAATGCAGCCGGCAGTGGAATCGAAGGAATCATCCAGTTGATTAGATACCCTCCTGCCCAAACCGTTATGAATACTAGGCCTAATGCAAGCATGAGAATAGGCGCTCTCAGCCTCCATAGGGCTGTACGGGGCACATTCTTCCCATCGTTGAATAAAAGAGGTGCGATAAATAACAGCAAAAACAGCTCTGTCTCCATCTCTACGTGGATACCAAAAGGTAAAAGCGCCAGCACAACACCCAGCGTTATTTGAATTAACGGTACAGGTATAAAGGGTATAAAATGGTTAATTACATTAGACATTCCAATTAAAATTAGAAGGGCTAATATAACAAGAAAAAACTCCATACAAACATCAAACATCCTCTCTCATCTATTTTCATAACTATAAGCGTACCATATATATACCCCTTCATTCATTCAATAACTATTATTTCCTAGAAGCACCCGGAATAATGATACCTTTTTATAAAAGCAAGTGACCCTCACGTTGCGGGATAGATAAAGTTGAATATTGAGGTGATTTGCGACATTTACCCTATCAGCTTTTTCCGATTAGTGTACTCGACTTCTATACCTATACATTCATATTGTTCGCGGAACAAAAAGACGAAGGTGTTTGTGCAACACATTTGCCTGAATAGGTAAAAGACACCCTACATCGCCATCAATATTGATTGCAAGTTCCTCTGATGTAGATAAATGCAGCTTAGAAGTTTGAATATATTCTACTTCTTCGTGTCCCTTTACCTCGCCCTTTATTAAACTCGGAATAATCTTGATAATAAGAGGAAGGGATAAATCTTTAATAATAAATGTGTGCAACTTTCCATCATTTACTTCCGCCTCGGGTGCAAGTTGTTCGAAACCTCCGACTGAATTAGTCATCGTGGCAATTAATAAATAAGCCTCTCCCAACCACCTTCCCTGATCATGTTCAACAGTTAAAGGAAACGGAGTCTTTTTGACTAATGTTTTTGCTCCTTCTATAAAATAAGCAAGTGAGCCCAGACGAGTTTTTTGCTCAACGGTCACATTAGAGGTAGCCTCAGCAATTGCACCGACCGCCAGCACATTCATGAAATAACGATCATTGATCTTCCCGATGTCAGCATCCTTAATCTGTGCTTCTTTTAACATCTCTATGGATTTATCAGGATCCAACGGTATGCCAAGGGACCTAGCGAAGTCATTTACCGTTCCTAGTGGAATGATGCCGAAAACAGGCCGATGCTTCTGTTCGGCCAACCCATTCACTGTCTCATTTACTGTTCCATCTCCCCCCATCGAAATGACAGCATCAAATTTTTCTGCACAGGATTCCTTAGCAAACTCCATAGCATCACCTTCGACTTCGGTTTTACGAACAATCACTTGATCATAGATACACCTTAGTACCCTTTCTGCGTTCGGCAATATCTGTCCTGCCTTTTCCTTCCCTGAAGATGGATTTATGATAATCATCACTTTTGACATATGCGACCTCCCATTAATGTACTTCTACTACCAAGTTACCTCTTTACTAAAGCACTAAAACCGCACACCCCCTTTTCAGGAGCTTAATATTCATTTTTTTGAATCAAAAGTATCTGATCACGAAAAAAAGAACGCAACACTACTGACAAGTCAGATACTTTCCTTCTTTACGATGATATTTTCCGCCGTACTTTAACAAGTTGAGAATGCAAGCCATCGTTTCATATTTCTAGTATTCACTCTGTTTTTTGCTTATCGGTGCTTAAAGGAGAAAAAGTTATATTCATTAGTCCTGCACAGGAACTTTCATATATTAACTGCTGTCTTATGAACTTACCGACATTTTAGAGCAGCTAAAAGACATATAGAAATAGAAACAGGTTAGCCATCAATTTGTTTTTCGTGTAATTTATCTGTACTTCAATCTGTTACATAAAACACTATTTTATTTCATTGAATATTGCATAACCTTTCGTTCGCTCTTAATTTTCCTCACTTCTCAACCTATATATTTCTTCAGATTTTCATTTTTTTTAATAATTGACCAAAAAAAATATTAACAAAAACCCTATTCCTATAGGGTTTTTGTGCTCAATCTGAAATATTTTTTAAATTTTCTGTAAAATACCTATACATTTTCCAATTTCGGGTATATACTGTATTATAACAACAAGCAAACAACAAAAACTGTACTATATAGAGGAGGGGCGAGACATGCAAACAAATCAATCAAGTTTATTAATAAACCATTCATTTAAACATTGCCCGGAATGTGGTGAAACACTTGTTGAACAATCAGATTCCTATCTGATGGAATGCGATCGCTGCCTTTCTAAACGTGAAGAATAAATCATTTTAAGAAAAAATATAAAAACATTAAAAGGAGGAAATAATCATGCAAACGAAAAAAACCATTGAATTTTTCAACAATATCCCTGCTAAACATTGCCCTGAGTGCGGTGATCATATTGTCGAACATGCTGAGTCCTACTTAATGGAATGTGACCGCTGTCTTACCAAACGTGAAGACTAGTTTAACCAAATTAAAAGGAGGGAACCACATGCAAACTAAAAATCCGTTAGAGTTCTTTAGAACCCTGCCACCTAAACAATGTCCCGAGTGCGGTGATCAAATCACTGAACAAGCTGAATCTTACTTAATGGAATGTGACCACTGCCTTTCTAAACGCGAAGACTACTAAACCATTTAAAGGAGGAAACTATCATGCAAACTAAAAATCCGTTGGAGTTCTTTAGAACCCTGCCACCTAAACAATGTCCCGAGTGCGGTGATCAAATCACTGAACAAGCTGAATCTTACTTAATGGAATGTGACCACTGCCTTTCTAAACGCGAAGACTACTAAACCATTTAAAGGAGGAAACTATCATGCAAACTAAAAATCCGTTGGAGTTCTTTAGAACCCTGCCACCTAAACAATGTCCCGAGTGCGGTGATCAAATCACTGAACAAGCTGAATCTTACCTCATGGAATGTGACCACTGCCTTTCTAAACGCGAAGACTACTAAACAATTAAAAGGGGGAAACTATCATGCAAACTAAAAATCCGTTGGAATTCTTTAGAACCCTGCCACCTAAACAATGTCCCAAGTGTGGTGATCAAATCACTGAACAAGCTGAATCTTACCTCATGGAATGTGACCACTGCCTTTCCAAAAAAGATGAATATTAAAAAAAAGATACTGACATCAAGAAGCTGTAAAGGCCAACTTGTTGATGTCAGTACATTTCCGAGAAATCACAAATATATTAACTTGCCACTCCAACTCCCTTTCAGTGCATTATAAAAAGGATGTCCTTTGAACACCCTTGGTTTTTTTCTATTTACCCACATATTTATCCATATATTCCCCACTAGTCTTCCTACTACTGTTCTGTAAGTAATCCAAGGCAAAAATCATGAATTCGATGCCAAGGCGTTGATCTGAGCGCATAAAATTTGACCCTAATAGTTTTTCTAATTTTTCTAGCCGATGGTACAGTGTTTGCCGGACAATAAATAGTTGTTTTGAAGTTTCCTGTTTCGATCCATTACAAGCGAGATAGGTCTTCAAGGTAGGCATCAATTCACCGTTATTTTGTTTGTCATATTCGATAACAGGACCTAAATATTCATGAACGGTTTCTTCCAAATTACCATGCTTATTGATTAGAGAAATCATACGATACATATGTAAGTCCTGATAAAAAAAGCTTCTGTTCTCCTCTGGTAAGGTATCCTGAAGCAATAAAGTCTCACGAGCCGTTTCATAACTTTTATAAATCTCACTTAACTTTTGAACGTGTTTTCCAAACCCAATAGTAAGCAGGCTCATACGATTACGTCCGCTGACATCCATTTTCATAATACGATCCAAGGCACTTGTCACCCTTCCTTTCCAATCTTCGGATGAACGATTATCGCCTAGGATGAAGACAAGGTGCTGATGAATTTCCATAGAGAAAATCTGAAAACCATATTGTTCAAAAACTGTCCTAAACATTATCTTAAAATAGGTTCCATCTAATTTTGTTGAACTTTTATTATACCGTGGATGTTGTTTGCAAATGCAAACAATCCCGCCATCTAGCTGCATTTTCGGATCAATATAGGAAAGCCGCTCACGGATTGCTTCGTCGCTATACTCCCCTTCAATCCAGTTTGTTAGCCATTTGCTTTCTTCTGACATTTTCTTTTCTTCTATATATAATTCCCGTAATAGATGCTGAGCCAAAGCGGTGGCTGTCCGATCCAAGATCAGTGAATCAAAATCCGTCAACTCTCTATCGCTACTGCAAATGAGCAGTTCCGCATAATTCTCACCGAGCACTTGAATCGGTTGTCTAAGAACGGTTTTGTTCAAAGTTCTCTTTTCTTCATTTACTTCCACTAACATTTGATAGGTTATTTTTTTCTTTATTTTTGGAATACTGGCTATATCGTTTTCATTAAAGATAAGAATAACCTGTACATTTAAATAGTTATGGAGAAATTTTAGAATTGATTCATAATGGTCAATTTCGAGGAGATTTTTATTTAGCTGCTGGGAGTAGTTCTCTAAGTTGGAGATCATTTGATATTGTTTATTAATGATTAGGGAATGAATATCCTGAGTAATTTCTACGAATGGAACTTCTTGATGAAATAGGATGATAGGGAATTGGTGTTCATCTGCAAGATCTATCGCACATTGGGGAATTGCCATGGTGCGGGTACCTATCTCTATACACAGTCCTGCTGCATTACATTGAATTAGCTGATTTAAATAGGAAAGAAATGTGCTATCACAATCTTTCCACCCCAAACCGGTGGTCAGAATCAGTTCATTTCCATTTAACAAGTGGCTGATTTGGGTGACTTCCATGCAGTGGACCCATTTCACTTGACGCTTTATTCCACTGCTGCCGGCGATTATATCCGTCTGATTAAAATGCCTGCGCGTTAGAATTTCCTCGATTGTAATCGAAGTATTCATTCATCCATCCACCATCCTTCTATAAAACTGCTATAAAATCTATTATAAACGGACAGTCTATAAATCTCCAGACACTTGTCAGAAAATCTAACGTCAAAATTCAACAAAAAATTCATCACTTATGTTCAAAATGATGCTATGAACTCAAATTCTACATTGATTATCTATATCTATTGGCTATCTATCTTATCATTTCTATCAGAAAGCCAAGAATATTGATTTCTTAGGTTTAAAAGCATTCTCGAACTTTGATTCAAGACAGCTACACAAAAGTGGCCTATTCATTTAACGAATAGGCCAGAATTTCAAGTTTATACGTGAATTTTAATGCAACTTCCTGAAAAGCAATGTTGAGAAGTATTTTCTTCCTTCCGGGGTTTTGATATTCAACTGCTTCCATTCCTGCTTCGTACCTTCTATCAGTTCGAAATCGAGAAAAGCCCCACTTAAATTTTCCGAGACTCGGGTGATTCGATATCCTCTTTCAAGTAAAAAATCAATTTGTTCCCTTTCTAAGCGATACTCTTGATATTCGGACATTTCTACTCCCCCTTTTTTACACATTCTCCCCGCCAGTAGCAGTCGTAATAACCAATTCTTTTTCAATTTCTAATTCCTTTTCGATTTTCCAATCCCTCCCTATTGATATACCTAAATATTTCTCATCACTTGGGTCAATAATTTCGGCTTGTTCATATTTCTTAAACCACCAAAATTTTGCCAATACATAATAACTTGCGCTACCAAGCACGAATCCCACAATAAACGAATAGTTTGAAAAAACTGTGGCACCTATTCCACCAATCGCCCAAGAAATGATTCCCGCCCAATTCACACCATTCAAGTATTTATATTGACCTTCACTTTCATATAGTTCTGGTACATTAACACGTCGTTTACGAAGGAAATAATAATCAGCCACCAAGATGCCAACAATAGATGCTAAAACTCCACCTACAATTAACAAAACTTCTATTATTATGCCGAACAAGCTCCATGGCTGAACTACGATTCCAATAAACCCGGCGACAACAACTCCCGCCCAAAAAGGCATTTTAGGACCCATGATATTTGAGAAAATGGTAGCTGCCGGGATTACATTGGCAGTAGTATTCGTCGACCATTGAGCAAAAACTATCATGATTAAAAGGACTCCAAGAGCAATTCCACTTGCCGATCCTTGTATAGCAACGACGGGATCATAATTGGAAACAGCCATGTAAGAAACCCCTCCGATAATAACCATGAACGTCTGAGTAATGGGATAGGTAATAATATTCCCAATAACCTGCCCCTTATTGCGCCTGAACCAATTTTTTTCATTTTTAGGTGCCTTGATATAACGAGAAAGTGTCGGCATATCCGCCGCCAACGTACCCCAAAATCCCATATTAGCCATTATGACGACCATGAAAGCCGTTGCCGCTGCACCTCCAGTTACCGGACTTTCAATCCAGGTCCATACATCTCTTCCTTGGGCCACAGCTTGATCGGAAAGAGTAAAATACATCCAGCCTGAAATCAAGATGATGACTGGTGCTGCTAAGTCAGCAAATCGTTCAATCGACTTGATTCCCATTGCCGTGTTAACTAATTGTAAAACGGCAAAAATGAGGAAGCAGATAAACCAATTATCAAAGTTAAAAAGGGTTGCAAAGATTGCATTCATTGCAGTTGCACCGAAGTAGGTGTTAAGACCGAACCAGCATGAGGCAACAAACCCCCTAACAACCGATGGAATATGGGTACCGATCGTACCGAATGGCGCCCTCATATAGACTGGGAAAGAGATGCCATGCTCAACCCCGATATCTCCTGTCATTGTCATCAAAAAGCCAAGAACTACACAAGCAATGACCGTTGCCAGCACGACCCAACCAAGCGCTAAGCTTTGTACACCGTTACCGCCAATTGCAAAGGCGGCCAATACTACAGCCATTCCTACCCAAATAAATCCAAAACCGGCTGCACTTATGTTCTTCTCACTATGAGGTATAGGCAGCAAATCGGGAGACTTTAAATAATCTTTCTTCTCACTCATATAAAATCCCCCAATATTAATTTGCTTGTTTTTCCTTACAGACGTTTTAGACAGGAAGCTTTTGCTCTGAATCCGACTCCAGCGACGTGTTATATTTAGCCCGTTTCAAGAATTGCCCTTTTCCAGCCTCACCTACAAATTGCTTTTCTCTAATGACAAATTGACCGCGTGATAAAACAGAAACCGGTTCACCTGTTATTTTCATTCCCTCAAACGCATTATAATCGACAGCCATATGATGAGTATCTGCAGAAATAGTCCGCTCCACCTTTGGATCAAAGATGACAATATCCGCATCTGATCCTACAGCAATCGTTCCTTTTTTAGGGAACAATCCAAAAAGTTTGGCTGCCCGGGTTGAAGTGATGTCCACGAATTGATTCAAGGTGATACGCTCTTTCTTGACTCCTTCCGAAAACAGAATACTCATTCGGTCTTCAATTGTAGGACCACCATTGGGGATTTTCGTAAAGTCTTCACGCCCAAGATCTTTTTGACCTTTAAAATCAAAAGAGCATTGGTCGGAGCCTATCGTTTGCAACTGGCCTGTTTTTAAAGCGTTCCATAGTACTTCCTGATTTCTCTTTTCCCTTAATGGAGGAGACCATACATATTTAGATCCTTCGAAATTGGGCTTTTCAAGGTAGGTTTGGTCAAGGACCAAGTATTGCGGGCAAGTCTCACCCCAAATATCAACCCCTTTATTTCTTGCCTCTGTAATTTTTTCAACCGCATCTTCACATGTGACATGAACGACATAAAGCTGACTGTTTGCCATCTCCGTCAACTTGGCTGCTCGTCCCGTTGCTTCTCCTTCAAGTTCCGGAGGCCTTGTTAACGCATGATAAATCGGATCAGTATGACCTTCAGCAAGCGCCTGTTTTGTTAAATAATCAATCACATCGCCATTTTCAGCATGGACCATGACAAGTGCGCCAAGTTCTTTCGCTTGAAGCAGTGTACGGTAAAGTGTCGCATCATCGGCTTGAAAAACATTCTTGTAAGCCATAAACACTTTAAACGAAGAAATCCCTTCATTCTCGATGATACTTGGCAACTCAGCCAGAACCTTATCATTAATTTCACTAATCATTAAATGAAAACTATAATCTATTGCTGCTTTTTCACTTGCCTTTTCGTGCCACGTTTCTATAGATTTCTTTAATGGCGCCCCTTTTTCGGTCAAACAAAAGTCGATGACCGTAGTCGTACCTCCATATGCAGCAGCTATCGTACCTGTTTCATAATCATCCTTTGTTGTAGTCCCACCGAACGGCATATCAAGATGGGTATGTGGGTCAATACCTCCTGGAAAAATATACGCGCCTTTTGCATCAATGATTTCCGCTCCCTCTGCTGAAAGGTCTTTACCAATCATTGTAATGATTTCATTTTCAATTAAAATATCCGCTTGATACGTATCTGCAGCCGTTGCAATTGTTCCATTTTTAATAATTTTCTTCATGATCTTCTTCATATATAATCTCCTCCATTATTTTACGAAATCAACACTTTCATTACCGATGTTCCCAAGGAATGCCTGACGTTCATTCCAAGTCATTGGAGGCAAATCACTTGTCAGTTCAATCATGTCGATTGCCCCATCAACCGGGCATACAATCGAACAAAGATTACATCCGACACAATCTTCTTCACGGACTCGTAAGAATGGGCTGCCTGACGGGTCTTTTAACATATCTATACATTGATGTGAAGTATCTTCACAGGCAATATGACATTTATTGCAGTTAATGCACACATCATTATTAATGCGCGCCACTACCTTATAATTAAGATCTAAATTTCCCCAATCGGAATAACGGGGTACAGACTTACCAACAATATCCATCACAGAGGATATCCCTTTTTCATCGAGGTAATTAGACAGACCATCAATCATGTCCTCGACAATTCGAAAACCGTGATGCATGGCAGCAGTACAAATTTGCACCCCCGTTGAACCCATCAATAAAAATTCAACCGTATCCTGCCAATTAGATATTCCACCGATTCCCGATATCGGAACATTAATCAGTGGATTCCTTGCACATTCTGCAACCATATTTAAAGCAATCGGCTTCACAGCAGGACCACAATACCCGCCATGGGCACCCTTACCGCCTACATGGGGAATCGTATTCCATGAATGGATATCCACTCCTGCCAGGCTGTTAATCGTATTAATCATACTAATTGCATCCGCTCCACCGCGTATAGCGGCTTCCGCAGTAACCGTGATGTCAGTTATATTCGGAGTAAGTTTGACAATGACAGGTTTCGATGCCGCTTCCTTTGCCCAATATGTTTGCTTTTCCACAAGCTCAGGAACCTGTCCAGAAGCAGCGCCCATACCCCGCTCAGCCATACCGTGCGGGCAGCCAAAGTTCAATTCATAACCATCAACCCCCACGTCTTCTATGCGTTTGATAATTTCATGCCACTTATCTTGATGCGGTTCGACCATTACTGATGCAATGATTGCATGGTCAGGGAAACGTTTTTTCGTTTCATATATTTCTTTTAAGTTCACCTCAAGTGGTCGATCCGTAATCAATTCAATATTGTTGAAACCAGCTACTCGCTGGCCATTAAAACCCACAGCTGCAAAACGTGATGAGACATTCAGAATAGGATCTCCCAACGTCTTCCAAACGGCTCCTCCCCAGCCAGCCTCAAATGCCCGCTGCACTTGATACCCCGAATTAGTAGGTGGTGCCGACGCCAGCCAAAAAGGATTGGGAGATTTAATACCCGCAAGATCAATTGATAAATCAGCCATGTTAAGCCTCCTAATTTTCATTTTTATTAAGCAATATCTACCGCTTCGCTCATTAAAATCCGGTCAATTTCATAGGCTGTCTTCTTCCCTTGCTGGGCAGCGGAAACAACCATTGCCTCACCTTGGCCTTTTCCAAAAATAACGTCACCACAGGCAAATACTTTTTCATTCGACGTTTTATATGAGTCTCCTTCTAATGTTACGACGCCTCCATCATGCTCAATGCCAAACTGTTCAATCAGTCCTACATATCTAGATTGGCCGATAGCACGGATAACGCCATCGACAGGTATAACAAATTCTGATCCAGAAATCGGTACAGGACGACGGCGACCATCTTCTCCTGCCTCACTAAGCACCATTTTTACACACTCGATACCCGTTACCTGACCATTGCTATCTGAAATAATCCTAGAAGGGTTCGTCAGCCAGTGAAACCCGACACCTTCCTGTTTAGCAAACTCATATTCAAAATCGTAAGCTGTCATTTCCTTCTGGGTACGACGATAGATAATTCCAACTTGTTCGGCACCAAGACGTACAGAACAGGTTGCTGCATCAATCGCTGTATTCCCAGCTCCAATGACCGCCATCTTCTTCCCAACGAATTTATCAGTGATAGCCTCTGTTTTCGTTGCCTTGACGAAGTCGATTGCATCATATACTTCAGCCAGGTCTTCTCCTTCAATTCCAAGTTTTGGAACATCAGACATACCAATCGCCAAAATAACGGCATCATAGTCGGTGGTTAGCTGGGTAGCAGAAACATCAACACCAACCCTCGTATTCGTTTTAATTTCAACATCTAAACTCTTTACTTGTTCAACTTCCCAATAAGAAATGCTCTGTGGCAAACGGAAAGATACGATACCGTACGTATTTAATCCACCTGGATTTTTTTCAGCTTCGAAAATGGTTACACTGTAGCCAAGCAAGGCTAATTCCCTTGCTGCAGATAAGCCCGCAGGTCCGCTTCCGACAATGGCAACCTTTTTGCCATTCTTCTTCCCGGCCTTGAATAGAGCTTGTTTATTTTGGATGGCCCAATCTGTGGAATAACGCTGGAGATTGCCAATCATGATTGGCTTTGTAGAATGGTTTAGGACACATGCCCCCTCACATAATTCTTCTGTCGGGCATACTCGCGCACAACTGGCACCGACTGGATTGGCTGTCATGATCGTCTTGGCCGATCCTTTAAAATTCCCTGATGCTATTTTCTTAATAAAACTTGGAATATCTATCCCTGTCGGACAGGCTTGAATACATGGGGCATCATAGCAGTATAAACATCGATTCGATTCTTCCAAAGCTTCACGTGGGGTTAACCCCCTCTCCACTTCCTGAAAGTTCATCGCCAGACCATCTTTTAACGGACTCGTCATACTCATCTACTATTCTCCTTCCAAAAATTTATTTGTGAAAAATAAAAAGGGAGGAATTGCATGTATTCATCTAAAATAGCATTTCCTATCCTTACAATTAGAGAATTTATGGCAGTAACCCACTGTCGTTCTTCATCGTTCTATTTAGAAAGACAGTCACAACGATATAATTGCCAATAATCTCACATTCCGTTTATTATTTTCTTTTATTTTCTTGATGATCACGCCTTGGTCTCTGCTTCCTTTGGCCATTAAAAGCCCCCCCAATCGTTCTTAAAAACTCACAATCTGGTAATAACCAGATAAATTGAGTATTCTTTATTTTATAATGATAAAAAGCAAGTTACATTATACAAAGTGTAAAATATTGTTAACTGTTTAATGTGCACTATGTAATAACCATGTGATATTTCCTAACAACAAATGATAAACATCGTCATTTTTCTACAAACCTTACTTAATATTCATCACACTTACTGAATTTTTTTAATAAAACTAACTTATCAACACTTTGTCCACAAATTAAAAAGCCCTAGAAAATATTAAATGCAATTTTCTAGGGCTTTTTAATTTTATTCACAGGTTATCCACATAAAAATAATATGTGGATAACAAGAAATACTGAGTTATTTCAACGTTTTCCAGTAAGTATTGTATTTTTCTTAAAAAACTATACACAGGTTCAATAGTGAATTTTCAGTCATTAACAACTTGCTAACAACTTATACACATATTATCAACAAAACGATTACTTAGAGTTAATAACGTATTGATGATATTTTTCATAATCTGTTTTCTTGCACTCAAGTTTTAATTTAGATCCATTCTCATCATATTCTGTTTCCGTTATATGACCATGTTCATTGAAATAGGATACCAACTGTCCCTGGTCATACGGAATCAGCATCTCACAGCGAATATAGTCTACAAAAACATGTCCTCGGATTTGATCGATCAATTCCTGTATGCCTACTTTGTTTTTCACTGACATATAAACAGAGTCACGATTCACCTGCGGGATATCTATTTCAGTCAGATCTGCTTTATTATAAGCAAAAATAGTTGGAATTTCTTTAATGCCTATATCATTCAAAGTTTGATCTGTAATCTCTATTTGCTGCTCATAATTGGGATTGGAAAAATCAACAACATGAATCAATAAGTCAGCTTCGACCACTTCTTCTAAGGTTGAACGGAACGCTTTCACAAGATGATGCGGTAGTTTTGAAACAAAACCAACCGTGTCCGTCAGTAAAAATTCCTTATTATCCGGCAAAGGAATGTTTCGCACGGAAGTCTCAAGCGTAGCAAACAGCATATCCTTTTCCAAAACCTGCTTTTCGGTTGTTGGGTGAAACATTTCAATCAAAGCGTTCATGATCGAGGATTTCCCTGCATTCGTATAACCGACTAAAGAAACGACTGGGATGGCATTCTTTTTCCGCTGCTTCCTCTGCGTTTGACGGTGTGCAACAAGTTCTTCCAGTTCTTTATTCAAAACACTTATATTTTCCTCTATTCTCCTACGGTCAAGCTCTAACTGCTTTTCCCCAGCACCTTTGTTTGTACCAACTCCACCACTCTGACGACCTAATGACTCCCTTAATCCAACGAGACGTGGGAGCATATATTGAAGTTTTGCCAATTCTACCTGAAGCTGGGCTTCCTTTGTTTTTGCTCGGTGTGCAAAAATGTCCAGAATCAAGATTGTCCGATCAATTACCTTACAATCCATGTCCCTCTCCAGATTCCGAAGTTGTGAAGGCGACAACTGATCATTAAAGATGACGACATTCGCTTCCTTATACTCCACAAGATTTTTTACTTCCTCAATCTTTCCGGTTCCAATAAAATGTGATGAGTTCACCCGATGCAAATTCTGTGTGATCGTCCCGACAACCTCTACCTCACAGGCCTCCGTTAAATTAGCCAATTCCTCCATTGAATAATCAAAATCCTTTTGGCTATTGAGGTTTACCCCAACTAAGATTGCCCTTTGCTCTAATTCCATTCTTTCAAATCCCTTCCTGTAACTGCCATACTCAATTTAACAATCACACAGGATCATCCTATGCCTCATTAAAAGTCAGCCACATTGTAGCACACTACATAGAACATGCATAACGATTGCTTGGCTCTGCATTCAAAAATGTTCTTATTAGGATTCCTTTTACTTAAAAGAAAATTCAACATATTAAATACCAGGCCATATTCAGACCTGGTATTTTTGATATTCTATTGGTTTCTTATTTTCTTTCGACCTTATAGGATTGAATTCAATCGTTTATTAATCGTCCCGCTCTACTTTACCCTCTTTTACCTCGTCATTTTCATTAAGCAACTCGAGCCATAGTGGAAATTCAGATTCAGCTATATATCCGCCTTTTTTATACGATACCAGGACTCTTCCAGTATCGAACCGTTTCTGTACATCCCTTCCTCTTTTCTCAATAATGGTTTCGATAACGATCGATCACTTCATCTGGCGACGTTGTACTCGCCCATTCAATTGCTTTACTGTTGAGTGAAAAACTTCTGAACTGTATGTGAATTATCAGTTTCACATGAAACATTTTGGAGCAGTACAAGAAAAGGCTTCCTTGCACCTTTAAAAGGAACCAGGAAGCCATATTCAATTACTCTTTTATTCTTAGCAATCTAAGACTGTTCAATGTGACCAATAACGTTGCTCCCATGTCTGCAAAAATTGCCATCCACAGTGTTAACCAGCCTGGTGCTATCAATAGTAAAGCCAGAATCTTAATCGCTAACGAAAATGTGATGTTCTGCTTAATAATTTTTAACGTTTTACGACTTAGGCGTATCGTATAAGGCAGCTTTGATAAGTCATCACCCATTAAGGCAATATCTGCGGTTTCAAGGGCGGTGTCCGCCCCCGCTCCCCCCATCGCAATCCCAACCGTGGAAGCCGCTAAAGCCGGTGCATCATTGACACCATCGCCAATCATAGCCACTCGATTATATTTCTGTTTCCATTGTTTGATAAAGGCCAGTTTATCTTGCGGCAATAGCTCCGCTTGAATCTCATGAACGCCAGCTTCTGCTCCAATCGCTTTTGCTGTTCCGATATTATCCCCGGTTAGCATTATCGTTTTTTCAATCCCGAGAGCATGCAGTTTCCGGATTGCTTCCTTACTGCTTTCCCTTATTTCGTCCGCAACTGCAATCAGTGCAAGGAGTTTTATTTGATTGCCAAGCACCATCACCGTTTTTCCTTCATTTTGATAATCATTTATTTGGATACGAACATCTTC
This sequence comes from Peribacillus sp. TH14, assembly GCF_016651145.1. Classification (NCBI taxonomy): domain Bacteria; kingdom Bacillati; phylum Bacillota; class Bacilli; order Caryophanales; family Bacillaceae; genus Peribacillus; species Peribacillus sp. TH14. The sequence goes on from NZ_JAEKEK010000001.1 coordinate 1,835,328, forward strand.
AGAAAAGGCTAAACCGCCCTCTTCTTCAAAAAGATGTGGTTTCCCAATGTAATAGACTTCTCTATTTATTGTTCCTTTTATACCTTTACCCGTGATTGCGGTAAAATCCTCGACCACTAGAGAGTGATAGTCCATGTTCTGGCTCTCTGCTTTTTGGAGAATGGCCGTGGCAAGAGGATGTTGTGAACAACTTTCTAAAGCTGCAGCAATCCCTAGAACTTCCTGTTCACTCACCCCGTCAACCAATACCGTGAAATCAGTCACTTCAGGTATTCCCTTTGTCAAAGTACCTGTTTTATCAAACGCAATCGCCTTTATGGCTCCAGCTTCCTCCAAATGGACTCCGCCTTTAATCAGTACACCATTTTTCGCAGCATTTCCGATGGCTGTTACAATTGCAATTGGTGTAGAGATAACTAAAGCACATGGACAACCAACAACCAGCACAGCCAATCCTCGGTAAATCCATTCACTCCATTCCCCGTTTATGACAAGCGGCGGAATAACGGCAATGGCCAACGCTATCAGCATAATGGCGGGCGTATAGAATTTTGCAAATCTATCAACAAATGCCTGGGAAGGAGCTTTTTCAGCCTGAGCTTCTTCAACAAGATGTATGATTTTTGCAATCGTCGTATCCTCTACTCGTTTCGTGACCTCCACTTCCAGCAGTCCTTCACCATTTAAGGTTCCAGCAAATACTTCACCCTCAACCGTTTTAAATATTGGCTCTGATTCCCCTGTAATGGCTGCTTGATTCAGTGTCGAGGCACCTTTCGTGATCCTGCCGTCCATAGCGAGCTTCTGACCGGGTTTGACAATCATGGTGTCGCCCACCTCAATCTCATCAACAGCAACCATCATTTCGTGATGTCCCCTACGAATCAAGGCCTCTTTAGGAGCTATATTCATTAATGATTCTATAGAATTCCGGGCTTTATCCATCGAATATTTTTCCAGCGCTTCACTGATTGCAAACAGAATAACGACTGTTGCTCCCTCGCCCCATTCACCCAGCACAGCTGCTCCAATAATTGCAACCGTCATTAGGGTGTGCATATCAAAGCGCAGTCTGACAAGATTTTTCAGTCCATTGATAAATAGTGAATATCCACCAACTAAAATTGCAGCCGCATAGCCAATCACTGACATGTTGCTTCCATCACCATATTGTTTATCCAATATCCAACTGATTAAAAGAAGGATAGCAGAAAACACTACTTTAATATTTTCTTTTTGCTTCCAAAACGGTTCCTTTTCCGTAACCTGTTCTTGTTCATCCCGGATTTTAAGATTATCAAAGGCTCCCGCTTTTTCAATTTCTTCAATTGTTGTACTTCCTTGAATCGAAATCTTCGAAGCCCCGAAGTTGATTTTGGCAACTTTCACTCCCTCAAGGTCACGGACATTATTTTCAAATTTAGCCGCACAATTCGTACAGGATAGACCTTGAATTCGATACGTTTTTGATTGGGATTCAGCCATCGACCCTCACCTCCTGCTGATGTTCTAATGCAATAAGAATTAATTGTTTTATATGATGATCATCTAATGAATAAAATGCTAACTTACCTTCTTTTCGATATTTTACGATTGCATGTTTATATAGGGTACGAAGATGATGTGAGGTTGTCGCCATTGAGGCACCAATGATATTCGCCAAATCACACACACACAACTCCTCATCCGTACATAGCGCATAAGCAATTTTCGCTCTGTTTTCATCACCGATAACTTTAAACAGCTTCGATATACTAGAGATATTCACCTGGCTCATTTCTTCTTGAATGCAGTTCACCTTTACTTCATCATGCAGGTGAACATCACACATATCCTTCATTTCCGCCATCTTCTCACCCCCCCTCATTCAAATATGCGTTTGATTATAATATACCATAATTTGCTGAATATTCAAACCTAGATTTGAATGTAAAAGAAACTTACTTCCTCCCCAAAGCAGACTTGATAAAAGCGGCATATATGACTATATATGAAAAACACTGGCTTTTGTTTCAATTTGAACTTCATCCACATACACCAAGATCAGATCAACGCATGACTAGAAATCGTTCATAACTCATAAATTTTATTATTGTATAAACGAAGAGAGGTCAAAGTGCCTATTTTGGCAACCTGACCTCTGTATTATTATTCTCTATACCTTTATAGGTGTCATAGAAGGCTTCATTCTAAAATGGTTAAGAAATGTCTTATCAAATATCCCCTGAATCGTATCAATTTTTTCTTTAATCATCTTCTAATGAAAAAAAAGATTGAAAGGATATGAGCTTCCCTCATGTCCCTTCAATCTAATGATTTCCGTACTTTCCTATCCCAATGCCTTAATAGAATAAAATAATTAATTTAGTATTTTTTTGAAAAACTATGATATACTTAGTCAAACCTTTTAAGCGTTTTACTTTACTTGTACCATTTACCCTGCTCAATCTTTGAGCAGGTTTTTTTGACTTTCTTTTTACAAAACAAAAAGACAGACCCTATAACTAGGATCTGTCTTTATTTGTTTTGAAATTATGCTTTTTGAACGTTAGAAGCTTGAGGTCCACGTTGACCTTGCTCTACTTCAAAAGTAACTTCTTGACCTTCGTCTAAAGATTTGAAACCTTCGCTTTGGATAGCTGAGAAATGTACGAATACGTCGTCTCCGTTTTCGCGTTCGATGAATCCAAAACCTTTTTCTGCGTTAAACCATTTCACTTTACCTTGTTCCATTGTTGTTGCCTCCTAGTGCATTTAAGCACATTGTATTACTATCCTTGCTCTAAGTCATCATCGAAAACGAAAAGTAGTACTTTTAGTATCCTTAGTACCGAACAAAAATAATTAAGACTAAGCATAACATTAAATGGCAGCGATTGCAAATAGTTTAAGTAAACTTTTTTCAAGCAATTTTTAATACTCTTAAAATTCGACTTCAATCAACTTCTATATACTAAAGTGGGTCGGACCACATAAGCACTTTTTTACTTTTTAGGAACTGTTACTCCTATCGGCCGATAATGTATGATTTTAACAAGTTGCTCAGCCATATATTCAGGTGTATTTTTAAATTCATCCTGTACCCATTGTATGATCATTCCCAATATAGAATAAGCATGATAACTAGCAAGCAAGTCTTTATTAATGGCTTTGTCATCACTTCCTACTAATAAGTCCTCTAGAGATAATTGTTTTATGACAGTCCCCAATCTGTTCTGAAAACCAGACAAGGCCGTTGGCTTCAATATCATTTGGTAAAAGGTCCTATGATTTTCTACATGATGAAAAATACGTATAGTAGAAGACTGCAACCGTTCTATATCCAAAACCTCAATAGTCTTGTAAGGTGCTTGATACGATTCAATTAAGTCATTCATCACTTCATCAATCACGTCATTAAACAAGTCTTCTTTGTACTGAAAATGCTTATAAAAAGTGCCACGATTAAGATCCGCTCGTTGTACGATTTCTGAAATTGTTATTTCTCTAAATTCTTTTTCAACCATTAAAGATATAAGGGCCTCTTTTAATGCAGCTATAGATTTTTTTACCCGCCTATCCATTTCATAACCTCCAACACATTTTAATGCACATACTTTCATTTATTTGTCTATTAATAAACAAATTATGGTTTATTTGCTGATTGTACCTCTTTATATAGGGGATTATAATATAGATATTGAAAGTTAACAAACAAGTGTTCATTAAGTATCCAGTAATTAAACATTATGAATCTGGGGGAACAAATATGAAATTACAAGGGAAAGTAGCCGTTGTTACAGGCGCTGCATCTGGTATGGGGAAAGAAATCGCGGTTCTTTACGCAAAAGAAGGAGCAAAAGTAATCGTTTCGGATATTAATCTAGAAGCGGCACAAGCAGTCGTTTCTGTTATCGAAGCAAACGGTGGCACAGCTGCTTCCATCTTAGCTAACGTTGCTAAAGAAGAGGACGTACAAGCCATGATCGACCTTGCTGTTGAAAAATATGGTACTCTGGACATTTTAGTAAATAATGCAGGCATCATGGATAACTTCATTCCAGCTGCTGAAATTACAGATGAACATTGGGAACGGCAATTTGCAATCAATACAACGAGTGTAATGCGCTCAACAAGAAAAGCCCTTCCAATCTTTCTTGAAAAAGAAGCAGGAGTAATTGTGAACATTGCCTCTGCTGGCGGATTATTCGGTTCAAGAGCAGGTGCTGCCTACACAGCTGCTAAACATGCTGTAATGGGTTTTACAAAAAACGTTGGCTTCCAATATGCAACAAAAGGTATCCGTTGTAACGCCGTTGCCCCAGGGGCCGTAGCCACAAATATCGGTACAACCATTAATCAGCCAAATGATTTTGGTATGGAGAGAGCAATGGTTGGAATCAACGTCAACCCTCGTGTGGGAGATGCTACAGAGATTGCTAAAGTAGCTTTATTCCTGGCTTCTGATGACTCGAGCTTCGTGAATGGAACAGTTGTTACAGCTGATGCCGGCTGGACTGCTTATTAATTTATAAAAAACTCACTGACGCCTTTCTCAGTGAGTTTTTTTAATGATTATCTTACCTTTTTTATTTTTCGGTAATAAACTTTTCGACCATTTCCTCTAATAAGGCTGATTCTTTTGCCAAGTCTCTGTTTTGTGCCTTTAATCCGGTCATAATGTTACTTTGTTGAATAGCAGCAGCAGAAATTTGTTCAGTTGTTGCTACTCCCTCTTCTGAGATTGCAGCGATTTCCTGAATAGATGCTAAACTTTCATCTGAGGATACATTAATTTTTTGCGAATGGTGCGCTAATTGTTCTGTTCCTTTCAATAGTTTTTCTACAGAATCAAAAATCTTATTGAAAATCTCACCATTGTTCTCCACTAAGGATACTCCATTTAATATATCTTGGAAGCTCTCATCATTATTTTGGATAACCTTTGCTGTTTGTTCATTAATTCGCATGATAGATTCAGAAATAACATCAATGGATTCATCTGTTTGTACAGCCAGTTTTTGCACTTCGTGGGCAACTACAGCAAAACCTCTGCCTGCATCCCCCGCTCGTGCAGCTTCAATAGAAGCATTCAAGGATAGCAGGTTCGTTTGAGAAGCAATGATTCGTATTAAACCAATCACTTCATTTATCTTAACTACATCCTCTTCCAAGCTCACCAAATTGGCTTTACTCGCTTGGCCATTTCCCATAATTTTATCCATTTGACTCGTTACATCCTGTACTTGTTTACTCCCCTGTTCAGCAAGTTTGTTCGTATGTAGTGTAAATTCGTTCATTGTATTCGTTTGCTCGCTCATTAAACGAATTGTATCCGTTAAATCACTGATCATATTAGAAATTCGGTCAATATGGTGGGCCCGTTCTTCTGAAGCTTTTGCTTCTTCCGTTGTCCCTGTTACGATCTGATCATAGGATTCTACCATCTCTTCAAAAGATTGATGAATGGACACTGTGGTTTTATTCATCGTTTGAGCACGTTCACGGACATTTTGAATAATATGGGACAAGCTCACTCGCATATCTTCAAACCCGTGTGATAGATCCCCAATTTCATCTTGTCGAACACTAGTGATAGGTTTACTTAAATTCCCTACTGCCATTTCACTTGTGAAACCAACTAGTTCATTAACAGGACGGGAAATTTGTCTCCCTATAACATAAGCGCTTATAGCACCCAATAATACTGCACTTATTAAAAATAGAATATTAAAGACAATCATTTTGCTTTTCATCTCAGGAATAAACGAAGCATCCATATCAATACCTACAATAGCATCCGTTCCTTCGATAGGTGTAAAGTAAGACTTGTGTGTGCCCCATTTATCGTTATAGATTTCACTTAACACTTCTTCTTTTCCATTTATCGATTTTGCCTGTTCTGGTGTAAACGGGGATTCCACCATGAAATCCTTGCTGCCATTCAAGGCCACAATGACATCCGAATCATTCTCCCGCTTCAGGACATAAACATATTCAATGCCTTTTCTCTTTTCAACGAAGGCATCTAATTTTCCCAAGATAGCTTCTCCCTGATCTGAAGCATTTTCTATCAAATCCGGATCAATGCTTGCAGCCAAACTGCGGGCATTTTCAGATAGCCGCTCATCAAATTGTGGAAGGACATTTTCATTAATCATATTATTAGTAATATATGAAAAACAAAAATCCATAGCACCTGCAAATAGTACGAACGGAATTATGTAGAATACGAATAATTTAGCTAGTAAAGATCGTTTTGGATTTAGCTTTGAAATTTTCAACCTTACATCCTCCTTAGATTAAAGCCAGCTCTTTTATAGTTAGAAAAGGAAATAAATCTAAATGAAGCAAGTGAAGATTCTTGTTCAAATCTTCACTTCTATAAAAGATGATTGCCATACTTCGATCATTTTGAAAAGGAAGCTGTCTATATTCCAAAATATGTTCAAACTCCTTTTGAAGTCCTATATGATTAATCCGTTCAACATCTTCTAAATTTATTTCCAATGGAACCTCTGCAAAGAAAAAGCTATAAATATTATCGTCCATCTCTTCCAATATTCGATTCCAATCAGGTTTCGTTCCTAAGAAATAGTGTTCATACATATTCATCCCATAGGCATGATACCCTAGATCTGTTGTGCCCGCTCCCGCAAAACGCAAGGGATTAATTTCTATGGGAATAACCCTGTCTCCCTTTTTGCGAATTTCAAAGTGTACAGGGTAATTCCTTAGGGGTAGAACAGTTTGGACTTTCTTCATAAACTGTAGGGCATCATCATAGATTTCATTTACTGCTATCTTCGACGTGTAATAGATTCGATCGGATGTATCATAATCATCCTTAAATAAACGTTTAAACGCGTTCAATATAATTGGTTCACCATCCTGATTAAAATAACCATCAATGGCATATTCCTCTCCCTGAATCCACTCTTCTATTAAAACAGTCTGAGAACCTACTACTGTTGAATCATACAATCCATCGGAATGCAGTAAATCTTCCTTCAAATGGCTTACGGCTATATCCCAATCCTGTTCATTCTTAACTTTGTGTACCCCTACACTTGAGTAGCCAATATTAGGTTTGATAACCACAGGAAACGGAATTTGTTTTTTATCCATATCACTTATTATGGATAGATCAATTTCTTGGAAATAGAAATCAGGATATAATGATTTCGTTAGATTACGAACCTTACTCTTATCTTTTAATAACTTAGACCATATGTATTCATTGCTATTGGGTTGAAAATGACCTAATAATGTAATGCCATTCTCAGAGTTTGTAAGAATCCTTTTGCCCATTTCCATAGACTTAAAAAACTCCGTATCTTTTTGAATGTTTAGCTTTTCTGATGATAGTGTGTTTCTCCATCGCCCATGCTCCAACACTGGAATCTGCTGTTTCTCTAATACCTTTAGAAGAATTGGTGACACAATGGGCTCATTCAAAATAATCATGTTTTCCACCTAACTTATACTGTTTTATGTATCCCCATATTTAATCGGTTAAAAGTGGTAAGTATTTAGCTTATATAGGTATTTATTATTATTTAATTAAACAATAGTCACAATATAAATAACAATACATAATTCTTTTTACCTAATTTTATCCAAAAAAATACAGAAGCATGTCGATCTTCATTACACGTCCCTCTGAACAGAACAGGTAAATGGTATCTAATGATATTTTTTTGACATAACAAAAAGCCCGGATTCTATCCAGGCATTCCTTTTTCCTATTTTTAAAAGTGATAATAATTTCTTTTACCTATAAACAATATTTATATTCCTTTATTGTCGCAATGGCTCAAAAAAGGAATTTTCCAAAAACCTTTAGAGTACCTTTCTCTATAAGTCCCGCCATTGCACAAAACACCCTTAGGATGGTTGATATTTGGATTTCGCATAACAAGTGAATCTATAAAACTATGAAGGAATAGAGATTACCTAATAATTCATGTACTCTCACCGATTCCTAAAAACAAGCATAAAAAAACGTGCCTTAGAATAAATTCTAAGGTGTTGGTTTTTAATAAAGTTTGATTAAAATTAATTGAACTGAACCCAGAATAATCCGATTTTTTTATTTCCGCCAAAAAGTTGAACAGTCCGTCTTATCCAAAATATTAAACTCGATCATTTTCTCAAGTAATGAGAAATCAACCGGACTATCCCACTGGATACGTACCAACTGCTTGGTGTGATCATGGCCAGCCTGCACAATTTCATCAGAAAAATGAATAATCCCTGCCCTTTCAGGGGCAACAGCCAAATGATGTTTGGCTACGCTAAAGCCAATAATAAATGTGCCATGATCGGTAAACATAGGCTGATTCCACGCAATTTTTGGCATTAAATTTGGGAATTTCTTAGTTACCCAAACCAAAACTTCTTCCGTTCGGTCCCGATGTTGCGGGTTATCAATACTCGCTAAATATTCTATAAAAACTTCCATGTCATTCTCTCCTAAAATAAAAAATTATTTTTGAACGATGTAATTTTTCATGCCAATACGCCATGACATCAATTGCACCATTCGCAACCTCATCCGTATCTTTGACAGGATACCTAGACACCTCAAAAGTCGCCTTTTGTTCATCCATAGTTTTTTTACTTCTTCTTCAATTTCGACAATGCACAATCGCTTTGCAATCTAACCTCATTGTGTGTTTATATAATAAAGCTGTTTAATTTTGCTCTTAAAGATGCAGCAATTACCTTCCGATATATTTGATAGATGGTATTAAATGACTTTATTATTTTTCAAACAAATTTATTGTCACTGCACACCAATTCCTATTCCTCGGCCTTCTTTAATCCACTTATCAACTTTAGATGTTCTCGCTCTTTTAGGCATAAAAAAACACCCCTTTAGATAATCATATCCAAAGGGGTGAAACGGTGCAACTTTTGAAAAAACGGTTAAACTTTATTTCAAAACTACATAAGGCACGTTATATTCATTCCAGCTTACTCAACCGTTACACTTTTCGCAAGATTACGTGGTTTATCCACGTCACATTCGCGGTGCAAGGCAGCGTAGTACGCAATGAGTTGCATCGGGATAACAGAGATAAGGGGTGTTAATAGTTCGTTCACTTCCGGGATGACAAAGCGATCATCTTCTTCTTCCAACCCATTCATAGAAATAATGCATGGGTTAGCACCACGGGCAACGACTTCTTTGACATTACCACGGATGCTTAGGTTGACGCCTGCTTGCGTAGCAAGAGCTATAACAGGTGTACCTTCTTCAATCAAGGCAATTGTTCCATGTTTAAGCTCACCACCAGCAAAGCCTTCTGCCTGGATGTAAGAGATTTCTTTCAGCTTAAGCGCCCCTTCAAGACCAACATAGTAGTCAAGGGACCGGCCGATGAAGAAGCAGTTTCTTGTAACAGACAAATATTCATGGGCAATAGCTTCCATCTCTTCTTTCGAATCGCATAGAGCTTCCATTGCTGTCGCAACAATTCCAAGCTCCTTAACAAGGTCGAAATCAAACTCTAGGTTACGGAATTGTCCAGAAACATTTGCTAATATAGCCAATACAGCTACTTGAGCTGTGTAAGCTTTTGTAGAGGCAACTGCAATTTCAGGGCCAGCATGCAGCAAGAGCGTATAATCCGCTTCACGTGACAATGTAGAGCCCGGTACGTTTGTAATGGTTAATGCTTTATGACCAAGCTCTTTAATTGCCACTAATACCGCACGGCTATCCGCAGTTTCTCCACTTTGGGATATGAAGATGAAAAGCGGTTTTTTCGATAATATCGGCATGTTGTATGTGAATTCCGATGCTACATGGACTTCAACCGGAATTTCAGTCATTTTTTCGATGAATTGCTTACCAATCAAGCCTGCATGATAGCTAGTTCCACAAGCGACGATATAGATACGGTCAGCCTCAGTTACTGCTTCTGCAATACTATAATCGATTGCCAGTTTGCCTTCTTCATTTTGATAAGCTTGAATAATTTTACGTATGACAGCAGGCTGCTCGTCGACTTCTTTAAGCATATAATGAGGATACGTACCTTTTTCAATATCACTCGCATCCAGTTCAGCAGTGAATGGCTCACGAAAAACTTCTTCGTTAGAAAGATTCTTAATCGTTACCTCTTCATTTGTCACTATAACCATTTCTTTATCCATCAGTTCAAGGAATTGATCTGTGACTTGCAACATAGCCATTGCATCAGAAGCGACAACGTTAAAGTCTTTCCCTACACCAATTAGCAGCGGGCTTTTATTTTTTGCGACAAAAATGGTTTCATCATTTTCAGCATCTAAAAGGGCAATGGCATATGAGCCTTCTAAAAGAGTGAGTGTTTGACGGAACGCCTCTTCTACTTCCATACCATCGTTTACAAACTTCTCTATAAGTTGAACGATGACTTCCGTATCTGTCTCACTTTTAAAAGCAACATCCTTCAAATATTCCCGTTTTAGAATCGCATAGTTTTCAATGACCCCATTATGAACTAAAGTCAAGCGACCTGAATTACTTTGGTGAGGATGAGCATTATCACGACTTGGCACACCATGAGTGGCCCAGCGCGTATGACCTATTCCAGTATGTGCAATAGTTTTTTCATCCACAGCTCCACGGAGGTCTGCAATTCGTCCCTTTTCCTTAAAGATTGTCACACCTGAATCATTTTTGACAGCAATCCCTGAAGAATCGTAACCGCGGTATTCAAGCTTTTCAAGACCTTTTAATAGAATTTCTTTCGCATCATTAAGTCCAATATATCCAACAATTCCACACATAATTTCTGTTCCTCCAACCGATTCGAGGGAACAGGAATGCACGGGGGCATCCCTGCCCCCTCATCTCTGATATTTATTTTTATAAAGGAAATGCTTATAGCCTTTTTTCCCTTTGTGCATTTCCAATCCTTTGTGCAGTAAGTTGCCCTACTGTTTTAAGATTGAAATTACTGCGGCTGTGCACTTCAGCCGGGAGGTATCCGCCGATCATTCGATAAACCTCCTCCTCGTCAACTAAGCCATTCTCGACCAAGCTTAGTTCAGGCGCTTTTGTATTTCCTTTTCTCCCTGCCTACCCTCCTTTAAACAAAATATGTTTTAAATCAGGATAATCATACCTTACAAAAGGGACATAGGTCAATTCTTTGTTACCTTAACCAATGAAAAAACACTTCTTTATAAAAATATGCATAAAAGGATATTCTGTTCCTTTTATGCATATGATTAGTTATTCGTTTATTCCCATTTCCGCTCTCACCACAGAGACGATGCGATCAACATAACGATTGCATTCTTCTACAGTTGGTGCTTCAGCCATAACACGGACAAGAGGTTCAGTTCCAGATGGTCTAACCAATATACGCCCGTTTCCTTCCATTTCTGCCTCAACATCTTTAATGACTTCCTGCACCTTTTCATTATCAGTTACAGCATGCTTGTCAGTCACTTTAACATTGATAAGCGTCTGTGGATATTTTTTCATCTCATTTGCAAGCTCTGATAAGGGTTTTTGTGTTTCACTCATAATGTTTACAAGCTGTAAGCCTGTCAATAAGCCATCCCCTGTCGTATTGTAGTCCAGGAAGATAATATGCCCGGATTGCTCACCGCCAAGGTTGTAGCCGCCTTTTCGCATCTCTTCTACAACATAGCGATCGCCCACTGCTGTTTGGGCACTTTGTATTCCGTGCTCCTCAAGACCTTTATAAAAACCTAGGTTACTCATGATTGTAGAAACCACAGTCCCCTGTTTCAAACGATTGTTTTCTTTCAAGTATTTCGCACATATATACATAATTTGATCGCCGTCAACTATATTTCCTTTTTCATCTATGGCAATGATGCGGTCGCCGTCACCATCGAAGGCAAGTCCAACATCGGCCCCTTTTTCTTTTAAGAATTCAGCAAGTGCTTCAGGGTGCGTGGAACCTACCTTATCATTGATGTTCAAGCCATTGGGCGATGCCCCCATTGTAGAGATATCTGCATCTAGATCCGCAAACAAATGCATAGCCAAGGATGATGTCGCGCCATGTGCACAATCAAGCGCAACATGAATGCCTGTAAAATCTTCATCGACTGATTGCTTTAAGTACTGGAGATACTTTTGTCCACCTTCGAAATAGTCGTTTAGATGGCCTAAATCTCCGCCTACCGGACGTGGAAGTTCATCTTTTTCTAAATCTAACAATGTTTCAATTTCCGCTTCTTGATCATCCGATAGCTTAAAACCATCCGGACCGAAGAATTTAATACCGTTATCTGCAACCGGATTATGTGAAGCAGAAATCATAACGCCTGCTTCAGCACTTAACGCCTTTGTTAAATAAGCAACTCCTGGTGTTGAAATTACACCAAGACGCATAACTTCAGCCCCAATAGATAATAGACCAGCAACTAGTGCACCTTCCAGCATTTCACCTGAAATACGTGTATCGCGTCCTATCAGCACTTTAGGTTTTTCTGTATTTTTAGTAAGAACGTAGCCGCCAAAACGGCCTAGTTTAAATGCCAACTCCGGTGTTAATTCGCTATTCGCTATACCCCTAACTCCGTCTGTTCCAAAATATTTACCCATCTTTTTATCGCTCCTTCTTCGAATCGTTACTAAATTAAATGATGTTAAAGGAAGGTTATGTTTCTTCTTCGTCTTTTTGAGTAATAGAGACCTTAGCCGTTTTTGAATCTAGTTCCCAATTCACTCCTGCAGGCGCTTTTACTACCAGTTCTACATCATGTATACCTTCATCTAAATTACTCACATCTACTGTAAGAGTAATGTCGTTTTTAGTTATTTCTTTCAAATCATCCGCTTTCCCACGCAAAGTAATGCTTGCTACATCGGATTCCAATTCGGCTTCTTGGTCTTCCTGTATACCTACAGGTTCTATTTTTAAATTGGTGAAAGTTTTAGTCTCGATGGCAGGTGGTTCATCCTCTTCAACTACCTCTTCTTCGACTTTTTCGACTTCTTCGACTGCCTCTACATCCTCTACATTCTCATCTTCTACATCAATTTTTTCTGTATTAATTTTGACCTTTGCCTTACCCAAGGACATTTTTTGTACACTTTCTGGTTTAGTAAGATCCAATTCCAATTCGGCATCTCCATCAATTTTGGAAATATTAACAGGGAGATTTATTTCGCTTATTTGTTCAAGGCTGGCTTCTGACCCATAAAGGATTACCTCTTTTGGATCGACACTTATACTCTTAATACGGATGCCGTCCTTTACTTTTCCAGTTTGCTTAGGTGCAATGGTTACCGTTTTCGACGGGATACTAACTTTTAGTGACACTGCAACTGAAGCAGGTTCAATCGTAACATCCAACTTGTTTAAGTCCCGGTCAAGAGCTTTTACTGTCGCCTTGCCGTTCATCGTTTCGTTAAGACCCTTACTTATTTCAAGATTTGCCTTAACATAGGAAATTTGTTCAATTACATCTTTAGCCCCAGTTATTTTAACAGTTTTAGGGTTGACTGTTGGCTGTCCAGCGGTATAACCCTCTTCAAGTAAAGAATTATTATATTCTGCTTCGACGGAGAATTCCTTCGTCACTCGTTCCTGAACATTGACTTCTGCATATTCAGGCTCGATTGTCGCCACTAACTTTTCGTTTAAATCGCTTATTTTGAAGGTAACAGTTCTGTCTCCCATCGAGATTTCAGGATCAGAAAGGTCTACATATACTTTAAAGTCTCTTTGGTTTTTTGCACTTATCAGTAGGCTTTTAGCTCCCTTTAAAGTAACATCCACCGTTTCTGGTACTCCGCTCACCACCAAATTTTCACGGTCATAGTACACTTCAACCGGTACATTTTCAATGGTTTCCGTACTAATCTCAGGGGCAGTAGATAAACCAAGAGATTTTTTATCTGACTCCATCTCAAAATTAACGGAGATGAATAACAGAGCTGCCAAAGCAAAAGCAACAATTCTCATAAACCATGTACTATTGGTATATTTATCCATTTTTCTTCCCCCTCCAATTCCAGATACTCGAGGAAGTTGTTTTGATATTTTCCACTACCAGTTCACTAGTAAGCATTGCCCTAAATGACTCTTGATTCAAATCTCGGAACAGTTCTCCATTTTTAGTAACAGAGATTCCTCCCGTTTCTTCAGATACAACGATTGTAATACTATCCGTCACTTCACTCATACCAATAGCTGCCCTATGCCGAGTACCAAGTTCTTTTGAAATGAACGGACTTTCTGATAAAGGCAGATAGCAAGCTGCAGCTGCCACCTGGTTATTTTGTAAAATCACTGCACCATCATGGAGCGGCGTATTAGGTATAAAGATATTAATAAGCAACTCTGAAGAAATATAGGACTTTAGAGGAATCCCTGTTTCAACATAATCGCCCAGTGCCGTTCCTTTTTCAATCGTAATCAAGGCTCCAATTCGCCTTTTCGCCATATAAGTGGACGCCTTTAATATTTCTTCTACTAAACGCTCTTGCTGGTTCTCTTCTGGAACGCTACCTCTTGTAAAGAGCTTCCCACGTCCTAATTGTTCAAGCGCTCTCCTCAGTTCAGGTTGAAAAATGACAAGAATCGCCAGTACTCCCCAATTCATGACTTGTGCCATTAACCATCCAAGTGTATTGAAACCAAACAGGTTGCTTAAGCTTTTTACAATGACTATTACAAAAATTCCTTTGAGCAGCTGTATAGCCTTCGTGCCTCGAATAATAGTTAACAATTTATATATCACAAACCAAACAAGGAGAATATCAATGAAATTTACTACATAGTCCCAAACATTCAAATTGGATAAAGACATGTTGTTTCCTCCAGTCAGTATTACTCCAAATAACAATAACAATCGTTATGTAATAACCTTAATAGTATACCATTTTTTAAATAATACTTCTAAAACTAGTGTGATAAAGTTACATGTTAAGGTCTAATGAAGTAAAAAATCCCCTCCTTTTACAAAGTAAAGCTGAGCGATGGCACCGTATATTGAAAACGATGCATTCGCTCAGCTCATCTTACTCCTTATTCCCTTTTTCCTCTTTAATAGGAAGCACAGACGTTGCGGTATCCTTAATTTTGTACCACATCCACTCAAAAGCTTGGTCAATAACATGGATGCTTCCGGTCACATTCCCCGCCTTAGACATATAATTATGTCCATTAATGACCGTCACATCTCCCTTCACTTCACCTTCAATTCGAATGTTACCGTTTTGAACTACCACATTCCCCTCAACGGTCTCACCTGCAGGCACAATCACCGTTTCTCCTTCGACTAATAAATTAGATTGCTTGGAAACTGAAAAATGTTCGTCCTGATTATATGTGGAAAAAAGAGAACCTGTCATCAATACAATGAACACGGCTGCTGCCGTCATAAAAGGATGGCTTTTTAACCAACGCTTGGCACCCGTTGTTTTCGTTTCCTTTGGCAATTGAGCCATTACCCTTGCTGTAAAGTCATCTGGAGCCTTAATATGGGAGGTACTTTGTACAAGAGCGACTGCCTTTTTCATTTCATGAAAATAATCCCGGCATTCAGCACAAGTATGCAAGTGATCACGTAAAGCTTCTTTATGCTCTGGTTTGATGTCCTCATCTAAATAATCATGCATATAATCAATGATTTCCTCATGGTAGTTCATTTTTCTCACCTTCTTTTTATAAATGGCGTAGTTGTTTACGCAAGGCTTCCCGACCACGATGTATTCTCGTCTTAACCGTGCCGACTGGCAAATCAAGTATTTCACTGATTTCCTTTAACGATAATTCTTCAATGTACTTCAATACGATTACCGACCGATATTTCTCCGGCAACTTCATAATTTCTACTTGAATGGTTTCCTGAAGTTCTAAAGATTCAACTTCATCCTCGGGCTTTGCCATATCTGATGCAATTTGGGAATACATATTCAATCCCTCAGTTCCACTAACTTCTGCATCCAAATAGTAATCCGGCTTTTTCTTACGAAGACGGTCAATGCAAAGATTCGTCGCAATACGGTATAACCACGTAGAAAATTTCATTTGTATATTGAAACTACGAATATTCACAAAGGCTCTAACAAAGGCCTCTTGTGCCAAATCTTCTGCTTCTTGCCTGTTTCCGAGCATCCTAAAACATATCTGGAAAACTTTGTCCTTGTATAGTTCGACAATTTCCCCAAATGCATTATGGTCTCCCTTTAATACTTGATTAATTCTCTCTTTAATGAGTGCATCCATTTTCCGGTTTTTACCCCCGCTCATGCGGCTATACGATTATTACGAATCGTAAGCTAAAAGGTTTCAAAATTTATTACTTTAATTTTAACAAAGTTTTACAATTTATGTTTAAGAAAAAAAAAACAAGGCTATATAATTAAAAATTGTAAAACCTAAGGGAGTGAATCGCTGTATGACTGCTGAACAAATTTTAGATCATATTGAACTATACAGACAGAAAATGATAATTTTAGCTTCCCGCTCCTCGATGGTTGATAATGAAGTTATTGAAGTAAGCAGTAAACTAGATGTTTTGATCAATCAATACTTCCATTTAACTAAAAATGGAAGCCAAATCGACCGATGTGCTCTAAAGTGAATATGGAGCTGAGATTACAACCATATAAATATAGATATTATAAAACCATCCTGAAAAATCAACTTACGTCTTCTAGCATATAAAAAACAGTAACCTAACACAAGCTGGTTACTGTTTCTTTTATTTTATCAGTTATACTAGCTTTTCTCCAAATAGCGAGCCCATTAAGGCCACGGCAACGATTGCGGTTTTATTACGTTCATCTAAAATAGGGTTTACCTCAACAAATTCAGCTGATGTAATTAACTCAGACTCCGCCAGCATTTCCATAGCCAAATGACTCTCACGATAACTAATACCACCAATTACCGGTGTTCCTACCCCAGGCGCATCCGCGGGATCTACTCCATCCAGGTCCAAAGAAAGGTGAACACCATCTGTTCTTTCTCTTAAATAATCTATACACTCTTCCATGACTCTAGCCATACCCATTCGGTCAATTTCATGCATTGTAAACACTTTAATCCCTTTTTCATGTATTAATTCTTTTTCACCTTCATCTAATGAACGTGCCCCGATAATTACGATATTTTCTGGTTTTACTTTAGAAGTTGAACCATGAATATTGACTAGATCGGGATGGCCAAGCCCCATACTGACAGCTAGAGGCATACCATGTATATTCCCTGATGGTGAAGTTTCCTCCGTATTTAAATCTCCATGTGCATCATACCAAATTACACCTACATTTTCATAGTGCTTCGAAACCCCTGCGAGTGTTCCGATGGCTATCGAATGGTCTCCCCCAAGAACGAGCGGGAATGATCCGCCTTGTATAATTTTATCTACTCTTGTTGCTAATTGAATGTTTCCCTTAGCAACTAGCGATAAGTTTTTTAAATTTGTACCAGATTTCTGTGCATTTTCAGGGCGTCCTACTACTATATCTCCTAAATCCTCAACTTCTATTTTTAATCGTTCAAGCCGTTCGACAATCCCTGCACAGCGGATTGCACTCGGTCCCATATCCACCCCTCGTCTCGCCTGACCAAGATCCATAGGTAGACCGATAATGGAAATTTTCTGAATAGACATATAATTCCCCCTTTCTACCATTTTATATCTTATATGCCTAGTGGTTCAACTGAACATTTATATGTATAAAGATGCAGCTAATTAGCTTTTTTACCGTATTTACTCTTTGTCTTAAAATCCCTAATTGAACCGTTCTCTTATTAGAAGGTAAAAGTAATAAAAGTTAGATATTTAAAATAAAAAAAGTCTTAAGCCGTAATCGGCTTAAGACGTAAGTTTTAGTGTATGTAGTTAGATGGTGGAGCCTAGCGGGATCGAACCGCTGACCTCCTGCGTGCAAGGCAGGCGCTCTCCCAGCTGAGCTAAGGCCCCTAAAGGAATAAATATATAGTAAGCGGAAGACGGGATTCGAACCCGCGACCCCAACCTTGGCAAGGTTGTATTCTACCACTGAACTACTTCCGCAAATGGCTGGGCTAGAAGGGATCGAACCTTCGCATGACGGAATCAAAATCCGTTGCCTTACCGCTTGGCTATAGCCCAATATATAATATGTATAATTAATATTCAACAAAATAAAAAGGTGGTAATCATATATTTCCCTTTTACAGAGAATATATAACTGATCCACAGGTTTTTATTAAAATGGTGGAGGGGGGCAGATTCGAACTGCCGAACCCGAAGGAGCGGATTTACAGTCCGCCGCGTTTAGCCACTTCGCTACCCCTCCGCAATATATGGTTGTAAATGGTGCCGGCAAGAGGACTTGAACCCCCAACCTACTGATTACAAGTCAGTTGCTCTACCAGTTGAGCTACACCGGCAAATATTTTTAAAATAAAATGGTGGAGGATGACGGGATCGAACCGCCGACCCTCTGCTTGTAAGGCAGATGCTCTCCCAGCTGAGCTAATCCTCCGGACTAATAAGTATATAATGGTGACCCGTACGGGATTCGAACCCGTGTTACCGCCGTGAAAGGGCGGTGTCTTAACCGCTTGACCAACGGGCCGATATTTTATGATAATAGATAGATTGGGAAGCTCCCAAGCGGATTCGAACCGCTGACCTCTTCCTTACCATGGAAGTGCTCTACCTACTGAGCTATGGAAGCATATGGCTCCGCAGGTAGGACTCGAACCTACGACCGTTCGGTTAACAGCCGAATGCTCTACCACTGAGCTACTGCGGAATAATATAATGTTTCCTAATACTCATTTAAAGATTTTAAATGAATAGCCTGGCAACGTCCTACTCTCACAGGGGGAAACCCCCAACTACCATCGGCGCTGAAGAACTTAACTTCCGTGTTCGGAATGGGAACGGGTGTGACCTCTTCGCCATCATTGCCAGACTATATTCATTTTTTTGAAGAAATTTTCATTCCTTCAAAACTAGATAATAAGAAGGTATTTCATTTTTTAAAGCGTGGTTAAGTCCTCGATCTATTAGTATCAGTCAGCTCCACATGTCGCCACGCTTCCACCTCTGACCTATCAACCTGATCATCTTTCAGGGATCTTACTAGCTTGCGCTATGGGAAATCTCATCTCGAGGGGGGCTTCATGCTTAGATGCTTTCAGCACTTATCCCGTCCGCACGTAGCTACCCAGCTATGCCTTTGGCAAGACAACTGGTACACCAGCGGTGCGTCCATCCCGGTCCTCTCGTACTAAGGACAGCTCCTCTCAAATTTCCTGCGCCCGCGACGGATAGGGACCGAACTGTCTCACGACGTTCTGAACCCAGCTCGCGTACCGCTTTAATGGGCGAACAGCCCAACCCTTGGGACCGACTACAGCCCCAGGATGCGATGAGCCGACATCGAGGTGCCAAACCTCCCCGTCGATGTGGACTCTTGGGGGAGATAAGCCTGTTATCCCCGGGGTAGCTTTTATCCGTTGAGCGATGGCCCTTCCATGCGGAACCACCGGATCACTAAGCCCGACTTTCGTCCCTGCTCGACTTGTAGGTCTCGCAGTCAAGCTCCCTTGTGCCTTTACACTCTACGAATGATTTCCAACCATTCTGAGGGAACCTTTGGGCGCCTCCGTTACTCTTTAGGAGGCGACCGCCCCAGTCAAACTGCCCACCTGACACTGTCTCCCACCCCGATAAGGGGCGCGGGTTAGAATTTCAATACAGCCAGGGTAGTATCCCACCAACGCCTCCACCGAAGCTAGCGCTCCGGCTTCTCAGGCTCCTACCTATCCTGTACAAGCTGTACCAAAATTCAATATCAGGCTGCAGTAAAGCTCCACGGGGTCTTTCCGTCCTGTCGCGGGTAACCTGCATCTTCACAGGTACTATAATTTCACCGAGTCTCTCGTTGAGACAGTGCCCAGATCGTTACACCTTTCGTGCGGGTCGGAACTTACCCGACAAGGAATTTCGCTACCTTAGGACCGTTATAGTTACGGCCGCCGTTTACTGGGGCTTCGGTTCAAAGCTTCGCTTGCGCTAACCTCTCCCCTTAACCTTCCAGCACCGGGCAGGTGTCAGCCCCTATACTTCGCCTTGCGGCTTCGCAGAGACCTGTGTTTTTGCTAAACAGTCGCCTGGGCCTATTCACTGCGGCTTTTCCGGGCTATTCACCCTAAAAAGCACCCCTTCTCCCGAAGTTACGGGGTCATTTTGCCGAGTTCCTTAACGAGAGTTCTCTCGCACACCTTAGGATTCTCTCCTCGCCTACCTGTGTCGGTTTGCGGTACGGGCACCTTACATCTCACTAGAGGCTTTTCTTGGCGGCTGTGGAATCAGGAACTTCGGTACTATATTTCCCTCGCCATCACAGCTCCGCCTTAATGGAAACGGGATTTGCCTCGTTTCCGGCCTAACTGCTTGGACGCGCATATCCAACAGCGCGCTTACCCTATCCTTCTGCGTCCCCCCATCGTTCAAACGATGTATAGGTGGTACAGGAATATCAACCTGTTGTCCATCGCCTACGCCTTTCGGCCTCGGCTTAGGTCCCGACTAACCCTGAGCGGACGAGCCTTCCTCAGGAAACCTTAGGCATTCGGTGGAAGGGATTCTCACCCTTCTTTCGCTACTCATACCGGCATTCTCACTTCTAAGCGCTCCACCAGTCCTTCCGGTCTGACTTCAACGCCCTTAGAACGCTCTCCTACCATCGACACCATACGGTGTCAATCCACAGCTTCGGTGATACGTTTAGCCCCGGTACATTTTCGGCGCGGAGTCACTCGACCAGTGAGCTATTACGCACTCTTTAAATGATGGCTGCTTCTGAGCCAACATCCTGGTTGTCTAAGCAACTCCACATCCTTTTCCACTTAACGTATACTTTGGGACCTTAGCTGGTGGTCTGGGCTGTTTCCCTTTCGACTACGGATCTTATCACTCGCAGTCTGACTCCCAAGAATAAGTATTTGGCATTCGGAGTTTGACTGAATTCGGTAACCCGTTGGGGGCCCCTAGTCCAATCAGTGCTCTACCTCCAATACTCTCATCTTGAGGCTAGCCCTAAAGCTATTTCGGAGAGAACCAGCTATCTCCAGGTTCGATTGGAATTTCTCCGCTACCCACACCTCATCCCCGCACTTTTCAACGTGCGTGGGTTCGGGCCTCCATTCAGTGTTACCTGAACTTCACCCTGGACATGGGTAGATCACCTGGTTTCGGGTCTACGACCTCATACTCATTCGCCCTATTCAGACTCGCTTTCGTCGCGGCTCCGTCTTATCAACTTAACCTCGCATGAAATCGTAACTCGCCGGTTCATTCTACAAAAGGCACGCCATTACCCATTAACGGGCTTTGACTACTTGTAGGCACACGGTTTCAGGATCTATTTCACTCCCCTTCCGGGGTGCTTTTCACCTTTCCCTCACGGTACTGGTTCACTATCGGTCACTAGGTAGTATTTAGCCTTGGGAGATGGTCCTCCCTGCTTCCGACGGGATTTCTCGTGTCCCGCCGTACTCAGGATCCACTCAGGAGGGAACGAAGTTTCAACTACAGGGTTTTTACCTTCTTTGACGGACCTTTCCAGATCACTTCATTTACCCCGTTCCTTTGTAACTCCATGTTGAGTGTCCTACAACCCCAAGAGGCAAGCCTCTTGGTTTGGGCTAATTCCGTTTCGCTCGCCGCTACTCAGGAAATCGCATTTGCTTTCTCTTCCTCCGGGTACTTAGATGTTTCAGTTCCCCGGGTCTGCCTTCAGTACCCTATGTATTCAGGTAAAGATACTGTTCCATTACGAACAGTGGGTTTCCCCATTCGGAAATCTCCGGATCAAAGCTTACTTACAGCTCCCCGAAGCATATCGGTGTTAGTCCCGTCCTTCATCGGCTCCTAGTGCCAAGGCATCCACCGTGCGCCCTTTCTAACTTAACCGTTAAAAAAGATCTTACTGATGCTTTGAAAAAATTAATTGCCTTCTATCTATTATCTAGTTTTCAAGGAACAAAGAAGAAAAAACTTCATCACAACGTGATGAGATCTTTCGTATCTGAATGAATTACTCATTCAAAACTGAACAAAACAAAAGCGCTCTCGTATTTATCCTTAGAAAGGAGGTGATCCAGCCGCACCTTCCGATACGGCTACCTTGTTACGACTTCACCCCAATCATCTGTCCCACCTTAGGCGGCTGGCTCCATAAAGGTTACCTCACCGACTTCGGGTGTTACAAACTCTCGTGGTGTGACGGGCGGTGTGTACAAGGCCCGGGAACGTATTCACCGCGGCATGCTGATCCGCGATTACTAGCGATTCCGGCTTCATGTAGGCGAGTTGCAGCCTACAATCCGAACTGAGAATGGCTTTATGGGATTCGCTTACCTTCGCAGGTTTGCAGCCCTTTGTACCATCCATTGTAGCACGTGTGTAGCCCAGGTCATAAGGGGCATGATGATTTGACGTCATCCCCACCTTCCTCCGGTTTGTCACCGGCAGTCACCTTAGAGTGCCCAACTGAATGCTGGCAACTAAGATCAAGGGTTGCGCTCGTTGCGGGACTTAACCCAACATCTCACGACACGAGCTGACGACAACCATGCACCACCTGTCACTCTGTCCCCCGAAGGGGAACGCCCTATCTCTAGGGTTGTCAGAGGATGTCAAGACCTGGTAAGGTTCTTCGCGTTGCTTCGAATTAAACCACATGCTCCACCGCTTGTGCGGGCCCCCGTCAATTCCTTTGAGTTTCAGCCTTGCGGCCGTACTCCCCAGGCGGAGTGCTTAATGCGTTAGCTGCAGCACTAAAGGGCGGAAACCCTCTAACACTTAGCACTCATCGTTTACGGCGTGGACTACCAGGGTATCTAATCCTGTTTGCTCCCCACGCTTTCGCGCCTCAGTGTCAGTTACAGACCAGAAAGTCGCCTTCGCCACTGGTGTTCCTCCAAATCTCTACGCATTTCACCGCTACACTTGGAATTCCACTTTCCTCTTCTGCACTCAAGTTCCCCAGTTTCCAATGACCCTCCACGGTTGAGCCGTGGGCTTTCACATCAGACTTAAGGAACCACCTGCGCGCGCTTTACGCCCAATAATTCCGGACAACGCTTGCCACCTACGTATTACCGCGGCTGCTGGCACGTAGTTAGCCGTGGCTTTCTGGTTAGGTACCGTCAAGGTACCAGCAGTTACTCTGGTACTTGTTCTTCCCTAACAACAGAACTTTACGACCCGAAGGCCTTCTTCGTTCACGCGGCGTTGCTCCGTCAGACTTTCGTCCATTGCGGAAGATTCCCTACTGCTGCCTCCCGTAGGAGTCTGGGCCGTGTCTCAGTCCCAGTGTGGCCGATCACCCTCTCAGGTCGGCTACGCATCGTCGCCTTGGTGAGCCATTACCTCACCAACTAGCTAATGCGCCGCGGGCCCATCTATAAGTGACAGCAAAACCGTCTTTCCATCTTCTCTCATGCGAGAAAAGAACGTATCCGGTATTAGCTCCGGTTTCCCGAAGTTATCCCAGTCTTATAGGCAGGTTGCCCACGTGTTACTCACCCGTCCGCCGCTAATCTCAGGGAGCAAGCTCCCATCGATTCGCTCGACTTGCATGTATTAGGCACGCCGCCAGCGTTCGTCCTGAGCCAGGATCAAACTCTCCGAAGAAAT
Organism: Peribacillus sp. TH14; assembly: GCF_016651145.1. Taxonomy (NCBI): domain Bacteria; kingdom Bacillati; phylum Bacillota; class Bacilli; order Caryophanales; family Bacillaceae; genus Peribacillus; species Peribacillus sp. TH14. Next base: position 1,858,944 of record NZ_JAEKEK010000001.1, read on the forward strand.
GTTTGACTTGCTCATTTTGCTTTTTTTGATAGTGTGTGCTCACTTAAAAAAATTAACGTTGGCGCTTTGTTTTGTTCAGTTTTCAAAGAGCAATATGTTTCGCTTTATCTCTTAGCGACTTTTAATATCTTAACATCTTATCTCTGCTTCGTCAATAACTTTTTTTAAAAAAGTTTTTTTTGTTCTTTTTTAAAAGCTATTATCTTGCGAACAACTTTTATAATATACCAGCGTATAAATTAATAGTCAATAGATTTTTTAAATTTAATTCACTTTTAAAAATCAGGACTAATTCTTCTCATTAAAGTTTGTTTTTACTTTCATATAAATAAGGCATTCCTTTTCTGTACTTAGCCTTTTAAACAATCTGAAAAGGATATTATATTTTTCATTTATAGCTCTTTTAACTATGCAATCGATTCTATCATCTTGTAAATCAAATAATATTTCATCCATCTCTCTTTTTAAGAGGTACTCTAATTCCTTCTTTTCTTTTTCATTAATCAATAAGCCAAGCATAACTCACACCTCCATCAGTCATTTTTCCCCATTCATCTTAATTTTATGAATTTTTATATTGATTTTTTTGCATAACGGAACAGCCTCTGCATAAATATGAAAACAAGACCTTTGGACAAGGGGATGGATTAATGAAATTTTTCATGGTGCTCCAGGCAAAGAACATCAAACATTATTCGTTAATTTTACTTACGGCACTCTTTACCGCTTGGTTCCTTTTTGTACAAAACATTCTTCATTCACCTGTTTTTTCTACCGAAGATGGACCAAAAGCGGTTTATAAAGGGGAAAAGAATGTAGCCGTCACATTCAATATTGGCTGGGGCGATGAAAAAGCAGCCCCGATTTTAGAGACATTGAAAAAAGAAAAGATTAAATCCGCCACCTTCTTCCTTTCCGGATCTTGGGCAGAGCGTCACCCTGACATAGTGGATGAAATTGAAAAAGAAGGCTATGAAATCGGAATGCTCGGATACGATTACAAAGATTATTCCGATCTGGATGACCAAGAAATCATCCGTGATATTTCAAAAGCACAGGAAGCTTTTAAAAAACTAAATGTTAAAAATATCGAGCTTTTACGTGCGCCCACCGGACACTTTGATAAGCGCCTCCTGAAAATTAGTGAAAAATTCGGCTATACTGTGGTTCATTGGAGTATCGATTCAAAGGATTGGACTAACCCAGGCGTTGATCGAATTGTTCATAACGTTAACAAGGCTCAAAAGGGTGATATCATCTTATTACACGCTTCAGACTCAGCAAAACAAACTAATAAAGCATTGCCAGAACTAATAGATGAACTTCGCTCCAAAAATTTAAACTTCGTAAACGTTTCTGAGATGATCTCTAATTCATCAGCAAGCAGTGAAGAAATCCGGTAACATCATTTACTAGAACACAAAAACATAAAAAACTGCGTACTAAGGGTCATGCTTAACCTTTAGGACGCAGTTTTTTGTATGTAGAATTTCTTATGTATTCCGCTTTCCAATAAGGTTAGCCACTTTTACCTACTTCCCTAATTCTCCTGCTTTTAATTTCTTTCCCTTTGCTTTAGTTTGCATCCGTGTTTTTTTACTGGCTAATTCTTTTTGTGAACGATCGATTAATTTGCTTAAAACCAATAATTGATAAGCATTGCATACTAGTAATGGAAACAGCATGAAGTAGAGCCAGCCTTCATCATTAGAACTTAGTACAGGTACCCACTCTAATACTGTGGCCACAACCATAAAAAACATCGCCGGAATAAATGACTGTTTATTTGTTTGTTTCATTTTAAAATAGGCCGTAATCAACGCTGCGGCTAATACAACCAAAGCTAACACAATGTAGGAACTAATCCCCTCACCTGAACCAAAATTAAGATATCGTAAATAGACTAGATCAAATACAACGAAAAGAATAAGTACGAGTTGTACTGCATTCCATAAGGAAGCACTTTTAAATATCCCTAGACCGAAACGATGTATCGTTAAATAGGCAAAAAAACCAGCTTGGCTTATGACACTAAAAATTAATCCGACACCGAATAACCATAAAAACGTTGAAAGAATGGCACTGATTTCAAAAGAAGAAAAATAAGGCTTAAACTCATTCCAACGAGCTAAGAACCCTACAACTCCGCCCGTTACACCACCGATAAGCAATGTTGTTAAAAACAATTTAACTAAATTACGGCTGTTCATTGTTTTCCTCCATACATTTCTATTTCATTTCCTTAATTGTACCAACCAAATTTGGAAAAATCCACTTATTCTACAAGGGAATAATATCGTCGATTGGAACCATATTAACAATAAGAAGGATGAAAGGGGCCCTGCGTATGAGAGTGGGAGTTGCTTTGCTTTTCACGTCATTCTTACTCGTTTGTTCCGGTTGTGCGCAGAATGGAGCAAGCGCAGATAAAAATGAGTATGAAGAGACAAAGAAAATGGTCGTCGATATTTTAAAAACAGACGATGGTAAAAAGGCCATCCAGGATATCATTTCTGATGAGAAAACAAAAACTGAACTTATTATGGACTCAGAGATCATTAAGAAATCCATTGAAGATACGGTCACTTCAGATAAAGGGAAGGAATTTTGGAAAAAGACCTTTAAAGATCCTGAATTTACCTCTGCCTATGCTAAAGCTTTAAAAGACGAACACAAAAAGGTATTGAAAGAATTAACCAATGACCCTCAGTATCGCGGAATGCTTATTGAAATTTTAAAAGACCCAGATTTGGAAAAAGAAATGAATAAGTTACTGAAGACTAAAGACATGCGGGCCATTTATAAAGAAGTTATCATAGAAACTATGGATAGTCCTTTAGTTCAAGCGAAGATCCAAGAAAGATTGGATCAAGCTGTAACAAAAGCAGCTGAAAAGGCAACAAAGGCGGAATCAGGTGATAAAACTGAGAAAAAAGACAAAGAATAACAAAAGGCTGATTCCAATTGGAATCAGCCTTTATTTTTATTGCAACTTTTCAATGACTTTTTTAGCAATATCTTCATAAATTCTGCCTAATCTATGGTCTGCTGCGTAAATAGAAGGTGCAAAATCTTCTTCGTTCCAATCTGGCTGTTGCAAAGGAAGCTGCCCTAAGACTTCTGTACGTAGTTCATCTGCAAGCTTCGCACCGCCGCCTTTACCGAATACATATTCTTTTTCACCTGTCGTTTTACTCTCGAAGAACGACATGTTTTCAATGACACCAATGACTTCATGTTCAGTCTTGATGGCCATCGCGCCCGCTCTTGCTGCAACAAAGGCTGCAGTTGGATGCGGTGTCGTTACGATAATTTCCTTACATGAAGGTAGCATTGTATGCACGTCCAACGCAACATCGCCTGTACCCGGTGGTAAATCAAGGACTAAATAATCTAACTCTCCCCATTCTACCTCGTTAAAGAAACTGTTCAGCATCTTTCCTAGCATTGGCCCTCTCCAGATAATAGGCGCGTTATCTTCTACAAAGAATCCCATTGAGATAACCTGAACACCAAAACGTTCCACAGGAATAATTTTCTCCCCACGCACCACCGGCCTTTTTGTAATCCCCATCATATCTGGTACGCTAAAACCATAAATATCAGCGTCCACAAGTCCAACCTTTTTACCAAGTCGTGCAAGTGAAGTAGCAAAGTTCACTGAAATCGTTGATTTACCAACTCCGCCTTTACCACTAGCAATCGCAATAAATTGCGTCTTGCTATTCGGTCCAAGTAAACCTTGATCCACTTCATCCTGTGGTATATTTTCACGATGCTTGGATAACTCTTCTTCAGAAAGTTCTGTGAAACGAATCCCTACAGATTCTGCCCCGCCTTCTTTCAGCAAGTTTACCACTTCTGTTTGCATTTGCATTTGCTCGGCAGTCCCTGTTTTTGCAATGGCAAGCTTAACGCTTACATGATTTTTTTCAGGCTTTATTTTCACTTCAATGATTCCATTTGTTTCTTCAAGGCTTTTATGTAGAAAAGGGTCTTTAAGATCCTTTAATAAATTCAGTACTTTCTCTTCAGTTAACAAGTCGAGCACCCCTTTGAATTCGTTTTATTTTCCCATTTAAGTATACCATATCACTTAAATAAAGCTTATTATCTGCCCTTTAAATGAGCACATGACTTTTATCTCAATAATAAAAAGGCCTTGTACCATACAAGACCCGAACTAGAGAATCACTCTTCATCTGAAAGTTTTTCCTCTGTGAAATACCGTAAAATCCCCATATAAATCGAACTTGCAATCTTTTCTTGATACCCATCACTGATAAGGCGTTCCCTTTCCTCCGTATTAGAAAGAAAGCCAATTTCAACAAGCGCCCCTGGTTTCTTCGTATAATTCATCAAATACACATTATTAATCGTTTTTGCATCTCGCTTTGTATTTTCTAGGTTTCTTATGATTTCAGTCTGAATAAACTTTGCCACCTGTTCATTTTCCTCAAACCTTTTCGTATAAAATGTTTGAGCACCTTTTGATGATGCTGACGGAAAAGAATTTAAATGAATACTTAAAAATAAATCCGCTTCTGAATCATTAATCATTTCAACCCGATTTCGCAGGTCTTCCTGTTTTCGCTGACGGATCCCTTTTGTATCCCCCTGTGCCAGATCTTCATCTTTCTCACGAGTCATAATGACAAGGGCACCCTGTTCCTGTAAATAGTCCCTAACCTTTAACGAAACAGAAAGGGCAATTTCTTTTTCCATTACCTTTTGCACATTTGCCCCGCCATCCATTCCTCCATGTCCAGCATCCAAAACGATTACCTTACCTGCCAAGGGAAGGTTCCAGGAGTCCCAAGAATCATCTTCAACAAATTTGAAAGTTACAATTAAAAAAAGGATAAACAATCCCATCGCGATTCCTGTATATTTTAGCTTACTACGCATGAACGTTCTCCTTCCACAAGTCCCTATATCTAAAAGTATGGGACAAACCATGGAATTAGAACAAAGAATGGATACTTCACTCCTTCTTAGTGCAACTTCATTTTATATCGCTTTTCACCCGTCTTAAAGCCGTCCATCCACCATTCACCTACAAACCCTTCACAGCAATAAAACAAACCTTCATTGAAAGCGTTATTTGCCGTTACTTCCCGCCAATACAAAATAAAATTAAAAAGGGTATCAATCAAAAATTTCTCTTCCCTCCAGCACCGAGCCCTTACATCATCCTCCGACTCACCATAATAGCCAAACTTACTATAGTTAGCTCCCAATAAATAGGCCTCAATGGCAACATCAAAATAGCCTTCCTCCAACACCTCCATGAAATCCTGTCCAAAGTAACGCTGAATCCTCACCTTCATATCCTCGATTGAAAGTTCCCTAAGTAACCTTCGCTCAAACTTCAACTGCCTCTCCCTTTGCATCTCCTGTAAACCTAAAATCACAGCCATCATATCACCTCCGGGGTCAGACCCCATTTCCCAAATTATTTCCCAAGTAATATGTAGTTTTTGCGTTCTATCATGAACCATTCATTTATACAGTTGGCAATAATTAATGAGGATAGTTTTAGATATGTTTATAAACGCCAATAATATCAAAATTAACATTTGAAGACTGAAGTGGACGACTTGTACCTCAGACCTTATTTTTACGTTCTTTTGTTTAAAAGAAGCATGTAATAAGACTCCCCTTAGATTAAGGAGGCAATCCTCTACCATCCATGTTGAAAAAGGCAGGCAACACCGTCTTGGATGTAATGCCTGCCACCTTATTTTTATTAAGACTTTATAGATAGAAATATTTACTTACTTCATGTTTAAAAAAGCCAGAGGTGAATTCCCGGAAATCTATTGCAGCTTGAGAGAGATAGTGAGTTTTTTTCCATGCTATCCCAATCGTTCGTTTGCAATTCGGATAGGTGATTGGAATCTGAACGGTTTCGGCATTGATTGGCGTAATAAAGACAATTGAGGCGTGAATGAAACACCCATTCCCATTTCTACAAGTCGGAGTATTGCTCCTGCTTCTTCTAGTTCAATTGGGGTGTAAGGTTCAAAGCCCGCTTCCCTGCAATACTTATCCGTAACGTCCCGGAATCCGTACCCTGACGTTCTGCTGATGAAGGCCTCATTTGCTGCTTCCTGAAGAGCAATGGATTTTTGCTTTGCTAAGTGATGGCTTGGTGGTACCGATAAAAAAATCTCTTCTTCTAATAAGGGCATCCATTCAATGTCGTCTCCATAAATAGGACTCATTGAAATACAAAGGTCGACTTCGACATTCTCTAGTTGTTTTTTCATCCCAGTGGATGAAGCCAAATACTGGCTAATATGTACATTAGGGTTAAGTTTCAAAAATTCAGCGATTAATATAGGAAGAATATGAGGCAACGCAATAGAGACAGAGATCGACCTTTCTATTAATCCAGCCATGTCTTTCAATTGGCGTTCTCCTTCTTCTATATGAAGTATAACTATCCTCCGGTAACTTGCTTCTCGGGTTGCTTCTCGAGGCTATCCTTGCCACCGCGGGTCGCTCACTGCTAGCGTCGCTAAAACTCTTTTATAAGTCCCCTGTACTTCATTCATGCTTTCCACTACCTAACAATAGCTTTGTATTCTTAAAGGATCTTCAACTGGTTAATAAGTAATTCTATGTTTGAAAAATCCAGCATTTACTTTTACATTAAAGTTAACATTGGAATATTATCCCACCCAAGCATCATGATGTAAAGCCATTATATGTATCCCAACTTGAACAATGTCAGAATTTTCAGATTTATTTAATTGCATCATTAACTTCATCCGTTAGAAGTTCGGATAATTTAATATTTTTCCGTCGGTATCTTTTAAATAATGTTGATTCCAGCAGCCGCTTAAAAGAAGGACACAGATGCAAGCAAGATAGCAGAAGAAATTTGAATTTTTCATACTCACACAGCTCTCTGCAATTCTTTTTTCCGTGTATGACAGAAACCAATAAAAAGATAGATGGTAAAACTTACGTCTCTTTTTAAAGCTGGAACGTGGTGCAAAGTGAATCTATGTTTCTATTAATCGTTTTCCGCAACAGAGCCGGATGAGGTCTAAGTGTGTGATACAATAAGCTTCATATTCCCCTTTAAGATAAATTCACCATATTTATACGGCAAAATAAAATGAGCTCCTTTTCTTATTGTGTAACCTTCACTGCCTTTCAACAATCTTCCTTCCCCATCGATGATGCTTACAAGCATAAACGCTTGATTTTGCTGAAATGTCGCTTCTCCATTCACATCCCATTTATTAACAGAGAAAAAGTGATTTTGTACAAACTTTGTAACTTCTACACCTTCTCGCTTTTCTATTTTAGGAGCGATATTGGTATCAATATGAGGTGCATTAATGACGCCCATTGCTTTTTCTAAATGCAGCTCACGTTTACTCCCTTGATTATCTATACGGTCATAATCATAAACTCGGTATGTTGTATCTGAGCTTTGTTGTGTTTCTAACACCAACGTCCCATTACATAAGGCATGAACGGTTCCACTTGGTACGTAGAAAAAATCACCAGGTCTAATGGTAACTTTACGTAAAAACCTCTCCCAATTTCCACTTTGAATCATTTCTCGTACTTCTTCTTTTGTTTTAGCATGATGTCCAAACACTAATTCAGCATCTTGATCACAATCAATGATGTACCAACATTCCGTTTTACCGTACTCGCCATTTTCATGCTCGTTGGCATAATCATCATTTGGATGTACTTGTACAGACAATTCTTCATTCGCATCCAAAATCTTTATAAGAAGCGGAAATTTCTCACTCTTATAGTTTCCAAACAACTCATGGTGATTTTCCCATACTTCTTTTAATGATTTACCTTGAAACTTACCATTTTCAATAAGACTCAGGCCGTTTGGATGGGCAGAAATTGCCCAGCATTCTCCTGTAATTGCTGATGGGATTTCATAGCCAAAACGGTCATAAAGAGCTGTTCCACCCCAAATACGTTCTTGAAAAACCGGTTTTAAAAATAATGGTGTATCATTCATTTTTCTATTCCTTTCTTTATTAGTATAAGTAAAAGAGAATATCATTTTTGTAAAATACTCCCTATTTCCGATTCAAGAAATGAAATAAGGCTCCAATTAAGTTTGCATCGTTATCAAATTTACAAGCTTCAACCGTAATATCCAATGTAGAGATATCATCCTTCAATTGTGCCAATTTATTATTTATGCCTTCAATTACATCCGGTCGCTTGCTGATTCCCCCGCCAATTAGGATCTTGTTAGGATCTAGTACATACTTCAAATTATAGATTCCTATTGCCAGCTTCTTATATAGGTTGGCAATGCATTCATTCGCAATGGAGTCTCCTGCTTCCGCCAATCGAAATATTTCTTCTCCGTCCAACGTTCCCCTTACTAGAGATTTTCTCATTTCGACTTCTTCTACAAGTGAATTTGTCGATGCAACTTTGCTCCAAGTTGATTGTAGAGGGCTCTTACATGATTCTCCCATTATCATGTACCCAAACTCACCTCCGTGAAGGGTAGCTCCACGTAAAATAGATTGGTTAATCACAATTCCCCCGCCAATTCCTGTACCAATTACAATACAAATGTAGAAATCAGTTTCCTTCGCTGCACCTAACCAACCTTCTGCCAAAGCCGCGCAGTTTGCATCATTTTCAACTGACACCTCCAGACCTGTTCGTTCCTTTAGTAAGCTTGTCATGTTTACTCCATGTATAAAGGGAATTGCACTTGCCCCACCAATAAACCCTGTTTCCACGTCTACGGCACCGGGCGAACTTAAAGCGATACCTTGAATTTCAAATGACTCCGAATAATGTTTAACTATTTCGGTAATGTGATCTAAAAATATATCTAATCCTTCTTTAGGAGTTGGAATCTTCCCGCATTCCAGTTTCTTTGATTTGTCATCCATTACCGCATACTTTATATAAGTTCCGCCAAAATCAAACACCATGTAAGCTTTCATTGTCATCCCCTTCACTTACTGGAACTATGCTTGCTGTGTCAACAGAGCCGCGCCGATAACACCAGCTTTTGTTCCTAACGAGGCACATTCAATTTGTACCCTATTACGTAACTGTGGATATAAGTAATCATTTACTTTTTCAAGAAGAATCGGCATTATATACTCTCTTGATTGCATGACCCCCCCGCCTAACACAATCATGTGCGGGTCAATTGTATGAACAATATTGGAGATTCCTTTTGCCAAATAAGTTAGCATGGTATCAACTATCGCTTCCGCTTCTTGCTGGCCGTTCATCGCCAAAGTAAACACTTCTCCCGCATGTCCTGTTATACCTAACTTTTCTTTTCCGAGACGATGCACAGCTGTACCGCTTGCCAAAGATTCCAAAGAGCCAATATTCAGAATATAATGCGTTGGACCATCTCGATTAACCATCATGTTGCCAACTTCCCCCGCACAGAAATTAGCACCTTGAATCAACTGATTGCGATATACATATCCTCCGCCGATTCCTGTACTGATCGTCATATAAAAAACAGATTCTTTTCCTTTGCCTGCCCCAATCGTTGCTTCCGCTAAAGCAGCTGCGTTGGCATCATTATCGAGCACTACTTTTTTCTCTAAAGCTTTTTCTAACATTAGAGCTAAAGGAACCTCATCCCACCCAGGTAAATTGGGAGGGCTTAAAATAATACCTTGCTTTGAATCTAAAGGACCCGGAGCTCCGATTCCTATTGCTTCAATTTTTCTTTTCTGTAACAGCCCCTCGCATATTTTAATCATGTTATCGATGACATGATGTGGTCCTTTGTCACTTTCCGTTTTTACATTGACCTCTTCTATAAGTTTGCCTTCCAATGTCACAACGGCAATTCTCAAGTTTGTTCCACCCAAATCAATGCCAAGAAGATACTTGTCCATTCCCTTCACTTCCTTCGTGATATTCTGATAGAACAAATGCTTAGTAGCGCTCTTCTAATAATCAAAAACCGTTGTTTTCAGATAATTCTTTGTACCATTTACCTGATTTCTTGATTGTGCGCTTGAAGTTTCTATTTAAATCTACTTCTACTAGTCCGTATCGGTTCTTATATGAATTTAACCATGACCAGTTATCCATAAATGTCCATACATGATACCCTTTTACATTGGCACCTTCGTTTAGTGCTTTATGTATCCACTTTAAATGATCTTCGTAAAAGGTAATTCGATAATCATCCTGAATCATTCCACTCTCATCCTTAAAGCGTTCTTCTGCTTCAACTCCCATACCGCTTTCCGATATGAAACATTCAATATTCCCATAGTTTTCTTGGATGTTTTTTAAAATATCGTAGACACCCTTTTCATAAATCTCCCAGCCTCTGTATGGGTTCACCTTTTTCCCTGGCATGTCATAATTATCAAAGTACCGTTCTGGCATGAATGGAGCATTTGGATTTGGGATGTTTTCCTTCGCCTTAACTCTTCGTGGTTGGTAGTAATTAATCCCTAAAAGGTCAACTGTATTTTCACGAATAATATCCAAATCTTCAGTTAAATACTTAGGTAAAAAGTTTTCTACCCGCAACATGTCAATTAGTTTCTCAGGAAAAGTGCCTTTGACTGATGGATCTAGAAAGGAACGGTTAAATAGCAAATCCGCTTTTTCAGCAGCATCTAAGTCAGCAGGGTGATTACTCCTTGGATACGAGGGAGTAACATTCAGTATAATTCCAATTTTTCCTCCTAGCTCTTTATCATGGTATGCCTTAATTGCTTTTGCGGAGGCTAATACAGAATGGAACCCAACTTGAACAGCCTTTCCAAAATCACAAAATGCTGGATAATGATGTCCATATAAATAACCGCATTCAACAGGTACGATTGGCTCATTATGTGTGAACCATTTCATCACACGGTCTCCAAAGTTCTCAAAACAAGTAGACGCATATTCCACATACGCATCAACTACTGAGCGGCTTTCCCAACCACCCTCTTCTTGCATAGCCATAGGCATGTCAAAATGATAGAGATTCACAAAAGGCTCAATCTCATTTTCTAGTAAGGTGTTAATGACGGTATTATAAAAGTCAATCGCCTTTGGATTTATTTCTCCACGCCCCTTTGGAAACATGCGGGACCACGAGATAGAAAATCGAAAACTGTTATGTCCCGTTTCTTTCATGAGCTGAATATCGTCAATAAAATTCGTATAAAACAGTGAAGTGTTATTAGGTCCAATACCCTGGTAAAAACGATTCGGTTCTGTTTCATACCAGTAGTCCCATATATTCTTCCCTTTACCATCTGCCCCTGAAAATCCTTCCATTTGTGTTGCAGATGATGCAGATCCCCACCAAAAGTCTTTCGGAAACATGTAAATATTCTTTTCTACTTCTGTACTCATTTTCAATCCTGCCTTCCCTTAAAAGAAAGCAGTCGGAAAATTAAGTTTCCGACTTTGCCTCCTGAATGAGATCTATTAGTTATTTTTCTTCCACTCATCATATTGTTTTTGAATTTCTGCAAGCACTTTATCTAATCCAGCTTCTTTAAACTTCTTATTAGCCTTTGGTAGATATTCCTCAGGGTCAACACTGCCAGTTAATAGCGGAGGTGCATATTCATTCGCAACGTTTGCAATTGCTGCGATCTCTGTACGAACAGGATTTGTATCAAAATAGAAACCTAAGGTTGGTGCTTGAACAGAAGCATCATTGAATTTTTTGAACGCATCCCATTTATCTTCAGGATCATTTTCATATAACTTAAGAATGAAATGGTTTCCTAGAGAGTAACTTGGCATGTTGTAGCTTTCTACACGAGCTGGAAGGTCTTTAATTTTACCGTTATCGACCTCTTCATAATGCACACCTTCAATACCTCTATCAATTAAATTACGAAGGTATGGATCTGTATTTAATAGATTTAAGAACGCCATAGCCTTCTCTGGATGTTTGGAAGTTGCTGAGATAGCTTGAATAGCCCCTGTTACAGAGTTGTTAAATGTAATCGGATCATGCATTGGTTGAACGGCTACATTATAACCTGCAGAACGAGACCATATTAATTCCGCATATGGCTGGTACATTTCTTTACGTACGAACCAGTTTTGTACCTCTAACGGCCATGGATCTGTACTTGTTGCTGCATCCGCTTTTATATAACCAGCTTTATAGAATTCGTGCATTGTTTTTAACGTTTCCATCATAATATCTGATTCAAAGATATTAACTACCTTTCCTTTATCTCCTTCTAGAGGAAACGCAAACGGCAATTCATCTTCTAATACATAATCAAATGGTAAATACGGTTTGAAAGTTGCAATTGGTGTAAAGTCTGGCTCATTTTCTTTAACTGTCTGCAATAAAGGTTTCAAGTCTTCTAAAGAGTTAATGCTTGAAATATCCATATTGTATTTATCGACTATATCCTTATTAAATACGTACACACTTTGCTGACCTACTTCTTTGTTAGAAGGAATACCGTAAAGCTTTCCATCAATTTTAGCCCCTTCTAAGTACGCTGGATCAATTGTTGCTTTTAATTCTTTTCCATGTGTGTCAAGAAGTTCATTTAGGTCTTTAAATGCTCCTTTTTGTGCATTTAACACATAGTTTCCACCTGCAGTATAGGCAATATCAAATGATTCACCTGAAGCAATCATAACTTGCATTTTTTGATCATAATCGCCCCAGTCAATTTGTCTCATTTTAACGGTTGCGTTAATTTTCTCTTTCGTGTATTTACTTACTTCCTCCATTACTTTATCGACATCTTTTTGAGGTGTCCCAATCGTGTACCACGTAATTTCATAAGGTTTTTCTTCACCAGCTTTACTTCCGCTCGTTTTATCTGAATTCCCTCCACTACATGCAGCTAAAAATGTAGATAAACTTAATAAGAGTACTAGAATAATAGCTAACTTCTTATTCATTTTAACTCCCCCCTTTTATTTGTTTATTTCAAAAAGCAATTATTCCTTAACCCCACCGATTGTCAATCCACTAACAAAGTATTTTTGGAAAAATGGATATGCAATTGCTATTGGCAAAGTTGAAATAACAACCATTGCCATTTTTGCAGCATCTTGAGGTATTGCACTTAATAAATCATTTTGTATACCGCCTGCTAACGAATTTTGCCTTAAAAATTCTATGTTGTTTTCAATTTTCATCAGCATTGATTGCAGTGGCACCAAGTGCGGTTCATCAATGAACAACAGTGCATTAAACCAATCATTCCAGTAACCCAATGTACTAAAAAGGGCAATAGTTGCAAGACCTGGTAATGAAAGTGGAGCAACAATTTTGACAAAGATTCGTAATTCACTTGCTCCATCAATTCTAGCCGATTCCAAAATGGATTCAGGTACAGACCTTTGGAAAAAGGTTCTCATAATTAGAATGTAGAATGCATTCATTGCAAGTGGTAATATCAATGCCCAAATAGAGTTACGTAGATGTAAAAACTGTGTTGCTACTATATAGAAAGGAATTAGTCCTCCACTAAAAAGCATTGTAAAGAATGCAATAAAAGTAAAGAAACCGCGATATTTGAATTGCTTTCTAGAAATAGCGTAGGCATATAAAGAAATCATTATTACACTGACAAGTGTACCAAGCACCGTTACTACAATCGTTATAGTATAAGATTGAAGTAATTGATCCTTCATTTGCCACAAGTATCGATATGCTTCAAAACTCCATATTTCAGGTAGAAGCTGATATCCATTTCGCGCTAAGGTTTTTTCATCAGTTAAAGAGATGACGATTACATATAGAAATGGAAAGATACACATTATAGAAAATGACCCTAACAAAATGTTCATTAAAAGATTAGGAAACCCACTTAGACCATGTGGTGTGTACTTTTTCTTACGCTTACTTTTTTTGTTTGGTTGATTCACTTGGTTTTGAGCATTCCCTTTATTTAATGGAGTAGGTTGAGAGCTATTTTGATTTGTTATCATTGTATTTTGCCACAAAACTGCGGCCACCCTCCTTTCTCTCTCGTTTTTTTAAAATAGGGCATATTCTTTATCAACCTTCTGAACAAGATAATTTGTCAGCATTACTAATGCAAATCCAACAATTGATTGGTAAAGACCAGCGGCAGTACTCATACTAATGTCCCCCATTGTCGTTATCCCTCGGTATACATAAGTATCTATAACGTTTGTTACTGAATATAACGGACCTGAATCACGAGGAACCTGAAAAAACAGACCAAAGTCTGCACTAAAAATTCTACCAACGTTTAAAATGGTTAAAATAACAATGAGCGGTGTTATCATCGGAATCGTAATATTACGAATTTGTTGCCACTTATTTGCACCATCTATCATAGCGGCTTCGTAATAGTTTTTATCAATCCCAACTATAGCTGCTAAATAAACAATACTTCCATAACCAACGCCCTTCCACATACTTGTTAGAACGATAATAACAGGCCAATATTTTGCTTCGTTATACCACGATATAGGGTCTTCTACTCCAAACCATAGAAGTATATTATTAAGTAGACCTCTATCCACGCTTAGAAACGTGAATACGAAATAACTAACAACAACCCATGATAAAAAGTGTGGAAACAGCATTCCTGTTTGGTAAATTTTAGACAATCTCTTATTTGCGAGCTCACTTAGAACAATTGCCACAAACACTGCTAATATAAGCCCAACAACGATAAAGACTAAATTATATAGAACCGTATTTCTTGTAATGATCCAGGCGTCATTTGTATTAAATAAAAACTTGAAGTTTTCAAAGGCAACCCACTCACTATTTAGGATACTTGCAAAAAAACCATTCGGATCATATCGGAAATTTTTAAAGGCAATGACAGTTCCAAACATCGGAAGATATGAAAATAACAATAGCCAAATGGTTCCTGGTAAAACCATGAGGAGCCACACACGATTCTTATAAACATCTTGGAAAAAACTCTTGATACGATTCACAAAGCCCCTCCTCCCTTATATTGAAAACCCTTACATCTCTATATTAAGAAAAAGTAAAAAATGTATAAAGTTAACAATATTAAGATTTACTGTACTTATTAAACATTCGATAGTTAATACAGCATTTTTCATCATTTTTTGATTCTTTTAGGATCAGAGACGCTCCTCAAAACAAAAAAAATCCCGAATAACGGGATATCAAGATTTGATATTCATTGTTCTCCATGCTGATGGTGTAATCCCCACCGCCTTCTTAAACTGTTTATAAAAATAAGCAGAATCCGAATAGCCAACTTGTTTTCCAATTATTCCAGCCTTTAAATGTGTCCCTCTCAACAATTGCTTTGCTTTTTCGAGTCTTAAATGATTAATATACTCAGAGAAAACTAAGCCAGTTTCTTTCTGGAAAAGTTGTCCTAAGTAAATCGAATTTATATGAAATTTATAGCTTAATGTTTTCAAAGAAAGTTCCTCATAAAAATGTTCTTGAATATATTGCACCACGCTTTGAATAATAGGACTTCGATGCTCCGGCTTTTGTTCCAATGTTCTAAAAATTCCTTCGATAAAATCAATAAGAATGTCAACTAAAATTCCAATTGAATAGGCCTCTAAGATTCGCTTTACAATACCTACTGTTTGATCATTTGCATGTGATGATACATCTTTTTGGATAGACGTAACTATTTCAATAGCGAACCCTCTAATAATAGTTGGAGCAACCTTTTTAGTAGATTTATTAATCTCATCGAAGGCACCTTTGATCCACAAAAACGCCTTTTCCTGTTCTGAGCCAACAATATATCTCTTTAGATCATCCAATTCATTCGAAGTAGAAAGGCTTGCTTGCGTATACTGCTTTGTTAATTCATCTGTTATGAGTCCACTTTCTTTGAGTACTAATCGATAGCTAGATAACTCTTTTGCACGTTGATAGCTCTTATACAATTCACTTGTGGAGCAAACAAATGATCCAACATTAATATGATACTTTCCAGAAACATATCCAGCAAATAGCATGTTCAATTCATCTAGTTTTTTCTTAAGGCCATCTTCACAATTAAACGAAACTAAAAGGATAAGTTCGCCATCTGGATTAATAATACAGACAGACTGAAATAACTCCTCTACTCTTTTTCTAAAAAAGGAAGAGTTTTCATGTTCGCCATCTGATATTTGCATTAAAACAACAGCTAGATTCTGACCATCGAACTCCAAACTATACAACTCTACTCTTTCACGCCATTCTTTTGCATCGATGTCTTGATTAAGACATCGCCAAATCGTATTATCTCTTAAAATAGTATAGGCTTCCTCATTATTTGTAGATTTCTCAAGTTTCTCTATACTATTTTCCAATGTTGAAATGAGTTCTTGCTCATTGACAGGCTTTAAAAGATAATTTTCGATTCCTAGCTTCATACCCTTTTTCACATATTCAAATTCTTCGTATCCAGATAAAACGATATATTTTGTATTAGGATGACGTTCTTTCAACGTACTAATTAACTCTAATCCATCCATTATGGGCATCATTATATCAGTTAATAATATATCAACATGACACGTTTCTAACTTTTTAATAGCCTCACTACCATTAGAAGCTTCACCAACAACTTTTAGTCCATAATCTTCCCAAGGTACCAATGCTCTCATGCCTTCAATAATAAATGGTTCATCATCTACTAAAAATACGTTATACATGTTATATCTGTTCCCTCCTAGCTGCTGGAATTCTAACTTCTACAATAGTTTCTTCTCCTTCATTACTACTAATCTGAATTCCATAATTTTGTCCGTATTTTAATTGTATTCTTTGATGAACATTACTCAGCCCGATTGAGCCCTCTGAGGTGGTAGTTCCTTCTAATAATTTAGTTTGAATAGCCAATAGTTTATCTATTGGAATACCTCTCCCATTGTCTTTTATTATTATTTCTATTTCCCGATGAATTCTTTGAACTTTTATTAGTAATTCATTATTATTTGTTTCTTTTCGGAAGCCATGAATCAAATAATTTTCAATAAGGGGTTGAAGGGTAAATTTGAGAATTTTTTCGTCTAAACAATTTTCTGGAATCTCGTACGTTACGTGTAAGCGGTTAGAATATCTAATCTGATTTAGACCTATATACTCCTTAACATGTTGGATTTCATCAGAAATTTGAACGATTTCTTTACTACTTAAAGAATAACGAAATAATTGTCCTAAACTATAAATCATATTACTAGTTGGTTTAGATCCGTCAGCTATAGCTTTCATGCGAATAGCTTCCAATGTATTATATAGAAAATGCGGCTGAATTTGTGACTGAAGCGCTTTCATTTCAGCCTCTCTTTGGCGGATATTTAAAACATATACATCTTTAATATACATGTTTAGATCATCTAACATATCATTGAAACTTTCTGATATGGCTGTTAACTCGTCTTTTTCTCTACTATCAGGTATTCTAATTTGCAAGTTTCCATCTCGAACTTCGTGAATGGCAGTTTCTATTTTATTAATTCTTCTAGAATAAGATCTCATCGCAAAATAGGTTACAGCAATTGCTATACAGGAAAGTAAAACTGTAGATAATAACATATACCTATGAACAATCGTTATTTTCTTAATATCATCCTCAGGCATGAAACCTACATATAAGTAGCCCCTGTGGTCATCAGCCAATGTATTAATATAGTAGTTTTTTCCCTTCCACTTTATTTTCTTAAAGCTCGTTTCAAATGATATATCTTTCAATGGTACTGGAATGGTACCATCGTCTGACGAGTAAAGATAATCCCCATTACGTTGAAAAATATGAACTGTTCCTTTAAATTGGGATTTCCTCAAACGAATCAAATCTTGAATTCCCGCTGTATCATAAAAAACCGTCAGATCCCCTAATTTCTTAAGGGTCGCAGGATCATTAATGGAACGAGATATTTGAATATTGTTGAAGATACTCCTTTCTTGCTCCCACTCAACTTGCTTAAGTTGCAAGTCTTGAGGATGAACAGCTATATCTTCCTGAGTCCCTTTCTTTTGCTCTCTCCTATCCATATATTTATTCCATCTATAGTGGCTATTTATATATTCATACTCTGTACCGGGGCTTGCACTTTTTAAACGCACTGCATTGATATCAGGGTCTTGACTAAAATACGCTTGGAAAAATGTATTAAGGTTGTTCGGAATAAATGAAGAGTTTTCACTGTACTTATCTAGTCGATACGCAAGATATGAATCATAATCATGCTGTAATGCAAATGCAATATCATTATAAATCAGATCTGTTTTTAAATATAATTCTTGCATAACATATTGTACATGCTCATCTTTTTGCTGGAGATAAGATTCGACCCTTTCTAGTGTTTCTGTACTTGCGTCCATTTCTTTCTGAATAATAACTTCTGTATAATAGCGTGATAATACAAGTAGTAATAGAAACATTGTAAGAAGGATTGTTACGGAATAAGTGATTAAAATTTTGCTAAACACCTTATTCGTTAGCCGCCTCCTTATTATATTACTCAAGAACATCCTTTATATCCTCCCATGATGACTTACTAACTCAAGAACATCCCTTATATCCTTCCCTGCAGATTTACTAACTCAACTACTATTTTACTGTATTTCCTGCCGGAAAGTGAAGTTGATTCACTGCCCGACAGTGGGATAAATAGTTTATAATGTATTATCTTATTTCATCATGAAAATAGACTAGTATTGTTTTAATTTCATACGGTTTTATTTCTAAGTCGATTTGTTCGGTTTGTTTCTTGCTATCAACTTGTTCCATCAAGTTTGTTTCATACCATTCTTTAACGTTTCTTGGGAATTCAATCAAGACATTTCCGCGTCGCCCTTCATACTCATGAAGGCGAATAATTACTGCGTCATCACCCTCTTTTTTCTTTATCGCATCGACCTTAACATGATCGTTATTCAGATTCATAAACGAGCTTTCTTCTGGTGAAAATCCACCTTTTACTACTTTCAATTGATTATTTAAAAACCAAGCTTGCTTTACTGTTTGCCCAACTCTCCAATCTCCCTGATGAGGTAGCAGTGAATACGTAAACTCGTGTTCTCCTTGATCTGCGGTTGGATCAGGGTAGATTGCTGCTTTTAGCAAGGATAAGCGAATCGTTTGGTCCTTAATGTCATACCCGTATTTGCAATCATTTAACAAACTCACTCCGTACCCTGTTTCAGAAAGGTCTGCCCACTGATGTCCAACTGTTTCAAATCGTGCCATATCCCAGCTCGTATTCCAATGTGTCGGTCTCTTAACATTACCAAATTGAATATCATAAGTTGCTTCGGTAGAACGAATATCAATTGGGAATGCTACCTTCATTAACTTACGTTGCTCATGCCAATCCACTTTTGTTTTAAAATCAATACGTCTATTTTGAGCATAGAAAATCATATCTTGTTCAACCAAAGAATTTTGATACTTCCATTTCGTCCGGATGACAATACGAAGCGGACCATTTTCAACAACTTCACTTGATACTACATCACGGATTTCCTCCATTTTTTCTTGGTAATACAAATCAATATCCCACGCATCGTGTGCTAATGGTTTATCTTCAAAAATTTGAATGGTGTTTCCTTTTTCCTGTTGTGCTATTACTTCACGCCTAGCTTCCTTATCAAATATACGAGTCAGTTGCAGGGAGTTATTCCATTCAACTTGATAAAAAGGTGTTTCTAACAACATTCCCTTAATAAGAAATGGTGTTTTATTTTCTACCATAGGATCTTGTTTGAATTGAATTTCTACTGCACCAAATTGTTTGGTCTCCTCTAATTCAACTAACCAACCATTTTCAGTTCGTTGGCTATTTAGAATTTCACCTGAACCTGATGTCCATCCTCCAACCACATCATTCGTTTGATCGTATGGGATGAATACACTTTGTTGATCTTGCCAACTAGTTGCATTGAAGACTGTATACGTTCCATGCTTAGGTTCAATAAACTCATTGAAATTATTCTGATCAATTTCGAGTTGTATATCTTCTGCTTGTTTATATTCCACTTTTGCATCTTCATATACTTCCTTAATGGATGAACCAGGAATAATATCATGGAATTGATTTCGCAAAATAATCTTCCAACCTTCATCAAGCTGTTGCTTAGGATATTTCGCCCATGAAGACATTAGAGAGTTCCACACAGACAACCATTCCGACTCCCTATAACTCAACTCGAGTTTACGATTCATTCGTTTTGTATATGCTTGACTTGTATAGGTCCCCCTGTGGTATTCAAGGTACAATTCACCGTCCCAAGTGTGGACATACTCATTTGAATTCTCAATATTTTCGTGTAACTTTTGGAAGTACTCTCCAGCTTTTGTCGTTTTTACTTTTGGCAGTCCTGGCATATTCTCAAATCTGCGACGAAGCTCTATCATCTCTCGATTGACTCCTCCACCCCCATCACCATACCCATAGGAAAGAAGTAAATCTTGGTTAACATCTTTATTCCGGTATGAATTCCATGTACCGTTTACAGTCTTTGCGGTAATCAGCCCATTATATGTATAAAACCATGAATCTTCCGAATTCCAAGGTTCAGGAGTGGTTACAAAATGAGTTAGGATTTCTGTCCCATCAATTCCACGCCATTTAAAAGTATCATTTGGCATACGATTGTACTGATTCCAACTTATTTTAGTGGTCATAAATGTATCGATTCCTGACTTTTTCAAAATTTGTGGAAGTGCCCAGCAATACCCAAATACATCTGGCAGCCATAGATACTTGCAATCTACCTCAAATTCCCTTTTAAAGAATTCCTTCCCGTACAAAATTTGTCTCACTAGTGATTCCCCGCTTGGAATATTACAATCTGCTTCTAACCACATTGCACCCTCAGTTTCCCAACGACCTTCTTTTACACGCTTTTTAATATTTTCATAGATTTCTGGGTAGTCTTCTTTAATATATTCATATAACTGTGGCTGTGTTTGGAGAAAATAATATTCAGGATATTGTTCCATTAATCTTAAAACAGTAGAAAAAGATCGAGCAGCCTTTTCACGTGTATGTTTTAAACGCCATAGCCATGCAACATCAATATGTGTATGACCAACACAATGAATGGTCACAGGATGATGTTTTTCGATTTCGTTAAGACTTTTATTTAATTCCACACTAGCAATCTCACAACTACTAAAAAATGCTTCATTACCTGGTTTACTCCAATTTATTTTCATAAAAGCTTGATTCAACGCTTTTATAATTGCATGTTTTTCTGGTCGGTCATCACCAAGTTCTTTAATTGTTTGCCACGCTGCTAGGGATGTATAATATAAATCATCTACAGCCTCGTCTAACCAAGCCAATTGGGCCATCTCAAGTGTATAAATTTGCTCCTTTGGCTCTCCACCACCTTCAAGTCCAGACCAAAGTCTGAAATCTAATTGAACAGTGTTTCCTATTTCGGTTGGTGGAAAAAATACTTCCTGATGGTTAGAATCAACACCTTGGTATGGATTCCCATTTAAGAATAATAATGATTCAAATCCAGAATTATTTCCTCCGCCTGTACGTCCAAAGTCAAATAAACCAACTACTTTTCTATTTGCCCATTCCGTCGGAAGTTGAACATCTGCATGTAGCCAAAGATACCGGTCTCGCCCCGTCCATTGGTCTCTTAGTTGTAAAGTCGATTCACCCTTTTCTATAGGAGGATATGTGCCTACTACACCCTCATCCTCAATCGTACTAAACTGACCAATCTCAATTCCATCACGATAGCGGTACTGCGCCAATTCTTGTATTCTTGCTTCTAGCTTTCTTTCTACTAAAAACATATAAATCCCCCATTTTTATATTAATTTATACTTTCCTCGATCTTCATATGTTCATTTACTTGTGATTGCTGTTGTTCTAGAGTTTTAAACCTTTTTATACAAACATTCATAATCCAATATGCAGGTAGTACACCTGAAATAAATGGTATAAGTCCCGGCATATTCGTGATTAAATAGCCAATAAAAAACAAACCAATACAAATCATTAATGTAGAAAAAGGACTAATAAGTGAAATAATAAATGATTGTTTTATGTAATCCTTTATTGAGTAATGATAATGTACATACAGAGGGAAAAAGTGAACAATAGCATTCAAATATAAAAGAATGATAAAGCTAATAAAGACATAAAGAATAACGGAAAACGTTCCTTCCATGCTTTCAGCAATTCTTAAATCGACATATAAAAAAAAGCCAATTACTGCATAAATCAGCCCAATACAATTTGAACGGACAAACTCTTTTTTAAAGGTTTCTTTAAATGTTTTCAATAAGGAAACATCCAGGTCCTTCATCTTCCACTTTCGTGTAACAGCAAATAAAGCAACAGTCGCCGGCATAATCCCAAAAACACCTAATCCAGCTACAATAAATACAAACCAAAGAATATTCGTCCATACTAACCTAACGATCCATTCACTTACTTCTTGTAACATTCTCCCCATGTTTTTCATCCCCTACCAATATGATAAAAGGAAAGGGGGAAAAACCCCTTTCCGATTATCATATTACTTAATATCCATATGCTTCGACTTCAAATATTCTAATTGCTTGATCTCCACCTTGAGTTGGTTGTTGGACAGAAAAGCGAATATATCGAGCTTCTGTCGTTGTAATGGCATGTTCTGAGATAGCATCTGTATTATTTGTGACAGTTACTGCGTTCGTCCAATTTTCACCGTCAAGACTTACCTCGATCGTGAATGCCCTCGTATTAAAGGCGGCTGGCTCTCCACCCGCTTCAGCATGTTTGACAACAAACTTTGATAGATGAAACGCCTCACCGAAATCGACTTCTAACCAATGATTTGCACCAATTGCACACCATTTACTATTATTCGTCACGATTCCATCAATCGCGTACTTTGGTCCTTCAGAAGGGGCGCATTGTCCACTAGCAGTTGCAGTTTTGTCCAGTGCAACGTTAGTAATGTTTTTTGCATCCTTTGAAATTGTAATAAATCCCTCTTTTGTAAGGACATCCTCCCCTTCGCTATTTTTAGCGATTAGGGTAACTGAGTACACTCCTTCTTCTTCATACCTTACAACTGGATTTTTCTCAGTACTTACTAAAGGTGTACCACCTTCAATCTGCCATTCAACTTCTTCTGTCGCTTCAGATGAATTGTTGAAAAATTGGATTTCTTCACCTGGTGCTGCGACTGTTTGACTTACGCTAAAGTCTGCCTTTGGTTGTGGGTATGCAGGCCATTTAAACATTACCTTCGCAGCTTTACCTCGAACAAAATCAGTAGTTACAGCTACGATTTCTAGGGTAGTTGCTGTTTCCTTACCACTTCTTCGTAAATTCGAAATGTAGTATGCATCGTTTGGAACTGCTCCGATAAATTCTTTTTTACCTTTAGGAAGGTCGCGATAAATTTCATAATGCTGAATATCACCTTCCACTGACTCCCATGATAAATCTAAATCAGCATATAGTCCCTTCGAGAAAGTTGGATTTTTCACCTTAGCTTTCGTTGGTATAGCTGGGACCTCTTTATCGTTATGTTTATTTGTAACTTTAATTTCTCCGATGTTGATTTGATAATCTTTTATTGCATCATCACTCTCGAAGAATAGAGAAATAGTTGCAATTTTTTTTCCCTTATATTTGTTTAATTTAAATGTTTCTTCCATCCATTGATCTCGACTCTTTTTCTTCACATCAAAAAACACAAAATCATCGGGTTGATCCACAAAGCTTACACCAAGCTTCATGTTAGGCTTTTTCACATCAGTTTTGTAAGTTACAGAAATCTCAGTATCCTTTTCAACTGGTAGATTCGTTTTATAAAGCTTCACATGTGTCGCATTTTTTTTCGTTAGGTTACCATAAACCTTCAAAGAGCTACCACCGTAAAATGCTGTATCCCAATCGAAATCAACATTTAGAGGCTCCCCTTTGCTATCCTTTAACCAGCGCCATGTTGGTAAAATATCTTGTAAACTACGGTTATTCCATTCTTTTATACTTTGTGTAGAACCACCTACTGCAAAGAATTTCCCACTACCTGTATTAAAATGTGTTACAAACGGAAGCTCTTGAATTACCGTTTTTGCAGTAAAATAGTGAGCCATCCCTTTCCAGTTTCCATTTTCACCAGTCTTGCGAGGATCCCCAGCTTTTCCAGTCCAGAATTCTTGTTCTTTCTGATAGAACGCTTCCATTGTTTCAGTTGTTTTAAAAGCCCAGTCTGGACGGTAAATCCCTAAGGAAGTCAAAGGTTTTTGTCCTTCTGGGAAAATGCCATTCCAAGGAATGTTTGTCTTAGTTCCATTTGCTTCTACATCAATGCCAGTATATAGGTCATATGGACTTCTACCAATTTCCAATGCCTTATCATGAGAAGATTGTTGATTCGTCCACCAGAAATTTAAAAACATACTGTCGGAAATTCTGTCATTACCATCTTGTAAGAACATTTTATTACGATCTGTTAAGTGATTTTGCCAGTTAATTGATCCGTTTTCTACCATTGAGTCATACCACATAATGTGCATGTCTTCTTGCTTATTGCCTTGTAGATATTTTAAAAACTTTTTCGTTTTTTGTGCAGTCTCATTATTTCCACCTGCTGTTTCTTGGTTGATAAACCAGCCGTCAAATCCGTAATATTTAGCAACCTCTAAAAGTTTGTCAGCAGCAGGAAATGACCCATCCTCACGCTGTGTAAGCATTTGGTCTACCCATTTCGCTTGTCCTCCGTACGTTATTGGAGGAAAGAAAATAGTACCTAAGATTGGAACGCCATTTTTATGAGAAGCATCAATCACATCAGCGCTTGGAGGAGTAATAATTCCTTCTCCAGCAGAACCCGCCCAATACACCATTAAATCAACGTACTGCCAGTAGCTAAATGTATTTGCAAAAAATTTATTTCCGCCTTGAGATGGAACCCCGCTTGTGTTGGAATTTAATGCCGATAATGCAACCAATTTAGCTTCTGACTGAGATGTTTCATTCACATTGAAAACAACTTCTCTATCAGCTAATGGAACAGTACTTTTGTTATATACAGCATCAGAATCATTTTCTGGACTCCACTTTAATAATGTTTCAGGATACCAATAAGATGATTCCGGCTGTTTTGCAAAACCCGTAATCGGAAGTACACAAACTAAAAGCAAACCTAAGAACGCAGTGACAAGACCATAGCTTATTTTCAACAAATTCCCACCCCTGTTAGTAAGATCATTTTATCCATCCTCTGTAACAACCAAGATGCGGTACTGTGTCTTAACTTAGATATTGTTTTCTTGTAGCTTTTTATAAAGCGGACTACCTTTAACTGCAAAACCACATAAACTTAATACAAATTCACTAAACATCGAATTCGCCCATGAGAACCACTCTCTCGTAAATTCTTCTGGTTGGTCTGAATTAAAGCCCTCATGCATAAATCCAGTTCCGCCATCCGATTGCTTCATCTCTTCCAAAATTCTCTTTTTATCAGAAGCATCTGTAGATGTCATCCCCTCAATTGCTAATGCAATATGCCATATATAATGATCGGGTGTATGAGGACTCCCAATTCCATTGGCCACTTTTCCTTCATAAAAGTAAGGATTATCTCTACTTAATAAAAAGCCGCGAGTATTCTGATAGGTTTTATCATCAAATTGGCACCAGCCCAGATAGGGAGCCGCTAGTAAACTAGGGATGTTCGCATCATCCATAAGATGATATCTTCCCATTCCATCCGTTTCATAGACATATAAATCTCCATAAATCGGATGTTCTAACACTGCATATTCTTCTATTCCTGCTTTTATCTCAGAAGCTAGTTGCTCACATTGCTTTGCAAGACTTTCATCCTTTAAAACTTCTCTACAAATCTCTGATGCATAACCTAGCACTACTACCGCAAACATATTTGCAGGTACTAAATAACCATATAAACAAGCATCATCACTTGGTCTAAATCCACTCCAAGTCATTCCTGTTCTCACAGTTTTAGATCCTTTCCCATCCCTGTTCAGAGTATCTGATTGTCTTACATCCATTCTTTCAAAGCTATATGGTGATTCATCCTCATGATTTTGTTCCACTTTCCAGACATGCAAAATCTTGTTCAATGCTTTTACAAATGTGTCATCAAAGTAGGACGTTCTTCCAGTTGATTTCCACAAAAGATAAGAAAGCTGAATTGGATAGCAAAGTGAGTCAATTTCATATTTACGTTCCCATGTCATTGGGGACATATCAGTTTTATCATCTTGATGGCCTTTTCCATTAGCGGTTTCATTGAATGCATTTGCATATGGGTCATGAACGATATAGCTCATTTGACGACGAACAACACCTTCAATTAATTTCGCCATTTCTTCGTCCTTTTCAGCAGCAAGTAAATATGGACGTACTTGGGCAGCTGAATCTCTTAACCACATAGCTGGTATATCACCTGTAATGACAAATGTTGTTCCATCTTCTTGTGGCTTTAGTGTTGTTTCATACGTATTAACAAAACATTGTTCAAACATCTCATGAAGCTTTTTATCTTCAGGGAAATTCTTCTTCACCTTTTCGATTAAATAAGATAGTGATTGTGGGATTGTTTTCTCAGTGTTCATTACCTTCACTCCTTCACTTGCCAACCAAGGCTAATAATTTCAAACGGTTTTACTTTTTCTTGAATTTGCGAATTTTCAAACGGCTCTTTCACATTCTCAACGATAGTACTCTTATAGCTATTTGTACCTTGCATTGGTTGAGCAATTACCCTTGTTTCTTTTTCAGATGTGTTAAACCATCGAGCAATTACATCATCTCTTTCCTCCGCTAATTTGATAGAAGAGATTGCTAATGATTTACCTTCCCAAGTAAAAAATGTCTTTTCGGTTGGAAGTAACCCTTCATGTACATCTGTTTGTACAGCAATCACAGGCACTTGGAAGTCATACGCCTCTTTGAATACTTCTGACTCAACCACTGTACCTTTGTGAGGGATAACCATCCATTCTGCTTGGTACGTTCCAATACATTGAGCCTCTGGTGTTGAAAATAGACCCCAATCCCCTAACTCAGAAGTTGAACGGAGAATCGTAACGGCTATTGTTTGTTGTTCCTCAAGGATTTCATACTCATGTAATCCTTTATTCGCAATTGTCATCCCATGCTTTCCATCTGTTACACTTACAAAAGCCTGTTGGTGATGATCGAAACTAGGATTGTCCCACTCTCTTTCAGGTATATTAGGACGTTTTGCCACTTCAAAAATACTGTCTGCATAGTGTTCATTCGTACTTAGATTAGTTGGAAAAAGAACACGTAGACGATGATCCTTTGCTTGGTTTTCAATTGTAACCTTAACAGAAGGCCCCTTCGCTTTTTGATCTAACTGAATATGAGTAGTTAAACGAATTGTTACATTTTCAGAAGATCGACCTGATAGCCGGTCCTTATGCCAAACTAATAGTTCCTTTTCTCGTTGAAATTGTTCATCAGCCTCTTTTGGAATCTTCCACTCATGAACAAGTTCTATAACGGAACGTAATGAATGGTCTTCAACTACTCTTATCTCCGCTTTCAAATCTTTCGTTGTAAGTGGAACTTCACCATTTGGCTTCCTAAACATATATTCGTTACCAATGTCCCCGCTATTTTCATAGATTCCTAGATTTTCGAATACTTTCCCAGTCTGTTTGTCAGTCAATGTATACGAACCATTTTCATGAACAAACAAATGAACAAATTCATTCTCCAATTCACGAGCACATTGATTAATCGATGGCTGTTCATTCAACTTCGTTCCCTTGGCCGGTTTGATATAAAATGTTTTATATCCATAGCCCGGAAGAGATTGAGCTAGGAATGTTAATTTGATAATTCTTGCATAATAGGGACGTCGGAAACCATCTCCTGGTAACTCATATCCAAAACGGGTACCAATGTCCTTTGTTTTACAAACATGTGCCTTACCACTTTTATCAACCAAATTAATATCAAGTAAATCCTTCGAACCAAGGAAATCTGGAATCTCTGAAAAAGGCATATCTGAAAAATAGACTTTTTCTAGCTCAACTTCCTTTTCGATAACCACATCTCGTGTATTTCCTGATGTGTTAAAAACAACAACTGGAATCATATCCTCATCAACAACACTTTGTTTCGTTGAAATATGAGATACAACTTCATTGGCCTTCTCCTCGATAATAGTTGATGCAGTCTGCTGAACCTTCTCAAAACGAGTTACCATTTCTCGATGTACTTCATCTACACTACAACCGCAAATACTGTCATGTGGATGGTTTTCCATCAAAGTTTTCCATGCATATCGTAAATAATCACGTGGATATTCATGACCAAGAAAATAGGAAAAAACGGATAGTGGCTCAGCCACTTTTTCTAAAAGTGTTTGACACTTTTGATTCATCTGCTTTAAATAGATGCGGGCAGAGGCTGTATTTACAAGAGTTGACCACCCATCTGTACGTTGATTCCGCAGTTCACCGGTAATCGTCTGGAGTTGTTCTGGTAATGATTCCTGAAGTACTTCCATATAATCATCAAAATTAGAGTGTACAAACGTGATATCTGGAAAAAGTTCTTCAGCCACCTTGATTGCTTCTCCTATATCCACTTGAATTGGCTGATGATCACAACCATTCATGAAAAGAAGATTTGGTGTTGAAGAATATTTCTTAGCATCAGCTAGTTTTGTTTCCCAATATTTTTTCGCACTCTCTCTATCCACTGGTACTTCATTGCCGTTTGAATACCAATTCGCAAACAAAACACCAAGCACCGCCGATCCATCTGGCGACTTCCACTTAAGTTCTGAATATGGCGATTCAAATGTTTTCGCATCGCTCACCATATTATTAAATCCGGTTGGTTTTACACCTCTCCCAAACGCAGCAGTTTTAATATTAGCTTGCTGAAGCAATTGAGGTGCTTGACCGTAAATGCCAAATGTATCTGGGAAGTACCCTACCTTTGACACAACACCGTATTCCTTTGCAGCTTGTAACCCATACAACATATTTCTGACATTCGCTTCCGAGCTTGTTAAAAATGCGTCCTGTAACACATACCAAGGACCGATATGAAGCTTTTTTTCTTGTACTAGCTTCTTAATCAATTCTTTTTTATCAGGACGAATTTGGAAATAATCTTCTAAAATAATCATTTGTCCATCCAAGTGAAAGCTCTGAAAATCTTCCCCCTTTTCAAACAAATCGATAAGTGTATCCATCAACTTCACTAAGTGGTACCGATGCTTTTCAAAAGGCATATACCATTCCCGATCCCAGTGGGAGTGAGAAATAATATGCGCAGTAGTCTTAAATTCCATTTTGTTTCCCTCCTATATCTCAAATCCTTCGACAGGATAGTAGCCGCAGCACCCTTTATTCCCGTCAATGTACCATGACGCTTTTTCTAACTTCAGTAATTAGCTATCTTGGTGTAAAAGGTAATTGGTTATTTTCTACTAGCCATTAATAAAATGCTGGCTGTTCGATGATGGCACCACCACCTAATACGAACAGCTAAGGATTTAATACTTGAATAGCTAGATCGGCATTAGGAAAGCGCTATCAATATTTTGTACTATAGGATAACCATGCCACGATTTAGATTGTGTGGATTTAGTACCTTCACTTGTTTCGAATCTAGCTGACCCGGAGCACCTATACCGATTCCTGTAATGGTTAGGAATTGTTGCATTGAATTCTTTTACACACGATACACTCAAGTTGGTAGCGTATAACCTGGTATTTTACTTGGGTCGGAAATTCATGTGCTGGTAGGACGTCTCCATCCTCTTGTACAAAGTCAATCGCTATATTCGTTGCTCCAATATCATGCCTATACCAGTTTTCATGTACAATCGCCTTCTTCTACTTTTCTTCACATTAACGATATGTTTCAGCAAATCAATAGTCAATCACCACAGAGAAAGTGATAAGCTTTTTCCATATAATCTAAAATTTATCCATATTTTATGAAAGTGCAAATTTTTTTTAGTTTAAGACCTTTAGAAAGACAAAAAGAGCCGAGTAGATCAATGCACCCAAATTTAGAGTAGTGGGGGAGATATCATTTTAAAGTCAAAATTTCAATGCTTGGCTTACTTTTATGATAAGTATCTGTAATTTTTGAAAAGCATAAAGAACTTTACCCCATTACTATACATGCTTCCCTTTTATTTGAAGCTGGTGCAGGTATAAAAGAGGCTCAAGAGCGGTTAGGTCATCTGGATATTCAAATTACAATGAACTCCTATAAACACCTTACAGACTACTTAATAGAGCAGACAGGAGAGCCCCAAAGGTACATTGAGCTATGATAGTGATGAAATACGTGTGGGCAAAAAATTTTATACAAAAAAAAGACCCCCAACCAAAATGGTTGAGAGCCTTTGAAACGGTAATAGAATTAACGTTTTGAGAACTGAGGTGCACGACGTGCGCCTTTAAGACCGTATTTTTTACGTTCTTTCATACGTGGGTCACGAGTTAGTAAACCAGCAGATTTAAGAGCTGGACGGAATTCTGGATCAACTTGAAGCAATGCACGAGCGATACCGTGACGGATTGCTCCAGCTTGACCAGTGTATCCACCACCGCTAACGTTTACAAGAACGTCGTAATTTCCAGTAGTTTCTGTTGCAACTAGTGGTTGGTTAACAACTTCACGTAATGCTGCGAAAGGAATATATTCATTAATGTCACGACCGTTAATAACGATGCGACCTTCGCCTGGTACTAAACGTACACGAGCTACTGAGCTCTTACGGCGACCAGTACCATAATATTGAACTTGTGCCAAGATAGTAACCTCCTTAGTAATTATCCGCGTAATTCGTATACTTCTGGTTGTTGAGCAGCGTGTGGGTGCTCAGCTCCAGCGTATACGTGTAATTTTTTATAGATTTGACGACCAAGAGAATTCTTTGGAAGCATACCTTTGATAGCAAGTTCAAGCATTCTCTCAGGGTAGTTTGTACGCATTTCAAGAGCAGTTCTAGTTTTAAGACCGCCTGGATGCATAGTGTGACGGTAATAAATTTTGTCAGTCAATTTTTTACCAGTCAAATGGATTTTTTCAACATTGATCAAAATTACATGATCACCAGTGTCAATGTTTGGTGTAAAAGTTGGTTTATGTTTACCACGTAAGATGGATGCTACTTCAGTAGAAAGGCGACCCAAAGTTTTGCCTTCAGCGTCAATCACATACCATTTACGTTCTACTTCATTAGCTTTCGCCATAAATGTCGTACGCATGGTTAACCTCCTAAAAAACTTTTTAATTTTTTATATTTATTTTCAATCACAATAAACTTCCGGGGCTTATCGTGGGATTAAAATACATACCATATTATATTAACTTCTCCCAGTTTCATTGTCAAGGGAATGTTACACTAGGATAAGTTGTCTATAAAACACTTTCTACAAGTCAGCGAAAAGATCAGTATCGCCTCAACCCGCTTTACTATTGATCTTAACCATTTTGTCACTTGTAAAAAAACTGGTATCACACTTAAAATATTTTTATTTGTAAAATACTTTCCATAAATACAGTCCATGACCTGGTGCTGTTTTCCCAGCAAAACTGCGGTCTTTCTTGTCCAATATCCCAATTATATCTTGAGGTGCTATTTTGCCCCTCCCGACTTCTAGAAGCGTCCCAACTAAGATACGCACCATATTATACAGAAAGCCTTCTCCAACAAAGCGAAAAACCATAAATCCATCAGTCTCATTAAAATCCATTTCTTGAATAGTTCGGACTTTATCGACCACTTCTGTTTTTGCCGAACAAAAACTTGTAAAGTCATGGGTCCCTATTAAATAGGAAATTGCTTCCCTCATTGCCTTTTCATCTAATGAATAAGGATAATGATAGGCGTAATTGCGTTGAAACGGATCCTGCAGTTTTGAACGGGCAATAATATATCGGTACTCCTTGCCAGTCGTATGGAACCTTGCATGAAAATCTGCAGACACAATATCGACTTCCAAAACGACGATATCGCTTGGAAGAAGGGCGCTGAACGCCTTTACCCAATTTTCAGTAGGAAATGTAAGGGGTGATTCAAAATGAATGACCTGACCCTTTGCATGAACCCCTGAATCTGTCCGGCCTGAAGCTGTCACTTTTACAATTTCACCCTTATGCATTTTGGCTAGGACTTCCTCAAATTCACTTTGTATCGTTCGTTTCTCAGGTTGCACCTGATAACCAGCGAAATCTGTGCCATCATAAGCAATCACACATTTATATTTTGGCATATAGTACTCTTCCTTATTATGAACGTAATAAAAATAACATGACCGCAAGAGCACATAGAGAGACCATCAACAGGCTGTCACTAGTCTTCCAACTTAATTGACGGTATTTTGTACGGCCTTCCCCACCACGGTATCCTCTGGATTCCATGGCTGTTGCCAATTCTTCTGCCCGTTTGAACGAGCTCACAAATAATGGGACAAGCAGCGGTACTATCGATTTAACCCTATCCTTTATTGGACCTGATGAAAAGTCAACTCCCCTTGCTGTTTGTGCCTTCATGATTTTTTCGGTTTCTTCCATTAGCGTTGGAATGAATCGAAGGGCAATGGACATCATCAATGCTAGTTCATGAACCGGCATCTTCCATTTTTTTAAGGGCCCCAACAACTCCTCCATTCCATCAGTAATGGATATCGGGGTTGTCGTCAACGTTAATAGAGACGTAACCAGAATTAGTAAGGTAAACCTTAAGGATATAAATAACCCTTGAATCAAGCCACCTTCGTAAATTTCAAACCAGCCATATTTAAAAAGGACTTCTCCTTCTTTCGTAAACAAGATATGCAGTAAGAATGTAAAGACGATTAAGAAAAAGATAGGTTTTAATCCATTATAAAGATAGCGAAGCGGAATCTTAGAAAGACTAATCAACATTACAGTAAATACAGCAAGCAAAGAGTATGAAACGACATTATTCGCCAAAAAAACGACACAGACAAACAGGAATACCAAGAGTAGCTTAGCCCTCGGGTCCATTTTATGCATCACAGAGTCAGAAGGGACATAACGCCCGATAATCATTTTATCCAGCATTAGCGGTTCCCCCGTTTCATCGCTTTATCGATTTCTATCGCTAAATCCCCGATATTAAGACAAGGGTGATCAAAACGAACACCTAGTTCCTTCTGAAGCTTGAGTTGAAAACGGACCGTATCAGGTACATCCAGACCAAGCTCTAGCAACTGCTCAGGTTGGGAAAAAATCTCCTGAGGAGTTCCTTTTTTGAACACCGTACCCTGGTGCATGATAACGATGTCATCCGCATACTTAGCTGCATCCTCCATGCTATGAGTCACCAGAATCGTTGAAATGCCGCGAACTTTATGCAAATCATAAAACATATCCATAATCTCTTTCCGTCCTCGTGGATCAAGTCCGGCTGTAGGCTCATCTAGTACCAATACTTCAGGTTCCATAGCCAGTACACCTGCTATGGCTACCCGTCGCATTTGACCACCGGATAAGTCGAATGGAGATTTTACCAGGATATCCTCACTTAGTCCAACTTGTACAATGGCTTTCCTTGCTAATTTCTTAGCTTCTACTTCAGAAACCCCAAAATTCATTGGCCCGAAACATATATCCTTTTCAACGGTTTCATCAAATAGCTGGTGTTCCGGAAACTGAAAAACAATACCGACCTTTTGTCTAATCGGCCGTAATAACTTTTCTTTTTTTCCGGCTTCTATCGTCCGGTCTCCAATGAAGACTCGCCCCTTAGTCGGTTTTAAAAGAGCATTTAAATGCTGCAGTAACGTTGATTTACCTGAGCCTGTATGGCCTATTATTGCAGTATAGGTTCCCGATTCCATTGAAATATTAACATCATGAAGGGCTAGATGTTCAAAGGGAGTATTGACCTGATAGCGGTATTCTACATCATCGAGTGTAATTCGCATAAATCCTTCACCAACTCTTCCTCTGTCAAATGCCCATTCACAACACGAACACCATTTTTTTGCAACTCTTTAGTTAGTTTTACCGAAAAGGGAATATCTAGACCAAGAGCTATTAATTCTTCCTCTAATTCAAAAATATCTTGAGGAGGCCCTTCGCGATATAACTGACCTTGATTCATGACTATCATACGATCAGCTTTCGCAGCTTCCTCAAGATCATGGGTAATCGATATAACTGTAATCTCATTTTCCTGTTTTAATTCTCTCACAGTTTCAAGCACTTCTTCACGGCCTCTTGGGTCAAGCATAGAGGTTGCTTCATCTAAGATGATGATATCTGGCTGTAAGGCAATGACACCTGCTATGGCCACTCGTTGCTTTTGACCGCCGGATAGATGGTGCGGCTCTTGATTAAGAAAGGCATTCATTTTAACCTTATTCAGCGCACCATGAACACGCTCCACCATAACCTGCTGAGAAACACCGGCGTTTTCTAAACCAAAAGCCACATCATCCTGAACTGTAGTGCCTACAAATTGATTATCTGGATTTTGAAAAACCATGCCAATTTTCTGGCGTACATCCCAAACGGTTTCTTCCGTCAATATTTGATCATTAATCATAATCGTACCTGAGTGGGCGAACTGAAGACCATTCAATAACTTCGCTAATGTCGACTTGCCGGAACCATTATGGCCAACGATCGCAAGCCACTCCCCTTGATAAATATCAAAAGAAACATCATCTAAGGCGTTTCGAGACTGACCCTCATATCTAAAAATAATATTCTCTAAAGAAACCAGCTTCTTCCCCATGTGGCCCTCCTCATCCTCGACTGCACTCATCTTATCTTAACTCTGCTGAATTAACATAAATAAACAATGAAATATCAGTATTTATTCTTCTGAAAATATAAAAAAACGTCGCACCCCTTCCACCGAAAGAATTTTCGGTAAATTAAGAGCGACTTACAGCGGGCCTGTTACGAAAAACAGGTTATCTTATAATCGCTTATAAAAAGCGGGAAGGGATGCTTGAGCTAGACGTGAAGGCTCCCTGTAGAACAGGTTCCGCCAGCCATCGTAACACTCAATGCGAATTTCTAAAAAAACAGAATTTCTATAAAAAAAGAAAAAGGGCAAAGAACAAGTGAGTATATTCATTTGTCCTGCCCTTTTTCATCGTTGTTATTAAACTAATTCAATAACCACGACTGGTGCACCGTCACCGCGGCGTGGACCAACTTTCATGATACGAGTGTATCCGCCTTGACGTTCTTCATAACGTGGAGCAACGTCACTGAATAGCTTTTGAAGGGCATCTGTACCATTCTCAGCGTCAGCGATTTCGTTACGGATGAATGCTGCAGCTTGACGGCGTGCATGCAAGTCACCACGTTTACCAAGAGTGATCATTTTATCTACTACAGAACGTAATTCTTTTGCACGTGCTTCAGTAGTTTCAATGCGCTCATGGATAATAAGATCCGTAGCTAAATCACGAAGTAATGCTTTACGTTGTGCGCTAGTGCGTCCTAACTTTCTGTAACCCATTAGAGATTCCCTCCTTTGTTGAAGTTCTATATTGTGTGTCTATTACAAGGCTCACAACATAATGGATGATTCCGCCATGTTATCAGTCGTCTTTACGAAGACCTAAGCCTAATTCTTCTAGTTTCGCTTTCACTTCTTCAAGTGATTTACGGCCTAGATTACGAACTTTCATCATATCTTCTTCCGTTTTGTGAGCAAGCTCTTGAACGGTATTGATTCCAGCACGTTTCAAGCAGTTATAAGAACGAACAGAAAGGTCTAATTCTTCGATCGTCATCTCAAGAACTTTTTCTTTTTGATCCTCTTCTTTTTCAACCATGATTTCAGCATTTTGAGCTTCGTCAGTTAACCCAACAAAGATATTTAAATGCTCTGTTAAAATCTTAGCTCCAAGTGCTACCGCTTCTTGCGGACCCGTACTGCCATCAGTCCAAACATCGAACGTTAACTTGTCAAAGTTAGACAACTGTCCAACACGTGTATTTTCAACTTGGAAAGATACTCGTGAAACTGGAGTGTAAAGAGCATCGATTGGAATTACACCAATTGGCTGATCTTCTCTCTTGTTTTGAACAGCAGGAGTGTAGCCGCGGCCGCGACGTGCAGATAAACGCATACGCATATGACCGTTTTTACCGATTGTAGCAATATATAAATCCGGATTAAGAATTTCTACATCACTATCATGAGTGATATCAGCAGCCGTAATGACTCCGTCACCTTGAACGTCAATTTCTAGCGTCTTCTCTTCATCAGAGTAAATCTTTAGAGCTAGTTTTTTCACATTAAGAATGATAGATGTAACATCCTCTACGACGCCTTCAATTGTTGAGAACTCATGTAGCACTCCATCAATTTGTATAGCTGTGACAGCAGCACCTGGGAGTGAGGATAAAAGGATACGACGTAAGGAGTTACCCAATGTAGTACCATACCCACGCTCTAGTGGCTCTACGACGAATTTACCGAATTTGGTATCGTCGTTGATTTCAACCGTTTCGATTTTTGGTTTTTCTATTTCGATCATCAATAAACCCTCCTTCAAAACGTCAAAACCCCGGTAAGTAAACATGTCACTTAAACCGAAATTCCCCATGTATACGTTCCCGCTGTGCGCAACAACTGAAAATTAATCTTCTGTAAGAACGCAAACTTAGTATTATATCCCATTATTGACAGGAATACAAAATCTATACAGAAAAATTAAACACGGCGACGTTTTGGTGGACGGCATCCGTTATGTGGAACTGGAGTTACATCTTTAATTGCAGTTACTTCTAGGCCAGCAGCTTGAAGTGCACGAATAGCAGCCTCACGTCCAGCACCAGGTCCTTTAACTGTAACTTCAAGAGTTTTCATACCATGTTCAATTGATGTTTTAGCAGCTGTTTCAGCAGCCATTTGTGCAGCGAATGGCGTAGATTTACGAGATCCACGGAAACCTAAAGCTCCAGCACTTGACCAAGAAATAGCATTACCATGAGAGTCAGTGATCGTAACGATTGTGTTATTGAATGTTGAACGAATATGTGCAATACCAGTTTCTATATTCTTTTTCACACGACGTTTACGTGTATTAGTTTTACGTGCCATGAAAAGTAACCTCCTTTACTAATTATTTTTTCTTGTTAGCTACAGTACGACGAGGTCCTTTACGCGTACGAGCATTGTTTTTTGTATTTTGTCCACGAACAGGAAGTCCACGACGGTGACGTAAACCACGGTAAGAACCGATTTCCATTAGACGTTTAATGTTAAGGGAAATTTCACGACGAAGGTCGCCTTCTACTTTTAACTTGTCAATGATATCACGAATTTTGTTCAATTCGTCTTCCGTTAAGTCACGAACGCGAGTTTCTTCAGAAACACCAGCTTCTGCAAGAACTTTAATCGCTGTTTGTTTTCCAATACCATATATATATGTTAATGAGATAACAATACGTTTGTCACGGGGAATATCTACTCCAGCAATACGTGCCATGCTTGAGTGCACCTCCTTCTATTTAGCCTTGTTTTTGTTTATGTTTAGGGTTTTCGCAAATAACCATAACTTTACCTTTTCTGCGGATAACTTTACACTTTTCGCAGATTGGTTTGACTGATGGTCTGACTTTCATTGCTATCTAACCTCCTTATACAGATCGGAGCGTAACCGGATTATTTAAACCGGTATGTGATTCTGCCGCGAGTTAGATCATACGGGGAAAGCTCAACCGTAACTTTATCTCCAGGCAAAATGCGAATAAAGTGCATACGAATTTTACCGGATACATGAGCTAAAACAGTATGACCATTTTCTAATTCTACCTTAAACATTGCATTTGGCAAAGTCTCTTGTACTGTGCCTTCTACTTCAATTACATCATCTTTCGCCATTAAAGTGATTCTCCCTTCTCTATGCGTGAACCTATTAAAGGTACACATCTTTCCGTCAACATTACTCCAGTCCAATTATCCTCAAAAGTCATACAATTCTGCATCAAGTATTCACCATTTTGTAGAACCAGGCTTTAACTGAGGACCTTTATCAGTTGGACCGAAATGAGGAATTTATGGGTCCTCATGTAAGTCTTGACCGATTCCGTGACCGACATACTCTCAAAATAGAGAAGCAATTAGTCTCGACATAGGTTTGAATAGCATGGGAGATGTTTGAAAGGCGCACGCCTGACATAGCTTCTTTCAACCCTCTATATCATGACTCTTTAGGAATCCTAATAGAGTCACTGCATTTCTTCATCAATTTTGCCGACCGGATATGTCCATGAAGATTACTTATAAAGTAATCGCCCAATTCAGGGAATACCAAGTACAAGAACCTGATTAATAAATGTGAGAATGCTCTAGCGAAATCCATTATACCCTTTGTATTAAAGGAATGCACCAAGTTTAACTAGTAAGTTGTAAAAATGGTATGAATTTCATAAATCAATACGATGATTAATTTTGCAAAGCACCAAGTAACACATCAATGTTTTCAAATACCTTATTAATATCTTGCTGTCCGTTAATGTTTACCAAGTATCCTTTTTCTCCGTAGAAATCAAGAAGTGGCTTAGTTTGTTTCAAATTCACATCTAAGCGATTTTGAACCGTTTCTTCATTATCGTCAGCACGTTGATATAATTCTCCGCCACAGCGGTCGCATACATCATCTTTAGCAGGAGGATTGAATACAAGATGATATGTCGCACCACATGATTTGCAAATACGACGTCCTGTCAATCTTTCCATTAAGATGCTTTTATCCACATCGATATTAATGACAAAATTTATTTTGCGATCTAAATCAGTAAGGATGCTTTCAAGTGCTTCTGCTTGTGCCACAGTACGTGGGAATCCATCAAGCAAAAATCCTTTTAGGCAGTCCTCCTTGCTTAAACGCTCACGTACAATGCCGATGGTAACTTCATCAGGTACCAATTCGCCTTTGTCCATGAATGATTTTGCCTTTAGACCTAATTCTGTTCCATCTTTGATAGCTGTTCGGAACATATCTCCAGTAGAAATATGAGGGATATTATATTTTTCTACGATTTGTTCGGCTTGAGTACCCTTACCAGCACCCGGCAGACCCATTAACACTAGATTCAATTTTCTTCCCCCTCAAACTCTATAATGGGTAAAGGGAACATGTTGTTCCCAAAACTCATTACTTTATAAAACCTTTATAGTGTCTTTTCACAAGTTGTGACTCTAGCTGTTTCATCGTATCAAGGGCTACCCCTACAACGATTAGTAAACTAGTTCCACCAATCTGTGCAGATTGAGGAAGATCAGCAAGCTTTATGAAAAATACCGGTAAAACGGCGATGACTGCTAAGAATATAGAACCAACAAACGTTAGACGGTATAAAACACGTGTTAAATATTCTTGTGTACTCTTACCTGGACGAATCCCTGGCACATAGCCACCTTGCTTTTTCAAATTCTCAGCCATTTGTTCAGGATTAACCTGAATGAATGCATAAAAATACGCAAAAGCAATGATAAGAGCAACATATATGATCATACCAATTGGATTGGTATAAACAAGATGTTCTGTAATCCAACTAGTAACACTGTTCTTTCCAAAAAAAGAAGCGATTGTAGTTGGGGTGATAAGAAATGCCATTGCAAAGATTACCGGAATAACCCCCGCAGCATTTACTTTCAATGGTAAATGTGTAGACTGGCCACCCATTTGTGTACGACCTACCGCAGCACGCTTGGCATACTGAATAGGAATTTTACGCAATGCCTGCTGAATAAAAATAACAGCAACCACGATTGCTAATACTGCTAAAACAATAAGGACAATAGTTATTATTCGTAAAAATAATTGATCTCCAGCATTTTCGAACTGTTGTGCGTAGATCTGGTTTGCCGTATTTGGCAAACTAGCCACGATACCAGCAAAGATTATGATAGAAATCCCATTACCTACACCTTTAGCAGTGATCAGCTCTCCTAACCACAAAAGAAAAGCTGTTCCTGCCGTTAAGACAGTCGCAATAAGCAAGTATGTTGCAATTCCAGGATTTTCAATCAATTGGCCACCTGACATATTATTGAACCCATAAGACATACCAAAAGCTTGGATAAATCCGAGTATAATAGTGAAGTACCGCGTGAATTGAGCTAATTTACGGCGCCCTGCTTCTCCTTGTTTAGACCATTCAGTGAACTTTGGTACAACATCCATCTGTAATAGTTGAACGATAATAGATGCCGTGATATACGGCATAATACCCATCGCTAAAATAGAGAAGTTTTGAAGTGCCCCGCCGCCAAAGGTATTTAAAAGACCTATGACGCTTAGCTGGTCCTGTGCAGCGAGAAAATCGGCATTCACATGCGGCACAGGAATAAATGTACCGATGCGATAGACGATTAACATTAGAAGGGTAAAAATAATCTTATTCCTTATTTCACCCACGCGCATAAAATTGGAGATCGTGCGAAACATTAGATCACCTCTGTATTACCGCCAGCAGCTTCGATAGCTTCTTTAGCAGTAGAAGAGAATTTGTGAGCTTTAACAGTAAGCTTTTTCTCAATGCTTCCTTTTGCAAGAATTTTGATTCCTGCTTTTTCTTTACTTACAATACCAGTCTCAAGTAATAGAGCTGGTGTTACTTCAGTACCGTCTTCGAAAAGATTTAACGTATCAAGATTCACGATAGCATAGTCTTTACGGTTAATGTTGGTAAATCCACGTTTAGGTAAACGTCTGAATAGAGGAGTTTGTCCCCCTTCAAATCCAAGGCGTACACCGCCGCCGGAACGAGCGTTTTGTCCTTTGTGACCTTTACCTGCTGTTTTACCGTTACCAGATCCAATACCGCGACCTTTACGTTTACGTTCTTTACGAGAACCTTCTGCAGCTTTTAACTCATGAAGTTTCATGTTGGCACCTCCTTGTTAAGTTAAAAATTATTTTATTGTTCTTTTACAGTAACAAGATGAGCAACTTTGGTAATCATACCGCGAATCGCAGGGTTATCATCATGAACAACCGTTTGATGCATTTTACGTAAACCCAAAGTGTTAACTGTAACACGTTGATCTTCAGGACGACCAATCAAGCTGCGAGTGAGGGTAATTTCTAATTTATTAGCCATAATTTGATTTCCCTCCTTATCCTAACAGTTCTTGTACTGATTTTCCACGTAACTTAGCTACGTCTTCAGCACGTTTCAATTGCTTCAATCCTTCGATTGTTGCGCGAACCATATTAATAGGTGTGTTAGTACCTAGTGATTTAGACAAGATATCGCTAACTCCGCCTAATTCAAGTACCGCACGAACAGGACCACCAGCAATTACTCCTGTACCTTCAGAAGCTGGTTTCAATAGAATGTGACCTGCGCCATAGCGTCCGTTCACAAGGTGAGGAATTGTAGTTCCAACCATTGGTACAGTAATTAGATTTTTCTTAGCGTCCTCAATAGCTTTACGGATTGCATCCGGAACTTCTTGAGCTTTACCAGTACCAAATCCAACATGACCGTTTTTATCACCTACAACTACTAGTGCAGTGAAACGGAAACGACGTCCGCCTTTAACAACTTTAGCTACACGATTTACTGTAACTACGCGTTCTTCAAGTTCTAATTTATTAGGATCAATGCTACGCATCTGTTTATGTCCCTCCTTATCCATTAAAATTCTAAGCCGTTTTCACGAGCAGCGTCAGCCAATGCTTTAACACGACCATGGAAGAGGTAACCACCGCGGTCAAATACCACAGCTTTGAAACCTTTTTCAACAGCACGTTTCGCAATAAGTTCGCCAACTTTTTGAGCTGCTTCAGCATTGCTACTAGCTTCGATACCGATCTCTTTATCAAGAGTTGAAGCACTTGCTAATGTTACGCCTTTTGCATCGTCAATTAATTGTGCGTAAATGTGTTTGTTTGAACGAAACACATTTAAACGAGGACGAGCTTCTGTTCCAGAAAGCTTTGCACGCACACGTGCATGTCTTTTCTGACGAGTAGCATTTTTATCAAGCTTCGTAATCATTTACGTCACTCCTTTCGTTTACTTATGCGGCATTACTTACCAGTTTTACCTTCTTTACGACGAACGAATTCGCCTTCGTAACGAATACCTTTACCTTTATACGGTTCAGGTGGGCGAACATCACGGATATTAGCTGCAAGAGCTCCTACACGTTCTTTGCTAGCACCTTTAATAATTACTTTTGTATTAGAAGGAACTTCGACTTCAACACCAGCTTCTGGTTCTATTTCTACAGGGTGAGAATATCCTACGTTAAGGATAAGCTTAGTACCTTGCTTTTGCGCACGGTACCCAACCCCAATAAGTTCAAGTGATTTTACAAATCCTTTTGATACACCTTCAACCATGTTAGAGATAAGTGCGCGAGTAGTACCGTGTAAAGAACGGTGAGTCTTCTCGTCAGACGGGCGTGTAACAGTTACCACGTTCTCTTCAACAACGATTGTAAGATCAGGACTAAATGATCTAGATAATTCACCTTTAGGTCCTTTTACAGTTACTTCACT
Source organism: Peribacillus sp. TH14 (assembly GCF_016651145.1). Classification (NCBI taxonomy): domain Bacteria; kingdom Bacillati; phylum Bacillota; class Bacilli; order Caryophanales; family Bacillaceae; genus Peribacillus; species Peribacillus sp. TH14. The sequence continues at coordinate 1,901,375 of NZ_JAEKEK010000001.1, forward strand.
TCCGTTAACAGTAACTGTTACACCTGCAGGGATTTCAATAGGTTTTTTACCTATACGAGACATATTGTGCACCTCCATTCTTGTGAAAATGTATTACCAAACGTATGCTAAAACTTCTCCGCCAACTTGTTTAGAGCGAGCTTCCTTGTCAGTTAAAACTCCGTGAGAAGTAGAAACAACTGCGATACCTAAACCGTTTAAAACGCGTGGTACTTCTCCAGTTTTTGCATATACACGCAAACCAGGTTTGCTGATACGTTTTAGACCAGTGATAACACGTTCGTTGTTTGCACCGTATTTTAAGAAGATACGGATGATACCTTGTTTGTTGTCTTCGATTAATTCAAAGTCACGTACGAAGCCTTCACGCTTTAAGATCTCAGCAATTTCTTTCTTGATCTTTGAAGCAGGAACTTCTAGTTTTTCGTGACGAACCATATTCGCATTACGGATGCGAGTAAGCATATCTGCAATAGGATCTGTCATGACCATTATATTTTACCTCCTTCCCAAACTCGGGTTTTACCAGCTAGCTTTTTTAACGCCAGGAATTTGTCCTTTATATGCAAGTTCGCGGAAACAAATACGACAAAGCTTAAATTTACGTAATACAGAATGTGGACGTCCGCAACGTTCGCAACGTGTATATTCTTGTACTTTAAACTTTTGTTCGCGTTTTTGCTTTACGATCATAGACTTTTTAGCCACGATTTCGCCTCCCTTTATTTAGAGATTACTTTTGGAACGGCATTCCAACTTGAGTAAGTAGTTCACGAGCTTCTTCGTCAGTGTTGGCAGTCGTTACGATAACGATATCCATACCACGAACTTTGCTCACTTTATCGTAATCAATCTCAGGGAAGATAAGTTGTTCTTTAACACCTAATGTATAGTTCCCACGTCCGTCAAAAGATTTCTTTGAAACGCCGCGGAAATCACGTACACGTGGTAAAGATACTGATACTAGCTTATCAAGGAATTGATACATACGTTCTCCACGTAATGTAACTTTCGCTCCGATAGGCATACCTTCACGCAAACGGAAGCCTGCGATTGATTTTTTAGCTTTTGTTACAACTGGTTTTTGACCAGTGATAAGTGTAAGTTCTTCAACAGCTGTATCTAAAGCTTTTGAGTTAGATACTGCGTCACCAACACCCATATTAATAACGATTTTCTCAATGTTTGGTACTTGCATTACTGATTGATAGTTGAATTTACCCATCAATGATGGTGTAATTTCACTTTTGAATTTTTCTTTAAGGCGGCTCATTGCTTAGTGTACCTCCCTTCATTTATGACTTATTTATCTAAAGTTTCACCTGATATTTTAGCTACGCGTACTTTTTTACCATTTTCAATCTTATATCCAACACGAGTCGGTTTACCTGATTTTGGATCAAGTGGCATTACATTGGATACGTGAATTGCAGCTTCTCTGCTAATAATTCCACCTTGTGGATTAATTTGAGATGGCTTGGAATGCTTTTTCACGATGTTAATTCCTTCAACAAGCACACGATTTTGTTTCGGATATGCTTCAAGAATTGTTCCTTGTTTGCCTTTGTCCTTACCAGAGATGACTACGACTTTGTCACCTTTTTTAACATGCATTAGCTTGGCACCTCCTTGAAAGGCTTTATACAAATTTTACATATTATAGAACTTCTGGAGCTAGAGAAACGATCTTCATGAAACTATTGTTACGTAATTCACGAGCAACAGGTCCAAAAATACGAGTTCCACGTGGGCTCTTATCGTCACGGATAATTACACATGCGTTTTCATCAAAACGAATGTAAGAACCGTCAGGACGACGCATACCACGTTTTGTACGGACAACAACAGCCTTAACGACTTCACCTTTTTTAACAACGCCTCCTGGTGTTGCCTGTTTAACTGTACAAACGATAACATCACCGATGTTAGCATATTTACGGCCAGAACCACCTAGGACTTTAATTGTTAGTACTTCACGAGCACCTGAATTGTCAGCGACTTTTAAACGAGATTCTTGTTGAATCATGTACGGTACCTCCCTTCGGAATTAGCTTAATCCGAACTATATTAAATAATTACTGCTTTTTCTACTACTTCTACAAGACGGAAGCGTTTTGTAGCTGAAAGTGGACGAGTTTCCATAATACGTACTACGTCGCCAGCTTTCGCTTCATTTAGCTCGTCATGAGCTTTTAACTTTTTAGAGTATTTCACGCGTTTACCGTATAAAGAATGCTTTTTATAGGTTTCTACAACAACTGTTACTGTTTTATCCATTTTATCGGATACTACGCGGCCAGTGTAGATTTTGCGTTGGTTGCGTTCGCTCATTCTGCAAACCTCCATTCATTATCGATTAGTGACACCGATCTCTCTTTGACGAACAACTGTTTTCATACGAGCAATCGATTTGCGAACTTCACGGATGCGAGCTGTATTTTCAAGTTGTCCAGTAGCTAACTGGAAACGAAGATTAAATAGTTCTTCTTTAAGAGATTTTAGTTTTTGTTCAATTTCAGCAGTGGTTAGATCTTTGATTTCATTAGCTTTCATTTGTTTCACCACCAATTTCCTCTCTTTTTACAAACTTACATTTGATTGGAAGTTTGTGTGCTGCAAGGCGCAATGCTTCTCTTGCCACCTCTTCAGATACACCAGAGATTTCAAACAATACTTTGCCCGGCTTAACTACTGCTACCCAACCTTCAGGAGCACCTTTACCGGAACCCATCCGTACTTCAAGCGGTTTTGCAGTGTAAGGTTTGCTTGGGAAAATCTTAATCCAAACTTTTCCTCCACGTTTCATGTAACGAGTCATCGCAATACGAGCTGCCTCGATTTGACGGTTAGTGATCCAAGAAGCTTCTTGAGCTTGAAGTCCAAATTCTCCAAAATGAACTTCAGTGCCGCCCTTAGCCATCCCTCTCATCTTACCGCGATGTTCACGACGGTATTTTACGCGTTTTGGCAATAACATATTATTTTCCTCCTTCCTCAGATTTCTTCTTAGTAGGAAGAACTTCTCCACGGTAGATCCAAACTTTCACGCCTAGCTTCCCGTAAGTAGTATCTGCTTCAGCATGAGCATAATCTATGTCAGCACGAAGTGTGTGAAGTGGAACTGTTCCTTCGCTGTAGTGTTCAGCACGAGCAATATCAGCACCGCCAAGACGACCAGAAACTTGTGTTTTGATTCCTTTTGCGCCAGAACGCATAGTGCGTTGAATAGCTTGTTTTTGAGCACGACGGAATGAAACACGGTTTTCTAATTGACGAGCGATGTTTTCAGCAACCAATTTTGCGTCAAGATCTGCTCTTTTAATTTCAATGATATTAATATGAACTCTTTTGCCAGTTAGCTGGTTCAAAGCTTTACGAAGTGCTTCAACTTCAGTACCGCCCTTACCGATAACCATTCCTGGTTTAGCAGTGTGAACTGATACATTGATGCGGTTAGCAGCACGTTCGATTTCAACCTTGGATACAGAAGCATCACTTAAGCGTTTCGCGATATATTCACGAACTTTAATGTCTTCATGCAAAAGAGTAGCGTAGTCTTTATCAGCGTACCATTTGGATTCCCAATCACGAATGATTCCGATACGCAAACCGATAGGATTTACCTTTTGACCCACAGATTACCCCTCCTTCTTTTCTGATACAACGATTGTAATATGACTAGTACGTTTGTTTATTGCACTCGCACGACCTTGAGCGCGAGGACGGAAACGTTTTAATGTTGGTCCTTCGTTAACGTATGCCTCTGAAACGACTAGGTTATTAATATCCATTTCGTAGTTATGTTCTGCATTTGCGATAGCAGATTTCAGAATTTTTTCTACGACTGGAGAAGCAGATTTTGGTGTTAAGCGAAGAATCGCCACTGCTTCACCTACTTGTTTTCCTCGAATTAAATCTGCGACTAAACGCACTTTACGAGGAGCAATACGAACTGTTTTAGCGACAGCTTTTGCTTGCATGAGATGCCCTCCTCTCATTAACGTCTTGTTTTCTTGTCATCACTTGCGTGACCTTTATAAGTGCGTGTAGGCGCGAATTCGCCTAGTTTGTGACCTACCATATCTTCTGTTACATAAACCGGCACATGCTTACGACCGTCATAAACAGCGATTGTATGTCCGATGAATTGCGGGAAGATTGTTGAGCGACGAGACCAAGTTTTTACTACCTGTTTCTTGTCAGCTTCATTTAATTTTTCAACTTTTACCAATAAATGATCATCAACAAAAGGCCCTTTTTTTAAGCTACGACCCATGCGAGTACCTCCCTTCGTGACTGTTCTACGGTTCTATATATGAACCGTAGGTCAATCCCGTTATTTTTTACGACGACGTACGATAAATTTATCGGATTTATTTTTCTTCTTACGAGTTTTGAATCCAAGAGTTGGTTTACCCCATGGAGACATTGGTGATTTACGTCCGATTGGAGATTTACCTTCACCACCACCGTGTGGGTGATCATTCGGGTTCATTACTGATCCACGAACAGTTGGGCGTTTGCCTAACCAACGATTACGACCAGCTTTACCAATGTTGATAAGTTCATGTTGTTCGTTACCAACTTGACCGATTGTAGCACGGCAAGTAGCAAGAATCATACGAACCTCACCTGAGTTTAAACGTACAAGTACATAACGACCTTCTTTACCAAGTACTTGAGCAGATGTTCCTGCTGAACGGACTAATTGTCCACCTTTTCCTGGTTTAAGTTCGATGTTATGAATTACTGTACCAACTGGAATGTTAATAAGAGGAAGAGCGTTACCCACTTTAATGTCAGCTTCTGGACCTGACATGATTTCCAAACCTACTTCTAGGTTTTTCGGAGCTAGGATATAACGTTTTTCTCCATCAACATAATTAATTAATGCAATGTTTGCAGAACGATTTGGATCGTACTCAATAGTAGCAACGCGTCCAGGTATACCATCTTTATTCCGTTTGAAATCGATGATACGGTATTGACGCTTGTGGCCGCCACCTTGATGACGAACTGTTAACTTACCTTGGTTATTACGGCCGCCTTTGCTGTGTAAAGGAGCAAGTAATGATTTTTCCGGTTTGTCTGTAGTAATCTCAGCAAAATCGGAAGTTGTCATATTACGTCGACCGTTAGAGGTAGGTTTATACTTCTTAATCGCCATTTGTATTTCCCTCCTTCTCTAATGAATTAAGCCTCGAATAGCTCGATTTCTTTGCTGTCAGCAGTTAATTTAACAATAGCTTTACGGCGCTTGTTAGTATAGCCTGCATGTTTGCCCATACGTTTAAATTTACCTTTGTAGTTCATGATGTTAACTTTCTCAACTTTAACGCCGAAAATTTCTTGAACAGCATCTTTAACTTGAGTTTTGTTAGCTCTAACATCAACTTCAAAAGTATATTTTTTCTCAGCCATTATGTCTGAAGAGCGTTCAGTGATTACGGGGCGCTTAATGATATCGCGTGCATCCATTATGCAAGCACCTCCTCTACTTTTTCGACAGCTGATTTAGTCAAGATCAATTTGTTGTGTGAAACAACATCAAGAACATTAAGACCAACAGCTTCCACTACAGTAACACCAGGGATGTTACGTGCAGAAAGAGCAACTTTCTCATCTAAACCGTCAGTAACGACTAACGTTTTAGTATCAACAGAAAGGTTTTTAAGTACTGCTACAAATTCTTTTGTTTTTGGAGCTTCGAAAGACAAGCTTTCAAGTACCAAAATGTTCTCTTCCAATGCCTTTGCAGACAATGCAGATTTAATAGCTAAACGACGTACCTTTTTAGGTAGCTTGTAAGCGTAAGATCTTGGAGTTGGTCCAAAAACAACGCCACCGCCACGCCATTGTGGAGAACGGATAGAACCTTGACGCGCACGTCCAGTTCCTTTTTGTTTCCAAGGTTTACGTCCACCGCCTGCAACTTCAGAACGGTTTTTAACTTTATGAGTTCCTTGACGTAAGGAAGCTCGTTGCATAATGATTGCTTCAAATAATACATGATTATTAGGTTCGATACCAAAGATGGATTCATTTAATTCGATGTCGCCAACTTGTGAACCTGTTTGGTTGAACAATGTAACTTTTGGCATTCTATTGCTCCTCCTTTCTCAGAAATTACTTTGCTTTAACAGCAGTTTTTACTTTGATCAATGCTTTTCTAGCACCAGGTACATTACCTTTGATCAATAGTAGGTTACGTTCAACATCAACTTTAACGATAGCTAAGTTTTGAACAGTAATTTGTTCCCCACCCATACGTCCTGGTAATAGTTTACCTTTGAATACGCGGTTTGGAGCTACAGGACCCATTGAACCTGGGCGACGGTGGTAACGAGAACCATGAGACATTGGTCCGCGTGATTGTCCATGGCGTTTGATAGAGCCTTGGAAACCTTTACCTTTTGAAATTCCTGTTACATCTACTAAATCGCCTTCAGCGAAAATACTAACATTGACTTCTTGACCGATCTCATATTCATTAAGATCCGTTCCGCGGAATTCGCGAATGAAGCGCTTAGGAGTAGTATTTGCTTTTTCAACATGTCCCTTTTCAGGTTTGTTAGAAAGCTTTTCACGTTTGTTTTCAAAACCAACTTGAACTGCTTCATAGCCATCAGTTTCAACAGTTTTCTTTTGAAGAACCACGTTATTAGCAGCTTCGATAACTGTTACCGGGATAAGTTCACCGTTTTCAGCAAAAACTTGAGTCATACCGATTTTTCTTCCTAAGATTCCTTTGGTCATAAGTCACACCTCCTAGAGTAATTGTTCATATTTATATGAATTATAATTTGATTTCAATGTCAACGCCTGATGGTAAATCTAAACGCATCAATGAATCAACTGTTTGTGGAGTTGGATTAACGATGTCGATTAGACGTTTATGCGTACGCATTTCGAATTGTTCACGAGAATCTTTGTATTTATGAACCGCACGTAGGATCGTGTATACCGATCTTTCAGTAGGTAATGGAATTGGACCAGATACAGCCGCACCAGAACGTTTTGCAGTTTCAACAATTTTCTCAGCAGATTGATCAAGAATTCTGTGATCATATGCTTTTAAACGTATACGAATTTTTTGTTTTGCCATAATTTTCCCTCCTTTTCGCCTATTTTAAAATAGACCTTCTCAATGGAAATTTCCCACACACTCGCCATGGCAAAGCGGCCGGGTGTGTCAGCAACCTTCCATATCATCGCAGTCAAAGACCAACATTGTCTATTATACATAAAGCACAAGTAGAATGCAAGTTAAACTTAAACTTTTCTTGTGCAACACACTTTTATTATTATACATACTATCACAAGTATTTACAAGTACATTCTACACGGTCTTTCATATCCATTTTCTTCTTCTGAAAGATCATTAAAAATCTCTTTAAAATTTAATTACTTTTTAAGCAATACTATAGAAGAAATAAATTAAAAGTCTTTAATAAATAAAAAAAGCAGATGGCGTCCCATCTGCTTTTCCCGGAAGGCGTCCCTTCCAATATTCATTAAAGAATCAATTACTCTGTGATTGTAGCAACGACGCCAGCGCCTACAGTACGTCCACCCTCACGGATAGAGAATTTAGTACCTTCTTCGATAGCGATTGGAGCGATTAGTTCTACAGTCATTTCGATGTTGTCTCCAGGCATAACCATTTCTACGCCTTCAGGAAGGTTACAAATACCAGTTACGTCAGTTGTACGGAAGTAGAACTGAGGACGGTAGTTTGTAAAGAATGGAGTGTGACGTCCACCTTCTTCTTTAGAAAGAACATAAACTTCAGCTTTGAAACTTGTGTGTGGAGTGATTGTACCTGGTTTAGCAAGAACTTGTCCACGTTGGATATCTTCACGAGCAACACCACGAAGTAGTGCACCGATGTTGTCACCAGCTTCAGCATAATCAAGAAGCTTACGGAACATTTCAACACCTGTTACAGTTGTTGGTTTAGACTCTTCGTTGAAACCGATGATGTCAACAACGTCACCGACTTTAACTTGTCCACGCTCAACACGGCCAGTAGCAACTGTTCCACGACCAGTGATAGAGAATACATCCTCAACTGGCATCATGAATGGTTTGTCAGTGTCACGAGTTGGTTCTGGGATATACTCGTCAACAGCTGTCATTAATTCATGAATTTTTTCTTCCCAAGCAGCATCTCCTTGAAGAGCTTTTAGTGCAGATCCTTTGATAACTGGAATGTCATCGCCAGGGAATTCGTATTCAGATAGAAGATCACGGATTTCCATTTCTACTAATTCAAGAAGTTCTTCGTCATCAACCATGTCGCATTTGTTCATGAATACTACTAGGTATGGTACACCTACTTGACGAGAAAGAAGGATGTGCTCACGAGTTTGTGGCATTGGGCCATCAGCAGCAGATACTACTAAGATTCCGCCGTCCATTTGTGCAGCACCAGTGATCATGTTTTTAACATAGTCAGCATGTCCTGGGCAGTCAACGTGTGCATAGTGACGAGTAGCTGTTTCGTACTCAACGTGTGCTGTAGAGATTGTGATACCACGTTCTCTTTCTTCTGGAGCACCATCAATTTGGTCATAAGCGCGAGCTTCTGCTCCACCTGATTTAGCAAGTACAGTTGTGATTGCAGCAGTTAGAGTTGTTTTACCATGGTCGACGTGACCAATTGTTCCAACGTTAACGTGCGGTTTTGAACGATCAAATTTAGCTTTTCCCATTAGGAATTCCTCCTTAAAATTATAAATAATAGATTAAGTATATAGGGCTGTGAAGGAAGACTAATTCTTCCATCACAGCTTACATAAGATAGTTATACTTTAATAAGAGATGAAAATCAATTATTCACCTTTATTTTTTTTGATGATTTCTTCAGAAATGCTCTTAGGTACTTCTTCATAATGATCGAAGTGCATAGAGAATGTTCCGCGTCCTTGTGTGTTAGAACGTAGTGATGTAGCATATCCGAACATTTCAGATAGTGGAACCATCGCTTTAACCATTTGTGTGTTACCGCGAGCTTCCATACCTTCTACACGACCACGACGAGATGTGATATCTCCCATGATGTCGCCTAGGTAATCTTCAGGAATTACAACTTCTACTTTCATAATTGGTTCAAGGATAACAGGTTTACATTTAGAAGCAGCATTTTTTAGTGCCATGGATGCTGCAATTTTAAATGCCATTTCATTGGAGTCAACGTCATGGTAAGAACCGTCAAATAATTTTGCTTTGATGTCGACTAGCGGGTAACCAGCAAGTACACCACGGTCAAGTGAATCAACTAATCCAGCTTGTACAGCAGGGATGTATTCACGTGGTACTACACCACCGACGATAGCATTTTCAAATTCGAATCCTTTACCTTCTTCGTTTGGACCAAATTCAATCCATACGTGTCCGAATTGTCCACGACCACCTGATTGGCGAACGAATTTACCTTCAACTTTAGCTGAACCACGGAAAGTTTCACGGTATGCTACTTGAGGAGCACCAACGTTAGCTTCCACTTTAAATTCGCGACGCATACGGTCAACAAGGATGTCCAAGTGAAGTTCACCCATACCAGCGATAATCGTTTGACCAGTTTCTTGGTCAGTATGCGCACGGAATGTTGGATCTTCATCTTGTAGCTTTTGTAAAGCTTGACCCATTTTGTCTTGGTCTGCTTTCGATTTTGGTTCAACTGAAAGAGAAATAACTGGTTCTGGGAATACCATGGACTCAAGAATAACTTGGTTCTTGTCGTCACATAGAGTATCACCAGTTGTAGTATCTTTCAATCCTACAGCTGCAGCAATATCTCCTGCGTATACAGTTGATATTTCTTCACGGCTGTTTGCGTGCATTTGAAGGATACGTCCAATACGTTCACGTTTACCTTTAGTTGAGTTGATTACATAAGATCCTGATTCTAATGTACCTGAGTACACACGGAAGAATGTAAGTTTACCAACGTAAGGATCCGTCATTACTTTAAACGCTAAAGCGGAGAACGGTTCAGAATCATCTGAGTGGCGTTCTACTTCTTCTTCTGTATCTGGAAGAGTACCTTTAATTGCAGGTACATCTAAAGGAGATGGAAGGAAGTCGATAACGTTATCTAGCATTAATTGGACACCTTTGTTTTTGAAAGCTGATCCACAGATAACTGGGAAGAATTCAACGTTAACAGTTGCTGTACGAATAGCTGCTTTTAATTCAGCAATGCTGATTTCTTCGCCGCCAAGGTATTTTTCCATTAAGTCTTCATTAACTTCTGCAACTGCTTCAATTAACTTTTCACGGTATTCTTCAGCTAGTTCCCGATGTTCTTCAGGAATCTCACCAACAGTGATATCAGTTCCTAAATCATTAGCATAGAAATGAGCTTTCATTTCAATTAGGTCAATGATTGCAGAGAATTGATCTTCAGCACCGATTGGTAACTGAACTGGATGAGCATTAGCTTGTAGACGATCGTGGATTGTTCCAACTGAATAAAGGAAATCCGCACCGATTTTGTCCATTTTATTTACGAATACGACACGCGGTACACCATAAGTTGTAGCTTGGCGCCAAACTGTTTCAGTTTGAGGCTCAACACCTGATTGGGCATCAAGTACAGCTACAGCTCCATCAAGTACACGCAATGAACGTTCAACTTCAACTGTGAAGTCTACGTGTCCTGGTGTATCGATGATGTTTACACGGTGACCTTTCCACTGTGCAGTTGTTGCAGCGGATGTGATCGTGATTCCGCGTTCTTGTTCCTGTTCCATCCAGTCCATTTGTGAAGCACCTTCGTGTGTTTCACCAATTTTATGGATTTTACCAGTGTAGTATAGAACACGTTCTGTTGTTGTCGTTTTACCAGCATCGATGTGAGCCATGATACCGATATTACGAGTGTTTGCTAAGGAGAACTCTCTTGCCATTTGTCTTTCTCCTTCCTTCTATAAGGATTTTATAGTAATTGATCTTACCAGCGATAATGAGCGAATGCTTTATTAGCTTCAGCCATTTTGTGTGTATCTTCACGTTTCTTAACAGCTGCTCCAGTATTGTTAGCAGCATCCATGATTTCATAAGCTAAACGCTCTTCCATCGTTTTTTCTCCACGAAGGCGAGAGTAGTTTACTAACCAACGAAGTCCTAGAGTTGATTTACGATCTGGGCGCACCTCAACTGGTACTTGGTAGTTAGCTCCACCCACACGGCGTGCTTTTACTTCTAATACAGGCATGATGTTTTTAAGTGCTTGATCAAAAACTTCGATTGGTTCATTGCCAGTACGTTCTTTGATTAAATCAAATGCAGAGTAAAGAATTTTTTGTGATTTACCTCTTTGTCCATCAACCATTAATTTGTTGATTAAGCGAGTCACAAGTTTTGAATTATAAATTGGATCTGGTAATACGTCTCTTTTCGTTACAGGTCCTTTACGAGGCATTATATTTCCTCCTTTCAAGAAAGTTAATTTTTTGTTTCAAATTATTTTTTTGCTGCTTTCGGACGCTTAGTACCGTATTTAGAACGGCTTTGCATACGATTATTTACTCCTGCAGTATCAAGAGCACCACGTACGATATGATAACGTACCCCTGGTAAATCTTTTACACGACCGCCACGGATAAGAACCACGCTGTGTTCTTGTAGGTTGTGTCCAATACCTGGGATATAAGCTGTTACCTCGATACCGTTTGTTAAACGTACACGCGCATATTTACGTAACGCGGAGTTTGGTTTCTTCGGTGTCATAGTACCCACACGAGTGCAAACACCACGTTTTTGCGGAGATGATACGTTAGTTTGTGCTTTTTTAAAGCTGTTGTAGCCTTTGTTAAGTGCTGGAGATTTTGAATTAACCTCTTTAGACTCGCGTCCTTTACGCACTAATTGATTAATAGTAGGCATTACATTTTTCCTCCCTTCACGTTTTCATTTCTAGTACCACACATCCAGGTGGTTCATAAATGGGTAAAAACAAAGTCTTTGCAAATAGTATTGCAAAAACATTTTTACTTTTTAATGGCAACAGTTGCTGCTCCGACATCAATACCACATGCTTTGCCAAGCATTCTCATCGAATCAACATATGTGATAGGAACATCCAATTCTTTAGCGGTCTCAACGACACGCCCAGTCAAGTATATATCTGCATCATCAGCGATGATAACTTCTTGAATTAAATTGTTTTTCAGAGCTCTAACTGCTTGTTTCGTCCCTATAATCACTGACTTTGCCTGTATTACTTTTTCATAAGACATGGTCCATATCCTCCAAAGTTACAGGGTAACATAGGAGCACCTTTGCTATAGTATCACTTTTAGTCGGATACTGTCAACTTCTTTCAAAAAATTAATTTAAGCAAAAGGTTTTCCTTACATAATACTATTAAGATATTCACTTTGCCTAAAATAGAAATAAAGCGAGTTTTCACTCGTCTATTTAGTTAGTCGTTCTTATTAAGAGAGACCAGCTCAATAAATTCTGATCCTTCAACTCCTCCATACTAAAGGAGTGCGGTCTTCAGTTTTAATGATGAGCTGGTCATATTTCATTTAATCTACTGTTACTGTATCTGTGCTTTCGCCACCAACAACGACAGGGTTAGCTTTTCTGTAACGAAGCATACCTGTTCCTGCAGGGACAAGTTTACCGATGATAACATTTTCTTTAAGTCCAAGCAATTCATCACGTTTTCCTTTAATTGCTGCATCCGTCAAGACTCTAGTTGTTTCTTGGAATGACGCTGCGGACAAGAAGGAATCCGTTTCTAGAGATGCTTTTGTAATACCTAGTAATACAGGACGTCCAGTAGCAGGTAATTTGCTAGTCAGTAATGCATCTGTGTTCGCAGTTGTAAACTGGTTAACATCCAATAATGTTCCTGGAAGAACTTCAGTTTCACCAGCGTCAAGCACACGGACCTTACGCATCATTTGTCTAACCATAACCTCGATGTGTTTATCACCGATTTCTACCCCTTGCATCCGGTATACTTTTTGTACTTCATGAAGCAGGTATTCCTGAACAGTAAGTACATCAGTAACTTTCAGCAATTCTTTCGGATCGATTGAACCCTCTGTTAACTCTTCGCCTCGACGTACGGCTGTATCAACAGCTACCCTTAAACGCGCTGTGTACGGCGCAGTATAAGTGCGTGATTCAACTGCACCTTGAACAACGATTTCCTGTTGTTTATCGCGGATTTCATTAATCGAAACAACTGTTCCTTCGATTTCAGAAATGATAGCTTGACCTTTAGGATTTCTCGCTTCAAATATTTCTTGGATACGAGGTAAACCTTGAGTAATATCATCTCCGGCAACCCCACCAGTATGGAATGTACGCATCGTTAACTGTGTACCTGGTTCTCCGATTGATTGAGCAGCAATAATACCAACTGCTTCGCCCACTTCAACTTCTTGACCAGTAGCCAAGTTACGTCCATAACATTTTTTACATACACCATGACTAGTGTTACATGTAAAGGCAGAACGAATCCATGCTGTTTCAATACCAAGAGATTCAATATAATTAGCCAGATCCTCAGTGATAAGATCGTTTTCAGCTACAATCACTTCATTTGTTTCTGGATGTTTAATCGCTTTTCTTGCATATCGACCTACTAGACGCTCTTCTAGATGCTCGATTATTTCTGTACCCTCTCTCAAGGCAGAAATTTTCAAGCCGCGGTCTGTACCACAATCATCATCACGAATGATAACGTCTTGAGCTACGTCAACTAGTCGGCGTGTAAGGTAACCGGAATCGGCTGTTTTAAGTGCTGTATCAGCAAGACCTTTACGAGCACCATGTGTAGAGATAAAGTACTCTAACACTGTTAAACCTTCACGGAAACTTGATTTAATCGGTAATTCAATGATACGTCCAGCCGGGTTGGCCATCAATCCACGCATACCCGCAAGCTGCGTAAAGTTGGATGCATTACCACGGGCACCGGAGTCACTCATCATGAAGATTGGGTTGCGTCGGTCCAGAGAGTCCATAAGTTTGGACTGAATGGTATCCTTAGCAGCACTCCAGATTGAGATAACGCGATCATAACGCTCATCTTCCGTAATTAGACCCCGTCTAAATTGTTTTAGGACGTTATCTACTTTCGTTTGAGCTTCAGTAATGATTTCTTGTTTTTCTTTTAAAACAACAATATCAGCCACACCAACGGTAATACCTGCTTTTGTCGAATATTTGAATCCAAGATCTTTCATCCTGTCAAGCATTTTAGAAGTTTCGGTAATTTTGAAACGTTTAAAGACTTCCGCAATAATATTCCCAAGAATTTTTTTCTTGAATGGATCAATAGCGGGTTGAGCCTTAATCAATTCAGGTATATCAGCGCCTTTTTCCACGAAATACTTCTCTGGAGTTTTTGTTTCCAAATTATAACGTGTTGGTTCGTTAATATACGGGAATGATTTTGGTAAAATTTCATTGAAGATCAATTTACCAACAGTTGTTATTAAGAGTTGGCTATTTTGCTCTTCCGTGAATGTTTCATTATTTAGTGATGATGCATGCACAGCACAACGGGAATGTAAGTGTACATAACCATTTTGGTATGCAAGCAACGCTTCACTTGTATCTTTAAAGATCATACCCTCACCGATAGCGCCTTCTCTTTCCAATGTTAAGTAATAGTTACCTAATACCATATCTTGAGAAGGTGTAACAACAGGTTTACCATCTTTAGGATTCAAAATGTTTTGCGCAGCAAGCATTAGCATACGAGCCTCTGCCTGAGCTTCAGAAGATAAAGGAACATGGACCGCCATTTGGTCACCGTCAAAGTCAGCATTGTAAGCTGTACATACAAGCGGGTGCAAACGAATTGCGCGACCTTCAACTAGAGTTGGTTCAAATGCTTGAATACCAAGTCTATGAAGAGTCGGTGCACGGTTCAGTAGTACCGGGTGTTCTCTAATAACTTCTTCAAGGACATCCCAAATTTCAGGAGATAGTCGTTCAATCTTACGTTTAGCAGATTTAATGTTATGCGCTAAACCTCTTTGAACTAGTTCCTTCATAACGAATGGTTTGAATAATTCAATCGCCATTTCTTTCGGCAGACCACATTGGTACATCTTTAAGTTAGGTCCAACTACGATAACAGAACGACCAGAGTAATCAACACGTTTACCAAGAAGATTTTGACGGAAACGGCCTTGTTTACCTTTTAACATATGAGATAAAGATTTTAATGGACGGTTACCAGGTCCAGTTACTGGACGACCACGACGGCCATTATCGATTAAAGCATCGACAGCTTCTTGAAGCATACGTTTTTCGTTTTGAACGATAATGCTTGGTGCTCCAAGGTCCAATAATCTTTTCAACCGATTATTACGGTTGATAACACGACGATATAAATCATTTAAATCAGATGTAGCAAAACGACCACCATCAAGTTGTACCATTGGACGAAGCTCCGGTGGAATAACCGGTAGCACGTCTAGTATCATCCATGAAGGCTCATTACCAGAGTTACGGAATGCTTCTAGCACTTCCAAGCGTTTAATTGCACGGGTTCTGCGTTGTCCTTGAGCTGTTTTAAGCTCTTCTTTCAACGACTCTACTTCTTTTTCCGTATCAATGTCTTGTAAAAGTTTTTTAATAGCTTCCGCACCCATCGCTGCTTGGAACTTCTTACCGTATTTTTCACGGTATGTACGATATTCTTTTTCAGAAAGAAGCTGTTTCTTCTCTAAAGTTGTATCGCCTGTTTCAGTTACCACGTAAGATGCAAAGTAAATAACTTCTTCCAATGCACGCGGAGACATATCAAGAACAAGTCCCATACGGCTCGGAATTCCTTTAAAATACCATATGTGTGAAACTGGAGCTGCCAGCTCAATATGACCCATACGTTCACGACGAACTTTAGCACGAGTGACTTCAACGCCACAACGGTCACAAACTACGCCTTTATAACGAACACGTTTATATTTTCCACAATGACATTCCCAGTCCTTTTGAGGTCCAAAAATTCTCTCACAGAATAAACCGTCTTTTTCTGGCTTTAACGTACGATAGTTGATTGTTTCTGGTTTTTTAACTTCTCCATGCGACCAAGAACGAATCTTGTCTGGCGAAGCAAGACCAATTTTCATATACTCGAAATTATTAACGTCTAACAAGGGGCCTACCTCCCTTTTAATCTCCAGGTTTAACCCTTGATTGCCGTCTTAATATCAGGCAATCTACACCGGATGATGGTTGATTGAATCAATAAGACTCTAACAAGGCAGCAGGATCATAAAAGAAACATCTTGCTGCCAGTCAGAGCGGATAATATATAAATTGATGTGTTTATATTTAATTTATTCTTTAGCTGGTGCCCCTACTTCGGAAGCAACCATATCTTTTGTTTCTGAATCAAGGCTTAATTTGTCTGCTTGGTTGGCTTCTTCTTCATCTTCCAAGTCACGCATTTCAATTTCACGGTCTTCGGCATTAAGAATTTTAACATCCAATCCTAAGCTTTGAAGTTCCTTAATCAATACTTTGAAGGATTCAGGGACACCAGGCTCAGGGACATTTTCACCCTTGACAATCGCTTCGTAAGTCTTCACACGACCGACGACATCATCTGATTTAACGGTAAGGATTTCTTGTAATGTATAAGCAGCACCATAAGCTTCAAGTGCCCATACCTCCATCTCACCGAAACGCTGTCCACCAAACTGCGCTTTACCACCAAGTGGCTGTTGCGTAACAAGGGAGTAAGGTCCAGTTGAACGAGCATGAAGTTTATCATCAACCATATGTGCAAGTTTAATCATATACATGACACCAACAGACACACGGTTATCGAATGCTTCACCTGAACGTCCGTCATAAAGGACAGTTTTTGCATCACGGGACATCCCAGCTTCTGCAATCGTACCCCAAACATCTTCCTCAGTAGCACCATCGAATACCGGCGATGCTACATGAATGCCAAGCGCGCGTGCTGCCATACCTAAGTGAAGCTCCAGCACCTGCCCGATGTTCATACGTGATGGTACACCCAATGGGTTTAACATGATGTCGACCGGTGTGCCATCTGGTAAGTAAGGCATATCTTCTTCAGGAAGAATCCTAGAGATTACCCCTTTGTTACCATGACGTCCAGCCATTTTATCGCCTTCGTGGATCTTACGTTTTTGAACGATATATACACGCGCAAGTTGGTTTACACCAGGAGGTAGTTCATCGCCATCTTCTCTGTTAAATACTTTAACATCAAGAACGATTCCACCGCCGCCGTGAGGTACACGAAGTGATGTATCCCGTACTTCACGTGCTTTTTCACCGAAAATTGCATGTAATAAACGTTCTTCAGCAGTCAATTCTGTTACACCTTTAGGCGTAACTTTACCAACTAGAAGGTCTCCGTCTTTTACTTCAGCGCCGACACGGATAATTCCGCGCTCATCAAGATTGCGAAGCGCATCTTCCCCAACATTCGGGATATCACGTGTGATCTCTTCCGGTCCCAATTTCGTATCACGGGACTCAGACTCATATTCTTCAATATGAATAGAAGTGTACACATCATCTTTAACTAAACGTTCACTCATGATGATGGCATCTTCATAGTTATATCCATCCCAAGTCATGAAGGCAACTAATACGTTACGTCCAAGCGCTAACTCACCTTTTTCCATTGAAGGACCATCAGCAAGAATCTCACCTTTTACAACGTTGTCACCAACACTTACGATTGGGCGTTGGTTATAGCACGTTCCTTGGTTGGAACGGATGAATTTTAATAAACGATATTTATCAATGTTTCCTTTTACTTGCTGTCCGTCAACCTCACTTACCCTACGTACCCATACTTCACGTGATTCAACGTGTTCTACGATACCAGGATGTTTACAGATGACAGCAGCACCAGAGTCTTTCGCTGAAACATATTCCATACCTGTTCCAACACGAGGGGCTTCTGGTTGAAGCAAAGGTACTGCTTGACGTTGCATGTTCGCTCCCATAAGGGCACGGTTGGAGTCATCATTTTCCAAGAAAGGAATACATGCTGTCGCGGCAGATACAACCTGTTTAGGAGATACATCCATGTAATCTACGCGGTCACGCGGTACAACGGTATTTTCACCGCGGAAACGAGCAACGACATCGTCATCAAGGAATGATCCGTCATCTGATAGACGAACATTCGCTTGAGCAACTACATAGTTATCTTCTTCATCAGCTGTTAAGTAATCAATTTGGCTTGTAATTCTACCTGTCTCAGGGTCCACACGACGATATGGTGTTTCGATGAAACCATACGGATTTACCTTTGCGAAACTAGATAATGAGTTAATCAAACCAATATTCGGTCCCTCAGGCGTTTCAATCGGACACATACGGCCATAGTGGGAGTAATGAACGTCACGTACTTCAAAGCCCGCACGTTCACGTGTTAAACCACCAGGTCCCAATGCAGATAGACGACGTTTATGCGTCAACTCAGCCAGCGGGTTAGTTTGATCCATAAATTGAGAAAGCTGAGAGCTTCCAAAGAATTCTTTAATAGATGCAATAACTGGACGAATGTTAATTAGTTGCTGTGGAGTGATTGTATTCGTATCCTGAATAGACATTCTTTCACGAACGACACGTTCCATACGAGATAAACCAATTCTAAATTGGTTTTGCAGCAATTCACCAACAGAACGCAGACGACGGTTTCCTAAATGGTCAATATCATCTGTGATTCCTACACCATGCAATAAGTTAAAGAAATAGCTAATAGAAGAAATGATATCAGCCGGTGTAATGTTTTTAACCTGGTCGGTCACGTAAGCATTACCGATGATATTAATCACTTTTTCGCCTTCAGCATCGTTTGGTGCAAATACTTTAATAGGTTGAAGAAGAGTTTCTTCTTCTACCACGCCACCAGATGGGTGGAATGTTTTAAAACCGATTCCCGCTTCAATATGAGGCAGAATTCTATCAAGAGTCCGACGGTCAAGCATTGTACCTTTTTCAACTATAATTTCCCCTGTTTCTGGATCAATCAAAGTCTCCGCAATACGTTGCCCAAACAAACGGTTCTTAATATGCAGTTTTTTGTTTATTTTATAACGACCTACGTTAGCTAAATCATAACGTTTTGGATCAAAAAAGCGGGATACTAAAAGACTTTTCGCGTTATCGACTGTAGGTGGTTCACCCGGGCGTAGACGCTCATAAATTTCTAGTAATGCTTTTTCCACACTCTCAGTGTTGTCCTTTTCAAGAGTGTTACGAAGGTATTCATTGTCACCGATTAAATCAATAATTTCTTGATCGGTTCCGAATCCAAGCGCACGCATCAATACCGTAATAGGCAATTTCCTAGTGCGATCGATTCGAACATACACAACATCCTTGGCGTCTGTTTCGTATTCGAGCCATGCGCCACGGTTAGGAATAACGGTCGCAGAGAATCCAAGCTTACCGTTTTTATCCATTTTACCATTGTAGTAAACACTCGGTGAGCGCACTAATTGGGATACAATTACCCGTTCTGCACCATTGATGACAAATGTACCTGTTTCAGTCATCAGAGGGAAGTCGCCCATAAATACATCCTGGTCTTTTACTTCCCCTGTTTCTTTGTTAACAAGGCGCACTTTCACACGAAGTGGAGCAGAGTAAGTAACATCGCGTTCTTTCGTTTCTTCCACAGAGTACTTCGGTTCAGCTAGGCTGTAATCGATGAACTCTAATGATAAATTACCTGTAAAATCCTCAATAGGAGAAATATCCTGGAACATTTCTTTTAAACCTACATCTAGAAACCATTGATAAGAAGCTGTTTGAATTTCAATCAGATTCGGAAGATCCAAAACCTCACTGATTCTTGCATAACTTCTACGTTGGCGGTGTCGTCCATACTGAACAAGTTGACCTGTCAACTGATTCACCCCTTAAATCAAGCGTTATAAGGATCAATTTGCCTCGGAAAAGGAATCATTTCCATAGACAAAAAGAAAATGGTTTTTATTTTAAAAACCACTATTTCTCATAAAACGAACTATTATTTATATATTTTTCCCATATTATCCATTGGTTATACACCAATGGTATAAAAATTGCATAGTTACGGAATTATATATATGCATTTTATAATACTAACATAGCGAAAATTTAGAGTCAAACCTTTTTGGATAATAGTATATAGTAACCCTTTTTCTTAACTGGCACCTCAATATTTCCAAATAACTGCTCCATTTTATCCATGGCGGATGGTGCACCTTGTTTTTTTTGAATGACAACCCATAATTCTCCACCAGCTACCAAACTTTGATAGCTTTCTTCTAAAATTTCGTGGACAACACTTTTACCTGCGCGAATGGGAGGGTTCGTAAGAATTGCAGCGAATTGACTGGAGCCAACTTTGTCAAAACGATCACTTTCGAATATTTTTACATTGGCGATCCCGTTAGAAGCGGCATTCTCTTTTGACAATTCAACTGCCCGGCTATTTATATCAATCATTTCTATCGCTCTATCGGGATAAGCTGCTGCAATTGATATTCCAATTGGTCCATAACCGCAACCTACATCAAGAATATCTCCTTCCACAGCTTCATTAAGGTTAAAGGTTTCAACCAAAAGACGAGAACCAAAATCAACTTCTTTTTTTGAAAAAACGCCATTATCGCTTTTGAAGCGGAAAGTACGTCCCTTTAATGTAAAATCCCAAAATTTCGGATTGCTTACGACATCCGGTTTATGTGAGTAGTAATGCTCTGTCAGAGTCATCTCCCCCTATCAGAAAGGAATATTGAAGATTTAATGAGAGAAGAGATTTGAAGAATGGATACTTGCATGCCGTTAAGTTTGTAGAATCTCTTAACCAAACTATTAACAACAATTTTCCGTCATTTTCTTTAAAATGAAGAGAAAAAAGCCCGCCAGTGATAGCGAGCTTTTTGTTTATGCAAGATTACTTAACTTCAACGCCAGCTCCAACTTCTTCAAGTTTAGCTTTAACTTCTTCAGCTTCTTCTTTAGAAGCGCCTTCTTTGATTGCTTTTGGAGTGTTGTCAACAAGTTCTTTTGCTTCTTTAAGTCCAAGACCTGTAACTTCACGTACAGCTTTGATAACTTTGATTTTTTGATCTCCAGCAGATGTAAGGATTACATCAAACTCAGTTTGCTCTTCAGCAGCAGCGCCACCAGCAGCAGCTACAGCTACAGGTGCAGCAGCAGTTACGCCAAATTCTTCTTCGATTGCTTTTACAAGGTCGTTTAATTCTAAAACAGTCATGTTTTTAACTGCTTCTAAGATTTGATCTTTAGTCATTGTTATTTCCTCCTCGAAATGGTTGGTTTTTTTTTGAATCAATAGGCTAGATAAGCGGTTAGCTTACGCGCCTTGTTCTTCTTTTTGATCTGCAACTGCTTTTGTAGCAATAGCAAGTCCGCGCATAGGTGCTTGTAGCACGCTGAGTAGCATTGAAAGTAGGCCTTCGCGTGAAGGTAGTTCTGCAAGAGCTTTAATTTCTTCTGCAGTTGCAACATTTCCTTCGATAACTCCAGCTTTGATTTCTAACGCTTCATGTTTTTTCGCAAAATCGTTAAGGATTTTTGCTGGCGCAATAACATCTTCAGTTGAGAATGCAATTGCGTTTGGTCCTGTTAATGATTCGTTCAAAGCGCTAAGTTCAGCACTTTCAGCAGCACGACGAGTTAAAGAGTTTTTGTAAACTTTAAACTCAACGCCAGCATCACGAAGTTGCTTACGAAGTTCTGTTAATTCAGCAACAGTCAATCCACGGTAGTCAACAACTACTGTTGATTGGCTTGCAGTTAATTTTTCAGAAATCTCAGCAACGATTTTTTGCTTTTGTTCAATAATTGCGTTCATCCTTACACCTCCTGTAGATTTGCTTGAAAACATTTATACCGTTTCAAAGAAAAAGCCTTCATCTCTATTGCAGACATGAAGGCAGTAATTTCAAAGGTCATAGTCAACGACTATTATTATCGAATTACCTCGGCAGGGAATTAAGCTCTAGTTGAGCACCTACTGTCTACGGTACAAATGATATTCATTTATTCACAACAAAACATATTATAACAATAATAGTTTTGGAATGTCAATTATTTATTGAAAGAAGAAGAATCAACTTTCACACCAGGGCCCATTGTAGTTGTTACAGAAACGTTTTTCATGTAAGTTCCTTTAGCAGCCGCAGGTTTCACTTTCATTAACGTATCATAGATAGTAGTGAAGTTTTCCACTAGTTTAGCATCTTCGAAAGATACTTTACCGATTGGAGCATGGATGTTACCAGCTTTATCTACGCGGTATTCAACTTTACCAGCTTTGATTTCGTTAACTGCTTTTGTTACATCAAATGTAACTGTGCCTGTTTTAGGGTTAGGCATTAAACCTTTAGGTCCTAATACGCGACCAAGTTTACCAACTTCACCCATCATGTCTGGAGTCGCAACGATTACATCGAATTCGAACCAACCTTGTTGGATTTTGTTGATGTAGTCAGATTCGCCAACATAGTCAGCACCAGCAGCTTCAGCTTCTTTTGCTTTTTCGCCTTTAGCGAATACTAATACGCGTTGAGTTTTACCAGTACCATTCGGTAGAACAACTGCTCCACGAATTTGTTGGTCTGCTTTCTTAGGGTCTACACCTAAACGGAAAGCCACTTCAACAGTTGCATCGAATTTTGCGAAGTTAGCTTTTTTAGCAACTTCGATTGCTTCAGTTACAGCATAAGCCTTAGAAACTTCTACAAGCTTAGCTGCTTCAAGATACTTTTTACCTTTTTTCGCCATGATATAAATCCTCCTAAATTGTGGTTTTAACGGTATAACCTCCCACGAATAAAGGTTGCGAGTATCAATCGCAACCCCGTAGAAACAAATAGCAATTACATGGATTAGTCTTCGATGACAATACCCATGCTGCGAGCAGTACCTTCAACCATACGCATTGCAGCTTCAACGTTTGCAGCGTTTAGGTCAGGCATTTTAGTTTCAGCAATCTCGCGCACTTGATCACGCTTGACTGTAGCAACTTTTTTACGGTTAGGTTCACCAGAACCAGACTCAATACCTGCTACTTTCTTAAGCAATACAGCAGCGGGTGGAGTTTTTGTAATGAATGTAAATGAACGGTCTTCAAATACCGTGATTTCAACAGGAATAATTAGACCAGCTTGATCTGCTGTACGAGCGTTGAACTCCTTACAGAATCCCATGATGTTTACACCAGCTTGACCTAATGCAGGACCAACTGGGGGAGCCGGATTCGCTTTACCAGCAGGAATTTGCAATTTAACCATTTTAATTACTTTTTTAGCCACGAGACACACCTCCTTATAAGTCCGTGATGTGGTAATAGGGATATACCCTCCCACTCATCTTGAATTCTTTATATATTAATAAAGAATGCTTGTATCGTTGAGGCCTAAAAATTGAAACATACTGACCTTTGAAATTTTACCACTTTCAAATGGCAATTTCAAGTTTTTTTCCGTTTATAATTTTTCCACTTGATTAAAGTCAAGTTCAACTGGCGTATCACGGCCAAACATATTAACCAGAACTCTTACTTTACCTTTATCTTTATCAAGTTCTTCAATAGGACCTGCAAAGGTTGCAAATGGTCCTTCTTTAACCTGAACGGTATCACCGATTTCAAAATCAACTTCGATTTTGCTTTCATCAACGCCCATCCGCTTAAGAACGACTTCAATTTCTTCAGGAAGAAGCGCTGTCGGTTTAGATCCAGCTCCTGACGAACCCACAAAACCTGTTACGCCAGGTGTATTCCGAACTACATACCAGGAATCGTCCGTCATAATGATTTCCACTAGTACATACCCTGGGAATACTTTCTTTTTCGTTACTTTCTTTTTGCCATCTTTAATTTCTGTTTCTTCTTCTTCAGGAACTACAACTCGAAAGATTTTGTCTTCCATCCCCATTGTTTCAACACGTTTTTCCAAGTTAGCCTTAACCTTGTTCTCATAACCTGAATAGGTGTGAACTACATACCAATTCTTTTCCATGTGTTAGGACTTTAACGTCCTTCCCTCCCTGCAACAATCATTTTCTTTATTAAACTTTATCTTTGAACGTTTTAGCCAAAAATCAATCCCCGGCGTTATCCCGACTTAACTAGAATATATTGTGATAATTCATTTTACAGCAGTGCTGAATTTTGAACTTCTTCACTTCTTAAAAAAGACAAATTAAAAAACCCGTTTCCGGGCTTTTCTGCTGACACATATTATTCTATCACTATTATACCTTATTTTCGAATCTCTTATTCAATAACTAAGCGAATTAATTCGGAAATGCCCAAATCTACCACCGTAAAGAATAAAGCCATAAACAATACAGTTGTTACTACCACGATTGTATATTTGGTAAGCTCTTTGCGTTTCGGCCAGCTTACTTTTTGCATTTCGCGAGCCACTCCGCTGAAAAATTCGGTCAAGCGTTTCATGAATGTATCCTCCAAGCATTAGAAAGCTTCTTTGTTAATCTATTAATAAAACGGTTATTTCGTTTCTTTATGAATCGCGTGTGAATTGCATGTACTACAAAATTTCTTTATTTCAAGGCGTTCGCTGCTTGTTGATTGATTACTTTCATAACTATAATTTCTTGAACCACATTCAGTACAAGCTAGAACAATTTTTTTTCTCATTTGATACACCTATCCTATCTACTATATCCATAAAACCTTATCACGACTGTCTTTTATTGTCAATAACAAAGCGGGCTGAGCCCATCCCAGTATGGATAATCGTGTATCGAAAACCTTTTTTTCTTTACATCCAATTTCAAATCTTAGTGAATAAAACTTCCAAGTGGAGATGGGACAGATGAGATTAAGCGGAAAAAGCGGAGGGATTATAAACTGATTTCCCTTACTTCCAAATAGCGCTCGAGCTTTCTTTTCACCCGCTGAAGGGCGTTGTCGATTGACTTCACATGTCGGTTCAACTCTTCCGAAATCTCTTGGTAGGTTTGTCCATCTAGGTAAAGAGCTAACACTTTTCTCTCCAGATCACTCAGAAGCTCGGCCATCTTTAATTCGATATCGTCAAACTCTTCTTGATTGATAATCAGCTCTTCCGGGTCTAAAACTTTTGTACCCGATATTATATCCATAAGAGTTCGATCGGATTCCTCATCATAAATAGGCTTGTCCAGGGAAACATAGGAATTGAGCGGAATATGCTTTTGACGCGTTGCTGTTTTAATAGCTGTAATGATCTGCCTCGTAATACATAGTTCGGCAAACGCTTTAAAGGAGGATAACTTATCACCTTTAAAATCACGGACGGCTTTATATAAACCAATCATACCTTCTTGAACGATGTCTTCCTTATCTGCACCAATTAAGAAATAAGTCCTTGCCTTTGCTCTAACAAAATTACGATACTTTTGGATCAAGTAATCCAGCGCTTCACTGTCTCCAGTGTGTACCAACTCTATCAATTCATCATCATCAAACTGCAGATACTTTTCGTTCAGTTTCATTCCGAATTTGAGACCCACATTATATCCCCCTGACCTGACTCAGATAGAAATATTATACAGCAGGTAAAAATTACCCGTCAATGGTTCAAATCTTCCCTCGACGCCATTTTTCGAAAATTTCTGCAACTTCTTCACTTAAAGGGATTTTAGCAGCGGGTTTTATTATGGTTGTTTTTTTTACATCCTTCTCAATTTCCCCTTGAATTTCTTCCATCTCAATAAGCAGTTCGCGGGCAGATTTCCTTAGAGCCCCTTGGCCAAATATCACCCACTGCTCCGTGAAGTCAGAAGTCGCCACTTGAATCTGCGTTTTGATATTATTCAGTTCAATTGCCATCTTTTCTATTCTCTCATCAGCAGTTTCATTTTCTTTTGTAAAAATTACATCTACCTTATGATTTTTGAATATCCGGGCAATTCCTTGAACATATTGGGCGTCAAATACGACAATTACGCGATACCCGGTAAAGGCTTGATATTCCGCCATCATTTCAATTAACCGGTCCCTTGCAGCAGCAAGATCCCGTTCTTTCAATTCTCTCAGTTCCGGCCAGGCCCCAATAATGTTGTAACCGTCCACTAACAGAATATTCATCCCATTATTGGCCTAAAGGATTTCTTTTTCTATAGACCTCATACATCAATAAACCAGCTGCTACCGATGCATTTAACGACGTTACTTGTCCTGCCATAGGGAGACGGATGAGGAAATCGCATTTTTCCTTCATTAAACGGGCCATTCCTTTACCTTCGCTACCAATTACAAGTCCAATGGGCATCTTGCCGTCCATGTTACGGTAATCATCGCTACCTTTCGCATCTGTACCGACAATCCAGACACCACGCTCTTTTAACTCTTCAACTGCTCGTGCCAAATTCGTAACACGAGCAACTGGAATATACTCAATTGCACCGGTCGATGCTTTCGCTACTGTTGCCGTTAATCCCACTGCTCTCCGTTTTGGAATAATAATTCCATGGGCTCCGACAGCATCTGCTGTTCTCATAATTGATCCTAAATTATGTGGATCTTCAACTTCATCAAGAATCATGAAAAATGGCGCTTCATCCCGTTCTGCCGCTTTGGCGAATAAGTCATCCAATTCTACATATTCATAAGCCGCCACTTGTGCGACAACACCTTGATGAATACCATCTGCCATTTGATCAATTTTTTTCTTTGGAACAATTTGCACAAATACCTTCTTTTCTTTAGCAAGACCAATAAGTGGTTGCATTGACCCTTTTTGTGAGCCTTCTGCTATCCAAATTTTATTTATATCCCGTTCGGAGCGAAGTGCTTCCAATACGGGGTTTCTTCCAATGATGTATTCTTCACTCATGGGTTACTCCCCTTTTCTTCTTCAATGAATTCAATAGACTTTCTAATAAGCTCTTCCATTCTTTCTATTCGACCGGATAAATACAGAAAGCCCATAAGAGCCTCAAAGGCCGTACTGTAACGATACGTTTGCACATCTGTATTCTTCGGAACCGAACCGGATTTCGCATTACGGCCGCGACGGACGACAGCGGATTCTTCTTCTGATAACCAACCTGACTCCAAGAAAAAATGAATAATCTTATTTTGAGCTTTAGCTGATACAAAAGATGTTGCTTTTTTGTGAAGAAGATTAGGCTTGACCGCTCCTTTTTGAATGAGATGATGCCGGATATACGTTTCATATACGGCATCACCTATATAGGCTAGAGCAAGACTGTTTAACATTTTTTCATCTACTTTATTATCGTAATGAAGCATCAATTACCCTCTTTTCCATCTTGTACCTTGAGGGGTATCCTCTAATATAATATTCATGTTTTTCAAGCGGTCACGAATTTCATCAGATAACCCAAAGTTGCGATCTTTCCGCGCTTGAATTCTCTGCTGAATCAAGCCTTCAATTTCTTCATCCAACAACCCTTCTTCTTCTAGAGACAAACCTAGAACTGAAAACAGTGTTTGGAATTCTTCAAGGAAAGCCTCAATGACTTCCTTGTCGGTATTTTTCTCCATCAAGTAATAATTTGCTTGCTTGGACAGTTCAAAGAGAATGGATATCGCGTTAGCTGTGTTAAAATCATCGTCCATTTCTTGAATGAACTGTTCATGTAACGCATTTACTTTCTCCAGCCAAACATCATTATTCTCAGTCAACCCATCACTTACTTGGAGACGATGCTTTAAGTTTTGGTATGATGTTCTTAAACGATCAAGTGCCGCCTTTACATTCTCTAGTACTTCTTCGCTGTAATTGATAGGATGGCGGTAATGTACGGATAACATGAAGAAGCGTAACACTTGTGGATCATGCTTCTGAATGATGTCATGCACAAGAACAAAATTGCCTAAGGACTTAGACATTTTTTCATTATCAATATTGATATATCCGTTATGCATCCAATAATTCGCAAAGGTCTTGCCCGTTAATGCCTCAGATTGTGCAATTTCATTTTCATGATGGGGAAAAGCTAGATCTTGGCCGCCTGCGTGTATATCAATTGTATCGCCCAAATACTTTCTGACCATGGCAGAGCATTCGATATGCCAACCAGGACGCCCCTTACCCCATGGACTCTCCCAAGATATTTCACCTTCCTTAGCCGCTTTCCAAAGGGCAAAATCAAGGGCATCTTGTTTTTTCTCACCAATTTCAATGCGTGCCCCAACTCGCAGCTCATCGATGGATTGGTGGGACAACTTTCCATACCCTTCAAATTTACGAGTTCGGTAGTACACATCACCTTCAGATTCATAAGCGAATCCTTTTTCAATCAATGCCGAAATAAATTCAATAATTGTATCCATGTTCTCCATCACGGTCGGATGTGCATCCGCCTTTTTGCAACCAAGCGCAGAAACGTCTTCAAAATACGCCTTAATAAAACGTTCTGAAATGGCCGGGACATCTTCCCCCAATTCTTTTGCTGCGCGAATGAGTTTATCATCAACATCTGTGAAATTCGAAACAAATTGAACTTCATACCCACGATAATCTAAATATCTTCGAACGGTATCAAATACTATTGCGGGTCTAGCATTTCCAATATGAATGTAATTGTAGACAGTAGGTCCGCACACATACATTTTCACCTTTCCTTCTTCAATCGGAACGAAGGCTTCTTTCTGTCTTGTAACTGTGTTATATATTTTAATTGCCATATTATAAACTCCTTTCTTCCTGCCTCTGCTCAGCCAACTTCGCTTTTAAGGCAAAGATTTCTTTATCCATTTCCTTGAAACGGTCAGCAATCGGATCAGGAAGATCTGAATGATTTAAGTCTTTATTGATTTTGATACCATCTCGAATGACTACTTTACCTGGAATGCCTACCACCGTTGAATTAGGAGGTACTTCCTTTAAAACGACAGAACCTGCACCGATTTTTGAGTTTTCACCAACTGTGATGGAACCCAGTACTTTTGCTCCTGTTGCAATCAATACATTATCTTTTATCGTAGGATGGCGTTTTCCCTTTTCCTTACCTGTTCCTCCAAGCGTGACCCCTTGAAAGACAGACACATTGTCGCCAATTTCACATGTTTCACCAATGACGATCCCCATTCCATGGTCAATGAAAAATCGACGGCCTATAGTAGCCCCTGGGTGAATTTCAATCCCAGTAAAAAACCGACTGATTTGAGAAATACTTCTCGCTAGGAAAAAAAACTTCTTCTTGAAAAGTACGTGAGCCATTCTATGACTCCAAATTGCATGTAAACCAGCATACGTTAAAATAACTTCCAAATAACTACGCGCAGCAGGATCTTGATCAAAAACCACTTCGATATCCTCTTTAAACATCTTTAACAAAATGATTCCCCCCTATGTTCCTTCCTTTTCCAACATCCCCTCATAAACCTTTTAAAGCATATAAAAAAGCGTCTCTGTCCTAATAGACAGAGACGCTCTAAGCGCGGTTCCACTCTGTTTGGAATGGTTTCCAGCAGGTAAAAAGCACCCCTGTTTTTCCATTCCCAACTTTTATCCCTATAACGGAGGATATTCCGCCTGTGCCTACTAGAGGTTAGTTCAGCAAAGGACTCAAGGGTGCATTTCAGAAAACGAGAGGCTTGAACCACTTTCAGCAGGTTATGGTTCTCTCTAATAAGCTTCGTTTACTTACTTCTCCCCATCTACGCGTTCTTTTGTAAGATTATTAAATACTATATTACATTTTTGACAAATTGTTAATATAAAATACTTTGAATACGTTGTTTAATTTTTTCTTTGCCAAGTAATGAAATAGCTTTAGGCAAGTCAGGTCCATGTGTTTGACCAGTCACAGCTGCACGAATTGGCATGAATAATTTTTTCCCTTTATGCCCTGTGCTTTTTTGTACAGCTTTAATTGACTTCTTAATTTCGTCGGCCTTAAATTCCTCCAGCCCTTCGATTTCTTGAAGGAAAGCATTCATGACTTCTGGTACTTGCTCTTCTGCTAGGACTTCTTTCGCTTCAGTCTCAAACTCGACCTCATCCTTGAAAAATAGTTCAGACAGCTCAACAATTTCCGCTCCATAGCTCATCTGCTCTTGATAAAGAGAAACAAGCCCGTGTACCCACTCTTCTTCTTCAGCAGTTAGGGACGCAGAAACCTTCCCAGCCTTGATTAAATGTGGCATAGACAATTCCACTGCACGATCCTCATCCAATTGCTTCACATATTGGTTATTCATCCAAGTAAGCTTTTGCTTATCGAAAAGTGCAGGCGATTTAGACAATCGATCAGGCTCAAAAAGATTAATAAACTCTTCTTTTGAGAAGATCTCTTCCTCGCCGCCCGGTGACCATCCTAGTAAAGTAATGAAGTTGAATAACGCTTCAGGCAAATAACCCAACTCTTCATATTGCTCAATGAATTGAATAATCGATTCATCACGTTTACTTAGTTTTTTTCGGCTTTCATTTACAATTAGAGTCATATGACCGAACACAGGCGGTTCCCAACCGAATGCTTCATAAATCATTAATTGCTTTGGAGTATTGGAGATATGATCATCACCGCGAAGAACATGGGAAATCTTCATCAAGTGATCATCAACCGCTACCGCAAAGTTATAAGTTGGAATACCATCTTTTTTAACGATAACAAAGTCTCCAAAGCCATCTGTCTCAAACGATACGTCATCCTTAACCATATCTTTGAACGTAAGGACCTTACCTGAAGGAACGGCAAAACGAACGCTAGGCTTTCTGCCTTCTGCCTCTAGTTTCACTTGCTCTTCATCAGTTAAATGCCTGCACTTCCCTGAATACTTTGGTGTTTCATTACGTTCAACCTGTCCTTCCCGCTCTGCTTCAAGTTCCTCTTCCGTACAATAGCATTTATAAGCCAAGCCTTTGTTCAGAAGCTCTTGATACAATTCTTGGTACAGGTCGTTTCTCTCTGATTGACGATACGGGCCATATTCCCCGCCAATATCAACACCTTCGTCCCAGTCCATACCAAGCCATTTTAAATATTTCAGCTGACTTTCTTCGCCGCCTTCAATATTTCTCTTTTTGTCGGTATCTTCAATCCGGATGATGAATTTCCCGCCTTTATTTCGTGCGTATAAATAATTAAATAAAGCCGTCCGTGCATTTCCTATATGTAAATGTCCAGTCGGACTCGGTGCATAGCGAACTCGAATATCGCTGCTCATGATATATCTAGACCTCCCAGTCTTTCTTTTCTATCGTTTATTTTATCATTTAAATTCATTGGGATAAAGGTATCCACTCTAAAAACGAATTTAGTTTGATTTAACCAATAAGACAACAGCCTGTGCCGCAATTCCTTCACTTCTTCCAGTAAATCCAAGCTTCTCGGTTGTGGTTGCTTTTACATTGATTTGATCAACTGAAGCATCTAAAAGTTCTGCAATCCTGACTCGCATTTCTTCAATATATGGAGCCATCTTCGGACTTTGTGCAATGATTGTACAATCAGCATTCCCTAGTACATAGCCTTCTTTTTTTACAATCGCCCAAATATACTGCAGCAGTTTTGCCGAATCAGCGTCTTTAAATTCCGGGTCAGTATCCGGAAAATGCTTACCAATATCTCCTGCACCAATTGCTCCTAAGCAAGCATCGGCAACAGTATGTAGAAGCACATCCGCATCCGAATGGCCAAGTAACCCTTTCTCATAAGGAATTGTAATCCCACCAATAATTAAAGGTCTTCCCTCTACAAGCTGATGAACGTCATATCCTTGTCCAATTCGAAACATCTTATTCTCCCCTATCATCAAAGTTGTTGTTTATGTAAAATCGCTTCTGCAA
This sequence comes from Peribacillus sp. TH14, assembly GCF_016651145.1. Lineage (NCBI taxonomy): Bacteria > Bacillati > Bacillota > Bacilli > Caryophanales > Bacillaceae > Peribacillus > Peribacillus sp. TH14. Next base: position 1,933,150 of record NZ_JAEKEK010000001.1, read on the forward strand.
AATAAAGGTCTTCCTGTGTCGTAATTTTAATATTATCATAAGTGCCTTCAATAATAACTACCTGTTCGTTGATCCGTTCTAGCAAACTTGCATCGTCCGTACCTAAAAATGACTCCAACTCCGCCTGTTCATGCGCCCTTTTTAATATAGATACACGAAAAGCTTGTGGAGTTTGTACCGCCCACAAGCTTGATCGTTCCACCGTTTCTAGAACCTTTTTATCGGCGGCTTTTTTTATGGTATCCTTTACTGGAACCGCAATGACCGCCCCTCCATGAAGGGAAGCAGAAGACGTTAATTCACTGATTTGCACCTGGTCGATAAAAGGGCGAGCGCCGTCGTGGACCAGGATAATTTCTTCTCCTGCATGTTTTAGCCCATTATAAACACTCTGTTGACGTTCCTTGCCACCTGTCACGAGTTTCTTGACCTTCTTAAGGTCATAAGTCGCTATCATTTGTATGAAATAATCCTCTTCTGTCGGATTTATCGAAAGGATAATCCCCCGACAGTTAGGATCTTCTTCAAAAACACGAAGTGTATAAACAATAATCGGGGTACCTGATAGTTCAATAAAAAGTTTATTCTTGCCCGCTTTCATTCGTTTTCCTTGTCCAGCTGCAGGTATCACTACTTCATAAAACATAACGGTTTCTCCTACTCTTCTTTATAATGCTTTTTCTAATAGTTTCGGTTTAGCAAAAATCATCCGACCTGCTGAGGTTTGCAGTACACTTGTCACAAGTACATCAATGCGTTTTCCAATATGATCACGACCACCTTCGACAACAATCATCGTACCGTCGTCTAAATAAGCAATGCCTTGATTCTGCTCTTTCCCATCCTTAATGACTTGCACATTCATTTCTTCTCCAGGAAGTACAACAGGTTTAACAGCATTCGCCAGGTCATTAATATTAAGGACTGCTACATTTTGAAACTCGCATACTTTATTTAAATTAAAGTCATTTGTAACAACCATCCCACCTGATATTTTGGCAAGCTTCACTAATTTACTGTCCACTTCTTGGATGTCTTCAAAATCCCCTTCGTACATCTCTACTTTAATCGGTAGTTCTTTTTGAATCCGGTTAAGGATATCCAATCCACGTCTACCGCGGTTCCTTTTCAAAGCATCTGAGGAATCAGCAATGTGCTGAAGCTCGTTTAATACGAATTGTGGTATTACTATGGTACCTTCTAGGAAGCCTGTCTGACAGATATCTGCAATTCTACCGTCAATAATAACGCTTGTATCGAGGATCTTCAATCGCTTGCTGTAACCTTCTTCGTCCTCTTCACTCTCTTCACCGTCTGAAGTTTTTTTCTTATTATTTTTCGTAAATAAATTCAATAGTTCATCACGTTTTTTAAAGCCAACCTGAAACCCAAGATAACCAAACAAAAGCGTAAGGATGATAGGAACTACTGTATTTAAAATAGGCACCCTAATTGCACTAAAAGCGGATCCAACTAAAAATGCCGCAAGTAGTCCCACTAAAAGACCGACGCTGCCAAAGATTATGTCCGTACTTGGTATTTTAACAAGCTGTTCCTCCAGCCACTTCATAAAATAGATCACATGATCTACTGCCCAAAAAGTAATAAGATAAAAGATAATGGCACCCAACAGTACACTTACATAAGGATTGTTTATTAAAGCAATATCATCTGCATGTAAAACAATTAATAATTCCGGAATAAGTAACATACCAAGTGTCCCACCGACTATTAAGAAGCATGCTTGTATAATGCGTTTTAACATCCCTTTCACCTCCCTCTACTCATTATTGACCAATAAAAAAAAATGAAACCTTCGAAAATTCGTTTTCATTATATACGTGAAATTCACCTAAGGAATTAGTGGATTTACAAATATGATTCCTTCTCTTTTTCGTATTATTAGCCTAGCACCCTAAGTTTTGAGTGTCAAAAATAAACACCAATCAATTTCAAGCTAATATAGGAAAATTTAGATGTAAGTTTGCACCTTACATCCTTCGATTTGTGACAAGCTGATTTTTCAAAATACGAAGTCCTTCTCTAATTTTATTGGCACGGACTTCCCCAATACCTTCTACATCGTCAAGATCTTCAACCGTCGCTTTATTGACCTCCTTAAAGCTTTCGAACTGTTTCACTAAATTTTCAATGATCAAACCCGGCAAGCGTGGGATTTTATGAAGAATCCGGTATCCACGGGCATGTATAGCCTCATCAAGATGAATGTAACCATGATAGCCCAGTATTTTTAAAAGTATGCTTTCGTCCAATTGTTCCTGCATGGCCAACTCTTGAAGCCGGAAGATAATTTCTTCAGGTTTTTCATCATTACTAGAGGTATAATCCTTGATAAGCCATTTTCCTTCCGTTTCAATATCCGCCAGAATTTCGTTCATTTGCAGACGGATCAGCCGTCCTTCTGTACCGAGTTCATTTAGGTAGGTAAGTAACTCAGCTTTGATTCGAAGAACCATAACATAACGATGAAATACTTGTAAAAGGTCAGCATAAGTCACAAGTTCTTCAAATTCCAGAGCTCCTAACACAGATATGCTCTGCTGCAGTACCACCTTATATTTTTCCAAGGTTTGAATGGCTAGATTAGCCTTAGCGAGTATGACACCAATATCTTTAAGGGCATATCGAAAATTACCTTGATATAAAGTAATTACATTTCGACGTTGTGAGATTGCAATTACTAAAGACTTGGTCTCTCTAGCTACACGCTCCGCTGTCCGGTGCCGCATACCTGTTTCAGTGGAGGGTGTACTATTATCAGGTACTAATTGAGCATTGGCGAAAATGATAGTATCGGCCTTTTCATTTAAAATGATGGCTCCGTCCATCTTCGCCAGCTCATATAATGTACTTGGGGTACAGTTACAGTTAATTTGGAAGCCACCATCTACAATTGTGCGTACCTTTTCGTTATATCCAACTACAATCAATCCACCCGTATTTGCCCTCAGGACATTTTCAATGCCTTCCCGAAGCGGGGTACCCGGGGCTACAATTTGCAAAATCTCCAATTTGGTTTTCTCATACCCTTTTTTATCTGTCATCTTTACCCCCCTAACGAATGATGAAGAGCCTCCGAAACCGATGAAACCCCAACAATCTTAATACCCTTTGGAGCTGTCCATCCACCTATATTATTAGCTGGTATAATGACCCGTTCAAACCCTAGTTTTGCTGCTTCCTGTACTCGTTGTTCAATCCGGGACACCCTTCTTACTTCCCCCGTTAACCCAACTTCTCCAATGATGCAATCGGCAGGATTTGTTGGTTTATCACGGAAGCTTGAGGCAATGCTAATTGCCACAGCCAGATCAATTGCCGGTTCATCCAGCTTGACACCTCCAGCAACCTTTAGGTACGCATCTTGGTTTTGTAATAACAAACCCACTCTCTTTTCCAAGACTGCCATTAAAAGCGAGACCCTATTGTGATCAATCCCAGTAGCCATTCGCCTTGGATTTCCAAAACTCGTCGGTGAAATTAATGCCTGAATTTCGACAAGCACCGGTCTTGTTCCTTCCATTGACGCAACAACGGTAGATCCCGAAGCTCCTTGTGACCGTTCCTCAAGGAAAATTTCCGAGGGATTCGCGACTTCTTCTAGACCATGTTCCTTCATTTCAAAAATACCCATCTCATTTGTCGAACCAAAGCGGTTTTTGACCGCGCGTATAATTCGATATGTATGGTGTCTTTCTCCTTCGAAATATAAAACAGTGTCTACCATATGCTCAAGCAACCTTGGCCCTGCAATCGCCCCTTCTTTCGTAACATGCCCGACGATAAAGATCGCAATTCCATTCGTCTTCGCAATACGCATGAGCGATGCCGTACATTCCCTTACTTGTGAAACACTTCCCGGCGCGGAAGTCACTTCAGAATGATACACTGTTTGAATTGAATCAATAATAACTAAATCCGGATTTACCTCTTGAATTGCCTGTTGGATATAATCCATATCAGTTTCCGCATAAACGAATAGATTTTCTGACATAACCCCAAGCCGGTCCGCTCTCAGTTTGGTCTGTTTAACTGATTCTTCACCTGAAATATATAGCACTTTTTTCTGTTTATGCGCCAACTGTGAAGATACTTGCAAAAGTAGGGTGGATTTACCAATACCCGGATCTCCTCCAATTAACACAAGTGACCCCTGCACAATCCCGCCACCAAGCGCACGATTCAATTCCATTAAATCTGTCTTAATTCGAGGTTCCTTGTCTGACTGAATAGTAGTTATAGGTGCCGCCTTCTCACGTTCCCCGGAACCTCTAACCTCTGAATGAGTAAAAGCTCCTTTTCTAGCCGGTTTAACAATTTCGGTTTCCTCGACCATCTTATTCCATTCTCCACAGCCCGGGCACTTTCCCATCCACTTCGCTGATTCATACCCACAAGACTGACACATAAACTTCGTTTTCTTTTTTGCAGCCATAATTACTCCTCTTCCTATTTGAAAAAATACCTATATAAAGGATATTATATCTCGGTTTTATTTAAACCTTCTTAATGATAAGTTTTTTAAAAAATAACTTCTGCACCCATATTTCCCTTTTTTTCGCCAGATATTGATTGCTTAAAAATTTTAAATATGAACATTTCTACCTATGAATAAAAAACAGAGGTACACTGCAAAAAATCTGCGTGTACCTCGAAGTTTAGAATCAGATTATTCACTTACGTTAACAGGCTCGCCTTGTCGGATTGCAAACTCATTATTCACAACGTCCATCACGACCGTTTGCCCTTTTTTCACATTACCTTTCAGCAACTCTTCGGACAAATAATCTTCTACATGTTTCTGAAGCGCTCTTCGGATTGGACGTGCCCCGTATTCAGGATCAAAGCCTTCCGTAGCAATTTTTTCTCTAGCCGCATCTGTCAGCTCCAAGTATATTTCCTGTTCTTTCAAACGAGTAGTCAGCTGATTAGACATTAATGTAACAATTTGTTTCAAGTGATCTTTCTCTAACGAGTGGAACACGATGGTTTCATCAATACGATTCAGGAATTCTGGACGGAAGGCACGTTTAAGTTCTTCCATCACTTTCCCTTTCATATTTTTGTAGTCCTGGCCAGTGTCCTGGATGTTAAAGCCGACATACTTATCAATTTTTAATGCAGAAGCCCCAACATTTGAAGTCATAATCAGAATCGTATTCCTAAAATCGACAGTACGGCCTTTAGAGTCTGTCAGCCTTCCGTCTTCTAGTACTTGAAGAAGAATATTAAAAACATCTGGATGTGCCTTTTCAATTTCATCAAGCAGAACGACGGAATATGGTTTTCTCCGCACTTTTTCTGTTAACTGTCCGCCTTCTTCGTATCCTACATATCCTGGAGGGGATCCAACAAGACGTGAAGTTGAATGTTTCTCCATATATTCAGACATGTCGATCCTTATCATGGCATCTTCATCACCAAAGATGGATTCAGCTAGAGCACGGGCAAGCTCGGTTTTACCAACTCCTGTAGGCCCCAAGAAGATGAATGAACCGATTGGACGCTTAGGATCTTTCAATCCTGCTCTTGCACGTCGTACCGCTTTAGAGACCGCTATGACGGCTTCTTCCTGCCCAATTACACGATCATGGAGGATTGATTCCATATTAAGCAGTTTATCAGACTCAGTTTGCGCCAGTTTAGTAACCGGAACTCCCGTCCAGCTGGAAACGACATGGGCAATATCGTCCACTGTCACTTCACTGTTCTCTTGCCCTTGTTTTTCTTTCCATGTTTTCTTCGTTTCTTCCAATTGTTCTCTTAAACGTTGTTCTGTATCGCGAAGTGAAGCAGCTTTTTCAAACTCTTGACTTTGAACGGAAGCGTCCTTTTCCTTACGAACATCATCTAGTTTCACTTCAAGTTCTTTTAAGTTTGGTGGTGTTGTATATGAGCGTAACCGTACTTTTGAACCTGCTTCATCAATCAAGTCAATCGCTTTATCCGGTAAGAAGCGATCGGATATATAACGATCAGATAATTTAACTGCAGCGTCAATCGCTTCATCCGTAATTGAAACGCGGTGATGGGCTTCATACCGGTCACGTAAACCCTTCAATATTTGAATGGACTCTTCCATCGTTGGCTCGTCGACTTGAATTGGTTGAAAGCGTCGTTCTAGCGCAGCGTCTTTTTCGATATATTTACGGTACTCATCCAAAGTCGTTGCACCGATACATTGTAATTCACCACGGGCCAATGAAGGTTTAAGGATATTAGAAGCATCAATGGCACCTTCAGCCCCGCCAGCACCAATCAATGTGTGCAACTCATCGATGAATAAGATTATATTGCCTGCCTGACGAATTTCGTCCATTACCTTCTTTAAACGGTCCTCAAACTCACCACGATATTTCGTACCAGCTACAACAGTACCCATATCAAGTGTCATAACGCGTTTATCGCGCAGGATTTCAGGTACCTCATTATTAATGATCTGTTGGGCAAGACCTTCAGCGATGGCTGTTTTACCAACCCCAGGTTCACCGATTAATACTGGGTTATTTTTTGTACGACGACTTAATACCTCAATGACTCTCTGTATTTCCTTGCTTCTTCCGATAACAGGATCCAGGCTGCCTTCACGAGCAATCGCCGTTAAATCTCGGGCGAGACTATCCAGGGTTGGTGTGCTTGCATTTGACGCTGCTGACCCCTGATGTCCACCTGATTCATTACTGCCTAACAGTTGTAATACCTGTTGGCGTGCTTTATTTAAGCTTACTCCAAGGTTGTTCAGTACTCGGGCTGCAACACCTTCACCTTCTCGGATTAGACCAAGAAGTACATGCTCTGTCCCAACATATGAATGGCCTAATTTTCTTGCTTCATCCATTGAAAGTTCAATGACTTTTTTAGCTCTTGGGGTATAGTGTATTGTTTGGGCAGTATCCTGTCCACGGCCAATCAGGTTTTCTACTTCTTTCTGGATTTTTTCCGCTCCTAAACCAAGAGCATATAACGCTTTAGCTGCAATACCATCGCCTTCTCGAACCAGGCCTAACAAAATATGTTCTGTACCAATATTATTATGTCCTAAGCGGATTGCTTCTTCTTGGGCTAATGCTAATACTTTCTGGGCTCTTTCAGTAAAACGACCAAACATCATAGGGAATTCCTCCTTAAGAATTTTCGTTTTGAGTAAAGCTACTCTAAGTAACGGCAGAGGCTTCATTGCACTACATTTATTACATGAATATAGGTACTCACTCAGAGGTAATTAACCTCTATGAGGAGGAAGTTTCCGTGAAGTTTAAGCGTTCTCGAATGAGTGCTGCTCTACGGATATCCCTTTCATGGGATCTTAATGGGCCACCTGCGTATTTTTGTAAAAATCCTGACTGAGTTAATATCATCAACTCATTTAAGATGCTTTTAGAAATATTTTTTATATACCCAAGATCTATACCTAACCTAACATCGGAGATACAGGTAGTTGCTTCCTTAGTCTCAATGACTCGAGCATTAGACAAAATCCCATAAGAACGGTAAACTCTATCTTCTAATTGTATGTGAGAGGTCTTCACTAATGCATCCCTTGCTGACCTTTCCTGGGCAATGATTTGTTGAACTACACTCGTTAGATCTTCAACGATGTCTCTTTCAGACTTTCCGAGAGTAATTTGATTAGAGATTTGAAAGATATTCCCTAACGCTTGACTGCCCTCTCCATAAATCCCTCGAACTACCAACCCTAATTGATTGATAGCCGGTATAATTTGATTCATCTGCTGTGTAAGGACTAGGCCCGGCAGATGCATCATGACCGAAGCCCTTAATCCTGTTCCCACATTAGTTGGACAACTAGTTAAGTATCCTCTTTCTTCATCATATGCATAGTCTATGGATTCTTCAATCCAATCGTCAAGAACATTTGCGAGCTTTAACGTTTCTTTTAGCTGCAGCCCAGACATTAAACACTGAATACGGAGATGATCCTCTTCATTGATCATGATACTTATTTCTTCATTTTCTGAGAGAAGACAAGCACCTTTTGCTGATTCATCAACTAAATGAGGACTGATTAAATGCTTTTCAACGAGAACACGCTTTTCTAGTGGTTGGATTTGGTCAATCTCTAGAAGTTCAAGTTTGCCAATCTCCGGGGTAACTTCCTCTTCAATTCTTTTTTTTACTAATTCAATGATTTCTTTAGCTTCTTCGTTAGAAAAGGAGGTAGGAAAGGTGAAATCTTTGAAATTCCTGGCCAACCGAATTCTAGAACTTAATACAATATCAATTTCAGGCCCTTCGGCACTCATCCAGGAACTCAAGGCGTTTTCTACAAACTTTTCTAAACTCATAATTCGTCGCCTCCCTCTTGTGCTTCATACCTTTTTTCAAGGGAACGAACCTTATCTCTTACTTCTGCTGCTTTCTCAAATTCCTCTTGATTGATGTGAACCTTTAAAACCTCTTTCAAATCTGAAATTTGTTTTCGAAGATAAATGGTGCCACCAATCCTTTTTGGAATTTTACCTATATGTGCAATGTTGCCGCTATGAACCCTCTTTAAAATCGGATTTAATTGATCATTGAAAGTTTTATAACATTCAGCACATCCAAATTTACCAAGGTGGACAAACTCTTTATAGGATCGGTGACAATGAGGGCAGCGCTTCTCTTCTGTCTTAGGAAATGCATTTGCCTTCGTCTGTTGAATATTCGACTCCATATTCAACAATCCTGCTAATAAATTATTTATTGAAAAACCATGTCCTCCTGCAACCATAGCCATTTCACCTTTTTCCTGAGCACATTTCTCACAAATCATAACCTCGGTTTTTTTTCCATTAATGATCTTGGTGAAGTGCAGGGTAGCAGGTCTTTGATGACATTCTTGGCAAATCATGTTCATCACCTCTGCCAGTTTTATTTATATTTTAAAGTTGTAAGCATCGCAGTTAAAATCCTTGCCCTAAGCTCATCTCGGTCGGGTAAATCTATATAAATCACCGATCTATCAATGACGCTCATCATGATCTTGGCTTCTCTTTCATTTATAACTTCTTCACTCATAAGCCGAGAAATAACACCTTCAGCCATCGATTGAGTTACCCTAGAACCAATAAGGGACAATAATTGGTTAATAAGATGCACGTAATCCTGCGATTTCACTTTCATGATCCGTATATAACCGCCGCCTCCACGCTTACTCTCTACAACATAACCTCTTTCGATTGTAAACCTGGTATTAATTACGTAATTGATTTGAGAAGGAACACACTGAAATTTATCTGCTATTTCACTTCTTTTAATTTCTAAGATATCTTTCTGACTTATTTCTAGTACTTGTTTCAAATAAGTTTCGATAATATCAGATATGTTTCTCACTCAGCCTCCTCCAATCTGACTTTGACTATATTTGACTATTATTATACAAGGAAAAATGCATTTTGCAACTTAAATGCACTCATTTAAATGTATTATCCATTTTCTCCAAATTATATGTACTTACATACCCTAATGCACACTAAAATTTAAATATCTTACTTAAATACCCTAAACAGTTAAACACAAAACCTATTTTATAATAGAATATTCTATTACGTGTATTAATTCTCCTGCCGAATCCAAACACCTGGTCAAATACAAAGAAGACCAACATCTTTGCTGATCTTTAAATCGCTATCTATTTGTAAAAGAAAAAAGACCAGCCAAGGATGGCTGATCTTTTTGAATGGCTTGGCGGCGTCCTACTCTCACAGGGGGAAACCCCCAACTACCATCGGCGCTGAAGAGCTTAACTGCCGTGTTCGGAATGGGAACGGGTGTGACCTCTTCGCTATCGCCACCAAACAATAAAGGAACGTTGTTCCTTCAAAACTAGATAATAAGAAGGTATTTCATTTTTTAAAGCGTGGTTAAGTCCTCGATCTATTAGTATCAGTCAGCTCCACATGTCGCCACGCTTCCACCTCTGACCTATCAACCTGATCATCTTTCAGGGATCTTACTAGCTTGCGCTATGGGAAATCTCATCTCGAGGGGGGCTTCATGCTTAGATGCTTTCAGCACTTATCCCGTCCGCACGTAGCTACCCAGCTATGCCTTTGGCAAGACAACTGGTACACCAGCGGTGCGTCCATCCCGGTCCTCTCGTACTAAGGACAGCTCCTCTCAAATTTCCTGCGCCCGCGACGGATAGGGACCGAACTGTCTCACGACGTTCTGAACCCAGCTCGCGTACCGCTTTAATGGGCGAACAGCCCAACCCTTGGGACCGACTACAGCCCCAGGATGCGATGAGCCGACATCGAGGTGCCAAACCTCCCCGTCGATGTGGACTCTTGGGGGAGATAAGCCTGTTATCCCCGGGGTAGCTTTTATCCGTTGAGCGATGGCCCTTCCATGCGGAACCACCGGATCACTAAGCCCGACTTTCGTCCCTGCTCGACTTGTAGGTCTCGCAGTCAAGCTCCCTTGTGCCTTTACACTCTACGAATGATTTCCAACCATTCTGAGGGAACCTTTGGGCGCCTCCGTTACTCTTTAGGAGGCGACCGCCCCAGTCAAACTGCCCACCTGACACTGTCTCCCACCCCGATAAGGGGCGCGGGTTAGAATTTCAATACAGCCAGGGTAGTATCCCACCAACGCCTCCACCGAAGCTAGCGCTCCGGCTTCTCAGGCTCCTACCTATCCTGTACAAGCTGTACCAAAATTCAATATCAGGCTGCAGTAAAGCTCCACGGGGTCTTTCCGTCCTGTCGCGGGTAACCTGCATCTTCACAGGTACTATAATTTCACCGAGTCTCTCGTTGAGACAGTGCCCAGATCGTTACACCTTTCGTGCGGGTCGGAACTTACCCGACAAGGAATTTCGCTACCTTAGGACCGTTATAGTTACGGCCGCCGTTTACTGGGGCTTCGGTTCAAAGCTTCGCTTGCGCTAACCTCTCCCCTTAACCTTCCAGCACCGGGCAGGTGTCAGCCCCTATACTTCGCCTTGCGGCTTCGCAGAGACCTGTGTTTTTGCTAAACAGTCGCCTGGGCCTATTCACTGCGGCTTTTCCGGGCTATTCACCCTAAAAAGCACCCCTTCTCCCGAAGTTACGGGGTCATTTTGCCGAGTTCCTTAACGAGAGTTCTCTCGCACACCTTAGGATTCTCTCCTCGCCTACCTGTGTCGGTTTGCGGTACGGGCACCTTACATCTCACTAGAGGCTTTTCTTGGCAGCGTGGAATCAGGAACTTCGGTACTATATTTCCCTCGCCATCACAGCTCCGCCTTAATGGAAACGGGATTTGCCTCGTTTCCGGCCTAACTGCTTGGACGCGCATATCCAACAGCGCGCTTACCCTATCCTTCTGCGTCCCCCCATCGTTCAAACGATGTATAGGTGGTACAGGAATATCAACCTGTTGTCCATCGCCTACGCCTTTCGGCCTCGGCTTAGGTCCCGACTAACCCTGAGCGGACGAGCCTTCCTCAGGAAACCTTAGGCATTCGGTGGAAGGGATTCTCACCCTTCTTTCGCTACTCATACCGGCATTCTCACTTCTAAGCGCTCCACCAGTCCTTCCGGTCTGACTTCAACGCCCTTAGAACGCTCTCCTACCATCGACACCATACGGTGTCAATCCACAGCTTCGGTGATACGTTTAGCCCCGGTACATTTTCGGCGCGGAGTCACTCGACCAGTGAGCTATTACGCACTCTTTAAATGATGGCTGCTTCTGAGCCAACATCCTGGTTGTCTAAGCAACTCCACATCCTTTTCCACTTAACGTATACTTTGGGACCTTAGCTGGTGGTCTGGGCTGTTTCCCTTTCGACTACGGATCTTATCACTCGCAGTCTGACTCCCAAGAATAAGTATTTGGCATTCGGAGTTTGACTGAATTCGGTAACCCGTTGGGGGCCCCTAGTCCAATCAGTGCTCTACCTCCAATACTCTCATCTTGAGGCTAGCCCTAAAGCTATTTCGGAGAGAACCAGCTATCTCCAGGTTCGATTGGAATTTCTCCGCTACCCACACCTCATCCCCGCACTTTTCAACGTGCGTGGGTTCGGGCCTCCATTCAGTGTTACCTGAACTTCACCCTGGACATGGGTAGATCACCTGGTTTCGGGTCTACGACCTCATACTCATTCGCCCTATTCAGACTCGCTTTCGGCGCGGCTCCGTCTTATCAACTTAACCTCGCATGAAATCGTAACTCGCCGGTTCATTCTACAAAAGGCACGCCATTACCCATTAACGGGCTTTGACTACTTGTAGGCACACGGTTTCAGGATCTATTTCACTCCCCTTCCGGGGTGCTTTTCACCTTTCCCTCACGGTACTGGTTCACTATCGGTCACTAGGTAGTATTTAGCCTTGGGAGATGGTCCTCCCTGCTTCCGACGGGATTTCTCGTGTCCCGCCGTACTCAGGATCCACTCAGGAGGGAACGAAGTTTCAACTACAGGGTTTTTACCTTCTTTGACGGACCTTTCCAGATCACTTCATTTACCCCGTTCCTTTGTAACTCCATGTTGAGTGTCCTACAACCCCAAGAGGCAAGCCTCTTGGTTTGGGCTAATTCCGTTTCGCTCGCCGCTACTCAGGAAATCGCATTTGCTTTCTCTTCCTCCGGGTACTTAGATGTTTCAGTTCCCCGGGTCTGCCTTCAGTACCCTATGTATTCAGGTAAAGATACTGTTCCATTACGAACAGTGGGTTTCCCCATTCGGAAATCTCCGGATCAAAGCTTACTTACAGCTCCCCGAAGCATATCGGTGTTAGTCCCGTCCTTCATCGGCTCCTAGTGCCAAGGCATCCACCGTGCGCCCTTTCTAACTTAACCGTTAAAAAGATCTTACTGATGCTTTGAAAAAATTAATTGCCTTCTATCTATTATCTAGTTTTCAAGGAACAAAGAAGAAAAAACTTCATCACAACGTGATGAGATCTTTCGAATCTGAATGAATTACTCATTCAAAACTGAACAAAACAAAAGCGCTCTCGTATTTATCCTTAGAAAGGAGGTGATCCAGCCGCACCTTCCGATACGGCTACCTTGTTACGACTTCACCCCAATCATCTGTCCCACCTTAGGCGGCTGGCTCCATAAAGGTTACCTCACCGACTTCGGGTGTTACAAACTCTCGTGGTGTGACGGGCGGTGTGTACAAGGCCCGGGAACGTATTCACCGCGGCATGCTGATCCGCGATTACTAGCGATTCCGGCTTCATGTAGGCGAGTTGCAGCCTACAATCCGAACTGAGAATGGCTTTATGGGATTCGCTTACCTTCGCAGGTTTGCAGCCCTTTGTACCATCCATTGTAGCACGTGTGTAGCCCAGGTCATAAGGGGCATGATGATTTGACGTCATCCCCACCTTCCTCCGGTTTGTCACCGGCAGTCACCTTAGAGTGCCCAACTGAATGCTGGCAACTAAGATCAAGGGTTGCGCTCGTTGCGGGACTTAACCCAACATCTCACGACACGAGCTGACGACAACCATGCACCACCTGTCACTCTGTCCCCCGAAGGGGAACGCCCTATCTCTAGGGTTGTCAGAGGATGTCAAGACCTGGTAAGGTTCTTCGCGTTGCTTCGAATTAAACCACATGCTCCACCGCTTGTGCGGGCCCCCGTCAATTCCTTTGAGTTTCAGCCTTGCGGCCGTACTCCCCAGGCGGAGTGCTTAATGCGTTAGCTGCAGCACTAAAGGGCGGAAACCCTCTAACACTTAGCACTCATCGTTTACGGCGTGGACTACCAGGGTATCTAATCCTGTTTGCTCCCCACGCTTTCGCGCCTCAGTGTCAGTTACAGACCAGAAAGTCGCCTTCGCCACTGGTGTTCCTCCAAATCTCTACGCATTTCACCGCTACACTTGGAATTCCACTTTCCTCTTCTGCACTCAAGTTCCCCAGTTTCCAATGACCCTCCACGGTTGAGCCGTGGGCTTTCACATCAGACTTAAGGAACCACCTGCGCGCGCTTTACGCCCAATAATTCCGGACAACGCTTGCCACCTACGTATTACCGCGAGTTCGCTGGCACGTAGTTAGCCGTGGCTTTCTGGTTAGGTACCGTCAAGGTACCAGCAGTTACTCTGGTACTTGTTCTTCCCTAACAACAGAACTTTACGACCCGAAGGCCTTCTTCGTTCACGCGGCGTTGCTCCGTCAGACTTTCGTCCATTGCGGAAGATTCCCTACTGCTGCCTCCCGTAGGAGTCTGGGCCGTGTCTCAGTCCCAGTGTGGCCGATCACCCTCTCAGGTCGGCTACGCATCGTCGCCTTGGTGAGCCATTACCTCACCAACTAGCTAATGCGCCGCGGGCCCATCTATAAGTGACAGCTAGAGGCCGTCTTTCCATCTTCTCTCATGCGAGAAAAGAACGTATCCGGTATTAGCTCCGGTTTCCCGAAGTTATCCCAGTCTTATAGGCAGGTTGCCCACGTGTTACTCACCCGTCCGCCGCTAATCTCAGGGAGCAAGCTCCCATCGATTCGCTCGACTTGCATGTATTAGGCACGCCGCCAGCGTTCGTCCTGAGCCAGGATCAAACTCTCCGAAGAAATGTTTGACTTGCTCATTTTGCTTTTTTGATAGTGTGTGCTCACTTAAAATTTAACGTTGGCGCTTTGTTTTGTTCAGTTTTCAAAGAGCAATATTTGATTCCTTTAAAGAATCAACTTTTACATCATATCAAAGCTTGTTTAGCTTGTCAAGTTTTTTTGGTGGAGCCTAGCGGGATCGAACCGCTGACCTCCTGCGTGCAAGGCAGGCGCTCTCCCAGCTGAGCTAAGGCCCCAAAAATCAATGGTCGGGAAGACAGGATTCGAACCTGCGACCCCTTGGTCCCAAACCAAGTGCTCTACCAAGCTGAGCTACTTCCCGAAAAAACATGGTGCGCCCGGCGGGAGTCGAACCTACAACCTTCTGATTCGTAGTCAGATGCTCTATCCAATTGAGCTACGGGCGCATATTAAGATGGTGCCGAGGACCGGAATCGAACCGGTACGGTAGTCACCTACCGCAGGATTTTAAGTCCTGTGCGTCTGCCAGTTCCGCCACCCCGGCATAAATAAATAGTGGAGCGGAAGACGGGATTCGAACCCGCGACCCCAACCTTGGCAAGGTTGTATTCTACCACTGAACTACTTCCGCAAACATGCGGGTGAAGGGACTTGAACCCCCACGCCTTGCGGCGCCAGATCCTAAGTCTGGTGCGTCTGCCAATTCCGCCACACCCGCATAATAAAATGGTGAGCCATGAAGGATTCGAACCTTCGACCCTCTGATTAAAAGTCAGATGCTCTACCAACTGAGCTAATGGCTCATAGAAACTATTTATAAATGCTATATTAAGCTTGTATGAAAATGGTGCCGGCAAGAGGACTTGAACCCCCAACCTACTGATTACAAGTCAGTTGCTCTACCAGTTGAGCTACACCGGCAGGTGTAAAAATGGTGGAGGATGACGGGATCGAACCGCCGACCCTCTGCTTGTAAGGCAGATGCTCTCCCAGCTGAGCTAATCCTCCATATGAAACTGCTTGGCGGCGTCCTACTCTCACAGGGGGAAACCCCCAACTACCATCGGCGCTGAAGAGCTTAACTGCCGTGTTCGGAATGGGAACGGGTGTGACCTCTTCGCTATCGCCACCAAACAATAAAGGAACGTTGTTCCTTCAAAACTAGATAATAAGAAGGTATTTCATTTTTTAAAGCGTGGTTAAGTCCTCGATCTATTAGTATCAGTCAGCTCCACATGTCGCCACGCTTCCACCTCTGACCTATCAACCTGATCATCTTTCAGGGATCTTACTAGCTTGCGCTATGGGAAATCTCATCTCGAGGGGGGCTTCATGCTTAGATGCTTTCAGCACTTATCCCGTCCGCACGTAGCTACCCAGCTATGCCTTTGGCAAGACAACTGGTACACCAGCGGTGCGTCCATCCCGGTCCTCTCGTACTAAGGACAGCTCCTCTCAAATTTCCTGCGCCCGCGACGGATAGGGACCGAACTGTCTCACGACGTTCTGAACCCAGCTCGCGTACCGCTTTAATGGGCGAACAGCCCAACCCTTGGGACCGACTACAGCCCCAGGATGCGATGAGCCGACATCGAGGTGCCAAACCTCCCCGTCGATGTGGACTCTTGGGGAGATAAGCCTGTTATCCCCGGGGTAGCTTTTATCCGTTGAGCGATGGCCCTTCCATGCGGAACCACCGGATCACTAAGCCCGACTTTCGTCCCTGCTCGACTTGTAGGTCTCGCAGTCAAGCTCCCTTGTGCCTTTACACTCTACGAATGATTTCCAACCATTCTGAGGGAACCTTTGGGCGCCTCCGTTACTCTTTAGGAGGCGACCGCCCCAGTCAAACTGCCCACCTGACACTGTCTCCCACCCCGATAAGGGGCGCGGGTTAGAATTTCAATACAGCCAGGGTAGTATCCCACCAACGCCTCCACCGAAGCTAGCGCTCCGGCTTCTCAGGCTCCTACCTATCCTGTACAAGCTGTACCAAAATTCAATATCAGAGTCGCAGTAAAGCTCCACGGGGTCTTTCCGTCCTGTCGCGGGTAACCTGCATCTTCACAGGTACTATAATTTCACCGAGTCTCTCGTTGAGACAGTGCCCAGATCGTTACACCTTTCGTGCGGGTCGGAACTTACCCGACAAGGAATTTCGCTACCTTAGGACCGTTATAGTTACGGCCGCCGTTTACTGGGGCTTCGGTTCAAAGCTTCGCTTGCGCTAACCTCTCCCCTTAACCTTCCAGCACCGGGCAGGTGTCAGCCCCTATACTTCGCCTTGCGGCTTCGCAGAGACCTGTGTTTTTGCTAAACAGTCGCCTGGGCCTATTCACTGCGGCTTTTCCGGGCTATTCACCCTAAAAGCACCCCTTCTCCCGAAGTTACGGGGTCATTTTGCCGAGTTCCTTAACGAGAGTTCTCTCGCACACCTTAGGATTCTCTCCTCGCCTACCTGTGTCGGTTTGCGGTACGGGCACCTTACATCTCACTAGAGGCTTTTCTTGGCAGCGTGGAATCAGGAACTTCGGTACTATATTTCCCTCGCCATCACAGCTCCGCCTTAATGGAAACGGGATTTGCCTCGTTTCCGGCCTAACTGCTTGGACGCGCATATCCAACAGCGCGCTTACCCTATCCTTCTGCGTCCCCCCATCGTTCAAACGATGTATAGGTGGTACAGGAATATCAACCTGTTGTCCATCGCCTACGCCTTTCGGCCTCGGCTTAGGTCCCGACTAACCCTGAGCGGACGAGCCTTCCTCAGGAAACCTTAGGCATTCGGTGGAAGGGATTCTCACCCTTCTTTCGCTACTCATACCGGCATTCTCACTTCTAAGCGCTCCACCAGTCCTTCCGGTCTGACTTCAACGCCCTTAGAACGCTCTCCTACCATCGACACCATACGGTGTCAATCCACAGCTTCGGTGATACGTTTAGCCCCGGTACATTTTCGGCGCGGAGTCACTCGACCAGTGAGCTATTACGCACTCTTTAAATGATGGCTGCTTCTGAGCCAACATCCTGGTTGTCTAAGCAACTCCACATCCTTTTCCACTTAACGTATACTTTGGGACCTTAGCTGGTGGTCTGGGCTGTTTCCCTTTCGACTACGGATCTTATCACTCGCAGTCTGACTCCCAAGAATAAGTATTTGGCATTCGGAGTTTGACTGAATTCGGTAACCCGTTGGGGGCCCCTAGTCCAATCAGTGCTCTACCTCCAATACTCTCATCTTGAGGCTAGCCCTAAAGCTATTTCGGAGAGAACCAGCTATCTCCAGGTTCGATTGGAATTTCTCCGCTACCCACACCTCATCCCCGCACTTTTCAACGTGCGTGGGTTCGGGCCTCCATTCAGTGTTACCTGAACTTCACCCTGGACATGGGTAGATCACCTGGTTTCGGGTCTACGACCTCATACTCATTCGCCCTATTCAGACTCGCTTTCGCTGCGGCTCCGTCTTATCAACTTAACCTCGCATGAAATCGTAACTCGCCGGTTCATTCTACAAAAGGCACGCCATTACCCATTAACGGGCTTTGACTACTTGTAGGCACACGGTTTCAGGATCTATTTCACTCCCCTTCCGGGGTGCTTTTCACCTTTCCCTCACGGTACTGGTTCACTATCGGTCACTAGGTAGTATTTAGCCTTGGGAGATGGTCCTCCCTGCTTCCGACGGGATTTCTCGTGTCCCGCCGTACTCAGGATCCACTCAGGAGGGAACGAAGTTTCAACTACAGGGTTTTTACCTTCTTTGACGGACCTTTCCAGATCACTTCATTTACCCCGTTCCTTTGTAACTCCATGTTGAGTGTCCTACAACCCCAAGAGGCAAGCCTCTTGGTTTGGGCTAATTCCGTTTCGCTCGCCGCTACTCAGGAAATCGCATTTGCTTTCTCTTCCTCCGGGTACTTAGATGTTTCAGTTCCCCGGGTCTGCCTTCAGTACCCTATGTATTCAGGTAAAGATACTGTTCCATTACGAACAGTGGGTTTCCCCATTCGGAAATCTCCGGATCAAAGCTTACTTACAGCTCCCCGAAGCATATCGGTGTTAGTCCCGTCCTTCATCGGCTCCTAGTGCCAAGGCATCCACCGTGCGCCCTTTCTAACTTAACCGTTAAAAAGATCTTACTGATGCTTTGAAAAAATTAATTGCCTTCTATCTATTATCTAGTTTTCAAGGAACAAAGAAGAAAAAACTTCATCACAACGTGATGAGATCTTTCGAATCTGAATGAATTACTCATTCAAAACTGAACAAAACAAAAGCGCTCTCGTATTTATCCTTAGAAAGGAGGTGATCCAGCCGCACCTTCCGATACGGCTACCTTGTTACGACTTCACCCCAATCATCTGTCCCACCTTAGGCGGCTGGCTCCATAAAGGTTACCTCACCGACTTCGGGTGTTACAAACTCTCGTGGTGTGACGGGCGGTGTGTACAAGGCCCGGGAACGTATTCACCGCGGCATGCTGATCCGCGATTACTAGCGATTCCGGCTTCATGTAGGCGAGTTGCAGCCTACAATCCGAACTGAGAATGGCTTTATGGGATTCGCTTACCTTCGCAGGTTTGCAGCCCTTTGTACCATCCATTGTAGCACGTGTGTAGCCCAGGTCATAAGGGGCATGATGATTTGACGTCATCCCCACCTTCCTCCGGTTTGTCACCGGCAGTCACCTTAGAGTGCCCAACTGAATGCTGGCAACTAAGATCAAGGGTTGCGCTCGTTGCGGGACTTAACCCAACATCTCACGACACGAGCTGACGACAACCATGCACCACCTGTCACTCTGTCCCCCGAAGGGGAACGCCCTATCTCTAGGGTTGTCAGAGGATGTCAAGACCTGGTAAGGTTCTTCGCGTTGCTTCGAATTAAACCACATGCTCCACCGCTTGTGCGGGCCCCCGTCAATTCCTTTGAGTTTCAGCCTTGCGGCCGTACTCCCCAGGCGGAGTGCTTAATGCGTTAGCTGCAGCACTAAAGGGCGGAAACCCTCTAACACTTAGCACTCATCGTTTACGGCGTGGACTACCAGGGTATCTAATCCTGTTTGCTCCCCACGCTTTCGCGCCTCAGTGTCAGTTACAGACCAGAAAGTCGCCTTCGCCACTGGTGTTCCTCCAAATCTCTACGCATTTCACCGCTACACTTGGAATTCCACTTTCCTCTTCTGCACTCAAGTTCCCCAGTTTCCAATGACCCTCCACGGTTGAGCCGTGGGCTTTCACATCAGACTTAAGGAACCACCTGCGCGCGCTTTACGCCCAATAATTCCGGACAACGCTTGCCACCTACGTATTACCGCGGCTGCTGGCACGTAGTTAGCCGTGGCTTTCTGGTTAGGTACCGTCAAGGTACCAGCAGTTACTCTGGTACTTGTTCTTCCCTAACAACAGAACTTTACGACCCGAAGGCCTTCTTCGTTCACGCGGCGTTGCTCCGTCAGACTTTCGTCCATTGCGGAAGATTCCCTACTGCTGCCTCCCGTAGGAGTCTGGGCCGTGTCTCAGTCCCAGTGTGGCCGATCACCCTCTCAGGTCGGCTACGCATCGTCGCCTTGGTGAGCCATTACCTCACCAACTAGCTAATGCGCCGCGGGCCCATCTATAAGTGACAGCAAAACCGTCTTTCCATCTTCTCTCATGCGAGAAAAGAACATATCCGGTATTAGCTCCGGTTTCCCGAAGTTATCCCAGTCTTATAGGCAGGTTGCCCACGTGTTACTCACCCGTCCGCCGCTAATCTCAGGGAGCAAGCTCCCATCGATTCGCTCGACTTGCATGTATTAGGCACGCCGCCAGCGTTCGTCCTGAGCCAGGATCAAACTCTCCGAAGAAATGTTTGACTTGCTCATTTTGCTTTTTTGATAGTGTGTGCTCACTTAAAATTTAACGTTGGCGCTTTGTTTTGTTCAGTTTTCAAAGAGCAATGTCTTTCGGAACAGCTTATTTATAATAACACATTTCATTACTTCGAGTCAACAACTTTTTAAAACTTTTTTTAAAAGTTTGTAATCCATTTGAAACTCGTTCGTAACAACAGATATAAATATAACATCATTAGGTTAACTGCGCAATACCTTTTATAAAGTTTTTTTGAGATAATATTGTTTTTCTTTCATGCCTTAGAATTCAATCAATAAATAGCCTGTTAAATTATTATTAAAAAACAAAAACCGAACTGGACTGCCCGAGGACCAAGAGCTATGCTCTATGGATCCTCAGGCCCAACTCGGTTTCCTTTTTTACTCTTCATATATTATTAGCGATGTCTCATTAACGGGAATAACAGGACATCACGGATTGAAGGTGAATTGGTTAATAGCATAACTAGTCGGTCAACACCAATTCCCAATCCACCAGTTGGTGGCATGCCGTATTCTAAGGCTTCCAAGAAATCCTCATCCATTTCATGAGCTTCATCATTACCTTGCTCACGCTCTTTTAATTGAGCTTCAAAGCGTTGACGTTGATCAATAGGATCATTAAGTTCCGTGAAAGCATTTGCATGCTCTCTACCCACAATGAATAGTTCAAAACGATCAGTAAAACGGGAATCTTCCGGATTTTTCTTAGCTAATGGAGAAATTTCTACCGGATGTCCATAAATGAACGTAGGTTGAATTAATTTGTCTTCTACCTTCTGTTCAAAGAATTCATTTACAATATGGCCAAACTCCATGGATTCCTTCACTTCAATGCCATTGTCTTTAGCAAGCTGCTGTGCCTCTTCCTTACTCATGTGAGTCCAGAAGTCTACACCTGTGTATTCTTTTACAGCGTCAACCATGTGAAGTCGTTTCCATTCTGGTTTTAATTCTATCTCATATTCTCCATATTGAATGGTTGTTGTACCCAGAACTTCTTGAGCAATATGAGCAACCAGGTTTTCTGTCAGACTCATAATATCCTTATAATCCGCATAGGCCTCATATAATTCAATTAGAGTGAATTCTGGATTATGTCTTGTAGATACACCTTCATTTCTGAATACACGGCCGATTTCATAAACTTTCTCTAACCCACCGACAATCAGGCGTTTTAGATGAAGTTCAATAGCAATCCTCAAGTTCAATGGCATATCAAGCGCATTATGATGAGTAAGGAAAGGGCGCGCAGCAGCTCCACCTGCAACAGAGTGTAATAGCGGCGTTTCCACTTCCAGATATCCATGATCGTCTAAATAACGTCTCATAGCCTGAACAATTCGACTGCGCATGATTAAGGTGTTTTTGCTTTCCTCATTTGTAATTAAATCCACATAACGTTTCCGATAACGTTCTTCGACATCCTTCAGACCATGAAACTTATCAGGTAGCGGGCGAAGCGCTTTGGCAAGGAACACAAAGTCATTAGCTTTAATAGAAAGTTCTCCAACTTTTGTTTTAAAGATAACACCAGTGATCCCTACGATATCTCCAAGATCCGTTTGGTTGAATAACTTGTATG
Source organism: Peribacillus sp. TH14 (assembly GCF_016651145.1). Classification (NCBI taxonomy): domain Bacteria; kingdom Bacillati; phylum Bacillota; class Bacilli; order Caryophanales; family Bacillaceae; genus Peribacillus; species Peribacillus sp. TH14. The sequence continues at coordinate 1,955,118 of NZ_JAEKEK010000001.1, forward strand.
AATCTTCACCAATTTTATCTAAACGAACGTAGATTTGGATTTGACCGCTGATATCCTGAATATGAGCAAATCCTGCTTTCCCTTTCCCACGTTTAGTCATTACACGACCCGCAATCGTAACCTCGATCTCTTTTTCCTCTAGTTCTTCTTTCTCTAATTCACCATATGCGCTTACAATCTCCTGGGCGTTATGGGTACGTTCGAATCTGCTCCCAAAAGGGTCTTGTCCATTATCAATCATGGCCTGCATTTTATCGCGTCTTACCTGCAGTTGGTCATTTAATTCTTCATGACTCACGAAAATCATCTCCATCTCTATTAATAAAAAACTTATATAATTATTGAGGATTTCTTTTGCATACGTATTTATTCTTACATAAAGTAAAGGAATTCAACAGCTTTTTATCTTAAAATCTTGTTTATGTACATATAAAAACTGCCAGGATTACTGGCAGTTTTAGATAAGCGTATTATAGGAAAACAGGAAGGTAATGTCAAACATCAGACCATTTGAATATTCTGTTGCTTCGCTTCAATATCATCAACAAGTCCATAAAGAAGGCTTACAACATCTTCTCTTGTCTCACAATCATTAATGCCTTTACGAGCATTAGCATTCCCTTTAACACCCTTTAGGTACCAAGAAGCATGCTTGCGCATTTCACGGACAGCAACATTTTCATTTTTCAATGCAATTAGTCGATCCATGTGAAGAACGCAAACATCCATTTTTTCACGAACTGTAGGCTCATCCATCAGTTGTCCTGTTTCTAAATATTTAACAGTACGGTAGATCATCCAAGGATTACCTAGAGCTGCACGGCCAATCATGACTCCATCGACACCAGTCTCTTTTAACATTCTCTCCGCTTCCTGAGGTGTTTCCACATCACCGTTCCCGATAAGGGGAATATTAATGGATTTTTTCACTTCACGAATGATATCCCAGTTAGCTTTTCCTTCATACATTTGAACTCGAGTTCTACCATGGAGAGAAACTGCTTTACCACCTGCACGTTCCACAGCTTGAGCATTTTGAATAGCAAAGATATGTTCCTCGTCCCAGCCCATACGCATTTTAACAGTAACTGGCTTTTCAACAGCATCAACAACCGCTGAAACCATCTCATAAATTTTATTCGGGTCTAGTAACCATTTTGCACCAGCATCACATTTGGTGATCTTCGGAACAGGGCAACCCATATTTATATCAATGATGTCGGCATTTGTATTTTTATCTACAAACTGTGCAGCTTCTACCAATGATTTCTTTTCACCACCAAAGATTTGCAAGCTTAGCGGCTTCTCTCTTTCATCTATATAAAGCATATTCATCGTTCTTGCATTTTGAAGAACGATTCCCTTATCACTGACCATCTCCGCGCAGACTAATCCAGCACCAAATTCTTTGACCGTCAAACGGAATGCTGAGTTACATACTCCAGCCATCGGTGCAAGCACTACTGGATTCTTCATTTCAATATCGCCTATTTTTAACACGGTGTGGCCTCCTATAACATTCTTTCATTTATCCTCAGGCGGTCTAAGCTCCTCAATGGAAACACGGAGCACATCCGCCACTTCTATTAAAAACGACTCTGAAGGATTGCGGTTCCCTCTTTCGACTTCTCCTAGTAAGGAAACAGAAACGCCAATTTCTTTCGCAAACCCTTCTTGGGTAAATCCCTTTAACTTTCGAAAAGCGCGAATACGCCTTCCCCATTTTTCGCCTTCCATAATCGAACTCCTTCTTTATCCGGAATCTGTTCAAGCAGGCCGCTCAAAGGTGTATACATTTGCGGAAGTTTAATATCAGGGTCCACTTCCATTAAAGGCACGAGCACGAATGCTCTTTCTTGCATCCGAGGATGTGGGACTGAAAGAATCTCTGTCTCAATATTTTCATGATTATATAACAAAATGTCAAGGTCTAAAGTACGGGGTCCCCATCTAACTTCCCTTTTTCTTCCTAATCCTTGTTCAATCTGCATACAAGTTCGCAGTAACTCCTCTGGCTTTAAATCCGTTTTCACTTTAAAAACAGCGTTTAAAAAACAATCCTGATCAGCGTATCCGACTGGGTCTGTTTCGTATAAAGACGAGCAGGCAACCAACTCGATGTGTGCGTTTTCAGCCAATAATTGGAAAGCGTTTTGGATGGTGACTAGGCGATCTCCTAGATTCGATCCAATTGAAAGGTACGAAATATTTACCACCGTCAGCGCCCTCTTACAATTTCTACAGCAACCGATTCATAGTGCCCTGCTATAGGTGGATCTGGTTTATAGACTTTCACGGTGCACTTCTCAATTGAAGAAAACTTATTAAGTAATTCTGAGGCAATCTCTTCGGCAACGGCTTCCACTAACTTAAACGGCTTCCCTTCAACAACGCCTTTACAAACTTCATATAACTCTCCATAATTTATTGAGTCCTCTAGTTCATCACTCTTCCCCGCCTTGGCTAAATCGGCCTCTACAATCAAATCCACTTTAAACCGCTGCCCAAGCTTCGTTTCTTCCGGAAACACACCATGATAACCATAAAACTCCATTTTATTCACAAAAATTTTATCCATTGAAACCACCTTTTCCTAAAAGAGCATCCATCATCTTAGCGGTGCGTGCCATTTCCTTAACGTCATGAACACGTACCATTTGACAGCCTTGTTGAATTCCATTACAGATTGTGGCAGCCGTACCTTCCACTCGCTCACTAGGCGGCAAATCGAGAACATGTCCAATCATGGACTTTCTTGATGTCGCAAGAAGCACAGGGTAACCTAATGATACCAGCTTATCAAGATTCCTCATCATTTCCAAATTTAACTTTAAGTCTTTCGCAAACCCTATGCCGGGGTCGAGAATGATATTTTCATCCTGGACTCCCGCTTTCTTTACAATCGTGATGCTTTCAAACAAATCTTGAAGGACATCCCGGACAAAATGACGATAATCCATTTTGTCCCGGTTATGCATTAAAATAATCGGCACCTGATACTTTGCTGCAACACTTGCCATCATGGTATCAGCCTTTGCCCCCCAAATATCATTTAATATATGCGCTCCTGCTTTTACTGCTTCCTCTGCAACCCTAGACTTATATGTATCGATTGAGATTGGAACTTGAATATTACGGGAGATAGCCTCAATGATAGGGGCTACTCTCTCTATCTCTTCCTCATCCGAAATCCGCTCATAATTAGGACGGGTGGACTCTCCGCCAATGTCCAAAACATCAGCTCCGTCCTTAACCATCTGTTCAGCATGCTTCAAAGCAGCATCTACCCGGTTATATTTCCCGCCATCCGAAAAGGAATCTGGCGTAACATTTAAAATCCCCATAATTAAGGTCTTCTTGCTGTAATCCAATTCAAATGAACCACATGTAATCTTTAAAGTATCAGATAATGACATCCAGCGTTCTCCTTCACCAAAAAAATCTATATATACGAGTTTACCTATTTACATAGGTAAAGTGCAAGCACCTTAGAGAATAGAAAAAATCTGTTAGTCTTTACTACAAAAAAGAAAAGCAAAGCCCCTATAGGAACTTTGCTTCTCGTTTAATGGTTAATCTTACTCAAAGTTATATAACGGTGTACTTAAGTAACGTTCACCATTACTTGGTATGATAGCAAGTACCTTTTTGCCTTTTCCAAGTTTATCAGCTACTTTAATAGCCGCAGCGATGGCACCACCAGAAGAAATTCCACCAAGGATCCCTTCTTCTTTGGCTGCACGACGTGCGTAATCAAACGATTCCTCTGTATCAACTTGTATGATTTCATCGTAAAGATCAGTATTTAAAATACTTGGGATGAAGCCTGCGCCGATTCCTTGAATTTTATGTGGCCCTGGTTTCCCGCCAGATAATACAGGAGAATCTGCAGGCTCAACAGCGTAGATTTTAATGTCAGGGTATTTTTCACGTAGCACTTCTCCCGCACCTGTAATTGTTCCGCCAGTACCGATTCCTGCAATAAATGCATCCAGACCATCGTCACCAAAAGCTTCTACAATTTCAGGACCAGTAGTGTTACGGTGCACTTCAGGATTTGCTTTGTTTTCGAATTGCTGTGGAATAAAGTATCCTTTTTCTTTAGATAGCTCCGTTGCCTTAGCAATTGCGCCTTTCATTCCTTCTGGTCCAGGTGTAAGAACTAACTCTGCTCCATAAGCACGAAGCAAGTTACGACGTTCCAAGCTCATTGTTTCTGGCATAACAAGGATAGATTTATATCCTTTTGCTGCAGCTACCATTGCAAGCCCTATTCCAGTGTTTCCGCTTGTAGGTTCAATGATCGTATCACCTTGTTTAAGGTCTCCGCTTTTTTCTGCCGCTTCAATCATCGCAAGAGCGATTCGGTCTTTTACACTACTGCCCGGGTTAAAATACTCAAGTTTCAAATAAATATCTGCACTGTTTTCATTTTGAAGCTTGTTTAATTTTACAATAGGTGTTTGTCCAATCAAATCTATTACAGAATTAGCTATACGTGCCATGTTCTCCACTCCTTATCATCCCAATACCGAGTATGTTTATTGGTTTTATTAATTTAAAGTTACCAGTTTTAATAGTTCATTGTCAATGATTATCTACTATATTCTAAATTTTCTTTCACAACTATTGACCTATTTCTGTTCTTTCAATCCATAAAACCATTCTACATCTAATTCGTCCCAAAAAATCTTTCCGGAAACCGGTGACTGAATCTGTTCAAGAGCTATTTGGCGGTGAATTTGGTCTTTAACTTCATCATACGTATATTGATTGCCCTCTATTTTTTCATGCAAATAGAGAACAGCCCACCCTTCATCTGTTTCTACAGGACCACTCCACTTATTTACCTTTAATTTCTCTGCAGCTGTAATGTATTCCTTAGAAACTTGCTCGTTATCTTGCGATATATATCCCAAGTCGCCCCCTTGATTGGCAGTAAATTCATCAAGCGACTTTTCCATTGCTAAAACAGCAAACGAAACGCCTTTCTCCAACTCATTAATGATTTGATCTGCTTGCTTTTTTGTAGACGAGGTAATATGAGAAATATGATACGTAGTAGGGATTCGGTATATATCCTTATTGTTATCATAATATTTCTGCATCGCCGTTTCGGAAACCGAAACGTCCTTGGTAAGCAACTTCTCAAGCAGGAGACTCGATTGAATTTCCTGCCTCAATTGATCTGTACTTTTATTAAGAGTCTGACCGGCGGTCCCATACATCGTTTTCATCATTTTAAGTTCCCGATCAACCTCTTCATCCGAAGTTTTCACTTTGTATTTTTCTGCAGCTTGTTTCACTACCTCTTTATCGACCATTTCCTCAAGAACATCTTCCCCGTATCTCTTTTCGAGTTCATTAATCCATGCTTCCCGGGAAATATCTGTAGATCCAATCTTTGCAACCGTTTCTTCCCCAATAACGGATTTTGAGATGATTAATGGTTTTATAACAAAGATAACGATAGTCAATAGGTTCAACAAGGCAAGGCCGGCAATAATTGCCCGAAGCTTTTGTTTAGGCAAAACCCTTTTCCCCCGTCAATTATTTTTTGGTTTCTGCTTCTAATTCCTCAAGGTCTTCTTTCGAGAACTGGTAGGTCTCATTACAAAAATGGCATTGTGCCTCTGCATGTCCCTCTGTCTCAATAATATCCCGAATCTCATTTTGTCCAAGACTAATCAATGCATTGGCAATTCTCTCCCTTGAACATTGACAGGAGAACTCGACATCCATTTTTTCTAAGATTTTCACATTACCCTCACCTAAAATCTCCGTTAGGATTTCCTCTGGAGTCAGGCCATTTTGAATCATTTTAGAGACAGGAGTTATCGTGCTTAGTCGACTCTCGATTTTAGAAATCGTGTCATCGGATGTACCAGGCATTAGTTGAATGATAAATCCACCTGCTGCAAGTATCGAATTATCCGGATTCACCAGAACCCCAACCCCCACTGAAGAAGGCACCTGTTCGGAAGTTACAAAATAATAAGTGAAATCTTCTCCTAATTCTCCCGATACAAGCGGTACTTGTCCTGAAAAGTGATCACGCAGACCAATATCTTTCACAACTGTCAACAATCCATCAGTACCAACCGCTCTACTGACATCTAACTTTCCTTGTTTATTCAGGTCAAAGTGGGTTTGAGGATTTGTCACATATCCCCGCACTTCGCCCTTAGCGTTACTGTCGACAAGAATTGATCCAATTGGACCTCCGCCTTCGATTTTAATCGTCAGCTTTTCTTCACCTTTTAACATGCCGCCCATCATCACGCCTGCCGTCATTGCACGCCCAAGGGCTGCGGAAGCAGTAGGCCATGTATAATGGCGTCGCTGAGCTTCTCCTACGGTATCCGTTGTTGAAACAGCATATGCCCGAACCTGTCCTTCATAGCCTAACGCCTTTATTAGATAATCCTTCATTTGTTGTGCTCCTTCCATGCTGTGATTCCTTCTTTATTTCTTCACTTGCTCACGATTACGTTTATAAATCAGCTGCAATCCTTTTAAGGTCAAAAATGGTTCAACAACGTCAATCACAGTAGACTCATTAGCAATTAAGGTCGCTAGTCCGCCAGTAGCTATTACCGTTGGCTCTAGATTACTTTGTGCTTTAATTCGATTTACGATTCCTTCTACCTGCCCGACATACCCATACAAAATGCCTGCCTGCATAGCGGATACTGTATTTTTCCCAATAACCCCATCAGGACGATTAATTTCTATTCTTGGAAGCTTGGCTGCTTTTGAATAAAGTGCTTCTGTAGAAATGTTAATACCCGGGGCAATGGCTCCACCCATGTATTGTTTATCCTCATTTATATAGCAATATGTCGTTGCCGTGCCAAAATCCACGATAATGAGAGGGCTTCCATATTCCTGAATGCCTGCAACAGCATTAACAATTCGGTCTGCTCCCACCTCACGGGGATTTTCGTATTTAATATTCAATCCAGTTTTTATTCCAGGTCCCACTATAAGCGGTTTTATACCAAAGTATTTTTTACACATGCGTTCAAGTGCAAACATAATTGGCGGTACAACTGAAGAAATGATGATGCCATCGAATTGATCAAACGAAAGACCTTCATGTTGTAGCAAAGACTTTATGACCATTCCATACTCATCTTCTGTCTTATTACGGCTCGTCTCAATTCGCCAATGATATTTTAAAATATCTTCATCGTATACGCCCAATACAGTATTCGTATTCCCAACATCCAATACAAAAATCATCGTAATCATCACTCCGGTAAATTATTCTCCCACATCATACCACACTGTTATTTCCCACGCTATTAGTCAAACTTTTCGAGAGGTAAAAAAATCCAATCAGATTTTTCTTAGCCCCACATATTTATTTAAGGGTTAAGAAAAGGGTATTTCCGAGGCGGAAATACCCTTTTGAATTAGTCAACTTAAGACTTTTTATTGTCATCTTCGTTCGGGAAGGAAAGCGGCTGATCTTGAGGTGTTCCTTCTTTGATTGGAGGAGTATTCAATCCTTCCTCCGTTACTTCAAGGTCCTCAGGTCCTCTCTTATCCAATGGATCTAAAAGAGCTTCTTTTTCTTCCTTCTTCGTATTGATGTTTACCTTGACATTCTCATCAGTAGTTAAATTCCCATTTAGAGCGGTATAATCCCGTTCTGGCAATTTACCGTTATGGAATAAACCTTTGATTTGTTCAGCATCAAGTGTTTCTACTTCAAGCAAGGTTTTGGCAACCAAATCAAGTTTTTCACGATTTTCAGTAAGAATTTTCTTACATCTTTCGTATGCTTCTCTAATGATACGTTGAATTTCAAGATCAATTTCATATGCTATTGCATCTGAATAATTTTGATCATTATTGAAATCGCGGCCTAAGAAGACCTGACCTTGTGAATTACCGAATTGAAGAGGTCCAAGCTTACTCATACCATATTCCATAACCATGCTACGGGCTATGCCTGTTGCACGTTGGAAGTCATTATGAGCTCCGGTACTCACTTCACCGAATGTAACTTCTTCGGAAACCCGGCCACCTAAAAGGCCAACAATCTTATCTTTTAGTTCAGGCTCCGTCATGAAGAAACGATCTTCTTTCGGAAGCATTACTGCATATCCACCAGCTTGACCACGAGGGACAATCGTAACTTTATGAACCACTTCGGCATCATCAAGAACCAATCCGATAATAGTATGGCCTGCTTCATGCCATGCTACAATATTCCGTTCTTTTTTAGAAATAACACGGTTTTTCTTAGCAGGTCCGGCAATAACGCGATCCGAGGCTTCATCCAAATCGGACATGTCGATCTTCTTCTTATCTTGACGTGCTGCTACAAGAGCTGCTTCATTTAGTAAGTTTTCAAGATCGGCACCAGAAAATCCAGGTGTACGCTGAGCTATTGCTTTTAAATCAACAGTCTCCGCTAAAGGCTTGTTACGTGCATGGACCTTCAGTACTTCTTCACGGCCTTTAACATCCGGGCGGCCAACCGTAATTTGACGGTCAAAACGTCCAGGGCGCAATAGTGCCGGATCTAATACATCAGCTCGGTTTGTCGCGGCGATAATAATGATACCTTCATTTCCACCGAAACCGTCCATTTCTACAAGTAATTGGTTTAGCGTTTGTTCACGTTCATCGTGTCCGCCACCAAGACCAGCGCCACGTTGACGTCCTACTGCATCAATTTCATCAATAAAGATGATACATGGTGCATTTTTCTTAGCATTTTCAAACAAATCACGAACACGTGATGCACCGACCCCTACAAACATTTCAACAAAATCAGAACCACTGATTGAGAAGAAAGGAGTACCGGCTTCACCAGCTACTGCCCGGGCAAGTAAAGTTTTACCTGTACCAGGAGGTCCCACTAAAAGTACTCCTTTTGGAATACGGGCACCGAGCTCGGCATATTTGCGAGGATCTTTTAAAAATTCAACGACCTCTACAAGTTCCTGCTTTTCTTCGTCCGCTCCAGCAACATCATTGAAGCGTACTTTTTTCTTATCATCATTATACAATTTCGCCTTACTTTTCCCGAAGTTCATGACGCGACCACCGCCGCCACCTTGAGCTTGGTTAAGTAAAAAGAAGAAGAGGATAAAAATGATTACAAATGGAATAATGGAAGTGAAAAATGTCACCCAGCCACTTGTCTTTTCTGGAGGTTCAACAGTGATGATGTCTTTACCTAACTTAGTTACGGCATCATTAATTCGACTCTGCGAATATTCACTGAAAGGCACGTACGTCACAAAGTATTTGTTTTCCTCATAACCTTTGAGCTTCCCTGTGATTTCAAACACACTGCTTTCGGGCTGCATCGTTAGTGATGTAACGTCCCCACTCTCCAAATGCTTATAGAATTCATCTTGGGTCATTTTCTGTGTTGGTTCATTGTTATTATTAAAGATGCTTACAATCCCAATGATGACCAAAAAGATCAGTAAATAAAATATGGTATTACGGAAGATCCGATTCATCCCTTACCTCCTCCCACGGGTAAACAAACTATAGTAAATACTATCATATAAAATTAATGAATTACAATAATTTAACACCGCTGTTTTTATCTGGTCTTCTCTTTCAAACAGGTACTATTAATTCGAGTAAATTTCAGGCTTTAATATGCCAATATACGGGAGATTACGATATTTTTCTGCAAAATCAAGACCGTATCCGACAACAAATGCGTCTGGTACGATAAATCCAAAATAGTCCGGAGTAATATCTGCTTTCCTGCCTGTTGGTTTATCTAATAAGGTAACGATTTTAATTGATTTTGCTTTTCTATAACGGAAAAGTTCAGCAAGGTAGCTCAGGGTCAAACCGCTGTCGATAATGTCTTCAATAATTAAAATATCACGGCCTTCTACTGATGTATCAAGATCTTTAATGATTTTCACTTCACCAGAAGATACAGTGGAGTTGCCGTAGCTTGAAACATCCATGAAGTCCATTTCAAGGTGTGTATCCACACGTTTTAGTAAATCTGACATAAATGGCATGGCGCCTTTTAGCACACCGATAGCCAACGGAAACTTACCTTGGTAATCAGCTTCAAGCTGTGCTCCAAGTTCCCTGATTTTTTTTTGAAGTTCTTCCTCAGTTATTAAAACTTTTTCAATGTCATTTTGCATGGTCATTGTAATTAATTGCCCCCCATGAAGAATTAAGCTTTTTTATATTCTAAGTAGATTAAAGATGTTTCATCAGAAATTATATCCGGTTCAACATTCGATTTTTTCAAGCCAGGAAGCCAAATAACCGTTCCTGCCTGATCGACGATAACCGGCCATACATTTCTTTCTAGCAACGGGATTTTTTCATTAATAAAAATCTCCTTCAACTTTTTACTTCCACCCAATCCCTTAACTGCCATCCGTTCGCCTTCATTCCTAGTTCGGACTGTAAGCGGAAACTGAACCGCGGATTCGGGAAGAATAAAAGAATAGTTTCCTCTAAGAACGGGAATTTCTTCTTTTATATAGTGCGCTTTAATCTTATATCCATTCGGAAGAATAGTCTCACCGGGAATTTGTAATTTAAGGGAATATTTTTGGCTTTCTTGCCGAAAAAATCTAAAGGTACAAGTTTTATATGATTTTTCCGCAATAAGGCCCTCCGGAAGATGCAATTCTGCAGATGGTTGAGGATTTAAAAACAAAGCTAAAAGTTGGTCAATATGTAATGCTGAAAGCGATGAAGGTCTCTCCAAATAAAGATAGTTTAATATTAGTTGAATCGCTCTTCTTTGTAAAGGTTTAGGCATCGCCAGAACCCTATCAATCTGAATTACTGCATAATCTTTTTCCTGTTGAGCCCAAACCTCAGGCATTTTGCTTGAGACAAGGTTCAGAAAAAACTCTTCATCTTCATAAAGTTCTTCACTAAAGCGTTGAAAATGATCGTGAACCTTTCTATTTTCTTTCTTTAAAAATGGAAGAACTTCATGCCTAAAACGGTTTCTTACATAGTCATCTTTTTCGTTGCTCGGGTCATACCTTGGCTCAAGTTTATGAATACCCGCATATTCAATTATTTCGTCTTTGGTAAGTTCAAGAAAGGGCCTTATTAGATAACCGGTATGAAAAGGTCTCTTTAGAGGAATACCCGCTCTGGCCTTACCTGTCGCCCCTCTTGTTAAACGCATGAGCACCGTTTCAATTTGATCATCTCCATGATGCCCTAAAACAAGAGTGGAGGTTTGGTGTTTAGCCATCATTTCTTCATAGAAAGCAAAACGTAACTTTCTTGAAGTTAATTGGGAGCTTTCTCCTGTCTGTTCTATATAGGCTGGTACGTCGATCCTTCTACCTTCAAAAACGATGCCCCACTGTTCACATATTTGTTCGACATACTTATAATCTTCGTAGGATTCCTCGCCACGGAACATATGGTCAACACTCGCTACAGTTAACTCGTAATGAAAAAGAGGTTGAACTTGCTTTAGAAAATGGAGAAGAACCAATGAGTCAGGACCCCCAGAAACACCTACAAGCAACTTCGACTTTTCCTGAATTAATTCGTTTCTATAAATGGTCTTAAGAACTTTTTCCTTTAACATACAATCTTCCTTCTTTTATGGACAGGTATTATTTTATACGATTCAAACATGAAATGGTTTCAAATATTCCATGTTGGTAACGTATTTAACTATATCATAACAACTGTTCATATATGTAAAGAACATAGAGTATCGATATTATAGCAACCAGCAAAAAAGTTTCAAAAAAACCTCCCTTCATTTTTTTAGAATGACTCTGAGACCTTCTTGCTTGTCTCGTTGTAGCTTGCCTTGTCGCAGTTTGACTCGAGGGCTTTTTCTTTAAATGATTTTGATTACTTAGCATAGTAACTAGGTCCTCCCGCATTTGTAATGCTGAATCATACTTCCCGAGTAGTGCTTTATCTAGCATCTTTCTATATGGGTGTAATTCCTTTTTCTGCTTAATCAAGTCGATAAGCTGCCGATACCCCTCCCCTTTCTTGTGAAAACGTGCAGGATAGGCAGAATTGATGATTATCATCGCTACCGCGAACAAATCATATTGTGGATCAGCCTTTCTTGACCCAAGTCCCCAATAACCTCTGTCGAAGAACTCGGTGAACTCTTTAACAGATCTACCAATCAAGGTTGTCCCACCAACATCTACACATCGGACTTTGTAGGCTGGAGAGGTCACTATTAAATTCTCAGGTTTTAAATCACCGAATACCCAGCCATTTGTATGCAAAGCTGACAAACTAGTTAATAACTGAAGCATTAAGACACCAATCCACGATGATCCTTTTTTTTCAATAAAACGCAAAAAATCGTGCCCATGGATATATTCCATAACATAAAAAGGTAGCTGCTTTCCTGTTTCCATAAAGTCGTCCGCTTCCAAAAAGGAAGGTCCAAGGGTAGACCCCTGGACCTTGGAAAAGGATTTTAGGATATTCATCTCTGAAATAATAGACGTCCCATTATCACTGAGCTTAAGCGCATAATGACGATTTTCACTTTCCACCAAATAGACAATCCCGTTAGCGCCACACCCCAATTCCTTGATAATTTTGTACCGGTTTTTATTCCACTTTCCAGTGATTAAGCTGCCAGGAAGGAGTTTACATTGATTCCTCAAAGTATTGTTCATCATCATGTGATAACAATCCCCTCAATGAACGTTTTTTATTAAAATAAGATAAAGCTTCACGAATTGCTGGCCCTGTTGGAGTGAGCCCACCTGTACTAAGCTTAGGGAAAGTTGCCGTCAAAGCTTCAAGGTTCGGGGTCCAATCAAGCAACTTTTCCACATCATTTCTTTTCCCAGGAAATACGAATACGGAAAATCGGCTGTCACCCATTCTTGCATTCATACTTAGGGAAAGATCTAATAAGGATTCTTTTACAGTTGGCAGCTTATGTTTCATACTCGCACTTGTATCGACAAGAATTAGCACTTCAAGCTTGCTAGTTTCCCCAAGCTCATCAACCACCTCCATCACTTCTCCTCGTTTATCCGGAGGGAGATCTTCCATTGTTCTTGAATCACCTAATATTTGTTGAAGTTCACGATTAATAACTCCCTGTATGGTTTGAGTCATTGCCTTTTGGGTAACCATTTGGACGGTTTGTGACAACTGCTGTGCATAGACAATTTGGCTTACACCACCCCCGGAACCAGCAATCTTCTCAATTTCTTTAAGTCCCTTTTCATCTATCACATCATTTTCCATGACACCTATGACATTGATGGTTATGCCTTGCTCCCGTGCTAAAGCAGCCATAGCAGCCGGCTCCTCACCATGATTTGAACAGCCGTCGGTAATAAGCAAAACCTGTCTTAATGTTCCTGCTTTCATGTTTGGCTCTCCCTTCCATTCAATCTATTACCATAATTGACTAAAAGGGGATAATTTATACACCAAAAACACACACTACCAAGTCACATTTCTTATACACTTTGGCAGTGGATCCATGGAGTTAACCAACTATTTCTTTACATAGCTGCCAACATAACACCTCGTTTGTAGACGACCTCCTTATCTTAATTTATGGAAAGATTTCTCGTTACTGAGCCTTTTTCCGTTTTGGTGAAACGGGGATGGATGCCCATTTCGGTGTATTATGTTTAATTTTTGAGGTTACCACTGTCATATCATCATCTATGATCCCTTTTGTTCGAATGACCTCTTCTAATATTAAATCAGATATTTCCTGTGGGTCATCTGTCTCCATTTCCTTGATTTTTCGTTTAAGCCAGAACTCGATATTTTCCACATGAGAGGGACCATCGAATACCCCATCACTCATCATTATTAAAATATCCCCTGCCTTTAGCTCCTCGGATACGACATCAACATCGAAATCCTGGATGATACCCATCGGCAGGTTACTTGATTCAATTTTAATGATTTTATCCCCCCTTTTAATGAAACTTGGTATCGAACATATTTTTAAAAACTTAGCCTTTGCATCCTGAAGGTCAATCATTGCCAGATCAAGAGTTGAAAATATTTCATCGGTCGTGCGAAGGGATAATACGGAGTTTACGGATTTAATGGCTATTTTTTCTTCTATTCCCGATTGTAAAAATTTTTGTAGCAGCTTCAAAGTCTCGGTGCTTTCAAAATGGGCCCTTTCCCCATTACCCATCCCATCACTAATGGCTATTGCAAATTTGCCGCAACTAATTTCCATGGTCGTATAACTATCTCCTGAAACAAGCCCTCCCCCCTTGGCAGCATGAGCCACACCCGTTTCGACCGTGAATTTTTTTGCTGACCTAAATATCACCTCACATTGCCCGTTTGGATAAGTTGCACACTCTTCGGAATGTACAACAATCGTTTCTCCTAAAATGTCTGAAAGCATAGGTGCAATCAACTTCTCACATTCCCCTCTGCCTTGGCAGTATGGGACACTCATCTCTATATCAACACCTCCCTGTTCAAGGCTGTATATTTCCACATAACCGATATGCAGGCCAAAATCCTGAATGGCCTCCATAATGGATTCCTCGTGTAAATGATGATTCTTCCTTTCCCTTTGAATTTCTTTCGCGAAATCATCCATCACTGCAGAAACTCCACGTAGTTGGTCCGCCACTAGCTTCCTGCTTTCTTTCACCTGCCTTTTTAACTTTTGGTTTGCTTCAAAGTAAGTAAGTTCCTGAGAAATTGCCCCAATGACCTGCGGCCCACGACTACAGTATTTCCCCCATTCTTTTGAAGTTTTTTGGGGGAGCTGTCCATTATTTTCACTTAATTGAAGCATAATTTCCTGCATACCGTCATAGGTTGTATTAAAGTTTTTAGCCCAGCATTGTTCCTTTTTAAAGCAGATTTGGCACGTTTTTTCAGTTACATTACTTAAAAAATAATCGAACTCTTTCTCATCTTCCTCCAATCTTCCTCGTTCATCTATTTGGGAAAAGCTATTTGAGAGCGCCTCAAATACATGAGAGAATTGTTCCACTCTTTGGGCGGTAACGTCCCTCACTTTCCGGGCATACTGTTGCTGTTCATCCGAGTTCTCTACGGTCCCGGGTATATGCTTTGCTATTTTATTGATTATGGAAGATGGTGTTAAAATAAATAACACCACAGCTATAAGTGATTCATAGAGGGTAACCATAATATTATTAGTTCCCTCTCCGTATAGACCAATTAGTAACGTAGCAATTAACAGGCCTGCCGCAACCCCTATCTTCCTACCCTCCTTCAACAAACCACCGAGCAGGCCTGAAAAAGCGAGGAGGCTCATTTGATAAAGGCTGGCTATACTCGCTAAGCTGAATATTAATCCGGTAACGACACCTACAGTGGAGCCTATGGCGGCCCCTCCCGCCAGCCCGAATAGGAGGACAAGGTACCGTGAAAATATATGATCGAGTGACAAGTCATATATCATCCACCCAATTGTTCCGGTCATCACCGACGCGAGTAGAATGATAATGCTGACGATCTCTTCTGTCTTTAAAGATTGTGACTTTGTCCGTATTGATAGCAGCGGGATGGACTGTATGAAAATTAAAGTTAAAATCATGGCGAGCCCCGCCTCTACTCCTATCATCATCAGGTCGTACAGCTGAATCGTTCGAAACACAAGATATTGCTCGGCCAGGTTTACCAGGAAGAGTGAAGCAAAGACGTACATCGACATCGTCTTAAATTGCCCTTCTACGGCCGGCTTCTTGATTTTATGAAATAAGAGAAGCAGGAACGCCGATGTAAAGATGACTAAACTATTAGAATAGTGAACGGTGAGCCCCCCAGCGATTAAGCCAAACAGTGCGAGTGGAGCTCGGTCACGTCTCATGAGAAAAACGGCTGCGAAAAACGGAAGCCCAAATGGTGCTAACTGCGAAAGAATTAATGCTCGTCCTAATAAAAAACCGATAATGGCTAAAGAGATACCTTTCTTTATAAAGATATCATCTGTTTTCGTTTGCAGCTGTTGGATCCAATTGATGGCTCCCTCCTTTGCTTCTTTTAACTGAACATCCCCAAGAGGTTCCATCATAGGTCTTTCTACTTTTTCCATTTCAACACCCCATTCATATTAGTGATTTTTATTATATAGAGGGCTTA
This sequence comes from Peribacillus sp. TH14, assembly GCF_016651145.1. NCBI lineage: Bacteria > Bacillati > Bacillota > Bacilli > Caryophanales > Bacillaceae > Peribacillus > Peribacillus sp. TH14. Next base: position 1,971,201 of record NZ_JAEKEK010000001.1, read on the forward strand.
ACCATTTTTTTGTCAGAATTTTAAAAGCGCAAATGAAAAACGTTCGACGAAATTCTCCTTGAACAATCATTTGTATACAGGTTTTTATACCTTTTTTTAAAATACAGAAACAGGCGTTCTTTTTTTTTAAAGGAAAAGCAAAGTTTTTAGGTTATTTTTGTGGAAAATAACACGAATATATCTTTAAAAAATGGAAACCGACAATCTTTCTTTTTTTTGTTGACAATCTTTCCTCACGAATGTAAGATATAACTTGTGCTTCAGTAGCACTTACCATTATGGCGGCGTAGCTCAGCTGGCTAGAGCGTACGGTTCATACCCGTGAGGTCGGGGGTTCGATCCCCTCTGCCGCTATCTTTTAATATTAATTTTGGCCCGTTGGTCAAGCGGTTAAGACACCGCCCTTTCACGGCGGTAACACGGGTTCGAATCCCGTACGGGTCATCACATATAAAAAAAGCGCCTCAGCACACTCAATCGAGAAAGTGTACATGAGGTGCTTTTTTTATTGGTATTGATGGCGAATCTAATAAGAGAAACACCTTTATATATATAAAAGAAGACAAGCCAGCAAGCTTGCCTTTATCTACACTATGAATAATTTCACAGGAAAAGTTGCTAATCTATTATTTTCAGCAGCAGTTTTATCCGCGTCTTCCTCCTCGACCTCCCCGTTTTGTTTCGGTGCTACGTTTAAGGGTTGTTAGGCGGTCTTCGCTATCTTTTAAGAATTTAGCCATTTTTTGCTCAAAGTTTTCCTTGGGTTGGAAACTACTACCTTTTGAGCGGAAGTCTTTGGAACGGCTGTCGTTCCCTCTTCCTTGGCGCGGACGTGGTGTGTATGCAGGTTTTTGCTCGCCTTCAGGACGGTCTATTGCTTTTTTAATGGACAAGCCAATTTTGCCATCTTTCACATTGATGACTTTCACTTCAACTGTATCGCCCACTTTTAAGTGATCGTTAATATCTTTGACATAGTTATCTGCTACTTCACTGATATGGACAAGACCTGTTGAACCTTGAGGGAGCTCTACAAATGCACCAAAATTAGTTATGCCTGTTACTTTACCTTGTAACTTGCTGCCTACTTCGATTGACATAAAAAAAATGTTCCTCCTTAGAAATGTTAAAAATCTCTTCACACTATATTATAACGAAAGTAAAAAAACAGTGTCAATATTAGTCACTATCTTCCTTTGCTTTTGGAAGATTAAAAATGATTTCACCATTGTCCGATAAGAAATAATCTCGTCTTGCTATTTTAGCAATATAGTCATCATCATTGAGTTTTACAATTTCTTCTTTAAGAAGGGTTTCACCTTTTTCCAATTTAGCTAACTTTACTTCTAATTTTTCTTTCTGCTGTACTTTTTCATCTAGTGCAACATTTTGCGTAATGAGGGTGGAAACAGCCAAAATCAAAAAGATAGCGGCGAAAACTGAATACAGTGTTAATCTACGCATAAGACCACGCTTCTTTTTTTCAACAGTTTGTACTTTTTTCTCTTGTAGAGCGACGTAGGGATTTTCTATTTTTGCCACTTTCCTCTTCCGAAGGCTACTCATGTTTTATCACTCCTCATTTCTTTTTAGTTCTCCATCTAATTACCATGCTAACTATAGAATTCTTTATTTTCAATAAAATCCCTTTTCCTTTATTATAAAACTTCCCGACGTTTTTTGTAACAAAAACCGGCAATAAATTCCATATCCTTGTTAGTATCCATTTTAAAGGTTTCCAGAAAACATTTAAAATAAAGAGAATTATTTTCCCTATCCATTTTAAAAGGACTAAAACAAATCTGCCCATACCTATGATGATGGAAATTGCAGTAACTATTACCCATTTTATCGGAAGAAATATCAGCATTTGAACCGATTTAGTTAAAAATCTGACCACCTTTATTACCAGTAAAATCAAAAACTCTAAAAAGCGTTGATAGACTCCTTTAAAAAGTGCTTGATATGCTGAAAAACCGCATAATAAGGCCAAAAATAAATATAGGCGAAACTCTCCTTCATTCACTAAAAACAAAACATAAAAAATAAGGAGACCCTGAATAATCCAGAAAAGAAAATCATGGAGGAAGACAATCCACCTCTTCCTTACTGAACGCTTCAGGAACCGGTTATACGTATCGAGGGCAGCTCCAAAACAACTGCCCATGCCTATCATCGCAAGCAACGTATAAAATTGGATCGTTAAGGTCATTTGAACAGCTTGCCAAAGAAGCCTTTAGCTTTCTCCCCGGATTGCTCATCTAAATATACAAGGTCAAAAATCTTCCCCTTGATTGAAACAATCCCTTTATCTACGTCTAAATTCTTCATTTGCAAGTTCTGACCACGTATAGATAAGAAGCCCATTGACGTTTCAAGCAAAAATTCTTCATTATCAAAGCTTTCCACTTGTTTTACTCCGGTAATATCCAATAAACGGCGGCCTTTCATCGTTACATCATGCTCTTGGATTGTTCCCTTTGTGTAACCAGCATTCGGATCAATATATTGGCTCATTTTTCATCCCTCACAGTACCACTGATTTTGTACAAGTGTATGTCCGTAAGAGGGAAATTAGAACAAAGCCTGTCCTTACTCCTCTGCTAGCTTTTCTTCTTTTACGATTGTATACATATCGGCAGCAGCTTCTTTTTTCGTCGTTTCTTGAATTTTGTCAACGCGTACCGTGACTAGCTTTTGACCAAAACGTACGGTTAATTCATCACCATCTTTTACATTCGAGCTTGCTTTAGCCTGTTGGCCGTTAATTGTAATTCTCCCTTTATCCGCTACTTCTTTAGCAAGAGTGCGGCGCTTAATCAACCTTGATACTTTTAAGAATTTATCTAATCTCATCGACATTCAATTCTCTCCTTTAATTAAAGTCCTTTAGCTTTTGCCTCATCCCAATATGAATCCAGTTCTTCTAATGTATAATCAGCAAACTTCTTGTCTTCCCTTTGAATACGCTCTTCGATATATGTAAAACGCTGGTGAAACTTCTGGTTTGCTTTATAGACAGCTTCTTCTGCTTGTATGTCATAATAGCGCGAAATGTTGACAATCGCAAAAAAGAGGTCTCCCAATTCGGATTTGATCCGGTCGATATCCGGATTCGGGTTCAGTATCTCATCTTCAAGTTCCTGCACTTCTTCTTTAACCTTTTTCCACGCTTCGGAAACCTCATCCCAGTCAAATCCGACCTTCGCAGCCCTTTTTTGATACTCCTCAGCACGAAGTAAGTTTGGCAGCGATTTTTCTATACCATCTAGAATGGATTGTGGAACATTTTTCTCGCTTCCTTTTTCTTCTTCCTTGATTTTCTGCCAGTTCACTAAAACATCTTCTTCACCGGTCACTTCTATATCTCCAAACACATGAGGGTGGCGTCGAACCATTTTTGCTGTAATTCCTTCGATCACATCATCTATTGTGAACATGCCCTCATCCTCTCCGATTTGCGCATGAAGCATCACTTGAAGGAGTACGTCCCCTAGTTCACCAATCATGCCCTCATCGTCCTCGGCATCAATGGAATCAATAAGTTCGTATGCCTCTTCTATTAGATATTTCTTCAAGCTTTGATGAGTTTGTTTCTTATCCCAAGGACATCCGTCAGGTCCCCTCAGTTCCGCGATGATCTGTCGCAACTTAGAAAATTCACGATACTGTAATGCATCTTCTTTAACGGGTGGCACATAGACACTCGTTAAGTTACTTAACTCCATTTGGCGGTCCAGTTCATAAAGTGCACATTTTGTTACTTTTTCCTGGCTACTGCCTGCCGCTGTAACGATATATACCTCGTAGTCATCTGGAAGCTTTTCCATCAAAGTCAACTTCACATTGGAAGCACTGAACGCGTCATACACCTGCCCGATTATCATATGCTGTCTAATATGCAGGTCATCTGGTGAAAGAGCAGTTCCATCTAGAAGCTGAAATCCTTCAATTGGGTCAATTTGAACGGCCTGAAATAACGGGTCAAGAAAACTTTGTCCTCCCTCAAGCTTAATAGCAATGCCTCTAGCTGGACCTTTCTCTAGCAAGAGTTGGACTGTTTTTTCTGCAACCATTGGATGCCCTGGAACCGCGTACAGAACAGAACTATTTACAGCTTCTTGTAATAATGCTTCTGAAATTTCTTCGTATACCTCTTCAAATTGATCGTGTTTTTCATATACCTTGTCAAAAGCAGTGAACTTAATTCCTTCAATTGTTAAATCTCTGATCACCGGATGATCTATCGTCCGGACGAAGCATTCTTTTGTCTTTGTTAATTTTTTATAAATCCCAAATGGAAGCTGGTCTAAATCGCCTGCCCCGAGTCCTATTATAGTAATCTCATTCATGATTTCATTTACTCCTATTCGTTATGATAAATCGTTTAAGCTTTGACCCTACAGGTATAAAGGAGAGTTCTTCCTGACTAAATAAACCTGCCCGAATGACTGCCATAACAAAAACAACTGCACCAATTCCCACACCAATCAATGCCTGAATTGTAGCTAACAGTCGGCTTTCATCTGGCAACACCACCTGAAATACGGTGTTGAATAACAGAACTGATGTACCCATGTAGACCGTACTCTTTAAAATTATAAACAGCTGCTTCTTTTCAATTAAAGGTTTTTTTATATGTACTTTCAATACTATATAAAACAATACAGTCATAATTATAAAGGCAAGTACTGTTGCTGAGGCTGCCCCTGCAATTTTGTAACGGGGCACAAGAACAAGGTTCAACGTCCATTTGCTGCACACCCCTACAATCGTAATGATCACCGGGGCAATCGAATACCCTAAACTTTGAATAACTGCCGCTTTCGCCATAATGAGCGATGTAAATAATATCGATAAGGAGAAAATTGCTAAAGTAATTGTCCCCTTATCGTCAGTAAACAGCATATAATTGACCGGTTTCATTGTTACTACCAACCCGATAGCGGCCGCCATTCCAATAGTCGCACTTACACGCAGTGCTAATTTTATCTTATTAAGCAATTCCTGTTTATTTCTCCTCTGAACGAATCCAGCAATAACTGGTACAAGTGCCAATGCAAAAGAGTTCGCCACGACTGTCCCTAGCTGTAGTAAGGGCTGTCCACGGTCATAAACCCCTTTCCATTCTTTTGCTTCTATTTCTCCCATCCCCGTTTCCCTTAATAGAGAATACAGGTGCAGTGAATCAACGAACTGAAACAAGATTAGAATAAGGCCCGTGATGCAAAAAGCCAAACCTTGGAAGATCAAAGCTTTGGAAATCCTGATGAAAATTGACGGTTTGATTTTCATTTGGGAAAAAAGCTTCCATTCTTCTCTTAAGAAAACGAAAACAAAAAGCAGTACCAGTCCTGTTATGCCACCCGTAATCGAACCAAAGACTGCTCCCTTACCGACATCATAATCAGAGTAATCCCAATACACCAATAGAGTAGACAACACCAGTATTGTTAAAACCCGGATACATTGTTCAGCGACCTGCGAACTTGCTGTAGGAATCATGTCGTTTATTCCTTGGAAGTAGCCCCTTAAAACAGAAGAAAACGGCATTAATAAATAGGAAAAAGCAATGATTCTCAGCAGACCTGATAGTTGAGGATCTTTCATCATCCCGGCAATCCATTCTGCCCCTAGGAACAGTGCAATAAACATGATAATCCCTAACGAACATAAGACGACAAACGAGGTCAATAAAATATCTTTAACCGCAAAACTATTTTTAGAAGACTCCCGTTCTGCAATTAGTTTAGATATGACAACCGGGAAGCCTAGTGTAGAGAGCGTTAAAGCAACCCCATAAAACGGATATACCTGCTGATAGATATAAAACCCGATATCTCCAGCTATGTTTTGATAAGGAATGCGATAGGCCGCACTCAAAATCTTTACGATAATCGCGGCTGCACTTAGGATTAACGCACCCCTGAAAAGTTCTTTTGAAGTTTTGTAAGGCTTTGCAGCCATTTTTTTTCCCCTTTTCACTCATATGTGGTAGTAATTATAGCATAATTGAGTGGTTGTTTTTCATAGGTTATCCATACTGTTAATGATTTTCCAATTTCCACAAAGAGGCTTGGGCCTCCCCGCTTTAAATGTTCCTCTATATTTTTTTGTCTTTATTAAAAGACAAAAAGGACAGCGATTGCTGCCCTTTTTACATCCAAAAATATAATGGCATGTCCTAACCTATTGTTCCATTTGTCTAGCTAGGAAACTTGCTGCTGTTTCAACCGATTTCTGTTCCACTTCACCTAATGTTCCTTCTTTAGAGAAAATCAAGACGGCACCAATCGGGTCACCACTCGCAATGATCGGAGCTGCTGTATATGATTGAATCTCTTCATCATTCGAATCCACGAAGGAAATCTGTCCATTTGGAGATTCCAGAACGGGATTTCTTTCTTCCATAATTTTTTCTACTAGTTCACTAACACTTTTATTTAAGTATTCTTTTTTAGATCCACCTGCCACTGCAATGTAAGTATCCCGGTCACAGATCATAACTGGGTTTCCAAGGCTATCATAAAGTGCTTCTGCATATTCTCTTGCAAAATCGCCTAATTCACTAATAGGAGAGTATTTCTTTAAGATGACTTCTCCATCTCTGTCCACAAAAATCTCTAATGGATCACCTTCACGAATGCGGAGAGTCCTTCGAATTTCTTTCGGGATGACAACTCTTCCTAAATCATCAATTCGGCGAACGATACCAGTTGCTTTCATCTAATGTTGCCTCACTTTCCTCTAATTGATTTGATAAATCCTCTTTTCGTAGCAAAATCAACACCAGCTATTGTACTTAGTATTTTTCTAATGGTAAGTTCTATGCACTTTGAAAAAATTTTTCTTTTTGATACACCTTTTTACCATAACATCTTAAAAACAGACAACTTCAAAAAGACAATCATTTTCTTTAATTTTTTGTTGCTTGAATTTCTTTTTTTACATGTTGTAAGCCTTTAGCCATCTCAAAGAGGATGTCTAACCACTTGCTTTGTTCTACACCTTTAATGTGTAAAACAAGCTTCATTCGATTGCCATCCATACCAAAGCCAACCATACGGCCGTACTTTGATCCTAGCTCAAATACCTTTTGTCCATCTACGCCGCTACTTACTTTTTCCCTGAGAAGAATGCTGATTTCCTGCTTCAATTGCTTAATGCTTTCAATTCCAGCTTTTTCAGCATACACCTTCATTTCAGCAATTAGAAATAAATAGGCGACTTCATCAGGATATTCACCGAATCGATCGAGCATTTCATCTTGTAATTCTTCCACTTCTTCTAGAGAAGTAATGCCTCTGAATCTTTTATACATTTCGATTTTCTGATGTCCATCCGCTATGTAGGCATCAGGGATATACGCATCTACTTCAACGTCAATTTCAAGTGAAGACTTTTCTTCAACTGGTTGATCATTACGTTTCGCCTCTACAGCTTCTTTCAGCATTTGAGAGTACAAATCAAAACCGACTGAATCGATGAAGCCATGTTGTTGAGCACCTAGTATATTCCCAGCTCCCCTGATGGATAAATCACGCATCGCAATTTTGAACCCTGATCCCAATTCTGTAAATTCCTTAATGGATTGGAGACGTTTTTCTGCTACTTCCGTCAAAACTTTATCTTTTCTGTAAGTAAAGAATGCATATGCTACCCGATTGGATCGCCCAACACGACCACGCAGCTGATAAAGTTGGGAAAGTCCCATTCTATCTGCTTCATTCACAATAAGTGTATTGACATTTGGAATATCCACACCGGTCTCTATAATAGTTGTACTTACTAAAACATCGTATTCGCCTTCTAAAAATCCAAACATAACAGCTTCTAGTTCCTGCTCAGACATTTGCCCATGTGCATATGTGACGCGGGCATCTGGCACCAACATGGAAATTTCTTCTGCTTTTCTTGCTATATCTTCTACCCGATTATAGAGAAAATAAACCTGACCATCCCTTGCCAATTCTCGCTCAATTGCTTCTGTTACCAGCGAGCCATTATACTCCATTACATACGTTTGGATTGGGAAACGGTTCTCTGGAGGTGTTTCGATGACAGACAAATCCCGCACGCCAAGCATGGACATATGGAGAGTCCTTGGAATTGGCGTCGCTGTCAAAGTCAATACATCGACATTGGTTTTTAAGCGTTTGATTTTTTCCTTATGCGTTACGCCAAACCGCTGTTCTTCATCAATAATAAGCAAGCCTAAGTCTCGATATACAATATCTTTGGATAAAATTCTGTGCGTACCCACAACGATATCCACCGTTCCAGCTTTTAATCCCTTTATCGTTTCCGTTTGCTGCTTTTTCGTCCGAAAACGACTCATAAGCCCAATCGAAATAGGATAGTCCTGAAAACGCTCTCTCAATGTTTCAAAATGCTGTTGGGCAAGGATAGTGGTTGGAACGAGAAAAGCAACCTGCTTGCCATCCATAATAGCTTTAAAAGCAGCGCGAATAGCTACCTCTGTCTTCCCATAACCAACATCACCACATAATAAACGATCCATTGGCCTTTCACGTTCCATATCTTTTTTAATCTCTACAATAGAACGCAGTTGATCTTCTGTTTCGTTATAGGCGAATGATGTTTCAAATTCCCTCTGCATATCCCCATCAGGTGAAAAGGCATAACCCTTTGCCGCTTCCCTTTCTGCATACAGCTTGATTAAATCATCCGCAATATTCTCAACAGATGATTGAACCTTGCTTTTAACACGTTTCCATTCCGTCCCGCCTAATTTGTAAAGCTTCGGCTCCTTGCCTTCGGAACCGACATATTTTTGGACAAGATCAATTTGGTCAACTGGTACATACAGCTTGTCATCCGCCTGATACCGGATATGTAGATAATCCTTATGAACTCCATTGATGGTTAGCGTTTCAATCCCCAAATATTTCCCGATACCATGGTTAACATGAACGACATGGTCACCGATTTTCAGTTCGGAATAACTCTTTATTCGTTCCGCATTCGATAGTTTCTGCCTGCGAATTGATTTTTTAGATTTCTTATTAAATAATTCCGTTTCCGTAATAATACTAAATTTTTGCATAGGTAATTCAAAGCCACTGTTAAGGCTGCCGCGTAAAATCTGTACTTTCCCCGGAAGAATACTGTTCGCATCAAAAAGCTCTGCCGCTTCAATATCATAATCCTCTAAAACCGAATGCAGCTTTTTCACCCGTTCATCATCCTGGCCTAGTATAACGACTGTATACTTTCCTTTTTTCCAACGTTCCAGTTCAGTTTTAAACACGTTCATCTGTCCGTGGAAATTTTGCATTTGTTTACTGGCAAAATTCAGGATATTCTGAGGATTTGTATGCGGTACATGCCTTAAAAATAATGAAAGATACACAAACGGCCTGTTTGATTTCATAATTAATTCATGCATGGGATGAGCCAATTTAATATCATGGATAATCTGCCCTTGACTTAAAAGGTCGGTATACCATCCTGCCTCTTCCTTTTCCAAAGAATCATTGATTTCCTGGATTCTACTGATTTCATCTAAGAAAACTAAGCCATTTACAGGTAAATAGTCTATTAAACTAGCTGGTTCCTCATAAGCTAAACTTAAGTATTTAAAGATTTGGTCGGGCTTATTCCCCATTTTCAGCTGTTCAAGTTCAGAGCTGATCGTTTGAACCAATTGTTCCTTTGTTTTTTCATCTTTAAGCTTTTTCAAACTTTTACTTAATCCGCTTTCGAGTTTCGATATAATTCTTTCAATGTGCCTTTCTTCTAGCAAGGCCTCACTAACCGGACCGATTGTCACTTTTTGGAGCTTCTCAATTGATCGCTGATCTTCCGTAGAAAAGGTTCTAATGGAATCTATTTCTGTATCAAATAACTCAATTCGCATTGGATTAGGTTCCGTAATCGGATATATATCGATGATACCGCCCCGAATGCTGAATTCTCCTGGAGAGGCAACCATTTCCGCCCGGTTATAGCCCATTGCAATAAATTTATTAAGCGTTGGGTCAAGTTCAATTTCTTCACCTAGTTTAAATGTAAGCTGATGCCTCTTCCAAATATCCTTTGGAGGAAGCACACGGCGAACCCCAGGAATAGGCGCAATGACAATCCCTTTCTTTCCCTCCGTCCAAAAATTCAATGCCTCTACACGTTGGGCTCTTAATTCAGGACTGGCTACACTCAAATCAGCAGCAATTAACTCATTGGCGGGATAAATATATAGTTCATCCTCTGGGATAAAACTGGATAAATCCTCATGGAATTTTTGTGCTTGCAATAAATTATGGGTTACTAATAAAATCGGCCTCTTCGTCTTTTCATATACGGCCGCCAGCAGAAGTGATCTCGAAGAACCTGTTAGACCAGATACTATTTGTTCCTTAAGTCCCTCATCAATGCCGGCTATTAACGAATGAACATCATCTTGTTTGGAGAATAAGTTTTGCAATCCATTCACAATCTGTCCCTCCTCTCTTAACGTGCGAAAACCGTTTCAAGTCCTTGTATTTTTAACCCGGCATATTCAGCCAAGGTCTCTCTTTATTAACTGGTTCATTCTCTATCTTCATATCTTTAAAACAAAACAAACGGAAAAATGCTTTGGATTTTGTCCAAAGCCCTCTCCCGCTAATGAATAATATAATCGCTTTCATATAATTCAGGGTTTCTTTGCAGCGATTCATGACAATCTTCACATATCGCCCTCACATGCATATCTCCCTCAGAATCATAAACGATCATCTCTTGACGCTCTTCATCAGTAAGTTGATTAAAACCTAACTGCTCCGTACTCAGTGCGTGTGCCTCGATAGAACCCAGCTTAGTTCCACAATGTCGGCAACGATAATGGAGAGCCATTTGGTAACCCCCTATTTTGTAATAGTGTTAGTATGTACAAAAGTAAGGGGGATTTATTCAGCGAAAGATTTTATTCTTTACTTATATCTACTCTTAGCTTATTGGTTATATTCGTTCATGACCTGTATAAATGGTTTTTCCAACCAAGCTTCACAAGAAGCGGCGCTTTTTTCAATCGTAGCCCCTACATGATTCCATTCTTCTTGGGAGAAACGCCCCAATACATAGTCAGGTACTGGAACATGGCCGATTGGGCGACCGATACCTATTCTAATTCGGTTAAAATCTTGTGTACCCAAGTGAGAAATTGTAGATTTTATTCCATTATGACCGCCTGCACTTCCTTTTTGACGAAGACGGATTCTTCCTGGCGGTAAATCGAGGTCATCATATATAATAACCACATCCGCTATTTCCACCTTAAAGAAATGCATAACAGCCGAAATCGATTCACCTGATAAATTCATGTAGGTTAGCGGCTTAAGTAATAAAACCTTTTCTCCCCGTACCATTCCTACACCATAGATTCCCTTATGCTTGGCTTGATCGAGTGAGATCGACCACTTTTTAGATAACTCATCTATTACTTCAAAACCGACGTTATGCCGTGTTTTTTCATATTGTTTACCTGGGTTCCCTAACCCTACAATAATTTTCATGATTCACACTCCGTCATTACCGATATTTAGGGAGTTACGTGTGGACGAAAATTCTAAGATCAGAATGACCCTAGAAAAATAGTACCTCAATTTCAAGCTTACCTGCAAGCGACCGGAGAACTAATTAGAAATAAACTCTATTTAAAGAAATCAATTCCCAATAGTTTTACCAGATGTAAACGGACGCATACAGAAGTAGAAAAGACGTAACTCATTAAGAGCTACGCCTATTATACCATGACTTACTTGTTTAATCCCGGCATCATGACTCTGGTGAAGCCTTAGTCTCCCTGCCTTCTTCATTTTCAGGAATACCGCCATCTTGCTGTTCACCTGTACTAATTTCCTCTTCCTGACGAGGCGCCAATACGGAGGCAACGACTTCTTCACCATCGTTGTTAATTGTAACTTGCTGATTTGTTTGAATGTCAGATATGTAGATTGTATCGCCGACCTGAAGCTCAGTAACATCAACATTAATGGATTCGGGAATATCATTAGGCTTAGCCGTAACCGTTACTTCATGAAGAGACTGCTGTAGAACACCACCGTCTTTCACCCCTTTACAGACACCGGTAAGGTTGATGCGTACTTGTGCCTGTAATTGAGCAGACATATCTACAATTAAAAAGTCAGCATGATAAATGAAATTCTTTATCGGATCCTTTTGATAATCAGAGAGCATGACTTTAAATTCAGTTCCATTCAAGTCAAGAGAAATAATACCATTTCGTCCTATTTCTTTCATTGTTTTTTGAAGTTCAATATTATTGACTGAGATGGCCGTATTGCCGTTTTGATTACCATATACAATAGCAGGGATTTCTCCGCTTTCTCTCAAGTTCCTTAAATTAGAGTGTTTTAAATCCGTACGTTCTTTTGCAGCTAATAAATTACTCATACATCCTCCGCCTTCCTAAAATATTAATTACAGGTTCACTATAATTAACAGTTCCCTAAATAGCGGTGTATTAAACATGAAAGGAATGACAGAAAGCTCTAATATGAACTTAAACGAATGATAAACAAAGAAAAGTATCGAATGGAATTCTTTTTTCCTCACTCATTCAATTACAGACTTTATGCATGAATCGCCTTTTTTTCTACCTGCTCCTCAACTTGCATGACTCTATTAAGAATTTGGCCAGCCAAGGATGAGTAAAGAATATTGTCCTTTTTCCGTGGCCTCGGTAGATTAATTTCCTTATTCATAACCACTTTGCCCTCTTCAATTAATATGACCCGGTCAGCCAGCGTAACCGCTTCTTCCACATCATGTGTAACGAGTAAGGCAGTAAAGTCTCTTTTTCTCCATAATTCTTCAATTAACCTTTGCATCTCGATTCTTGTCAAAGCGTCCAGCGCCCCTAATGGTTCATCCAATAGAAGAATGTCAGGTTCGTTCACCAATGCCCTAGCTAAGGCAACCCTTTGTCTCTGCCCTCCCGATAGAACCGATGGCCATTCATATGCTCGGTCTGCCAGCCCCACCTGCTCTAGTAGCTCTATAGCTTTTGGCTTCCAATCCCCTTTTAAACCAACACCAACATTTTGAAGAATTTTTTTCCAAGGGAAAAGCCTCCCATCCTGAAACATCGTGCGGGATGATCGATTCAGTCCGTTTAATGACTCGCCATCCACCAGTATCTTCCCTTCCGTTGGTTCATCCAGGCCTGCCGCAAGACGTAGTAAGGTACTTTTCCCGCATCCACTCTTGCCGACAATAGCTACGAATTCCCCTTTTTTAAAAGTAAGGTTTATTCCCTTTAAAACTTCAAAACCTCCAAAATCCTTCCTAATATTCTGCAGCTCCAATGAACTTCCACTTTTCATATAAAAGGCCTCCTCATTGGTATGATGGATGCCATTTCAAGCATCTTTTTTCTATTACCTTGGCAAAAACATCTGATATTTTCCCTAATAAAGCATATAAGAGAATACTGAGTACAACGATATCCATTCTCATGAATTCCCTGGCATTCATAGCCATATACCCAATTCCAGAATTGGCGGATATCGTTTCCGCGACTATTAATGTGACCCACATAATTCCAAGCGAAAAGCGGATGCCCACTAAAATGGATGGAAAAGCTGCAGGGAGAATCACGTTCCAGAATAAAGAAAAACCGCTTAACCCATAAACCTTCGCCGCTTCAATTAAACCTTTATCGACCGACTTCACACCATGAAACGTATTTAAATAGATCGGGAATAGAACTCCTAAGGCCACTAGGAATATTTTCGCTTCTTCCTCAATACCAAACCAAAGGATTACGAGCGGAATCAAGGCTAAATGTGGGATGTTTCGCAACATCTGAAGAGAAGTATCGAATAATGTTTCAGCAATGGTTGAAAGCCCATTTAACATACCAAGTACAAAACCAATAATCCCACCAATCAAAAAGCCGATTAAGGCACGCTGGGCACTGATGCCGATATAGTCTATAAGTTCTCCTGTTTTCAATAAAGCAATGCCTGCTTTAAGAACTTCAGTCGGAGCAGGTAATATCCGCTCCGACAGAATGCCCCACAATGACAGCAACTGCCAAGCTACCAGTAGAAAAACAGGTACAAGCCACGTTATGAAAGGGAACTTATTGAACTTTTTGTTTAACTTTTTCTTCATTTTTATTTTCACTTCCTTTTGTAGGGTAGTGGTTGTTGGCTAATATTTCTCCAAATGGACTCGTAGCTTTTGACACGGGACCTTGCAGCTGTTCAACAGGGAGTATAGGGAATAACAGTTCCGCCACTCGATATGCTTCTTCTAAATGAGGATAGCCAGATAAAACAAAGGATTCTACCCCAATTTCCTCATATTCTTTCATTCGTGCAGCAACGTTCTCTGCGCTTCCGACTAATGCTGTACCGGCGCCACCACGCACAAGACCTACACCTGCCCATAGGTTAGGGCTGATTTCAAGGGAATCCCTACTGCCGTTATGAAGTTGGGACATCCTCTTCTGACCAACTGAATCAAACCGCTCGAAAATCTTTTGTGAATTTTCGATCATTTCATCATCTACATATTTAATGAGTTCATCTGCTGCCTGCCAAGCCTCTTCTTCTGTTTCCCTTACAATGACATGCATACGGATACCAAATCGAACTTCGCGGCCGTACTCTGCTGCCTTTTTACGAACTTTTTCAATTTTTTCAGCCACTTGTGCTGGTGGTTCACCCCAAGTTAAATACACATCAATATGCTTTCCTGAAATATCAATGGCCGGGTCAGATGAACCTCCAAAGTATAGTGGAGGGTAAGGTTTTTGTACCGGAGGCAACAGAATATTCCCACCTTCAACCTTCAAGTGCTCCCCTTCAAAATTCACCTGTTCTTCAGACATTTCCGCTCTCCAAATATCCAAAAATTCATCTGTTAACCTATAACGATCCGTATGGTTCAGAAATACACCATCACCAGCCAATTCGACAGGATCTCCTCCAGTTACTACATTGATTAGAAGGCGACCACCCGACAGCCGGTCAAAGGACGCAGCCATCCGGGCTGCCAAGGTCGGTGACATTAAACCCGGACGAATGGCTACTAAAAATTTCATTCTTTCCGTTGCAGATATTAATGAAGATCCCACTACCCAGGCATCTTCACAAGACCGTCCAGTTGGAAGTAATGCTCCTTCAAACCCAAGATGGTCAACTGCCTGAGCAATTTGCTTCAAATAAGGAAGTGTAATAGGTCTCCCACCCTTAGTTGACCCTAAATAACGACTTTCTCCATGTGATGGAATAAACCAAAATACTTTCATTTTTATTTCCCCCTTAATTTTTTTTAACATCTATTGATGCATCGAAAACATTTACTTCGGTTGGAATTAATTTAAGATTGTAAAATGTATCAGCAATTTTTTGTTGGTCGTTCAGAGCCGTTTTTGAAATTTCCTCTAGTCCATATTCTTTTCTTTTTAATGTTTTATCTAATGCCTCAACACTCATCCCAATCTCTGGAGCTAAGAACTCTGCAACATCCTTTGGGTTTTCTTCAATCCACTTATCTACTTTTTTCAATTCCTCTTTAATAATTTTCAAGACTTCTTTATTCTCTGCGAATGTATCCGTTGCCAAAAAGAATTCTCGATTCGCCACTAATCCTTCTCCATCCTGAATCGTTTTTGTTTCAAGTTCTAGTTCCGCTGCAGATAGAAATGGGTCCCATATTACCCAAGCATCAATCTGATTTCCTTCAAAAGCAGCCCTCGCATCAGCCGGTGGCAAGTAGACGGGCTGAATATCGTCAAGAGTAAGATCCGCCTCCTCTAATGCTTTAACTAATAAATAATGAACATTGGACCCTTTATTCAAGCCTACTTTCTTGCCTTTTAAATCTTCCACACTCTTTATAGGCGAATCCTTTTGCACGACTATGGCTTCTCCTGAGGGGTTTGCTGGCTGATTAGCCACATAGACAAGTGGGGCCTTAGCAGCCTGTGCAAATATCGGTGGTGCCTCTCCTGTGTGCCCAAAATCAAGACTTCCAACATTCAAAGCCTCAAGCAGCTGAGGCCCAGCAGGAAATTCAGTCCACTTAACGGTATAACCCACTTCTTTTAAACGTGTTTCCAGCTCTCCTTTTGATTTTAAAATATTTAATGTCCCGAATTTTTGATAGCCGATTCTGATAGTCTTATCACTTTCTTTTGCGTTAGCACTCTTTGTACTGCTTTTTTCCTGCCCACATGCTCCTAATACCAGCATAATGATGCTAAGAATACTCAGTATCCACACATTGCGTTTTTTTTCCATACTATACACCCCTCATAAAACTGATTTGTATAAAATAAAAAGCTCCTTTTCTTCACCAAAAGTACAATAGGTCAAAAAGATGCCTAATGTGAGATGGTAAGTGAAAAGGAGCCTTCGGTAGCCCGATCGGCCATTTAATTTGTGAGCTTTTTTCTTACTCAGAACCAGAAAGAGAGTTTTTTCTTTAGATTCATAAAATATAAATTGAATATGTATACATATTAATATCAGTATTCGCACCTGTCAACTAAGAATTAATTTATTTTCGGAATAATTCAAATATTTTATATAAAAAAACATGGCGGACACTAGGCCCACCATGTTTTCTTTATTTTTTATCAATCAAATAATGTGCTAACAGATTGTTCTTCATGAACACGAATAATTGCTTCCGCAATCAAAGGAGCTACAGAAAGCCCAACAATTTTATCGATTTTCTTGTCTTCAGATAGAACAATCGAATTTGTTACGACCAGTTCCTTGATAGTTGAATTTTGAATCCGTTCGATAGCAGGGCCCGACAGGACTGGGTGTGTACAACAAGCATAGACTGCTTTCGCACCATTCTCTACAAGTGCATTAGCTGCAAGTGTAATAGTACCTGCTGTATCGATGATGTCATCAATCAGGATTGCCGTTTTACCTTCAATATTACCGATGATGTTCATGACTTCAGCCACATTCGGTCTTGGACGACGCTTATCGATAATAGCAATCGGTGCTTTTAAGCGATCTGCCATTTTACGGGCACGCGTTACTCCACCGTGATCCGGAGAAACGATGACAATGTCACTTAGATCTTTTTCTTTGAAGAAATCAGCTAAAATTGGAACTGCAACAAGGTGATCAATTAGAATATCAAAGAAACCTTGGATTTGTGGCGCGTGTAGATCCAATGTGATGACACGATGGGCACCAGCTGTTTCTAAAAGATTCGCTACAAGTTTAGCTGTAATTGGTTCACGAGCACGTGCTTTACGGTCTTGTCGAGCATAACCGTAATAAGGCATTACTATATTGATTGTTTTAGCTGAAGCACGTTTTAGAGCATCGATCATAATTAAAAGTTCCATTAAATTTTCATTGACTGGTTGGCTTGTTGATTGGATTACGTAAACGTCACAACCACGAATACTTTCTTCAATATTAATCTGAACTTCACCGTCACTGAAACTTGTTACGCTACATTTTCCAAGTTCAACACCGATTGCAGCAGCAATTTCTTGAGCTAAATCAAAGTTTGAATTTAAAGAGAATACTTTTAAATTAGGATCTAAATACTGATTTGACATGATGACCTCCGTGGGTTAATTATTAAATTTTAACTTTTTCACATAATCTTCTTTGTTTACTTGACGAGCACGAGCAACAGATAAAGCTTCCTGCGGTACATCTTGAGTGATGGTTGACCCAGCAGCTACATATGCCCCTTTTCCTATCGTTACAGGTGCAACAAGATTAGAATTACAGCCTATAAAAACATCGTCTTCAATCTTCGTCAAATGTTTATTTGTACCGTCATAATTCACGGTAATAGATCCGCAGCCAATATTAACATTCTCTCCAACCTCTGCATCCCCAATATAACTCAAATGAGAGGCTTTGCTTCCTTTACCAAAAACGGTTTTTTTAATTTCGACAAAATTACCGATTTTAACAGAATCCTGAATATCGGATTGAGGTCGAACATGTGCAAAAGGACCGATTTTAACTAAACTTCCAATACTGCTTTCGTGTACAACCGATTGGTGAATTTCAGTTCCATCACCAATTTCACAATCACTAATCTCCGAATTAGGACCAATCAGGCAATCCTGCCCGATAATACTTTTCCCTTTAATCAATGACCCAGGATAAATAACCGTATCCTGCCCAATTTTCACATCAGCTTCAATAAACGTTGTAAGTGGATCGATAATCGTTACACCATTTCTCATATGTGATTCATTGATACGACTCCGTAGAGTTTGCTCAGCCTGCGATAAAGCCACTCGGTCGTTTACACCCAATGTCTCATCAAAATCACTTGATTGAAAGGCTGTCACCGATTCGCCTTCTTCTTTTAAAATTTCAATAACATCCGGCAAATAATATTCACCTTGGACATTATCATTTGAAACTTTTTTCAGCGCGCTAAATAATGCCTGATTATCGAAACAATATGTACCGGTATTTATTTCCTTAACATATCTTTCTTCATCTGAGGCATCCTTATGCTCGACGATCTTTTCAACCAGGCCGTTCTCACTGCGAAGAACTCTTCCATAGCCATCCGGATTATCCGCATATGCTGTCAGAATCGTTGCTTTCGCCTTGCTTTGCTCATGCAATGTTATAAGCGCTTCCATCGTCTCTGCTTTGATTAACGGTGTATCTCCGCAAATAACAAGGGTAATTCCACTCTTATCGGATAAAACGTCTCCCGCTTGCATTACAGCATGTGCCGTGCCTAATTGCTGCTCTTGTAATGCATACTTGCAAGAATCACCAAGCTGTTCTTGAACTTTTTCAGCTCCATGGCCGATAACTGTTACAATATCTTCTATCTGAAGTTGATTGACTTGATCGATAACATGTTGTACCATTGGTTTTCCGCAAACAGGGTGTAAAACCTTGTAAAGCTTAGATTTCATCCTAGTACCTTGCCCAGCGGCCAAAATTATTGCATAGCGATTACTCATAACAGGCCTCCATTTTCACCTTTTTATCCACTAAAAATATTATCTCAAATAGTGATTCATTTCAAGGTAACAATTAAAAGTACATATTATTGTCAACAGCTAATTCAAGAAAAAGTTCAATTTTCTACCTACTCGCAAACTTTATTTTTGATGTTTTAGTATTTATTAAATCCTTTAAATATTAATTATTTGCCTACAAAAATGAGATTTTTTCATTATCCCCTTAATGGCTAGAAGTACACAAATGATATCTCCTCACCCTTTTTAATACGTTCCACTCCTTATGTTAAGGCATTGCTACAATTGCATTTTGCCCTATGTAAACATCATTTAGAAGCACAACCACTGTTGTAAACTTCCATTCCGAATCCGAGTTACCTAGTCATTTCACATTCAGACTTTCACAGGTTACGTTAACATTTTTACAAAATAGTTAAAATGCCTTTTAACTAAAAATAATAAAAAATTAGTGTGTCCAAAAATGTTTAAAAAATAAAAAGAGGGGGTATTTAAATTTTTGAAGATATTAACATAAATAATACAAAATAAGACAATAGTGGAACAAAAAGCGATTAAAGTTGTTAAGTAAAAAAACTATTCTGTTTTGAAACAATAAAAAAGAGCACTACTTATGAAGTAGGCTCTAGATGCACGAATTTTAAATTTAAAGTTCAAAATTAAGAGTGATTAAGAAGCTCCAGCTCCCGCTTCCTCTAATTCAGTTTCAAGTTCTCCTAATCGATGATATTCTGTCAAGACAGCTTCTTGAATTTTCCCGCGTGTAGAGGAATTGATTGGATGTGCGATATCTCGGAATTCTCCATCTGGAGTTCGTTTACTTGGCATTGCTACAAATAAACCATTGTTTCCGTCGATTACACGAATATCATGAACCACAAATTCATTATCCAGTGTAATTGATGCGATAGCTCTCATACGACCATCCGTATTCACACGGCGTAATCTTACGTCAGTTACTTCCATTTAAGCTCACCATCCCTTTTTGTTGTTGTTAAAACTTAAAGTACATATTCAACAAAAAAACGTGAACTCCTTCTATTATCTGTAAGTTTTTTAGAAAATTCAGCCTAGTTTTCAAAAAAAATAAAAATCCCCCTTAAATTTCAGGGAAAATGCCCATGACGAATTCCCCCTAAAAGAAGACAAAATAAAAAACGCCCGTTTATTTAACGAGCGCAACCACTTCTATTTCCACTAGTGCATCTTTAGGAAGACGTGCAACCTCTACACAAGAGCGTGCAGGCTTATGACTTGAAAAATATTCCCCGTATACCTCATTAATTGAACTGAAATCGTTCATACTTTTAATAAATACTGTAGCTTTAATGACTGTTTCTAAAGAGGCGCCTGCTTCTTTCAATACAGCCTGAAGATTTTTAAACACTTGATGTGTTTGTTCTTTAACATCTCCTGTTACCATTTCACCAGAAGCAGTAAGAGGAATTTGACCTGAACTGAAAAATAACTTATCTACGATCACGCCTTGTGAATATGGACCAATTGCAGCTGGTGCTTCATTCGTATGTATCGTTTTCATGAAAAATTCCCCCTAATTCTTTTTCGTAAGATAATTGCCACGACTGACATTTATTTTCTTATCTCTTTCAACTACCTGCGTCAATTTAATTAATGAAACATAGTCCTCTACGAGACATTCTTCTGTATGTTCGGATTCCACTAGCACGGCAATTCCGGCAACGGTAGCCTTAAATTCATCCAGCAAGCTGACCATACCATTAATCGTACCTCCAGCTTTCATGAAATCATCAACAATCAATACATTCGAACCCTCTACCAGACTTCTTTTTGAGAGCACCATTGTCTGAATTCTCTTTGATGAGCCAGAAACATAGTTAATACTCACTGTAGAACCTTCTGTTACTTTATTATTTCTTCTTACTATGACAACAGGAACATTCAAATAATTTGCCACTGCGTATGCTAATGATATCCCTTTGGTTGCCATTGTCATGATGACTGAGACATTTTTTTTAGCATACATGGAAGCGATTATTCTGCCAACCTTATTCACCGTTTGCGGATGTCCTAATATGTCGGTCATATACAGATAGCCGCCCGGAAGTAGCCTTTCAGGACTAGCGATTGTATCGCATAGTTCATCTATAAAGGCATTGGCTTCATCTTCCTTGATGGAAACAATATATTTCACTCCACCCGCGGCACCTGGCACGGTCGTTAAAGACCCTATACCGCGTTGTTCAAAGGTATCTTTAATGATTGTTAAATCCTCACTTATCGAAGATTTGGCAGAACTATACCTTTCAGCAAAGTAGGTCAGCGAAACAAGTTCCCCTGGATGTTCTAATAAATAATTTGTCATATCGACTAGCCTCTCGCTGCGACGAAATTTCATTGAAACACCCCCTTTGTAAATTCCGAATATTATATTGCAACTATACCATTAATGTACGTATCTATTCAAGGTCGTTTCGATCACCTAACAAGCGCACTGCATAGACTTGATCACAAAATCCGCGAAGACCATTATAAATTCTTTGCATGCGGGAATCATGTTCCACCAAACCAAAAACGGTCGGACCGCTTCCGCTCATTAAGACAGAATCTGCTCCAAATGTCTTCATTTGATCTTTAATATTCGCAACCTCGGGATATAACTGCAACGTCACTTGCTCAAGTACATTCCCCAAACCTTGGCAAACATCTTGATAGCTGCTTTCCTTAATGGCTGAAATCATACTAGGGACATCAGGATGTTCCATTTTTGCAATTTGCAGCCTTTTGTAAATATCAGCAGTCGATACACCGATTGTCGGTTTAGCTAAAATAACCCAGCATTTTGGCGGTGCAGGAAGATGCGTGATTTTTTCCCCACGGCCCCTAGCCAACGCCGTACCCCCATACACACAAAATGACACATCAGAGCCAATCTCAGCTCCAATTTCCGCAAGCTCATCCATAGAAAGACCAAGCTTCCACAGTCTATTCAAACCTCTTAATGTAGCAGCGGCATCACTGCTTCCACCTGCAAGTCCTGCTGCTACAGGTATATTTTTCTCTATAGTAATAGAAACACCTTTATTAATTCCAAAACGTTCCTTTAGGATAAATGCAGCTTGATAAGCTAAATTCCGATGATCATCCGGAACAAATCGATTATGGGATAGAATCTGAATGTGATTTCCCTTTATTTCTTTTAGTTCAATTCTATCGGCAAGGTCGACTGTCGTCATGATCATTTCTACCTCATGATACCCATCAGGCCGTTTGAAAAGCACATCCAAAGCCAAATTAATCTTAGCCGGGGCTTTTTCCATAAGCTTCAATATGTCCACCTACTTTAACGTTCTTAAAAGTTCTTGTCCTATTTTATCATATTTGTTTATATTCTAAAGGTTTTTTCATCGTAATTTCAATGTATTGAAGTGGAGATTGAACTATAGAGGGGAATAGTCACCTATAGACACTTGGAAGAAGGGATCGCTCCTACTCCACAAAAAGTGTGAATATGCAGCCGATTTGTATTGATCCATGCATAAAAAAACCAGACTCCATATCTACAATGTAAGCATAAATGAATATGACTATACATTGTAGAAAGAGTCTGGCCTTGTTTATAAGGACAGCATGATTCCATTTAGTGTTTGTCTTACTCTTTATCCACCAATTGACGTTGTGCTTTTTCGACAGCTAGTTTTACCATGTTTCCTGCGTCCCGAGCTCGAATTCCTCCCCAGCCCTCTTTCTGGACAACATCGTAAAATCCAAGTTCTTTTGCCAATTCCTCTTTAAAACCTTCTGACATAATCCCTTTTTTTCTACTCAAGCGAAACAACCCCTTTCACATGCTGTCACATGCCTAGTGTTTGCATCATACGCTATTTCATAACACCCTTTTTCATCCTAAACTAGTTAGTATTAGATATTTAACACAAAACAAAAAGCAGCAAACATAATTGTTCGCTGCCTCCTCTAAGTTACATCTCTTGTTGTTTGTTTAAAAATGTTAGTTCCACGGTTTCCGTTAAAACATCCGCATAGCTGTAAGATACTCTTTCAAACGCATTTTCATCTTGGTCGAGCTCAATTACAAAAACAGCCGGATAAGTTTCCGCCAAAGTTCCAAAACGTTCTACAGTCTTTCTTCTTCCACCGTTTGCTTTTAAAAGCAATCTTTTACCTAGGTTTGAATCAAGTGCAGTTTTAATATCAGCTAGAGTTTTTGGCATTTTCGGTCCACCTCACTAAGTTTAGTATATCACAAATTGTAAATATACGCAAACAAAATAATAAATTATATCAGCACTTAAAAATGTAGTCAATATATTTTTACCTGAAATTCGGCAAAATCGCGAACATTTTTATTATATCCTGGTAAATGAGAAAATATGTAAACGAACTATTCATTATAAAATATGCCGAATTTTCGTAAATAAATCCACTTCTAGGCTCTTTTCATCTAGAAAAAGCAGATTATTTGTTATGATATCCGAATTCTAACATGATAAAAGCGAGCTGCATTCTTTCAAAATGCAGCTCGTTTATTCTTCCTGAAATGGCTTAAAGGGAAGCCCTGTCCGCAGCACCCCTTTTGTTTCAACTCCACCTAAACCTTTCTCTCCCGTTAACGTATTCCGAAGAACATCCCATACATGGATATGTTCTATAAAAGGCGTAAAGCTTACCTTCCCGACAATATATACTGGATCAAGAGCATGTATATTAACACGTGAAGGTGAGCTTGCGAAATTGGCCCCAGCTTGGATAAGGGATTCAAAATGGGATTGACAAGCTCCTGCAAATATAATCAATTGATCCAAATGAGATACCTTCTTCCTCGCCTCTCGTACGGTCTGTACAAAGTCCCTTGAGTGACGATAGGCATTGATATCGCTCATTGGTCCTTTTGATTTAGAATAGGCATCATGACCAGTGACAACAAGGATATCCGGCCTGTAATGGTCCAATAACCCCCCTATTCGCTGGGCCATTTCCTTTTCGTTGCAATAGACACCGTTAACTGGAATACCGAATTTCTGATATAAATCCAGGCATTTCCTAAGGTAGGAAGCATCACCGTCCACATGAAGCACCCTACCTGGTATCTGAAAATATTCGCCACTATAGCGGTACCCATTACTGGATAGATAGCCGCTTTTTTGTTGCTGCAGCTCTAAGTCCTGTGTTAATAAGCGGTAAGATTGTTCCTGAAGTACCTCATTGGACCTTTGTCGGACATTTCTCTCATTATCATTTATTATCATTAAGTCTTGAAAAGGTGCATCTGCAATCAATCGGATATCTTCCCCATAAAGAATCGCTTCACGTCTTCCATCAATATCACGGATATCGATTACTCGAAACAACACGTCGCATTTATAAGAAACCCGACCAACAATATCGTTTATTTGAATATTCATGGCCTCACCCCATGAGAAGACTTATTTTCAGCCCGCCCTAGATTATTTTCATTCTTAAGTTATGCGAACCATTCTTGAAAGGTGAAAGTAAAGGAGACTACATATATCTATTGGAAGAAGAAGTCTATTCCCCTAAGGCTATGCTTAGATAAAAAAAAGCCGGAAGCTGGGAGTAGACCCGTTCCGACTAAAACTTTTCTAACATTTACCTTATTTGAAATTCGGTAATAACGCATCACTCAAGCGGCCAAATTCCTTAATGCTTAGTGTTTCACCACGTCTTGTTGGATCCACGTCTGAGGCTTCGAGAGCGTCAAGGATAAGTTCTTTTTTCGATTTCCCATCTGGTAGTTGACTTGTTAAGTTATTTAAAATCGTTTTCCGACGTTGCGCGAAACTAGCACGGGTAACAATAAATAAGAAATCCTCATCTTGTACTTCAACAATCGGCTTAACCCGCTTAGTCAGACGTATTACCGCTGAATCGACATTAGGTTGCGGCATGAAAACCGTTTTCGGCACAATCATCACTGTTTCTGCTTCGGTATAATATTGGATGGCGATGGATAAAGAACCATATTCCTTTGTCCCAGGTTTAGCAGCAATTCGATCAGCCACTTCTTTTTGCAACATACACACAATGCCTCTTATGGGAAGGTTCTCAGACAAAAGCTTTAAAATAATAGGTGTTGTGACATAGTAAGGTAGATTTGCAACAACCATCAAGTCTGAGATATCAGCGAATTCCTCTTCAATGACCTTTTTTACATCCGCTTTTAGAATATCCTCATGAATGATGTTCACATTGTTATAAGGTGACAGTGTATCCGATAAAATCGGCAGCAAACGCTGATCAATCTCAAAAGCCGTGACTTTTTTGCTACTTTTCGCTAGTTGTTCCGTCAAGGCGCCTATTCCCGGCCCAATTTCAATGGCGCCGCTTTCCTCGGTCAACTCAGCATGATCGACAATACGTTTCAAAATATTCGTATCAATTAAGAAGTTTTGGCCTAAGCTCTTTTTAAAAGAGAATCCGTGCTTCTTTAGTATTTCTTTCGTTCTGACAGGGGTTGCAATATCCTTATTCATGTTTTTCCTCCTGATTTATCTGTACAATTGCTTCATAAAAAGCCTCAGTTGATATTTGGAACATTTTTAATCTCTTATATAACTGTTTCCCATTTGTAAAACCAATCTTCAAGATAGAGCCAAGTCTTTCCCTTCGCTCTTTGGCACCTGATCCTCCGATTAAACCTGCATCTATTAAATCCTGCTGTGAAATCTCTTCTGAAGCCTCTTCATCCATTAATTGAGCGTCTTTCAAGGCATTACGAATTGCTTCAGGGGAAGCGTGCTCCACACCTATCCCTCTCCCAGACTTAGGAAGTGCTTCTTTTTTCGTTAAAAAGGCGTGTTTACAGCCTTTTACTTGTTCTGAAATTATATTCCTGATTTTTTGTCCAGGAAAGTCCGGATCTGTAAAAATGATAACTCCTCGTGTCTCTTGTGCAAGCTTTACCTGCTCAATGCAGGATTCATTCACCGCAGAACCATTCGTTTCTATTGTATCAGCATTAACAGCCCTTTTTATCGCTACCGTATCATCTTTACCTTCTACAACAATTATTTCTTTGATTTTTTTCATGTTTTCCTCCATACAGAAAAGCGCAAGCACTTTGATTAGCTCTTTAAAACGGACTTTACTCAGATAGACAATTACCTTTTGAGTCATCGTTTTTCCCATGAGTTAGAATCTAGAACTAGACACCATTGCTAAATAAAAATAATTTTACCGCTTATTGTGGAAACCCTATGACTTATTGAATCGTCTATCTTATTAAAACAGTTTTACACTGGGGTTTTCAACAAATGGAAAATAAAACGTCAAAAAACAGGAGACAATTTATCTCCTGCGAGAGAAACCTTATTAGTTCAATACGCGAATCTTTACTTTCTTTACACCCCAGCGATATGCATCATTTTTTGAGGAAAAGAAGACATCTATCCTATTTCCCTTTATCGCTCCGCCTTTGTCAGCAGCTACTGCATAGCCATAACCTTCTACATATACTTTCGAACCCATTGGAATTACACTTGGATCGACCGCAATAATTTTGGCATCAGGATTACTCTTAAGGTCCACACCCGTTGAAGTAACACCTGAACAGCCCTTACAACTTGCTGTATAAGCCGTTGATGAAACATAAATCTCTTTTCCACTTGTAGAATTAACATTACTCGCTCCGCGTGATGCCTGAGCAACCGTCGTTTTTGTTCCGACCGTTATAACCTTATCCTGCTTTTTATTTACGACTTTTTCTGAAAGTAATTTTCTTTTGACCTCTTTGCCATTCTCCTTAATAACTTCATATTCCTTAGAAATGAGTCCGTCTTTTCCTTCTTTGACGATATTCTCTTTCCCTTTCGATAAGGAGTCATCTTTTTTAGTTATGACAGCAAAGTCCACTGGTTCTTCCACTACATCGGTGACTTTTTCAATTCGAATAACGTTTACCGTATTCTTAGCTTCAACTTTTTCGACTAATCCCGGCTCAACTCGATCCAAATCATTGAGCTTTACACCTTGTTGCTTTAAAAAGTCAGCGACAGTAGTCGAAGTTGACCATACCTGCTTTTCGTTTCCACCTACCACTAATTTTAGTGAAAAAGCCTTATCGATGGCAACTTCCATATTCGCTTCCATCTTCGTGTTTTTTGAAGGTGTGATTTTATCCTTCTCATTCACTTCAAGGTCTTGTTCCTTTAAAAATTCTTCCACCGTATCGGCTGTTGACCAAACCTCCTCAGTCTCTTCATCTTGTACCAAAGTAATTTTTTGAGCAGGCTTCCAGACAACTTCTAGATTATCCTCTACCTTACTGTCTCCTGAAGGGTGGACATAGTCCGCAGCTTGTACGGTAATCTCTAAATCTTTTAACATATCATTTACAGTAGCTGCGTGTGTCCGCACTACCTCTTTTTTTCCGTCCAGCATTATTGTAACAGTATGCTTTGTTCCTTGATGGATTAGTATTCCCAGTGCCGTAGAAACAAGAATCGCACTGCATATTGCAATTACCATTCTCTTCTTTCCTAGCTTGGGAATAAGGTTTTTCATAGTTTTTAATAGAATGAAAAACTCCTCCTTCCTCCCGGTGATTATATAGACATAGTTATCAAGCTGTCAACCCATTCACTTCTCATTCAGGAAATTACTACCTATTATGCATATTCTCTATTGAAAAGGAAAGGGCGAATTCTCGACATAATATGCCTATGATAGGAGTGAGATTTGTAGAAACCTTAAAAAATGCGATTTTAGTTAGCAGACCCCGGGAGATAGTGTCAAAAATGCTGTCAGTTAATGCCGAATAATTTCTTAGCATTATCCGTCGTCGCTTGAGAAACTTCCTCTACTGAAAGTTGTTTAATTTCAGCGATTTGTTCAGCGACAAGCTTCACATAGGACGGTTCATTACGCTTTCCTCTATAAGGGTGTGGTGCTAAATAGGGGCAGTCTGTTTCGATTAGTAGACGATCTAAAGGTACTGCAGCTGCCACCTCTTTTGGCTTTTTCGCATTTTTAAAGGTTACAGGACCTCCCAATGAAATATAGAAGTTCATATCAATACATTCCATTGCCGTTTCAGCACTACCACTAAAGCAATGCATGATGCCTCCTACTTCTGATGCCTCTTCTTCCTTTAATATGTTCACGATATCCGCGGTCGCTTCCCGATTATGGATGATAATGGGTAGACCTACCTTTTTAGCCAATCGGATTTGCTTCCTGAACACCTCCATTTGGATAGCTTTCGGTGATTTATCCCAATGATAGTCAAGTCCCATCTCTCCTATAGCCACAACCTTAGGATGAGAGGATAGATCCTCAATCCATTTTAAGTCTTCTTCTGTCATATCTATCGCATCTACAGGATGCCAACCGACTGCAGCATACATAAAATCATAAGTTTCTATTAATTCCATCGCTCTAGTTATAGTTGGTCGGTCAAACCCGACGACAACCATATTATTCACTCCTGCTTCCTGTGCTCTTTCGATGACGTCTTCGAGGTCCTCGTTGAATTGCTCCGCATTTACATGCACATGTGTATCAAATAACATACTTTTCTTCCTTTCTAGCACTATTTTATAAAAAAATGAGAGTTTTATGTTTCACATTTAGGTAACAAAAATATTACAAATATTCCCTTTATGTATCAACACCAAATATATGACTAAAAACATAGACCCTATAATAGTTATGTTTTCCAAAAGTATAAAGAAAAAACATAAAAGTGTTTCATATGAAACACTTTTATGTTTTGAGTTTATTTTACCTTCGAACCATTTGGAATGGAGGCATCTATTGTAGCAACAGAGAGAACACCATCCTGGCTACCAGCCAAAATCATCCCCTGAGAAAGCTCGCCACGAAGCTTCACAGGTTTCAAATTCGTTACACAAATCACTTTTTTCCCTACTAAATCTTCAGGTTTATAGTGTTGAGCAATACCTGAGACAACCTGCCGCTTTTCATATCCTAAATCAAGCTGCAATTTAAGAAGCTTATCTGTTTTCTTTACTGGCACTACTTCTATGACCTGAGCTACACGAAGCTCTACTTTTGTAAAGTCATCAATAGTAATTTCATCAACCTCTGGAATAGTCTCTTCTACTTTTTCTGCAACCTTAGGTGTTCCACCCTGCATTTGTTCTTTAATATATAAAACTTCCTCTTCCATGTCTAAACGAGGGAAGATTGGATCTCCCTTTAGCACTTTTGTTTCAGAAGGAATCTGACCGAAGTCCGCTAAGCTATCCCACGACTTTAAAATTTCATCCTGGATGTTAAGCTGAGCAAAGATTTTTTCCGGTGTTTGTGTCAAAAATGGTTTCAGAAGGATAGCCGTCCTGCGTAAAGATTCTGCCAAATGCACCATAACACTCGCAAGCTCTTCTTTTGTTGCTTCATCTTTTGCAAGCATCCATGGCTGAGTTTCATCGATGAACTTATTTGTTCTGCTGACAAGCTGCCAAATAGATGTTAAAGCAACTGAAAATTCCATGTTCTCCATGGCTTCCTCATACTTGCCCACAGTATCTTGATTCATTTCTAACAGTGCCTTTTCAAACTCATTATTCGAACCTTTGTAACTTGGAATTACACCGTCAAAATACTTATTGACCATTGCTACTGTTCGATTTAATAAGTTCCCTAAATCATTCGCCAGATCAAAATTGATTCTTTCTACAAATCCTTCCGGCGTAAATACTCCATCTGAACCAAATGGAACTTCGCGTAGAAGGTAATAGCGTAATGAATCCAAGCCATATCGATCAATTAATGTAACAGGGTTGACTACATTTCCCTTTGATTTCGACATCTTACCGTCTTTCATGAGCAGCCATCCGTGGGCAAAAACTTTCTTAGGAAGCGGTATGTCCAGAGCCATTAACATAATAGGCCAGTAAATCGTATGGAAACGAACAATTTCCTTTCCGACTAGATGCACATCCGCCGGCCAATAATTCAGGTATTTAGAATCATTATCCGTTCCATACCCTAAAGCTGTAATATAATTAGTCAACGCATCAATCCAGACATAAATAACATGCTTTGGATTTCCTGGTACTTTAATACCCCAATCGAACGTTGTACGGGAAACAGCCAAATCTTCCAATCCTGGTTTAATGAAGTTATTAATCATTTCATTTTTACGGGATTCCGGTTGTATGAACTCTGGGTTTTCCTCATAAAACTTTAGCAACCGATCTGCATACTTACTCATCTTGAAGAAATAAGACTCTTCTTTTACCTTTTCAACAGGTCTTCCGCAATCTGGACAGTTTCCATTGCTTTCTTCAACCTGACGTTCCGTGAAGAAAGATTCGCAAGGTGTACAGTATAATCCTTCATATTCGTCCAAGTATATATCGCCCTGATCAAGTAACTTCTTGAAGATTTTGGCTACCACATCTTTATGACGATCTTCGGTTGTCCTAATGAAATCATCATAAGAGATATCAAGCTTTTGCCAAAGCTCTTTAATTCCTGATACGATATTATCTACATATTGCTGCGGAGTAATTCCCTCTTCCGCCGCTTTACGCTGGATTTTTTGACCGTGTTCATCTGTTCCTGTTAAGTACATCACATCAAAGCCACGCATCCTTTTATAACGAGCCATAGCATCCCCTGCCACTGTCGTATACGCATGCCCTATATGTAAATTACCACTAGGATAATATATGGGTGTTGTAATATAAAATGTTTTTAATTTATCCTGCACTTTATTCCCTCCTCAACTTTTAAAAAACTGGCTTTAGGACTTGGCCAAGCCAATGAGACTACTTTAAAACTATTATCTCTATTTTAACTCTATATACTATTCTACGCGACAAGAATCATTAATCAAATTATCTTGATAATAGAATAAAAAATATTATAAGTAGATACCCCAGTTAAACCTTCGATATCAGGACACACGCCCCCATATTATGTAAGCATTACCTCTTACCTCAACAAAATATACCTAATATTTATTTTTTGTGCAACAAATCACATAATTTAAAGTCTTTTCCAAGAAAATTATCCTTAATTCAGAACTTATACTTTGAAACTAAATTGGATTTAATCATATAATAGAGAAGCGTGTTCTTCATGCGTAGTTTGTCGAATCATGCTGAAGTAAGTAGTTCCTTGTTACTGATTTAATCTTCGCATAAAACGAAATTGCTGGATTTTTCTCTTTCCCAGCCTTTTTGCTTCCTTGGGAAGAAAAGCTATACTCTCTTCTTACAAAAAAATGAAAATAAATCATTGACGAATTTGGGAATGGCTGGTATTATAAATTTATAAAAAAATTTGTCGAATATTGGCGAAAAAAATAGAAAATGGGTACTAGATTGTAAACTGAGAGGAGAATTTTCAAAAATGAAATCTACAGGAATCGTTCGTAAAGTTGATGAGTTAGGCCGGGTGGTTATTCCAATCGAGCTTCGCCGTACATTGGGAATCGCTGAGAAAGACGCTCTTGAAATCTATGTTGATGACGAGCGCATCATCTTGAAAAAATACAAACCAAACATGACTTGCCAAGTTACTGGTGAAGTTTCTGATAATAATCTTACACTTGCAAACGGTAAATTAATTCTTAGTCGTGAAGGCGCTGAATTACTTATCCAAGAAATTCAACAAAACTTTTCAACTTCTAAATAAATGATATAAATAAAAAAACTTCCGATCTTCGGAAGTTTTTTTTATTGCTTACTTAAACATATTATTGTTCATCAATGTGGTACGCCTGGTATACGTCGCGTTTTTGTATATTACGGTCTTTTGCGACCTGCTTGATAGCATCCTTGGAGGTAACCTGTTTGGTTTCTATATAATAATTGACATGACCAACAATGTCAAAGGCCATCCACCATGCTTCTTCAGGCTCTTCCTCCAACCATTGCGCCCCTTCTATTATCAAACAGAACTCACCGCGTATCTCGGATTCCACTGCCCACGCCAATGCCTCACTTACCGTCCCACGAATGAACTCTTCAAACTTCTTCGTTAATTCACGGCATAATACAATCCGGCGGTCTCCTAGAATTTCATGCATATGTTTTAATGTTTCTTTTAAACGATGTGGCGATTCATAGACAATCCATGTCGCTTCCATTTTTTTCAACTTCTCTAGCTCTTGCTTTTTTTCTTTTGCTCCCCGCTGTAAAAAGCCATAAAAGTAAAAAGGCTGTGGCGCAAGACCCGAAGCAATCAACGCAGTTAATGCAGCATTAGCACCCGGCAATGGGATGACCTTAAACTGCTCATCAATCGCATCTTTAACCAGTTCATATCCAGGGTCAGAAATTGTCGGCAGACCAGCATCACTGACTAAGGCTATTACTTCTCCTGAACGAAGCCTCTCAAGCATCTGCTTCCCGCTATATTCCTTATTATGTTCATGGTAACTAACGATAGGGGTCGAAATTTCAAAGTAATTACATAGTTTCTTCGTGTTTCGCGTGTCCTCAGCAGCAATAACATCCGCTTCCTTTAAAATTCTCAAAGCCCGGAAGCTCATATCCTCAAGATTTCCGATCGGTGTAGGAACTAGATATAGGGCCGGCTCCAATCCTTCTTTTTCAAAACTCTTTTGCTGCCACATAGGTTACTTATCCTCCTTTGCCATCCACTTTTGTTTTTGTTTTCTTGTTAATTGCTTAAACTGGTATTCTGCCTGCATGGCTAATGTCTGAGATTCAAACGTTTCATGATAAATCAGTTCAACCGGGGTACGTCCCCGTGTATACTTCGCCCCCTTGCCTTGATTATGCGTGTCGACCCTACGATCTAAGTTATTTGTATACCCTGCATAATAGCTGCCATCCTTGCATTTCAACACATAAAAATAATGCCTATTCTTCTCCATATAAAATCCTTCTGATTTCCGGATTATATTCATTTTGTTCATTATACACAACAAGAGGTGGGAGAATCTTTAAATCAGGGCTTCCGTCCTTTATCCCTTCAATAAGAATCGTATTTGCTTCTTTTGTGCTTTTTGGATAAACAAATTGTAGTCGCTTTGGTTCAATCCTGTACACTCTCATTAAATGTAAAATATCCATTAAACGGCCAGGCCTATGAACGAATGCTGCTTTGCCACCCTGACGTAATAACTGACTTGAGACACGCATTACGTCCTCAAGGTTACACATAATTTCATGCCGAGCAATTGCAAAATGCTCATTCTTATTTATTTCCTCGATCGATGGAGTAGGAAAATAGGGTGGATTACATGTTACCACGTCATATTTACTATACCCTATCTGTTTTGGAATCTCTTTTATATCTCCATGAATCATCTCAATCTGGGAGGATACGTCATTATAATCTACGCTTCTCTGAGCCATGTCATATAACCGCTCTTGAATCTCGATACCTTTAATTGTTCCTTTCGTTCTTGTGCTCAACAGCAATGGTATAACCCCATTTCCTGAGCAAAGATCGACGAGTTTTCCTTTTTGAATCGGCACGTTTACGAACCTTGATAATAAAACGGCATCTAATGAGAAAGAAAACACCGATGGGCTTTGGATGATTCTTAAATTCTCAGCCAATAGATAATCGAGGCGTTCATCTCCTTTAAGTTCTACCAATGCTGTTACCCTCCTATATATGTATAGAAAAAGCATGTTTAGGGCCCATGCTTTAACATATCTATCGTACAAAAAGGGTCTGACTCATAGTAAGCGTCAGACCCCGAATCACTATATATTGTAAACGGTCTATCTATCACGTAAAAGAGATGGAACATTCTTTTATATTATTCCATTTTCACTTCTTGTTTAAAAAAGATAAACAGAACAGGCAATCTCCTTCTTTTCGTAAACTCCCAAAATGCAGATTACAAATATGGAAGCCTTCTTGATAGATACGGGCTAGATTGTCATAGCCTTCCCCGATATCCATAACCTTTTCCGCACTCGCAGTACGATTTTTTACTTTTTGTTTAACCTTTACAGAAGCAGGTGCACTCTCGACTTCCACAAGGCCTAATCGATGACGTAAGTGCTCGTTTTCCAACTTGAGCGACTGATTTTCCTCGAGAATTTCCGCTAGATTCTGCTTCAATTCACCAAGCTGTTTATATAATTGGCCTATCTGCGTTTCCATATTGGTCACCGACTCAAAAATATCTTTCTTATCCACGCTCTCCCACCACCTTAATAATCTGTGGCTTGAATAGAAACGGCTCCCTCTTTTAGAATCTCATCTAAAGTATACTCTAATACTCTTTCCTGCTCGATTAGTTCAATCTGAAGTACGCGTTCTAGAATATTAAGCCCCACTACCTTGCCTTTGCCACCAGGCGTATTAATCATTTCACCTAAATCAGGAAGCATTTCCTTCGCACTTTCATACTCATCATTTTCATATTTCAGACAGCACATCAATCGACCGCATAATCCTGAGATTTTTGTAGGGTTCAATGATAAATTTTGATCCTTCGCCATTTTGATTGAAACAGGTTCAAAATCACCAAGAAACGTTGAGCAACATAGCATTCTGCCACATGGCCCGATTCCTCCAAGCATTTTTGCCTCATCCCTGACCCCAATTTGGCGCAGTTCAATCCGTGTTCTGAATATGGCAGCTAAATCTTTGACTAAATCTCGGAAATCCACGCGACCATCCGCTGTAAAATAAAATACAACTTTATTTCTGTCGAACGTATATGACACATCTACAAGCTTCATATCCAGCTTATGCTCATCGACCTTTTGACAACATATAGAATAAGCCTCTTCTGCAGCTGCCTTGTTTTCGTCAACAATTAACTTATCTTTTGCATCGGCAACCCGAAGTACCTTTTTCAATGGCAGGACAACATCATTTTCATCTACTTGTTTACGGGCTGTAACAACTTTACCGAATTCAACACCGCGGACAGTCTCCACTATTACAAAATCGTCCTTAGGAATAGCGAATTCACCCGGATCAAAGTAGTATATTTTGCCCGCTTTTTTAAAACGGACACCTACAACATCATACAAATCATGATCCCTCCTGCAAATTCAGCACAAGCTGTTCCATTAACAGCTGTGGATTTGTGTTGGACATCAGCTTCCTTTTTGCTTCCAAAATATACCCCATATGTTCAGCGAGGCGTCTCGGAGAAAGATGAAGAGCGTGAGTTTCAAATTCCTTCAGTTTACTTTGAAATACAACTAGGTCCTTCTTGTCCAACTGAATGTATAATAAATCCTTATATATAAGAAGTAACAAATCAAGACCTCTATCAACCTGTTCTCTTTCTTTAAAGTGTGAAAACCAATCCGTCTGAAGGTATAACAAAGCCTTCAAGGAATTCTGTTTTAACACTTCATATAATTTTACCACTATTTTTTGAGCTTGTACAAACCATTCATCATGGCTAAGTTCGATTCCAGCTTCCACATTCTGTGTTAAATGTGAGATAACCGAGGCAAGCTGCGGATCTAAATCCTGTTCTATCAGCTTCCGCTTTACATTTTCCGGGGATAACGGCTTAAACGAAATCACTTGGCATCTTGATAATATCGTTGGAAGAATTCTCTGAAGCTGTTCGGTCATCAGAATGGCCACAGTATCAGCTGAAGGCTCTTCTAAAAATTTCAATAGGCTGTTTGCTGCCCCGACTGACATTTTATCCGCATCGGCAATCATATAAACTTTCCGATCTGCCTCTACACTTTTCTTCGAGAATTCTTCTTGAAGACTCTTAATTTGTTCCTTTTTGATCGACAGCCCATCCCGCTCAATCAAATGAACATCAGGGTGATTCCCACTTGAAATTCGTTTGCAATTCCGACATTGCTCGCATGGCTTGTAACCTGCTGTCAGGGCCTCACAAAGTAAGCTTTTAGCGAAGGTTTTACTTATATCCTGCTTACCTGACCCTTTTTCCCCTTCAAATATATACGCATGAGCCACTCTGTTTTTCGTTATGCTGTTTTGTAGCATCGTCATAACCTGTGGCTGAATTTGACTCATGTCTTGCCATGTTTTATCCAACACTATCAACTCACTTAAGTATATAAATTAATCAGAAGTCCTTTAATTTCACCAATCATTTCTAATATTTCGAGCGAGCTCTTCTCTTTATTCAGAATTTCCTCGCTTAATTCAACTAATCTCGCATCGATCGTTTCCACGGTTTTCAATGGTTGGCTTTGACCGTATTGGTTCCAGGTCGTAGACTGCTTCAATTCTAGACCATATTCAACAGCTTCTCGGACAAACCGCTTCACTAACGCTTTATATTTCGCCAATTCTCTAAAGGTACGTGACCGAACCAATCGCTGGCCCGCCCCTTCAATATCACCTATTAAACGGTTTAATGTTTGGATTTGCATCTTTTGATCCTGTGTTTGGACCATTTGTTGAAACCTTCCATTGCCCGTTTGAGTATGTTTGGTATCCTGCCGCGCTTTATCCAACTTAATTGGGATATCATGGTTGATTTTCACAATGAACCTCCATACAACTAACCGTTAAAATTGTAAAAAGTTTTCAACTGGCAGAACAAATATGGTTGCACCGCCTACTTGAATTTCCACTGGATAAGGTACATAGGATTCGGCATTCCCACCCATCGGTGAAACCGGTGACACTAACTGGGATCGTGATTGACAATTCTGTTTGATAATCTGAATGGCTTGGTCAACACGTGCATCCTCTGTACCAATCATAAAGGTTGTATTTCCTGATTTTAAAAACCCGCCCGTACTGGCAAGCTTGGTTGTCCCGAAATTATTTTCTACTAATTCATTCAGCAGCCGATGACTATCCTTGTCTTGAACGACAGCAATGATCATTTTCATTCTCATCATCCTCCGGTTACTCTGAATTTTTCTAACTCTACTATCTCTATTATAGCAATTAGTCTTTGCTTGGAATAGTGTCCGGTTGAATAATATGGAAATTCAAGTAGTTACTGTTCTGTTTTTTCTAAAAACGTCAGTAAGCGGGCTTTCGTTTCCTCAAAAACATCCTCAATTGTCCGACCCGCATCCACGATAATGAACCGGTCTTTCCATCTATTTATTATTAACTGATACCCCTCACATACTTTTCTATGAAAATCTATGGCTTCCAGGTCTAGTCGGTTCACTTCCCGGTCTCCATTGGACTGAATACGTCTCAACCCTTCTTCTGGATCGATATCAAAAAAGAACGTAGCATCCGGCATCATATCTCCAATTGCGAATTTATTGATATTGTATACTTCTTCTATATCTAAGCCCCTTGCATACCCTTGATAGGCCAGAGAACTATCTATAAAACGGTCACACAGAACGATACCTCCTCGCTCTAGCTCCGGAATAACTATCTCAACTAAATGCTGACGCCTTGCAGCTGCATATAATAAAGCCTCTGTTCTTGGGTCCATAGCTGTATTGGCTTTATTCAGGATAACCTCCCTAATTTGCTCGGAAATGGGAACGCCTCCTGGTTCTCGTGTTAATAGGACTTGGTAGCCTTCTTCTTGAAGAGCCTTACCGAGCATTTGGATAATTGTTGTTTTCCCAGCTCCCTCAGGTCCTTCCATTGTTATAAAAATACCACGGTTCATCGGTGTACCTCCAAGGTTCTTTGTTTGTAGTATATCATTTTAACCAACCTGCCCGCTTTCATAAACGATTAGCTCTCCGTTTGAAAGGGAGGAACCGCCATGAAATCTCGATCCCAGGTCAAGCAGTCTTTTTAAGTTGAATATATGCTTCGAGGTAATCATTTCCCCGGACATAATTAAAGGGATCCCCGGCGGATAAGGGATGACCATCTCAGCAGATACCTCTCCAACAGCTTGACTTAATACTACGTGTCTCGATTTCCTTTGACTCATTACAGAATATGGAAGCGCAAGGCTTGTCATTGAATTCTCAGCTAGCCAGCTCACTGCTTGATTGGCCTCCCGTCTTCCAGTTTTTTCTTCAGTTACATTTTTTATTTTTTGAACAATTTCATGAAAAGGAAAATAGTCATTTTTCTTTAATAATGGCAAAATCATTAACAAATTAAAGGGATCAGCTAATTCTGAATAAATACCTTCTGCTTCACACAACTGCTGTAACTCAAACCCACTTAAACCCTTTGTTGATTGAATGACTACTTTTAAAGGGTCTGCTGACGTTCCCGGTGGTGCTTCTAACACCCGTACCGATTGGAGACTAGCTAATTCCCTTCTGAAATCCGATATCCTTTTAATAAGGCAGTTTTGATCTTCTAATGTAAATGAGGCTAGATAAGCCCTGGCTAAGTCTAGAGATCCCATAATCGGATAAGATGGACTGCTTGATTGGAGCATTTGCAAATAGAATGACACCTGATCTATATCTAATAAGGTTGTATTAATATGGAGATAGGAACCCATCGTCATTGCTGGCAATGTTTTATGAGCCGAGTGAACAACGGCGTCCGCCCCAGCTAAAATTGCTGTTCTAGGAAAGGGACCTCCTAACTGAAAGTGAGCACCATGTGCCTCGTCTACCAGCACTGGAATTCCTCTTTGGTGTGCCAGCTTCACCATTTCAGAAAGATCTTCACCAAGACCATAATAATTTGGATACGTTACAATGATAGCTTTTACATCTGAATGAACCTCCAGGGCTTCTTCAAATAGTTCCATTCTGACACCACCTGCAACCCCCCATTCCTCGTAAAAAATCGGTTGTAAAAAAATCGGTTGTACATTCGCTAACATCAGTCCATGTAAAATTGATTTATGACAGTTCCTTTGGACAAGCACCTTATCTCCTTCCCGGCAGGTGGCAAGGATCATCGCAAGGTTCCCAACAGTTGAACCATTGACTAGAAAATAACTCTTCTGTACACCAAATAAATCAGCGAGTAGTTCCTCAGATCTCAAAATAGCACCTTCAGGGGCATGTAAGTCATCTAAACCGCTTAGTTCCGTAGTATCTATTCCCAGTAAGGAGTTATATACTGCTTGACCTTTATTACTAAACACCCGTCCATTTTTATGCCCTGGGACATGCAGAGATATCGGATTCTTTTTATTAAATGCACTCATTGCATCGAACAATGGCGTCTGTAATTGATTCATTTCTCTCTCTTCCCTCAAATCATAGTATTTATTTCATTTTATCAAAAAAGTTCGATTTAATCTCTTATTGACACGAGCGGGATAGCATTTATGTAGGACTACGCTCCGTATATTTGTAATTCTGAAACAAGCACCTGCTGTCTGCAACTATTCTTCTAAAGCAAAAAAAGAGTTAGAGAATAAGAAACATTCCATTTCTTTATTCTCTAACTCTTCAACTTTCTATAAACTACTATTGCTTAAGAACAAATTTCAGGATTGGTGATTTTTCTTAATTGTTTCAAGTAATATTTATACCTAGGATCGTTTGTATCCGTCCCAATCATATCCCTTTCGCATTCCTCACAAATAAAAGTCGTATATAAGTGTATCCCCATACCTTTTATCTGTTCACAAACCACGCACGATTCCCCTGCCGTTGTTTTGGTTGTTGTTGTCCCCAACATCTCCACCTCCATACCTGCATTCTCCCCAAAAACCATTGTTCGCATACATAACTTTAGATAGTTTAAGAGAACCGGGGCTGCTTTTAACAATGTATGATGAAGGTTTTCAATACGTGTATGTCTCTATAAAAGTTTCCATAATTGATAAACACTTTATTATTAATGACTTTTTTTTCATTAAACAAAAAAGATCAGCCAGGATGGCTGATCTTTTCAAAATGGCTTGGCGGCGTCCTACTCTCACAGGGGGAAACCCCCAACTACCATCGGCGCTGAAGAGCTTAACTGCCGTGTTCGGAATGGGAACGGGTGTGACCTCTTCGCTATCGCCACCAAACAATAAAGGAACGTTGTTCCTTCAAAACTAGATAATAAGAAGGTATTTCATTTTTTAAAGCGTGGTTAAGTCCTCGATCTATTAGTATCAGTCAGCTCCACATGTCGCCACGCTTCCACCTCTGACCTATCAACCTGATCATCTTTCAGGGATCTTACTAGCTTGCGCTATGGGAAATCTCATCTCGAGGGGGCTTCATGCTTAGATGCTTTCAGCACTTATCCCGTCCGCACGTAGCTACCCAGCTATGCCTTTGGCAAGACAACTGGTACACCAGCGGTGCGTCCATCCCGGTCCTCTCGTACTAAGGACAGCTCCTCTCAAATTTCCTGCGCCCGCGACGGATAGGGACCGAACTGTCTCACGACGTTCTGAACCCAGCTCGCGTACCGCTTTAATGGGCGAACAGCCCAACCCTTGGGACCGACTACAGCCCCAGGATGCGATGAGCCGACATCGAGGTGCCAAACCTCCCCGTCGATGTGGACTCTTGGGGGAGATAAGCCTGTTATCCCCGGGGTAGCTTTTATCCGTTGAGCGATGGCCCTTCCATGCGGAACCACCGGATCACTAAGCCCGACTTTCGTCCCTGCTCGACTTGTAGGTCTCGCAGTCAAGCTCCCTTGTGCCTTTACACTCTACGAATGATTTCCAACCATTCTGAGGGAACCTTTGGGCGCCTCCGTTACTCTTTAGGAGGCGACCGCCCCAGTCAAACTGCCCACCTGACACTGTCTCCCACCCCGATAAGGGGCGCGGGTTAGAATTTCAATACAGCCAGGGTAGTATCCCACCAACGCCTCCACCGAAGCTAGCGCTCCGGCTTCTCAGGCTCCTACCTATCCTGTACAAGCTGTACCAAAATTCAATATCAGAGTCGCAGTAAAGCTCCACGGGGTCTTTCCGTCCTGTCGCGGGTAACCTGCATCTTCACAGGTACTATAATTTCACCGAGTCTCTCGTTGAGACAGTGCCCAGATCGTTACACCTTTCGTGCGGGTCGGAACTTACCCGACAAGGAATTTCGCTACCTTAGGACCGTTATAGTTACGGCCGCCGTTTACTGGGGCTTCGGTTCAAAGCTTCGCTTGCGCTAACCTCTCCCCTTAACCTTCCAGCACCGGGCAGGTGTCAGCCCCTATACTTCGCCTTGCGGCTTCGCAGAGACCTGTGTTTTTGCTAAACAGTCGCCTGGGCCTATTCACTGCGGCTTTTCCGGGCTATTCACCCTAAAAAGCACCCCTTCTCCCGAAGTTACGGGGTCATTTTGCCGAGTTCCTTAACGAGAGTTCTCTCGCACACCTTAGGATTCTCTCCTCGCCTACCTGTGTCGGTTTGCGGTACGGGCACCTTACATCTCACTAGAGGCTTTTCTTGGCAGCGTGGAATCAGGAACTTCGGTACTATATTTCCCTCGCCATCACAGCTCCGCCTTAATGGAAACGGGATTTGCCTCGTTTCCGGCCTAACTGCTTGGACGCGCATATCCAACAGCGCGCTTACCCTATCCTTCTGCGTCCCCCCATCGTT
>NZ_JAEKEK010000001.1:2017500-2030000 GCF_016651145.1 Peribacillus sp. TH14
AAAATTTCAAAAGAAACCTCCTGAAAGGAAGTTTCTTTTGAACTTGCTTAAAACATACCTGGAAGGTTCATCCCTTTAGTAAATTGCCCCATCGTCTGGTTTGTCAGTTCTTCTGCTTTTTTCAGAGCATCATTGGTAGCAGCTAATACTAAATCCTGAAGCATATCGATATCATCTGGGTCAACAACTTCTGGTTTGATGATTACATCAACTATTTCTTTATGCCCTGTCACGATAACTGTTACCATTCCACCGCCTGCAGTACCTTCAATCTTTTTTTCACCTAGCTCTTCTTGTGCCTCTGCCATCTTCTTTTGCATCTTCTGCATTTGTTTCATCATGTTTTGCATATTACCACCGCGCATACCCATTTTTCCTACCTCCAATTATTCTTTAATTTCAAGTAAATCATCGCCGACTAATTTTCTAGCCTCTGCTATAAAGGGGTCTTCTTCTTTTGATTCCGTTTCTTCTGTACCTTCGAACTGCTGTGTTGAAATAAAGTCCTCTCGCAACCTCTGCCATTGGCTCTCTGGAACTCCAGCTATCTCCATACGGCGACCAGTTAATTGCTGCATGATTGAGGCAATCACTTCCACGAAACGGTTATTTTCCATTGCCATTTGACAATGGATATCATATTTGAATTTTACCACAAAAGCCTCAGTTGACGCAGCAACAGGTTCTGCTTCTGTTAATAAAGCTGCTAATGACTTTTGGTTTTGCTGACCTAATTGTTCAAGTACTTCGCCCCACTTGCTTTTCACTACATTCAAATCTGGTTTCGTTGCTTGTTTTAAAACTTGATTAATCTTGCCTGTTGGCGCTTTATAAGCCTTTTTTATAACCCGCTGTGATTTCGCCTGTTCTGCAGGCTTTTCTGCCACAGCCGCTGAGATGCCACTTCTCTGTATTTCCTGTAATTTAACTTCCAAATCCTCTATTTTCTGAAGCAATTGTTGAATCTGCCCATTGTCCATTTGATTTGGCCTTTGCTCATTACATAATTTCACAAGAGCCACTTCAAGGAAAATCCTTGGATGATTCGTCCATTTCATATCCTGCTGTGTTTGATTGAAACTTTCAATAGTGGAATAAATCGATTCAGAAGAGATGACTTCTGATAATTCTTTAAATTGCGGATCGATTAACACGCGCTCAAAAGATTCAGCGAGAGCTGGTGCTGTTTGGTACAACAACATATCACGGAAATAATAAATCATGTCTTCAATGAACCGAGCTGGGTCTTTTCCCATAGCCAACAATTCATCAAGTACTTCAAGTGCCACTGCTACTTCTTTATCATAAATTGCTTTTGCCAACCGACTTAAGAATGCCTGCGAAACAGAACCAGTGACAGTCAATGCATCTTCTACAGATACCGTCTCTGAACTGAATGAAATTGCCTGGTCAAGCAAGCTTAGCGCATCACGCATCCCGCCTTCAGCTGCTCTCGCAATAATATGCAAGGCCTGTTCATCACATGAAACCCCTGTTTCAGCAATGATTTGAGCCATACGCCCAACAATATCCTGCGGCTGAATTCTTTTGAAATCAAACCGTTGACAACGCGAAATAATCGTTAGCGGAATCTTATGAGGTTCAGTCGTTGCTAATATAAAAATAACGTGCTTTGGCGGTTCTTCCAATGTTTTTAATAACGCATTGAAGGCCCCTTGTGAAAGCATATGTACCTCATCAATAATATAAACTTTATATGTAGCCGCATTCGGTGCATATTTGACCTTATCACGAATGTCACGGATTTCTTCGACACCATTATTGGATGCTGCATCAATTTCAATAACATCTGATATGGAGCCATCAGTGATTCCGCGGCAGGTAGCACATTCGTTGCAGGGTTCACTTATCGGGGCATGCTCACAATTCACTGCTTTTGCAAGAATTTTGGCAGCGCTCGTTTTCCCTGTCCCACGTGGACCGGAGAATAAATAGGCATGCGAAACCTTTTGCCCGATTAGGGCATTCTGCAACGTTTTTGTTACATGTTCCTGCCCAACTACATCAATAAATTGTTGTGGCCGCCATACCCGGTATAATGCTTGATACCCCACGGAAATCCCTCCTTATTTTCTCCATCTTGTTTATTATACATTACTGATTTCCTTATTTTCAAAGTCAGCTTAAAGAAAACTCACTGATTGTCATATTCTTTTCAAGATTTACAACTAATTTAACTTCTTAACGTGCAAAAAAACTCACCCGATACGAATGAGTTTTTTGATTATGTAAAATAACTGCCGTGCACCTTCTGTCGATTAGCAACCATAAGCGTTACTTAAGCAGTTAGCTCGGCCCAGGCAACCCTGCGGCACATGAGAACTTCCACTTAATGCTGCTTCCTTCCGGACCTGACATGGTTCATGGAGACCCATTGCGCAGGACCCGGGCGTCAACACCACTTACTTAAGGCAGACCCTACAGTACGCTAACCTCGAGAAGGAATTCAACCTCGCTAGAGCGGATTGCGAGTACAGGGCACCGCTACCTCCCCGTCTAGCACGGCAAATGTAATACCAATTTTCATAGCGTCACATCGACGCATAATTCATTATACTAAGGTAACAAAAAAAACGCAAGCCTTGTTCATTGAACAGTCTATTTCCCTAATCTTTATAAAAGGAAAAAGGCACGCACATCAAGTATTCAGACAAGGTTATTTATTTTCTTCCATATTTTTGAGTGCTTTCTCCTTTTTCAAGGTTTTCTTTCGATTCCTAAGCTCTTTAAAAAAGGCTGTCAGGATCCCTCCGCACTCGTCCCGCAACACACCGCTTGTAACCTCACA
This sequence comes from Peribacillus sp. TH14, assembly GCF_016651145.1. Classification (NCBI taxonomy): domain Bacteria; kingdom Bacillati; phylum Bacillota; class Bacilli; order Caryophanales; family Bacillaceae; genus Peribacillus; species Peribacillus sp. TH14. Next base: position 2,020,310 of record NZ_JAEKEK010000001.1, read on the forward strand.
CTGATGGTTGAAGCGTTCGTCTTGAAGTAAATCCATAAATGTCCCTGCACAGCCTGCCTTTGGATCATGGGCGCCAAAAACGACCCTTTTCACCCTCGATTGCAGAATAGCCCCAGCACACATAGGGCAAGGTTCCAACGTTACATAAAGTGTCGCCTTCTCAAGGCGCCAACTACCAAGTGAACCACAAGCCTCATTAATCGCAAGTAGCTCCGCGTGGGCAGTAGCATTCTGCTCTGTTTCCCGCAGGTTATGCCCCCTCGAAACTATTTGATCATCTATCACAATTAAAGCTCCAATCGGCACTTCGTTCAACATCTGCGCCTTTTCAGCTTCCTTTAAAGCCAATTTCATGTAATAGGCATCATCTTTCATAAAAAAACCCCCTCATATTAAGTAGGAGTAAACAGACAAATATAAGACAAAATAAAGGTCATACTACTTATTCTAATGAATAGTAACGCAAGCGACCTACAGGCTGCAAGTAAATTCAAACAATATAAGGAGGATTTAACATGAAAAAATCTACTTCCCCTTCCTTTGCTTTGCTTATCATTGATATAATTAATGATTTTAATTTCAATCACGGTGACATGCTCCTTGAACATACGAAGCTTATCATCGAGCCAATACTGAAGTTGAAAAAGCACATGAAAGAAAAGGGATTCCCTATCATTTATATCAATGACCATTATGATTTATGGCAGGCTGACTTCGATAAGATTATCGACACCTGTAAAAATACAGGAAATGCTCAGCTAATTGAAAAAATCAAACCACAAAAAGATGAGTTCTTTCTCATCAAACCGAAGCATTCGGCTTTTTATGGGACTGCCCTTAATACACTGCTTAAACAACTGAAGGTGGAAACCTTAATTCTTACCGGCATTGCTGGTAACATCTGTGTGTTATTCACGGCTAATGATGCCTATATGCGAGAGTACCAATTATGGATCCCTGAGGATTGTATCGCTTCTGCATCAAAAGAAGATAACCTTTATGCGTTAACGATGATGAATCATGTTCTCAAAGCTTCCACACAAAAAAGCAGAGACGTTTAGATTGAAAGACTTCGTCCAACTAGGCACTGACATTCCACTACCCTCGCATGACACTCCTAAATTCTCCTTCATTAACACCGGACAAAAATATCACTTAAGCTTCAAGTCTGTGATACAATATCTCTTGGCTGAAAAACCTAATAAACTGGGAGTTTCAGTCCTATACCTCATTGAAGGAGGACAGAATGGATGAAAATCACCCCATTTATCACTGTCGAAGGTCCAATCGGTGTAGGGAAAACATCACTAGCAAAAGTTATCGCTGACCATTTCCAAATTTCACTATTAAAGGAAATCGTTGATGAGAATCCATTTCTCGGGAAATTTTATAACAATATCGATGAGTGGAGCTTTCAAACAGAAATGTTTTTTCTATGTAACCGTTACAAGCAATTAGAAGATATTGAAACGAAGTTCCTTACTAATGACCAAGCCGTAGTGGCTGATTACCATATATTCAAGAACTTAATATTTGCTGAACGTACGTTAAAAAACGGACAATACAATAAATACCTTGAAATATTCAATATCTTAACTCGAGATATGCCGAAACCAAATATGGTTATTTATTTAAACGCAAGTCTGGATACTCTTCTGTCCCGAATCGGCAAAAGAGGACGTGAATTCGAAAAAAACATCAGCTCCCATTATTTAGAGCAGTTATCTTCGGATTATCAAACATTTATGGAAACGTTTGAGAAACAGCACCCTGACATACCTGTTCTTACATTTAATGGAGATGAATTGGATTTCGTTGGGAATAGGAATGACTTGAACACGATAATCATCCAAATAGAGAATGCCCTGCAAAAAGGAGTACAGCCACATGAACTTACGAAAGAAGTATAATATTCCAAACAACGCCGTCATTACGATAGCAGGGACGGTTGGTGTAGGTAAATCGACCATGACCAACGCATTAGCGAATGCCCTACAATTTAGGACATCTTTTGAAAAGGTTGATACGAACCCCTACCTGGATAAATTTTACGATGATTTTGATCGTTGGAGTTTCCACCTGCAAATCTACTTCCTCGCTGAACGGTTTAAAGAGCAGAAAAAAATCTTTGAATATGGCGGCGGTTTTATCCAAGATCGTTCCATCTATGAAGACACAGGAATTTTTGCAAAGATGCATTATGAAAAAGGGACAATGAACGAAGTAGACTACGAAACGTACACAAGCCTATTCAACGCGATGGTAATGACACCCTACTTCCCTCATCCTGACTTGCTTATCTATCTCGAGGGATCACTTGATGATATCCTCGACCGGATCCAAGAACGGGGGCGGCCGATGGAACAGCACACTCCTATTGAGTATTGGAAGGAAATGCACGGCCGTTACGAAGAATGGATTGATCAATTTAATGCCTGTCCGGTCCTTCGATTAAATATAAATGAATATGACCTTAAGCAAGATGAGGCTAGTATTGAATCTCTTATAAAACGGATCGCTGAATATATGGAGCAAACCAGATTATTACGAAAAATATAAATAATAAAAAACCACCGGGAATCCCAGTGGTTTTTTATTATATTAGAAAACAAAAATTCCGTTACAGAGATGTAACGGAATTTAACGATATCCAATTTATGCGCTGTGGTTATTAATAAGTTATGGAGGAGGTAGAGGGATTCGAACCCCCGCGGGATTTGACTCCCCTGTCGGTTTTCAAGACCGATCCCTTCAGCCGAACTTGGGTATACCTCCGTATCAACATTTATTATAATACATTGAATCAAAATCAAAGTCAAGCACTCTTAGAACATTTTTTTAAAATAATTATTAAACCAAATAAAAAAAGAACAGTTTCTCTATTACGAGAAACTGTTCCTTTTATACTTTTGAAACATTATGGTTTAATGACTTCCACACCGCGCATATAAGGTCGTAATACTTCAGGGATGACAACACTGCCATCTTCCTGCTGATAATTTTCCAATAGTGCGGCAACTGTCCGGCCGATTGCCAATCCTGACCCATTAAGTGTATGAATATGTTCTGGTTTCCCTTTAACATCACGGCGGAAACGGATATTAGCCCTTCTAGCCTGGAATGCTTCGAAGTTACTACAAGATGAAATTTCACGATACGTTCCATAGCTCGGGATCCAGACTTCGATATCATACTTTTTCGCAGCAGTGAAACCAAGATCGCCTGTACACATGCTTAATACTCGATAAGGAAGGCCTAGCAATTGAAGCACTTTTTCAGCATGTCCTGTAAGGTTTTCCAATTCTGCATAAGAGTCTTCTGGCTTTACAAACTTCACTAATTCCACTTTATTAAACTGGTGCTGGCGAATTAACCCGCGAGTATCACGACCAGCAGAACCTGCTTCTGAACGGAAAGATGCACTGTATGCTGCATAGCTTATCGGCAGATCGTCTATGCCTAGAATTTCATCACGGTGGAAATTTGTCACAGGCACTTCAGCTGTTGGAATCAAGAAATAATCGTCGCTCTCAATACGGAAAGCATCTTCCTCGAATTTAGGTAACTGACCTGTGCCTGTCATGCTTGCACGGTTCACCATATATGGAGGCAGCATTTCTTCATATCCATGTTCTTCAACATGAAGGTCGAGCATAAAACTAATTAACGCACGCTCTAAACGAGCACCGAGACCTCTATAAAAAACAAATCGGCTTCCGGTCACTTTCGCTGCCCGTTCAAAATCAAGGATTCCTAAATCTCCAGCCACATCCCAATGTGGTTTCGGTTCAAACTTAAATTGCGGCAATTCGCCCCATTTACGGATTTCAACATTATCATCTTCCGTTTCACCCACTGGTACACTTTCATGTGGAATATTAGGGATAGAAAGCAGCAGCGTTCCTAACTGGGATTCTACTTCACGAAGTTCATCATCAAATCCTTTGATTTGATCACCAACCTCACGCATTTCCACAATCAACTGGTCTGCATCTTTTTTCTCCCGTTTCAATACAGCTACTTGCTGTGAAACTTCATTCCGTTTACTTTTCAGTTTTTCTGTATCAGCAATTAAAGATCGACGCTTCACGTCTAACTCCTCAAATTTACCTAAATCAGTTAAATCTTCTCCTCTAAATTGCAGAACACGTTTCACTTCTTCAAAATTATTTCGTACATATTTCAAATCCAACATTTACAGTTCCTCCTCATTTATGATTTGTTAATTTATCAGAGAACGCAAAAAACTCCCGTCCCCTGAAGAAGGGACGAGAGTTAACCCGCGTTGCCACCCTAGTTGAAGGCATATGAAAAATACCTTCCACTTATCACGATAACGGCTTTTAACCGAAAGTAATTACTGACCCAATTAAGGTGTTCCATACTCTGCTCCAGGAGGGATTCACAAAACTCTAACACCGATTTCCACCAGCCATCGGCTCTCTTTAGAAAGAAATATTTGTTACTATATCCTGTCATGGCTTTCTCATAATCAAATTCTTTTCCATAATGTACTATAATTTTATACATTACGCAACCGTTTTATACACGAAACTTAAAACCAGCCTTTTACAGTAGAAGATACACTGCTCCATACATCACCAAAGAATCCACCAACTGCTCGCATTGATAACACAAACCAGTTTGCTTTTTCAACAGATTCTGCAGCTACGACGTCAACCTTCGCTGAATCCCCGTTAATATACCCGTAATCTTTACCATTTTTAGGAGTAACAGTGATGTAGCCAACCTTCTCACCTTTTTTGATTGGTGCAGTCAACTTACCGTCTTTGTCCAATTTGTTTTTATCAATCACTAATTCTGTTTTATAGTTTTCTTTCTCACCATTCTCAACAAGCAGTTCAATCGCTTTTTTAGATTGGATATTAACATTTTTCTCCTTACCTTTAACTACCGAAAGGGTTTCTTTCCCTTTCACTTGGTAATTGGCAGGAAGAATTTTTTCTTTTTCAAATGTTGCATATGCATAGTCCATCAGCTTAGTACTATCCCTGAAGCGTTCATTTTTAGTAGTAGACTTCATAACCACTGTAATATAACGTTGACCATCTTGGATAACTGTCCCCGTATGACCATAACCGGCAAAGTCAGTAGAACCTGTTTTCAGACCGTCTACACCTTTATATTCAAAAATCAGACCAGGTAACATCCAGTTGAAGTTTGGATACTCTTTCCCATCACGGAACTTCAATTTAGAAATGCTGGCATACTTTAATACTTCCGGATAATCATTAATAAGACGATAAGCAAGAAGTGCAGTATCAGTTGCTGTCATGACATTTTCTTCATCTTTTTTACCAGTAGGATACTGCCCTAACAAATTAGAGTTATTCAAGCCGCTGGCGTTGACGAATTTATGGTTTTTCAGACCTAGCTTCGTTGCTCTTTCGTTCATCAATTTCACAAAATTCTTTTCGCTACCAGAAACTAGCTGAGCTAAGGCTACTGTCGCCGCATTTCCTGAATAGACAGCCATCGCTTGATATAGTTCCTTAACTGTATATTCTTCACCTTCTGTTAAACCAATATTCGACAAATTCGGTGCTTTTGAAAGATCATGTACATACTTATTTATTTTAACTTTTTGATCCCAAGTGATTTTCCCATTTTCAATTGACTCCATTATGATGTATTCTGTCATCATTTTTGACATGGATGCAATCCCTAATACTTTATCGGCATTTTTTTCATACACGATTTGTCCTGTTTTACCATCTATAATGATGGCTGCCTCTGCTTTTAAACCTAAATTATCAGATTCAGCTTCAGCTTCCCCCGGTTGATAGGCAAATTGCGACATAACAAGAACAAAAACAAAAGTGAAAATGAGGGTAATCTTGCTGATTTTTTTCAATTTCCAATACCTCCAACTATTAAGCTTATCTCTATAACAAAAGAAGAAACTCTATCTATTTCCCTTAATCCTTGTTTAGTTTATCACAGAAGAAATAAAAAAAATAGACAGAGTCATCGGAGACTCTGCCTATTTTCACTTTAAATTTTAATGACAATTATAAGTTAAATTTATTACAATGAATAGTTCGGCGCTTCTTTTGTAATTTGAACATCATGTGGATGACTTTCCCTTAACCCCGCACCAGTCATTTTAATAAATTGAGAGTTTTCTCTCAAATCTTCCAATGAAGCTGTACCGCAATACCCCATTCCTGAACGAATACCACCGATCAGTTGGAAAATAGTATCTGAAAGAGGTCCTTTATATGGAAGGCGTCCTTCTATGCCCTCTGGAACAAATTTCTTATTATCTTCCTGGAAGTAACGATCCTTAGAACCTTTTTCCATTGCTGCAACAGAACCCATTCCCCGGTACACTTTAAAACGGCGTCCTTGGAAGATTTCTGTTTCACCTGGGCTTTCAGTTACACCGGCAAGCATACTTCCAAGCATGACTGCGTGTCCACCAGCGGCTAGAGCTTTAACGATATCACCCGAGTATTTAATTCCGCCATCAGCGATAATTGTTTTTCCATGTTTCCTTGCTTCTGTTGCACAATCGAAAACGGCCGTAATTTGAGGAACGCCTACACCAGCTACAACTCTTGTAGTACAAATAGATCCCGGTCCAATTCCCACTTTAACAACATCGGCTCCTGCTTCAATCAGTGCTTTCGTTCCTTCTGCAGTGGCCACGTTACCAGCGATGATAGTAAGTTCAGGATATTTTCCACGAATCTCCTTTACTGCGTCAAGGACGCCTGTTGAATGACCATGAGCAGTATCAAGTACAATTGCATCTACTTGAGACTTAACAAGCATTTCTACACGCTTCATTGTATCTTTAGTCACACCGACAGCAGCACCTGCGAGTAATCTACCTTGCTTATCTTTTGCTGAATTAGGGAACTCAATGACTTTCTCGATATCCTTGATTGTAATAAGCCCTTTTAATACACCGTTATCGTCTACAAGAGGGAGTTTTTCAATTTTATACTTTTGAAGAATTTTCTCGGCTTGTTCCAGGTTAGTTCCAACTGGAGCTGTAACCAGATTCTCTATTGTCATAACACTAGAAATCTTCAAGGAAAAATCGGAAATAAATCGCAAATCACGGTTCGTAATAATACCAACAAGTTTTTGATCCTGTTCATTATTAACAACTGGTACACCCGAAATACGGTATTTACCCATTAAATGCTCTGCATCAAACACTTGGTGATCTGGTGTTAAGAAAAATGGATCTGTAATAACACCGCTTTCTGAACGTTTTACTTTATCAACTAATTCAGCTTGTGCTTCAATCGACATATTCTTATGAATAATACCTAACCCACCTTGACGAGCCATAGCAATTGCCATCTCTGCTTCTGTTACGGTATCCATTCCTGCACTGATGATAGGAAGGTTGAGCTTTAAATTCTCGGCTAAGTTGACTTGAAGGTTAACATCTTTCGGTAAAACCTCTGATTTCGCTGGAATTAATAGGACATCATCAAAGGTTAAACCTTCTTTTGCAAATTTATTTTCCCACATAATTTTCCCCTCCTGCTTAAAAATATTATTTGTAGGTTATCAATAGGACATACTACTGTCAAGAAGAGAAATAAATGTTAGATTATTCTATCAATTCAAAGGAGAGGCTGCAATGCCTGAAAACAATGATAATTTCGATAAATATACGCCTTTTTTTTCTGCATCTTCATCTCAACTTTTTTTACAAAAATGTTACACACATGAAAAAATAGAAGATGCAGAAATAAAAAGTTACGAAAACTGTTATCCTTTTATATACCATCTTGAACATGCGAAAACCTATTATAAACAGGCTGCTATAGCACCACTTTCTATTCAACCAATTTTATCCTTTTATGGATTTACCCAATTGTTAAAGGCCTGTCTACTTACCATCGATCCCAACTACCCGGAGTCCACTTCGTTGCTTGCTCATGGGGTAACTACAAGAAAGAGAAAAAAGCAACAATACGACTTTTTAAAAGATGAGGTAAAAACGCAAAAGAATGGACTTTTCACCTGTATTGCTGAAAAAATATTTAATTTAAAACATATGGAAGGTGAAAAATTTTCTATGGAAACGTTATTAAAAGAAATTCCAGATATGCAAAGCCTTGCATGGAATATTTCCCGTAAAAATTTTATACCTCTGTTACCTTCTTCTGATGGTTTTCAATTGCCTTCTACCATATTGGATAGCTATCAAATGACTAGTAGCCGCTTCGAGGAGTTTTTGACATCAAAAATAAATCATATATGTCACCTTACAGAAACTCCTGGAAAACTGCTAATACAAATAGATAAAGTTCTTGTTTATAATGCTCCTTCTCCTATACGGTATAACTTGGTAGAGGAACAATTCATGTTATCCCTCAATAAAAGTTCGTCGGCTTTTTTATTACCTGAACTTTTGATTCATTATTTAATCTCTTATAACCTAAGTATAATAGCTCGTTATGAAACAGAATGGTGGGCAGAGTTGATGAAAACTATGCCTAATGATGATTACCCCTGTATAGTGCAATTCCTTAAAATAAGCCAATCTAAGGTACCATTTTTAATATTTGAATGGATTAGGTCTGAAAGGTTCAACCCCTGATTATTCTAACTACCTTCCAATAGGAAATGACTTATGGAAAATCTGATATACGAAAAAGACCAGCCAAGGATGGCTGATCTTTTTGAATGGCTTGGCGGCGTCCTACTCTCACAGGGGGAAACCCCCAACTACCATCGGCGCTGAAGAGCTTAACTGCCGTGTTCGGAATGGGAACGGGTGTGACCTCTTCGCTATCGTCACCAAACAATGAAGGAACGTTGTTCCTTCAAAACTAGATAATAAGAAGGTATTTCATTTTTTAAAGCGTGGTTAAGTCCTCGATCTATTAGTATCAGTCAGCTCCACATGTCGCCACGCTTCCACCTCTGACCTATCAACCTGATCATCTTTCAGGGATCTTACTAGCTTGCGCTATGGGAAATCTCATCTCGAGGGGGGCTTCATGCTTAGATGCTTTCAGCACTTATCCCGTCCGCACGTAGCTACCCAGCTATGCCTTTGGCAAGACAACTGGTACACCAGCGGTGCGTCCATCCCGGTCCTCTCGTACTAAGGACAGCTCCTCTCAAATTTCCTGCGCCCGCGACGGATAGGGACCGAACTGTCTCACGACGTTCTGAACCCAGCTCGCGTACCGCTTTAATGGGCGAACAGCCCAACCCTTGGGACCGACTACAGCCCCAGGATGCGATGAGCCGACATCGAGGTGCCAAACCTCCCCGTCGATGTGGACTCTTGGGGAGATAAGCCTGTTATCCCCGGGGTAGCTTTTATCCGTTGAGCGATGGCCCTTCCATGCGGAACCACCGGATCACTAAGCCCGACTTTCGTCCCTGCTCGACTTGTAGGTCTCGCAGTCAAGCTCCCTTGTGCCTTTACACTCTACGAATGATTTCCAACCATTCTGAGGGAACCTTTGGGCGCCTCCGTTACTCTTTAGGAGGCGACCGCCCCAGTCAAACTGCCCACCTGACACTGTCTCCCACCCCGATAAGGGGCGCGGGTTAGAATTTCAATACAGCCAGGGTAGTATCCCACCAACGCCTCCACCGAAGCTAGCGCTCCGGCTTCTCAGGCTCCTACCTATCCTGTACAAGCTGTACCAAAATTCAATATCAGGCTGCAGTAAAGCTCCACGGG
>NZ_JAEKEK010000001.1:2035000-5830573 GCF_016651145.1 Peribacillus sp. TH14
AATAGCATGATGATACATGTAATCTTCTTTATTGGAATAATGGTGCAATATCAGAATGTTTCCTGGTTTCTCCAAGACTTTATCAACTAAAGGAATAAGAATTGAACGAATCATGGCTACCTCTACCTTGCTCCCAGCCTGCCAATTTTTAAATAAACTCTTATACGTTTGAACCGATTTTAGATATAAATTAGTAAAATTTGAAAATCCTTCTATTTCATCCAGTTCATTATCTATAACTTCTTTCGGTAAAAATTTTTTTCCATCAATTAATGTTTTTTCAACGCTAACCTCTGTTATTAAAAAGGCTTGCAAGGTCTTTATTAATTCCTTAGTCAATATTGTTTTTTCATACATGATAGGGCGGTCCGTAAGACCTTTAATATCTTTTGAAAGAATACATCCTTCAGCTAAATAGTGAGTTTTCACTAGCAAAACTGTTCACCTCTGTAACAGTTATTTAATGAATATCATTTTACTAGAAAAACATGGAACAAACTATATTTTTCGTGATTAAATACCTAAAAAAAGCTTTTCACTAGTATGATACCTTTATCTTCCCTCAAAAAAACATGACTATATACCCGCCATTTACTTTATCTTTTAGAGAGACTTCGCCTGAAAACCCTCAATTACTTCATAAAAAAAGACCCAGCATAATTGAACTATACCCCGGATAACGGACACACATAAAAAAGTGTCCCTTATCCGGGTTTTTTTATGTTTCAATAGATGTAATGAGTATGGACGGAGGGTTTCTATGAGTAAGAATATATATACTGAATTTCAGATTAAAGAACTTGAAAAGAATCCAAATATCATTAGTGCTTCCGAGCGATCTATTTCCTATAGTCCTGAATTTAAGACAAAAGCTGTTAAGGAATATAAAAGGGGAAAGCCCCCTCTCAAATTTTCATTGACCAGGGAATTAATCTCGAAATAATTGGAAAGAAACAACCCAAACGTTGTCTACAGCGCTGGCGTAGTACCTTTGAAAGGTTTGGTGAGGAAGGCTTCCTTACGGAACGCCGTGGAAAAGGAAGTACAGGACGCCCCACTTCCAAGCCACAGTCTGTAGAGGATCAACTTAGGAAGGCCGAGGCGAGAATCAAATTCCTTGAAGCAGAAAATGACTTCCTAAAAAAGCTGGAAGAGCTAGAAAGGCAGGCTCTGAAAAAGAAATGATTCTAACTGCTGCTGAGAAGTTCTATCTGATTGAAAGGACGATCAGAATACACCAATTAAAGAAGGCTGTTTCTTATCTATGCAAATTGGCTGGTGTAAGTCGAAGTGGCTACTATGATTGGTTAAAGGCAGCTCCTTACCGTGAGCTTCGTGAAGAACAGGATGAATTGGACATAAAATTGATCAGAAATATCTTCATCAGTAAAAAGGAAAAAGTAGGCGCCCTCCAAATCAAAATGATTATGGAGAATGACTACTCGGCCGTAATGAATCATAAGAAAATCAGACGGTTGATGACAAAATATAATCTCCTAGCGAAAATCAGAAGGGCCAACCCGTATCGGAAGATGGCCAAGGCAACCAAGGAGCACCTTACTTGTCCAAACCTCCTTAATCGTGAATTCAATCAGGAGGTGCCAGGGAAGGTCCTGCTTACTGACATTACCTATCTTTATTATGGGAAAGGCCAAAAAGCGTATTTATCCTGCGTAAAAGATGCCGCCACAAAAGAAATCGTTACGTACCATTTATCTACTTCATTAGAAATGGATATCGCTTACGAGACTTTAAATAAGCTAAAGCAGGCTGTGTGTCACGAGTTCCACCCGAGTGCAATCCTTCATTCTGACCAGGGGTTCCATTACACCCATCCGCTATTTCAACGCAAAGTGAAGGAACTTGGGATAACCCAATCCATGTCCCGCAAGGGAAACTGTTGGGATAATGCGCCAATGGAAAGTTTCTTTGGCCACTTTAAGGATTTGGCAGAATATAAAACATGTACTAATTTAACGGATGTGAAGGAAGAAATTGATCGAGTTATTGAAGAATATAATGAACATCGTTATCAATGGGGGCTAAAGAAAATGGCCCCGGTACAATACCGGGACCACTTATTAGCCGCTTAGGCACTTTTTTATACTGTCCGTAAAATGGGGCACAGTTCAAATGGCTGGGTCTCTATTATTAAACGATTATTCTTCCGTATCTTTTTCAGGTTCTTCGTTTTCGACTACTTCGTTAGAATCAGAATCTAAATCAATACTCGTTGGATTCTGTTCTATTCCTTCTTCTTGTTCAACGAATTCTTCTTTTTCTTCTTCTTCTCTTCCAACGATGGCCACCGTTGAAACATATTCATTGTCTGCAGATTCGAGACGAATGAGCTTAACACCCTGTGTATTACGACCCGTTTTAGAAATGCCTTCGACTTCCATTCGGATTAGCACACCAGCTGCTGTAATCAGCATCAAGTCCTCATCTTCTCCTGTCACTGTTTTCACGGCAATAAGTTCACCATTTTTCTCTGTGACATTACATGTTTTTATCCCTTTACCACCACGGCTTTGAATACGGTATTCCTCAGCAGATGTCCGTTTTCCATATCCATTTTTCGTAACAATCAGGACTTCTTCATTTTCTTCAAGAATTTCCATACCGACAACTTCGTCATCTGCCCTTAAGGAAATCCCTTTTACTCCAGCTGCGGTACGTCCCATTGTGCGTACATCCGTTTCAGGGAAACGAATCATCATTCCGGCTTTTGTTCCGATAATAATCTGTTTCTCTCCATTCGTAAGACGTACAGAGATCAATTCATCATCTTCTCGTAGCCCTAGAGCAATTAAACCGTTATTGCGGATATTTGCAAAGGATGACAGTGGTGTACGCTTTGATATACCGTGTCTGGTAGTGAAGAATAAATACCAATCATCGACAAATTCCTTCACCGGTATGATTGCATTGACCCACTCACCTTTATCAACTTCTAGCAAATTAATAAGTGGCAGTCCTTTTGCCGTCCGACCATATTCAGGAATTTCGTATCCTTTGGAACGATAAACTTTACCTTTATTAGTAAAGAATAATAGTGTGTCATGAGTCGAAGTTGTTAACAAGTGACCCACAAAGTCATCTGCATTCGTACCCATTCCCTGTATACCTCGGCCTCCGCGTTTTTGGCTGCGGTACGTGGTTGCAGGCAAACGTTTAATATAACCGTTATGAGTCAATGTCACGATTATATTTTCCTCTGGAATCAAATCTTCATCTTCTAAGCTCTCAAAACCGACTAATGTAATTTCAGTTCTTCTTTTATCATTAAAGCGTTCTTTAATTTCAAGAAGCTCTTCACGGATAATTTCAAGAACCTTTTCCTCATCAGCAAGGATAGCTTTATATTCTGCGATTAATGCCATTAACGCTTGATATTCATCTTCAATTTTTTCCCGTTCCAAACCGGTCAAGCGTTGTAAACGCATATCTAAAATTGCTTGCGCCTGTTTTTCGGAAAGTGAAAATTGTGTCATTAACCCTTCTCGGGCAATGTCTGTAGTTTGGGAACCACGGATTAATGTAATGACCGCATCCAAATTATCAAGGGCAATTCGCAAACCTTCTAAAATATGAGCACGCGCTTCCGCTTTACGTAGTTCAAATTCAGTTCTACGACGTATAACTACCTGTTGATGCTCTAAGTAATAGTGCAGACATTGCTTTAAGTTCAATACTTTAGGCTGTCCATCCACCAGTGCAAGCAAGTTGATTCCGAAGGTTGTTTGCATTGCAGTGTGCTTATACAAGTTGTTTAAAAGGACATTTGCATTTACGTCCTTTCGTAGTTCCATAACAATACGCATACCGTTACGATCTGATTCATCCCGTAAATCGGTAATACCTTCAATTTTCTTATCACGAGCAAGTTCTGCAATTTTTTCAATTAATCTTGCTTTGTTCACTTGATAAGGGATTTCTTTAACTAGAATAACCTGTTTTCCATTGGACTTCTCTTCAATTTCGACTCTCGCCCTCTGAATGATTGACCCTTTTCCAGTTTCATAGGCTTTTCTAATTCCACTGCGCCCTAAAATTAACCCCGCAGTTGGAAAATCTGGACCAGGGATAAATTCCATCAATTCTGGAATCGTTATATCAGGATTCTTACTTAAAGCCAATACACCGTCAATTACCTCACCTAATTGATGGGGCGGAATATTGGTAGCCATTCCGACTGCTATCCCTGACGAACCATTCACTAATAAGTTTGGGAAACGGGCTGGCATAACAGCTGGTTCTCTTTCTGAACCATCATAGTTATCCTGATAGTTAACCGTATCCTTATTCAAATCACGAAGCAATTCCATCGAAATCTTTGACATTCTCGCTTCTGTATACCTCATGGCGGCCGCTTGGTCACCATCGACCGAACCGAAATTCCCGTGTCCATCAACGAGCATATAACGATAGTTAAATGGCTGAGCCATCCTGACCATCGTTTCATAAACAGCAGAGTCACCATGCGGGTGATATTTACCGATTACTTCTCCGACAATACGGGCTGATTTTTTAAATGGTTTATCCGACGTCATACCAAGATCATTCATCGCATAAAGAATTCTTCTGTGTACCGGTTTCAAGCCGTCCCTTACATCAGGCAACGCCCGGGATACGATAACGCTCATCGCGTAATCCAAAAAAGATGTACGCATCTCGGTACTTATATTTATTTCTTTTACACCTGATCTTTCATTTTCTGACATGGAGCCAACCTCCTTTATAAAGCTTTTACTCTCATTTTTTTAACTGATCTTGCATTATGTAAAGAACAGGATGTAAATTCATCCTGTCAAAAAAATCAGATATCGAGGTTTTTTACATAAATCGCATTTTCCTCAATAAAGTTACGACGCGGCTCTACTTTATCTCCCATCAACATTTCGAAAGTTTCATCTGCCTCAATGGCATCTTTCAAACTAACTTGAAGTAGCGTTCTCGTATCAGGGTTCATTGTTGTTTCCCATAGTTGCTCTGGGTTCATTTCACCCAACCCTTTATAGCGCTGTAAGTTAGGCTTAGGAGTGCTTGGCAGACCCGCCATGATTTGTTCTAGTTCGCGGTCATTATAGGCATATTCCACTCGTTTACCCTGCTGAATTTTGAAAAGAGGTGGTTGGGCAATATAAATATAACCATACTCTATAATTTTCCGCATATAGCGATAGAAGAATGTCAACATTAAAGTTCTAATGTGGGCACCGTCTACATCCGCATCGGTCATGATAACAATTTTATGGTATCTAGCTTTTTCAATATTGAATTCATCGCCAATACCTGTTCCGAGTGCAGTAATAATTGTACCAATTTCTATATTATGAAGGATTCTATCCAATCGCGCCTTTTCCACATTTAGGATTTTACCCCTTAGCGGCAGAATAGCTTGGAAATGGCGGTCACGTCCCTGTTTAGCTGAGCCACCAGCCGAGTTTCCTTCTACAATGTACAATTCGCTGATAGACGGATCCTTCGACGAACAATCTGCCAGTTTACCAGGTAGACTGGAGACTTCCAAGGCACTTTTTCTTCGAGTTAACTCACGTGCTTTCTTGGCCGCCAAACGAGCTCTTGCCGCCATTTGCCCTTTATCAACAATTTTTCTAGCCACTGAAGGATTTTCGTATAAGAAGGAATCCAACCTTTCCGAAAGAATGGAATCAGTAACCGTTCTTACTTCTGAGTTTCCAAGTTTGGTTTTGGTTTGCCCCTCAAATTGCGGTTCAGGATGCTTAATAGAAATAATTGCCGTTAACCCTTCACGAACATCTTCACCAGAGAAATTGGTGTCGGCCTCTTTTAAGAGCCCGTTTTTCCGTGCATAATCATTGATGACCCGTGTCAACGCAGTCTTGAATCCTGATTCATGTGTACCGCCTTCATACGTATGAATATTATTGGCAAAGGAAAAAACGTTACTGATATAGCTGTCATTATATTGCAAAGCTAATTCGACAGATATACCTTCTTTCTCGCCTTCCATGAAAATCGGTTCCTCATGAAGGACTTCTTTTGAACGATTCAAATGCTCAACATAAGATTTGATACCGCCCTCGTAGTGGTATTCCTTGATTTTCTCTTCTTCTTCACGTTTATCTTCAATGATGAGCTTCAAGCCTTTATTCAAGAATGCAAGCTCACGGATACGTGTGGCTAATGTATCGAAATCATATTCCACGGATTCCTTGAAAATTTCAGGATCCGGAATAAAGTGTACTGTTGTCCCTGTATGATCGGTCTCCCCAATAATTTTCAAATCTTCTCTAGGGACCCCTCGGTTAAATTGCTGATAGTGGATTTTACCTTCACGATGTACATACACTTCCAATACCGTGGATAGGGCATTAACTACTGAAGCACCTACACCATGCAGACCACCGGAGACCTTATAACCTCCGCCGCCAAATTTACCGCCCGCATGAAGGACCGTCATGATTACTTCTACTGCTGGCCGTCCCATTTTTTCATGGATACCTACTGGAATTCCCCGACCATTATCGACTACTGTTATGCTATTGTCTTCTTCGATCGTCACTTTGATTTCAGTACAGAAACCTGCTAGTGCCTCATCAATACTATTATCGACAATTTCCCAAACAAGATGGTGAAGTCCTTTTGCAGAGGTAGTACCGATATACATCCCCGGACGTTTACGAACTGCTTCTAAGCCTTCTAAAACCTGTATCTGATTCTCATCGTATGCCTGAGCTTGTACTTCTTTTTGTTCCATTGTCATACGTATCACCTACACTTTTCTTTTGGCATTTATCAATTTTTCAGGAGTAATTATTACGTTATCGCTTAAATTCAAAGAGAATCTATATCATCGATTAATAACGATGGCTGCAGTGAACGCTTTTTCAAAGTGGACGACGCAAGCGGTGAATAATAGACCTGTTTATCCGTCACTACAATCGATTTAACCGAGTTTTTGGCTAAATGGTAAGTTACATCAGACTTTTTCTCCAAAAACTCACTCATGATTGGAGAGGCCTGGAGCAGCTTCTTATCTAAAATGGCTATGACATCGTCCGTTTTCACAAGAATGTCTTCACCAATATGGAGATACATACATTCACCTCATCATTTAACCTTTTTTATACTTCCTTGACTAACATAAAAGGTGGACGCTTCTCTAAGGGTTTGATGATCGATTCCATCAACAGAGGGTGTCGTCACGAATGTTTGCACTTTCCCTTGTATCGTATTCAGTAAATGAGATTGACGGAAATCGTCAAGTTCCGATAACACATCATCCAATAATAAAATGGGATACTCGCCGATTTCTTCATGAATCAGCTCAATTTCGGCAAGTTTCAAAGACAGGGCAGTCGTACGTTGTTGTCCTTGTGAACCATATGTCTGGACATCACGGTCATTCACAAAAAAAACCAGGTCGTCACGATGAGGACCTACCAGTGTTACACCCCGTTCAATTTCCCTTGTTTTTATTTTATCAAATTTTTCTGTGTATACTTCTATCATTTTCGTCAAATCCATAGATTCTGATACATCAAGCGACGGTTTATATTGGATTTTCAATACTTCTAGATTTCTGGAGATCCCCGAGTGAATTGGCTCTGCCCACTGCTGGAGCTTTAAAAGAAACTCGTATCTTCTTTCGACAATTTTCGCTGCATACTGAATAAATTGATCAGTTAGCACGTCAAGCATCGTCGTATCCGTTTGTTTCCGGGTCTGCAGAAGCTTTAAGTAATGATTTCTTTGTTGAAGTATTTTATGATATTGGCTCATATCATGAAGGTATACGGGAGAAACCTGGCCAATTTCCATATCTATAAAACGGCGTCTGACTAGAGGACTTCCCTTTACAAGGTTAAGATCCTCAGGCGCAAACATGACCACATTCATATTTCCAACATATTGACTTAATTTTCTTTGTTCAATATGGTTGCACTTCGCCTTTTTCCCTTTTTTTGAAATGGTCAGCTCAAGTGGTATTGAGGTATTTCTCTTTCTAACTCTTCCTTCTATTTTAGCATACTCTTCATCCCAGCGAATAAGTTCTTTATCATTTGAGGTCCGGTGAGATTTTGCCATTGCTAAAACAAAAATAGATTCCATGACATTTGTTTTTCCTTGAGCATTTTCGCCAAGGATTACATTGACCTTATTCTCAAAAGTCAGGTTCAATTCGGTATAGTTGCGGTAATTTCTCAAACTTATATTTTCAATATACATATTCCGCTCTTCCCTTATGTTTTAGCTTGTAATTGTGAAGACGCCAAATCCAGGAATCTCTATTTTATCACCTGATCTTAACTTTCTGCCTCTTCTCACGTCTAATTCGCCATTAATGAAAACCTCGTATTCACTTAAGAACCATTTTGACATTCCGCCGCTTTGAATCAAATCGGCTAATTTTAAGAATTGTCCAAGCGTAATAAATTCTGTGCTGATTTTTATGGAGTCCATTTCATGCCTCACTCATTTCTAAGTAGTCTTTAATACTTCATTTTACTAAATAAATCCCATTAAGACAAAGTATAGCTTTTTCCGCTCTTGTTTTTTATATTTCTAGGTTTTATTCAGAATTAAAAAAGCTGTAAAAAACCTTATGGGGCCTATATTTAAGTATAAAAAAATTAAAGGCTTGCTAAACAAGCCTTTAATTTTTTTGAAATATTATTTTAGCTTAATAAGTTCTTACAGGCAGAATTAATTGAAGCATAGAATCATCATGAAGCGGACGAATTACAAATGGACGCATCGCACCTGTAAAGTTGATTTTAATATCCGATCCTTCTAAAACTTTTAAGGCATCCATAACAAATTTAGCACTGAAGGAGATTTTCAAATCCTCACCTTCAATGGCTTCTGCTTGAACTTCCTCAATTACTTTACCAATTTCAGGTGTATTAGAAGAGACTTCGATAATGCGGCCTTCTAAAGTTGTCAGTTTGACCACATTATTTCTGCCTTCTCTGGCCAATAAAGATGCTCGGTCGATTGCTTGCAGAAAATCTTTTGTGTGAACAGTTACATCCGTTTTGCTATCTGAAGGAATCAAGCGGGACGTATCTGGATAATTCCCCTCAAGTAGGCGGGAGAAGAATAATAAATTTTCTGCTTTGAATAAGACTTGATTATCGGTAATGACAATTTCTATGAGTTCGTTTGTATCATCAAGGATTTTACTTAATTCATTTAGACTTTTGCCTGGAATCACAACGCTATAGGTCCCAGTAATTTTATTTTCAATTTTTGCTGTGCGCATTGCTAGCCTGTGACTATCTGTTGCAATACAGGTCAATTCGTCATCTTGAACCTTTAAGTTTACACCTGTTAAGATAGGGCGTGTTTCTGAGGTGGACACTGCAAAGCCAGTTTGACGAATAAGAGTTTTTAATAGGTCTGTTGGAAGCTTGAAAATATTTTCTTCCTCAATGATTGGAAGATGAGGGTATTCTTCAGGATCCAGTCCATTTAAGTTAAATTCAGCTTTACCTGAGCGAATAATTGTTTGAAAGTTGTTTTCGACTTCAATTTCTACAGTATCCATCGGTAATTTTTTGACAATTTCACTGAAAAAACGAGCATTTAGGACAATTCCCCCGCTATTTTTCACTTCAACAATTTCATCACCGTCTACTTCAGCTGGAATAAATGATTGAATGGAAATATCGGAATCACTACCTGTCAAAGTAACCCCTTCAGTTGTAACACTTATTTTTATCCCCGTTAAAATAGGAATCGTTGTTCTTGATGTGACTGCTTTCATTACTTCTTGGACACTATGAACTAATCGATCTCTTTGAATTATAAATCTCATGTTTCATCCTCCAAATTTTTAATTGCCGAATAGGCATATTTATTAATAATTTTTATTAAAAAAGATAGTAGTAATAGTAGTAGGGCCTGTTGATATGTGGATAAGTCGACTCAACCTAAGGAAAAACAGTCTATCCACATGTGGACAGACTGTGTGTAAGTAGTCATCAGTTATACACATTATCCAGAATCATCTATACCTTCAACTGATCCTGTATTTCTTTGACCTGACGTTGAAGCTGGGTATCTGTTTGCATGAGTTTAGAAATTTTTTCATGCGCATGAATAACGGTCGTATGATCGCGACCACCAAATTCATCCCCTATCTTTGGCAGAGATGAATCCGTTAACTCCCTGGAAAGATACATGGCGATCTGCCTTGGAAAGGCTACAGATTTAGTCCGTTTTTTTGCTTTGAAATCTTCCAATTTAACACTATAATGCTCACCAACTGTTTTTTGGATTTCTAAGATGGTGATTATTTTAGGTTTCGAGCTTGGAATAATGTCTTTTAATGCTTCGGCTGCTAAATCAGCATTAATATCCTTATTAATTAACGAAGAATAAGCAACAACACGTATAAGTGCACCTTCAAGTTCACGAATATTCGAGTCAATTTGATTGGCAATATAAAGCATAACTTCATTTGGGATATCAAGACCTTCTGCTTTTGCCTTCTTACGTAAAATAGCAATTCGCGTTTCTAAATCAGGCGGTGTGATATCCGTAATTAAACCCCATTCAAAGCGGGAACGGAGGCGATCTTCGAGTGTTGGGATCTCTTTTGGAGGACGGTCACTCGAGATGACAATCTGTTTACTTTCTTCATGTAGTGCATTGAATGTATGGAAAAACTCTTCTTGAGTTTGTTCTTTTCCTGCTAGAAATTGAATATCATCAATTAATAAAACATCTACACTTCGGTATCTATCACGGAATTCTCCTGCTTTATTATCTCGGATTGAATTGATAAATTCGTTCGTGAATTTTTCAGAAGATAAATAAACGACCTTTGCCTTCGGATTATGCTCAAGTACGTAATGCCCAATTGCATGCATTAAATGGGTTTTACCTAGTCCTACGCCTCCATAAATAAATAATGGGTTATAGGCTTTAGCAGGAGCTTCTGCGACAGCGAGAGACGCGGCATGGGCAAAACGATTGCCGGAGCCGATGACAAACGTATCAAAGGTATTTTTCGCGTTTAACATATGCTGAGGAAATGCATTATGTTCTTTATCCTGTTTTTTAATCTTTTTAGGCTGAACAGGAACAGTAAAATCACCATCTTCTTGATTGGGAGGAATGATGAATTTTGCTTCCAATTCCTCACCGGTAAGTTCAAACAATACATCAGAAATAAGATGTGAATAGCGTTCTTCAAGCCAGTCCCTGGCAAATTCATTGGGAGCGGTGACTGTTAATGTATCACCTTGTAGTAAATAAGCCTTGGTTGATTTAAGCCAAGTTTCAAAGCTTGGTTTACTGATCTTTTTTTCAATTTTTCCGAGCGCCTGGTTCCAGAGGCTATCGATGTTATCCAAACTTATCCCTCCTTTGCAAAATATTTTTAATAATATCTAAAATGTATAGGCACAAATAAACTCATCGATTGCCGTCTTAATATAAATTTTGACAGCAAAAGTTCGGTGAGCTGTATAAGGGAGTGTTCTGTAATGTGATGTCCCTATTACTATATCTTGCGCTGTACAACCTTTGTACAGACTACATCTTGTAAGGTGATGTAGGTTTGGATGATTATTCATCAACAGGTATTTTGAGAAATATATAATAAAGAAGAAAAAAGGGTTTTCGACAATATCCACCGTTTGTGGACAGATTAATATACACAGGTCGAATAAGCTATCCACATGTTATGCACAGTCTGTGGATAAACCTTACCTGTTGATAAAGTTATTCAGAGTGAAAACACAAATATAATATCAGAAATTCAGGCGTCTTGCAATGGGTTAGAAAACTTTATCCACAACTTACCGAGCCTGTGGGAAAAACTTTTCCACAGGCTATTGTTATGTGCAAAAGTCTATAAAACAGGTTGTGGATAGGGAAAATCATGTCGAATTTTATCCACAGACTGAAGTTTTGGCACGAATTATATAAATTTATTTCTCTGCTTCTTTAAAACGAATAGGACAGAAAAACATGTTGTTATAGCTGTCAAAAACGGTAAATATTAAAACCTATTCCTGGCAAACCCAATGGTTCATTTAAAAACAACCAGGCCTTCCCTTAATATTTGCTGATTCCTTTTCAGAGTGGAGCGTGTAAACTAAGAGATCCGCTTAAATGTGTTTAAGGGAAAAATTCACGGAAATTTCCCTCTCACCAAAAATTTCTATATCAGTTCGAGGCAAAATCATTTACAATAGGCTAGGTAGTAAAAAAAGACCTACTGGACATTGAGCATAAAAAGAAATATATTTTTTTGGATGAGGTTGACAAGTAGAAACCATCATCTATATAATTGTAAAGACTGTCTTTAACTGTTATTCCTCAGGGAGGTGTCATATAATGAAAAGAACTTATCAACCGAATAATCGTAAGCATAGTAAAGTTCACGGTTTCCGTGCACGTATGAGCACGAAAAACGGACGTAGAGTAATTGCTGCACGTCGCCGTAAGGGCAGAAAAGTATTATCTGCATAGACCACTGAAAAGTCTCAGTGGTCTTTTTTCGCAAAATAAGGGATTTACTGAGACTCAATTCATTTAATGAAGGTGTAAAGATGAAAAAAAAGTTAAGGATTAAGAAAGAGGACGAGTTTCAGCTTGTGTTTAAAAAGGGCGAATCCTCTGCTAATCGGCAATTCGTTGTCTATGTCCTTGAAAAGCCCGAACAGGATTATTTCCGGATAGGCCTTTCTGTCAGTAAAAAAATCGGGAATGCCGTTGTTCGGAATCAGATTAAAAGATACATACGGCAAGCGTTTTTGGAATTGAAAGATGATATAGAAGATGGTAAGGATTATATTGTGATTGCTCGAAAGCCAGCGGCGGAAATGGACTTTTCCCAAGTGAAAAGCAGCTTGATCCATGTCCTAAAACGTTCTAAATCACTAAACTTTATAATGAAAAAACAATAAAGTTCTCCTTTATATCGAAAACTAAGTACTCCTCAGATAATGTCGTAAACATTGAGAAAAATAACATAGAAAATTCCTTATTGGACTGTACAAAAAGTGGATTACTTTTCCTTGAAGTCTGCTTGTAAACAGTTCAAAATTGTTTCAAAAAAGATTGATTGCAGTTAGGAGGAAATTACGGTTGAAAAAACGAATATTACTCATTATTGGACTAGCTTCTATAATGATGTTGTTAGCAGGGTGTACGGAAATTAAGGAACCTATAACTGCAGAAAGTGAAGGGTTCTGGAATCAATACATTGTCTATCCATTATCAGCTCTGATTATTTGGCTCTCTGAAGCATTCGGGGAAAACTATGGTCTCGGGATTATTGGTGTTACCTTAATCATTCGCTTAGCATTACTTCCACTTATGATCAAACAGGTGAAAAGCTCGAAAGCAATGCAGGCCATTCAGCCTGAGATGAAAGAACTTCAAGCAAAATACAGCTCAAAAGATGCTGCCACACAACAAAAACTACAGCAAGAAACGATGGCTTTATTTTCAAAATATAATGTGAATCCATTGGCGGGATGTTTACCAATATTGGTGCAAATGCCAATTTTGATCGGTTTTTACCATGCTATCAGCCGTACGGAAGAAATTGCTCTACATAGCTTTCTTTGGTTTGATTTAGGTTCCCCGGATCCGTATTATATTTTACCGGTTGTTGCAGGTATTACGACTTTTATTCAGCAAAAATTATCCATGGTTGGAATGAACTCTAATCCACAAATGGCAGCACAAATGACAATGATGCTTTACATCATGCCAATTATGATTGTTGTTTTTGCAATTAAATTTCCCGCTGCTCTTTCACTTTACTGGGTAGTAGGTAACATTTTCGGTATCGTTCAAACGTATTTCATTAAAGGTCCAGATCTTAGAAAGGCAGCTGCGGAAAACGCGGGAGGAGCAAAGAAAAAGTGAAAAAAGTAACTGCTGCAGGACAATCTGTCGAAGAAGCAGTAAATTTAGCTTTAGCTCAACTGAACAGCACTAGGGATCGCGTGGAGATTGAAATTGAAGATGAAGGCAAAAAAGGTTTTCTTGGTTTATTTGGTGCAAGGAAGGCAATCGTCCATGTGACTTTGCCAGCCGACCCTATTGAAGAGTCACTGAAATTTTTGAAGAATGTCAGTGAAAACATGGGAATTAATGCAGAAATTGATGTCCGTCGTCAAGGTAAGAATGTAACGTTTCATTTATCAGGTGAAAAGATTGCTTTATTAATTGGAAAACGGGGGCAAACATTAAATTCCCTTCAGTATTTAACGCAGCTGGTTGCAAATCGCTATTCGAAGCAGTTTTTGAATGTAACTGTAGATGCAGAAGATTATCGAAATCGCCGCAATGATACTTTAATCCAATTGGCTGAAAGAATGGCAAATAAAGCAATAAAAACTGGTAAATCTGTTTCGCTGGAGCCAATGCCATCCTTTGAACGGAAGGTCATTCATAATGCTCTACTGCATTACCCAAAAATCAAAACAAATTCCAATGGTACAGAGCCATATCGCCATTTGGTCATTACTCCAATCAGATGAACCTTCTGCTATTAAGCGGAGGTTCTTTTTTTGGTTGTCTGTTGAATTCTCTAGAAATAAAAGAAAAATTCAACAATATTCGACATGTTTCTGTTTTGACCATTCGTAATTTGGTAAAGAGTTAAGAAAAGAGCAAGAAGGAAAGCGGGCAATATTTGTTATTCACATGTGGATAAGTTAAAATAAGTGATACAGAATATGGGTTTTAATGCATGTGGATAACTCTTGAAAGGAAGGAGTATCTACTTTTTTTCATGAATATACTGTGGTATTGTAGTTATTTAGGGAATTCGACGATTTTATTATGGGAAAAATATAGAAACATCAATATATAAGAGGTGAAAGCATGGAATTCGATACAATCACCGCTATCTCTACTCCCTTAGGGGAAGGGGCAATTGCCATCGTAAGAATCAGCGGTGATGAGGCCATAGAAATAGCCGATAGAATCTTTAAAGGACCAGGCGGGAAAAGTTTGCTCGAAGTGAAATCACATACGATTCATTACGGACACTTAACTCAACCGAAAACAGGTGAAATCATAGAAGAAGTTATGGTTTCTGTTATGAAAGGCCCAAAGACATTTACAAGAGAAGATGTAGTCGAAATAAATTGTCATGGCGGGATCGTTTCGGTCAATCGGGTATTACAGCTTATCCTCTCACAGGGAGCTCGTTTAGCAGAGCCTGGTGAATTTACGAAACGAGCTTTTTTGAATGGAAGGATTGATCTTTCCCAAGCAGAAGCTGTTATGGATTTAATTCGGGCAAAAACAGATAAAGCGATGAATGTAGCCTTAGGGCAAATGGAAGGGCGGCTTTCGAAATTAATTCAAAAGTTACGTCAGGAAATTTTACAGACCCTCGCACAAGTCGAGGTAAACATAGATTACCCGGAATATGATGATGTCGAAGAAATGACACATCGTTTATTTTTGGAAAAAGGCAGCTATGTGAAGACGGAGATAGAGAAACTCCTGCATACTGCACAGCAAGGGAAAATTCTGCGAGATGGGCTGGCGACGGTTATCATCGGACGCCCAAATGTCGGAAAATCTTCTTTGCTTAACAGCTTAGTTCATGAAAATAAGGCCATCGTTACTGATATTCCCGGCACAACACGTGATGTAATTGAGGAATATGTCAATGTTCGCGGAGTACCGCTTAAACTTGTCGATACAGCAGGAATTCGGGAAACAGAGGACATTGTTGAACGAATTGGTGTTGAACGCTCTCGTGCGGTATTAAAAGAGGCAGATTTAATATTACTTGTCTTAAACTATTCCGATGACTTTACACCTGAAGATGAAAAACTATTCCAGGCCGTTAAAGGAATGGATGTTATCGTTATTATCAATAAAACTGATCTTCCGCAAAAAATCAATTTGGATCAGGTTAAGGAAAAGGCAGCATCGCATAAAATTGTTTCTACGTCTTTACTTGAGGATCAAGGAGTCAATGAGTTGGAAGATGCGATTGCTTCTTTATTCTTTGAGGGTTCTTTAGAATCAGGAGACTTAACCTATGTTTCGAATGCTCGTCATATAGCCTTACTTGGTCAAGCATTACAGTCAATTGAGGATGCAATTGAAGCGATTGACATGGGGACGCCGATTGACTTAGTTCAAATTGATTTCACAAAGGCTTGGGAGCTTCTCGGCGAAATCATTGGTGAAAGTGTTCAGGATAATTTGATCAACCAATTGTTCTCGCAATTTTGTTTAGGAAAATAACAGTAAAAGGAGGAGAAAACATGCAATACGAAGCAGGAAGCTATGATGTTATTGTTATTGGAGCTGGACATGCTGGTAGTGAAGCAGGCCTTGCAGCTGCAAGAGTTGGAGCTAAAACTTTGATGGTTACCATTAATTTAGATATGGTCGCCTTTATGCCATGCAATCCGTCTATTGGCGGACCAGCAAAAGGGATAGTTGTCCGAGAAATTGACGCTTTAGGCGGTGAAATGGGGAAAAATATTGATAAAACCCATATTCAAATGAGGATGTTGAATACAGCTAAAGGTCCGGCAGTCCGTGCGTTGAGGGCACAGGCTGATAAATATCTCTATCAGCAAGAAATGAAAAAGACGATAGAAGATCAAGAAAATTTGACATTAATTCAAGGAATGGTTGAGGAATTAATTGTTGAAAATGATGTTTGTACGGGTGTCATTACTAAAACAGGTGCAGTGTATCGTGCGAAAACTGTAGTAATCACGACAGGAACATATTTACGTGGAGAAATTATTTTAGGGGAACTAAAATATTCAAGCGGTCCTAACAATCAGCAGCCTTCCATCAGACTTTCTGAACATTTGGAGCAATTAGGATTTGATTTAGTTCGTTTTAAAACTGGAACGCCTCCTCGCGTCAATAGTTCATCTATTGATTACAGCAAAACAGAAATACAGCCTGGTGATGAAGTCCCACGTGCTTTTTCTTATGAAACAACGAAATTCATCACTGACCAATTGCCATGCTGGTTAACATACACGAATGAGGGAACACACCAGCTCATCGATGAGAATTTACACCGTTCACCGATGTACTCTGGGATGATTAAGGGAACTGGACCACGCTATTGCCCATCAATAGAAGATAAGGTCGTACGTTTTAATGATAAACCGCGCCATCAAATTTTCCTTGAACCTGAAGGGCGCAATACAAAGGAAGTCTATGTGCAAGGGCTGTCAACAAGTCTACCTGAAGATGTACAAGTAAAAATCCTTCAAACGGTTCCAGGGCTCGAGAAGGCGGAAATGATGCGTGCGGGATATGCAATTGAATATGATGCAATCGTTCCTACACAGCTTTGGCCTACACTAGAAACGAAAAAAGTTAAAAACTTGTATACAGCAGGCCAAATTAACGGAACGTCCGGCTACGAAGAAGCGGCGGGCCAAGGGTTGATGGCTGGTATTAATGCAGGATTGAATGCGATAGGAAAAGAAGAACTGATCTTAAGCCGTTCGGATGCCTATATTGGAGTTTTAATTGATGATCTTGTTACGAAAGGTACGAATGAACCATACCGCTTGCTGACTTCACGTGCAGAATATCGTTTACTGTTGCGTCATGACAATGCGGATTTACGTTTAACGGAAATTGGTTTCAATATTGGAATGATCAAAGAAGACCGCTACAAACGTTTTCTTTTGAAAAAGGAAGCAGTTGAAGTAGAAAAAGAACGACTGAAATCAACCTTCATTAAACCAACGCAAGAAGTGCAAGACGTTATTATCACAAGTGGTGGCAGTGAGTTGAAGGATGGAATTCGTGCGTCTGATTTATTGAAACGTCCTGAAATGGATTATTCTCATATTCAGAAGCTGGCTCCAAGTGATGTCGAACTAAGCGACGAAGTGACGGAACAAGTCGAAATCCAGATTAAATATGAGGGATATATTGAAAAATCTCTGCAACAGGTCGATCGTCTGAAAAAAATGGAGAATAAAAAAATTCCAGAGAACATCGACTATGATGCCATCTCCGGTCTTGCAACGGAAGCACGTCAAAAATTAAAACAGGTCCACCCGCTATCAGTAGCTCAGGCTTCACGAATTTCCGGTGTAAATCCTGCTGATGTCTCCATTTTGCTTGTTTATTTGGAGCAAGGTAAGATTGCCAGAGTTTCTCAGTAACGGAAATACCCGAAAAGGATTGAAGAATTCATGAACATTGAACAATTTCAACAAGCGCTACAGGAGAAGGGTATCGAGCTTTCTCCTCGTCAGCTTGAACAGTTTGACACCTATTATCGATTATTGGTGGAATGGAACGAAAAGATGAATCTAACCGCCATCACGAATAAAGAAGAAGTTTATTTAAAGCATTTTTATGATTCAATCAGTGCAGCATTCTATTTCGATTTTAACAAGCCTTATCAGATTTGCGATGTTGGAGCTGGAGCTGGATTTCCGAGCATTCCTTTGAAAATTTGTTTCCCAAATATCCACGTATCTATCGTGGATTCTTTGAATAAGCGGATCTCCTTTTTAAATCATCTTGCTGATGAGTTACAATTAAAGGGCGTTTCCTTTTACCATGACCGGGCGGAAACCTTCGCTCAAAAACCAGAGCATCGTGAATCCTATGATATTGTTATGGCAAGAGCGGTAGCGAGGATGTCTGTCTTAAGTGAGCTTTGTTTGCCGCTTGTCAAACCGGATGGGACGTTCATTGCCATGAAAGCGGCAAGTGCACAAGATGAAATGGATACAGGTAAGAAGGCGATTTTTACATTAGGCGGAAAAATTGAAGAAATTTATCCCTTCACATTGCCCGAAGAAAATAGTGAAAGAAACATCATTACGGTAAAAAAAGTAAAGAAGACTCCTAAAAAATACCCTAGAAAACCTGGTACACCAAATAAACAGCCCATTGAATAATCCTTTTACTATGGCTATTCATTGTGGCTGATAGATAGATTTTGGCTAGCACTTGTTCTAATTTTCTTTTACTATAAATGTAGGATTTTTTTATCCATTTAAAAATGTATAAGTAAACCTGAAGGATAATATCCGACAAAGTGTTCTTTACAACCATATGCCTCGTTTTCCTACAGAGCGAGAAAGTCGGAGTTTTATCTTTTTGAAAAATTAGGGAAATAATCTCGGGCAAGCCGGCAGATATCTATAATATCTGGGCGTCTATGCCTCATTATTGCTTTAATGACGACAGTCGACATGTTTTTTACAACGATGGGCCATATGTATAACCATGTCGGGAAATGTATGCAGGACTTGTCCTTTCAATAGAGAATATGTTATTTGGGAGTTTTAAAAGGTGGTGTAGGAAGATGAAGCATCCTTTTTCGCGGTTCTTTGGGTTTGGCGAAAAAGAAGAACAGCAACTAGAGATGGAGACACCTAGCAATAATAATAACGAAGAAATAAGAAAAATTTCCATTTCTGATATTGTGCCTAATCGATTTCAACCAAGGACCGTTTTTAATGACGATAAAATTGCAGAATTGGCTCAAACGATTCATACACACGGAATCATTCAACCGATTGTAGTAAGGGCGTATGGTCAGGGGAAATACGAAATCATTGCAGGCGAGCGTCGTTTTCGTGCTATGCAAAAGCTTGGTTGGGAATTGGCACCGGCTATTGTTAAGGATTTTACGGATACTGAAACGGCTTCAGTTGCGCTGATAGAAAACCTTCAGCGTGAAGAGCTGACACCGATTGAAGAAGCATTAGCTTATGGGAAACTATTAGAGCTTCATAGTTTAACTCAAGAGGCTCTGGCACAAAGACTCGGAATTGGCCAATCTACCGTGGCGAATAAGCTTCGGCTGCTTAAGTTGCCGAAGGAGGTCCAAGATGCACTTCTTCAAAAGCAAATTACGGAACGTCATGCCCGCTCGTTAATTCCTTTAAAAAGTCCGGAAAAGCAGATCAAACTACTTTTGGAAATCATCGAAAAAGGCTATAACGTTAAGCAGACAGAAGAGCGGGTCGTCAAGCTCCTCACCGGAACGGTACTTAAGCCGAAGCCAAAACGAAAGGCGTTTAGTAAAGACATGAGGATTGCGGTAAATACCATCCGTCAATCGTTGAATATGGTAACAGACAATGGAATAAATTTGGATGCAGAGGAAGAGGAATTCGAGGAATATTATCAATTTACGATTAAAATTCCTAAGAAGAAAACTTGATCCCCTTTTCCTTAGCCCCGCTTGGTAGTCTTCGATTACCAAGCTTTTTTTATTCTCTCTTTTCAACAGTATCTTTTGGTTATTTTTAGGGAAATTCCAAATTTTAAGAGGAATTTCAGAAAACGATTTCTTCCAGGATTATTCATGATAAAATAGAAAGAAAGAAAATTACGGTAAATGCATTTAGATATAGAGTATAAAGATAGTTGAAAGCAGGTGAATTCGTGGGTAAGATTCTCGCCATTGCCAATCAAAAAGGCGGTGTTGGAAAAACGACAACTTCTGTCAGCCTTAGTGCTTGTCTTGCATACATAGGACAGAAAGTCTTATTGGTCGATATCGATCCGCAGGGAAATGCGACAAGCGGTGCAGGTATTGATAAAGCAGATGTAGAACAATGTATTTATGATGTATTGGTTGATGATGTCGAAGCCAGTACCGTTATCTTGGAAACAAAGGTTGAAAACTTATATGTCATACCTGCGACAATTCAACTTGCGGGTGCTGAAATAGAACTTGTTCCAACCATCTCTAGGGAAGTCCGTTTAAAAAGGGCGTTAGAAGAGGTGCAGAGTCAGTATGATTACATTGTAATCGATTGTCCACCATCATTAGGACTGCTTACCCTAAATGCATTAACAGCTGCTGATGCTGTTTTAATTCCTGTACAATGCGAATATTATGCATTGGAGGGCTTAAGTCAGCTCTTAAATACGGTCCGTCTCGTGCAAAAGCATTTAAACCATGATTTGAAAATCGAAGGTGTGCTATTGACGATGTTGGATGCTAGAACAAATTTGGGTCTTCAAGTTATTGAGGAAGTCAAAAAATACTTTCAGGATAAAGTTTATCAAACCATCATTCCACGTAATGTCCGATTGAGTGAAGCGCCGAGCCATGGAGAACCGATAATTATTTATGATCCAAAGTCACGAGGAGCGGAGGTCTATCTAGAACTGGCAAAGGAAGTGGTGTCAAATGGCTAAGGGACTTGGCAAAGGACTAAACGCACTATTCAACAATGGGGAAATCAGTAAAGATGAAATCGTGCGGGAAATTAAATTGAGGGAATTAAGGCCAAATCCTTATCAGCCCCGGAAAAGTTTTCGACCTGAAGCGATAGAAGAACTTAAGCAATCAATCATAGAGCACGGGATATTACAGCCGATTATTGCCCGGAAAAGTATTAAAGGCTATGAAATTGTGGCTGGGGAGAGACGTTATCGTGCCGCAAAAGAAGCTGGTTTAAAGACAGTACCGGTTGTTGTGAGAGAACTGAATGAACAACAGATGATGGAACTGGCCATTTTGGAAAACCTTCAACGGGAAGATTTAAACCCAATCGAGGAAGCGGCTGCTTATCAAACCCTGCTTGAAAAATTAGAAATTACTCAAGAACAGTTGGCTATTCGCTTGGGGAAAAGTCGGCCGCATATTGCTAACTATGTTCGATTACTATCTTTGCCTGAAAAGATAAGGAGTTATATCTCTGAAGGTGAAATTTCTATGGGGCATGGTCGTGCATTACTAGGATTAAAGAAAAAAGAGTTGCTTCAGCCAGTTATAGACAAAATTCTCAAAGAAGGAATGAATGTCCGAAAGCTAGAGCAATATATTCATCAATTAAATGATACGGTTTCACGTGAAACTAAACCTGCGAAACAAGTGAAAAAAGATATTTTTATAAAGCAGCGGGAGTCAAGTCTACGTGAAAGACTAGGAACAAGCGTGACTATTAAACAAAGCAAGAAAAAAGGGAAAATAGAAATCGAATTCTTTTCAAAAGAAGATTTAGAGAGAATATTAGACTTGATTGATCAAGAAAACCTTTCCTCTTAGTCCCTTCTTTGAGAGACGATTTTTGAATGCAGATATGCAACAAGGGGATCTTACTGTAGAGAATTAGGTGAATAAGATGGTTTTATTGGGGACTTTTGTGAATGGGGCTTGTATTTTAATCGGGTCGATTTTGGGAATGTTTTTACAGCATATACCTGAGAAGATAAAAGAAACGGTTATGAGTGGTATCGGTTTGACCGTTATTGTCTTAGGATTGCAGATGGGTTTTAAGAGTGAAAATTTTATCATGGTCATTATAAGTATTGTGGGAGGCGCTGTGCTTGGAGAATGGATGAATCTTGAAGCCAGGCTTAATTCTTTAGGCAATTGGATTGAACGTCGGATGAAAGCGAAAAAAGGAACTTCGATATCACAGGGATTCGTAACAGCCACGCTCATATTTTGCATTGGAGCGATGGCCATTATCGGTGCCTTGGATAGTGGGATCCGTAATGATCATGATGTTTTAATAACAAAATCGATTATTGATGGGTTTACAGCGCTAGTTCTGTCCAGTACTCTTGGCATTGGTGTACTTTTTTCAGCATTCCCTATCATTCTTTATGAAGGATTCATTGCCATTTTTTCAAGGCAAATTAATACTTTGATCCCAACTGAGTTAATGGATTCCTTCATTCTTGAAATGACAGCAACTGGAGGAGTCATGATTTTAGCGATTGGCTTGAATATTATCGGTGTCACCAAAATCAGGGTGGCTAACCTGCTTCCAGGAATAATGATTACAGCAATTCTAGTTACAATCATGTATTATGTATAAAAATAAAGGAAGGGGTGAACCCCTTCCTTTATTTTTATACTCGGCCAAACTTTTCAGGAACATTAGAATCAAAGGGTTTTTTCCTGCTTGAATGACCAGGAGAATGGAGTGAAAGTTGGTTTAACTGGATAATGATTTTGTGCTTCATAAATACCCTCTGCAATGGTTTTGGCCATTTTTAAGACTAGATTAAGACGAGTATTTTGTAGGACCATAAACTCCATGAATCCACTGACATTCACGATTCCAGTAATATGGGCATTGCCAACAGAAGGTAGATCTTTATTGACTCCAGCGCCAGGTTTCACCGGACCTTGGCCAATTTGAACAATGCCGACGCTTTTCAATTTTCCTAAGCAAGCATCGATTCCGACGATAAAGGGATCGGTATGGATTTTGTTAATTTCACTTAATTTTTCCTGTAAATTCATAGCATGTATAGGATTATCGAGAGTTCCATAAACATGGAAGGAAGAGGCACCGTCTTCTGTTTTTTCATTAAGCAGAGTGCCGACAAGTGGACCGAGGGAATCGCCAGTAGAACGGTCTGTGCCAATACAGACAATTACGATAGGTTGAAGCTTTCCAGTTGGAAGAAGGTTGATTAATTCTTGGGAAATTTGTTTAGATGCATCCGTATCTTCATGTAGGATGCGGCTCAATCTATTTTTATTATTATTAAATAGACTAGAATTCAGATTCATCGGCTCAACTCCTTTACTTCGTTTGGTATTACAGTATACGGATAAAAAAGGAAAAATATACGGTATTTAATGTAAAATTGGTGGGGGATTTATTTGATAAGAACACGCAAACGGGGGAAGGGGAAATCGTAAGATGCTTCTTCCTCTACCAATTTTCGTTATATATACTCTCTAGCAAAAAATCATTCATGGAAATAGAAAAAACTTCTAATTACCTTACCTATTACCCATATTTTTTTTGTACAGAAACCCATATTTATTGATAAAATAGAGAAAACTTTTCTTATTTAGGGTTATCTTTCGGCTTGAGGGGTAGATGGAATACGTCCAAATAGGAAGGTCATAGGGAATCTAAAAGTTTTGCAGGTTTTTGCAATAGGCAGGAGGAAGAGATGGATAGCATTTATAATAACGTTACAAAAGAATTATTGGATGAAAAAGTATGGCTACTGATGGGGGAGGGAATTATTAAAATCTTCCTTGTTCTGTTGTTATCGCGTATTATTATTAGAATAGGAAAGACCATTATAAATAAATTCTTCAAAGCTCGATTAAGAAGTCCTATTCGGGTTTCGGAGCGTAGGGAAACGACACTCATTAAGTTACTGGAAAATATCATCACTTACGTTATCAATTTCATTGCCTTGATAATGATTCTTGAAATTTTCTCATTCGATGTAAAAGCTTTACTGGCTGGAGCTGGGATTCTTGGTTTGGCAGTTGGGTTTGGTGCCCAAAGTTTGGTCAAAGATATTATCACAGGATTCTTTGTGATTTTTGAAGATCACTTCTCGGTTGGGGACTATATTAAGATTAATACATTTGAGGGTGAAGTTCTCGAAATTGGGCTTCGTACAACAAAAATTAAAAGTAGCTCAGGAGAATTGCACCTCATACCTAATGGTAGTATTGTTCAAGTTACAAATTACTCCATATTAAACAGTAAAGCAGTGGTGGATGTAGCTATACCTAATGATGGATCAGTAGAACTTGCTGAGAGGGTACTTATTCAAACTTTGAATAATATGGAAGGTAAATATGACTTCTTAGTCAAAGCACCTGAATTTTTAGGAATTGAAATGATAAGTCCTGATGAAGTTGTCTTTCGGGTCACAGCTGAAACAAAACCGATGCGTCATGTCGAAATGAGCAGAATAATAAGAAAAGAATTAAGTGCTGCTCTTGATTTAAGTGGAATTACATCTACATACAAAGGCAGCGAGTCGTAGGAACTAGGGGGGCTCATGGTTATGGATGAAAAGGAATTTGCACTTAAAGATATTGTCGAAATGAAAAAACCACATCCATGTGGAGTGAATAAGTGGAGAATTATCCGGCTGGGCATGGATATCCGGATAAAATGTGAAGGGTGCGGTCATAGCGTGATGTTGCCCCGACGTGAGTTTGCGAAGAAAATGAAAAAGGTTCTACAAAAGCATGAGGAATGATCATGCTTTTTTCATGGAAAGAAAGCGGTCCTACTATCTCAATGATTTACTTGTCTTTTTAGGAAGCGAAATCTATAATTGGGAAAGGTTTAGGTAATTGGATGGTCTTTATAGAAGATCAGTCTTTTTCCTATATGTACGAATTATCTTAAAGGAGTGAAATATAAATGGCTTTAACAGCTGGTATAGTTGGTTTGCCTAACGTAGGTAAATCCACTTTATTTAATGCAATAACTCAGGCAGGTGCGGAATCTGCCAACTATCCTTTTTGTACAATTGATCCAAACGTTGGGATTGTAGAAGTGCCTGATCATCGTTTACAAAAATTGACTGAATTGGTGCAGCCGAAAAAGACAGTTCCGACAGCATTTGAATTCACGGATATTGCCGGGATTGTAAAAGGAGCTAGTAAAGGGGAAGGTCTTGGAAATAAATTCCTTTCTCATATTCGTCAAGTTGATGCAATTTGTCAAGTCGTTCGTTGCTTCTCTGACGATAACATTACTCACGTTTCTGGAAAAGTAAATCCAATAGATGATATTGAAGTCATCAATCTTGAATTGATTCTTGCTGATTTGGAATCTGTTGATAAACGAATCGACCGCGTTGGAAAAATGGCCAAGCAGAAAGATAAAGGCGCAGTGGCTGAGCATGAAATCCTTGTCGCTTTGAAAGAAGCATTGGAAGAAGAAAAACCAGCTCGTTCAGTTGAATTTACTGAAGAACAGCAAAAAATCGTGAAGGGCATGCACTTGCTTACAGCGAAGCCGACTCTTTATGTAGCGAATGTAAGTGAGGACGAAGTGGCTAATGCTGCTGATAATGAATATGTTCAACAAGTTCGTGAATATGCTGCGAAAGAAAACGCAGAAGTTATCGTAATTTGTGCAAAAATTGAAGAAGAAATTGCGGAGCTTGAAGGTGAAGAAAAGGAAATGTTCCTATCTGAACTCGGCATCGAGGAATCCGGTCTTGATCAATTGATCCGTGCTTCATACAACCTGCTCGGGTTGGCAACATACTTTACAGCTGGAGTTCAGGAGGTACGTGCTTGGACGTTCCGTAAAGGTATGAAAGCGCCTCAATGTGCAGGTGTCATTCACACAGACTTCGAACGCGGTTTCATCCGTGCCGAAATCGTTTCGTATAATGACCTACTTGAAGCAGGAAGCCATAGCGCTGCAAAGGACGCGGGTAAAGTACGATTAGAAGGTAAAGAATATATCGTTAACGACGGCGACGTAATCCATTTCCGTTTTAACGTATAAGGCATAGAGAGACTCTACAGACCCAATCTGTAGAGTCTTTTTTCTCGGTATAGTTTAAGTCTATAACATTTGATTTCAATAAATTGTAATATGTCTAACCGTTCGTTGCAAAGCCCCTTTAACTATGCTATAATTTCTTCTTGTGAGTAATTATAAATAATTGCTCCTTGCCCAATTGGGCCGCTTAGACCAAAAGGAGGTGACAGTGATGAGAAAATACGAAATTATGTATATCATCCGTCCAAACATTGAGGAAGAAGCTAAAAAAGCTTTAGTTGAACGTTTCAACACAATCCTTTCTGATAATGGTGCGGAAGTAGAAGCAAAAGAATGGGGTAAACGCCGTCTTGCATACGAAATCAATGATTTCCGTGATGGTTACTACATGCTTCTTAAAGTTAACGCTGAAAGTGCTGCGATTCTAGAATTCGATCGTCTTGCTAAAATCAGTGAAGACATTATTCGCCACATGGCTACTAGAGAAGAAGTATAATCCGATATTTAATATAAATTCTAATCTTGTTTCACGTGAAACAAGTTTGAAACCTAGGGGTTGATTCTGATGATGAATCGCGTAGTTTTGGTAGGACGCTTAACTAAAGATCCTGAATTACGATATACACCTAATGGAGTTCCTGTGGCTACCTTTACTTTGGCTGTGAACCGTAGTTTTACGAATCAGTCGGGTGAACGTGAAGCAGATTTCATTAACTGTGTAGTTTGGCGTAAACCGGCAGAAAATGTAGCTAACTTCTTGAAAAAAGGCAGTTTAGCTGGCGTGGATGGACGTGTCCAAACACGTAATTATGAAGGACAAGACGGCAAACGAGTATATGTGACGGAGATTCTGGCTGAGAGCGTTCAATTCCTTGAACCACGAAGCAGTTCAGCGGGTGAAAGAAATGAAGGCGGTTCTTACGGTGGAGGTCAAAAAAGTTATAGCAACAATAATAACGGAAATGACAACAATTCGTATGGACAAAATCCTAATCAGAATCAACGGAGCAACAACAACTACACTCGTGTAGATGATGATCCATTTGCAAATGACGGTAAAACAATCGACATTTCAGATGATGATCTTCCGTTTTAAACAGCCGTTTAAAATGAAAATTCAACAAGCAGGGAGGGAAATTTATTATGGCAATGGGTGGACGTAAAGGACGCGGTAAGCGTAAAAAGGTTTGTTATTTCACATCTAACGGAATCACTAAAATTGATTACAAAGATACAGATCTTCTTAAAAAATTCGTCTCAGAACGCGGTAAAATTTTACCACGTCGTGTAACTGGCACAAGCGCTAAATATCAACGTAAATTAACGATTGCTATTAAACGCTCACGTACTATGGCATTACTACCATACGTATCTGGTGAATAATTAATAGGCACATTGAGGAGCAGTCCTTAATGTGCTTTTTTTTATGCAATAGGAGTGACGTATAAAAATAGCCCTTTTATTAAAAATCCGCTAAAATGCGGTTTTTTTTGTTTTTTGAAAGGATTTTTATAAACGAAAATAGTCTCTTTCCAAAGAAAAAATTCTATATCATGAAAAAAGATTGTGATGTTTGAAATATCCTATGCTTAACGGATACAATATAAAGATGGAGACTGGAGACATTATTTTTAGTTTTATAAAAACGGGGGTGAAAATAAATGAATAGCGGGAGACGAATTGCTGAGGGCGGGGCCCTTTTGGCACTATATTGCATTTTATTGTTCATCACAGTTCATATCCCAATAGTGGGTACCTTCACTCTTTTCTTTTTACCCATTCCTTTTATTCTGGTGACAACCAAACAAAAGATATCATGGGCTCTGGGGTATTTATTTGTTGCTTCATTATTGTCGATACTTATCTCAACAATATTATCCGTTCCGATGACCTTACTTATGGGGGCAACGGGTATTACCATTGGTTATTTTTTAAAAAAGGATAAACCGATGGCACCTATGTTTATTAGCACTGTCCTTGTTTTCCTAGGGGGTACATTATTAATATATGCGGCAACGGTATTGGTATTAGATGTAAACTACATAGAAAAATCGATGGTCATGCTTGAGGAGTCCATTGATTCTTCTGTTGGGATCATGGAATCGTTTGATCAGGCACCGACAGAGCGAATCGAAAAGAGAATGCATGAATCAATAGATTTGCTGAACACGCTTATGCCAAGTTTGTTCGTTGTCACTTCTGTCATCATGGTTTTACTGATTTTCTTTGCGGCCCATCCTATTTTGAAGAGGTTCAGCGATAAAACTTTAAAGTGGCCACATTTTCGAGATCTGCGACTCCCGAAAAGCCTTTTATGGTATTATTTAATTACGATGCTTCTGGCTCTTTTTGTGAATACGGACAAGAATAGTTTTGTATATATGGCCATAACAAACCTATTTTTTATCCTGCAGTTTTTCATTTTGATACAAGGATATTCGCTGGTATTTTATATCAGTCATGTGAAGTCTTGGACTAAAGCTATACTTATTTTAATCGTGGTTGCTTCGCTTTTACATCCGATTTTCATAACCATCATTCGATTTTTAGGTATAATAGATTTAGGATTTCCTTTTAGGGAGACAATCAAGAAAAAGGAATAGTCCTTGTAAAACAGATGCTTTTAGGAGCTGAAACTATGCCATCTTATTTGAAAGAGTACTCGATTAAGTCCCCGTTATATGGGGTGCTGGCTGCAGGCTTGTTACTTTTGGGCGTACTGGCTTATTATAATTGGGTTGTTGCACTTGTTGGATTATTGATTCTTGCCGGTTTATTTTATTTAACATTAAAAGTGGAAGAAAAAAAACAGCGTAAGACAGAAGAATATATAACAACGTTATCCTACCGTCTAAAGAAGGTGGGTGAAGAAGCGTTACTGGAAATGCCAATTGGGATTATGCTCTTTAATGACGATTTTTACATTGAATGGACCAATCCATTTCTGGCTTCATGTTTTAGTGAAGATTCATTGGCAGGAAGATCTCTCTACGATGTCGCTGATTCGATTGTACCGTTAATTAAGCAAGAGATTGAGACAGAGACGCTTACACTCCATGACCGGAAATTTAAAGTGGTCCATAAGCGTGAGGAACGACTTCTTTACTTTTTTGATGTAACAGAGCAAGTTGAAATTGAAAAATTATATGAAGATGAGCGGACAGCAATCGCCATTATTCTGCTTGATAATTATGATGATTTGACGCAGGGAATGGATGATCAGCGTAAAAGTAGTATAAACAGTTTGGTTACCTCACTTCTTGATAAATGGGCAAGGGATAATGGCGTTTTCTTTAAACGGGTTTCCTCGGAACGGTTTATCGCTGTGTTTAATGAACATATCCTTCATCAACTTGAAAAGGGTAAATTCACTATTTTAGATGAAATTAGGGAAACGACAGCCAAGCAAAATGTACCACTTACCTTGAGCATTGGGGTTGGCTCGGCTGTATCTTCCTTACCGGAATTGGGATCACTTGCCCAGTCTAGCTTAGATCTAGCTTTGGGACGGGGCGGAGATCAAGTTGCTATTAAGCAGGCAAACGGAAAAGTGAAATTTTATGGTGGTAAAACCAATCCAATGGAAAAACGCACGAGGGTCCGCGCACGCGTCATTTCGCATGC
Source organism: Peribacillus sp. TH14 (assembly GCF_016651145.1). Lineage (NCBI taxonomy): Bacteria > Bacillati > Bacillota > Bacilli > Caryophanales > Bacillaceae > Peribacillus > Peribacillus sp. TH14. The sequence goes on from NZ_JAEKEK010000001.1 coordinate 2,064,817, forward strand.
ATTAAAGGATATAGTCTTGGATAGCGATAAAGTCATTGTCATGGGCCATAAAAATCCGGATATGGATGCAATAGGTTCAGCCATCGGTATTTTAAAAGTGGCTCAAATGAATGAACGTGACGGATATATTGTCATAAACACACAGCAACTTGATAGCAGTGTCCTTCGTTTAATGGAAGAAATTAAAAATAAAGAGGATTTGTATGCACGGTTTATAACTCCCGAAGAAGCATTTGAAATGATTACGGATGAAACGTTGCTCGTTGTAGTTGATACGCATAAACCTTCAATGGTGATTGAAGAGCGATTATTAAATAGGATTGATAAGGTAGTTGTCATTGACCACCATCGCCGAGGTGAGGAGTTTATCAAAAACTCATTGCTCGTTTATATGGAGCCATATGCATCCTCAACAGCTGAACTTGTAACTGAATTGCTTGAATATCAGCCAAAACGCAGCAAAATTGATATGCTTGAGTCTACGGCACTGCTTGCCGGGATTATTGTCGATACGAAAAGTTTTACTTTAAGAACTGGTTCACGAACATTCGATGCAGCCTCTTATTTAAGGGCTCATGGAGCAGATACGGTACTTGTTCAGAAATTCTTAAAGGAAGACGTAGACACCTATATTAAACGGTCGAAGCTGATTGAAGAGGTTGTCTTCTATAAAAAGGGTATTGCAATTGCTTCGGCAAAAACTGATCAGGTCCATAATCAGGTGCTCATTGCTCAGGCAGCCGACACGCTTTTGACCATGGACGGCGTTGTCGCTTCCTTTGTAATGGCTAAGAGATCTGATGATACAGTTGGCATAAGTGCACGTTCTCTCGGTGATATCAATGTCCAGGTGATAATGGAAATGTTGAATGGAGGCGGACATTTAACAAATGCCGCTACTCAACAGGCATGTTCCATTGAAGAAGCCGAAAGTCGATTAAAAGCAGCAATTGATGATTATTTAGAAGGGGGACAAAAAGAATGAGAGTTATATTTCTAAAAGATGTTAAAGGTAAAGGAAAAAAAGGGGAAGTCAAAAATGTTGCAGATGGTTATGCACATAATTTCCTGATTAAACAAGGATTGGCTGTAGAAGCAAATAATACAAATGTGAAAACTTTGGAAGCGCAGAAGAATAAAGAAGAATCGCTTGCTGCCGAAGAACTTCAACATGCAGAAGAACTGAAAGTACAATTGGAGAAGTTAACTGTTGAATTATCCGCTAAAGCTGGGGAAGGCGGGCGTTTATTCGGTTCTATCACGACGAAACAAATTGCCTCAGAGCTTCAGAAAAAACATGGCATTAAGATTGATAAACGTAAAATGGAGCTTGCTGACGGAATTCGTTCTTTAGGACATACGAAGCTCCCTGTAAAGCTGCATCCTGAGGTTACAGCAACACTCACAGTGCAAGTGAAAGAAATTAACTAATTTTAGTGGTTTCATATCTGTGAAAAATTGATAAAATAGAGATAGACGAAAAAAATGTGATTGGGCATGTTGTCCTTTCACTTTTTTCTTTTTAACTAGAAACATATAAATAAGCAAAAAGTATCCTCTTAGAATGGGAGGTTTTAAGATTTGATAGAACAATTTCAAGATAGAGTTCCCCCTCAAAATATAGAAGCAGAACAAGCTGTGCTAGGGGCCATTTTTCTAGAGCCTTCTTCACTAACTGTTACATCGGAAGTTTTGATTCCAGAGGATTTCTACAGAAGCTCGCATCAAAAAATCTTTAATGTGATGATTAAGTTGAATGACGAAGGAAAAGCTGTCGATTTGATTACGGTGACTGAAGAACTAGCCGCTGCAAAGAACCTTGAAGAAGTGGGTGGCGTTTCATATTTAAGTGAATTGGCCGGGTCGGTACCTACCGCAGCTAATATTGAATATTATGCCCGCATCGTAGAAGAGAAGTCGTTACTACGTCGATTGATCAGGACAGCAACGAATATTGCTCAGGAAGGATACAGCCGCGAGGATGAGGTCGAGGAGCTGCTCGGGGAAGCAGAAAAAACGATCATGGAAGTAGCCCAGCGGAAAAATTCCGGGTCCTTTCAAAATATTAAGGATGTATTAGTACGGACTTACGATAATATCGAGGTATTGACCACCCGTAAAGGTGATGTCACAGGAATTCCGACCGGATTTGCTGAACTGGACCGAATGACAGCTGGTTTTCAACGTAATGACCTTATTATCGTGGGTGCTCGTCCCTCTGTTGGTAAGACCGCTTTTGCTTTGAACATCGCTCAAAATGTTGCAACGAAAACAGAAGAGAACGTTGCGATTTTTAGTCTTGAGATGGGTGCCGAGCAGCTTGTTATGCGTATGCTTTGCGCGGAAGGAAACATTAACGCTCAAAATTTGCGGACAGGATCCTTAACAGATGAGGACTGGCGCAAGCTAACAATGGCGATGGGAAGCTTGTCGAATGCCGGTATTTATATTGATGATACGCCAGGAGTCCGGATTGGTGAAATTCGTTCAAAATGCCGTCGTTTGAAGCAGGAACATGGACTTGGCATGATATTGATTGATTACCTTCAATTGATTCAAGGAGATGGCCGTTCAGGCGACAATCGTCAGCAAGAAGTATCGGAAATTTCTCGTTCACTCAAAGCGCTTGCTCGTGAACTAGAAGTACCTGTTATCGCCCTTTCCCAGCTCTCCCGTGGAGTGGAGCAGCGCCAAGACAAGCGCCCCATGATGTCAGATATCCGGGAATCAGGGAGTATTGAGCAAGATGCTGATATCGTGGCATTCTTATATCGTGATGATTATTATGATAAAGAATCTGAGAATAAAAATATTATCGAAATCATTATTGCCAAACAGCGTAATGGCCCTGTTGGGACGGTTTCGCTTGCATTCGTTAAAGAATACAATAAATTCGTTAACCTGGAACGGCGCTTCGATGATGACTCGATGTCTCCCGGGGCTTAAATAGATTTAATGTTATTCATAGAAAACGGCCCGCCACTTTTGAAGTGGCGGGCCGTTTTTATGGAGAAAATGATAAAAAAGAAAAGCCACCGTAAATAATAAAGGATTTCCATGGGTAAAATATATGATATTGAAATATTGAAGAGAATAATCTAAATCGAAATGAGAAAAAGAAAGCCGCTATAAATACCTTAAAAACGCTATTTTCATCTTAGTTGCTTCATTCCCTATCAGCAAAAAGGTGAGAATATAATCCAATTATTACCAAGTGATAATCTTTTTATTTTTCAGAATTATCAGTATGAAAAACGCTACAGAAGGTTAATACCTTATATTTACACTGTAGGAAAGTAGGTAAAATGCATATTTACGAACGAATTATTTATTAATTTATATAATGTTCGGATTTTGTATTGACTTCCTCTTTGAATTATTGATAAAATAGGTTTGTTTGATAAGAACCGGTTAATAACCGGTATTACGTGATCCTTTGGAGGTGCTTTATTCAGATGTCATCAGTTGTAGTAGTCGGTACACAATGGGGAGACGAAGGTAAAGGTAAAATAACAGATTTTCTATCCCAGAATGCGGAAGCCATTGCTCGTTATCAAGGTGGGAATAATGCAGGGCATACGATTAAATTTAACGGTGTTACTTATAAACTGCATTTAATTCCGTCAGGGATTTTTTATAGTGATAAAATTTGTGTTATTGGAAATGGAATGGTAGTTGATCCAAAAGCGCTTGTAGAAGAGCTTGCATATTTACATAGTCACGGAGTGAGCACGGATAATCTTCGTATCTCTAACCGTGCACATGTCATTCTTCCTTACCATATTAAATTGGATGAAGTTGAAGAAGATCGTAAAGGTGCTAATAAAATTGGTACGACGAAAAAAGGAATCGGCCCTGCTTATATGGACAAAGCTGCTCGTAACGGCATCCGTATGGCAGATCTTTTGGACCGTGAAATTTTTGAAGAAAAATTGTCCCAAAATCTTGTCGAAAAAAACCGCATGTTTGAACGTTTTTATGAAACAGAAGGTTTTAAAATCGAAGATATCTTAGAAGAATACTATGAGTACGGACAACAAGTGCAGAAATATGTTTGCGATACATCCGTTGTATTGAATGACGCACTTGATGAAGGAAAACGCGTATTATTTGAAGGGGCTCAAGGGGTTATGCTTGATATCGATCAAGGAACATACCCATTTGTTACTTCATCTAACCCAGTTGCAGGCGGCGTAACGATTGGTTCAGGTGTTGGACCTACGAAAATTAACCATGTGGTTGGAGTATGTAAAGCATATACAAGCCGTGTGGGTGATGGTCCTTTCCCTACAGAATTACATGATGAAATCGGTCATCAAATCCGTGAAGTAGGCCGTGAATATGGTACTACTACAGGCAGACCGCGCCGTGTCGGCTGGTTTGACGCTGTTGTTGTTCGCCATGCACGCCGTGTTAGCGGGATTACCGATTTATCTTTAAACTCAATTGACGTGTTATCAGGTCTTGATACGGTCAAAATTTGTGTGGCTTATGAATACAAAGGCGAAATCATTCATGAGGTTCCAGCGACTTTGAAAGCGATTGGCGAATGTACACCAGTCTATGAAGAGCTGCCAGGCTGGCCAGAAGACATCACGGGATGCAAATCATTGGATGAACTACCAGAGAACGCTCGTCACTATGTAGAGCGCGTATCTCAATTAGTAGGCATTCCTTTGACTACTTTCTCTGTCGGTCCTGACCGTAACCAAACAAACATCGTAAGAAGCCCTTGGCGTCTAGCGTAATTCATGAAAAAAGGAGCTGGCTTTTTTGCCAGCTCCTTTTTTATTTAAAACTACTCCTTGGTGGTGTAAGGTTTACAAGTGGCTAGTATGTCAGTTTGTACAATTATGATTAAACAATATGTACTGAGATACTAACAAGGAAATGATGTTTTTAAAGGGTAAATTTTATTTAAAACAGTAGTGAAAAGGAAAAAATATAAAATAAAATAAATTTTATTTTAAAAAACTATTGCATAAACAATAAAAACTATGATATTATCAAAAGCGTCGTCACAATAGAACAAGCCAATAACACGGTAGAGCAACAAGCAAAGCTTCCACGAGTAGCGCGAGTAGCGGAGTTTACATCTTGCAGAAGGTAAACGGAAAATCCGGAAATTATGTGGCGAAAATTTATTAGAACGAGCCATTAGCTCAGTTGGTAGAGCATCTGACTTTTAATCAGAGGGTCGAAGGTTCGAATCCTTCATGGCTCACCATTTTTCCGGCCCATTGGTCAAGCGGTTAAGACACCGCCCTTTCACGGCGGTAACACGGGTTCGAATCCCGTATGGGTCACTTCTTTATATAATTTATATGCTGGTCCCGTGGTGTAGCGGTTAACATGCCTGCCTGTCACGCAGGAGATCGCGGGTTCGATTCCCGTCGGGACCGCCATTTTATTTTTTACATGATTTTTTCATTTGAAATAGAATATTTGGCTCAGTAGCTCAGTCGGTAGAGCAAAGGACTGAAAATCCTTGTGTCGGCGGTTCGATTCCGTCCTGAGCCATCCTTTTGAAAAGCGCCTTTCGGGCGCTTTTTTTGTTATATATTAATTTACAAACGGGTTAAATCCTGTTAATAGATTGTTATTGATTTGTAACAATCCAATTTTAACCATTTATATAAATGGTTCGCTATTCCTTATCAGGCTTACGTCTACCTCCTTTTTTATTTCGAAAGATACCTTTTCTAAAAACATATTTATTGGTACTTGTTGTCACCATTTATACAGTTCTATTACATTATGAAGTCTATTTCTTGATTTTTTTATTATTATGATAGAGTTATGAGTGAAAAAATGGTTATAGAAATTAGTCATGTACGCGTAAATATTGAAATATTGAAATTGAACTAATATATCTCATATAAATTTGATTAGTTTCTTAATTGGTGACTGGGCCGTTTAAGGAGGACAATATATGTTTATCTCAAAAAATAAAGGAATCTTTCTGTTCGTGATATCCGTAATGCTATTGCTTGCAGGAAATCGAGCAACAGCAGCAGGTGTATCGGAAATTAAAACCATTCAGCATGTTTATCTCAACAATGAATTCGTGGGAAGTGTAACGGATGAAGCGGAAATAGAAAAGATTGTAGCGGATAAAATTGCAGAAGCAGAGGCGGATTATCCTGACTATACATTTGATAGTGAGACGCAGTTAGCATTTGTGGGCGAGGAAGTATTTAGTGAAGAAGTAAAAGAGGACCAAGTCTTAAAGGAGATTGACGATCAGTTGGATGTAAAGGCAGACGCGTATGAGATTAACATTGATAATCAGGTGGTCGCTTATGTTCCTTCTAAGGAAGATGCTGAGGAAGTTGTGAGAAACATCACCTTATTATATGTAGATGAGGAAGAATACGCTGAATATGAATCCAGCAAGAGAGAAAGTGAATCGGATACGGTTGAAACGTTAAAAAAACCAGGAAGCAGAATTCTAAATATCGAATTTTCGCATCCAATTACGTTTAATGAAACCGCGGTTGATCCTGAAAAGATTATGACGGTTAACAAGACCCTTTCCATGATAGAAGAAGGAAAAGAAGAAAAGGCTATCTATGTGGTAAAGGAAGATGAGGAACTTGAAGAGGTTGCTAATAATCATGATATGGACCTAATTCAGCTGTTGGAGCTAAACCCGGACCTTAATAAGGGTAATGGGCTTAAAGCAGGTGAGAGCGTCTATGTGACCCAAGCTACACCCTATGTGAACGTAATGGTAGAAAGAGAAGTTTTGAAAGAAGAGGGGATTCCTTTTGAAAAGAAAGTAAAAAAGGATGATGATCTTCTGAAGGACGAGCTCGTTATTGAACAAGAGGGTAACGATGGCGTTCAGGCATTCACCTATACAGTTGAAGAAACAAATGGTAAAAAAATCAGTGAAACTATCGTAAAAAAAGAAGTTACGGAAAAAGCGATCACAGAGATCACTAGAAAAGGAACAAAGGTCATTCCTTCAAACGGAAGCGGGACCTATTCGTGGCCTGCAGACGGGGGCTATATTTCCAGTAAGCAGGGCCAGCGCTGGGGGAAACTACATAAAGGAATAGATATTGCCCGACCAACAACAAGGACCATCACGGCAGCCGATCATGGAATAGTCGAATTCGCAGGAGATTCCGGAGGTTATGGTAATAAAATAATAATCAATCATAATAATGGATTTAAAACGTTGTATGCCCATTTAGATTCAATAGATGTAAAAGCAGGACAAAAGGTTGGAAAAGGAATGAAAATTGGGATGATGGGCTCAACAGGCCATTCCACCGGTGTCCACCTTCATTTTGAAGTATATAAAAACGGGTCTCTTGCAAATCCGCTAAATTATATAAGTCAGTAATTGAGAGAAGTCTTCGAAAAATATTCGAAGACTTCTTCTTCTGCTACATACATAGATGAGAATAATAGGAAAAAGGTGATTTAATGCCTGTAAAATGATAAAGTATAATAGATACAATTTGCTTACATTTAGGTGTTTAGACCTTTTAATAGGGTATATATAGTGAACTTTGTTGGACTAAGATGATAGGTCGGTGTAATCAGTAGGAAAATATGAAAAAAGGTCCCGGATAAGGACAAGGTTTTTAATAGATTTAGTTTAGTTATTAAAAAGGAGATAAGTACATGGATAAGAAAATTTTGGTAGTCGATGATGAAAAGCCAATCGCGGATATTTTACAATTCAATTTGAAAAAAGAGGGTTATGAGGTTTTTTGTGCTTATGATGGCAACGAAGCTCTTAAAATGGTAGAAGAACGGCAGCCTGATTTGATTTTGCTTGATATAATGCTACCACAGCGTGATGGGATGGAAGTTTGTAGAGAAGTAAGAAAGAAATATGAAACGCCAATCATCATGTTAACGGCTAAGGATTCTGAGATAGATAAAGTATTAGGGTTAGAGCTTGGTGCAGATGACTATGTGACAAAGCCATTTAGTACCCGGGAAATAATCGCCCGTGTTAAGGCGAACTTAAGACGCCAGCAAGCTGTCCCGGTTCCGGATCAAGAAAATGAACCGAAGGAAATTACAATAGGCACTCTTACTATCCATCCTGATGCCTATGTCGTTTCTAAGCGTGGCGATACGATTGAATTAACTCATCGCGAATTCGAATTGCTCCATTATTTAGCAAAGCATATCGGCCAGGTTATGACAAGGGAGCACTTATTACAAACCGTTTGGGGATATGATTACTTTGGAGATGTACGGACAGTCGATGTAACGGTAAGACGTCTTCGTGAGAAGATTGAAGATAATCCAAGCCATCCTGGTTGGATTGTAACTAGAAGAGGGGTCGGTTATTACCTGCGTAACCCTGAACAGGAGTAGTTCTTATGAAAAAGGTTGGTTTTTTTCGCTCAATTCATTTTAAATTTGTTCTGATTTATGTGTTGCTTATCTTCGTAGCGATGCAAATAATCGGGGTATATTTTGTTGGGGAATTGGAAGAAAATCTTGTCGGGAACTTCACGAAATCGATAAAAGGCCACGTTAACCTGCTTACCTACAGTATTGGCGAAGAAATGGAAAAAGAGAGGGGAGAGGAAGACCCAACCCTCGAAGAAGCGATTAATACGATACTGAAGGATCGCGATAATTCATCGAACGATATTTCGGAAGTACGTGTTATCGACACACGCAGCAGACGGGTAATTGGAACCTCCGCCCCGGGTAACCAGGAAATCGTAGGGAAGAAAACGACACAGGTCCTTATAAAGAATACGTTGATTTATGGGAAAGAAGATAGTGAAGTGTACCGGGATCCGAAAACAGGCAGCAGACGGGTCTGGGTTCTTTCGACACCCATTGAAGCAAAAGGTGAGGTCATTGGAGCTGTCTATGTCATAGCTGAGATGGAGAACGTCTTTGAACAGATGGATGAAATCAATAGTATCTTTATGACGGGTACGGCTATTGCCCTGGTCATTACGGCTATCTTAGGAATTCTGCTGGCACGGACTATCACTCGGCCCATGTCGGATATGAGAAAACAGGCATTGGTGATGGCGAAAGGGAATTTCTCTAGAAAAGTTAGAGTATATGGCGATGACGAAATAGGTCAGCTTGCTGTTACTTTCAATAATTTGACTAAAAAGCTTCAAGAATCGCAATCTAGCACAGAGGGAGAACGACGTAAACTTTCATCTGTCCTCACCAATATGACAGACGGTGTTATTTCAACTGATAGACGCGGTAGAGTGAACTTGATTAATGAACCGGCTGCACGATTACTGAATGTCTCACATGAAACCGTCATGAACCAACCTATCATTGAGGTTTTGGGTCTTGAAGAAGAATATAAATTTGAGGATTTACTGGAAGAACGGGAGTCCGTAATCCTTGATTACAGCAAAAAGGATAGGCCGTTCATTTTGAGGGGTAACTTTTCAGTTATTCAAAAGGAAACGGGATTCGTTAATGGATTGATCACTGTTTTGCATGATATCACAGAGCAAGAGAAAATTGAGGGTGAGCGTAGGGAATTTGTTGCCAACGTGTCGCATGAGCTAAGAACACCGCTTACAACGATGAGGAGCTACCTGGAGGCATTGGCGGATGGGGCTTGGAAGGAAGAGGAGATCGCTCCTGCCTTTTTAAGTGTCACGCAAAATGAAACAGAGCGAATGATCAGGCTTGTAAATGACCTGTTACAGCTTTCAAAAATGGACAGTAAAGACTATCGGCTTAAAACGGGCTGGGTGAATTTCAATAAATTCTATGACCATATTATCGATCGATTTGAAATGACGAAAAATGATGATATCACATTTAAGCGTGATCTGCCTAAGGATGCTTATTTTGTGGATATTGATGAAGATAAAATCACCCAGGTTCTCTATAATGTAATATCCAACTCATTAAAGTACTCTCCTGAAGGTGGTCAAGTGACCTTCCGTGTCAGGGCAGCTGAAAGCTTTATCGTTGTCAGTATTACTGATCAAGGAGTGGGAATTCCGAAAAATGTCATCGATAAAATATTTGACCGATTTTACCGTGTGGATAAAGCAAGGTCACGAAACCTTGGTGGGACTGGACTTGGTTTAGCGATTGCGAAAGAAATGGTCGTGGCGCATGGCGGGAAAATTTGGGCGGAAAGTGTGGATGGAAAAGGAACTACGGTGTTCTTTACACTTCCTTACGAACAGGAAGAAGAGGATGATTGGTCATGAATTTTGAACGTGCGAAAAGTATAATACTGATTATTTTAGTTGGGACTAGTATTTTTTTGACTTGGAGTATTTGGACGTACGAGCCTGAATATGATCAGTTTGACCAATCAGATGATCTTATAAGGATTAAAAGTGATGTGCAGATTGTCAGTGATGTCATTAAACCGGTTAGTATCCTTTTTCACAGCAATGGTCAACATTTTCAAACCTCCGATCCTGTAGAAATAGATAAAATGGAGAAAGAATTTTCTCAATGGAGTTTTACCGGCGTAAAAGAGTTATCCATGAAAAGGCTTCAAAGGAAATTTGATGATTTTGTTCATGAAGAGGGATCGATGGAAATCGAATTTTCCGATGATGTTCCAATCTCTCTCTATAAAACGGTATTGGATATTTCGGATAAGGAATTGCCTAGCTTTTCTTTTGATCGCATCATCATTAAACAAAAAGATATCAGTGGTAATGAATCTGCGGTTTATTTTGTCTCTTATGAACAAGAGAAAATCTATCAAAGCATGGTCAGTTCTAAAAGACTTAAAGATTTCATGGATGATTTTTATAATGATTCACACAAAAAATATCCTGAATACACAGCCCAAACCATAAACAGTAAAAGGACACTGTTTGTTCCGGAAAATTCTATAAAGATTAACAGATTTCAATATTATATTGACTACTTTGATATTGGAAATCTGAAAGATGCGTTATTTAATTATCCCAAGTATGTACGACAGGAATCAGTTTCAGTCGGTGAGGAATACACGGATGGTACAAGACTGATGACGATCAATAAAGAGAATTATATAATTTCCTATATTAATCCGGCACAAAAGCGCAAGGGCAGTTCCAGTGACCTTTTGGGAAAAAGCATTGATTTTATTAATGATCATGCCGGCTGGGAAGATAGCAATTACCGCTTTGCTTATATGTCGGAGAATGAGCAACGTGTGGTATTCCGCCTATTCGTAAATGGATATCCGGCCTTCAATGAATATGGAATGACCGAAATCGAACAAATTTGGGGGAAAGAAGAAATTTATAGCTATGAGCGTCCCTACTTTTCACTTGCTTCTGTACTTCCTTCAGAAGGATCGGTAGCCACTTTACAAAGTGGCAGGGAAGTACTGAATCAGTTGAAATCTAAGGAAAGTATTGATTTCAAGAGTGTGGAGGACATCTCGGTTGGTTATAAGCTGCATAAGTCGTTAGATTCCAAGCTTGTCACTCTTGTTACACTTGAACCCACTTGGTATTATCGTATCGGCGATAAATGGTTTATTGTGCCTTTTGATGAAGACTCGGGAGGCGATCAAAGTGGATTGGAATAATACAAAGTCAATTTTCATTATGGTTTTCTTCATTTTGAACATTTTTTTGCTTTATCAATTTTTGGAGAAAATAAATGACTACACATACGAAAATATCACAGAGTCCACAACGGAAGAACTTTTAAAAGAAGATGAGATTACAATAGCCGTTCCACTTCCAAAACAAAAGGTGAAGGATCAATTCTTGATTGCTAATAGTAAAAATTTCGAGAAGAAAGATTTACAGTACCTGAAAAATCAAAAAGCGAAAATTATAGACGATAAGAACCTTGTCGGTACATTTAAAACGCCGGTAAGTATGAATGATAAAATTCAGGCTGCCGATGTTGAGATATTCTTGAAGGAGTATATCTTGAATGGTAATGATTATCGTTTTTGGAGCTATGACGAGATCAACCAGACCATTATCTGCTATCAAGTAGCAGACAAAAAGATGTTTTATAATAATAGTAAGGGAAAGGTCACTTTATATCTGAACAAGAAGGGGGAAGTTGTCTCCTATGAACAGATGTATTTAGAGGGAATAGAGAAGTTCAACAAACCAAAAGAGTTGGAATCTGCCCTAAATGCTATTGGAGCTTTATATAATCATGGTGATATTGATCCTAAAAGCAAAGTGACTAATGTACAACTAGGTTTTTATAATTCCCTGCAGACGACATCTGTGTCACATTTACTTGTGCCAACATGGTGGGTGGTCTTGGATGACGAAACGGATCTATTTGTGAATGCTTTTGATGGAGAGGTCATTGAATTAAATACAGAAGAAAAAATACTGGAGTGAGTATAGATGACTATGCATTTTAGTGTTCTCGCAAGCGGGAGTACAGGAAATGCCTTTTTCGTGGAAACGGAGGATCAATCTTTTCTTGTCGATGCCGGTTTAAGCGGTAAAGCCTTAGAAGCGTTGTTTCAGGATATAGGCCGTGATATGTCGAAGCTATCCGGAATCCTTGTTACCCATGAACACAGTGACCATATTAAAGGTCTTGGCGTGGTTGCTAGAAAACATAAACTCCCGATATATGCGAATGCAAAGACATGGAGTGCCATGGAGCGTTCAATCGGTGAAATTTCTGTCGAACAAAAATTCACATTTGAAATGGAACAAGTCAAAACGTTCGGCAGTCTTAATATAGAATCCTTTGGTGTATCGCATGATGCTGCAGAACCAATGTTTTACGTGTTTCATCATGAAGATAAGAAGCTTGTGGTTATTACTGATACAGGATACGTAAGTGATCGGATGAAAGGTATTATCTCGAATGCTGATGCTTATGTATTTGAAAGTAATCATGATGTATCTATGTTGAGGATGGGAAAATATCCGTGGAGCATTAAGCGCAGAATTTTAAGTGATGTTGGACATGTTTGTAATGAAGACGCTGCTCTTGCCATGAGTGAAGTGGCCGGAGATAAGACAAAGCGGATTTACCTGGCCCACTTGAGCCTTGATAACAATATGAAGGACCTAGCAAGAATGTCGGTAGAACAAACTTTAAAGACAAAAGGAATCATCGTCGGTGAACAATTTTCTCTGTATGATACGGATCCGAAAAAACCGACAGAGCTTGTAACGTTATAAATAAAGGGAATGGATGAGGGAAACCTTGTTCATTCCTTTTTATTTATAAAATATATAAGTTACTAACCGGATTAAAAGGGGTATCGTTTGGTTAGAACTGTATAGGAAAATAGAAAAGTTGCTACATATTATTCAATTTTAAGTTTACCCTTAAATAAGGGCGTACATTTTTTTAGAAAAATTCGGTTAAATGAGTATAATTAAGGGAGGATACCAAACAATAGTAGTTGCTATAATTCATTCCTAAAATGAGAGGATGGAGCTGTCTTGGGTTATTATGATCAGAATGATGAGAACCAAAACAAAAAGAGAAAGGGGAGCCATACGAGCTATTTTCTTTCAGGCTTGGGAGGCGCCATCATTGGGGCATTACTTATTTTATTAGCTTTTCCGGGAAGTGGACTGTTGGTTAACGAAAGCAGCGAAAATACAACAGAGAAATCAACTGATAGTGAATCGATGAAGCAGACACAGCAAAGCCTGTCTGTAGATGTGACAAGTGCCGTCACTGATGCTGTTGATAAGGCCAGCGACGCGGTAGTCGGCATCACAAATATTCAGGAAACAACCTTCTGGGGCCAGCAGGGAAGAAACGAGAGCAGTTCTGCTGAAGCGGGTACTGGTTCTGGTGTCGTTTATAAGAAAGATGGCGGTAAAGCCTATATTGTTACAAACAATCACGTCATTGAAGGCGCAAATGAATTGGAAGTCACGTTAAGTGATGGAACTAAATTACCAGCTGAACTACAAGGTAGCGACCCATGGACAGACCTTGCCGTCATTGTAGTAGATGGAGATAAAATTAAGACCATTGCCGAGTTCGGGAAATCTGGAAAATTGAAACCTGGAGAGCCTGTCATTGCCATTGGTAATCCGCTAGGTCTTCAATTCTCTGGATCCATTACACAAGGGATCATTTCCGGTTTGGAACGTACAATTGAAGTGGATATCAATGAAGACGGACAGGTGGATTGGAATGCAGAGGTTATTCAAACAGATGCGGCGATTAACCCAGGAAACAGTGGAGGGGCACTTGTTAATATGTCCGGGCAGGTCATCGGAATCAATTCGATGAAGATAGCAGAAAATGCAGTGGAAGGAATCGGACTTTCCATTCCGATTGATTCGGTTATTCCAATTATTAATGATATCGAGGAATTTGGTGAAGTTAAACGTGCTTTCTTAGGTGTGAATTTAGCATCTGTAGAAGAAATTTCGCAATATCATCAACAAAATACATTGAAATTGCCTAAGAAGGTTACTGCAGGTGTGGCAATAACAGGTGTTCAAAGTAACTCTCCAGCAGATAAAGCAGGTCTAGCAGAATTTGACGTCATCGTTGGAATGGATAATGAAGAAATCCATGACGTAGTAGAATTAAGAAAGTATCTTTACAATGATAAGAAAATCGGTGATAAGGTTAAAATTATCTATTACCGTGATGGAAAGAAAGAAACCACGGAAGTCACGCTTTCAAACAGCGAAATCTAAAGAAAAAAAGGACAGGGAGCGACTACTTCCTGTCTTTTATTTTGCTTGCGATTTTCTTGTTTTTTGATACGATTACTTGTGGATATTTGCTAAAAGATAAAGATACCAATCAAAGTGTGGATAAATAGGTACATCATTATTAGTAAAACTGAATAAAGAAGAGGAGGATGTATGATGGAATTATATTGCTGTCAGGAACACGTAGATATGGCGTTGGATGAAGTGGTATATGAGTGTGAAACCTACCCTGTTTTAACATTCATTTCTGAAGAAAAACAGTTATCAACAACCTGTGAATATTGTCGAAACGTGGCAATATATCTAGTAGGGAACTAATATTCTCATACAAGATGTGGATAGAAAATGTGGATATGTGGATAACTTTTGTGGATAACATGTTTGTAACCTGTTCTTAACATGTTCTTAACATTTTATAAAGTAGAAACTAGAGCATGGAATTGCCGTATATTTAAGCCGTTGGTGCTTTATATGAGATAAAGGTCATTAGAACAAAAAAAAGAGTATTAAGGTCGCAAAATAAAGTTAGGGTAGCGAATTCTTATTAAAGTAATCAGCTCTGCCTATCTAGGCAACCTTAGTTTTATACAAAATTTGTCGATAAAATTCATATCAAGATTTAATGGGATTATATTATGAAGGAATTTCATAGTTTATCAGGGACAAAATTATATAAAGCATCAATAATAGTCATTATTGGAATAATGATGACTGGATTACTGTTATATTAAGGCATTCTAGTTCAATAGGTTTGGTTTTTTATTTTCATTTTTTGTTGGTTCTACTTTTGGTTACATTACTCTTGAGTTATTCTAGAAAAGAAACAAATGTACATTATTCACTTATGAATGAAGGAAGCCGTTGCCACTTTTTTAAGGAGGAAGCGGCTTTTTAATATAAAGATGATAGTTGAATCATTATTTATAGTGGTTATAAATGTAATGGACTTATCCAAAACTGGAAAGGATATGCTTGTTTTGCTTATAGGTCCCTCTAAGGTATGATAATAGGTAGGCAAATCCAACAAATGATACTAAAACATAATGAAAGTTAGAGGATATATATGAAAATAACGATTATTACTGTTGGCAAGCTAAAAGAAAAATACTTAAAGCAAGGAATTGCTGAATATACAAAACGTTTAAGTGCCTATGCTAATATAGAACTTATTGAAGTACCAGATGAAAAAGCCCCGGAGAACCTTAGTGCAGCGGATATGGACATTGTAAAACAAAAGGAAGGTGAGCGAATCTTAGCTAAAATCAGCCAAGACACCTACGTTATTACACTTGAAATCAATGGAAAACAGCTCACCTCTGAGCAGCTAGCATCTCATATTGACCAGCTAGCTACTTATGGAAAAAGCAAAATTGCTTTTATTATTGGTGGTTCTCTGGGGCTTAGCTCAGAGGTGATTTCAAGAAGTGATTATGCACTTTCCTTTTCTAAAATGACCTTTCCGCATCAGCTAATGAAGTTGGTTCTGTTGGAGCAAATATATCGAGCGTTTAGAATAAATAGAAATGAACCGTATCATAAATAAATTTGCCAATTCAGAGGAATTGCTTATAAGGTTTTTGGAGTTGTAGAATTAAATTTTAATGTTATGAAAAGAGGGTAACGTATGAATAAAGAGTCCATTTATGGTTTAACATTCGATCAATTGACAGCGTGGCTTTTGGAACATGGTCATAAAAAGTTTAGAGCTTCACAAGTCTGGGAGTGGCTTTATAGGAAGCGCGTAACAGATTTCTCTGAAATGACAGATGTAAATAAAGAGTGCATTCAATTACTGAAAGATAACTTTTTCATCCAAACTTTAACTGAGCATGTTAAGCAAGAGTCAGCGGATGGAACGATTAAGTTCTTGTTTAAATTACAGGATGGAAACCTCATCGAAACGGTTATGATGAGGCATAAATACGGGATTTCGGTTTGTGTCACCACACAGGTAGGATGTAATATTGGTTGCAGTTTCTGTGCAAGTGGTCTATTAGCCAAAAGTCGTGATTTATCTAGTGGGGAAATTGTAGAACAGATTATGAACGTTCAACTGCATCTAGATAAATTGGAACAAGAAGACATTGTTAGTCATGTAGTTGTAATGGGAATTGGCGAGCCGTTTGACAACTTTGAAAATATGATAGACTTTTTAAAGGTAATTATGGACCATAAAGGGCTTGCTATCGCTGCAAGGCGTATCACTGTATCGACTAGTGGACTTGCCAACAAGATTTATGAATTCACAGATACTCAATTACAGGTAAACCTGGCAATATCATTGCATGCACCGAATAATGAACTTAGAACCCGGATAATGAAAATAAACCGAGGTATTCCAATAGAAAAATTAATGAAATCGCTTGATTATTATTTAGAAAAAACAAACAGAAGAATTACTATTGAGTATATCCTATTGAAAGATGTAAATGATCATCAAGAAGAAGCCGAGCAACTTGCCAATCTTCTTGATGACAAAAAACATCGGCTTTATGTTAACTTAATTCCATATAATCCTGTAGATGAACATAGTCAATATCAAAGAAGTGAGAAAGAGTCAGTTCTCTCGTTTTATGATACGTTGAAAAAGAGAGGCGTAAATTGTAAAATCCGCCAAGAACATGGAACGGATATTGATGCGGCCTGCGGACAGTTAAGAAGTAAACAAATTAAAAAGGCTGAAGTTCAATAATAATTTGATGAATAAAAGCCAAAATCCAACAGAAAAAACAGTATGTTATTGAACACATACTGTTTTTTCTGATTTATTAAATGATGGAAGGTCGATTTAATTGTGTCGACGGACGAATAATCTCTTTGAAGGTCGAATTATTCCTGGCCACGGTCGAAATAATACCTCCAACGGACGAATTTCGTATAAAACTCTTTTTGAAGTTTCCTATTTAGCTATTTCTTTTACTGAGGCAACTTCATAAGTAGTAAGTTCACTGCCTAGAATAGGTGATTCTTTTTTTGCTTCATCGGAACTAGGTTCAGGTCGTTTATGTGCAGCTTTAAACGCATCACTATTTCTCCAAGCAGTAAAGTTATCAAGGTTTTCCCAGTACATATTTACGTTTAGTTCATCATGATCTGTTAAGTTTTGTGTTAATAATACTTCTACTTTTACGAAGCCTTCTGTTGTATCAAGTGGGCCTGGTGCAGTAAATCCTGGGGCCATAACTGCACCCATCCCTTTTTTAACTCTAATTCTATTCGTTACGATTATCATAAATCAACGCTCCTTTTAGATAGAATTTAATGGTTTTTACCTTTTTTTAACTCTCTTGTATCATACATATTTTAGCATATAAGCAGGATATTTTGATTAATCAAAGCAAGGTTAAAGAAGTTTGAAAGAAATAAATTTTTCGGAAGGCAACCTTTCACTAAAAAATAGGTAAAGGAGCTTCATTTTATTATTTTTTAAAAGACATGTCTTTTAAAAATAGAAGAATAGATCACATGAAAAAAGCATCTAGTAGTTTGGTTATTACGAGGTTTATCACTTCATATCGCGTATAATAGAAATCAGTATAAGGAAATAACGATTGTGGAAACAATAAAGTAAGATAATAAACAACAAAAGAGGCTATTATATGACTGAATTAAGTTTTACTGATTATACATTAAGTGATGAAATTGTAAGGGCATTGGAGAGTCTGGGTTATCAGCAACCAACGGAAGTTCAACGTGAAGTGATTCCTGTTGCATTGAAAAGAAAGGATCTTGTCGTGAAGTCGCAAACAGGGAGTGGTAAGACAGCAGCATTTGGCATTCCGATCTGCGATATGGTTGATTGGCAGGAGAATAAGCCGCAGGCACTTATTTTAACACCTACGCGAGAGCTTGCTGTACAGGTGAAAGAGGATATTACGAATATAGGTAGATTTAAACGAATTAAAGCAACAGCGGTTTATGGAAAATCTCCATTTGCTCTACAAAAAGCAGAACTTAAACAAAAAAGTCATGTAGTTGTAGGAACGCCAGGACGAGTACTCGATCATATTGAAAAAGGTACGTTTGTTTTGGAGCGCTTAACACATTTGGTTATTGATGAGGCGGATGAAATGTTAAATATGGGGTTCATCGAACAAGTGGAAGCCATTATTAAAGAGCTTCCAAAAAACCGAGTTACCATGTTGTTTTCTGCTACTTT
This sequence comes from Peribacillus sp. TH14, assembly GCF_016651145.1. Lineage (NCBI taxonomy): Bacteria > Bacillati > Bacillota > Bacilli > Caryophanales > Bacillaceae > Peribacillus > Peribacillus sp. TH14. The sequence goes on from NZ_JAEKEK010000001.1 coordinate 2,083,585, forward strand.
ACCAGAGAGTATAAAGAAACTTTGTCAAAAATATATGAACGATCCTTTAGATATTGAGATTAAGGCAACGGGCATAACGACTGAAAAGATTGAACATGCCCTAATCGAAGTGAAGGAAGATGATAAGTTTTCCTTGCTTAAAGACGTTACAATCACTGAGAATCCTGATAGCTGCATCATTTTTTGTCGGACGAAAGATCGGGTGGACGAAGTCTGTGAAAAGTTAATGGATTTAGATTATCCTTGCGATATGATTCATGGAGGTATGCTTCAAGAAGATCGTCTTGCTGTGATGAACGAGTACAGAAGAGGTGAATTCCGCTATTTAGTTGCTACAGATGTAGCTGCAAGGGGAATTGACATTGATAATATTACTCATGTTATTAATTATGATCTTCCACTAGAAAAAGAAAGCTATGTACATCGAACTGGAAGAACAGGTCGAGCTGGTAAAAAAGGGAAAGCTATTACTTTCGTGACACCGTACGAAGATAAGTTCCTTAAAGAGATTCAAAGCTATATCGGATTTGACATCCCTAAAATCTCTCCTCCATCAGAAGAAGATGTCTCGAATAAGATGAATGATTTTGAAGCGAAACTAGAGGCTCGTCCCAAAATAAAAAAAGATAAAAGTGAACAATTGAATAAACAAATCATGAAGCTATATTTTAATGGCGGTAAGAAAAAGAAAATCAGAGCCGTTGATTTCGTGGGTACAATTGCGAAAATTGATGGTGTTAAAGCCGAAGATATTGGAATTATCACCATTCAGGACAATGTTTCCTATGTGGAAATATTGAATGAAAAGGGACCTCTTGTTTTGAAAGTGATGAAAAATACGAAAGTCAAAGGCAAGCTTTTAAAGGTTTCAGAGGCCTTTAAGAACTAAAAGGGAATGATAAATAAAGAAGCGGTAAAGATGAATGATTGGTCTTTGCCGCTTCTTTATTTTTGTTATTGATTATTTATGAGAAATTTTTACTCCGTTATATAGCGGTAGATAGGGCAATCACATGCTAGAAAAGTAACTTCATTTAAGGGATGTCTAACATCTTTCATTATACAAAGGCTCATAGCGACAGGAGTGTAAAGGAAGCTACATAGAAATATTCCTTTAAGTTGAATTTTAAGGAACAGCATATGAAAGAGAAAGTATAGATGCATTTTTGACATGGACAGGATGAGCATGTCCTGATAGTATATAAATGATAATGATTATCATTTTCACAAAAGGACGGTCTTGAGGGGGAAAACACACATGAATACACTGGAGAAAATGGAGACGTTTATCGTACTTGCCGAGTGTCGCTCTTTCACAGAGGCTGCCCGCCGACTTTATTGCTCACAACCTACTATTAGTCATCATATCAATCACTTAGAACAAGACTTTGATTCAAGACTTTTTCATCGTACTGGTAGGAAAGTAGAGTTAACGAAGCAAGGGGAAGTTCTCTTGACTTATGCAAAACAGATTCTGAGTCTTGTGGATGAGGCTTCAGTAACGATGAAAAAAGTAGACTACTTTGAACAGACACTCTCGGTGTTCGTCAGCAATTATATTGCGGATTACTTCTTTGCGGATCTTCTCCATCAATACAAGGAGATTTCACGAAAGAAGTGCATTGAAATCAATAGTTTTTGTTACGATGATTTAAAGAAAAGCCTTCAAGATAACTTGACCAATTTTGCAATCATGCCAATCTATCCTGAAGACTACTATTTAATGGACCACTATGACACGTCAGTTTTATTCGAGGATGAACTATCCCTGATTTTCCCAAACGATTATTTATGGGATACAAGAAAAACACTTTACTGCCGTGATTTACATAACCAAACCGTCCTCTTGCCAAAGAGTCATTACTTACAGCAATATATCAAGAGTCATTTACGTAGTCGACAAGTTAAGGTGAGGTATTTACAAATGAGCAACTTTGAATTAATCAAAAATGCTGTAAAAGCTGGACATGGGATTGCCTTTCTACCTAGCTTTGCTGTTGCGGAGGAATTAAGTAAAGGAGAGTTAGTTTCAAGGCCGGTATCAGGGCTATCAATTAAGCGGAAAAACGGATTAGTAATCCGTAAGAATACTCAGCTTACAGATTATGAACAGGATTTTTGTAATAAGTTAAAGCAACATTTCCTTCAATTCGTTTAAGATCCTCATCGAGAGGATTTTTTTTATTTGTATAACTAACCTTTGTATTAAGAAAATGAATAGTGCCATTCATAAATATCACAAAAGGAATATGGCGGCAATGAAACTAAGGATTATCATTAAAAAAGCAGAATAATCGATATTGATAATCATTATCAATTTTGGTAGTTTGAGATTACACAAAGGTGATTCTGATAATTAAGGATGTAGAAGGAAGCTATGAAGATATCGCCAACATCTGTTTTATGCAAAGTTTGATAGATGCATTGTTGAGGAGGAAAAAAATGAATGAGAAAAAAAACGACTTTCTGATGCTTGATACAGGAAGCTATTTTGGAAAAGCAAGGGTGAACGACCCTAAGTATCAGGAGGATTTTACATTTATTGATACTTACGAACTACCAGATATTGATTTAAAACCTTTTAAATGCCTGGTCATCCAGGGTTTAATAGATCAGAAATTTTTATATAAACATAAAGAGTTAATTCATGAATTTTTAAATGATAAAAAAGTCATCGTTTTTTGTGGCAACATATTTATGGATTGGCTACCAGGGGGATCGAACTTTATCCCTAAAACGATACACAGTTTTCAAGACTATGTTGTATCAGTCCACCAACCCCACCCGATTTTTGAAGGGGTGGAAGAGGATGATATGACCTATAATAAAGGGGTTTCAGGCTTTTTTGCAAGAGGTCATCATCCAATTCCTGATAAAGCTGAGGTTTTGTTGACGTTGCCTGGTGGAGAACCAATCACATATATTGATAGGCACAGCACAAAAGGAACAATTCTTGTTCATTCAGGAAACGATTTATTTGGTTCGATGAATGTGAAAAAAACAACAGTCCGTATTAGCTTCCAACTCATGCAGTGGGTACGGAATGAATACCAAATACTTCAAGAGAAGAGTGAAGTGAAATGAGGAAAATTGCAGTAATTGACGGTGGTAGTTCACAACACCATCGGACATATACCGAGCCGAAATATCGTAAATATATTGATACACTAATTTATCTTCCTGATCTAGTTGAAACGTCAATTGATGAATTTGATGTCCTGCTCCTTCCTTCCCAACTACATATGGGCCTTCTCATGAAGTCCATGGATAAAATATATGAATTCGCTAATAGGGGTGGGATCATTGTGTCCTTTGGTCCACAGCTGAATGAATGGATTCCAGGCCATAATTGGGAGTTCAGGGAAACGAATTTTTGGTGGTGGCTTGAAAAGGATCCTAAAAGTGGTTTAGTCCTCCAAAAGCCTGACCATGATTTATTCAGCCGCTATCTAACACTTGCTGATTCGACTTGGCATCAGCATGGCGTATATTGGCCGCCTAAAGGTTCAGATATCCTTGTTTCTACTGAGGATGGTGGAGCTGTTCTTTATATTGATAAAGTCAGTACAAAAGGTACTTGGGTAGTTATGACTCTTGACCCTGATTACCATTATGGCTCTTATTTTATGCCAGCAACGGAAAGGTTTCTGAATGGATTCTTCCCTTGGCTTGCTGAAGGCGATGTATAATGATGTAATTTGAAAATCTTCCAAAAGGTAACGGAGATCAACATGTCCTCCCTTACCTTTTCTTATTTAGGATAGTTCGATGGCTTCCTGTTCAGGAAAGAGCATGTTGCTATAGTTTTATGGATTTACAAGAATGATTAAATGGACTCTACTCCGATTGTATAGCAAGTACTGCGTTTGCTACAGTAAAGTTCCCCCACACCATTTTGTTCCAATAATTTATAGTAATCATCCAGTGAATCTACTTGGGTATTTTTTGTTATTAAAGAAGGAAGAAATCCATTTTTGTCTGGCTAGTTGAAAAATAAAACCAAATATTCTTTTTCGGGATCTGTTTAATTGTCAAAATCGGGTGGTATATGAGGAAAGATAGTAACTTATTTGAAATATAAAAGAAGTGAAAAGCTTGATAAAGAAAATACATACACCATGAATTTGCCTGAAATTTAAAGACATGGAGGGGAATGACAAGGATGACGAATGAAAACGAACACGGAAAAGTAAATGAACAAAGCAAAAATCAACAGTTGGATCAATATCGAGTGGACGATAACGGGAAAAAGATGACTACTAACCAAGGTTTGCGTGTTTCGGAGGATGAGCATTCCTTGAAGGCGGGTGACCGGGGTCCAACATTGATGGAGGACTTTCATTTTCGTGAAAAAATGACCCATTTTGACCATGAGCGTATTCCCGAGCGGATTGTACATGCGCGCGGGTTCGGGGCACATGGATATTTTCAGGTACATGAGCCGATGGCTGAATATACAAAGGCAAAGTTTCTTCAAAACCCATCAGTTAAGACACCGGTATTTGTTCGATACTCAACCGTAGCAGGTTCCCGAGGATCAGCAGATTCGGTCCGTGATGTTAGGGGATTTTCTACTAAGTTCTATACTGAGGAAGGGAACTATGACTTGGTCGGAAATAATATCCCAGTATTTTTTATCCAAGATGCCATTAAATTTCCTGATTTAATTCATGCGGTTAAGCCGGAACCTCATAATGAAATACCTCAAGCGGCGTCTGCACATGATACATTTTGGGATTTTGTTGCCAATAATGAAGAAACTGCCCATATGATTATGTGGCATCTGTCGGACAGAGCCATACCAAGAAGTTTCAGGATGATGGAAGGGTTTGGTGTCCACACATTCCGTTTTGTTAATGATGAAGGTGTTGCCCATTTCGTTAAATTCCATTGGAAGCCGGTACTTGGTGTTAAATCCCTTGTCTGGGATGAAGCACAGAAAATTGCTGGGAAAAACCCCGATTTTCACCGTCAAGATCTATGGGAAGCCATTGAAACAGGGAATTATCCGGAATTTGAATTTGGCGTGCAATTGATTAAGGAGGAAGACGAATTCAAATTTGACTTTGATATCCTCGATCCTACTAAACTATGGCCAGAAGAACAGATCCCAGTGAAAATTATCGGGAAAATGGTTTTGAATCAAAATACGGATAACTTTTTTGCAGAGACGGAACAGATAGCTTTCCATCCGGGGCATGTCGTACCGGGTATTGATTTTTCCAATGATCCGTTGCTACAGGGACGATTATTCTCATACACAGATACCCAGCTATCCAGATTAGGTGGTCCTAACTTCCATGAGCTTCCGATTAACCGAACGGTTGCACCCGTGAACAATAATCAACGGGATGGCATGCACCGTATGGCAATAAACCCTGGTCCTGTAAGCTACTATAAGAATTCACTAGCCGATAACTCTCCAGAACCTGCCTCAAATGCAGAAGGCGGCTATGCTCATTATCAGGAAAAAGTGGATGGCAGGAAGGTGCGTCAACGCAGTGAAAGCTTCAATGATCATTACAGTCAGGCAAAATTATTCTGGAATAGTATGACAGATGTGGAGAAAGAGCATATTATTCAGGCTTTCCACTTTGAAGTGGGAAAAGTGAAAAGTAAGGACGTTCAGCAGCAGATCGTAGAGATGTTCAGCAATGTAGATGTGGAGCTGGCTAAAATAATTGCAATTGGAGTCGGAGTGGATCCTCCTACAAATACGCGTGAGGTCAAAATGGATCTGTCTTCTTCAGCATTAAGCCAAGAGAAAATGAAAGCCAACACTGCGGCGACAAGAAAAGTGGCTGTGTTGGCTGCAGATGGATTTAACGGATCTGAAGTTTATCAAGTCCTGGAATCACTTAAATCGGCTAGTATTATCGCAGAAATCATCAGTAATAATCGTGGTTGGATTACAAGTGCTGAAGGCCAGCAACTCGAGGTCGATCAAACATTCCTGACAGCTGACTCGGTTTTATTCGATGCTGTGTATGTGGCAGGAGGACAGCAGAGTGTCGATTCATTAAAGACTTTGAAGGATCCGATTTACTTTGTCGAAGAAGCTTACAACCATTTCAAAGCGATTGGAACAGGAAAAGAAGGAGCCGAAATTCTAACGAAGGTAGGCATAACTTCACTTGATCCAAACGGAGGCATTATAGCCGTTTCGGATACAAATAGTGAATCTACTGCTGCCTTTATCGATGCGATTGCTAAGCACCGTCATTGGGCACGTTCTTAATTCTTGAATGTAAAAACCCAGACTTTAAGGAGTCTGGGTTTTTAGTGTGATTTAGAAATTATTATTGTAATAACTCTCCACATCTTTAATATGCTTTTTCCTCAAAGAGAGAGACAATTCCAACAATCACGTTGGTGGCCTTCATCATATTATCGACGGAAATGAATTCGTATTTGCCATGAAAGTTCTCGCCGCCTGTAAAAATATTTGGTGTTGGTAGGCCCATATACGATAGTTGAGAACCGTCCGTACCACCGCGGATTGGTGAGATTTTTGGTTTGATTCCGAGTTTCTCCATCGCTTCATAGGCAATGTCGACGATTTCTTTGACCGGCTTGATTTTTTCCTTCATGTTGTAGTATTGATCATTCAATTCAAGAAGGATTTGATTTTGACCATATTTTTCTCTTAATTCTTCGGTGACTTTCGCTATATAGTTCTTACGGTTGTTAAATTGTTGGCGGTCAAAATCTCGAATAATGTAGGAAAGCTTGGTTTCCTCAACATCTCCGTGAAATGAAAGGAGATGATAAAATCCTTCGTAACCTTCTGTATATTCCGGTGCTTCTTCTCGAGGGAGTTTGCTGTGGAGCTCCATGGCAATCTTAGCTGAGTTGATCATCTTCCCTTTGGCAGTACCAGGGTGTATATTCGTCCCTTTGATAGTGATCTTGGCTGATGCCGCATTAAAGCTTTCATATTCAAGTTCACCAAGTGGACCGCCATCTACTGTATAGGCAAATTGAGCATCGAAAGCAGCTACATCAAACTTATGTGGTCCTCTGCCGATTTCTTCATCTGGAGTAAAGGCCACGCGGACTTTTCCATGTTTGATTTCTGGATGATGAATTAAATAATCCATAGCTGTCATAATTTCGGCAATGCCAGCCTTATTATCTGCGCCGAGTAGGGTTGTTCCATCCGTTGTGATTAAGGTATGCCCTTTATAGTCGTTAAGCGAAGGAAAATCATTAGGTGATAGGATGACATTCAATTCTTCATGTAAAGTAAGATCACTACCATCATAACTTTCAACAATTTGCGGTTTTACATCTTTCCCAGTAAAATCCGTCGCCGTATCAATATGAGCCAAAAATCCGATAGTCGGTACTTTCTTTTCTGAATTGGCAGGCAAAGTCGCCATAACATAGCCATTTTTATCAATTGTCACTTCTGTCATCCCGATTGCTTGTAATTCCTCTACTAATGTATTTGCCAAAGTTAACTGTCCGGTTGTAGAAGGACATGTGGGATTTTCCTCATTGGATTGCGTATCCACCTTTACATAGGAAGTAAATCTTTTAATAATTTCATTTTTCATTTTTCCCTCAGCTCCTTTTTCCCTTATCTTACCATGTTTGATTAGGATGAAAAAATCAACTTTGTTCTAGTGGATGAATGATTCGTCCTTCTATCGTTTTTAGGGTGTGAACTTTAAAATATGATTTTGTATAAAACAGCAAAGAAGAGCATGTTATTACCCCACATGCTCTTCTTTGCTGTTGTTTTTTGAAGGTATGGTCTAAGGGCATGTACTTTTACATATTCAACGCCCAAACAGATACACTTTTACCATGAACAGGAAAGGTTGCGAAACCATCTTCTTCAATGGTGATATGATCATCTCTATGAAAGGTCAGGTCAATCCAGATTTCACCAGCACGATGTTCACCGACGAACATCCTTTTTTCACTGTTGTGGTCTCCATTGGAAACAATGACAGCACATCCAGACCCTTCTAGTTCTTCGACTCCAAGTCGGACCCAGCCTATCGTGTTTGGATCATCGAAATAGTCTTCTTGTTTTCCATAGGCTTTTTCATATCGAGCAAATAAGAGGCGGTCTAAAATATCTTTTTTTCCAGGAACTGGATAAGGTCCGCCGATTCCGTAATAGTCTCCGTAAAAGACACAGGGGTAACCGCAAAGTCTCAGCAAGATAAGGGCATATGCTGATGGTTTAAACCAGTCCTTTACCCAAGATTCTAGTGATTCATGTGGCTGGGAGTCATGGTTGTCGACAAAAGTAACGGCCTGTGCCGGATTGGTTTTAACGAGGGTATGATCAAAGATGGTTGAGAGGTCGAACTTAGAGCCTGCTTTTGAGGCTTCATGAAATTTATAATGCAGAGAAACATCGAACAAGCTGAGGTCATGATTTGTTTGTTCTAAGTAAGTTTGGCAAGCCTTCACATCGGCCTTCCAAAATTCTCCGACCATGAAGAAATGTTCCTTTGTATAAGGGAGGAGTTCCTTTAAAAAATCATTAATAAAATCATAATCAATATGTTTTACAGCGTCCAATCGAAAACCATCGCATTTTAACGTGTCGACCATCCATTTTCCCCAGCTAATCATCTCCTGGCGAACTTTTGGCTGACTGTAATCGATGTTCGCAAACATTAAGTAATCGTAATTACCAAATTCATCAATAACATGCTTATTCCAATGTTTATTTTCCCCTGTTATCCGGTACACACCCATTTTGTCGTTTCCGGCATCATAGTCCGTTCCATTAAAATGAGTATGATTCCATTTAAAATCAGAGTATTGATTATTACGGCCTGGAAAATCGAATGTTGTCCAACCTTCAATTTCAAACGGTTCTGAAATGTCTTCCATCCGGTTGTCCGGGTTGACTTCAATGACTTCAAATTTTTCAGTTCCATCAGCTCCAGCCTTATGGTTCATAACTAGATCGATATACACGCAAAGCCCGTAGTTATGACATGTAGCTATTGCTTGAAGCAATTCCTCTTTTGTTCCGTATTTGGTTCGAACGGATCCTTTTTGGTCGAATTCACCCAAATCGTATCCGTCATAAATTCCATAGCCGTTATCCCCTACGGATTGCCCTTTTGTAACTGGCGGAAGCCAAACACAGTCAATTCCTATATCTTTCAACTTGGAAGCCTCATACTTTAATCTGTCCCAATGAGAGCCATCTGCTTCAAGATGCCACTCGAAAAATTGCATCATTGTATGATTTCTTTTCATTCGTTCCCCCCCTGACACCGACACGTTTTGACAAGATTGATAATGGACAATCGGAAAATTAATGATGGAAATCTTTACCCCGTATATAAAAATAATAAACAAGTAACCAGTCTCTCTGAATAGAGGTTCAGTCCTCTCCTTATTTTACTATTTTATACCAAATAAGGGTAATTATAAGTTTGAAAATAATCGATGAGAGCAGTTTGTTAAGTCAGGAAGAGGGAGGAATAAGCTCAAGAAAGTGTTATGAAAAGGCGCTTGGAGCGTGGTTAATCATATTAGTAGGAAATCAAGGTATTTATTTTTTTTAGATTTTTTTTTGGCGTCTGTCCAAGTTGATTTTTGGTTTTTTTCGTGAACTTTTATAGAAATAAAGAATAATAGGGAAAGAAATTATTTTTGTACGTAGAGTCATTTGGTTGGGAAATAGATAGAGGGTATTAAGCTAATGAAATAAAAAAAGGTATCCCAAAATTTAGTTTAGGATACCTTGATTGTAACGAAATTAATAGGCAGTTAGCCTCTTTTTCCTCTTCGTTTAAAGAAGTGAGCGAATGCCATTGCGCCAAATAGTAATAAAAGGAGAACAGAAGATAGAATTATCGTTTCTTTGGAGTAACTGCTGTTAGCCACTCCTTGCGAACCCATATTCTCGTTCATACCAGGGGGCTTTATAGCTGCACCATTTTCACCGTCACCCATGTTAGGGGGCTGCATGGTTGCACCGTTCTCACCGCCGCCCATGTTAGGAGGCGGAGCTGCACCATTCTCACCGTCACCCATATTAGGAGGCTGAGGTGCGCCATCTTCTCCATCGTCTATATTAGGAGCTGCACCGCCCATACTGCTTTCTGTTTCAGCTTCAACAACTAGATCTCCAGAAAGTTGTGCCAAGATAGAATCAGCACGTTGGGTAGCGAAATCAACCAGGGTTTCTTTGCCTGACGTTGCTTCTGTATACTCGTCCAATGTATAGAATTTTGTCGGATCTTTTTCCACATATGGTGAGATTAATGTGGAAATCTCAGTTGTCATTGCTGTCATATTTTCTTCAGAGAAAAAATCTGTGGCAATGTCGTCTAGATAATCATAATATTTTTCGCGGTACTCTTCGTTGGAAAGCAGGGCATTTAATAAAGGCCGATTCTCAAGTGTCGTACCTGACACAGGCTCTGTAATGCTGAAGTTAATAATGCTTTCATTCATGAAATTGGAGCTCATGTCCATCATGGCACCACCGTTCATATTCGGTGAACCACCAGGGAATTCTGCATTGTCATCATCATTAGCATTAGCAGCAGTTGTATCACCATTAACCGTTGCAGCATCTTTTTGATCAGCTGCCTTTTCATCCTCTGCGGCTTGTCCCTTTCTGCCCCCGCCCCCTGAATAACCACCAAATGACATATTATAGTCCCATGGCAGGATGGAAAAGACGCCGTTCTCTTCATATAAATAGTAATTATGCTTTTTATCGCCTTGATAGTGATCGAGGTTGACAAGAGCTGTATTAGCTGCAAAGTAGCGCAGCATTTCGTCAACATTTAATACTTCTTCTAAATTCCCGCCATTATTGATAACATCAAGCATTTTGATCATAGCAGATTGATCGGAATTATCGTTTGTTTTTAAGTTTATTCCTGTGTAGTCATCAATATCATCGCTAATCCATTTTAAATCACTTCCGGTGCCATCAGGATAATAAAGGTCCCCGGTGCCATCAGCAAAGTTAGTATCTAAAAATGTTTCTTCAATAGCTTCTACACCTAAATACAAACCCCATTCTTTGCCGTTAATGGTCACGTACATATAGGAATGACCGGGAGTTGCTATGCCCATTTTTTCCATTAGCTCATATGAAAGATACTCTCTCATATAGGTTGGGTCACTGTAATTGTTATTTAAAGCCAATTTTTTCAAGCCGTGTAAATCTTGATCTTCCTGATAATAATCAAAGTCTATCTTCCAGCTGTAACGATCAGAATCTTCCATTTGGACAACAGAATTTAAGGAAAGGTTTCCCTTGGTTCGAAAGCCTACATTTTTAACCGTTTCTCCATCAATCGTTACATCGGCATTAACAATTTCCTTTTCAGTGGGATTCTCCAAGATGGAGACTAAATCATCATCATCCATTTTTATATCAACGTTTGTCACCTTACTTTGGTCAAATACAGATTCTGTATAAGTTTTCCCTTTCGAAGCTTTTTCAACTTGAAGATTGGGAAGGAGAAACATCACTGCTATAAAAATTACTATCAGTAAACCAATCGACGCTAAAACATATCTTGTTTTTAACATGCCAAGGCTCCTTCCTCCTGTATTCTTAAATAGAGGAGCGGACATAGATTTTTATGTCCGCCTTCTATCTTAGGCAGTGAAGTTGCCGTCATAACTTAACATGATTGCAGAATGAACGCTGTCCATGTCCTTGACTTGATTAATGAATTCAGTATTATTATCCTTTAATCGAATTTCATATGTCACTTCGAGGTTATTGTCAGGCATTACGGATTTCGATTTGATAGAGTGTTTTTTCACTTTACTAGAAATCCTTTCTTCTAACGTTTTTTCTATTGAAGCATCTGTGTATTTCACGATAAATAAATAAGGATTTTCTACAGTCAAACGGTTTGCAAATACAAGCATGACAATACCGATTAAAATAGCACCGATGATGACGAGTGGAATTAGACCAGCCCCGCACAAAATTCCAGAAGCAGCTGCCCAGAATAGGAAAACCAAATCCATAGGGTCTTTAATAGGCGTTCTGAACCGTACAATAGAGAGAGCACCAACCATACCAAGAGAGATAACGATATTAGTTGAAATACCCATGATAATTAGGGCAGTAGCCATTGTCATAATGATGAGAGAGATGTTGAAATTGTGTGAGTACATCACACCGGAAAAGGTCTTCTTATAAATAACGTAAATGAACAAACCAATGGTAAATGCTAACAGTAACCCTATTAAAGAGTCAATAATTGAAAAGCTTTCGGTTTTGTCCAAAAAGCTAGATTTGAAAATATCATTAAAAGTACTTGTAGTTGTTGCAGTTAAGGTCGTATCCATGTTTTATTCCTCCAAAAATATTGGTAGCTGAAAATCAGCCGTATCTTCTGCTTAGTTGATATTTTGAAAAAGATGATTTTCTAGTATCGATGATGGAAAGCAATTGTTTGATGATACCTGGAAGAAATTCATCAAATTTGACCTCCAGAATGACCCAATCGGGATCTAATGCATCGACTACGATTAATTCAGGATTCAGGAAATCTGTGTCCCGACAACTGGTTTTCACGTTACTATCAAACGTCACCCGAACATTTCCATATTCATAGATAAAGACTTCTCTTTCATAGTCCACGACGGTTGTCGGTTTGATCTGAAAAAGGGTCATTTGAATATATAAATCTCGAAGTAAATCCCTTGAATCCCCAGACATCCATTCTATATCCCCTAAACGAATTCGTTCATATTCCTCAGCAGAGAGCCTACATTTCTGTTTATAGGTTAAATTATCCCGCTTACTCTTTTTTTCTAGGTTAATAAAGTCGGAATCATAATCATAAAGTCTAGCTCTAAATTTATCTCTATGATAGAAGCCCTCTGTTTTTTGCCTTAGTATTTTATTGTCAAAGTTATCGAAATAGACACTGCGAATTAAATACTTTCCATCATGTCCATGGGGATCAAGCTTCATAAAGTTCTGTAGGTTATTTCTTAATAGATAACAATCTGCTTTGGTAATTGCATGTTTGAGTTCACGCCTGCCTTTCAAACCATTCATTTTTGTTCCTCCTTTTCTGTGTTTTTATCTAGGTCAAGCTTATTAATATAATCTTAATTAAACCTTAAGAAAAATTTCCAGGTCATAAAATGAACAGAATATCCTAGTTACAACCATTTAAATACCATTTTTAACCTTTGTTTAATTTTATTGGAATTTATTAGAAGAAAAATGAGCGTATTTACTCATTGAGAATAATTATCATTATCATTAGAATGAATTGTGTGATAATGATAATTATTCTCAATTAATTAATATACAGGGAGGCTCATTATGGGAACAACCACACTTACCAAAAATGATCAATTACTGGAACAACAAAACACAAGGGAATCAAATGCTCGATCTTATCCTAGAAGATTACCTATGGCCATCGATCAAGCGGAGGGAATATACCTAACAGACATGGATGGAAAAAAATATATTGATTTTCTTGCCGGTGCTGGAACATTAGCGCTCGGACACAATCACCCGGCTGTGCTAGAAGAAATGGAAAATGTTCTAAAAGCTAAACGACCTTTACATACATTGGACTTTACTACGCCAATCAAAGAGCAGTTCGTTGATGAAATTTTTGAATGTCTGCCTGAAGAATTCAGAAAAAATGCAAAGATTCAATTCTGTGGTCCTACAGGCGGAGATGCCATTGAGGCGGCACTTAAATTAGTTAAAACAGCTACAGGCAACCGAAGCATTTTATCTTTCCAAGGTGCTTATCACGGAGCAACACATGCGACAATGTCAATTAGCGGTAATACAAAACCAAAGGAAAAAGTTCAAGGGTTAATGCCAGACGTGCATTTCCTACCATATCCATACCAGTATCGCTGCCCATTTGGAATTGGCGGAGAGGAAAGTCACAAAATTAGTAGCCAGTATATCGAAAACCTGTTGAACGATCCTGAGTCTGGATTATTAGCACCTGCAGGAATGATTTTAGAGGCAGTACAGGGTGAGGGAGGTTCCATTCCAGCACCAATTCCGTGGCTTAAGGAGATCAGGAGAATTACAAAAGAGAGAGGCATTCCATTAATTATCGACGAAGTTCAATCGGGTATCGGCCGAACAGGTAAAATGTTTGCCTTCGAACATGCAGGAATCATTCCAGATGTTCTTGTACTATCAAAAGCAATAGGTGGCAGCCTTCCATTATCCGTCGTGATTTATAACAAAGATCTGGATCTATGGTCTCCGGGTGCTCATATTGGTACGTTCCGCGGAAATCAATTGGCAATGGCAGCAGGAACAGCAACTTTAAAGTTCATGAAAGAAACAAACCTTGTGGAGCATGCAGCTAAAATGGGAGAAATCTTAAAGAATATTCTTAAAGATTTGCAAAAAGATATCCAACAAATTGGGGATGTTAGAGGCCGGGGATTGATGGTCGGTGTTGAACTGGTTAACCATTTAGAACCGCAAAACTCGAATGGAAGCTATCCGGCTAATTCTGAACTTGCCAGCACCATTCAACAGGAATGTTTCCAAAGAGGATTAATCTTAGAAGTCGGTGGCAGACATGGTAGCGTCGTGAGGTTTTTGCCTCCATTAATCGTAACGGAATCCCAGCTTCGAGAAGCTACTGCAATTTTTGAAGAAGCTGTTCGTGCAGCTGTTGCAAGAGGGTGAATAATAAATGATTGAAATGATTAATAAAACTAATTTTGCTTATTCTCCATTTTTCTTGAATAACGAGGCCGGTTTCAATAATTACACCGATTCTTTAACAATCATCGAAAAAAGACTTACCGACTTTTTAAAAGAGAATAATCAGCCGTATTCTGGGAAAAAACCACATGAAATAGAAGCGAGATTAAATGAGCTATCCCTTGGTTCTATAAAAGGGGAGACATTGGAAGGTGTCGCAGCTGAACTAGCTGAGTTTGTTATTAATGACAGCATCAATGTACACAGTCCTACTTGTATCGGACATTTGCATTGCCCGACACTCGTACCTGCAGTGGCTGCCGAAATGATTATCAGTACTCTAAATCAATCAATGGATTCCTGGGATCAAAGCTCGACCGCAACCTTTATTGAAGAGCGTTTAATAGATTGGTTGTGCACTCAGGTAGGGTTTTCTGATAAAGCGGACGGGATTTTCACAAGCGGTGGAACCCAATCTAATTATATGGGACTGTTATTGGCGAGAGACGCCTATTGTAAGCGTGTCTGGGATATAGATGTACAGCAACATGGTCTGCCAACCGAAGCAAAAAAACTGCGGATTTTATGCTCGGAGGCTGCCCACTTTACGGTTCGTAAATCCGCGGCGCAGCTAGGGCTTGGTGAACAGGCGGTAATAACGGTTAAAACGGATTCTAATCACCGTCTTTCTATAGATGAACTGAATCGTCAGCTTATGATTTTAGAGGAGCAGGATTTACTTCCATTTGCGATTGTTGCCACATGTGGAACAACGGATTTTGGTTCTATAGATCCATTACATGAATTGTCTGCAGCTGCAATGGAAAAAGGGTTATGGCTGCATGTGGATGCCGCTTATGGCGGAGCGATGATTTTAAGTCGGGATTTCAAAGAATTAATCAATGGAATTGAACTGGCTGACTCGATTACGGTTGATTTTCACAAATTATTCTATCAACCAATCAGTTGCGGTGCCTTTCTTGTCTCCGACCGCAATTCGTTTCAATATATCCAGCATCACGCCGATTACTTGAATCCACAGGAAGATGAAGAGGAGGGTATGGTCCACTTAGTCAATAAATCGATTCAAACGACGAGAAGATTCGACGCGCTGAAACTTTGGATGTCATTAAAGGTTGTTGGACTCGATACATTTGCTGAAATGATTGACTATACTTGTCATCTTGCACGCGAAGTGGCTGCGAAGATCAATAAAGCAGAAGGGTTCAGCGTATTAAATAAAAATCCCGAATTGAATGCAGTTGTATTTCGTTATAATCCCGAAGGAAAAAGTGATCAATTAGTAAATCTTCTAAATAAACAGATTCAGCAAGAATTACTAAAGAGCGGACGTGCATTTTTGGCAAAAACTCGTTTTGATGGACAGGTTTATTTAAAGATGACTCTATTGAACCCAATGACAAAGCTTGAACACATAGAGGAAATCATTGATGAGATTCGGGTATTAGGTGAAATGTTCAAGATGATGGAGGAATGATGATGAATAGTAAGCAAATAGCTGAACGGGCGACGATGCAAAGCTTTCTGAATTGTTATTTCCGAGAAACTGGGAATTGCAGTCTAGAAGAAACAAAGAACTGGCCTGAGCTGGAGGGTACTGTACCGACTTCTTTATTAGTCAGTAATCTTGCATCCCAAGATATTGCATTGCTTGTTCCACTAAAGTATTGGTCGGAAACGGGGCGTCATATTATATCCTTCCCGGTTTACTACCAAACGGCGTCCAAACAAGTGCGTGAATTAGACTACGTGACAATGGTTTCAGCCGTGTCTAAAGAATTATTAAATGAACAGGGCCGAACAGATAGTGAAGATGAATTGATGTTGCGTGTCATCCTAAGTAGCCAAAATATTCAACGCTATGTGGAAGCACGGAGAGTAGACTTTGATACACTTCAAAGTCCTGACTTTACATACATCGAAGCAGAACAGTCCCTTCTATTTGGTCACTTGTTCCATCCAACACCGAAAAGTAAGCAGGGAATATCAGATAGGGATGAATGGAACTATTCACCAGAATTAAAAGGGGAGTTCCAGCTTCATTACTTCCTAGCAGATTCATCGATTGTCATCCAAGACTCTAGTGAAGTCATATCTGCAAGTGAGATCATTAAACAGGAATTAGCCGGCGATTTGGAGATTTCCAGTGGATTCCGTGAATCGTATTGCAAAAAAGAAAGCCCATATATCATTATTCCAGGGCACCCGCTTCAGGCAAAAGAACTAGTCGAAAAAGAAGAAGTCAAGAAGTTAATTGAGCTAGGACTACTAATCTATGCAGGCCCGCTTGGGAAAAAATTCACGGCCACTTCTTCATTCAGAACAGTCTATAGTGCTACATCGAAATATATGTATAAGTTTTCCGTTCCGGTTAAAATCACAAACTCGTTACGTGCAAATCTGCAAAAAGAACTCGATCGTGGTGTTGAAATCGCGAAATTAATAGATTCCAAAGTGGGCGATGATTTAAGAAAGCAGCACCCGTCCTTCCGCGTCATAAAGGACCCTGCTTATCTAACAATCAAAACAACTGAACAAGATTCAGGTTTTGATGTTGATATTCGGGAAAATCCTTTCTATGAAAACAATAAACAAGCAAGCCTGATTGCAGGTCTATGTCAGGACAATGCCTATGGTGCACCATCAAGGCTTGGAGCGATCATCCGAAAATTAGCAGAAGAAGAAAACCGTAGTACTGAAGAAGTAAGTAAGGATTGGTTTAATACGTATCTTTCAATGACACTAAAACCGATGCTTTGGCTGTTTGAAGAGTATGGAATTGTTCTAGAAGCCCATCAACAAAATTCAATTATCCAGCTTCAAAATGGGTACCCATCCACTTTTTATTATCGAGATAATCAAGGGTATTACTATTGTGAATCAAAAGTAGACCGGCTGATGAGCATCCTGCCTGAACTAAGTGAAAAAAGCTTCACAATTTGTTCTGATGAAGTTGCTGAAGAAAGACTTCAATACTATTTCTTCTTTAATCACTTATTAGGCATAATCAACAATTTTGGTACGGAAGGATTAGCATCAGAGCAGACACTATTACAGCTCGTTCAGGAACAATTAGAATCTAGTGGTAAGGAAAGCAAAGATGAAGGATTGAACCGGGTTGTCTCGAGGTTGCTTTATGAACAAGAACTACCTTGTAAAGCCAATTTACTGACGCGTTTTCATGATATGGACGAGCTTGTTGGCTCACTTGAGACACAGTCTGTTTATACGACCATTGAAAATCCGTTCGCGCAGGGGGTTTTGGCCACCCATGAAAAATAGTTATGAAGAAAAGCTGAAAGACCGTAATCAGCAGCTTTCTTTTGTCAAAGTGGAATTTGAGCGGGATATTGATACTCTGCATAGTTGGATGCACGAAGATCATGTGATACCCTACTGGAACTTGAATTTTACAAAAGAAAAATTTGCTGTTCATTTGCAGAAAGCGTTGGCTGATACACACCAAACACTATACTTGGGTTGCCTGGACGAGATCCCAATGAGCTATTGGGAGTCGTATTGGGTAAAAGGCGATATCATTGAAAAATATTATGAGGCTGAGGAGGGTGACCAGGGTATTCATTTACTCATTGGTGATCCCGAGTATCTTGGAAAAGGACTAGCTTTGCCATTTTTGCGTGCAATGGTGAAATTCCAACTACTGACTTCTACCACAAACAAAGTGATGGCAGAACCGGATATCCGGAATGCAAAGATGATTCATTTATTTGAAAAATGCGGCTTTACCCCAATTAAAGAGATTGAACTCCCTGACAAAACAGGATTACTTATGTCATGTACGCGGGAGAATTTCGAGAGGAAGTGGAAGTATGGAGAAGCAACAATCTATCTATGATGTGGTTGGAATCGGGATAGGTCCCTTTAACCTTGGACTTGCGGCCCTTTTAGAGAAAACCTCGGAGCTAAATGCCGTCTTTTTTGAGAAAAAGCAGGAATTTAATTGGCATGAAGGGATGTTGCTTGAAGGGACGACACTGCAGGTACCATTCTTTGCTGATCTAGTTAGCATGGCAGATGTGACAAGCCCATATAGTTACTTGAATTATTTACAGCAACATGACCGGCTTTATCATTTCTACTTCCTTGAAAAATTCTTGATTCCGCGAAAAGAATATAACGAATATTGCCGCTGGACTGCGAATCAACTTGATAGCTGCTGTTTTGGAAAAGCGGTGGAGGCGCTGGAGTATATTAAGGATCAAGAGGAACCTTTCTATCAGATCAGTGTGAGAGATGAAAAAACTCAACAGATTGAAGTCTATTATAGCCGTCATATAGTCATGGGAATTGGCAGTGCTCCAGCTGTACCGTCTGCATTTAGTCCATATATGGGAGAGAGCATCCTGCATTCGGCCGATTATTTACGGAATAAAGGAAATGTCTTAAAGAAAAAATCCATAACAGTTGTCGGATCCGGACAGAGTGCGGCCGAAGTATTTGAAGACCTACTTAATGAGCAGGAGAAGCATGGTTACCAGCTAAACTGGTATACAAGATCCAAAGGTTTTTTTCCTATGGAATATTCAAAACTTGGGTTGGAATACTTCACTCCAGATTACCTAGATTTCTTTTACCGTCTGCCTCAGGAAAAGAAAGATGAAATTCTGCCAAAACAGGATCTGTTGTATAAAGGAATCAGCGCGAAGACAATTGCTGCGATCTTCGACAAAATGTATGAAAAGTCTATTGGAAATGCAGAACTTGCCATTGAACTTAGGGCAATGACAGAAGTTGCAGCCGTAAAGCCAACTGAAAGTGGCTGGACATTGAAATGTCGACAGTGGGTGGAAGAAAGCGAATTTGATGTGAACACAGAGGCGGTCGTTTTTGGTACTGGCTACAAATCAACCGTGCCGGCATTCCTTGACAGTATGGAAGACCTTATAGTCCGCGATGAGTTTGGCAGACTTGAAATTACGAAAGACTATCGAGTTGGTACGACCGTATCTACACCAAATCATCTTTTTATTCAGAATGGCGAGATACATACGCACGGCGTGGGCGCACCTGATTTAGGATTAGGGGCATTCCGGAACTCCATTATTATTAATCAATTAGCGGGAAAAGAGATTTATCCATCTGAACCAAAAGGAGCTTTTCAATCATTCCGTGTAAAAGCACCAGTCATGGCCTATTAATAGAAAGAAAGGGAGTCAATGTATGCAGTTCATAAATGAAGTGGAAAAGGCGGTTACAGAAAAAAATTGGTCGATAGTAAACCAAAACCTACTCGCTAAAATGATTTCCGAGTATATGTATGAAGATATAATCCATCCAGCTGTCTTGAACGAAAATGCAGCAGGAAACTTATATGAGTTAAAGATAAATGAGGAAAAATCTTATCAATTTTTAGCCTTGCCTCGTCTTTTTGACAGTTATGATGTACAGGGTGAATCGATTAAAGTATTTGAAGCAGAACAAACCAGACAAGCAAATGATGCCATTCAATTCATTTTGGACCTTCAGCCGTTAATCGGGATGACTGCAGAAACAACGGGCCATTTAATCAAAGAGTTCCATCATACGTTGCTTGCAGATCTGCAATTACTATCTAAACCGGAACAAAACGCGGATGATTTAGTCGAACTGGACTATGCGCTACTTGAAGGAGAGATGAGCGGTCACCCTTGGATTGCCTATAACAAGGGAAGAATTGGATTCGGTTATGATGATTACCTGAAATTCGCTCCAGAAAATCAGGAGAAAATTCAGCTATCATGGATTGCCGTTCATAAAACAAGGGGTGCGTTCAATTCCATCCAAACGTTATCCTATAAACAATTGATGGAAAATGAACTAGATGATGAAACCCGAAAAGTATTTGGAAACAGATTGGCAGAGAAAGGGTTAAAGGAAGAAGACTATTTTTACCTGCCAATCCATGAATGGCAATGGAAGAATGTAATCATTCAGAATTTTACCGATGATTTAGCTAAAGGTCTGATTGTAGCTTTAGGAAACGGCCCTGATGAGTATCTTCCACAGCAATCGATTCGGACGTTTGTTAATGTTTCGAATAAGAACAAACATCACGTCAAGCTACCAATGAGCATTTTAAATACGTTGGTCTACCGTGGATTACCAGCAGAGCGTACTGTCATTGCACCAAAAATCACAGAGTATATTAAGAACATTTACAATAATGATTCGTTCTTAAAGGAAGAATGTAAAGTAGTACTTCCTGGTGAGGTGGCCAGTTTAAATGTGGATCACCCATATTTTTCTAAGCTAAAGAATGTACCATATCAATATTTAGAGATGCTAGGCGGTATTTGGAGAGAAAGCATATACAGTTATATGGAAGAAGGCGAGAAGCCTATTACACTTGCATCCCTTTTGCATGTGGACCACGAAGGAAAGCCGTATGTGGAAAGCCTGATTGAAAAATCTGGATTAACTACGGAGGCCTGGACAGCCCAATTATTCGACGTCATTCTTTCACCATTGTTACATTTTATCTATCAGTATGGGGTTGTCTTCTCACCGCATGGCCAAAATACAATTTTAGTATTGAAGGATTATAAACCGCACCGGTTGGCAATCAAGGATTTTGTAGATGATGTAAATATCAGTGATCAACCGCTTCCTGAATTAAGTATGCTTCCTGATAATCTAAAAAAGGTACTAAGAAGCGAAGCTCCGGAGGGCCTGGTTCAATTCATTTTCACGGGACTATTTATCTGTCATTTCCGTTACTTGTCCACACTTCTTATGAGAAGGAACCTATTGGATGAGAATGTCTTTTGGGAAGGTGTTGCTCGGGCAATCCTTACACATCAGCAAAAATTCCCACAATTGCAGGATCGTTTCGAGACATTCAATTTCTTTGCACCTAAATTAACCAAACTCTGTCTGAACAGAAACCGTATGCTTCAATACGGATATAGTGATGGCGAAGATCGTCCGCATGCATCTGAGTTTGGGTATGTAAATAATGCTCTTTACGAAAAGTTACCTGCAAACACACTTTAAATGTAAAGTTGGCTCAGATATTTGAGCCAGCTTTTTCAAATTTTTTGTTTTCATAACTAGAGATGTAAAAGGAACCTTTGTGTTCATTATTCATCAAATGTATATCTAAGAAAGGATTGTGTTATGCTTTTTGGTTCAAATTACCTAATAAATATCTGTGGAATAGGACTTGCCGTCCATATGAATTGGTGATAAGCTAAATATGTAAACGGTTACACATAATATATTGAGGTGGATATATTGGCAACTATTCGGGATGTTGCAAAGGAAGCGGGAGTTTCCGTAGCAACGGTTTCAAGAGTGATGAATGGCAGCGGATATGCACATGAAGACACAAAGAAAGTGGTCATGGCAGCTGTTGAAAAGTTAAATTATAAACCGAATGAAGTGGCAAGATCCCTCTATAAACGTAAATCTAAATTGGTTGGCTTGATTTTACCTGACATTACTAATCCCTTCTTTCCAGAAATGGCAAGGGGAGTTGAGGACTATCTGCAGAAATTTGGATATCGATTAATATTTGGGAATAGCGATGAAAAGCGAGATAAGGAAATAGAATATATTGACACCTTTCTACAGAATAATGTAGTGGGCATGATTGCATCAACAAGTGAAGAGACAAATGAAAATTTTGATAATCTAGAAATTCCTGTTGTCCTTCTTGATCGTACAGCAGAGGAGTTGCCAGCCGTCTATTCGGATCAAAAAACAGGCGGTAAATTGGCAGCTCGTGTATTGCTCGATCGAGGTAGCACAAACATCGTCCTTATCAGGGGACCAGTCGAAATAAAACCTGTATATGAACGGTACATTGCAGCATTGGAAGAATTGGAGCAAGCGGAAGTGAATGTTCATGTCATGGATTCATCTCTTACCCTTCAAGGTGGACAAATTTGTGCGAGACAGTTGTTTGAACAGTATCCGGAGACAGATGGAATCATTGCCTGTAATGATATTGTTGCAGCAGCCGCTCTACAAGAAATCTTGAAAAGGGGAATAAGAATCCCTGAAGATATTCAATTGATTGGTTATGATGATATCGCATTCACAGCGTTATTACATCCTCCGCTATCGACAATTCGCCAGCCCGCCTATGAGATGGGGGCACAAGCAGCAAAACTGTTAATTAAAAAGATCAATCAGGAAAAAATAGAAGAAACGCACAAAAAGCTTCCAGTTTCTTTTGTGGAAAGACAAACAACGAGAAGGAAGGCGGAGAAGCCATGATAAAAATTGCAGTAGTAGGAAGTTCTTCAATGGACTTAGTGGTAACATCAGCTAAGCGTCCTATAGCAGGGGAAACAGTTCTAGGAGATTCGTTTATAACAGTTCCAGGAGGAAAAGGGGCCAATCAGGCCGTGGCCGCAGCTCGTCTTGGTGCGGAAGTAACAATGATTGGATGTGTAGGAGATGATTTTTATGGAGAGATCATCTTAGAAAACCTGAAAAAAAATCATGTAAACACGAAGTATGTGGAACCGGTTACAGGTGCTATGTCAGGTACAGCTCACATTACCCTTTCAGAAGGTGATAACAGTATTATTGTCGTTAAAGGAGCAAATGATTCCATCACTCCTGAATATGTACAAAAAGCGAAAAAAATCATCGAGGATTCAGATATCGTCATGGTTCAGCAGGAGATACCAGAGGAAACTGTTTTATACCTTGCTGAATTATGTGAAAAACTCCAAAAGAGATTACTTTTAAACCCAGCACCTGCACGTAAGATAAGCGAGGCTGTTATTCAACAGTCATCATTCATTACACCGAATGAACATGAATTCGAAATACTATTCGATGGAAGAGACCGGACGGAAGTTTTAACAGAGTATCCAAATAAATTATTTATTACAGAAGGTAAAAATGGCGTCCGTTATTTTGACGGGCATGAAGAGAAGGTTGTCCCAAGCTTTGTGGTTGAAGCAGTCGATACAACAGGTGCAGGAGATACATTTAATGCTGCACTCGCGGTTGCTGTTGCAGAAGGAAAAAGTTTTGACGACTGTCTGTTATTCGCAAACCGGGCTGCCTCTATTTCTGTTACGAAGTTAGGAGCTCAAGGAGGTATGCCGACAAGGGAAGAAGTCGAAAGGAGCTTTGAAGAATGAAGCGTCATGGAATCATCAATAGTTCAATAGCCAAAGTTCTTGTTGACCTTGGGCATACGGATTATATTGTCATAGGTGATTGCGGCCTCCCGGTACCTTCAGGAGTACTTAAAATAGATTTAGCCTTAATACCTGGAACGCCTTCATTTCAAGATGTTGTTCGTGCCGTTCATGAAGATATGGTAGTCGAGAAAGTGATTGCCGCCACTGAGGTGAAGGAGAAGAATTCAAAGCAGCATCAATATATGGAACAGCAATTCGGAAATGCGATTGAATATGTTTCCCATGAGGATTTTAAAAGGCTGACAAGTAAAGCAAAGGCAGTAATCCGTACAGGAGAAACGACGCCGTATTCAAACTGCATTTTGCAGTCTGGAGTATTTCTTTAAATAAAAGAGGTGAAGAGCATGCAAATTGAAATGAAAAATATTTATAAAGCATTTGGTCAAAACAAGGTATTGGAAGGCGTTCAGTTTTCTTTAGAGGCTGGAGAAGTCCACGCGCTTATGGGAGAAAATGGAGCCGGAAAATCGACCTTGATGAACATTTTGACCGGGCTGCATAAGCATGATCAAGGGACTATTGAAATTAATGGTAAAGAAACCTCATTTAAGGATTCAAAGGAAGCAGAAGAAGCGGGAATGGCCTTTATCCGTCAGGAATTGAATATTTGGCCAGAAATGACGGTGTTAGAGAATTTATTTATCGGCAAGGAAATGGTAAATGCCTTCGGTGTCCTAAGAAATAAACAAATGAAAGCGCGTGCAAAAGAGATCTTTAAAACGCTTAATATTTCCCTTCCTTTTGATAAGGAAGCAGGGCTTTGTTCCGTTGGGGAACAGCAGATGATTGAAATTGCTAAAGCGCTTATGACGGATGCCGAAGTCATCATCATGGACGAACCAACCGCGGCCTTAACTGATAGAGAAATCGAGAAGCTCTTTGAAGTGATGAAGGGCCTTACCGAAAAAGGCGTGTCTCTTGTTTATATCTCTCACCGAATGGAAGAAATCTTTGCCATTTGCGACAGAATCACCGTGATGCGTGATGGAAAAACTGTCGATACGAAAAGAATTAAAGATACAAATTTCGATGAAGTTGTTCAAAAGATGGTTGGCCGGGAGCTAGAGGATCGTTTTCCTCATCGTGAAGCCCATCTAGGTGAAGTAGTCCTTGATGTAAAAGGACTAACTAAAAAGGGGCTTTTTGAAGATATCCATTTCGCTGTCCGAAAAGGTGAGATTGTGGGCGTGGCCGGATTAATGGGAGCGGGTAGAACAGAAATAATGCGTGCCCTTTTCGGGGTTGATCAAATAGACAGCGGTGAGATTACTGTTGAAGGTAAGAAAGTTTCCATACGAAAACCAACGTATGCAGTTCGCTACGGTTTAGCTTTCATCACGGAAAACCGTAAAGAAGAGGGCTTGATCCTGGACTTTTCAGTACGGGAAAATATCGGCCTGCCGAATTTAAAAAGCTTCGCTCCTAGTGGACTCGTAAAAACGGAAGATGAGAAAAAATTTGCAGAGATGATGATCAAGCGACTTCACGTGAAAACATCCTCTACAGAAACGATCATCGGTAATTTATCCGGTGGGAATCAACAAAAGGTGGTTATTGCCAAATGGATTGGCACTTCGCCTAAAGTATTGATTATGGATGAGCCAACCAGGGGAATTGATGTTGGAGCTAAACGTGAAATTTATGAATTGATGAATGAATTAACAGAGCGCGGTATCGCCATTATTATGGTTTCCTCAGAGCTCCCTGAAATCGTTGGGATGAGTGATCGAATCCTTGTTGTTCATGAAGGTAAAATTGCCGGGGAACTGAAAAAGCAGGAAGTAACACAAGAAAAAATTATGGCATTGGCGACAGGAGGGAACTAGGATGAAACTTGAGGCTACAGGGAAAAGCGGGATTTGGCAGAAATTTGGTCCGTTACTCGCCTTGATTTTATTATTTATCGTAATAACTGTTTTAAATCCATCATTCATGGAACCAAATAATATTTTGAATTTATTGCGTCAAACCTCTATTAATGCGCTTATAGCATTTGGGATGACCTTTATCATTTTAACAGGTGGAATAGATTTGTCCGTTGGTTCCATACTGGCTCTATCCAGCGCACTTATGGCTGGAATGATGGTCTCAGGATTAGATCCAATTTTAGCAATATTAGTAGGAGTTCTACTGGGTACACTAATGGGTGTAATTAATGGAATTCTTGTTTCAAAAGGGAAAATGGCACCTTTCATTGTGACGCTGGCTACGATGACAATTTTCCGGGGATTAACGCTCGTCTATACAGATGGAAAGCCAATTACAGGAATTGGTGATTCAGAACTGTTCCAAATGCTTGGGAGAGGATACTTCCTTGGGCTGCCGGTTCCAGCGGTTGTGATGATTATTGCTTTCTTTATTTTATGGTTCCTACTTCATAAAACATCATTTGGCCGTAAAACGTATGCAATTGGTGGAAATGAAAAGGCTTCCCGAATATCTGGGATTAAAGTAGATCGAGTAAAAGTAGCCATTTACGGGCTGGCAGGTACTATGGCAGCGATTGCTGGTGCCATTTTAACATCCCGTTTGAATTCGGCACAACCAACAGCTGGTCAATCCTATGAGATGGATGCCATTGCTGCGGTAGTGCTTGGCGGAACAAGCCTTTCAGGCGGTAAAGGCAGGTTGTTCGGTACACTAGTCGGTGTTCTGATTATCGGTACTTTGAATAATGGTATGAATTTACTAGGTGTATCTTCTTTTTACCAACAAGTGGTAAAAGGTGCAGTTATATTAGTTGCGGTTTTACTTGACCGTAAAAAATCATAAGTTGAGGTGTAATCAATGAAAAAAATAGTATCGTTGTTCATGATTCTTTCTTTAATGGTGTTAGCTGCCTGTTCAATGGATTCGGGTCAAAAAGATGATAAAAAAGAAACCAAAGACTCTATGGAAGACGTGAAAGTCGGAGTCAGTATTTCAACGTTAAACAATCCATTCTTCGTTTCTTTAAAAGATGGTATTGAAAAAGAAGCAAAAGAAAAGGGCATGAAAGTTACAGTTGTTGATGCACAGGACGATACAGCTAAACAAATTAGTGGGATTGAAGATTTAATTCTTCAAAAAGTAGATATCCTTCTTGTTAATCCAACAGACTCAAGCGCAATTTCTTCAGCTGTTCAATCAGCAAACGAAGCGGGTATTCCTGTTATTACAATTGATCGTTCTTCTGAAGAAGGGGATATCGAAACATTCATCGCTTCCGATAACGTGGCTGGTGGAGAATTAGCTGCAGAATACCTAGTTAAAGAGCTTGGCGAAAACGCAAAAGTAGTGGAGCTAGAAGGGGTTTCAGGTGCATCTGCAACTCGGGAACGTGGGAAAGGGTTCCACAATATTGCTGACAAGCAATTAGAAGTGCTAACAAGTCAAACGGCAGAATTTGACCGCACAAAAGGTCTTAACGTTATGGAAAATATCCTACAAGGTAAAAAGGACATTCAAGGGGTATTCGCTCATAATGACGAAATGGCTCTAGGAGCTATTGAAGCAATCAAAGCAGCTGGTAAAGACATCATTGTTGTTGGTTTTGATGGGAACGATGATGCTTTAAAGGCTGTTGAAAACGGTGAGCTAAAAGCAACGATCGCTCAGCAACCGGCTCTTATCGGTAAAGAAGCGGTTAATGCCTCAGAAAAAGTCTTAAAAGGTGAAAAGGTAGACGAAACAATCTCTGTACCATTGAAATTGGTTACTAAAGAATAATAGTTTTAGTGAGAGTGTCGGAATTTTTCCGACACTCTTTTTGTAGATCAATGATTCAATCTTTTACAATCAAGTTAGTTTGATGCAAATGTGGCGGCTAACTATACAAAGATCATATTAATCAGTTGAATAGCAGAATACAATCTAACCTCTTAAATCATGCTACAGGTGAATATATTGAACGGTTATAATTTAGCGTTCACTACTATTAGGATGTGAACTTTTTACGTTTAGGGACTTAAGTAGTGGTAAAGAGGATTTTAAGGTTATTCAGCACGGATTGAAATGAACGATTACCTGCAAGAAGATGTAATTACTCTTGTACAAAAAATAAGGCGGCCCATGTTGGGACCGCCTCCTGAAATTTAACTTATTATTAGAGTATGCCTTGAGTCAGCATAGCATCGGCTACTTTTAGGAATCCAGCAATGTTGGCTCCGACAACTAAGTTGCCAGGTTCACCGTATGCTTCGGCTGCTTCTACACTGTTTTTATAAATGTTTTTCATGATACCGTGTAGTTTTGTATCGACTTCTTCAAATGTCCAAGGCATTCTAGCACTGTTTTGGGCCATTTCAAGTGCAGAAACGGCAACACCACCTGCGTTAGCGGCTTTGGCTGGTCCGAAAAGGACGCCATTATTAAGGAATACGTCAATAGCCTCAAGAGTTGATGGCATGTTAGCACCTTCGCCGATTGCTTTCACGTTGTTTTTAACAAGCAATTTTGCTGCTTCTTCATCAATTTCATTTTGTGTTGCACAAGGAAGGGCGATATCGCATGGTACAGACCAAATTCCGTAGCTTCCTTCATTGTATTCAGCTTCGGGATGAGCATCGACATACTCACTCAAACGTTTTCTTTCTACTTCTTTTAAACGTTTAACTGTATCTAGGTTCAGACCATTTTTGTCATATATATACCCATTAGAGTCGCTGCATGCTACAACTTTAGCGCCCAGCTGTGTAGCTTTTTCAATGGCATAAATGGATACATTACCTGATCCTGAAATAACAACTGTGCTACCATGGAACTGTAATCCTTTGTCTTTTAGCATTTCTTCGACAAAGTAAACCGTCCCGTATCCAGTCGCTTCTGTACGGGCTAAGCTTCCGCCGTAACTTATGCCTTTACCAGTTAAAACACCCGCATGGTAGCTTCCTTGGATCTTTTTATACTGACCGAATAGATAACCGATTTCTCTAGCCCCTACTCCGATATCCCCAGCCGGTACGTCTGTATCCGGACCGATATAGCGAGCCAGTTCTGACATGAAGCTTTGGCAAAAACGCATGATTTCAGCGTCTGATTTTCCTTTTGGATCGAAGTCAGATCCGCCTTTTCCTCCGCCAATTGGCTGTCCTGTAAGAGAATTTTTAAAGATTTGCTCGAAACCAAGGAACTTGATAATACTTGAGTTTACTGTCGGGTGAAAGCGTAGACCGCCTTTAAATGGCCCAATAGCACTGTTGAATTGCACGCGGAAACCACGGTTGACTTGTACATTTCCTAGGTCATCAACCCAAGAGACACGGAAGGTAATCATTCTTTCTGGCTCAACGAGTCTTTCTAAAATCCCACTATTCATATAAATAGGGTGTTTTGAAAATACTGGTACTAATGAAAGAAATATTTCTTTTACGGCTTGATGGAATTCACTTTCGTGAGGATTACGCTCCTTTACCTGTGCGTATACTTGACTTACAAACTCTTTGGCAACTTGTAATTCCTCTTGCTCAACTTCATGTGTCGTTGTCATTAATATTTCTCCCCTTTTTTGGTAATAAAGTCATGAAAATATATTTGAATATATATATAGGTTTTTATGTGATACTTTCATGATATAATTTAAATTTGAAAGAAACAATCTGAATATTAGATAAATAACATGCTGTTTTGATATGAAAGAAGGAGCTTACATTGGAATTAAGACAAATCGAATATTTCATTGAAGTGGCAAAGCGTGAACATATGACGGAAGCAGCAGTGGCTTTGCATGTTGCCCAGTCTGCAGTCAGTCGTCAAATTTATAATTTAGAAGAAGAATTAGGTGTGCCTTTATTTATCCGCGAAGGCCGGAAGATTAAGCTGACGCCTATAGGACATACATTTCTAGCGAATATGGAACAAGCTATGGATATCATTGATCGTTCAAAGCGTGAGCTGGCTGAGAGCTTAAATCCGGAAAAAGGGACAATTCGTATTGGCTTTCCAAGTAGTTTAGCTTCCTATATATTGCCAAAGGTTATTTCTGATTTCAGAGAGATTTACCCGGAAGCGAAGTTCACCTTGAAACAAGGTTCATATCGCTACCTGATCGATTCTGTTATAAAAGGAAATATTAATATGGCCTTAATTGGACCTCTACCGATGAACGAAAAGAAAATTCACGGAGAAACTCTATTTATTGAGAACTTAGTTGCTCTTTTGTCAGAAAGCCATCCTTTGGCCTTGAAGAAGTCATTAAACTTAAATGAACTTCAAGGAAATCCGTTCATCGTATATCCTAAGGGGTATGTTTTACGTGATATTGTCATGAAGGCATGTAAACTGCACGGTTTCGAGCCAGAAGTTGCATTTGAAGGAAAAGATACTGATGCTATAAAAGGTCTAGTGGCAGCAGGGCTTGGCGTAACCTTAATACCAGAAATCTCTCTGATTGACAGCTTGCCTCGTTTTACAGTTAGACTGCCGTTGGATGAACCATCCGTAACTAGGGCTGTAGGTGTTATTATTCCAACTGAAAGGGAGTTAATGCCCACGGAGAAACTATTTTATCAATTCCTGAGAGACACCTTTGCAACTTTGGAAGGTTTTCAATAGAAGAAAAGTTAAAAGCTAGGCGTAAGGGAATTTTAAATAGCTTTATGAAAGATCCACATTTAAACCATAGTCTGGAAGAGAATCCAATTTAATTGGGTTCTCTTTCTTTATTAAAAGAGATGTAAATACTGGAAACCTATATCGAAATAATGTACTGACTATTCAGGTTGAAAAGCAGATACTTTAGAGTTTTTAATAATAAAAAGATTAATTTATTTTAAAATAATACATTATTAGATTTAATTGTACATAAAAGTAATATATACTCCATTTTTGTAAGCGTTTTTATTTTACTAGAATAAAAATACTGCTTACATTATCAGAAAATTCATGTTATTATACGAACAGACATTATCGGAGGCGGGGAATTAGATGAGTAGTAATTCAAATGAATTACTTCATATTATTATTCTCTTATTATGTTAGTGGGATTGATTATGTGGAATTGTTTGAGCCTTGCTTGTGAACTTTATAACAAGACGCTCAAGTAAAAACAAGTGGTGTACCCTCCAAATAACAGGTTTTTTTTTTTTTTATTTATTAAATTGAATATTCTGATAATTGATAAGGAGTGGAAATTAAGTGAGCAGGAAAGAATACATCAACGATCGAATGTACAAGGCATCAACAGGGATAGCTAATGCAGTTTTGGTTACGCTAGGGATCGGGTTATTGTTTGAATCCATAGGGGGATATTTAGATTGGGAGGTCCTCCTGGCAATAGGTGGGGCCGCAAAGGTCTTACTAGCCCCAGCTTTAGGAGCAGGTATCGCCTATCAGCTAGGAGGAAATTCATTAATTATTTTTAGTGCCATGGCTTCAAGTGCAGTAGGTGGCGCTGCCATTAACAGAACTGCTGAGGGTGTCTTTACGATTGTTACGGGTCAGCCACTAAGTGCAGTTTTGGCAGCATTAATCGCAACATATGTAGGTAAGCGTCTAATTGGTAAAACGAAATTGGATATTATGGCCATTCCATTGGCTGCAGTACTTGTCGGTGGGGTTTCTGGATATGGTCTAGCGCTTGTTACGACACCGTTCCTGACATGGTTAAGCAGTCAAATTACAGCGCAGGTCGAAGGTTCTCCATTAATTGGTTCCATGGTCATTGCATTAGTATGGAGCATATTATTGATGACACCAGCTTCTTCCGCTGCTCTAGCGATAGCCCTACAGTTAGATCCTGTTTCTAGTGCGGCAGCTTTAATCGGATGTACCGTTCAATTTGTTGGGTTCACTGTGATGTCTTATAAAGATAATGATATGGGTGGGTTCCTTGCACAGATGGTTGTTACGCCGAAAGTTCAATTTCCTAACTTAATCAAAAAACCATTATATGTCGTCCCGCCATTTGTAGCGGCAATCATTTGTGCTCCAATCGCTACGTTGGCATTCGATTTCCAAGTACCGTATGAGCTTGGAGGAATGGGCTTAAGTTCATTGATTGCCCCGATTGCTATCATTACAGGGCAAGGGTTGTACACGTTCCTGGTTTATGTGGCGGTGGGTATGGTCTTGCCAGCTGTAATCACCCTCGCCTTACATCGAGTATTGAAGATGATGGGTAAAGTAAAACCAGGAGATCTTCATTTAGAAGTATCATAGTCAAAGATTTTTAGGAAACCAGCCTGGTGAAGGAACCAGGCTGGTTTTTATTTATAAAGGGATTAGGGTAAAATGGGGAGGAAAGCAATAGCATAGATAGGATGATATATATATGGGAAAAGAAATAGATATAAAAGTGAAAGCTAAGTTTGTAAATAAAATCGCCAAAGGCTTTCCCTTGATTGCGAAAGAGTCGATTGGCAATCTCAATGACCTTCAAGATGAGGGGTCTTTAGTGCGTTTGGTTGACGAGAACAATCGGTTTTTAGCAAAGGGGTATTATGGGAAACAGAATAAAGGCTATGGCTGGGTATTGACTCAAAAGGAGAATGATAAAATTGATCAATCATTTTTCAATGAAAAAATCAGAACAGCGTATGATTACCGAAAGCCATTTTTTGAAGATACAGAAACTACTGCTTTCCGTTTGTTCAATGGAGAAGGAGATGGGATTGGCGGGTTAATTATTGATCATTACGATGGTCACTACGTCATTAGTTGGTACAGCAAAGGGATATATTCGTTTAAAGACTATATCATTAAGGCCCTGCAGAATACGGTCGAGGTCAAGTCCATTTATCAGAAGAAACGCTTTGATACAAAGGGTCAATATGTAGATGAAGACGATTTTGTTATGGGGGAGCAGCCGGAATTTCCGCTTCTTGTCAAGGAGAATGGGGTCCGTTTCGCTGTATATTTGAATGATGGGGCCATGGTCGGTGTCTTCCTTGATCAGCGTGAGGTTAGAAGGACGATTCGAGATAAATATGCAAAAGGAAAGACCGTGCTGAATATGTTCTCTTACACAGGAGCATTTTCTGTATTTGCTGCTTTAGGCGGTTCCGTTAAAACGACTAGTGTGGACCTGGCGAATCGCAGTTTACCGAAAACGATTGAACAGTTCAGTGTGAATGAGATAGATCCTGAAACGCAGAATATCGTCGTGATGGACGTATTTAAATATTTTAAATATGCAGTTAAGAAGGCTCTGAAATTTGATATGGTCATTCTTGATCCACCCAGCTTTGCCAAGTCAAAGAAATTCACCTTCAGTGCCGGAAAAGACTATACGAATCTATTGAAGGATGCTATTTCCATAACAGAAGACAATGGGGTCATTATAGCGTCAACCAACTGCAGTACGTTTGACATGAAGAAATTTAAAAGCTTTATTGAGGCAGCCTTTAGAGAAATGAATGGTAAATATGAACTCATGGAAGAGTTTTCATTGCCGGCAGATTTTAAAACAAGTTCGGATTATAAGGAAGGTAACTATTTAAAAGTAGTTTTCATTAAGAAAATTAATGGATGAAAAAAGGCATTCACAGTTTAATTAGAACTGTGAATGCCTTTTATTCGTGGGGAATTGTTTCATGTGGAACGGCTTAGCTCAGAATTTGCTGGCGATAGCTCGCCCATTTTTCCGGTTGCTCGATGAAAGGAAAGCAGGTTTCGAGCTGATGCTGTTAGCGATGAAAAACTGAGCTGTATAGTAGGTTAACATAATCAGTGGGCCAGAAAAGGTAATATCATCAACAAATTTGTTCCAGGATAAAATGGAGTCAGAAATCACGAACAGCAATCCCCCCATAATGGCGGCTACATTTCCGGTCATAAATGCCGCCCATCCCATGAGAGATATTACCGTAACATAGCAAATGACAGGAATGATTAGGCTGTTTTCACCTTTTTCAATCAAAGAAAGTACAATTTCACGGCCTATCCAAGTGGAATAGCCAGCAATGGGAAGAATGGTTGCAAATCGAATCCATGAAAAGCTCCATGTGTTGAGGAATGCGGCAATATAGAAAAGATGACCGATTAAGAAGGCGGAAAGACCAATGACAAACCAGATCAACAAGCCATCTCCAAGCATGCAAAAGAGTAAACCGAGAAGAATTAAGAATTGATATCGAGTCCGTTTTCCCTCATTTTTCGTGTAGGCATAAAGCAAAATCAATAACATAGGAATAATCTTGAAAAGAATTTTTATTACTAAAGGCTCTTCAGGTATAAAGAAAATATATAGCAGTCCCATGAAAAGGATTACAGCAGGCAACCATTTTAACATTAAATCCCTCCTCATTCTTTAATTCTATGTAAGGATACAGAACTCCTTGCCGATAAAAAAACTACTAGAAAGACAATTGTTAAAAATAGTAAAAAAACTGACTCCAGATTGTCTTGGAGTCAGTTCGATATCAGATAATCACACCACAGAATCTTCCTTAACAAACGCCTGTTTTAACCAGTTTTTCCCCTCGACTAGTCGTGTGACAAGCATGGTGCAAACGGTGTTTCCTGTTGAGTTAAGTAGTGTAGCAGGTGCATCGATAATCGTGGAGATAACAGCAATAATCGGCAGAACTTCAACAGGAAAGCCGAATACACTTAGAATCAACATTTCTCCTATCATACCACCTCCAGGAATGGCCCCCATAACAGCGCCGACCAAAAAGGCAACAGCCAGTATACTTAAAATGCTGGAGATGCTTGTCATATCTTTGCCAAATAAGCTGAATAGGAAAACAATTTTCAACACCCCGCCAAATACAGAACCATCTTTGTGAGTGTTGGCTCCAAGCGGGATGACCGTCTCTGCGATGTCCTTTGGCACACCCATTTTTCTGACGGCTTCCAAATTGACCGGAATGCACGCGGCACTTGAACAGGTAGCAATGGCTGTAATAGATGGTGTGAAGGCATTTTTCCAAAATAGTTTAACTCCCTCTTTCCCACCGGCGATAAAGGCATATAGGGTGAAAAAGCCGAAGTAATAAATTAAAGCTAAAACTAGATAAAGAATGAAGGCACGTGCATAGCCTTCTAAAATCTGCGGTCCTAGCTGGCCGATAATAGCCGCAAAATAAGCGCCAAGTCCTATTGGTGCATAGTACATAACAATTTTTACGATTTTCATCATAACAGCTGTACCCGCTGTTAAAAACTCAGTAATCGGTTTCGCTTTCTCGCCGACCAGTGCGGTGGATAATCCAATTAATACAGAGAAAACGATAAGTTGAAGCATATTGCTTCTAGAAAACAGTTCTGGAAAATCGGACACGGTTACAGTATTAACCAGTTGACTAAGGAAAGAAACTTCTTCAATGGTTTCTTCAGAGGAACTGCTTTCCATCAGTTCTTTAATAGCTGTCGTATCAGTGCCTTCCAAAGGATTAATAATAGTTGTCCCAATAAAACCAATTACGGCAGCTAAAGCGGCTGTAGTCAGGAAAACGACAACAATACTGCCCATGATTTTCCCGAGACGCTTCATCCCGCTCATATTAGCAATAGCAGAAGAAATGCTGAAAAATACCAATGGAACGATGATTGTGAACATTAGATTTAGAAATAAGTCCCCTAGAGGCTGTATGACTGAGGTTTTCTCACCGAAAACGACGCCCGCTATCCCACCAATAATAATTGCAGAGAGTAATACTAAAGAGGATCGATAGTTTTTAAAAAAGCTCTTCATGAAAAATTCCGTCCTTTCAGGATGAAGGTGTCAATAAATATTAAACTTCATTATCAGCTCTAGAATGAAGTTTGACAATATTTTTTTATAGGAAGGAATGTTAAAAGATGAAACGCAATAAATAATAAGAAGGAATTATTTGTAAAAATGTTGTGGAGGAGGGTTACGATGGCATTTATTGAGGTTGAAAAGGACGTCCAGTTATATTATGAAGAAAAGGGTCAAGGGAGGCCGATTATTTTTATCCACGGAGTGTGGATGAGTAGTCGGTTCTTTACAAGACAGCTTCCGTACTTTTCAGAGAAGTACAGAACTATCTTCCTTGATTTAAGAAGCCATGGTCAGTCAACCCACGTTCATAACGGAAATACGGTCTCTGTTTATGCAAAAGATCTTCATGCGTTCATTGATAAACAAGGATTAAAGGATGTCATACTAGTAGGCTGGTCTATGGGGGCTTTCGTCGTATGGGATTATCTCAAGCAATTCGGCGAGGATAATGTCCATTCAACTGTAATTGTGGATGAATTGGCATCAGATTTTAAATGGCCCGATTTTGATATTGGGGCTTTTGATATCGACACATTGATTGCCTTCATGACTGAGATTCAAACGAATCGTTCCCACTTTTTACAAGGCTTTCTTACATCTATGTTTAAAGATGAATTATCCGCAGGGGATGCAAACTGGATGCTTGAGGAAGTAACGAAAATGCCGGCATCCATTGCCAGTGCCATCCTATTTGATCAATCAATTGTTGACTATCGTGATTTCTTGCCTGAAATTACCGTTCCTACACTTCTCTGCTTTGGAAGGCATGAAAAGGTCATTCCTGTTGCGGCAGGAGTACATTTGGAGAAGAACATTCCGAATTCTGAACTTGTTATTTTTGAAGATAGTTGTCATTGCCCTTTTATAGAAGAAAGTGGTTTGTTTAATAAAACAGTAGATGCGTTTATTCAAAAAGTAATATAGAGGTAGATGCTGGGGTCTTAAATTTCAGTGCAACGCACCAATATTGTAGTGCAGGGCACTGGTACATTCAAACCGGTGAAATTAACAATATAAAAGAGTCAGCAATAACTAACAATAAAGAGGGATGCAGGTTTTGTGCCGCATTCCTTTTTTATTGTAGAAAAAAGTGTTGCCGAACTATTCCTCTCCTATTGGACAATAGAGAACTACCGAATCATTCAATTATCTAAGCGGTTTTAGCATTGAATAAAGGGAATACTGGAACTAAGACAGTCAGAACGACATTGGTGGAAATAATTAATTAAATGAGGAAATATTTTTATATCCTTTTCATGAAAATTGGGCTATTATGAGATGGATTTAAACTGGTAAGTTTGTTACCCGATATAAGCTCGTACGTTAAAAGTGATGGAGAGGATATAATGAATGATCAGTTACATTACAATGAAATTATAGATGTATGTTTGCTTGCGGGGAAAATAATGCTTCAAAACGGAGGAGAAACCTCTCGGGTAGAAGATACGATGGTCAGAATTGCGGCTGCATTTGGATGCGAGGATTCACACAGCTTTTCAACGCCGACAGGGATTATTTTTTCTCTGGATGGTATGCACCCAGCCTCAAAATTAATTCGAGTTTCCCAACGGTCCACGGATTTACACAAGGTAACGCTTGTTAACAGTATATCTCGAAGCATTTCTAGTAAGGAAATGACGCCACAGGAAGCTTTTTCCCGATTAAAACAAATTGAAAAGGCAGGTATGGGATATCCCTTGTGGGTTCAGGTTTTCGCTGCCTTTATTGCGAGCGGTTGTTTTTTAATCATGTTTCAAGGGCAATGGAGTGATTTTATCTGGTCTTGTATAGCCGGAGGACTTGGATTTTCTTGTCTGCTTTACTTGCATTGGTTATTGGAGGTTCGCTTTTTTGCTGAATTTATAGCCTCACTAGTAGTGGGATTAGTAGCAATGTTGTTTGTCCAAATCGGTGTGGGTAGTAACTTGGATACTATAATTATTGGAGCGGTGATGCCGCTGGTGCCAGGACTGTTAATTACGAATGCGGTCAGGGATTTAATTGCAGGGCATTTAGTTTCCAGTCTGTCCAAGGGGGCAGATGCAGGTTTAACTGCTTTAGCCATTGGAACAGGAATATCGGTTGCATTTGTTCTTTTATGATTTTAGGGGAGGAAAAAGGATGTTTGCACAGCTTATTACAAGTTTCATTGCCTCAGCCGCCTTTGGAGTCA
The DNA here is from genome assembly GCF_016651145.1 of Peribacillus sp. TH14. NCBI lineage: Bacteria > Bacillati > Bacillota > Bacilli > Caryophanales > Bacillaceae > Peribacillus > Peribacillus sp. TH14. The sequence goes on from NZ_JAEKEK010000001.1 coordinate 2,121,279, forward strand.
TTTTTAATGTACCGAAAAATTCATTGATTCAATGCGGTTGTGTAGGGATGCTAGGGTGGGCTTTATACTTTTTTTTGGTCGAAAATGAGATAAATAGCATAATTGCAACGCTTGCTGCTGCATTTATGGTAGCAGTAATCAGTCAGTATTTTGCTAAAAGGTATAAAACACCAATCACGGTTTTTAATGTCTCAGGAATCATCCCGCTCGTACCAGGGGGTTTGTCTTATGACGCAATGAAGCATTTTGTAGAAAATGATTTTAATATAGCTGTTCAGTTGGCTACCAAGGCATTCATGCTGGCAGGGGCGATTGCGTTGGGACTGATCTTTGCAGAAGTTATAAATCAGTTGATAACTAAATATAATAGAAGGAAATTGAGAATGAGAAACTAGAGGGAATGAAGAGATATATCTTTATCCCTCTTTTTTATTGCTTTAAGAATTAATCCTGAGGGTTTTCAATCTTCGAGAAACAGGTAGAGAACAAAATTATAATTGAGATGCAGAAAAAGGAGAGGCAGTTAGGAATAGCTGCCTCTCCTTTTATATTGGTTGGGAAGATAAAAGGATTATACTTCTCATAATTACACTATAAAATTTTAATAGGTCAAAAAACTTTAAATAGAATCTTTTATTCCCGTGTTAGCTGTTACGACGATTTCGTCATATTTTTTGGCATCAGCTTTTTTGCTGGATAACAGTGTTCCGGCGATTGCAGCGATAAAACCAATTGGGATGGAGACGATGCCAGGGTTAGCTAGTGGGAATAGTGGTTCCCCAACAAATATAGCCTCGTTCTCTACTGGAGACCAGACATTAGGGCTTAGAAACACAAGTAATAAAGAACTAATCAGACCTACGAGCATACCTGTGACAGCTCCAGTTGTGTTAAAACGTTTCCAGAATACCGTGAAGATAATAATTGGTAGATTGGCGCTGGCAGCGACGGCAAAGGCAAGTGACACAAGGAAGGCTACATTCATGTTTTGAGCAAATAAAGCAAGGATGATGGAGAGAATGGATACTCCGATCGATGCCCAACGAGCAGCAACCACTTGTTCTTTATCAGTGGCTTGACCTTTACGAATAATATGGCCATAAAAGTCATGGGCAAATGCAGAGGCTGCGGATAGAACGAGACCTGCGACAACCGCTAAAATGGTAGCGAAAGCAACAGCTGACACAAATGCGAATAAGAAGTCACCGCCAATAGCTTCGGCAAGCAAAGGAGCGGCCATATTTCCAGCCGCATTCGAGGCAATGATTTTGTCATATCCAACGAAAGCTGCTGCTCCAAAGCCAAGGAAAATGGTCATGATATAAAATATTCCAATGATCCAAGTTGCATATACAACGGACTTTCTAGCGGTGATAGCGTCTTTTACCGTAAAGAAACGAATCAGGATATGAGGTAATCCAGCTGTACCGAGTACAAGTGCTAAATTGAGTGATAAGGTATCCAATGGATCCTTAAATTTGTTACCTGGATTGAGGAAATCCCCGGCTAGAGGGGTTGCTGTTTTCATCTGCCTGAACATTTCCATAACGCTAAAGTCGAATTTCGCCAGTACAATAACCGAGATAATGAATGTTCCAGCCATCAATAAAACAGCTTTTACGATTTGTACCCAACTGGTAGCAGTCATACCTCCAAAGACGACGTAGACGGTCATTAAAATACCTACAATGATAACGGAGTATAGATAATCGATTCCAAGCAATAGCTTTATAAGGGCACCTGCACCGACAAGCTGTGCAATCATATAAAAGGTTGAAATGGAAATGGTATTCAGGGCAGCGACACCGCGCACCTTCTTTTCATTAAAACGTGCAGCAATCATGTCTGCAAGTGTGTACTTACCAAGGTTACGAAGAGGCTCGGCCACGATATAAAGAACGACCAGGTAAGCGACTAGGAAACCGATGCTGTAGAAAAAACCATCAAATCCAGCGAGCGCGACCATTCCAGCGATTCCTAAAAATGAAGCGGCGGACATATAATCACCGGCAATAGCCCAGCCATTTTGCCATCCAGTAAGGCTGCTGTCTGCCGTATAAAAGTCAGCCGTTGTTTTAGTGCGACGTGAAGCAAAGTAGGTAATGACTAATGTTAAACCAACAATGATTAAAAATAAAATAAAAGCAAGTGTATTCATTGTATATTCACCTTTACCCTTTCGCTTCTTTCACGATTTTTTCAACTAATTGGTCAAAAGTCGCAGCCTTCTTGGAGTAGAGAATGCATAGGGTCCATGTCATGATAAATTGCGCGAAGGCAAAAATCCAAGCCCAGCTGATTGCTCCAAAGGCATAAGAGTTAAGAACTTTAGAATAGGAAGTTAAGATAGGTAAGGTGAAATAAAAGACCATAAAAAAAATGGAAAGTGGGACGATGAAATTGCGTTTTTTTCTTAGGAGTTCTTGAAATGATGGTGATTGGACAATCTGGGTGTAATCCGTGGAGGCGCTTACTTGAGATTCTTTTGCTCCTGAATCGTTCAATGCCAATGTGGTTCCCCCTTTGAATATGAATTTGGTTTTCATCACTCAATGTATCTGATAACAGTTATAGTATATATTTATTAGAATATATTGTAAATTTAAAATTTTCAAATAAATGTTTTTTCGTCCGACGTAGTGTTAATTATTAAAAAGGTAATGAAAAGGGAAGCGTTTGCTTAACACAGTCTTCCATGAAAATTAAAAACAATCCTTAAGGAAAAATTAAGCTTCTTTCACGATACTGATTTCAATCAAGGAAATCTGAAAGGAGCAAAATGATGAAAAAGTGGATAACGATAGGGGCAGTTTTAGTGGTAGCTATAGGGGGATGCATTTGGTTCTTTATGAAGGACAATGGTCAGCCCGTTATTGCTAAGGCGATGACAACTACAGTTGAAAAGGGAGACCTTGAAGTTCAAATCAGTGGTTCCGGTTCGGTTGCTGCGATAAATAGCGAGGACATCACATCTTCCGTAACGGATGAAGTCGATGAAGTCCTTGTAGAGAAAAATGAAATAGTTGAAAAAGGTGATGAACTTATTACCTTCACGGATGGAAGTGACCCAATAACTGCCCCATTTGATGGAACAGTAACTACGTTGGATGTAGAAGAAGGGGATCGTGTTTCAAGTAGTGAAGTGGTTGCCCATGTGACGGATTATAAAAAATTAAAAACAACGATCAGTGTTGATGAATTAGATGTTTCAAGTGTTAAGAAAGGACAAACAGTTGAAATTACAGCTAGTGCTTTTGAAGATGAAACATTCACAGGGAAAGTAACAAGTGTAGCAAAAGAAGGTACATATGAGAATGGTGTTTCTTCTTTCGATGTAACGATTAAAATTGACAAACCAGGAGATATAAAAATTGGGATGTCGACAGAAGTGAGTATTGTGACGAATAGTGTAAAAGATGTTCTTTATGTTCCAATTGAAGCAGTCCAAATCGATGGAGAAGAGAAGTATGTGAATATCCAACAATCCGCTTCAACAGAAGATGCAACAACTAATACTACAAAGACAGTGGTTAAGACGGGTATTAGTAATGATAAGTATATCGAAATAACATCTGGACTTGAAGAAGGTCAGTATGTTTCCTTGCCTATTACCATTTCCAATGAAAGCTCTACAGGTGGCGGTGGAATGGGAGGAGGCCAAGGCGGTGGTGGAATTGGAATGCCGAGCGGTGGCGGAATGCCGGGCGGCAATGAAATGCCAAGCGGCGGCAGGGGAGGTCAGTAACATGACGACACCCATCATTGAAATTAAAAACATGTCCAAATCGTATGAATTGGGCGGTGAAACCGTCAAGGCGCTGCAAGAAGTATGTCTTACAATAAATAAAGGGGATTTCGTTTCTATCATTGGACCCTCTGGTTCAGGGAAATCTACGTTTATGAATATGATTGGCTGTCTCGACAAGCCCGACACAGGTGAATATCTTTTGGATGGAAAAGAAGTAGAAAAGATGAAAGATAATGAGCTAGCCGCCATTCGAAACATAAAAATTGGCTTTATCTTTCAAAACTTTAACCTGTTAGCGAAATTGACGGCGCTGGAAAATGTCGAACTTCCCCTTGTTTACCGAGGTGTAAGTGTAAAGGAAAGAAAAGAAGTTGCCAATGCCTGTCTAGATAAGGTCGGCCTCAATGACCGGATGAACCATTTACCAACCCAACTTTCAGGTGGACAGCAGCAAAGGGTTGCGATTGCCCGTGCCCTTGCAGGTAACCCTCCTGTTTTATTGGCAGATGAGCCGACGGGAGCTCTTGATAGTAAAACAAGTAAGGAAGTACTGCAAATGCTGAAGAATCTTAATGAAAAGGGACAAACAATCATTTTGATTACCCATGACTTGGAAGTTGCAAAAGAGGCAACACGGGTCGTTCGGATACATGATGGTCAGTTATTTGAAAACGGAGGTGATTGGATTGAGTCTGAGCGAATCAATGAAGATGGCTATACGCAGTATTAAAGCCAATAAAGTCCGTGCTTTTTTAACTATGCTTGGAATTATTATTGGAGTGGCCTCCGTGATTGTTCTTGTTTCGATTGGGCAGGGATCTTCACAGTCCGTTCAGGAGGAGATCAATAGCTTGGGGACTAACCTGTTAACGGTCAGTGTCTCAGATACAGATTCTGTAGAGCTGACGGATGACACAATTGAACAGTTTAAAGACCTGAGCGGGATATCAGAAGTTGCACCTGTGGTCACAGGCCGTGTTTATGCTAAAAACGGTGAAAATTCTACACAGGTTTCAATGACCGGTACGACGTCCTCCTATATTTCAGTGAGGGATTTAGAGCTTAGCCAAGGCCGTTTTTTAACGGATATGGAAACAGAATTACGCTCTAAGGTGGTTGTCTTAGGGTCTGATACGGCTGACACGCTTTTTGAAAATCAAAAAGCGGTGGATCAAAACGTTCTTATTGGCGGTGTTTCCTATCGAGTAATCGGCGTGTTGAAATCAGTAGGTACCTCGATGGGATCAAGTGGTGATGATGTAATCATTGCGCCAATCACAACTGCAAAGCGTGCTACGAGTAGCACGACCATCGGAACAGTGTATTTAAAAGCAGAGAACGAGAATATTGTAGAGCGTGCGATGTATCAAGTACAAGGTACAATGACGACATTATTCCCAGGCCAGAGTGATAACTATTCCGTGTCCAATCAAGAGGATTTAATGGATACAATGAGCTCGGTGTCAGATACGTTTACGCTCATGCTTGGTGGTATCGCAAGTATTTCATTACTTGTAGGTGGAATTGGAATTATGAATATAATGCTGGTATCCGTTTCAGAACGGACGAAAGAGATTGGAATCAGAAAGGCTATTGGGGCGAACAGGAAATCCATTCTACTTCAATTTTTAATTGAAGCGGTTGTCTTGAGCTGCTTAGGTGGGTTATTAGGAGTAGGAATTGGGCTTGGAATCGCTAAATTGGTTTCAGTTGTTTCAAGCTTAACAATCAGTTATTCGTGGTCGGTGACCATGATGGCCTTCCTATTCTCCATATTTATCGGTGTTGTCTTTGGGGTATTTCCTGCGAATAAGGCATCCAAGCTAAATCCAATCCAAGCACTGCGTCACGAATGAACATACAATTTGAGAGAAAGCAGGCGATTAAAAGCCCGCTTTCTTTTGCATATGAAAAAGGATAAAATCAACATATATCACAATTGAAGCGGTTGGGAGGTACCCTGTATGAAGGTTTTGGTGGTAGAAGATAATGTTTCATTATTAGAATCGATCCGACAAATTTTGACGGATGAATATGAAGTCGATACAGCAGATAATGGGGAAGATGGTCTATTCATGGCCAAGCAAAGTATATACGATATCATCATTTTGGATGTAATGCTTCCGGGAATCGATGGATTTGAAATCGTACGGAAAATCAGGGATGCAAAAATAGATACAAGTGTCTTGTTTTTGACGGCAAAAGATGCGCTTGAGGATCGTGTCAGAGGATTGGAAATGGGTGGCGATGATTATTTAGTCAAGCCGTTTCAGGCACCGGAACTTAAGGCCAGGATTCGTGCCCTGCTTCGAAGGAGTGGCATTATATCGCTTGAGCAGCAAGTGAAATACCGTAATATTGAACTGTTGGAAAAGGAAAAGGATATTTTGGTTGATGGAAAGGTCATTAAAATGACCTTGAAACAGTTTGAATTATTGGAGTACCTAATTCAAAATAATGGGAAAATATTGACCCGTGAGCAGATTTTCGACCGCATTTGGGGGTTTGATTCAGATACGACGATTGCCATTGTGGAAGTGTTCATCCATCACCTTAGAAAAAAATTGGAACCTTTCAATTATCATAAAGATATTCAAACTGTTCGGGGTATTGGTTATATGCTAAAACAACCATAAGGGGATCATTATGTTCCAAAAAACGCGGCTTCAACTAACATTATTGAATTCTGTCGTCTTTATTGTCTTAATAGCCATATTAAGCAGAACGATTTATTTCTATACTGAAAATCAGATCTATAAGGATGTCAATGATTCACTTAAAAAGGATTACAGGGATTTCAATAATGGAGGAATGCCAGGCGGACGTCCGCAAGGTGAGTTTCTCTTAGGACCGGGACCGAGTGTCATCGTTTGGGGACCGGATGAAACGATCATTGAGCCAAGACTGAGTGAGGATCATTTTTTTAAGGTCAATGAACAACAATTTTTCCCTGAAATTTTTGATGAGATTGAAGAAATATCGGTGAATGGATACACGTATCGGGCTCTTTCCACCAAGGTCGATACGGAGTATGGAGAGATGGCCGTACAATTCATCAGGAATGTGGATACAGAAAAGGAAATGCTCGATCGCTTGTTGCTCATATTGTTTGTTGGTGGAGGAATTGGAAGCCTAGTGGCGGTAGGTGCAGGCTATCTTCTGGCAGGGCGGGCCCTGATCCCGGTCAAGAAATCTTGGGATCAGCAGCAGCAGTTTGTCTCGGATGCCTCACATGAAATTCGAACGCCGCTTGCCGTCATTCAATCGCGAGCTGATTTGCTATTTCAATCACCGAACGCGACAATCGAGGAAAAAGCGGTTGATATATCGATTATATCTAAAGAAGTCAGGAGGTTGAATAAGCTGGTAAATGGTCTTTTAACCTTGACTCGGACGGATTCGAATCAAATGGAGGTCAAAAAGGCAAACTTTTTCCTGGATGACTTACTTTTGGAAATTGTGGAACAGTATACGGATATAGCTTCTTTCGAAGAAAAAACAATTACTAGTTATGCTCCTAATCAGGTTGTTTTCCTTGGCGATAAAGAAAGAATACACCAGTTACTGGTAATATTAGTGGATAATGCCATGAAATTCACGGATGAGGGTGGTGTAATTTCCATTTCCTGCGTTAAAAATTCATCTTCGATTATTCTTTCTGTAGAGGATAATGGAAAAGGCATCCCCCAGGAAGAGATTCCAAAGATTTTTAATCGATTTTATCAAATTGAGCATTCTCGCTCCGCAAATGAAGGTTCAGGATTAGGCCTGTCTATTGCTAAATGGATTGTCAACACCCACCAGGGGACTATCAAAGTGACTAGTGAACCGAATACAAGCACTCGTTTTGAAATAACTTTTCCTAGAAACCAAAAAAATAAATAATGGTTTTAAAAAGACCTATAACAGAAATAGATTTAAAATACTTTTTATTAAAATATAGAAATAAAAAAGACTCTTATTTTTCCCAGTCACTTAAGGAAAAATTAAGGGTCTTTTTAGATAATCTCCTTATAAGAAATAATACATTTTGTTACGAAGGAGAATTGTATATGGTGAAATTTAGTAAGTTACACTTTTTGATTGGGATAGTTGCTTCAGTCCTTTTAGTTGTTCAAGCAGTTTTCGGCATCATGATGTATGTGAATGGCGGTGACACACAGGAGGAGATGGCAGGACAAAGGATGATGGGCCAGCCTACTAACAACAACACTACTGACTCGGCTACAACTGATGACTCGATAACAGAAGATTCAACGGATAGCGATACGGCAGCGACCGATGATTCAACTACCGCTACGACCCCTAATGGTGGACAGGGTAATATGGGGACACCTCCTCAGGGGGGGCCTAACGGATCTGGAACTCCAGGTGAGATGCCGAGCGGTGGGGGCTTTCAAGGCGGAGACTCTTTAGCAGGTAAAGTTATCAACTTTTATCAAGGGGTGGGTGGTTTGGCCACATCTTTTATCATCCTTGTCATAGGAGGAGCTGGATTAGTCACGTCGGTGATGTCCAGAAAATCTGCAGCTTAAAAGAAATTATTATATATACATATAGATTACGGTAAACTACATGTTTTATGAATAGATGATAAGTGAACACTGTTGCCTAATTGTTTATAGCAAGTAGAGGTTTTTATAAGAACATTTCTGCAAAAAACTATACGTCTTTAGTGTTTGTGATAGGAATCAAAGCATGTAAAGAGAGGGTTCCTTATATAAAGGAGCCTTTTCTTTATGTTTGGAGAGTTAGCATTCCCGTAAATTCCCATTTTGAAAAAGAGAGAAAATAATTGCACTTGAAAAAATATTAGTATAATATATAAATTTGAAGATGTACGTACAAGTAATGTAATATGGATTAAATAGAAAACGTTTGCATAAAATTTTTGAGGGTATCCTACTATTAATGCACGATCATTAAAATTCACCTTAGTGGAGGCAGAATACATGAAATTTCTGATAGCAATTTTAGGGTTGCTTATTGTTTTTGGACTAGCCTTGTTGGCAAGCAGTGACCGAAAGAAAGTCAAAGTTAAACCGATTATCCTCATGGTGATCATGCAGCTTATTTTAACTTATCTATTATTAAATACGAAGTTTGGTTTAGTGATAATCAATTCGATTGCCGATGGTTTTGGAAAACTATTAGAATGGGCAAATGAAGGGATTACATTTGTATTTGGTGGGATTGTAAACGAAGGAGCATCGCCGTTCTTTTTAAATGTCCTTCTTCCTATCGTATTCATCTCGGCATTAATAGGGATTTTACAGCACTTCAAAATCCTTCCGTTCGTCATGAAGTGGATCGGCTACCTGCTTAGTAAGGTGAATGGAATGGGGAAATTGGAATCTTACAATGCGGTAGCATCAGCAATTGTCGGCCAATCCGAGGTTTTCATAACCTTGAAGAAGCAACTCGGTTCCATTCCGCCATCACGTATGTATACGCTTTGTGCGTCAGCCATGTCAACCGTATCGATGTCGATTGTCGGAGCTTATATGACTATGATTGAACCAAAGTATGTTGTGACGGCTATTGTTATTAACATGTTTGGTGGATTTATCATTGCATCCATTATTAACCCTTATACGGTAACGGATGAAGATGATATTCTCCCTGTTGAAGAAGGGGCAGAGAAGCAGTCGTTCTTCGAAATGCTTGGGGAATATATCATGGATGGATTTAAGGTTGCTATCACTGTAGCCGCGATGTTAATTGGTTTCGTTGCACTAATTGCAGGAATTAACAGCTTATTCGATATGATTATCGGCATCAGTTTCCAAGACATCTTGGGGTATATTTTTGCACCGTTTGCTTTTATCATGGGGATACCGATTTCAGAAACCGTGACTGCAGGCGGAATCATGGCGACAAAACTAGTAACTAATGAATTTGTTGCCATGCTGAGCTTAGGGGATGCATCAGCAGCCTTGAGCGATAGGACGATAGGAATCGTTTCGGTTTTCTTGGTTTCATTCGCGAATTTTTCATCTATCGGAATCATTGCAGGTGCTGTTAAAGGCCTACATGAAAAACAAGGTAATGTTGTGGCTCGTTTCGGCTTGAAGTTGCTATACGGTGCGACTCTTGTCAGCATTCTATCAGCAATCATCGTCAGTGTGATTCTTTAAATCACGGGATTAGACAGCTCATCAATATACTGACTAACATTCAAGGCACTTGGGTATATCCCAAGTGCCTTTTATTATTCGGCGGATTGGGAAACTCCTATTTCTTGATGGGAATTGAAGGGGATTAGCATGCTGGTATATAATACATAAACAGCATAACTAGCCATGAAAAGGGAGTGGAGATGACAATGAATAAGAGTGAAACGGCTATCTTTGCAGGAGGTTGTTTTTGGTGCATGGTTGCTCCCTTTGATGATATGGATGGGATTATTAAAGTAACATCGGGTTATACAGGTGGTAATGTAGTCAATCCCAGTTACAAACAAGTGATTTCAGGTACGACTGATCATGTAGAAGCTGTTCAAGTGGTATTTGATCCATCAATCATTGCCTATAAAGAACTATTAGAGATATTTTGGCAGCAAATTGATCCGACAGATGATGGTGGACAGTTCTCGGATAGAGGTAAGCAATACAGGGCAATAATTTACTTTCTAAATGATCAGCAAAAAATGGAAGCGGAGCAATCAAAGGAAAATTTAATGATGAGCGGGCGGTTTAAAAAGCCTATTATTACGGGTATTTTACCCTCAGGGGAATTTTATGAGGCCGAGGAATACCATCAGGAATTCTATCGGAAAAATCAATTTCGTTATGCATTGTATCGTAAAAGCTCAGGACGCGATGCTTTTATAAAAGAAAATTGGCCTAATGATAAAGCTCATCTCAGAGAAACTTTAACCGAGAGTCAGTTTCATGTCACCCAAGAAAATGGGACAGAGCCACCTTTCGATAATGTATATTGGAATCACTTTGAAGAAGGCATTTATGTGGATGTCGTTTCAGGGGAGCCCCTTTTCAGTTCACGGAATAAGTATGATAGCGGATGTGGGTGGCCAAGCTTTACAAAGCCGATCATGTCGGCAAGCGTCAATGAAAAAATGGATCTAAGCCATCGGATGACCCGGACGGAGGTACGCAGCAGGGAAGCTGACTCACATCTTGGTCACGTTTTTCCGGATGGTCCTGGTCCTAAGGGCACGCGCTATTGCATCAATTCTGCCGCCCTTCGATTCATTCCTAGAAATGAAATGGAGCGGGAAGGCTATGGAGATTTATTGTTGCTTTTTTCAATGAAATAATTAGTTGAGATAGGGGAACACAAATGGATATAAAAGATGAATTGTTATATCGATACATCCTTGATCACTCTTCCACAATTACGGAAAACTGGCTGGCTTTACGAGAGAAACAAGATGGATCCATCTATTCAGTTGATACCCATGAAGAAGTTGAGGAGATTCTTAGGAAGCAGAATACGTTGACTATCAAGACAGTGACAAGTGTCTTACTAGAGGATAAAACTGTTTTTGTAGAAACTATGGAGCAGTGGGCAACATTGGTAGCGAAAAGTAGGGTTGAGTCGGATACGCCCATATACGAAGTGTTAGAAGCGCTTAATAAAGTACGGAGAGCATACTGGGATTTTATCGCTGGCTATATGCTCCAGGTTGATGCGGGGATTTCAAAGGGGACAATTATCCGATGGAGTCGGCTTATTAATAGCGCATTTGATCAATTGAACCATGAGTTCACTGAGCAGTATTATCTTTTGACAAAAGAACGTTTACTAGCGCAACAGGAACTGATTAATGAATTAGGTGCTCCAGTTATTCCTATTGTTGATGCTATTGCGGTATTGCCATTAATCGGGGAAATTGATACCTTTCGGGCAAAGGGGATTTTGAATACTACTCCAGGCAAATGTATTAGTAAAAATGTTTCTCACTTATTTATCGACTTATCGGGTGTGACCCTTTTAGATACGATGGTTGCTCATCAAATCTATCAATTGATAAGTACCCTTAATTTATTAGGCATTCAATCTACAATTTCCGGAATTCGTCCTGAAGTAGCACAGATGTCCATTCAGCTAGGATTGGATTTTAGTCACGTTTCGACTCACAGTACTCTTAAGCAGGCACTTTCCAAGCAAGGAATCAAACTATATGAAAGAAAATGACTCAAGGGTGTATAGAGTGAAAAAGAACCAGATTCCAATAAGGGATCTGGTTCTTTTTAGTGATTTTATAACTTGAATGAACTCTTCAATCCAACAATTTGGTTGAAGACCAAGTGATCAGCTGCAGTGAGTTTTGAATCAACATTGTAATAGCCGTGTCTAAAGAATTGGAATTTATCCTGAGGCTTAACATTTTTCATGTTGGGCTCAACAAACCCTTGTAAAATTTCTATGGATTCAGGGTTTACCCGCTCCAAGAATGATTTTTCTTCTTCTTCTTCACTTTCCTTATCCAAAATTAAAGGTTGGTAGTTACGGAATTCTGCTGAAACAGCTTGTGTAGCCTCGACCCAGTGCAGTGTTCCTTTCACCTTACGACCAGTGAAACCAGAGCCGCTTTTTGTTTCAATATCGTAAGTGCAGCGAAGTTCAATGACGTTTCCGGCTTCGTCTTTTATCACTTCTTCACATTTAATGAAATAAGCATGTTTTAAACGGACTTCATTGCCCGGGAAAAGACGGAAATACTTTTTCGGGGGATTTTCCATGAAATCGTCCTGTTCGATATATATTTCACGTGAGAATGGAATTTGTCGCGTACCCATCTCCGGAACTTCTGGGTTGACCTCAGCATCCAGCCATTCAACTTCATTTTCTGGATAGTTGGTGATAACTACTTTAAGAGGCTTTAGAATAGCCATGGTCCGTGGCGCCTTCAGTTTTAGATCTTCTCGAACGAAATGATCGAGCATTTGAGAGTCTACGACACCGCTAGTTTTCGCAACGCCTATTTCAAGGCAGAATGCACGAATAGCTTCGGGTGTATAACCGCGTCTTCGTAATCCGGATACGGTAGGCATACGTGGGTCGTCCCAGCCGTCCACAAAGGCTTCATCGACAAGTTGCTTCAGTTTCCGCTTGCTCATTACGGTATTTGTCAGGTTTAGACGGCCAAATTCGTATTGCTGTGGCTTACTTTCCATTTCGCAGTTTTCAACAATCCAATCATAAAGCGGGCGTTGATCTTCAAATTCAAGCGTACAAATGGAGTGTGTGACTCCTTCAATTGCATCTTCAATAGGGTGGGCAAAGGCGTACATTGGGTAGATGCACCATTTGTCGCCGGTATTATGGTGTTCTGTATGGGAGATTCGGTAAATAACGGGATCGCGCAGATTGATGTTAGGTGAGCTCATATCGATTTTTGCTCGCAGTACTTTTGTACCGTTCTCGAATTCGCCGCTACGCATCTTTTCAAATAACTCAAGGTTTTCCTCGACTGATCTATTGCGGTACGGGCTATCTTTTCCCGGCTCTGTTAACGTTCCACGATATTCGCGGATTTGGTCGGCATTCAGGTCATCGACGTATGCCAGTCCTTTATTGATGAGCAGTACAGCTCTTTTGTACATTTCGTCAAAATAATCGGACGCGAAAAAAAGGTTATCCCAATCGTAACCGAGCCATTTCACATCTTCCTTGATAGAATTGACATACTCAATATCTTCTTTCAATGGATTGGTATCATCAAATCGAAGGTTGGTTTTACCATTAAATTCATCAGCCACTCCAAAATTCAAAATAATTGATTTGGCGTGCCCAATATGTAAATATCCGTTTGGCTCAGGAGGGAAGCGGGTGATAATATGATCATGTTTTCCGGACTCTAGATCATCTTTTATAATATTTTTAATAAAATTCGAAGAGTTATTTTCCAACTGAATTCGACCTCTTTCATTTATATACTTCTTTTAATTTTACCTGTATATATACCATAAATACAGATATTTTTCCATGTTCGAGCCGGAATCATGGTTTTAGAATACGTTCTTAAACAATTCATCTAGTATTTAGTTTGCACAATCAGATCGGAAATATCCCTGAAACTTTAATCATTTATGTGAGGAAACTATCTAACTAGTATTTAATAAACAAAAAACGAAACCTATTGATGGGTTTTATCGAATCACTTTTATAAAAAATAAGCAATACAGGAATCAAGCCTGCATTGCTTAATAAAGGATTATAGTTAAAATACCGTTGTTTGTAAAAATTCCTTCGTTCGCTCTTCTTTTGGATTGGAGAAAAATTCTTTTGGTGGGCCACTTTCTACAACCCGTCCATTATGCATGAAGACAATCCAATCCCCAACTTCACGGGCAAAGCTCATTTCATGGGTAACGACTACCATTGTCATCCCTTCTAAGGCAAGTTCCTTCATCGTAGCTAGTACCTCACCGACAAGTTCAGGATCGAGAGCAGAGGTGGGCTCATCAAAGAGTAGGATATCGGGCTTCATGGCGAGAGCTCGAGCGATCGCAACCCGCTGTTTTTGGCCACCGGAGAGCTTGCTTGGATAGACATCTGCTTTATCTGATAACCCAACTTTAGCCAGTAGCGCTTTTGCTTCCTCGATGGCTTGGGCCTTAGGGATTTTTTTGACGTGAGTCGGTGCTTCAATAACATTTTCGAGTACGGTCATGTGCGGAAAGAGATAGAAATGCTGAAAAACCATTCCAACTTTCTCACGAATTTTATTAATATCGTGGGTACCCGGCTCTACTTCAGTTCCTTCGATAAGGATTTGTCCGCTGTCTTTCTTCTCCAAGTAGTTCAAGCAACGGAGCAGGGTGCTTTTTCCGGAACCGCTAGGCCCGATCAGACAGACAACGTCACTATCTAATACCTTCATATCAATATCTTTTAGCACGTGAAGGTTTCCATAAGATTTATTTAAATTCCTAATGCGAATCATTTCTTTTTGTTCCATTTCAATTCCCCCTATCGATCACTAATGGACAGTTTCTTTTCAAATGTATTGACGATAATGGTCAGGAATGCCACAAGAATTAAATAGTAGACCGCTACAATCAATAAATATGTCATTTCATCAAAATTATTTGAACCTAACGTAGTGGCTACGTTAAACAACTCATTCATGGATATGAAGGCGGCTAGTGATGAATCCTTCAGTCCGATGATGAATTGGTTGCCTAGTGGCGGCAATGCGCGTCGGAAGGCTTGTGGTAGGATGATTCTTCTTAATGCGAGTGCATTGCTCATTCCAAGGGAACGTCCAGCTTCCATTTGGCCTTTGTCAATGGATTGAATTGTACCGCGTAAAATTTCAGAGATATAAGCTCCGTTATGAAAGGCTAGGGCAAGTGACGCTGCCCAGAAGTCTGGTAGGAGGAAGAGATTGCTGATACCAAAATAGAGAATAAATATCTGTACGATAAGCGGTGTTCCTCGTACCAGGAATACGTATGTATCTGAAATCCAAGCAAGAATTTTTATATTAGAAATTTTTAAAAGTGCGAAGAGTAACCCGATGATAATTCCTACTAATATGGAAACTACCGTAAGCTCCAATGTGAGGAGCATGGCTCGGATAAACACATCCGATGAGCTAAATAATGTATCAAAAAAATGAGAAAAGCTTGGCAATGTAAAAACTCCCTTTCTATCAATCTTTATTCAGGTTTAGTAGTGATATCTTCCCCAAAGTACTTTTTGCTAATTGCTGCAAGTGTTCCATCTTCTCGGAGGTTTTCAAGTGCTTCATTAATGCGTATCAGCAGCTGGGGGTTATCATTCGGTAGAACTATGGCCTGCTCACTGCGTTCTATCAATTGACGCCCTTTGATGTCGAATCCTTCTTTGGTCGCTTCTTTACCGGTTACAAAGTCGGTAATAACGGCATCATGACGACCTCCGCTTAATGCTTTAAGAGCGGTGATATCACTGTCGTAGGTTTTTACATTGGTTGTATACTTTTCTGCTGTGGTTGCGTATGTGGAGCCTTTAGAAGCGGCAACTTCCTTTCCCTTTAAATCTTCGACTGTTTTGATATCACTATCGGATCGGACGAAAATTTGTGGACCTGAGTAGTAATACGGGGTGGAAAAAGCAACATGTTTACTTCGTTGTTCATTAATTGTATGACTGGCAACCGCGGCATCTGCCCGACCGGTTTTGACACCCTCGACGATTCCCTTAAATTTAATCCGCTTTGGGACCGGTTCTAGACCAAGTTCATTCGCGATTGCTTCTCCGACTTCAATATCAAATCCTGTTACGGTCATGTCATCATTAACGTAACTAAATGGCTTGAATTCACCTGAGGCAGCGAATACAAACTGGTCCTTATTGATCAGCTTACTACCATCCTCTAGCTGATCTTTTTCAGCACAGCCGGACAGAAGACCAAGAATAATCAGTAATACTAGAATGAATTTAACTGATAATTTCATGATTATTTCATTTCCCCCTTTGAAAAAAACTAATAGAATGGTCTATACCCTAATGAGATCGTGAATAACCTTATTTTACAGGAAAAATAAACCAAATCAATAAAAAGTCGACCCTGAATATGCCGACTTTTCAATGATTAATTCCTTTTTAATATGCAAATTAATGAGGATAATATTGATTTGTACTTCATTTGATTTAACGATAATTAAAGATTACAAAGATGGAGAAATCACACCATATGTAAACCTTTAATATGGATTGAAGGAATTGGATTAATTTTAATTATTGGTTAATTTCTTTGGGATAGTTATCTAACTCATGCAGTAAAAATGGCTTCTTTTTAGGTATTTCTCTAAAACGTAAAAAACGGTAATTCAGTCCTTTTTAACTGAATTACCGTCATATCTTCTAACTGCTGCACGTCTTTTGATTGAGTCATCTTTCATCGACCTTTCTTTAACTATAAATCCTTTTCAACCAGCGGTTTGAATGTACGATTTTTCTTCTATTTTGAGTATAAAGAGAATAAACGTGAGGTCAATGAAATCAAAGATTTGAATGTATGATATTTACACTTAACATACATTCATTAAAAGAGACAAAATTCTAAGAATAATGTATTGCCTAAATGCAAAAACATAATAGACCTAAGACCTGCTTATACAATTATATATAGTTAATGGAAAGTATTTGTTGTAAGTATTCGATATTTATAAATTAATACTATTTGTTCTGAATATTTCAATTTAATGTTAAAGTAATAAAAGGTAAAATATCAAATATATTACATTTTAAAATTCTATTTTGGAGGCAAATATGAAAAAAGCACTTTTTATTTTATTGATTGTTTATCTAGTTATTTTAACTGGGTGCAATCAAGAAAGCACAGACTCAGGTAGTTCTGCTGTAATTGTTATAGTTAATAATAAAGAATATAACGGAACTGAAGATAAACTAGACAAGAGTAAAGAGTTTGGAGAAGAGATTGGTACAGTAGAAAAGAAAACAAAACCAGATGAAATGCCAAAAGAAAATCAATCAAATTATTTTGAAGTTGGATCGAAAATCTATTCTGTTAAGGGAACAGAAGATTACATTATTGTGGTAGATAACAACAACGAAAAAGAGCTTTTAAAAAAGGTAACAAAAGAAGGATAATGAGCCTTCTTTTGTTACCTTTTTTTATAAAAAAACACAATTATTCTAAAAGTTAAGGGAGCAAGTTAGCTTCAGGCAGGGTTTTTCTGAATAGACTGACTTTAACTTTGCCTATGTGTTGAAGTATAATATAGCAAAATAGCAGAAGGGCAGTTGGGAAAATAGTGAGCAACTTTGTGCAAGAACAGTTACAGGAATTTCGTGTGAAAAATCAAGATAGAGGTCGTTTAATTATAAAATGTCCGGACCAACCAGGAATTGTTGCGACGGTTACGGCATTCCTTAAAGAACATGGAGCTAATATTGTTGAATTGAGCCAGTATTCCATGAACCCAGAGGGCGGCACCTTTTTTACCAGGATAGAATTTGATTGCCCGGGCTTAAAGGAAAAGGCTTTGGATATGGAAGTAGCCTTTCAAGAAATTTCGACAAAATTTTCGATGCAATGGACATTTAACTATGTGAGTGATTTAAAGAGGACGGCAATCTTCGTTTCTAAGGAGCCACATTGCCTTCTGGAATTGCTATGGGAGTGGCAAAGCGGGGATCTATTGGCTGATATTGCGCTTGTCATCAGTAATCATGAAGATACGAGGCAAATTGTCGAATCCATGAACATTCCTTTTTATTATATTCCTGCTAATAAGGACATACGTAAGGAAGTGGAAGCACAACAGCTTAAACTTCTGGAAGAATTTAATGTCGACCTAATTGTACTAGCAAGATATATGCAGATATTGACGCCTGATTTTGTGGCTGCACATCCGAATAAAATCATCAATATCCACCATTCGTTTTTACCTGCGTTCATCGGGGCCCGACCTTATGAAAGAGCTTATAATCGAGGTGTTAAGCTGATTGGGGCAACTTCGCATTATGTAACAAACGATTTGGATGAGGGTCCAATTATCGAGCAGGATATTGAACGTGTCGATCACCGTGATTCTGCAGAAGATATGAAGAAAGTCGGTCGTTCAGCTGAACGCAGGGTACTTGCCCGTGCTGTTAAATGGCATTTGGAGGACCGTGTACTTGTTCATGAAAATAAAACAGTAGTCTTTTAATAAGAGCCCCCCATTTGGCATTGAAATTTGCCGAAGGGGGGTTTTTGTATTGAATAAGTAATGATTAATACGTATATTCTACCCTTACTGAGGCCGTGATGTTTAATTCTCCAGGCTGAATAGGGGTAGAGGCCATTTTTGTATAGGAACTGGTTTGGAAAAGGGCGGGTGGCGAAGTTTCTGAGAGTTCCTCAACCTGATTAGGGACTGGATTCAATGAGATTCCTAACGTTCGAGCCATGGAAAGGGCCTTTTCGTATGCATTTTTTAAAGCAAGCGAAAGTGCCTGGTTATAGTAAGCTTCTGGATTGGATAAGGAAAAGCGAATGCTTGTAATGGAATTGGCACCACTTCTGACTGCTGTGTCGATTATGCTGCCTATTTTTTCAATGTCAGTCGTTTTGGCCTGGATAATGTGCTGGACTTTATAGTTTTTAAACAATTCTTTTCCTTCGATATAATCATATTGTGGATCAATTCTGTAATCACTTGTTTTTAATTGCTCTTCTGGAATGCCAATGGATCTAAGAGATGCAATGACTTTCGCTATTGCTTGAGAATTGGCCTGCTGAGCTACCTGAGGGTCCACATCCTCGGATATAACTCCAAGGGTGATTACGGCTTGGTCAGGAGCAGCCTGGAGCGTTTCTGAACCGGAAACTTTCAAAGTATGATTCCTGCTATGTTGATAATCCCGGTCAGGAACAATAAATTCTTGATTCATTTTGACACCAACCTTTTTAAAGAGATAATCTCAACCCTATTGTACGAAGTATTAGGGGGAAACATGATTGAAATATGAAATATCCCGGCTGCTATTAATTCTTTCGGCACATTTAAAGAAAAAAGGGATGTCTAACAGAATGTTTTTTAATCTGTTTTAGCTTAAAAAAAGATACAAAAAAACACTCGGCCTAAAACCGAGTGCGTTTTATTTATGAATGACTTGAACCCTGCCAACCTGGCCATCTGTCAATCTTACTTTAATTCCATGCGGGTGGCTGCTGGAGTTGGTTAAAATATCTTTTACTGTTCCACGTGTTAGCTTTCCGCTGCGTTGATCTGCTTTAAGAACAATGTCCACAGAGGTACCTGGAGTAATATCTTTTCGATTTTGACCGTTCATGTTTAATTCAGTCCTTTTTAGAGTTATTTGCAACCTTTGATAGTGCAGTAACTTCAGTATAAGGAAAACAGCAGACCTAGTCGACTTTTAGATAACAATCTCGCAAAGCTCTATTGAATCTTTTTAAGCGGCTCGACAGCAGGGCCATTTAATACTTCACCAGTGATAGAGTAACGAGAAGCATGACATGGACAGTCCCAGGTGCGATCGCCGCTATTCCACGCCACCTCACAACCCATATGAGTGCATGTGGAATCTACAATATGAAGCTGGCCTTCATGATCTCGGTAACACCCGGCTTTATCTCCATTTACCTTGACGATGGCACCTTCATCTATCCCTAAATCTTCTGGCGTTTTATGAATAACTGCCAATTTACTTTTAATCAAATGCTTCGCTACATCAGCGTTGTCTTCGACTATATTTTTCATTCCTTTTATACGGGCTGGATTATATAGATCTGCATATCGGTTGTCCTTTTGCAGAATATGATCAGTTAAGATTTTTGCAGCAATTGATCCATTCGTCATACCCCATTTCGCATAGCCGGTTGCAATGAGAACGTTTGGATGATTAGATGTTACTGGGCCGACGAATGGCAGATTATCTGGTGTCACAATATCTTGTGCTGACCAGCGATAAGGAATATCTTTTACATTGAAATATTGGGAACTAAAGTCCTGTAAGGCTTCATAATGTTCAATTGTCGAGATACCCTGACCGGTTTTATGGCCTTCCCCGCCTACAAGTATAAGTTTTTCCCCATTGTCCTCTGTATAACGAAGGGAACGGGTGGGGTTGTCAGCGCTGTAATACATACCACCGGGGTATTCCTGTTCGGTCTTAATTCCAAGAACATAGGATCTTTTTATATGAGTACGAGCAAAGTATAATCCCATTTCATCATTAAATGGGAAGTGAGAGGCAACTATTATATGGTTGCTTTTGATTGTATGCCCCGTTTCAGTTATAACGGTTGGTGGCTTGCCGTCTTCAATTTTCATAGCCGTTGTACGTTCATAGATATTCCCTCCAGCTTCCAGAATAGGGGGGATGAGGGCTGTTAAATATTTTAATGGATGAAACTGGGCTTGATCCTTCATAATCACAGCAGCTTTACATGGAATAGAGAAAGGGATCTTTTCTGCATAATCTCCTCGAATGCCAAGTTTTTGATAGGCCTTTAGTTCCTCTTGGATTTTACTTTTATATTCATCGGTATTTGCGTATACATAAGCATCTTGAACATTCAAATTGCATTCAATAGAATGTTCTTCTATCAATCCTTTGATAAGCTCCATTCCTTCAGTGTTGGCCTGATAGTAAAGTCTGGCCTTCTCCTCACCGTGATCAGTAATCAACTGGTTGTAAATCAAGCCGTGCTGGGCCGTGATTTTTGCGGTTGTATGGCCAGTTGTTCCATTAAGTATCTCGCTTGCCTCAATGAGTGTGACTTTCACACCTTGCTTGGCTAATAGATAAGCTGAAGTGATACCCGTAATTCCTCCACCAACAATTAAGACATCAGTTGTTATATCTGTTTCTAGCTTAGAAAACGAAGGAAAGGATAAAGTACTGCGCCAGTATGGCTCCGGATATTGAGGAAGTTCTGTATTTTTTTCGGTCATTTGAATACCTCCATACGTTTCATTAGTGGTTTGTCCATTTATTACCATGCCCAAATTCTCTTTTTTTACGCTTATTTTTATAAGAAGAAGACTATTAAAAGTTAGTTTTTGTGCTTGTTTACAATATTGTATACATGTAAACAAAAGTAGATGGTTTGTACACAAATAAGTAAACATGTTTACAAATGAGTACACATGGCTATATATATGGTGTGTACATATTTGTTCCTGATGTATACGAAAATGTATACAATTAGACAAATAAGGCTACAATTTATGAAGGATTGACTATTATAGAAACCTTTTCTATGCTTAATAGAGTGCTCCACCTAAATTTTTTATGAAAAAGAAGATGTTTTTAGATGAGTTCTAGAATCGCAGCAGCAGACGTAGGAAAGGATGCAATTAAAGCTATTTTTGGAAAGCTAGAGTCTGTGAACTATATATACCAAATGTCATTGCAAAAAACATTGGAAGGGATACATATTAGAGTCCATTCACCAGCACTAAAAGACAATAATGCCATTTATCGTGTGGGAATTTAGCGACAAAAAGTGATAACCCAACAGAACTAGATTTGGGGAGCAGTAAATCAGAGGAAGACCAAACATTAGTATTTGCGTAAACTAAACATCTTGTACATTCAATAGAATGTTCTTCTATCAATCCTTTGATAAGCCCCATTCCTTCAGTGTTGGCTTCATAGTCTAGCCTTTTCCTCACCGTGGTCAGTAATCAACTGGTCGTAAATCAAGCCATGATGGGCCGTGATTTTTGCGATTGTCTGGCCAGTTGTTCTATTAAGTATTTCGCCTGCCTCAATGAGTGTGGCTTTCACACCTTGCTTGGCTAATAGATAGGCTGAGGTGATACCAGAAATTCCTTCAGCAACAATTAAGACATCAGCTGTTATATCCGTTTCTAGCTTAGAAAACGAAGGAAAGATAAAGTACTGCGCCAATATGGCTCCGGATATTGGGGGAGTTCTGTATTTTTTTCGGTCATTTTTAATATCTCCATTTATTACCGATCCCAAAATTTTCTTTTATATATACGCTAGCTTTTATAAGAAGAAGATTTTTAAAAGTTAGTTATTTTATTTGTTTACAATTATGTATGCAAGTAAACAAAAGTAGATGGTTTGTACACGAAAAAGTAAACAGGTTTACAAATGAGTACACATGGTTATATATAACGTGTGTACATATTTGTTCCTAATGTACACAAAAATGAATACAATTCGACAAATAAAGCTACAACTTATGATGGATTGACTATTATAGAAACCTTTTCTATGCTTAATAGAGTGCTCCACCTAAATTTTTTTATAAAAGGGGATGTTTTTAGATGAGTTCTAGAATCGCAGCAGTAGACGTAGGAAATGATGCAATTAAAGCTATTTTTGGAAAGCTAGAGTCTGAATTATATATACCAAATGTCATTGCAAAAGACATTGAAGATCGGCCGGTCATAGGAATCGAAGAACTCGATGAAAAAAACCCATTAGAAGGGATACATATTAGAGTCCATTCACCTGCCCTGCAAGACAATAATGCCATTTATCGTGTGGGAAATTTAGCGACAAAAAGTGATAACCCAGCAGAACTAGATTTGGGGAGCAGTAAATCAGAGGAAGACCAAACATTAGTAATGCTTTTTGCGGCTCTTGCATTGGATGCTGCCAAGCAAGGGAATAATGATAAGTTCAAAAAAGTAAATAACGTTGTCGAAGCGAATTATACGCTGGGCACAGGTCTACCTCTTCGGGAAGTTAAGGAAGGGAAAGATGTTGGATACCGTTCGAAGTTACTGGGTTCCGTTCACCAAGTAGAATTTTTAATTACACCCAAATACCAAGGTATGAAGGTTAATATCAAATTTGATGAAGTGAAAGTCTATCCAGAGGGCTTCGCCGCATACATTAATTTAGTCATGGACAATGATTTGAATATCATTAACCGTGAATTAATAGACAGAAGAATTCTCATTCAAGATATTGGCGGACTATCGACAGATATCGCGGTCATTAAAAACCGTAAAGTTGACGATGATAAGGCGCAAGGATTCAATCTTGGAGTAGCTGAGGCTCTTGAATCTATTCGTGAAGAAATCAGAAAAAAACACGGTGTCGAGTTGGATAGCAGACGCGATGTCGTTGAAATCATCACGAAGAAAAACGACCGTAATCATATTATGGTTCGCGGAAGCCGGACAAGCGTCCATGATATCATCGACCGGATTTTAGGAGAACTTGCGAAAAAGCAATACCGTCACCTACGTAACGTATGGCAGAAAAACTCGCAAACGGAAATCTGCTATTTTGTCGGCGGAGGATCGATTGTCTTGAAAGATTATCTGAAAACGCTAAATCAAAATTTTGATGGCTACAATATAGACTTTTTTGAAGATGAACGGGAAAGCGTTTGGATGATGGCCAACGCCTATTATAAATTGATTTCGGATTTTAATCGCCGGAATTCAAAGGAACAACATCAATCCCAGCAAAAGAAGAAAGAACATAGATCAGGTGCTGTTAAATAGGTGAGAGAATGAAAAAAACAGCTTCTTCTGAAATCAAAAGAGG
Organism: Peribacillus sp. TH14; assembly: GCF_016651145.1. NCBI lineage: Bacteria > Bacillati > Bacillota > Bacilli > Caryophanales > Bacillaceae > Peribacillus > Peribacillus sp. TH14. Next base: position 2,145,001 of record NZ_JAEKEK010000001.1, read on the forward strand.
ACAAGCCATCACTTTTCGTATCCCTTCAGATGTATCAGATTATACGTTAAGACAGCTGCAGAAATTGAAGGAAACAGAAAGAAGGAATTTTTCCAGTAAAATTGCCGAGTATGTTCTCGATGGAATCGGACAATCCACCCATCAGGAACGGGAAATGATTGCTCTACCCATGCCGAACAAGCTTAGCAAATCTCAGCGTGACTGGCTCAAGCATTCCCACTCAGAAGCTATGCTTGGAACGATTATGTACCATCTTTTATCCGATCCTTTACGCGCGACTGCCTTGCTAGCCTCATTGAACAGTAATGTAATTAATGAGGAGATTTATTTGCAGGATGGGCCCGAAGAACAGGAACAGGATACTGAAGTGGTGCAGAAGGAAATATCTAAGAAAGATTTGGATGACTTTGATTGGAGTTTGGATGAAACCACACAACAAGTGGAGGAACCAGAACCTGAAGAGGAAAACCTTGATGATCTTCTTGGTGATTTTCTTGATCAAATGAATCAATAAGTATGTAGAAGGGTATCTGACAACATGTTGGATATCCTTCTTTTTTATTAACGGGGACTTTCAAAAAAAGAAGGACCTCAGGGCCCCCTCTTGAATGAATTAAGCTAGGAAAATTAATTGATAGAGGAAAAGAATTGCAAACATGTACACTAACGGATGCACTTCTCGGAACTTTCCTCTAGCCATTTTTAAAATAGGATAAGTGATGAATCCAAGTGCTATCCCATTGGCGATACTTGATGTTAACGGCATTGCGACAATGACCAAAAAGGCTGGGAAAGATTCATCAAAATGCGTCCAGTCAATCTCGTTAATGCTTTTAATCATCATACTTCCTACAATAATCAGGCTTGGTGCGGTGATTGCCGCTACATTTGAGACAGCTCCGATAAGGGGGCTGAAGAAGGCGGTTATTAAGAAAAGAATAGCTACGACAAGAGCTGTTAATCCTGTTTTACCGCCTGCACCTACGCCAGCAGAAGACTCAACTGAGGCAGCGGTAGGGCTTGTACCGAACATGGCACCAACAGTTGTACCAATGGAGTCTGCAAAGAAGGCACTCCCAGATTTCTCAAGCTTCCCATTTTTCAACAATCCAGCTTGACGTACAATTCCAAGTAACGCTCCGGTTGTATCAAATAGCATGACAAGTAAGATTGAGAAGACAACTCCATATAGCCCGTAGTTAATGACATCTGCAATAGATGTGATTGGATTAGCGACGATTATTCCCTCAGGTAATGACGGTGTCGAAACAAAGCCATCAATTTTTAACTGTCCAGTAAAGAAGGCGATAATGGCTGTGACGATCATTCCAATGAATATTGCTCCCTGCACATTACGTACAATTAACACAATCGTTATAACCAAACCAATTAACGTAAGTGCCACACTAGGGTCTCTAAAACTTCCAAGGGTAACTAGATTGGATTCATGACTTGTAACAACGCCTGACAAACGAAGTCCAATAAAGGTGATGAAAAGTCCAATTCCAGCACTGATTGCGTGCTTCAAATTATTGGGGATGGCTTCAATCAATCTTGATCGGAAAGAGGTAAGTGATAAAAAGATAAAAATAATCCCTGTAACAAAGACTGCCGAAAAGGCAACTGTATATGAGATATTATGAGTGCCTAGCACTGAGTACGCAAAATAGGCATTCAATCCCATCGCAGGTGCTATGACAATTGGATAATTGGCTAAAAGAGCCATGCAAAGAGTACCTACTATGATTGCGATGATGGTTGCTGTGAAGGCCTGGTCAAAGGGGACCCCGGCATCAGAAAGAATCATTGGGTTTACAACTATGATATAAGCTAATGTTAAAAAGGTTGTAAGCCCCGCAAGTACTTCCGTCTTAATATTTGAATTCCGTTCTTTTAATTTAAACATGCGGTTACTCCTCTTTTTATATACAAAAAATCCTTGTACTAATCATTACAAGGAGGAGGTGCTTACCCTTTTTTCAAGTAAGTAGCTCGGTAGTATAATTTATTTGATAATAAAATCTTATAAATTATATTAGAAAAACAACTAAAGTACAATAGCATGTAAAATTTACAGTGACAGGTTTTCTCGAAATTAGATAATGATATACTAACAAATAGCTTAGATTAAGGAAGTTTCCCTTAGAGTGTAACTCCGCAACGTTCCTTAAGACGATTTACAAGTTTTTTAATGGGAAAAACAAGGGAATGACAAATTTAGAGAGTAGGTTTATATATGACAAATTTCATCGACTTGGGCGTTAGCCCGGCGATTAACGCGATATTAAAACAAATAGGAATTTCTAACCCGACACCTATCCAGGAGAAATCCATACCAGATATTCTTGCGGGAAGGGACGTCATCGCGAAGGCACAGACAGGGACTGGGAAGACCTTGGCGTTTTTGTTGCCTATTTTAGAAAAAGTAGATCCGACAGCATCCCACATCCAATCGTTAATTGTTACACCAACTAGGGAATTAGCTTTGCAAATCACAGCGGAACTGAAAAAGTTTGCTAATGAAATTGAGGAGCTGCAGGTGCTTGCTGTATATGGTGGACAGGATGTCGAACAGCAAATGAAAAAGTTGACACGAAATATTTCTGTCGTGGTTGCCACGCCAGGGCGGCTTTTAGATCATTTACGAAGAGGCACCATTGATTTATCGCAAACACAGACACTCGTTCTGGATGAAGCTGACCAAATGCTTCATATTGGCTTTTTACCGGAAGTAGAAGAGATTATGGGGCAGCTTCCAGAAGAACGGCAGACATTGCTCTTTTCTGCCACAATGCCTGAACAAGTTCATCAGCTAGCTAAACGCTACATGAATAAACCATTAACTGCGGCAGTAAAGGCTGATCAAGTTACAGTCGAGCAAATCCGTCAACTTGTTATCGAGACGACAGATCGTGCCAAACAGTCTTCATTAATTACCATAATAAAAGAAGAACAGCCTTACCTAGCCATTATTTTTTGCCGCACTAAACGCCGTGTTTCAGTCTTGAATGATGCTCTAAAATCCGCTGGTTTTAATTCTGAGGAACTTCATGGGGACCTTTCACAGGCTAAACGAGAACGTGTTATGAAAAACTTCAGAGATGCAAAGCTCCAATATTTAGTGGCAACGGACGTTGCGGCGCGGGGGCTGGATGTAGAAGGAGTGACCCATGTATTTAACTATGATGTCCCTGAGGATGCGGAAAGTTATATCCACCGAATTGGTCGTACAGGACGAGCGGGTGAGAATGGTCTAGCCGTAACCTTTATTGCCACTAAGGATTTGCAGATGTTAAGTGATATCGAAAAAGGAATTTCAATGAAAATTGAACGAAGAACAATTGAAGGCGTCAAAATGTTCCAACCTGATGAGACGGGTCATAAAAAGAAGCGTTATGAAGAATCTTCAGAAGAGGGAACTCGTCGCCCACGTACAGGAGGAGGTCGCCGCCACAGAGAGCGTATAGATACAAGAGGGCCTAATCGAGGAAGTCACCGTTCTGCTAATCAAGCAGACAACCGTGAATTAGAGCTAGAGAAACCACGCGGAGGTCGTACGGAAAATAGTCGTGGACCGAAACGTGAGAATCCAAGTGGAGGTCGTACGGAAAACAGTCGCGGGCCGAAACGTGAGAATTCAAGGGGAGGACGCCCAGAAGACAGCCGTGGACCGAAGCGTGATAATACCCGTGGTGACCGCCAAGGAGACAGCCGGGGAGCAAAAGGGGGAAATACCCAAGGGCCAAGTAATAGGAGAGGCGGGTCTGGGGGCTTTTCAAATAGAGGAAGAAACCGATAAAAGGAGGCGATGGAAGTGGAAAAGCCTTGGTTGGCGGAATATCCAGTTTCCTTAGAGCTAGCAGAGAAATTAATCAGGCTGCAGTTTCCAGAAATTGAGTTGAAAGAGATAAACCAACTTGGGGAGGGGTTTGATAACACGGTCATTCAAATTAATGAGCAATATGTATTCCGTTTCCCTCGACGCCCTATTGCAGTTACGTTAATCCAAGTGGAAAATCAACTTCTGCCCTCGATAGCAGGTAACTTTCCACTTGCTATACCTGAGCCGATTTTTTTTGGAAAACCAAGTAGCATTTATCCATATCCCTTTACAGGTTATAAAATGGTAAAGGGATACTTGCCTGTGGAAGAATCAGTTGAAAATAAGATTATATCGGCAAAAAGATTTGCCCATTTTTTAAAAGAACTTCATAGTTTTCCTGTTGAAAAAGCGAAGCGATTAGGTGTAAAGCCTGATGGAATGATGAGGCTCGATATATCCTTTCGCCAGAAAATGCTAATGGAAAATGTCTCAACTCTATTAAAACTAGGTTACTCTGAGCAGGCGTATGCCGTTAAGGATTTTTTTGAAAAACTCAAACCATTGAATGTTCATCATCCAATCTCACTCGTTCATGGAGACATTCATATCCGGAACGTTTTACTCGATAAAAAAGGTGTTCTCGCTGGAATTATTGATTGGGGAGATGTTCATATCGGAAACCCAGCTATTGATTTTTCCTTTTTATACAGCTATTTTCCAAAAGAAGCACGCCAAGTATTTTTTGGGATTTATGGTGACATCGATAAAGAGATGGAGTGCTTGGCCCGGTTCAGAGCAATATATATGCTTGTTACTTTACTCGTTTATGGCATTGATCGTCAGGATGAACAGCTGATTGCTATAACGAGCACTGGTTTGAAATTTGCTATAGAAGAATAATTGTTACTTTCTTTTAATGATTGGGAGGTTAATATGAAAGCAAGTTATTTTCATACAATTACGTTAATTGGGAAAATGTTGGATAAATCTAACGTTCCTTATCAATATACAGGTCAATCTGCTCTGTTTGTGCAAGGAGTGGAGGTTGATGAGTATAAGAACATCACCATTGATGTGCAATGGGATGTCTTTAATGAGGTTTTTGAGCTGTTTTCCAAATTCGCCCCTACGCAGCCTGAAAAAAATCCTGAGAGTTCTTCTTTTCTATTGGAGATTGATGGGGTTACAGTCACAGTTCGCTGTTTGTTTAACATGACTATTAAAACAGATCCTTATCGATTGTCTATAAAGATTGGAGAAATGGAGATTTGGTGCCGGTCATTGTACAGTTATTTATACGACGAGGAAATGAAGAAGTACAGTGCTGAAATTCATGCCTACTTATCTGCCGAGCAGCAGGGCTTCACAGCTGAAAATGAACAGGCATGGAACCAGAATAATTATTTAGCGCTTGTCAATCGTTACGGAAAACCCAAAGAACTGGCATCTAAAATCAGACAAAATCCCAAATGGAGACTGCATCCATTTTATAAATATATGGGAGATGTAACAGGCAAAAAAATCACTCATTTAATGGGGTCAAATGGCGTTAAAGCGGTTGCCATGGCCATCATAGGGGCCAATGTCAAGGTAGTTGATTTTTCTCAGGAAAACGCGACTTTTGCAAATGAATTGGCAAAAGAGGCCGATGTTTCGATTGAGTATATCATCTCTGATGTGCTGTCATTATCATCAGAACATGTATCTGAGAAACAGGATTTGGTTTTAATGGAGCTGGGTGTGCTTCACTACCTAATTGATCTTCAACCATTATTCGAAAAAATTAAAATGATTTTAAAGCCAGGTGGACGATTCATTTTACATGAATTCCACCCGATTTCAACAAAACTCATTACCTCTAATGGTAAAAAGCATAAGGTGGCAGGCAACTATTTTGCTCCAGCAATTGAAAACAACGAGGTCGCTTTTTCCAAGCATATGCCGGATGAAGAAAAAGAGAGCCTTTCAAAAGTGGTTCAGCGTAAATGGACAATAGGAGAACTTATAACGGCAGTAGGTCAATCAGGGCTTGCGATCAAGGTGCTTGAGGAAGAACCAAACCATAAGATCCACGATATCGGTCTTCCGAAAACATATACCTTGGTAGCGGAACGAGTGTAAGGATGCAGTTAAAAGTGTTATGCATATAAAAAGGATGTTTGTATTAATGTCTCTATGCCCTCAGATAAAAACATTAAATTTTAAACAATCAGGAGGAACCTTTTATGAGTAAAATTTATATCATTCATGAAAATGAGGAATGGACTGCCCATTTAACCAAAAGAATGAATGAGTTAGAACTTCCCTATGAAGAATGGCATCTTGATCAGGGTGTGGTGGATTTAACAGAGGAACCGCCAGAGGGCGTTTTTTATAGCCGTATGAGTGCAAGCTCACATACTCGTGGGCACCGATTTGCTCCTGAAATGACAGAATCTGTGCTAGCGTGGCTTGAACAGCATAATCGTACAGTCTTCAATGGGACACGAGCGCTTCGTTTGGAGGTCAGCAAAGTCAATCAATATACGGCACTGACAAAGGCTGGAATTAAGACTCCGCAAACGATCGCAGCTGTAGGCAAGGAAAATATCATGAAAGCAGCAGAGAAATTAAATGCCGCTTCGTTTATCACGAAACATAACCGTGCAGGTAAGGGACTCGGTGTTCAATTATTTCACTCAGTAGAAGCATTGAAACATTATGTGGAAGGTCCAGAATTCGATGAGCCAGTTGATGGGATTACATTAATTCAGGAATACATAAAAGCACCGGAGCCATTCATCACCCGTTGTGAATTCGTGGGTGGCAAGTTTATGTATGCGGTAGAGGTTGATACATCCGAAGGTTTCGAGCTTTGTCCGGCAGATGCCTGCCAAATTGGTGACTTGTTCTGCCCGATCGGTGAAGAGGTAGTAGAAAAACCAAAATTTCAAATTGTGCAAGATTTTCATGATCCGATTATTGAAAAATATGAAGCGTTTTTACAAGCAAATGAAATTTCGATTGCAGGAATTGAATTCATTCGTAACAGCGATGGTGAAATCTATACTTATGACATCAATACCAATACGAATTATAACAATGACGCTGAGGAAGCAGCAGGCCAATATGGCATGCTTGAATTAGCGAAGTTTCTAGGATCCGAATTGGCGAAACAAAACATGAACAAAAATAAATAATAAAAAGTGATGCTGACTGAAAGGGGATTTTATAACCATTTCAGTCTTTTTTTTGACATACAAAGAAGGTGCCCCTTCTCAAGCGGGCACCCTCTAAAAAAAATTAATTTTGGTTCGACCATTCTTCTACATCCCATACTTTGGTAATCCAATCTTCATAGAAATCAGGTTCATGACAGACAAGGATAATCGTTCCCTTATACTCTTTTAATGCACGTTTTAGTTCTTCTTTCGCGACAACATCCAAATGGTTCGTCGGTTCATCAAAAAGCAGCCAGTTACTTTCTGTAAGCATGAGCTTACACAAGCGGACCTTCGATTGTTCACCACCACTTAAGTGACTCATTGGACGTGTAATGTGCTCGTTTTTCAAACCAACTCGAGCAAGGATGGCGCGTACCTGTGGTTGATCGAGATGTGGGAATGCATTCCATACTTCATCGATCGGTGTCGTGTTGCCTGCTTTCACTTCTTGCTCAAAATAAGAAGAGAAAAGGAAATCGCCAAGGGATCTTTTTCCGCTTAGAGGATCAATTTTACCAAGAATCGTTTTTAACAGCGTAGATTTTCCTACTCCGTTACAGCCGACTACGGCAATTTTTTCCCCTCGTTCGATGGTCATCGATAGCTTTGGAAGCAATGGACGGTCGTAGCCAATTTCCAAATCCTCCCCTTCAAATACATAACGGCTGCTCGCACGTGATTCTTTGAAGTCAAAAGTCGGTTTCATTGCAGTCTCCGGACGATCGATGCGTTCCATGCGGTTCAATTGCTTCTGACGACTCTTTGCCCGACCGGTCGTTGAGTAGCGGGCTTTATTTTTAGCAATGAAATCTTCCTGCTTTTTAATGAATTCACGCTGTTTTTCATATGCATTGATGTGTTGATTTTTATTCAATTCGGCAAGCTCCAGGAATTTTTCATAAGTTGCCGTGTAACGGGTCAATTTTGAAAATTCAAGATGGAAAATGACGTCGACGACCCCGTTCATGAACTCGGTATCATGCGAAATTAATAAGAATGCATTAGGATATTCCTTTAAGTAGCTGCTCAACCAGCGGATATGCTCCACATCCAAGTAGTTAGTCGGTTCGTCAAGGAGCAGTACTTCAGGCTGTTCTAAAAGTAACTTGGCAAGTAAAACTTTTGTCCGTTGTCCACCGCTTAGGGCAGAAACGTCACGGTCCAATCCGATTGCATCTAATCCCAAACCGCGTGCTGCCTCTTCAATTTTAATATCTAGATTGTAAAAACCACCGGCTTCAAGCTTGTCCTGGATTTCACCCATTTGTTCTAAAAGTTCTTCAAGTTCTTCAGGAGTAGCTGTCCCCATTTTCTCTGTTACTTCATTCAATGCTTTTTCTTGCTCGAATAACGGTAAGTACGCATCCCTTAATACGTCGCGAATCGATTTACCTTTTGAAAGAATCGTATGTTGATCAAGATAGCCGTATTCGACACCAGGTGTCCACTCAACCCGTCCTTCATCGTGAATCAGTTGTCCTGTAATGATATTCATCATTGTTGACTTCCCAACACCATTTGCCCCGACTAGACCTACATGCTCGCCAGCCATTAGACGGAAGGAAACATCCTTGAATAAGGTACGATCGCCAAAGCTGTGTGCTAATTTATCTATAGAAAGTAAGCTCATTTATATTGAACCTCCCAATTAATTTGAAAAAATCTCTACGTTTCATCATACTAAAATCTGTACTAGATTGCTATCTAATCTTATTTACATATGAGCCCTCTATTAAACGGAGTGAGTGAAAGGATCATGTTCGAAAACTTATATAGATTGGCTTATAACTACTGACTCTTGACCAATCGAAAAACGGGTTACGAATCTTCAGGCAAACAGTGGCTGAGGAATAATTGTTTCTTAATAATGAACATGAAACAGTATTGGGAATCATGTTTTTTGCGTGTTATGTCTTTGTACTTTATCGCTCCTGCATAAATTATATGAGATAATGAGGGAAGCAGTTTAAAAGGGAAAGGATGTTATTATGAGTAAAACAGTCGTACTGGCCGAGAAACCATCGGTCGGAAGAGATATAGCAAAAGTGCTGAATTGCGGAAGAAAGGGTAATGGCTTTTTTGAAGGCGATCAGTATATCGTTACTTGGGCACTCGGTCATTTGGTGACCCATGCCGACCCGGAAACTTATGATGAAAAATATAAAACGTGGCGTCTTGAGGACCTGCCTATGCTGCCTCCTTCCTTAAAATTAGTCGTGATCAAACAATCAGGCAAGCAATTTCAATCGGTTAAAACGCAATTGAACCGTAATGATGTCAAGGATGTCATCATTGCGACTGATGCAGGTCGTGAAGGAGAACTTGTTGCACGCTGGATTCTCGAGAAAGCGAATGTGAAGAAGCCCATCAAGCGGCTTTGGATCTCCTCTGTAACGGATAAAGCTATTAAAGATGGCTTTAAAAAGCTCAAAGAGGGAAAAGAGTATGAAAACCTATTCGCCTCTGCGGTAGCTAGAGCGGAAGCAGATTGGATCGTAGGTATGAATGCAACACGGGCGCTCACAACCAAGCATAATGCCCAGCTATCCTGCGGTCGGGTTCAAACGCCAACGCTTGCGATGATTGCCAAAAGAGAAGAGGAAATCAAACAATTCCAGCCTAAGAAATATTATGGTGTTTCGGCAACAGCAGAGTCTAAGTTGCGACTCGTTTGGCAGGATGCTCAATCAAAAGATGTCCGCACATTTGATAAAGCGAAGGCAGAAAAGGTTCTTACAGCTGTTAAAGGGAAACAGGCGGAAGTGGTGGAAGTGAACAAATCCCATAAGAAAAGCTTTGCGCCTTCTTTATATGATTTAACGGAGCTTCAACGGGAAGCCAATAAGAAATTCGGCTATTCGGCGAAAGAAACGTTATCGATCATGCAGCGCTTATATGAGAGCCATAAGGTCTTGACTTATCCAAGGACGGATTCACGCTTTTTATCAACGGATTTGGTTGATACGCTAAAAGAACGATTGCAGGCGGTCAGCATCAAGCCGTATGCCCAGTATGCTTCGAGAATTCTGCGCAGCCCGATCAAGGCCAATAAATCGTTTGTGGATGATAGCAAGGTTTCCGATCACCACGCAATCATCCCGACTGAGCAAACGCCGCTTCCGGGGAAACTGAGTGACAAAGAATCGAAGATCTATGACTTGGTTGTCAAAAGATTCCTGGCTGTATTAATGCCTCCGTTTGAATATGAACAAACGACTATCACCGCTAAGATAGGTCAAGAAACGTTCATTGCTAAAGGGAAGGTCGTCTTGAAATCAGGTTGGAAGGAAGTCTATGATCATCACTTCGATGAAGAAGAGGCTAAGGATGGCCTTGTTGAGCAACTGCTTCCTGCCGTTCAAAAAGGTGACAATTTAGTTATCTTAACTGTGAAACAAACAGATGGGGAAACAAAACCACCGGAACCATTCAATGAAGGATCATTGCTATCAGCAATGGAAAACCCTGCTCGCTTCATGGCAGGGGAAAGCAAGGAACTCATCAGGACTTTGGGAGAAACAGGCGGGATTGGTACCGTTGCGACCCGGGCTGACGTTATTGAAAAATTGTTCAATAGCTTCCTGATTGAAAAGAGAGGGAAGGGTCTTCATGTTACGTCGAAAGGGAAGCAGCTCCTCGAGTTGGCTCCTGAAGACTTACGTTCTCCGGCATTAACAGCACAATGGGAACAAAAGCTAACGGCCATCGCAAAAGGAAAGCTGCCAAAACAAGCTTTCATCGGCGATATGCGTACCTATGCCAAAAATATCGTTCATGAAATCAAAAATAGTGATCAAAAATTCAAGCATGATAATGTTTCAGGAACGAAATGCCCGGATTGCGGCAAGCTGATGCTTGAAGTGAATAGTAAAAAGGGGAAAATGCTTGTCTGTCAGGATCGTGAATGTGGACACAAAAAAGGTGTTTCACGTGTAACAAATGCCAGATGCCCGCAATGTCACAAAAAGATGGAAATGCGCGGTCAAGGAGAAGCACAAACATTCACATGTAAATGCGGTTTTCACGAAAAACTTTCTTCGTACAATAAACGGAGAGGGCAAAATAAAAACCAGCGGGTATCGAAAAATGAAGTCTCCAATTATATGAAAAAGCAAAATAAAGAAGAACCGATCAACACAGCCCTGGCGGATGCCCTGGCTAAACTGAAATTCGATAAATAAAAGAAAAAGGATGGAGCAATCGCTCCATCCTTTTTCTTTATATTACTGCTTCGACTAAATTTCATTCAGTACGGTGCCATGTAATTCATATTCAAGTGTGTTGTCCATTTTTTGTGTGTGTTTACCCGAATCTACTCGTATGAGCGTACTGAATGGCTGCTGATCGCCTGGACTGAAAATCGCTTCATCATTCTCTGGATTCCATAGGCTGTAAATACTCATAATCTGTATCCTCCTTTGGGTGAGAAGACTAGTAATTCCCTTCTTGATTATCATCTAACTTTTCAATTAACTCTAACGCTGATCACCGGGACTAAACACCGCTGCGTCATTCTCTTTGTTCCATTGGCTTCTGATTGTACTCATCGTGCACATCATCTCCTTTGGTGAGAATGTCTTACAGTATTTGTATACCCGGCTAGGACAGGTTAAAACATTTATTTTCAAAAAAAGGTGTAATTATATATTCGATGTAAGGTATATCCATTAATTTTCAGCAGATATATATTCAAAAAGGTAAAGATGAATTAAATGGTCAATTTCATAATGTATTGTTCGCCAATCATTCCGACCCTTCTCATACCGGTATCTTGAAATCCAACCTTTATATATAGTTTTTGTGCGGGGATGTTCTTATGATTAACAGCTAATACAATTTCATCACAATTAGGAAATTCTGATTTAACAAACTCGGCCAGTAGGAGCATGCCTTGTTTTGCATAGCCCTTTCCCTGCTTAGCATGATCAACTGATAATGCAGTTAGCAACATGGCATTCGGATTAGTCGAATATTCAATTACGCGATCTGTTGAATGCAGTAAAAAGAAACCTACAGGTTCATCATCACTTAAAATGACGATACGATGCTGTCCTTTTGTTACTTCAGTAAAATTGTTGGGCAAGGTAGTAAATAGTCCTTGTTCTTCAGGGAGTTCAAAATGATTTAGTTTTTCGGAATATTCATCTGAAAAATGCTTTAACTCAATGAAATTTACCATTTCCATAAAATGATTCCCCTAACCTTTTTGCTTTACATTACCATAAAATAGTCGATTTTTTGCATATCTTTGATAATTTCAAAAAGAAGAATCACTTGAAATGTAAAACCATGAGAGGCTGCACGATCGATAACTAAAATTTGGATAGAGCCATACCAAAAGAAAAAACCCTGTTACGACGCAGAAGAACCGCATTGTAACAGGGTTTTAAAATTAGCGTCCCAGATAGGAATCGAACCTACGACCTACAGCTTAGGAGGCTGTCGCTCTATCCTACTGAGCTACTGGGACATATAAAAAGTTCAACGACCTATTCATTATATTTCTTATAGGCAAACTTTTCAAGTTAATAGCTTATACTTATGAAAATATTCATCATAATAGCTTAACAAGTGATGATGTTCAGTGTTAATAGTCGGAGAAAGCTTGGTAATGATGGTGTCTAATATAAGAACCTTGCTTGAGTTCAAGTAGGGGAGGCAAGCTATTTATTAAAGCAGGGAGAGACTATGTTTCCTGAAGATTCATAATATATTCATTGACATTGATAATCATTATCAACTATACTGAACCCATAGTAAATACTCTATTTCAAGAAAATAAAATTAGTAATAGACATTAGAAGAGTGGCGATTTTTCAATTATTACCAAATGAATATATTATATTAATATAAGAAAAGTGAGTGAGTTATGAAACCTATTGCATATATAAGTACGGATATTCAATTTACAAGGCTTCAGGAGATTGACTACAAAAGAGGGTTAGTATTTCTGCAATTATATGATATTCCATACGCTGATTTATCTGCATATGCGGGAATCCTGATCACGAATTTTGTAGAAGAGGCCTTCTTACTTGATCATAAAAACATCCTTGAAGACTATTTAAATGATGGTGGCGTCATTTTTTCACAAGCTGAAAATTTCCTTCCTTGGCTACCTGGTTGTGAGAATTGGAAGCGATCCCCTATTTCCTTACGAGACCGTGAAATCCGTCTTACCGAGCCCGTGCATCCAATGTTCTATGGAATTGATCCTTATGATTTGAATCATAAAAAAGGAGTTCGGGGCTTTTTCTCAAGAGGATACTTAGAGGCTCCTGAACATTCGGAAGTCATTGTGGAGGATCAAGATGGGAAAGCGATCATTTATATCGATCGGAAAACGACGGGTGGCACGATTGTTGCTGGAGCTGGAACAGACCTTTACCGTTTCGGTATTGAAGAAAATAGTTCACGCGTTTTAAGCACTCAGATGCTAAATTGGATTCGTCAAGAATATGAAGCAAACAAGGAGGAACAGAAATGAAAGTAGCAATTTTAGATAACGGTTACAGCTTTCATCATCGCTTCTTTCAAATGGAAGAGTTCGCTTATATGTATGACGATGTGCTCCAAATTCGGCAGCTACATACCTATGACTTAAATCAATATGACACGCTAATTGTTAATGATCGGATGTCGCTACTACTTTTAAAACGTTACCAATCGTATTTCATTAAATTCCTTCAGGAAGGAAAACGATTAGTCGTTTTCGGCGAAGTACTGGACAATTGGCTTCCGGGAGTATATTGGGAGAATTCAGAAGTGGATTTTAGTTGGTGGGTGAAAGAGCACGGAGACCTGCCGTTAACAGCTAATAATATAGATCATCCGTTGTATCAGTATGTAAGTCTGTCAGATATGAAATGGCATTATCATGGAACGTTCAAAGTTCCGGAAGGTGCAAAATCACTAGTGGATACACCGGACGGCCGCTCAATTATTTATACAGATGACGTGTCATATAACGGAGAATTAGTTATTACTACACTAGATCCAATCTTTCATATCGGATTAGGATTCATAGATCAATCCAAACCATTTTTACATGGGATGGCGAAATGGCTTAGAAAAGAAGTACGGGAGAGAACATCATGAAGAAAAAATGGACAATGTTAGCGGCAACAACTGTGGTGGCAGCCTTGATTACAGGCTGCGGCAATACAGCGGAAGAAACAAAAGGAGATACAGCTGAAAAACAAACGACGGCTGAGGAGAAAGTCATTCAAGATCAGCTTGGCCGTGACGTAACTGTACCGGGTAAAGTCGAGCGTATTGCGGTTGGTGGTATTCTTCCATACTTTTCTACATGGTATGTAGCTACAAACTCAACGAAGGAAGTTGTTGGATTACATCCGAATGCTTATAATGCTGCGGAGAATTCCATTCTTGCTGACATGTCGCCGGATATTTTAAAAGCGGATACGTCGTTTATTAAAAATGGTGAAGTGAACGTAGAAGAATTATTGAAAATCAATCCGCAGCTTTATTTTGAAAACTCACAGAATCAAAAATCTATTGATAAATTAGAGGATGCAGGCGTTTCTGTGGTGGCCTTAAGTGCTATTGATGTAGCGGCAGCTGAACCATTAGCGACTTTTAACAGTTGGTTGAAAGTGACGAGTGACATTACTGGAACAACTGAGAGAACGGACATGTTCTTGAAAAAAGGCAAAAAGGTCCAAGCTGAGTTGGATGAAAAATTGGATGGTATCAAAGAGAAAGATAAGCCAAGAGCATTAATACTATACCAACACAGCGATAAAAGCATTATGGTTGGCGGTAAAAACTTCTTTAGTAATCAATGGCTAAACGCAACAGGAGCATACGACGTTACGGCAGAAGAAGTTACCGGAACAAAAGAAGTGAATATGGAGCAAATTTATAAGTGGAATCCCGATATTATTTACATTACAAACTTTTCAACTACACAACCTGAAGACCTAACAAACAATGTATTTGAAGGTCAAGACTGGAGTCAGGTAAAGGCTGTGCAAGCAGGAAATGTTTATAAAATTCCTCTGGGTATTTACAGATGGTTCCCGCCAAGTGGGGATGCGCCGCTTATGTTGGAGTGGATGGCACAGAAAAATCATCCTGAACTATTTGACTATGATATGAAGAAAGAAATCACAGACTATTATTCAGAATTCTATGATTACGATGTAACGGAAGAACAAGTAGAGAATATTCTGCACCCTTCTTCTGATGCTGCAAAACAGTAAAGTAGGGAATGAATATGAAAAAATGGAAAACGCTCCTGTTCTGGATTTTACCAATTGCTATGGTTATTTTGTCTCTAAGCATTGGACGTTACGGAATGGATTTAGGGACTCAAATCAAGATATTACTATCAACTTTTCTTCCAATTGACCATACTTGGACGCAGATGGAAGAAACAGTGGTCCTGCAAATACGCCTGCCGCGTATTTTGCTTGCCTTGTTAATAGGTGCTGGTCTTTCAATCGCAGGTGCCTCATTCCAAGGTATGTTTGGCAACCCGTTGGTTAGTCCGGATATCCTTGGGGTTTCGGCTGGTGCCGGGTTTGGGGCTTCCCTTGGGATTCTATTACTAGGTCATGGCTTCGCTACACAAGTGATGGCACTTGGTTTCGGCCTAGCGGCAATCGTCTTTACCTTCGTGATTAGCGGAAAAAAAGATTCACCTGTTTTCATGCTTGTTCTGGCTGGTGTCGTTACATCGGCATTATTCCAGGCGTTGATTTCCTTGATTAAATTCGTCGCTGACCCGGAAGCAAAACTGCCAGCGATTACTTACTGGCTGATGGGAAGTCTTGGTACGGCAACATATAAGGACTTGTATATCGGGGGACCGATTATCCTTGTGGGCATTCTGATTCTATATTCCCTTCGTTGGAGAATAAATTTATTGACGTTGCCTGAGGATGAAGCTAAATCACTTGGTATTCCAGTAACACGTTTGAAATGGACAGTTATTTTTGGCGCAACACTTATTACTGCTGCCTCAGTTGCGATAGGCGGTATCATTGGCTGGGTTGGGTTAATTATTCCTCACGTTGCAAGAATGCTAGTTGGTAATAACAATCAACTAGTCTTACCAGTATCTCTTTCAATCGGTGGAGCCTATTTATTGTTGATTGATAATCTGGCTCGCTCGGTAACGGCTACAGAAATTCCACTCTCAATCTTGACGGCAATTATAGGTGCACCATTTTTCGCAATATTGCTTAGAAAAACAGGAGGTGGCTGGTCATGAGAATTGAGGTGCAGGGAGGAAATTACTTTTATGCTCGGAAAAAAGAAGAAGTTCCTTACCTTTACCAAACAGACATTAACTTTTCGCTGAATGACGGAGAGATAATGGCGATACTAGGACCAAACGGTGCAGGAAAGACAACGATGTTAAAATGCATCACAGGTCTTCTGGACTGGAAAAAAGGTCAAACGCTCATTGATGGAAAGCCGCTTCCTTCGCTTTCACGCAAAACCGTCTGGAAACGGATTGGTTATGTTCCGCAGGCGCATAAAATGGTATTTGGTTTTACACTCGAAGAATTGGTCATTATGGGAAGAGCCCCATACATCAGTGCGCTTGCCCAGCCTTCCGTGAAGGACCGTGAAGCCGCTCACCTAGCCCTGGAAACTGTAGGGATTGACCATCTTGCTGGGAAGTCCTGCAATACAGTCAGTGGTGGTGAGTTGCAACTAGCGTTGATTGCACGTACGCTGGTATCAGACCCGGAAGTGCTCATTCTCGATGAACCGGAATCCCATCTTGATGTTCAAAAGCAGGTTGTGATTTTACAGACATTAAAGCGTTTGTCACAAGAAAAGAAAATCTCTTGTATCATAAACACGCATTACCCAAACCATGCGTTTTTCCTTGCTGACCATGTGTTAATGACAGCCAAACAAAAGCCGGTCGTTTACGGAGAAGTCCAGGAAGTCATGACAGAATCCCGGATGAAGGAATACTTCGGAATTGAAATGAAGAAGATTATTTATGAAGAAGATGAGAACTTTTTTATTGAAACGATGGTGCCGAAAGATTTAGGCATTCCGCGTGATCAAAATACTTGTCGATTTACTAGTTAAAAAAAGGCAGCCACCGGGTTGCCTTTTTTTTCGCTAAATGGAATACTTTATTATTTACTAGTTTTCTGGTACTATTATGCTAGAAAAAATTAGGAGAATGATAGTGGGAAAATACAGAGTTTTATTGATGGTAGCATTGCTGGGAATTTTAATTTTGCCTTCATGCTCACAAGGGGTTTTAGAGAATATAGGTACAAAGACGGCTGCACCGATTGCGGAAGATAACATTGAAGTGGTTGCAGCAGCGGAGAATGACGTCGGGCAGAATTCGGAGGACAGATTATATCCTGAACAGATCGATACGAGAAACTGGATAAGAGCCGAGTCCACGGTTCAACTTCCAATATTGATGTATCATAGTATTTCTGAAGGTAATAACCTTCGGGTACCAAGAGAGGAATTTCAATCACAAATGAACTGGCTTCGGGAGAATGATTACTATACATTATCCCCTAGGGAAGCATTTCTTGTTTTAACGGAAAATCGGATGCCAAGTGAAAAGTGTGTCTGGCTTACTTTTGATGATGGCTATACAGATAATTACACGGAGGCTTTTCCTATATTAAAAGAATATAATATGAAAGCTACTGTTTTTATGATCGGGAAATCTATTGAAAAAAGTCATCACCTGACGGAAGAACAAATGGTGGAGATGAGCGAGAATGGGATTTCTATTGAAAGTCATACTATCAACCATCTTGAGCTTAACCGTATGACGGTAGGGCAGCAGGAAGCTGAAATGGTACAGTCAAAGGATTTATTCGATCGTATTCTCCAACAGGACACGACAGTACTTTCATATCCTGTTGGTCGGTATAACGAGGAGAGCCTTAGGTTGTCAGAAGAAGCTGGATACAAGATGGCAGTAACCACCGAAGCTGGTGGAGCTTCAAGGGACCAAGGGATGCATGCACTGCACCGAGTTCGGATTTCACCCGGATTATCAGTCGATGGATTTGCAGCGCTGATTGAAAATGCATCACGTTATTAATTGAAGACAAGGTATTTCGGAATCAGTCTGAAAAATCATATAATAATCATTTCTTACATAGTGTATAATGAAAAGCAGTGAAAATTATATACATATGAACGATTTGGTGTCTTAATGACTTAAAAGGGAAGTTGGTGAAATACCAACGCGGTCCCGCCACTGTAAATGGGAGTTAGCGGCTGTGTACCACTGTATGTGAGATATGGGAAGGTGCCGTTGACGATGACCATTAGCCAGGAGACCTGCCAAGATTCGTACACCTGTAACCTACGCGGATGGGAAGGTGTGTGGCAGACCTTCTGAGTCCGTAATTATATTGTTGCCATACAAGCATCTTCCGTTTGACGGGAGATGCTTTTGTTTTGAAATTCGCTTCTTCACTTCAGGGTGCGTTTTCTTTAGGTGGTCGGAAATTGAATTAAAAGATTGTGGGGGATGTAAAATGAAGAAAATCTATGGTCTGATTCTAGTGATGTTACTAACTGCAGGTATGATGGTTGGTTGCAATGATACATCAAAAGAAGGAACGAAAGAAAAGCAACAAACGAATCATACTGAAAACCAAGCTTTCCCGATTACGATAAAAGATGCAACGGGTGAAAAAGTAACGATAGAAGAACAACCAAAGAAAATTGTTACATTGATACCAAGTAATACAGAAGTGGTCTTTGCACTTGGTTTGGGTAAAAAGGTTGTTGGTGTATCCGACAATGATAATTACCCGGAAGAAACGAAAGAAATTGAAAAAGTTGGCGGAATGGAAATGAACACGGAGTTAATCGTTTCCTTAAAGCCTGATCTTGTTCTTGCTCATGCATCCAGTGCCCATAATTCGAATGAGGGATTGCAGCAGCTTAAGGATGCTGGAATAGATGTCCTTGTAGTCAATGATGCACAAAGCTTTGACGAAGTGTATGAGTCTATTGATATGATTGGACAGGCAACGGGAGAACATGATAAGGCAAAAGAAATCGTTGCGAATATGAAAACGAAACTGAAGAAAATTCAGGAAAAAGCTAAATCCGTTAAGGATGAGGAAAGAAAAACCGTTCTAGTAGAGGTTTCGCCATCACCGGATATTTATACACCTGGAAAAAATACATTCATGAATGAAATGCTTAACATAATTTCAGCGAAAAATGCAGCAGCCGAATTGGACGGGTGGGCGAAAATTGACGAAGAGTCTATGATTGCTGCAAATCCGGATGTCATTATTACAACATATGGTTATTATACAAAAGATCCAATCAGTGAAGTGACGGGCCGAAAAGGATGGGAAGATGTAGCTGCTGTTAAGGATGGTCAAGTCTTTGATGTCCATTCTGACTTAGTGACCCGTTCTGGTCCACGCTTAATAGAGGGAGTAGAGGAACTTGCCAAATCAGTCTATCCGAACCTATTTGACAACTAAGTGGGCGTTTGCTTATTTGATTGCGTTATTGTTTTTGCTTTTCGCAATGACGATTGGCATTTCCTTTGGTTCGGTGTCAGTACCGATTCCCGCGCTTATACAAATTATCGGCAAGGAATTTTTTCATTTACCAATCTCAGTTGAGCCAGATGTGATGCTGACGAATATCGTAATGAACATCCGCCTGCCACGTGTATTACTTGCAGGTTTGGTTGGGGCTTCGCTTGCGATTGCCGGGGCAGCCTTTCAGGGACTGCTCAGGAACCCGCTTGCTGACCCCTACACATTAGGGATTTCATCAGGAGCATCAGTAGGCGCTGTATTGACATTGTTTTTGAATATATCATTGCCGTTGATCGGTTTATATACCCTACCGGCGTTAAGTATTATGTTTTCATTGCTTACGATTTTCTGTGTGCTAACTTTTGCGAGAAAAATGGATCGATCGATGAAAGTAGAAACAATTATTTTAACCGGAATCATTTTCAGCTCGTTTTTAAGTGCCTTCATCTCATTAATGATTGCGTTGACGGGCGAGGAATTAAGACAAATCATCGGATGGCTGATGGGAAGCGTTTCAATGCGCGGCTGGAATTATATCGCGATTATTTTGCCGTTTTTTATCATTGGTTCGTTGATCTTGATTATGAATACCCAAGAATTGAATGCGATGACGTTTGGGGAAGATCGTGCAAAGCATTTGGGTGTGAATGTTCAGCGGAGAAAAATGTGGATTCTGATAGCTGGTTCGATATTAACTGGGGCAGCTGTTGCTGTTTCGGGAACGATTGGCTTTGTAGGATTGGTTATTCCTCATTTGGTTCGTAGGATTTGGGGGCCAGATCATAAGCATTTGTTGCCGTTATCTTTGCTCGTAGGAAGCGGATTTTTAATTTTGGCTGACCTTGTAGCAAGGACGATTATTGCACCTTCGGAACTGCCGATTGGTGTAATTACCTCACTTATCGGGGCCCCGGCATTTGCCCTGATTTTATTAAAGAGACGGAGAGAAGGGTAGAATTCATGCTTGAAGTTAAAGGGTTAACAGGTGGATATGGCAATAAAGCTGTTTTGGACTCTGTCTCTTTTGACGTACATAAAGGGGAATTATTTGGGATTCTCGGTCCAAATGGCAGCGGAAAAACGACGCTATTAAGTATGCTTAGCGGGGTTCTCGATTATAAGGTAGGAAGCATACGAATAAGGGGAAGAGACTTGAAGGAGTATTCGGCCAAACAACTTGCACAAGTTATAGCCGTGTTGCCTCAACATTCCTCATTAGCCTTTTCTTATACGGTAAAAGAGACTGTTTCTCTTGGCCGTTATGCTCACCAAACAGGCTGGTTTCATAGTTGGACTTCTGAGGATGAGGTGATTGTCCAACGTGTGATGAAGCAAACGGGAGTCGCGGATTTTCAGGATCTTCATTTTGAACGATTATCAGGCGGTGAGAGACAGCGGGTCTTATTGGCACAAGCACTTGCCCAAGAACCGGAAATTCTTTTTTTAGATGAACCAACGAACCACTTGGATCTTTCCTATCAAAAGGAGCTTCTTGATTTAATGAGGAAAATGGCCAAGGAGCTGGAGCTAACAGTTATCTCAATCTTCCATGACTTGAATTTGGCCGGCTTGTACTGTGATCGGCTGATGTTGCTTGAAAAAGGACAAATTCAAGTCATTAATGTGCCGAATGAAGTGCTCCAACAGGAACGGATCCAGGAGGTATACCGGACGACGATTGAAAAACATCCGCATCCTGCCCTACCGAAGCCGCAAATGTTCATTGTCCCGGAAAAGCATGTCTGTGATTTCGCACCTTTGGAAATTGATGAAACCTATTTGACGGTGGGCAACGAAATAATTCAATTGAATTCACCAATTCCGCTTAGAACGATGTCTTCTGGTGTGACCGGTTCAGGAACGGGCTGGCATCAACATTTCGTGAATAGGCATGTCCATCGTGATTATAATTACGAGGATCATTTTGCTGAAATGGCTGACTTTTTAAAAACACACGGTTTTGAACCGCAGGAAACGGTCGGAATGATGACAGCTGTCTTTCTCGATACGGTGGCCTTCAAGTTTTTAAGAGATGATGATTTCTCGGTTTTTATCATTGTGACGGCTGGAGTAGGGAATGCCATCGACGCCTCTTTAGCTGACCAACATTCTTGGATTTCCACTCCAGGAACCATAAATACATGGATCTTTGTAAATGGGCACTTGGCAGAAGAGGCCTTTATCCACAGCATTGTCACCGCGACCGAGGCAAAAGTAAAAGCGCTTCATGATTTGCGTGTTTTGGATAAGGTGACAAATACAGTGGCGACAGGAACTTCGACAGACAGTATTTTGATTGCCGCAACCCAAAGAGGGAAGGCACTTCAATATGCAGGCACCATTACTCCGCTAGGGAAGTTGATCAGTCGCGGTGTATATGATTGTACCGTAGAAGCAATAAAGAAAAATCGGAAACGGATTGAGGAACTATGATTTACCATCACCTTTTTGCTGTTACACTGGCTTTTTTCTTTGATCTATTAATAGGTGATCCACCAAATTGGCCACATCCCGTTAAATGGATAGGAACGTTGATAAGCAAGTTGGATCATGCATTCAATAGAGGTACACATAAAAAGCGAAATGGCCTCTTCATGCTGGTAATTGTTTTAACACTGGTGTTATTGGCAACAGGTCTAACTGTCTATTTAGCTTATCTTATCCATCCGCTTGCGGGAATTTTATGGGAAGCTGTTGTTATTTCTACGACGATTGCTCAGAAGGGCTTAAAGCAGGCAGGAATGGATGTGTGTCATCCACTGAATAAACAAGCTTTTCCTGAAGCGAGGCTAAAGCTTTCCTATATTGTCGGTCGTGATACTGCTGAACTTGATGAATCCGAAATAGTCAGAGGCACTGTAGAAACCGTAGCTGAAAATACGAGTGATGGAGTTACGGCTCCACTGTTTTGGGCAGCAATTGGCGGTGCTCCACTCGCGATGATGTACAGGGCAATTAATACCTGCGATTCAATGGTTGGTTACAAAAATGATAAATATGGACAATTTGGCTGGGCTTCAGCTAAGCTCGATGATATCGTGAACTGGATTCCTAGTCGCCTCACTGGTTTCTTGATGCTGCTAAGCTCGAAATCCAGCTATCATAGCTTGGGGGCTAGATGGAAGATTTTGTTCAATGATGCGAAAAAGCACCCAAGCCCGAATAGTGGGTGGTGTGAAGCAGGCGTTGCTGCAATTTTGGGTGTACAGCTTGGCGGCCGGAATATGTACAAAGGAGTAGTTTCTGACCGTGCTAGGATGGGCGTTCCACTTGTTCCATTAGAAGCAATACATATACAAAAAACGATTACCATCATGCATCGGACATCTTTTATATTTTTACTGATGCTTTGGTTAGGGGGACTTACGCTTGGCATTACCTTCTCATGGCTCTAATCCGCATTATCTTTACGAAGCGCTGGAAATTGAAATGCCTGAATCGGTTCTCGATTTTAGTGCTAATATCAACCCATTGGGTCCTCCTTTATGTATAAAGGAACGGTGGTCCGAATTCTTCGAAGGAATCTTAAATTACCCAGATCCGCATGCCGTTGAATTGACAAAATTAATTGCAAAAAAAGAAGCGCTTCTTGAGCAATCCGTTTTGGTAGGTAACGGTGGTGCGGAAATAATAATGTTGGTAGCGAACAGGTTAGCCAATAAAAAGGTCTTAATCATTCAGCCTGCATTTGCGGAATATGCAGAAGCTTGTTTAGCAGCCGAATGCGAGGTAGACTTTCATCAACTTGATGCACCTGAGTGGCAACTAGATCTCGATCGATTGATTCCTCAATTACCTGAATATGACGCGATTTTTTTATGTACGCCTAATAATCCGACAGGGATTTCATTTAAGCAAGAAGCAGTTAGGGAATTAATCAAAGAATGCGGAAAAGCAAATTGTCTGGTTGTTTTGGATGAGGCTTTTTATGATTTTACGGAAAACGCCTTTACTTATGCTTCTTTAATTACGCAATTCCCTCATTTACTGATTCTACGATCAATGACGAAAATTTTTGCAATTCCAGGCTTGAGGTTGGGTTATTTGCTGGCGGCACCAGATATCATAAATCAGGCAAAAACCTATAAATCGCATTGGAGCGTCAATCATGTGGCATTAGAAGTCGGGAAAATCTGCCTTGCTGAAGAAGAATATATAGAAAAAACAAGAGCGTATATTCAATTCCAAAAGCAGAAACTTTTCCGGTTTTATGAAGAGCATGAGTTGATTGTCTCAAATAGCACGGTCAATTTTTATTTAGTGAAAGATGAATCCTTATCCCTTTTGCCTTTTTTATTAAAAAAGGGCATCGTACCACGTCATACGTATAATTTTCCAGGGTTAGATGGAATGTGGCTCCGGTTCGCAGTGAAGAGTGAGCGTGATAATGCCATGCTAATGGAGGGGGTAAGACAGTGGAGAACTCTAGGCTCTGTTTTATAACCGGTGGTGTCCGGAGCGGTAAAAGCCGTTTTGCAGAAAAAAAGGCAATAGAATATGCAATCCAATTGAGTGGGAACTTGCATTACCTCGCTTGTGGCCGAGTCAGTGATGCTGAAATGGAAGAACGCATCCGCCGGCACCAAAGGGATCGCAAAAGTAGTCCAATTGCTTGGAGGACTTGGGAATACTCGACGAATATTACACGGATAGGTGCAGATCTAAATCAAGATTCAATAATCCTACTCGATTGCCTGACAACCCTACTCGATAATGAATTATTCGGTCCCAATATACCGCTTGAAAAGGAGTTTTTACATAGTGTTTTCACAAAAATAATCAGCGGAATTAATGAGATAAGAAAACAAGCCAGCTGTTTGATAATCGTAAGCAACGAAGTGGTACAGGAGCCGATTTTTCAAAATGAGTTCCTCCATATATACGGAAAAATACTTGGCCTGCTTCATCAAGCGGTCGTCGAACAGGCAGATGAGGCTTATCTTGTTGAATCAGGGATTCCGTTATTGATGAAAGGGTGCATGCAGGAATGAACGGATGGATTGGATTCTTGATTAACCTGCAGTTCTTTACCGTGTTCCCAATAAAGAAACAGCTACCGATGGATAAGAAATATATCCACCGTGCGATTCAAACCTTTCCTTTAGTAGGGCTTTTCCTAGGCTTGATATTGGGAGGTGTTTTATACGCGTTAGTAGAATGGACCCCATTGTCATCCCTTTCGATTGCGTTTGTGGTTTGGTTTTTAACGATGGCATTAACAGGCGGTTTGCACCTCGATGGTTGGATTGATGCAAGTGATGCCTTCTTTTCCTATCAGGATAAAGAGAGGCGTCTAGAAATCATGAAGGATTCCAGGACAGGAGCATTCGGTGTCATCTCCGTCATCGTACTTTTGGCCGCCCGGTTTATATTTATTTATGAAATCGTCGATAGAGTCAATGAGTGGACATACTTTTTAATTATTAGTCTTCCACTTTTAAGTAAATGTGTGATGGGCTATTTACTTAGCCGGATGCCCTTGGCAAAAAAAGAGGGACTTGGTGCTTTCTTTCAAAGTGCAGTAAGGAAAAACAGTTTATATATTTATTGGTTGTATTTTATTGTGAGTTTTGCGGTTGCATGGAGCATCGATTTCAAGCTGGTCACTTTATTTTTTATCATGTGTCTGGCTGCTCTACTCTTCCTATTGTATATAAAGCGGAAAATCGTTAGTTGGTTCGGTGGGATAACGGGGGATGTATTGGGAGCATCCGTGGAAGGAGTTGAGCTTTGGTTATGGCTGATTCTGTGGCTATTACACTACTTCGCCATGGGCTGACAGAAGCAAATGAGCGAAGATCCTATTTAGGCTGGACAGATTCTCCATTAAGTCTGAAAGGAGAAAAGGAAATTCTAGACTTAAGGGGCTCTTACCCACAGTATGAAAAGATTCACACGAGTGATTTGCCTCGTTGTATTGAAACCGCAAGACTGTTGTTTCCAGATGTTGTTCCGATAAAACACCCTGCGTTCCGTGAACTGAACTTCGGCAGTTGGGAAGGGCGAACTTATGAAGAGTTGAAGACTGATGGCGATTATCAAAAATGGCTAGAGCATCCTATGGAGGCAATGGTTCCTGGTGGTGAAAGCTATCCGGCATTTTCCAAACGTATTCAAAATGGCTGGAGCCAATTGATTTCCGGTGAGGAAAGCCAATATGTATTAATGACTCATGGGGGTGTAGTACGTGAATTACTTGTCCGCTATGCACCGATGGAAAAGTCTTTTTTTGATTGGGAAATTTCCCACGGTATGGGATATGAGCTGATTTGGGAGGACCGGAACAGCTTAAGGAGGGGTGAACGTTGCACTTTGTTACAGGTGGCGCCTATAATGGGAAAACAAAATGGGTAAAGCACTTTTATGGGTTGGAAAGTGAGACTCTTTGGCTATCCGGTTATCAAAAAGAACAGCCGACTATGACGGATTTTCAAGGTAATACAGTGGTATTGCATGGCTTGGATGCATGGATCCAACAAGATGCAGAAAAGATGGATGCAGAGTCGATTCGAAAACGGTGGAAGGAAATCATGGCTGACTGGCGAATATGGGAGAAGGAAAAGGATGATCACAACTGTATTGTAATCGGATCAGATATTTCCAAAGGAATTGTTCCGATGGAGGCACAAGATCGCAAATGGCGCGATGCCTGCGGCTGGGTCTTTCAAGATGTAGCCTCCTTATCAAACCGTGTGGATGTCATTTGGTACGGTATCAATCAGCAAATTAAATAGAGGAGGAAATAGAGATGAAAATTTATACACGTACTGGGGATAAGGGACAAACTAGCGTAATCGGAGGACGTCTGGACAAGGATGACATCCGTGTAGAATCTTACGGAACAGTGGATGAAGTGAACAGTTATATCGGCCTTGCAGTAACTGAATTGGACTCAGCGATTTTTGCAGACGTACTAACGGACTTGGAAAAAATTCAGCATGAGTTATTTGACTGTGGCGGTGATTTGGCGACAGTTTCTGAGAAAGCCCCGCAGAAGCTAACGGATGAGGCGATTACCTATTTGGAAGAACGAATTGATGCCTTTATCGTCGAAGCACCGGAATTAGAAAAGTTTATCCTTCCAGGAGGCTCAAAAGCGTCTGCAACCATTCATATTGCCCGGACGGTTACACGCAGGGCGGAGCGGTTGGTTGTTTCTTTGATTAAGTCGGGTGCGGCAGTTTCACCACTATCTCTTCAATATTTAAATCGTTTGTCTGATTACTTTTTTGCTGTAGCACGTGTGATTAACTTCCGCCTTGGCGTAAAAGATGTGGAGTATATCCGCAGCGCAAATGTATTCAGTGGAGGAAAAAGAAAGGAAAAAGAGTAAACATGAACGTAAGAAAAATTAGTACAATTGCTATTTTTATTGCTTTATCGGCGGTTGGGGCAATGATTAAAGTCCCTTCCCCTATAGGCAGTATGGCTTTAGACAGTTTTCCGGCCCTTTTGGCGGCTGTCATACTTGGCCCGGTGTCCGGAGCTATAGTAGCTGGACTTGGTCATATTATTTCAGCTTTCATCGGTGGCATGACACTAGGCCCTTTCCATTTTTTGATCATGGTAGAAATGGCGGTCCTCGTATGGATGTTTGGCGTTTTATATGTACATGGAAAGAAAATAGGCGCATTTTTCCTCTTTTTTATCGGTAATGCCTTCATCTTAGCTCTACCTTTCATATTTCTGGTTAGCCTTGAATTTTACACGATGCTAGTTCCGGGGTTAACAGGTGCTACAGCAATAAATGTAGTGTTGGCGGCCCTTTTACTTCCACGTCTAGAACCAGTTTTGAAAAAAGTGATTTTAAAAGATGGATTCGTAGAATGAATGATTCATTGATCTTACCGTTTACGGAGTCACAATCATTAGTCGTTTCTTGTGATAATAGTGGCGGAATTGGGTTGAAGGAAAAAGATCTCGTTCAGGTCCCATACGAAGTTGTTGGATATTTTTCGTTCCGGGTTGCCGTTATGGAGTGCCTGGCTGCTGGCGGAAGTCCAATGACCGTTGTCCTTCATAATTTCTGCGGCGATGAAGCCTGGGATGCCTTGAAAATAGGCGTCATGAAGGGAATGGATGAAATCGGTCTGGATCTCTCTATTACAGGTAGCACCGAAAGTAACATGCCGCTTCTTCAATCCGCACTTGGTCTTATGGTGATTGGAAAACGCAGGAATGAACGTGTAATGAAGCCAATTCTTCAACGGAAAATGGCCCTTATTGGCAAGCCACTTGTTGGGGAAGAAGTTATGAAACAACAAGAGTGGATCGCGCCGTTATCTTTATATAAAAGCCTTTGTGAGCTTGAAGAAGTTCAGGTACTTCCTGTTGGCTCAAAAGGGATAGCAAATGAATGGAAGCATCTGGACCCAAATGGGGAAGGTGTTTCTGCACATATAAGGAGTCAAGTCGATATCGAAAAATCGTCAGGACCATCTACTTGCTTTCTTATTGCTTATCCTGAACATCTGGAGGATGAAATCAAGCTCCAATCCGGTTCTTTTTTTATGGGTGAATGATTATTTTCTGAATTAATTAGGCATCGAGTTTAGTTCATAATGCTGGTTAGATGCTTTTTTTTGCAATTTAGGTTTGTACGGGTCACACTTTGTATATCTTTATGCTAAACTTCTTTAGAAACACTGTGAATTGCTATTTCTTAGCGTGGGTCCAGCCAATATTTCGATGAAAACATAAGGTGCCGTCAAAATTTTGTCAAACCCGCGCTAAGGCAACAAATGGAAAAATGAACTGATTTCCCCTATGTAAGGGAATGCAGTTCCTTTTTTATGTGTATAAAACCACCCTTTGTAGATCTTCAGCAAAGTAAATGATTAACTCAGGAAACAGTTTTTCACGGTTTCTTCCTGTAAAGTTTGATTTAGGATTTCTTTCTCTATAGCTGATTTCTTCGCAATCGCTCCAGCAGCCGTCAATCATGATTGAGGATCTTCAAAAGCGCGCTAAATCAGGACTATTTTCCATCAGACTTGCCTTCATTTGACTTACCTTCATTTGACTTGCTTTCATTTGACTTACCTTCATTTGACTTGCCACTAGCTTTTTTCCCTTTCGGCATGCAGACCCCTCCTTTATAAAAGAATAAAATATAATATGCAAAATAGCTCTAACATGTACGTTAGTTAACAAAATCGAGCTAAAATAAAATTAGATTAATATATCTTTTATTTTTCGAAAAGTTTCATTTTCACATGACCAACATTGCGAATGGAAGTCAGCTATGGGAGATTTTTCTGTATGGTTATCAACAAGCGTTTGGAAAACAATCCGACGATGATTTCATTTATG
This sequence comes from Peribacillus sp. TH14, assembly GCF_016651145.1. Lineage (NCBI taxonomy): Bacteria > Bacillati > Bacillota > Bacilli > Caryophanales > Bacillaceae > Peribacillus > Peribacillus sp. TH14. Next base: position 2,173,881 of record NZ_JAEKEK010000001.1, read on the forward strand.
ATTTGATCAAAAAAAATCAATATTACCCCATTAATTAATTCCCTGATGAAGCCTAATAGCATATTAATATTGGTAAATACCTACGCTGGCTAGTTGGAACAGTTTGTACAATGAAGAATGACGGGTTTACTCACATCCATTCCCTGTATCCGCAATAGTGAGTTTGTTCGAAATTATTCCTTGGGACAATGATGCTTGGGTAAAGTAAGTCAACGGTGGGAATCATGGAGTACAACACTTGCGTCCCTATATTTATAAAGCACCTAGGGAATTTAGATTAAAAGAGTACCTTAATACTAGACTTTATACTTGAAAAGTTATTAATAATTTCAGAAAGGAGCTACTACTGTGGCACCAATATGTATTAAAAATACTGGAAAGTATGGTAGAGGGGTATATTCTACACGTGATATTAAAAAGGATGAACTCATTGAGGCATCACCTGTTGTAATATCACCTGAAAATGAATGGAAATATCTAGAGAAGACTATACTCTTTAATTACTGCTTCTTTTGGGGGGATTATAATGACATAGCCATTGCATTAGGATATGGAGCACTATTTAATCATTCATACACTCCGAATGCGACGTTTAATAATAATGAAGATCATTTATCAATAGACTTTTATGCAATAACTAATATTAAGGCGGGGGAGGAAATCACCATAAATTATAATGGTGACCCTGAAGATAAATCTCCGTTATGGTTTAATGTGATTGAGTGAATGTTTCTATATTTCAGGTTGTGACGGTGGTAGTGGAGGTTTCGCCTTTATAGTCGTTTTGTTTTTACTCTTAATCATTGTTGGATGTAGTTGTGGCAGCGTTCCGGATAGGGCGCCATCTGATAAAAATAGTATGCAAAAAGCTGACCTTTATTGGTCGGTTTTTTCAAATTTGATTCCTATTTCAAGGGAAGGATTCCATTTGGGGATCCTAGTAGTAAGTTGAATAAGAAAAAATCAACAATGTCCATTAACATAGCAATAATTTAAGTAATGAGCTATTTGTATTAAAAATATAATTATTTACTGTATTGTTATATTTTATATAAAATATTATTTTCAGTTAGTTTATATAAATAGAAAGAATAGAAGGAATTTAAAAGATTTCAGCTGGAAGGGAAGTACCAAACAATCTTCGCAATCGATCCAATCTTTTTTTTTAACTACATAAAGAGATGCAAGATGTCTAGTTTATTTGGACTAATATATAATAATAGTTTGTTGGTTTATGCGCTAATTTCAATTATTTTCTTAATCGTTATCATAGCTTAAACGAAATGGCACCCATTTATTGCGTTACTTCTTGCTTCCGTTATTTTAGGGATCATCGCATGTATGGATATTCCGGATGTTGCAGATGCTGTTCAGACAGGGGTAGGAAATACACTTGGTTGTCGGTCTGGGTACGATGTTTGGGAAAATGATGGCCGAATCAGGCGGAGCCGATCGGATTGCAAATACGCTTTTAGATAAGTTTGGAGAAAAGTAGGTACATTGGGCCGTGATTATTGTTGCTTTTATCGGTGGTATGCCCGTATTCTTCGAAGTTGGCCTCGTCTTATTAATTCCAATCGTTTACACAATTGCTAAAAGAACGGATTTACCCCTTTTAAAAATCGGGATTCCGATGGTAGTTGGATTATCGACAGTACATGGCTTGATGCCTCCACATCCAGCACCAATGATTGCGGTTCAAGAATTTGATGCAAATGTTGCTAAAACCATTTTATATGCTTTGATTATCTGAATTCCAACAGCCATTATAGCTGGTCCAGTTTTCGGTTCCTTCATATTAAAAAGAATTAATGTACAAGCTGCTGAGGAGTTATCGGAACAGTTCTCTAATAAACATAATCGCAAGCTTCTAGGTTTCGGAATTACACTAATCACGATTTTAATGCCATTTATTTTGATGTTAGTGGGAGCTGTCGGTGCCGTTTTTTTCCAACGAGTCGATACTGAATGATTGGATTACATTCCTTGGAAAGCCAATTATCGCTCCATTGGTCTCTGTTGTGGTTTCTTTCTTTACATTAGGCTATGCTAGAGGTTTTAATATAGAAGAACTTAACCAATTTATGTCTGCCTGCCTTGCACCAACTGCATCCATTATCTTGATTATCGGAGCAGGTGGCGTATTTAAAAATGTATTAATCACGAGTGGAGTGGGCGGAATTTATTGCAAGCCGCATCCTTTGAAATTTCACCAATTCCGAATTCTTTAATTTAACAGTGACACAAACGTTTAAATCTGGGACGGTTATGGAAACGATAATTTCAGTCGTTTCTCTTATCCTAATCTTACTATTGAATTCAATTGTTTAAGAGAAAGGAGTACGATGTAAAAATATGAAACATTCAGGTTATATGATGGGGATCGATATTGGTACGACGAGCACGAAAGTTGTTCTTTTTTCAAAGAGGGGCGAGGTCGTCCATTCATGTTCTAAAGGATATCCGCTTCACAGTCCAACTCCGTCTGTTGCGGAACAAGATCCGGAAGAAATCTATAAAGCGGCTATTATTGCAATCGGTGAAGTGATGATTGCAAGCGGAATAGCAAAGGATGAACTAAGTTTTATTTCTTTTAGTTCAGCGATGCATAGTTTGATTGCCATGGATAAAGACGGTAAGCCGCTCACAAATAGTATTACGTGGGCAGATAACCGAAGTGTAGCCTATGCGGAGCAATTGAAGGCATCGGAACAGGGGACGCAATTGTATCACAGAACGGGAACACCAATTCACCCTATGTCCCCAATCACGAAAGTTATGTGGCTTAGAAAAGAGCATCCAGAAATCTTTAACAAAACGGATAAATTTTTAGGGATTAAAGAATATATTATCTATAAATTTTTCAAAGAGTTTGTAATGGATTATTCACTTGCATCTGCAACAGGTATGTTCAACTTGAAAAACTTGGCGTGGGATGAAGAGGCATTGGCCATTGCGGGAATTGGATCGGACAAGCTTCCTATGCTCGTGCCAACGACCCATATCCTTTCTGGATTGAGCCAGGAATTGGCAGAAAAAATGAACATTTGTGCTGGTACTCCATTTGTTATTGGTGCAAGTGATGGGGTGCTTGCCAACTTAGGCCAAAATGCTATCAAGCCTGGTGTGCTTGCGGTAACAATAGGAACAAGCGGTGCAGTGCGAACCGTCAGTGACCGTCCGCTTACTGATCCGAAAGGGCGGACGTTCTGTTATGCCCTCACTGAGAATCATTGGGTAATTGGCGGACCAGTCAATAATGGGGGAATCACTTTCCGATGGGCCCGGGATCAATTTGGTCGGGTAGAAATCGAAAGAGCTAAGGCCTCGGGTCAGGATCCATATGAGATATTGACCGAAATGGCTTCAAATATTGCACCTGGCTCAGACGGGTTAATATTCCACCCGTATATGGCAGGGGAACGGGCGCCATTATGGAGTGCTGATGCAAGAGGTTCCTTCTTTGGACTAGCTCTTCATCATACTCGCGATCATATGGTGCGGGCTGTGCTTGAAGGTGTGATGTACAACTTATACAGTGTCCTCCTTGCTGTAAGGGAACTGACAGGTGCTCCGGAGAAAATCCATGCAAGTGGCGGATTTGTCCGCTCCAAGCTATGGCGGCAAATTATGGCTGATGTATTTAATCAGAATGTGACAATCCCAGAAAGCTTTGAAAGCTCGAGTTTAGGTGCTGCCGTTCTAGGATTATATGCTTTAGGTGAAATTGAAAGCCTGGATGAGGTTGAAAACATGATTGGGCATACAAATGAACTTGTTCCAATCGAGGAGAACGTTAAAGTGTATGAAGAACTAATGTCGATTTATTTATCCGTAAGCCGGCAATTAGAAGGCGACTACAAGCGTATTGCTGATTATCAAAGACGTCATTTAGAATAAATTTGAGTGAAAGCACAGATGCAGAAGCGCTGTGCTTTTCTTTTTGCCTACAAAAAATGGTAAAATGGAGAAAAGGATAAGGGGACTTTTGAGATGGGAGCCAGTAAAACAAATGCAATGCGAATTCTCGATAACAAACATATAAAGTATGACATGATGAGCTATGATGTCCACGACGGCCAAATAGACGGTGTTACCGTGGCGAGTAAAATTGGTAAAGCGCCAGCAACCGTGTTTAAAACACTCGTTACTCACAGCGGACCTCAGCAGCTTTATGTATTTGTTATTCCTGTAGACACCGAGCTGGATTTGAAAAAAGCAGCGAAAGCAGCAGGTGCGAAAAAAATTGAAATGCTCGCTGTTAAAGACTTGCAGAAATACACAGGGTATATTCGAGGGGGCTGCTCACCAATCGGTATGAAAAAGCAGTATCCGACTTTTATTGATGAAAGTGCAACCAATCTGTGTGAAATCATCGTAAGCGGTGGGAAAATTGGGACACAAATTGTCTTGAAACCGTCAGAATTCCTTGTGGCTGCACAAGCGGAGCCTAGAGCTCTTATCAAATAGATAAAGAATACTATTAAACCTAAACCTTAGGCATTCACCTACCTGGGTTTTCCTGCATAAGCTGTCTTGAAGATGCACATCTGTATGGTGAAGGAGAGTGTGAAAGTGGCAGGAAAAGTGATGCATTATTTCGCTGGAGGCAATACGGCTAAAGGTTTTTATAGTTTATATGATTCCAATCTAGCTGGTTTGGAGAAATTATTTATTTTAAAAGGCGGACCTGGTTCAGGTAAATCGACTATTATGAAAAAAATTGGCCAGGAATGGCTGGATAAAGACTATGATATCGAGTTTTTGCATTGTTCGTCGGATAATGATTCCATTGATGGGGTAATTATTCCCGCCTTGAAAATAGGTCTTGTTGATGGGACTGCGCCACATGTGATTGAACCGAAAGCACCGGGAGCCGTTGAAGAATACGTCAACCTAGGGGCTGCCTGGAATTCTCAACAGCTGGCAGCTGAAAGAACGACAATCATAAGATTGACCAATGCTAGAACCAAGAGTTTTGAGAAGGCATATGCTCTTTTCGCAGAAGCATTAAAGATACATGATGAATGGGAAGATATTTATAAGGCGAACATTGATTTCGTTAAATTAAATGGATTAACCAATAAATTGATAGAAGGCTTTTATAGAGATATTGTTCTCAACAAAAAAGCAGATGTTCGTCACCGGTTTTTAGGTGCCGCTACGCCAGAGGGAGCAGTTGATTACATCCCGAGTATTACAAAAGGAGTGCAAAAACGCTACTTTTTAAAGGGTCGACCTGGCTCAGGAAAATCGACGATGCTGAAAAAGATTGCAAAGGCTGCGGAGAAAAGAGGATTTGATGTAGAAGTGTATCATTGCGGTTTTGATCCTGAAAGTTTGGATATGGTAATCGTCCGGGAGGCGGGAATCGCTATTTTTGACAGCACCTCTCCGCATGAATATTTCCCGAGTAGAGAGGGTGATGAAATCATTGATATTTATAAAACAGCCATCCACTCTGGAACAGATGAAATTTATGCTGATCAGATCAAGGATGTTTCCTCCAGATACCGGGCGAAAATGAATGAAGCAACTGCATGTCTTGTAAAAGCGAAAGAGCAGCATGACGCACTTGAAGCCATTTATGTAAAAGCAATGGACTTTACTGCAATTGATGACATTCAAAAGGACATTCAAGAACAAATTACTGCACGGTCAAAGACTGTGGATAATCATACGATTTTACATTAAGAAAATAAACTGTACCTATTCAAAATAGGTGCAGTTTTTTTATATACATAGAAGAGACAACTGAAAGATAATCATTTTTAGATTGGCGTTGAAAAGCTCTCCCGTTTGTTATACGTGTTTATCAACTCTCTTTCGGTTAAAATAAGGGTTATATTGAAAAAAAAGGAGCGGGTTGAATTGATTAAGACGATTGCGATTGATATGGACGGAACATTATTAAACAAGATGCAAAAGGTGAGTGATGAAAATAAAGCCGCTATCCAGAGGGCGCAAAGAGAAGGAGTTGAGGTGATCATTGCTACAGGAAGATCGTACGAGGAAGCAAAGTACGCTTTAGATGAAACGGGCATTGTGTGTCCGATTATCTGTGTAAATGGGGCTGCTATTTTCACGCAGGACGGAAAAATTGCTGCTTCCAATCCGATGTCACCTGCTACTGCACAGAGTGTTGCCGAATACCTCGAAGAACAGGAAATTTATTTTGAAATTTATACGAGTCAAGGAATCTATTCTAAAGACTATGAAAACGCAATATCTGCTTTAGTGGATGTTTTTGTTACAGCTAATCCGGACATTGACCCTGTGGGAATCAGAAAATTTGCAGAGGACCGTTTACAGCTTGGACAGGTAAAGTCCGTTTCCAATTACTCAGATTTATTCAGCCACTCTGATATAGAATATTATAAAATTCTAAGCTTCTCCAAAAATTTAAGTAAATTAGACCAAATTGCTTCACAATTGAAAACTCAGGATGGGGTGACCGTCACCTCTTCAGGACGTGAAAATGTGGAAATCATGAGTGGGCAGGCGCAAAAAGGTACTGCGCTTGAAAAATATGTGACTAAAAAGTCTGCTTCGATGCAGGAAACTATGGCCATCGGAGATAATTACAATGATATATCAATGTTTGAAAGAGTGGGTTTGTCTGTCGCAATGGGAAATGCCCCGCTTGATATTCAAAAGCTTTGTGATGAAGTAACAGGTATTAATGATGATCACGGTGTTGCTACAGCTATTCTAAAGGTACTTACGCAGTCATCAGCATACTAAATATGGAACGAAAGGAGAAGAGCTTTTGAAAAGATGGTGCTTATATTTTCTCATGGCCACATTAACTTTAACTGGTTGTAACGTTAATAAAGAAGAGAACAGTAAAGCACAGCAGAGCCCTGATAAAGAAGTGTCGGAAACTCTAGGAGAGGGCCCTGAGGTGCTGTTAACGAACTTAATTGCACCTTGGTCGATTCAGAAGAATGGGGATACAATGTATGTGTCAGAGCGGACAGGCACCATCGTTCAATGGGAAAGGGGCGAGATGACGAGGCAAAAGGTTAAGCTTAAAAAGACATTGTCTGTGAAGGCCGAAGCTGGATTACTTGGATTTTTGTTAACTCCTGACTTCTCGAATAACAGGCGTGCAATTGCCTACTACACGTATGAAGAAGGCGGGAATTCTATTAATCGAATCGTTACTTTACAAAAGGATAATGATACGTGGCGGGAGTTGGAAACATTAATCGACGGAATACCAAGCGGTGACTACCATCATGGAGGTCGAATCAAGATTGGCCCGGATGATAAGATATATGCAACAACAGGGGACGCGAGGAATCCAACAATAGCCCAGGATCTTGATTCTTTAGGTGGGAAGGTCCTAAGAATGAACCTTGATGGTACCATTCCGAAAGATAATCCAATCGAAAACTCATACGTCTATTCATACGGACACCGCAACCCACAAGGCTTGGCCTGGGATGAGGCTGGTCAGATGTATGAAAGTGAACATGGTGAGTCTTCTCACGATGAATTAAATAAAATTGCCCCCGGTATGAACTATGGCTGGCCAGAAATAGAGGGCGATGAACAAAAGCCGAATATGGTAAACCCATTGATACATTCCGGTGAAAATACATGGGCCCCTTCTGGAATTGCTTATTTTGACGGAAAGCTATACATTGCAACCTTAAGGGGAGAATCGCTCAAGAGCTATGATGTACAAAGCGAAAAAATGACCGATATTATCACAGATTCCGGGCGGATACGTGATGTGTTTGTGGATGAAGATTCTCTCTATTTTATAAGCAACAATACGGATGGTCGGGGAAATCCTGATGAAAAAGATGATAAGCTGTATCGCTTGCCGCTATCTCATATAAATTGAAAAAGGCCCTAAAAGGGCCTTTCAGACTGTAGACAAACTCGATGAAAATCGAGTTTGTCTACAGTTTTTTTGAGGGGTTGTAAAAATTCGAACGTTGATTTCCACTCCAGGCACTCGCTTTCCGCGGGCGGTCAGGGAGCCTCCTCGGCGCCTTTGCGCCTGTGGGGTCTCCCTTGGACACGCTTTTCCCGCAGGAGTCTCGCACCTTCCGTTCCAATCAACTTTGTTTTAACAATTAGAAATAAACACTTTTTCCTACAGTCTTTTTTGTTTTAATATAGGAGTATTAAAACTTGAGGTGATGACGATGCTTTCGAAACATAATTCTATTCAGCGAGATCAACTTGAAATGATTACTTTGGATCAACTGGTGCCAGCGAACCATTTGGTTCGTAAAATTGAGGGGGCCATTGACTTTATGACTTGGTGAAAGAGATGTATTCAGAGATAGGCCGCCCAAGTATTGATCCAGTTATTTTAGTTAAATTGACATTCATTCAATATACCTTCGGTATTCGTTCGATGCGTAAAACGATTGAAGAAGTTGAAACGAATATGGCTTACCGTTGGTTTTTAGGTTACGGTTTCCATGATAAAGTACCTCACTTCTCAACGTTCGGGAAAAATTATGAGCGTCGCTTTAAAGATACAGACCTGTTTGAACAGATTTTTTATCGTATCTTAATGACAGCCTCAGAAAGAAAGTTAATTAGTGCAGAGCACGTATTCGTTGATTCAACACATGTGAAAGCCAGTGCGAATAAGCGGAAATTCGAAAAGAAAATCGTTCGTAAGGAAACACGAGCATATCAAGGACGCCTTCAAGAAGAAATAAATCAAGATCGTGAAAACAATGGAAAGAAGCCTTTTCCACCGGATAAATTTGATAAAGAAGAAACCAAAGAAATTAAAGAAAGTTCAACTGACCCTGAGAGTGGCTACTATGTAAAAGATGAACGAACAAAACAGTTTGCCTATTCATTTCATGCGGCTGCAGACCGCAACGGTTTTGTGCTGGGGACGATTGTAACACCAGGAAATACGCATGATAGTCATATCTTAGAGCCTCTTGTTGAACAAGTGATTGAGAAAGTTGGAAAACCTGAAGCTGTTGCCGCAGATGCAGCTTACAAAACACCAGCCATTACAAGCTACCTTTTTGGGAAAGAAATCACACCAGCTAATACACGTCCACGAACAAAAGAAGGGTTCTTTCGCAAGCATGACTATGTTTACGATGAACATTTTAATTGTTATCTCTGCCCATCGGGCGAGATTTTAAAGTACTCAACAACAAATAAAGAGGGCTATCGCGAGTACAAATCACCCAAACACACTTGTGCGACATGCTCATTTTTATCACAGTGTACAGTAAGCAAAGACCATCAAAAAGTGGTGACACGCCATATCTGGCAAAATTATATGGAAGAAGCAGATCATCTGCGTCACCACAAGGATGTAAAACCTATATATGCGAAACGCAAAGAAACAATAGAGCGTGTATTCGCAGATGCAAAAGAAAAGCATGGTATGCGTTGGACTACTTTAAGGGGACTTAAAAAATTGTCGATGCAGGCGATGCTTACATTCGCTGCCATGAATTTAAAGAAGATTGCCAATTGGACATGGCAAGGTCCAATAATGGCTTAATAAAGTGGGCTCGTAGAGACCCAATCTCTTAATCTTGATCAAAATTCAAAGGGAATTTCAAAAGGGGTCCAGAATTAAAACATTCTGGACCCCTTTTGTCTACAAACTGAAAGGCCCTAAAATGGCCTTTTTTTTGTGTGTTTTAAGAAGCATCGAACTTAGCAAATAATTAGCTTGAATACTGTTAAAGGTTTAGAGAAAAATATCAGTGCACTATTTAAGTAGTTGGCCATTTTCTTCATCTGTAGTGTAGACATTTCTAATAAATCAGTGTATAGTTACCTAGGTAACTATTTAATAGGGGGAATACCTATGTCCTTTCATAATGGTTTTTTTCATCATAATCTGCAATTTTCAAGGTCATTTACTAAAAAGTTAAATGAACAATTGGCCAAGGTTAATCTTTTTCATTCTCAATGGTTGATTATATATTATTTGAATCAGTATGGTTGTTCTACGCTTGTCGAAATTAGTAATTATCTAGATGTGGAGAAACCGACAGTAACTCGGACGGTCAATCGTTTAGAAGAACGTAAGTTGATTGAACAAATACCCGGAAAAGATAAGCGGGAACGGAGAATACAGTTAACTGAATCAGGCGAAATAACATATCAAGAAGCCAAAAAAGTAGTTGAGGAATTTGAACTTCAATTAATGAGTGGTTTGGCTGAAGAAGATCGTGAGACAACGTTACGAACTTTGCTTTTCTTAAAGGGAAAATTAAAATAATTAGGAAGGAAGAAGGATTGAAATGAATCAGAAACCGAAATTGTGGACGAAAGACTTTTTGATTGTATCGTCTGCGAACTTTTTTCTATTTTTAACATTTTATGTCTTAATGGTGACATTGACCATTTACACGATGGATAACTTTCATGCATCCCAAGCGCAAGCTGGTCTTGCTTCAAGTATTTTCGTCCTAGGGGCTGTACTTGTAAGGCCAATTGCAGGGAAAAAGATTGACCAGATTGGCCGCAGAAGAATGTTGCTTGGATCATTGATCTTATTTCTAATATCATCCATTGGATATTTTCTAGTAGATAGTTTATCACTTTTGTTAATTGATCGATTAATTCACGGTATCTCTTTTGGCCTTGCTACTACAGCAACGGGAACGATTGCAGCAGATATTATTCCGAATGAACGACGTGGTGAAGGAACAGGTTACTTTGCCATGAGCACAAACTTGGCAATGGCATTTGGGCCGTTTATTGGATTATTGATTACACAGCATTTTAGCTATTCCATTATTTTCTATGCTGCATCTTTATTTGCTGCATTCTCTTTAGTTGCTTCATTATTTATGCATGTACCTGAGGGGGAAAAAGAACGAGTATCTCAACAAAAAGGCTTTAAAATTGGCGATTACTTTGAAAAAAGAGCTTTACCTATTTCTATTTTTATTGGATTTGCCGGTTTTACGTATTCGAGCATCTTGTCCTATTTAACATCCTTTGCAAAGGAACTAAATTTAATGGACGCGGCGAGCTTTTTCTTTGTAGTGTTTGCTATATTCCTTTTGGTGTCACGTCCCTTTACAGGGCGTATGTTTGATGTGAAAGGTGAAAATGCAGTTATCTATCCATCGCTCCTACTATTTGCGGTGGGTATGGTCATTCTTAGCCAAGCCCATCATGGAATCACCCTCCTAATAGCTGGCGCATTAATCGGAGTGGGATATGGTACGTTCCAATCAAGCTGTCAGGCGATTTCAATTAAGGAGTCCCCATCAAACCGAATGGGATTAGCAACTTCTACGTACTTTACAATGTATGATTTTGGTATTGGTGTAGGTCCATTCCTACTTGGATTCCTTATTCCTTTTACCGGGTTCCAAGGGTTATTTATAGGCATGTCCATTTTGTCATTTGTTCTCATAGTCATTTACTATTTAGCGCATGGTAAAAAGGCTTCTGCAAGAAAGAAAATGCAATCTGAAGAGCGGTTTTCTGCTTAATTTTCTGCATTTTCTTGTTTAAAAACAAAAAAAATGGGGATGCTTATATTATGATTGATTTTCCAAGTAATCCCCCTTTTCTCCGCCTGTTATATACAGGCGTTTTTTTTATGTTATAACAAAAAAAACCGCCAAATTGGCGGGTTTAAAATTTATAGGTCCATAATCGTTCTTTGCGGATCCAGTCAAGAAAGTCAGCATCTTGGTTTTCGAATTTTTCTTTCCAGTCGACCACCATCGCCTCCGTTTGCGAACGGTGTGCTGTAAATGTATCTACCTTTTTGTTTTCGACGGCAGAAATATCATGGACGATGTCAGGTTGTCCTAAATCGTCGATGCAGTTATTGGAGAAAGCGACACAGTGAAGTTTAGGTCTCTCTTTTTCTTCGATTCTTTCCACAGCTCGGACCACAGCTCGTGCAGTTGCTTCATGATCCGGATGAACGCTGTATCCTGGGTAAAACGTAATGATTAATGAAGGATTAAGTTCATTAATGGCATCTGTAAATAAAGAAGTCAGCTTTTCATCATCTTCAAATTCGATGGTTTTATCACGCAAACCGAGCATGCGTAAATCTTGGATACCAATCGCGTTTGCAGCATCGATTAATTCCTTTTTACGAATTTTAGGAAGCGATTCTCTTGTTGCAAAAGGAGGATTTCCTAAATTCCGTCCCATCTCTCCTAGTGTTAAGCATAGGTAGGTAACGGGGGTGCCTGCTTCTCTATGTAAAGCAAGCGTTCCAGAAACCGAGAAGGCTTCATCATCAGGATGTGGGAAAATAACTAATACATGGCGTTCTTTTTCCAAGGTATATTTCTCCTTCCGTTCTACTTACAGTGAGTATAGTTATCTGCCAATTGGGGCGTGCATGGCGGATTTTTGACACCTGCAGCAAGATTGTAATTATTCAAAGGGAGTAGGACTAATTTGCATGGAAACAGCAAGTTTTCCGGTAAAATCAAGCCCTGCCAGTAGCAATCTCCCATGTTCATCAATTTCGAAGTGGTTTACTCCTTCAGCGTATACCCAGCCAATATTGAGCTTTAAGCCGATACGATAGGGTCCGTCCCCAACTATCTTCCCATGTTCATACTGTATAAAAGCATTACGGATATAAGCGCCTGCCGAAAAAAAAGCTTCATCTACATGAGTGGCATAGGCGCCGTTGGTTGTTTCAAGGTGAAGATATACATCTTGTCCTGCAAAAGAATCGATAGCATTCTGCACCTCTGTACGGTCTATAGGTTTCATTCTACAATTTCCTCCTTAACTGGGCGGCTAGATAAGCATTTCCTTCTTTCTATTTTACTAAATATAAACAAAAAAAGCGAAAAAGGCCGCTCAATGATTTTGAGCGGGCCCTTATTTTTAATTAATTATTTTGTTTTTTCAGCAACCCCGTATTTATGGTATGCACCATGATTGACAGGACCTACATAGTCATTCATCTTCCAAGAATGACGAACAGCTTCTGTTATGAAGTCTTTTGAAACATGAATCGCCTCGCGCGGACTTTTACCTTCAGCCAATTGAGCTGCAATAGCTGCTGAAGATGAACAGCCGGCACCGTGTGTATTGGTTGTTTCAATTTTTTCAGATTCAAGAATCTCAAATTCTTTTCCATCATATAAAAGGTCGATAGCTTTGTCATGATCCAGCTTATTTCCACCTTTGATCAAGACATATTTCGCACCAAGTGCATGAATTTTCTCAGCTGCACTCTTCATATCATCAATCGTCTTGATTGGCGTTGTGCCTGCTAATTGGGCAGCTTCGAAAAGGTTCGGTGTAACTACTGTTGCACGTGGAACAAGTAGGTCACGAAGTGCTACAGCTGTTTCTGGATGCAATACTTCATCTTCACCTTTACAAACCATTACTGGATCAATTACGACTTTGTCCAGTTTCAACTCGTCAATTTTACGGGCAACAAGTTCAATGATTTCGACTGATCCAAGCATTCCTGTTTTCATAGCATCGATACCGATTGATAAAATCGTCTCGATTTGGGCTTCTAATATCTCAACCGGTGTAGGGAATACATTGTGAGACCAGCCGTTTTTAGGATCCATCGTAACGATAGTCGTTAAAGCGGACATTCCGTAAACACCGAATTCTTGAAATGTCTTTAAATCAGCTTGAAGACCTGCGCCGCCGCTGGAATCAGAACCAGCAACTGTCATAGCTCTTTTCATAGTCATTATGTGACCTCCTCAGGAGAATTGTATCGATATTATCAGCATACCAGGTAATATCCTGTTTTTAGAATATACCAAAATTTCTATTATGTAAAACTTAGTTGTCACCCTAAATGAGTACCTTTTTGAGAGACATGGAGAGGCTTCGAATAAACACGTTTTAATTGAAAAAATATTATCGGAAATTATGAACCAATGAACGAAATTTAAGAGATTAGGAAGTGGGAATTCCTGGGTGTTAGGGTTTGGTTCATATAAAAAATATGCTATATTCTATCTTTTAATTAATAAGCAAAGTTTGTGAAAGTGTCTTTATTTTCGAAGTTGATTTAAAATATGGATACATTGAAAACTTCTTTAAAGGATATATTCCTTATAGCGTTACCATTAGATGCAAGGTTAATCCCGAAATAGGAAGGGGGGAATCAGATGGAATGCACAATGCTGCTTTTGGCAGGCGGGAAATCTAGCCGTATGGGTGTGAATAAAGCTCTGTTGAAGATAGGTGAGGACGTGAACATCTCAAGAGTGGCTTCCGAGTTGAAAAAAGTTTCAGAAAACATTCTAGTCATTACGAATACATCTGAAGATTATCGATTTCTTCACCTTCCGCTAATTCCCGATTTACATAAAGATCGAGGCCCCCTTGGAGGACTACATGCAGGAATGTCCTACTCAAAAACAGAGCTGCAGTTTCTTACGGCCTGTGATATGCCTTTTGTGAGTGCAGAAGCAATAAATGAAATTATTTCCTATTATGAGTCTGATCTAGATGCCATCATCCCTGAAATCAACGGCAGGCTTCAGCCGCTTTTCGCTGTTTACCATAAAAGGTGTCTACCTGTACTAACGGATTGTTTAGTGAAACAGGAATTGAAAATGAGGATCTTTTTAGAAAAGATTACGGTGAAAATTATTAAGGAAACTGACTTTGAGCTATATCATAAGAATCCTAAGCGTTTTCAACGCCTATTTTTCAATATGAATACGAGGGAAGATTATCAAGAGGCAGGGCATATTAATCAAACTGAATTTTATATAAAGGATGGTAGCCATGAACTATGACATTTCTAAAGAACCGATTGTCATCCAGGAAGTGATTGATAAAGTAGTCAATCGTAATGCGGGTGCTGTAACGACCTTTATTGGTACAGTAAGGGAAATGACGAAGGGTAAAAAGACTTTATTCTTAATCTACGAAGCATATAAACCGATGGCAATTAAGAAACTAGAGCAAATCGGCTCCGAAATCAAGGAGCGTTGGCCTGATGCAGAAACGGCGATTACCCATCGCGTAGGTAAATTGGAAATCACGGATATCGCCGTTGTTATCGCCGTTAGTACTCCACATCGAAATGATGCCTATGAGGCAAATCGATATGCGATTGAAAGAATTAAAGAAATTGTCCCAATTTGGAAAAAAGAACATTGGGAGGATGGGGAAACATGGGTTGGTAATCAATTGGAAACTGTTCCTTATCCGAAAGGAAAACCAGAAGAGGTGGATATAGATGATTAATGTACTCTTATTTGCTCAATTAAAAGATGAATTAGGAAAAGAAACTCTTTCTATAGAAGGAAATGGAATTAGTGTGGCTCAGCTAAAAGGGAAAATGAAGATTGAATTTCAATTGGAGGGTCTTGAAACCGTGATGACAGCGGTTAATGAAGAATTTGCCGACGATGAAACGATTTTATCTGATGGAGATACAGTAGCCTTTATTCCACCTGTTAGTGGAGGCTGATTAGATCAGATAGGAGGGAATCATAGTGAACGAGCGATATTCAAGACAGACCTTATTTTCGCCCATTGGTGAAGGGGGACAGGTGAAAATTCAACAGAAGCATGTATTACTTCTCGGGGCCGGAGCACTGGGATCTGCTAACGCTGAAGCCTTGACTCGCGCTGGTGTAGGTAAGCTGACTATTGTGGACAGGGATTATGTCGAGACCAGTAATTTACAACGACAACAGCTGTATACTGAACAGGACGTTGAAGAAAAGCTGCCAAAAGCTGAAGCGGCAAAACGCCATTTGCATGCTATCAATCATGAAGTAGAAGTAAAGGCGGTCATAATGGATGCAACCGCGCAGACTCTGGAACCACTGCTAGGTCATGTTGATTTGATAATGGATGCTACTGACAACTTTGAAACACGGATGATTATCAATGATCTGTCACAAAAGCTTCAAATTCCGTGGATTTATGGGGCCTGTGTAGGCAGTGTTGGAATGACAATGACAATCCTGCCTGGACAGACGCCTTGTTTGCACTGTTTGCTAAAAACTATTCCGATTCAAGGAATGACCTGTGATACAGGTGGGATTATTTCACCGGCTGTAACGATGGTGGTAGCACATCAAATAGCCGAAGCCTTAAAAATTATCGTTGAAGATTGGGAATCAGTTCGTCCTTCGCTCGTTACTTTTGATTTGTGGCGGAATCAATACCAAACTGTTAGATTAACAAAAGTGGAAAAGAAGGATTGTCTTTCTTGCGGAGATCAGCGGACATATCCATTTTTAACATTGGAAAACGCGACGAAAACAGCGGTTCTTTGCGGAAGAGATACAGTACAGGTCAGACCGCCAAAACCATTGAAACTTCAACTAGAGAAGTTGGCCAAAGACTTGAACGGAAGTGGTTATTTGGTAAAAGTTAATCCATTTCTTCTCTCTTGTGAAAAGAATGGTGAACGGATGGTTGTTTTCCAAGATGGTCGGGCATTGGTTCACGGTACGAAGGACATGGTCCATGCAAAGGCCATGTACCAAAGTATTCTGGGATAGCGAATGTAAAAAGCGAGGCTGCCGGTAGAGGCGCCTCGCTTTTTTATAGAATGCTATATAGGGTAATATATAAAGATTGATTAGAATTAGTGAGTAATACCGTCTTTATTATCTTGTTTGGATGCAACGATGACGACTTTTCCTTCATCAAGTACTTCCTCATAACGTTCTGCTTCCATATCACTAAGGCCAAGATTGCTCATTCGATTACGAAGTTCGTCTCCACGTGATTTAAAGAGATTTCCAACTGTATCGAGGAAGCCTTGTTCTTTCATGCCAACATCTTCTGTATTCGTGTTCTCGGTAAGATGCTTCGAACGAGTTTTGTCATGGGCAAACAAATATACATCATCCTTTGTATACCCGAATGTAACTAATTCATCAATTTTTTCCTTTGCTTGCAATCCGTTTTCTACAACATGTACTTGATACATATAAACTCCTCCTTGAATTTTAGTGTAAGACTTTCTTAAATTAGGTAAATAGTATCTTGCTTATCTTAGTTGTTGATTAGCTATAGTAGTATATAACCTTATTTGGACATGGATAAACATTTTGCAATGGAATAATGATAATAATATTTAGTATGTGGTGAAACGGAACACCTTTTGTAATCGGTAGGTTAAATATTTGAAAACAGGTAATTTATCCTGATATTCGCTATAATCCGCAGTGTATATTCCGTCTTGATTTTTCCAAAGTCTTTGAAAATAGTTATCGACATCCTGGGTGACTTCGGCATCATTCGGAGCGTGGATTTCAACATTGGCTTCGAGGTTATAGTCATCTAGATTGCGTGCAGTGTAATTAGCCGATCCTCCAATAATAATCATTTCATCTGCTTTTTGAATCATCATCAACTTTGTATGAAACTGTTCTTTATCTGTTTTGTACCAACGAATCGAGATGTTTTCATCACCCAGCTTTTCGAATTCAGCAGCAACTGGAAGATTAGGGAGCCCGATTTTCTCACTTCCAAATGCATTTTGATTCGGATCTAATATCATTTGAATTTTCACGTTTCGTTTAGCTGCATCTGTTAAGGCCTCGACAACATGGCGATCGGCAATATAAAACATGGCAAGCTGGATTTGGTCGCCTTTCTCCGTTTCCTTAATTGCTTTAAGAACATGTTTATTGATTTTTCCCTCTGTTAGTAACTGTACAGAAATCGGCCCTTTATCGGCAGAGGCCTCCTTGAATTCTGGAAATGCCTTCGGACCCCCTGAGAATTTCGAAGCAGCTTCTTCTGCTTTAACAAAATCGCCGATGATATTTCCATCCATCTGGAAGGCGATATTGGAGTGGAATCCGCTCGCGTCATGAGGGTTTGCTGATGAAATAATGGCCGTCTTTTCTGTAGCAATCACTTTCCTGTGATTGGCTTTGATATTCATCAATCTAAGATAAGAGCGCACGGTGACTTTTGGAGCGCTTTTGGCCATTGGGTTCACAATCCAACCTTTTCCGCTTTCGCCGAACCATTGGAAGAAGGTCCTGTATACACCTGAATAGAGCGGGTTTGGATCCCGTAGCCGATCTAAATTGGTTACAATAACATCAATGTCATTTTGCTTCAGGGTTTCCAGTGCCTCTAATTGGTAGGCGTTATAGGAAGTATTTACTTCATCAGTAATGAACATAACCTGGAGCTTAGGTTTCTTTTTCTTCTGGGCAACCAGTTTATCTGTTAGAGTCTCAGTTAACTTTGGAAAGTTTATCTTTTCATCATAAAAATTATTAAACAAAAACATATCGATTACGATAAAAGAATTAGCCTCTTCGATAGCTTGATTGATGGTTTGGAAGATTCGCTGCTCATGTTGCAGATTTCCCTGTTTATCGTGATAAGACAGGTCATAAATAAAATCAATATCCTCGACATGATGAATCTTCCCTTCATAAGAAATGCCATCAGGCAAGGGCTTGTAGCTGTTATAGATAATCACGAATGTAATGACGATCAAAATACTAACAAGCAGATAAAATCGTTTTCTTTTGTACCATTTTTTCATAGGGAATCCTCCAACATGGTTAAATTGCTTGCTAACTACCTATTTCCCCAATTTGGGGGTAAATAGAAACATAAATCGTAACCTATTTGAAAAAGGGTAAGAAAATGAGTTTGATATAATAGTATAAAAAGAAGAAAGGGGCTATGGCAGATGGCAAAGCAGATATTAACAAATGATTGGTGGCCTCTGTTGGAAGAGGAATTCAAAAAAAATTATTACCAAGAGCTAAGGGAGTTTATAAAACAAGAGTACAGTCAGCATGTCATTCATCCGAATCAGGATGATATTTTCAATGCACTTCAATTTACTTCATATAAAAAGGTAAAGGTTGTCATTCTTGGTCAGGACCCTTATCATGGACCGGACCAAGCACATGGCCTTAGTTTTTCCGTGAAGCCGGAGGTGCGTATTCCGCCTTCTCTAAGAAATATTTTTAAAGAGTTACAAAGTGATCTAGGCTGTGAGGTTCCTGATAATGGTTCCCTTGTTAAATGGGCAGACCAGGGTGTACTTCTGTTGAATACCGTCTTGACTGTGCGTGAGGGAGAAGCCCATTCACACAGAGGAAAGGGATGGGAGATCTTTACGAATCAAGTTATCCGCTTGCTGAATGACCGACAAAAACCGGTTGTTTTTATCTTGTGGGGGAGGCCGGCTCAAACTAAAATCCCTTTGATCGATGAAAGCCGTCATAAGATCATTACGTCCGTCCATCCTAGCCCATTGTCGGCGACACGAGGTTTCTTTGGTAGCAAGCCGTTTTCTAAAACAAATCAATTGCTGAAGGAAATGGGGGAATCCCCAATTGATTGGAAAATCTCGAATCGTTGATGTGGAGAAGAAAATTGAACGGGTAAATTGTATGGCGTGCAGGCATTTTTATGTAACTTGGGATTCTAATTTTCCAAAAGGCTGCCGTGCTTTTCAATTTAAAACGTTAAACCAACCATCTCTTGATGTTTTTCGTTCTTCCGGACAGCTTTGCATGAAGTTTGAATCCAAGCTGTTAAAAAAGTAGATCAGTATGCAAGGATGTTTTCTTCACCTCAAATTTTTGCTATGCTAGGTATGAAAGTTTTGACATGTATGTAGACGAGGTGGTAAAGGTGGATATTTCATCAAAACGAATGTTAGATAAAATGGAAGAGCTTGTCTTGAAAGCGAAACAGGCAAATTCAGAGGATAAGTTGCAGGGGTATGTAATTGCCATTCAGTCTCTATGTGAAGTAATGGTGGATGAAAAAGCTGGTAACATCAGCATTCCAAAGCCAATCACATTGACCCAGCCTGTTATATCATCTGTATCCAATGTAGAGCCGGTTAAAATGGATGAAGCAAATGGCGCATCCTTATTCGATTTTTAAATTAAATAAAGAGGGGCGAAGAAAAAGTGAAACTGTTTATCATTTTAGGAGCATTGAATGGTTTTCTTGCCGTAGCGCTAGGTGCATTCGGAGCGCACGGACTGGAAGGGAAAATTCCTGATAAATATTTAGCAACATGGCAGACGGCTGTCGATTATCAAATGTTTCATGCAGCGGGTTTATTAGTGCTTGGTTTGTTGGCGGGAAAGATCTCAAGCCCGCTAATTAATTGGTCAGGCTGGCTTATGCTGATAGGAATTATCCTGTTTTCCGGAAGCTTATTCGTTCTTAGTGTTACTCAAATCAAAGTTCTGGGAGCCATTACACCAATTGGTGGAGTTTCATTCTTGGTTGCTTGGGTTCTAATGATCATTGCTGCATATAAATACTTATAAAAAAAGCTGACCTTTTTCTAGGTCAGCTTTTTTTGCATCATGGATGAAAAATGAATTATCTAGGTTATTTTCATATAAGAAACAGGCTCAAAATCACAAGAATTTGAGCCTGTTTCTTATAACATTAAAGCTTTCTTCACCTTGGCGAATACGTGGCAAGCCCAGCGCCTCCAAATGGATATTCATACTCAATTTCTTCGTCAAAGGTAATGTAATCTAAGTATACCATCGGGATTAAGTAACGTTTTCCTGTTTGCGGGTCGCTTATGATTAAGTGGTCGCGTCCCGCAGCCTCAATAATTCCTTTGAAGATCTTTGCATTCCACTCCTTGTTGTTTTCAAACGTCGTATAAACGGTCGCCAATTTCCCTTTATTTAGACGTAGGATGTTCTCGATATAAGATGCCTCGACTGGAAGCATGCCAGGTACCTGTGGTCCGGATGTGGGAGCATTCATCGGCATAGGTATTTGTTGAGGCGTGCCTGCCTTAGTGGGCTGCTGTGGCTGGTATGATGGTTGTTGGTAAGCCTGCTGCTGGAAATTTTGTTGCGGGTAAGGAGCCTGTTGTCGCAGGTCAGACTCATTATTTTCATAGGGGTAATATGGGCTTCCTCCGTACGGATAATTACCATAAGGGTTATTTTGTGACATTACATTCCCTCCTAAATTCAAGGTTTATTTGATTTTGTGGAATTTGGACAATCCGAGTGCGTGGGCTGGAAGAAACAGTGCGATTTATAGCGACCGGTATTGTATTGGTTATACCACTGTTCTTGACAATCCCCGGGTGGCTTAAAAAACCACAATGAATTTTAAGCGATACATAACGGTTGCCTTTAATGATTTACGGGTAAAGTCAAATCCTCTTGACGGGCTAGTAAGATAGAAGTAAAGTTCCTTCACCTCGCTGGAGTTAGGCGTTGCCTTGGTCAATATTCCTTAAGTTGAATAAACATGTGAAAAAATAAATTCATCACTATTGAAAATGTATGGGATGTGTCATAGATTTATTCCACAGCCGGGGAAATAAAAGGAGGGTTTTAAAAAGAAAAAAGCTTCCGGAAGATCCGGAAGCTCATGTCTTATACGTATAAAAAAGAGGGTACGCTTTCTTCCGGAAGGATATTCCCTACAAAGAAAGAACCGAACGCAGCGTAGCGTGCGCTTACTTCATCAAAACGCATTTCATAGATTAACTTTTTAAATTGAAGGACATCATCTGCAAATAGCGTAACGCCCCACTCATAATCGTCAAAACCGACAGAACCGGAAATGATTTGTTTTACTTTACCGGCATAACTGCGGCCAATCAAACCATGTGAACGCATTAAGCCTTTGCGTTCTTCCATAGAAAGCATGTACCAGTTATCATCACCTTCACGACGCTTGTCCATTGGGTAGAAGCATACATGCTTCGCTTGTGGAAGAATCGGATAAAGTCTTGAACGTACATGAGGGTTTTGGTAAGGATCCTCATCATCTCCACCTGCTAGGTAATTACTTAATTCCACTACAGAAACGTAGGAATAAGCTGGGATTGTATATTCTGCAAGTTTCGTTTTATTGAATTCGTTTTCAATTGCATTCAATTCTTCCATTGTTGGGCGGGCAAACATAAGCATGAAGTCCGCTTTTTGGCCAACGATGGAATAGAGGGCATGACTGCCTTCATTATTGCTTTGAGTCGTATTCCATTTATCCAGTAAACCTTGGAATTCTGAGATAGCTAATTGGCGTTCGTCACTTGATAACGTTTTCCAAGAAGCCCAATCAATCAGACGGAAGTCATGTAAACAATACCAGCCGTCAAGTGTTTGTGCTGCTTCACTCATTGCGATCACTCCTAAGTCTTAGTATATCTTTAATATAACATAGTTTAAGTATAAGGAAATTTATATCAGTCCGCAAACACCGTTACTGTTCTTCGGTGTTCAAACAAATTTCATATTTGCCGATTTCATGATGGTGACCAAAGTGGCTGGAATTTACCTAGCTGCTAGAGTATTCTTAATAGAAGATGAAAATGGAAGTTTTGCTGAATGGTTGATATAGAAATAACAAGAGCAGCGTACATAAAAGGAGGAAGCGGTAGTGAGTGATTTATTTCAAATATTAGAATCGAAAATTACAGGGCATAATTTAAAAATCGTCTTTCCAGAAGGATTGGATGAACGTATTTTGGGAGCTGCGGGCAGGCTTGCCAAAGCTAAACTAGTAACGCCTGTATTGATTGGCGATATCGAGTTGATTCAAGAGAAAGCTAGGGAATTAAAAATTTCTCTTGAATCAATTGAAATATATGACCCGAAGAATTATATCATGATGGATGAAATGGTCGAAGCGTTTGTAAAGGTACGAAATGGTAAGGCGTCTGAAGAACAAGCCCGTGAAACCCTATTGGATGAGAATTATTTTGGAACAATGCTTGTTCATATTAAACAGGCACATGGCATGGTGAGTGGCGCAACTCATTCAACAGCTGATACGGTCCGTCCTGCTCTGCGAATCATTAAAACAAAGCCAGGTATTCAAAAAACATCAGGTGCCTTTATTATGGTCCGTGGCGAGGAAAAGTACGTGTTTGCTGATTGTGCAATTAATATTAACCCTGATTCCCAGGACCTGGCAGAAATCGCCGTAGAAAGTGCGAAGACGGCCCTTATGTTTGATATCGAACCGCGTGTGGCGATGCTGAGTTTTTCGACAAAAGGATCGGCAAAATCTTCGGAGACTCAGAAAGTCGTTGATGCTGTCAAATTGTCAAAAGAAATGGACCCTCAAATTCTTCTTGATGGAGAATTTCAATTTGATGCGGCCTTTGTTCCGTCGGTCGCTAGACAAAAAGCACCGGATTCTCCTATTCAAGGAGATGCTAATGTTTTTATTTTTCCAAGTCTTGAGGCAGGAAACATTAGCTATAAAATGGTACAGCGCCTGGGTGGCTTCGAAGCGGTCGGCCCGATCCTGCAGGGACTTAACCGTCCTGTAAATGATCTTTCAAGGGGATGCAGTGAAGAGGATGTATATAAATTAGCTGTTATCACAGCTGCACAGGGCTTAGTGGCCCAATATCAATAAGTCATGTCATGAAGGATAAAAAGTAGAGGGAGATTTATATGTGTGAAACAGATTCATTGTTAAAGCAGCAAGAGTGGCGGGTTATTGATCAATCATCCGTCGGTCCTCAGTTTCCTGCTCTAGAGTCCTTTGCTATGGATGATACGTTTTGTGCTTCCGTAGGGTCTGGTAAATCAATGGCCGTAGCAAGAGCGTGGGTACACCATCAGACGGTTGTGCTTGGTATTCAGGATACGAAGCTGCCTTTTCTTAAAAAAGGTGTGGATTATTTAAAAGAACACGATTTCCAGGCCATTGTACGGAATTCTGGAGGGCTTGCAGTTGTGCTGGATGAGGGAGTTCTTAATTTATCGCTCATTTTCCCCGAAAATGAGCGGAAAATTGAAATCAACCGTGGATATGATGCGATGTGGGAGCTTGTTCAATTGATGTTTGCTGATTTCCAAGTCGAAATGGAGGCAAGGGAAATCACCGGTTCATATTGCCCTGGAAGCTATGATCTAAGTATAAATGGGAGAAAGTTTGCCGGTATATCTCAGCGTCGGATTCGCAATGGAGTAGCGGTGCAAATTTACTTGTGCGTCAATGGAAGCGGTGCAGAGCGAGCCAGTCTTGTGAAGGGTTTTTACGAAGCCGCTAAAGGAGATGCAGAAACAAAATTTACTTATCCTGATATCATGCCATCTGTAATGGCTTCCCTTTCAGAACTATTAGACGTGCGATTGAGCGTGCAGGACGTAATGCTTAGATTCCTGCATGTATTGAAGGAACATAGCGGTAGGATTTTCTCCGATTCTCTTTCAGTGGAAGAATGGCCGTTATACGAAGCTTACTTAACAAGAGTGGTAGAACGTAATGATAAGGTATTTGATTCATTAAAAGAAGACTGATATGAAAAAGCTGTTTCTGTAAGTTGGAAACAGCTTTTTCACATTTCAATATGATGTTATCATTCACTGAAACTGTTAAAGGAACAGAGATTGGAAACCAAAGTAAAATCAGATAAGCCACGTCTTTAGTCCTTTCAACTATTATCACTTGAAGCCATGAAAAAAAGAGCCTTTTTTAGACTCTCTTTTTCGATCTGAGATAACCTATGGTTGGCCTTTACCATGTGGTTGATCTGTAAGCAGAACCCCACATTATTTTTGTTACTCAGCCATTTTTTCTAAATTTCCATTTCGGTCCATTTTGAACTTTGTTGCTGGCCGTTCCTCTTCCTCTAATAAGACCAGCTTTCTTGCCCGATTCATGATATTCATCAAAGTCTCATAATCTTCCTGCATCAAGCCGCTGTTCTGCTCTAGATGGCTGATCTTATTTTCAAGATCTTCATTTCGTTTTTTCAGACCTTTAATTTCGAGCTTCAATCTTTCATTTTCGGTTTTTAATACTTCAGCCTGAAGCATTCGGCCGTTCATAGATTCTAAATAGGCTATAATCGTATCAAGGTTCATAGTCTTTTCTAGTGTTACTGGTATGTTCTGATGCTTTGGCATGAAAGCTTCAGCCACAACGAATTCTTCTGCTGTTTCATAATTAGTAGTTTCTACTTCGGATTCTAATTCTAGTTCCTCTTCTTGTAGGTGAGGAACCATAATATCAGTAATCGTTGGAGACGGCGGTGTATAAAGAAGCCGTTTTTTCCCTCCTTGATCTTTTCCAAGAATCCTTTGACGCTGCTTGCGCTGCTTTTTAGCAAGGGAAAGAGCTTTATCGTAATTATGGCGGACGACTGCATTCCAACGGAACCCGCAAGCGGCAGAGGTGCGGTTTAACTTGTCCCCAACCTCCTCAAAAGCATTCAGCTGAGTGCTGCCTTCCCGCACATGGCGCAATACCGTTTCTGCTAAAAGCAAATCATCTTCTTCTGTCCAGGCATCTTGACGAACCTTCATTTCTACATACTCCCTTTCTGGTAACTTTTAAAATAAATAACTATATAAAATATCGTGTGGCAATGATTTATGGGGTGTTCTACTAGCATTTTGGACAAAATCTGGATTTTTTATACAAAAAGGTTGAAAGGATACTAGTTTTTTGTAATTTTAGGGAAAATAAAGGATGCACTGACTCAGAAATCATTAATTACACCATTTCCTTTTGGCTGGACTTCCCTTTTCACATCCATCTACCCCTCTTGATATTAATAGGTAGAAACGGTAAAATACCCTTTAGTTATGTAAATGGGATGAAAAATAGTTTGTCATAGAAAGGATGGTGACCGAAGGATGTCCAATGAATTCAGAGTGTGTGATGACTGCTTGGCGGTAAATATTAAAACGTTAATTCCCCGTCTGGAAAAGCTTGATCCCGATGCGAAAATTGAAATTGGCTGTCAATCCTATTGCGGTCCAGGCAGAAAGAAATCATTTGCCTTTGTCAATAACCGTCCAGTTGCAGCTCCAACGGAAGACGAGTTACTAGATAAAATTAATAAAAAACTAAAGTAGAATTCATGATAGATAATTAGGGTAGATTGACTACTTTTGATAAATGAAACACGCCATTCATCACCCAGATTCAACAAACTGCGGTGATTTTTTATTTCCTTATTTTCGATACGCAAATCGATAAAAACTTCCGTTTTCTTACAAAATGGTCCCTCTTGCTATCAAGGGGTGAGTTAGGGTTTTTTGTCAAAACACGCTATAATGAAAGCAATGAGAATATGAAAAAGAGGGTAGTTCATGGGATATTCCGGCGAAAAATTACAGGAAGAAAAAGTATTCAAAGACCCGGTGCACCGATATATACATGTTCGTGATCGGGTTATATGGGATTTAATTGGGACGAAGGAATTCCAACGTCTTCGTAGAATCAAGCAACTGGGGACGACTTATTTAACTTTTCACGGTGCGGAACATAGTCGACTCAGCCATTCGCTTGGGGTATATGAGATTGTCCGGAGAATCGTTGATGATGTTTTCGAAGGCAGACCGGAATGGAAACCGGAGGAACGGCTACTTTCTCTATGTGCGGCACTTCTGCATGATTTAGGACATGGTCCATTCTCTCATTCTTTTGAAAAGGTGTTTGACCTAGATCACGAGCAATTCACCCAACAGATTATTGTGGGTGATACGGAAGTGAATAAAATCCTGCTCAAAGTAGGTCGTGATTTTCCTAAAAAAGTGGCAGAGGTTATTGCAAAAACGTATAAAGGCAAATTAGTAGTCAGCCTGATTTCGAGTCAGATTGATGCCGATAGAATGGATTATTTGCAACGGGATGCATACTTTACTGGGGTAAGTTATGGACATTTTGATATGGAACGGCTTTTGAGGGTAATGCGGCCTCGTGAAGAGCATGCCGTCATTAAGCAAAGTGGGATGCATGCGGTGGAAGACTATATTATGAGCCGTTACCAAATGTATTGGCAGGTTTATTTCCATCCAGTGACGAGGAGTGCGGAAGTCATTCTTACCAAAATATTACACAGGGCGAAGCATTTATATGAATCCGGCTATGAGTTTGCTCAGGAACCTCATCATTTTTATTCTCTGTTTAAGGGAGAAGTAACGTTAGCAGACTATTTGAAAATGGATGAAGCTGTGATGCTCTATTATTTTGAAGCATGGGAAGAGGAAAATGATGCGATATTAAAGGATTTATGCACTCGCTTCGTTAACCGTAAACTATTTAAATATGTAGAATTTCATCCATCTAATAGTCAGATGAACAGATTAATGGAGTTAAGAACATTATTTAAGAAGGCAGGAATCGATCCGGATTATTATCTCGTCGTCGATTCCTCATCCGATTTGCCGTATGATTTTTACCGGCCAGGTGAGGAAGAGGAGAGACTACCGATTCACTTGTTGAAAAATAATGGGGAAATCCGTGAATTGTCACGTGAATCTGAAATAGTCGATGCAATTTCGGGGAAAAGAAGAACGGATCATAAATTGTATTATCCATCCGATTTATTGCGCGATGAATCAACGAAGAAAAATATTAAAAAACAAATTCGTAAGCTTTTGGAGCTTTCGGATTAAAGTGGTACATTTTTGGTGAGGAGTGACGAGCCTTGTTTAAGGATCATGCAAACATTATCAATGCGATTTCTACTGCTGGTGAAATTTCAGGTAGGAAAAAACTACAAAAAATCGTGTATATCGCGAAGAAGCTGTCCTTTCCGTTTCATGAAAAGTTTCAGTTTCACTTTTACGGACCGTATTCGGAGGAGTTGACCTTACGAATTGAAGAGCTTTGCGATATGGGTTACTTGAATGAAGTAAGAGAAAAAAAAGCAGGTTATTACCAGTACTGTTATTCTATAACGGATGCTGGACAGGATTTCCTATCCATACAGGAAGTGGAGATGCCCGCTCTTGAAGCTTGCTTACTGGATATGAACGAACAAAATGCCCGTTTTTTGGAGCTCGTTTCGACGGTGCTTTACTTCGATACTTTGGAAAAAGAAGAGGTTATCGAAAAGATCTTTACATTGAAAAGTAAGCAAAAATATACGCTTGAAGAAATTGATGAAGCATATGTATATATTGATCAATTAAAAACAAAAGCTAAGCCGAATTGATGGCTTAGCTTTTCCTAATTATGTAAATCTATTGATCGCTTTTGCGGACGCCTGCTACTGCTAAATGATTTTTTGTCATTTCTTCAATGAAAATCGTTACAGCTTCAGCTGGTGCTCCAGTCGTTTCCGTAACCGCTGCGGTTACTTTTTCAACTAAAGCCTTTTTTTGCTCGTCCGTACGGCCTTCAAGCATTTTGACTGTTACATATGGCATATTCTTTCCCCCCTTTCCCCTTATGTTGTAGTGTTTCACATTGGAAATGGAATTGCAAGATACTGAAATCAGAGTTTTTTCACTTCTTGGTCTTTTGTTGTATACTAACGGTAATAAATATTGGGGGAGAAGCTATTGGAGCTATTGATGCAATTCTTGAAGCAAATAGAACGGTTTTTGGCATATAGTTTGGAAGAACTTCCATATGTCATTGTGTCACTGTTAATCGCATTTACGGTTCATGAATTTTCCCATGCTTATGTAGCCTATAAGTTCGGTGACCCGACTGCAAAGAATGAAGGAAGAGTCACATTGAATCCGATTCAGCATTTGGATCCGATAGGAACACTGCTGATTTTGATAGCCGGATTTGGTTGGGCAAGACCTGTCCCGGTCAATCGTTTTCATTTTAAGAATCCAAAATTGGCAGGAGTACTCGTCTCTTTTGCCGGTCCGTTCAGTAATTTGCTTGTTGCAATTTTGGGGTTTTTAATTTTTTACGGGTTGCTTGCGTCAGGCGTTGGACCTGATTTACCTTTTTTCGTCGAGACCTTCTTAAGAATTCTAATAAACTTAAATATCCTTTTATTTGTATTTAATCTGATACCGCTACCACCGCTCGATGGTTATAGGATCGTACAAGATCTTGTTTCAGCAGACTTGCGGGCAAAAATGACCCAGTATGAACAATATGGCTCCCTGATTTTTTTGATTCTGATTATCACACCGCTGAGCCGTTATACAATTAGTCCGGTTTTGAATAAAGTTGTGCCATTTGTAGGTGGCACCTTGAGTCAATTTTTTTCACTTTTGTTTTTTTAACTGATAAGGAATGACAAACAATAAAGGGGGATATAAACATGGAAGAACAACCAAAGAAAAAGGTAGGGTTTAATATTATTAAAAACGATCCGATGAAAGGTCATAGCGGATATGGGGCTGGGGTTTTGACGCTCGATAATATTTCTCCGGTCATCATCGATGTTGACGCGGGCGAAGCCGAGGTCGATATTGGGGCGATGCATGCGAGAAGTGCAGTGGAAAAAGGAATCAAATTTTTAAAGACCAAGGAAGAGGTCCCGAATGCCAAACCTTACTGGCTTGTTTGGGTGACTATTGAAGCCACTCAAAATGGTCCGCATTATGCAGGTGTGACAGCATGTGAAATGATGGTCGATCGTTCAATTAGACGCGGGTACAAATCCCTTCCGGAGCATGTTAACCGGATGGATAAATCGCTAAAACGACATATCATCGTCGACGACATGGATGACAAATCAAAGCGGATACTTGCGGACTTCCTGAAAAACCATGACGCAGGCATGTGGGAACGCTCATCAGCCCAGCTCAAGCAGTCATTGACGGTTTGAATGTGATTTAATGTATTAATGTATGAAATTTGAAGTTTAGTGAAAAATGCACTTGTAGGAAACAGATAAAATCAGTAAACTTAAAGACAGCAGTTTAGACACTGTGGAACTAGGACAGAAAAACCCCGAAGCCGCTACCGGCTTCGGGGTTTTTCGTTATCCCCATGGCTTTAATACTTTTTTGTACCATGGAGTCTTTTGTTCTTCTTCCTTCGGAGTACGTTTTGAATTCTTGCCCTTGAAGTGCTCTGCACAGTATTCGACTGGCTCAGTTCCTTTAACATAGTAGGTCAACCTCGAAGCAGGACAGGCCTTCGTTGCCAATTTACCGCTTTCAGGATTCACATAAACTCCGATTACATTTTCCGTTTCCTTAAACGATTTTGCGGGTTGTCCTTGTAGGCCTTTTTCCATATAGGAAGCCCAAATCTTCTTCGCATAGCTTTTTTCAGCTGGAACTTCGATTTTCTTTCCTTGATCATAACCCGTCCAAACTCCGGCAACAAGTTGCGGTGTGTAGCCAATCATCCAGCTATCTGTAGAGGTGGAGCCGGACTTTCCAGCGTATGGGCGTGTCAACTGGGAACTGATTGTGCTGCCAGTCACTTTCGTATAGCCATTTAAAGTTTCATCAAAAACCCCTGTAAGCATCTCGGTCATTACAAAGGCTTTATCCGCATCCAGAACCTGTTCCGTTTTCTTAGTATGGTCAAAAATCACTTCGCCTTTTTGATTTTCAACTCTTTTGATAAAGATGGGTTCAACTTTTTTACCGCCGTTAGCCAGAATGCTGTAGGCATTAACCATTTCAATGGCTCGAACACCTGACGTGCCAAGTGCTAGAGATGGAACAGCATCCATTTTCGAAGTGATGCCGAACCTATGCGCCGTATCTACCAAAGATTGTTCACCAAGGAACAAATGCGTTTTTACGGCAAAGATATTGTCCGATAGAGCAATGGCCTGAGCCATTGTGATTTCGCCTTCCGCATATTGATGATTGTAATTGTGCGGCGTGTAAGAAGAGTGACCATCATCAAAAGAAAACGTAGTTGTCTCACTTTTCAAGGTGGTAGATGGTGTAAAACCATTTTCCAGTGCTGAATAGTAGAGCAATGGCTTCATCGTAGAACCAGGCTGGCGAACGGCCTGTGTGGCACGATTAAACGGTGATTCTGTGTAATTTTTACCACCGACTAATGCACGGACTTCCCCTGTGCCCGGATCCATTGCGACTATAGCAGCTTGAATGTCTGAGGACTTGGGTATGGTAGTAGAAAGAACCTCTTCAGCAATGTCCTGTTGTTTTTCATCAAGAGTCGTATAAACCTTAAGCCCGCCCAGTTCAATCGTCCGGTCATCTATATGAAGCTGAGATTTTAAAGCCTGCTTAACAGCATCCTGGAAATAAGGGGCTGTTTTATTGGTTACAGTCCCGTGCTCGCCTTTTAATGTAAGAGCTGTTTGCAAGGCTTTATCCATATTTGCTTCTGAAATGTAGTTTTTGTTTTTCATGGCTCGCAGGACAATTTGTTGCCTTGATTTTGCTTTTTCCAAGTTATCCAATGGAGAGTAGTTGGACGGCCCTTTAGGTATCCCGGCTAGCATGCTCGCTTCTGAAAGAGTTAAATCCTTAGCATCTTTGCCAAAGTAATATTGACTAGCGGCCTGAGCTCCATAGGCGCCATGACCGTAGTAAATCGTATTTAGATAGCCTTCTAGAATTTCCTTTTTGGAATAGTTCATTTCCAGCCGTATCGTATAAAAGGCTTCATTAAACTTTCGCGTCCACGTTTTGTCATGGCCGAGAAACAGATTCCTGGCATACTGCTGGGTAATCGTGCTTGCCCCTTGGACCTTCGACCTTGCACGAATATCGGCAAGGATAGCTCCGCCGATTCGTTTTATATCAAAGCCTTTATGGGTGTAAAATTGTCGATCCTCAACCGCAACAGTAGCCTTGATAAGCTGTGGAGAAATCGATTCCATTCCAGCCCAATAACGTTTCTGGCCATTATCGGTTTCACCAATCACATTTCCGCTATCACTATAATAGAGAGTGGACTGTGGCACAACCAAAGGCGGCGGACCTAATATTTTTGCATACACCAGTAAAGAGAGAAGCAATACAAAGAGTATTGTAAGTCCGATTGTGGCAAGAATAATAAAGGCCCGCACATATTTAGTTGTCCTTTTAAATCGTTCGCTTGGAATTAACTCCAATTGCTTTCACCTCTCTTTTTATAAAAAGAATCTATTACTATTATGGAAAAAAAGAAATTTTTAAACATAAGAACTGCATTTGTGAAATTTAACTTGCAATTCTGCTAGATTCGTCTATAATTTTTCTAGCTAATGACAATAACGAAAATGGGAAACCTATTAGGTGACTTACTATATGAATTGGAAAAGGAGCGTTAATAAATGAGCATTTGGTTTACTGAGAAACAAACAGAGAATTTTGGTATTACGATGAAAGTGAATCGTACTTTACATACGGAGCAAACTGAGTTTCAAAAGCTAGATATGATTGAAACAGAAGAGTGGGGCAATATGCTATTGCTAGATGACATGGTAATGACTTCACAACGCGATGAATTCGTTTACCACGAAATGGTAGCCCATGTTCCTTTATTTACTCATCCTAATCCAGAGAACGTTTTGGTTGTAGGCGGAGGAGACGGTGGAGTAATCCGTGAAATCCTAAAACACCCAAGCGTAAAAAAAGCTACTTTGGTTGATATCGATGGGAAAGTTATCGAATACTCAAAGAAGTTCTTACCTGAAATTGCAGGTATGCTTGAAGATCCGCGTGTAGACGTACAAGTAGGGGATGGCTTCATGCACATCGCTAAAAGTGAAAATGAATATGACGTGATCATGGTTGACTCTACTGAACCAGTTGGTCCCGCTGTAAATTTATTTACTAAAGGCTTTTATGCTGGGATCTCCAAAGCACTGAAAGAAGACGGGATTTTTGTGGCACAATCTGATAATCCTTGGTTTAAAGCAGACTTAATACGTGATGTGCAACGCGATGTGAAAGAAATATTCCCTATCACTAGCCTTTATTTAGCAAATATCCCGACATATCCAAGTGGTCTTTGGGCATTCACAATCGGCTCTAAAAAGTATAACCCGCTTGAAGTGACAGAAGAGCGTTTCCATGAAATTGAAACAAAATATTATACAAAAGAACTTCATAAAGCAGCTTTCGTTCTGCCTAAATTTGTTCAAGATTTAGTGAAATAAGGGAGGCATGAATATGCGATTTGATGAAGCCTACTCTGGTAATGTATTCATTAAAAGCCACCCGAGTTTTGAGGAATCTGAAGCAGTGCTTTACGGTATGCCTATGGACTGGACAGTAAGTTTCCGTCCAGGTTCCCGCTTTGGTCCTACTCGAATTCGTGAAGTTTCTATCGGTTTGGAAGAATACAGCCCGTATTTAGATCGTGAATTAGAAGAAGTGAAATTCTATGATGCTGGGGATATTCCATTGCCATTTGGGAATCCACAACGCAGTATCGATATGATTGAAAAATTTGTTGACGGCGTACTTGATGCAGGTAAATTCCCATTGGGTATGGGCGGGGAGCACCTCGTCACTTGGCCTGTTATTAAGGCTATGTATAAGAAATATCCAGACATGGCTATTATCCATATGGATGCCCATACAGATTTACGCGAGGACTATGAGGGTGAGCCGCTTTCACATGCGTCCATCATCCGCAAATCAGCGGAGCTTATTGGTCCGAAAAATGTTTACTCTTTCGGCATTCGTTCCGGCTTAAAAGAGGAATTTCAATGGGCAAAAGAAAACGGCATGCATATCTCGAAATTTGAAGTTCTTGAGCCACTGAAAGAAGTATTGCCTCAGCTAGCAGGTCGTCCAGTATATGTGACGATTGACATCGATGTTCTTGACCCTGCGCATGCACCGGGAACAGGCACTGTTGATTGTGGAGGCATTACATCTAAAGAGCTATTAGCCTCGATTCATGAGATAGCGCGTTCTGAAATTAATGTAGTAGGTTGCGATTTAGTTGAAGTGGCACCGATCTATGATCCATCCGAGCAAACAGCGAACACAGCAAGCAAGCTGATTCGCGAAATGCTCCTGGGTTGGGTTCAAAAAGGTTAATGGATGGAAGACTGTTCCTGTTTTTAAGCAGGAATGGTCTTTTTTGTATACTGAGAACAAGAAGACGTGTAGATTTTCTGTATCTGAAAGATACTTTTTAAAAAATTCCACCACACGAAGCAATTATTGCGTTAAAATCAAATGAATTGGCATCACATGTTTTTCAGCAGACTATTCCGCCCAATTTAGATTCAAACTTTATTTTCCGCTCCAAGTTGAAACTTCCCTGAAGAATATTTATACTTATAAAGTTAAGAACGACATGACGAAGGAAGTGTAGCTTTGTCTCTTCATGATATAGATAAACATAATATTAAAGTTACTTTACAGACAAAAATCAAGCATGGCTCGGAAACGGAAACGTATGAGTTGGTTACATTTGGTACAAAAATGTATAAAGGTTCCGATTTGTATTTGCAATATACAGAAGAAAATGAAGCCGGTAAAACGCAGACAACAATCAAGCACAAAACGAATGATACGATTCTGCTTAGAAACGGTGCCATTAAAATGAGGCAGCTTTTCCGCTTTCAGGAAGCGACAAATGGACATTATGAAAGTATATATGGCAGGCTCGGGTTACTGACGACCACGAAGAAAATTCATCATCAATGGGATGAACAAAAAAAGGAAGGGAAGCTGGTCCTTCACTATACGTTACATATGCAGGGAAGCGAACCCGGGCAATATGAAATGACGATTTCCTACAAGGAGGAAGCATAGAACATGAACATAGTAAAAGAGGTACAGGAAAAACTGAAACAAGAAATTAACGCTGCAGTTATTAAGGCTGGTTTAGCAACGGAAGAGCAAATTCCAAACGTAGTATTGGAACTTCCGAGAGATAAAACACACGGAGATTATTCCACAAATATGGCGATGCAATTAACAAAGATTGCAAAAAAAGCGCCGAGAATGATAGCTGAAGCAATCATTGAAAACTTTGATAACTCAAAAGCATCAATCGAAAAAATCGAAATTGCAGGACCAGGGTTCATTAACTTCTACATGAATAATTCGTATTTGACAGAACTAATTCCGGTCATTTTGAAAGCGAACGATGCGTATGGAGAAAGTGACTTTGGAAAAGGTGAAAAAATCCAGGTTGAATTTGTTTCTGCCAATCCGACTGGTGATCTTCATCTTGGCCATGCTCGTGGTGCTGCAGTAGGTGATACTTTGTGTAATGTATTGTCTAAAGCAGGTTATGATGTTTCACGTGAATACTACATCAATGATGCAGGAAACCAAATTAATAATTTGGCTATTTCAATAGAAGCACGCTATTTCCAAGCGCTAGGTCTCGAAAAAGATATGCCAGAGGGTGGCTATCATGGCGAAGATATTATTGGCATCGGTAAAACACTTGCAAGTGAATATGGCGATAAATATGTAAACGTTGATGAAAAAGAACGTTTTGACTTTTTCCGTGAGTATGGTTTGAAATATGAAATGCAAAAACTGAAAACAGACTTGGAAAACTTCCGTGTCGGTTTTGATGTATGGTACTCTGAAACTTCTCTTTATCAAGACGGTAAAATTGACGAAGCGCTTGAAGTGTTGAAGGGAAGAGGTCATATTTATGAGGAAGATGGTGCGACATGGTTCCGTTCTACAGAACTTGGCGACGATAAAGACCGCGTTCTTATTAAGCAGGATGGGTCTTACACATACTTGACACCGGATATTGCATACCACCGCAATAAATTGGAGCGCGGCTTTGAAACGTTGATTAATATTTGGGGTGCGGACCACCATGGTTATATCCCGCGTATGAAAGCAGCAATCGAAGCGTTAGGTTATAAACGTGAGCAGCTTGAAGTAGAAATCATTCAGCTTGTCCATCTATACAAAGATGGCGAGAAAATGAAAATGAGTAAGCGTACTGGTAAAGCAGTGACGATGCGTGATCTTATTGAAGAAGTGGGTCTGGATGCAACACGTTATTTCTTTGCGATGAGAAGCGCGGACACACATATGGACTTTGATCTGGATCTTGCAGTGTCACAATCCAATGATAACCCAGTTTATTATGCACAGTATGCCCATGCTCGTATTTCAAGTATTTTACGCCAAGGTGTGGAACAAGGAATCAGCTATGAAGGTACCACTGATTTCTCTGCTCTTTCTACTGAAAAGGAAGTAGAATTATTGAAGAAATTGGGAGAGTTCCCTCAGGCAATTGCAGAAGCTGCCGAAAAAAGGATGCCTCACCGCATGACAAATTATATTTTCGACCTGGCTTCTACATTCCACAGCTTCTACAATGCTGATAAAGTATTGGATGTTGAGAAGATGGATAGAAGTAAGGCCCGTCTGGGTCTTGTCAAATCAGTTCAAATTACGTTGAAAAATGCATTAGCACTGATTGGTGTTTCAGCTCCGGAAAAAATGTAATAAAAAAAGCGACTGTTTCTTGTGAAACAGTCGCTTTTTATTGTATTGATTAACACTCTACAGCACCGCCGCTAATTCTTTTCACACCACGTACCTTAGCGACATCTTCAATAAGTTTCAACATTGCCCGGTCCTTCATTTTAGCTTCAATCATGAAATCGACGTCTTGTCTGAGTTCCCTTAGTACTTTCAAAAGGGGAATAATGAATTCAAAATCGATATAATCTGCATGCGAGCGAAATTCAACTGCCGACTTTGGAGAAGAAATATGAACCTTAGGTACCGTCCCAGACTGACTCCAGGTGGAGAAAATTTGGATGAGCAGCTCGTTAAGCGGCTCATCGGATAGATTCGCAAGATGGTGGTGGTAATCAAAGACAAGCGGAATGTTTTCCTTTTTACACACGATCAAGGTTTCTGATGCTGTATATGTTTTATCGTCATTCTCCAAGGTCATCCTTGCTTTCACATGCTTGGGGAGCGACTTAAGGTTGTCATGAACCCGTATTATGGCTGATTCTTTATCACCATAAGCTCCACCGACATGGATATTGATAAAAGAGGAGTCGGCAATCCCCATCGCATCAAGCATCTTATAGTGAAACTCCATATCTTTTACGGCATTTTGTGTAATCTCGGGTTTAGGGCTTGTAAACAACGTAAACTGATTAGGGTGAAAGCTAACCCGCATTTTATGTGCAGATATCCAATCGCCGAGCTGTTTCCATTCTTGTTTAAAAGGAGTGACAAAATCCCATTCTACCTCGGGGTGCGTGGCTAAAGGAACAATTGAACTGGACATCCGGTAGATTTCTATTTGGTGAGCTGTATTATATTGAAGGACCCTTAATGTACTTTCAATGTTCTGTTTTGTCACACTAAGAAGCTTTTGCATCCCTTCCTCTTGTCCAAGTGCGCTGTACCGCTTAAAGGTAAGCGTCTTAGCGGGGGAAGCTTCCCAAAGACAGGTGGCATTAGATACATATCCAAATCTAATTTTCATTTAATTCTCTCCCTAAAAACGCGATGTTAAAGAAAAGGAGAAAGGATGGAAGCCAGTGACTCTTTTGCTGTACGGGCTACATTAATGGAGGATAGTGAATCCCTGCTTAATGGCTTAGATTCAGCTATGTCTACCGCCAATTCCTTTTTTACATCTTCTATAAATGCTTGGTCAAATATCAAACAATTGATTTCACTATTTAAAAATAGACTTCGTTTATCAAAATTAGCAGTACCAACATCACAAATTATATCATCAATCAATATCACTTTAGAATGGTAGAACCCTCTTTGAAATTGCAGAATAGTAGCACCTTCCTTTAATAAAATCCGGAAATAGGGGAAGGATGCCTCTTTGACAAGGGCGTGATCCGACATTTCAGGAACAATGACCGTCACAGAAACCTTGCGTGCAAGGGCTGACCTTAATTCCTGAAACAGTGTTTGACTGGGGATGAAGTATGGGGTTCCGATAATGATTTTTTTCTCAGCTTGCTGAATTAAGCGTGTTAAAGTCTGCTCAAGATGGCTTCCGTTCGTGACAATAACCTGATGAGCCTGAGTACCAGGAACCAAGGTAGGAAAATATGCAGGTGTTCCCCGGTAATCTTCGTTTGTATCGTGAACCCAGTCAGAAAGGAAGACTTCCTGCAAATCCTTAACTCCTTCCCCAGTTATTTTTACATGGTAATCTCTCCAAGGATTTAACTTTTCCCCTTGGTTAATATACTCCTTGCCGATATTAAATCCGCCAAGATAGCCGATCCGACCGTCTATTACGGTAATTTTGCGGTGATTTCTTTTTTGTATCGAATAAAAAAGGAAAGGGAGCTTGGGTTTAAAGCTAAATGAAAAATGAACGCCGCTTTTCTTTAATTCCTGAATGCTCTCCCGGGAAATGTTTTTACTGCCAATCCTGTCGACTAACAGTCTTACTTCAACACCCGCTTCAGCTTTAGTTTGAAGTAACTTTAAAAACTCCTTGCTAAATTTATCATTTTTTACTATATAAAAAAGAATATGGATAGAATCCTGAGCTAGCTTGATTTCTTTCATGAAATCATCAAACAGTATTTTCCCTGATGTGAATACAGTCAAGTCACTTTTCCGAGGCGGATATTTAATGTTCGTTACCTGCTTCATATTACGCTTATGCCCTAACTTAAAATCGACCCAACACCAAGTGAAGATCAATAAAAAAATAGAGGCAAGCGTAGTGATTATCTTCAACAAAATCCCCCCTAATTGATTTAATTTAGTTTGGCTCAAGTTACTTGTTCATAACCATCAAAAAAAGAGTGAAGATAAACTACATTTTTTTTCTAAAATAGAAGGTAAATTTACAGAATTGTCGAACTATACAATAAGATGTTGAAAAACAAACTATATTTATTTAGAAAGAAAAAGTTGACTGAATGCTCATTCATTATATAATGGAATTAATCAAATTTCAGAAAAATGCCATATTTTCAAATTTATTAAAATGAGCAACTAGGCATTTTACTTGAATAAAAAACTTTTTAGAGGGGGAAAGAGTGCATGGAAATGAATGGCCTGCTGTGGATTAACTTAACTGCATTTTTACTTGTAACCGCTTACGCCGCTGGATTATTTGTCTATTTGATAAGGACTCGA
This sequence comes from Peribacillus sp. TH14, assembly GCF_016651145.1. Classification (NCBI taxonomy): domain Bacteria; kingdom Bacillati; phylum Bacillota; class Bacilli; order Caryophanales; family Bacillaceae; genus Peribacillus; species Peribacillus sp. TH14. Next base: position 2,212,490 of record NZ_JAEKEK010000001.1, read on the forward strand.
ATAGCTTATATAAAACTTGGTAAAAAAGTGGAATTCGATAACCGTGTGAAAGATCGTCTCGTGAAAATAGGGGTTTATGTGTTTGGACAGAAGAAGCTCTTTAAAGATAAAAAGAGCGGAATCATCCATGCCATGTTATTTTACGGTTTCATCTTAGTGCAATTTGGTGCACTGGACTTTTTTATAAAAGGCTTAAAGCCTGGGTGGCATCTACCGTTTGGCCCCGTATACCCGGCCTTTACTTTCTTCCAAGAAATCGTGACGCTTACGGTTCTTGTCGCAATCCTTTGGGCAGCTTATCGTCGTTACGTAGAGAAACTTGTTCGTTTGAAAAGAGATTTTAAAGCAGGATTGGTTGTTATCTTCATAACAGGAATCATGATTACAGTGTTACTAGGTAATGGGATGGGAATGATCTGGCACGGACACGAAGCAACTTGGTCAGAGCCAGTTGCCTCTAGTATCGCCTACCTATTTGGCTGGATGGGACCAACAGCAGCGACTGTTGTGTTTTATGTAGCCTGGTGGATGCATTTGCTAATCATATTATCGTTCCTCGTTTATATCCCGCAGTCTAAGCATGCTCACTTAATTGCTGGACCAATAAATGTATTTCTTAACCGTCTGGATAATCCAGGAAAATTAAAGTCGGTAGATTTAGAAGAAGAGGTTTTAGACAAAGAAGGCAATCAATATTATGGTGCCAAATATATCGAGGACTTAACGCAATATCAAATGGTGGACCTCTATGCATGCGTAGAGTGCGGCCGTTGTACGAATATGTGCCCGGCAACTGGTACAGGGAAAATGCTGTCGCCGATGGATATTATCATCAAGATGCGTGACCATTTAACAAATACAGGTGCAGCTGTTACAACAAAGCAGCCATGGGTTCCATCCTTCGTTTTTGGCAATTCAAAGGGAAATAAGATAGCACTAGCCAGTGCCACGCAGGGAGCACAGGAATCAGCTGCAGCAACTGAAGCTTACAGCCCGAGCTTAATTGGAGAAGTCATTACTGAAGAAGAACTTTGGGCATGTACCACTTGCAGGAACTGTGAAGACCAATGTCCGGTAATGAATGAACATGTCGACAAAATTATCGATATGCGCCGATATCTAGTCTTGACTGAAGGTAGGTTGGATCCAGATGCTCAACGTGCGATGACAAACATTGAGAGACAAGGGAACCCTTGGGGATTGAATCGTAAAGAGAGAGAAGACTGGAGAGTCCTGCGTGATGATGTTAACATCCCGACAGTTAAAGAATTGCAAAAAGCAGACGAGGAATTCGAATATTTATTCTGGGTAGGTTCAATGGGATCGTACGATAACCGAAGCCAGAAAATTGCCCTTTCCTTCGCTAAACTAATGAATGAAGCGGGCATCAAATTTGCAATCTTAGGAAATAAGGAGAAAAACTCAGGAGATACTCCTCGCCGGTTAGGTAATGAGTTTGTTTTTCAAGAGCTTGCAATGAAAAATATAGAGGAATTCCAGAAAAATGAAATTAAAAAAATCGTGACAATTGATCCTCATGCCTACAATATTTTTAAGAATGAGTATCCGGATTTTGGTTTGGAGGCTGAGGTATATCACCATACTGAATTACTAGCCAAACTTGTCAGTGAAGACAGATTGGTACCACAGTATCCGGTTAATGAAACGATTACATTCCATGATTCTTGTTATTTGGGAAGATACAATGATGTATACAGTCCGCCACGTGAAATTTTACAATCTATTGAAGGCGTCAAGCTTATTGAGATGGAACGTAACCGTGAAAAAGGCATGTGCTGTGGAGCTGGAGGCGGCTTGATGTGGATGGAAGAAGAAACCGGAAACCGTATAAATGTGGCACGTACTGAACAAGCACTCGCCGTTAACCCAACTGTTATCAGTTCCGGCTGTCCGTACTGTTTGACCATGTTATCTGATGGTACAAAAGCAAAAGAAGTTGAAGAAAATGTAAAAACGTATGATGTAGCCGAATTACTCGAAAAAGCGGTTATTGGTGAAAATAAGTCAATAGCATCTTAATTTTAAAATAAAATTGCCTGCTTCTTTTAAATGAATATATTCAATTGAAGTAGGCAATTTTTAATTAATTTTGAACTAAATATTTTAATTTTTGTAAAAATTATGTAATATAATATTAAGCGCTTACAATAAATATTTTTTTGATCCTATATTGAGCGAGCGTTCAATCAATGTTACTTAAAGGAGGAAAAAATGATGACAAAAACAGTGATTGTTAGTGGTGTGAGAACACCTTTTGGTAAATTCGGCGGAGGTCTTAGCAGTTTGACAGCATCACAACTTGGAGGAATTGCAATCAAGGAGGCGGTTAAGCGGGCAGGGATTGAAAGCAGCCAGATAGACGAGGTCATTATGGGGAATGTGCTACAAGCAGGTCAAGGCCAAATACCTTCTCGCCAGGCAGCACGTCTTGCAGGATTACCTTGGGAAGTGAAAACCGAAACCATTAATAAAGTATGTGCATCAGGACTTCGTAGTGTGACATTGGCTGATCAGATTATTCGCTTGGGGGAGGAAGAAATCATTGTTGCCGGCGGGATGGAATCGATGAGCAATGCACCTTATATTCTTCCGAAAGCAAGATGGGGACTTAGGATGGGTGATGCCCCGCTTAAGGACACAATGATTTCTGATGGGCTTAGCTGTAGCTTTACCGGCGTACATATGGGTACATACGGCAATAGTACTGCTGAGGAACTTGAACTTACCCGTGAGGACCAAGATAGCTGGGCCTACGAAAGTCATCAAAAAGCGATAAAAGCAATTGATGGCGGTATCCTTGCTGAAGAAATCATTTCCGTACAGGTTCCGGTACGAAAAGGTGAACCAATTACAATTGAACATGATGAAGGGCCAAGAAAAGATACATCCTCTGAGAAGCTCGCTAAATTAGGTCCGGCTTTTAATAACGAAGGGACTATAACTGCAGGAAATGCGCCCGGCGTCAATGATGGAGCAGGTGCACTCGTGTTAATGAGCGAAGATCGTGCGAGAAAAGAAGGGAAAACGCCTTTTGCTTATATTTTAGGTCATGCCGAAGTGGCTGTTGAAGCAAAGGATTTTCCTAAAACACCGGGCTTAGTCATAAATAAAATCTTAGAAAAGACTGGTAAATCGATAGAAGACATTGATTTATTTGAAGTAAACGAAGCATTTGCTGCGGTGGCACTGGCCAGTGGGAAAATTGCCAACATCGAGCCGGAAAAAGTCAATGTGAACGGTGGAGCCGTAGCATTAGGGCACCCAATCGGAGCCAGTGGAGCTCGAATCATCATTACGCTGATGCATGAATTGAAACGGCGTGGCGGTGGATTAGGTATTGCAGCAATTTGTAGTGGCGGCGGCCAAGGAGATGCCATATTAATCGAAGTACCAAAGCAGGGCTGATAGATTCATAGATAAATAAGGAGGGATATTCATGAGCATTCATAAAGTGATGGTCATTGGCGCGGGGCAGATGGGATCTGGTATTGCACAAGTTTGCGCAATGAGCGGTTATGAAGTTCTTTTACATGATTTAAAAGAAGAATATGTAGAAAAAGGCTTAGGCACAATTATCAAAAACCTTTCCCGTCAAGTTGAAAAAGGGAAAATGGCAGCTGGGGATAAAGATGCAACCCTTTCACGATTGACTTCATCAACAGATTTAAAAAATGCCGCTGGGGTTGATTTGGTGATTGAAGCGGCGATTGAAAATATGGAAATTAAAACAAAGCTATTCGCCGAGTTGGATGAAATTACTCCGAAACACGTAATTCTTGCATCCAATACTTCTTCTCTACCGATTACCGAAATAGCCGCCGCCACAAGAAGACCGGAAAAGGTAATTGGCATGCATTTTATGAATCCCGTTCCGGTCATGAAGCTGGTTGAGATTATTCGAGGTCTTGCAACAACGGACGAAGTTTATAAAAAAGTTGAGAAAATGGCGGAATCTCTAAGCAAGGTACCGGTTGAAGTAAATGATTTCCCTGGCTTTGTCTCGAACCGGATTTTGATGCCGATGATTAATGAGGCCATTTATACACTATACGAGGGTGTCGCTACTAAAGAGGCAATCGATGACGTGATGAAGCTAGGAATGAATCATCCGATGGGTCCGTTGACACTAGCCGACTTCATTGGGTTGGACACATGTTTATACATAATGGAAACCCTTCACCAAGGGCTAGGAGATGATAAATACCGTCCATGTCCTCTGTTAAGAAAATATGTAAAAGCAGGGTGGTTAGGTAAGAAGTCAGGACGTGGCTTTTACGAATATAACAAATCATAGAGAGTATGCAGCTAGGGAGGAATGAAGGAATGGATTTCAAGTTTACAGAAGAGCAGGAAATGATGCGGAAAATGGTACGTGATTTTGCGGTGAATGAGATTACCCCACATATCGAGGCAATGGAAAGAGGAGAGTTCCCCAAAACAATCCTGCATAAAATGGGTGAGCTTGGGTTAATGGGAATCCCGATTCCAGAACAATATGGGGGAGCGGGTATGGACTTTATGTCTTATATTATCGCCATTAATGAAATTTCCAAAGTTAGCCCGACTCTCGGTGTCATATTGTCTGTTCATACTTCTGTTGGAACAAATCCAATCGTTTATTTTGGAACGGATGAGCAGAAGCAAAAATATGTGCCTAAGCTTGCCGCGGGAAAATTGTTAGGTGCTTTTTGTTTAACAGAACAAAGCTCAGGTTCCGATGCTGCTAGTTTGAAATCAAAAGCGGTCAAGGAAGGCGGTATGTATCGAATAAATGGATCCAAGGTATTTATCACCAACGGTGGCGAAGCAGATGTATATATTATTTTTGCCTCAACCAACCCTGAGAAGGGGAGCAAGGGAATCTCTGCCTTTATCGTAGAAAAAGGAACCCCGGGCTTAATCATTGGAAAAAATGAACGTAAAATGGGTCTTCATGGATCGAGCACCGTACAGGTAACCTTTGAAGATATGAAAATACCTGCAGCTAATATCCTTGGCAACGAAGGAGAGGGCTTTAAGATAGCGATGGCCAACTTGGATTCTGGAAGGATAGGCATTGCTTCTCAAGCACTTGGAATCGCTGAAGGTGCTTTGGAACATGCTGTCCAATATGCAAAAGACAGAGTGCAATTTGGTAAACCAATTGCAACCCAGCAGGGGATTGGTTTCAAGCTGGCTGAAATGGCAACGAACATAGAAGCTTCTAGACTACTGGTCTATCGAGCGGCGTATTTACGCTCCAAAGGGTTGAATTGCGGCAAGGAGGCGTCCATGGCTAAGCTATTCGCTTCGAGGACGGCTGTTGAGGTGACAATAGAAGCCGTTCAAGTTTACGGCGGCTATGGATACACAACGGAATATCCAGTCGAGCGCTATTTCAGGGATGCAAAGGTAACCGAAATATATGAGGGTACCAGTGAAATACAGAGGATGGTCATCAGTAAAAATCTATAAAAAAGAAAAAAGTGGGGGACATAGTCATGCAATTTAAACTAACAGAAGAACATGAAATGATCAGAAAAATGGTACGCGACTTTGCCCAAAATGAAGTGGCTCCGTCAGCCGCTGAAAGGGATGAAGAAGAACGATTTGACCGTGAGATTTTTGATAAAATGGCTGAACTGGGATTGACAGGGATTCCATGGCCAGAAGAATATGGCGGCATTGGAAGCGATTACTTAGCTTATTGTATCGCGATTGAGGAACTTTCCCGTGTTTGCGCTTCTACGGGAGTAACTTTATCCGCTCATACCTCTCTTGCAGGATGGCCAATTTACAAATTTGGATCTGAAGAGCAAAAACAAAAATACCTTCGTCCGATGGCGCAGGGTGAAAAAATAGGTGCGTATGGTCTGACGGAGCCAAGCTCAGGCTCTGACGCTGGTGGTATGAGAACGACTGCAAAGCTTGTAGGTGATGAATATATTATTAATGGTTCAAAAATTTTCATCACGAATGGCGGGATTGCTGATACGTATGTAGTTTTTGCATTGACAGACCCTGAATCCAAACAAAAAGGAACAAGTGCCTTTATCATTGAAAAAGACTTCCCGGGCTTTAGTGTGGGTAAAAAAGAGAAAAAGCTGGGGATTCGTTCATCACCTACCACGGAAATTATTTTTGATGAGTGCCGTGTGCCTAAAGAAAATCTTCTTGGCAAAGAAGGAGAGGGCTTTAAAATTGCGATGATGACGCTTGATGGTGGCCGTAACGGAATTGCGGCCCAGGCAGTCGGCATTGCACAAGGTGCATTGGATGCAGCAGTTGACTATGCAAAAGAGCGTGTCCAATTTGGAAAACCAATTTCCGCACAGCAAGGCATCGGTTTTAAATTAGCGGATATGGCGACAGGAGTGGAGGCTTCAAGGCTATTAACCTATCAGGCAGCTTGGTTAGAGTCAGAAGGTCTTCCTTATGGAAAAGAGTCGGCAATGTCAAAACTATTTGCAGGGGATACAGCAATGAAAGTGACGACAGAGGCCGTGCAAGTTTTCGGTGGTTATGGATATACAAAAGATTATCCAGTTGAACGCTATATGCGTGATGCAAAAATCACCCAGATCTATGAAGGTACGCAGGAAATTCAAAAGCTGGTCATCTCAAGGATGATAACTAAATAGAATTGAAATCAGGTTTTCCGGTGAGGAATCGTTCTTCCCGGAATACCCTTTTCATTTTTCAAAAGACTGTCTTTTGAACATTAAATGATAGGCTTTCCAAAAGGGGTTAGAAAATGGAGAAAAGAGAAGTTCATGCGTCAGTAAAGGATGAGCGGCTGGTTGAAAAAAGGCGCACACAAATGATAAAAGGTGCGGTGACCCTTTTTAAAGAAAAGGGATTTCATCGTACTACGACGAGGGAAATCGCTAAAGCCGCTGGTTTCAGTATAGGTACGTTATATGAGTATATCCGGACAAAGGAAGATGTTTTATATTTGGTCTGTGATTTTATTTACGATGAAGTTCAGGAAAAACTTCAGAAAGAAATTGAACAGAGTGATGGGACACTAGAAAGTCTGAAACTGACAATCGCTTATTTTTATCAAGTAATGGATGAAATGCAGGACGAAGTTCTAGTTATGTATCAAGAAGTGAAAGCTCTGACGAAAGATGCATTACCATACGTGCTAAACAAAGAAATCCAGATGGTAGGTATGTTTGAAAAGGTCATAACAAAATGTGTCGAAAATGGGGAGCTTCTGTTAACGGAAAATCAAATAAGTCTTGTTTCTCATAACATTTTTGTTCAGGGACAGATGTGGAGTTTTAGAAGATGGGCTTTACACAAAAAGTATACGCTTCAAGAGTATGTTGAACTGCAGACACAATTATTGATTCAAAATGTATCGATTCAGAAAAGTACTTTGATATGAATTCGTTTCAATAAGGAGGAGCTAAATGAGTACAGTTGAGGTGTATAAACCAAAGAACCATATCCGATTCGTGACTGCTTCGAGTTTATTTGATGGACATGATGCATCTATTAACATCATGAGGAGAATCCTTCAGGCTAGCGGTGCGGAGGTTATTCACCTAGGCCATAATCGCTCGGTAGAGGAAATAGTTAACGCGGCGATCCAAGAGGATGTTCAAGGTATAGCGATGTCATCTTACCAAGGTGGGCATGTGGAATATTTTAAATACATGTATGATTTGTTGAAGGAAAAGGGAGCTCAGCACATTCGGATTTTTGCCGGCGGAGGAGGAGTCATCATCCCACGGGAAATTAAAGAGCTTCATGAGTATGGAATTGCCCGTATTTTCTCTCCTGATGAGGGACGGGAGTATGGGCTTCAAGGCATGATTAATGTATTGATGGAGGAGTGCGACTTTTCAACCGTCAAACCATCCTTGCAGGAACGCTTTGATGAACTGATCGCAGGGGAAACAAGCGCCATTGCCCAATATATTACCTTCGCTGAAAATAGACTCGATGCTGTAAATGAATCTGCGGCTGCGGTGGAGAGCCTCCTTGAGCAAATCAAGACATCTGAAAAGCAGGTTCCGGTTCTTGGGATAACAGGGACGGGAGGAGCAGGGAAAAGTTCGCTGACTGATGAATTGATTCGTCGATTTATAAACGAAATTCCAGATAAGAAGGTGGCCATCCTTTCTGTCGACCCGACAAAGCAAAAAACAGGTGGTGCCTTGCTTGGTGACCGAATCCGAATGAATGCAATTTTTTCTGAGCGTGTTTACATGCGGAGCCTAGCCACTCGTCGTTCAAAAAGTGAGTTGTCTTTAGCGATTAAAGATGCCATTTCGGTTGTGAAGGCAGCTGGCGTCGATTTAATTATCGTTGAAACGAGCGGAATTGGTCAGGGGGATGCGGAGATTGCTGAGATATGCGATGTGGCTATGTATGTGATGACGAGTGAGTTCGGTGCTCCTTCCCAGCTTGAAAAAATTGATATGATTGATTATGCCGATTTAATAGTGATAAACAAATATGAGCGTAAAGGTTCCGAGGATGCAAAAAACCAAGTTCAAAAACAATATCAACGTAGCCGTACGCTTTTTGATCAAGATCCTTCTGAAATGCCAGTCTATGGCACAATTGCTTCCCAATTCAATGATCCAGGAACGAATGCATTATTCGCTGCACTAATTGAAAAATTAAATGAAAAAGCAGGGACAGAGTGGAGTACTACTTTTTCAAAAGAAGCGGAAGTATACAAACAAAATGTCATAATTCCAACCGACCGCCGCTATTATTTACGTGAAATCAGTGATACGGTCCGATCGTATCATAAGCGGGCTGGTGAACAAGTCCGTTTTGCCCGCAGACTCTTTCAGCTCGAAGGAGCAATTGAAGCAGTTAAGGAAAATGAAAGTAATGAAGACGTTATCAATTCTCTGGAAACACTGAAAAAAGAAACCGCTTCTAAATTATCTTCTGAATCAAAAAAGATCCTTTCTGGATGGATGGACTTAAGAGAAAAATATGCAGGGGAGCAGTTTGTAACAAAAATCCGGGATAAAGAAATCATCACAAAGCTGAAAACTAAAAGCTTATCAGGTCTAATGATTCCGAGAGTATCACTGCCTAAATATGTGGACTATGGAGAAATATTAAGTTGGGTCTTCCGTGAAAACGTACCTGGCTTCTTCCCTTATACAGCCGGAGTCTTTCCATTCAAGCGTGAGGGAGAAGACCCTAAGCGGCAATTTGCTGGTGAAGGTTCACCGGATCGAACCAACCGACGTTTTCATTATTTGTCAAAGGACGATAATGCCAAACGACTCAGTACGGCTTTCGATTCTGTGACGTTATATGGGGAAGATCCTGATTACCGGCCGGATATTTATGGAAAGGTAGGTGAAAGCGGCGTCAGTATCTGTACGTTGGATGACATGAAAAAATTGTATGCCGGCTTCGACCTATGCCACCCATCGACCTCTGTATCCATGACTATCAATGGTCCTGCGCCAATTATTTTGGCCATGTATATGAATACAGCGATTGATCAGCAGGTTCAACTGAAAGAAAAAGAGTTGGGCCGTTCTCTTACAGATGCCGAAACTGAACAAGTGCAGGCTTACACGCTTCAAACGGTACGTGGAACCGTTCAAGCCGATATTCTAAAAGAAGACCAAGGGCAGAATACATGCATCTTTTCCACGGAATTTGCCCTAAGGCTGATGGGGGATATCCAAGCGTATTTCATTGATAATAAAGTCAGAAATTATTATTCGGTATCCATTTCTGGGTATCATATCGCTGAAGCAGGCGCCAATCCTATTTCACAATTGGCTTTTACTTTAGCAAATGGATTTACTTATATAGAGTATTACTTAAGCCGCGGAATGAATATTGATGACTTTGCACCGAATTTGTCTTTCTTCTTCTCGAATGGGCTAGACCCGGAATATACGGTTATCGGAAGGGTTGCAAGACGGATCTGGGCGACAGTCATGCGTGATAAATATGGAGCGAATGACCGTAGTCAGAAGTTGAAATATCATATCCAGACGTCGGGGCGCTCTCTCCATGCGCAGGAAATTGATTTTAACGATATCCGAACGACACTTCAGGCATTAATGGCCCTGCAAGACAACTGCAACTCCCTGCATACGAATGCATACGATGAAGCTATTACTACACCTACGGAAGAGTCTGTACGTCGTGCAATGGCTATTCAAATGATCATTACAAAGGAGCACGGGCTATCAAAAAATGAAAACCCGATGCAGGGTGCTTTTGTAGTAGAAGAGTTGACAGATCTAGTTGAGGAAGCGGTACTACAAGAGTTTGATCGCATCAATGATCGGGGCGGTGTATTGGGTGCTATGGAGACACAATATCAACGCGGGAAAATCCAGGATGAATCCATGCATTACGAAATGAAAAAGCATACGGGAGAATTGCCGATTATTGGGGTTAATACGTACTTGAATCCTAATCCTCCTTCAGAAGAAGCTGTGAACAGCATGGAGATTGCCCGTGCCACGAAAGAAGAAAAGGAAGGGCAGATCATTAACTTGCAGGCATTTCAGGAAAAAAATAAAGCGTTCATAGAAGAAGCCCTAACTAATTTAAAAGCAGCGGCGATGAACGGGGAAAATATTTTTGCTGAACTCATGAATTGTGTGAAAGTGGCTAGTTTGGGCCAGATTACACGTGCATTATATGATGTCGGCGGACAATATCGAAGAAATATGTAAAGTTAAGGGGTACTCCGAAATTGAGGAGGCCCCTTTTTCAAAAAAATTCCGAGTTTTTTTCGCAAAATGTAAATTTTCCCTTATAATTATTTGGTAAAGGGGCAAAAATGATGAATCAGCCCTATTGGAGTTGAGAAAATGAACCTGAAGATGATTGGATTAATCATAGGTTATATTTTTGCTATCATTATTTTATTTGAGTTGTATGAGCATCAATTAGGCGCCGTTTCCTTTTTTATTCTATCTGTAGTATTTTTTACTGCGACCTATCGTCAGAAATCATTGAAGAGTAAATAAAATCTGTTTAAAGATTTCTGTTTACATAAACGTAAGGGTAAATCTGTGAAAGTATCAGATAGAACTAGCATAAACCCAATTAGATTGTTTATAATGGAGTATATGTCTAGCAGGAATTGTCGTTATTTTATCGAAATACTGTTTTAGATTATTTTTTTATGTGAAAAAACACAGAATTTAGTGTTTGAATAGAGAAGGGAAGTGCGGAATTTGAGTTTAAAACAATACTCAAAAGAGCAGTTATTGGAAATGTCCTTAATAGAGATGGCATATGATTTGTTAGTGGAAAGAAATGAACCGATTCCATTTAAAGATTTAATAAGTGAGTTAGCTACGCTTCATCATTTATCTAAAGCAGAAGTGGCAAAAAGAATTGCTCAATTCTATACAGATTTGAATGTAGATGGCCGATTTACTTCACTTGGAGACAACCGCTGGGGATTGAAAACATGGTACCCAGTTGACCAAATTGAAGAAGAAGTTGTACATGTTGTAAAACCGAAGAAGAAAAAGAAAGCTAAAAAAGCCGCTGTGGTTGTCGACGATTTCGATGAGCTTGAAGATGAAGATCTTGATTTTGAAGAAGATATCGATGATTTAGACGAAGATGAGGATGACGACGACGATGATCTTTTAGGTGCTCCAGTAATCGACGAGGAACTTTTAGAAGATGACGTAGACGATGATGACGATCTAGAAGAAGAAATAATTGAAGACGAAGCATTTGTCATAGAAGACGATGAGGACGAAGATGAAGACGAAGAAGAGCTTGATGAAGATCATGAGAAATAAATAATCGCCCTTGACTTTTTAAGGCGAAATTTGTAGAATCATTTTTGGGCTCCTTAAAAAAGGACACAATGATTAAATTATATCGCTCCCTTACTTTTATTGTAAGCGGAGCGTTTTTGTTTTTAATGATGGAATGAATAAATGACATCATTTTTTTATTTTTTAAAATGATTTCTCTTATAAGGGTAAAACTATAGAGAACATAATTAAATGTTACTGTCATTTAAGGAAATTTATTCTTATTCGTGTATCCGGCATGACTCTCACTAAAGACCTTTAAGTAATTATTGGTTTGTACTGCTTTGCGGTCTTAAACGAAAAGGACAAGAAGTTAAAACCTGCCTTGTGCTTTTAAACCGCCAGTGTGGCGGCAGAAAATTAATTTATATCATAAAGATGCGGGTTCTGTTTTAAATGTATTTGAAAAAGTAAGAGAACAGCATTGGATGAAAACATTCTATAGGAGGATATGAGATGACAAAATATATTTTTGTAACAGGTGGAGTAGTTTCTTCCTTAGGAAAAGGGATAACAGCTGCTTCTTTAGGTAGACTTTTAAAAAATAGAGGCTTGAATGTAACGATTCAAAAATTTGACCCTTATATTAACTTAGATCCAGGGACAATGAGTCCTTATCAACATGGTGAAGTGTTTGTAACAGATGATGGTGCTGAAACAGATTTGGACCTTGGTCATTACGAGCGTTTTATTGATATTAACCTTGGCAAACACAGCAATGTGACAACAGGTAAAATTTATTCAACCGTCCTAAGAAAAGAGCGCCGTGGCGACTACTTAGGTGGAACAGTTCAAGTTATTCCCCATATCACAAATGAAATTAAAGAACGGGTATTCCGTTCAGGTAATGAAACTAATGCGGATATAGTCATAACTGAAATCGGTGGTACGGTCGGGGATATTGAGTCTCTTCCATTCCTTGAAGCGATTCGTCAAATTAAAAGTGATATCGGAATCAATAATGTTATGTATATCCACTGTACACTTGTTCCTTACATCAAAGCTGCTGGTGAAATGAAAACAAAACCGACACAGCATAGTGTAAAAGAATTACGTAGTCTTGGAATTCAGCCGAATATCATCGTTGCACGTACAGAAAGCCCAATTTCACAAGATATGAAGGATAAAATTGCGTTATTCTGCGATATCGATAAAAATTCAGTTATCGAATGTCTAGATGCAGATACACTTTACTCTATCCCTCTTGCGCTTCAAGCACAAAACATGGACCAAATCGTTTGTGATCACTTGAAATTGGACTGTGGCGAAGCGGATATGGAAGATTGGAAAGAGCTTGTCAAAAAGGTTACTTCTTTATCAAAGAAAACGAAAATCGCTCTTGTCGGAAAATATGTTGAATTGCAAGATGCTTACCTTTCTGTTGTGGAAGCACTTAAGCATGCAGGTTACGCATTTGATGCGGATGTTGAAATCGACTGGGTAAATTCTGAAGATGTTACAAAAGAAAATGTGGCTGAACTTCTTCAAGATGCAGATGGAATCCTTGTTCCTGGAGGATTTGGAGATCGTGGAATCGAAGGGAAAATTGCAGCTACTGAATTTGCCCGCACCACAAAAACACCATTCTTCGGAATCTGTTTAGGTATGCAGTTGGCATCCATTGAATATGCACGCAACGTTCTAGGATTGACAGAAGCGCACTCAGCTGAAATTAATGAGGAAACTCCAGACCCAATTATTGACCTTCTTCCTGAGCAAAAGGATGTAGAAGATTTGGGTGGTACACTGCGTCTTGGTCTATACCCTTGTAAGCTTATCGAAGGAACTAAAGCATACGAAGCGTATAATGATGAGGTTGTTTATGAACGTCACCGTCACCGTTATGAATTCAACAACCATTACCGTCCAGCTATGGAAGAGGCAGGATTTGTCTTTTCTGGTACAAGCCCAGATGGTCGCCTAGTTGAAATCATTGAATTAAAAGATCATCCTTGGTTCGTGGCTTCACAATTCCACCCGGAATTCACGTCACGTCCTAACCGTCCACAGCCACTATTCCGTGACTTCGTTGGCATGTCTTTAAAAAACAATAAAAAACAATAATAAAACAAAAAAACAGCCCATGTGGCTGTTTTTTTTATTGAAGAATTAATCTTCATTTTCATATTCTTGAATAATTTCTACAAGGGTGAATTTAATTCCATAATAAGCAAAAAGAGCGACGATGAGGGTTGGATATCCATATCGATTTCCTGTTTCATCGGGGATTAAGCCTCGTTGAATTCGTAAATCTATATGTACATCAGCAAGCTCCAAAAGCGATTCTTCTTCTGATGGAACAGCTGTTGAAACCGCAACAAATGGTATATCCTCCTTCTGAAGCTGTTTAGCCAGCTTTACGGCTTCTGAATCGTCTGAATGACGGCTGAATAAAAGAAACCGATCTTCTCGGGAAATAGCCGCGCCATCTTCGTATCTTTTTGCTTTAGGAAAGGGTTCCGCCCCTTCCAACGCTTCAGCTGCCACTCCTTGCATTTCGCCGAACCCGTGTACAAAAACAGATCCGTCTCCAACCGCAGCCTGAGCTAACAAGCGTCCTGCATCCTCCATTTCGAAGGCTTCCTTTTCCATCATTTTATTAAATAAACCACTTATCTGCGTCGAAAAAATTTTTAACATGCTAGAAACTCCTTTAAAAATAGTACCCCTATTATAAAGGACTTTCCCCTGCATTGACAGGTTTCGGGGCTTAAGGCTGAAAAGACGAATTTACATAATCGATTGAAAAAACAAAAAAATATAAATCCTTTTAGCCATATGGCAGGAATTTTGTTACAATTATCGAATATGAACATAGAAATCAGTGATAAAATAGAAGCATTGACATCTATGTAATTTGACGGCAATCTAACGAACTACCCTTTGGCAGGTAATTTAGTCAGGCAGATACATTTTTTATAATAATAAATTGGGAAGAGGTGAGGTGAAAAAATGTCAGGGAAAATATTAATTGTTGATGATCAATTTGGGATTCGTATTTTATTGAACGAGGTTTTACATAAAGAAGGGTATGATACATTTCAAGCAGCGAATGGCATTCAAGCCTTAGAAGTGTTAAATAATCATTCACCTGATCTTGTATTACTGGATATGAAGATTCCAGGAATGGATGGAATTGAGATTTTGAAGCGGATGAAGGTAGTTGATCCAGACATTCGGGTCATTATTATGACCGCTTATGGTGAACTTGATATGATTCAAGAAGCAAAAGACTTAGGAGCCATGACTCACTTTGCCAAGCCGTTTGACATTGATGATATTAGAAAAGCTGTGCGTGAATACTTGCCAATTCAATCAAGTTAACAGTCTTTATGATTAATATTATTATAAATTAAAGAATGCCACGGCTATCTTTTAAAAGATTGGCCGTGTTTTTTTGGAATAAATTTGAGACTTGATATAGTGAATTTGTTGCTGTTTTTTTCATGTATTGATATGCTAAAAGAGGAGAGATATTCCGATTTATAAGTGTATGTTCCAAAGGTTTTAGGGAATATCTAGATAGAATTAACTTTAAATAATAAACATTCACTAGTAGGAGGAAATCAAATGCCTTTAGTTTCTATGAAAGATATGCTGAATAAAGCTCTTGATGAAAAATATGCAGTAGGTCAATTTAATATTAATAATCTGGAATGGACACAAGCTATTCTAGCTGCTGCAGAAGAAGAAAAATCTCCAGTCATTCTTGGTGTTTCTGAAGGGGCTGCCCGTCATATGGGTGGTTTCAAAACGACAGTTATGATGGTTCAAGGTTTATTGGAAGACATGAAAATCACAGTACCTGTGGCAATTCATCTTGACCATGGTTCAAGCTTTGATAAATGTAAAGAAGCTATCGAGGCAGGATTTACGTCTGTAATGATCGATGCTTCACATCACCCAATTGAAGAAAATATTGAGACGACGAAGAAAGTTGTTGAATATGCTCACGCACGCAATGTTTCCGTTGAGGCAGAAGTGGGCACTGTTGGTGGACAAGAAGACGATATAATCGCTGATGGAGTCGTATATGCAGACCCTCAAGAGTGCGAACAGCTAGTTAAAGAAACGAATGTTGACTGCTTTGCACCAGCATTGGGATCTGTTCATGGTCCATATAAAGGAGAACCTAACCTAGGCTATAAAGAAATGGAAGAGGTACGGGATTTAACACACAAACCTCTAGTACTCCATGGCGGTACAGGTATTCCTACGAAAGATATCCAAAAAGCGATCTCTTTTGGAACATCAAAAATCAATGTCAATACTGAAAATCAGATTGTTTTCACAAAAGCTGTACGTGAGGTTCTAAATAGCAACTCAGAAGTTTACGATCCTCGTAAATTCTTGGGACCTGGCCGTGAAGCGATTAAAGAGACTGTCATCGGAAAGATAAGGGAATTTGGTTCAAACGGTAAAGCGTAATTCTATAGCCATTAGGTTTTATCATTTTTAAATTTAGAATATCCATCGGAGGGGCACTCTTCCCCTTTGATGGTATCTATTTATACGTGCGGCCAAAAATCGCACTTTGTTTTTTGAACAATTAGAATTCAGATGCATATACAGCAAAAAAAAAAGATTACATACGGAGGAAAACTTATGAAATTCTTTATTGATACAGCAAACATGGAAGAAATCAAACAAGCGCACGAACTTGGCGTATTAGCAGGAGTTACGACTAACCCGTCTCTTGTTGCAAGAGAAAAAGGTGTATCTTTCCATGACCGTTTAAAAGAAATTACAAGCCTTGTAAAGGAATCTGTTTCTGCAGAAGTCATTGCGCTTGATTTTGAGGGAATGATGGCTGAAGCTCAAGAACTTATTGCTATTGCCCCTAATATCACCATTAAAGTACCAATGACTCCAGACGGATTGAAGGCTGTTGCGGCTTTAACAAAACAAGGAGTCAAAACAAATGTTACCCTTATTTTTAGTGCCAACCAGGCATTATTAGCTGCTAGGGCAGGAGCAACTTATGTTTCTCCATTTTTAGGACGCTTAGATGATATCGGTCAAAATGGCCTGGATTTAATCTCTGATATTGCTGATATTTTTGCAATTCATGATATCAATGCTGAAATTATCGCAGCTTCAATTCGTCACCCGATGCATATTACAGAAGCTGCTCTTAAAGGAGCCCATATTGCAACGATTCCTTATAAAGTCTTAATGCAATTATTCCATCACCCATTAACAGATAAAGGGATTGAAGCTTTCTTGAAGGATTGGAATTCTCGTACAGAAGCATAATTTACCTTGCCGCTAAGTCGCTATAAATTGCACCGGTAAAATGGAAATAAACAAAATTAGAAATTTTTATCATTTTTTTACATGACTTTTCTATTTTTGTGTAAACTAAGAAACTAGATAGTAAATGTTGTCGGATTATGCAATTTTCTTGTGGTAAAATATTACTTTTTGGAAGTAGCTTCTAAGTGCTTAGCGTGGAAGGGAGTATATTATGGAAAAACTTAAAATTGCCGGTGGCTATCCTCTAAAGGGAAGCATTCGTGTCAGCGGTGCAAAAAATAGTGCGGTCGCCTTGATTCCTGCAACAATTTTAGCGGACTCTCCTGTAACGATAGAAGGCTTGCCTGATATCTCAGATGTTGAGATGCTGAAAGAGTTAATGGAGGAAATTGGCGGCGATGTTGCCTTTAATGATGGAGAAATGACAGTAGACCCCAGCAGGATGATTTCAATGCCTCTGCCTAACGGAAGAGTGAAGAAATTACGTGCCTCTTATTATTTAATGGGCGCGATGCTAGGGAAGTTTAAAAAGGCTGTGATTGGCCTGCCTGGAGGTTGCCATTTAGGTCCTCGACCAATAGATCAGCATATAAAAGGTTTTGAAGCACTTGGCGCACAAGTGACGAATGAACAAGGTGCTATTTACTTAAGGGCAGATGAGCTACGAGGCGCACGTATCTATTTGGATGTCGTGAGCGTCGGGGCAACGATTAATATTATGCTTGCTGCCGTTTTGGCTAAAGGAAGGACAGTTATTGAAAATGCAGCGAAAGAACCGGAGATCATTGATGTTGCCACGTTGTTGACCAATATGGGAGCAAAAATCAAGGGTGCTGGAACGGATATTATCCGTATTGATGGTGTGGACAGTTTGCATGGTTGCAGACATACGATCATACCTGATCGGATAGAAGCTGGAACTTTCATGATTTTAGCCGCAGCAGTCGGCGAAGGCATCTTGATTGATAATGTCATTCCCCAGCATTTAGAGTCGTTAACGGCCAAAATGCGGGAAATGGGCATAAATATTGAGGCTGGTGATGATCAAATCTTTGTTTCTCCAGGTGAGAAATATAAAGCGGTTGATATCAAGACGTTAGTTTACCCTGGGTTTCCAACAGATCTTCAGCAGCCCTTCACGTCTCTTCTAACAAAAGCAAGTGGTTCTAGCATGGTGACCGATACGATTTACGGGGCCCGCTTTAAGCACATAGATGAACTGCGGCGCATGAATGCAAAGATTAAAGTCGAAGGCAGAGCCGCAATTATTAATGGTCCGGTTCAACTTCACGGTGCAAAAGTAAAGGCAAGTGATTTACGTGCCGGAGCAGCTTTAGTAATTGCCGGCTTAATGGCAGAAGGGATTACTGAAGTGACCGGGCTTGAGCATATAGATCGTGGATACAGTCATCTTGTAGAGAAACTTTCAGGTTTGGGAGCAACGATTTGGCGTGAAGAAATGACGGAAGAAGAAGTGGAGCAGCTTAAAAGCTGATCCGTTTCTTGCTGCCTCATTGTGTTACATATATAAAGTAATGTGTTATACTAATATATAAATAAAGCATGCTAGTGCACATTGAGGGGGAACCAAGAATGGAAAGAAGTTTATCGATGGAGCTTGTTCGCGTGACAGAGGCGGCGGCGCTATCTTCTGCACGTTGGATGGGAAGAGGAAAGAAAGACGAAGCAGATGATGCAGCAACAACTGCAATGCGGGATGTTTTCAATACAATTCCTATGCAAGGTACAGTTGTAATCGGTGAAGGGGAAATGGATGAAGCTCCAATGCTTTATATTGGTGAGAAGCTTGGTACTGGGCTTGGGCCATTAGTGGATGTTGCGGTTGATCCTTTAGAAGGAACGAATATCGTTGCATCAGGAGGTTGGAATGCTTTAGCAGTCTTGGCGATTGCAGATAAAGGGAATCTGCTTCATGCTCCGGATATGTATATGGACAAAATAGCAGTTGGTCCTGAGGCAGTTGGACAGATTGATATCAATGCATCAGTACTGGACAACCTGAAAGCGGTAGCCAAAGCAAAAAATAAAGATATTCAAGACGTAGTCGCAACGGTATTAAACCGCGATCGTCATTCGAAGATCATTCATGAACTTCGTGAGGCAGGTGCCCGGATTAAGTTAATCAACGATGGAGATGTTGCTGGTGCCATTAATACGGCATTCGACTTAACTGGTGTTGACATATTATTCGGATCAGGCGGAGCTCCAGAGGGAGTTATTGCAGCTGTGGCTTTGAAATGCCTCGGAGGAGAAATTCAAGGTAAGCTTCTTCCTCAAAGTGAAGAAGAAGTGGCTCGCTGTGGGAAAATGGGTCTTGAGTTAGGGAAAGTCTTGAGAATGGAAGATCTGGTTCGTGGAGATGATGCAATTTTTGCTGCAACAGGTGTGACGGATGGAGAACTTTTACGTGGTGTTCAATTTAAAGGCCATTACGGTGAAACACAATCCGTAGTCATGCGTGCTAAATCAGGTACCGTTCGTTTCATTGATGGAAGACATAGTCTAAAAATTAAACCGAATGGCTTAATTGACTGAGACTATTTTCATAAAAAATTACCGAGAGAAAGCGAGCGGTTTCATCGCTCGCTTTCTCTATAAAAAAATTTAAGTTGAATAATTAAAATAAAAAAAGTAAAATAAAGCTTGGTCTACTAATAATTGATTTGAATATATATAATCTGCCCTTTCACTCCAAACTTCAAGAAGCCTTCAAATAATTTTCTTCTTTACATGTAAAAATGTATCATCCTTTCTAAGAAAACTCTGGTCGGGTACATGGATTGCGGTTTTTCTTCCATTTAACAAACCATTTCTTTTTCAGTATGGGTGAAAACGTTTAATTAATAAAAGTGTGGTGTCATAATGAATTTAACTATTTCCAATTTAGAAAACATGAAACTAAAGGACCTCTATGAGCACGCGCGTGAATATAAAGTTTCCTATTACAGCAAACTGTCAAAAAAGGAACTTATTTTCGCAATCTTAAAGGCACAAGCTGAGCAAGATGGTCTTCTGTTCATGGAAGGCGTTTTAGAGATTATCCCTTCAGAGGGCTTTGGTTTCTTACGTCCAATTAACTATTCTCCAAGCTCGGAGGATATCTATATTTCTGCTTCGCAGATCCGCAGATTTGATTTGCGTAACGGTGATAAGGTTTCCGGTAAGGTTAGGCCGCCAAAAGAAAACGAGCGTTATTATGGATTGCTGCATGTTGAAGCTGTCAATGGAGATAACCCAGAGTCCGCTAAAGAGCGTGTTCATTTCCCAGGCTTAACACCGCTGTATCCAAACAGACAAATTAAACTGGAAACAACACCGAAGAATTTATCAACGAGAATTATGGATGTCTTAGCACCTGTTGGTTTTGGACAGCGTGGTTTGATTGTTGCACCGCCAAAGGCTGGTAAAACGATGTTAATCAAAGAAATTGCTAATGCCATAACCACGAATCATCCGGAATCGGAATTGATTGTATTGCTTATTGATGAACGTCCGGAAGAAGTAACAGACATTGAACGTTCCGTGGCTGGGGACGTGGTTAGTTCGACGTTCGATGAAGTGCCGGAGAACCATATCAAAGTGGCAGAACTAGTGTTAGAACGGGCAATGCGCCTAGTTGAACATAAACGTGATGTTATTATTTTAATGGACAGTATTACTCGTCTGGCACGTGCATACAACCTTGTCATTCCGCCAAGCGGTCGTACACTATCCGGAGGGATTGACCCGGCTGCATTTCACCGGCCAAAACGTTTTTTCGGTGCAGCTAGAAATATCGAAGAGGGTGGTAGCTTGACGATTCTTGCTACAGCTTTGGTAGATACAGGTTCCCGAATGGACGACGTCATTTATGAAGAGTTTAAAGGTACAGGTAATATGGAGCTTCATTTAGATCGGGCCCTTGCAGAAAGACGTATTTTCCCAGCGATTGATATTCGTCGCTCTGGTACTCGTAAAGAAGAACTGTTAATTCCGAAAGATCGTTTGGATAAACTTTGGGCAATTCGGAAAACAATGTCTGATTCACCTGATTTTGCCGAAAAATTCCTTCGCCGTTTAAAACAGACAAAAGGAAATGAAGAATTTTTCAGTAAGTTGGATGAAGAGATGTTAGAAATGAAAAAGGGACCAGCAAACGCAAAACGTTCGTAAACAGGGAAAGAAACAAACTGTTGCACAACTACTCTTAAGTTGCTATAATGAGTTCATGTGTTTTTACAATAAATGTGAGGGTACTTTTCCCACACCTTGAAGTATATAACTCTGTTTCGAATGATTCAGGGCAGAAGGAGCTGAAAAGAATGAAAACTGGAATTCATCCAAATTATAAACTTTCAAAAGTATCTTGCTCTTGCGGAAACACTTTTGAAACTGGTTCAGTTAAAGAAGAGATCAAAGTTGAGACTTGTTCAGAATGCCACCCATTCTATACTGGTCGTCAAAAATTCGCTGAAGCTGGCGGACGTGTTGATCGTTTCAACAAAAAATACGGTATTAAATAAGCCGGACTTTTCAAAAAACAGGCAAGTATTTTTCTTGCCTGTTTTTTCTTTTCTGTAAACAAGTTTGAATTTATATAAAGCCGGGTCTAATTCCATTATGGCCAAGGGATTGACAGGTGGAAGGGAGTAGCTGTTTCCATGTATGTAATGAAACAAACAGGCTGGATCGAGCTTATTTGCGGAAGCATGTTTTCAGGTAAATCTGAGGAATTGATTAAACGAGTCAGCCGTGCTCAATTTGCTAAAGAGCAAATAGCTGTTTTTAAACCTGCTATAGATAATCGCTATGCGGAAGAGGCTGTCGTATCACACAATGGGTCCTCTGTGATGGCAAAACCTATTGCCCATTCAACAGATATTTTTAAGTATTTAGACAAGCCCTTAGATATCATTGCAATAGATGAAGTGCAATTTTTTGATCATGAAATTGTCGGGGTTGCCCAGCATCTTGCGGACAGCGGTTATCGAGTGATTATGGCAGGACTCGATCAAGATTTCAGAGGTGAACCATTCGGTCCTATGCCTGCTTTATTGTCGCTAGCGGAATCAGTAACAAAGCTACAGGCTGTGTGTGAAGTGTGCGGATCACCTGCGAGCAGGACACAACGATTGATTAATGGTGCACCGGCCTCCTATGATGAGCCGATCATCCTTGTAGGCGCATCGGAATCATACGAGCCCCGTTGCCGCCATCACCACGAAGTCCCAGGCAAGCAGACGGCAGGGATTAAAGAACATATTTAAATCATGGTGCCTTAAGATCCAAAGAGATCTTAGGGCACTTTTATTAATTACAGAAGTTCAGCTAAAAAAGAGCCTAAGGGAAAACTGCTATTACCTTGAGTGTTAGAGTGGCAAAACCTTGTGTTTTATTGATATCAAATTCAAGAGGGTATCCTTTGTTGTTACTTATTTAGCCCTGTGTGTCCCTTTCATGGATCAATCATTAGACCTGTATAAGTCTCTTCATTTTTCTATTCCCCCTCTCGCCTACTCAAAACTATTCAGTCCTATACGTTACCGCATTCAATTGCTTTTAAATTCTTGATTTAGAGTTTTATCAAACTTGATTTTATGCTAATAATAGAGTTGTTTAATTATAGAAAAAATCGTATACTTGACACAAAAGTCGTTTACTATTGTTGTTGTTGTATGGAAAAAATTCTTTTCTAATATCTCTTGCAAAGTGAGTCCTTCAGTAGATAATAAAGCTGTTTATTATCAAATAAACTATTTAGATAAGGGATAGACGAGAATAGACACCGAATCAGCAGGTGCCTATTCTCGTCTTATGCTATTTTATGTAGTTTAGTTTCCACAATTTTTATTCCGCGAAATTGTTTATCTTCATCGTAGTCATGATTTGTAATACCTCCTGTAACAACACCTGCCAGAAAGATGCTATGGACATTTGCCTTATACGTATCTGAATTAATTGAATAATGTATTTTTTGTGTACCAATTAGTTGTTTATTCCTGTAAATCGGGTGAGGTATGCACCCGTGAAATTCACCTAATTTTACAGGCGGGTTAAGTATTTAACCTTTATTAGAAAGATATTAATTTATGGGGTGTGACAAATGAAAAAGAAATTGTTTGGAATTATAGTATTAGCTACATTAGTTTCATCTTTTATGTTAGGGGGTTGTAATCAACAACTCGATCAATCTGGTGATGCAAATGGTGAGGGTATTCAGAAGAAAAAGGACGAACTTGTGATGGCTTTTGGATCTGAGCCTGAAGCAGGTTTTGATCCAACGACTGGATGGGGACGTTATGGTTCACCGCTATTCCAGAGTACTCTACTAAAAAGAGATAACAAGTTAAACATTGTAAATGATATTGCAACCAGTTATAAAGTCAATGAAGATGGCAAGGTTTGGACTGTAATCTTGCGTAAGGATGTGAAATTTTCAGACGGTCAACCATTAACCGCTGATGATGTAGTCTTTACATTTGAAACAGCTACTAAAAATGGGTCAGTTGTTGATCTTAATGGTATGGATAAAGTAGAGGCAATGGATGATTACACAGTAAAATTCACATTAAAAGAACCTCAATCAACATTTGTTAATTCTTTAGTAGGAACGGGAATTGTCCCAAAACATGCATATGGAGCAGACTATGCTGAAAACCCTATAGGTTCAGGGCCTTATCAGCTCGTTCAATGGGACAAGGGGCAACAGCTTATTATAAAGGCTAATCCTGAATACTATGACAAAAAGTCGTATTTTAAAAAGATAACCTTTTTATTCTTAAACGAGGATGCGTCATTTGCTGCTGCACAAGCGGGAAAGGTTGATCTTGCCTATATACCAGCTGCGTTTAGTAACCAGGAAGTACCTGGAATGAGACTGGAATCAGTAAAAACCGTAGATAATCGGGGAATCGTCTTCCCATTTATAAAGTCAGGGGATTTTACTGAAGATGGTTTACCAATTGGTAACGATGTAACAGCCGATCCAGCTATTCGTCATGCGATAAATATTGGAGTAGACCGAAAAGCACTTGTGGATGGAGTCTTAGAAGGACGCGGGACTCCAGCCTATACTTCAGTGGATGGCCTTCCTTGGTGGAACCCAGATACAGTCATTAAAGATGCTGATTTGGACGGTGCGCGAAAACTTTTGAAAGAAGCCGGGTGGAAGGATACAGATGGAGATGGGATTCTTGAGAAAGACTCTTTGAAAGCGGAGTTCACTCTTTATTACTTAGCGAGTGATGCAATAAGACAATCTCTTGCCATTTCTGTGGCCGATATGATCGAGCCACTAGGAATTCATATTAAATTAGAAGGTGGAAGCTGGGATATTATTGAAAAGAAAATGTATTCGAATGCTGTCCTTTTAGGTTGGGGAAGCCATGACCCTCATGAGATGTATAACATTTATAGTAGTGAATTTGCAGGGGTAGACTATTATAATACTGGTTTTTATCAAAACAAAACGGTAGATGATTATTTTGAAAAGGCTCTTCGCGCTACAAGTGAAACAGAAGCAATTGAGTTTTGGAAAAAAGCGCAATGGGATGGAACAACAGGTTTAAGTGCGAATGGCGACGCTCCATGGGCCTGGTTAGTGAATATTGATCATTTATATTTAGTGAAAGATGGACTTGATATCGGAGAACAAAGAATCCATGTTCATGGTCATGGTTGGCCTGCAACAGATAATATAGTTGAATGGAAATGGACTAAGTAACTGTGCGTAAATATATAGGTGGAAAGCTTGGATTATTTTTATTGTTGAAAGGTTTAAGAATGGTCACATTATTATTTGCCATTTGTTTAATTTCTTTTCTATTAATAAAAAACTCTCCGATTGATCCAATTCAAGCCTACATCGGTGCAGATATGTTGAAGGTAGGACCTGAGCAACGGGAGAAGATAGCTGAATATTGGGGAGTTGACCAACCAGTTATGGTGCAGTTCTTGAATTGGGGCTCTGCTTTGCTAACAGGTGATTTAGGAATTTCAATGATATTTCGCCGCCCGGTAATTGACATAATTGGTGAACGATTCTTAAATTCCCTAGCGCTCATGATATCAGCTTGGGTATTATCAGGTATGATTGGATTTGCCATGGGTGTTGTAGCGGCAATGAAAAAGGGGACTTGGGTTGATCGAATAATAAAATGGTACTGTTTCACACTAGCTTCAACTCCTACCTTCTGGATGGGGCTCCTTATTCTTATCGTTTTTGCCGTTTGGCTAAAATGGTTTCCAATTGGAATGGGGGTTCCAGCTGGGGTCCTTGCGGAAAATGTCACAATGGTGGATCGAATCAATCATCTTATTCTGCCAGCGATCACACTTAGTATAGTTGGGGTCGCTAATGTGGCACTACATACGCGCCAGAAGCTGATTGATGTTCTTGCTAGTAATTATGTCTTATTCGCTAGGGCGAGAGGTGAACAAGGTTTTGTCTTGTTTTGGAGACATGGATTACGTAATGTTGCTTTGCCAGCGATTACCTTGCAATTTGCGGCTTTTAGTGAATTGTTTGGTGGAGCAGTGCTGGCTGAGCAAGTTTTTTCATATCCCGGTTTAGGACAGGCTACGGTAGAAGCGGGGCTAAGGGGAGACGTTCCCCTTTTATTGGGATTAGTTATATTTAGTACAATATTTGTTTTTGTAGGAAATTTACTGGCTGATTTGAGCTATCGTTTATTAGATCCGAGAATGAGGGAGGGGAGAAGATATGATTTCAAGCCTCAAATTAAAAAATAAAGATAATCATAAACAACTTCCTTCGAATCGAAAGCGACTGGACGCTTTTTATAATCCTAATTTCAATTATTTTTTTAGTAATTGTTATATTAGGAGGTGTTTTAATTGATGAGGGGAGAATTGTAACAAATCTTAATGATCGAAATGCTCCTCCATCCCTAGACCATCTCTTTGGTACCGATTGGTTAGGTAGAGATATGTTTACAAGAACGGTAATGGGACTTTCTTTAAGTATAGGAGTTGGATTGATTGGAGCAATTGGAAGTGCGTCAATTGCTCTTTTCTTGGGTATGGCAGCAGCAACAATGGGGAAAATGGTAGATCGTCTTATTTCATGGCTCATCGACCTTTTTCTGAGTGTACCACATCTCGTAACTCTTATTCTTATCGCTTTTACATTAGGGGGAGGATTTAAAGGAATTGTAATTGGATTAACTTTAACACATTGGCCAAGTCTTGCTCGAGTCATCAGGGCAGAGGTTATGCAAGTCCGTTCAGCGGAATATGTTCAGGTTTCACAGAAAATGGGGAAATCCCAATGGTGGATTGCTTTGCATCATATTCTTCCACATATAGCTCCACAACTCTTAATTGGTTTTATGTTACTGTTTCCTCATGTTATTTTACATGAGGCGGCAGTTACATTTTTAGGTTTAGGATTGTCGCCACACGAGCCGGCAATTGGAATTATTCTATCAGAATCGATGAAGTACTTATCTTCAGGTATGTGGTGGCTTGCCTTTTTTCCAGGGCTTTGTTTGCTGATTATCGTTAGAACGTTTGATCAGATTGGAGAGAATATCCGGATGCTCATAGATCCTAATAGGGCTCAAGATTAATCAGATATGCTACGTTCAATATTAAGAGGAGTTAACAAATGCCTATTCTTGAAGTGGAAAATTTATCAGTATCTTTTAAGCAATATACTGGACTTAAACAGAAAACTCATAAAGTTATATCAAGTTTAAATGTTACTCTTGAGGCAGGTGAGATTCTTGCTGTTGTTGGAGCGAGTGGATCGGGAAAAAGTCTGCTCGCACATGCCATTCTAGGAATACTGCCGAGAAATGCAAGTATAAGTGGAGTAATTAAATATGCGGGAGAGGAACTCACCCCTGATCGGCAAACTGTATTAAGAGGTAAGGAAATTGCTCTTGTACCACAATCGGTAAACTTTCTGGACCCACTCATGCGTGTTGGAAGTCAAGTCCGTACTTCTGTAAAAAATGGGGATGCTGTATCGGTTCAACGAGAGGTTTTTGAGCGCTATCACTTAAGGCAAGAGGTTGAGAAAATGTATCCATTTCAACTTTCTGGAGGTATGGCCAGGAGGACGCTTCTATCCACTGCTATGGTAAGCGGAGCAAAGGTGATTATTGCGGATGAGCCTACTCCAGGGCTCGACCCCGATGTAATAAAGGAAGCGCTAAATAATTTTAGAGAGGTTGCCGACAATGGTTGTGCGGTGATGCTGATAACTCATGATATTGAATCGGCCCTTAATATTGCAGATAAAATTGCCGTATTTTATGCAGGAACTACAGTAGAGATAGCTCCAGTGAAGAACTTTAAAGGTCACGGTGAGGAAATACGGCATCCTTATAGTAAGGCTTTGTGGAGAGCATTACCTCAAAATGATTTTATTCCAATTCCAGGTTCGCAACCTCATCCAAGTTCATTACCAGCGGGATGTTTGTTTGCACCACGTTGCGAAATGGCAACACCTGAATGCCGACAAGTACAACCTGAAATGCGAAAACTTAGGGGGGGAATGGTGAGGTGTATTCATGCAACTTGAAGCAAAAGACATCGGATTTCGATATGGAAATGGACCATGGCTGTTTCAAGGAGTCAATTTAACGCTAGAGCCAGGGGAAATCGTTGGCATCACTGGTCCAAGTGGATGTGGGAAAACAACTTTTTGCCGGATTTTAGCGGGTTTTGAGACACCAATTGAGGGAACTGTGACCTTTAATAGTGCTCCATTGCCAAAGAAAGGATATCATCCTGTTCAATTGATCTTTCAGCATCCAGAAAAAGCAATTAATCCACGATGGAAGATGCACAAGATTCTTAATGAAGGATGGAAACCCAATAAAGAGGTGTTAGAATTACTGGGAATTGATCGGGAGTGGCTAGAACGATGGCCTAACGAACTATCCGGAGGAGAGCTACAACGATTTTGTGTTGCCCGTGCATTAGGACCCAATACTCGATTTCTAATTGCAGACGAAATGACAACAATGCTCGATGCAATCACACAGGCTCAAATCTGGCATGCTGTCATTGAAATTGCTAAAAAGAGAAAGATGGGAATAGTAGTTGTAACTCATGAATCTAAGCTTATGCATAGACTTTGTCAACGTGTGATTGATTTTAATGATTTTAGTTGAGATAAAGAAATTAATTGAATGACAGTAGAAAAGGAGATCTCTTTAACAGAGACCTCCTTTCTTATATTATCTATTTCTAATCATTCTCTTTACTATTATTTTCTTGTTCCGCTACTTTTTCGTGGATTTCTGATTCAATTGCCTCAACCAGATCCTCTTCAAGCTTTTGCTTTGGCTGAGGATGGAACCATTGAATTTCTCCTTCATGAACAAAGCCTTTGAATTCCTCTCCCTGCACTTGCAAAGAAAATTGTCGGCGTTCATGTACCCGGTCTTCAAATGCTGGTTTTAATTCAAGGTCTTTAATCTCTTTTGAAATTCCATAGTGTCGCATTAATGAATGTATGGTAGTTTCAATAATGTCCACTTTACTTTCACCAATCTTTTGTTTTGGGTGAGGGTGGAGCCAATGAATTTCATCCTCATGAAAATGCCCCTTGAATTCCTCTCCTTGGACCTTAAAAGTGAATGCGTGTCGCTCGTGAACACGGTTCTCAAACACTGTTTCTACCTCAAAATCTTCAAGTTCGGGTTTTGCATTCTTATCTTCAGGCATACTGTATCCCCTCTCATGAAAGTTTCTACTTAAATATTTTTCCTGGATTATCGTAAATATTGAGTTACAAGATCGGTAAAATACCGGAGTAATCTATTAATTGCCTATATATAGGTCTTTATTTAAGACTGTCATTTAAAGGGCGCAGTTCATGGGAAAACGGTCTTTAATAGCACAGCGAAATGTGAATTTAGGAACTCAAAATAAATACAATATACAATGGCTCATCTGGCTGTGCCTTTTAAAGGAGCAGCCTCCGATGAATGTATTAATATTTCCGTAAAAAGCTTGGTGTACGATTATTCCACTTCTCGCTGATGATCTTTTGGCACTGATCCAATATTCGTTCAATGACTTGGGTAGAGTTGGCTAGGATTCGTATGCTAAAGCCTGGCACGGCTAGCTTTGAAATTCCAAATTTAAAACTCGATTCTTCTATTTGAATCACTTCATACAATTCATCGAGAAGAGAATTATTCGTATATTCGCTGACCGCAATCATAGAGCCTAGGTGAGTATAGCCTTCCATGAAACCTAGACCCGATAGTGTTTGTTGTTCTGGCATTAATTTGATATGGTCAAACACACCAAGTTTACCATTCAGATAAACCTCAGTAACTAATTGAATGGTATTATAGCTAAACTTTTTACCCTCCGGGGACCAGCCAGGTGTGAGAATATCTGTGTAAATAAACGTTGCTCCACTTTCCATATGGACTACATTTTTTTGCTTGTAATGAGCATTTTCATAAGCAATTAGCGGATCTGGAAGGTATTCTAAATAACTGCCTTTTTGCAAGTGAATTTGGGTTTCCTGATAGGCATAGCCTTTCGGCGTTTTATATACTTTTGTCGCAGATTGGGTAGTTAAAGTAACTTTAGAGCCTTCATCGGCTGATATCTCCATCTTGTATCGATCGCCGTCTAAATAGCCGCCGCCGGGATTTAGAAGGTAATAGCAGACCTGACCTGAATCATCAAAATAGATCGGTCGCATAACTTTGAGTGCACCTTGAAAATACACCCTTTTTGCGACGGTTTTCCCTTTCCGTTCTTCTAGGTCCAGAGATAAAGTGCCAGTCCAATCTGTCATATTAATCTAAACCTTTTAATAAAGCATGCTGCTTAATCCAGTCGATTACTTCAGGAAGGCCATCATCATTTTTTAAATTTGTAAAAACGAATGGTTTGTCACCACGGAATACTTTTGTGTCCTTTGCCATTACTTCAAGGCTGGCACCGACATATGGAGCAAGGTCCGTTTTATTAATGATGAACAAATCAGATTTAATCATACCTTGTCCGCCTTTGCGGGGGATTTTTTCCCCTTGGGCAACATCAATAATATAAATAGAAAAGTCAACTAGTTCAGGGCTGAAAGTAGCTGCAAGATTGTCTCCGCCACTTTCAACAAAAATAAGTTCAACGTCCGGGTGACGCTCGATTAACTCATCGATAGCAGCGAAGTTCATGGAAGCATCTTCGCGAATGGCGGTGTGAGGACAGCCGCCTGTTTCCACACCAATGATCCGATCCTCTGGAAGAACACCATTTTGTATTAAAAATTTAGCGTCTTCTTTTGTGTAAATATCGTTTGTGACAACTGCCATTTTTATTTCATTTTCGAGATGGCGTGTCAATTTTTCTACAAGCATTGTTTTACCTGCTCCAACAGGTCCTCCAACACCGATTCTTATTGGTTCCATTAAAACACTTCCTTTACTGATTCTTTCAAAAAAATTAAGACATAAATATTCGAATGTTAACGCGCTCATGTTTCATTTGAGAGAGTTCAATACCAGGAGAAACGATGCCAAAATCATCTTTCGTTAGTTGCAGAATTCTTTCCACAGCCTGTGTTAATTCTGGTATAAAGTTGTGAGTAATTGTTTGGCCTGCTGTTTGTCCAAGAGGAATGGCTCGTACCGCATTTTGAACTTGGCTGGAAATAGCAGAATACAAATAGTAGAGGATGGTGTCTGGTTTTGTTACCCCAAGTCCATGTGCTACCATCGAAAATACAATAGCGGGATGGCCGAATGAACTCTTTCTCTTAATTTCCGCTCTATATTGTGAGAGGATTGGCATGCCGTATAGCGATTCTGTGAGTTTTAGCATTCGATCCCCAATCATTTGTGTTCCTTCCCGCGTTTCCCTCGGCAAGTTTTGGACAGTTAATAGCCGATCCAGGTTCCATATTTCTTGAATATCCTCATCCATAAGAGCTTCATAAACGAGACGAGAGGCAAGCCCATCTGAGTAGATGAGCTGCTCATGTAAATACACTTTAAGCCACTGGAAAAATGTCTTCTGGTCCTTAACTTGATCTTCTTGTATATAACTCTCCAGGCCGAAAGAATGGCTGAAAGCGCCGGTAGGTAAATTAGAGTCGCATAGCTGAAACAAAGAGAGAATATTGTTATTCATGACTGTGGCCTATATGACGGAACGCTTGTTTCACTTTTCGTTCTTCCCGTTTAAAAGGAATTCCGAGTTCTTGAAGTAATTCCTCAACCAAATAGTCATATTGGACCAACATATCATCTTCTTCAAATTGAGCAGGGAGGTGACGGTTGCCAAGTTGATGGGCGATTGTACCCATTTCTTTTATGCTTCGAGGGGAGATAACAAGTAAATCATCTGATAGCACATCTATGACGATCATATTTTTATCATCCATGTATAATACATCTCCAGCTAAAAGGTCTCGATGCTCTTTTAAGCGAATACCAAGCTCATTGCCGTGATCCGTTTTGACCCGTTGAATGCGCTTCATTAAATGTGCGCTTTCCAAGTACACTTTTTCTATATGACGCTTTTTAATTTCGTTTGTATCCATCTTTTCTAAGTTAGTGACAACTTTTTCTATAATCAATACTTTTCACCTCAGAATAGGAAATATCGCTGACCCATTGGCACCGTATCAACTGGCTCGCATGTCAGGAGTTCTCCATTTACTTTTACTTCATATGTTTGCGGATCAACTGTAATATCAGGTGTTTCAGCATTTAATTTCATATCTTTCTTAGTTAGAGTCCGAATTCCGCCAACAGGTAGAATCATTTTATGTAGTCCAAGTTTTTCATGAACACCATCATCGTAGGCTGCTTGAGAAATGAAAGTAACCGAACTTTTTGCTAAGGCCTTTCCAAACTGAGCGTACATTGGACGATAAATATACGGCTGTGGTGTCGGGATAGATGCATTGGCATCACCCATTAACCCAGTAACCGCAAGACCGTTTTTAAGCACCATTTCTGGCTTCACGCCAAAAAACTTTGGAGACCAGAGGACTAAATCTGCCAATTTTCCAACTTCAATAGAACCAACATGCTCTGAAATCCCATGTGTAATGGCTGGATTAATAGTGTATTTGGCGATATAGCGCTTAGCCCGGTTGTTGTCGGCATGTTTGCTATCTCCAAACAGGATGCCTCTTTGTTTTTTCATTTTGTCTGCTACTTGCCATGTGCGTAGAACGACTTCTCCTACCCGGCCCATTGCTTGGGCATCAGAGCTTACCATGCTAAATACGCCCATGTCGTGAAGGATATCTTCTGCTGCAATTGTTTCCCTTCTTATTCTAGAATCTGCAAAAGCGATGTCTTCTGGAACAGAAGGATTTAAATGATGGCAAACCATGACCATATCAAGGTGTTCGTCGATAGTATTAACGGTATAAGGGAGGGTGGGGTTCGTTGATGAAGGCAGAATGTTATGGTAACCTGCTGATTTGATTAAATCAGGTGCATGGCCACCGCCTGCGCCTTCAGTATGGTACATGTGAAGAACTCGGTCTTTTACTGCGGCCATGGTATTTTCCATAAATCCGCTTTCATTTAATGTATCTGCGTGCAGGGCAACTTGAATGTCAAATTCGTCTGCTACCTGTAGTGCGTAGTCAAGGGATGAACCAGTAGCTCCCCAGTCTTCATGAACTTTTAATCCGATAACTCCAGCTCTAACTTGCTCGGTTAAGGGTTCAGTGGAAGCAGCATGTCCTTTACCTGTAAATCCAATATTTATAGGGAGGCCTTCAGCAGCTTCAAGCATGCGGTGAATATTCCATTCACCCGGAGTAACCGTAGTTGCCTTAGATCCAGCTGCAGGACCTGTACCGCCCCCGATTAATGTTGTTGTTCCAGATGTTAGTGCTACCTGTACTTGTTCCGGATTAATAAAATGAACGTGGGTATCGATGGCACCAGCTGTCACAATCAAACCTTCACCGGCGATTATTTCTGTAGATGCGCCAATAATAATATCCACATTGTCCATAACGAGTGGATTTCCGCTTTTACCAATTCCGAAAATTTTACCATCTCGAATGGCTAGGTCTGCTTTACAAATTCCTGTGTAATCTAAAATTACTACGTTCGTTATAACGGTATCTGCCACACCGTCTTTACGAGTTGCAAGGGGGTGCTGGCCCATGCCGTCCCGAATGACTTTTCCGCCGCCAAAGACAACTTCTTCTCCGTATGTAGTGTAATCTTTTTCAATTTGAATAAACAAATCTGTGTCAGCAAGGCGGATAGAGTCACCAGTAGTTGGTCCATACATTTCAGCATATTGTTTTCGGGACATTTTAAAGCTCATGATTCATCCTCACTTTCTAATTTGCCGTCTACTTTATTATTGAACCCGTATATACGCCGTTCTCCTGCAAAATTTAGAAGCTGTATTTCTTTTTCATCCCCGGGTTCAAAACGAACAGCCGCTCCAGCAGGGACATTTAATCGCTTTCCGTAAGCTTTCTTCCTATTAAATTGGAGTGCTTCATTTACTTCGTAGAAATGAAAATGTGATCCGACCTGAATAGGGCGGTCGCCGGTGTTAGTAACAGAAATGGTGAATACTTCTCTTCCTTCATTACAAATAATCTCTTCTTCTTTTAAAATGTATTCTCCTGGCAACATATAGCTATCCCTCCTATTTATCGTATCGGGCTGTGGACAGTCACCAATTTCGTTCCATCTGGAAAAGTTGCTTCAACCTGAATATCATCTATCATTTCAGGTATTCCTTCCATGACATCTTCTTGTGTCAAAATGGAAGCCCCGTACTCCATAAGTTGGGCTACAGTTTTCCCGTCTCTTGCCCCTTCCATTACCTCATAAGTGATGAGGGCGACAGCCTCCGGATGATTTAACTTTAATCCTCTGTCTTTTCGGCGCTTCGCAAGATCCGCTGCCACCACTATCATAAGCTTGTCGATTTCCCGCGGCAATAAATGCATAGTTGAATCCTCCTGTTGTAATTACAAACAATAAAAAAACTCCCTATTTGGAAGAAAGGGGAGCTAATTATTACCCTTTATTCATTTTCTCCTAAATCCATGTAGATAATCCTTTCAAAAGGATTTTAACATACAAAGATTTTAAGATGAAGTTTAACGCAATGCGGTTTGAACTAAAAATAAATTATTCAAAATGTTGACATTTGCAATAAACTTTAACCATTAAGATAAAGTCGAGCATTTTGTAAAAAAGAGGGAAGAGAAATAAAAGATACATTTAGCTTCATTTTGGGAAAGCTGAAGAGGAACCGCTCTTTATAAACTTAACCAAAATGGAGGGAAAAAATATGAAATCAATACTGATTTTTATGACTGCTTTTCTTCTTGCTGCACTAACAGCATGCAGTCAAAATGACAATGCAATAAATAATGATTCGGAATATGGGGATCAATCCCGGGATGGCAAAGATTTTGTTGGCAAAAGTTTAAAACGTGTATCTAATAATGATTGGGACAATGAAGCGGAACGGCCATCAGATCAACTCCTCAACACTCCGCATCATACATCCAATAATTCTCCATCCATGGGGCAGGAAATAGATAAAATCCGATCAATCATTAAATCGGAAACTAATTATGATGCAGGCTCCGTATGGTTTAATGGCAATACCATACATGTTACGGTCCATGATAAAGGTGAAATCAAGACGGATGAAGAAAGAAATGAGGAAAAGCAGCGAATTCAAGACATGATAACCAGGGTTGTTCCCCAATATAATATAGATGTTAAATTAAAGAAATAACCACATTTTTGAATCCTCTTTGACGTTGATTATTCACCTATACTATAATTAAGCTAGAAGTGAACTCGGTTGGGGCACTTATTTATAGTTAAAAAGGATGGATTACTTCCAACTCGTTTCATGTAGATGTTTTGGAAAATTTATGAGGTGAATAATTTGTTTGATCGACTGCAGGCAGTAGAAGATAGATATGAAAGATTGAATGAACTATTGAGTGACCCTGAAATCATTAATGATTCAAAGAAGCTAAGGGAATATTCTAAGGAGCAATCCAGTATTCAGGAGACGGCTTCAACGTATAAAGAGTATAAAGCAGTTCGTGAGCAACTCCAGGAAGCCAAGGCGATGCTTGAAGACAAACTTGATGCGGATATGCGTGAAATGGTTAAAGAAGAGATTAATGAACTTGAAGAGACCATACAGGGTCTTGAAGATAAGCTGAAAATATTGCTTATTCCAAAAGACCCTAACGATGATAAAAACGTAATCATGGAGATCCGCGGAGCGGCAGGCGGAGATGAAGCGGCCTTATTTGCAGGTAGTCTATACCGTATGTACAGCCGTTTTGCTGAGGTGCAAGGCTGGAGGACTGAAGTTATTGAATCAAGTCCTACAGGGCTTGGTGGTTATAAGGAAATCATTTTCATGATTAATGGTAACGGTGCATATTCAAAGTTGAAATTCGAAAATGGAGCCCATCGCGTGCAGCGTGTACCTGAAACTGAATCAGGCGGACGGATTCATACGTCCACGGCTACGGTTGCCGTTTTACCGGAAGCTGAGGAAGTGGAAGTTGAAATCCATGATAAGGATGTTCGAGTAGATACCTTTGCATCGAGTGGCCCGGGAGGACAGAGTGTTAACACCACAATGTCAGCGGTGCGATTGACGCATATTCCAACAAATACCGTTGTATCTTGTCAGGATGAAAAATCACAAATCAAGAACAAAGAAAAAGCAATGAAAGTTTTGCGTGCCCGTGTGTATGACAAAATTCATCGCGAAGTACAGGCGGAATATGACCAAAACAGGAAGCTTGCCGTTGGAACGGGTGATCGTTCAGAACGGATTCGTACGTATAACTTCCCGCAAAACCGTGTTACCGACCATCGTATCGGCTTAACGATTCAAAAGCTGGATCAAATTATGGAAGGTAAGCTGGATGATGTCGTGGATGCCTTAATCA
Source organism: Peribacillus sp. TH14 (assembly GCF_016651145.1). Classification (NCBI taxonomy): domain Bacteria; kingdom Bacillati; phylum Bacillota; class Bacilli; order Caryophanales; family Bacillaceae; genus Peribacillus; species Peribacillus sp. TH14. The sequence goes on from NZ_JAEKEK010000001.1 coordinate 2,248,466, forward strand.
TGGAAGATCAATCTTCAAGACTGGAAAATGCAGATGAATAATTCTGTAATGAAAGTATTCGAAGTCCTTAAATGGGCTTCTTCTTTTTTAAAGGAAAATGATCGGGATGCTAATGCAGGAGAAATTTTGTTGCAGCATTATTTAAAGCAAACTCGCTCCCAGCTATTAGCCAATCTCCATTATGAACTCAGTAAAGAGGAGTTAGAACAATTTAAGTCCGCTGTTGAGCTACATGTTGATGGGACCCCTGTTCAATATATTACAGGCAGTGAAGAATTTTATGGACGGGCCTTCCTTGTTAATGAAGAAGTGTTGATTCCAAGACCTGAAACAGAAGAATTAATTTATTATACACTTCGCAAGCTCCCTAACATTTTTACGAAGGGACAGAAGCTAAGCTTAGCGGATATTGGGACGGGCAGCGGTGCGATTGCAATTACGATGAAGCTTGAAGAAACAGGCTTGCTGGTGACAGCCACGGATATAGCAGATCCATCACTTGAGGTAGCGAGAAAGAATGCCAAGTTACTTGGAGCTGAGGTACAGTTTGTGCAAGGCGATTTGCTGCAGCCATTCATTAAGCAGAACAATCAGGTGGACATCCTTTTATCGAATCCTCCTTATATACCAAATGATGATCAAAAATCCATGTCAGTGGTCGTAACTGATCATGAACCACATCGTGCGTTATTCGCTGGTGTCGATGGTTTAGACTTCTATCGCCGATTTATGGAACAATTGCCACTTGTTATGAAAGTACCGGGACTGATTGGCTTTGAGGTAGGCACTGGACAGGGTCAGGCAGTTGCTGGTCTCTTAAAGCGGACATTTCCTGCGGCAGAAGTGTCCATTGAAAATGACATTAACAAAAAGGATCGAATGGTCTTTGCTGTATTAAAATGATTCGTCTCATATGTGAGACGGATTTTTTTTGTTTGGAATGTAACGTGCTTCACCCAATATACCTTTTAGAATCTATATTTTTAGTTATCCTCTTTTTTACTTTTACTAGTTTAAGATAACGGAAAATTGGCGAGACTAATTTGTGTGAGGGGGCGAGGGCGATGAAAACTAAACATTTAGCCATTATCTATCTATTAATCTTAACAATAGGAACAATTGTAAGTATATATATGCCTAAAGCGGAGGCGGTCAGTGCGGAAGAAACTATGGTGATTCCGGATGAAGCAATTCGTCTGCGAATACTTGCTAATAGTGATACAGAAGAGGATCAAGCTGTTAAGCGCCTGATTAGAGATAAAGTAAATGAAGATATTACGAAGTGGGTTCAGGAGCTTACCTCTTTGGATGAGGCGAGGGAAGTGATTACTTCGCATTTACCAGATATCCAAGCAACAGCGGAGGCAGTAGTGAGGGAAAATGGTTTGGAACAGTCAGTCAACGTCGATTTTGGACAGGCGGAATTCCCGACAAAGCTTTATGGTCAGTATTTATATCCTGCAGGTGATTATGAAGCGGTGATTATCACACTTGGTGAAGGGGAAGGGGCTAATTGGTGGTGTGTGTTATTTCCTCCATTATGTTTCCTGGATTTTTCAAATGGGACAGCTGTAAGCCAAAGTCCAATTGTCGAGGATGAAGATGAAGAATCAGTGACTTCAAAAGGGAAGGCATATGCTGCAACGAATGAAGAGAAAGTTGTGCCAGAGGAAAAGGTTAAAGAAGAAGTTATAGAGGAAAGTGTAAAAGAGGAAGCGCCAGAGGAAAAGATTAAAGAAGAAGTTATAGAGGAAAGTGTAAAAGAGGAAGCGCCAGAGGAAAAAGTTAAAGAAGAAGTTATAGAGGAAAGTGTAAAAGAGGAAGTGACAGAAGAAAAGGTTAAGGAAGAAGTGACACAGAAAGTTATCGAAGAGAACGTTGAAGATACAAGCGATAATTTGACGGCATCTACTGACCGAGGTCAACAATTATATGAAGGGGAAAAGGAACCCGAGGTGGAAGTGAAGTCCTTATTTGCAGAAATTTTCAATGAGATTTTTTAAAGTGAGGGCATCTGCCCTCGTTTTTTTACGATTAGATAAATGTAATAATACATATCCACAGAGTTATTAACAAAATATCGAAAAAGTCTGTCAATAATCCATAATATCCACAAAGTTATCCACCGTTTCGTTACAATTATCCACAATTTGTGGATAACACTTGAATTATGTGTATACTTCTTTTATACTTTCAAAGTATATTTTAAGAAATAATAGTACGATAAGACTGAAATATCGTTCATATAAAAGCAATTATATAAAATAAGTAATGTTAAAAGGTGAAGGTGTTTACGATGAAAACGAAAATTTGGTTAGTGGATAAAAATGTGGATAATTTACAAAGTTATCCCCAAATTACACAATCAGCTGAATTATTAAAGGCTGATCAAGTGGTTGCTTTTCCAACGGAGACCGTATATGGGCTGGGAGCTAATGCTAAAAGTGACGAGGCTGTCAAAAAAGTGTTTGAAGCGAAGGGGCGTCCGAGTGATAACCCTTTAATTGTTCATATAGCTACTGAAGAACAGTTGAAAGATATTGTTGCAGAGATTCCGGTACAGGCAAGGAAACTTATAGCGGAATTTTGGCCGGGTCCTTTAACATTGATTATGAAACGGAAACCAGGGCAGCTATCAAACCTAGTGACGGCGGGTTTAGACACAGTCGCGGTGAGGATGCCAGATCATCAGGTTGCCCTAGGTCTTATTCAAGCAAGTAATCTGCCTATTGCTGCTCCAAGTGCAAATACCTCTGGGAAACCAAGCCCCACATCAGCTAAACATGTTGTGGATGATTTAATGGGCCGGATTGCGGGCATCGTCGATGGTGGGACCACAGGTGTAGGCGTTGAATCTACCGTGCTTGATTGCACGGAGGAAGTGCCTGTTATTTTAAGACCGGGTGGCGTGACAGTTGAACAACTGGAAGCAGTCATTGGAACAGTTAGACAAGACGCTGCCTTGAAACATAAGGATGCAGCACCAAAAGCTCCGGGTATGAAATATACCCACTATGCACCGAAAGCCCCTCTTTTTTTAGTAAAGGGTAATCAAGCTTTCCTTCAGAAGCTTGTGGATGAAAAAAGAGGTGATGGGTTAAAAGTCGGTGTGATAACACCTACTGAACATCAACGAGAATATAAGGCGGATTATATTGTTGCTCCTGGATCATTAGCGGATTTACATACAGTTGCAGCAGGGCTATATGATGCTTTACGACAATTTGATGTACTTGATGTCGATATCATTTTTAGCGAAATGTTTCCTGAGTCTGGTATAGGGGTTGCGGTTATGAACCGGCTCGAGAAGGCTGCAGGTCATCAAATCATAGAAGAACATGCGTAATAAGAACTGATTTATTCTTCTATTTCTTTTCGGACATGCATAACATGTAGTAGGTACGTCCGAGGGAGGTATGGAATGAATACATTCGCTGGAGAAATCATCACCTTATTGCTAATGGCTTTTGCGTTGGGTATGGATGCCTTTTCTGTCGGCCTTGGAATGGGGATGTTTAAGCTAAGGTTAAGGCAAATCCTTTTTATAGGGCTAACTGTAGGCTTTTTTCATATTTGGATGCCCTTGCTAGGTATGGGGGCAGGTCGTTTCATTTCTGATAAATTCGGAACATTTGCTACATACGCTGGCGGTCTATTGCTGTTAATTTTGGGCATCCAGATGTTTATTCCCGGTAAAAGGGGAGAAGCTGGAAATAGAGATAATAAGATGCTCGCTCCTATCGGAAAAGGTCTGTTTATATTTGCTCTAGGGGTAAGTCTGGATAGTTTTTCGGTAGGGTTAACGCTAGGGATTTATGGAGCTAAAACGATTTTGACCATTCTCTGTTTTGGAATGGCTGCCACTTTTTTAACCTGGGCGGGACTTTTGCTGGGGAGAAAGATGCAGGGGTTACTGGGGGTTTACAGTGAGATCCTTGGTGGTAGTATTCTGTGTGCGTTTGGTCTAAAACTATTATTCTCCTTTTGATGCACCTAATTTCATATGTCCTTCCTCAACTGTTCCGAATTACCGGGGCGGTTTTTATTTTTCTCTTTTAAACATTTCACTGCGGAAAAAGGGGAAGAAAGATGGTTTTATCTTATAGGATAAAGGGTTTACGAAATAGACTTAATTTTTTTGTTTGAAGTGAATTTATTATGATATTTTAATAATAAGAGTGCTTTTATTTTGACTATTAAAAATGGGGCAATAGCTTATAATGGATAAAAAAGGAGGACGTTAAAATGATCCGAGTATTATTTGTATGTACCGGTAACACGTGCAGAAGCCCCATGGCAGAAGCAATTTTAAAAAACAAGAATATTATAGGTATCGAAGTGAGATCTGCTGGCGTATATGCTTCAGCTGGCCAAGACGCTTCAATGCATGCTAAAAGTGTATTAGTTGAAAATAACATATCACATAATCATTCCTCAACACCTTTATCTGAGAAGGAAATAGATTGGGCTACTCATATTTTTACCATGACGGAAGGGCATAAAGCGGCCATTATGAGTACATTCCCCCATATTATTGATAAAACTTTTACTTTAAAAGAATTTGTTAATGACGATAAACATGATAGAGACATAATAGATCCGTTTGGTGGCCCGGAAGACCTTTATCGAGAAACGTTCAGGGAGCTTCAAGATTTAATAGAAGAATTAGTAAAAAGTCTGGAAAAGTAAACAAATCTACAGGGGGGGAAAGAATGGCGGAAAGAACTCAATATAAGTTTGGGTTACGAAAAAAATTAGTTATCTTTATCACAGTCCTTGCTTTAATCACTTATTCAGCCTCGGCATTTTTTATTTTCGTGGTCCATCCAATGTTTTTTAAAAACATGAGTTCGATAAGTTTTAGTGTCGGGACACTGCTATTAGGCATATTGTGGTCTGGAATTCTTGCGTTTTTTGCAGCCAGTCTTATTACTAAACCCCTGCAAAGATTAGAAAAAGTGGCGTTAAGTACGGCCCAGGGAAGTATTAACGAAGAAGTAGTTTTATCTAAGACGGATGATGAGATTCGATCATTAGGCACAGCTTTTAACCATATGCTTTTTAACCTGCGGGAAATGGTGCAAAGTATTGAAGAAAATTTCCAAGAGACCAATAACAAGGTCATCCATATTTCTCAAGAATCCTCAAAAGCATCGGAACAGGCAGAAAACATTGCTAGAACCATTGAGGAAATATCCAAAGGTGCTGATACCTCGGCTGTTTCCATCATGAATACGGCTGAATCTATTGATGATGTCATCATGATTGCCCAACAGGTTCAAAATAAAGCGAAGGCATCTGTTGTTATATCCAGTGAAATGGCTGCAGAGCTTTCTCAGAGTAAAGAAGTAGTTAATTCCTTAGTTTTCGGCATTAAACAATTGGCTGAAGAAAACCAACAGTCCCTAAAAACAGTCAAGCGTTTAGAGGGAAATGCGAAAAAGGTAGAACAAATCATTGAGCTTGTCGGCGATATTGCAGCACAAACGAACCTGCTTGCATTGAATGCCTCCATTGAAGCTGCACGAGCAGGAGAAAATGGGAAAGGATTTGCTGTTGTGGCGGAAGAAGTCCGTCTGTTAGCTGATGAGAGCGCTAAAGCTGTTCAAGGCATTTCAAGTTTGATTCAAAATATTCAGGTTGAGGTACAGGCTGTTGTTAAACAAATTGGCGAACAGGTCATCTTGGCAAATAAAGAAGCCCAAAAAGGTACTAATACGGATATAGCGATAGAAGGAATGACAAAAACAGTACATAATGTTGCCGCTGCGGTAAAAGATATTACTGAGCTTGTTGATCGTCAAATGGAAAGTGTTGAAGAAACATCAAGGCAATCTCAAGAAGTGGCTGCTATTGCAGAAGAAACATCTGCTGGAGCGGAAGAAGTAACGGCTACGACTCATGAACAAGCAAAGGTTATGGAAAACGTAAAAAAATTGGCTATGGAGCTTAAAGAGCAAGCAGATAAATTGAAACAGACCATTACACGCTTTCATACTTAAATTTTTACAGGAAACCAGTGTAGGTTTCCTGTTTCTATATGGGCGGAAACCTATAGCTTCACTTTATCTTTTCACAATTTTGTGACACAATAAAATCAAATAAAAACAGCTAGAGGAGGATTTTGATGAAAGTTGCAATTGCATCGGATCATGGTGGTATTCAAATCCGTGAAGAAATAAAGAATTTAATGAATGAGTTAAATATTCCATTTGAGGATTTTGGCTGTGAATGTAGTACATCCGTGGATTATCCGGATTATGCTTTGCCAGTTGCCGAAAAAGTAGCGCAGGGTGAGTTTGATCGTGGAATACTAATATGCGGTACAGGTATTGGAATGAGCATTGCAGCGAATAAGGTTAAAGGGATACGTTGTGCATTGGTTCATGATGTGTATAGTGCGAAATTGACTCGTCAGCATAATGACAGCAATATGTTGGCGATGGGGGAACGTGTAATTGGTCCTGGGCTTGCCAGGGAAATTGCCCAAACATGGTTGACATCAGAATTTGAAGGCGGCCGTCATGAAAACAGGATTGGTAAGATAGCGGAGTATGAAGGAAAACACTCCTAATTTAAATCACTAGAATGCCCTTCTTAAGCGATAAGATGTGCAGATTTAGAACAAGGACAAGGGGTCTTCTCTTCATCTAAGGTCTAATCATCAGTAAGTTTTCTTTAAATGAAAGGATGCGTATTTCATGACAAATGATACTACATTTTCAGATGAGCTTGAGATATGGAAAAATCAGTTTCGAATACTGTTACATGAGTTTCAAGAAGAGGCAGCTCTAAAAGAAAAACAGCTATTGGTAATTGGCTGCAGTACAAGTGAAGTGATTGGAAAACGAATCGGCACAGACGGAACAATTGATGTTGCGGGAATGATCTTTGCTGTAATGGAGGATTTCCAAAGAAAAACGGGAATTCAGGTTGCTTATCAATGTTGTGAACACTTAAATAGGGCTCTCGTTTTACCGAGAGAGACCGCAGTTCGAAGAGATTATGAAGAAGTGTCAGTTGTCCCTGTAAGAACGGCAGGAGGGTCGATGGCAACCTATGCCTATCAACAATGGAAAGATGCTATCGTCGTTGAGCATATCAAGGCAGAAGCGGGGATAGACATCGGTGATACTTTCATCGGTATGCATTTAAAACATGTGGCTGTCCCTGTTCGAGTCTCCATTAAAGAAATTGGTCATGCACATGTGACTATGGCTAAAACCCGCCCAAAACTAATTGGCGGAGAGCGGGCTGTATATCAGGATACTACAGTAAACAAGAGTTGTACTTAATAGAAAATTAGGCAGCATTTCTCAGATGAGGGATGCTGTTTTTGTATGGAGACTATTAAATAAAAGAAAAATGTAAAGAACAAGAAGAATCTTTAACGATTTTTTTGTGTAGTACCAATAGAATGGTTAGTGAAGAAAAAACGGTATCCCCCTCATTGGAAAGCTTTTTTACTAATAAAATTCAGGTAGGAAGAGCTATTTACCTTAAATAAGATGTGAAATGCGAACGTTTTTAAATGAAAAAACAATGAACGTTCGATAAAAATAGACTATCACTTCTAAAATAGACATGTTAAAATGGAGTAGAATTTTCAAATAATTATTGATAAGGCTTTTTCATGTCTTTTTGAAGTCATGTTAAAAATAATGTAAAAAGCGAATAACGCACAATTTGAGGAGGAATTACGGAATGAATCGTTTAGCAAAGCAAGATGAGCAAGTGTTTAACGCAATTCAACTGGAATTAGGGCGTCAAAGAAGTAAGATTGAGCTTATTGCTTCTGAGAACTTCGTGAGTGAAGCTGTCATGGAAGCTCAAGGATCGGTTCTAACTAATAAGTATGCAGAAGGATATCCGGGTAAACGTTACTACGGTGGGTGTGAGTATGTCGACATCGTTGAAGATTTAGCACGTGACCGTGCAAAAGAGATTTTCGGTGGCGAGTATGTAAACGTACAACCACACTCTGGAGCTCAAGCTAATATGGCAGTTTACTTTACCGTTCTTCAAACTGGCGACACTGTGTTAGGAATGAACCTGTCCCACGGCGGTCATTTAACACATGGAAGCCCGGTTAACTTCAGTGGTGTTAACTACAACTTTGTTGAATATGGTGTAGACGAAAAAGATCACCGTATCGATTACAACGATGTTTTGGAAAAAGCACGTCAGCACAAGCCTAAACTGATCGTAGCAGGGGCTAGTGCATATCCACGTGAAATTGATTTCAAACGCTTCCGTGAGATTGCAGATGAAGTCGGAGCTTATTTAATGGTTGATATGGCACATATCGCAGGTTTAGTTGCTGCAGGATTGCATCAAAGTCCAGTTCCTTATGCAGACTTTGTAACGACAACTACTCATAAAACGCTTCGCGGACCACGCGGCGGTATGATTATTTGTAAAGAAGAGTTCGGTAAGAAAATTGATAAATCAATCTTCCCTGGAATTCAAGGTGGGCCATTAATGCATGTAATTTCTGCTAAAGCTGTAGCATTCGGCGAAGCGCTTCAAGATGATTTTAAAGCTTATGCACAACAAATTATCGACAATGCTAAACGTTTGGGCGAAGGTTTGAAAAAAGAAGGCTTTACCCTTGTTTCTGATGGAACAGATAATCACTTAATTCTTCTTGATGTACGTTCTACAGGACTAACAGGAAAAATTGCAGAACATGTACTAGATGAAATCGGTATTACCGTTAACAAAAATGCGATTCCGTATGATCCGGAAAAACCATTCGTTACAAGTGGTATACGTATTGGAACAGCGGCAGTAACATCTCGTGGCTTTGGATTAGAAGACATGGATGAAATCGCTGCAATCATCGGACTTGTTTTGAAAAATAATGAAGTTGAAGCTAAACTTGAAGAAGCAAAACAGCGTGTTGAAGCATTAACAAGCAAGTTTGAATTATATCCTTCATTGTAATAACGGAGCCGCTTCCTTTCTAGGGAAGCGGTTTTTGTGTGCTTAAATAGATAGACACAGAGAAGAGTGTGTTTTGAAGAGTCGGAATAGTGAAAATAGGTCTGACATCTAAACCTTTATTGAAGATTGAACCTTTTTTCTGTAAAATAGGTTGAAGTGAATTTTAAAAGATACGAAAATTTTTCTAAACGAATAGGGAAATTATAAAAAGAGCAAAATTAATCAATAGAATTGGAGAGATGCTAAATGGGAAAAGTTTATGTTTTCGATCACCCGTTAATTCAACACAAATTAGCCTATATACGTGATATAAATACAGGAACAAAAGAATTCCGCGAACTAGTAGATGAAGTTGCGTCATTAATGGCATTTGAAATTACAAGAGACATGCCGCTTGAAGAAGTGGAAATCCAAACACCAGTCAGCAAAGCGAAAGTAAAAATGCTTTCTGGTAAAAAAGTTGGTATCGTTCCAATTTTACGTGCTGGTATTGGAATGGTAGATGGAATTATTAAATTGATTCCTGCTGCAAAGGTAGGTCATGTCGGTCTTTACCGTGATCCAGAAACATTAAAACCGGTTGAATATTATGCGAAAATGCCAAGTGATTTGGCAGAAAGAGAATGCATTGTTGTTGACCCAATGTTAGCGACAGGCGGTTCTGCTATTGAAGCTATCAATTCTATTAAAAAGCGCGGTGCAGTTAACATCAAATTCATGTGCCTAATTGCAGCCCCAGAAGGCGTAGAAGCATTAAAAGAAGCGCATCCTGATGTGGATATTTATATTGCAGGGCTTGACGAAAAACTGAATGAACATGGCTACATCGTTCCAGGTCTAGGAGACGCGGGAGATCGTTTATTCGGCACAAAATAATAGAAAGAAACTGAGGTGTCACGATTGAACCAACCGATTAAGGTCATGACGATTTTTGGAACGAGACCAGAAGCTGTCAAAATGGCGCCCTTAGTACTCGAATTTCAAAAACACCCAGAATATTTCAAACCGATCGTTGCTGTTACGGCTCAGCATCGACAAATGTTAGATCAAGTTCTCGACTTATTTTCCATTCAACCCGATTATGATTTGAATATAATGAAGGAAAGGCAAACGCTTGCTGATATTACAACAAGAGCATTAAGTGGTCTGGATTCTATAATGAAGGAAGCTAAACCTGACATTGTTCTTGTTCATGGTGATACAACTACAACCTTTGTAGCCAGTTTAGCTGCTTTTTATAATCAAATCGTCATTGGACATGTGGAAGCAGGGCTGCGCACATGGAATAAGTATTCCCCCTATCCGGAAGAGATGAATCGACAGCTTACCGGAACTATGGCAGACTTACATTTTGCGCCGACCTCAAAAGCGGAAGAGAATTTGCTGAATGAAAACAAGAAAGAAAACATATTCGTGACGGGAAATACGGCAACCGATGCCTTAAAAACGACAGTACGCTCCACGTATTCTCATCCAGTTTTGAATAAATTGGAAGATGACCGGCTCATTTTACTTACAGCTCATCGCAGGGAAAACCTAGGGGAGCCTATGAGGAATATCTTTAGGGCTGTCAAAAAAATCGTTGCAGATCATGACGATGTTCAGGTGGTTTATCCTGTCCATTTAAATCCCGCTGTTCAAGAGCTAGCAAACGAGATTCTCGGTGATAATCCGCGTGTCCATTTAATCGAACCGATGGACGTATTGGATTTTCATAACTTTGCATCAAGAGCCTATTTGATTTTGACTGACTCCGGAGGCATCCAGGAAGAGGCACCATCACTTGGTGTACCTGTTCTTGTTTTACGAGATACGACTGAACGCCCGGAGGGGATTGCAGCAGGCACCTTAAGACTGGCGGGTACGGATGAACAGACCATTTTTAAAATGGCGCATGAATTGCTAACCAATCATGAAGAACACAAAAAAATGGCTAAGGCCTCTAATCCATATGGGGACGGAAATGCTTCAGCCCGAATTGCTGAAGCCGTACGTTACTATTTTAAGCAAGTCAGTGTACCGCCAACAAGATTTGAACCATAAAAAAGGAAAAGCCAATTGGCTTTTCCTTTTTTATTTGCATACTCCAAGGTAGTTGAGAAAAGATAACTGCTAAGGGGATGATTATGTTGAGAAAGATATCTTTTATATTGTCTGTTTTCCTTTTAATATTTTTTTCTCAAATGAAAAAGTATTAGCCTCTGTCATTCTGCCGCCATTACCAAAGTTATCTGAATCTAAGAAAGTAACGGTTGTTGTCACGATGGAAAACCCGATTTCACAAGAAAAGATTAATAAGCTGCTTGAAAAGTATCCATCCCTTCATTTACGTAATATTTATACGGTTGCCCTTGATGGATTTTCTGTATATGGGAAAAAGAATGAAATTGAACAACTTAAGAAGGAGAGTGCGATTCAAGCTGTTACTGAAGTATCTATGTATCATGCCTTGCTAGATGAAAGTGTCCCTTTCATTGGAGGAGACAGGGTGAGGAGTTTCTTTGATAAAAAGAATCACCGGATAACCGGGAAAGGAGTAAAAGTAGGGATTATCGATACAGGGATTGATTATACACATCCAGATTTGCAGCGTAATTATAAAGGAGGAAAAGATTTAGTTGATAGTGATGAAGACCCGATGGAAACGAAGAACATGGGAGGTTTAGATACAATACATGGAACCCATGTTGCGGGTATTATTGCAGCTAATGGAAAAATGATGGGCGTCGCTCCAGAAGCAGAGGTTTATGCATATCGGGCATTGGGGCCAGGAGGTGCAGGAGATACTGAGCAAGTCTTGACGGCTATTGAGTCAGCAATGAAAGATAAGGTAGATGTTTTAAACCTTTCTCTTGGGAACAATGTCAATGGCCCGGATTTACCTATTTCGCTAGCTTTAAATAAAGCGGTGGAAAGCGGAATCGTTGCTGTCACATCAAACGGTAATTCTGGGCCGGCTGTTTGGACTGTGGGTTCGCCTGGGACAGCAGAAAAAGCGATTTCGGTAGGAGCGTCAACTCCTCCGTTGAAGGTTCCATATATGGTTTACGGACTTGGGTCAAAAAAGTATCAATCTCATTTGACTCTATTTCAAGACTCTAAGAAGTGGAACTTAACTTTTTCGGAGGAAGTAATTTATGGAAATATCGGAAATGAAAATGAGCTAAAACATGTTAAAGATAAAATCGTGTTACTTGAGCGTGGCACACTTACCTTTCAGGAGAAAGTATCCAATGCTGAAAAGGCAGGAGCGAAAGCGGTAATTATATATAACAATACGAGCGGAACCTTTACCGGAAGCTTAGAAAAAGAGATGAACATACCAGTTGCTTCTATTAATAGAAGAGATGGATTACGACTTAAGAAATTTGTGGATCAAAAAAAACACGAAAAAGTTCATTTTGTATATAAGAAGGAGCAAGATAGACTGGCTGATTTTAGCTCGAGGGGACCGGTAACGGTATCTTGGGGGATTAAGCCAGACGTGTTAGCGCCTGGAGTTGAGATTGAAAGCACCATTCCTAAGGGATATATGTCCTTAGCTGGCACAAGTATGTCTGCCCCGCATGTTGCAGGTGCGTGCGCTTTAATTTTACAAAAGCATCCGGAGTGGACTCCTGATCAAGTAAAGTCAGCCTTGATGAGTACTTCTAAGCCATTAAGTAAAACGGCACATCAACTGTATCACACATATGAACAGGGAGCTGGCCGCATCCAGGTTGCTGAAGCATTAAAAGCAGACACACTGCTGTATCCAAGTTCTTTGTCATTTGGAATGTATACAAAAAAAGAAGGAATTGAAGAGCATCATGAACCGATTGTCCTTGAAAATACAGGAAAGAAGATTAGGAGGTACTCTTTTATTGTCCCATTAAAAGAGAAGGGACTCATTTGGGATTTGCCGAAATCGATTACTTTAAATCCAAGTGAAAAGAAAGCAATCGATGTGGGACTTCAAGTAAACCCGTCCGAACTCAAGAAGGGGGTTTATGATGGGTACCTAATTATAATGGAAGGAAGTAAAAAAATTTCACTCCCTTATTTATACGTTAAAGAAGAACCGGATTATCCAAGAGTAATGGGGTTTGAATTCGGCCAAGGCGACCAGGCCGGCACTTATCGATACGAGATGTATCTACCTCGAGGAGCTGAAGAATTCGGGATTGCTCTTTATGACGCAGACACCTTAAAATTTGCCGGATATATGGATTGGTCGAAACCAGCACCCTCAGGTTTGACCAAAAAAAATATATTTAGAGAAGACTTGCCGCCTAAAGGCGTATATAAAGCAATAATATTTGCAAGAAGGAATGGGAGGGAAGATCGGATAGAAAAGACGTTACTTATTGAGTGAAGAAATGACAATAAGTAAAATAAAACGTATGTCAATAGTATTAAAAAGATAATTTGTGAACAATTCGTTAATAATTACAAACCTGTGACAAATTTCACTAACCACTCATTGACATTGATTCTTGCCTATTGTATGCTAACTAAGGATGTAAAATGAGAGGGTTTTCAGGAGCCCAACATGCAGATTTTTACAGCATGAAATGTTTTCTATCCTCCACCAAATTTCAACCGCGAGGATGCAACTTTCGTCAAATAAATTGCCGTCTATTAATGGCTATGACTTTGATGTCAGCGATTCTTTCTCAAATAGTCGGATCAGTTTTGATCGGTATCTTCTTTTTAGAAAGATGATTTGACAGAACCCTTGATTCGAACCGCTGCTATTAGTAATTGGCCTTCTTTGTGGACTTGCATTAGGTTTACAAGCAATGCTCCATTCAGTTCGAAAATATTTCTCAGGAGATTAAATGAAAAATGCCAGAAATGAAAATCATGTTCAACAGGCAGAGTAAATATATAATTTTTCTTCTGGCGGTTTATGTTGTTGGATGGGGACTTACGAGTTATCAAGCCGTTTTTGCAGGGCTTATACTGGGTACGAGTTTGAGTTTATACAATTTATGGCTGATTAATCAGAAAATGAAAAAATTCAGTCAGGCGCTTGATGAGGGAAAGAAAACTAAATCTCTTGGAACGATGACACGAATGGCATCCGCAGGTCTAGCGGTACTCATTGCATTGGAATTTCCGGAGCATTTTCATCTGATTAGTGTTGTATGGGGATTAATGACAGCTTATATCGTCATTTTTATAGATTTTTTCATCCAATTAATACGTCGATAGCGGGGAAGAGAGGTGAATATAGTTGAATCATGAAGCACCCTTACACGATTTTATGGGTTTAACCTTTAACTTGAGTAACGTCCTAATGATAACAATTGCGAGTCTTGTTGTGTTCTTAATTGCAGTGATTGGTACACGTAAGTTAGCAATGAAGCCAACTGGCATGCAGAATTTCATGGAATGGATTATGGATTTTGTTAAGGGTATTATTAATAGTAACATGGACTGGAGAACAGGTGGTCAGTTTCAACTGCTTGGTATGACTTTGCTAATGTACATTTTTGTGTCCAATATGCTAGGTCTTCCGTTTGCAATTAGTTACGATGGAGTGCTTTGGTGGAAATCACCAACAGCCGACCCAGTTATCACATTGACTCTTGCAGTCATGGTCTTAGGTTTAACGCATTTCTATGCTATAAAAATGAAAGGCGCCAAAGGGTACTTTAAAGCTTATAAAAACCCAATGACACTAGTAGAGGAATTTACAAACTCCTTGACACTTGGTCTGCGTCTATATGGTAACATTTATGCTGGTGAAGTTTTGCTAAGTTTGTTAGCCGGTTCGCTGGCTGCGAGTGGATTTGCCGGATTTATTGGTGCAATCATCCCTACTCTAGTATGGCAAGGCTATAGTATTTTCGTCGGCAGTATCCAAGCGTTTATCTTTGTCACGTTAACAATGGTTTATCTGTCTCATAAAGTCAGTGACGACCATTAATTATAAGTTCATTTAGAACTAAAAAAATAAAATTTTGATACAATTTAAGGAGGATATTTATAATGACAGGTTCAGTAGGTCTTCTTGCAGCAGCAATTGCAATTGGTTTAGCAGCACTAGGTGCAGGTATTGGTAATGGTCTTATCGTTTCAAGAACAGTAGAAGGTATCGCTCGTCAACCAGAAGCTCGCGGTATGCTTCAAACAACAATGTTCATCGGTGTAGGTTTAGTTGAAGCGATGCCTATCATCGCGGTAGTAATTGCGTTTATGGTATATGGTGGTTAATAGAACCTTTAAAAAGTTCAAAAATGGCGAAGTTCGTTCCATGTGAACCTTCGCCTTTCCTTTATGTCCACAATCCTTTTTTAATACAGTTTAAGATCATAGTTTTCTAAAAGTTCATATGAATGAAAGCTTTAAGAAGTGAAACTCGTGAAGGGAGTGAACCAAGCGTGTTAACAAGCAGCTTTGTACTTGGGTCATCGGCTGGCTTTAACGGCGGAGACATTTTATACCAATTAGTAATGTTTATCATTTTGTTAGCGTTGCTGAAGAAATTTGCATGGGGTCCTCTAATGGGCATCATGACTCAACGTGAAGAACATGTTGCAAATGAAATTCAAGCAGCGGAAGCTAGCAGACAAGAAGCACTTAAATATTTAGAAGAACAACGTGAAATCGTAAAACAATCTCGCACTGAAGCGGGACAACTTATAGAAAACGCAAAACTTCAAGGTGAAGCGCAGCGTGAAGATATCGTGAATCAAGCACGTCTTGAAGCTGAACGTGTTAAAGAATCAGCGAAGCGTGAAATTGTACAGGAAAAAGAAAAAGCTATTACAGCACTACGCGAGCAAGTGGCATCTTTATCCGTACTTATTGCTTCTAAAGTAATTGAAAAAGAACTATCTGAAGCTGATCAAGAGCAATTGATTAATGACTACATTCAAGAGGCAGGAGAAGGGAAATGAGCGATATAACAGTAGCAAAGCGTTATGCCGTTGCCCTTTTCCAAATTGCGAAAGAGCAAAATCTCATTAACCAACTTGAAGAAGAGCTTCGCATAGTGAATGAAGTTTTTACAAATGATAATGAGCTATTAAGCTTCTTAGCTCATCCTAAAATGACTAAAGATGCAAAAAGTGCTTTGATTGCAAATGCATTTGCAAGCCTTTCTTCTTCCGTTCAAAACACAGTAATGTTAATGGTAGAGCGTCATCGTACAGATGAAGTGACTGCTATGGCACAAGAGTTTATTGAACTTGCGAATGAAGAAAACTCAGTTGCGGATGCAACTGTCTATACAGTTCGTCCATTGACTGAATCAGAAATGGAAGCTGTGTCTTCATCTTTTGCTGCAAAAATCGGTAAAAGAAATTTACGCATTACTAATATTACGGATACCAATATTCTTGGCGGCATCAAACTTCAAATCGGTAACCGCATATATGACGGAACGATTAGCGGTAAGCTTGGTCGTCTTAGCAAACAACTATTAGGTTAATATTCACAGATAGGGGTGAAATTCATGAGCATCAAAGCTGAAGAAATCAGTGCGCTGATTAAAAAGCAGATTGAAAACTATCAGTCGGAAATTAAAGTAAGCGATGTAGGTACAGTTATCACTGTTGGTGATGGTATCGCACGCGTTCATGGTTTAGATAATGCAATGTCTGGGGAGCTCTTAGAATTTTCCAATGGTTCAATGGGTTTAGCACAAAACCTTGAGCAAAATAACGTAGGTGTTGTTATTCTTGGACCTTTCAGAGACATTCAAGAAGGCAGTGAAGTACGCCGTACAGGAAGAATCATGGAAGTTCCAGTTGGAGAAGAATTAATCGGACGTGTTGTAAATCCGCTTGGACAGCCATTAGATGGTCTTGGCCCAATCGCTACAACAAAAACTCGTCCAATCGAAAGCCCTGCTACAGGTGTTATGGACCGTAAATCTGTTCATGAACCATTACAAACAGGGATTAAAGCTATCGATGCTCTAGTTCCAATCGGACGTGGACAACGTGAGTTAATCATTGGCGACCGTCAAACTGGTAAAACATCAGTTGCGATCGATACAATCCTTAACCAAGCTGACCAAAACATGATCTGTATTTATGTTGCTATTGGCCAAAAAGAATCAACAGTTCGTGGAACAGTTGAAACACTACGTAAAAATGGTGCATTAGATTACACAATCGTTGTATCTGCATCAGCTTCTCAACCAGCACCACTTTTATACCTAGCTCCATATGCTGGTGTGACTATGGGTGAAGAGTTTATGTTTGCTGGCAAGCACGTTTTAGTGGTTTATGATGATCTTTCTAAACAAGCATCAGCATACCGTGAACTTTCCTTGCTGCTTCGCCGTCCTCCAGGTCGTGAAGCTTTCCCTGGGGATGTATTCTACTTGCATTCCCGCTTACTTGAGCGTGCAGCTAAATTGAATGACACTTTAGGTGCTGGTTCAATCACTGCGCTTCCATTTGTTGAAACACAAGCAGGCGATATCTCTGCTTACATTCCAACAAACGTTATTTCCATCACAGATGGACAAATCTTCTTACAATCTGATTTGTTCTTCTCAGGTGTACGTCCTGCGATTAACGCTGGTCTTTCCGTATCCCGTGTTGGTGGATCTGCACAAATTAAAGCGATGAAAAAAGTTGCTGGTACATTACGTCTAGACTTAGCTTCTTATCGTGAATTGGAAGCATTCTCTCAATTCGGTTCTGATCTTGATGCTGCTACACAAGCAAAACTTAACCGTGGTGCTCGTACAGTTGAAGTTCTTAAGCAAGATCTAAACAAACCAATTAAAGTTGAAAAACAAGTCATGATTTTCTATGCATTAACTAAAGGTCATTTAGATGATATTCCAGTATCGGATATCCTTCGTTTTGAAGAAGAATACTATGTGTTCCTAGATCGTTCTCATCCAGAATTATTAGATCACATTCGCACAACTAAAGGTCTTCCTGAAGACGCTGCTATCGTTGCTGCAATTAACGAGTTCAAAAAGAATTTCGTTATTTCTGAATAATAAGGTCTAACTAATTTATAAAGGGTGGTGAGAATGAATGGCCTCTTTACGCGATATTAAGTCTCGGATTACTTCAACGAAAAAGACGAGTCAAATTACAAAAGCGATGCAGATGGTATCTGCTTCTAAAATGAACCGTGCAGAAGCGAATGCTAAAGCATATGTTCCTTATATGGAAAAAATTCAAGAAGTAGTATCAAGTATTGCGAACGGAAGTACGGATGCATCTCATCCAATGCTTGTCTCACGTCCAGTAAAGAAAACCGGTTACCTGGTAATCACATCGGACCGAGGATTGGCAGGAGCCTACAACAGTAGTATCCTACGCCACGTTCATAAAACTATTCTTGAACGCCATAAATCCAATGATGAGTTCGTCATTATCGCAATCGGAAGGGTTGGCCGTGATTTCTTTGTCAGCCGTAATATGCACGTAGAGCTTGAAGTAATTGGTGTTCCTGATCAGCCGTCTTTCGCTGACATTAGCTCCCTTGCTAAATCAACAGTGAATTTGTATCTAAATGAACTGTGTGATGAGCTTTATATGTACTATAACCATTATGTCAGCCCAATCCAGC
This sequence comes from Peribacillus sp. TH14, assembly GCF_016651145.1. NCBI lineage: Bacteria > Bacillati > Bacillota > Bacilli > Caryophanales > Bacillaceae > Peribacillus > Peribacillus sp. TH14. Next base: position 2,266,943 of record NZ_JAEKEK010000001.1, read on the forward strand.
AGGATGTAACGGAAAAGCAAGTCCTTCCGTTAGCTGACTTTAATACTTCCAATGCAGCATTGACTTCTTATGAATTTGAACCTAATGCAGAAGAAATTCTTGAGGTATTACTACCTCAGTACGCAGAAAGTTTAATTTATGGTGCTTTGTTAGATGGTAAAGCAAGTGAGCACTCTGCACGTATGACTGCAATGAAAAATGCAACCGATAATGCAAAAGAATTGATCGATTCACTTTCATTGCAATATAACCGTGCACGTCAGGCCGCAATTACTCAAGAAATCACGGAAATTGTCGGCGGTGCAGCAGCTTTAGAATAAAATCATTAAAGGGGCGGCCGGCCCGGACGATATGCTGGCCGTTCCATAAATTTGATAGTCGTTATAAGCAACGTTAGGAGGGAAAACGATGAATATAGGACGCGTTACTCAAGTTATGGGTCCGGTTGTTGACGTGAAATTCGAAGACGGACAACTTCCTAAGATCTATAACGCGTTAAGAATCGAAAATACAGCGTCTGGTACAGGACTAACTCTTGAAGTAGCCCTTCAACTAGGTGATAATACAGTTCGTACTGTAGCAATGTCTTCCACGGATGGTTTAACTCGTGGTGCAGAGACTGTTGATACAGGAGCTCCAATTTCCGTTCCTGTAGGTGAAGTAACTCTAGGTCGCGTTTTCAACGTATTAGGGGAAAATATTGACCTATTTGAACCACTTACAGCAGAAGTACGTCGTGATCCAATTCACAGACAAGCACCAACTTTTGAGGACTTATCAACATCAGTTGAAATTCTTGAAACTGGTATTAAAGTAGTAGATTTACTTGCACCTTACATCAAAGGTGGTAAAATCGGTCTCTTCGGTGGTGCCGGTGTTGGTAAAACTGTACTTATCCAAGAACTTATTAATAACATCGCACAAGAGCACGGCGGTATCTCAGTATTCGCTGGTGTAGGTGAGCGTACTCGTGAAGGAAATGACCTTTTCTACGAGATGACTGATTCTGGTGTTATTAAGAAAACAGCTATGGTATTCGGACAAATGAACGAGCCACCAGGTGCACGTATGCGTGTAGCTTTAAGTGGTTTGACAATGGCTGAATATTTCCGTGACGAACAAGGACAAGACGTTCTTTTCTTCATCGATAACATCTTCCGTTTCACTCAAGCAGGTTCAGAGGTTTCTGCCCTTCTAGGCCGTATGCCTTCAGCGGTAGGTTACCAACCAACCCTTGCTACAGAAATGGGTCAATTACAAGAACGTATCACATCAACTAATAAAGGTTCTGTTACATCTATTCAAGCGATCTATGTACCTGCCGATGACTATACGGATCCGGCTCCAGCTACAACTTTCGCTCACTTAGATGCAACAACTAACCTTGAGCGTAAACTTTCTGAAATGGGTATCTACCCAGCAGTTGATCCATTGGCTTCTTCTTCTCGTGCTCTTAGCCCAGAAGTCGTTGGAGCTGAGCACTATAAAGTAGCTCGTCAAGTTCAATCAACTTTACAGAAATATAAAGAACTTCAAGATATTATTGCGATCTTGGGTATGGACGAGTTAAGCGAAGACGAAAAAGTAATCGTTGCTCGTGCCCGTAGAATTCAAAACTTCTTGTCACAAAACTTCCACGTGGCTGAACAATTCACTGGTCAAAAAGGATCTTATGTACCAGTTAAAGAAACAGTCCAAGGATTCAAAGATATCCTAGCTGGAAAATACGACGAACTTCCTGAAGATGCTTTCCGTCTAGTTGGTCGCATCGAAGAAGTTATTGCTAAAGCAAAAGAAATGGCTTAATTAAAGGGACCTAGGAGGGAATGAAATGAAGACCATTAAAGTCAATGTTGTTACTCCCGATGGCCCAGTATATGATGCAGAAGTTGAAATGGTAAGCACTAAAGCTAAAAGTGGTGAGCTGGGAATTATGGCTGGACACGTTCCAACTGTAGCTCCTCTTACCATCGGTGCTGTCCGTCTTAAAAATGGAAGCAACACAGACTATGTAGCTGTAAACGGTGGCTTCTTAGAAGTTCGCCCTGATGTGGTAACCATTTTAGCTCAATCTGCTGAAAGAGCTGAAACTATCGATCTTGCACGCGCTCAAGCAGCAAAAGCACGTGCGGAACAAAGATTGCAGAACAATGATGGATCAAATGATGCCAAAAGAGCTGATTTATCGCTTAAACGTGCTATCAATCGGATTCAAATTGCAGAAATGCGATAATTTTATATAATCAAAACACCAGGACTTTCTAATTGCAGAGAGTCCTGGTGTTTTTTATTTTAGGCATGCAATCTAAACTGCCTTTAAAAGAGCTTATTATCATACAAACTCATAATTTCTGCATTTGAACGTCGAAATATGAAAAAATCTGCTGAAAGTTCATAAAAAATATCGAATTATAGTGTAAAGTATTTTCCATATTAAGCCTTACTTCATCGACATACTAATTTCTGGATGATATAATGTATACGCTTACATTTATTACTTCTTGCCCCCTCGTTGTCACGTTACTTCTAAAAAATTGTAGCACTGCATAAATATTTAAAACAAGATTCCAATAAAAAAGAAGACAAGCAAGTTAAAAATACACCTATTAAACATGATTTCTCTATAAAGGGAGATGGACATGGGACAGCTGCATATTTACCAAAATAACTATTTAATTGTATTTGTTTTTCTTAGTCTTGGCATTTTACTACCTTTAGTCGCATTATTTATTGGAAGACTGCTTAGACCATACAAACCGAATGATATGAAATACACGACTTATGAAAGTGGGATCGAGCCTTTTCAGGATTCAAGAGTTCAGTTCAATGTCAGGTATTATTTATTTGGCTTGATGTTCGTCATTTTTGATGTAGAAACTGTTTTCCTTTACCCATGGGCAGTAGCTTACGACGAGCTGGGGCTGTTTGCGCTAATTGAAATGTTATTTTTTGTCCTTATCCTTTTATTAGGACTAATCTACGCTTGGAAAAAGAAGGTGTTAAAGTGGAATTAAAATTAGACGACCTTACTCCTGCAGAAATGGAAGAATTGCGTCACAGTATTTTTTTATCCACACTTGAACAAGTAAAGGCCTGGGCAAGAAGTAATTCCCTATGGCCAATGACTTTTGGTTTAGCATGCTGTGCGATTGAAATGATGGGAGTGGGTTCCTCTCATTATGATTTGGACCGTTTTGGTTCTTTTTTCCGGACATCACCTAGACAATCGGATGTCATGATTGTTTCTGGCACTGTAACGAAAAAAATGGCTCCGATAATAAGGAGATTGTACGACCAAATGCCAGAGCCGAAATGGGTTATTGCTATGGGGTCTTGTGCAACTGCAGGAGGACCATATGTGCGATCATATTCGGTTGTCAAAGGGGTAGATCAAATAGTACCTGTTGATGTTTATATCCCTGGGTGCCCCCCAAACCCGGCAGCACTTATTTATGGTATTAATAAATTAAAAGAAAAAATCCGTTACGAAGCGAAAACTGGAAAGCGGGTGATATAGATGAGTGAAGAGCAGGATTTAGCGCAACAAAAGAAAGAGGCAGCTGCAAAGGCAAAAGCCGCAGCTTTAGCCCGAAGAAAGTCAAAAGAAAGTGTTACAGAAGAACGGGAAGGAAATATGAATGTAGCGAAACAAAAAGCCGCCGCAGCTGCAAAGGCAAAAGCAGTTGCTTTAGCCCGAAGGCAGTCAAAAGAAAGTGTTACAGGAGAACCGGAAGGAAATATGGATGTAGCGAAACAAAAAGCCGCCGCAGCTGCAAAGGCAAAAGCAGTTGCTTTAGCCCGAAGGCAGTCAAAAGAAAGTGTTACAGGAGAACCGGAAGGAAATATGGATGTAGCGAAACAAAAAGCCGCCGCAGCTGCAAAGGCAAAAGCCGCCGCTCTCGCCCGAAAACAATCAAAAGAAAGTGGAATAGAAGAATCGGAAGGAAATATGGATGTAGCGAAACAAAAAGCCGCTGCAGCTGCAAAGGCAAAAGCCGCCGCTCTCGCCCGAAAACAATCAAAAGAAAGTGGAATAGAAGAATCGGAAAGAAGTATGGATGTAGCGAAACAAAAAGCCGCCGCAGCTGCAAAGGCAAAAGCTGCTGCTCTCGTCAAAAGAAAGGAATTAGTGGGCAAAGAAGAGGATCCAGAAAAAGCAAAGGCTAAGGCCATTGCTGCTGCAAAAGCGAAAGCAGCCGCGGCTGCAAAGACCAGGGCTAGAGTAGAGGAGAGTACAGAAGTTCACACCCCAGATGAACCTTCACCAAACCAATCAATACTCGATCAAATTGTTCAGGCTATTGAAAGGAATTTGGGACAAGGTGCTCTAACAGATTACTATATTAATAACCTATCAAAAGATGTCCCCACATTAGTTGCTAAACCAGATACATATTTTCAAATAGCTAAAATTTTACGATATGATGAACAGTTGAACTTTCACTATTTATCAGAACTGCATGGATCAGATTTTGAAACTCATATGGAAATCTATGTTCACCTATATTCATTTAATACGAATCATTCGGCTGCCTTGAAAGTGAAGCTGGATAGGGATTCTCCAGTTGTTCCTTCATTAGTCCCTTTATGGTCGGGGGCAAATTGGCCTGAATGTGAGGCCTACGATTTACTCGGTATCCTCTTTCAGGGACACCCTGATTTAAAGCGGATTTTACTTGGTGAGGATTGGATTGGGTATCCTCTTCGAAAAGATTATCAGCCTTATGATGTGGAGGTGTAACCCAATGTTACGGACGGAAGAAATGCTTCTCAATGTCGGGCCACAGCATCCGAGTACACATGGTGTTTTTCGGCTTGTCATCAAAATCGATGGTGAAATAATAAAAGAGGCTACACCTGTCATAGGGTATCTACATCGCGGTACGGAAAAATTAGCGGAAGATCTACAATATACTCAGATTATTCCCTATACCGACCGACTGGATTATCTGGCCGCTATGACAAATAATTATGTGCTTTGTCATGCTGTTGAAACAATGATGGGGGTTGAAATCCCCGACAGGGCTGAGTATTTGCGGGTAATCGCAATGGAGTTAGGCAGAGTTGCGAGTCACCTTGTTTGGTGGGGAACGTATTTGCTTGATATTGGAGCGACGAGCCCCTTTTTATATGCTTTTCGTGAACGTGAAATGATCGTTAACTTATTGACTGAATTGTCAGGTGCACGACTTACATTTAATTATATGCGGGTCGGAGGTGTGAAATGGGATGCTCCTGAAGACTGGATTGAAAAGGTGGCAGAGTTTGTTCCTTATATGAGGGAGCAGCTAGCTGGTTACCATGAGCTGGTAACAGGGAATGAAATCTTCGTGAACCGAGTTAAGGGAGTGGGCACCTATTCGAAGGAAGAAGCGCTTCAGTACTCACTAAGCGGTGCAAACTTAAGGTGTACAGGTGTAAAATGGGATTTAAGAAAAAATGAACCATATTCTATTTATAACAGGTTTCAATTTAATATTCCTACCCGAGAAGAAGGCGATGCTTTTTCACGCTATCACTGCAGGATGGAGGAAATTGAAGAATCATTGAAAATCCTTGAGCAGGCGGTTGAGCAGTTTCCAGCCGAAGGACCAATCATTGCTAAGGTCCCGAAAATAATAAAGGTACCAAAAGGCGAGGCCTTTGTCCGAATTGAATCACCAAGAGGGGAAATCGGCTGTTATATCGCAAGCGAGGGAAAAAAGGAGCCGTACCGGTTAAAATTCCGCCGACCTTCATTTTATAATCTGCAAATTCTTCCAAAGTTACTGGAAGGGGAAAATATGGCGAACTTGATAACGATACTAGGTGCCATCGATATTGTATTAGGGGAGGTGGATGGATAAATGATCCAGGATTTGCTTCAATCCACGCCAAGTCTACTGAATTTTGGCATCTTTTTTGGCTTGGCTGTGCTGCTCCTATTTGTTGTTTTAGGGTTTGTCACCTATGGTATTCTTTCTGAACGAAAAATCATGGGGTTCATGCAGTTGCGGGTGGGGCCAAATCAGATTGGTGGTAAATGGGGGCTTTTGCAGACCGTTGCCGATGTTTTGAAGCTTTTAATCAAGGAAGATACAATCCCAAAAAAAGCCGATAAGCCGCTTTATATATTGGCACCGGTAATCGCCTTTGCTCCAGCTTTCATGGTCCTTGCTACATTGCCATTTACCGATGCATTTCAATTTGCCGATATAGGTGTCGGACTATTGTATTATATGGCGGTTTCCGGTATTACGACGATTGGTATCGTCACGGCAGGCTGGGCATCCAACAATAAATACTCTTTGATTGGCGGAATGCGGGCGGCAGCGCAAATGATATCGTATGAAATTCCGCTCGTGATGTCGTTAGTGGGGATAGTCCTGTTGACAGGGAGCTTAAACTTAAATGATATAGTCGCTGCACAGGAGAAGGTTTGGTTCATTTTTCTTCAACCAATTGCGTTTATAGTTTTTTTTATTGCATCGGTAGCTGAGTTGAACAGGGTCCCTTTTGATCTTCCGGAAGCGGAATCTGAACTCGTTTCGGGTTATCATGTTGAATACTCTGGATTTCGCTGGGCGTTCTTTATGTTGTCGGAATATGTGTATATGTTTGCAATGGCTACATTAACCACTGTATTATTTTTAGGGGGATGGAATTCTATACCGTTTCTGGATTTTATTCCGGCAGCTGTCTGGTTTGGACTGAAGTTTAGTGCTGTGTTTTATGTATTGGTTTGGATTCGTGTAACCTTTCCGCGTATAAGGGCCGACCAATTGATGGAGTTCGGCTGGAAAGTACTGCTGCCGATTGCGTTAGCTAATATATTTTTAACTGCACTTTTAAAAGAATTATTTAAACTTTTTTAAAAAACTTTAAGCTAATCAGAAAGCGAGGGGTTAATATGCTTGGCTTAGCAAAAGGTTTAACCTATACGTTGAAGAACTTGACACGGAAAAAAGTGACCTACGACTACCCAAATGAGCCGCTGCCGCTCCCTGATCGATTCCGTGGAATACAAAAATTCTATCCTGAGAAGTGCATTGTATGCAATCAATGTGTGACGATTTGTCCAACAGATTGTATACAATTAACAGGGAAAAAGCATCCGGACCAAACAAAAAAAGGTAAAATCATCGATACGTATGACATCAATTTTGAGATATGTATTTTGTGTGATCTATGTACGGAGGTTTGCCCTACTGAAGCGATAGTGATGACGAATCAATTTGAACTGGCGGAATACAGCCGTGAACAGTTATTTAAAAATCTGGAGTGGCTGGATGAAAATGATGAAAATATCCGGAAGGTGAATAAAGTATGAGTTTGTCCGGTGAATTAATTGCATTTTTGGGTTTGGCATTCGTCGCCATATTAGGCGGTGTGCTGCTAATTACGTTAACAAAAGTGGTACACATGGTAATTGCCCTTGTCTTTACATTTCTAAGCATTGCAGGCATTTATATGCTGCTCTCGGCAGAATTTGTGGCAGTCGTACAAATCTTAATCTATTCTGGGGCAATTACGATCGTGATGTTGTTTGGAATTATGCTGACTAAACATCAAGAACGCGAAGAACCGTCAAAAGGGAGGTGGGGAAAATTCTCTTTGTTGCTAGCGGTTGCTGGATTTGCTGTGGCAGTTTATCTAGGTATTTACAATCTGCATATACCTGTTCAGCCAACGACCTTGCATGAGGAAAATACGAAACAAATTGGCATTGAGCTGTTTTCCAAATATGTGATTCCATTTGAAGTGATGTCTGTTCTCCTGCTTGTTGCTTTAGTAGGTGCCATTGTGTTAGCAAAAAAAGACGATAAGGATGAGGAGGGAGATCAATTATGACAGGAGTTCCCTTGTCGGCTTATCTGGTATTGGCACTAGTTTTATTTTGTATTGGACTGTATGGCGCATTGGTAAAAAGAAATGCGGTCATTGTTTTGATTTCCATTGAGCTGATGCTGAACGCTGCGAATATCAATTTGGTTGCTTTCAGTAAATTTGGAGTAACGCCATCCATTACTGGTCAAGTGTTTTCATTATTTACAATTACAATTGCTGCAGCCGAGGCAGCTGTTGGGCTGGCCATATTAATGGCCCTTTATCGTAATCGTAAGACGGTCAATGTTGATGAAATGGATTCAATGAAGCATTGAAGGTTTATATAAATGAAGAAGGGGATTTGATACGATGATGGAGAATGCTTGGCTCATACCGATCTTCCCACTCGTCACGTTTCTGGTTCTGCTTCTATCAGGCAGGAGATGGCGAGAACAAGGAGCCTATATAGGAATATTATTAACGCTAGCTTCGTTTATTTTATCGCTGCTTGTCTTGATAGAACGGTTTAAAGAACCTACTTATAAAGTAACGATAGATTGGCTTTCCATCGGTGGGACGCAACTTACGGCAGGATTTGAAATCAATCAGCTTAATGCCTTGATGCTCGTGATTGTTTCACTTGTTAGCCTGCTTGTCCAGATTTACTCGAAGGGGTACATGTACGGTGAAGAGCGATTCTCCATTTTCTATGCATACCTTGGTTTCTTCACCTTTGCAATGCTTGGGCTTGTCATGGCACCCAATTTATTGCAACTCTATTTCTTCTGGGAATTGGTCGGGGTTGGATCCTTCCTATTGATTGGGTTTTACTTTTATAAACAAGAAGCAAAGAAGGCAGCGAAGAAGGCCTTTATTATGACCAGAATAGGTGATGTAGGGCTTTTAATTGGCATTATTCTACTATTCTGGGAAACTGGTAGCTTTGAATATGGAGAGATCTTTCAAGCTGTTCAAGCTGGCGAGATTTCAGTTGGAAGGTTGACGTTGATTGGTGTTCTGATTTTTATCGGTGCGGTTGGGAAATCGGGACAGTTTCCTCTTCACACTTGGCTTCCTGATGCAATGGAAGGTCCGACTCCTGTATCTGCACTGATTCACGCAGCAACTATGGTTGCAGCAGGAGTTTACTTGGTAGCCACTATGTTTCCGTTGTTTCTGGCAAGTGTTACAGCAATGCACGTCGTAGCAGTAACGGGTGGATTTACAGCCATCTTTGCCGCAAGCATTGCTCTTGTGCAAAAGGATGTTAAGCGTGTGCTAGCCTATTCGACGATCTCCCAACTTGGCTTTATGATGCTAGCTTTAGGTACGGCTGGATATGTAGCAGGGGTGTTTCATTTAATGACTCATGCTTTTTTTAAAGCATTGCTGTTTTTAGCAGCAGGAAGTGTAATTCATGCTATACATACACAGAACATAGAAAAAATGGGTGGGTTATGGAAAAGGTTGAATTGGACAGGACCGCTTTTCTTGATTGGAACTTTGGCGATATCGGGGTTTCCCTTGCTGTCAGGGTTTTTCAGTAAAGATGAAATTCTCATGTCAGCCTGGGAGCATGGGGATTATCTCCTATTTACACTTGCGGTGATTACATCTTTTTTAACCGCATTTTATATGTTCCGCCTGTTTTTCATGATATTTGCAGGAGAATCACAAAGTCCAGTTAATCAGGTTAAGGAATCACCTTTAATCATGTTACTTCCTATGTTTATTTTGGCGTTGCTTGCTGTGATTAGTGGATATATTCAAACCCCATGGTTCGGAACATTCCTTGGTGATTGGCTAGTCGAAGGAAATGAAACGCTGCTTGGTGCTAGCCATAATGAGGGACCAGTGTGGATTATGTTTATGGCCGTGTTTGTATCGCTTGCTGGCATATTACTTGCTTATATGATGTACGCTAAAAAGAAGATACCCCGGGACTGGCTCTTCAAAGAGAACTCCAAATTATATAAAGTTTTAGATAATAAGTATTTTATTGATGAGATTTACTTTTTTACAGTAGGCTATGCAATTAAGGTCTTTAGTTTATTTCTTTCTTATATTGAAAAGTTCATTGTCGGGGGATTGATCTCAACAGTAACAAGTTCAATAGAGGGGCTAGGGAAAATAGGGTCTAAACTGCAAACAGGACAGGTGCAGCAGTATGGCATGATCGCCTTTCTTGGGCTCGCGGTACTATTGGTCATCTTTGCGTTAACAGGGGGGTATTTAAGATGAATGTCTATTTGCTCTCACTATTAGTGTTTTCTCCGCTACTTGGCATTGTAATGGTTGCCATTATGCCGAAAAAAGAGGAAAGGACAATCAAGCAATTCGGTTTTTTTGGAACACTGCCTCCCCTTATTCTCTCGTTATTTCTATTTAGTCAATATTATTCGGGTGTGGCACTCTCTTCCTTTGATACCAAGATGAATTGGATCCGATTTGGAAATTTGGCGATGTATGACCCTAAATTGTTTACCGTTAATTTTGAATTGGGTCTGGATGGGTTAAGTCTCATCTTTATATTACTGACAACAATCGTTTCGTCGTTAGCAGCGATGGCTTCTATTTATATAAAACAAGAGTGGAAAGGGTATTACCTTTTATTTTTTATTTTAGAGATTGGTATGCTCGGTGTCTTTACAGCAGAAAACTTAATTCTTTTTTTCATCTTTTTTGAAATGACTTTGATTCCGACTTTCTTTTTAATTGGGAGATGGGGATTTTTAGAGAAGGAGAAAGCAGCTTATAGTTTCCTAATTTATAATGGCATTGGTTCGGCGGTTTTATTGGTGGCTATTTTGATTTTGTTTGCCCGGACAGGAACGACGAATATTGCGGCTTTGTCTCAGATGATGACGATGGGCGGCGTCTCGCTCTTTGCACCAATTTCCGGTTCGATGAAGTATGGATTATGTTTGGCCTTCATCATAGCTTTTGCGATTAAGCTGCCCGTATTTCCCTTCCACAGCTGGATGGTGCGGGTTCATGCCGAGGCACCGCCCTCCATTGTTATGATTCATGCAGGTGTCCTTTTGAAAATAGGGGCATACGGAATCATCCGGTTTGGAATGGGGATTTTCCCGGAACAATATAAAAGCCTGGCCTTTATCGTTGTACTTTTTGGAGTCCTAAGCTTGTTGTATGGTGCATTTTTAGCGTTAGTGCAAACGGATTTCAAGCTCGTTTTAGCATATTCCTCGGTTTCGCATATGGGAATCGTTATGATGGGGCTGGGGGCCTTGAACGAATCGGGTATTCAGGGAGCCATCTTTCAAGTTATCTCACATGGATTAATTGCTGCTTTGTTGTTTTTCTTGGTTGCCGTGTTGTATGAGCGTACGGGTACAACCATGTTTAATAAACTTGGCGGCTTGACAAAGTCGATGCCAATATTTTCTGGACTTTTGTTAGCCGGCGGGATGGCTTCCCTCGGTTTGCCTGGGATGTCTGGCTTCATCAGTGAATTTATGGTATTTCTCGGCTTATTCAAGAGTCAGCCATTGTTTGGGGCAATCGGAGCTCTGGGACTTGTTTTAACGGCTGTCTATATGCTGAGAGCGGTCCTGATGATAACGTTTGGTAAAAGTAATAGCTTGGTAGAGAAAGAGAAACATGACCTTAAGGGGCTGGAGTTTGTGCCAACCGTGGTACTCCTCGGGTTGATTATATCGGTTGGGGTGTACCCAAATCTATTAGGCGGGCCTCTTCAAGAAACGATTGATGCCATGATGCTAGCGCTAGGGGGGCGATGAAGGATGGATTGGAACACAATGCTTTCTTACAATTGGGGAGCGATGATGCCAGAATTCATCATCCTTGGAACGGCCATGATTCTTTCGATATTGGATTTATTCTGGCCAAAGCATTTTAATCGAAGGAAACTTGCATGGCTCGCGTTAACCGGAATTATTCTGGCATTTTTGTCACTGATTAGCTTATTTTCCTATGAGACTGTAAGCATCTTATCCGATACATTTCGTTTAGATTCATTTGCAAAAGCATTTAAGCTAATCTTATTATTCGGAGCGGGTCTTGTCATCCTCCTTGCTGAAAGCTACGAGCCCCAAGAGGGATTGCAGGAGCATCGCGGGGAATTTTATTATCTGTTCCTGACCGCATTGCTTGGGGCGATGATCATGACCTCAAGCGGTGATATGATAACCTTGTTTGTTGGACTAGAGCTACTTTCACTTTCTTCTTATATATTAGTAGGAATACGTAAACATAATCGAAAGTCTAATGAAGCGTCTATGAAATATGTGATTAACGGCGGTATTTCCACGGCAATTACTTTGTTCGGAATGAGCTATTTATATGGAGTGACCGGCTCGGTAAATCTAGGGGAGATGAGCCGGACGATGGCCGCTATGACGGATGGTCAGCTGCAATACATTATGGGTCTCGCTTTCTTCATGGTTTTTGTTGGTTTATCCTTTAAGATTGCTGCTGCTCCGTTTCATATGTGGGCGCCGGATGTCTATGAGGGAGCACCTACTCCTGTTGTTGCCTTTTTAAGTGTCATCTCGAAAACTGCAGGATTCGTCATTATCCTGCGCATCTTCCTTTCACTGTTTCTAACCGCTCCCGGTGATACATTCGGAGCACTCGACTTTTTGGAAAAAAATAATATCTATATAGCTTTTGTGGCAGGTTTGACAATCATTATTGGAAATGTAATTGCATTAAGACAACAAAACTTAAAACGGTTATTTGCCTTTTCTAGTATCGCCCATGCCGGTTACCTCCTTATAGCGGTAGCGACAATGGGCGGTGGCTACTTCCTGATGGATACAGTCTGGTTTTACTTACTGGCATATTTACTAATGAATATCGGCGTATTTGCGGTCATTCAACTGCTTTCCAGTCAAAGTGGCTCAGAGGACATAAGTATTGTGGCAGGGCTTGGGGGGAGATCTCCTTACCTTGCCATAGCATTTACTGTCTTTATCCTCTCGTTAGCTGGAATTCCTGGAACGACAGGGTTCATCGGCAAACTGAATATTTTTCTTGGAACATTCATTACTGAACCTGGACATTATGTCCTTGCAGGGATCATGATTGCAGGTACAATTGTGTCCTATGTGTATTATTTTGGATTATTGGTTCAAGTCTTTTTCCGCCCCATTCATTCAGACAAGGTAATTAAAATTCGATCCGGTCTGTCCACCGTTATAATTATTTGTCTAGTAGGCACCATCCTTTTCGGGATAGTTCCAAATATAGCCTTGGATTTTCTCCATAATCAATTTGGGGATTTTACAGACTTTATTTCGAGTGAATGATATAATGCCTGTATTAGAGGCTTGTTCCATTGGATCAAGCCTCTATTTACAGTTTCAAAAAGATATTTTGCAATTCTTCCTTTTATATTCCAAATTCGAAGGGGTTTTGTGTTAGAATAGAAGACGGGTGTCTTTTAGGAGGTATGTACATGTTTTCAACAATGGGACAGCAGGCTTTAACAGGAATAATTGCACACTTGTTTTTCATTGCAGTTACCTGGTGGGCTTTACAGGCATTACACTTTGATAAAATTTTAAGATCCAATTCAGTCATCAAGGCCAGGGTTTTATATATTTTATTAACGGTTGCCATTGGTTCAGTTGTTAGTAATTTCTTCCTTGACTACCTGGGATTTGCGAACCAACTCCCATATATGTTTAGTGATGATTAATAAGCTGTAAGGCTCTGCTTATAGCAAAATATGATTCTACTCTTGTATTCGCCATACTTCCCCTGCTATTAATAATATCAGGTAGTGAGGTGTCACCAATTGTCGGAAAACACGAAGTATGAACTCTCTCCTTGTGGAAAGAATGTATAAAAGGGGAGGGATTTAACATGCATAATTGGAACAAAAAAATGTTAACATACATAGTATTTCTTGGTTTGATGGTGATTTTAATTGGGAATAGAACGATTGTGGCAGAAAGTAAAACCGATATAGTCAAGTTGGTGGAACTGCTACAACAGGATAAGGATTTAAACATAGGAGAATGGTCTGTATATGCTAGAGAAATAAATAAAGAGATTGCAACTAAACAAGATTTTGAAAGAGAAGTATCAGTTTTAAAACAAAAATACCCTCAATTTCAATGGTACCGGGAAGATGATGCTTCCGGCTGGAAGGCTGAGGCGTTAATTCACAATGTCGATTCAGGTCTAACCGAGTCTATTAAAATAATGACAACGGAAGAGAAATTTGATAAAGTTACCTATGTTATTTACGAAGTGAAGGGGCAAAAGTGGAGAAAAGCTAATTCAGCCTTCTTTACAACAACGTTCCAGAACAGGGTGAATGACCTATTTATAGGAACTCCTTCAATTTTTTCTTGTATAAAAGGGTCTATCAATGATAATATGGATTCGGTTTTAAACTCTAAAACTGAAGATCTGTTAGATATGTTCCAAGCAAGGGAAATTGAGAGTGTGCATGAAACAAACTTTACATCTATATCTGCACATTCAACATTGTTTAAACAACCTTTGACAAAAGAAAAATTAAATTTGCAGTTTGGGCTACGGACAGAAGGATTGGGTGACAGAACGAACTTTGTAGTTGGCACACCAATCATAACGTTTGAATATTAATATAGAGAAAATGGACGCGGAGGGGAATACTTTTGGAAAAAATCATCGTCCGCGGCGGAAATAGGCTTAGCGGGACAGTTAAAGTAGAAGGTGCTAAAAACGCCGTTTTGCCAGTTATCGCTGCAACATTATTAGCAAGTGATGGGAAAAGTATCATTAAAGATGTTCCTACGCTCTCCGATGTATATACAATCAACGAAGTATTGCGCAACTTAAATGCAGATGTTGCCTTTCATGACAATCAAGTAACTGTAGATGCATCAAGAGAGTTATTAGAAGAAGCACCATTTGAATATGTACGTAAAATGAGAGCTTCCGTTTTAGTGATGGGCTCATTATTAGCAAGGAATGGCCGGGCCCGCGTTGCTCTCCCTGGTGGTTGTGCCATCGGTTCTCGTCCTATCGATCAACATTTAAAGGGCTTTGAAGCGATGGGAGCAAAAGTGAAGGTCGGTAACGGTTTTATTGATGCCGAAGTTGAAGGCAGACTTAAGGGTGCAAGAGTGTACCTTGACTTCCCAAGTGTAGGTGCCACTGAAAATATCATGATGGCAGCAACACTTGCTGAAGGTACGACTATACTTGAAAATGTGGCCAAAGAGCCTGAAATTGTAGATCTTGCGAATTTCCTTAATAAAATGGGTGCCAAAGTTAGAGGCGCTGGTACGGGTACAATGAGAATCGAAGGTGTCGATAAATTATATGGCACTGAACATGCGATTATACCTGACCGCATCGAGGCTGGTACGTTTATGACGGCGGCTGCTCTTACCGGTGGTAACGTTCTTGTTCAAGGAGCTGTGCCTGAACATCTTACTTCCCTTATTGCGAAAATGGAAGAAATGGGCATTACAATCCTTGAGGAAGAAGATGGATTGCGTGTTATCGGTCCAAAAACCTTGAAGGCTATTGATATTAAAACAATGCCACATCCTGGTTTCCCAACTGATATGCAATCACAAATGATGGCATTATTATTGCGTGCTGAAGGAACAAGTATGATTACGGAGACAGTGTTCGAAAACCGTTTTATGCATGTTGAAGAATTCCGCCGCATGAATGCGAATATAAAAATTGAGGGTCGTTCTGTTATTGTGAATGGACCAACTAATATTCAAGGTGCTGAAGTGGCTGCAACTGATTTACGTGCTGCTGCTGCGCTTATCCTGACTGGATTAGTTGCGGATGGCATTACTCGTGTTACAGAATTAAAGCATCTTGACAGAGGATACGTAAACTTCCATGGTAAATTAGCATCTTTAGGTGCTGATGTGGAGCGTATTAACGAAGAAGTACCTTCAGAAACAAAAAAAATTGCCGATTTAAACGCATAAGATATCTTAAAAAACCCATTCACGCTTCAGTCATTGAAGTGTGAATGGGTTTTTTGTTTTGTTCTAGTATTAAAACTTCTAACTCAGTAACTGTCGTTTTTCTATTCATAAAAGCTTGTCCTTCGACATACATATGTTATGTAGAGATACCTGCTGGATGGGAGAATATCAGCAGAGAACAAGTGTAGGGAGGCCCAGGATTTGAAAGCTATCAAACCGATGATCGTACTATTTATAGCAGTAGCATTTGTGATTATTATGATTCCAGCAGTGCTTGTGCTTCCATTTTCAAGTGATAAGACAAGTGGAAAGTTAGACGAACAATTAGAACAGAAAGCAAAGGAAGAGGGTAAAGAAGTGAGTACAAATGAAATGAGTTCCGTTGAAGTTGCTGTTTACCGTACATCTGCTAAAAAGATTCAAAAACTGCCGATTGAATCGTATTTGGCTGGAGTGGTTGCAGCTGAAATGCCGGCGGATTTTGAGGAAGAAGCATTGAAGGCCCAAGCATTGACAGCCAGAACTTACATTGTCGATCAGCTCATAAACGATAATCGAATGGGCTTGCCAGACGGTGCAGATGTGAGCGATACGGTAATGCATCAAGTTTATATGAATAATGATGAGCTAAAAGAGCAGTGGGGCTCTGATTATAAATGGAAGATGAAGAAAATTAACAAAGCTATTAAGGAAACACAAGGCCAAATTCTAACCTATAATGGAAAACCAATTACAGCGACTTTTTTTTCGACCAGCAATGGATATACAGAGAATTCCGAGGACTATTGGGAAGCAGAGTTTCCTTATTTAAAAAGTGTATCCAGTCCATGGGATAAAGAATCACCAAAGTTTTATAATAAAATGGTAGTGGACGCTGCGGATTTTGAAAAGAAGCTAGGCGTAAGTCTATCATCAGCGACAACAATAGGGACTGTCATTGAAAGAACATCAGGTAATCGTGTAGGTGTAGTTGAAATCGGCGGAAAGAAATTGACAGGGAAGCAGATTCGTGAAAAGCTCGGATTGAAGTCATCTGATTTTAACTGGGAGCGCCAAGGCAACCAAATTGTCATCACGACTAAAGGATATGGACACGGAGTTGGAATGAGTCAATACGGTGCTAATGGAATGGCCAGGGAAGGAAAAAACTATGAAGATATTGTAAAGTACTACTATAAAGGGGTAAAAGTACAGTCTTCTAGCAAGTGGATGAATACAATGACGGCGAAAAAATGAGAGATGGGATTCCCCATCTCTCATTTTTTTTCGCCTAATTTTTCTATAATAGTTAAAAAGCCACGTTCGTGCTTGAAATAGTGGTAGTGAACATGAAAATAGACAGCCAATACTCCGATGATATCTTTGATTACATCTATTAAGGTGGCGGAACGATAGGGAATGAAAGATTGATGATATTCATCTACAATACCGTATAAGCCTGCCACAAGGGCTGCCAACAAGCTTAGCGTTGGCTTCAGTTTTTGGTTTACTGCAAGAGCAGATACGAATAATATGTACAAAATTGCAAATTCGACTAAATGAAGTGCCTCTTTGATAAATCGGTCCGTTGATGATGAGGGGATATCAAGAATAACATCATCAGGAAGGCTGGACATTGTCCAAATGGCAATCATATATAAAAAAGGTAATAACGTTAACACGAGTTTAAAGGCTTTTTTCATAAATTAAACATCCTTCAACAATAAGATACAAAACATTTTACCATTCTACGAATAAAATCGGTTTCTTTTCCACAAAATAAATCTAAAAAATTTTTTACCAAAATGTATATAATCTTAGCAAAATGTTCAGAATGATTGCTGAGGTGATTAATATGAGAGAGGAAGAAAAGAAACCAACTTCCAAAATCCGACGTATACTTAAACAACGTTGGGCGTTATCAGCAATCTATATCGCAAGTGCAGCCATAATCTTAGCCGCGGCCTTCTTATTACAAAATAGTTTTGATGATTCAGCTAATGACGGTAAAGAGGACTCAGCTGAAACAGGAAAAAACTACGATCAGCCTTCAGTCGAGGTCAATAGTAATCTTGAGACAATCAAGATGCCTGTAGCCAATGCCGACAAAACGGTAATTAAAAAACAATTCTATGATGTGAATGCAGATGAAAAGGCACAAGAAGAAGCTTTGGTTTTCTACAACAATAGATATGAGCAAAACAAAGGTATAGACATTGCAATGGAAGATGGAAAAGCTTTCGATGTAAAAGCATCGTTAAGTGGAAATGTAACGAAAGTTCAAGACGATGCTTTGCTTGGCAATTTAATTGAAGTTGAGCATGAAGATGGTGTTGTTACTCGTTATCAATCAGTGAAAGATATCAAAGTAGCGGTTGGTGACAAAGTGAAACAAGGGCAAGCTATTGCTACTGCTGGAAAAAGTCAAATCAATGAAGAAGCAGGCGTGCATGTCCACTTCGAAATCAGAAAAGATAACATTGCATTAAATCCAATTGATTTTGTTGATAAACAAGCATCTGCCATTCAATCAGCAACTGAAACAGAAGGCAGCACACTTGACAATTCAACTGAGAAAGAAGAAACACCAGCAGTTGACGAATCTAAAACTGAGAAAGAAGAAACACCAGCAATTGACGAATCAGAAACTGGAACAGATGAAACGCCTGCAGTTGATGAAACTGAAGAGGGCACAGATTTAGAAAGTGGTACTGATAAGGAAGGCTCTACACCAGGTGAAGATTCTACTGAGAAAAGCGATTCCTTGAAAGATTCGTTAAATCAATCTAATTAAGATTAAGATTTTTAATAAAATCAAAACATAAACCTTGAGCGTTTCGAATGACAACAACTGAAAATTTGGTAAAAGGAAGCCGTTCATTTTGAACGGCTTCCTTTTTTCTTTCGAGGAAATATTGGTTCAAACGCTGAAACCCTCGCTCTTCCGACAAATTTCTCGGGAAATAATTTGTTTTTAAGGAAAATAAACAGATAAATCTTAGAAATAAATCTAATTCACCTGTCCCATTAGGCATATATTCTTAACCAAGCTAATAAGATGTTATAAACCATGAAAAGAGAGTGTTTGAGGTGAGGAATCGTTTATTACAAATTATCTAATAGTTGAATAATTCTATCTTTCATTGTTTATAGGGCAGCGGTATTCGATTCGAAAAATACGAATCTCATTTCACACTTCTCACATCCAATTTGGGGAGGTCGAGTGGTGTGCACGATTACATCAAAGAAAGAACTATCAAGATAGGAAAGTATATCGTGGAAACTAGAAAAACAGTTCGCGTCATTGCAAAAGAGTTCGGAGTCTCTAAAAGTACAGTGCATAAAGACTTAACGGAGAGGCTGCCAGAAATTAATCCTGATTTGGCTAACGAAGTGAAGGATATATTGGATTATCATAAATCCATTCGTCACCTTCGAGGTGGAGAAGCGACAAAATTAAAATATAAACGATCTGAAAGAGAAGAAGAAATCGTTAAATAAGTATTTAAATTGATTCCGGTATTTGGAAGTGATTCGAGAAATTAGGGAATAGATAAAGAGGACATGAAAATGTGTCATCTTTATAAAACCTTGATTATGAATCTCCATGCCGGGATTTTTTTATTGGGTAAAAGTATGGGATAGTGATTATGGATATATGTAGGTGCATTGATGATGTTTCATATTGGTTATTTAGGAAAAAATAGTATATGTTTATGTTTATTTATAATTCATACTTACTTGTGTCAATACGATATGGTAAAATAAACAATTAGGACAGAAGTAGGTTATATGTGAGGATATTCAAGGAGGATTTAAGAAATGTTTGCTAGAGATATTGGGATAGATCTTGGAACAGCCAATGTTCTAATACATGTCAAAGGTAAAGGAATTGTGTTAAATGAGCCTTCGGTAGTAGCGATCGATAAGAATACAAACCGTGTTCTTGCTGTCGGGGAAGAAGCTCGTAAAATGGTAGGCCGGACTCCAGGAAACATCATCGCAATTCGTCCTTTAAAAGACGGCGTCATTGCGGACTTTGATGTAACAGAATCGATGCTTAAGCATTTTATAAATACATTAAATGTGAAAGGCTTTCTTTCAAAGCCTAGAATTTTAATTTGCTGCCCAACAAACGTAACAAGTGTTGAACAAAAGGCGATTAAAGAAGCTGCAGAAAAGAGCGGTGGAAAGAAAATATTCCTTGAAGAAGAACCAAAAGTAGCTGCAATCGGTGCTGGCATGGATATTTTTCAACCAAGCGGCAACATGGTCGTAGATATCGGCGGCGGTACAACTGACATTGCGGTTCTTTCGATGGGGGATATCGTTACGTCTTCTTCTATTAAAATGGCCGGTGATAAATTTGATAATGAAATTTTACATTATATCAAACGGAAGTATAAGCTTCTAATCGGTGAACGTACAGCAGAAAACATTAAAATTCAGGTTGCAACAGTCTTCCCTGGTTCACGTAAAGAAGTCATTGATATTCGTGGGCGTGATATGGTATCAGGATTACCTAGAACCATCTCTGTCAACTCTGAAGAAATTGAAGAAGCTCTTCGCGAGCAAGTTTCTATCATCGTACAAGCTGCAAAAAGTGTACTTGAGCGGACACCACCTGAACTTTCTGCCGATATTATTGACAGAGGCGTCATTTTAACAGGCGGAGGCGCATTGCTTCATGGTATTGATCTCCTTCTTGCAGAAGAACTTAAAGTCCCAGTACTTGTAGCAGAAAATCCAATGGATTGTGTTGCAATTGGAACTGGAATTATGCTTGATAATATGGACAAATTGCCACGGCACAAATTCAATTAAAAAGCGGACGTGAAAATCTGCATTATAAGATAGGGGTCTAAGGTTCAGACAAACATGAGGCATAGTGAAAGTGCGTGCAGTTCTAGTACTGATGAGCAATAGGCCCTCTTCTTTTAGTTGAAAATTTAACACCATTCCTTTAAATCTGACCTAGCCTATAATACAGACAAATTCTTCTGCCTAATGCTTTTCTTTTTTCCTTAAGATACTGAAGTTTATGACCGATAAGATAGATATAAGAAATTAAACGGTATAAGTAATGTAGAATAAGGAGTGAAGAAGATGTTAAGAGGTTTTTATACAGCTGCTTCTGGGATGCTTACACAGCAAAGGCGTACAGAAATGCTTACAAACAATATGTCCAATGCAAATACAACAGGGTTTAAAGCTGACCAAACGAGTATAAGATCTTTTCCGGAAATGCTTCTCAGCAACATCGATAGTAAAACGATTCCTACAGAAAACAAATTAAGCATGTCGAAGTTTTCTCAGGTAGGGAGCCTTAGTACCGGTGTTTATGTACAAGAAACCAATCCTTTATTTACACAAGGTACTCTAGAGGAAACCCAGCTTAATACAGATCTTGCCTTGGCTGACGAAAATCTTCCAATCAATGAAGGAACCGGTCGGCAAGGGGCGGTGCTTTTTACTGTTCTGGATGGCGATGGTGGACTCCGTTATACACGTAACGGCAGTTTTACTTTAGATGGGCAAGGGTATTTGACTACCCCTAATGGTTATTATGTACTGGATGAGAATAATGAACGAATTCAGCTTGATAGTGATCAGTTTACCGTTACAGAAAACGGTGTTATTTTAGAAGGAAATGTTCAAAAGGCACGCCTTGGCATCGGTTTTTCAGATAATCCATCTGCACAGCTTATGAAAGATGGAGAAGGTCTTTATAAAGTTGTGAATGATGATGAATTACCTAGTGCATATGCGGGTGCAGAGGTTAGTTTTTCTACGAAACAAGGTTTTCTTGAGGGCTCGAATGTCGATCAATCGAGAACGATGACAGAAATGATGTCGTCATACCGCTCTTTTGAAGCTAGTCAGAAAGTCCTTCAAGCCTATGATAAAAGTTTGGATAAAGCGGTCAATGAGGTTGGCAAGCTTTAAGTAATCGATTTGTAGAAAACTGTCTTTGGGAATTTGAACATTTAAGGGGAATGTCTATGAATCGAACTATGATAACAGCGACGAATACGCTAAACCAACTTCAAAGTAAAATTGATCAAATCAGCAATAATATTGCCAATGTGGATACGACTGCTTACAAAAAGACCCAAACGAGTTTTAATGACTTGTTAACGCAAAGTTTTGATAATCAGCCGAGTAAGTCCAAGGAAATTGGAAGGTTGACAACACCTGGTATTCGACAGGGAACAGGTGCTAAGATAAGTCAATCTCAATTGGTGCTTGCACAGGGGGCTTTAAAGACGACAGACCGTAATCTTGATGTGGCATTCACAAAGGAAGATCTATTCTTTACGGTAAGCGTTCAGGATGACAAAGGGGTCAATACAAGGTTAACACGGGATGGTGCTTTTTATTTATCCCCTAGTGCGAAAAATCCAGAACAAATGCTGCTAGTTACCTCTGCTGGGCATCGAGTCCTTGATGAATATGGGGAGCCGATCCTTATTGAGGGGAGTATTAAAGAAATCACAGTTTCGGAAAAAGGCTTATTGACGGTTGATACGGAGGAATTTGGCGAGAAGAGTTTTAGGCTCGGCGTTGTCTCGGTAAAAAAACCACAATTCCTTGACCAATTAGGTGGTAATTTACTTGGTCTTCCCGATAACATGAGAGGCCTGGGCGTTACGGAAGATGATATAATGACAGCGCTAACAGGAGATTCACGTAGTGAAATAGCTGTCCGCCAAGGCGTCCTAGAGTCCTCGAATGTCGATCTTTCTAAAGAAATGACGGATTTAATCAATGTTCAGCGTCATTATCAGTTTCAATCTCGTGCCGTAACGATGGCTGATCAAATGAGCGGATTAATCAATGGTATCCGTTGAGTAATAGGAATACAGAATAAAGAATACCTCGCTGCGAGTTTATAACAAATCAGTTATAATTAATACTTTAACAAAGGTATTTGTTGGCGCTTTTCATTTCGACATGGCTGCCGATAGTATGAGAAGAGAGAAAATCAGTCGGCGAGTTTTCTTAGAAAAAGGAGCTTTTACATCTTATATGGAGCAAAAAAGTGTAGTGAGACAACAACTTAATGAAGAGGTAATGGAAGTTGAAGCGAAACAGAACCGTAGAATCAGGGTCCGTCTTTTGCCAATTTGGCTTCGTTTACTCATTGTTATGGGATTAATTTTCTTTGCTGTATTATCTGGGGCGCTTTTAGGTTACAGTGTGATCGGTGGAGGACACGCAACGGATGTTTTTCAAAAATCAACGTGGACCCATATTATTGATATTGTAAACAAAGACGCATAGTTCCATATTTTTCGAAGTAGTTGCCGTTGTTATAGAAATATTTATGGCAACTACGCCTCTGCCTTTAGGGTAGAGGCGGGTTTTCGTTATGTGTGAAAAAATTAAAGTCATAGGAGGAACAAATATGTTAGATATTACGCAAATAAAGGAAATCATTCCGCATCGTTATCCATTTTTATTAGTTGATCGGATTATTGAAATAGAAGAAGGAAAAAGAGCTGTAGGACTGAAAAATGTTACAGCTAATGAAGAATTCTTTAATGGGCATTTCCCTGATTATCCTGTTATGCCTGGAGTATTAATTGTAGAGGCATTAGCACAAGTTGGCGCTGTAGCAGTTTTGAAACAAGATGAATATAAAGGACGGCTTGCGTTTTTTGCTGGAATTGATAATTGTCGATTTAAAAAGCAGGTAAAACCAGGTGACCAACTACGCCTTGAAGTTGAAATAGTGCGTATGAGGGGATCATTGGGTAAAGGGAAAGCGGTGGCAACGGTAGATGGCGAGGTTGCATGTGAAACAGAGATTATGTTTGCCTTCGGAGACAAATAAAAATATACTTGTTCAAGATAAAGTTGGATTAATATAACTTTTTTTATAAAAATGGTTTTAAAAAGTCTTTATAGGTGTATATATAAGAAGCAAATGCGTTGAATTCTTTAATTACAATTTCTTTTTATTCTCCCTTTGAATGTCGGACATATATGTCCGGCATTTTTTAATGCGAATCATTCGTTATAAATATGAGTTCAGCGGATCTTCTTTGCTATTTTAAAATAGGACGCAAGTTATTTTCACATTCGGGCAAAATAAGTAATGATTAAAAGATAGAAGGGAGGTTGCCAAAAATGATGATGAAAAGAATTTTTGCACTAATTGCGGGATCTTTATTATCTGTGATGTTCCTTGCTGGGTGTGGAACAAATAATAATGATAACAATCCCGCTCCAGAAGATAATAACATAATTAATGATGATAACAATGGCGTTGATGATAACAATGTGAATGATGATAACAATGTGAATGATAATGATAACGATGCAAATGATCTGGATAAAGATGATGATGGAATGATTGAAAACGACGATAATACCAAAGATAACGACGTCGATGACGATAACAAGTAAAGTAATTAGAAATTGATTAAAAAGACTGACCTAGTTAAGAAGAGGATTATTATCCTTTTTCGTCTAGGTCAGTCTTTTTTTGTGTGTATTTGGTTTGAGGGGAAATAGGAATAAAGGGAAGGGTACCTTATTTATTCGTGGCTAGTTTAGGCTTAGAGCGGATTTTTTGCTTGAATTCATTTATTAATTCATCGCCGACTAGACCTTTCTGGACCAAATCTTCAAGAAGAAGTTCTGCATATTTGCTGCGTGTTTTTTGGATGTGTCCAACAAATAATAGGCTATAATGGTTGCCAACTTTTCTTATGGTACGTAGGACAGTGCTAAATAAAGCTGGTTCATTGTCCTTTTTTGTAATAACGGCTTGGATAAACACCTCTCCGTCTATATTGGGAAGTGAGGATTCAAGCTCTCTGAAGTGGCTTTCTTCTACAAAGGCTTCGAGTAACCAGGTTCTAGCATCATTTTCTTTATTAATTATAAGACCGTCTGTTAATACAATATCAATTAAGTGTAATTCCTCAGTAACAATTTGCAACGAAATTAATTTAAACGATTTCATCTAATTCCTCCGTTTCTTGCCTGTATGAAGAAGGGTGGAAAATACCCCTCTTAAACCTAGATTTCCGATATATGATTGGTTTCGTGAAAGTTTAAACCTGTTAATCCTTTTAAAGGTAATTATATCATACTAAAAAACCGTACCTAAATGAAATGAAAACCCAACAATTGTCTAAATTATGAACGATACAATAAAAATTTGCAAAAAATTTAAATTTGTACTCTTTTTGTTTTTTACTTACTTTCCATTGCAAAAATTGAATTTTAGGTAAATACAAACCAGGTTTTTATGAAGAAAATAGGTGGATACAGATTATTTTCTCGATTTTCCATTTGATGAAAGATTCATTATGATAAAAGCATATTAAAGAGAAAGGAGTGAAAAGATGATCAACCAAATTACCCTTGTAGGGAGACTGACGAAGGACCCCGAATTAAGATACACACCGGATGGCAAGGCAGTTTCCAATATTACGTTAGCGGTTAACCGTAACTTTCGTAATACAGTAGGAGATTATGAGGCGGACTTTGTACAGTGTATCATATGGAAAAAGACAGCTGAAAACACCGCTCAGTATTGCAAAAAAGGGGCCTTAATTGGCATTACCGGCAGAATTCAAACGAGGAGATACGAAAACCAAGAAGGTAAAAAAGTGTATGTCACCGAAGTTGTCGCCGAGAAGGTTCAATTCATAGGATCTAAACAAAATGATGTTAAGCCAAAGGATTTTGAGCATATTGGTTTATAGTCTAACGTGAATTTCTGTTCTTGAACCAGGCGTCTTTTTCATCAACATAAAACAATTTCGTAAAGTATTACTTCATATAAGACTCGTTTACTCCCCTTATTTCCCCAAAGCCGATGTGGCTTTTCCCCCGTAAGTATCTCCGATTACCCCTAAATTGAATCAAGGTACTTGATTCCCTCCTTTTGAATGACTGCAAAATCGCAGTCATTTTTTTTATGTAATAAATATGTACAACAAAGTGGTAAATGTAAAATAAAATTATTATTCTAAAAAATTAGAATTTTAAGAAAATATATTGTAAATTTTCAATTTAGATGCAATAATAAATCAAATAATATTAAATTGGTAAAATAGTTATATATAGGAAGTGATGTAATGAAAGGACCAATTATTGAAGTGAACGGACTACGAACGAGTTTTCGCACAGACGATGGGGAAATTCCAGTCGTAAATTCCATTGATTTTCACATCAATCCAGGTGAGGTGCTGGGGATTGTTGGGGAATCAGGCTGCGGGAAAAGTGTAACTTCTTTGTCCATCATGGGACTAGTTCCCTCTCCGGCTGGTAAGGTAGAAGGAGAGATTCTTTTTAAAGGGGTTAACATCGCCAATGCCTCTGAAGCGAAAATGCGAAAGATTCGTGGAAATGAAATTGCCATGATTTTTCAGGAACCAATGACAAGCTTGAATCCAGTTTTTACAATTGGAGAGCAATTGGTGGAGACTCTTCGGATACATAGAAAATGGAATAAAAAGCAGGCCCGTCAAAGAGCCGTGGAAATGTTAAAGCTGGTTGGACTTGGACGTGCTGAGGAACTTATCAATGAATATCCCCATCAGCTTTCAGGTGGGATGAGACAGAGGGTCATGATTGCAATGGCAATGATCTGTGAGCCGAAACTTCTCATAGCAGATGAACCGACAACCGCTTTGGATGTGACGATTCAAGCACAAATTTTAGAGTTAATGAAGAACTTAAATAAAGAGACAGATACAGCAATCATGATGATTACTCACGACCTTGGCGTTGTGGCGCAAATGTGTGAGCGTGTCATTGTAATGTATGCCGGCAAGGTAATAGAGGAAGGACAAGTGCAAACGATTTTTCGAAATCCGAAACATCCATATACGGTAGGTTTACTACAATCGATTCCCGATATGCGTCTAAAAAAAGAGCGGCTTTACTCGATTCCAGGTAATGTTCCAAGGCCAGGAACAAGCAACCTGGGCTGCCAGTTTGCCCCTCGTTGCTCTCATGCTATGGAGAAATGTCTAAGTGAGACCCCGTCACTTCTGGAATTCGATAATGGCCAGCAAGTACGCTGCTGGATGTATGAAGATGGGAAAGGAGCAGCATTGCATGACTCAACCATTAGTTAAGGTAGAAAACTTGAAGAAGCATTTTCCAATCAAAGGAGGTATTCTCGGGAAGACGGTGGGGGAGGTAAAGGCCGTTGATGGTTTGTCATTCTCCATTTATAAAGGAGAAACCTTAGGTCTTGTTGGTGAAAGCGGTTGCGGAAAGTCAACAACAGGTAGGTTACTGCTTCGATTGCTTGAGCCAAGTGAAGGGAATGTTTATTTTGAGGGAAAAGACCTAACGACTTTAACTTCCCGTGAAATGAGAAAGATGCGTCGAGAAATGCAAATGGTTTTTCAGGACCCATTCGCGTCCCTTAATCCCAGGCATACTGTTGAAAAGATATTGGAAGAGCCCCTTATCGTTCATGGTTTAAAAGATAAAAAGGAACGCCGACACCGGGTGCAGGAGCTCCTAAAGGTTGTTGGTTTAAGCAGTTACCATGCCAAAAGGTACCCGCATCAATTCAGTGGTGGTCAGCGGCAACGCATTGGCATTGCTAGGGCACTTGCAGTTAACCCTAAGCTGATTATCGCTGATGAGCCCGTATCTGCACTGGATGTGTCGATTCAAGCTCAGGTGTTGAATCTTTTGCAAGATTTGCAGAAGGATTTTGATCTGACTTACTTATTCATTGCCCACGATCTTGGCGTAGTAAGGCATATCTCTGACCGCGTCGGTGTCATGTATCTTGGTCATATCGTTGAATTGACGGGAAGCGAAGAACTCTACGAAGACCCCCTTCATCCATATACGCAGGCTTTATTATCTGCTGTGCCGATTCCAGATGTGGAATATAAGGGAGATAGAGTAATCCTGCAGGGCGATGTTCCAAGCCCATCTAACCCGCCAAGCGGATGTCCCTTCCATACGAGATGCCCGCAGGCCATGGCGGAGTGCAAATCAGTAAAACCCGTCTTGCATGAGCATAAACCCGGTCACTACGTTGCTTGTCATTTATACAATTGACACGACGTACACATAAATTCTTAAAAAAATAAAGGGGGAAGAATATGAAGAAGACATGGGCTTTATTGTTAACTACTATCCTGGCGCTTTCACTTGCACTTGCAGGATGTTCCTCATCTACAACAAAAGAGAAAGATGAAGAGAAAGGGGGATCAAGTGAAGCAAAAGGAGGCGTATTAATTTATGGTAAAGGCGGCGATGCAGTTTCACTTGATCCCGCTATAGTAACGGATGGTGAATCATTTATCGTCACACAGCAGGTTTTTGAAACCCTTGTAAAATACGGAGAAGATAATACGGAAATAAAGCCAGGTCTTGCAGAATCATGGGATGTTTCCGATGACGCAAAGACATATACATTCAAATTGAAAACAGGCATTAAGTTCCATGATGGCTCGGATTTCAATGCGGAAGCAGTTGTTAAAAACTTTCAGCGCTGGGCACAAAGTAAGGATGAAGCTAAATTTGCATACTATGCCTCTATGTTTGGCGGCTTTGAAGGTGATGAAGGCCATGTTATCAAAGAGGTAAAAGCTATTGATGATAATACAGTGGAATTCACTTTAAATCGTCCGCAGGCACCATTCTTGAAAAATATTGCTATGCCTACATTTGCAATAGCAAGTCCAACTGGATTTGAAAAAGATGCAGACAATTTCGGTAAGAATCCTTCTGGAACAGGTCCATTCAAATTTAAATCATGGAAACCAGGCGATACGATTGAAGTGGTGAAAAATGATGACTATTGGCAAGATGGACTGCCAAAGCTTGATGGAATCACGTTTAAAGTCATTAAAGATAACTCTGCTCGATTAAATGCTGTAATCAAAGGTGAAGTTGATCTAATGGACGGGTTAAACCCAAGTGATATTAGCAAAGTAACAGGGGATGACAAACTACAAATATTCGAAAGGCCATCCATGAATGTCGGCTACTTTGCATTCAATGTTGAAAAAGCACCATTCGACAAAAAGGAAGTACGCCAAGCCATCTCACACCTAATTAACAAAAAAGAAATCATTGATAACTTTTACGAAGGCACAGCTGAGCCTGCTAAGAATCCAATGCCGCCATCTGTTTCTGGATACAATGACAACATTGAAGACTATGACTACGATGTAGAAAAAGCGAAGGAATTACTTAAAAAGGCTGGACTTGAAGATGGGTTCAAAATGGATCTTTGGGCAATGCCGGTACCACGTCCATATATGCCGGATGGTCAAAAAGTAGCTGAAGCCATTCAAGCAAGCTTAAAACAAGTAGGTATCGAAGCAAATATCGTTTCGTATGAATGGGCTGCATATTTAGAGAAAGTGCAGGCAGGAGAAGCTGAATCCTTCATGCTAGGCTGGACAGGCGATAATGGAGATGCAGATAACTTCCTTTACACCTTATTGGATAAAGATAATATCGGATCAAATAACTATGCTCGCTATGCAAACAAAGAGGTTCATGAACTATTGATTGAAGCTCAATCTACTGCAGAAGAAGCTAAACGTAATGAGTTATATGGAAAAGCGCAGGAAATCATTCATGAAGAAGCGCCATGGGTTCCACTTGTACACTCTTTACCACAACTTGCTGGAACTAAGACAATAAAAGGATTTGTTCCGCATCCAACCGGTTCTCAATCTCTAGTTAACGTGTCTATAGAGAATTAACCGTACGAATCGGGGAGTATGGATTTATGCATGCTGCCCGGTTTTGTTATGGAATGCATTTCAAAATAATCGAGGGTGAATGTAAAGGACCCTATTGTAAAAAGGCGGGTGATTGTTTTGTTTTCCTATACCGTACGGCGTTTAGGATCCCTCATTCCAGTATTACTTGGAATGGCGTTTATTGTATTTATGATGATTCGTGCGATTCCAGGAAATCCTGCACAAGTAATTTTAGGACAGCAAGCAACAAAAGAGGCAGTTGCAGCAATGACAAAGGAACTCGGTTTGGATAAACCTTGGTTTATTCAATTTTGGGATTATCTATTAGGTCTGTTCACAGGCGATCTTGGTGTTTCCTTAAAAACAAAGAGTCCGGTATCTGAAGAAATTGGGCCTTATCTAATGGCGACGATTGAGTTAGCCTTGATTGCCATGCTTATAGCTGTAGTCATTGGTGTAAATGCCGGTATTATTTCGGCATGGTTCCAAAACTCATGGTTTGATTATGCAGCAATGGTCATTGCGTTGATTGGTTTGTCTATGCCGATATTCTGGCTTGGTCTAATGGAACAATATATCATTTCGATTCAATGGGATTTACTTCCTACGACAGGACGTGACAATATCAGAGATCCTGTTGAGGCAATAACGGGTCTGTATTTATTAGACACCCTCATTTCTGGAAGAGTTGACCAATTTAGCGAAGTGGTTAAGCATTTAATTTTACCGGGACTCGCGCTTGCTACCATTCCGATGGCGATTATTGCAAGGATGACACGCTCGTCCATGCTAGAGGTAATGAGATCGGATTTCATTCGTACGGCTCGTGCCAAGGGAATGAGAATGTTTTGGGTTGTTTATAAGCACTCCTTGAAGAATGCTTTAATTCCAGTGGTTACGGTTATCGGCCTACAGACAGGGTTGCTTTTAGGAGGGGCTATTTTAACGGAAAATATATTTGGTTGGCCAGGTATCGGTACATACATTTATGATGCAATTCTTTCCCGGGATTATCCGGTCATTCAGTCCGGAATCCTCATCATCGCCTTTTTGTTTGTCATGATTAACCTAGTTGTGGATTTGTTGTATGCAGCGATTGATCCTAGGATTAAGTATAAATAGGGAGGGAAACTCATGCCTGAAATAGCAACGAATACATCGCCAATCCTTCATCCCCAAGAGACAGAGGAAAAAGTCATCTCTCCCTGGAAGGAAGGGTGGAAAAGCTTTAAGAAAAACAAGATAGCCCTTGTCGGTCTTGGCATTGTTTTATTTTTTGTCTTAATCGCTATTTTCGCACCGATTATTGCACCTTATTCATTTGAGGGGCAGAAGCTTAGTGATAAACATCTGTCTCCATCTTCAGAACATTGGTTTGGAACGGATGAATTCGGCCGTGATATTTTGAGTAGGGTTATCTATGGCTCGCGCATATCAATAGGAATTGGTTTTTTATCTGTGGCCGGGTCTGTCGTAGTCGGGTCTTTTCTAGGAATTATCGCCGGGTATTACGGAAAGTGGATAGATACAATCATATCGAGAGTTTTTGACATTATTCTAGCGTTTCCAAGTATATTGCTTGCCATTGCCGTAGTAGCCGTATTGGGGCCTTCACTTCGCAATGCACTTATTGCCATTGCCATCGTCAATGTTCCGATATTCGGCAGGCTTTTACGTTCGAGGGTTTTAACAGTGAAAGAAGAGGAATATGTAACAGCTGCCAAGGCAATAGGAATGGGGGATGGCCGGATTCTACTTCATCACGTACTCCCGAACAGCCTTGCACCGATTATTGTTCAAGGTACTTTGGCGATTGCCACTGCCATTATTGAGTGTGCAGCACTCGGGTTCCTTGGTCTCGGTGCACAACCGCCGGCACCAGAGTGGGGAAAAATGCTTGCCGATTCGAGGTCATTTATCATTCAGGCACCATGGACGGTGCTGTTTCCTGGTCTTGCGATTATGCTAACTGTCCTCGGCTTTAACCTAATGGGTGATGGACTGCGAGATGCATTGGATCCGAGAATGAAAAACTAAATGTTAAAAGATGGTGATTCTTTTACAATCACCATCTTTTTTGTTTCTCTTACAAATCTATTAAAATATGAAAAATAATAACAAAATCCTAGTTAGAAATAGGAAAATAGTGACTATTATCTCTTAAAATCACCCCAAAGGTTGTGATACTTTTATACTTAGTAAGAAAATTCCAAAAATTGATTATTTTAGAGGAGGAAAAGTTCATTGATTAAACGTAGCTTGTCCATTCTAGCAATCTTTCTATTAGTATTTACGGCAACCGTTTCCGCAGCCAAGCTCCCTGATCCTTCGAACGGTTCGAGCGTTGGAAAGAAGAATCAGGAAAGTATTTTAAAGTTAAAGAAAAACGAAACGGAAAAGAAATACAAAAGTAACGAGAAGGTCAGGGTCATCGTAGAGATGAAGGAAGCCCCGGCAATAGAAATAGCTTCGAAGGAAGGGAAACTTTTTAAAGAGCTATCTAAAAATAAGAGGCAACAATTAAAGTCCGAAAAGTTGGCCAACCAGAAAAAAGTGAAAAATAAAGTGAAAGAGAAAAAAATAGCATTCAAGGAACTAGAAAGCTTTACGACAGTGGTAAATGGTTTCAGTGCAGAGCTTCAATATGGCGAAATTAAAAAAGTCGAAGCCATGCCTGAAGTTGCTGAAGTACATATAGCGAATGAATATGAACGTCCTGTTGAAAAGCCGGAGATGATTTATAGTAAAGAACTTGTCCAGGCTCAGGAAGCTTGGCGGGAGTATGGTTATAAAGGGGAAGGAATGGTCGTCGGTATTATAGATACTGGAATCGACCCATCTCACCGTGATATGGTTCTAAGCGATGAAAATAAAGCAGAACTGACTGAAAGTGAAATTAGTGGAATAAAGGATTCTAGCCATCTATTAGGTAACTATTATACTGCGAAGGTACCTTATGGATACAATTACATGGACGAAAATGAAGAAATCCTTGATCTTGGTGAAGAGGCTTCGATGCATGGAATGCATGTAGCCGGAACCGCAGGAGCCAATGGGGATGAAGAGAATGGCGGCATTAAAGGGGTCGCTCCTGAAGCCCAGTTGCTTGCTTTAAAGGTATTCGGGAATGATCCTGCTATGCAGACAACATGGGGCGATATTTATATTAAGGCAATTGATGATGCAATTATTCTTGGGGCAGATGTGCTGAACATGAGCCTAGGATCTACTGCAGGTTTTGTATCAGCTGAAGATCCTGAGCAGCAGGCGGTTTCGAGAGCTGTGAATAATGGGATACTCATGTCGATTTCAGCAGGGAACTCGGCTCATTTTGGTAATGGGTTTGCAAACCCAACGGCCTCAAACCCGGATATCGGCGTTTCAGGTTCACCTGGACTTGCTCATGATTCGGTACAAGTAGCATCCGTCGAGAATAACTTCATGGATTTAGATGCGGCTACTTATGATATTAAAGGGCAGGAAGGGAAAGCACCGTTCATGTCGGCTTCAAGCGTACATCCCAATGCTCTAAAGGATAAAACATATGACTTGGTTGTTGCAGGTCTTGGGACGCCAGGGGAGCTTTCGAAAGTGGATGTGAAAGGCAAGTTTGCCCTTATTGAGCGCGGGACGCTTTCTTTTATTGAAAAAGCCCAAAATGCTCAGGCAGCAGGAGCGGCAGGAGTCATTATTTTTAACAATGCTGATGGGTATATTTCTATGGCTACAGATCCAAGCATAACGATTCCGCAGTTGTTTATGTTGAAATCGGATGGAATAAAGTTGAAAACAGCCATAACTGAAGGGGAAAAGGTGAAGGTTACCTTTAATGGTGATAAAACAAAAGCTGTAAATCCCGAAGCAGGGAAAATGAGCTCATTCAGTTCATGGGGTGTCGCACCGAATCTGGATTTCAAACCAGAAATCACAGCTCCAGGTGGACAAATTTACTCGACGTTGAACAATGATGAATATGGCATGATGAGTGGTACCTCGATGGCGGCACCGCATGTATCCGGGGGTTCTGCACTGGTTCTTGAAAGAGTGGATAAAGAATTTAAACTAAATGGATTTGCGCGGGCGAATTTGGCTAAGAACCTGATGATGAATACTTCAAAGCCATTAACGGATCAAGGTGTCGTCAATAATGCTCTTGGTTGGAAAAATCCTTACTCGCCTCGGAGGCAAGGAGCAGGAGTCATGCAGCTACAATCTGCTTTGTCCACACCAGCTGTCGTGACGGAGGCATTTACGAAAGAAGCGAAGGTTGCTATGAAGGAAATCGGCAATAAGTTCGCCTTTACTTTGAAGGTTGAAAACTTCAGTAACAAAGCAGTCAAATATGATGTAAAAGGAAATATCCAAACAGACTATGCTATCCAGGGTCAACTGGGTTATTCCGCTAACCAATTAGAGGCACAGGAAATTCAGAACGCTTCGATTAAAATCAATAATAAAAATACAAACAAGATTACCGTACCTGCAAAAAAATCGGTTACATTTGAAGTGAAAGTGGACATATCCAATGCAAAAGTACTTGGCGATGATCTTCAGACTCTTGTAGACATTGACAAGGTCTTCCCAAATGGATATTTTGTTGAAGGGTTCGTGACACTGAAGGATCCAACTGACACTAAACCAGAACTCCATGTTCCGTATGTAGGTTTTAAAGGAGAATGGGACAAGGCTCCGATCCTAGATGGAACTAAGTATGATAAAGAGTCGTTCTATGGCATGGCAGGAGGAGTTTCGACAGCAGATAAAGATTTCACATATCTTGGGTACGACCCTGCAGGAAAAACATTTAATAGTAAATATATTGCGATTTCCCCGAATGGTGATGGAGCACAGGATGACTTCGTGCCGATCCTATCATTCTTAAGGAATGCGAAAAAGGTAGAATTCAATATATTGAATGGTGCAAACAAATCAGTTCGGAAACTTCGAACAGAGAATAATGTGCGTAAGGACTATTATGATGGCGGAAAAGGGTCCTATTACTCTCTTGATCCTGCCCGTAAATGGGATGGTAAAATTAATAATGCACTCGCTAAAGATGGAGTCTATTATTTTGAAATCAAAGCGATGATAGATTACGAGGGTGCAAAATGGCAGACGTATAAAATGCCTATCAAAGTAGATACCTTAGAACCGACAGTTAAGATTTCGAAAATAGGTAAGGTATTAACCATCCAGGGTAAGGATAATTTAAATGGTTCAGGACTTGCCTATTACGATGTACAAATCGATGGTGAATCTATCCTTAAAGAGCCCCTTGCAGCGAATACGAAAAAATTCACTCTACCTGATGTAAGAGGGGAAAAGGTACAGGTCGTGGCAATAGACTTCGCTGGTAATGAAAAAGCAGCTGAAACCGAATTGGCCACTGATTCAGCTCCAATCGATAATAATGCACCAGCTGTTAAGATCAAAAGTCCTGAAGCCTTAAGCGTGAACAATAAAAATAAAATCAAAATAACAGGTGAAATTGAAGAAGCGTCGGAAATAAAGGAATTTACAATCGACAATAAAAAGGTCCCTGTAACGTATAACAAAACGAAGAATAAGTATGAATTCTCTATTGAAAAGAAATTTGGGGATGGCGTCCAAAGCTTTACTGTTAAAGCAACAGACAAATGGGATAACACGGTTTCCTTTAAGCGGACGATTATGGTTGATACAACAAAACCAGGTTTAAAGGTTAAAGGTGTGCCAGCAACTGTGGGAGTCAAAGGGTCAAATCCAAAAGTGGACGTGACAGTAGAGGATAATTTCGATGAGATCCGCCTTTATTTGAACGGAAGCGAAGTATTCTATAACGAATTCAAGGAACCATACAAAATGCGTTCCTATAAGAAGAAGATAGAGGATTTGGAACTACCGCTTAAACCAGGCAACAATAAGTTTGAATTTAAGGTAACCGATCTTGCCGGAAATGAATCGAAGAAAGTATTTAACATTCAAAAAGCCAAAAAATAAACGTAAGGCAGCCCTCTTATCCAAGGGGGCTGTTTTTTCGTATTTCAGACCTATGATAAAAATTTCTGTGGAATTTTCAAAAGGTGAAGTTTGAGCAGCTTTTCTTCCAACTGCCATTTTAGAAATATATGTTTTGCAAATATGTAGAACATGTATTTTTGTTCGTAATTCATAATAAATCTTCACATATTTCTTCGACAAGCTTTCAGTAGCTTTATGGTATTTTCACCATGCTAATATCGAAATCAATGAGATAAAAAAATTATTTTCGGGTTCTGGCAGGAATATAATAGAAGATAAAGGAATTAGGTATAAAGAACCAATCTAAATAGGAGGGTATCTATGAATTATAAAAGGGGTTTGAACAAAAAGGTATATAGTCGCGGAATTACCATTAAATTTGAAAAAAGAGCAAGTGACCAGTTATCAATTACAAAACCGAGTTTCTTTGATGCACTTCAACATGTTAATTCTCCATTTGAAAAAGTACCCCGCACAGATTTAGCCTATCAAGATTATCCGCTTTGTCAGGAGGTTACCCTTTCGCTATTTGAAAAGGGTATTGCTAAAACATCAATCAAATATGACCCTCATCAAGAAAAAATCACCATTGAGGAAATTTCAGAGGATTATCAGCTGAATAAGGGAGAGGCGCTTACTACAATTCTAGAGCATATAATGATCAATCATGGAAATTACCATTCTTTTTTCATAGTCAGGCCGAAAGAGTGGGCCGCAAAAAGGAAAGCCACTACTCCATGATATCCTCTTCTTTAGAGTTCTTAGTAAGCAGTGAAAGGTTAGTGACTTTCGAAAAGTAATTCGATAAGATTCCTTACCACTGCCTGTTGATTGTTCAGTCAATAAGAATGGGGCTGCAGGCAGCTCCCATTTATGTCTCAACATGATGAGTCGGCTTTCTGAATCCTTCAAGAATTTAAATCAACCGCCGAATGATCTTTGAGAGGGTTTGAATACCATAAGCTAATTGTTCCTCCGAGGCGTAAGAATATGAAAGCCGTAGATGTGTATTGTTATTTGGTTCATATATGTACCCCGGATTAAGGAGTATGTTCTCCTTTATCGCTTGCTTGAAAAGGTTTGGATTCACAATTGGTTTACATAATTTTAACCATATATAAAATCCGCCTTGAGGTATTTGCCATTCAGCCAGTTCCTTAAAATATTGATTGAGAAGAGTTAATGTAAAATCTCTACGTACTATCAACTCATGCCTTAGCCACTCTAAATGCTTTGAATATTGATCACTTGCTAACCATTCTGCCACAAGGTGTTGGGAAAGAGCACTGGACCCGTAATCCATTTGCATTTTAATATCTGCTAAACGTTCAATCACAGTTATTGGACCAGCAATCCATCCGATGCGCAATCCGGGGCTTAATGTTTTGGACATACTGCCAATGTGCAATACAAGGCCATCTGTATCAAGGGATTTTATAGGTAGCGGCGGTTCCTTTTCAAACCACAAGTCACTATATACGTCATCTTCAATAATCGGAATCTGCTCTTTTTTACATATGGATAAGAGGTTTAGTCTTTCCTCTTTTGTCCATGTAGTATTGGTTGGATTGTTAAACGTTGGAACAGTATAAAACAGTGACGCTTTCTTCCTTCCATTGATGCGCTTTATTTGTGTGGGAATACTTTCTCGGCCTTGTTTTGATAAGCCTACTAAGTGCATGCCCGCAGATTGAAAAGGATGAACAGAATTTAAATAGGAAGGGGATTCATGTAAAACCATTGATCCCTTTTGAAGTAAACCAACTGAAATCAATTGTAGTGCTTGAAGCCCACCAGAAACGATCATGAGGGAGCTGGGGCTTGCGTTGACCCCTTTTGTTTCTAAATAAACACTTATACATTGGCGAAGCCTTTTATCACCCTTGGGTTCAGAATAACCTAATGAGTGGGCATCAAAAGAAGTGGATTGCAACGTCTTTTCGATTTTTTTTGTAGGCAATAGAGATGGAGAAAGTTCCCCCGTGCCTAACCTGATGATGGCAGTGTCTGTTTCATACTGATTAATGTCCTGAATCGTTTTTAAATTAGGTTCATGAAGGCCATTCCGGACATAGTTTTTCCAGTCGGGCTGTTTGCTGGAGACGAGCACATTCCATGTGTTATTCGAAACAAATGTGCCAGACCCAACCTTAGTTTCTAATAGTCCGTCTGCAATCAACTCATCTATAGCTGTAATGATGGTACTTCGGTTTACGCCAAAAGAATCGGCCAATGAGCGTTGTGATGGAAGCTTGGTAGCAACTGGCCATTCCCCTCGTGTAATTTGTTGTTTCATCCAATCTACTATTTGTTGGTGAAGAGATTGGTTGGACGGCCGGTTTGGTCTCCATTCGATAAACATACGAAAACCACTCCTTTCATGTTCTATATTCATTATAAATTGGTTGGATTGAAAACCAACCAAATGGATGGTCAATCCCTTTGTTTTTTTCATTATACTGAATATGAATGGAGGGAGGTATTCGTATGGGACCATTTTTTCATGGATTGTTATTGGCATTAGGGCTGATACTGCCATTAGGAGTGCAAAATATATTTATTTTTAATCAAGGAGCAACCCAACCTACCTTAAAAAAAGCATTGCCTGCAACGATCACAGCTGCCATTTGTGATACAGTACTTATTCTGTTAGCTATTTTAGGTGTTTCGTTGATTGTCATGCAATATGATTGGTTGCGTCTTACATTAATCATAATCGGAGTTATATTTTTATTGTATATGGGTTTTCAGATTTGGTTTGCCAAAGCGAACTCACGGTCAGATGCTCAAACTATGCAGATGTCCACCAAAAAGCAAATTGTATTTGCTTTATCCGTATCACTACTGAATCCACATGCAATCTTAGATACGATAGGTGTAATCGGTTCGAGTTCACTTGTTTATTCCGGAACGGATAAAACGATTTTCACGGCAACATGCATCGTGGTATCATGGTGCTGGTTCCATGGATTATGTCTTGCAGGACGATTGCTAAAAAAGGTTGATACGTCTGGCAAATTCCTTGGAATATTAAATAAAACATCTGCAATCATCATCTGGATTACGGCTCTCTATATGGTGAAATCGATGTTTTGAAACAGATAAATGGCATCTGAATTCGAACTAAACTAATCTGGAAAAGAAGTAGATTACCCAGTTGGATAATCTATATTTAAGGAGGAAATGCAATTTTCCCTTTCTTATTGCAGTTAAAACTATGCAAATTCATGTATTAGCCTTACAGGATAGTTTTGATCTGTTTTCATTATCTCCCTTTCCATTTCTGGTGATAACTCAAACCCTTTCTTTTTAAATGATATTCTTCTCCACTAGTGCCTCTGTGTTGTGAAAGAGAATTGTAAAAAAACCAATTAGCGTTCAAGCCAATCGAAGTACCAGGATTTATAAAGAGTCATGTCATCTATCATAGATCCAGATGGGTATCTCCCGTGTTGCAATCATTCCTTACGCTATTAGAAGAAAGGTTCTTTGATGAATGAACAGGGTCAAAGCAAGGATTGCTTTAAATAAACTGGATCGGAGAAGGTTATAGACTAGTTTGCTAGCTATGAAAGGTTTTTAAGAGTTAAAAATTGCAGTATTAATCGGCGCTTTTTGAATAAAAAAGGAGAATACATCTCGAATATGTATTCTCCCTTTTTTTATGTCTTAATAAGCTAACACCCTGCCCTCATTCATCTTCGTATCGTGAGAGGTTTTTTTTGAGTGTGAGTACATTATTGAAGTGCAACTAAGTCCTTTATTTCCTCTGTGGAAAGTTCAGTGATCCAGTTGTCACTACTGATAATTTCGTCGTTTAGTGCTTGCTTTTTATCAAGCATCTGGTCGATTTTTTCTTCCAGTGTCCCTGTGCATATTAACTTATGAACATGAACGAACCGCTGTTGTCCAATTCGATAGGCACGGTCTGTAGCTTGATTTTCAACAGCTGGATTCCACCAGCGATCATAGTGAATGACGTGGTTTGCTTCTGTTAAATTAAGTCCTGTGCCACCTGCTTTTAACGATAGAATGAAGATTGGAAAATCTCCATCCTGGAATCGAGTAATCATATCATCACGTTGCTTTTTGTTCGCACTCCCATTCAGGAAGGGAACTTCAAAGCCATACCGTTTTTCTAACAATTCCTTCATCATATTGCCCATCCCAATATATTGAGTGAAAATGAGGCAGCTTTCATCTTGTTCGCGGACAGCGTCGACAAGCTCAGTCAGTTTCTCAAGTTTGCCAGAGCGGTTAGGTGCCTTCAGGATGTTTTCTTTTTCCGTCTCTTTTAAATAAAGAGCAGGGTGATTGCAAAGTTGCTTTAGTTTATTAAGCATTTGCAGTATGATGCCTTTTCGTTCAAAGGCCGACAGCTGTTCGATATCAGTAAAGGTATCCTTGATTAGCTGTTCATACAGTGATGCTTGCTCGGTGGTAAGCGGAACGAATTCCTTTTGCTCTTGTTTATCCGGAAGATTCAGAGCGACTTCTTTATCACGTTTTGTCCGGCGAAGCAAGAATGGTTGAATCAAGCGCTGTAATTCCTTGATTTTACCCTTCTGTTCTTCACGTTCGATGGTCGCCACATATTTTTCCTGGAATTGACCAAGCGTTCCAAGATAGCCTTTGTTAATAAAGTCAAAGATTGCCCATAATTCGCTTAAACGGTTTTCCATTGGCGTACCCGTTAAGGCGATATGATGACTGCCATTAAGCTTGCGAACCGCCTTGGATTGCTTCGTTTGGGCATTCTTGATATTCTGTGCTTCATCAAGGATGACACTGCTCCAATGGATGGAAGACAGTTCAGCCACATCTTGGTGGGTCAGGCCATATGAAGTTAAAACGATATCATGGCCAGCTGCTTTTTTAGCAAAGGCTTCACCTTTAGCTCGATTAGATCCGTAATGAAGATGAACCTTAAGTGTGGGCGC
The DNA here is from genome assembly GCF_016651145.1 of Peribacillus sp. TH14. Taxonomy (NCBI): domain Bacteria; kingdom Bacillati; phylum Bacillota; class Bacilli; order Caryophanales; family Bacillaceae; genus Peribacillus; species Peribacillus sp. TH14. Next base: position 2,307,314 of record NZ_JAEKEK010000001.1, read on the forward strand.
GAATTTTTCTAATTCTTTTTGCCAGTTGCCAAGAACGGATGTCGGACAGACGATAAGGGCTGATTGAACTGAAACAAGTTCTGGAATGGAGGTAATTATTTCTACCTCATCGCTGCTCTCCGTGTTACTTTCTTCGTCGACAATGATCGGTTCACTCTTTTGTTCGTCCTTCGAGGCAATAGGGAGCTCCTTAAGGGCTCCTTCAGTGTCCTTCACATGAAGTAGGTAGGCAATCATCTGAACGGTTTTCCCGAGCCCCATATCGTCTGCAAGACAAGCTCCAAAACCATGCTCTCTTAAAAAAAGCAGCCAGCTCATGCCGAGTTTTTGATAGGGACGCAAATCGCCTTGAAGTGTCTTAGGAATGGGCAGGATGGAAATGTTTTTTGTTTCCTGCAGTCTTCCCACCATTTTACGAAGCTCCTGATTCAATTCAAATTGAATTCGGAGCATTTCGTCGTTTTCTGAATCATCATCGGCATCCTCTTCTGTGCTGTTCAATAACTCTTGCTGCAGCAAATCCGACAATTGAATTCCTTTTTCATTGGCTGTTTCCATCAGTTCCTGAATTTGCTTAATGAAAGCTGGGTCGAGTTTAACCCATTGGCCGCGAATATAAACGAGTCTGCGTTTTTCATTGACGAGCTCCTCGAACTCCGCCTCAGTGAGCTCTTTACCATTCAGGGAGAACCGCCAATCAAAGTCCATTAATGCTTTAAGGCCGACGTAAGAGGGGCCCCGATTCGATTGGCTTTTTACTTTCGCTTTCACCTTGAGAGTGGACTCTTTCAGGGCTAGCCACCAGGATGGAAGAAGAATTTCAACACCAAGAAACAGTAATTTTTCGCTAGCATCGGTCAAAAACTCCCATGCGTCGGTTTCCGAAAGCTCTCTTTTTAGACGCCCATTCTCTCCAAGCCAGGGCACGACGAGTTGCCAGCGTTTAGTAGCACGCACCACATCGCTTGCGTACTTATTCCAGCCACGTGGAAGTTTTTTTCCTGTATATGTTTCGATGATATTCTCATCTCTTTTGGAACGAAGGGTGACATCGAGTATCCAAGGTCCATCACCATCCGGGGGCTCAGTTAACCGAAGGCCTATAGTGAATGGTTTAGGATCATGCTGGGCGCCGAGCCACTCCTGCCAGCTGTCTTTGTCGAAAAAGGCCTGCAATTCTTCAGGAGAAAGTCGTGAATCCTTTAATGCTCCGACAGCTTCGCTCCATTTATGCTGCATCGGTGAGTAGTTTTTTAAATACATATTCGCGGCACCATTATACCACTTCTCGATAAAAGTTCGATTGGTTTCCATTTCATGTGTAGGAAGGTCCAAGGAGATTTCTTCTTCCCAAAAGGAAGGAACAAATTCCTCCTCTACTTCTTCCGGCAGCTTCCAGCCGATTGAATCCAACTGTAAATTAGTGAAATCCGGTACGGGAATCCCTGCTTCAATGGATTCATGGAGAACAGGTGCTGCAGACAGGCAAAGAGAGGAAATCTCGGACCATTCCCATTCAATGAAGGAGTTAAAGCTTTCCTTCGCAAAAAAATTGAGCAGACCCCAAGCGTCAAGAATGAAAACTGGATTTCCTTCTATCGTATCGGTCGTCATTTTAGTACCGTAAAAGCTGGCGTCATCCCAATTAAATAACAGTCTGCGAATATAATTCGTGTTGAGAAAGCTATTCTCTTCATTGACGACACCAAGGACGTAGGTTCCGTTTTCGAGAGCCGCTATTTTGATTTTTAATTTTCCTGGATTAAACATCGATTAGCTTACCCCTTTTTAGTTCTTCTTGGAAAGCGCGTAGCCGTTTCGTTGAATCGGCTACATATAGAATATAGCGTTCGAATACGTCTTCTTTTTTACTCTTTTTATAGATAGTGCGCATCTTTTTTAAATAGCGAACAGCTTGCTTATAGGCAGGACGGTTTTTCAAGGACACTTTTTCCTGAACCGCATGGTAATAGAGGGGCAGGATTAGTTCAGGTTCCTTAGAGACCACTTCTTTAATGGATTCACTGCTGATTAAATCAATGCTGATATCTGAGTAAATATGCATTTCCACCCATTTTTTATATTGTCCTTGTTCAAAAAGGAAATTTGCGTAGTTCCAATAGCTGTGTGGAAGGGTAGCTCGGTAAAATTTTTCAAGCAAATCGGTCCGCTTTAACTTATAGCAGCAGCTGCTAATCAAAGTCGTAAAGGTCCGAACGAAATCCACCCGCTGATAATAATCAGACAGATCCTCCAAAAACTCCTGTACATGAGCGATGATGAACTCAATGAAAGGAATGGCCCGTGAACGGTTGTCTGATTCAGACAGGAGAGTCAGCCAATAAAAGATATACGGACAGGCTTCCTTCTTCAATTCATGGAGAAGTTCGATCGCCTGATGATCCTGATTCTCTAACAGGGATAGGTGAATCGCTGCTAGAGAATAGGAGGTACGCTCAGTCGTACCTAAATACTGTTCTGGAAGTTCTCTCTTGACCCGTTCGAGTTCCTCTTTACGCCATGAGGACGTGGTGAACAAAAAGCTCCAAATCTCCCGATAGAGATCAATCTTTTCATATTCTAGGCCTTCCCCGCCATTCAGTAGCTTCGCTACATCTTCTTTGATGCTGAAAACGAAAGGATCAAAGGCGAAGGGACGTGCCTGTCGACTAAGCGGCTGTACCGTTTCATGCAGCTCTTCTGCAAGATCGACGGCCAGTGCATAAAAGACACGGATCGTTTGCGTCTGACTTTTATGCAACTGAATCATTCTCAGTGTCAGCTGCATTGTGCAAAATTGTGTAACAAAATGATAAAGTAGCTTCCATTCCCGTTCCATGGGGGCCTTGGAGCTGAGACGTTTAAAGTAGGTCTGTATATGGTTTTCAATCACATAAGTTGGTGCGCCTAAATGAGGCTCTACTTGTTCCGTGAAGGTAACGTTCACGAATTGCTTCCATGATGGATAGCTTTTATCTAAGATAATGGATTTCTCCTCTACTTGTTTAAGTAATTCACTTGCCCGCTTTACTTGCTGTAAAGCTTGGGCGGGTGTGGTATTCTTTGGTGCGTTCCATTCGCTTAGCCAATCGGAAACACTAGCGTATTCCGAATACGCAGAAAAGAAAACTGCCATTTGATGCCGGCAAATAAACCTGGAATCACATGTACAGCTTCCATCCTGAGGGAAGAGAAGATTCAACCTTGCCTTATAGCGAGTGACATCCTGCACCTCAGCAGTAATTGTATCCACCGCTTCCTCTTTAAGATCAACAAGCCCCTGACGGTATAATTGAAGCCCTTGATTTACCACATCCGAATCATCCGAATTCCCGGCATCCAAAAATCCTGCCAGTCGCTCCCCAACAAACAACAACTCCCGCTCCATACTCTCCTCCTTTAGGGGTCAGACCCCATTTCCCGAAATTATATTTTTGTATTATCATTGATCTATCAGTACTTTAACAACACCGGATAGGGGTCAGACCCTATTTCCCGGAATAGGAAAGGATGATGTTTTATGCCTCGAAAACCGAGGATATGGTACCTTGGTGCGATGTACCATATTACAAGCCGTGGCAATCGCCACAGTAACATTTTTTTAGACGACAAGGACCGACTTCGTTATCTGCATCATTTAGAGGAAACGAAAGAAAAATATTTCTTCGAGCTTCATAGCTATTGCCTCATGACCAATCATGTTCATCTTCTCCTCGAAACGATGCAGCACCCCATCAGCGATATTATGCATTAGCTGAACTCCCGCTATGCTATCTCCTTCAATAGGCGTCATGACCACGATGGACACCTTTTCCAAGGCCGTTATCATTCCGTCTTAATCGAATCAATCGAACAATTCACTGCTACAAGCCGTTATATTCATTTAAACCCTGTAAAAGCCAATATCGTCAAAAACCCCGCTGAATATAAGTGGAGCAGCTATAAAGCCTTCCAAATAGGGAAACCAAACATGCACGTCAACCCCACACAAATCCTTCATTACTTTCAAACCCCACAAAATTACGAAGAATACGTAATGAGGGGGTCAGACCCTATTTCCCATCTGTAAAAAAGACCAGAAAACCTTTGAAAGTATAGGGTTTTCGAGCAATCGGATAGGGGTCAGACCCCATTTCCCGAGTGGTTTTTTGAAGCATCTCTTTATTATACTTCATTTTGGCTTGGAATTTGAAATGGAGGAATACAGGTTTTGGAATATGGACATGAGAGCTTGTGTATTTGCTTTGTGAATTCGTAAATGTGAAGAGCCATTCCCGTGTGGGGAATGGCCTTTTAATATAGTTTTAGTTTATTTTCATTTCATTCTTCCAACTATCCAGTCTTTTGTTGATAAACGTAGCAAATGTATGATTCTTTTGTAACGTGAAGAGAAATGCAGACTTTTCTAGATATTCTTTTGCTTCTTTATAGTTACCTACCAGTTCAAGGTTGTAGCCTAAATGGTAGTGTAAATCGGCTAAAGCATATAATTGATCATGTTCCAAGCACCATTTTATCGCATCGCGGCAGCATGTAATAGACTCTTCATATCGGACTAATCGTGTTAACACTCTACCAAAATTATAGGATAAACGTGTCTTTAGCGTCTTATCTGTTAGGATAGGAAGGGCTTTCAAATGATCAAGTGCCTTCTGAAGCAATGCAAACGCATTTTCGTATTGTTCTTCGGCAACGTACATCACTCCGAGACTACTTAAAATTTCGAGCTCTCGTTCCGAATAAATTTTATCCGTAGTATGAGTAATAGCAATGGCTTGTTTAATAAATTCAATAGCTTTATCTAGATCTTTATTTTTTTCGTATTCATAGATGCCTTTGTGCCAAAGAATCAGCTGATGATTCTTTTTGTTCTGAAGAAATAGTGGACTGTTTTCCTCAGTCTTCACAATTTGTTGCATTTCCTCATAATTTCGGGTTCTTCTGGCTATTTTTAGTTGATGGATCACTTCTTCTACGTAATCCAGTCTAGGGGTCATGCCAATATCAAAAAAATAATTCACATCCACTCCTAAGCGTTGAGAAATTAGATAGAGAGTGGACGCGTAGGGATAGACATCACCTTTTTCAATCTTGCTAATCTGTGCTTGTGTACAAATACCGGATGCTAACTCTTCCTGTGAAAGTCCGATTTGTTTGCGTAGTTCTTTTATTTTTTGTCCAACTGCAAAAAAATCCATTTTGATTCTCCTTAAAATATGCCTAGAGTTATATTTTGTTATGAAAAATCGGTAAAAGCTGTATGTACCTGTCCTTAACGGTTTAAATAGATTCTGTAGTCGATATATATGATTTTAAGAAGTGTGGTTAAATATAACTATAGAATTAATTTCTATTTTAACCAATATTTTTTTGTAAAAAAGGAGGATTGACCTATGAAAAAAAGTACTAAAGCATTAGTCGTATCTTTTCTTATCATCGCTGCTTTTGTAATTGTTCCAAACGAATTACCAGGCCTATACGCAGAACTTCCAGGCTTATATAAATAAGAATTGAACTTTAATTTTGCTCTTTCTAGCATCTTCATTCGAAGATGTTTTTTTTTGTTCTTTTGGAGATTATTCTTTTGCGCATATTCCTTTAGTTATAATTATCTACGAATTGGGAATAAAAGGTCCAATTGGTACGGGTAGAAGAAACGTAAGCGTAGTTTGGAACGCCTATTTCCTTTTATTAATTTTGTTATAGTATAAATAACAAAACGGAGAGAGGTGTAAGGTTAATGATTGATATTAATATGAAAGTTCAACCCTCTTTTTACGATGAAGAATGTGCCATTGTGTTTTCTTTTTATTTTGATAAGGCAACCAAAAAGATCGGTGAAGCTGTGGTATACACATGCAAAAAATCAAACGAAAAAGGATACAACCAAGATAATATAGATACAGATATACAGGAAAAAATCGCTTATATTAAAGAATTTTCTATAGTAGATGAATATCAGGCAACATCTATGAAGAAAATTCAACATTTTTTGGACGTAATCGGTATCAAAAAGTGCGTAAGGCACAACCATCTGGGAAATGAAATTGCATTTTAAACAGTAAAAACTCATGGCATTTGTGTGTCATGAGTTTTTACTGTTTAATTGAGATTTTTGAGCTTTCATTTTCACTTTTTTCATGAAGTCACTCATTCGTTTTCTATCACTTGGCTTTGAGGTATTTTTTTCAAATAATTTGAATTGATGTTTGTTGTTATTGGATTTCATGATGCCGCTCCTTTTCTGGGTTTTTACCCTTTTTCATTTCATCTAAAACGTGAATTTAACGGATAAGTAGGACCGTATATAAAAGATAGGGTCGGGAAAACTTAAATATTCCTATAGTTATATTTTTGTCTGAAAATCTCAGTATAATAGAATTTATTACCATCTAATAGGCTGTAATGCTTAAATAAGGTGTATTTTCGTGTTTTATTCTACTGAAAATAAATGCTAAAATGTTCCGAATATCGGATTTTCATTAGAAACATCAGTTTCTAGTACCCTAAAGTGAGGAGAGTTGAAAGACTCTCTTCGATGGCCCCCAGGCTCAGGCTTGGGGGATCTTTTTTTTGTTGGCGGATACTTTGTCCACTTTATTTTTACAATATGTTTCGTTTTGTTTTTGTATGCCTGGGTAGATATAAGAAACAAGATGATTTAAACCTGGGCCATCCCGGTTTAAGCGGAGGAATAGATGATGGATGTGATAAATAATAAAAATGATCTTACGAAGCGTTCCTTTCAGCAGTTCATCTTTCCATTCACACTTGGGGGAAATAAGATTGAAACTTTTGTGAAAAATTTGCTAGAGGACAATTTCGTATTTTTGAACTTGAAAGATATGAATCAGCAAGGTGGATTTTACGGAGACCACAAAGTTTTACACCGTAAATTAGAAAAATACTTTATGCCGTACATTGAGCCGATTTTGTTTCCAAGCAGTTCAAAGCAGAAGGAAGGATTGCGACGTTTTACAAAAAAACTGGATGTTGGGTGCACCTTCGAATCACCGTATTTAAATACCCCTTTTATTATTAACTCAATTGATATCTTTATATGCCCATTTCATATTGGCATGATGAATCTCCGTGTTACGTTGCCAGAGGGGCTTTCATACAATGATGTGCTCTATTTTGGCGACACGTTCCGAATCCTCGAGCCAATTGCCGATGACGAAGAGAAAACGAAAATCGGCTGTAGTAAAAATGAATATAAACAGGTGAAGGATTTTATCTTTAAAGAGTTACTTCCACCGCTGGAAGAGTATATGGACGAAGAACAAGCCGATCCGTCTTATTTCGGAAGCTTACCTTTTTTTATCGATGAAAGAATGTATGTAATTAGCTATATTGCACTCCCAGAGTATCGTAATATTTCTAAAAATGATTTGTACCGTGCCAGTGATCTGAATGGGTATGATAGTGATGGTGAACCCTATATCGGTGCAACAAATCCAGATTACATCGAACGGTATTATCAGGAAAGGGTGTATGACAGGTGGGCGAAGGAAACCTATTATGTAACAAGCGTGTATCATTTTGCCTGTGTCACGAAAGCGACAGGCAAGATGGAACAGCAACTTGCGAGCGAAATGTACGGTCAGCACTTTTATGCGGTGTTGCTTTACTTCTATTATAAAATAGTCCTTCTGAAATTGGCTCATGAACACTCCCGAATTGATGTGGAAAAAGACCAAACAAGTACAGAACAGCTAATCTTCATGATCACTGAGTTTTCCGCAAAATACTTATTTACCGAAGTCAACAGTACGGCCACTGGGAAAGAGCTATTTAAAATGACGGATGAAACCTTTAGGATTGCCCCGCTTTATAAAGAAGTAAAAGAAACACTTTCCTACCTCTATCAGAATCAGGATAAACTAGCTGGGAAAAGCAGTAATTATCTCTTGCAAATCCTCACGATTTACACCGTTATCTCCGGAATTTTCGGGATGAATCTATATATTGAAGATTGGAAAGGGAAATTAACATGGAAAGAGTATATGAATTACACCATATATGAATGGGTGGCCGTCTTTGTAACGACAACTGGTCTTGTTATTTCCAGTTTATTGGGCTTTTTCTTCCTGAAAAAATGGCTGCAAGAGAAAAGGAGTCGAAAAAAGAAAATGCTTTAATTTGTAGGAGTCCTGTACTTAGGTACAGGACTTTTGCTTTAGCATAAACACGGGAAATTAGTAAAATGAAGAAATTAGTCATACAAATTCCCCCATTTCTCTAATATTTTGATAAACTATATGTATACCATTCTAACTATTCAATAGGAGGAAATCATGAAGAAACTAGCATTAGTTTCCAGCTTTTTGTTGATGAGCGTATTGTTTTTGGCAGGCTGCTCGGATGAGCCTAGTCCAGAAGAGCGCTTTTCGGCTTACACGAAGCTTTGGAATAAACAGGATTATACGAAGATGTATGAGTATCTGTCATCTGATACAAAGGAAAAAGTCAGTGCAGATGAATTTGCGAAGCGCTATGAAAAAATCTATAAGGGCATTGAGGTCGACCAATTAAAAGTGGACTATAAAAAGCCAAAAGAAGAAAAAAATCATAAAGATGCAAAAAAAGTAAATCTTGCCTATACAGTTGATATGGAAACAATGGCGGGAGCGATTAGCTCTGATCATAAGGCAACCCTTGTCAAAGAAGAGGGAGATAAGGAAGAAAATTGGTACGTCAAGTGGGATGAAAGCTATATCTTCCCTGAATTAGAAGCTAATGAAAAAATTTCAGTTGAATCGTACCCTGCAATACGCGGGGAAATTGTTGATCGAAATGAACGTGGTCTTGCAATGAATGGTAACGTTGCAGAAATAGGAATCGTACCAGAGAAAATGGCCAATGAAACTGAGACTGTTAAGAAGGTTGCTGGAATTCTCAACATGTCTACGGATGAAGTGAATCAGAAATTGAACCAATCATGGGTGCAGCCTAGCTATTTTGTGCCTATCAAGAAAATGTCATCCGATAACACCGCAACCTTGGAAAAACTGTTAAGCATTGCTGGGGTCTCGGTCAATAATACAGAGGATCGTATATATCCCTATAAAGATGCTACTGCCCACCTAATCGGATATGTCGGTGAGGCGTCAGCGGAAGACCTGGAAAGATTGAAAGGCAAGGGCTATACCGCAAGTGACGTTATCGGCAAGCGTGGTCTCGAGGAAATTTTAGAAGAACGTCTGAAAGGAAAGCCAGGCGGTAAAATCTATATTAAGACAGAAAATGGCGAAGAAAAAGTCATAGCTGAAAAGCCAGCTGAAGAAGGAGAAACAATTACATTAACCATTGACGCTGAACTTCAAAAGGATATCTTTAAGCAATACGAAAAAGAAGCAGGGTCAGCTACAGCACTTGACCCAAAGACCGGCGAAACACTGGCGCTTGTCTCAAGCCCGTCATTTGATCCAAACAAATATATATTCGGAATAACAAAAGCCGAACAAAAAGCGCTTGAAGAAGATCCGGATAAGCCGCTTCTGAATCGATTCAGTTCAACCTTTGCACCTGGTTCAACTATTAAGGCAATAACTGCGGCGATAGCTTTGAAAAATGGTGTGGATCCGAATGAGTCAATCAATATCCAAGGGAAAACGTGGGCCAAGTCGACTTGGAAAGACCATTCCATCACAAGAGTCGCTGATCCCGGTGTAGCAATCGATATGGAAAAAGCGTTAATTTATTCAGATAATATTTATTTTGCCCAAAAAGCACTTGGCCTAGGTAAGGACAAATTCACAAGTGGACTCAAAGCATTTGGCTTTGATGATGCATTGGACTACGACTACCCGATCAAAGCATCGAGCATTGGTAAAGTCGACAGTGAAGGGCGCCTGGCAGATGCTGGATATGGTCAAGCGCAAGTTCAAATGAGTACGCTTCATTTGGCTATGACGTACTCAGCATTCTTAAATGAAGGAAACATCCTTAAGCCTTCGTTAATAACAGGCAATAAAACTGAAAAGAAAATATGGAAAGAAAAAGTCATATCAGCTGATCAAGCGAATCAGATCACTAAGATGTTGACACAAGTAGTGGAACATCCTAAGGGAAGCGGTCATGGCATAAATGATCTTGGCATCAAAATCGCAGCCAAAACGGGAACCGCTGAAATAAAGGCTTCCAAAAACTCCAACGGAACAGAAAACGGCTGGTTCGTCGCTATGGACACGGAAGATCCAGAACTTCTTATGGCATGGATGATTGAAGATGTAAAAGGACGCGGCGGGAGTCATTTAGCTGTCGATCAAATGAAACCGATCTTGAAGAAATATTTGAAATGAATAAGGAAAGGCACCTACTGGTAGTAGGTGCCTTTTTTATGTATCTATATTCCTATTACAAATTGATAACATATAAAAACAAAACTCTTTTAAATATTAGTTAATGAAATAATAAATCATCACAAATTATAGTTAATTAATAGAGAGATAATTGGAAGTAATAACAAAAACTTTAACTTAAAATTATTATAAAAGAGGTAGAAATTTCAAAATAATTGTATTATTGTAGATTTACAAGGATAAATTGGCAAAAAATATTGTGTTTATATAGTTTTATAGAACTAGTTTTTAACATTGGTACTTAAAATAGGAGTTGAGAAGGGGTTAATTAGTGCTGAATTGTTTGTTTCGTAAGTCGTTGTTATTTTTTACTCTATTAGTACCTAGAGCACTATTTTAGATATTTGAAGGGAGAACACTTTCTATATGAATAAGAAGAAAGCAATTAAACTAGCAACGGCAACTGCAATTGCCGCATCAGCATTCACTGCTGTTGCACCAATACAATCAGAGGCGTCTACTAGCATTGCCACTCAAGTTAAAAATGCAAAAGCAGCAATGAAAAAACCATTTAGCACTTACTTCGACGCTAAAAAATTAGCAAACGTGACAACTGTTGAAAAACAAATTAAATCTGCTAAAAAAGAATACACGAATGTGAAGAATTCAATAAAAAATTCAAGCAATAGCAAAGCTAAGAAAGATGCTTATTACAAAGAACTTAAAGGTTACGAAAAATATATCACACGTGCTGAAGGCTATGTAAAAGGCTACAAAGCAGCTGAAAAAGCTAAAAAAACGCTTAAAAGTGATCTTACTAAACTAAACGCTGCTGCGATTGCTCAAAAGCCAACAGATGTAAAGAATAAATACAATGCTCTTGATGCTTCTGTTAAAAAAACAGACAAAAATATTAAAGACACTGTATACGGTGCGAAAATTGAAAAACTTCTTTACGCTCAATTCACAGCAGCTACTAAAACTGCTTTGCAAGGAGAAATCAAAGCTTACTATTACTATGAAAAAGCAGAGTACTGGCTGAATAAAGGAGATACAAAAACAGCAGCGGATAGAATTAAAACTGCTTCGAAAATTAAAGTAGATACTAAAAAAGACTTAGGCAAAGCAATTAAAGTCTATGCAAAAAAAGTTCAAACTAAATATGATCAAGCAACTGACAAAGAAGCACCAAAATTCACTTACAAAGGTGAAGTTAAATTCGAAGTAGAAATTGGAGAAAATTTCAAGCTTCCTAAAGTAACAGCAGAAGACAAGCTTAATAAAGTGTACGTAACATACAAAATTAAAGGGCCAAAAGGAGCGACTAAAATTGATACTAATGTTGCCGGAGTATACAAAGTAACTTACACAGCAACTGACGCTAAAGGTAACAAAGCAAAAGACTTAGTAATTACAGTTGTAGTTAAAGAAGCTACTGTTAAAGTTGAGAAAGTGAGTGCGATCACCTCTAAAACCTTAGAAGTTAAATTCAACAATGCTGTTGATGATACAAAAGCATTATTTGAGTTGAAAAAGGACGGACGTAAAGTTAACTATTCAAAAGTATCTTTCAGCGAAGACAAGAAAACAGCAACAATCGAACTTACATCTAAAATTACAAAAGGTGAATACGTTGTTAACGTATCTGGTTTAGTTCAAGGCAAAGTAGTTTCTGGTTCGGTTAAAACAGAAGATGAAAAAGTAAAAGGTATCGAAATTCTTTCTGAGAAAGCTCCAATTGTAGGTGGGCAAGTTAGCGTTGGATATAAGGTTGTTAACCAATATGGTGAAGATGTAACAAAGCTTGAGACTGTTGAAGTAAGTGTTAAAGGAGCAAAAGAAGTTTCAAACACTGATGGTCAACTCGTATTAACAAAAGTTGATGGAGCGAATGACCTGAAAGCAGGAGACCAAATAGACGTAACATTAATTCACAAAGCTACTAAAACTTCGGCAACCAAAACAATTACTGTTACTAATGAGAACTTTGAATTAACAGTCATGCATACAAATGATACACATGCACATTTGGATAATATCGCTAGGCGCATTACAGCTATTAAAGAAGTAAGAAAGGAAAACAAAAACTCTTTGCTTTTAGATGCAGGAGATGTCTTTTCTGGAACACTATATTTCAACCAATATACTGGGCAAGCTGATCTTGAGTTCATGAATTTAATTGGATATGATGCAATGACTTTTGGGAACCATGAATTTGATCTTGGTACAGAAAAGTTGGCTGATTTTGTTAAAAATGCAAAATTTCCATTTGTAAGTGCAAATGTTAACTTTTCAAATGATACGTATCTCAAATCTTACTTTAAGGGAGAAAGCACACAAACAGCAAAAAGCGGTGAAATATACAGCAGTATCGTGAAGAGTATTGATGGGGAAAAGGTTGGGATTTTCGGTCTTACAACTGCTGAAACAAAAGATATCTCAAGCCCGGGAGCGGGGGTTGAGTTTGAAGAATATCTTGCAAAATCCCAGCAAACCGTTAATAGCTTAGAAGAACAAGGCGTTAATAAAGTCATTGCACTTACCCATCTTGGCTTTAATGATGGCGGTGGAGATAACGATTTGACTCTAGCAGAAAAAGTAAAAGGAATTGATGTAATTGTCGGCGGACATTCCCATGATAAATTAGAAAAACCAACTGTTGTTAATACAGAAGCAGGAGCAGAGCCTACTGTCATTGTTCAGGCTAATGAATATAGCAATTATCTAGGGCAATTGGATGTAGAGTTCGATAAAGATGGAAAGGTTATTGCTAATGATGGTAAGTTAATAGATTTAAATAAACAAAATGCAGATAAATCCTATGTTATTAAAGATGATGAGGAAGCCTTAAATATCCTTAATACTAAATACAAGCCAGCGGTCGACGATATGCAGAAATTTGTAGTGGGCATTGCTGATGTAGACTTAATTGGTGGAAATCCGGCAGCACGTACAGGGGAAACGAATCTGGGTGACTTTATTGCAGACGGAATGCTTGCAAAAGCACAACAATACAAACCAGGTACAGTTATTGCCCTTCAAAATGGAGGCGGAGTTCGTACAACAATTAAGGCTGGAAACATTACATTAGCAAACATTTTTGAGATTCTTCCTTTTGGTAACTCATTGGGAGTAATGGATTTAAAAGGTTCAGAGATTAAATCTGCCCTTGAATTAAGCGTGAAGGATGCTCCTGCTGCATTTGGCGGTTTTCTGCAGGTTTCCGGACTAAGGTTCACATATGACCACACAAAAGCCACCGGATCTCGCGTGCAAAATGTGGAAGTTTATAAAGATGGAATGTTTGAAGAATTAAAAGATGATGAAAATTATCAGGTTGCTACAAATATTTTCACTGCTAAAGGCGGTGATGGTTACACAATGTTTGCAAAAGCATACAGCGAAGGACGTGTAAGTGAGCTAGGCTTTGTTGATTGGGAAGTATTGCAAGATTATATCAAAGTACAGAAAGACCAAAAAATTGCCCCAGCTCTTGAAGGACGTATCATCGATGAAGCTAAAACAGAAGTGAAAGCAAGTGAGTTCAATGGTACAGCAGAGGACCCTAAAACTCATAAAGGCAGTATAGTAGTCGATATAACAGGAGTATCTAGTCTCGAAAATGCTATAATCACAGGAAATCTTCACTTGAAGGGCACTGACGCTGATAAGGTAGTTCTTAAAAATGTAACTGTTCTTGGTAACACATATTTCATAGACTAATAGTTTTATGGAAGGCCTTCTAGCGGCTTTGCTGGAGGCTTTCCTTTGCTAAATATATTAATTATGGAGAGTGTTCAATGAAAAGAAAGAATTGGAAAATAAAGATAAACCTTATTCTAATTTTCACATTGATATTAAGCTTTTTTGCACCAATGAATTCTATCGTTACGAAAGCTGCAGAGCCAATTACTGTTGCAGAGGCGATTGCTAATAACTCGGGAACTGCTACTGTGCAGGGATATATCGTGGGGTATACAACAGGAACAAACAAATATACTAAAGACCCGGCAAAATTTGCAGGAGATACAAATCTAGCGATTGCCGATTCTCCTGACGAAACAGACCCAAGTAAAATAATACCGGTAGAATTGAAAAATAGCGGTACTTATCGGGCTACTTACGGACTAAAGACAAATCCGGGTAATTTGGGTAAGAAGGTGCTTTTCACCGGAACTCTCACAGCCTATTTCTCAGTACCGGGCCTAAAAGATTTATCTGCGGCGAACTTCATAGAAGAAACTTCTCCTAATAAAGCAGAAGCTGTCAAAGCCAGTGTAGCTGCTGGCGGGGTGATAGCTGGAACAAAAGTATCGCTCTCCTCAGGTACTGAAAATGCAACCATTTATTATACAATTGATGGTTCAACTCCTACGAGTTCAAGCACTCAATATACAGAATCGATAACTATTACAAAAGACATGACAATTAAAGCAATTGCTTTAGCATCAGGTTTGGATAATAGCGATATAGCATCGTTTGAATATAAAATTATATCACTTAAATCAATAGCCGAAGTAAGAAAAATGACCATTGGCAGTTCAGCCCTTACTTCTGGAGTCGTTACGGCAGTTTTTACATCAGGCACGAATAATACAGTCTATATCCAGGATGACACAGCAGGGATTGTTATTTATGGTTCAGACCTAGCTGTTGAGGCAGGAGATAAAATCAGCGCAAAAGGAACGCTAGCTGATTATAATACACTCTTAGAGTTAAATGTTCAAAAAGCAGATGTAACTATTCTTAAAAAAGAAAGTATTCCTGTTGCAGAAAAATTGACTGCTGCTCAATTTGAAGAGAGCAAGGAAGCTAAGCTTGTAACGGTGAAAGATGTAACAGTTGAGTCTGTTTCAAACGGAACCTTTATTGGAAAAGATGGGGAGGGAGAGTCCCTTACATTACGCCCTCAAGATGCAACCCTTCTTTCAGCCGGTACAACATATGATTCAATTACAGGTGTATTGGGATCATATAAAGGCGTATATCAATTAATTCCAAGAAGTACACTTGATATTATCCAAGATGCAAATAAAGTACAAACTGTAGTTGCAACACCTGGTACAGGATTTATTAAAGCAGGTGAAACTGTCACACTGACCTCAGGAACAGCTGATGCAACAATCTATTATACAACAGACGGACAGGAGCCTACGAAAAGCAGCGCTGTCTATACCAAACCAATTACAATCAATGAAGCTACGACATTAAAAACTTTTGCGGTAAAAAGTGGCTTAACGGATGGTAACATTTCGACTTTTACTTACACTATTTCAAAAGGTGATGTCCGAATTCATGATATTCAAGGAGCTGGACATACTTCTCCATATTTAAATCAAAATGTAACAGATATAGAGGGTATTGTCGTATCCACGATTGATAATAATAATTTCTTTATTCAGGATCAAAAGCCTGATAATGATATAGACACTTCAGAGGGAATTCTTGTTTACAAAAGTGCTAATGGCGTTAAGATTGGCGATGTGGTCAAAGTAAGCGGAACGGTAAAAGAGTTTGTGATGGAGGGATATTCCGAAAAAGCAACAACGGATCTTCCTGTAACAGAAATTAGTGCATCCGCTATTACGGTTGAAAAAAATGGACAGGCTTTACCTGACCCAATTGTAATTGGCAAAGACCGTACCCCGCCAACAGGGAAGATTGATAGTGATGGATTGACTGTTTTTAATCCAGCAGTTGACGGGATTGATTTTTACGAAAGTTTAGAGGGAATGCTTGTTCAGCTTGATAGTCCGAAGGTTGTGGCACCACAGGAGTATGGGGAAGTTGTTGTTATTCCTAAGAACATGGAAACTTCTACTTCTGCTGGTGGAGTCAAGTTTACAGAAACAGATACCCACCCAGAAAGAATTCATCTGAAATTTGATAACGATAAATATGTAGCGAAAACGGGTGATAGTTTTAATGGAAGTATTACGGGTGTTGTAAGCTACGGTTATAGTAACTTTAAAGTGTTGACAAGTAAGGATAAGCTACCTGAACTACAAGATGGGGGAACGAAGCGTGAAGTTACTTCTATTGAACCGGATGCGAAGAAGCTGACAGTTGCCTCTTATAATGTGGAGAATTTCTCAACTAAAACTGACAATGAAAAACTAACGAAATTAGCTAAAGCCATTGTACAGAACCTGAAGACGCCAGATATTATCGGTTTAACAGAAATGCAGGATAATGATGGTGAGGCTGATAGTGGTACTACAGATGCGACTGAAAGCTTTAAAAAGCTGGTTGCCAAGATTCAAGCAGAAGGTGGACCAGAGTATCTATTTACTGATATAGCTCCAGAAGATAAGCAAGATGGTGGAGCACCAGGTGGGAATATCCGAGTAGGTTTCTTATATAAAAAAGGTACTGTTTCGCTTACTGAAGGAACAAAGGGAAAAGCTACAGAGTCTGTCGGCTTTAACGATGGCAAGCTTACATTAAACCCAGGCCGAATCGATCCGACAAATGCAGCATTTGCTTCAAGCAGGAAGCCGTTAGCAGCCCAATTTGAATTCAACGGTGAAAGTGTTATTGTGGTTGCCAATCACTTTAATTCGAAGGGTGGAGATCAGCCTCTATTTGGGAAAAATCAGCCGCCAGAATTAAAAAGTGAAGTTCAACGTCTTAAGATTGCAAGTATTGTTAACAGCTTTGTTAAGGATATTAAATCAAAAGATGCTAATGCAAATGTTGTTTTACTAGGAGATTTCAATGACTTTGAATTTTCTAAGACACTAACTGCATTAAAAGGCAGTGAATTAACAAACATGGTGGAGAAGGTTCCTTTTGAAGAAAGATATTCTTATACGTACCAAGGCAATTCTCAAGTTCTGGATCATATTCTTGTTTCTAATAATATTGCAGCAGAAACTAAGGTGAATATCGTCCATATTAATTCATCCTTTACAGAAGCTGATGGCCGCGCGAGTGACCATGATCCAGTCCTGATTCAAACAGAATTAAAACCAACACAAACACCACAGCCACAAAAAGTATATGACTTGGTTGGATTCACAACAAAAAAATTGGTTGTTGAAACACCTAATTCATTGGTCAAACTTGATGCGACTTCGAATATCAAAGAAGGAATCTGGCTGAAGACAGATACGACCCTATCTGGTGAAGGTCTGAAGAAAACGAAAATCATAATCAGTCCAGTAAAAAAGGAAACTGTCATTGATTTCTCAGGTGCCGAAGTCAAGGAAGTGTTGATTGATAACAGTAATGTAAAAGAAATCAGGGGAGCAGAAAATGTTCAAAAATGGATTTTTAAAGAAGGTATAGATGTTTCTGGTATAAAATTCTATAATGCAAAAGGAGAAGCGATCGCTTCTCCTTTTATTCCAAAAGAAAATCGTCCTCCAGTAATAATAAAGACTATCGATAATCTCTCCGTGAAAGTTGGAGAAGATGTAAGTTTAAACTTAAACAATCATTTTTCAGATCCAGATAGCGATGCTCTTTCTTATTCCACAACAATTGGTACGGTCTCAGGGTCCATACTAACAATTCCAACTAGTAAAAAAGGTTCCTATATTGTTGCTGTCACTGCAAGAGACAAGTGGGAATCGAAAACAATTGCTACTTTCTCAGTAAACGTTACTGCCGACGATCAGCTTGAACCCTATTATCAAAAAGCTGAAGGTAAGACCGGGTCTGAATTAAAGACGTCATTGCATACTATTATTAAGTCACAAACGAAATTGACATACGCAAAGGTTTGGGATGCACTCAAAGATACAGACGAAGATCCTAAAAATCCAAACAATGTCATTTTACTTTACTCTGGTAAGTCTGTGGCAAAGTCGAATAATGGTGGAGGCAACGGTCAATGGAATCGTGAGCATGTCTGGGCAAAATCCCATGGTGACTTTGGTACCAGTGTAGGACCAGGAACAGATATTCATCATTTACGCCCCGAGGATGTTACCGTAAATAGTGTTAGGGGACATCTTGATTTTGATAATGGCGGCAAAAAATATAGTGGATGTGAATGTTATTATGATACTGACTCTTGGGAACCACCTAACAGTGTTAAAGGTGATGTTGCGAGAATGATATTCTATATGGCTGTCCGCTATGAAGGAGATAACGGAGAAATTGATTTAGAGCTGTCAGATACAGTTAATACCTATCCCAAAGCATTGCATGGAAAATTTTCCACTCTATTAGAGTGGAATGAATTAGACCCAGTTGATGATTTTGAACGCCGTCGAAACGATGTGATATATGAAAGATGGCAGCATAATCGCAATCCTTTTGTTGACCACCCTGAGTGGGCAAACGAAATCTGGAAAGCTGAGAAAATACAAGATATTAAAAAAGCAAGCTGATATATTTTTGCACAGCTCATCGTCAATACGGTGAGGTTTTTTTATACGTATGAGCTCAGCGATATTAAATTTTTTTCTCGTTAAGTAAAATCAGTTACTCTCTTATGCATCTCGCTATTCTGTATATTAAAAGAAGCTCCAAATTCTTAGAGATAAAAAGTTAATTAAGTACTCCCCACCTGGGGTGATGATGAATTCTATCAGAAAAATACAGTTTGCTATTCAAATAGATTTGCAGAAAATGAAGAAGCATATTTATGATTGCTATTACACTAAATATCGCAATGTACAATGTCGCAAGAGCCATAGTTGATGTCAAAGTAAAATTGTTGTGACTAATAAATGGGTCAATATTAATATAGAAATCTTTTGAATATCAATCTAGAGGTTGGTAAAGAAATGAGGATGAACTAGAATGAGAAGTTTGAAGTATCTTTTTATTGCTTTCTTTATCATTTTTTCTACATTACCTGCACATGAAGCAGAGGCAGCCGAAGAGTATACATCGATGAAAGTGAAACTGGAAAATTTCTTAGGAAACCAAACAAGTGTCACACTAACGGCAACAGGGGACTATCAAACTTCTGATAAAGAGGTATTTATCAAGGCAGGTGAAGAGCTGACTGTGAAAGTAGAGTCAGGAAAACTCGTGGTGTACAAAAACTCCCAGAAGAAAGGGTTATTCTCTTCCATGATGGTAACTCCTGTTAAACAAGATTCTCTACTTTCCATTAATAACCGTCCGTATCCCGGTTCTTTGGAATTTACAGTTGAAGGCAAGTATATTCGACCTATCAATCATGTATATATTGAAGATTATCTAAAGGGCGTGGTTCCAAGGGAAATGCCGGCATTATGGCATATTGAAGCCGTAAAAGCACAGGCAATTGCGGCCCGTACTTATGCACTTCGCTATCAATCTACGGTAATTAATGATACGGTTTCTTACCAGGTATATGGAGGGGCTGAGGGTCACTCCCACTCTAGTTTAGCCGTGGAACAGACAACGGGTATGGTAATCAAGCATGATGGGAAATTAATCGAAGCACTCTTTTCTTCGAGCAATGGCGGGATGACTGAATTAAATTCTAATGTTTGGACAAGTGGAGAGCCTCTTGCTTATTTGTCTATTAAAGAAGATTCATATGACCCGAAATTAAAGTGGATGATAGCCTTGGATAAAAAGCAAATCGATTTAACGAATCTCGATGTATCAAATCCGGAAGATTGGTGGACAAGCGTACAAGAAAAGGACAAAACGATTATTCCTAATCTGAAGACTTGGCTTCAAAGTAATGGATATGCCAAAAAGGAAATAAAAATAACGGAAATTCCTGTTCTAACCTTAACGGATAAAACATCTGGAGGCAGGGTTACAAAAGGCTCGATCCAGCTGAACTTTTATGTGAAGGATCTTACCGATGATAAGGGGAAATTAGTACAGCAAAATGTCACCCTTACGAATGTTGCGGCTTCAAAAATCCGGGCTATGGTGGGACTGGGTAATATGAAGAGTTATCTAGTTGATAATTCAACATCAACGGATCCAGCCAAGATTAAAATTGATGGATCTGGATACGGCCATGGAGTTGGACTAAGTCAGTATGGAGCAAAACACAGAGCAGAAGCGGGTCAAACATATCAGGGGATTTTAGAATTTTATTATCCGAACACAAGTATAGTGAGGGAATATAGTAACGCTGCGACTGGATCTGAAACTGATCCTGTTGTGAATAAAGATAAAACGGCACCAAGAATAACGAGCGTGAAGGCTAAGGAAGATTATCTAAATAGTAAGGTCAACTTCACGTATGCTATTGATGAAGATGCTACCGTATCCCTCACGATTAAAGATAAAAATAGCAAGGTGATAGCCACCCCAATTAGTAGGAAATCTATGAAGAAGGGAAGTCAGGTGGCTGCCTGGAACACGAAAGCCGTAAGTAATGGAAACTACACAGCGGAAATTACCGCAACTGATAGAGACGGAAATAAAGGTACTGTAACACAAGCGTTTAAAGTAAATAAGGATATAACGGCACCGAATATCACGAGTATTGATACATCAGGAAATTACAGTACAGAAAAAGCAAGCATTACGTATACCATAAGCGAAGCAGCTAAAGTTACGGTGCAAGTCAAGAACAGTAAAGATAAAGTGATAGCCACCCCGACCGATACGAAATCGCTAAAGAAAGGTAGTCAATCAGCTACCTGGAACTTTAAAAATGTGTCCAACGGTACGTATACAGTGACGATCACTGCCAAGGATGCAAGTAATAATCAAAGAACGGTTTCAAAGAAAATCTCTATCAAGAAGACAACCGGAAAAGTGACGGCTAGCGTACTTAATATTAGAGAGAAAACAAATACATCTTCTAAAATCGTCGGAAAGCTAAAGAAAAACCAAACTGTGACGATTCTGGCCCAACAAGGAAATTGGTATAAAATAAAGAATGGAAGCCAAATCGGGTATGTTTCAAAAGAATATGTGAAAAAGTAACTACTTAAGACGCCATATTTAAACTATATGGCGTCTTTTTGAATAAGATGGTTTTATAGTAGCGGATTCGAGGGATCTTAGCCAGTAGAGCGACAAATCTGACATTCAAAAAATTTACCTTTCAAAAAGTGGGTCGAAACATTCAATTTAAGGTCTGGAAAAAATCTGGACTAGGTTCTTAACACAATATAAACAGGATCTAACGATTAATGTTGCGATAGGCACAGCAGAAATATTTATCCGCAGAATTTCTCTTGAATTCCGAAAAAATCTATCTTTTGACACAGTAGAATATCTGAAAAGAGGTATGAATAAATTCATTCCTCTTTTGTTTGATGCTGGCCAGGTGTAAATGGTACCCGGGCGGCTTTTGTGATGATTTGCGATATATCTGTATTATCAATGACTCCATCAAAGGCTTCACTGCCTGGGCCCGTTGCAAAAACAGGAATCATATTGGCGGTATGTCCTCCGGTGGAACTGGCTGCCCGTACGCTGCGGTCAGCTACTCCTGCTTTATAATAGTTGGCAATTGTGCTTCCGATTTCCCAATCTATTTGATGTTGTGGATAGACAAGGGTTCTATTCTTTCTTACGTTATCAATGAATTGATGGACCTCTTTATTTGTAAGAGATATATGAGCATACTTTTTAAATACGGAACCGACACTTTCGGGATTGATTTCATTATTTTTATCGAAAGTAAGTTGCTTGGACATATATTCAGAAGAAACGTTGATCCTTTTCAATGCACTGATATCCATTGTTTCAGAAGCAGAGGTCCCCATTGTTTCATGGTCTGCAAGCACTACAATCAGGGTATCATTTCTGTTCTTAGCCCAGTCTACAACCTCTTTTACAGTTTGATCAAATTCGATTGTTTCCTTCCATATCCCAGTGATATCCGCAGCATGCTCCGTATGGTCAATTCGTGCACCTTCAGTCATTAAAAAGAATCCATTATCACCCTTAGACAAAATTTCGATTGCTTTGGTTGTCATTTCGGGTAGTGATGGCTCCTGTGAATGAAATTCTTCTTTATCAAGCTTGAAATTCATATAAGTAGGGTGAAACAGTCCCAGAAGTTTTTCTGATTTTTGAACCGAATCAAGTTCTTGCTTATTAGCCGTAACCCTATAGCCAGCTTCTTTAAATTTAGCGACTAAATCTACACCATTTTGCTTATCCGCTCCGAAATAACTGGCTCCACCGCCAAGAATAACATCGATACGATTATCAAAGAGTTGTCTCGCGATATGTGCGCCACCTGTCCAGCGGTTTGATACACTGGCACCGAAAGCAGCAGGGGTGGCATCGACAACCATATTGGTTGAGATAATTCCGACTTTTTTTCCGCTCATTTGAAAGGCATCCAGTACACTGTCTACTTCAGAACCATTTGAATCTACACCGATTGATTCATTGTTGGTTTTGACACCTGTGGCAATCGCTGAACCCCCAGCAGCCGAGTCAGTGACAAAATTATTAGCGGAATAAGTACGCATCAGAGCGACATGCTCTAACTTTTCCAAATGTAAAATTCCCGTTTTTCCATATTCAAATTGCCTGGCAATGTCTATTGCACCCAACCCCATGCCATCACCAATTAACAAAATGACATTTTTCGGAGTGTTTTGCGATTCTGCCTGAATAGGAGATGTTAAGCCAATAAGGCAGAAGAGAACGAGTAGTCCAAATTGATAAGGTCGTCTAGGTTTATGAATGAATTTTCTAGTTGTCTTATTCATATGTAATCCTCCATTTGGTGTAAGTCTTTATATTATTTGTTGAAATCCATAAAAAAACTCTTCCTTAATATCAGGAAGGGTTTAATCTTATATGTGGATATATCTGCATGATTTACATTTCGTCCAGGTTTGAACCAGATTACAGCCTGGGATAAAGCAGCGGAAATTCCTGTTACGAGGGTCTTACAAAAATTGAAAAAATCCTTTCACACTGCTATTTGCTATGGATAGGTAATCATTGATAAAAGTTCAATATATACCTATATATGATATAATTTAACTAGTTGTACAATTGATATTATAGGAGAGAAAATCCTATGTTAACTAGTATGAAGAAGATATTTAATGAGAGTTCTAAAGACTTAAAAAGAATTTATAAGCTTGTAGATAATGTGAATCAATTAGAGATTAAATATAAAAAATATTCAGATAATGAATTGAGAGGCATGAAGGATACATTTAAAAGTCTCCTTGCTTCTGGTAAAACCTTGATGGATATACAAGTTGATGCCTTTGCTGTGGTGCGGGAAGCAACCAGACGTGTATTGGGACTTCGGCACTATGATGTTCAGCTTATAGGAGGTTTTGTCTTAAATGAGGGAGCCATAGCTCAAATGAACACAGGTGAGGGAAAAACACTTGTTGCAGCCTTACCTAGCTATTTACACTCATTGGAGGGAAAAGGTGTTCATATTATCACGGCGAATGAGTATCTGGCATGCAGAGATAAAGAATTAATGGGCCAGGTTCATGAATTTCTTGGCTTGTCGGTTGGCTTGAATATTTCTAAAATGCAGCCCTCAGCAAAGCGTGAAGCCTATGCAGCAGATATTACATATGGAACGGGAACGGAATTCGGTTTTGATTACCTGCGTGATAATATGGTTTTTCGAAAAGAGGAAAAGGTGCAAAAGGGCCACCAATTTGCGATTGTCGATGAAATTGATAGCATCTTGATTGATGAAGCAAGAACGCCTTTAATCATTGCTGGAAAATCAAGTGATGGGGCAGAGCTTTTTCATATTACATCACAGATCATGAAGACATTAAATGAGGATGAAGATTATGAGATTTCTAACGAATCTAAAGCGACCTTTTTAACAGATCAAGGTGCGGCCAGGATTGAAAAGGCATTTGGAGTCAATAATTTGTATGACTTAGAGCATCAGGAGTTATTGCATAATGTGTCACAGGCACTTAAAGCTCATGCCATTATGAAATTAGATGTGGACTATATCGTCAAGGATGGAGAGATTTCTTTGATCGATAAATTCACAGGCAGGGTGATGGAAGAACGTAGTTTTAGTGAAGGGCTTCAGCAGGCAATTGAAGCAAAAGAAGGCTTGGAAATTTCTGAAGAGAACGAAACACAGGCTACAATTACCATCCAAAATTATTTCCGTTTATATAACTCGCTTTCAGGGATGACTGGAAGTGCTATGCCTTCAAAGTCAGAATTTTGGGAAACATATCAGCTGCCTGTTATTGAAATTCCAACGAATAAGCCTATTCAGCGTTGTGATGAACCGGATTTAATTTTTAAAGATGAAATAAGTAAAATCAATAAAATTGTTTCGGAAGTAAAACGAATTCATGGAGAAGGAAGGCCAATTCTAATAGGTACGACTTCCATTGAAAAATTGGAAGCACTGTCTATTCATTTAGAGAGGGAAAGAATTCAACATCAGATCCTTAATGCAAAAACGGAAGAAGGCGAAGCAGGTATTATCGCCAATGCCGGGAAAAAAAATCAAGTTATGCTTGCTACGAACATGGCTGGAAGAGGAACGGATATTTTACTTGATGAAGAAGTTAAGGAATTAGGTGGTCTTCATATTATCGGGACGGAGCGTCACGAAAGCAATCGGATTGATATGCAGCTTCGTGGACGGTCCGGACGACAAGGGGACCAAGGCTCTACACAATTTATCATTTCCCTGGAAGATGAATTGTTTGATTACTATGATGAAGAAGAAATTGAACGATATATGAAGAAAGTCAAAACGGATGTAAATGGTATGGTGGTAGGTCCCGCTCCGGAAAAATTTACAAAAAAGGTGCAGGAAACGATTCAGCAGATGTATCAATCAAGCCGTAACCACTTATTGAAATTAGAACATGCATTAAATGAGCAAAGTAAAATTATTTATTCGATGAGAGATAGAATCTTGAATCTCAATCCTGACCAAATGTTCACCATTATTTTTGAATATATTGAGAAATACATCCGTCAACTCGTTTTGAAATATTATCCTGAATATACGGAACAACCAAATTCAAAGGCTTTTATTGAAGAGCTCTCCCTTGTATTTTTTGCATTAGATTGGCAGGAAATTGACGTGCAAAATTTAGATGGGTCTGAAGTGAAAGCTAAAGCACTGGCTTCATTTGACGAGATAAAACCCATGATCTTAACATTTCAGGACAATGTTGATTGGGTAAGCCAGCTTCGCGCCTTTATGCTACAACAAATAGATATGAACTGGATAAGCCATTTAGGTGAAATGAATAGAGTGAAGGAAGGCATTGGTTTAAATGCCTACGGTCAACAGGACCCTTATATGTTGTTTGAAAAAGAAGCACTTGATCAATTTGAGCAGCTATTAGTCGAAATTGAGTCAGGTATCAGTACAAACTTTATGGAATTTTATAAAAACCAATTGGATGATGAAGAGGAAGAACTTGATGAAAAGGAGGATGAGAAGTAATGGGCCTATTTGGTAGAGGTGAGAAGATAAAAGAAGCAGTGCAGAGTAACACGGTAACAGTGGAAGATTCCGTATCAGCTGTTGATGCTGCAATTAATACTTCCTTGGTTTTTCATGAGGAAGCGGATTTTTCCAAACAGGAAAGATATGTACTTCAGTTTCATCATCAACAGTTGTCTTTGTTAAAACCGAATCAAATTTCTATCTCAGAAGTTCGGTTATCAAGGTTTGAAGAAGATGTAATAATTATGGCTTTTATTCGTAATACATTAGATAAGGCTGTAAGCTTTGAATTAGTGGATTTATTGTTGCTGGATGAAAATGGACAAGTTCTGGCGAAGAAGTCCTTCGATTTGACGGAAATGGGAGAAATACCAGCCCTTTCATGTATGCCGTGGAGCTTTATGTTTGAAGAGGAAGATATTCTAGTGGAGTCGATACCAGACAAAGGTTGGAAGATAGCATTTGAACTAAAGAATCAGGAATCTATGGAGCATGCATTGGATTTGGCACCGATCTGGATAGAACAGCTTTCCGAAGCTCAACGAGAGAGTTTACAGCGGCTTGTTGCCGGACTGCCAAAGATTAATCAAGGTGAAGTTAATTTTATGGGACTAGAAGCTACTTTGAAAGAAAATAATCAATTAGCAGTCACCGTTTTGGTTCGTAATGGCAGTGACAAACAGATTAAAATTGAAAAGCTACCATTGATTGTAGAGGATGCAGATGGAGACCAGGTTTGCCAAGGTGGTTTTTCTCTTACAGACTTTGAAGTGAAGGCGAATACAAGCAAGCCATGGACGTTTATTTTTCCGGGTGAACTAGTAACAAAGAAAAATCCCGATTTGACACGTTGGAAAGTATACCCACCAAGTTCTAAATAGTGAAGTTGAAAAGCCCTCATCTGTGATGAGGGCTTTTTGTGTATGAGAAATGAAGTCATTATTATTTTATGAGTTTATTAATAATCGGACTAGGAGTTATTTATTGGAGTCAAGAAAAAAACAGGATATTTTTGACTTTGATTTCCGTCAATCTTTACTATAGTACGATAATTAAATGGTAAAGAAGATGGGTTACTTACTTTTCGATAAATTGAAAACCAAGATTTAATTTCATAATATTCTAACTATATCACGTGTGTATTTTCTCATAAATGGTAACGATAAGTAATATCTATAAGTAATCTTATGTAAGCGGACTTCTTAAAGAGCTTGGAAATAATGAAGAGGAAAGTGGCGGTAGCATGAAGCATAACAACCGGCGATTGAAGGAGAGACTATTGGAGGTCTTATCTATATCCATCGTGGCCATACTTTTTATTTATACGAATGAAAAGATGGATAATAATCTTTCTATCGGTATATTTACAATTATTCTCGGTGTCGCTGGATTTTTGGTCTATCTTAAGGAATGGATAACGAAAAGATTCATAAAGGGTACTATTTTTACAGTCTTTCTTCTTACTATAATGGCCTTTTTTCTTGGTGATATATGGTTTTACCGTTACTATTCAACACCTATCACTTCCTATATGTGGATGCAAAAAAGCAATCTAAATGGGCTTGGTGAAAGCATATTCAGTATGGTGGAAGTGAAGGACGCTGTCTTTCTACTGGTGGGCGTTCCAATTGCTGAATCATTTGTAAAGAAAATATACCCGCTCAAAGCTATGGCACTTGTACCGGCTGTATTATTTCTGATGATAGCGGGGCTGAAGCCAGTAAAAAATATTTTTATCGATCAGGTAGATATAACTCGACGTTATGAGGCGAATACCTTTTTGCGAAGTTGGGGTCCAATTGGTCATCATGTATTGGATACGTATGCCTTCTTTGTTGATTCGGGAAAGAATGAAATGTCTTCAGAAGAAAAGAGAGCCGTTTCTAATTACTTCGATAAAAAGAACAAGCAGGATAGTACATATTCTGGCTCATTAGCAGGTAAGAATGTCATCATCATCCAAGTAGAATCATTACAGGCCTTTCCGTTATTCCAAAAGAGTTCAGGACAAGAAGTCACGCCATTTATGAATAAACTAGCAAAAGACGGTTTATTCTTCCCACATGTATATCCACAGACGGTATTTGGAAACTCATCAGACGGTGAGTTGATTGTGAATACTGGGTTATATCCTTTAAAGCAAGGGGCGACCTTTTTCCGATTTCCTTACAACGATTTTCCGAGCCTTGCTAAAGAATTAAAGAAGATAGATTACCAAAGCTATGCTTTCCATGGTGATGAAGAAAACTTTTGGAACCGGCAGCATGCATATCCTGCTCTAGGTTTTGATGACTATATCTCCATTGAGGATATGCAGCAGGATGAGATTATATCGATGGGCTTGAGTGATCGTAGTTTTTTTAAACAAGGCTATGATTATTTAAAAGATAAACAAAATCCCTATTACGCTTTTTTCGTGACATTGACGAGTCATGTACCGTTTTCGCTACCAGCGGATCAGATAACATTGAAACCTGAAGTAGGAAAAGAGGGAAGCTACCTTACGAAATATTATGAAGCGTTACATTATACAGACTCGGCCATAGAGGAATTTGTAAAGAATTTGAAAGAAAATGGAAAATTGAAGGACAGCGTGATTGTTATTTACGGAGATCATGATGGCCTATTTGTAAAAGATAAACATGAAGTTGAAGGGTACTACGGAATTAAAATTAGCGATGAAGAATGGATCGAAAAGTATATGCCCATTCCAGTGATTATTTATCAGGAGGATATTCAAGGGCGTACGATTGATAAGGTGGCCGGGCAAGTCGATATTTTACCAACATTATATGATTTGCTTGGCATTCAAAGCTCTTCTTTCTTTGGAGAGACCATGCTTAATGGTGAAGAGGGAGAAGCTCTGATATTAAAAGGGGATTATGGTGCCCAAATGAAAATAAATGGAAAGGGGAGAGTAGAAGAGTTTTTACCGGAAGACCAAAAAGATGTGGATATGAGTGACCAAGTTATCCGTTCCGATTATTTTAATCAAACGATTGATTAATAAAGTAAACCTTGATTTAAAGCGTTTTTTAATATCAGAAAAGAGGATGACTAATAATAGCCATCCTCTTTCTTTATAATCCAAGATGTGTTTTTACACGGTTTTGGGCTTCGAGTTTTGTTTTCTCGGAAACAATGTTATACCAAACTCCATCGACTTTTTGATTGTCACCTTCAAGTGTATATTGTTCAATATTTTTAAGTGACGATTTGTAGTTTTTTTGAATACTTAACATTTCATTGAAACTTAAATTGGTTTCAACGTTCTTACCAAGGGCTTCAAATATATCGTCATAATTGGTAAGTGTGGATAGGCTTGCTCCTTTTTTCATGACGGCTTGTATAACTTGACGTTGCCTCATTTGGCGACCATAATCACCGCGAGGATCTTCTTTACGGATTCGGGAATAAATTAAAGCCTCTTTACCATCCAAGTCTATAGTGCCTTTTTTAAAGCTATATCCTTTATAGGCAAGGTCCATATCATTATCTACCGTGACGCCACCCACAGCATTTACAATATCCTGAAAGCCTTCCATATTCATTTTGACGTAATAATCAATCGGAATATCTAAATAGGCTTCCACTGTGTTTATCGACATATTCACGCCACCATATGCATAGGCATGGTTCATTTTATCATTCGTACCTTTACCGATTATTTCTGTACGTGTATCACGGGGCAAACTCAATAATTCGATGGATTCTTGTTTAGGGTTAATGGTCATAACAATCATCGTATCTGAACGGCCTTTGTCATTTTTTCTTTCATCTACTCCAAGTATAAGCAGTGAAAAAGGGTCCTGACTTTTAAATTTGATATCATCTACACGTTTGTCCGTTTTATGCGCCGCACCCTGCATAGTATGAATTGCACCTGCCAAGGATTGATAAACAGAGGCCGCATAAGCGCCACCACCGATGAAAAGGATAAGAAGGGTAAACCCTATTATTTTAAACGTTTTTCGTTTCTTTTTCTTTTTTTTATGTTCGGATCTCATCTTAATTCCTCCCTGAACCATTCCACTAAAATGGAAAAGTATGAAAAAGTACCTAGTTGGTATGTTTAACTATACCTGTTTTTTGTTAAGAATAGAATAGTTTCTTTTTGTACTTACAGTGTATTTTTACCTATTTCCATTCAAAAAATCGAAGGAGTCCTAGTAACAAGATTCCTTCGATTTCCTGTTAGTGGAATATTAGTGGGCGGCTGAGTCGCCCTCTATAGCTTCAGGAGCTGTATCTGAATCTCCTGGTTCTCCTGGTTCTTCAATTGGTGGTTCAGGTTGTTCAGGCTCTTCTGGTTCTAGTTGCAGGATCTCATCTTTAATGGCTTGCAGCATGTTCGATAATTGAATCTCTGTGTTTTTGTAAGAGTAAGTCGAAAATAATTTTTCATAATTTGAAATATTAGCTTTAACTTCATCATATTTTCCATTTTTTAAATCATTTTTCATTTTTAATAATAGCTCATATCTGGCTAAGTCATAGCCTATGTTTTTATTGCTAGTTTTAGCTGGGGTGACATATTTGGCAGTGGCAAGTTTTTGGACATCTTTACTGTACATTTTCTTGATTTTACTTTCAACTATTGTTATCTGACTTATCGAATTATTATAGAGAGTAAGCGTTGTATCGTTTAAAGTTCCTGCAGTTAAATAACCGGTAAGCTTCTTGTTAGCTGAGACGAGATCGTCTCCTGCCTTAATTCCATTCATGTAGGCTAGGGAGTAATCACGATAGGTTTTGGTCGTTTTTAATGCCGCATTTGGTTTTGTCCGATATTTCGCTGGAAGCTTGGCAATTGCTTTCTCTTGTTTTTTTATTTCTTTAACCGTTTTGTCATATAGTGTCTTATGGGTGCTCGTAACCGTCAATTTGTTTTGAGAGTAATAGTTTTTCAACTTAGCCGCTGTATTATTGTACGTTTTAATATTCTTCGTTACTTTATCACTGGCTGCAGTATTGCGAGTATCAAATAGCTTGTAGCCTTCTTGTGCTGTATAAAGACCAATGCTTGCGTTTTGACTCCAAATTTTAGAATAATGTTTAAGAGGTACATTAGTTTCCCCAACAGCTGGAGAAACTTCAATGGTGAAGGCTGGTTTCTTTTCTACTTTGTTAAACCAATCACCGAAACCGCCTCCGGTCGATCTTGGTTTAACAAGGCTGTAGCCGGTTATTTTACTTAATTTACTGGCATACTTATAATCCTGAGTATAGCGGCTCCCTGTTTGCTGATACTTCCAGAAAATAATTTGCCCGCTTGAATGGTAGGAAATCGTCATTTCTGGATCGATTTTTTCAACAAATGAAAGTACGGCTTTAGTTTCGGACGCTGTCGCCACTTTAGCGCCCTTGTAATTTTTATATGAGGGTGCTTTAGGGCTTTCGAGATTCTTCCAATTTGCATCATATTGTCTGTTTAAATCTACTCCCTTTGCATTTGCTTTCCAACGTTTAAAGTTTTTGCTGCCATTATTCATTTTAATGATTTTTGAATGGTCTTTTGCAGGGAAGTATTTCAGACCAAATTGTTGCAAGGTTACTCCATCCGGATTGACCATTGGTATAAACCAAATGGTTGTATTATTAAGGAGCTTTTTGACATCATAGCCGTTGATTTTGGTGCCGCTTTTATAGGCAGCTGAATATTTGTCTATCATATTCATCGTGAGATTGGTAGTAATCCATTCACGGGCATGGTGAGATCCATTAATGAAAACAGTAGAATCCCCTTTTCCAAGAGAAACAGCATATATATTCCGCCCGTATTCAGATTTTCCAATAACTTCTTTTTTGATGATACCGGGATAAGCTTGTTCGAGCTTCTTAATATCGTTTAGCATCTTAGCGGTAGAGTATGTTTGATTCGGATTAACAATCGATGATTGTGCAAAAGTAGATTCTGTGAAAAGTGATATAGACCCGCAGAGGATGACGAAAGAAAATAAAAATATACGAAATATTAACATGCTATGCCCCATTTCGAGATAATAATAACCATAGATTAATATAGAAAGTGCATATTTTTGCATAAAATTACCAGAATCTTAAAATGTAGTCTGGTAAAAAACACTATAAACTTCTATAACCAATGATTCTACTTTTGAAGTAAGAGTTTGAAACGGTATTGATTTCTATTCCCTTACTTGAAGAGGCATGAATGAACTGTCCATCTCCTAGGTAAATACCCATATGACTAACGACTGCTCTATTCGAACCAGTTGCAAAAAAGATAAGATCACCAGACTTCGGTGAAGTAACTTTTTTTCCCATATCATAATAAGTGGAAGAGGAAAGCCTCGAAACTTTATAACCAGCTTTTTTAAACGTATAGTAAATAAATCCGCTGCAGTCGAAACCTGAGGGGGAAGCGCCAGCCCACGAATAAGGGGAACCAATTAATTTTTTTGCTTCAGAAACGAGTGTGTCTACCTTATTACCGGAGTGTGGTGTATCTACTTTTTCATTGCTTTGATCTGTAGAGTCTGTATTGGCTGATTTAACTAGTTTTAGTTTCTGGCCTATTCTGATTAGATCGGACTTTAACGAGTTTATTGATTTAAGTTCAGCCACAGTTAAGTTAGTCTTTTTTGAAATTTTTGAAAGTGTGTCACCTTTTACCACAACGTATGTACCCGATATTTTTGGGGGCGATGTAACATTTGATGGTTTGGAACTGCTAGGTAAATCAATAGTAGTTGAAGTAGTGGAACTAGATACGATAAGTTTAGCACCTGCATAAATTCTATCGGATTTTAGGTTATTTAACTTCTTTAACTCAGCAAGTGTAAGGTTATGTTTGTTTGCTATTCTAGTTAAAGTATCTCCAGAAACAATGGTATAAGTGGTTTTCTTTGTTTTTTCTACGGAAACTGAAGCAGACTTTGCTGTTGTGGTTGTTGTTGTTTTGGAGTTGGGTGTAATTAATTTTTGATTAATCTTCAATAGGTCTGTTTTTAAGTTATTAAGAAGTTTTAAGTCCTTCACCGTAGTATTATGATTTTGAGCGATCTTGCTTAAGGTATCGCCGCTTTTAACTGTATAGGTACTGGCAAGGGCAGGAGAAACAAACGTCGATGATAGAATAGCTAATGTCGAAAATGCGACAACACTCTTTTTCACGGTTTTCCACCTCAAATATGTCTTTTTCCCTATTCTATCAAATTAATTGGTAAAAATTATATTACATTTTTGTTACAAGGGGAAGATAGTAGTATTTTACTGGTTTATACTGGTGGGATTTGAGTATTGTAATCTACAATATTTTCTATTTTATGAGTCTTTTTTCACATTTTGCAGATATTGAAGATTTGTGCGTATATGATGATCTACAATTATAAATAAATAAAAACGAAAAAAGGGTTCCTGGACGGTATCCTTTCTTTCGTTTATTGGAAAAAGCGACATACCAAATGGCGGTTGATCCTGAAATTTGGATCTTATACCAATTGAACAAATTAGCAGAATTATTTTCTTCTATAGAACTTGCTACAACCATAATTTCGTTCCTTTTTTAAATGTTTGTTTATTTGAACTGATTGTCGATGGTTTATTACATAAAAAAACCACTCCGTGTTTTACGGAGTGGTTGCTCTATTTTTATCGAAAATCAGAATTTATCTAATGATTTTCTTATTTTGAATTGTGAAAGAGAAAATCTACTAACTTTTCACTTGAATTTCCAGTGGAGTATTGATTCCACTTTTGCTTAAAGGGCTCAATTTTTTCTATAGAATAATCAGCGTTCCGGATTTTTTTAATGAGCTCTTCATTGGTAGATACGACCGGTCCGGGCATGGAAGAGGAATAATCCTCCCAAAATCCGCGCTCTTTCTCGTACTTTTCCAAGTCATAAGCAAAGAAAATCATTGGTTTTTCTAAATAAGAAAATTCAAATGGAATCGAAGAGTAATCGGTTATTAAAAGATCCGTGCTAATTAGCAGTTGGTTCACATGAAAATCACTATGGACTGGATATACGAATCCGGGAAATTTATGTTGTAAATCATGTTCTGCTTTTACAGCCGGATGCAGTTTCAACAATAACGCGTAATTTTCGCTTTGCAGTTCTTTGTAGAGTAATTCTAAATCGAGTGCAATTTCTCCGGTGTTTAAGCCATCATTTCGAAATGTGGGGGCATATAACATGATTTTTTTATGCTCGAGCTCAGGAAACATGGCTAACAACGCTCTACGTGAAGTTTTTTTAGATTCATCATTAAAGAAGAAATCAGTCCGAGGTATCCCAGTTCTAAGAATATGGGATTTCGGTAATTGAAAACTTTCCTGAAAAATTTCTGCCATTTTCTCGGAACCTATTGTGACATAATCAAATTTTTGATATACCTCCAAAAATCTTTTTCTTGCACCGGCAGAACGACTTTTAATCGAAGGATCCTTCGACCCGAATTGCTTAATGGCACCGGCCGCATGCCATACTTGAACACAAGTCACTGTCTTTTTAAATGTAGTGGTTGAAAGAAAACCAAAGTAATTATCAATGATAATTACTTTGGAAGTAGCCAGGTGATAAATCGACCGAATCATGGCGATTATATTTTTCGTTTCAAACGGAAGGACGATGGTTTTTCCATCGTCCTTCACTTGTATATGACTGCTCGATTTCATTAAAAATACTTTTTGTACAGCAAGGTTCTGCTTGTCCATTTCATCTGCAATGTACTGACAATTGTCCCCGAAGGATGTGACAAAGGTTGTTTTATCAGTTAATGGAAATAGTTTAAAGATAGAGAATATCACTTTGAAGCAAAATAAATAAATCCCTATCGCGAATTCTTTAGCCATTTGTAACTTGTAAAAGGTCATCTTTAATTTGAGAAGTAGAGATGCCGATTGTTCTTGGCAGGTATACAACTTCACAAACTTCAGCCAGTTCATCGAATTGGCCTTTCCAGTCATCTCCCATGACAAAAATATCTACACCTTCACGAACGATATCTTCTCTTTTTTGCGCCCAATTGTCTTCCGGTATAACTTCATCCACGTAGCGAATGGATTCAAGAATCATTTTTCTGTTTTCAAAGCTATGATAAGCTTTTTTATCTTTTAGAGCATTAAATTCATCCGTTGAAATAGCAACGATTAGATAATCTCCTAGGTCCTTAGCGCGTTTTAATAGATTGATATGGCCCCAATGAAGCAAATCAAAGGTACCGTACGTGATTACTTTCTTCATCTTTATTCCTCCTGTACAAGTATATTTATTTATATTTATTAAGAAAAGGTCGAAGTAGGATATTTTAATGAGAAGCATAAAGGCGAACAATTGGACGCATTATATATATGAATATGAAGTGTTTGTGTTTTAATAATGCTTCACTATCTAATTATAACGCAAAATTTTTACAAATAAACCACAAAATTTTTACAATATTAATAAATAATTAGTTTATTAGATAACTATTCATGAGTTTAACAATTTTTAAACCTGTTAGGACAAGAAAAAAGCACAATATTCCAATAAATTACATAAGGAAGTTAAATTCTTAAATATCTATTATATAGTATCTTTTAGTTATTTTGGTACTCGAAAATGTGTCAGTACATATTCATTAATTTTTTTATTTTGATACTGTTAGGTTTGCGGTTAAATCTATTTTAGAAAGGGGTGATTAAGTTATAGGTACAACCAGTAGGGGAACAATAACATTCTTGTTTCGAGTAAGGGCGAGTTGTTAGCAACAAATTTATAAGATGCATTGTAATCTTAAGCGCAACAACTAGAAGCGAATAATTCGTATACTAGGGCATTCTACAAGAGAAGTTGGTGTCATTTTAAATAGCCATTCTTTCTGTATTGCGCGTGAGTAAAAATGAAATTATGGTTTATATGATAAATAAAGCAGCCAGGAGGCTCAATAGCTGGATATAAGGTCATAAATAGCTTGTATACATAGTGGGAAATATTATTTAGTCTAGCTTGAACAGACTACGTAAAATTGCTTTATAAATGGTCTCCTGAACAATATGGGAACTATCGTTTAAAAACAAATTTACAACTGCTTTATCAATGGAAGCTATGTGCCAATTGCATTTCGTCTTGAGACAGAAAGCAAGCTGAGAGATTCAGGGTACCCTTTGTGTCTAGTTGAGTAAAGGCAAGGGTTATAGTACAACCTTTATAGACCCAAAATGCGTATTTACCAAGTTGTCACGTGCAAGATGGACCGCTATACCTACATCCCGCTTCGTAGGAAGAATAATTCTGTGCAATAGAAAAGATTTGGAAACCCTTGTACATTTTGTTAATATGTAATCCATTTCGCTGTTATATCAAGATTATTGCGCATAATACTTCTATATAATGTATCCCCTAACATTGACCTCATCCTATTGAAACGTGCCATAAGCAATAATTCATCCAGTTATGTAAAGATAGTTTACCTCATTAATTATTGAGAAAAACGTTAAAAAAGTTTATGATTTTAGAGTGTAAATTTGCAAATGATTTATTTTAAATAATTTGTTATAGGTGGTCTACAATGATAAATAAGCTTCTTAGAAAAAGGAAAGTGAAAAAATCTCCTAAAATTAGGTTGAAACAGAGTCTGACCATTGTCCAAGAAAAAGATATTCTTTTGATTAAAGGAAAGTTTTCAAAAGAATATTATTGCGCAAAAGAACTTTGGCTTCATTCAAGGGAAAATGAAGTTAAAACGATAAAAATCGCTGAAACTTCATCTAATTTTGATTTTAAAATAAATCTAAAAGATTTAAACCAAAACTTACAAGAGTCGGAACCAATGATTTATGACTGTTATATCAAGGTTTCCGTGCCTGTTGAAAAACTGAGCGAAAAAACAATCCTTAAAATTGAAGATAAAGCCGAGTATGTGGAGGTAGGCGACGAGTTATATATCGAATATTTACTTCGTCTAGGGCGTTTTCAGGAAACCTACATTGATCAATTAAGTTTTTTCACATATGAAGATAAACAAAGTATTTTCTCTATA
This sequence comes from Peribacillus sp. TH14, assembly GCF_016651145.1. Lineage (NCBI taxonomy): Bacteria > Bacillati > Bacillota > Bacilli > Caryophanales > Bacillaceae > Peribacillus > Peribacillus sp. TH14. The sequence goes on from NZ_JAEKEK010000001.1 coordinate 2,343,904, forward strand.
ACTAAAAAAGGTAATCTATCTCTTCACTTCAATAAGGTACCTGGCACTTCAGTAAAATCCCAAATTGAAAAATTGACCTATGAGCCAAAATCAATGCTTATCAATGGGCAAATTTTTACTAAGAATTCAAAGATTCTTTCAGGTGAAGGTATAGTAAAAGGAAGACAAAGTGAAAAAGAATATCAAGCAAATATATCCTTTATTTATAACCAGGAAGTTAATATTAAGAAATATGGGTTGAATCGTTATATATATAATATCAATTTAAATTTAGAACAATTAGTCGATGAAGATTTGGCAGATGATGTATTTGATATTTATATGAAATTGCATTTGCACGATCAGGAAGAGCCGAAAATGGTACGGGTTGGTAGACCAACAACTAGAGCTAAAATATTTACAAAACAGACCAGTGTTAACCGGGATAATACAGTTGCTGTAGTCAAACCATACTATACCTTTAAAGCCTCAAATTTATCATTAGAAGTGTTTAACTTCCCGATAGATACGTATCAATATTTAAGAAGGGAAATGCGTTGGGGAAGGTTCTCGAGTTTATTTAAAAAGAAAAAAGATGTATGGATTATTGGCGAAAGAACTTATAAAGCGCAGGATACTGGATATCACTTTTTTAAATATATGAGGGAAAATCATCCTGAAAAAGAAGTGTATTATGTGATCGAGGAAAAATCTGTGGAAGCTAAGAACGTAGAGCCTCTAGGTAATGTACTCTATTTCAAGTCAAGGGAACATATTAAAAAGACCTTAGAATCGACACGTGTTATATCATCACATCATCCTGATTATTTGTATCCTTTAAGAACATCTGCTTTTAAAAGGCGGGTTAAGGCTGTTAAAGTTTTTCTTCAACATGGTGTTATGGGTACTAAGAATATGGTAGCTAATTATGGGAAACATGCAACATCAGGCTTTAATACGGATGTTTTTCTAGTAAGTTCAGATTTCGAAAAGAATATGATTGTCACTGATTTTGAGTATAACGAAAATGAAGTGTTTACGACAGGACTCTCGAGGTTTGACTCCTTGTTTAAGAATGATGTTTTATTGAAGCGACAATTGTTGATTATTCCAACTTGGAGAGATTGGATTACATCTGATGAAGCATTTTTGGAAAGTGAGTATTTTGAGCGTTATCAGAAATTAGTGCACCATTCGGCTTTACATGATTTTTCTAAAAATTACGGTTTTGAAATCATTTTTTGCCTGCACCCTAATATGCAAAAATTCACGCCTTATTTTAAAGATGCTCCAGTTAGGGTAATTAGTCAGGGAGAAGTGGATGTTCAAAGGCTAATTAAGGAAAGTGCGATTATGATAACGGATTATTCAAGTGTTGCCTTTGACTTTAGCTTCCTGCATAAGCCAGTGATTTACTATCAATTTGATAGAGACCGTTTCATAGGGAAAAGACCATCACATTTGGATTTAGATAATGATCTTCCAGGTGAAATCGTTAATGAATTGGATGAACTGATCGTTTTTATTGAAAAGTATGCCAAAAATAATTTTATCATGGAGAAAAAATATATAGATAAAGCTAACCGTTTTATTAAATATCGTGATGTTCATTCTAATTCAAGAATTTTCGATGTGATTCAAAATGTTAAAAAAGAAGAAAAGTTAATAGAGAAAATCTATAATCATGTAATGTTTAAATTCTTATTGAATCGTTTCAGGAAGAGTGGAGTTTATTTCCCTGTAATGAAAAAAGTATATAAAATTATGTCTAGGGTACTACCTGTTGACCGAAACCTTATTCTTTTTGAAAGTGGAATTGGAAAACAATTTGCAGATAGTCCCAAGTATATTTATGAAGAACTAGTAAAAAGGGATAATAACTATAAAAAAATTTGGGTTTATAATAGTAATTTACCGATAAAGGATAAGAATACTAAACGGATAAAACGTTTAAGTCCGGAATATTATTATTATTTAGCTAAAGCAGGCTATTGGATAAATAATCAAAACTTTCCTACGTATATAAATAAAAGAAAAGAGACGACTTATATTCAGACGTGGCATGGTACACCTTTGAAAAAGATGCAATTTGATATAGAGAATATTCAAGGAAGAGACGATGGATATTTAAATCGAGTGCATAGTGCAACAAAGAATTGGGATTATTTAATATCACCAAGTCCATATGCGTCCAAGGCCTTCAAAAGTGCGTTTCGCTATGATGGAGAAATATTAGAAACGGGATATCCTAGGAATGATCTGTTTTATAGGGAAGATGTTTCAGTCATTGCAAACTCTGTAGCGGGTAAATTGAAGTTGCCAAAAGGAAAAAAAGTTATTTTATATGCTCCTACATTTCGAGATAATCAAACATCTAAAAACAATAAATTCATTTTTGAGTTGAATTTAAATTTGGAGAGAATGAAAGAAGTTCTTGGAAATGAATACATCCTATTATTAAGGATGCATGTTGTAATTAGTAATAAATTCCGTATCCCAGAAGGGTACGAAGATTTTGTTATGAATGTGTCCAATTATTCAGATATTCAGGAGCTCTACCTGATTAGTGATATATTGATTACTGATTATTCTTCAGTAATGTTTGATTTTGCTAATACAGGTCGACCTATTTTGTATTACACTTATGATTTGGAAGATTACAGAGATAATATTCGTGGATTCTATATGGATTTTGAAAGAGAAGCACCAGGTCCATTTTTAAAAACCACTGAGGATATTATAGAATCTATTACCAATATTGATGAATTAAACATGCAATACAAAAAAAGGTACAGTTTATTTAGAGAAAAGTATTGTGGAATAGAGGATGGTAAAGCAACAAAGAGAATCGTTGATAAATTCTTTGATAATTGATTTACTATTTCTAGGTGAGATAAAAAGGTCTCTGTAGTTGCTGTAGCATATAATGCCGAGAAGTTCATTAGAAAAACCATTGAATCGGTAATTAATCAATCTATAGAGATCAGATTGAATTATAATCATAGATGATTGATTTATGGAGAATCGCATCGGTGATTTCATAATGCTATTTGAATGGTTAATGCGAGATTCTAATAAAAATGTCGAGTTTTAGACAACAGTGGCAAATAATTTGGGACTAGCATTAAAGCCTTTGGAGTAGCCGTTAAGTGTACACCAAAAATAAGCTCTCCCTAATATGGGCGAGCTTATTTTTAGTCCGGAATATTTTAAAGAAGTAGTTTGTTGAGTAGGAGAGATTCTGTATTTTCTGGGTTTAAGCATTCAACCACTACTACTACTTAATAAACAGGGAGATAAGATATGTTAAATAAAAAAATACAAATCCCAAGTAAACCTTCCTTTTTATCAGCGTTTAAAAATATAGTTAAAACCATTTTTTTTAGAGGATATAAATTCATTTTTGGCATAGCAGCGAAAGTGCTTCCAGTCGACAAAAAGCTTGTTATTTTTGAAAGTTTTTTAGGGAAGCAATACAGTTGTAATCCTCGTGCAATATATGAATACTTGCAGTGTCACCATTCTGAATATAAAATGTATTGGAGTGTAGATAATAGGTATACCGCTCAATTTGAAGAGGCAGGTATTCCCTATCTCAAACGTTTTTCACTTAGTTGGCTACTTAAAATGACACGCGCTCGTTACTGGGTAACGAACAGCAGGTTACCGCTTTGGATTCCAAAGCCGAATCACACGGTTTATTTGCAAACGTGGCATGGAACTCCATTGAAGAAACTTGCGTCAGATATGAAGGAAGTTCATATGCCTGGAACGACAACGGAAAGTTATAAAGAAAATTTCCATGCCGAATCAAGTAAATGGGATTATTTAATTTCTCCGAATGCTTATTCAAGTGAGATTTTTGCTCGTGCCTTTCAAGTTGAACCTTCTAAAATACTGGAAACGGGTTATCCGCGTAATGATTTACTGTACAATGGGAATAATCGTGATACAATCGACTCATTGAAACGGAAGTTGGGTATACCATTAGAGAAAAAGGTTATTTTATATGCCCCTACGTGGAGAGACGATGAGTTTTATAGCAAGGGAAAATATAAATTTGAAATAAAACTGGACTTGGATCAAATGAAACAGGAATTAGGGGATGAGTATGTTATTTTGCTCCGTCTTCATTATTTAATTTCTGAGAACTTGGATGTATCGGCGTATCAAGGTTTTGTCTACAATTTATCCAGCTATGAAGATATCAATCATTTGTATCTTATTTCAGATTTATTAATAACTGATTATTCATCAGTTTTCTTTGATTACGCAAATTTAAAGCGACCAATGTTGTTCTATGTATATGATATTGAAAATTACAGGGACAGGCTTCGCGGGTTTTACTTTGATTTTGAAGCGATGGCACCAGGTTCGTTAGTAAAAACGTCTGATGCGGTCATTGATAGCATCAAGGCTATGGAGTTTGGAAATGCTGTAGGATCTAATCAATTTCATGAGAAGTTTTGTGCGCTCGAGGATGGCCAAGCTTCGCGCCGTGTCGTAGAAAAAGTGTTTTTAGGAAGGTCTGTGTAATATATGAGTTCAGCTTTGACCGTTTTAAAAGAACAAATTAACAATTTTTATTTGATAAGGCGTTTGTCTGCTTACGAGATGAAAAGCGCTAACAGCAGTAACTACCTAGGAATCCTGTGGGAAATCATCAATCCGATGATTCAAATTGCGATTTATTGGTTTGTATTCGGGTTTATAATGGTTAATCGTGGCGAGGATTTCCTTCCATGGCTGATGGCAGGGATCGTAGTTTGGTTCTTTGTGAATCCGACAATAACCCAGACGTCTAAATCTGTCTATTCCCGAATGAATATGGTGTCCAAGATGAGTTTTCCAATGAGTGTCATTCCTTCTTATGTTATTTTTGCTAAGTTGTATCAACATCTCATGCTGCTTGGTATCATCATCATACTTTTAGCGTTTACGGGTTATCTCCCGACGTTTTACATCATACAACTGCCTTACTATATTGTTGCGACAGTGGCTCTGTTATTTTCATTTGGATTAATTTCTTCCACCTTATCAACCATTATTCGTGATGTTCACAATATAATACTGTCATTAATGAAAGTCTTGTTTTATTTAACACCAATCCTTTGGGTATTAGATGCTAAAGATCATCCAGTAATCGTTAATATCATGAAGCTAAATCCTCTATATTATATTGTTGAAGGGTATCGAGCTTCGTTATTGGGGGAATCATGGTACCTAATAGTGAATTGGGAATATACGCTTTATTTCTGGGCAGTCGTAATCGTCTTATTTTTGATAGGTTCCTCGCTGCATGTTAGATTTAGAGATCGCTTTGTTGACTTTAAGTAAACTGGAAGTGAGAATAGATGGAAAAATCGGTAGTTGTCAAAAACGTAACGAAAAAATATAAATTATATAATAAAAACTCAGAAAAATTGATGGATCTTCTTTTGCCTAAAAGCTATGGAGAAGAGTATTATGCTCTTAGAAATGTTAACTTTGAAGCGGAAAAGGGAGATGTAATCGGATTTGTCGGGGTCAATGGTTCCGGAAAATCCACATTGTCCAACATTATTGCTGGTATTATCCCGCCCACGGATGGAAATGTGCAAGCTAACGGGAAAACAGCTTTAATCGCTGTTTCATCAGGTCTTAACAACCAATTGACAGGTAGAGAAAATATCGAATTGAAAATGTTGATGCTCGGATTCGATAAAAAGCAGATTCGCGAACTGGAGCCTGAAATCATTGAGTTTTCAGAGCTTGGCAAGTTCATTAACCAACCGGTGAAATCTTATTCAAGTGGAATGAAGTCAAGGCTTGGATTTGCCATTTCCGTTCATATTGATCCAGATATCCTGATTATTGATGAAGCCTTATCAGTTGGGGATAAAAACTTTGCTGAAAAGTGTTTAGAGAAGATGAATGAATTTAAGGAAAGAGGCAAAACGATGTTCTTCGTCAGCCATTCAATCGGTCAGATGAAGAAATTCTGTCAAAAGGCGTTATGGCTTGAATATGGAGAAGTAAAAGCGTACGGCCCCATCAAGGAAGTTATGCCGCAATATGAAGCATTCTTGAAAGAATATAAAGCAATGTCTAAAAAAGAACAGAAAAAATACCGCGAAGATCAAATGAACAAGCGTAGTTCTACAACGGTATAAAAGTGACAGGCAGACTCAAGTATTGGGTCTGCCTGTTTTTGAATTCACCACTTCTTGGTAAGCCTTCTCAAACCGCTCGGCAGCGGCTAGATGGGAATACTCATTTTCAATTTTATATCTTGCCTTTTCGGCTAATTTTGCAGCTCGTACTGGGTCACTAAGCAGAGTAGAGATGGCTTGAGATAGTGCTGTGATGTTTTTCTCCTCCACGAGCAAACCATCTTCTCCATCAGAGAGAATTTCCTTGAGGCCTCCGACTGCACTTGCAATAACAGGTGAACCGGAACTCATCGCTTCTAAAGCAGATATGGAGGTCGCTTCTTCTACCCCGTGTGAATGAACGCTTGGAATGAGTACGATATCTGAAGCACCATACAGGTTTTGCATTTTCTCGAAAGGCACTGAACCTAGGAATAGTACTGAATCTGTTAATTTGAGCCTGGTTATCGTTTTTTCAAGTTGGGCTTGCTGTTCTCCTGTCCCGGCATAGACTAATACAGTGTCATGATGATTTTTCAGTACCTCGGGAAGAGCCATTATCGGATAAATAACGCCGTTTTTTTCTGTCATTCTTCTAGGAACAAAGAGCATCTTTTTATGTAAGGGGATTTGAAAGACTTGTCGAGTTTCATTCCGGTCGGTGGTTTCGGGTTTGAAAGCAGCCACGTCAATGAAATTCTTAATTGTTTCCGCTTCGATATGTGCTAAATGGTTAATATAGTCTTTAATTCGGTGATCGACGGTTACTACTTTTGCAACAGACTGATAGGCTTTTCTTTCAAAATCGCGAATGATTAAATCTTCCATACTGTCAGGAGAAATGGCCCCCCTGCTAACCGCCTCAAATGAATAATACCCATGGACTGTTTCCACAGTTGGGATTCCTGATTCAATGGAGGCAAGCGTTGCGAAAATATCCTGTGCATTAATGACATCATACTTTTTTTTCAAACTTTTAATAGAAGAGGTCAATAACTTCAGACGTTGTCGATCATTGAACAGCTGCCCGCTCCCGTGTTTTACTTTATTTAATAAAAAACCTGGAGCCTGGGCGAGCAACTTTTTCTTAAATGAGGGTAATTGTGAGAAAGACAAAATGTCCACGCTATGACCTCGTGAATTCAATCCCTTTTTTAACGTGGTGATATGACTTGATAGGCCCCCTTCATGAGGGTAGGAAAATATCGTTGTTATTAATATATTCATATCCGCACTCCGTTCTTTTAAATGACTACTTCGATCTAATCTTCCGCAATGCATGTAGACTACTTACTTTAAAAAGCATGGAAAATAGGATATATAACCCGAATACCATAAGGGAAACTATAACTAATTCCACAAAAATGGAGAACTTTAGCGTAAAAGGATGGATCCATAAAGCAAGTCCATAGATGAGAGCTCCGATGATGATTAGCTTGCTACTTTCTTGAAAAACATCAGTAAATACAGCTTTGTCAGTTTTTTTTGTTTTTAGCCACAAGAAGAAGAATAGGTAGAGAGATTGCAGGAGCATCGAAATACCTGAGGCTAAGGCGATTCCGCCGACACCGAGAAAACGTGAAAGTGCCCAGCTGAGCAGGACATTTAGTAAAACAGCAATCAGGCAGGAATACATAGCCACCTTTGTTTTTTTTAAGGCGTAAAAGGCGTTCATCAAATAATCTCTTAGTGCAAAAAAAGGGAGACAAGCTGAATAAAAGAAAAATGCTGCATAAGTTGTTTCTGTTGCGGATGCATCAAAGGCACCGCGTTGAAAAGCCAGAGCGATTAAGCTGTTTCCACTGATCAACATGACAATCATAAAAGGAACAGCTAAGAATAAAAGGGACTTCAATCCTTTTAAGGTTAAACTAAGGAAAGATTGATATCCTTCAATAGCGCGTTCGACAATCGAAGGATATAAAACGGTAATCAGCGGTGTGAGGACAATGCTTAGTGGCAACCACAATAGCCGATTCGCATAGTTCAGGGCCGATACACTTCCAGTCTCGAGCGAGGTGGCAATAATCCGGTCGACGACACTATTTAATTGGATGGCCAAAGCCGCAATGATAATAGGATAAAAGGTGATAAGCGTATTATTAATTTGCTGTTTGTAAGGCCGAAAGGAAAAAATCGGACGAATCTGGTATTTTCTTAATGATGGATATTGAATTATAAATTGGCTGGCGGCACCAAACACAAATCCCCAGGCCAATCCTTTCACCCCAAAGGGAGCAGCGAACAATACGGTAGCTACTATAATGACTGTATTTTGGGCTGTTGAAGTAAAAGCTGGGAGTAGAAAACGCTGATTCGCATTTAATACTCCTGTCGCCATGTAGGCAAGCGTGAAAAAAAGTAAACTCGGCAGCATAATCCTGGTTAGAACCTCTGTTAAAGCAAGTTCGGAACCCGAGAATCCAGGGGCCACCATCATAACGAGCGGCTTTGTGAAAATCAGGCAGGCAATGGTCATTACGACGGCTACTAGCATAAAAAAGGAACCTAATACACTGATGAATTCATCAGCTCTCCTTGGATTTTCCGCTTTTTTCTCCAGGTAAATAGGAATGACACCGGCCTGAAGACCGCTGCCGAGAGCTGTAAAAAGAATGGTAGGAATTAGACTGGCTACGAAAAAGATGTCTGCCGTTGATGATGCTCCGAAATAGGCGGCAATGATTGATTCCCTGCCGAAGCCAAGGACTTTTCCAATGGCTGCAATGATAGTGACGAGCCCGACCGATTTAACAACATGTGAAAGAGTAGGCATATGTTCAATCCTTTAAAAAGATGTCCTTGTGTAAACAAAATCCTAAACAACTATAAAAAATGAGGGTAAACGTTTTATCCTCAAGAATATTGTAAAAAAGTCCAGCTATTAGCCCTGCTATCATCAAGCAGATGGTGAAGACTGCTGAAGTGCCATTGCTTGTTTTAATGATTTTACGAAAGGTTAAAAGAATAAATACGAAAACTGATAAAAAACCGAGCACCCCTGTTTGGACAAGAATCTGAATGTATTGATTATCAGTATACATCCTTTCACCAATCTGGTATTCCTGATAAATCGGTGAGGGGAAGGAAAGGGTGGCTGAATCTCCGAATGTAGCAAGCCCCGTACCAGCTATGGGATGATCCATAAAAATTTCAAGCCCTTTAAAAACGACATATAACCTGCCCCATTCTGTACTTTGATGAAGAGTCTTATCAGAGAACATGTCTGAGAAACGATTGGACAGGGCATGTTCACGTTCGGAAATAGGAGTGCTGCCAATTGTCATATTTTCCATTGGAACCGATGCTGACAGCTCCACTTTGCTTGAAGTGAATAGAACCGGGTAATATATGAGAAGCAGACCGCAAACAAATGACCCTAAAGCAAATTTGAAAAATGTTTTATTTTTAGTCCAGATAGTAAAGACAAGCGTTGCTACTCCGAAAGCGATCATCGTCCCCCGTGAATAGGTGAGCAGTAAAGTTCCGAACATTAAGATGGATGCTAGAAAGACCGAGAACTTATATTTCTTTAACGCTTGAAAGAGGAAGAAGCTAAAAAACAACTGGATGCTTAAAAATAAAGCAAAGACATTAGGATTGGCAGCTGCACCATAAATCCTCATTCGATTTGTTGAGGAAAGAGTCCACATTTCCCAAGCATGAGGCAGTAAGATGGAACGAGAAAAGATTTTCTCCAATAAGCCGTGAAGGCAAAGGACGATTGTAAATAGTAGGGTGACCTTCAAAAAGCGAAAGATATCCTTTCTTTCTAGATTTAATTCACCGATAATATAGAGAAGCAAGAAGGTCACAAGTATAGCTCGGAGTTCAAACAGAATTGGAATGAGACCCACCCCGGTTAAGACCGAGGCAACAACACCAACTAAACAATACAGCCAGAACGGTAAAGTGAAATGATACTTCGCAGTTGACCATTCTTTCTTCTTAAACTTTTCAATAAGTAAAGAAATAAATAGGAAAAGGATAATTAGGTCTCCTGTATAGGTTAAGCCGCTATTCAGTTCCATAAATAAGGGACGGGCTGGGAAATAAATGAATAGAATTAATATCAGGTTTTTTTTATTTATAACGATAAAAATTAGCATCAATGCCGTCGCAGTGTAGCCGACGATAGGGTGAGGTACTGCTAATGAGAAGAGCAGGCACACAATTAGAATGGGTAACGAAAGTTTTTCAAGAAGCTTCAATTGTTCAACCACCTTTGAATCAAAATTACGTTATATGATTTGTATGAAAAAATTTCTTGAATAATACCCGACCCTATAGATGTATAGTACATATGAAAGGCTGAAGAGATATGACTGAGAAATATGTGGAGATATTGTCCATACCATTTATTGATAGCAATATGGATGAATTTATAAATCAGATGATCTACCCAAGATTAATGAATCAAGAAAAAACGTTTGTCGTTACGGCAAATCCTGAAATTGTTGAGTATGCAAATGAACATCAGGATTATAAGGACATCATTACATCGGCTGATTACATTACACCGGATGGCGTTGGTATTATTATGGCCTCAAAATGGCTGAATCAACCATTACAGGAGCGGATTACTGGGTTCGATTTGATGAATGAACTATTCCGGATTGCCGATGAGCAGGCTCTAAAGGTATATCTGCTTGGAGCTGAAGAATCCGTGATTGAAACAGCTGCTTTAAAGGTTCAAGAGAAATATCCGGGTATCGAACTTGTAGGATACAACCATGGATACATTGATATCAAGGACGAGTGCTTGGCAAAGTCCATAGCGGAACTGGAACCCGACATTATTTTGACTGCCTTAGGCTTTCCTAGGCAGGAAAAGTGGGTTTCTATGCACTATCCCTTATTTAAAAAGGGGTTTTTTATGGGAGTTGGAGGGAGCTTTGATGTTCTTGCCGGGAAGGTGAACCGCGCTCCTGTCTTATGGCAGAAGGTGCGTCTTGAATGGTTGTTCCGACTAATCCAACAGCCCTCCCGATGGAAACGGATGCTTGTGCTGCCGAAATTCGTATTAAAGGTTAGACGGAAAAAGAAAAGGTTGCAGCGTTCCTAAACATAAGGAGTGAACTAGATGAAGATCATGCACTTAAACGCTGGTAATGAAACTGGCGGCGGTATGTTTCATATTCTGTCCTTACTTAACCAACTAAATAAAGAGGAATGCCTTCTTGGAGTGTTTGAAAAAGGAGCTCTGTACCGGCAGGCTGTGGCATCTGGGATTCAAACTGAAATTTTCAAGCAACATTCTAAATATGATCTTTCGATATTGAAACCTTTACGGGACTTTATCCGTCTAAATAATATAGAGATCATCCACACACATGGTCCGCGTGCGAATATTTACGGAGCTTTTTTAAAACGTCTCGTAAAACGCCCCTGGGTTCTTACTGTGCACAGTTCCCCTCAGCATGATTTTTTAGATATGGGTGTAAAAGGAAAACTGTTTACGAACTTGCATATTAGGTCATTTCAGCATACTGATCATATACTGGCGGTCTCCGATCGATTTAAGCAAGACTTAATTAGTCAAGGGATTCCCTCAACCAAGATCACCAAGATTTTAAATGGTATTAACTTTGAAAAGAAATTAGAGGGACCCTTTCAAAGAGAAGACTTTGGGTTTGTGGCTGATGATTTTGTTATCATTATGCCTGCTAGGCTTGAACCTGTAAAAGGGCATGAATTTGCCTTAGAGGCATTAAGTCAAGTGATATCGGAGTTTCCCCATGTAAAGCTGTTGCTTGTGGGTGAGGGAAGCAGAAGACTGGCTTTAGAAAAGATGGTTTTGGAAAAAAGTTTAACTAATCACGTGTTCTTTTTAGGGTATCGTAAAGATATAGAGAAGCTCTATCCCTTGGCTGATGTCACATTGTTAACGTCTTTAAGCGAGAGTTTCCCACTTGTTTTACTTGAAGGGGCAAGGGCAGGTTTGCCTGCGATTACAAGTGATGTTGGCGGTGTAAAAGAATTAATTCCGGATGAGAAATTTGGCTGGATAACAGAGATTGGGCATGTAACCCAATTGAAAATGGCTATCTGTAAAGCAGTAGAATTAAAAAAATCCGGAAACCTGACAAGGTTAGGGACAGATTTACAAAAATTTGCAAAAAACAACTTTTCTATAGAGATTTTAGCCGAAAACGTATATAATGTTTATTTGAGGATGAAAAAATAAATAAGTTATTATAAATACGTTTTCTTAATGATTGTTAAGGGTATTAGATTTATGTTGAATAGAGGTGGTTCTTGATGTTAATAGGGGCCTTGTTGGTAGCATTTTTATTGTCCATTTTTTTGACTCCTTTTGTCGGAAAGTTGGCCATTAAATTAGGAGCTACTGATAAACCGAATGAGCGAAAAGTGCATAGCAAAATTATGCCACGCATGGGCGGTTTAGCTATATTTTTGAGTTTTTTCATTACATTCTTAATTTTTACGAATGACTTTTGGGAGCAATTGCCTCTTCTAGTAGGTGCTCTTGTCATCATATTAATTGGGATGGCGGATGATATATATGAATTAAGAGCTGCACCCAAGTTTTTGGGTCAGGTTTTAGCTGCACTCATTATCGTGTTATGGGGCGGTCTTGAAGTTGAATTTATCAACTTACCATTTTTTACCGACACACTTCAGTTTGGCATTTTTAGTATCCCTATTACCATTTTGTGGATTGTGGCGATTATTAATGCCATTAATTTAATAGATGGCCTAGATGGTCTTGCGGGTGGAGTCTCCACAATTGCATTAGTGACGATTGCTACGATGGCCCTTATTAAAGGGGATTTATTTGTAGCGATGGTTGCATTGACTGTGATTGGAAGTACCCTTGGCTTTTTGAAATATAATTTCCATCCTGCAAAGATTTTTATGGGAGATACAGGAGCATTGTTCCTAGGTTACATCATCGCAGTTCTGTCCCTGCTTGGATTCAAAAACGTTACAATGATTTCCTTAATTGTACCGATTATCATTTTAGGGGTTCCTATTTCGGATACATTTTTTGCGATTATCCGCAGGATTGTCAATAAACAACCGATATCAGCTGCTGACAAATCACATTTACATCACTGCTTGTTAGACCTAGGATTTACTCATAAGCAGACTGTACTTCTTATTTACGCTTTAGCTGCCTGCTTTGGTTTAGCTGCCATAATCTTTTCGTTTGCAACAATGTGGGGAGCTTTGATTCTTGTAACTGGCCTCTTATTGATTATAGAAATTTTTGTAGAAAAAATTGGACTGGTCAGCTCGAATTATCAGCCTTTGCTGAAGATGCTTAATTTTAAAAACAAACCATAATTGCTTTAGTGCATAGAATACTAGATTATTATTCTCTATGCAAAGCTCAATAAATATGTTTAATGCCTCCATCCCGTATTTACTAATACGTATGGAGGTTTTTTTATAGTTTCGTTAAGGGTAACCTTCCCATGAAATAAAAAGTGTGTATCTAGTACGGAAGGATGTTTTATATATTAAATTCCTATTTGTGTGTAATATTTAGTATAAAATATCAAGTCGTAAATTTACCACTCAGATGCTCATTTAATCAAAGTTTTGGACATCGTATTATTATGTTTACGCACTCCTCTCCGGTCATTTTTTTATCAAGTTGTTTTCTTTGCTACTGGCGTTTTAAGGACGATAGAGGAGACCTTCTTAGGGGATAAAAGAGAGAGTCAAAAAAAAAGCCCCCCCCACATCATCCTAGGATGAGTGGGGGGGCTTTTATTCTAATTGTTATTGTGATTGAACGGCTTCAGTTTGATTAGAGACTTCTTTAGGTCCCAGATTTAAGTGGGATTGAAGTAGTAGCTTAGTATTTGCTACTGATGTTTCGTTCAATTGATAGTAATAGGTTCCGCTAATTGTGGAATCTTGACCTTCAAGTTTAATAGTTTCGAGATCCAGACCGTTGTCAGATGTTACATATTTTATGAAACCTTTAATTTGTGAGAATTGGAGATTCGTTGTCATATTGTCGCCAACAGCTTCCATAACTCCTGTATACTTCGTTAATGCTCCAACAGAGGTTGCCTTGGCCATGATGGCTTTCAGAACTTCCTGTTGTCGCTCACCACGTTGGATATCACTGTCCTTTTTACGAGTCCGTGCAAAGGCTAATGCTTCTTCACCATTAACAGTTTGTAATCCTTCTTCGAGATGAATGGCATTCTTCTTGTCATGTGAATCCATTTCGTTCATTTCATAAGGTACATCAACTTCAATTCCATCTAATGAGTCCACCACGTCGATGAAGGCATTAAAGTTCATCCGGACATAATAATCAACAGGGATATCGAATAATTCTTCCACAGTATCCATTGTTGCTTTTGGTCCACCAGCTGCATGAGCTGAGTTGATTTTCGTCGTTACGCCTTTGGCTGGTACGTACACATAGGAGTCACGTGGAATGCTTAATAGTTTAATAGATTTTTGATCTTTGTTGAATGTAGCCAGCATTAAAGCATCCGAGCGTGAATTTCCTTTATAGTCGCGTTCATCGCTGTCATCAATCCCTATGAAAAGAATTGAGAAATTATCCTTGAGTGGGTCAACCGTTTCACTCCGCTTGGCTGAGGCCTCGACAGGATCGTAAGAATCATTAAATACATTTTGGGCTTTCATATATAGAGTTGCAGCATACGTAGAAGCTCCTAGACCAAGTACCAACAGGGGGACTAGAAATAACCAAAGCCTCTTTCGCCTTTTTTTCTTTGTTTTTTTAATTTTATAAACACGCCTAGTATTAGACATCTTTTTCTTCTCCTTTTAAATAGCAGACATAAATCGCCATTTTTCGAATCCTTCAGTATATATTTCGTCATATATTAATACTAATTTTACAATGATTTAATAATTTCGTAAAATAAATATTTCTTTTCAATTATATTACAGCAAAAAAAAGGAAAAATATGCAGGAGAAAATTAAACGAGAGCCTGTTCTAAATAAATCATTTCGCCCTCAGTGATACGGCCTTGACCGTTTGTCAGCTCTGTCATCCAGTTGGTATATGCCTGTTTTTGGGCTTCCTCTACATATACCAGAAGATTGACTTGTTCAAGGTATTGAATTTCCTTTATTTGATAAATCGATGATCGTAATTCGTTTTCCAATTTTCCGAGCCAGGTATAGTCGACATTTGTTGAAATTACGCGCATTAATTTTCTATTAACTACACCCGTGGTATTAATTCCTTCTGAAGTCGCTTTACTATAAGCACGAATCAGGCCGCCTGCACCAAGTTTGATGCCGCCAAAATATCGTGTAACCACAACAGCCGTATCTTTTAGGTCTTTTTTCTTAAGAACCTCAAGAATAGGGACGCCTGCCGTACCGCTTGGCTCTCCATCATCAAGGGCTTTTTGAATTTGATTTTGTTCTCCAATCATATAGGCTGAACAATTATGAGTAGCATCTTTATGCTTTTTCTTAATTTCTTGAATAAAGGCCTGTGCTGCTTTTTCTGATTCCACTCGGGCGATGTGGGCAATAAATCGAGATTTCTCAATCACGATTTCATGTTCACCACGTCCTTTTACCGTTAAATAATGAGGGAGCATTACTATTCCACCTTCGCTCTCGCTATTAGTTGATTCATTATAAGGCTTTGCGCAAAAAGTGGCAATGAAGATTATTTTTTATTCCGTATAGTGTAAAGAAACTTTAATATAAGAAAAAGTTGTACGTGTTATAATTAATTCTACTGCCAGCTAATGTTTATTAGATGGTCATATATGCTTAAAAGAATATCATTGTAGGAAAAACAATGAGTTTTGTACCATAAACCTGGCTTGTCCATATCGAGTCAGCTCATTTCAAGGATTTTGCCATTTAATAAATGTATCTGTTTCGTATAATAATCAATGGAGTGGAATATTCCATTTGATTGATAAGGATAATTCGGATTAGGATAATAGAAACAACCTTTTAATAGGTGGTCTAACGTGATATCCATAAAAGCTAGGAATATGAAATGTATACTAAATATGTATATTTTGTGAAAATCCTACAATGAAATTGACGTATTTTTCTTCTTTTTTTGGTACAATATGTTCATGAAGGTTACTTCATTGCAAGTTTCCTGATAATTAACCATTCATGAAAAAGGAAAAAGAGCTTTTTTCCATATACATAGTCTATAAGACAACAAATTGTTTAAGTCTGTTGATTTAAGTGGAGGGATCTTAATGTCCATAAAAAAGGTTGATGCTAAAGCATTGGACAAGATCTTAGAAACAATGGTAAGCACTGTTAGTGAAAGTAAGGATGAAGTCTTTGATATTGGAGAGCAATGTCGCAAAGACTTTGAGTCATTAACAAAAGAGCTTGATGATGTGAAAATCAGAGTTGCCATTGTGATAACCGACAGCGATGCACTGGATTCAAAAGCCAGATTTGCTCGAAAAAGGCTTTCCGAAGTCAGTATGCACTTCAACCATTTTTCTGAAAAACAGGTTCGCGATGCTTATGAAAGAGCACATAAGCTGCAAGTCGATTTACAAATAAATCGCCAGTTAGAGAAAGAGCTTCGTAATCGACGGGATGAACTTGAGCTTAGATTAAGGGGATTACAGCAGACGATTGATAAAGCTGTACATCTCGTCTCGCAAATCTCTGTTGTACAAAACTATTTGACACAGGACTTGAAATTTGTGGGAGAAGCTCTACAAGAAGCGAAACGTAAGCAGGACTTCGGCTTGAAAATAATAGAAGCCCAGGAGCAGGAACGTAAAAAACTCTCACGGGAAATCCATGATGGCCCCGCGCAAATGCTTGCTAATGTCATGATGCGTTCGGATTTGATAGAACGTGTACAACGAGAGAGAGGTCCTGATGAAGCTCTTGTGGAAATCCGTAGCTTAAAAGTCATGGTACGGAATGCGTTATATGAAGTGCGTAGAATCATCTATGATCTGCGTCCTATGGCCCTTGACGATCTAGGTCTTGTTCCTACCCTCAGAAAGTATCTGCAAACGACCGAAGACTATAATACTGGTGTGCATTTGAATTTCGTTAACCTCGGCCAGGTCAAAAGGCTTCCCTCTGATATGGAGGTTGCTTTATTTAGGCTGGTCCAAGAGGCTGTACAGAATTCACTGAAACATGCAGAGCCAAAGCAAGTTCAAGTAAAACTTTCCATTTCTAAAGAGATGGTTACGGTTGTCGTCAAAGATGATGGAAAAGGGTTTGATTCTTCCATTCAAAAAGAGGGTTCTTTTGGCTTAGTAGGCATGAGGGAAAGAGTCGAGCTACTTGAAGGTGAAATGACAATTGATTCACAACCAGGGGCAGGCACTTTGGTGTTTATACAAATTCCCTATCATTTATAAATTTTAGAGAATAGGCATTTAAATAGAAATTAGGAGGAAGAAGCCGTTGAAGACTAGTATCATCATTATAGATGACCATCAGCTTTTCCGTGAAGGTGTTAAGCGTATATTAGATTTTGAATCATCCTTTGATGTTGTTGCCGAAGGCGATGACGGAAGCGAGGCTATGGATCTTGTTGAAACACACAAACCAGATGTTGTTATCATGGATATCAACATGCCGAATATGAACGGTGTCGAAGCGACTAAAATGCTTGTAAACCGTTACCCTGAAACGAAAGTCATCATTTTATCGATTCATGATGATGAAAACTACGTACAGCATGCATTGAAAACAGGAGCACAAGGTTACCTGTTGAAAGAAATGGACGCAGATGCGCTAATTGATGCTGTTCGTGTAGTCGCAGAAGGTGGCTCATACCTTCATCCAAAGGTGACACATAATTTAGTCAAAGAATATCGCCGTTTAGCTGCTGAAGAGGGTGCTGATCGTGATTCAGTACATGCTGTAGAGATTAGAAGACCGCTTCACCTATTGACTCGACGCGAGTGTGAAGTTCTTCAACTTTTAGCAGACGGAAAAAGCAATCGTGCCATCGGCGAAACTTTATATATCAGTGAAAAAACAGTAAAAAACCATGTGAGTAACATTCTTCAAAAAATGAATGTAAACGATCGTACCCAAGCTGTTGTTTTAGCTATTAAAAACGGCTGGGTAGAAGTGAAATAATTTCAACTTATGATAAGTCCGGCTCTTCAGTTTTCGCAATGCGTACTGATGCGCCGGACTTTTTTGTCAAATGCCGAACTCGGCATAAATCTATTCACCTACTTAAATTGTACTAATTTATGGTAAAAAAAGATAAGCTATTTAATGCAAGTTAAGGCATTTTCAGATAGAATGGTGTATAAGATATTTAGAGTAATTTTATAAGGATGGTACTCACTATGAAAACCGCAGTCGTAACAGATAGCACTGCATATATACCTAAGGATATGCGTGATCGTTTACATATACATATGATGCCGCTTAATGTCATTTTCTCCAACGAAGCCTACCGGGAAGAAATCGATATTGCTGCAGATGAGTTTTATGAAGAAGTAAAAAGGCAAGCGAAGCTACCGACCACGTCACAACCGCCAATCGGTCAGTTTGTTGAGAAGTTTGAAGAGCTGCAAAAAGAATATGATGATGTTATTTCAATTCATTTATCGAGTGGTATCAGTGGTACGTATCAAGGTGCGGTTTCAGCAGGTGAAATGGTAGAGGGAGTTCAGGTCCACGCCTTTGATTCTGAAATCAGCTGTAGAGTCCAGGGATTTTATGTTCTCGAAGCGGCTCAGATGGCACTTGACGGTAAGGACGCAGAAGAGATTATGGCCAGGCTCGAAGAAATGAAACTTTCCGTCCGGGCATATTTCATGGCGGATGACTTATCCCATCTGCAGCGTGGGGGGCGGCTAAGCAGTGCCCAGGCCTTGATAGGGAGTTTGCTACAAGTAAAGCCTGTTCTCCATTTTGTTGACAAAGTCATTGTCCCGTTCGAAAAAATCCGTACTAGAAAAAAGGCGATGAAACGGATTGCTGATTTACTTGGAGAAGACGCGGCAAACGGTGAAAACTATAAAGCGGTCATTATTCATGCTAAGCGTGAAGCTGAAGCTAAAGACTGGAAAACGGAACTTGAAGCGCGTTTCCCAAATGTCGAGTTTGACATCAGCTACTTCGGTCCTGTGATCGGAACGCATCTGGGCGAAGGCTCGATGGGGATGGGCTGGTATAAAGTATAAACAGAGGAACGTCTTTCCTTGAAAAAGGAGGAGGCGTTTTTTTATGGATGTAAGAGGGATTCTAAAGTGAAAAGCGAATTCTATTTACGAGTGTAAAATTCAATTCTAAGAAAGAAAGAAGGTTATAGTTTGGAAAATACGATTAGTTCTCCCCCTTTTTCCCCAGAACTTCAGAATCACCTCACAGGAAGGTTGTTATTGGCCTCCGAAATTCCTTTTTCCCCGGCAATCATTTCCGACCAAATAAAGCACGGCTATGTCTCTGTGACTTCCGGCGTGCAATGTGTGAATGGTCAGTACAATTGTGTACGATGCGGTAACCAAAATTCTGCTTTGTTTTATACGTTTCCGTGTAAAATTTGCAATCAAGATTGTACTTACTGCCGGGCCTGTATCATGATGGGGCGGGTCAGTGAATGTGCAAAATTATACGGCTGGATCGGTCCTGATTTGAAGTTTGCGGTTCCTGACAAAGTAATGAGCTGGGATGGAACTCTAACTTCAGGTCAGCAAACGGCCTCGGACTGTGTCGTTGAGGCTATAAAAAGAAAAGGTGAATTACTGGTATGGGCCGTATGCGGAGCTGGTAAAACGGAAGTCCTATTTGCTGGCATTGAGGCGGGCTTGCTTGCCGGAAAACGAATCTGTATGGCAACACCTCGGACCGATGTCGTTCTCGAACTGTCACCCCGGTTAAAAAGAGCCTTTCCAGCCATTGAGGTATCCGCTCTGTATGGAGGCAGCGAAGACCGAAGCAAAGCTTCGCCGCTAACCGTTTCCACCACACATCAGCTTTTTCGTTTTTCTGAAGCCTTCGATGTAGTCATCATTGATGAAGTCGATGCGTTTCCCTACTCTATTGATGATTCTCTACATTATGCGGTTAACAAATCCAAAAAGCCCTCTGCTACAACTATCTACTTAACTGCCACTCCTTCTAAACAGATGCAACGATCTTACCGTAGTGGGAAACTACAAGCCGTGACAATCCCTGCCCGTTACCATCATAAGCCGATCCCTGTTCCTGAAATGAAATGGAGCGGCAATTGGCAAAAACAATATCTCCAAAAAAAGATTCCTCCTGTGATTGCCAGTTGGGTAAGCGAACGTCTTCAGCTGAAGATTCCTCTATTATTATTTTTTCCGAGCATTCAGGTGATGGAACAGGTAATTCCGTTGTTTCAAACACTATCCCCTAAATTGGAGACCGTTCACTCACAGCACCCTGAACGAAAAGAAAGAGTACAGGCATTACGGAATGGCGAGGTCCCTGGATTATTGACCACGACGATTTTAGAACGCGGGGTGACAATTGAACGACTAGACGTAGCCGTGATTGGTGCTGAACATGAGGTATTTTCTGAGAGTGCTCTCGTCCAGATTGCCGGCCGAGTCGGCAGAAGCTTTACTTATCCAACGGGTACTATCACTTTTTTTCATTACGGAAAAAGCAAAGCTATGGTCGAGGCGATCTGCCATATACAAATGATGAATAAAGAGGCCTGGAAAAGAGGTCTGCTGGATGGCTAGATGCTTATTTTGTGTTGAAGAAATGAAAGCAGTATTGACGTGGAGAAATCTATTACTGAAGAAAGAGGCAATGACAATCTGTGAAAGATGTGAAGGGAAACTTAAAAAGTTAGCAGGTGAGGCATGCTCGATTTGCTCTCGAGAGCTTGATAAGAATTACCGCATCGAGGATCTTTGTTTGGATTGTGTGAGATGGGAAAAAGATAAGAAATGGAGCGGGTATTTGTCCATAAACATATCGCTTTTTCATTATAATGAATTCCTGAAAGACATGATTGCGAAATATAAATACCGAGGAGATTATGCACTGGCTGAGGCCTTCGTTCCCTTTTTAAAAGACAAACTAAAAGACATGGATTTTGACTTGGTAACGTTCATTCCTCTTAGTAATGAACGTCTGATGGAGAGGGGTTTCAATCAGGCGCAGGCTTTGACAGATCTGCTAGGCCTTAACACGGTTGAGCTATTAACGCGCCTTCATACGGAAAAACAATCGAAAAAGTCACGTGAGGAGCGGATATCATTGCCACAAGTTTTTCAGGTCACCAAACCGGATTTATTAAAGCAAAAATCAATCTTGATCGTGGATGACATTTACACAACAGGCTCAACACTCCGGCATGCGGCTAAGGCTTTGAAAACCGCTGGTGCCACAGAAGTTTCATCAATTACTCTGGCTAGGTAAAACCGAATATTTTTTATAAACCTTCTAAAGTATCGGTGTTAATATTCGATATATACAGTACTGAAGAACAATCATTGTGATAGTAAAGGAGGGGTCCTCAATGGATTTGTTCAACTGTCAAAACTGTAATTCGTTATTTGTTAAAACAAAATTTCGTGATGTTTGCGATGCTTGCTATAAAGAAGAAGAAGCTAAATTTGATGAAGTGTATGCCTACATTCGCAAGAAAAGTAATCGAACGGCGTTAATGATGCAAGTGGTTGAGGCCACAGGCGTGGAAGAAGATTTGATTATTAAATTTGTAAAAACAGGAAAACTGAGAATTTCCCAATTTCCTAACCTAGGCATTCCTTGTGAAAAATGCGGGACCAACATTCAAAGTGGGAGATTATGTAGCAAATGCAGCGATTCCCTTCGCTCTGAATTGCAGACTTTTGAAGATGAAGAAAAGTGCCTAACTAAAATACAAGAACGAAATAAAAAAAATACGTATTATATTAAAGATAATCACGAAGGATAATCCTTGGCTTCATGATTGGTATTTTGTTAGAATATTCGGTATTGAGAACAAAATTCGACAATGGTTGTCGAAGGAAAGATTACAGGAAAACATAAAAAAAAATAAGTCCTTGTCGATATTAATGATAGGGAGAATAAACACAGCCAAGAGTCATTCTCATGGTCTGTTAAAGGAATCGAAATATGAAGTTATATATAAGATTAGATAAAGAAAATCGGCCGAAGGAGAGGATCTGGAATATGAAAATCAATAACGTCGGTATGACAGGGATTAACCCGTATAATCTTCAAGCCAATAAAGCGGGGAATGTCAAAGAATCTAAGGTCAATGCCTCAGATAAAGTTGAAATTTCTTCAGCGGCAAAAGAAATGCAGCAATTATCTCCAATTCCTGCTGCAAGACAAGCAAAAGTGGACGAACTGAAAATCCAAGTAGAAAATGGAAATTATAAATTGAATTCACAGGCGACAGCAAAAGGCATTATTGATTTTTATCGAAAATAAATTATTAATAAACGTTTGATTATTGTGAACGGAAACATATTCCGTCCATCATTCATGAGCAGAGGAGGGAGTAAGAATGTCTGCACGAAACATCATCGAGTCGGTTGAAAAATTGATCAAGCTTCATAAAAGTTTCAATCAATTAGCCTTAAGAAAAACAACCATTTTAAAAGCTAGCGACACTGAGGCAATTACCGCCCTGCTGATCGAAGAACAAAAGCATATTAAAGCAATCAGTCAAACGGATAAAGAAAGAGAAGCAGCAGTCGAGGGATTTTTTACAGCAAAAGGAGCAGTGAGACAGACTGCTTCCATCGACACAGTAATGGAATTAACAGAACCAATTGAAACGGCTGCACTAAAACGACTAAAAAAAGAGCTAATCGATGAAGTAGCTAAGCTGAAAGAGCGGAACATTTTAAATCAGCAATTAATCTATCAGTCACTTCAATTCATTAATGTCTCTTTAGATATGCTGAGACCGCAAACTCAGGATATGAACTACGGGAAGTCCGTTAAAAAGCCAACAAAAAGCGGTATAGGCATATTTGATTCGAAAGCATAAGAAACAGAAAAAGATGGGGGTTTGAGCAAATGATTTCAACCTTTATGGGGCTTGAAACAGCTAAACGTGGATTATCGACCTCACAAGGAGCCTTGTATACTACAGGAAATAACGTTGCCAATGCCAATACATTAGGATATTCAAGGCAGCGTGTTAACTTGGTACAGACATCTGGGTTTCCTACCGTCGGATTAAACAGCCCTCGTGTAGCAGGTCAACTCGGGACAGGGGTGGCTGCAGAAACTGTACAGCGAATCCGAGACAGCTTTTTGGACTCGCAATACAGGACTCAAAGTAATAAAATCGGTTTTTACGGGGCGATGAGCGAATCATTGTCTAAAATGGAAGGCATCATGAATGAACCAACCGACAGCGGGTTAGCTGCAATGATGGAAAAATTCTGGAATTCTCTGCAGGGGTTAACGGCCAACACGGAAAACTCAGGGGCTCGTGAGGTTGTTGCCTCAACAGGCGTTATGGTCGCGGATACCCTTAACTACTACTACAATTCGCTAAAAAGCGTTCAAACGGATATCGGAAATCAAATAAACGTTAAAGCGAACGAAATCAATCTGCTTATTAGCAGTATTGATCAACTTAACCAGCAAATTAGTAAAGTAGAGCCGCATGGGATTATCCCGAATGAACTTTACGATAAACGTGATTTACTTGTAGACAGCCTCTCTCAGCTTGTCAGTATAAACGTAAAAAACGTCATTCCAACTGATTATGGCAAAGCTAGTGATGTAGCAACAGGACTATACAACATTGAATTAATGCAAGAAGACGGTTCTTCTTATGTGCCACCTATCAATCTAGTCAGTGTTAACCAAACTGGGATGCTTGGAACTTCAAAAGTTGAAGTTAGCTATGATAAATCGACAGGTATGGTAGATGGAGTGAAATTTGGTTCGAAAACATTAACGGAGTACAAGTTTTCAGGAGAGCTATCCGGGTTGATTAACAGTTTTGGCTATAAAAAGAGTGATGGTACAATCGGAGGAACCTATCCTGATATGCTGCAGAAGCTGGATAATATGGCAACGGCTTTTGTGAATGAGTTTAATGCTATTCATAAGCAGGGGTATGCGTTAGGAGCTAGTGAAACATCGACATTAAACTTTTTTGAAATTGAACCAGGTAAGAGTGCTGCTGAAAGCATCAAGGTGAATAGTGAGATATTGAAGGACCCTTCATTAATCGCCGCAGGTGGTAATAGTGGAGGAGCTTCTGGGGATAATGAAAATGCTAAACTCTTAGCTGATTTGAAAAAGAAAGCTTTTAGTGATTACTCAACTAAAGACCAAAATTCTAAGGAGTTAACTGGGACCTTTGACACCTATTATTCCGGGATTATTGGGAAATTGGGTGTTGATTCACAAAGTGCTCAAAAGAATCTTTCCAACTCTGTAGTGCTTGCTACATCCGTTAACCAAAATAGAGACTCTGTCAGTTCTGTATCCTTAGATGAAGAGATGACAGATATGATTAGGTTCCAGCAAGCTTACAATGCTTCTGCAAGAATGATGACGATGATGGATGAAATGCTCGATAAAATCATTAACGGAATGGGTACGGTAGGCCGATAATAGGAGTGAGAAAATATGCGTGTGACGCAATCCATGCTAACCAATAATATGTTAAGTAATTTAAGCAGAAGTTACGAAAAAATGGGCAAGTTGCAGGAACAAGTCTCTTCTCAAAAAAAATTCTCTAAACCATCCGATAATCCTGTTGCTGCAATGATGGGAATGGGGTACCGGATCAATCTCAATCAAATCCAGCAGTATACAAGTAACATCTCGGAGGCAACTAACTGGATTGATAGTACAGATGATGCCATTAGTGAAGCAGTTTCCGTTCTGCAAAGGATTCGTGAGTTAACCGTTCAAGGTAGTAATGGAACCTATGATGGAGAACAGTTTGAAAGTGTATCAGAAGAAATTAAGCAATTAAAAGAACATCTCGTAAGTATAGGTGATACCCAGATTGGTGGGAAATATATTTTTAACGGTCAGAATACGAATGTGAAACCATCTTCCGTTAAAGATGGTGATGGGAATATATTGTACGGCACAGGAGCTATTAATCTTGAAGTATTTTCTGGGATTACTATTCAGATTAATACAGACGGATCCAAGCTTTTTGGAGATGCGCTTGCTATTGGCGGCAGCATTGATCAAACGATCGATGCACTTGAAAACGGCGGTGACGTGAGTAGCACACTGGAAGGAATTGACGAAACTATCAATACATTCTTAGCTATGCAAGCTCAGGTTGGTGCCAGGCAGAATCGAATTGAATTGATGACGGACCGCCTAAAGCAGCAGGAAGTTTTTGCTACAGAAATCCTTTCGAAAAATGAGGATGTCGATATCGAAAAGGCGATAATGGATTTAACGACCCAGGAAAGTATTCATAGTGCTGCATTAAGTGTTGGAGCAAGAATCATCCAACCGAGTTTACTAGATTTTCTTCGCTAAGCTATTCCTAAATGGGTAGCTTTTTTTCTATAAGGAGAGGAGCGATAAGGATGCAAATGCCACAAATACAATTGCAGTCTTCCTCAATGAAGATTGGATTGAATATAGACCAACCTGTACAGGAAATTGAACAGAAGGCAGCGGGCCAATCAATTGAACAGCCGAGAGCAATCTTAGAAATTCAGATAACCCCAGGGAAGCTAACGATTGATCAAACAAAAGCGAGAGAAGATATGGATTTGAAAAGCCTATCCAAGCGAGTTGAGGAATTTGCACAGCAGGGCTATCAGGATTGGCTGGCAGGTATGGCGAGAAGGTCACAGCAAGGCACGGAGTTGAGACATATTTAAAACGGAGGTAATGCAATCGCGGTTCAGGCGAAGCGAAACAGCAAGGGGCCAGAAAAGCAATTCAATCTCAGCTGGATTCCCTCTCATTTCAGTGTTCAGCTGGACTATCAACCGGCTCAGGTAGAAATTGAAGCAACCCCTCAAAAACCGATCATCGATGTGCAGGTTAATAAGCCAAACCATACATACACGCCAGGTAATGTAGAAGTGGAAGTTTTACAAGAAAATTCGCTGGATATAGATTTCATTAATTTGTTTCCAGATGAGATAGGTGAGTGAAAACATATATGAATAGACAAACAAAATTTCATGGCGAAATAGAGATAGCACAAGAAAACATTTATACATTTGAAAGCGGGATACCAGGGTTTTTAGACGAAAAACAGTTTTGTTTGCTAGCTTTGGAGGAAACACCATTTGTCGTTCTGCAATCTCTAACAACAAAAGAGGTTGCTTTTATTATTTTGAACCCTTTTGATATTTTTCATGATTATGAAGTGAAGCTTTCTGATGAGGTACTATCTACTTTGCAAATAGAAGCAGAAAAGGAGGTTATTACGTTCGTCATTTTAACAATCCACGAACCTTTCAAGAAAACGACCGCTAATCTTCAAGCACCTATCATTTTAAATAGCTCTAAAAAAACAGGAAAGCAGTTTATCATGAATGGAAGTGGCTACATGACTAAGCATCTTCTTATTGAACCTTCAGTAGAACAGGAGGAAAAATAATGCTTGTTCTAACTAGAAAATCTAATGAATCGATCATGATAGGTAATGATATTGAAATTACGGTCTTAGCTATAGAAGGCGAACAGATCAAACTTGGTATAAATGCTCCAAAAAATGTGGAGATTCATCGAAAAGAAATCTATCTATCAATTCAGCAAGAAAATAATGAAGCTACTAAAACAGAAACCAGTATTCTGGAAAATTTATATGAACATTTCAAGAAAAAATCTTAAAATCTCTAAATATGTTTCTACGCACGTCGATATTATACATACAACGATAAGTAGTGAAATAGACGGGAGTCTTATTCACTATTCATCGTAAAAAACCACATGGATGTGGGAACTTAAAACTCAAGGAGGAAACAAAAATGATTATTAATCACAATATCGCAGCTCTAAACACACACCGTCAATTATCAAGTGCAACAAATGCACAATCTAAATCAATGGAGAAACTTGCTTCAGGTCTTCGCATCAACCGTGCAGGTGACGACGCAGCAGGTCTTGCTATTTCTGAAAAAATGCGTGGGCAAATTCGTGGTCTTGACCAAGCTTCTCGTAACGCCCAAGATGGTATCTCTTTAATTCAAACAGCTGAGGGAGGACTTAATGAAGTACATTCTATCCTTCAACGTCAGCGTGAATTAGCAGTTCAAGCATCAAATGACACAAATGTAGATGCAGATCGTAAAGCTTTACAAGATGAATTTGCACAACTTTCTTCAGAAATAGAGCGTATTAAAGACAATACGACTTTCAACACAAAAAAATTGCTGGACGGTTCAGACGCAAACGGTAAAATTCAAGTTGGCGCTGATGCAGGTCAAACAATTGACATCGACCTAACTACTGTAGGTGTTGATTTATCTGCTGCTCACACTGCTGTTGCTGCATTAGATATATCAACTCAAGCAGGTGCTGATGCTGCTGTTACTGCTGTACAGGCTCAAATAGAATCTGTTTCTTCAGGTCGTTCATATCTAGGAGCAGTTCAAAACCGTTTGGAGCATACAATCAATAATCTAAATAATGCTTCAGAAAACTTAACTGCTGCTGAGTCTCGTGTACGTGACGTTGATATGGCAAAAGAAATGATGAACCAAACTAAGAATTCAATTCTTTCTCAAGCAGCTCAAGCAATGTTGGCTCAAGCTAATCAACAACCACAGGGTGTTCTTCAGTTATTACGTTAATTTTTACTCTACAGTTTAGAAAAAAAGGACTCTAGAATTTTTCTAGAGTCTTTTTTCGTTTCTAAGGAAATTAAATTGCTAAAGTATTACTTAATAGTCCATATTAAACTCGCTAAGGTAGAATCCTTTTTCATAGAGAGTTAGTAAAAGAATAATTATCGAAGAATACAGAAAGTCATAGGTATAATCAAAGTTTCCAAGGTTTTAAATAGATGCTTACTAAATAAATCCCGTATATCTTACTTCTTAAGAAATGTTGAAAGCCTAAATATAAAATAGTAATTACCGATATAAAAAATAAAGATAATACATTGGGGGCATTAAGATGCTGGAGAGTTTATCCACGAATATTCTTTCCTCACAACTTAGAACAGCAATTTCAGATGGAATTAGTTCCTACTATCAGAGAGAAATAAATACAGTTACCTATTCAGAACAAAGTGCGGAATCTAATATTGAGCCTTCAAAAGAAAGGGTTCAAGATGTAGTTGATAGTTTAAACACCTTTCTGAATCCAACACATACGGCAGTTCGTTTTGAATATCATGAAAAATTGAATGAGTATTATGTCAAGGTTGTGGATGACGTAACCAATGAAACGATTCGGGAAATCCCACCAAAGAAGCTTTTAGACTTTTATGCAGCGATGACCGAGTTCGTCGGTATTATGGTAGATGAAAAAGTATAGGTAGGTGATGTTACGATGGTAAGAATTAACGGTTTAGCGAGTGGGATGGATATTGACGCGCTTGTTAGCAGTATGATGCAGGCTGCACGTGTTCCTTTGGATACGCTAGAACAAAAGAAACAAAATGCTGAATGGCAGCGAGATGATTATCGTGAGATCAATAAGTTATTGTTGGAACTGGATACCCTTATTAAAGATGGAGTGGGGATGCAAAAATCCTTTATTCAGAAAACAGTGTCAGTTTCTGATCCTAATGCAATCTCAGTAAAGAATATCAATTCAACGGTTGATTTTTCTGGGACTTTGACAGTAGGAAAATTAGCTTCAGCAGCAACTATGCTCAGTAATGGGGCAGTGGGAGTTGAAAAAGCAACAGATATCATTCCTGAAGCGTATATAGGACAGGAAATAAAAATTGAAACGATTAATAAGGACGGTTCTTTAAATACCTTTACAACAAAAATTGAAGATACTGATACGTTAAATAGTTTAATATCAAAAATTAATGCTAATTCAGGTGTTACCGCTTTTTATGATCAGAACACGAAACAGATTTCATTTACGGCGAAAAACACGGGGGCAGTTCCAGATGGATTAACAAGAGAAGATGGAACGAGTGTTACTGCAGAAATTGGTTTGAGTGGTACACTCTTTACGGATCTCCTAAATTTAGATGAAAATAATATAGTTGCTGTTGGAGCGAGTAGAGGAACGGCCGGTCAAAATGCAACCTTAAATTATAACGGTCTGGATATTGAACGTTCCGCCAACACATTCACCATTAACGGTGTTGAAATTACTCTTAAACAGGGGAATACGGGTCCGGTAACCTTTTCGTCTACCTCAGATGTAGACGCAGTTCTAGATACTGTTACCCAATTCGTTGACAAGTACAATGAGATTATCGCTAACATCAAAACGAAGACAGATGAAACAAAGTACCGTGCATACCAACCGTTGACCACGGCACAAAGGAAAGACATGACTGAGGATGAAATTAAACTGTGGGAAACGAAGGCAAAGAGTGGGACACTTCGGGGAGATTCTATGTTGACGGGTCTCCTTACGAAAATGCGGACCTCGCTATATACCTCTGTTGGTGGAAGCAACTCCGTCAACTCATTAAGTGAAATTGGAATAACTACTACAAGTAACTATCTTGAAGGTGGTAAGTTAACCATAAACGAAGAAAAACTGCGTGCTGCTATTTCAGAGGATCCAAACAAAATTTATGATTTGTTTATGAAATCAGGAGAAACAACTGGTGAAATGGGATTGGCCAAAAGGTTGAGGGCTGATATCAAAGCGACGATGACTAATATCCAAGATAAAGCAGGTAAAGCGACTTCTGTTAATAATTCAAGTTTCACGATTGGAAAACTCTTAAATAGCTACAATACGAAAATAGATAGTTGGCAAGACAAGCTGAAGGCTTTAGAAACCCGCTATTATAATCAATTCACAGCCATGGAGAAAGCGATTTCGAAAGCGAATAGTCAAAGCAGCAGCCTATCTCAGTATTTCAGCTAAGCAATTTTAGAAAGGAAGTTTGAATGATGGCAATCAATAATCCCTACCAATCTTATCAACAAAATTCGGTGAATACTGCCTCTCCAGGTGAACTTACGTTAATGCTTTATAATGGATGCCTTAAGTTTATTACATTGGGCAAAAAAGCAATTGCGGAAAAAAACTTTCAAGAAAAAAACACGAATTTAATTAAAGCGCAAAAAATCATTCAGGAGCTAATGGTCACATTAAAAATGGATTTGGCTATATCCAAGGAATTAATGTCCCTTTATGATTATTTGAATCGACGCTTGATTGAAGCCAACATTAAAAGTGATCTGGATATTTTAGAAGAGGTTGAAGGGTTTGTCATGGAATTTCGCGATACATGGAAGGAAGCTATTCAGTTGAACCGCCAGAAGCAATTTGCCAATAGTGGTCAAGCATAATGGGAGCTATTCAACATTTTTATGAGGCAACGAACCAATTACTTTCGACGTTGGAAAATGAGCAGGATCGGGACCGGAAAATTGAAAAGGTTGAGGCCTTGCTTGAGGAGCGGGAGAAGTTGATGGCAGGGATTCAACCGCCTTTTTCTGATTCTGAACAGGATTTAGGGAAGAAGTTAATCGAACTCAACGAAAAAGTTTCACAACTTCTAGAAGAACAAAAAGTAGAAATCCAACGCGATATTAAACAGCTAAGTCTCAAAAAAGAATCTACTAATAAATATGTGAACCCTTATCAATCATTATCCACAGATGGCGTGTTCTACGATAAAAGAAATTAGATATTAATCAGCCGTTTTAATTGCAAACAGTTTTAATGTTAATTGTTTTTAAATTTTCTGTAAATATTAAGGGCTTAATTTTTTCTTTATAGCTTTGTATTTGTTATAATAAAGCTAGGGCAGACATCAACCCTTTCCTAACCTTCCGACAATTGTTTCATAATCTCGACATATTTCATGATGTGTTTCTAAAGGAAACCGGAGGGGTATTGTAGAATCTAACTGTATAGTCTTAATTTAAGGAGGACTCACTTTATGAATTACAACGTACGCGGTGAAAACATTGAGGTAACTCCAGCAATTCGAGAATACGTCGAAAAGAAAATTGGCAAGTTAGAACGATATTTTAACAATACACCAGATGCAAATGTGTTAGTGAATTTGAAAGTTAACAATAATACATCCAAGGTCGAAGTGACGATTCCTATGCAGAATTTGGTTCTTCGCGCTGAAGAGGAAAATGCGGATATGTATGCTGCTATTGACTTGATTAATGACAAGCTTGAACGCCAAATTCGTAAACATAAAACGAAAGTCAATCGTAAATTCCGTAACAACTTATCTACAACTCCTGAGGCGTTCGCCTTTAATACGGAAATTGATGAAGTGGTGGATGAATTTGAAGATGATACTGATATTGAAGTAGTCCGCAATAAGCGCTTTGATTTGAAGCCAATGGATAGTGAAGAAGCGATTCTGCAAATGAATATGCTTGGTCACAGTTTCTTCGTTTACACCAATGCGGATACAAATACAACGAACGTTGTGTACCGTCGTAAAGATGGGCGCTACGGATTAATTGAACCTAGTTAATATGAATCTATAAACAAAAGCACAACCCAGACTATGGGTTGTGCTTTTTAAATTTTACTCCATCCATTGCAATGTTCATTTGGGCTAAGGAGTTCTATAAGCTCTGGAAAAAAACCACCGATTTCAACCATAGAAGTCAATGGTTGTTTATATTTCCTTCCTTTTTCCTTAATGAACTTTCGGCAATTTGATAAGTGTTTTGATAATGTGATAATAAGTAAAATCCATCTGTTGAAAACAAGGTATCAAATAGTATCGATTAATTGGTTGGCTCCTGGGAATTTCATTGTTCTCTAAAAAACACAATGAAGTATGGAATGTATTGTATTTTCTTTAAAAAGAACATTTTCCGTTCTTTAATAAGATAAATAGGTACTTATACCTATTTAAATAACCCCTCCTATTGCACTATACTCAGATTAAAGTTCTTTAAAAAGAACAATAATTTATTTATATAAAATGATTTGATTATGGTGCAGAGGAGTTGGATTTTTGTATCAGAAAAATTGCTATACATGTCATAGAGCGTCTTTTAGCAGTGCAGAATATGGAGGTTGGCTTTGTCCGACCTGCGGTGAGGACTTGTCTGCGCAAAAAGCCTTTGATGCACTTATTATGGAAAGAATTAATATGCCCCATCGTTTGAATAAGAAGGGCAATGTTTATAATTTTATAAAAAAACGAACGTGAATCATTTGAACCATCTTGTTTTGTACATGAAATAGACAAAAAATATCATGGATTTCTTGATTTTGTAATATTTTGTCGATAAAAAGTTGTGCATTGTGGTAATTTAGCGACATAAAGTAGCAATATTTGGAGCAAATATTCGCTATAATAACTTAATAAATATAGTTTTTGTAATAATTTCCCTGACAAAGGCAAGCTCAGCGAAAGATGAGGGCGCAAAGGCACAGGCCTAAGTTTGCTTAATGCTAAGATGGCTGGTCTGCCTGAAATACATACAAGTAGTATTTTAGGAGGATAAAAGAGGTGGTTAACGTGGAAGTGGATCAAGAATGGGTGAAGTTGATTTCAGAAGCTAGGAAATTGGGTTTTAAGAAAGAAGAAATTAGTGCTTTTTTAAAAAAAGAGAATCTAAATGTGCCACTAGAGCAGAACAATGAAAACTAAGAACCAAAAAGGAATGAAAAAAACATCCCTATAAACAGTTGATTTACAACATAGCTGTCTATAGGGATTATTTTATTTTCTGAAATTCTATCAATACTAGTTTGATAGAGCAGTACTATTTATGTTTGTGAAGATAGTTTAGAATTCATCTATTCTTGCTTATCTTTTCTCCATTTATTAAACTCAATGAACTCTCTGAATTGTTGTTTTGAAACGCCAGAATTCATAGCTTCCTCAACAATTTTCATCCAGTCAGTGTCCAAGGATTCCTTATTTGGTGCATCGTAAAGAAGGGCATCTACAGGAATGTTAAGTACAGAAGAGATTTTTTCGAGAAATTGAATAGAAGGATTCGTTTGTAAGTTACGCTCGAGCGAACTTAAGTATGACTTTGCTACTCCGGCTTTATCGGCTAGTTCAGTCATTGACATTTTCTTTTCTTCTCGCAGTTTTTTTACACGTTCACCAATCAACAATACCACCTCGAAACATGTTCTTTTTATCTTCGATTTATAAGTTTTAAACCCACATAAAATCACAGGAATAGGAAGCCTGAAAAGCTAGATTGCTTCAACTGACTATCAGTCATAGAGGGACCAAAAATTTCTATTGATAGAAGGTTGTGCTTACTTCGCATTTTCGTTTGTCTTGTTAAGGACTCATGTGAAAAGTGGGGAGTGTGTAATGTACTTTTGCTACTTCCCTCTATTTTAACAGTTTTACCCCTCTTTTATCCAATGTTTTTCGTAAGAACTGAATTCAGGTCCATAGACATAGAGTGACATGAAGTTGTACCTCTAGAATAGAAGTGTTAAAATTAAGCTTGGATTAGTATTAACAGAAGGTGTGTTTCTTCTTACTTATATGAATGTGTTATTGAATGATCATTACCATAATAGAGGAGCGTTATTGAATGCTTAATATATTAAATAAAGTTTTTGATCCGAATAAGCGAGAAATTAAGCGTCTGGAAAAAGTCGCTGATCAGGTCGAAGCGCTGGCTGATGAGACAGCTGCGTTATCGGATGAGCAGTTGCGCGCCAAAACAGAGGAGTTTAAGGAGCGTTATCAAAACGGGGAAACCGTGGATGATTTGCTTGTTGAAGCTTTTGCGGTTGCGCGTGAAGGGGCAAAACGAGCTCTTGGTTTGTATCCTTACCGTGTTCAAATCATGGGTGGGGCATCACTTCATGATGGAAACATCTCTGAGATGAAAACGGGGGAAGGTAAAACATTAACATCAACCATGCCGGTTTATTTAAACGCGCTTACTGGTAAAGGTGTGCATGTCGTGACTGTCAATGAATACTTGGCGCACCGTGATGCAACTGAGATGGGTGTATTGTATGATTTCCTGGGTTTGACTGTTGGGTTGAATTTGAACAGTCATTCTAAAGAAGAAAAACAAGCTGCCTACAATGCTGACATTACTTATAGCACGAATAATGAGTTAGGCTTTGATTACTTGCGTGACAATATGGTTTTGTATAAAGAACAAATGGTACAGCGCCCGTTGCATTTTGCTGTCATCGATGAAGTCGATTCGATTTTGATTGATGAAGCGAGAACGCCATTGATTATTTCTGGTTCAGCGCAAAAATCGGCACAGCTTTACATCCAAGCAAATGCGTTTGTGAGGACGTTACAAAAAGAAACGGACTATACGTATGATGAAAAAACAAAAGGTGTTCAGCTGACCGAAGAAGGTATGAACCGTGCTGAAAGAGCATTTAATATCGATAACTTGTTCGATATCAACCATGTTACCTTAAACCATCATATTAATCAGGCTTTGAAGGCGCATGTTTCCATGCATTTGGATGTGGATTATGTTGTTCAAGATGGCGAGATTGTCATCGTCGATCAATTCACTGGCCGTTTAATGAAGGGCCGTCGTTATAGTGAAGGTCTTCATCAGGCAATTGAAGCAAAAGAGGGCCTTGAAATTCAAAATGAAAGCATGACTCTTGCAACCATCACGTTCCAAAACTATTTCCGGATGTACGAAAAACTTTCTGGTATGACAGGTACAGCTAAGACAGAGGAAGAGGAATTTCGGAATATCTATAATATGAATGTTATTGCGATTCCAACAAACCGGAATATTGTTCGTGATGACCGCGCCGATCTTATTTACGCGTCAACGGATGGGAAATTCCGCGCTGTTGTGGAAGACATCGCTGAGCGTTATACAAAAGGACAGCCAGTGCTTGTTGGTACTGTTGCCATTGAAACGTCTGAAGTCATTTCTGCGTATTTATCCAAAAAAGGTATACCTCATGATGTTTTGAATGCAAAGAATCATGAGCGTGAAGCAGAAATCATTGCGAATGCAGGTAATCAAGGTTCAGTTACAATCGCTACTAACATGGCTGGCCGTGGTACGGATATCAAGCTTGGCGAAGGTGTCAAAGAACTTGGCGGCCTTGCTGTTATCGGTACGGAACGTCATGAAAGTCGAAGGATAGATAACCAGTTGCGTGGTCGTTCCGGTCGTCAGGGAGATCCTGGGGTTACTCAATTCTATTTATCAATGGAAGATGAACTGATGCGACGCTTCGGTTCGGATAATATGAAAAGTATGATGGCACGTCTTGGTATGGATGATTCACAGCCAATTCAAAGTAAAATGGTGACGAGAGCCGTTGAATCTGCTCAGAAACGAGTGGAAGGGAATAACTTTGATTCGCGTAAACAATTGCTGCAGTATGACGATGTCCTACGTCAACAACGGGAAATCATCTATAAACAGCGTTTTGATGTGATGGAAAGTGAAAACTTACGTGAAATTGTTGAGACGATGATTGAGGCATCCATTCAGCGCAATGTTGCTGCGTTTGCCCCAATGGGTGATGAAGAAGGCTGGAACTTACAAGGTCTTGTCGATTACTTGAATGGTAACCTATTCAATGAAGGTTCAATCACAATAGAAGATTTAGAAGGAAAAAATGAATCGGAATTGGTTGAATTTATTTTAGATAAAGTGAAAGAAGACTATGATCAAAAAGAAGCAGAGCTTTCAGAAGATCAAATGCGAGAGTTTGAAAAGGTTATCGTTCTTCGTGCGGTGGATAGCAAATGGATGGACCATATCGATGCTATGGAACAATTGCGTCAAGGGATTCACCTTCGTGCTTATGGTCAAATTGACCCACTTCGTGAATACCAATCAGAAGGTTTCGCAATGTTTGAAGCCATGATTGCCTCCATGGAAGATGAAGTCGCTAAATACATTATGAAAGCTGAAATTCGCAACAATTTAGAACGGAAAGAAGTCATAAAAGGACAAGCGGTCAATCCGAAGGAAGAAGATGGAGGAAAAGTGAAGAAGGCTCCAGCCCGTAAAAAGGATGAAGTCGGGCGAAATGCCTTATGTCCATGTGGCAGCGGCAAAAAATATAAGAATTGCCATGGTAATTTAGCCTAAAGTTAGGTGTATAATGATAAGAGAGACGGTGTAAGAACTTGCCGCCTCTTTTCATGTTTAGTTTGCGTATAGTTTGAAGATGTTTATTGGTACTGAAACACATCCCTGTACAGGGGTTTTTTTAACATACTTAATGAGGTGAAGAGAAATGGAATTAGCAGAAATTAGAAATGAACTTGAACGAACCGCACAACGATTAACAGACTTTAGGGGGTCTCTTTGACTTAGATGAAAAAGAGGCACGAATCGCACAACTAGAAAATGAGATGACACACCCTGATTTTTGGAATGATCAGTCAAAAGCACAGACTGTCATCAATGAAACGAATGCATTGAAAGATCAAGTCAATCAATTGTCCGATTTGAATGATGCATATGAAAATCTGGATTTGACGTATGAATTAGTGAAAGAAGAAAGCGATGAAGAACTTCTTGCTGAGTTGGTAGAAGAAATCACGATTCTTTCACAAAAGATGAATGAATTTGAACTTCAACTTTTACTAAGTGAAGAATATGATTCGAAAAATGCAATTCTGGAATTGCATCCTGGTGCAGGTGGAACTGAGTCCCAAGATTGGGGTTCAATGTTGCTTCGTATGTATACAAGATGGGGTGAAAAAAGGGGCTTTAAAGTAGAAACCCTTGATTACCTTCCAGGTGATGAAGCTGGAATCAAGAGTGTCACGCTTCTGTTTAAGGGCCATAACGCATATGGTTATTTGAAAGCAGAAAAAGGTGTTCACCGTCTAGTTCGAATTTCTCCTTTCGATTCATCAGGGCGCCGTCATACTTCATTCGTTTCTTGCGAAGTTATGCCTGAATTCGACGAGACGATTAATATAGAAATTCGTACGGAAGATCTGAAGGTTGATACGTACCGGGCAAGTGGGGCAGGTGGTCAGCATATCAATACAACTGACTCAGCCGTAAGGATTACGCATTTACCTACAAATACTGTGGTAACGTGCCAAAACGAGAGATCGCAAATCAAAAACAAGGCTCAAGCCATGAATATGCTGAAAGCCAAATTATATCAACTTGAAATTGAACAACAGCAAGCCGATTTGGATGAAATTCGCGGAGAGCAAAAGGAAATTGGCTGGGGAAGCCAAATTCGTTCTTACGTCTTCCATCCCTACTCCATGGTAAAAGACCACCGTACTAGTGCGGAGACAGGAAACTTGGGAGCTGTCATGGACGGAGATATCGATATGTTCATTGATGCTTATTTACGTTCAAAATTATAAGAAGTAAAAGTCGGGCCGGATTTTCTGGTTCGGCTTTTTTTATGATTACGTATACATGGAAGTTCAATTTACTACCACTGTAAAAGTCATTTGGCTGACTTTTACAGGATCTTATAGGGGATGCAATACAACGTTCGGCCAATACTAGATAAAAAATGATGGTTTTTTAGGAGACAATATAGAATGAGAAAAAGATACCGGGAGCAGAAGCACCCTTTGATACAAAAGTTAATGGAGTATGGGTTGGTAATTGTCGGTTCGGCTATTATTGCAATTGGTTTTAATGTATTCTTGCTTCCCAACCAAATTGCTTCAGGCGGAGTCAGCGGAATTAGTACGATTCTCGATTCTACGCTCGGTTGGGAGCCAGCCTATGTTCTGTGGGGATGTAATATTCCCTTATTTATTGCTGGACTTATTATACTTGGACGGCATTTTGGTGCCAAGAGTCTGATTGGAACCTTGTTCTTACCGCTTGTTGTTTTCCTTACAAAGGATTGGGAGCCATGGACGAATGATGCTTTGCTTGGTTCAATATGTGGGGGAATTATGGTGGGCCTTGGGTTAGGAATTGTTTTCCGCGGGAAGGGTTCCACAGGGGGAACGGATTTAGCGGCGCAGATTATTCATAAGTATACCCATATGTCATTAGGGACATGTGTAGCTGTGATTGATGGAATCATTGTCTTAAGCGCTGCGATTGTCTTTGATATTGAAAAAGGGCTTTATGCGTTAATAGGTTTATATGTGACAAGCAAGACGATTGATCTCGTTCAGGTTGGGTTGAATCGTTCTAAGATGGCATTAATTATCATGAATAATGAAATGGAAGTAAGGAATGCTATCTTACATGAGCTAGACCGGGGAGTAACACGAATTTCCGGGTATGGCGGCTATACGGATGATACTCGTCCAATATTGATGTGTGTAATAGACCAGTCGGAATTCACTAAATTGAAACAATTGGTTAAACTTGTTGACCCTAAAGCGTTTGTGATCGTAATGGATGCATCGGAAGTACTTGGGGAGGGTTTTAAACTAGATTAAAATTGGTATAATATTTCTGTACTGGTATAAATCAGAGGGGGTAAATTCTATGAAAAAGAAATGGTTAGCCTTATTAATGGGTACGTCTCTCGCCTTGGCTGCATGCGGAGGAAACAATGATAATGCAGATAATGAGCCAGCAAGTGATAAGAACGAAACTACAACCGTAGATGCAGGAGATGCAGCGAAAATTTATGAAAACAAATGCTCAAGCTGTCATGCAGTAAATCTTGAAGGTGGCGTAGGACCGAATTTAACGAAAGTTGGTTCGAGATTATCAAAAGAAGAAATCGAGCAAGTCATTGCAAAGGGTCAAGGAGCAATGCCAAAAGGTATAATTCAGGGAACCGAAGCGAGCAAAGTTGCTGAATGGCTTGCTGAACATAAATAACGACTATAGAAACGTTCTGCATACAGCGGGGCGTTTCATTTATCCTCCTTTTAAATCCACAGAAAACCCACATCTAATCCCTAATCAAGAAAACTAATCCTAGAATTATTACGTAGATGTTGATAATCTTTCTCACTGAAATG
Organism: Peribacillus sp. TH14; assembly: GCF_016651145.1. Classification (NCBI taxonomy): domain Bacteria; kingdom Bacillati; phylum Bacillota; class Bacilli; order Caryophanales; family Bacillaceae; genus Peribacillus; species Peribacillus sp. TH14. The sequence goes on from NZ_JAEKEK010000001.1 coordinate 2,382,902, forward strand.
AAACTGTAATATTTTTATTCTTAATTTGACAAAATTAGATGTTATAATGTTTCTGTGCTCTAGTAAGAAAGATTCCTGTCAGATTCCAGTGAAAATTGTCGAAAAAGCTTAGTTACATAGATATAAAAACAAGCAAATTAGGTGGTTTTAGAATGATAGAAATGATAGATGTGAAAAAGACCTATCCTAATGGCGTAATTGCCATTAATGGACTCAATGTAAAAATAAAACCAGGCGAATTCGTTTATGTAGTAGGACCCAGCGGTGCCGGTAAATCGACCTTCATCAAAATGATGTATCGGGAAGAAAAGCCGACAAGTGGTAATATCTTGGTAAATGGTGTCAGCCTTCCAAGTATCCGCAATTCGAAAGTTCCTCTATTCCGCCGTAATATCGGTATGGTATTCCAAGATTTCAAACTCCTTCAAACCTTCACAGTTTATGAAAATGTTGCATTTGCGATGGAAGTTATCGAAAAAGAACCAGAAGAAATTAAAATGAGAGTCATGGAAGTTCTTGATCTAGTAGGGATTAAACATAAAGCTAGAATGCTACCTTCTGAACTATCTGGTGGAGAACAGCAGAGGGTTGCGATTGCACGTTCGATCGTCAATGACCCTAAGGTGGTTATCGCCGATGAACCTACAGGGAATCTAGATCCTGAAACATCATGGGAAATTATGAACATATTTGAAGAAATTAATAATCGTGGAACAACACTCGTCATGGCCACACATAATAGGGACATCGTTAACAATATTAAACGACGTGTCATTGCCATTGAAAGTGGAAAAATAGTTCGAGACGAACATCGAGGTGATTACGGATATGAAATTTAGAACATTACTCCGTCACTTCCGTGAAAGTTTTAAAAATATTGGCCGTAATGGTTGGATGACGTTTGCATCAGTCAGTGCAGTAACAGTCACTCTAACATTGGTTGGCGTTTTTTTAGTGCTCATGATGAATTTAAATCATATCGCGGGAAATGTGGAGAAGGATGTCGAAGTTCGTGCACATATTGATAATGCTGCGAATGATGACGATATAAAAGCAATCGGTAAGAAAATTACAGAGATGAGCGGCATCGAAACAGTCATATTCTCTCCAAAAGATGAAGAGCTCACCAATTTAATAGATGATTTAGGCGATAATGGTGATGCCTTCAAACCATTTGAACAGGACAACCCATTAAGGGACGTTTACATTATCAAAACGAAATCTCCGCAAGATGTCATCAAGGTGGCAAAAAAAATTGAAGGTTTTGAATATATCCAGAGTGTTAAATATGGACAAGGCTACGTCGAGAAACTATTCAGTTTCGTGAATATAGCCAGAAATATAGGAATCGTTCTTATTGTAGGTTTGCTTTTTACTGCGATGTTCCTTATTTCGAATACTATTAAAATTACAATTGTAGCTAGAAGAAAAGAAATTGAGATTATGAGATTAGTAGGAGCAACAAATAACTTTATCCGTTGGCCATTTTTCTTAGAGGGACTCTGGTTGGGAATTCTCGGTTCAATCGTGCCAATTGGTCTGATTTCAGTACTCTATTACAATATTTATAAATATGCAGCACCACAGATTACGTTTAAATTCATAGATTTTCTACCTGCAAGCCCGTTTATTTATCAAGTTTCGGCCATTCTTATTGCAATAGGCGCCGTTATCGGGATATGGGGTAGCTTGATGTCCGTTAGGAAGTTCTTAAAAGTATAAAAATGTATCTTCACACCTTCTTTTACACTCGAATGTCAAAAGAAGCCTAGTACAAATAGAGAGACGTTACAAGGCGTTAGATGTGACGGGATTGAAAGGGGAAATGAAACGTTGAAAAAAAATATCATTGCCATGAATGCTTCGATAATGATCGGGTTGGGGAGCATTTTAGTCGCACCTTCGGCTTATGCTGAATCGCTTTCAGATTTGCAACAAAAGAAAGAATCTATTCAGGAGAAACGTTCGGGTGTTGAATCGAATATTTCCGATACTGAGAAAAAAATCGATAACCTGCAGGATAAACAATTGACGGCAGAGGAACAAATTGCAGCCATTGAAGCAAAAATTGCAGAATCGACAAAAAAAATCGATGCTAAAAATGCTGAAATTACACAAACGAAAAAAGAAATTGAAGCATTAAAAGAAGAGATTAAAGTATTAAAAGAACGGATCGCCAAACGTAATGAAGTATTGAAGGAAAGGGCGCGTTCTTTCCAAGAGACTGGTGGGGACGTGAACTACCTAGAAGTGTTATTCGGATCATCCAGTTTCGGTGATTTAATTGACCGCGTCGGAGCTGTAGCGACAATTGCTGAAGCCGATCGGGATATTTTAAAGCAGCATGAGTTGGATAAAAAGGACCTAGAAGAAAAGCAGACAGCTGTTGAAAAGAAGCTTGCTAGTTTAGAAGTAGCCAAAGCCGAACTTTTGGAAATCCAAAAGCAACAAAAACAGCAGAAGCAAGAAAAGGCTGCTTTAGTTAAGAAATTAAAGCAACAAACCAAAAAACATGAAGATGAGAAAATGGGCTTAGAGGAAGAAAAAGCGAACCTTGCTGCTCAAGAAACTGCTATCAAATCGGCTATCAACTTAGAACAAAACCGTCTTGCAGAATTGGAAGCAGCTCGTAAAAAAGCGGCAGCCGAAGCGAAAAAACGTGCAGAGCAAGCAGCGGCACAAGCGGCATCACAGGCAGCTGAATCAAAAAAACAATCTTCTTCTTCAGGGGCTAGTGCAAAAAGCAACAGTTCATCACCATCACCATCATCATCATCCCAATCTTCGTCTAATGTAAGTCAAGTGCCAGCTGTTTCATCGGGTACTTTTACTAGACCAAGTGCAGGATATGTATCTTCAACAATGGGTGAACGTTGGAATAAACAGCATGCCGGCATTGATATTGCTGCTAGTGGAACGGTTCCTGTTGTAGCGGCAGCAGACGGAGTTGTAAGCCGTTCTTACTTCTCTAGTACATACGGTAATGTTATCTTTGTTACCCATTCAATCAGTGGTCAGCAATGGACAACGGTGTATGCACATTTAAGCTCTAGACAAGCAAGTACTGGTTCTGTTGTTGCCAAAGGTCAACAAATTGGTATTATGGGGAACACAGGACATTCATACGGTCAGCATTTACACTTTGAGCTACATAAAGGTGCATGGAATTATAGCAAGTCAAATGCAGTAAATCCATTAAACTACATACCTAATTAATACCCAATACATCAATAGAAAAACAGACTAGGATAAAATTCTAGTCTGTTTTTTTGTTGTGTTCACTATTGTCTACAAGCATATTTCCTCCAAGCTGCTCATATATTGAAATACATATCAGGGCAGAAATGGGGATAAATATGGTCAAAAAATGGGTACTTCCTCTAGCAATCATTATGTCATTAGTTATTGGGGCAGGGGGGGGCATATATTGGACAAGCTCCCCAGGTAAGAATGAGACAAAACAGGAAAACCAAATGGTAATAAAAGATAAGGAATGGGCAAAAGTGGAACAAGCTTATGGTTTGATCGTAAATCAGTATGTGGACAAGGTTGACGGTTCTCACCTTGTCGAAGGTGCCATTCAAGGTATGCTGTCAGCTTTGAAAGATCCATATTCCGTATATATGGACAAGGAAACCGCTAAGCAATTTAATGAAACTTTAGATTCCTCGTTTGAAGGGATCGGTACGGAAATCGGGATGGAAGATGGTAAGGTCATTATTGTGTCTCCTTACAAAGACTCCCCTGCTGAAAAAGCGGGGTTAAAGCCGAAGGATCAAATCCTTAAGGTGAATGATGAAAGTGTCGAAGGTTTGGATTTGTATGAAACACGCTTAAAGATCCGTGGTGAAAAAGGGTCAGCCGTTAAAATGGAAATAAAGCGTGCGGGGGTTTCAAATCCAATTGAATTCAATATGGTTCGTGCTGAAATTCCACTTGACACTGTTTTTTCATCGATTAAAGAAGCGGCGGGAGAGCAAATTGGCTATATCGAATTAACCACTTTCTCGGAAAATACCGCATCTGATTTTAAAAAGCAGATGAAGGAGTTAGAAAAGAAAGGGATTAAAGGATTGGTCATAGATGTGCGCGGCAACCCAGGCGGCCTCCTATCGAGTGTGGAAACGATACTTGGAGAGTTTATAACAAAGGATAAACCATATTTACAAATTGCTGAGAGAACGGGTGAAACGCAATCCTTTTTTACAAATCTAAATAAAGAAAAGGATTATCCAATCGCCGTCTTGACGGATAAGGGCAGTGCCTCGGCCTCAGAAATCCTGGCTGGTGCGATGCAGGAGGCGGGGGGCTACCCATTGATAGGTGAGAAGACCTTCGGCAAGGGAACTGTACAGCAGGCTGTACCAATGGGAGATGGCAGCAAGATTAAACTTACGCTATACAAGTGGCTGACGCCATCTGGGAACTGGATTCATAAAAAGGGGATTAAGCCTACAATTGAAGTAAAACAGCCGGATTTCTTTGATGCCCATCAGCTGTCCGTTGAAAAGGTACTTCAGCGTGATATGACTGATGAACAAATTCAATATGCCCAAACTATTTTAAAAGGACTTGGTTTTGAAACGGGACGTGAAGATGGCTATTATGACTGGAGTACAGAGATAGCAGTTAAAGCATTCCAAAAGCAGTATGGTTTGAAAGTGACTGGTAAACTGGACACTAAAACCGCTGCACACCTAGAAACCGCAATTCTGGAAAAAATTCAGGATGAAGACAATGATATTCAGTTGCGCACGGCATTGAATTATGTGGTGAAGTAAAGGAGAAGGCATCGCTCATTTGTGGCGGTGCCTTTTTTGCATGGTTTCAATTTGCAGGGTGGATATTTTAAATACGATGAACGGAGAAAACTTAAGGAAACGCTTTTTTTTCTTCATCTTAATAGGCAGGGAGCTGGCATATTTGATAGAATAGGAGATAACTGACTAGGAGAAATTATACATACATTTGATTACTTGTAAGGATGGTGGGAAGAAATTGACAACAGATTGGTTGAGTGCATGCTTACTAGGATTAGGAAAACTTTTTCTTCATCCATTGCTTTATGTTTCAATTGCATATTGTTTATTCATAGGCTATCTTCGCGTTAAACGAGAACGCCATGACTTTAATACGAAGATTTACAGAAAATCCATGGAGCTGCGTGCTTTGTTTCCGCAAGGAGTGATCTGGGGATTAATTCTTTCGTTCCTCACCTTGGCTTCTGGAATCGTCATTCCGCTGGCGGCGCTAATCATTGTGGCAGCGGTTACGATGATAGCTGTGCTGACCATGAACCGGAGATTTGTTTCACCCGTTTATACAATGGGAGTCACCTTCTTTATCCTTTTCTTTTTATACGATAGAGATATCCAACTGCCGATATTTCAGGATGCGTTTAATCAGTTGAATCAATCTGTCTATCCAACACTCGTTATTTTGATTGGGTTTTTATTGATTGCTGAAGGCTTTCTGATTGTTAGCAATGGAAGTAAAAAGATATCCCCTCAGTTGGAGGTTTCCAAGCGGGGACAGCCAATAGGTGTGTATGTTTCTCAACGAATATGGCTAATTCCGATGTTCGTTATGATTCCAGGGGGTGAACTTCCAGCACCTTTCGAATGGTATCCGGTTTTTTCAATCGGAGAAGTGAATCTGTCACCGATTGTTGTGCCCTTTTTAATTGGGTTTAAGCAAAAAGTTCATGGAACGCTTCCGGAACAGGCCATTAGGGCCCATGGTAAAAAGGTGGGAGCTTTAGGGTTTGTGATTACTGCATTCGCGGTTATTAGTAACTGGTACCCGCTATTGGCCATTATAACAGCTGTTTTAGCTCTTCTAGGACGAGAGTTTCTGCATTATTCCCAAAAGGTTTCGGATGCAAAGCTACCTTTTTATTTTTCGAAAAGCAAGCTTGGTGTCCAGATCTTAGGCGTTATCCCTCAGTCCCCGGCGGATAAAATGGGGTTAGTAAAAGGCGAGATCATTTCGAAAATAAATGGTATAGTCGTCAGGGAAGAAGAGGAGTTATACAGGGCGCTGCAAATAAATCGGGCTCACTGTAAGCTTGAGGTAATCGGTAATAATGAACAAATACGTTTTGTGCAAAGAGCCTTATTTGACGGCGAGCATTATGAATTAGGCATACTGTTTGTTGACGATCAATTGAAAGAAAGTGGACAAGCAGGGTAATTGAGATTTTTCATAATCACTTGGAATAGTGTCGTAATTCCACGTTAATAATTTTTGCGGGACGTATTATTTTTGATGTTAATCTATATAGAGGAAAATAGTTGCCAAGACGACTTCAGCAGATCGGCTAATAATAATTTCAATATATATCGACTGGATCTTTGAACACAGTACTAACTTTTATTTCGATGAAAGAGACAAAACTTCAATTGAAATGATTTGAAAAATAGAAACGGCCTTTCTCGATTTTTAAATCAAGAAAGGCCGTTTCTTTGTATGAGTTTTACTTTTTAAGCATTATTTTTTCTAGATCATCTAGCATTTTGTTAGCTGCAATAACACCGCCAGCCGTATTCCATGTTGCGTCGCTGACCTCATAGGCATTTCCTTTTTTCACTGCATCTAGGTTTTTCCAAAGAGGATCATTTGTCCATTCTTTTGCTGTACTTAGGGCTTGTTTGTCACCTTCAGGTGCGTATGTGAAGTAGAAAAGAATATCTCCATCCATTTTAGGTATGACTTCTTTTCCTACCTCAATTGCAAGGTTACCAAGTTTATTATCTGCAGTAAATAGTTCTTTCTGCTGCTCTGCACGCTTAAATCCTAATTGATCGAAAATTACTCCAGAGAATGAATCTGTGTAATAAATACGAGTTGTTCCAGCCATGAAACGAACAATAGAAACTTCTTGATTTACCTTATCACCAAGTTTAGCTTTTAAATCTTCAGTGTGGGCATCAAATTGAGCAATTACGTCGTTACCTTTTTCTTCAAGATTTAAAGCTTTTGCATATAATTTAAAGTTTTCTTTCCAATCTCCTCTAAGTGTTTCTGAAAAAACAGTAGGAGCAATTGCACTTAATTTATCATATACAGCTTCCTGGCGGATCTTGCTTCCGATAATTAAGTCAGGTTTTAATGCGGCAATTTTCTCTAAATTCACCTCATGCTCAACACCAACAACTTCAACGCCATCCATATCTTCTTTAATATGATCGTACCAAGGGTCTCCAAGCCAAGATTGAACAGCCCCAACTGGTTTAACTCCTAAAGCTAGTAATGCTTCTGTACCTTCATTTGTAAGAACTACCACTCTTTTAGGTTGTTTTTCTAATTTGGTTGTTCCCATGGCATGTTCAATTGTATAGCTTTTCTCTTCTTTTTTGTCATCAGCCTTATTTCCTTCTGCTTGGTCATTTGAACTTCCGCAAGCTGCTAGAAGGAAGACTGCAAATAAAGTAATAATAGTAAAAAGTGATCTAATCTTAAACATCTTATGTATCCCTCCTAATATAGAGCAAATGATAATCATTCGCACTTAACAGCATCATCATAAAATGAATATACTTTTCTGTCAATATATAATTGAAAATGATTCTCAAATTCATTGACATATTCCCTTTACCGCCAGTACAATTAATTATCATAAGTATTTACAAAAGTGATTGGGAAGGTAATTGGATATGTTATTAAAAAATACATGGCAGAAATGGATGGGAATATTTACTACCATTGTTTTGCTGCTTTTTTTACTGTGCTCAAGCATCGTATACGGTTATACGAATACAACTTGGCAAATGGCCATTGACGCATTTACACATTTCAATGGATCAAATGAACATATTGTTATTCAATCTGTAAGGCTTCCCCGCGCTCTTATCGCATCTGCAGTTGGTGCAAGTCTAGCAATCTCAGGTGTATTAATGCAAACTCTAACTAAGAACCCACTCGCTTCTCCTGATATATTTGGGGTCAATGCTGGGGCTGGCTTGGCGGTTGTTACTGGAGTCACCATATTTGGAATAAGCAATCTTCAAGTATTCACTTGGCTGTCTTTTATTGGAGCCGCTATAGCAGCGGTAAGTATATATATGATTGGTAGCATGGGCCGAGGCGGTTTAACACCGATGAAGCTGACATTGGCTGGTGCAGCAATGACAGCCATGGTATCTTCGCTAACACAAGGTCTTCTTGTCTCAAATGAGGCACTTTTAGAGCAAGTTTTATTTTGGCTTGCAGGGTCAGTTTCCGGTAGGAGTTTGGATAATTTAACTGCAGTGTTTCCGTATCTTGCAGTTGGATGGGTCCTAGCCTTATTTACATCTGGAAAAATGAATGTGTTATCTATGGGTGAAGATGTTGCAAAAGGTCTTGGCTTAAATATAGTTTTTCTTAAGATTGTGCTGGGACTGGTAGTTATCCTACTAGCAGGAGGATCAGTAGCGGTTGCTGGTCCAATTGGCTTTATTGGGATTGTTGTTCCCCACCTTACCCGTTTTATAGTAGGTATTGACCATCGCTGGTTAATTCCTTTTGCTGGACTTTTAGGGGCGGTGCTTTTGCTTGCAGCTGATATCATATCTAGGTATATTTTGATGCCACAGGAAGTTCCAGTCGGAGTTATGACAGCTATTATCGGAACCCCATTCTTTATTTATATTGCCAGAAAGGGGTTCAGCGGTCGATGAAGTCATATAAGAACTTTCGTTTATTCAATGAAAGAATATCATTCCTAATGGACAAAAAAGCTATAATTGTTGTTTTTGTATTATTTTTGGTTACTGCTTTAGTGTTTGTGATCAGTACAGGGATAGGTGAAATGAATATTCACCCTTTGAGTGTCTTACAGGTCTTCCTTGGAGGAGGAACTGAGGGTGATCGCCTTGTGATTCAGTCTTTCCGTCTGCCGAGAATTATTGTGGCACTTTTGGTAGGGATGGGTCTTGCAGTAGCAGGGGGGATTCTTCAGGGGATGATTCGAAATCCACTTGCCTCACCTGATATTTTAGGAATAACTGGAGGAGCAACTGTAGCTGTTGTTGGTTTCATGGCTATTTTTAGCGACAAAAATCATTCTTTAACAGTGAGTATTAATTGGATGCCGCTAGCTGCGTTTATTGGTGCCACAGTTGTTGCATTACTTGTTTATTTCTTAGCATGGAAAAATGGAGTTCCCCCAATAAGACTTGTATTGATTGGGATAGGAGTCATGGCTTTAATGAAAGCCCTCACTACTATGATGATGATTCTTGGTCCCATCTATCAAGCAAGCCAGGCAAACCTTTGGATTACAGGATCAGTGTCTAACTCTAGCTGGCAAAATATCGCCGTGCTTGCGCCATGGACCATCCTATTTCTTTTACTAGCCTTTCTTTATGCAAGAAATATTAATTTACAAGAGCTGGGTGATGACTTGGCAACCGGGCTTGGAGGGCAAGTTCAAAAACAGCGATTTACATTATTGATGATAAGCACAGCTTTGATAGGTGGTGCTACTGCTTTTGCAGGAGGTATTGGTTTCGTTGGATTAATGGCTCCTCATATGGCTAGAAGGCTGGTAGGTTCAAGTTTTGGAGTGTTATTGCCCACTTCAGCCTTACTAGGCGGTATCCTAGTTATGATCGCAGATTTGATTGGGCGAACCTTATTTTCACCATTAGAAATACCTGCTGGTGTCTTTACAGCAAGCATTGGGGCGCCATACTTTATTTATTTACTTTATAAAACTAGGAACTCTTGAACTGCCCACCACTTATCGACCTTACGGTCTGATTGAAGTGGGGGATTCCTAAGAACATTAGCCTATCGGCCAATTTTTAATTAGGCTACTCCCGTAGTTCCTACGGTTAGAAGCCTTATGGCTTCATTCATTAGATTGAGTCCTGCGTTAATATCTCGATCGTGGTGAGTAGAACAAAAAGGACAATCCCATTCACGAAGATTCAGATGTTTAACGTCTTTATTTTGATAACCGCAGCTAGAACACAATTGGCTAGAAGCAAACGTTTTAGATACGGTCACGATTTGTTTGCCTAGAAAGAAGTTATAGACAAAACGGGAGCAGCCGATCGTTTTATTGATTAGGACTAGTTGTTCTTTAGTTGGATAGATTCGAAATTTATAAGCTTTGTTTACGACCATTGGTTTCACCCCCTTATAGTTATTATTAATCACAGAACGTATGTTTGTCAAAAGATTACTTTGGCTTATGCCAACCGCCATTCATCTCTCCCTTACCGATGGGCTCTCGCCCTTCACACGCTTGAAGAGGGAGTCTTCTGGCAGGAAATCATAAATGCTAAACATGATGGATCAGGATATTTATAATACTTGTTTTCGTATGCAAAAACAAAAGAAGCAGCTATCCTAACGGATAGCTGCTCAGTTTGTAGACAAAAGGGGTTCGGAATGTTTTAATTCCGGACCCCTTTTGAAATTCCCTTTGAATTTTGCTCATGATTAAGAGATTGGGCCTCTACGAGCCCACTTTATTAAGCCATTCTTGGACCTTGCCATGTCCAATTGGCTATCTTCTTTAAATTCATGGCAGCGAAAGTAAGCATCGCCTGCATCGACAATTTTTTAAGTCCCCTTAAAGTAGTCCAACGCATACCATGCTTTTCTTTTGCATCTGCGAATACACGCTCTATTGTTTCTTTACGTTTCGCATATATAGGTTTTACATCCTTGTGATGACGCAGATGATCTGCTTCTTCCATATAATTTTGCCAGATATGGCGTGTCACCACTTTTTGATGGTCTTTGCTTACTGTACACTGTGATAAAAATGAGCATGTCGCACAAGTGTGTTTGGGTGATTTGTACTCGCGATAGCCCTCTTTATTTGTTGTTGAGTACTTTAAAATCTCGCCCGATGGGCAGAGATAACAATCAAAATGTTCATCGTAAACATAGTCATGCTTGCGAAAGAACCCTTCTTTTGTTCGTGGACGTGTATAGGGTAAAGCTGGTGTGATTTCTTTCCCAAAAAGGTAGCTTGTAATGGCTGGTGTTTTGTAAGTCTGCATCTGCGGCAACAGCTTCAGGTTTTCCAACTTTCTCAATCACTTGTTCAACAAGAGGCTCTAAGATATGACTATCATGCGTATTTCCCGGTGTTACAATCGTCCCCAGCACAAAACCGTTGCGGTCCGCAGCCGCATGAAATGAATAGGCAAACTGTTTTGTTCGTTCATCTTTTACATAGTAGCCACTCTCAGGGTCAGTTGTACTTTCTTTAATTTCTTTGGTTTCTTCTTTATCAAATTTATCCGGTGGAAAAGGCTTCTTTCCATTGTTTTCACGATCTTGATTTATTTCTTCTTGAAGGCGTCCTTGATATGCTCGTGTTTCCTTACGAACGATTTTCTTTTCGAATTTTCGCTTATTCGCACTGGCTTTCACATGTGTTGAATCAACGAATACGTGCTCTGCACTTATTAACTTTCTTTCTGAAGCTGTCATTAAGATACGATAAAAAATCCGTTCAAACAGGTCTGTATCTTTAAAGCGACGCTCATAATTTTTCCCGAACGTTGAGAAGTGAGGTACTTTATCATGGAAACCGTAACCTAAAAACCAACGGTAAGCCATATTCGTTTCAACTTCTTCAATCGTTTTACGCATCGAACGAATACCGAAGGTATATTGAATGAATGTCAATTTAACTAAAATAACTGGATCAATACTTGGGCGGCCTATCTCTGAATACATCTCTTTCACCAAGTCATAAATGAAAGTGAAGTCAATGGCCCCCTCAATTTTACGAACCAAATGGTTCGCTGGCGCCAGTTGATCCAAAGTAATCATTTCAAGTTGATCTCGCTGAATAGAATTATGTTTCGAAAGCATCGTCATCACCTCAAGTTTTAATACTTCTATATTAAAACAAAAAGGACTGTAGGCAAAAGTGGTTATATCTAATTGTTAAAACAAAGTTGATTGGAACGGAAGGTGCGAGACTCCTGCGGGAAATGCGTGTCCAAGGGAGACCCCACAGGCGCAAAGGCGCCGAGGAGGCTCCCTGACCGCCCGCGGAAAGCGAGTGCCTGGAGTGGAAATCAACGTCGAATTTTTACAACCCCTCAAAAAAACTGTAGACAAACTCGATTTTCATCGAGTTTGTCTACAGTCTGAGCAGCTATCCTAACGGATAGCTGCTTTTAATATTAGGCTTCTTTAGCTGCTTCTATTTCGATGGTAAGTGTGATTTGGTCGCCTATAAGAACGCCGCCTGTTTCTAATGCTGCATTATAGGTTAAACCATAATCGCTGCGTTTAACTTTACCTTTTCCGCTAAACCCTGCTTTTTCATTTCCCCATGGATCTTTTCCTTGACCTTCAAATGTAATAGCGAATGTTTCCTCATTAGTAAATCCATTAAGGGTTACATCACCTGTCACATCGTACTCATCATCACCTGTTTTCACAATTTTCGTTGACTTAAACGTTAAAGTCGGATTTTTTTCTACATCAAAAAAGTCAGCTGAACGCAGGTGATTATCTCGGTCTGCGTTGCGTGTATCGATACTTGCTACATCTACAGTAAAATCTATTTCAGCTGTTGTTAAATCAGATGGATTTGCAGAAATGTTTGCCTCGAATTTATTAAAACTCCCTTTTACTTTTGCGATCATCATATGTTTTACAGAAAATTCAATTGCACTGTGAGTCGGATCAATTGCCCATTTGGTATTTGTCATTGTTTTTTCCTCCTAGTATATTAATCTTGAATTTATATATCTTTAATTTGAGATATTTGAACTTGATGTAATTATAAGAGGTTAGCTTACTAGTGTCAACTGGAATTTTTCCTTAATTTTGAAAAATATACAAAAAACCTGTGCCGATGTTACGAGGCGCAGGTTATTTAATACTTTATTTTCTTAAAAAATAAAACTAACTTTCTTTATTATTGGGCACTTTCTTTTTCTTCATGAATAGCGACTTTACTTGGCCAGAAGGCATGGCGCCCAAGCTGCGCGGTAATCGCTGGAACAAGGAATGGTCGAACGATGAACGTGTCCATTAACACACCGAGTGCGGTAATGAGTCCGAATTGAACCAGTACTTGAATTGGCAGTGTAGCAAGAACAGAAAAAGTGGCTGCTAAGATGATGCCAGCTGAGGTGATGACCCCACTTGTTTCGGCGACTCCTTCTCTGATTGCCTGTTTGATAGGCATTGTTTTTTTCTTGCGCCAAATACTCGAAACCATAAAGATATTGTAATCCTCCCCAAGGGCGACAAGGAATACGAATGAATATAGTGGAATTGTACCTTCAATTGCTTCCACTCCCATGAAATAGTGGAGGATTATCCAACCTAAGCCCATAGCGGCAAAGAAGGAGAGGATGACCGTTCCCATTAAATAAATCATAGCTGTCACAGAGCGCAAGTAGGCTAAAAGGAGCAAGGAAATCAAGACGATAATGATTGGGATAATCATAAATTCATCGGTCTTAACCGTATCTCTTTTATCAAATTGAGTGGCTGTTTGCCCTCCAATCCATACTTTTTCATCAACAGCTGAGATATTGGCGGCTTTCAGTTCTTTTTCAGCTAGGCTGCGAATGTCAGGAATTGAATTTATGGCTTCAATATCGTACGGATTGATATTGAATGTGACTTCATATGACTGCAAATCCTTATTGGATTTACTGTTAATAGGATCTGTGACACTTTCAACCAGATTCATCTTTTTTAGTTCATCTGCCAAGTCGATGTCCTTACCATCAGTATCGACAACCACTGTGGCTGGTGCAAGTTCTCCGGGTGTGTATGAGTCGGAAATGACCTTATATCCTTCACGGGAGTTCATATCTTCAGGGAATGAAGATAGAATATCGTAGGAATATTTTATTTGAGATGAATAGCACGCTAATACACTGAAGATAATCAGGCATGTAAGAATGACAGTCCATGGTTTGGTTGTTACGATATTCCCAATCCAATTGCCGATGCGACCTGCTTCTTTATGTTTCTTAACGGGTTTGCCTTTTTTCTTCGCACGTGATTCTTCCATTTCTGGTGTGCGTGGAACGATAGGGAAGAAAGAGGCCCGACCGAATACGGAAAGTAGTGCAGGTACGAGTGTTAAGGCTGCTAACATCATGATTAAAATGGATAAGCTGAATGGTACTGCGAAACGATGATAGGCTCCATATTTGGCTACAAGTAAAGTTAGTAGAGAGATTACAATCGTAAGTCCACTCATCGCAATGGCACCTGATGAATCCTTAAAGGCTGCAATCATGGCTTCTCGTTTACTTTCATGATGTCTTAATTCACTTCTGTAGTGGGAGATTAAAAATAGACAATAATCCGTTCCTGCACCGAATAATAATACGGTCATAATGGAAATAGCCTGAGAATCAACTGTAATCCAGTCGTGATCTGCCATAAATCCAAGGATTGGACTGGTGACAAGATAGGCGAAGCCGACTCCGATAAGTGGAATAATGGCTAAAAGTGGGGAGCGGTAAATTAGTAATAACACGACAAGTACAAGTATTACTGTCGCAAAAAGTAATTGGAAATCTGCACCTGAAAATAATCCAGTTGCATCGACAGAAATTCCAACCGGGCCTGTTACACGAAGTGATAAATTTTCTGTATTTGTTTGAACTTTCAACGGGTCAAGGCCAACGCGCTCTGTTACTATTCTATAAATAATTTTAAGGTTTTTTTCTAATACAGCGGTCTCAGTTTTCTCCTTAAAGAAGAGCGGCTGTACGAAAGTCGTACCATCTTCTGAAACAGATCCCTGCAGCGCAGGCAATGGGATTTCATGAAGAGGAGGTAAAAATGATTGTTGTGTTAATGGATTCTCTGTCAATTCCTTGGAAAGGTATTGAACCTCGGCCAAGTCGGCTTCTGTCAGTCCACCTTCCCGATGCCATGTAAGTAAAGCGGGTATCCCTGAGGAATTCGGGAACTCTTCTTTAATGAGCTTATCAGCCACGACAGAAGCTGAGTCTGCAGGCAGGTCAGCGGTATTATTGGATGTGCGATCCTTAACATCCGGTAACGTTATTGTTAATATTGTAGCTGCAATTATCCAGACAGCGATGACGACCCAGCGGCTGACCTTTCCTGTCATCATTTTGCTTAGTCTTCCTAATAATGTTTCATCCAATGAAGGCACCTCGCTTTTGAATTTTTTTATTCTATCCTTAATTATAATGGAGCTTTGATGACATATACAAAAATGGGTATGCTCGTCTTCTCACAAAAAAGGCCTTGAATAGCTTTCCATTCAAAGCTTTTTCATGATTATAGAAATTTAAATCAAATTTAAGTGTTTTTTTAACCCAATCTCCCCCAGTAGTTACTATCAATTTTTCCTCTAGGTTTGATTGGGGATTGGTGAAAAATCCTAATTCTACTAATTAGCTGCTTGATTAAATAACCTCGAAATTTCACGTTTTGTATCGTGGTCTTTCAAGTTTGTTTGTTTTCTGAATTCAGATTGTATAGTTTTAGCTAACTTTTTTTCATTAACATTGGTTACCAGGTTTAAACCGCAGAACTTGGTCTTACAATATCTTGAATAATGTTGAAGATAGACGAGTAAGATTTGGGAATTAGGGTAAGGTAAAATGTATTATGGTTTTAATTAGCAAAGGAGGAAATGTTTTGTCTGAAAAATCTAAAAGAACAAATGATAACTCAGAAAAAACGTTAACAAACCGGCAAGGGCACCCCATCACGAATAATCAGAGTATCCGAACGGTCGGTAACAGAGGCCCAAGTACACTAGAGAACTACGACTTTCTGGAAAAGATTAGTCACTTTGATAGAGAACGGATTCCAGAGCGGGTCGTGCATGCCCGCGGTGCAGGCGCCCATGGCTATTTTGTTCCGACTGGTAAAGCAGGGGACGAGCCGATTTCAAAATATACGAGAGCTAAGGTATTTCAGGAGGAGGGTAAAAAAACACCGGTATTCGTCAGGTTTTCATCTGTAATTCATGGAGGGACTTCACCAGAAACGTTACGTGACCCTCGTGGATTTGCTGTTAAATTTTATACAGAAGATGGAAACTGGGATCTTGTCGGAAATAACCTGAAAATTTTCTTTATCCGTGATGCCATGAAATTTCCGGATTTGATTCACGCTTTTAAACCTGACCCGGTCACGAATATACAGGACGGGAGAAGAATTTTTGATTTTTGCTCAAGCTCTCCTGAAACATTTCATATGGTTACGTTTTTGTTCTCCCCTTGGGGCATTCCAGCTAACTACCGCATGATGCAGGGATCTGGTGTTAATACCTATAAATGGGTGAATGAAGAGGGGAAAGCAGTCCTTGTTAAGTATCACTGGGAACCTAAACAAGGGATAAAGAACTTGACACAGAAAGAGGCTAATGAAATTCAGTCTACGAATTTCAATCATGCCACACAGGACTTATATGAAGCAATCGAACGTGAGGAATATCCGGAATGGGATCTCAACGTACAGATTATGAGTGATGATGATCACCCTGAATTGGATTTCGACCCGCTAGATGATACAAAGATTTGGCCAAAAGATGAATTCCCGTGGCTGCATGTTGGTACGATGGTATTGAATAAAAACCCGGAGGACTATTTCACTGAAGTGGAGCAGGCTGCATTCGGTACGGGCGTCCTAGTAGATGGACTAGACTTCTCGGATGACAAGATGTTACAAGGGCGTACGTTCTCTTATTCTGATACACAACGTCACCGTGTAGGAGCAAATTATCTTCAATTACCGATTAATTCACCGAAAAAACCAACAGCAACCAATCAAACTGGTGGACAAATGCAATATGAAGTTGGCAGAGGAGATCAAAGTCCTCATATCAACTACGAACCATCAACTGTAGGTGGTTTAAAGGAAGCCAAGCAAACTGGCAAAGAGTATACACCTTTTATAGAAGGAAAACTTGTTCGAGAAACAATAGATCGGCAAAGTAATACGAAACAGGCTGGTGAAACATTCCGTGAATTTGAAGATTGGGAAAGAGATGAATTAATCTCCAATCTTGTGTCAGCATTAGCTCCTGCAGATCCACGCATTCAGGAAAAAATGGTTGCTCTTGCTGAGGAGGCTGATGAAGAATACGGTCGCAGACTGAAAGAAGGTTTAGCTTCAGCTTCTGAACATACAGAGTCTTCAAAACCTATGGGAGGGACAGATAACCCAGAGGAAGGAGCTAGAAAAGGACATGACGCAGATCCGTATTAACAGATGGAAAAGAGGCAAACTTCCTTCTTAGAAGGGGTTTGTCTCTTTGCTTAATAAGAATAAATTTGTAATCGTGGTAGAGCCAACCTTCCGAACAATTATTAAATATAGTAGGAAATAGATTGGCAAAAAACTTCATAATCATTTAAACTGAAACTATTCTATTTTTCTCTTATAAAGGAGATGAAAAAATGATTAAATTTCTTTCTGCCCTTTTCTTTCCTTGTCTACTTGTTATGCTATTTTCAAGGGTCACCTATAATAATATCGTGGGTCTTGTTTTAACAGTTGCGTTGATTACAGCTTCTGCATATAAAGGTTATACGCATACAAATTTATTAATCATCGTTGACGCACTGTCACTGACAGTGGGATTTTGGTTGTCAAAAAGAATGATGAAACGAACATCAAAGAGCGCCTGACATAAAGGTGCTTTTTTTGTACTTCTTCCTGTTATTACTCTCGACATCTAAAGATTATAAAAAACCAAAAATAGAATAGATGTTCGCTTTTGCTGGTTTGTTTTGAGGCTATTGTGGTAGAATGTGTATATATACTTTCTAAAACCGGAATAAATAGAAGGGATATAGTATATCCCGTTTTTTATATAAAAATATTTCAGTAGGAGGCTATGCTTGGTGAAGGATAAGTTTGAGTTAGTCTCAAAATACTCTCCTCAAGGAGATCAACCTGCAGCAATAGAAAAGCTTGTCGATGGTGTAAAAGAAGGAAAGAAAATGCAAACATTGTTGGGGGCAACGGGTACAGGGAAAACATTTACCGTTTCTAATGTCATTCAACAAATAAATAAACCGACGCTTGTCATTGCCCACAATAAAACGCTGGCAGGGCAGCTTTATAGTGAGTTCAAAGAGTTTTTTCCTAATAATGCTGTTGAATACTTTGTTAGCTATTACGATTACTACCAACCAGAAGCCTATGTGCCTTCCACTGATACATTCATTGAAAAAGATGCAAGTATCAATGATGAGATTGATAAACTACGTCACTCGGCGACATCCTCTTTGTTCGAACGAAAAGATGTGATCATCATTGCCAGTGTTTCTTGTATTTATGGATTGGGTTCTCCAGAAGAGTATCGGGAGATGGTGGTATCTCTCCGCACAGGCATGGAAATAGATAGAAATACATTGTTGCACAGACTTGTGGACATTCAATATGAGCGGAATGATATTGCATTTCAACGGGGGACTTTCCGGGTTCGTGGTGACGTGGTCGAAATTTTCCCGGCCTCCCGTGATGAACATTGTGTACGGGTCGAGTTTTTCGGGGATGAGATTGATCGTATTCGTGAAGTCGATGCCCTAACCGGTGAGATTACTGGTGAACGGGAACATATCGCAATTTTTCCAGCTTCCCATTTCGTAACTCGTGAAGAGAAAATGAAGATCGCCGTTCAAAATATCGAAAAAGAGCTGGAAGTACGATTGAAGGAATTGAGGGAGGATGAAAAACTGCTTGAAGCTCAGCGCTTGGAGCAGCGGACCCGTTATGATTTAGAAATGATGCGGGAAATGGGTTTTTGTTCGGGTATCGAGAACTATTCACGCCATTTAACCCTCCGTCCCTCAGGTGCAACACCATACACCTTGATGGATTACTTTCCAGAAGACTTTCTATTAGTTGTGGATGAATCACACGTAACCCTTTCACAAATCAGGGGCATGTTCAATGGAGATCAGGCTCGTAAGCAAGTGCTCGTTGATCATGGCTTCCGCCTGCCTTCTGCAAAAGATAACCGTCCACTCCGATTTGAGGAATTTGAAGAAAAGGTTCATCAATCTATATTCGTCTCGGCAACTCCGGGACCATTTGAACTCGAACACACACCGGAAATGGTTCAGCAGATAATCCGTCCTACTGGCTTGCTAGATCCTACGATTGAAGTACGACCAATTGAAGGCCAGATAGATGACCTAATAGGTGAAATACAGGAGCGGGTTAAAAAGAATGAACGGGTACTAATTACGACCTTAACGAAAAAGATGTCTGAAGATTTAACTGATTATTTAAAGGAAATTGGAATCAAAGTTCAATACCTGCATTCAGAGGTAAAAACATTAGATAGGATAGAAATCATCCGAGAATTACGAATGGGCAAATACGATGTGCTGGTTGGAATCAATCTTTTACGTGAAGGTTTGGATATTCCGGAAGTGTCGTTGGTTACGATTCTCGATGCTGATAAAGAAGGCTTCCTTCGCTCAGAGCGTTCACTCATCCAAACGATGGGCCGCGCTGCTCGTAATGCAAGCGGCCACGTTATTATGTATGCCGACCGTATTACGAATTCAATGGAACTTGCGATTAATGAAACGAAGCGGCGCCGTGAAATTCAGGAAAGATACAATAAAGAGCATCAAATTACACCGCAAACCATTCAAAAGGACATTCGTGACTCCATCCGGGCTACTCATGTAGCCGAAGAAGGTGAAGAATATAAAGAAGACCTTGCTCCAAGCCTCGCGAAGTTGCCTAAAAAAGAGCGCGAAAAAGTGATGGTAAGCATGGAAAAAGAAATGAAGGAAGCAGCAAAAGCACTAGACTTCGAACGTGCTGCCGAGCTGCGTGACTTATTACTAGAGTTAAAAGCGGAAGGGTGACGAAACATGGCAATGGAGAAAATTGTGATAAAAGGCGCCAGAGCCAACAATTTAAAGAATATTGATGTCACGATACCTAGAGATAAACTCGTCGTGATAACAGGATTATCTGGATCTGGAAAGTCTTCCTTGGCTTTTGATACGATTTATGCAGAAGGTCAAAGACGTTATGTAGAATCACTGTCCGCTTATGCCCGTCAATTTTTAGGCCAAGTGGATAAACCGGATGTCGATGCGATTGAAGGATTGTCACCGGCGATTTCTATTGATCAGAAAACGACGAGCCGGAATCCTCGTTCAACTGTGGGGACTGTCACGGAGATTTATGATTATTTAAGATTGCTATATGCTCGAGTCGGCCGGCCAACCTGTCCGATCCATCATATAGAAATTACCTCTCAAACGATTGAGCAAATGGTAGATCGCATCCTTGATTACCCTGAGCGAACTAAGCTTCAAGTATTGGCACCGATTGTTTCAGGTAGAAAAGGAACGCATGTAAAAGTTTTAGAAGAAGTAAAAAAACAAGGGTATGTCCGCGTTCGTGTGGATGGGGAGATGCACGATCTTAGTGAAGAAATCACTCTCGAAAAGAATAAAAAGCATTCTATAGAAGTCATTATAGACCGAATTGTTATTAAAGAGGGAGTCATGGCACGGCTTGCGGATTCATTAGAAAGTGCTTTGAAGCTTGGTGAAGGCAAAGTCATCATTGACGTAATGGGTGAAGAAGAACTACTGTTCAGCGAACACCATGCCTGCCCATACTGCGGCTTTTCCATCGAAGAACTAGAGCCGAGAATGTTTTCCTTCAATAGCCCGTTCGGGGCCTGCCCTGATTGTGATGGCTTGGGAGCGAGACTTGAGGTGGACCGTGATTTGGTCATCCCGAATAAGGAATTAAGTCTGCGTCAACATGCGATTGCCCCATGGGAACCGACGAGTTCTCAATATTATCCTCAGCTTCTTGAAGCGGTAGCCACCCATTATGACATAGATATGGATGTGCCAGTTAAAGATATACCGGATGATAAATTGGAGAAAATTTTATACGGTTCAGGTAAAGATAAAATTTATTTCCGCTATAAAAATGATTTTGGAAGAGTGCAAGAGGGACATATTCTATTTGAAGGCGTCATAAGAAACATCGAGCGGCGTTTTAAGGAGACGAACTCAGATTATATTCGTGAACAAATGCAGAAATATATGTCGGAGCACCACTGTCCAACATGTAAGGGACATCGGCTGAAAAAAGAGAGTCTTTCTGTGCTTATTCAAGGGGTTCATATAAGTGAGACTACCGCTTTATCGGTAGAAGAAGCTTTAGTATTTTTTGACGAGCTTGATTTGACCGAAAAGGAAGCTGCAATTGCGAGATTGATTTTACGTGAAATCCGGGAGCGGCTCGGTTTCCTAGCCAATGTCGGTTTGGAATATTTAACGTTAAGCCGAGCAGCCGGAACATTATCAGGCGGTGAAGCCCAGCGTATTCGATTGGCAACACAGATTGGTTCCCGTTTGACTGGTGTTCTTTACATTTTAGATGAACCGTCTATAGGATTGCATCAGCGAGATAATGATCGATTAATTGAAACATTAAAGAATATGCGCGAAATTGGAAACACGCTGATTGTTGTTGAGCATGATGAAGATACGATGCTTGCGGCGGATTATTTGATTGATGTCGGACCAGGTGCAGGCGCTCATGGTGGAGAAATCGTGGCTGCTGGAACCCCGGAAGAGGTCATGAATAACCCTAAATCTTTAACCGGCCAATATTTATCAGGGAGGAAATTTATCCCGCTGCCATTGGAACGCCGGAAAAATGACGGCCGTGTTATTGAAATTAAAGGGGCCAAACAAAATAACCTAAAAAACGTTAATGTTAAATTCCCGCTTGGAGTTTTTACAGCTGTCACAGGAGTCTCAGGTTCGGGGAAAAGTACATTAGTGAATGAGATTCTTCATAAGTCATTAGCTCAAAAGCTAAACCGCGCCAAAGCTAGACCAGGGGAGTTTCGTGAAATTAAAGGAATCGAGCATTTAGATAAGGTCATTGATATTGACCAATCACCTATTGGTAGAACGCCACGCTCTAACCCAGCAACCTATACAGGTGTATTTGATGATATTCGTGACGTTTTTGCTTCAACGAATGAAGCGAAAATCCGTGGCTATAAAAAAGGACGATTCAGTTTCAATGTGAAGGGCGGTCGTTGTGAAGCCTGCCGTGGTGACGGAATTATCAAGATTGAAATGCATTTTCTTCCTGATGTCTACGTTCCGTGTGAAATCTGTCATGGTAAACGTTATAACCGGGAAACGCTTGAAGTGAAATATAAAGGTAAAAACATTTCCGACATTCTCGATATGACTGTTGAGGAAGGGGTTAGTTTCTTTGAAAACATCCCGAAAATCAAGCGGAAGCTACAAACGATTTATGATGTTGGTCTGAGCTATATCAAGCTTGGACAGCCGGCAACCACTTTATCGGGCGGTGAAGCGCAAAGGGTGAAACTCGCTTCTGAATTGCATCGCCGTTCAACTGGCCGCTCTTTTTATATCTTGGATGAACCAACTACCGGACTTCATGTCCATGATATAGCGAGGTTGCTCGAAGTCTTGCAACGGCTGGTAGACAATGGGGATACTGTTTTAGTAATAGAACATAATCTTGATGTCATCAAAGCTGCGGACCATATTATTGACCTAGGTCCAGAAGGCGGGGATAAGGGCGGAACGATTGTCACTTACGGTACGCCTGAAGAAATATGTGAAGTTTCCGAATCATACACAGGGAAATACTTAAAGCCTGTTCTGACCCGTGACCAAATTAGAATGGAAAAATTGATTGAAGAAAAAGAACAAGAGCATGAACATGCATAAAAAAACAAGCCAGTTGGCTTGTTTTTTTATGTGGAAATATGACAGCGTCAATTTAATTAATCATTTGATTAAAACCCATGAAAGCTAGATATTTCCGGGGAAATTCCACTTTGCTCTTTTCGAAAATTGTCGCAGCACCTTGTCGAGAAATGGGAATTAGTGTATTTATGAAACTTTTTAGATTTCTAGGCGTATGTATGAATAAAATGATTTAAGAAAGCGAGGAATGTTCATGCAGGAAGAAAGAAAGAAAATTTTAGAGATGATTCAAGATGGAAAGTTGACTGCGGTAGAAGCAATGAGTCTTTTGGAAGACTTAGAAAAAGCTAGTCAGGAAAGTGAAGCGAAAGAGCAGAAACTACAAAATGAATTATCAACCGTAGTCGTGGATAAGAAAAGCGAGGACAATACTCAGGACACGTTCAAGAAGAATATTCAGTCATCAAAGGAAAAGATTATTGATTTTGTTGAAAGTGCTTTTAAGAAGATTAAAGAAACCGATCTTGATTTCAACTTTGGAAAATCAGTTGATGTCAGTCATATTTTCCAGCATGATTATGAGGTTCTGAATGGAGTCGATATAGATATAGCCAATGGGAAAATAAAAATTGCTACTTGGGATCATAAGGATGTACGGGTTGAATGTCAGGCAAAGGTATACAGGGTGGAGGATATCGAAGAAGCGAGAAAAAACTTTTTAGAGGATGTTCACTTCTCGATTGAAGAAGGGAAAATGAGGTTTAAGGTTTTCGAAAAATCCATTAAAGTCGATGCGGTTTTGTACATTCCTCGGAAGGAATATGAGGACATTCAGGTAAGGTTGTTTAACGGTGCTATAACCGCCGAATCATTGGAATCCAATAAACTCAAAGCAAAAACAGCCAATGGTGCGATTCATATTTTACAGGGTAATGGTGAGTCGTGCGAGCTCGAAACAGGTAATGGAACGATCACCATTTCAGATACAAATTATAATGACTTGGAAGCTGAAACCTTAAACGGTGCTATTAATGCGGATGGTTATTTCAAAAAAATAGATGTGCAAACTTTTAATGGTGAAATTGTCTGCAAAAACTCCGAGCTAGATTGCGACTCTATACATGCTAAATCGATTACCGGAAAAGTCCAGCTGATCCTGCCGCCAGGAAAGGCAATCGAGGGAGAGTTGAAATCTAATTTAGGAGGTTTTAACGTAAGCTTGGAAGGGATGACCATCATCGAAGAAAAGAGTGATGTGGTTCAAAAGGTCCTTAAGTTTAAGACTGCTAAAGAGGAAGTTCCTGTGCTTCATGTATTTGCAGAAACCAAGACTGCAGCGATAACAGTTTCCTAGTGAAAATGAAAGCCCACCAGTTCAAATTGGGGGGCTTTCATTTATTTTTGTACGCTAATGATTGCTTTGTAACCATCTTTGGCTAACCTTTTGACAAGAGCCTCTGCATTTTTCTTTTCTGTAAAGGCACCTATTTGAACTTTATACATAATGGGGTTTACATCAGCTTGGAGGTTATAGTATGCGAGGATGCTTTTAGCAATAGATTCTCCGCATTTTTTCCGGTACGCCGTAGTTTTTAAAAGAGATGCTTCTTTTTGATTGGTCATAAACCCGCATTCGACTAAAATGGCCGGACATCTTGTTTCGCGTAAAACCTGGAAATTGGCGGTTTTTACCCCTCTATTTTTTAACTGAGTAGCTTTAACAAGTTCGCTTTGGACCTTTTCAGCTATGGAAAGTGACTCTTTCGGTCTCGAGAGATAAATGAACGTTTCAATTCCATTTGCCTCATGCCAACTTCCAGAACCAAAGGCGTTTGCATGAATGGAGATATATAAGTCAGCTCCGAGTGAAATGGCTCTGTTTATACGTTCCTTAAGTGGAACATCTCGCCCGTCTTCATGAACAAAATGAACGGTGACTGCTTTTGATTTTTCTAAATAGAACTTCGTAAATTCAGCCGTTTCCCTATTGAATTCATATTCCTTCATACCCTCAGGAGATTGTTTGCCGGGAGTATTATACCCATGCCCTGCATCAATAATGATTTTCATGTAATTCTTTCCTTTCCAAAAATACTTTATCCATTATTATAATCAAACGAGTGGAATAAAAAGTAGCATGTTCATCAGAAAAAAAGAATAAATCGATAATGCTTTGTTTGGTTATTAACAGAAAAATGCTAAAATAGAAAAAGTATCGCTAAAAATAGTATCGCTCCAAAAGGAGGAAAGATATATGGCAAAAGTCCGTACAAAAGATATAGTTGAAGCATTCGGTCTAGAACTTATCAGCGGAGAAGAAGGAATTAATCGCCCAATTGTCACTAGTGACTTATCTCGTCCAGGACTTGAAATAGCTGGTTTTTTTGATTATTATCCTGCGGATCGAGTACAGCTCTTAGGTATGACGGAGATGTCGTTTTTTAATCGACTGAATGAGCCGGATCGAATACAGAGGATGGAAGAACTATGTAGGGACTTTACACCAGGCATTATCATTACGCGTGGTCAGGAAGTGCCAATAGAGTTGATTGAAGCATCTGAGCGGGAGTCCGTTCCTGTGATGAGATCTAATATGAAGACTACAAGGTTGTACAGCCGTCTGACCAACTTCCTTGAAAGTAGACTAGCACCAACTACAGCCGTTCATGGTGTATTAGTAGATATCTATGGCTTAGGTGTATTGATTACTGGAAAAAGCGGGGTCGGTAAAAGTGAGACAGCGCTTGAATTAGTGAAACGGGGCCATCGACTTGTTGCAGATGACTGTGTAGAAATCCGTCAGGAAGATCAGGATACGTTAGTCGGGAATGCTCCTGATTTAATTGAACATCTTCTTGAAATCCGAGGGTTAGGAATCATTAATGTAATGACGCTATTTGGGGCTGGTGCTGTCCGGAGCAATAAAAAAATCTCGATAGTCATTAATCTTGAACTATGGGAAAAAAATAAGCAATATGACCGAGTTGGTCTTGATGAAGAAAAAATGAAAATAATTGATACGGAAGTTACGAAAATAACTGTACCTGTCCGCCCCGGACGAAATTTAGCTGTTATTATTGAAGTGGCAGCCATGAACTATCGTCTAAAACGGATGGGAGTAAATGCTGCAGAACAATTTTCAGATCGTTTGAATCATGCAATTGCAGAACCGGATCATGATGAATTTTAATGAATAGGTATATAGGAAAAGAGGGGACGAAATGGAACAAGCTATACAGCCGCTGAATCCGATTGCAATTGATCTCGGGCCAATCCAGATACATTGGTATGGTCTAATTATCGGTTTCGGAGTGTTACTAGGTCTTATTATTGCTTTAAGGGAATCTGAGCGCAGAGGTCTTGATAAAGAAATATTTACAGATATGATATTGTTTGCTGTTCCAATTGCGATTATTAGTGCACGTATTTATTATGTCATCTTCCAGTGGGAGTACTATTCACAAAATCCTGGGGATATCATTAAGATATGGAATGGTGGAATTGCAATCCACGGTGCGTTAATCGGTTCGGTACTGACCGCGATAGTCTTTGCTAAGGTGAAGAAAGTCTCGTTCTGGAAGTTGGCTGATATCGCTGCACCGAGTTTATTGTTAGGTCAAGCAATTGGCCGTTGGGGTAATTTTATGAATCAGGAAGCGCATGGAGGAGAAATAACAAGATCGTTCTTGGAAAATATGCATCTGCCTGAATTCATTATTAACCAAATGTACATAAATGGAACGTATTATCATCCAACCTTTTTGTACGAATCGCTTTGGAATATTATCGGTGTAATTATTCTTCTAAGTTTACGTAAAGTGAACCTGCGTAGGGGCGAGCTATTTTTAACGTATGTATTCTGGTATTCTATTGGCCGTTTTTACATTGAAGGACTAAGGACAGATAGCTTGATGTTAACGGAGTCACTACGTATCGCACAAGTGATTTCCATTGTGTTAATCGCTGTTGCTATTGCATTAGTGATCTTTAGAAGGGTCCGTGGATATGCCGAGAAAAGATATTTAGATGCTTAGAGAAAATGTGTAAAGGGAGAGGGCATAGTGATAGTAGATTCAGTTAAAAAGGGGCTCCTTTCTGGCTTGAATACAACTTGGTCATTGGGAAAAGTGATTTTTCCAGTTACGTTGATTGTTACCGTGCTTCAATATACACCTGTATTGCCATGGATCATTAACTTGATAGCACCATTGATGAATCTCATCGGCCTTCCTGGTGACGCAGCAATCCCGCTTGTTCTAGGGAATTTTTTGAACTTATATGCAGCGATTGCAGGCATATTAACGCTAGACCTGACTGTGAAAGAGGTATTTATTATCGCAATGATGTTATCTTTTTCACATAATTTATTAATTGAATCAGGTGTGGCGATGAAAACTGGTGTCAAGTTGTGGATCATTTTAACTGTACGGATTGGACTGGCGCTTTTGTCTGCGGTTGTCATCAATCTCGTTTGGCAGGGCGGATCGGAAATGGCACAAGGAATTGCTATCCGGGAGACAGCCGAGATTACAGGGGTTGGTGCCATCCTTTTACATGGGGTTATGCAAGCTCTTTCCGGAATAGCCCAACTGGCGGTTATCGTTATCCCGCTTATGGTCGCCGTTCAAATCATGAAAGATTTAAAATGGCTAGAAGCTTTCTCAAAAGCTCTTGCTCCTTTTATGAGAGTTTTAGGGATGAAGCCAAATGCCTCTATGCCATTTGTAACAGGGTTGACGCTTGGTCTTGCATATGGGGCAGGTGTAATGATTCAAGCAGCGAAAGAAGATAATGTCTCGAAGAAGGATATGACGATTGCATTTATCTTTTTAGTTGCTTGTCATGCTGTTATAGAGGATACACTAATTTTTATTCCACTGGGGATTCCGGTTTTGCCGTTATTACTTATCAGATTAATCACCGCTATTGTGCTTACTATGGTGGTCGCTTATATTTGGAATCGGACTGACAGTGTGCAGAGGAAGGAAGCCGTATATGAACAGTAACATAACTACATTATTATTTGACCTTGATGGAACGTTAATCAATACTATTGAATTGATTATCGACTCTTTTACAAAAACTTTAGATCATTATTGTCCGGGACAGTTCAAGCGGGAGGATATTATTCCATTTATCGGCCCGACTTTGGTTGATACGTTTTCGTCTATAGATCCGGAACGTATAGATGAAATGATCGCTTTCTATCGGGAGCACAATTGGAAGAATCATGATTTACTTGTGACACAGTATGACGGTGTGTTT
The DNA here is from genome assembly GCF_016651145.1 of Peribacillus sp. TH14. Lineage (NCBI taxonomy): Bacteria > Bacillati > Bacillota > Bacilli > Caryophanales > Bacillaceae > Peribacillus > Peribacillus sp. TH14. The sequence goes on from NZ_JAEKEK010000001.1 coordinate 2,410,843, forward strand.
GAAACAATTCAAACTTTGATGCAGAGTGGCTATAAATTGGCGGTCGTTACGACGAAGAGACGTGATGTCGTCGAAAAAGGTCTGCGTTTAAGCAAACTTGACCAATTCTTTGAAGTCGTGGTCACTCTGGATGATGTGGAAAAAGCCAAGCCGGATCCAGAGCCGCTGGTAAAAGCGTTAAACCAACTCGGTTCGGTTCCTGAAGAGGCAATCATGGTTGGAGACAGTTATCATGATATTCTTGGTGGGAAAAATACTGGTACCAAAACAGCGGGGGTCGCGTGGTCGATTAGAGGACGTGAATTTTTAGAAAGCTATCATCCTGACTATATGCTAGAGCAAATGGCTGACTTACTGAATATCATAGAGATTGAAAAGCATACAGAGGTTAGAAAATGAGACGCACGACCCGCTATCCGGTAGAAGGGGCTAATTCACTTTGGCATGTGTATAAGACCGTACCATTCTGGAAAGTCGTGAAGAACTTTGTGGTGATTCAGTTAGCGCGTTATACACCGTTTTTAGGCATGAAGAATTGGCTTTACAGGACTTTTTTACATATGAAAGTTGGAAAGCATACTTCATTCGCCTTGATGGTCATGCCGGATGTGATGTTTCCAGAAAAAATATCTGTGGGGAAAAATACTGTCATCGGCTATAATACGACGATTCTTGCTCATGAATATTTAATTAATGAATATCGGTTAGGAGAAGTCGTGATTGGAGACGAAGTATTGATTGGAGCCAACTCAACTATTCTCCCAGGACTTACAATTGGAAATGGATCGATTGTCTCTGCTGGTACACTAGTCCATAAAGATGTTCCCGAGGGAGCTTTTGTCGGAGGAAATCCAATGAAAATCATTTATACAAAAGAGGAAATGCTGAATCGGGAACAGCAAACTTCTTTATGAAAATAAGGACTTACCATTCTATGTGGCAAGTCCTTTTTAATGTAATTTGGGGTATAGTGAAGTCAATTCATTCTTTATTTGGCCGATGAATTCGTCAATCGATATATTCTCTTCGTTAGTTGTAGTATCATACGTATTTTTTAATATTTGAAAAAACTTATCCTGAGCTTTTTTATCCATTTTGAATTTGTCCTCCTACCCTTTTTTTATGGAGAGAGGGCTGCAAAAGCATGCAGCCCTCATTTTTAATTGTCTATTTCCGATTTAAGTAAATCAGCGATCAGTACATACCTTTCAGGTGCATTACCAATATATGAGAATGGGTAGCAGGTTGTTACAGTAAGTGTGGATTTAGGCTTGGGAACAATTACCGTACGGTCATCAGCATCAACGATACGGACCTTCCTCACTTTATAGGTAAACGTGCCAGCTTCTGTTTTGGTAATAAGCAAGTCACCTTTTCCAACTTCACCAAGCTTTCTGAAAATGGTATCTCGATGTCCAGATAAAACGGAATTATCCATCTCACCTGGTAGGACCGACTCAGCGAAATGACCGACACCCTTTTCAAGTTCATCTTCATTCGTTCCATGGTAGATCGGAAGTGTTGCCTCAAGCTTTGGAATATAAAGCTCACCTATTAAATCACCTGTTTCCGGTCGTGTATCATATAGTTCATCCTCGTCCGGAGTATCAGCCTTTGTTTCTGGGTGTTTAGCTGTTGCCTCAGTTGTTTCAGACTTATTCCATTTATATATGGCATATCCTTTTAACAGTGTATAAGCGTTCGTCGTTGTAAAATAAAAACCCACGATCAAAAAGCAGGCCGCAGTGGCAATCAACCATCTTTTTTTGTGCTTAGAATGCCTATTTTCGCTCATTTTACTTAACGAGTCTCGCTTTTCTAAATAATCCAAATGCAAAGGCTATCATGATTAAACCGATTAATGAACCGAATAGGTAATTGCCAGCTGTTTTAGGCATCACTCCGCCTTTTACAGTTTTATGTGTGGGTTTCTTCTTTATTTTTTTTACATTCACCACTTTAGATTTTACATCCACCACTTTAGATATGACCTCAGTAGACTGTTTTAGGTCATTACCGGTTTCTTTTACTAAATTGGAACCAATCATTTCACCTGTCAATTTAAAATCTAGTAAAAGGTTACCGCTTAAATCATAGATTGAAACTAGTAAACTAGCATTCGTCAATTCATCAAGCTTGAATAATGCTTCAAGGGATAGGTTTGTGGTGACACCGTCCTGTATTAAGGCAAATTTGAATTGAATTTGTAGCAAGCTTTGCAAATCATTATAAATCGAAAGCAATTCCGCTACTTGTTCCGCAGACAATTCATCAATTGTTTCAAAATATTCGAATTGGTCCATCCTATCGGAAATCGCCATTAGACGATCTTCAAAAGCTGGGTCCTCGACGATGGGTAAAAGGTGATTCATGAATCTTTCAAGCTCTTCGTCTGTAAGACCGATCTCAGTAAAGAGTCCATCCATTAAATCGAGCATCTCTTCCTCATCATATTCCATGTCTTCCTCATCATAATCCATTTCTAAATTAATTAGATCTTCAATGTCATAAATGAAGTGGAAGGTATCGATAATGGATTCTCCTTCTTCAAGTTCGCCGTATTCAATTAATAAGTCCGTAAGTTCTTCTTCGGTCATTTCATATTCATTAAGCAGATTCTGTAAAGTCTCTGGAGTGACAGTCGGTCCCAACGTATCACGCAGCTCTGCTACCGATTCTAACTCATCTAATGTCAAGTCGTAGTATGCTAAATAATCTTCCAGTTCAACTTGTGTCATTCTTATTTCAGTCAGATATGCTTTAAGCTCATCCTGGTTAATCATAGTTGCGGCAAAGCTCTTTGTTCCGCTAAAACCAAGCGAAAAAAGAACGACACATGCAACAAAAAACGAAAAAATTCTCTTCAATCTCATTTCCCCCTAAAATAAAATAATACCAATCTCCTAAAAAGTATAAGACAGCCTGAACAAAAGGTATACATCAACAACAAAGATTGACTGAAGATAGGTATATGGGTCTGGGAAATAGGATCTGACCCTTTACTTTTTATTCCAAAACCTTGCTGCTGTAAGTATCAGTAACCGTTATTTATTTTGGGAAATAAGGTCAGGCACCTTTTTCTTGACGGGAGATAGGGGCAGGAGTAAACTATTAATAACTTCATCTTGTTACCATATTAGCGAACTAAAGTGATTTAATAGATAATTTCGAGTATTTATATGATTATGTTATTTTTTTTGATACTATTTTATATGTTAGCCCAGTGGGTTTTAAGAGTTTTATCTTGGAAAGATAATTGTATATACAAAAATGAGTACTTGTAATGACATTGGTTTTTGCTTAAAGGCGGACCGATTGGAAATATATATAAAGTAACCATTATTCAAAAGGATGTGCAGTCGTGACTAAGCCATTTATGTTTGAGAAACCGTTAGGCATGAGAGATACACTGCCGGTGCTGTATGAAACGAAAGCCTCGGTCCGAAATAAAATGAGTGATGAAATCAAGAAGTGGGGTTATCAATTTATTGAAACGCCTACTTTGGAATATTATGAAACAATTGGTGAAGCTTCAGCTATTTTGGATCAGCAGTTGTTTAAACTGCTTGATTCTCAGGGCCATACGCTTGTACTTCGACCGGATATGACAGCCCCTATTGCACGAGTTGCGGCATCCAAACTGCTAAAACAGCAAATACCGCTTCGCCTTGCCTATTCAGCAAATGTGTACCGCGCTCAGCAGCGTGAAGGCGGCCGACCAGCAGAATTCGAACAGATAGGTATTGAATGTATCGGAAATAAGTCCATCTGTGCCGACGCTGAAATGATTGCGTTACTGGCAGATGTTTTAAAGGCATCCGGACTTCAGGAATTTAAGGTTTCCATTGGTCATATCGGATTTTTACAGGAATTTTTCGTGAGCATTCTTGGTACGGAAGAAAGAGCCTCTGTATTAAGGAAGTTTTTATATGAGAAGAATTATGTAGGTTTTAGGGAGCATGTAAAATCACTGCCGCTTTCATCTATTGATAAACAAAGGCTCATCGAGTTTATTTCATTAAGAGGTAGTGAAGACACGCTGACAAAAGCTTTGGATTTAGTTGAAAACAACAAAGGACAAGATTCTTTAGGTGAACTGAAGGAATTATCTGAGCAGTTGAAAGAATTTGGCGTGGCTCAATATGTGAGCTTTGATTTAACATTAGTCAGCCATATGAGCTATTACACAGGAACTTTATTTGAAGTGTATGCAGATCAAGTAGGTTCACCAATCGGTAATGGTGGCCGCTACGATAACCTGCTTGAAAAATTCGGCTGGAATGCTTCTGCTACGGGTTTTGCCATCCGTGTGGATCGTCTTGCTGAAGCACTTGGGGAACCTATGCAGCCTGTTGCGCCGGAATGTATTTTATTCACTCCCGAACGCAGAATGGAAGCACTTGATTTTGCAAAATCAAAAAGATCTGAAGGAAAACGGGTGACGATTCAAGATATCACGGTCGTTCAAAATGTTGATGCGTTTACTAGAACATTTTCGGAAGTGCATTTATTTGTGGGGAATGGAGGGAATGGAAAAGATGAATAATAGCTTTTTAACAATTGCGATGCCTAAAGGGAGAATCTTTGAAGAAGCGGCAGAGCTATTAAGAAAGGCCGGTTTCCGTCTACCTCCTGAGTTTGATGATTCCCGGAAATTAATTCTTGAAGTAGAAGAGGAGAATCTACGTTTCATTTTAGCTAAACCGATGGATGTTGTAACCTATGTGGAACACGGTGTAGCGGACATTGGAATTGCAGGTAAGGATGTTATGTTAGAGGAAGAACGAGATGTATATGAGTTACTTGATTTGAAAATCAGTGCCTGCTACTTAGCTGTTGCTGGTCTTCCTGGTACGAAAATTAGCGATATCGCGCCCAAAATAGCCAGTAAATATCCAAATGTAGCCTCTGGTTATTTCCGTGAACAGGGAGAGCAAGTCGAAATTATTAAATTGAACGGATCTATTGAGTTAGCTCCTTTAATTGGCTTAGCTGAACGAATTGTGGATATCGTTTCAACGGGACAGACGTTGAAGGAAAACGGTCTTGTTGAATATGCGAAAATTGCTGATGTGACTTCAAGGTTGGTGGCAAACCCTGTCAGCTACAGGATAAAAGAAGCAAGGATTACTGAAATTGTGGATCGCTTAGCAGAAATTATAGAATAGTAAAAGAATCGCTAATGAGGTGAGCGTATGAAAATTGAACGGTTAGCAGAAGGAATTTCACTGAAGCGCTCTGTTGATGCAGGTACGGCTGATCAACGAAAAGCGGTTCAGGATATTATTTATGATGTAAGAAAAAGCGGAAACGTCGCTTTACATAATTATACTGAGCGTTTTGATGGTGTAAGTCTTGAGGAATTACTCGTTTCCGAACAGGAAATTGAAGAAGCAACAGCAGCATTAACAGTAGAGCAGCTTGCAATAATCCAAGAAGCGGCAGATAATATTCGATTGTTTCACGAGAAACAAATTCGCAATTCATGGATTACCACTGATGATACGGGAACAATGCTTGGACAAAAATTAACACCTCTTGATGCGGTTGGAGTGTATGTCCCAGGTGGCACAGCAGCATACCCTTCATCTGTACTGATGAACACAATGCCGGCTAAAGCTGCAGGGGTGGAACGAATCGTTATGGTATCTCCTCCAGGAAAAGATGGAAAATTAACGCCAGCGGTTTTAGCTGCAGCGAAAATTGCAGGAGTGACAGAAATCTATAAGGTTGGAGGCGCTCAGGCTATAGCGGCTCTTGCTTATGGGACAGAAACAATTGTGAAAGTTGATAAAATAGTAGGTCCAGGAAATATTTATGTGGCGTTAGCAAAGCGGGAAGTATTCGGGGACGTTGCCATCGATATGATTGCCGGGCCTAGCGAAATAGCCGTGTTAGCTGACGATTCCGCAATTGCTTCAGAAGTGGCAGCGGACTTGCTATCACAGGCAGAGCATGATGCCCGTGCTTGCAGTGTTCTGGTGACGACTTCAATGGAGCTGGCTGAAGAAGTGTCAGCGGAAGTGAACAAGCAGGTAGCGTTACTTCCACGCCGTGATATTGCAGCTGCATCCATTAACGATTATGGACGGATTGTTGTATGCGAAAATATGGTGGAAGCTGTTGGGGCCATCAATGAACTGGCACCAGAGCATTTAGAAATTGTGACATATAATTCACTCGAAGTAATGGCTAAAATTCGCCATGCAGGGGCCATCTTTATTGGTCGCTTTAGTTCGGAGCCAGTCGGTGATTATTTTGCAGGCCCAAACCATGTGTTGCCTACTAATGGGACGGCCCGCTTTTCCAGCCCGCTGAATGTGGATGATTTCCAAAAGAAGTCCAGCATCATCATGTACAGCGAAACCGCCTTCCGTCAAAATGCGGAGAAAATCGCTGCCTTTGCCCGCATGGAAGGCCTCGAAGCTCATGCCCGCGCAATCGAATCTCGCGGTGCGAATAAACTTGGGAAATAGGGCCTGACCCCTGAAAATAATACGGAAAACATTGATATAAAAGTATTTGTAATGCATTTTTGCATCTGGGAAATGGGGTCTGACCCCAATGAGGAGGAGTTGTAATGGAGCGTTTTGCTAGTGTGGAGCGGAAGACGAATGAGACTGATATTAGCTTGAAGTTTGGTGTGGATGGGGAAGGGAATTCCTCAATTATGACGGGTGTTCCGTTTATGACGCATATGCTTGATTTGTTCACGAAGCACGGGAAGTTTGATTTGACCGTTGATGCGAAGGGTGATACAGAAGTCGATGATCATCATACAACTGAAGATATTGGTATTTGCTTAGGTCAAACATTGTTGGAAGCTCTTGGAGACAAGCGTGGTATAAAACGTTACGGAAATGCTTTCGTGCCTATGGATGAAGCACTTGCGCAGGTTGTCATCGATTTAAGTAATCGGCCGCATCTTGAGTTTCGTGCAGAGTTTCCTTCACAAAAGGTTGGTACATTCGATACTGAATTAGTGCACGAGTTCCTTTGGAAGTTCGCGCTTGAAGCCCGGATGAACCTTCATGTTGTCGTTCATTACGGTCACAACACGCATCATATGATTGAGGCGATATTTAAAGCGCTTGGGCGTGCATTGGACGAAGCTACTACCATTGATCCTCGTGTTAAAGGTATTCCTTCAACGAAAGGAATGTTGTAAATGATAGGAATCGTCGATTACGGAATGGGGAATTTATTCTCTGTCAGTAAAGGGCTGGAACGACTTGGAGCTGACTCATTCATTTCCGATGATCCAGAAGAACTTTCTAAAGCGACAGGCATTATTCTTCCCGGTGTCGGTTCTTTCAGAGATGCTATGAGTCTTTTGGAAAAACAAAAGCTGGATGAATTCCTGAAAAAATACGTAGCCGGTGGAGGTTATTTATTAGGCATATGCTTGGGTATGCAGCTTCTCTTTGATGAAAGCGAGGAAAATGGACCAGCAAAAGGATTATCTCTCATCCCAGGTAAAGTCGTTCGTTTTACGGGGATGGATGCCAATGAGATGACTTATAAGGTGCCGCACATGGGCTGGAATCGTCTTGAATTTAAACATGTATCGCCAGTGATCGAAGGCCTTGAAGAGGAACACGTTTATTTCGTCCATTCTTATTACGCTGATACTGATGAGTCATACATTACCGCTTCAGCAACTTATGATGTGGAAGTACCGGCGATTGTTGGCAAAGGAAATGTATTTGGGATGCAGTTTCATCCGGAAAAAAGCGGCCAGATGGGCATGTCACTCTTGAAAAATTATTTGACATTAGTAGAAGGGAAGGGAAAAGCTTGAGCAACTTTACGATTTACCCAGCGATTGATATGCGTGGAGGCAAATGCGTTCGCTTAATCCAGGGAGACTACAATCAGGAAACGGTTTATGGCGATTCCCCCTTTGATATGGCTAAAAGTTTTGCGGACCAAGGAGCGGATTGGATACATATGGTTGATCTGGATGGAGCTAAAGAAGGCGTTCGTATCAACGATTCCTACGTTATTAAAGCAGCCAAAGAGTTAGGTGCCCGCGTCCAAATTGGCGGAGGCATTCGAACGGAGCAGAACATTGCTCATTATCTTGATAATGGTGTAGAGCGTGTAATTCTAGGCAGCTCGGCCGTTTCAGACCCGGAATTTACTAAAGATATGATCAGAAAATATGGAAACCATATCGCGATTGGCATTGATGCGAAGGATGGTAAGGTTGCCACTCATGGCTGGCTTCAAACGTCAGAAACACAGGCCATAGAGCTTGGGAAACTACTAGCTGATGCTGGTGCAGAGACATTTATCGTGACCGATATCGCAACAGACGGCATGCTTTCAGGGCCAAATGTGCACGGGATTGTGGCTATGGCGAAGGCAACTGGCAAAAATGTAATTGCTTCTGGCGGCATTAGTTCGCTCGAAGATCTAATCACCCTCAAGGAGTATGAAGCTCAAGGTGTTGCAGGGGCGATTATTGGCAAGGCGCTTTATACTAATCGCTTTACTGTAAAAGAAGCGGTAGAAAAGGTGCGTGGTTAAATGCTGACCAAACGAATTATTCCTTGTCTGGATGTAAAAGACGGACGTGTGGTTAAGGGGATACAATTTGTTTCCTTAAGGGATGCCGGGGATCCAGTCGAGCTAGCTGCCTTTTACGACCAAGAAGGTGCTGATGAGCTTGTCTTTCTTGATATTTCTGCTTCACACGAAGGTAGGGAAACGATTGTAGACGTCGTTCAAGCGGTTGCAGGCAGTCTAGCAATCCCGTTTACAGTTGGCGGCGGTATTAATTCGCTAGCTGATATGAAGAAGATTCTACGTGCTGGTGCAGATAAAGTATCTTTAAATACAGCAGCTGTTTTACGACCTGACTTAATTAATGAAGGTTCCGATTATTTTGGTGCTCAATGTATCGTAATTGCTATTGATGCGCGATATGATGAAGAGCTTGGTTCATGGCGCGTTTATACCCATGGCGGTCGAAAACCGACTGAATGGGAAGTAATTGATTGGGCGAAGGAAGCGGTCACACGTGGTGCTGGTGAAATTTTATTGACAAGCATGGATTGTGACGGAGAAAAACAGGGCTTTAATATCGCATTAACAAAAGCGGTATCGGAAGCAGTTTCGGTTCCTGTTATTGCTTCTGGCGGTGCAGGTAACGCGGAGCATTTCCAGGAAGCATTTGAAGAAGGAAAAGCGGACGCAGGGTTAGCAGCCTCAATTTTTCATTATAAAGAAACATCTGTTAAAGAAGTCAAAACGTTTCTCAAACAACAAGGAGTGGTTGTACGATGAATCTCGAAACTATTAGATATGACGAAAAAGGTCTGGTTCCGGCGATTGTCCAAGATGCAGGAACTGGCGAAGTGCTGACACTTGCTTATATGAATAAAGAATCCTTGCAATTATCCATAGAAAAAGGAGAAACCGTGTTCTTCAGCCGTTCACGCAATGAGTTATGGCATAAGGGAGAAACGAGTGGAAATACGCAAAAAATCACAGAAATGAAGTATGACTGCGATCAGGATGCAATAGTCGTTCGTGTTGTTCCTGCAGGGCCGGCATGCCATACAGGTGCAACAAGCTGTTTCAGCGAAACGATTTATCAAAATAAAGAAGCGCAACAAGCGGTACAGACAAATGTGACTTTCTTGACGGAATTAGAGAAATTGATTGGAAAAAGAAAAACGGAAATGCCTGAAGGATCTTATACAACCTACCTATTCGATAAGGGCGTTGATAAAATCTTGAAAAAAGTAGGGGAAGAAGCTGCTGAAGTAATCATTGCTGCTAAAAACCGCGATGCTGAAGAGCTTTCTATGGAAAGTGCAGACCTTCTCTATCACTTATTTGTTCTTCTTCAAGAACAAGAATTGCCTTTCCAAGCAGTGCTTGATGTACTGAAGGCCAGACATTCTGATAAAGACGAACCTAAAGAAAATGAATAAATAAATAGTCAAATACCCTCCCAAATCCGGAGGGTATTTTTCCTTATAAGGTTTTTTTCTGTGTGTTTACGACGACAATCATCAACGAATCAAGGTAAAATTTAAAAGTCATGAGCCCGGAAGATTACCGGGTTCATGCCCTCAAGGCTGCCTAATTAAATAAAGTGTCTAACTTTTTGGGTTCACTTCATAATCTTGGCTCTTTTTTACACCTGTGAAGGAAAACATTTATGAGAAAATGATGATTCAAAACCCGTGTATTTTGCCTGATAATTTCTAAATAAAAGTATCATAAATCCGTTTTCCATTTTCTTGAATTATTCGGCAAAAATTCTTCAATATGTTATAATACTATGGTTAATCAACTTGTAGATGGAGGATTACATGAGTAAAGACTCTAAATTTGGCCAACAGGCAAAAATTCTAACCTTTCACCCGACAGGTGAGTATTATTTCACCAAGGGTCTAAAAGCATATCATAGACGAGAACTACCTAAATCAAAAAAATACTTGGAACGTGCGCTGGAACTTGAACCGTCAGAACCGATGATAGCCTGTCAATTGGCAATCACCTGCTCAGAGATCGGTGAATATAATTATTCAAATAACCTCCTGGAAAATATCTTGGATGTGATGGATCCATATATGTCGGAATGCCATTACTTCCTGGCGAATAATTATGCTCATTTAGGCATGTTCAAGGAGGCTTACCGCCACGCGAGTGCATACCTGGATAAAGAAGAAGACGGAGAGTTCAGCGATGATGCAGAGGATCTTCTTGAACTCATTACCTTCGAGTCGGATGAATCCGAAGAAAATCTCTTTAAGCATGATGGACTTATTTCCAAGCAGGAAAAGGCTCGTGAGTATTTAGAATCGGGGAATTTCCCTAAGGCAATTGAAGTACTAAAAGAAACGATTGCCGAATACCAGGATTATTGGTCGGCTTATAATAATCTAGCACTTGCTTATTTTTACCTTGGTCAGGTAGATGAAGCCTTTGAAACGTTGGATGAGGTACTTGAAAAAAGTCCAGGAAACTTACATGCGCTTTGTAATCTGGTGGTTTTCCATCATTATCAACAGGATGAGGATAAGGTGGAAGAGCTCATACAAATGCTCGAAAAAATTCGGCCGATGTTATCTGAACATCGCTTCAAGCTTGGTGCGACTTTCGCGTTAATCGGGAACTATGCATCCGCATATAAATGGCTAAAAATATTGCAGAAACAAGGGTTTGAAGGAGATGGAACCTTCTACTATTGGCTTACTATATCGGCCTTCCACTTAGGACATGAACAGGCAGCTAGAAAAGCTTGGAAAAAGGTTGTAGAAATGAATCCGGAAAAAGAAGGCATGGAGCCTTGGGGAGATATGAATGCAACTTCTGATGGTTTTGAACATCATTTTCCTTCCATTATAAAACGGCTTGAAAGCGAATTTATTGAAGAAAGACTGTTTGCTATTTTCCTTTTGAAACATTCGGTTCATAAGCAAAAGCTATTGAAAAACCAGGTCCTCAACCTGAATCAGAACTTCACTGACTTGGAAAGGGATTATGCAGACCTGGTGCAAGCTCCTGCAAAAAATCGTCAACTGACACCCATTGATTTTGCCGATCGAACGGCTGAATTATTATATCAGCATTTTCAACCGATTCAATTAGATGAAGCTGGGCTCTATTTAATGTGGTTTTCTGTCTTCATCGAAGCGGTTAATTCAGAGCAAAAGCTTAATAATCCAGCAGGCTGGGCATCTGCAGTCGAATACGTGTGGAATCAGCTTAAAAATGAAAAGATGAGCAAGCAGGCAATAGCAGACAAACATTTCATATCGGTGTCGACCTTATCGAAGTATGTAAAATTGGTTCAAACGCTCCTAGAGTGAGCAGATATTTGGACGAAAAATTATTTGTTATATAGGATAATAGGTAGGGAACACTAACCTTAGTGAAGGTTCCATTTGTTATGGAATATGGAGGAGTGAGAACATGTCTGAAAAAATTTATGACGTTGTTATTATCGGAGCTGGTCCTGCTGGGATGACGGCTGCTGTCTATACATCACGTGCGAACCTTTCAACATTGATGTTAGAACGCGGAGTACCAGGCGGCCAAATGGCGAACACAGAGGAAGTTGAAAACTATCCAGGATTCGACACAATCCTCGGACCTGAACTTTCAACAAAAATGTTTGACCATGCCAAGAAATTTGGTGCGGAGTATGCCTATGGTGATGTTAAGGAAATCATCGACGGGGAAGAGTATAAAACAATTGTTGCCGGTTCTAAAGAATTTAAAGCTCGTTCGATCATTATTTCTTCAGGTGCCGAATACAAGAAAATCGGCGTTCCTGGCGAAAAAGAATTAGGCGGACGTGGTGTATCGTATTGTGCTGTTTGTGATGGAGCATTCTTCAAAGAAAAAGAACTGTTCGTTATCGGCGGAGGAGACTCTGCAGTTGAAGAGGGTGTGTACCTAACTCGTTTTGCTTCGAAAGTAACGATCGTTCACAGACGTGAAGAGCTTCGTGCACAGAAAATCCTTCAGGATCGTGCGTTTGCCAATGAAAAAATTAACTTCATCTGGAATCATACTTTGAAGCAAATTAATGAAGAAGGCGGTAAAGTTGGTGGTGTCACTCTTGTTTCCACAGTAAATGGAGAAGAGAAAGTAATGGACGCAGACGGTGTATTCATCTATATCGGAATGTTGCCACTAACTAAGCCATTTGAAAAATTAGGCATCTTGAATTCTACAGGCTACATCGAAACGAATGATCGGATGGAAACACGGGTCCCAGGTATTTTTGCTGCTGGAGATGTTCGTGAAAAAACTTTGCGCCAAATTGTTACAGCAACAGGTGATGGAAGTATTGCTGCTCAATCTGTTCAGCATTATGTGGAAGAACTTCAAGAAAAGTTGCAACCGAAGGCTTAAGTATTATAATTTATATACAAAAATTTACACATCGTAATTCTGTTTTAATTATGTTGTAACACCAGTGAAATAATGATTGGGTATAGTAAGAGTAGAAGTTGACCCCCTTTTATTATAAAACGTTGAGGACACAGATTAAGAATCTGTGTCCTTTTTTTCGTTTCCTGCTTTAAGACTATATCTTCCCTACCATTTTCTAGGAAGAATCAATATGTTGTAATAGAAAGTAAGATAGCCATCTGCATTTAGGGAATGAAAGTGGAGAAGAATAGGAGGTAAGCTAGAGAAGAAATTTACTCGGTAATTCCACGAGATGAATATTCCCCCAATGCAGGAAGGTTACTTTATTGTTAGCTTATTTCAAAAATAGTATAATGATAAGATATACTAAACATATATCATTCATAAGGGTAAGATTTAAAATACAGCTTGTTTGAACTATAAGCATTTGTAAATCGCCAAATGGATGTCTAGCGGCGGTTTAAAGATATAAACTGAATCTCTGGAACACAAGAGTGAAGGTTTCTATAGTCGAGCAGAGGCCAATTTGAGGTGAAGAACGTGCAACGTGTCACAAACTGTGTATTGATTAAGGATAATCAAATCTTATTATTAAAAAAACCAAGACGCGGATGGTGGGTAGCTCCTGGTGGCAAGATGGAGCCCGGAGAATCTATACGTGATGCCTGTATAAGAGAATTTCGCGAAGAAACAGGTGTTTATTTAAAAAACCCTACCATCAAAGGCATTTTCACCTTCATTATGAAGGATGGGGATAAGGTGTTGTCAGAATGGATGATGTTTACTTTCTTTGCTACGGACTCTGATGGTGTCAATGTAGATGTATGTGAAGAAGGGGAGCTTTTCTGGCACCCTATAGAAGATGTTAAAAAGCTGAAAATGGCTGAAGGGGATTTTCACATTCTGGACTATATGGTTCATGGAAGTGGAATTATTTACGGAACGTTTACCTATACACCTGAATTTAAGTTGCTTTCTTATCGACTAGATCCAGGTTAATATTTACTTATAAAAAAGATTGCTATACATGGGGGCGGAGAAAAATGAGTACAGGGCAGATGAATGAAACGCAATTGGTCATCATAACTGGAATGTCAGGAGCAGGAAAGACAGTGGCGGTTCAAAGTTTTGAAGACCTCGGCTTTTTTTGCGTCGATAATTTGCCGCCCACTTTATTGCCAAAGTTTTTGGAGTTAATGAAGGACTCTGGGAATAAGATGAATAAAGTAGCACTTGTTATGGATTTACGGGGGAGAGAATTTTTTGATTCCTTATTTCTTGCTTTGGACAAATTAACAGAAACATCATCGGTCTCACCAAGAATTCTTTTTCTTGAAGCTGATGATGATTCCTTGGTCCGTCGATATAAGGAAACGAGAAGGACCCATCCATTAGCTCCATTAGGCCGGCCATTAGAAGGTATTAAAATGGAACGGGAACTCTTGGATGAACTAAAAGGAAGGGCTCAGTTGATTTTTAATACTTCACAGCTGAAGCCACGTGAACTTAGGGAAAAAATTGCTTCAGAATTTTCAACGGATAAAAGTGTAGGATTTACAGTCAATGTCATGTCCTTTGGGTTCAAGCATGGTCTACCTATAGATGCAGACCTTGTGTTTGATGTACGTTTTCTACCCAATCCGTACTATATTGACCACATGAGGCCAAAGACGGGGTTGGAGCAAGAAGTATCTAGCTACGTTTTAAAATGGAGTGAGACACAAAAGTTTTTAGAAAAGGTAACAGATCTGCTTACCTTTATGCTTCCATATTATAAGCGTGAAGGGAAAGCGCAACTTGTTATTGCGATTGGGTGTACAGGAGGTCAGCACCGTTCTGTAGCATTGACTGAGTATATTTCGAACTACTTCCAAAAGGATTACAGGGTTCAGGTGTCTCATCGAGATATCGAAAAAAGTAAGGGGAAAGTAAAAGATGTTAAATAAAAAGAACCGGCCTAAAGTTGTGATCATTGGAGGGGGAACCGGCCTTCCGGTTTTATTAAGAGGATTAAAGAAGCATCCAGTGGATATAACAGCAATCGTTACGGTAGCTGATGATGGTGGAAGTTCAGGGCGCCTTCGTGAGGACATGGATATCCCCGCACCTGGTGATATTCGTAACGTTCTTGCTGCATTGTCAGATGTAGAGCCTCTTGTTGAGCAAATGTTTCAGCATCGCTTTCAGAGTAAAAATGAGTTGTCCGGGCATTCGTTGGGGAATCTGATTCTCGCTGCTATGACCTCATTAACGGGAGATTTCGTCCATGCAATCCAGGAAATGAGTAAATTCTTGAATGTCCGGGGTAAAGTACTGCCAGCTGCCAACCAAAGTGTGGTTCTCCAAGCGGAAATGGATGATGGATCGATTGTTACTGGAGAATCCAAAATCCCCTTTTCAGGAAAGAAAATAAAAAAAGTATTTCTGTCGCCCCAACATATAAAGCCGCTAAGTGAAACTCTCCAAGAAATCAAGCAGGCAGATCTTATCGTCATCGGTCCAGGAAGCTTATACACTAGCATTCTGCCTAATCTACTTGTTCCAGGTCTTGGTGAAGAAGTAGGCCGCTCTAAGGCGAAGAAAGTGTACATTTGCAATTTAATGACACAAGCAGGCGAGACGCTGGATTATAGCGCAAGCGATCATATAAAAGCTATATATGATCATATGGGAAATGCATATATTGACAGGATACTTGTTAATAATGAGGAAATACCGTCTGAAATTCAGGAACGTTATAAAGCTGAATATGCCAAACCGGTTGTGTACGATGTGGAAAGTTTAAAAAGAATGGGTCTTGAAATCATACAAGAACGCATTTTTAGCTATGAAGGTAATGTAATACGCCATGACACAAAAAAAGTGGCAGATTTGCTTTATAATATGCTGGTAAATGAAACGAAAAGTCATATAGTTCCGTAGATATAAGTGGATACTGCTTTTTGACTAATAAAAAGAGATTACCTGCGTTCGATTGGGGGTGAAATGGATGTCTTTTGCTTCAGAAACAAAAAAAGAGCTTACTACATTGGAAGGAAAGGATTGTTGCGGAAAAGCAGAATTGTGTGCACTTATCCGGATGAATGGATCCCTTTCATTTTCTAATCGGAAGCTTGTTGTGGATATTCAAACTGAAAATGCAGCGATTGCCAGACGGATTTACACGCTGTTGAAAAAAAGTTATGAGGTCCAGGTCGAGCTGCTGGTTCGTAAAAAGATGAAGCTTAAAAAGAATAATGTTTATATTGTCAGGATGTCATCTGGAGGGCAGCGGATTTTAACCGATTTAGAAATTTTAGGCGAGGGCTTTGAAATTCTCCATGCTATATCCGATACTATTGTTGGGAAAAAATGTTGTAAGCGTTCATATCTAAGAGGTGCATTTCTTGCGGGAGGTTCGGTCAATAATCCGGAAACGTCTTCCTATCATCTTGAGATTTTCTCACTTTATAAAGAGCACAATGATGCGCTTTGTGAGCTAATGAATAAGTTTGGTTTAAAGGCTAAGACGCTAGAACGTAAAAAAGGGTATATCATTTATTTAAAAGAAGCCGAAAAAATTGCAGAGTTTTTAAGTATTGTGGGAGCTCATTCAGCTTTATTAAGGTTTGAGGATGTAAGAATTGTCCGTGATATGCGTAATTCCGTAAATCGCCTTGTGAATTGTGAAACAGCTAATTTGAACAAAACGATTGGGGCCTCATTGCGTCAGGTTGAAAATATCCATTACATTGAGGATACGGTAGGATTAAATATTTTACCAGATAAGCTTCGGGAAATTGCGGAGCTAAGGATAGCATTTCAGGATATAACATTAAAGGAACTTGGAGAAATGGTATCAGGAGGAAACATCAGTAAGTCGGGGATTAATCATCGGTTGCGAAAAATTGATGAAATAGCTGATAGACTCCGTGGAGGAGAAGCTATTGCTGCGAAAAAATAAAGCTAACAGGGGAGATCAAGATGGTGGAAAAACAAGTAGAAGTACGACTGAAAACAGGTTTACAAGCACGACCGGCTGCTCTTTTTGTTCAAGAAGCTAACCGCTTTCATTCAGATGTTTTCCTTGAAAAAGAAGGAAAAAAAGTGAATGCAAAAAGTATTATGGGGTTAATGAGTCTTGCCATTAGCTCTGGCGTGTCCGTCAAGCTTATTGTTGAAGGCCGTGATGAAAAAGAAGCAATAGAGGCATTAGAAGAATTCGTACAGCAAGAAGGATAAAATAAGAGGGTGCCGACAAGCATCCTCTTAAAGTTTTCACATAAAAGAAAAAGGACTCAAAAGTTGCTTTATGCTACTTTCGAGTCCTTTAGTTTTATTATTTGTCTTTTTTATCCTCAAGATTGCTACGAGTGATGACTTTGTCAATCAAGCCATATTCAAGAGCTCTTTCAGAGGTCATGAAGTTATCGCGTTCTGTATCTCTTTGAAGGACTTCTATAGGTTGTCCAGTACGTTCTGCTAGGATTTGGTTTAATTTGTCTTTCAAGTGAAGGATACGGCGTGCTGCAATTTCAATTTCCGTTGCTTGACCTTGAGCTCCTCCAAGTGGTTGGTGAATCATGACTTCACTGTTTGGCAGGGCATAACGTTTGCCTTTTTCACCAGCAGCCAATAGGAATGCACCCATAGAAGCAGCCATACCAATACATACAGTTGATACATTTGGTTTAATATATTGCATTGTATCGTAGATAGCCATACCAGATGTGATGCTTCCACCTGGGCTGTTGATATATAAAGTAATATCTTTTTCAGGATTTTCTGCTTCTAAAAATAGTAATTGAGCAACAATAGAATTGGAAACATTGTCATCAATTGCGCTTCCAAGCATAATGATCCGGTCTTTTAATAAACGGGAATAAATATCGTAGGCACGCTCCCCACGACTTGTTTGTTCGATAACTGTAGGAATTAAATTCATGTTCATTTCCTCCTTCGATTAAGAGAATCATTTAAATTCTTTATGTATGTATGATACACTTTTTGGTCAATTTAGGTCAAACAAAACAAACCCTATAATTGATAATTTGTTCGACAATTTTCTAGCTAAGTCTCCTTCCTAATTAAATTTATTTATAATTATGCCGCACAGGGATGAATTTCCACATTACCCATAATACCCAAAAGCCGAAGTTTTAAACCTGATAACCCTTGCAAAGGAAGGCATTCTATCATATAATGAAGTCTGTCGAAAAAATATAGTAAATGATCTTCTATTTCGCCCTCGTAGTGCAACGGATAGAACGCAAGCCTCCGAAGCTTGAAATGCAGGTTCGATTCCTGCCGAGGGCATTACCAATCTCCTGCTTAATTAAGTGGGGGATTTTTTATTTGTTATTTTTAAGTGAAGGCATCCGATGGCTCCAAGCGATTTTTGATGAATTTAATCGATTTCCGTAAATTTCCATCGAATCCTGTAATATCACCCTATTTTGGAAAAAAATAGTCATTACCCTTAGAAAATGTTGATTTCTCAATAAAAGTAGTTGTGAAAATAGCATTCCTGACATATAGTATTTAAAACAAATACACTATTCAGAAAAAAACGTAAGCGTTTTCATGGGTTTTTGTGTAGAATTTTCTCCTGATAATGTAAAATGAAATAGGGGAGGGATGAATCGATGAGTATGAATATGAAAGCAGGACTTTTTCAACAGCAAACATTAAAAATGGCAATGACCCAGGAGCTGATGCAAGCTATTACATTGTTGCAGTACTCCGCACAAGAGCTTTCCGCTTTTTTAGAAAATAAAATGGTGGAAAATCCATTACTGTCCCTAGATCAGCCAACATCTGCTTTGTTTCAGCCAACCCTTGACCGGAAAAAGGGTAAACGAACTCTTAAAAATACGTATGATGCTAATTATTGGATTGAACAAATCAGTGAAGATACCCTTTCACTTGAACAGCATGTCATGTCGCAAGTGAATCACCAGCAACTTTCTGGTGAGCATCAGAAGGCGATGTTGCTCTTAATTCATAACCTTGATGAAAACGGTTACTTGCGAATCCAGCTGGAAGATATATGTGTTCCGGGGATATCTTCAGCCGTTTTAGATGAGAGCCTACGACTTTTACAGCAACTCGAGCCGCATGGGCTTGCAGCGAGGAATCTTCAAGAATGTCTTTTACTTCAGGTAAAAGCAGAAGGTGTGAATCTGCTGGCAGAATCGATCATAGAAAACCATTTCCTCGATTTTGCTGAAAAGCGGTGGAAAGACTTAAGTAAAAAAATTGGCGCTACAATGAAGGAGATTCAAGAAGTTTTTGATTATGTCCAGACATTGAATCCGCGTCCTGCTTCACTCTTTTTTCAGGAAAAACCATCCTATATTGTGCCGGATGTAGTCGTGGAAGTTCGTGACGGAATCCTGCTTGTCGGGAATTTTGATGGTAACACACCTAATCTTAATGTGGATAAAGGGTATTTAAACAGAATGAAGAGTCATAAGGACCAGGGAGTGCAACGTTTTATCCAGGATAAGTGGCAAGAATACCAATGGATCTCAAGAGGGATTCAACAGAGAAAAGAGACTATATTGAAGGTTATTCAGTGTATAGTCGAAAAACAGCCAGCTTGCTTTCATCACGGTTTAAATTATTTAAAGCCGATGACCATGAAAGAAATCGCCGACGAGCTTGGCATACATGAGTCCACAGTAAGTCGGGCTGTTAAAGGGAAATACGTGCAGACACCATTTGGTACGATAGAGATGCGGATATTTTTCACTACTTCTTTACAATCTGTCGGCCTTGATGAAGATATGTCGGGCATGCAAGCAAAAAAAAGCCTCCAGGCAGCGATCAATAGTGAAAATAAACAAAAGCCGCTTTCTGACCAGGACTTGGCTGAACGATTAAAAGAGGAGAATGGAATTATTCTGGCACGTCGAACTGTCGCCAAATACCGGGAACAATTAGGGATTCCTTCTTCATCTAAACGAAAAAGATATGATTGAAAAGGATGAGTAATTTGGAATCAAATGTGTTTGTTTTATACAGCAGGGAAAAATGTCCATTATGTGAAAAGGCCAAACAGATTCTTGAAGAGATTAAATTTGAATCAGGTATAGTATATACGGAAATTGATATCTATTCTGATGATGCTTTACTTGAAAAGTTCGGGCTTATGATTCCTGTTATAGAATGGAAAGGTAATATAATTCAATTCGGAAATGTTGATAAATCAGCTTTAAATAGGCTTGTGGAAAAATAATTTTTCAAATCATTTGAAGAAACATTCCGTTCCTGCTAGAATAAAATATGTAGCAGGAATATTTTTTTGTTTTAAGTGGGACATTAAATGACTATACGGGACATAAAGTGTCCAACTTTAACTTTTAGGAGTTTTAAACATGCGTACATTACTCGAGGTACAAAGAAAATTATTACCTGATTTCCTTATGGTTATGCAAAAAAGATATGATATCCTGCGTTATATCAAAATGATGCAGCCAGTTGGAAGGCGAAGTCTGGCAGTTAGCCTTAATTTGACGGAGCGGACGCTAAGAGGTGAGGTTGATTTTCTGAAAAGTCAGAACCTGATAAATATATTCAGTTCTGGAATGACTCTCACTGATGAAGGGATGGAGATCCTGGATAAGTTAGAAGGAATAATGCGTGAAGTAATGGGTATAGACATAATGGAACGGAAGTTGCAGGACATATTACAAGTTGATGAAGTCATCATAGTCTCTGGTAATTGTGATGAAATTCCATGGGTAAAAAAAGAATTGGGCAAAGCATGTGCAAACCGTATGAAACAAGAGTGGGAATCAAAGAATACCATTGCTGTTACAGGTGGATCAACAATGGCCGAAGTAGCTAATTCTTTGTCACCTGATGCAGCGTCAAGGAAATTGACATTTGTCCCTGCTCGCGGCGGAATTGGTGAAGCTGTACAGAATCAAGCTAATACCATTGTAGAGAAAATGGCACATAAGACGCATTCCTCGTACCGAGTGTTATATGTACCTGATCAATTAAGCGGTGAGGTATATGCTTCCTTTATGAAAGAACCTGCAATTAAAGAAGTTATTTCCCAAATCAAGTCAGCCGATATGATTATCCATGGAATTGGTGATGCTTTGGCAATGGCTAAAAGAAGAAATTCTACACCAGAAATGCTAAAGAAGCTGATTGATGGAAATGCTGTAGGAGAAGCATTCGGTTATTATTACGATGAAAACGGAAAAGTTGTTCATAAAGTTTTGACTGTCGGCATTCAATTAGATGATCTTAGCCCTGAAAAGCGAGTGATTACTGTAGCAGGTGGGAAAACTAAAGCAAAAGCAATCCGTTCATATATGAAAGGCGCACCTTCATCGACGGTTTTAATCACGGATGAAGCGGCAGCACAAGAGTTAATTCAGGGGAATTATACCCCTTAATATATTTGCGAACTTAAAAGGAGGAATTTTTCATGACAGTAAAAGTTGGAATTAATGGTTTTGGACGTATTGGACGTAATGTATTTCGGGCAGCATTGAGTAATCCTGAGGTAGATATTGTAGCTATTAACGACTTAACAGATGCTAATATGTTAGCGCACCTTCTGCAATATGATTCAATTCATGGCTCTCTTAATGAAAAAGTAACAGTGGATGGGGATTACTTAGTTGTTGATGGCCATAAAGTTAAAGTATTGGCTGAACGTGATCCTGCACAGTTAGCATGGGGAGAACTAGGAGTAGAAGTAGTTGTAGAATCTACAGGACGTTTTACAAAACGTTCCGATGCTGCTAAACATTTAGAAGCTGGCGCGAAAAAAGTTATTATTTCAGCTCCTGCATCTGATGAAGATATCACGATCGTTATGGGTGTAAACGAAGACAAATATGATGCAGAAAACCACCACGTTATTTCAAATGCTTCTTGTACGACGAACTGTTTAGCTCCATTTGCTAAAGTGCTTCATGAACAATTCGGAATTAAACGCGGTATGATGACTACAGTTCACTCTTATACAAATGATCAGCAAATCCTTGATTTGCCTCATAAAGATTATCGTCGAGCACGTGCAGCGGCTGAAAATATCATTCCTACAACAACTGGGGCAGCAAAAGCTGTTGCACTTGTTCTTCCTGAACTTAAAGGGAAATTGAATGGTATGGCAATGCGTGTACCTACTCCAAACGTATCTGTAGTCGACCTTGTTGCAGAGCTTGAAAAAGATGTAACAGCTGAAGAAGTAAATGCAGCATTTAAAAAGGCATCAGAAGGAGAACTAAAAGGAATTCTTGATTACAGCGAACTTCCTCTAGTATCAGGAGACTATAACGGTAACGCATCATCTTCTACAATTGATGCTCTTTCCACGATGGTAATGGAAGGAAACATGGTAAAAGTATTATCTTGGTATGATAATGAAACAGGATATTCTAGCCGTGTTGTAGATTTAATCGACTATTTGGCTAAAAAAGGATTGTAATTAGAATATTAAAAAAACCTCACCAAGGTGAGGTTTTTTTAATAACACCTCTAAAAAAACTTGGCAGAAGATGATATTATTAGTAAGTCATTAAACAGTCAAGCGTTTACATTTCTTGTTTTTGGATAATTTCCTGGAAACCGACTATAATGAAAAAGAGAAAAGGGGAGTTGGGATATTTACCCTCTCCCTTTTTGACTAAAAGAATCAAAAATATGTTAACAATATCTAAGGGGGTTCTTGGATTATGAATAAAAAGTCGATTAGAGATATTGAATTAAAGGGGAAACGCGTATTTTGCCGTGTTGATTTCAACGTTCCGATGCAGGACGGAAAGATTTCGGATGATACGAGAATCAAAGCTGCACTGCCGACGATTTCCTATCTGACAGAACAAGGTGCTAAAGTTATTTTAGCCAGCCACCTTGGTCGTCCAAAGGGACAAGTTGTTGAAGAATTACGCCTAGCTCCTGTTGCGGAAAGACTAAGTGAACTTAGTGGCAAAGATGTACAAAAGGCTGAAGAAGCTTACGGGGAGTCAGTTCAATCAATCATTGATAACATGGGAAATGGCGAGATTCTATTATTGGAAAACGTTCGTTTCTATCCTGGTGAGGAGAAGAACGATTCTGAATTAGCGAAGTCATTTGCTGCATTGGCTGATGTTTATGTAAATGATGCATTCGGAGCTGCGCACCGTGCACATGCTTCAACGGAAGGGATAGCCCATCATCTTCCTGCTGTTGCTGGATTGTTAATGGAAAAAGAGCTTGCGGTATTAGGAAAAGCTCTATCCAATCCAGAACGTCCTTTTACAGCTATAATTGGGGGAGCAAAGGTAAAGGATAAAATAGGTGTTATCGAGAACCTGTTGGAAAATGTCGATCACTTGATTATTGGTGGTGGATTAGGTTATACATTTATTAAAGCACAAGGTCATGAAATCGGTAATTCTTTATTAGAAGAAGACAAAATCGAGCTGGCTAAATCTTTCATTGAGAGTGCGAAAGAAAAAGGCGTACAACTGCATTTGCCAATTGATGCTGTTGTAGCAGCAGAATTTTCACCTGATGCACAAGCCCAGAATGTCGATATTGATGCTATCCCAAATGATAAAATGGCGCTTGATATTGGACCTAAAACAAGTGAATTATTTGCAGATGTAATCAAGGGCTCTAAGCTAGTAATTTGGAATGGACCAATGGGTGTATTTGAATTCGATAAATTTGCGAATGGAACGAGAACTGTTGCTGAAGCATTGGCGGAAGCAAAAGATACTTACAGCATTGTAGGCGGAGGGGATTCTGCTGCAGCTGCTGAAAAGTTTGGCTTAGCAGAAAAGATGTCCCATATATCAACTGGTGGCGGTGCTTCTCTTGAGTTCATGGAAGGCAAAGAGCTTCCTGGAGTAGTAGCCTTGAACGATAAATAAGAGTGAACCGTTAAAAATATCAACTTTAGAAGGGATGAGAAACCAAATGCGAAAACCGATTATTGCAGGAAACTGGAAAATGAATAAAACACTATCTGAAGCGACTGCCTTTTTAGAAGAAGTGAGCAATTTGATTCCGAAGCAAGATTTAATCGATTCAGTTGTATGTGCTCCAGCTTTATTTTTGGATCAACTTGTTCAAGCAGCAAAAGGAACCGATGTGAAAATCGGGGCGCAAAACATGCACTTTGAAGAGAGTGGTGCCTTCACAGGAGAAATCAGTCCAATTGCTTTGGCTGATCTTGGTGTATCATATGTCATTCTTGGTCATTCTGAACGCCGGGAAATGTTCAATGAAACGGATGAAGCCGTAAATAAAAAAGCTCATGCTGCTTTTGCAAATCAGTTAACGCCTATCATTTGTTGTGGTGAAACACTAGAGCAGAGGGAAGCTGGAGAAACGAATGATTTCGTTGGTAGCCAGATTGAAAAAGGCCTTGCGGGGCTATCTGATGACCAATTGAAACAAGCTGTTATTGCTTATGAGCCGATTTGGGCGATTGGAACAGGGAAATCTTCATCTGCTCAGGATGCAAATGAAGTTTGTGCACATATCCGCTCAGTTGTTGCTGATAAGTTTTCTAACGAAGCAGCGGCAGCCATCCGCATTCAGTACGGCGGCAGTGTGAAGCCTGAGAATATCAAAGAGTACATGGCACAGCCTGATATTG
Source organism: Peribacillus sp. TH14 (assembly GCF_016651145.1). Classification (NCBI taxonomy): domain Bacteria; kingdom Bacillati; phylum Bacillota; class Bacilli; order Caryophanales; family Bacillaceae; genus Peribacillus; species Peribacillus sp. TH14. Next base: position 2,435,342 of record NZ_JAEKEK010000001.1, read on the forward strand.
ACGGTGCATTGGTAGGCGGGGCAAGCTTGAAAACCGATTCCTTTTTACAATTGCTGGAGGCTGGTCACTATGAGTAAGTCGCCTGTGGCACTTATCATCTTAGACGGTTTTGGTTGCCGAAATGAAGAAGAAGGAAATGCTGTTTTTCATGCAAAAAAACCGAACTTTGATCGTTATTGGGACCAGTATCCGCATTCCCATTTAACTGCAAGCGGGGAAGCTGTCGGCTTGCCTGCTGGTCAAATGGGGAACTCTGAAGTGGGTCACTTGAATATAGGGGCCGGACGGATCGTTTATCAAAGTCTGACCCGGGTGAACCTAGCAATTCGTGAAGGAGAGTTTGCAGAAAACCAAACTTTTCTTGATGCCATGAACCATACCAAGAAAAAAGGTACAGACCTTCATCTTTTTGGTCTCCTTTCAGATGGCGGTGTGCACAGTCATATTGAACATATGTATGCCCTGCTGAAATTGGCGGCTAAAGAAGGAGTTAAAAACGTATATGTTCATGCATTTTTAGATGGACGGGATGTTGGACCGAAAACGGCACAAGGTTATATTAAGGATGCGGAAGCGAAAATGAAGGAAATTGGTGTTGGTCAGTTCGCGACCATATCCGGACGATATTATTCCATGGACCGTGATAAACGCTGGGAGCGTGTGGAAAAATCCTATCGTTCAATGGTGTACGGTGATGGACCTGCTTACCCTTCTGCGATGGAATGTGTAGAAGACTCTTACGAACATGGTATTTTTGATGAGTTCGTGATACCTTCAGTCATTACAGCGGAAGATGGGAAACCGGTAGCGACAATAAAAGATGATGATGCGGTTATTTTTTATAACTTCCGTCCAGACCGGGCAATTCAGATTTCAAATACGTTTACGAATAAGGATTTTCGATCATTTGACCGTGGTCCTGGTCATCCGAATAACCTGCATTTTGTCTGCTTGACACATTTTTCAGAAACAGTTGACGGATATGTTGCTTTTAAGCCAACAAATCTTGATAATACATTAGGGGAAGTACTTTCTCAAAATCAACTAACCCAGCTTCGCATTGCTGAAACTGAAAAGTATCCTCATGTGACATTTTTCATGAGCGGCGGACGTGAAGAGAAGTTTCCTGGAGAAGAGAGAATTTTAATTAATTCTCCGAAAGTTGCTACATATGATTTAAAGCCAGAAATGAGTGCTTATGAAGTGACGGATGCGTTGTTGGAACAAATTGAGGCGGACCGCTTTGATGCTATTCTTTTGAATTTTGCCAACCCGGATATGGTCGGCCATTCAGGGATGCTGGAGCCGACTATTAAAGCGATTGAAACCGTGGATGAGTGCCTAGGTAAAATTGTCGATCTAATCGTCTCAAAAGGCGGAACAGCAATCATAACCGCTGACCATGGGAATGCTGATGAAGTTGTAACGCTTGAAGGCAACCCCATGACAGCCCATACAACAAATCCTGTGCCTGTCATTATCACTAAAAATCAGGTAACATTAAGAACAGGTGGTATCCTAGGTGATTTAGCTCCAACGATGCTTGATTTGCTTGGAGTCGAAAAACCTGTTGAAATGACAGGGAAATCCCTATTATCTAAATAAAATTGTGAATTGGAAAAGGAGAGATTTATAATGCCGTACATCGAACATGTATATGCACGCGAAGTGCTAGATTCTCGTGGTAATCCAACAGTAGAAGTAGAAATCCAAACAGAGTCCGGATACTTCGGACGAGCAATTGTACCATCAGGTGCTTCCACAGGAGAACACGAAGCAGTTGAGCTTCGTGACGGAGATAAATCTCGTTACCTGGGTAAAGGGGTACAAAAAGCAGTTGATAATGTAAATGAGATCATTGCTGAAGCTGTCATCGGTTTGGATGTAACAAACCAAGCAGGCCTTGACCTTACCATGATTGAACTAGATGGTACAGAAAACAAAGGAAACTTGGGAGCAAATGCAATCCTTGGTGTATCAATGGCTGCAGCCCATGCTGCTGCGGAATTTTCCGGTTTACCATTGTATCGTTACCTTGGAGGGTTCAATGCGAAACAACTTCCAACTCCAATGATGAACATCATTAACGGTGGATCACATGCCGATAACAATGTCGACTTCCAGGAATTTATGATTCTTCCTGTCGGTGCTCCTAGCTTCAAAGAAGCAGTTCGTATGGGTGCTGAAGTATTCCATGCCTTAAAATCTGTTCTTTCTGCTAAAGGCCTGAACACGGCTGTTGGTGATGAAGGAGGATTTGCGCCAAACCTTGGTTCAAACCGTGAAGCGTTACAAGTCATTATCGAGGCAATTGAAAAAGCAGGCTACAAAGCTGGCGAAGATATCTACCTTGGTATGGACGTAGCTTCATCTGAATTCTATAACAAAGAAACAGGCAAATACGATCTTGCAGGCGAAGGCCGCAATGGAGTAACATCCGAAGAAATGGTTGCTTTCTATGAAGAGCTAGTGAATGAATTCCCGATTCTTTCTATTGAAGACGGCTTGGATGAAAATGACTGGGATGGACACAAACTTCTAACTGAACGCATAGGTTCAAAAGTTCAATTAGTGGGTGACGATTTATTTGTAACTAACACGAAAAAATTGGCTGAAGGCATCGAAAAAGGCATCGGCAACTCCATCCTGATCAAAGTGAACCAAATTGGTACACTAACTGAAACGTTTGATGCGATCGAAATGGCAAAACGCGCTGGTTACACTGCAGTCGTTTCCCACCGTTCAGGTGAAACAGAAGATGCTACAATCGCTGACATCGCTGTTGCAACAAACGCAGGGCAAATCAAAACCGGATCTATGTCTCGTACAGACCGTATCGCTAAATACAACCAACTTCTTCGCATCGAAGACCAGCTTGGTGACTTGGCTGTATATGGTGGCTTGAAATCTTTCTATAACTTGAAGAAGTAATCATTTTGAAGTCCGCTTCTGACGAGAAGCAGATTTAATTAGTACAGATTAATGCTTTTGACCTTCTATTTAAATGTGGTAATCCACATTTAAATAGGAGGTTTTTTATGTTTATAAAGGATTTTTGAAGGAGTTCATGATAGAAATAAATAACTGGAAAGAATATTATCTAGTGGAAAAAGAATTTGGTGACACATTAATATATGTTTCTATTAAAGATATTAAACCTGATGAAGTTTTTAAATACATTTTGACTTTGTTAAATGGAAAAAGAGACGCGTATATAGTTTTTGTATAATGATGATTACTTAATAAAGTAGGAGATGAAAATCTTCTTCTTTTTTATTTCAATTGACCTTAATAGATTTGGCAAAGGGAACTAGGTGGATTTCATGAAATCACATGCAATCGACCAACTTCTTCGCATTGAAGACCAGCTTGGTGATCTTGCGGCTTGAAATCTTTCTATAACTTGAAGAAGTAATCTTCTAAAAAAGGCTGACTCTAAAATTCGTTGAAAGACGATAATACTGAGCCAGCTTTTTAATGAAAACCTTAATAACATTGGGTTCAAGCCTGATAAATAGATTTAATCAAACGTTTGATTAAATCGAATTCATCCAAAAAAAGGTGCCGCATCTGGGCACCTTTTTTTAATTATCCGTTACAGCTTGTACGGGAACTGCATTATAGAATTCTTCTAATGTACTATTAGTTTCAAAAATTTCAGCAGCGGTATCAACACCAACATAGCGGATGTGCCATGGTTCGTATTTATAGCCTGTGATGCTTTCCTTGCCTTTTGGATAGCGGATAATATATCCGTATTCATGGGCGTGTTCGGCCAGCCAGGTAGCTTCATTTGTGTCGCCGAAGCAGTCTTGAGCAGCGCATGCACCATCATGGGTCGTAACATCAATAGCTAGACCTGTTTCATGCTCGCTTGTTCCGGGCAGAGCACTGTAGGTTTTAGCTTTTTCTTCCCCATCTCTTTTCACATAGTTATTAAAGATAGAGATTTGTGTTTGGTGTGAGCGGTAGGCAGAGACGCCAGCTAAATGCATGTTTTCTTTTTCAGCAGCTTGGAACATTTTTTCAAGAGCTTCTCCTGCTTCTTTTCGCATCATTCTTTTTTCAATTTTATCTTGAAAGATGAAATCTACTTTTGGATAGAAAAGATCGTCAGGTTTGTAATCTTCCGGCAGACTGTATTGTTTATTGACAAGGACAGGTATGCTTTCCGGTTCGGCCAATGTCTGAAGCCCTTTCTGTGCGGGTTTAACAGTCGTATCGACTTCTACCTGGCGTTGGGCCGATTCATTTGAATCACTTTTCTCATTAGTTTCTGTCTCCGTATCTTGGGAGATCGGCTGTTCTTCTTTTTGCTCTTTTTTATCATCGTTGGATAGGTCGAATGAACATCCAGCTAATAGAATAAAAGTTGAAAGAGCAGTTGCTGCAAATATAGGTTTTAACATATGAAAGGCCCCTTGCTTTTAAAATAAGATTTCCAAAGATAAAGTTTTTACAATATTACCGGGATAAATAGTCCCTTGTTAATTCACTCTGATATTTATCCAGAAATAATCCAATCCAGACTACCATCAACAAAAAAGGATAATCATTACGGACTGCGGCTTCCACGACTGGTGTAGACCAAAAGTGCGAAAGGAAACCAGATGACATTCTGATTGTCTCAAATGTGACTAGGGCGTGTAGCGATAGCCAGAGAATCGTAAGGGTATTAGTTCCAAACCCAATAACTGCGGCTACGATACTCAGTAAAACAGCTGCTGCCCCAATTAGAAGTACATGAAAGCTTGATTGGAAAAAGTCGACACTGCTATTGGAAAGTCCATTATAAATAATAGCAGTAAAATAAATAGTTGTCGTGATATATGCAGCAAATAATAAGTAACGGTTTCCGTGATACTTGGCAAGCAGCAATAAAAGCGGTGATAGGATGATTAACAGGACACTCATAAGGTTGCTACCGCCTGTCCATAAAGAATAACCGGCAACCGCCGAGAATAGGATGGTCAGGAGATCAAGAATCCGAAGTATGGACTTAAACATGGTGACACCTCTTTCTTCTCTTTATGTAAATTATCTCAAACTTTGATTCAAAAAGAAATCAATGACTATAAATGTTTAGAAGTTCTTACCATAAAATCATAACAAAGATTGTAGATATTTATTGGGTGTGGTAAAGTTAAATTAATTGTATTGGTCCTTCAGGAGGTGTAATTGCATGCATGCAATTCTCATAACGCTTTTAGTGATTGTTAGTATCGCTCTTATTGTGACGGTATTGCTTCAATCAGGAAAAAGTGCAGGTTTATCAGGTGCGATTGCCGGTGGTGCTGAGCAGTTATTCGGAAAACAAAAAGCACGCGGCTTAGACCTAATTTTACATCGGGCAACGATAGTATTAGCTGTTTTATTCTTTGCTTTAACTTTACTTGTTGCATTCTTTGATGTGTAATGGATCAAAAATGAGTCTAGCTAAATAGCTAGGCTTTTTTCTTTGCACTATAGTTGTATGTATAGATATAGTAATTTTAGCACTTAATGATAAAATACAGAAATTTTTTTGGATGCTATTTACAAATAAAGGAGCTTATAATCATGAAAATCAAGCTGCAACAGCCCTTTACTTTTGAAGGCGGAAAAAGAGCTGTCTTACTTTTACACGGATTTACGGGAAATTCTGCAGATGTACGTATGCTTGGCCGATACTTGGAGAAACAGGGATACACCTGTCATGCTCCACACTATAAAGGACATGGTGTGCCACCAGAGGAATTGGTAAAAACGGGTCCTGCTGATTGGTGGAAAGATGTCATGATGGCCTATGATTTTTTAAAAAGCAAAGGCCATGAAGAAATTGCTGTTGCTGGACTCTCATTAGGAGGCGTATTTTCTCTGAAATTAGGTTACACTGTACCTATAAAGGGTATCGTATCAATGTGTGCGCCTATGTATATTAAAAGTGAAGAAATGATGTATAAAGGAGTATTGGAGTACGCCAGAGAATTTAAGAAGTACGAAGGGAAAACACAAGAACAAATAGAGCAGGAAATGGACCGCTTTGCTGACAAACCTATGAATACATTGAAAGCTCTTCAGGAATTGATAACTGATGTACGAGAGCACGTCGATCATATCTACACGCCGACATTTGTCGTGCAGGGTCGGCATGATGATGTAATCAATCCGAAAAGTGCCGATATTATTTATGAAGCTATCGAATCACCTGTTAAACAAATCAAGTGGTATGAAGAATCCGGTCATGTCATAACCCTTGATAAAGAACGTAACCAGTTGCATGAAGATGTATTTGAATTTTTAGAAAGTCTGGATTGGTCCGAATAACAAAATTATCATACCCTGAATAGGAGGGGTTTTATGGAAGATAACATTCAAGAACACATAAATAAGCTTCTGACGTATATGACAGACGAAGCGTATAAGCCATTAACAGTACAAGAACTTGAAGAGGCTCTAAAAATCGAAGACTCAGCAGACTTCAAGAATTTCGTGAAGGCGCTAGTTAAGATGGAAGAAAAGGGATTGGTAGTCAGAACGAGAAGCAATCGTTACGGTCTGCCGCAAAAAATGAACTTATTTCGCGGTAAATTAACAGGACATGCTAAGGGCTTCGCATTTGTTACACCTGAAGATAATCCAGGAATGGATGATATTTTCATTCCGCCAAATGAAACAGGTACAGCAATGCATGGAGATATCGTCATGGTCCGTGTTTCTTCAGAAACATCCGGCTCAAGACAAGAAGGTACAGTTATTAGAATACTTGAACGCGGAATTACACAAGTAGTCGGTACATACTCCGAGAGTAAAAGTTTTGGTTTTGTCATCCCAGATGATAAAAAAATTGCGAATGATATTTTCATTCCACAGCATGCTTCTCATGGAGCGGTAGAGGGTCATAAGGTTGTAGTTAAGCTGACTTCTTATCCTGAAGGACGTGTAAGTGCAGAAGGAGAAGTCATTGAAATTCTTGGGCATAAGAATGACCCTGGCGTGGATATTCTGTCAGTAATTCATAAATATGGTTTGCCAATGGAGTTCCCTGAAGAAGTCATGGAGCAAGCTAATGCCGTTTCGGATACCATTGAAGAAAGTGAAATTGGCAACCGCAGGGATTTGCGTAATGATGTATTAGTAACGATAGATGGAGCGGATGCGAAGGACTTGGATGATGCTGTTACGGTTTCTAAACTTGAAAATGGCAATTACAAGTTGGGTGTACATATTGCTGACGTAAGCCATTATGTGAAGGAAGGTTCACCGATCGATAAGGAAGCTCTTGAAAGAGGTACGAGCGTTTATTTGGTGGACAGGGTTATTCCTATGATTCCGCATCGCTTATCGAATGGGATTTGTTCTTTGAACCCTCAAGTTGATCGTTTTACACTATCGTGTGAAATGGAAATCACGCCAAATGGCGATGTCGTCAATCATGAAATTTTTGAAAGTGTCATTAAAACGACGGAACGAATGACTTATGGCAATGTGAACAAAATTCTTGTGGACAAAGATGAAGAACAACTCGAACGATATGAAGCGCTGGTACCTATGTTCCAGGACATGGAGAAGTTAGCGGCCATTCTTCGTAAAAAGCGGATGAACCGCGGTGCAATCGACTTTGATTTTAATGAAGCGAGAGTCATTGTGGATGAAGAAGGACATCCGACTGAAGTTGTATTACGTGAAAGATCAGTTGCGGAAAAGCTGATTGAAGAGTTCATGCTTGCAGCTAACGAAGCTGTTGCAGAGCATTTCCATCGTCTCGATGTACCTTTCATTTACCGTATTCACGAGGATCCGAAACCTGAAAAACTGCAGCGTTTCTTTGAATTCATTACGAACTTCGGATATATTGTTCGAGGATCGGCAAATGATGTTCATCCAAAGGCTTTACAGGAAATCATTGAGGCTGTTGCTGGAAAACCGGAAGAAACGGTTATTTCAACGGTAATGCTTCGTTCAATGCAACAGGCTAAATATGATCCGGAGAGTTTGGGCCACTTTGGCTTATCAGCTGAGTTTTATACCCATTTCACATCACCGATACGCCGTTACCCGGATTTAATCGTGCATCGTTTAATTCGGACCTATTTGGTGGAGGGTAAACTAGATCAAGCTACCAAGGAAAAGTGGAATGCCATTTTACCTGAGATTGCCGATCATACGTCGAAGCGCGAACGTCGCTCAGTCGATGCTGAGCGGGAAACCGATGATTTGAAGAAAGCAGAGTACATGCTTGATAAAATTGGTGAAGAATACACCGGTATCATTGGATCTGTTACGAACTTCGGGATGTTTGTTGAGCTGCCGAATACCATTGAGGGGCTTGTTCATGTCAGCTTTATGACGGATGATTATTACCGCTTTGATGAGCGTCAGCTTGCGATGATCGGGGAACGAACAGGTAAGGTATTCCGGATTGGCGATGAGATAGACATACGTGTTTCCAACGTGAATAAAGAGGAACGGGCCATTGATTTTGAAATCATCGGCATGAAAGTTAGCCGTCCTCGTCCTTCTGGGGAGAAGAAAATATTCAAGGCTAATTCAGGTGAGCGTAAACGAGGCCGCGGTGGTAATTCGGGCCGTAACGAAAGCAAAGGCGGAAGCCGTGGAGGCAATCGCAATAGTGATTCGTCTTCTTCAGAAAGAAAACCGAAAAAGAAGAAAAAATTCTTTGAAAATGCGCCAGCTGCTAAGCGCAAAAGAAAACCTAAAAAGAGATAAGATTGAGGAGAGAGGATGATCCAGTCATCCTCTCCCTGATTGGATGATAAAGGGGAGAGTTAGATGCCAAAAGGCTCAGGGAAGCAATTAGCACAAAATAAAAAAGCATTTCATGATTTCTTTATTGAAGATACCTTTGAAGCAGGAATTGTTTTGCAAGGGACAGAAATCAAATCGATTCGGGCTGGAAAAGCCAATTTAAAGGATTCCTTTGCCAAAATTGAAAACGGCGAATTGTATCTACATAATATGCATGTCAGTCCTTATGAGCAAGGAAACCGTTATAATCATGATCCATTACGGACACGAAAACTTCTCCTGCACAAAAAGGAAATTAATAAGCTTATTGGGGAAACGAAAGAAACAGGATACACAATTGTACCCTTGAAAATGTATTTGAAAAATGGCTTTGCCAAGGTTTTAATTGGGCTGGGTAAAGGGAAGAAACAATATGACAAGCGTGAAGACCTGAAGAAGAAGGAAGCGAAACGTGATATTGAACGTGCTTTCCGCGACAGACAGAAGATGTAGAACTGCCAAGACCTTACAATTGATTTTTTTAATGAATCTGTTATAATTAATCCTGTACCGATGACAACTGAATATCAGCACAACTTGCTGACTATTCTTTTCTCGTACGCTCCATTTTAATCATGGGGACGTTACGGATTCGACAGGGATAGTTCGAGCTTAAGTTGCGAGTCGAGGGGATCGGCCTCGTTAAAACGTCAACGCCTATAACTGGCAAACAAAACAACAACCTAGCTTTCGCTGCGTAACAACAGTCGATAGCTGTTCCTCCCTCCATGGCCCACGTGGTAGGGTAAGGGACTCACTCTAAGTGGGATACGCCGGAATCCACCGTCTGAGGATGAAGGAAGAGACCAATCAGACTAGCTGCTCTGCCGCCTGTCGATAGGCTAATGAGTTCGCGAAATGCGAATATATCGACTACACTCGTAGAAGCTTAAGTGCCGTTATGTCTGGACGTGGGTTCGACTCCCACCGTCTCCACCAATACATATATTGGTGGTTTTTTATTTTTATATAACAGGAAGCGTAACTTTTCATAAAATGCAGGGTTATGCTTCCTTTTTTGTTGTGCAATAATATGCTTCCACAAAGTTAACGTTAACTCACTTATTGTGGTTTTATAAAAAAGATTGATCATTTAAAACAAAGTTAGATTATTTAAAATAAAGATAGTGTGATCATTTTCTCTGAATTAATTCCGTAAATTAATATGATCCCATCCTAAAGTAGATATATGATGTAAAAAGTCACCATTAAAATTACCTACTCCGAGATGAATTATATGGAATTGTAATATCTGAAAAATAACAAAGCATATCTGAGATTTCTCAGATATGCTTTCATTTTAAATACACTAAATAATAATGTTGGCTATTTTAGTTATGTGATTCACTTTCGTATTTTTGAATGGCTACTTTTTTAGGCATTAAACATGCAAAAATTAATGCTACAAAAGATACGAATAACATAAATACATAGGCGTCACTTGAGCTGAAGATAGAAGATAATTTCGCTAGTTGTATAGCTGAAATGTCTCCATTTTCAATGGATAACTGAGAAGCATGCGAAGTTGCTTGAATTGTATACACTGTGATGATAACTGCTGTTCCTATAGCACCTGCTAATTGGCGAATGGTATTATTTACTGCTGAACCATGTGAACCCAATTCTCTGGGTAAAGCATTCAACCCTGCTGTATTTAAAGGCATCGAAATGAAACTTAATCCAATTCGTAAAATAATGGTACGAACCATTAAATACATATAAGTTGTGGATTCGGTCAAATCAATTGCACCCCACATCGAAATAATGATAAATACTAAACCTGTAATAAAGAGTGGCTTCGCCCCGTATTTATCATACATTTTACCTGTGATAGGTGATAAGAAGGCATTAATCACGGCTCCAGGTAATAGAAGTAGACCTGATTCAAATGCGGTAAAACCTCGTCCATTTTGCAAGTAAATTGGTAAAAGAATTAGATCGGCATACATAATCATCGTAATGAGTATGTTAATGACTGATGTAAGAGTGAAAATTTTATACTTAAATACGGATAAATTTAATAATGGATCGTTAGACTTTATTTGACGTAAACAGAATAGAGTTGTAACGATTATTCCGATGATGATTGTTGTAATAACAACTGGATGTGCCCATCCTTTGCTTCCTGCACTACTAAATCCAAATAAAATACAACCAAAGCCAATCGTTGATAAAATGACACTTACGATATCTAATTTTGCTTTTGTTGTGTCTGCAACATTCATTAAATATTTAAAAGCCAGAATAATGACGATTAATACTATTGGAGCTAATCCAATAAATAGCCATCTCCATGATACATATTCAATGATAAAGCCAGATATTGTTGGAGCGATGGCTGGGGCAAAAATTATGGCAAAGCCGATAGTTCCCATAATACTTCCACGCTTTTCACTAGGGTATAAATACAAAATAACCGTCATCATTAGTGGCATAATAATTCCTGCCCCAATTGCTTGAATCATTCTTCCTGTTAACAGAATGCTAAAGTTCATGGCACAGGCACATAGCACAGTCCCCATGAACAAAAAGAACATCGAGCTAATAAACAGCTGCCTTGTTGTAAAACGTTTCATTAAAAACGCAGTAATCGGCACTAAAATACCGTTTACGAGCATAAAGCCTGTTGATAGCCATTGTACAGTTGCAGCCGTAACATGAAATACCTCCATAAAATTACTCATTGCTACATTTAATAGTGTTTGATTTAATGTTGATAAAAAACAGCCAGCAATCAGGACCATTAATAAGATTTTTTTATTTTTTTCCGCTATTTTCTTCTGCATTCATAAACTCCTTTATTCTAGACTTGAATTATCGACACCGTGTCGATAAAATCAATAGTAACAAGATATATATTCTTTGACCATGAACAGTTTTTTTTAAAATGTTCACTACTCGACATAAAACATATATGATGTTGAGAAAGTAAAAGGAAAATCTATAAGGGGGTTAAAAATGTCTACACCTAAAAAAGAAGATCCTCGTACAATTCGTTCAAGAGAAATGTTTAAAAATGCCGTCTTTTCTCTTTTATGTGAGGACCCCGCCATTTCAAACTTAACGGTTCAGAAAGTCGCAGCCAAAGCAGAATTAAATCGGACAACATTTTACTTACATTATCAAGATATTCAAGATTTACTAACGCAAATCACCAACGAGATTTCAAATGAGCTTTCTAATAAAATTGTTGATTTAATACATGCAAAAGATTTATCAGAAAAACAAAAGCTAACACAATTTCTTGATTATTTATATATCCATCGAAATTATTTACTTATTATATTTAAAATGAATCAATTTGAGGAGCAATTGTTTTTATTTTTAAAGCAACTAGTAGAAACAAGAAGAAAGAATACCAAAAAGGATTTACCTGCTGACTATGTCGCGGTTGATATTAAAACAGCTTCATTGGTAGGCATCATCATGTGGTGGATAACGAAGGGGCTTCATTTTAGTTCAGATTATATTGCAAATCAAATTTATTTAATGTACAAAGTGCAATGATTCTAAATCATTCATCCATATTATTAATAAACATTGGAATCCGTAAATGATGAAAATTAAAAGGACCATTAAAGTTATTCTCTTACAAGTAAGAGTGTAAAGTAGGAACAAGTAACGAAAAAAGCCCAATTCCTCAATTTTAATGCTGAGAAATTGGGCTTTTTATATTGGCATTTCCTTAACGTTGTAAATCCGCATTTTCCTGACGCTACAAGAAGAAAGAAAACAATGGTCAATTAGGGCTGTTACCCTTATTTGCATATAAATAATAATAGAAAAGATTACCATTTGTTCAAAAGTATAAAGGATAAATTTAAATGAAGTGTCCCCTTTGTAAAGGTTATTTGAAAAAAGGACTAGGCGGCACAAAAAAGATGATTTCTGTATTTTACAGGGCCATAGGCGAAGTAGTTTTTCTCTTATTTACCAGTTAAATACCAGCAGTAACCAGTGTTACAAAAAGTTGCCGGTTGTTTCACCCTCCAAAATGTATGACAATTAACGTAACAAAAAAGCAGACAAACACATAGGAGGGAAATAATGAAAAATAAGAGATTGCTACTTTCAATAATTGCATGCATGGCCATTATTTTTTCTGTTGTTACTATTCAGCCTTCTGATTCCAAAGCACAGACAAACAGCCATGATCCAGTTATCTTCATTCACGGAGCCGGCGGTAATAGCGGAAACTTTAACAGCATTAAGAACTACCTGAAAGCACAAGGCTGGTCCGATAATGAACTGTATGCCATCGAAATGGTGGATAAATCGGGTAATAGCTTGAATAATGCAAGACAGCTAGCTCCTTATGTAGATGAAGTGTTAAAGAAAACAGGAAAGAGTAAGGTTGATATTATTGGACACAGCGCGGGAGGCATCAATACCCTGACTTATATTCTCCTCAATGGCGGCGGAAGCAAGGTAAACGATGTGGTAACGTTGGGTTCTCCAAACAAATTTGTAACATCGAAAGCTCCCGTAGGTACAGATCCTACCCGTAAAATCCGTTATACTTCGATTTACAGTACCAACGACTATGTTGTACCCACTTCGCTTTCAATACTTCAGGGAGCGAAAAACGTTCAAATTAGCGGTGTAGACCACGTGGGAATGCTCTGGAACAGTAAAGTCAACGAGCTGATTAAAGAAGGATTGAATGGCGGAGGGACAAATACAAATTAACAAAAGATTCTTATCTTGAACTTAGTTTTTTCAGCAATATTAAACACATACCGCCTAATGCTTTACTAGAATGTTAATCGAAGCCAGAACGAATAACAACAATCTATAAGCATGCAGCACAAAGAAGATGATTTCCTGTATTTAACAGGGGTCATCTTCTTTAAGTTCTACTATTTAAGATAATCGAATCTTCAATTTTCCTAAAGATCCCAGATTTCCTTGATAACTTAATTTTTGTTGCTGAATCAATTGGTATATTCGGAAAGCTAAATACGTATCACCAATACATTGGTCACTTTCCCCCATTACTTCTCCAACAACTCGGGCTGCACTTTGATATTCATTTGAAATATTTTTTAAGATAGATCCATCATAATAATCTTCAGATACAGCTACTAGTTTTCCATCTAATAATATTCTTAATACGTCTTTCGTTTGAGACCATTTTTTCCAGTCACTTATTAAATCTTTAATTTTTATATGAGACATGCTTTTTTTCATTTGTAGAGCATCTGAAATCAGTTTTGGAGGCATTTCACCTAAACTTCTTATCACATATGAAATTTCTTTGTCCTGTAAGTCACGTACTTTGTATTCTATATGGTGGCTGTACTCTGTAACATCGACCTCTTCAAATTGAATATGTTTATTTTGAAGTAAAAATAATACAAATCTTAAACCGATTTCATCAGAAGTATTGTCACCATGCCATAAGATTACTCTGCTATTACTCGGAACTTCAATTGCGATTCGTGAATTACTTTTAAGGATTGTTTCAATCCAATCTAAGTAGTCTGTATCTGAGGTTGGTCCTGTTTTTGTTAACACTTCTTTCAGCCATTGTTTTCTTTCGTGTAGCCCTTCAATAGATTCTAATTTATAAATAGGACCTATTGAAAAATCTTCATTAATACAAATAATTTGTTGGTTTTGGTGTTCATTACTTTTTTGAAAAATATTTTTTAAACTCCCATAAGCAGAATCACCAAAACAAATATGTACAACATTCATATTTTTATCTCCTTACTGACTAAATATGGCTATTTTTGTATGGAAAGAGCAAATATGAGCTAATTGCTCTTTTTCGTTTTATTATATGTGATATAAAAAGGAATAACTATCGAATTAAATTCCATATAGGTCGAATTTTTATAAGATAATTACTTCTTTTGAACAAACGGTAACGCAAATAAAGGGTCCATTATTAAAAATACACTCTAGAGAAATAGCGTAAAGTTGATAATTCCTCATTCTTACAATCGGGGTTAGAACAGAAACCGGATTTTACAGGCAAAGTATTTGGAAAGTTTTATTCCGAATTCTTCCAGGTGCTCCTGCTCCTGTGCAAGGTTTAATAGACAAAGGAGAGGACCTGCCCCTCGCAAGGATTTGCCGCTCGATATCGGCAAAATTGAGTAAATTCTCGTCTTATTCATTCCATTAACAAGTTCCGGAAGTGTATCCGCTATAACTCTCGACTATAAATCAATCGTCAATTGAGGGAGTTTTTACTTGTTTCATCTTCTGCTAGTGCTGCGAGAATATTGCAATCATTGAATCTAACAAGTAGGGGGGCGAATAAGGGGAGAGTATACAGCTTGTCTTTTAATGAGTAAAAAAAGAGGACGACTCTTAAGAGTCAACCTCTGTTCAATTATGCTTGTTTGATAATATCTTCTGCTAAAGATGTAAAGGTTTCTCCAACGTACGATTCTTCATCAAAGACAGAGGCGTCGTTATTTTCTTTGCGGTTTGAGAATGGGATGGTAGAAATTACTTCAGTTTCAAGTCGTTGTGCCAAAATGGCCCCGCCACCTTTTCCAAACAGGTAATTCCTCGATCCGTCCTGTTCTTCAAAATATGCCATGTTTTCGATGACACCCAAGATTTCATGTTTAGTATGTTTGGCCATTGCACCTGCTCTTGAAGCGACAAAAGAGGCGACGTTATGTGGAGTGGTTACAACGATTTCCTTAGCTTGAGGGATCATTGCCGCTACGTCGATGGCTACGTCTCCAGTTCCAGGAGGTAAATCAAGCAGCAGGTAATCCAGTTCTCCCCAATGCGTGTTCACAAGGAAGTTTTTTATCCATTTATTAAGCATAGGTCCCCGCCACATAACAGGATTATCATCTGCTGCAAAAAATCCCATGGACATGACCTTCACACCATGACTGACAACGGGAATGACGGTTTGGTCAATCATTGTTGGTTTTTGGGTAATTGCCATCATTGCTGGGACGCTGAAGCCATATATATCAGCATCTAAAATGCCCACACGTTTGCCCATTCGTGCTAAAGAGACTGCGAGATTAATCGTAACAGTTGATTTTCCAACGCCTCCTTTCCCGCTTGTAACGGCAATGAAGGTCACACCTGAATCAGGGCGAAGCATATTAGGCATACCCGTTTCAGTGGTTGCATTGCTTTTTAGTAATTTCGTCAAGGCTTCTCGTTCTTCTTTAGTCATCGAGCCAAATTCTAAAGACACAGTTGAAGCACCGATGGCTTTTAGCGAGTTTTCAATATCTTCCTGAATTTTCGCTTTTAAAGGACAACCTTGAATGGTTAAGACTACTTCTAACTGGATATGGGTTCCGTCGATTTTGATATTTCTAACCATATTCAACTCTACAATACTTTTATGCAATTCAGGATCTTCGACATGTTTCAAAGCATCCATGACTTTTTCATGTGTTAGCATTTCATCCATCCTTTTGTTTTCAATATCGTCGTGCATGATAGAAAAAAGACTCAAAAGAAGGATGAACTTCTTTTAAGTCTTAATCTATTTGTTGAGAGAAAGCTGACTTTTAGGGATAGTCACTTGTAAAAAAGGTTCTAAATCTATTCTTTTAGTTCCTTACCCATTCCTTTTAGGAAATGGATGCCAAAACCGATTGCTCGATTTATATCTGGGTCATTTAATGTTTTCATTAAATTCATTACACCAATTTTCTTATCGGTCTGTAGGAATTTGTTGGCTTCATCGACTCCTGCTAGTGCACTGTTAAGTAGTTTTGTAGATTGTGCGGCATCAGCGTTCATCAAAGCTCCTGTTGCTCCCATAAGGGTATTGATTAAATTGGTTACAGGTTGTCTTGTGACTTGTTGAAGAGCGATTTTTGCAATTTGTTCTTTTCCTTGAAGCATGGAATTCGCAGCTTCAAGGACACCTGATTCATTAAGTTCACCGAGGATTTTAAACATATTGTTCAACACATCCTCATTGTTGGTGACAAGCGTTTTTAGTTCTTCGAGTTTTTGTAGCTTTATTTCTTCCTCTGTTATAGGGTTATGGATTTCCGTAATTGGAGCTGCCATGAGCTTCACCCTCCTTTAATTATTTATCCGTTAAGTGAACATACCCTGGACGAGCCCACTTACGTTCTACCTCAACACCTTTTTGAGGATGACGTTTTTTATTCCGTGGATTAGATCCCGGTAATGGAGTGTCTCCGCTTTTATTTAATACTTCCATGCGAACCATCGTTTGTTTATAAGCAGGCGTGCTTGTACGGTTATCATACACAGGACCTGTCAGGAAATTAATGGCTGAATCTTTGTCAACTGAGTTCATCGGTAGAAAAAGCTCATTTGCTTGTACTCGGTCTGTGATAAGAACCTTTAATTTAACGGCTCCGAACGGTGACACTAAGCGTACGAGTCCGCCGTCATTGACTTTACGTTCTTTTGCAAGCTCAGGAGAAACCTCAACGAATATATCAGGAACTTTAGATTGAATTCCATTGGATTTATTCGTCATATTTCCTTCATGGAAATGTTCAAGCATACGTCCATTGTTGATATGAAGATCATATTCCTCTGGGAACTGAGCAGGCTCCACCCAATCAGATAGAGCAAAACGGGCTTTCTTATCAGGGAAGTTGAAGCCATCCACATAAAGAAGCGGTGTGCTAGTTCCATCATGGCTTCCCCATAGGAAGCTGTTCCAGCCTTCAAGGACTTCATAATTCGCTCCGCTGAATATTGGAGACAGGCTCGCCATTTCCGCATAAATTTCACTTGGATGATTGAAGTTCCAATCCGCTCCTAAACGTTTAGCAATTTCTTGGGTGATCCACCAGTCTGCTTTAGCTTCTCCTAAAGTAGGCAGTGCTTGGTATAAACGCTGTACGCGACGTTCTGTATTAGTGAACGTTCCGTCTTTTTCAAGAGATGGTACTCCTGGTAATACGACGTCTGCATATTGAGCTGTTCTAGAAAGGAAAATATCTTGAACAACAAAGAAATCTAAGCTTGATAACACTTTATGGACGTGGTTGGCATCGGAATCGACAAGTGCCATATCTTCACCGACAAGGTACATTGCTTTCATATCGCCTTTTTCAATAGCGTGAAGCATTTCGATATTGTTCATACCTGGTTTTCCATCAATTTTTACTCCATATGCTTTTTCGAATTTAGCACGTGCTACATCATCAGAAATATGCTGATATCCTGGAAGCCATGTTGGAAGTGTACCCATATCGCAAGCACCTTGTACATTGTTATGACCGCGAAGCGGATAAGCTCCAGCCCCTGGACGACGGTAGTTTCCTGTAGCTAGTAAAAGGTTGGAAATCGCAGCGGAAGTATCGGAACCTCCAGTGTTTTGTGTTACACCCATTCCCCAAAGAATACAAGTCCCGTCAGCATCACGAATCATTTCGGCTACTTGAATTAGTGTTTCTTTTGAAATCCCTGTGTTTAGTTCTGCATATTCTAAGGTATATTTTTTAAGTATCTCTTTATAATCGTCGAAGAAGTTCACATTTTCACTGATGAATTCTTGATCATGCCAACCTTGATCGATCATATATTTTGTAACGGCCATTAGCCATACTTGGTCCGTACCTTGCTTTGGTCTCATAAAGATATCAGAACGCTCTGCCATTTCATTTTTACGAAGATCTGAAACAATCAGTTTTTGACCATGAAGCTTATGTGCCCGCTTAACGCGTGTTGCTAGTACAGGATGGCCTTCAGCCGGGTTTGCCCCAACGATAATGACAAGACCTGCAGCGGCGATATCTTTAATCGTTCCAGCATCTCCACCCATGCCGACTGTACGGAACAATCCATCTGTTGCTGGAGATTGACAGTAACGGGAGCAATTGTCGACGTTATTCGTTTCGAAAACTTGACGTGCTAGTTTTTGAATTACATAGTTTTCTTCATTCGTAATCTTAGATGAAGAAATGAAACCTACAGAATTACCTCCGTGCTGTTGTTTGATTGAACCTAATCTAGATGAAATTAAATCAAGTGCTTCATCCCAGCTTGATTCAACAAATTGTCCATTTTTACGAATTAGGGGCTTAGTTAACCGTTTTTCAGAGTTTACGAAGTCCCAACCGAATTTCCCTTTAACACAAGTGGAAATCGCATTAACAGGGCCTTCATGAGTTGGTTGGACTTTAAGGATTTTTCGGCCTTTTGTCCAAACTTCGAATGAGCAGCCTACCCCACAGAACGTACAGACTGTTTTTGTCTTCTTCGTCCGAGTGTCTCGCATTGCTGCTTCAATTTCTGAAATGGCAAATATACCACTGTAGCCAGGTTCTACTTCTTTAACAAGATCAATCATTGGCTCAAGCATGTCGTTTTTCAAACCTGACATGAAACCAGCTTCACCAAGCATTGATTTCTCCATTAATGCATTACAAGGACAAATGGTTACACACTGTCCGCAACCGACACAAGATGAGTTGTTAATATCTGTTCCTTCATCCCATATTACCCGAGGGCGATCTGCTTCCCAGTCAATGGATAGCGTTTCATTGACCTGAAGGTTTTGGCAGACTTCTACGCATTGTCCGCATGCAATACATTGATTAGCATCATAGCGGTAAAAAGGATGGGACATATCGACGTCACCCAATTTCACTTTCGGTGTGTAAGGATATTTTTGATGTTCAATTTCCATTAATTCTGCGGTGTTATGAAGTTTACAATTTCCATTATTATTATCACATACTGTACAGTATAAAGAATGATTTTCCAGGATCCGGTCCATAGCTTCGGTTTGGGCTTCTTTTGCCTTGCTTGAGTCTAAGGCAATATCCATGCCGCTCACTGCCGCTGTCGAGCAGGATCGGACGAGTTTCCCATTTACTTCTACGATACATGTATCACATGTTTGGATCGGATCTACTTCAGGAACATAACAAATTTGTGGATGAGCTATCTCATTTTGATTGATAACTTCCAGTATTGTTGATCCGGTTTTTGCTGTATAGTCCAAACCATTAATTTTTATAGTAATATTTGAATCGCTCATAATATTTCCCCCTTTTATAGCCGAAAACACGAAAAAAACCACCATGATTACACCTCCGGCTCTGAACGGTGGTGTAAGTCATGGTGGAATAGTTTAATAGCAAAACTTGCCAATATACCAATCATACCATTATGTATGGGTATTGAGAAAAGATAGAAACACAACAGTACACTATTGCGTACCCAACTTTTATTATTGATATTATACCTTTAATTTCAAAAAGAAACAATCCTGTAAAGGAGCTACCATTTCCAAATTCCTTTCGTTTTTTTTCTTGTTGATTTATGATAAGAAAATTGAGAAGTGTAATCCCGTGGATTGGAGTGAGGGTAATATGTCAAAAGTAATTCATGAATTCAATGATATGATTCGTAAGCTTCGTAAGGAACTATTTGGAAAAGGTCCGGAGCGTATCCACACAGTTTTCGTTGAAAATATGGCCGTCTCAACGTTATACGGTAATTTAACTCCGACGGAAATGTTCATATCAAGCACAGAGGAAGGAAAAGAGATGGTCCATTCAGCCAGAACTAAAATGATTCAGGATGTATACTCGGTGAATCCTCCGGAAGGAATGGAAAAACTGGTTGGAGCTAAACTAGTCCATTTGTTTTCAGATATAAAAGTAAAAGAAAATATAGCGATTTCCGTATTTGTCTTTGATAAGGAAATAGCGGAAAAACTAAACGGGCATTGACCAACCTCTAGAAGATATAGGTTCCTAACATATTAGGTCAATTAGCTCCTAGACATTAAAAGGAGTGGGGACATGAAAGCAATTGAAATGAAGCGGGACATTATCCGTATAGCTAATGGAGAAATTGAGAGAATAGAAGATACGGTCGTGACGGAGTTTCCTGTTACTGTGAAAATAAATGGACAAGAATTTGTTACCATGGTTTGTACACCTGAATACATTGAAGATATGGTCATTGGTTACTTGGCTTCTGAAGGAATTATCAAAAAATATGAAGAAATAAAGGAAATTTGGGTGCAAGAAAAAGAAGGTTTTGTTCATGTGAAAACGGATAAGGTGAACCCATACTACCAGGACTTTCAAAATAAGCGGTATATTACGTCTTGCTGTGGGATGAGCAGGCAAGGATTTGTCTTTGTAAACGATGCACTGACTGCTAAGAAAATGGATAATATTTCAGTAAAACTTACACCTGATGATTGCTTCCGCTTGATGAAGGATCTGCAAAATTCTGCTGTCACGTTTCAAAATACGGGTGGAGTTCACAATGCTGCGTTATGTGATGTCGATGGCCTCGTATTAAGTCGGATGGATATTGGACGACATAATGCTCTGGACAAAATATATGGATATTGCTTGAAAAATGGTATTTCGATAGAAGGAAAGGCTATCGTGTTCAGTGGCCGAATTTCATCGGAAATTTTATTGAAAGTGGCGAAGATTGGTTGTGAACTTATACTCTCAAAATCTGCTCCAACAGAACTAGCTTTGGAGTTAGCTGAAGGATTAGGAATTACGACGGTCGGATTTATTCGTAATGATTCCATGAATATCTATACATGTCCTGAAAGAATTCAATTAAATGAATAAATGAGCGTATTCCTCTTGAATGTTGCCACCCCCCACTAGGGAAAAGGGTGGAGAATTTGCTTAAAGGTAAAAAGGTCCTTGCCGGCATGGCTCGGACCTTTTTTTGACTTTGTTAAATAATATATCCTTCAAGCCTTTTGTGGTACAGTTTGGGTAAAACAATTACTGGAAAGTTATATCGGAGGAAAGTCAATGGATGAAAGGGATTGGCATATTTTAAAGGTTTTATATCAAAAAAAGAATATTACTAAAACCGCGCAAAGTTTATATATCTCGCAACCTTCTTTAACAAAACGAATTCAACAAATCGAGAAAGAATTTAATTTGAAGATTGTGGAGCGGGGAACAAGAGGTGTCCAGTTTACCCCTCAAGGGGAGTACTTGGCGAACTGTGCAAATGAGATGCTGATAAGGCTCCGTCAGATAAAAGAGACTGCGTTTAACATGGGACAGGAGATTAGTGGAACGTTGCGATTGGGAGTTTCCAACTATATTACGCTTCATAAGTTGCCGGGCCTGTTGAAAATTTTTCGTGAACAATTTCCTAAGGTTGATTTTAATGTGACAACGGGTTGGAGTAAGGAAATACTAAACCTCATTTACAACGAAGAAGTCCATGTTGGGATTGTACGTGGGGACTATCAATGGTCGGAATCAAGGCATCATCTTTTTGAGGAAACGATTTGTATCGCTTCAAAGGAAAAAATTGATATCCAGGACCTTCCATCTTTGCCGAGGATTGATTATGGGACCGACGCTCTTTTGAAATCGATGATTGATAATTGGTGGAGAAGGAATTTCTCCAGACCCCCTTTGGTTGGAATGGAAGTGGATAAGGGTGATACATGCAAAGAAATGGTCAGGAATGGGCTAGGATATGGGATTCTTCCAAGCGTCTTACTGGAGAAAGACCAAAATCTATATCAGATTAATTTAAAGGATGAACAAGGAGATACACTTATTAGAGATACTTGGATGTTATATCATGAAAAGACGCTAGAATTAAAGCTGGTCAATGAGTTTGTCCAATTTGTTAAGAGTGTCGATTTTATGAGAGATATTTAGATAAAGCACAGAAACTTCTGTGCTTTTTTTATCATTCCTTTTTTGAATAGCCAACGATAATTTATTCGTATTTTAATTATGGGTTCATCCACATTATGATGTATGAGAGAAGTGAATCTACAGGATATTTCCTTTTGAAATGGAGAGGTAGTAATATGAGTGTTTTGTTTCTAATTTTATTGAATGTCATTGTACCTGTCTTTTTTCTAATAGGAGCGGGGGCATTTCTTCATCGTAAATTCCATCTGGATATGAACACGTTGTCTAAATTGAACAATTTCCTGCTTATGCCGGCCATTAGCTTTGTTAATATTTATCAAAGCAAGATGGGAGGGGGGATGATTGTACAAATATTTGGCTTCCTTGCTCTTCAAGCTGTAAGTCTCATCATAGTAAGTACATTGATTGCTAAACTCGCTAAGTTTGATCAAAGTCTCTCTGCAACTTTTAAAAATAGTGTGGTCTTAAATAACTCAGCCAATTTTGGGATGCCAGTCAGCCAGTTGGTGTTTCATAATAATCCTCTTGGGCTATCAATTCAAGTCATCGTTATCATCTTTCAAAATCTACTGACCTATACATATGGATTGATGAATTCCGTTTCCGTTCATACAAAAAGTGCAAAGGGAGCGATCAGTGAGTTCTTGAAGAACCCTGTTATATACGCTCTCTTACTTGGTTTCGTTTTACAGGCGACTTCAATCAATATTCCTTTGTTTTTATGGACTCCGATTGATAATATCGCAAGTGCGTTCATAGCGATTGCCTTGATTACACTGGGTGCACAGAGTGCGTACTTAAAAATAACTCACTTCCCGCTTCCGCTAATTCTTAGCTTGATTGGCCGTTTAATACTCTCCCCATCTATTGCCTTCCTAATCATTCTCATGCTTGGGCTGGAAGGGACGGTTGCTCAAGGATTATTTATAGCAAGCTCATTTCCAACATCAAGAAACAGTGCTTTATTTGCTTTGGAATATGGTAACCATCCGGAGTATGCGGCACAGGCCGTCTTGATGTCCACTTTATTCAGCAGTATAACGGTAACGTTGGTCGTATATCTATCAAAAATTCTATTCTAGTTGGACTGCTCTTAATGGGCAGTCTACAGTTTTTTTTAAGTGTTTGTAAAATTCGAACCGTGATTGGAACGTAAGGCACTCGCTTTCCCCGCAGGAGTCTCGCACCTTCCATTCCAATCACTTTGTTTAATTTAGATAGACCCCCTTTTGTCTACAAACTGGGACTGCTCTGAAGGAGCAGTCTTTTCCCCCTTTTCCTGCTATAAAACTTTATGAACAATATGGATATTATGGAATTTATGTTTTTTAGGTGAATAATTAAAGAAAAGGTATAAATTTTTGTAAAATTAAGAAAACGCTTTCAAAAGGGGGATTCATATGTTTTCTCGTAAAAAGATTTCTGCGGTTATATTGGCAAGTTCGTTAGCCCTAAGTTTAGGTGCATGCAGTAGTTCGGATACATCAGGCGAAAAGAAAGAAAGTACTGGATATCCGAAAAAAGCCATAACGATTGTTGCTCCGTCGGGTGCAGGTGGCGGATGGGATTTAACAGCTCGTTCATTTACAAAGGTCTTAAGTGAGACAAAACTGGTAAGCCAGCCGTTAACCGTTGAAAACAAACCCGGTGGTGGTGGTGCTGTTTTTATGGCGGAATATGCAACACAGCAAGTTGATAATAACGACATGCTGTTTGTGAACTCGCCCCCTGTCATTATTAATAATCTTAAAAAAGAGGGCAACAGTCCTTATGGATATAAAAATACGACTCCTTTGGCGCAGCTGACAAAAGATTATGGAGCTATCGTAGTCAAAGCGGATTCAGAATTTAAAGATTTAAAATCAGTGTTGGAAGTAGTAAAAAAAGATCCGCGCAAGCTAACTTTTGCAGGAGGATCAGCTCCTGGTTCCATGGATCACTTGATTTCCATTCTTCCAGCCTATGAATATGGTTTAAATCCTACTGAACTTAAATATGTATCGTACGACGGTGGCGGGGAAGCGATAACGGCATTGCTTGGAGGCAATGCAGATGTAATTGGAACGGATGCCTCTAGTGTAAGAGAGTTTTTAAAAGCAGGGAAGATTAGAGTTCTGGCCGTAACATCGACTGAACGCCTTGGTGGAGATCTTAAAGATATACCAACGGCTAAGGAACAGGGAGTAGATGCTGAGTTTACCATTTGGAGGGGAGTTTTTGGTCCTCAGGAAATGTCTGATGAAGCTAAAACATTTTGGAACGAATCTATTGCAAAGTTAGTTGAAACCTCTGAATGGAAAAAGGAAGTCGAGGCACAAGGATGGGAGCAAGAATATAAAAACAGTGAAGAGTTTGGCAAGTTTTTAGAAGAACAAGAGAAACAAGTGCAGCAATTATTAGAAGCTTTAGGAATGGAAAAATAATGGGAGAAGAAGGAGGTACTTCTCCTTCTTCTTATTTTCTGAATTGGGGGGATAAGGGTGGACATGAAATTTGACCGCTTTGCAGCTGTAGCCTTTCTGGCTGTCGGTGTGTTGTTTATGATAGGGAGCAGGAATTTATCCAGTTCTTCTTATGGAAGTTCAGTGGGGCCAGATATTTTTCCATTTGTTTTGGGACTTGTTCTTGCTGCATTGAGTATTCGCCTATTTTATGAGGCATATCAGAGTAAGAGACAAGAATCGAGTAAGGAAAAGCTGGAGTATAAGCCTTTTATCATTATTTTACTCTCAACATTGATTTATATTTTGACATTAGAAACATTTGGGTATGTCATTACAACCTTTCTCTTTTTGTTTGTTTGCTTTCAAACTATGGAACGGAGCAAGTGGGTAACAGCACTCATTATATCTGCAGGGTTTTCCGGAATCGTCTATTTTTTATTCGTAAATGTCTTAAAAGGAACACTGCCTGGTTGGCCAATCTGGTTTTCATAAAGGAAAGGAGGATGAGTAATGGGCACTTTTGATTATTTATTACAAGGGTTTGAAACAGCACTTACTTGGTATAATTTGCTTTTTGCTTTTGTTGGAGTATTGATTGGAACGGCAGTTGGTGTTTTGCCAGGGATTGGACCGATGAGCGGTGTGGCCCTTTTAATTCCGGTAACGGCTTCAATTACGGGAGGACTTCCCCCAGAGCAAGCGGCAACAAGCGCCATCATTTTACTTGCAGGTGTCTATTATGGAGCGATGTATGGAGGCTCGACAACTTCTATACTATTAAATACACCTGGGGAATCTTCTTCTGTTGTTACAACATTGGATGGCTATCAAATGGCGAAAAAGGGCAGGGCTGGAAGTGCTTTGTCTATTTCTGCCATCGGTTCCTTTGTTGGAGGGATTGTCACCCTTATCGCTATGATTGCCTTAGCTCAACCATTATCGACGATTGCCATAAAATTTGGTCCAGCTGAGTATTTTTCACTTATGCTTCTAGGACTGGCAGCTGTTAGTGGTTTGGCGGGAAAGTCAGTAACGAAGGCGTTAATTATGACTGTTTGCGGCTTGCTGATTGGGACGATAGGCATTGATAATGTATCAGGGATTGCTCGTTTTACCTTCGACGTTCCCTGGCTATATCAAGGGGTTGAATTCCTGACAATCGCAGTTGGGTTATTCGCCCTTGGAGAAGTGTTCAAGACGATATTGGAAAAAGAAGAGGATGACGGGGAAATCGCTAAGATTAGTAATTTGATTCCTTCCAAAGAAGAATTCAAAGAATCCGCGGGTCCCATTGCCAGGGGATCGCTCTTAGGTTTCTTTGTAGGAATCCTACCAGGTGCAGGGGCAACTCTTGCTTCTTTCTTCTCTTATCTTATGGAAAAACGGATTTCAAAAAAACCTGAGAAATTTGGTACTGGAGCAATTGCAGGAGTAGCAGGGCCTGAGACAGCTAATAACGCAGCTTCTGGTGGAGCGATGATTCCATTATTGACTCTGGGGATTCCAGGTTCCGGTACAACAGCTATCTTAATGGGAGCACTCATGATGTACAATGTTCAACCTGGACCATTATTATTCGAAGATCATCCTCAGGTAGCTTGGGGACTTATCGCCAGTATGTTCATTGGGAATCTGATGCTTCTCATCCTTAATCTTCCGCTCGTTAAGGTTTTTGCAAAAATCATTGAAACGCCTAAGAAGTACTTGATTCCGATCATTATCGCGATTTCCATTTTTGGTGTTTATGCGGTTCAAGTATCCACTTATGATTTATTGCTATTATTAGGGTGCGGGGTCTTGGGGTATTTCTTAAGTAAAAATGATTATCCAATTGCTCCATTGGTACTAGGGTTGGTATTAGGGCCGATGATAGAAAATAATATGCGCAGAGCCTTGACCATATCCGATGGTGATTACAGCTTGTTTTTCACTAGGCCACTTTCACTTACCTTTTTGATTGTAACGGCATTATGGCTGCTCATTCCGGTTTTACTTAAGAAGAGAGGGAAAGATGTCGTCATCAATATAGAAGGTTAATAAATATTTTCTGAATGTTGCAAAAAAACTCCTTTTTTAAAGGGGTTTTTTTTTATATGATGTAAGAAGAGGTGATTGAATGCGTTTACATACTAAGTTGATGCTGGGCATCTGCACGTTAATCATCTTAATAGGTGGAATCTTTGAAGTTATTTTTATAAATATCTTAGAAATTAACCTGAAACAGGAAACAGGGGAAAAAGCATTATCAGTTGCCCAGACTATTTCACTGCTGCCTGAAATTAAACAAGCCTTTCAAACGGATAGCCCTTCCGTGATCATCCAGCCTATTGCGGAAAAAATTCGCAGACAGATCGATGCGGAATTCATTGTAATAGGAGATGAGAATGAAACACGCCTGTCTCACCCTAATCCCAAATTGATTGGGAAGAAAATGGTAGGGGGAGATAACGCCGAGGTTTGGAATGGGAAATCAATCATCACGGAATCAACCGGGACATTGGGCCCTTCCATAAGGGGGAAAGCTCCAATAGAGGATGAGGGAAAAGTCATTGGTGTAGTCTCTGTTGGTTACATGCAGAACGATATTGAAAATGAAGTGTCTAGAATACAAAGAAAGATAGTATGGACCATCTCTTTTATCTTAATAGGTGGTTTACTAATTGCCTTCTTTATTTCATTAAATATAAAAAAGGCCATATTAGGACTTGAGCCCAAGGAGATTGCCTGGATGTTTCAAGAGAAACATGCCATTTTGGAATCCATTCATGAAGGAATTATAGCCATTGATGTCTATGGGAAAATCACTGTTGTCAATGAAACGGCGCATAAATTCCTTCATATTCCTAAAGACGTTGTGCTACGCGGGAGAAAAATTGAAGAGGTCATTACAAATACACATCTGCTTGATGTAGTCAGTACAGCACAGGCCGAATATGATCAGGAATTTATGATAGACGGTGAAATTTTTTTGGCAAGTCGCATTCCAATATTAAATAAACACGGAGAAGTTATCGGTGCTGTTGCGAGTTTAAGAAATAAGTCCGAACTATCGAACCTTCTTCAAGAGCTTTCCCATGTGAAGGCCTATGCAGAGGGGCTAAGGGCTCAGACACATGAATATTCCAATCGGCTTTATACTCTTCTTGGTTTGATTCAACTGGGGTCCTATAAAGAAGCGATAGATTTTATATCGAAGGAAGTAGATGTCACACAAGGGTTCATTCACTTTTTAATGAAGGAAGTACCTGATCCGATTATTGCTGGGTTCATCTTAGGGAAAGTAAGTTTAGCAAGCGAGCTGAAAATTCATTTTACTATTGATAGAGAGAGCAGTTTTAAAGATATTCCGTCCGAAATAGACCGGGATGTGTTAGTGACGATTATCGGTAACCTTATCAATAATGCTTTTGAAGCGGTACGGGAAAACCAAAGGGAGGAAAAAAAGGTTTCGTTGTTCGTAACTGATTTGGGTAAAGAACTGATTATCGAAGTTGAAGATAACGGAAAAGGGATGAATTCAGGTGTTACCGAACAAATTTTTCAGAAAGGTTTTACCACGAAAAACCATCAAACTAATTCAGGGATTGGTCTGAGTCTTGTTCAGGAAGCAATTAATGGTTTAGGAGGATATATCACTTTTTCATCAAAGGAAGGGGAATATACGATCTTTACAGTAGCCATACCAAAAAACAGAGGGGTGATTAAATGAAGGCTATTAGCGAAATAGAAGTTTTAATCGTAGAAGATGACTTACGGATTGCTGAAATACAGAAGCTGTTCATCGAAAAAATTGAAGGGTTTCAAACCATTGGGATAGCGTCAAGTTATGTCGAAGCTAAAAGCTTCATTGAAATCATGCAGCCGGACCTATTGCTGCTCGATATGTATTTTCCGGATATGAATGGGCTCGATATCCTGAAAGAAATCAAGCAGCAAAGCAAACAAATGGATGTCATTATGATTACGGCAACAAAAGAGATTGAAAAAGTCCAGGAAGCCATTAAAATCGGTATATTTGATTATATTATCAAGCCTGTCGTATTTGAACGGTTCAAACAGTCCTTACTCCGATATCAAGAATATTACATTAAATTATCTGAATTAGGAAAGGGCAATTTTCCTGTGACACAGCAACAAGTGGATAAGCTTTTGAGAAAGGAAATGAATGACAAGGAAAGAGAACAGACTTCATTGCCAAAAGGGATTGATAGGATGACTTTGGAGAAGGTGATAGTAGTGTTGGGAAACACATCCCCTGGGTTAACTGCCGAAATAGTGGCGAAGGAAATCGGAGTGAGTAGGACTACGGCAAGGCGTTATCTTGAACACTTGATGTCTGAGGAAAAAATTGAAGCGGATTTAACATACGGCACGGTAGGACGGCCTGAAAGGGTTTATGCCATTAAGATATAAATGGATTCGCCTTGTGGTGAATCTGTTTTTGTGTTTGAGCAATACATAGACTTGCTTTACATATAAGGGAAGTTGTTTTGATTGGGTTGAAAATAGTTAATTGTTTTCCCCCATTTGAGTGGATTTATCAATTTTCGAGGGGTAAAAATGATAAATGAGGAAAAAATACGTGTGAAAAGTGAAAGGATAGACAAGTATATGACGTTTGTCATGCCAGCCAATTGACGTTTATTACTTCAGATGATCGGTGATTATTCCTATACTTAAGAAGAGAAAGATAGTTCGTTAAATTTAACGGGCCAAAGCGTAAATTATAGTTGCTTTAAAATGTAAGCTTACCAATCCATTTAAACACTCCACGTTTCTATATAATATTTATTAGGAGGAAGTTATGAGTAACCATAATCAAAAACAATTGAGAAAAGATATTGCCCCTTTTGAAATGTCCAATACTAAATCAAGTGTGAAACAACTTTTAAATACATTTCCACCCTTTTTTCTATTATGGTTCTTAGCCTATCAGAGCTTATCGATCTCATATTGGCTGACCCTTGCATTTACTGTTCTAGCTTCAGGGTTTGTGGTCAGGATTTTCATTATTTTTCATGATTGCTGTCATCAATCGTTTTTCAAAAGTAGGAAAGCGAATAATATCCTGGGTACAATCAGTGGAATCGTCACATTATTTCCGTATGAACAATGGAAGCATAGTCATTCCATACATCATGCAACAAGCAGTAATTTAAACAAACGCGGTACTGGCGATATTTGGGTCATGACCGTTGATGAATATGTAGCCGCTTCATTCTGGGGACGTCTAGCTTATCGTTTATATAGAAATCCGATCGTCATGTTTGGTTTAGGACCATTTTATCTATTCCTTGTGTCGAATCGTTTGAATACAAAAGGCGCTAGAAAGAAAGAACGTATGAATACGTATTTGACAAATGCTTCTATTTTGGTGATTTATGGTCTTTTATGCTTGGCTATCGGATGGCAGGCATTCTTGATGATCCAAGTACCGCTTCTTTTTGTAACGGGATCACTGGGCATCTGGCTGTTCTATGTACAGCATCAGTTTGAAGATTCTTATTTCGAAGAGGAATCAGAATGGGATTACGTGAAGGCTGCCATTGATGGAAGTTCTTATTATAAGCTTCCAAAGATTTTACAATGGGTAACTGGAAATATCGGTTTCCACCACGTGCATCATCTTAGTCCAAGAGTGCCAAACTATAATCTGGAAAAAGTCCATGATTCCACCCTTCCTTTGCAACAGGCAACAACAATCACTCTTGGTTCAAGCTTAAAATCGCTTCGCTTCCGCCTTTATGATAGCGAAAACAAAACGTTTGTAAGTTTTAAAGAGATTAAGCACCGTCTAAGCGATACAAAATCAAAGGTAGGAATCAATAATAAACGTCCAAGTCTTCAAGAAAAATAAATAGTTTATTAAAAAACCATTCAATTTCCATTGGATGGTTTTTTGATAAAACACCTTAGTATATACTAGGAGAAAAAGAAAAAGAGGCAGCGCCATGCAAAGTTGGTATCATATCTTTCCGAAGAACACAGGGCTAAGCCCTTATGTCTGGATCATTTTTTGTATCCTCCCTTTTTATTTCATTTTCAAATCTTCATCTATGTTGGAGATTGTTTTTGGAATCGTCATGATCATTTTGTTTTTCATTTCATATGGCCTTTCATTCGTTTCAAAGGGATGGCCCGTATACGTTTGGACTGCGATACAAATAGTCATATCCATATCCATGACCATATTTTTCAGCTACATTTACTTTTCACTTTTTTTAGCATTCTTTATTGGGAATGTTCAAAATAAGGTTGGTTTTTTCGTATTATATTCGATTCAGTTATTAGCTACCATCGTGTCCGTCAATATTGGGTTCATCATGAAAGATCCTACCTTCTTTTCGCAATTTCCCTTTATGCTCATTTGTGTAGTAGGCGTGATTCTTCTCCCATTCAACACATATAATCGGAATAAACGGGATAGGCTGGAAGAACAACTGGAAGATGCGCATAAAAGAATATCCGAACTTGGCAAAATGGAAGAACGTCAGCGGATTGCTCGTGATTTACATGATACTCTTGGACAAAAACTTTCTTTGATTGGCTTGAAAAGTGACCTTGCTGGGAAATTGATTGATTTAAACCCGGATTCGGCTAAGAAGGAAATCAAGGATATCCGCCAAACGGCGAGGACGGCACTCAAAGAAGTACGGGAAATGGTGTCGGAAATGCGTGGGGCTAAGCTAAGCGATGAAATAATCCGGGTCAAGCAAATTTTGAAAGCGGCAGAGATAGAATTCAAATTGGAAGGAACCACGGAATTGCAAGATACCCCATTGCTTGTTGAAACGGTTTTAAGCATGTGCTTGAAAGAAGCTGTGACCAATATAGTCAAACATAGCTGTGCCGACTGCTGTAATATCGTTATAGAAGAATTAAAGACAGGAGTGACGATCAAAGTCCAAGATAATGGAGTGGGGCTTTCACACAAATCAGAGTTTTTTAAAGGCAATGGACTTCAAGGAATGAAAGAAAGGCTTGAATTCGTTAACGGCAGCCTAGATATTAAATCAACTGAAGGAACTACACTTTACATTAGGGTTCCGAATGCTATAAAAAATAATGAATAGGTGGGATTAACTTTGATTCGAATCGTTATTGCTGAAGACCAGCGGATGCTGCTTGGTGCGCTAGGTTCTATCCTTGATTTAGAAGAGGATATGGAAGTTGTCGGAAAAGCAAGCAATGGGGAAGAAGCAATGAATCTCGTAAATCGTTTAAAGCCGGATATCTGCATTACGGATATTGAAATGCCCGTTAAAACAGGCCTCGATGTAGCAGAAGAGATTAAGAGTCAGGGCCATCAATGCAAAGTCATCATTTTAACAACTTTTGCACGTCCTGGATATTTTGAAAGAGCCAGAAAGGCAGAAGTAGGTGGATATCTACTGAAGGATAGTCCAAGTGAGGAATTGGCAAACTCAATTAGAGTCATCATGGATGGTCGGCGCATATATGCTCCGGAGCTGGTGGATATGGCTTTTGAAGAAGAAAACCCGTTGACTGAACGAGAGAGTCAAGTGCTCAAATTGATTGCAGATGGTAAGAATACTAAGGAAATTGCCAGCCAACTTTATCTAACTAATGGAACGGTTCGTAATTATATTTCGGTCATTCTCGATAAATTGGATGTAAGCAATCGCGTTGAAGCGATAGTAAGATTCAAGGAAAAGGGTTGGTCAAAAGATTGATTTAGGGTTTGCCAAAGAGGCAGATCCTTTTTGGCACGATGACATGGCGGTTCCGCAAATTATAAAGAATCAAAAAAACATATGGTTGGGGTTAGGATATGATATATTAATTTTTATTCATAAGTATTGGAGGGAGATGACCATTATGCAAAAAGCTACATTTGCTGGAGGCTGTTTTTGGTGCATGGTGACACCATTTGAAGAACAACCTGGCATTGGAGGAATCGTATCCGGTTATACAGGTGGACAATTTGAAAACCCAACTTACGAGGAAGTGAAGACGGGAACTTCGGGCCATTATGAAGTCGTTGAAATTACTTTCGATCCTATGTTATTTCCTTATGAAAGACTGCTGGAATTGTATTGGCAGCAGATTGACCCAACCGATGATGGCGGTCAATTCCATGACAGAGGAAGCCAGTATCGCACGGCTATCTTCTATCATAATGAAACTCAAAAACAATTAGCTATTGAAACTAAGGAACAGGTAGCAGCTAGCGGTAAGTTCAAGAAACCTATAGTAACTGAAATCCTGCAGGCCCAAACCTTTTATCCGGCTGAAGAATATCATCAAGGCTATCATAAGAAGAACAAAGATGAGTACAAAGCGGACCGTGCGAAATCAGGACGCGATGAATTTATTGATCAACATTGGATTGGTAAATAAAAGAACAAAAGAACCGGATGTGTTTTCACATCCGGTTCTTTTTTCAATTTTGACTCTTTCTTCATGTAAGTATATTCGTTGTTAATAAGGGCGATCCAACAGAATTTCTAAAGATTCTTCTTTATCGGTAGTATATGGGACAGTTGGCGCGAAAAAATGACATAGAGCATAAGGCAGTGGATTGCTGGGAATCCGCCCCTATTAATTAAAGCTCTACAGTATCGATAGTTAAGGAACATAAAACAGGGAGGTCACCTCTCTTTAATCTGTAAAGATAGAAGCAGGGCTTTTTTTTCTCTATAGAATTGTTTTTGTCATACGATTTAACGAGAAGGGTTCAATTTCTCATGATATTTTCATTTTTCTTCAGTACACTAAGGGGTAGGTGGTGTTAAATAATGATTAAAAGAATTTTAATTATAGAAGATGAAGAAAAAATCGCGAGGGTCATACAGCTGGAACTGAACCATGAGGGTTATCAAACTGAATCGGCTTTTACCGGAAAAACAGGTCTGGAAAGGGCTGAAGCTGAAGAGTGGGATTTAATCTTATTAGATGTGATGCTACCCGAGTTGAATGGCATAGAAGTACTTAGGCGTTTTAGAAAAAAGAATGGTCACACACCAGTCATCCTCTTAACAGCCAGGGATGCAATACCTGATAAGGTGAACGGCCTGGACCATGGTGCGAATGATTATGTAACAAAACCATTTGAAATAGAAGAACTACTTGCCCGGATTCGTGCTTGTTTTCGGATGAATGTACAGGGGAGCCAATCAGAAGAAAAAGCGGATGACCTTAAGGTCCATGATCTGCAATTGAACCTTGGTACAAGGGACATTCTGAGGCAAGGTAAAAGGATCGAGCTGACTTCCCGCGAGTTCGACTTGCTAGTTTATCTTTTGCAAAATAAAAATCAAGTATTGTCGAGAGACCAAATCCTGACCCATGTATGGGGGTATGATTTTGTAGGGGATACGAATGTGGTTGATGTGTATATTCGTTATTTACGTAAAAAAATTGATTATCCTTTTGATTTGCAGCTCATACATACCTATCGAGGGGTAGGATATAGCTTGAAGGAGCCAGTATGAAGATCCGGACGAAAATCCAATGGTATTCTAGTCTTTTTTTAATCCTCATGCTGGTAGTGCTGAGTATCATCGTTTTAACCGCCTTTCTTTGGATTTCCGTTGAGAGGGAACAGGATATGCTTGAAAATCAGGCTTCGTTAATCGAAGAAAATGTCCAGGCGAAGGATCTATTCTCCGGCAATTCTAGCTTGGTAGAGCCATATACCCCAGACGATGGAATGGTACGAGTATTTAACACCGAAAGACGCTTGGTCAACATATTTACTGATGAAGAGGACCTCCAGGGGCTTATAATAAAATCCGTTAACGAGAAGGGATATGATTTTACCAAAGTCGACGGAGAGTATGTGTTAACCTACCGCTATCCTTATCCGGAAGAAGGTAAGCCGCTTGGAATGATTGAGGTCACCCAGGCACAGGACAGCCTTCTTGATAATTTATCAACACTTGCACTTGTGCTTGCTGGTTCATCCCTTTTTGTCATTCTTTTATCCATTTTTGCTGGCAAGTGGTTGGCAAATCTAATTCTTAAACCAATATCCATCATGAGCGGGACAATGATGGATATTGAGGAAAGTGGAGAATTCAAACGGATTCCGCTATCGGATCAATCAAAGGACGAACTACAGGTAATGGGAGTTTCATTCAACAGGATGATAGAAAGGCTAGAACGGAATTATAACCAACAGCAGCAATTCCTTTCAGACGCTTCACATGAGTTGAAAACACCGATTACGGTTATTGAAAGCTATTCCTCACTATTGAAACGCTGGGGAATGAAGGATGCAGCGATTCAGGAAGAGGCAGTGGAAGCGATCCATCATGAAGCCATCCGGATGAAAAAGTTGACGGAACATCTTCTACAGGCGGCTTCCCAATCGGAACCTTCAGTCGATATGGAGGAAAAAATCGAACTTATTTCATTTTGTGAACAGATTGCCCAAACGTTTAGACGGACTGGGAATCGTGAAATAAATATACAATCCGAGTTTAAGGAAATATATGCAATGATCATTTCCAGTAAGCTTGAACAGGTGTTGGTCATCCTATTGGACAATGCCATGAAATACAGTGAATCGGGTATAAAGATCTTGATTAATCAGCAGGGAAATGAAGTTTTTATTGGAGTGAAAGATCAAGGTGTAGGCATATCACCAGAACATCTGTTACATGTATTTGAACGCTTCTATCGTGTGGATTCATCGAGAGCAAGGAAAACGGGAGGCAATGGACTTGGTCTTTCCATTGCTCGATCAATTGTTGAGTCATTCGGCGGCAAATTGGAAATTCAAAGCGAAGTGGGAGAAGGAACGTCGGTGACGATTATTCTTTCTCATCAAATTCTAATCTAGCGTTCATGTTCGTTTCATGAAGGATTGTTATTCTTAAGGTAACAAATTAAAGGAGGAATTCATTCATGAAAAAGCAGTGGAGCATGATAAAACAAGGTATCATCCAAAAGAAAAAGGTAATAATGACGGTGTCCATAGCCTCTGTATTGCTTTTCGGTGGTGCTGCCGGAACGGCCGTATATGCAGTCAATAAGGGTGCGCTATCTGAAGACGAGGCTGTCAAAATGATTTCAGAAAAACTAGGTGGGGAAGTTACTCAATTTGAAAAAGATTGGGACCAGCCGATGACCTATGAGATGACCGTTAAAACGGAAGAAGGCTATCAAGACGTAGATGTGGATGCTGAAAAAGGAGAGATTCTTTCTCAGGAGATGGAAGACGATGATGATGAGGATATGAGCACTCAAAAAGCGGTGGAAACTGCCAAAATCAGTATGGATCAAGCTGAAAAGATTGCTTTGAAAAAGGTGGATGGCCAAATTACGGATGTAGAGCTGGATTCTGAGAATGGCATCCTTGTATACGAGCTGGAGATAAACCAGGGACAAAAGGAATATGACGTAGTAGTTGATGCTACTACGGGGAAAGTATTAAAAACCGAATTGGATGATTAATCGAATATCAAGACCAAAAGTTGTTTCGAATACGTAACATTTATTGTTAATAACCTTGCTGAAATGATTATCAAAGACTAAAAAGGATTTGCCATGGGGCAGATCCTTTTTTTGTTAGTAATCTAAATACTTACAAAATCCATTAAAAGAATAGTTGTTACAGTATCTGGTCAGTCATATTAGTTTTTTTCTTATAAATGACCAATGGCAATATCCGTTTCGAAATTAAGAAGGAATTAAAGGGTTCCTCCAGAATAAGGGACATAAAGATCTTTATCCAATAGGGGGAATGAGAGTGAAGAATTTAGAAGCGGCGCTATCGTTACGGTGTAAGAAAGAGTTTGAGAAATCAAATCAACTTTTAATGGAACTCGCAAAGAAAAATCCCGAGGATGCTGTAATTCAGTATCAATGTGCCTGGAGTTTGGATATTCTTGGGCTTGAGTCACAGGCTGTGCCCTATTATGAAACAGCGCTCACATTGGGTTTATCAGAGGAGGATGCTAAAGGTGCATATTTAGGGTTGGGGAGTACATATCGTACCATTGGAGAATATGAAAAATCAAAACGAACATTAGAAACAGGGCTGAGCAAGTTTCCTGAGGACAAGGCTTTAATAGTATTTAGAGCAATGGCATTCTATAATTTAGGACATCATAATTTGGCAATGGAATCTTTACTGAAAATTATTGCGGAAACTTCTAAGGATCATGCAATCCAGTCATATGCAAAGGCAATAGAATTCTATAGCGATAAACTTGATACGGTTTGGAAGTGAAAAATAATAAAACAGTGAGGATTCATCCCCAAATTATCCACAAAACCTTAAGAAGACAAGTAATCTAGAGCTTGTGTGCATACTTTCGGACAAATAAGTTGGCAAAATACATAAGAATGAACGTTACTCACAGCAATTGTGGATAATAATTTGTTTATAAAATGCTTCGGGTCAATTTTTTGGCTAATTATATGTGGATAACCTTAAAATGTGGATAACTGTACTTTTATGTGCCACCCTTTTCCACAGGTAATCCACATATTCATCTTTTTATGACGAAAAAAAGCGCCGACACACAGCGCTTAAACATTCATGAACTTATTTCTGTAGTGACTTAAGGCCAATAGCGGATAAATATAGCGATAGCTGTGATAATGGATATACACAAAATTTTCCAGTGCCTGACCTGCAGGATAGTCATTGGTCCAGCTTTCTTTTTGGGCTTCGCGAATGAGATAGGTGATGCCTTTTTCGATTTCGGGTGTCGTTTTTTCAGATGCCGAAATCAACGCATCCACAGCCCAAGCTGTATGGGTCAGGGTGCTGGTCCCGAGAGGCATATAATGTTGCTTGATGTCACTGTAACAAGATTCTCCCCAGCCTCCATCTTTATTTTGAATTTTCTTTAACCAGGCCAAAGCTTTTTGGATAGCTGGGTGATCAGAGGATTGCCCAGCTGCCTTAAGGCCAGTCAGTGCAGACCATGTGCCATATAGGTAGCAAACTCCCCAGCGTCCGTACCAAGATCCGTCGCGCTCCTGGTCTTTCAAGAGCCAATCTACGGCTTTTTTGCTGACTTTCTCAGGTTTCTTCAAATTTGTATAGTTCCCTAAAAATTCAAGTGTTCTTCCTGTTAAATCAGCGGTCGATGGGTCAGTTAGGAGATATTTGGCTCCTTTGAAAGGGGTAAGGTGTAACCATTTATGGTCGTTATTTCTTTCGAATGCAGGAAATCCGCCATCATCATTTTGCATGGAAATCGTGAAGGCGACACCACGCTGCCAGCTGTTCTGATTATCTGGGTTTGTTTGCAATTGACCGGCAAGCGCCCGTAGTGAAGCAGTCGTATCATCTACATCTGGATTCATTGTGTTCAAATCTGAGAAACCCCAGCCACCTGGAACCGCGTAAGGGTTATGAACCAGCCAATCACCATACATATAATGCTGACGGGAAAGTAAGTACTGATTTGCGGCTTTAACAGTTTGATCTTTGGAAGGCAATCCTGCTTCTTGCAAAGCATAGCTGATTAAGGAGGTATTCCAAACATGGGCTGTTGTAAATTGGATATGAGTGTAACCATCAACTGAACAGGCCATTCCCTTCAGACCGGCAACTGCTTTTAGGATCACCGGATCTTTTTTCGAATAGCCGGTTGAGAGAAGTGCAAAGATCATGAAAAAGGTAGAAACAAAATAATTGTAAAGCGTTCCGTCGGGCTCTAGCCGGTCGAGCATATATCTTTTCGTTGACTCTAGCGCCAAGGAATGCAAATAATCTGGATAACCAATTAAGGTTTTGACACCTGTTTGAAGTTTGGAAAAGAAAGAGCGGTATTCGTCCGTTCGATATTCCTCCCACACATATTCTTCAGTACGTTCCTCCCGCGTTTGATATAAATCTTTTAAATTAGGAGCGTTCGAGGACTTAATCTGATACTTTTTATGTCCAAGCAGAAGCATGGGGATCATGTTAACTCTCCCATATACGGAAAAGTCATAAATGCTGATGAAAAAGGTTGGCGGCAGTAATATAACCTCGAGTGGGATCGGGAATAGAGGCGGCCATTTATATTGGCCAGTGACGGTGAGCATCATTTTAGTTAGCGTATTGGCCTGTTTGATTCCGCCGTTAGAAAGAATGAATTGTTTGGCCTTTCTCATATGGGGATCTTGTTTTTTCCGTTGGCCGCTATATAGAAGACCATAGTAAGCTTCAATTGTGACCGAGAGATTGCCTTCCTTTTCATCATGGAAAAGTTTCCAAGAACCGTTTTCTGTTTGTCTGCTTTCAATCCTTTTTACTAAGGCCTCTATAAGTGGAGCATCTTCTATGTCTAAAATTTTTAGTAAAATAATCATATAGGCATCAGCTGTTATCCCAGTGTCAAAGGGATAGTTCCAAGATCCATCTGCTGATTGGTCTTGCTTTAAGCGATAAACAAGTCGGTTAATTTCCAATTGTACATGTTGGTGGTTCAAAGGTGTTCCCCCCTCCTAAACACATTGTCCGTTTATATATATATTCAAAAGTTTTTGCTGCATTCAAGAAAGACGACTGAATGGTGTCAGAAATTCTGCTAATGCTTAAAGATGGAATAAAAAATAAAACGCTTCGGCAAGGAAAGCTGCCAAAGCGTTTTTTAGATAGTAGTGGAGATTTATTATTTAACTGGTAATGCTGATTGTTGCATGTAGCGGTAAATCGGAAGTTCTCCGCCCTTAACAGCGGGAATGAAATTGAATGTCACATAGCTGTCTATGCCCTCAGGTTCGAGTGCGAGGGAAATGAAGTTAGCATCAGGCTGGTCCATGTTAAATACATAGCTTCCTCTCGGGAATTCCTGTTTTTTCGCTGATACATTGGTCGTCACTTCTTTGGTTGTATGTCCGCTTTCAAGTGTAGTGGACACTTTCAAATCCTTTACTTTGTAACTTTCCACAGATAATTTTACAGGTTTTTTTAGTTTTTTCACCTGCACTCCCAATAACTGAAGTTTTTTTGCAATATCTTCATATTCAGGTGGGAGGATATAAGCTGTTGGTCGATCTCTAACAAGGGTAGGGTAGGCATCGGTAGAATCCAGCCAATCGATAGGCGTATCGACCTTTTTGGACTTTGCTAAATCAACTACTGTTAACTTTTGATTTTTTATCAATTTATTTTCGCTGGTGATGACAATTTTATCATGATCATTTGCCTTTCTCCCTTTTTTCACCACTTCATTTTCGGCCTGCTTGACCACCTTTTTTACTGTACTGGCTTGATCAGCTGTCGTTTTAATGAAGGCCGCCTGAGCTGTAGCTTGTGCATAAACACGACGTTTGAAGTCAGTACGACCGATATTGATACCCCTTGTTTCAATTAAATAGGTCATCGTATTTTTCAATCCGAGAGCGTTGCGACCGATGCGGGCTTCTGTGCTTCCTTCAGTAGCGGTAAGAATTCCAGCATCAGAAGTATCAAGTGTATAGTAATCATGATAGGAAAGCTTTTCTTTTTCCAATGTTTTAAAAACATTAGGCAAAAGTAGTTCGTCGGATGCTTTTCGAAGCTGTTCCGGAATATTTAAATTTTTTGCTGAAGAAATGAGCAGATCATAGGAAGCGATGGATCCATTTGCGCCAACCTTCTTAAGGGGAGCGGGGTTCACTGTATATTCATGTACATCAAGAATGACTTCAGGCTCATAATCATTGATGGTTTGATGAATAGTCTGTACCTCAGGATACTCCACTTTTAAATAGTCTCGATTCGCATCCATGTCATTAGAGGTAAACCGTTTAAAATAATAGGAGCCATCTGGATTTACACGTGGAACGATGGCAATGTTCACTTTATCGAGGACATCACCAAGTTTTCCTTCAGCAAGCCATTGGGCAATAACTAATGTAGATTCACCAGAGGCGGGTTCATTGCCATGAATCTGACCTTGAATCCAAATCAACGGTTTCTTAGTATCCTTTTTCAGCTTTTTTGAATCCTTGCTGAAAAGGAGCATCGGGATATCGCGTCCTTCTGTAGATTGACCAATCGTCTTAATTTGGATGTTTTTACTTTTGTGGGATAGTTTTTTGATATAAGCTATCATTTCTTCTTGGCTTGTAAAGGCAATCTTGTCATGTTGAAAGGCAGGAGTATTGAAGGTAACTTTAGGGTCTGGGAAAAGGTAGGAGAGATTTTCTGGCTGAATGTAGCTAGGACCCTTGCCATAATAAGGGGTAAATTCATCTGCCTGAGCCGTGGAGCTTAGGCCGGGCAATCCAGTGATAAGACTAAGAGAGACAACAGAAACAATCGTTGGTATGATCTTTTTCACAGACATCCTCCTAATTAATCTTTTTTCCATAAATTATCACATATAATACTAGAAAAATAGCATAAACTTTGAAAATAGTAAAAAACAGGAAGTATCTACTAGGTTGATAAAGGGCGTTCTATGGCTAGGTGCCCAGAAGTAGTATGTATTCTGCTACTCCTCATAAATCACAATGTAAAACCTAAATCAAAGAAATGAAGACGAAACAACAATAAGAGAGCTCCAGCCGTGAAACAGTAGAGCAGGATCTTGTTTCATCCCGACTGCAATGGCTGATATAACGGATGCTCCAGAGGGGCTGATACAGCTAATCCTTTTATGCACTCCTATAATATAGAAGGAATAGGAGTTATAGAGGTTTTTTTCTACACGGTTTTCTTCATTATAATTTTAGGGATATAGTTAAAGTCTCTACAATAAAATAAGGACCAAAGCAATTTGAAGTTGCTTGGCCCGTATTTATTTTAATATGTTTTGTAACTGGTTTAAAAGATCTTGTGTATTTTCCCCACTCATAATCTGCCCGTTTACTTTAGCATAGGGTGTCTTATTACAAAGTTTACATTCACTTAAACATTCATATTCTTTATATTGAATTCGGGGGTTCGTCAAGAACTTTCCAAACACAGCGAGTGTTTGCTCATTAAGGAAACGGTCAAGATTATTTTGACAAAAT
This sequence comes from Peribacillus sp. TH14, assembly GCF_016651145.1. Classification (NCBI taxonomy): domain Bacteria; kingdom Bacillati; phylum Bacillota; class Bacilli; order Caryophanales; family Bacillaceae; genus Peribacillus; species Peribacillus sp. TH14. The sequence continues at coordinate 2,477,091 of NZ_JAEKEK010000001.1, forward strand.
TCAATCTGGATTTTCTCTTTTTTGGTGAACATTTTAGAAAGAAAGGTTTTCATCATATCGCTACTTTCATTGGAAGAGTAAATATATGTTATTTTGATTTTATCACTTAATGTTGCGAAATGCATGGTTTGAAAGAATTTAATACACAAGAACTTTATATAGATTGTGTGAACAAGAACGGATACAATTTCCAATTTATCAAAGTAATTCGCTTGTATATGTTGACACATGTCAAAGGAATGGTAGAATAGAAATGAATACGATATTGATAATGAATCTCATTATCAAAAAAAGGAAAACACGTGCAGTTATTGTAGCTCATGGGTCTTATTTTTATTAAAGATAGATAAAAACTTAATAATAGTCTTTATTCAGACATTTTTAATTAAAAATATTATCACTGTGTTTTTACTGATATAGGAAGAGTAGGAAATGAAGATGAAGATAAGATATTTAGTCATGGCGTTAATTGTTTTATCATTTACCTCATTATTCATTGGAGTAAAAGATATTACGCCACTCGATTTATTAGATTTAAGTGATGATAAAGTGCAAATTATGCTGCAAAGCCGTTTTCCTAGAATGGTAACTATTGTAATTGCTGGGGTGGTTATGAGCATCAGTGGCTTAATCATGCAGCAATTGAGTAGAAATAAATTTGTATCACCAACAACTGCCGGTACGATGGATTCTGCAAGGTTGGGTCTTCTTCTTGCTATTATCATTTTTCCATCCGCAGCACTTATTGAGAAAATGGCATTCGCATTCATATTCGCTTTGGCAGGCACTTTCTTGTTCATGAAAATTCTTGATCAAGTTAAATACAAGGATACGATTTTCATTCCATTGGTTGGTTTGATGTTCGGTAATATCGTCGGATCTATTTCAACTTTCTTTGCTTATAAATATGATTTGATTCAAAGTCTCAACACATGGATGAATGGTGATTTCTCGATGATTATGTCGGGAAGATATGAACTAATATACATAAGTATCCCTTTGGTCATTCTCGCATACTTCTTTGCTAATAAATTCACTGTGGCAGGGATGGGTGAGGAGTTTGCTATCAATCTTGGACTCAATTATAAATTTGTAGTCAATTTTGGATTGGTAATCGTAGCATTATCCTCTACCGTCGTCTTGTTAACGGTGGGAACAATTCCTTTTATAGGACTGATTGTACCTAATATTGTTTCACTTTACCTTGGTGATAATTTGAAGAAGAGTCTTTCTCATACAGCATTGCTAGGGGCTGTGTTCCTATTGATCTGCGATATTCTGGGTCGGATTATCATTTATCCATTTGAAATTCCGATAGGTCTCGTAGTTGGTGTAATAGGAAGCGCCGTATTTATCTATCTGATAATGAGGAGAAAGGCATATGAATAATAAAGGAAAAATCATTTTACTAGCTGTTGTTGCAACTGTTTTAACGGCATGTTATATCTTTTGGGATCTTGGCCCGAATTGGGATTATGCACTTCCAAGAAGGGTTATCAAAATTATCGCCATCATTGTAGTTGGTTGTGCGATTGCCTTCGCAACAGTAGTTTTCCAGACAGTAACAAATAATAAAATTTTAACACCAAGCATTTTAGGATTAGATTCTATGTATATGCTGATTCAAACAGGAGTCATCTTCCTGTTCGGTTCAACACATGTCATGATTTTAAATAAAAATCTAAATTTTCTGGTTACTTTGACAGCTATGCTTATTTTCTCCAGTCTGCTGTTCAAGTTCATGTTCAAGCAAAATCGAAATATATATTTTCTCTTGCTGATAGGCATCATATTCGGAACATTATTCGGCAGTATGTCATCATTTATGCAGGTATTGATTGACCCGAATGAATTTCAAATCATTCAAAATAAAATGTTTGCGAGTTTTAACAATGTCAATACGGACTTATTGACGTTAGCTATTGTCCTTATGATAGCAGTAATCGTATATTTTATGAGATTTTTGAAGTATTTAGATGTCATGTCCTTAGGGAGAGACCAAGCCATCAACTTAGGTGTGGATTATGATTTTGTAACGAAACGGGTATTAATCGTTGTCACGATTTTAATCTCCATTTCAACAGCCCTGATAGGTCCTATCACATTCCTCGGCTTACTTGTTGCCAATGTGGCGTATCAATTTATTAAGTCTTATCAGCACAAACATATCCTTCCAGGTGCGATGCTGATTAGTGTGATTGCCTTGGTCGGCGGCCAATTCATAGTTGAGAGAATCTTCACCTTCTCTACAACTTTGAGTGTCATTATCAACTTTGTTGGCGGTGTCTATTTCATCTATCTTCTATTAAAGGAGAATAAGTCATGGTAGAAGTGAAAAGTTTATTCAAAAAATATAATAATAAAACGGTTGTCGAAGATGTATCCATTGAAATTACCAAAGGAAAAATCACTTCTTTCATCGGCCCTAATGGTGCGGGGAAAAGTACGGTTCTTTCGATGATCAGCCGACTCATTACTAAAGATTCAGGGGAAGTCCTGATTGATGGTAAAGACATGGGGAAATTCAACAGCAATGAGCTTGCGAAAAAAATCGCCATTTTAAAGCAAGCTAACCACATTAATATCCGATTGACGATTCGTGAACTCGTCGCCTTTGGTCGATTCCCTTATTCACAAGGGAAATTGACTAAAGAGGATTGGAAATATGTCGATGAAGCGATTGAATATATGGAACTTGAGAATATGCAGGATAAGTTTCTTGACCAGCTTAGCGGGGGCCAACAACAACGGGCCTTCATTGCAATGGTAATTGCACAAAATACAGAGTATGTACTTCTTGACGAACCTTTGAACAATTTGGACATGAAGCATTCTGTCCAAATCATGAAGGTATTAAGAAGGTTGGCTGATGAATTAGGGAAAACAGTCATTATCGTCATTCATGATATTAATTTTGCATCCTGTTATTCCGACTATATTGTTGCATTGAAGGATGGAAAGGTTGTCCAAAATGGACCTACCGAACAAGTCATTAATTCCAATGTATTAAAGGAAATCTATGATATGGATATTGAGATTCAAAATATCAATGATAATAAGATCTGCGTGTACTTTACTTAGGAACTATGCCATTTGGTTTTAAATTACTTCAGGTATTCGTAACTAAACTAGGAAACATTAAGAACACTCTTTAGGCTGTTAAGAGTTGGCGGGCGCCCAAGAATTAGCCGCCTCCTGTTTAAATATAAGGAAAAAGAGGGAAAAACGATGGGTTCTAACAAGTTACGGATTCAACATGTAATTTTAAATAATAAAAAATACTTTTTGAGGTGACATTTTAATGATTAAGAAATTATCTTTACTGCTATTAATAGCAATGCTGGCTGTAGTGGCTGTAGCTTGTGGATCAAATAATGAAAAAGAAGATTCAAGTCCGAAAAAAGAATCGGCTAAAAGCGAAGAAATAACAGTTAAGCACCAACTAGGAGAGACGAAAGTAAAAACAAACCCTGAAAAAGTTGTCGTATTCGATATGGGAACTCTTGATACACTTGATAAATTGGGTGTAGAAGTGGCTGCTGTTCCTCATGATGGCCTTCCTGAATACCTTTCTAAATATGAAGGTACAACTGAAAATGCTGGTGGATTAAAAGAACCTGACTTCGAAAAAATTAACGAGATTGCTCCTGACTTAATCCTTATTTCAGGTCGTCAATCTGATGCATATGAAGAATTAAGTAAAATTGCTCCTACAGTTTATGTAGGTGTGGATACTACAAAATATATGGAATCATTTGAAGAAAACGTAACACTTCTTGGTAAAATCTTTGGTAAAGAAAAAGAAGCTGCTAAAGAATTTGCAAGTGTTGAAGAAAACATCACTGCTTTGAAAGAAAAAGCACCAACAGATAAAAAAGGTTTAATCATTCTTGCTAGCGGTGGAAAAGTAAGTGCATACGGTCCGGATTCAAGATTTGGTATTATCCATGATGTATTCGGCGTTCCTGCAGTTGATGATAAATTAGAAGTATCTACACATGGTCAAAGTATTTCTTTCGAATACATTGCTGAAAAAGACCCTGATTACCTTTTCGTAGTTGATAGGGATGCAGTTGCTGGTGATGGAGCTGCAGCGAAAGAAACAGTTGAAAATGATATTGTAAAAAATACAAAAGCTTATAAAGAAGGCAACATCATTTATCTTGATCCTAACTACTGGTACTTATCAGGCGGCGGTTTAGAGTCTGTTGATTCTATGGTTAAAGAAATCTCTAAGGGTATTAAATAATAAAGATGTAAAGCAAGGCCTGCTCTCACGTAAAGTGAAAGCAGGCTTTTTTTGTTTTATATATAAAGCAGATTTGCTCATATAACAAATAGGCTAAGAGAACATACCATAATGAAAGATGACTGTAATTATTGAAAATCCCCACCTTTAAATAACGAGGGCTTATGCTCAACGACCGTTAACCAAGCCTTGTAGTTGGGCACCATAGTGAATACAATCCCAGCTATGGATTTGATAGCAGCCAAGGAGATCAAAAGCTGGAATTGGACTCCTAGGAGCTTAAAACAGGGAACCAAAAAAAACAAAAACCAGAAGAGAATAAATATACTTTCTTCCTATTATATGTCGTTTGTATAGCGATGCTATTTATCTTGCTGCTATTTATGAGTCAGGGGTATTTTAAAGTCAAAAATCTCAGTGAACTTTGGCTGGTCATCATAGGATTTGTATGCATCTTGAATAATATCAATGAACAAACAGAGAAAATGACCCAAGATAAGTTCTATTTTTTTGAAGAGTGGGGAAGTAACATCACTTACGATGCAGTCCGAAAGCAGTAAATATAAAATCACAGGGAAGGCATAAGGGGTATGATGAAAACAAGAACTTAGTAACGTACGTATCTGGTGATGCCGTAGAAAGGTTAGATAAAGGCATCATCACTGTTGATCCTCGGAAAAAGACAAGTAGCTGGGTGACATTTTTCACTTCCGTTATTCCATTTGTAATCATTTTCAGCCTGTCATTCTTTATATCTTTTGGTTGCCGTACGAAAAAATGGAGCAGATGAAAAATATCTAGATAGAGAAAAAGAATACTCGCTTTCCATATGTTCTTTGAGATATTTTTACAATTTGTTAGTGAATCAACACTTATTTAACATAGACAATTATTTAATAAATAATTGCGGTGTTAATCAAAAGAAGCCTAATAATATTGAAAAAAAAGAATATACAAATGATCGAATTATGGGAAATTTGGAAGGCGATGTTGTCGATAATACTCGAATTGAGCATAAGAAAAGGCATCTTTTACAGTCAGGAATACAAGTAAATGTAGGATAAATGCTTTGAGTTATTAGTAGGTATCCGACTCGCGTATGAGGTCGGAGATATTGAAAGAGAAGCCCTGCAGGTAGATGTTCGAAGTTAAAAAGTTTTCAGGGAGTAATTCCTGGACATAAATAAAATGAAAAAAAGCAGATCATTTTTATACTGTCGAATTATCGGGAAAAAAATCTAGGATAAATCTAATAGCTTTCGATGTTTAAAGAATTTTTTTTACAGTTTTTGTAATGTACTGGTGTTTTTATAAGGAGTCGTTTATAATGGTAAAAGCCTAAGGGAAGTGAAAATAAATATAACTTGTCATCCACATTTACCAGGAATTTATGGTGATATTTATTGGAATAAGATTTGGAGTTCCTATATATTTATTATAGGAAATCATACTTCAAAGGCGGGGCGAAACTCTGTTATTTTTTCAAAGGCTTGTTCATAAGCTAAAGAAGCGTTCTTTATGCAATAGTAAATATTGTGACAAAAAGTGGTTTTGCGCAATCTTGACTATCTAAGGGAAAGAATGCTATCATAAGGTTTGCGATTTTCCGTCTTCTGTAAGTATGTAAAAATTTATATATATAAACCACTAGATTAATAGAGGTGAAAGCATGAATAATTTTCTTAAAAAGAGCCAGCATTTATTTGCAAATAATGTACTAGGCTTTTTCTTTATTGCCGTAGTAATGTTTCAGATTAAAACTTATATTGGATATCGAGTTGAATTTAACTTAGGTATTGAAAATGGACTACAACAGTTTTTGCTATTCATAAACCCGATTAGTTCAGCTATTTTATTCTTTGGGTTGGCATTACTGGCAAAAGGTAAAAAATCGTTTAAATGGATTATTCGGTTGAACTTATTGATGTCCTTATGGCTATTCTTCAATATTGTATACTACCGTTCATTTACCGATTTCATTACATTACCAACCTTGACACAAGTGCAAAATGCCGGGGATTTGGGACCGAGTATTTTAGAATTATTTAAAGGCCATGATGTATTTTATTTCCTTGATACGGTTCTTTTAATTGTTTTATATAAATTCAAAGACTTTAAAGTGGAAGACATCAAAATTAAACGTCGTACTGTTGGAATGGTATACCTTGCAGGACTTGCAATTTTCGCTATCAATTTGGGACTTGCTGAAAAGGATCGTCCGCAATTATTATCGAGAACGTTTGACAGGAACTATATTGTCAAATATCTAGGCATGTATAACTATACTGTCTATGATGCGGTTCAGAATACTAAAACCTATGCTCAGCGTGCAACAGCTAATAGCACGGATATCGCAGAAGTCGTCAACTATACAAAAGCGACAAGCGCTGAGCCTAATCCTAAATACTTCGGTGCAGCTGAAGGAAAGAATGTCATATACTTGCATTTGGAATCCATGCAGAATTTCTTGATTGACTATAAGTTGAATGGAGAAGAAGTAACTCCATTTTTAAACTCACTTGCACATGATAAATCTGATTTCATGTATTTTGATAATTTCTTCCATCAAGTTGGTCAGGGTAAAACAGCGGATGCTGAATTCATGCTCGAAAATTCTCTGTTTGGTTTACCACAGGGGGCAGCATTCACAAATCGATCTCAAAATACGTATCAAGCGGCACCAGCGATTTTAGGACAAAAAGGATACACATCTGCTGTGTTCCATGGTAATTATAAATCTTTCTGGAACCGGGATAATATGTATAAGTCTCTTGGCTTTAATCAGTTCTTCGATGCAAACCATTATAATATGGAAAATAAAGAAGAAGTACTAAGTTATGGATTAATGGATAAGCCTTTCTTTAAAGAATCCATTCCTATGTTAGAAACACTTAAGCAGCCTTTCTATACAAAATTCATAACAGTATCTCACCATTTCCCATATGCTATGGATCAGGAAAAAGCAACAATTGGTAAACAAACAACGGGTGATGCATCGGTTGATAGTTACTTCCAAACTGCACGCTATGCCGACGAAGCGCTTAAAGAATTTTTCGATTATCTGAAAGAATCAGGCCTATATGATAACTCGGTAATCGTTATGTATGGCGATCACTATGGTATTTCTGAAAACCATAAAGAAGCGATGTCAAAAGTACTGGACAAAGAAGTAGGCACGTTTGAGAATGCCCAATTACAACGTGTACCATTATTGATTCATGTTCCAGGCGTTGAAGGCGGGGAAATGCATCAATACGGTGGACAGATAGATCTTCTCCCAACTTTACTACATTTGTTAGGGATTAAATCAAATGATTATGTACAATTCGGTTCAGATTTATTGTCAAAAGATCATAATGAAGTAGTACCTTTCAGGAATGGAGACTTTGTAACGCCAGATGTTACTTCCATTAAAGGAAAGTACTATGATACTAATACTGGAGAATTGGTCGAGGAGAATGAAGACATTCTCAATTATAAAACGAGAGCTGAAAAGATGCTTAATTTATCCGACCAAGTCGTAAACGGAGACTTACTCCGATTCTATACTCCAAATGGTTTTAAACCGATTGATCCGAAGGATTATGATTACACATACAATGAAGAAGATTCAAAAGAAGTTGATTCAAAAGCTGAGTCTGATAAATAAGTGGTTAATAAAAAAACAGGCAGGAAGCAATAGCTTCCTGCCTGTTTTTTTATAGTTTAAGGGATAATTTTAATAAGGCAGTTCTTTAGGATTTTGCAGTCATCATGGCAATATACTTCCTGATTTCATCAGGCTTTCCTGCATACTTTTCTGCACGCTGTTCATCCTTTACGATTTTATTTTTTGCTTTTTTTAATATTTCTTCACAAATAGCTTGAGGGACGACCACGACTCCATCTACATCCCCTATTATAATGTCGCCTGGATATACAGTGACACCACCACAGGAAATTGGGATATTGGTTTCACCCACACCAGCCTTTCCGCTTGAGGCAACAGTGGTCCCTTTACTGAATACAGGGAAATTTAGATCTTTAATGGCTGCTAGATCACGAATAACTCCATCGACGACGAGAGCTTCAATTTCCATTGTTTGCATCATGCCCACAACAAAGTCACCAGCGATAGCTCGGTATGTATCCCCTTTGCAGTCAACAACTAATATGTCCCCTGCCTGGGCCTCACCGATTGCCTTTAAAACGGCTGAATTATCACCGACTGGTACCTGGACAGTTAATGCGCGTCCGGCAAAATGATAATCATCTTTTAGGGGTTTAATTGCTGAGTCTAGATTGTTCAATCCATCCATTGCATCAGAAATGGCCGTGGTAGGTAAAGCTTTAAACTGTTGAATGAGAGTATCCATGAAAATAAGTCCTCCTTAGGATTTTTGGAATATAGCCTAATTATAACAATTTTTATAATTTTCGGATAATAGGTATAGGTTATCATTCTTTATAACTTTTAGACGATGTTTTACAATTCTAAATGGATAAAGGAATATGTCTCTAATCGACAAACCCCCATCCTGTAGTAGGAAGGGGGGGAGTTTATATAGTTACCAAATAGGGAATCTACAGTTTTTTTCTTTTTAATTAAATAAGGGTTTAACATTCATTTAATCCCCCTCAAGGTCCATTTTGGGAAATTGGTTATTTTTGTTTCCTGAAAGGGTAATCTTTTAAGAGCCAAGTTCATCCCTTTTCCTGTTACACTTTAAGGATAGGGACGGTTTTTTTATGAATTAAGTTTCTGCCTTAGCACATAGCGATTTTATGCTCTATTGCAAGATCAACCCCAAGGCATGTCCCATGTATCGATGCTTGATCAAACATATTTATGAAATTCATATTCTCAGAAAGTCTGCTTTTCCGCACAGGGATGGTTCTCTCCAACGGTAGATTCAGCTGATGAGAGGTTAGGAATGAATAGTTCGTGAAATATTGTTTGCCCTTTTCATTAATCGAGTATACTTTACGCGGTGGCCTGTTGCCTTCTTGTTCAGTATGTACCTCAATGTAGTCTTGTGGCTTGTAGAGGGAAACTTCCAGGAAGATATTTAATACTAATTAAAGATTGTATGTGCAAATATTTTCAATGAGTAGAGAAAGTGAGCAAGGACAAATCATAAGTGTATCGAAGGTAAAAGAAATGTTTACAAAAATGATTGCACAGAACTCAAATAATTTGATGTTTGGGGTGAACTTTTAAAAGCTGTTAGTGAAACACCTGCGGTAAAACTTTTTTTTATAGAGGGGTATTTTCATGTCAAAGAAAGAGTAATATTAAGACAGAGGTTGCCAGGGTTAGCCAAATAGGGCTAAATATTTCTGGATGAATGATAAGAAAAACGATTCCTGCAATTGTGGCAGCCTGCTGAATGGTCATATGTCTAATAAAGTGTAACCCAGCTTTAAGACAAGCCTTAATGAGAGGTGTGTGATTCATTTTTCATTCCTCCTTTTCTCTTCAATAATATGTCCAGGAATAAAATAAAATACATAGTCAGTCGTTTTCTGCCCAGTATTATGGGTATATTAGAGATAAAAGAAGAAGGAGGAATTATAGATGTTAATTGTATATATTAGTCTTGCCCTCTTCATTGGAGCCATTATTTACTTAGTCTTTTTTGCACTCAAAACATATAAGGATACTAAACCTGCAATTGAGAACGTGACGGAAACCGTTGCACGGATTCAGGCAAAAACGGATCAAATTAAATCAGAGACGGATCAGCTAGCATTGATACAGCAGGAAATCACAGAAGATGTTCAATATAAAAAAGAGGCCGTTCAATATACAGTTGATGCAGCTAAACAAACGCCGGAACCATTTAAAAATATTTGGCTTACAATCAAGGGTGAAAAATGGAACCTTAGAAGCAGACGAAACGGTTGAGGATGTATTTGACCACTTTTGATATTGCGTGATATAGTATGGGGATAAAAAGTTTCTAGGGTTCCGCAGTTTAATTGCAGGATGGTCCGAGAGAAGCGCGCAGGATTTTTTTGCGTACACGGAGGGAAAAAAGCCCGGGAGGTTATATTTATAACCTACTGGGTTTTTTTCTGTATTGGAGGGAAAAAGTTGGCTTGGTTATACTTAGTTATTGCAGGATTATTCGAAGTAATATGGGCAACGAGTTTGAAATACACGGAGGGGTTTACAAAATTAATTCCTTCTATCATAACGATTGTCGGTATGGTTATTAGTTTTTATTTTTTATCATCGGCGATAAAAACATTGCCGATGGGGACAGCATATGCAATCTGGACCGGAATAGGGGCAATCGGTGCCGTCCTTGTTGGCATTATTGTCTTTAACGAGCCAAAAGATGCGATGCGCTTAGTTTTTGTTGGTTGCATTTTGATTGGCATTATTGGATTAAAGGTCACCTCTTCTGAATAATTAATTGCTTCCTTGCAAATAGTAGCATTAAACAATTTGTAAGGAGTGAGGAAAATGAATTATAAAGCGGTAGTATCAAGTGCGATGATGGCTTTATTGATTTCAGGCTGTACGTCTAATGATAAACAAGGAGCAAATGAAAATCTTGGACTTAATCGGAACAATCAGGATAATTATGATACACCTATGAGGGTAAGTGACACAAGGCAAAATGATAATGATCTAAATGATAATATAAATGATAATGGTACAAACGATTTGAGGGTTTCTGAAGATATCTCAAATCGTGTTGAGGCCTTGAAGGAAGTAAAAAATGCCTGGGTTATTGTAACTGATCATCATGCGTATGTTGGGGCTGAGCTAAATGACGGGGCGGATAAGGATCTTACAAATGAATTGAAAGATAGAATCGCCGACTCTGTAAGAGGAGCCGATTCATCCGTAGAAAAAGTGTATGTGTCTACGAACCCTGATTTTGTTCAAAGAATGAATGATTATGTTACCGATATAAATAATGGAAAGCCTGTTAAAGGATTTGTTGATGAATTCCGTGATCTTGTAACACGTATTTTTCCAAGCTCAGAGTGATTAATAAGGGGTGAAATCCCTTCCACATTAAGACTTATTCTTTTATTTTCAGCTTTATAAGAGCTTGAAAATGATACGGATAGGTCTTTTATGTTTTATGAAGAGATAAACCACTAGCTAGAGTATTCAGCTACTGTGTCAGGTTCTGAGGTAATGGGATTTTATGACTAACTTTGGGGAGTCTGGTTACAATAATTGGGTAAACTTAGAACGGTGTTAGGGGGCGGGAAAGTGAGGTTTTTTAATGGAAAAAAGAAATCTGAGGTAACAGCTTTTCAGCATTCTTCTGAGGATTTTCAGGAACTGTTTAAAAAGTTTGAAGAGTCATCTGATTTTCTTACTTACCTATTCCCAAATGAAGAAGGCTATATCATTTCCTATTTTAAATCACTAGTTAGTTCACAACAGGTCCATGAACAATTGCTACCTGTTATCTCGAATCAACCAAAGAAAGATATCCACCAATTAAAAAGTGATTTTCCAGTCGGAGATATAAAAGAAACGGCGGACTTAAACGAAATTAAAGAGTTGATGCTGACAGGATCAATCATGATTCAATACAAAAAAGATGATAAAAATTGTTTGTTAATTCCATGTGTCAACAGTGTTAAAAGGCAAATTTCTACTCCAGAGTCGGAGTATACTGTCCTGGGTCCTAAAGAGGCCTTTGTAGAATCGATTGATACGAATTTAAATTTAATCCGTAATCGTCTCCCAATTCCCGAATTGCAGGCAAAAGAATTTCAGGTAGGGAGTATCTCACAAACCAGGTTAGTAGTTCTCTATATAGAGGGGATTACTAATCAACAAAATATTAATACGATTATGCAGAGAATAAATGACATCGATTATGATACGGTCGTGGATATTTCTTTTGTTAGCCAGCTGATAACAGATAATCGGAATTCGATGTTCCCCCAGCTGATTGATACAGAACGGCCTGACCATTTGGCCAGTGTATTAACAGAAGGGAAAATAGGGATAATGCTGGATGGATCACCTCATGTATTGATAGGTCCCAACACCATCATTAGTTTTTTTTCGTCATTTGAAGATTATTTTCTAACTTGGAATATCGGTACTTCGTTTCGTTTGATTCGCCTTTTCGCAGTTTTATTTTCTGTTTTATCTTCGCCTCTTTATGTTGCAGTTTTAACATATCATTATCAGGTTATTCCAACGGATTTATTGCCAATCCTAATCTCCTCACGGGGGGTCATCCCTTTTCCGCCGATTTTAGAAGCAATAGTGCTTGAAGGAACGATTGAATTGCTGAGGGAGGCTGCGGTAAGGCTCCCGGCAAAGGTCGGCTCTACCATCGGTATTGTTGGCGGTATTGTTATCGGTACAGCCGCTGTAGAAGCGGGGTTTGTTAGTAATGTTTTATTAATGCTTGTCGCTTTGGCTGCCCTTGCTTCTTTTACGGTACCTATTTACCAGATTAGTAATACGATTCGTCTCATCCGCTTTCCTTTTTTATTGGGCGCCCAGTTATACGGATTGTTTGGAATAGCATTATGTAGTGCATTTATTTTAAGTCATTTATTAAAACTGACGTCACTTGGCAGTCCATATTTAGAACCGCTTTATCCGCTAAGAATTAAGGATTTTAAAGATAGTTTTATTCGACTTCACTTTTCAAAACAGAAAAAACGTCCGCATTTTTTGCGGACTGAAAATCCAGTAAGAATAAGAAAGAAAACTCAAACCCAAAAATCCCAAAATGATATTGATGAATAAGGTGTAGAAAGCGGTGAGAAAGCATGGAAGCTCAAACAAATGTGACTAAACAGATTTCTCCATTCTTTGTCTCTTTCCTCATACCAGGTATGCAAATTGGAGTAGGGGTATTGGGATTTGAACGGATCATAGCAAAAGAGGCAGGCCAAGATGCCTGGATATCAGTCCTGATTTCAGGATTAATCATAAATATTCTTCTTTGGATGTGCTACAAAATTTTAGGACGCGGTCCACAAACACTTGATTTGGTTGCTGTCCATCAAGATTTGTTTGGCAAATGGGCAGGAAATGCTTTCAATATAGTATTTATCCTCTACTTTATATTGATTTCCATCATTATTATTAGGACTTATTTAGAGGTTATTCAGGTCTGGATGTTCCCTAGTGTTAATATCCCGCTGTTATTAACCATCATCCTGATTCTTGTTTATAGTTTTGTTACGGGAGGGTTTAGAGTTATCACCGGTTTTTGTATGATCGGGCTGATGATTGGATTGCCCTTAATGCTTTTGAAGTATTTCCCATTAAAACAAGCTCATTTCTATAATTTGACACCTGTCCTGGATCATTCCTTTCTAGATATTATGAAAGCATGTAAGTCGATGACGCTGAATTATCTCGGTTTTGAACTGCTCTTGGTCTATTATCCATTTATAAAAAAGCGTGAACGGTCTCAAAAGTGGGCCCATCTCGGGGCACTTTATACAACTTTTCTATATCTCATCTCAATTCTTGTCTCATTAGCATACTATCACCAGGATCAGCTGAAAGATGTTATTTGGGCAACTTTGACGTTATGGAAAATTGTAGACCTACCCTTTATTGAAAGATTTGAATACATAGGAATTTCTATGTGGCTTTTTATGGTGATACCGAATGCATGCCTGGGAGTCTGGGCTGCAAGCAGATGTGCGAAACGGGTATTTGGGTTCCGACAGAAAAAAATGTTAGTTATTATTCTGATGGTTATTTTAGTGTCTTGTATTTTTTTGGATAATCGCAATAAAATCGATTTGTTAAATACGTACATTTCCCGTATGGGTTTTTATATGATGTATCTGTACCTTCCCTTTTTATTTTTATGGCAGTTGATTGTTTACAAAGTGAGGGATCATAAACCATGAAAACCAAACTACTATTGATTACATTAGGTTGCGTATTAATGACAGCGTGCGGAGTGGAGAAGCAAATTTTAGAAGATATCTTAATTGCCGAAGTCGTTGGCTATGATGATGCTGGTGACCATAAGATTAAGGGAACAGTTGTTGTCAATGTTCCTCAACTTGGAGAGGAAGCAAACCTAGGTAAGGAAGTTTATGAAGCTATTTCTCATGACGTAAAAGCTACTCGTCAGCAAGAAAACTCTAAAACCACATTTCCAATTGTTGGTGGTAGATTATCAGTAATTCTCTATAGTGAAGAATTAGCTGGAAAAGGCCTCAATGATTATGTCGATACATATAGGCGTGACCCAATGGTAGGAAGAAATCTATATTTAGCTGTTGTTCATGGCAGAGCTGATGATGTAGTTAAAATAGAGCCGAAGTTATCCAAAACTCCAGGGGTTCAAGTAAAAGAGCTAATTGAACAAAACATCAGAACGAATTTACCTAATGTCGATTTGCACCACTATTTATATGCCAGTCATGGTAAAGGAATTGATCCGGTTATGCCATTATTGGAAACAGCAGGCGAGCGTGTACGGGTGAAAGGGATAGCTCTGTTTAAAAAGGACAGGTACATTGGTAAGTATATTTCTTATGAGGACGGTTTCTTATTCAAAGTACTTAGCGAAAACTTCAAACTGGGGAGTTATGAAATAAAATTGAAGGATAATGACTTTATTGATATTAATAACGTTCAATCACATGTCCATTATGATATCTTACATGCAAACCAAGAGCCCAAGGTCAGGATTGAAGTGAAAATAAAGGCAAGTATACTTGAGGTACAAGGGTATGACTTGGGCAAACCACTCGACGTGAAAAATATTGAGAATAAAGCTGAGCAGGCCATTGAAAAAAAACTAAATAAGATGTTAACTATGTTTCAGGAAAATAATATAGATCCAATTGCGATGGGTGATATCGCTAGAAGTAAAACAAGAAATTTTAATCGAAAACATTGGGAGGAAGTATATCCTCATATTCCAATTGATTTGGCTGTAGATATTGAAATGATTCAAACGGGAATCGCAGAATAAGGAAAAAAATCCATAATATAAAAATTCCTTAAATAGATTCGTTAATCAAGAATATTCTGAAGTTTCGCTCTTTATAATAGGTGTATTGATGTAAACATTTATGTCAATTTGCTTAATGAAGGGTGTGGAGGAAATGGACAAAACATGGTGGAAAGAGGCGGTTGTGTATCAGGTGTATCCCAGGAGTTTTATGGATAGCGATGGAGACGGGATAGGGGACCTGAAAGGAATATTGATGAGACTTGATTATTTACAGGAGCTGGGTGTAGATGTGATATGGCTTTCTCCGGTTTACCAATCTCCCAATGATGATAACGGTTATGATATTAGTGATTATCGTTCGATTATGACTGAGTTTGGGACAATGAGTGATTTTGACCGATTATTGAAGGCAGTTCATGAACGTGGAATGAAAATCATGATGGATCTTGTGGTCAATCATACGTCAGATGAACATTCATGGTTCAAGGAATCCCGGTCTTCTAAAGATAATCCGAAGAGGGATTACTATATTTGGAGACCTGGGAAGAATGGAAAGGAGCCAAATAACTGGGAATCCATATTCAAAGGTTCGGCGTGGAAATATGATGAGGCAACGGATGAATATTATTTGCATTTATTCAGTAAAAAACAGCCGGATTTAAATTGGGAACATCCTGAGCTTCGTGAAGAAATTTATAGCATGATGAAATGGTGGCTGGATAAGGGAGTCGATGGCTTCCGAATGGATGTTATTAACTTCCTTTCGAAAGATCAGCGATATTTGGACGGGGATGTCCGGTATGGGAAGCAGCATGGTGATGGAAGTCCATTTTTCATGAATGGTCCGCGCATTCATGAGTTTTTGCAGGAAATTAATCAGCGAGTGCTTTCAGGTTATAACTTGATAACGGTTGGTGAAATGCCTGGTGTATCACCTGATGAAGCTCAATTGTTCACAGGGAAAGAACGTGGTGAGCTACATATGGTCTTTCAATTTGAACATATGGATTTGGGGGGAGGACCAGAAGGGAAATGGAGTAACAAAAAGTGGGAATTGAGTGACTTAAAGCGGATTCTTTCCAAGTGGCAGATTGGTTTAGAGGAGGATGGTTGGAACAGTTTATACTGGAATAACCATGATCAACCGAGAATTGTTTCAAGGTTCGGAGATGATGGGAAGTATCGGGTAGAAAGCGCAAAAATGCTTGCTGTTTGTCTGCATATGCTTCAGGGAACGCCCTATATTTATCAAGGCGAAGAACTGGGTATGACCAACGTTTGCTTTGAAAGAATAGATGAATACCGCGATATTGAAACGCTGAATTCTTATGAGGAACTTGTGAATTCGTGTGGATGGACAGAAGAGCGGATGCTAGAGGCCATTTACGCGCGCAGTCGAGATAATGCGAGGACACCTGTTCAGTGGAATGACTCAAGAAACGCGGGGTTTACAGCGGGAACTCCTTGGATCGGTGTCAATTCTAATTATCCGTTGATCAATGCAGAAAAAGCCTATAACGATCCGAATTCCATCTTTCATTTTTATAAAAAGCTTATTCAATTACGTAAAAAACATGAAATCGTCGTTTATGGCCGTTACGAACTACTATGGCCTGATGATGAACAAATATTTGCTTATACGAGAACACTTGATGAAGAAAAGCTGCTGGTGTTATGTAATTTCAAAGACTATGAAGCTTCCTATTCCATACCTGAAGGGTTAGATACAATGTCTGCTACACTGTTAATCGGCAATTATGAACAACTGCCGATTGAGGAAATTTCCGTTAAACCTCTGCGACCGTTTGAATGCCGTGTTTATCATTTGAATTGAACTACCCCCCACTTATCGACCTTACGGTCTGATTGAAGTGGGGGATTCCTAAGAACATTAGCCTATCGGCCAATTTTTAATTAGGCTATTCCCGTAGTTCCTACGGTTAGAAGCCTTATGGCTTCATTCATTAGATTGAGTCCTGCGTTAATATCTCGATCGTGGTGACTTGTTTTGCTTTTTATAATATCGACTATAGGAATCTGCTAAATTTTCCACCGATTTCTGTAAGGTAATACTGTCTACTTCTTTCAGGAAAGAATACTCTTTCTTTAAGCTGGAAGTTCTTTGATTGTTGCGTATTTATTCAGAAAAGAACCTTTCCATTCATTAGAGGATAATTGGCTGTTCTGCTTCATTTCTTCACAAATATACCAGTAGGCATCTTTCTCCTTTTGTTTGCCTAAAAAGAAGTTATAGACAAAACGGGAGCAGCCGATCGTTTTATTGATTAGAGCTAGTTGTTCTTTAGTTGGATAGATTCGAAATTTATAAGCTTTGTTTACGACCATTGGTTTCACCCCCTTATAGTTATTATTAACCATAGAACGTATGTTTGTAAAAAGATTACTTTGGCTTATGCCAACCTCGATTCATCTCCCCCTTACCGTTGTGCTCTCGCCCTTCACACGCTTGAAGAGGGAGTCTTCTGGTGGGAAATGATAAAAAAAGGACCTGATTCCTCTTGAAGAAGAAATCAGGTCCTTTTAAAACGCTTATTTTACTTTAAAATCACATTCCTCAAGTGGGATGATTTTAGTTTTATACTTAATTTTATAGCCGAACCATAGGGCGAAGAATAAGATCAGGCCAATGTAAGAAACAAACATTGAATTCCAATCAATCCCGCTGCTGCTGAAAGCTTGATAGCCTTGTCCAATGATAATGAAAATACATAGGACGAGCGCGAAAATCGGTCCAGTTGGGAATCCTTTAGCAAGGTATGGTAAAGCATTCAAATCAAGACCTTGAGCTACATAAGCTTTGCGGAATCGATAATGAGCAATCGCAATTCCAACCCATGTGACAAATCCGGCCATACCTGAAGCATTTAATAACCAGATATAAACAACACCGTCTCCAAAAAATGAAGCTAAGAAAGCGAGGCAACCAACTAAAGAAGTCGCGATAAGAGCATTCACTGGTACCCCTCTTTTATCGAGCTTGCCAAGGAATTTCGGAGCTTTTCCGTCGCGGGCCAAATCCCATAGCATACGAGTTGAAGCATACATGCCGGAGTTACCAGCAGAGAGCACAGATGACAATATAACTGCGTTCATGACCGATGCCGCAAACGCAAGACCTGCGCGTTCAAATACAAGTGTAAATGGACTGACGGCAACATCTTCGCTTAATAAACGTGCATCTGTGAACGGAATAATCATTCCAATTACAAAAATCGCAAGGATATAGAATAAAAGGATGCGCCAAAAAACGGACTTGATCGCTTTAGGGATATTTTTCTCCGGATTCTCACTTTCGCCGGCTGTAACTCCAAGTAATTCTGTTCCTTGGAAAGAGAAACCTGCTGCCATGAATACTCCTAGAATTGTGAAGAAGCCTCCATTAAATGGACCTTCTCCCATGGTGAAATTAGAAAAACCAATTGGGTCATTTCCCCCCAGGATTCCGAAAATCATTAGAAATCCAGTGATTAAGAAGATGATAACGGTCACGATCTTGATTAAAGCAAACCAGAATTCAGCTTCGCCAAATCCTTTAACAGACATATAGTTAAAAAGAAACATAATAATTAACGCAACGGCACTCCAGATAATGGACGAGCTGTCCGGGAACCAGAATTTCATAATTAGGACAACGGCAGCCAGTTCAGCTGCAATTGTGATGGCCCAGTTATACCAATAGTTCCAGCCAATCGCGAAGCCGAAAGATGGGTCGACGAATTTGGATGCGTAGACACGGAACGAACCGGCTACTGGCATGAATGCTGCCATTTCTGCAAGACTTGTCATTAAGTAATAAACCATGAAGCCAATGGCTGCGTATGCTGCCAAAGCACCTCCAGGCCCAGCGGTATGGATGGCACCGCCACTTGCTAAAAATAAACCTGTTCCAATCGTTCCACCTAATGAAATCATCATTAAGTGACGTGCTTTCAGGCTCCTTTTCAACTCAGTGGGATTTGATGTTGTTTGTGAATTTGACAATTGATGTTACACTCCTTTTTATTGGAAGGGAACGATATATAAAAAAACAGCAGTCGAAAAAGATCGACGGCTGTTTATAATAAACCCGTTTATCCTTCCGAAGATAGCTCCCCACGTTAATAAAACGTGACAGTGGTGTTCCTATTCGGTAACACCGCCAGCCTAGATATACAAGGACCATATCTAAACTTCGGCAACTTATCCTTTCAAACGGAGTCGTCAATTTTCCTGAATCTCGTCCGTACTACTTTTATAAGCCGCAGCCTCTAACTCATCGGTAAATGAGGAAGTATTCAATTTTCTTATACTAAATATATAAATCGTTGCGTCAACTTCTAGTCAACCTATACGATTTCAATATAAAGTTCAAACAATTACTTCTATGTCAGCAGGTCATTGAGTAAACTTTACTATATTAAAATTATAAAATAATCTTATAGATAGCGCAATGATTATTTTTCAAGGTTATTTTTTCCTAGTTTTTAAATGTATCACTTGAATTTGATGTTTAAATGTTTGTCATTTAAACATCTTTTATTTGGATAATTAAGATAATTCAAATAGTTTTTCGTTTCATAAGAGTATAATCTAATTTTACATGTCTGATAACTTCAGGATTTTCAAATAGATCAACAGCCATTTTGCCAATCCAATCAAGCGGTAAGGAAACGGTTGTGATATCGAGCATCTCACTGAGGCTATCATTATTAAAACCTAGAATGGCCACGTCTTCTGGTACTTTCATTCCGAATTTGTTGGCAGTAAGAATGAATCCGGACGCGGTGTCATCATTAGTAATGATGATAGCCTCTGGTTTATCTATCATAGAATTCCAATCTTGGAACAATTTTTCACCATCTTTGATGTGATAACTGCCTTCAAACAGCCATTCTTTTTTATTTAAAAGATGATACTTATTCATAATATCGTTAAACGCCTTTGTACGAAGGGAGCTGTTTCTGCTCTTTTTTCGCCCGAGGCTGTATCCGATTTTCTTATATCCTTTAGCAACCACGTATTCAAGTGCAGAGGAAAAAGCGGCATAGTGATCAATGCTTATGGACGATAATTCAGCCTGGGCTGTATCTTCACATAAGATAATTGGTCCATATTTTTGATAGTCCAAGAGGACTTTCATTTCTGAAATTCTTGAACAAACGATAATGCCATCGAGTTGCTTCATTTGTAACATATTCAATGCCTGAATTTCTTTTTCTCTTTCATATTGTGTTTGAAAGATGACTATATGATAGCCGATAGCATTGGCTTGTTTTGTAATTCCTTGCACGATTGCTCCGTAATAGGGGTGATTGGTGAATGGAATGATGACGCCGATTAGATTCGTTTTGCCTTTTGAAAGATGAATGGCGTTGATATTTCTCGAATAGTTTAATTGGTCAATGGCCTGTAAAACACTCTTTCTTTTTTCAGGACTAACATATGGGTGATTATTCATTACACGAGACACTGTGGAGACGGACACACCTGCATATTGAGCAATTTCTTTAATATTTGTCATAGGATCACCGTTTTTTCTTTTTTTTTATTGTATCGTATGAAACCCATTTCAGAGCAAGAGGCGAGAATAAGAGAACTAAAGATTTCTTTATTCAGGGTCTTGTTCTGGTATGGGTTTCATCCTTTAAGATTGAAAAAAGTCTTAGAGGAGGAGATTAGGATGGTCCAAACTTTACTCTGTCTGATCGTACTATGCGGTATCGAATTGGGATTAGCTTACTTCGCAGTATATTTGAAGTCGGAAAAATGAATGGAATGTTGACGGCTTATAACTTCGCTTGATAATAAAGAACGAAGATCGCCCATGAGCCCAGATGAATGAACAATAGAATGCCAAGGACAGCTGCAACAGAGAGCTTCACTCCAAAAAGCAATAACAAGAAAAAAAAGCACGTCCCAATAATTGGGAAAAACCAACTGGATGCCCGTGCTCTAGTTCGGATGAGGTCAAATCGTTCATCTAATCCCCGTTGCTTGGCGGCGGCACGGCGTCCCCACCATAATCCAGTCAGTCCGCAAATAATCCCAAGCGTGATTCCTAAAAAGGCCCCCCAGTTAAAATCCTCCATCATAACTCCTCCTCAAATATAAATATATCTTCAATGGCCAGTTGAAACACTTTCGCTAGCTTGTAAGCAAGCTTGATGGAAGGGTCGAATCTTCCTGTTTCTATAGAAATAATCGTCTGTCGGGACACGCCTGTAAGTTCGGACAGCTTTTCTTGTGTAAGTTGATGCGCTTTGCGTAGTTCCCGAATGTTATTTTTCAAATTCTTAAACTCCTTTCAGAAATGTAAAGCTAGCTTTACGTAAAGTATACTTTACAAATTGAAAATGTGTAAATAATTTTCATTCGACAAAATCCTATGATAAAGAATAGTGGTCAAAGATAAAAATGTTGCACTTTTTTAGTACATTTGTGTATAGTATAAAATAAGTTGTGTACGGGAAACTTTTTAGCATTTACGACAATGTGATAGACAGAAAAAAAATTTGAGCTAAATTTTGCGCTTGGTAAACATTTTTAGGAAGATGAAAAAGGGAGGGAATAAGGATGGGGTTTTTAAAAACTATTGGTGGCGTACTTGCTGCTGTGATCATTTTAGCGGGATGCGGAAATGATACGACTGAACAAGATAAAGGCAATAGCAAGTTAAATGTCGTCGCAACAACGGGGATGATTGGGGACTTGGTTGAGAATATTGGCGGTAAACATGTGGAGGTCACTAGTTTAATGGGACCGGGAGTCGATCCCCATCTTTATAAGGCAACACAGGGTGATGTGAAGACACTGGATTCAGCTGACATGATTTTTTATAACGGCGTGCACCTTGAAGGGAAAATGACAGATATCTTTGAAATGATGAGCAAGGATAAACCGACGATTGCGGTAACGGAGGATTTCAAGGAGGAACAACTTCGTAAAGTAAGTGCAACGGAACATGATCCGCATGTTTGGTTTGATGTAAAGCTCTGGATGGTTGCAGCGGAAGCGGTAAAAAAAGAGTTAATTGCCATTGATCCTGACCATGAAGCAAGTTATCTAGAAAATTATGAAGCTTATGTTCTGCAGTTAAAGGAACTTGATAAATATGTACAGGGTGAAATAAATAAAATACCAGAAGATCAGCGAGTGCTCGTTACGGCACATGATGCATTTGGATATTACGGCAAGTCATATGGATTGGAAGTAAGAGGGCTACAGGGGATTAATACGCTATCGGAATATGGGTCAAAAGATGTGACTGATATGCGGAATTATCTTGTGAAGAATAAAATTAAAGCAATATTCATAGAGTCTAGCGTGCCAAGGAAGGCTATTGAGGCGGTTATTCAAGGAGCTGAAAAGCAAGGTCACAAAGTGAAAATCGGTGGTGAACTATTCTCGGATGCGATGGGGGAAAAAGGCACTGAAGAAGGAACATATATCGGTATGGTCCGTCATAATACAGATACCATTGTTAATGCTTTGAAATAAGGGGGAGAAAGAATGTATCAGGCAGCTCTGAAGGTAGAAAATTTAACGATAGCTTATCATAAAAAACCGGTTGTCGAAGATGTCTCATTTGAGGTGCCAGAAGGGAATCTAATCGGTATCATAGGTCCAAATGGAGCTGGGAAATCCACATTAATAAAGGGGATACTCGAACTGATTCCTAAACTATCCGGGGAAGTCACAATCAGTGGATCTTCCTATAAATCGATGAGGAAGAGTATAGGCTATGTACCACAGAGGGAGTCAGTAGATTGGGATTTCCCAACCAATGCGCTCGATGTCGTGATGATGGGCAGGTATGGTCACCTCGGCTGGTTAAAGCGACCAGGAAAGGCTGAAAGACATAAGGCAATGGAATGCTTGGATAAAGTGGGGATGGTTGAATACGCTAACCGGCAGATAAGCCAGCTCTCAGGCGGGCAGCAGCAACGGATTTTTCTAGCTCGTGCTTTAGCACAAGAAGCGGATATTTATTTTATGGATGAACCATTTGTAGGGGTAGATGCAGCAACAGAGAAAGCGATCATTCAATTGCTGATGGAATTGAAGGAAAAAGGCAAGACAGTTCTTGTTGTGCACCATGATTTATCAACAGTAAAGGAATATTTTGATTGGACGATGCTGTTGAATAAAAAGGTTATGAAAATTGGACCGACAAAAGAGGTATTTATCCCCGAATACTTACAGGAAACATACGGGGGCCGCTTAGCGATATTATCAGATGCACAGTCCGGTCTATTATTAAAATGAGGTGTACATGATGAATTTACTGGATATTATTAATGATCCGAATACACGGTGGATTCTGCTTGGCACGATGTTCCTCGGATTAAGCAGTGGAGTCATCGGCAGTTTTGCCTACCTCAGAAAGCAGTCTTTGCTTGGTGACACGCTCGCACATGCGGCATTGCCAGGAATTTGCGTTGCTTTTATATTAACTGGGGTGAAATCTACTTCCTTCTTTCTAATAGGAGCAGCCTTGGCTGGTTTAGTGGCAGTTTTCCTAATCAGCGTACTTACGAGGTACAGTAAGATCAAGCAAGATGCTGCACTCGGAATTGTGTTATCTTCATTTTTTGGTTTTGGAATTGTGTTACTTACGCAAATCCAGCAGAGTGAATATGGAAACCAGAGTGGATTGGATACATTTCTATTTGGGCAGACTGCATCAATGGTCATGTCGGATGTCTATATGATGATGACTGTTTCCTTTATACTCATCTTCACTTGTACCGTGTTTTTTAAGGAATTTAAATTACTGTCCTTCGACCCGGGATTTGCTAAGGGAATAGGTTTACCGGTTGTTTTTCTAGACTATTTCATTATGATGCTGATCGTGGCGGCCGTGGTCATCGGTATTCAAGCAGTAGGAGTTGTATTGATGGCATCTTTACTCATTACTCCGGCTGTTTCTGCTAGGTACTGGACAGAGCGGCTGCATATCATGGTTATCCTGTCTGGAATATTCGGTATGCTGAGCGGTGTATCAGGTACGTTAATCAGTACATCGGTCAATAATTTGCCGACAGGTCCATTAATTGTCTTGTCCGCGACGGTATGGTTTTTCTTTTCCATGCTTTTTGCTCCTAAACGTGGGGTTCTTTCAACTGTATGGAGAAGGCTATCAACGAAAAAGAAATATTCTCTCGAACAGGATAAAAGGAAAGGGAGCCATCCATTATGAATGATTTTTGGATTATCTTAGTCGGGGCACTAGTTGCGGGTTCTTGCAGTGTATTAGGTTGCTTTTTGATAGTCAGAAAAATGACATTGATTGGGGATGCAATCAGTCATTCCGTTTTACCAGGAATCGTATTGGCATTTTTAATAACCGGGACACGTGACTCGGTTCCAATGCTGATCGGGGCAGCAGCACTAGGGTTACTTACAGTATTCTTAATCCAGCTTTTTCAATCTTCAGGCGTTCAGTCTGACGCAGCAATCGGCATTGTGTTTACCTCTCTTTTTGCAACAGGGATTGTACTAGTGAGTTTGTATACGCAACAAATCGATTTTGACCTGGAGCATGTCCTGTATGGAGAAATTGCCTATACTCCATGGAATACGATGACAATTAGCGGATTCGAGGCGGGACCAAAAGCTGTTTGGATTGTTGGCAGTTGTTTTATTCTCAATCTTATTCTGATTTTTCTTTTCTTCAAACAGTTTAAGCTTGTTTCCTTTGATCCATCACTTGCGGCTGCGATGGGAATTCCGGTTTTGTTCTTTCATTATTTACTGATGAGCCTTATTTCGCTAACGACAGTAGCCGCCTTTGATAGTGTAGGTTCAATTTTGGTAGTCGGGATGCTCATTATACCAGCGGCAACAGCCTATTTGCTGTCAGACCGTTTAAGTCGGATGATTTTGGTCAGTATCGGGGTTGGAATACTCAGTTCTATTATCGGTTACTTTTCAGCTACCGTTTTAGATGCCTCGATATCGGGATGCATGGTAGGTGCAGCCGCTCTGTTATTCGGATTGGCATTTCTTTTTTCTCCAAGCCATGGATTAGTCAGTAGATTTTTGAAACGCAGAAGCGCAATGGAATCACATTCTTAGTATCTCCAACTAACAGGCTGCATGCTTATAACTCCATGCAGCCTGTAATCTATTCTGCGATATAGTTGTGATTTTATTTGTTTAAAGTATAATGAATAAGTGTATTAAAAGATGTATCGCAGGAGCCTTTTTAAGGGAGAGTTAAGTATGGAAGAACAAAATAAATTTTCATCACGAATAGATTTTTCTTTGGTCACAATATTGCTGTTGTTATGCGTTGGAAGTTGCTTAGCAATCTATAGTGCCCAAACGACTGGACAGTACGCTGAAAACTTCTTAATTAAACAAATTTTTTGGTATATAGTAGGAATTGGAATCGTATTAGGGTTTATTACTCTAGATTCAGATCAGTTGAAAAAAATTTCTTGGTATGCCTATGGATTCGGATTGTTTTTGCTTTTGTTGCTGATCCTTATGCCGGAAAGCATCGTACCTAAATTAAATGGTGCAAGAAGCTGGTTCAAAATTCCGGGAGTCGGTTCGATTCAGCCATCGGAATTCATGAAGGTTTTCCTGATCCTGGCTTTAGCAAATGTTATATCAAACCATCATCTCAAAAGCACGCTGAAAACGATTCAAACGGATCTATGGTTGCTTGTTAAAATCGGTCTTGTGACGGGTGCTCCGCTTTTGTTAATCATGCAACAGCCGGATTTAGGAACCGCGCTTGTCATACTGTCGATTATGCTTGGAATGGTTTTTATTTCAGGGGTTTCATGGAAAATATTGCTTCCGATAGTCTCAGGAGGAATTGTTGTCGCTTCTACGATTCTATATTTTGTACTTTGGAAGCCAGAACTTCTGGAAAAATACTTGGGAGTAAAATCCTATCAATTCGGCCGCATCTATTCCTGGCTGGATCCTTATAATTATGCGAGCGCTGAAGGTTATCACTTGACCAAGTCTCTGTTAGCTATCGGCTCTGGTCAGACCACAGGAAAGGGAATTGGGTCGAGAGAAGTGTATTTACCTGAGAGTCATTCGGATTTCATCTTCAGTATAATCGGAGAAGAATTTGGTTTTATCGGATCAAGTATCATCATCTCCTTGTTCTTCCTTTTGATCTACCATATAACAAAAACGGGAATGGAAACGAGAAATAACTTCTATACATATATTTGTGTTGGTGTTATCAGCATGTTAACGTTTCATGTTTTTCAGAACATCGGAATGACGGTAGGCCTTTTACCGATTACGGGGATTCCACTTCCATTTATCAGTTATGGAGGAAGCTCGCTAATGGGGAATATGATGGCCATGGGCCTAATATTCAGCATCAGGTATCACTATAAAAAGTATATGTTTTCAACGGATATCTAAATATATAGAGCCGGTCCACGCTTCGCTATGGGCCGGCTCTTTTAAATGAGGTTGTTGCCACAGCTATTGAGAAAACAAACAAAAGGAACTGAATTATAGTGCATCTCAGCTCATATATATGTCCTTATTGAATGTTTGATCCATATGGGAATTGGTTTTTATAGCCCGAAAACTGTTGATAGGTTTGGCTTAAGCTATTGGATTGAGCCTTTTCTAAACTATACCAGCCTTTTTCGAACATAAGGTTATAAAGCTCACGTTGCATCTCCTGATTTTCTTTCGAAACTGAGAAAATGTCTTGGAATAACGCATGGTTACTCATTTCATGTAGGGCAACAGATAAAGAGTTACAGAAGTACTTCTCCGTTGCAAGCATATCATTAATAAAATCCCGATCATTCATTTGTGGTGTCTTTGCCACAGGAGACTCTGGATTTTGGACTTTGTTTTGGTTGGGCATCAAGAACCCTCCTTACTGGAATTGTTGTTGACTCTGATATTGGTTTGGATTTAAATGATTCAGAATGGTATCGTAATGGCGCTGATGCATTAGTCCACAGCGGTTTAACGCATCAATAATTTGTGGATCTTTACATTGAGCCGCAAAAAAATGTGCCTTTTTAATCGCAATCAGGTTCCATGCAAGCATATCACATAAGTATAAACTGTCTTTTACAGAAACCATTTCCGGCGGTTGTTTCATGAAGCCGGTGGACTGTTGTTGGCTGTTAAATGAATTTTGTTGTTCCATCAGTCTACCTCCTTAAGTGTTATCTAAACGACTTTAATTTTCCCATTAACAATTTTTTTATTCTTGATGTTTGGATATCTGGAATTTGAATTAAATGGTAAAATATTCTTATGAAATACATCTATTTTCCGAAGAAAAGATACGGAGGGAATGCAGATGGAACAAATATTAAGAAATCTATTTCTTTTTCTATCAAAGAATAAAAATATGACAAAGGCAGCGAAAAAATATGGATTGCGGTTTGGGGCATCCCGCTTTGTGGCTGGAGAATCGTTGGATATGGCAGCTGCAGCTATCGCAGATTTAAACCGAAAAGGGCTGTCTGTAACCATCGATTATTTAGGTGAATTCATTGATAATGAACAAGAAGCAAATGAGATGGCAGATCAGTGTATAAAGGCCATTCGAATGATTTCCAGAAAAAATCTGGATTCACAGTTATCTTTGAAATTGACGTCGATGGGCATGGATATATCAGAACAAGTCGTAATGAATAATATGAGAAGAATATTAGAAGAAGCCAAAACCCATAGGGTGTTCGTAACACTTGATATGGAAGATTTTCCGCGCTGTCAGCCAACTTTGGATGTATTCAAAAACTTAAAGGCTGAATATAATGAACTGGGGACGGTCATACAAGCTTATCTTTATCGGACAGAGAAAGACATTGAGGAGTTGAATGCATACAACCCGAATCTACGACTTGTTAAAGGAGCTTACAAAGAGCCTCGGGAAATAGCTTTTCCAGAGAAAATTGATGTCGATGATAATTTTAAAAAGATCATTAAGAAGCATCTGCTGAATGGAAATTACACAGCTGTTGCCACCCATGACGATAAAATTATTGATTATACGAAGAGCTTAGTCAAAGAGCAAGGGATCTCTCTTGATCAATTTGAATTTCAAATGTTATTCGGCATACGTAATGAAAAGCAGCTTGAACTCGTAAAAGATGGATATAAGGTAAGAGTGTATGTTCCATATGGTACGGATTGGTACGGATATTTCATGCGCCGCCTTGCAGAGAGGCCGGCCAATATTGCTTTCGTTTTAAAGGGACTATTTAAAAAATAGCTAAATCGAGAGCCGGCCCGGATAAGGGACGGCTGCTCTAATAACGACTTTATTTTTTGTACTGATTGTTCTGGCTGTTTACTTTATTTATCCCTTGCTGACGTTCACGACCAGGGCCGGCATTGCCTTTAACGCTTGCGGCACTCACAGCTCTATTAGAAGGATTATTTTTACGCTTCATTGTATAAGTCACCTCCTGGTCGTTATTGTCTACTAAAAGGAGGAGAATTAATCAAAGGTAATATGATAAAAAAATTTATTTTTTTCCAGTTTTATCATTGCGGAATTTCCAATTATATTCTATATTAGTAATAAGAAAAAATATTCAAAATTTTTTTGAATTAAAAATGAATGAGCATTCATTCAATACATTGTGTAAGGGGGATATAAACTTGGTTCGACAAATACGAAAGGCTGCTGTTCTAGGGTCAGGAGTTATGGGATCAGGGATTGCTGCACACCTTGCTAACATCGGCATTCCGACTTTATTATTGGACATTGTACCTCGTGAACTCACAGAGGATGAAAAGAAAAAAGGTCTTACATTAGAAAATAAACAAGTACGTAACCGCATCAGCCAAACTGCGATTACTAAACTTTTAAAGCAAAAACCAGCTCCGCTTTCAGCTAAAGGAAATCTTGCGTTAATTGAAGCCGGGAACCTGGAAGATGATATAAGTCGTTTAAAAGACGTCGATTGGGTTATTGAAGTAGTCGTTGAGAGACTTGAAGTGAAGCAAAGTGTATTTGCCCAGGTTGATCAACATCGTAAACCTGGAAGCATCATTTCTTCCAATACATCTGGAATTTCAATTGAAGCTATGGCAGAGGGCCGCTCAGAGGATTTCCAAAAGCACTTCTTAGGAACTCACTTTTTCAATCCGCCGCGCTATCTTAAATTGTTAGAAATCATTCCCACTAAAGAAACATCTCCAGAAGTGCTCGAGTACATGAAACAATTCGGCGAAGATGTACTGGGCAAAGGTGTTGTCGAAGCAAAGGATACACCAAACTTTATTGCAAACCGCATCGGTACTTATGGTTTGCTAGTTACCCTTCGTGAAATGCAAAAAGGCGGATACAGCGTTGGTGAAGTGGACTCGGTAACTGGTCCATTAATCGGAAGAGCGACAAGCGCGACATTCCGGACGCTTGATGTAGTTGGATTGGATACTTTTGCACATGTTGCTAAAAATGTATATGACCAGGTGGAAGGGGAAGAAAAAGCAGTTTTCCAAATACCGGGTTTCATGAATAGGATGCTTGAAAACGGCTGGCTTGGAAGCAAGTCCGGACAAGGATTTTTTGTGAAAAAGGGTAAGGAGATCTTTGAGCTGAATCCTGAAACTCTTGAATATGAAGCCCGTAAAAAATTAAAGACTCCTTCTATTGAAATGGCTAAACAGGCCAAGGGTCTAGCCAACAAAATGAAAGCGCTTGTTTATAGCGATGACCGTGCTGGTGAATTACTTTGGAATGTGTTAAATCCAGCTCTTGTGTATTCTGCACAACTGCTTGGGAATATTGCCGATGATATTGTGGCAATCGATCAAGCAATGAAATGGGGCTTCGGCTGGTCTATGGGACCTTTCGAAACGTGGGATGCGATTGGTGTTGAAAAATCAGTAGCACGTTTAGAACAAGAAGGAGTTACTGTTCCTCAATGGGTGAAGGATATGCTGGAAAAAGGTATCACTTCTTTTTACAAAGAAGAAAATGGCATAGTTTTCTACTATGATAATGGAGAATATAAAGAACTTCTTGAAAACCCTAAGGTGATTAACCTTAAAGCAATCAAGAAGCAAAAAGGCGTAATCAAGAAAAACAGCGGTGCAAGTCTGATTGATATTGGTGATGGAGTGGCTCTTCTTGAATTCACTTCACCAAATAATGCAATAGGTCTTGATATCATGCAAATGATCAATGCCGCAGTCGATGAAGCAGAAGCTAATTATAAAGGTCTGGTGATCGGAAACCAAGGCAAAAACTTCTGTGTAGGTGCTAATATTGCCATGATGTTGATGGAAGCACAAGATGACAATATTTTGGAATTGGATATGGTTATCAGCCAATTCCAAAAGGCAATGCTTAAGATTAAGTACAGTGCTGTACCTGTTGTTGTAGCGCCATTTAATATGACACTTGGCGGCGGTGCGGAAGTATCTCTTCCTGCTGCACGTATCCAAGCAACGACAGAAACATATATGGGTCTTGTAGAAGCTGGTGTTGGATTGATTCCAGGCGGTGGCGGAACAAAAGAACTTTATGTAAAAACGCTGAAGAATATGCCAAAGGGCGTCGCCTTTGATTTGCAGAAAGTGGCTAATCAAGTATTTGAAACAGTCGCGATGGCAAAAGTTTCGACTTCTGCTGAAGAAGCACGCGGGAATAACTTCCTTAATTCTTCTGATGGAATAAGTGTGAACGCAGATCATCAATTATATGATGCGAAGCAGGCAGTCATCTCCATGTATAACCAAGGGTATACAGCTCCAGTTCGTACAAAAATTCCTGTGGTCGGTGAAACAGGTTATGCCACACTTCTTTTAGGGGCAGAATCCATGCGCCTTTCCGGCTTCCTATCTGAACATGACCTTGTTATAGCTAAAGAGCTTGCATACGTCCTGGCCGGAGGAAAACTTCCATACGGTACAGAAGTAGATGAGCAGTATATCTTGAACCTAGAGAAACAAGCTTTCCTAAAACTAATTTCTACTCCGAAATCTCAGCAAAGAATGCAGCATATGCTTGTAAAAGGGAAACCACTTCGAAACTAATGGATAAGTGAAAATACGGTTAGATTGCAAATGAAGGTTAATAGATTGATAGCTTAAAAATGAAGTAAGGGGGATCCTCATGAAAGAAGCGGTAATAGTAGCTGGAGCAAGGACTCCGGTAGGAAGAGCAAAAAAGGGTTCTCTTGCTAACGTTCGACCAGATGATTTAGGGGCTCTTGTTGTAAAAGAAACGTTAAAGCGTGCTGGAAATTATGAAGGTTCTATTGATGATTTAATTATCGGTTGCGCAATGCCTGAGGCGGAGCAAGGGCTGAATATGGCGAGAAATATTGGTGCGTTAGCAGGATTGTCTTACACAGTACCAGCTATAACAATTAATCGTTACTGTTCAAGCGGATTACAAAGTATTGCTTATGGAGCGGAAAGAATCATGCTCGGCCAAAGTGATACGGTCATTGCAGGTGGAGCAGAGTCCATGAGTCTTTTGCCAATGATGGGACATGTAACCCGTCCGAACGCACAACTTGCGGAAACAGCACCAGAATACTATATGGGGATGGGTCACACAGCTGAAGCCGTTGCAAAAAAATACGGTATTTCGCGTGAAGAACAGGATGCATTTGCTGTGCGCAGTCATCAAAGGGCTGCTAAGGCCATTGCTGAAGGAAAGTTTTCAGATGAAATCGTTCCGGTTGATGTAACCATTCGCTCAGTAGGTCCGGATCTTAAATTACAGGAAAAGTCATTCCAGTTTGCACAAGATGAAGGCGTTCGTGAAGGCACAACATTTGAAGTGCTTAAGAAATTAAGACCAGCATTCTCTGTGACAGGATCCGTTACAGCAGGAAATTCATCACAAACGAGTGATGGAGCTGCTGCAGTTATGGTCATGGATGGAGAAAAA
This sequence comes from Peribacillus sp. TH14, assembly GCF_016651145.1. Classification (NCBI taxonomy): domain Bacteria; kingdom Bacillati; phylum Bacillota; class Bacilli; order Caryophanales; family Bacillaceae; genus Peribacillus; species Peribacillus sp. TH14. The sequence goes on from NZ_JAEKEK010000001.1 coordinate 2,509,114, forward strand.
GCTTCTTCAATAGGGATGAAGCCACTTGGTAAGTTCCGTTCCTTTGCCGTAGCAGGGGTACCACCGGAAATTATGGGAATTGGTCCGATCGCTGCGATTCCAAAAGCTTTGAAACTAGCAGGTCTTGAGCTTTCTGATATTGGTTTATTTGAATTGAATGAAGCCTTTGCTTCTCAATCCATTCAAATCATTCGTGAGCTGGGATTGAATGAAGAGATTGTCAATGTCAATGGTGGAGCTATTGCCCTAGGCCATCCACTAGGATGTTCCGGTACTAAATTAACATTAAGCCTACTTCATGAAATGAAGCGCAGAAACCAACAATTCGGAGTCGTTACAATGTGTATCGGTGGCGGTATGGGTGCTGCTGGAGTATTTGAATTATTAGCGTAATTTCATCTCGATCGAAAGTTTATCAACAATTCCGGCGGGCTTAAGATAATTAATCATCATTAATCATTTAGGAGGAAATAACATGTCCAAACAAACAACAGATAACCTCATAAAAGGCGGCGCCTTTTTAGTAGAAGATATTACGTATAATCAAGTGTTTACACCAGAAGATTATTCTGATGAGCATAAAATGATTGCCAAAACTTCTGAAGATTTCGTAGTGAATGAAGTTCTTCCGCAAGTTGAGCATTTAGAGAATCATGAATTCGACCGTTCTGTAAAATTACTGAAGCATGCAGGGGATATCGGTTTACTTGGTGCTGACGTTCCTGAAGAATATAACGGGCTTGGTCTTGATAAAATTAGCTCGGCAATAATTACAGAAAAAATGGCGCTTGCAGGTGGGTTCGGAATCACTCACGGTGCACACGTAGGGATTGGATCTTTGCCAATCGTACTATTTGGAAATGAAGAACAAAAGAAAAAATACCTTCCATTGCTAGCAACGGGCGAAAAAATTGCTGCTTATGCTTTAACTGAACCTAGCTCAGGATCTGATGCATTGGGTGCAAAAACGACAGCGAAATTAAATGCAGAAGGTACTCACTACGTTTTAAACGGTGAAAAACAATGGATTACCAATGCAGGTTTTGCGGATGTGTTCTGTGTATATGCTAAAATCGACGGCGAACAATTCTCTGCCTTTATTGTAGAGCGTGAATATCAAGGTGTATCTACGGGCGCTGAAGAAAAGAAAATGGGTATAAAAAGCTCATCTACACGTACTTTAATCCTGGAAGACGTACATGTTCCAGTTGAAAACCTTCTTGGCGTAGCTGGAAAAGGGCATGTTATTGCTTTCAATATCTTGAATATTGGCCGATATAAATTGGGTGTTGGCGCAGTCGGCGGATCTAAACGCGCTCTTGAAATTACTGCTGCTTATACAAATCAACGTCAGCAGTTCAAAACGAAAATTTCTGACTTTAACCTAACGAAAGAAAAACTTGCAACGATGGCTTCTAAAATTTATGCAGCAGAAAGCTCTGTATACCGTACCGTCGGTCTTTATGATCAAAGACAAAGCAAGCTGACTGATGAGCAAGTGAAAGATGGAAAATCAATGGCAGCAGCGATCGCTGAATATGCAATTGAGTGTTCTTTGAATAAATTCTTCGCTTCTGAAGTATTGGATTACGTAACAGATGAAGGCGTACAGCTTCATGGTGGTTATGGTTTCATGCAGGAATATGAAATTGAAAAAGCGTACCGTGACTCTCGTATTAACCGGATTTTCGAAGGCACAAATGAAATCAACCGTTTGCTTGTTCCGGGAACATTCCTGAAAAAAGCACTTAAAGGAGAACTTCCTCTTCTACAAAAAGCACAGGGACTGCAAGAGGAATTAATGATGATGATGCCTGAAGAGCCTAGCGATGAGCCATTGGCACAAGAAAAAATGCTGGTTAGAAATGCTAAGAAAATCGGTATTTTGGCAGCAGGTCTTGCAGCACAGAAATACGGCAAGAAACTTGATCAAGAACAAGAAATCTTATCTAACATTGCTGATATCGCATCCCTTGCATACGCTGCTGAATCTGTGGTTTTACGTACAGAAAAAGCAATTGCGACTACAGGTTTAGAAAAGAATAAACAAAAGGTATTGTACACTGAAATTTTCGTTCAAGAAGCGTTCAATGAAATAGAACAGCATGCAAAAGAAACGTTAATTGCCGTTGAAACAGGCGATACTCTTCGCATTATGCTTTCTTCACTTCGCAAGTTGACTAGACACAACCCAATCAATGTCATTGCGAAAAAACGCGAAGCTTCTGTTAAGGTAATCGAAACTGAAAAATACGCACTATAATCAAAGTTCAACCTTTAAAGGGAATTCCCGTAATCGGGTATTCCCTTTATTACGTGTGAAATTTTCACGATGGAAAGACAAGGAGAATTCGTTGTATTGCACAGAAAAAACGGGTATTCTATTGATAGGTGGTGAAACAATGGGCTTAACATTATATTGGTACCCAAAATGCGGCACATGCCGTAATGCGAAGAAGTGGCTGGATAGTCATGAACTGCAATATGAAGCGATTCATATAGTAGAAAATCCGCCTTCTCGAACAGAAATCGAACAACTATATAATACCAGCGGATTAGAGCTGAAGAAGTTTTTTAATACTAGTGGGCAAAAATACCGGGAGCTGGGTTTAAAGGACAAACTGAAAGAAGCTTCTGAAGCAGAAATGCTAGATATATTGTCTACTGATGGTATGCTTCTTAAAAGGCCGATTGTTACGGACGGCACAAAAGTGACAGTTGGTTTCAAAGAAGAACAATTCGAACAGACTTGGAACTAAAATAATACGAAATATTTGGTTAATTCCTTACTTTTAAAAAAAATCTACCTTATAATGTAATAGATAAAATAAGATGTACTATGGAGGGAATTAATGATGACAACACCAAAAGAACTTCGTTACACAAAGGAACATGAATGGGTCAAAACAGAAGATGGAACAGTACGCATCGGAATTACAGCATTTGCTCAGTCCGAACTTGGGGACATCGTTTTTGTTGAGCTTCCAGAGATTGGCGCTGAATTGAAATCGAACGAGCCATTTGGCAGTGTTGAATCTGTTAAAACTGTATCTGAGCTGTATGCTCCTATCAGTGGTAAAGTTGTTGAAGTAAATGAAGAGTTGAATGACAATCCTGAATTCGTAAATGAATCTCCTTTTGAAAAGGCATGGATGATCGTGATTGAACCATCAAATATCAGTGACGTTGAAAACCTGATGAGCGCTGAAGAATATGATAGCCTGATAAACGGTTAAAATGAAGGAGAGAGGGTCTAAATAGGCCTGCTCTCTTTTTCAGTTTATAAAAAGGCAGCATGCACACAATTCGTGAGATGGAGTGATGACATGGAGTGGGGCGAATTTGATAAAGTTATCATTGTAGAAGGCAGTTCCGATAGAAGAAAAGTTGCCTCCGTTTTGAATGAAGATGTGGAAATAAGATGTACAAATGGGACCATTTCATTAACTAAGCTGGATGAGTTAGTAGATGAAATGATGGACCGTGATGTTTATCTCCTTTTTGACGCAGATGATTCAGGAGAAAAGCTACGGAAGCAATTCCGAAGGGAAATGCCAGAAGCAAGCCACTTGTATATCAATAAAATGTACAAAGAAGTGGAAAGTGCCCCCGAACATCATATCGCTACAGTGCTCCTATCTGCCAATATGAATGTGAAAATGAAATTTTTAAGTCAAAGGGTGAACGACTAATTGATGCAAGAATTGAAAGAAGAAGATTGTAGGCGTGCTGTTGAAGAAGGGGAAACCTTTTGCTTATATTTATATACACCTTTGTGTGGGACCTGTCAGGTGGCTTCTAGGATGCTTACGATATCATTGGAGCTTTTTCCAGACTTGAAGGCAGGAAAGATGAATATGAACTATGTCCAAACAATCGCCGAATCATATGAAATTGAGAGTGTACCTTGTTTATTACTATTTAAAGAAGGGCAGCTGCGGAAAAAAATTTATGCCTTTCAGTCTGTTCCTTATTTGTACGGAGTGCTTAAGGAAATAAGCTAAAAAGCCAATCCAATATGGGTTGGCTTTTTAGCTGTAGAAAAGTAGTGAATAAACGATATAGTTGATGGGGAATTGAAATAAGAATATTCAAATAATTGATTGACTGGATAATTCTAAAGTGCTATATTTTGAATTAAGAAAGTAACTGCTAAATTTAATAGTTCTTATCAAGAGTGGCGGAGGGATTGGCCCGACGAAGCCCGGCAACCGGTATAAATTTATATACGGTGCTAATTCCAACAGAGTATTGGCTCTGGAAGATGAGGAGAGTATATAAGCCTCTTCTTATGAAGTGGTTTTTTTGCTTGTTAAAAGAGGAAGGCCTGATTCTTAAATCCAACTAAATCCATAGAAAAAGGGGAGAAATCTTATGGCAGAGAAAAAGTTGCGTTTCGAAACATTGAGTGTTCACGGGGGTCTGCAAGTAGATGAAACGGGTGCACGTGCAGTGCCTATTTATCAAAGCAATGCATACTTGTTCAAAGATACTGACCATGCAGCAAATTTATTTGGCTTAAAGGAAAATGGCTATATTTATACACGACTTCATAATCCTACGGTCAGTGTTTTCGAAGAAAGAATGGCCTTGTTGGAAGGTGGTATCGGCGGACTGGCAACCGCAAGTGGGATGGCTGCCATTACACTGTCAATCCTAAATATTGCTGGTGCAGGAGATGAAATAGTGTCCGCTTCTACATTATATGGCGGTACGTATAATCTTTTTGAAAATACTCTTCCTAAATATGGGATAAAAGTGAAGTTCGTCTCTCCTGATGACCCTGAAAATTTCAAAAAAGCCATCACGCCTAGAACGAAGGCTATATTTGCGGAAACAATTGGAAATCCAAGTCTAAGGATTCTTGATATTGAGGCTGTAGCGGACATTGCTCACAATGCGGGCATACCACTCATTATCGATAATACCTTTGCTACCCCATACCTTTGCCGGCCAATTGATTTTGGAGCGGATATTGTCATCCACTCTGCTACAAAATGGCTCTTGGGAAATGGAACCACCTTAGGAGGCATCATCGTGGATGGGGGCAAATTCGACTGGAACTCACCAAACTACCCTGGCTTTACGGAACCGGATCCAAGCTACGATGGGATTGTATACTCTGAAGCAGTCGGCCCTGCTGCCTTTATCACAAAAGCTCGTGTGCAATTACTTCGTGATTTAGGGCCGACGTTAAGTGCTCAAAGCGCGTTCCAGTTTACGCTGGGGCTAGAAACGTTGCATGTGAGAATGAAAGAGCATCTTTCGAATACTAAGTCTGTTATTCAATATTTGGAAAATCATCCTGCTGTGAACTGGGTTTCGCACCCTAGTAATGGAAGTCACCCTGATAAAGCGCTGGCGGATAAATATTTGCCTAAGGGAGCAGGATCTGTTGTGACTTTTGGAATTCAAGGTGGACGCGAAGCTGGAGCAAAACTTATCAATTCGGTAGAGTTATGGTCGCATGTAGCCAACGTAGGGGATGCTAAAAGTTTAATTATCCACCCTGCTAGTACGACCCATCAACAATTGAATGATGTAGGTTTAGCAAAAGCGGGTGTAAGTGCTGATCAAGTGCGCATATCGATTGGTATTGAAAACGTAGAGGATTTAATAGAAGATTTAGAGCAGGCAATTGAAAAAGCGACGAATATTGTCTCCTTAACTTCTAAAACTGTTTAATAAAAAAGACCTGTTCATTCTTTCCTAGAAATATTATACATTGCGCTCCTTTTTTATCTATGATAAAATTTCTCCATACTAAAGAACTTAATGATGTACAAATATTCTATATATTAGCTCTTATCAAGAGAGGTGGAGGGATGTGCCCGATGAAACCCGGCAACCGACAAGGAAATTTCCTTGGAAAGGTGCCAATTCACACAAAGTTTAATCGCTTTGGAAGATGAGAGAAAGGCCTGCTTTTTCACCTGCCTTTCTGCTCATGCAGAAAGGTTTTTTCTATTTAGTTTGGGAAAACCTTTACATGTATAGCAATATTGAAAAACGGTTTTAAATCATATTTACAGGCTGATAATGAAGATAAATCAACTAAGTTCATAGGTTTTATTGGATAAAAGAGGTGAGTATTAATGATTACATTGACAAAAGTTAGTAAGCTATTCCGAACAGGAAAAGGAAGCAGTGACACGATTAAGGCTGTAAATAATGTTAATGTTGAAATAAATAAAGGCGAGATTTTCGGTATTATTGGCTACAGCGGAGCAGGGAAAAGTACTTTGATCAGGATGCTTAATGGATTGGAAACACCAACAGAAGGATCCGTTGTGGTGGCTGATAAAGAAATTTCCAAAATCAAAGGTGCTAAGCTACGTAAAGCTCGACAAGAAATCAGCATGATCTTTCAACATTTTAATTTATTATGGTCTAGAACCGTTCAGGAGAATATATCGTTTCCTCTAGAAATTGCAGGGGTTTCGAAAAATGAGCGTATCAAGCGTGTGAATGAATTAATTAAGTTAGTTGGGCTTGAAGGAAGAGAAAAGGCATATCCTTCGCAATTAAGCGGAGGGCAAAAACAAAGGGTCGGGATTGCTAGGGCTCTTGCTAACAATCCTAAGGTGCTACTGTGCGATGAAGCGACGTCTGCTTTAGACCCGCAGACAACCGATTCAATACTTGAATTGCTTGTGGACATCAATAAGCGTCTTGGTCTAACGATTGTTTTGATTACACATGAAATGCACGTCATCCGTAAAATTTGTCACCGCGTTGCAGTAATGGAAAGTGGTCAAGTAGTTGAACAAGGACCTGTCCTGGAAGTCTTCAAGAATCCGAAAGAACAAATGACGAAGCGTTTCGTTCAACAGGTAACAGAGCCTGAAGAAACAAAAGAAACAATGGAACACTTGCTGGAACGCTATCCAGCAGGAAAAGTAATTCAATTGACGTTCGTAGGAGATCATGCAGAGAGTCCGTTAATTACTAGGCTGGTACGTAACTTTGAGTTGGATGTCAATATCGTTCAAGGAAAAATATCTCAAACTAGAAGTGGTTCATATGGAACGTTATTTATCCACCTTGATGGCAATGAGGATGAAATGCTCCGCGCAATCGAATTCATTAAAGCACAGCATGTAGGCGTGGAGGTGATTACTCATGCTTGAAGAATTATTACCGAATGTATATTGGGAAGACATTATTGAAGCAACAAAAGAAACACTTTATATGACTAGTATCTCAGTACTAGCAACCTTTTTTATAGGCATACTATTAGGGCTAGTCCTGTTTTTAACAGGGAAAGGTAACTTGTGGGAAAATCGGGTAATTAACACGACCATGAGTGCTATCGTTAATATTTTCCGTTCCATTCCATTCCTTATTTTAATTGTGTTGCTCATACCTTTCACAAAATTGCTTGTCGGTTCTATGATCGGTGAGGATGCTGCTTTACCAGCCCTTATTATCGGGGCGGCACCATTTTATGCACGTATGGTTGAAATCGGCCTCCGTGAAATCGATAAAGGTGTAATTGAAGCGGCTAAATCAATGGGAGCGAAAACGAGCACGATCATTTGGAAGGTACTTCTTCCAGAATCGATGCCAGCATTAATTTCAGGGATTACGGTAACATCGATTGCATTGGTTGGGTATACCGCAATGGCAGGGGTTATCGGTGCAGGCGGGCTTGGTAATCTGGCCTATCTAGACGGCTATCAAAGGACTCACAATGACGTTACACTTGTAGCGACGATTGTTATACTAATTATCGTCTTCATTATTCAAATTATTGGAGATGTGATTACATCTAAATTAGACAAAAGATAAAGGGAGATGAATAGGATGAAAAAGTTTTTAGGATTTGCATTAGTACTTGTTTTATCGATTGCTCTTGCTGCTTGTGGAACCGATAAGGACAACAGCGGCAGCGATACAGAAAAGGAAACGAAAAAATTAGTTGTAGGTGCATCCAATGTTCCGCATGCTGAGATTCTTGAAAAAGCTAAACCTCTTCTTGAAGAAAAAGGAATTGAGTTGGAAATTAAACGGTTCCAAGATTATGTTTTACCGAATAAGGCTTTAAACGATAAAGAATTGGATGCTAACTACTTTCAACACATTCCATATTTAGAGGGGCAAATTAAAGAAAATGGATATGACTTCGTTAATGCTGGTGGAATTCATATCGAGCCGATTGCTCTATATTCAAAAAAATATAAAAGCATTGATAAACTTCCGGAAGGCGCAACAATTATTATGAGCAGCTCTGTTGCTGACCACGGACGTGCGTTATCTCTATTAGAAAAAAATGGCCTGATTACATTAAAAGAAGGCATCGATAAAACGACAGCTACAACAAAAGACATTGTTGAAAATAAGAAAAAACTTAAATTTGATGCTAATTATGAAGCAGCTTTACTTCCGAAAATTTATGAGAGTGGCGAAGGGGATGCCGTTCTAATCAACTCTAACTATGCGATTGACGCTGGATTGAATCCGCTTAAAGATTCAATTGCTATTGAAGACTCTGAATCACCATATGTGAACGTTATTGCTGTTAACAAAGGTGATGAAAATAAAGAAGAAATCAAAACGCTAGTAGAAGTATTACATTCTAAAGAAATTCAAGATTTTATTCTAAAGGAATACAAAGGTGCAGTCGTACCAACTAAATAATTTATGGTAAAGAACGACCTGGAAATCTTCAGGTCGTTTTTTGTTTAAAGATGAAAACACAGGGTATAGAATTAATAGAGTAATAAAGTAATTCACAAATTTGAAAGGATGGTTCACTATCAATACTTTAGATTTAAATGTAACAAGCGAAATGGAAAAAGCGATGCAGTTATCACATGGGATTGGCTATAATGAGTACAGCAGAAATTTAGACCTCCGTATCGAGGTTGAGAAAGAACGAGATAAGGAACATGAAAAGTGCAACAAAATGGTCATTGACCTACAACGTAAAATTCACGGTTAAGCATATAAAAGAGTCTTTAAAAGATCGGTCTGTAGAGGTAAAATGATAAGTGGTCTAGAAAATAAGGGTTTCCTTATTAGATTAACTTACATAGCACCTAGCAGACCTTTTTTTCTTTAACAAAGGTAATATGTACCTTCCAATTAAGATTTTTTAGACATATATTAATAAGAACGAAGGTTTGTTGAATAATAAGTTTTAAATAAGAAAAGCTAAAATAAGGCTCTATTTGCTGTAAATAGCCTATAACAGTAGGGTTTGTAACAATAGGACAGGTTTTCATCATGAAAGAAGTGGAAACCCCTATCTATATTAGTTGATTCCAAATTGGATTTGTTATAAAATTGGAATGAGAATAAAGTGAGAATGCTTTTATGAAAAATAAATAGTAAAGAAAGTAGTTTTTACTTTCTGGTAATAAAATAGGAATTAGTTCACGGAGGTATTATTATGTCAGCTTCTACATTAACGGTTAAAGATCTTCACGTATCAATTGAGGGTAAAGAGATTTTAAAAGGGGTTAACCTTGAAGTAAAAGGCGGAGAAATCCATGCAATCATGGGACCAAATGGAACTGGTAAATCCACTTTATCTTCAGCAATTATGGGTCACCCTAAATATGAAGTAACAAGCGGCAGCATCACATTCGATGGTGAAGACGTATTGGAAATGGAAGTTGACGAGCGCGCTCGTGTTGGTCTTTTCCTTGCTATGCAATATCCAAGCGAAATCAGTGGTGTTACAAATGCTGACTTCTTACGTTCTTCTATCAATGCACGTCGTGAAGAAGGCGATGAAATTTCATTGATGAAATTCATCCGTAAAATGGACGAAAAAATGGCATTCCTTGAAATGGATGAAGATATGGCGCAACGTTATTTAAATGAAGGATTCTCAGGCGGAGAGAAAAAACGTAACGAGATTCTTCAATTAATGATGATTCAGCCAAAAATCGCTATTTTAGATGAAATTGACTCTGGGCTAGATATCGATGCTCTTAAAGTCGTTTCAAAAGGAATCAACGAAATGCGCGGAGAAGACTTTGGATGTTTAATCATCACTCACTACCAACGTCTATTAAATTACATCACTCCTGATTACGTACATGTAATGATGCAAGGCCGTGTTGTAAAATCAGGCGGGCCTGAACTAGCTGCACGTTTAGAAGCAGAAGGTTATGATTGGATCAAACAAGAATTGGGCATTGAAGACGAAACTGTTGGCGAAGAAGCGTAAGTAGGAGGATTTGCAATGACTACAGAAACGAAATTACCGTTTGAACAAGAGGACATAAGCTCTTATTCAACTAAAAATAATGAGCCAGCTTGGCTATCTGAGCTTCGAATTCAAGCGTTTTCTGAATTAGAAAAGCTCCCAATGCCAAAGCCGGATAAAACAAAAATCGATAAATGGAATTTTACTTCTTTCAAGACTCATACAGTTGAAAGTGAAACTTTTGCCTCTTTAGATGAGCTTCCGGAAGAAATTAAATCCATCATTGAAGGAAATGAAAACTTATACATTCAACGCAATAATACGCCGGCACATATTAATTTGTCAGCAAAAATAAAAGAACAAGGCGTTATTTTCACGGATATTTTTACAGCGGCTCGTGACCATGCTGAGCTCGTACAAAAATATTTCATGAAGGACGGAGTTAAAATAGATGAGCACCGTTTAACAGCATTACATGCTGCATTAGTTAACGGTGGTGCATTCCTTTATGTTCCAAAAAATGTAGAGATCAAAGATCCAATTCAAGCAGTATTTTTGTTGGATAACCCTGAAACTACACTTTTCAACCACGTTTTAATCGTGGCAGAAGATAATAGCTCTGTAACATATGTAGAGAACTACTTCTCAAGCCTTGAGTCTAACGAAGGTATTGCTAATATCGTAACTGAAGTATTTGCAAATGCGAATGCCAAAGTGGAATATGGAGCTGTTGATACCCTTTCGAAAGGTTTTACGACATATGTTAACCGCCGTGGAGTTGCAGCACGTGACGCTCGTATTGAGTGGGCACTTGGCCTAATGAACGATGGAAATACGATTTCAGATAACACAACATATCTAATGGGCGATGGCTCTCACGGTGATACTAAAACCGTTGTAGTCGGCCGCGGGGAACAAAAACAAAACTTTACGACAGCCATTATTCATTATGGCAAACGCTCTGAGGGCTATATCCTTAAGCACGGTGTTATGAAAGACGGCGCATCCTCCATTTTTAATGGAATTGGGAAAATTGAGTATGGTGCTACAAAGGCCAATGCTGAACAAGAGTCACGCGTACTGATGTTAAGTGAAAAAGCACGCGGAGACGCCAATCCAATCCTTTTAATTGATGAAGATGATGTAACGGCTGGGCATGCAGCTTCTGTCGGACGTGTTGACCCGCTTCAACTTTATTATTTAATGAGTCGTGGTATTACTAAAAAAGAAGCAGAAAGACTTGTCATTCACGGATTCTTGGCCCCTGTTGTTAACCAGCTTCCAATTGAAGGAGTTAAAAAACAATTAGTAGCGGTCATTGAAAGGAAAGTACAGTAATGAACCCATACGAAATTCGTAAGCTTTTTCCGATATTAGATCAAGAAGTCAATGGTCAGCCATTAGTTTATTTAGATAGTGCTGCAACCTCTCAAAAACCGGCTGCAGTGATTGAAGCGATTGAGCAATATTACCGCGGATACAACTCGAATGTTCACCGCGGGGTGCATACACTTGGAACAAAAGCTACGGATGCGTATGAAGGTGCACGTGAAAAGGTGCGTAAATTCATTAATGCTTCTTCTACAGAAGAAATCATTTTTACAAGAGGAACAACAACTTCTTTAAATACTGTAGCAAGAAGTTACGGTGGAGCAAATGTAAAAGAGGGCGACGAAATTGTTATCTCTTACATGGAGCATCACAGTAATATTATTCCGTGGCAGCAGTTGGCTAAAGAAAAAGGTGCTGTACTGAAATATATTCCGCTTCAAGAGGATGGAACGATTTCCCTTGATGATGTGAGGGCTACAATTACAGATGCAACGAAAATCGTTTCCATTATGCAGGTTTCCAATGTGCTTGGTGTTATCAACCCTGTGAAGGAAATCGCAAAAATTGCCCATGAACACCATGCTGTCATGGTTGTGGATGGGGCACAAAGCACTCCGCATCTAAAAGTGGATGTTCGTGATTTGGATTGTGATTTCTTTGCCTTCTCAGGTCATAAAATGGTCGGTCCAACAGGTATCGGCGTTTTATATGGTAAAAAAGAACTTCTTGAAAAAATGGAGCCGATTGAATTTGGTGGAGAGATGATTGATTTTGTAGGTTTGTATGAGTCTACATGGAAAGAACTCCCGTGGAAATTCGAAGGTGGTACCCCAATCATTGCCGGCGCCGTTGGCCTTGGGGCTGCAATTGATTTCTTAGAAGAAATCGGCTTGGATAATATTGAACGGCATGAACATAAACTTGCAGCTTATGCAATGGAGAAAATGTCTGCAGTTGAAGGACTGACTATTTACGGTCCTAAAGATGCAGAAAAGCGTGCAGGTGTAATAACCTTTAATATTAATGACGTTCATCCACATGACGTCGCTACCGTTCTTGATGCAGATGGAATTGCTGTCCGTGCCGGTCATCACTGCGCACAGCCATTAATGAAATGGCTTGACGTATCATCGACAGCAAGAGCAAGTTTCTATCTCTACAACACGGAAGAAGATATTGATAAGCTTGTGTCCGGGCTTGTTAAAACGAAGGAGTATTTCAGTAATGTCTTTTGATAACTTAGATACACTTTACCGTCAAGTCATTATGGATCATTATAAGAAACCACGTAATAAGGGTATGCTAGAAGATGGTAGCATGACAATCGATATGAATAATCCAACTTGCGGCGATCGGATTCGTTTAACGATGAAGATTGAAGATGGCAAAGTCAGCGATGTTAAGTTCGATGGTGATGGTTGTTCCATTTCCATGAGTTCAGCTTCTATGATGACTCAAGCCATTAAGGGCAAAGACGTTGATACCGCTCTAGCAATGTCCCAGACATTTTCCTTAATGATACAGGGAAAAGAGTATGATGATGAGATCGACCTTGGGGATATTGAAGCCCTTCAAGGAGTTTCTAAATTTCCTGCCCGTATCAAGTGTGCAACTCTAGCTTGGAAAGCCATGGAAAAGGGATTAAAGGAATAAATAAATTTAAATGAGCTGTTGTAGATTCAGCCATTTGAAATGGAGGAATACGAGCTATGGCTAAGAAAATGCCTGAAATCGGCGATTATAAATATGGCTTTGCGGATAAAGATGTTTCCATCTTCCGTTCAAAGCGTGGTCTGACAAAAGAAATCGTGGAAGAAATTTCTCGAATGAAGAATGAACCGCAATGGATGCTTGATTTCCGTTTGAAATCATTGGAGCATTTTTACAATATGCCAATGCCTCAATGGGGCGGCGACATGCAAAGCTTGAACTTTGATGAAATCACATACTATGTTAAACCATCAGAGAAATCAGAGAAATCTTGGGATGAAGTCCCTGATGAAATCAAACAAACTTTTGATAAATTAGGAATTCCTGAGGCAGAACAAAAATATTTAGCAGGTGTTTCTGCTCAATATGAATCCGAAGTAGTTTACCACAGCATGAAAGTAGAATTAGAAGATTTGGGTATCGTGTTTAAAGATACGGACTCTGCACTTCGTGAAAATGAAGATATCTTCCGTGAGCATTTCGGTAAAACAATCCCGCCTACTGATAATAAGTTTTCGGCATTGAATTCAGCTGTATGGTCAGGCGGATCTTTCATCTATGTACCAAAAGGTGTTAAAGTAGATACTCCGCTTCAAGCTTATTTCCGAATCAACTCTGAAAACATGGGTCAATTCGAACGTACGCTAATCATTGTGGATGAAGGAGCATCTGTTCACTATGTAGAAGGTTGTACAGCACCTGTTTATACAACTAACTCTCTTCATAGTGCGGTTGTTGAAATCGTCATTAAAAAAGATGCTTACTGCCGTTACACAACGATTCAAAACTGGGCAAACAACGTGTTTAACCTGGTTACGAAACGTGCGGTTTGTGATGCAAATGCAACAATGGAATGGATTGATGGAAACATCGGTTCTAAATTGACAATGAAATATCCTGCTGTCATCTTAAAAGGTGAAGGTGCTCGTGGTATGACATTATCTATTGCTATTGCTGGAAAAGGTCAACACCAAGATGCTGGAGCAAAAATGATTCATCTTGCGCCAAATACATCTTCAACTATTGTATCAAAATCAATTTCAAAACAAGGCGGAAAAGTAACATACCGTGGTATCGTTCACTTTGGACGTAAAGCGGATGGAGCTCGTTCTAACATTGAGTGTGATACATTAATCATGGATAATCAGTCTACATCTGATACAATCCCTTACAATGAAATCCTGAATGACAACATTTCTCTTGAACATGAAGCGAAGGTATCCAAAGTATCAGAAGAGCAATTGTTCTACCTGATGAGCCGCGGAATCTCCGAGCAAGAAGCAACAGAAATGATCGTTATGGGCTTCATCGAACCATTTACAAAAGAACTTCCAATGGAATATGCGGTTGAAATGAACCGTCTGATCAAGTTCGAAATGGAAGGCTCAATCGGATAATAACCGACTAACTTGCCTGTAGTGCATTTTAGAATAACCGATTCATATAAAAAGCCTGCCAGGTAGATCCGGCAGGCTTTTTCTTTTGGGAAATAATTCGGGAAATGGGGTCTGACCCCTAAAAGGAGTGGTGCAGATGATTTATGTTGGGGTGACTGGTTGGGGGGATCATGATAGTTTGTATCGTGACGGGGTGTCCCAACGTGATAAGCTGAAAGAGTATGGGGCTCATTTTCCTGTTGTGGAGGTGGACGCTTCGTTTTATGCGGTCCAGCCTAAGAGGAACAGTGAAAAGTGGGTATCCGAGACACCGGTTCCTTTTCAATTTGTTGTAAAAGCCTATCAAGGGATAACAGGGCATCAGCGTGGAGAAATTCCTTTTGAAAATAAAAAAGAAATGTTTAAAGCTTTCCGTGACTCTCTTGAAGCCTATCAAAAAGCCGGCAAGCTAGCAATGGTGCTGTTTCAATTTCCACCATGGTTTGATTGTAAGCGGGAGAATGTAAACTATTTACGGTGGTGCAAAGCAGAGATGGGGGATACTCCAGTAGCTATTGAGTTCCGGAATCAAAGCTGGTACAGACCCAACATGTATCAGCAAACCCTGGAGTTTGTCCAAAAGGAAGGTTGGATTCATACTGTATGTGATGAGCCGCAGGCAGGAGAAGGGTCCATTCCTATTGTGCTCGAGTCTATACATCCAGATAAAACCTTAGTTCGCCTTCATGGCCGCAATATCCATGGTTGGCAAAAACCTTCTTCGGGGGATAATTGGCGGGAAGTTCGTTATTTATACCGATACAATCATCAGGAATTGACCGAATGGGTGGAGAAAATCAGGAAATTAGAAAAACAGAGTAAGGATATATATGTCCTTTTCAATAATAACTCAGGCGGAGATGCCGCAGATAATGCGAAGCAGATGATTGAGATGCTTGGTATAGAATATGAAGGGCTAGCCCCTAAGCAGCTTGGTTTGTTTTAAGCGTCATTATATAATTAGTAAATTAGCTGATGTGACAAACTAGTAAGGGATCGCGAGGCCCACAAACAGATAAAGGCGGATTTCTTCATGGTATGGTTAGTATTAGTGGGTATCGGGTTATTAGCAGGCTCAATCGGCTCTCTCGTTGGCCTGGGTGGCGGCATAATCATAGTACCTTCCCTTTTGTTTCTAGGTACATCGACAGATATTATCGATGAACTAACACCTCAAGTCGCCGTCGGTGTTTCAACTGTTATTATGATTTTTACCGGGTTATCTTCTACTTTATCCTATATGAAGCATAAAGTAGTCGATTATAAGGCGGGCTTAATTTTCTTTATAGGCAGTGCTCCTGGAGGAATAATTGGAGCCTATGTTAATAAAAAACTTGATGTGGAAGCCTTTTCGTTGTACTTTGGAATCTTCATGGTATTAATGGCTTTGGTTTTATTAGTAAAAGGCCGCCTGAAGCCTATGGTATTCAAACCTGGAACAGGGAAGGTCGTAAAAACGTATAAAAATAAAAATGGACAAGTATCTTCTTATGGATATTACCCTCTGGTAGCGATATTAATTGCTTTCGTCGTTGGATTCAGTTCCGGTTTATTTGGGATTGGCGGAGGTTCCTTAATGGTTCCAGTAATGATACTGATGTTCTTCTTCCCGCCGCATATGGCTGTAGCGACGTCGATGTTCATGGTGTTTCTGTCTTCCATTACTAATTCGATTGCACATATTTCGCTTGGTAATGTAAATTGGCCATATGCTTTTGCCCTTATTCCCGGAGCCTGGTTTGGAGCAAAATTGGGTGCATTTATTAATACACGCTTAAAAAGTACATCGCTCGAAAATATGTTGAAAATTGTGCTGATAATCATTGGTCTACGTCTTATATACCAAGGTATTACAGGATAACGAGGAGGAAAAAATGTCAGAAATCATTCATATATATCACACCAATGATCTTCATAGTCATTTTGAAAACTGGCCTCGTATTGATAAGTTTCTTAAAGAAAGAAGACAACTTCATCAAGAAACGGGAGAAGAAGCGATCATACTAGATATAGGAGATCATGTTGATCGCTGGCACCCATATACAGAAGGTACTTTAGGGAAAGGAAATATTGAACTGCTGAATGAAGCGGGTTATCAATATGTAACAATCGGCAATAATGAAGGAATCACTTTGCCGCATGAAGCGTTAGACTCCTTATATGAGAATGCAAAGTTCCAAGTGCTGGCAGCCAATATCTATAACCAGAATAATGAAAGACCGGAATGGGCGCTGCCTTATTGGATACATACGACGGCAAAAGGTACAAAGATTGCCATGATAGGATTGACTGCTTATTTTCAAAAGTTTTATTCAGCAATGGGTTGGGAACTAACCGAACCATTTACGGAATTAAAGACACAGCTACATAAGATTAAAGGTGAAGCAGATGCAATCATTATACTTTCCCACCTAGGCATTCATGATGACGAAAGAATGGCAGAGGACTTTCCCGAGATTGATGTAATTCTTGGTGCACATACCCATCACATACTTCATCAAGGCAAATTAGTTAATAATACGCTTCTTTGTGGTGCTGGGAAATATGGCTTTTTTATTGGACAGGTAGAAATGTCCGTCAATGAAGAAATGAAAGTCTGTAAAAAGAGGGCTATTCTCTATGATACAAACGATCTTCCAGAATTAGAGGATGAACGATCTTGGATTGAAGAGATGTACCAGGCCGGAGGAGAGACTCTTCAACAAGTCGCAGTAAACTTACCCGAGTCTTTGGAAAATGAATGGTTTAAAGTTAGTCCGCTTACTGAAATCCTTGGGGAGGCTTTAAGGGAGTGGAGTGAGGCAGATTGTACCTTTTTGAATGCAGGCCTTCTACTTGATGGTTTGCCAAAGGGACCTGTCACAAAAGGAGATATTCACCGAATCTGTCCACACCCGATTAATCCATGCATCGTTGAGGTTAACGGTAATGAATTAAAGGAAATCTTAATGCAATCGAGAAATGAGGAGTGGCCTCATATTCAGATAAAGGGGTTCGGTTTCCGTGGGAAAATCATGGGAGTCATGCATTATGATCAAATAGAATTTAAAGAAGTTACAAATGGAATAGTAAAAGAGATTCTTATAAATGGGGAAAAGCTTCAGCCTCATAAGTCCTATAAACTTGCGATACCGGATATGTTCACGTTTGGGCACTTCTTTCCAAGTATCCAGCGCTCTAATCGAAAAGATTACTTATTGCCGGAATTTTTACGGGATATCCTATTATGGAAGTTGAAAAAAGTATATCCGAATGAATAGGCTATAAACACGGTTTCTCCCTTTTTTTCATAAAGTATGGGGAAGAAAGGGGCGAAACCAATTGATTAACATGATGCCAATAATACTTGAAAATCATACATTCCTAGCTATTTCTGTCCAACTGCCCAAAACCAATTTGATTGCTGTCGCGTCCGAGAAAGGGTATATAATGTGCGGTGCTCTAGATATCGGACTACTAAATGATAAATTGAAAAATCGTAAAATCCTTGCAGGAAGGGCAACCGGTGTTAAGTCGATTGAAGAGCTTTTAGATGCACCACTTGAATCGGTTACCTGGGAGGCCGCGGAAAAGGGCATTCATCCAGGGATGATTGGAAAAAAGGCATTAATGAAAATGATTTAATCAGGAGGGCTTTCCTTTATCTAGAGGGAGCCTTGTTTTTAATTCACCTAGATAAATCAATATTTTTTTTGTAAATATGTACAATAACAGATTGATTTTTCTAGATATTGTCCGATAATCCTTATAAAGGAATATGAACGTGGATTTACAAATCTTGAATGGGGAAACGGAGTATAATTATGAGGCTATCTATTACAGAGTCTCTCACCCCAGGAGCCAAGCTCGGTAAAAGCATCTATAATGAGCGGGGTAATATCCTATTGGCTGAGGGCCTAACATTAACGCAGAACATGATTAATCGAATGATTTTCCTTAATATTCCCTTTGTCTACATTCAAGACTCAAGGACGGATGACATTATTCCTGCGCCTACAATCGCTGGGGGATTAAGGCGAGACGCTATTCTAACGATAGAAAGCACTTTTCTGGACTTGAAAAAAAATATGAAGCTGGATGGTTCGTTTACGATAGAGAAGGCCGACGTTAAGTTCACTCAAATAGTTCGAAACATCATGGAAGAGTTGAACAGGAATAAAGAGTTACTGACTCTATTGGCTGATGTTTATACATATGATGATTATATTTTTACTCATTCCTTTAATGTGACCTTATATACACTGGCAATTGGGATGGAATTGAACATAAATAAAAAGAATCTAGAAGCTCTTGGGCTTGGAGCGATCTTGCATGATGTCGGGAAAATACTTGTCCCTGTGGATACTTTACGAAAAACCGGTAAGTTAACAGAAGAAGAGTTTGAGCAAATCAAGAAGCACGCCGAGTATGGGTTCCAACTTATAAAAAATGTACACACTGTATCACTCCTAGTTGCGAATTGTGCTTATCAGCATCACGAAAGATTAGATGGATCTGGTTATCCCGGTGGTATCAAAGGGGATGAAATCCATTATTTCGGTAAGATTATTGCCGTGGCTGATGTGTTTGATGCCGTTACGTCTAACCGGGTTTACCGCAAGGCTATGATGCCGCATGAGGGCTTGGAAATTCTTTATGCGGGAGCAGGAAAGAAGTTTGATAATACGATCATTGAGGCTTTCCGCCGGGCGGTTGCTATATACCCAAATGGACTATTTATTGAATTGAATGATGGGAGAAAAGGGGTCGTGACTGCTCAAAATGAGGGAATAGGAGACCGTCCCATGATACGAATCCTTGAGGAAAATGGTGAACAGGTAGTAGAGCCCTATGAAGTGAATTTGAAGAAAAACCTGCACTTGCTGATTAGGAAATGCCTAAACATACAAGAAACAGCCTAACCTGTTACTGGTTAAGCTGTTTTTTTATTCCTTGCTATCCTTCATAATGGCCGGAGGGACTGAGCCGCTTCCGTTGCTGTAATAACTAGGTACGTCACCATTAATCAGTATATCTCCAACCTTTACTTCCTGACTCACCTTAGTTTCCTCAGATAGTGAGGGGATGACAATTTGAATATTGACATTAAAATCAACGGTTAATTCATAATAAATGTTATTGATACCAGCGTTGGTCAGTTTGGTCTTTAAATCTGATTCAACGTTTCCAATGACAGACATTTTCACAGGAATCTCAGGTCCGTAATTTGAAAGAAGGTTATTTCCGGTAACTACACCAAGAGGTATATAGTACACAACGCTTTTATATTGTTCATCACTGAGTTTCGCTTTGCCGGTTTCAGTAAAAGGGTTTCCTTTTTTGATTCCTAATTTATTTTGAATATCCTTAGTAATGTTGGATCTCAATTCACTATAAATCGTTGGATTGAAGCTGTAAGAAGAAGGGGCCCCCTCACCGCCTTTGCTGGTAGTGATCATTTCTTTCATATCAACCTTTGATATATTCTCATCAACAGCTTCATGAATCGTTTCTGTAGCAATACGCGTGATTTCTTTTTCAGCCACGCTCATGATAACGGGTTCGATTGCTTTATCAACATACCAGAGTGTAGAGATGCTCGATATGATAAAAAGGATAAAAGAATAGAGAAATACTTTTCGGGTAGGAAGAGGTCCCTTTTTTCGGAATTTTTTTGGGCGAAATCTTTTTCGGAACACGCTTTAGCCCCCTTTACTAATACTTATGCGTAAAGTTCAGGGGTTTATGTTCGTTTCAAAAAAAAGCAGCGGAAAATTTCCCGCTGCTCACTTTTGCTTTTTCGCTAAATCTTTCCTTTCCCACATCTTTAAATAAGGGTATGGGTCGAAGCTCCACTCTGTTATTCCGTTGTCTTTGTACATTCCGTAATGAAGATGTGGGGGGAATTTACCGGATGTACCTGGAGGACCATAACCCGTACTGCCGACACCACCGATTATTTGGCCAGGCTCAACGATTTGGCCGACTTTTAATCCATCAGAAAAACCACTTAAATGGGCAAAGTAATGATACGTATTATTTAAATCACGAATACCAATTCGCCACCCTCCGAATTTATTCCAGCCTTTCATTTCAACAATTCCATAGCTTGTTGACCGTACAGGAAGGCTATAGTCTGCAAAAATATCAGTTCCCTCATGGATTCTCCTGCCGCCCCACCCACGAGCACTTCCCCATGTATTTAAATACGTATAATGAGTCCTTACTGGAACAGGGAAAGCTTTCTCCTGCAAATCCAGCCGGTCATATTTTTTATAAATCATGGAGTTGCCGATAATTATGCTAACTGTTTTATCTCGTTTATAATAATTCCAGAGGCCGATCCGGATATTATCTTCGTCAGTTCCGTAATTAAGAAGATGTTTTGCAAAGGCATATAAACGATCTGTATCATTGGTAATATCAGCTTTCCCGTCACCATTCCCATCTTGACCTAAGCCATCAAAAAATGTGATTGTAAGCGGATTTACATCATTTAAGTTGGGATTAAGAGCCCCTCTCCACTTAGAAGGTTCAATATTAATCCCTATTAGGCCCTTTGCCGGCTCTAGGTCCCTGCGGGCAAGTCTCAGGCTATGCTCATATTGATCAGCTGCTGCTAGATAATACCAAGGAATTTGGAGAGTTGTTTCCATGTTTTTATAAAGCTCCATTCTCCCTGGATAAGGATCAGGGGTGTCAGCAGCATTTGCAACTAGGCTTTGGGTATTCAAAAAACACAAACAAGCTAGGGTAAAAAGGAATACTTTTTTCAACGGGGCAGGCTCCTTTCATATTGCTATCCGTATTTATAAAGACATCAGTTTGTCTATCTTTTATAAGTTTTACTGATTTAGCTTTAAACATGAAAAATAAATGATGGGAAACTCCCTATAACTTGTCTAAATGTATTATTATTGTTAAAGTAGGGTGTGTTAATTTCTATAGAATGGAGTGACATTTTCATGTCTGCTACAAATAAAGAAATTCTTCGTAAACCAGATTGGTTAAAAATAAAGCTTAATACCAATGAGAATTACATTGGTTTAAAAAATATGATGCGGGAGAAAAATCTGCATACTGTTTGTGAAGAAGCAAAATGTCCGAATATTCATGAATGCTGGGCAGTTAGACGAACAGCCACATTTATGATTTTAGGTGAAATCTGTACAAGAGCGTGCCGCTTTTGTGCTGTTACAACTGGACGTCCAAACGAATTAGATTGGGCTGAACCTGAACGCGTTGCAGATTCCGTTGTATTGATGAATTTAAAACATGTTGTAATTACGGCTGTTGCCCGTGATGATTTAAAGGATGGTGGCGCTGAAGTTTTCGCTGAAACGGTTCGTGCTATCCGACGCAAAAATCCATTTACATCGATTGAGGTATTACCATCAGATATGGGCGGAGTGTATGATAATATCAAGATATTGATGGATGCTAAACCTGACATTCTGAACCATAATATTGAGACAGTCAGAAGCCTTTCCGACCGAGTGCGGGCGCAAGCTAAATATGAACGTTCTTTGGAGCTTTTAAGAAGAGCCAAGGAGATGTATCCTGAGATTCCAACGAAGTCGAGTTTAATGGTCGGCTTAGGTGAAACGAGGGAGGAAATCCTTGAAACAATGGATGACCTAAGGGCAAATAATGTGGATATCATGACGATCGGCCAGTATCTACAACCGACTAAAAAACATTTAAAGGTGTTGAAATACTACACACCAGAAGAGTTCAATGAATTGAAAGAGAGGGCACTGGAAAAAGGCTTCAGTCATTGTGAATCCGGTCCGCTTGTCCGTTCTTCTTATCATGCAGATGAACAGGTTAATGCCGCAGCAAAACATAAGCAAATTAAAGGTGAAGAATTATTGAAATAGAAAGAAATAAGGACCGAAAATATTCGGTCCTTTCCTTTTATTCATTTACTTAATCAGTAAATTAGATAATTAAAAATTGTCCGTTTTTTGTTGGATGTTATCATGATGATCACTTTTATCGTTAACCATTTCACCGTTCTCGTTTTCCACATCACTCATTTTGTGTCCTTGAGGTGACTTTAGCATGCGTTTAATGGTCTCTTCGATAGTATAGTCGACACCTTTGCTGTCGGACTGCAGAGTTGCGAAGTTTTCGACATTTTGGGCAAGTGTTGGATCATCACTGACATAAACATGATAGTAGCGAGGGACGATAGACATTGCCGTACGCTTCACTTGATCCGCGGTGTCGGTTCGATTCTTGGTATTTGTATCATATACGACAAGAACTTCCTCATCAGTTACGAGGGTAGCGGCATCATTGACATTTGGAAGCTGAACGCTTAGTGTTGAAATAATATCAGACAATTGTTCACGGTCAACGGTAGCTGTTTTATTAGAAATGTTACGGCCCTTAATGGTCGTTTTATTGGTCCGGGTAAAACCAAAATCATCACTTTTGTTGTCATGATTACGATAATCCTCGTCATAATATTGAGTTGGATTATTTACATTTGTAGGATTATCGGCATTATTGTTGGGACCCATACCTTGTTCTTTATCTTTATTAGTAGCACAGCCGGTTAGTGCAATAATTGAGCTTAAACCTACTGCTATTATTGTTTTTTTCATTAAAAAACACCCCCTGTAACCTTAGGATGAACATATTTCTCTAATTTTCGCTTAGTAATTGATGGGGAATCAGTTATAATTTAAAGAAGGAATGTATTTTTGAGAGGTGAAATGAATGATTAACATCAATAACCTGACCTATGAAATAATCGAAGACGAAAGAGAAGGTTATAACGAAGAAGCGTTTAAAGCCAGATACAGTGAGATTTTAACGAAGTATGATTTTATCGTAGGGGATTGGGGTTACGGTCAATTGAGACTGCGCGGATTTTTTGATGATTCTAATCAGAAAGCAACCTTCGATACAAAAATAAGTACGCTTAGCGAATATTTATATGAGTACTGCAATTTTGGCTGTCCATATTTTGTTGTGAAAAAAATAAAGAAATAAAAAAGGCCAGAATGCATTCTGGCCTTTAACTTTAAGAGCTTCCATATCCTTCATAAGGGGGCTGTTCAGGCTTTTCCGGATCATCATGTGTCGGATGAGCACCAGGATATTTGCGCGGTAAGTCTTCGTGCAATGATTTATTTTCAAAATTAAAGGCACTTTGAGATCGTTGTCCTTCCTGCCATGGTGTACTTTTATTCTCGACAGGGGCATCTTGTGCTATTGTGGATCCAAAAGGTCCTTCGGGAAATTCTTCAGGAAGTAAAAAATCCCGCTGCTTTTCAACATTGGAGAAATCGTGGTATGTTTCCTCTTCTTTTTCCAAGGTAAACCCTCCTCATGTAATCGTACATTCAGTAGGTTTTCCCGTTAAAGAAAAAAACTTTAGCATTTATACGATTTCCATTAAAAAGTGACTTAGTTCCTCTGCTTCCGCTTCTGTTAACTGAAATGCATGTTCAAGATAGCCTTCCTCTTCTAAATCATCCGGTCCAATAATCGCGAAACGGTTACTCTGCATGTTTAATACAAGCTTCTTGCCATAAAAGCGGTCGGTAGTCGTAATGGCCAAATCAAATCTTGATTCCTCACCCATAAAACTTATAAACCGGGTTTTGGAGTCAACCACGTCATTGTATAAATAAAAACGTTCTTCCACATTATCATCCCCTTCATATCTGCATTTTGGTAGTTCCATCATAACAAAGTGACTGCAATAGGGGAACAGACATTTTTGGAGTACTATGGAGGTACTACTTTTTTAGAGAGAGTATTTAGTATGAAATTTCTGATGAAATGACCAAATTACATGATTGCCAAAGAGAATGGGTCAGTAGTTGTAGCCCAAGGAATTGAGAGTATTGGAGAAGCTATGGTATTATCAAGGTATAAGGTTGATTTGGTACTGGGCTATTACTAGGCTAGACCTTCAATTGTAGATAAAATTCATGTGTCATCTTAGATCAGAAAGGATCTGGAAAGAATGTACTTTGTAGACCGACAAAAAATTGAACAGATTTTAGGATTTCTTGAAAAACAGCTTGGGCTTTTTGAAGGGCAAGATAATTGGGATGGAGACCTTTCGGAGCTTATCGTCGAAAGGCTCATACACACTTCCATCGATTCTGTGTTGGATGTAGGGAATGCAGTAATTGATGGTTTTATTATGCGTGATCCAGGCAGTTACGAAGATATTATTGATATCCTTCATGATGAAAAAGTCATTTCCGAAGTTATCGCCATACAATTTAAAAAGGTGCTGCCGCTAAGAAAAATGCTAGTTCAGGATTTCATTGAAGTGAACCATCAAGAACTACTTTCCGTATTCGAGGAAAACATAGAGGCATTTAAACAATTCCCTGATTTGGTAAGAAACTATTTAACAAACGAATTGGGTCCTGTTTCAGCTTTTAAAAATTAGTTTGGTTAGGTAAGGGGGAATTCAAATGAAATCGTACAAAGGATATTTAATTGATTTAGATGGCACGATGTACCGTGGAACCGAACAAATTGCAGAAGCAGCAGGTTTTATTAATGAACTAAGAAAAAGAGATATCCCTTATTTATTCGTAACCAATAACTCTTCCCGGACTCCGGCACAGGTAGCGGATAAATTAAGAAGCATTGGTATTTCAACTGAAGATGACCAGGTATTCACGACAAGTATGGCTACAGCGAATTACATTGCTGAACAAAAAGAAGATGCATCCGTTTATGTAGTTGGTGAAGAAGGCATTATCGAGGCTCTTAAGGAAAAGGGAATGAATCTTGTTGATGAATCTCCTGACTTTCTTGTGATGGGTATCGACCGTGGCGTTAATTACGAAAAACTGTCAAAAGCTTGTCTTGCAGTGAGAAATGGCGCCATTTTCATTTCAACTAATGGTGATATTGCCATCCCTACTGAACAGGGTCTATTACCGGGAAATGGCGCGTTGACGTCCGTTGTCTCTGTTTCTACTCAGGTACAGCCGATATTCATTGGAAAACCTGAATCCGTCATAGTAGAGCAGGCGCTAAGAGTATTGGGTGTACCAAAAGAAGAAACAATCATGGTCGGCGACAATTATGATACGGATATTTTGGCTGGCCTTAACGCAGGTATCGATACATTACTTGTACATACAGGTGTAACAACAAAAGAACGCTTAGAGCAATATGAGAAGCAGCCTACATATGTGGTGGACACGCTCGACCTATGGCACTTCGAATAAAAAAATCCAGGCCTGCGAAAGCAGCCCTGGATTTTTTTATGGAACTGGAATTTAGATGTATCATAAAATTTCAGCATATATTCAAAATTAAGGGGAATTTGTGGAGATGAAAAAATTTATCTCCGATTGTTTAAAGGTGGTGTCCACTATTCAACATTTTTAGTTCGATGGGCAAGTCGGCTTGATGCGGCAGCAGCAATAGCACCGACGATATCGTCTAAAAAAGTATGGACCTTACCTGTGCTTTTATCGTTTAAATATTTCAAGATACCGGGTTTTTGCTTGTCGATAAATCCATAATTCGTAAAACCGATAGATCCATACACATTTACAATCGATAAGGCTAATATCTCATCGACTCCATATAGTCCTTCATCTATTTCAATGATGCTTTGTAGAGGCTCTTCAAGCAATTTTTTCTCAGCTAAAATATCCAACTGTATGCCGGTTAAGATAGCATTTTGGACCTCGCGTTTAGAGATTACCCGTTCGACATTGTGAAGGCAATCAGACATTTGAAGATTTTCATGGTAGCTTTTTTGCAGATACATGACAAGCTCTGCAATATCCTCTAGTTTCACTCCCCGTTCACTTAGCCATCTTCGAGCCGTTTGTTCAGATATTGATTGTTCAATATTAGCCATGGTCTTCACCCATTTCTCTATATTTTAAGGGATAGTTCTAACGCTAGTAGTACTGTGGTAAAACTGAAAATCCTGAAACATGCTTTTATTTCCTAATAAGGTTTCGATAATCATTCAGAAAACGGGTTATTCCACATATATATAAGTATATAATGTCCAAATATTTCTATTTTTATCCATTTGATGAAAGGGGCAATTTTATGATAGAAGAAATCATTTTTAATAATTACGGTATACAAGTAGAGCGAGAGGAAGCCAATAGCCGGTTTCCTAGCTTTCGTTCTGGAAATATGTTTTACAGCATTGTTCCAATAGAAAATGTGGAACAAGAGGAATTAGTGGAACGTCATAAAATGTCTCAGCATCTGATTTCACAGGGAGATCGTCATGTTTCAGCCTTTGTCCTTGCAAATCATGGCAGTTATGTTTCGGAAGCGGATGAGCAATTATTTATCCTCCTTGCTAATGAGGCATTGGAAGGTCCGAAAAATTTCAACCCGGGCCGGCGTTTAGCGAGATTTCATCAGCGTGGGAGAGATATTAATGAAACGATTCGAACATGTTCAAGAATTGGTAAATGGAAAGAGCTCTGGGAACAAAGGATTGATCAATTAGAAATGATCTGGAAGGATAAGCTGAACGCCCATCCGGATAACCAGTTTGAAAAATTATTTGTAGAAACCTTTCCCTATTATATGGTATTAGGTGAAAATGCGATTCAATATTTAGTCGACACGGAAATTGATGATACCCCACAACTTGTCGACAGTGGAACGGTATGCTATGAACGATTTTTACATGATACCTGGAAAAGCAATAATTGGATGAAAAATCCGTTTGATTGGGTATTCGACCATGGAACAAGGGATGTGGCAGAATGGGTGAGGGAACACTATTTTCAAAACAAACATACTTATCAGCGAGGCATTGCGCATTTTTTTCATGAATATCAGAATGTAGAGCAGTTTTCGAGTTTCTCTGCTCGGTTGTTATATTCGAGAATGCTGTTTCCGATTCATTATTTTGAAACAGTCGAAGAGTATTTTTCCAAAACAACGGAATCAAGATCCAATGAACTGGAAGATAAGATATCTTCAATTACGAAATCATCCCAACAATATGAGTCTTTCCTCAAACATTTTTATGAATTGGCGGAAGTCCCGGTCAAGCAATATAATTTGCCTCAAATTGACTGGATTTAGATAAAAACTGGAAAGAAATATGATTCATCCTTGCTTACTATGTTATGATAAAAACAAGATTTTTTAGAATAGTTTGATATTTATTTACTTTACTTCAAGATGAGGAAGGATGAATCCATGAAAAGAATTATGATGGCTACCCTTTTATTCCTACTAGTCTTCCAAGCATCGATACCTGCCAAGGCTGAAACGAAAACAAGTTGTGAAGCAACGCAATTCAAGATTGTCATTAAGAGCACAACTGATTTGAAAGAAAAGGCGTCGGCTGGCAGTAAAACCTTAAAAACATATAAGAAAAATAAAGAGTTATCAGTCAGTGGGAGAACTGGAAACTGGTATAAGGTTTGCTATTCAAAAAAGACCGCATATATCAGTATGACAGATGCCAAAGAGGTATTCAGTTCCAGTGAAAAAGCCATTCTGAAGAAATTTGATACGAGAAAGAATGTTAACCAAGTTGTAGCTGTCACAGGAAAATCTATGAGTGATACCAAGGTGACAATTCAAACATATGAGAAGAAAAAAGGCGAATGGCGACGTGCGTTAAAGAAGATGGAGGGCGTCATTGGGAAGAACGGCTTTACTAAGAGTAAAAAAGAGGGCGACGGAAAATCACCTATTGGAATATATTCATTTGGTACGGCTTTTGGAAGTGAAACGAAGCCGGCAAATATGAAAATGAAATATAAGAAAACAACCAAAAATGATTACTGGATTGATGATCAGACCTCGAAGGATTATAACAAGTGGAGGACTTACACGGGAAATCCTGCTGATAAATGGAAGTCTTTTGAAAGGATGAACCATGAACTCTATAAATATGGAGCGGTCATCAATTATAATATGAATCCCATCAAAAAAGGAAAAGGCAGTGCAATCTTTCTTCATATATGGAGAGGAGAAACTAAGCCGACAGCGGGATGCACGGCTACTGCTGAAAAGAATGTACTAAGTTTGTTGAAATGGATGGATCCCGAGCAAAACCCACATATAATTATGGGGACGAATGAATCCTTGAAATCCGTTAAGTAATATCCATCAAAATGGTTCTCCCATAAAAAATTTAGGGGTATTCGATCTTACTCTTTCAAGGGATAGAAGAAAAAAATCTTGAAGACTGTATTTTCTAACTATTGATAATTAAATAAAAAAAACATATAATGTCTACTATACAAATACAAATGTTTTCTTCAGGTAAACAGTTCTTAAGGGGGAACCAAATATGAAAACCATCTCGATCGGATTATTGGGGTTAGGTACAGTCGGATCAGGAGTCGTACAAATTATCGAAAGTCATCAGGACAAGCTCATGCATCAAGTAGGTTGTTCAATATCAATTAATAAGATACTTGTCAAGGATACGACGAAGGAGCGCCTTGTTGATATTGATAAAAGTATGTTAACTTCCAATCCAGAGGATATTCTTTCGAATCCTGAGATTGATGTAGTTATTGAAGTAATGGGCGGAATTGAAGAAACACGCAGCTATTTAATAGAAGCGTTGAACAATAAAAAGCATATCGTAACGGCTAATAAAGATCTGATGGCCTTATATGGTCCGGAACTGCTGGAATTGGCCACTGAGAATCAGTGTGATTTGTTCTATGAAGCAAGTGTTGCAGGGGGAATACCGATTTTGCGAGGTCTTGTTGATGGATTATCTTCTGACCGAATCACAAAAATGATGGGAATTGTCAATGGAACGACGAACTTCATTTTAACGAAAATGAGCAAAGAAGGCAGAGCCTATGAAGACGTATTAAAGGAAGCACAAGAGCTAGGATTTGCAGAATCTGATCCAACAGCTGATGTAGGGGGATTGGATGCGGCCCGAAAAATGGCGATTCTATCGACTCTTGGTTTCTCAATGAATATTGGCTTACATGATGTTGAGGTACAGGGGATTACTGAGATTTCTGAAGAGGATTTGAGATACAGTAAAAAGCTGGGCTATACAATGAAATTGATTGGAGTGGCTTCTAGAGCTGGAGATAGGGTTGAAGTAAGCGTCCAACCAGCCTTGCTTCCGGAAGCACATCCATTAGCATCGGTAAATAATGAATATAATGCGGTATATGTTTATGGGGAAGCTGTAGGAGAAACGATGTTTTACGGACCAGGGGCTGGTAGCCTGCCGACCGCGACTGCTGTTGTTTCAGATATGGTAACGGTCATCAAGAATATGAGACTAGGTGTAAATGGGCGAAGTGCTGTTTCACCGCAGTACCCGAAACAATTAAAAGATGCTACAGAGATTTTTGCTAAGTTCTTTATCCGGTTGCATGTACAGGATGAAGTGGGAGTTTTAGCTAGAATCACGAATTTATTTGCAGAGCATGGGGTTGGATTCGACAAAATCCTTCAACTGCCGCTGGATGAAAAAGAATCTTCCGAAATCGTACTGGTTACACATACAGCTTCTTTGGCAGCATTTGAACAAATAAAGCAGAAATTACATGATTACAATATGGTAAGAGAAGTCAAAAGCACATACCGAGTTGAAGGAGAGAACATCAAATGAGCTGGCAAGGACTAATTAGTGAATATAAAGAATTTTTACCTGTAAATGAAAATACACCTGCACTTTCCCTATTAGAAGGAAACACACCTTTAATTAAACTAAACCGTTTATCTGAAGAGTGGGGAATCGACCTGCATGTAAAATATGAAGGAGCGAATCCGACGGGTTCGTTTAAAGACCGCGGAATGGTCATGGCTGTTGCCAAAGCAATCGAGGCGGGCAGTGACACAATCATCTGTGCGTCTACTGGAAATACATCAGCAGCTGCAGCAGCTTATGCAGCGCGTGCTAACCTACGCTGTATCGTCGTTATTCCAGAGGGGAAAATTGCAATGGGTAAGCTTGCTCAAGCTGTTATGTACGGAGCTGAGATTATCTCAATTGAAGGGAATTTTGACCAAGCATTAAATATCGTTCGTTCACTTAGTGAGAGTTCACCAATTACTCTTGTGAACTCGGTAAACCCATTTAGGATTGAAGGCCAGAAGACGGCCGCGTTCGAAATCTGTGACGCCCTAGGCACGGCACCTGATATTTTGGCGCTTCCAGTTGGAAATGCAGGGAATATTACTGCTTACTGGAAAGGGTTTAAAGAATATAATGAGACGAAACAAACGGGTCTCCCTGAAATGAGAGGGTTCGAGGCGGAAGGCGCCGCTGCGATTGTTCGGGACACTATTATTGAAAATCCTGAAACAATTGCAACAGCTATCCGTATTGGTAACCCTGCAAGCTGGAAATTCGCTGTGGAAGCAGCAAGCGAATCTAACGGTAAAATTGATGAGGTGACCGACGAAGAAATACTGGAAGCTTATCATTTCCTTGCGAAAAAAGAAGGAGTATTTGCTGAACCAGCATCATGTGCATCTATTGCAGGTATTTATAAACAATTAAAAAGCGGTGAAATTAAAAAGGGAAGCAAGATTGTAGCGGTGCTAACAGGGAATGGCTTGAAAGATCCGAATGTGGCAGTTGATACAAGTACCATTCAACCAACGTTGCTGCCAATGGATGAAGGGATTATTTTAGAACATCTGCAAGGTGTGAAGCAGGCATGAGTGCAGATTCTGAGATGTTCTTGATCCGTGTACCAGCGAGTACGGCCAATTTAGGACCAGGGTTCGATTCAATCGGCCTGGCCCTAGGACTTTACTTAGAAGTACACGGATCTTTATCAGACCATTGGGAAGTCATCCCGCTGTCTGAGGAAATGTCTGTTTTCCCTGGGGATGATAGTAATTATATTGTTCAAATTGCCAAGAAAACGGCAGCTTCTTATGGAAAAGAACTTTCCCCATGTCGCCTTTATGTTTCAAGTGAAATCCCACTTGCCAGGGGCCTCGGAAGCAGTGCATCTGCCATTGTAGCAGGTATTGAATTAGCAAACCTGGTAGGTGAACTCCATTTATCCGATGAGGAAAAGAATAGACATGCCTCTCTCTTTGAAGGGCACCCTGATAATGCAGGGGCCTCTGTTTACGGTGGATTGGTTGTAGGATTGCATACAGAGGAAAGAACTGATGTCCTTTCGTTTCCAATTGAGGGCGTTAAGGTAATTGCAGTCATTCCTGATTTTGAATTGCTTACAGAGGATTCAAGAAATGTCCTTCCAAATTCGCTTCCCTATAAAGAAGCGATAAACGGAAGTGCGGCAGCCAATGTTTTGCTTGCTGGAATCTTGTCGAATGATTGGAATCTTGTCGGTAAAATGATGCAAAATGATCGTTTTCATCAACCATATAGGGCTGGGCTAGTGCCTCATTTAGCACAAATAGAAGAGGTTGTCCTTAATGAAGGTGCGTATGGTACTGCACTAAGTGGTGCAGGTCCCACTGTTCTGTGCTTGGTCTCTGCCGAAAAAGCAGGCAGTGTGATTTCAAGTTTGACAGAAATCTTTCCGGACTTTCAAGTGAAAGAGTTGCAAATTGATAACGATGGCAGCCA
Source organism: Peribacillus sp. TH14 (assembly GCF_016651145.1). Lineage (NCBI taxonomy): Bacteria > Bacillati > Bacillota > Bacilli > Caryophanales > Bacillaceae > Peribacillus > Peribacillus sp. TH14. The sequence goes on from NZ_JAEKEK010000001.1 coordinate 2,541,257, forward strand.
TACAGTGATCTTATCAGAGGAAGAAAAGAAGGAATTGAACTTTATTAAATCGTGAGCCATACCTGCTTCATATACTTACTCTTTAATTATAAAAAAAGCTGACCCCTTCAAAAGCCGTATCAATTCAATTGATAGGACCGAAAGAGGAGTCAGCTTTATTTCTATAACAGGCAAAAAAGGTTCTTGGCTGTGTGTATCTAAAATGGTTGAACGTATATTAGCTGAAGTGATACTCTAGCTAATATACGTTATACGTTATTATAAAGGCTATTAGAAAACTTGTTCTACTTCCACTACACCGGGAACTTCTTCAAGAAGAGCACGCTCAATCCCAGCTTTTAGCGTAATGGTCGAACTTGGACAGCTTCCGCAAGCTCCTAGTAATCGTAATTTTACAATTCCATCTTCTACGTCAACTAGTTCACAGTCACCGCCATCACGAAGAAGAAACGGACGAAGCTTATCTAGAACATCTTGAACTTGGGCTTCCATTGTTTGGTCAGACATTGCAATCGACTCCTTTCCTAATCATATTATAATGCGAAGATAGTAAAAAATCCAACTGTAGCTTGCGGAAAAATAATCTATCTTATTCAAGTAAGCTAGGAACAGGTGAATGGTTTTAAAAAGTTATCGAAATGAAGCTAAAAAACTAAAATAAAGGAGGAAGAGTATGGTAAAGAAAGAAATTGAGATAGAAGTATATGGGGCGGAACAGATTTGTGCAAGTTGTGTAAATCTTCCCTCTTCGAAAGATACGTGTGAGTGGCTAGAAGCTGCTTTAACGAGAAAGTTTCCTGAGCAGAACTTTAAAATTTCGTATATCGATATGTTTAATCCTCCAGAAAATATTAAGCAAAAAAGCTTTGCAGCAAAGATGATTGAAGAAGATTTATTTTATCCGCTTATCATCATTGAGGATGAAATCGTTGCAGAAGGAAATGTGCGTCTTAAAAAAGTGGTGGAAGTGATGGGGAAATACGGATATAAAGTTTAAGTGATATATAATGGAAGGAAAATAAAAAAACTGACCCGTTTGGAAGCTTATCGCAACTTCTTGGGTCAGTTTATGAAATCTTGAATCAACCGTTATGGTATTTATACATCCATAGAATTCCTGATTTCATCAGGCGTGCTACTCTTCCAGTAATAGGACGATTTGCAACAAGACCGAAACCTTGTTTCTTCCCAAGAGAGCCCAATGTCCCTTTTAATTTCATGGTAGGGAAGCTTTCTGGAAGTGGTTCATTTGCCCATTTTTTTACAAGGACTTGGACGATTTGTTCAGCTTGTGATTCCGCTAATTGGGCACTTGGTGCATGCGGCAGGCTAGCACAGTCGCCGACTACAAAGATGCTATCATTAGATGGAAGGAAATGCTGAGGCGTCAGTACTGCTCTACCTTGACCGTCTTTTTCAATATCCATATCGCGGATTATTTTACTTGGCTGAATGCCAGCTGTCCAGACGATGACGTCACTTTGAACGGCTTCATCGCCATTATAAAGAAGGTTTGGTTCAACTTTGGTTATATTAGAATGATGAATAATTTCAATTGTATGTTTATCAAACCAAGATTCGACAAAGGTACTTAGTCTTTCTGGGAATGCAGATAGAATATGTGGTCCACGGTCAAATAGCTTAACATTTAAATCAGAACGACTCTCAATCAATTCGCTGGCTAACTCAACACCGCTAAGTCCTCCACCAATTATTGATACAGTTGCACCAGCACCTAAATTATTCAATGCTGAATATGTGCGACGTGATTTATCAATGGTTTGGATACTATAAGTATGTGTGTCTGCACCAGGAATATTGTGGTATTTATCTTCGCAGCCAAGGCCAATAACTAAATCATCATAAACAACAGGCTCTTGATTTTCTAAAATAACTTGTTTATTTTCCATATCGATGGAAAGTACTTCTCCGTATACGTTCTTCAAGCGAGGATGTTCTGGAAATGCAACACGGATGTGCTGATCAGGAATGGTACCTGCTGCTAAAGCATAATATTCCGTTTTTAAGCAGTGATAAGGATTACGGTCGATAAGCGTGATGCTCACATTTTCAGGAAGCTGATTAGGCAGCAATCTTTGCAACATGCGCATACCACCATAGCCACCACCAAGTATGACTAAATTCTTCATATGTTTTTTTCCCCTTTATTTGATCTCTTGAAAAATTTGTTAATTATTTCACTTGTAAAAGTAAATGTCCTACTATAGGATTCCCCCAAATGAATCCCTTTAAAATTTAATTAAATATATATGCCCCAATTTAATAAGAATAAAAATAAATAAATGATTTTCTTGTTTTACATACCCCGACAAAAGTATAACGAATATAAAGGGAAATCACAACTGGTATCTTAAAATCGGCTTATTTTTTGTGCGTAAATATTGACTGTATATGGAAGATGTAATAAGATGTATTGTTAATAACGATGAGGTGAAACAATGTATCCGATTATTGAATTTTGTGTAAGCAATCTAGCCAGTGGTGCTCAAGAGGCTTTGGAAAGATTAGAACGCGATCCTAATTTAGATATTATTGAATATGGTTGTCTGGGTCATTGTGGTAGATGTTCCAGTAACTTATACGCACTTGTAAATGGTGAAGTAATTTTTGGGGATACAACGGATGAACTGGTAGAAAAAATATATAAGTTTATTGATGAGTATCAAATGTTTTAATCATCAATAACAATCAAAAAGGCTGTTCCTTTTGGGGTAGTCTTTTTGCTTGTTATAAAATAGGTACAGAAGACATTCCATGCTTTTGTCATATAGAGGCCTTAAATCTTCGATAAAGATTCCCCCTTTTTAAGAGTAAGACTATTTGCTTGGTTCATTATATCTATACACCTTAATATAACCTAATTTTTATAAAATGTTGGTACAATAGGAGATGGAAGATTAATTTTTTCGAGCTGGAAAATTGAGCGGGTGAAATTCTTTGGTATATAATATAAGGAGAAATAGTCTATCTCACATATCAGAAGAAGGAGGGATTTATTGTGAGTGAAGTTGTTCAAATAACGGAAGCTGCTGCTTTTCAGATAAAAGAAATGATGAAGCAAAATGGTGAAGAAGGTTCCTTTTTAAGAGTGGCTGTTAAAGGCGGAGGCTGCAGTGGATTATCCTACGGAATGGGCTTCGAACAAGAGCCCGGAGAGAAAGATGACCAGCTGGAACAGTTTGAAATTAAGATCCTTGTGGATAACGAGGATGCAGATATATTGAATGGAACAGTGATTGATTATAAACAAACGATGATGGGTGGAGGGTTTACAATTGAAAACCCAAATGCTATCGCGTCATGCGGTTGTGGGTCTTCTTTCAAAACAGCAAAGAACGCTGGTACACCGGAGAATTGCTAAAAAATCTTGATTGTTGAAAAAAAGGTGAGCACTTTTTAAAGTGCTCACCTTTTTAATGCTTATTAATTAAGCGATACTTTATATATTGTGCAGAGCTTCCTTGATTGGAAGGCTGCCGCTGGAAATCTCAAATGTGTTATTAAATGTTTTTTCCTATGTGACAGAATGAGCAAGAACTGTAGCAACGTCGGCTCTTGGAATTGATTTGTGGGGATGGTCGACTTTTTCCTCAGCTGTGATTTTGCCCACAGCTTTGTCATTGGTCAATGCTACTGACGGACAATGGTGTAAGTCATTCCACTTGCTTTTAAATGTTCATCCGCATCATGTTTTGCTTCGAGATAGTGGCGAAGTGTTTCTTGAGCTTGTTGTGGATTATCAGAACCATCAGAGCTTATCATTACAAAACGATCGATACCGTTCATCTTAGCAGCATCAATTAGTTTAATTGCTCTATTCTTATCCACAGCTGTCGTTTTAACGGGTCCTGTTTTTGGTCCGGGTCCGGCTGAAAATATGATCGCTTTCATGTTATCCACTGTTTTATCCACATTACCCCCTAAATCTGCAAGTATAGGGTGTCCGAGCTTGTTCTTCTTTCCGGATCATGCCATACACTGTAAGTTGTGGATTTTTTGAAAATTCTTCAATAATTCTTCAATAATATATGCTTTCCAGTTGTTCCATCAGCTCCTGCAATTAAAATATTCATATGTGCATTCTTTTTTTCTGTTTTACTAATATTCTCTACCCGTTATAAAACATGGTTAATACTGTGGATAATTCATAAAAAAAATAGTTATCCACAGTAGGAAAATGGGGACAATAAAAAAACCGGCTTTGATTATGCCGGTTCATGCGTTGTATTGAAAGTTTGTTTATTAAAACATAGAGGAGCTGTGCATAGGCTGGACTTTTGCTTTTGGATCAATATATTGCTTAGCGTGATTAACAGCGGTTGGAGCCTCGCCAAAACCACTTGCAATTAATTTGACTTTGCCGTCATAGGTTGCAATATCTCCTGCAGCATAGATTCCGGGGATGTTTGTTTCCATTCTGGAGTTCACTAAGATGCTATTTTTCTGAATATCAAGTCCCCATTCTTTAATGGGACCCAGAGAAGAAACGAAACCGTAGTTGACAATAACTGCATCTACTTCTAAAGTTTCTGTATCTTCACCATTTGTATCCTTAAGGACCACTGTATGGATTTGATTTTCAATACCAATCAATTCTGCAGGTATGTAAGGGGTTTTTATTTCAACTTTTGAATTTTTAAGATTTTCTACACTATGTTCGTGGGCACGGAACTTATCTCTTCTGTGAACGATACTTACCTTCTCAGCGATAGGCTCAAGCATTAGTGCCCAGTCGACTGCTGAATCCCCGCCTCCGAAGACCACCACTTTTTTGCCTTCAAAATGATTAAGGTCATCGATGAAATAGTGCAGGTTGTTGCTCTCGTATTTTTTTGCATCTTCAATTTCGATGCGGCGCGGTTGGAATGCTCCATTCCCAGCTGTAATAATAATGGTTTTAGAATAATGAATTTCTTTATCAGTCGTTAGCTTGAATACGCCATCGGCTTGCTTTTCTACTTCTTTAACGGATTGTTCTAAGACTACAGTTTGTTCAAATTTTGCCATTTGCTCTTTCAAATTATTGACTAATTCCTGAGCGCGTACTTTAGGGAAACCTGCGATATCATAAATGTATTTCTCAGGATAAAGGGCTGATAATTGCCCGCCTAATTGTGGGAGACTCTCAATGATTTTCACGGATGCTTGTCTCATGCCACCATAAAATGCAGTAAATAGTCCGACTGGGCCTCCGCCAATGATGGTAATATCATAAACTTTTTCATTAACTTCCAACGTTATCCCTCCGATATACTAGGTTTGCTAAAATTTATTCTCTTATTTTACCATAGATAAAGTTTTAAAAAACGGAGAAAGATTCAAAAAGTAAGAAAGTTCCGACAATAAGAGAGGCATGCTAAATAAATAGAATGAGAATGTACTTCGCTATCCTATGTCAAGTAGGTAAAAGTGCTCTTTCTGCTATAAAAAGAGTAGTAAAATACTGCATAACCACTAAGTAATTAGTGTCATTTTTTATCTGTATTTTAATTAAGAAAAAATTCAGATTGTTACTTGAAAAAGGATAGGAAAACGACTAATATTTACTTAGACATCATTTTGTAAAATTTTTATGAACTTTTTATGACAATTTTGAAATAGTACGTGAAATAAGTCACAAATGTATAAGAGTGCTTTTTATAATGGAAATTATAGGATAGTCAATAGATTTTAGTTATGGGAAGCATCACAAGAAAATATCGTAAAGGTGGACGAATACTTTTGAAAAAGCCAACTATCGTTGTTTTAGGAGCAGGTTATGGTGGATTAATGACCGTTACTCGTTTACAAAAAGCATTAGGTCAAAATGAAGCAGAAATCGTATTAGTTAACAAAAATGATTACCACTATGAAACAACCTGGCTACATGAAGCATCCGCTGGAACTCTTCACCACGATCGTGTGCGTTACCCAATCAAAAGTGTAATCAACAGCAGTAAAGTTAAATTCATCCAAGACTCTGTTTTAGAAGTTAAAACAGAAGATAAAAAAGTTATTCTTGAAAACGGCGAAGTTTCTTATGATTTCCTTGTGGTAGGACTTGGACCAGAATCTGAAACTTTCGGAATTCAAGGGTTAAAAGAATATGCTTTCTCTATCTCTAACGTAAACACTGCACGTGAAATCCGTGATCATATTCAATTGCAATTTGCTACTTACAGCTCAGAAGTTGAGAAAAATGAAGATCGCTTAACAATCGTTGTTGGTGGAGCAGGATTTACGGGTATCGAATTCCTTGGAGAATTAGCTAACCGTGTCCCTGAACTTTGTAAAGAATACGATATCGATTTCCAAAAAGTTCGTATGTACTGTGTAGAAGCAGCACCAGCTGTTCTTCCGGGTTTCGATCCAGAATTAGTGGACTATGCTGTGTCTTACCTTGAGAAAAAAGGTGTGGAATTCAAAATCGGTACTCCGATTAAAGGTGCTACTCCTGAAGGTATTATCGTTGCAAAAGGCGAAGATGAAGTAGAAGAAATCAAAGCAGGAACTGTAGTATGGGCAGCAGGCGTACGTGGTAGCTCAGTTATTGAAGCTTCTGGCTTTGAAGCAATGCGCGGACGTATTAAAGTAAACCTTGATATGCGTGCACCAGGTCATGACGATATCTTCATTGTAGGTGACTGTGCATTAATCATCAACGAAGAAATTAATCGTCCATATCCTCCTACTGCACAAATCGCTATGCAACAAGGTGAAGTTATTGCGAAAAACCTCACTAAATTAGTACGTAACCAAAGTGACCTTGAGACTTTCACATTCGAAAACAAAGGAACTGTATGTTCACTTGGTGATGACAATGCGATTGGCGTTGTATTCGGCAAGAAAGTTACAGGGAAAACCGCTTCATTTATGAAGAAAATGGTTGATAATAGAGCGTTATTAATGATTGGTGGAGCCTCCCTAGTTGCTAAAAAGGGTAAATTCAACGTCCTTTAATTTTAAAATATATTCCGAAAGCCGTTTGGGGATTTTCCCTGAATGGCTTTTTTTTATTATATGGAAACATCTCAATCTTTAGCAAGTATGTGTTCTTGAAATAATGATACTCACTCTGTGAGAGATGAGGAGTATGTGCCATTCAGATGTGGAACACAATGAAAAATAAGTATTGGTATAAGATTAGATTGATAAAGTTTTGTACGTTACAGACATATTATTGAAATTCATCCCAAATAGATGCTAATAAATTGATTAAGTCAAACCCTTGAATGAACGGATAGTATCTGTCTCAATATTGTACGTTCTCTGTGGTTTTATGGGAAAAATGGGTTTACACTACTAATAGTGGAAATTAAATAGAGGGAAGTGGGATTTGGTGGAACGCTGCAAAAATGTTTGGCTGGCTGTGTCTGGTCTTGTGATATCCGATACGGGTGAATGGCTGGTCGTCAACAAACGTTACGGCGGGTTGAAGGGGCAGTGGTCTCTTCCTGCCGGTTTTGTCAAAAATGATGAAACAGTTGATGAAGCTGTCATAAGAGAAGTGTTAGAGGAGACAGGCATTCATACAGAAATCGAAGGCATGGTAGGTGTAAGAAGCGGGGTCATTAAAGGGGAAATAAGTGATAATATGTTAGTGTTTTTACTTAAGCCGCTTAGTTTTGAAGTGACCGCTCAATTGGATGAATTGTATGAAGCTAAATTTTATGATCCTGATTTACTCATACAGGAAGGCAAGCAATCTTTATTATTAGAACAACTATTAGCCTTTAAAAAGGAAAGAATGCAGACTATGCTGGACGGGTTAAACCCGGGAAATCAATTTGGATATACATCGTATAAATTATTTATGTGATTTGGTTAATTATCGTTTGTTCGGTATTATTTGGTATTAAGTCGTTGACGTACCAATTATGTTTTCAGTAAACTAAAAGTGTTGCTTTAAAGGAGGGTCTAGAATAACATGCCATTGCCTGTTTTAATTATCTCAATACTCTTATTTTTTATATTATTTTTTGGTATAGGCTTTTTGCTTAATATGCTCTTTCGTTCTTCATGGATCATGGTCATCTTATTTCCAATCGTTTTCATCATCATTGTTAATGAAACTAAGCTAATCGAATATTTCAGAAATCCGGGGAAATCTTTTTCGCGACTTGGGACGAACCTTACTTCCTTGCATACTGCGGATATTATAATTTTATCAAGTGGATTACTTGGAGCGGTTTTAGCTGGAGTCGTTATTAAGACTTTAAGAAATAAAGGATATCAAATGTTTTAAATATGAAGGACTGTCATTTATCGGCAGTCTTTTTTTATGTTTTATGAATACTTTCACTAGGGAAAGGGAACAAATATCCTTGTGAGAGGAGTGAAACAAATATACATGAAGATTTTAAAGACATTATTTTTGAGGGTTGCTATCATCATATTATTTATCTTAGCTATTGAATCAACCTTAAATCATGCTTTTGGAGCATCGTCAGAAGTTCACCCTTTAGAGGATGCTGTGAGACAAAATCGAATGATTGGTCTCGAATATAAAGCCGTACATAGAGGGAGCCATGTCACAAAACTAGCGGCCTCCGCTTCAATGAGCAATAGTCCAGCAACTATTGAAGAGGCAATCGAGCTCTCTAAATATCCTAAGCATGAGGTTTTGGCAACAGGATATACAGCAGGGTATGAGTCGACAGGAAAGTATCCGGAAAGCCCATCTTATGGGATTACATATTCAGGGGTGAAGGTGAAGAGGGATTTGTTTTCCACCATTGCTGCTGATCTTACTGTTTTTCCGCTAGGCACCATCCTTTGGATACCTGGTTATGGGTTTGGAGTAGTAGCAGATAAGGGTGGAGCGATTAAAGGAAATCACCTCGATCTATACTACGAAACGGTACAAGATGTGTATGAAAACTGGGGAAAGAAAACCCTAGAAGTATATATTGTGCAAAAAGGGAATGGAAATTTATCAGAAGAACAATTAAACAAGTTGAATGAAACCAAAGTTAGGCAGGTTTTTAAGCATAAAATTGCCGAAAAGGCATTAAACAAAAAGGTTTCTTCCTTTGCCTTTTAAAAGCTAACTAGATGACTATTAAAATTCCAATCGACGGAAATCTGGAGTTTAAAAAAAGGTTGACTCAACTTGGGAGTCAGCCTTTTTTGATGTAATTTTTGTTATAGCAGATGCTTTATTGACTTACCTAATGCCGCTGTAGGCCTCAGGGTGAAGAGTCATAGCCAGCTTTGACAATCCATCTAGTAAACGAGGAGAAGGCCTGCAGAATAAAGGTTCCTCCATAATATGAATGTTATTATCTCGGACAGCCTTTATCTCTGCCCACCCTTTCCGTTTCTTGACCAGCTCAGGTTTTACTTTTCGTAAAGGAACACCGACCCAGGCTAAACAAATATGATCAGGATTCTTTGTTTGGACCTCTTCGGAAGGAACCTGAATACTTGCCATATCTATCTCTTCAAAAAGATTATACCCACCGGCCAGTCGGCTGATCTCCGTTAACCAGTTAACCCCCCCAGGGCTGAATAGGGGATTAGGCCACCATTCCCAATATAGGGATGGCTTTGTTTCGATTTTGTCGGCAATCGTTTTATATTGCAAGATAGTCGCCCGGAATTTGGCAGCCTGTTCCTCTGCTATATCCTTAGCGTGAATGGCCTTGCCAAGTGTCAGCAAGTCCTGGGCGATATCTTCAAGCGATTGCGGGTTGAAAATAATATAAGGGAGATTTCTTTCCTTTAGTCCTTCAATATTTTTTTCCATGCCAGGTACACTCAGTGAAGCCAGCACCAAATCAGGCTTTAATGATTCTACGAGTTCGATATTTATCGACAAATCCGGACCGACTTTTGGCAGATGCTGAATGGATTCAGGCCAATCTGAATAGTCATCAATTGCAATCAGCTGTTCTTCAATACCCAAATATGTGCAAAGCTCTGTATTGCTTGGGCAAAGAGAGATTATTTTCATGTTAACCACCTACCCTTGAAAGATAAAAAAGTGAAGAATAAGTGCAATGAATACTCCTGTTAAGGCACCGAAAAAGACCTCAATAGGTTTATGGCCTAGCAGTTCCTTTAATTGTTGCTGTTTCTGTTTCTCCGCTTTTTTCTGCCAATTCTTTGCTTGCTCGACAAACGTATTAAAGTCTGTTACGAGTTGATTTAAGACAGCCGCCTGTTCTCCTGCCTGCCGTCTTACTCCAGTCGCATCAAACATCGTGATGACGGCGAATATGGTAGCAACGGCAAAGACCGGGGAGTCCATTCCGGTTTCTATCCCCACGGCTACGGTAAGAGCGGACACGGCCGCTGAGTGAGAGCTTGGCATACCGCCAGTCGAGTTAAGAAGTGACCAGTTAACTTTACGAAAAGCGATAAAATGAATGGGTACTTTAATGAATTGAGCAAAGAAAATGGCAATTAATGCTGCGATTAAAGGGAAGTTAAAAAATAATTCCAAAAGTATCAGCCTTCTTTCTGATTATAAAATTACGTTGAAATCTATATAAAGGTGAATAAGTAATCTTGCTTCTTTCATCGGACGATTTGGTCCTTATTATACTTTCCATCAAATCCTGTCGATTACCTGCTTGTAAGAGTAAATATGATCTTTCTTATACTATTTCTCTAAAGGTGGGTATTCTAAACTATATCTCTTATTATTATTAACATTGGTCCTTATTCGAAAATTTCGGAAGATTTCGTTATAATAAAGATAATCGAACGGAGGAGGTATCAGAATGTTTACAGTAAAAAATTCCTTGAATATAGATGTAATCGAAGAATGCCTGATTATAGGCGTTTTTGACCGGCCCATAAAATTTGCCGGTATAGGAAAAGAAGCCGATGAGAAATTATCCGGTCAACTTACTGAATTAGTGAAGGCAGGTGAAATCTCTTTCAAGAAAAAATCAGTTGTAAAAATACATACATTAGGAAAATTAGGTGTAAAGAGATTGATCTTTGTAGGGTTGGGAAAGGATAAAGAGCTTACCCTTGAAACGTTGCGTGAAGCTCTGGGTAAATCGTGTAAAACAATTGCAAAATCAAAACTTACGACGCTTTCGATAGCTTTGGATACATTTACGACTGAAAACTTGGATGCACTAGATGCTGCCCACGCCTTTTCTGAGGCTTTCGAGCTGGCTTCCTATAAGTTTGCGGGCTACAAACAAAAATCGAATCAGGCTGAAAAAAATATTGAATCAATTACGGTCTATAGTGAATTTGATAACGAAGAAGTTGGAGCTGCCCTTCATGTTGGCCGCATTTTTGGAAGAGCAACGAATTCAGCCAGAACATTGGTTAACACTCCAGGAAATTTGTTGACATCAAAGGATCTAGCTGACTATTCATCTACTTTAGGTGAACGTTATGGTTTTGAAGTAGAAATCCTTGAGAAAGAAGACATGCTCAAGCTAGGTATGGGTGCTCTTCTTGCAGTTAATCAAGGGTCGGTCGAACCTCCGAAAATGATTGTCCTTAAGTATCAAGGCAAAGAAGAATGGACAGATGTTATCGGGTTGGTGGGAAAAGGTATCACTTTTGATACTGGTGGCTACTCATTGAAAACGAAGGCTGGAATCGTCGGAATGAAGACGGATATGGGAGGAGCGGCAGCGGTTTTAGGTGCAATGGAAATTATAAGTGAATTAGGACCGGATCAAAATGTCGTAGCTGTCATTCCTTCTACTGATAACATGATCAGCGGCGATGCCTTTAAGCCGGATGATGTGATTACTGCCATGAGCGGCAAAACGATTGAGGTATTGAATACTGATGCGGAAGGACGGCTTGTTTTGGCGGATGCTATAACGTACGCTAAACATCATGGTGCAGAATATCTTGTTGACGTTGCAACCTTAACTGGTGGTGTTATAACGGCCCTAGGTATGGATATGACGGGTGCAATGACCAATAACGTGAAATTCTATGAGCAAGTCCTTAAAGCCTCAGAGGAAGCGGGAGAGCCGATGTGGCGTCTGCCAATTACCGAAAAAGACAAAGAACGGGTGCGCAACAGTAAAATAGCGGATTTGAATAATTCACCAGGTGGAGCTGGACATGCAATCATGGGCGGTGCCTTTATAGGTGAATTTGCCGAAGCAACTCCATGGGTGCATCTGGATATTGCCGGAACATCCACGACCTCGATTAGTTCCGAATTATGCACAGCGGGGGCTACTGGAGTCATGGCACGTACGCTCGCATTGTTAGTTGAAACTTTCGAATCGTAAACAAATGAACTTAATGAACCGAAGCCGAAAAAAGGGCTTCGGTTTTTTGAAAAGATTGGTCATTACCTACATATCCCTCCATTTCAAGCTGACGATGATACGCGTTTCATCACCTGTTATTTGATGGAAATCAAAGCGTATTCCATCAGGGCTATACATGATGTCAGGTACGGTTTTGACGCCTGTCTTTCGAATCATATCGATCACGACAGTCTTTTTTGATTCTTGAGCAGCAGTCATTAACCTGGTGGAGAAGGGCATGGATGTGGCTAAAGTATCCACGACTTTTTTTACATCGAGTAGTAAAGATTGCGAAGACTTTGCTGATTTAACTAACATATCTGGATTAGCGGCCGAGAAGGGGCGGAACATTGGTCCTTCGGATTTTCGATACATATTCTCTGCCTTGTCACAAATCGGAAAAAGGTCAGGGTCGTATAAAAAATAAGGGAAATCCTCCAAAATCTTGCCTTCCTTTCCTGAGTCTATCTATAGACACGTTTTCTTTATACGTTAAAATATGTATTATAGATAGCCGATATGATAGCGGTTTGAGAAAAACCTACTTGAAAATTAGAAACAAACACACACTATTATTTGTAAACTCATTCATTGACAGGTATAGTGTATAGTAATATACTTACTTACCTAAAGTAAGGGGCAGGCTCACTATAAATTATAAAATAGGTGATGTTATTATGAATATAACCAAGCAAACAAAAGACCTTTTAATAGATAAAATGAACATCATTAAAACTCCAGGGAAAGATGATCTATGCCTTGTGGGGCCGGTGAATCTTCCAGTTGAACAAGGGGATTTCTCTACTGTTTTTCAATGGTATACATGGCTCCAGTTAGATGGCACTGAGAACGAAAAGGAAACAGTACTTGAGTCGCTTTCAGAAGCCAACCTGGCTTTTGGTCAGCAATCTTCTGTATTGGTGTACGGTGATTTCCAGAAGTCGGAGGATGCACTAGTCCGTATGCATAGCATCTGTCACACAGGGGATATCTTTGGCAGTAAACGCTGTGATTGCGGATACCAGCTTCACCAATCAATGAAGATGATAGCCGAGCATGGTTGCGGCGCTATTTTTTACCTTGCAGACCATGAAGGAAGAGGGATAGGCTTGTTCTCGAAATCCTTGGCATATTTGCTTCAACAAGAAGGTTATGACACTGTTGAAGCGAATCAAGCTTTAGGATTTGAAGACGACACACGGTCGTATGAGGGTGCCATTCGGGTATTGAGAGAACTGCGTGAGAATCCAGTAACTTTGATTACGAATAACCCGAAAAAGTTGAACGCTCTTAAAAAGCATGGACTTGCGGCTAAAGACCATATCCCACTTTGGGGCGGTTTGACAGACGATAATAGTTTCTATCTGAATACAAAGGTTAAGAAATCCGGGCATATTCCGCAAAAGAAGCCTACTTTGATTGTGTAAGGAGAATGTGGCTATGAATAATGATCAATATTACATGAAATTGGCGCTTGATTTAGCGGCCAGTGCTAAAGGAAAGACGAATCCTAATCCAGTAGTTGGGGCAGTTATAGTTAAAGACGGTGTCATCGCTGGAACGGGGATCCATCGTAAAGCGGGTGAGCCGCATGCAGAGGTTCATGCGTTTAAAATGGCGGGGGATTATGCGAAAGATGCGACTCTTTACGTCACTCTTGAGCCATGTTCTCATTATGGAAAGACACCTCCGTGTGCTAATTTAGTAAAAGAATCAGGTGTACGTCGAGTTGTAGTGGCTACACAAGACCCAAACCCTGAAGTTGCAGGAAGAGGAATTTCAATTCTTCGGGATGCAGGAATTGAAGTGGAAGTCGGAGTTTTGGAAAAGGAAGCCCAAAGATTGAATGAGCGTTTTATTCACAATATGATAACAAATCGTCCATTTGTCATTTCCAAATATGCGATGACACTCGATGGCAAGCTTGCGACCCATACAGGCCATTCTAAGTGGATTACAGGAGAAGAGTCTCGCCATTCCGTTCATCTTCTTCGTGATGAAGTCGATGCTATTCTCATCGGTATTGGGACTGTATTGGCTGATAACCCATCCTTAACGACTCGGCTTCCAGAAGGCGGAGGGAAGAACCCGATACGAATTATTTTAGACAGTGAACTCCGTGTTCCATTAGATGCCAATGTTGTTCAGGTATCGGATGCTAAAACCGTGATTGTGACGCAGGAAAATGCATCTGTAGATAAAATTGCTGCCTTAAGTGAAAAGGGAATTGAATTCATTATTGTTCCAAAAACAGATGCGGGTTTGGATTTGAGAATTCTGATGGAAGAACTATATAAAAAAGGAATAACGGATGTCTTACTTGAGGGCGGAAGCGAAGTAAACGCCTCATTCCTAAGGGCAGGACTCATCGATAAGTACTTGATCTATGTCGCACCTAAACTATTAGGCGGGAGAAACTCGCTTACACCATTTAGCGGAATCAATGTAGATACAATGGATGAAGCAATGGATGTTTCCATCTCTAGTGTGGACATGTCTGGAGAGGATATCTGTATCATTGCTTATCCTAAATAAAAAATAGACAACAGGTGAAAAAGCATGGTGGTTAAATCAGATGTATGTATTGTCGGATCAGGACCAGGAGGAGCGCTATTAGGCTACCTATTGGCCAAACAAGGCATATCAGTCATCCTACTTGAGAGGCATTCAGAAGTAGCAAGAGAGTTTCGGGGTGAGTTTTTAAACGATGAAGGAGAAAGCATTCTTAAAAAGCACGGCTTATTCGAGGATGTGGAAGAGCTTGGCTTGCTTAGAATGGAGCAAATTGAATATTGGCAGGACGGCCAAGTATTTAAGCGGATTTTTCCCGAAGTTACTAAAGATAACCTTGGCATCCATGTCCCTCAGAATCACCTGCTTACTGCTATATTGAATGAAGCTGAAAAGCTCGATTCTTTTCAATTGATGATGAACACAAGGGTGACTGACTTAATTCAGAACGAAATGGGCCAATTTACCGGTGTGGAAGCTCGAAAAGAAGAAAACAACATTAGAGTGGAAAGCTCATTGATTATTGGGGCGGACGGCAGATTTTCAACTGTTAGAAAGAAAGCGAAAATTCCTGTGGTTATTAAAAACCATGGCTATGATTTGCTGTGGGCTAAGATTCCTGCTCCACAGGGATGGAAACCTTCCATCAAGATGGCTTTGGTCAATGATTCCCAGCTTGCTCTCTTCACTCAGGCAGGAGGTTTCATACAAATCGGGTGGAATATTGAACATGGTTCGTATCCTCATCTGCGAAAACAACCCTTTGAGCCATTTATTGAAAAATTGATATTAGCCTTCCCAGAGTTAAAGAGTGTGGTGCGAGAAAATATTCATTCCTGGCAGGATTTTATTTTATTGGATGTTCACAGTAGCTATTGTGAAACGTGGACAAAAGATGGGGTTGCTTTATTGGGCGATGCGGCCCATACGATGACACCTACAGGCGCATTTGGCCTTAATTGTGCAATGAAGGATGCAGATATATTAGCTGATCTTATTCAAGAATGCATCATGCAGCAGGATACCAGCTTTTTTGGTCTGAAAATGGCTGAGCCGAAAAGAAAAGCTGAGATTGAAAAATTACAGGCCGTTCAGGTGGACAAGGAAATTTCCTTCGCATCACAGTTTGCCGTTTATGTTTGAATGAGGAGTGAAGGATATGAAATTTGGTTTTGATATAGACGATACTCTTATTAATTTGAGGGAGTTTGCGTTCCATCTCTATAATAAAAAGCTTAATAAGAATGTAGAGTTAACGGAATTCAGGGCATTAAAAACGCTAGAGATCCATGAAGCTTTCGGGTTGGATAAAGAGGCAGGAGGAAAGATGTGGAACAGCCTTGCGGAAGAAGTCTATTATTCATCCTGTCCAGCCTTTGAGGGCGCAGTAGAGACGTTACAGGAGCTTGAAAGCGAAGGACATGAAATATACTACATTACCGCCAGAAAATCGGAGCATGGTGAACGGACGAAAAAATGGTTGATCGAAAACGGCTTTCCAGTTAAGGACGAACATTTTTACTGCGGTATGAAGGATCATGAAAAAATTGAAACGATTCGCGAATTGGAATTGGATTATTACTTTGATGATAAACCGGCAGTTTTGGAAACATTATTGGATATTCCAACGAAAGTATATGCTATGGACAACTCCTATAACAGAGAAATGGATATTCCAAGATTGACAAGTTGGTTGGAACTGAAAGAGATTCTTTCAAAGTAACGCACTATCAGTATAGGATGAAGGATGACTTGATTAAACTGAGTCATCCTTTTTATATATAATAATTTCCTGTTGTATTACTTAATGAAAAGGTAAAATTATCTAGATAGTAAAAAAACAAAATGTGGGGGTATAGAGATGGAGATTAATATCGAAAAGTCACTGATCGGTACGCTTGGAATTGAAATGAAAGAAATAAGTGATGGGAAAGTCGTTGCGACGATGCCAGTTGATGAACGAACAAGGCAGCCGCTTGGTTTATTGCATGGAGGAGCATCTGTAGCCCTTGCGGAAACAGTCGCAAGCGTTGGTGGAATACAGCTTGTTGATAGTACGAAACAAGCGGTAGTTGGTCTTGAAATCAATGCCAATCATGTAAGAGGCGTGCGTTCTGGTCATGTTATCGCAGAAGGGAACATAATCCATCGAGGGAAGTCAACAATGGTATGGGATGTGAAAATCAGGGATAACAAAGATCAACTTATCTGCATCTCACGCTGTACATTAGCTATAATTGATTTACCAAAAAGTGAGTAAAATGAATGAAGTTGATTTTAGAAATAACGCAGTGTTTTTGTAATTTAGTTCCTTTTCTTGATTCTACATTTCTTGGGTTAAGTATAGTAATGTTGTAGACCTTTATTGTTTAGAAAGGAGTTTTCTCTTATGCTGGTTGGTCATGTACAAGAGATAACCCGTCACCCGGTAAAATCGTTTACAGGGGAACAGGTACAAAAAACTAAGGTTATGGGATATGGATTATATGGAGATCGCAGCCATGCCTTTAAAGATAAGAATGGAAAGTTTTTAACGATTACTCAAGTTCCTGAAATGGTCCGTTATCAAGCCGTTTTTTCTGGAGAGGAAGCTCTGGACCATTATCCGGAAATTCAAGTGAAGACTCCTTCAGGAAACGTGTTAACCTGGGGAGATACAGCCTTTCAAGAAGAAATGGATCAGCTGTTAAAACAGGAGGCATCATTCGTTGAGTATTCACCGGCACATATTCCATTGGGAGCAATTGAAGAAGAGAGCATCTTACTTGTGAGCGACGCCTCGATTGCCAAATTGACAGAGCTTTGGGGAAAAGAAGTAGATGGCAGGAGATTTAGGCACAATTTGGTGCTGTCACTAATGAACAAAAAACCCTTTCTAGAAGAGAAGTGGTTCGGAAAGAGACTTCAAATCGGAGATCGTGTTGAATTGGAAATTAAAAGGCATTGTGAGCGCTGTATGATTATAACAGTCGATCCAACCGATTCAAAAAGAGATCCATCTCTTTTAAAAACAGTAGTCAAAGAAAGAAAAAATCATTTTGGCGTGTATGCCTCGGTAATTCGAACTGGTGAAATCAGTTTGGGAGATCAAGTATTTTTAAAGGATTAAGACATACAAAAGAGCTGCCCCTTTCAACAGGGCAGCTCTTTTGGTTTGGATATAACGAATCATCGGTTCTTCTTCAAATCATCCTGGACACTTTTATCCCACATTTTAACACCGGAATGGTAAGCGGAGCGGTTGATTAAATGTCCGGCTACGGGGCTTGTCATGAAGATAAAGAAAATTGCAAGCACGACACGGAAATCGAAGTGGCTATGCTTATAATAAAAATATAACAATGTGCCGATTAGGATGAACATGATTCCGAGTGTTGAACTTTTGGATGCAGCATGATTTCTTGTATAGACATCAGGCAGTCGAATGACACCGAAAGCTGAGACTAGAAAGAGAAATACCCCAATTAAAATGAATCCAGCTGATAGGATTTCAACGATTTCGATCATTTTCGATAATCTCCCCTTTCTCAAGGAATTTAGCGAAAGCGACCGTTCCGATAAATGATAGGATTCCGAGCAGCAGAATGGCTTCAAGATAAGCGCTTGTATCCATAACGATGGAGGCAAGCGCTACGATTGCAATAAGGTTTATACCCATCGCATCAAGTGCAACGACCCGGTCCGGCACGGATGGTCCTTTAATTAAACGATATAAAAAACCAATCATGGAAAGGGAGACACCGAGCAACGCGATTTTAAGTAAAAGATCAAACATTATTTGCTCACCTCCATAATCGCTTTTTCAAATGTATTTTTAATGCTGTCTACGGCTTCTTCTTTGTCGGCGATATCCATCGCATGAATATAAAGAATTCGATTATCTTCTGAAACTTCAACGACAAGTGTTCCGGGGGTCAGTGTAATTAAATTTGATAGTATCGTAATTTCCCAATCTTTTGTAAGCACGGTCTCGAATGCAAATATGCCAGGCCTCATATCCAGTTTGGGCTTAAGCACGACCTTAAGGACGCTAACGTTTGATAATATGAGCTCCCTGGCGAAAATCAGGGTTAATTGAATGACAGCTTTCACCCGATTCAGGTAAAAACGCTCAGTGAAAAAATGACGGAAGACAAACATGATACCGAGCCCTAATACATAGCCGATGATAAAGGTGCTCCCGTTAAATTCATTTTTTAAAAACATCCAGATAACCGCCAGGAACACATTCAGTAAAATTTGAAAGGACATCAGGCACTACTCCTTTAAAACCGCATCGATATAAATATCGGGATTCATTAATGTGTCAACAGCTTGTGAAATAAAAGGATAAATTGATTCTGTTCCAACTCCGTATAAAACGGAAAGGACAACAAGGAGAACAGCAGGAACAAGCATCTTATTAACCGTATTTTCAGCTAGGGTATAATCTGCTTTTGGAGTACCCCAGAAGCCATTTATGAAAATCTTCATCACTGAGTATAAAACCATTAAGCTTGATAATAAGACTGCAGCCATTCCAAAGTAGGCCTCTTTTTCTGCAGCTCCCTGAAGAATCAGCAGCTTGCCAGCGAATCCGCTGAAGGGAGGAATCCCTGCCAATGATATAGCTGCAATAAAAAAGGTCCAGGCAAGGGCAGGGTATTGCTTGATCAGTCCTCCCATATTCCGTAAATTATCTGATCCACTAATTTTAATCATGATACCAACCAACAGAAAGAGTGCTGCCTTAATCAGCATGTCATGAATGATGTAAAGAATGGAACCAGATAAGGCCTGCTCATTCATCAAGGAGATTCCGAAAATGATAACCCCAACTGCAATGATGATATTGTAAATGATAATTTTTTTAACATCCCAATAGGCGATCGCACCAATGACACCGATGATGATGGTTAAGATACCAAGTATCGCTAAAAAAGTATGGGTGAAATTTTGGTCATGATAAAACATCAGTGTATAGGTCCTGAAAATAGCGTAAATCCCGACCTTGGTCAGCAACGCTCCAAATAGAGCCATCACTGGGATAGGTGGGGCATAATAGGACCCAGGGAGCCATTGGAGTAACGGGAAAATAGCTCCCTTCAAACCGAATACGATTAAGAAACCAATGGCAATCACCGAGATGATCCCAGGCTGGTTAACCTCTGATATCCGCTGGCTGAGGTGTGCCATGTTCAAGGTGCCGAGAACTGAATACAGGTATGCGACCATGATGACGAAAAAGGCAGATGATAGTACATTGACGATAATATACTTCAATGATTCTCTCAGCTGGATTTTCGTTCCTCCAAGTACGAGAAGCACGTAAGAAGCCATCAGCATGACTTCAAAGAAGACGAATAAATTAAAGAGGTCTCCCGTGAGGAATGCTCCGTTAACACCAATCAGTAAAAATTGAAATACAGGATAATAATAGTGTGTTTCACGTTCTTTACCAATAGAGTAAAACGAGTAAATCAATATAGCTAATCCAATGATATTCGTGGTTAGAACTAGCAGCGAGGAAAGCATGTCAGCGACAATCACAATCCCAAATGGAGCATCCCAGCTACCGACACCGAGTGTCAAAATCCCTTGATTATTAACGGAAAGCACTAAATAAAGGGATATTACGATTCCAATAAGGGAGGAAAATAGAGAAATCCCTCGTTGGAGCTTGATTTTTTTTGCAAAGAAGATGAGGATAATGCCTGTAAAAAGCGGCCATAAAACAGGCATAAAAGTTAGATTATTCATTTGCTTCCGTACCTCTCATTTCTTCCATATCATCAGTTCCAAGCTCCTGATAGGTTCGGTAAGCAAGCACCAGTAAAAATGAGGTGACACCGAAACTGATGACAATCGCAGTTAAGATAAGTGCTTGCGGAAGCGGGTCAACATAGGATGCCACTTTATCGCTAAGCAATGGAACCGAGCCGCCTTTTAAACCGCCCATCGTCAAAATTAAAAGATGGGCACCGTGACTGAGCAAACCAGTTCCTATTATGATTCGTAAAATACTTTTTGAAAGCATTAAATAGGTCGCACTCATAAATAAAATTCCAATGACAATGGCCATTAAAAGTTCCATTATTCACTCTCCCCAATCGTTTGAATAATGGTCATCGTTACACCAACAACCACAAGATAAACACCTAAATCAAAAAGTACTGCCGTATGAAGCGAGATGTGCCCAAGAATAGGTAGGTCGATATATCGGTACACATGGGTCATGAGCGGAACCCCGAACACTAACCCACCAGCAACAGTCAGGCTTGAGATGAACAAGCCTGAACCAATCATTAATTTATAGTCAATCGGCAAGATCTTGGTGACGGTTTTAATGTCATAAGCGAGCAGAAGCAGGACAATTGCTGCTGAAGTCATCAAGCCGCCGACAAACCCGCCCCCTGGCGAATAATGGCCGCCTAAAAAGATTGCTACCGAAAAAAGTAAAATAACAAAGGCGGCTACCTTCGTCACCGTTTGAAGAATCAGGTCATTTTGTTTCATGATTTATCTTTCCTCCCTGTCAGCCGCAATTTAATCATCGCGAAGATTCCGAGCGCAGCGATAGAAAGAACACTAATTTCGAACATCGTATCAAGTCCGCGGAAGTCAACTAGAATGACATTTACTACGTTTTTCCCGCCTGCTTCCTTGTAAGCATTTTCAAGATAATAACTTGATATAGAATCAAATAGTTTGTTGCTGTGAGCTGATAAGGCAATCAATGTGACGATGGTACCTACACCAATAGAAATCAATGCGTTATTCAATCTGAAGGTCATCCGCTCTTCTTTTCTGCTTGCCAGTAACGGTAAGTGGAAGAAACAGAGCAAAAACAGAGCGACTGAAATCGTTTCGATGACTAGTTGAGTTAACGCTAAATCCGGTGCCCGGAATAAGACGAAAAATAGAGAAACCGTATAACCAACAGCTCCTAATAGGATAATGGATGTTAAACGGGATTTTGCAAACAGAATGGAAATTGAGCCAATCACGATAATCGCCGCTAAAACCAATTCATATAAACCAATCGGGGCAAAATTCCCTGTATCTAATTTAAATGCATCCTTCCAATAGAGGGCAAAGCCCAATGATAGAATAAAGAAAAGGAAAATCGATAATAAATAGGTCCGAATAGAGCCTGTCATCAGAAATTTCATGACAGAGGAAGCGGAGCGTTCGAGCACTTTTAGCCCATTATCATACAGAGTGTTCAAAGAAAAACGTTCAGGCAACCACTGATAAATCCTTTCCCATTTCGGAAACGTTTTATATAAAATTAACCCTATTACAATGATGCCAATCGTCATCCATAATTCTGGTGAGAATCCATGCCAGAAAGCGATATGAACTTGGAAATTCGAATCTACTAAGTTTGGCTGTATGCTGGCTACCGCCGGTTTTATAATTGACGAAGACAGCAGATTTGGAAAAATTCCAAAAACAATGACCAAGGTAGCAAGGATAATCGGAGAAATTAACATGCCGATTGGTGCCTCGTGCGGCCTCTTTTCTAATAGATGGAGCTGAAGCTTGCCAGTAAAGGGCTTGAGCACGACAATCATGCTGTAAATAAATGTGAACACGCTAGCAACCCAAGCAAGAACGGGGAACAATACTCCCCATGTCTCCATATTAAAAATATCTAGTTCTAATACATTCACCATACTGGCCAAGAACATTTCTTTACTTAAGAAACCATTGAAGGGTGGAAGGCCTGCCATTGAAAAAGCACCGATGACGGCCACGGTAAAGGTGATTGGCATCAGCTGCATCAATCCGCCGAGCTTCCGGATATCCCGGGTGCCAGTTTCGTGATCAATAATACCAGCAACCATGAATAGACTGCCTTTAAAAGTCGCATGATTGATTAAGTGGAAAACAGCTGCCACCGTGGCTGCCAAGTATATATTTTCACCCAATGTGTCATAGTGGAGTGCTGCTGCTCCAAGTCCCAATAGAGACATGATCAAGCCGAGCTGACTGATGGTGGAGAATGCCAGAATCCCCTTTAAATCGGTTTGCTTGACTGCAGAGAACGAACCCCAGAATAGGGTAATCAAGCCGGCAATCGAAACGCACCAGAACCAAACGCCAGATTCTGCGAAAACTGGGCTTAAACGGGCAACCAGATAAATTCCCGCTTTGACCATTGTGGCGGAATGAAGGTAAGCGCTGACCGGTGTCGGAGCTTCCATCGCATCAGGAAGCCAGATATGGAATGGAAACTGTGCGGATTTAGTGAAGGCACCAAGTAACACGAGCAAAAGTGCGGGAGTGAAGAGCGGGTGGTCCATCAACTCTCCGCTTTGTGAAATCAATTCACGTATGCTGAATGTGTTCCCCATAATGGAAAGGAGGATGATTCCTCCAAGCAGGCTTAAGCCCCCGAACACGGTGATAAGCAGGGATTTTTGTGCTCCATAACGTGAGCGCTCCCTTTCGTTCCAATATCCAATCAATAAAAAGGATGATAAACTCGTAAATTCCCAAAAGGAATAAAGGACGATTAAGTTATCAGAAAGTACAACACCAAGCATCGCACCCATGAAAAGCAAGAGGAAGACGTAAAACTGATTCAGCTTTTCTTTCACTTTTGATAAATAAAAAATCGAATACAAAATTACGAGTGAACCAATTCCTGTAATGAGCAGTGCAAATAAAAGTCCAAGTCCATCTAGATAGAAATCAACATGAATTCCGAGAGAAGGAATCCATGTAGCTCTTTCCGTAATTACTTCTCCTTGTTTGGTCAATGAAATGAACCGTGAAAAATAGGTGAAAAGTATAACAGGTAAAATTAATACAAACCATCCTGTATGTATTTGTCGAAATAGTTTGTATAAGAACGGTACTATAATTGCTAATAGAAACGGTGATAATACAGCCCAATGAAGCAAAGACATAAACTCCCCCCCTTTTAAACGAAGTTATTCGTCTTATTATGCATTTTTTCACGCAATCCTAGACGTTAGGATATCTTCGTTGAATGTGTTTTTTATTAATAAATGTTTGTCTTGCTTAAAAGTATAACGTAATTTTTCAGGGTTTGCATGGCTTTAGGAGCAGGGGTGGCATGCCGAAATAAAGATTTATATATAGGTAGAAAAGGAGAGAAAATCGACCTAAAAAATTTATTTATAAGTGATTTTAATGGAATAATAAATGCCATCCATTGTCGAATTGAATAATATCTTGCATAATCCCGTAGTTGTCACCGCTGTAATTTTTCGGACAATAGCTATTGCTGCAATAGCTGGCCCCGCTTACAAGTTGAGTAATATCCGCATTTGTTTCTTCGATATAGGGTGCATAATCAAGAAGTGGTTTAATGGCTGATCCTGGCTGCCTATAGCTTTGGTAAGCTCGATTGAAAGAATTTTTTTTATAATCTTTTCCCCCAATCAAAGAGACAAGCTCGTGCGTATGATGCTGTATAACCACTGTAGCTCCCTCGATATCATTGACGCCGATTTTGATTGCACAGCAGTCTTAGACTGGGTTTGCAGCTTAGTATCTAGTGCGGTATGGATGGTTACACCGGAATTCAAAAGCTTTTCGACCCTTTTATTCAGCTCGACTTCCGCCTGCTGACGTGTAGCTTCATTAGAACTTTGCAAAGACTTTGTGAGACCTTCAGAGGATGCTTCCAGGTTTTTCAACTCTTGATGAACATATGTCACATAATCGGGATATAAGTCGATCGTGGTGGACAAGTCTAATTTAATTGTTTCTTTGACAAGCTTTTCATACTCGTTCTGTTTTAATTTACCTTCTGCGACCATTTGCTTTAGAATCCGTTCCTGACGCTTTTTCGTTTTATCAAAATGTTTAAGAGGGTTATAGATTTCGGGATTATTAGGAATCGCTGCTAGGAATGACAATTCTGCTTTTGATAACTCCGCATTTGGTTTACTGAAATAAAACTGGGAAGCAGCTTCAATTCCGTAATCTTCATTATGGAAATAAATAGCGTTCATATATAACTCAATGATTTCTGATTTCAATATTTTTCGTTCTAACTGATAGGCATAAAAGAGTTCACTAAGCTTCTAAATCATTGTTTTGTGAATTGACTAAAAGCGCCCTGCTGATACCGGTTATATCAACACCTGCATGTTCATAAAAATTTTGATCTTCTGTAACAATGAACAAGTCTTCTAGGAACAAAGGTATATCTTCAAGTTTCAGGTAAGTTCGTTTTTCACCATTGGAAATTTCACTTATTACTTTTCCATTTGCGGCCGTCATATAACTTGTCCGAGCCAGTTCGATAGTTTCAATGGGAATTCTCTCGTCGAGAACTTGATTGGGAGATTGGGTTTTAGACCACTCTTTATAGGAAAGAAAAATAAGAATGGATAAAACAGGAAACAAGAAGAAAATCGTGATATAAGCAAGATACGTGCGCATAGTTCAACTTCCTAACTAATATATTTTTAGTATATTTATGGAAAAGTATAGGGAATAAAGAATGGTACTTTCGATTTATGAATCCATCACAATCCAATTAAGGAAGACAATAAAGAGTTTTAAAAGAAATTGGGAATCGTCAGTCGCAATGACACTGAATATCTAGGGTAGTAAAATCCAATAAAAATTTTTCTAAATCTTCTGTTATAATATTCTCATGAGAATATTGAAAACCAAATTTTGGTTGATATGAAGATGTCAGGAATAAGAAGGGGGTCATAAAAATGGAGGAACAACAGCAATATATATTCATTGATTTTGAATTTACGATGCCTGAAGGAAAAGCGAATCCAGTAGGGTTTTATCCGGAAATTATTGAGGTCGGTTTAGTCTCAGTTATAAATGAGACAATCCAAGAACAGTTCTCTTCCTTTGTTAACCCGTTGAAATTTCCAGTCTTAACGGGAAGATGTAAGAAATTCTTGAATATCACCCAAAATCAGGTGGACCGGGGGATTTCATTTGAAGAGTTGGTTTCTTTATTGAAGAAAATAGATGAGCAAGCTCCATCGACAATTGTGACTTGGGGAAATATGGACATGAAGGTACTGCGGCAGAACTGTCAGAAATCAGGATTAAAGTTTCCTTTTTCTGGTAAACAAGTGGATCTTTGTTTGGAATACAAACGCTTTTTCGGAGATCAAAATCAAACCGGATTATGGAAGGCTGTACAGGCCTATGGTAAAGAAGGGACAGGCAAGCACCACAGAGCCCTTGATGATGCGATTACGACCTATAACATCTTTAAGTTAGTCGAGAAAGATAAGAGTTATATGCAAAATCATGAACCGACGACAATTGGCGATCGCATTGATTTATCGAAGGTATTGAATCATTTAGCGTTATAAAAGCCAAATCAATTACTACTGATTTGGCTTTTATCATGCTTTATTTGAAATAATCCGCTGCTAACTCTTCAAGCAACTGTAAGCTTTTATTATTCCATTCTGTGTGGACTTCGCTTAAAGTTCGTGCCATATTCTCAACAGCTTCTCTTAATGATTCCTTATACTCAGGAATTTCCTCTTCAAAGACCCTGAC
Source organism: Peribacillus sp. TH14 (assembly GCF_016651145.1). Classification (NCBI taxonomy): domain Bacteria; kingdom Bacillati; phylum Bacillota; class Bacilli; order Caryophanales; family Bacillaceae; genus Peribacillus; species Peribacillus sp. TH14. Next base: position 2,567,518 of record NZ_JAEKEK010000001.1, read on the forward strand.
CATATTCTTCGGTACATTGGTTCTCTCGCGGAATGCAAGTGCACGACGTTGATGAAACATGGAAACTTCTGTTTGCTTCGGGTTATGAAGATCTCCCTGCATAGGATGCTTCACAACTGCCAACACTTTTACAAGATATGAAGTAGGCCTGATATCATTGATTTCGCCGATGTATTTCCCTGTTTTATATATGGCAGTAACCTTGTCGCCAATGTTAAATTCCTGTTCGGACATTTTTCATCCACCTTTCTTTTAGCTTCCTTCATGATACATAAGAACAACGATTTTTCACAGCGAATTTGTTTAATTTTCGCAAAGATGCTTTTTTTACAAAAATCGTGTAAAGTGTACAAATGAAGGTTGAAAATGGAGATGTAAGCCATTTTATTTAAAAAAGAAAGAGGTTATGAACTGTGACAAACTTTCCACAATTAACAAACGAAGTATTGGAAAATGAAAAAGCGGTCATTATGCAAACAACGCAAGGCGATATTAAAATTAAACTGTTTCCCGAACTGGCTCCAAAAACAGTAGAAAACTTCTTAACACATGCTGAAAACGGTTACTATGAAGGGATTATATTCCATCGTGTCATCAAAGATTTCATGCTTCAAGGCGGAGATCCTACAGGAACTGGAATGGGTGGTGAAAGTATTTGGGGCGCTCCATTTGAAGACGAGTTCTCTATGCAATTATTCAATCTGCGAGGAGCTCTTTCCATGGCGAATGCAGGACCAGGAACAAATGGCAGCCAATTCTTCGTTGTTCAAGCACAGCACGTAGACAGCAGAATGGGTGAACAAATGAAGCAAGCCGGTTATCCGGAAGAAATCATTAACGCTTATATGGAACAAGGCGGCACACCATGGCTTGACCATAAACACTCTGTCTTTGGACAAGTTATCGAAGGCATGGATGTTGTTGATACGATTGCTAACGTAGAGACAGTTGCCGGAGACAAACCAGCTGTTGACGTAGTCATTAAGGGTATTACCATTTTATAATCGTCAAAATGAAACGAGGGGCTTGATGCCTCTCGTTTTTACTAGCGTTCCAATCTTAGCGTTGGCCACACCTGCATAATTATAAAAATAATTTCAATGGCTGGAGCTAAAAAAGCTGCTGCAAATCCTATTTTCACTCCAAAGATAGCTGATGCGGTCGAAATAATTGTTTCTACCTGAATACAAATCCATTCCTATGATAGCTCATTAAATTAATTTCTTTCGTTAAACAATGTTATTTTGTCATCATCGATGCATAATTTTTTTTATCTTGATAAGCATGTAATTTTACCATCGCAAATCTTGCAATTGGTTGAATCACTAAACTCTCAGCTATAAGTACGATCAAGAAATTTCTTGGCCAATTCGTTAAAAATCTACTAAATATTTCTGAACTAATACCGTTTCCTACGATATCCCCAATAAGCGTCATACACGCTGACATTCCCAATACAGTGAATAAGATCCTAAATAAAATCTTTGCATTAAAGCTATCTGCTGGTTCTGTAAATTTCCCAACTAATTTTTCTGCAATAGGACCTACGATTACCGGTTCCATAATCATCGCAATAATCCACATAATCGGTAACGTTTTAAGTATCAGTAATACAACATTCCCATCTAATTTTTCTGAAATTAGAATGATACTTAGCGTCGTCATCAACAAAACAGTCAGCGTACAAATGATACCGCCATATAACGCTCCTTCTTTACCGTTTCTAGGTAATCTTGTTTCTAGTTTCATGTTTTTCTTCCTTTCAAAAAAAGTATTTCAGATAGTATCAATACATGATTTAGTGCTTTAAAAGCATTTGCATCACAAATGCTAAGGCAATATTTAATACGGATTCACTAAAAAGTCCAACAAGTCAGTTACTAAAAGAGAGCCATAATAGACCCTGTTTAGTTTTGTTTATTCACTTATTAATACGAATTTAATAAATTTGGTAATACCTGTGAAATCATTTTTAGTGGATCACTTGTTTTTTTTGTTAAACAAAGCATAATAGCACCCTCAATAGAAGCTGTCATCATTAGAGAAATTGAATCAGTTGTTTCTTTCGAAAAACCATCTGCTACTAACTTGTTCGAATAAATCTCTTGAATATTTGTGAAAGATTGATCACAGGCATTCCTGACTGATTCACTTAGTAATCCCATTTCGCTAACGATGCTGCTAAATGTATAACCAGTAATCATCCCATCTCGATCATATTGAACGATCAATTCCTCAATCATCGCTTGTGTAGCTGCTTGAGTAGATGGATAATTTTGAAAAATTTCTTCCATATGCGTTGTAATTGCTTCATTTAATGAATGAAGACAAGCGATGAGTAATTCTTCTTTTCCGTTTGGAAAGTGATGATAAAGCGAACCTTTTGAAATGTTACATGCTTTTAAAATTTCGTTTAATCCTACTCCCAAATATCCTTTTTGCTGGAAAAGACTTGTCGCGATGTCGATTATCCGCGATTTCGTATCCATAATAAACACCCTCCATACCAACCGGTCTATTTTTAAATATATCAAAATAACATTTTATAAGTCAAGGCATTTTTAACTCTCTAACAGTAATGGTTTTCACGATTTATACACAAATATTAGTAAACTTTTTCCTTCTACCCTTCCTCAAACCACGTCAAAATATCCTTCTATTTCACCTTACTTAATGGATTTTGTCGACATGATCGCTAACGTTGAGACAGTGGCTGGAGATACACCAGCTGTAGACGTATTCATCAAGGGTATTACCCTTTAATAATCGTCAAAGGTAAGCGAGGGGTTTGATACCTCTCGTTTTATAAAGTTTTAGTGGATTTGGCCCACTAGTGGATTGTTCTGGTAATTGTTATAATGAGATAAAGAAGTTATTTTCTATCAGGAAGGATGTATCGGATGGACTTTCTTAATCATACTTTATTAGGTTTGTTTCTTTACTTTCCAGAAGACAAGACTGAATATATCTCGGCAGGTATAACATGTTTCATCTTTTTAATTGCAGCTGTTTTTACGATGCGAGCCATCATAAAATATTCAAAAAAAGAAGAAATGAAAACAAAACAATTTGAAGATGAAGTCACTAAAAGAAATCAACGTATAAAGGATGATTCTCTTTCTTAAACTAAAAAAGCTGCGAGCTCATTCATGAGAGATTGCAGTTTTTTATTATATTCTATTGGTAATTTGAACATTAATTATCCTGTTATGAATGGGATTCGATTTTGATAATAGGTCGTAAAGTCCCTGTATACATAATAAACTGTTCCTTTATCAGCATAAGCATTTTATACTATAAGGATATAGATAGAATTTTTGGGGGCGTAAATTGTTATGCAAATCGTAGCTAAAAGAATGATTGCGGCAGATACGGTTAAGAGTTTTTTCATGCAGCATTGGGAAACGACTCAAGTCGTTTTTTCTAGAGGCTTGTTTCATTATGCAGAACTTGAGGGATTTGGGGTGATGGATGAGAATGAAAAAATCACTGGATTAGGGACATACAAGATGGCCAATCAGGTATGTCAGATCATTTCTTTGAATAGTGAGCATGAGAAGCAAGGTGTGGGCTCATCGTTGCTTTATGTGATAGAAAATATTGCAAAGGAAAAAAATTGCCATACTATTAAAGCGATTACAACCAATGATAATTTACAGGCATTGAAGTTTTTCCAAAAGCGTGGCTATGTCATTTCAGAAATTGTGAAAAATGCAGTCGAAGAATCAAGAAAAATCAAGCCTGAAATCCCATTTTACAGCTTTGATGGAATTCCGGTACGAGATGAGATAATACTAGAGAAATATTTATAATATGGTAGAATTTAACTGAGTATAAATAGAGGAGGAATGGAATTTGTTTAAGAAAATTGCGGCTGATGCACTTGGTCTCAGTGATATTGGAAGTGTGATTAAGCCTGCCGACTATGACAAGGTGGATGCAGATGATTACATCATGCACGAAGATGAGGAAAAAATTTATTTCCTGATTAAATCGAAAACCGATGAATACTGTTTTACGAATCAGGCGTTTATCCATTTGGATGGTACAAGTGCCATTAGTAAAAAGCGTACACTTACAAGGTATAGCTATAGCCAGCATAATATTTCCAACGTGACCCTTGAAACGGCAGGCACCGTGGATTTGGATGCAGAAATTAAATTTTCGATTGGGGCAAAAACTTTTTCCATTGATGTTCATAAAAAATTCATCGAAGAATTAAAGGACTTGTTCAAATCACTTGTTAAAATATCGGAAATTTGTCATGAAAATGAGTATGCCCTTCAATATGCCCAGCAAAGTGTAAACCTTGCTTCTTCCACTTTGAACCAGGTTCGGACTGAAGGAAGTCAAATGGCCGCGAGTTTTAAGGATATTAATTCCGCTGCTTTTGAATGGTTGATGGACAGCCGGAAAAAGTATCATATTAAAGATTTCGGTTATGTTTTTGAAAAATATATCAATAATTAAAAAAGAGGCGAACACAGAATGATGTGTCCGCCTTATTTTATTTAAGTCGCATCTAATAATCCCCCGTGATCCCCTACTTACACGAAAGTTTACGCTTTGATACGAATATTGCATCATCATCTGCATCTTACCGAATTGTCTGGAACGATTATGTTAATTAATCCTCTTTGGAAAAACACACGAAAAGCCCATCTTTTTGAATTTTATTAGTTTTTGTTCTCTCTTCCGATTTATTCTTGAGGTAAAAAGTACCTTTATGGAATGAAGTAAAGATAGAAATACTAGAGAGAAGAAACGATTATGAAAGGATGTTGCACATGCTATCTAATCAGCAAATAAAAAGCTTTCAACAGCAATTGCAGCACACAAAGCAGGAGTTGGAAAAGCAATTAAATGACTCGGGTGACTTTGGTTTAAGAAGAAGTCAAGATGATTCGACTGGTGAGTTATCGAGCTATGATAATCATCCTGGTGATCAAGGAACAGAATTATATGAGCGTGAAAAAGATTTGGCGCTGGGTGAGCATGTCCGAGATGAAATTAGGGATATTAATCGAGCCCTTCAAGCAATTGATGCAGGAGAGTATGGGAAATGTGAAGTTTGTTCAAAAGAAATTCCTCTTGACCGTTTGAGCATTATCCCGACGACTACCTTTTGTGTTGAACATTCGCCATCTCAAGAAACTTCTGACAATCGGCCGGTAGAAGAGGAAGTGTTGGGACCTCCATTTGGAAGGTTTGATTATGATGGGCGGGACGAATCGGTTGCATTCGATGCGGAGGATTCATGGCAGGAAGTTGCTAGCTATGGAACATCTGAAACGCCTTCTGATTTTGCTTATCCTCCTAACGATTATGAAGATATGTATGTCGAGTCTGAAGAAAATATTGGGTATGTTGAAGATTATGAAAATTTTGTTGGCGTGGATATATACGGTAAGGAGATAACGGTCTATCCTAACTCCCAGTATCAAGAATTGAAGGAAACACTTATTGAAGAAAATATACAAACATCGATTGGGGATCTGCCTCGTTATGAGCATGATCCATATGTAGAAGAAGAGAAGGACTAATAGAAAAAAGCAAAGAACCAGGCTTCAAACCTGGTTCTTTGTTATTTCTTATGAAAAAGCCACTTTTAATCGATTAAGCCCATCCAACAGCACACTGCGTGAACAACCAATATTCATCCGGACGAAACCTTCTCCGCCTGGGCCATATTTTGAACCAGGCTCTAATGCGAGCTTCCCTTGATGGATCAGTCGTTCCTTAATTTCCTTGTCGTTCAATCCTAGATCACGGCAGTCAATCCATAAAAGGTAAGAGGCATCCGGATGCATGACGTGCAGTGCAGGAATTTCAGCAGCAATGAATTCCTCTGCCACTTTTATATTCTCCTCGATGTAAGCAATCATGTCTTTCAGCCAGGGTAAGCCCTCTCGATACGCGGCTTCCATAGCTGTTAAAGCTAGGATGTTCAGTCCATGAAAGGCCAGTTTCGTTTGAGCCTTTTGCAATTGCTTCTGCAGTTTTTCATTACTGGTGATCAGGAATGAAGCCTGAATGCCGGCTATATTGAATGTTTTACTTGGTGCCATTAACGTAACTGTTATATCCGATAATTGTTCTGAAAGTGAGGCGATGGGATAATGTCTGGATGTTGAATGGAATAAGTCAGCGTGAATCTCATCACTGACTATGATTACATCATATTTTACACAGAGCTCGCCAATCCGCAGGAGTTCGTCTTTTGTCCAAACGCGTCCGCCGGGATTATGTGGACTGCAAAACAGGAATAGTTTCACTCCACTTTTCAGCTTGTCTTCAAAATCCGTAAAATCAATCTTAAAGCGATCGTCTTCTATGATAAGCGGACTGTTGACCACTTCCCGGTCATTATTTTTGACCATATCAAAAAATGGTGTATAGACCGGTGATTGTACCAATATTTTATCACCCGGGTTCGTGAATGCTTGGATCGTTGTACCGATGGCTGAAACGACGCCAGAGCTAAATGAGATCCATTCCTTTGTGATGGGCCAGGAGTGCTGGTCTCTAAGCCAGCTTTGAATTTCGGTGAAAACCGTTTCGGAAGGGACGGTATAACCGAAAATCGGATGATTCAGGCGTTCAATTAACGCTTTTTGAATGCCCTCAGGAGAAGGGAAATCCATATCGGCAACCCACATTGGCAGTACATCTTCTCTTCCATACAATGATTTAAGCGAGTTTTTATCCCATTTTACTGATCCGGTATTTTCCCTGTTAATGTGTTCTTCAAAAATTGACTCTTTCAAAATATCCACCACCGATTTAAAAATTTGTCGTCTTCGCGAAAAGCGTGTTGTTATGATACTATGATATCATGTTCTCTGAATATATTGAGCAGGTGATGATTATATGGATACACAGCAAATGAATTTAGCGTTGGTTGCTATTTTGCAAGAATGGGACCCTTTTCAGATTGGCGGGGAACTATATGAGCCCGAAATTGCGGATACAGTTGTTGCAATCCGAGATATAGATAACCCACAGGAACTGGCGATAAAAATAAAATCTATCTATGAGTTCGCATTTGATGCGCCCGTTATGATGGAAAAATGTCTGGATGTTGCAAAGAAGCTGCTAATCATAAAGAATGATGCCAGCTGCTCGATCTAAAGACTGTGAAGGATGACCCGAAATAAGGGTCATCCTCTTTTATGTTTGGATAGTCGGTGTCCTTAAAAATTCCTTAATTAAGTGATACACTTCTTCGGGATTCTCCTCTGGAAGCAGATGTCCTGAATTTTCTAAGACGGCAAGTTTTGAATTAGGAAGGTCTTTATGTAACCTTTCACCAATCTTCAGGGGTACTACTTTATCATGCCGACCCCAAACAAGCAGACAAGGCGTTTGAATCGAATATAGGTCCTCCTCTAATAAATCGACTTCCTTATCGCGTAGCATCCTTCCTAGCGCACGAAATATATCATGCTTCTTAATGAATGGTTCTAGATAGCCTTGCCGCATTTCATCATCAATCATGGCTTGATTATGAACAACGTTTTTCAAGTTCTTTTCTATCCCCGACTTTTGTAGATACCGTTTTATTCCGAACGAAAAGAAAGGCAGATAGCTAATCATCTTCATTTTTTCTGAATAGCTAGGCTGATAGCCTGAACCGGCAAGGAGAATGGCATGTTCGACCAGGTCCGGATGTGATTTAATGAGTTGCAAGGAAACCTGGCCACCCATAGAGTGCCCGATGATACTAAATTTCCTGATGTTTTTGCCTTCTAAAAACTGGACAACGGATTTGGCGATATTCTGGAAAGAATATGTATATCGATAAGCTTTCCCGCTTTGACCGAATGGAGGAAGATCTATCGAGATTACATTGAAATCTTGGATTAAATAAGGTACTAATTTACGGAAGCTGAAGCTGGATGATAAAAACCCATGCAGTAATACAAGGGTCGGAAAGGAATCATTAATTTGATCATATTCAAAATAGATATCAATATTTCCCACCTGTTCGATGCCTTTAATTGTGTGACCTTCCATATAAAGCTCCTTCTCTATTATTATTTCTCATCTAAATAAAAAGAGATATTGTCTCAATCACAGATTTTCCCTGAAAATCCAAAAATTCTGTCCTTTAACGCTGTTGCATAACAGTAATTGTAATAATAACCATGAAAAAAGACAATTACTATAACAGGTTTTCAATCAATTTTGATATAATAGTGTAAGTTTATCCTGACAGAATAGGACTTATTAATTTATATTGTCGTACTTGATTCTATAAAAGTCTAATAAGGTAATTCATCAGACTATCTGCCAGCCAAACATCACGTCTAAATTAGTGAATTCCAAAAGGGGGGTTTTCCGATGCACTTGAATGAAGAGGAATTGGAAGTCTTGAGAATCATTGAAAATAACAGCCGGATTGATCTGAAGGATTTGGCGAAAATGACCGAGTTATCAGAAGCGGACATTGAAGTAACATTAAAAAAATTAGAAGACATGCGTGTGATTGTCCGTTATTTAACAGTTATTAACTGGGCAAAAGTGGATGAATACCATGGTGTCACTGCGATGATTGATGTAAAAGTTACACCAAAACGCGGTGTTGGTTTCGATGAGGTCGCAAAACGAATTTACCGGTTTAAAGAAGTAGAGTCCGTCTATTTAATGTCTGGAGCCTATGATCTTTCCGTCATCGTCGAGGGACGTTCGATGAATGAAGTGGCAAGCTTTGTATCAGAAAAACTTTCGACACTTGATTCTGTTATATCTACTACGACTCACTTTATTATGAAAAAATACAAGCATGACGGCACTATATTTGATCAAACTGAAGAAGATAAGCGGATAGTGGTGTCACCATGATTAAAACGAGTTATGTTTCAAGGACGATTGCAGAGCTAAAACCATCAGGAATTCGCCGCTTCTTCGACTTGGCTGCCAATTTGGAGGGTGTCGTCTCACTTGGTGTAGGTGAACCAGATTTCGTTACATCATGGGCAGTAAGGGAAGCAGCTATCAACTCATTGGAGGAAGGATATACCTCATATACAGCTAATGCCGGATTATTTGAATTAAGGTCAGAGATCAGCAAATATATGGAGAAGCAGTTCCATGTTTCGTATAGACCTGAGGATCAAATTATTGTAACGGTTGGAGCAAGCCAGGCGCTCGATATTACGCTGAGAACTATTTTGAATCCAGGTGAAGAAGTTATCGTCGTCGAACCTTGTTTTGTCGCCTATGCACCCCTAGTGACCATGGCAGGGGGGATTCCAGTCACGGTTCAAACCTCTAAGGATGATGACTTTAAGTTAACACCCGAACAACTTGAAGCGGCGATTACTCCTAAAACGAAGGCCGTTTTAATCTGTTCGCCGAATAACCCTACAGGTACTCAACTTGAGCAGGCAGAATTAGTGATGCTTGCTGATATCGTTAAAAAACATGATTTACTAGTTATTTCCGATGAAATCTATGCGGAGCTTGCTTATGATGAGGTATTCACTTCTTTTGCAGCTATTGATGGCATGATGGAACGTACAATCGTAATCAATGGATTTTCTAAAGGTTTTGCGATGACTGGATGGCGTCTAGGATTTGTATGTGCGCCTAAAGAAATTTCTGAAGCAATGCTGAAGCTTCACCAATATGCGATGATGTGTGCCCCAACTATGGCGCAGCATGCAGCATTGGAAGCATTAAAGCACGGGATGCAAGATGTGGAAGAGATGCGAAGGAGTTATCGAAGAAGAAGGAATTATATAGTGAAATCGTTCAATGACATCGGTCTGGACTGTCATAAACCAGGAGGGGCCTTTTATGCTTTTCCATCTATCGAAAAAACAGGGATGACTTCGATGGAATTTGCAGAAAGACTTCTGAAGGAAGAACTAGTTGCTGTTGTGCCGGGAGATGTATTTGGAGAAAGCGGTGAAGGGCATATCCGTTGTTCTTACGCTTCTTCCATGGAGCATCTTCAAGAAGCACTGAAAAGAATGGAACGTTTCATGAAGAATCATTGTTGAATAAAAGCAAAAAAATAGGGATCCTGTCGTTACTTACGACGGATCCCTTTTCCATAGGGGGAATTAGAAAAAAGAGTTAATCTAATGGATTAACATAGAAAGTGTTAATCATAGTATATCCGATAATTTGGAAAAAAATACATGTGCAACCAGCATTTTTTTAATTAAGTTTGCGTGTTATATAATTTATTCATAACATTCAGAATTTGCTCTTCACTAAAATCTTTAGCTGTTCTTAGGATAAGTATTGCCTTTTCGGTTCCAATCTCCTCAATTAGCTTTTCGATTTCCTCGTCAACACCAGCGGCATTCACTGTTGGACTAACTTTTAAAAATTCTGAAGCTGGAATATCAAGAACGGTAGAAAGCCGCAAAATGGTTTGTGTATCAGGGACTGACTCACCTGATTCATACATTTCAATTTTCTTGGTGCCAATACGTAATTTTAAAGCCAGTTCCTGCTGAGTGAGGTTATGATCTTCTCGGTACTGACGGATGTTCTTCGCGATATTTGACATTGTCAAGCACTCCTTTATCAGGAAATATTCTTTATATGATTATTTTACCATATTATAGTATAAGTAAAGTGAATGAATATGTATGTTTTGTGAAAAAACGCCACATCGAGAAAATATCGAAGCGGCGTATTTGGGATGTTACATTAGATTTATCGACTTGAGAAACACGGGGATATTCATGATTGGTACGATGTAGCGAATCAAGAAAAACCAAACTCTTCAACATTAGGTAGTGTTTTAAAATTACAATCTTTAGAAAAATAAGTGAATATGTTAAAGGAAATCATGTTTAATTGCATATTTTTAGGTTAAGTTATAAATAACAATCTTATAATAATAAGTATTTCCAAAAAACAAACATTTTTATTGAGTAAAAACCTAAAAAGTATGATATACTTAACTTTGATTATTTTCCAATTATGTGATATAATTTTTTATTGCGTGAAAAGACGAAAAAATATATATAAAATAGGAGTGTTACCATGTCTGAAAAATTCGAAATTGGTGCGGTAGTTACTGGCAAAGTAACTGGTATTCAACCATACGGTGCATTTGTTGCTCTAGATGATTCAACTCAAGGTTTAGTTCATATTTCTGAAATTACTCACGGATTCGTAAAAGATATTAACGAACATTTAAAAGTGGGCGATGAAGTAAAAGTTAAAGTGCTTTCTATCGATTCAGCTGCTGGAAAAATTGGCTTATCGATCCGCGCAACAGAAGAAGCTCCTGAGCGTACTGAAGCTCCGAAAAAAGCTCCGAAAAAACGCCAAGCATCTGTTAAAGCAACATCTCACATCGAATCTACTGAAGGCTTCAACTCTTTGAAAGACAAACTTCAAGCTTGGATTGAGCAATCTCAACGCGAAGACCTAATCAAAAAATAATTTTTTTAACCGACAGATCCTTTGATCAGTCGGTTTTTTTGTGCTTATTAGCATTTTCATATAGCATTTCGACCCTTCATATTCAAATCATCAACTCGCCAAAGTGCGGGTTATCTCTGTTTGAACGGTGAAAATAATTGCTTCTATCGGGAACTTTCATGGTCGGACGACGACAGCCATGCCGCTCTCCAATACGAAATATAGAGATGAATTCCACTTGTTTTTATTACTGATAAATTAAGTCAGGTGGAAAATGTTTGCTTGTGATTGAAGAAGAATTGAAGTCGGATATATAAACTCTGTAAAGCTGTAAGAAAATGCGAAAACATCATTCGATTTGTACTCCGATGTAATTGATAAGCCAGAAATTGATTAGGACTTTGAACGCATTGAAAAAAAGTATTAATTAAAATAAAGCCGGGGCATGAGGTTATCATGGACCGGCTTTATTTATAGGACAAACAAATTATCTATAGACCTAAGACTTTCAACGAGTTGGTTTAGCTTCAGGCTCTCTTGAAACTTCAGGACTTGGTTTGAAGAGAAGACCAAGGTTAATAAGACCGGCAATTCCTACTATTCCATAAACGATACGAGCCAATGCAGCATCTTGTCCGCCGAAGATAGAAGCAACTAAATCGAATTGGAAAAACCCGATTAATCCCCAATTCACGGCACCGATAATTGTAAAAACAAGTGCAGTTCTTTGTATTCCACTCATTGTACAGCCTCCTTTTTTAATAAGTAGTTCTTTATTTATCATGCTTTTTCACCATGCAAATATACATCCGGACAAAACTTCCGAACGGATACTTTGTATTTATATGGAACTTTCGGCATAATGAAGAAAAGCAAAAACTCACCATTGCCCAAGAGGTGGATATTGTGGCCTGAAAAAGAGGACAATGTGTCATAAAAGGAGAGAATGTATTGGAGAATTTTACTTATAAAAATCCTACTAAATTAATTTTTGGGAAAAATCAGCTTGAAAGTCTAAAAACAGAAATTCCACCCTTTGGTGATAAAGTGTTACTTGTATACGGCGGTGGAAGTATAAAGAAAAATGGTCTGTATGATAAGGTAATCACAGCATTAAGGGAGATTAATGCGGAAGTACATGAACTTGCCGGAGTTGAACCGAATCCACGCATTTCTACAGTCCGTAAAGGTGTGGAGCTTTGTAAGGAGCATCAAATCGACTTTGTACTTGCAGTTGGCGGAGGAAGCGTTATTGACGCTACAAAGGCCATTGTTGCAGGTGCGAAATATAAGGGAGACCCATGGGATCTCGTAATTAAAAAGGCACCAGTGAATGAAGCCCTTCCGTTTGGCACAGTGCTGACTATAGCCGCAACTGGTTCTGAAGCAAATCCAGGTTCTGTCATAACAAATTGGGAAACGAAAGAGAAATACGGATGGGGAAGTCCTTTAGTTTATCCGCAATTCTCCATTTTAGATCCCGTAAATACTTTTTCGGTTCCAAAAAATCAAACGGTCTACGGAATGGTTGATATGATGTCACATGTGTTTGAATCATATTTTCATCCAGAAACCCATGCACCTCTTCAGGACCGCTTTTGTGAATCTCTCTTGTTGACGGTCATCGAAACGGCTCCAAAGCTATTGGAAGACCTGGAGAATTATGAGCACCGGTCTACGGTATTATATGCGGGAACACTTGCCTTAAACGGATCTCTAGGGGTTGGTTACAACGGCGATTGGGCTACACATAATATTGAACATGCAGTTTCGGCGGTATATGATATCCCCCATGCTGGAGGATTGGCTATCCTATTTCCAAATTGGATGAAACATGTGCTCCATGAAAATGTCAACCGTTTCAAGCAGGTTGCAGTCCGCGTATTTAATGTAGATCCGAATGGTAAAACGGATGAGGAAGCTGCGCTTGAGGGCATTGAACGACTTCGTACATTTTGGAGCAGCTTAGGGGCGCCGACACGTCTTGCGGATTATGGTATCGACGACTCGCAGTTAGAGATCATGGCCGATAAAGCCATGAGCAGAGGAGATTTTGGCCAATTTAAAGTGTTGAATCGCGAAGATGTTCTTGCCATTTTACGGGCTTCGTTATAATTCGAGTTATAAAGCTGAGTTCTCCCATCACAAATGGTGGGAGAAATTCTTAAACGAAGGGTATAATCTGATGTTTACTTTATCGATTCCTTGATTATGATTAATACATCAGATAAAGTGAAAGAGAATCTTAAAATTAGAGGAGGAATTGGCTTGGCCCATTTACATTTCGATTATTCAAAGGCTCTACCGTTTTTTGGAAAGCATGAAATGACTTATTTACAGGATGCTGTAAAAGTGGCACACCATTCTCTGCATGAACAGACAGGGGCAGGCAATGAGTATCTTGGCTGGATTGATTTACCTGCTAATTATGATAAGGAAGAATTCTCAAGGATTAAAAAAGCAGCCGCTAAAATAAAAGATGATTCAGATGTGTTATTGGTTATCGGAATTGGCGGATCCTACTTAGGGGCACGTGCTGCCATTGAGATGCTTCAACATAGTTTTTATAATCTTTTGCATTCGGACAAAAGAAATACACCACAAATTATATTTGTCGGTAACAATATCAGCTCTACATATATGCAAGATGTTATGGATTTATTGGCGGATAAGGATTTCTCCATCAATGTAATTTCAAAATCGGGCACGACAACTGAACCTGCTCTTGCGTTCCGAATTTTCCGGAAACTGCTCGAACAAAAATATGGTGTCGAAGAAGCGAAAGGCCGGATTTATGCGACCACTGATAAAGAAAAGGGCGCTTTAAAAACGGTAGCAACTGAAGAGGGCTTCCAAACCTTCGTTATTCCAGATGATGTTGGTGGCCGTTATTCAGTATTAACAGCAGTAGGGTTGCTTCCAATTGCAGTGAGCGGTGCAGATATCGACCAAATCATGGAGGGTGCCGAACATGCAAGAGTGGACTTCAGTTCTTCTGAGCTAGCTGATAATCAGGCATACCAGTATGCAGTGGTCCGCAACGTTCTATACAATAAAGGTAAGACTATTGAAATGCTGATAAACTATGAGCCTGGACTTCAGTACTTTTCCGAGTGGTGGAAGCAGTTATTCGGAGAGAGTGAAGGGAAAGACCAAAAAGGAATTTTCCCTGCATCCGCCAACTTTTCAACTGACCTGCATTCATTAGGACAGTATGTTCAGGAAGGACGCCGCGATCTTTTTGAAACGGTCATCAAAGTGGAAAAAGCTCGTCATGAAATTTTAATTGAGGAAGCGGACAATGACTTGGATGGTTTGAATTATTTGGCGGGAGAAACGGTGCAATTTGTCAATAATAAAGCTTTCGAAGGTACGCTGTTAGCTCATACAGACGGTGGTGTTCCAAATCTGATTTTATCGGTGCCGCAGCTGGATGCGTATACATTTGGCTATCTCGTATATTTCTTCGAGAAAGCTTGTGCGATGAGCGGTTACCTACTAGGGGTCAATCCATTTGATCAGCCTGGAGTGGAAGCGTATAAGGTGAACATGTTTGCCCTTCTAGGTAAACCAGGTTATGAAAAGAAAAAAGAGGAGCTCGAACAGCGCCTATAAGCATTTATTAAAAAAGGTATCAAGCTGGATTACACTGTCCAAGCTTGATACCTTTTTTGTTTTTATCTAATTTTAGTAAATGTAAATCAAGGGGAAGTTAAAATACATCCCTGATAATGGTAATCGCAATATTAAAATAGAAGTGAGGGATTATGATGCAAGTATCATCGACGACATATTAGGTTCTACAAGTTCTGCAATGGGTAGCTTCTCAAGTGCCATCAAAGTGCTTGAGAAACAGAGGAGTGAGCTCTAGGCTGATATTCAGGAAGCTTACCTATCGGATGAAATGGCTGAAGCAATGCAGCAGAAGGTCCAGCAGCTGCAACAAGAAATGCAGCAAATTGAGACAAATACATCTATTGCAAATGGACGAGACAAAAGAAGCAATAAAGGTGAAGAGACTACGAAAAAGAGTGGGGATAGCTTGGAAATCAGTGACAAAGCTAATCTCCTCTATGCTCAAACGAGGGAGGAATAGTAGTAATCCCCAGGTTTTTTTAAAGCCTTTTTGGTTATGCTAATAAAAAATTAGCGAAAGAGGTTTTTACAATGATTAAAATATCTTCTGAGTTGGAAGGGAAAACATTCGGTTTATTTGATCTGGAGACGAAGTTAAAACCAGAAGGCTATGTGATAGGCGGAGGCTGGGACTATGACCATGGATCTTTTGATTATAAAATGGATGACAGTGATGGTTATCAATTTTTAAGAATTCCTTTCAAGGCTGTTGATGGGTCTCTTGATACGGATGGGGTGATGGTAGAACTTTTACAACCGTTTTTGTTATCTCATAAGTACGAGGATGGTACTGACGATGAAGGAAATATAGGTAACATTGCAGCCTCCTTCAATCAGTTTGCTGAACCGGAAAATCCAGATGCGGAGTTCCCGGAGAACTATATCTCATACGGAAAATCACTAGTCCATGATTTGGAAAAGCTTTTAATACATTAATCTTCAATGATTAGTAGGGTGTCATTATGATGAATGATTATATCTGCAGGGGGTTTGATAATTGTCTCGCCTCCTGAAATGATACCGACTAATAAAATGTTTTTATCAAATAACTTAACGCTCAATTCTTTGAACGACAAACCTGTCCATTCGATATGAGTGGGCAGCTGTTTAATGTTCAAACTCCACTTTTCTATTTTCTCTTCAAACTCTCCTGCCATCCCTTTCCATAAACAATCCTGCATATATTCACTTGCAAACTTATTTGTTTCTACGATACCGTCTGCCCCAGCTCGTAAAGCATTTTCCTTTTGTTCCTGCGTTAAAATTTCTACTAGACAATACACATTCGGATTTAGTCCTTTGACCGCTAGTAACGTTAAAATCGAGAACATGTCGGTTTGAAGTTCATTTTGCTTTAGATCAGCAGTGATAAGAACTCGTATGGCTTGTTTTATATTAGCTTGTTTCAAAACGGAATCTAAGGTTGCTTTTCCTTGTATAAAGTGGATATTTGTTCTGGGAAGCGGGTGCTTTTGTAACGTATCATCTATCAGGACAATAGCTTGATGGTGCTTACTATCATGAATGTCACTGATGATTCTTTTAGAACGACCATTCCAGCCAACGATGATAATATGTCCTCCACTAGAGAACTCCTTTTTTCCTGTTAGATATTGCCTTTCATTGGAGATAGACATTTTAGCAATTTGAGCAAAATAAGAAGTGACCAGGCCGGCACCTGACAAAATGAGGAATATTCCAATGATCTTTCCAATATCCGTCATTGGAGTGTAATCTCCATACCCTACCGTTGACATAGTTACGATTGCCCAATAGATACCATCAAGTAGGGTAGGGAAATTCCGTGGCTCAACTAGATGAATCAGTATACCAAATGAGAGTAAAAATAGCGCGATGATAGAAAGCAATCTAATAAATCGCGGAATTCTTGGAAAGACGGTATTGAATGGTTTGATTCGAATCATGTTTTTCACACCCCCTAGATGTACCTTTTTAGTATGGACAAAAAAGGAATAGCTCATAAGGATTGGCTGGACAAATTTTGAATGAGTCCCTCTAATGAAAAAAATTTTTCATTATAGTAACAAGGAGTATAGAAGAATCTGAGGGTGAAAACCTGGGTATTATGACGACATTGGATCCAAAGTACCTTCTAGATCAAGGGTTCATAATGCAAACTGAAAAATTTCTTGATGGATTCCTTGATTTTGTCGAGACTGATATCAAAAAGATTAAAAACCTAAGCTTCAGTAGGCGATTAAGGAGGAAAAATGATAAAAGCCTTCCGTTAAACGACGGAAGGCTTTTATAGATGAGTCACGTATCCTGGAACTGGACTTTATGCTCGATGTTAGATTATATGCAAGCACTTTCCGCGATATTCCTGAAAGTTTTACGATTGGTGATTCAAACCCTTCTTCGTACGTTAAAGTTATCGCTTATAAGAAGCCAGTTTTGAGGGAAGGCTAGACCGAGCTTCCAATAACTCATACCTCTTAGATTCAATTCTTTGATTAAATCAAACTTTGCCTGAATAGATCGGGCATCTTCAAACCAGACCTCATGCTGTTTATCCTCAACGTCTGTATATCTAAAATGAGGAGCCTGCGCTTTTTCATCATACTCGATTGATACGTTATTGGTTGCTGCAATCTGGATGGCCTGCTGTGGACTGATGGCCTTGGCAATGGAACCCTGCACAAAGGGCAATGTCCAATCATAGCCATATAGATTTTGCCCCATCAGGATTTTGTTGGCTGGAATATCCGTGATGGCATATTCGAGAACATCGCGGACAGGGCCTATTGGTGATACAGCCATTGCGGGCCCGCCGCTATATCCCCATTCATATGTCATGATGATAACAAAGTCGACAATTTCACCATGCGCTTTATAGTCATGCGCTTCATACCAGCGTCCTTTTTGCTCTGCACTTGTTTTCGGGGCTAGTGCAGTTGATATGAACCATCCTTCTTTTTTGAAACGTTCCTTGGCTTTTCGGAGAAATTGATTATAGGCTTCTTTATCAGACGGCCGTAAAAACTCAAAGTCAAAGTGGATATCCCGGAAACCATATTTCTTCGCAGTTGCAACGATGTTGTTCAGGAACTTATTCTGAACGGAAGTATTCGTTAAGATGATTTGCCCGAGCTCATCGCTGAATTGGTCATTTTCCTGATTCGTGATTACCATCATTAATACATTTTTATTTTCTTTGGCAATGGTAGGAAAGTTGTTGAGCAATGGCTCCTTTAAGGAGCCGTCACGAAGCGCCTGAAAGCTGAAAGGAGCTAAATAGGTTAAATAGGGCGCAGCTTCCCTTGCAGCTGTCTCAAGGGCAGGTGCGACGGTCGTGCCCCGCGGCTCGACATAGCCATTAAATTCAGCTGTCCTTTTCTTTTGTGCAGGAATGTAGAGACGGTATCCAACGGATAAAGATTGATTTTCGGAAATACCATTTATATTTGCCAATTCTTGAACAGGGACACCAACTTTTTTAGATATCGAAGATAAACTATCGCCGGATTGCACGAAATAATAACTGCCGACAATTGGAATGACAAGGGCCTGCCCCGTAACAAGATTATTTGGGTTAGGGATCTTATTTGTTTCCACGAGCCGGTCAACGCTTACGCTATACGTCTGGGCGATGCCAAATAACGTCTGGCCAGGCCTAACCACATGAATTTGCAATTCTTTTCCCTCCTACTGAAAGTTTCCTAACAGTTTATGAGCCTAAAAAGAAATTCATGATAAAGAGCTTTGGATTGAAGGGAACGTAAAGATAAAATAATTCAATAAATTGGCAATAATAATTTAAGCTAAAAATGCTAATTAATATTAGTAGGAGGTGAAAAACACATGGCAAACAACAATAGCAGCAATCAACTAGTAGTAGCTGGTGCAGAGCAAGCTCTACAACAAATGAAGAATGAAATCGCTAGTGAATTTGGCGTAAACTTAGGTGCCGACACTACTGCTCGTGCTAACGGATCTGTTGGTGGAGAAATTACAAAACGTTTAGTGCAAATGGCTGAACAACAATTAGGCGGATATTCTCGTTAATTAACTGAATAAAAATGGATTAGGAAGAGAAGGAGCATCGTCCTCCTTCTCTTTCGCATTATTTTAGTCGCTCGTTTGCCAAGCTTTTAAGGTCTTGATTGCCTTTTCAGGAAAGTCCGTCATAATCACATCGACATCCATTTCAGCGAGCCTGATAATGTCAGCTTTATTATTGGCGACCCATGGCCGGACTTTGTATCCAAGTTTTTTCGCATAGTGATTAATAGTTTCAGTCAGGCTGTTTCTATCAGGGTGGAACCCAGCTTCTTTTTTTGCGCTTAAGATTTCTTCGATGTTCTCAGGCAGTCCCTCAAACAATAAGGCCCGCTCGATTTCAGGAGCCAGCTTCTTCACTTTCTCAATTGATTGATGATTGAAGGAGGACAGAATCACACGATTTTCCAATCGGTACTGACGAATTAAATCAACAATTTTCTGTTCAATTCCTTCATATGGGAGCTTATCCGTTTTGATTTCGATATTCATCAACATTGTATTATCTATAGCCCAGTCGAAAATTTCTTTTAAAAAAGGAATCGGCTCTCCTTGGAATTCCTCAGAAAATTTGCTCCCAGCATCTGCTGTTTTCAATTTTTGTGCTGAACAATCTTTTACATAACCTAAAAGGGAAGTAGTTCGGTCAAGTGTTTCGTCATGGATAACGATCATTTCTCCATCTGAACTAAGATGGACGTCAAACTCAATTCCCTCAGCCCCGATTCGTGCTGCCTCTTTAAAAGCGGCCATAGTATTTTCAGGATGTGTTCCTTTGGACCCTCTATGGGCGAAAATTTGGATGTTTTTCAAGTTCATCACTCCTTTTAGAATTTATCTTTATACCTATCATACATGTACCCCAAATTTCTTTCAGCAATGTTTAATAGACAATATATTAAACAACTAGTACAATACTAATGGTATTTCCATAAATAGGTGTGCGAATTATGAGGTGAAAATAATGAATATGTGGGAAATCTTTGTAGCGGTTATCCTTGGACTAGTAGAAGGATTAACTGAATTTGCTCCTGTATCATCTACAGGGCATATGATTATTGTTGATGACATATGGCTGAAATCGAACGAGCTTTTTGGAAGTGAAGTGGCCAATGCATTTAAAGTTGTAATCCAGCTTGGATCGATTCTTGCTGTAGTCGTTCTCTTCTGGGGTCGATTCATGGACTTGCTTGGTTTAAGGAAAATGAAAAACCCATCTGCTCCAGGGGGACAAAAGCTCAACCTATTGCAGATACTCGTCGGATTGTTACCGGCTGGCGTATTAGGTTTATTGTTTGAAGATTATATTGATGAAAACTTATTTAAGATGAAGACGGTTATCGTTGGATTAATCTTGGGCGCATTATTGATGATTGCTGCTGATAAATTCCGTCCAAAGATGACTGCTGAAACGGTTGATCAAATTACTTATAAACAAGCCCTTGGGGTCGGGTTAATTCAATGTTTGTCCCTATGGCCGGGATTTTCCCGCTCAGGTTCAACGATATCAGGCGGTGTGCTATTAGGTATGAGCTACCGGGCGGCTTCTGATTTCACTTTTATCATGGCAGTTCCAATCATGGCTGGTGCCAGTTTGTTGAAAATTATAAAATATTGGGATATTTTCACACCTGAAGTTCTGCCATTTTTTATCGCAGGCTTTATCAGCGCATTTATTTTTGCGTTATTCTGTATCCGCTTTTTCTTGGTTTTAATCAATAAAGTTAAATTGACTCCTTTTGCCATCTATCGGATTGTCGTGGCAGTTGTGCTTATGTTTATTTTTTGGTAATACGAACTTAATCCTTAAGGAATATCACATCCATCCCTTTTATAAGGGGTGGTTTTTTTGTATTTTTTTAAAATAATGCGAAAGTTCCCCTTAAATATAGCGAACGATTTTATAATAAAAAAATTTTTAATTCGCAATTAGTCGGTAAATAATCGTTTAATTCCTAAATGTAAAAAAAATATTCGGTTTTAAGGTATCTAATTCAGAATTAGAAAAAAATAAATAAATTTTTATAAAACGCTCTCAGTGCAGGAACACCAACAGTTTCAGACGATGATGTAATATTCCAACTATTGCATAAACTATTCCCAAATAATTTTTATGATATAATTTTAGTATAAAATAAGTACATGTGTACACGTCGGGAGGACATCATGGGGAATGACCAATTGAAGAAAACGATTGGCTTTTGGGTTGGAACATCTATTGTAGTTGGTACAGTTATCGGCTCTGGTATTTTCATGAAGCCTGGTGACGTGCTTGAGTTAAGTGGTAATTCAACAATGGCTTTATTAGCTTGGTTGATTGGTGGTTTAATTACACTAGCTAGCGGATTGACAATTGCTGAAGTAAGTACACGCATTCCTAAAACGGGTGGTTTATATGTCTATTTAGAGGAAGTGTACGGAAAAGTATGGGGATTTCTGTGCGGCTGGGTTCAAACATTAGTATATGGTCCTGCAGTTATGGGCGCACTCAGTTTATATTTTGGGTTGTTAGTGGTAGGGCTATTTAATATCTCTAGGGATTATACATTGTTTATAGGAATTCTAACGATTGTATTTTTAGCCGGTATGAATCTGCTAGGGACGAAATACGGCGGTATGATACAAGCATTATCGACGGTTGGTAAATTGATTCCGATTATTTTCATTGCAGTATTCGGAATTGCACAAGGTGAGATGCCTGTATTCAATATAGATAGTGAAAGTTCAATGAAAATCAGTATGGCCGGTGCCATTTTGGCTACACTTTGGGCATATGACGGCTGGATGAATGTCGGCTTCATGGCGGGCGAAATGAAAAATCCACAGAAAAATTTGCCACGAGCGATTATTACGGGAATTCTTGTGGTCATGGTTGCTTACTTAGCTGTAAACCTTGCTATGCTTCATGTATTGGGTGCAGAGGGAATTATAGCTAATGGAACAAATGCAGCAAACGTTGCGGCCACACTTCTTTTTGGAGAATTGGGTGGGAAATTAATAGCGATCGGAATATTGGTTTCAATTTTCGGTTGTTTGAACGGGAAACTTCTAACCTTTCCGCGTATAACACTAGCAATGGCGGATAATAAAATGATGCCTGGTCATAAACAAATCAGTAAAATATCTCCCAAGTTTAAAACACCTATTAATGCAACCATTTTACAAGTGGTCATAGCGATTATCATGATGGTTGTAACAAATCCCGACAAACTTACCAATATGGCAATATTCTCTGTCTTTAGTTTTTATGGGCTTGCCTTCTTTGCGGTCTTCATCTTACGCAAAAAAGACCCGGATGCAAAAACGTATAAAGTACCTTTTTATCCGCTAGTTCCTATTATAGCGATTGCTGGTGCAGTTTATATTGTTGTGAGCACATTAATTGATACACCGTTAGATGCTCTTTACTCGGTAATTATTGTGATCGTGGGTATGCCGGTATACTGGTTGCTTACAAAAAATGAGCGGAATGAGAAGCAATCAAATTAATGATTTAAGAAAACCCTTCGCTTTTGCGGTGAAGGGTTTTTCTTATGAATCTAAAATCTTTCCGTTCAACAACTTATGGCGAAATAGACAACTCAGGCAGATAGTATTAACATAAGAGAAAGTTTAATTTTGAAAGGTTTGAACAACAGTGAATTATATTGAGCCTGCTGGTAAATCATTCAGAAAGACAATCTTGGCTTTATTTCTTGGAAGCTTTGTAACATTTGCCGATTTATATAGTACTCAACCAGTCATTCCGGTATTCGCAAAACAATTCGGAGTCTCTCCAGCGGTGGCAAGCCTGACACTATCTTTCGCTACAGGGACGCTTGCCATTTGTTTATTGCTTGTTTCCTTTTTCTCTGAAAATATCGATAGGAAAAAGATAATGGGTACAGCGCTCACATTGTCTGCATTGTTATCTATATGTGTCAGCTTTATTCAAGACGACCTATACATCTTGATCGCAATCAGAGCGGTTCAAGGAGCGGTGCTTGCAGGTTTCCCCGCGATAGCAATGGCCTATATCAGTGAAGAATTTCATCCGAAAAGTCTGGGCTATGTGATGGGAATCTACGTGAGCGGTTCGAGTATCGGCGGACTGGCGGGCAGGCTCATTGTAGGAGTGCTGACTGATCATTTCTCATGGAATATAGCGATAGGTAGTCTTGGGGCTTTGAGTTTGATTATTAGTCTAGCCTTTTGGTGGATGCTTCCTCCTTCACAGCATGCTGTTCGCAATAAAATATCGTTGTCGAGAATTAAAAATTCACTTATCAACAACTTAAGGAATACTAGACTAGTACTCTTATTCGGCATGGCATTCTTATTAATGGGCTCGTTTGTGACTGTTTATAACTTTGTAGGTATACCATTAATGGGACCGCCGTATCATTTATCACAGACATTGATTGGTTTCATTTTTATTATCTATCTCGTTGGGACATTTAGTTCAACGTGGATGGGAAAGCTGGCGGACCAATTTAGTCGGAGGATCGTTCTTCTTTCCGGAATAGCCATCATGCTAATGGGTGCCCTTTTAACCTTATTAGGCCCACTTTTATTAAAAATAATGGGTCTGGCACTTTTTACATTTGGTTTTTTTGGAGCTCATTCAATTGCGAGCAGTTGGGTCGGAAGGTTAGCTAAAAAAAGTGAAAAGGCACAAGCCTCCTCTTTATACCTTTTGTTTTACTATGCAGGGTCTAGTGTCGTAGGGGCATCGGGTGGACTATTTCTGATGAAGTTCGGCTGGAGCGGGGTCATTTCAGCAGTATCCATCCTAATCATTCTCGCTGCCGTGTGTGCCATGATGGTTGAAAAGGTGAAAATCGCTCAATAAAAGTATCTTTTCTATCATATTTGCCGAATTTCTGAATATAATCTAGTGAAAACGGATAAAGAATAATAGATTGATAAGAGAAGAGGGTAGTGGATAGAGTGAAACAAAAAGCTGTAATTCTCATTGGCTTAGTAGCCGTTTTAATTATATTATTCGTTGTATACTTAACAAGTCCAAGTCGTTTGGAAAAGGTAGAGATTGTAGAAAAATACTACCCACATTTTTCCGATGGCAAGGCGGTCGGTTTTAAGACGAACGAAGTCATTGATGTGACGGAAACCGAAGAGGGATCCAATTGCGCAATGAAATTCAACAATGGGAAAACGTTGGAAATTGATTGTGACCGTTATTTAACATACAAAATTGATGAAACAGTCTATATTACTTCTGATGGGAAACAAGTAAAGGAAATTCGAAGAAAAAGGTAGTGCTCGTCAATCACACAGAATACATAAAATAACGGTAAAGCTGATTTTGTTTAAATAACAAAATCAGCTTTTTTTACTTTGATGAATTTCGAACCAATTTCGAAAAAATTGTGGAAGAAACAGCGACGCGAAACGCTTTTACTGCTACAGGGGAACAATCGGCGGCCATTGAAGAGATTAGTGGTTTTGCTGAACATCCACGCACATTAGAAGGTGAAATGGATGAGATGCAATCATTCATACGTTTAAAGTTTAGCTTTTTATCCAATCCATTTAAAAACCCAGACCATTATGGACTGGGTTTTTTATTTATTTTTCTTAGTTTTACTTTTGTCCTTTTTATTGCGCTGAAGTATATCTAAGATTCTACGCTTGTTGTTTTTACTATTTATGAGTTCGACTAAATCACTCATGTTCTCAGATTCATAGTCTTGTTGATTTTTTTTCATCGGATTCCCTCCATGTCATATATCGTAATACCCTTTTGAAGACTCAGGTAAACGTCTTTTATCATATTGGTAATTTTAGGATCTTATTTCTTTTTTTAATTATAATTTGATAAAATGTGAAAAAAGCCCTGTGTGGGAGGCCTACATGGAAGAACTAAAATTGATTGGTGAGAAAATAGAAAAATTCAAATATATTTTAGCGGAACATATTGAGTTGTTTGAAGAAGAGGAATCTCTTTATAATTTGGAAATCAGTAAAGAGGTACGGGCTCAGCTTATTCAAATTCATGCAGATGCGTTAATTCATGGAAAATCTCAAGCAATGGAAATTATGAAAAAAACGGGTATGGAGATTGGAAAGCAAATCGTGGATATGGGTATTCCTTTGGATAAACATATTGAGGAAATACAGCTGGTTCGTAATCTTTTCTGGAGTTTTATTGAAGAAGAAGTAAGCAATCGCTACTATTCCATTGAAATTTTATTAAAGGCAAGTTCTATAATTGATGCAATCTTGGATCAGTTCATTCATTGCGTGAGTATAAGTTATGTGAATTATTATAAAGAAATAGCCACAGCGGCGAATGAATCATTGCAGAAAATTAAAGAAAATCAAGAAGTTATGGAAGAATTGGCAACACCAATTGTCCAGACCATTTTCAAAGACGTTCTTCTCGTACCGTTAATCGGCCGTATGGATGATTGGAGAATGGAGTCCATGCAATCGACGGTTATCCAAAAATGTGCAGATTTACATGCAGAAGTTTTGATCTTGGATTTCTCTGGCATTACCTTTACGAAGGAAAATAATATGTTCTTGCTGCTTGATCAATTGGTAGGAGCACTGTCGCTGATGGGAACGGAAACGATGTTTGTCGGTTTTACTCCGGATGTGGTTCGGCAAATTGTCCAACTTGATTTTGCTAATCGGGTAAAATCCTTCCTATCATTCGGACAGGCTCTGGATTATATCTTTAAGCAAAGAGGGCTGGCTCTTCAACCGGTGAAATGAAGGTATCCTTTTAAAATGAGGGTATCTTTTTTTATGGTACTGCTTAAAAAAATTCCATAAACAGAGGTATAGAACTGACTGGCTTTGCTTACCGTTCCTGTATGCTGCATCATTAATTAGGTTTACTTTACCTGTGTAGATTGAAGTGAAAATGAATTTTTATATCATCATGGCAATATTTCAACATGTTATAGTAAAAAATGAAACAAATTTAGTAAATGATCAAAGGGGATAGAAGTTTATCGACCAGATGAAATGGCCGGATTACATATGCTTGCCTCTCTTCCTAATAATTGGACATTCAAAGAGAGTTGGGTACTACTGGAAGTGCAGCAGGGCGCAAGCGTTAAAATAAAAATTGGATATAGTAAAGCGCAAAAACAAGAGCTGCCTGTAAAATAAAGGGACGGTGGATAAATAGTGCTTTTTAAGAAAAGGGATGAACTGGATCCAAATAAAAAATGGTACAGTATAGGAATCATGACGGATCATGGGCTACAAGATGAAGAATATGATGCTTTAATAAAACGCATTCACGATTCGGTCGAAAATGTTGTAATCATATCGGATTTGGTCAGGGTAGAGTGGGATGAAGAAAAACTGCAAACCTTGAACGAACGATTTCGATACCCGACATTTTCTGATCCTTGTTTTATTATTAATGAATTCAAATCAGTGGATATAAAAAGAGAAAGGAAGCTTCTGGAGAAAACCCATAAATGGAAGAGGCTTTTTGGTCTTCTATCTCCGATTGAATACATGGTTGCAGAGACAAAGGCGGCCCACGACTTTGACAAGGCCCTTTATTATACGGATGATGTAGACAATGCGATTGAATATCTTACAAAATAATGTTGAACACGCCGATACTCTGTTTCGGTGTGTTTTTTTATTGTTTATTCCCAGGGCGACTTTTTCGACACTGTGAAAAAGAATTTCCTTTTCCTCATTAAAAAATCGTGATACCAATTGACATGATGCTTGATTCCTTTTCATATTTGATAGATAACAGGAAAAATAGAGAAAATCAGGAAGGTAGTAGGAAAGATGGATAGAAACGCGAATAACTAAAGTAGAAAGAAAGAGAGCTTTAAAGGGAAAGGGAGATGTAGCAATGGAAGCTGTCGTACCTCAGCAAAAACCAAAACGGAAGTGGAGAAAACGCGTCCTATGGAGTTTAGGAATTCTGATTTTACTTTTGCTGTCTATCTTGATTGTAGCAAACGTATTTCTATCGCGCTCACTGCCGGAAACCAAGGGTGAAATATTGCTATCCGGTCTTTTGCAACCGGTTACAGTAGTGAGGGATTCCAGTGGGGTACCGCATATCAAGGCAGAAAATAATCATGATTTATATTTAGCGCAAGGGTATATTCAGGCCCAAGATCGTTTATTTCAAATGGATTTAAGCAGGCGCCAGGCTTCAGGTAGATTAAGTGAAGTGATTGGTGAGAAGACAGTTAAAAATGATAAATATTTTCGAACGCTGGGGTTGAGGCGGGCTGCTGAATCCTCCTATGCAGAGTATACAAGTGAAGGGAAAGAAGCCTTGGATGTGTTTGCCGAAGGGGTAAATCTCTATATCGATGAATTGAAGGAGAACGGAAATTGGCCGGTAGAGTTCACTTTACTTGGCTATGAGCCAGAACCCTGGACACCTGTTGATTCTCTCACTATAGGAAAATATATGGCCTTTGATTTGGGCGGGAATTGGGAAGACCAAGCGTTTAGACAGTATTTGCTGCAAACTTTTTCAAAGGAAAAAGCGTATGATTTATTCCCGAATTATCCAGAGGATGCTCCTTATATTATCAGCAAGGACGAACTTGATATTGAAAAAAGCTTTGCTGGGGCAGTTATTCCTTATGAATTCAACGGCAGCAATAATTGGGTCGTTTCGGGGAAGAAAACAGATTCAGGTCAGCCGCTTTTGGCGGATGATCCCCATCTAGGCTTAGCCACCCCGTCTGTTTGGTATCAAATGCACCTGGAGGCTCCGACTGTCAATGTGAGCGGTGTTATTTTTGCCGGGATTCCGGGAATCATTCTCGGTCATAATGAAAAGGTTGCCTGGGGTGTGACCAATACGGGGCCGGATGTTCAGGACCTGTATATCGAAAAGAGAAATCCAGCAAACGAGAATGAGTTTGCTTACAAAGATGATTGGGAAAAAGCTGATATCTTGGACGAACCGATCAAGGTGAAGGACGGTAAGACGCTCGATTATAAAGTGACGGTTACCCGCCATGGGCCGGTTGTCTCTGAGTTTGCTGGTAAAAGTGGAAAAGATACTGTCCTTGCGTTAAGGTGGACAGCACTTGATCCATCTGCCGAGCTGGAAGCGGTATTGAATATGAATAAAGCGAAAGACTGGAAAGAATTCGAAAAAGCCCTCTTGAAATTTGAAACGCCGGCACAGAATTTTGTCTTTGCTTCGGTCGATGGGACTATTGCTTATAAGGCGAACGGGAAAATCCCAATTCGGAAAAAAGGGGATAGTATGTTACCTGTCCCTGGTTGGACCGATGAATATGAATGGAAAGGCTATATCCCGTTCGATGAACTCCCAAAAACGATCAATCCAGAATCAGGATTTATTTCGACAGCAAATAATAAGGTTATATCCGATGATTATCCTTACCATATCAGCAATAACTGGGCGCAGCCATACCGTCAGATGAGGATCCAGGAGTTTTTACATGCTAATAAAAAGCTCACCACAGAGGATATGCAAAGTCTGCAGATGGATCAGTTAAACCTACAGGCTAAGGAGTTTGTCCCTCAATTTTTAGAGGTGTTGAAAGGCTCATCTGGTAAACAGGAAGACCAAGCTTTAAGAATTCTGAAGAAATGGAATAACATTGATTCTATAGATGCAGCAGCGCCGATGATTTTTAATGTCTGGATGAAAAAGATAGGGGAAGTTCTGCTAATGGATGAAATACCTGAGGAAACTCTCAACCTCTTTAATGGAAGGCGATCCGCCATTGATGAACTGCTGCGGCGGGCACTGGACGGGAAGCCAGGTCCTTGGATAGAAGAAGCTGGCGGACTTGAGCAAGTACTCGCAAAGTCATTACAACAGACATTGAAGGATCTGGAGAAATCACAGGGTAACGACATAGCTGATTGGGAGTGGGGGGATTATCACCAAGTCCGCTTTAACCATCCTCTATCGAGTGTTGCTCCGTTGAATTATTTGTTTAACAACGAAGGTGGAATTCCAGTCGGCGGCAGCAGTGTCACCGTACAGGCAGCAGCATTTCTAGATGATGGAACCGTCAATCATGGAGGCTCATGGCGCTTTGTCATCGATCTATCTGATATGAATCAAGGCTACCATCTCGTTGGTCCGGGTCAATCAGGTAACGTTAAAAGCAAATGGTACCACGATCAGCTTGATGATTGGACTGACGGAACCTATCATAAAACCGTATTAGATCATCCAAAAGGCGATAAACTGATATTAAACCCATAAGAATTAGCGTAACCTTACTTGCTTTGATAGAAGTAAGGCTTTTTATGATACTGGAGTGATGCGATTAAGTGCTTAATTGACACAATACATGGCAGCGGTAAAAAAGAGTACCAAGTCCAGCATGAGCTGAACTTGGTACTCTTTTAACGTTTTTGTTTAGTTAAGAATTCTGCAAGGAACTCTTCGAAATTTGGTGCTTCGATAGCGGCTATTTTTTCGTATGATTCAATGATTTTGAGTTTGATATCTTGCTCTAGGTCATTTCTGTCTTGATAATGTGTGTTTTTTAATGATTTTTTTATTTTAGGATTCAAAGAATCAATTAGGTCAATTAATTCTTCTTTTGAGAGTTTTTTATCCACAATACCTTTTCTCCTTCCTATCATAAACATCATTCATATAGTACTTTTGCAGTTTTTTGAGAGCTTGTTTACGTATGCTTGAAATATTCTGAGGTGACTCATGAAAATAAGCCGCAATTTCTTTGTTGGATAGTCCATAGGTAAAGGCCATGGTTAGTACCAGGTTTTGCTTGGTTGTTAAATTTTTCAAGGCTTCTATCAATTTTTCATCACTTATGTGGGAGGATAGTTCATCGGTTTCCCCCATCTTTTCAAGTCGTCCATCCAAGTTGCCAATTCGGTCAATCATTCTTCCGGTATCCTTTGGTGTCGCATCAAGTACCATTCGATAGCGTTCCCGTTGTTTTCGTGCTCTTTTATCAAAATCAACTGAGAAGAAGTAAATTAAAGAGCACATGTATTTGTATACTCTTGCCCGATAATAGAAAATTTTAAAGGTCTCGTTGAGATGACCAATGTTGTGTGTAGAAGGGGAATCTAAAGTATCAGTGAAAATTTTTAAATGCTCTGGATTCTGTAAAAATAATTGAATGATTGGCTGTTCGAAGAATGACGAATAATGCTGTTGTAAAAATTCTAATGAATGAGAAAAGAAATGAGAAGTTAACTTGTTCATTGCTATCCCTCCTTTAATTATTAAAGTGATAGACAAGGGGAATAAATCAATTATATACGAACATTCGTTCTTTTTACCATAAATCAATAGTGCTAGATTGATTTTCTGAAACAAGTTTCACTTTAGATATCAGATACAAGAAAAGGGGTGAAGAGGATGATGATTGAGGATGCTACTATGTGGGTGTCATTAGTTAGCGATTTTGGCTATCCATTCGTCGTTTCTATGTTTTTGCTCTTCCGCTTCGGTAAAAAATTAAAAGAACTGACAACGGACGTCGAGAACTTAAAAAAGTCCGCTCATAAAACGAAACGATAACCTCAGGACGTTACGTCGCTAGGTAGTGAAAACCGAATTTCGGATTCTATACAAAAGAGGATCCGAAATTCGGGTATAAAGAATTCGGGACGATGGAAAGTGAGTCCATTAAATTCCTCCTTTTGAGTCGGATAGGGATAATGATACTCCATTATTTGGAATATACCATAAAATGGGTGATAAATAATCGTCAAATTGAATCATTTTACTACTATAATTCATCCGACAATAGAATTAGGTAGGAAATCCTCCTCTCATACGATTTTAGTTTTATAGGTTAAAGTGAAAATACTTTTAAAAAAACAACTTTAATAAATAAACTTATAGAAAGCTTGCAGCATCCCAATAAAGGGTGCTGCTTTTCTTATTTTTTTGGTAATAAACTGATATTATGGAAAAGGGGTGACAATTTTGAACAAAAAACAGCTCGATGATATCGAAAGTCTGCAACAGAGATGTGAACAGGAAGATTTTACTTTAAAGCTAAATTGGGAGACGCTTCGCAGCCGAAATGGTGTAATGAAGAATGATTTCTTTCATTACGTGGGAGTCAAACTTGTCGGTTTTCTTGGTCTTTATGATTTCGGGAATAAAGTAGAGATGTGTGGGATGGTTCATCCAGACTTCCGGAGGCAAGGGATTTTTACAGATTTAATGGACGAAGCTTTAAGGACTGCTTTGCAGCGGGACTATAAGCTAATTATCCTGAATACCCCTGCCCAATCTCATTCAGGGCAGGGGTTTATGAAGCAACTGCCATGTGAGTTTTCCTTTTCTGAGTATCAAATGAAATGGTCAAACATGGAGCTGGATAATTATGAGGATGTGGTCGTTCGTCCTTCAAACAGAGATGATGCGGAAACGGAAATTCAGCTGGATGTTCATTGTTTTAAGTTTTCGGAAAAAGAAGCGCGAGATTATTATCAACGTGTTCAAATCGAGGATACTTTGAAAACAATGATGATTGAAAAAGATGGTCGAGCGGTCGGTAAAATCCGTGTTGATCATTCGGGCGGAGAAGCATGGATTTATGGATTTGCAATTTTTCCGGAATACCAGGGAAAAGGGCTTGGCAGAAAGGTGCTGAAAAGGATTGTAGCCGAACAACGGCAACTAGGGTATGATATTTTTCTTGAAGTAGAAGCAACCAATGATCATGCTTTAAGACTTTATGAATCTTGCGGATTCAAAACCGTTCAACGCCAGGATTATTATCAGTATAAAAAGTTAGAAGGCTGAATGACATAATTGTATGAATGGATTCAATGGTCCAACTTAAAAACGGTATGTCAGTTAAAACTAAGTGAGATATCTGACTGAGTAAATAAATAGAAACAAAAAGCATTGAGGAATTCGCAAGATGATGCTTGGGTGAAGGTACATAAGGGGGGAATAGGATGCTAACGTTATTCACCTATAACTGGCAGGTGAGAAGAGAGTGGTTTGAGTGGTGCCAGACTGTATCGAGTGCTGAACTTTTACGGCAGCGGAGTGGTGGGATGGGCACTATCTTAAAAACACTCGTTCATATTATTGATGTTGAATACAGTTGGATTCGGACGATTCAAGGGAAGCCAGATAGAGAGATTGATATGGATTCTTACAATACAATCGAGAAGGTAAAAGGCTTATCGGAACGTTATCATTCTGAAGTGAAAGTTTTTTTGTACTCGTATTCACCTGATTGGGAGAATGAGATAGTTGAGCCTTCTTGGATGGAGGGGACATATGAAATAGGCAGGATATTACGCCATCTGATTGCCCATGAAATTCATCATATTGGCCAGCTGTCTATCTGGTCGAGGGAAATCGGAATCAAACCGGTATCTGCCAGTGTGATTGATCGAGTTTTGTAAGTTCTTATTTAAGCATGAAAGAAACCGGTAAAGGAACCTGCTTTACCGGCTTTTTAGATATTTAATTCCTATCGTTTTTTCATAATGGAGGATTAAGGATTGAAAAGTAGGGAATAAACTTATTTTTCTTAAACACATCAGTCCTGCTTTTAGTAAGCGGATTATCCGGATTGCAGTCTGCATCTGTTGATCATGCTTTCATTCTATAAGACGCTTCAAAAGGATTACACACTGTCACATAAAACCGTTCCAATTAGAAAAAGAGCTGCAGAGAAAGAAGAAACTACAAGTTAATCTATAATTAGTAGGCTGGCTCATATGCCTCTTTGCATGTATTAAAGGGAGATTACCTACTATGATTCGGTAAAATTTATTAATAATTACATATATCTGAAAGTCAATAGCGTCACAGGTTTTAAAATGAATTAGCTAAAATAGTACTTTTTATTATAGTTTCTTAAAATTGAGGTAAATTGTGACACTTTTTCGACAAAATCATGTTATATTATTCTAGAATTTTACAAAAAATATAGAAGGGTTGTGAAGTATGTCGTTTAAGTCCAATGTAAAAAAAATACTAGCCCCGGTTCTTGCTGTGAGTTTAATTACGACTCCATTTACCGTACCGATGGAGGCATCCGCCAAAGAGGCTGCCAAGAGACCTGTCACGACTAAACCGTTTGTCATCTCATCTCCTACTGTTAATTATACAAATGGGGCAAAAGCTACAGTAACGGTCACACCGAAAAAAGGAAATACGGGGAAGGAAACTGTTGTCTTCCAGCTAATGAATGGAAAGAAGGTTGTTTCACAGTCAGCTGTTGAGACGGATATTAAATCAGCCCAGAAATTTTCCGCATACTTCAACTCGTACAAATCAGGTTATTGGATTAAGATATCCGTAGTCTCCAAGTATAACGGCAATACGAGCAATTTTGGCACCAGCCTAGCAACCTCCGTTTCCGATGCCCCGTTTGAACTAAGGATTATGGAAACGACAGATATACACACAAATCTAGTAAGCTATGATTATTATAAAGATGCTGTATCAGATTCAGTCGGCTTTTCACGCACAGCAACTTTAATCAAGCAGGCGAGAAAAGAAGTGAAAAATAGTGTTTTAGTAGATAATGGGGACCTTATTCAAGGTACACCGCTTGGTACATACAAAGCGAAGGTAGTTCCACTGAAGAAAGGTGAAGTCCACCCTGTCTATAAAGCAATGAATTTGCTTAATTATGATGTAGCTACATTTGGCAATCACGAATTCAACTATGGGTTGTCCTATTTAGATGAAGCCATCAACGATGCGAACTTCTCTTATGTAAATGCAAATATTTATAAAAAGGATAAAGATAAAAATCCAAAAAACGACAAAAATAAATATACCCCTTATAAAATTGTCACCAAGAAAGTAAAAGATATTAATGGAGCTGAAAAATCCGTAAAAGTAGGCTACATCGGATTTGCTCCACCACAAATCATGGATTGGGATAAAACGAACCTTGATGGTAAGGTCGTTACAAAAGAAATCGTCACAACAGCAAAAAAATATGTACCTGAAATGAAGAAAAAGGGCGCAGATGTCATCGTGGCGCTTACACATTCTGGTTTTAATGGCGACACAAAGAACACCGAGGATGTCATCTATTCATTAAGTAAAGTGTCTGATATCGATGCTATCACGTTCTCCCATACACATAAAGTCTTTCCGGCACAAGATGAAGCTTCTTTAGACAGCTTATTTAAAGATAGCCAAGGAAAAGTTCTTAAAGGTGTGGATAATAAAAAGGGTACAATCAATGGTGTACCGGCCGTTCAAGCAGGATATGGCGGTAGTAATCTAGGGATTATCGATCTTGATATCCAGAATATCAAGGGGAAATGGAAAGTCGTTAACTCAGATTCATCAACACGAGCAATCAACGACAAAATAACAGGGAAAAAAGCAGCTGAAGATGCATCTGTCGTCAAAGCCGTTAAAAAGGAGCACGAAGGAACGATCAAGTATGTTAACACACCAATTGGAACGACTACAGCTCCAATTCATAGTTACTTCGCCCTTGTGCAAGATGATCCTTCTGTACAAGTCGTGACAAGCGCACAGAAATGGTATGTAGAAAAATACATCCAAAGCAACCGACCTGAATACAAAGACTTGCCTATTCTCTCTGTAGGAGCTCCTTTCAAAGCAGGACGAAATGGAGTCGAAGAATTCACCGAAATAAAAAAAGGTGGTTTGACAATTCGCAGCGCCGGCGACTTATATTTATACGATAATACCTTGAAAGCGATCAAAATCAAAGGTTCCGTAGTAAAAGAATGGCTTGAAATGTCTGCGGGGAAATATAATACAATTGATCCGGCTAAGACTGAGGAACAGGAATTGCTTAATGGAAAGTTTGCCGTCTATAATTTTGATGTGATTGACGGTGTTACGTATCAAATCGATGTCACTAAGGCTCCGCGTTATGATGAAAAAGGAATAAAAGTGTCAGATTCAAGCAGGATTACCAATTTAGAATATAATGGTGAAGCAGTCAATCCTAATCAGGATTTCATCGTCGTGACGAATAATTACCGTGCTTCGGGTGGTGGAAACTTCCCGGGAGTCAAGGGAAGCGAATACGTAGTTGACTCTGCGGATGAAAATCGCCAGATCTTGATGGATTACATTACACAAGAGAAGGAGATCAATCCAACCGCTGATAATAACTGGTCGATTGCCCCAATTTCAGGCAAGGTGAATGTTACGTTCACCTCATCACCAAAGGGTGCGGAATATTTAAATGAAGATAGCCCGATTTCTTATACAGGTAAAAAAGATGATAAAGGCTTTGGTATTTACAAATTCAATCTGGGGAAAGAAAACATTAAAGTGCAATTGCTTGGAATCAATGATCTTCATGGCCAGTTGGACACTACTTCTGAATTTAGTGGGGTCAAACAAGGACGTGCTGATTATTTAGCGGCGCACTTAAAGCAGCGTAAAGCTGAAAACCCTGAAAATACACTTTTACTATCAGCTGGGGATGCAGTAGGGGCAAGTGCTCCTGTTTCCTCTTTGGTCCAGGACAAACCGACGCTTCAGTTTTTAAATAATATGAAATTTGATGTAGGAACTCTCGGGAACCATGAGTTCGATAAAGGGGTAGAAACCCTGATGGCTCAAATCAATGGCGGAAAGTCACCTACATCGGATGTAGTATTTGATAAATTGAACTTTCCGTATGTGGTTGCCAATGTCGTATATAAAGACACGAAAAAACCTATTTTGGACCCTTACGTCATAAAAAAGGTCGGCGGGGTTGATATTGGTTTCATAGGTGTAGTCACGAATGCCACACCTCAAAAAGTCAGTCCGGATGGCATTAAGAATGTGGAATTTATAGAACAGGCACCTGCCGTAAATAAGGCGGTTAATGAGTTGAAGAAAAAAGGTGTAAAATCAATTGTCGTCATCTCGCATGACCCAGGTACTGAAAAAGACGGTGTCATTACTGGTGAAGTAGCGGATCTTGCCAAAGCGGTAGATGATGAAGTCGATGTAATTTTAGCTGGAGATAATCATGCAAGGGTCAATAACTATGTAGATAATAAATTGATTGTACAAGCTTATTCTTATGGAACGGCTTTTGAAGATGTTGATTTGGAAATCGATCCAAACACAAAGGATATTGTTAAAAAGTCAGCCGAAATTGTTACAGTTACACAAGATGGCATCACGCCAGATGCTGGGACGACTAAATTTATTAACGGTTATCTAGACATGTTCCCTGAATTGAAAACCCCACTAGGGACAACGGATGAGAAATTTTTAAGAGCCAATGCCTATACACAAGAAACTGGTCTTGGGAATTTAATTGCGGACTCCATGAAGGCCGATTTGAAATCTGATTTTGCCTTCATGAATCCAGGTGGAATTCGCGCAGATATTCCAAAAGGAGAAGTTACCTTTTCTGATTTAGCGAAAATCCAGCCGTTCGGAAATGTGTTGGTCCGACTTGAACTAACTGGGGCTGAAGTGAAAACATTGCTTCAACAGCAATGGATTGTTGAAGGCTCTCCGAAAACGTTACAAATCTCAGGATTGAGCTATACGGCCGATTTCAGTAAACCTGTCACGGAACGTGTCACTTTATTGAAGAAAGCGGATGGAACGCCAATTGAGGATACAGAAACTTACACCGTGACCGTCAATGACTTCATGGCAAGCGGTGGCGATAATTATACCGTTTTAATAGGAAAAGAGCGTGTGTTTGGACATGCTGATCTAGAGGCTTTCGTTAACTATGTGAAAGATACCTTTAAAGGTGGAAAGATCACGGCAGGTATAGAAGGCAGAATTACGAATATCAATAATTAATTGAAGATTACCAGTCAAATTAAAGTTTACTCGTGAATTTGGTGTGTTTACTCGTAAGTTTTATGTATTTACTCGTGAATTTGCAGGATTTACTCGCAAAAATATTAAAAAGAGAGCGTTCCGTAATACAAAGGGACGCTCTCTTTTCTATTAATTTTTCTGAACATACAAAAGTTCGGGAACATTACTATTCCTGCTATACGGTCGCATCTCGAAAGCAGTTGAATTAATGAGTGTCAGTAAGGTTGTTCCGTGCAGGGTATCATGAAAAGTATTTATTATCTAAAAGTATTAAAAATTGGAAAATAGGCATGATAATAGTGAAGACATCTAGCACTTCATTAGGTAACACTATAAACTTGGAGTGTTAAAAGAAAGTGACCAATTCATGCAACCGGATAATAAAAAAAAGGGAGAAAACCCTGTATTTGAAAACAGTCCAGATTATTTAGATAAATGGGTTAGCTAATAAAGACCTCATTTGCAGTTTTATTTTAGAAAGACCTATGAGTGGCATTAATAACATTGAAATCGGGGATTCTCAGTCACTAGGCCAATTATATATATACAACCTTCACAAGCAATTGACCATAATGAATTAGCAAATACATAGTAGAGAATAAAATATGAAATTACAAGTGCTTTAAAAACCAAGTTAACTTATCAAATCTTTTCTCAAGAATTTTGGAAGAAATCTAATAACTCTACCTTCTGAAAAAGAAAAAGACTGAGAGGGGGATAAAATGTATGAGTTTATTTAAAAAACAAAGAAAAAACAGCATTAACCTCTCCTCATTCAAACAAGACGATCAAAATAAGGAAACGAACAAAGACTTGTTAAAAACAAGCCTCCAAGGAAACATTCAACATGTAAAGCAGCAGCTTGGAAATAGCAGCGATATCGTGATTAGAGAAATACAAATTGGCAAAGAGCCAAACGTTAAAGCATGTATTTTTTATACGGATGGATTGGTGGACACTAATTCCATTCAGAACTTTATCCTGGAATCACTCATGTTAGATATCCATCCTGATCAAGAGCAAATGATATCGTCTCAACAAAATGTTTTACAATTATTGAAAGGCCGCATCCTTGCGGTAGGAGACATACAGGATGTTACGGAATTCAGTTCCTTATTTACTTCCCTGTTATCAGGGGATGTTATTCTTTTATTGGATGGATATGCACAAGGGTTTACAATCGGTATGCGTGGTGGAAAAGACCGTGGTGTAATGGAATCCACCACGGAAACCGTCGTTAGGGGACCAAAGGAAGGTTTTACGGAGAGCTTGCGTACCAATACGGCGCTAATTCGACGAAAAATAAAGACTCCTCAACTTTGGTTGGAATCGAAAAAAATTGGAAACTTGACCAAAACCGATGTAGCAATCATGTACATCGACGGAATTGTGAATGACAAAGTTGTCGAAGAAGTGCACACGCGTCTGGATCGAATCGATATCGATGGAATCCTAGAAAGTGGTTATATTGAGGAATTGATTCAAGATGAGACGCACACCCCTTTTCCGACTATCTATTATTCTGAACGCCCTGATGTGATTGCCGCCGAGCTGTTGGAAGGGAAAGTCGCCATACTAGTGGACGGAACGCCGATTGTTCTAGTCGTCCCGGCACTGTTCGTCTCCTTTGTACAATCCGCGGAAGATTATTATCAGCGTGCAGACATTGCCACCCTTATTCGTTTGCTTCGTTTTTTTACTATTTTTATTGCTCTACTAGGACCATCCCTATATATCGCTATCACCACGTATCATCAGGAAATGTTACCAACTAAACTATTGATCGGTCTAGCCGCTCAACGAGAAGGGGTTCCCTTTCCTGCATTCATTGAAGCTCTTATGATGGAAGTTGCGTTTGAAATCTTGCGGGAGGCTAGTTTACGAATGCCAAAAGCTATAGGACAAGCTATATCTATTGTAGGGACACTGGTGATTGGAACAGCGGCAGTAGAGGCTGGAATCGTATCGGCCGCCATGGTAATCGTTGTTGCAATCACGGCTATTTCAAGCTTCGTTCTTCCGTCATTTACCATATCCATGTCGATTAGAATACTCCGTTTCCCGATGATGGTGCTTGCCGCTACTTTTGGCTTATTCGGGATAATCGTTGGGGTCATTGCACTTGTTCTTCACTTGTGCAGCTTGCGTTCCTATGGGGTTCCCTATATGAGTCCTTTTGCTCCTTTTATCGGTAAAGACATGAAGGATACGCTTATTCGGGTACCGAGATGGGGGATGTTTGCCCGCCCCCGTTTAATCAGCCAGCAAAACAATAAACGCGAGCAGACCTCGGCACCGAAACCGCCGCGGGATAAAGTGTGAGATTGACAACAAAGTTATCAAAATGGTATCAAAATACACAAAAAACGCTTCTATTTAGTTGGATAAAGCCATTTATCATGGCGATTCTAAGATACCAAAAAGGTATAAGAAGGATTGGAATAAACAACTTTAACTTGTCTGGGTAGATACAAAGATTTGACGGTACAGTATCCCATTCTGTTATAAAGCAAATAGAGAAAGGAGTAGTAGAAATTGTTGGCTGTTGCAGGAATCCTTGTCATTGTCGCTGTGATTATCGCTATTGAGGCTCCTAGTCTGTTGAGGAAAAAATTAAAAAAGGAATTATGGATATTTTCCATTCTTCTACTATTCGGAACTGCGTTAAGCATTGCCCAAGCACTGAATATCAAGATTCCCAATCCACTAGACTGGATTACAGCTATTTATAAACCGCTTTCCGACATGATTGAGAAAGTATTAAAGTGAAAATGGAATATGAAGGGATGCTTAAAACGGGCATTTTTTACATATGGTTGATAGTTGAAAAATAAGGAAGTGTGTCCACTTCATATCGAGTATTTAGACGAACGTGATCAAAAAGGGAAAGTTTTTGAAAGCAGACTTATCGCGGATAGTTTAGGCGGTTTAGTTGTCTATATTGCAGTAAAATTTGAAGAAGCGCACTCATTGGCGGAAAATGATTCTCATGATGATGATAATGTTCAGACTTAAATTAAAAGAGTGGTCAATTTAATAACAAATGGCTAAAGAACTTAATCAGTGTGTGTCGGAGCAATGAGGCCATCATTCACATCAGGAGCTGGAGGCAGTTCCTTTTCTTTTTGAAATAAATCTGCTAGATGCTTGAAAAATCCGATTAATTTTCAAAAGTACACTTTAGATAACTTGGTTTATGCTTTTGTGTGAGTATCGCAAATAGGGGTACAGCAACCATTTGTGAAATGAGGGGCCATGTTCAAATAGATTCCATTCAAAAAAAGGGATTCATGAAACACAACGTAACCTCATTTCATAATAAACCAAGCCAATTACTTTATTTTTTCTAAAACGGAATTACCAACCGTACCTATGTTTCGGATCTCTCCTTGCACCTTTATATTTACAGGCACGTGCTCAAAATTTTTATCCCAATCTTTTTTTAGTTTTTTCCAGGCTTTAGGATCAGCTCGATGAATCGCCTCACCAAATCCAAAAATGTCTACTTTCTCATTTTTCTGTACCTGTTTTATTGAATTCATGAAAAATCTCTTCGCTTCTTTTTCATAAATTTTCTCTAATTTTTCAATCGTTTCTGGTTTTGTCAAATCGATTTGACATTCTACTTCGCCTAAATTGCCTTCCACATGAATATTTAGATCTATCTCAGGTTTTCCATTCTTTATCTTACCCTTCATTTCCGTGTTTGACCTTTTCACTTCATACACAGCTTTTCCGCCCTTAGGACACGATAAATTCACAGCTGTACTTTTCTCCTTATTTGTAATGACGGTATACGTTTTGCTTTGTTTCTCATTTAGCCAGCCAACTAATTTATCCTCATTAAATACTGCTAATCCTTGAAACTTCAAACGAGCAGGGGGATCAATCATTTCTACATTCTGTTTGCTTAAAGAAGTTTTTTTATCACCTTTTATATCTGCTTGGATTCCTGTTAACACAGGTTGTTTTCCTTCATTTACTATATCTGAAATCAAATCGTCTAAGTTAACGGAACTTGTCGCTGACCATGCAGCTGCAGAGACTTCCAGGGTATCAAATATTTCATTTGCAGGTATTTTTTCTAAAGACGTGGGCACCTTCAGGATCTCTGCTGCTTTCATTCCCTTAGCTACGACGATATAAAAATCGGATCGGAGTTCCCAGTCTCTTGAGAGAATATCTAACGGTTTCCCAATTCCTTTTTTTGCTAATGACTCACCAATCACGAGGGTTCGAAGATGTGAGGGATATATTTTTCTAGGGGATTCCTTTGTCATTTGTCGGAAAGCCTCAAATATAGTTTCCCCTTTCGCCTGATAGATGATTGTCGGTGACCCGTCGGAACCTCCACCGCCTCCTTTTCCTGTAGCTAATTCTCCAGGATTCACCACTTGGGCTGTTACAAGATATTGACCATCTTTTGTACGATCTAGTCCTATGGCCAGCGTAATAGCCAGTTCATTTAATTCACGACGGTTCCAGCAACCCGTAGTGAATAACAGGAATACGATTAGTATGATAAACATGGTGTAGCTCCGTTTCATAGACGAGACTCCTTTCACTCTATTTATTTATAGGGGTTCAGCCGAGATACGTTTAAAAATGGGTCATAGCGATACAGTTTACCAATCGTTGGCAATTTTTTCAGGGTGTTCCATAAACGACCATTAGGGGGACATATTGTTCGAAATTGATGGCTAAAATGAATGCTTTTAGTCCCTAAACCCTTCCTATTCAAAATCCTATAAAAAAACAGAAAGAAATTTACATAAATTTTCTTAGAGTAGATTTTATGTAAATTATCTATACTCTGAAAATCTGGAGTATTCAATGAAACGTTTTTTATTTTTGATGTATTTTTTTTCGGAATGCATTGACTATTAATAAGAGAATAGGAAGTACAAGTCCGTACGTTGAAACGTATAGGGGCCAAATTTCTTTATCAAATGTGGATGAATGTACCACATTGGGATGTATAAATAAGGAAAGCGAAACTATGATCATCCCTAAGGGTAGCGTAAGTGGCCGATAATCCTTCATATTCAATGTTTGTGCAAGACCTATGACAGAAGCGTAAAAGTAAAAAGACATTTTATAATAAATCGTGATAATCCACATGATAGCCATTATTGCTTCAATCCTTTGAAGAAAATCGCCAACGTTTATTTTTCTG
Source organism: Peribacillus sp. TH14 (assembly GCF_016651145.1). NCBI lineage: Bacteria > Bacillati > Bacillota > Bacilli > Caryophanales > Bacillaceae > Peribacillus > Peribacillus sp. TH14. Next base: position 2,609,478 of record NZ_JAEKEK010000001.1, read on the forward strand.
GCCAAAGCATAACTAGGATACGTGTTTCTGGCAGTATTATCTACACCTAAAACTATAATAGTTAAAGCGATAATGATGAGTAAACAGATTCCGCCGATTAGTACTCCGATAAAAAAGCTTTTTTCAGCTGCTTTTGGTTGATTCACTGAAACAGGAAAAATCATTAATAAAACAAACAATGGCAAAGAAAAAATACTTGTAAAAAGAAAAACAGCATGAATCATCGGTTTTATTCCTGTTTCAAATACGGGCTGTATATTATCAAACTTATATTCAGCAGGAGGTAATAATATTGAAACCACTAGAATTACGAATAAAAAAACAAAGATAGGAAATAACAATTCTGCAGAACGAGCCAACGGTTCAAGACCAAGTCGAACTCCCATTATTAAGATGCATGCGAAAAGGATATGGATCGCTTCAATTGGTGTATCAGGCATAATCTGTGTAGTTAAGAAATTCCCAACATAAAGCAATAGTTCTGCGGTGGAGTAAAGTGAAAAAAAAACAAATGTAATGGAGACTGCCTTACCTAACCATTTGCCAAAAAGTGTTTCAATGATTTCAACCAGTGTCTTAGTGGGGAACATCCTGCCTACGGAGATATATAAAGCCACCAGCAATAAACCTATGCCTGTACCAATTACAGCTGCAATCCAAGCATCTTGTTTTACCTCTTGAGCCATAATTCCAGGAATCACCAAGATGGTCGTACCTATAGAAAATAAAATAACTAATATTGCAAATTGTCGAGCGCTAATTTTGAAATTTCCCACTATATCCCGACTTTCCATCGCTGATTATAATTCTTATTGTTTCCTTTGTATTGTTAGAATAAACTCTTCCTTTATAGAAAGGTTGATATATCCCCGCTTTCAAATTTCTTTAGTATTTCTTGTGGCTAATACGTCCACAAATGAGCCTCTGAAAATCGGAACTAATACACTTTTAGCTAATTTTCTATAGTCAATATACTAACCACCATCTTTATACATAATTTGGATGTTTGTATACCAGTACCTTTCATCATTGAAGTGTAACTTTCTTCCAAATTATTCGTCGGTAATGTTAAGAGAAGGAGGAATACCGATGAATCGAAAAAAAGTGATACTTATTTTCAGCTTGTTTCTTTTATTGGGGGCATGCAGTAGTAATGATAAAGAAGAATCCTTGTCGAAGTCACAGGAAGGAAAAGTGGAAAGTAAAATGGACGCCTCCTTATCTGGAGAACAGGCTTCTGATAAGCAGGCGGAAAAAGAAGCGGCAACAAATGAAAGAATGGCCATCCATCAAGCACAGCTTCAGTTGAAAGTGAAAAATCTTGAAAAAACACAAATGAAGATTGAAAGAAAGGCGAACGAATACGGCGGCTATGTTGTAGAGTCGAATGTATACAGGGAAGATGAAGAGATGGTAGAAGGTTCGATTACAGTACGGATTCCGGAAGCTCGTTTTCAGGATTTTCTTGTTGATACCGAGGAGCAGGCTTCAGAAGTGGTCGAAAGAAATGTGACAGGCCAGGATGTAACAGAGCAGTATGTAGATTTAAAGGCAAGACTGAAATCAAAGCGGGCTGTGGAAGAGAGGTTACTTGCATTCATGAAGGATGCTAAGAAAACGGAAGATTTGCTGAAAATATCATCCGATCTTGCCACTGTCCAAGAGGAGATAGAGCAGCTAGTTGGGCAAATAAAGTATCTTGAAAACCAAACCTCGTTTTCAACGGTAACAATAACTTTATCGCAAGACCATATTATTGTGCCAGGTATTGATAATAAAAAATTGAATACATGGGAGAGAACGAAGAAGCAATTCGCAACGAGTGCGAATTTTTTACTTAAAGCAGTTTCAGGACTGATTGTTTTTATTATAGGAAACTTGCCGATCCTCATTATTTTAGGCGGAGTGGGTGCTGTAATTTATTGGACGCTAAAAAGAAGGAGAAAAGGTTAAATATAGATCATAAAAGGGTGCCCAAGTTTGATTGGACACCCTTTTTTATTTATTTTCTCTTATGCAAACCGGATGCATAATACAAGACTACAAGCAATATGATCCAAATCGGACCGACGATCAAGGCGATTCTGGTATCTGCTGAAAAGCCGAGTATGACCATTACAAATACTAGAAAAGCAAGAGCGAAATAAGAAGTGAGTGGGAATAACGGCATCTTATACGTTAAGCCTTGTTTTTCTCCCGGACTCATTTTCTTTCTTGAGATAATCTGTGTGACAAGAATGGTTCCCCATGTCCAGAGGGCACCGAATGTAGCAACACTTGTTACGTAACCGAAGACCTTATCCGCTTCCATATAGTTAAGGTAGACGCCGAAAAGAAGCACGACAGCCGAAACAATAATGGCAACACCTGGAACGCCTGTCTTTGTTGTACGTTGGAAGCTTTTAGGTGATTCCCCTTGCTGTGCTAGGTTAAACAACATTCTGCCTGTACTAAAGATTCCGCTGTTACAAGATGAAAGGGCGGCTGTCAGTACGACAAACTGAATGATTCCTGCTGCACCTGGTATACCGATTTTATCAAACATCATAACGAATGGGCTGTCTTTTCCATTCATTTGATCCCATGGAGTAATCGATAAAATAACAGTTAGAGCTAAAACGTAAAAAAGTAAAATTCGATAAAAGACTGTATCGATTGCTCTTTTTAAAGATTTTTCAGGATTTTTGACTTCACCTGCGGTTACTCCGAGCATTTCAATTCCCAAATAAGCGAACATGACCATTTGGAAAGAGAGGATGACACCGGAAATTCCATTAGGGAAAAAACCGCCATTTTCTACAAGGTTGCCGAATCCTACTGCGATTCCACCGTTTCCGAGTCCAAAGAGAATCATTCCAAACCCAAGAACAATCATTAGAATTATCGTAACAATTTTAATTAAGGCAAACCAAAACTCCAATTCACCATAAGCCTTTACAGCAAGAAAGTTAATCGTCGTCATAATGGCAAGAGCCGCTAATGCCCAAGCCCATTGTGGGGTCCCTGGAAACCAAAACTGCATATAAATTCCGACTGCTGTAATTTCAGCCATACAGGTGGCAATCCAAACGAACCAGTAATTCCAACCGGTTATATATCCGGCAAGAGGGCCGACATATTCGCTTGCATAGCGACTAAAAGAGCCTGCGACTGGATTTTTTATCGCCATTTCCCCTAGTGCCCGCATGATAAGATAGATCATAAGCCCGCCAATTGCATACGAAATAATAATAGCTGGGCCGGCTAATTTAATCGCAGATGCCGAGCCGAGAAATAAACCGACTCCAATGGCTGCGCCAAGAGACATTAATGCGATGTGTCTTTCTTCCAATCCTCTGTGCAGTTGAGAATCTTTGGAGTTTTGCATAATTTTCCCCTTTTCTTTGTTGGAGTGTAATTTTCTCTTTCTAGTCTTTCTAGCATTTTATCACTAGTAGAGGCTAATCAATATTATTTATTGATTTTTCACATAATATTACAACTAAATAATATATTTTAATAGAAAATTTGTAAAGTAAAAAAATGAAAACGCTTACTATAAAAGGTATTAGCTATATAAAAAAAGTTGAAATTTTTATAATATTTAAATAGATTGCTATTCGAAGAAAGTATAATTATGTGATTTTTCTAAAAATTTAGACTTTGTAAGAGGATGAGGCCCACTCCTGATGATCAATGAATGGGTTGCGATTATACTGATATTTATTATAAATGGTTGCATTTCGATTCCGTTCAAAGGTATCTACTGGGGACAGTTCGTTCCATTCCGGCAGGACCTCCAACTTTCTATGATAAGGATTGGTGCGGTTGTTCACTTGATTATTTAGATCTAAATTAATTTCACCACTATCACCGTAATGAACGGCCATATAAAACAGTATTCGGGCAATTTCGCTGTTCATTCAATTCACGAACCTACGCTACGTTAACTCCTTCTACGTTTGAACGGAAAATATTAATTTTTATCATAATCAATAAGAAAGCTAGCAATGAAAACACAATTCCGCTCCAGATGAGTTGATGTATTCCCAAGTGAGAAATAAACCAACCACCAATAGATGCCCCCAAAGTAATTCCAAGATTGGAAAATGAGACAAACAAGCTGTTGCCGAATTCAGGTGCTTCCTTCGCTTCAGTTGTCAACCATGTTTGGCTGACAATTAGACCACCAGAATGCACTATTCCCCAAATGAAAACCATTAGAATCATCGGAATTAAATAAGAGCCCAAATAATAAGCGAATAAATAGATTACTATATATAGAAGGGGAAACATTATTACGGTCTTAGTTATGCTTTTTTGCAAGAATCCACCAAACAAAAAGTTCCCAAAAATCATGATTAGACCAAACGCCATCAACATTACACTAATCAAAGAACCATTCATATGTGTTAATTGTCCCAAATATTCGGCAAAGTAGCTGTACACAGAAAACATCGCTGCAAAGATAAACATAACGGCTGCGATGTTTAACCATAATCCCGGTTTACGTAATATTCCAAGCTGCTTTCCATAAGACATTTTTTCCTCATTAGGCATGGAAGGAAGCCACATTAATATTCCTACAAAAGCAATCGCATTTACAACAGCCCCAAATAGGAAAGCAGTTTCTAACGAAAACTGTTCCGCGAAATAAGAAGTTAAAGGTACGCCAAATGCAAATCCGAAAGTAATTCCGGCAAAAACCTTTGTAACTGCTTGGTTACTTTTTTCCGGAGGAACAAGTTTGGCAGCAGTCACAAGAGCTATTGAAAAAAAGAGAGGATGAAAAATAGCGGGTAGAATACGGAAAACTAGCATGATATCAAATTTCGTTGTACATGCATAAATAATATTTGAAATCGTGAACATAAACACTGAGGTTAATAGAATTATTTTACGATTAATTCCAGAAGTGAGTAATGTCAAGAATGGACCTGAAATGGCAACGATTAAAGCAAATATACTTACAAGTAATCCGGCTTGTGAAGTTGTTATATTAAATTTTTGAGTTATCTGGGGTAGAACTCCCACAATCCCCATTTCAGTTGTAATAATGCCGAATACGCCTAGAGCCAACATAATAATAAGCAAAGGGTTAACTTTTTTCATTAATACAAATCTCCATTCCTACTGTATATTTCTTAATTTATATAAAGATATAAATCATTTATAAAATTAAATATCTGTATATCTAGATATGTAAAAACAAAAAAAAGAATGACCTCCTTTACGTTTATTTTATAGTTCTTTTTGAATGTACTCGGAAAATTCATGTATTGTTTTTTCATTCCGACGATAATAGGTCCACTTTCCGATTCGCTCAGATTCCAACAGCCCAGCTTTTTGCATTGTTAACAAATAACTAGAGATGACAGATTGTGCAAGCCCTGATTTAACCTGAATATCTCCCACACATACACCAACTTTAAAATTTAAACCTTGTTGAAAATAAGGCTTTTCATTAAAGCACTTCTCTGGATTTTTTAGCCATTGCAAAATTTGACGACGTGTATCGTTTGATAAAGCTTTATAAATTAATGTAGGTTCCATATAAATCATTATATCTATTTTTATAGATTTGTAAATGTAAAATTTGCCGTTTTCACCGATAAGTAATTTGAAGATGCGGAAAAAGTAACACGAAAAAAGTGAATCTACATAGTGAATTAAGCTCTTATCGAAGGTCGTACTGTAGTAGTCCTTTCGATATTTCTGTAGGGTCATCGATGATTTCGTGCAGGGTGTTCTTTAGCGAAGACCCTGATTTTCATAGTCATGGTAGGAGCCAACCCCGGTTCTGTCACCCACTGAATCCATGGCAGATACATCCTTTAAGCCGGGATGGGTGAAATATTCACTCAGTAACAAGAAAGAAGAGCCTTTTACCCATAAGTATAACCGTACATACCATTTCGATGGAAATGGGAGTGAATCTATTTATCATTTCCCGCCAGAAGACTCCCTCTTCAAGCGTGTGAAGGGCGAGAGCACAACGGTAAGGGGGAGATGAATGGCGGTTGGCATAAGCCAAAGTAATCTTTTTACAAACGTACGTTCGGTGGTTAATAATAACTATAAGAGGGTGAAACCAATGGTCGTAAACAAAGCTTATAAATTTCGAATCTATCCAACTAAAGAACAACTAGCTCTAATCAATAAAACGATCGGCTGCACCCGTTTTGTCTTTAACTTCCTTTTAGGCAAACAAAAGGAGAAAGATGCCTACTGGTATATTTGTGAAGAAATGAAGCAGAACGGCCAATTACCCTCTAATGAATGGAAAGGTTCTTTTCTGGATAAATACGCAACAATCAAAGAACTTCCAGCTTTAAAGAAAGAGTATTCTTTCCTGAAAGAAGTAGACAGTATTGCCTTACAGAAATCGGTGGGAAATTTAGCAGATTCCTATAGTCGATATTATAAAAAGCAAAATAAGTCACCACGCTTCAAATCGAAAAAGAATCCTATCCAGTCCTACACGACTAAACATACGAATGGAAATATCGGAATGATTGGAAACCAAATCAAATTGCCAAAACTCGGTCTAGTTCGTTTTGCTAAAAGCCGCGAAGTCGAAGGGCGAATCATCAATGCCACAATCAGGGGGAACCATTCGGGTAAATATTTCATTTCCGTTTTAGCGGAAACCAATGTACAAGTACTTCCTAAAAATAATCGTTCGTGCGGTGTAGATGTTAGTTTGAAGAACTTTGCTATTCTTTCAGATGGTACGGTCTATCAAAACCCAAAATTCTTCCGGACGGTCGAAAAGAAATTGGCCAAAGCACAACGGATTCTTTCAAGGCGACAAGAAATAGCCTTGAATCAAAATAAACCATTGGCTGGAGCCAAAAACTATCAAAAACAAAAACGAAAAGTGGCTATCCTACACGAAAAAATTTCAAATGCCCGAATGGATTACTTACATAAAGTTTCTACCGAAATCATCAAAAACCACGATGTTATTGGAATGGAAGACTTGCAAGTGTCGAATATGATGAAAAATCACAAACTAGCTAAAGCTATTAGTGAGGTATCTTGGTACCAATTCAAAAAAATGTTGGAATACAAAGCAAAATGGTATGGTAAACAAATCGTGACCGTATCTAAAACGTTTGCTTCTAGCCAATTGTGTTCTAGCTGCGGTTACCAAAATAAAGACGTTAAAGATCTGAATCTTCGTGAATGGGATTGTCCTTTTTGTTCTACTCACCACGATCGAGATATTAACGCAGGGCTCAATCTAATGAATGAAGCCATAAGGCTTCTAACCGTAGGAACTACGGGAGTAGCCTAATTAAAAATTGGCCGATAGGCTAATGTTCTTAGGAATCCCCCACTTCAATCAGACCGTAAGGTCGATAAGTGGTGGGTAGTTCAAGAAGGAATGACATGTTCACAAAACGTAAGCCAAGATTTATGCTGTCCTTTATGCTCAGATTCCCTCCTTCCTTCACTCTGAATTTGGGTTAAAATCTAATCCTTCACTAAAAGGAAAAAAAGTCACCATAACCGGTGTCAAAAATGAGCGAATAAAGATATTACATAATAGGGGAATTTAGGGGAATAGCCCGGGAAATATCGAAGGGTGTTATGGAAATAGTCATGGAAACGAAAAACCGTCAGCATTCTACTGACGGTTTTTCTACTCTTTTTTTATAATAAGACTTTGGATGAAACTTAATAACAATGAACCGATTAGGGCTCCCCAAAAAGATTCTATTTCAAAGCCACTGACAACATAGGATGTAATTTGGAACGTGAAGGCATTGATAATGAACGAAAACAAGCCGAAGGTTAGGATAGTGATCGGCAAAGCGATAAGTTGAAGAATTGGTTTAACTAGCATGTTCATGATTGATAATATAAAAACCGCCAGTAGAGCTGTACCATAAGATTTTATCGTGATGGAGTCGAGAAGCCAGTCAATAACGAGTAAAATCAACCCGTTGATAAGAAATCGCATTATTATATTCATGAAAAACTCCTCCTGAAGACACTTTTCTACACTAATCATTATACTAAAATTTTATGAATTTCAGTTATATGTTTGCTGAATTGTCACAAAAAAATAACGATTCGATACGTTTTCTTGCAGATAATAAAAAGCCCCATAATTGGGGCTTTCAGACTGTAGACAAACTCGATGAAAATCGAGTTTGTCTACAGTCTTTTTTAGGGGTTGTAAAAATTCGAACGTTGATTTCCACTCCAGGAACTCGCTTTCCGCGGGCGGTCAGGGAGCCTCCTCGGCGCCTTTGCGCCTGTGGGGTCTCCCTTGGACACGCTTTTCCCGCAGGAGTCTCGCACCTTCCGTTCCAATCAACTTTGTTTTAACAATTAGAAATAAACACTTTTTCCTACAGTCTTTTTTGTTTTAATATAGGAGTATTAAAACTTGAGGTGATGACGATGCTTTCGAAACATAATTCTATTCAGCGAGATCAACTTGAAATGATTACTTTGGATCAACTGGTGCCAGCGAACCATTTGGTTCGTAAAATTGAGGGGGCCATTGACTTCACTTTCATTTATGACTTGGTGAAAGAGATGTATTCAGAGATAGGCCGCCTAAGTATTGATCCAGTTATTTTAGTTAAATTGACATTCATTCAATATACCTTCGGTATTCGTTCGATGCGTAAAACGATTGAAGAAGTTGAAACGAATATGGCTTACCGTTGGTTTTTAGGTTACGGTTTCCATGATAAAGTACCTCACTTCTCAACGTTCGGGAAAAATTATGAGCGTCGCTTTAAAGATACAGACCTGTTTGAACAGATTTTTTATCGTATCTTAATGACAGCCTCAGAAAGAAAGTTAATTAGTGCAGAGCACGTATTCGTTGATTCAACACATGTGAAAGCCAGTGCGAATAAGCGGAAATTCGAAAAGAAAATCGTTCGTAAGGAAACACGAGCATATCAAGGACGCCTTCAAGAAGAAATAAATCAAGATCGTGAAAACAATGGAAAGAAGCCTTTTCCACCGGATAAATTTGATAAAGAAGAAACCAAAGAAATTAAAGAAAGTTCAACTGACCCTGAGAGTGGCTACTATGTAAAAGATGAACGAACAAAACAGTTTGCCTATTCATTTCATGCGGCTGCAGACCGCAACGGTTTTGTGCTGGGGACGATTGTAACACCAGGAAATACGCATGATAGTCATACCTTAGAGCCTCTTGTTGAACAAGTGATTGAGAAAGTTGGAAAACCTGAAGCTGTTGCCGCAGATGCAGCTTACAAAACACCAGCCATTACAAGCTACCTTTTTGGGAAAGAAATCACACCAGCTTTACCCTATACACGTCCACGAACAAAAGAAGGGTTCTTTCGCAAGCATGACTATGTTTACGATGAACATTTTAATTGTTATCTCTGCCCATCGGGCGAGATTTTAAAGTACTCAACAACAAATAAAGAGGGCTATCGCGAGTACAAATCACCCAAACACACTTGTGCGACATGCTCATTTTTATCACAGTGTACAGTAAGCAAAGACCATCAAAAAGTGGTGACACGCCATATCTGGCAAAATTATATGGAAGAAGCAGATCATCTGCGTCACCACAAGGATGTAAAACCTATATATGCGAAACGCAAAGAAACAATAGAGCGTGTATTCGCAGATGCAAAAGAAAAGCATGGTATGCGTTGGACTACTTTAAGGGGACTTAAAAAATTGTCGATGCAGGCGATGCTTACATTCGCTGTCATGAATTTAAAGAAGATTGCCAATTGGACATGGCAAGGTCCAATAATGGCTTAATAAAGTGGGCTCGTAGAGGCCCAATCTCTTAATCTTGATCAAAATTCAAAGGGAATTTCAAAAGGGGTCCAGAATTAAAACATTCTGGACCCCTTTTGTCTACAAACTGAAAGACCCATAATTGGGGCTTTAACCAGTTTAGTTACTAGCGATAATCTTTTCGAAATCACTCAATTCTTTTGAGTTTTTAAGCTTTAAATTTGTGTTTAAAGATAGTAGAGCACTTTCGATGAGAAAGTGGCGCGGCTCACCTTTTTGCAGAAATTCTTCTTGGATAAAGTGAACTAATTTTAAGTGTTTTACCCGTTCTGCTTCATCTTGGAAAAGTTTTAAGATGACTTTTTTAAGTTCGGCTGTAGAGTGAAGGAGAGCAGTGTGAAAATCCTGTTTCGTATCGAAACATTCTGGCAACCATTGCTTTATATAATCAGGATCGAGAAGCTGTACTCCTGATTGGCTCACATCATCGAAAAGAGTTTTAAGCCTATCAACACAATAACGAATTATTTCAGTAGGGTTGAAATCAGGCTCTTTAGCTAACGCATTAAAATGAATGGTTTGGTGCATCATCCCTGAATAAAGTATGGCACAATCTAATATATAAGGTTTTTTCTCTTCGCCGAATATTTCTAGAAACCGTTTTGATAGCCAATGTATATGTTTGAATTTTGCATGTGTAATAAAGTTTTTAAGTTCGGTATCATTTGAAATCATTATTTCTTCAAATAAGGAAAATAGTTTATTACTTCTATTGGAGTGTATTTGTAATTCAGATTGTTTGATGAATATTTCAATATCCGCAACATTTTGACCGATTAATAGTTCATTACTTTCATGTTCGAATTTTTCTTGGGTCGAGATAAAGACAGCTTTAAGCAGTTCACTTTTAGAAGAAAAGTAGTTATAAAATGTCCCTTTTGAAATACCGCTATAGTCCAAAATATCCTGAATAGATGTTGCTTGATAACCCTTTTCAATAAATAACTGGTGTGCATACTTAACTACAAGTTGTTTCCGTTCATTCATATAAATCACCCTTACTCTTATTGGACGGTCATTTTAACGTAATAGTATCTTATTTTCTATACGAACACAAACCAGTATTTTCACAATTGTTTTATTGCTTAATTCCAGGAAGGGAGTGGTGTCAGGAAAAATGAACGATAAGTTTAATAGAAGAAAAAGTAATAGGGTTCAACATCAATAAAACGGCGGCTGTATAGGGTGGATAGCGACCTTTATATCAGGTGGATTCATAGCTTTCCTAAACTAAGCTTTAGCGAATGTGGCGCTACCATCGATTAGGTGTGGCGTTTTTTTAGGTCCTTCATAAAGTGTGTTTGATCAGATACCGGAATCACTCAAAAACAATAAAAGCATTAGTTCATAAAAAAGAGCTGCCATTCCTTATATAAGGATGGCAGCTCTTTTGCTTGTGATTTTAAAAAAGAAAATAGAAGTGAACATTGTCACATGCGAATCTTATGCTTTGTTATAAAATGAGAGAGTGATCTAGATTTATCCAATTTTTAAGAAAATAATGGAAAATACTTAGACTTTTCTTCATTCTCGATTAATAACTTATTAGATATAGAAATGATAAAATCATGCAGTATGAAGGAAAAGTGACATTGAAGTGAAATACCAGTAAAAGGGATGAAAAAATCGAAGAAACTTGTAGTAAAGCGATTTGTAAAATTTGATATTTCCTTTTACTGGATTTAAAATAAAAGTATAAACAATTATAACCTTAATGAATTAATTATTATATTAAAATTATTATAAATAAGTATTGATTTTTTTCTGATAAGGCTTATCATTATATACATAAATAATAATGAAAAGGTGGTTCAATTATGACTAATAAGAAAGACCTTACAACTAGCTGGGGTGCACCAGTTGGAGATAACCAAAATTCAATCACTGCGGGACAACGTGGCCCTGTACTCATTCAAGATGTACACTTATTAGAAAAATTAGCGCACTTTAACCGTGAGCGTGTGCCTGAACGTGTAGTTCATGCAAAAGGTGCCGGTGCATTCGGTACTTTCGAAGTAACGAACGACCTTTCTAAGTATACGAAAGCTAAGCTTTTCAATGGTGTTGGCAAGAAGACAGATTTATTTATCCGTTTTTCTACAGTAGCTGGCGAATTAGGCTCAGCTGATACAGTTCGTGATCCACGCGGATTTGCTGTTAAATTCTACACGGAAGAAGGAAACTACGATATCGTTGGTAACAATACGCCTGTATTCTTTATCCGCGATGCGATCAAATTCCCCGATTTCATCCATACACAAAAGAGAGATCCAAGAACACATTTGAAAAACCCGACTGCGGTCTGGGATTTTTGGTCACATTCTCCAGAATCTTTACACCAAGTAACGATTCTAATGTCTGACCGAGGCATTCCGGCTACACTTCGTCATACACATGGTTTTGGAAGCCATACATTTAAATGGGTGAATGATGAAGGACAAGGCGTTTGGGTGAAATATCACTTTAAGACAGAACAAGGCATCAAAAATCTTGATGTGAATCTTGCTGCAAAACTTGCGGGTGAAAACCCTGATTACCATACGGAAGATCTTTTCAATGCAATTGAAAAAGGCGACTTCCCTGCATGGAAATTATACGTACAAATCATGCCTTTGGAAGATGCAGATACCTACCGTTTCGATCCATTTGATGTAACAAAAGTATGGTCTCAAAAAGATTACCCGTTAATCGAACTTGGCCGGATGGAATTGAATAGGAATCCTGAAAACTATTTTGCAGAAGTAGAGCAAGCTACGTTCTCACCAGGAACATTCGTACCAGGAATTGAAGCTTCTCCAGACAAAATGCTTCAAGGACGTCTATTTGCATATGGTGATGCACACCGTTACCGTGTTGGTTCTAACCACAACCAACTTCCGGTTAACCGTCCGAAAGTGGAAGCAAGCAACTATCAACGTGATGGCTTCATGCGTGCGGATGACAATGGCAAGGGTTCAGTTTATTATGAACCTAATAGTTTTGATGGCCCTGCTGAAACAGCTGAAAATAAAACCACTCCATTTGAAGTGACTGGGCAAGTTGCACAAGTAGGACATAACAGTGATGACCACTACACTCAAGCAGGTGACTTATACCGCCTATTGAGTGAAGAAGAAAAAACTAGACTTGTAGAGACTATTGTGGGAGCAATGAAACCAGTCGAATTAGAAGAAATCAAACTTCGCCAAATTGGCCATTTCTACAAAGCTGATCCAGAATACGGAACACGCATTGCTGAAGGTCTAGGCTTAGTAGTACCAGAAGAAGCAAGAAGCATAAAATAATGAATTCTTAATCTTAACTAAAAGCAAACAGGCATCCATTTATAAATGGATGCCTGTATTTATTTGAAGGTTAAACGGCTTGATGTGGAGAAAATTGAGCTGGGTTATTTGACCAATGTGACAGTGAGGCCAACCAAAGCGGTTTGTATTTGTGTATTGGCACAGCCCATTATTGGGATGAAAATTGGCAATAATTTGGTCAAACCAGCATACATTTGGATAAGTGGAGGTGCAGTATGGACGTTTTTGTGCGGCAGAATGATTCCTTGTGGCATTATAGCCAATTATTCAATGTGAATTATCAACTGATAATTGATTCCAATAGCGGGATTGATCCTCTTGCCCTTAAGATAGGACAGAAGATCAAAATTCCGGGCTTTACGACGACTGGTCATCATATTAAGAAAGGGGATTCCTTATGGGCGATTGCCAAATCACGCAATCTTCCATTGGATGCACTATTTTTGGTTAATCCTAGTCTCAATGCGAATGCCTTGAAAATTGGCCAGACGATTTCTGTACCATTAAGGATTACTTGGAGGCTTGTTCAAGGAAATCAGGAATATGATTATCAAATGATGATGAATGATGTAAAACGACTGAAAAGCATTTATCCTTTTATTAAAACATCCTCGATTGGAGATTCGGTTCTCGGGAGGGAGATCCCTGAAGTGCTGATTGGGAATGGTGACAAACGAGTGCACTATGATGGTTCATTTCATGCAAATGAGTGGATTACGACCCCTGTGATTATGACTTTTTTAAATGATTATTTAATGGCAATCACGAATCAAACTGGGATCCGCAGTCTATCTCTGTTCCCTTATTATCAGCAGACGATGCTATCTCTCGTTCCGATGGTGAATCCTGATGGAGTGGAGCTGGTTCTAAAAGGACCACCTGCTGATGCCTCATTGAAATCACAGCTCGTGGAATGGAATAATAATAGCGAGGATTTTTCCGGCTGGAAAGCTAATATCAATGGAGTCGATCTGAATGATCAGTTTCCCGCCAAATGGGAGCTAGAACAAGCTCGCAATATGGTAACGAAGCCAGGACCAGCAAATTATTCTGGAAAAGGTCCGCTAACGCAGCCAGAGGCAATTGCGATGGCTGATTTGACAAGAAAACGTGATTTTGACAGAGTGCTTGCTTTTCATACCCAAGGGGAGGTCATTTATTGGGGGTTTGAAGATTTGGAACCACCCGAGTCTAAAACGATCGTCAATGAATTTGCGAGGGTCAGCGGTTATGAGCCCGTCAAATCCGCTAATAGTTATGCAGGATATAAGGATTGGTTTATTCAGGATTGGCGGAGGCCAGGGTTTACCGTTGAACTCGGCAAAGGAAAAAACCCGCTTCCTTTAACACAATTTGATGAGATTTATCAGAAAACGCTGGGGATTTTTTTAGCTGGTTTGTATATGTGAATTTGTCCATGTGAAAAAGCTCAACTCCGGGTCTTTAGGGGAAGAGCTTTTAGTCTTATAAACTATTAGACCGGAAACGATGAGGGCTGCTTCAATAATAAGGTAAAGTTTGAATTTCCTTATTGATTGCATGATTAACTCGTTTTTAAGCCTAAAAGTAACGATTTTTCTCCAGCATTCGTATTACTTAAATTGCAGCCCTTACCTAAAAGGTATACTAATAGTTTTACGGTAAAGAAGCTTGACTCCTTTAGCGCTAGTATCGGCCCCACCTACGCCAGATACATTGACGGCCACGCATGCCATCCAACCTAAGTTTATTATAATAGAAAGCGCTTACATTTACAAAAAAATCGTAGAACAAATTTCGACATCTACTTCTGTATACCCACCTTAGTGAAGGGAATTTGACTTCTCACTGAGGTGGGATTCTTTAGTGTTAACCATGTTAACGAGCGATGAATTCCTGAAGTTTTTTTGTTAGGCCGCCATTGCCAAATTTAATGAACTTTGTCTTTCCAGCTGCCTGTTCTGGAGAAGTAGCAAATTCCAAGAAGGCTAAAAGGTTGATCCGACGGTTAAGGATATGGATGATACCATATTCATAAAACCAATTATCAATCGTATTGTAAACTCCTTTATTCAGCGAATATTGCTGCTGGCACCATTGAAAAAATTTTCTATCAGGCAGATGTAGGTACTCCATCTCTTCTAAGCGGGTATTTTTTTTCTCCTTCATAATAGGGAACATAGGCCTTAGTAATTCTTTTTGCAAAGTAAATTCCTCCCTCATTTGATAATAACGAAAAGGCCCCCTATTCATGTTGTTGAATAGAGAGCCTCTAGTGAACTAGTCAGCCGATATATTTTATTATATAAAACCAGCATAAAACATATTAATCTTAGTTGTCAAGTGTGAATTAAATATTGGTTTTTGTGTTAAGCGTTTTATTTGTTAAAAAACCTGTATTTATTACGTTCACTTGCTATTAATAGAGAAAAATAAATGAAAAGACGAATAAAATTTTGTGTTTATTCATTTATAGTTCGTATATAATGGTTTTGAAGACATGGAGGGGGAGAGACTGGATGTATAAATCGAAAAAGATTTTATTATTAGGTTCGGGTGAATTAGGTAAAGAGGTCATTCTTGAAGCACAGCGTCTTGGTGTAGAGACCGTTGCCGTAGACCGCTATGAACAGGCACCTGCAATGCAAGTTGCTCATCGAAGTTATGTCATCGATATGCTGGATGCGAATCAGCTTAGGGAAATTGTTGAAAAAGAACAACCCGATTTAATTGTGCCGGAAATTGAGGCTATTGCCACATCTGAATTAATCAAATTAGAGGATGAGGGCTTTCATGTCATTCCAACAGCAAGAGCGGCTAAGTTAACAATGGATCGTGAAGGAATTAGAAGGTTGGCTTCTGAAACACTAGAGCTTCCAACTGCTGCTTACAAATTTGCTGATACATATGAAGAATTTGTCCTAGCTGCCAAAGAGATTGGGTTTCCTAATGTCGTAAAACCGCTAATGAGTTCTTCAGGGAAAGGGCAAAGTGTCTGCCGTACGGAAGATGATCTTGAAGAATGTTGGCAAATTGCGATGGAAGGCGGCCGGGTTCAAAATGGACGAGTGATAATTGAAGAATTTATTCGTTTTGATTCTGAAATCACGCTCCTTACTGTTCGTGCAGTAAATGGAACGATGTTTTGTGCTCCAATCGGTCATATTCAGCAGGGTGGGGACTATATTGAATCTTGGCAACCTCATAATATGACAGAAGCACAAATCGTAGAGGCGAAAAGAATTGCCCAAGCCATTACAGATGAACTTGGAGGATACGGATTATTTGGGGTAGAACTTTTCCTATCTGGAGATAAAGTCTATTTCAGTGAAGTTTCTCCACGCCCGCATGATACAGGGCTAGTGACATTAGCTACCCAAAATTTATCGGAGTTTGCCCTGCATGTAAGAGCAATTCTAGGGTTTCCAATTCCAGAAATCACGCTGATTACTCCAGGAGCCAGCCGTCCGTTAAAAGCGCCAGTTGAGTTATCGGAATATTCTATAGTTGGTGTTGAACAAGCCTTGGCTTTGCCGAATACACAAGTGCGCGTCTTTGGAAAACCGGTCACGAAGGTTGGTAGAAGGGTAGCTGTTGCTTTATCTTCCGCCGATTCAGTCGAAATTGCGCGAGTGAATGCAGCCCGTGCTTTGGAATGTTTGAAGGTAGAGAAGTAATATTAAAAAGCGCTCTGGAATAGAGCGCTTCAGACTGTAGACAAACTCGATGAAAATCGAGTTTGTCTACAGTTTTTTTGAGGGGGTGTAAAAATTCGACGTTGATTTCCACTCCAGGCACTCGCTTTCCGCGGGCGGTCAGGGAGCCTCCTCGGCGCCTTTGCGCCTGTGGGGTCTCCCTTGGACACGCATTTCCCGCAGGAGTCTCGCACCTTCCGTTCCAATCAACTTTGTTTTAACAATTAGATATAACCACTTTTGCCTACAGTCCTTTTTGTTTTAATATAGAAGTATTAAAACTTGAGGTGATGACGATGCTTTCGAAACATAATTCTATTCAGCGAGATCAACTTGAAATGATCACTTTGGATCAACTGGTGCCAGCGAACCATTTGGTTCGTAAAATTGAGGGAGCCATTGACTTCACTTTCATTTATGACTTGGTGAAAGATATGTATTCAGAGATAGGGCGCCCAAGTATTGATCCAGTTATTTTAGTTAAATTGACATTCATTCAATATACCTTCGGTATTCGTTCGATGCGTAAAACGATTGAAGAAGTTGAAACGAATATGGCTTACCGTTGGTTTTTAGGTTACGGTTTCCATGATAAAGTACCTCACTTCTCAACGTTCGGGAAAAATTATGAGCGTCGCTTTAAAGATACAGACCTGTTTGAACGGATTTTTTATCGTATCTTAATGACAGCTTCAGAAAGAAAGTTAATAAGTGCAGAGCACGTATTCGTTGATTCAACACATGTGAAAGCCAGTGCGAATAAGCGAAAATTCGAAAAGAAAATCGTTCGTAAGGAAACACGAGCATATCAAGGACGCCTTCAAGAAGAAATAAATCAAGATCGTGAAAACAATGGAAAGAAGCCTTTTCCACCGGATAAATTTGATAAAGAAGAAACCAAAGAAATTAAAGAAAGTACAACTGACCCTGAGAGTGGCTACTATGTAAAAGATGAACGAACAAAACAGTTTGCCTATTCATTTCATGCGGCTGCGGACCGCAACGGTTTTGTGCTGGGGACGATTGTAACACCGGGAAATACGCATGATAGTCATATCTTAGAGCCTCTTGTTGAACAAGTGATTGAGAAAGTTGGAAAACCTGAAGCTGTTGCCGCAGATGCAGCTTACAAAACACCAGCCATTACAAGCTACCTTTTTGGGAAAGAAATCACACCAGCTTTACCCTATACACGTCCACGAACAAAAGAAGGGTTCTTTCGCAAGCATGACTATGTTTACGATGAACATTTTGATTGTTATCTCTGCCCATCGGGCGAGATTTTAAAGTACTCAACAACAAATAAAGAGGGCTATCGCGAGTACAAATCACCCAAACACACTTGTGCGACATGCTCATTTTTATCACAGTGTACAGTAAGCAAAGACCATCAAAAAGTGGTGACACGCCATATCTGGCAAAATTATATGGAAGAAGCAGATCATCTGCGTCATCACAAGGATGTAAAACCTATATATGCGAAACGTAAAGAAACAATAGAGCGTGTATTCGCAGATGCAAAAGAAAAGCATGGTATGCGTTGGACTACTTTAAGGGGACTTAAAAAATTGTCGATGCAGGCGATGCTTACTTTCGCTGCCATGAATTTAAAGAAGATAGCCAATTGGACATGGCAAGGTCCAAGAATGGCTTAATAAAGTGGGCTCGTAGAGGCCCAATCTCTTAATCATGAGCAAAATTCAAAGGGAATTTCAAAAGGGGTCCGGAATTAAAACATTCCGAACCCCTTTTGTCTACAAACTGAAGCGCTCTGGAATAGAGCGCTTTTTTTTACTTTAGACATGATTGTCCATCTCCATGGTTAATCCATAAAATCCACAACTAAGTTCGACTAGTTACAGCCCTGCTCCAGGGGGATGTGAAGAATAACACAGCATCGGCTGCCTCTTCAGGGGCAGTCACTTTTTGGAGTGGAGTACTTTCTATTATCATCTGGAAAACCTCATCTGAAGTAGCAGAACTGGCATCCGTTTGTTGAAGCAGTCCACCTCGAACTATATTACGATGACTCCGTCTTTTCCTAATTTGTATTTACTCTGTCTTAATAATTAAACCGCTGCATTTTTACATTTCCTTGACACTAGGTTCATCTTCTTCCCTTATAGTTTAATTAAATATATGAACTAATTTATGGGAGGTCATTTTTTTGAAGAGTAAATTGAGTAAAAGATTTTTGCCTATTACCCTCGTTTCTGCCTTAGCAATTGGAAGTTTAACATGGTCCACAACTAATGAAGATGCGTTGGCAAAGGAAAAATCACAAAAATCACCAGAAATTAGAAACGTCATTTTCTTGATAGGTGACGGCATGGGTGTTTCCTATACCTCCGCTTACCGGTATTTAAAAGATAATCCTGCTACTTCAGTGGCAGAAAGGACAGAGTTTGATAAATACTTGGTTGGTCAGCAGATGACATACCCAGAGGATTCTGCACAAAACATAACGGATTCAGCTTCAGCGGCAACGGCGATGTCTGCAGGTGTGAAAACCTATAACGCTGCAATCGCTGTTGATAATGATAAATCCAATGTCAAAACGGTGTTGGAAGCCGCAAAGGAAAGAGGAAAAGCGACTGGACTTGTTGCGACTTCGGAAATCACTCATGCTACACCAGCCTCCTTTGGTGCACATGATGAAAGCCGGAAAAACATGAATGCTATTGCGGATGATTATTATAAGGAATTAATTAATGGCAAACATAAGATTGACGTCCTGCTAGGTGGTGGGAAATCCAATTTTGTCCGACCGGATATTGATTTGACGAAAGCCTTCAAAAAAGATGGCTATAGTTATGTAACCGATAAAAATCAAATGTTAAAGGATAAAAATAAACAGGTTCTTGGTTTGTTTGCTTCAGAAGGACTACCGAAAATGATTGATCGTCCAAACGAAACTCCTTCTTTGAAAGACATGACAAATTCAGCCATTCAGCGTTTGAACAAAGATAAAGATGGGTTCTTCTTGATGGTTGAAGGAAGCCAAGTCGATTGGGCTGGACATGATAATGACATTGTAGGTGCGATGAGTGAAATGGAGGACTTTGAAAAAGCATACAAAGCGGCCATTGAATTTGCAAAGAAAGACAAGCATACCTTGGTAGTGGCGACTGCTGACCATTCTACTGGAGGATTCTCAATTGGAGCAAAGGGTATTTATAACTGGTTCGGTGAACCGATTAAGGCTGCAAAACGTACACCTGACTTTATGGCTGATGCGATCGTAAAAGGCGCGGATGTAGAAAAGACTTTAAAACAATATATTGATCAAAATAAAGTCAAGCTGACTAAAGATGAAATCAAAACGGTTTCAGATGCAGCTAAAACAAAAAATGTGACGAACATCGATAATGCTATAGAAGCAATATTTGATAATCGGACTAATACCGCGTGGACAACCGGCGGTCATACAGGTGAAGATGTACCGGTCTATGCATACGGTCCATATAAAGAGCGCTTTGCCGGCCAGGTTGATAATACGGACCAGGCTAAGATCATCTTTGATCTATTAAAGAAAAGGTAATGAATTCTGGGAGGGATTCCGTGAACAAACTAATTATTGGTGCCCTTTTATTAACCACATTTGGTGCTCTAAACACTCAACCAGCTTTTGACGAACAGAAAGGGAAAGAAAAAACGGAGGAAGTTGCACAACCATTGGTGAAAAAGGATGTCTATGTTCCGAATCCACAACTTCCTGATGATATTAACCTGAAACAAATCGGCCAAACGGTTTCCGATGCAAAAGGTGACCTAACATTAAAGGCCTATAATAAGGCAAATGAGTCTCTGAAGGTCGGTCCGATTGAGGTAGTAATCAAAGATATAAAGGTGATGCATGCCTTCCCGGATTACAGTATGATTGATTTCTTTCATGGATACACACATGATGACGAATTCGATATCGTAAAAGTGAATGTTGAAATCAAAAATACTTCAGAGAAAAACGTTATGTTCTCCCCGGTTGCTTTTCTGGAAACTGACAGTGGGAAACATATGACATGGGAAGATGACATCTACTTAGAAGAGCTGAACGGGGAAATAGAAGGAAATGGCTCAAAGCAGGGGAACATTGGTTTCATTCTAAGTGCTAAAGATGTGAAGGGAATTTCCTTTATGACAAGTGATGCGATTGATAGTCAAGGGAAGGTCCTTTCAAAAGGTAAGTCCATGGAATTTACTTTTTAATAATAGTGGTGTATGAATGCCTTGCAAAAATCAAATACTAGGACATGTGATAGGGATGACCTATCACGTGTACAGAATATCCAAATCCTATTGATGAGGTGATACAGAATGAGTTATAAAGATCAATTAGATCCACATTCTCAAAAGTTTCACCATAACTGGACAAGACCTAAGCGTTCCAAGTCTCAAGTAAATGGCCATACGCAAGAATCGCAAACAAACATTAAACTAAAAAGTAATGCAAAGGCTCACAAGTGGTAACGGATATTTCTGATAAAGAAGGAGACTCTTAACGGGTCTTCTTCTTTATATGTTGGGGTAAAGTATACATAGGACCGTGATATAGGTTTTTAATATATGTGTTCTTTCACTGATTTCCATGATTGCAATCTATATCGCTTATAAACGCTCAAATAAGGCATGCATGGCTTTTCCTTCATAATTATGATAACATTTACCTTTAGGAATAAAGCAGAGCCGGGCGTAAGTTGCCAGGCGTTGACACAGGGCGCAGCAATTTTGGTTTTGTGCATATTAACCATCAAAGGGTAAACAGGCCCAATGTTGGAAGTTTTACCTTACACAAATAGAGGACGTGATTTTTAATGATAAATATTGAGATCCCTGCAGCGGATATAAGCATTAAACAAAGGAAACAAGTAATAGAGGGAGACGAAGCGATCATCCCAGAAATTTACGGGTTCATTGATTTTCATTTAATTCCCCGTGATAAAGGCGGCATCATCATGTTTTATAACGAAAATGATGAGCTGATTTTTGTCGGAAAAGCACGTAAATTAAGACAAAGAGTCAAAAAACATTTCGAGGATAATGTTTCTCCGATTAAGTTACACCGTAATGAAGTCAAAAAAATTGACATTCTTGTTGTAGAAGACGCAATGGAACGTGAAATCTATGAAACGTACATGATCAACAAACTTCATGCAAAATACAATATCGACAAAGTGTTTTATAAATAATAAGAATCAACTATGAAAAGCTGACTGCCTATGCAATCAGCTTTTTTTGTTACATCTAAAGTACAAAAATAAGTCCGTACATTTACAGTTTCTTGATGTTAGGTTAACATTGTTGGTTTATATTTGAAGTATTCCAATACATTTTCAGGAGGTTGCTATTGAAGAAAATACTTTGTAAAAAGGTGTTAGTTATCTCGGTAGGGACAGTGATTGCCTTTGGGAATTTAACGTGGTCCGTGTCACAAGCTTCTAAACTGGCGAAACAACGAGAGATTGAATCTTTTGAACAAGAGACAGTAAAATCTTCAGAGTTGGAAATGGTGGAATAAGGTTAAAATTGGTGATGTAGCTTAATGTGAATATGACAATAACACTGGAGGTTCTTTACACATGCTGTTATGTGTGATTGGGCCTCCATTTATTTTTATTTTTATGATTCTTATACTATTAAAAAAGGTGTAATGGAAGGAAAATTGAAATCAATAAAATTTTTAAAAAAACTTGCAAATAGTAATGATTACGTTTTATTATAAGGGGGTGGATTTAAACAGAAAGTAATCCTATGGTATAAATCGTAATGATTTTGATTTGTGAATGGATTTAAAATGCAGATATGTTTAAGGAGTGTTTGTGAATGAGAAATAAGAAAATCCCCGTTACGGTTTTAAGTGGATACCTTGGTGCGGGAAAGACGACGCTGCTGAATCATATCCTTGAAAATCGAGAGAATCTGAAGGTTGCGGTCATCGTCAATGATATGAGTGAGGTCAATATTGATGCGTCCCTTGTCAAACAGGGAGGGTTTACTCGGACAGATGAAAAGTTGGTGGAAATGCAGAACGGTTGCATATGCTGTACACTTCGTGAGGATTTAATGATTGAGGTTGAAAAGCTGTCCACAAAAGGTAATATCGACTATATTGTGATTGAATCGACTGGTATCAGTGAACCCGTTCCAGTCGCTCAAACCTTCACGTATGTTGATGAAAACGTGGGAATTGATTTATCAAAATTTTGTCGGCTCGATACGATGGTTACCGTTGTTGATGCGAAGAACTTTTGGCAGGATTACGCTTCAGGGGAAACTCTTATTGATCGAATGCAGGCAACCGATGAGGCCGATCAGAGGGAAGTGGTTGATCTATTGATTGACCAAATAGAGTTCGCTAATGTGATTCTTTTAAATAAAATCGATTTAATGAAAGCAGAAGAAGTTGCGGAATTGAACGCGGTTCTTCAAAAAATAAATCCTGATGCGCGGATCATTGAAACGAGTCATTCCCAGGTGCCGCTAAAAGAAGTCATGAACACCCATCTGTTCGATTTTGAAAAGGCGAGCCAAGGAGCAGGCTGGATAAAGGAATTAAATGAAGAGCATATTCCAGAAACCGAAGAATATGGGATAGCCTCCTTCGTTTACAGAAGGAAAAAGCCATTTCATCCATCGCGGCTGATGACGTGGTTAGAAAGTTGGCCGGTGGAAGTGGTGAGGGCAAAGGGCTTCCTTTGGTTGGCATCGAGAAATGATACAGCAGGCCTGCTATCACAGGCTGGACCGTCATTAATGATCCAGGGAGCAGGTAAATGGATTGCAGCTTATCCTAAAGATGAACAACAGCAGATATTGCAGGATGAACCTGAATTGTTGAAAAGCTGGGATGATCTTTACGGAGACCGGATGACGGAACTAGTGATGATTGGCATTCAAATGAATCAACAGGAAATCGAAAATGAATTAGATCAATGCTTGTTGACGGAAATAGAGTTGCAGCAGGATTGGTCTCAGTATGAAGATCCATTACCTGCTTTTACGGAAATAGTTCATTAAAAAACTAAATAGGAGGAAACAAAGATGAGAGTAAACATCACTTTAGCATGCACAGAAACAGGGGACCGAAATTATATCACAACGAAAAACAAGCGGAATAACCCGGATCGAATTGAATTGAAAAAGTACTGCCCGCGTTTAAAGAAACACACGCTTCACCGTGAAACGAAGTAATTTTGAATTTTAAATCGTAATGATTATGTTTTATGAAGAAAGATAGGTAGCGGAACGAATCGTGAACAGTTTATAGAATTATATAACCTAAATAACATTCTCTATATTTTAATAAAGGAGAGATTCAAATGGCCAAAAAATCTAAAGTAGTAAAAGCACAAAAACAGTTGGCGATGGTAGAAAAATATGCAGAGATCCGTAGGGAACTGAAAGAGAAAGGGGACTTTGATGCATTGGCCAAACTCCCACGAGACTCTTCACCAACACGTGTTCACAATCGTTGTGGAGTAACAGGAAGACCGCGTGGGTATATGCGCAAATTTAACATGTCACGTATTGTTTTTCGAGACCTCGCTCATAAAGGACATTTACCTGGTGTCAAAAAGGCAAGCTGGTAATAACGGGGATAAAAGCAAAGGTGATTCAGGGGTAGGGTCCCTTGAATCATCTTTATTCGTAATAGTCCTCACACCACTTCCTTTTTTATTTCATTGAATCCTGTATCGAATGTTCGTGGATGTAGTGGTTCTTGTACGCAAAACTTCTGCTTACATCGTTTGGACAATGGCTTCAATTATTAAGAGATTTCCTTTTCCTTTGGTTCTTCATATAATTGAAGAATCATAGGGAAGAAGGAATGAGAAATGGGACATATATTTTGGATGATTTATTTAGGAATATTAGGAACGGCCGCGATTGGTTTTCTCATTAAAGGTGCTTATAAAACCTCTCTTGCAAAAATGGATTTTGTCATTTCGATTATCACTTGGGTAGGGTTATTTGGGTACATAACGAAAACCTCTATCCTTACACCTCTGGTATGGAAATGCGTATTTGTTGGTTCTTTGCTATGGGATATTATTTTCAGCTTTATGAGCAAAAACTACAATAGTGATAAGAAAGCAGAAGAATTACCTGATTCTATTAGTAAATTATTGACTGCAATCACATTAGTCGTCTGTCTTGGACCGTTATATTATGGGTTATTCAAATATGCATTCTAACAACTAAACCAAAAAAGAACCTGTAAGGTTCTTTCAGTTTGTAGACAAAAGGGGTTCGGAATGTTTTAATTCCGGACCCCTTTTGAAATTCCCTTTGAATTTTGCTCAAGAATAAGAGATTGGGCCTCTACGAGCCCACTTTATTAAGCCATTCTTGGACCTTGCCATGTCCAATTGGCTATCTTCTTTAAATTCATGGCAGCGAAAGTAAGCATCGCCTGCATCGACAATTTTTTAAGTCCCCTTAAAGTAGTCCAACGCATACCATGCTTTTCTTTTGCATCTGCGAATACACGCTCTATTGTTTCTTTACGTTTCGCATATATAGGTTTTACATCCTTGTGATGACGCAGATGATCTGCTTCTTCCATATAATTTTGCCAGATATGGCGTGTCACCACTTTTTGATTGTCTTTGCTTACTGTACACTGTGATAAAAATGAGCATGTCGCACAAGTGTGTTTGGGTGATTTGTACTCGCGATAGCCCTCTTTATTTGTTGTTGAGTACTTTAAAATCTCGCCCGATGGGCAGAGATAACAATCAAAATGTTCATCGTAAACATAGTCATGCTTGCGAAAGAACCCTTCTTTTGTTCGTGGACGTGTATAGGGTAAAGCTGGTGTGATTTCTTTCCCAAAAAGGTAGCTTGTAATGGCTGGTGTTTTGTAAGTCTGCATCTGCGGCAACAGCTTCAGGTTTTCCAACTTTCTCAATCACTTGTTCAACAAGAGGCTCTAAGATATGACTATCATGCGTATTTCCCGGTGTTACAATCGTCCCCAGCACAAAACCGTTGCGGTCCGCAGCCGCATGAAATGAATAGGCAAACTGTTTTGTTCGTTCATCTTTTACATAGTAGCCACTCTCAGGGTCAGTTGTACTTTCTTTAATTTCTTTGGTTTCTTCTTTATCAAATTTATCCGGTGGAAAAGGCTTCTTTCCATTGTTTTCACGATCTTGATTTATTTCTTCTTGAAGGCGTCCTTGATATGCTCGTGTTTCCTTACGAACGATTTTCTTTTCGAATTTTCGCTTATTCGCACTGGCTTTCACATGTGTTGAATCAACGAATACGTGCTCTGCACTTATTAACTTTCTTTCTGAAGCTGTCATTAAGATACGATAAAAAATCCGTTCAAACAGGTCTGTATCTTTAAAGCGACGCTCATAATTTTTCCCGAACGTTGAGAAGTGAGGTACTTTATCATGGAAACCGTAACCTAAAAACCAACGGTAAGCCATATTCGTTTCAACTTCTTCAATCGTTTTACGCATCGAACGAATACCGAAGGTATATTGAATGAATGTCAATTTAACTAAAATAACTGGATCAATACTTGGGCGCCCTATCTCTGAATACATATCTTTCACCAAGTCATAAATGAAAGTGAAGTCAATGGCCCCCTCAATTTTACGAACCAAATGGTTCGCTGGCACCAGTTGATCCAAAGTAATCATTTCAAGTTGATCTCGCTGAATAGAATTATGTTTCGAAAGCATCGTCATCACCTCAAGTTTTAATACTTCTATATTAAAACAAAAAGGACTGTAGGCAAAAGTGGTTATATCTAATTGTTAAAACAAAGTTGATTGGAACGGAAGGTGCGAGACTCCTGCGGGAAATGCGTGTCCAAGGGAGACCCCACAGGCGCAAAGGCGCCGAGGAGGCTCCCTGACCGCCCGCGGAAAGCGAGTGCCTGGAGTGGAAATCAACGTCGAATTTTTACAACCCCTCAAAAAAACTGTAGACAAACTCGATTTTCATCGAGTTTGTCTACAGTCTGAAAGAACCTGTAAGGTTCTTTTTATTTTGGTTAAAGAGAAGGGGGATTCCTTTAGTAGGTATGATATAGCCATATATTTCAGCATTGCTGTAAAAGAGAGGTGTTTTATGATGCAACGCAAAGAAAGCAGAAGTTTTAGCAACTCTGCTTTTTTATTAATAATTATCTTTGGAAAAATTCAATCCATTCTTTTTCTGGTCCATATATGTAGAAATAGCGATAACCATTGGGCAGGGTAACAATTTCCTGATCAATTAGCTCGACGTTTTCAAAGCCTTGAATCCGAGCATATTCTTCTTCTATATCATCGACACTGATGGCAAAATGATGAATTGTTGCTTCGGATGGCAGCGTGTCGCTATAACCTTGAATTAATTCAATTTCTGTTTCGTTTGAATCATTGTATCCAAGGAATGCTAGTTGGATTACCCCATCTGTATGTGGCACCCGCGATTTCAATTTTAAATCTAAAACATCCTGATAAAAGGTTATGGATTTTTCAAGATCTCTAACAACAACTCCAATATGATCGACTCTTTTTATAGCCAAGGAACTTCCTCCTTCTGTTTAGGTGCAATATGCTAATACTAGTATATATAACATTATTCGTAATAAAATTACAATTTGAGGTAGTGTTTGTCTGATTATTAAAAAAATGATTAATGAAGGAAGAATGGACTGGTAAATCGTGAAAAGTGATCGATAAATCAATAGACAATATTTAATGAAGAAAAAGTATTGTCTACACATGTATAGTGGAGAAGTCATTTGTTAAGGACAGGGGAATACGAAAAATATATTGAGGCTATAGTGACATATTTCAAAGAAAGAAAAGAATTTATCTTTTTGTAAGCAAAAATTTGTTTCTATATGAAATAGTAGATATACTATGGGAACAACGCCATTATTAATGGATATGAGAGGAGAGATATTATGGGAAAAATTCGAGAAGGTGAAGTTTTCACCCTTACTGATGACAATGACGAGGGCCATGAAGTTGAAGTTCTAGGATCATTAGATGTAGAAGGAACGGAATATGTAGCAGTGGGCTTGCTTGAAGATATTGAAGAAGATACAGAGGATGATATTGATATTTTCTTTTTCAGAGTCGAGGGTGAAGGAGAGCTAATCGATATCGAAACGGACGAGGAGTTCGAAAAGGTATCCCTAGCGTTCGAAGCAGCTTTTGATCCGCAGGATTGATGGGAAACTGGAAAAGACGGCACATTGGGTGTCGTCTTTTTTATATGTATAAAAAGTACTAGTACTGGCCCCGCCTTCGCCAAATACCTTGATAGCCACGCGTGCTATCCAGCCTTACTTAAGTATAGTGCCGCATTGTTGAAAGGGCATGTAGTGTGTATGAAGGTTTTGTTAAATCAAGAAGTCATTTTTCTACCCACTAGGCATAGGATAAAAAAAGTGGAGGTGATAGAATGGCCGTCGTAAAACATACGGATTCTGATATTGCATTGTTGGCAAGGTTGCTTAGAGCTGAAGGTGAGAGCGAAGGTGATCAAGGCATGCTGATGATTGGGAATGTTGGAGTCAACCGAATAAGGTCGAACTGTTCCGATTTTTTAGGATTAAGAACGATTCCGGATATGGTTTATCAGGAACATGCCTTCGAAGCTGTTCAAAAAGGTTATTTTTATCAACGAGCAAGAGAGAGAGAAAAAAGACTTGCGCGTCGTAGTGTAAATGGTGAAAGGATATGGCCTTCAAAATTTAGCCTATGGTACTTCAGGCCACCGGGAGATTGTCCGGCAACCTGGTATAACCAGCCTTTAGTAGGGCGTTTTAAGCTTCATTGTTTTTATGAACCCACAGGTACAGAATGTGAAAATATTTATAATACATTTTAGAAAAGAGGCTGAACCTTATATGGAGGTTTGGCCTCTTTGTGTGTCAATTATGTAATCAAAATATCATATGCTAAAACTAGCAAATGATTTACTGATACTGTAAAATTGAGACAGTAAATTTCCGGATAAGAAAGGAATAAAAAAATTGATGAGTAAAAGGCTTGTTAATTATGGGCAAAGGCAAATGGGAGAACAGTCGGAGGAAATCGCAGAGCAACTTAAGTCTTTCATGGAGAATAATGCGGACGCCATTTCTATCGTTGATCTGGAAGGAAAAACCCTTCAAGTTAATTCTGCTTTTGAAGATTTTTTTGGTTGGAAAAATGATGAAATAATAGGTAAGCCGTTTCCGATTATTCCTGAATTCTTGAAGGAGTCAGTAAATGAATTGCATAGCCAGGTTAGGGAAGGGGAACAAAAGAAAGGCTTTGAAACGGTTAGACAAAGAAAAGATGGCCAGTTAATCAATGTGAGCATCTCCCTTTTTACTATCCGAGACAATAAAAATGAGCCGAGTGCATTGTCCTTCGTTTATCGGGATATCACGGATCAAAAGCTTGCTGAAGCTGCCTTGAAGGAAAGTGAAGAAAGGTATCGCAGTTTAGTGGAAGTATCACCTGAAGCGATTTTTGTGCATCGTAATGGGGTCATTGAGTATATGAATCCTATGGGGGCAAAAATGCTAGGTATGGATAGTGTAGATGATATTATTGGCATGTCCGTTTTTCAGTTCGTTCACCCTGATTCTCTAGAAACTGTAAAAAAACGAATCAAGATAATGAGAGACGATTATAAAGCAGTTGATTTATTGGAGCAAAAGTTCATTAGACTTGATGGACAAGAATTTTATGGAGAAACACTTGGACTTCCGATTATTTATAAGGACCGTCCAGCCATACAGGTGTTTTGCAGAGATATTACCGAGCGTAAGAAAACAGAAGAAATACTTTGTAAATCTAACATGCTATCTGCGGTGGGGCAGATGGCTGCGGGTATTGCACATGAAATAAGGAATCCGTTAACAACGGTTAAAGGATTTTTACAACTATTGAGAGAAAGCCCTGATAAAAAGGACTATCTTGAAATGACTGTAAGTGAAGTTGAGAAAATTGAAATTTTAGCCAATGAATTTTTGAGCTTAGCAGAGCCTGAAGCGAAGGTTTGGGAATCGATTCAGCTTACCGATATATTAGACAGTGTAATTATGTTAGCCGAGTTTCAGGCGATAATAAATGACGTTGAAATTATCAAAGAATATAAAAAGAATTTTGCATGGGTCCTTGGTGAGCCTACTCAGTTAAAACAGGTGTTTACTAATGTCGTTAATAATGCGATAGAAGCAATGCCTAAAGGAGGGAAACTGCATATTCAGTTAAAATATGAAGGGGAATCCATAGTTATCTCCTTTATTGATCAGGGTAGTGGAATCTCAGAAGAGCGTATAAAGCATTTAGGACAGCCTTTTTATAGTACAACGGAAAAAGGAACAGGATTAGGACTCATGGTCAGTACTAAAATCATTCATGAGCATAAGGGTGAAATCCAATTTAGTAGTGAAGTAGGAAAAGGAACCATCGTTGATATCATTCTCCCTATCGATAAAAATTCACAATGAAAAGTGACGAGAAGTCAATGCTCTCGTCACTTTTTGGTTTATAGTTTAACGATTGTTCTGCCTCTTGCTTCCCCTTTTAAAAGGGTAGGAAGGACATCCGGTAAATCTTTAAGGGTAATTTCCCGTTGTATGAGCTGTTCTAAATGTGCCAGCTTAAAATCGGTAGCGAGTCGCTGCCAAACCTTCAATCTCGTATCCATTGGGCAATTCACGGAATCAATTCCGAGTAAATTAACACCTCTTAGGATGAATGGAAAGACAGTAGCTGGTAGATTGGTACCTGCTGTTAATCCACTTACCGCAACAGAACCTCCGTATTGAATTTGACTAAGGACAGAAGCAAGTGGTTCTCCGCCAACTGGGTCAACCGCACCACTCCACTTTTGTTTGCCTAGTGCCCGAAGCTTGCCATTGTAGACATCTTCACGTGATACAATTGTTGAGGCACCAATTTCCTTAAGGTACCCGTGTTCTGATTCTTTTCCTGTACTCGCCTCAACCGAATAGCCAAGTTTGGAAAGTATCGAGACTGCAAAGCTGCCGACCCCACCTGTTGCACCAGTTACGAGAACACTTCCTTGATCAGGAGTGAGGTTATTTTCTTCTAGACGGAGAACCGATAAGGCCGCAGTAAAACCAGCCGTCCCGATAACCATCGCTTCTTTCAATGTAAGGCCCTCAGGAAGTGGAACAATCCACTCTGCAGGAACGCGGGCAAATTCACTATAGCCCCCGGATTGGGAAACGCCGATTCCATAGGAAGTCGCAATGACTTCGTCTCCCTCTTTAAAATGGGGATTCTCTGATGAAACGACGACACCAGCTAAATCAATTCCCGGAACAATTGGATAGTTTGTGACTATGTTTCCATTCGGAATGCTAGCTAGGCTATCTTTATAATTCACACCTGAATAATGAACGCGGATGAGCACTTCGCCTTGAGGTAAGTCATCAAGTGTTAGTCCCTGTATGCTAACGGAAAATTGGTCCTCTTGCTTGTCCACGACTAATGCATCAAATCGTTGTACCATAATTAGTTCCCCCTTTGATTTAAATCATTCTAATTATATAAGAAAAGACGGTAAGCTGTATAATGATTGAATTCGAAATAAATGGCTCTATCTTTTCTTTCTTCTTCTAAAAATGTTACTATAAGGTTTGATTCAGTTTATATTAAAGGAGATGTTTTACATGGCTAAAAAAGGATACATACTTATGGAAAATGGAGAAAAAATCGAATTCGATCTTTTCCCGAACGAAGCACCAAACACAGTAGCTAACTTCGAAAACTTAGCGAACACAGGATTTTATAACGGCGTAGTATTTCACCGTGTCATCCCAGGTTTCGTAAGCCAAGGTGGAGATCCAACAGGTACAGGTGCAGGCGGAAGCGGCACACAGATCAAGTGTGAAACTGTAGGAAATCCTCATAAACATGAAGCAGGCAGCCTATCTATGGCACATGCTGGAAAAGACACTGGCTCAAGCCAATTCTTTATCGTTCACGCACCGCAACCACATCTTAACGGTGTCCACACGGTATTCGGTAAAGTAACATCTGGACTTGAAACAGCTAAAGCTATGAAAAATGGCGACAAAATGGAGAAAGTCGAAGTTTTTGACGCTGAATAATGGATGTAGAAAGAGGAAGCATTATGCTTCCTCTTTTTTTGGTCTTAAAATCCATGTTAGTGTGGACCGCATAGCATATCCGGAAAGAAGATGAGAGGGGGGAGGCAACAGCTAACCTATTTGAGATAAAAACTTGCCTGCCTTTTATTCATTCGGTCTCTTTTGCTTTCATTGAGAATAGTGGATATAAAGTGATTTTTTCATTATTAAGCATTTACGCACCTCTTTAATGTTTTTAGTTTCTTTCTTTTATAGGCTCACCCATTCTATTGAAAAGGGAAAAATAAAAAAGAGCATTGAAAATTGCTCTTTTAATGAATGTTTTATAAGTGATTGACTCGATGATTATTTATTGTATATGTCTGCGGTGAAACTATATTTGACACCTGTCATAGTTTCCGAAATATCCCACAATTTCTTCGAGGTTTCCTCATTATATAAAGTATTAATAATATCGTCTTTTTTAGGAAAGCCTTTTCTGCCTTTCTTTCCATCGGGTCCGATGTATTCTCCGCCTGTTAAGGTAGGTTCCGTCGCGGCGTACAGAGTCGGAAGCGCCCCCATGCTTGCAGGCTGGGTGATAGTTTTGGAAAGAAAGTGGACGAACTTATTTACCGGTCTTCCTGATCCGCGTGACATAAGATTCGTATGAGCAAGGCCAGGGTGACAGGCAACACTAATCGAGTCGGCTTGGTGCTGATTGAACTTGTTCTGTAATTCGCGGGCGAAGAGAAGATTGGCGAGCTTACTTTGCCCATAGTATTTCATGGGTTTATAATTAGTTTCACCATTTAAGTTATCGAAGTCAATAAATCCATTGATGGCGGCTAAGCTGCTTAATGTGACAACCCTCGATTTTGGTGTAGAGAGAATACACGGAAGAAGCAGACCTGTCAAAGCAAAATGACCGAGATGATTGCTTCCTAATTGTAGCTCGAAACCGTCCTTCGTCTTACTGTAAGGCGGGATCATGACACCTGCATTATTGATAAGAACAGAAAGTGAGTCATAGTTTTCCAAATAGGAATCAGCAAAATGACGAATGCTGCTTAAATCACTTAAATCGAGCTGCATCACTCGTACGTCCGCCTTAGGGTAGACGGAGGTAATTCTTTCGACAGCCTTTTCGCCCTTTGAAGCATTCCGAACCGCAAGAATTATCTCTGCCCCTTTACTAGCGAGCACAAAGGCTGTTTCAAAGCCAATACCGCTATTAGCTCCGGTAATCACAATCGTTTTCCCAGTTATATCTACCATTTCTTCACCATTCCACTTTTCACTCATCACCAACCACACCTTTCCACACATTCTATATCTATCTATCATATACCTAAATAATTCCTATATGTCACATTTAGAGGTGTGAAAGAGTGTAATCAAATCGAAAAACATGTTAAGTCTAATTTAACTAAAGGGTAAGGGCTTTTAAACGATTACAAAATTTTTATGTAATCAATAATATTTTTTATGATTAAGAAAACAGTAACAAAGATAAATAACACTCTTACATATGCTACTCCTTTCTTAATGGCGAATTTAGAACCTACTAAAGCTCCTACTATCATAGATATCCCCATCGGTATCCCATAGGAAAAGTTGACCGCATCAAGAAAAATGAACATGATGAGCGCCGCAATATTACTTCCGAAGTTTAGAAATTTTGCGTTTCCCGCTGAGTGTAAAAAATCGAAACCAATAATCAAAAAGGCAAATAATATAAAGGATCCTGTTCCAGCACCTAAAAATCCATCATAAAAACCAATTGCAAATATAGTAAATGAAAATAGTAGGGCTTTTTGCAAAGAGAGTTTTTGGTAAGTCGATTCATGTCCCCAGTTTTTCTTTAGAATCGTATAAATAGCAACGGCTATTAAGAGAACTAATACCAATGGCTTTAATAATTCGGGTGAGACAAAATTGACTACCCAGGCACCTAGTAAGGACCCTGTGAAAATAAGAGGAAACAACTTTGCTACTAATTGAAAATCGACTTTTCCTGAACGGATAAAGGCAATGGTACTTGTTAAAGATCCCATTGAACTGGCCAATTTATTCGTAGCAATTGCCGCTGTAGGGGAGAGACCTGAAAATAATAAAGCAGGTATAGAAATGAGACCTCCGCCTCCGACTACAGAATCAATAAATGCTGCTAGAAATCCGAAACATACTAACAACAAAAGTGTAGAAATATTAATATCTTCCATCTAAGAAACCTCCGTATCAATAGAATTAAGGACGAATCACTCGCTGATGGGGGCTCCTTAATCCAAAGTTATCTACTTTACTAAAAAAATTAGAGTAAGACATTTTTTTAGTTACTACTTAAATAGTAACTAAAAAATTTATCCATGTAAATAAGACTTTTACGATTTTATAACTTCTTAACTTTTCAAATAGAGATTTGGTATTATAGATATAACTTACTAATTGCACTAGGAGGTACTATGCAAGATATCATTCAAAAAATTCAGTCTCTAGGATTTAGTCAATATGAAGCAAAGGCTTATGTTTCTTTGGTACGTCAAGGACCAACAAGTGCCTATCAAGTGAGCAAGGAATCAGGAATTCCTAGAGCGCGTATCTATGAAATATTAAATGGGCTTCAAGAAGAGGGAATCGTGTTAAAAGAAGAAATTAATGATTCGGTTCAATATTCACCTTTACCTGTCGATGTATTTTTAGAATCTGTTCAAACAAAATGGAACAATACCTATCAATCCATAAGTGATACATTAAAGCAATTTGAAAAAACAGAGCCCATTTCCGATAACCGTGTAATGACTCTTAAAGGAGAACGGCATATTCTATCCTTTTGTCGTACTTTATTACAAAAAGCTGAGAAAAGAGTGATTGTTTCCATATGGGATAAGATGTATGAGAAACTTGAACAAGAGCTAAAAGATACAGCAGCGTATTGTAATCTCAAAGGTATTGTTTTTCAAGTTGACAACCCATTACCAGGGATAGATATTCATCGTAAAACCAGTTATGTAGACAATATTGGAGAGAACAAATGGTTTATCTTATCCATTGATGGCAAGGAGACAATTTACGGCCCCTCTTCTGAAGAAAGAGAAACAGCGTTTTACACAGATGATCCGGTTCATATCAATTTTCTAGAAAACTACATTTGGCATGATATCCTCGTTAACCGACTAGTTAAAAAGGATAATGAAGATGCTGAGAATTGGATATCGAGAGAAAGAGATCAGTTTTTCTTACTCTAGTTAGATCCTGTTTTACCTTTGTTTCTAGTGCACAATTCAAATAAAGTTCAAAAAAGCTGATATCCCCAATGTGGTGGGATATCAGCTTTTTTTATTATCTACCTTAGCTTCTGATTCTGTGTTGTTGATTTGTGGATATACTTATATTTAAACGATTCAGGATATTAATTCGGATAAAAGGTTTTTTGGAAATTTTATTGGAGTGGGTAAGCTAGAATGATCGCGATAAGACCGGTAAGAAACAATCGTGTGGTCGTGAGAATACACGTCCAACTGTAGAATATGTGAGCTTTTCATTTCCAAATAATACGAAACATCTTCTTTTTGTAAATGATAAAAAGAATAAACTATACCTAAAAGGTCTTTTTCTATTTGCTTGGTTTCAGGCTGATTCATAATATGCTCACTCAACTGCAAAATCGTAACAGATGTTGATCTTGTGATGTCTGTTACTTTTTCTTTTGCATAAACAACTGCATGACTAATAGTATCGGCAAGATTCTTTAAGATTCCGTCCATAAGGGTTTGTATCTCCTTTGTATTGGGGTATGTATAGTATGGGGTACGTGGCTTATGCTTTATACAATAAATTCCTAAGGAAGAAATAGAATAGGTCATTTATGAACATTATTAAGAGAGAACAAATGGAAAATACAATTTAAGCAGTACAGCCTAAAAAGAAAAAATAAATTTAGCAGAAAAGGAATGACGGACAATATGAGTGATGAAGTGTCATTAGTAAAAGGAGAATTAATGAAGAATAGTAAAACGACAGTCTCTTTTGATATTTTCAACGAGGACTGTAAGGAGGGCGAAACGTTAGTCCATATATGGGGAAGCAAGGGGTATCTAATGAAGGGAATCTCCGGAAGGAAGCTTGCGGATTCTGATATGGAACTAAAGGATAAAAAAGTACAATGAAGAAAAAAAATAAGTATATCGTACTGCTCTTCATTGCTATCATTTCGTTATTAACGGTGGTGCTCGTTCAAATAAATATGGATACGAAATCCAAAGAAACCGAGAAGGTAGAAAACACAGCAGATAAAGAGAAAGAGCAAGGCGGTAAGGAAGAAACCGGCATCAATGTCCTCACAGATACTGATGAAAAAATAGAAGAATTGCTTGAAAACATGACACTTGAAGAAAAAATTGGACAGCTAATGATGGTCGGTTTCAAAGGAACTGAAAAGAACAGTGAAATTACGGAGCTAATCGAACAAAAACATATAGGGGGCGTCATTTATTTTGACCGCAATATGAAATCGCCAAAACAAGTGGCGAAGTTATCCAATTCGCTTCAGCAATCGGCTGATCGCAGTAAGAATTCCCTTCCGCTTATGGTAGCCGTCGATCAGGAAGGCGGAGACATAATCCGAATGAGGGAACGAGTATCGCCAATCCCTTCGCAACAGGAACTTGGGGAAAATGCTTCTGTCGAAGACATGTACAAGGTGGCAAAATTGAACGGGACAGAACTGAACTCTATGGGGATTAATATAAATTTTGCTCCTGTTCTGGATTTATCAAAGACGGACAACCGTTCACTGGGAAAAGATCCAGAAAAGGTTTATCAATACGGAACGAAAGCGATTCAAGGCTTGAACGATGCTTCCGTTACAGGAGCTTTGAAGCATTTTCCAGGAAACGGACGCAGCGAGATTGACCCGCATGTCGAAACATCTTCTGTGGAAGCAAACCAGCTCGATCTGGAAAACTCAGATATCTATCCTTTCAAGAAAATTATTAGTGAAATGGATAACCAAAAGTTTTTCGTTATGGTGACCCACATTAAATATCCAGCTTATGATAAAGAAAAACCGGCAAGCCTGTCCAAGGTTATCATTGAAGACTTGCTTCGGGGGAAACTTGGATTTGAAGGGCTTGTCGTCACGGATGATTTGGAAATGGGCGCAGTGAATAAGTATTTTTCCTATAAAGATATGGGGAAAGAAGCAATCCTTGCAGGAGCGGATTTATTATTGGTCTGTCATGAATATTCGCATGAGCTTGAGGTATATAACGGTTTACTTGAAGCGGTGAAAGCAGGAGAAGTTCCTATGGAGCGAATTAACGAGTCAACGAAAAGAGTTCTAACCTATAAACTCTACAACATGAAACAAACAAAGGTAGATCCAGGTCAAGCTGCAAAAGTGGTGAAAAGTCCAGAAAGCTTAGAGTATATTAACAGTCTGAACTTGGAGAAATAAAAGGAAAATCAACTATCAAAGCTTAGCCCTCGCTCAAATAAAACAGCGAAGGCTGGGTTTCGCGGGTCAAGTTTAAGAGTTTTTACCAGCCTATTCAATGCAGGCTGAAGCTGCGGCCTGTTGTTTAAATCAATCGATAGAGGGAATACTATAATTAACCAACTTCAAGGAGGAAACTCATATGCCATCAAATAAAATGATTGGAACTGTCGTGATAGGAGCAGCAGCATACTTAATGCGCAATAAAAAAACTCGTGAAAAAACCATGAGTCAAATAAAATCCCTAGCCACTCCAGAAAACATTGATAAGGTTAAGAGCCAACTCCAATCCTTAACAAAATCAAAATCGAATAAGCCTTCCGCTCATTAAGTAAAAAAAATCCCCTTAAGTGATTGTGTAATTGCCACAATCCTTTTAAAGGGGATTTTTTATTAAACCTTGTTGTCTGTGTAAATGGCTCTCATTAATAAATTATTACCTTCAGGTCATTCAAAAGTAATGGTGTTGTTACTCAGCGTCATCTTCACCATTATCTTCTTTATTGAACCATAATGGATCTTCATTATCGACTTCACCATTATAATTAATAAGAATTTCTTCTCCTGCTTTTATGTCGGTGTAAGCGAAGAAATCAAACGTGTGGTTCTTAAAGTTTAT
The DNA here is from genome assembly GCF_016651145.1 of Peribacillus sp. TH14. Classification (NCBI taxonomy): domain Bacteria; kingdom Bacillati; phylum Bacillota; class Bacilli; order Caryophanales; family Bacillaceae; genus Peribacillus; species Peribacillus sp. TH14. The sequence continues at coordinate 2,647,435 of NZ_JAEKEK010000001.1, forward strand.
GTCATAAGTAGCATTGGGAGTATAAGAGTGATTAAACAGCATGCCATATCCTAAAAGCATGGCAGTATGGTTAATTCCATACTCAAACGCGTAATCTGCAAGCAATGTTTTCTCTATGAAAACATGCTCTTCGTTTGGATAAGCAATAACAGGTGCTTCATGTAAAAGCTCACCTTTTTTAATGTCTTGCGTAGCGAATACGCCTCTATTGAACTCACCATCACTGAGTGTGGAAGTTTTAACTTCAATCATGTTCGTCACCTACTTGTTCTATTCTTTATAGTCTAGATCATCTAAGCTTGACAGTTAATAAGAAGAAAAGCAACTATTTTAGGGAATTAATCTTTTTCAAATGAAAAAGAAGGGATTGTTATATGTATAATAACCACTTCCATTTAAATTGAAAGAATGAAAGTGGGATATAAAAACTATTGCTGCTTCCCTAGGCCTCGTAGAAGAATCAGGGCCGGCAATAATATAATCTCCTAACCAACATTTTACCATACATAGAATCCTTATGGCTGTAAGCGTGAATAGGTATGTACAGACCCATGTGCACAAATAAACCTTAATCTGTTTATTAGCTATCCGTTCGTTTAATTACACTTTTACGAACTTTTTTTTGATTGTTACTTCTTTAAAATAGAATCTGTTAAACAATGCTTTTGATTTTTCTTCTTCAACTACCATGAAAATTAAACACTAATAATAAGAAAAAAGACCATATTAAATAAAACGCAAGCTTCAATTTTTTTGAAAAAGAGCAGCGCCTTATTAGATCTCCTAATAAATCGGTGGTTAGGATGCCTCTGATATATTTACGGTATATCCTAAGTTTTCTAACCTTCGGACCGAATTTCGTACAATGGAAGCTTGCTTTTGCTTATCAAAATAATCTTCGCCTAAGTCTACATACATTTCTTTCCTTGTTAAAAGATAATAAGAAATTCTTAACATGGCGTGGGCAACGACAATTCCAGCTCGTTTTCTTCCTTTTCGCGCTGACTGTCCGTCTGTATAGAGCGCCAAGATAGTTTTTGGAGGCTCCAACTGAGTGAGCAGCCTCAGTTAAAGCAGATTTTAAATATTTATTTCCCTTTTTGCCTCTGGTTGATTTCCTTTTTCCTGCACTTTCATTGTGTCCTGGTACGAGGGCGGCCCATGAACATAATCTGGCTGCACTTTCGAACTGTTTTTCAACGTCCGTTCCGATTTCAGCTAGAATTTGTTCTGCCATTCGAGTGGCAATCCCAGGTATTGAATCCAGTCGTTCTATGTTTTCTTGATACACACTAACTCTTTGGGCAACCTCTTGATCGAGGTTTTTAATCTGTTCAGTCAGAAAATCAATATGAGTTAGAATCGTTTTAAGCATCATGCGTTGATGAGGATTCACATACCCATTCAGGGCAAGGATTAAATCATCTTTTTTCTTCTTCATCGAACGTCGCGCAAGGTTTGCTAGTTTCTCAGGATCATCCTCACCAAATGCGATCGCATGAAGCATGTCCTTTGATGAAACACCCATAATATCCGATACGACAGAGCCTAATTTGATATTTGCACCTTCAAGCACCTTTTGAATTCGATTATGCTGTCTGGCTCGTTCTTCAATAATACTTCTACGATACCGAACAAGCTCACGCAATTCTCGTTGATTTCGATCAGGGATAAAGCTTGCCTTCAATAAACCATGACGAAGAAGTTGAGCGATCCACTCAGCATCCTTGACATCTGTTTTTCGACCAGGGACTGCTTTCATATGTTGTGCGTTAACAACTAAAAACTCCATTTCTTCAGCCTCAATTAAGTTCACGATAGGCTTCCAAAACACACCTGTGCTCTCCATAGCGACATGAGTGCAACCATGTGATTTAATCCAATCCATCAGTTGAATTAAAAACACCGTTTTTGTAGAAAATGTTTGAATCTCCTTTCCTTCGGGGGTCATAATGCAGGCGGTAATGTTATCTTTATGTACATCCATTCCGCATACTCGTTCAATGATTACTTCCATTGAAACCATCCTTTCTATGGCAAAAAATTAGAGGCTGGTGCAAAAACCAGAATAGGATTAATCTACCATGAGTGCTTCCCGTAAGGGAGCGACAGTCTGTGATGCACCGAGGTCGTTGGAGTCAGACTAACGGATGGGCTCTAATGGCACCATAGTTCATCGACCTTCCTCACCCAGCCATAGAATCAGTATGGACGGTTTTCCACCATTTTCATTCTCTGTGGTGCAGCGCTGGTCGTGCGCTGCATGGTTGGCTAACGGGGCAGTTTAGTTGAAGATTGAATACGTTGCAAAAAGGGATTATTACTGTTAATGCGAATAGTTAATAATTGGATTTATTTTGAAAGGGAGAGATTTTAAGAATTAAGAAAAGACGTAATTAGAAAGTAAGTTTTATTTTAACAAATTTGCCAGCATTTCAGAAACGGAAAGATTAGTAATAAGACCATTAAAAGAAGATGATTTTAAAAATTGGCTTAGCGAATTTAAAAATAGACTTCCATCTCAACACAGGGGATGAACTCGGCATCTCCATCAAACGGGAGGACTTTTCCGACTATGAGGCACTCACTAACATCATGAAAGTCACAAACTGTAATTTTAGACTCATTCACCGGTTATTTACTCAAATTGAACGTATTCTCGAAATCAATCACCTGACATCCATTACAACAGAAGCCGTAGAAGCTGCACGAAATAGCTTAGTGATTGGACGTAAATAATTAAGAAACCCAGCTAATCTTCTCATGTGAAGGTAGCTGGGTTTTAAAGTTGGATGTGCAAAATAACACTTAAAATAAGCGCAAATAATCGGGGGAAATGGCAACTTTCATTTGGATTGTCGTCTTTTTGTCATCGAAATAGGTGGTACCCCATTATTAAAAACTCCACTCATTATCAAATTATCAGCACTTTATTATCGACTGTATCGCACTTCAAACATTACGCAACCATCCGTTGACTTCCATGGACCATGTTGCATTCCGGGGGGACGTGAAGCAACCATTCCCGCAGTGAATATCTTATTTAAAGTTAAATCTATGACAGACCCTTTAACGACATATAGCTCTTCCCAATAATGATGGACTTGAACTCCATTAGGCGTCGTGTCTGTACCGGGTGCGAACTCCAAAATACGAACCATTTCCTGTGTTGACGAATTCTCTGAAATGACCCTTTGTGACAGCCCTTCTACCAACCCATCAATTGGTTCAAGTTTAAAATTCTTATAGTCTGTGAATTCAATTTCAGGTCTCGATATTTTCTCCACTCCGTCTAAGAAGAATCTTAGGTTGGACCTATAAAGTGATGGTACACGACTACTAAAGATCGGCACATCTTTCCTGACTTGCGGGACTGTCTCTAAATTTAAAGTTGCTTTTAATTCACCAACTTCTTGATCTAATTTTTGAACAATGTCTCCCCATGGATCTACAATTTGTGAGCAACCTGCGAATTCCACTCCTAACTTTGTCCCCGCCACATTTGAAGCAACAACATACATTTGGTTCTCAATTGCGCGCGCACGAAGTAACGTATTCCAATGTGTTTCCCTTGCAAGTGGCCATTCTGCGACGATATGTAACACTTGAATACCTTGTAATGCTAAGTCACGAATAATTTCAGGGAATCGTAAATCGTAACAAATAATAACCCCCATCTTCACACCTTCAAGTTCAAATACTTCCACTTGATTATGACCGCCCGTTAAAAACTTTGGTTCATCTAACATCGGAACAAGGTGCATCTTGTCATATGTGTGAACAATCTCACCCATTCGATTAACTATAACCGCACGATTAAAGATATCTTTACCTTCTAATACGGCAATCGAGCCACCCACCAAGTTTACATTAAACTTCTTAGCCAGTGATTGTAAAAATTCAATGGAACGCTTACCATCCACATTGCAGATTTCTTCCAGTTGCTCCAACACATAGCCCGTAGACCACATTTCAGGAAGTACTACAACATCCACATCATCACTATAGTTAGCTTCTAACCAGCGTTCAATGATTTTCCTATTCTCTTCAGGATTTCCAACTACTAAATCCATTTGAAATACTAGATAATTCACATTGGTCACTCCTCTTAATTGTATTTAGTTTAGTAATGAAGTATCTGGTTTCACAAACAACCATAATATAGCTGCAATAAACACAGGGATTATAGTTACTCCTAATGTGATATTCCACCCAAAGTTTTCTGCTAACCAACCACATAATAACGGTGATACAAATGCTCCTAGATTTCCCCACAAGTTCATCCAACCTGAAACGGAACCAGAAAAGTTTCTTCCTAAGTCTGTAGCAGAAGCCCATGAACACACTACTGTGAATCCTAGTGAACCCAAGCATAATGATAACCATAAAACATTCATATAAGGCGATACTGTCATAACAGCAAGGTACATTGAAATAATAAATACTATTAAACCTGATATAGCTAAAGAGGATCTTGATATTTGCTTTGAAAAACCTTTACGTACTAAGTAGTCAGAAAGAATACCACCAGTCATTACAGTTATCAGTATTGCTAACCAAGGTAGGCTTGCAGACAAATCCCATTTTACTTAATGAGAATCCTCTATCTTCCAGTAAATAGGTAGGTAACCAAACTAAAAAGAAAGTAATAATATATAAAACAACAAAATATTGTAATCCTAACGCCCAAAATCTATAGCTTTTCAGAAAAGAATTCCATGGGGCTCTAACTTTAGCGGTATCAACAATTTCTCTGTCTTCAAGTATATATTCTTTTTCTTGTTCATTCACAAGTTTATGAATTTCAGGATAGTCTCGGGCTATAACGTACCAGACACCCGCAATGATTATTCCTATTAATCCGAAAATATAAAATACAGCTTGCCAGCCAAAATATTGATAGATATAAACCGTAACGATAGGGGCTATAACTGGTCCAAAATATGAACCGGCCAATAAAGCACTAGATGCTCTGGCCTTTTCATCTCTTCTAAACCAGTTTGTATTAAATACGGCGTTAGCAGGAAACATCGGTCCTTCACCTATCCCAAATAAGAATCTCACCATAAACAATAGACCGTGAGATTTAACTAAACCCGTCAAACCCGTAAATACTGACCACCATACTAGAGCAAAAGTGATCATTTTTCTTGGACCAAACTTTTCTGCCATAAGTCCTGCTGGAATTTGAACTAACGCGTAACCTAATGAGAATAATGATGCAAGCATACCAAACTGAACTTTATCTAAGCCTAAATCATCCATCATTGGTTTTGCTATTATTGAAATATTTGATCTGTCCATGTAAGCGATTACACCTATTATAAAGAAAAAGAATGCTAGTCCCCATCTAACTTTTGTAGGTTCCTTTTTCAAAACAATCACCCCTTAATAAATAATGGAATAATGATGTTTAATTTTTCTGTTTAACTTGGGGTGTTCAATTTCATATTCAAATTTATCACCAAAAATAAATCCATTTTTTGTAGGAACAGTACCTGAAAAAATAACAGTATGTTCTAGATCCTTTTCCCCGAACTTGTCCAGCTTTTCCAATAAAACATCAACCTCTAAGAGTGCGTCTAAAGTGTCTTCTTGATATAAATATTTTTCCCCATTTGAAGTAACATAAGAACGTAAGATAATATTATCCCAGTCTTCTATTAAATCTGCTAATCTCCAAAAATCAGTTGCAAGAGGTTTATCACATATTGATTTGGACTTTAAAATATCTTCTTTTTCTACTTCTCGATCAGTATGATCGCTGCCAAGGGTAACCAACCATTCTTTTCCATCATGGAATAACACATATTCTGTTTCCCCTGAGGAAAATTTGCTTCCATTACATTCATTAGAAAAATTCAGTTGTTCTATTTTTTGTGGATATATCATTGGTACATGAGGTGGAGGTGCAATACCTAATTCTTTTAATTCATCTATGTGTTCTTGAATTTTTTCTATATTTCGTCCCCCATATCCAACAACAATTACTCTATTAATATCAATTTCATGTTTTTTAACCTCTCCATTAGAAAGATGTAAATTAATTACTTTTCTCATTTGAATTCCTCCTCAATTGATTAATAATTTCATTTTTGGTATTTTCCACATGGTTATTTGATGCTACCAGAAGTTGATTAATATCTTGTGATTTTATACCTTGTACAATTGCTTTATGTTCAGATATTGTTTCCTCAATACGCGACTTCTCAGTTATGGCTTTTAACCCAAACCATCTAATCTGATCACCAATTTCTTCAAACCATTTTTCTAATCGCTGATTTTTAGTTAATAATACAATTTCAGAATGGAACTCTTTATCTAATTCAATAAATCTTTGGTGATCTGTTTTATTTTTTTCTTGCTCCTCTATGTAACCTTCTAATACTTTTATTTGTTCTGGAGTAATATTTCCACAGATTTTTTCTAGTGAGAATCGGTCAAAAATCATTCGAATTTCCATTACTTCAATTACATTTTCTTCTGTTATTTCATTAATAAACGTACCAACCCGTGGTTTTGAAATTATCCATTTTTCTCTTTCTAACAACGACAGAGATTCTCTTACAGGAGTTCTACTTACACCTAACTTTTCACTTAGGTCTCTTTCATAAATTGCTTGACCCGGTAGAAGTTCATAATTCAAAATTGATTTCTTAATTGCCTCAAAAGCTATATCTCTTAACGGCATAACTGTCTCTATTTTTTTCATTTTTCCTCCTATTGGTATGTGGTATACCAAGTATATTACAAAGTGAAAATTCAGTCAATTCAAAATTATACGTTTTCTTCGGTAGCTCTTTTCTTATTGAACTAAAGGGGCAGATTAGTTGTATAGAAGGAGATGATGCTATTTATTTAGATGGGGTAGTGGAAAACTTCTCAGGAATTAATATATTCAATGAAAAAGATAAACATATTGCAGGGGGGTGGATGGAGTTTATTTACGAACCAACTTATAACTTTTTCATTTCTTATTGGGGATTCCTTACATACCTTGATTCGGGAAAAGAAATAGAAATTAAAGATTAAGTAGGAATCCCTTTGCATATTTTTAACCAAATTCTTGAAAATGTACGATATAGGTATAAGACTGAGTTATTAAAATGATGACTTCTTCTTCAACTAAAGGGTGCGTTAGTTGATTAAGGAAGACAAAAGATCAGCGTTTTTATAAAAGAATAATCCAATTTAATAGTAGTATAAGGGCATGTTTTGATAATCTTTTTTCTAAACATGCCTTTTCTATTTATTTATCAAAGTTTTTTGTTTAGGTACTCTGAATAATCATAGTGCTTTTCTAGTTCAATTAGATTAAGGTGGATTAGTTAATCTTTACTATATGAGAGAAAATGGGGAAAAATTTTATAAGGAATTATTTTATTTTAGCGACAAGTGTTATCTCAATTGGATTGCTTGGTGCATGTATGCAAGAAGAAAAAGCAGTAGATAAAAGTAAGCGTCAAATATTCCCCACCTACTACTTGTAAATAGCTCATGAGATAATCTCCTTACATCCTACATGTGGAGGTTTTTTTATGAAAAGGCGCCTTATAAAGAAAGGATGGGAAGCTCACATTCAAGATTTTAAAGAAAGTGGATTATCAAAAGCTGCTTGGTGTCAAAAACAGAACTATTATTGGCTCAAGAAATTATCACCCTCAGCTGATTGTCCAACAAGTATCTTCTATTACATCTAAGCAATGGTATTTTTTATGTGCTTCTGGATTAAATTCTTCAATCCGCTTTAACATGTTTGGAATGTTAATTATATATTGAGGTGCAATTGCGTCTTTTTCTAAGAACTCATGAATATGGAGCATTGGTTTGTGTTGAAGTTTGCTGAAGTCAAAAGCCGCATTGCCTAAGATGGATATTGTAAATACCCGTTCTCTACGAAAAGTCATAGACCCATTGAAAAAGATTTGGTATTCTACAAATGTACATATAAATTCATAAGACCTAACGGGTTGGGGGAGAAATTAAGATGAAAAAACTAGCAAAGGCATTAACTGTAGGAGTATTAGCTCTAGGATTACTGGCAGGAGTTGGAGCAAATAAAGGAGAAGCTGCAACAGTAACAAAGCCGATCGGTTCAACTTTCTATAAGAGCGCCTTAGTAGGTACTACCTATAAGGTTCAAGATTATAAAGGTAATACAATTAATGCAAAAACTACTAAAGCTGTAACGTTAACTCCATATGCAACAAATAAAAACTTTTCATATGCTACAGTAACATTTGTAGATTATGATAAAGTAGGAACAAAGTGGGTCAAGTATACAAAAACAGCCAAAGGATATTTCTTTACTCCCATTAAAAATGGTATAACTTTCAATGAATATACGAATGTAAAAAAAGGAATGACTTATAATCAAATGGTATCTATCACAGGTGAATATATGAAATTAGAATCAACATATACCTATGGCGGTATTACCGAAAAAGATTATGTCTGGAGCCGTTACAGTGACACTACTGACATATATGTTGATATGGCTTTTGAAAACAACAAGTTAACATATAAAAGTTATTCTGTAAGTGAATATTAATAACAAAAAAGCCCCTCTCGTGTGAGAAGGGCTTTTTATTTTTATTATTCCAAGTATCAGAATTGTTTATCAAATGTCCGGTGGTCGTCCTATGTCGTCCAACATCAATCTAGAAAAAGCAAAGCAAAAAACGGCTCTCAAAATAAGGGTAAAACATCTAACATATGATAAGAAAATCGCTCGAACCGAGATGACATTTGAGGATATGAAACTTGCTCCTTAAGCACCTAAAGAAACCATTGAAGATGTACAAGCCAAATTTGAAAATAATTAACGAGATCATGAGATGTTAGAAGAAGAATTTTAGTTGATGAATCCGATAGCAATATCGCAACCCAATTGAATACTACTACTTAGCAGAAGCTCAATCATTTACGAGTGAAGAAGATGCTAACGATATACCAAAAGTTTTAGTACAAGACTTCAACAACCTCTTAGAACTATCCTACATAATTCAAGAAGAACAAGGCAAAGTTTTAGATGGAGTTACCCTACCGAAAGGGACAGATAAATGGGAAGCTCATAAGTATTGGAATCCACCGACAGACAGACAGCAACAAGCTATAACATACAAGAAGTACGTGTTTAACGACCTTGATATTGTCGCAAATGGTATAAAAGGAAAAGAACTGACTGGATACACATACCATGCTGATGGGAAGAAAGTAGAAGAACTTGAAAAATTCATCAGTCAAAAATAATTGAAGGAGGTTTTGAGAAAAAATATACGGCTGAAGAAATCTTGGAAATGATCGAGTCTGACTATAGATGCGTTAGTTGAGATCCAGGGCTACCACGTGGTGGCCTTTTTGATTAATGAACTATGGGGGCAGGTTAGTTCAACACAATGAAAACTAAAATGATTTTAATAATCAACATTTACTTATTGACTTTTGCTTTGAGAATGAGTAACGTGAAGTTAACTTCATGTGAAGAAAACTTCACGTGAAACAAACTTCACTTCAGGAGAATTTAAATTGGTTAGGAGAGGTATGTTTGAAAAACCTATTCATACAGCGCTTTTTTGTATCAATCTTGATAATTGTATTGGGAATCATTCAAATAACTCTCGATAAATCAGTAGGATTTGATTTTGGGTATTTCATATTATTCTTAGGGGGAATAATCTTGGTTTCCTCAACAATTTCTTATATTAAATCCCGAAAGAATAAATCTCTAGAAAAGGAATTAGCAAAGGAATATGATGAAAGAGACGCTTTAATTGATGGAAAAGTTGCTCGCTTTTCTTTGCAAATTCTGATATACGAAATCTTTATTCTTATGTTTTTAACTAATTTTGTGGTAATCGCAACAAAAACTGTATTGTTTGTTGTCTTATTATCATTAATAATTAGTGAATTTTGGGCTAGAAAATATTATAATCATGTCCTTTAATTAGGGGGATTTATGAAAAATAGAGTAAAAGAATTACGAATAGAACATGAAATAACACAACAAGAATTAGCTGATAAAGTAAGTGTATCTTCTAGAACAATCATCTCATTAGAAAAACAACAGTATAATCCATCTGTGCTACTTGCGTATAAAATAGCTTCAGTTTTTAATTTATCAATTGAAGAAACTTTTATTTTTGATGAGGATGACAAATAATCCATTTTAAAAAGATGCACATATTAAACAAACAACGGAGGATTTTAAATGCAGATTATATTATTTATTTTTGGGGCAGTTTTAATAGTTTGGAGTATTTATCGTATGAAAACTGACGATGGTTTATTCGGAAAAAATCAAAAAAGTAAGAATATATTTAATTTATTAATAATGGGAGAAGCATCAGGATTAGGACAATTTTTGGGTGGGATTTTGTGCATAATCCTAGGGATTATTGCATTTTTTGTAAGGTAGTAATATATAAGAATTTCATTTTTACACTGAAATATTGTGAATAAAATCACTTAAACAAACGAGTGCTTTAGTTCTATAACGTAGAAGAGTCCGACTTCTCGAACGGTGGAGTTTCTTCTCAAAACAGCCGTTATTCACGTTCGTTAAAGCACGAAAATACTATACGAATGTCCTTTACTCTCGCGTCCTTTTACGAACGTCCGGAACGAACTTCCTATAAGGTGCGCGACTTTTTAATATTGTGCTTATTATTTTTAGTAAGGGCGTCCTGAAATGATAAATGATGGATTTATAGTAGGACGCGTTTCCCTGTGCGGAAATGGTAACTCATGCGTCATACACAGTAGGAGCTGTACTCCTTTCCTGTCCGTAAATTGTAAGTGGCACGGCATACATTCATACTGTGGGGCACAATCGTTTAAAAGCCACCAGTGTATTTAATGAAATACAGTCTCTTTCCAAAAGTGACTGTTTTTTAATGCTTTTGTCTTCTTCTATACTATTCTAAATCCTATGTACTCAGGTTTGGGTGCGGGTTGTTGCTTACATTTATACTTATAAAAAAACACCTCAGCTAACATGTACTTTTTTCTGTACATTTAGGGAGGTGTTAAGGTTGTCCTACTTATTAGATTAGCCTAGACATATAAAAATTCATAGGGTGGATCTCTTAATTCACACCGACAGCTGTAAAAGCGTTTTTGACTGCAGTGGCTTCTGCACTGCTTGAACCATATAAATCAGCGGCAGATTGGACGACTGCTGCTCTGGCTTGTGAAAAAGTGGACGAGGAAGTTAAATAAGTCGTGTTGGCCCGGTAAAAGATGGTTCCTAGTTTATCAATGCCAATTCCAGTTACGGTCACACCATGGTGAGTGCCGCCCGCGGAGATAAGATAAGCTGCCTTATTAATGATTCCGCTGTTCGTATGGACGCCGCCATTGTCGCCCGATCCTGTATAACGGTTCGTATAATGGTCAGGGTCGCCATTCAATGTTGGGTTGGCCATTGAACGGAGGGCATCACCGGAAATATTAGGTGTATAAATATCTTCTCCTATCAGATAGTCCGCTTTTGCACTTTGATTCTTAAATTCAACAGCGGTGCCAAAAATATCAGAAATCGCTTCATTCAAAGCACCGGATTCATTCTGATAGGTCAAATTCGATTCCGTAGAAGTTACAGCATGTGTCAATTCATGTGAAACAACGTCTAAGCCGCCTGACAATGGGATGAACGTCGTGCCGTCCCCATCACCGTAAACCATTTGTGTACCATCCCAAAAAGCATTATTGTATTTCGAACCATAATGAACGGTTGACTTTAGGATGGCTCCATTTCCATCGTAAGAGTTCCGTCCAAACATGGATTTGTAATAATCATAGGTTTTACCAGCATAAAAATGAGCATCCACTGCAGCTTTATCGGTAGAAGAAGTAAAAGCGTTGGTTGTATTGGATAAGAGTGTACCAGGCAATTTTGACCGGTTATTAGCATTATAGGTGAAAATACCTTTGCCACGTGTATTGTCTTGTAGATAATATTTACCGCTCGATAAGGTAGTGTTTACCGATACGGTATTGTTTAGGACTCCGACGCCCGTACCGACGGAATTGGTCCCCGTCACTTCATCAAGGGTGTTATATTTATTCAATATTTCACCTGTTTTGACTGAAATGAAATAATTATAGTTTCCTGGTTCCGGATCTAAGAAATTTAAATTGACCTTATATACATAGTCAGCCTTTCCTTCATTGGCGTATACATATAGCTCTGATTCAGGAGATTGTTCGTAGGAAGGAGTGAATCCAATATCTGTTTCGGCTATTTGGATTGCTTCTGATTTACTGATGCCTTTTTTAGCCTTTTTCCCTAATTTAGTGTTTAAATTGGCTTCAACTGTTCCGGACACGACTGTTAAAACACCTTGAGCGTCAATTAATACTGCCTGTGTAGAATTCCATACAGGTACGCCCTTATAGGTTTGTTGCAATCTTAGAGCGGTATTTCCAAGTTCATCCTTACTTTCTTTTTGGATAATGAAGGAGTCTTTCGCCTTTTGCTTCTCTAACTTGTAAGACTTTGTGTTTTTATCAAAAAAGGTAAGAATGATATCCTCTGCCGTCTGCTTTGAAGGTTCTGTGAGTTTCCCAGACTTGAATTCTAGCGAATCTCTATGCTTATTATACTTTTCAACGCTTAACACGTTTTTTGCCGCTAAAGCTTCTTGTTGGGGAATAGCAGAAAATAATAGACCGATAGATAGTGCAGTTCCTAAAAATACCTTACCTTTCATAACCTTTCAACTCCTTCATGAGAATACCTCATTTTTACATCGTTTCATATTATTATCAAATGGAGAAAACACGCAAAAAATATGACATTTAAAGGAATAAAATGGAGAAAAATGGTTCTTAATAGAAATGTTCTTTCCAAATATTCTTCTAGTAATATTTGGAATATATTTAAGGGTGTATGAAATGAGCTTAGTATTTTATAAGTCCCGCTTTTTTTATGCTGCAAAAAAACATGGCATAAAGTGCAAAAAAACATGGCATAAAGTGCAAAATATTTTGTCTATTGAAAGCGTTTTTTAAAATAATTTGTTGAATATTGCAGTTTGAAAATTTGGCATGAAAATTGCATATATTCAGAAAAGGAATATTCGAATTGTAAATTAGGTCTATTTGAAAGTCTATGAAATAGGAAAATTTATTAAATGGATTTCCCCATACATGTAAGCGCTTATATAGAAAGGGATGAAAAGTTATGATACCAAAACAAGAAAATGACATCTTTCAGCATCCTCCAAAGCAAGAAGAACAAGAATTAAAGCGCGGTTTGAAATCCCGTCATTTAACGATGATTTCTATTGGAGGGGCTATTGGCACCGGGCTGTTTCTTAGCAGCGGGGCAGCCATTCATACAGCTGGGCCAGGCGGCGCATTACTTGCTTATGCCTTAGTTGGGGCAATGGTGTACTTCGTGATGACCAGCTTAGGGGAACTGGCAGCCTTTATGCCGACAAGCGGTTCATTCAGTACCTATGGAACGAAATTCGTCGATCCGGCATTTGGGTTTGCCTTGGGATGGACGTACTGGTTCAATTGGTCGATGACCATAGCGGCGGAGTTGGCAGCCTCAACAATGATTATGAAATTTTGGTTTCCGAATAGTCCATCATTGTTGTGGAGTTCATCATTCTTGGTGCTCATTTTCCTATTAAACTATTTATCCGTTAAAGGATATGGTGAAGGGGAATACTGGTTTTCCTTCATAAAAGTAACGGCCATCGTTATTTTTATAATCGTTGGCATACTAATGATTGTTGGCATCATGGGTGGCGAAGCAGTAGGTTTTAAGAACTTTACAATCGATGACGCGCCTTTCCCGGGTGGTTTTATGGGTGTCTTCATTGTGTTTATTGCAGCTGGCTTTTCTTTTCAAGGTACAGAAATCGTCGGTGTGGCTGCAGGTGAAAGTGAAGACCCAGCCAAAAATATACCAAAGGCTATTAAAAGCGTTTTTTGGAGAATCCTACTCTTTTACGTATTGGCAATCTTTGTGATAGGGTTACTTATCCCTTATACAAGCCAAAGTTTACAAGGGGATAATGTTATGGTCAGCCCATTCACGCTTATATTTGAAAAGGCTGGAGTTGCTTTTGCAGCTTCGCTCATGAATGCAGTCATTTTAACAGCGGTATTGTCAGCAGGTAACTCTAGTTTATATGCTTCGACGCGTATGTTATATTCAATGGCTAAAGATGGGCAAGCACCACGCATTTTTGCAAAACTTAACAAACGCGGAGTGCCGGTTGCGGGTATGATTTTGACATGTGCCATCGGTATGCTTGCATTTTTAGCTTCTATTTTTGGTGATGGTAAAGTGTATATATGGTTAATGAATGCTATTGGTATTACAGGATTTATCTTCTGGCTAGGTATTTCTATCAGTCATTATCGTTTCCGTAAAGCTTATATAGCTCAAGGCCATTCATTGGAGAAGCTGCCATATAAGGCATTATGGTTTCCGATTGGACCGATTTTTGCTATTGTGATTGGCTTAATCGTTATTCTATCTCAAAATTTTCAAGCGTTTTTTTCAGACCACATTGATTGGGGCAGTGTAATAGCTGCATACCTAGGAATCCCACTTTTCCTTGGTCTATGGTTTGGATATAAACTGGTAAGGAAAACTAAATTCGTTAAACTTGAGGAAGTGGAGTTTGACTTTGACAAAAAATACGAATGATAATGCTTTAAGTAAAATCAGCCGGACAACGTTGTTTTAAGTTGTCCGGTTTTTATTTGTCTATATGTAAAACAGCTATGTGCATGTAGGTTTATTTATCTTCGCCATTCAAAATTTTTATTTAAAGCCGGGAGCGGGATTCCTGGCCTTTTTTATTTTGTGATAAATGGAAATTAATACAAATTCAAAGAGGGATGTTATATGATAAACGTAATCTCTATGTGTGTTTTTCTATAAAATTAGCTAAAGGAGACTCTATGTATCATTCTAATCTCTTTCAAATTTTTTAAAAAAAGCAAAGGAATGCATGCTAGTACGACGGGGGAACTGCCATCTTCGAGAAGAGAAAGCCAGACTTTAACCGTTTGAAGTATCTAATCCTAGAAAAGGAAGGTGCGCGCTTATGACTCTATTGACTAATTTGAAAGTATTGGACTTTTCAACGCTACTGCCCGGACCATTTGCCACTTTGATGCTAGCTGATTTAGGAGCAGATGTTTTGAAGGTAGAAAGGCCGGCAGCAGGGGATTCATGGGGTGTGAATCAATATCTTAACAGATCAAAGCAATCGATTACCCTTGATTTAAAACAGTCGGAGTCCATCGAAGCCGTAAAAAATTTAGTGAAAGAATACGATATCGTCCTTGAACAATTCCGGCCAGGTGTCATGGAGC
The DNA here is from genome assembly GCF_016651145.1 of Peribacillus sp. TH14. NCBI lineage: Bacteria > Bacillati > Bacillota > Bacilli > Caryophanales > Bacillaceae > Peribacillus > Peribacillus sp. TH14. The sequence goes on from NZ_JAEKEK010000001.1 coordinate 2,662,780, forward strand.
GCTTAGGGCTGGGGTACGAGGTTTTAAAACAAATCAATCCGAAGTTAATTTATTGTTCAATCACAGGATTTGGCCAAACCGGTCCATACAAAGACCGCCCGGGTCATGACATCAATTATATTTCGATTGCAGGATTATCAGGCTATTCCGGTACGCAAAAAGACGGCCCAGCAAAGAACGGAACGCAAATAGCTGATCTTGCAGGAGGGTCATTGCATGCTATTATCGGTATTTTGTCCGCAGTCATTTATAGAGACAGAACGGGGGAAGGCCAATACATCGACATCAGCATGACCGACTGCAGTTTCGCTTTAAATGCCATATCCGCACCTCTGAATTTACAAGGGGGCATGGAGCTTGAGCCAGAGAAATTGATGTTAAACGGAGGGTCATTTTATGACTTTTACGAAACGAAAGATGGGCGTTATTTTTCGGTAGGAAGCCTGGAGCCTCCATTCCGTAAAGCTCTATGTGAAGCAATCCTCAAGCCCGAATTGTATGAACTAAGCTTGAGTAGAGATGCTGAGAGTGGAAGTAGATTTAAAACAGCTGTCCAACGTGCTTTTCTTGAAAAGAACTTTGATGAATGGAAAGAAATATTTGCTGATTCTGAGGCCTGTGTAGAACCAGTACTGACTTTTACCGAAGCGACCAATCATCCCCAACTTAAGGAACGGGGCATGATTGTTGAAATACCTGACGGAAAAGGAAGCATCCAGAAGCAAATTGCCTGTCCAATCAAAACATCGGTTTTTACCCCTGATTATAAACATACAGGGCTGAAGCCAGGACAAAGCAATGAAGAAGTTCTCCACACCTTTAATCGCTAAATAAAGAAACGGACCTAGCTAAAATGATATATATATTTAAAGGCTGTCACTTTTCCAAAATCTTTTTGGAGAGAGATAGCCTAATTTTTTTGAATTCAATCTTCGCTGCAACGACGTAAATACTCCTGTACTCATAGTGCTGCAACATTTATGAGGCCGAGCTAAATGGAGGAAGGACGAAATAAGTGGATGAAGGACGAATAAAGTGGATGAAGGACGAATTAAGTGGGAGGAAGGTCAAATTAAGTGGATGAAGGACGAATAAAGCGGAGGAAGGTCGAATTAAGTAGGAGAAAGGACGAATTAAGTGGGAGGAAGGACGAATAAAGCGGAGGAAGGACGAATAAATCGGAGGAAGGTCGAATTAATTGGATGAAGGACGAATAAAGTGGATGAAGGACGAAATAAGTAGGAGGAAGGCCGAATAAAGCGGAGGAAGGTCGAATTAAGTAGGAGAAAGGACGAATTAAGTGGGAGGAAGGACGAATAAATCGGAGGAAGGTCGAATTAATTGGATGAAGGACGAATAAAGTGGATGAAGGACGAAATAAGTGGAGGAAGGTCGAATTAATCGGAGAAAGGCCAAATTAATCTTTTATCAATGAAAGCAACAAGACGTGTGTGCTAAAAATTACCAGTTACAACTAGCGTTTACCGGGTATCAGAGTATCATCCTTCAACAAAGGATTTATAAGAAAAAGCTCTAGATAGGAGGATGATAATAATCTTTGGTCTCTATGATATCATTAAATTTCTATTTTCTTTTTTTCTGATTATGCCAATCGTTACACTGATACATTTGAGCGGGCATATCTTCTTTGTTACGATCTTCGGAGGATCAGAAAAGAGAATCTTGATCGGATGTGGGAATAAACTTTTCTCCTTTTGTAACATAGAGGTGAGGAAATATTATTTTTGGAATGGGACATGCGAGTTTAGGGGATTGAAACATGATAATCGATTGACGAATATGCTGATTTATTTAGGGGGCTCTATCTTTAATTTAGTCAGTATGCTAATCATATATAGCTTAGTGTATCAGAATATCTTGGAAAGCTCAGTAATATGGTACCAATTCATATATTTTTCCTTCTATATTATGTTTTTCTCCTTGTTTCCAATGTATTTCTCGGACGGGTCGCCTAGTGATGGGAAGGCTGCAGAATTGGCCTTGAGGAACAAGTTGGAAGATAGGGTGACTGATGATATATTGGTGAAGAAAATGGATGATGATGATAGTTGCAAGTAAAAAGGGACGTTCTTGATGCTCGTTCTTTTTTTGTGCTTGGATGAAATAGAATAGGGTAAAGACGTAGGAGAACCTCATAAACTTTTTCGCGCTTTCGCGGTAAAGTGCTAAAAAAATCCTTTGACTATTATCAGAATATTCCTTATAATATTCTACATTATAGAGACGGGATAGGAGATTAGTAGGATGAAAGATTTTTTCAGTAAATTACTAACTGGAATGAGTATAGGGATTGTTGTTTCCTTAATTCCAAATGCTTTGTTAGGGGAAGTACTTAAGTTATTGATTCCTCATTTTCCAGTATTACAACATATATTCGATATTACAGTTTTTGTGATGAGTTTGTTACCTGTTATGATTGGTGTGATGGTAGGGATTACATTTAAGCTAACATCTATACAAACAGCAAGTGTTGGGATCGCGGCAATGGTCGGTAGTGGTGCTATTCAAAAAACGGCTGATGGTTTATTTGCCCTAAATGGTATTGGAATCGTTATTAATACAGGAATTACAGCCGCACTGACTGTGTTATTTGTTCAATTAATTGGTGACCGATTAAAAGCATATTCCATTTTATTGATGCCGACTTTAAGCATATTAGTGCCAGGGATGATTGGGTATTTAATTCTACCATTTGTGAAATCTTCCACTGGTTTACTGGGAGTCGCTATTTCAAATGTGACATCATTACAACCAATTATAATGGGAGCTATTATTTCTGTTGTGTTCTGTCTCATAATTTTGTCGCCTATTTCAACAGTAGGGGTAGCCACTGTGATCATGCTTTCAGGTATTGGCTCTGGTGCGGCTAATCTAGGTATTGTTGCAGCAGGCGTTGGTCTGGCCATTGCAAGTTATAAAGCAAACTCCCTTGGAACGGCATTAGCACATGTATTAGGCTCACCAAAAATTCAAATGAGAAACTTCTTCATGAAACCGAAGATCGCTTTTCCGATGTTGATCACAGCTGCGATTCTTGGTGCTTTGGCCGGTCTGTTAAATATTCAAGGCACACCCTATAGTGCTGGGTTCGGTTTATCAGGTCTAGTTGGTCCATTAAATTATATGAAACTGGCTGAAGGTGGATGGGTCGTTGAGAATGTAGCAATCATGCTAAGTACTTTCTTTATTCTTCCGATTGTATTGAACCTAGGTCTTATCTATATATTCTCGAAAAAATTAAAACTGATTAAAGCAGAGGATTATAAATTGCATTTTGATTAATAACTCAAACTTCCTCATGAAATAGAGGATGCTGATATATAGACAATATAGAAAGAGCAACGCTTTATTTGAATGCGTTGCTCTTTCTATAATATTTCTTTATCCCCAAACTTCTTTCGCTACATCAACAATAAATTTCAACTTTTCCCATTGTTGTTCTTCCGTTAGCTTATTGCCATGATGGGTGGAAGCGAATCCGCATTGTGGACTTAAGCATAATTGTTCGAGTGGCACGAATTGTGAAGCTTCTTTAATACGAGCTATAACTGCTTCTTTGTCTTCGATTTCTCCATTTTTTGAAGTGACGACTCCTAGAACAACTCGTGCTCCGCCATTTGGAATGTATTCTAACGGTTTGAAATCTCCTGAACGGTTATCGTCATATTCCAGGAAGAATCCATTTACTTTTTCTTTTGCCAATAATGTTGGTGCGATACGTGCATAGCTTCCTTCAAACGCCCACGTTGATTGATAGTTCCCGCGACATAAGTGTGTCGTGACGACCAAATCCTCTGGTTTTCCCTCCAAAGCCCCATTAATTACGCGCAATGCTAAATCAATTAATTGTTCTCTAGAGTATTTTCCATCTTTGAACTGAAATTCTGGAGAGGAAAGTCTAGCAATATAAACATCATCCAATTGTAAGTAACGTACACCAGCTTCATAAAAGGCCTTTAAAGCATATTGATACGCTTTAATGATGTCATTTGCATAGTCTTCGATATCAGGGTAGATGTCTTCATTATAAACACCCACAGCAAATAATTGATTGGGACTAGGAATGGTTTGTTTCGTAACAGCACGTCCGGCAACGATTTTGTTCAATTCAATAAAGTCATGAATGAAGGGATGTTCAGGATTGAATGAAACCTTCCCAGTATTGCGAATATTGTATCTCTCTGTTTCCACGCCATCGAATGTGAGACCTTTTTCAGTTACATACCCATCGATTCCATTTAAATGCTCTAGGAAGTCAAAGTGCCACCATGTGCGTCTAAACTCACCGTCCGTTACTACCTCTAGTCCAACTTCAATTTGCTTATCAACAATCCGCTTGATTTCTTCCGTTTCAACTTCGCGAAGTTGCTCTGCAGTAATTGTGCCGTCTTTAAATTGCTTTCTAGCATCATGTAAATTATCCGGTCTTAATAAACTCCCGACGTGATCTGCTCTAAATGGTGCTTTTGTTATTGTGATTGACATGTTTCATTCCTTCTTTCTTTTTATAAAATAAAAAACCTCTTCTTTTAAAAAAAGAAGAGGTGTTGGCTACTAAGCAATTTACTCTTCTTATCTTCAAGTTTTTACACTTCTGGAATTAGCACAGTACATTAAAGTCTGTTGCTGAGGTATCAAAGGGCCAGTCCCTCCACCTCTCTTGATAAGAGTTGTTTATTAAATTAAGTATGACTATACAGATAGTTTTAATAAAGGTCAAGGGTGAAAGGTGTAAAATTTAGAATATACCGATTATTCACCAGGACCTTGCATGTTATGAAGGGTTAACTACATTCGTGAAGACAGCATATGCTATAACTGACGTTCCATATGGAATGAAGTTACCTGTAAGTTAAGTTGGAGGGGGAAAACCACGATGAATACGTTCAATCCATCTAATATTTCCGGGAATGGTTTACCGATAACGTTAACTGCGTCTATGCTAGAGCGAATTATAAAGATGAAATCAGGTGAGCAGGATGTTAAAGTCGAGATTACGCCAGTACATATAGTGCTTTTCGGAACGACGGAAGTGAAAAAAATGATGTTTAAGAAAAACGTGCCTTTCCGTATTACATTAAAACCGATTCACGTGGAAAAAAGAACGATTTCATTTGAATTAGTAGAAATGAAGCCTATTGATAGGAATTTTATTAACCAAAAGATATTTAACAGACCGCCATTTTTTGAATTTGAAAATAGAATGATCAAAATGAATTTTAATGCTTGGAACATCGTGAAAAGAATACCCGTGGGCACTATTAAATCGTATGAGTTGGTGGAAGGTGCATTAAAAATTAAACTTTCATTATGATGAATTGAAGAAAGGGTAAGCAATTAAGGAAATGATAGCATTCTTACCTGTACTATTTTAAAGGGGATACCAGGTATGTTAGTGTAAGGATATGGTAAAGGACGATTCTTCAATAAGAAATATTGTGTTTGATAAATCAAGTTCTTTAAAATATACTAAATAACTAAAAGTTTTGAGTTTTTCCGGTAGATAAGGGGGAAAATGAATGGACCAGAAAATTTTGCCTGCTTCGGCAAGCATGAAGGATTTCGAAAGATTTCTAGAAAGTTCCTATGAAATAGGTGTGTTTCTTGATTTGCATATATCACAATTGAAAAATGTAAGCTTAATGGCAAAGCAGCATAATAAGAAAATGATTTATCATGTCGATTTAATTCATGGTATTAAAAGTGATGAATACGCTACAGAATTTATTTGTCAGGAGTATTGCCCATATGGCCTGATTTCAACAAAATCCAGCGTGATTTTGAAAGCGAAGCAAAAGGGTGTTATTGCCATTCAACGAATCTTTTTAATTGACTCACATGCGTTAGAGAAAAGTTATAAGCTGGTACAGAAAACAAAGCCTGATTATATCGAAGTTTTGCCTGGCGCAATGCCTTGGATGATTAAAGAGGTAAAGGAACGCTTACAAACTCCTATCTTTGCTGGAGGGCTCATACGTTCTTCAGATGAAGTCCTGAATGCCCTTGAGGCAGGAGCTTCGTCAATCACGACTTCAAAAACTGAATTATGGGAGATGTTTTAATTTCAGATAGGAGTTGATGTGTGATAGAGGAAAAAAAATACAGAAAAAATCATTTGTTTTTATATAAATTAATTGACAGCGTTTTCACTACCTAGTATATTTACATTACAAGTTAATACATGTGACGGAGATTAGGAGATTCACACCAGACATACTCATTTTTTGAGGAAAGTTCTGCTGTGAATCTCCTTTTATTTGTTGGTAAGGCATCATTCTATAAGAGGAGGGGTTATGTATGACTCCATTTTGGGGAGAAGTAGTAGGCACGATGATTTTAATTTTATTTGGTGCAGGTATTGGGGCAGGATCTTCCTTAAAGGGATCTTATGCCAAAGATGCAGGCTGGATTGTCATCACGATTGCATGGGGACTGGCTGTTACAATGGGTGTCTTTGCAGTGGGTTCCATAAGCGGAGCACATTTAAACCCGGCTGTTACAGTAGCATTAGCTATCAATGGAGATTTTCCTTGGGCTGATGTGCCAGGGTACATCGTGGCGCAAATGATAGGGGCAATTATAGGTGCGACTCTTGTATTCCTGCATTATTTGCCTCACTGGAAAGCTACGGAGGATCCAGGTACAAAGCTTGGTGTGTTTGCAACCTCACCAGCTATCCCACATACTTTTTCAAATCTATTAAGTGAAATGATTGGTACATTCATCCTTGTTCTTGGCTTATTATTTATTGGAGCCGGCAAGTTTACAGAAGGTCTGAACCCATTTGCTGTCGGTTTATTGATTGTTGTTATCGGGATGTCGCTCGGAGGAACAACAGGCTATGCCATAAACCCTGCACGTGATCTTGGACCTCGTATTGCTCACTTCATGCTGCCAATACCAGGTAAGGGAAATTCGAATTGGGGCTATGCTTGGATTCCGGTTGTTGGCCCGATTGTCGGTGGAGCACTTGGAGCTGTCTTCTATAAAGCAGTCTTTTTAGGTGAATTGACGACAGTCTTTTGGACTGTTTTAGGAGCAAGCCTAATAATATTGGTATTAGCATATACTTTTGGAAAAAAGCAGTCGCGTGAGTTAGAAACTAGCAACATTGCTAGTTAAATTAAAAAGGGGGGAAACACATTATGGAAAAATATATCTTATCATTGGATCAAGGAACAACTAGTTCACGGGCGATTTTGTTTAACGAAAAGGGCGAGATCGTCCACTCGGCCCAAAAGGAATTCACACAGCATTTCCCTAAGCCAGGCTGGGTAGAGCATAACGCCAATGAGATTTGGGGATCAATTTTAGCAGTGATTGCTGGTGTACTATCGGAATCTAGTGTAAAGCCTGAGCAAATTGCTGGTATTGGAATCACTAATCAGCGTGAAACGACAGTCGTTTGGGATAAAGAAACAGGAACCCCTGTGTATAATGCGATAGTATGGCAGTCCAGACAAACTAGCGAAATTTGTGATGAATTGAAAGGAAGAGGTCTTAATGATCTGTTCCGAGAAAAAACAGGATTGTTAATAGACGCCTATTTTTCCGGTACAAAAGTGAAGTGGATCCTGGATAATGTGGAAGGAGCTCGCCAAAAAGCAGATGAAGGCAAGTTGTTATTCGGAACCATTGATACCTGGCTGATTTGGAAGCTATCAGGAGGCAAGGCCCATGTAACAGACTATTCTAATGCTTCTCGGACATTAATGTATAATATTCATGAGCTGAAATGGGACGAGGAGCTTCTGGAGATATTGACTGTTCCAAAATCAATGCTACCAGAGGTTAGACCTTCTTCCGAAGTGTATGCCCAAACGATCGAATATCACTTCTTCGGCCAGTCGATTCCAATTGCAGGAGCAGCAGGTGACCAACAGGCAGCATTATTTGGCCAAGCTTGTTTTAATGAAGGAATGGCTAAAAATACGTATGGAACAGGTTGTTTCATGCTTATGAATACGGGTGAAAAGGCTGTCAGTTCCGAGCACGGGTTATTGACAACTCTTGCTTGGGGATTGAATGGCAAGGTTGAATATGCATTAGAAGGCAGCATATTTGTAGCAGGATCAGCGATTCAATGGCTGCGTGATGGCTTACGGATGCTAAAAAATGCCGAGGACAGTGAAGCCTATGCAAAACGTGTAGAAAGTACTGATGGAGTTTATGTTGTTCCTGCATTTGTGGGGCTTGGGACTCCGTATTGGGACAGCGATGTCCGAGGTGCGGTTTTTGGCTTAACTCGTGGAACATCTAAAGAGCATTTTGTCCGTGCTACCCTTGAATCGCTTGCATATCAAACGAAGGATGTACTCGATGCAATGGAGGCAGATTCAGGTATTGAGCTGAAGACATTGAGAGTGGATGGCGGTGCAGTTAAGAACGACTTCTTAATGCAATTCCAAAGCGATCTACTACGTGTCCCTGTTGAAAGGCCGACTATAAACGAAACGACAGCACTTGGTGCAGCGTATTTGGCTGGACTAGCTGTTGGCTATTGGAAGGACCAAGAGGAAATCGCTCAGCAGTGGGCAATAGACAAAACCTTTAAACCATCCATGGATGAGCAAGAAAGTGAAAAATTATATGACGGATGGAAAAAAGCTGTTCAAGCAGCAATGGCTTTTAAATAAAGGTTCTGATAAACACTAAATTTAACAAATAAAGAAGGCCACTTATATAGTGGTCTTTTTGTTGTTAAATTTACAATAAAGTAATAAAATGCTTTAAATATGTGGGCAGATTACCATAATAAAGTCTTTAAATAAGACGAAATAATTTACAAACTAGCCTTCTATAAATTATCTAGTAAATCTATATAATACTTTCTTAAAAGTTCTCTTAATATATTAGGTTCTACTATTTTTATGGACTTACCAAAGCTAGCAATATAGTTAACTATAAACTCAAGCTCATTTGGCTCATACGAACCAACAATATAGGTACTTTCACTCTCGGTGATTAACTTCATAGATGGGAAATGTTGCTGTTGAAAATGCTCAACCCCTTCTTGATTTATTAAACACTTGAATTGAATTGCCTTTTCAGATGGTTTCCAGAGTGAATGTGCATTGTGAACATTAATCTCCTTTAAGTCAATTAATGGTTCGATGTTCGTTATTTCCACTGTTGTAATACGATCACACCGGAATACTCGATAAGCTTTTTTAGTTACATCATAAGCCTGGCAGTACCAATAGCCTTTCATTGCATAAATAGCGATTGGCTGAATGCTACGAGTGCTTTTTTGATGCATTGTTTGATAACTGATTTTTAATACTTCATTTTTAATGGCTGCAAGTAATAAAGTTTCTAAATGTGCGCTTTCTTTGATTTGCTCCGTGTGTCGAAAGGTTACCCGATCTTGAATTCTCTCTATATGCTGACGTTGTTTTTCTGCTAACGCGTTTATAAATTTCTCATGAATAGAATGAAGCGATACTTGAAAAGGTAGATTTGAAAAGCTGCGTAGTGCCTGCATTGCAAAATAAAGCGCATAAATTTCTTGACTGTTAAAAGAAATGGGGGGTAGTGTCATTTGATTAAGTAAATGATAACCTCCATACCGACCATATTCTGCATAAATTGGTGCGCCAATTTCCTCTAGTGAAGAAATGTCTCGTAATGCAGTTCTTTTAGAAATATGAAATTCTTGCATTAAATCTTGGAGCGTAAACTGTTGTTTTTGATTGATAAAACGCAGCATTTGATTTAAGCGTTCTGATTTTTTCATAAAATGACCCCTTAATGGTGCCGTTTTTTGTCACCTTTATTTTATATACTTGTAAGTGTAATAAATAATTGTTGAGGAGGCAATAAAATGAATTTTGAAGTAATTCCCTTTCTATCGATGAATGGTAAAGGTGCAGCTGCTATTGAGTTTTATAAGGAATATTTAGGGGCGACCGTTCTTTTTAAGAAAAATTATAAAGAGATGAAGGAAATGAATCCTAATTTTATTTATGGAGAAGGTCAAGATGAGTATATTACACATTCTGTTTTGCAAATCGGTGCGAATAAGCTTATGCTTGCAGAGAAAGAAATGGACAATACACAACCTTGGCAATTAGGTAATAGTTCATCTTTATGTATTCAGTCTCAAGATAAGATTGTAATTAAACATCTCTATGACTCGCTTATTCAACATGAACAGGTGGCCATTTTAGTACCATATGAACCCAATGCGTTTAGTCCAGGATATGCCATTGTACGAGATCCGTTTGGAGTAATTATCCAACTTTGTGTAACCGTGCATGATTTTTAATTTAGGTGATTTATTACATGTACAGCTATATGACGTTTGTATTAAATTTCAGTAATTTATAGGATTATTTAACAGTTTGGGGCGTTAGTGAAAGAATGATTAAACAACTTTATAGTTAAAGTTTTTACTCTGTAGTACCCACTTTCCAACTAAATTAACGAACTTAGAAAACCGATTCTACATCAGTAGTATCGGTTTTCTTGATTGATGGCTATAAAATTAAATGACTTTATTATAAGTATTCATCTTCTTCAACTAACTACCGCCCCTTAAATTTTGTTTTTATTAACTAGAATCACGTTTAAATTCGCTCTTCTTTTGTTCCTGTAAAACTGATAATCCAATAAAGATATACGGGTATGATAAAAGAATTAATTCGAGAAAACCTAAACCAAACAATGTCGAGGTATGCTCATCTGCATTAAATCTAGTTTCAACTACCCATAATAAAGGGTTTTTACCACTCTTACTTGTACATAATATTTTATGAAAATATAGCCTGTGATTTACTGAATTTCACATGTATAGTTAGCTGTAATATATTTTATTAGGGAGTGTTTTACTTGTTTATAAAACTTACAAAAGACCAACAGCAATTAATGATTTCTGACATTCAATACTTTTTTTCACAAGAAAGAGATGAAGAAATAACTGAATTTGCTGCAGAAAGAGTATTAGATTTCGTTAAGGAGTCACTTGCTCCTCATTTCTATAACGCTGCTGTCTTAGATGTTAAACATGTAGTGGAACAGCAATTTTCTTCACTTGAAGATGAAATATTAACTCTAGAACGTCCGATAAAAAGATAAATAATTTTTCAAGAGTGAATTTGATAATAATTCACTCTTATTGTTGCACATAATATGTCTTATACGGCATAAGATAGGAATCATCTTTCCTTGTTTTTACTTCAGCTAATCTGCCCCTTTGGTTGAACTGTTAAATAAAAACAAAGCGAAGTCTTTCTAATATGAGTTAGAGTATGATATACTAAAATCAAGTTAATAAATCGGCCGGAGAACAGGAGAGACCATGAATGCGTTATCGAGAATTCGATAATGTGCATTTATGGTCTCTTTTTTTGTTTTTATTGGCAGATTAGGGTAATTAATATCTATATGAATGGAAAACTATGAGAACAAATTAACTTATTTAAATACAAGAACCAACAACTACTCGACAAAAGCAGGTATCACTCAAAGGAGGAGTTAGGCATGAGGTTTTCAAATATATATCGAGAAGAAACAATTGAGCTTCTGAAAAAAGAAAAATTTGATGTGTTAGTCATTGGCGGAGGAATTACAGGTGCAGGGATTTCCCTGGATGCAACGACTCGAGGAATGAAAGTGGCATTGGTGGAAATGCAGGACTTTGCTGCAGGAACATCAAGCCGTTCAACAAAGCTTGTCCATGGTGGTTTGCGGTACCTAAAGCAATTTGAAATAAAAATGGTTGCTGAGGTTGGAAAAGAGAGAGAGATCGTTTATGAAAATGGGCCACATGTGACTACACCGGAAAGAATGCTGCTCCCAATGCATAAAGGCGGCACATTTGGAAAATTCAGTACATCCATCGGACTCCGAGTCTATGATTTTCTAGCAGGCGTCAAAAAAAGTGAACGAAGGAAAATGCTATCGGTTAGTGAAACACTGAAAATGGAACCCCTTGTAAAGAAAGAAGGACTTAAAGGCGGAGGCCATTATGTTGAATACCGTACAGATGATGCACGCCTGACGATAGAAGTGATGAAGGCGGCTGTGGATAAAGGCGCGACGCCGATAAATTATACAAAAGTAGAAAAACTGTTGTATGAAAATGGCAAGGTAATAGGCGTCCAGGTCAATGATATACTATCAGGCAATCAGTATGAAATATATGCAGACAAAGTTATCAATGCCGCAGGTCCATGGGTTGATTCGATCCGTGAAAAAGACCAATCGAAAAAAGGGAAAACGCTGAAGTTATCAAAGGGTGTTCATGTTGTAATTGACCAATCGAAATTTCCTTTGAAGCAGGCGATTTACTTTGATACGCCCGATGGCCGGATGATTTTTGCCATACCGCGAGCTGGTAAGGCCTACGTTGGAACTACAGACACCTTTTATAATGGCGATCCTGCTGTCCCTACCGTTACATCGGAAGATCGTGCCTATTTATTAAAGGCGATTGGTTATATGTTTCCAGAAGTGAAAGTTTCGGATGAGGATATCGAATCAAGCTGGGCTGGAGTTAGACCGTTAATTCTTGAAGAAGGCAAAGACCCTTCTGAAATTTCAAGAAAAGATGAAATATGGGAATCCGATTCTGGTCTTATCACAATTGCCGGAGGAAAATTAACGGGATATCGCAAAATGGCAAAAACTACAGTCGACCTCGTAGCCGGGAAGCTTTCTCAGCAAACAAATAGATCTTACCCTAATAGCAGTACCAAAAAAATGCCGATTTCTGGAGGGGATGTCGGAGGATCAATCAATTTCTCTGATTATATCCAGACACATATTCAAATAGGGGTTGACTCAGGACTCACTGCTAAGGATTCCAAAGAATTATTGGCTATGTACGGATCAAACGCGGCTGTTTTGTTCAATATCGCAAAAAGTGAAGGGGACGTGGAAACTCGCACTGGCCTCCCACAGAAGTTGTTCGTACAGTTGCAATACGCATTAGATCATGAAATGGCCGCAACTCCGGTTGATTTCTTCTTCCGCAGAACCGGCACCCTATTATTTGATATCGATTTAGTCCAAACACATAAAAGTGCAGTAATTAAATATATGGCTGAATATTTTGGCTGGACGGAATCAACAAAAACGGAAAGAACAAACCAATTGGAACAAGAAATACATGGTGCTATTAAAGTATCTTAACTTATACCTGAAACGATTAGACGCCAGCGGCTTTGCTGGCGTTTATCTTATTTTCCATGATTTTATTTGAATTAAAGATGTGTGAGTAAAAGATGAGTGGCAATGCGGCTCATCTTTTACATATTCAATGATAGAATGCTTGCAAATAGAACAATCACGCCTTCATAGATTCAACAAACTTATAAAGAACTACTTACGTGCAGAAATTGACTTGGCGATTAACTTTTAAATCTTTAAACATGGAATATTATTGAAAAACTAATCATATTAGTTATAATATTAATTATATTAGTTTTGGGGGGAGTTTGATTAAAGATGAAAATGACTAAGGTTGGTACAGTATATCAACTATCTTTTATGCCAAGTGTATTTCCTGTGAACTGTTATTTTGTAGAAGAAGAGAATAGTCTTACACTAATAGATGCAGCCTTACCCTACAGTACAAAAAGTATAATAAATGCGGCTCGGATTATTGGAAAACCGATAACAAGATTAATAGTTACCCACGCACATGATGATCATGTTGGTGCACTAGACGGGATTAAAGCGTTAATCCCTGATTTACAAGTGAGTATTTCTTTTAGGGATGCGTTATTACTGGCTGGTGATTCTACCCTCCTACAAAATGAAACAAACTCTCCAATCCGCGGAGGAGTCCCTAAAAATATTCAAACTCAACCAGACTTATTACTCAAAGAGGGCGACCGTATTGGTTCATTGGAAGTTATTTTTTCACCAGGACATACCCCTGGTTCTATATCTCTTCTTGACACCCGGAATCATAGTTTAATTGTGGGGGATGCCTTACAAACTAGAGGTGGAACTGCGGTGTCTGGAATGATTAAACCTTTATTTCCGTTCCCGGCCTTTGCCACATGGAATAAACTTATCGCTCTTGAAAGTGTAAAGAAATTAAGAAGTTATAAACCGAGTTTACTTGCTGTTGGTCATGGGAAGATGCTAGAACACCCTGGGAATTCTATTGACAGAGCAATAGTTGAAGCAGAATTAAAACTTCAATCATGAAAATAGGAGGTAAAAATTGATGTCTCAACGTATAAGGTTAGATTTGTCTATCATTTTACAAAAAGCTACAGAACTAGTTGATGAAAACGGCCTTGATCATCTTTCGTTAGGCAAGTTGGCTGAAGAATTACAAATACGCCCCCCCTCGTTATATAACCATTTAGACGGCCTAAATGGATTAAAACAGAAACTAGCAGTAAATGGAGTTAAAAAGCTTTATGAATACATGCTTCAAGCAGCAGTGGGACGCTCCGGTGATGATGCAATCAGGGCACTTAGTGAGGCATATGTTGAATTTGCTAGAATTCATCCAGGACTTTATGATGCTACCACCCGTTTTCCAAATTCTGAAGACAAGGAGTTACAACAAGCACAGCAATCAGTTGTAGAGCTTGTTGTCCAAGTACTACAAGCCTATAATTTGAAGGAAGAAATGGCGATTCACTTGGTGAGAGGATTAAGGAGCATTTTACATGGATTTACTTCAATTGAAAAAATGGGTGGGTTTGGGATGCCGATTGATATCGATAAGAGTTTTGCTATACTGCTAAATACTTATATTGAGGGAATCCATTCTATAGTTATAAATAAAGATAAATATGAGCTGGTGGAAGGTTAAAATGGGTTTTCTGGCTGTCTTGCAAATGGTAAACTTATCCGTTCGGTTTTTATTAGAAATTTTTGCACTTGCTGTATACGGTTATTGGGGTTTCAAAGTAGGAAATACCAGCATCATGAAAGTTTTTTTAGCATTGTTATCCCAATTGGTATAGTGATCCTTTGGGGGGCATTTGGTTCCCCTAAGGCCAGCATACAACTATCAGCACAACTTCATTTGCTACTGGAAGCATTGATTTTCTTGGTTCCAGCAGGATTACTTTTGTCCCTTAAAAACGTTAAATTAGCTTGGCTCTATGGATTTACCGTGATAGTAAATAGAATTTTCATGATGCTTTTGGACCAATAAGGTGTAGTTTAAACCTGACCAGCAGGACATCAAAATGGAGTGATGGATAAAAAGAAAAAACCCTTGCTACACAAGGGCTTTAAAGTATGAATAATAGCGGGATCGAACCTTTGCCGTGTTTCTTATTTCTTAGCTGATTTAAAGGATAGCTTGAAAGTCTGGCCAGCCAAAGAAGCATTTCCTATTTTTTCTGCTTTAATAGTTGTAAGTCGACGTATAGCTGTATCCGTGAATGAAAGTCATCAAAATCGATTGAAGTGAGATCGGCTATTTGGTTCATTCTGTATTTTAACGTGTTGGTATGAATGTATAGCTGTTCAGCTGTCGGTTTTATCCGGCAATTATTCAACAGAAATATTTCCATTGTTTGAAGGAGCTTTGTTTGGCTTTCCTGGTCCTTCTTTTGCAGAATCTGTAAATCCATATTGGTATAATTCGTTTTACCATGATGATTGGAGATCATTTCGAGGTAACGGAAAATCCCAAGTTTGCTATATTGAAAAGGAAGCTGTTCAGGTTTACCGATGAACTTGGCTGCATTGATCACTTCCAGGGCTTCTAGATAGGATTTTCTTAATTGAAGAATCGAAGAATACTCATTTCCGATTCCTGAGAACACCTTTTGGCCATTGAATTGGGAAAGAACCGTGTTCGTTAAATCAGTGGCGCTATCAGAAAGCAGGTCTTTCCCTTTTCCGTTGCTACCAATTAAGACGATGATCTTCAATTGGTTTGTGAATACATGGGAAAAATGATTCAATGCATTTGCGAATAGACTGACTGTATCCGTTAATTCATCGAAATGTTCCGCATCGGATTGAGCGATGGTAAAGACATTTACAAGGAAAGTTTCCGGAATAAGAAGACTCATATTGGCTGCTTCCCATTTTATTTGGTTTTCCGTTTGATAGACTTCGTCGATGACCTTTTGGTAAAACTCATTTTTTTCTTCATCTTTTTTCATGTTTATCTGTTTTTTCTGATAGAGGAGCTTGCCGATATGATGGGAAACCTCATGTAAAAATTCCAAATCGGAATCAGGCATCACTTCCGTCTCTTGGACCCAAATGAATCCGAAGACCTGCCCTTTGTGGACAGCGCTTACAACAACTCTTTGATTTAAACCGATTTCCTCGATTTGTTTCACTCTAAATGGATGCTCCACCGTTTTAAGCTGTTCGACAATGCCCTCATCCATGAATTTCTCCAAGATTGGAATCGGCCAATGCTTAGTGAAGATGGTTTGCTGATTGGCTTGGTCGAAGTGCTCGATATAATATGAACTATATGCCAGCAATAAAAATTGGTCATTTTCGATGACAACTGGTTTTTTTAAATAAGTGCTGACCATATCCGTTATATCGTTGATGTTTGTGAGAGTCAGGATTTTTTCTAATGACATATATGGCCCCCTGTTATTTTTTGAAGTATATGACAACTAAGTTTAATAATACTTTTAAACGGATGATGTGTATAGGGGCACAAAGAAGGAACGGTCTATGAAAAAAATTTCATAGACCGTTCCTTTTAGGTGATTTATTATTGTTTTAATGTTCTTTCGAATTCCTCGAATTGCTCTTCTACTTCTTTTGATGGCTTGGCTGTAAGAAGACTTACCACGATAATGGCAATCAAGCTTGCGCCAAAACCAGGGATCATTTCATAAAGCGTATCGGATAATCCTGCCATCGACCAGAAAATCACAGTCCCGGCACCAACGACCATCCCTGCTAATG
Source organism: Peribacillus sp. TH14 (assembly GCF_016651145.1). NCBI lineage: Bacteria > Bacillati > Bacillota > Bacilli > Caryophanales > Bacillaceae > Peribacillus > Peribacillus sp. TH14. The sequence goes on from NZ_JAEKEK010000001.1 coordinate 2,679,664, forward strand.
CGCCCCATCTTGTCATGCGTTTCCAGCATAGGCTTAGTAAGACCAATGGACCGAATGAAGAACCGAATCCAGCCCAAGCATACCCTACAAGTCCAAGAATCGTGTCATTTTTCTCCCAAGAGAGAATAAGCGCGATGATCGATATGATCAGTACAGAAAGTCTGCCTAGGAAGACAAGCTCTTTATCTGAAGCGGAACGACGGAAGAAGGTTTTGTATATATCCTCGGTTAAAGAGCTAGCTGTAACCAACAACTGCGAAGAAATCGTGCTCATGACGGCTGCCAGTATTGCGGAAATCAAGAAACCAGTGATAAGTGGGTGGAAAAGTATTTCCCCTAACTCTATAAAAATCGTTTCAGGATCATCTAACTTGAGACCGTTCTGAGAAAAATACGTGATACCGATGAATCCAGTCAGCATGGCACCGACACTGGAGAAAATCATCCAGCTCATCCCGATATTACGGGCTTTCTTGATTTCCTTAACAGAACTGATCGCCATAAAGCGGACAATGATATGCGGCTGTCCGAAGTAACCCAGTCCCCATGCAAATAATGAGATGATTCCTAAAAAGCTCGTCCCTGTGAAAATATTCAATAAGGCTGGATCAATGGAACGTGCCGTATCTATGGAAGGACCGAAACCGCCAACATGGAAAAGGGTAACGATCGGTACAAGAACCAAGGCAACGACCATGATGATTCCCTGAACAAAGTCTGTCCAGCTTACTGCCAGGAATCCGCCGAATAAAGTATAGGCCACGACAACACCTGTTAAGATCCATAGACCTGTATGGTAATCTAGGCCAAATGTACTTTGGAATAAGACTCCGCCAGATACCATTCCGGAGGAAACGTAAAAGGTAAAGAATATCAGGATAACCAAAGCGGAAATGAGCCTTAAGATCCGTGAGCCCTCACCAAAACGATTTTCCAGGAAAGCAGGGATCGTAATGGAGTTATTGGCTACTTCTGTATACGTTCTCAATCTTGGTGCAACATACAGCCAGTTCGCATAGGCACCTAGTGTCAGGCCGATTACAATCCAGATGGAACTGAGTCCTGTTGCAAACATGGCACCTGGCATCCCCATTAAAAGCCAACCGCTCATATCTGCAGCACCGGCGCTTAATGCCGTTACAGCAGGGCCAAGACCCCGGTCGCCCAGCATGTAATCATTTAGGTTAGAGGTTTTTTTGTAGGCGAAATATCCGATTAACAGCATGCCCGCCATATAAATGCTAATGGAAATTATTAATGAGTAATCTATCATATGAAGACTCCCTTCAGGATGAAATATATAATTTTTTGTTTTAAAAGAGGAAGCAACCTATTTGTCACTTCCTCCATTTAACCTCTTTTTGGATTCATATCACAGAATCGAAGATACATATCCAAAGAGGGTATACAAATCATCTTCAAATTGCTTAATGGAACATTATCAGAATGTTTCGGATGTTGTTTTGGCTTGCATATGAAGCTGCAAGTAGTCCGGTCCGCCTGCCTTGGAATCAGTTCCTGACATGTTGAACCCGCCGAAAGGCTGATAACCTACGATTGCACCAGTACAGCCGCGGTTGAAATACAAGTTCCCTACATGGAATTCTTGACGTGCTTTTTCCATGTTCAGGCGATTTGTCGTAATGACAGCCCCAGTCAAACCGTATTCTGTGTTATTGGCAATTTCAAGAGCTTCGTTAAAGTCTTTCGCTTTTGAAAATGCAACGACTGGTCCGAAGATTTCTTCTTGCATCAAACGGGCTTGCGGATCGACATCAGCGACGATTGTCGGCTGAACGAAGTATCCTTTTGAACTATCTCCTTCTCCACCAGTCAGAATGCGTCCTTCTTCTTTGCCGATTTCAATATAGCTCATGATTTTATCGAATGCCGCTTGATCGATAACTGGTCCCATGAAATGATTTTCTACAGGATTACCAACAGTAAGTTGTTTTGCTAATTCAACAGCGCGATCTAAAACTTGATCGTATACATCTTCTACGATGACAGCACGGGAGCAAGCAGAACATTTTTGTCCAGAGAAGCCAAATGCAGATTTCACGATCGATTGAGCGGCCAATTCAAGATCTGCCTCTTTGTCAACGACGATCGTATCTTTTCCGCCCATTTCAGCGATGACACGCTTCAGCCAAATTTGGCCTTCGTTCACTTCTGATGCACGTTTGTAAATGCGCAGACCTACATCGCGTGAACCTGTGAAGGAAATGAAACGTGTTTTAGGATGATCAACCAGGTAGTCGCCCACTTCGGCTCCGCTTCCTGGAACGAAATTCAACACACCTGCTGGAAGGCCGGCTTCATGCATCACTTCAACGAATTTCGCAGCAACAATAGGAGTAGTCGAAGCTGGTTTCAACAGGATTGTGTTACCAGTGACGATAGCGGCAACAGCTGTACCTGCCATGATTGCAAATGGGAAGTTCCAAGGAGAAATGATGATGCCTACTCCTAATGGAATGTAATCATAGCGGTTAAATTCTCCCGGACGGCTTTGAACAGGCACACCATCTTTAAGCGTCAGCATTTGACGGGCATAGAATTCAAGGAAATCGATCGCTTCCGCTGTATCCGCATCAGCCTCATTCCAAGGTTTTCCCGCTTCTTTTGTCAATAACGCAGAGAATTCATGCTTGCGTCTGCGAATGATGGCAGCAGCTTTGAACAAAACGTCAGCACGGATTTCCGGCTTCACTTTTTTCCAGCTTTCAAAAGCGGTAACAGCTTCCTGCATAGCTTTTTCAGCAAGAGCCCTGTTCGCTTTCGATACTCGGCCGATGACCTCTTGTTTATCAGCAGGGTTATATGAAACGATTTTCTCATCAGTCGTCACTTTCTCTGCCCCGATATAAAGAGGGTAGTCTTGTCCTAAGTAGCCTTCAACAGTTTGAAGAGCTTCCTGATAAGCTTTTTTGTTTTCCTCGTTTTTAAAATCAACAAATGGTTCATGTTTATATGAAATCATTGATAATCACACCTTTTTATAGAATTTTTGTAGCAATTAGAATGTTGAATGTATATTTAGCTTCTGACCATCCCTTTGAAGGCAAAGGCAATATTGGATGGCCTTTCCGCAAGCCTTCTCATGAAGTATCCATACCAATCGAGACCATATGGTACATAGACGCGCATCTTGTAACCTTGCTTGACCAACTCGTATTGTGTTTTGTTTCTCATGCCATAAAGCATTTGAAATTCGAATTGTGTATTTGGAATGTTATGCTTTTTAGCCAGCTCTTTTGTATATTCGATGATTTGGTCATCATGTGAGGCAATGGCAGTATAATTACCGTTAAGAAGACTTTGCTTAATCAACTTTTTATAGTTTTCATCTACATCATTCTTTTCGGGAAAAGCCACCTCGGCAGATTCCTTGTAGGCACCCTTTACGAGACGCAGGAATGGTTTATACTGGGCAAGGTCTTCCAAATCTTTCTCTGTGCGGTATAAATAAGCTTGTAAAACAGTACTTATGCAGTTGTATTTTTCTTTGAACTGCCTAAATATATCGATTGTTGCTTGACAGCGAACTTCATCTTCCATGTCAATCGTGACCATGACATTGTGTTTTTCTGCTGTATCAAGAATTCTTGTCATGTTCTCGATGACCAGATTATGATCGATATCAAGACCCAGAGAAGTCATTTTGAGAGATACCTGTGAATCCAGTTTTTCTCTGCTGATCATTTCAATGGTTTCGATGCATTCTGCTGTCCTTTCCTGGGTCACTTCCTTAGAATCAACGAATTCCCCAAGATGGTCGACTGTAACCGACAAGCCACTATTATTAAGCTGTTTAATGAATTTAATGGAACTTTGGAAATCAGTTCCCCCTATAATTTTTCCAGCTGCAAAACTACCGCCGCTTTTCTTTGCAATATTATTAAGTAAGTTATTTTTAGATAAAAATAAGAAAAAGTCCCTTGTAATCGCTTCCATTTAAAAAACACACCCCCTAAGAAGTTGTAATCACAAGATAATTTTATGGTTTTTCGACAATTTGCGCAATGTTCTAAAAATACAATAATTCTGTCTTTTGTTTGTCGGTTAGAGACAATGAAGGGGAGGTACTCAATTTTCTCCTATCTTAATGGATAGAACGAAAGGTTTATAATTTATCTTATAAAGAAAAGCTAGAAGAAAGGTGCTTAGGAGAAAATAGCCCTGTGAAAGATGAAACCTTTGCTAATGCGTTTAAAAGTGGTAGCTCGACCATAATAATCCAATGCGATATAATGAATCTGACTATAGGTCCAACCGAGTACATCTTCTGTTACATGATCGGAAGTTAATGGCGTGGGCCGGAAAAATAAGTGACATCGGTAAGGCGGGGAGGATAAGGAATGGGTGCGGTATTTGAAGAACTTAGAGAAACATCTGGATTGATAATCGGCTTGATAATGGCTCTGGTAATAACAGGGTTTATTGGACTAGCCTTCACAAAAGCACATAAAGTCATTGTGTCACCTGTTGTTAGAAGGATAAAGAAAATGGTTAGTCGAAAATAGATGTGGCGGATTACATACCCCTTGTCCCATCGAGCCCCGCTTGAAGAAGGTGCAACCGTGTATGCCTATAATAGTAGGAAGTATGTTAATAAACTCAAAAAGAAGTCGCTATATATGAAGTGTCAAAGCATTAGATGCGGCGATGAATAAGGTTGAAATGACTCTTTTCCTTTCGCATATGTAATCAATAGATAACTTTAGCAAAAAAATCCCCCACTTCTAATATAGAAGTGGGGGATTTTACATATTAGATTAATAAGTAATCATGATGTAGTAGAGATAATGGTTCTGAAGAACTAATATGTCAACTCACGCATTTGTCTCCACCGAATAATGCTGATTATTTTGTTCGAAGGCATGGCGCTGTAGGGCTGGAAGGTCATTCTGCATTTAAAATTCAGTAAATGAATTCGTCATTCTTAGGAACAAGAACAATTCTTTCAAATTAAGAAAATCATATTAGAATACGAATGCCCTTTATGCTGCTTACCGGTAAAAGCACATTTTGCTTTCTTCAAAACCATAAAGGTGATAGTACTAGTATTCTAATAAATTCGCAAAAAGTAAAATACCCCATATGCGGTTTCGTGCCGACTTAAGGGGTATTTTACTTCCAACAATCTTTTTTTGAGGGTTTAAAGCCAACTGTCAAGCACGGACTCGCAATCCCCTGCTACTGCTGTTATAACCTGAAGATCAACATAATTTGACCTGCAGGGTTTATTCTACTCAATTTTGAGGCAGCTAAATGAAGCTGTTGATATGGGATTTTGGAAGAACACAATGAAACGGAAAATTAGCCTCGATATACTTGGGGGCGGGAACGATTTGAACTTAACGGGTAAAGAAATACCGGCGGGGATTTGCTCAGCCGTAATGATGGAGCCAGACAAGCGATGGCGAGGTAGTCATTCATATTCCTTACTTATCAAAGGATAAGTAAGGATTGATGGTATCGAGTGGGAAGAGAGCTCGTCGTAGCGGAGGCTAACCGGCAGTCAGCTCAATCCTCGGAACGGCTCTCATAGGACCAATCGGCACAATTGCCGGAGCTGTTGTAGGAGGGCGTCTCCGTGATAACTCGAAAGCTTACGTCTACCTAATTAATTCGAAGACCAACGAAGAGGTCTCCTTGCATATAGGGTATACCAAAAAACAATTCAAAGAAATATCTGTTTTCATGTAACGTAGCAAAGCCACGACCTTAAGTGGAACCGTTTGTTTGGGTCGGGGCTTTTTTTGCGTTTAAACATCGAATATTCAGCGCAACCTTAAATATCAAAATAATCGTCTGACTTTGCGCCGGCATCTATACTCCGAATCGCCTTCATGATTTTCTTTAATACTCCGGCAGAAGGCACATACTTAGGATCGCTGCAAACTCTGCTAATCGTATTGCGTGAGATTCCAGACGCGCTTACAAACTCCTCTTGTGTATACCCGTGCTTATCTATTAATTTGCCGACCTTACTCCGACGCTTTCCCTTCCCGAATCTAAACATTTCGCGTACCTCCTAGTATTTATTGTACTAGCAGTCTCGTCCATCTTTCACAAAAATATACGCATAGTTTCGCAAATAATTGGTATCACGGAAAAACGGTAAGTGCTAATAACAGTTAACTACCCTAGTAGCCTTACTAGAGTAGTTTTTGCCAAGTCGTAAGCGAAGTGATAAAGGATGAAAGTGTTTTGAAGAAGAGGAGCAGATGAAAACGGAAAGGGGATCACGAGGGGGAAACCCTCACGAAATACGAGGGATATAAACTGATATTTATATTAGGAGCAAGCTGAGAAATGGTTGCATCAATAAGTTAACGGAGGATTATGGTTCGCCAGGTGTTGAGATAGCTTTAAGTGGAGATATGACGGTAGCTGTGGTGGAGTAGTTATTATATGGTTTTTAACGTCAGGGCGCAGAAGAAATACCGTAACGATGGTAAAATGGTTTAATACTTCCTATCGTAGGAGTGTAGCTGAAACTAGAGCAGAAGCAAGATGGTATTCGGTTAAAAAGCATATTTTGTCTTATTTCGGCAATATTCAATGGATAAAATCACTACTCAGATGTTGGATGAGTTCTATAAATGACAAACTGGATGAAGGACCGTCACCTAAATCGGTTAAGGAATTGCATCATCCGTTATCCAAGATGAAGCAGCCCTCCGGCTAGAGCAATCCTTCTTTCCGCATTTAACGGATCAAAACTTTAGTGGGATAAAGGTGCACGCATTGTGCAATCTTGAAATGAATCGGCAGGTTTCTATAAGTGGAAAAAGAAAAAAACCCTTGATACACAAGGGTTTTCAAGTATGGAGCATAGCGGGATCGAACCGCTGACCTCTACGCTGCCAGCGTAGCGCTCTCCCAGCTGAGCTAATGCCCCGGGTTAGGGTACAATAATTATTTTATCGAAATTTCAGGAAAAGTCAATAATAAAATTGAGAAATTTGCAAAATAGTAAGAAAAAACCGTTTGAGGGTATCAAACGGTTTTTTTCGCTTAAGCATTCTCGATTTCTACCCGTGCAATTTCTTTAAGGTTGGAGACGGTGTAATAAACTTCTGAAGTTCTAACTTTATGATCGACCAAAACTTTAAGTGTTAAGAGGTGATGGTCTTCTGCAACATCTTTGATTCTTAGGTTTTTGATAAAAATCTTTTCGTCTTTGATTTTTTTGAGAACTAAAGCGATGTCATCTTTATCTTTTACCACTAGTTGTAGAAAGATTTCTTTTTGCCGTAATTTCATCGGGCCAAGCCAGGTGACGACTACGGGTACCAATTCGACACTGATGATTAATAGAATGACTCCGGCAATTGCTTCGAGAAAGAATCCAGCTCCGACAGCAATCCCAATTCCGGCTGCTCCCCAAATTATGGCAGCGGTGGTTAAACCGGAGATGCTGTTATTGTCACGGCGGAGAATAACGCCGGCCCCGATAAAGCCGACGCCAGAAACAATCTGTGCGGCAAGACGTAAGGGATCCATTGTGATATTTACATCGTCACTTCCGGGGAATTTATAAGCTGACTCCATGGAAACAATCGTTAATAAACAGCTGACGATGGAAATAACCAAGCTTGTTTTTAATCCAACGGGTTTTCGTTTCATTTCTCGCTCTAGCCCGATAATTAATCCAAGGAGAGCTGAGATCCCCAGCTTAATAAGTATTTGCAGTTCTGATTGAGGATCGAATGTCCATTCCATAATGTTCACCACTTCCGAAAGAGTATCGAGAATTATATGATTTGGTGCAATATACCCGTTTTTTCAAATAACTCACTCTAATAATTTTACCATAGTAAAATAGAGTACAATGATAGGTAATTCAACATGAAAAGAGGAACAAGAATGCAAATACCTAAAATAAATCCCTATTTTGCATTGGCGATAGGTGTGGCATCCGTTTCATTTTCGGCCATACTTGTTAAATTAGCATCTGCTCCATCAGGTGTTATAGCCTTTTATCGTTTATTATTTACTGTTCTGCTTATGTTGCCGGTTTTCATAATAAAATACCGCCATGAACTTAAATTCATTGAGAAAAAGGACTGGTTGTGTTCGATTGCGGCAGGTGTGTTCCTAGCTTTTCATTTTATATTATGGTTTGAATCGCTCAATTACACGTCGGTTGCGAGTTCAACTGTGCTTGTCACCCTTCAGCCGTTATTTGCGTTTGCAGGGGCTTACTTGTTTTTTAAAGAACGATTTTCAATGAAGGCAATATTAAGCGGGATCATCGCGATAGCGGGCAGTCTTGTCATCAGCTGGGGAGATTTTAGAATCAGCGGTATGGCGCTTTGGGGAGACATTCTTTCCCTTGTTGCTTGTGCGTTAGTAACTGGTTATTTACTATTTGGTCAAAATGTTAGAAAGCGTATCTCTTCTATAACATACACATTCGTCGTGTATGCAATTAGTGCATTTACATTGTTTTTCTACGTTGTCCTTAAGGGAGAGCCAATGGGACCATATCCTACTGTCGACTGGATTTATTTCGTTTTGCTTGCTATTTTCCCGACTCTATTAGGGCATTCATTATTCAACTGGTCATTGAAGTGGTTAAGTACTTCAACAATCTCTATGGGAATCTTACTGGAACCGATTGGAGCGACAATTCTAGCTTACTTCATTCTTGGTGAACCCATACTCTGGACGCAAATCCTAGGAGGTACCATCATATTGGCCGGCTTGATGATATTCCTAAAGGATGAAAAGAAAAGTAAGGTGCAGAAAAAAGAAGCAGTCTCCATATAAAAGCAGTAAGTCGAACCCGACTTACTGCTTTTATTTAATAGGGATAAAACAAATAGGTAATCCGAGTGAAGATCAAGGCAAATGTAAAGCTAAACAAAAACGTTGTACCATTCACTTTCCCTTTTTCCCTACTGAACTTTATGGCTTCATAATAAGCAGTGCTAAATAAGTAAAGAGCCATGCTGTAAGAAATGAGTAGTGCGATTAATGATAGATTCATTGCTTCACCTCAAAGAAAGAAGATATCTTTATATGTCTATTTGGGTTTAAGGAGAAATATGCGAGTTAATTCAGCTGAAGCGGCGGACTGTGTTTAAGAGGTAGGGGGGCTTGATGCATTCGAAAAAGAGTTATTCTAGAAAGGAATATATAGAAGGAGAATGAAAAAACACTTTTTTGAAAAAAGTTTTGAAAAACATATTGCAAACATTATTTGTACATGGTATATTATTTCTTGTCGCTAAGACAACAACTTAAACAGCTCAACAAACTGTTAAAACTTTTTAAAAAAAGTTGTTGACGAAACGTGACACAATGTGTTACATTATAGGAGTCGCTTCTGAGAGAAATGACAACAAATTGCTCTTTGAAAACTGAACAAAACAAAGCGCCAACGTTAATTTTTAAGTGAGCACACACTATCAAAAAAAGCAAAATGAGCAAGTCAAACATTTCTTCGGAGAGTTTGATCCTGGCTCAGGACGAACGCTGGCGGCGTGCCTAATACATGCAAGTCGAGCGGATCGATGGGAGCTTGCTCCCTGAGATTAGCGGCGGACGGGTGAGTAACACGTGGGCAACCTGCCTATAAGACTGGGATAACTTCGGGAAACCGGAGCTAATACCGGATACGTTCTTTTCTCGCATGAGAGAAGATGGAAAGACGGTTTTGCTGTCACTTATAGATGGGCCCGCGGCGCATTAGCTAGTTGGTGAGGTAATGGCTCACCAAGGCGACGATGCGTAGCCGACCTGAGAGGGTGATCGGCCACACTGGGACTGAGACACGGCCCAGACTCCTACGGGAGGCAGCAGTAGGGAATCTTCCGCAATGGACGAAAGTCTGACGGAGCAACGCCGCGTGAACGAAGAAGGCCTTCGGGTCGTAAAGTTCTGTTGTTAGGGAAGAACAAGTACCAGAGTAACTGCTGGTACCTTGACGGTACCTAACCAGAAAGCCACGGCTAACTACGTGCCAGCAGCCGCGGTAATACGTAGGTGGCAAGCGTTGTCCGGAATTATTGGGCGTAAAGCGCGCGCAGGTGGTTCCTTAAGTCTGATGTGAAAGCCCACGGCTCAACCGTGGAGGGTCATTGGAAACTGGGGAACTTGAGTGCAGAAGAGGAAAGTGGAATTCCAAGTGTAGCGGTGAAATGCGTAGAGATTTGGAGGAACACCAGTGGCGAAGGCGACTTTCTGGTCTGTAACTGACACTGAGGCGCGAAAGCGTGGGGAGCAAACAGGATTAGATACCCTGGTAGTCCACGCCGTAAACGATGAGTGCTAAGTGTTAGAGGGTTTCCGCCCTTTAGTGCTGCAGCTAACGCATTAAGCACTCCGCCTGGGGAGTACGGCCGCAAGGCTGAAACTCAAAGGAATTGACGGGGGCCCGCACAAGCGGTGGAGCATGTGGTTTAATTCGAAGCAACGCGAAGAACCTTACCAGGTCTTGACATCCTCTGACAACCCTAGAGATAGGGCGTTCCCCTTCGGGGGACAGAGTGACAGGTGGTGCATGGTTGTCGTCAGCTCGTGTCGTGAGATGTTGGGTTAAGTCCCGCAACGAGCGCAACCCTTGATCTTAGTTGCCAGCATTCAGTTGGGCACTCTAAGGTGACTGCCGGTGACAAACCGGAGGAAGGTGGGGATGACGTCAAATCATCATGCCCCTTATGACCTGGGCTACACACGTGCTACAATGGATGGTACAAAGGGCTGCAAACCTGCGAAGGTAAGCGAATCCCATAAAGCCATTCTCAGTTCGGATTGTAGGCTGCAACTCGCCTACATGAAGCCGGAATCGCTAGTAATCGCGGATCAGCATGCCGCGGTGAATACGTTCCCGGGCCTTGTACACACCGCCCGTCACACCACGAGAGTTTGTAACACCCGAAGTCGGTGAGGTAACCTTTATGGAGCCAGCCGCCTAAGGTGGGACAGATGATTGGGGTGAAGTCGTAACAAGGTAGCCGTATCGGAAGGTGCGGCTGGATCACCTCCTTTCTAAGGATAAATACGAGAGCGCTTTTGTTTTGTTCAGTTTTGAATGAGTAATTCATTCAGATACGAAAGATCATCATCACGTTGTGATGGAATTCTTTCTTCTTTGTTCCTTGAAAACTAGATAATAGATAGAAGGCAATTAATTTTTTCAAAGCATCAGTAAGATCTTTTTTAACGGTTAAGTTAGAAAGGGCGCACGGTGGATGCCTTGGCACTAGGAGCCGATGAAGGACGGGACTAACACCGATATGCTTCGGGGAGCTGTAAGTAAGCTTTGATCCGGAGATTTCCGAATGGGGAAACCCACTGTTCGTAATGGAACAGTATCTTTACCTGAATACATAGGGTACTGAAGGCAGACCCGGGGAACTGAAACATCTAAGTACCCGGAGGAAGAGAAAGCAAATGCGATTTCCTGAGTAGCGGCGAGCGAAACGGAATTAGCCCAAACCAAGAGGCTTGCCTCTTGGGGTTGTAGGACACTCAACATGGAGTTACAAAGGAACGGGGTAAATGAAGTGATCTGGAAAGGTCCGTCAAAGAAGGTAAAAACCCTGTAGTTGAAACTTCGTTCCCTCCTGAGTGGATCCTGAGTACGGCGGGACACGAGAAATCCCGTCGGAAGCAGGGAGGACCATCTCCCAAGGCTAAATACTACCTAGTGACCGATAGTGAACCAGTACCGTGAGGGAAAGGTGAAAAGCACCCCGGAAGGGGAGTGAAATAGATCCTGAAACCGTGTGCCTACAAGTAGTCAAAGCCCGTTAATGGGTAATGGCGTGCCTTTTGTAGAATGAACCGGCGAGTTACGATTTCATGCGAGGTTAAGTTGATAAGACGGAGCCGCGACGAAAGCGAGTCTGAATAGGGCGAATGAGTATGAGGTCGTAGACCCGAAACCAGGTGATCTACCCATGTCCAGGGTGAAGTTCAGGTAACACTGAATGGAGGCCCGAACCCACGCACGTTGAAAAGTGCGGGGATGAGGTGTGGGTAGCGGAGAAATTCCAATCGAACCTGGAGATAGCTGGTTCTCTCCGAAATAGCTTTAGGGCTAGCCTCAAGATGAGAGTATTGGAGGTAGAGCACTGATTGGACTAGGGGCCCCCAACGGGTTACCGAATTCAGTCAAACTCCGAATGCCAAATACTTATTCTTGGGAGTCAGACTGCGAGTGATAAGATCCGTAGTCGAAAGGGAAACAGCCCAGACCACCAGCTAAGGTCCCAAAGTATACGTTAAGTGGAAAAGGATGTGGAGTTGCTTAGACAACCAGGATGTTGGCTCAGAAGCAGCCATCATTTAAAGAGTGCGTAATAGCTCACTGGTCGAGTGACTCCGCGCCGAAAATGTACCGGGGCTAAACGTATCACCGAAGCTGTGGATTGACACCGTATGGTGTCGATGGTAGGAGAGCGTTCTAAGGGCGTTGAAGTCAGACCGGAAGGACTGGTGGAGCGCTTAGAAGTGAGAATGCCGGTATGAGTAGCGAAAGAAGGGTGAGAATCCCTTCCACCGAATGCCTAAGGTTTCCTGAGGAAGGCTCGTCCGCTCAGGGTTAGTCGGGACCTAAGCCGAGGCCGAAAGGCGTAGGCGATGGACAACAGGTTGATATTCCTGTACCACCTATACATCGTTTGAACGATGGGGGGACGCAGAAGGATAGGGTAAGCGCGCTGTTGGATATGCGCGTCCAAGCAGTTAGGCCGGAAACGAGGCAAATCCCGTTTCCATTAAGGCGGAGCTGTGATGGCGAGGGAAATATAGTACCGAAGTTCCTGATTCCACGTCGCCAAGAAAAGCCTCTAGTGAGATGTAAGGTGCCCGTACCGCAAACCGACACAGGTAGGCGAGGAGAGAATCCTAAGGTGTGCGAGAGAACTCTCGTTAAGGAACTCGGCAAAATGACCCCGTAACTTCGGGAGAAGGGGTGCTTTTTAGGGTGAATAGCCCGGAAAAGCCGCAGTGAATAGGCCCAGGCGACTGTTTAGCAAAAACACAGGTCTCTGCGAAGCCGCAAGGCGAAGTATAGGGGCTGACACCTGCCCGGTGCTGGAAGGTTAAGGGGAGAGGTTAGCGCAAGCGAAGCTTTGAACCGAAGCCCCAGTAAACGGCGGCCGTAACTATAACGGTCCTAAGGTAGCGAAATTCCTTGTCGGGTAAGTTCCGACCCGCACGAAAGGTGTAACGATCTGGGCACTGTCTCAACGAGAGACTCGGTGAAATTATAGTACCTGTGAAGATGCAGGTTACCCGCGACAGGACGGAAAGACCCCGTGGAGCTTTACTGCTGACCTGATATTGAATTTTGGTACAGCTTGTACAGGATAGGTAGGAGCCTGAGAAGCCGGAGCGCTAGCTTCGGTGGAGGCGTTGGTGGGATACTACCCTGGCTGTATTGAAATTCTAACCCGCGCCCCTTATCGGGGTGGGAGACAGTGTCAGGTGGGCAGTTTGACTGGGGCGGTCGCCTCCTAAAGAGTAACGGAGGCGCCCAAAGGTTCCCTCAGAATGGTTGGAAATCATTCGTAGAGTGTAAAGGCACAAGGGAGCTTGACTGCGAGACCTACAAGTCGAGCAGGGACGAAAGTCGGGCTTAGTGATCCGGTGGTTCCGCATGGAAGGGCCATCGCTCAACGGATAAAAGCTACCCCGGGGATAACAGGCTTATCTCCCCCAAGAGTCCACATCGACGGGGAGGTTTGGCACCTCGATGTCGGCTCATCGCATCCTGGGGCTGTAGTCGGTCCCAAGGGTTGGGCTGTTCGCCCATTAAAGCGGTACGCGAGCTGGGTTCAGAACGTCGTGAGACAGTTCGGTCCCTATCCGTCGCGGGCGCAGGAAATTTGAGAGGAGCTGTCCTTAGTACGAGAGGACCGGGATGGACGCACCGCTGGTGTACCAGTTGTCTTGCCAAAGGCATAGCTGGGTAGCTACGTGCGGACGGGATAAGTGCTGAAAGCATCTAAGCATGAAGCCCCCCTCGAGATGAGATTTCCCATAGCGCAAGCTAGTAAGATCCCTGAAAGATGATCAGGTTGATAGGTCAGAGGTGGAAGCGTGGCGACATGTGGAGCTGACTGATACTAATAGATCGAGGACTTAACCACGCTTTAAAAAATGAAATACCTTCTTATTATCTAGTTTTGAAGGAATGAAAATTTCTTCTTGCATTTTTTCAAAAAGACGTTATAATAATAAATGTCTTAAAAAAATGTTAACATTGTTTGGTGGCGATAGCGAAGAGGTCACACCCGTTCCCATTCCGAACACGGCAGTTAAGCTCTTCAGCGCCGATGGTAGTTGGGGGTTTCCTCCTGTGAGAGTAGGACGCCGCCAAGCAGTTACACATATGGAGGATTAGCTCAGCTGGGAGAGCATCTGCCTTACAAGCAGAGGGTCGGCGGTTCGATCCCGTCATCCTCCACCATTTTTACACCTGCCGGTGTAGCTCAACTGGTAGAGCAACTGACTTGTAATCAGTAGGTTGGGGGTTCAAGTCCTCTTGCCGGCACCATCTTTTATTATTAAACGTACGAGCCATTAGCTCAGTTGGTAGAGCATCTGACTTTTAATCAGAGGGTCGAAGGTTCGAATCCTTCATGGCTCACCATTATATTATGCGGGTGTGGCGGAATTGGCAGACGCACCAGACTTAGGATCTGGCGCCGCAAGGCGTGGGGGTTCAAGTCCCTTCACCCGCATCTTTCATGCGGAAGTAGTTCAGTGGTAGAATACAACCTTGCCAAGGTTGGGGTCGCGGGTTCGAATCCCGTCTTCCGCTCCACTTTTCGTATGTGCCGGGGTGGCGGAACTGGCAGACGCACAGGACTTAAAATCCTGCGGTAGGTGACTACCGTACCGGTTCGATTCCGGTCCTCGGCACCATCTTAATATGCGCCCGTAGCTCAATTGGATAGAGCATCTGACTACGAATCAGAAGGTTGTAGGTTCGACTCCCGCCGGGCGCACCATGTTTTTTGCGGGAAGTAGCTCAGCTTGGTAGAGCACTTGGTTTGGGACCAAGGGGTCGCAGGTTCGAATCCTGTCTTCCCGACCACGTGATTTCTAATGAATGGGGCCTTAGCTCAGCTGGGAGAGCGCCTGCCTTGCACGCAGGAGGTCAGCGGTTCGATCCCGCTAGGCTCCACCATTTTTCATCAAAACTTATATTATATTGGCGGTGTAGCTCAGCTGGCTAGAGCGTACGGTTCATACCCGTGAGGTCGGGGGTTCGATCCCCTCCGCCGCTACCAATAAATATAAGGACCTTTAGCTCAGCTGGTTAGAGCAGACGGCTCATAACCGTCCGGTCGTAGGTTCGAGTCCTACAAGGTCCACCATGTAATTTTTTTAGCCACGGAGGTATACCCAAGTTCGGCTGAAGGGATCGGTCTTGAAAACCGACAGGGGAGTCAAATCCCGCGGGGGTTCGAATCCCTCTACCTCCTCCATTTCTTTAAAAGCAGCAAGTTGTTTTGAAACAACCTTTACATAGAGGAAGCGGAAGAAACAATTTACACGAAAACTTGATGCGAAATCGTTTCATTATTACCGTCGCGGGGTGGAGCAGTCCGGTAGCTCGTCGGGCTCATAACCCGAAGGTCGCAGGTTCAAATCCTGTCCCCGCAATTATTAGGTCCCGTGGTGTAGCGGTTAACATGCCTGCCTGTCACGCAGGAGATCGCGGGTTCGATTCCCGTCGGGACCGCCATTATAAAATTTAATACAAATGTGGCTCAGTAGCTCAGTCGGTAGAGCAAAGGACTGAAAATCCTTGTGTCGGCGGTTCGATTCCGTCCTGAGCCACCATTATTTCAAAAATTACGGCGATTGTGGCGAAGTGGTTAACGCACCTGATTGTGGTTCAGGCATTCGTGGGTTCGATTCCCATCAGTCGCCCCATTTCGCGGGTGTAGTTTAGTGGTAAAACCTCAGCCTTCCAAGCTGATGATGAGGGTTCGATTCCCTTCACCCGCTCCAATTTATGGGCCTATAGCTCAGCTGGTTAGAGCGCACGCCTGATAAGCGTGAGGTCGATGGTTCGAGTCCATTTAGGCCCACCATATTCATATTGTTCCGCAGTAGCTCAGTGGTAGAGCATTCGGCTGTTAACCGAACGGTCGTAGGTTCGAGTCCTACCTGCGGAGCCATGGGGAAGTACTCAAGAGGCTGAAGAGGCGCCCCTGCTAAGGGTGTAGGTCGCGTGAGCGGCGCGAGGGTTCAAATCCCTCCTTCTCCGCCATTTGGCCCGTTGGTCAAGCGGTTAAGACACCGCCCTTTCACGGCGGTAACACGGGTTCGAATCCCGTACGGGTCATAAAAAAGAAGCATACATTCTGTATGCTTCTTTTTTTTATTTATTTCTCTTCATTGATATAACTATCTTTTTGTTTATAAGGAATGTCTCCAAGCTGAGATTCAACGTTTTCTTCATCTAATGTATCTTCATAGTTCTTTTGCTTTTTATTCGGGATACCCCTTATTTTTTTTCCTTCGATATCATTTGCTACAAATCCTTCATAGTCTTCAGGAAATCCATCGGTTTCATCTTCTGTTTTATAAAGATTATTATAGCTGTCATGATCGCCCATGTAATCCGCAGGTGTTTCAGATGTACCAAATTTGGCTACTTCGCCAAAGCTATCTTCTTTATCTACTATTTCACTTCCATGACGGTTTTCAAAATTATTTCCCTTTGATGGAATCAGTACGTCTTCTTCAACTGGTCGATCTTGTATAGTCGGTCGTTCTGGGGCGTGCTCGACACAGTAGAGAGTGGTAGGGATGGCTTCAAGCCGTTCAAAAGGGATTTCAGTATCACAGGTTTTACAATGGCCATAGAAGCCTGCATCTATCGCATTCAATGCATTCTTGACTTTTTCCATTTCAGATTGTGCATGCTCATCTAGTGCCTGGTTTCTTTCCATTTCGAATAATTCGGTTCCAAGGTCAGCGGGATGATTGTCATAGGAGGATAGTTCCCCTACAGATTCTGTCTGACTTTTATTTAGAAGTGATTGTTCATCATTTTTTAGCCTATTATTCAGTTCTTCTTTTTCTATAAGTAGTTCTTTTTTTAAATGTTGCGTTTGTTGTTTGGTTGCCATGTTTATTTCACTCCTTCGAAAGTCTATATCTCATTTGAATAATGGTTGGATGGGTGTCTTATTCATTACCCGAATCGGAGGGGAGGGAAACAAATTGGATAGGAAGCAAAAAAGGACTGAGTCAAATCGACTCAGTCCTTAGAGATTAAATAAGATAGCTGATGAATAATCCAATGGCCATAAGCAGGCCGAAGAAGGTGTTCGTTTGGGCCGTGGCTTTCATCGCAGGGACCATCGTAATAGGTGAAGTTTTACCTACGAAGCCTTTGATAGCTGCCAAGGCTTTCGGAATGCTTAGGAAGGCAAGCAAAATCCATGCTGTAACGCTTCCAGCTAGGACTAATCCTACTAGCCATAGGTAAGAGAAGGCAAACATAATCGCCATAAATGTTAAGGCATTTTTTCTGCCCATTACTACAGGCATCGTTTTTCGACCGTGTGCCTTATCTCCGTCATGGTCACGGAGGTTATTGGATAAATTGATTAACCCAACTAAAATTCCGCTTGGTATTGCAATTAAGATAGCTGTGGTAGAAACAAAACCAGTTTGAATGAAAAAGGCAATCAAGATTATCAGAAAGCCCATAAACAATCCAGAAAAAAGTTCTCCAAATGGTGTGTATGAAATAGGCAGTGGACCGCCAGTGTAAAGGTAGCCGACAAGCATACAGACCAGTCCTACCCCAGCAAGCCACCAAGATGATACAGCACAGATATAGATTCCAAGTATCAGTGCGATGCCATACATACTAAGGGCTAAGGTCATGATGAGTTTTGGAGTCATGCCATGACGGACAATGCCACCACCTATGCCAACAGATTCTTCTGTATCCAAGCCTCTCTTGAAATCATAGTATTCATTGAATAAGTTCGTTGCAGCTTGAATCAGGATACTTGCAATCATCATGGCTGCAAATAGTAGCCAATTTACGCCATCTTCTAAAAGTGCAATCATAGTTCCAAGTAGGACTGGAACAAAAGCTGCGGTAAGTGTATGTGGACGAATTAACTCCCACCAAATTTTCCAGGTTCGTTTAAGGGGAAGGTCGTCGTATTCTGTTTGCATTATTTCTCTCCTCAAAATCATTATTAGTTCCCTTGAATTATATCAAATATTGAAATTGTTCACAAAAGGTTATCCTATTTAGTGTAGGAAAAGTGGTGGGAAGTGTCAATTGAATTTCATAGACGATCACTTCCAATATCAAGGGTATTCTACTTCATTCACTAAGAATCATATAATAAGGAAAAAAGCAGTCATGAATCGTTCGATAAAGGGGCGTTTTATTGACATTGGGTTGAAGAGAGGTGTATCTTTAAATAGGTTAAAAAGCTTTTAAAATGTACATTTGGGGGGATTTTTTTGGCTATCTCAGAAGAAACTCAACAGTTTCAGGGACTGGCTTCAGCTATACAAAAGGCAAAGGACTTGAATGGTCAAGTTCTATTCAGTCATATTAAGAAAATAAATTGCAACAACCCCCTTTCATTTTATCAAGCTGGAAGAGAACGGTATGCGGGTGAACGCTTTTTCTGGGAGGACCCTGCAAAAGAAATAACCATTACTGGTTTAGGCAACGTTAAGAAACTCCAAGCGGCATCAAATGCCGACCGTTATAGAGAAGTCGAAATGAGCTGGATCAAACTGCAGAATACTGCTGTCAAAACAGGAGTGACCGATGTAGAAGCAACTGGTCCTTTACTCTTTGGTGGCTTTTCTTTTGATTATGAAACTAACAGTACGCTCCTTTGGAACCAATTCGGGGACAATCTGTTTTATATACCTGCCTTCATGCTATCGCTAGTGGGGGAGCAAGCTTACTTAACGACAAACCTACTTTGTTCACCGGATGATTCAGAAAAACTCTTCATAGATATGATAAATGAACGGGAATCTTTCCTTATCGAAAGCTTGAATGGCACCGAACTGCGTGCCAATACTCTTGTTAAGCAGAAGGAAGTCAAACCTAAGGAATGGAAGCAGACGGTTGCAGAGGCTGTTGAGGAAATCAAGACAACAGATCTCGACAAAATTGTTTTGGCAAGAGAGCTGCGCCTTGTGTTTGAGCGCTCCATTGATTCAGAGAAAGTACTCGAGCAATTGATTGCTGAGCAGCCATTAAGCTATATTTTTAGTTTGGAAGCGGGCGGTGACTGTTTCGTGGGTGCAACTCCTGAGCGTTTGATAAAGAAGCAGGGTAATGAAGTCTTTTCTACCTGTCTTGCAGGATCGATGGGACGGGGGAAAACTGTAGAAGAGGATGCTTGTCTTGGTGATGAACTGCTTCATGACCAAAAGAATTTACAAGAGCATCAATACGTCGTTTCGATGATATCAAATGCGTTTGAGGCGGTATGTGAAAAGGTAATCGTTCCGACCGAACCGAAATTAATGAAAAACCGTCATATTCAGCATCTGTATACACCGGTCCGTGGAATTTGCAATGAGGGTGTCACGATTTTTGAGTTTGTAGAAAATCTGCATCCAACACCTGCTATGGGCGGGCTTCCGAAAGAAGAAGCTGTCGCCCGTATTCGAGAAATAGAAGGTCTTGAACGCGGCTTTTATGCGGGACCATTGGGCTGGGTCGATACCTATGGGAACGGGGAATTTGCAGTTGGGATTCGTTCCGCCCTACTACAGGATAATGAGGCATCGCTTTTTGCAGGGTGCGGCGTAGTGGAAGATTCGACACCTGAAAGTGAATTCCAGGAAACGGGGATTAAATTTAATCCAATGCTAAGTGCTTTAGGAGGAAATCTTAATGAATGACCGAGATGCATTGACAGCGTATGCTGCTTCATTTGTCGATGAGCTTGCACAAAATAAGATGAAGCATGTGGTGGTAAGTCCAGGTTCACGATCCACACCGCTCGCTTTGCTGCTGGTAGAACATCCTGATATCGAAGTTCATATTAATGTGGATGAGCGTTCGGCTGCTTTTTTTGCCCTTGGTTTGGCTAAGGCATTAAAAAAACCTGTCGGACTTCTTTGTACGTCTGGTACAGCTGCTGCTAACTTTTACCCAGCTGTCATTGAGGCTTACTATTCAAGGGTGCCACTGATCGTGCTGACGGCTGATCGTCCGCATGAGTTGCGTGATGTAGGGGCTCCACAGGCCATTGATCAAATTCATCTGTACGGAAGGCAAGTGAAGTGGTTTGTCGAAATGGCGCTTCCGGAAAGTACCGATGAAATGATGCGATATGCGAGAACAATCGGTGCAAGGTCAGTTTCGACAGCGGCAACTGAGCCAGCTGGACCCGTACATTTGAACTTCCCGCTTCGTGAACCACTTATTCCAAATTTGGAACAAGCTAAAGAATATAGGCAAAATAAAATGACACCGGCTGTGATGATTGAAAATGGTGCACTATCACTGTCTGATTCACATATAGAGGCGCTAGCAGCTACGTTATCACAAGCGAAACAAGGAATGATCGTGTGTGGAGAATTACGGCATCCAAAGATGAAGGAAGCAATTGTAGCTTTAGCTGAGAAGCTTGCTTTCCCGATACTAGCTGACCCTCTTTCTCAGCTAAGAAGTGGCAAACACGATAAAGAAGGTATTATTGATACCTACGATACATTTCTACGTGATGAAGCGGCCAAGGAAGCTTTCCGGCCGGATGTAGTGTTGCGTTTCGGTTCTATGCCGGTATCTAAACCTTTATTGTTATTCATGAAAAAACAAAAACAGGCAATTACTTTGGTCATTGATGGCGGAGCAGGATGGCGCGAACCAGCAGGACTGGCAACCAACATGATTTACTGCGAAGAAAAAGATTTTTGCCAACGTGTATGTGAAAAAATTCCGAATGCTACTGAGAAAAACTGGCTTGGTTTGTGGCAAACTGTCAATGGAGCAACGAAGAATGCCTTATCTTCCATCCGTGATGAAGCGGAGTTAAGTGAAGGAAAGCTGTTCTCGCTGATACAGGACATGATGCCAATAGAATCGACGTTATTCGTCGGAAATAGTATGCCAATACGGGATCTGGATACATTCTTTTTGAATAATGAAAAAGGAATCAAAACCTTTGCAAATCGGGGAGCGAACGGAATTGATGGTGTAGTTTCTACTGCGCTTGGCGTAAGCACCGTTTCAGAAAATACAGTACTCGCAATCGGAGATTTAAGCTTTTTCCATGATATGAACGGATTGCTTGCGGCTAAGCTGCAAAAGCAAAATATCACGATTTTGCTGATTAATAATGACGGCGGCGGTATATTCTCTTTCCTTCCACAGGCAAATGATAGGGAACACTTCGAAACGTTATTCGGCACTCCCCACGGGCTTGATTTTTCCCATACTGCACAGCTTTACGGCGGGAAATACAGCAAGGTGCAAAATTGGGATGAACTGAAGCAGGTATTTACAGAGTCGTTTGAAATCCAAGGCTTGAAAATAATCGAAGTACCTACCGAAAGGGAGTCCAATTTGCAAAAGCATCGAAATTTGTGGAATTTTGTTTCCCAGGAAATAAAAGTGGTATTAGATAGGGGAATATCATGAAAATTGTCTGCAGAGATGTCACTTATTCTGTTGAAATAGTGGGAAATGGAGAACCTCTTGTACTTTTGCATGGATTTACGGGAAATCGAGATACATGGAAATTTCTCATCCCGCTTTTGCGTGAAAGATATACCTTGATCATGGTCGATATTATCGGACATGGAGGGACTGCATCTCCAGCCGATTATCGTCGGTATAAGATGAAGCAAGTGACTGAGGACCTTAAGCATATTTTGGATGAGTTAAATTTCCCAAAAACCCATATCCTTGGATATTCAATGGGAGGGAGGCTTGCTTTGGGCTTTGCCTGTTTGTATCCTGAGTACGTAAAGACATTGATGTTAGAAAGCGCTTCACCTGGCCTTTTAACAGAAGAGGAGCGGGAAATCCGCAGAAGTAATGATAAGAAGCTTGCCGGAAAGATTCTTGAAAACGGCATCGAGGCGTTTGTCGATCAGTGGGAAAACATCCCGCTGTTTGAAAGTCAGAAAAGGTTATCATCTAAAACCCAGGCGGCGATTCGACAGCAGCGTTTGGAAAATAATCCTTCGGGCCTTTCCAGTAGCCTTTTAGGAATGGGAACCGGCAGTCAGGCTTCCTATTGGGAAGAACTAGAATTTCTTGATTTTCCAGTGCTTCTTGTTACTGGTGAACTCGATCCCAAGTTTTGTCTGATTGCGGAATCGATGCAAAAAATGCTGAAACAGGCTGAATGGAAAATAATTAATGATGCCGGACATGCGATTCATGTGGAAGATGGAGAAAAGTTTGGTAAAATAATAAGTGAGTTTTTAATGCGAAATTAAAGGAGGATTTTAGATGACAATACAATGGGAAACAATACGTGAGTATGATGAAATTTTATATGAAAAATATAATGGGATTGCGAAAGTGTCTATCAACCGTCCGCATGTACATAATGCATTCACGCCAAAAACGACTGCTGAGATGATTGATGCATTCGCAAGAGCGCGTGATGATTCTAGCATTGGAGTTATTATTTTAACGGGTGTAGGCGGCAAAGCATTCTGTTCAGGCGGGGACCAAAAAGTACGCGGAAACGGTGGATATGTCGGCGAAGATAATATTCCGCGTCTAAACGTACTTGATTTGCAACGTTTGATCCGTGTGATTCCGAAACCAGTTGTAGCTATGGTTGCTGGTTATGCGATTGGTGGCGGTAATGTATTGAATGTGGTATGTGACTTAACAATTGCCGCTGACAATGCAGTCTTTGGACAAACCGGGCCGAACGTAGGAAGCTTTGATGCTGGTTATGGTTCAGGTTATTTAGCACGTATCGTTGGTCATAAGAAAGCACGTGAAATTTGGTACCTATGTCGTCAATACAATGCTCAAGAAGCATTGGATATGGGACTAGTTAACACGGTTGTTCCTTTAGACCAATTAGAAGCAGAAACAGTTAAATGGTGTGAAGAAATGCTTGAGAAGAGCCCAACTGCACTTCGTTTCTTAAAAGCAGCGATGAATGCGGATACAGATGGTCTTGCAGGTCTTCAACAATTGGCTGGCGATGCTACACTTTTATACTATACAACAGAAGAAGCAAAAGAAGGCCGCGATGCGTTCAAAGAAAAACGCGATCCGGACTTCGGACAATTCCCTCGTTTCCCTTAATGAGACGCGTGAATCGATAAGACAGACAGCTTGGCGGATAATCGCCGGGCTGTTTTCTATATCTAAATGTATGGGAGGGTAAGCAATGATGGCAGAAGAAAAGTTGCCGAACTGGCTGAAAAATCGGGCACATCTATCACCGGATCGTCCGGCGATTGAATTTGAAGGGCGTACGTATACCTTTCTAGAACTACATACTCTAACAGGGAAAATGGCCGGTAAGCTAGCGAACAAAGGTGTGAAGGCTGGCGAATCATGCGCGGTTTTGCTCCGGAATCATATAGATAGTGTCGTCGTGATTCATGCGCTCTTTTATCTGGGTGTGAAGATCGTGATGCTGAATAATAAGTTAACGGCAAAAGAACTTTCCTGGCAGATCGAGGATAGTGAGGCAGTACGTCTGATATCGGAGGATTCCTTCTCTGAAAAACTCTCCGATATTCGTGACATTCTCACGGGTTTCCAGATTCTTTTAAAGGAAGAATTACCCGAAGAAGGCACGACAGAATTTCTCCATGAGTTTAATCTTGAAGATACAGCTACGATTATGTATACATCGGGTACAACGGGTAATCCAAAGGGTGTAATACAAACATTCGGCAACCACTGGTGGAGTGCGGTTGGTTCTATGTTGAATCTTGGATTGAGGGAAGAAGATACATGGTATTGTGCGGTCCCGATTTTTCATATTAGCGGCCTGTCTATTTTGATGAAAAATGTAATTTATGGTATGAAGGTCGTGCTGGTAGAGAAGTTTGATGAACGAGAAGCGAACCGGAGCATTCAGGAAAATGGCGTGACGATTATTTCGGTCGTGACGACGATGCTGAACCGGATGTTGCATGATTTAGGAAAGACAAGCTATCCAGAAACCTTCCGCTGTATGCTGTTAGGCGGCGGCCCGGCACCGGTTCATTTGCTTGAAGTATGTAAGGGAAAAGGGATTCCTGTCTATCAGACGTATGGGATGACTGAAACATCTTCGCAGATTGTAACACTTGCACCGGAATATAGCATGACAAAAATCGGGTCGGCGGGGAAACCTTTGTTTCCTTCGCAGTTACGGATAGTTAAGGACGGTAGGACCTGTGAACCTGGTGTAGCGGGTGAAATTGTTGTTTCAGGTCCGAATGTGACGAAAGGTTATTTCAAACGATTGGATGCGACACAGCAAGCGATTACGGAGGGATGGCTTTATACTGGGGATCTTGGTTATCTTGATGAAGAAGGCTTTTTGTATGTGCTTGACCGACGCTCCGATTTAATCATCTCCGGTGGCGAAAATGTCTATCCGGCTGAAATTGAAAATGTTCTAAGTAAGCACCCGGCTGTTTTCGAGGCGGGAGTTACGGGAACAGACGATGAAAAATGGGGACAGGTACCACTCGCGTTTGTCGTCTTACATCAAGGTGCAGAGTTGAAAGAGACCGAGCTTTTGAATTATTGCGGGGACTCCTTGGCTGCTTATAAAATTCCCCGGAATGTTATTTTTTGTGAGGAGCTTCCCAGGAATGGTGCGAGTAAGCTGCTGCGAAGGGAATTGAAGAAGAGAGTGGGGAAACAACGATGAAGTTATCCTCCATCTCATTACGGCTCATTACGGCCCCTTTAAAGCAACCGTTTAAGACCCACCTCGAGATGGTAAGCGAACGCGAAGTGATTGTTGTCGAAGCCAAAGATCAAGATGGGCTAATCGGATACGGTGAAGCGGTGCCATTTACAAGTCCTTGGTATACCGAGGAAACGGTTAAAACCTGCTTTCATATGTTGGAGGATTTCTTAATTCCTTTGACATTGGCTGGTCAGTTTAAGCACCCTAATGAACTGCCAAGCTTATGGAGCGGAATAAGAAGGAATGCGATGGCGAAGTCAGCTCTAGATCAGGCGATTTGGGATTTATATGCGAAGCAGAAGGGATTCTACCTCGGACAGTTGTTTGGAGGGGAACGGAGCGAAGTTACGGCTGGTGTTGTCGTTGCATCGGATAATATCGGTGATGCGATGCGTCAGATTGACGATTTTTCCGCATTCGGGTATCAGCGGTATAAAATAAAAATCAATCCTAAAAATGACTTGGAGTTTCTATCAGAAATTCGACGCACCTATCCTGATATCCCGTTAATGGCGGATGCCAATTCGGCGTACAAGCTTGAAGACACTTCGCACCTGCAAAAGCTTGATGCGTTCAAGTTGATGATGATTGAGCAACCACTAGGGCATGACGACATAGTCGAACATTCTGTTTTGCAAAAGCAGCTGCAGACGCCAATTTGTCTTGATGAAAGCATCAATTCCTATCATGATGCGAAAAATGCACTTTTACTCGAGAGCTGCGGGGTAATTACAATTAAGATGGCCAAAGTAGGTGGCTGGTCGGAAGCGGTCAAAATCCATGATCTATGCGTGGAAAAAAACGTGCCCGTTTGGTGCGGAGGCATGATTGAATTTGGCATATCCCGAGCTCATAATATCGCGCTAGCCACATTAAAAGGCTTTACAATTCCGGGGGACATATCATCATCGTCCCGCTATTGGGAAGAGGATATTATTGAACCGGAAGTCATCGTCGAAAGTGGCGTCATTCAGGTTCCGGAAAAAGCAGGAATCGGTTTTGCCATAAATGAAAAGCGACTAAATGAATTGACGACCTATAGTAAGCTGTACCGGTAAAACGACAAAGAGGTGCAATTCGCACCTCCTCTTTTGAATGTACTTTTAATTCGTAAGGCCATCGTCTTTAATATTCCTTAGGCTGTTTGGATAACAAGCGAGGAGCTAGATGCATATGAAGATAGGAAATAGAATGAAGGGAGGCACGTGAATAAATATGTTCCGCTTTCTACTGTCTAATAATACATTTCTATCACTTGTCTTAGTGAACCCAAATGCTTTTTCTTCTATATTCATACCGCAAAAGATAGGGTTGTATCTTGTGAAGCCAACTATAATATAACCTGAATAATTTGATTGTTCGTAATGATTAATATGTCCAACATAATCATCATTTTCCCCGAAAATTGTACCTCCATCCGTCTGAATGATTCCTGTGTGTTAGTAACAAATAAAACAATCTTGGATTAAAATCCACCCCTTAATAAACTTTTTTAATAGTATGATACAAATGGATTTTTACCCTATTCATCTTATTCCTC
This sequence comes from Peribacillus sp. TH14, assembly GCF_016651145.1. Lineage (NCBI taxonomy): Bacteria > Bacillati > Bacillota > Bacilli > Caryophanales > Bacillaceae > Peribacillus > Peribacillus sp. TH14. The sequence goes on from NZ_JAEKEK010000001.1 coordinate 2,706,088, forward strand.
TAAATAAAACGACTCATAAAACAGATACGGTGTTTAAAAATAAGTAATTCCTAATTCTCCAAAAGTCATATTTTTTTCGAAAAATGGGGCTTTGTCTATTTTTCCTTTTATGGATTATTTTGTATAATAGAGAAAAGTGAAACAACTAAGGAATAGGGAGGGGAGAGTATATGAAAAAGCCATACCTTATTGCAGAAATTCTATTAAGAAGAGGCGTTCCGGATTTTGTCATTAAAGAAGTTACAGCATTGGCTGAGTGTGAATTGTTTCTCTTGAAGAGAAAGTGGGGCATATATAACAGAACAACGGGAGCGTAGGTTAAGAAGCTAAAAGGGAACCGCTATGGTTCTAGTAGGTCCCCATATGTTCTAAGATTTTTTTAGACGGTATCGATTAACTGGACGGCCAATGCTGCCGTACTGGACATCAAGCTGCAGAACGTCCTCGCCGTGTAAGTATTCTAGATAGCGACGGGCTGTTACTCTGGCAATTCCAATTCCATCGGCCACTTCCTCCGCAGATAAAGATCCAGGCTGAGTTTTTATGAATTTTGTGACCTGCTCAAGGGTCGCACCATTTAACCCTTTAGGAACATCGTATTTCGGACTCGTTTCAGGAGATGTTTTATTTTGAAAGAGAATTCGGTCGAGTTGATTTTGAGAAATCTGATGGTCGGGTTCAACTTCCATACGAAAAGCATAATATTGCTCAAGTGTATGTTTTAGTCTCTCGAATTTAAATGGTTTAATTAAATAGTCAAAAGCCCCGTTTTGTATCATTTTTCGGATGGTTTTCTGGTCATTAGCTGCCGAAATGATGATGACATCCACATCAATTTGTTCTTTTCTTATTTGATAGAGTGTATCTACCCCGTTTAAAGAAGGCATGAAGATGTCCAAAATGACAAGATCCGGTTTAGATTGCCTGATTTTTTCAAGACCTTCAAGTCCATTGGAAGCTGTATCAAAGACTTTAAATGCTTGTAGCCGCTCAATGAACTGCTTGTTTACCTCTTGGACCATTGGGTCGTCTTCAATTAAAAGTACGCGAATTTGGTTAGTCATTTTGGTTCTCCTCTATATCATGCATGGGAAAAGAAAGAAAAAAGCTTGTTCCTTCATTAGGACGTGTTGTAAAACTCATTTCGCCATTCGCTTTTTTTACAATTTGGTCTATAAGATAGAGACCAATTCCTGATCCTTCCGCACCTTTTGTTGTAAAACCATACTCAAATATATCTTTGTGAATCTCCTCGGGGATACCGGACCCATTATCTTCAAGTACAATTTGGCAATGCTGTTCATCCTGATAGATGGATAGGTAGACTTGCTTTGGTTCTTCTGATAAATGTTTGAGGGCTGCAAAGGAATTTTCTATCAAGTTCCCGATAATCAATACGAAATCATGATGATCCATATCATTTGGAAAGCGGTCCAGTTTCGTATGTTTATCCATGATGAGTTCGATTCCAAGTTCACGCCCTAAGGAGATTTTACTTAATAGTAGCCCCACTAAATTATCATCGTGAATGTGCTTCGTTAAAAACCTGGTCAATTCCTCTTGCTCTTCTGTAATTTGAAAAATGTACTGTAGTGCATCATCTAAATTCCCAAGTTGAATCAATCCTGCTATCGTATGAAGTTTATTCATATGTTCATGGTTTTGAACACGTAGGGCTTCAACGAATGCTTTGACACTCGTCAATTCTTCAGCAAGCTTCGCTACATCGGTACGATCCTGAAAGATTGCCACAGCTCCGATGGTTTTATCGGCTATTTTAATAGGTACCCGGTTGCTTAGAAGGTTTCTGTTTTGAACCGAAATTTCCTGATTGAAGATAGGAGATGTCCGGTCTAGCACTTCTGGCAGGCGGGTATCACTAATAATGTCATTGATATTCTTGCCAATCACCGCGCCACTGATATTTAGCATTTGCTTTGCCTTTTCATTAAAAATTGTGATGGTTTGATTATTATCTATTGCAATGACACCTTCATGCATCGCATTAAAGGCAGCGGTCCTTTCGACTAACATTCTTGAAATTTCATGAGGCTCAAGTTGAAAGGTTTCTTTTTTTATCCGTCTGGCCATGAGCCAGGAGCCGCATACGCCGAACAGCAGTGTAAGTAATAGAATAATCGCGATTTGGCCTTTCAAGTCCATGATTAATTCGGGAATTGTCGGTAATATGTTTCCGACGAGAACGACACCGATTTGTTCATTTTCCTTATCAAGGATCGGGACAAATGCACGGACTGAAATTCCAAGTTCGCCAGAAGCCTTTGATAGATATTCATGTTCAGCAAAAGCAGCGCTTTCGTCGTTGCTTTTTGATTGTGTTCCCAATTGGCTGAAAACCGGGTGGGAATAGCGAATATGTTGATTGTTCAGCACAACTATATAATCAGCTTGATGAATTTTTCTTAAGTTTTCAATCATAGGGTTTAGTTTTGTCCAACCTTCTGATTCACGGACTAATTTTTGTACTTCAGGTAGTTCGGCAATGGTATGGGCTGTAATCATGGAGCGTTTGCCAATTTCATCCTCCCTGATTGAAACGATGTTTCCAAATATAAAAATCCCGCCTATTAGAATCGAAAAAGCTACGATTACGAATGATAGCAGGGTAATCTTCAATTGAATCGGCATATGAAAGGATTTATCCATTATTTTTCCTCCATTACTTCTATACTTAATAGTAACAGAATTTCTAACACTTTTCGCTATTTTTCGCGCATTGTATTACGACAGGAAAAAGGCTGTGATAGAATAGATATACTGTGAAGCGAGCGGTAAGGAGATGTCAATATGCGTGCTTTTTGGGGGTACTTTGTTTTAATTGGAATAGGGTTGCTGATTGCGGTATATATTTCATTTCAATCGTTCTTTTCTAGCTCCAATTTTGATCTGCCTAAGGATGAAGAGCAGGTAGGAATGGAAGATCAAATTGTAATTAAGTTCAGCCATGTAGTCGCTGAAAATACGCCTAAAGGGCTAGCAGCGAACCGATTTGCAGATCTTGTTGATGAATATACCAATCACCGTGTCAAAATTGAAGTCTACCCTAATCAATCTTTATATAGTGATCATGAAGAAATCAATGCTTTACACGAAAATAAGGTGCAGATGATTGCCCCGACCACTTCTAAAATTACAAGCATATCGAAAAAGTGGATGCTTTTGGACCTGCCCTATGTCTTTCCAACGGATGCCGCCTTACAGGAAGCATTGAATGGAGAAGTGGGAGATGAGCTACTAGATCAGTTAAATACGATAGATATAGAAGGGCTAGCATTCTGGTCGAATAACTTCAAGCAAATTACAAGCAATAAGCCAATTCGCCATCCAGAAGATTTTGTAGGGAAGAACTTCCGGATTATGCCAAGTACGGTGATTGAAAGCCAATTTCAGCATTTTGGGGCCACAACATCTAAGCTGGAATTTAATGATACGTTCAAAAGCCTGGAAATCAATAAAACGGACAGCCAGGAAAATACGATTTCGAATATCTATTCCAAGAAACTATACGAAGTTCAAAAATATTTAACTATCAGTAATCACGGGTATTTAGGCTATGTTGTCATGATGAATAAGCCGTTTTGGGACAAGCTTCCGGTGGACATTCAGCAACAAATTCAGCGGGCAATGGACGATACAACGAATTGGCTATGGATCAAGTCCAATGAAATGAATCAAGCTCAGCTTCGAGAAATTGAGAAAAAATCCAATATCGACATATACACATTATCTGATGAAGAAAAAAAAGAGTGGATGGATAAAATGACGGTCATCTATCCGGAATTCGAGTCTACAATTGGGACGAAACTGATGGAAAAAATGGAAAGAATCCGTGAAAAACACTTAGAGAAATAGAAGAACCGGATAGGCAGCACAGCGATTGCCATGTTTTCAGAAGGAACAGGTGTCAACGGAACACTTTACATCTTGAGCCATGTATAGCTCGAGACAAAGAAAGAAACTTTAAACTATAAAAATGGCAATAGCAAAGAAGAGGCGGACCCATTTGAGTCTGCCTCTTCTTTGTCTATTGCAACGCAGTTTGTAGCGTCTTGATATTTTTTTCCATTAAACTAAAGTAATCTTCACCGGCTTCGATATCTTTATCTGTCAAGACGGAAAGGTTATGAAGCTCAAGTGATTTCGCACCCATTTCCTTTTGAATAATCTCAGTCAGTTTAGAACTGATATTTTGCTCAAAGATGACGTAGTGAAGATTTTCTTTGTCGGCCATTGTTACGATTTTCCCTAGTTCTTTTTGAGAAGGCTCGTTTGAAGACGTAAGGCCGGTGACGCCAATTTGTTCAAGTCCGTATCGTTCTTCCCAATAACCATATGCGGAATGAGAAACGATAATCTTATTGGTACGACCCGATTTAATTGTCGTAGCGAATTTTTCATCAAGAGCTTTAAGTTTTACAGTAAGTTCGTTGAATTTGTTGTCGAAGTAGTCTTTTTGTTCAGGCATTTGCTTCGTTAATTCGTCCTTAATGCTTTTTGCCATTTCAATGGAATAGATGGGATCTAGCCACAAATGGGGATTAACGCCACCATGATCATGGCCGTCTTCTTCATGCGCATGCTCGTTTTCGTGTGCATGCTCATCTTCATCTAAATGAACCGTTTCACCTATAGCGACTGTAGTGACGCCTTCTTTGCTTAAAATCGGTTCTGCTTTTGTGACAAAGCCTTCAAGATTATAACCAATATAGAAAAATAGGTCTGATTCAGCCATTTTTACAATATCTTTTTGAGAGGGATCAAATGAATGTTCATCAGTACCAGGTGGATAAACAGTTTCGACGTTTACGTACTCTCCACCAATTGCTTCTGTGAAGTATTGCAAAGGATAAACGGTAGTGTACACGTTTAAAATGTCTTTATTAGTATCAGTAGTTTCTCCCTTTGAATTGCCACAGCCTGAAAGAAATAGCGCTGTAACCAGAAAAAGGGAGAGAAGTACACTTTTTTTCATATAAAACTCTCCTTTTTAGATAATTCGTATTGATTACGATTTGAGATCTATAATTTAAAAACGAAATGATTACGATTTGACTTCTGTATAATACAAAAGATTACACAAGAAAGCAAGGTTTTTTTCTAGTGATCTTCACCCTTTTTCTTTTTTTCGGGAACGAGGTCAATACCGCCTGGATGAAAAGGATGGCATTTAAGAATCCTGACGATGGCTAACCAGCTTCCTTTTATCGGTCCGAATCGACTTATCGCTTCCAAACCGTAATGGGAACAAGTTGGGTAAAAACGGCAGGTAGGCGGTTTTAATGGTGAAATCACAACTTGGTAAATACAGATAATTCCCATTAATACTTTTTTCAGCAAGACGTTTTCATCTCTTTTCGAGTAAAATTCAATACCGTTAATTATAGCATATTTTTTTTGTTTCCAATAAGGTTAATAAAGGAACAAGCGCAAGGATAAATCCGATTGAAATAATGGGAATTAATTTAAAAGGGTGAAATATATTGTAATTCAAGGTAAAATAGAAATGACATACAATTAAGGAGTGAATTAAATGCCTTCAGTTGAAAGCTTTGAATTAGATCATAACGCTGTTAAAGCCCCATATGTTAGACATTGCGGTGTCCATAAGGTTGGAACAGATGGTGTTGTTAATAAATTTGATATCCGTTTTTGTCAGCCGAATAAACAAGCGATGAAGCCGGATACAATCCACACATTAGAACATTTGCTAGCTTTCAATATCCGTAAGCATTCTGAGCGGTTCGATCATTTTGATATTATCGATATATCACCTATGGGATGTCAAACAGGATATTACCTTGTGGTCAGCGGCGAGCCGACAGTGACGGAAATCATCGATGTTCTTGAAGATACATTCAAGGATGCTGTTACAATTACAGAAATTCCTGCTGCAAACGAAAAACAATGCGGCCAAGCGAAGTTGCATGATCTTGAAGGAGCTAAGAAATTAATGAATTTCTGGCTGTCACAAGATAAAGAAGATCTTCATAAAGTTTTCGGTTAATAAAAAAGTTCCTGTCCATTTGTGACAGGAACTTTTTTTATTTTTCGGGTTCTTCTTTTTTTCCCTCATCCTCAGGCAAAGGATCGACCGGATCCACTGTATGCTTGTAGCTGTAACCTTTTCCGATTGTTAGGACCGATAAGGCCAATACAATCAGAATCACAATAATGGAGATAACTAAAACCGTAATCATACTTTACAGCTCCTAACGTTCACAATTTAGATTCATTTTAGCATAAGAACCGAGTCAGATAATGTTTCAATTTTCGAATAGAGGGAAATATAAAGGTATAACCAACTTACGGAGGTAGATATTTATGGCTCAGAAAAAATTAGGAACTTTAGTGAATAAGGAAATTGCAAACTTCAGTGTTCTTTATACGAAAATTCACAATTACCACTGGTTCGTGAATGGACCGCACTTCTTTGAACTTCACCAAAAATTGGAAGAATTATATAAAGAAGTGACAGCTAATTATGACGAGCTGGCTGAACGACTTTTAGCCATTGGTGAAAAACCAGTTGCTACGCTTAAAGAATATTTGGAATTGACTACTATTGAAGAAGCAACAGGGACCGAAAATACAGAAGATATGGTGCAAAGTGTCATCAGCGATTTCGAGAAGCTTTCCGAAGAGTTCCTAGAAATTATCGCAGTTGCTGAAGAAGAAGATCCGGTTACAGCTGATATGCTGACAGGCATGAAGAAAAGCTTAAACAAACATGCATGGATGCTGCGTGCGTATTTAGGACATTAAGGTTTCTTTTGAAAAGCTCTACTTCGGTAGGGCTTTTTTTAATATATTTGTACGATAGAAAGAGGTTCTGTGTCTATTTCACCAATAACTTTCATAAAGCGGAAAGAAAAAAGGCATCCCATAAAGAGGGATACCTGAATGGTATGTATTAATGAATATTCCGAGGTGGAAAATGTGTAGGTTTCGTATCGTTCATGCTGTTTTGAGCGAACTTCCCTTTTAACGTTTCAATAATGTAAAGGCCCATTAGATTGGTTAGTTCTTGATCATCCATCTCTTGAAGCAATTCGAAAATTTCCTTCCTGTCCAGTTGTTCCAGAACCGCAAAAGTAAGCATATCAATGTCTTCTTCATCACCGGTCAACTTATTACGGTACATATTGTATAATTCTTCAATTAACTTCAAAACTTTCACCTCACATTTTTTAGAAATCCGTTATCTCTTTATATGTAGGTTATCAAAAAAACCTCTGGGTGCATATAAAAATTTGTAGGGATGCTTGCCTATATTATATGTTTTACCCTATGAAAGATACTTTAATCTATTATTTAACATCTTTGGTCTTCTGTAAACAAAATTTTCCATTGTATGAAGTGGAGAGTTACGTGAAAAAATAAGCGTAGGATTTATTGAAAGGGTGGATGGATGTGTCTGAAAATAGGAAAACGTATTACATTTGGCTCCCAACTGGGCAAATCTCACAAGATAGGGAAGGTTCTGAGTGGAATTTTGAAATCGAAGCAACCGACAACGAAATCCTGCAGTTGCGTGAGTTATTTGATTACAATTATTCAGTTGGCGAAGAAAACTTTTATCGCGCCCACGTCCCGTATCTTCAATATCATTTTGACCGGGAAAATGATAAACAGGATATCACGCTTCAAAAGATATACGAAATGATTCATAAACTTGGAACTGAAGAAGGAAAGCGGCATATAGAGAGTATGGGAATTTTACAGGCAAAACGAACAGATGATGGCCTCGAATATTGAGAGGCCATCGTTTTTTTCAATGTGAAGAGAATTCTCGCTGGATAGCGGGATTTTTATTCCATATAATGAATGGTGACTCCAATAAAATGAAATAGTTTTTCTTAAATAGAGAGAGGGGAAATATGAAACAGTTTTGTGATATGAACGGATATAAGGTGGAATTCTCCGTGGATCCTGTTTTTGGGGAAGCTTGGCATGTTTTCGTGCTCTGCAGAATTAAAGGAAAGTGGGTATTGACGAAACACCGTAAGCGGGGATTGGAATTTCCTGGCGGAAAGAGGGAGACTGGGGAATCAATTGAAGCAGCGGCCAAGCGGGAAGTGTATGAAGAAACCGGAGGAGTGGTGGAACACCTGCAATTTTTGGGACAGTATAAAGTTCATAATCCAGTGAAGCCATTTGTAAAATCGATTTACTTTGCTAAGTTGAGTGAGATAGAGTGGAAAGAAAATTATCTAGAAACGGATGGACCGATTCTATTGGATGTGTTGCCGGATGTGCTAGGTGAGGAGTTTAGTTTTATCATGAAAGATGAAATCGTGCCGTTGAGTTTAGCGAGGTTGGATGGTTTGTACGAGTAAATTGCATAGATTCACGAGTAAATCCATCTAATTCACGAGTAAAACCCGAAAACTCACGAGTAAAACCATCTAATTCACGAGTAAACCCGGTAAATATGAAAACTGCCGACGAGTATCGGCAGTTAGGTTAATCCTTGATTAATTTTCGCTCGAGTAGTTCGACAAGTTGGTACATGATTGTCGCAAAGAAGGCAATAATCATCAAGGAGAGCATAACGAGGGTAAAATTGAAGACTTGAAATCCATAAATAATTAAGTAGCCGAGTCCTTTTGCTGAGACGAGAAATTCACCGACGATGACGCCGACCCAGGAGAGGCCTACATTCACCTTCAATGTCGAGATAATAGTCGGGAAGGATGCCGGTAATATGGCTTCCCGGAAGGACTGAGCCCTTGTGGCACCAAATGTTTGCAGTACCTTTAGGTAGTTAGGATCAACTTCGCGAAATGCTGTGTAGACGACGATAGTGGTGATGATAATGGAAATGATCGCTCCCATCGAGATGATTGACGGGAAACCTGGTCCGAATGCTACGATGATAATAGGTCCGAGGGCGACTTTTGGCATTGCATTTAAAATGACGAGATACGGGTCGAGCGTTTTCGACAACCTCGGCGACCACCAGAGCAAGGAAGCAAGTATCGTTCCAAGCAGTGTCCCGATGATGAAGCCGAGCACGGTTTCGAATAGGGTCACGCCTGAATGGGAAAGAAGTGTTCCGTCACCTAATTTCTTTATAAATAGATGCCACACTTTAGAGGGCGAACTGAAGATGAGCGGGTCAATCCACTTCATCCGAGAAAAAAGTTCCCAACTGCTGAAAAAGACAATGAAAATCAGGATCTGATAAAAGCGAATTAGCCTGTTTTCCTTTTTCAAAGAGGTTTTATACTGGCTATGAAGCTGTTCAATATTCAAGGCTCTCAAGCTCCTTCCAGATCGTTTGGAATAATACCGAATAGTGTGGGTGATTACGGGCATGAAAAGGTGTTAGTTCGCGTAGTTCATCAGGTACTTCAAAAGTTTTGTAAATTCTGCCTGGCTTCGCGGAAAATAGATAAATCCGGTCGCTCATTGCGATGGCTTCACCAATATCATGGGTGACAAGCACTGCCGTCTTTCCAAAAGATTTCAGAGTTTCAAAAACAAGGTCTTCAAGCTTCAACTTCGTTTGGTAATCTAGGGCCGAAAACGGTTCATCAAGCAAGAGGATTTTTGGGTCCACTGCGAGTGTTCGTGCCAGAGCAGCTCGTTGCCTCATCCCTCCGGAAAGTTCACGCGGATATAATTTTCCGGTGCCTCCCAATCCAACATCACTCAACAGTTTCAACGTCTTTATTCTCTCCAGGCCTTCATTCTTATTAATCAGCTTTAATCCTAATAAAACATTTTCTTCAATCGTTTTCCATGGGAAAAGATAATCCTGTTGCAGCATATAGCCGATTGATAAGTCACTGTCGGCCTTCAGCGGGTTGTTTTCGAGCAGGATCTTTCCCGAAGTGGGCGGGAATAGTCCGGCGATGATGGAAAGCAGGGTCGTCTTTCCGCAGCCGCTCGGACCAAGAAAAGAGACAAATTCACCTTTTTCAATGTCGAGGGAAATGTCCGCGAGTGCGGTCGCTGCCGTCTTATTTGAAAAATAAGTATGGTGAATGTCTTGGATTTTTAAAAAGCTCATCGGACATCCTCCTTACCTCTAGCTACTTTGATACTTTTACAGCAAAATCGGTGTTTACCAGTTCATCATGGCTAATTCTTGAAGGGAGCTCATCGGCTTCGTCCATGATGTCTTGCAGATTGTTCCACTCTTCTTCATCAAGAATGGGATCAGTGGCAAAGGAGCCTTGTTCTTTGTAGCGGTTGATGACTGTTTCCATCGTGTCTAGATTGGTATCTTCAAAATAGGGCTGAATGACTTTAGCAATTTCTGATGCATCACTTTCCTGAACCCAGTCCTGTGCTTTTTTCAAAGCTCGCGTGAATTTCTGAACGGTCTCTTTGTCTTCCTTTAAATAGCTTTGTTTAGCCATATAAACCGTATAAGGAAGATGACCAGACTCGGTGCCGAAAGAAGCGACGATATAGCCTTTTCCTTCTTTTTCAAACACACTGGCAGTTGGTTCAAATAGCTGTACAAAATCACCTGTACCGGAAGCGAATGCAGTTGAGATATTAGCGAAATCAATATTCTGGATGAGATTCAAATCCTTTTGCGGGTCAATGTTATGTTTTTTCAACACAAACTCGCCGGCCATCTGCGGCATTCCGCCCTTACGCTGACCAAGAAATGTGGAGTCTTTCAGCATATCCCAATTGAAATTGTCAATTTTTTCACGTGAAACAAGAAACGTTCCATCTGTTTGCGTTAATTGAGCAAAGTTTATGACCGGGTCGTCTGATCCCTGCGCCACATAAATCGATGTTTCAGAGCCCACGAGAGCAATGTCCGCTCCATTCGTAATGAGAGCGGTCATCGTCTTGTCGCCGCCTGCTGTCGTTTTTAAATCAATAGATAAGCCCTCATCTTTAAAAAATCCCTTTTCAATCGCGACATATTGCGGTGTATAGAAAAGGGAGCGGGTCACTTCGGCAACCCTGACCTTCGTTGTTTCTTTTTCCTTGCTGCCGCATGCTCCAAGCGGAATCAGAAGCAAACACATGAGCAAAAACATGACACCTGCTTTACACCATTTTTTCAAAATTCTTTCCTCCTCATAAATAGGTATTTTGCCTACCTTATCGTATGAACGGGAGAAAAAATATGTGAATGCCTATCAGGGGATAAAAACTGTTGGATGTTTTACAATAAAGGAAAGAGAAAGGGGCGTGGAAATTGGAGAACGGATCGATTATTTCAAAACAGCGGTTTCCATCACCGCATCCAGAAATCCATCTTTATTTAATTACATACATATCACAGGGCTTGAAGGTTAAGGGATTGCTAGCTGAACCGGTGGATGGTGAGATGCACGATGCCTTCTTATATTTACGAGGTGGAATTAAAAATGTAGGCAAGGTGAGGCCTGCAAGAATTATCCAGTATGCTGCAGAAGGATTTATCGTATTTGCCCCTTTTTACCGGGGGAATCAAGGTGGCGAGGGCGATGAGGATTTTGCCGGCGAAGATCGGTTCGATGCGATATCTGGATTCAAGCTGCTTGAGCAACATCCCCGAGTGAATAAGGAACATATTCACATTCTCGGATTTTCCCGTGGCGGCATCATGGCGCTTTGGACTGGAATCTATTGTAAGAATGCGGCGTCAATTGTAACGTGGGGCGGTGTGTCAGATATGTTTTTAACTTATGTAGAACGGGTCGATATGCGCCGCATGATGAAGCGAGTCATTGGAGGCACGCCTAAAAAATACCCAGACCAATATGAATTCCGGACTCCGTTGTTTGCGATTGAAGAATTGAATGTTCCTGTTCTGATTATTCATGGTGAACTGGATGACAATGTCTCGGTTGAACATGCGTACCGGCTGGAAAAACGGTTGAAAACCCATGATAAAGAGGTAGAAAGCTGGTATTTTCCTCAATTCACACATTACTTCCCGCCAGCCGTCAACAGAAAAGTAGTCGAAGATTTAACAACTTGGATGAAAAATAAAACGGAATAATGTTAGAATGAAGTATACATTGGCCAGAGGAGGAGATATACATGGGCATGCCTATGGAACTCAACACCATGATCGTTACAAAAGGAAACGAAATTCGAGAACAAGAAAATATTTTCAGCCTAACAAAAGCAGGCTATCGGCTATATCCAATCGACATTCCAATTGACGTCCGTAAAACTATTCAATCTGACTCAAGCGGAACAGCAGTTATTCAAAAAGTTGAATGGACCAACGAAAAAACCACCATTACGTACCAATTGTTATCATTAAACTCAACCAACTGAATAAATGAAGCGCTTACCGAGAAATAGTTTCTCTGCAAGCGCTTTTTTTTGATTTGGTTGGTGGAATTTGACCTTTTTTGCGGATAATTCGTCCTTGGTGCTAATAAATCGGCCTACACGCTCATAAATCGACCTACACGCCAATAATCCGTCCTTGGCGCCAATAATTCGTCCTTGGCGCCAATAATTCGACCTACGCGCTAATAAATCGACCTACACGCCAATAATCCGTCCTTGGCGCCAATAATTCGACCTACACGCCAATAATCCGTCCTTGGCGCCAATAATTCGACCTACGCGCTAATAAATCGACCTACACGCCAATAATCCGTCCTTGGCGCCAATAATTCGTCCTACGCGCTAATAAATCGACCTATAACGCCAATAAATCGTCCTTGGCGCTCATAATTCGACCTTGGCGCCAATAATTCGACCTACGCGCTAATAAATCGACCTACACGCCAATAAATCGACCTACACGCTAATAAATCGACATTTGCACTGATAAATCGACCTACACGCCAATAAATCGTCCTTGGCGCCAATAATTCGTCCTACACGCCAATAAATCGACCAACGCGCTAATAAATCGACCTACACGCTAATAAATCGACCCCCGTAGCTAATAAATCGAGCATAACAATCTTCAGCAGATTTTAATCGTTCAAATAATATTATTTAAGAAGAATGGTAAAATATTGTTAAGCTAATATGATGAGGTGATTTTAATGATTTTAGTAAGTTCTTGTCTAGCAGGTTTAGAGGTAAGATACAATGGTACACATAGCTTAGATAATAGAATTCTGAGATTGTTAGAAGAAAAAAAGGCAATCACTGTATGTCCTGAGTTGCTTGGTGGCTTTTCAACTCCCAGAGAACCTGCTGAGATAATAGGCGGTGATGGTGAAGATGTCCTTAATGGGAAAGCAAAAATAATCGAAAAGTCTGGTAGGGATGTAACGGATTTGTACATAAAGGGGGCAAATTTAACATTAAATAAGGCTCAAGAAGCAGGTGCCACACTTGTAGTTTTAAAAGAAGACAGTCCATCCTGTGGGAGTTCGACGATTTATAATGGTGGATTTAAGGGGAAGAAAAAGGTTGGGAATGGAGTTACGGCTGCGTTGCTAAAACGACACGGTTTTACGGTAACTTCAGAGGGAAAACTGTTTGAATTTCTAAATGAAAAAGAGTAATCGGTAGAATTCATTTTCATTAAAATTCCAGAAATACAGATACAGAAAGTGGGAGTATAATAGAGTTATTGTTTTTGAAGGGAGGAGAATATATGGAGGAAATTAATCTCTATACTTTGCTGTTTTTAATACTTGCTGGTTTTATTGCTGCGTTCATTGACTCTGTTGTAGGCGGAGGAGGGTTAATTTCCATTCCTGCTTTATTATTTACAGGGATATCACCTTCAGCAGCCCTTGCTACTAATAAATTGGCAAGCTCGATGGGCTCTTTAACGAGTACAATCTCATTTATTCGAGCTGGAAAAGTGAATTTCAAATTTGTCATGAAGCTTTTTCCGCTTACTGTGATTGGTGCGATTCTAGGGGCATATGTGGTTCATTTTGTTTCCCCTGAAATCCTAAAGCCGCTCATATTAATCTTATTAGTTATCGTCGCAATTTATACGATTTTAAAAAAGGATTGGGGTAAAGACGCAAAATATAAAGGGTTAAAACGAAAGAAAATGATTATGTTGATCATCGCAATATTTGCTATTGGTTTTTACGATGGTTTTCTTGGTCCTGGTACAGGCTCTTTTTTATTGTTTTCATTTTTGATTATTGGATTTGATTTTGTTCAGGCTGCTGGAAATGCAAAAGTACTTAATTTTGGTAGCAATATTGCCGCACTTATTATTTTCTTATCAATGGGGTCAGTCAATTTTGTCTATGGAATTCCGATGGGCTTCGCAATGGTTGTCGGAGCATTAGTAGGATCGAACTTTGCGATAAAAAAAGGTGCTGCCTATGTACGTATATTATTTATTTGCGTCACCATTTTACTGATCGGCAAAAATGTCTTGAATTATCTTCACGTGATTTAATAAGAGGCATTCAAAAGAGTAATATATGATATTATTTTGATATGTTCATTTAGACTTTTTCACCAAAAATAAAGACTTTAAATAATAATACATGGCCGGAAATACTATTGGTATTTTTCGGCCATTTTTTTGATTCATTTTGTGTAATTCAAGTCCCAATGAACGCCAAAGCAATCCTTGACTTTAGCAAATCGTGCACCCCAAAAGGTATCTTGAAGTTCCATTAAGGTTGTTCCATTTTCACGCAATGTCTCGTATAAATGCTGGATCTCTGATTCGCTTTCACACTCCAGCACGAGAGAAATATTGGTCCCGACCTCAAGGGGATTTCCAGGAAACGTATCAAGATACCATAACCAATAACTCACCTTTTTTAATCTTAGCATGCAAGATCCTATCATTTGCTTCTTCAGGTGTTGGGAAATCAGCTTCCCCGTATGATTGTATATCAAAAACCTCTGCTTGAAATACTTCCTCATAAAATGCTAATGCATCTCTAGCTTGTCCATCAAATGTTAAGTATGGGGTAATCTGATGTTTCATTTGAACCCTCCTTTTTATTATGACTATCATTTCGACAGGTAGACATTATAATCCTTTTAATACTAGGGAATAATGTAGCAGCATGAACCCTCCTTTATAGAATGGTTTCAATCGGACCAATCTTTATTTCAATAGGAGGTAAACCTTAAATTTCCAAAATGAAAGAACTTGCCTGACGAACGTTCGTTAGGTTATGATAGGTTTATCAGAAATACAGAAAATAATATTCAGCAATGAAAGGTGAACATTATGAAAAGCGATGAAATAAAAAAAGCAGCACTCAAATATTTTACGATTCATGGTTATGAGGGTACTTCACTTTCTCAAATTGCCGAAGATGTTGGGATAAAAAAACAATCAATATATTCTCATTTTAAAGGGAAAGACGATCTGTTTTTATCTGTACTTAAAGACGCCAAGGAAATGGAACTTTCGTTTTATGTTGAGTATTTCAATATCATGAAAAAAAGTGATCCGGAAAAGACGCTATACGGATTTTTGGAAGAAATGATAAAGATGTTCCAGGAGGTTGAGAGTTTAAAGTTCTGGCTTCGTATGGGGTTCTTTCCACCAACACATCTATACAGTGAAATTCAGAAAGAGACTGATGATCTTCAGGTTCAACAGGAAGCCTTAATGGAAAAGATATTCAGAACATGGATATCCGCTGGGGTTTTAAACTCAGGAGATGCGCGAACCCTGACACTGGCGTATTCAGGCATCATCGTGGCCATTATGGTCGAACTTGTTTATGCCGATAATCCAGACCGAATTGCGGAAAAACTTGCGGCGTCATGGACTATTTTTTGGAGAGGAATTTCAAAGTAAGGTCAATAGCAGGAGATGGTATAAATGTCATTAAGAGAAAAACAACAACAAAATCTATTGGAGATAGAATCGACAGGAAAGGTCTTTCTGCGCTATCTGATTCCTTCTATGATCGGAATGGTATTGATGGCATTGAACTTTGTTGTCGATGGCGTGATGGTCGGCAATAAGCTTGGATCGGTTGCCCTTGCAGGAGTTAATATTGCAGGGCCCATTTATACAATCTTTGTAGCGATGTCGATTTGGATCGGGGTAGGCGGCGCAACGCTTTATTCACAAAGCATGGGGGCAAAGGATTATAATCGGGCACGCTTTATTTTCACCCATTCCATCATTCTAATCACAATATTCACCGTAATCATTGGTCTGATTGCCTACGCTTTTCACCATCAGCTTGTTTATGCACTAGGGGCCAATGAAGCAACCGCTCCCTTTGCAACGGACTACATGAACGTATTCTTAATGCTGGGTTTTGTTTTCACCCTAGAAAACACCTTAAGTATATTCGTCAGGAACAATGGTAATCCGAATCTGGCCATGGCATCTCTTATCGTCACGGCCATTTCCAATTTCGTTTTGAACTTCATTATCCTGTATGTACTAGATTTAGGGGTGCGCGAGATTGCATACGGAACAATCATTGCAGCTGCCTTGGGCATACTGGTTCTCAGCACGCACTTTTTCACGAAGAAGAACACGCTTCGCCTCGTTAAGTTTCGTTTTGAAAAGTCACTTTTCATTATGACAATGATGATTGGCTTTCCTAGTTTCTTAGCTGAAATAGGTGTATCAGTCTTTACTATTGCTCATAATAATGCGTTCTCGCGCCTTGCTGGTACCGACGGATTAGCTGCATTTTCTATTGTCAATTATGCACATAGTGTTATGCTGTTGATGTTTCTTGGCATCGGGTCGGCAATACAGCCACTAGTAAGTTATTATCATGGTGCAAAAGATGAAAAGCGGAAGCGCGAAACGGTTCGCATTGCCATTTTCACAGCAATTGGTGCAGGAATATCCATTACCCTGGTGGGACAAGTGGCGGCACCTTATATTGTAGATTTATTCGGAGACTTTTCTCAAGATGTAAAAGAGCTTGCTACAATTGGAATTAGAATCTTCTTTAGCGGATATATCCTAATGGGAGTCAACTTCGTTATGATGACCTATTTCCAATCAATTGGGCAAGTAAAGATGGCCGCTTGGATTACGATTGGACGCGAATTTATTTTCATGCTTTTATTCCTGCTAACATTGCCGCTTATATTTGGAATAAATGCAGCATGGCTGGCCATTCCATTATCAGAGGTAGTCATATTCTTAACCGTCTTACTTTATTTAAAAAGCGTAGGTTCAAACTTTGGAAAAAATGTCCGGTTAATCAAAGGATAAGATGAAAATTAGAAATTCCTAAAGATCACCAATTTGGTGGTCTTTTTTGCTTAGTTTTAAATCGTACAGTTACTAAAGGTGAAGTAATCAAAAGATGCAATTGAGTACTAGGTTTGACGCTAATTTGCAAGCAGAAAAGGATGTTTCATGCTGTTTTACGAAGCCTCAAATGGACGATGCTGATCAACACTTCCGGCTTTATTATCATATCTTCTTTTTTACTTTACCCCAAACCGCTTAGTTTTTTGATATAAGTTTATTTTATTGTGTTTTAGTGAACTGACTAGAAAAAAGGCACTATGCAACCGATATTATTGATAGAGTTTGAAAATTAAAAATTATTGATTAATTGGAGGGTATTTAACGTGAAATTATCTGTATCAAAAAAATTATGGGCAGGTTTTTTGTCTATACTTATATTCCTTATGACTATAGGTTTCTTTTATCTCTGGATCATCGCCGATTTGAATAAACAATATACTTTTTTATTGGATGATCGAGTGAAAAAGATCAATCTGGTAGATGAAATGATTAACAAACAGCAAGCTGTTTCAAATGATGTTCGTGGTTATATTATCTATAAGGATTCTACATATTTGGAAAATAGAGTAGTTAAAAACGAAATGTTTGAGGAGGCTTACGAAAATCTTGGAAAAACATTTACATCACAAGACGATATAGAATTGTTGGAAGAGATACATAACGCAAAACTTGAATATATGGAATTGGCTGAAGAGATAATTATCAGCATGCAGCAAGGCGATAGTGCGAAGGATCTAGATATAACTGAGAAAACGGATAAAGCAAGTGTCTTGGAAAAAACAATCTTGGAAAAAGCTGAAAAACTAAGTGACAATCAAAATGCTTATTTACAAGAGACTCGGGAAGATTTGAACGAGAAAGTAAAGGATATGGAAAGAATTATTGTATTGCTAATAATCTTTGGATTCATCCTTAGTATTATTTTACCAATCGTCCTGAGTCGCAGTATTTCTCGCCCGGTTCGCAAACTTACAGAAGCAATTGGTCAAGTTGCAGGCGGTAATTTACAGATAGAAGAAATTAGGATTCGAAACAAAGACGAAATTGGTGAAATGGCCGGTGCTTTTAATAAAATGGTTGCGGAACTTAAAGCGATTGTCTTAAATATGAGGGATTCTTCGTCACAACTTGCTGTTCAAGCAGAACAAATGTCGGCAAGCTCTGAAGAAAGCCTGGCTTCTTCGGAGATGGTCGCAACAACTGCTGAAGAAAATATGAGAGGGACAGCTCGGCAGGTCACTATAGTAGAGAACTCAGTAAACTCTATGAATGAGATGGCTGCAGCTATCGAGCAGATCACCGAAAGTAATGTCGAAATGCTTACCTCCGCAGAATCTGTGAATTCACTTGTTCAACAAGGATCTAACATTATAGATGATGTAACTACCCAAATGAATAATATAAACACTACGATTCACGAGTCAGCGAGCATAATGGAAGTAATGTCGAAGCATTCAAGTGAAATTCAAAGAGTTACGACATTAATTACGGACATTTCTGAGCAAACAAACTTACTGGCATTAAATGCTGCAATTGAAGCGGCCCGTGCCGGAGAAAATGGAAAGGGTTTTGCAGTAGTGGCTGATGAAGTTAGAAAACTTGCTGAACAATCAAAAATATCAGCCTCAGAAATTGAAAAAATGGTCAAATTGATCGAAGAAGCTACCGAAAAAGGCGTCGAATCAATTAATATTGGAAGTAAGAAAGCAGAAGATGGACTTTCTGCTTCAGCAAACTCACTCCAGGTGTTCAATCATATTAAATCCGCAGTTGGAGGAGTGAGTGAGCAAATTGAATCCGTATCCTCTGCTATAGAAGAAATTCAAGCGATGACCAAGGATGTAGCCGCTGGTGCGAATGCAATAAAAGAAATAGCGGTTACTTCAGCAGAAAGGGCAAATGATACAAGTGCTGCAACTGAAGAACAGCATGCAGCGACTGAACAGATTTCTGAAGGCGCTCAATCACTAGCAACCCTGGCCGAGAGTCTTAAAATGGAAGTGAATCATTTTAAAATCTAATATATAAGAAGAATTAGAAAAAGCCTAGCAACCTCTTAAAGAGTGTTAGGCTTCTTCTTTTGATTTATCGTTCTTTCTAACGTTAATAAATGATAAAAATTAGGATGAGAGGGTTGGCCGATTTATCATCTTATTGTTATCAGCACTCAATTTCTCTAAAAGTATTTCGACTATTCGCTTCGAGGCAAATCCATCTCCATATGGGTTAGAAGCTGTCGCCATTTTTTTATAGGTTTCTTCATTTGTAAGTAAGTCTGTGGCTAATTGATAAATTCGTTCTTCCTCAATTCCTGCCAATAAAAGGGTACCAGCCTCAATTCCTTCTGGCCGTTCTGTCGTATCGCGTAACACAAGGACAGGAACGCCAAGTGAAGGAGCTTCTTCTTGCACCCCTCCGGAATCTGTCAGTATTAAATGGGCATGCGCCGCAAAATTATGAAAATCAAGCACCTCAAGCGGCTCTATTAAGTGAAGTCTTTCCGTTTCACCAAAAATCCGATAAGCAATTTCGCGGACTACTGGGTTTTTATGAAGTGGGAAAACGACTTGGATATCCATGTGATCTTCAAGCAGTCGTTTGACGGAACGGAATATTTCTTCCATTGGTTTTCCGATATTTTCTCGTCTGTGCGCTGTCATCAATAGCATACGATCTCCATTCAAACCTGATAGAATTGGATGCTCATAGTCTTTCCGTACTGTTGTTTTCAAAGCATCGATGGCTGTATTGCCGGTAATATAGATAGAATCACTCTTTTTGTTTTCCAAAATGAGATTTTCTGCTGCTTGATTTGTCGGGGCAAAATGCAAATCAGCTAAGACGCCTGTCAGCTGTCTATTCATTTCTTCAGGATACGGAGAATACTTATTACCAGTCCGAAGACCAGCCTCAACATGACCAATTTGAATTTTATTATAAAAAGCGGCTAAGCTGGCGATGAAAGTCGTCGTTGTATCTCCATGAACTAGCACGATATCGGGTTGTAGTTCTTTCATAAGAGCGCTCAGTTTCCCAATCCCGCGAGTTGTGATCTCTTCTAATGTTTGTCTTTCTTTCATCATATTCAAATCGTAGTCTGGTCTTATTTGGAAACATTGCAGGACTTGATCAAGCATATCCCGATGCTGGGCGGTGACCACTACAATGCTTTCAATCGATTCTTGATGCTTTTTCAACTCCAATACGACAGGTGCCATTTTAATGGCCTCTGGTCTTGTCCCAAACACAGTCATGACCTTTAAACGATTTTTAGGCATTATGATTTCCTCGCTTTCTTTATTTCCTCCCTATTATAACGAGTTGTTCTTAAGAAAAAATTTTTTGACACAACAATTAACAGAATATTTACAAAGTTAATAAGACCTTTATATTTCTTTAATCCCCACTTAATATCGTCCATTTACAATAAAAAGCAGGACGATGAACATTTTAAGAATAGAGGTGATAGGCTCATATGAAAAGTGTCCTGATGATTGTACAAAACTTTTATCCTGAAATTGGGAGTGCAGGAAACAGGATGAAAAATGTATATCTCAATTTGAAGCGAAGCGGCTATGAGGTAACAGTCATCACTTTGAAGCCGAGTTATCCTCACCAAAGTTTATATCAAGATGCCCATTTTTGGGATGAAGTCGATATTGAGGAGAAAGATATCATCAGGATTCAACCAGATAAAGTGAAGAGGTATACAAGCAATATGGGGAGACGCTTGCTTCATTATTTGGAAGCGATGTGGCTTTTCATTTACACAATCATTCGACTGGAAAAAAAATATGACTATGTGTTTGTCACGACACCACCTATTTTCCCGATATTTGCGGCATTGATTGCCAAGAAAAAGATGAAGGCAAAGCTAATAACCGATGTAAGAGACTTATGGCCCGAATCATTGCAGGGAGTAGGCGTATTCACGAATAAGTGGATCTTGAAAATGGCTTTTTTCCTTGAAAGAAAAATATATCAGCACTCTAATCAAATTATCATCAATAGTCCTGGATTTAGGGATTATATCCTTTCAAAAGGAGTCAAGAATGATGATATCCAATTCATTCCAAACTCGCTCACTGCAGACGAGCTGAACTTGAAAAAAAGACTTCCACCCATTTCGGAAAATAGAATTAAAGTCGTTTATACGGGTAATATCGGACTTGCCCAAGATATTAAAAAGTTAATAGAAGTGGCTGAAAAACTGAAAGAACATAAACAAATTGAGTTTACGATTATTGGATATGGATATCGAATGTCCGAAGTCCAAGACGAGATTTCCTCTAAAGGCTTGACCAATATAAAGGTCATCAAAGCGATGAATAGGAGGGTGACTCTTAATGAAGTATCCTCTTCCCATATTGCGTATGTAAGCTTAGTTGAGAAGGATGTCTTTAACAAGGTGCTGCCTGGAAAAATAATCGACTATATGTGCGTCGGAAAACCGATTGTCGGTGATGTCGCCGGGCGTGCCAGACAAATGATTTCAGAAGCGCAATGCGGGATGGTGGCAGATAGTAGAAAGGTTGATGAAATCAGTCAACATATTCTAACAATGGCTTCTGAGAAAGCTTTACGCGAAGAGCTTGGTGAAAATGGCCATCGATATGCGGAACAAAATTTTCTATGGTCAAAAAATATTCAAGGGCTCATTAACGTGATGGAAGCATCTAGCTGACGGATATCTGGAAAAGTGGAGGTAAAAATGGCGAAGACGGTATGTATGTTTGTGTGGAATCATTTTACCAACGATGCACGGGTTCTAAGGGAATGCACTGCTCTTACCGAAGCAGGTTATGAAGTCGACTTAATTGCGATTCATAACTGGAAAAATGAAGAATTACCCAAAAAAGAGAAACATAAAAATGGATTTAATGTCATTCGAGTGAATAATCGCTGGGAAAGACTTAATAGAGTACTTAATATCGTAAAAAAAACAAAAAATAAGATGTTTGAATTGACTGTTCTCACCTTATTGGTTTGGAATACCTTGTTGAACATGAACCTGATAACGGGCTGGATCAGTACTGTCGTATTAGTCGGTGTTATGGCGCTTCTTGCAATAATCGCCACAATTGTTACGAAAACGAAACTACCGATTCTTTTGACAAGAAGCTATATTTTTTTTCAAATGGTTCATTACGGCCGGAAAAAGAGGTATGACTTTTACCATTCGAATGATTTGAATACGTTAATGCAGGGAGCAATCAGCAGTAAATTTCTAAGACGTAAAAAGCTCATATATGACTCTCATGAAGTTCAAACAAGCAGAACCGGTTATAATAGCCGGATTTACGGGATACAAGAGAAGTTTCTATTAAAATTTGTCGACGAAATGATCGCCGAAAATCATACTCGTGCTAAATATAATGAAGACTTATACGGTCTGTATCCGAAAGTGGTCCATAACTACCCAATCCCTACATTGCCTGAGGAAAGTACAGTCGTGGATTTACACGAGTTGCTCATGCTGCCAGAGGACGAGCCGATATTGTTATATCAAGGCGGCATTCAAACGGGCAGGGGGTTAGAGAAAGTGGTTGAGGCTGTGCCGATGATGGAAGCAGGAACGCTAGTTTTTATTGGAGATGGAAAGATCAAGCCTGAGTTAATAAAAAAGGTAGAGGCAATGGGTCTCGAACATCGGGTGAAATTTATCCCGAAGGTGCCGGTTGACGATTTGCTTCATTATACGAAAAATGCATATTTAGGTTTTCAGGTATTGAATAATGTCTGCTTTAATCATTATTCTGCTTCTTCCAATAAGTTATTTGAATATATGATGAGCGGAGTACCCGTCATCGCCTGTAGCTTTCCAGAAATTCAAAAGGTAGTCGAGACTGAGAAAATTGGTGTGTGTGTCGACTCCCATGATCCCCGTTCTATTGCGGACGGAGTCAATTATTTATTAAAACATCCAGAAAAAAGAGCGGAAATGAGCAGCAACTGTCTGAATGCCCGCCTTAAATACAATTGGAAACAAGAGAAAGAAATCTTCATCCAAATCTATCAATCAGCTTAACAAAAACTAGAATACTAGAAGAAAATATGATGAGGAGTGGTTATTATGAAATTATGTACAATGGGACTAGGTTATATAGGACTTCCAACATCTTTAATGTTCGCAAAACACGGTGTAGATGTTGTTGGCGTGGATATCCATCCTGATGTTATTACTAAATTGAATAATGGAAAGCTCCATATTGAAGAACCTGGACTAGAAGAAGTGTTAGATGAAGTGCTAGATGCTAAACGATTTCGTGCTACCTTGAATCCGGAGTCTGCGGATGTTTTCATCATTGCGGTCCCAACTCCAAACAATGAAGATCAACACCAATCCTGTGATCTTACCTATGTTATGCAAGCAACTTCAAGGATTCTTCCTTTTGTTCAGAAGGGAAATGTCATCATTATCGAGTCGACGATTGCACCAAGGAGCATGGATGATCATATCAAGCCATTGATTGAGATGACAGGGCTAACGATCGGGAAAGACATCTTTCTCGTACATTGTCCGGAACGTGTCTTGCCAGGGAGAATTCTAGAAGAATTGGTTCATAATAACCGAATAGTCGGCGGCATCACAGAAGCCTGCTCCTATAAAGGAAGTCTTGTCTATGAAACTTTTGTTAAAGGGGAAATCATTCGTACGGATGCGAAAACGGCTGAAATGTCCAAGCTGATGGAAAATACCTTCCGTGATGTTAATATTGCTCTTGCGAATGAGTTGGCTAAAGTTTGCTTCGAATTGGATATCAATGTATTAGATGTCATATCAATGGCAAATAAGCATCCACGTGTAAATATTCATCAACCAGGACCAGGGGTAGGTGGACATTGTCTCGCGGTCGATCCTTATTTCATTGTCGCTAAAGCTCCTGAGACAGCTAGAATCATCAAATTAGCCCGCGACACGAACGTTTCGATGCCGTATTATATCGTCAATTGTGTCAGGATGTTACTTGAGGGGATCCGTAAACCAAAGGTAGCGGTTTTTGGACTTGCCTACAAAGGAAATGTAGATGATATCCGTGAAAGCCCGGCCATTGATGTTGTAAATATACTAATGAGCATGGATCATGTGGAAGTATCCTTGCATGACCCACATGTCCAATCTGGGAAAATGCCAGTCGTTTCTGTCGAAGACGCTGTAAAAGATGCCGACCTGATTCTTGTCTTAACCGATCATAATGAATTTAAAGAAATGGATTATGATAAACTATCGAACAAGATGGCTCATAAAATGATTTTGGATACTCGGAATTGCATTGATGCTAATAAACATAACATCCAAATTGCCAACTTAGGCAATGTATTCGAATATAAAACAGAACATTTGAAAGAAGTAAGGAAAAAAATGATTATCTAATAAACAACTGATTCTGCAAGGCCGGATATGATAGGGATCAAAAGGGTGTTGACTCAGTCAGCACCCTTTATAGTTGTGCAACATGTTAAAAAAATCATTTGAAATAATAATAGGGATCGGATAATTATTATATGTTCTGTAAATATGACTTCCTATGGGACATGGGAAGAGCAGAATTGGTTGGCTTGGCGCCACCTTCTCCCTATTTATAGGTGGCGGACCAAGAGGGAGTGGAATCATACGTATGAAAAAAGTATGATGAACTTTCTAGTTTATTATATTGGCAAACAAGGCTGTAGAGGATTTGGCTCAGGAGACCTTTGTCTGGGCTTTTGTGAAACAAAGGGGATAAGACACCAGCTGGAACATAGGAGACAGCCTCTTGGCTGTTTTTAATTCAAAAATACTGGCGCTTCAGGTTAATGTGGCTTTTACAGGAGTAAGATCGTGATGGCCGATTTATCGTTTAGATTAGTCAGTTTATAAAGAAAGGACCAAGCAAGTTTCGCTTGGTCCTTTTGTTTTCTATTTATTAAGATTAAGCAGTCGGACCGCCAAGTTCTTCAATTTCACTTGGAACGTTTCCGAATTTTTTAAAGTTTGCACGGAATTGAGCAGCAAGAGCTGTTGCTGTTTGTTTATATGCAGCAGGATCTGCCCAAGTCTTGATTGGTTGAAGCACTTCGTCAGGAACACCAGGAACATGAAGTGGAATATCCAAACCGAAGATATCGTCTTTGATAGTCTCGATGTTTGCTAATTCGCCTTCAAGTGCTGCTTGTACCATTGCACGAGTGTAAGCAAGTTTCATACGGCTACCAGTTCCGTATGCACCGCCAGTCCATCCAGTGTTGACAAGGTATACTTTTGCGCTATGCTCGTCAATTTTATCTCCAAGCATTTCAGCATAGCGTGTAGCAGGAAGAGGTAAGAATGGTGAACCGAAGCATGTTGAGAATGTAGCTTCTGGTGAAGTTACTCCTCTTTCAGTACCAGCCAATTTACTTGTGTACCCACTTAGGAAATGGAACATTGCTTGTTCTTTAGAAAGTTTGCTGATTGGAGGCAGTACGCCTGAAGCATCAGCAGTTAAGAAAATGATTGTATTTGGGTGTCCTGCGATACTTGGGTTCACGATGTTATCAATCGCTTGCATTTGGTATGCAGCACGAGTGTTTTCTGTTAATGAACTATCATCGTAGTTTGCTTCACGTGTTTCCGGATCAACAACTACGTTTTCCAATACGGCACCGAAACGGATGGCATCGAAAATTTGCGGTTCTTTTTCACGTGAAAGGTTAATTGTTTTTGCATAGCAGCCGCCTTCGATGTTGAATACACCGTTAGAAGACCAGCCGTGCTCGTCATCACCAATCAGTTTGCGATTAGTGTCTGCAGATAAAGTTGTTTTACCAGTACCAGACAGTCCGAAGAATAAAGCGACATCTCCTTCACGTCCTACGTTAGCAGAGCAATGCATTGGAAGGATTCCAGCCTCTGGAAGTAGGTAGTTCATGATTGAGAAGATCGATTTTTTCATTTCACCTGCATATTCCGTTCCACCGATTAAGATAGTACGGCGTTCAAATGAAACGATGATGAATGTTTCGGATTGAGTTCCGTCCACTTCTGGATCTGCTTTGAAATTAGGTGCAGAAAGAATCGTGAATTCTGATTCGTGACCTCTTAGTTCTTCTTCATTTGGACGGATGAACAAAGTGTGAGCGAAAAGATTATGCCAAGCATATTCATTTACAACTTGGATAGGAAGACGTGATGTTTCGTCCGCGCCAGCAAAACCTTTGAAAACAAAGATCTCTTCTTTTGCTTTTAGGTAGTCAACTACTTTATTATATAGTTTATTGAATACTTCTTCAGAGATTGGTTGGTTTACGGAACCCCAATCTACTTTGTCTTTCACAGAAGCTTCGTCTACGATATATTTATCTTTAGGTGAACGGCCAGTATATTTGCCTGTTTCAGCTTTTACTGCGCCAGTTGATGTCAGAACGCCTTCGTTTCTGCTTAATACTTTTTCAACCAATTGGGGAACTGAAAGTTGAGTTTGCACATTATTTCCTGCCAATAATTGGTGTAACTCATTAGAAACATCTACAGAATTCATATATGAGGTACCTTCCTTTGTTTTAAGTTTTTATATTACAATTAGTATAACACATTCACTTAAATAGTCTATACTATTTATTTTTTTTGTGATATTTTTTATATGGTTTCCTTAATCATTTTTTAAAATGCGTTATGAACCGAGTTCGGGTTCCTGCATATACTTGAATGGAGGAATCTGAACTGGGTGGTGTAATTAGGAAGAAAGCCCATTATCAAGATTAGAATCTTGATCGAATGGGTCTCGTTTCAGGAATATAAAAAAGGTTTTATTCTTTTATTCAATAGGAAGAAATTAAGAAAAGAACAACTTGCTATTACATCAAAAGGCAAAATCCTAAAAAGTTATTATGCGGTTCGAAGTCAGATTTTTCAAGTTCTTTTATCTATGGTAATTTTCTACATTTTCGTTTGTTTTCTACATCGAAAATCCAATAATGACAGAGGATTAGCACATTTTTTATCGTGAAAGCTGTGATGGGGAAAAATGTTCTTTTTCGAAAAGCATTGACAGATTCCGACCAAATACGATAATATCTTAAATTGTACGGATTCTCTTATCCCGAGTTGGTGGAGGGACAGGCCCTTTGAAACCCAGCAACCTGCCATATTGAACTTGACTCCAAGATCAATCGCCGAAAATAAAGCGATAGTTCTTCAAGGAATAGTGGTGATGGTGCTAACCTGAGCAAGGTAAAAAACCCTTGAACGATAAGAGTGAAAGGATAGATGACAGAATTTTAAACCTTTCCTCATTTGCCAGGGAAGGTTTTTGTGTTTTTTAGTAATTCTGTGTCTATAGTTGAAGCTAATAAGGGAAAACGAGTTCCGTAAAAAAATCAGGCTTTTGCCTACAACATACTAACTTCCGAGGAGGAAATATGATGTCAAAGAAACGTCTATTTACTTCTGAATCTGTTACAGAGGGCCATCCGGACAAGATTTGTGATCAGATTTCAGATTCCATTTTAGATGCTATCCTTGCTAAGGATGCAAATGCACGTGTTGCGTGTGAAACAAGTGTAACAACAGGTCTTGTACTTGTTGCTGGTGAAATTACAACGTCCGCTTATGTGGATATTCCACGTATCGTTCGTGATACGATTGCAGGAATTGGTTACACACGTGCGAAATACGGTTTCGATGCTGAAACTTGTGCCGTATTGAGTTCTATTGATGAGCAATCTGCTGATATCGCAGCTGGCGTAGACAAAGCGTTGGAAGCTCGTGAAGGAAATATGTCAGATGAAGAAATCGATGCAATCGGTGCAGGGGACCAAGGGCTTATGTTCGGTTTTGCTTGCAATGAAACAGAAGAGCTTATGCCACTTCCGATTTCATTAGCTCATAAACTTTCATTCCGCTTGTCTCAAGTTCGTAAAGATGAAACGCTTGCTTACTTACGTCCTGATGGTAAAACACAGGTAACCGTGGAGTATGATGAAAATAATCAACCTGTAAGAGTTGACACAATTGTTATTTCAACACAACATGATCCAGAAGTAACTCTTGAGCAAATTCAAGCTGACTTAAAAGAACATGTGATTAAAGCAGTTGTACCAGCTGAATTAATCGATGCTGGGACTAAGTACTTCATTAACCCAACTGGCCGTTTTGTAATTGGCGGACCTCAAGGGGATGCTGGTCTTACTGGACGTAAAATCATCGTTGATACGTACGGCGGATACGCTCGTCACGGTGGCGGTGCATTCTCCGGTAAAGATGCTACAAAAGTTGACCGTTCTGCGGCATACGCTGCTCGTTACGTTGCGAAAAACATCGTAGCTGCTGGCCTTGCTGACAAAGCGGAAGTACAATTGGCATACGCAATTGGTGTGGCAGAGCCTGTATCAATCTCGATTGATACATTCGGAACAGGAACAGTAAGCGAAGAAGTACTAGTTGATCTAGTACGCGCTAACTTCGACCTGCGTCCAGCTGGTATCATCAAAATGCTTGATCTTCGTCGCCCAATCTACAAACAAACAGCTGCTTACGGACACTTTGGCCGTACAGATGTTGATCTTCCTTGGGAACGCACAGATAAAGCTGAAATTTTAAAAGCACAAGCGTAATCAAATAAAAGTAAAAGGTGCCTCGCAACTAGCGAGGCACCTTTTTCAATTGTGAAATGGATTAAATTTGTCGACTAAGGGAATAATTCAAGAAATCCTATTTAAACCAGCCATTTAGTTTTTTTACTCGTGAATTATGTAGTTTTTTACTCGTGAATTTTAGTTTTACTCGTGAGTTTTAGTTTTTACTCGTGAGTTTTGGGTTTTACTCGTGAATTATGTAGTTTTACTCGTGAATTTTAGTGTTTTACTCGTGAGTTATGCAAGTTTACTCGTGAGTTTACATGAATTATTTAATGCGTTCTGCATGTTTATAGTATTGTCCTTTTTCAGCATATTCTCGGACGATACGTTCCATATCCTTGCGATCTTCATCGTTAATTTCGCGTACGACTTTAGCTGGACGGCCGAATGCCAATGTGTTTGGTGGTATGACTTTGCCTTGGGGAACAAGACTTCCAGCACCGATAAAAGCTCCTTCCCCGATCTCTGCTGCATCAAGTACAATCGTCCCCATGCCGATTAGAGCTCCTTTACGAACTTTGCAGCTATGTAAAATAACCTGATGGCCGATGGTTACTTCGTCCTCAATAATTAATGGATTATTTGGACTTTGGTGAAGAACGCTGTTATCTTGTACACTTACTTTATTACCGATTATAGTAGGGGCTACGTCGCCACGTATAACGGTATTAAACCAGATTGACGTTTCGTCGCCGATTTTCACATCACCTGTCACGACTGCATTTTCAGCAATATAAGCGCTTTCAGAGATTTCAGGTTCTTTACCTTTAAATGGATAAATAATCATTTTTAATCATTTCCTTTCCGAAGTAGATGTTTTTATGTATTATTTTAATATACCGTATGTAAATAGACTTGGCTATTTATAATAAAAATGTAGAACTTATTAGAGTTCCTTTTTGTCGAAAATCATGAATATGGTTATAATTTATATATATTATTTTTCAGCTATCATTGATCGTATACAACAAGAGAAAAGTGAAAGGGGGATTTCGAATGTGGAAATGGGAGACAGAAGGAGACGCAAAAGGCGTCATTGTCATCATTCATGGGGCAATGGAGCATCACGGCCGATATAAGTGGGTAACACAAATGTGGCTTTCAGCCGGATATCATGTTGTCATGGGCGACCTTCCTGGGCAGGGGATGACAACTCGTGCCTACCGGGGACATATCGATTCCTTTGACGAATATTTAGACGAAGTAAAAAGCTGGATAGAAGATGCCTACGAATATTCGCTGCCAGTCTTTTTGCTTGGACACAGCATGGGTGGTTTGATTTCGATACGCTTACTTCAGGAAGAAGAGTGGGATATTGCAGGGGTGATTTTATCTTCACCATGTCTGGGCCTCGTGACGAAGCCCCGCAAGTTCTTAACAGCCATTTCGCATGGTTTGAACCTCGTGATGCCTAAGTTCAGAGTCGATTCCGGCTTAACTCCTGAAATGGCTACGAGAAGTTCTGAAGTCCGTGAATCAGATAAAAATGATACATTATACATTACAAAGGTTTCGATTCGCTGGTATCGTGAGCTTGCACAGGCTATGAAGGATGCATTTGAAGAGATTCCTGAATTTCAGGATGTGCCTCTTTTGTTGATGCAAGGCGGAGATGACCGAATCGTGAATAAAAAGGCGGTTCGTGAGTGGTTTAATTATAACTTGGCTAGTGAAAAACAATACAAAGAATGGCCAAAACTGTATCACGAAATCTTCAACGAACCAGAGCGGGATGACGTATTCCAATACGCATTGAGTTTTGTTGAAAATCGTTTAAAAATATTAGGGTATGTTGTTTGAAGGTACATACTGCTGGATAAATATAAAAAGCTGCTGAAGCGATTATCAGCAGCTTTTTTGTTTTATCCAGCGTTTGTAAGTAATTCGTTCGACTTAATGACGGGTGCCCAATAAGTAACCGGATACATAAATTGGTTCAAGTGTGTAAGCTCTTTTTTATTGGATAAGGCAGCAGACAAAAGGTAAATTGATTTGAAGCTTAAGTCATTCGCGAATAGGTCTAAGAGGGTCGCCTTCATATTCATGATCTCTTCATGTCCTTGAGTGGAAATCACTAAATCGAGTTGAGGCAGGAATTTATCAAAATGATTTTCAAACTGTTTCAGGTCTTCTACCGTTGTTTGTTTCTCTGTTAATGAGTTAAGGGAGCTGACAAATTCTCCATATTCCTCACTTGTGTCTCGTTTGATTTTTTCAGTCAATATATCTGTCAGTATTGCAGTCGACAAATGTTCCATTTTTCTGCACCTACTTATCTGTTTTTAATCATTATAATAGTTATAGACTAAAAATTCAAAAAGTTCTGTTTGGTAATATTTTAAGATAATTTGTTTGCAATAAGAATAGTATCCCTTTAACAAGGGGATGAATATATCTCAACTTATATAAGGGGAAAGGTGTTCAAAGTAAATGTAATCTAGAGCGAATTTAGTAATGACTGCTTTTTTTGTTCACTCTTATCAGGAAGTTTGCTTTAACAAAGAGGAAAAAAATCATATTTTTTGGTAATAGTCACTGGCTTGCCCTGTAACATGTGTACTATTGCTTACTCATAACACATGGGAATGATTTTCGATGAATATGAAAAACACCGTTTTAATGAACGGTGTTAATTGTGGTTATCTCTTTTCAATTGCCACTATGAATGGCGGATTATTGGTTTGATTAATGAAGTCATATTTCAGGACATGGGCTTTTTGCTGAGGGAGATCCTGAACATAGTGTAATAATGCGTCCCGTTCCGTAGCACCTTCTGGATGACCGTGATAGATGACGAGGATGATGATACCTTCGGGAGCCATCATTTCGAAAAGCTGTTCAATTGCAGATATCGTTGTATTAGCTTGGGTGACGATTGATTTGTCTCCACCAGGAAGGTAGCCCAGGTTAAAAATAGCTCCAGTAATATTCCCAAAATGTTCTTTGCTGATGTATTTGTTCATCTGCTCGTGTCCGTCATGAACAAGAGTGCAGCGTTCATGCATACTTTCAGCCTTCAGTTTAGCTGCTGTGATTTGAATGGCATCTTCTTGGATGTCAAAACTATAGACATGCCCTTTTTCACCAGTTAGTCCTGCAAGAAAGACAGTGTCAAAGCCGTTGCCCATAGTGCCGTCAACGGTAATGTCCCCGGGTTGAACTGCTTTTTCAAGCAGAAGTTTTGCGAATGGCAAAATGCGATCCAGCTTCATCGTGATGGTACCTCCATATGATAATTTTTCCCCTGCCAGCTGTTGCGGCGTTTCAATTCGGCATCAATAGCATTCAATACATCCCATTTATTGACGCTCCACATCGGGCCAATCATCAAATCAATCGGACCGTCTCCAGTTATGCGGTGAACGATCATTTCAGGAGGGATTATTTCCAACTGATCACAAACAAGATTGACATAATCGTCTCGGTCAAGAAATTCAAGCTGGCCCTTTTCATATTGCTTGACCATGGGCGTCCCTTTTAATAGATGAAGTAAGTGAATCTTAATGCCCTGCACATCTAGTTTCGCGACTTCACGAGCTGTTTCCATCATCATTTCGTAGTCTTCTTGAGGAAGGCCATTAATGATGTGGGAGCAAACTCGAATGCCATGTTTGCGCAGTTTATCAACGCCTTCTTTGTAGCAATCAAAATCATGAGCACGGTTGATCATCGTGGCGGTTTTTTCATGAACGGTCTGCAGGCCAAGCTCCACCCAGAGGTAAGTGCGCTCGTTCAGTTCCGCTAAATATTCGACTACATCATCTGGCAGACAGTCCGGCCGTGTTGCAATGGAGAGGCCGACGACACCCTCTTGAGTCAGTACGCTTTCGTATTTTTCACGAAGCTCTGCCACGGGTGCATGCGTATTCGTGAACGCTTGGAAATAGGCCATATACTTTCCGTCTTTCCATTTATGATGCATTCGTTCACTGACTTTCTTAAACTGGACGTCGAGCGGCTCAACGCGGTTACCTGCAAAGTCTCCCGATCCAGAGACACTGCAGAAGCTACAGCCTCCATGTGCGACGGTGCCATCACGGTTCGGACAGTCAAAACCGCCGTCTAGAGCAACCTTAAAAACTTTATGTCCAAAGTGATTGCGTAAGTGATAATTCCAAGTATGATATCGTTTGTTATCCGATGCATATATAAACGGGTTTGCTTGATTCAAGTCAGCAACCTCCTAAGAATAATAAAGCGCAACATATATTATACAACATTCTGGCAGCTAGGTCTTTTTTCTAAAAATAAGCGTATAATGTATACTTGAAGGTTAAACATTGGCTACTAATGCCAGTATATCTAGTGAATGATAAATCCAATCGGGAGCTGATGGACATGACTGGTCAAGTTGAAGAAGCAATTAATCAAATGAAAAAGAAATTAGCCGAAAATAATCAGGTGATCGAAGTAAATGAAGATGGGTTTATATATAAAGCCACTTGTACCTTCAATTCACCTGCCTCGGACGAACAAATTCATTCCTTTGAACAGAAAACTGGATTGCTGCTGCCCGATGATTATAAAGAATTTTTGAAAATAACGAATGGATGCCGTCTGTTCGATAACCTCGAATCCGGGGGAGAAAATGATTTATACAGCCTGGATGATATTATTAATTACACATATGAAGACTCCTACGAAGGATGTTATAAGATTGCCTGCATCTATCAAGATAATATCGTGATTGATGGGGAAGCCGTTGCGAAAGGCGATAAGAATTATTTAATGGTAAAAGGACATATAGACGATTTTGAAGAAGGCGAGAAACTTCATATGGGCTTTGCCGAATGGATTGATCAGTTTATTTCCCATCAAGGAGAGAAATTTTGGGATAAATAATGATTCCTCAAAAAAACTGATAATCCACTCGTTATTTGCTCAAACTAATCGAGATGATTCCAAATCATCCAAATGAGACGCGAAGGAGAGGGTTTGAAATGGCCACCAGACAATCCATCGATCATTTTTTAGAGCAATGTGAAGGGGCTCTCCATTTTGCAGAGTTTGAATTTAACGAGGCCTCACGGCAGGAGCATTATGATGATGAACAATTTCAAAATTCGCAAAGATATATCGAAGAGGCTTTGACGGATATGGAACGATTGTATGCCAGTTCGAATGCCCAACAACGAGATATGCTTGCTCGGATGCAACAGCAGTTGAATGAACTGAAAAATGAGATGATTTTACTGCGTCATTAAAGTAAGAATGGGGGCTATGGATGCATAGCCTCCTATTTATTTTCGAACGATTTTTCTCAAATATGCATATATAATGAGAAACCTGTTGATAATGTTGGTGAACGGCTATTGCAATTATCGGTAAAATTGACTAGAATGTAATATAATCAAATATTCTCATAAAGACTATGATGAGGAGCAGTAGCGATTAGAACCAGTATAGAGAGTTGACGGATGGTGCAAGTCAACCTGGAATGATTGTGAACTCGCCTTGGAGTTACAGGTGTGAAGGTAATAGTAATGCCTGGCGTTTAATCCATGTTACGGATGTTTGAGCTGGGCGGTTTTTTAAGTATCGCCAATGTGGGTGGTACCGCGGGAAGATATACATAATCCTCTCGTCCCTATTTGGGATGAGGGGTTTTTTTATTGTTTTTTTATACGGAAATTAGGAGGAAATCAAATGAGTTTTGACCATAGAAGTATAGAAACAAAATGGCAACAGTATTGGGAGGGCAATAAGACATTTAAAACGGGGGAAGAGAGCGGAAAACGTAAATTCTACGCGCTTGATATGTTCCCATACCCATCAGGAGCGGGTCTTCATGTTGGGCATCCTGAAGGTTATACGGCAAGTGATATTTTAGCAAGAATGAAACGGGCGCAGGGGTATAATGTGTTACATCCAATCGGCTGGGATGCTTTTGGACTTCCGGCAGAGCAGTATGCGATTGATACGGGGAATGACCCAGCGGAATTTACGGAACACAACATCAACACATTCCGCCGTCAAATCAAGGCGCTTGGTTTCTCTTATGACTGGGACCGCGAAATCAACACGACCGACCCTGAATATTATAAATGGACGCAATGGATCTTCTTGAAATTATATGAAAAGGGTCTTGCTTATATTGATGAAGTAGCTGTGAACTGGTGTCCGGCACTTGGCACGGTTTTGGCTAACGAAGAAGTCATCGATGGAAAAAGTGAGCGTGGAGGCCATCCGGTTGAGCGCCGTCCGATGAAGCAGTGGATGCTTCGAATCACAGCTTATGCAGACCGTTTGATCGACGATTTGAATGATGTGGATTGGCCGGAGAACATTAAGGATATGCAACGTAACTGGATTGGCCGTTCTGAGGGAGCGGAAGTGACGTTCAATATCGATGGCCACGATGAAACATTCACGGTGTTTACGACTCGTCCGGATACTTTATTCGGTGCAACGTATGCTGTATTGGCTCCAGAGCATTCATTTGTTGATAAAATTACGACTACGGAACAAAGATCTGCAGTTGACGCATATTTAGATGAAGTGAAACATAAAAGCGACTTGGAAAGAACAGACTTGGCAAAAGATAAATCAGGCGTGTTCACAGGGGCTTATGCAATAAATCCAGTCAATGGCGAGAAAATGCCGATCTGGATTGCTGATTACGTGTTAATCAGCTACGGAACGGGTGCTATCATGGCCGTTCCTGCGCATGATGAACGTGATTATGAATTTGCTGTTAAATTCGAATTGCCAATTAAAGAAGTTGTAGCTGGTGGAGATGTGACAAAAGAAGCATACACAGGCGACGGTCTTCATGTGAATTCTGAATTCCTAGATGGATTGAATAAAGAAGAAGGCATTTCAACCATGATCAAATGGCTGGAAGAAAAAGAAATCGGCACGAAAAAAATCACGTACCGTCTTCGCGACTGGTTATTCAGCCGCCAACGTTACTGGGGTGAACCGATTCCAATCATCCATTGGGAAGATGGCACGATGTCCGCGGTGAAAGAAGAAGAACTACCATTGATTTTACCGAAAGCAACAGACATCAAGCCTTCAGGCACTGGTGAATCACCGCTTGCGAACATTGCAGAATGGGTGAATTTAACGGATGAAAACGGACGTAAAGGCCGCCGTGAGACGAATACAATGCCACAATGGGCAGGTAGCAGCTGGTACTTCCTTCGTTATATTGATCCGGACAACACTGAAGCACTTGCAGATCCGGAAAAATTAAAAGAATGGATGCCAGTCGACATTTATATTGGCGGTGCTGAGCATGCAGTTCTTCACTTATTGTACGCTCGCTTCTGGCATAAATTCTTGTACGATATCGGTATCGTACCAACGAGTGAACCTTTCCAAAACCTATTCAACCAAGGAATGATCCTTGGAGAGAATAATGAAAAAATGAGTAAATCAAAGGGCAATGTCGTAAACCCAGATGACATCGTTGAAAGCCATGGTGCCGATACACTTCGTATGTACGAAATGTTCATGGGACCATTGGACGCTTCCATTGCTTGGTCGACAAACGGATTGGACGGTTCGCGCCGATTCCTTGATCGTATCTGGCGTTTACTAATTAGCGAAGACGGCACGATTACAGATAAAATGGCTGATACTGATGACAGCGGAAAGCTTGAAAAAGTGTATCATCAAACGGTAAAAAAAGTGACCGAGAACTATGAAGAATTGAAATTCAATACGGCGATTTCACAGCTGATGGTATTTATCAATGATGCCTACAAAGCAGATGCGCTTCCTAAAGAATATATCGAAGGCTTCGTGAAATTGCTTGCGCCAGTTGCACCGCATATCGCCGAAGAACTTTGGTCTAAACTTGGCCATTCTGAAAGCATCACATACGGAACATGGCCAGCGTTTGACGAAGCTAAGCTAGTCGACAACGAAGTTGAAATCGTCATCCAAATCAACGGAAAAGTCAAAGCCAAATTAATGGTTCCAACTGACACAACGAAAGAAAAACTAGAAGAAATTGCGATGGGCGATGACTCCATCAAAGAACAAATTGATGGCAAAACCATCCGTAAAGTCATTGCTGTACCAGGAAAACTAGTCAACATTGTCGCAAACTAAATAGTTGAGAGCTGGCCCGCATGTCTTGTGCAGGGTCAGCTTTTTTTTCATGAGCAGAAATAAAACTGAAATTCGACATATTTTGTGATTTCTATGATAAAAGTCGATTTCCGGTATTAAATATCAGATTTTGAAATCATCAACTAGTTATTGGAAGCCTAAGTGAATTTCATTTAATATTTTTGAGGAAAATACTGTTTTTGGACATTTAGAGATTGCTTAATTGGTACATGTGAACCATTTTTCAGCAAAATGTTCAGTAATATCAAGCATTTTTTATGAAAAAGGGAAAAAATTGGTTGATAAAATTTTACAGTATGATAGTTTGGTATAGTGATGTAATTTTTTACTATTTATTGGAGGCGAAACTGTGAAATTTAAGAGTGTAAGTCGATTTACAGCGTTTGTACTTATTTTTGCACTGATTTTCAGCTTGATGGTTCCACAACAATCTCAAGCTGCACCAAATCCTGTATCACCCATTGAGAACGTAAAACCGATTAAAAATGGAGATACTTTAGTCGGGAAGTTTGAAAAACCGGATGTTCAATGGTACCAAATTAAACCGACAGCAGAAGAAATACAAAAATTCTCCCATATTGAGTTCGAAGTCAATTCGGAGCAAATCTTGAATATTTCCGTTTATCAAGATAAAGAAAAAGCAGAACAAGATGAGAGTAATTACATGGCCTCTGCTTATCCTGATGAAAAGGCTGTTGTAGATTTCCCATATGCTTGGGAAGGCACGTATTATGTTAAAGTTGAATATTTTGGTGAAACGGATGAAGAGGGAAATCCTATACCAGAAGCTAAAAATGAAGCAGAGTACTCTATCAATGCTCATTCTGTAACGCTACCGCCATCCGCTGGGGACGAAGAGATGGATCTCGAATCATGCCCAGTTGAAGTAAGCGTAACCGATAAGAAAACGGGAGAATCTATGTTGAAAACACTTCGCGTGTTTAGAGACGAAGTTCTCACGAAGTCATCTGAGGGACGTAGCCTTTCATCTTTATACTATAAAGCCTCTCCATTCCTAGCTCTTCATTTGGCTAGTAATAAAACATCTAGAGAAGCTGTCTATAATCATTTAGTCGTCCTTAAGCCTCTAATTGAGGATCTTAATGAAAATGGAGTAAGCAGTACGGCAGTCATTAGCAACAAACAGCAAGAAGCGATTAAAGCATTATTTAATAAGACAGCAGACGTCGCTCCAGCTGGATTGAAAAAAGAAATGAACAGCATTGCAAAGAAAATCAACCTTGATAAGCTTGCAGGTGAGAGAATCGTCGATATCGCAAGCAAAGCAGGAATTGAACTTCCAACTTCGAAGAATACAAAGAACAAATATATTGTCAAACTTAAACCTGGGAAGTCTTTAAGTTCAGTCCAATCCAAGGTACAAGGAAAAGGATATGGAACATTATCGACACCTAAGAAACAAGAGGTTCTGTATGATGATATGTACGTTGTTGAGTTAAAGAATCAAGCTAAAATGAGCACAGCAGCTCTATCGAATATTGAGAAACTTCCAGAAGTGGAATATATCGAAGCGGTTAAAACGTACAAAGCACTTTCAGCCGATATTCAGTCACCGTATCAATGGTCTTTAAATAACCCCGGTGGAGAAGAGGGCTATAAGGGAGCAGACATCGATAACGAAAAACTGCAAAACCTTATTAAGAAACGTAATTTAAAGGATACATTAGTAGCAGTTGTTGACACAGGTGTTGATGATTCCCTGGCGGATTTGAAAGATACAGTTCGCATGGATTTAGGAAAGAACTTCATTGATAAAAAAGGAAATGCCGTTGATGACAATGGTCACGGTACCCATGTTTCTGGGATTATCGCTGCCAAAGCTGATAATGGGTATTCCATGCAAGGAATTAATCCAGTAGCTAAAATCATGCCTGTGAAGGTTCTCGATTCTTCAGGATATGGAGACATGGAGAAAATTGCATTAGGCATTAAATATGCTGTGGACCATGGCGCCAAGGTGATAAATCTTAGCTTAGGTGGAGAATACAGCAGAACAATTGAACATGCTTTGAAAGATGCTGCTGCCAAAAATGTAATGGTTGTCGTAGCAAGCGGTAATGATGGGATGGAAGGTCTTTCTTACCCTGCATCTTCTAAATATGTCATTTCCGTCGGTGCAACCAATGCCCTTGATTTAGTATCGGATTATTCTAATTATGGCGCGAAATTAGACATGGTTGCTCCAGGGACAGGCATTCCAAGCCTTGTACCGAATGGGAATGTTACCTACATGGATGGTACATCAATGGCAGCTCCTCATGTTGCTGCAACTACTGCCTTGTTATTATCCGGGAATCCTGGTTTGAAATTAAATGATGTAAGAGAAATTCTTCACGAGACATCCGAATATGTTGCTTTTGAAGAAGAAGATAATGTAGATCCGTATGAGGACTACCAACCTGAGGAAGGTGGAATCCAATATCCAGTAGAAGAATTACCTATTGGAAAAGATATCGTATCGGGATTTGGAAGACTGAATGCTTATAGTGCACTTAGTACAGTGGATTTACAAGCTAAAGTTAATCCATTAATTGATACGCAAACAAAAATTGCAGGATCAGCAAAAAAAGGTTCGACAATCGAAGTGAAAAATGGAAAGCAAACGCTTGGTAAAACGACAACTGCAGCCAATGGAACGTTCAGTATTAAGATTCCAGTCCAAAAAGCAAGTCAGCTTCTTACTGTGAATATATCTGATTCTTCCAAACTAGCAGTCTCTTCAATCAAAGTGTTTGTGAAGAAGGGTGAAACACCTAATAAGCCAACTGTTAAGGCTGTCAGTGACAAAGATACGTATGTAACTGGTCAATCGCAAGCCGACATGAAAATCACGATCAAAAATAATGCAAAAAAAGTAATTGGTTCAGGCAACACGGATAGCAAGGGGAAATTTAAAGTAAAAATCAGCAAACAAAAAGCGGGGACTAAGCTTTCAATCACAGCTACAGACTTGGCAAAGCGTGAAAGTAAAGCAGCAACCGTGACTGTAATTGATAAAACAGCTCCAGGTGCACCGAAAGTGAACGAAGTAAACGACAAATCCACCAACGTAACTGGTAAAGCGGAAATCGGTTCGACTGTTACGGTGAAGTACCAAAACAAAAATATCGGCACAGCTAAAGCTGATAAAAATGGAAAATTCTCTATTAAAATTAGCAAGAAAAAAGCAAGTTCTGTATTATACGTCTCAGCTAAAGATAAAGCTGGCAATACAGGGAAAGCAGCAAAAGTAACGGTTAAAGATAAAACAGCTCCAAGTGCACCGAAAGTGAATGAAGTAAACGATAAATCCACCAACGTAACTGGTAAAGCGGAAATCGGTTCAACTGTTACGGTGAAGTATCAAGATAAAAATATCGGCACAGCTAAAGCTGATAAAAATGGAAAATTCTCTGTTAAAATCAGCAAGAAAAAAGCAGGTTCTGTATTATATGTCTCAGCAAAAGATAAAGCTGGCAATACAAGTAAAGCGACAAAAGTAACGGTTAAGAAGTATAAAAAATAAAAAGTAAAGCCGTTTAACATTTATGTTAAACGGCTGTTTTTTGTTTGGGCGGCGTTACTGTTTATACCCTTCTATTACAAATGATATAAAAACAAAAATATCAATGTCATACTAGTTAATTCGATTTGAAATACAAAAAACTATTGAGAAAGCAAAAATTTAGACATATTGTTTTTTGACATTCTCTTTCACTACATTTAGTTTTCTGCATCAAGCGCATACCAAGTGGGTTATTGACATGACCTTTGAAATAACCCAAGTGTCAAAAATTCGGGATATAGTTCAGGGCGTTTTTTTTGTGCATTTTATCAAAAGGCATTAGGAATCAAACTGATTATAGCAAGATTCATTATTTTATATGATATCTAGGGCGGGATTTACGGGGGTCATTAAATCCGCCTTTTATTTGGTGTCCGAGAGAGCTTGCAATGACTACTGCTTTGCAAAGAAAAGGATGAGCTTCTTCAATTTAAAAATCTTCTTTCTATTTTTTTATTTTAAAAGATTACACTTAGAAATCTTTTTCTTCAATAGACTTTTTAAAGATGTTGAAAAATTGTCACAAACCTATCCGACATTGCATTAAAATGAACGCATACCCAACATTACTAAGCAGTTTCATTGTGATGGAGTGAGTGCATAATGGAAAAAAAGCAGCCATGTTCAAACGACGAGCAATGGCTGCTTTAGTTGGTAATTATCCATTAAAGATAAACTCATCTGGAATCCTGCCCAATTTTCTTCTGGGTATATATAACGGTTTATTAGCTGAATATCTAAAACCACGCCTATTAATTTTGTATGATCACCAGCTTCAACTTTTTTGAAGGACTGGTATTGCAGTACCTCATCCGGTCAAAAAACCTAGATTTCCTAAGCATGTTTATTCCTATAGGGTTCTCTAATTATTAGTAATAACTTGACTTATAATATTTGCCTAGTCACGCTTCCGTTCTATTCCCAACAGTGAATCATACAGTAGTGTAAAAAAACATTTCAAATGAATTGTTTTTAGTGGAGGTATGTAGTGAAGTTTATTGACAAAATTAATCCGTTTCACTATATATTCAGTAAACAAGAATCAACTTTAATTATGGGGGCTACATTTGAAAAGCAGGGTGATAAACAAACAGAAACAAGGGAGATAGGTAATGAATATAAAAAAGCAGATACTGAAAAGTATTTTCGCCCTTCATGTCGCTCTATCCTCAATGATCAGAAATTGGATTATAAGTTTTTTCAGCCGTATTATGAGAAAGCATTGGATAATATTATTCTTCCAGCATCCCTTATGAATTCACCTGAAAATACGCTTGTAAATTATTTCAGTATAATACGAGAGGCTGAAAATCTTACAGGTAATCAAGTAGGAGGCTGTGGAACGGTTGGGATGGCAAAAATCCCTTTTCCTATCGCTTATCATTTTTTTACAAAGGAGTATCAGAAGAAGGTACCCTATACAGCATACCTAATGTCTTTCAAAGGGATTGGTCATACTAATCTAATCAAATTAAATAAGCTTTCCGT
Organism: Peribacillus sp. TH14; assembly: GCF_016651145.1. NCBI lineage: Bacteria > Bacillati > Bacillota > Bacilli > Caryophanales > Bacillaceae > Peribacillus > Peribacillus sp. TH14. The sequence continues at coordinate 2,747,949 of NZ_JAEKEK010000001.1, forward strand.
CCAAAACCAATCCAAAACCACCCGATACTTTATTGAGCTTGAAACGATTGAGGGGTCACCAAAGGACCTTACTTATTTTGCCTATTATTATGGATATGTCACTATAAAAAATGAAAACAACATGTATAAAATAGAAGAAGTTACATTGATTGGAGAAGATTTTTTATGCGCTGCCTATCATCTTTGGCAGCATAATGCGGAAGCGGTCGTGGATATTGAGTATGGTAATTGGTGTAAACTTATTAAAAAAAGATGGCCAACAAAGCAGGAGGGATACGTTAAGAATATTGATAGTGTAGGTACCGATGGTAGCGAATATCGTTTTGTCTTTTATCAATTGACGAATGATTCTGATATCTTAATTGCTCAATATAAAAAGAATTCTAAAGGGAAATGGGATCTAATTAAAATTGATCCAGAAAAGTGCTTGAAGGAAAATAAATAATATTTATAGGATCTTAATCACAGGTTAAATTATATGAACGCCAAACAGTGTTGTTACAAGTTGGAGCAAACTTGTAACAACACTATCTATAAAGCTTATTTAGTAAATTCACTTCTCAGAAGATAGACAACATCGTAATCTTTTAATTCGTTTATGTGACTATCCATATCATTATAAAAATCCGTAGAAAGAGAATGCATGCCTTCATGTCCGCTTGAATAGCAAATACTCGCTAATACGAGCTTGTTTGTTTTCAGCATATTTATCGTTTCAATACTACCGGTTACGATGGAATCTTTCTCTTCAATCTTTTCTAAATAAGTAGCTGTAGACACACCATCATCACTTTGAATACTGATATTAAACATCGATAGATTTTGTTTTTCGGGCGTTTTAGATGTTGTAAAGATGATCGTACCATTATCTTTAATCCCAGTTGTCATGAGGCCCATTTCATCTTCAACAAGTTTGCCAGCTTCATATTTTTCGACCCAAACGGACATCTTCTTATATGTATCATCAACATCAAAATCGATAAGAAAGGAGTGTTCACTTGTATTCGTAAGGATGGACTTTTCTCTTTCGGTCAACTTAGAAACAGAAAGAGAATTCTCAGATTTAGGATCAGCATTCTTACAGGCAACTAAAGAAAATGAGAGCAGGGATATCATGATTGATAGAAATACTTTTTTTATTATTTTCTCCCCCAAAATTTAATTCGTAATCCAATAATAAACAATTATTTAATATTATAACATATTAATGGAGCTCATCTGTCCCATAGTTTGCAATTGAAACTACTGGACCCAGCAATTTAACGGAAAGTGAGAAAAAGGCAAGCGGACACCCATTCGGTGCACTTACCTTTTTTGTGTTTAGAATTGTTGGGAAAGAGCCTTATTAGCTACATTCACGTCATTTTGAAGCAGTTGATTAAAGTCATAAGCAGGATATAGGTTTCTTTCGTATAGATAGTTGAAAATTTTGGCATGGTTATCAATAGCTCCATTTAAATGCTTTTTAAATACTTTTCGAAGGGAAGGAGTGGCCGTTTCAGTTAAGGCAGTAGCATAATTGTTGATAGATGATTTGGCCAAGCCTAGCAAATCTCCGGCAGCCGTGGCTGATATATTGTCTCTTTGTTCCTCCTCCTCATCATCCCTCTCTGTTTTAGGTGCCAACGGATAAAATTTTAGCAACTCCATAATATTTTGAGTTAGTGTATCAATCATTTGCTTGTAAATCGTTTTTAAAATGGGATCTTTTACTTTTGGATAAGCTTTTTTCAATTTCATAAGTGCATTGGACTGGGCGGCGACCAATTCATGAAGTTCAAGTGTTTCGTGCCAAGCAAGGTGTGAATGAGTGGGTTTCATATAAACTCCTCCTGAACAAATAATCTTGATACGTTATTCGTAAAGTGGGCTCTTGGTAAGTTGTCTTTTGAAAAAAGATGAGTAAAATCGTCCAGCATTTTAGCTTAGATTACTTATCGAGAAACGCTTTCCGTTTTTTCAACGGCAAGCTTGATCAAACTCCGAAATAAAGGCAGAACAAGAAAAAGACAGTGGTCTCGGCAACTCAGGATTGAAATCCTGCGTGCATCGGTTAACTGTCTTTTTACCTCAAATTTCCTATCTTCAATCACACTGATCTACTGATCATTAATCCAATTGACTAAATTGCCAGTTTTGGAAGAAGGGTGATTTTTCAAAAGTTCCATCATTTCAATCACATATTTAATCCATTTTCAATATACTCTCAATATTGAAGTGGAAATAGGCTATGCAAGAGCTATGCATTGAGTAAGTATCATTCATTTATATTATTCTGAAATAATTATTGGTACTGCTCTAGAATCGAGAAAAACTTTTTGACAAACTGATAAAATACCTTTTCGGAAGGAGCCAAATCCCTGTTTTTAGGTGTGATGATACCAACTGTCCGCTTGACGTCAGGTGTATCAATCGGGATTTTTACAGTTAGTCTGGGAATTACTTCATAAAAGGTACTGTCAGGTAGAAGGCTGACTCCGATTCCCGCTGATACGAGTCCTTTTATGGAATCCATATCTTCACCTTCTGAGGCAATGATCGGTGTGAATCCTGCTTGCTTGCATGCATCGATTGCTATGCTATGGAGAATATATCCTTTTGGAAACAATACGAATGGAACGTCTCGTAAGTCGCTAAGTCGCAAACTCTTCTTATCAGCTAATGGATGAGAGATGGGAAGTAAAGCAGAAATGTTTTCTGTGAATAAAATATGGCCTTCGATATCTGGATCTTGTGTTGGAACTGGGCCAAGAAAGGCTAATCCGATTTCGCGGTTTTTGACAGCTTCCTTTAATGCGGAATACGAACCCTGTCTTAAGTGGAACCCGATATTCGGCTGCTCATCTTTAAATGCGGAAATAACGGTAGGTAATAATTGGGTGGAGAGACTTGTAGGAAAGCCGATCTTAATTGTTCCATGTTCAGGGTCTAAAAATTCTTCTATTTGATCTTTTGCATATTCTATCGCCTTTATTGCCGTTTTTGCATGGATTAAGAATATTTTACCAATAGGAGTTAACTGAATATTACGGCCTGCTTTTTCAAATAAAAGGACCCCAAGTTCATCTTCTAGTCTGGCGATCTGCCGGCTGATTGCTGATTGTGCGATATGCAGGTGCGCTGCGGCTTCAGAGACATGTTCTCTTTCAGCGACTTCAACAAAATAACGTAATTGACGTAGTTCCATTTATTCATCCTCCATTTATCTATCTCAATATGAGATGGATTTTAATAGAATTATATATTGTTTATATTGATTTGAAAACCTAGAATTAAATGTAAGTGAAATAACGGTATAAGAATACGATGGGGGCGATTAATATGACATACAATCAAATACCAAAGGCACAAGGTCTCTACCATCCTGAATTTGAACATGATGCATGTGGGATCGGTTTATACGCTCATTTAAAAGGGCTTGCTACACATGACATCGTCAAACAAGGACTAAAGATGCTGTGTCAATTAGATCATCGTGGAGGACAAGGAAGCGATCCCCTTACAGGAGATGGCGCAGGATTAATGGTGCAAATTCCTGATAAATACTTCAGACTGGCATGCCCGGAAATGAATTTGCCAGCTAAAGGGCGCTATGGTGTGGGGATGCTCTTTTTCTCAAACAATGATTTGGAACGGAATGAGATTGAAGCACGTCTAAATGCATTTATAGAACAAGAGGGACAAACGCTTTTAGGCTGGAGAACGGTTCCCGTGGATGTAGCAAAAATCGGAGAGGTCGGCAAGGAGACATGTCCGACGATCCGCCAAGTATTCATTGGGGCTAGTGAGGAGATATCCGACGATTTAGCTTTTGAACGTAAACTATTCATTATTAGAAAACAAGCCGAAAACTGGGCTCGTGAACGTGGTAATCGTTTTTATTTTGCTAGTCTTTCAAGTACTACGATTGTGTACAAAGGATTGTTGACACCAGAGCAGGTAGATGCTTTTTATCTTGATCTTCAACAAGAGGATTTTGTGTCGGCTTTTGCTTTAGTGCATTCCCGCTTCAGTACAAATACATTTCCAAGTTGGGAACGGGCACATCCAAACCGTTACCTGATTCATAATGGTGAAATCAATACGCTTAGAGGAAATGTAAACTGGATGAAAGCGCGTGAACAGCAGTTTGTTTCAGAAGCATTTGGAGATGATTTGCAAAAGGTCCTTCCTATATTAGATATAGATGGAAGTGATTCTTCGATTCTTGATAATGCACTTGAGTTCTTCGTACTTGCAGGTCGTAAACCGGCGCATGCAGCCATGATGCTTATTCCTGAACCATGGACGGAAAACCCACATATGACGAAGGAAAAGAAGGCTTTTTACGAATATCATAGCATGCTGATGGAACCGTGGGATGGTCCAACGGCGATTTCCTTTACGAACGGGAAACAAATTGGAGCCATTTTAGATCGTAATGGTTTAAGACCAGCACGATATTATGTGACCAAAGATGATTACATCATTTTCTCCTCTGAAGTCGGCGTGATCGATGTGGAGCCGGAGAATGTATTATATAAAGATCGTTTAAGCCCAGGTAGAATGCTTTTACTAGATTTAGAGGAAGGCCGCATTATTTCAGATGAAGAAATCAAATCCGAAATGGCACAGGAATACCCCTACCAGCAATGGCTGGATGAGCAGCTTGTTCAATTAAATAACGAAGAACATGTGGTTGAAGAGGAACTGTTGTCTGATTTGCTTTTCCGACAAAAAGCGTTTGGCTATACGTATGAAGATGTTCAAAAATATCTACTGCCGGTTATTAAGGAAGGTAAAGATCCATTAGGTTCCATGGGGAATGACATCCCGCTTGCGGTCTTATCTGACCGTCCGCAATCGTTATTCAACTATTTCAAGCAATCCTTTGCACAGGTAACCAATCCGCCAATCGATTCGCTTCGTGAGCAAATTGTCACGTCAACGATGACTTTCTTAGGTGCGGAAGGAGATCTTCTGAAGCCAAATGAAACAAATAGCCGCCGGATTCAATTGGATTCACCTGTTTTGACGCCAGGTCAGATGAAGCAGCTAAAAGAAAATGTATATCCGGAATTCAAAAGCAAGGTCATTCAAACTCTATTTTCAGAAGATTTAGAGAGCGAACTGGATCGAATCTGCCGTGAAGCAGAACAAGCGATTGCTGAAGGTGTTAGTCTCTTAATTTTGTCTGACAAAAATATGAGCAAAGAAAAGGCTGCTATACCTTCCTTGTTGGCTGCGAGCGCCCTTCATCAAGAGCTTATTCGTCATGGAAATCGTACGAAAGTGAGCATTATCGTTGAAACAGGAGAAACAAGGGAAGTGCATCACTTTGCGGCACTTATCGGGTATGGGGTAGATGCCATTTATCCGTATCTTGCCTTTGAAACATACAAGCAGGCTGTATCAGAAGGCAGTTTATCCATCAGCTACGAAGAAACGGTAAACAAATACGTTCGCTCCTTAACAGAAGGCATCGTAAAAGTGATGTCGAAAATGGGTATTTCAACGATTCAAAGTTATCGCGGAGCTCAAATTTTCGAAGCGGTAGGAATCAGTGCAGATGTGATTGAACGTTATTTCAATGGTACGGCTTCACAGCTTAGCGGGATTGAGCTAGAAACTATCGCAGAAGAAGCGTTAATTCGTCACCAAAATGCTGCAGCAGATTCTTATGATCAGACGCTTGAAAGCGGAAGTGACTTTCAGTGGAGAAAAACAGGGGAACATCATGCTTTCAACCCCAAAACGATTCATACACTTCAATGGGCTTGCCGAAAAGGTGACTACAGTTTATTTAAACAATATTCAAACTTGGCGAATGAAGAGAGACTCGGGTTTTTACGTAATTTATTCTCATTCGATCAGAAGCGCCAAAGTATCTCTATAGATGAAGTGGAATCCGTAGAATCCATCGTCAGCCGATTTAAAACAGGGGCGATGTCATTTGGCTCTTTGAGTCAGGAAGCACATGAAACATTAGCGATTGCGATGAACCGTTTAGGCGGAAAAAGCAATAGCGGTGAAGGCGGAGAACATCCAAGCCGATATCAATTGGATGAAAACGGTGATAACCGCCGCAGTGGGATTAAGCAAATTGCATCTGGGCGTTTTGGTGTGAAAAGTCATTACCTTGTCAATGCAGATGAGCTTCAAATTAAAATGGCGCAAGGTGCGAAGCCAGGTGAAGGTGGTCAGCTGCCGGGGAACAAAGTCTATCCGTGGGTTGCTGAAGTTCGTGGCTCTACACCGGGTGTTGGTCTGATTTCACCACCACCACATCATGATATCTACTCGATTGAAGATTTGGCACAGTTAATTCATGATTTGAAAAATGCAAATCGCGATGCACGGATCAGCGTCAAGCTTGTTTCTAAAGCAGGTGTTGGCACGATCGCAGCAGGTGTGGCCAAGGGTGCTGCAGATGTTATTGTTATCAGTGGATATGACGGCGGTACAGGTGCTTCGCCTAAAACGAGTATTAAACATACAGGTCTTCCTTGGGAGCTAGGCCTTGCAGAAGCACACCAAACGTTGATGCTGAACGGCCTGCGTAGTCGTGTAATCCTTGAGACAGATGGAAAGTTAATGACGGGACGCGATGTAGTTATGGCAGCGATCCTTGGGGCGGAAGAGTTTGGTTTTGCAACTGCACCACTTGTTGTCCTTGGATGTGTAATGATGCGTGCTTGCCATTTGGATACATGTCCGGTCGGAGTTGCCACGCAAAATCCTGAGCTCCGCAGTAAATTTGCAGGAGATCCGGATCATGTTGTAAATTTCATGCGCTTCATCGCTGAGGAAGTTCGTGAAACAATGGCTGAGCTTGGTTTTAGAACATTGGAGGAAATGGTTGGCCGCACCGATGTTTTACAAGTGAGTGAACGCGCTCAAAAGCATTGGAAAGCTAAACATCTGAACTTAACGACACTTCTTTTCCAACCAGAGGGCATTCGTACTTTCCAACGTCCTCAAAATCATAAAATTGAAGAATCCTTAGATATTCGGGAGATCTTACCGGCTGTGCAACCTGCTTTAGATGATCAATCCCAAGTGGATGTTAGCTTCCCGATTACGAACGTGAACCGTGTAGTCGGAACGATTGTCGGTAGTGAAGTATCCAAACGTTATGGAGAAGAAGGGTTGCCTGAAGATACGATTACACTCCGTTTCACAGGATCAGCAGGCCAAAGTTTTGGTGCATTCATTCCCAAAGGCATGTCGATGTATTTGACAGGCGATGTCAATGACTATGTTGGGAAAGGTTTATCCGGCGGTAAAATCATTGTCACGGCACCAACTGGTAATCAGATTGAGGCAGGAGATAATGTCATTGCCGGAAATATCGCCTTATACGGCGCAACAAGCGGCGAAGCATACATTAATGGCCGTGCTGGAGAACGCTTTGCGGTTAGGAACAGCGGTGTCAATGTCGTTGTTGAAGGAATCGGCGACCACGGCTGTGAGTATATGACAGGCGGGCGAGTGGTAATTCTAGGGGATGTCGGCAAAAACTTTGCTGCAGGTATGTCAGGCGGTATCGCTTATGTACTTGCAGATAATGCAGAAGAATTTAAGGCATTATGCAATGTAGAAATGATAGAATTCGAGACACTTGAGGATATAAATGATGTGAACGAAGTAAAAGAAATGCTCCATAGCCATCTACATTATACAGAGAGCGCCAAAGCTTCTTATGTACTGGAGAATTGGGACGATTTCGTTAAGAAATTTGTAAAAGTCATTCCAAAAGATTACAAACGGATGATGAAAAGTATCGAAGAGCAAAAGCATGCAGGTCTGACGGACGAAGAAGCGATTATGAGTGCATTTCAAGCAAATGCCGTTCAAGATAAAAAAACCACAAAACAAGCTGTGATGCAGTAAGGAAGGGGAGAGAAAGATGGGAAAAGCAACAGGATTTATGGATTATCCGCGAGAAAAGCCAAAAGACCGGAATCCTCTCACTCGTTTAAGCGACTGGAGAGAGTATACAGCTCCTTTCTCTGATGAAAAGTTAAGTACACAGGGAGCGCGGTGTATGGACTGCGCCACCCCTTTCTGCCATATGGGCATGGAATTGAACCGAGTCACAACGGGCTGCCCGATTCATAATCTGATTCCAGAGTGGAATGATTTGGTTTACCGCGGCAGATGGAAAGAAGCATTAGACCGTTTAACGAAAACGAATAATTTCCCTGAGTTCACGGGCCGCGTTTGTCCGGCCCCTTGTGAAGGGTCTTGTACGGTTGCGATTAATGATCCTGCTGTTGCCATCAAAAACATCGAACGTACTATAATCGATAAAGGGTTTGAAAATGGCTGGATCACACCTCGAATCCCCGAATATAGGACCGGAAAGAAAATTGCTATCATCGGTTCAGGACCTGCTGGATTAGCAAGTGCTGATCAGTTAAATCAAGCAGGTCATTCGGTCACGGTTTATGAGCGTTCAGACCGTGCAGGCGGGCTATTAACATACGGCATTCCGAACATGAAGCTTGAAAAAGATGTCGTTGCGCGTCGAATCAAATTATTGAACCAGGAAGGTATCGATTTCGTCACGAATACGGAAATTGGAAAAGACATTTCATCTGAAGAACTGCAAAATCAATATGATGCAGTTATCCTATGTACAGGTGCTCAAAAGCAACGTGACTTAGTAATTGAAGGGCGCGAAGCAAAAGGCATTCACCTAGCGATGGATTACCTAACGACTTCGACTAAAAGCTTGTTGGATTCCAACTTTGAAGATGGTCAATTTTTAAATACAAAAGGTAAAGATGTCATTGTAATTGGTGGAGGAGACACAGGCGCTGACTGTGTTGCTACTGCTCTTCGCCAAGAATGTAAGAGTGTCGTACAGTTCGGGAAGCATCCTATCCTGCCGACAGCTCGGACTTCCGATAATATGTGGCCAGCCTACCCGAATGTATTTTCACTTGAATATGCGTATGAAGAAGCGGAAGCGAAATTTGGTGCAGATCCGCGCCAATATTCAATCCAAACTAAAAAAATCGTCGCGGATGAAAATGGCAACGTAAAAGAACTGCATACGATTTCAATGGAAAAAATTAAAGGGGAAGATGGAGTATACATTTTTAAAGAAATCCCGGGAACGGAAAAAGTATGGCCTGCACAATTTGTATTCATCGCAATCGGATTTGAAGGAACAGAACAGCCGCTTTTAACTCAATTTGGTGTAGAAACCGTCAATCAAAAAATTGATGCAGTCTATGGCGAATACAGAACGAATGTCGAAGGTGTTTTTGCTGCTGGAGACGCAAGAAGAGGACAAAGCCTAATTGTTTGGGCCATCAATGAAGGCCGTGAAGTAGCAAGGGAAGTAGACCGCTACTTGATGGGTTCGTCGGTATTACCTTAAACAGAAAAAAGAAGTGCCATAAAAACGATTATGGCGCTCCTTTTTTTGTTGGCTGGTGAATTCACGAGTAAATTAGTGAAACTCACGAGTAAATCAGTAAAATTCACGAGTAAAGGAACAAAACTCACGAGTAAATCAGTAAAACTCACGAGTAAATTCACTTAGGATTAATGAGCAGCCAATATTGCTAGGTATACAAAATAGGCGAACAGTATATAAACACTGTCCGCCTAAAATACTATCATTCAGCTTCTGTAGTTGCTTCTTGAAAAACACCAAGTTCTGTGTGAGTTAGTGCATGGACAGATGCAATTATTTTTTCTGTCTTTACGTCATCTCCTACGGCTTGAAGCAATTTCTCTTTTAGTTGGGATTTAGTTAAAGGATTCCCAGGACTTCCTTTAGGTGTATCGATTCGTTTCGAAAGCACATCCCCACTTGTTGTGGTCACGTTCACAATTGTAAATCGTCCCACTGGGAGTGCTGTCTTTGAAGGCTTGGTCGTTACATCTATCTCTCTAGTTACTTTCTGAAAAGATTTTCTCCATGAAGATGGAATAGGTGTCGATTCAAAAGATGAAAAGGTCAGCGGTTTGCCTGAGAGCGCGAGCCATACTATATACTCGATCGAAAATCTTCCTTCTTCACCAGTCGCGGGGTTACGATGTATCAAAGCGGAATCACCATTTGGAGGAAAGCAAACACTCACCGATTGAATATCTTCATCCGACAAATCGTACTTCTTTTGTAAAAAAACAGCTGCTTCCACGCCATGTGCAGCAGCAGAACAAAAAGGGTACTGTTTAAACCATAACCCTGGTGTAACGATACGCCATGTCTTTCCCCAATTTACTGTCAAATCGGGAACTCCATTATCCGCATATACCTCAAAGAAACCGTTCTTTCCATTTAAGAAGTCTGGGTTGCTATGTAATCCCGCACGAATCCAATCCGCTGAATCCACAGCGTTTTTAGCAGCAATTCCTACATGGAGTGGCTTTACCACAGTACCAAACTGAAGCCGAAGACCCGCCGATTGCGTAGCGGCCAGACTCATCGTTTCAGCTATTAAACGTGGAGGATATTCCCGTAAGTATGCAATCGCCCCAGCAGCAGCTATCACGCCTAGTGTAGCTGTATTATGCCAACCTTTTGTATAATGATAGGGGTTCATAGCTTCGCCAAACCGAGCCATAATCTCCACACCAATCACATAGGCAGCTAAAAAACGATTCCCGGGCATTTCTGGTTCTCCCACCGCTAACAAAGCAGACAAAATGACTGCGCTTGGATGGCCTCTTACATCTGAATGTACATCATCATAATCTAGTAAATGAGCTTGAAAGCCATTGAAGAGTGCTGCTTGGGCCCTTGTTGCTTGAATGTCACTTCCAATCAAGTAACTCTTTCCATTTCCGCCTTCATCCAAAATGATTTGTTTTAAAATCGTAATCTCTTTCTCAGATTTTGTTTGATAGGAAACAGCTAGATAATCAAGCATTCCTTCGATGGCAGCATTTTTTACCAACTCATTTTCCAAAGGATTAGAATAATAGATCGCTTCTTCTAACATTTCCGTGTTCATCCACACCACTTCCTTTTTTACCTGGCTGCTCCGTCTGATTCATCTCCCATTTGCCGTAAAAAACGCTGCGTTCTCGGATTAAGAGAATGGTCAATTACTTGTTCTGGGGTGCCTTGTTCGATAATATGTCCATCAGCCATGAAAATGACATGGTCCGCGACTTCCTTCGCAAATTGCATTTCGTGCGTCACAATCACCATAGTGGTATCTTCTTTTGCCAACTCCCGTATTACTTGCAAAACCTCATTAACCAATTCAGGGTCAAGAGCGGAGGTAGGTTCATCAAATAAAATGGCATGTGGCTTTACAGCTAAAGCTCTAGCGATGCTAACACGCTGCTGTTGTCCACCAGATAAGGTAGCGGGGTATTGTTTTGCCTGTTTTTCTAAGCCAACCCGTTTCAATAAATCCTCGCCGATTTGAATGGCTTCCTCTTTTTTCATCTTTTTGCTGACAAGCAACGCTTCAATCACGTTTTTTAAGGCCGTTTTATTTTTAAATAGGTTATAGTGTTGGAATACCATCGCTGTTTGCTGTCTTAATTGATACGCGTCTCTCTCTTTATATTTTTGGGTATCCAATTTTACATCCTTGATTTCTATGGTGCCGCTGTTGGGCTTTTCCAACAAGTTCAGACAGCGTAATAACGTTGATTTTCCAGAACCCGAAGGACCAATAATGGCGACAACTTCCCCGGTTTTTATATCCAAGTTAATATCGTTCAATACTTGTTTATCATCAAAATGTTTGGTTAAGTTTCTTACTTTTATCATATGATCACCTTCTAAGTGGTTTGCTGAGCCAAATCTCCAGATATTTTTGTATCCAAGAATAAAGAATAACCAATAGCCAGTAAATCAAGCCAACCACCAAATACGTCTCGAAAAAGCGCATGTTAGCGGATGCAATCATTTTTCCCTCTGCAAATAGTTCCGTGATTCCTAATGTAAAGGCAAGGGACGTTTCTTTAATCAAAGATATAAATGTATTTCCTGTTGCTGGCAATGCATTTAAAGCAGCCTGTGGTAAAATGATTCGCGAGTAAATCTGCACTCGTTTCATGCCAGTTGCAAGGCCCGCTTCCATCTGCCCTTTGTCCACGGAATTCAATCCAGCTCGGAAAATTTCTGCTAAATAGGAGGATTCTTTCAAACTAAATCCAATGATCGCCGCCGTGATTGCTTCCATCGTTGACAACGACGGGAATAACTGTGGTAAACCGTAGTAAATGATGAATAAAAGTACCAATGTTGGCATCCCTCGAAATAAAGAGATATATAAGCCTGCCAAATGGGTGATTCCAAAAATAGTACTATTTCTTATTAAGGCTACTACAAGTCCGATAATAATGGCTAAAACCATCGAAATGATGGCTAAAACCAGAGTGATCGGAATAAATTTTGCGATTTGTAGGGAAATTTCCAACATATATTGTAAATCAAAATTCATAATGCTTTAAAACCTCCGCTATGTTATTCGCCGGAATTCGTGGTGATATCTTCACCAAAATATTTATTGGATAGCTTCGCTAATGTACCATCTTCTTTAAGTTTTTTTATTTCTGTCGTGAATTCTTCATTTAATTTTTTTCCCTTTTCTGTCTTGGGAAATGGATATCCTACATTTTCATAGGCAACTGGATCACCGACTAGTTTTAACGGAAGATCATTTTTCTTTATTTCTGCAACTAGGATTGGGCGGGAATTGATATATCCATCAACACGGTTGTTAATGGCATCTTGCATTGCGCCATCCCGAGTTTCATAGGTTCGTATTTTGATATCGCCGTTTTTATCATATTTTTCTAGGTTCGCAACGTTATTAGACCCCAACACACCGGAAACGGTTTTGCCTTTAAGATCAGCCAAACTTTTAATATCATTGTTTTTTGTGCTTGATACAATTTGTGCACCATAATAACTATATGGCTCTGTAAAATTAAATTGCTCTTGGCGTTCTGGTGTTATAGCAACCGCATTCGCAACGGTGTCTAATTTACCTGATCCCAATTGCCCCATTATCCCACTGAAATCAGAAGTGACCCACTCTACCTTGTATCCTAAATCCTTAGCGATGCGTTCTGTAACTTCTACGTCAAAACCAATTAATTTACCATCCTCTTGATAACCATTTGGATAGCTTTGGCCAGTTGACCCCACTTTGATTGTTTTTTGCAAGGAATCTTTTGCCGTATCCTCTTGTTTTGAATTGCCACATGCTGCAAGTACTACTATGAAAAGTAAAGAGAGTCCAAGGGAAAGGATTTTTTTCATCGTTGTTTTCCTCCTAATTATTAAATAGTTTGATTATGTTTTGCAGTCCAAGCTTGATATTGTTCCGGTTGCAATATTTTCCTCAAATATATCGTGAGATGACCTTTGCCTAAATCTTTTTGACCTATCTCTTCAAATCCACTTTTTTCGTACATTTCTTTTAGCCATGGATGATTATCCGCGGTTCCGAGTGTAACCGCGGGGGCTCTCAGTTGCTTCTTCAAAATTTCTTCTTCGAGCCATGACAGAACTTTTTTCCCTATGCCTTGACGCTTATATGCAGGGTTTGTAGCGAACCAGCCTATGTGTGGCAATACGAGCGGGCCAGGATTTGGGCCCCATGGTAACCGAATCGATACGGTGGAAATGAATGTCCCATTTTCCTCCAGAACATATACCTTATTTTCGGTTATGTGTTTAATCGCTTCCTCTCTTGTGGCTGTTGACGCAGAGAAGTGAATATCCAATTCTCGAATACTCGCATAAGCATCTAATGTTAAACGAAGAAATTTATCCACATCTTCTACTTGTACTTCACGAAATATTTGACTCATCTCGTACCTCCTATACTCTAGTAATTTCTTCTTCGGTGGGGTGGCTCTGTCTTTGCGAACCATCATCCAGGTGTAAGAAGTTTAAAAGTTATGAGAATATTGATTGACCGGTTTATCCAGGCCAAGATTCCCTCGTAATGTGTTACTTTCATATTTCGTACGGAAAATTCCTTTTGATTGCAGTTCAGGGACAACAAGTTCAACAAAATCTGTTAAAGAATCAGGTAATAGGGCTGGCATAATATTAAAGCCGTCAGCTGCATTTTCATTCACCCAATCTTCAATCTTATCCGCAATCTGCGTTGGTGTTCCAATTGCGATATGATGTCCACGTGAACCTGCAACCCATTGATATGTCTGACGTAATGTTAAATTTTCATTGGTCGCTCGTTTAACGATCAAATCATATTTACTTTGGATACTATCTACATTATCAGGCAATGAAATATCAGCAAACGGTGTATCCAAAGGGATACTCGAAAAATCCACATTTCCAAAATACCTTCCCATAATAGCCAACCCTATTTCGGGAATAATTAACTCCTGTAATGCCTCATACTTCTCTTTGGCTTCCTTCTCAGTCTGTCCCACAATCGGGAACAATCCTGGCATAATACTCAAGCTGCTTTTCTCCCGATTAAAAGCGGCCAAATGACTTTTTAACTCATTGTAAAATGAAATCGCGTCTTCCTTGTTCTCCTGCGCAGTAAAGACAATCTCTGCGTGCTTTGCTGCAAGCAATTGCCCATCGCCAGAAGAGCCTGCTTGTACGATAACCGGATGCCCTTGAGGAGAGCGAGAAACATTTAATGGTCCTTTTACAGTGAAGAACTCACCTTGATGATTGATTTCATGAAACTTGCTTTCATCAATAAATTGACCTGTTTCTTTATCAATAATCAACGTATCGTCTTCCCATGAGTCCCACAATTTCTTGGTAACTTCAACAAATTCAGTAGCTCTTTTATAACGTAGACTATGTTCTAGATGTTCTGATTTATTAAAATTTGCTGCTGTAGAGGCAAGGGACGTTGTGACTACGTTCCAGCCAGCACGGCCCGAGGTAATATGGTCTAAAGAAGCGAATCTTCTAGCAACATTAAAGGGTTCTTCGTAGGTGGTGGAGGCTGTTGAAACCAAACCAATATTGGAAGTCGCCGAGGCTAGATAAGATAACAGGGTCAATGGCTCAAATCGTGTCAGAATATTAGGGTGCGAGTCCTTTGCAACTGACAAACTATCTGCCAAAAATAATAAATCAAATAATCCTTTTTCTGCAGTCTGCGCTAACCCCTTAAAATAATCGATGTTCATATTAGCTTTCGGATTGGCGTTTGGATGTCTCCAAGAAGCAACGTGATGTCCTGTTCCAGCCAAAAATACACCTAGTTTTACTTTTTTCTTTTTCATGTGTCAATTACTCCTTTGTGTCTTCACTTTTAAACGCAGGGGATTTATAATATAAATATCCTTACTGGTTTACTCTGAATTATTGCTAAAATAAAACCCGCTTCCAATTAGAAGAGGGTTTCTTCCGCCCAAAGTGTATGTAATGTCTTTACTTTTTTACTACTATTGAAATTAAATACTTTTTTGTATTGATACGTTAATATAGTAAATTACTTCAAATGGTAGCATTTTGTATAATAAATTGTCAATGGAAAATATTCAAAATAAACACTTTTCATTTCTGGGATATGATTGACTTCATTCCATCAGATGCTTACCATGCTACATAAATTAGAACTCATACTTTACACGTTTATCAACAAGCGATAGCTGCTTCAATTGATATTCCTTGGAATTAGTTTCGTTCTTTAATTTTTTCATGAGAATGAATGTGGAAAACTTTTAATCGTATTTTTGAGGAGATGGATAACCGTTGACTATTAGCAATATAGAATTAGAGAATTATCTATTGAAATTCAGGCGTGATCTTCATATGACACCTGAGTTATCAAACGAAGAATTTGAAACGACTAGGAAAATTAAAGAAGCACTTCAATCTCAGGATATTAAGATACTTAATTTTCCATTGAAAACGGGTGTGGTAGCTGAGATAAAAGGAAGCAAGCCTGGACCTACGATAGCACTTCGCTCCGATATTGATGCTTTACCGATTTTGGAGCAATCTGAGGTGAGCTTCCCTTCAAAGCACGTCGGCGTGATGCATGCATGTGGTCACGATTTTCACACCTCTGTCATTTTGGGTACTGCTTTTTTATTAAAAAAAGAAGAAAGAGATATGGCCGGAACGATTCGTTTGATATTTCAGCCTGCAGAGGAAACGGGACACGGTGCAAGTGCTTTAATGGAGACCGGTGTGTTGGATGATGTGGATGTGATTTTTGGTCTTCATAATGATCCGACGTTGAAAGTTGGGGAGTTAGGAACAAAACATGGTGCATTGACAGCGGGAGTCGATCGCTTTGAAGTGCATGTTAAAGCAACTGGCTCACATGCGGCCAAACCGGAAGAGGGGAATGATCCGATTATCATAGCAGGACAAATTATCTCAACGCTGCAAACCATCATCAGCCGAAATGTGGCACCAAAAGAGACCGCCGTTTTGAGCATCACTCAAATTCATAGTGGATCAACGTGGAATGTTATCCCTGATAGTGCATATTTAGAAGGGACCGTACGCACCTTCAGTAAAATCCAACGAGAGTTTATACATAAACGTATGAAACAAGTCTTACATGGTATAAGTGAAACATTCAATGCGAAAGTTGAATTATCTTGGCATCCAGGTCCCCCATCAGTTGATAATACGCCAGAATGGGCAGATTTGATGCTTCAGGTTGGAGACTCAGCAGGCTACACGACAAAAACGCTAGAAGCTAGCTCAATAGGTGAAGATTTCGCTTTTTACCAAGAAAAAATACCAGGTGCTTTCGTAATGTTAGGTTCAGGCGGTCCATATGACCTGCATCATCCGAAGTTTATAGTAGATGAAACGGCACTTTTCCCAGCCGCTTCCTATTTTCGCTTATTGGCTTTAGAAGCGTTGAAAAAGTAAAGAGTTGATAGTAAATCGAACACAATTTGTTAAACAAGCGAAGAAACAAGCTAAATAAGAAGGTCATCAAATTCGTTACCTTATGCATCCAATGAAAGTAGAAAAAAAATCGTATACAACAAGTCAACTAAATGAAATATTTGAAGCAAAAGAGAAGGGGGGCATATCATCATGAAAACCTATCCATTAAATGAATCCGATTATCATTTAATTGCTGCTGCAAGTGCTAAAATTACAGAACTTTACGAAGAAAATAAGCATCATGTGGGTGCTGCATTGAAAACAAAGACAGGGAAAATAGTTGCTGCCGTACATATTGAAGCATATATTGGCCGTGTAACAGTATGTGCAGAAGCTATTGCAATTGGAAAGGCAATATCGGACGGAGAAAAAGAATTTGATACAATTGTGGCAGTAAAGCATCCATATGCTGATGAAGTGGATAGAGCTTTAAAAGTTGTCAGTCCTTGTGGAATGTGTCGTGAATTAATCTCAGACTATGCGGAAGACTGTTTTGTCATATTAGATGTAAATGGAGTAACAGTTAAAACAAAAATTATTGAATTACTGCCACTGAAGTATACTAGAAATTCATAAAATACGATTCCACTTTTTCTAAGTTTGATCCTATACTATAACTAAAATTAAAACACAAAAAGCAATTCTTCCATAATGAAGGATTGCTTTTTTATTCGGGTACCATATCTACTTTATTCGCGCGATAAAATCATTTAATTTATCCAATGTGGTGATGTTTTGATTGCATTTTAAGCTATCCAAGCAAATATAATTACCTTTTTTAATGAATGTACCTTGTACTGTTCCTTTTGTTTCGGACATAAACATTCCTAATTCTTCAAAGCGACTGCATATGGCACAGATACCTTTTTTGTTAGAAGGTTTAATTGTCCCATGCAACCCCAATAGCTTATTGTGATGAGGTGCTATGATGAATTTTTTTCCGGAGCCGATATCATCCCATCCCAAATATGAAATCTCTCTCAAGTCTAAGTTCTCTAACATAGGGTTCTTTAACTTCTTCGCTTTAGGAAATAGCTTTTTGATCGTTTTTTCAGTCACTTCTTTAAAAGGAATCACAAATGGCTTTACCTTCAATAGAAACACTTCAGCTTGTGCAGGCTCTTTGATGGTATCAATTGGGTCTAATACTTGCCTTTGCTCCTCACTCAATTCATTGAATAAGCTTAACACTCTTTCTTTCGCGACTGTTTTCAGGGTATGAATAACATCCCTATCATTCGCAGTCGCGTGTCCATTTATGAGAATCTGAGTTTGAGACTTAATAAAGTTATATTGCTCACTTCTGATAAAAGGTTCCATTTTTCCACCCCTGTTCATGTTGCTACGATACCATTTAAACTTGGTACCGTTTCTAATTACTTTACAGAATTTGCATCAACATTAAAAGGTAGAGAACGACTAAGAAACATACTCGACATATGAGTAGCGCTGATAATATTGTCAGCGCTACAATTTTTTTACCTATTTAGAATAAACGATTTTTTTGATGGTTTCTATGGAGAGAAAATGTTCCTCGGCTAATTGATGAATTGTATGCCCCTTTTTAAATGCATATTTAATAGAAGCATTTCTGTCATCAATGTATTTCCTTGATCCCGAACTAGCTCCCCACTTTTGATAAGTCGTTTCTAGTTTAGGGATATATATCGTTTCACCTTGTATATACTTTTGAATTTCCACAATCAGCTTTTCAGGTAAAACAGTCGTTGCTTTTACATATTTCATTTCTGCCAGCCCCTTATTCTTTTTTTAGAACAAAATAAGGTGCAAAGCCAAATATATAGAAATGATAAGCTGGGCGATGTTAGTTTAGATTAATTTTACCCCATGCAAAGTATCGCCTCCAATACTAGGCTTTGCATGAGACGCTGCAGAAGGTGGCATTAAAAGTCTTATTGCCATCTTTACACCTCCCCTTTGTGTTATAAATAACACTTATTTTAATTATTATAAAATATATAAATGTGATTGCAAACTATTTCCAATATATGATGATGCAAAATGAACGGACCCAAATGGATAGAAGGATGGGCTGATTGTTTGATAATGAACTTTGTACATGAAATAATTGAATATAGAAAGTAAACTAACCATTATGGGAGCTGACTTTTATGAAAGTATTCGTAGTTGGGGCAAATGGGCAGATCGGTAAACACCTGGTTGATTTGCTAAAAGATAGCCAGGAACATAGTGTACGAGCAATGATTCGCAAAGAAGAACAGAGGAAGCACTTTGAGAAAATCGGAGTCGAATCTGTAATCGTAAGTTTAACGGGATCAGTGGATGAGATTGCGAAAGCGGCAAATGGGTGCGATGCAATCGTGTTTACGGCAGGATCGGGAGGCAGCACAGGCGCGGATCAGACGCTTTTGATTGATTTAGACGGTGCTGTTAAAACGATTGAAGCAGCTGAAAACCTAGGAATCAACCGATTCATCATGGTCAGTGCCTTTCAGGCGAATAATAGGGAAAACTGGAATGAAGCCATCAAACCATATTATGTGGCCAAACACTATGCGGATAGAGCATTGTTACAAAGCAGTTTAACGTATACCATCATCCGGCCGGGTGGACTTGTGAACGAACCTGGCACAGGCCATGTAGCCGCTGCTGAGGAACTGGAAAGAGGGACGATTGCGCGGGAGGATGTGGCTCAAACAATTCTTTCCTCATTAATCGAAGAAAATACGTATAACCGTTCCTTTGACTTAATAACAGGGGATACACCGATTCCTCAAGCGTTAAAAACAATTTAATAAGAAAAATAGAGGCAGAGCCATTCAGAAGTGAATGTGCTCTGCTATTTTATTCCTTCTATATATT
Organism: Peribacillus sp. TH14; assembly: GCF_016651145.1. Classification (NCBI taxonomy): domain Bacteria; kingdom Bacillati; phylum Bacillota; class Bacilli; order Caryophanales; family Bacillaceae; genus Peribacillus; species Peribacillus sp. TH14. The sequence continues at coordinate 2,767,618 of NZ_JAEKEK010000001.1, forward strand.
TGATGATCTTAGCAGGGTTTCCACCTACAACCGCACAATCTGGGACATCTTTTGTTACAACAGCTCCCGAAGCAACAACAGCAGTGTTCCCTATTGTAATTCCGGGATTGATGATGGCTCTGCCGCCAATCCAAACATTGTCTCCAATCGTTACGGGCTTTCCGTATTCTACACCTGAACTGCGTTCGAATGGGTCTAGTGGATGTGTGGCTGTATAGATATGTACCCCAGGAGCCAACATACAATCCCTTCCTATACGGACTTCGCAAGTATCCAGGATGACACAATTAAAATTCGCATAAAAGTTTTCCCCTACAGTAATGTTATACCCATAGTCACAACGAAAAGTGGGCTCAATGTATATCTTTTTCCCACTGAAACCAAAAAGCTCCCTCAGAAGTTCAATTCTTTTACACTCATCGGTTTCCGTTGTCTGATTGTATAGTCGGGTTAATCTTCGTGCATTCTCTCTATCTTTTACTAATTCTGGGTCCGCCGCAATATATAGTTCTCCGTTCACCATTTTTTCTTTTTCTGTCTTCAATACTTCAACCTTCTTTCTAATTTGTTTTGTTATCTCTCATTTTAATAAAGGTAACAGGAAAAGAAAGATTTTTCTGAATAATAAATGTAATAACTTTTGACAAACGTTCCAGTGCATTTTATAGTAAGGGGTGTTGTGTTTAAGTTTCAGGTGGATACATGACTACGGAATAAGTCAATTCAGTAGTTTATTTCACTTTTAAATCGAAATTAGATGGACAACATCTCTTTTCTTTCGTTAAGAGAATCAAAATATTGGAGGCTTCAAAATGTCAAAGAAAGCACCACTTTCTTTTGTAATTGTTACAGGATTAATGCTTTTTGCTTTATTTTTTGGTGCAGGAAACTTAATATTCCCTGCTATGCTCGGTCAATCGGCCGGGACAAATTTATGGTCTGCTAGTTTAGGATTTATCATAACAGGTGTTGGATTGCCATTTGTCACAATATTGGCATTTGGTTTTTCAGGTAAAAGTGATGTGCAGTCGCTTGCAAGCAGAGCGCACCCGATGTTCGGTTTTATTTTCACAGCCGTTCTATATTTATCGCTCGGGCCGTTATTCGCTCTTCCAAGAACGGGAAGTGTGTCTTATGAAATAGGGATTAAACCTTTTCTTCCAGATGGAGTCGGCTTTTTACCTTTGCTAGTATTTACGGTCATATACTTTGGACTTGCCTGTTTATTATCTATTAACCCATCGAAAATGTTGGATATTGTCGGGAAAATTCTAACTCCACTATTATTGATTTTTATCGGGATACTAATTGTAGTGGCAATTGCAAATCCAATGGGGGAAATCCAATCTCCTATTGCGGATTATTCAGATAATTCGTTCTTCAAAGGCTTCAAAGAAGGATATTTAACTATGGATACGCTTGCTGCATTTGCATTTGGTATTATTATCATTAATGCAATCAAAGATAAAGGAATTACTTCAAGAAGAGAAGTTTTAGGTTTCTGTATGAAAGCTGGCCTTATAGCAGCTTCTCTATTAGTAATTGTTTATACTGCTTTAACTTATGTCGGAGCAACTAGTGTGGAGAAACTTGGTTATTTAGGGAATGGTGGAGACGTTCTAGCGCAAGCTTCGAATTATTTTTTTGGTCCTGCAGGTGCAGTACTGTTAGGGTTAATAGTAATCGCAGCTTGTTTAACTACTAGTATAGGCTTGATAACAGCTTGTTCTTCCTATTTCAATAAAGTAATTCCTGCTGTATCGTATAAGTCATTTGTTGTTATTTTTTCAGTTTTTAGCGCAGCTGTTGCCAATGTAGGTCTGACTAAACTAATTTCGATTACAGTGCCTGTGTTAACCGCGATTTATCCATTGGCCATCGTTTTAATTGTGTTAACATTCTTGCATTCCTTTTTCAAAGGAAAATCCGAGGTATACTTGGGGAGTTTATTATTAACAGCCATCATCAGTATTTTGGATGGATTAATGGCTTCCGGTGTTAAAATTTATGCTATTTCCGATTTTTTCACCGATTTCCTTCCATTATATAGTGTAGGAATAGGATGGGTGCTTCCAGCCATCTTTGGTGGTGTATTAGGCTTTACGATAAGCCTAATGAAAAGGAGTCCCGAAGAAGTGTATTAAGCCTAGTTATAGAAAATAGGCATCAGAACGTTGAATGTAAATGATTACTCTTAGAGCTGTCTTTATGACGGCTCTTTTTCTTAGTGTTTGTTTTTACCGGTAAAGAGCATTAAAATGATGAAAAAGGGGTGTATGGAGACAATGATTAATCGTTTACCAAAAGAAATAGCTAATATTTTACATACAAATAAAAAAATTCTTCTCAATTTGAGGAACTGATAAGGAAAGGTGGATATCTGCCTCCTGAGATGGAGTTGATGGTGGATGCCATTACAGCCTTAAGTATGGGGAAGAACATCCTCTTGAAAGGACCGACAGGGGCAGGGAAGACGAAATTTGCCGAGACGTTATCGAATTTATTCAACCAACCGATGTTCAGTGTCAACTGCTCAGTCGATTTGGATGCTGAAAGCTTATTGGGCTTCAAGACGCTTGCTTACAAAGAGGAAAAACAGGTGATTGAATTCGTTCCAGGTCCTGTTATCAATTCGATGAATCATGGACATTTCTTATACATAGATGAAATCAATATGGCGAAGCCGGAAACACTGCCGTTAATCAATGGGGTGCTCGATTACAGGAGAACGATAACGAACCCGTTCACGAACGAAGTCATCACTGCGAAAGATGGTTTTAACGTAATTGCTGCAATAAACGAAGGCTATGTCGGTACAGTACCGCTGAATGAGGCGCTGAAAAACCGGTTTGTCGTGATCGAGGTTCCTTATATCGAAGGAGAGCAGTTAAAGCAATTGATTCAATCGAATACACAGTTGAAGGATTCAAGAAGTATCGAATTGTTCGTTAAGCTCTCAGGTGACTTGATAAACGCCGTTAATCAAGGAAAAGTGGCTGAAGATGCAGCATCAATTCGGGCTTTGCTTGATGCCTGTGACCTCAGTGTATTGATTCCCCCGAAACGTGCGATTCTTCGCTCCATCGTGGATAAGTTGGACGAGGAACGAGAGCGGGAGTTTGTGAAGAATTTGGCAGATACATTATTCTAACTAGGAGAATGCCGCATGAAGTATATTCGATTCAATGATTCAATAATTGATACGGCCCTTTTTTTACAGCTGCAGGATCTATCGACTGTCTTATCAGGTATTCCTGACCTGGAATTTGAATATAATTATGGTTCCTTTATTGATCTGATTCAGACTAAGGTCACAGCCAGCCATTTTTGGGAAAATGGGAATCAGGAGGTAAAGGAAGCGGGATTGAAAACAGATGTGCTGCTTAGAACAATTGGGACGCTGCATCATTCTACAATCCGAAGCATGAAAGAGTACCAGGACATCATAGAAGAATGCTCGCTTCCAAAGTTTGCTGCTCAGTTGTTCACCATATTCGAAGATCTGCGTTTGGAGGAATTGGTGAAAAAAGAACGTCCTGGCACGAAAAAGTGGTTCTCTGTACGGGGAACGTACCTTAAACAATATTTCGAAAGCCAATTAGCGACAAATGTCACAAGAAGCTTTGCGCTAGACGAACTGTATTGCCTCGTTTATTTACTGATTCATTCAGATAGGCCCGATCCTGTTTTTCCGAGAGCTAATGAACGCCAACTAGAGGAACTGGAAAAAATTAAACCACTTATTCATTCGGTCTTTGAAGCAACAAAAACGAGTGATATCACTAGAATTTGTGAACAAATCGTTTTTAGGTTGAACGAAGAGTATCAGGATACGATGAATGAATATTTCATATTTCCTGTTGCTAATGTGGAGAAGTATACGGCGAATACGTTATTTGATGAACTAACAAGAAATGATGAACTGGTGAACGATGACGCAGAAGATGTAAGTGAAGAGAATAGTGAGTTTATTGATGAAAAATTCTCGACATGGCATCGCGAGAATAAAAATGGCGAGAACAATTCGACCTTCCTTCAGTTTGAATTGGAGCAGGGAACGAAAACAAGCTTGATGGGCGGAGGAGCTCGGGAAGCGGAAGATGCTGACCAGGCGCTGGCCTCGATTCAAGGCTCGTCAGGAGAAAGTGAACAAAAGGAATACAAGCAACAGGAAACGCTCGAAAAGAAGCAAATGAATATCGGAAAAAGTGGTGAACATCCATTTGGCGAAGAAAATAAAGACGTCGTTCAGATAATTAAAGAAGCAAAAATGCCTTCGCCTATTGAGGAAAAACGCTATCGCGAGTTTGTTGCGGATATTGAACCGTTCAAGAGAAAACTCTCAAGTACGATTGAGAAAACACTCGAAAATAAAAAGAATGCACCAAGAAAAGACTTGGTCTATGGCCGCTTATCAAAGAAATTACTGCCGCTTGTACTCGACGAAAATCCAAGGGTCTTTTACAAAAAGAATAGGGATTCCAATGAAATAGATGCCGTGTTCACGCTATTGATCGATTGCTCGGCCTCTATGCATAACAAGATGGATGAAACGAAACGAGGGATCGTCCTGTTTCATGAAGTGCTAAAAAAATTAAGAATTCCTCACTCGATTGTCGGTTTTTGGGAGGATGCAAATGAGGTGAAAGAAGGCTATCAGCCAAATTACTTCCACGTGATCCAATCCCATTCTGATTCGTTTTATCAAAACTCAGGAGCAAAAATCATGCAGCTTGAACCGGAGGAAGACAACCGAGACGGATACAGTATCAGGGTTGCAACAAAAGAATTGGAAAAAAGGAGAGAAAAGAATCGCTTCTTGCTCGTATTTTCCGATGGTGAACCTGCCGCGGCCGATTATGACCAAAATGGAATCGTCGACACGCATCTTGCCGTATCCGAAGCCCGGAAAAAAGGAATCGAAATCATTGGCATGTTTTTAGCGGATGGAAGCGTGGATGAAAGTGAAGAACTGACGATGAAAAACATCTACGGCAAAGAACGGCTGATGATTCCGAGTGTAGCTGAATTGCCAGAGCATTTTACCCCGCTATTAAAGAAGCTGTTACTGAAGACCATTTGAGAAAGCCATGTACCTGCACTCTTTCGCTCAACATTCATATTCTAGACTGTAACCTAGATGGGGAGTGAAAGAAAAATGGAAGATACAATGCAAAACTATGGTGAATATGGAAGTTTTGATGGGGCCCCTATGACGGAAGGGTTTGGTGAATTTGATCGACCCGGAGGATTTGCAATGCCCGGAGGTCAAGGTCAACCTGGAGGATTTCCAATGCCCGGAGGTCAAGGCCAGCCTGGAGGATTTGCAATGCCCGGAGGTCAAGGCCAGCCTGGAGGATTTCCAATGCCCGGAGGTCAAGGCCAGCCGGGAGGATTTGCAATGCCCGGAGGTCAAGGCCAGCCGGGAGGATTTGCAATGCCCGGAGGTCAAGGCCAGCCGGGAGGATTTGCAATGCCCGGAGGTCAAGGCCAGCCGGGAGGATTTGCAATGCCCGGAGGTCAAGGCCAGCCGGGAGGATTTGCAATGCCCGGAGGTCAAGGCCAGCCGGGAGGATCTCCAATGCAAGGATTTCAAGGCCAACCTGGAGGATTCCCGATGCAAGGATTTCAAGGCCAACCTGGAGGATTCCCGATGCAAGGATTTCAAGGTCAACCTGGAGGATTCCCGATGCAAGGATTTCAAGGTCAACCTGGAGGATTCCCGATGCAAGGATTTCAAGGTCAACCTGGAGGATTCCCGATGCAAGGATTTCAAGGCCAGCCTGGAGGATTCCCGATGCAAGGATTTCAAGGCCAGCCGGGAGGATTCCCGATGCAAGGATTTCAAGGCCAGCCTGGAGGATTCCCGATGCAAGGATTTCAAGGTCAACCTGGAGGATTCCCGATGCAAGGATTTTAGAGCTAATATGTTGAATTTCCGATACAAGGCGGGGGAATTCAGCAACATTAAAGTAGGTTGAATAAATATTGAACGGAAAAATACATCCCAATTTGATTAACAGGATCATAAGAGGTACGTAAAACACAGTAGGATTCAGCAATGAATTCTACTGTGTTTTTTTGTATTTCACGCTAGTTATTCGCATGAATCCAATACTCTAAATCAGATGTAAACTATTAGAATAAATGATGAGGATTCTTTTTAGAATAATTAGGGTAAACCATAAATGACGAAAGATGGATGGAGGTAATAATCATAATGATGAATGTAGTGTTTATGGTGCTTTATTTTTTAATCATTGGTCTTGTTATTGAAATATCGGTTACCTTATTAAAACTGACTGGGTTAAAGAACACTGTAGCTAGATTTCAAGTTATCTCCATGCTAACAGGTACTGGATTCACTACTGACGAATCAAAGTCTATTATTGATCATCCTGTTCGAAGAAAAATAAGCATGTTTTTAATTTTATTTGGAGCCTTTTCTCTTGCTGTTATTATTTCATCAATTAGTACACTGCTTACAGATGATTTACGCTTAATGGAGTTAAGCATTATTATTGGGATATTGACGATCTTGACTATTACCGTTAAAACACCATTCATAAATAATAGATTATCGAATAAAATGCAAAGTGAAATGCACAATCATTATGAATTGTGGGAACACCCGATAGAAGAGGTTTTATTTTTAGAAAATGAAGACGTTGTTATGCAGATTGATATTAATGAGGACTCTGAGTTCATTGACGTTATTACTTTTGATATCGTATCGCGAGGAGTAGACATCAATATCTTGTATATCGAAAGCGGAGAAGCAAAAATTAGGAAAGAGTTAAATGAACATAAAATTCAACTTGGTGATAATCTCTTTCTGTATGGAAATAAAAACGAAATAGAAGAGACCTTTTCAAAAGAAATCGAAGCGATGAACAAGAAAGAGAATGCCTCATGAAACATTCCCCGCCCTAAATAGGAGCGGAGAATGAATATGAAGATGCGTACCTAATACAATGTTGCTGTATTAATGTTTTTTATTCGGTAATTTCTGGGCGGGATTGCCGTTACCTTGACGACGCTTATTGGCTGCATCTTTTTTTTGCTGTTCTTGAATATTCTCTACAAACTCTTCTGAACTTTTCATGGATAAAACCTCCTCAGTTATTTTCTTCTTTACTATAACCAGAAGAGGAGTAATTCATGAGCATTGATGGGGACAAGCACTTTTAAATTTTCTTTTATTGAAAATATAATCAGAGGAACTTTTTTTATTGAACGAAAAGAAACTGTAGCGAGGAAATGGTGGTAAAATATGGACTAATAAGTTTTGGTGTGAAATTGAATAACTATATGAAAAGAAAGAAGTGAACTTAATGAATAATCGTTTAGATGGAAAGGTTGCGTTGGTCACAGGTTCATCAAGAGGAATTGGCTGAGCTATAGTAGAACAGCTCGCGGATTTAGGTGCAAAAGTAGTAATCAACTATTCAGGCAGTTCACAAAAGGCGTATGAAGTAGTGGAAGGCATAAAGAAAAATGATGGAGAAGCAATTGCTATCCAAGCAGATATTAGCCAAGTTACTCACATTGTCAATCTCTTCGAAGAAACGGTCAAAGCGTATGGGAGAATTGATATTTTAGTGAACAATGCTGGACTGATGATTAATAAACCACTAGCAGAGGTAACGGAAGAAGACTTTGATAAACAATTTGGCGTAAACGTTAAGGGGACGTACTTTGCTTGTCAACAAGCATTAAAATATATGGAGCTCAATGGTAGGATCGTTAATATTTCTACCTCTGTATTAGGCCAAATGTTCCCTACGTATAGTATGTATGCAGGTACAAAAGGGGCAGTTGAACAATTTACAAGACAACTGGCTAAAGAGTTTGGTTCTAAACAGATCACTATTAACGCAATTGCTCCAGGTCCCGTTAACACAGAATTGTTTAATATAGGAAAATCCGAGCAACAAATCGAAGGGATGAAAAAAATGAGTGCATTCGGACGTTTAGGTGAAACGGATGACATTGCTAATGTGATCACGTTTTTAGTGAGTGAACAAGCACAGTGGGTTACGGGACAAACGATCAGAGTCAATGGAGGGTTTATTTAATTGCTTGAAATTAATACTAAAGCAACGTTAGTATGATATTTGCTTTAGTATTATGCTCCTATGAAAATATTATTTCTGATGTTAGGATATATAACATTAGAATATTTGGAATATTGACAAAAATGAAAGCGGTATCTATAATGATTAATAATAATACCCATGATTAAACTTTTATTGGAGTTTTGCCAATGGAGAAGACATCTTCAGTCCGAGAATTATGTGAAATGCATACTAACTTAATAGACAAGGATATATGCATACTTGAAAATCTGTCGAATAATCTAACATTGATTGCTAATTTGAATCAAGCCAATGTCTTTATTGACTGTCCAGTACGAGAAGGAAAGCATGCCATTGTTGTGGCAGAGCAAAGCGCACATTCTGTAAAGTCGGTTTATAATTATTCGGTTGTTGGTAAGATCGCCTATGAAGCCTTCGAGCCGGCAGTCTTTTATGTATTACGTACCGGAAAGGATATGTTTGTGAATCGAGCATTGACTCAAGAGGGAGTCATGGTCCAACAAAGTGTTGTTCCGGTTAGAGGGGAATGCAATCGTGTCATTGCCGTATTGATTATGGAGAAGGCGATTCAAGAAGAACCCGAAACTTCAAATTTTTTCGAAAGACAGGATGAACAAAATTCTTTAGTACCTGAATTTATTGAAGAGTCTATATTCCTGATTAATAATCATAATCAGATTGTCTATACTAATCCGGCGGCTATTAATCTAGTAACGGATATTTGTTTGACCGAATGTGTGCTAGGTACCAGCATTTTCGACTATTTTCCTAGCTTTGCTGATGTACTCGCATCAACAGAAGAAGTATTAATGAAGGAGCTGCACATTGGGAAGAAAATTTTTCAAGTAAAGAAATTTCATATACGCGGCAAGAAATCTAAGGAAGCATTTATCATCTTCCGGGATATGACTGAACTGCGGGAAAAAGAAAGAGAACTGATTAGTAAGTCGGTTGCGATTCGTGAAATTCATCATAGAGTGAAAAATAATCTGCAGACGGTTGCCAGTTTGCTTCGGCTACAGATGAGGATGGAGGTTCCTGAAGAAAGTAAACCTCATTTATTGGTCAGTTTAAACCGAGTATTAAGCATATCGTCGGTTTATGAAATCATTTTGGCTAGTAGCCATGTTGATCATGTAGATTTACTGGAGCTCATTAAAAAAATCGGTGATATGATTGTGTATAGTGAGAATCAAGAAAGTAAAAACCTAAGTATTGAATATATTGGTGAGCTTCATTCCATTGACTCCGATATAGCTGTATCAGTTGCGTTGGTGGCGAATGAACTCATTTATAATTGTGTGAGGCATGCTTTCAGTGGAAGAACGGTTGGAAAGATTACCGTGTCTTTTCAAAAGGATGGTTCTGAATTAGAGATTCAAGTTTTGGATAATGGCATTGGGTATTCTCCGGCAGCTAAGCCTTCATTAGGATTAGATATTATCCGCATGACGGTCGAGAATGATTTGGGTGGAGAATTTTCGGTTTGTCGAATCATGGATGGTACGTTGGCTTCCATAAGATTTCCATACAATAGGTAGGTGAGACATGGGCAAGAGGATTTTGGTCGTGGAAGATGAATCGATTGTTCTGCTTGATATTACTTATATGCTCAAGGATGCGGGTTTCGATGTGGTTGGACAGGCACGTGATGGTGAAAAGGCGATTGAGCTGGCACATACATTGCAACCCGATCTCGTTTTAATGGATATAAAAATGCCTAAACTGAATGGGCTCAAGGCGAGTGAAGTGATTTCTAATACTTTTCAGATTCCGGTCCTTTTGTTAACGGCATTTAGCCAGCGTGAATATATCGACCAGGCGAAACGAGCCAATATCGTAGGATATCTTGTAAAGCCAATTACCGAAGCTAGTCTAATCCCAGCGGTAGAGATTGCCTTACTGCAAGCTGAGAATACAAAAAAGTATCAGGAACAAATGGCTCAATTGGATGAAACCCTCCACAATCGTAAAGCCATTGAAAAAGCAAAAGGAATTATCATGAAGAGAAAGAATGTAACCGAAGAAATCGCATATAACAAGCTACGAAGGTTGAGTATGAATAAGCAACTATCGATTGAAAAAGTTGCAGAACTAATAATTATAAATGATCAAAAACAAGTGAATAGATGAAGCAATGACGCTTTGATAGACCAAATGGTTGTATCGTAGAAACTTCTACGGAAAAACCTTAGTTTGGGCTATACGATGCGTCTTTTTTTATATTCTTTTTTCTAGTTGAAATGTGCAAAACCAAATCATAATTCAAGGGGGAAAACGTATGGAGATGGTTGGGAATTTCGTTATTTATATCATTATGACTTGTGCTGTGCTAGGTGCTTTTGCGTCGATTAAAGACAGTGAGCAAGGCTTGGGTAAGCAGTTCATGGAAGGCTTGCATACCGTTGGCCATATATTCATTCCTGCAGCTGGAATTATGGCGTCGATTCCTTATTTATCATGGTTCATTGATAAAGTGTGCGGCCCGATTTTTGCCGCGATAGGCGCAGACCCTGCCCTCGCTGCCACAGCGATTTTGGCAACTGACATGGGTGGTTACCAATTAGCAGCTCAACTACAGGAGACATATGAAGGCTGGATCATGGCGATGATTGTAGGTTTCATGTCTGGGGCAACGATTGTCTTTTCGATCCCGATGGGGCTGGCAATGCTAGAGAAACGTGATCATAAATATATGGCACTTGGCGTCATGTCTGGAATTTTGACGATTCCAATAGGTGCCTTTATCTCAAGCATACTAGTCGTTGCAACGAATTCAAAGGTACGCGAAGTGATTTCTACTAATGCGGATTCTACATATGAATTCACATTGAGCTATTTGAAAATCGTCTTGAATCTTTCACCGCTTCTTATTTTTGTTGTATTGCTTGCATTAGGTCTTTATTTCTTGCCAGATATGATGATTAAAGGATTTATGTGGTTTGGGAGAATAATGGATGCGGGGATTAAACTCGTATTAGTGTTCTCGATTGTAGAAATTTTCACCGGGCTGTTTTCTAAGGTATTTGGTGCTTGGGGATTTCATCCAATCATGGCCGATAAGGCGGATCAGTTTCGTGCCCTGGAGACGGCAGGATATATCGGAATAATGCTTGCAGGTGCTTTTCCAATGATTTATCTGATTCAGAAATATGCAGGCAAGCCCCTTGAAGCAATGGGTAGAAAAGTTGGATTGAGCAAGGAGGGGAGTGCAGGAATTCTAGCCACGGTTGCCAATATATTAGCGATGTTCAAACTTATTAAAGATATGCCCCCAAAGGATAAGGTGATTAACATTTCCTTCTCAGTATGTGCTGCCTTCTTATTAGGGGATCACTTATCCTTCACGGCAAACTTTCAACCTTCCTTAATTTTACCTATCATCGTAGGGAAGCTATCTGCTGGTGTTATCGGAATCGGTCTGGCTTACTGGCTGTCAGTTCCGAAGGCTTTGGAATTAGAGAAAAAGGATCGTGAATTAGGTGTTATCGGTTTGAATGAATATAAAGAAAAAAACCAAGAAGAAGAGGACAATAAAATTCAAGTGGTTTAAAACTGAGGTGAGGTTTTGCTAAATAAACAGTTGGAGCGAATCATCAGTGCAGGAATTGATATTGGCACAAGCACGACGAAGCTTGTTATCAGCGAGTTTTCACTTATGAATGTGGCGGGCGGGGGACAGGTCCCGAAAATTGAAATTACCGATAAGAAAGTTCTGTATCGAAGCCCGATTTTCAGGACCCCACTTTTATCGGATACAGTGATTGATATCCCGGCGGTTCAAAGAATAGTAGAAAGTGAATATCATCATGCAGGCATCACGATGGAAAAGATTCAAACAGGCGCAGTCATCATCACCGGCGAGACGGCAACAAAACAAAATGCAGAAGAAATGGTACACCAGTTGTCTAAAGCGGCAGGGGAATTCCTCGTCGCAGCAGCAGGACCGGATTTAGAGGGAATCATTGCCGCAAAGGGTTCCGGTGCTTATCAACATTCAATAGAGACAAGAAAAACTATAGCAAACATTGACATTGGCGGGGGAACAGCAAATATTGCCGTATACCGTTCGGGTACGCTTTGCGGTACATGCACCTTACACATCGGAGGCCGTTTGATGGAATGGGAATGGGAGGGGGCGGAGATGAAAGTCGCTCCTTCGATTGAACAATGGCTGAAAACAAAGGGGTATTCTCCTTCGAAAGAGAATAGGGGAATAATTACAGATGAGATGGCTAAGGTGCTGGCGAGGTTTTTGGACAATTCATATACGAAAGAAGACGAACAGCTTTTAGTAGGAAAGGTGCCAACTTGGACAGGTCGCATTGATGGATTAATGTTCTCGGGTGGAGTCAGTGACTGCATGTATCATGAAGAACTGATGTGCACCAGCTTTCAGGATATTGGCATGACTCTTGCCACTTCTATAAAAGAAAATAAAGAATTGGCTTATTGGGAGTGGGAAAAGCCAGTTGAAACGATTCGTGCGACTGTTCTTGGAGCCGGCACCCATACAACCGAGATCAGCGGGGCAACAATTGAAGTGAATGATTCCCACCTACCGGTACGAAATATCCCAGTCTATCGGATCGATTTTCAGGGTGTTCTAGAGCAAGGTATCGAGGGAATGACAAAAGCGGTTCAGGACGCGATTACGATATATGACCCCCAGCGGGAAGGACAGAATTTTGCCTTTTATTTAACGAACCTACCATATCTATCATTCCGGGACATTCAGCTGCTCACGTTGGCTTTTACTGAGGCACTGAAGCAAAAACCGAATCAGCAGCAGCCGCTGATAATCGTCATGGATAGTGATTATGGAAAGGTGCTTGGTCAGACCTTACTAGCGAATCAGCCGGAACAGCCGGTTATCTGTATCGATCAAACACAGGTGGAGCATGGTGATTATTTAGATATAGGAAGGCTATTGCGGTCAGGGGTTGTGCCGGTTGTTGTTAAAACACTAACTTTCCACAACTAAGAAATGGAGGAGGATATGATGAAATTATCTACACAATACTTTGGGGAAACCTATCAATTTACTTCACTTAAAGACGTCTTGGCCAAGGCAAACGAAGAGAAATCAGGGGATAGACTTGCAGGGATTGCAGCTGAATCGGTCCAGGAACGGATAGCTGCGAAATCGGTACTAAGCGAAGTGACTTTAGCAGACATTCGAAACTATCCATTACTCTCTCCGGATGAGGATGAGGTGTCCCGAATAATTGATGGACTCATCAATCGTAGCATCTATCAATCTGTGAAAAATTGGACGGTTGCCGAGCTGCGGGAATATATTTTAAGTGATGAGACGACTGGCGAAGAGTTAATGAGGATAAGTAGAGGACTAAATAGTGAAATGATTGCTGCTGCAACAAAGCTCATGTCGAATCTCGATCTCATCCATGCAGCCAATAAAATCGAAGTGCTTACCAAAAACAATAGTACGATCGGATACAAAGGAACACTTGCCTCCCGTCTTCAGCCTAACCATCCGACTGACAATGTGGAAGGGATGCTAGCTTCATTAAAGGAGGGGCTTTCCTATGGAATTGGGGATGCACTCATTGGAATCAACCCTGTCGATGATTCAGTGGAAAGTATCAAAAGGTTGTTAAATGCCACTCAGGACGTTATTCAAAAATGGAATATCCCAACCCAAAATTGCGTACTTGCTCATGTGACCACTCAAATTAAAGCCGTACAGCAGGGAGCACCCGCTGATATGATTTTTCAAAGTATAGCCGGAACGGAAGCGGCCAATCGTTCTTTTGGAATTAGCGTTGAATTGCTTGAAGAAGCCAATGAGGTAGCAAAGTCTTATGGAACCGGCACAGGTCCACAACATCTTTATTTTGAAACGGGGCAAGGTTCAGAATTATCAGCGGAAGCCCACTTTGGAATTGATCAAGTGACGCTTGAGGCCAGGAACTATGGCTTTGCACGCTATTTTGATCCGTACATCGTCAATACGGTCGTCGGATTCATCGGTCCAGAATATCTTTATAACAGTAAGCAGGTCATTCGCGCCGGATTAGAGGATCATTTTATGGGGAAAATGCATGGCCTGCCGATGGGAGTGGATATTTGCTATACGAATCATATGAAAGCGGATCAAAATGATATTGAGGACCTGGGTGTTCTTTTATCCGCGGCTGGTGTGAATTTTATCATTGCTACTCCAATGGGGGATGACTGTATGTTGAACTATCAGTCTTTGAGTTTCCACGATATTGCAACATTGAGGCAAACGATGAACAAGCGACCTGCACCTTTATTCGAATCTTGGCTAGAGAAGATGGGTATCATGGAAAACGGCAAGTTGACGAAACGCGCGGGTGATCCGACTATTTTTAAACGTTAGGAGTGGATGATATGGGAATAAACGAACCATTTAATAAGGAAGAATTGGAAGCCTTGATAACGAAAACTCCTGCTCGAATAGGGATAGGCAGAGCAGGGACACGTCCGAGGACAGATTCATGGCTGAAGTTTAGGTTTGACCACGCTGCGGCGGTTGATGCAGTATATGGTGACGTTAGTGAGGTTTTATTGAAACGGTTGGATCTGTTCAAAGTGAAAACGAGGGCGAGTGATAAGGAAGTCTATTTGCGTCGTCCGGATTATGGCCGAAAGCTTTCGGACGAAGCAAAGCAAATGATTGAAGCCAAGTGCATAAAGGGCCCTATGGTTCAAATCATCATTTCAGATGGCTTGAGCTCCAAGGCAGTGGAAGAAAATGTGGAAGACGTTTATCTATCTTTTAAACAATCTTTGCTAAGGGCAAACTTGGATGTCGGTACTCCCTTTTATATTGAAAAAGGCAGAGTTGCTGTGATGGATGATGTCGGTGAAATTCTTAGACCAAAGGTCATTGTCTTGTTGATCGGCGAACGACCGGGACTTGTCAGTGCTGAATCACTGAGCGCCTATTTTTGCTACGAACCTTGTTTGGGTACTATTGAAGCAGAGCGGATGGTTATCTCTAACATTCATAAAGGCGGCATTCCACCGGTCGAAGCGGGAGCACATCTCGGCACGGTCATTCAAAAAATCCTTAAATACCAAGCAAGCGGTATGTCACTCGTGAAGAAAGAAAATGAGGAAGAAAAGAGTACGGGATCAGCTTGAATAACAAAAATAGAGGAGCTTTTAGCTCCTCTATTTACTTGTCCCTAAATTCCATAATCCAAATGGGTTGTAGAAAGGATGGTCTTCTTCGTATCTAAAGTCTTGAAGACCCGTCAATATATAGGTGGGTGCATCTGGTTGTACACAAAAGGTTTCACCATTTGTAAAGATGGGTCTTTCTCCTGCATGATAATAATTAAATGTGTTAAGTAAATCAGCTGCCTCTTTTGGTCTCATCGTGTTAAGTGTCACGGCATCTGGTAGACCAAATGCTTTCATTCCAAATGAACAATAATAATCTTCCTCGCCAATAATCGTAACAAAATGGGCATAAACCGAGAGAATATCCGGGGTATGATGAAGTTGTTGCCAATCCTCTTTTGAATGTGCAATGCCTGTGGTTTCTATTTTTACAGCCATTCCACCAGCCTTCAGGATTGCTGCCCCAGCATCAATCAAATCTGTAATATTTCCAAAGTCAGATACATCAGCAATTATATATACCGTAAAAGTATGATTATTGATTTCCTCTAATAAACGCTCCGAAAAGGCCCCTTTACTGGCATAGGAAAAGGTCTCTTTTAAACTCGGTTCATAATCATAGACTTCCACTTGGAAAGTTATGTTTTTATCCTTGCTATGCAAAATATGACCGGCTAGCAGGTACCCTTCACTTTGAGAAGCCACAGCTTGAATCAATTCTGTTCGGTTCTTCCACTTTCCAGGTATCCCGATAATAATTTGAGTATCCGTCATGTAGCATCTCTCCTTTGTAATCATTTTATACTATACTACTCTTGGCGTTTTCCATAGTATTAAAAAAAACAAAGTGCCAAGTTGGGATCAATTTGTCCCTAGAGATGGTGTGCAGGACTTTTTCAAATTTATACAATTGATGTATAATATAATCTAGTAATCGTATAGCATATCTTCCGTGGAATTTATTTATGGATTTCCTTGTAGTTATATGAAAAAATGCTGTAGAGACAAGAATTATAGTAATCAATTTGTGTATATTCAATGATGAAAGAGAGTGGAATATAATGGGTCGTAAGTGGAACAATATCAAAGAAAAAAAAGCTTCAAAAGATGCAAATACAAGTCGTATTTATGCTAAGTTTGGACGTGAAATTTATGTAGTGGCCAAACAAGGTGAACCAGATCCAGAATCCAATCAGGCTTTGAGAGTTGTACTTGAACGTGCGAAAACATACAATGTGCCGAGAGCGATTATTGACCGTGCGATTGAAAAAGCAAAAGGCGGTTCTGAAGAAAGCTATGACGAACTTCGTTATGAAGGCTTCGGACCAAATGGATCAATGGTTATCGTAGATGCGCTGACAAACAACGTGAACCGGACGGCATCAGATGTGCGTGCTGCATTTGGTAAAAACGGAGGAAACATGGGAGTCAGTGGATCTGTAGCCTATATGTTTGATGCAACGGCAGTTATCGGTATTGAAGGTAAAACTGGAGACGATGTGCTTGAACTATTAATGGAAGCGGATGTTGACGTACGTGACATTATTGAAGAAGAAGAATCGGTTATCGTTTATGCTGAACCTGAACAATTCCATGCTGTACAAAAAGCATTCAAAGATGCGGGCATTACGGAATTTACAGTAGCAGAGCTAACGATGCTTGCACAAAATGACCTAACCCTTCCGGAAGATGCACAAGTACAATTCGAAAAAATGATCGATGCATTAGAAGATTTAGAAGATGTTCAACAGGTCTATCACAATGTGGATCTTGGGGAATAAAAAAGTTGAGCAGACCTTTGCTATGTAATCAAAGGCCTGCTTATTTTGCATTCATGGGGCACTGAGAGCCTGGTATGTAAATGACGGACGTTTCTTTTATGACTGAAAAATCATTGGCAGTTCCATTTTGAACCTCAGCTCCTACTAAAGAAGATATTAAAGGCTTTAATGAAGGTGCATAACAGGGTTGAAAATAAAAGGAGAGAAGGATAGATAAAAGCGAATTAATTTGGCTTTTATCTATCCTTCTCTTTTTCGTTTAATCTGCTAACAATCTATTATTCTTGTAAGTCGATACCGTAAAGTTCGCGGTCTTTTTTTACCTGCTCTAGTTCGGAAATGGTAACTAGTTGATATCCTTTGTCATGCAATTGTTTGATGATTTCCACTGCAGCCTGGGCGCTAGTTTGGTAAATATCATGCATAAGAATGACTTTACCGTCTTTGGCTTTGCTCATTACTTTGCCTACAATCTTCTTTTTACTGCGATTTTTCCAGTCTTCAGGGTCAACATCCCAAAGTGTGACCTTCATATCTTCCATATATTCCCGGACATTATCGTTAATCGCTCCATATGGGGGACGAATAAGGTCTGGCTCAGTTCCGGTAGCTTTTTCAATAGCGTCTTGAGTCTGCTCAATTTGACTTTTGATTTTTTTCTTGCTTAGACGTGTCAATTGCGGATGATCCCAGGAATGGTTGCCGATTTCATTTCCTTGTTCAGTCATCTTTTGCAGCACCTCTGGATAGTGTTGCACGCGGCTTCCAAGCACAAAAAAGGTAGCATGTGCATCATACTTGTTTAGGGCTTCCAGGATAGACATAGTATGACTTGGATGTGGCCCGTCATCGAACGTTAAGGCGATTACCTTTTGTGAAGGGTCAATCCATTCATTTTTCACTGGGAGCTTGGCGACGACATGTTTCGGTTGCCATTCCTTTACACGATCCTGATTTAAATCTTTACTTTGATATGAATCTAGCAAACTATTTTTGAAAAGTTCTTTATTAATAGCGATGGTATGAGTCTTAGATGAGTCTCCATCCTCATCAGTCTTTACATAGAATACAAGCGTATTTTTCAGCACTGAAAAAGAATCAAAGTTGGCTGCTTTTAGTTGGGTTTTCTTCTTAACAAGACTTTTCGAAATGCCTTCTTCTTTACTCTCGGTTAACTCTTCAAAAACAATGTCAGATAAAACGGATAAATAATCAGTATCCGGGGCAAAAATGTCTTCTATAGAGAGTTTTTTCTGAGATGGAATATCATAAGTGAAGATCCGGGATCCGGACTGCTTCTTTCCTCCTACTTGTTCATATTTATCGAAGGAAATGGTAATGGTTTGCTTGCTGAAATGGAGTATCGTATAAGTGAGGTTAAGCTCAGAAGACGCTTTACCGCCAATGGCTTTCCATTTCTTTTCGTAATCTTTTATTTCTTTTTTTATGTAAGCTTCTAGTTGCATGTCGATATTTTCTATATGAAGAACGGGCCTGCTTACTGAATACCCGCCTTTCGTATCATCTTTTACAAACGTTTGAATATCAGCTTCTGGGTAATTTTGATCATTTGAATAAGCCGAAACAGTTTTCTTCTTATCAAAAGCTAGGCTTTTTATAGCTAAACCCATTGCTCCCACTGCAGCTGTTAGACAAAATAGAAAAATAAAGACCTTTTTATAATTTAATTTCCTCATGATGCATTCCACCTCGATAATCATTCTACTATATAGACGCGCCAAAAGCCTTAAAAGTTTGTAAGAAATTTCATTTTTTTATATGAAAATCTTTCTTTAGCCATTTTCAAACTTTTAAAGCCCGTCGAGCGTCTATTCTTTGTACCTAGGATACGTAATTTAAATGTAAGGAGCTCTTTAAGGGAATGAAAAATCTAGATATAAATCAATTAATAGCGGCCCGGATAACCGAACGGCAAGAAAATTTGTACAGACTTGCTTTTTACTATGTGAAAAATAAAGAGGATGCGCTTGATATCGTGCAGGAATCAATTAGAAAAGCGCTAGCCTCGAGCAGCAAAATTAAAGATGCTGCTTCTATAGACAGCTGGTTATATAAGATCATAGTCAGAACGGCACTTGATGTTTTACGAAAGAATAAGAAACTGACAATTGCGGATGACGAAACAATAGAATACTTACGTAGTGGAGAGGAAGATCACTATCGGGACCTGGATTTGCAAAGGGCCATGGAGGGACTTTCGATCAAGTATAAAACGGTAGTCATTCTTCGTTTCTTTGAGGACTTGAAGTTGGAAGAAATAGCGGAAGTGCTGGAAGAGAACGTAAGCACAATTAAAACGAGATTATATAAAGCACTGCAACTATTGCGGATCAACATGACTGAACAGGAGGAAACGAAAAAATGGAAAAAAAATTAAAGGATCTGCGAGAAGAGTATCTTCAAACACCAATCCCAAAGGAATTAAACGATGTCGTTCAAGCGGCCTTGAATGAAAAACCCAGGAAAAAGCCGAGGGTTGCCAGAACCATATGGATTACAGCAGCAGCGGCCATGCTGATTGTGACAGCCTCAGTAAACATGAGCCCAGCAGTGGCAAAAGCAATGAGCGACATTCCGATAGTTGAAAAAGTCATCGAAGTGATTACATTCGTTGAATGGAATGAAGAAGAAAATAATTCCTCAGCAGTAATCAAAACACCAGCTATTACAGGACTGGAAAATAAACAGCTGGAAAATAGCTTAAATGATAAATAC
Organism: Peribacillus sp. TH14; assembly: GCF_016651145.1. Classification (NCBI taxonomy): domain Bacteria; kingdom Bacillati; phylum Bacillota; class Bacilli; order Caryophanales; family Bacillaceae; genus Peribacillus; species Peribacillus sp. TH14. Next base: position 2,787,350 of record NZ_JAEKEK010000001.1, read on the forward strand.
TTAGCGGAGAGCAAACAGCTCTATAAGGAATTCACGGACTCCATGTCTACTCTGAAGGAAGGAGAAAATGGAAATATCTCGGTGGAAAGTGGATATAAGATATTAACCGATAATGACACGATATTATCCGTCCAGCGTTATACAGACAAGATTCAAGCTTCCAGTTCTACAGAGAGCCAATTTGATACAGTTGACAAGAAAAACGAAGTGCTATTAACGTTAAATAGCTTGTTTAAAGATGACCGCTATCTTCAGGTAATAAACGAGAATATTATGGAACAGATGAAACAGCAAATGGCTGAGGACCCAAATAAAATATATTGGGTGGAAGACGATGAATTTGTTGAATTTAAAGGTATCGATGCAACCCAAAACTTTTATATCAACAAAGATGGCAAGCTTGTGATCGCTTTTAACAGCTATGAAGCAGCACCAGGATATATGGGTGCAGTTGAATTTACGATCCCGACCAAGGTTATATCAGATCTTCTAGTTGGGGATCAATATATTCATTAAGAACTTACTTATTTAAACTTATATGTATGAAGAGCGATTTGTTTTTAAAACAGAGAACTCAAAATACTCGTTAATTAAAGACGAACCAAAGTTACGCGATTACAGTAACTTTGGTTCGTCTTTTGATTCCCCAAATTTCATCTGATCCAGTTCAAGCCTCATTTTTTCCGTTTCAATAAGAAAATTTGCGTGTTTAAGTTTTTCGAGTTCTAATTCGTCTTTAATCATATTGTGTTTAGTTTTTGCTTGTTTTTCGAAATGGCTCGTTATGATTCCAATAATGGGAATGGAAAATATCATTATAACTGTTACTAGACCTATCATATTTGTGCCTCCTCGTTTTAAAAAGTATTTTTACTATATATATTATACGGTGTATTGAATGGTTTTGGTTGGATTTTTTTACAATACACTCTTTTTATTTGCTCTTATATTTTTCGAACCCTCTTTTTTTGCACAGTGTATCTGTTGCGATGCGGTCGGGAAAGTTAGGTATTATATCATTGGTGATTCATCTTTATAGGCAAAATTGAATAGTGGTTTGCCCTTTTGGAGATTGTAAGATCGGTTTTCAAGGTGAGAAGCACTATTTTATTTTGAAAACAATTATTTAAATATACTAAATATTTATTTACAATAGAGCAAATAAAAGTTATTATACAATAATAAAAGGAGGGCTAGGTATGGCAACGATAAATAAACAGAAAATTGTGGATAGTGTACCTCAAAAAGGTTTTTTTGGAAACCCCAAAGGACTATTCACCCTTTTCTTTACTGAGTTCTGGGAGCGTTTCTCCTATTATGGCATGAAGGCCATTCTTGTTTACTATATGTATTATGAGGTTTCTAAAGGGGGACTAGGTCTTGATGAACACACAGCCCTTGCCCTTGTATCCATCTACGGATCTTTAGTATATATGTCCGGTATAATTGGCGGATGGCTTGCCGATAGGATTTTCGGGACTTCAAAATCCGTATTTTACGGTGGTATCTTGATCATGCTCGGGCATATTGTCCTTGCTGTACCAGGCAGTCTCTCCATGTTCTTTGTTTCCATGGTACTCATTGTTCTGGGTACTGGTCTGTTAAAACCGAATGTTTCCAGCATTGTCGGGGAAATATACGCGGAAAATGACGATCGCCGGGATTCCGGTTTCAGTATATTCTATATGGGTATCAACATGGGTGCATTCCTTTCACCGTTTCTTGTCGGTACAGTCGGAATGAATTACAGCTTCCACCTTGGTTTTGGGCTGGCGGCAATTGGTATGTTACTTGGGCTTATCGTCTTTGTTGCAACAAAGAAAAAGAACCTGGGCCTAGCTGGAACTCTTCCTGCTAACCCATTATCGCAAAATGAAAAGAAAACCGTATTCACTAAATTGGGAATAGCTGCATTGATTGTAGCTGCCATCATCGGCATCACTGCCACTAAAGGTATCTTAACGATTAAAACCTTTATTAATCTTGTAGGTATCCTAGGGATCCTTATCCCGACCCTTTATTTCATTTTCATGTATCGCAGCCCTAAAACAACTTCTGTTGAACGTTCACGATTGATAGCCTATATTCCTTTGTTTATAGCAGCTGTCATGTTCTGGGCAATTCAAGAGCAAGGTGCAACTATATTAGCAAATTATGCAGACAAACGGACACAGTTGAATTTTGCTGGAATAGAAATAAACCCGGCATGGTTCCAATCATTGAACCCTTTGTTCATCATTACCCTTGCACCAGTATTCGCATGGTTATGGATTAAACTAGGAAAGCGTCAGCCGACCGTACCTCAAAAATTCTCATTAGGTTTGCTATTCGCCGGTTTATCATTCTTGGTGATCCTGCTTCCTGTTTATTTCGGTGGATCAGACTCATTAGTAAATCCATTATGGCTTGTACTTAGTTATTTCCTTGTAGTGCTTGGAGAACTTTGTTTATCCCCTGTTGGACTTTCAGCAACTACAAAATTGGCTCCGGCTGCATTCTCGGCACAAACGATGAGCCTGTGGTTCCTGGCAAGTGCAGCAGCACAAGCACTAAACGCGCAAATCGTTAGATTCTACACTCCTCAAACCGAAATGGCTTATTTTGGAGTGATCGGCGTTGCTTCAATGATCCTTGGACTGGCTCTGATGGCCTTATCACCAAAGATTCAAGGTTACATGAAAGGCATTCGCTAACACTTAGCCAGCAGTAAGGAAAAAAGGAATAGACTATAAAATGAAGATGACCTCTGAATTAAAGGGGTCATCTTTTTTATTACAATGATTATCATGTTTTGTGCATCCGCCGGAAATCCCTATGTTTGAGTAGAGTGACATCATTCAACAATTGTCGAAAAAAAGGGCATCCAATGTAACCCTTTGCAGAATCCGGAAGTTAGTCTAGAATGTTTTCACATCAGGCTAATTCTTTTATGGAGTCAACGGGCCATTACCATACGCCAGTTGTTCAGCGTTTTGAGAGGTCCTGCTAACAAAACGCGGAAAATATACGCTAAGGAAGGATTAGCTTTTATTTGTATTGGATAAGCGGACGCGGCGATTATCCTATATTCTTCATATCAAAGGTGTATTCACCAAGAAAATTGATATGTTCCCATCTTAATGACGAAATATGTTTTAGTAAAACTTCTCACGATTTCCCTTTTTCCTTCAACAAATTTGTTAGATTTTCCAACCCAATGTCAAAAACTATTACCCTAAATCTCTTCCATTACGGATAGAAGTGTTTGAATTGCCCATATGAAAAGTAAAATTAAAAAATGAAAATAAATTGTAATATATTAAAAAATTTGAAATAACTAGTAAAATAGATTAATATAGGTTTCGTTGTCAAAATAAAGAAATGGTGTTTTGAAAATGAAGAAAATTTCAAAACTAGGTTTCTTATCAATTATGTTAGTAGTTTTAATGTTTAGTAGTACTGTTGCGTTTGCGGAAGAAGGAGAAAGTATTGGTGTAACAACTGAATCACCTGTTACTGAAAGCGGGGGAATTACTGTTTTTGGAACTGGTACTCCAACTACCTCTCATAATTTAGTAAGTAGCGGAAGAATGACATTTTCTGGTTCTGCTCAAGGATCAAATTTATTCACAAATAAGTATTTTAAAGGGAAATCTCAAGTTAAGGTTTATGTAAAGAATAACCATTCTACGAAATTAACCTTAAAAATATATAAAAGCACAAGTATTATTTCTGTATATTCTGAAACTTTAGATTCAGGACATACATTAACTGCATTTCCATCTGGTTTAGATAAAAATGGACTATACTACATTAAATTTGCAGCTCCAAGTAATTTTAGCGGATATGTAGAATAAATACATATTATAAAACCTGAAAGACTAGAAGTGTCTTTTGTTGATGCTTTTAGTCTTTTTACATGAAACAAAATGGGGAATATTCAAATGACTTCTACACTACTTAAACTAATTGCATTAGTTTCTATGTTTATTGATCATACCGGGCAATTCATCCCTGATACTCCAGAATATTTTAGATGGATTGGCAGGTTGGCTATCCCAATTTTCATATATTGTGTTGTTTTAGGATACAAACATACATCTAACAGAAAGAAATACATGTTACGTTTGTATTTTTCAGGAGTTGCTATGGCCTTTATTAATTTAGGAATTAACATTGCCTATAGCCAAACAGGGGTCATTATCACAAACAATTTCTTTGCAACTTTATTTGTAATTGTTCTAGTAATTTATTTATTGGATAAAAGGCAGGTAAAACTATATGCGTACTTTATTTTATGGCAACTGATTAGTACTATCTTATGTGTACTTTTTTCAGAGATTATAGTGATTAATTTTCAGGCAGACCATTTATTTTATGGAGCAATATTAGGAAATATATTCTTTGTTGAGGGTGGTATTTTCTTTGTATTACTGGGTATTCTACTTTATTTAAGTAGAAGTAAAGTAGGAATTACTATTGTATATATCATTTTTCACTTGATTATCTTTACAGCTTACGCTAAATGGGGAGTTGTCAAGGACGGTATTATAAATCATTTATTTCCGTTTAGTGATTACCAATGGATGATGATTTCTGCACTGCCACTATTATTACTCTACAATGGGAAAAAAGGTACTGGATTAAAATATTTCTTTTATTTCTTCTATCCTATTCATATTATAATTCTTTTTTTGATCGGGATAAATCTCCGTTAAAAAGTTTTGGAGTCGTAGGCCCCCTTATCCAATACAAATAAAAGCCAATCCTTCCTTAGCTTAGGAAACTTGGCTTTTTCGTGTCGAAATGTGCTTAGCGTATCAGGTGAAAAAATCATTTTGCAAAAACGTGAAGTATGTATGGAATTTGCCAGAGGAGGTACAGGATGAAAATCCGGCCAATCATATTCTTCATTTTATTAAGTGCAGCCGTGCAGATAATTGGTTTAACAGTTGATTTCCCATGGAAGGGAATCGCACTGTGGACATTATCTGTGATCTTTCTTTTAATGGCAGCGTATTTCACGAAGTCCCCTGCGAAGAACTGAAAATTGAATCGAGAAGGAACCGGAATGAGATATGGTCTTATTCCGGTTCTTTTTGAAAAATTTATATCAGTTTGCTGCTTGAGTCAATCCTTTATGAATGGAGACTTCCTGAATGGCACGGTAGACAGTTTCGACCATAATATTCAGTTCTGTTTCTGACATGGAAAGAATGGGCATCATCGTGATGACGGGGCCAAGTTCCCGTATAATCAGACCATTCTCCCGAGCGTTTTGAATGATGCTTGAAACGATATTTTCTTGGATTGTGAACGGTTCTTTTGTTTGGCGATCTTTAACGATTTCTATTCCAATCATGAGACCGCGCTGGCGGACATCACCGACAATCGGAAGTTCATATAGTGTTTGCAGTTTTTCAGATAGCTGCTTGGCTTTTTTCTGGATGTCTTTGACGAGATCTCGTCTTTCTATTAGTTCGATATTCTTCAGTGCCAGGGCACAGGCTAGTTGATTCCCTGTATAGGTGTGGCCGTGATAGAAGGTTTTATGTTCTTCGGGTTCTCCTAAAAAAGAATTAAAGATTTGTTCGGTCATGATAGTGGCCGCCAGAGGCATATAGCCGCCAGTAATTCCTTTACCGATACACATAATATCAGGGACGACATCTTCTTGTTCACAGGCAAATAATGTACCGGTGCGACCAAATCCTACCGCTACTTCGTCACAAATCAATAATATATTGTACTTCTTGCACAATTGTTCGACTGCTTTTAAAAAGCCAGGAGGGTGGGTAATGATACCTGCTGCTCCTTGAACAAGCGGTTCGATAATCAATCCTGCAATTTCCTCTGCTTGGTCTTGAAGCAACTTTTCCAGCTCATCAATACAATAGTTTTTCACTGCTTCTTGATCCCCGTATTCAGTCATGCGATATGTATAAGGAGAAGGAGTTGGAATCCGTTCAAATAGTAGTGGTTTAAAGATTCTATGGAATAAATCCATTCCGCCGACACTCACTGCTCCAACTGTATCACCGTGGTACGCCTCGTTCAGGGAGACAAATTTATTTTTATGTTGATACTTTACAGGATCGATATTTTTCCAATATTGATAAGCGACTTTAAGGGAGATTTCTACAGCAGCTGATCCTGTGTCCGAGTAAAAGACTTTCGATAAATGACCAGGAGTAATCTCTGCTAATTTCTTAGCCAGTAATATGGATGGTACATTTGCAGATCCTAGTAGTGTAGAGTGTGCGACTTTTTCAACTTGTTCAATGAGAGCGTTGTTTAGCTCTGGTTCATTATGGCCATGTACGTTGACCCATAATGAAGCATAACCGTCCAAGTACCGATTGCCTTCTACGTCAAAAAGGTAGCTCCCTTCCCCGCGTTCAATGATTAGCGGTTTACTTTCTCGATACGTTTTCATTTGTGTAAACGGATGCCATACATATTCCTTATCCCATTTTTCTAAGTCATGACTATTCATTCTTGAACACCTCTTTTAGTTGTTGGGTAAATTCATGATTACTAAGTAAATCAAGTATGTAGACTCTCAGATCTTTTCTTACGTCGACAAATGTTGGTATGCAGGCGAGGTCAGCGAGTCCTGTGAGTTTTTCAACGGTTAGGATATTGTCACGATGAATTTCATCGTCGGGCCGATAATGGTTATATAAAATAGTTTTAACGCTAATATCATGCAATTTGGCATACGAATGCGTAGTTATGACATTATGAATCGATCCTAAACCGCTTGTAGAAACGAAAATGACTGGCATGTTGCAATCTCTAATTAAATCGGTTGTCATATAGAAACTGTCCGCTCGTTCAATGAGTGGTACGGCCAATCCCCCAGCGCCCTCGACTAACACGACGTCATACATTTGTTCGAGTTCGTGAACTCGTTCCACGACCTTTTGCTCGTCGATTTGTTGCCCTGTTAACTTTATAGCTAAGTGTGGAGATGTTTCTGGTTCAAGCATGTAAAACCCAGGTGCCTTTACACCAAGTTCCTGCTCAAACCAAGAGATGTCGGGGTATGTATTCGTTTCGTGAATCAATCCTGTTTGAAATGGCTTAAATATTGTGACGCTTTTTCCCATTGTTTGAAGAGACATATAGAGTAAACTCGTGGCGACGGTTTTTCCGATATCCGTGCCAGTTCCGGTTATAAAGTAGGCTTGGCCCATGGGTGTTTCAGCTCCTTCATTTTTGTAAATCGTGCAATACGCGGCCTTACTTGCTGAATGATGATGGCACATAGAACACACAGCAACAAATCACCGGGTGCAGGTAGTAAGAAGCCGTAAAAAATTGTCTGGTAGATTGAAAGAGGCGTTTCTACAACCCACTTCATCGCTCCATAAAGCCATATACAGCCAAATAAATAAACAGTCAGCAATGATGCTAGGTTAGCGAAGAAAATGGAACGAATCGTGGAGAGATTAAGCCTGTTAATCAACCATCCATTCACATAGGCCCCGAGTATATAACCAAGCAAATAGCCGAAAGTGGGCTTAAATATATAGCCAAAACCTCCGCCCTCGGCAAACACTGGCACTCCTATAAGACCGATTAAGACGTAGCATAATTGACTAAGTAACCCGAGACGTGGTCCTAGCAGCGCCCCTGCCAAATAGACTGCTAGAATTTGCAGCGTGAAAGGTATGTAGGGAATAGGGATCTTTATAAAGGCGCCAATGGCAGTTAACGCAGTAAATAGGGCCACGTAAGAAATCGTTTTTGCTTTCAAGTTTTCAACCTCCTTTTTTGAAATTGGTAGGTAAAATGCCCACTATTAGTGTGCATGATTTATATTTTATATGTCAACCATTTATTATTTTAGTTAACATATAAAACGCTATTAAAAATGACAGACTTAGAAAAATATTGAAAATTAGTAATTGAACAATATTTTGTTTGTGTGTTATTATTCATTTTATATGTTAACCATTTTTAAAATATAGTTAACATATAAAAGCTTGGAGGGAACAAATATGACAGGAGAAATGTTAATACAGCATGAACTTTCCAGAGAAACAGCGGTATTTATGGCGCCCTTTTTTTCTGATGAAACAATTCTTCGAAGAAAATCCAGTCATCAGCGAGAATGGCAAGAAGCTCCACTCATAGGTAACGAATATTGGAATCTTGTATATCAATCGGTTTATGAGGTTAAGGAAAGATGATTTGGGAGAAGGAACTAGAAAAGATTAAAGAAGGAGGACTTTACAGGCAACTACAAACCGTTGAAGCAATGAGCGATCAAGGATATGCCATGGTGAACGGGCACAAAATGATGATGTTTGCCTCCAATAATTACTTAGGGCTTGCCAATGATCAGCGCTTAATCGAGGCTTCTGTTCAAGCGACCCAAAGATTTGGTACGGGTTCTACTGGTTCACGATTAACAACTGGCAATACAATTGTCCATGAAAAACTAGAAAAAAGACTAGCTGAGTTTAAGCAAACGGATTCAGCGATTGTGTTAAACACAGGGTATATGGCTAACATAGCAGCGTTAACGACCCTTGTTGGTAAGGACGATCTCATTTTATCCGATGAGATGAATCATGCCAGTATTATTGATGGCTGCCGTTTATCACGTGCGGAAACTATGATTTATCGTCATGCTGATTTACTTGACTTGGAAATGAAACTCCAGATTAATACCCGCTACAGGAAAAGAATAATTGTAACGGATGGCGTCTTTTCGATGGATGGTGATATTGCGCCATTGCCAGGCATTGTCGAACTTGCCAAGCGTTATGATGCACTTGTTATGGTGGATGACGCACATGCGACGGGGGTTTTAGGCAAAGACGGAAGGGGAACTTCTGAACATTTTGGACTGAAGGGGAAGATAGATATCGAGATGGGGACACTCTCCAAAGCTGTTGGTACAGAAGGAGGGTATATCGCTGGAAGCAGGTCTTTAGTTGACTATGTCTTAAATCGAGCCAGACCGTTTGTCTTCTCTACCGCCTTATCAGCAGGAGTAGTAGCAAGTGCACTTACAGCAGTCGATATCATTCAATCAGAACCTGAACGCAGAGTACGCATTCGAGCCATGAGCCAGCGTCTTTATAATGAATTAACCTCCCTTGGCTACACAGTGTCGGGGGGAGAAACTCCGATTCTTGCCATTATTTGCGGAGAACCGGAACAGGCCATGTTCCTTTCGAAAGAATTACATAAGCACGGAATTTATGCACCAGCTATCCGTCCGCCAACGGTACCATCTGGAACTTCGCGCATTCGATTTACGTTAATGGCGACACATCAAGAAGAACAAATGAATCATGTTATCGACGTGTTCAGAACAATCCGTACCAATAGATACAAATAGGTTGTTTGATTTTCAAGGAAGTTTATCGCGGCGAGGACGTTAAATAAAGACATAAGCTAGATTCATAGGATGAATGGGATGTACAACATATAAGAAAAGAGGGATTAGGTTTGGAAACATTGGTGAAAAAGGACTGGAAGATGCTAGCGGAGAACGTAATCAAAGGATATAAAGTAACAGCAGAAGAAGCACTTGCTATTGTACAAGCACCTGACAACGAGGTTTTAGAGATTTTGAATGCAGCTTTCCTTATTCGTCAGCACTATTATGGAAAAAAGGTTAAGTTGAATATGATCATTAATACGAAGTCAGGTCTATGTCCTGAAGATTGTGGCTATTGTTCGCAGTCAATCGTGTCGGAAGCTCCTATCGATAAATATGCTTGGCTGACCAAAGAGAAGATTGTTGAAGGTGCTCAAGAATCAATTCGTCGCAAAGCTGGCACGTATTGTATCGTTGCTTCTGGCCGTCGTCCGACCAATAGGGAAATTGATCATGTCATTGAAGCCGTGAAAGAAATTCGCGAGACAACGGATCTTAAAATCTGCTGCTGTCTAGGTTTCTTAAATGAAACGCATGCCAGTAAGTTAGCCGAAGCTGGGGTTCATCGCTACAATCACAACTTGAATACATCTCAAGATAATTATAAGAATATTACATCCACACATACCTATGAGGACCGTGTAGATACAGTCGAAGCTGTAAAAGAGGCCGGAATGTCTCCATGCTCGGGTGCCATTTTTGGTATGAATGAGTCTAATGAAGAAGCAGTAGAGATTGCCCTATCCCTACGCAGTCTTGACGCGGATTCTATTCCTTGTAATTTCCTCAATGCGATTGACGGTACACCACTTGAGGGAACTTCCGAGTTGACTCCAACTAAATGTTTGAAATTAATTTCGATGATGAGATTTGTTAATCCAAGTAAGGAAATCCGTCTAGCTGGAGGTCGCGAGGTGAACCTCCGTTCCATGCAACCCATGGCACTTTATGCAGCCAATTCTATCTTCGTCGGCGATTATCTAACAACAGCTGGACAAGAACCTACGGCGGATTGGGGCATTATCGAAGACCTTGGTTTTGAAATTGAAGAATGCGCTCTTTAACATAGTAAAAAAACTGCATATTAAACAGGAAGGCTGCTGAATCAGTAGCCTTCCTGTTTAATATGTCTCGTAAATGATAGAGCCTGTCTGGGAAATATCATAATCACCTAAAGCTTTGATTTCAGCTTGAAATGAATTTGATGATAAAATTCGCTTAACAACGTTTATAAGCTGTTCGTTTTTCGGAGATTTTAAAATAACAAGGTCATAACGCTCTGTAATTAATGGAACAAAGTCGATTCCAACGATTTTTGCAGCTTTTTCAATTCCCACACCTACATCCGCTATCCCAGCAGAAACAGCTGATGCCACACTTAAGTGATTGGTCTCTTCGTTATCATATCCCTTAAGATTTTTTGAAGGGATTTTGTGAATCCTTAGCTGCTCATCAAGAAGAATTCGAGCTCCTGATCCTCTTTCTCGATTGATGATGGACAAGTCTTTTTGTTTTAAATCAGTCCAATTTGTGAGGTCTAAAGGATTTCCTTTTTTAACATATAAACCTGCTTTCCTTGAAACCAGATTAAGTAAAATATAAGGATAGCCTACCAAAATCTTTTTTATATAAGGAAGATTATATTCCCCAGTATCTCCATCATACATATGTAAACTAACGATGTCGGAATCCCCATTGTACATGGATATAAGCCCGCTTAGACTTCCTTTGTTAGAGCGTAATGTTTTATAGCTGGAGTCCTTCTCAATGTGCTGCCCTAGTATATCTAACACCATATCTTGCCCGCTAATGACAAGGTTAAGAGAATCCTTCACATCGTTTCTATGGGGTTCGGCAACAGGAACTGGGGATGTACTGGACTTATTGTTATTAATATACATCTCCAAGTCTTTTGCATCCATTCTCATCTGCCTTCCCACACGGAATACAGGCAGTTCCCCTTTTTTAACAAGATCATAAATTGTCAATTTAGATACCTTTAAAAGCTGTGACACTTCCTCGATCGTATAGGAAAGCTCTTTTGACATGTGCATCCCTCCATTCTTTATTGTAGCTTAGAGTCCTTTGAAAAGTAAATTCACAGTAAAAAAAGGCATTGATTAAAACCTTTTATCTGTTTTATACTAGTTATAATTAGATATAACTAGTTATAACTAGTCAGAAAGGGAGAGAGACTTTGAAAAAAATATATCTTATGATTTTCTCGATTATGCTACTTGTGATAGTTGGCACAGGGTGTTCAAGTGATAAAGAAAAAGGCACAGAAAAGCAGACGCAACAAGCTGACGAGAAAGTAGAATTGACGATGTCAGCAGCCGTGAGTTTACAAGCTGCCTTAAATGACATTAAAACTGCTTTTGAAAAAGAAAATCCAAATGTGACAGTAAACTATAACTTAGGAGCTTCTGGAGCTCTTCAACAACAAATTTCACAAGGAGCACCTGTGGATCTGTTTTTCTCTGCTGCAGAAGATAAATTTGATAAATTAGTAGCTGAAGACCTAATTGAAGAGAAAAATGGAATCGACTTAGTAGGAAATGAACTTGTGCTGGTGGTTCCAAAGGAATCGGATAAAGAAATCAAGAGAATAGATGACATCACAAAGGCTACCAAAATTTCCATCGGTACCCCTGAGTCAGTGCCGGCAGGGCAATATGCGAAACAAACATTAGAAAACCTAAATCTTTGGAAAGAGATTGAAGGTAAATTGGTATATGCCAAGGACGTTAGCCAAGTGCTTACATACGTAGAAACAGGAAATGTAGACGCAGGACTAGTTTATAAAACAGATGCCTTAAACTCAGAAAAAGTTGATATCGTCGCAACAGCTAAGGAAGATTTACACGACCCGATTATTTATCCAGTAGGCATGATTAAGGATAGTTCTCATCCAAAAGAAGCGCAGCTATTTTACGACTATCTTCAAAGCGAAGATTCTATCAAGGTTTTTGAAAAATATGGATTTGAAGATTTGAATTAATGCCGCAGTTTTGTAAAATAAAGATAAATTTCATTCTATAACAAAGGCCACCAATTTGGTGGCCTCAGACTGTAGACAAACTCGATGAAAATCGAGTTTGTCTACAGTTTTTTTGAGGGGTTGTAAAAATTCGACGTTGATTTCCACTCCAGGCACTCGCTTTCCGCGGGCGGTCAGGGAGCCTCCTCGGCGCCTTTGCGCCTGTGGGGTCTCCCTTGGACACGCATTTCCCGCAGGAGTCTCGCACCTTCCGTTCCAATCAACTTTGTTTTAACAATTAGATATAACCACTTTTGCCTACAGTCCTTTTTGTTTTAATATAGAAGTATTAAAACTTGAGGTGATGACGATGCTTTCGAAACATAATTCTATTCAGCGAGATCAACTTGAAATGATTACTTTGGATCAACTGGTGCCAGCGAACCATTTGGTTCGTAAAATTGAGGGAGCCATTGACTTCACTTTCATTTATGACTTGGTGAAAGATATGTATTCAGAGATAGGGCGCCCAAGTATTGATCCAGTTATTTTAGTTAAATTGACATTCATTCAATATACCTTCGGTATTCGTTCGATGCGTAAAACGATTGAAGAAGTTGAAACGAATATGGCTTACCGTTGGTTTTTAGGTTACGGTTTCCATGATAAAGTACCTCACTTCTCAACGTTCGGGAAAAATTATGAGCGTCGCTTTAAAGATACAGACCTGTTTGAACGGATTTTTTATCGTATCTTAATGACAGCTTCAGAAAGAAAGTTAATAAGTGCAGAGCACGTATTCGTTGATTCAACACATGTGAAAGCCAGTGCGAATAAGCGAAAATTCGAAAAGAAAATCGTTCGTAAGGAAACACGAGCATATCAAGGACGCCTTCAAGAAGAAATAAATCAAGATCGTGAAAACAATGGAAAGAAGCCTTTTCCACCGGATAAATTTGATAAAGAAGAAACCAAAGAAATTAAAGAAAGTACAACTGACCCTGAGAGTGGCTACTATGTAAAAGATGAACGAACAAAACAGTTTGCCTATTCATTTCATGCGGCTGCGGACCGCAACGGTTTTGTGCTGGGGACGATTGTAACACCGGGAAATACGCATGATAGTCATATCTTAGAGCCTCTTGTTGAACAAGTGATTGAGAAAGTTGGAAAACCTGAAGCTGTTGCCGCAGATGCAGACTTACAAAACACCAGCCATTACAAGCTACCTTTTTGGGAAAGAAATCACACCAGCTTTACCCTATACACGTCCACGAACAAAAGAAGGGTTCTTTCGCAAGCATGACTATGTTTACGATGAACATTTTGATTGTTATCTCTGCCCATCGGGCGAGATTTTAAAGTACTCAACAACAAATAAAGAGGGCTATCGCGAGTACAAATCACCCAAACACACTTGTGCGACATGCTCATTTTTATCACAGTGTACAGTAAGCAAAGACCATCAAAAAGTGGTGACACGCCATATCTGGCAAAATTATATGGAAGAAGCAGATCATCTGCGTCATCACAAGGATGTAAAACCTATATATGCGAAACGTAAAGAAACAATAGAGCGTGTATTCGCAGATGCAAAAGAAAAGCATGGTATGCGTTGGACTACTTTAAGGGGACTTAAAAAATTGTCGATGCAGGCGATGCTTACTTTCGCTGCCATGAATTTAAAGAAGATAGCCAATTGGACATGGCAAGGTCCAAGAATGGCTTAATAAAGTGGGCTCGTAGAGGCCCAATCTCTTAATCATGAGCAAAATTCAAAGGGAATTTCAAAAGGGGTCCGGAATTAAAACATTCCGAACCCCTTTTGTCTACAAACTGAGGCCACCAATTTGGTGGCCTTTTCTTTTGTTCGCCGGGCATGGGTGCAATCTACAGGGTGGAGTACAGAACCATGAAGGGTGTTTCAAGTAAATGATTGTACTCTTTCCACGAGGTCTGTAACCTGTTCAGTGATGGACAGCTGAATTATCAGAAATTGACTACCTCTACTCTACAACTTTGCTCTCATCTCTTTTGGTTTTGGTCAAATAGACGACCAAGCCCAAGATTATAACGAGGAAGACCAAACTGGTTCCCGTCGTACCTAGACCAAGGCCACCCTTATCACGAGGTTGTGACAGATAGTCGCCAAGAGAGGCGCCGAGAGGACGAGTCAAGATGTAGGCAATCCAGAAGGAAAGCACTGTATTTAGTTTGAAACCGTAGTGGGCGATGGTCACCACCCCAATCAACGCCGCGAACATAAGTGCTGACTTCCAATAGCCTATGTTGAGACCTTCTGCTATGAGGTCACCAGCTGCAGTACCCAAGGCGAAGGTGAAAAGGATGGCCAACCAGTAGAACGCTTCTCGTTTGGTCGTGTAGATAGAGTGAATGGACAGTGTCTTCTCACTCGAGTACCAAGCCGCAAACGTCGCAAGCATCGCAACTGTGAAGATGATAGTTGTCGTCACTAGACTGACCCCGAAATTGTCCACGAGATTGTCTGTAATCAGCGTGCCTACAACGCTAATCATCACTACCGTGAACCAGTAAATACTTGGCACATACTTACTCGCTTTGAATTGGAAGAAAAGCGTTATGATTAAAAGGACACTCATGATTAAGGTTGTGTTGGTCAAGCCCAATTTCAGATTACCAATCAGAAAGTCTGCGGCCGTCTCGCCCACAGTGGTGGCCATTATTTTGATGATCCAGAAGTAAATGATGACTTCAGGAACCTTGTTCAACATCTGCCGCCCT
This sequence comes from Peribacillus sp. TH14, assembly GCF_016651145.1. Classification (NCBI taxonomy): domain Bacteria; kingdom Bacillati; phylum Bacillota; class Bacilli; order Caryophanales; family Bacillaceae; genus Peribacillus; species Peribacillus sp. TH14. The sequence goes on from NZ_JAEKEK010000001.1 coordinate 2,802,472, forward strand.
ATGGATGGGCTTTTTGTATCATTCATTTATGAATCCTCCTTATCTTCTCTTGGTTTATTTCGTTTTCTATAAAACCTTATTGGCTGGTTTTATTGCTCCCTAGATTCACTATATCGAGTCAACCTTAACGCAACTTGAAAAAAGGATTAAAAATCAATTAAAAAGCGAAATTAAAAGCAAAATAATGCTAAATTGTAGAAAGAGCATTTCAATAATTAGTAAAAGCGAGTAAAATGCAGGACTTTGGAGCAAATATAGAAGGGTATTGAATTATAAGCGGACGACAATTTTCTGTATTTAGGATGGAACTAATATTCCTAGCTAAATTCAATAAATACATGTGGATGTGGCTTCCTTTCCATATTGCACTCAAGTAGGAGGATTTTAAATGAAACAGCGTATTTTGGTTGTAGAAGATGAAGTCCAGATAGCAACGATATTAAAGATAGAACTCGAGTACGAAGGGTATGAAGTGCTTGTGGCCCATACTGGTAAGGCGGGGTTGGAAGCTGCATTACAGGGGGAATTAGATTTAATACTTTTAGATGTTATGTTACCTGAGATGAATGGTATTGAAGTTTTAAGAAGAATACGAAATGAGAACACCTTACTGCCGATCATCCTATTAACAGCTCGTAATATTACGATGGATAAGGTGACGGGACTAGATCAGGGAGCCAATGACTATATAACGAAGCCTTTTGAAATCGAGGAGTTATTGGCAAGAATACGTTCTTGTATTCGTCAGAATTCAATAGCTGCCAAAGCTTCAAAAGAACAGGAATCGATCTTATCAATTAAGGATCTATTCATTAATCTCGATACTAGGGAGGTTAACAGGGGCGATTTTTCTATAGCGTTAACCCCGAAGGAATTTGATTTACTCGTTTATTTACTATCCAATAAAAATAAAATAGTGACACGAGAAAATATCCTGATTAATGTATGGGGTTATGAGTATGAAGGGGAGACCAATGTAATCGATGTGTATATCCGTCATTTAAGAAAGAAAACAGAAGAAGGTTTTTCTGATCCAACGATTATTCAGACGGTAAGAGGAATTGGCTATACAGTAAGGGAGAATTAAGTAATGAAAATTACTACAAAAATTAACCTGATTACGACTGCTTGGATACTCTGTGTGTTGGTTGCCGTTAATGCTGTTGTATTTATTTCTTTTATGAAAATTACTGTAAACATGGAAGAGGATATATTACTTCACAAAGCGCAAAATATTATTGCTGAAATTCAAAAGGATGATTCTCCTCAAGAGATAGAAAAAAAATTAACCACATATTTAACGAATCATTCATTTATACGGATCATTCAACCTGATTCTCAAATTAGTAGTGAAGTATCCAGTGACCATTATTTGCTTACTAAATTTAAAGGAGAATTTTCAAGCGAACAAGAATCGCAAAGAAGTACAATTAGACAAGCGCATAAAGAAGAGCAAATATTAATTGTTAGGGTTCCTATCCTATCTAAAGGTAAAGTTGTTGAAACGTTAGAAATTGGAGATAGATTACTAGGACTGGAATTAGGGAAGGATGTATTACTTTCCATTCTGACATTTTGTACGCTATTAGGGGCGGGGTTATCGTTGCTAGGCGGCAGGTGGTTATCGAATGTAATTATGAGACCTATTTCCAATATGATTAATACGATGGAGGATATTGAACAAAGCGGTATACCAAAAAAAATCATCATCCAACATGAAACAAAGGATGAACTGCAAAAAATGGCTGTTACATTCAATCGGATGATGGGCAGATTGGATGCAAATTTGGATAAACAGAAGCAATTTATTTCGGATGCTTCTCATGAAATAAAGACCCCGCTTACGATTATAAAAAGTTATGCTGATCTACTGCGAAGACGTCGTATACAAAACGAAGAGAAAGCACTTGATGTTATAGATGTAATTCATTCAGAGGCAACTCGTATACAGAAAATGACGGAAAGGCTGCTAGAATTAGCCGATACAGAATTGGAAAATACTTTAGATTATAAATCATTGAATGTAATAACTTTATGTCAGAACGTGTTTAATCAATTCAAAGAAGTCTATGATCGGGAAATAGACTTTCATTATCAAGAAGATTCCATTATGGTTATAGCAGATGAATTGAAGATAAAACAGGTGATCATTATCCTTTTAGATAACGCAATCAAATATAGTACAGACAAAATTGATGTGTATGTAAAGGATCAGCTATACTCTACGGTCATTAGAGTAAAAGATTATGGGATTGGAATACCTGAGAATGAAATAGAAAATATCTTCGAACGTTTTTACCGGGTGGATAAGGCTAGAAGCCGGGAGACAGGTGGAACAGGGCTAGGTTTGTCGATAGCCAAAAATATAATGAATCAACATAATGGGGAAATTAAAGTGGTTAGTACCGATGGAAAAGGAACAGAGGTGGTATTGTCCTTACCCAAAAGATAATCTGCTTCTTGCTAAATTCAGACTTGAATGGATGAAGAAGGTGCAAGATAATTTGCCGCTAAATACAAGAATGAGGTGTTCTGTGAGTGACACATATAGGGATGATTAGCTTGAGTATCTTATTATTGCTATTTCTCGTTTATACGATTGTCCCAACGGTATTTATTCGTGTATGCGGACTGGGCATAACCAAAAATATCAAGAGGAATAATAGGATAGCCTTAACTTTTGATGATGGACCTAACCCTGAATATACGACACAATTACTTGACCTTTTAAAAAGGTATAAGATAAAGAGTTCGTTTTTTGTTGTGGGCAGTAAAGTGAAAAACAACCCTGATATCATTAAACGAATGCATGAAGAAGGACATACAATTGGAATCCATCATTTTGATCATATTTCAAGCTGGGTCCTTTCGCCATTTCATTTAAGGAAACAGTTAGATATGACTGAAAAGGCCATAATGGAATGTACCCATGAAAAAGTCACTTTTTACAGACCTCCATGGGGCCATTTTAATATTTTTACGCAAATAGCCAGTAAGAAATATCAAGTGATCATGTGGTCAGACATTTTCGGAGATTGGAAAGTGGAAACATGCAAAAATGACCTACTTGATCAATTGCGAAAAACGTCAACAGAAGGTTCCATTCTCCTGCTCCATGACTGTGGGGAAACCTTGGGAGCGGATAAAGAAGCACCTCGATATATGATTGAAGCCTTGGAAGTTTACCTACAAGAAACAATAAAAAAGGGAACACAATTTATTACATTAAAAGACTTATAAACTGATTCGAGGGGATTTTATGAATATAGATAGTATCTTACATTTTATTGACTTATATGGCTATCTTATCATTTTTCTTTTTTTATTCATGGGCATTGTGGGAATTCCCGCCCCAGAAGAATCTCTTCTGTTTCTAATCGGAGTCTTGATTGGACAAAATAAGCTCTCTTTTGGTTTAGCTACGCTGAGTGCATTTCTTGGAGCCTTTATGGGGATGCTTATCGCTTATGTATGTGGGAAATACGTTGGGTATCATTTTATAAATAAATTTGGAAAATACGTGGGCATTACAAATGATCGCTGGGAGAAAGTACAGGGAAAGTATATGAAAAATGTCCAAAAAACAATTGTGTTTGGATTTTATCTACCAGGAATAAGACAAATTAGTCCGTATTTTGCAGGAATCAATCATATCCCCTTCTGTAAATTTCTCCTCTTTTCCCTGCTAGGCACGGTTCTCTGGACTGTCCCTTTTATAGTGGCAGGGTATTATTTGGGCAATGCCTTTCATATAAATCCGGAATATGTTCCACTTTTAGGTGTCGTATTCATAGTTTTTTTATTGATATACGTTTCTATCAATTATATGAAAAAGAAAAAAAGAATGCCCAAAAATAGGCCTACTTCTTAAGGATGATTCCCGTCCCGATTGGAATAACCAGTTTCTACAATTGGTTTTCTAATCGGGCTATTAGGTTTAGAGATGGGGACTAAAGATACCTTGAACGTATCATTAAAAATTGATTAAAAAGAAAGTTTTTAACAAAATCAGTGATATATTGTAAGAGGAAAAAAGCTCTTGAACATGCAAATAGTCTTTTTTCTTAGTATGTAATCATCGTATTAAAAGAATGATTTCTATAGGAGATGACATATATGAAGAAGATTTTGTTTTTACCTCTCTTTCGCATGCAGTCAGGACATCATCAAGTTGCAGAGGCCTTAATGGATATGTTAAAAAAACATACAAGCGGAGTTACTTTGAAAAAAGTGGATCTGTTAAGTTATACAAGTAACTCTTTAGAAAAAATGATAACAACTGGTTATTTGAAATGGATCCGTTATGCACCTGAAACCTATAATCTAGCCTATAAAAACCTTTTTTACGTTTCCTTGCCGAAGGAACGTTCCTTTAAATGGTATCAACATATATTCTTGAAGAAAATGGAACAATTGATAGCGGAGGAAAAGCCAGATTTAATTGTGTGTACACACGGGTTCCCTTCCTATCTCTTAAGCCAGTTGAAAATAAAAGGGAAATGCAATATCCCAATTATCAACGTGTATACGGATTTCTTTATTAATAATGTGTGGGGAAGCAAGGGGATTGATTTTCATTTTCTTCCTACCCAGGAATTGAAAGAAAAGCTAATAATCAAGAATCAAATACCGAAACATAGTATGATGGTAACTGGTATTCCTGTGCATGAGGAAATCACTAAAAGAGCCCGTGGATTAAAAAACGCAGATCGCCCCAAAATTTTAATTTCAGGAGGAAACAGTGGTCTGGGTGGGATATTGAATTTAGAAGATGAGTTAAAGAAATCAACCGACTGTGATTATTTTGTACTTTGTGGTAACAACAAAAAGCTATATGATGCAATCGATACGTGGAATTTAGCTCATATTAACCCATTACCTTATATCTCATCAAGGTCAGAAATGAACAAACTTTATGAAGAAGTGGACGCAATCATTACGAAACCCGGCGGTGTCACCATTAGTGAAGCACTTCGAAAAAGGCTACCGATTTTTGTTCATTCAATGCTTCCAGGACAGGAGGAAATTAATCTACAGTATTTAAAAGACCATAAACTTGTATTTGAACTCAATCACAATTTATCATTTGAAAAACAAATACTCAGTATATTAAAGGACCATAAAAAAATGGATCAGTGGGATATATCCATCGAATCTTATCAAAGGGAAATAGAGTTGGAAAAACCTGAGGGAATGGTGGAAGTAATGAAATTGATCCTTAATCTTAGACAAGCAAGTAAGCCGTCATACCTAACCAATCAGTCAAAAGTTATTTATAGCTAGGGATAATTCAGTTAAAGTACATGGTGTTAAAATATCTGTTCTGTATTTGATGAATCGGCTGGAAGATTCGTTTAATCCAGCAGCAAATTGTAGTGGGCGCCATTGGGTGATCTACAAGGGGAATTATCAACAACGGTCGAGATTTTTTTAAGAGAAAAGCTGAAAATGAAAGAGGGAAGCTGAGTTATGAACGACTTTATCCAATCTATTCTACTTACACTTATGGATTATGGGTACCTTGGAATTACCCTCGGTCTTATGATTGAAATCATTCCAAGTGAAATTGTATTATCTTATGGAGGCTTTTTAGTATCCCAAGGAAACATCAGTTTTGTAGGGGCGGTTATTGCCGGAACAATTGGTGGAACCATCGCTCAGATCTTTGTTTATTTAATCGGATATTATGGTGGAAGACCATTTTTAGAACGATACGGAAAGTATATTTTCATACACAAGAAACATATTGAGCTATCGGAATCATGGTTTACTAACTATGGACCAAGTGTCATTTTTACGGCTCGGTTCATTCCGGTTGTCAGACATGCTATTTCGATACCAGCAGGGATTTCTAAAATGTCTTTAATAAAATTCACGAATTATACGCTACTAGCCGTACTTCCATGGTCTGTGCTTTTTGTATTTCTCGGGATGAAGTTAGGAAGCAATTGGGGACAGATTAATGAGATGGCCAAGCCCTATATCCAGCCAATCGCAATAGTTGCGGTTCTTATTATTGCAGGAATGTTCATTCGCGGGTACATGAAAAAAAAGAAAAACAAAGCCTTATGAAGTTTATGGATTTAAGGAAGGGTTGTTATGGAACATAATAGGATACTTACAAAAGCCTTTATAACAACAGAAACCGAACCGATAAACGTGAAAAACTTCACAACGAATCATCGATATTGACGGTAATAGCTTTCCAAGGGGATATTCGATGGAAGCAGTTGGGTTTTATAATATGAATTAATTAAAAAGACCACCAATTTGGTGGTCTTTTTAATTAATTTATGGGGAAATAGATTGGTATTTCTTCCTTTATTTTGAAACTTTATCATCCGTAATCCGTATATAATGTGAACGATAGTAGTGAAAGTGAAAAATCAACAAGGCCACATTTAAGAAAACACCATTTGAAATGGATGGGGTTAACAGTCGTTGTTTGGTTTCCTCATAACATTAAGATTCCTTTATTTATAAATTTGATTAAGGGAAGGAATATAGAAGCATTAGAATACTTATAAATAGTATAGAAAATGTATTAGTAATATTTTTTAATAGGACAAATATTCAAATGGCAATGGAACTACTTAACTAACATGTACTAGCCCTTAGAAAGGATGCTTTCATTCATGGAAATAAGGAAACCAACTGATTATGAACTTCAAAAGGTCTTATCACTTTCGCCACAAGCTGTTTTTGACGGCACATTAGGTGAAGTGAAGCCAACTAATCAAAAAATCAAACAACTTGTTGAACCACTGCTTGCAAAAGGGAGTTATTATGTCATTGCGATAGAAGAAGATCGACTAATGGGGTGGATTCTATTAGGAGCAAGTAAAGATCAGTTTACGGATAAGATGAATGGATTTATTTATGAACTGTTTGTAATAGAAGAATACAGAGGGAAAGGTATTTCTAAGAGATTAATGGAGTCAGCAATTGATTTTCTAAAACAAGATGGGCATTCTGAAGTCCGTCTAAGTGCTTTTGCCCAGAACAAAGCTATTAAGCTCTACGAAAAAATGGGCTTTAACATCAGAACACTTACGATGAGTTTGCCGTTATGACTCTTTCAGTGGATGTTTCGTAATAGAGGAATATGTACTTGGAGGATTGCTTAGTTGACTATGGGCTGATAATCCTGATAAAAAAGCAGGTTTATTACATAAAAAAGGATAGTAATTAACCGTCCTAAAGCTTTTATCTATTAGTGTTAGACCTATTTACAGGGGGGATAAAAAAAGTGAATGAAGCAATAATTAGTTTTCTTATTATTGTAATGTTGATCATTGCGTTCACATACGGTCTTATAAGACAAATACGGCAAATAGTTAGTATCAGAAAAGGAAATAAATCAGATTATGTTCATTACAAAAGAACAGTAGTTGGAAACTATCTGAGTTGCATTTCATATGCGGGTTTTCTTATTGCCTATATCTTAAATGTACTTCTTGCATCACGTATTATACTTAGTGTATTTTTTACAAGTGATAACACCAGTTTCAGTTGTTTTATTTTTTTTGCCTTACTATTGATCGCGAAATTTGGAATTATTCCTAATGATTCAAAACAGAGGGATTTACAGAATTGATGATGTCAGAGGATGTTCAATATTCTTGTTATACAAATACGTTATTAAGAAAGAGGAAATATGAAAAAAATTCCGCTAACACTATTAATCATCGGAATATCCATTACCTTTGTCTTAAGCTTTGCCATGCCAGAGTTGGCAGGCAAAGTAAAAAACGATATAAGCTCTATGAAAATCCTATACTCCTACAGCGTTACAAAGTCATTCTTGGAACAAACCGAAGAAACAATCGAAATGGCATCTGTACCTCTGGGTAAAGTAAAGACCCAAGATGTTAATATCCGCACAGATGTTCAGCTTGAAGAAACACCACTGAATATTCAAGGTGTAGTGAAAGAAAACCTAAACAAGCCAGAAGAGTACAAACACGAAGTCACCTTAACTGGCCCCGAAAAAGGATTTACCTACCGGAAATATTATCTTACCAAAAATTACGATAAAGGAACTTACACAGTTATTCGGACTAATAAAATAACTGGAAAAGAAAAGGAGTATGCCGGAACGTACTATGAACCGAGTGCTCAGGATCCTATCATCGAGTGGTCACGTGACAAAAAGTAAAAAAGGTATGTGATTAGATGACAACTCTTATTACTACGCTTATCCCATTTTTACTATAGATAAAAACGATAGTCTAAAACAAGCCCCCCATTCTAGGGGGATATTTTTAATTAATGAACATGATTAACATGAAAGTCAGAGGAAAAATGGAAAAACCAGTTACGATTGAGAATTACAACCCAAATTGGGTTACTGAGTTCGAACATGAAAAAGCGAAGATTAAGGAAGTCCTAAAGGACAAACCTATTTGTGTTGAGCACATTGGGAGTACCTCTGTAAAAGACTTATGCGCAAAACCAATTTTGGATATAATGGCAGGCGTTCAACATTTAGATGAAGTGGACAAGTTTATTGATCCATTAAAAACAATTGGCTATGAGTTTGTCGCACATAAGGAGTTTCCTGAAAGGCGTTTTTTTAGAAAAGGCCAATGGAGAGCGGGTACACACCATTTACATATCTACAAATTCGGAAGTGAAGAGTGGAATAATCATCTATTATTTAGGGATTATTTAAGCACTCATCCTGATATTCGTAAACAATACCAGCAATTAAAACAAAACTTATCTCAAAAGCATCATTTAGATAGAGTGGGATATACTCAAGCAAAAGCCCCATTTATCCGATATGTCATAGAAGAAGCAAAAAAAAGATAAATAGTATGTGATTAAAAGGAGTATATCATTTCAATCTTTTTAGCGACCATTTTAGGCTCACTTCTCCTTACGATGGGACCAATTAATTGGAGGGGTGGTCGTAGATTGTTTTTTTAGAGGTTATATTCACTTAACAAGATTAGTAAAAAACTTGAACTGTCAAAGTCTATGAAGTAAAAGCTGAAGAGTACTGAAAGAAAAATCAAATCTAAGAGTCGTTCGCTTTTCGGTTATTACATGTTCTCTATTATTCCATGGCAGATGTAACGGCAGTGGATATAAACTGCCGTTTTTGTGTGTGAAATCTTATGGTAATAGCCTTTTAGCATGAACTTCGAACAATAAGTTCCGGGGCAAACCGATATGTAATGAACGGAGCCTGAACAGGATTAGTTATCCGGTCCAATAATAATTCTGCTACTTTGATTCCCATTTGTTGGATAGGTTGTCCAATTGTTGTGATAGAAGGTTCATAAAATTCCGAATAGGCGACATCATCAATACTGATAATGGCTACTTCATTAGGAATCGAGACTTTTTGCTTTTTCAAATAGCTAAGGATTTCACGGAGCACTAAATCATTTCCTGCTACTATGGCTGTTGGAGGCTTTTCTGTATCGAATATTTGGGCCAATTTTTCTTGAATTTGGTTTTTGGGTAAAGAATAGATATCATCTTCTCTGACTTCAAAATCATAAGATGCCATTGCTTTTTTAAATCCTTCGATTCTTTCCAACCTTGGCGTGATAGGGATATCAATAGGTAAGGTTAAAAACGCGATATTTTCGTGTCCTTTTTCAGCTAGCATGGATACAGCTAAAAAGATTGCAGCGTGATTGTCTAAAAGGACGGAATCAGATGTCACGCCATCAACTAACCGATCAACGAATACCATAGGAATCGAATGATCGATTAGATAATTATAGACTTTAAAATCATTTCCTACTGGAAAAATAATGATTCCATCTACTTGCGTAGAAACCAGCAAATCAAGGTATTCTTTTTCTTTCTCTGGATCATCAGCAGAGTCACAAATGAATACCTTCATGCCGTGCTGCCGAAACTGTTCCTCCACGGTACGAATAATTTCGGTGGACAAAGTATGTAAAATATTAGCTACGAGAATGCCTATGACTTTTGTTTTTTTTACTTTTAAATTTCTAGCATTATCATTGGGACGAAAGTCAAGTTCTTGGATGACTTGCTCGATTCTGTCTTTGGTTTCAGCACTCATATAACGAAAACGTTGGTTGATATATTGAGAAACCGTACTTTTGGAAACACCAGCCTTCTCAGCAACATCTGATATAGTAGTTTTCTTTTTTTTATTCATGGCGTTCTCCTAAAGGATATTATTTCTTGAAAATGGATACCTTCATCATAACAAAGGAGCATAATGATTCCAACGCCATTCTTTAACATGAACATGGACATGGATCTATTTTGTTATACACTGGATTTAAGAAACACCCTTAGCGCTTTTGGATGCACAGAAGCATAGTCAGCTAAATCAAAGTTTGGATGCAGAATTTCCATCGATGATTATATAAACGGTAAAAAATGATTTAATAAAAGAGATAGATAAAAAAGCAAAAGTTGGGTGAAATCTATAAATAAGTAGGTGGATCAAATATGTTAATAAAGTGGATAAAATGCCAAGTGAATGAGGAAAACAAGAGTTCATTTTCTAACGCACAAGAGGGTTGGGGAGATTTGAAACAGTTAGATGGATTTATAGGCCAAATCGGGGGATGGGATAAAAACAATCCGTTTGAAGCAGGCATTATTTCTTTCTGGAGAGATGATCGTTCTTACCAAGCATTCATGGAGCAACAGCATGATGGAATTTTCGAGAAGAGTAACCAAAGAAATACTTATTCCAATATCTCTGTTCAAATTTTCGAGAAAATGTTTAATACAAGCACAACAGACATGACAGATTTTTTAAGTAAGGGAAGTCTTCTTCGAGTGGCAGATTGTTTTGTAGAAACAAATAAACAACTTGAGTTTGAGCACATGCAAAAAGAAGTATGGAACAAAGGGATGATGGCTTCACCAGGAATGCTTGCTGGAGTATTTGCTGAAAAGAAAAATGGAAGATATCTGGTCGCTTCATTATGGGACAAGGATTGTTCACATCAATGGTATGTGGACAATAAAATGCCTGCCTTAATTCAGAGTTCTGGAGTCAAGGACCCTGCAATAAGGATTACAGGAAGTTTATTAAAAGTTAATCCAAAATGGATCGTTTTTTGAATGATCGGGATGTTTCCTTAAATCCAAAGTAGGTTCAGGTTGAATCTAAGTTGCCCATAAACAATGGCTATTGTTCAACAAGCTTTACGAAGTTTACGAGATGAAACAGATAAACGGGGTTTAGCTCAAGTATCTGCGAATCTACCCCTTTAGGATCCCCCAGCATATTAAACCCGACTTTATCTTTGAAAGAAAGAGATAGAATCGGGATTTGTTTTTATTAGATGTTTTAAAACTTTTTTGGGAATTGCTTGATAATCCCTTCTGTTAGGGTGTCTGCCAATTTAATAATATGATCTTCACCTTTATCAAAAGCAGAAATTTCCGCATCTGTATCCTTTTTAATTCTTGATACAACTTGGTCTGTAAGCAATTTTAAATGTGTATATAGCAATTCCTTTAATTCATCATTGCTCCAATTTGGATTGGCTTTACTAAGAAAAAGAGCAATATCATCAGCATTTTTATACCATTCAGCATTAAATATTTTCAGATTTTCCTGGTTTCCGCTTTTTGCTGCATCCACCACTTTTCCTGCAAGAACGATGTGCTCCCTTAACAGTTCAGCTAGTTTGTTGCCGGCTGCATCGCCATAATAAGGTTTGATTGCATTTCCTATATCATCCTGATTTTTTAATAACCTAGTCAGTACCTTTTCTTTGTCATCCAAATCTGATAAGGCACTTACCATATAGCTTCTTGTCCATATAGTATGGTCGATCCAAAGTTTCTGTAAAGTATGTTTTAGCTGTTCCGATGATTTACTAATACATTGTCTTTGTTGAGCCCCTTTTCCTTTTGCCTCAGTAGTTAGAGGAGAAAAGATCAAAGCAAAAGACATAAACAAGATCATTAACTTTAAAAACCGGTTTTTGATAAAAACCATCCCCTTTATAGAAATTTACATGCTCTATTATTATTTGATTAATTTACAGATTTTACTCTATAAGGGACTTAACAGAAAAATGAGCAAAAAAAATTATCGCCGACTTTACGATGATCACCAATAAGCTACTAAAACCTCGATTTCATTACGCAATCGGTTTTTTTAATATGTGGAAATTCTATATTGACAGTGAAGGTGTATTACGAGTATAGTACATCTATAAGGTGTATGAACTACTTAATACATACACTCGTTATTAAATTTCAAATCGAAGTTTTTTCCTAAATAAATAGGGGGTAGTTTTATGAACGTTAATACCCGAGAACCGGTATATTTGCAAGTTGTGAGGCATTTTAAAGAACAAATTGCCATTGGGAAATTCGTAGCGGGACAGGAAATTCCATCCCGAAGAGAACTGGCGGCTTCACTGAACATTAATCCTAATACAGCTCAAAAAGCGTATAAAGAAATGGAGGAACAGGGTTTGATTCATACAGAAAGAAATTTTCCTAGTCAAATCACAACAAATGAAACGATTTTACAGGCTGTTAGACAGGAGCTTATTCTGGCAGCGGTTGATTCTTTTGTCGATGCTATTCGGCCTATTAATGTGCCAGTTGAAGAGCTGCTTCGAGTGGTTAAAGAAAAATATTCGGAAGAAATAAGGGAGGGGGAAGAAAAATGATAGAAGTAAAACAAATCTCTAAGAAATACGGCCGGAAGACAATCTTAGATGGTGTTTCGTTTACTGCTAATAAAGGTGAAGTCACTTGTCTGATCGGGATAAATGGTGTCGGGAAAACGACTACACTCAAAGCCATTATGGGATTGACGCCTTATAAAGGTGAAATCTTAATTGATAATGAAAAAATGACTAAGAACAGTTATGAAAAAATCACGTTTATTCCGGACGCACCGACCATGCTTCCATCAATGACGGTTAAACAGGCAATGGTTTTCATGGAAGATTTCTACACGTCATGGAACTCGGAAAGAGCTAATCAATTATTGGGATTTTTTAAACTGAACGAAGAGATCCCCATTTCGGAATTGTCAAAAGGCAACACAGCTAAGCTTAACCTAATGCTGGGTCTGTCCCTTGATGTGGATTATGTACTGATGGACGAACCATTTTCGGGCATTGATATGTTTAGCCGGGAGCAAATTGCCGATGTCTTTGCGAGCCACCTTATCGAAGACAGAGGAGTCATCATCACGACCCATGAAATCGGTGATATTGAACATTTAATCGATAAGGTCATTTTATTGGATAACGGTAAAGTCCTCAAAGAGTTCAATACAGAAGAAATGCGTGAAGAGGAAGGGAAATCAGTAGTCGATGTAATGAGAGAGGTGTACCAATCATGATGCGTTATTTAAAGCTAGTGAATTTTGAAATCAATCGATTTAGTAAAATATATATTTCTTTATTGTTGATAACATTGGTGTCGCAGTTAGTTGGAGTGATCATTGGAACAAAGAGTTTTCTTAATCGAGCCCATGATATCATGTCGGAAGAAAAAATATCAGAAGCCGCCTATTTTACTAATTATGGTGGTATTGATTTTACCCAAATTGCTAATTCTCTCTGGTTCCAAGGACCGATCGCGTTGAGTGCAGTTGCTCTTGTTTTTTACATTTTTCTGATTTGGTATCGTGATTGGTTTGGAAAGAATACCTTCATTTATCGCCTATTGATGTTACCGACATCGAGATTGTCAATCTACCTTTCTAAAGCTACGGCCATCATCTTGATGGTGTTAGGGTTGATTGCTTTGCAGATTATCATTTTACCCATGGAAAATGCCCTATTTAATTCATACGTACCTGAATCGTTCTTGAACAAGGAAATGTCAATTTACTCCATTGCGAAATTTAATAGTGTCTTGAATTTGGTTATCCCAAGCACCTTCACACAATTCCTGCTTAACTATGGCATTGGTCTTATGGTCATGTCGATATTATTCACAGCGATCATGTTTGAAAGGAGTTTCCGTATAAAAGGCATCATTTTGGGCTTGGTGTATACCGGAATCGCCGCTGCGTTGTTTTTAACTCCTGTTTTCGTAATGGCAAGTGATGTTTTCTATTTTTACCCTGGTGAACTCGTGGGTATACTGATCGCTTTAGGAATCATTGTGACAGGACTATCGATTTGGCTTGGTTCCTGGTTATTGAAAAATCGCGTTACCGTATAACAACTATTAAAGGAGAGTGAACAAGGTGAAACGTTATATATGCAGCATCATTATTGGAATGGTTGTCATCTTAAGCATCGGAACCTATTATGTCAAAGTAGCTTCCTCCGCTTCCGGCCTTCCAAAGTATACGTTCAAGACGCTAGAAGGTAGTAGCAAAGAGCTTGATCCGGTAATCATAAATGGTTCTTCACTTGAAGCCAATCCCTATTTTGAATTATTAACGATTGAATCCAATCAAACAACATATGACAGCGAAAAGTCTTACTTTGAAAGCTTAACTGGAAGACAAGATGCTCAAATGGGAAGATTAATGAAAGAACATCGTTCATTTATGCGTGGTAAGGGTTTTATCGATTCTTTTTATGAAGACAGTGATTTCCTGGCTTACGCCTCGGTAAATGAAGATTTCACAAAGAGCGGAAACATGGAAGCGAAGTTTGATATCGCTTTATTGGAGAAGAAAAGCAACGATGAAAGTTCTTTCAGTTTGGAACTTCCTGATCAAGAGAGAAAAATGAATACGAATGTCGTGGATGTGCAATTGGTCCATTCAAAACTACAGGTATTAACGACTAATGATGTGAATTCCAACGATGACAAACAAACGAAAGAGGTTCATCTGTATACGATCGATTTAGCTAATAAGAAAGTAATAGGCGATAAAACTCTTTTATCCGAAACTTATAATGGCAATGACCAAGTCGAAGTTGGGATGCCAATTGATGTTGCTCCCACCCAGTCAAACAACATGATTTTATTTTCTGTGATCAAAGGGGTAAATCATGAGGATGGTCCATATGAGGAAAAGCCAAAAGAAAGCAAACTGCTATCTTATCATTATGAAACGGAAAAATTAGAAACGGTTAATGGGTCCGAAAAAGAATCTCTTAGCCTGGACATGGCAAAATCAGGATATGTTGATGGGGAAAACCTATACGCAGTTGATACCAAATCCGATAAATATCACATTAAGACGTTTGATCTAAGCAGTCAAAAGATAACAAAGGATCTAGAGCTAGATCTAGCTGTTCATAAGAATGAAGAATACTTCGCCACCGTTAAGAATGGAAAGGTGTATATCCTTCTAGGTAATGACAGATATCCAGAGGAAATGGATTATAAAACTAAACCGCCTCGATTGCTGATTGCCGATTTAAAGACCGGAAAGACTTTATATAAAGGTGAAACAGTCATTCAATCAGCAGATCAAAAGAAAACCAAAAATCATGGTTTTTATATAGAAAATATAGAAGTCAAATAAGGACCCCTATCACTAGAAGCAGTCTCAAAAACTATTGAGACTGCTTCTTTTTTTAGTGAAGGTCGAATTATTTCTCTGAAGGACGAATTATTTCTCATGAAGGACGAATTATCTCACTGAAGGACGAATTATTTCTCATGAAGGTCGAATTATTTCTCTGAAGGACGAATTATTTCTCTGAAGGTCGAATTAATACCAACAACGGAAGAATTAATACCAACAACGGACGAATTAACCCCAACAAAGGACGAATTCCCGTTGTGCAATAAAACTATTTGCTTATCTCAGACTTATTCTTTAGATCGAACTCATGGCATAAAAGCATTAAAAAAAGGGATATCCCATTACAGGATATCCCTTTCTAATTTCGATCAAATTGAAGCGATTTTTGCTCTTGCTGCACTTTCATTCTTGCCGTGCAAGAAGTAGTAAAGAAGAGAAGTTGCTATGACCACAACACCTAGGATGACATAAAGTGTACTGTAGCCTGTTAATGGAATGATTAAACCTAGTATATAAGGACCGAATCCAAGTCCAGCATCAAGCATGATAAAGAAGGTTGACGTTGCCATTCCCATACGGTGAGGCGGAGTCATTTTAACGGCGATCGCTTGCGAGCTTGATTGCATATTACCGAATCCAAGTCCAATAAGGAATCCGGCTGCCAATAAAGTGAAACTATTACTTGTTTGACTTAGAAGGAGCAGTCCGGCTCCAAAGATAATAAAGGCCGGATACATAATATAGTTCGATCCTCTCCGGTCCATTAACGGTCCTGAGAAAGGGCGTGATAACAATACTGCTACTGCATAGACTACAAAGAAGAAGCTTGCAGTATTAACTAGGTTGATTTCCATTGCATAGAAACTGATAAAAGAAAGAACGCTAGAGTAACAGAAAGCTAATAATAGAGTAATAAATGAGATGGGCAGTGCCTTTGGCTCAATAAAGTTGGATAGCTTGAATCCCTTACTTTCAGATACTTTGATCGTTCCTTTTAATGCAGGTACATAAAGGAAGAATGCTGTAATCAAACTGATTACCCCTAAAGCAAGGCAGAAACTAAAAATCGTTTGAAAGCTTGCATGTTGTGTCATATAAAGTCCGATGAAAGGACCGATTGCTGTGGCCAGTGTTGCACTCATGCTGTAGTAGCCGATTCCTTCCCCTTTTCGTGTTGCCGGGATAATCTGAGCTACAATCGTTCCTGTCGCTGTGCTGGCCATACCCATTGCTATACCATGTATTAGACGGTTAGCAAGCAGAAAGGTAATACCGAAATCAACAAAATATAATAGTGTTGTCAAAGTAAAAAAGATTAGACCAATATACAATGTTTTCTTACGGCCAATCGAATCAATAAAGCGGCCGATGAATAGTCGCCCAATTAAAGTTCCAATAATAAATATCCCAGATATAAGGCCGGCTTGGCTTGTAGAAGCATTTAATTCATTTACTGCATAGATAGCCAATGTCACCATTAATAAATAAAAAATTAATGTTATGAAAAAATTGATGGAGGAAACAATAACAAAATCTTTCGTCCACAATTTTGGTTTGGATTGATCCATTTTATTATCCCCTTACTCTATAATATTATTTCTTACTTCGCTCATAATGCGGATGGCTGCGAGCTGTTCTTCTTCAGAGATTCCTGTTAAAATGTCCTGTTCATATTGGTCAATGGTCACACGGACATCACTATATATCTTGGTTCCAAGCTCTGTAAGCTGCATTCTTTTTTCGCGTCTATCTTTGCTGGGAACATGCTCTACATATCCTAATTCTTCTAAGCGGGTAATGGTCCTGGTAATTGTGGGTTTTTCCACACTCTGATAATTTGCAAGCTCTACAAGCGTTGCAGAACCATAATTGGATAAGTAATGCAAAATTGACCATTGCGCTCTGTGCAAATTATGCTTGTTTAGCTGTATATTTAGATTATTTTCAAAAGGCCGGTACAGTAGCAATAGTTCTTGAAAGAATTTTTGGTAAGTCTTTATCAGAAACACTCCTTATAATATATAGTTACTGAGAGTAATTGTTACCCTGAGTAACTATAATAACAGAAATTATAGCAATATGTCCAGTCGCTTTTAAGGATCAGACATCATAGGTAGTTCTTTAATCAGGTATAGAAGCCACTTCATGAAATCGGCTAGGTTTTTTGCCAGAGTTAAGGGGGAATACACCTAGAGGAGATGATGTGAAGCATGTACAAATCAATGATTGCATTAGTTGCAGCCGCAACAATGCTAACTGCTTGTAACAGTAATGAAACAGATGAAAACACTAAAGAGGTTACAGAAAAAAGTGAACAGCCCGTGCAAACAGCAGATGAACAAGTAACACAAAATGAATCCGCACAAAACGGAACAACTCCAATTGCAGATCATGAGAAGTGGTCTTCTTTACCTGAATATGGAAAGATAATCGAGCAAATCGGCAACGAAGATTATAATTTTAATAAGGAAACGGATAATGACAATAAACGCGTTTTTCTTATTGACCTAAAGGGTGAAAAACAATATAAAACCATTTTCGTTAAAAATACCAATCGCCTTAAAATCGTAAAAATAAACGGTGGCGGAGAGATTTTTAATGAGGTCATTAAATAAAAAGTCACTACACTAAGCTGTTTGACATCACAGAAAAAGGGGCTGTAATGACAGCCCTTTTTGTCATTTGTAATAGAAGAAAACTAATTAAAACCCGATAGTAAAAAGTGCAATCACTATGGCGAGTCCTATTATAACGAGTATTGTGGTTATAATTCCGGCATACTTCAACCGTCCTTTTTCTTTGGATTTGAAACCTAAAATCCCAAATATAATACTAGTTATCAAAAGGATAGGACCTAAGATGAAGGATACATAAGCCCATACTATCTGACTTCGGGATTCACCAACATCTCTAAAAAGTAAAATAATCAGTTATGCTCCTATGATACTTAAAACAAGTGAAAACAAACTATATTTACTCCTCAAAGTATCACCCCTAAATAATAAAATCTCGAGTGCATACTATCTATATGAAAAATAACCTTTTATACCCACTCAAAAAAACTTACAAGTAAGTTACTAAAAGAATGATATATAATAGGAAGGATCATATTCCTAAATCTTAAAGCAAGTAAATCACATCCAAAACCTGTTACTAAATGACTTATTTCGGATTTTCATGAGTAAAAGCAAATAGAATAAAACCAACTTTAGATAAATACAGAGAGAAAAAGTGGGTGTGATATGAAAGGTGCAAAATTCAAGGAGTTTTTATTTGTATTTGGAACATATACATTTCTCATGTTGTTCTTTTTTAGTTTCACGGATATAAATTGGAATTATGATAATTTATATGATTTAAAACCCTATATAGGTGTCGTAGGGCTTATAGTTATGATCAGTTATATTGAAAGATCCCAGAATGTTTTAACAAAAATGAGTTACTTTTGGATTAAAATTTGTGCCATACTCTTTAGTTTAATACTGCATATAGCCTTCACTTCTTAAAGAATTATTTGAATTTGCAACTATACATAGATTTTTAAGTTATAAGAGTTATTTTTATGAAAAAACCTTTAATCCATTCTTTCGCACACTGAATCGTGTATACGGTTTTCAATTTAGAAATATAAGGGGATATCTAGGAGGATGACAGTTGTCAAAAGGACTTATTCATCATATTGAGCTATATGTTTCTGATTTAAAAAGGACTGTTGATTTTTGGGGCTGGTTTTTAGAGGAATTAGGGTATGAACCTTTTCAGGAGTGGGAAAGCGGGAAGAGTTGGAGCATAGGTGAAATGTATATAGTCTTTGTCCAAGCAGAGGAACGATTTCTTGATGTTCCCTATCATAGGCGGAGAGTAGGTCTTAACCATTTAGCATTTCACGCGACTTCACGTCATCAGGTTGATGATATGACTCAAAAATTAAGGGACAAAGGAGTAAGCATTCTCTATACTGACACTCACCCATTCGCTGGTGGAAAGGAGCATTATGCTGTTTACTTTGAAGACCCAGATATAATGAAAGTTGAATTGGTGGCACCTTAAGTATTTTCCATTATAGGGGAGTTAGTTTGATAAGATGAAGGAGAATTGCTAAGCAACCTCACTATATGATAAGGAGCTAACGACATCCATCTTTAGCTGTAGGTAGCCCTTTATCAGGTGTAGGAATAATTATTATAAGAATAGGGATAAGAATTGCCGTTTCCATTTTTCGGATTTTTCTCGTGTTCCTCGTGTTTAATGTGTTCAACCTCAAGGGTAATTGCATGAAGTAATATAAATGCACCAATAACTTGAATCCAGCTACCGACCAATAGAATCTGTTCCCCAATTACACTTTTTTCGTTTAAAACGTAAATATTACCGATCGCTGCTAAAAAAGAGCCTAAAGAAATGAAGCTATTTCCTATAATCGCAAGTTCCCTATAGGATGAATCCTCTTCAAGAAATGCACCTACTGCTTCAAAAGCTGCGCCAAGACCTTGGACTCCACTGCCAAGGGTATCTATTTTTACTCCCTCTTCCTCAGCACCATTTAGTTCAATACTTACTCCAACTGCATTTGTACTATTACCAGCAGCCTCAAGCCAAGCACCGAAGATGGTATATATTTGTGCTAGCTCCCTCTCAGGTTTTAACAGCTTAGTTCTCCCGATGGCTTGCAACGAGTTTCCGAATGCTTCAATCCCATTTCCTTTTACGATTAAATCTTTCCCCTGATCGCTGTGGGTGAAAGTTTGCTGGGTCTGCCCGGTTGTATCAATAAGTGAACCAATAAATAGTATCCATGCTCCTGAAAGAATGAGGTCTTCTCCACGAAATGTCATATTCCCAAACGCTCCTTAAAAGAGGTTATTTTATATTATTCATAAACCAGTGTATGTTTACATAAACCTTCAAAGCCAGGGTTTAGGAATGAGAGGTAGCCCATCGTTTGAAATGAATCGAATCGTTTCTAATTATTAAGAAGATGAGGGAAGTTAGTTATATTTTAACTTTCAAATTATTGGTATAATGTAGGCAATTGTCTAGAGGTGGTGAAATTGTAAGTGAAATACATTTTTCAATTAGTAATTGCTATGTTGTTTCTTTTGTTTTTTACATTGTGTACATGGTACGAAGGAAGCGAAATTTTAGATAACCCATGGGAATGGAAATATTCAACTCACTTTTCACAGATGCTGAATGATCAAGTTGTGGATGCAAATGATATTTCAGTTTTAGATTATTTCGTATATGCAGCTAAATTCAAACCATTGTTTCCTAGCCTTATGATAATTACAGCACTTTATATAATCATTCTTTTGGGATCGATGCTATTTAAAAGAAGTGCCAAAAAAATAGCTTTATTTCTTTCTGGTTTGGGAGTACTTTTACTACTTTTAAGCAGATTGGTATCTAATTCCCCGTCTGCAGGGGGAAGTTTCTTTAATACTTTTTTTCTAACAAGTGGAATTATATCCGTACTAATTGCTGCCTTATATTATTATCAAATGCCAGAAAGACATAAGACTGGAGTATAAATGTACTTTATGCCTTTTGTAGTTAACTGAGCATTATTGGACGAAAAAGCTGCTATTCATAAGCAGCTTTTTTTTGTGTCGAAGCCTTTTTGAATAACCCTTAATCAATCAAAATGTCATTTTCATATTTATTTTGCGTGGATAACAAATAAAGGATCATATATATTAGCCTGACTAATATGTATGATCCTTTTATATCTTTTCAACAATCGCCCCCTTTAATTGAATAACTTGACTAACGTTTTAATCAACTTTATTTGTAATAAAACATCTTTTTAGTCATTCAACCTTTTTTTCAAAACAGCTTCTTTCTTTTTGTTCGTTTACCAAGATTAATAATATTAATTTGAGCAAACATTCATTAGCCAAAAGCGAAAAACATACGCTAAGCAAAATATGACATCAAGAAATCGGCTACTTCATTATTTTATTAAAGGAATAACGTCAAGAAATGAGGGATTACAGCATTAAATGTTTTTTCTTTCAATAAACCATTCGCAATATTATACACACCTAATGTATCAATTTATTATTTAGGGTCATGCCTATCATTCTGATGGATGCATGACCCTTTTATATTTTTCAAATATATCCGTCAAGAAGTTGTTATGGTAATAATACGCGATGGAAAGATAATAGATAATGATAAAGACGTTAGTGTGAAGGGTGTTCGGTTCAACACTGGGGTGTTGAATAGTTAAGAAAAATAGCAGGGAAATAAGCATAATAAAACGAATATTAATATATAATTGAAACAATAAATTTCAAGTAAGAAGGTAACTTATGCTGAATATAATGACTCTCGTTTCAAGTTATTTAATTGGTTCAATCTCATTTGCTTTGGTTATCGGTAAATTGTTTTATAAAACCGATATTCGAGGATATGGGAGTGGGAACCTTGGAGCCACTAATACGTTTCGGGTTTTGGGAAAAAGAGCAGGAACTACAGTAGCTATTGCGGATATATTAAAAGGTACTGTTGCTTGCCTACTCCCACAAATCTTTAATTCAACGGTTTCTCCTATATTGTGTGGCATACTCGTCATATGTGGACACGCGTTTCCTATCTTCGCGGGCTTTAAAGGTGGTAAGGCAGTGGCTACATCAGCAGGAGTGTTTATATTTTTATCTCCATTAGGTACATGTACTGCATTTATTGTGTTTCTTATTAGTTTGTTAACTTCTAAATATGTGTCTCTTAGTTCAATTTTAGCTAGTATTTCAATTGTTATTTACAGTTTTATATTTGAAGAAAAGCTAATTATAGCACTCTCATTATTTATTAGCTTATTCGTCATTATTCTTCACAGAGAAAATATTAAGAGAATATTGAAGGGTACGGAAACTAAAGTAGGTAAGAAGAAATAATAGATTTGTCTAGATAAACTAACAGGTGCACTGTATAGAGTGGTTGCTGAGACACCCTTTTTTTACTGATATAACGGAGCAGATTAGTTTAATAAATAATCGTAAATAAATGGTATATTACTTAATCGGTGTTTGAGGGGATTGGAAATTCTAACAGCTCTTTGAATACATGGAAAATTGTCAGTTACATACAAATGTTTATGGCTCGCACAATATTCTAAAGTAAATATAACACCATAATCTAAGGAGCCAGACATGAAAAAAAGAGTTAGCTTATTAATAGGCGTGATAGTAGTCGGTATCATTGCCTCGATAGCATTAGTGGATCAAAATACAAAAAAAGAGGTTGCCAGTAAAAGGCCGTTTCCTCAACATACAGTCTATCAATCTGGAACAATAAAACCAGACAATGTGTCACAAGATGAGATGGATGATGAAGTAGCTGACTTTTATAAAACCTGGAAAAAAAAATATCTTAAGCAGCCTGTTGATAAAAATGATGAGTATTATATTTTTTACAATGATAAGGGGTATGCAGAGCCAAAAAACGCTGTTACCGTTTCCGAAGCGCATGGTTATGGGATGATGATAACCGCAATCATGGCGGGAAAGGATCATAAGGCCAAACAAAACTTTGATGGTCTTTATAGATTTTACAAGGCGCATAGCAGCAAAAATAATCCATCTTTAATGGCTTGGCAACAGGTAAAGAATAAAAAGGGAGAAATTATTAATACGCCAGGGGATGCTGATTCAGCAACTGATGGTGATATGGACATCGCTTATGCGTTATTATTGGCTGATCAGCAGTGGGGAAGTAAAGGGGATATCGACTATCTTGCTAGAGCCAAAGACATTATTGAGGCCATCATGTTGAATGAAATAAATCAGTCTCAGTCTCTTATAAAACTAGGAGACTGGGCGGAGGATAAAGATCATGTTTACGGGCAATCAACTCGTTCATCAGACCTTCTTCTAAATCATTTGAAGACATTTGAGACCGCAACAGGGAATCATAAATGGAAAGATGTAACGGATAAGGCTTATGCGATTATTCATTCTATTTATACAACAAAAAGTGACAATACCGGTCTTATGCCTGATTTCATTGTACAATCTAAGGGAGTTTATCAGCCGGCTCAAGCTGATTTTCTAGAGGGGCCAAATGACGGTAATTATAGCTGGAACAGCAGTAGAATCCCATGGCGCTATACGATTGATTACTTACTAACCGGTGACACTAGAGCGTTGGGGCAAATACAAAGGATGAACAATTGGATTAAAGAGGAAACACATGGCAATCCAGAAAATATTCAATCTGGCTATATGCTAAATGGAAAAGCGGTTGAGGAAGGAAATAGTACAAGCTTTGTTGCTCCATTCATGGTGAGCGCCATGGTTGATTCTTCTAATCAGCTATGGATCAACAAATTATGGAGCAGAACGATTCAAGAACACGACGATGATGACTATTTTGCTAATACGA
Organism: Peribacillus sp. TH14; assembly: GCF_016651145.1. Classification (NCBI taxonomy): domain Bacteria; kingdom Bacillati; phylum Bacillota; class Bacilli; order Caryophanales; family Bacillaceae; genus Peribacillus; species Peribacillus sp. TH14. The sequence continues at coordinate 2,826,278 of NZ_JAEKEK010000001.1, forward strand.
TTAAATTACAGACAATGATTGTGGTTTCTGGTAACTGGTGGGCTCCAGAATCCAACACATAAATGTACAAGAAGTTCGATATATACATTAACATTTTATATCCTTTTTCAACTAGGATGCTTGGGACATTAGTTTAAGAAGAAGCTTCAAAGAGCACCCTAAATTATGATCTGTTTTTCTTATTGGAAAATCCATTGTTTAAAATAACAGAAGCTATAAAAAGGAGTTTGACGATAAATGACAAAGGTTACACCATTCTTAATGTTCCAAGGAAATGCAGAAGAAGCCATGAATTATTACACATCTTTAATCGAAGATTCGGAAATAACCAGCATTACTCGGTATGGAGCAAATGAAGCAGGTGCTGAGGGAAGCGTCATGAAAGCTACCTTTACGTTAAAGGGTCAGGAGTTTATGTGCATCGACAGTAATATCAAGCATGAATTTACATTTACACCTTCTTTTTCATTGTTTATTACATGTGATACTGAAGAAGAAATTGACAGGATTTATGAGAGTTTAACAGATGGTGGAGGAGTACTAATGCCATTAGCTGATTATTCCTTTAGTAAGAAATTCGGCTGGGTAGCTGATAAGTTCGGTGTTTCTTGGCAACTTACTCTTCCAATATAAATAATGATTGATGTAGAAATGGTCACTAAATTAGTGGCTTTTTTTCATGGAATCATCTGGTTTATAGGTTTTTCCATTCCTTAGCACTTTGTACATACTCCATGGACATTCGGAGAAGTATAAAATTCCGAAGCCTTAAGGGATGAAAAAAAATTTTACTAATAAAGAAGAATTCTCCCTTCTCAATACAACTAATAAGTCCTCGATATTAAGTTTGCCCATCGAACATTACTAGTGAATTCTCCCTTCTTACCTTCATTTTAAAAATTATTTACAGAATATTTAAACACTGGCATGCGGATTGCTAGATTAAAAGTAATATCACATAACTTTCGACGGCAGAAAGGAGGATTATGAAGTGTGAGCAAGGGAGAGTTGAAACTGCGATTCGACATAGAAAGACTTTCTCGTCCATGTTTTGATAGATTTTGGTTTACTTTTATGAGCATTATTAAATAAAAAATATCCGCCAAATAGAATAATTATTGAAGTGAAAATCCCTACTATTTTTTTCATTTTTTTCATCCCTTTCCTTTTCTTAAATCAGCCTTATTCTTACTTTATCACAAAAGGCTAATATTCCCATATTTTGGGTTCTGTGCAAATCCGGAAAAATTTTTTGTTGAACGTATTTAGATATTTAAATGAATTGTAAATATTTCTTCAAAAGAAAAAGGACCATTATGGGTCCTATTTTCCGTCTTCTTCAATCTATTTAGTAAATTCACTTCTCAGTAGATAAACAACATCAAAGTCTTTTATCTCGTTAATGTGATGGTCCATATCGCTATAAAAATCTTGGGAAAGTGTTCTCATACTACCTTCACCATAGGAATACCCTACACTAGCTAAAACCATCTTATCTGAAATCAGAATGTTTTCTGCTTCATTGCTTCCCCAAACACTCATAACGCTCTCGGTGTTGATTTCAGAAATTTTTAAAGATTTGCTCTGTCCAGAACCTTCCTTCGTAATCGTTTCCAAGTTGCTACCTGTAGTCGTATCACCTTTACTATTGATGCTGACACTAAACATAGATTCATTTTGGTGAGAAGTTGGTGTCGATGTTGCAAAGATAATCGTACCATTATTTTTTAGCCCAGCAGTAACGTGAATTTTTTTATCTTCAACCCTTTTACCGGACTCATATTTTTCAACCCATACAGATACTTCTTTATATGTACTATCAGCCATATGATATTCGAATACAAATGACTGATCAGTTGTTGTTGATAATATGTCTTTTTCTCTGTCAGTCAACTTAGCTTCAGATAGTGTATTATCTGATTTGGATTTGGAAATATTATTAGTATTATTACAAGCACCCATAGTAAGTACTATCAAAGTTAGGATTGCAGTGTACAAAATCTTTTTCATTACGTCCCCCTAGAAAATATTAAAATTATTCTCTTCTCTTTTTTGCCTTCCATCTACCCCAATAAAATAACTAGGTGAAACTTCAGGAGTATCGACTAGATTGCTTTCTTATATTCATTCACAGCTCCTGCACCAAGTAATTTTTCCCCCTTTTGCAAACTTTTTTCAAACATTTCTATTTGTTTTTCCATAGCCTTTTTTCTGCCCCAACCAGCCAATTTGATAGTTTCTTGAATAGTATCCATTATTTCCACCTCTTTATTTTAACCCTACTCTGATTATACCTGAGAATAAAATTGAATATGGGCAATTTATTGAACCTTTGTAGTATTATATATTTTTTATTATTAGACTAGTAAAATCCTCAAATACATACAAAAGAGCCTTTATTAAAGGAGATGTTTGTTTGAGTTTTATTAAAAAACTTTTAGGTCAAGAATACGTTTCACCAGGAGAATTAGAAAAGGTATTATTACCGTTAGCCAATATCATTAGATAAGAGGAGAATTCTATGAAACCAATCTATTTTCTTGCCAGATTCCTGACAGTGAGTTGGTTATTTTTGAAAAAAGCTGTCACTATCTTTTCATTGATGAAAATAGGGAATTCATTTCAAGGATTTCCTCATTCATATACGAGAGATTTGGACCAGGAAATGGTGGTTTCGCCCAAAGCATAGAAAAGGTACATAAACCGAGCATTAGTTAGATAGATCCAGGATAAACCGTTTGTACTGTGAAGGAATTAATTATATATTAATCCTTGAGTACCTTTATTTATGGATTAAAGTATGATGGGTAAGAAAAGAAAAGCTCGGAGGAGAAAATCATGAAAAATATTAGTGCAGAACAAGAATACCGTGAACAAATCAAACAAGAGGGACTAACAGTTGGGATTTTTACGACTACATGGTGTCCAGACTGCAAACGTTTAGACATGTTCATCGATGAAATCACTCAAGAACATCAAGATAAACAGTGGTTTACAATCGATCGTGATGAGTTCCCTGAGATTTCTGAAGAGCAAACGGTTATGGGAATTCCATCTTTATTAGTATTTAAAGATGGTGAAAAGATTGCTCATTTGCACAGTGCAAATGCTAAAACTCCAGAGGCAGTGAATGAATTTTTAAATAACCTATAAAAACACTTTAGGTAAAGTGAACCCCGCATGATGCTGTCATGCGGGGTTCAACTTTTTTTAGAAATTTTTTCTAGAAATAGCTTGATTTTTATAGTGAAACGAGTTTTAATTATAGATACCGAATATCCATTATGGATATCAAACATCCACATACATACTTGAAGAGGTGAACTGATTTGCAATTAACAAAAGGGGTCGAGCAAGCTATATGCATCATTGTTATACTCTCTACCCAGGATAAAAATGTACCGCTTTCGTCTAATGAGATCAGCAGGAGATTAGAGGTGTCTCCTTCTTATTTGAAAAAAATCATTAGGAAATTGGTCGTTAAGCAGATAATCACTTCCGTCCCTGGTAATAATGGTGGCCTTTCTCTTGCCAAAAGTGTAGATAAGATTAAAAACCTTGAAATTATTGAAGCGATGGAAGGACCCATTTCGATGTTTCCGGATACGGGACTTATAGAAAAAGCGTTTAAAGATGGAGAGTATGCAGAGAAGGGGATGGACGTCCTTCGACGGATGTTTTCTCAGGCGGATGAACTTTTAATGGAGTTCTTTTCCAGACAAACAGTAGCAGATTTGCTTAAAGAGAGCTTTGGCACCACGGAAATACCGACTCTTAATTGGAATTCGGCGTCATTGAGTGAAGTACTGCGGAAAAAGAAAGGTGAAAAAGAGTGAACATGCTTAAACAAGAATGGAAGCTTTTCCTTACAAATCGAAAACTACTCGGTGTCGCAATCGTTTTACTGTTCGTCCCGATTATTTATGGAGGGTTATTCCTTAGTTCTGCTTGGAATCCATACGGAAATACAGGTAAATTGCCTGTTGCAGTCGTGAATAAGGACGTGAAGGCGGAGTATGAGGGTAAAACCTTAACTGTCGGTAATGAGCTAGTCGAGCAATTAAAGGACAATGATGATTTAGAATGGCATTTCGTAACGGAAAAAGCGGCGAAAAAAGGGTTTGATGATGGTACATATTATATGGTCGTCACCATTCCAGAGGACTTTTCGAAAAATGCTTCAACCGTCATGGATGATAAGCCCCAAAAAATGAATTTAACGTATGACGTGAATCCTGGTCGCAGTTTCGTTTCTGAAACGGTCGGAAAACAGGCAACCAATAATTTGAAAACGGAAATTGCTGAAAGTGTCACAAAAGAATATGCTGAAGCGATCTTCTCACAGCTGGATGAAATTGGAGATGGATTCGGCGATGCAGCAGACGGGGCATCAAAACTGGATGAGGGTGCTGAAAAACTGCATGATGGAAACAAAGAAGTGACAGAAAATCTGAATAAATTAGCTTCCAGTACATTAACTTTTAAAGATGGAGCGAATAAGCTTCAAATTGGCGTTGGCGAGTTTTTAGAAGGAGCCAATAAACTTGAAAGTGGCGCGTCGGAATTAAATAAAGGAATTTCACAATACACTTCCGGTGTCGGTCAGTTGAAAAAGGGTGCGGACGAACTCGCATCAGGCACAGGAGAATTAACTAATAATAGTGAAGCACTTATACAAGGTTCATCCCAACTTTCCACTGGGCTGGCTAAAGTGGTTCCAGGAGCCCAAACTTTAAATACTGGATTGGCACAAGCGCAAACAGGCAGTGCGAATTTGAATGATGGGTTGAATCAATTATCACAAAATGCAAGCCAGCTGACGGACCAATCGACAGGAATCCCAAAAATGGCAGCAGGTCAGCAGAGTTTAAATGAGGGAATCAATAAACTGGCAGCAGGAAGCCAGGCGTTAAATGACGGCCTGAAAAAAATGGATGGCCAATTGCCTGGAGAAGAACAGCTGAGTCAGCTTAAGCAAGGACTGACAAGCATTCAAAGCGGTGTAAATCAATTGCAAGAAGCGGTTCCAGCAGGAAGCGGCACGTCCGGTACTGTATCTGGCATTACTGAAGATCTCCAGAATAGCCAAGCAGCTTTAACGGAACTTCAATCAACGATTGCGAATAATGGACAAAGAACAATCAATGCCGTTCAAAACACGGAAGCATTCAAAAGCATGACCAGTGAACAACAATCCGAATTAATCGGAGCCATACAAAATGAACTTCAAAACCAGGCGGAAGCACAAAAACAAATTGCATCGACTCTTGCTGCAAGTGTATCCGACTTATCAACGCAATTAACGGATAAAGTAATGCCAGTATTGAATGGATTAGGCCAGCTTCCAGAACAAGTGGCCAATTTAAATAATGCGGTGAATAAAGTCAATCCAAACGCCGTTTCAGCGTTAAACGGATATACGGCAATAAGGAACGCGCTGGAAGAACAATTGATTCCTGGTGCAACCCAATTAAATAGCGGCTTGAATGAAGCTGTTGAAGGCAGCAATCAATTAACGGCGGCAACACAAAGTTTAAATGAAAAGACACCAGAACTAGTGAAGGGGATCAACCAGTTAGCACAAGGCGGTTCCTCGTTAAATAATGGCCTGTCAAAACTAACTGAGGGTTCTGGTCAGTTGGTTGATGGAGTTTCACAACTTCAAGCAGGGTCATCCTCCTTTGGGGATGGTCTTGAGAAGTATGCATTTGGTGTTAGCCAAGTTGGCGAAGGGGCAAACAAACTTGCTAATGGGGCCAATCAACTGAATGCCAACTCAGCAGCCTTGAACGAGGGCTCATCAGCACTTGTTAATGGCACTGAACAATTGGCAAGCAATCTGCCTACTTTAAGCAATGGAGTCATCCAGCTTGCTGAAGGCGCAGGTAAGATCAATGAAGGTTCATCAGCACTTGCTGAAGGTTCCGGTAAATTGGGTGATGGAATCTCCTCACTAAAAGATGGAACGGTTGAACTTACGGAAAAATTAAGTGATGGTGCAGAAGAAATAAGTGAAAATAAAACAACCGATGATAATTACAGCATGATTGCTGAACCGACACAGGTTAAAGAACAAAAAAGCAGTGACGTTCCTAATTATGGTCATGCTCTGGCTCCTTATGTATTATCTCTTGGGTTATTTGTAGGAGCTATTGCCTTCAATATGGGATTCCCGACAGGGTTGCCTTCTACAAGACCTACATCAGGAGTGGCATGGTGGTTCAGTAAATTTACGGTCCTATTTATCCAAGCAACGCTTTCAGCATTAGTGTTGGATGCGATCATGATTTGGGGAATGGATTTACAGGTCGAAAATATGGGGCAATTCATTGGGGTTTCCATACTGACTTCACTTACCTTCATGTTCATCGTTACCTTCTTGACTGTAGGATTTGGAAATCCAGGTCGTTTATTGGCGATGATATTCCTTGTATTACAGCTAGGTGCAAGCGGAGGAATGTTCCCTGTGGAGCTGACCAATAACTTCTTCAGTTCGGTTCACCCGTTCATACCAATGACATACTCTGTCATGGGCTTCCGTCAAGCGATGAGTACGAGCCTTGGAGCGGGTGCATTGACAGCCAGTATAGTGTTCCTGACTGGATGCATAATTGTATTTAACCTACTCTTATTGCTAACAATGGTCATCAGGAAGCGCAAAGAACACAATGTTGAGCTGGATGCATAAATTTATAAAGAAAACCCCCGGTGCAATGCGCCGGGGGTTTTCTTCATTATGATGGTTCATCCGTGTCCTTTTCTTTTTCGATGACTTTCAATCCATTTTCCCCTGAATTTTCAATCACATGTTTAAGGATGGATAGTTTGTTATCCCAAAATTGATCATAAAAAGAAAGCCACTGTTTCAATTCCGCTAAAGGTTCTGGCTGAAGCCGAAAGCGTTTTTCTCTTCCGACCTTCCGGCCACTGACCAATTCAGCTTCAGAAAGGATATGAAGATGCTTGGCAATCGCTGTACGGCTCATGGAAAAGTGAGAAGTGATTTCTGAAATGGGCAAATCCCCTTCAGCAAGCAATTGCAGGACCTTTCTGCGGGTTGGGTCTGCAATTGCCTGAAATACATCATGCTTTTCTGCTGCAGACACTTAGCCCTCAACAGCCTTTTTAAGTTTTTGATTAACGATCTGTTCCCAGCCATGATCCATTCTATCGCGAATGATCGAGCTTTTTTCGTTCGGTTTCGGAAGAATCGTGTCTGGCTCTTTCCAACCGCCATGAATAAGGGTAAACTCCGTTTTGCCATCCAGTTCTTTTAAAATGAACGAAACGATCCAACCATCCGTATCCCAGGAGAACGAGAGCCGATGTGGAGCATCTATCTCTAATACTTTACAAGGAGATGGGCCAAAAGGTGATTGTACATGGAACTCCTGTCCCACTTTCGGCTGAAAATCATTTGGCATGAACCATGAAGCTATACCCTCGGCATTCGAAACTGTATCCCAAACTTTTTGGATGGGTGCTTCAAGAATAACCGTCTTCTTGACATCTTGTAGTGTATTCTGATTTGATTCCATAATAATTCTCCTTTTTTATCATAAATATAAAACCATTTGGTTTCGCTTTTGTTGATTATATAAAACCTTTTGGTTTCATGTCAATGATAACTTGTCTCCATGCATTTATTTTTATTCATGATTTTAGAGAAATACTGCGCTTAAAACAATCCAGCCCGTCTGCTTAATTACCCAATTCTTCAATTTGGTTTGCCAGACTTGTTATATTCTCGATGGATTTCATTATCTCTGAATTTTCTAGTGCCTCGGGGTCGAATTGACCATTTTCAATATTATTTAGGTATAAATCAATTCCATCTGACAGCTGTTGGTTAGAACTGACGATTTTTTCATGGATGCTTTCTGCTATTTGGGGTGGTTCAGTTGCATTAAATTCTTCAATCTCCGTTTTCATCAATTGTAGTTCTTTTTCAAGGTTTTCTCTTGCTTCGGTATCAGTGACGGCATCTTGGGACAATGCGGGCACTTCATTGGCAAATTCCTTAACTGTACTTACATACCCTGTCGCATTATCTGCATATTCCAATGATGAATTGACTTCTCCCAAAAGCGAGCACCCGCTTAATGTAAGGATGGACATAAAAGCAATGATTATAATTTTTTTCATATGTTCCTCCAATGTGATTTTATAGTGATGATTAGATGGGTAAGAATCTTTTTTTATAAATCGCTGCTATGGAATTCAGTATAAAGCTAGGGATTTTCTTCGGGAAAAATGACTTCGAATAGAAGAGATGAAAAGCACTTTTCAAGTCGTGCCACTGATTGCAGGATTTCACTTGCTTAAACCTTGCAACATCAATGATCTTCACCTTCTTTTCAGAAGTGATAAAGATGTTTCTTAAATGGATATCTGAAGGATTTAATCCCTCTTTCCTTGCTAATTGTAATGCATGGTCAATCTCTTTTATGTTTTCTTCCGTTATCGGAATTCCTAATGTTAAACATTCAAAAAGAGTGTTGCCTTCGATGTGATCTATAACTAAATAATTCTCACCCGCGTCATAAAGAGTTGGATAGTATTCGATAGATTGAACAGTTTGGTATATCTCAGCTTCTACTTTAGCCGTGTGAGTATGGTTCGGAAAAAAAACTTTCATTGCTTTATTGGTAGAATGTATTCTAAATACATAAGCACTTCGGCCTTTTCCAATAAGTGATAAAGAATGATCGGCATCTAGTAATGTATTATTTTTATCATGAGAAATCTTGACACTTTGAGCTAATTCACTATATTGCTGCATACTTTTCACCTCTATTAGTAGTATTATCGCTTCAAATTCTTTTCAATAAAAAAGACGGTATAACCGATTGTTGGTTATACCGTCTTTAAAAATTAAAAGACCTCACCAAATAATCGGCAAGGTCTTGCAAACAACTGAAAATTAGTTGCCAATAAAGCCGAGGATAAAATCCTGTATTGACGACTTTATTGTATAGCTACTCCCCTTAACAGAAGGATTCCTATAAGTATATATAAGTAATTATATAGTTTATTATGACAAAGCGTCAAACAAAAGGATTGGATGTCTTACTCTACATATATATTCCGGACTTTTTTTAAAAATGTGCTTTTATTTAGTCGAACGTTAATTATTATTTCAATTGGAGTTAGGCTGTTCTGAAGTGAGTAATAAATTCAAAACTAAATCTTCATATTTTTTCTAAATAACTCCTCTGGAAGAGGGGCTTTTTTTGCATTCATCATTAATTCTGCTCGGTTTTATTTGTCATCCAATAGCGTATTTTTTCCGTTTTAACTTTGGGACGTGGACTATATTACAATTATATCTATTTGATTACTTAAATGTCTGTTAGATTACTATTTTGTTAAAATCGATTCTATAGATCTGAAGACACTAGGAAATATGATATATTTTTAAATGAATAAGGATAAATACCTATAAAACAACTATGATTTTAACCGATATTTAAATAAATGGTAAAAATATAATTCTTTAGTAGGGAGAATGGAATGAAGAAATTAATTATACCGACTTTCTGTTTTGCAGTATTGTCTACAGTTGCTTTCGAAGAAAAAATATCTGCAGCTCCACTACCTGCAGAACAAATAAGTACTATAGAAACTAGTAACATGTATGTAAATGTAAGTTCAGGTTCGCTCAATATGCGGAAAAGTGCATCTGAAAACGCCGGCGTAGTAGCGAAGTTGATGAAAGGTACGCAGGTAACGGTGTATTCGGAATCTAACGGTTGGGCGAAGGTCAAAGCTGATGGAAAAGAAGGATATGTCAGTACCAAATATCTATCGACAACGAAGACTGTAACGGTAACCACAGCTACTACCGCAGTTAAAACGACGATGAAATATGTAAACGTAAGTTCCGGAACACTCAATATGCGAAAAAGTGGAACGGATAGTGCAAGCATAGTAGCGAAGCTGACAAGAGGTACGCAGGTAACGGTGTATTCGGAATCCAGAGGTTGGGCGAAGATCAAGGCCAATGGAAAAGAAGGATATGTCAGTACTAAATATCTATCGACAACGAAGCCAGGAACGGTAAATAAAGCTGAAGTACTTGTTAAAACGACGACGAAATATGTAAATGTAAGTTCTGGGACGCTCAATATGCGAAAAAGTGGGACGGAAACTGCCAGCATAGTCGCGAAGCTTTCGAAAGGCACGCAGGTAACGGTATATTCGGAATCCAAAGGTTGGGCGAAGATCAAAGCCAATGGAAAAGAAGGATATGTCAGTACTAAATATCTATCGACAACGAAGCCTGTAACGGGATCCACACCATCCGCCCCTGTTAAAACGACGACGAAATATGTAAATGTAAGTTCTGGGACGCTCAATATGCGAAAAAGTGGGACGGAAACTGCGAGCATAGTCGCGAAGCTTTCAAAAGGCACTCAGGTAACGGTGTATTCGGAATCTAAAGGTTGGGCGAAAATCAAAGCTAATGGAAAAGACGGGCATGTCAGTACCAAATATTTATCGACAACAAAGCCTGTAACGGGATCCACACCATCCACCCCTGAAAAAACGACGACGAAATATGTAAATGTAAGTTCAGGGACGCTCAATATGCGAAAAAGTGGAACGGAAACTGCTAGCATAGTAGCGAAGCTATCGAAAGGTACGCAGGTAACGGTGTTTTCGGAATCTAAAGGTTGGGCGAAAATCAAAGCTAATGGAAAAGAAGGACATGTCAGTACCAAATATTTATCGATAACGAAACCAGGAACGGAATCCACACCATCCACCCCTGAAAAAACGACGACGAAATATGTAAATGTAAGTTCAGGGACGCTCAATATGCGGAAAAGTGGGACGGAAAGTGCCAGCATAGTCGCGAAGCTATCGAGAGGCGCGCAGGTAACGGTGTATTCAGAATCCAACGGTTGGGCAAAAATCAAGGCCGATGGAAAAGACGGGTATGTCAGCACCAAATATTTATCGACAACGAAGCCAGGAACGGAATCCACACCATCCACCCCTGAAAAAACGACGACGAAATATGTAAATGTAAGTTCAGGGACGCTCAATATGCGGAAAAGTGGGACGGAAAGTGCCAGCATAGTCGCGAAGCTATCGAGAGGCACGCAGGTAACGGTGTATTCAGAATCCAACGGTTGGGCAAAAATCAAGGCTGATGGAAAAGACGGGTATGTCAGTACCAAATATTTATCGACAACAAAGCCAGAAACGGAATCCACACCATCTATACCTGAAAAAACGACGACGAAATATGTAAATGTAAGTTCGGGGACGCTCAATATGCGGAATAAACCGTCAGAAGACGCTTCCATCATTGTGAAATTGGCAAAAGGTGTAGAGGTAGAAGTCATATCGGAATCGAATGGATGGTCAAAAATTAAAGCGTATGGTGGAGAAGGGTACGTTAGTACGCAATATCTATCAACAACGAAGCCTGGTTCTATCCCGGAAAGCCCGGATCCGGATCCAGACGATGAAGAAACCACGGTAGTTAAATATGTAAAAGTGGTTGATGGCTCTAATTTAAATATGCGCTCTTCAGCATCAACTTCCGCTTCGATTATAGCTAAACTTGTAAACAATACGGCAGTAACAGTTTATTCGGAGTCTAATGGGTGGTCAAGAATCACGGCGAATGGAAAGACAGGATATGTAAGTTCGCAATATTTATCAGCCAAAGCACCAGAAAGTCCAGGGAATTCGAATGGAACGATCATCAGGGTTGATAAAGAGTATAATCTTACGATGGACAAGATGGTTGAAATTCAAATGGCTGTAAATGGTCAAACGGATAAAAAGTATAAAACCTACATACGTGAGGATGGGTTAACTTTAATCAATTCAACAAAAGGCACGGTAAAAGGAACCAGTTGGCGTGTAAGGGGCGGAGCCGGATCTAATTATTGGGTAGTGGGGGCTGTCAGCAATAATCAATCATTGGATATTAAATCAAAAGTAAAGGGCTCTGACGGATACTATTGGTATGAAGTGAATTATAACAAGACATGGGTAAATGCTAGTCCAGAAGATATAAAATATAATATCAACCCTGATAATTTTGTGAATGATCCAGTCCATTCGTTCCAATTCGTTAAGCTCTCTCAATTGACCAACATGAATGTTTCTGAAGTGAATGATAGAATCCTTTCGGGTAAAGGTATCTTACAAGGCCATGCTGCAACCTTCACTTCGGCAGGAGAAAAATATGGGGTAAATGAGATTTATCTTATTTCACACGCTTTGTTGGAGACGGGGAACGGGACTTCACCGTTAGCGACAGGTGTCAAGGTGAATGGAAGAACGGTCTATAATATGTATGGAGTAGGAGCATATGATGGATCAGCGGTAAGCAGTGGTGCACAATATGCTTATAATGCAGGATGGTTCACTCCAGAAGCGGCAATCATTGGCGGTGCTGAATTCATCGCCAAAGGATATATCTCTGCTGGACAGGATACGCTATACAAAATGAGATGGAATCCCACAGCCTCAGAGAAATATGGATATGCTTCACACCAGTACGCAACTGATATTGGTTGGGCAACAAAACAAGTGAAACAGATTTATAATTTGTATAGTTTATTAGATTCATATAAATTGACGATTGAAATTCCTAAATATAAATAAAAAAGTAAAAACACATGAGAATATCTCATGTGTTTTTACTTTAAGCTATTATTCGCAGACTACTTTGTTCCTTATGAGAGGATATATCTATGAAACAGGCATCTTATCTTCGAATTAAGGAATATATCTACGAAAAAAGCATATTATCTTCGAAATTATCTCTATATCGATTTTTCTACAAAAATAAACAAATATCACTAATAGATAAGCTGATCTTCCTTAGAATGTCCGTTTACCTAATTCTTCTTTTTCTATAATATCCTTTACAATATCTTCAATAGTTACTACGCCTAATGCCTTTTCTAAAGCTAGTTCTGCAATTGAAAAGATAGGTTCAATTGCATCTTGAATGTTTCTTCCAACGGGACATGCTGGATTTGGGTTATCGTGGATTCCAAATAACTCTTTATCTTGCACGACGTTAACAGCCTGATAAACATCGAGTAATGTAATATCGGATAATTCCTTAGCCAAAGTAGCTCCAGCGATACCTGGCCGAACATTTACCAAACCTGCATTTCTTAACATGCCAGTGATTTTTCTTATTAAAGCAGGATTGGTGTTAACACTTTTTGCGATAAATTCAGATGTATTAACTCCCTCTTTATTTATTTCTAAAAGAGATAATATATGGATTCCAACTGAAAAACGGGTACTGATAGACATCTTTTTCTCTCCTTTAAAATCTCTATACTTAAATAGTATAAATTATTTAACATGTAATACAAGTAGTTACAAGTTAAAAAAATTAGAGAGATAACCCAGTTTTTAGTTTGAAAAGTGTTAAAAAATGGAAGGTGTGTTAAGAGCCAAAATAAAAGTTACGTGTAATTGACAAAACACTCTCCTGAAACTTATATTATTACATGTAAATGAATTAGTTACAGGGCGGAAAAGTAGAAGGGGGAAATTGGCATTTTAGGTGCTAATTTTGGTAGTACCGCATTAGATGAAATAGAAAAACCTTAGTATATCCATGAAAGAATTTTTTGTTTCGGAAGCTGATTATTTCGTGACATGTAGTAAGTATCAATAAATGTAGAAGCAAAAGGAGTTTGAAAACCGAACCTCCACGAAGTGTTTCTGCCCAAATACATAAGTATGGAGGTATAAGATGACTAAAAACAATAAAAACAATAAAAACAAAAAAAATAATAAACAACAACAATCGTCTACATTCACATTTTGGATCATAGGGTTAATTGCTGTTATTATTATCGGCTTTATATTTTTAGCAAATGGAAAAGAAAAAGATGTAGCCTTTGAAATTGATTATAAAGGACAACCCTATTTAGGAGATAAAAAGGCTCCTGTTCAAATTGTTGAATTTGGTGATTATAAATGTCCAATCTGTAAATCATTTGAGGAGAATTTCTTTCCCTCTATTCAAAGTGAATTGATTGACACCGGAAAAGCACAATTTTACTTCATGAATTATTCGTTTATTAACGTAGATTCAATACGATCCGCTAAATTCGCGGAGACTGTTTATAAGGAATTAGGAAATGATACCTTCTGGGAATTTCATGAGCTGTTATACAGTAAACAGCCAGATGATCAGAAATATGAAAAAGAAGATGTGTTTACGGACAAGTTTTTAGAAGAAACCTTGAAAGAAATCGTAAATGATAGTGATGTCAAAAAGGTTGTTACATCTTTTAAAGCAGATTCTTCCGAGGATTCATGGAACAAAGATATGGAGACTGCGGCCGAATTAGGAGTATCTGGAACACCTTCCTTATTTGTTAATGGTAAGAAGTTTGAAGGAAATACACTTGAGGATTTAGTGAAAATGGTAGATGAAGCTGCGAAGGAGAAATAATTCATGAATAAGCCACTGTTATTTTCCTGGATAATATCTATCATTGCGACATCTGGAAGTCTTTATTTTAGTGAGGTTCTTCATTATGTACCATGTACGTTTTGTTGGTATCAAAGAATCCTGATGTATCCATTGGTTTTTTTATTAGGCCGTGCTTTTTATGACCAGGAACTAAAAATTTATCGTTATATTCTCCCTTTGTCGATTTTAGGTATGTTGGTTTCAGGATATCACTATAGCTTGCAAAAAATCCCTGCTCTTCAACAGTTCGAAATGTGTCAAAGTGGTGTTCCTTGTTCAGGAGAATATATTAACTGGCTTGGATTTATCACCATTCCGTTGTTAGCTTTTACTGCTTTTTCATTTATTACTGTATGTATGGGAATACTTATGAGTAAGAACAATAATGATTGAGTAAGTAATCTTTAAATTAATACACCCTTTGATAAAGGCATCTTTCGTTGTGGAAATGGTTTCATTTTACCTCTACAATGAATGGTGCCTTTATTTAATTTGCACCATTTCGTAAAGTTGATGTACTTCCCCAAAATCCTCTATATACATTACTGATTATTAAATTTTTCTTTTTCTAAAATATCTTTTACAACATCTTCAATAGTTACTACTCCTAATGCCTTTTCTAGGGCTAATTCTGCAACGGAAAAAATGGGTCCAATTGTATCTTGTATGTTTCTTCCAACGGTACATGCTGGATTTGGCTGTTCATGAATCCCAAATAATTCTTTATCCTGCACGACGTTAACAGCCTGATAAACATCGAGTAATGTAATATCGGATAATTCCCTAGCCAAAGTAGCTCCAGCAATACCTGGCCGAACATTTACCAAACCTGCATTTCTTAGCATGCCAGTGATTTTTCTTATTAAAGCAGGATTGGTGTTAACACTTTTTGCGATAAATTCAGATGTATTAACTCCCTCTTTATTTACTTCTAAAAGAGATAGTATATGGATTCCTACTGAAAAGCGGGTACTGATAGACATTTTTTTCTCTCCTTTAAAATCTCTATATTTAAGTATAAATTACTTAACATGTAATTCGAGTAGTTACAAGTTAGTATTGCTCACAAAAGTTATTAGTAAACTAAAGTTTGGATAAAATAAATTGACAAAACGTCATCCTGTAACTTATATTATTACATGTAAACAAATTAGTTACAACCTAAATATAAAGACGACTATAGGAGGAGTTTTAAAATGAAAATAGCTATTATTGGTGCAAGTGGAAAAGCTGGGAGTCTGATTTATAAAGAAGCTATAGCTAGAGGCCACGAGGTTACGGCTATTGTCAGAAATGCAGCGAAAGTACAAAATCAAGGAGCTGAAGTTTTAGAAAAAGACGTATTTGCTTTGAAGGCAGATGATGTTAAAGAATTTGATGTGGTCGTAAATGCGTTTGGGGCTGCTCCAGGGCATGAACATCTACATGTTGAAGCTGGTAAAGTCTTAATTGAAGCTATGAAAGATGCACCTAATACTAAATTGCTTGTTGTTGGTGGTGCAGGAAGTCTGTTTGTCGACGAAGCGAAAACAACTCGCGTACTAGATACACCGGATTTTCCTAAAGAATACTTTGCAACAGCATCTAATCAATCTAAAAACCTTGAGGATTTACAAAATGCTAGTGGAATTCAATGGACGTTTATCAGTCCTTCTGCATTCTTTGATCCACAAGGCAAAAGAACAGGTGGGTATAAATTAGGGAAAGATAACATCCTTGTAAACTCAAAAGGTGAAAGTTATATAAGTTATGCTGACTTTGCTATTGCAGTATTAGATGAAATTGAAAGCCCTCAGCACATAAATGAACGCTTTACTGTTGTTTCGGAAGCTGAATAATTCGTAACGATTTATGAGTGTAAACTTAAACTTTATAATGTTTAAATAGAAAAAATTAATGGCTTAATTAAAATATAGTCAAAAAACGGAGGGATTTTCAGTCTCTCCGTTTTTGTATTTGGTTTAGAGACAAAAAACTGAACGGAATATGTGATGTTTTCTCTTGTCAAAGAGGTAAGAGGGGGAGTGCAGTTCCAACTTTGTCGAAGAAGTAGTTTCATTAGGGGTTTGAACCAAGTGATATAGTTGGAAATAATGTTAGACAGGCAGTCACCCTCAATTAAAAGGTTTCTCTTAAGTATGGGTCTTTAAGTACCTAAGTAATTGGGATGTGTTAATTAGCTTTAAATTACAATTATGTATCCAACTACAACTTAAATGGATTTTTTAGGATAAATTGTTTACAAAAACCAAGTCTATGTTACTATAAATATTAGATGGAAAAATTAGTAGTTTTTTAAAAGGTCATATGAAGGAGCTACAAATTAATGAAAAAATCCAAAAGGCAATTATACCTGCGACGGGATTGGGAACAAGGTTTTTACCTGCTACAAAGGCAATGCCAAAAGAAATGCTACCAATAGTGGATAAACCAACTATTCAATATATTATAGAAGAAGCTGTGAAATCAGGCATTGAAGATATTATTATTGTCACAGGAAAGAATAAACGTGCGATAGAAGATCACTTCGATAATGCCTATGAGCTAGAGAATAATTTGAGGGATCATGGAAAATTTGATTTATTGGAGAAAGTACAATATCCATCTAATTTAGCCAATATCCATTACATTAGGCAGAAAGAGCCGAGAGGCCTTGGACATGCTATCTGGTGTGCCCGTAATTTTATTGGCGAAGAACCATTTGCCGTACTTTTAGGTGATGATATCGTTCAAAGCGAGGTACCTTCATTGCGTCAATTAATAAATGAATATGATGCGACAGGTTCGTCTATTATTGGCGTACAATCCGTTAATGAAAGCGAAACGCATAGGTATGGTATCATTGACCCGCTTACTCAAGATGGTAGAAGGTACGAAGTTAATAACTTTGTTGAAAAACCAGAACAAGGAACAGCTCCATCTAATTTAGCCATTATGGGGAGATATATTTTAACCCCAGAAATATTTCACTTTTTAGCTAAGCATGAAACTGGTGCTGGTGGTGAAATTCAGTTAACTGATGCCATTCAAAAACTAAACGAAATTCAAACAGTATTTGCCTATGATTTTGAAGGGAAAAGACATGATGTCGGAGTTGTAGATGGCTTTGTAAAAACTACCATTGAATTTGCCCTACAACGTCCTGAATTGAGAGACGACATTTTAAGAGAATTGGAAAGTATACTCAAAAAGCATAAGGCAGTAAGCAAATAGATTATTTACTTTCACTCTCTAGATAATATTGGATGAATACCTTTTCAGCCATTTATGTAAGTTATCAAAGATATTGGTTGTTTATCGCTGTCATTTCAACGGATTAATTTAATAAATTATCCGTTGATTGCTTCCCATAAACATGACGGAAGTTTCAATTATCTTTCTGGATAAAACCGTTTGAAGAAAATTATGGTGAAAAATGTGAGAGCTTATAGCTATGGGACACTTCAATTTCTCATTTTAGGCCTTGTGAAATAATTTACTTGCCAAGGATAAAGGAAGTATCTTTCTACACAACAAAGAGTATAAAAGCAGTAAGTAAGGGGTTCGTTTATTTGCTCGCTAATTATCAAATTGTTTCGTTTTAATTTAATATCAAAAAATCTCCAACTATTGATCATTCATAGTTGTTATTTTTGTTAATGAAAGGTAATTGTAATTTTGAATGGTGAATATTAATTCATAAAAGGGGATGCCTATTTGGTGAATAAGAAGGTAATAAAAAGAAAAGTTAGTTTCCTTAAACAGCCGATTGCTAATTTCTTATTAAAGGAAAAACATCAACGTGTAAATAGATATGCAAAGTATTATGAGAAATTAAACGTGCAAAAAAACACAATTCTATATGAGAGTCGTGATGGAAACAGTATAACTGACAGTCCCTACGCGATGTTTAAATATATGATAGAAAATCAAGACTTTAAAGATTTTATGCATATATGGTCTATTCAAAATTTTAGTGCTCTTTCAGGTGTCATATCGAAGTATAAAGATATGCCTAATGTTAAATTTGTGCAACGTAATTCAAAGGATTATTTAAAGTATTTAGCAACAAGTGAGTATTTAATCAATAACTCAACATTCCAATCTTTCTTCATACCTAAAATCGACCAAATTTACATTAATACATGGCATGGGACACCACTTAAGAGTATGGGCTTTGACATACCAGGCAACCCCTCGGTCTCTCAAAACGTTGTAAGGAACTTTTTAAGTGCAGATTATATTTTGAGCCCTAATGCCCATACTACAGACATATTTACACGAAGCTATAAGTTAAACGGATTGTATAAAGGGAAAATTGTAGAAGAAGGATATCCTAGGATCGATTTAACTCTTAATACGAATCCGAAGGAGTTTAAGGACTATCTAAGAACTCTAGGTTTGAAAATCAACGATGGCAAAGAGAATATTTTATACGCCCCAACTTGGAAGGGAACAAATCTTGCCAAAGTGGATAATGATATTCTTCAAATCATTGCAGATATAAATTATTTAGAAAGTCAAATCGGTGAACAATATAATTTATTGATTAAGGTGCACCCTTTTCTATATAAAGAAGCTAATAAGCATACAGAAATTAAAAATAGGTTAATCCCTGATTATGTGGATACAAATGAATTGCTTGCTACTGTTGATTTGCTTATTACTGATTATTCTAGTATCTTCTTTGATTTCCTTGTTACTAATAAGCCAATTCTATTTTACACTTGGGATACGGATGTTTATACAGAGGAAAGAGGGCAATATCTTCAAAACGATGAACTTCCAGGCCCAATGCTTTTTAACTCAAAAGAATTAGCTCATGCAATTAAAGATATTAAAAATGTAAAACTGTTTTATTCTGATAAATATAAAAACATGCAGCAAAAGTTCACAAACTACGAGGATGGGAATGTAACAGAGAGAATTGTCCTTAATCTATTTAATAAGTCTACGAAAGAACTAAACACAATTACTGGTCTAGATTCCTCAAAGGAAAAAATATTGATTTATCCTGGCGGATTGAGGGATAACGGAATTACATCCTCTTTTCTTAACTTAATGAATAACATTGATTATGACAAATATGATGTAAGCTGTTTTACTGCTACTCCTCACTCGTATGAGGTCTTAAAAAATATGGACAAGGTAAATAAGAATGTGCGTTTTCTTTTTAAACCTGGATTGCCTGTGTATAAATTTTTGGAAGTGTATAAGGATAAATTCATCCATAACAGAGGGGAAACAGGCTTCTTAGGGAAAAAGTTTTACCCGGAAAGTGCCTATATTAGAGAACATGCACGTTTATTCGGTAAAACTAAATTTGATTTTGTTATTGATTTTAGTGGGTATAGCCATTATTGGGCTAAATTCCTCCTAGCTGCAGACACAAAAAAGAAAGTTTGTTATATGCATAATGATTTGCTATCTGATAGTGAGCGAGTGATTAATGGAAGGAGGCCTCATCGGATAAATCTAAGGGGACTTTTTTCCGTATATAATCGATTTGATAAACTTGTAAGTGTTTCTAAGGGAACAATGGAATTAAACCGAAAGAATCTAATGCAGTATGCAGACTATGATAAATTTGACTATGTAATGAATTCTATCAACCCGGATAAAATCCTTCAAATAGATTCAGAGAAATCTGAATTCGTAGAAAATAACGAAAGTTCATTGACTACTACAGAGAATTTCAAAGCAAGAGCGATATTAAGGGATGTTAGAAATAATCATGCTTGGAATACCCTTCCCGGGAATGTGGATGCCATTCAATTCCCTCTAGAAGAACGATTTGAAAATGCTGAAATTATGATTTCTAGAAAAGCCAATGTTAATCATAATACATTTTACAAATTCAGCTTCAACAATCAAATAATCGGCTGGATTAACGAAGAGGCTGTAGAGTTCTTGCCAGACAGTATTATTTACGAAAAGGAACTTGATAAAATCGCAAGGCTAGTAAGACCAAGAGGAAACTTCATTTGGTCGATGCCATATAAGATTGAAGGTTCATACAAAGTTTCTGGCAGTCAAGATTTTAAAGGCATAATCGTGAAGGTCGATAAGGAAGTAAAAACCCAACATTCGATTTATAGTAGAATATCCGTAAATCGTACGGTAATCGGCTGGGTGGATAATTCAGCTTTATCCATGCTTGAACAGTGTACAATCAATGAAAACACGAGCTTTAAGGACAAGTCGCAAATCATTTTTAAAAGAAAGTATATGATATCCAGAAACTATAAAAGTAATAAAAAATTCATTGATAAGATTGATAATAGAACGTTGAAGGAAGTAAACACCAGTGAACAGAAGTATGGAAAAATAACTAAACCGGAAGACCATACAATTTGGTCAAAGGCTTATCCGAATTACAAGGCTAAAAGAGTAACTAAGGCAATCGATTTTGAAGGGCAAACCGTCAAAATCATAAAATACAACAGAACCAGAAAAGGCGGCTATTACCTTTTCGTAATAGACAATAAGAAAATTGGCTGGCTAAATACGGGGGCCTTTGAAATGATAGACGAGCCAATAGTGTTAAAAGAACGGGAAGTGCGCGGCACTGCAGAAATCCAGTTAGGAAATTATAATATTTGGGATAAACCGTATGGGTTACAAGATGCCATGATCGTGGAAGATGGGCCAACCTTTAATGGGTGGATTGTTGAATTCGATAAAGAAGCAGTTACTCAACTTGGTACGTATACTCATATATTAAAGGACGGGATATCCCTAGGTTGGTTGGATAAACAGGCGTTAATCGTACAAGAAGTGCATGGGTTGGAAGTAAATAATCAATTCGTCCCATATCCTAATAAAAATGATTTTAATTTTGTCAATATGGGAAGATTATCTCCTGAAAAAGGTCAAGATAATTTGATTCGTGCATTCGCAAGCTTCCATGAGAAACACAAAAATAGCAAGCTGTATATCTTAGGCCAAGGTCCTTTAAAGGAAGATTTACAAGCCATCATTGAAGAGCTGGATTTAAATCATTCCATACATCTTTTGGGTCAGCTTGAAAATCCATTTTCGTTTATGGAGAAATGTGATTGCTTTGTACTGTCATCACATTATGAAGGGCAGCCTATGGTTTTATTAGAGGCAATGACGTTAGGAATGAAAATCATGGCTACTGATATTGTTGCGAACCGGACCGTTTTGGAAAACGGTAAATATGGTTTACTTGTTGAAAATAGCATAAATGGGCTTGAAAAAGGGTTATCTACGATGGCTAGTAATGCTAACACTAAACTAGAAAAATTTGATTACCATCAATATAATGCATTAGCCATGGAAACCTTCAAGAAATGCCTATAAATAATTGGAGGCTCATTTCGCTAATTTAGTAAGAAAAAAGCCTCTCCCAGTGTAAGGGCAAGTGAAGGTAGTTTCGAAAGGAGAAATATAATTTGATTTTAGTCGTTGGCGGTGCAGGTTATATTGGAAGTCATCTTGTAAAAGAGTTAGTAAATACAGAAGAGGTGGTTATTCTAGATAATCTCTCTACCGGTTTTTGTTCGCTGGTTGATTCGAAGGCCATCTTGATAGAAGGGGATTTAGGGGATGAAGCGGTTTTAAATGATATATTTCTTAAATATCCAATTAAGGCTGTTATGCATTTTGCTGCTAATAGTTTAGTTGGTGAGTCTGTTCAAGACCCTTATAAATACTATGAAAATAATGTTGCTTCAACTATTACTTTATTAAATACTATGCTCAAGCATGATGTTAAGAACTTCATTTTTTCATCTACGGCAGCTACTTACGGGATACCAAATGTAGATATAATTGATGAAGAACAGCCAACTAATCCGATTAATCCATATGGTCGCTCGAAATTGATGGTAGAGCAAATCTTAGGTGACTTTGCACATGCATATGGACTTCATTATGTTGTTTTGCGATACTTTAATGCGGCTGGAGCACATGAGTCGGCAGAAATCGGTGAAAGCCATGACCCAGAAACACACTTGATTCCTATTATTTTACAGCATTTATTAGGTCAACGGGAGAAGATTTCCGTGTTTGGTACAGACTATGACACACAAGATGGTACTTGTATTCGTGATTATATTCATGTAACGGATTTAGCTAAAGCACATATATTAGCTCTTCAAGCCCTATTGTCTGGGAAGAAGAATACGGCAATCTACAACCTTGGGAATGGAAAAGGATTTTCGGTTAAAGATGTAATAGACACATGTGAAAAAGTCACCGGGGTAAAACCGAATATAGAATATGCAGATCGTCGGCAGGGAGATCCAGCTCGACTGGTTGCTTCAGCCAATAAGATATATGAAGATCTTGGGTGGAAAGCAGCAATAGATTTAGACGAGATTATTGAAAGTGCATGGAAATGGCATAAATCTCAAATGAATTAAAAGAATACACACCCAATAGGGCAGCAAGCTCTTACTAGTTCACTATACTGGAGTAAAGATTAAAAATTCGATTGTTTTATTTGAGAGAACGACTCTGTTTAAAAGTCGTTCTTTTTTTATTTTTCAGGTGTCACTATCCTGCACGGTTAGTGGAGTGAGGCTTCTACCTTTCGCCTCGAATTTTCCATTTCCTCGATCATTAATCTGTTTAGATAAACGTTTTCATTTCAAAAATAAATTAAACCCCTATCATTTCAGTCTTTCTCTTAATATAGATTAACTGGTCGTAAAAGGGATTTTAATAAGAATATAGAAGTACTAACTAAAAGGATTATCATTCATTTACTAGGAGACGTCATACTTAAAATTGGGGAAAATTTCAAGTGTGATGCATTTAGTAATAAATCAAATAAAGGAAGTTCAGCAGGTGTCATCTTAGAATAAGATGGACTAACAGATGAAGAGAAAGGTGAGAGGTTAAATGAATCAGCATATATTAAAGAACCGTTCATTTCTCTTCATATGGATCGGTAATGTGATCTCTGAATTAGGCGCTGCCTTTGGGACCTTTTGTAATTCAATTCTTATCTATCAACTTACAGGTTCCACTATGGCTTTGGGAAGTATGTGGATATTATATTTTGTACCATCCCTGCTTTTGCAATTATTTATTGGCCCTTTTATTGATAGATGGAGCCGTAAGTGGACGATGATACTTTCACAGTGGAGTAGAGGTGTAATTTTTCTTATCCCACTTATTTCATTATTAACGGGGAATCTTGAAGCATGGCACATTTTCACAGTCCAAATCATAGTAGGTTTAATTACGCCCTTATATTCACCCGCTAATCAATCAATTTTGCCTACAATTGTTCCTGAGAACCAGCTAAGCGCTGCAAATGCTTATTTAGATGGAACGATTCGATTAATGACGTTCTTGGCACCAATTGCAGGGGGAGTCGTTGTAGAGTACTTAGGTGTTAAAACCACATTACCGCTTGTTTGCTTATTGCTTATTACAAGTGGCTTTATACTGCTGTTCATCCAAGAATCAAGAGTCTCATTATCTATACGCAAATCATGGTTAAACCAATTCATTGAGGGTCTATCCTATTTTTTTAGACAACCCCTCATAGTTTGGTTAGGAGTCTTTTTGGCGTTTGTTCAATTTGGAGTGGGAGTTACGATGGTTATCACTCTTCCCTATATCACTGGTGAGTTATCTGGTAGTTATGCAGAGTACGGATATTTTATGGCTAGTTTCCCTTTAGGGTATGTAATTGGTTCCATGCTTGTAAGTAAAATAAAACATAAGAGTCGCAGGGTTTTGATGTTAGGAGCATTAATTATCGGAGGTCTAACATATATCTCCTTAGGTATTAGCAATAGTATAGTTGTTGCATTCTTGACTGAAATTCTTGCTGGAATAGCTATGGCTATTTTTAGTATTCATAATAAAACTATTTTTCAACAAAGCGTACCTAATCATCTAATGGGGAAAATATCCTCGGTTCGATTATTTATTATTAGAAGTACGATGCTATTAGGGGTAATAACAGGTACATTTTTGAGTGATATCTGGGGGATACGTCCATTGTACTTTTTAATAGGAAGCATTATCTGCACTGTATCTTTATTAGGAATATTACTTCCTTTCTTTAAGTTCATTGATAACTCGAATAAAGGGGAACGTTCTGTTTCTTAAATTAGAGGGGAAATGTTAAATAAACATAAAAACCCAAGCTAAGACATTACCATTTAGATGAAATCTTGTGTAAAGCCACTCTACTTAAGGAAAAAAGAAAGGCTACTTACACTTTTTCAGTCTTAGCAAGGGGAATTTGATAAAATGTTGCTGTTGAATTAGTCTCCCATGCTCATCCCTTTTAATGTCACAGCAGTTATGAACACAGTCACACATATGATTGAGGTAGATACTACAATGGCGATTGGTAAACTCATAAAAATCCCTCCTTTAAAGTATTGTTACGTTGCTAAGATTAACCTTAGCTCCAATTAAAAAGTTGTAAGTAAGTTTATCCATTGACGCACCCTCAAAGTCGATTTTCTTTAAATCAGACGTTCGAAATTGAACATTCTTGAGTGTTGCGTCGCGAAATGATGCTTTCTTCAATGTTGAGCCCTCAAAAATGGTTTGGTTAAATGTTTCCCCATCAAAGATAAGACCAGCTAAATTACAGCCTTTAAAGTGGGTTTTATTATAGCTACTATTTTTAAAAATGACTCCCTTTAAGTTTGAACTTTTAAATAGGGTACTCGTTAAATTGACGTTTTCAAAGATACAATTATTTAAGTTACTGCTTTTAAATGTGCTGTTCGTCAGGTCAGAATGGCTGAAATCAGAACGGGTTAAATCGCAGGAATTAAATTTTCCATCATGCACCGAAACCGAGCGGAAGTCGGAATCCAATAAGCGTTGCCTGGAATAGTCCATGTTTATCGCCTGCTCAAGCTCACTGTATTGGAGATTAAATGCTTCTAGGAGCTCTGACACTTCTCCAATTGAATCCACCGTTAATCTATAAGCCTCCTGCTCACTAGAACCTTTTTGTTTATAGTCATTATATTTCTCTATTAAGTTTTGCAGCAGTTCTTCTTCCAGTTCCTTTGCTGTTTTGGCATTTTGATACGGAGCAAAAATGCTGTGAACATGTGCATTTAGTTTTTCAATCACATTTTATCTTCCTTTCTACAAGAGGCGTTCAAGTATTTGCTTGGCCTGCTCCCAGTTATTTTTGTTTTGCGTATATGTGTCTTCTCCGATTGCGGTGATTTTATAATATTTTCTTCTGCCGCCTTGTGTAGCATCTCCCCAATAGGAGATGATGCATTCGTCTTTTTCAAGACGTTTTAAGCTGGAATACATTGTTGCTTCCTTTATTTCGTACTGCTCATTTGAACTCACATATATCAATTTACTAATTTCATAACCATATTTATCGCCACTTTGCAGGAGTTTTAAAATCATCGTATCAACATGTCCGCGTAGTAGGTCAGAGGATAGTTTTCGTTGAACCAAATCCTCACCTCCTTTGGTATAACTTATAACATATTACTATGACAGTCAAGGTAATATTACTCTTTAGGTGTGGCCTTTTTTCTTAATTGTCCTTTATGCAATCATACTTGGAAGGAATTTATTATGATTTGTAGAAGTAGTGTTAAGAGATATCTGGGAGTGGTGAATGTTGAATAATTCTTGGAATAAAGTGATATATAAGATTTGGTCTCCAATTTATGACAAAGTTTTCAATTCAAATCTTTTTTTTAATGCCAGAAGAAGAGTATTTGATGAGATATCGTTTAATAGCAGAGACAAAGTTCTGTTTGTGGGCGTAGGAACGGGTGCTGACATAGAGTTAATCAAGCACTTTGACTTAGAGATAACAGCAATAGACCTTTCAAAGGATATGCTTAAAAAAGCAATGGAGAGATATAGAAATACCTCTATCACATTTTTAGAGATGGATGCACAAAATATGGAATTCAACAATGAATCGTTTGATTATATAGTTGGAAGTTTGGTCCTTTCAGTAGTGCCTGATGCAAATAAATGTTTTCAAGAAATGATTAGGGTTTTAAAACAAGATGGGAAAATAATTATATTCGATAAGTTTATCTCTAAAAATAAACAGCTATCTTTACCAAAGAAGCTTCTTAGACCTTTTATTAGGGTTTTAGGTACAGATATTGGCTTGCGGTTTGAAGACTTGTATCATAGACATGATAAAAATCTAAAAATCGTAGAAGATCAATCGATTATGATGAATGGAATGTATAGAAAGATAATAATTTGCAAATGAAGATGACGTGCCTTTCTAAGGAGTAGGAAACAATGATTAAGGGTCTTTATGAAGCAAGAACTTCAGGTGAATAATTTTTTTGAAATTCAGTACAATTAGTTGGAAGGATTTAATTGGAAAGAGGGGATATTTTGTCTGAAACGATTTATAACTATGAAGATTTATTAGAAATGCTGGACTCGTTATTGCGTGAACCAACTAAATTCTGGAATGATTTTTATGAAGATCGTGAAAAGGAGATTCCCTTTTTTGAAAACCTACCAGACGAGAATTTAGTTAATTATTTTGACAGAGAGTTACTTGGTTCAGGGGAGGTTCTTGAACTTGGATGTGGTCCTGGAAGGAATGCCATTTATTTTGCTCAAAAGGGCTGCTCAGTTGATGCTGTTGACGTTTCAAAAGAAGCTCTTGAATGGGGAAAAGAGTGGGCAACAGAAAAGAAAGTGAACATAAATTTTATTCAAAAAAACATTTTTGACTTAGATATTGAAGAAGGAAAATATGACACCGTCTATGATTCAGGTTGCTTTCATCATATTGCTCCACATAGAAGAATGAATTATATAGAAATGGTGAAAAAGGCGTTAAAGCCTAAGGGTTTCTATGCGATTACTTGTTTTGTTCAAGGAGGAATATTAGGTGGTGCAGATATTTCAGATTGGGAAGTATATAGATTAGGAAGTCTTAGAGGCGGGTTAGGTTTTACTGAGGAAAAACTAAGAACGATTTTTAAGGATTTTGAAGAGATAGAAATACGTAAAATGAAGGAATTTAAGCGGTCTAATGAAGTCTTTGGGGTCTCTGGTTTATGGACTGCTTTATTTAGGAAAAAGTAATTTTTGTGAACTATAGGGCGATGGCATTCAGATAATAATGAAGATCTCTGATGAGATTTTGTAGATAGTGTGGATGAACTTTATGATGAAAATAGTAAATTGAACTTTAAGGATCTGAGTGTAGATCCTTTTTTCTTTGTGAAAAATTCAATTTTGATAGAGGTTCCTTAAGATACCTTGAATATATTGGATTGCGAAAAAATTGTCGGTAAAAAACATAAATGTTAAACTATAATAACAATGAGGTTGTGGATATTGTTGGGAATATAGTGAGGACCTACCTCTATTGAAGTATACGAGGTAAATAGAAGCGAGTACTAGACTGCTATTTTTATAAAAAATTAAATAGGTGGAGAAATTTATGCATAGAAACCAAAAATTACATTCATTTCTATTAGACAAAGCAGCACAATTGACAGAGGAATGGTACGAAACCTTAAATAAAAATGATGTGATAGGCGTTTATAGCTCAGCTAATCCCGAAGTAATTAAAAAACTAAAGCTACAAAATAACGATTTTCACTTACATTTTTTTCAGGTGTTTATAGAAGAGGAATCAGAATTCTTTAGGCATTTTGATGAGTGGATTGAAGAAATCGCACAGGATGGGCAGCATTTAGAAACACCCATCTATTTTATATTAAGAGAATTTTTTCGAACGCAGGAGCAATATCTAGATTTTATTGAGCAATTTGTATCATTAAATGAAGGTCAATACTCGCAAAAGGAAATAAATTCATGGTATCGAATTGTTATCAAAGTGTTCAGTGAAGTTCTAGAGAGGTTTACTGAAGCTAATAATAGATATTCTAATGAAATAATGAAAGCTCAACAGGATACGATTAATGAATTAGGCTCTCCTGTCATATCACTAAACGATAACACCGCGTTACTTCCCCTTATTGGCGATATTGACACAATGAGAGGGATGTTCTTGCTTGAAAACACGTTACAAATATGTGCAGAAAAAAATGTTACTAGGCTTTTTATAGACTTATCAGGTGTTCATGCAATCGACAGTGTATCTGCTCAACAACTGTCAAAATTGATTGAATCCTTACATCTAATTGGGGTTGATACAACTCTTTCGGGACTTCGTCCAGACATAGCTATTACTGCTGTGCAACTTCAACTGCCTTTTGATAAAGTAACGATAAAATCCACTTTGGCCCAAGCGATTAATACAAATGAATAAACTATCTACGGGCTGGGACACAAGGCCATAAAGCTAAAAATGGTTTAACTGGGGGAATTCTTACTTAAATGGTAAGGAAGTATTAAAGAGATTTGGTTTTCAAGTAGAAGAGAAAAATAGATTGAGGACGGTGGACCATTGGATAAACAAGTAACATATGATAATGAAGCAGAAATGGGCTATATTTACTTGGCTGAACCATATAAATACAAAATTTCATATACGGATGAGCTCCCACAAAATAATGATATAATGTTAGATTTTTGTAACGACGTTCCGATCATCGGAATTGAATTAGCGGGAGCTACTGCGATAAAAATTAAACATCTTGTTGATACAGTACATATATTCAAAAAGGCAACTACTGCTGATAATGAGATTTTTTACTCTTTCAGATTGCATGATAAATCAGTAAAACAATCAGTTACTCATCCAGATACTGCGAAAATAGTGTTTCACTTTTCGGATGCTGACTGTTTAGATTTTATAGGGATTGATATTTATGACACAGATTCATACGATGAGGCATTCTTAATTGGCGGATAAGCCCAATCTTTTTTAGGTCATCTCGTACAGCGAAAGCCGGAACCAATGAAAGGGTAGCCTGCTCCTTGGTTAGGGACCTAGGTTATTCAATATTTGCAAACACGGCTAGGTCTTCTTTATTACCAACCACTAAAAGCATATCTTTTTCAAGGATATTCTGATCAGGTGATGGAGCTATGATAATTTCTCCATTACTCACGATGGCAATAACACTAATATTATATTTCGCACGTAAATCAAGCTCTCTGAGACTTTTTCCTGTCATGCTTATGGGTATAATGATTTCCTCGATATTGTATTCTTTTGAGAGTTCTATATAGTTCAGCATGTTGGGTGATAGGAGTTGATTAGCGACCCGTTCACCCATATCTCTTTCAGGGTAGATAACCCAGTCAGCACCAACTTTAGCGAGCACTTGACCGTGATGTTTATTTAGAGCTTTTGCTATTACCTTTTTCACTCCTAGTTCCTTTAAAAGCAATGTAGTTAAAATGCTTGACTGCATATCATTTCCGATGGCTACGATGACACAATCAAAATTACGGATTCCAATGGATTTTAGTGCCTCTTCTTCGGTAGTATCAGCCATAACTGCATGAGTTACACTTAATTCTGCATTCTCGACTCTTTCCTCGCTTACATCAATACCCAAGACTTCTTGTCCGGCTGTATATAATCTATGAGCTACACTCGTTCCGAATCTTCCTAAACCGATAACGGCATATTGTCGTTTTCCCATCTTTAACACTCCCTCATTAATGATTAACCAATCATGATTTTGCCTTTTGGACGGCGGAATGGATCTGGTTTACGTCTCATTGCGATAGCAAAAGCAAAAGTCAAAGGTCCAACCCGGCCCGCAAACATTGTGAAAATAATGAGCATCCGACCAATGGGGGATAATTCAGGGGTTAATCCCATTGAGAGACCCACGGTAGCAAATGCTGAAGTGGCTTCAAATAAAACCGTCAAGAAATCACTTCCGGTTTCTGTAATAGTCAGCAGAATGGTGATGGTTGAAACGATAAATATCCCGATGGAGGTAACGGATAATGCTTTAAATATCGTTTCATTCACAATACGGTGCCGAAACAATACCACATCTTCTTTTCCTTTAATCTGTGACCAAACCGTTCCAATCAGCGTCGCTAATGTGGTGGTTTTAATCCCACCGCCAGTCGATCCCGGTGAAGCCCCAACAAACATCAAGAAAATGATCAACAGCAATGTGGGTTGTGTTAAATCAGGGATATTCAATGTATTAGAACCTGCTGTCCTCGGAGTAACGGATTGAAACAAAGAAGCCAACGTTTTCCCCATGAAAGATAAAGGCTGCAATGTTTTGGCATTTCCAAATTCAAATATAAAGATTAAAATGGCCCCTCCAATTGTAAGGATTAAGCTAGCCATCAGTACAACCTTCGTATGTACAGACAAACGATGGGTATCACGGTATTCGTAAATTTCATTCATCACGATAAATCCTATACCGCCTAATGTGATCAGGGAAGCGACTGTAAGGGTTACGAAAGGATCTGATGCATAAGTAGTCAAGCTCCTAAACCCTCCCATTAAGTCAAAGCCCGCATTATTGAAATTGGAAATCGAATGAAAAAGGCCGTAATAGATTGCTCTGCCTATTGGCATGTCAAAAGAAAAGCGAATCGATAGTATAACGGCACCTGAAATTTCAATAATGGCAGTGTAAATTAAAATCCTTTTTACTAACTTAACTACACCTGCCATAGATAAATTATTTAAAGACTCCTGCAAGACTAACCGGCCTTTTAAAGAAATTCTTTTGCCTAATAAGAAAAAGAAAAGCGTCGCAAATGACATAAACCCCAAGCCGCCTATTTGAATGAGTGATAAAATGACCAACTCTCCAAATGTTGTAAAAGTGGTTCCCGTATCTACTACGACAAGCCCTGTTACACATGTAGCAGAGGTTGAGGTAAATAAAGCATTTAGAAAAGAAAGACCATTCCCATTTTCAGTGGAAATCGGCAGGGTTAATAAATAGGCTCCAACAAGTATCAGGAAGGCAAAGCCAAGTACAAGAATTTTTGGCGGATCTAACAAATCTTTTGCTTTTATCAAATTGATCATCCTTACCCTGTTAATGAATTAGCAACCTACTAACAAACGTAATATATCCACAGATAACCAACCATTATCCAGTGATAGGGTTAGTATTTCGCTCGTACTGCATTCCATTCGTCATCCATCTAGATAAACAATCAATAGACCAAGTTCCTTTTGCTATACATGCGCCCATTCTGCACAAGCCCTTTTATTTGTGAAAAAAGGTATTCATTATCCTTAATCAAGCTTAGGTAATTCTCTTTGGAAATCCTTTTTTAAAGCATAATAAAAAGACCTACATAACATCTGGCTGCTATTTTGTTACAGAAAAGCAAACAAAAAAGCCCCTGAAATAGGCGGTCTTATGACCTCCTTCGCTTTAGCCGACGAAGTTAGCTGACGGGTAGGATGGCGAAAGAGCTGATCTCATCCTTTCTGCAAGGCAGAATTAACCCCAAATGATTGGTTCCTCCGTAATCAATTTACTTGAGTTTAGGCCGAAATGCATTAAATTGATAAACGTATTCTACTCCCATCATTTACTAGTTGTAAACCCCTAAATTGTAAAAAAAATTTGCTAGAACAAAACAGAAAATTTACGTTTTTTTTACATATTAAAAACTTATTGACAAAAATTAGTTGGGACATTATGATAGGTTCGATAAATTTGAAAAATAACATCCAGTAATTTTATGTTTCTAATAAATAAATATATGGTATTTCCTTTTGGAATTAGATACAGAAAATCTCAAAGTTTATTGAATTCGTATTTTGAAATTTTAATACATTATATAAAAAAGGCGGGCAAGTATGGAGAAGACGTTTAATAGATATGTTGTTAACGCTACAGGTAAAGGTGGACAGACGTATTTAACTCAATGCCAGGATAAAGATGCACTAAGGAAATGGATAGCCGATCATGAGGATCAAATAATAATGAATGAGTTAAGGATAACAGATAAGAAAAAGAATCCATTGATAAATTTTTTTTCAAAGGTAATTTCATCTGAATCCATAGGTCCTTATTAACTGGATCATGCAAATAATTGAACATTAAAAGATAGTAGAGGGTCAAGCATATTGAATAATAATTCACTCATTATGTCCTTTTGCAGTATTTCAACTATTTAAATTCCTGCGTTAATCAGGCAATCTGAAGCTTAACATCCATATTGCGTTATATTTTCAAACTCATTTATATTGAATGAGTTTTTTTTGTGTATATTAAATATTGGGATGGAAATATTCAAAAAAGCTTAAAAGATTTGGATGTAATAGAGAATGTGATATCGAAAATGGATCTAAAGGAAATGAGTAAAAAATCATGGAAGATTACCTTGATCCATAAGATATAAGGCATAACTTTTTCCTCATCAGTTTTCGATATTATGAGGAAGTTAGAGTATATGTCATATGGGAGTGTATATTCTCACAAACCATTTACAAATTTTAAAGAAGAGAAGTAATAAAAAGGATTTATAGATTCATTGGCTTATGTAAATATGCAACGTGGGAAACATTATCCACTAGTGACTAACGGGAAAGAATTTACAAAGATAAAAGCATTTTCGATTACTCTGCTAATAAAGAAGAAGTTAAAGGTAGTGTGTCATTGGCAAATTATGCATTAGCGAACAATGAGTCGTAAGGAAATTGGAAATCAGATCCAGTCGGGGCGGGGGAAACCTCGCCCTGGATTATTCTCTAAGACATGTGGTAATCACTAGGGCGACAATACTTTTACTTAATATACATTTTTTAGATAGTTTGTCGCTTGGAAGTTATTGACTTTTTGCTCGTTTACTCCAATAATAGTCTTAAATACATCTTTATCCAATGACCTAAATGGTAATAAACTTAGGACTCTATGAAATTTTTTAGGAAACATGTGAAGTCTCCATGTAAACATCTGATTTACCTTTTTTTCTGTTTTATTTTGGCAAGTCATTCACTTCGTATGCAACCCGTATTCCAGATTCAATCGCCCCTTGCATCCAAGCGTGAGTAAGAGTAGTATGTTCACCGGCAAAGTGCACTCTTCCTTCAGGTGTAGGGATATAAGGATACAACTCGGTTTCCTGACCCGGTTCAAAAGCAGCGAAACCTCCAGAAGAATACTCATTATCGACCCAACTAAAGGAAGTTCCTGATACAAACTCAGAATAGACTTGGTCTCCATAAATTTCAGCTAAGTTCTTTAAAGCATATTGAATGCGCTCTTCGTTTGATAGACCGTTCCATATTAAAGCCTCATCCGCCCATGTATAGCTTGCCAAAACCACAGCAGGACCTTTTGTACCAATCCCTTGACTTGGGTAATAAGTGAATCGAATCGGAAGGTCAGTTATGGATTTACCACCATATTGGTGGTGCCTTTCCCAAAACCTGCTTTTAAACTGGATTCCGATTTTTGTTGCGCTCATATAGTTCAGTTCACGAATTGCTCTCCGTTTATAATAGGAAAAAGAATGGTATGGTTCAACTTTCACAAATTGTAACACTGAAAAGGGAATAGTTATGATGGCAAGATCACCAGTTATGGTGGAATCCTCTAGGGTGTGCGGGTGGGTGGAATGGATGGTTACACGGTTGTTATGTTGGACAATTTTCGTCATCCTTTGATAGAACATAATGACATCTTTTAATTGTGGAAGAAATGCCCTTGGAAGCAGATCCATACCACCGGTTATCTCATAGTAACGATTTGCTCCAAAGGACGCCGCTTCTCGCAAAACTTCAACAAATGACATCCCCATATATGCTTCGTAGTCAAGGAGTAAACCGATCATATCGACCGCGCCATCTGAAAAAGTCGTTCCATATTGATAATGGTAAGTGTTTAAGAAAGTTCCTAGTGAGTAGTTTTTAAATTCTTTTTCTACGAGATTCCAATTTCTCTTTGGATCTTGTTTAATAAAATCGAGAATGGGCTGTGTAGCTAAATTCATCAGCATCTCTGCGCTTTTATCTTTTTCATTCGGGGCAACGGGAAAGTTGAGAATACCAGGAGACCGTTCAAAAATGTTAAGACGTGTTTTGATACCATTGAGATAAAGAATATCCATTGGAGTTCGGTTAATAAACTGGTTTACGGTTAGTCCGAATTTTTTAATATACTCTAATGTCAAAAAATGACCTTCAGGAATACGCATTGGACCTAGGTTTAAATAAAGCCCATTGCTAAAGGGAGAGTGTATTGTATAGGCGCGTCCGCCCACCCTGTTATTTGCTTCAAGGATGGTGACGCTGTGCCCTGCATTCTTCAAAAGAGAAGATGCAACCAGTCCTGCTAGTCCTGCGCCCACAATAGTAATATTCTTGGGAACTTGCGACTTTTTAAGACCATTTTTAATAATGCTAATCATTTGTTGAGTCGTTAACTGATTATTAGACATCTCTTCGCCCCTAGTGAAAAAGATTTATTACATTGTATTCACTAGCAGAGATGCATATGTATTCAAGAGTTAATCAGATGATAGATAAAAAACTTGGTATTATCTTAAATATAAAACAAGAAACAGAATCAATTAGTACATTGGTAATTTACTAAATTTGTTATGTCAGCTGCCTTTTCATTTTCTTTTACTTTAAGGTAATGGAGAACGATATCTTCCAGGGTCAAGCATTTCGGATGCAAGACTCTGTACGTTTTCTACAGGGATACTGGAACTCTCTTCAGTGCTTTTCAATAAGGATGTGCGGTATTGGTTTTTGCTTTATTTATTTGTATGAAAACAAAAGGGGGATTATCAAGTGAAGGGATTTGAATTTTTCAGAATGCCACAGACTATTATATATGGGAGGAAATCTTTTGAGAAAGTGGGAGCGGAAGCGGCATTATGTGGGAAGAAAGCACTCATTATAAGTGATAAGGTAATGAGCCGACTCGGTTGTGTCAATCAATGTTGTCAGTATCTTCATGACAACGGAGTAGCAAGTGCAGTTTATCTTGGAGTTGATTCAGAACCAACAGACCAATATGTGGAAGAATCATTAGAACTTTTTGAAAAGGAGTCATGTGATCTAATCATTTCCCTTGGTGGAGGAAGCTGTATTGATACTGGGAAAGCAATTGCTGTCCTGGCCACGAATGGTGGATATATTGGAGAATATATGGGCGGAAGAAAAATAGCAGACAAAGCGGCAATACCGCACATTGCTATTCCAACAACTGCTGGAACTGGTTCAGAAGCGACGGATGCTACTGTTATTACCAACACCGATGATGATGTGAAGATGATGATTAAACAGCCGAATTTTATGCCTTTAGTCGCCATTGTTGATCCGTTGCTGACAGTTTCTTCTCCACCACATATAACGGCTGCGACGGGTGTGGATGCATTAAGTCATGCGGTTGAGGCCTATTTATCAAAACGGTCTCACCCAATGACAGACACAATGGCTCTGTCCGCGATGAGATTGATTGTGGAGAATATTGAAAACGCTTACGATGATGGGGATAACATAGATGCCCGTGAAAAGATGTCATTAGGAGCCCTTCAAGCAGGGATAGCATTCTCGAATTCATCCGTTTGTTTAGTTCATGGAATGTCGAGACCAATTGGAGCTTTGTTCCATGTACCTCATGGATACTCGAATGCCATGCTATTGCCAGCGGTATTAGAATTCAGCAAGGAAGCCTGTATGGAACGGTTAGCGGATTTGGGGAGAATTTTTAAAACTGAATATAAAAACCTTTCTATAGAAAGGGCAGCTTTGGTTGCGGTAGAATCTGTTAAGGCACTTTGCCAAAAGCTGAACATTCCTAATCTCGAAGGATGGGGAATAGAAGAGGAGAAATTTAATCTCTCAGTCAGTAAAATGGCAAGAGACGCCATAGATAGCGGGAGCCCTGCTAATAACCCAAGGGTCCCAACTAAACAAGAATTAGAAGAGTTATATCATACTTGTTATCATTATAAGTTTGCTACTGAAGATAAAGTATAGGGGTGAATATGTGGAGACTTCAATTCTAAAATACCTCATAACTTAGTTAGTGCCAAGCATACTTGCTGAGATAAGTATGAATTCTTTCTTTAATCACTTAATGGTGTAAAGAGAATATTCCGAAAAGTATTTGGGAGGATTTCAGCATTTTATTTACAATATCAGTCTAAAAATGTTAATATTTAGTTAAATCAGACTAGGGTGCAATGAAGATAAGATTAACTCTTTAGAGAGCTCTGTTAGCTAAA
Source organism: Peribacillus sp. TH14 (assembly GCF_016651145.1). Lineage (NCBI taxonomy): Bacteria > Bacillati > Bacillota > Bacilli > Caryophanales > Bacillaceae > Peribacillus > Peribacillus sp. TH14. Next base: position 2,862,801 of record NZ_JAEKEK010000001.1, read on the forward strand.
AAGGAGTAAGAGTTTTTTATTGAAGCAAGCCTTTGACCCTCACTTTAGAACCTTATGTTTTGGGGAAAAGTGTGACGGGAGCTTCCGTTATAGAGCTAAGGTATTCACATTTTTATTAAGTGCCGTACCTAATAAGGTTAATATGGTGACATATTAATAAACAGATGTGGAACCACGACTTTAAATCTCGTCCTCAAGATGTATGTCTTGGAGACGAGATTTTTCTATTTTTTAATAAAATTCAATACAACTATAAGGAGAAAAGATGAAATTCAAAAATCTATTATTATCTTGGAAATACCCTTCGATATTATTACTTGGAATAGGAATTTCAAACTTTGGTGCTTGGGTTTATTTTATTGCACTTAATTTAATCGTATTGGAGTTGACTAACTCAGCGCTTGCCGTAGCTGGACTTTATATTGTTAAACCGATAGCTGCGTTATTCACGAATGTATGGGCTGGCAGCGTTATTGACCGAATAAATAAGCGGAATCTAATGGTGGCACTTGACCTATTTCGAGCGGTATTCATAGCTTTGCTGCCATTGACTTCTTCTATTTGGGTAATATATTCGGTTGTTTTTGTGATTAATATGGCAGGGGCTATGTTTGGAACAACATCAAGGTCTTATATAACAAAATTAATACCCATTGAACAGAGAAAACGATTTAACTCACTTAGAAGCTTAATAGATTCTGGGGCTTTCTTAATTGGTCCAGCGATAGCGGGCATCCTTTTTTTAATCGGTACACCCATTTTAGCCATCTATATTAACGCAGTAGCATTATTTTTATCAGGAATCATAACTTTATTTATGCCTAATCTTGAAAAGGATCGTTCCCTTGAGCAATCCGATAGTTACCTTTCTTGGAAAATAATCAAACAGGATTGGGCGATTGTCCTTAATTTTAGTCGACAATACTCTTATATTATGTTTATATACTTTTTATTTAGTCGCATGATGGTAATGGCAACAGCTATAGATTCACAAGAGGCAGCCTTTGCAAAAGCTGTGCTTTTTTTAACTGACACAGATTACGGATTCCTTGTAAGTATAGCCGGGGCAGGTATAATTGCAGGGGCTCTAGTAAATACAATGATTGTGAGTAAAATACAAATATCCTTTCTAATTGGCTTAGGCTCTTTATTTGTTTCGGTAGGTTATATAATCTATTCCTTTTCAAGTTCCTTTTCGATTGCCGCGTTAGGATTTTTTATCATTGCCTTTTCGCTGGCTTTTGCCAATACAGGCTACCAAACATTTTATCAAAACAATATACCAGTTGAGATTATGGGAAGAGTCGGAAGTGTATTTGGCTTGTTAGAAGCATGTTTGATTATTATTACGACAACAATTGTGGGAGTTTCAGCCCAGTTCATTTCGATTCAGTTCGTAGTCATTACCGGGTCAATAATTATGTTTGCTCTTACAATTTTGTTATTTATACTCAGTATGAAGCCTTCTAAGAGCAGATATTATTCCGTTAAAAGTGTGGAGGCAAAAGATTTATAAGCTTTTGGTCTGCAATGGAAACCAAGAAAAAACAAAAAATCTAATTGAAGTTTATCTAATTCTTCAATTTAAAGGGTGGTGTGTAATGGCCGCTATAAAAAAAGCTTATGGATATATAACACGAATCAAAGAGGGAAAACCACAAGTATTAGTATTTCAACATCCTATTAAAGAGGCTGGGATACAGATACCAAAAGGTACAGTAGAAGCAGAAGAAGATCCTTATTATGCAGTCATTCGTGAAATCAGGGAAGAAACAGGTTTAATGAATTTTAATGTAGAGCAATTAATTATACAGGATCGATGGAAATGCGATGATGGGGCAATACATGAGCGTTATTTTTATAAAATAACCGTTCATGAGACGCGAGAAGGATGGACATATAATCCCACAGGTGGTGGGGCAGAGTCTGGTTTAACGTTCCGATTCTTTTGGGTATCTATGTTGGGCGAAGTAGAATTGGTTAGAGGACATGGTGATTATTTGCATGAAATTCTTGATCAATAAAACAAGTTGTTTATCAAGATAGAATGCCACCAATTAGGTGGCATGTTACATGTATATCTATTTATACCATTCTGATGTATTATACTTTTTTAACCATGATCTTTTCTTTGTTAATATCTAATTCACCATTGAATGTAAAGTTAAATTTCTTATACAAGTGAAGTGCGACTTGGTTATCTTCAACTACACTTAAATAGATTTCATTACAATTATATTCTTTAGTTAATCGTTGTATTAAAGCTTTTAACATGATACTTCCAAGTCCAAGACCTTGATATCTAGCATCAATTAAAAAACGATCTAACCACACTCTTCCATTTTCCCCTTCTTCGGGAAAAAATCCATACATAGCAAAACCGACCAAGCTATTGTCTGAATAAAGACCCACTGGCTTATAATATTTACACTCCATGGCTTCTTCTATACATTGTTCTGTCGTTTCAATAAACGATTTTTGCTTTGTGTTTATTCCCAATTTTAAAATGTCATTTACATTTTCGTTCGTGACTTCATTAATAGTGATGGTCATAATATTAATCCTTCCTCATTTTCCCTCATGTTTAGCCGTTTTGTTAACATGATATACTAATAGCCTAAGGTATATGGTTACCATATAGTCAAGGGAGAGATTGTATTGGTCGATGGAAATTCAGGCAAATATTTTACTACTGGAGAATTCGCCAAACTATGTAATGTAAAAAAACAAACGCTAATTCACTATGATGAGATTGGGCTTTTTTCTCCCGATATAAAAAATGAAAAAGGCTATCGGTATTACTCCTATCAACAATTTGATGTTTTTTCTGTAATCACACTTTTAAAAGAAGTTAAAATGCCCTTGAAAGAGATTAAATGGTTTCTTACTAACAGATCTCCTATAGAATTAATTAACCTTTTTAAAGAAAAATCCATAGAATTAGAAAAAAAAATAGATAATCTTTATCGAATACAGAAGATTATTGAAACGAAAATATCCCTCACGGAAAAAGCGATACGTATTGATTATTCTCAAATCACATTAGAATTTCAGGAGGAAGAACAACTTTTCCTTAGTGATTCCATCTTGAATTCTTCTGATGCTGATTTTTTAAGATCAACATCTAAATTTATCGATTATTGTAATAGAAATAAGTTTTATACGGGTTTCCCTATTGGGGCCATGATAAACAAAGAAAAGATAGTTCAAGGAGACCATGATAACTATTCATATTTGTACACGAAAGTTATGGACAATCATGCGAGCTCTTTTACATATGTAAAGCCCAAGGGACAATATATTGTTGCCTATCATAAAGGGAGTTATAAGAGTATTTCCGAAACATATGAAAAAATAGTAAACTTTATGCAAAGTCAAAACTTGAACCTCAAAACGTTTTCATACGAAGAGTATATGTTAGATGAAGTCTCAGTAAAGGGTTACGAAAATTACCTAACGAAAATAATGGTAGAAGTAGGATGAGGGAAGGTTTTTTGAGCCACATATACGTTATTCAGGAAGATGATTTAGTGGGGATGTACAAGCTCAAAATTAAAAGAACGGAATTTCTACATGAACAGTAAGAAACTTTGCGGAGGGTTATATATGAAAAAGTTAGTTTTATGTATTGTTGCTATTTTTCTTATCGTCTTTTTATATTTTGACTATATAGTTCAAAGTGACAAAACGAACAACAGAATGGATCTTAACGTCAAGCAATCCATTGAACATCAATTAAAAACCAAAGACTACGAGAGTTTTACTTATAAAATTACCAATAATACAAATAAAAATTTTAATCTGCTATTTGGCACAGGTAATGAAATAGACGTAGAATTCCACACATTAACTGATAGTCCAATTAAAGAGGGCAATATTATTACTATTGAATCTCAACCGACCGAAAAACACAAAAAAGAATTTAATAAAGGAGATACTTGGGAGTATATAATAAAGGTTAATTCGAAGTTACTTTCAAAAGGTGACTATCAATTAACTGCTCAATTTATACCAAGTAATGCGCTTACTCTTGATAAAGTTGAACAGATAATAACTTACCCTTAATGTGACCCAGACAAGTAGACAGGGGTTCAATAGACCCTAGTAATTTTGCGAATAGAGGAGGATTTTTTATGTCAGATAATAGCCATCATATGTTCTCCGCATTTTTAACTTCTGTTGTGAAGCTGCTTCCTTTTATTTAATTGGTTGTTTACTATCATACATTCATATTAACGACTCTTAGTATACTAAGAGATTTCTATATAACGGAAAAAGAGAGAGAATTTTATGTTCTGTCTCTTTTTCATATAGTTTGTTGACGCCTTGTACAAGATGTCCTAGGATAAAAAGATATGAGCTACTTTTGGAAGGAAATAGAAGGGAGAGAAAAATACATGTCACTAAAATCCTTTATTCTTTCCCTTTTGTTATCGCAAGCTTTGTTTTTGTGTGGGCTGTCTGTTTTTCTTCAGCTCCTTTTATATTTGAATCCTTTGGTTATCGTGGTTGTGTGGGTTTGTATCTTGGTTGTTGTCTCGATGCTGGTTCTTTTATTTCGAGGTGAAACGGTCATGCTTCCTCGGTTTTGGTGGCAGGCAGGTATGATTGGATACAGTTTTTCATTATTGGTTTTGCTGTTCTTTCGACCGAATGGGCAGGATTATTCGTATAATTTTATCCCTTTTTCTACGATTCTTTCTTATTTGTCGAACGAAACTAACTGGCTTGTGTCTTTTTATAACCTTAGCGCCAATGTAGGATTGTTAATTCCATTTGGGCTGTACTTGATGTCCAGGGAGGGGAAAGAGTTGTCCTCTTTTCGGAAATTTCTTTATCCATTTTTCTCGATCTTGAGCATTGAAATCTGTCAGTATGTTTTTCGACGAGGAAGTTTGGATGTTGATGATCTTATATTGAATATGATTGGCGTTTACCTGGGTTACATCCTGTATCCATTGTTTACAAAAGTGGTTGCGTTCCATTCTGGAAAAATGAAAAGGATAATATGATTTTGTGAAGAAAAAGATACATGTGATTAAAAAGTTGATGGAGATATTGAATTTGGGCATAACAAATAAGTTAAATGAGAGGGTGTATCCTATGTATAGCAATTTAGCAGAGTTAACAAGCCATCCAGTGTTTCATTACTTTGCGGAGATATCCAATATCCCAAGAGGGTCAGGTAATGAGAAAGAGATTAGTGACTATCTGGTTCGCTTTGCAAGAGATCGAAACCTGGAGGTAGTACAGGATAAAACATTAAATGTCATAATAAAAAAGCCCGCTACAGCTGGTTATAATAGTGCTCCCACCATAATTATCCAGGGGCATATGGATATGGTTTGCGAAAAGAATAAGGATACTATTCATGATTTTGAGAAAGATCCTCTTCAATTAAGGATTATAGGGGACATGTTGTATGCTACGGGTACAACATTAGGGGCGGATAACGGAATTGCAGTTGCTTATGCTTTAGCTTTATTAGATTCAAATGATATTCCGCATCCTTCTCTTGAAGTAGTTATCACTACTGAAGAAGAAACGACAATGAACGGCGCTCTTGATGTTGATGCATCTCACTTTGAGGGTAAAATTTTGATTAATATTGATTCAGAAGAAGATGGGAAGCTGCTAGTTAGCAGTGCAGGAGGAATACGCGTTAGGCAAATCCTTCCTATTATATGGGAACCTGCGTCAAATACTGAAGTAACATACTGTATCAGTATTAGAGGGTTAAAAGGCGGTCACTCTGGTATATCAATCAATAAGGAAAGAGGGAATTCCAATAAACTATTGGGTAGATTGTTACAGGATTTAACAACAGAATTCCCTTGCTCTGTACAGCAAATTAGTGGAGGTCTAAAAGGGAATGCGATTCCTCGCGAAGCAGAGGCAAGTGTTCTGATTCATTTAGACGATGTTCAGAAGATTGCTGAGAAAATCCAACAGTGGGATGAAACGTTTAAAAATGAACTACAATCCTCCGACCCAGAAGTATGGATTGGATTTGAAAAAAGCGATAGCGCCTCTACAAAAGTTTTGTCCAAAGAAACGGTGCGTAAAGCCATTACATCCTTACTGTTAATCCCACATGGTGTTCAGGGGATGAATATGGGAATAGAAGGATTGGTTGAGAGCTCGACGAATTTAGGGGTCGTAACAACAACGGATACAGAAATGAAATTCGAAAGTGAAATCAGAAGTTCGGTCAAAAGCATGAAATACAATATGGTTACTCAGGCAAAAGTGTTAGCGGAAATGCTTGGATGTGAACTATTAATAGATGCGGATTATCCGGAATGGCCATATAATCCTGAATCGAAGCTCAAGAAATTATTTGAACAAACATATAATGAAAAGTATAATAACGAGATTGAAATCATTGCTGTGCATGCAGGGATCGAGTGTGGGGTTTTCATAGATAAGATACCAGGATTAGATGCTGTTTCAATCGGGCCGGATATGTTTGCCGTACATACACCTGATGAACACCTAAGTATCCCTTCAGCAATAAATAACTGGGAGTATTTAGTTTATACTTTAAAAAGGATGAAGGACCTTTAAGCAGCTGTTTCTTTGTATGAAAGGAACAACGTAGTAGATGAATAGCCATTCTTCTATGGTGTTCGTCAGCTTAGTTCAATAGTATAAAAAAGAAAGTACATATCTGATATGTACTTTCTTTAGCATTTGCGATTTTATCGAACAATATCGAAACTGCCAATTGGATGATTAAACTCCTTTTGGTATGGTCTGAAAAATATCCCAAAAAAGAGACTCCCCATGTAGGCAAGTCTCTCATTGTCATGAAGATCCAACTATCTTTTTACCTCTCGGCTGTGTACCATTTGGGTCTGGTTCTTTTGTGATGCCGATTTGATTGAATTGATCATTTAATATAAGCTTGTATGTCAACAATCCTGTGCCAGCTTCATCAGGCTTGAAAGTTCCTGCATTAGCCCATTCGCCTTTATTCAGCAGCCATACTTGATAAACCTCTGACTCTTTAAGAGTAGGCAAATTCTGAATCTGTACGACTAATCTTCTTTCTTCACCTTGTTGCAAAACATATGCAACTCCGTCAGTATTCATATTTACAGCCGTCTTATCAGCAGGCTGTAAAGAAAGAGTCGTTTCAACCTCTACAGGCAGATTGATAGCTGAGAGTTCTTTTTTTAGTTGCACATTGGAATTTAACAGAACAATCACCAAAACTAGAGTGGCTAGCAAGAGCCCTGAAGTAATAGGAGTAAACTGTTTCCGGAAAAAACTGCTCCATTTCTTCACCTTTCGCACAGGAATTTCAGGATTACTCTCAAATACAAAATTCATAACTTCCGATTTTAGGGAAGAAGGGGGGGCAAATTCCTCGAAATCCCACTTCAATGAATTCCAGGCTTCCGTCATTTGATCATACTCCCTGGTGCATTCGGGGCAGTGGATTAAGTGTTCCGCGAATGCCTTTTTTTCTTTTTCTTCCAGCTCATCTGATAAAAATGAAAGCAGGTTATCGCATTCTATACTCATTTACAAATCACCTACTTCCAAATACTTTTTCAACTGCTTGAGAGACTGATGTAGTCTGCTCTTGATGGTCCCAATCGGTTCATTTTCAATTTTGGCAATTTCCGTTAGCGAATAGCCTTTCCAATATAGTAAATCTATTAGTCTTTTTTGCGGCTTGCTTAACTTATTTTTTGCTTTGGCAATTTCACTGTTTATAAGTCCATTTTCTATATCATTATTCGGATCTTCTATATCAATGGGCTTGCTCAGATCCATTTGTTTGTTATTCCGAATATGAATACTGTCTTTACGAACATAATCCACGCATACATTCCGTGTAACAGTCAAAAGCCAATTCACAAAGTTTCCCTTTTCGGGGTTATAACTGCTTTTTGTCGTCCAAAGCTTTAAAAAAACTAACTGCACAATCTCTTTTGTTTTTTCTTCATTTCCATTTGTGAATTTAAAAATAAAGCCATAGATTAATTTAATATACCGGTCATAAAGTTCTTCCAGAGCAGGACGATACTTATTCTTTACTAATGCCATTAATTCTTTATCAAGTTTTTCTTCCAATCGCACCTGCAACTCCTCACCAAGTAAATTTGGAAAACAAACAACAGGAACGATCACTTTTATTTGATCGTTCCCTATATTTTGTTATTTTGGAAAAATTGTTTCATTATTTACAATATACCAAACATCTTTCACACCTTCACCATTGACATCTCCCACTTGTTTATCCTTTACAAAATAGTAAAGCGGAAATCCTTTGTAAGTTACTTGCTCTGTCCCAGTGTCTTCTCTTTTAATTGTTCCAAAATCTTTTTTGTCAAAGCCCTTTGGCACATTGAAATCCTTTGCCATGAACGGCGGCCAATTTTCTAAACATTCACCAGAACAATTGCTTTTTCCGGATTCATCCTTTTTGAAATAATACAGTGTCATTCCTTTGGAATCAGCAAGGTACTCGCTCGTTGTTCCACTCTCCAATGATTTCAGGCTATCGGCGGTATCATCAGCTGTGCTATTCACCACTTGATCTTTCGTAATAGAATCTTTAGCGTCATTTCCACATGCTCCTAAAACCAACACCATTGTCAAAGTCATTAAAATAAACATCCATTTTTTCATATAATCCCACTCCTCACTTATTTATTTCCATCCCCACTTTTGAAACACTTTATGGGATGTATCAGATTTTAGATAATTAATAAATTGTTTTGCTTCTTTTTTATTGTTGGTCTTGCTTGTTATACTTACTGGAGTTCCTCTATAGAGCTTATCTTCTTCAGGAAGCTGAACCAGTTCTGTCACGTCTGACAGACGGTAATGCCAGGATTCATACGTAATCCAGGCGTCGTATTTAGAATTTGCCTTCCATAAATCGATTGCTTCTGCGCTAGATTTTACTGAAATGACAATATTACTACTAATTCCTGGAATAAGCCCTTTTCTTCCTGCTAGATCCTCCCATAGTCCCAGTTGTCCAGCTCCATTAACATCTATAATCTTTACGCCTCTCTTCGTTAAATCCTCTAAAGACTGTATATTCTTGGGGTTTCCCTTTCTAACCAAAATTCCGGCTGCACGTGAATACAATTCTGTACGGGTTTTTTCATTAATGATACCCGGATGATTAAGCATAAAATCAGTCAGCATATACTCGGACCCTCCGTAAATAATGTCGGCATCCTGTTTGGCTTGATCAATCCATTTTGCTTCGGGTCCTGCAGTTACTTCAACTTTTATTCCCGTTTCGTTAGTAAACTGATCCGCCAATTCCTTGATTGGTCCAAGAGGTCCACCTGGGCCGTATACTTTTACAACATCGTTGACAGCTAGACCCTGTTTAGAATCCGTTTCAGTTGAAAATCCTAACACGACAATCATTATTGATATCAAGCCAACAACAAAAAAAAATTTCTTCACGTCTTTCTTCTCTCCTTTCAAGAAAAATTCTTTGTACTATAGGTAACGAGACAAACATCAAAACGGTTTGAAAAAAATGTTATTTTTTTGTTTTTGCCTTTTGAAGCTGAATTGCCAAATAAGTGCTTCTATTATTTTAATAAAGTAGTCAATAACGAGCAGCTTATGCCGATACCACTGGTAGAAGGATTTTTTGTGAAAAGATGAAAGTGGTAATGTGTTAACGAAGTTGGAGAAGGTGTTTAAGCATCCTAGTACAACTAACCAAAATTTTGAGTAAGGTTTACAAAGGGATTGTGATCTTTGGAGTCGAAATATGTAACTAACAATACTTTTTACCGGAGGCTTACTTGATGGAATTAACTATTATCAATACATTTACAGACCAACCGTTTAGAGGGAACCCAGCTGCTGTTTGTTTGCTTAGTGAGGAAAAGGATCCGGAGTGGATGCAAAAGGTAGCTAAAGAGACTAATTTACCTGTTACTGCGTTTATTATTAATCTTCATAAAAATGAATGTAATTTACGATGGTTTACTCCTTCTATTGAAATACCTATTTGTGGTCACGGAACACTAGCAAGTTCTTTCTTTTTATGGGGAAAAGGATACGTACAAAAGAATAAACCAATTGTCTATCAAACGAAAAGTGGAGTTCTTACTTCAAAATTGGTAGATGGAATGGTACAGTTGGAATTTCCGTCATTAATGGAGAAGGAGGCTATTGCTCCTGACTTACTAATTAAGGCTTTAGGAGTTGTTCCTACTTATGTTGGTCAAAACAAATGGGATTACCTAATTGAAGTTCAATCAGAAGAAATCGTAAGAAACTTAAATCCCGATATAGACTTAATTGCTCAGTTACCGATTCGCGGCATCATTGTAACGAGTCAATCAGATTCGAGTGAATATGACTTTGTTTCTCGTTTCTTTTCTCCAGCCCAAGGCCTTAATGAAGATTATGTAACAGGATCTGCACATTGTTGTTTAGGGCCATATTGGAAAAGTAAGCTGAATAAAAATATATTTCAAGCTTATCAAGCGTCAGAAAGAGGGGGCGTAATAAAGGTTGAAGTAGTAGAAGATATAGTTAAACTTTCTGGAAATGCAGTGACAATATTCGAAGGGAACTTAACTCTTTGATTATCTAGAATAGAGAATGAGAGCATCTCAGAATATTGCCTAATAAGTCAGGGATATCCATTAAAATAAAATGGGTGAACGTACCTGACTAACATGGAATGGCAAAGATTGAATATATTATAGGTGTATTTATATTTATAAGTAAATCAATATTCTTCCATTCTATAATAGAGTCAACTTGTACTGGCGAATACCGCCATTGGGCAAACTAGTGCTTGGATTACTAATTCTAACCTTTTCCTTTTGTCTACACTATCAATAATATCCTCATCAAAGGAAAATCCTCGATACTTCTTTTTGTTTTGGGATTACTACCATGTAGTATGTCAATATAACTATGGATGATACGTCCTTTTTACCCTCTAGAGCCACGTTCTTTGCTACCAATTTACTGGTATTACCTATTCTAATGAATTGAAAAAATCAAAATCTGATGGATTAGGTTCACTTCCACCGTAGTTATACTAAGAAGCTATGGGGAAAAATGCTAGTAAAAGGCATCATCAAAATATGAAATTACCTCAAAATATTAATAATTACAAATTTTATTGAATGTAGGCTAAAATATTTACAAAAAATGAGTCTATGTTACTATCAATAATGTGATTAAGAAATTTTTAGTGTTTTTTCAATTCATTATAAATACTGGAAAAATAATCAGTTAATTACCTATATGAATTTTTTTAAAATTATAAGAGGTATCCATTTGATTAATAAAACTTCAACAATTGTAATTGTTGAAAGGTTTTTTTGTTTTACATTTTCTAAAATATGAAGGAGCTACAAATTAATGAAAAAAGTACAAAAGGCAATTATACCTGCAGACGGGATTGGGAACAAGGTTTTTACCTGCTACAAAGGCAATGCCAAAAGAAATGCTACCAATAGTGGATAAACCAACTATTCAATATATTATAGAAGAAGCTGTAAAATCAGGCATTGAAGATATTATTATTGTCACAGGAAAGAATAAACGTGCGATAGAAGATCACTTCGATAATGCCTATGAGCTAGAGAATAATTTGAGGGATCATGGAAAATTTGATTTATTGGAGAAAGTACAATATCCATCAAATTTAGCCAATATCCATTACATTAGGCAGAAAGAGCCGAGAGGCCTTGGACATGCTATCTGGTGTGCCCGTAATTTTATTGGAGATGAACCATTTGCCGTACTTTTAGGTGATGATATCGTTCAAAGCGAGGTACCTTCATTGCGTCAATTAATAAATGAATATGATGCGACAGGTTCGTCTATTATTGGCGTACAATCCGTTAATGAAAGCGAAACGCATAGGTATGGTATCATTGACCCGCTTACTCAAGATGGTAGAAGGTACGAAGTTAATAACTTTGTTGAAAAACCAGAACAAGGAACAGCTCCATCTAATTTAGCCATTATGGGGAGATATATTTTAACCCCAGAAATATTTCACTTTTTAGCTAAGCATGAAACGGGTGCTGGTGGTGAAATTCAGTTAACTGATGCCATTCAAAAACTAAACGAAATTCAAACAGTATTTGCCTATGATTTTGAAGGGAAAAGACATGATGTCGGAGTTGTAGATGGCTTTGTAAAAACTACCATTGAATTTGCCCTACAACGTCCTGAATTGAGAGACGACATTTTAAGAGAATTGGAAAGTATACTCAAAAAGCATAAGGCAGTTAAGTAGTTTTTTTACATAAATCTCATGAGAATTATCTTTAACTTTAAATCCTTTCAAAAATACTCTGTTTGTATAAAAAAACTCTCTTCATTGTGAACTTGAACAAAATCCCGAATAATGGTCATGAAAAAAGGTCCCTTATCCGGGATTTTCTATGTCTTTATGCTTGAGATCCAATTAGTTCAGCAATATGGAGGGAAAGGTAGGATAGTGTTTAATGAATGACTATTCTTTAAATACTTATGAGTAGATACTCCTACATGGACAATTCGGAAAAGCTAATAGGAAAAGACCAAGGGTCAAGGGATTATACTAAGGTGGATGATTGCAAAGTACATAGAAGAGGTGTTTAATCTCTAAAAAAGCCTATACGTCAATTAAAGTACCATAAACCGTTTAATATATTTGATGAAATTTTATAATTCTAAACAGAACGATCCTTATAAAATGATAACAAAAAAATCCTTATGGTATGTAACTAAATGGTATGATATACTCAGTTTTGTTAAAAAATATATATAATGGTATTAAGATTTTGTAAATTATTTATAAATTATTTGTAAATAAGTTTTATATAACAATCGTATTATTTATTGCTTGCTCAAGCGAATTGTTTAATTAATATTTTATTAAATGGTTTAAACCAACAGAAAAATTAAGAGTTAATAACTGAGAGGTGCAAATGCAAATTGAAGGTTTTAGAATTATTATGGCTTCCTAAAGAACAATCAGAGTGTTCTTTGTTTGATATAAAGTATCAAGCAAAGAAAATTAGCATCATATTAAAAACTGATGAAGCGTTAAGTGAGGGCGAGGCTTTCTTCACTTTAATCGATAGAACATCTAGACAGGTTTTGAAGTTTCCTATAAACGAGCATGAAGGAAAAGAAATATTTAGTGTGGACATTTCAATAGATAACCATATCAACTATCTTACAACAGGAATATGGGATGCCTATTTACAAAAAGAAAAAAATGGAACTGTAATTAAAACTCGAGTTAAAAATAAACTTTCAGAATCGATTGAATTCCCTCCTTTTTATGTGAAAAATTCAAATATCTCATTTCTCCCCTATTCCACAATCAAAGGAAATTTATCTTTTAGATGTGAGGAAAGTAAAGCTATCCTCAGAGTAGAAAACATAGCGTTAGAAGAAAACGGAACTCTATTGTTAAGTGGCTATTTCCTAGTTCCATCTTGGGATGTGAAAAAGTCTGAAGATGTGAGGAAGCAACTTATTCTTCATTCTAGTAATAAAGATATAAATATTGATATTAATAATGTGGCTCGTAGTGATGTTTCAACACTTTTTGGTCAACCAGATAATAAATATAATTGGACAGGGTTCGATATTCGCCTCGACTTCTCAAAAAATTCTTATGAGTTGTTAGATGAACAATCTACAGAACTATTCATCAAAGTGACCTTTGAGAACCAAGAGATGATGTTACCAATAATAATTCCACCTGCTGTAGACCTTAATAAAACAGCAGTTTTCCAGACTTCTGAAGGTATTAAGAATATTTACATTAATATAGATGAAGAGAGTCAAGGAATGGCTTTATTTGTGACAAAAGAAAACTTACAGGCTGAAGTCGAAGCAATTTATTCTGAAAATGGAGAAATCACTTTATCAGGAAGAGTAATCTCACGAGATAAAGCCAATGAAGTATCCTACAATAACGCTCATATTGTTGTGAGAGAGCGTCAGTCTGTTGAAGAATATCAAATAGATATTGAAATCAATGAGTCTTATTTCACCCACACATTCGAAGTAAAAGAACTTGTGGACAGGGGCATATTTACAGACGGGGTTTGGGATTTATATCTTTTGGTGGATGGACAAATGAACCGTTTAGTAACGCGTTTGGATGGTATTACTAATAAACAAAAGTTAATCTCAATACCACAGATGATGTTATCCGATGCAGAAGGGAAAATTCTTGCTGTAAAGCCTTATTATACCCTCCATGAGGAAGTATCCATTTTTTCTCGGGACTATCTTGCCGTTAAGTCTATTGAAAAGGTTGAAATAGAAAAAGGGATTCTTTCTATAGTAGGAAAGCTAAATATACAACCTCCTAATATCGACTTCCCTGCAACTACTAAAGGAAAATTAACAATTAAAGCACAATACGGTGTCGTATATGAACTTCCTGTCACATGGCAAACTGAAAAAACAGGAAAAACTAAGCTTGAGTTTCAATTTATTGTATCCGCAGACTTAGGTTCTCAAGGCCTTTTAGAAATGAGCGATTCATTGCTTAAAGATATTAGCTTTGATCTAATTCAGTGTGAAATTCAACTTGAAAAAGGTTTTGTACCATTTACTATGAATATTGACCCGGCAAAGGTGATTTCAACCTTAGAGGATCGTCTTAAACAAAATGGTAAGTATAAAAGAATCTTGACTAAATGGGGTCTCCGCTTTTATAAGGCTTGTAATAAGGTTCTTCCAATTAACCGAAAAAATGTTATTTTCCAAAGTTTTCATGGGAAAAGCTATTCATGTAGTCCTAAAGCAATTTATGAAGAAATGCTTGAGCAAAAACAGAATATTAAACCTATATGGGTCTTAAATAATCTTAAGCAAGAAGTTCCAGGGAATCCAATTCTGGTCAGACCACACTCTTTCAAATACTACTATTATATGGCTACATCAAAATATTTTGTAAATAATGGGAACTTCCCTGATTTTTATGAAAAAAGGAATAAGACAGTCCACCTACAAACATGGCATGGAACACCATTGAAAAAGCTAGGGTACGATATAGATCCTAACTCTTTATCTTATGCAGAAAACACATCACCTCAGATCAGCAGACGAAATGCAAGGTGGGATTATCTCATTGGACCAAATGAGTACACGTCTACAATTTTAAAGAGAGCATTCAGATTTGATAAACAGATGTTAGATGTAGGATATCCTCGGAATGATATTTTTTATAAAACAAACCTTGAAGAGAAAACCGAGAAAATTAAGGGAAAGCTTAATATCCCAAAAAACAAAAAGGTTATTTTATATGCCCCTACATGGAGAGACTATGATTTTCATAACGGAAATCAACATAAGCCATATGAATTTAAATTTGACTTAAGAAGGTTCAAAGAAGAATTCGGGGAAGAATACGTTTTACTATTACGATTACATTACCGGGATGCTACCCGTATTAGGCTTCAGGGGTATGAAGAGTTTATCTATAATGTTTCAAGTTATGACGATATTCAGGAATTATATTTAATTTCTGATTTATTAATTACGGATTACTCATCTGTTATGTTCGATTATGCCAATTTAAACAGACCGATTATTTTCTTCACATATGATTTATCTCGTTATGGTTCCCAGGTTCGTGGTTTCTATATGGACTTTCAGACGGAAGCTCCAGGACCTATTGTCCTTAATGAACAGCAACTTTTCCATGCAATTGAAAACATTGATAAAATAGAAAAATTATATAATCAGAGATTCAAGAATTTCAGAGAAAAGTTCTGCCATTTAGAAGACGGACAAGCCTCTAAACGAACGATAGAAGCCGTATTTAAAAATTAAATAGAAAAAGGGTGTAGCTGTTGTGAAAATTCGTTTCTTAGTGTTTGATATTTATGGAATGGGTGGCACAGTACGAACTGTTCTTAACGTAACTAACTATTTAGCTCAATCTGGTTACGATATAGAAATCATTAGTGTCTTCCGTTATCGGAAAGTGCCTTTTTTTGAAATAGATCCTAGAATCAAGGTCGTTGTCCTACACGATGTAGTTAGCAGAAGAAAAGATGATACAAGTTTAAAAACGAGAACAGCTAATAAATTATCTAAAATCAAAAGTAAACTTATTCATACAGATGACGAGGGATATCATTTCTTTTCCTTGCTAACTGATATAAAGCTGTATAACATAATTAAAACTATTAATTCGGGGATATTAGTCACCACTCGACCAAGCTTTAACATCTTTGCAAGTAAATATGCAAATAAAGAAGTTCGCATTATTGGACAAGAACACTTAAACTTCTCCATCTATCCTGAGGGAATGAAGAAATCCATTATTAAACATTATGTTAAGTTGGATTATTTGGCCACGTTAACAGATGAAGATACAAAGGATTACAAAGAACTACTTAAAGATGGAAGAGTTGAAGTTAGAAAAATCACCAACTCTATTCCAAATTTACAAGGTGTCGTATCCCCTTTGGATTCTAAGACCATAATTGCCGCTGGACGTTTAGTACCACAAAAAGGATTTGATTTATTAATAGAGGCATTCAAAATTGTCAATCAGCGATATCCGGATTGGAAGCTCAAAATTTTTGGAGACGGCCGTGAAAAAGATAATCTTCAAGATTTAATTTCAGAGTATAAACTGTATAATCATGTGATTTTAATGGGCTCGACTCAGCATATAGATATTGAACTTTCTAAAGCTTCTATTTATGCATTAAGTTCAAGATTTGAAGGATTTGGAATGGTTATTGTAGAGGCTATGCAATGTGGAGTGCCAGTGGTGAGCTTTGATTGTCCAAAAGGGCCAAGTGAGATTATTTCCCATAATGAAGATGGTTTACTTGTTGAAGATGGTAATGTTGAGAAATTCGCAGAAGCCCTAATGGCGCTAATGGAGGATTATGAAAATAGGAAAGCATTTTCCGAAAAAGGCCTTGAAAGTGTTAAGCGATACGAAATAGATAACATTGGTAAAATTTGGGAAGATATAATAGAAGAAAATACTCACAGCATGAATAAACAACCTATAAATTCCTTAGGTGGAACAATAAATTAAGGGTATTCAATCTTATGGAGGGTACGGTACGTATGACAATTTTAGTAACTAATTTAGGATATAGTAATGGTGAATTATCGCTAAATGGTAAAGCAGAAGTTTCATTAGAAGAAAGTTGTTCCCTTTGTATTAGAAGAAGAGAAATTGAACATGGATTAGAATATCCAGAGGAGTATTCATTTCCACTGAATATTAACGGTAGTGAATTTGTTTTTGAGAAAGATATAAACACTCTTCTTCAAGGGATTTCTCTAAATAATGAAATGATATGGGACTTGTTTTTATTGTCTGGGGATGATTATTTCAAACTAGAAACAGACAACCAACTAAAAATTAGCATAAATGATTATGTGAGTTTAGATAATAAACAATTTAAAGTAAAACCGTACATTACAGGAGAAAACGGAGTATCTATATTTGTATTAAAAAACGATATTAAAGCAACCATCGGCAAAGCTTCATTTAATGAGGGAGTCTTCAATTTATCAGTTCAAATGAGTAATTCAGCAATTTTGAAACAAGAAGATTGGAATAACTATTCTATTAGATTAATGGTGAAAAAACGAGAGCAAGAGCACCTTTTCGAGTATTACGAATCTATGGTAATTGAGCCTGTTACAGGTGTAAATCCATTAAATTTCTCCTTAAACATTAATGATTTATTTGAAAAATATCAATTGAATAAGAACCTTATTTGGGACCTTTTTATCGAAGTAACAAGCAAAGATGGATTAGTTGTTGAAGCTCCATTACTATGTTCAAGCGGAACTAAAGGACTTTTTAATTTCAATTATTTTAATTTTTCCCATAATGATTTATATAGAACCAAGCCATATGTTACGGGGAAGAATTCTATCGCCCTTTTGATTAGGCCTAGTGAACTAAAAATAAACCTTTCACAGCTGAAATTTGAAAACAATACTATGCATCTTTTAGGGACAGTTTCTTCTCCTGAATATGATGTCTGGAATTTCGATGAGCTCGAATCATATCTAATTATAAAAAAGCGCTATACGGTTGGAAAAGAAAATGTTTACTATACAGAAAAAGTATCGCATTTATCCTTGTTAAATGCCCATTTTCAAGCAGAACTATCTGTAGCAGAGCTTCTTAACGATGAAGTTATTCATCATGGAGATGTATGGGATATGTTTGTACGTTTAACTACATTGGATGGTAGAATCATAGATGTAATGGTTAAGCCACTTGAAGATCTAAAAAAAGAGAAATTTACATACGAAATTATGAGTGCTAATCCATCATATAAGTTTAAACCATATGTAAACGGATTAGGCAACTTCTCTCTCTATTTTATAGACTCTAACAAACCTTCACATGATGCGGTTAAAGTTGCAGTATTAGGCTCGTGTTTTAGTAGAAATCCATTCAATTCAACAAACTACTTTAACCCAACTTATAAGCAGAATTATAAATGTGTATTAACCCAATTCCATTCATCCATTATCAGCATGGTTTCCAATCCTATGCAAATAGATGTTGCTAAGATGGATGATGTATCAGAGTATAACAAGTATTTTATTCAGAGCGACTTTGAGAAGAATTTCTTTGATCAGATTAAAGAATTGCGTCCTGAATACTTGATCATTGATTTATATGCAGATGCTGCACGTGACATAATTAAAATAAATGATGATACTATCGTTAGTGCAAGCCTTGCTTTAAGGCAAAGCAAATACTTTAAGGAATTCATGGATTATGAAGTAGTTACTCATGACAACAATGATACTTACTTTGCTTTATGGAAAGAAGCTATGATTCAGTTTTCAGAAAAAATTAAAGAATACCTTCCTGAAGATCGCATCATCCTTAATATCGGGGGCTTTACCTCAACATATTATGATGCAGATGGCTCTATCAAAAAGTTCCCACGGAATCATATTATTCAAAGGAATAATTATTTCTGGGATAAGCTAAATTCTTGGTTCATACAGTGCATTCCCGGTTGTAAGGTAATTAACCTAAAAGATACTAAGTATATTGGACAACATGATCACCCATTCGGGAAAACGTTCTCCCACTATCAGTCAGGTTATTATAAAGAATTTATGAATAGATTGAATAAACTTGTAATGCAAGATTTGCAAAGTGATAGGCAAGGACAAGAGAACAAACAATTGATTAAGGCTTAACTAAAGCTGACCTAAAGTTATAAGCAACTACTACGAATGAGCCTTGTAAAGTAGACAGAGTTAAATAAAAACGTTTTATGCGACTCTGAGTCCCAAATTTATATGGACTTAGGCTTTTCTTTAAACGATTATGAGTAGAAAATTTATTACCCATTATACTTTCAAAGTTAATTTAGGATAATATGGTATAAATGAAACTCTTTAAAAGTAATGGATTTGGTTATAGAAGGTCATGAAATAGGGATTTTCGCTCAAGTAGATTGTAGTAAAATGACTTATCCAGAAAAAAGGAATCATCTTTCAAATGAAAAAAATACACCGTTTTAAGCACGTACCTAAAAAGGTACCTTTGATTATCGCCTGTTTTGTTTTAATCGTTTTAGTTATTATCAAGGGAATCATATCTTTGAATAATAATGAATATTCGCCTGTCTCAAAGACTGTTTCTGAGTCTGTTATTAATGTAAAAGATGCTGGTGCTAAAGGAGATCAAAGGAGCGACGATACGAAACCAATACAAAAAACCTTAGACTTAGCTAAGACAAGTAGCACCCCGATCAAGATTGTCATTCCAAAAGGAACCTATAAGCTTACAAGCACGTTACGCATATATAAGAACACACATTTAGTCCTTGAAGAAGGGGCTGAGCTGCTACGCAGTCATGACAATACGATAATGGTTAATGGTGATGCCGGAGCAATGTATACGGATTATAATGGACATGGTAATATCACGATTGAGGGTGGTATTTGGAATGGTAATATTAAAAACTATCCAGACCCGTTCAATGCTATTGGTATTGCAAGAGGGAAAAATATTACGATAAGAAATATAGAGGTTAGAGATGTAGCAAGCGATCATGCAATAGATATTAATGCTTCCGAACAAGTTGTAATAGAGAATAGTAAATTTTTAGGGTTTAAGGACACAACACCTGACCATTCTCGCTTCTATTCAGAGGCAATCCAAATATCTGAGCATACTAAATTGGGATTTAGTCAATATGGCGTTTATGATGGAACCCCTTCAAAAAATGTAACAATTCGCAACTCCTATTTTGGAGCAAGTGGAACCAAAGGAACAACTGCTTGGCCAGTCGGCATTGGGAATCATGGTTCTGTTCACAATAAGTTCAGCACTAATATCATGATACAAGATAATACATTTGAAGGTATTACCTTCGTAGGCATTCGTAATTTTAAATGGAAAGATACGACTATTCAAGATAATACCTTTTTAAATAATAACAGAGGAATTGCACTTTCCAATCCAGACGGAAAAGGGGAATCTTCGAAAACATCTAATGGTATTCAAACAGGACTTCCACAATCAGGTAGTAACACAACAATATCGAATAATATATTTCAAAATACGCGCAGAGAGAATATATATGGAGAGGGTTGGCCTAGCCCTACAAACGTTGCAAAAATAGAGTCCCTCATTATATCAAAAAATGTCTTTAATAATCAGCTTGGTGGCAATCAAAAGCCTAATATTTATCTCAACTGGATTGATGGAGTAACTATTTCAAATAATAGGATCTCCAATGCGTACCGTGGCATATATTTGGGGTTTGCTAGTAACGTAACAATCAGTGATAATACGTTTGAAAATATAGGAACGGATGGTTTATTAGTAGATGAACCAGATTTGAAATATCAACATAAGGGATATACAAATAATATTAAAATAAGGCACAACACTCTTTCGGATATTGGAAGAATTGGCCTGTTTATACAATATACAAAAGGATTTTCTATCATAGAAAATGAAATTACAACCAGTGCAGAAAAAAATAGTTTCCATGTGGACAATTACTCCGAGAATGGAGAAATAAAAGATAACACAATTATTACAAATATACATCAATAATTAATTATAGAAAGATGTAGAAACAAATTTCTTTTATGCACCCTGAATTGATATTGAAAATGTTAAATTAAATTATAGTATCCTATAAGGACACCTTAGCCGTTTGGTAGTGATTTCTCGTAAATCGCAAACCAAGGTATGAGGTGTTTTTTTGATATTATTCTAGGTTTAACATTCTCTTTTATTTTGCTACTACAATAATTCTCCCAAAATCTCTCATTAGATGAGAGAAAATCTTCTATATTAGAAACAGAATGGCTATACTATATGGGGGAATTTGTATGATAAACTAATGCCATTTGACTACTTATCAAGTTACTAGTAAACTGAGGGTGTATCAAAGGGGAGAGGTGATGGTCAAATATGGATAGACGAGGGTTTACCGATGATAATAAATTGAGTTTGTTGATTTGGTTGCGAATGGTTCGTTTTTATCAAAGAAGTAACCAGCTTTCGAATGATCATTTACAACATTTTGGCGTCACTGTTGCGCAATTTGATATGTTGGCACAAGTGCTTATTCATCAACCTGTTTCACAACTGGAATTGGCGGAGCACCTTACGATCAGTCGTGGAGGCGTATCACATATGTTAACAAGGTTAGAAAAGGATAATCTGATTGTTCGGGATCAACAATGGAAAGTTAAATATATTTCATTAACTGAAAAAGGGAAAGATTTAATGGAAAAAGTAATGCCAATTCAATCAGATTTTCAAGCTTCATTATTTGATGTATTGGATGACACTGAAAAGAAGAATCTGCATGAGATGATGATAAAGGTTCATAGATATAGTTTACAAATGGAAGTGCCTAATCCCATACAGGAGGAATCCTAAATCAGGTATGTGATTGGAGCGAAACTTGTTTTCAAAGCATTAGGAAAGTTATTGAGTAGCTAAAAAGGAAGAAATATAGTAATGGCACTTTATCAGTTTACTAGTAACTTCAAGGAGGATGAATAGAGGCATGGAAAGTAAAAATATCTTCAAACGTGATATTGCTGAAGTAAGAGATGTGAAACTTCAAAAATATAGTCCGATTCATACTGCGGGACCAGTCATTGAACCAGGAAATTGGGAGAAGAGTGATCCCTTTCTTTTAATGATGGAGGATAAATTTCAAAAAGGTTCATTTGATATTCACCCACATAGAGGGATTGAAACGGTCACATTTGTTATTGATGGAACGATTGAGCACTATGACAGTCATACCGGGGATGGTGGAATAATCGGACCGGGTGATGTCCAATGGATGACAGCCGGGAGCGGCGTTGTGCATAATGAGGTGCCTTCTGAAGGTGTTACAGCCCATTCGCTTCAACTCTGGGTCAATCTTCCACGCGATAAAAAAATGACAACACCGCGATATCAAAATTTAATGGGAAAAGATATGCCAGTGAGAAAAGAAGAAGGAGCTATCATCCGCGTCTTTTCTGGTTCATCAAAGGATGTTATCTCTGCGACGAAAAACCATGTTCCTGTTACGATGGTGGAAATGCTTCTAGAGCCTGGAACTTCGGTCACACAGAATTTGCCGGGTAGCTACAACGGAATGATCTATCTAATAGAAGGAAGTGGAGTATTCGGTAAAAACGAAATGAAAGCTTCAAAGGGTCAAGTGTTGTGGCTGGGTGCAGGGAAAGAATCAGAGGAAAGTGAAGTGGATATAACAGCAATTGAACCATTGCGAATTGTTTTATATGCGGGAGAACCTTTGATGGAACCAGTTGTTGCCCGTGGACCATTTGTAATGAATACAGAAGAGGAAATTGATCAAGCTTACCTAGAGTATCGGCAAGGTACATTCTTGAAGGATTAACGAATATTTAAATGGAATTAGAAATAGGTTAATCTGAAGTTTCCTAGAGATGTTATATTTAGTATAAGAAATTAAAGAGCATCAACACTTGATGCTCTTTTTAATTTGATATTTCTAATAATTGTTTATGTATTTTAAGTTTTCAATACATGCTCTTTCTCTCTATTTATTTAGCAGATTCAGATTGAAACGCTGGAGCCGTATTCAATCATTCTATTATTTTTACTTTCACTTCTTTTCTTCCCCACGTTAAAGCATCCGCTTCTTTTGGGATGAAAACATCAATTCTATTACCTTTGATCGCTCCACCCGTATCTACCGCGATGGCTTGTCCATAACCCTCAACCTCCACGTTAGAACCTAAAGGAATCACATTCGGGTCGACTGCTATCACCTTTGCATCATCATACTTTTTTAAATCGACGCCCATTCTCGTGGTGCCGGAGCATCCAGAACAGCTTGCCGTATAAGCTGTGCTTGCAACGGTCAGCTCCTTAACATTTTGGCTTACTAAATTGGCTTTCTCCTCTAATTTGCCTAAAGTCCTTGCTCCTGCAATTCCATCAACCGATAAACTCTTTTGCTTTTGAAAATTTGAAACGGCCTGCTTTGTACCAGTGCCATATATGCCATCGACCGTTGAAGTGTAAACACCCCATACCTTCAATAGCCTTTGTAGTTCAGCTACAGGCTTGCCAATATCCCCACTGCGCAGGACTTTTATTTTCTGGTTCGTTTGTGAACCTGCTATTCCATCAACTTTTAGTCTTGATTTTTCCTGAAACTTCTTTACAGACTCTTTTGTAATCGGACCGAAGTAGCCTGTTGCTTCATGATAGGGGAAGACCCCTTTTGTCATTAATAATTCCTGTAGCTCCTTTACATCACTATGACTCGTTCCATACGAAAGTGTGCGATCTCCAACGGCAGCTTCACCTCTAGTTGGCATACAAATTCCAATAATGAATATAGAAGCCGTTATGATCGTAAATAATATTTTTTTCATGTTTGTCCTCCTCGTTGTTTCTTGCCTTAAACAATTCGCTAAACTATCACTTTTTCAGGCGCAGTTAAGGAAAAACACCTCGAAGGCACTAAAGAATTGTTAATACATGTAACAAACAGAGAAACGAATAGGGAGGATATATGATGCCAATATCCTTAGTTGTAATAGCGTAGTTCATTTTTGAAGAAGAAGAAGAGGTGGCATATACGCAGTTATCGGACATTCGTACTTAAAAGAAAGATTTTTTCTTAATTTACACAACTACTTAGGAAAATAATACTAAATATAATAAACTCTTCATCCCTTTCAATTCTAGCTCTCCGTATAATCAATGAATCAAAAAAAGTAGAAGAAATCGATTTTACCAGTGGCCCATCCATGCAGAAGGACATCAAGTGCTGGTTTGGATAAAAATAATTTGATTGAGGTTGATTAAATGGAGCGGTCGTGACAGGTACACCGAAGGAACTTAAACGTTTCCAAAACCTTGATTTTATCCGCGCCTCTATCCTTGGTGCTACAACCGATAAGTATTAATGGTGGAATCCATCAATTCATAGTAAAAACAAACCCTTTGATTTATTAAGGTGCTGTTTGTATTAACTCTCAATTGTGAAGAAAAATATGGTAACATTTATTTATTGTGGAAATAGATTTAGAGATGAGGAAAACTACATGTTAACTAAACATAGTAATAACTTATTGATTATTTCATCTTTACTAGCAATAACAGGGCTAGCACTGATGTTTTCAAGTATTAATTTTGGCATTTCACTAGGGGATTCTTGGCTTGATAATCAGGAAGATGGAATCTATGATACTGACCAATACAATATGGTGGTTGAGACTCATAAAAATAATTTTATAATAATTGGAAGTGTCTTATTTGGCACTGGAATACTAACACTTTTACTAACTTACTTTACATTTATATTAGGAAAAAAAGATAACGACAAACTTGTCTAACTGCAAGTCAAGTAGTGGATCAGGGCTGTCTATATGACAGTTCTTTTTTATTAAACGAGGCAGTTTGATCGTATTAATGTTATTTTTTCATTGTTGTAAATGACCATTAGGAGTGAACTCAAGCAATTTTTATCCATAATCTTTTTTATAGCAATTACTGTTTTTCTCCTTTACTACTTACCTCTAATAGCAAAGGACTTACACAAACATACAAAGCAGAATGAAGAAATTAAGGCCCTTTTAGAAAAGATAGTAAATAACCAGTTGAAAAAATAGGTCTACCTAGCTTGTTGTTTGATTAACGTGAAAGACTATGAAAAAAGGGGTGGGAGAATGTTTCCTAAATTAGAAACAGAACGGCTTATCTTGAGAGAACTTACTGTAGATGATGCCCAGGATATATTAAACTGTTTTTCAAATCCTGATGTATTACGTTATTATGGACAAAAACCGTTAACCAGTTTAGATCAGGTGAAAAATATTGTTGTGAATTTTGCTAATAACTACAATGAAAAACGCGGCATTAAATGGGGAATTGAAAGTAAAGAAAAGGAAGGCATTATCGGAACAATTGGATTTCACGATTGGTCTTCTGAACATAAGAGGGCTGAAATAGGTTATGCACTTTTTCCGGAGAATTGGGGCAAAGGTCTTGCCACTGAGGCTGTTTTAGAAGTCATATCATATGGTTTTAAAGAACTTAATCTAAAGCGTATTGGAGCTATTGTGTTTGTAGAAAACAAAGCATCTAATGAGTTATTAATAAAATTGGGCTTTGAGAAGGAAGGGGTTTTAAAGAATTATATGTATCAAAATGATGTTCCATTTGATACGAACGTATACTCTTTACTGAAATAGGGGAGTAGATGAAGTACGAACCTTATTGAATAAGCAATTACCGAAAAGAAATAGTTCTAATTGAACTATGGGGTCTGATTTATTTCAATGAGGTTGATTGCTGAGAAATCTTTTCCTAATGCTAATGTAAAAGATAGACACTAAATCTGTCAGGGAGTGAGTGTGAATTTTATGGGATTCCTTAAAAATGACGAAGAAGTCCAACTGCAAGATGTCAGAGAGAGTGATCTATCCATCTTTTTCGAGCATCAATTAGATTCTACTGTAAACAATATGGCTGCTTTCACATCTAAAGATCCTACTGACAGAGAGGCTTTTTTGAAACACTGGATGAATATTTTAGCGAACCAGAATATCTTGAAAAAGATCATACTTTATAACGGGTGTGTGGTGGGCAACATTCTAAACTTTGAACAGTTTGGCAATCCAGAAGTCAGTTACTGGATTGGAAAGCAATATTGGGGCAAGGGGATTGCCACTGATGCACTGAGTAAATTCCTCCATGAAATAAATGTTCGACCTCTTTATGCCCGAGCGGCTAAGGATAATATCGCATCTATTCGAGTATTGAAAAAATGCGGGTTTGCAATTACCGATGAGGACAAAGGATATTCAAATGCACGAGGCGAAGAGGTTGAAGAATATATTTTGAAGCTTGAATCAACTAAATTCTAGATATGAGTTTTCGGGAAATCTTTAAACTTACAGTGTTAAAAGATTTTTTGTTGAAATATTAAATTAAATGGGTGGCATATAATGGGGGTTAAGATATTTTCGATAATTCTAATTTTAAGACGGATTATCTTCCTGAAGGACGGATTAGTTTGACACACGGACGAATTATCTTCTTGAAGGTCGAATTATTTTGCACTACGGACGAATTATCTTCCTGAAGGACGAATTAACATTCAGAGACGTATCAAATGCGACAAGATTTTAGGAGCTGTGGTTGGCTAGATGAAAAAAGTTATAGGCGTAATATTGGTATTAGGAATTATTGGATTGGGAAGTTATTTTCTATTATTAAAGCAAGAAGGATTTGAATTCACGGTAAAAAATCAAACGAATAAAGAAATTACAGGTTTATATTTGACCTATAATCATATAAACTCTGATATTAAAATTCCCTCAATCCAGCCAGGCGAAGAAACTAAGTTAAATGTAACGCCAACTGAAGATTTTGGAGAGAATTCGATGAAACTACAATATAAAGATAGTAAAGGAAAACAGCATACAGAATATGTAATCGGATATTTTGAAAAAGGATATTCAGGTGGGGGAAAAATCACTTTAGAATCTATTAATAAGAACGGGGAAATTCAAATGAAAATCGAAGATACTACTAGACTCTACTGATTGAATGGGATTATGAAAAGGTTTTACCGTTTATAAAATGATGGACCGAAATTTATTTTTGATTTCGGTTTTTCTTATTGTTTTTTTCTAAAAGAATATAAAGAAACAGAAGAGGGAGAAGAATTCATAGACTCACTTGAAGATATGTTTCCTAGTAAATATTCAAAACAGGTATTGAAAGATACAGAAGATGGTGCTGATTTAGGTGAACAACTACAGAAAAAGGTTGAAAATTGGTTAAGTAAAACGAGCAAATAAATATCCCTTTCTTTATAACTACTATCTGGGGCAGCGTCAGGTAAATGCAGGTTTTTTTTATGAATTATTCTTTTCTTGCTATTAAAAATTGATGTTCAAACCATTGCTGCTCCTGCATTTTTAATTCTATCCTTGTTTCATTATTTCAATCAATTCATCTGGAATATCTGGATGTTGCTTAATAATTTCCATATTAAGCAACAATTCGAGTTTTGAATATTATATCCCATGTACCTCTATGGCAAATAAATAGAAACATTTGAATAAGATAATACTTTTATAATAGATTATCTTCACTAGATCTATTTTTTCTATGTTCATTCACCTAAGAGACTATGTTATAGCCAATATGGAAAAATATCAGCATAGCAATAATATGCATAATATGGTAATATTACATTTGTGTGATTTTGGTAAATATACAAAAAGGAAGGTATTATATGAATGAAACAGTTCTTAAGGTCCAATCCTTAACTAAAAAAATTGGAAAAGCCACCATTGTAGATAATGTTAGCTTTGAAATAAAAAGCAAGGAAATATTTGGTTTGCTCGGTCCCAATGGAGCTGGTAAAACCACTATTATTCGTATGATTACAGGTCTTATTAATCGTACGGGCGGTACAGTCATGATTAATGGATATGACCTCGATAAAGATTTTGAAGGTGCCATGAATCAATTAGGTGCCATTGTTGAAAATCCAGAATTCTATAAATACATGACAGGCAGAAAAAATATCCTTCACTATGCTCGTATGTCACCTAATAAAATATCTAATGAGCGAATTGAAGAAGTAATAAAGCTTGTTAAATTAGATCATGCCATAGATAAAAAGGTTAAAACATATTCATTAGGAATGCGTCAGCGCCTTGGTGTAGCACAAGCAATTTTGCATAAACCGTCTTTACTGATTTTTGATGAACCAACTAATGGCTTAGATCCACAAGGGATTCGCGAGTTTCGTGATTATTTGAAGGTACTGGCAAGTGAGGGCGTGGGTATTTTAATTTCATCGCATTTACTATCAGAAATGCAATTAATGTGTGATAGCTTTGCCGTTATTGAAAAGGGAAAACTCATACATACGAAAGAACATATTGTAGATGAAAAAACTGAAACAATTAGTGAAGTTCTTTTTACTGTCAGTGATGGAGGGCTAGCTAAAAAAATCCTTCAAGAACAGTTTGGTAATATACCTATTCTTAAATATGAGGCGAATTCAATTTCTGTATCAGCCACACGTGAACAAACGGCTAGTATAAACAGAAGTTTTAATGGTAATCAATTAGATGTTTATGAAATAGGCATTACTAGAAAATCACTAGAAGATAAATTCTTTGAAATAACTGAGCAGGAAATGAGGGAGTCTGTATGATGTCCTTGATAAGAAATGAATGGATGAAAATCTTTTCAAAAGGATCTACATATTTGTTTATCGTTTTTCTTTTATTGGCAGCTGTAGGAACAGCGTTGATTGATTATAAACTAAATCCAGTCGAATCAAGTAAAGATTGGAAGCAAGAGTTACAAGCAGAAATACAAGAACAGCAGAATGATTTAAAAACTTCTAAAATTAGTGAAGATGAAAAGTCCGCGATAATGGAAGAAATCGATTTAAATAAACAACTTTTAGACGCTAATATAAACCCTGACTTGCGTACGAACTGGACGTATATGGCAAACTGGACTACATCATTAACATCATTTGTTACTCTATTTGTTGTGATTGTTTGCAGCTCCTTAGTTTCATCTGAATTTTCAGATGGCACCATTAAGCAATTGTTAATCAGGCCTTATAAACGTTGGAAAATTCTCCTTTCTAAATATATAACATCACTACTATTTGCAGCGTTATTACTTGTGAGTCTATTTATATTCAGTTATATAGTAGGAATTTTATTCTTTGGAAATGGGTCGTATTCAGATAAAATTCTAGATCCTGCATCTTTTGGTTTTAGTCCTGTAATAGTAGGCGATTATTTTGTTGATATGATGGTTTATTGGATACCAGGATTTTTAGTTATCACAACCATTGCTTTTATGTTAAGCACATTATTTAAAAGCCAAGCACTTGCAGTAGGCGTTTCAATATCTATTTTATTTGCTTCAACTCCTTTAAATTTAGTTATACAGTCACTTATTGAAAAAAATGAGTGGTTAAAGTTCGTCTTATTCCCTCATCTCAATTTAAGAGGTTACATTTCTGAATCGTTCTCAATGTTTGAGGGAGCAACTCTTGGATTTTCTATAAGTGTACTAGCAATCTATTACCTTATCTTCTTAGCATTAACCTTTTTCTTCTTTCAAAAGAAGGATATTTCAAACTAAGATTTTTCCATTTATAAATAGAATGAACCGAAATCGATCTTTGATTTCGGTTTTTCTTATTAAGACAAAGGGCGTTAATAAAACAAGAACATTGAGAATTTATACCAAATTCATTTCGTTTTATATTATGCTTGAAGAAAAAGGAATGTAATGAATGAGGATGGTGTTTTAGATTGGGGTTATTTTTTGAAAAAAGGGCAAAGAAAAGTACAAAATCATTTATTATAATAAAAATCTTAATGAGCCTAGCAATATTGTTCGTGTTGGTAATGGGCTTTATCAATGATTTTGATTTCTATTTTGTTATGTTCTTTACCTTATTAGGGGTCAATTCAGTAATAGATGGGATTGAAAGTTATTTTCAAAAAGAAGATAAGCGGGTCTATCTATTAAATTACGGATTTGCGGTTATATACATTATTTTATCATTTCAATTTTCGGGGTAACTTTTTCTTGTTGAGCTGATAGGCCAGGATAAATTTGATTATTTACCGATTTCTATAGAGACAACTTTGTCATCTTCTGATTCAGAATCAGAAAAGATTGTTGAAGCCATTGAAGAAACAGTTCAAGATTATCTTAACTCAGAGAAAGGAAAGAATATAATTAAAAACGATCAATATGAGATCAATATTTATAGCAACAAGGGAAAAAAATTAAATTAATACCCGCTGAAGACATCTTGAATAATCGATTTCCCATTCCACACAGAAAATCTCTAAATAGTTATTAATCTAACAGGTGCGATTCTTCATTAATAAGGATCGCCTTTTCTTATGCAGTTAACGGAGCAGGATAATTAAGAATAAATATAAGCATATAAAAAGCTCTCCATTATGAAGAGCATTTATTATAGGCTTTTTGCTTTTAAGGTAATACGGTTTGATTTGGATTATTCTTAGCTGAAGGTGAACGAAAAGCTATGAAGAACCATAAAATATTTACAATTATTGCAGCAAGACAAAGACCTGTGATACTAGCAATATATATAGCGCTAATGTCTTTAAATTTTGCTATTACTAAAACTGCTACAATTATTGTGGAATTTATCAGTAGACCGCCGCAACAAAACAAGGCTAAAACGAATCTCATTATATCTATACCTATCCAATATATTATTAAGGGCAATAGATAAAAAACAAGTATCATTCCTATTGATATCCACATTCCTGAAGACCCGAATTGATTAGCATTCGGTCCTAAATCTGCAAGCGGGGATAGTGAGATTGTAATCAATAAAACACAAAAAAGGACTGCTGAAAGCATAGTCATAAAAATAATTCCCTTTCTTTTTCTCATAATATTTCACTTCCTTTAATGTTTTCATTTTATGGGTTTATAAAATGTTAAAATTACCCATTCAGTGTATCGTAACATAACTGGAATGTATTTACACCTTAAAATTTATTAGCAGTCTTATTTTATAATGGGTGCTTTATTTCAATGAGAAGTAAAGCCTTTTTCTATTCAACTAACCCGGCAGCATTAGTTGAATAACAGTTCTTTATTAAGCTAAAAGGTTAATTAGAAATTAATATAATTGGAACTTTATCCAATTATCCGTAAATATCTATTAGAAGATTATGAAAGGGGCTCCTAGGTATAAAAAAATTGGTTTGTTAATGGGGCTAGTAGGGTTATCGTTGTTTCTAGTAGGAATTTATATATCCCAATGGACACTTTTTGGCATAGTGATTGGAATTGGTGGGGGAAGTATAATGGGGACTAGTTCGGTAAAATTTTCTAATTAGTTATTGTAGTAGCTTAGGCCCTTTTATTATATAGGATAGCTTTTTTATTCTAGTATAACGGGTTAATATGGAAGGTCGGTGTGGTACCTTGTTAAAAATATTAAGAATCGTTTTTTCTATAATAGTTCTTACTTTATCAGGATATGGTTTAATCACTAAAAATTTCGAGCTATCTTCATATATGATTTTTTTCTTAGGAGCGTTAATGTTGGTGACAGGATTAGCCGAGCTTCAAAAAGATAGAAAAAGATTTTGGGGGTATATGAGTATTATTGCCTCTTTATATGCTTTCTTTGTTTCTATACAGGGGTTTTTATTGAACTAAGGGGCAGGAGATTTTTTTTTGATATATATCCTTTTAGGAAATTACATGTTAAATTTACGCTGTGTTGTTACAAGATAAATAAGATAATAAAACCTGTTGTAAGAAGTGTTCTGAATAATAGTAAATGAATAGGTGTGGTTCATATTGATAAAAGATAAAAAATATATATATTTTGCTCTCATTTTTTTATTTGTGTCTATGGCATTAAATTTCCCTTTCCCACATGAAAGTCCTTATGGTGAAACAGTTGCTTTGGTTTTAAATATACCTGTTGAATCAGTAAATGGATTACAGTATATAGGAATTACATCATTAATTTTTTTAATTATGAGCCTATTTTTTCTTGTGAAATCATTGGGAAAATATCATGGTAGATTTGTAGTGCTGGCTATTATGGTTGCAATGATTACTCCTCCTTTCTTAGCCAGTTCGTTTCAAAAATATTTTGCAACTGGCATTTACGCCATTTCCTATGAACGTGATATAAGTAGTTGCAGTTTTGAAATGACCAATGAGACAATATTGCATGGGGAATGCGAACTTCCTTTTGAAAACTACAGCAAGGATGATGCACAATTCACTATTGAATTTTTTGACGAGTACGAAGATGATGTGAAAATGATTTCACTTATGAATACCGATTCTCCATATGAGGTAAGATTAAGAGGAAAAGAGCGTAAAAGGGTGAAAATCGATACTGATATTGATGTATCACAGATGGAAAGTCATATTGAAAGTGGCGATTTATGGAATATGAATATTATCATTAAGTCGGGGGAAAGAATTAGAAAATTATGAGGCTATATGAATATACCTACACTAGTTTTCTATTAGTTTTCGTAAATTATAGGGACATAACAAATTTTTTGACCGTCTGAAAGAGTGCAGATAGTACATGATTTAAAAATTCTATTTCAAGAACACTACTCGTTAAGAAGAACGAAGGATCCTGAAGGTATACTCTTATAGCAAAAAAGTCTAGATTAATGAGTATTATAGACTTACCTTATAAAACCTCCTATTAAGAAAATGATAGGAGGTTTTTTTATGTTAATGCTCGAAGCTAAGCTTATTGAAAAATCGGAACTACATAAGCTTTCTCTTTTGGACCCATTGGATGGTCTGCGCACTTCAAAATCCACTTTTTCTGCCCAAAACCCTTTAGATCTTTGTTGGTCTTCAATATAGACGGTATCTGTATGAAGATAGATAAGATCAGCCGAGCTAATATATTGTAAAATAAAAAATGGGAAATATATGAGGAGGGATTAAAAATAAGAAAAGTTGAAGTAACTGAATATAATAACCAATGGACTTCTATGTATAAGGAAGAGGCTAATGTAATACATAAGATTTTTGGGCCTGAAATAATTGAAATTCATCATATAGGAAGTACTTCTGTTTACGGACTAAAGGCAAAGCCTGTTATTGACATAATGCCTGTGGTAAGAAAAATCCATCTAATAGATGAGTTTAACAAGAATATGTTAGGGATTGGTTATGAGCCGAAAGGAGAAAACGGATTATATGGACGTAGGTTCTTTCAAAAAGGAGGAGATAACCGAACTCATCACGTTCATATTTATCAATTAGGCAATCCCGGAATTGAACGTCATCTTGCTTTTCGAAATTACTTACGAGAAAATCCTTCTGCTGCAGAAAAATATGGTGATCTTAAAGAGGAATTGTCATATATATTTCCTTACGATATGGATTCGTACATCAAAGGAAAAGAAAAGTTATTATTGGAAATTGAACGAAAAGCCTTATCTTGGTATCGGAGTTCAAGAGGATGACTACATATTTATAAATAAAGGGACTTTTCTTAAGTTAATAAAGTATATAAGTTCTTTATTTAATAATGATATATCGGAAGGGGTAGTTTTACTTCAAGTAACGTGGCAGTTTATTGAAAAGGCTCTAATTAAGGAGATGGATTGTTAAAGAAGAAGATGGCAACTGAACTTAATCTAAAATGAAACCACCACCCGAAGGTGAAGGTTTCTTATTGTATCGAGGAAATACACGACAAATTACTGTTCTTCTAAGATGGTTACAGAAACACTTTGTTTATTATTTGGTTCATCAAGGGAATGGATTGTAGCTATTCCATTCTGTTCATCCACATGCTCAATGTAGATACTTTCCCCATTATAGGTCACATTAGCCATAATTGGCGAAGAAGCAATTTCTTCTGCTCGTTGTGCGTTCATTTTAGCCACCTCCTTTGGATTTGCAACTGTAATAATATTTGTTCCAAATTTCTAAAATATACATGTTGTAATTGAAATGCTTCCAAGTTAAGAAAACATAGAACTAAGATTAGATATGGATGGTTCCTAAAATACCAGGGGGTTCACTAGGACCCTATTAAGGTTTTTTTCAAATGTCCAGTTCTTCAAAGTGATGAGATAGATGACTATTAAACGATAGACTTGAATATGACCTCTTATTTAATGAACGGGGGCTTAAGTTTAAAGTAGGGGTTGCTGCGGCAACTCTTTTCTTATTGTGCTAACGTGGCCGTTTAGTTTTACACTCTTTCAACATGGTATCAAAGGGGGATATGGAAGAATATTATTTAAGGTAACAACGTAAGAAAAGGGTAGAAAAAAATCTTAAAACAAAGGAGAGTTAAACATGAAAGAAAAACAACCAGAAACAAAAGAAATGAATTTAACATCGCTCATGAAAGACTATGCGAACTACAACCTCTGGGCAAATGCCCAATTGATAGATTGGCTGAAAACAAAGCCATCTGAAATAATAGAACAGAAAATACCTTCGAGTTTTCCGAGTATCAAATGGACACTCAAGCATGTTTCTGATGGTGAGAAATTTTGGTTGGAAGTGTTAAAGCAGGAGTCAACACCGGATATAGGGGTTTTCAGTGATCGATCATATAAGACTGTCGAAGAGGTGTTTAAAATGATTGTGGACAATTCCAAAGAACTGGCCCTATATGTGAATTCACTTACCGAAAGTTCAATAACAAAAGATTGCCATGTGGAAACTCCATGGTTTAATGAAACCCGTCCAAGATTTGAATATATTCTCCATGTAATGAATCACAGTACCTATCATCGAGGGCAAATTATAACTATTGGACGCAATATTGGTTTAACCGATGCTCCTATGACAGATTTTAATATTTACAATTTTTTTGGAAAGTCCGCCACATGAATGCTTCTTATCATATTTAACTATTAATCTGCGGATAACTTATTTTTAAGCTAATGGTGGTGTTAGTTTAACTAAACAAATTAAGGAAGTCGATACTTTAACGTACACTAATCGGCTTTTTTAGGTTGAAAACTTGCTTTCATTGAAGATCCGGCTGCCCTCTGGCCGCTTTTTTTGTTTGTGCAACTACCTGAAAATAAACTTTTTAAAAAGGAAAACTAAAGAATACAAGTGATTTAATGTAATGTTCTTTTTAGATTGAAAATAGATTGACATTCATTGGTAATGTGTTAATATTTATAAAAATGGAACCGGTACCAAAATTCGCGAATGGATGAATGAAATGGTTAAACGAGAAAATTCAAAAGTTACAATTTACGACGTCGCTAGAGAAGCTGGTGTCTCAAAAACCTCGGTTTCCCGCTATTTAGGGGGGAGATATGATGAGCTCTCTGACAAAACCCGCAAGAAAATCGAGCTGGCAATCAACAAAATGGAGTACCGCCCCAGTACCATGGCCAGGGGGCTTAAAAGCAATAAGAGTTATTTGATTGGAATTATAGTTGCAGACATTAACAATCCATACACGACGGCTATCCTTCGTGGGGCTGAAGATATATGCAGCCAGAACGGTTATAATCTGATGATTTGCAACTCGGATAATAATCCGGTTAAGGAAAGAGGATATTTTGAAATGCTTCTATCCCATCGTATTGATGGGCTTATTATTCATACAACCGGCGGAAATCACGACATGTTAAAACAGATGCAAGACCAGAAGACGCCGATTATCTTGCTGGATCGGAAAGTACCTGATCTTGAAATTGATACTGTAGGCTTGGATAATTTTCAGGCCACTTCGCAAGCGGTCAATTATTTGGTCAACCAAAACTATGAACGAATAGCGTTTTTCAGCGAACCAGCAAGCAAAGTAAGTACCCGGTATGAACGGCGGCTATCCTTTCAGCAAACGTTATTGAGCCACGGTCATCCGAGTTCAAAAGATGTTTATGAGGTAAATGTCGACGATTTAAATGATGTAGATTCCAAGCTTCAGCACTTTTTAGATGACTCAGAAGGCAAGGCACGAGTTATATTAACCGCAAATAGTGTGGTGCTATTAAAATTAATTTTGCTTTTACAAGAAAAGAAACTGTCGGTTCCAAAAGATTTAGCAATGATTGGCTTTGATAATCCAGAGTGGAGTACGATTGTTTATTCAGGAATTACAACAATTGAACAGCCTACGTATCAAATCGGGGTGGCTGCTATGGAAATGATATTGCGTCGTATTGACGGGCACGAGTCTCCAGCCCAAACAATGGCGTATCAAGCGAAACTGAACATAAGACAAACAACGCCTTATATCCAGAAATAAGTCTTCTAAGAAAGGAAGTCTTATTTCATCACAAAATGGTACCGATACCATTTTGATGAAAACGCATTCATTAGGAGGGATAATATGAAAGTCTTTGTATGCATGAATTCAATACCATTAGAAATACTTCAAACACTCGGGCATCTTGAAATCATAAAATCAATCTCAGCCGCTGGAGCAGATGGAATCGAAATCAGAAGAGAGCTATTGGGCCCAGATGATTCATTGAAAGAATTAGGTGCCTTATGCAGAGAGCTTAACTTAGACATTTATTATTCTGCTCCTGAATGTCTGATCGGCCCTCACTATCAAATGGATGAGCAACGTTTTAAGCAACTGGCTAGGGAAGCGGATGAACTGGGAGCTGAATTGCTAAAGCTGCCTCTAGGACACTATCATTTCACGGAAACTGATATGACTCAAGTAAATAAGGTTTTAGTAGAAGAGATGCAAAGCCACAGTGGATTAAAGATTACCATCGAAAACGACCAAACGCTTGAAGGTGGAAATTTAAATCGAATCGCTCATTTTCTGAACCGTTCTGAGAAGTTGGACATTCCGATTCGATTGACTTTTGATATGGGCAACTGGCTGTACACAGATGAGGTTCCAATGAAGGCTGCACAAGAGTTAGGGAGATATGTTGTCTATGTTCATTTGAAACAGGTGAAGAGGGAGAAAGAGGAATGGATAACTGAGCCGATTTCATTGCCACTGCAGTCTGATGTGAATGAGTTATTAGAAAGGTTAAGTGGTACCTATCCGAGAGCGATAGAATTCCCAGTAACCTTGGAAAATGTAGCAACCTATATTTCACATATGAAAATGGAACAGGGGGTTAACCATGAGCGAGCTTAAAGTATTAACGATGGGAGAGGCAATGGCGATGTTCATAGCGGATGAGCCGGGGAGCCTTGAAGACTGCTTAAGTTATAAACGATCTGTGGCGGGGGCGGAAACCAATGTAGCCATTGGCTTGTCAAGGTTAGGAATCAGGACTGCATGGATGAGCAAGGTCGGAAATGATTCATTCGGGCGAATGATTATGAAAACGCTCACAACTGAAGGAGTAGATGTCTCGAATATTTTAGTGGATGAGCTAAATCCAACAGGGTTCCAGCTGAAATCGAAAGTCGAAAAAGGAGATCCGGTCGTTGAATACTTTAGGAAGAATTCAAGCGCCAGTAAGATTTCCCTAGAGGATTTTCCATTAGAACAGCTCCCTTTAACTCAGCACCTGCATTTAACAGGGATACCGCCTGCCATTTCAGGTAGTTTCAGAGATTTGTCGTGGCAAGTGTTGAATCATCTGAAACAAAAGGATGTAACCATATCATTCGATCCAAATCTTCGTCCTACCCTCTGGTCGAATGAGAGGGAGATGATTAACGTCGTCAATCAGTTTGCAGAAAAGGCGGATTGGCTGCTTCCCGGAATTCAGGAGGGAGAAATTCTAACAGGATATGGCAACAAAGAGGATATCGCCAGTTATTATCTAGAACGAGGGGTTAAGCTTGTGGTGATTAAACTGGGGGAAGAAGGAGCCTATCTTGCTACAGAAAATGAAAGGAAACAGGTGCCCGGTTTTACTGTCACGAAAGTGGTTGATACAGTTGGGGCGGGAGACGGGTTTGCTGTCGGGGTAATCAGCGCATTATTGGAAGGGTTGTCATATGAAGAAGCTGTTGTACGAGGAAATGCGATAGGAGCAAAAGCCGTGATGTCTTCTGGAGATCATGAGGGGTTTCCTAATATGGTAGAGCTAGAACACTTTATGAAAAAAGGAGTGCTTCAATCATGAAATCTGCTCAATTACAGGTAGCTTCGAGGAAAAGGTGGATGAGATTAATCCCTTTGGTGTTCATCACATACAGTCTCGCCTATCTCGACCGTGCCAACTATGGATTTGGTGTAGCAGGAGGGATGGGGGAAGACCTCAATATTACAGCAGGAGTATCTTCCTTTCTGGCCGCCTTATTTTTCCTTGGTTATTTCTTTTTCCAAGTTCCTGGCGCACATTACGCGGAAAAGAAAAGTGCAAAGAAACTTATTTTCTGGAGTTTGATTCTCTGGGGAGGACTAGCCACATTAACGGGAATGGCGACAAGTGTGGAGTGGTTATATCCCATTCGCTTCATGCTGGGAGTAGTTGAAAGCGCTGTTATGCCTGCGATGCTCGTTTTCTTAAGCCACTGGTTTTTAAAAGAAGAACGTTCTCGTGCCAATACCTTTTTGATTTTAGGAAATCCAGTTACTGTATTATGGATGTCGATACTTTCCGGTTATTTATTGAAGGCATTTGACTGGAGATGGCTGTTCATAATTGAAGGACTTCCGGCTGTCCTGTGGGCGTTTATCTGGTATAAGCTTGTTAATGACCGTCCAAAAGATGCTAAATGGCTTACGGATCAAGAAAAGAAAAATATGGAGTCTGTCCTTCAAGAAGAACAGGCTGCATTAAAGCCTGTAAAAGATTATCGTGAAGCTTTTAAATCAAAGCAGGTCATCGTACTCAGCATCCAATACTTTACGTGGAGCATTGGAGTATATGGGTTTGTTATGTGGCTGCCATCTATTATTAAAAAGGCATCCCATATGGATATTGTAGCAACGGGCTGGTTATCATCCGGGCCTTACTTGTTAGCTGTTATTTCGATGCTGACATTATCCTATTTTTCAGATAAAACATTAAATCGAAAAACGTTTGTTTGGACATCGCTGCTTGTAGGGGCGGTCGCATTTTTCGGATCCTTCATGATCGGTACATCGAATTTCTGGCTTTCATATGCTCTGTTGGTCATTGCTGGCGGTGCTATGTATGCCCCTTATGGCCCTTTCTTTGCCATCATTCCTGAAATTCTTCCGCGGAATGTGGCTGGAGGAGCAATGGCCCTAATTAATAGTATGGGGGCGCTTGGTTCATTTGTAGGTGCCTATTTTGTTGGATATTTGAACGGCTTAACTGGAGGGCCAGGAGCATCCTATATTTTTATGGCCGGTTCCTTATTGATTTCAGCTCTGCTCACATTGACGGTTAAAAAGCCTGTGGTTGCATCAGTCGAGCAAAGGGAGGTAGTTTCGTCATGATCATTCAGCTAGCACTGGACCGCATGAACATGAAGGAAGCCATTGAAATGGCTCGAACCGTGGAATCCTCTATTGATTGGATAGAAGTAGGAACTTCTCTTATTAAAGAGTTTGGAACGACTAGTATTAAAAAAATGAAAAATCAATTTCCGGATAAAAAAATCGTTGCAGACATGAAGACGATGGACAATGCGGCTTACGAAATGGATTTATGTTTTGAGGAGGGTGCAGATGTTGCTACGGTGATGGGAGCTGCACCCGATGTAACCATACAAAAATGCCTGGAAAAAGCGCGTGAATACAAAGGTCAGATCATGATAGATTTATTGAATGTACCTGATTCCCGGTTTGAACAATTACAGATATACAATCAGGCAGTGTTTTGTGAGCATGTAAGTAAGGATAGCCAGGAGATCGCTGATCATGCCGTTGCCAAAATGAGAAAGCAGGCTGGATTAATAAGAGCAGTAGCAGGGGGGATTACACTTGCAACCTTGCCAGAAATGATCAGGCAGGGTCCAGATGTTATTATTATTGGCTCGGCGATTACAAAAGCAAAAGATCCAGCAGAAGCTGCTCGTCTGTTTAAGGAAACGATAAATATGGTGAAAGGTGTGAATGAAGCTTGAAAAAGGAAATCTCGATTATTTTAGAAGAAGTGAACGGTGTTTTTAACAAAATGGATGTAGGAGCAACGGAATTGCTCCTGCAGCAGATACAGCCTGCTACTAGAGTTTTTATTGTAGGTGAAGGACGATCGGGGTTTATGGCTAAAGCCTTTGCGATGCGATTGATGCATCTTGGCTTAAACGTTTTTGTAGTCGGGGAAACGATTACACCTTCTCTTGCGAAAGGAGATCTAATCATAGCCATTAGCGGGAGTGGTTCTACGAATAGTGTGATTTCCGTTGCTGCAAAAGGTAGAGACATCGGATGCAAGGTGATTTCCATTACTACGAATAATCAATCGGATTTAGCGAATGTTTCTAATGAGGTTCTGGTGATTCCGGCTGCAACGAAAAATCGTTTAAACCATGAAACGAAAAGTGTCCAGCCTTTAAGTTCATTGTTTGATCAGTGTGTACATGTTTTGTGTGATGCAGTATGCCTAAATTATTCATTAAGCCAGTCTATAAGCCATGAATTAACTTATTCCAAGCATAGTAACGTAGAGTAGAGTGAAGGCTAGCCCCTTCATTGAGGGCCAGCCATCATACATACTTCTTCCATGTTTAGACATCCTAAACATTGGAGGTGAAAAACTTGGATAATTCAGATTCTAAAAAGGTCGAACAGAATAATAAAAATAAGCAGAGTAGTAAAGTCGGAAGTCTTGAATATACAACAGAACAACTTATGAACGGGATGAATGGAATTCAAGAAGCATATCTCACTAATATGGATGATGATGATGAAAAAGAAACACCTAATAAATAATGATTGTAAGTAAGCATAGCTATATAGTTATGCTTACTTAATTTTGTTCTTCTTTGTAGGGAATCCTCAGAAATCCAGAGTGGATAGTTATTTCAATATTCTAAAAATTAACTTGACTTTATTAGGAATTGAAGTGATATAATGTATATAGTAATAGTGTATACAGGTAGATTGCCGAAGTTTTCTGATCTACATTGTATTCAATGTCTCAAAATTGACTTAGATGAAAAGATGAATATGAAAAATAACTGTCAAATCTAATAGACTTCGTTTAGCAACGAAGCTAACCTTAGATCAAAACCAGTTATATCAATTATTTCTTATTGATATAACTGGTTTTTTTTATTTTATCATTCACTTTTTTACTGTTTCTTCCTAAGTCGATAAAATTCAACTGCTGATTGACCTCCATTCGATATCTATTTTTTAAACAGTTCCATTAAAACATGTAAAGATCCACCGGAGGAGATAAGCAGAAAGCAATGTTCAAATGGTATAAAGTATTTTAAATCTTGAAGCAGGGGTGGGAATTATATGATAGGTACGAAGCAAACTAGACTCGCAATAGATGTAGGTGGAACATTTACGGATGTTTTTGTTTTTGATGAAAGTACGAAGGAAATTTCAATAACCAAAACATCGTCTACTCCATTAAATCCTGAGATTGGTATATTAGATGGAATCGCAAAAGCGGAAATAGATTGTGAAAATATTAAAGTGTTTTCCCATGGTACGACAGTGGGTACCAATGCCTTGATTGAAAGAAAATTGCCAAAGACAGCATTGATCACCTCTAAAGGGTTCCGAGATGTTTCAGAAATTCGCCGTGGAACCAAACTCGAGTTATGGGATACATATGATGATGTAGCCAAACCGTATATTCAAAGAAGAGACCGTTTTGAAGTGGAAGAACGCACCGACTATTCAGGGAACGTTCTGACAGAAATCAATGAAGAGGAAGTACGGTTACTGGCTAGGAAATTAAAGAAACGCGGTACTGAGTCCATCGCAGTTTGCTTCATTAACTCGTATGTGAATGGAAGCAACGAAGCTAAAGTGAAACAAATCATTCAAGAGGAACTGCCGGATGTCTACATATGCATTTCGAGTGAAGTCCTCCCTGAAATTTTTGAACATGAGCGCATGAGTACGACGATTGTCAACGCGGTTTTAGGACCGACTGTAAGTAACTATATCAAAACGCTAGAAGGAGAAATGAATAAAAGAGGATATAAAGATGATATTTTAGTTCTTCATTCTGGTGGCGGAGTAATGACGTCACAAACTGTTCCACGTTATGCTGCAAGATTGGCTAGCTCCGGTATTGCTGCAGGTGCCATCGCTAGTAAACATATTGCTCAACTATGCGGGTTTAATAATGCGATTGGGCTGGATATGGGAGGAACGAGTACCGATATTTCCTTGATGCATGAAGGTGATTTACGGATTACAAAAGATTGGTACATAGAGTATGGATATCCGATTGGATTTCCAAGCATCGAAATTCTGACGATAGGTGCAGGCGGCGGCAGCTTAGCCTGGGTAGATGAAGGTGGTTCTTTACGAAACGGACCTCAAAGTGCAGGGGCTGTTCCTGGACCTGCTTGCTATAGCAGAGGCGGAGTAGAACCGACTAATTCAGATGCAAATATAGTATTAGGACGCCTTGGCATAAAACTATTAGACGGACAAATGGAATTGGATAAAGAAAAAGCGATGGAAGTTGTGGATAAAATCGCTAAGAAGTTCAATTATACAATTGAAGAGGCGGCGAATGCCATTACACGGGTGGCTAATGCCAATATGTGTGATGCGCTACGGTTAATTTCAGTAAGACGCGGATATGATCCACGTGATTTTGCACTTGTAGCTTTTGGTGGGGCTGGTCCTTTACATGGAGCATACCTAGCAAAGGAAATGGAAATCCCAACTGTTATCATTCCTCCACACCCAGGTGTTGCCGCGGCAATGGGATGCCTGCTTGTTGATGTTCGTCATGATATCTCCAAAACATATGTTAAGAATGTTAAGGATGTGTCGTTAGAGGATTTAGAGAAAGAGTTTGTTGGAATGGAAAAAGAGGCCGAGGAATTATTGCAAGAAGAAGGAGTTTCTAAAGATGCTTCTACCTTGATGCGATATATTGACATGAGGTATATGGGGCAATGGCGTTCATTGGCAATAGAAGTTGACTGTCCAATCTCTTCATTAGAAGAGACTCTGAACCGTTTCCATCAAGAACATGAACGGGAATTTTCTTTCTCTGATAAAGAACAAACTGTGGAAATATACGGGCTGCTCGTTACGGCTATTGGAACTGTGCCAAAACCTGAATTTCCTACCTATGAACCTGGTGGCACGCTTGAGGATGCTTTGAAAGAAACGCGTGATGTTTATTTTGAAGAAGAAGGTTATGTAAATACAAACGTGTATAACCGAGAACTAATTCCGGCTTTCTCTGAAATTCAAGGGCCAGCCATAGTAGATCAGCTCGATACAACGACTGTTATTCCTCCAAACTTCACGGCCAAAGTTGATAAATATAGGAACTTAATTCTTTCACTAAATAAATAAAAAGAGGTGGATTCTATTGTCGAATAAACAGTTAATTGACCAATCTGGAGTTGGAACCGGTTTAGATCCCGTGACATTTGAAGTGATAAAAAATGGCTTCGTTAACCTTGTAGATCAGATGGCTGAGCAGATTCTTCGGACATGCTACTCCTTTGTTATTTATAACCGAGACTTCAGCTGTGCGCTTTGTGATGCAGAAGGAAATACAGTTATGCAAGGAACACAGGATATTTCCGTCCATGTTGGAACACTGCATCTTACTGCAAAAGCGGTACTGGAAGACTTCGAAGGTGATATCCACCCTGGAGACGTTTTCTTAGTCAATGACCCGTATCGTGGTGGTACTCATTTCAATGACACTCGGGTGCTATTGCCTGTCTTTCATGGTGAAAAGCTTATTGCGTTCATGCAAACAAATGGTCACTGGGCAGACATGGGAGGATCAACACCAGGATCCTTTGATATTAACGCCAAAGAACATTTCGGTGAGGGTGTAAGAATTCCACCTCTTAGAATTTATAGTAAAGGAACGTTTTTAAAAGATGTGGTTAATGTTCTCGTTTCGAACATGCGCGTTCCAGAAGAACGGGTAGGGGACCTGCGAGCTCAAGTGGAAGCCGCGAAAGTAGGCGAGCGTCAGCTGTTTGCTATCATCGAAAAGTATGGAATCGATACAACTTTGTCCGCTTTTGCCGAAGTGCAGAATTATGTAGAACGGTTAGCAAGAGCCAAGGTTGCGGCTTTGCCAAACGGTACATGGGAGACCGTTGATTATATTGATATGGATCCTGAAGTAGGAGATGGATTAATCCCGATTAAGGTGAAGATGACCATCACAGATGATGAAATTCTTTATGATCTTTCTGGTTCCCACTCTTATATTGGCTGCTTTTTAAATGCAGGTTTCGGGGCTTCTTTATCGGCTACGTATTCAGGTACCAAGACATTTTTCCCTGAGATTCCTTTGAATTCTGGTTTTTATAGAGTGGTAAAGGTTGAACTGCCTGAAAACTCAGTCGTCAATGCTCCTGCACCGGTGGCTGTAACAGGATTTTGTTCAGGGGCATATGAAAAAATCATGAGTGCTTGTTTTGAACTTTGGTCTAACATTATGCCAGAGAGAGCCATTGCTTGCTCGTTTAACCTCGAGTATTTACTGATCGGCGGGTGGGACCAACGTCAGGAACAAGATAAATACTTTATGTGGTATGACTGGATGGCTGGCGGGCATGGAGGTCGTTCCGATCGAGACGGTGTGAACGCCACTTCACCAACATTCGGTTTGGGGCTCAGCGTTCAGCCTTGTGAAGGTCAAGAAAGATTGTCACCTGTTGTTACGATGAAACATGAAATTATTACAGATTCAGCTGGTCCTGGGAAATACCGCGGCGGGTGCGGTGTAGAAAAAGGCGGAACTCTCACAAATGTCAAAAACACGGTAATGTCCTATTGCTGTGACCGTTCTCGTTCGATAACATGGGGTATTTT
Organism: Peribacillus sp. TH14; assembly: GCF_016651145.1. Lineage (NCBI taxonomy): Bacteria > Bacillati > Bacillota > Bacilli > Caryophanales > Bacillaceae > Peribacillus > Peribacillus sp. TH14. The sequence goes on from NZ_JAEKEK010000001.1 coordinate 2,907,671, forward strand.
TGGAGGGCTGCCTTCTTCTCCACATGGAGCATGGCTTAATCCGGGCAAGGAGAACGAACAATATTTAGGGGCGATTTTTTCAAATGTAAAAGTGCAACAAGGGGATTCCTTTGTACGCCCATCAGCAGGGGGCGGTGGTTTAGGGGACCCGCTTGAAAGAAGTCCAGAAGATGTTATGGAAGATGTTATTGATGAGTATGTTTCAATCGAGAGAGCCAAAAAAGATTACGGTGTGGTTATTAATGAAATCGATAAAGATCTGGATTTGTTTGAAATAGATTATGAAGCAACAGATCTAGCTAGATCATATATAAGAAACAATCGTAAACAATGGCTTGAAGAGAACGTTCAAGTTGTTGAAGAGAAATTCGCGAATGGTGAGCTGGATAACCTGGATGTCATTCGTCAACATGGAGTCATCATAGATTATGCAACTAATAAAGTACTGCCAGAATCAACAAAACAATTCCGTGAATCTATGAAAACCCGTACACTAGCTTATTGGAAATAAGCTGACACTACCAAGCTAAGAAAAATTATTATGACTCGTTAATGAGAGGTTCCGATTAGATTCGGAACCTTTTTTTAGCTTTAAGGGGAACTTTCTAATTAAGAAGGAAAAAACTTCGCCAATAGAGAATGTATTAGTAACAAAAATCACAGGGGAAATGTGCCAAAAAGGGAGTGGAGAATAGTGAGTTTTTCTTTAAATGAGGAAGATAAAATAATGGAATTCCTTGTGCAAAACAAAAGTGAGGTTGAGGAGCAGCTTTTGTCGGAAGCAGTCAATGTTAGAGAGAAAATTGAGGAAATCTTGTTGATTGGAAATGTCGACCTTTTGAATAATGCACATAAGCTGATCCGTTATATCGTGGAGCAGAATGAGGATGATATGATTGCCTTTGCCGAAAAAGAAGGAGTAGTCTGGGCAACTTATTCCTTAACTCTCTCGTTCAAATTGGAATGGATCCAAGCTATCCGAAGAACGCTGTGGAATTTTCTTTATGAATTTGAGAAATTAAAAGATGTGTTTAACGATTCGAAAGTCTTTTTCGATTTAGAGAAAAAAGTGAACGAAAAGGTTGATGTTTTCCTTAAATCTTTTTTTATCAGTTATTCTGATTATAAAGACAAATTGATTCTAGCTCAGCAAAACTTGGTAGAAAATCTATCTGTTCCTATCATCCCAATCACTCCCTCTACCTGCGTTCTTCCGTTAATTGGATCAATCGATGAATCGCGTATTCGTATAATCGAGGAAAAGGTATTGATGGAAATAGGTAAACTGAAGATTCAAATCTTGATCCTGGATTTATCTGGTATTCTTGAAATGGAGGTTGAGATCATTAATCAATTAATGAAGATTCTCGATGGGACCTCGATGATGGGGTGTAAAGCTGTGATTACTGGATTACGCCCAGAAATTGTTACAAAAATGATTCGTGCAGGGCTTTGTTTCGATAATAAAGCAGAGATAAAGGGGACGCTACAGCAGGCCTTAAGGGATTATATGGTTGTGAGTTAAATCGTAACAGTTAAAGGTCGCCATGTAGTGGTGACTTTTTTTTGTAGGTAATATGGAATATAAAGGGAGGTTCTTTATTGCTTTTGTCGAACTGAAGTAATTAGATATAAATAGGAAGGAGGTATAACACATAATGTATTGCACTGTGTACTGCAAGGAAGGGAACAGTTTGGGTACTGAGCAAATCCAAGCTGTGAAAATTAACCATTGTTCAGTTGGCAGCTTTAGTTGATAAAGGAGAAACTACATCCGTTAACCTACTTCAAGAGTATATAATGAGAATTGTTAAATACAATAAAAATGGGCCAACACTTAATTCTATTTTAGAATTAAGCCCCAGATATAATATACATAACCGAATGACTGGATTTAGAACAAAAAGCCTCGGCACTTTGTAGGAAATTATTGATAGAACCCGCCTAGGCTAAATAATTAATGAAAGGTATGGAAGATGATATTGTGACAGTCTTGCCGCGCAATAACCTGGATAGATTAGTAATTCTAGAACAAATGTGGGCCAATATTGTCACGCGCGATGGCATGCCTGAGAAAGATAGCATGACCAGCTTACTATTGAAATGAAGAAAGGAAAATTAAAAATGAATAGAAATGCACTATTCCAACTCTCTTTGGCTATGACCATATTTGGAACTGTCGGTTTTTTCTCTGAACTCACAGGCCTTCCGGCAATGGAACTGGTTTTTGTTCGTTGCATTTGTGCTGCAGTATTCTTATGTACTGCTTGGGTAATGACAGGGAATTATAAGAAAGAGATATGGAATTTCAAAGAGACACCTTTGATCATTCTCTGTGGGGGAACCAACTTATTAAACTGGATATTCCTCTTTAAATCGTTTGAATTGATATCCGTGACGATTGCTATTTCACTTTATCATTTAGCTCCTATGATTGTTCTTATTATAGGGAGCTTCATCTTTAGAGAGAAATTGACATTGTTCTCTATCATAGCAATCTTTCTATGTTTCATAGGAACATTATTTATTATGGGAACAGATGGGTTCCGTTCATCATCTCCTGAATGGGAAGGAATTATATATGGAGTGCTTGCGGCCCTTTTCTATGCAGCTACAATGATTTTAGGAAAGAGCATTACAAAGACAAGTGTGTATGCCACTACTTCTCTTCAAATGTTTATAGGTATTCTATTACTAGTTCCGTTTATTGATTTTTCAACCTACACAGTCCTACATTCAGCGGAGTGGTTTTATGCCATTTTCACTGGTATCGTTCATACAGGAGTTGTGTACCTTTTGTTTTTTAATAGTATTCGTCACCTGCCTACAAACATAGTCTCTTTTATGATTTTTGTAGACCCGTTTGTTGCTATACTTTTAGATATCTTGATTACTGGATTTCATCCAGATTTGCTTCAATGCCTTGGAATTTTATTAATTTTCAGCGGATTGTTTTATGTACTTAAGGCTCCTAAAACCCTTACTGAATCCGAAAACAAGGTTATGTAAAAGAGTAGGGCAGACACTGTATGATTAGAGTGCAATTGAAGATAGTCACCACACAGTCATTATAGTGAGTTGCAAAAGCAGGTATAACTTTTGAATAAGGAGATGAATTATGTTTAGGGTAATCTTAGAATTACTTCGCATCGTAGCTATCATTTTTATTCTTGGAAGTTTAACAGGAGCTTTAGTTAACTTAATCTATGCGGGTATGGAAATAAACGTAGATAATACTACTGGTGGATGGTTTGTTGGTGTAGCAATCTTAATTATACTTTTTGTATTCTATAGAAATCGTCTTCGATTTTCAGGGTTTTATAAAGGTAAAGGAAAAGAAAAACTCTCAAATAAAATAAGTATTTTCTAATTTGCTTTTCAATGTTAATGATAACGATTGCTCCCTTATTTCGCTAACTGGTGCTTTACTTCAATAATGAAGGTTGCTGCGGCGTACCTTTTTCTTATTGAGAGCTACAGGGCTGGTAAATGGATAAAGATTAATAATAAAATTCAAGTAAAAGTTATTTTCCTTTGTTAGGTTTATAAATGAAGTGAAAAGGATGTTTTGGGGAACGCTTGTTGGACTATGTAGTCTGCTATGTCTTATGCTAGGCATAAGGGATAATAACAAGATACATAAAGAAGAAGGCTTGGTAGTGGCGAAGATTGCGAAGTTTATGATGCTAATTAAAAAGGGTTTATCAGTGATACAGACTGATAAACCTCTACATTCATATTATTGAACATCTAATCACTTTTCTTTCTTTAATGTTAAAGAGCGTTTCCATGAACCATTCCATTTAAATCCAATAGGGTGTCCGGCAACTATAACACCTAGCACATATATGTCTTCAACAGTTATGTTAGCAGTATCTTTTGTACTGTTCTTTTTACTGAAGGATTTCTTCCCATCTTTATGTAACCAGTCAACTTCTAAATTAATACCAGTCAAGTAAGAATCGTATTCAGAAACTGATACAAACTGAGGTTTTTTATTAACCAATTTATATTTATATTTATATTTAATTCGAATATTCTTGTATGAACCTAGTATAATTTTCCCGTTTTGAATTGGTGCCCACCAGTTGAGAAGTTTTGAGCCATTCTTTGTAGTAGCAAAAGTTTGCATTCTACCGGTGTATTCTTCATCTTCAGAAATTGAAATTTCTTCATTAACTTCAACTTCATCTTCTTCTTGAAGACCTTTTACGAATTCTTCAAATTCTTCTGTTGTATCAAACTCTAATTCTGTTGGATTAATAGTTTCTGTTGAATCATTCAAGTCAACTGTTTCGAAACCATAAGTTTTTTCTAATTGGTTGATTTCAGCATTAATGTCCTGTTGAGTAGATGATGATTCTGCGAAAGTTTGAATAGGATTAGCTATCCCGAGCATAAATAAAGTAAAAACACATATGATGCTTGAAAACTTTTATTACCCACTAATAAAATATGATAGTATGAAACTATAATAATATTAACATAATTTCAAAAAATAAACAAAATATGTAATTAAATACAATGGGTGGTAAAAAATGTTTTACAAGAAATTGTTCTTAATTAGTTTGGCTGTGACTATTGTTGCAGCATTCGTGTTACCACAAATTGGCGATGGATACGGGATACCTTTGAATTGGATAATTTATAAGGGTGATGGAGAGGTCACAAATATTCTACAAATATTTCAGTATAAGATTTTTAAACACACACAGATTAAATTAGGTTTACTTGTACTAAATACTCTCATGCTATTTGCAGTTTTAAGTATAATATTTAAACTATATACGAAAATGGACAAAGCAAGGTAGGAACAGTGTATAACATCGAATGCCGAAACTAATTTTAAAAGTCTAAATTGGAAACTTCCTTTAATAGAAAGGGGTTTTATAAGATGAAAGTAAAGTAGCAATATCACTTTTTTATACCATTTTTGGTGTACTGGATATTCTTCTTATTAAGGTTATACCTGCAATATTTATTCTATTTACTATTGAGTAAAACTTCACAGAAATGATAGTACTATAAAAGGTTAATCAAATCGTAAAATTAGTTTAATTAACCTTTTCATTTATAAAAAAATCATGTAATTATATATACTTGATGATTAATCTTAGTATAAACCCCAACTCAAAGTTCTAATTTCCAATCGACCTATCCTACTTCTACAGCTGTGCTTAGTATGCTTCTTACGGTTAAGCACACATTCCCAATAAGGTACAAGTACTCTAATTTTGGTACTTTCTTATTGGGAATGAAGTTTTGGTTGGCGGTATGTAAAGTATGGATAGTTGATTAAGGAAAAGTCATCAATGTAAATAATTTATTAAAATTTAATCATTATCTAATCGTTAGGTATGATGATTGTTACTAAAGTAACTTATCTTAAATCTTGGAGGGGTTGTATGGTTAAATTTAGAAAGGCCACAGCAAAAGACCTAAATGAAATTGTACAAATGCTTGCGGATGATGAATTGGGGAGGACGAGAGAACGTTACGAAAATCCTCTTCCTGAAAGCTATCTAAAAGCATTTGAATCAATTGATTCAGACCTGAATAATGAATTGATTGTTGCGTGCCTTGGTGAAGAAATTGTTGGTGTTCAACAGATTACTTTTACTCCATATATTACACATCAAGGTGGTTGGAGAGCTACTATTGAAGGGGTTCGAACGGCATCTACAGAACGGGGAAAAGGGATAGGAACCCAATTAATCCTATGGGCAATCGAGCGTGCAAAAGAGCGTGGCTGTCATATTATTCAGCTAACAACTGATAAAAAACGAGAAGAAGCGCTGAATTTTTATGAACGTTTAGGATTTAAAGCGACTCATGAGGGTCTAAAAATGAAGCTTTAATTCAACTAATGTGACAATTTTTCAATAAAGCAGGTACGAACGTTTACTCTTTGTTAAAATCAATTTAATAGAGGTCGCAAATGAAGTTATCGCAGCCTACGGCAACTTGAAGAAAGTTTTTATTTGAAGGGTATTTATGGAAAAATCATATTGTTCTTGAACTAACGGATGCTTTACTTTAAAATCGGAGCTGTCATTGTGATAGCTTTTTTTGTTGTTTGAAGTGTTTTTTTTGAAAGTTCCATGTGGATTTGGAAGTTTCAAGTGAGTTTCTAAACCGTTCGTAAAAGTACATCTTAGCGAATTTTGGAACAGAATTTTTACTCTAGAACAGACGAAGAATCTGATGGATCCGGATGATGTGGCAGATATCAATTGTGGAAAGGTCACAGCCTAGAAAATATTTAATTGTAGAATAAGTAGTAATTATAACTATATGGGTGAGGATATTCGTATAGACAGTTATCTGTCGTTTACTAATTATATGGAGAGAATAATAAGTGTGGTAGAAAAGAACATTTGCTAATGTTATCTGCAATAGACTTGGCAAATCATAGCTTGGAAGGCATACAGAGGATTATCAAAGTAGCTTTTTAATAAAGCTGAATAGAAACAAGTTTTTCTAATGATACGTAATAAATTTGGAGGAAATACAAATGAAGACGATTTTTATTAACGGTACCTTTTTTACTATGGACAAGGAAAATCAAATCTTTGAAAACGGCATGATGATTGTGCAAGATCAACTCATATCCTACATCGGACCGCATTCTGAAGAGCAATTGGCAGATGCAGATCAAGTGGTCAACCTTGGCGGAAAATGGATTATGCCAGGCCTTGTGAATGCTCATTCGCATATTGTGATGACCCTTTTACGAGGGATCGGAGACGACATGTTGCTGAAGCCCTGGTTGGAAACGAAAATATGGCCGATTGAGAGCCAGTTTACAACAGAAATCGCCTCTGTAAGTACTCAGCTTGGCATTTTGGAAATGTTAAAATCAGGAACAACTACATTTTCGGATATGTTTAATCCTAATGGAATAGATGCGGGTGCTGTTATGGAGACGATAGGCGAAACAGGAATGCGCGGAGCCTTTTCCTACACGATTTTTAGCTTAGGTACGGAAAAAGAACAAAAGGCGAATCTCGCGGGGGCTGAGCAGTTTTCTAAAAACTATAAAACGTTTGCCGATGGCCGCCTGACTACCATGGTCGCGCCACATAGCCCGTATGCTTGTACGCCTGAGGCGATTGTTGAGAGTGCACGGATTGCTAAAGAGAATGATTTGATGGTGCACATTCACGTTTCGGAAACGGATTTTGAGATTCTGGACATTGAAAAGCGATACGGATTTCGTCCTGTCGAGCACCTTCGCCGTTTAGGTCTCTTCGATCAACCAACCGTGATGGCCCATGGAGTGGTTCTCAACGATGAAGAGCGAGCGATATTAAAACAGCATGATGTAAGGGTTGCCCATAATCCAATTAGTAATTTGAAGCTGGGATCTGGGATTGCAGATATTGTCAGTCTTTTGGATGCCGGGATTAAAGTGGGGGTTGCAACAGATGGCGTAGCTTCCAATAACAACTTCGATATGTTCGAGGAAATGAGAACGGCTGCATTGCTTCAAAAAGGCATTTATAAAGATGCCACCAAATTCCCTGCTCAAACGGCACTGGCCATGGCAACAAGAATGGGAGCCGAAGCGATTGGCATGGGCCATACGGGTTCTTTGGAAGTAGATAAAAAAGCAGATTTCATTTCTATTTATCCTTATAATAAAGAGCATCTACAACCGCTTAGTGAAGCATATTCGCATTTGCTTTATGCGGCACGCGGAAATGATGTATGTGATGTATACATTGATGGTAAGATGGTTGTAAAAGACGGCTGCAGCTTAACGATTGATGAAGAAAAAGTAATTGCCGAAGTGAATCGATTGCAGGGTACCCTTTCACGATAAAATAAAAAAAACCTGTAATTACCATGATGTTCAGTTTATTAAAAGTTTTATTTACCGGATATCTGATACCATATTGGAAGGGAAGTAAGATTTTAACGAACTTAAACTGATCAAAATGAACAAACGGTTGCTTTATTTCGGTAAAGGAGGTTGCTGAGGCAGCCTCTTTTCAAATGCAACTAAAGGGGCAGTTTCGCTTTTAAAAAACTATACCTAGAATAGATTGGTTGTTAGAATTTAACTAATGACAAAGGAGGTAATGACTTGAATACCGAGCAAAAATTATTTGATGCAGTTACTAACTTAATAGAAAAAAGATACCCCGAAGGTTGGGGCGGAGCAGCAGCAATGGCTTTAGAAGACGGTTCAATACTCACAAGTGTCGCTCCTGATATAATAAACGATTCGACAAATCTGTGTATAGAAACAGGAGCTATTTTAGAGGCGCATAAATTGAATAAAAAAATTACGCATTCGATATGTGTAGTTCGTGATGATGAGAAGTCAGAGTTTAAAGTGCTTTCTCCCTGTGGAATTTGCCAAGAAAGACTATTTTATTGGGGGCCAACAGTTAAAGTAGCTGTTACTTTACCCGGACGAGACCTAACTTTTAAAACATTATCAGAAGTACAACCGTATCACTGGACAGCAGCTTACGAAGAATACAAAGAAAAATGGAATGATAAATAAACACATATTCCCTCTAATAGGGTAATGGTTCTTTTAACGAGGATAATAAAATAACCTCATTGTTGATAGACTAGTACTGCGGTTGTTATATACAATGCAATATGGTTAGAAATTCGTATCCAGATAGATCTGAAAAAGAGTGGCTTTTTTTCCGGCAGAATTCTTTGATACCTCGTTGTATATGCATTAAAATAGTTTAAAGTAGAGGAGAGGTGAAAGAAATGACCGAAAAGGTTTCAAGTATAATGTGGTTCAGTCTTGCATTACAAGCTCTACTTGTTCTTGCAGATCATGAGGGATTATGTAACAGCAGTAAGTTGGCAACAAAGCTTAACTCGGAGTCTGGTTTTCTTAGAAAAATATTAAGTAATTTAGTAAAAGCAGGGCTGATTCAAGCTAAGGAAGGTAGGGATGGTGGATATTCACTTGCCAAAGATCCTGATCAAATCATACTTGCCGATATTTACTCTGCAATAAAATCTGAACCTTTTTCAAAAGGCTTCCTTGATGTGAATGATAAAAAATGCTTTCAACCATCTTCTCGTGATGCTTTATGCGGTTTGAAAAATGAGATGGAGAGTTGGATTATACAAGGTCTTGAACAAAAGACGATTGCTGACTTACTATCAAAATCATAATGTGAAAAACGAAACTAATAGGGTTTCGTCTTTTATAAACTGTATTTGACATAAGAACAGTATCTGATATATACTGTTCCTGTAATAAACACAGTTAAATGGAGGTCATTATAAATGACAAAAAATACAATGAGTAAAGAAGAGTACCTAACTAAATCAAATGAAATAAATACATCACTTGAAAAACCAAAGGTACTTACTGATACAGACTTTATTACGATAGCGAAAGAACGAAGATCAGTTCGCCAATATGATGCAGAATACGTGATGACTGAAGAAGAAATTCATGAAATCCTGGATATTGCGATTCAAGCACCGTCTTCTTCTAATTTACAACCATGGAGATTCCTTGTAATACAAGATAAGCAAATCCAACAAGAATTGCTACCCATCGCACATAACCAACAACAAATTGTTGATGCCTCTGCTGTCATTGCAGTTTTAGCTGATATTGAAGGTTACAAAAATGCTGAACGAATTTATGGTGAATTAGTTAATAAAGGAATTATGAAGAATGAAATCAAAGAGCCATATGTAGCTTCAATTATGCATAATTATGGTAACTTTTCTGCTGAAAAAGCTTTAAGTGTAGCAATGATTGACGGTGGCTTAGTTTCCATGCAGATCATGTTAGCTGCAAAAGCAAAAGGATACGATACAGTCCCTATGGGAGGGTTCGATGAAAACAAATTTGTGGATGCATTCAATGTACCGGAAAACTTCAAACCTGTCATGTTAATCTCCATTGGAAAAGGAATGAAAGCAGGATTTGAAAAAGTACGTTTACCACTTGATACTTTAATAACTTGGAATAAATACTAAGGTTTAATAATATACGGGTTCTGGAGCAAAGATTGCATTCATTGTAATTTTTGCTTCAGAGCCCTTTTTGCGATGACCATCCAATTGGTTGCATGTTCATTATTTAATAGACTGATCAATTAAAATAAAATTTGAACGTTTGTAAATGAATTTTATTTTTCTTAGTTATTCTGGAGACTTTATTTAAAGTCGCTAACCATATTTCGTTTGATATGTGGCTGAATGGTTTTAAAAAACAGATTTGAAAATACTATAAAACTTATTGTATAAAAAGGCAGAACTAAAATATTTCAGTTCTTAGTAAAATACTTCATTTTCTCTCTCCATCTTGAAACATTCGTGAGATCGATTTAATCGCACCAAAATGCATTCCCTCATGGTATAAGCAAAAGGGTAGTAATTCTTCTACTGATGATAAAGTAAGACCTGTAGATGTTGTGTATGGTTGTTCTAACGTTGTGTTCAACCGAAATTCCAATGCTTGCTCAACCCGGTTGACTTGATTATCGAGCAATTGGATTAAGTCATAGATCGCGGGTGATTTTTGTTCTCCCCATTCACTTGGTTTAGTACCAGTAGAGAATAATTCCGTAAAGTGATTCGGCATTGTCATTTTTTCTCCAATAATATCAAAGGAGAACCTTTCTTGTACAACATATATATGTCCTAGGTTCCATTTGATATTATTATTGAATCCTACTGGAATGAAAAGTGATTTCTCTTCATTCATATTTGCCACGTACCTAATAGTGTTTTCCCGAACAAACTTTAATTGTTTGAAGATGTAGTTTTTCATACTTTTTCCTCCCCAATAATAAAAGTCAAATCCAAAACGTTGGATATTCTCGGTTGCTACGCAAATTATTGATGATTAGTGCAAAGAAAACGATCAGGATAGAGCCAATTAAAACAGGCGTAATTAAATAACTCCAACTGTATGCGCCCAGCATAACAACGAGAGGGTCTGCTCCTGCTGGTGGATGCGTCGTTTTTGTTAGCATCATCACCGCAATTGCTAAGCCTACAGCTAAGCCAATTGCCCAAGGTTCATCACCAAAAAGATGATATATAGCTAAGCCCACAAATGTTGAAACAAAATGGCCACCAATAATATTTCGTGGCTGTGATAATGGCGCGTTCCAAACACTAAATGCCAGGACACAGCTTGCACCAAATGGAGCCATTAACCACGCGGCAGATGTCATATTTGTTAAATAAACTAGAACGAAAATGGTTAAAAATCCACCAATCAAGCCTGTTACTGAGTCCTTTGCATTAACCTGTAATGGACTTCTCCCTTTTCCTTTCATTTTAGATAAATATCGTACATTAAATAGGTGTTTTTCTTCTCGGCTTGCTATTTTTGTACTGTCCAACATTCACCCTCCTTTTATTCATATTTCACTTTACATGAAATTAACTAACCCGTCAAAGTATTTTTAATGGTTAGTTAGAGTGCCTAAAAAAAAGAACCAACTCTGAAATAAGTTGGTTCTTCATTCATCATCAGACTTCCGGTGTTGAAAGCGGGCTACCTTTTTTCTGTTGCCACATATTTTCATTGAACACCATTTACGTCTTCCACTTTCATCAATAAATAAAAGTACGCAGTCCGGATTAGAGCATCTCTTGAGGGAGGAAAGTTTGTTTGTTTCAATTAACGTTAAAGCGTCAAAGGCAATTAGAGACAAAAGGACATCCTCTATCTCTCCAATAGGTGAGGGTATCAGTTTTTGATTTATTAATTTATAGATGAATGGCGCTTTTTCAATCTTATTTTCTAAAAAAGAGATAAATTCATCTGGAATTGATTGTCCATCTGCTATTAATTCAAATCGCTCTCTTAAAACAGCACGCATTTCTAGAATACATAAAAATACTTGTCCGATTCTTTCTTCTATCTTTAAGAATAACCGATCATCCCAAAATGCGTTTTCCGCTTTTATTACATGAAGCCACTCCAGCACATCTCTTTCCAAGAGCAATAAATCGTGCCGCTGTCCACGTTTTACTAGTTCTGTGTTCACTAAATCAAGAGAAAGATTTCCTGATATAAGTGGAAATTTATTTGTTTTAGTCATTACGTTTATCTCTCATTTCACCTTTTATTCTAACCATAAAAAAACTAATTAATAGGTTATATAATTATTATAACCTAATTTAACACAATAAAAGGTATGGTTTTCTTAAACTAAAGGATGTTTTTCTTAAATAATGAGGGCTGTTGCAGTAGCCTTTTTTTATTGTGTTCCATTAACTAGGAATGAAAGTTTTTTTAAGGTAAAAATATCCTTTTGTGATAAAATAAGTATAATTAGAGTTTTGGGAAAATAGAAAGGGATGAATAAATGAAAAAAAAATTAGGTATTTTAACTTCAATATTTATACTATTTGTCGGATATTTTTTATTCATAAAGCCCTATAAAAATGAAACAAAGCCTATAGAAGATTTTATTCAAGTGAATCCAACAGTGAAGGTAATTACGGATGAAATGATATTAATAATGGACAATAAGCAAGATAATTTACATGATATTGATTTAAATAATGAAGAAGAAATAAGTAAATTAGCAAGAAAAGAATACGAGCAAAATAATAATGAAGAAATAATTTTTAATATGGAAGAACATTAGAAAAATGTGGAGTAGATTAGATAACAAATATTAATGTTCTATTAGATCGTTCAAAGCGAAGGTATTTCCTTTTTTTTGAAATGTTCATTTTGCAGGTATTTTTGCGGGCTTTCGGACAAGCTATCATTAGCCTTTCCACAATAGGTTAAATATAAGTCGCAGAAGTTCAACCCAAATAATAAAGGGGAGATTAATGATGGGTAAAAAAAACCGTAACCGCGTCAATGCACCGAAAAAAAATAATCATATTCCTGAAGAAGCCATTATAGCCGAACAAGAAGCACACGGTGAAGAATTTTCTCCGAAAAAACGAAAAAATGGTCCTGGTTCCAATACTGAATGATAGAGGAGAGTTTCTCTCTATCCTTTCTTACATTTTCCTACAACCGTTATGCCTTTAGGGCATAGCGGTATTTTTTGTAATGATTAAAAAGGTACCATGTGGTTAGTCTAGTAAAAGAACTAATTGAAAGTTCTCTTTCAAGGTAGTGACTTTCTTGCTATCAGAGGCTTCATTCGATATCGTAAAGAAGGAACAACGTTTGAAGGGAGAAATGAAAATGAAGGCACTTGTCTTTGATAATTTTGGTGGACCAGAAGTCCTATCTATAAGAGAAATTGAGGAACCTAAACATTCAAAATCAGAAGTAATTGTTCGAATGAAAGCAATCGGCTTGAATTTTGCTGATGTATATAGAAGAAAAGGGAATTATCACTTAGTTGGTAATCCGCCATTTATTCTAGGTTATGAAGGTGCAGGAGTCATTGAATATGTTGGAGAAGATGTTCATTGTGTGAAAGTTGGCGATCGTGTCGGGTTTGCTGATGTTCCCCATGCCAACGCTGAACTAGTTTCTGTTTCTGCTGATAAGCTGTTACCGCTTCCTGATGGCATTTCTTTTGAAACTGCCGCTTCAGTTTTACTTCAAGGATTAACTGCCCAATATTTAACTCAAGACAGTTATTCAGTTAAAGAAGGAGAGACCGTCCTTGTTCATGCTGCTGCAGGTGGAGTCGGGCAATTACTAACACAAATAATCAAGATGAAGGGTGGTCAAGTTATTGGCTTAACCTCATCAAATGACAAAGCAACTGTAGCAAAACAAGCTGGTGCGGATCATGTTTTTCTTTATGAATCAGAATGGGTGAAATCCATTAAGGATGTAACGAATGGACAAGGTGTTGATCTTGTTTATGAATCAGTTGGGAAAACTTTGCTAGACAGTTTCGAAGCAACTAAGATTAGAGGGACTGTCGTATTCTTTGGAATGGCAGGTGGGGATCCAGAGAAAATCGATCCTAGAATGTTAATGGATACTTCAAAAGCATTAATAGGAGGAGATCTTTGGAATGTATTAACTTCTCATGATGAACGGAAAAAAAGAGCAGCAGAGTTGTTTGAATGGATCATGTCTAAGAAGATCCTAATCGAAGAACCAACTCTCTTTTCCTTAGAGGACGGGGCAGACGCACATAGACTTCTAGAAAGCCGTAAAAGTACTGGGAAAATATTATTAATACCATAAAGTATTCGAGGGCTATCTTATTTATAGGTAGTCCTCGAATACTTCTTTTTAGGTTGCTTCCATTCATTCTTTATTAATTCGTAAAGGGCTCGGCGATTCATCTCCTTATTTATAATGATATTCAGAATCTTTTTCAGTTCCTTTTTACAGACCATTTCTTTAGACCCTTAGATAACTTATTTATGGGAACCCTTGCTATCACAGGGCTGGTCCCCTACTTTAAAAACAAACTGCCGACTATAACCGCTATTAACAAGGCGAACTTGCAACCTACATACTGAAAGGTAAAACCCACAGTAAGTTATTCACAATCTACAAATGGAAATCTGCAATTCACAGACTGCATTTATTATCCACAGAACCCGATGAGGGCAAAAAAAAGAGAACTGGTCAGCTCTCATGGTGATTTTATAAAAGTGATAGAACCATTAATAAAAAAGGGCAGGGGAAAACACACTGAACGAATACATTCAGTGTGAATGTTAGGAAGGTGATACAGAGAGCATGTAGAGACGCTCCTTTTGAATAGCAAAGTAGGATTGAATGGTTGCCTTTTTCTTTGTGAGGGAAGAATTTTGACTGGATGGAGGAACCGCATGATTGCCGAACTTGCGGATTAGTGTCATCAGCATGTCCAACTTATCATATGTATCGTTTCTAAGGTCCGTAATAAATTCGGATGCGGTACGTTTATTATCACTGGTCTTTTTCCTTATTCCTTCTGCTTCGCTTTCTTCTGTCACTGTCTTCACGCGGGAAATGAGCCACTCCTCGCACCAGTTGTTCAGCACATTGTGGATGAAATCGGCTTGCTTGAGCTTGACGCGAATGGGTTCGATATGTTGATCTACTTCCAGATAATTCACTTCCCGGCCTAGAGCCTTCTCGGAGATGCTTTTATGAAAGTGGTCACGGTCAAGAAGGCTTTTGATCGATTCTGCTCGGTGAGAATACTTTGCCATCTGCTCTAACGTTTCATTGTAAATAATTGTACTTAAATAAGCGGATGCCTGTTTAGGAGCCGCAAGAAGGTGTTTATTGGCAGGAAGAGCAAGACCGAGTTTTTTAAGAGAATAGGTATAGACGAACCGTGCTAGCTTCAGCAGTTCATGTTGTATATCCATAGAAATGCCTGATTTTTTCGCATCTTGAAGAAACGAACGAAAAATGTATCTGCCGACTCGTTCCAATTCCATACATACGGAATCACTGATATGTCCAAGAAAGCCCGTGTTGAAAATCGTTCTGCGTAAAAATGCTCGTTCTGCTCGATTTTCCATATACTGCTCCAGCATTCCTTCATTGAAGGTAAACACAACAGCCTCTTTTTTTGAAAAAGCCTTGCTTGCGAAAGAAATTGTCACTAAATTACCTAAAGTCTTATGGACTGTATCTATTGCATCTAATAAACGCTGCCTCGTGAAAAGTGAGCTGGAATCGGGAACGATTTCACTATAATCAAATAATACTTCTTCGGACTTCGTAACCGACATTCGAAAAGCACCCATCAGCAACAGCCGCTTTGCATGTATGGTTAAGTTTTTGAAAGCCTCACTGTAAAAGAAACGGTATTTCTTGCAATAACGGTCGGTCTTACTGTTAAAGCCAAGATTACTAGTAGGTCCAAGATTGAACTTATATAAAACATCTCCGCCTTGACCAACAGGTACGAAAACTTTTTGGAGACATCCTTGAGGTGACGTGAATTTCTTGATGATCTGCTTTAAGTATTTTTCTGTCGTACCCACGCCGCTCGCCATCATATGAAGCGGGCTCTGAATAACCCCATCCCAATCACTATGAAGCAAGGAGTACAAACACGTATCAAATTCAGTAGAAGATACATTTCTTAATAAATAGTGGTAGGTTTCTTCATAAATCATACGGTTTCGTCTCCTTTATTATCCGCCTTTTTCTATGAGGCAGGGGGCATTTTATTCTTAGTAATCCAGCAAAAATCCGTCTGGGTCTTCACACATGTCGATGTACTTTTCATAACAGATGCTGTACCATTTCGTTTTGTCCATTTTCGAATTGTTATAGTTGCAGGAGACCATAAACCCTTCCTTTTCGAGACTAAGGATTATCCGCTTGATGGTCCCTTTTGACCAAAACGGCAGCTGCGTGTGCAATTGATCATATGTAGAGTAAATCCAGTCCCTTCCGTCTCTTTCCATTCCATACGCTTCTATTGTTGAGTGAAGAAATGCCAGCATCAGCGCCTTTGGTATGCCGATTGTTTCTGCTAAATAAGGGTTGAACCCTAAGCTATAATTCTGATCTAATAACGTTTCCAATTCCATTTCTATTCCTCCTAAAAGTTCTGGATTGAACTTTCCGAGTGTCTGGGATAGATGTATCGAAAGGAACAATCTTCACTGTCTATATAAACTTTAGATATGAGAAAGTAGCATCGTAGAAAAAAAAATTTAGGAATCTTATATTTTAGGAGAAAATGCTATATCGATATATTTAGACGAGATGAAGAAGATAGTAAATTAGTTGGTCAAAAAGTGATAAAATAGTAAATAAATAGAAACATATACTATAAGGGGAGATTTTTAAAACCATGATACTTTCACTAATAGCTTTTATCTTAAAAGGGGTTTTAACGAAAATACCATTTGCTGTATTGGGACTTTCCCTAATTCCACAAAGATGGACTAACGCAATCAAGGAAAAGGATATACTCTTTTCCATTGAGCAAGTGCTGAGACTTTTACTTTCTGCTATCGTATTATTTTTTGTTATTGATATTATTTTACTAGATCTTACTGCGACTGCATTCTTTTCAAATTTTGCCGTTATTTTTGGACTTATTCTTATTTTTGATTCAAGAATGTACATGTACAGTGCAAAAGTGTCTTCAATACCCCGCCGCAATCGGAATAATGAGGGGGCGAAACATTCAACAAGAACACCTTGGAATGTACATTTCAACAGTTTGCTGGGAATCGCTTTGATCGCAGCTTGGGTTATCATGTTGTTTTATCCCCTAACATTTGCCGAGAAACTTCATGATTTAGCAAAAGTTGATAAGAAAAATAAGCTAGAAGAAGTTCAAGACATTAAAACCATGCCGCTTGTAACAGTAAAAATGGCAGACGCAAAAGGCGATGCAGCTATTAATAAAATATCAAACGCATCGTATTTCACTGAAGGCGAGTACCGTCTAACCAATATAAATGGTGAATTAACATATACTTCACCAATTGAAATGGACGGATTTTTTAAAGCTGGGAAAGCCGAATACACGCCAGGTTATAATCTAATTTCCGCCATTTCGACAGATAAAGGTGCAAGTACTGTAAAAGGAAAAATGTTGTATGCTCCATCACAGTATCTTGATTATGATTTAGAAAGAACGATTCGTAAGGAATATCCGAAAAAAATCATACATGATTCATACCTAGAACCAAACGAAGATGGAAAGCCCTTCTTTGTAGCTTCAGTAGGACATTATTTGAAATACCGCAGTGGGTCTGTTGTGGACGGAGTGGTATTAGTGAATCCGGAAACGGGCGACACAAAATACTATCCTTTAGGAAAAGAACCTAAATGGGTTGATAGAACATTTACCTTAGAAACAGCCCTGGAATATTGGACATACTGGGGGAAATATGTTCACGGGTGGAGAAATCAGTCCTTAATTGGAGCGAAGAAAGATGTTTTGATTCCTAATGAGGATAATATGCAAGTTACTTTTAACGAAAAAGGCGAATTAATATATGTAGTTGATTTTACAAGAGCAAAATCAAAAGGAAACTCCAAAACTCTAGTAGGTTACGGAGTATTCAATGCTAAAACCGGTGAGATGACATACTATAAAGGCGTTACGTCCGTTCTAACTGGAAAAGAAGCAAAATCCAACGCCAATGCGAGCGAGTTCTTGTCTAAATATCCAGGGTGGAAAGCCACTAATGGAATTTTCTATACGATATACGGTGCACCCACTTATGTAATTCCCGTTACAAAGGGCAGTAAGTTTCAAGGGGTAGCAATCGTGTATGCCAATAGCGATAATCCCCAAGTGGTTTTTGGGAAAACAAAAGATGAAGCATTCCGGAACTATAAAAAGCTAATAGCTTCATTAGGAAAAGTCAGTGGTGTTACACCTCAAAAAGGATTTGAACTGAAAGAAATCAAAGGGAAAGTAACAAGGATCAACGATGCCAATCTCTCAAATGGCTACGTGTTCTATTTAATTGTAGAAGGCAATGCCAAAAGATTCTCAGTGGATCCTGGAGTCAGTGCACTCTCTGATATTGTATTGACGAATGTAGGAGACCGGGTTGTGCTGAAAGTGATGGATATGGACGAAGAGGTTGTTCCAGTCGATCAATTCACTAATTTAGACTTACCAAAGAAATAAAAGCATGAAAAAAAAAGCATTGTTATTCGCAATGCTTTTTTTCATGCCTGTTATTAGAGTTTCGAATGATTGTTCATTACAGGTCCGATAGGTTGATTGAAAGGGTGGATTCCATATAATATCCCTTTTGAACTACAGCTTTTATTGCGAAATGGCCATTTACCCGTTTTCGTACCCGGTACAGAAGTGAAGCGATTTCTTCTGCCGACACAATTTGCTGGGGGTCCCCAATTCTCTCGGGCCATACATGTCGGACAATCTCTTCCTTTGAAATAAGGTTCTCCAAATTCTCATAAAGCAACTTAAAGCAAGTAAATTCTTTTAAAGGCATTTTAATGGGAGCTTTTTCATTGATGATCACAGTCTGAAGATGCTCTTTAATAACCACGTTTTGTTGAAAAGTGATGTTCAACGGAGTGAAATCCTGTGTTAAATCGTTGTCGATGGAAATCATGAATTCAATCATTCCATTAATCAAAGTAATGGTATCCCCCGGTTCAATTAGGCAAGGCTGCCCCGGCACAAGTGGCATCTGGTTCACTGAGGTGCCATGTTTGCTCGATAAATCCTCAATAAGAAGCTTTCCTTCCTTCATATAAATCTGGCAATGTTCCCTGGAAACGAAATCATTGTAAAGCTTGAAATCAGCTTTGGAGTGTTGGCTGGCACGGCCAATCAGGAGGCTTTTTCCTTCAAAGACATAGGCGAATTCCTCAGGTTGGCCTTTGTGCATGGTTCTCAATACAACCTTAAAAGTTTTGATGCTCATTCACTTCTTATCTCCTTAAAAGTCTAAATATTTAGATTGTTTTCATAGGTTTATCATTTTCATTACATGGCTGTTTAGTGAGTTCAATCATATAATTATAAATTATCAGACGCTGACATACTAACGAAAAATGAAAAAAATACAAATTAGGTACACAAGCATTTTAAGTGAGGCATGAAGGATGAAGAAAGGACTACTATTCTTGCTGATATCCGCTTTGACCTTAGGAGGAGTGTTTTTGTGGCATTTCCTTAAAAACGATCAGGCAACACTTAAGAAGTATTCGATGAATATGTAAAACGATTCTCCGAGCAGAACTATGATGAGATGCTACACCTTATTTCTGAAGAGAAACTGGAAGAATATGATTATACAAAAAAGAGTTTCTGAATGATTATCTTGCTACTGAAAAGCAATAGAAAAGGAGTTGACCAAAGGTGAGTATGTGGAGAGATAGAATAAATGCTTTTAGCATCCTGCTAGTGATTGTAAGCATGATGGTATACATTATTATTCCTCAGCCTCTTACCCTCGGCCTGTACTGCATATTTGGCATTGCCTTTATCAGCCTGACTATACTGAATTGAGTATAGCCTGGAGTGGAGAGGGGACGTGGGAGCCAAAGTAGGAAAAAGAGAGGACTATAAAAAGGTGAAGGCGGCATATCTGAAATCATGAAGCCTCCACTCGAGTTCCAAGTTTTTGTTCACTTGTTTGGGAAGATAATAGAATGTGAAAATCCATTCATGGCCTGCCGAATCATAGGTAGGTTTTTTTGTTTAGAATGAAACGTAGTGAACCGTACCATAAGTAAGTGAGGTTTATAAAAGAACCACCTAAAACGTTTGAAGTAAAGCGTTTCAGGTGGTTTTTAATTGTTGTATAAAAAGGAGTGGTTTCTTTTAATGACGAATTATTAAGAAGATAAAATTTATTGGAGGACAACAGAGATGAATTGGATTGAATTGAAAGAGGAATCGGATATCAAGGATTTGCTAGAGCGATTAGGTTATTTTCATGATGGATGCTTGAGGGAAATCATATGTGGACAGGAACTTATGTAAATGAAGATTTTTCCATGACTGTTCCTGGAGAATTAGATACGAATATAAAAATGTTATTTCAACGTCAGTATAGCAATCCATCTGCAATTGAATTGCTTTTTGAAAGTGTAACGGGTATTCATATTATCCCGACGCCAGAAAATTATGACTCAATTATCCGAGATGCCATTATTTTAAAAAGTGACGACAATTTTTATTGGGCAGATGACTATAATTTTCAGCCTGAAAAAGAAATTGAAAATGGTGTGAGTTGGATTGCAGCAAAAAAGCTAAAGTGGAGAGAAGCAAATGAGTGGATGGGAAAGCAAAATCGATATGGGGAAAATGAATAGAGAAAATTGCATTTTAGATAGTTACGGAGAACTGTACAATAAATAGGTGCAGTTTTTTCATTTACATAATATGAACGCAAATATAATTGATGAGGAAATGATTATTAATATTGGAAAATGATATAATATTTGAGATACAGCATGAGGAGGGTTTTTTTGAAGACTAGTATACGTATAATTTTATTTTATTTTGTAGTTTTTTGCATTTTAATTACTGTTGATTTTAGAGACCATGCAAACGCAGCAAGTGATGCAATCAATCTTGGATTTGAACCTTTAGATACAGTGTTAGATCCGAATGAACCTGTCGTGTACATGACGCAGAATGGTAGTAGATTGATTTATGCAGTTAACTATGAAACTGGTGTAATAAAGACGTTGCAATTGCCTTACATAGCAGAAAGATTAACTGTATATAATGACAAACTTTATGTTACACAGCTGAAGTTTAAGCATAGTATGACAAATTTCGGTCCGTATAATGGTAGTGTGGCAATTGTCGATGCAAATGATTTTTCATTTCAAGAGATGTTGCCTGTGACGATAGATCCCTATGATGTGATTGTTGATAAGGATGGCTATTTGTATGTTACATCTGGCTCGGGTCAACATTCTTATATTAAGGTCTATTCTTTAGCGGACAAAAAAGAAGTAGAGAATAATTCTCGTGCGAGCAGCTATCAAAGTTCCACAATTACTTATAATCCCACGCTTTCAAAAATATATACGATTACTTCGGCTTCATCTCCAAGAGACATTGAAGCGCACGATGTCAATCAAGGTGTGATATCGAGTATATATGACTCACCTTATCATGGAGATTTCCGACTAAATAAGGAGGCGAAAATTTCTCCTGATGACGAAAGAATATATAGTGCTTCATCGGTGTTTAGTTTAGCGAAAGAGAAAACACAAGATTTATTTAATAAATTTACATTTGATGAAGTATATAACGATTTTGAGTTTAGCCTGAAAGACAATGTCACATTTGCGGCAAGTCGCAATGGCGGTATTCATGTGTATACATATGATACGAATGAATATGTATATACGTTGAAGCGTAATATTATTGCGGATAAGCTATTGTTTAAAAATGGTTTAATAGCTATTTATACAGATGTTCAAGGGAATCATTTCTTAGAGTTTATTAAAGATTATGGCGCTGGTCAGTTTACTGTTGATCAGCAATCTTTTACTACATATGATAAAGGCGAAAAATTAATATTGAAAGATTTAACAAATCAATCAAAAAACATACCGACATATAGCGAGTTTAAGCTTTTGTTTAATCATAATATGATACTAAAAGATAAAGAAAAAATTACGCTACAAAGCCCTAATGGGGATGTCAATGTGAGGGTGGCGCTAAATAAGGATCAATTAACGATTACTCCAGAATATTTACTAGATCATACAACATATACGTTAACGATTGGTAAAGATGCATTGGCTGATTATTCAGGGAAATCACTTACGACAAATCATACGATTCAATTTACAACAGCTGTAGCACCAGTAGCGGAGTTATCGATGGCAATGAATAGCAATAAAACACCATTAGCGTATACGTTCACAGCAAATGCATTTGGCGGTCGTGAGCCATTGTATCAATTCGAAGTGTATGAAGGAAACTCAAAGCAAGGACGGGTGCTTCAAAAATTTAGTTCATCGTCAAATCTTATATGGCGCCCAAGCCATCAAGGAACATATACGATGAAAGTACTTGCGAAAAGTAAAGAATCCACTGCGGTAGCAGATAAAGAATATAGCATGGAAGTAACGGTAGTAGATGAAGAGCTACCAACTGTGACATTAATACCCAGCACGAAATCACTAACGAATGGGAATATTGATATTACAATTCACGCGAATGATAATTTAGGTATTCGCTCAATTACACTGCCACATAACGATATTGTCTATAAAGACAAAGCGGTGTATACGGTTAGTGGCAACGGAACCTATACATTCGAGATTGAAGACGTGTTAGGTAATGTTATTAAAAAGTCAATCAAAATTAGCAATATCGATAAAGTCAAACCAACAATCACATTATCCACGAATACAACTGAACCTACGAAAAAAGATGTAACGATTGTAGCGAAAACAGCAGATAACATGCGCATCAAAAACATCCAATTACCTGACGGCACGATTTTAAATGGCGCAAGTACCATCTTTGTCGTGAGTAAATCAGGTGAATATAAATTCACAGTAGAAGATACAGCTGGTAATTTGGCAACAAAATCAATTACTATCAATAATATTTTTAAAGGCAAACCAGCGACACCAACAGTGAGTACCATTTGGGATTCGCATACAGTAATTAAAGGAAAAGCGACACCGAATACGACAGTTTATGTGAAAAAGGGCCAAACAATCATCAACTCGGCGAAGGCTTCTATTAAAGGAAACTACAGTATCAAAATTTCAAAACAAAAAGCGGGTATAAAAATTGCGGTATACGCAAAAGATCCATTAAACAATATAAGTAAAACAAAGACTGTTACAGTCATCGATAAAACTGCACCAACGACGCCAAAGATAAATAAAGTTACAGCGAATACAAAAATACTGACAGGTAAAGCAGAAAAAGGCGCAACAGTCTATATTTATAATGGCAACAAGTATGTGAAAAAAGGTACTGTTGATACAAAGGGCAATATTCGCATCACAATTGCGAAGCAAAAGAAAGGTGCTACTTTAACAGTATTCGCAAAGGATAAGTCTGGAAACAAGAGTAGAGTATGTTTAGTTAAAGTAAATTAATTATGAGTGCTTTCAAAACCTCATTTAGACACAATACGGAGAACCGTATCACATGTGATGGTAAACAAAAAAGTAGAAATTATAATCAACTAAGATATTCTTAAGAGAAGAAGCAGGAACCCATTAAGGGTACCTGCTTCAATTCAATTCTAGGAGCAGTGTGAAGAGATAATGGTGAGAGTATACCGATGTTTTCGTAAAATCCCAAGCAGCGGCAGGCAATCAACTATATTTAAAGAGAGCCATTTTTATGTGGAAACGGTATAATAAATTGGCAGAAGTAGACATTAAAATGGACTGCACTTGATTTTAATGGCGTGTATATAACTGAATTATGAGAGAAGGAACCATTATACAAAAAGACAAAAGAAGAAAAGGAGAAACTATGACAAAAAGTAATGAAACAGGATGGAATTTAGACAATAGTTATTCCCGTCTTCCGGAAAAATTTTTCACCAGTACCAACCCGACTCCTGTAAGTTCACCGGAGTTGATCATTCTCAATGAACAGTTGGCAGCATCCCTTGGTTTGGACGTTCAGGCCTTGCAAAGCGAAGATGGCGTAGCGGTGTTTGCTGGAAATCGGATTCCAGAAGGTGCTTCGCCTCTTGCTCAAGCATACGCGGGGCATCAATTCGGGCATTTTAACATGTTAGGGGACGGACGGGCGGTGCTTCTTGGCGAGCAGATCTTGCCTCAAGGCGGGAGATTCGATATCCAGCTGAAGGGTCCTGGAAGAACGCCATACTCCCGCGGGGGTGATGGCCGGGCTGCACTTGGACCGATGCTGCGCGAATACATCATCAGCGAGGCGATGCATGGACTCGGCATTCCTACCACCCGAAGTCTGGCGGTGGTGACAACCGGTGAATCAGTAATCCGCGAAACCGGGCTGCCTGGTGCAATTATGACCCGTGTGGCTGCAAGTCATCTGCGTGTAGGAACCTTTCAATTCGCTGCAAAATGGGGAACGGTTGAGGAACTACGGGCCCTTGCCGACTATACAATAAAGCGTCATTATCCAGACGTTGAAGCAGATGAGAACCGCTATCTTTCGCTATTTCAGGAAGTGATCAAGCGACAGGCTGAGCTTATTGCACAATGGCAGCTGGTCGGCTTCATTCATGGGGTAATGAATACTGACAACATGACGATTAGCGGAGAAACCATCGACTATGGTCCTTGCGCCTTCATGGATGCCTATGATCCGGCAACGGTTTTCAGTTCCATTGATACCCAAGGCCGCTATGCTTATGGCAATCAGCCCTATATTGCCGGGTGGAATCTTGCACGATTTGCTGAAGCATTATTGCCGCTGTTGCATGATGATCAGGAGCAGGCTGTTAAACTGGCCCAGGATAAGATTTCAGTTTTTAATGAGTTGTATCAATCTAATTGGCTAGCGGGAATGAGAGCAAAACTGGGGCTATTTAACGAAGAGTCACAGGATGAAGCGCTTATTGATAACCTCCTCAATATGATGAAGAAGCATGGTGCAGACTATACCAATACCTTCCGCACATTAACTTTTGATACACCGAAGGATATTGTCCTATTTGGGACGCCTGAATTCGCTCAGTGGCATGAGCTCTGGCAGGCGAGACTAGGCAGGCAGAAGGAATCGAAAGCATCCTCGAATCAGTTGATGCAAAACAGCAATCCTGCGGTTATCCCACGAAACCACCGGGTAGAAGAGGCACTGGAAGCAGCAGTGGAAAAAGGAGACTACAGCGTGATGGAGCGGCTTTTAGATGTTCTTTCAAACCCTTACGCGCACTCCGCCGAACAGGCTGAATACTCCACACTGCCTGAGTCAACAACACCTTACCGGACCTTTTGCGGTACCTGATTTATAAGGATTAGAGAAGTCAATTTGTGAGGCTGAAAGACAAAAGAAGGATCCTAGAACATTCTCCTCATTAAGCGTGAATGAAGATGAAATGGATTTTGGAATAAAAACCGCCTAGTGTTTGGAGATCATAAAGGAGCTCCCTCGATTGAAAGATGATCAGTTGTAAACGATTATCTTTCAATCGAGGGAGCCATTTTTCTGTACTACATGTCCATTAGTAAAATAGTTTTGTTTGAAGAATATCCATGGCACGCTCAATATCCTCTAAATCTTCTTTCGAAGCATTTTGCAATCGACTTTGGAAACGAGATTCTACGATTGCAAAGGCTTCGTTCATCATGGTTTCCCCCTCTTTCGAGAGACGAATATATTGTTTTCGTCGATCTTCGGAATCACTTAATTTTTCGATTAAATTCTTTTCGCTTAATTTTTTCAGCTCACGACTCGTGTTTGGCATTGATATATGCTGACAGTCACTGATTTCACTTGGAGTGACAGGCTGACTTACAGTTATATATTCAAGAATGTTATATTGAACTGGCGTGATGGAATCAGATTTAGCATTTTGTGTTAATTCGTGTGTCACCTGATGAGCAGAAGTTGTAAATGACACCCATTTATCAAAAAGAGCTTTTTTGTCCATAACTTTCACCTCTTACTGAGAAGATAACAAAAATATTATCATAATACAATTATCATTTGACAATAAAAATCTGTGAGTGTTATAATTTTATTATCAAATGATAAGTAAATAGGGGTGCGTCATGAACATGCTAGTCATTTACACATATCCTAATCACAAAAGTTTAAGTTATGCGTTTTTACAGAAAATCATCAAAGGTAGTAATGAGAACCCTAACATAAAGGAGTTGCAGGTCTTAGATTTATATGAAGAGGGCTTTAATCCACTCCTAGTGTTCAATGAGCATAAACGAAGGCGTGATATGCACCGTGATCCTCACCTTGAAAAATATAGAAATCAAATTACTTGGGCTGACCAGATTGTCTTTGTCTATCCAATCTGGTGGGGGAGACCTCCCGCAATGCTTATGGGATATATTGATCAATTATTTGCTGCAAATTTTGCCTACAGGGATAAGAAGGGACTTCTACCAGAAGGACTTTTAAAAGGAAAGTCAGTTGTATGTGTTTCCACTATGAAGGGACCCACAAAATATCCACTTCTCTGGTTGAATAATGCGCATAAAATATTGATGAAAAAAGCCTTATTTAATTTTGTGGGTATCAAAAAAGCTAAGTTTTTTGAATTTGGTAATATGGAAAGTTCAAATGGAAAACAAACAAAAAAACTAGATAAGGTATATCGGTATTTCAAAAAGTTGGAAAGCTAAGATAATCGTTTTCGTTACTTTTTACGAGATTAATAGAGAAACCCCATTCATGTACGGAACAGCGTAATGTACATGAATGGGGTTGGTAGTATTTAGACGTTCTTTAAATATTGCACTAAATCCGATAAATCTTACTCCGTAATTAGTTCAGTTTAGTTTTAAAAAATCTCCATTTAGTCTTAATGAACGAAAGAATCGTACAAATCACTATAATGGTAAATGAAGCTAACCCACTAAACCAAATGCTTTGAAAATCACTTACGTAAGGTTGAATAATGTATGAGATAACTATAGCTAATACTGCGCTTATTGGAATGAAATTCGCAACTTGCCCTTTACTAAATACTATTGCCAGAAATGGTGCTAGCAATGCTGAATATATATTTCCAGAATAAAATAAAAGCTCTAATAAGGTTGGAGAATTGAAGAGTGTAGCAACAAAAACCATTCCTCCAATCAAGATTGATAGAAGATAGGCCATTCTTATTTTTTGCTGGTCACTTTTTTTAGTTTGGAAAGGTTCTAAAATATTGGCCACAATTAAGCTTATTAATGAATGTAGACAGGCACCAAATGTGGAGGTGATTGCACTAAATGCACATAATATGAAAAGAATAAAAATGAAAGGTGTCGTAATCTTGTTAGCTAATCCAACTAAAATAGAATGTATATCAGTGAACCCACCTGTAAAGATAACCATGATAAAAAGAGATGAAAAGGATAATGGGAATGTAATCCATATAAGACCAGATAAGGAAAATGTTAAGGGGACTTTTTTTATTTCTATCATAAATAGACGATGCCATGATGTGAGGTCAAAGAAAAACTGACCGAACCCTACTAGAAGCCCTGCAAAAATAAAATTCCATAAATCATACTTATTGATTACTAGCATATATGGGTGATATAGACGGATCCCATCATAAACAGGTTGAATCCCTTCCTTGACGAAAAAGTATAATGGAATTAAGATAGCGGCGGCAAACATAGAAATGACTTGAAAAGATGCGATTCCGTGAATAAATTTTAACCCGCCGAATCCAGCAAAAAGAACACAAAAACAGAAAAAGAAGAACAACCCTACATAAAGTGGCGTATCAAAAAGAAATTGACAAAGGGTAGACGCTGCCATTCCCTGAATGAATAAAGTGTGTAAACTAGTTAATACCAGAATCACTATCAATATCCAATATCCAAGGGGATGAAGTCTGGTTTTTAAATAGTCTCCCATAGTCAATCCCACAGGGAAATCCTGTCGAACTCTCCGCCCTATAAAACTGAACATAAATAGAGCAATAGCTCCCATTAGAGCATAGCCAATTCCTCCGAAAACTCCATACTTTACCATGGACTCAGGAGAGGATAATATCGTGGTTCCTGTCACCCAACGTGCCAGGAGGGAGATAATTCCTAAGCCCATCCCAATTTGAATAGGGCCTTGTACGTATTCTTGAAATGAACGAGGACGCAATGTTTATTTTCCTTTCTCACGGAACTCTTTTGGCGTTATTCCTTCTGTCTTACGGAATATAGTGCTGAAATAATGTTGACTATTAAAACCTGAGTTTTCAGCAACGTCTGATATGTTCCAACTCGTGTTATTGGTTAAAAATCGTTTAGCGGCTTGTATTCTATAATGTATTAAATATTCTGTAAAAGAAGCGCCGACTTCTTCGTGAAATTTCCTACTCAAATAGGTCGGGTTTGTATGTACTTCACGAGCAATGTCGGAAAGAGAGATTTTTTCAGCAAAATTGTCATGAATAAATGAAAGCGAATGATGAATTAGGCTTGAATAATCATGAGATGAGTCTTGTTTTTTATACTTAGATAGAACTTTATGCAAATCACTTTCAATTACAGGTTTCGTTAAATAATCAACCACTCCTATTCTTATGGATTGTTGGGCATAATCGAAACTTTGATGTGCTGTAACCATTATTATTTCTACTTCTTTGTTTACCGCCCTCAGGTCTTCACCAAATTCAAGACCGGATCGCCCAGGTAGATTAATATCTAAAAAAGCGAGGTTTATTTTGAAATTTTGGTTGATGGTAAGTGCTTGACAGGCATCAGCGGCTTTGTGAAACTTCCAAAAAGGGTATATAGACTGAATCATATATTCCATTTGTTCAAGTTCTAATGGTTCGTCATCAACTAATAAAACATTCATTCCGAAGCTCCCTCCTCAACTCTCTTATCATAAACCAGTGGCCAAACTACCTTTACCTTTGTTCCTGACTCATTTGAAGAAATAATTATTTGTGCACGGTTACTAAAGTACAAATCTAAACGTTTTTGGATATTGTCTAAGCCATGACCGCCTTTCTCTGTAAAGGAAGTGGCTTTTACCATTAAACCATTATCTATTACTTCTAAATATATCGTCTGGGAATCCTGATAGAATCGGATACTAAGAAGTGCTTCTCCCACTTTTTTTTCTAAACCGTGTTTAAACGAATTCTCAACTAAAGTCTGCAGAATGAAGGGTGGAACTAGTGCAATTAATAATTGGTCTGGGCACTCCATATCTATCTTAAGCCGATCACCAAAGCGAAGACTTTGAATATCTAGATAATGCTGAGTATACTGAATTTCTTGAGCTAGGGGAATTAATGGTTCAGATGCTTTATACTTGAATTTTAAGAATTGCGAAAATGCCTCTAAGGCACGTATCAATTCTGTCGTTCTGTTTAAACGTGCCAAGCTTAATATGACATTTAGTGTATTAAACAAAAAGTGAGGCTGAATTTGCTGGTTTAATTTATTATATTGGGCTTCTTGGAGTGCTTGTTCCAGCCGTATCTCTTTGTTTTTATTTTCAAGAAGATCAATTCTCTTCTCAAATACAAACAGAAATAAAAGAGCAATAGCTCCCATGATAGGAGCTAAAATAAAAAGCATGATTAATAATGTAAATCCCTCGTAACTAAGCATTATGAACCTCTAATGATAATATTTTTATATAACTTTAATAATTCTGCTTATTAGTATCTTACTAAAGACTCCTTCGGAAATCTATTACAATTTATGACACGATGTGACAAGCGACTTGATGATTTTGGGCAGAAATCTTTAATTCAGGTAGCTGTGATTTGCAGATATCTATAGCAAAAGGACACCGTGTATGAAAGCGGCAGCCGCTTGGAGGATCAATAGGTGAGGGGACATCACCCGTTAATAGAATTCGTTCTCTTTCTTGCACTGGATTTGGAACTGGGATAGCAGATAGTAATGCCCGTGTATATGGGTGCTGCGGCTGTTCAAAAATGGACTTTTTGTCAGCAATTTCGACTATCTTTCCTAGGTACATGACCATTACACGATCCGAGATATGTCTAACCACACCTAAATCATGTGAAATAAAAAGAAAGGTAAGATCGAATTGTCGTTGTAATGATTTTAATAAATTTAGTACTTGCGCTTGAATAGAGACATCAAGTGCAGATACAGCTTCGTCACAAATGATCAATTTTGGATCTACTGCAAGTGCCCGTGCAATACCGATTCTCTGCCGTTGGCCCCCGCTAAATTCGTGTGGGTATCTTTCCATGGATTCTGGTCTCAAGCCGACATGGCCTAATAATTCTTCAATTCTGCTCTTTCGGTTTTCTTTAGGCACTACATTTTGTATGGATAAGGCTTCTCCGAGAATTTGTCCTATAGTCTGTCTAGGATTAAGGGAGGCAAATGGATCCTGAAAAATAACTTGCAAATCCTTCCTTGTACTCCTCATTTCTTTTTTTCCTAAACTTAGTAAATCCTTATCCTGAAAGTGTATACTCCCACTTGTAGGTTCATCTAATCGAAGAATGGCCCGTCCAGTTGTCGATTTACCACAACCAGATTCACCAACTATACTCAAGGTTTCTCCCTGATAGATATTAAAGCTAATGTCGTCAACAGCTTTTACATGATTAATAGTTCTCCCGAAAAACCCACCCTTAATTGGGAAATATTGTTTCAATTGATTTACTTTTAGCAGAACCTTTTTCTCTACAACTGGTAATACCATTATTAAACCCCTACTTTCTCTTGAGCGTCATATTCTTTCTCCCATTGGGGGGTAAACATCCAACAGCTGACCTGGGTACTTGGGCCGGTTGTTTGGAGATCTGGTACAGCCTGTTCACAAATTTTCTTTGCATGTGCACAACGGGGTGCAAAGCTGCAGCCTTTGGGCATATTGTATGGACTTGGAACAGTCCCGGGTATGGTAGTCAATTCTTCCTGGTCCATGTCGAGACGTGGTAGGGAGTTCAATAAACCAATCGTGTATGGATGTTTAGGATTTGTGAATATCTCTTTTGCCAGTGTGTATTCAACAATTTTTCCTGCGTACATGACAGCTACTCGGTCGCATGTTTCATATACGACCCCTAAATCATGAGTAATCAAAATGACAGCCGTACCGAAATCCTTTTGCAGGGTTTTTATTAGCTCTAAAATTTGGGCTTGAATCGTCACATCAAGGGCTGTTGTAGGTTCATCCGCTATTAATACCTCAGGGTGGCATGCAAGTGCCATTGCAATCATGACCCTTTGTCTCATTCCGCCGCTTAGTTCATGCGGCTCCTGTTTTGCCCTTTTTTCAGGAGAGGGGATTCCGACAAGCCGAAGCATGTCAACTGCTTTGTTCCAAGCTTCTTTTTTTCCTAGCTTTTGATGAAGTCTTATAGCTTCTGCAATTTGTTCACCCGCTGAATAAACGGGATTTAATGATGTCATTGGTTCCTGAAAAATCATAGAAATCTCATTACCACGTATGGATCGCATCTGTTTTTCAGTCTTTGTAAGTAGATCCTCACCTTTAAAAAGGATGCTGCCCCCGGTAATTTTTCCGGGAGGGGATTGGATTAACCTTAATAGTGATAAGGAAGTAATACTTTTACCACTCCCAGATTCCCCTACAATTCCAAGAGTTTCCCCTTTGTTTAGGGTGAAACTAATTCCATTAACTGCTTTACTCGTTCCTTCATCAGTAAAAAAGTAGGTCTGCAGATTTTTAACTTCCAGTATTTTTTCTTCAAACTGTTTCATCTTAGTACCTCCCTAATTTAAGTCTATTCGCTTGTTAAAGTATCGATAGAGGACATCTACAGCTAGATTCATAAATACAAAGATAACAGATGCAATAAGGACCCCGCCTTGTACCATTGGTAAATCTCTCGTTCTAATGGCATCAACTATTAACCTACCAAGTCCATTGATGGCAAATACGGACTCTGTTAATACGGTACCGCCAAGGAGCGCACCGAACTGAAGACCAACGACTGTAATAACAGGGATAAGCGCATTTTTTAGACCGTGCTTATATATAATGACATGCTCTTTTAATCCCTTGGCTTTTGCTGTACGAATATAGTCTTGACGAACAACTTCGAGCATACTTGACCTTGTCATTCTGGCTACAATTGCAGCTCCTCCCGCCCCGAGGGTAATAGCTGGGAGAATCATGTGATTAATAGTTCCCCAACCTGAAACAGGAAACCACTGAAGATTAACGGAAAAAAAGTAGATAAGCATCAGACCTAACCAAAAACTAGGTAAAGAGATTCCTAATAAAGCAACGATCATGATAGAAATGTCAGCTGCTGAGTATTGCTTAGTGGCTGAGATAATTCCCGCCACCATTCCAAGGACAACGGTTATAAAAATACTTGCAAGGGCAAGTTCTAGGGTGATTGGCAAGCGGACCAAAATCTCGTCCAAAACAGGGCGGCTACTACGAAGTGATTCTCCAAAATCACCTTGTACAGCATGGATTACATAGTCAAAGTACTGATAGAGGATTGGACGATCCAAGCCAAGCTGATGTCGAATCATTTCTATCGTTTCTTTAGTTGCTCCTTCACCTGCAAGCAGGGTTGCCGGGTCTCCGGGAACCATCTGCATGATGAGAAAAACCACAAGACTTACTCCTAGTAATACCGGTATGGTTTGCAAAATTCGCCGGACAATAAATACAAACATTTTCTCTCCTCCTTATTTTTTCATTCTTGGGTCTAGGGCATCTCTTAGTCCATCACCGAATACGTTGAATCCGAGTACAAGTGTTGATATGGCGATTCCTGGAAACAAAGCGATGTGAGGGGCACTGAACAAATAATCTCGTCCGCTGCTTAACATGGCTCCCCATTCTGGTGAAGGAGGCTGAGCTCCTAGTCCTAGGAATGACAAGCCGGCTGCCGATAGAATGGCTGTAGCTAGACGTAATGTAGCTTGAACGATGACAGGTGAAAGAATATTAGGGAAAATGTGTTTGAAAATAATCGTGAAGTCAGTGGCACCTAATGCACGAATGGCATCAATATATTCAAGCTTCCTGACTGAAAGTGTGGAACCCCGTACAATACGTGCAAACATAGGAATTGAAAAGACACCAACTGCTACCATTACGTTAATTAAACTTGGCCCTAGAGCACTTATAATTGCAAGGGCAAGCAATATTCCTGGGAAAGCAAGTAGAACATCAACAATCCTCATAATGACGGTATCAATCCATTTTCCATAATAGCCTGCTGTTAATCCTAAGAGTATGCCAATAAACGCCCCGAAGAACACAGAGACAAATCCAACAGATAATGAAAGACGGGTTCCATATAATAATCTGCTTAAAATATCTCTTCCCTTATCATCTGTTCCCATCCAATGATCTGCTGAGGGTGTCTGGAGTTTGTTGACTAAATCAATTTCATAGGGATCCTGTGGTGAAATTAAAGGTGCAAAAATGGCTAATAAAATATAAAAAAGTACGATGTACCCGCCTATCAATGCCAATTTATTTCTCTTAAACTTTTTATAAAAGGCTTTCCAGTGTTTTAGTTTTGAAGATTTTTTGTTGTTTAGATTTAATTCGGTATTATTTATAACGACCTCTGGCTTCATGGCAACTCCTCCTTTTCTTTCATTAAATTTATTCAAAATAGGTATTGAAGTAAATATGATGCGGAAAAGCAGTAAAGATAATAAAAAAATGAGTAAAGATTCTGAAAATATAAAATTTTGTTTTTTTTTATAATTTGATTATGCCCAATGTACTAATAGAAAAAAGTTGCTTGGAAAACAAAAGCAAGTATGAAAGGGAGGAAAAATAATGAGAAAAGGTATGGTTGGATTACTATTTGCATCGTTATTAGGTATTTCATCGGTTTTATCTGGATGTACATCAGATCAAACCAGCAGCAAGGAACCAGAAAGAGAAGCGAAAGAAGGGGGAACACTAGTCGTCGCCCGGCTATCTGACGCGACTACCCTAGACCCTCATTTCATTACAGACATTCCTTCAGCAAATGTTGTATATGAAAAGGTTTATGAAACATTGGTTGTTCCCGACAAAAACATGGAACCACAACCTCTGCTCGCAAAAGAATGGAAACAGCTCGATGATGTAACGTGGGAGTTTAAACTGCGTGAGGGAGTGAAATTCCATGATGGAGCACCATTCAATGCTGAAGCGGTAAAAACTAACTTTGACAGATTACTAGATCCAAAAACATCTTCTCCTCAAGCGGGTAAATTGGAAATGATCAAAGAAATCAAAGTAGTTGATGAAACGACTGTACAATTTAAACTGAAATACCCTTATGCTCCACTATTATCCATATTAGTAAGTAATGAAGGGAGCATTTTAAGTCCCAAAGCCATTACAGAAAATAGTGACAAGCTAGGCCAAAATCCTGTTGGAACAGGACCATTTGTTTTTAAATCTTGGAAGTCAGGAGAAGAGATTGCACTATCAAAAAATAAGGACTATTGGGGAGATAAACCTAAGATTGATGGGGTAGTATTCAAGGTTGTTCCTGAAGATGCTACGAGAATTGCGATGGTTGAAACAGGTGAAGCACATGTGACTGATCAAGTACCCGTGACTGAGATTGATAGGATTGAAGCATCAGACACAATGGATTTATATCGCACAGATGGACTTGCTGTTGAATACCTAAGCTTTAATGTTAAGAATAAGCCATTCGATGATGTACGTGTTCGTAAAGCGGTCGCGCATGCGATTGAGGTTGACTCTATTATTAAAGGCGTTTATAACGATGTTGGTACGAAGGCAAATTCCACAATGAGCCCGAAGGTTTTTGGCTATGATCCAGATATAAAAGGATACGACTATGATATAAATGAATCGAAAAAGCTGTTGAAGGAAGCCGGAATTAAGGATGGCTTGGAGATTACATTAACAACGAGTGATCGTAAGGAAAGAATAAATATGGCAGAGGTAATTCAATCCCAGTTAAAAGGAATTGGAATTAAGGTCAAAATTCAAGTTCTTGAATATGGGGCTTATATTGACGCGACTGCTAAAGGTGAACATCAGGTTTCAATAGGTGGTTGGGGCAATGCTACGGGAGATGGAGATTATAATCAATTCAATCTTTTTGATAGCAAATCCCAAGGTGCTGCTGGAAATAGTTCATTCTACAGTAATCCTGAAGTGGATAAATTGATTGAAACAGCACGTAAAGAATCAGATGGAGATAAACGTAAGGAACTATATTCGAAAGCACAAGAAATTGAAAGAGAAGAAGTACCATATGTTCCAATCCGTAACTATGAACATCTAGCCGTTTATGGAGAAACTGTTAAAGGACTTTGGCTGAATCCAGCAAATTATTTAATGCTTGATGACATAACTGTGCAGTAGAGAATTTATCAAAAAGGGCAGACAGCATACGGCCGTTATGCTGTCTTCTCAATTAGGAGGGAAAATATGATTGATTTGCTGCTCATTCATGGGACTGTGATAACTATGGATCAAAATAGACGAATTCTTCAAGATGGTGCCATCGCCATAAACCAAGGAAGAATTTTAGACGTTGATTTAACAGAAAAACTGAAATCGAAGTATGAGGCAAAAAAAGTTATTGATTGTAGCCATCAATGTATATTGCCTGGATTAATAGATGTTCATGGTCATGGAGGACATTCTATGTTTAAAACAATTGCTATGGAGAATATTGATTTTTGGATGCCTATTATGACAAACACGTATAAACATTTTGTAACAGATGACTTTTGGTACTACGAAGGAAAACTCTCCTCTCTAGAGAGATTAAAGGCTGGCGTGACAACAGGTGTAAGTGTTTTAGGCTCCATGCCACGATCCGATGATCCAATTTTCGCAATAAATCATGCGAAAGCGTACGCTGAAGTAGGTGTTAGAGAGGTTGTCTGCACGGGTCCTTGCAACCCTCCATGGCCTCATTCATTCAGCCGATGGATTGACGGAAAAAGAATTGTAAAGGAAGTTTCCTATGAAGAAGTATTAATGGGGGCAGAAGCTGTAATTGAAGCGCTGAATCATGCAAATGAAGACCGGACGAGAGCCTTTATTACACCATTTGTCATTGTTACGTCCGTTGATCCCTCCAATCCCACATCTCCTGACAGGCTTTATGGGTTAAATAATCATGATCTTTATCAAGCGAAAAAAATTAGAGAAATTGCCAGGAAATATGACACAAGGATACACTCTGATGCCTTTGGTGGGATGATTCATTTAGCGATACAGGATAAGGAAAATGCCTTGTTGGGTCCCGATGTCCATTTACAGCATTGTCGCGGTATTTCTTTTGATGAGGCAAGGATACTTGCAGAAACAGGTACTAATGTTAGTGCATCTCCTGGATTTGGGCAGGTTCATGCACGTACCCCTATAACTGAATTATTAGAAATGGGTGCAACTGTAGCAATCTCTACAGATGGGACTTCCCCTTCTACAAGTTTTGATATGTTTCAGGCAATGAGGAAAACACAGTTTGTTCACCAAGCAGCACTTAGAGACTATTATTATTTACCCCCTGGCAAGCTATTAGAAATGATTACGATAGATGCAGCGAAATGCATTGGCTGGGATGATGAAATAGGCTCCCTCGAGATTGGGAAAAAAGCGGATGTCATCACAGTCAATCTGCATCAGCCGCATCTGACTCCAGAATTCATGCATGTTCATAGACTTGTATTTCAAGCAGTGGCGAATGATGTGGAGCATGTCATTGTCGACGGCAAATTAATTATGGAAGGGCGAAATGTACGAACAGTTCATGAAAGTACAGTACTAAATGAGGCAAATGAAGAGGCGTTTTCAACGATAAAGCGTGCTGGACTCGAAAAATATATGCAGCCGACGAAATATTTCTGGGGAAATGCCCGTGCATATGTAGATGAAAAGAGATATGACGAATGAGAAAACACTGCTGCTATGTGGAAAGGAGAATAAGATGAAAATCAAACTTAAAGGAAGATACGTAATTGGTTATGATGGGTGCGACCATGTCATTTTGGAAAATGCGGAGATTGTTTATGAAAAAGACACGATTGTGTATGTTGGAAAAAATTATACTGAAGAAGTAGATGAGGTGATAGACGCTGGTAATGCTATCATTAGTCCTGGGTTTATAGATTTAAATGCATTAGGGGACATTGACCATGATATTTTACATTTAGAAGCTGGTTCTAATAGACAGAAAAACCTTCTCTGGTCAGAGCAATATATAGAAAGGGGACATCATGAATTAATGACCGAGGAAGAAGAGTCCTTTAAATCTTTATATGCTTATTCACAGCTCATTCTTCATGGGGTAACAACAGCCATGCCTATAACTTCTGTTTTTTATAAAGGCTGGGCTGAAACCTATGAAGAATTAGCATCTGCAGCGAAACATGCGGCTAGCTTAGGGTTAAGAATTTACCTAGGACCCAGTTATCAATCTGGGATTAGAGTCGTCCAGCCTGATGGAAATATAAAACTACACTGGGATGAAAAAGCGGGGGAAGCTGGATTACAGAGAGCTGTAGAGTTTGTAGAAAAACTTGATGGAGCCTTTGAAGGATTGGTTAGAGGGATGCTTGCCCCAGAACGTATCGAGTCTCAAACTGAAGATAATTTGCTTCAGACAAAGTATTACAGTGAAAAATTAGGGGTTCCCATAAAGCTTCATGCTGCACAAGGAAGTTTTGAGTTCAACACCATATTGGAAGAACATGGTGTAACACCTATTAGGTATTTGTACGATCTTGGTTTTCTGGGTCCAAGAACAGGGATACCGCATGCCCATTTTGTGTCAGGATATAGTGAAGCGAGATACGGCAAGGGTGATGACTTAGCGCTTCTAAAAGAAACAAATACAACAGTGATTCATTGCCCTCTAATTATCGGGAGGCATGGTTCAGCTTTAGAATCCTTTGCAAAATATAAAAGGTCAGGAATAAATATAGCGCTTGGAACGGATACCTTCCCTCCAGATATGTTTCAGAATGTTAGGACAGGGAGTATGCTCTCACGGCTGGTGGAAAAAGAGGTTGAAGGCTCTACGTATGCCGATCTCTTTCGGTCAGCCACTCTTGGTGCGGCTGCTTTCCTTGGGAGGAACGATCTCGGCCGTATTGCTGTAGGTGCAAAAGCAGATATTATTGCGATGGACTTAGACAGTTTTCATATGGGTGTAATAGATGATCCCATTCGAACCATGTTCGTTAGTGGATCTGGAAGAGACGTTAAATTATCTATCATTAATGGCAGGATAGTCATGGAAAATCAAAATATACCTAATCTTGATATGGAAGTAATCAAAGACAAGGGACAAAAATATTTTAACAAGATGAGAAGAGGATATATGGAAAGAGATTATCAGCAGCTTTCAGAGAAGGAATTGTTTCAGCCGTCGTTTAAGGTTGTAGAATCGATAGATCATACAGAAGCATGAACATTATTTTATTAAAAACAAGTAAAGAAAATGAAAAATATAGTAAAGATTTTCGAAATAAATTTTCTGAATATTTCCTATAATTAGATAAATGGTCACGGAAACAAAATAAAAGCAGGAGGTCGAAGTCCATGGGGTTAAAACGAGGTATAAGGAATTTTTTTCTAGTCATAATTGTGGCTATCGTAATTACTGGCTGTTCTTCTAATCATGACGTAAGCACAAAAGCAAGTGATCCGAACAAAGCATCAAAGGAAGGGGGAACCTTAGTTATTGCTCGTTTATCAGATGCTGAGAATTTGGATCAGCAATTTATGTCCACGATTAATGCCGCTAGTGTTACTCACCATAAAATCTATGAAGGGCTTGTGCAACGAGATAAAAATAGTGAGATACAGCCTATGCTAGCAGAAAAATGGAACCAGATAAATGACACAACCTGGGAATTTAAGCTTAGACATGATGTGAAGTTTCATGATGGCACACCATTTAATGCGGATGCAGTAAAAAAGACGTTTGACAGACTTTTAGATCCGAATGTTGCTTCTCCTAGAGCCGTAGTATTCGATATGGTAAAAGAAGTGAAACCAGTTGATGAATATACCGTGCAATTCATTCTAAAGGAACCTTTTTCCCCACTGCTTTCTATCTTAGCGAATCATGAAGGAGGGATTATAAGTCCAAAAACTATTGAAAAGTATGGAAAGAAAATTATCCAAGAACCGAATGGGACCGGTCCTTTTGTTTTTGATTCATGGTCACCAGGCCAAGAAATTACATTGACGAAAAACAAAAATTATTGGGGAGACAAGCCAAAGGTGGACAAAGTTATCTTCAAGGTTGTCCCAGAAGACTCTACAAGAATATCCATGATAGAAACGGGAGAAGCGCATATTGCAGAACCTCTTCCTGTAGCTGTCATGGACCAGGTAGAATCCTCAGCGGCTATGGATGTTTACCGCAATGAAGGGTATGGTACCGAATATATAGGATTTAATGTCAATAAAGAACCGTTTAATGATGTCCGTGTCCGTAAAGCTATAGCCCATGCCATTGAAATGGATTCCATTATTAAGGGTGTCTTTAATAATGTTGGTGTAAAGGCAAATTCCTTAATGGGATCTAAGGTATTCGGGTACGACGCTGATCTAAAAACCTATGATTACAATCTTAAAGAAGCCAAGAAATTGATGGCTGATGCTGGTTATTCTAAAGGTCTTGATGCAACTATTCTAACAATGGATAGTAAAGAAAGAGTTAATTTGGCAGAAGTACTTCAATCTCAGTTAAAAGGTATCGGGATTCATTTGAAGGTTCAGGTCATGGAGTACGGTTCGTTCGTTGAACAAGTAAATAAAGGGCAATCGGAAATGTTTATAATCAGTTGGAGAAATGCAACGGGAGATGCTGATTATAATCAATATAATCTTTTTCATACGGATTCACAGGGCCCGGCTGGAAATACCTTCTTTTACAGCAATCCAAAGGTTGATAATTTAATAGATGCTGCCCGTAAAGAAAAAGAGGAGGAAAAACGCAAAGATCTATACGCAGAGGCACAAGAGATTGAGCTGAGTGATACCCCATATATTCCTGTAAGGGTCATTGAAAATGTTGCCGCAGTCTCGAAAGAAGTAAAAGGGTTTTCAATCAGTCCTTCAGGCTATCTAGAGATTAATGACATAACATTAAAGTGATAATAATATATGAAGAAAAAGTTCATCCACAGGATGAACTTTCAGACTGTAGACAAACTCGATAATAATTGAGTTTGTCTACAGTCTTTTTTTGTTTTTAAAATTTGACCGTTGATTTCCACTCCAGGCACTCGCTTTCCGCGGGCGGTCCGGGAGCCTCCTCGGCGCCATTGCGCCTGCGGGGTCTCCCTTGGACGCGCTTTTCCCGCAGGAGTCTCGTACCTTCCATTCCAATCAACTTTGTTTTAACATTTAGATAGAACTCCTTTTGCCTACAGTCTTTTTTGTTTTAAAATAGAAGTATTAAAACTTGAGGTTATAAAGGGTGCTTTCTAAATATGATTCTATTCAGCGAGATCAACTTGAAATGATTACTTTACCCAATCTCTTAACCTTGGGCCAAAATTCAATGGGAATTTCAAAAGGGGTTCGGAATTTTATAATTCCGAACCCCTTTCATCTCCAATGAAAAAGTAAAAATAACATAAAAATGAGTAAAAATCCTGAATTTATAAAATGTCCTTTAGAATTATAATGAAATAGATGCATGTTCAATCTGGAGTGGAAGGGTGAGTTTAATGTCACAATCGTATTGGTTAACGAATGTACGTTTGGAAAATGGATTTACTTATAATGAAAATGAAACGATTACTGGTACCGCAACCGGAAATTACCACGTTAGGATTGAAAGCGGAAAAATTTCTTCTATTATTTTAGCAAAGGAATCTATAACAGATCAAAACCCACAATATGATGTTCGTGGCCTTCTGATGGTCCCTTCGTTTAAAGAAATGCATATTCATATTGATAAAACTTACTATGGTGGTCCTTGGAAGGCTTGTATGCCAGCAATTAATGGTGTGAAAACCCGGATAGAAGAAGAACAGGTATTACTTCCTAAATTATTACCTACTGTCAAAGAAAGAGCAGAAAAAATGTTGGATTTATTATTGGACTTCGGATCTACTCATATACGCACCCATTGTAATGTAGACCCCGTTATAGGCTTGAAAAATTTAGAGGCTACATTACAAGCGTTAGAAGGATATAAAGATAAATTAACTCATGAAATAGTCGCATTTCCACAGCATGGACTATTACGCAGCAACTCCGTAGGGCTAATTAGGGAGGCCATGAAGAATGGGGCGAATCTTGTAGGTGGAGTGGACCCTGCCTCCATTGATGAAAATATAGAACGGTCTCTTGAAACAATCATGGATATTGCCGTTGAATCGAATTCCGATATTGATGTTCATTTACATGATCCAGATCAGCTTGGACTCTTTACTATGCAACGCCTTGCTTCCATAACGGAAGACGCAGGATGGCAAGGAAGAGTAACTGTGAGCCACGCCAGCGGTTTGGCCGATCTTTCAGTTTCAGAGGCAACGAGTATAGCCGAAAGGTTTTCGGAATTAGGAATATCCATTACATCCACAGTGCCTATTTTCAGAACGATCCCAATCCCTCTGTTACATGAAAAAGGCGTAAAAGTTGAATTGGGTAATGATAGCATTACTGATCATTGGACACCTTTTGGTATCGGGGACAATCTTGAAAAGGTCGGTCGCCTTGCAGAGAGATTTCGCATGATTGACGAAAGATCTTTAGCTAGTAGCCTACAATTCATTACAGGAGGAAAGACTCCATTAAACCAAGAAGGAGTCAAGACATGGCCTAATATTGGGGATGAAGCGAATATAGTTCTGGTTGAAGCCAGCTGTTCAGCAGAAGCGGTGGCTAGAAGGTCAAAACGTGCCGCTGTCATCTTTAGAGGTAATGTTGTAAGTGGATCTATTTCATCTTTTGAGACGACAGGTGTCTAATCTTCTATTAAAGAGAGTGATTTAATGTATAAAGCGTACTGGCTTACTAACGTTACGCTTGATAGCGGATATGTATTTGAGAATGAAAGAATTGATGGAACAAAGACTGCCCTATACAATATCTTTATAAATGACGGGATCATTAAGGAAATTCAATCGGCTAATGTTCCTTTGCAAACTCATTTACCAGTTCAAGACGCAAGAAATTTACTTGCACTTCCTGCTTTTAAAGAAATGCATAACCATCTTGACAAGACCTATTTAGGACTGCCATGGAAATCATGCATTCCGGTTCCGAATTTAATGGAGCGCTTAAACTTAGAAGCGGTGGAGCTCGCTGAACTCGCCGAAACAGGACAACACCGAGCTGAGCAGATGCTTCATCTTCTGTTAAAAGGTGGCGCCACACATGTCAGAACTCATGTTAATATTGACCCATACATTGGTTTGAAGAATTTAGAAGAAATTCAGAAAGCACTAGAGAGTTTTAAAGGGAAAATGACACACGAGATAGTAGCTTTTCCCCAACACGGACTGCTAAGAACAAATTCAACTGCATTAATGAGACAGGCGATGAAAGAAGGAGCGTCCTTAGTGGGAGGCTTAGATCCTGGTGGAGTTGATAATAATATAGAGGCTTCACTATATGAAATGGTGGATTTAGCTGTTGAGTTTGATGCAGATATTGATATCCATATACATGATCCAGGTCATCTTGGATTTTATACAATCAAGAAACTGGCTTCTTTAATCGAAGAAGCAGGGTGGAAAAACAGAGTGGCTGTTAGTCATGCATTTGCAATTGGGGATGTTCCTATTGAAGAATCAAATGATCTGGCTA
The DNA here is from genome assembly GCF_016651145.1 of Peribacillus sp. TH14. Taxonomy (NCBI): domain Bacteria; kingdom Bacillati; phylum Bacillota; class Bacilli; order Caryophanales; family Bacillaceae; genus Peribacillus; species Peribacillus sp. TH14. Next base: position 2,950,393 of record NZ_JAEKEK010000001.1, read on the forward strand.
GTATTTTATCAAACTTAGGAATAGCCATCATGTCTACTGTTCCGATAAACCGGGTAATTCCCCCCATTGATTTACTTCATGAAAAGGGTGTACACGTAGCTCTTGGATGTGATGGTTTTTATGACTCCTGGTCTCCATTCGGTACAGGAGATATGCTTGAAAAGGCAGGTAGATTAGCTGAGAGGTACAACTGGAAGGATGAGTATGCATTGACTCAATCCCTCCAATTCATTACGGGCGGGGTTAAGACACTAGACGATGAAGGAAATCGTTTATGGCCGAATGTTGGAGATGATGCAAGTATGGTATTAGTAGATGCATCATGCTCTGCCGAGGCAGTTGCTAGAAGATCAAGGCGTGCTGCGGTTATCGTCAATGGAAATTTGGTTTACGGTGGATTCAACTGTGAATCTGCTTTGAAGGCAAATTGAATGTCTATTACAAGAAGGGATGAATGGCATGAATACAATCTTTTGGTTAAAGAATGCACGTTTAGAATGTGGTTACCAAAAAGAGAATGAAAGAGTTACAGGCACAATAACTGGGCTATTTCATCTGTTAATAGAGGATGGAAGGATCACGAAGATTGTCAAAGATGGGGAGCCCATTTCTAATGATGTACCGGTGGAAGATGCAAAAGGATTGCTAGTGCTTCCTTCCTTTATTGAAAAGCATGTACATCTTGATAAGACCCTGATGGGAGATGTATGGAGAGCATGTACCCCTTCTTCAAGTGTCACTGAACGCTTTGAAAATGAAAAAAAAGTGCTTCCTACTATTGCAACCAGCACACGTAATCGTGCTGAATCTTTACTGGAAATACTTTTAGCTTCTGGCTCTACTCATGTACGGACTCATGTTGATATTTACCCAGAAGTAAGATTGCAAAACCTAGAGCAAGTGCAACAGGCACTAGAAACCTATTCTAATAGACTCAGTTCAGAAATAGTCGCATTTGCGCAGCACGGATTGTTGCGATCAGGTTCTACAAAGCTTGTCAGAGAGGCATTGCGAAATGGAGCAGGAATAGTAGGGGCAGTCGATCCAGCCACAATCGATAACAATATTGAAGCCTCATTAGTACAATTAATAGATTTAGCAGTGGAAGCAAATGCTGATGTTGATCTGCATTTACATGACCCTGGTCACCTGGGAACGTTTACTATGAAACGGCTAGCGGCTCTTACTAAGGAAGCGGGCTGGGAAGGCAGAGTAGCTGTAAGCCATGCATTCGGTATAGGAGATGTTTCGAAAGAAGAAGCCTATGAGCTTGCTGATATTTTAAGGGATGCAGGGATTTCCATCGTTACAAGTGTACCTATTAACAGACAAATGCCTCCGGTTGATTTGTTACATGAAAGAGGGGTTGAGGTATCAGTAGGGAACGATAATATCTTTGATTTATGGTCACCTCTAGGAAATGGTGATATTCTAGAAAGAGCTGGACGGCTAGCAGAACGTTTCAAGTGGGTTGATGAAGTCTCGCTATCCCAAACACTCAGGTATATAACTGGCGGCAAAACCCCGTTAGATAAAGATGGTAACCAGGTATGGCCAAAAGTAGGGGATGCTGCTAGCTTGGTGTTAATTGATGCCAGCTGTTCTGCTGAAGCAGTTGCAAGGCGCTCTGAGCGTAAAGCGGTATTTTACAAGGGAAATATAGTTTCCGGTTCACTATATCTACAAAATCAATCAATTAACGTGTAATGCTAACCCAAAAAAAGGATCTCTGGACACGTCCGGATTTCCTTTTTCGTTTTGGTTAATGAAAGACAAAGAAAGCAGGCTGCTTAACATGATCCGGTCTTATTTACTATTGCTTATTTGTGTAATATGCTGGGGAAGTAATTTTGTTTTTGGGGCTATACTAGTCAAGGACTTCCCTCCTATGCTGCTTTCAGCAACAAGGTTATTATTTATCATTATCTTTATTGCCTTATACGCACTAAAGAAGAAGAAATGGAATTCGATTCAAAAAAAGGACTGGTTAACAATGATTCTGCTAGGATTCATTGGAACGTTTATCAATCAATGGTCCTTTTATGCAGCTCTAGAAACAGCTCATCCGACAACTTCGGCATTAATACTTGCCCTCGCCCCTATTACTACAGCCCTTTTGGCTGCAGTTTTTCTGAGGGAAAGATTAACAAAGAGATTTTTATTAGGATCAATCGTTGCATTGGCAGGTGTTTTTTTAGTTATTGCAAGTGGTGGAACGCTCCAGCTTTCAATTGGCCTAATTTGGATATTTCTTACGATGCTTTCTTTTTCCATATCCATTATCATGATTAGGAAGCTTACTGAGAGAAACCATTCCATTACTATAACTCTTTATTCCAACTTAATTGGATTTGGCGGTCTGTTGCCCATTGCTCTATTATCCGAGTCGCCCCAACAAATGAGCAGGGAGCCGTGGCCTTGGGTCCTTTTAATAGCAACCGCTATCATTATGCATGGAATTTGCACTTTAATCTGGAATAATCAAATTCAGATTGTAGGAGCATCTAAAGCATCTATGTTTCTTAACTTAGAGCCCTTTGTTGCCATGTTGGTCGGGTTGGTTGTGCTGAAAAATAGCGTCACACCATCACAACTATTCGGTGCGCTATTAATAATCATTGGTGTTGTCCTTTCAACTGCCTTTAAGGGGAAAAGAGTTATGGAGGAAGCCAGATATTCGCAAGAAGCTTAGAAAGTATCGTGTTCAAAGTTCAAAGGAGATGGAAACAATGCAAAGCTTGAGATCAACTGTGACTCTATTTTCTTCTTTTCAATGGCTGTTTTTTATTTTTGCAAATACCGTAGTAGTGCCCATTTCAATCGGAGCTGCCTTTCATCTTCCCTCTGATGTTACGGAAATGACCATGAGAAGCTCGCTTATTTTCACAGGGGTTGCTTGTGTTATACAGGGTTGGAAGGGACATAAGTATCCAATTATGGAAGGGCACTCTGGTCTATTGTGGGGAGTGATGTTGAATTTGGGATTATCTGCACCATCACTAGGGCTCGGTTATGCCGAAATAGGAGGCGGTATAGCTACAGGACTACTTGCAGCTGGTGTCGTGACCCTAATTATTTCTGCCTTTAACCTGATTTCTTATGTCCAGAAGATTTTCACCCCCATGGTCATGACCGTTTACTTATTCCTTCTGACATTTCAGCTCATTTTCGTCTTTTTTAAAGGGATGCTGGGAATTACAGAGGAAGGGGAAATTAACATCCCGGTCAGTTTCCTATCATTAGGAATTGTCATTTTAGTAAGTATATTAAAGTTAAAAGGATCCAGAAATATTAGCAATTTCTCTATTTTGATCGGAATTATCGTGGGTTGGATTTTTTACTCGTTACTATTTCCAAATGCTGGTTCTGAAATAGGGTCAACAAGTGTCTCTTTTTCATTTTTCCCTTTAGGTGTTCCAAACCTGGAATTCGGTATTATAGCGATTTCTTTTTTTGCAGGATTACTGAATTTGTGTAACACATTTGCTTCCATTCAAGCCGCATCCGAGCTAATGGGAGATGATGCTAGCCACAAGCAATATAGAAATTCTTTATTTATGACTGGCGGTTTTACCATTTTCGCTCCGGTACTGGGCCTTGTTCCGTATACGCCTTTTACCTCATCCATCGGATTTTTGCAAAGTACTCAAATCTATGAGCGGAGGCCTTTTCTAATTGGAGGCATGTTGTTGACCATAATTGGACTCATTCCTCCTTTTATCTCTTTCCTGGCCACCATGCCAATAACCGTCGGGAACGCTGTATTGTTTGTTGCTTACCTTCAACTGTTTGGAACGGCTTTCAATAGCGTCAAGGGTCAGCATTTTACTTCAGACACGATATTTAGGCTTGCAGTACCTGTATTGATTGGAGTGAGTTTGATGAACATCTTGCCCAACGCATTTTCGAGCGTTCCCATGCTTTTACAGCCCTTTTTAACAAATGGGCTCATAATGGGAGTATTAATATCGATAGTGTTAGAAAAGTCGGTAAACTGGAAGCGTTATGAACAACTACAGAACTAATTGGAATACTTGTAAGACAAATAATTAAAGAATTACATATGCATGAAAACCAGAAGGGTGTTGGGGAACCTTCTGGTTTTTTTTGATTGTGTTTAAGGTTTAACAATTTTATCATTTCCCGCCAGAAGACTCCCTCTTCTGGCGGGAAATGATAAAGTCCTTGCATAAGTTAGTGCAAGGGCTTTATTTTGGTCCGAAGCGAAATTGTTTTCATACATAAATTGTTTTGAGTACCATCATTATTCATAGATGAAAAGGATATTGAGATTCTATGTTTCTAACTTGCACCAGAGCGGTTTTTGAGTTGATAAGCTAAGTCCCTACTCTAGGCTTGCTAACTTAGTCCCAGTTTTTTTAGCTTTGTCTCTAAGTTTTCATTTGTACTAAGCCACATATTAATAAAGTGATTATCCCTGTTTCCTCTTGAACCGTTTTATAAAGATTCAATAAAAATAGGCTTTTGAATCAGTAACAATCCCCATTCCCCTTACATATTTTGTTGGAGGGAGTACACGACGTGGATTCCCAGACTATCTCGGTCCGATATTCTTTCCTGTTATTAAGCACTAACTTATTAATATAATAAACGGAGGTTATATAAATGTATGAGTTTCAAAATCAACTTCAAATGTTGAATGTTGACGATTTTCAGGTAAGCCAGCCAATTCTTTGGGATCAAAACCAGTTCCAGCAACCGTATTCTACGGATGATTCTCGACTCATTGGTTTCGGTTTTGGTTGTTTTGGATGTCTTGGTTGCTTTATTGGGGGCTGTGGAGGGTTCGGTCGTTGTGGAGGTTGTGGAGGTTTTGGTCGTTGCGGCGGCTGTGGTCGCTGCGGAGGTTGTGGACGTTGCGGTCGTTAAGAGTTCAAGTTTTCTAAAGAGAAGGAGAAGTCCCTGCATTGATGTTGCAGGGACTTTTCTTTATAAGATTAGACATAAGAGACAAATTGTCATACATAGGATTAAAGTGAAGTGCTGAAGCAGAACTAGAAAAGCTTCGGGTTAGGAGGACCGGAATGGAAAATATGACCCCTTCTATGCGTCTGAAAGTGAAAAGGGACACGTTTTTTCTCCCTGAACCAAACAGAGGTGTGTATTTCAGGAATAACATAAGTTCGTTCCGTATGGAGGGCAGTACGATTGTTCCGTGGATTGAAAAGCTATTACCGATGTTCAATGGGGACCATACATTGAGTGAATTGACTGAAGGATTGCCAGGTCCGTACCGAAATCGAGTGTTCGAAATTGCAGAGGTTTTATATAAAAACGGGTTTGTTCGGGATGTAAGTCAAGATCGACCGCATGAACTGTCGGAACAGGTTCTTAAAAAGTATGATTCTCAAATAGAGTTTTTGGACAGTTTTGGGGGTTCGGGCAAATACCGTTTTCAAGGCTTTCGCCAAGAAAAAGTATTGGCTATTGGTTCTGGTCCCTTTTTTATTTCGTTGGTTTCCGCATTAATGGAATCTGGATTACCCACATTCCATGTTTTCATTACAGACTCGGTACCAACTGATAGACAGCGGTTGAAGGAGCTCGTGGCACATGCACGGAAGACAGACTCCGATGTAGCCGTAGATGAGGTCCAGCAGGAGAGAGAGGGCGGTTCTTCTTGGCAAGAGATTATACAGCCGTTTGATTCGATATTGTATGTGTCACAAGAAGGTGCTGTAGAGGAATTACAAGAACTTCATTCGGTTTGTAGGCAAGAGAAAAAAATGTTTCTCCCTGCAATAAGTCTAAATCAAGTAGGATTGGCAGGCCCGCTGGTGAATCCGGATTCTATTGCGTGTTGGGAGTCTTCATGGCGTCGAATACACGAGTCTGTACTGAGTAAAAATCAGCATGTCTCCGCCTTTTCATCCACAGCAGGAGCGATGTTGGCCAATGTGATGGTATTTGAATTTTTTAAAGAAACGACAGAAGTGAACGAATCGAGGCAAAATAATCAATTCTACCTGCTTAATATGGAAACATTGGAGGGAAGCTGGCATTCGTTCATGCCTCACCCGCTGGTGATTGGAAATATGGCAGCAAAATGGGTTCAGGATTTCGGTCAGCGTCTCGAACAGAAATTGGGAAGCGATGAGCAGGGGAAATTATTTTTGGGTTTCAGCAGATTGACATCGGTACAGTCAGGAATTTTCCATCGTTGGGATGAGGGAGATCTTAAGCAGCTGCCGCTGGCTCAATGCCGAGTTCAGGTGGCTGATCCATTGTCAGAGGGACCATGCGAGCTGCAGCCAGAAATAATCTGTTCCGATTTGACGCATGAAGAAGCAAGGAGGGAAGCGGGCCTTGTAGGGATTGAAGCGTATGTGTCCCCAACAGTCAAACAGCTTGTAACGACTTTATCGCCGTTCCAGGGAGTTGAGAAAGTGCAGGGGTTTGTCGGTGTTGGTGCAGGGGAAACGTTCGCGGAATGCATGTGCCGAGGATTGCAAAGGTGTTTAGATGATGAGTTAAACAAGCAGCCATTCAATCAAGAGAATATCGTTGCCAAGGTGCAGTTGGACGCGGTAGAAGATGAACGCTGCCAGTATTTCTTGCAGGCACTGACCACGCTGCAAGGTGAACCAATCATTGGCTTAGGAGAGGAAGTATCCGGTTTCCCTGTGGTATGGGTCTTTTCGGGTGATGACTGGTCTGGTTCTGTCGGTTTGAATATAACAATGGCATTGCGAAATGCGTTACAGCAGGCCGTTACGAAATCCCAAAATCAAACAGTTTGCCCCACAACGGAAGAGGTAGAAGGTTCAAGCTTGCTTCAGGAAGGCAAAGCGCCGCTAAAGCTTGTGATTCCTGCGTACGAGGTGACAGCGCATTCTGAGGTTTTTCAGTCTGCCATGCAAGTTTTGGAAAGGAATAAAAAGCGAATCTGTGTTTTCGAACTAGAGTTGGAATCGTTTTTGAAAGAAGAACTGGCAGGGGTGTTTGGAGTGTTGTTGCGAGAGGAGGAATCAGGGTGAAAGCTGACGTATTGGTTGTCGGAGAAGGAGTGTTGGCTGACCATGTTTATGGAGACCTGTCCGGCCAATACCAGGTCACTCACCAAACCGATTTCGAGGCAGGAATACCGCAAACGACTGCTATGGTTCTGGTGTTACTAGATGCTTGGAATCCTATTGCCCATCAAAAGGCAGAAGAGATGTTACGGCCAACGGGCATTCCTTGGCTGCGGGGCTTCGTTTCATTTGGAGAAGGAATAATTGGTCCGCTGGTACGCCCGGACACTCAGGGGTGTTCTCAGTGTGCAGATTTAAGGCATCTCATGGCAGGACGTGATCGTAAAGAGATGTGGGAAATTCGCAAGCAGTTACAAGAAAAAGGAGGAATACAGCGTGATGTGGCGGCATCACGTACAGGACTTATGCAGATGGCTCACCTGATAGGCGCCGAGGTAGGGAGGGTAATGAAAGGTGATCACCCTCATTCGGAAGGAAGGGTTGCATTAATCAACCTGATAACACTGAATAGTTCATGGCATTCTTTTTTACCTGATCCGCTGTGTGCAGTTTGCAGCGAATTGCCTGAAGACTCGCCAGAACTGGCCCGTATTTCATTACAATCAAGTCTGAAAATCAGTCCCGACAGTTACCGCTGTCGTTCTATGGAGGATTTGAGTAAAGTATTAGCCAAAGATTATTTGGACCACCGCATGGGATTTTTGAATAATAAAATGTATGATCTTGTGCCTCCATTTGCTGATGTAAGTGTTAATCTGCCTTTGTTCATTGGAGATGAGGGAGCTGCAGGTCGGACTCTCTCATACGCCGTAAGTGAGATGACGGCTATATTGGAGGGCTTGGAAAGGTATTGTGGGATGGATCCCCGTGGCAAACGGACAGTAATCCATGACAGCTATCGTAATTTGAAAGATCATGCACTTAATCCTACCAAGGTAGGCGTACACGCCAAGGAACAATATGCAAAGTCTGATTTTCCGTTTCCACCGTTTAATCCTGATCGCTCAATAGATTGGGTATGGGGCCATTCATTTCTGCAGGAGCGTCCGATCCTTGTTCCGGAGTTACTTTCTTATTACAGCTTAGGCTGCGGGGAAGGATTTGTTTATGAAACCTCCAATGGCTGCGCTTTAGGTGGAAGTTTGGAGGAGGCCATTTTCTACGGCATTATGGAAGTGGTGGAGCGTGATTCGTTTCTGTTGACTTGGTACGCGCAGTTGTCTCTCCCGCGTCTTGACCCTTATTCTGCAAATGACAAAGAACTGGAGTTGATGATTGACCGGGCAAGGGCTGCGGCGGGATATGATATTTATTTGTATAATTCGACAATGGAACACGGCATTCCAAGCGTATGGGCGATGGCGAAAAACAGGAAGCAAAAAGGCTTGAATATCATATGTGCGGCCGGAGCTCATCTTGATCCGATAAGGGCGGTGAAAAGCGCAGTTTTCGAGTTGGCTGGCATGATGCTGACTCTTGACGAGAAAATGGAGGAGGACCAAGAGGAGATTGAAAAAATGCTGCATGATTCCTCGCTGGTGCAGAAGATGGATGATCATGGCATGCTGTATGGCTTGCCACAAGCTGAAGAACGCTTGCAGTTCTTATTGGATGATAATCGTCCATTGAGAACATTTGATGAGGAATTCAAGCAAAAGGCGAAGCATTCAGATTTGACTGATGATTTGCAAGATATTCTTCAAGAATTTCGCCGATTGAAACTTGAGGTGATTGTGGTAGATCAGACGACTCCGGAAATCAAACGAAACGGATTACATTGCGTAAAGGTGCTGATTCCAGGAATGCTGCCGATGACATTCGGACATCATCTTACCCGTACAACTGGGCTGGAGAGGGTATTGAAGGTTCCAATGGAACTCGGATATGCAAAACAACCGCTGAAACTTGAACAGCTCAACCCACATCCGCACCCGTTTCCATAAGCGGTGACTAGGAGGCAGGAGGATGAGTCTAGACACATTTCTTCACAATCTACATTTTGACGTTGAGAAGGCAAGTCCACCAGATTGGGTGGTGGATTGGAATGATGCACCGCTTACGTATAAGCTCTACCGTGATAGACCGGTGTTTCCTTTATCCATGGAGATGCCGCTGACGCTTGAAGAAGGGGCAACGCCTTCGAACCCTGATTGCGATAGAATCGGTCATTTTCTCTGGTATGTATTCGGACTTACACAAGTAAGTCAGACTTTGGGTTCTGCAGATCAGGCGGATCTCATGCAATCCTTTCGGCGTTTTGCTCCTTCAGGAGGAGCGTTGTATCCAAACGAATTATACGTGTATTTGAAGATGGAGGAGTTGCCTGTAGGTGTGTACCATTATGATGTGGCACATCATCGATTGGTGTTTTTGCGCGAAGGAAATTTTGATGAATATTTAGAACAGGCTCTTGGGAATCGGTGTGACATCTCATCCTGTTTTGGCACTGTTTTTGTGTCGACCATGTTTTGGAAAAATTTCTATAAATACAATAATTTTTCATACCGTCTGCAAGGATTGGATGCTGGAGTGCTGATTGGACAGTTGCTAGAAGTGGCAAAACGGTTTGGCTTTACATCCATGGTATACTTCCAATTTTTAGATCGTGCCATCAATCATTTGCTTGGGTTATCCGAAGAAGAAGAGAGCACGTATGCGGTGATTCCTTTATCTGTGGAACCGATTCACTCGTTTGCAAATGTAGGCAACACAGGCGGGCTTGTCTCTTCAAAAGAATTATACAGGGAATTGACAACGATTCAGTGTAATCACTATGTTCGGTCACTGACGATTAAAGAGTATCCGATGTTAACCAAAATGAATGCAGCATCCATGATGGAGTCATCAGAGTCGTTTCGACCAATGAAAGCAATGAAAGGTAGGAATTGTGAGGGAATCGAGATCGCTCTGTCCTCTACGAAGCGATTGTCGTATGATTTGGCTTCGGTTAGCCGAAAGCGATTTTCACCGGAAATGGATTTCGTTTTGGGAAAGGTAAGTCAAACACAACTAGCCACACTTCTTCAGGAGGCGACGGCTTCCTTTTCCTATCGAAATGATTTGGATGAAACAGATACAAAGCAAAATCCGCGTGTTTCCTTGTATGGCTGTTTATATAATATAGAAGACATACCTGATGGAGCTTATCAATATGACAGCATGGATCATGTGTTACGTCAGATACAGCCCGGAGATCATCGGATTCCTTTGCAATACGGAATGTCGCTGGATAATGTGAATTTGCAGCAAATACCGCTCTGCCTTCATGTAGCGGGTAATAAGGATCACTACAAACCGGAACTAGGCTATAGAGGATATCGAATCCAGCAAATGGAAGCAGGTATGCTCGTACAACGATTACTTATAGCGGCTTCAGCACTCGGGATGAATGGTCACCCCCTACTCGGATTTGATGTGAACGTGTGTGATGAAATTTACAAGATGGAAAATCACCTAGGAAAAACAAGCCTCATCCAAGTTCCAATCGGTCCCTATCGACAGCGCCCATGGCTGAAAGGAAGTTTGCGTAGTTAATAGAATGTATCATTCTTAATAAGCTAAAGCCTCCATTCCCCTATAAGGAATAGAGGCCGTTTTTATTTTAGCAGAGAATTCCAATGAGTTTGAAAAAATGGATGAAACTCACCAAATGTTGTGAACCTCTATCCCAATCGTGCAATAATCTTGATAGAGGATTATACTGACATAAATGGTTTTTCCACTTAAGGGAATAAATAAGGATTTAGTACGCTTTTAACTAAACGATTTTAAAGGGTGTAGCTTATGGAATGGAGAACGGATAGAAAATCCAAGGAGCCTTTATATAAACAAATAGCCGGTTATATTGAGAGTGGTATTGCTGATGGAACATTTTTACTAGATAAGCCGTTACCTTCTGAGCGCTTCTTGGCACATGAACTTGGGGTTAACAGAAGTACAGTTGTAGCAGCTTATGATGAATTGGAAGCAAATGGGTTAGTTGAACGAAAAAAAGGAAGCGGAACAATGATCAGCAAGGATATATGGGGAATCAACAGAAAACGTATGCCTAGTTGGAATAGATATATCGAAGCTGGTTCATTTTTACCCAATTTGCCGGTAACCCAAAGAATACGTAAAGAGACGGAAGGGCATAACCTTATAAACTTAGCTAGTGGGGAGTTATCAGAAGACTTATTTCCAGTCCAATCCTTACGTGAGATCATTTCGAATAGGTCTTTTATTGGTAGCTTAGGTTATGATCATCCTCAGGGCAATGCGGTTTTAAGGGACACCATTACCAATCATGTTAAACAGTATAGGAGAATTGACACGAATCCATCCTCTATACTAATTACTTCTGGTGCACAACAAGCTATATATCTCGTTATCCAATGCTTGTTAAAGCCAGGAGATGCCGTTGTATTGGAAAATCCTTCATACAGTTACAACCTTCCCATTTTTCAATCCGCAGGACTAAGAACTTTTCTATTACCAGTTGATAAGGATGGCATCAACCCAGAGGATTTACTAGCACTCCACAAAAAACATCGAATCAGGATGATTTTTTTGAACCCTGTTTTTCAAAACCCAACAGGAACTGTACTTCATATCAACCGTCGTAAAAGGATTCTAGAGATTTCATCCGAATATGGAATACCGGTTATAGAAGATGATCCTTATAGTTTAACTTCCTTTTCTGGGGAGGAAATCTCTACTCTTAAATCGATGGACAACAACGGAAATGTTTTATATATAAGCTCTTTGTCAAAAATTGTTGCTTCTGGTTTAAGAATTGGCTGGATAATAGGACCGAAACCAGTAATAGAGAGACTGTCTGATGCTAAGCAACAGGTTGACTTCGGTCATGGCTCATTCACTCAATGGATAGCAAACGATTTTCTTGATTCAGATCATTTCCCAACTCATATTACCTACTTAAGAGAACAGCTAGAAAAAAGAAGGGATGCAATAGTATCGAGCCTCCAACAATTTCTAAAAAACAAAGTTGATTATTATTCGCCAAACGGTGGTATTCATTTGTGGTGTAAGTTGAAAGTACAATTAAACGAAATACAATTACTAGAGGAGTCTATCAAAAGAGGAGTCATTTACGTTCCCGGTTCAACATTGGGAACAAACAAGGAATATATTCGATTTACCTTTGCGAGAGAAAACGAGGAGTCCATTCAAGAAGGGATCAAAAGATTTGCAGATGCTGTAAGGAGCTTATAGCTGTATGCTCAAATATTCTCGAGTGAATCATGACAAAGTCATGATTCTTTTTTTTGTCTTTTCAAAGAAGCGAGTTAGGTTAGAGGTGCCACAAGACGTGGTATCTTAGCCGTTCCTTCAAAGGTTCTTTTCCCTTTTTATGTATATTAATAAAAGAGTTCAACAAGTGGAGGGTGGAAATATTACAAGATTGGATGGTCATAAAATCGGTCGTTCTTTTATTATAGAGAAGTAGGGCTCATTCTAATACATTTACACCGTAAAAACTAAGAGTAGTCTACCTAGACAATTTAATTTTGGTATGTAAATTATTTCATATTCATATACACTGAATGTTTTGTGTTATTTTTAAAGGCTCAAATTTTAAAGAAAATAAAAAAAGGTATTGTTGCACTTTAGAAGAGGAGGTACAAGGATGGAGAACAAAGAGAATGTCCGAGTAGCTGTTGTTCAGGCTGCTTCCGTCATAATGGATAAAAAGGCAAGTGTGAAAAAAGCCATTGATCTTATTCACGAGGCTGCAAGTAAAGGAGCCAATATAGTCGTTTTCCCGGAAGCGTTCATCCCTGCGTATCCAAGAGGGCTTTCATTCGGAACAAAAATTGGCAGCCGTTCTCAATCAGGAAGAGAGGATTGGTATCGTTATTGGGATAATTCTATACTTGTACCAGGGGAAGAAACGAATTTATTATGTTCAGCTGCTCGTAAAGCTAATATTTATCTTGTTATTGGAGTAATAGAAAGGGATTCTGAGAATAGCGGTGGAACTCTCTATTGCACAGTGCTTTTTATTGGGCCGGACGGATTGATTTTAGGAAAACATCGTAAACTTAAACCTACGGCCTCAGAAAGAATTGTATGGGGCGAAGGAGATGGTAGCACTTTACCTGTTTTTGATACTCCATATGGAAAGATTGGGGCGCTTATTTGTTGGGAAAATTATATGCCATTAGCAAGGAGCGCCATGTATGCACAGGGCATACAACTTTATATTGCTCCAACAGCCGATTCAAGGGACTCCTGGCAATCTACTATTCGTCATATTGCTATGGAAGGAAGGTGCTTTGTTTTGTCATGTAATCAATACGTAACAAAGGATATGTATCCCAAGGACTTGGCCTGCTATGATGAATTAGAGACTTCCCCTATTGAAATGTGCCGGGGAGGAAGCGCAATTATTAATCCTTTTGGTGAATATGTCTCTGAACCAGTGTATGGTGAAGAAGCAATACTAATTAGTGATTTGAACCTTAAACAAATAGCATACAGCCAATTTGACTTTGATCCAGTTGGTCATTACAGCAGACCTGATATATTTACGTTACACATCAATAATGAGAATCAGAATAATGTTAAATGGTTAAAGGATATAAATACTAATAATATTGGAGGCGTATGATGATGATGATTAGTGTAATATTAGTAGTAGCCATTAGTTTAGTTGCCTTAGTTAGTACCATTTCATTAATGGGGAAGAGTGATAGTAATTATTCTTCAGCTACAAAAGGGAATTTGTTGAATCTTAGTTATATTTATATTGGTCTTGCACTAGTATTAACTGTAGGCATCTTCTACTTCATAATAAAATTAGCTTGAATTATTGTTTAAGGTATACCATAAATAAGTATTTGTATAAATGTTTAAAGCATTTCTAAAGTAATCATAAAAATAATCAAATCTTGAGGTTTATAATTCATTTATGGCTAAGATTTGGATTAATAGCATGAAGCAGAGGTTAACTAATTTGTATTTTTTCTAAAAAAATAAAGTGGATGGTCAAAATACCACCCAAGTGGATGGTTTAATTTCATCCAATTTTATTATGATAGAATTATCAACTTAAAACCAATTTACTGTTGCTGATTATTGACAGAATGGAGATGAAAAGACGGGAGAAAAATATAGGCTTAATTGTATAAAGGTCATGTTTGTTCGAGTGATGTACATGACATTAACTATTTGTGAGTATTTGTGAGTATTTGTGAATTAGTTCACAAATGTGACAAAATTGTGAACTTAACTTACTGGTCTCTAGTTTAAGTACAACGTTTCACCAAAAGTGAAACGTTAATAGAGCGGTCATTTCTAAGAAAAACTGTCCGCTCCTTGGATATAACAATTAATTTATAACGTAGCGGAGATGATGAAATATGACATTGCCTATTTTGATTTTAACAATTCTCTTAGCCTTGTTAAAAATATTAGTTACTTGTCTTCCAACCGATGCAGTGAATTGGATTATCAGTAAATTTAAGCTGCATTCAGAACTTAGTGACGCGAATGCCATCGTAACCATTGACGGAAAACGCTTGGAAGGTGAAGACAAGATTCAAGTTATTAATTATTTTAACAAAGCGATATTTTTGAAAAAAAATCATATATTTCCAGGGAACGAGCAATTATTTTTGCATCCAGAGAACGGTGGGACTCCATTAATCATTGATACTAAAAGAGGCAAAACGGATGTTAGATTATTTGTGTACATTTACAACGACCACGTGGATGTAGTCAAACAGTACAAGAAGAAATTAATTGCGTATAGTCTGCTTTCCGATAGCCTCCAAGAACGTTCTATGCCAGTAATAAGGGATATAGTTTAAAAGGAACTGCACCCCAATTGTTAGACACCGTCTAACAATTGGAGGTGTAGTTTTTTTATGACAAAGTATTCATTTTTAAAAAATTAAAAGCTGTTTTTGCTTATTTAGAAGGAACGGAGTCAACTCCAGTATTATGAATAGTATCGATGACCTTCTGTCAGGTTTAGCTAACAAAAACATGCTGAAAACTTACAGCCCTATGATACATATCACTAACAACTACAATTGCCCTGTTTTCTGCAATTTTTAAAGCTGTAGTTGTATGGATGTTATAGGGAGATTCGCTATGATTAAGGCTGAAATCCACATTTTGGGTGATTATACTGATATATAGTTGTAAATAAAATCACAAAAATATCCAAATGATTTTTAGTATAATTCGGGTATTGGTGGGTAAAAGTTATTTTTCTGAAGAAAAAACATTTTTTTTATTGAAAATCCGAATATTATCTTGTGTAATTCACAAAAAGTATATATAATTACCTCAAACAACAGGTTTGGCAGGTGATAGTCATCTTACCGATAAACTCTAACGAAACGAAGAAATTGCTTTCTCATATGTATAATGAGGTATCGAAGGAATTGTTCGGCTTTGGTACGACGTTGCTAAAGGTTACTGTTGAGCTGAATGTGATTACATTTCAGGCCAAACATCGACGTGCCCCACGCTCTGAAGCTTTAGAGGGAGAAGTTCCTAGCCTAAAGCAGGAGGTTGATTTTCATATGTCACTGCTTTATAAAAAGAAATTAAGACAAAAGTTAGAAACGCAAACGGATTGGGATATTGAAGCCGTCCTAAGAGATTATGACTCAGCGACGCAACGGGCATTTACCAATATAGTATTGAAAGAAAAATAATATAATAATATAAATGGATTTCCACTTCGGATTTATCTGGAGGGAACGCCACAAAAGAACCAAATGATAGGTTTTATCTTTGTTTACAAAGAAAAGACAATCTTGGGTAGAATTTATATTCTATTTAAGATTGTCTTTTTTTACATTTATATTAGTAAGAAAGGCAACTTTAACCATATAAAAAACGGAGGTTTAATTGATGAAAAAAATAATTAGCTCATTTATGATGTTATCGGTTTTTGCAATAGTTTTAGCTGCATGCTCTTCAAATGAAAATACTTCTGATGGGAAAAAGCCAACAAAATTAGTCATTTCAACTTGGGGATTTGCTGAGGATTTCTTTCGACCTGAAGTTTACGAACCATTTGAAAAGGAGCACAATGTTGAAATTGTAATAGATTCAGGAAACAATGCAGATCGATTGAACAAAGTGCGTCAAGAAAACACCGATGTGGATGTTATCTATCTATCCGACTACTATGCACAACAGGGAATCGATGATGGTTTGTTTGAAAAAATTGATCATAGCAAGATTTCGAATATTGATAAAATTTATGACAAAGCAAAAGCTCCAAATGGCGATGAGTATGGACCAGCCTATACAATTGCGCAATTTGGAATTGCGTATAACCCTGATGAAGTGAGTAAACCAATTTCCTCTTGGAAAGATCTTTGGAGCAAGGATTTAGGTGAAATTACAATTCCATCAATTACTTCAACAACTGGACCAATGTTTTTAGATGCTGCTTCAAAAGTCAGTGGAAGTAATGAGTTTAATGAAGATAAAGCCTTTGGTCAAATGAAAAAAGTATTGCCAAATGTTGTTAAAGAATATGGACAAACCTCTGAGTTTGTCAACATGTTTTCGCAAGGAGAAATTGCTGCAGGTCCAATAATGGAAATGTACTTTGGCGATTTACAGGAAGCCGTTCCTAATGCTAAGTTCGTTTCCCCTAAAGAAGGCGGATACGCAGTCATGAATACGATGAATATCGTAAAAGGAAGCGATCAAAAAGAATTATCTGAAGAATTTATTAATTACATCTTAAGTAATGAAGTTCAGGAAAAATCAGCGAAAGCGAAGATCGACTCTCCAGTTAACACAGAAGTTAAGCTATCTAAAACAGAAGCAAAAGGCTTAACGTATGGAGAAGATGTTGTTAACAGATTATTTGTACTAGATATGAAGTTTGTTAATGAAAACTCTAAACAATGGATTGATCGTTGGAATCGTGAACTTGCACACTAAGAAAAAGAGGTTTGATCGATGAAAAAAAAATTGATTCTCGATGTGGATACAGGAATAGATGATGCAATCGGGATCATTCTTGCTGTTAAAAGCCGTCAATTTGACATATTAGGCATTACAACAGTAAACGGGAATGTATCACTTGATACTGCCACACGGAATACATGCAAAATACTAGATCTGTTGGGTGAACAAGAAATTTCAGTCATTAAGGGGGCAGATACTCCAATTATCAGGAATTCCTTTTTTGAACATCGAGTTCATGGGGAAGACGGTCTTGGAGGTGCCTTAAAGAATGTTGAAGTTAACAAGCAGCCTGATGATGGCTTTGCTTCTGACTTTATTATTAATTCCATTTTAAATTTCACTAATGAAGTAACACTTGTCATGACGGGACCTCTTACAAATTTGGCCCTGGCAGTTAAAAAATGTCCGCAAATTACCAAGCTTGTGAAAGAAGTTATCTTTATGGGAGGAGTTGTACAGGGGGTTGGCAATGTCACACCAACCTCGGAGTATAACACGTTTGTCGACCCTGAGGCAGCCAAAATTGTATTACAAGCGGGGTTCGAATCTATTACACAAGTTGGTCTTGATGTCACGAGAAAGGTTCTTCTAACAGAAGAGCATATACAATTGATTCAAAACAGTACACTTGCTGACTATATAAGAGACAGTACGTCTGAATATCGGAAAAGGTATTTTGAACGTAATAATATTTGGGCGTGTGCTATGCATGATCCATTAGCTGTAGGTATTGCTTTGCAAAAAGATCTTGTCACTAGTGAAGAATACTATGTGGATGTAGAAACAAGAAGTGAGATTTGTGACGGGCAGATGGTTTGCGACTTTCAAAACCGGCTGATGAAGCCAGCAAATGTAAATGTTTGTCTAGACGTCAATGCGGAGGCGTTTTTCAACCTGTTTATTCGCATAATCAATTCATAAATAATATGAACAGGGGGTTACGAGGTGAAAAAACGTTATCTATACCTGTTGCTGTTGCCAGGTGTTCTTTTTTTAACGATTTTTATGATTGTTCCAATCTTCTTAACGATTGGTACGACATTTTTTAATGAAAGTGGCTTTACTATCCAAGGGTACCTCGATTTTTTCAAAGATCGATACTTCATTGAAATTCTGCTCACGACACTTAGAGTGAGTCTGTTCACGACTATTATTTGTATTCTGTTAGGATTTCCAGCAGCTTATTATATTTCTAAGCTAGGAAAAAGAACAAAAGCTATCATGCTATTGTTGACAATTTTCCCACTATTAACAAGTCCGGTTGTTCGATCATTTAGCTGGATGGTGATTATCGGTAAAAACGGCGTGATAAATAAATTGCTGCTGAGTATAGGCTTGATCGACAAACCACTCGACATCTTGTACACGCCAACGGCTATTATTATCGGATTAGTCCATTTATTTTTGCCATTGATTATTGTAACACTGGTAGGAGTGATGGAAAATATCGAAACTGATCTATTAAAAGCAGCGGAGAGTTTAGGTGCTTCAAGATTGGCGGTATTTTCAAAAGTGATTATTCCACTTTCGGTTCCAGGTTTGGTCATTGGTAGTATTCTAGTTTTTGTAGGGAGCTTTACTGCGTATACAACGCCAGCATTACTTGGTGGGAAACAGCGTGTTATTTCGACGTTTCTCTATCAAAATGCCATTACATTGAATGAATGGCAAGTGGCATCAATTGTCGCTACGATAATGATCGCAGTAACTGTTCTTATCATATCAATAATGAATGGTTTGGCTAAAAAATTAAATCCAAAGGGGTAGAGGTGTATGCAGGAAAAAAATCGAGGATTGGCCCTGTTTACCTTCCTGGTGTTTCTCTTTTTACTAGGGCCTTTACTTATCATATCCGTTACGTCATTTGAAGGCGGCAATATTTTAAAATTCCCGCCAGAAGAATTTTCTTTAAGATGGTATGAAAATATTTTTAATGTGGAAATGTTTTTAATTTCGTTTAAAACGTCCATTCTAGTTTCACTTGCAGGCAACCTTTTGGCTCTTTTACTAGGAGTGCCAGCTGCCTATGCATTAAGCCGATTTGATTTTAGAGGGAAAACAATCATAAATGCATTTTTTGTTTCTCCTATATTAGTTCCGGGAATTGTGCTGGGCTTTGCGTTTTTACGATACATTGTGGGGACGTATCAGCTACCGATTTATGCGGCACTGTTTGTTGGACATACAGTCATAATGCTTCCTTTCATTATACGTGTGATTTCTTCAAGCTTATCAAATTTTGACTTTTCAATTGAAGAAGCGGCTGAGAGTCTAGGAGCGAGTAAGGTGGGTACCTTTTTTACAGTGGTCCTCCCGAATATAAAATCAGGAATCTTAGCAGCTGTCATGATTGCCTTTTTAGAATCCTTCAATAATGTAGACATTTCAGTGTATATGACAGGTCCTGGGGTAAGTACGTTTCCGATTCAGATGCTGACATATGTAGAGAACTACTTTGATCCTACCATTTCAGCTATTTCGGTATTACTCATGATCATTACGGCTTTCTTCATGTTTATAGTTGAACGGCTAATGGGCTTGTCCTATTTCACAAAACGATAAGGAGGTAATAATGGATGGCTTTATTTACATTACAAGATATTTCTGTAGCTTATAATAAACAAAATATTTTAAAAGACTTCAATCTTGAGATTGAAAAAGGAAAGCTAGTTTCTCTTCTTGGCCCTAGCGGCTGTGGGAAAACAACAACTTTGCGTTTAATTGCTGGATTTTTACAGGCAAACGAAGGGAAGTTTTTATTTAAAGATAAGGATTATACGAAAGTACCTGTTAACAAGCGGAACTTTGGCTTTGTGTTTCAAAACTATGCATTATTTCCGCATTTGTCCATTTTCGATAATATTGCATTCGGTCTTCGGCTTAGAAAGATTTCTAAAAGTGAAATTGAAAAGCGTGTTATGAATGTGCTAGAGACTGTTAATCTAAAAGGATTTGAAAAGAGATATCCACAAGAGCTTTCTGGAGGACAAAAGCAACGAGTTGCGATTGCAAGGGCACTCGTCATTGAACCTGATATCCTATTATTTGATGAGCCTTTAAGTAATCTTGATGCAAATTTGAGGGTGAATATGAGAGTTGAGATTCGCCGTATCCAACAAGAGCTGGGGATTACAACGGTGTATGTTTCGCATGATCAGGAAGAATGTTTCTCCATCTCTGATCAGGTAGCGATTATGAATAAAGGTGTCATTGAGCAGCTTAGCGATCCTGCGTCTATCTACAAATATCCTGAAACCAAATTTGTCGCTGACTTTATCGGTTTTAAAAACTTCATTGATTTTGATAAGCGCGTGGATCACGAGGATAGAATTGAACTTAGTAAGTCGGGTTATGTCTTTGTGATACAAAAGGACGCACAAATGTCTAATTTATCTGGAAAAATAGGGGCTATCAGACCGGACGATCTTTTAATTCGGGCAAAAGATATCTCTGAAGTTATTTCGGAAAATAGTATATCTGGCCGAGTTAAAGTTAGCACGTATCTGGGAAGAAGCTTTCAATATGTTGTTGAAACTCCAATAGGAGATTTCACTGTGAACAAGGAAATGACAGAATCTTATCGTGATGGTCAGGAAATTGTCCTTGAAATTCCGAGAAACCAGATGGTGCTTGTTGATTAGCTTAGGAGGGTAAGTTATGCAAATAGATATGCTGGTAAGAGATATCTACGTTTTTAACAGCTATTTTAAAAGATTTATTAAAGGAAATGCAGCTATCAAAGACGGGAAGTTTTATTATATTGGAGATCGGGAAATAGAGACCTTCCAACCGGCTCAGATTATTGATGGGCATGGTAAGTATATGGTTCCAGGTCTGATCGATATCCATCTCCACATTGAAAGTACGATGGTGACGCCGTCCACGTTTTCCTACGGGTTAATCAAGAATGGCGTGACAACGATCGTGCCGGAACCGCATGAAATGGCCAATATATTCGGAATTTCAGGTGTTAAGGAAATGATTAAAGCGAGTAAAGATTGCGTAGCAGATATGTTTTATGCAATCCCGAGTTCTGTTCCTGCGACGTCGATGGAAACAACAGGCGGTTCTATTGAAATTAGCGACATAGATGAATTGATCCAAACAGAAGACATTAAATGTCTGGGTGAAATCATGAACTACTATGAGATTATTTCCGACCCGGATTGTAAAACGAATCAGATTTTGTCTCATATCCGTTCTCGTTATCCCGATTTAATAATAGAGGGGCATGTTCCAAAACTGCTCGATTTAGACTTACAAAAGATAGCATATGCCGGAGTAAATTCAGATCACACCCACCAAACAGTGGAAGGAATGGATGCTAGGATTGCTGCTGGAATGTTTCTTGAGATTCAAGAAAAATCAATGACTAAAGAAGTTATCGATTACTTAAAGGAAAAACAAGTAGATGAACATTTCTGCTTTGTCACCGATGATGTTATGACTGACTCTCTTCAAAAAAGAGGACATCTCAATGTCCTATTAAAGAAAGCGATACAAATGGGCTTGTCCCCGGAAAAAGCTATTTATGCGTGCACTTACACACCTGCACAGCGGATGAGAATGTATGACCGGGGTACCATTGCACCAGGGAAAGTGGCTGATTTTCTGCTTGTATCAAACTTGGAAACCTTTGACATTGAACAGGTATACAAAAAAGGTGAGCTTGTTTATGAATCTTCACAGCCATACGTGCAGGTAGTAAAGGAGAGACAATTCCCTGAAGCGTTTTATCAAAGTGTGAAGCTTGAAGCACTTACAGAAGACGATTTTGATGTCCCACTTTCACACAAGCATGACCGCTGCAAATGCCGCATTATAAACGTGCAGAATGGTTCAACTTTTACAAGTGAGACACATGATATGCTTGATATAAGAGATGGTAAGTTATGCTGGGAAGAAAGCTCTTACGGTTTAATCGCAACATTTGAACGATACGGAAAAAACGGTAATCGTGCGCATGGGGTAATCACAGGGGATGTTTTAAAGCGGGGAGCAGTCGCCACCACCTATTCCCATGATAACCATAATCTATTGGTGATTGGTCGCAATAAGCAGGATATGCTGATTGCCGCAAACGAAGTAATAAGGAAGCAAGGCGGAGTCTGTTGCGTAGAAGATGGTAAAGTCCTTTCCATGATTCCTCTCCCTGTAGGAGGAATTCTTTCGGAAGAGCCATTAGACATTGTATCGGAACAGGTTCAGCATCTAACTAATGCTCTTAAGTCGTTAGGATATGAACATTACAATGTAATTATGTCATTGAGCACTTTATCGCTTCCTGTCAGCCCGGCTCTAAAAATAACTGACCATGGATTAATCAACGTAAATGAAGGGAAAATTGTCCCTCTTATAGTAAGTGATGAGGATTAGTTTAGTATATAAATCCTTTCTACATTAAATCAGGGAAAAAACTGATACCAAAAACCATGTAAAGTGGGGTTGGCTCAGTTTTTTCTCTTTTTAATCCAGTATTGTATTTTTGATAAGTTTTGCACTGCATCAGTTTTTTGGCCTGAATATTTGGCTTTCCTATCCAGTCTGCCAATTTATGCTAATAAATATTTTATCTGAATGGTTATTGAATTTCATTGACTCTTTTTTACTGATATGGTATAATTTTTCCAATCTAAGAAAAGGTGTGGTGTTTTATGTCGGGAGTAGGTATCAACTAATTTAGTTGAATAAGGTTTTTTAATCACTGGTTTATCAGTGCATTAAGTGTGCCTTTTTTTACAGTGTAAATATGCACTGTAAATACCTACCTTAAGACTGCTTCCTTTTCCATAATCGTGTAACATAAAGGTGTTACGACGAAAAGCATGGTGGGATTTGTCCTGCCATGCTTTTTCGTTGTAAGTAGGTCTATTTGACCTGCCGATTTTGTTATCGATAAAGGTCCTTATTATCTATAAGGCCGATGCCCGCAGGAGCTTTCTACTCAAATGAATGGCTGTCAATGCAGCCTGTTCATTTGTAAAGGTAGGAGGACTTTTGCGGGCATTTTTTTGGAATCAAGGATTTTTAATCTCTCACTCATTTAAGGAGGCAATCATAATGAATAAGATGACATATGAAAAATTACAATATATAGAACTGAAAGAAATGGTAAAAAAACATTGCATAAGTGGTTTAGGAAAAGCGTTGTTGGATCGGCTTCAGCCAAGTACTCAGTTGAATGTGGTTAAAATTCGTTTAAACGAGACGACTGAGGCGAGGAATTTACTGAATGCTGAAAACCATATTCCCTTAAAAGGCATATCTAATGTTGGATACCAAATTGAAAAGCTAGAAAAAGGAATGATTTTAGAACCATCAGAGTTAGTTGCAATAGCAGATTTTTTAAGAGGCTGCAGGAATATTAAGAAATTTATGAAAGATAAAGAATTCTTCGCACCCACATTGCATGCCTATGCTCACTCCATGACTGAATTCAGGAGTATTGAAGAAGATATTCAATTCGTTATAAAAGGAAATATGGTTGTTTCCGAAGCGAGTAAGGATTTGAAGCGCATTCGAAACCAAATAGTTAAGACAGAAAGTAAAATAGAGGAACGCTTAAATAAATTTTTAAAGAGTGGGGCGAACAAAGAGTTCATTCAGGAGTTTTTTATCAGTAAAAAAGATGATCGCTTTACGATCCCGATTAAAGCTTCTTATAAAAATCAAGTGGCTGGAACAATCGTGGAAGTATCATCTAAAGGGGCAACAGTGTTCATTGAACCAGCATCTGTGACCAAATTAAATGTAGAATTAGCGAGTTTAAAAGCTGAAGAATCGATGGAAGTGTATCAACTTTTAGCAACTCTATCCGGCACGATTTACGAGGAACTGAAACCAATAAAAATAAATATAGAACTAATCAGTCAATACGACATGATTTTCGCAAAAGCAAAGTTCAGTAAAAGCATGGATGCCATTGAACCGAAAATAAATAATCATGGTTATATTCAGTTAAAAGGTTGTAAACATCCTCTTTTACCCCAAAATAGCGTACCTTTGGATTTTGAGATAGGTAAGGACTATCGCAGTCTAATTATTACAGGCCCTAATGCCGGTGGTAAAACAGTGGTCCTGAAAACAATCGGTATCCTTACATTGGCTGTTATGTCAGGGTTTCATGTTGCCGGAAAAGAGGGAACGGAACTGGCAGTCTTTGATCAAGTATTTGTCGATATTGGTGATAACCAAAGTATTGAAAATGCACTCAGTACTTTTTCATCGCATATGAAAAACATCTCAGAAATCATGAGTGCATTAACCAATAATTCATTGCTGTTATTCGATGAAATAGGGAGCGGGACGGAACCGAATGAAGGCGCAGCTCTAGCTATTGCAATACTCGAGGAATTTTATCAAATGGGCTGCATAACAGTTGCAACAACCCATTATGGTGAAATTAAACGCTATTCGGAAATACACAGTGATTTTATGAATGCTGCCATGCAGTTCAATAGTGAAACACTAGAGCCAAAGTATAAGCTTTTGATCGGTCAATCCGGGGAAAGTAACGCCCTTTGGATAGCAAAAAAAATGGATGTGCGCGAAAAGGTTTTGCAAAAGGCAAAGCTTTATATCGAGAATAAAGACTATGACTTGAACCGTATCCAAGAAGGTAAAATCAAAAAACCGAAAGTAGCGGCGGTTCCAAAGGAAGCATTGTATGAATTTGAAGTTGGAGACAAGGTAAAGTTAACTGAACTGAATGGTTATGGCATTGTATATAAAAAAATGGATTCTTACAATAATGTAGTTGTGCTTTTCGAAGATACATTCATAGAGGTTCACGTTAATAGAATGGAGCTTGAAATAAAAGCCAGCGATTTATATCCTGAAGGCTATGACCTGAATTCTTTATTTGTCAGTTACAAAGAAAGGAAATTGAAGCGGGACCTTGAAAGAGGATCCAAAAAGGCGTTGAAGAATGTAGCAGCGGATATACGGAAGAAACTTGGTGAATAGTACGGTCATGAGACAGTAAATAAACCATTTTATATCAAACCAAAGTGCAAAAAAGCCTCTAAATGATAGGCTTTTTTGCATATTATTCGTGTGCTTTTGCTTACAGGCACTGACAAAAGTCTATTTTTGATTATTACTGATTTCTTTTACTTCTATCATTATATAGATTAATTAATTCTGCATTTTGCTTATTCATTTTTTTCACATTCTTATTAATCGTTGCCAATTCCCATAGTACAGCAAATCCAAAGATTATCATAAGCGATAAGTAATCCATTGTTGTCCTCCCAATTGATGTTTTGTACCTTTATAATTAAGCGATTCTTTTTACTTTCCTTGGATTCAATTCTTCAACTTGGGAAGGCAAGTTTTTTCTTTGATAATAATTGTTTTGAATCAATGCATATATCACTAAAAAAGTTCCCAGTAATTCGAATGATGTAAGTGATCCCCCTTGGATAAAAACAATGACTAATGTAGTTATCGGAACTACATTGATAAATAGAATTCCATTAATGGGAGTTAAAAGTTTAATACCTAAATTCCAGCTTAATAGTGCTATGGCACCGGGGAAAATAATCATAAAAATCATCTCGCCATAAATGGATTCGATAACCTCTGCTGTAGGGACGGACAGGCCCAGTACAGTTGCAAAGAATGTGATGATTCCTGATACAGATGTTCCTAAAATGCACGTTAAAGTCGAATAGCGGAGTGTTGACCATCCACTAAACTGGTTGCCGCCCATCGTATATATAACCCATCCTATAACCCCAATAAGAATGAAAAGGATGGGAATGATGCTGTCTTTCAATAAAAATAGGAATGATAAGTTTCCATTGGTAATAACAAGAATGGCCCCTATTAAGGCAAGGAGCATACTGGCGATGGTATATTTCATGGGTCTTGCATTTTTGAAAACCCACATTATCATAATTGAAATCATAGGCATTAATGATTCCATGATGGAAGCAACAATTACCCCGTTATGGCCCAGTAAGTCTTGACCTGAGAAAATGAGAAAATTGTATACTGTAAACGCCATCGTTCCAAAAAACAATAAATTCTTTCCTTTACCTTCCAAGCAAAAAGACTTCTTTCCCTCTTTAATTAAAAGCAATATCCCTAAAATTATGCTAACAGCTAAATATCGCAGAAAAGAGAAATAAATAGGATCAATATACCTTAGTGCCCTTTCTGCAACTGGAAACATGGCTCCCCAAGAAATACTGGCTGTCAAACATAAAAGTGCACCGATTAAAACTTGATTTTTCTTCATTAAAAGCTTCCCCTCAAAAAAATAATGATTGATTAAATTCCTATACACACCTTATGATAAAGTCATTATCATGTAAAATGACTTAAAATGAATATAACCATCATTATTAATGATATTTTGGAAAGGGGGTCACTTATATGGAAATGAGGGATTTGCAAATATTCCAGTGTGTCGCTAAATATGGAAGCATAAGTAAGGCAGCTGTTGAGTTAAATTACGTCCAATCCAATGTAACGGCGAGGATTAAGCATCTGGAGCATGAGTTACGGACGCCTTTATTCAATAGGCATAAACGTGGCATGTCTTTAACTGCAGAGGCACGAAAAATGCTGGAGTATGTAAATAAAATTTTGCTTGATATGGAAGAACTCAAGCAAGTATTCCTGGATAGTGAAACACCTA
Organism: Peribacillus sp. TH14; assembly: GCF_016651145.1. Classification (NCBI taxonomy): domain Bacteria; kingdom Bacillati; phylum Bacillota; class Bacilli; order Caryophanales; family Bacillaceae; genus Peribacillus; species Peribacillus sp. TH14. Next base: position 2,976,982 of record NZ_JAEKEK010000001.1, read on the forward strand.
CAGGGATATTGAACATCGGTACAGTTGAAACGGTCAGCGGTCTTCCTAAGATTCTAGCCTCTTATCATAAACAGTATCCAAATGTCGATTTATCCATAAAGGCTGGGTTAACAGAGGAGTTAATTAAAGATGTTATTGATCATAGGCTAGATGGCGCATTTGTTACAGGACCGATTAAACATCCACTCATTCAGCAATACGATGTGTGTACAGAAAAACTTGTTTTAGTTACAAGAAATGAAACATTAAACCTTGAAGAATTTTTAACAGAACCAATTTTAGTATTCAGTCAGGGGTGTGGATATCGCTCTAAACTAGAACAATGGTTGAAAGAAGAAGAAGTGATGCCTAAAAGGATTATGGAGTTCAATGTATTAGAGACCATCTTAACCAGCGTAACACTCGGCCTTGGCATAACCCTCGTACCACAATCAGCGGTAAATCACCTTGCAGCCAATGAAAATGTGCATGTTCATGCAATTCCAGAAGAGTACGGCAATATTTCGACTGTCTTCATTCACCGTAAAGATGCTTATTTGACAAACTCCATGCAAAGCTTCTTACAAACAATTGAAGCTCATCATGAATGTACGGTTAAACAGATTTAATCAAAAGCTTGGAACCATTCCTGAGCCAATATGAAATCATATCTCTTTACATAAAATGATTAAGGATCGCTGAAACTTGGGCTTGTCCCGAACATGCAAGAAATAATAGCAAAAAGACGATTTTCCCCTTGGATTAGGTAAAATCGTCTTTTCCATTCCAAAAATACTAGCAGGAGTTTTATGTATACACGTAGTTAGAAAGTTAGGAAACGCGTGTGCCCAAGGAATAACTGGTATCAGGTTAATGGGGAAGTCCCTATGACTATTAAGTAGCTAACGTAAAACCAGATTCGACAATGATTTCTTTGCTGTTGTAAGATGAATGAAAAAGCCAGAAAAGGGGTGAATGATTTGGTTCTATTATTACCGTCGTTGATTGAAAAAGTAGGGATCATCGTGATTGCTGCATTCCTGCTTTCTTATATGAAACCCTTTCGGCAAATGATTGGTCATGAACATCAAATGTCAAAGAAAATCATGCTCATAACACTTTTTGGGGCATTCGGAATTATAAGTAACTATACAGGAGTCGAAATTGGGAATCATGTAATACCAGAAAGTGTTTGGCATACTGAGATAGCTCCCGATAACGCTATTGCGAATACGCGGATCATGGGAGTAGCGATCGGTGGTTTGCTAGGGGGACCATTTGTTGGTTTAGGTGTCGGTTTGATTGCAGGGTTGCACCGTTATTCTCTTGGAGGTTTTACAGCGGGGGCTTGTGCCATAGCAGCAATTTTGGCTGGAGTCTTATCGGGGTTTTTAGGTAATAGGCGTCGAAAGTATGGGATGATCACTCCCTGGTTTGCTCTTCCTATTTGTATGGCCTTAGAAGCGATTCAAATGGTCATTATACTATTAACCGCTAAACCATTTGAAAGGGCGTGGGAGCTCGTAGAAGTAATCGGACTCCCTATGATTATTATCAACGGGTTTGGCACTTTGCTATTTATGCTCATCATTCAATCCACTATGAGGGATGAAGCACGGACGCGGGCTGTACAAACGAACCTTGCGTTTTTGATTGCTGATCAGACATTGCCTTATTTCCGACAAGGATTAAATCAAACTTCCTGTAAGAAAATAGCACAAATCATTTTGGGGCTGACTGAAGCCGATGCTGTGGCCATAACCAATGAACACAGTGTCCTTGCTCATGTGGGTGCTGCTTCTGATCACCATGTCCCAAAGGAGGGAATAGCTACAGGCTTAACGAGAAAATCCCTTGAACAAGGCAAAATTATTATAGCTAAAACAAGAAAGGATATTTATTGTTTCCATGAACTTTGTCCATTGCAAGCTGCCGTAGTCCTGCCATTGCAAGTCCAACAGAAAACGGTCGGAACTTTGAAGATGTATTTCAAGCATCCCGATAAATTAAGCCAAGTAGAACAAGAGTTAGCTGAGGGATTGGCGAAACTATTTTCCACACAATTGGAACTAGCCGAAGCGGAAATGCAAACGAAATTATTAAAAGATGCTGAAATCAAGGCTTTACAGGCCCAAGTCCACCCTCATTTCTTGTTTAATGCGATCAACACGATATCTGTTTTATGCCGGACTGATGTGGAGAAAGCAAGAAATTTATTGTTGGAGCTAAGTGCCTTTTTTCGTAGCAATTTACAAGGTGCTCGTCAAATACTAATTCCGCTTGAAAAAGAATTAGAGCATGTCAACGCTTATTTATCACTAGAGCAGGCCCGATTTCCAAATAAATATCATATCGTGTATCGAATTGAGCCAAGTCTTAAAGAAGTTCTGTTGCCTCCATTTACGTTACAGCCACTTGTTGAAAATGCGATACACCATGCCTTTCCACATGTGAAGAGCAATGTTGAAATTATCATTCATGTATATTTTAAAAACGAAATGATGTGTATTGTTGTAGAAGATAACGGGAAAGGGATTTCAAGCGAGAAATTAGATGAATTAGGTAAACATGCTGTAAAATCTAATAAAGGAACAGGAACCGCCCTTTATAATATCAGTGAACGGCTAGAAGGTATATATAATGGTCATGCCAGCCTCTCTATTGAAAGTGAAACTGGTCATGGAACACAAGTGAAAATATCAATCCCACTTAACGAAAAAGGAGTATATGTCAACGATGATGAAAGCATTTATCGTAGAAGATGAACCACTGGCAAGAGATGAATTGAAATATCTTCTGAAGAGAAGCAGACAGGTTGAAGTTGTGGGCGAGGCTGATGGGATAGAAGAAGCCATGAGGGATATCCCTCGATTGAATCCTGATCTTGTCTTTTTGGATATTGAGCTTGCGGAGGGAAATGGTTTACTATTGGCTAAACAATTAGTAGAACTAGACCATGCGCCTTCGATTATTTTTGCGACGGCTTATGACGAGTTTGCCCTTCAAGCCTTTGAATTATATGCTTTTGATTATCTATTAAAGCCATTTAATGAAAAAAGAATTCGTCAAACTTTGGATAAAATTATGAAACTCCATAAGATCGGGGAAGACGAATCTAGGATAAAATCTCCTGATAATCGAACCGCGGTTGAACAAACAAGTAAATTGGCTGTTGTAATAGATGATCGGATTGTCTTGATTGATAGGGACAACATTATATTTTTAGGATTCATAGAAGGAAAGACAATCATTAAAACCGAGGATAATGAATATAAAATAGGTGACCCTCTCATTGTGCTTGAAAGGAAGCTCGACAATCGCTCTTTTTTACGCGTGCATCGCAGTTTCATTGTAAATATTGTCCATATATTAGAAATACAACCTTGGTTCAACTCGACTTATAACCTCATTATGAGTGATGGATCAAACATTCCAGTAAGTCGCACATATGTGAAAGAGCTAAAGCAGCTTATTGGTTTTTAATATTTTAACAATTCTGCATTTTAACTTCTTTATTTTGCAACCCATCCCTCATTATTTGCATTATAACTTGAAAACCATTTGAATCCGCTTTCATTGTGATATCATCATTTTACGATGTAAGAAATAGAGGGGGTTCAAAAATGAATGCGGTTCCAATCGTCATAGGCTCCATTTGTATTTTAATGATTGCCTACCGTTTATACGGGACATTCATAGCACTCAAAGTGTTAAAGCTCGATGATTCTAAGCCGACTCCGGCTCATAAATTAGAAGATGGAAAAGATTATGTACCAACAAATAAATGGGTGGCATTTGGCCACCATTTTGCAGCCATTGCAGCTGCTGGTCCACTTGTGGGCCCCATCTTGGCTGCACAATTCGGCTATTTGCCAAGTTTATTATGGCTTTTAATCGGAGCTGTAATCGGGGGAGCCGTCCATGATGCCGTGGTGCTTTTTGCGTCCATGCGTAAAGACGGTAAATCCCTATCGGAAGTAGCGAAAGAAGAACTTGGACCTGTAGCAGGCTTCTGTACAGGACTAGCGATGCTTTTTATCATTACTATTACGATGGCAGGACTTTCAATGGTCGTTCTGCATGCTTTAGAAAATAACCCATGGGGGACCTTTGCTGTTGGGATTACAATTCCTATCGCAATGGGTGTTGGGATTTACCATAAAAAAACTGGCAATCTAAAAGGTGCCACCATTGTCGGGTTCGGGCTCATTATGGCCGGGATTTTACTTGGGCCTAACATTCAAGGTACAGCACTTGGGGAATTATTGACACTAGAAGCAAGCACACTTGCTATTATTCTACCAATCTATGCTTTCTTCGCAGCCGCATTACCGGTTTGGCTGCTGCTCGCACCGCGTGATTACTTGAGTACATTTATGAAAATTGGTGTGTTTGCCGCATTGATAATCGGCGTTTTCGTGGTAAATCCAGAGATACAATTTCCTGCGGTTACGGAATTCATTAATGGCGGAGGTCCGATTGTCGCCGGTCCGGTTTGGCCATTTATTTCAATAACCATTGCCTGTGGTGCCATTTCAGGATTCCATGCATTTGTTGGATCAGGCACAACTCCAAAAATGTTAAATCGCTGGAGTGATATAAAATCCGTTGGTTTCGGTGCGATGCTTGTAGAATGTGTAGTTGCCATTATGGCATTGATTGCTGCAGTTTCCCTGCAACCAGGCGATTATTTTGCCATTAACTCCTCACCTGAAGTATTTCAAACATTAGGCATGGAAACCGTACATCTTAACGAACTTAGTGAGGAAATTGGCATTAATCTTGAGGGAAGAACAGGTGGGGCAGTTACACTTGCTGTTGGGATGACCTATATTTTTACCGGAATTCCCTTCTTTGACAAGTTGGCTTCATTTTTCTTCCAATTCGTCATCATGTTCGAGGCGGTCTTTATACTAACCGCAATCGACTCTGGGACACGTGTTGCCCGTTACTTAATCCAGGACTTCTTCGGAGAGTTTTATAAACCATTAAAGAAAGTCGACTGGTTACCGGGTAACATTTTCGCCAGTGCGTTAGCCTGCTTTATTTGGGGCTATCTTCTCTACTCTGGTGACATTGGTTCAATTTGGGCACTCTTTGGTGTATCAAATCAGCTTATGGCCTCGATTGGACTCATCATCGGTGCGACTGTCGTCTTAAAAATTGCAGACAAACGTTGGTATATATGGACATGCCTCGTACCTCTTGCCTACTTATATGTAACGGTTAATGTAGCGGGGTACTGGATGGTAAGAAACGTATACTTAAATCCAGAATCTGCAGGATTTAGTATCTTAAATGGTGTATTATCTATCACCATGTTATGCCTAGGATTAGTCATTCTTATTTCAGCCTTGAAAAAATGGCGGGAGCTTTGGAAGATCCCACAAGCCGAACTTTTGGAAAAGTCAGCATAATGTTAAAGAATCCGGGCGAAAGTTGCCCGGGTTTTTTAGATTCATTTATATCCAATCAACTTCAAAAGAATATTGTGAACAGAAAAAAAACGACCTAATGTCTAAAATATCTAAACAGTATAACGAGAAAAAAGTCCTTTGTTAATCGGTTAAAAAGCTTTTATTTCCCGATTCATGACATTTATTTTAAAGTAAAGGAACTTGAGCCTGAAAAAGGAAAGTATCAATAACCCCAACTTTGTTAATGATAACAAATGAGGAGGTGTGATACTATGGCAAAAGATGTTCTATGTGAAGTGAATAATTGTAAATTTTGGGATTCTGGAAACAAATGTAGTGCTGATGCTATTTATGTAGTTAGTAATAAAGGGAAACAAGCATCTAATAGCGAAGAAACTGATTGCAAAACATTTGATCCAGAAATTTAAATCATCGGGGGTAACCATCATACTGGTTACCCTTCTTTATTTATATTATTGATAACAATTATCATTTTCATTCAAGATTATAGAAATTCATTTTATTTTTTCTGCATGACCTCGTGAGATTCGTGAGTTAGTGCGTAAACTTGAGTTAGAGCGATAAATTCTGAGTTTGGGCGATAAATTCGAGAGTTTGAGCAATTTACTCGTGAATTTAGCAGTTTTACTCGTGAGTTTGAGCTGTTTACTCGTGATTTTGTGCAATTTACTCGTAAATTTAGCTGTTTTACTCAGAGTTCGCAATTTACTCGTGAATTTAGCAGTTTTACTCGTGAGTTTGAGCTGTTTTGCTCAGAGTTCGCACTTTACTCGTGAATTTAGCAGTTTTACTCGTGAATTTGGCTGTTTACTCGAGAGTTAGAGCAGTTTACTCGTGAATTTAGCAGTTTTACTCGTGAGTTTGAGCTGTTTACTCGTGAGTTTGAGCTGTTTACTCGTGAGTTTGAGCAATTTACTCGTGAGTTTGAGCTGTTTACTCGTGAGTTTGAGCTGTTTACTCGTGAGTTTGAGCTGTTTACTCGTGAGTTTGAGCTGTTTACTCGTGAGTTTGAACTATTTACTCGTAAATTTAGCAGTTTTACTCGTGAGTTTGATCGATTACTTTTGAAATGGTCAGCCCATCACCGATTGGAATAAGCAGGGATTCTAATTGAGGATGATTGGCCACAGTTTCATTGAATGTCTTCATAAATGCAGTATAATGTTTAGGTTCAGCATCCTGATCCGCCACACTGCCTCCCACAAGTACGTTATCCATGACGATTAAAGCACCCGGTTCCGCCAGTCTAATGCAATATTGCAGGTAATTTTCATAATTGTCCTTGTCAGCATCTATAAAGAAAAAATCAAATCGCTTGTTATCACCAACGAGTTTTTCAAGGCTTTGCAAAGCTGCTCCGGTCATATATGATACTTGATCGCCAAAGCCAGCTTTGGATAGATTAGCATAAGCTAACTTTGCGTATGACTCTTTTAATTCAAGGGAGGTTAATTTTCCTTCGCTGCCGAATCCCCTGGCAAGGCAAATTCCGCTATAGCCCCCAAGAGCTCCTATTTCCAAAACATTTTTAGCTCCTGAAATGGATATAAGCATGGTAAGAAGTTTTCCAGATGAGGGAGATACCGATATGGACGGCATTCCATTTTCTTGTATGGTCGTAATGACTTCTTCCAAAAGAGCATCTTGGGTATAAAACAATGAATCGATATAACTGTTAATTTGTTTCATTCATTTCAATTCCTTTCTCATCATTATTGGAAGCTTCCTTTTCTTCACTTTTTTTATCGGCTGCCTCACTTTCTTGTATTTCAAATAATTGAATAAATTCGTTGATTAACATATCAATGGCTTTCAATTCACCGACTAAGATTTGGTTTATGGATTGAAACTCTGGTTTATCTAATTGCTCCTTGATGGTTGAACGTTTAAGATTCATCATTTCTAAAAAAGCAATTGCCCTTCCGCGGCGAAACGTTTTTGGACCACGATGGTGTGAACCATGCTCTTTTCCTTTGTGATGCTCACCACGGTGATGTCCCTCTCTCTTGAAATCCTTGAATTTTTCATTTTTCATTATAAAACCCCTTCCTGTGTATACGATTGTATACACATTGTATTATGTATTAACTGTATACATATGTATACAAAATGTCAACTAGTAATCAAATGTGCATTTTAAAAATTAAAATGCAGTTTATAAAAAGTTTGTCTAAATTGTGAATTCGTTATATAGAGAGGCAAAAAAGTACTTACATTCAAAGAAATTTTTTTGTTATAGTAACAAATAGACCGGTTGGTATGGTGGGGGTGTGCTACGGAAATGGATACTAAATCGTTGATAATCGACAATGCAACGATTCTTTTCCAACAAAAAGGATATAAAGGTGTTGGACTTAACGAAATATTAAGAGTATGTAATGTTACGAAAGGTTCGCTTTATCACCACTTTCCTAATGGAAAAGAGGAATTATTAATTGCTTGCCTTCATTTTTAGAATGAAGTAATTACGTTGGATATCGTGGATATTTTTGAAAGATATCCGACAACGTTAGAAGCGACAAATTCAATGATTGAAAAGCTAATCGTCAATTTAGAAACGGAAGGGACGATTACGGGTTACACATTTAGCAGCATGGTAAGTGAAATGGCCACATTAAGTGATCCTGTACGAAAGGCTAGCGCCGAACTCTATGCAAAAATTCAAGGGATTTATTTTAAAAAGCTTATGGAAGATGGATATTCAAAAGAGTTAGCTTCCAATATTGCATTGATGATCACAGCCTCTATCGAAGGGGCAATGATGCTTTGTTTGGCCGAAACATCGGCAAAGCCGCTAAAAGTAATTTCGCAATTGTTACCCAATAAATTGAAGGAGTTTTAACAAGTGAATCATAAAAATATTAAAACAGGACCCATAATGGCTGCTCTTTTGGTAGCAGGCTTTGTTGGGCTATTTAGTGAAACCGCATTGAATATCGCCTTAGGTGAATTAAGCCAAATTTTTGGCGTGGATGCGACGACAATACAGTGGCTTGCAACAGGCTACTTTTTAACGCTTGGTATTTTAGTGCCGGTAACAGGAATTTTAATGCAAAAATTCACAACACGCCAAATGTTCATGGCGTCTTTATTTTTTTCAATCATCGGAACGGTTCTCGCTGCAGTAGCACCGGCTTTTAGCGTGTTATTGACAGCACGTGTCATTCAAGCAGCTGGACTGGCGATTATTTTGCCATTGACGCAAAATGTCATTTTTACGATTTTTCCACCGAATAAACGTGGTGGGGCAATGGGTGTGATGGGCTTAGTCATTTTGGCAGGTCCGGCATTCGGTCCTACATTGGCAGGGATGATTTTAGATACGTTATCATGGCATTGGATATTTTGGATTACGATTCCGTTCTTATTATTCTCCCTTATCTTTGGCTATTTCTATATTCCGAATGTCAATGAAACTCGACAAGTATCAATCGATATCCTGTCAGTTGTGTTATCGACGATTGGTTTTGGAGGAGTTGTATACGGTGTAAGTGTAGGCGGGGATCACGGTTGGACGAGTACGACGGTATTTGGCACGATCATCGTTGGGTTGATCGCCCTGATTCTCTTTGCAATTCGACAAACGAAGATGGAAAACCCAATGTTGAATTTAAAAGCTTTCAAGTACCCACTATTTGTACTTGGTCTTGCGATGAACATGATTACGTTCCTTAACATGTTATCGATGCTGGTTGTGTTACCAATGTATATGCAAATGGCTTTATTGGTATCTGCGTTCGCCACTGGGCTGATTATGCTGCCTGGTAGTCTATTAAACTGCGTTTTTGCCCCAATAATCGGGCGGCTATTTGATAAATATGGACCTCGTGCCGTGATTACACCAGGAACGATTCTCGTTGTCATTGGCTACGGGCTATATGGAATGTATGGTACAGAAACAGCACTATGGATTATGGTTGTTACGCATATCGTGATGATGCTTGGTATTGGTATGGTACTTGCTTCAGTACAAACGAATACATTGAATGCATTGCCAAAACAATTCTATCCAGATGGTATTGCGATTACGCAAACCTCTCAACAAGTAGCAGGGGCAATTGGTATAGCGGTCATGGTTTCGCTATTCTCAGCGAAGCAAAATGGCTACTTGACTGATGTGGCAAATGATTTACCGGCAGCTGCTGCCTCAGGTTCATCACTTGTATTTAAAATTAGTTTAATTTTCGCCATCGTGAATGTGGTACTTTCATTGTTCATGAAAAAACCGAAGTAACATATGCTCAAAGTATTATATAAGCTTAAAAAAACAGATCACCGTCTAGTAGGTGATCTGTTTTTTATTTTATATAAACGCTTCTTTCTCTAACGTAGTAGTATTTATTCATGAGCCATAATGTGCACAAATGTTTATAGAGTATATTGTTGTGCAGTCCATGTGACAACAATCGGACTTAGAAACGATTCATTTTCAATAAGAAGTAAGATATCGTAGAAGCAGGGAGAGGGATAAGAGAATGTTTTTAGATGAAAGAAGCGCCAATTTACTAAAACTATTACAGCATTCGCCCATTTCAAAAATGAAAGAACTTGAAGCACAAACCGGTCTGACAAGAAGGCAAATACAATATGGCCTGAATAAAGCGAATGACTGGCTCCAATTTCAAGGATATCAGCCCATTCAATATAATCGTGAAACAGGCTATTCCTTTTCTGGAAACATCAGAGATGAAGAATTGAACGTAAAACTGACAAAACGCAATTATATATTTTCAGAGACAGATAGAGAAAAAGTATTTTACCTCATGATTTTACTAAGCCAGGAAGAATTATCGGTCTATCATTTCCAATCGATCACAGGGCTTTCTCGAAATACTGTGTTGAAAGATTTAAAGCGGCTTAAGGAGAAAAACAAGAACATAGCGCTTAAGATCCAGTATTCCAAACAAGATGGTTACGTGATGAAGGGTGAAAGTCGATTAAAGAGATATATCATCGAACATCTCGTACATGATGTACTGAACAGCCCAAATAGTGAATTGATCTTGGAGTGCATATGGGGAAATCAAGAAAAACAAATAAGCTCAATCCGGTTACAGCTTGAAAGAATCGAGCGTAAATTGGGCATTACCTTTACGGATGAGCGGCTTTATGAACTGACATATTTGTTTTTATGTACAGATCAGCTCATTGGAAAAGGAGAAGAATTACAATCTGATCAGAGCTGGGCGCCTTTTGTTACAACTGAAGAATATAAAATGGTTGAGGAAATGACCAAAACCGATGCTTTTCAATCAATATGGAGCGAAACGGAAAATTTATACGCAACCTTACATTTACTAAGTATGAATAGAACGAAGGATATTTCCCCTCTTAAGGATGATGAAGTCATTCAACATCTTTTGCAGGAGATTGTGGAAGAGTTTGAGAGATTGGCTTTTGTTCATTTACATGATAAAGAACAGCTATGCCAACAATTGTACGTTCATTTTAAACCGGCTTATCATCGTCTAAAATATGGGCTCCCACAAATGAATCTGATGACAGAACGGGTGCAGAAGGTCTATCCTGAACTGCATCATCTGACCAAAAAATCTCTATGGTTATTAGAAAAAGAGATTGGCCGTTCAGTATCTGAAGAAGAAATAGCATACTTTACTATTTATTTTGGCGGATGGCTGCGCAAGCAAGGGACAACATTGGATGATCGAAAAAGAGCGATTGTTGTATGCCCGAATGGTATAGGAATCAGCAATATTCTCATTTATACATTGAGAGAATTGTTTCCGGATATTTTGTTTCTGGATGTTTTGTCTGTTCGAAATGCCGCTGAGTATCAACTGTCGTACGATCTTGTTTTTTCAACGGTGCATATGAGAACAAAAGCAACTTTATTTGTTGTACCGCCTATTTTAGAAATGCAGGACAAACATAAGCTGCGTCAGCAAGTCATGCAGGAATTGTATGGGTATACGACGGACAATGTAGATGGTGCCGCATTATTAAAAGTCATTTCCAAGTATGCAACCATTCATGAACCGGATCAGCTTGAAAAGGCACTTCAATCAAATGTGTATAATCACACACCAAAAGTAACCCAATTTTCTTTAAAGGAGGCAGAGAAGCCTGTGTTAGAAGAATTACTCAACATACAAACGATTCAATTAAAGTCGCATGTTTCAAATTGGAAAGAAGCCATTCAAGTCGCGGCCAAGCCTCTCGTGGATTTAGGAACTGTCGAAGAGCGATATGTGGAAGCCATGATTGAGGCTATCGAAACGAATGGCCCATATGTGGTCATCACGCCTGGAGTGGCCATACCTCATGCGCGTCCGGAGCAGGGAGTTCGCTCTTTATCCATGAGTCTATTGAAATTGGACGAACCTGTGGACTTCGCACCAAATAAACCGGTCCGGCTGATTATTGTTTTGGCAGCTGTAGATAACGATTCGCATTTGCGGGCATTAATTCAGCTCACTCAATTATTGAATGAACCAGCTAATATTGAGGAGATTTTACAGACTGCAGATAAATCTGTACTTATGGAGTATGTTCATAAATATTCAAAGGAGGAAGCGGAATGAAAATCATGGTAGTGTGCGGAAACGGATTAGGCAGCAGTTTCATAATGGAAATGAATGTGAAAAAAGCATTAACGGAAATGGGAAAAACAGCGGAGGTAGATCATACAGACCTTACATCTGCAAAAACAGTGCAAGCGGATATTTTCCTTGGAGCAGCGGATATTGTAGGCCAGCTAGATGATGGAACCCGAACAATCGTTACGCTTGAAAATATGATGAGCATTCCTGAAATCAAATCTAAATTAGAGTCGCATTTAGGATAAAAAAAGGAGAGATTGATATGAAGAAAATCATGGTAGTGTGCGGGAACGGATTAGGCAGCAGTTTCATTATGGAGATGAATGTGAAAAAGGCATTAACGGAAATGCGAAAAACGGCGGAGGTAGATCATACAGATCTAACATCCGCAAAAACGGTACAGGCGGATATTTTCCTTGGAGCAGCGGATATTGTAGGTCAGCTTGATGATGGGACTCGTACGATTGTTACCCTGGAAAACATGATGAGCATTCCTGAAATTACATCGAAATTAGCGTCACATCTGTAATTTAAAACAGAATGAAGAGGGGGAGAGGCAATGCTGGAACTTATCATGAATGACATCTTAGGTACACCTTCCATACTAGTAGGGCTGTTTGCTCTCATTGGCTTGCTGTTACAGCGAAAGTCCAGTGCTGATGTTGTATCCGGAACGCTAAAAACAGTTATGGGCTTCATTATCATTGGAGCGGGAGCGACAGTACTTGTTGGCGCCCTTGATATATTCAGTCAAATGTTCGATCATGCGTTCAATGTTCAAGGCGTCATACCAAATAACGAGGCCATTGTCGCAGCAGCACAAAGTGATTTTGGTACTTCGACTGCACTTATTATGGTATTTGGTATGGTTGTCAATGTTTTACTAGCTCGTTTCACGCCATTTAAATATATATTTTTAACTGGCCATCATACATTATTTATGGCTTGTTTAATTGCGGTGACCCTGTCGGTCGGAGGGCTTAACGGTGTTCCGCTTATCCTGGTCGGTTCTATTATATTAGGGGTATGCATGGTGTTGTTCCCTGCTATCCTTCAACCATACGTACGGAAGATTACCGGAAGCGATGATTTTGCCATCGGCCACTTTGGAACGATCGGGTATTTTGTTTCCGCTACTGTTGGAAAATGGTTTGGAAATAAGGAAAAGACGACGGAGCAGATTAAGGTTCCTAAATCTTTAGGATTTTTAAGGGACACTTCAGTCGCTGTATCATTAACGATGACATTGTTCTTTGTGATTGTTGCGTTGTTTGCGGGTCAAGACTATATTGAAACGAAACTATCCGGTGGTTCTAACTTCATCGTATTTTCATTCATCCAGGCCATTACATTTGCGGCCGGTGTGTACATCATTCTTGCGGGGGTACGGATGTTAATTGCTGAAATCGTTCCTGCCTTCAAAGGGATTGCGGATAAAGTGGCACCTGATACAAAGCCAGCGTTAGATTGTCCAACCATCTTTCCATTTGCTCCAAACGCAGTGATCATCGGGTTCTTATTCAGTTTTTTAGCTGGACTATTATCCATGTTCCTTCTTCCGGCAATAGGATTAAAAGTTATCGTTCCAGGGCTCGTACCACATTTCTTTACCGGGGCAGCTGCCGGTGTATTTGGAAATGCTACGGGTGGCCGACGTGGAGCGATGCTAGGATCATTTGCCAACGGAATCATTATTAGTTTTCTGCCGGCGGTTCTCTTGGTCTTCTTAGGAGATGTAGGGTTTGAAGGTACCACATTTGGTGATTCAGACTTCGGTGTGGTTGGTCTCTTAATTCTAAGTATTATGAAACTATTAGGATTATCTTAATCTGATATTGAATAAGGAAAAAATCATATATCTGCCAACAGCCTAAGATCTTATAGATAGTAGGCTGTTGGCATTTTTATTACATAATAGAAATTTATCATTTCCCGCCAGAAGACTCCCTCTTCAAGCGTGTGAAGGGCGAGAGCCCAACGGTAAGGGGGAGATGAATGGCCGGTTGGCATATGCCAAAGTAATCTTTTGACAAACGTATGTTCCTTGGTTAATAATAACTATAAGGGGGTGAAACCAATGGTCGTAAACAAAGCTTATAAATTTCGAATCTATCCAACTAAAGAACAATTAGTTCTAATCAATAAAACGATCGGCTGCTCCCGTTTTGTCTATAACTTCTTTTTAGGCAAACAAAAGGAGAAAGATGCCTACTGGTATATCTGTGAAGAAATGAAGCAGAACGGCCAATTACCCTCTAATGAATGGAAAGGTTCTTTTCTGAATAAATACGCAACAATCAAAGAACTTCCAGCTTTAAAGAAAGAGTATTCTTTCCTGAAAGAAGTAGACAGTATTGCCTTACAGAAATCGGTGGAAAATCTAGCAGATTCCTATAGTCGATATTATAAAAAGCAAAACAGGTCACCACGCTTCAAATCGAAAAAGAATCCTATCCAGTCCTACACGACTAAACATACGAATGGAAATATCGGAATAATTGGAAACAAAATCAAATTGCCAAAACTCGGTCTAGTTCGTTTTGCTAAAAGCCGCGAAGTCGAAGGGCGAATCATCAATGCCACAATCAGGCGGAACCCTTCGGGTAAATATTTCATTTCCGTTTTAGCCGAAACCAATGTACAAGTACTTCCTAAAACGAATCGTTCGTGCGGTGTAGATGTTGGTTTGAAGAACTTTGCTATTCTTTCAGATGGTACGGTCTATCAAAACCCAAAATTCTTCCGGACGGTCGAAAAAAAATTGGCCAAAGCACAACGGATTCTTTCAAGGCGACAAGAAATAGCCTTGAATCAAAATAAACCATTGACTGAAGCCAAAAACTATCAAAAACAAAAACGAAAAGTGGCTATCCTACACGAAAAAATTTCAAATGCCCGAATGGATTACTTACATAAAGTTTCTACCGAAATCATCAAAAACCACGATGTTATTGGAATGGAAAACTTTCAAGTGTCGAATATAATGAAAAGTCACAAACTAGCTAAAGCTATTAGTGAAGTATCTTGGTACCAATTCAAAAAAATGTTGAAATACAAAGCAAAATGGTATGGTAAACAAATCGTGACCGTATCTAAAACGTTTGCTTCTAGCCAATTGTGTTCTAGCTGCGGTTACCAAAATAAAGACGTTAAACATCTGAATCTTCGTGAATGGGATTGTCCTTTTTGTTCTACTCACCACGATCGAGATATTAACGCAGGACTCAATCTAATGAATGAAGCCATAAGGCTTCTAACCGTAGGAACTACGGGAGTAGCCTAATTAAAAATTGGCCGATAGGCTAATGTTCTTAGGAATCCCCCACTTCAATCAGACCATAAGGTCGATAAGTGGTGGGTAGTTCAAGAGGTGATGGTATGGATTATAAAGTAATTGTACTAGATTTGGATGGCACGACACTGAATGAAATGAATACGGTGAATGAGACACTGAAAAATTACTTAATCGAACTTAGAGAAAGTGGAAAGTTGATTTTTATTGCAACGGGAAGAACGTTAAAAGAAGTAAGAGACGTTTTGCCGGCTGATTTGAAAGTGGATGGAATGGTAACTGCGAATGGAATGTCTGCATTTATTGGAAAGAAGCAGATTGTCGAACACACTCTGTCGCCTGAACTTGTGGAAGAATTGGTCGCCAAAGCAGGAGAGGGAGAGATTTATTACGAAGTTCATCCGAACGACGGATCACGGATGGCATTACTTAAAGATAAAGTCTTTATGGTTAAACAGGGTTTGGGGCCCAAGCCTGCAACAGTCGAAGAAAATGAATGGCTATCAAGACAGGATGCAATAGATGGGAAAATCCACTGGTCAGAACAATTAGATATAAAAAGTGTCGCCAAAATCTACTTTTTCAGCAATGAAATGAATGTCATTCGGAAATGGAAAGCAGATTTGGAAAAGATCAAGCAGTATAATGCTTTTACGACTGCTTCTTCTACGCATCACAACGTGGAAGTGACTGTGGAAGGTGTCTCAAAAGCAACAGGCGTTCAAATATTACTGAAGCATTTCCAGCTAGCACCGGAAAATATCCTGGCAGTAGGCGATGGAGAAAATGACCTCCCTCTATTTAAACTCGCTGGGCATTGTACGGCCATGAAAAATGCCACTGACCTTGTCAAAGAACAAGCCGATGAAGTGACAGAGTATTCTTATAGAGAAGATGGCTTGTATCGCTTTTTGAAGAAAATGTTTCAATTACCTTAAGAAAGAACCCCTTGCTGTAGAGGAAGTACCCATAACGTTCATCTATTCTCTTATTTCTCATATAATATGTGTCTATCAATCTGACTTATGTAAACTTTAAAAACCCTAACTATCTCTTTTAGTTAGGGTTTTTTACGGAATTTCCAGGTCTACTTCAAGCCTTGCCTAATCCTTTCTTTTATAATCTAACCGGTTTACGTCACGAATCAGTGGTTAAAACTGTAAACGATAAAATGCATGTAGGTTGTCTTAATGGTCATAATGATTTTTAATCACAAAACTTTTTTAATATTGACGGTATCAATCTCTGACTTTATCATAACAACAGTAATGATAATCATTTTCAATTATGATTATCTCGTTGGAGAATTAGTTAAATAGGTATAGAAGACAGAAGGGGTGCAAAAAATGCGAGGATTTAATAAAGTAAGAACATTTGGAGGGGGAATATTAATCCTGTTATTTACTATTATGATGTTGTTAACAGGATGTAATACCTCTCAAAAAACGACAGAAGCAGAGAAGAAACAGAATTCTGCCGAAACAAAAAATCAAGAAATAAGAACAATTAAGCATGAAATGGGAGAAACAGAAATTCAAAATACTCCTACAAAAATCGTTACACTTGAGTTATCTTTCGTTGATTCTTTAAATGCTCTAGGAATAAACCCTATTGGAATTTCAGATGACAACAAAAAAGATATGATTACAAAACTTGTAGGTAAAGAAATAGATTATACTTCTGTAGGAACACGTGAACAGCCTAATTTAGAGGTTATTAGTTCTTTAAAGCCGGATTTAATTATTGCAGATGCTGAGCGACATAAAGGTATTTATAAAGATTTACAGAAGATTGCTCCTACCGTTATCTTAAAAAGTCGGGAATCTACATATCAAGAAAACTTGGATTCTTTTAAATCGATTGCAAAAGCAGTAAATCAGGAAGAGGCCGCAGAAAAAAGGTTAAGTGAGCATGAAAAAACGATTAAGGAACTTAAATCAAAGCTTAATGTTAATTCAAATATGACGGTTTTACCTGCAGTTGTTCGAGATACTTCATTCCAGGCTCATACTTCTTCTTCTTATGATGGAGAATTGCTTGAACGTCTGGGATTGAAAAATGCTATTCAGCAAGAACAACCACATGCTGAGATGAATCTAGAGCAGCTTGTCGAGATTAATCCAGATGTGCTACTTTTAGCGAACAATGAGGGTAAGTTACTTACTGATGAGTGGAAGGACAATCCTCTTTGGAAAGACCTAAAGGCTGTAAAAAACGGACAAGTTTATAGTGTTGATCGAGATTTATGGACGAGATACCGTGGTGTTGTATCCGCGGAGGCTATTGCTAAAGACACTTTAAAAATGCTAGATGAAAAATAAAGGAACAAAAGCGAAGTAAGAGATCTAATTCTTACTTCTCTTTCTATTAGTTATAAATTTTGTTAGGAAGTGTGTTGTATAGTCAATGGATACTGTAGTTAGAAGTAAAATGAAAGTGTATTGTACGGCTATAGCTGGAATAGTTTTGTTAATTTTAGGAGTTATAACAAGTATTTCTGTGGGAGCAGCTGATATAGATGTAGCAATGGTTTTGAAGTCCTTTTTTGAGGTGGACTCGTCTAAAGAACAGACTATTATAAGGACTCTTCGTTTACCTCGAGCTTTAGTTGGAGCATTAGTCGGTGCTAATTTAGCGGTGGCGGGTGCTCTTATGCAGGCTATTACCCGGAATTCATTAGCTTCTCCACAAGTATTTGGTGTTAATGCCGGTGCCTCATTTTTTATTGTGACATCTTTTGTTTTTTTTCCTAACCTCTCTTCTGTCTCTCTAGTTTGCATTGCATTTATTGGTGCAGCAGTGGGAGGAATGGCAGTCTATTCTTTTGCTTCGGGAGGAGGAATGACACAAGTAAAGCTGGCATTGGCCGGAATGGCTGTTCACTTTTTTTTATCTTCTTTAACGCAAGGTATGATTATCTTTAATGAACAAGCGAAAGATGTGCTCTATTGGTTAGTAGGATCTATTAATGGAAAAACATGGACGCATGTTAACGTGATTCTTCCATGGTCTCTTTCCGGGCTATTTGTTGCTGTATTGTTCTCTCGATCTGTTTCTATCCTTGTATTAGGAGAAAATATGGCGCAAGGACTTGGGCAACGGGTGTATCGAATCCGCATTTTAGCAGGGATATTGGTAATTATCTTGGCAGGATCTTCGGTGGCAGTCGCAGGCCCAGTGGGCTTTATTGGATTGATTATTCCTCATATTGTTAGGAGACTAGTGGGGGGAGATTATCGAAGAATCATCCCTTTTTCTGCATTATTCGGCGCTTTACTCTTAGTTTATGCAGATATTCTCGCTCGGTTTATCGCCTATCCTTTTGAGTCGCCGGTAGGAATTGTAACAGCTATAATCGGTGCGCCATTCTTCCTTTACTTAGCGAAGAGAGGCAGGAATATTAAACAATGAAACTAAAACAAAGGTTTGTGTTGAAACCAAATGTGTACCCTTATTCAATTCTCCTTCTGCTGATGGTAACGACGCTAATTTTATCAATGGTGAGTCTAGGGTTAGGGGCCATTTATATTTCACCTTTAGAAATTATACAAAATTTATTAGGAGATGGCATTCAAAGTCAGACGTTTATTCTGCACAACTACCGAATACCTCGTATTTTGATTGCTGTGATAGTAGGTGCGGGATTGGCAACAGCTGGAGCTATTCTGCAAGGTGTTCTTCGAAATCCATTGGCTTCTCCTGATGTGATTGGGGTAACAAAAGGGGCAGGATTGGCAGCGGTTATAGTAATTGTTTTATTTCCAAAATCGCCAATTATCATTCTACCCCTTTCAGCTTTTATCGGAGCGGCTATCATGGCGGCAATTTTGATGATATTTGTTTATAAAAAAGGAGCTCAACCAAATACAATAGCTTTGGTGGGAATTGCTCTAGGGGCAATATGTCAAGCAGGCATTGAGTATTTTATGGTCAAGTTCCCAGATGATGTGAATACGACACTCTTGTGGTTGACAGGCAGTCTATGGGGAAGAGGATGGGATCAAGTATTTATATTGCTTCCATGTCTTATTCTTGTCCCGGTATTAATTGGATTAACTTCTAAATTGGATGTACTGAGCCTTGGAGACGATATAGCTACAGGTCTCGGTGAAAGATCAAAAATTCTACGATTTATATTACTAAGTGTTTCTGTAATTTTAATTGGAGTATGTGTTGCTGCAGTTGGTTCTATCGGGTTTATTGGTTTAATTGCCCCTCATATTGCTCGAAGAGTAGTAGGATCTAAATTTAAGGTTTTACTTCCTGCTTCAGCTCTCTTTGGTTCTATCTTTCTACTCGTTGCTGATAGCCTAGGAAGAGGATTGTTTCCTCCAGTAGAAATACCCGCCGGAATAATCACAGCTGTGATTGGGGTGCCATATTTTTTATATCTATTACGTCGTGAACGAAAAAAAGCATAAGGAAGGCGGGAGATTATGACAACATTATCGGCAGAGAATCTTTCTCTCTCTTATGGAACAACTCAAATCCTGGATAATATCGATTTAGAAATTCCTGAAGGTAAGATCAGTATTATCATTGGTTCTAATGGTTGTGGCAAATCTACTATTTTACGGTCTCTAGCTAGATTATTAATACCGCAACAAGGTACGATCTATTTAGATGGAAAAGCTATTCATCATCAATCTTCCAAGGAAGTTGCAAAGAAATTGGCTATTTTACCCCAAGCTCCGGAAGCTCCTGAAGATATAACTGTTAAAGAGCTATGCTATTATGGGAGGCATCCACATAAAGGCTTATTTTCCAGACAAACTCCAGAAGATCATGCTATTGTAGACCGTGCGTTATCTGCAACAAAAATGACTGATTTTGCTGATCGTACATTGGATGCACTATCTGGAGGACAAAGGCAAAGAGCGTGGATTTCAATGGCTTTGGTACAAGATACGGATCTTTTACTGTTAGATGAACCGACAACGTATCTAGATTTAGCACACCAAATTGAAATATTAGAATTACTACGAGATTTAAATGTAACTTATGGGCGTACGATTGTCATGGTTTTACATGATCTAAATCAAGCCGCACAGTATGCTGATCATCTAATTAGCATTGTTAAGGGAAAAATCTATAAAGAGGGACATCCTGAAACAGTGTTTACAAAAGATATGATTAAGGATGTCTTTGGACTAGATTGTTGTATTATTGAGAACCCTGTTGATCAAACGCCACTTTGTATTCCAATTGGTTTATCTCAAGATAATTAAAAGTATTTTGGTTCTGGTGCAAAATCTACTCCTTAGAAACATAGATTCTCAGTTTCCATAAAATTGCCAGCTTATGAAGTTTACACGAACGATTATTTAAAATTTTTTCACCAATGAAGTCCAGGTATCTTTTCCGCGTTTTACTCATGGGACTTCTAAAAGAAGATGGATAAAAATCACAATCTTATATGTAAGTACAGAACCTATTTTGATTAGCTCTATTTCAAAATGGGTTCTTTCTGTTTGATGATAAGGGGGCAATTTTTCTAGGTTTATTTGGACAGTAATCTTGATGGGGATTTGGATATCAGGCCGTGAACGTGTTTCAAAGAAGAGGAAGAAAGAAATGGAGAAAATCGAAATTCAGAAATTGTAATGTTCTGTTATAGAGAGTGGATAACTTAATTCATTAAATGATCAGACTATTTATAAGTTGGCTAGGGAATATGACAAGGAATCTTAAAAAAATCATCATACAATAGAAGAAACTTGTCAAAAAGAATCCTTTGCAAAAGGCAGCATTTCACCAAGTGATCTTAAGAATCATGCTCATCAATTGCAACCATTTCTATTTGATTCCAAAGATTTTCTAATCTTTTTGATAATATAACCAACAAAAAGGGGCTTCTTCAAGCAAAACCACTGTTTACGGTGGTTCAGCTTGAAATATTCAAATAAACCACCTACTGTTCCTGATGATAAACTTTTAGGGAAATAATTATTTTGTGGTTCTGGAGCGAAAATAAACAGATAGCAAAAACAAAATAATCTCAGTTAATGGGATTATATAATCATACTTAAAGTTGAATTTCTATGATTAGAATATTCTGTATTTTGGTTATATCTATTTATTTTGTTGAAAAAATTTGAGGTTGATTAAGAATCCATTACGGCCTTAGCCCAATGAATCTCTTGTCACATATTGTTTATAGCAGTTTCTTTCCAATTCTCGCTTAGCTCTAATAAAAGCAATAAATTGTATCATTTCCTCTTCAGAAAGAGATATTCCATCGACAGCCAGCTCCAAATTTAAGGGATCCGTTAATTCCATGAATTGAACGGACTCTGTGGAAATCTCTTTAGGCAGAAAAGTTGAATGTTCAACTCTACCTAGAATGTAGTCAATCGAAGTATCAAATAAATCAGCCATTGACTTAATAGATTCTAATGATGGACGACGATATCCGGACTCGTAACCTGCATATGTACTCTTGGCAATCCCGAGTCGATCAGCGGTGTATTGCAATGACCATCTTTTTTTCTTTCTTAATGAGATAATTCTGTTTAATATCATTTTCCAGTACTCCTTCTTTTTCTTATTCTTATACCATTATAATAATATAAAATGTACGCGAAGCGAATAATATTTTGCTTGATTTCCCTCTTTTATAAAATTATAATACAAATAGCGTTCGCGGAACGCGAATTTTAATGAAAAATGCATTTATTTCTGTCGTTATACTTATAGTAATTGTAAATACCGATATAGGTAAGTTATAGAGGAGGTATAATTATGAAGAGGTTGATGCTTCTCACGACTGGTGGTACAATTGCTTCGTTAGAAGGGAAAAATGGACTGGTTCCAGAGATGAAAGCTGATGAAATTTTAGGTCATCTACCGGGTTTAGATTTACTCTGTCAGATTGATAGTAAGCCTTTGATGAATATTGATAGTACAAATATGCAACCGGAATATTGGTCTGAAATGGCAAAATCCATCCATGAACACTACCATGATTACGATGGCTTTGTAATCACCCATGGGACAGATACAATGGCCTACACTTCAGCTGCGCTCTCATATATGTTACAAGATGTAGAGAAACCAATTGTGGTTACAGGGTCTCAAATCCCAATTGCCTTTAAAAAAACAGATGCCAAAAGAAATATCTCGGACGCAATTCGGTTTGCTTGTGAAGGGATCGGAGGAGTATATGTAGTTTTTGATGGTAGAGTCATTCAGGGAACAAGGGCCATTAAATTGAGAACGAAAAGCTATGACTCGTTTGAAAGTATTAATTACCCTTATGTTGCTACTATATATAAAGATAAAATAGAGTATAATAAGTCTGTTCATTTATCAAAGAATAAGGAAGTTAAATTAGATACTTCCCTTTGTACAGATGTTGCTTTGGTAAAGTTACATCCTGGAATTAAGCCAGAATTCTTTGATTTTCTGAAAAACGAATATCAGGGGATTGTAATAGAAAGTTATGGAAGCGGCGGTATTCCATTTCACGGAAGAAACATTTTGGAGAAATTGAATGAATTGGCAGAGTGTGGAATATCTGTTGTCATTACTACTCAATGTTTAGAGGAAGGGGAGGATATGGATATATACGAAGTGGGGCGTAAAGTAAATCAGAATGTAATCATTCGTTCCAGAAATATGAATACAGAAGCCATCGTTCCTAAATTGATGTGGGTATTAGGCAAGACACAGGATCCACAAAAGGTGAAGGAAATGATGGAAACACCAATTGCAGAAGATATTACATTTTGAAACATGGGGGAGCAGGGGAAATGATGATAGACGAGAGAACATGCCGAATTGAGAAAGACTTTCTAGGTGAAAAGGAAATACCAGCAGATGTTTATTATGGAATACAAACTATGCGCGCTGTAGAAAATTTTCCGATTACCGGTTACAAAGTCAATGAAGAAATGATTCGTGCACTAGCCATGATAAAAAAAGCAGCCGCTTTAGCAAATATGGACACAAAACGTTTGTATGAAGGAATTGGAAGCGTTATCGTTAAAGCTTCAGATGAAGTGATTGATGGAAAATGGCATGAATATTTCATCGTTGATCCAATTCAAGGTGGCGCGGGTACATCGATGAATATGAATATCAATGAAATCGTTGCGAACAGAGCGTTAGAATTAATGGGGCACGAAAAAGGTGACTATGCAAAAGTTAGTCCAAACAGCCACGTTAACATGTCGCAGTCAACCAATGACGTATTTCCAACTGCTATTCATTTATCAACACTACGACTATTAGAGCAGTTAATAAAAACAATGACAAAGATGGCGTCAGTATTAAAGGCAAAAGCAAAACAATTTGATCATGTTATCAAAATGGGCCGTACACATCTTCAGGATGCAGTGCCAATTCGTCTCGGCCAAGAATTTGAAGCATATAGTCGCGTGCTAGAACGAGATATAAAAAGAATTAGTCAATCACGTCAGCATTTATATGAAGTGAATATGGGAGCAACAGCTGTTGGAACTGGATTAAATGCAGATCCACGTTATATCGAAAATGTTGTTACTTATTTAGCTGAAATTAGTGAATTGCCACTTGTAGGTGCAGAACATTTAGTAGATGCAACACAAAATACGGATGCCTATACTGAAGTGTCAGCTGCATTGAAAGTATGTATGATGAATATGTCTAAAATTGCTAATGATTTACGTTTGATGGCATCAGGGCCAAGAGCTGGGTTAGGTGAAATCTCGCTTCCGGCACGTCAACCAGGTTCATCAATAATGCCAGGAAAAGTAAATCCAGTAATGCCAGAATTAATTAATCAAGTTGCTTTCCAAGTAATTGGGAATGATAATACGATTTGCTTAGCATCAGAAGCAGGACAATTAGAATTAAACGTAATGGAGCCTGTACTTGTATTCAATTTATTGCAATCAATTAGCATTATGAATAATGCATTCAATGTCTTTACAGATTATTGTTTAGAAGGTATTGAAGCGAATGAGCAACATTTAAAAGATTATGTCGAACAAAGTGTTGGAGTGATTACAGCAGTCAACCCGCACCTTGGTTACGAAGTGGTTTCACGTATTGCACGTGAAGCGATTTTAAAAGGCAAATCAGTTCGCGAACTTTGCTTACAGTATGATGTGTTAACAGAAGAAGAATTAGATTTAATTCTAAACCCTTATGAGATGACAAAGCCTGGTATTGCGGGTGCTTCTCTTTTCGATCGAGAATAACTTTAATATATAGAATTTTTATTGGAAGAACTATGCCTATTATGCCCTAAAGGTTAAAGGCATAGTTCTTGATTTTTTTATTCTTAATTTGAACTTTTGAGTTAGCCTTTAGTGAAGGCTAACTTTTTTTAGATTTAGAAGCTATTTTGGGGGCAGCATTCTACCAAGACCCCATAGAAACGCATTGACTACTCCTAGAATTAAAGGCTAAGGAAACTAGGATGTTTCTGATATTACGTCCTTTGTTCAGAAATTTAGGGAAATATCATAGGCAAGTGTAGTATAAATTTAACTTGTACATGACATTTGTCATATGCTAGTCATGACACCAGGTACTAACAATGTCATTTTCTTTCCTTTATAATATGAATTAACAACAAAAACAAAAGGAAGTGCATTTGAATAATGACCATACAAAATACTAAAAACTTGAGAAAACAAGTTGCTCCTTTTGAACAATCAACCACAAAGGAAAGTATATGGCAGATTATCAATACGTTGGGGCCATTTATTATCTTATGGTACTTAACATATATAAGCCTTTCCGTTTCTTATTGGCTAGCATTAGTTCCAGCCGTGATAGCTGCTGGCTTCTTGACACGAATTTTCATTATTTTTCATGATTGTACCCATCATTCATTTTTTAAAAGCCGCCGTATCAATAGAATAGTGGGGACAGCTATGGGTGTTTTAACGTTATTCCCGTTTGATCAGTGGGGGCATGAGCATTCTGTTCATCACGCTACAAGTGGTAATTTAGATAAGCGAGGTACGGGAGATATTTGGACACTTACGGTGGATGAATATTTGGCAGCACCACTTAAACTACGTTTAGCCTATCGTTTTTATCGCAATCCATTGGTAATGTTCGGAATAGGTCCAATTTATGTTTTCCTTCTTAAAAATAGATTTAACCGAAAAGGTGCTCGAAAGAAGGAAAAAATGAATACCTATTTGACGAATGTACTAATCGTTGTTTTAGTAGGATTACTTTGCTTGGCAGTTGGTTGGCAGTCGGTTCTTTTAGTACAAGGTTCCATATTCTTAATATCAGGTTCAGTAGGCATTTGGCTGTTTTACGTACAGCACACATTTGAGGATTCTTATTTTGAAGAAGATAAGGAATGGGAATATGTAAAAGCAGCAGTGGAAGGAAGTTCTTTTTATAAGCTTCCAAAACTGATGCAATTCCTTACTGGTAATATCGGATACCATCATGTGCACCATTTAAGTCCAAGGGTACCTAACTATAAACTAGAAGAGGCACATAATAATACCCTTCCTTTAAAGAACGTACCAACGATTACTCTTGCTACAAGTTTACGGTCAATCCGTTTCCGCCTGTGGGATGAGGAAAATAAGAATTTTATTGGCTTCAAAGATTTAAGATATGTAGCGGAAAAAAGTGTTTCTGCTAAAGTGAAATCTGAGATTTAACTGCACCATTTATGGACAGACTCCCCTTGATTATAGGGGGAGTCTTTGATTAATATAAAACTGCCCGGTAAGGAGAGAACTTAAATGATTCGAATTGTAATTGCAGAGGATCAGGAAATGCTGTTAGAGGCAATGAGTTCCCTACTTAATTTTGAAGATGATATTGAAGTTGTCGGGCAAGCGCGTAATGGAGAAGAGGCACTTACACTTGTGCACCAATTACAGCCGGATGTTTGTATCATGGATATAGAAATGCCTGAAAAGAGTGGACTTGAGGCAGCAGAAGCTTTAAAGCCATTTGATTTCAAAGTAATTATTTTAACAACTTTCAGGAAAAATGGTTATTTTCAACGTGCGTTAAAAGCTAATGTAAGAGGATATTTATTGAAGGACAGCCCAAGCG
Source organism: Peribacillus sp. TH14 (assembly GCF_016651145.1). Lineage (NCBI taxonomy): Bacteria > Bacillati > Bacillota > Bacilli > Caryophanales > Bacillaceae > Peribacillus > Peribacillus sp. TH14. The sequence continues at coordinate 3,003,273 of NZ_JAEKEK010000001.1, forward strand.
ACGAGTTAGCCTGTTCGATTCGCAGTATAATGGATGGAAAGCGAATTTACTCCCCCGAACTTATAGATCATGCTTCCAACAATAATGAACAGGATATGGGAGTGTTAGGACTGTTGGCCGATGCTCAAACCACAATTGAACCCTCTAATCAGCAAGGTAACACAATTGGGACTGTAAGAAAATATTTATCAACAATCAAAGATAAAATGAAATTACCAACCGGTTAGAAATTATTAACTTCACCCAAAAATAAACAACTTCTCAGGAATCTACTTGTGAGATTTATGTTGTAATAGATTAAAAATTCTTTTTGAACTCTTTTTCTATTGTGGAAAGGAGTTTTTGTTTTTTTATGACTGAAGGAGAAGAGTCACGGGTCGAAATCCTTCAAAAAACCGCAAGTATGCTGACCAACACTTTGCTTAATGTGTCATTCATTGCCATACATACACTTATGTAAAATTGTTGTAGCTTAGGTAATATGAAAAAGGTTTCTGTTTTGGTTGGAATATCAGTCTAAGAGAAGGCAGAACATAAAGGAAATTAAAAGGAACCTGAATCAATCGGTTCCTTTTAATTTTTCCTCATATTGTAAAATCTAATTAGAAGCATACGTGAAGGTTTATTCGTTAATAATTTTCAACTCTTTCAGAACATCTACTGTAATCGTCTTTGCTTTGCTTCCGCTTCCGTTAATGTTCGTTGCAAAGACCCATTTCCCTTTGTCTGTTTCGATGTAACCTACATACCAGCCTAATCCCAGATCGGAAAGGCGTGTACCTGTTTTTCCGTGGAGAACATATGAGTCTGCTTCTTCATTAATCATGATTCTCTTTACTGTTCTCATATGCTGTTTATCAAAGGGTAGTTTTTCTTCTACGAGGTTCTCCATAAAACGAGCTTGTTCTTGGGCAGATATTTTTATGCTGCTGTCAAGCCAGAAATGATCAATCCCACCGGATATATCCCTGTTACCATAATTGATTCGATTCACGTATTTCTGCATATCCTCTGCACCAATATCTCGGGCCATTTCTTGATAATACCAGATCACTGAATGTCTCATGCCTGAAGCCAGGGTATGATCCCTGTTCCAATCCTCAAATTCCCTAAGTACACCATCCCAGCGCTTCACTTCATATTCATCATGTACGGCTTTTGTCTGTAAGCCGATTAATGCATTTGGCACTTTAAAAGTCGATTCTGGAGTAAAGCGCACTTTACTTCTCTTTTTGTTATAGATATATACCTTATCAGTTTTAATGTTTTGTATTACGGTTGTCCCTTGTACCCCATCGAACGATTCCCCAACTTGCAGTACTTTCACCTTCTGGTTGTTTGCACTTACTTGAATGCTGCTCATTGAACCACTAAATTGGAGTACAATAAGCATTAGAAATACCTTTAGGGTTTTCATTTCACACTCTCCTTAAAGTCATGGATTGATGGATCAGCAGCAATGCAGGCCTTCATTACTGCAATCAAAAATAGTTAACAAGATTTGATAGCTAAAGTATACTTATTTCCGTTGAGAAACTAAACGATGTTTTTCTTATGCTGTGCCCATACAGATTAGAAGGGAAGGGAAAAATGGTGAGGATATACGAGGAGATTATCGAGGTCATTAATCATCGGCTAGCTCAAGGTTCATTGGTGACAGGGAGCAAGCTGCCTTCTATCAGGGCTTTATCGGACGAGCTCTCTTGCAGTAAAAACAGTGTGATCAAGGCGTACCAGGAAATGGAGAATAGACATTTAATCTATTCTGTTCCCAAGAGTGGTTATTATGTTGTCGAGGACTACTCTCTTCGCCAAAAGGGTCACATAGAGAATGAGAAAATAGATTTTTTGTCTGCAGGTCCCGATAAACATTCAATGCCATATCTTGACTTTAAACATTGCATCAACCAGGCGATTGATTTATATAAAGAAGAAATGTTTTCCTATTCAGAGATTCAAGGATTGCGTTCGCTTCGTTTAGAGCTAGCGAAGCATTTACAGGACCTCCAGGTTTTTACCGTACCCGAAAGAATATTTGTTGTAACTGGATCTCAACAAGCCCTTCATCTTTTTGTCTCACTTCCATTTCCTAACGGAAAGAATAATATTTGCATTGAACAGCCAACACATACTGGATTCATTGAATCTCTAAAACATCAGAATGCTGTTGTTTATGGAATAGAGGTAACGAAAACTGGGATAGATTTGCATGATTTGGAACAAATATTTAAAAAGAATAGCATCAAGTTCTTTTACATAACTTCAAGGTTTCATAATCCAACTGGTTACAGTTATTCGAATGCTGAAAAAAAGAAGATTGTGGAATTGGCACAACAATATGATGTCTATATCGTTGAAGATGATTATATGGGAGATCTTGATTTCAATTTGAAGCAGGACCCGATGTTTGCCTATGATACATCAGGAAGGGTTATCTATACAAAAAGCTTTTCTAAGATATTACTTCCTGGTTTGAGGCGGGCCTGACAGTCATACCTGACTCGATGAAAGAAGTATTTTTGCAGGCCAAATTTGCTGCAGATTTACATACCCCTGTTCTTACACAGGGTGCTCTAGAAATTTACTTCAAAAATGGAATGTTTCATGCACATATAAAAAAAATGAGGGAGATGTATAGAAACAAAGGAAGGCTATTACAAACAGCCTATAGAGATCATCTGCCTTCTTCTGCTTCTTTTTCCGGTTCATTATCGGGTTTTTATTCAACCATTGAATTACCTTATCCTCTAAAAGCTAAACATCTCATTGAACATTTAATGATGGAAAGTGTGTATGTGGACGATGTTGGAAAAATGTACATGCCAGAATGTAAAAAAGAAAATGTTATTCGACTTAGTGTTTCTCAAATTGAAGATGATTCTATCAGTATTGGTGTACAAAAAATTGCCGAATCTATTAGGAAACTTCTTAAACAGAGAAACATGTCTATGTGAATTTATGTAAAATATGACTAGGTGACAACTAATTAATTCAAAGAACCTAATTTAGAATCTGTTTCTGGGAATGGTGAAGCACATGTCTTAGTAAGCAGAATAACTCTAAAGAATAGAAGATAACTAGCTAAATTAAACCTCTATAAAATTCTGAGAAACGGGAGATTACACTTTATATTAAGGGAATATAGTGTAAATAGATCTGCTATACTTTATTATAATGATACATATGAAGCTCGCTTTATTTGTCGTAAAGGTTCCTAGAAGTTTATATGGTTATAGCTAAAGAATTGTATTTGACACGAGGTGATTAATAATGAAGCTTTATCATGATTCACAGTTTATCAGGGGTACCTACCTTAAAAGAGATCAAATTTCCTCATATGAAAATTTCCCACTTAATCTACCTGTAATTAAGCACATGCAAGAATTAACTTTTCATCCCAATGTTACTTATATTATAGGTGAAAATGGAATGGGGAAGTCAACCTTGCTTGAAGGGATTGCTATTGCATTTGGATTTAACCCAGAAGGTGGAACTCTAAATTTTAACTTCTCCAGTTATGATTCACACTCAAATTTAGAGCAATATCTCCGTTTAAAAAAGGGGGTATATAAGCCGAAGGATAGTTTTTTCTTTAGGGCGGAAACCTTTTATAATTTAGCTACAAATATAGAGGAATTAGACAAGGCGCCATCGAGTGGTCGAAAAATTATAGATTCCTTTGGAGGAAAATCACTTCACCAACAATCTCATGGTGAATCTTTTTTTTCAGCTTTTATAGAACGATTTCAAGGCAATGGTCTGTACATCCTCGATGAGCCTGAAGCAGCTTTGTCACCACTGAGACAAATATCGATGTTAGCCAGAATAAATGAACTTGTTAATCAAGGGTCCCAGTTTATCATTTCCACCCATTCTCCGATAATTATGGCCTATCCAGATGCTAAAATTATTGAAATAAAAGAGGGTGGATTGAGTAAAGTAACTTTAGAGGAGTCCAATCACTATTTATTAATGAAACAGTTTTTTGAAGATAAAGATCGGTTGCTTCATCATCTATTCCAATAAGTGTAGCTCAAGTGTTCTTCTACTAACGGGTGCATTACTACAATAAGGGAGGTTGCTGAGGTGACCTCTTTCTTATGCAACTAAAGGGGTAGGTTAGCTGAAGAAGGAATTTTCACATTTTCACTTGAATATATCTAGGAAAAGACTATAGATGGAGGGCTATTTATGGCATTAGTTTCAATCTATACTGTTGGTAGGCTAAACCACCCCTATGACCACCCTGCCTCTCGTGAATTTTTTCAAGTGGGAAATGAAGTATATCGTCAGGCAACTAAATCAGGACTTATAGAGGCGTTTTCACCTGAAGGAGTCCCTTTCCCAGACGAAACCGTAAAGGGAAAGGGTTCTCCTATTCTCACACTAACTGTATGGAGAAGCCTTCAATCCTTATATCGCTTTACCTATTCAGGACAGCATATGCAAGCATTACGAGATAGAAGCAGATGGATCGAGCCATATCCAGAGAAACACCTTTCTTATGTAGTTTGGTGGACAGAAAAGGAGACGGATGTCTCATGGGAGGAGGCATTCAAGAGATATAACTATTATATTCAGCATGGTCCCACTCCTTTTGCATTTGATTTTAAGCATGCATTTGATGAAAAAGGAGAGACGTTCTTGATTAAGTAGCAGGGTTACCCTTTATTAATTGGGAAATTATCCATTGATAAAGTTATCAAACTAGAAAAAAGCTAATCAACTATTAAGGTTTTACTGGTACGCATATTTCGCAATAAGGGTTATTAATCATATCACCAGTGTATCTTTCCAAGATGGGTTTGTTATCAATTTGATATCCAGAGCTTTGTATAGATGGAAAAATTTCAGCATATGCTTTTTGAATATCTTCTGCTGTATGTTTGATTTCGTAAATAAGGTATTTTCCACCAGAAAGTTCACTTTCGCAAATTGAATCATCCATTTGAGAATCCTTTGAAATCACAATACAAGCATCAAACCTACAGTTTTCAGGAAGTGTTGTCTCAGGGTTATCTTGTGGAATTGCAAGTAGGATTGCCGATTTAAGAAGATTTTTCTCCCTAGCCCATACTTTTAACTTCTCCATTACTTCAATATTTTCAGGACCATATGGACCAACTCGTCGCACATAAGCGATACGATAGTTTGGAAGTGTTTTGACTTTAAATTTCATAAATTCTTTCTTCCTTTCTTTGTTTATATTTGTTTGATACATTTTGAATGTAGCATGCTTTAAAAATATATACATTTTATTTTTTAAATTTTTTTGAAAAAATTGTTAAATAATAGTTTTGTTTCTTCGGCTAAAGGGTGCTTTACATCACTATCAATCTTCAATAATCGGGCGCGATTCTTTAATAAGAATCGCTTTTCTTATGGAACTAACGGGAGCAGGATAGTTTGAATAAGATATGAATAATTTTCATAATTTATATTTCAAAATAGATGCATATCCGTTTCGGCTCTATTCATTAATTCATATCCTATTAATACTAGGGAGGAGATGAATAGATGACATCTAATGATGAATTAATTTGTCAAGAGTTTGCAAGAATTATCGGCGGCCAAGAAGGATTTGCGGGTGGAAAATGTGTGACAACCATAAATCGAAATGAAATAAAAGCAAAAATTTTAGGAAAACGTTTTAGAGTGACCTCTTCTTTCTCATTTGAATCAAGAGATAATAAGACTGGACAAGCATTGTGCCTAGGTAGGGTAGCACTCTTGCAAAAAGAAGTTGAGAATTTTGTTGCTTCCATTCTTAAACAAGGAATAATAGTTTCATCCATACACAATGAGTGGCTTTTTGATAATCCGAATTTGATTTACGTTAATATTGAAGCTGTTGATGACCCATTAGTTTTTGCAAGGAAAGTCAGAAAAGCGTTAAGGAACTAATGGATTTCTACTAGTGGTAAACCGGAGCTGTCATAAAAGGCAGAAAAGCAGCTATAAACTGATTTTAACGAACATAATACACAGTAAAACCCAGTTTTGTTGAACTAACGGGTGCGTTAGCTGAAGATCGAAGCTGTCTTTAAGACAGGCTTTTTCGTGCGCCCGGCATGGGTGCAATCTATAGGGTGTGAGTCCCGAACCATGAAGGCAGTAGTAATGGTTAACTTAATGCAAGGGTATCCATGGTGACGTGGAATCTGAAGGAAGCAAGCGGCCATTGATACTCCGAACGTATTGAAGAATTTAGATTCATGGATTCGAAGAAGACTCAGGATGTGCCTATGGAAACAATGGAAACTGCCAAGAACGAGAGTGAGGAAACTCAAAGGATTAGGCGTCCCATTTGGAAAAGCGTATGAATGGGGAAATAGCAGAAAGGGTTATTGGCGCATAGCGCATAGTCCTATTCTAGACAAAACCCTTAATAATGTTTATTGGCACCACCAAGGGTTAGTCAATCTATATGAACGATATACAAAACTACGTCAGACTTAAACTGAACCGCCGTATACCGAACGGTACGTACGGTGGTGTGAGAGGTCGGAGGCTAGGCGCCTTCTCCTACTCGATTTATGGAACTAAAGGGGCAGGATAGTTGAATAAGGGGGGGAGGAAAAAATTTCCTGATGAAATATACTAAATGTAAAAGTATCCTTTAAAGGATATATTAATAGCCATCGAATAGAGGTAATCAACTTTGGATTATGTAAGATTTTGTATTTATCAATTCATCTTATTTTCAGCACTTTTTGTTATCAACATTCCCCTTGATAAATACATAGGTAAACCATTTACTTCTGTTGATTTAATAGCAATATGTATAAGCTTACCTATCATAATCATCGTTTACCGAGTAGTGAGTAAGATATATAGACAATTCGAGAATATTAGGTTGCGAAATAAGATATTAATTTCAATACCAACTTTTATATTATCAATCTTGTTTATAGGGTACTGGGGCAATTGTTCTTTTAGTTTTCTTCTTAAACGAACGGGTGCTTTACTTTAATTAGAAGTAGAGCCCTTTTCTTATTCAAGTAACTAGCAGTTTAGTTGAACAACAAAAATTTTAGAAGTGGTTTCTAATATTAATTTTAAACTAAGGGAGCATTTCTACATTAAGGGATGCCCCTGTATTTTTTATTAATAGGCACAGTAACCATTTGAAGCCCAAGTCATACACTATGAAAAAGAATTTTCCCTTAATAATCCCATAAATGAGGAGTGTAATGATGGATAAACGAACTATTAATCAATTGGGTGGGAACGTGCCTCAACCTATCCGAAGTGATGGAGCTGGAGGGATTGACTCTGGCCCGCGTAATATTATGCGAGATATTCAAAATCCGAATATGCTCGTCCCACCTATTACAGATGCAGGCTTAGTTCCTAACTTGAAATTCTCATTCTCAGACACTTCTATGACATTAAATCACGGGGGATGGTCACGGGAGATCACCGCCAGGGAACTTCCGATAGCGACTACTCTTGCTGGAGTGAATATGAGCTTAACGGCCGGAGGAGTACGTGAACTCCATTGGCATAAACAGGCAGAATGGTCTTATATGCTGTTGGGACGGGCACGTATAACCTCGGTTGACCAACATGGACGAAATTTCATTGCCGACGTGGGTCCTGGTGACCTTTGGTACTTTCCCCCAGGTATCCCGCATTCGATTCAAGGGTTGGAACATTGCGAATTTCTGCTCGTCTTCGATGACGGAAACTTTTCCGATCTTTCAACCTTATCCATCTCCGACTGGTTTGCACATACTCCAAAAGATGTTCTGTCGGCCAATTTTGGAGTACCAGAGAGTGCGTTTAACTCCATTCCTTCTGAACAGGTATATATCTATCAGGGGGAGGTTCCAGGTTCACTGGAAAGTCAAGAAGTCCAGTCACCCTACGGAGAAGTCCCTTTTACCTTTAAGCACGAGCTGTTGAAACAAACACCAATCAAAACGCCTGGTGGTAGTGTACGAATTGTGGATTCTTCCAACTTTCCAATTTCAAAAACAATCGCAGCAGCACTCGTTGAGATTGAACCGGGTGCAATGAGAGAACTTCATTGGCATCCCAATAACGACGAGTGGCAGTATTACCTTACCGGACAAGGGCGAATGACTGTATTTACTGGAAACGGTGCAGCACGTACATTTGATTATAGAGCTGGTGATGTCGGATATGTACCCTTTGCTACTGGACACTATATTCAAAACACGGGTACAGAAACATTATGGTTTTTAGAGATGTTCAAAAGCGACCGCTTTGAAGATGTGTCGCTGAATCAATGGATGGCACTGACTCCTAAAGAATTAGTTCAAAGCAACTTAAATGTTGGATCAGAATTGCTCGATTTTCTACGCAAGGAGAAATGGCCAGTTGTGAAATATCCCGGGTTTTCCTACTATACAAAAAACAGGTAGATAAGAGTAGATTTGTTTATCCATATAGTTGTGGAGGTGATTACTATGTACAAGACAATTTACGACCACGCAACTGAGATTACACAAGCTGTTATAAAAGCAAGAGGGGAAGCGATTAATGGCGAAAAAGAATTGATAGAAACTTACCTAAGTGATGAAGCTGTTACCAACTTATATAAAAAAACATTTAGAGTTCTATCTGACCAATTAATTTTCTATGAGGTTGCAGTGGGGAAGAATTATTTCCTCCAACCATCGAACTATTGTCAACCAGGGGTGGTTTATCGAAATTCCATGGATGCTTTTTAAAATTAGTTGGAAAGTATGAAAAAATTCTTTTAAAAAGTTTGTTCTTAAGGAGTCCTATGAGAATTATCTTGAAGGACCTTTCTTTATCAAGTTTTTGTGAAACTTTGAACTTAAACTAACGGGTGCGTTAGTTCAACAAGAAATTAAATTAGGACTACACATTTTAGATATGTCTAATATGTGTAGTCCTTTTAATATCAACTGTTACGCTAATCTAACCTAAATATAAAAAAGTGGCATTTTTATTTGTTTTGAAGGTGATTCATTGATGTTGTCGTATTTTAATAATTGGTAGATTATTTCTGAAAATATAGCAAAAAATGGAGGGGGAATCACATGTTTAAAAATTGGAAAAAAACACTAATGGCTGGAGTGATCAGCTTATCCTTGCTAGGTACAGGGTACGTCGGTCACGACCTGATCTCCTCGCAAATCGTATCGGCTAAACCCGCATCAGAAAATGCACCAGGGCATTTGAAAAATGTTGAGACTTCCCGGCTTGATGAAATAATCGAACGAGGATACATTCGGGTAGGAATGACCGGGGACTACAAACCTTTTACCTATTTGAACCCAGAAACAAATGAGTATGAAGGCTTTGACGTGGACGCTGCCAAAGAGCTTGGCAAAGACCTCGGTGTGGAGGTAGAATTTGTCGCTACCACATGGCCAACGATGATGAAAGACCTACAAGCGGACAAATTTGATATCGCTTTGGGCGGTGTGACTCGCAACACAGCCAGACAAAAAAGCGCTTATGTATCCCAAGGTTACCTTTCATTCGGTAAGGTGCCTTTGATTCGCAAGAAAGATAAAGACAATTATCTTACCATTGAAGATATCAACAAGCCTTCTGTACGCATTGGCGTAAATCCAGGCGGAACAAACGAAGCATTTGTTCGTCAGTATCTAAGCAATGCTAACGTAACTGTTGTAGAAAACAATCTTGATATCCCTCATCTTGTTGCAGAAGGTACGTATGATGTTATGATCACAGACACAGTAGAAGCAATGCTGTATGCTAAAGCTGATCCCAGACTGTATGCGGCTCTAACTGACAAGCCTTTCACAAACAGTGAAAAAGGTTATATGATCCCACGAGGTGATTTCATTTATGCAAGCTACTTGGAAATGTGGATGGATGAAATGAAGCTCCAGGGAAAATTTGACGACCTCTACAAAAAGTGGATGGAATAGAATATAGATATGCTCCTTAAAAAGCTACCCTTAATACTGCCGTGTCAGTTTCTAGGGAAGCTTTTTTTTGTAAAAATAAAATCAGAAGAGTAAATTACTTCGCCTTTTTCTTGTTTCACTAACGGGTGCTTTACTAAATAAGGGAGGTTGCTAAGGCAACTTTTTTTGTATGCAACTAACGAGGCAGGATTGATAAACAAGAAACACATGTTTTATAATATGTAATATTTTGAGAGGTGAAGGAAGGGAAATTGATAATATAATAGGTTTTTCAGCAGGATATATTGCTTGTATGTTGATAGTTTATTTTATCTTTGATTACTCCTCTTGGTCATACACTGTGGGTTCTTTAACTGGTATAGTTTTATTTGGACTTATAATAAAGGTGCTTCGCAGGAAAAGATTACTGAATTTATTCTAAACTAATTCTTCTTAAACGAACTGTTGCGATACTTCAATTACGAAGTGTCGCTTTTTTCTTGAAGAGCAAATGTGGGTGAATAGTTCAGTAATTTACACGCCCGAATATAATGAAAAAGGGATATAGTTTTTTTTCGCCAATGAAAGGTGTAATGATCAAATACTTAAGATGAAAGGAAACCTTTATTCATGGTACAAACTTCAAGAATCATTTCTAGAGCTGCTGTTCGCGGATCTGCAAGTGGTTTACTATTCATGGCGTTTTTCGGTACGCTTTGGGCAGGCACAGGTGTAATGGGATTGCAAGGTTGGGGATTTCCTTACGTGGAGTTAGTTGCTGTTTTCGTAGGTATTACGTTGATTATTGGTGGGATTTCATTAATACGAGCATCAAAACGATTATCTAATCAGGTCTCACAAGAAGAGGCCAGGCGCTGGAAGCGTATAAGGTTTTGGTTTAACATAACCTTCATTGCGGAAGGTTTGGCAATCGGGATTGCAATTGCCATCTGTAACGCAACTAATTTTACTGATCTAATACCGGCAATTATCGCCTTAATTGTGGGTATTCATTTTTTACCTTTGGCGCATCTTTTTCAATTAAGAATCTACTATGTTACCGGATTACTCCTCTGTTTACTTGCGATTATTACATTACTGGTTGTGCCTGAGAGTGTCACGCTGTTTGAGCATCAAATCATTGCACCGTTATCGATAATCGGCTTCGGCTCCGCACTAATCCTTTGGACAACTGCATTGACGATATGGCTAAAGGCTAAAAAATTGCTAGGTATCGTCCCGCAATTATAACCTAAATAGTGAGTCCGGACTTTACTTCGAAAAAGTGCGTCTATTGTACAAAAAAGTGAAATGCAGAGTAATTTTCTTATACAGCTAATTGGGAAGGCGTGAATAAAACTTCCTAGCGCCATACCAAAAGCCACTGAATTGGCAGGCAAACTAAACACGATGATTGAAGAGTTTATCATGACAGATGAAATTTGAGAAAAGGTGAAGGACGATCTATATGAAGTCATTATCAAAAGCAAGGATGACGAAAGATTGACTTAAAGGAAGAGGGACTGTCTTATATAAAATAAGGCAGTCCCTTCAGTTTATTATGTTATTTTTTTAATTCAATAAATTGGTAGGACCCCAATCCGTGATTATTATTTGTTTCCTCATATACATAATCCGAACGAAATATAGCAAGAGTTGCATTATGCTCTTGTATCTACATAACGTTTATTCGGTTTATTTGAGCTAACTTCAAAAGAGTTACCAATTAGTGTTTTATTGGATTCAACATTTTCTAATAGAAAATTATAAATGATTAGTACGTACTTATACATAGGACAGGTACCCCTAACATTGTTCCAAAATCGGCCCGTATGTATCCGTTCGTCGATCCCTTAAAAATTGTAGGAGATTTCTTGCAAACTCGATTTCTTTTATATTAATTTCCTGGACCAGGATTCCTTCCTCTTCATCTAATGATTGGACAATATCCCCCATTGGATTGCTTATGAAACTTCCACCATAGAATCTCATATCTTTTTCTTGGCCGACTCGGTTAACCGCAGCTACAAATACTCCATTGTGAATGCCGTGTGAAGAGATGGCTTTGGTCCAGGTTCTTCTAGTGGATAGCTCTGGATGATCCGGCTCCGAACCAATTGCGGAGGGATAGAATAGTATATCTGCTCCCTTCAATGTCAAAATACGGGCTACCTCCGGAAACCACTCGTCCCAGCAGATGCCGATTCCAATCTTCCCAAATTTCGTATCGTACACTGGATACCCTGTATTTCCTTGCGTAAAGTAATATTTTTCATGGTATTGAGGCCCGTCTGGGATATGGTTTTTCCGTGTTGTGCCTAAATGTTGTCCATTTTCATCAAAAACTGCCGCACTATTAAAATAAATCCCTTTTGCTACCCATTCATAGAAAGGAACGATTAACACGATTCCTAGCTCTTTGGAAAGTTCCTGCATCTCCTTTATAGCTACGTGGTCTAAAGGGATTGCTAATTGATAATTCTCTACAGAAACTGTTTGAGCAAAGTATTCAGAATGATAGAGTTCCTGTAAACAAATAACCTTTGCTCCTTGAGCTGCAGCTTCTCTGACCTTCACTTTTGTTTTTTCTACATTCACTTCAATTCGTTCATCACAAGTCAATTGAATTAATCCTATCTTCACTTTGCTCATATGGATACCTCCCCAACAATTTCATGGACAACCCTACCGTCTACCATGGTAAAAACAACATTTGCATCTTTGATTTCCTCATATGGGACATCAAATAAGTTACGGTCAAGGACAATAATATCTGCAAGTTTTCCAGCCTCAATTGTTCCTAGTTCTTTTTCACGGAAAGACCCATATGCCGGAGCCGCAGTATAAGCAAGTAGCGCATCCTTTAATGAAATTCGTTCCTTTTCATCCCATGTTACACCTTCATCATCTAGCCTTGTAACAGCACGATAAATCCCTGACAACGGTTCCAACTTTACAACTGGATAGTCGGTGCCAAATACAACATTTGTGCCATTATCTATCATCGTTTTTAGTAAAAAGGTATATTTCATTCGCTCTTGCCCGATTAAGTCCTCGTACACCTCCCTTTGTGAAACGTTGATATGTTCTGGCTGAACAGAGGCAAGTACTCCTAGTTTGTTAAACCTTTCAATGTCATCAGGATGAATCATTTCTACATGCTCTATTACATGACGGGAATCTCTCACCCCATTTTTCCGCTGTGCTGCTTCAAAAGAATCCAAAGCTAATTTAACCGCTCCATCCCCAATACAATGGAAGCGAACCCGAAATCCTTCTTCATCAGCTTCTACTGTCCAATTTTTAATCGTCTCCTCAGGAAAAACTGTATTCCCCTTTGTCGTTGGATTGTTTGCATATTCATCTAGCAAATAGGCAGTATGACTGGTGGTGACTCCATCGACAAACTGCTTGAAGCCACAGAATTGAACCAAATTGGATGTATATTTCTCACGTAAACTTTTTGCCAGTCCCAAATCTCCGTTTAAGGGAGCAACAAAATGAATTCTTGCAGTTAACTTACCTTGTTTTTCATATTCACCATACAATTCAGCTTCTTCCACACCCATTTCTGGGATCCTTAATAAATCATGAACAGAAGTAACTCCGTATTTAGCTGCTTCACGTAAAAAATTATTGAGTAACTTCTCTTGCATTTCAAGATTAATAGGTAATGCTTTCGTGACAAAACCTACAGCGTGCTCAAGTAATAATCCTGTAGGCTCCCCATTTTCATCCCTAACAATCTCGCCGTATGGAGGATTTTTCGTATTTTTATCGATCCCTGCCAATTCCAACGCTTTGGAATTCACCCATGCACTATGAAATTCAGCCTGATATAACAGTACAGGTCTGTCCGAAATTACTTCGTCCAAGAAGGATCGATGCGGCTGCCCATCCTCCCAAAGGCTTTGTTCCCAGCTACACCCTATGACAAAGGGGTCATCTATTTTGGTGTCTGCGTATGCTTTAACCATCTCAGCGGCATCTTTTGCCGATTTCGCTGAATTGAGCCGAACGCTATCATTCAATAAACCTCCTAACAACAAATGGATATGGAAGTCATGGAAACCCGGCATAATCAGTTGATCACCAAAATGGTAAATCTTCGTCTGACTATCTACATATTCAGCAAAACAACCTAATTCTAAAACTTCTATAATTTTATTTTCCTTGATTAATATAGACGCTGGAACGGGAGAGTCTGTTGACCCAGTTAAAACTGCATTCCCACTAATAACAATATCTGCTATGATCGGCATTGTAACCTCTCCTTATAGAGTAAAATCTTATTTTCGCATGCCACTTGTTTTATTTAAAAAGTGCAAGTTCTATGCCAAATTAACTCTGGCTGTTCACCTAATCCTATAAAAATGCTATTACTTTTGATTATTGTATCTTCTTTTATCATGATAATTTCCCCTTTATTTTTAAGTATGTTCACCTGATAAGTTTATTTCTGGTGGTGACTCTTTAAATCCTTTTGTTAATACCAGCATGTACACAAACCCAAGCACAAACCAAATCCCTCCAAGTACTTTTGAGTGAATATCTAAGTTCACAAGTAACCATAAATCAAGAACGGCTCCAATAAGTGGGATGATTAAATATAGAATGGTTCCTTTGAAAGATCGCTGTTTGTTCTTGATAAAGTAATAAAAAATTACAGAGAGATTAACACAAGTGAAGGCAAGGAAGGCTCCGAAATTTATAAATGAAGCAACTAATGTCAAACTTAAAACTAATGCAAGTAGTGAAAACCCACTAATTACAAGAATGTTATTAACAGGAGTGTTATATTTTTTATGAAGAGTTCCGAAGAATCGCTTCGGTAATTGTCCATCACGCCCCATTGCATAGAGGACACGTGATGCACTTGCTTGAGAAGACATTGCAGATCCAAAGGCGGTGAACCCATAGACAGCTAAGAAGAGAGTAGCAAATGTTTTTCCGCCAACTAATGTAATAATTTCATTAGCTGCTGCATCCGCATTACTGAACGTATCATATAAAGGCCATACGTTATGTGCAAAATATGAAACGGCTATAAATAGAATTCCTCCTGTAAACATGATGATATAGATTGCGCGGGGAATGGTTTTTTCAGGTTGAATCGTCTCTTCAGCAAATGCTGTAGCAGAATCAAACCCAAGAAATGAGAAACAAAGAAGTGCTGCTCCTGCGACTATGAAAGAAAAGTGCTCATTCGTATTATAAAAAGAATCAAAACTCCAAAGTGTACCCGTTCCTGTGCCACCGGTAATTTCACGGATGGATAATCCGATAAATATAGCGATGAAAAGAATGGCTAAAATTGTAAGGAGAGCATTTGCTTTTGTCGCTATTTTTACACCTATCACATTAATCACTGTCACAATCAACAGTAAACTTAATACCCAAACATATGCCGGTATAGATGGAAAAGCTGCCGAGAAGAAAATGCTAAATAATAAGTAGTTGACCATTGGAATGAATAAATAATCCATTAAAATCGACCAACCTACGAGAAAACCAGCATAAGAATTGATTGATTTTTGTGTGTACGCATAAGCAGAACCTGCTGAAGGTATAACCTTTGCCATCTGTCCATAACTGTATGCCGTAAAGAACATCACACCTAAAGCGAGTAAGTAGGATCCTGGAACCATACCATGAGATAATTGAGCCGCGATTCCATATGTACTAAACACAGTGGCCAACGCCATAAATGAAAAACCAAATAGAACGACAGGAATAAGCGTTAACGACCTCTTCATCCCTTTTGAATCTGACATATAACAACCCCCTTTATTTCTGTTTTAGTTTCTACACATAAAACAAAGCAAAAAATATGCCATTTTCTCATAATTAGTAAACGACCTTCTTTTGTGGTGACACAAGCCTTAAGAAATCCTTTATCAAATGAGAAGAAATTTGTACTTGAGACCACAATTAAGTTCCAAAAACATGTAAAATTGCATACCTTATTCATATTTGCATAAAAAATCACCCTATTTAAAGTAATCTACCTTAAAAGGATGTCATTGTTATTCGTACACTAGGGGTCCTACATTACTCTATTAGATTGTGAGGGTTTATACTTAAACTAGATTTCAAAAAACATTACGTGAAATAGAAGTGCCTAACTTTTTCTTGTTAAACTAACTGGTGCGTTTGTTCTTTAAAGAGCTGTGACGATCAGCTCTTTTCTTATGGAGCTAAAGGGCAGGTTTATTCAAGAAGGACTTCATAACTCAATGCAGAATATTAAGGAAAAATATATATTTTAATGTAATGATCAGATATACAGGGGGCACCTAAGGAAGGTTGCTGAGGCAGCCTTTTTCTTATGGCACTAACAGGGCAGATTAGTTGAAGAAGTACTAAATAAATAAATAAATAAATAAATAAATAAATAAATAAATAAAAACAGCCAGGTTCTGGCTGTTTTTTATAAAAAATCCAAATTCTTAAAATGAAAAAAATTCAATCAAATTTATGGGATAATTTTATTAATTCCAGTTTTTCTCTATAAATTGAATTGCAGGTTGTAAATTTGTTTTGTTAGCAATTGAAATGACAGTGGGAACCACAGAAGGGTCCGTTTTGGATAAATTAGGGATCCGTGGATTTAACCGAAAAAAACGATTTCCTAGAAGCTGAGAACTGACCATGGATTCATAGTAACCGGATCCACTAGCGATTATTTGAAGAAATGGCAGTAAGGGTTCATTGGGCGATCGGTCCAAAAGAACTCCCCAATTTGGGGGAAGGTTCTTCATATTTTCGGGGCGTATGTTATCTGCACTCACCATCCCCCACCCCTTTGTATCTCTTCTTAATTGAGTCGGCTCTTCACCTGTTCCAATGGATAATACCGCAATTTGATCCAACGGCTGTTTGGCTTTCCCCACTGCAAACGCGATACTGGCTGTACTGGGGTTAGTTGCTACTGTATACCCATCCACGTAGTTTTGATAGGCTCGTTGCGTCGCGGGAGCACCACTGCTCCGTAGTATTACATCACTCGCTTTCTCATGTAAATAGGGAGAGCCAGGAAAGTTGTGGAATAACACAGGAGTCCAACGATTCAGCTCCGGTGAGAATAAATGAAATGCAGGGACAACAATTCGTCTTTTTAAGTCTTTGAGGAGAAGATCTGGTGGGAAAAATGTTTGTACCGCTTTAATGAAACCAGAATATGGTAATTGTTGGTTGTAAACAGGTCCACCTGGTCGGGAAACGCTGAATGCCGGCAGGATTTTATCCTTAAAAAACTGGAGTGTCTCCTTCGGCGATCTTCCACTTGCTAACGCAAGGGCAGTGAATGAACCGATTGAATTTCCCGAAAAAACATTGGTTCGACTAATTAATTTTGGGTTTTGCTGAGCCAGTCTGTTCAAAAGTTGTAAACTTAAAGCCCCTAAGGTGCCGCCTCCATCAAAGGTCATGATCCGATATTTTGTCAAAGCTGATTTCTCCTTTCTAATCTGATCATAAGTATCATTCAGTATATGTTGTATTTCGTGTCTAATGAATACCTCTTTGACCTGAAATCCTTCAGGAGCCGGATTATGTAGCTAAACATCCAAGGAAAGACTTCATCGAGTATATAAAAAGATACTACGACGAGGATAGAGGAGACTACGTTTGAGTGGCAGTACGGGCATACCAAACGGGAATTTATTATGCATGTACTTTGTTTGTAATGGGTGATGAGAAAGTCAGAAAGTACGACCAAAAAAAAGCCATAGCGGTGGGCTACGGCTTACTAGCATGCAAGATTTAGCGGGTGATAATCCTTATCTCCAACGAGGGAAATGAGCACCCGTTTGCTTTCAAATGCTCAACTATAATATTTTCTACTTCTCCAAAGGTATAATCATCCCTTTGTTTTTCAGTCTGCCGAACCTTGATTCGAAATCAGAAAAAGCCCAAAAACTATTGTGTTACAACAAAGCTTTACAAAGTATTGTACATTTAATCAATATTTAGCTTTTTTATATATTTTTTGAAATTAATGTATGTATAATTAACTTTGTATTAAAAATTAGGAGGAGTTATATGAGAAAAATATTAATTTCGTCACTTTGTACTATTTAGCCAATTATCAACCTCTTTTTGGATCTCTTTTTCCAATTTATGAACAGTACCTTGTTTGTTGTTGATTGCTTTTTTGGCATATTTTTTAGGAAACATCTCTTCAATTGATTTTGTATATTCTGCTCCATCTTCTGGAACCCTGTACTCTTTTACTACGTATACATTTTTCTCTTTTGCTAATTTAATCAGTACAGGATAAGAAAACCCTGCTTTAATTTCGCCTCCAGTTACTTTATCATATCCCTCATAAACAGTGTGAAGATAAATGTTGGTTAAACCATCTTTTTCCTCGGTCCCAAAAATATTGTGAGCTTCGAATTGTTTATCAGTCGAACTGACAGAAGCTTTACCTTCTTCTATTATTGTATCTGTAATGAATTGATCCATATCTTCTGTCACTGTAACCTCACTATTAGAACATCCAATAATAACTACAGATAAAGCTAGAAGCATGGCTAGAACCTTATTCTTTCCTAATGAAAATTTCAAAAAAAACCTCCTGAGCAGTCTAATGTGTTTTTCCTATTATTAACAAATAGATTGTAACATTTTTTATCGCAGTATTTTATTATTTAAATAATTATTTTCCCTAATTTGCAAATAATTGAACCTCGATATGAATTTTCATTCGGATACTCCTTAACTTGTCCAACAGATCAATTCTAAGTAGATGATCTGTTTTTTTATATGTAATAAACATAAAGAAAAAATTATAAATCTACTTGGACTTATTAGGAGGGAGTTTAATAAGATATCTTCCATCTGTTTAATTGAGTGCCAGCTCATGTTATAATGGATAACTTAAGATAATTACTATTTTTACCTATAATTGAACGGATGCCAAGAAAAGCCTCCGCATAGCGATAAAATATGGAGGTGTAAGAGAATGAATAAACAATGGACGATTGGTAAAATTAAAGATTTTGTTGAGAACAATTCGGAAAGTAAGTTGCTAACGACTGAATATCACGGTTTTTCTCAAAAGTTACTATTTAAATGTACATGTGGTAGCAACTTTGAAAAAACATTTACGAAATTTAAAAATAATAACCAACGTAAATGTGACGTGTGCCAACCGCCTAAAGCGACACGATAATGTATAGCGAATAAACGAAGTGCCGATTTCTATTAATGAGAAGTTGGCACTATTTTTATTTTAGGGGGAATAAAAGTGGATTTCACTAAAGTGGCAGATTAGTTGAAGAGTGCTGTTTGACCTTTGTTCAACAATTGGGCCATTTAATGGAATATTAACTGTGCTTTGGTTTTACTTTATAAAAATTGGACAAACTGAAATGTGTTCTTCAAAGTAATGATGTATACTTAATTTACGCAGCGAACTTTCTGAATTATTAATTTTTTAAATGGAGGAATTATGAAACTAGGCGCATTCTCTGTAAGTTTAAGTGTAAAAGACATTAACAAATCAAAATCATTTTACGAAAATTTAGGATTTCAAGTCTTCGGAGGGGATATTACCCAAAATTGGCTCATTATGAAAAAAGAAAGTTGCATAATTGGACTATTCCAAGGAATGTTTGAAAAGAACATTCTAACTTTTAATCCAGGATGGAATGAAAATGCCGAAAATCTCAATTCGTTTACGGACATTCGAGACATTCAAAATCAGCTTAAAGAAAATGGAATTAAAATACTGTCTGAAGCAGATGAAACAACCGAAGGGCCTGCAAGCTTTACAATTGAAGATCCTGATGGTAATCCCATTCTTGTTGATCAACACAGATGAAATGGAGGATGCAACAGGAACATATAATTATCCTTTAATAAACGTGAAATTCACTATTTAAGGTGACGGTAAAAATGTAGAACATGAGAAGTTATGGGTATTGAGTCTTGAAAAGGTCTCCCTTTATTATGTTAGATTGTTCTCCAATTTTCGATTAATTTATGAATCTATTCAATACTAAAAGGGGTTCTTTCTTTTGTCGTCATAAGGATGGTTTACTTGAAATTTATTAAATTTTCAAGTCACCCTTATGAATCTACAAAAAAACTAAATTATTTATTCAAGAAAAGGGTGCGATTCTTTAATAAGAATCGCTTTTTTTATAGAACTAACAGGTACTTTACTTCATTACCAGGAGCTGATCAGCAGCTCCTTTTCTTATGGCACTAAAGGGGAAGTTTAGTTGAAGATGAAAATCGTCTATTATAATTAAATATTAAGGTTGTATCTATTCCATAGGAGGATTCAAAATGGCTAAAGAAAAGGCTAAAAACATAGTAACAAATGGAGATGTTTTTGCTGTGAATTTACCAAATGGTAAATATGGAGCAATAAGAATTGCTGACCAGATAGACAATTCTTATCTTATTATCACTACACCATATATCGGAACAGAAAAGCCATCTATTGAAAATGAACTTTTGGTTGACGTTCTTCTTGAGAATCGCTTTTTTGGCGTTAGCTGAAGATCAGAGCTGTCTTTAAGGCAGTTTTTTCTTATGCAACTATCGGGGCAGGATAGTTGCATAAGGATTTTTTCCAAACAAGAAGGAAAGATTATAATAAGCATTGAAATTATATCGGGGTGAGTGATTACTGCATCTCTATATCAGGAGGTTGTTAGGTATGTCGAGAGAATTATGGTTGAACCTGCCAGTGCGAGAACCAGAACGGGCAAAGGCGTTTTATACCCAGCTCGGTTTTCGGTTGAATGAGCAGTATGCGAGTCAAGACGGCTCATTTAGCTTGATCGTCGGCGACAATCAGGTTGTTTTGATGCTCTTCCCGGAATCCGCGTTCCGCGGTTTTGCTGGTAATGCGGTTGCGGATTCGTGGCAGGGCACTGAAGTGTTATTTTCTCTGGGGGCGAACTCCAGGGATGAAGTTGATGAGTTCGCCTTGAAAGCCGAACGTGCCGGCGGCACTGTATTCAGCAAGCCGGGCGAAAAGGGTGGCTGGATGTACGGCTGCGGTTTTGCCGATCCGGACGGTCATCGGTGGAACGCGTTGTATATGGATATGAGCAAAATGCCGCAAGGCTGAAAACCCGATTCGCCATTTCGGGACGAGTGTTTAAACAGAAAGTCAAATAAAGTTACTTAACTACCGGTTGCGATTGTTTAATAAGAGCAATCGCACCATATTAAGTTTGTGAAGAAATATACTTAAAGTAACGGGTGCGTTAGCTGAAGATCGGAGCTGTCTTAAAACAGCTTTTTCTTTATGCAACTAACGGGGCAGTTTAGTTCAATAGTATTCGAAATGGTAGAATATTTTTAAACGATTATGCTGAGGTATAAAATGTTATTTTTAAAAGAACACCCCCATTTTATTTTTCGTATGGGAGAACAACCTCAGTTTGTAGATGATTTATCCGACGTAGATGACTCTTCTACTGAATTGTTAATCCAAGGGAAAACAAAGAATATTGAAAAGCTAAAATCTTTTTCGAAATTGATAAAACTGTGGATTTACACAGTAAACCAAAATGAAATCAATACTATATTGAGACTAGTCAATCCGAAAATGCTGTATATATATGAAATGAGAGTAGAAGATTTATCTATAATCGGCTCACTTAAAGATGTTGAGGTAGTGTCGCTTGACTGGAATTTAAAAGCAACTTGTTTATGAGATTTATCTAATAATTCTTTACAGTTTGCAATGTATTTTCAGCCTTGCTTATTTAAAGAATCGAGGACCATTTGAAACGATACTTCGAATTTGGACAAATTGGTCTTGGAACGGACAGATTAAGATAAAACAGAACGGAAGTACTTTACATGAATAGTGACTCCAAAGAGGACTTTACAGATACATGGTGGTTTTTAGGCCTATGTGCTGCTGTAGCTGTAGTCTTAACACTATTTGCATTTTAATTAACATTTAACCTTACTTGGGTACAACTATACAACCTATTGGAATTCGTTTTCACCTGCCCCTAACTGTATATTAGTACTACATAATATACAGCTTATGGGGCGTTTTGTTGCTACAGCGAATTATTATCACTGGCTATAAACCACACGAACTAGGGATTATCAATGACAAGCATCCTGGCGTTATCGTGAAAAAAGCGCTTGAAGACCGTCTACGTACACTTATTGATGAAGGGTTAGAATGGGTTATTATTAGTGGTCAGCAAGGTGTAGAATCATGGAGTGTTAGGTTCTCATTGAATTCAGATTTGCTTTAGAACCTGCACTTAAAATTCAGATTGATGTCACCTGTGAAGTGAAGCCGAGGCAAATTAAAAGAGTCATCATCGAAGAAGACTTTACTAAGCTTTTATTGAATTTTAAATGGATTTAGACACAGTATCCAAAGGTTAATTTATCCGTATAATTATGCCCTTAAAATGGATTCTCTCCAACGGACTATCTCAATAGTCTTGACAACTACAGACTATCGCGGTAGTATTGGTATGTGGCAAACTATTGCAATAGTCCACTTAAGAAAAGGAGCATGCGCGTATGCAAGTTAAATTGTTTGATTCGGAATTACAAGTCATGAATATTTTATGGGAAGAAGGCGATTTGACAGCTAAACAGCTCACACAAATGTTAAACGAACGAATAGGTTGGAATAAAAATACCACCTATACAGTCATAAAAAAATGTATAAAAAAAGAGGCCATTGAAAGAATTGAACCTAACTTTATCTGTCATCCAATCATCAGAAAAGAACAGATACAAGAACAAGAAACGACGGAATTGATTGATAAAATATTTAATGGTTCTAAATCTTTACTATTCGCATCCTTACTAGACAAGAAAAAAATGTCCGCGAGTGAGATCGATAAATTAAAGCAAATTGTTAAAGATTTTGAGTGAGGAATTATGATATGAGTATTCTCAACATGGGTGTAGACGCATCTCTCCTCCTCATCATTGTGCTATTGATGAGGATGTTAGTAAGAAATAAAGTGCCAAAGCAAACATTTTTAATTCTTTGGGGAATCGTTGCATTTAAACTACTCATCCCCTACTCTTTTTATTCAAAGTTGAGCATACAGCCTATGCTGAAAAACTTATTTGTTACGCTCACTCACTCAAATGATTCGGAAAGTATGCACAATACAATCGAAATTGCACAAACATCAAGCACGTTCTATGATCAGCTTTTGCTTGTGATGACAAGCGATTTCGTTCAGTACCTTTGGGCATGTGGGGGTATCGGGGTTTTGCTATTCTTTATAGTGGCCTATGTTAGATTATATAAAGAATTTCAAACAGCCATTCCAGTGAAGAATAATGAGTATCTCGATCAATGGCTAAACGATCATAAGTTAAAAAGAACGATTCAAATTGCAGTATCAGATAGAATTACAACCCCGTTAACATATGGAATCTTTAAACCAGTCATCTTATTGCCGAAATCAACAAATTGGGAAGACGCTGCAAATATTCAGTTTATTCTCACGCATGAATTAATTCATATTAAACGCTTTGACGTTTTGTGGAAAGTAATTTTAACGATTATGGTAGCTTTGCATTGGTTTAATCCATTAGTTTGGCTTATGTATTTTTTAGTAAACAGAGACATTGAATTGTCTTGCGACGAAAGGGTTATTAGACAGTTTGGAGATAAGGCAAAGTCAGCATATGCACTATCTCTCATCAATATGGCAGATGAAACCTATACGGTTACGCCGCTTTGTAACCATTTTAGTAAAAACGGGATTGAAGAAAGGATAGTGTCCATTATGACCTTAAAGAAAAAGTCGGTTTTAGGAACAGTATTTGCATGTACATTAGTCATTGGAGGGATGACCGTCTTTGCGGCAACTGGCCAAGAGCCACCAACGCTGAAAGAAGGAAAAGAACGAAATGCAGTGATTGTTACTGATGCATCAAATAGTACGACAGAACCACATGTAATCGCAACAAATAAAGGCAAAGAGCGAAATCCAGTTATTGATACTGATGCATCAAATAGTATGACAGAACCACATGTAATCACAACAAATAAAGGCAAAGAGCGAAATCCAGTTATTGATACTGATGCATCAAATAGTACGACGGAACCACATGTAATCACAACAAATAAAGGCAAAGAACGAAATGCAGTTATTGATACTGATGCATCAAATAGTACGACGGAACCACGTGTAATCGCAACAAATGAAGAATAAATAAATTACTCCAAAGACTAGTCCTGAAATCCGGGATTAGTTTTTTCATTTACTCCATCATTTTTTCATAATAAAACTCAAATGACTTCCACTTTGATGGTCTTGTCAATAGCGCGGCTACCAAGTCAAACGAAAAGAACGTTTTCAAGACGGAGATAGGCGCTGTATTTTCCAAGCTCTTCTCGATCAGCTAGTAGACCAGGATTTTAAATTTAAGGTGGAAGAAGAGTAAAAAGGATGACAGTCACCTAAACAATCATGTTATCTCAAACAAATTCGGCAACATAAGGAACTATATAGGTATTTTATTTTTTGGAACAAATGATGGACAAGTTTATGGTAATACAAACGATACTCCTCAATCTTTTGAGGAATTAGCCAGATAAATGATGCTTTTGAAGATAAATTTATAAGTGACCAAATACCTGAAAATCATTTTAAAATTGATGTTCGACCAATTATGCATCAAATAAGATTTAGTGACAAGTATGTTTCAAAAACCTTCAAGCTAGATAACGGAAGTGTTGCAAAGTATATGGAAAAACCATTTAAGGGTTTTAATCTGTTAGTGTTTGAAAGAGATGATTGGGTATATATGTTCGGTATTGATAAAGAAGTTTCTGATAAGGTAACACCCGAAATACTAGTTCAAATAGCTAATTCTATTGATTTCTAAAAAATCGTTCTTCAACTACCGGGTGCTTTAGTAGAAAATCTTTGAGCTGTTTGTTTATACAGCTCTTTTTTTATGCAACTAACGGGGCAGGATAATTCCATAAGGAATACTGTTAAGTGACATTAAAGTTGTTTAATTTACAATAAAGTTGTTTAAAAACGTCATTCATGTTATTCCATTAAAGGGCCATTTAGTTGAGTAACTCACTTTTAAAATAAATGGATAATTATGTTAAAGTATAAAGGGGTTGTGAAGAATTGTACTTAAAGTAACTAGCAGTTTAGTGAAGGACTGGTGCAAAGTTTATCCGAAATAAGACATAAGTGTTTATGAAACTTTTTCCATTTCCATTCTTAATATATAATGAATGAGGTGAAACTATTTAATTAATAGTAAATAATCGTCATAGGAGGTAAAAAATGAGAATAGTTGTATTAGCTGGCGGATTAAGTGATGAAAGGGATGTTTCTCTTGCTTCTGGTGCTCAAATTTCTAATGCTTTAGTTTCAAAAAATCATGATGTATTATTACTAGATATTTATAAAGGTTTACAAGATGTTTCTGATTTTGAATCAGCTTATAAAAAATATAGAAAAGAAACATATACTTATAATGTGCCTAAAGAAAAACCTAATTTGGAAGTATTACGAAAACAGCAAAATAATCAAAAGTCTTTAATTGGTCCTAATGTGTTAGAAATTTGTCAAGATGCCGATATTTGCTTCCTTGCTCTTCATGGTGGAATTGGTGAAAATGGACAATTACAGGCCTTATTCGATATATACGGTATTCAATATACTGGTAGTCCCTATGAGGGCAGTCTATTAGCGATGAATAAAATAATTTCAAAAGAATTAATGGCTTTTAATGGGATAAAAACGCCAAAATGGGATATTTATGATTTCGATAAAGAATTACCAGAAATTAATTATCCAGTAGTTTTCAAGCCAAATGACAACGGTTCTAGTATTGGAGTGATAATTCTTAATAATTCTGATGAACTTCATAAAGCATTAGAAGAAATAAAGGATATTTCAAATACTATTCTAATTGAAGAAAAAATAGATGGTAGAGAGTTTTCTGTGGGCATAATTGGAAATGATGCTATACCTGTTATAGAAATTATTCCTAAGAAAGGTTTCTTCGATTACCAAAGTAAGTATCAAGAAGGTGCAAGTGAAGAAATATCTCCTGCAAATATTCCAAATAGTCTAGCTGAAGAATTACAAAACACGGCGTTAAAAGTACATAATTTATTAGGATTAAAAGTCTATTCTAGAATTGACTTTATTGTTGATCAGGATAATGTAATTTATTGTATTGAAGCAAATTCTCTACCTGGTATGACGCAAACTAGTTTATTACCTAAAGAAGCCCATGCTAATCAAATAAGTTATGAAGATTTATGCGAATTACTAATAATAGAATCTTTCAAGAAATACTCATAAGAACAAGATATATCATACGTAAACAAAAGCAGTGTGTAGTCAGTGCTTTTGTTTTTAGAGCCTTACAGTTTAATATCGTATTATTAGCAGGTACGAATCTGTAGTAAGAATTAAGTGATTTTATAAGTGAAGTCAGATTTTAGTTATTCAATTAAAGGGCGCGATTCTTTAATAAGAATCACTTTTCTTAATGAACTAACAGGTGCGTTAGTTCATTAAGGATCTCAAAAATGATCAATCTTTTTTATAAAAGATTGATCCAATTAAATAGTATAAGGGCATGTTTTGATTAATCTTTTTTCAAAACATGCCCTTTCTATTTATTCATTTAGGTTTCTTCTATTAATTTGATCAACTTTGTTTCAAAGCTACAGTCATAAAAGTAATTGGTGAATTTCTTGGAGGTTTGCGTGTATTGTATATTTGCAACACAGGAAAACAAAAAAAAGTCGTAGTTATCAAATGAAAATCACGACCTAAAATTCAAAATTATTTGTGAGTCATTTGTCTTGTAAAATGGGGTTTTTCTTCCTTTGAATTTGCAACAATTATGTCGTGTAAATACATTGATAAAAATGAGGAACTGTGGTAAATTTATGTAGATACATCAATTGTATATTTTTGTATAAAGTATCCCTATTTTAATTATACATCATAAAATCCTTTTCAGTCAACCACTATTTTTATTTTTTTAAGGGAACATGGAACTTCGCCAGGAGTAGGAACGAGTGGACAGCGTAATTGGTTGATCAGATGAACAATTTTTGTAATATGATTCGTCTTGGTATTGAGAGATAAATGGGAGGGAAAGAAATGAAACCATATGTACTAGAGTTTCGGGAGATCGATAAAACGCAACTTTTGCTCGCCGGAGGAAAAGGGTCTAATTTAGGGGAACTATCGAAGATTCATGGAATACAAGTGCCAGAAGGATTTTGTGTTACGACAGAAGCTTATCAAAAAGCCCTCGAACAAAATGAAGCATTCTACGCATTGTTGGATCAACTAACACTGCTAAAAGTAGAGGATCGAGATCAAATTGGTGAAATCAGCAGGAAGATTCGGAAAATCATTATGGAAGTAGATATTCCTTCCGATGTAGTGAAGGCTGTTGCTCACTATCTCTCCCAGTTTGGCGATGAACATGCTTATGCAGTGCGTTCCAGTGCAACTGCTGAAGATTTACCACACGCCTCTTTTGCCGGTCAACAAGATACCTATTTAAATATCATCGGAAAAGAAGCAATCTTACAGCATATCAGTAAATGTTGGGCTTCCCTATTTACTGATCGCGCAGTAATTTACCGAATCCAAAACGGATTTGATCACAGCCAAGTTTACCTATCAGTTATCATTCAACGGATGATTTTCCCACAGGCTTCAGGGATTTTATTTACTGATGATCCAATTACTTCCAATCGAAATCTACTATCGATCGATGCTAGCTTTGGACTAGGAGAGGCCCTTGTCTCCGGCTTGGTATCTGCCGATTGTTATAAAGTACAGGAAGAGGAAATCGTCGATAAGATGATAGCAACCAAAAAATTGGCTATCTATGGACTTAAAGAAGGCGGAACAGAGACACAACAGATTGATCCTGATCAGCAAAAGACTCAAACACTTACTGAACAACAAATTTTACAACTAGCACGCACAGGAAGACAGATCGAAGCTTATTTTGGTTACCCACAAGATATCGAATGGTGTTTGGTTGATGATACATTTTATATTGTCCAGAGTCGGCCAATCACTACTTTATACCCGATCCCTGAAGCGAATGATCAAGAAAATCATGTTTATGTATCTGTCGGTCATCAACAAATGATGACCGATCCCATGAAACCACTGGGATTGTCTTTTTTCCTGTTAACGACTAATGCACCCATGTGTAAAGCTGGTGGAAGGTTGTTTGTTGATGTCACACATATGCTGGCTTCACCTGACAGCAGAAAAATGTTATTAGATGCCATGGGACAACACGATCCGCTCATGAAAGACGCACTTATGACCATAATAGAGCGAGGAGATCTCATAAAATCTTTACCAAATGATAAGCAAGAACAGAGTTCCGGTAAAAGCAATAAAAGTGTGTCGTCTGCGGATTCTAAGGCACAAATCGAAAACGACCCGACAATCGTTTCTGATTTGATTAAGAGTAGTCAAACATCGATAGAAGAGTTAAAACAAAACATCCAAACGAAATTAGGATCGGATTTATTTGATTTTATTCTGGAGGATATCCAGATATTAAAGAAGATTTTATTTGACCCACAAAGTTCAGCTGTGTTTATGGCTGCTATAGATGCTTCATCATGGATCAATGAAAATATGAACGAGTGGTTAGGTGAAAAAAACGCAGCCGACACCCTTTCTCAATCTGTACCAAACAATATTACTTCGGAAATGGGTCTGGCGCTATTGGATGTCGCAGATGTGATTCGTCCTTATCCAGAAGTAATTGATTATTTACAAGATGTAAAAGATGATAACTTTTTGGATGAACTGGTTAAGTTTGATGGTGGACAGGAAACCCAAGACGCTATCTATGATTATCTCAGCAAATACGGAATGCGATGTACCGGAGAAATCGATATTACTAAAACTCGTTGGAGCGAAAAACCAACTACACTTGTCCCCGTGATTCTTAGTAATATCAAAAACTTTGAGCCTAATGCTAGCAATCGGAAATTTGAGCAAGGGCGACAGGAAGCTTTGAAAAAAGAACAAGAGTTATTAGATCGATTGAAGCAATTACCGGATGGTGAGCAAAAAGCCAAAGAAGCAAAACGAATGATCGACCTAATCCGGAATTTCATCGGTTATCGGGAATATCCAAAATACGGCATGGTTAATCGCTACTTCGTTTATAAGCAGGCTTTACTGAAAGAAGCCGAACAACTCGTACAAGCGGGCGTAATTCATGAAAAAGAAGATATATACTATCTCACTTTTGAAGAACTTCACGAAGTCGTACGCACAAATAAACTAGATTACCAGATCATCAGCAAACGAAAAGACGAGTACAAATTATATGAAAAACTAACTCCACCACGTGTTATCACGTCTGATGGTGAAATCATTGTAGGGGAGTACAAACGAGAAAATCTCACAGCCGAAGCTATTGTAGGTCTACCGGTTTCTTCCGGAGTTATAGAGGGCAGAGCGCGCGTCATCTTAAAAATGGAAGATGCAAATCTAGAAGATGGAGATATACTGGTTACAACCTTCACGGATCCTAGCTGGACACCATTGTTTGTATCCATAAAAGGACTTGTCACCGAAGTTGGCGGACTGATGACCCATGGAGCAGTCATCGCACGTGAATATGGCTTACCTGCCGTTGTCGGTGTTGAAAATGCCACCAAGCTGATAAAAGATGGGCAACGTATTCGAGTAAATGGAACAGAAGGTTATATAGAAATACTATAATTCATTACATTTATATCATAAAAGAAGAGCATTCGAATTAGGAAAATCATTGATATCATGGTGCTTTGCGGTCTATGGTAAGAACCCTGTCACTAGGACATATACGAGGGCAGTAACTGAAGATCGATATTAATGTCTGTTAAGATTATCTTGAAATCGAGTCTTCTGTTAAAGGGCACGATTGTTGAATAATTAAATCCCAATTTCTCATTTATATCACTGAAAGATTGGGATTTTTAATAGTGGAAATTCCTTAACGTTGTAAATCCGCGTTTTGCTAAAGGTACCCCTTTTAGGGATTGAAGAAGTATGAGAAGGTGCTACCTGTAACAATAGGTAGCACCTCTTTTTGGCCATAAAGCCTACCGCAGGTCTAAACGAAATACACCAAAATGCTTCCTCGTTTTTTCAATATCTTGATCCGATAGTGAACCTAAGCAATATGAGCTCAAGTCGATTATAAACAGAGGTTTTAAGCTCTTTTATTTGGCATCCGGGAACATTCTTTGTACCATATCACCAAACTCATTAAATAGTCCGCCAATCGGCTTTCCATTTTGAATATCGTTCCTGTAATCATTCATACTTTTAACAAAGTCAGGATTCGCAGAGACATAAACGTTGTCTACACTTTCATCATGTTTTTTTACATGATCAACAATTCTCTTTTCTAAGTCATTTGTCAGGTTCTTGTCATTTGTCAGATTCACGGCGACATATGCGTTATTATCTGTAATAATGACAGAGGCACCGTCTACACCCTCCATGTCCTCTAACCGATTTGCTACTTCATCAGCCACGCGCATTTTATTATCATTGTCATCATTGCTTAATTGCCTGGTATTGTAATCGTTGTCCCTGTTTCTGTCATTTACATTCAAGGTATTGTCCATGGCATTATTTTTATCGCTTCGTGTATTCATTCCTACATTTTTTCCATTATCATTATTATCACTTACCCCGCAGCCCGTTAGGAATAGAGCAATCAAGGCGCTTGTTAAAAATGTGTATTTCATGTTAGTCACTCCTTTAAAAGTTTATACCCTAGTACTATCTGCTGGATTTCCGGAAATATTCATAAAAAAAGAACTTTATATCATCGCTATGGATACTGCCCTAGTTTTCACGGGGAATAAACGAAATTAATTTTATTTCAATAATTGCTGTTTCTGATCTTACAGGTGTCCTACCACATGCCCATCAAGCTAGGCAAATATCGAAAAAAACGCTGTATTTTAATCACTATAATAACTATTTGTAATCAATATGTGGGGGGAGCTCGTGTTGGCTACTAACAAAAAAGTACCTTGTTATTCTAAAAATAATTCTTTTATTTCCATCTTTTATTCGTCTTTCTAGGTAGGATAATAATTTTTAATACGGAGGGAAATATAACGGCAAAATAAATAAGCTTCATAAAAGCAATATATTAAAAAATGCTTGAAGACTTAAACGATTATGCTTTTAAAAATTCAAAGGAGGAAGAAAAATGTCCTTTTTATGGTCATTATTGGAGGTATTATCGGCTGGTTAGCAGGTATGATTACCGGACGCGATATTCCATTTGGTATTGTACCCTATCTCCATCACGTTAAAAAAATGTTTGTTCCCCAGTAATGAAAAAAATGAATTTAATTCTCATAAATAACTGTAGAGTGGTAAAAATTTCGTTCTGGGGTACTACAAAACTTTAACTTGATGGCAATGGGGGTACCGCCAGCAAAACGCGGATTTACAACATTAAGGATATTCCAACATTAAAAATCCCAATCTCTCAGTGATATAAATGAGAAATTGGGATTTAATTATTCAACAATTGCGCCCTTAGTTCACATACATTATTTCGCATTCTTTTGAAAATAAAGCCTCCTAGTTCTTTTATATAAAACTTTAATTTCTTGTTTGGGGGATTTGATTAACAATTTGGCCCAATGCCTCGTTTATTGGTGTAGAAGATGCGGCTTTGTGGTCTCAACGCCCATGAAGCGATATTGAGTGCAGCATATGAAAGCGGAAGGATAATATGAAACCCGTAATCACCATAATCGTTAGCAAACGCATGAGATAAAGCCGCACCAGTCATTAAAAAGAAGATACCAGAGTAAGCCCATTCTTTAAGCCGAGGAAAACCTGGCACAACGAGAGCGATGACTCCAAGCACTTTCCAAATCCCGAGAATGGTCAAGATGTATAATGGGTAACCAAGATTCGTCACTAACTCGACGTTTCCCCCATATTGCATCAGTTGCCCGATACCACTTAACATAATAGCTGCTGCGAGTAGTAATGTGACCGTCCAATAAGCAATCATTTTTCCTTTTGTTTTCATCCTTTAATCCCTTCCTTTAATCATTGATTTAAAAATGAAATACCATTACTGGGTAGTTCCTTACAACTCTTCACATTCGTCAGGACAATCGGCTTAGCGTTGTAAATCCGCATTTGCCTGACGGTTCCCCTATTATATTGTCTTTTCTTGAAATCCATTTTCATAAAAGAGGACGGGTTCCATATCCTATTGCAAAATCCGAAATTGTAATCAAAATTGCATCTGAATTTGTAATGTGTTTTGTATCAATATTTTTACTAAAAAAGCAAACGCATCAGTCCTATACTGAGCCGTTTGCTTTTTCCTCTACGTTTTTAGCTTAATAAAAAAAACAGGTTCAGAGGCTTGGTCTTACATTTCCTCTAACACTTTTTTTAGTTCTTCGCCCATTTTCGCCCAACCATGTTTCGCACCATTGAACGCTTGATCTTCTTTTTCGAATCCTGTTTGTTCAAGATGTAAGTAGGTTGTTCCATCCTCTTGTTTCAATGTCCATGTGACTATAGTGTTTATCGGACCACCTACCCATGTGTAAGATAACTTATAAGGCTCTTCCACTACTAATACTTCACAATCTACAATTAAATTCCACTGCTCATTTCGGAATTGACTTTTATGTCCTACGATTGGTTTAAAGTTATTTTCCATTATCCATTTTGCAAGAGTATCCGAATCTGTTAATGCGTTCCACACCTTATTGATCGGGCTCTTAAAATTAAAATCTTGTGATACTGTTAAATTCATTTTTTGTTCCTCCTGTAATATTTGGTTTAAAAGCAATATTCTTTCATTCCAGAATTTCCTGTAAAACGATACCCAATCCTCAATTTCTCTTAACGGAGCAGCATTCAGCCGATACCTTGTTTCTCTACCAACTTTACGGTCGGCAACTAGACCAGCTTCTTTAAGGATAGCCAAATGTTTAGAAACAGCAGTACGACCCATTTGAAATTGAGCGGTTAATTCGTGAAGAGGTAACTCTTCTGCATCTGCCAACAAACGAAGTAATTTACGTCTTGTTGGGTCAGCGATGGCTCCATAAACATCACGCTCTTGATTTTTATCGTTCAAAATCACCCCCCCTTTAAATTAGACACCAATTGGTGCCTTTATTATATGACACTAATTGGTGTCCTGTCATTTTCTTTATTTTCCATAATAGCATTAGTTTTATTCTCCTATCATCAAGTATATAAGTGCCCTAATCATTTAATCCCTTTCCATTGAGAATTTGCTGCATACATTTTTCAACCCTTGACACTCGAGTTTTGGATTGTTTGGGTTCAGAAAAATAACGAATGTATGCTCTTTGCCGTCCCGGCGTCAATGCTTCAAAAGCAGTTTTCAAGGCAGGGATTTCATCGAATTTATTTTGAAATTCTTCAGGAATTATGAATTCTGTCGTCTTCTTAAAATTCACTTCCAAACCGGCTTTTTCAACTTCAATGGCTTCATAAATATAGGCTTTCAAGATGGTTTCCATTTCAACTATTTCTTGAACATTGGTGAACCGAATCTGGCGCGCCGCCTGTACATTCTCCGTTTGTTGGATTAGAATCCCATGGGTATCCTGTAACAAGGCACCTTTGTGAAACAGAAGCGCACAATATTCTTTAAATCCATGTATTAAAACAATGTTTTTTTTCTCAAACGTGTAACAAGGATGCATCCACTTAAATTCTTCGGTCAGCTCACAGTCAAGAACGATATTTCTCAACTTCTCATATTCTTCCTTCCACTTGTTAGCTTTACTTAAAAATTCATCAACCTTAGGATTCATTCTACTATTTGTCATCAAGGAACACTCCTCTTCAATTTTTCAATCAGCTGACCGTCAAGAATGATCATTCTCAATTTCTCCAATTCTTTCTGTCACTTTTTGGCTTTACTTGAATATTCATCAACCTTGAATCATATGACCCACTTGGCAAGCTTGCTTGAATCGGTTAAGGCGGACGTGAAGAGGTAATTCTTCTACGTCTGCCATCAGTTCACGTCGAGTCGGGTCGGGTCGGGTCGGCAAGGGCAACATACACATCCCTCATTTTTTTTGTATGGGTCAAAATCACCCTCCCCTTACTTTCGGATTATAAAGAGACTCCGATTGGTGTCCGATTTATAGTAGGACATTAATTGGTGTCATGTCAAGCAGACCTGGCTTGAAAGTTACAGGGAACTTATGTCGATAATCTACCCGTTAGTTTAAGTGCATTTCTTAACAATGTCACATAAATATCCAGTTTTGTTTGAGAGTCTTATTCCATTAAATGGCCCTTTAATGGAATAGCATGATTAACGTTTTTAAACAAATGTAAGGTTTTTTTCAATGTTGTAGCTACTGTCAAAAAGCATACTTTATGACACGTAGAATGATAGCTCTAATCTGTATGTCAAAAGGTGAATTATCTCATTTCTAACACATTAACAAGTTCCTGTACGCTATTTCAGTTATACGAAATCTAAAAAAATTTTTGGTATCAGATATGTTAGTTAAAACACTTTATAGAAATAGCTTGAAGAGTTTATCACAGATGCAAAAATAGTTCCTAGTCCTAGGAAGAATTTAAACTTGATGATAAAGGCTTTTTTTATATATTGATAGCAAAATTGGGAATTTCCAAAGAGTTCAGTGTGCAAAACAAGCGGTTTTACAGGAGAAAATAGTTGGCATGGTTTTTGCTTATATAAATAGTGAGTAAATAGAGAAAGGAGGGAGAGATGAATCACCAACTACTCAGCTTTGTTGGTAAGAGTCTCAGGAAAGAATGACAACTATTCAAGTGCTCCTCTCCATTTTTTCAGGAACTATTGTCGGATTCGTACTTGGTTTGCTCGGCGGAGGTGGATCAATACTTGCTGTTCCACTTTTGCTTTACGTTGTTGGTATGAAAGATCCGCATGTGGTAATTGGCACGTCAGCGTCAGCCGTGGCTATAAATGCCTATGCAAACCTTATTCCATACGCACGAGCCGGCCATGTGCAATGGAAATCGGCGATTACTTTTGCCCTACCTGGTGCAATAGGTGCTTATACGGGATCGATTATCGGAAAGTTGGTACCTGGTAAACAGTTGTTATTTCTTTTTGCCATTTTGATGATCGTCATAGCTGTAAAAATGGTTATGCCAAAGAAAACGAAGAGTCAGGAAGATGATTTTCAAAATCAAGTGAAGCTTCCACTGTTGATCACCATGGCCATTCTAGTGGGGCTGTTATCCGGTTTTTTCGGGATTGGTGGCGGATTTTTGATTGTACCCGGTTTAATTTTTGTAACAAGGATGCCAATGATTGCAGCAATTGGATCTTCTCTGGTATCTGTGGGCACATTTGGGCTTATGACAGCTATAAGCTATACCTTATCTGGCCTTGTAAACTGGTGGATTGTGTTCGCATTTGTTGGAGGGGGAGTTGTCGGCGGAACAGTTGGGGCTTGGCTGGCAGTGCGCTTAAGCAAACAGCAGCGTACGCTCCATTATGTATTTTCCGGTGTTGCAATGTTGGTCGCCATTTACATGCTAATCATTAATGCTGAAGCGTTAGATTGGTGAGCTACTTAATAAAATTGAGATGAGGAGATTAGAATGGCAAATATGAAGAATGAAACACATTACAAAGTTTTGATTGTAGGAGGGGGCAGTGCCGGAATTACGGTTGCAGCCCGTCTCCTGCGTGAATCTCGCACTCTGAGCGGAAACATTGCCATCATTGACCCTGCGACGAAACATTATTATCAGCCATTATGGACACTTGTGGGAGCTGGCGAAGCTGACAAAACTGTGACACAAAGGGAGGAAGCATCCGTTATTCCGAGCGGAGCCGTGTGGGTACAGGATGCGATAACCACATTTCAGCCAGATGAAAATGCTGTTGTAACAGCATCCGGAAAGAAACTGCACTACGAATATCTAGTTGTCGCTGCCGGGATTCAAATTAACTGGCATGAAATCAAGGGGTTAAAAGAGAGTATTGGAAAGAATGGGGTATGTAGTAATTACTCTTATGATTATGTTGATAGCACTTGGGAGGCGATCAGAAACTTCAAGGGGGGGACTTCCATTTTTACCAATCCGAACACGCCGGTAAAATGCGGTGGAGCTCCTCAAAAAATTATGTATTTGGCAGAAGATTATTTCAGAAAATCAGGAGTTCGCTCGCAATCTTCGGTTATTTTTGTTTCAGGTAGCCCATCCATTTTCAATGTAAAAAAATATGAACAGGCACTAAATAAAATAATTGAACGGAAAGAAATCGAGACATGTTTTATGCATCATCTCATTGAAATTGATGGTGACAAGAAACGAGCGACATTTGAAAATCTGAACACAAAAGAGTGTGTGGATATGCAATATGACATGATTCATGTGGTACCGCCGATGAGCGCCCCTGATTTTATCAAGAATAGTTCCCTCGCAGCTAGTAATGGTTGGCTGAATGTAGATAAATATACGCTGCAGCATGAACACTTTGACAATATATTTGGCATAGGGGATTGCACAAACTTGCCTACTTCAAAAACAGGGGCTGCAATTCGCAAACAAGCACCCGTGCTTGTGCAAAATTTACTTCATCGGATGCGTGCCAAACAAATGGTTCATAAATATGACGGCTATACATCATGTCCACTTGTTACTGGATACGGGCGGCTTATACTGGCTGAATTTAATTATGATTTACAGCCGCAAGAAACCTTTCCTATCGATCAATCCCGTGAGAGGTTCAGTATGTATGTATTGAAGAAAAACTTGCTTCCCGTTATGTATTGGAACGGGATGCTTAAAGGTATGATGTAAAAACATTTCTGATAGGCATAACAAAACAAAAGTAAGCAAGGCCCTTAAAAGGAGGATGATTTATGCTACTCAAGTATTTTTATGATGAGAAACTGGCTCAAGCTTCATACCTTGTGGGATGTCAGGCTACTGGCGAAGCGATCATTGTTGATCCGTCACGTAATATAGAAGCTTACTTAAAAACGGCAAGAGCACATGGTGTGCGGATCGTGGGTGTAACGGAAACACACATCCATGCGGATTTTTTGTCTGGTTCAAAGGAGCTAGCTTCAAGGCTTGGGGCCACATTGTATTTGTCTGATGAAGGAGGGGCGGACTGGAAATATGAGTACGCAACTGAATATCAACACTGCTTTCTAAGAAATGGAGATGTATTTTCCATTGGAAATATCAATTTTGAGGTGGTACATACACCAGGACACACACCTGAACATATATCGCTGCTCGTAACAGATGGGGGTGCATCTACCAAGGATCCACTTGGCATATTTACCGGAGATTTTGTATTTGTCGGTGATGTGGGACGTCCCGACTTATTAGAAAAAGCCGCAGGGGTGCACGGGTCCTCGGAAAAAATGGCACGCATGATGTATCGGTCTTTACAGCAGTTTAAAAACCTTCCTGACTATCTGCAAGTATGGCCGGGGCATGGAGCGGGCAGTGCCTGTGGAAAAGCGCTAGGTGCAATCCCGTCGTCGACCATTGGATATGAAAAACGGACAAATTGGGCACTGCAATATGATAATGAGGATCGCTTTATAGAAGCGCTGTTGGCTGGACAGCCGGAGGCACCCCCATATTTTTCAATGATGAAGCGGTTGAATAAAGAGGGAGCGCAGCAAATTCGAAGTATAGCAGCACCACTTTGTATGGAGGTTTCAATAGATATTGTGCAGGAATGGACGGAACAGGGAATTGTCATTGATACACGTCCGGCCAGTGAATTTGCCACCAAGCATATACGAGGGGTAATTAATATCCCTTATAACAAATCATTTGTAACTTGGGCGGGATGGCTGTTGGATTATGACCGACCAATATATCTTCTGGCATGCAATGCTGATGTGGCAGATATGATAAATGATCTCCAGTCCATTGGATTGGATCGTGTCGTTGCAACAATGGAACCATATATCATTGAGCAGGAAGGAGAATCTGATTCACGTGTTATGAAGTATGAAGAAGTGACAATGGACCAGATAGATGGCACTATTCAAACAGAACGCATATATGTGCTTGATGTCCGAAGCATGGGCGAATGGGAGGAAGGCCATATTCCGCAGGCGAAGCATGTGATGCTTGGTCATTTACAGGAACAGGCACACAAAATTCCGCATGATAAACCAATTTTGGTTTATTGCAAAACCGGCGGAAGATCAGCCATCGCTGCAAGCCTTCTACAAGTTCATGGTTTTAAAGAAGTACAAAGCCTTGTAGGTGGTTATGAGGAATGGAATAAACAGAAGAAGTTACGACCCACCAGAGATGCTAAATGAAATCTTTGAATTTTATCATCCATGCGAAAATACTTACCATAATTGCAAATGTGGTAATGCTTAGGATGAAAGGGTCTTTAAATAATGACCGCGGCATTAGGGAATTCAACCAAGAACCTCTATAAAAATAAGGAGATTTTATAAGTGAAATGAGTTGGCATGACAATTGCTTATATAAATTAGTAATGAGGCATAGTGCAAACAAACATAAGAAGGAGAGATACTCGATGAAATATAATTTTGACCAAGAAATCTGTCGACTGGGTACAGCCTGCGAAAAGTGGGATGATCTAGAAAATCATTTTGGCATAAAGGATGTTATACCGATGTGGGTGGCCGATATGGATTTTCAGTCTCCACAACCTATCATCGAAGCATTAAAACAACGTGTGGAGCACGGTGTATATGGCTACACGCTTAGTCCGGACTCGTATATGGAATCCATTGTTGGTTGGCTAAAAAGAAGACATCGATGGTCCATTGAGAAAGAATGGATTACCCACAGCCCAGGAGTGATTCCAGCCCTATCGTTGGCGATTCAGTCCTTCACGCAGGCAGGTGACAAAATAATTATTCAACCTCCTGTATACCATCATTTTGCCCGGGTGATCCAAGCGAACGGCCGTGAAATTGTAAACAACCCGCTTAAGCTTGAAAATGGGCATTATTCCATAGATTTCGAAGATTTAGAGGCAAAGATAGATTCAACGGTAAAAATGTTGATTTTGTGTAGTCCTCATAACCCAATCGGAAGGGTATGGAGCAAAGAAGAATTGACCAGATTGGGACAGATTTGTATGAAGCATAACATTCTCGTTGTGGCAGATGAAATTCATTTTGACTTTGTTTATAAGACACATACTCACATTCCTTTTGCCTCTATATCAGAAGAGTTTGCGAATCATTCTCTTACCTGCATTGCGCCAAGCAAAACTTTTAACCTGATGGGTGTACAGACGTCAAGTATCATTATTCCAAATCAGCAACTGCGCGATAGGTATGATCGAGAACTTAATACATTATCCATTGGTTCGCCGAACATATTTGGTGTTGTTGCGTTAGAGGCTGCTTACCGATACGGAGAAGAATGGCTCGATCAGCTCCTTGAATATTTGCAGGAGAATTTGGAGTTCACTCTGAGTTACTTCAGCAAAAACATCCCTCAAATCAAAGTCATCCAGCCGGAAGGCACATACCTTGTCTGGCTGGATTGCCGGGAATTAGGGTTTTCAATTAAAGAAATGGATCAATTTATGTTGCAAGAAGCAAGGGTTGCAATGAATGAAGGGCACATTTTTGGTATGGAAGGTGAAGGGTTTATGCGACTTAATATCGCTTGCCCGCGTTCGATGTTGAAAAATGCTTTGGGTGGCATAGAAAAAGCTTTCTCCTCTTTGTGCAATGCGTAGAAATTTATTTTATAATAAATTTATTTTATTATTTCATATACCGCTATAGCAGAGGAGGATAATATGGCAGGATTTATCGGCATGCAGCAGTTTATTCAAGATTACGCTGAGAACACAGCAGGAATCCTTGGTCTGGATATAACCGTGCTTGATGAAAAGGGCGTTCGTATTAGCGGAACTGGTTACTATAAAGATCTCATTGGCAAAACGGCTCCGGAAGGCTCCTTTTTCAGAATGATATTGGAAACAGGGGAGCCTGGAGTGGTTTATGATGTGAAAAAAGATGAGTCGCAGTGTAGGAGTTGTAAATTCGTAAATCAATGCAAAGAACTCGCTACCATCGGGTTTCCTATTGTAAAGCAAGACAAACCAGTTGGCGTCATCGGCATGATTGGTTTTTCCCATGAACAAAAGGAGAAAATGATTATAGAATCAGAGAATCTGATCCAGTTTTTACGCAATGTTAGTACATTGTTAGTCAATAAATTAGCAATGCTGGACCCTGATAAAGAACCGGGTTGCAAAATACAAGAAGATATCCCGATCCCCCCGAAATCTATTACTTTTGAAAACATTCTTGGTAAAGATTCCGGGCTTCAAGATGTTATTAAAAAAGCAAGACGGATTATAAACAGCCCATCCACTGTCCTGATTAGGGGAGATAGCGGTACGGGGAAGGAATTATTAGCCAAAGCGATTCATTTTGAAAGCAAACGCCGGATGCATTCATTTGTAGCAGTTAATTGCGCTGCCATACCTGAAAGCTTGTTGGAAAGTGAGTTGTTTGGTTATGAGGGCGGATCATTTACCGGCTCAAGTCGGAATGGGAAAATGGGGAAATTTGAATTAGCGCACAACGGAACCATTTTTCTTGATGAAATTGGAGATATGCCGCTTTTCTTGCAGCCAAAGTTATTACGGGTTTTACAAGAAAGAGAGATTGAAAGAATCGGTGGAAAAAAAGCAATCGAGATTAATGTACGGGTGATTGCAGCCACTCACCAAAACCTGGAGGAAATGGTGCGAAACGGAACTTTTCGCGAGGATTTATATTATCGTCTCAATGTCATCCCTCTACATACCAAACCCTTGCGAGAGCGGCGTGATGATATCGCTTTGTATCTTGAACATTTCATGCATAAACATTGTAAGATCATGCAAAGGCACCCCTTGAGACTGGACCCAATGCTGGAGCGATGGCTTATACGCTATGATTGGCCGGGGAATATACGGCAGTTGGAAAACGCCGTAGAATATATGGCAAATATGGCTGAATCAGATACCGTCTCCTTCCATGATTTACCTGACTATCTGTTTCAACAGGATCATCTCACTGTGGAGAGTAGCGGATTAAGTTTAGAACAAATGATTTCAGAATATGAAAAAGACGTAATCCAGAGCTATTTCTTAGCTGAAAAATATCGGCATGATAAAGAACAAATTGCCCGGGAACTACAGATTAGCCTTTCTACTCTTTATCGCAAGTTGGAAAAATATAAATTATGTTAACTTCATAAAAAATATCTATTTTTCTCAATTAATAGTTACTTAAAATTAAAGCGGGAGAGTGCATATATATCATTTTCTCGCCTGGATTTGAGAGGGGTCAGGGCAAAAGCAGAAGGTAGAGGTATTTTGTTAAATGACTGAAAGTTCTAAAAATAATCAATAAAGAGATTTTTTAAAAGAACAGCCAGATGAGCCTTGCATACAAATTGAAGGGGGATACACTATGGGGAAATTAGAAGCAGAGATAAGCAACACCCTAGAAGAGCGAAATTCAAAAGCATCCTTACAAAGGAAGCTGAAACCCAGACATTTAACGATGATGGCTATTGGTGGCGCTATTGGAACAGGATTGTTTGTATCCAGCGGATCGACGATTAGCACTGCGGGGCCGGGAGGAGCGCTAGCAGCATACATTCTGGTAGGAATCATGGTCTATTTTGTCATGAATAGTTTAGGAGAGCTATCGGCCTTCTTACCGGTCCCGGGGGCCTTTGATATCTATGCCTCAAAGTATATTGATCCTGCGTTAGGCTTTGCGTTAGGTTGGAACTATTGGTATACAACCGCGATAACGGTTCCTGCAGATTTGGTGGCCTCTACTCTTATTATGAAGTATTGGTTTCCGGACTCACCTTCTATCTTGTGGAGTGCACTATTTTTGGGTTTGTTGCTAATGTTAAATGTCTTATCAGTCAAGGCATATGGGGAAAGTGAATACTGGTTTGCTGGTATTAAGGTCATCTCGATCATCGTATTTCTCGTTATTGGGGTTGCTATGATTTTTGGAATTATGGGAGGACATTCGGTCGGGTTCAGTAACTTTACCCATGGAGATGCTCCTTTCAATGGCGGGCTTGTATCTATCTTTAGTGTAGTGCTCATCGCGGGCTTTGCGTTCCAGGGAACTGAGGTTATTGCGACGGCAGCCGGTGAAACCGAAAATCCATCGAAAAATGTACCGAAAGCGATTCGGTCAATCTTCTGGCGAATCCTTATTTTCTACGTGTTGACGATTTTTGTTATCGGTTTGATTATCCCTTATACGGATCCAAACCTGCTTAAATCCGGCGTTCAAAATGTATCTATCAGCCCCTTCACGCTTGTTCTTCAGAGAGCTGGGTTGGCATTTGCCGCTTCCGTCATGAATGCCGTGCTGCTTACATCTGTTTTATCAGCAGCAAATTCAGCAATGTATGCTTCTTCACGTATGCTATGGGCACTGGCGAAAGAAGGAAAGGCACCACGAATCTTTGCACGGCTTAACAGGAAGGGAATTCCCATGTTGGCCCTTTGTACAACTGCTATTATAGGACTTGCCTCTTTTTTAGCTTCCCTTTTTGGAAATGGTTCAGTGTTTATTTGGTTGGTAAATGCTTCAGCCCTTACCGGATTTATCAAATGGTTCGGGATTGCCGTTAGTCATTACCGCTTCCGTAAGGCATATGTAGCTCAAGGCAGAGATCTAAATGAATTGCCGTTTAAAGCCAAATGGTACCCGTTGGGCCCGGTTATCACGCTGTTATTTTTTGTGGTTTTCATTTTTGGGCAGACACTTTTTTCTGGACATCAAATTAGCTGGGCAGAAATTATAGCGACGTACATTGGTCTTCCTATTTTCTTGCTTCTCTGGCTTGGTTATAAAATCATTAAGAAAACAAAAATAGTTCCGCTTATGGAGTGTGATTTTGAGCGCAAAGAATAAGAGGTAAGGCTGTAATTAAATGTAAGCGTTTTATTCAAAGGGAAATTAAATTCAATTCCGTATAAATAGGATTACAAAAAAAGAGGTGTTTTATATGTTAAAAGAAACAATCATAACCAAAGAAGCCCCCAAGGCTATCGGTCCTTATTCACAAGCCATTAAAGTAGGAAATGTAGTGTATACTTCAGGGCAGCTTCCAATTTATCCTGAAACTGGAGAAATGCCTGATAATATTGAGGAGCAAACAAGGGTGTCATTGGAGAATCTTAAGAAGGTTGTGGAAGCGGCGGGAGCAAGCTTACAGCAGGTAATAAAAACAACGGTTTTTTTAAGTGATATGAGTCACTTTGCCACGATGAATCATGTATATGGAGAATTTTTTACAGATAATTATCCAGCTAGAAGTGCGATTGAAGTTG
Source organism: Peribacillus sp. TH14 (assembly GCF_016651145.1). Classification (NCBI taxonomy): domain Bacteria; kingdom Bacillati; phylum Bacillota; class Bacilli; order Caryophanales; family Bacillaceae; genus Peribacillus; species Peribacillus sp. TH14. Next base: position 3,046,538 of record NZ_JAEKEK010000001.1, read on the forward strand.
CTCGTTTGCCTAAAGATGCTATGATTGAAATCGAAGCCATTGCTATGATTTAATAATAATAATAATTGAAAAGAGAATGTTAGAATGAAATTCTCTTTTCTTTATTTTACATATGGTTAGTCTTAAACAGAGAAATATGGAGGAGATTTAATATGAATTTAGCACAATTCCCTAGACGACGATATACACCAACCGATACACCTATTGAGAAATTACATCATTTTTCTGAAGTTCTTGGGGGCCCATCCATTTATCTTAAACGAGATGATTTACTGGGTCTGACGGCTGGGGGAAATAAAACAAGAAAACTAGAGTTCCTTGTTGCCGATGCAATGGAAAAAGGTGCGGATACGTTAATTACATGTGGAGGCATTCAATCAAATCATTGCCGCTTAACACTAGCCGCTGCAGTTAAAGAGAAAATGAAGTGCATCCTTGTGTTGGAAGAAGGCCTTTCAGAAAGTCCTGAGCCAGATTTTAACGGTAACTATTTTTTATATCATTTATTGGGCGCTGAAGAAATCAAAATTGTGCCTAATGGAGCGGACTTAATGCAAGAAATGCAGAAAGTAGCTAATGAGGTAACGGAGAAAGGGAATCGACCTTACATAATACCAGTCGGGGGATCCAATGTGATTGGTGCAACGGGATATGCTGCTTGCGCTCAGGAAATTTTGGCACAGTCATTTAATCAAGGAATCGATATGAAGTCAGTCGTTTGTGTAAGCGGCAGTGGGGGAATGCATGCTGGTTTGGTGACCGGATTTCATGGAAATCAAAGTGGAATATCGGTAATTGGAATAAACGTAAGCAGAGGAAAAGCTGAACAAGAAGAGAAAGTTTTTCAGCTTGTTAAAGAAACTTCAACACACATCGGCATTCCAAATTCAATCCCTCGTGAGGCTGTTATGTGTTTTGATGAGTATGTCGGACCTGGCTATGCTTTACCTACGCCAGAAATGGTGGAAGCTGTCAAACTCATGGCAAGAACAGAAGGGATTTTATTAGATCCCGTATATACGGGTAAAGCGGTAGCGGGACTCATTGATTTAATACAAAAAGGCACCTTTAAGCCGGATGATAATATACTATTTGTACACTCTGGCGGCGCCTCATCGCTATATGCCAATACTTCTCTCTTTTATTGAAATTTAAAACAAAAAGAAAGATGTGAAAGGTAATATCCGGTTCTCGTGTTAAAATTGCATTTATTGAAAGTAGTCTATGTTTCTTATAGAATTTGGTTTTTATGCAGCCATTCCAAATAGTTGATTCCTTTTATTAGAAGCTTGCTGATTCAGTTTAAAAGCAGTATTTTATGTTTGAAAAAACTTGTTTAAGTGTTTTAATATTGCTAGGTCTTTAATGGACAAGCTATGAGTCATATAAATAAATAGATTTGTAAGTGCATAGAAAAAATGATCAAACTTTTTATAAAGTCTATGTCAAATTTTAATGTTGATTAGTCAGAAATTAAAAATAGAGTTGATTCTACAATACAGTAGAATCAACTCTATTTCGTTTATTGTGGATTTTGATAATTTATCATTTCCCGCCAGAAGACTCCCTCTTCAAGCGTGTGAAGGGCGAGAGCACAACGGATTCTTTCAAGGCGACAAGAAATAGCCTTGAATCAAAATAAACCATTGGCTGAAGCCAAAAACTATCAAAAACAAAAACGAAAAGTGGCTATCCTACACGAAAAAATTTCAAATGCCCGAATGGATTACTTACATAAAGTTTCTACCGAAATCATCAAAAACCACGATGTGATTGGAATGGAAGACTTGCAAGTGTCGAATATGATGAAAAATCACAAACTAGCTAAAGCTATTAGTGAAGTATCTTGGTACCAATTCAAAAAAATGTTGGAATACAAAGCAAAATGGTATGGTAAACAAATCGTGACCGTATCTAAAACGTTTGCTTCTAGCCAATTGTGTTCTAGCTGCGGTTACCAAAATAAAGACGTTAAACATCTGAATCTTCGTGAATGGGATTGTCCTTTTTGTACTACTCACCACGATCGAGATATTAACGCAGGACTCAATCTAATGAATGAAGCCATAAGGCTTCTAACCGTAGGAACTACGGGAGTAGCCTAATTAAAAATTGGCCGATAGGCTAATGTTCTTAGGAATCCCCCACTTCAATCAGACCGTAAGGTAGATAAGTGGTGGGTAGTTCAAAATTAAGACTTATTGTTTGTAGATTGAAGTACAGCATTTGGGGGATAACTACAATGTTCGTAATAGCCCCTTTATTTTCAAGATAGTCGTTACTCTCTATGGAATAAGTGAGGGTAGTGGATTTGCAACGATAGGAGTATTAATCATTATATTCCCTATTCTTTTTATAGCTGGGGTAGTTCTTTTTTGGATATGGGATTGATAAAAGAAATTTAAATTATTATTGGTGTAGTTGAAACAAGTATTATTATTAAAGAGACAAGCACAGTGAAAACAAGAATATAACTATTTCCTTTTATCATTAGATACCACGAACCTTTTTTAGTTTTTTGTACAATAAGTCGAAGTTAGTAGGAATTATTTACACAGAGTAAATCCTTGTTGAACTAACTGGTGCGTTAGTTCATTCATGAAGGAACACAATAATGATCAATCTTTTTTATAAAAGAATAAATCCAATTAATAAGGGCATGTTTTGATTAATCTATTTTCAAAACATGCTCTTCATATTTGTTTTTATATCCAGGTTAAAAGCGTTAATTTAAGCAAACTTTATTTTAAAGCTACACAAAGGGGGGCATTCATAATACTACTTTACCCATTGAAGGCAAATTATCCAATTGAAGAGCTGTGTCAGGCTTTTTTTAAAGTAGACGGTTAGCGAAGAACAATGGGGGAAATACTAAAGGGAAGGATGCTTATTTAGAATTTTCAGAAAATAATATTGACAATAAAATGACGTTGTTATATATTATTTATAAGTTAAATTTATTGTTATATAACAGAAGGAGGAATCAGATGATGAACATTTATGATAAAGCCTATGAAAGTTATTTAAAGATTTGTGAAAGGTATGAAATGGAGTCGATCAACTTCGACCACTTCATCAAAAATTTAACCAAAGATCAGTTGGATGAATACAGTAAATTAGCCATTTAAATGAAAGGGCGTGATTGCACAAGATGGACCTCCCGGTTGATGTAGATGTAGAAGCCAAATAGAAACCCCACCAGTTGCTAAATGGAAACAGGTGGGGTTTTGTCATGTGTTTAAGTGTAGTTTTAAAATTAAGTCGTACTGTTTATAAAAAAGATGTACCGATTTGATTTTGGTTTTCCTTAATGAACTAGGAGGTTAGTTTAAGAAGGAATTTCTTAGTGAAAGAGTGAATTTAATATTTAAAGGAGTTGAAATAATGAGATTAGGATTAAGAAAAGATGAAATAAGGTTATAAAATCAAGATCATTAGGAGGAAGGTAGAGTGTCTAATAAAATAAAGAGTTATATTGACTATCCTATGGTAAAAATTCCAGGGGGAGAAATAGAATTAAGAGACGATAGAATAAAAAGCAAATGGAAAGCTGAAATAAGACCGTTTCTTCTTGCCCGGTATCCTGTAACTATGGGTCTATACTATGCTATTACAAATAAATCACCTAATTCTTTTGACGGAGATCTAAAACCGGTTGTGAATATTTCTTGGAATGATGCAATTTCTTTTTGTAATCTACTGTCACAGAAAGCTGGACTGAAAGAGTGTTATTCTATAAGTAATGATGGTGAAAACATTATTTGTGATTGGGAATCAAACGGTTATCGACTTCCTTCAGAAGCAGAGTGGCAATATGCATGTAAAGCAGGGACTACTGGTTATAGATACGGAGAGCTTGATAAGATTGCCTGGTATAACGAAAATTCAGGAGGCAAGATCCATGAAGTAGGAAGAAAGGAACCGAATATATGGGGTCTGTATGATATGTTAGGGAATGTTTGGGAGTGGTGTTGGGATTTATATGATGAACAAGTGTACGGCTCCTACCGAATTTTCCGAGGGGGTAGCTGGGCTGAAGAGGCCAGGGGTTGTGGGGCTTCGTGTCGTCGACGTAGCCATCCGTCATTTTGTATAGACGACCTTGGATTCCGTCTTGCCCAGTCTTTTTAACTTCAACAAACAAGTCAACCTTCGAGGTTTTACAGCACAACTAACGGATAACAGTGACTGGCTACACGTGTTTGTTTAATGAGATGAAATCCAAAAAAACGGGTTCATTCCACGTAGGAAAATCTGCTTTTTTTATTGATAAAACCTAAATAATTTTTTATTTAAGCCCTCTTTAAAACAGAAAAGATCCCTCATATAGCTCCCGAACCATCATTCAGAGCTTAGATTTTCTATTGCCATTTTTATCTTGGAATAGGAAGTAGATCTCATTATGATTGCATCTGAAATTATATGAATAAAATCCACCCTGGCTAGATCCTCTACCTTTCTCATACAACACAAACTTAGAATTATATATGCTAAGATTTATTAATGTAACCCTTTATAATGGGATGCATTTTATTCAATTTTATCTATTTTGTTCTTGGAATGAGGAGATTCCTAGACTTTGTTATTGAACTAACGGGTGCTTTACTTCAAAAACAGGGGTTGCTGTGGCAGCCTTTTTCTTATGGGACTAACTGGGCAGGTTAGTTCTACAAGAAATGATATAATAACCCTCATTAAAAGCATCGTAAAGGTGGCTATTCAAATGGAAAATTGGATTGAATTATCTACATTAGAATATAAAGCGGTATGGGATAGGATATATGATGCATTTAAATTTGAACCGGGTATGTCAGACTTTCCATCTTTTGAAGTGCCAAATCCATTTATCACTTATGATGTATCCAAGTATTTAAACGTGTCCGTAGATTTAGATACTTATGATGAGATTTATAATGACCTAGAGGAAAAATCATTGCTTGTCTTTCAAGAACTCACACAGAAAAATGAATATATGTATGCGTTAGATTGGCAACATCCAGGTTATTGGATAAACCTCCGTTTGGAGTTTCCGAAAAGTGAATTTGATGAATGGACAGTACCTATTTTTCCAAACGGTGATTATTACTTTTTTATTCATAAGAATTTTGAATGGGGATTATTAGGGCACCCTTGGGAAAGAACCATAACTATTTTTGGAAAAGAATTGATAAAGGTTTTGGAAAAACATCAACCAAAAATGTTTCAAAAAATATTACGTCAGGGATAATGTAAACCTTGTTGAACTAACAGGTGCTTTACTTCAATAACTGTGGTTGCTGCGGTTCCTTTTTCTTGTGGAGCTAACGGGGTAATTTTTAATATAATAAGAATTATAGATAGTATAAAGGACCGGAAATTCACTATATTAAAGGTGGGAAATGACATGGCAAGAAAGTACCGATTATATCAAATTGATTCATTTACGAAAGAAAAATTATCAGGTAATCCTGCTGGTGTAATTACAAATGCAGATGGTTTATCTTCGGGTGAGATGCAGAGGATTGCTAGAGAGCTTAACAATTCGGAAACGGCATTTATATTTAAATCAGACAATAGCGAATCTGATGTACATATTCGTTTTTTTACGCCTACTCATGAGGTTCCCATCTGTGGACATGCGACGATTGCTGCCCACTATGCTCGTGCAGTTGAAAATAGTTTAAATACAGGTAAAGTTTATCATAAAACTGGTGCTGACATTTTACCAGTCGATGTGATTAAAGAAGATAATGATTACAAAATTATAATGACCCAGGGTAGTATAAGTTTTGATGCGGTGATTGATGGTCTAGCTTTAGAAAACATATTTACAGCTTTCAATATTAGTGAAAATGATTTATTAGAAGATTGTCCAGTACAAATCGTTTCTACTGGGCATTCCAAGGTGATGATTGGAATTAAAAATTCGGAACTTCTTCACCGATTAAACCCTAATATGGATTTACTAACAAAAGTCAGTGGATTAATTAATTGCAATGGTTTCTATGTGTTTACGATGAATGCTCCCGACTCCGAAATCTTAATTCATGGAAGAATGTTTGCTCCAGCAATTGGTATTAACGAAGACCCTGTTACAGGCAATGCGAACGGCCCTTTAGGCGCATACTTAATACACCATGGACTTGTCAAACATGATAATACTTTATTTAGTTTTAAAGCAGTGCAGGGCGAAGCTATAAACCGGGCGGGTGTCATTGATGTTCAAGTGAAAATTTGTAATCAGGAACCAGAGGAAGTAAGGATTGCGGGAAATGCTGTAATCGTATTTAAGTCCGAGTTATTACTTGGATAGCCATTCAACGTGCGTTAGCTTAAGATCGAAGCGTCTTAAAAGGCAGCTTTTTTCTTATGGCACTAACGGGGCAGTTAGTTTAAGAATTATGTTAAAATTGAATAAATATACCTATCATTTTGGAAGGTTGAGTAAAATTGGGGATTGGGAAATTAAGCGAAAAAGTATCTGAACTTAGCGACGCAATACCGTATTATTTTTTTTGTCTATTCTTTTCTTGTATCTCTTTTTCTGTTGCTATAATTGTTTTTAGTGGAGAAATCTCTTGGTTGCGGCCATTGCCTGTTATTATTTATTCTTTTTATGTTGTCATACCTTACTTACTATTTGCAGTACCATTGCAAACTACATTTAATAAACATCCGAGAAAATTTAATGTATTTTATCTTTTAATTTACACGGTACTTTCTTTAGTAGCAGTAATTTTGTTTAATGTAATATTATTTGAAAGGGAACCTACATATTTAGTTAAAACCCAAATATATTACGGTTTAAGTTTTGCAGCAGCAGCTATTTATTGGTTTTGGGACTCTGTCTTCTTACAAAAGAAAATTAGCTAAAGATCGGAGCTGTCTTTAAGGCAGTTTTTTCTTTATGTAATAAGGAACGATTTCAATAAATAATACTGTTTTGAGGAAGTATAATACTAAACAACGGTTGATAAACGATTTTGAATTTCCTTTAGAGCTAACGTGTACAAGAACTCGTGAACTGATATTCGTCAGTTCTTTTTTATTGGACAAAAAGTACAGTTGTATTTTCATAAGTTTTTTATACAAAAAATCAACATTTAGTATTGAATTATTTACTAAATACGAAAAATAGTTTGTTTATTAATCGATTTGGTATATAATACATTACTATATTAGGAGGTAATCAATGACTATTCAACAAGTTAGTAAAGAATATATCGAGTTAATCCCTAATTTGTTTAAGAGTTTTCAGCGAATGAATCAAAAATCTAGTAACTTAACGCATTTACAGAACCAAATCTTAGAATTCGTATTTATGAATCATAATCCCCTGACTATCAAACAAATAAGTGAAGGCCTAAATGTACCCAAACAGCAAATGACAGACTTGCTTAAGCGCTTATTTGATCAGGGTTACATTACTAAGAGTCAAAATAAGAATGATAAGAGGTCGTTTGTAATTGAGTTAACAAAGAAAGGAAAAACTTCACAACAAGAAAAATGGACGAAAATTTATCAGAACTTCGTCAATGACCTATCCAAGTTAGATAGTGAAGAGCAACTGGATCTTCAATACGCTTTGCATAAAGTGAATTACCTGCTTAAAAAAATGGAGGATTGATATATATGACTGAACGTGAGTGTGCCTTCAATGATAAGTCTAGGAGTTATAATCGGCTCAATTATTATTCCTTCTTTTAATTAATTCGGCGAAATCGCTTCTGTATGAAGAATTCGTAATGATCGCTTAAAATAAGGAGGAAAGATAAATATGTCATTAAATTTACAATCCGTTCAAGGCACAATGCTAATACCTCTTTGGGGACGCGCCACTGCCAGTGAGAAGAATCCAGAAATTTTGTACGACAAGGAAGCGATAGAGATCATTGCAGGTTGTGATTTTAATTTTAACGAAATATCCAATACATTTGGAGAGTACGGAGGCATAAGCTATATAGTCCGAGCAAAAAAAGTTGACGATACCATCCGGGCTTTTATAGAAAAACATCCTCGGGCCACTATTGTAAACATCGGCGCGGGACTTGATACTACATTTTCAAGAGTTGATAATGGCACACTTAACTGGTACAACCTTGATTTACCAGATGCGATAGCTTTCCGCAAAAATCTTATCGCAGACTCTCCGAGGAATATCAGCGTTGCCAAATCATTTTTTGATGTTTCGTGGTTTGATGATGTGATTTTTAATGAGGAAGACGGCATACTTTTTGTATCTGCTGGTGTTTTCTACTATTTTCAGGAGAGTGAACTCAAAGGAATATTTCAGGAAATGGGGCTTCGCTTTCCAGGCGGGGAGTTGTACTTCGATGCGGAATCAAAATTTGCGTTAAAGACTTCAAATCGTACGGTGGAAAAAACGGGGAACAAGGGCGCAAAAATGTATTTCTATGTCAACAATCCAAAAGTATTTGAAGGCTGGTCGTCAAAAATCAAGGTATTATCCTGCGAATCGTACTTCAAGGGTATACCCGCAAGCAAGAAGTGGGAAAGTGGAACTCGTGTAATGGTGAGGGCTGTAGATTTATTAAAGATGATGAAGTTTGTTCATTTGCGTTTCGAGAGAAAGTAATGTCGAATCTACCCTTATACTAATACGTCTAAAGCTTTCGCTACTTCTCAATAAAGTAACCCCTTCAAGTAATTACGATAGAAAATGTCGAGAATACTAGACAGCCTTTTAATATTTTCACTATACCAGATAATTTGTGAAGCATTTCACTTAAACTATATGGTACGTTACCTTCGAGGATATTTCTCCGTTTCCTTAATCGACTAAAGGAACAGAAAAGCAATATGTTTTCATTAAATGGGTTATAATTATTCATAAGGAAAATGTTGTAAAATACCATTATTATAAACGTTGAAGGGATGGAAAAATATGCTTGCTGTGAAAAACTATTCTCAACAATATATAGATGAATGCCGAGAAAAAATTAATTTACTGCTATCAACATATAAAGACTTGGTTACAACATCGAAAGAACAAGGTGGGTCTGATAATGCGAAACTTAATTCTGCAATTGAAATGTTTGAACCTAACTTCTTTAATAACATGCTTTTAGCCTTAAACGATTATTTTTTACATAGAATGAGGGGGTTAGAAAAGAAGGATGGCAATCCATTGAATGAAGTTAGAATTTTGTGTGATTCAATAATGAATAACAACAGTAAAATGGGATCCGATAAAACAATCAAGTATGAACCAGCTAAGTCAGTTTTAAAGTATAAAGTTGGAGATGAAATTAAATTGTATGAGAAAGATTTTGAACTAATATCCGAAGGTTTTTTTAATGAAATTGAAAAAAGTTTTTATGAGTTTAAATTATTCCTCAGACAGTGTATTTGAATCATTTCGGTATCAAGAGTATAAACGTTTATTCAATTTACGGTTGCGATGCTTGAATTAGGGCATCGCCTTTTGCTTTTTTGACTTACGAAGCAGATTGTGAAGAATTGTATTTAAACTAATGGGTGCTTTACTTCAATAAGGCAGGTTGCTGAGGCAGCCTTTTTCTTATGGCACTAAGGGGGCAGGATAGTGCGATAAGATAAACTTATGAATCTGTATTAATAACCCACAATTTTATTTATGTACCATAATTGATATGTTAAAGAAAAGAAAGGGGATTTGAAATGAGAATTTTTGATGCACATTTTCATATTATTGATTTTGATTTTCCAATCATCGAAAACCAAGGATATTTGCCACCCAGCTATGTTGTAGAAGATTATCAAAATGAAACTTCTGATTTGAATGTATTAGGTGGAGCGATTGTATCTGGGTCATTCCAAGGGTTTGATCAAGAATATTTATTGAAGGCACTTAAACAAATGGGTTCAACATTTTGTGGCGTTACGCAATTACCTTTTACTGTGACGGACGAAGAGATTATAAGTTTAAATAAAAATGGGGTAAAAGCATTACGTTTTAATATAAAACGAGGTGGTTCAGAAGATTTATCGAAGCTCGATTACTTTGCAAGGAGAGTTTATGATTTAGTAGGGTGGCATAGCGAACTTTATATTGATGCAAAAGAGTTACCCGAAATTGCATCTACTATTGAAAAATTACCTGCCATATCAATTGACCATTTAGGATTATCTGAAGAAGGATTACCTCATTTATTAAGGCAGGTGGATAAAGGCATTCGAGTTAAAGCAACTGGTTTTGGTCGTGTAGAATTGAATATTGAGAATGCCTTACACTCTATTTATGATATTAATCCAGACGCTCTTATGTTCGGAACAGATTTGCCATCTACAAGGGCGAAAAGACCTTTTGAGTATGCAGACATTGAATTGATTCAGCGTCTATTTGATGAAAAAGCATCCGATAAAATATTGTACACGAATGCGTTAAAATGGTATTTTAAGTAATTCAGCCTTAAGATTTAGAATGAAAATTTAAAGTTTGTGAGTGAGTACACGTAAACTCTTTTTTTCTTATGGAGCTAAAGGGAAAAGCGCCTAGGCACTCCATTTTATTAAACTTCATGATGGGAAAACTTAATATAATCTTTTGTAATCATATAGGGAAACAATTTAAATATGAATAGAAAACTAAGAGCCTTACTACAAAGAATGTTAGTAAGGCTCTTTAAAATTTTTAATATTCAATGGGCTAACAAAGGTGTTTAATTCATCTACAATTCAGTAACCCCTGCGACTGCTAATTCTTGTTTTGCTTATTATAGTCGTTCTTTATTTATATCAGCTAATAATAGTGTTCCTTTTTTACCAACTAATTCAGCAATCGCTTTGCCCATTCCGTCTGAACCACCAGTAATGACATATACATTATTCATTTTGTGAACCTCTAATTACTTTTTAATCTAAAGTATGGAACTCCTGCCAAAAATCCTGCTCTTGAGTAAACTTATAATTCATTAGTCTTAATCCTTCTAATTAACTCTTCAAACCAATATATTGTGTGATCTGTTCTGGTCGAAAAATAACCATCCAAAAATTCACGAATATTCTCGTTGCCTTTAGGGTCTGGCTCGAAATTCTCAAGTTGCTCCCAAATAGCCTTGATGGACTTTACTTTCTTTTCTAATATATCTACTACTTTATCCCGGTCTACATACTTGATGTTGGCTAAACCAACAATCATATCCTTAATTTCATTCGAACTTTCAAATAATTTATAGATTTTATTTGGTAGTTCTTCGCGACCCTTAGCCGTAATCGCAAATACCTGTTTATCAGGCCGATGTTCTTCTTTTATCACTTCAACTGGCTCGACTAAACCTTGTTTTACTAATGATTCAAAATGGTAGTACAGTTTACTTTCAGTTAACCCGCCTAGGCGATCCAACGGAATGGGTTCTGAAAGTCGCTTTTTTAATTTATAAGGATAATTTTTATCTTCCATAAGCTTGCTCAATATAAAAATTTGAATAGACATTTCCTACGCTCCTTTAAGAAGTATTATCTCCTTATTGTAGCAAAACCTAAGCTGTGATTTCAGCCGCATTCTTTTCAGCTTCTGTTTCAGAAACCTGTCCTGGCATTGGTTTTTGAATAAACGCGACAATAGCCATATTAATTAACATCGAAACAGCACCAACCGCAACCATTGACCAAATATACGGACTTGGACTAATGCTGCCATATAGGTTTGCAAAGTACGCTTGCACCGAGTAATACATTGGTGAAATGTGGCTCATCCATTCATATGGTAAATGCATCATATCACGTGTAATAGTGGCACCATTTGCTATTGTTTGAATTAATAAAATCGGTAAGTTTAAAATCATGCCGCCTTCACCTAATAAGAAGATTAAAATCGCTGTGAAATTAAAACATACCATATAGTTTAAAATTTGTTGACCTACTATACTGAAGAATAGGTCACCGCTTGGCTTGTCAATTAAATACGCTACACCTACAGCAACGAGTGATGAAATAACTGCAATCAATAATGCAGCTAATTGCACATAAATGAATAAACGTGTTTTACTTGCTTTTCCTCGACTGGCTTTAAATGCACCTACTAATTGCATCGCTCCAATCATCGCCCCAACATAACCGGCCATTGTTAAGAACATTGGCAGCATATTATTATTCATACCATCTGGTATTTCGTTGATTGTAACTACATTTCCGACATAGGATTTCTCAATCTTTTCCGCTAATTCAGCGGCTTGCTTTTCTGGTACATTAAAGTTCATCAATACGCCCTGGGCTGTTTGTTGTGAGAATTGTGTGCTTAACTGATTGTTAATTTCAGTTACGATAGCATTCATGGTAGAAGAAACGACTGTTGCCCCTGCCTCATTGATTGTAAAGTCAATGCTTGATGATGCTTCACCTTTTTGCATATTCGCAGAGAAGGTTTTTGGGATGTGTACGACTAATGCCAAATCATTTTTCTCTAAATCTTTTAAGGCTTGTTTATTGGTTATATCCGTCTCGATTTCTTTAAAGGGTAAATTTTCTTGTAACTTTTCGGCAATCATCGCACCATTTTTACCGGCATCATCATTGATGATAGCGATAGGTAATTTATCGACATTCCCTGGAATGGCTGTATACCCAGGCAAGAAGATGCCTAGCATGGCAACAGCATAGAAAATCCCCATAAAGATTGCCGCAGTTGCCCCTCTTGTTTTTAAGAATTTAGTAAATTTCATCTGTTGAATCCATCCTTTTGAGTTAATTTTAACAGGTTACTTCATTCAAAGTACTCAAGTTAGAGTAGTTTAAAAGAAGTACTTTGAATTTTATTTTATTTTTCTCAATAAGTCAATTGAAAAATTTTATGAAGAGGAAAAAAAAACCAAAAAAGCAGGACGTCAAATCTTCTACTTTGTTGGGGGTAACTATTAGGGAGATCATTTGAAACTTGAATTCCTTCGGCAACCTTGTATGCCAAAAACCCTTCTGTAACTGCCGTATATGACCATGATCACCCAAAAAGGAGCAACACTAACTCTCATGCAGCTAACGGGGCAGGTTAGTTGAATAACATTTTATAAAATAAAAACATGTGTTAAAATAGGGAAAAATTAGGTGGTTGGAAGATGTTCTCATTCAAAGTAGATAATCAAATAGGAATTGAGTTACTTCAACAGCAAGACAAAGAGGAATTATTCAAATTAGTAGATAATAACAGAGAACATTTACGAAAATGGCTACTTTGGGTTGATAAAAGAAAATCTGCACAGGATTTTGAGCCTATCATATCGATTTGGATAAACAATTACGCTAATAATAATGGATTTGATGCAGGTATTAGATATAATGGGAAGCTGGTTGGAATGATTGGTCTGCATTATATTGATTGGAAGAACAAAGCTACAAGTATCGGCTATTTTTTGTCAGAAGAAGCACAAGGGAATGGAATAATAACTAAGAGTGTAAGTTCATTAGTAAACTACCTATTTAAAGAGTTGGATTTAAATAGAATTGAAATTCAGGTTGCAGTTAATAACCTAAAAAGTATAACTATTCCACGAAGATTGGGATTTGTTCAAGAAGGAATTAAACGGGATGGACAATGGTTATATGACCATTATGAAGACTTAATTACATTTAGCCTGTTGAAAAATGATTGGGAGAAAAGCGAGTGGATTAATCTAAAATAAGGGTAAACCACTTCATGCTTATAGAACTCCCTCAGTTTAATAGATAATGCTCACGAATACTCGCTTATTCGCAGGATTTCAAACCACATGGTATAGGTTGCTTTAGATGAACGAAAGAGATAGGACCGTTTTGATAAGATGAGGGCAGGTTGAAATAGGGGATCCATTGAGAATCCCATATTATTACATATGCTGCACGCATTTTCCACGCTGCCCCTGGAGGCTTTCCCTCCCATGTCTCAACGGGTCATAATCCTATGCCCTTTCATTCCTTCGTCATGCCTATCCAAGGGGTGGAGGCTGGTTTTGCTAACGGAACGGGTCATTGCCCTTTTGTTCTATATATCCAGTACTTCGTGCTTTCTTTGAAATCCTACGAATAAGCCAACTTTCGTAAAAACAATGTGAATGTAAATTTACGCTGCTAGTTGTTCAAGAGGGAATACCATTTCCGGTTTATAGACAGAGCCATTACGAGCAATCCCTACTAGGACACGGGCGAGTTTTCCACATAGTTTCATGATGGATTTCATTTTCTTAATCTTCTTCACCTTAACATTGTTCGAGTGTAGGGCTTTAAACTCAGGGTTATTCATCACCAGACTCATGGTCGCAAGGAAGAGGTAACGCCGCAGGCGTGATCTTCCACGTTTGGAAAGAACAATTTGGCCTTTCCACTTCCCAGAGCTTGCCTCAGCGAGATGCAATCCTGCATGACGAAGGAGCGCATTCCCGTGAGCGAACCCACTCAGATCTCCAGCTTCTCCTAAGATGCCCGCCAGTGAAATTTCGCTGATTCCTTTAATGGCAAGTATTTGCTTAACGAATGGAATCTGTTCCAAGACGTTTGTGACTTCTTGCGTCACTCTTTCGAGTTGGGATGAAGCGAGATCATATTCCTCTAATAACTGTTCCAAGTGAAGTTTATACGCATCAAGGGCTTGTTTCGTACCAATTGAACGCTTGGCCAATGTAATCAGGGAACGGGCTTTTTTATGCCCGGAATGTCGCTTCATACATGATTTCCACCCGGTTACGATATCTTGAGGCTGTAAGGAACATATTTCAGCTGGGGTAGGAAAGAGGCGTAGGGTTGCGATTGCCCCTTTACATGATACGTCTTTAAACACTTGCCGGAGCTCGGGAAAGACAACATCCACCCAGCGATTAATCTGGTTGATGGAGCTAACAAGGCGCTTAACGATCACATCTCGGTTGGCCATAAGGACACGAAGTTTTTCAAATGATTCTGAAGTGGAACGAACGAAGGCATAATAGCCATTCTTCACCATATCAGCGATGACAAGGGCATCTTTTTTATCACTTTTGGATTGCGTATTATCACGATTTTCTTTGTTTCTTTTGACATGGTGAGGATTGACCGTAACGACATCAACGTTTTGTTTGACTAGCCACTTTGAAAGGTTTATCCAATAATGACCGGTAGGTTCCATTCCGACTATCGTGGTGTCTAGGTTTTTCATGTGTTTTAGTTCCTTGATCCAATTTAGTAATCTAGTAAAACCCTCTTCGTTATTTTCAAAAGACAAAGGTTTCCCGATCACAATGCCTCGATAGTTTACAGCACGGGCCACGTGTACGTGTTGGGCGATATCCACACCAACAACTAGATGTTGATCCGTAATTCTTTCAATCAGTTGATTTTGTTTGTTTTGCATTTTAAAATTCATAGTAGGGCTTCCTCCTTAAGATGAGTTTTGGTTTGTGTGTACTCTCATCATACTGAGGGGCTCTGTTTTTTTCAAAGCCGATAATTAATGCTCTACAGGAATGCTAACGGGTGCTTTACTTCAATAAGGTAGGTTGCTGAGGCAGCCTTTTTCTTATGGCACTAACGGGGCAGGATAGCTCAACAAGGGTTTGTTTATTTTTATCTTTTTAAGAGAGAGAATATTTTGTTATTGGAGGGAATTATGAGGGGAATTACTTTGTCTAATGGAAAAACAGTTGAAGTCGAATGTTTAAGTTGTGCTTTAACAAGTGGGGAAATAGAACCGGATGGTGGTGTAATAGTCGAAACTGAATATTTTCATGCTCACCAAGACGTTGCATATCCCATTAAAGGTTTAGTAATTTTAGCATCAAAACGCCATATTAAGTGCTTTGACGAATTAAATGACTTAGAAAAGGTTGATTACATAAACTTATTATCTAAGATTAGAAAAGCTCAAAGGGAAGTATTAGGGATAGAACATGTTTATTACTTTTATAATGAAGATACAACCCACCATTTTCATACTTGGATGGTTCCTCGATATGAATGGATGTACAATTTTGGACGTTCGGTGGAATCTGTTAGACCAGTTTTACTCCATGCAAGAAACAAATTGAATAATGATGAAAATGTAAAAAGTGTAATTGATGGAATTAAGGCTTTAAAAAAAGAACTATACACTTAATCCTTCCTTGTCCCACTTACAGTTGCTTTACTTCGATAAGAGAGTTGCTTTGGCAGCTCTTTTTTGTATGAAAACACTTTAGTGAAAGGCCATACTTAAATAAGCCCACCATATTCTAATTTTTTTGAAGGACGTAAATGTACTATGTCGTTATTTTAACTGGTTATGCAGTTTGTTGTTCAGATGGATCGATTGTATAGCCTTTCTTTTTTAGGTATTCGATCATTTTTAATTCTTTGTTATTTTGTTTTTCTTCAAGATAATTTGAGCCTAGTTCTTGATAGGGTTCCCCTGTTTTTAAGATGTTGTAAGCAATCGTTAGTAGTAAATGAGCAGAAGCGATTCGTCCCTTCATTTTTCCCTGCCGTTTGGTAATCCTTTTTCGATGTGAAGCAATTCGATTATTTTGTCTTGATGTCGCTAGTACACATTCTACAGCCATCGTTTTCAAAGCTTTGTTACCTTGTGTGGTTTTACTCGTTTTTTTTTACCAGCACTTTCGTAATTTCCAGGACTCACACCAGCCCAAGAGGCAAGATGTTTAGCTGACTTAAATACGGACATATCCACGCCCATCTCTGCAATAAAAGTAGTCGCGGCGGCTTTGTTCACACCAGGTATTCCATCCAATAATTCTACTTCCTTACGATAGGGGGACAGGAGTTGATCGATTTGTTTTTCCAATTCTTCTATGGCTTTTTCTAAATAACTCATATGCTCCCAATGGTAACGCAACATATCACGATGATGACGGCGAATACGTCCATTAATTGCACTGGCAATGTCCGTAATACTAGCTTTTGTTCGCCAATCCACCATTTTTCGAAGACCATCGGTCTCTATTTTTTCACCGTTTAGAATCGCTTCAAGGATACGGCGTCCCGATACACCAAAAATGTCTGATAGTACGGATGTTAGCTTGATATTAGCATCTTGAAGAATTTTGTGAATGCGATTCTGCTCGGATGTACGATGATGAATCAATTTTTTCGATAACGAGTAAGATCCCGTAAATCACGAATATCCTCCGGTGGAACAAAATTGCTTTCAATAAGTCCGCATCTTAGAAGCTTGGCAAGCCATTCGGCATCTTTCACATCAGTTTTACGCCCTGGAACATTTTTGACATGCCTGGCATTGGCAAGAACAAGGTGAAAAGAATCTTCGAGAATATTCCATATTGGTTTCCAGTAGACTCCGGTACTTTCCATCACAACATCGGATACCTGAAGGGTAGTTAACCAATCACTTAAAGCCAAGAGTCCCGTTGTTGTAGTTGAAAACGTTTCAATAGAGGTTTTTGGCTTTTTATCTAATGGACCAAATAATACACAGGCTACTACTGTTTCTTGGTGTACATCTAGGCCAGCACACCGTTCAATCATTGCTTCCATAGGAGAATCACCTCAATAAAAGATTAACAATACATATGACAGGAGATTTGTTACAAAAATTTTTGTATACGTACTTGTAATACACTAAATGGTTCTTCAATACTGTCACAACCAGTTTCTTATACAGGGTATCTTCCTTAAGATCCACCAAAAAAAGTTCAGCCTGGTTGTATTGTTATCATCCATTATCGTCAAGGAGTTAAAGGGTTAGACTCTATTTTGAGTATAGATTTTCGTAGTAGATGGTGGCGGCGAGGAGCGCCGCCATAGGAGTTTCTTATGGAACTATCTGTGCAGTTTAGTTTTACAAGAGAAGGATTGTTTGTAATTAAATGGAATATATACTTTGATCATTAAATTTTCATAAGAGGTGAATTCAATGTATATAAGAAAAGCTACGTTTGCAGATGCAAAAGGTATTGCAAAAGTACACGTTGATAGTTGGAAATCTACTTATAAAAACATTATTCCAGATGAGTTTTTAAAGAAATTATCATATGACCAGCGAACTGACTTGTGGAATCGTAATATCTCTAAAGAAGGAAATTATGTCTTTGTCGCAGAAAATAATGAGGGAGAAATCGTAGGATTTGCAGATTGCGGAAAAAGAGAAAATAATAATGTCAATAATTCTGGTGATTTAACCTCTATTTATCTCCTTAAAGAATATCAAGGAAAAGGGGTTGGAAAGCAACTATTTAAACAACTTTTTCTTCAATTTGAAGAACTCGGTTTCAATAGAGTTTTTGTTGAAGTATTAGAAGACAATAAAACCCGTTATTTCTATGAGTATTACGATGCTAACTTACTTAAATCAGAAAAAATAACAATTGCAGGTGCTGAATTGAATCTTCTTATATACGAATGGAATAACCTTAACCAAGTATTATCTAAGTTCTGACTAATTTTATGTTCTTCAACTAACGGGTGCGATAGCTGAAGATAGCGCTTCCTGCGGTTGGTATTTATGCACTTAATGTGTGTAACAAAAAAGAAAAAGGGATAATTATTAAGGATATTAGAATTGGGGCATCTCACTCATATTCATGTAGATCCCAGTAACTTTTATTTTTTTCTGTTGTTGAAATAATTAGCTATCTGTTCAGTTAAAAAGAATATTGCTAATCCTGAAAACAAAATAACAAAGGAATTACTTACTAACGGTTTATCTTGAGCCATTTCAAAGAGTGCATTTATAAGAAGGGTAACCCCCAAAAATATAAATGTACTCTGTAATGCTGTATAAACACTGTTTTTATTAATTTTAGAATCTTTTTAAAAAAACATAATCATTTCCTCCGATATCTTCTTAGACAAGCTATTAATCTCAGACCCACTTTTTCTTTTTGGTCTCTTCAACTAACTCTTTAATCTTCATTATAGTTCAACTGTAAGATCTTTCAATCAGAGCTGTCTTTATGGCAGCTTTTTCTTTATGCAACTAACGGGGCAGGATAGTTGAATAAGGGTGATATAATAATTCTCATATAAAAGATGGAAAATGAGAACTATCGTGAGTGGAAATTTGACCTTGGACAAAACTCAAGTAATGGTTTACTTCAGCTTGTATGGAGCTGAATTTCCAATAGATTATGCGACTAAAACGTTGGAAATTAAACCAACAAAAACCTATAAGAAGGGTGAAGTCATCGTAAGACCTTATAACCCAAATGTTATTTCAGCGAAAACTCTTTATCGAAAAGAAACAGCCTGGGAATTAAGTACAGGCTATCAAGAATCCTTTGATGTGAAGGAACAAATGGACCAGATTTTAGGACCGTTAAAAAATAAAGCGGATATAATAAATCAGTTAAAAACAAAGTATAAACTGGAATGTAAAATCTTTATTGTTATTATTATGGAAAATGGAGATTCACCGGGTTTGTATCTGGATAACGAACAGATTGAATTTGCAAATAGTGTTAAGGCTGAAATTGATATTGATTTGTATGCAAACCCTTATGAAAATGATTTTGAAGACTAAAAAAGCACAAACCTTCTTCAACTAACAGGCGCTTTACTTCATTACCAGGAGCATCAGTAGCTCCTTTTCTTATACAACAAAAGGGGCAGGTTAGTTGAAGAAGGAATTGAAGAAACAAAAAGAGAATAGGTACTGTTAGTTAAAATGATTTTTATAGAAAGGAGGATTAATATGGCATATTGCAAAGTTCGGCAAGCTGAAATTTATTATGAAGATTTAGGGGAAGGTAAACCAATTTTAATGATACACGGTTATTCTCCGGACCATCGATTAATGAGTGGTTGTATGGAACCTATATTTACTAAGAGGGAGGGGTGGCGACGTATTTATATTGACCTACCTGGAATGGGATTAACAAAAGAATATAACGAAATAAGCAGTTCTGATGAAATGTTGAATGCTGTTTTAGATTTTATTCAAACTGTAATTCCTAACCAAGAGTACGTAATTGCTGGGGAATCTTACGGTGGCTATATAGCTAGGGGCATTATTGAAAAGCATCAAGAACAAATACTCGGTGCAGCATTTATATGTCCTCTTATTATTCCTCTTCCAGAAAATAGAACAGTTGAGAAACATAAAATATTGAGAACAGATGAAAAGTTTATTGAAAATTTATCAAAGGATGAATTAGAAGATTTTGGAAATAACAACATTGTACTTGATGAGTACACATGGTTAAGGTACAACAAAGAAATTCTAAGTGGTTGTAAAATTGGAGATGAAAAGTTTCTAAATAAGGTTAAGAATAAATATGGGTTTTCTTTTAAGATTGACCAGTCTGATTTTATTAAACCCAGTGTATTCCTGTTAGGAAGACAAGACTCTTCGGTTGGATATAAAGATGCTCTTGACATAATAAACAAGTATCCGCGAGGAACATTTGCTGTATTGGATACAGCAGGTCACAATTTACAAATTGATCAACCACAACTTTTTAGCACTCTATTAAATGAATGGTTGGATAGAATTGAAGAGTTCCAAAACTAATCATTAACGCAGAAAAGTGTAATTTGTGAAATATAGTACTTAAACTAATGGGTGCTTTTCTTCAATAAGGCAGGTTGCTGAGGCAGCCTTTTTCTTATGGCACTAACGGGGCAGTTTAGGTCAACAAGGATATCAATGAAAAAGGAGTTGTCGATGAATTCCTAAATGTCTTTGGTACCAAAAATCTTAAAGTCGCTGATCTTTCTGTCGCTCCTATTTTACCAGACGGTAACACTTCCATACCTGCTCAGATGATCGGTTTAAATGCTTGTAAGATTCATTCAAAATAATCCTCACCCTATCGTAGTTGATGATGATGAATTTGGGATTTCGAAGAAAGTGAATCAGACGAGTAAAACATGAAATGAATTTTGGATTATAGACTCTAAGAGAGGTTTACATTTTATTTAAGTAGAAAATAACACCTTCTCCTTCAACTAACGGGTGCGTTAGCGCCATAAGAAGGCCGCCTTTTTGCGGCTTTTTTTAAAGTATGATTACTACAATTGGCAGGTTTAGTAATAACTTCATTGTTACAAAGGCACAAATAAAAACAGAAGAAAAACCCCGTTCTTGTAAGACGGGGTTTTTTAAGTTGGATAATATAAGATCATACTTAATCGAGTTAATGTTTCCCCTGAATTAAGATAGTCATGGGGTTTGTCAGCTTTGAATCTGATAGAATCACCATTTCTTACTGTGTATTCATTATTATTTACACGTACAGTTAGTTCCCCTTCAAAAACAGTTAAGAACTCTTCAGTTCCCTCTCTGTGTGAATCAGCACTTAGGAATCCACCTTTTTCTATCTCGATTGAATAAACTTCAAAGCGTTTATCATCTTCGAAGGGAAAGTAGGGATAGACTCGATATTTTCCGTTGTCTTCAGATAATGTTTGAATATCACTTCTTAGAACAACTTTTGTATCTGGCTGCGGATTATTTATTAGAGAAGTAAAAGAGATCTTTAAGCCATTTGCAATTTTCCAGATCGTTGTAATAGTGGGACTCGATCCTCCTCTTTCAATTTGACCAATCATTGTTTTACTTACTCCAGTCAACTCTGCGACCCTTTCAAGGCTTAATTTTTTACTTTCTCTAAAGGCTTTTAAGTTTTTTGCAAGGATAAGATTTATTTCCTCCATAAATACACTCCTTTATATACAATATAACGTCCGTATTGTACAATAAAAAGTAAACCGTTATATTGTTCATTTTAGACATTATAACATACATCACAGAAGGAGGGCCCAATATGCCTTTATTGTCGTTTTTGCTATATGTTTTTGTTACTAGTTTTACACCAGGTCCTAATAATATTATGGCAATGTTATTCGCTAACAAATACGGGTTTAAAAAGACACTTGGATTTTGTTTAGGAGTAGGTGCAGGTTTCTTTGTAATCATGATATTGTCCAGTTATTTTAATCTTTTGCTTAAAAATTTCATTCCGAAAATTGAATTTTTTATGACGTTCCTAGCTGCAATCTATATGTTGTATCTGGCTATAAAAATAATAAGTAGTAAAAATAATGATAAAGACGATGATGGGGATAAAAATAACCGCTTTTTTTCAGCTATGCTTTTACAATTCGTAAATCCGAAAGGTATTTTATATGGCATAACAGCAGTATCAACCTTTATCATTCCATATCATACTTCAAATTTCAGCTTATTATTTTTTTCATTTTTTCTAGCTTTTGTTGGTTTTCTTAGTACTATGAGCTGGAGTGTGTTTGGTTCGCTGTTTCAAAGGTTCCTAAAAAAGTATAGAAGTCAGTTTAATCTAATTATGGCTTTGTTATTAGTGTATAGTGCAATTTCGATTCTTGTAGAATAAAACAGGTTTCTTGTTAAACGGGTGCATTAACTCATAGGTGGTTACCCTAAAAAGAAAAGTTGTTTACTGTACCTTAAATTCCTAAATTAGAGTCCTTTTCTTTTTTATTATGAAAAAATCCAACAAATACTATACCTAAGTTAGCATTAGAATCTGATATTAGAAACTCATTTATATCTGACAATAATCCTACTAATTCAGCAGTAAAGCTTATAATTTCTATGAAATTCATTGATACCCTGCCCCCTTCTTCGTTAGGCTTACGTGATTGAGCCATATAATAGGTTATATTTACTAAGGTGAAATGAGTTTGTAATTACTAAAATGATTTCTTAT
The DNA here is from genome assembly GCF_016651145.1 of Peribacillus sp. TH14. Classification (NCBI taxonomy): domain Bacteria; kingdom Bacillati; phylum Bacillota; class Bacilli; order Caryophanales; family Bacillaceae; genus Peribacillus; species Peribacillus sp. TH14. The sequence goes on from NZ_JAEKEK010000001.1 coordinate 3,069,097, forward strand.
AATTGTTCTTATAATATGAAGTGAATTGACAAACAGGAAAGTTAACCAAGTGCCCATTATCATTTTTGGATATTTAGGCAGCTCTTCAAAAAACCAAAAGAATCGTAGTTTGCTAAATCAAAATAATAAAAGTCCCTATCTATGTTGATAGGGACTTTTTGTGGATTTTGAATAAAGTTTGATAAAAATCCTGTTGGATATGTACCGGGATTGTTACATCTTCAACTAAAGGGGCAGAAGAGTACGGGCCTGTTGTTTTTGAATAATCAGGTTTGTTTTTCAGTAATAAAAGATTTTACGGTTGGTGGTTCATATGTATTAAATTGATCAAGTAGGCCATTTGGTTCTACATCTACCAGCGCCATAGAACGGTATTTTTCATGCAGGAACTGTTCATCAGACATATGATTAAATAAAGCAACAAGAGGATCATAATAATGATTAATATTTAACAGTCCACAAGGTTTATGATGAAGTCCTAACTGAGCCCAGGTAAAAATCTCAAAGAACTCTTCTAATGTTCCTGGCCCACCTGGCAAAGCTATAAAACCATCGGCAAGTTCTGCCATTTTTGCTTTTCTTTCATGCATGGAGTCCACTACAATTAGTTCGGTTAGGTTCTTATGGGAGATTTCTCTTTTTTCTAGAAAACTAGGCATTACTCCAATTACTTTTCCACCAGCTTCCAAAACGGAATCTGCAACTGCCCCCATAATTCCTACACATGCTCCCCCATATACCAGTGTAATATTACGTTTAGCCAGTTCTTTACCCAGCTTTTTTGCAGCATCTAAATAGACATTAGATGCTCCTTTACTTGATCCACAAAATACAGCTAGAGTTTTCAATTAATATCACATCCTAATAAGTAGTCTTCCTTACTTATCATACAGAAATATGGGAATTTTGTTAAACTAAAATTATTAAAATGGAAGGTGGGTTAATATGAACGTAACTGAATTTCAACAATGGGTAAGAGAGTATTATGAAGAAAGGGGCTGGTCTGAATTAGACATTTTTATTCGGATTGGCTTTTTAGCAGAAGAAACTGGCGAGGTCGCACGGGCTATTCGCTCACTTGAGATTGGCAGGGATAGACCAGATGAAGTAAGTGGTTCGTTTGAGGAGAATAAACAGGAGTTAACCGAAGAATTAGGAGATGTGTTAGGTAATTTAATTGTGATTGCGAACAAGTACAACATCCCTTTAGAAGAAATATTTAATGCCCATAAAAAGAAACTATCTGAACGCTATTCTAATGCGAATAGCGTATAGAATCATAATTAAGTAACCTGATAAAGTTAAGCAGTTGAACCAGTAAGAGGAATCATATAGTACCTTGAAGAATTTATATAGGAATATAAATAAAGTAGAGGTGATTAAATGCAAATTTTATTGATTCGTCACGGTGAATCAGAAGATGACTTTTTAGAGAAGGATTACACAGGTTCTACTGATTTACCATTAACAAGTAAAGGTCTCAGTCAAGTTAAGAAAATGTCTAATCGTGTGTTAAACGAGTTTCCACCAGATTTTATTTGGAGTAGTACTTTGAAAAGAGCTAGTAAAGCAGCTGAGATTCTATCCAATACTATCGGTTGCCCAGTGGAATACTTAGATGACCTTATAGAAAAGCAAGAAAGTGAGAGTAAACTAGAATTTAGGGTTCGTGGTGAACAAATTTTTTCTTTTATTAAAGAAAACAGTAAAGAGTTCAATAGAATTGCTATCATTTCACACGGTGGAATGATAACTAAAATTATTGAAAGTTTTCTGCAATTACCAACAGTTAATAATAATGTATGGTTTAATTCTGATAATACAGGAATTCATCTCCTTGAATATATTAGGAACGTGCAACTTATCCGATTTACTAATAGTACATCTCACTTAAATTAATTTAGCTAGAAGGGCAGATTAGTTGAGGTAGGAGTTAATGCTAGAAATAGGTCAAATGTGAAATGAAAAAAAGGAGGGGCAAAAATGACTTTCTATATCGCCTTTCTGCGAGGGATTAACGTAGGTGGACACAATAAGATAAAGATGCAAGAATTAAGGAACTTATTAACAAATATGGGGTTAGATAAAGTTAATACTTATATTCAAAGTGGAAATATTGTATTTCAGTCTGAGGAAAATGCAGAACAATTACAACATCAAATTGAGCAAGAGATTAGAAATTATTTTGGTTTTTGAGTAACCGTTATCTTGAGAACGGTTACAGAGTTGGAACAGATTATTAACAATTGTCCATACCCAGTTAACTTGTTATTGGAAGGAGAGAGTGTGCACCTTTCTCTCTTGGCAAAAGAGCCTTCAAAGGAACGTATAAATCATTTACTCGACCTTAAAAGTGAAATGGAAGAATGTTATATAAAGGGTAAAGAAGTTTATCTATATTTACGTCAAGGTGTTCGAAAATCCAAGCTCTCTTCACAGCTTCAAAAGTTAGGTCTTCCAGCCACAGCACGTAATTGGAAAACGATCAAAAAGCTTGAAACCATGGTAAAAGCGATGCAATGAGTAGTTTGAAGAAATTCAGATAAAATAAGTTATTCAACAAACCAGTGCTTTACTTCATTATTAGGAGCTGATCAGCAGCTCCTTTTCTTATGGATTAAAGGGAAGTATAGGTTGAAGAAGGATCATTTTTAGTACCAACTATTAATACCAGATGATAGAATTAAATGAATAGTTAGTAATAAAATATTATTATTGTTATGGGGGCCTTAATGATGTTAGATATTCAAAAAATTAAGGAAGTAATTAGACATCGTTATCCATTTCTTTTAGTGGATAGGATTTTGGAATTAGAAGAAGGAAAAAGAGCAGTTGGTATAAAAAATGTTACAGCAAATGAGGATTTTTTTAACGGGCACTTCCCCAATTATCCAGTTATGCCAGGTGTATTAATTGTAGAGGCATTAGCTCAAGTAAGTGCAGTTGTGATGTTAACTAAAGAAGGAAACCAAGGACGATTAGGGCTTTTAGCAGGTATAGATAAATGTCGTTTTAAACAGCAAGTAAAACCAGGAGATCAACTCCTTCTTGAAGTTGAAATCACGCGATTAAAAGGTCCTATTGGGAAAGGCAAAGGTATAGCTACAGTTGATGGGGAGATAGTTTGCGAAACAGAAATAATATTTGCATTTGGTGATTAAAAGTTATTAAATTTTGGTAAAAGTTTCCTTCTGGAAGCTTTTTTTGTTTAAGAAGGGTACAAATTTCATGTCAACTCTTTTTTTAAAAACATATTTCATAGGCGATGACACACGTACTGATAAGGGCTCTTTCGAAGTTCACTTTAATAAACAAGAAAACTGCCTTTAGTATTCATTTTTCACATCTATCACTATGTTTAACTTCGAAATTAATGATGGAATTCTCTTCGTATTTTCTACAATTTAAACGTATTTTTGAGCGGGATTTATTACAAAGCTACAAAAATTCCAAAATTTTTTGTCCACACAATATGGACAACTATAATTTTTTCTATTATTATGATTCTTATAACTATTAGTACAAAAGGATTTCGGTTACTTCTTCATGTATTTTTGGAGAGGACACATGTATTTTCTTGAAAATGAGTAAAATTCAATATTCTTAAATGCAATGTTTGAGAATAGAGGTAAATCATAAAAAAAATCCTGCATTTATTCCAACCATCAATAAGGGGGTATATGAAATGTCTAGTGAAATATTAAATCAATTTTTGAATGAAAATTTGGAAGATTTAAAAGAAAAGGGACTTTACAACGTTATTGATCCGGTAGAAGGTCCAAATGGTCCGGTAATTACCATTGCAGGCAGAGAGTTAATTAATTTATCATCCAATAACTATTTAGGTTTAGCAACAGATCAGAGATTAATAGAGGCATGCATTGAAGCAACGAAAAAATATGGGGTCGGATCCGGTGCGGTTCGTACGATCAACGGAACGTTAGATATTCATGTCAAATTAGAAGAAAAGCTTGCCGAATTTAAACATACAGAAGCAGCCATTGCTTACCAGTCTGGATTTAATTGTAATATGGCAGCGATTTCAGGAGTGATGGATAAACATGATGCCATTCTTTCAGATGAACTGAATCATGCTTCTATCATTGATGGATGTCGATTATCTAAAGCAAAGATCATTCCCTTTAAACATTCCGACATGGCCGATTTACGGACAAAAGCACGTCAAGCAAAGGAGTCCGGATTGTATAACAAAGTCATGATCATTACCGATGGAGTTTTCTCGATGGATGGGGATATTGCCAAGCTTCCTGAAATTGTGGAGATTGCCGAAGAGTTTGATTTAATTACGTATGTTGATGATGCGCATGGTTCGGGTGTATTAGGTAATGGTGCAGGAACAGTAAAACATTTTGGGTTATCGGATAAGGTGGATTTCCAGATTGGAACATTATCCAAAGCCATTGGTGTTGTAGGAGGCTATGTAGCAGGAAAGAAAGATTTAATTGATTGGTTAAAAGTGAGAAGCCGTCCGTTTTTATTTTCAACGGCTGTCACACCAGGAGCAGTTGCAGCTTGTATAGAAGCCATTGATATTTTGATGAATAGCTCAGATCTTCAAAATAAGCTGTGGGAAAACAGCAATTACTTGAAAAAGGGCCTAAAAGAATTAGGGTTTGATATTGGAGAGAGCGAAACACCGATTACACCTTGCATAATAGGAGATGAAGCAAAAACACAGCAATTCAGTAAGAGGCTGAATGAAGAAGGTGTGTATGCTAAATCTATCGTATTTCCTACCGTTGCAAAGGGAACAGGAAGAGTGCGGAATATGCCGACAGCTGCTCATACAAAAGAGATGCTGGATCGTGCATTAGCCATTTATGAAAAAGTAGGAAAAGAGATGTCGATTATTTAAGGAATTGCTTGCTGCAGAGTGAAAAAGGGGAGGGATTTTTGATGAAAAAGATCTTAGTAACAGGGGCTTTAGGTCAAATTGGTTCAGAACTAACGCTGAAAATGAGAGAGATTTATGGATCAGACAATATCATTGCAACAGATATTCGAAAAACGGAGAGCGATGTTGCCCAATCAGGTCCATTTGAGATTTTAGATGTTACAGATGAAAAAGCGATGTTTAATATGGCAAAAAAACATGAAGTGGATACGATTATTCATTTAGCTGCATTATTGTCAGCAACAGCTGAAAAGAAGCCTCTTTTAGCTTGGCATTTAAACATGGGCGGATTGGTTAATGCTTTGGAAGCGGCACGAGAACTCGATTGCCAATTATTTACACCTAGTTCCATTGGCGCGTTTGGTCCAACCACGCCTAAAGATTTGACTCCACAAGACATCATTCAACGACCGAATACGATGTACGGAGTGAATAAAGTATCCGGAGAGTTATTATGTGATTATTATCATCATAAATTTGGGGTTGATACGAGAGGTCTTCGATTCCCGGGACTGATTTCGTATGTTACACCTCCTGGCGGTGGCACAACCGACTATGCAGTTGAAATTTTCTATGAAGCGATTAAAAATAAGAGATATACTTCTTACATTGCTGAGGGAACGTATATGGATATGATGTATATGCCTGACGCTTTAGCTGCCATCATTACATTAATGGAGGCAGATGCCTCAAAATTAAAACATCGGAATTCTTTCAATGTGTCTGCTATGAGCTTTGATCCGGAGCAAATTGCAGCCGAGATTAAAAGGCATATTCCGGAATTTGTCATGAATTATGAGGTCGATCCTGCAAGACAATCTATTGCCGACAGTTGGCCTAATACAATAGATTCAACTTGTGCAAAGGAAGAGTGGGGATTTAAGGCGGAATATGATTTGGAGAAAATGACGAGGGATATGCTGATAAAGCTGAGATTAAAGTCACTTTTAGTTACCGCATAAATAAGCTACTAGCCGAATAAAAGAGTTGTAAAACTCTTTTATTCGAGTTACTATATTCAGATGTTTTGAATTTTTTTTAAACGTTATGTGATGCACTTTTTACAGCCATTAAAAAGTAAGCGCTTTCTATTGGCGTATAAAATTAAACAATCGGTCGATATGACGTGCATCAAATTTCGACTATTAGTAGTGTAGGGGGAATTGGAATGGCCAACAAAGATTTGAACAGGGAGTTGAAAGGTCGTCATATTCAGATGATTGCTTTGGGCGGTACAATTGGTGTTGGTTTATTTATGGGTTCAGCCAGCGCAATCAAATGGACAGGTCCGTCCGTAATGTTAGCTTATGCAATCTCAGGGATTTTTATATTTTTGATTATGCGTGCCATGGGGGAAATGTTGTATTTAGAGCCAAGTACAGGTTCATTTGCAACATTTGGTTATAAGTATATTCATCCATTAGCAGGGTATATGACTGCATGGAGTAACTGGTTCCAATGGGTTATTGTTGGGATGGCTGAAATTATTGCAGTTGGGACGTACATGCAGTATTGGTATCCGGATCTTCCTGCTTGGATTCCAGGTTTGATCGCAATGGTTATTCTAGGAGCAGCGAACCTAATTTCTGTTAAATCCTTTGGTGAAATTGAATTTTGGTTTGCACTGATTAAAATCGTAACAATTATATTAATGATTGTTGCAGGATTTGGACTTATTTTTTTTGGAATTGGTAACGGAGGAGAAGCGATAGGGTTATCAAATCTATGGGAACATGGTGGTTTATTTACAGGCGGTTGGAAAGGGTTCTTCTTTGCTCTTTCACTAGTTGTTGCAGCGTATCAAGGTGTAGAACTAATCGGGATTACAGCTGGGGAAGCGAAAGATCCGCAAAACACGATAACTAAAGCGATTCAAAGTACCATTTGGCGTATTTTAATCTTCTATATCGGTGCGATTTTTATTATTGTAACCGTTTACCCGTGGGATCAGCTAAGTTCAATTGGTAGCCCATTTGTTGCAACCTTTGCGAAAGTTGGTATTACAGCAGCAGCTGGAATTATTAATTTTGTCGTAATCACAGCTGCAATGTCAGGCTGCAATAGTGGTATCTACAGTGCAGGACGTATGCTTTATACTTTGGGAATAAATGGACAAGCGCCAAAATTCTTTGCGAAAGTATCTAATAGTGGTGTCCCTTTATTCGGTACGTTCGGTGTGATTGTTGGGTTAGCAATTGGTGTTGTTTTAAGTTATGTTGCACCAGAAAATTTATTTGTGCATGTATACAGTGCCAGTGTACTTCCTGGTATGATTCCGTGGTTTGTCATTCTGATTAGTCAAATTCAATTTAGAAAAGTAAAAAGTGCTGAAATGGTCAATCATCCATTCAAAATGCCTTTTGCACCTGTTACAAACTACTTGACCATAGCTTTCTTAATTATGGTATTAATCGGAATGTGGTTTAATGATGAAACACGTATATCGCTTATTGTAGGAATTGGTTTTCTAGGTATCGTTGTAATTAGTTATTACGCTTTTGGAATAGACAAACGTATACCAGTAGAGGCTGCTCAGACAGATGATAAAGTGGCTAACCTCTAATTCACTTTGGATTTTAAATTATTGATTTACTTCAAAACCAGGGTTGCTACGGCAGCCCTTTTTTTTGAAATGAAATGCGTAGGTTAGTTCTATAAGAGTAAAGATAAAAGATGTAAACAAGGCAAAGTGGTCGACCAATTTGAGATCAATGGTTATATCCATATTCATAAAAAAGCAGTCTAGGCATTAATCCTAGACTGCTTTTTAAAATACATTATTTATTTAATTAATCTACTTGATGATTAAGACGGAATTTCAATATGCTAGCGGCATACCCTATGAATCCTCCAACAATAGCTGGAATAATCCACCCTAGTCCTACCTCGTACAAAGGAAGAATTGCATTAAAGAAATTATTAATGGATGAAATGTGTATACCGGCTCCATTTAATCCATCAAATAAACTAACAATAAAAGTTAAAAGTAAGCTACCTTGATAAACTTCAGCCTTCCCTTTAAATAAAGAATGAAGGAATGTTAGGAAAATCAATACAATAGCTAATGGATAAATAGCTGTCATTACAGGTACAGAAATTGCAATTAACTGTGTTAGTCCAATATTGGCAACTATTGCACTAAAAATCGATAAACTAATAGCAATTGTTTTGTAAGGTACCTTTGGAAACAGTTTATGGAAGTACGTCGAGCAAGATGTAATGAGTCCTACGCTCGTCGTTATACAAGCTACTGTGATCATTAATCCCAATAACAGCCCACCATATGCTCCAAAGTAGTAATCCGAGACTTTTGCTAAGACAATGCCTCCATTATCCAAGTGTCCAAATTTCTCAACACTTGAAGCACCCATGTAAGAGAGGGCTGTATAAAAGGTAGCAAGGATAACGGCAGCAATTGCAGTCGCTTTTCCACAAACAATCATTATTTGTTTTTTTGTTTTAGCACCTTTTTCTTTAATGGCATTAATGATGATGATACCAAAAACAAAAGATGCAAGAGTGTCCATTGTTAAATAGCCTTCTCTAAACCCATTGAAAAATGGTTGAACCGTATAGTTTTTGGCAGGTGCTTGAAAATCCCCAATTGGATTAACGAAAGCTACTACTACTAGGATTCCGATGAACGTTAACTTGATGGGGGTTAAAATTTTCCCCACAATTTCGACAAATTTCGCAGGATTGAGCGAAAGAAGGCACGAAATCGTAAAAAAGATGATGGTGAAAATAAGTAAAGGAAGCGGCCCAGCATTTTCGGGTAAGAATGGTTTTACACCTATCTCAAAAGAAACGTTTCCTGTTCTAGGCATTGCGAATAATGGACCGATTGCTAAGTAAAGAACGGTTGTGAATACAATCCCAAACACAGGATGTACGCGGCTTGCTAATGATTGTAAATCATCTTTTCCAGAAAAACCAAGTGCCAACACACCTAGTAACGGTAATCCAACCCCTGTTACTAAAAAACCAGCATTAGCAGTCCAGATATTCATTCCTGCTGATTGACCAAGCATCGGCGGGAAAATTAAATTTCCTGCCCCAAAGAATAGCGCGAATAACATGAAACCAATCACTACTATAAATGAAGATGGTACTTTATTAGACAAATTAAAACCTCCATGATAACTAAATTTTACTATTTTTAAAAAATATTAAATTTTCTAAAAATTAAACACGAACAAAATTAATAAGAACGTATCGTATTATAACCAGATAATTTTAATATTTCAATATAAAATTTAATTTTTATTATATACCCTATTGACTAGATAGTCTACGTTGATTCCATTTAGGAATTAGTTGGCAGTATTTTATAACCGAGAGCGGCATAATTTTTTTCCAATAGTAATAAAACATTTAAAATAGGAGGTAATTTGCTTGATTTTCTAGATGGATATCGAAAGTTTGAGCGAGAGAATGTATTAGGAACTGATGTTAAAATAGAATAAAGAGAACGATTTCAAAGGGGGATAAGATTGAAAATAAAGATATTTTTTTCGTTTTTAATTTGTATAGCATTTTTAATTGGTTGTTCAAAAGAACAAACATTTGAAGATTTCTTTCACAAATCGATAGATGAAATGCACTTAGGGGAAAAGGATTATTCTTATTCGCTCGTTCATAAGCAAATGAATGTGTTGCATGAAGATGATGCCATTGCAGTATTTAAAGAAAATAATGCACAAGGGGAACAAATATTTATTGCTTACTTTGAAAAAGAAAATGATAAATGGGAATGGAAACAAACAAGAGGAGCAGAATGGAATACACCTGTTAAATGGTCTTCAATGAACCAAGTTTCATACATTTATTCAGGAGCAATTAGTGATAATTCTATTTCTGAAATATATGCAGGTGATGAACCAGCGAAAATCATCAAGGTCGAAGGTGATAAAAGGTTTTGGTATGCCATCAGTGATGTCAAAGATATAGAAGTAAAGGTAGTAAAAAAAGATGGTGCTGAAGAAATCATTGAAGAAATCGACCAAGAGCTTTTAAAGGAATGGGATAAGTAAAGTGGGATATATAAAATAAACATACGACTTACTTCAACTAACGGGTGTAATCATTCTTTAAAGAGATATGATGAAATGCACTTTTACTTATGTAACAAACAGGGCGGTTTGTTGAATAAAGTTTGATAATATAATATAAAAAACAAACTAAGTGAGGATTACCTAAGGAGAAATCGAATGAAAAAACATTGCTGTGATGATATGGCATATCACGCGAATTTCAAATGTGAAATACACGAAAACCCATTTGAATGTCCAGATAAACTTGTAATCTATTATGAAAAAGATAATGAGTACGGGTTGATAATTCACGATGGTGGTTCATCATCTGTCGAAATTTTGTTTTGCCCGTGGTGTGGTAAAAAGTTATTAGAAGGAAAATAATCAGTTGAAACCCTTGTTGATTAGTTGGTGCTCTACTTGAATAACAGAGCAGGGTTCGTTTATAAATCCTATTCCAAATGGTTTGAAACCTGTGAATTAACGAGTATTCGTGAGCATTATCGTATTAAACTGAGGGAGTTTAATAAATACTGGAATTTAAACACTGGAAGAAAAATTCCAATAAAAGCGTAAATTAAAGGCAGGAAACAACTTCCTGCCAATGATCATTATTTGGTGTGGTTACTTCCTTTTTTGACTTTTCAATTTGTTCATTTCAAGTTCCGCAGCATATTCTTCTTGTGATTTTCCTTGCTTTTGACTTTCAGATTGAATTTTTTTGAACTTATTATCGTTTAGATTAGGCATATAAACACCTCCTTTGAACATAAGTATTTTGTACAAACTTATGAGTATTATTCGATGATTCGCTATAAGAGGAGTAGTTGGGAATAATCCCCTTAAATGATTTACCGGAAAATTATTTATCATTTAGGCATCAATTGTTTAACACGAAATAACTTATGAAAATGGAGGGGAATTATATGACACAACCCGTATTAAAAATGTACAACTACCACGTGTGGGCAAATGGAGTTATAATTGATCGTTTAAAAGAACTTCCACAGGAAATTTATCATCAGGAAATTCAAAGTGGTTTTTCTTCAGTATCAAAGGTGTTGTCTCACATTTATCTCACAGATTACGCATGGTTTGACATAATCTCAGGTAAAAGTATGAATGAAGCAATGGGGTCTACGGATCAATTAAGAAAAGAGGTGGAAACGAAAAGTATTGAGGAAATGAAAAAAATATTTCTAGACTTATCTGAGCGAAACAAAGCACTTCTGAACAGTCAAAAAGATTTTGGAAAATTGATTGTGGTAGATAATCCATATGCTGGGTTGCTTGAAACTTCTATTTCTGAATCGGTACTACACGTTGTTACTCACGGATCATATCACCGTGGCAATATAGCTACCATGTTGCGTCAAATGGGGCACACCTCTGTTATGCAAGATTTTGGACTTTACCTATATTCCAATTAGAACAGAGTAGCTCAAGCACAAAATCCTTTTTAATTGGAAAAGTTCTTTCACTAACGAGTGCTCTACTTCAATAAGGGGGTTGCATGGGCAACTCTTTTTCTTATGGGGCTAAAGGTTAAGGGTAGTTGCATAAGATTTTTTTACTTTATAATTAGTACCAGGTATTAATATCAGTTATAAAATTGATGCAATTCATAACACGAGGTGGCTATTTTATGTTCAAATCCAAAGCACGTATTACTGCGATAGGTTCTTATGTTCCAGAGAAAAGGTTAACAAATAAGGACTTAGAAAAAATGATTGAAACCAATGATGAATGGATTGTTAAACGTACTGGTATTAAAGAACGAAGAATTTCACATGAAGAAGAGTTTACTAGTGATATAAGTTATAAAGCTGTAAAGGATTTAATGGAACGGTATGATAAATCAGTCGAAGATGTTGATATGATTATTGTCTGTACCTTTTCACCTGATTTCAACACACCAAGTGTAGCTTCTTTAGTCCAAGCAAAGCTAGGTATTAAGAATACTGGAGCTATTGATTTAAACGCTGCTTGTGCAGGATTTACTTATGGGTTGCATGTAGCTAATGGATTAGTAACATCTGGTTTAAACAAGAAAGTTCTTGTTATTGGAGCTGATACTTTATCTAAACTTATGGACTATGAAGATCGAGCCACTTGTATTTTATTTGGAGATGGTGGAGGAGCAGTTCTTGTAGAATATGATGAACAACAACCAAGTTTTATTTCTTCACATTTATATTCGGAAGGAGCAGGCGGAAAACATTTATATAGTACAAACCTATCGACACGTATAAATGGTGAAGACTTAAATAATAGTGGTAACCTTGTACAAAATGGACGCGAGGTTTATAAATGGGCTGTTACTACTGTTCCAAAAGGAATGCAAACTGTGATGAAAAATACTGAATTTCATTTGAATGATGTTGATTGGTTTGTTCCGCATAGTGCAAATTTAAGAATGATTGAATCAATATGTGATAGAAGTGGTTTTCCAATTGAGCGTACATTATATAGCTTAGTGGAGTATGGAAATACTTCCTCAGCATCAATACCATTAGCTTTAGATCAAGGAGTAAGTGAAGGAAAGCTCAGTAATGGTGAGAAGATTTTATTATATGGTTTCGGTGGTGGATTAGCACAAGCAGGATTGCTCATCAATTGGACTCTATAACGCTTTTTTTCTTCAACTAACCAATGCTTTACTTAAAAATCAAGAGCTACTGATCAGCAGTTTATTTTCTTATTGAGCTAATGGAGCCCGTTTAATTTAACAAGGATACTAAACAAAGACATCGTACTATTAGGTATGGTGTCTTTGAATTATCTTAAGGGAATTTCAAAATCTCCAAATGGGCGGAAGCCCGCCTTTAGTAAGAAGTTTGGGTTGGTTAGTGATAAGTTGAATGTGGCCAAAATATCATGTTTACTCCTATATTTAGTGGGAATGCTATTTACAGTAAATATCCCTGGAATTTGAGGAGGACATTTTAACATGCTTGATGCTAAGACCATAGAAATCGTTCAGTCGACAGCACCTGTTCTCAAGGAACATAGTAAACCAATAGGAAAGAGATTTTATGAATTACTATTTTCAAAAGCGCCTGATTTGTATAACCTTTTTAACCAAACGAACCAAAAAAGAGGAATTCAACAGGAGGCCTTGGGGTATGCTGTCTATGCTGCAGGTGAACATATTACGAACCTTGAAGCGATAAAACCTGTAATTAAAAGAGTTACTGAGAAACATCGTGCCATAGGGGTAAAGCCTGAACAGTATCCGGTTGTAGGTGAAACGTTGCTTCAAGCAGTTAAAGACGTATTAGGTGACGCAGCCACAGATGAAATCATAGAGGCATGGGGAAAGGCATATGGCTATATTGCAGATGCCTTTATTGATATTGAAAAAAACCTCTATGAGGAAACAGAACATCAGCCTGGTGGATGGGAAGGATACCGAAGCTTCAATATCGATAGAAAGATAAAAGAAAGTGATGCGGTAACCTCCGTTTATCTAAAGCCTACAGACGGAAAACCCATTGCCTCCTATCATGCTGGACAATACCTAACACTTAAGGCGGAAATTCCTGGGGAGAAATATACGCATATACGCCATTATAGTCTTTCGGATTCACCTGGTCTGGATTACTACCGAATCAGTGTTAAACGTGAAGATGCCCATGGAGATGCTCCATCTGGAATTGTATCAAACTATTTACATAGACAGCTGCAAGTTGGAGATACGCTGCAATTTTCTGCTCCTGCAGGTGACTTCGAACTTGATAACACAAATTTACCTGTCGTTCTAATTAGTGGAGGTATTGGAATTACACCATTGCTTAGCATGTTAAATACCATTATAGAAAAGCAACCACAACGTCAGGTTACGTTTATCCATGCAACAAGCAACAGCCAAACACATGCTTTTAAAGAGCATCTGCAACAAATAGCGAATGATCATCAACATATAAAGTCATTTGTAGTCTATGCTGCACCAACAGAAGCCGATCGAACCTCTGGACATTTTGATAAAGAAGGATACGTGGGTTTAGACTTCCTGCAATCTATCGTTCCATCAAAAGAAGCTAAATTTTATTTCTGCGGACCTATTCCTTTTATGGAAGCAATCAATGAGGCCCTAAGTAAATGGAGTGTATCGAAAGACCATATTCATTATGAAGTATTTAGTCCACTCGCTATTTTAGGAGAAAAATAAGTAAACTAAATTTATGAATAAAAAGGATCTTTGATTGAAGGTCCTTATTTTCATGGCTAATAAGAAGAAAGGGAAGTCTTGAAATACTATTTATTAGCAAGAAGGAGAAAGAATTATGAAGAATAACGAAAGCGATCTCCCGACAGGATTAGCTAAACCTGCTGCACAACGAGCACTCGCTGGAGCTGGGTACTTGTAACTTGAGCAGTTTACTAAGCTAAGTGAAGCAGAGGTCTTGCAGCTGCATGGTATGGGACCTAAAGCATCGGAGCAAATTCGTAGTGCTCTTTCTGAGAAAGGGTTAGCTTTCGCCAACGGTTCTTGAAAAACCTTTGTTGTACTTATTACATTAGGATGAGAGGTAATGCGGTATCTCCTTTTTTGTTGCGAGCAGGATTATCGAAAAAAGCAACGAATAGTAGGGTAATGAACATAAAATAAATAGAATGAGGGTGAATTTGATGGGAGTTCAAGCGGAAAAGATCTTTGTTAACTTGCCTGTTAAAGATTTGAATGCCTCAATAGAATTTTTCACAAAAGTTGGCTTTGAGTTTAACGAGCAAATGACCAATGAAAATGCAACGTGTGTGGTTATCAGTGAATCTATATATGTCATGTTATTGGTTGAAGATTACTTTAAAACGTTTACCAAGAGAGAAATCCCGGATTCAGCAAAAAGTACGGAAGCTATTGTGGCATTATCGGTTAAAAGTAAGGAAGAAGTGGATGAGATTGTGAATAAAGCCCTGGATGCTGGTGGAAAGCCTTTTAATGAAGCCATTGATCATGGGTTCATGTACGGTTGGAGTTTTCAGGATATAGATGGACATCTTTGGGAGATATTTTACATGGATGAAAGCGGATTTAATCAAAATTAAATCTATTTCAAGACACAATCCTTCACTAAGGACTGTGTCTTTTTTTGAAGTTCAGTGTCGTACCTGAGTCAACATGATTGCCTGCTTGTTAAAGTATAAAATAACAATTTATACTTATGATACAATATAAGGGAAAATGTAAAGGCGGGTACAAAAAGTGACGACAATTTACGATATTGCAAAAAAAGCGAATGTTTCACCGATGACTGTATCGAGAGTTATTAATAATAAAGGAAATATCAGTGAAAAGACTAGAGAAAAAGTAGAAGCTGTTATAAAAGAGTTAAACTATATACCAAATTCAGCTGCTCAAAGTTTGAATATTAAAAAAACCAAGTTACTTTCATTAATCATAACTGACATCACTAACCCCTTTTTTACAAAGGTTGCAAGAGGCGCTGCGGATAAGGCTAATCAAATGGGATATCAGCTTATTTTATGTAATACAGATGAAAACTACGAAAAAGAAAGTGAGTATATCAATGCATTAATTTCTAAAAGGGTAGATGGCGTAATTATTGCTCCAACAGGTGATCAATCGACCAAAAACTTAAAGAAACTTATTAAAAACAGAATCCCATTTACATTAATAGATAGGCAAATTGAAGATGTTTCGTGTGATAGAGTACTTGGAGATAACTATGAAGGGACAAAATTGCTTCTTCAGCATTTAATTGATTATGGTCATCAAAGAATAGCAATGGTACATGGCCCACTTACGATTTCCACTTCGAAAGAGCGGTATCAGGCGTATATTGAAACGTTAAAAATTAATGATTTAAAGATAGATCCCGCTTTCCTAGTAGAGACTCATTATAAACAAGAAAAGCAATGGAATGGAATCGCTCATTTGGTTAATGTTTCTCCTGCTGATCGTCCAACAGCGATTTTTGCAGCGAATAACTTCATTGCCATTAAAATTATAAAAAGTTTACGAGAAAAAAAGATTAAAGTTCCAGAAGACATAGCTGTCGTTTGCTTTGACGATTTAGAATTATTTTCAGACTTTGATCCTTTTTTGACTGTATCTTCGCAGCCTGCTTATGACTTCGGATATTTAGGAACACAATTAGTGATTGAAAGAGTAGATGAAGTCGGTCCAGCTGATTATCGAACAATAAATTTAAAGCCTGAATTGGTAATCAGAAAATCATCTGGAACTCCTATAAAATAATAGGAGTTTTTCTCTGTGCGGAGATTAGCACAAATGAAAAAACCACCTAATAACCTAATAGAAGGTGAGCCTTTTCTATTAATTCAAATATCTGTACATGAATTATTCAAGTAATTCAGCACCGTAAGAATTATCAATTATGCAACGCCAGGTACCTGTAGAATCCTTTTTAAAAACATAGGTAGCCATTCTTTCCATTGAGAATGCCGAATCAGTCTTTTGATTGGCACTCAGTAGGGCTTTTGCTACAACTAATGCCGTATCACCTGTTTCGATTATTGCCATCTTTTCTTGATTAACAATTAAACTATGATTAAAATAATCAGCGATAGCAACGAATGCCCGACGTATTTCTTCTTTTCCTTTAGCTAACGTTCCAGGTTTTACAACTAATGTAGCATCCTCTGAATAGAAATCCATTAATTGATCGAAATCCTCATTATTTATTGCTCGGTCTGCATTCTTTATTACTAGTTCTAACTCATGAGTTTGCATATTTGCCCTCCTATCCGATAGGTAATTTATAGGGATTCCATTATTAGCTTTTCTATTTTGATAAAGTAAAGAAATAGAAAAAAGGCGTTAATGTGTAAAAAATGTGTCAGGCAGCAAGCATAGGCCTATTGTCTACCTTCTAATAAAAATCCCCTAATTTCCTCTAACGGTATTTCTACATTGATAGCCATTTGAATGAGTTCAATCCATTCTGTATCTAATTCTTTTACTCTGTCATTTGTCTGAAGTAACATTACCTATTCCTCCGTTGAAGAGGTAGCCCAGCTATCATAGTCAATCTGACCTTAGACCTGTTAGCTTTGCGTCCTAACCTTTCGATTAGTTTGCCGTTTTCTCATTTTATTATAGTTATATATTACTATCTAGATAGTGCTAATGTTGTCGTAAATTGTAGAAATGTAATTATTATTCTTTAAAAACAAATTGTTAATTCGATTGGGAGACCTGTTGAATGACAATAAAGATATTTAATGGGAAATAAAACTATTATATTTAATATGATTTTTTGTATTAAAGAAGGAACCATCCATTTTTAATAGAATGTAAGACTTTGATTAAGAGGAGGATGATCAGTTTGGAGAGAAGAGCTTTACTGGTATCTCGATTTCCAGAATATGAAGAAGAAATTGGCGGATGGCTATGGTGTTTAGAAGATGTTCGCCGTACTCTTTTAACAGAATTAACTGGAATCAGCCAAGGGATCCTTGATACAAAAATGGATGAAAGACAAACGATTGGCTCGCTGTTATATCACATTGCATTGGTCGAGGCAGATTGGTTATATGAAGAGGTTCTTGTTACTGAATGGGATTCTGAAATACGCTCGTTGTTTCCGTTAGAATGCCGTTCTGAGGAGGGCTCTTTAACCCATATTGAGGGACAAACTGTAGAAGAACATGTTAACCGACTGAATAAGGTACGTGAAGTGTTTCTTTCCCACTTTCGTTCAATGGATCTAACAGATTGGCGTAAACCGAGGGTTCTTGAACAATATGACGTCACACCTGAGTGGGTTGTGTACCATTTGATTGAACATGAATCACATCATAGGGGGCAGATTTTCCAATTGCTAAGCAAATTACGGAATGATTAAGATGTTAAAGAGTGGGAACTTTTTATCCATCTTTAACTAACTGATTGGCTCCAGTTAATTATCAAACCCACTAAGCGGTGGCTTGTTTAAGAACTTATTATTCCGCATTACCAGCTATTTCAAGTGGTGTAGTTATTCCATTAAAGGGCGCCTTTATGAAAAAAAGAAGGTGTCCTTTTTGAATGGGACCATATTCTTGAATAACGGATAGCTCTAAGATAACTGCAACTTCAGCTTTAGACTTAGCGGAAATAAAAACATCCTTTTTTGTTAAGACTTAGAGAATATATGGAGGTGCTTTAAAATGGGTATAAGAAAAATCACAACAAACTTGTGGTTTGATACACAAGCTGAACAGGCAGCGAAGTTTTACGCTTCTATCTTTAAAAATTCCAAGATTGGAAGAATCACTCACTATGGAAAAGAGGGGCATGAAATCCACGGGATATTAGAAGGAACAGTAATGACCGTGGAATTCCAACTGGAGGGCCAGGAATTCGTAGCATTAAATGGCGGTCCGCAATTCAAATTTACAGAGGCAATATCATTTATCGTCAATTGCGAGTCACAAGCAGAATTGGACTATTTTTGGGAAAAACTCTCCGAAGGCGGAGACGAGAAGGCACAAGTGTGCGGTTGGCTGAAAGATAAGTATGGTGTTTCGTGGCAAATTATTCCTACGGCCCTAACTGAGATGCTAAGCGACCACGATCCAGAAAAATCAGCAAGAGTTATGAATGCAATGCTCCAAATGAAAAAAATTGACATCAAAACATTAAAGCAAGCGTATGAGGGATAAGATTACATTGTTTGAGGTATTAAAAATGAATTTCTTTGTTGTCACTTTACAAGACCATTTAATAAAAAGTTTGATTAAAAACCTGTATAAATGTATACAGGTTTTTTTAGATTGTTCCACTGGAACTATCCTCGCTATAGGTCCTTTTTCTTATCTCTAAATATTAACAGTGTTGTTTAACAAATCCTTATTTTGATATTGTTGCAATTAATTTATTGACAATTTAAAATATTGTTGTTATTTTAATGTTACCGGTAACATTCTAGTAACAAGAGGAGGTCAAAATGATTATTGATGCTCATCAGCATTTTTGGAAGATTGACCGAGCTGACTATTCTTGGCTTTCAAAAGATATGGGAGTCCTCTATCAAGATTATCTTCCAGGAGATTTAGATCCCTTATTAGAAAAACAGGGTATTGCTGGAACTGTTCTTATCCAAGCTGCTCCTACATATGAAGAGACTTTATTTCTTTTATCATTGTATGAACGGTATGACTGGATTTATGGTGTAGTTGGCTGGATAGACTTATCTTCTCCAGCTTTTCCGAAGCAACTAGATTCGTTAATGAAACGACCGGGAATTGTTGGTTTGCGTCCAATGCTCCAGGATTTAGAAAATAGTGATTGGATATTACAAGAGCAAGTGATAGAAAATTTAAAATGGCTTATTAGATATAATCTTCCATTAGATTTATTAATTAATAATAAACACATTGCATCGATTTTAACTTTATTGAAAACGCTTCCGAACTTAATGACAGTAATAGATCATATGGCTAAACCGAATATTACTAAAGGGGATTTAAGCGAGTGGAAAGAGGATATGTACTCTTTATCACTGTTTCCGAATGTTTGGTGCAAAATGTCGGGTTTAATGACGCAAGCGAATCCAGCTATGTGGAAAACTGAAGATTTTGAGCCATATATTCATCATATTGTGCAAACATTTGGTCCATCCCGTTTGCTTTTCGGCAGCGATTGGCCTGTATGTTTATCAGCTGGAAGCTATGATGAAGCACTGCAGATTATCAAAAGAAATTTACCGGAAAATTTAACCAATAAGGAAATGGATAAAATATTTTCTAATAATGCGAAAGCCTTTTACAAATTAAAAGAAAGGGGAGATAGCCATGAGTAAAGTAGGCTATGAACAGGACGTTACGAGCATCGTTATGTCTGATCAAGATAATGTAGCGACTCTTTTGAAAGATGTAGAAGAAGAAGAAACATTACTATACGTCATCAATGGCCAAAAAGCGGTATTGACAGCCAAGCAATCGATTCCATTTGGACATAAAATCGCAATTAAACCGATTGAAAAATTAGCAACGGTTATCAAATATGGAGAAGTAATCGGTGCAGCGACAAGTGATATCGAACCTGGTGAACATGTACATGTACATAATATTGAAGGAATCAGAGGAAGAGGAGATAAGGCGGAAGGGGAGAAACAACGATGAGCATGATAAAAGGGTACCGTCGTTCAAACGGGAAATTTGGAATACGTAATCATCTGTTAATTATCCCGACTGTCATTTGTGCAAATCACGTAGCCAATAGAATCCAGCAAGCAGTACCAGACTCTGTGGCTATTCCGCATCAGCATGGCTGCAGCCAGATTGGTGATGACAAGGAACGTACACACAGACTTCTTGGAGGTATGGGGAAAAACCCAAATGTTGGTGCAGTTCTTTTAATTAGCTTAGGCTGTGAGGTTATTGATGCCAAAGTTTTGAAACAAGAAATTGAAGAAGAAACAGGAAAACCTGTTGAGTGGCTTGATATCCAAAATGCAGGCGGAACGATAAAAGCTATTCAAAAAGGGTCTGAATTGGCAAAAAGCTTATTCAAGGAAATCGAAAAAGTGCCACAAGTAGATGTTCCTATATCAGAATTAATACTAGGTGTGAAATGCGGCGGTTCCGATGCTACATCTGGTCTGTGCAGCAATCCCGCTTTAGGAAAAACAGCTGATCAGCTCTTAAATAAGGGCGGAACCATTGTAATGGGTGAAACAACTGAAATTATCGGGGCTGAACATATTGTCGCTCAAAAAGCTGTGAGCGAAGAAGTGGCAAATAAGCTATATGCCTATGTTAATAAATTTGAAAAAGAAGTAGAACGCATTGGGTCAGATATGCGTGGCGGAAATCCAAGCCCGGGCAATATAGAGGGAGGCCTGTCTACTATCGAAGAAAAATCTCTTGGATGTATAAGCAAAGCAGGTACTGCTCCTTTGAACGATGTATTATCTTTTGCAGAAGAAATTCCAGGGAACGGCTATTACTTCATGGATTCACCAGGGAATGATATCGAGTGTGTATCGGGTATGGCTGCCGCTGGTGTTCATATGGTCTGCTTTACGACAGGAAGAGGGACGCCGACTGGAAACCCAATTATTCCGGTCATCAAAATAACGGGAAATGAACATACTGCCATCAAAATGATCGATAACATTGATATAGATACAAGTCCTGTAATGAAAGGAAAAGAAACAACAGAAGAAGCAGGAAATCGTATTTTCGAAACGGTTCTTAAAACAGCACAAGGTGAGCTGACAAAAGCTGAAATTTTAGGCCATCAAGAATTTAGTATCAGCCGAATCAGCATCAGCCTGTAGAAACAAATAGGAGAAGGAGGATCTATATATGAGTAAATTAAAAAATCGAACAGCTCTTGTCACAGGCGGTAGCCGAGGGATTGGAGCAGCAATTGTCATGAGATTAGCTGAAGAAGGCGCTAATGTGGCTATCAATTATACATCACCCGGTTCATTTGAAAAAGCAAACGCTTTAAAAGAAAAAGTAGAAAAAGAGTTTCATATTCAAGCGATTGTTGTGAAAGCAAATGTTGGGGTGAAAGAAGAAGTTGACCAAATGATAGACCAAGTGGAAAAAGAGTTAGGATCGGTAGAGATCCTAGTGAATAATGCTGGTATTGCTCCATTTGAACCTTTTTTGAGTCTTTCAGAAAAAACATGGGATGATACCTATCAGACGAACGTAAAATCGATCTTTTTGACAACACAAAGAGCGGCGAAAAAAATGATCGAAAATAAATACGGAAAAGTCATTAATATTACATCAACTGCGAGTATTCTTGTGACAAGTCCAGTAATCCCGCATTATATCTCATCAAAAGCAGCAGCTTCGCATTTAACAAAGGCCTTGGCGATTGAGTTAGGCAAATACAATATTAATGTAAATGCAGTCGGACCGAGCACCGTTGCAACGGATATGTGTGATGAATATTTGGCAGATCCTCAAATTCTAGCAAAAGAGATTGAAGCGAATCCAATGAAGAGACTTGGTACAGAAAAACAAATTGGAGATTCTGTTGTCTTTTTGGCCTCTGATGAAGCCGTGCAAATCAATGGGCATCTGTTAATGGTAGATGGCGGATTAACGATTAAAGCGGCACAGCCTGAAGATCATATGAATCATGAACAGGAGGTAACATTATGAGACTACTCAACAAGATAGCAGTTATCACTGGCGGAGGAAGCGGTATCGGCAAGGAATCAGCCCGTTTATTCGCAAAAGAAGGCGCATTTGTTATCATCACAGACATTCATGCTGAAAATGGGCAAGGAACAGTTTCTGAAATAGAAGAAAATGGCGGAAAAGCAGCATTTTACGAAGTAGATGTGACGAATCCTGAAGCGGTTCAATCTGCAATACAACAGATTATTGAGACGTATAAAAAAATAGATATTCTATTCAACAATGCAGGAATCAGCAATGTGGGTAGAGTGGACGAAGTAGAGCCAGATGTCTGGGACCGAATTATGAGTGTAAATGTGAAGGGGGTTTATTTACCCTCTAAATACACGCTTCCTTATATGATGGAACAAAAAAGTGGAGTAGTCATTAATATGTCGTCTTGCGCTGCGGAAATGGGTTTAGTTAAACGTGCCGCATACTCAGCAACGAAAGGCGCTGTACTTGCTCTGACAAAAGCCATGCAAGTGGACTATGCCCCTTATAATATTCGAGTAAATGCTTTATTGCCGGGCACCATCTTAACTCCATTTGTTGAAGATTATTTGAAAAATTCATATGACGATCCTGAAATCGCAATCGGATCGATCAAGAAAAGACAGTTAAGCGGAGAATTAGGAAGGCCTAGTGATGTGGCAAAAGCTGCACTATTTCTAGCTTCAGATGAGTCTACGTTCATGATGGGATCGCCTTTATATATTGATGGCGGAGTTGTTTTTGGGAAAAATGCATAAAAGGAGAATGAAACTATGAAACTAGCTACTTTTATAAAAGGTGAAAAGCAGAAACTGGCTGTTCAGATTGAGAATAACTTAATAGATATCGAAGAAACTGCTAAGAAGAATGAATGGAACAATATAGTAACAGATGTGATGCAAGTAATTGAATTCAATCAATCCGAACTAAAAGATTTTGAAATAAAGGTTAATGAAGCTGTCTCAAATGGAAGTGCAGTAGCTATTGAAGAGGAAGGGCTTATATACGGTCCTAGTGTTACAAAACCTCATAAAATCATTTGCGTCGGATTGAATTACAGAAGACACGCAGATGAAACCAATGCACCGTATCCTGAAGTGCCTATCTTGTTTAACAAATTTGATAATACGTTAACAGGTCATCAAAGTGAAATTGTTATACCAAATGTAACGAATGAACTGGACTATGAGGTTGAACTGGGAATTGTAATTGGCAAAAAGACAAAGAACGTAACACAAGAAGCTGCTCTTTCTCATGTTTTTGGTTATTGTACAGTCAATGATTTGTCTGCAAGAGATCTGCAAATGAGAACACAGCAGTGGCTGCTTGGAAAAACCTGTGATGATTTTAGTCCAGTAGGACCTTTCTTAGTGACAGCGGACGAAGTAGGAGATCCAAACAACCTTAATTTGAAAACGTACGTAAATAATGAAATAAGACAAAACTCTAATACTTCCGATATGATCTTTTCATGCGCAGAAATCGTAAGTTATATTTCCCAGCACATGACGTTAGAGCCGGGAGATCTTATTTTAACAGGTACACCTGAAGGAGTCGTATTAGGCTTACCGGCTGATCAGCGCGTTTATATTCAGCCAGGAGATGTGGTCACTGTTGAAATCGAAAAGCTTGGAACACTAACGAACAAATTTGTTCAAGAAAGTGAAAAGGTTTTGACTAATGCTTAAAGGAATCCCGCCTATTATTTCTCCAGAATTGATGAAAGTTATGATGGAGATGGGGCACGGTGATGAGATTGTACTTGCAGACGGAAACTATCCGGCTGCAAGTCATTCCAACCGGATAATCAATGGTCATGGACATGGCGTTGCTGATTTTTTACGGGCCATATTAGAATTTTTCCCACTAGATACGTATGTTACGTTTCCAGTCATGCTGATGAATCCTGTTCAAGGCGATGAAAAAAACCCTGTAATCTGGCAGACCTATGAAGATATAATAAAAAAAACGAGCGACTTTCCTGTCCAAATAGAAAAAATCGAAAGAACGGATTTTTACGAAAGAAGTAAGGCGGCATATGCCATTATCGCTACAAGTGAACGTGCACAATATGCGAATCTTATATTGAAAAAAGGTGTACTTTAATTAGTGAATCTAAAAGGAGTGAGTTATTTGCAAAAAATTCCGAATATTATGTATATTTATGCGATTTTTGGTGGCTTGGCTGGACTTTTATATGGTTTTGATTCTGGTGCCATTTCTCCAGCGATTCCCTTTATTACCGAGGAATTTGGATTAAGCCCAGCCGGCCAAGGATTGATTGTAAGTTTCCTTCTTTTAGGAGCATTGCCTGCTATTGTTCTTTCAACCTCCTTATCTAAAGTATTAGGAAGGAAATCGCTCTTAATAGGAGCAGGCATCACGTTTATTGTTGGGTCTATTGGTTGTGCCTTCGCTACTAATGTAAGCGTTTTAATAGGATCGCGATTTATCCTTGGAATCGGATGCGGAATAGCCAATATGTGTTCGTTGATATATCTGGTTGAATTAGCTCCACCTAAAATCAGAGGATTAATTGGTGCATTATATCAATTAAGTGTAAATGTCGGAATTTTAAGTGCTTACATTGTAGGAGCTTCCTTTTCTGCTAGTGGTTCTTGGAGAATCATGCTAGGAATAGGTATTATTCCTGCTGCAATCTTTACGATTGGGATGCTAATCTCACCCGAAAGTCCACGTTGGCTAATGACTGCAGGAAAAGAAGAACGTGCAAGAAAAGTATTAATGAAACTAAGAGGATCGAAGAAAGAAGTGGAAGATGAAATAAGCGATATTAATTATTCACTAAAACAGCAAACTGTCGGATTCAAACATTTAGTTGGCCAGTATAAAAAGATTCTAAATATGAACTTCATATTAACGTTTTTTCAGGTCTTCACTGGGATTAATGCAGTAGTATACTTTGCTCCAATCATCTTTGAAGGAGTGGAAATTAACGGGTGGAGCGGATCGAATATAGCCAACTTCGGGATAGGTACTGCCTTAGTTATTTCCACGGCTATATCGCTATTCATTGTTGATAAACTGGGAAGAAAAACATTATTAATCTATAGTATTGGCGGGCAGGTCCTACCATTAATCGGTTTAGCACTATTTTCAGATTTTACGATATTTAGTATGGTTTGTGTGTTCTTATACGTCTTCGCGTTTGGAATCGGTCTAGGTCCTGTATTCTGGCTATTCATACCTGAAGTGTTACCTTTGCAGGCAAGAGCGATCGGAATGGGAGTCATTACATTTTTACAGTACACATTGAATTTTCTTTTTTCGTATACTTTCCCGCCATTGTTAAGTGTCATTGGAAATAATGTCTTCTTAATATACGCGGTATTATCAATAGTTGCTTGCGTATTTATTCACTATAAAACACCAGAAACCAAAGGGAAAACTTTAGAAGAAATTGAAGAGTACTGGCGTCAGCAAGATATGGAAAAAGCTATTAAACCTGCTTAAGGGTTTAACCCTTCCAATACAAGAACTAAAGATAGAACATCTATTGGAAGAATATTCTTCTTGCTAAGGGGACTGAGCAATGGGGAATTCTACTAAATAATTCTGCCAAAGGAACTGAAATAGGATAACCTTTTAAAATTGTAGTTGAAGGTTGATGGAGAATTTGATAAAATATAATTAATTAAAAAGACTATGTGTGACTGGCGAAACGCGGATAACCGTGAGGGAGCATATAGTGTCGTAGCCGTTCGCCTGGGCAGAGGTAAGGGAAATTATCCCTTGCCTCTTTCTGTTTATTAGGAGAGGATAGTGAAGACTTAAATCCATTGTTAGAGAATACACAGATTTTTATGAAATTTGATTAGTAGCTTGCTTAACATCTTGTTAATTAATTTAGGAATTTAAAAACTATCATAAATTAAAAGAGGAGAAATAATATGAGCACATTAATTTTAGAAAAACTGAAAACAATCAAAACCTTAAATAATATTGCTGAAAGCGGGTTAAATGTATTCAATAAGGATAACTTTACTATCGACAATGACAGTGAAAACCCTGATGCTGTTGTTCTTCGTAGCTTTAACATGCATGCATTAGAATTAGGCGATAATTTAAAAGCAATCGCAAGGGCCGGAGCGGGTGTCAATAATATTCCCGTCGACAAATGCACAGAGCAAGGAATTGTTGTTTTTAATACCCCTGGTGCTAACGCTAACGCTGTAAAAGAAATGGTACTAACCTCTTTAATGGCTTCATCTCGTAACCTTTTTGCCGGTGTGGCCTGGACAAAGACGTTAGAAGGTGAAGGAGAACAAGTTCCAAAGCTTGTAGAAGCAGGTAAGAAACAATTTGTTGGAAAAGAAATCAAGGGAAAAACTCTTGGTGTAATCGGTTTAGGAGCGATCGGTGCGCTTGTAGCTAATGATGCACTAGGTTTAGACATGGATGTGATTGGATTTGACCCGTTCATCTCTGTCGATACAGCTTGGAACTTGTCCCGCAATGTACAGCGCGCTATGACGATTGAACAGTTGTTTGCTGAATCTGATTATATTACTGTACACGTGCCATTAACTGATGACACAAGAGGAATGTTTAACCAAGAAACATTTAGCATCATGAAACCGGGCGTACATATTTTGAATTTCTCACGTGGTGAGCTTGTGAATGAAACGGATATGGAAGCTGCACTTGAAAGCGGGAAAGTTGGCAGGTTTATTACAGACTTCCCGAATGAAAATGTATTGAAAATGAAAAATGTAGTTCCAATCCCACATCTTGGTGCCTCTACGCAAGAATCAGAGGAAAACTGTGCTATTATGGCAGCTCGTCAAGTGAAGTTGTTCTTAGAAACAGGGAACATCAAAAACTCAGTGAATTTTCCAAACACTTCCCTTCCTTATACAGGAAAGCGTCGTGTGGCAACTTTCCACGAAAACGTTCCAAACATGGTTGGGCAGATCACACTGGCTATATCAGACTATAATTTGAACATCGCTGACATGGTTAACAGAAGCCGTGGTGGATACGCGTATACGATGATTGACATTGACGGTGAAGTAAACGGCGATATCATTCCTGGTTTAGAGGAAAAAATCAAACAAATCACAGGCATCGTTACAACTCGTATTATTTAACATACTTTAATTGAACAGGAAGAAAGCGTACTTTCCTGCTCAAATGATAAATATTAGTACAAGCCTCAATTCCTTTAAGGAGTTGAGGCTATTTTTATTTTAGGCTTTGTTAGACAGTAAGGCTGTTGATTTTTGAACAAATATAAGAGACTACTTATTGTGGTCTTCTAGAGAACTAGCACCTGTTAGTTCTATAAGAAAAGCGATTCCTATTAAAGAATCGCGCCCGTTGGTTGAATGAGGAAAAGATGTAATCCTTTTAATGGCATGCTCAGATAACTTTTCTTTTTATTTGCAGTTATTATTTTAATTTCCTATGCCGGGCGAATTCATTAATACAATTCTCCAACCATCTGGATCTTCAATTGTAACACCTGACTTTTCCCAATATGGATTTTCTGGAGATACTGAATCATAACCCATACCTTTCAATCTATTTGTGATTTCTTCAATGGTTTTACTTTCAGGAATATAGAAGACAAGCAGATTATCATTTGTTGGAGCAGGACAAGGACTTCCATCTTTATGTTGAGTAAACTCTAAATGATAGTTTGAATTGGGAAGCCCAATCATTATACCGTCATATCCCTCGTGTCCTTCAAAAGAACCGATTTTTTTCAAGCCTAATCCCTCACAATAGAAGTTTACAACCTTTTTTAGTTGATCAGTAGGACGTGCAACTCGGATTTGCGCTACTTTCATTTCTTTTGGCCATTTATTTTCCATTGTCCCATTCCTCCCTGTAGATCGTTCCATAATTAAATCTATGTCCTAGCACATTGCAACTTTAACATAAAAAGACTATTAATTGGAGTTACCTTCCACTTTTCTTGTTGAGTTTAACCTGCCCAGCTTGATGCGTAAGAATAAGTGCCGATCTTGTCTTAAACAACATGATTTTTTTGCTCTAAGTAAAAGAATCGTCCCCTATGAATTACAGAGACGATTCCTTATGTGGCTTGTTACTTATTATTTACATGATTTTTCTGCCAATTCAAGCGTATACATATACAATTTTGGATCGGGGTTAATCCAGGCGCTTTCAAACACGAAAACAACTTTATAATTTTTTTTATCAGTATAGGTGACATAGTACATTCCCTCTTGCTCCTCTTCACTTACAGGTTTACCAATCAATCCCTTCAACTCAGATAAATGAATGGTTTGCAGCTGAGGATCAAAATCATCAATGCCGGTAATCGTTTTTCTACCTGTTGAATCGTCATAGAGGAATCGAACATTACGGCTCCAATAATTGGCTGCAACGGTACTTAGATCTTCTGGTGGACCCCAGGCTTTTTCTGCTTTTTTCAACGAATCACCAACAGAAAAAGGTTTACTGTTAATCGATTGTTGGGATTCATAAGCTAAACCCATGATTTCTCGAATCAAGAGATCTGGCGTAGACTTCGATGATTCTGAAGCAGCAGAAGCAAAAACTGCCCCTCCGCTAAACATGAGAAAAGCAAGCGTTAAAATTGTGAAGCTTCGGATAAAACCTTTCACTTGTTTCAAAATTAAACACCCTTTCTACACAGGAATTGACGAATCACCCTAAATATAATACGTATTTTACAAAAAAAAAGAACACTGAAAATTCTTGTTAACCCAACAGTACTCTACAGGAGGGAACATACTGCTTCAACCGATATCCCCGGGAAATTCTGATGTCGCAGTTAATCACTTATTAAAGTAAAGAAAAATAATAGCCAAAATTATTACCCCTTTTATTAGTAGTAACAACAACAAACGGATTTAAAACGGTAAGCAAATATCCATAAAAAATCCGGTTTTCAAAGAAAACCGGATTTTTAAATAAATTTAATGATGATGTTCATGACTTTCTTCTTGTTTATGCATACCTTTTTGCAAGATTTTTAAATCACTTTCAGAAAGTTTTCCTACGATAAACTGTTTTTGAGGCATAATTATTGAACCATCGTTACTAGCATGTACTTTTATATAGTATAGACCATCACTATCAAAGTTTTTCCTTAAACTATATGTGCCGTCTCCCTCTTCCTCAGCTTGTTCCATACTATATTTGAGAGAGCCATCTTGTTTCCATATCTCAAAATGAACAAAATCTGCGCCTACAACCCTTTTACCACCTTGAGTAAGAACAGCCTTTATAGTCTCCTGTGTATTAGCTGAAAAGGATTCTGGTATGATTATTTCCGATTCAAGAGGTGTTTCTTCTTTGTATAGAGTAGTGACATCCTTTTCAAGTGAACACGCACTTAGCAATATGATGAAAATAAAGATTAAAAAAATACATATATTTTTTTTCACGGCAAAAGCCACCCTTTACATTTCGAATTATGCATTCATAAACTTCTTAACTACAGTTATTCTTTTAATAATTAACCAGTCAATTAGCCACACAACAATAAGCGACAAACCAACCAAAGGAAACATAATTCCTAGACCTATTAACAGAATTAGAAAGGATTTCATGTTCTTTATATGAGGAGCTTTAGGTGCACCTAATCCTTTTTTCGGCTTTCGCTTCCACCATAAATAAAAACCACTAACGGCTACCAGAATAATTCCTAAACAAATAAGAAGGCTGAATATTTGGTTAATCAAACCAAATTGAGTCCCTTTGTGCAAGGTAATTCCCCATGCAACTATTTTTCCAATAAAACCGTAATGATCATAACGATAATTAGCTAAAACTGCCCCAGAATATTGGTCAACATGAATAGTTGCTTCATCTTGTGCTTTCGGTGGAAAAGCTGACAATGTATAGACGCCATCTGTTTCATTTGGAATATTTATGCTATAACTTGGATGCATACCCTCACGATTCGCAATCGTAACTACATCATCAATGGACAGTGGGATAAAACCTTGAATATTTGAGATAGGTACATCTAAATTTTCTGCTGCCCAAGGTACATCTGCAATATCTTTTGTTTTAATTGAGGATGTTGGAGCACTTCCTGACCATATAGAAGGAGGATACCCAGATCCAGAATTGGTAGCTAAAGATTGAAAATTACTTCCCCAAAAACCTGACCAAGGTAAACCTGTCATAATTAAAAATAACATTCCTGCTGATATCCAAAAGGCAGGTACTGCATGTAAATCTCTTCTGAAAATATTTTTTCCGTTATTTATTCTTGGAAAAAGAACACCAGAAAGACTTAGCTTATTTTTGGGATACCATAAATAAAGACCAGAGACAATTAACACAACTGCCCAACACGCAGCTAACTCTACAATTCTATCTCCTAAGGTGCCAGCCATTAGTTCACCATGAATTTCTTCGATTTTATCCATAATTCTGTCTTCATCATTTAACTCTCCAATAGATTTACCTGTATAGGGATCTATAAAAATTGTAAGTGACTCCTTATTAGAAGTAATGCTTACTTCGCTCGAACGAGAGGCACTTTCTCCGGGATGATATTTTGTCACCACTGCATCAGGGTAAAGTTTCTTCACTTTCTCAATCTGCTGGGATGCTGGTATTTTATCTCCTTGAGGGGTAACCTCGTGGTAGTCTTGATAAAGTACTTGTTCAATCTGTGGCTTAAATAAATAGATTGATCCAGTAACTGCAAGAATAATAAGTAAGGGTGCAAAAACAATTCCAGCATAAAAATGCCATCTCCATACTGTTCTATACAGAGAGGTGTTTGTTTGTTTTTGATTTTGTATAGTAGTTTTTGTTTTAACAGTTTCCATTTATACAGGACCTCCTTTTTCTTTATAAAATTCAACTATATTGATGATAAAAAATATTTGTGAGAAAAATATGAAGTTTTATTAAAAAAAGGAAATTAAAGTTATTCTACCGCGCATTTCATTATTTAAATAAATTTCCCACTTCAACTAAACTTCCCAGTTATTTCAACAAGAAAATCAACAACATCCTATAACAGAGCCTTATTTTAAAAGGAAATGAAAATGAGTGAACAAACCGAAAAATAAGAACAACTGGAACTAAGGACTGAACGTGCTGAGAAAGAAATTTGCAAGTAGTAGAGTAGGATGGAATGGAGGGAAATGAGGTAGGTGCGGCGAAAGTAATCTATAGAAATGTGTTGTAGATATAAGGAGAGCAGCAAAATCAAATGTTAACGAATCAGATAATCTACTAATTACCATGAATTACGGTGAAGACTAGTCGCGCTGTTTGTAAAAAAAATTATGAAGGAGTGTCAAATATGCCCAAAAAAGATTGTTCGAAATCGCTGTGCCAATGTTTCATTGTACCTAACTACATTCTTGAGAATTTGGCACAAAATGAAGTAGAAGCAGCACGGATTAGTTTAGCGAAAAGCCGTCAAGTGCGCAGACGTAGAATCATGAAAGAATATGATATTAACGGTGTTATTGCTTTAACTGATGCAGGATCAGAACGTAAAGGTGAATCTGCTCGCCATGTTTATGATTGTAAAGGAGGGACCAAACTCCGACAGAATGAGGCTAGGAAAGAAGGAGATCGATCAAGTGGGGATTCTGTAGTTAACCATGCATATGATTATAGTGGAGTTGTGCGTGACTATTTCAAGGATGTTTTACACCGTAATTCAATAGATAACGAAGGCCTTGATCTAATTCTGAACGTTCATTATGGGGATAAATTTACAAATGCCTATTGGGACGGAGATGAAATGGTATTTGGTGACGGCGATGGGGTTATTTTTAGCAATTTTGCAAATTCACTTGATGTAATTGGACACGAACTTACACATGGTGTTACGCAGTTCACCAGTGGATTGGAGTATGAAGGCCAGTCAGGGGCTTTGAATGAACATCTCTCAGATGTGTTTGGAGTGACTATCAAACAATTTCATTTAAAGCAATCAGCACAAGATGCGGATTGGTTAATCGGTGCTGATATAATGGGACCAACACTAAAAGGACAAGCTCTTCGTTCCATGAAAGCTCCAGGTACTGCATTTGACAATAAATTAATGGGGAAAGATATGCAGCCTGATCATATGAAGAACTTCTATCGAGGAGAGCGAGATAATCATGGTGTCCATATCAATAGTGGGATACCAAACAAGGCTTTTTATCTTGTATCTATGGAGATTGGAACGGACAAAGCAGCTTTGATTTGGTTCAATGCCATGCAGAATTTATTTGCAACGGCGAATTTCAATCAATTCGTACAAATTGTTATCAAGGCAGCACAAAAACTTGTTGATAGTGGAGAAGTTACTGAAACAGCTATAAAAACAATTGAAGATGCTTTCAAAGCGGTTGGACTGCCTGAGTAGTCATATTCTATGAATAGGAGGCTTCATTCAACATGCATATCCAATTTAGCTGCATAGGGGGATTTGCCAACCTCGACTTGAATTTTCAGATAGATACAAATGAATTGCCGCAGGAGAAAAATGAAGAATTAAAGAATTTAATGAAGACAGCTGATCTTTCTAATCCTCATCTAAGTAAAATGGTCGGAGCTAAATCTCAAGGAGCGGACGCGTTTTCATATCAGCTGGATATAGTAAATGAAAAAAAGAAACAGTCCTTCTCATTTACTGACACAACAGCTCCAGAGGAAGTACGGCCCTTATTAGATTATTTACGCAATTTAGCCATTGAAATAAAAATGGCAGAATAACAACAAAGGATAACCTTAATCAAATTTTGGAGTTAATAATTTAACAGCAATCCTTCTGTGCTGGTGGCGGCAGGAGAGGACATCCATTAAAGGTCCGGGCGGTTATCGTTGGAACTACGGTTCTAGGGTGCTGCGGCAGGTTTTAATGTACAGGGGCGATATTGTACGAGCTGCAGTCGGTCGAAAGATCGGAAGTTCAGAAGGGCATATCATACGGATACCAAACGATGCGACGTAAGGAATGCGACTTTGCTTCTTATATGCCTCAGACTATCCGTTTGACGTGTGTAAGGGGCAAAGTCTGCTCTCAGCCGTTTCCAATCCTTCGGCTCAGTAAGTCAAAGAGCGTAAGGGCGGTCAAGCAAAATAGCGATTATTTAGTAAAAAAATAGACGATAACTACATAAAGCTTACTTGTTAAGGGTGGGGAAACACAGTCTCGGCCTGAGTAAGGAAAGCAAGCGATAGCGCGGTAGGATCCAGCGCAAATATATGATATAGATACGTCACTCAATCCGGGTGGCGTTTTCTCGTAGGTTGGCCGCCATTGTGATTGTTAAAGAGAACTTTTTTTAAAACAATTACCTGAATAGTAAAATTATAACTTTAAGCATATTAAGCTGATAATTTCCTAATCTATGCTACGCTGTGTTTTACATTTAATTGGAAAGGGAGAAAGTAAATGAAAAAAAAGTTTAAAACTGGATTGTTATCTTTAGTAGCTTTGATGTTAGTTTTTTTATCTGTAGGGCCCTCAGTGAGTGCAGAATCAATGTCTACGAAAGAAAGTGAAGAAGTAGCTAAGTTGGAGAAAGATCTTAAATTTCTAATGGAGGAAGCTGCTATCTATGATTCGGAAAATAATGTAGTAGGCTTTCATTTTGATAAATTAGAAGCTAAATTTGGTGAAATAGACGAACTTAAAATTCTCCAACAAGAGATTGAGTCTTCAAGTTGTGAGCTTGCAGAAACTGCAGTGATTAATCCTATACAGCCATTAGCTGCTAAGAAGAGTTGGAAAAGTTGTATGGTAGCTTCTTTAAAAGACCATTTTGGAGTAGCACTTATTGAAGTAGCTATGACTGGATGCTTATGGGCTTATTTACAGAAAAAGGCGTATAAAGAAGCAGCCAAACTATTAATTAAAATTGGTATAGGTGGAAATGCAATTGGTTTAGCTGCTACTCTTACTTGGTATGGAACTAGATGTCTAGAGGGTGTAGGCCCTTGGGCTATTAATACGGTTGAAATGAATGATTCTATTTTAAATAAAGAATTTTATAGTATAGTTTGAACATAAGGTATTATAGGTCTGAAAAGGGTGATTACAATGGCAAAGGAAATCTTATACTTTTTGGGGTATTATCTATTAATCCCAATAATTTTTATGATTAGCATTTTTTTATGGAGATTTGTTATTCAAGGTAATGATCTATGGTTGGTTTTAACAGATTCTTTATCGATTTTAGGGTTATATTATTTATTTACGAGCATTTTATTTAGCTTTTTTATTAAACGATTTAAAGAAAAGAATGAAGCTTTTTACAAATGACCGAATTTCAAATTTCTTTTAGACTCCCGTTTTAAGGGGGTCTTTTTTGTGTGGGTAAGAGCCCGGAGGTCATATTTTCATCCATTGTCTATTCGAAGTTGTTGTTCATGACTGAAGAAGAGCGAGATCAATGGCTCAAGGAGCAACGTACTGCAGGTAATCCCGACCTATTGAGGTTAGACAGACTAGTCAATGAACTTTATCGAGAGTTTTATACGGGTGAGGAAGACTCGAAAAAATAGGTGTCTTTTCGGGTGCATTACGAAAGTGGACCGGGCCTTAAAGCGCCAAGGTATACAGAGTTTATTCGTAATTCTGGTTCATCTTAATCAGTATAAAGAACTAACAGATTGCGCCCTTTCAGGTCGCCAACCTTCTTGTCGAAAAGTAATAATAATAAATACAAGAACGCCGAAAAAGGGAATTGAGGGCCGGACGTAGTGGAATGAAGGATCGCAGGTGGATTGAGGAAAGGTTTACCTAGATTACCCTTTTAAAACAAGCGTAACTGAGTATTTCAGTTACGCTTGTTTTTGTGTAAAAGAACTATTTCATGTAAACACTTTTTTCAAATTCCGTTAAGGTTCTGTAAATACCATTGTTTTATTAGAATAAAAAGCTACGATAGAGGTGAAATAATAAAGAGGAGGAAAATGAATATGAATATGAATAAATGGTGGCTAACGATGTCTTTAGCTGTTGCTGTTGCTATGCCCTTTTCATCAACAAATGCTTCCGCTGAACAGGTTAAGAAGGAACCTAAAGTTATAGTGCCGCTTGCAAAAGCGCATGCACACAATGATTATGAGCATGCACGTCCTCTCTATGATGCACTGGATCATGGGTTCACAAGTGTAGAAGCGGACGTCTGGCTAAAAGACGGTGAATTACTAGTAGCCCATGATGAAATCAATGTTAAACCAGAGCGGACACTTAAGTCCCTTTATTTAGATCCATTAAAAGAAAAAGTGAAGCAAAACAGAGGCTCTGTTTACAAAAATCGTGACCAGGATTTCTTACTGTGGATCGATATTAAATCCGAGGACAAAGCTACATATGAAGAAATTGATAAACAACTTGTAGAATACAAGAAAATGGTTACAAAATTTTCAAAATCAAAGGTAAACCAAGGTGCTGTTACCGTCATTATTTCTGGAAACCGACCGCGTGAGCTAATGGAAAACCAAAAGGTACGTTATGCCACATTCGATGGCCGAATGAGTGACCTGGGATCTGATGCACCTAATGAATTCATACCTGTAATCAGTGACAACTGGACAAAGTATTTTACATGGCAGGGTGTTGGTAAGATGCCTCAAGCTGAACGAGAAAAGCTGGATCACATTGTCAAAACGGCGCATGCTAACGGTCAAATGGTTCGTTTCTGGGCAACTCCAGACGCAGCGTTACCAAGCCGTGAAGCTGTATGGGATGAGATGCTAAAAGCAGGAGTAGACCTTGTAAACACAGATGACCTTCCAGCCTTACAACAATACCTGCTTGAAAATGATCCACACCCTACGAAACAGCATATTAAGTGGTAGCCAATTCATATTATTTATTAATAAACCAGACGATCCCTATCCTAGTGAAGCGGGTTATCTGGTTTATTTTTGACGCCAACTAAGCCATATTTCTTTGAAGTAAAACATATATCAAAAAGATTGAATGAGATTCTAAGAGTGGCAAAAAGATAATAGAAACCAAAAAAGTCTATCAAAAATAGGCTTTTTTGCGTTCCTTCATATGTTCACCGAATGTTCACCGAAATTGCATCTCTACTCACTTTTCGCTTTGCTTTTGCTTATTATTTCTATAAATAGACACAAATTAACCACTATATGTTGAAACTGACTAACAGTTTCCATGAGGAAATCAATCATTATAACTTTCTAATAGGATTTTATAAAGAGTAACCCAATTAAACTTGAAATTTAGTCAGAAAGATAATGAAAATTGAAAGAGATTCAAACGAGAGCAGTTTTACAAAAATTGCGAAAAATAGGATAATGGTCGCGTAGGTGATGTGAAATGCATATCAAGAAATGAAAGTTACAACTTCAGGGAAGAGTTTTATCCTATTTGGGAAGAAAATATTAATCTCGCAAGTCCAAATCTCAACATTAGAATCTCCTTTGCTCATACGATTATCTACTCCACAAACATCATGAAATCCCCTCTGAAAAGCAATCAACCAACTTTTGCTATTAGAAAGGACCTGTTCTTGGAAACAAGATGATTCCTTTTTATCAAACATCTACGGCCCTACAAAGGGCGTCCACTATTATTTCATTTAACCTAAGATGTCTTTACACTTCTTTTAGGAGGTGAGGAAAATGTGAATTAAAAATAGAAAAACCCTTAGGTGGAGAAAGTCCGGGAAGACAGTCACCTAAGGGCTCATGAGCAGGAGTATACCTGACTCTATGTTCAGTATACCCTTATTAATGAAATATTAAATAGGAGGCGACTTACATGATGATACGAAATAGTTATCTAATGAATAGGGAAACGGTTGGAATGCTGGTTGAGTACGATTCAAAGGGAGTGGAGATGACAAGGGTGATAGAAGGAAAGAACACGTTTTTCGTAATCAAAACTCCACTTGAAATTTTGAATGACACACTGAACTATTTTGGATCTGATCTTAATGGTGCCCTTATCGGAGCAAAATCTGTGCTCGGCGGTAAATACAAACTGCCCATCTGTATTAACGCCCAGCTTGGAATGGCTTGGTTCTCATGTAGCTCCTTTCGAAAAGGCGGCGGGATCTGGCTTTCTTATATTCATATTAATCACTTTGAAAAAATCAGCGACAAAGAAACTATGGTTCATACCAACTTTGGTCACAGCTTACCTGTTTCGATGAGTACAAATCAACTCGAATTCAAAAGAGACCAAGCAGCCTATCTGCACACAACCTTCTATGAACGCTCTACGTTGAAAAAGACCTTTTATTACGAACCGGGAAGTGGAATAACATTCTGTAAAGAACCTGGAGAGATAAATTACAAGGTGAAGGAGAATGAAAAAGAAGAATGATTAACCAAGAAATCGCTAAGGAAGAGACTACCAATTTGGTGGTCTCTTCCTTGTGTAAAGCGATAAAAATACTATTGTCTGTTGGAAATAATGGGTATTAAGTTTTCCAAAAATCACTTGGTTTTTCTCTTGCTGGCTTCTAGCTTGGTTTTAATAAAATCGATCCAAGTTCTAGTAGCGTAGGAGATATAGCTGTCTTTTTTCCAAGCGATACCGATTTGCCAATTTATATGGGGGATAAGTGGAATGACTTTGATCTTTCCTTCGCTTACATCAATTTCTTTTAGGTCACTTTGAGGGAGGATTGTTATTCCTTGATTAAAGGAGACCATTTCCATAATGAATTTCCACTGTGATGTTTCGCAAATAACGTTTGGTTCAAAGCCGTTTAGCTTGCATGCTTGCATGATTAATTCATGAACTTGGTAGCCTTCCCGAAAGATTATGAAGCTTTCTTCCCTTAAATTATCCCAGGATACCGTCTCTTGATTGGCAAGTCGATGGTTCTGATGAACAACAAGACGTAAATCACCCTTCATAAACGGAATGCTATCAAACCCATCATCAATGGGTAAGGGCATTACTACTAAATCTAGTTCGCCATTAAGTAATGTATTTTTTAAATGAAGGGCACCATCCTCAACGAATCGGACAGTGATAAGAGGATATTCTATGTGGAATAGAGCCATGAGTTCAGAGAAAATGTCTGTTCCAAGTGTTGAAAAAATGCCCATTTTTATATTTCCCTTTTTACTATTCTTAATATCATCTAATTCGTCATAAAAATGCTCGATGGATTGGGAAATGCGTTGCCCGTAATGATAGAGTAATTTTCCTGTATCGGTCAGTTCAATCTTCCTTGTGGTTCTAGTTAACAACTTAGCATCCAGTTCTTTTTCTAAATCTTTAATGGTTTTACTGATGTTTGGTTGTGATAGAAATAAATGTTCAGCAGCTTTAGAGAAGCTTCCTTGGTTAACGACTTCGGTAAAATACTGTATTTGTTTAAAATCCATACAATCACGCCCTTATTTATTACTAAAATTTATAGAATATATCATTATTATATATTTCACTTATAATTTTTAAAATATTATATTTGAATAGTAGTTGTTGCTTAAAACAATTCGTAACTCATTTAATTTAGGGGGATGGGGATACAGGAACGTAACAAATGCTTATGTCCAGTGGGAAATGAAAGGGGTATGGTTCATGAAACAACTGAAAACGGTGGTGCTGCACGCACTTGTTAAGGGGAAATTTTAATCTTCGTCTGTTTAACAAAATAATGAAGTAGTGATCCAAAGAAAACCAAATGAAAATTTTCATTGGTGTTTTTTTATGAATGATACTTCTTACTGAGTTGAAACGGTTAAGCTATAGCAATATACACTACATGCGAATTTATCTTACAAAATAAAGATAGAGACAGGAGAAAACACATTATGGGTACAATCGGTATTTTAATTGCGATTGCTCTAATCGTCATTCTAGCAATGAAGGGTTTTAGCATCGTATTTATTGCCCCACTTGCCTCAATTGTTGTCATTGTGACGAATGGCATGAATTTCTTTCCTTCTTTAATTGGAAATGAAACATCATTTATGACAGGGCTAACGGGCTTTTTAATAAATTTCTTTGGCGTATTTTTATTAGGTGCAATTTTAGCACAGTATATAGAGAAAAGTGGCGCAGCACAGGCAATCGCAGAGAAGGTACTATCCATCACAGGTACAGAAAAACCCTTTTCCGTATTAATTGCCATTTATGCGATCAGCGCAATTTTAACTTTCGGTGGCATTAGTTTATTTGTCGTTTTATTTGTGGTGGTTCCATTAGCGAAACCTTTATTTAAGCAATTAAATATCGGATGGAATTTAGTCGTTATTCCCGTATTTATGGGGATTGGGACATTTACGATGACGATGCTTCCTGGGACACCATCGATTCAAAACGTTGTCCCAACGACTTACTTAGGCACTACTTTAACCGCAGCTCCTTTAATGGGGATTGCCGCAACAATTGTTGCCATTGTAGTAGGGATCTTTTATTTAAGGTATGCATTGAATAAAAGCTTGGCAAATGGTGATACTTTTGCTACTTATGCACAAGAAGATAAGGGTAAAGCCATTTTAAAAGAAAAAATCCCTTCATTCTTTATAAGTATTTTACCGATTCTTATATTAATTATTATTATTTTTGCAGGGAGTGCAATGAAGGTTGCCAATATCGTATTAATTGGCTTGGCGGCAGCAATTATAGTAGCGGCTGTATTTTTCCACAAATACATTCCGTCACACAAGGCAGCACTTAGCTTAGGTGCGAATGGTTCAATCACGCCTATTTTCTTCACAGCAACAACTGTTGCGTTTGGTGTAGTGATTACCATGGCACCAGGGTTTAAAGTGATTTCAGATTTCATTTTAGGAATTCCAGGTAACCCATTAATTAGCTTAACAGTCGCTTCAGCCGCACTTGGTGCCATTACAGGTTCTTCATCAGGAGGACTAGGAATTGCGATGGAGGCATTCGCGCAGTCTTATCTAGCTATGGGCGTGAATCCAGATGCGATGCACCGTATTTCAGCGATTGCTTCATCTGTATTTACAGGCTTACCTCATGCTGGTGCTATTCTTTCATTGTTCGCATTAACAGGCTTGAATCATAAAAATGCCTTTAAATATTCTTTCTATAGCATGACATTACCAAACATAATCGGACTAATCGTCGCATTGGTGATTGGTATTATGTTCTATTAATCACAAAAATCTAGTGATAAAAAGTCTATCTACTACTAAGAAATCGAAAAACGAGTACAGGACAAGCTTACATGTAAGAAGGCTACCACATTTCAAGGAGGTGATTAAGAATGGAGAAATCAATGCGTGATCAAGTAGTTGGTACATGGTCATTGGTTTCATACGAAACGCAAGACGCTGATGGACATGTGATTTATCCTTTGGGTAAAGATGCAAAAGGTTTCATTATGTATAATCCAGATGGCTATATGTCAGCTCAACTCATGGCATCTGGGCGTCCTGCTTATCAATCTGGAGACTTGCACTCAGGGACTCTAGAAGAAATGGCTACAGCTGCGCATGGGTATTTGGCCTATTCAGGACAGTTTGAAGTAGATGAAGAAAACCATCAGTTAATACATCATATGGATGTCAGTTTGAATCCAACTTGGCTTAATCAGGCTCAGCCTCGTATCGCGAAAATTGAGGGAGACCAAGTGGTTATTTTCAATGGTCTTCATCCAGAAGACAAACTTATTTGGAAACGAGTAACTAAACATTAAAGTTAAATCGAAAATACGAACAAAGGGAGATAGGGATTATGACAAACGAACGCACAGTAATCGTAACAGGGGCAGCACAAGGGATTGGATACGCTATTGCAGAATCTTTCATCAATAATGGAGATTTTGTAGCAATCTTTGATTTAAATGAAGAAGCAGCTATAAGTGCAGCTGAAAAACTAGGCAATGCAAAAGGCTACAAAGTAAACGTAGCAGACGAACCAAACGTAAAAGCTGCTGTCGAACAAGTCATTGCTGAACGTGGTACAGTTGACGTATTAGTCAATAATGCAGGACTTCAATTCATTTCTCCAATCGAAGACTTCCCTGTAGAAAAATGGGATCTTGTAAATGATGTTATTTTAAAAGGAACATTCTTATTAACTAAACATGTACTACCAGCTATGCAAAAACAGAAAAAAGGACGTATTATCAATATTTCCTCAGCTCACGGAAGAATTCCAGATGCTTATAAATCTGCTTATTGTGCTGCTAAATTTGGCCAAGTTGGCTTTACGAAAGTAACAGCATTAGAAAACGCATTGAAAGGTATCACATGTAATACGATTGAGCCAGGCCCAGTACGTACAGAATTAATCGAAAAACAACTACCAAAACTTGCAGAACAAGATGGAACAACTGTAGAAGAGGCTCTAAACCACCACATCCTAGGTAAACAATGGATCAAACGTTTACTAGAGCCTTCAGAAATTGGTGCTACAGCTGTATTCTTAGCCTCAGACGGTGCAGGAGCCATCACAGGCGAAGAAATCGGCGTTGCAGGCGGGATTTAATTTTTCCGACTTATCCCCTATAAATATAAAGGAGCATGATTTCCGCGGAAATCATGCTTTTTGGTTATTTTACTTGTATGGGAATCTTTAAACAAATACCATCCC
Organism: Peribacillus sp. TH14; assembly: GCF_016651145.1. Classification (NCBI taxonomy): domain Bacteria; kingdom Bacillati; phylum Bacillota; class Bacilli; order Caryophanales; family Bacillaceae; genus Peribacillus; species Peribacillus sp. TH14. Next base: position 3,110,645 of record NZ_JAEKEK010000001.1, read on the forward strand.
ACTCTATGTACCGTTTCCTCACTTTACTTGCGATAACATCGTTTTATAAATTCCATCGTTCGTAAAAATATATATCGTTTCACCGCATGGCTATACGGCGGATAATTTTTTTACGATCCTCATAACATATTGAATACGACTGCCTTTTTTTAATGTTTGTCCTTTTCTGTGGAAAATGTAGCGGGCATTTCCTTTTAAAATGACGAGAGCATCATCACTAATCGCAAACTCCGAGAATGAATCTTTTTTTACTAAAAAAAGGTTAGTTAAAAAAGTTCATCTAATATAACGACAAAGTATCCAACTACGTCATAAACTGTTATATAATGTTTGAAGTGCATATTTTTGATTAAATAAAATAACTAAAACGGGGGATATTCCCAGAGTTCGAAAATCTGACGTTATTTTGAAATATCTGCAAAAGAAGGGGGAACATTTTTCATTTCTAAAATAATCCAGTACAGTGCAACTAAGAAGCGTGGAGGTTCACTGATAACGGCAAACCAAAGCCTTAACCTTTGCAAGAAGCTGGATAAAGATCTTGGTGTTATATAATAGTTGATATTTAAATCTATAAATAATAGTGATATACTATATAGGGTTAAAAATGCATACAGAAAAGGTGTGTTCCTTGGTTGCGTCTTGGCTTACCGTGACGCTTAAGCAGGAGCGTCTACATCCTTTCTGCAAATCTTTATAAGGATATGGTAAAAATGAGTAACAGACAAACTGAAACAGACGTTATCTTAATTGGTGCCGGAGTCATGAGTGCGACTTTGGGGACATTGCTAAAAGAATTAGTACCGGACTGGAAAATTACAGTGTTTGAGAAACTCGCAGACGCAGGTGAGGAAAGCTCTAACGAGTGGAATAATGCGGGAACCGGGCATTCTGCACTTTGCGAGCTTAACTATACTGTCGAAAAACCGGATGGATCCGTAGATATTAGCAAAGCTATAAAAATTAATGAACAGTTTCAGCTTTCAAGACAGTTCTGGTCTTATCTTGTAAATAGCAATCTGATAGGTAATCCGCAGGACTTTATCATGCCATTGCCTCATTTGAGTTACGTACATGGGGAAGAAAATGTAAAGTTTTTGAAAAGACGTTTTGAAGCAATGTCAAACAATCCACTGTTTGAAGGAATGGAATTTTCCGATGATCCTGAAAAACTGATGGAATGGATTCCAGTTATGTTGAAAGACCGAGCTTTAAATGAACCTATAGCAGCAACAAAAATCGATTCTGGAACAGATGTCAACTTTGGCGCCTTAACGCGTTTATTATTTGACCACTTAAAGACTAAGAATGTCGATATAAACTATAAACATAGTGTTAATAATATTAAACGTACTAGCGACGGATTGTGGGAATTGAAAGTGAAAAACCTCGATAGCGGTACTGTCGAACGCCATACTGCAAAATTCGTCTTTATCGGCGCCGGGGGAGGAAGCTTGCATTTACTGCAAAAAACTGGTATTCCTGAAGGAAAACATATTGGGGGATTCCCGGTAAGTGGAATATTCATGGTGTGTAACAATCCGGAAATTGCAGAGCAGCATCATGGAAAAGTATACGGAAAAGCTTCGGTTGGTGCTCCGCCAATGTCTGTTCCGCATCTTGACACAAGATATATCAACAACCAAAAATCGTTGCTATTTGGACCGTTTGCTGGCTTCTCGCCAAAGTTTTTAAAAAATGGCTCAATGCTCGATTTAGTAACTTCAGTAAAACCGGATAATCTCGTAACTATGTTGGCAGCAGGCGCAAAAGAGATGTCATTGACAAAATACCTGATCCAGCAACTTATGTTATCGAAAGAACAGCGCATGGAAGAATTACGTGAGTTTGTTCCGAACGCCAAAAGCGAAGATTGGGATTTAGTGGTAGCAGGCCAACGTGTGCAAGTTATCAAGGATACTGTTGAAGGCGGCAAAGGAACACTTCAATTTGGTACGGAAGTGGTTAGTGACGCTGATGGCACGATAGCTGCATTACTAGGTGCTTCTCCTGGTGCTTCTACCGCTGTTCACGTTATGCTTGAAGTAATGAGAAAATGCTTCCCGCAACATCTAAAAGAGTGGGAACCGAAATTAAAAGAAATGATACCTTCTTATGGCGTGTCACTAGTGGAAAACCCAGAGCTTTTCCACGAACTTCATACTTCAACAGCGCAAGCGCTTGGTCTAAACGAAGACTTGCCGAACCAAGTTAATTCTTTAGAAGCAGAAACAAAGTCACTTCAAAAAGCTTAAGCAACATTTTTCATCAAAGGCAATGTTTCCTTGATGAAGAGATTGAAAAGGCAATGAATGAAAAATAAAACATGGAACCTTCGATCTATTTATGGATTGAAGGTTCTTTTTTTGGAATTTGCAGTTAGAATGGGCACGGAGAACCGGATCACAAGTGATGGTAATCAAAAAATGGGGGGGTTCCACCTACCTTGATCAAAACTGGGGTAAGGGTAAAGTGATGATTTGTTAGACAGCATGAGAGAGTAGTGGAATGAATGACGCTGGATAGTCTTTTTGGGGCTCTCCATTTTTTAATCCTGGATTATTCAGTATTTTACTCACCCTGCAGAACAAACAAGCCCTCTCTAAAAAGGAGGGCTTTAGGCTGTAGACAAACTCGATAATTGATCTTCACTCCAGGCACTCGCTTTCCGCGGGTGGTCCGGGAGCCTTCTCGGCGCTGCCTGTGGGGTCTCCCTTGGACGCACTATTCCCGCAGGAGTTTCGCACCTTCCGTTCCAATCACATTTGTTTTAAAAATTGGCTCTGTTAAATTTTAATGTTGATTTTTATATAGTAATTAGGGGAACCTTCATTTGTTGTGGTTCCCCATCTTCTTAAACTAACACCCCTGTTAGCCAACCATGCAGCGCACGACCAGCGCTGCACCACAGAGAATGAAAATGGTGGAAAACCGTCCATACTGATTCTATGGCTGGGTGAGGAAGGTCGATGAACTATGGTGCCATTAGAGCCCATCCGTTAGTCTGACTCCAACGACCTCGGTGCATCACAGACTGTCGCTCCCTTACGGGAAGCACTCATGGTAGATTAATCCTATTCTGGTTTTTGCACCAGCCTCTAATTTTTTGCCATAGAAAGGATGGTTTCAATGGAAGTTATCATTGAACGAGTATGCGGAATGGATGTACATAAAGATAACATTACCCTGCATTATGACCCCCGAAGGAAAGGAGATTCAAACATTTTCTACAAAAACGGTGTTTTTAATTCAACTGATGGATTGGATTAAATCACATGGTTGCACTCATGTCGCTATGGAGAGCACAGGTGTGTTTTGGAAGCCTATCGTGAACTTAATTGAGGCTGAAGAAATGGAATTTTTAGTTGTTAACGCACAACATATGAAAGCAGTCCCTGGTCGAAAAACAGATGTCAAGGATGCTGAGTGGATCGCTCAACTTCTTCGTCATGGTTTATTGAAGGCAAGCTTTATCCCTGATCGAAATCAACGAGAATTGCGTGAGCTTGTTCGGTATCGTAGAAGTATTATTGAAGAACGAGCCAGACAGCATAATCGAATTCAAAAGGTGCTTGAAGGTGCAAATATCAAATTAGGCTCTGTCGTATCTGATATTATGGGTGTTTCATCAAAGGACATGCTTCAAGCGATCGCAAATGGTGAGGATGATCCTGAGAAACTAGCAAACCTTGCGCGACGTTCGATGAAGAAGAAAAAAGATGATTTAATCCTTGCCCTGAATGGGTATGTGAATCCTCATCAACGCATGATGCTTAAATCGATTCTAACTCATATTGATTTTCTGACTGAACAGATTGAAAACCTCGATCAAGAGGTTGCCCAAAGAGTTAGTGTGTATCAAGAAGACATAGAACGACTGGATTCAATACCTGGGATTGCCACTCGAATGGCAGAACAAATTCTAGCTGAAATCGGAACGGACGTTGAAAAACAGTTCGAAAGTGCAGCCAGATTATGTTCATGGGCCGCCCTCGTACCAGGACACAATGAAAGTGCAGGAAAAAGGAAATCAACCAGAGGCAAAAAGGGAAATAAATATTTAAAATCTGCTTTAACTGAGGCTGCTCATTCAGTTGGTGCCTCCAAAAACTATCTTGGCGCTCTATACAGACGGACAGCTGCGCGAAAAGGAAGAAAACGAGCTGGAATTGTCGTTGCCCACGCCATGTTAAGAATTTCTTATTATCTTTTAACAAGGAAAGAAATGTATGTAGACTTAGGCGAAGATTATTTTGATAAGCAAAAGCAAGCTTCCATTGTACGAAATTCGGTCCGAAGGTTAGAAAACTTAGGATATACCGTAAATATATCAGAGGCATCCTAACCACCGATTTATTAGGAGATCTAATAGGGCGCTGCTTTTTTTCAAAAAAATTGAAGCTTGCGTTTTATTTAATATGGTCTTTTTTCTGATTATTAGTGTTTAATTTTCATGGTAGTTTAAGTACAATATTTCACAAACTCTAACTTGGACTTTTTATTCATTTTTTCGCCTTGTTATCTATTGATTTTATATAATCATTTTTCCCTTCTATATACACTTCAATATTAGTAGGATATTTATCAGCTAAACTTTGCTTTAATTGACTATATTTTTGAGCTTCTTCAGGATGGGAAATAATATAATCTCTAAATGCTATATGACGGGTAATTTCCGAATTCTCTTGTTCAAAGATATGAATGTGATGAGTTTTATTGTTCCCACCTTTACTAAAGAATCGTCTATTAGGAATTCCGTTTTTACCATAAGCTATGTAGCCCAATTGTTCCATTTGATGATTAAATTTATCAACTTCACAAATATTAATAATTTCAATCATAATGTCTTACTGGTTTGGCTTTTATATTTGGTATTGCTGTACTTCCAATGTGATATACACTTAGTATTAAATTACCAAATACTCCCTTAATCTTCTCGCTTTCCACTTGAAACATTGAGAGCCATTCTTTTTTATGTGAAGATACCTCAACATTACGCATCATATTCACCTCAAAAAAATTCTATAATATTTAAAGCTTACCATATTATCATTTTTATTTTTATTCTTGTTCGACTCCCTCAGTTTAATACGAATATCTCTCGAATGCTAACCTGCCCCTTTAGTTGAGTAAGACAAGATAAAGTAATGATTACGAACAGAATCATAACAAAATAGACCAAACATATTATATATATAATATGTTTGGTCTATTTATATACATTTAAAGGTTGTTATCCTAAGATAACGCCTCCTTAGCCACTTTTTCGTTCCTGCTGCTCTTTGTTCCTACTTACGGTTTTTGATCAGCAAGCTATTTGTAATCACATTTAAAATGAAGAAAACAGCGACAAACATTCCCCAATATAAAAGTAAACTTGAGGAATTCCAAAGCATTGTTCTAAAGATGACCTTGTGCACAACCACGGTCGCAAGTATTAAAAGGCAGTTTATTAAAGTTATTCCGATGATTTTCATTTTTCTTTCTCCTCGCACATTCTTTTAATTTCAATGACTCTATCTGAATGATCTGAGATACTCTTATCGTGTGTCACACAGACAATTGTTTTTCCTACGTTCTGCAACTCTCGAAACAAGGAGAGGATTGCTTTTTTATTAGCGGTATCCAAGTTCCCGGTCGGTTCATCCGCCAATATGATTTCACACGGCTTCAACATCACCCTCGCGATGGCGATTCGTTGCTGTTCACCGCCGCTTAACTGATAAACTTTCATTTTCAGGTAACTGGAATCCAAACCGACTTGTTCCAATGTGTTGACCATTTTTTCAGTGCTAAAATCTTTATTGTAAGCCTTAGATATCAGTAAGTTTTCTTTCACCGTTTCATTATTCATTAATACGTAATTTTGAAAAATGTAGCCGATTTTGTATCTTCTCAAAAACACCGTATCTTTCTTACCTGGGTTCTTGCAGCTGTCTATCATAACCGTTCCATCATCCGGTTTATCCAATAATCCCATCAAATTCAAAACGGTTGTTTTTCCGGCGCCGCTGGGTCCCACTATTGTAACAAACTCGTTTTTATGAACCTTTAAGGTAAAATCGTTAAGGATCATTCTACCGCCAAAGTTTTTAGATACGCCCATAAGTTCAATCATATTAATCTCCTTTTAAAACCTTGTTAATATTCTTTTTGCTAAAGTAACTGCTCAAGAGGTTTGCAAAGAGCAAGTCGATAGCCAAAACAACACCCGCCATCAGAAAAATGTAACTTGTACGGTGGACGACAAAATAAACTAGTAAAGCAGAAACGATAGCGGAGAACGCTGTAATAATAATGATGGTTTGGTTTCTTTTCCAATAAGAGTACCCGAATAAAGATTTAAGTGTCAGCTGATAGCTATTGGCGTTGTAATAAGCCCAGATAAATACCGAGAAAAAGATGATGGAAAAGAGGATAGCAATGATCAGAGCAATTGTTTGCTGGAATAGCTTCCACTGTAATTCGACAATCTGGTCATTGGCCTCGTTATAAACAGATACTACATTGTTTATTTCCTTGACATCTGTTTTCTTTAAAGCAGGCAGGATATGAATATACGCACTTCCTTTGGAATCGTCTAAAAAGAAAAGGGAGGAAGTGGTATTGGCGCCTATAACCGAAGTATCAAAACTATCATTATACAGAACAGCAATAGGGTCTGTGATATTGTTTTGGTTATCACCTGTATAACTGTCATAGGTGAAATAATCTTGTCCTTCTTCCGTATAAATAACATTGATAGAGAAGTCGTCTATTCTTTTGTGAATCAACGGCTCAGACATTTCCTCGTTGTACATATTGGCCACTTCAACGCTTTGGAAATAGAACCACTCTAAGTACGAAGCGATGATTTTATTTTCCTGACTTTTAAGTTGCTCCGGCACTAATATATCTAATGTATCATTTTTGTTTTTCAATTGTTCAGCTGCAGGCTTTCCGTCACTGCCGGATATTGGATTAATCTTCAGATAGTTTTCATCGATAAGGATACTTCTGCCTTTAGGGGAGTATAGATCGATTGAATCTGTCAAATCGAGCGCGTAGCTGTATACCGGATTTCCATCGTTATATTCTGCCACGTTGTAATTTTCAGAGTTGATCAGAAACGATCGATTGTTTTTCTTGATTTCTTTATAAAATTTTTGGAAACGGTCGTTCAAATCTCTATTAGCCGTCAGGTCATCTAAAACCTTGTCGTTCATTACCCCGACTTGAATCCGATAAACATCTTGAGTTTTATCCCAATAATCCAAAGCTTCGAGTTTGTTGCTTAATTGCTCATAGCGGGCTAGGGAAGAAGCGATAACGCTAAACATCACAATCGAAACCACAGCCTTCAACAAAGCCGATATCCATTGCATCCTTGTGAAAGGTAAACGTCCTCTAACGGCGCCTGAACCGCTGCAGATATATTGAGTAATCCAAGCCCCCGTCAGCATCATTAGTGAGAGAATCAAAAGTGAGACAATAGTAGCCAAGGCGTACGTCAAGAAATAGTCGATCCAAAAATGCGTTTGCCCCAATGCGAAAACAAAAGCGGCGACTCCTAAAAATAAGAGGGAGCAAGTCCACCATACAAAATACTTAAACGTATTAATGTCGGATACTAGTATTTCTTTTTTGTCATAGCCCCAAAGCTCTTGCAGCAGCAGTCTCTTTCGATTTTGAATAAAATAAAAAAAGAGCCCTATCACGAAAAGGACATAAGCGAAAATAACGACTATAACCAAAGAAGGATTGACCAAAACCGAACTATTCACTTCCATCGAAGTCGGTGATATAGCGCCATACTGGGAGAACTCCTTGATAAACAAGCTGATGATTTTGTTATCCGCTCCACTTAGATAAAACACATCTCCCAACCCGATGTTGTTCACTTGATTCATTTCATACATATGAACATCCCAGTTTGTTATGGGGAATGAGAAGACACCTGATTGTTTGCCGAAATCTGATTCCGGTTGATTGGAGATGAATGCTTCGTTAATCGGAAGTGTACCCGATTCCAAGTGAACGTCTGGATCACCACCGGGGTTCGTCGAATAGATGTTCAAATCCGTTTCACTGATGAAATTGTATTGAGAAATATTGATATTATGCTCTATAGAAAATGTATCTAGATGGACTAGAAAATCATCGTTTTTAAATTGAGAAGTCGCTTTGTCATAATCGATCTTTATAATTTGGTTTCCTGTGTATAAAAAATCAAATAATTGATAATTGAACATCAACGAATAGCCAAACAGGTTGGTTGCGAACATCACGATAGCAAACAGTAAACAAAGTATTTTTTTCACAAGCCCATACCCCTTAAAAAAGTGGCAAAGCGTAAAAACATACACTTTACCACACCTCTAAAATTATTTAGTTGCCCAATTAGCTTTGTTTCCCGTTAGAGAAGATTTAATCCAAACAGAAGCTTTATCACCTTTTGATTCCCAAGCACTATACTCTGTAGCAGAGGAGTTTGACGCACTTGAACGATGCTTTTTTGTTGGATGGTTGTATTTAGACGTGTGTCTATCTCCACCCCATTCCACTTCGAAAACGCCTCCGCCAGCATCTTTACCCTCCGCTACAATCGCAAAAGGAGATATGCCTCCGTTACCGCCATTTGAAGATTGACTATCATCAATTATTACGTTACCTGTCTCGTTTTCCTCAATTAGCGCATCTAGCTCGATGCCGCCGCTTTTAGAATTTTGAGCACCAAAGTTAGTTGCTGCTGATGCTCCGAATGCTGTTGTTCCTAAGCAAGCACACATTGTTAAACCTGCGATGAATTTTTTCAAACCAAATTACTCCTCTTTTTATAAAATTTAGTATTAGTACAGTGCCAATTATCCACAAAAACCACTACATTCGCAATTGTTTTTTACAATTCGTACTAAATTAGTAATTTATTCCTACTTTTTTGTTATTTTTTTCTAAATACATAAGGGGTAGTGCCTTTTTAATTCCACAAAGTCAGTAAACTCTTTGTACCGTTAAGGAGCAAAATAACCCGATCGCTGGATAACAATAAAAGAGCTAATCACAGTCCTCGATATTGGAGTAATGCCCCGTAAATTAAATGCGTATGTATATTCTATAGAGGTAATGTGATTTTTCTACTAACAGTTTTCATTTCAAAATTCTCATAAAATGAAATCGCTGTTTGGTTGAACTCCCATACTTTAAATCTAAGGATGATACTCCTCTGTTTTAAGACCATTCTACACAAGCTTTAAATAATTCTCTCCCAATTCCATTTCTCTGACTATCTCTTATAATTCCAAAATATTTCATATAAGTAAATTTTCTCGATGTCATAGACTCAAATGGAGACTCCTTTATTTCCAATACTGCAAAACCAACTATATCTCCGTTTCCTTTCGCTATAAAAATCTCACAATCTTGGTCTTCTAATAACTCTTGAAAGTATATGTCTGACATCACTTGGTCAACTTTTTCAAAATCAACACCAAAGTTTAACAGAGCCTAAAAATTAGAAGCCCTCTCTATAAAGGAGGGCTTCAGACTGTAGACAACCTCGATAATTGATTTCCACTCCAGGCACTCGCTTTCCGCGGGTGGTCCGGAAGCCTCCTCGGCGCTGCCTGCGGGGTCTCCCTTTGACGCACTAATCCCGCAGGAGTCTCGCCCCTTCCGTTTCAATCACATTTGAATGAAAACAGTTAATTCATTTTCTGATAGTTTGACTAATTCCATCGCTTTAATTTTGGGATTCCTCTAGTGAAAAACTTAGCAATAAATTTAGGCATCTTCATATTTTCCATCAAATGATTTTGAACAAATTTTTGCATTTCTATCGCAGTAATATTTTGAGTGAATTCACCATTTATATAACAATGACTACAATATTTAGTGCTTTTACTACCATCTTATTCAGTTCCTCCACCTAATTCATCTTTAGAAAACGGCATTCCACAACTTTGACATGTTTTATATTGTTTTATTATAAATTCCTCCTACAAAAGGTTTTAAGGATTACAAAGAAGCACTCGTTTTATAAAGTATTAGGAATTATCGGTATGGGTGGAATAGGATCTGCCGTTATGTCATGGGATACTACGAATCGCCGTTGATGAGAGAGTCGCCGCTACCATGAATTAAGTAGCCAGCAAAGCAATGAGGCTTTCAAATATGTAAATAGTCAAAAAAAATAACCAGCCAAGCTACATGCTCAACTGGTTACTGGATTTATATGTTAAATTAGAGTTTAAAACGACGATTTATTATGGCAACTGATGTGCAATATATATTGATATAATTCAGAAATTGTGATAAATTAGTATAGAAACACATTTATCGATATATAAAAACAGTTTACCCCTTACTATAAGTATAAGGTAAAACTCACCTCTAGTCAACCCCTAATTTCTCATTTTTTAAAGGAGTGTCTGATATGAACAATGAAATTCGGCAGGAGCAAGAACGTTTGGATGAGGTGATAGAAACAATTACGAAACAAATCAGCAAAATAGAAGGTGAAACTTCCCAGCGTAGAAAAGAAGTTGTTAGTATCCGTAAACACTTTTGGGATGACCTCAAGGTTAATATGGATACTTTCGATGATTACCTCGAGACGATCATTGGCTTAAGGCAGCAGGCTCAAGACTTGTCACAAAGCGAAGGGGCACATAGATATGCTTTCAAGAGGTTGTCAACACTGCGCCGCATGCAGGGAGTACCTTATTTCGGCCGAATTGATTTAACTGAAGAAGGGTCTTCCCTTACGGAACATATTTATATTGGGACCTCCACTCTTGCTGATACAACAGGAGAAAACTTCATTGTCTACGATTGGAGGGCTCCGATTTCGAGTGTCTATTATGACTATCCTCCCGGCCCTGTAGAATATTCAACACCCGGAGGCATAATCCGGGGGATGTTGGAGAAAAAGTGGCAATATATCATCAAGGGAGGGATTATCGAATCAATGTTCGATACGAGTCTCACCATTGGAGATGAGATACTGCAGCAGGTGCTTGGTAAGGGGACGGATAAGCATATGCACAGTATTGTGTCCACCATTCAACGGGAGCAAAATAGGATCATCCGGAACGATCGCGGACGTCTGCTCATTGTTCAAGGAGCCGCTGGCAGTGGTAAGACATCAGCTGCCCTCCAACGGATCGCTTACTTACTTTACAAGTATCGAGATAGGCTAAAAGCCAATCAAATCATTCTATTCTCTCCTAACTCAATGTTTAATAACTACGTATCCAATGTACTACCCGAACTTGGCGAAGAGAATATGCAGCAGGTAACATTCCAGGAATATTTGGACCATCGTCTGACTGACTCATTTCAAGTTGAGGACCCTTATGAGCAATTAGAATTTTTGTTAACTGCAGCGGATGATCCTTCCTATAGCACTAGGACAGCGAGTATCCGATTTAAGGCTTCAATTCGCTTCTTTGAGATAATCAAAACATACAGTCAATCACTAGAATTATCTGGAATGATCTTTAAAGGGTTAAGGTTTCGAGGGGAAATGCTCGTCTCCGCCAAACAAATCTCAGAAAGATTTTATAACACAGACACCACCCTACGTTTTCACAATAGGATTGAAAAGTTGAAAGAGTGGTTATGTGACTTACTTGATGAAAAGGAAAAGTTTGAGTTGAAACAACCTTGGGTCCAGGAGGAAATCGAGTATCTTAGCAAAGAAGACTATCAGAAGGTATACACCTACTTAGAGAAAAAACGCGGCGATACTGAAGATTCCTTTGACGATTATGAGAAAGAGAATAAAATGCTCGCGCGCATGATTGTTCGAAAGAAATTGAAGACGTTACGTAAACGGATAAAAGCACTTCATTTTATCGACATTAAGGGAATATACAAGCAACTTTTTGACGATCAAATACGGATTGAACTGTGGAACGAGGGTAAAACACCTGTCGAAAGGGAAATTTGCTTATCAACGCAAAAAATGCTGGACGAAGGTAAACTGCATTACGAAGACGCGACTCCATTTTTGCTGCTGAAGGAGCTAATCCTAGGATTTCAGACGAATACCTCTATAAAATACGTGCTTGTAGACGAAGCACAAGATTATTCTCCATTTCAATTCGAGTTTTTGAAAAGGTTGTTTCCTTCTGCAAGGATGACCGTGCTTGGTGACTTTAACCAGGCAATATTCGCTCATGCCAGCGAACGGGTGGATTTCCAGACTCTTACCAGTTTATACGGAATTAGTGAAACCGAGAGTATAACCTTGGCTCAAAGCTACAGATCCACAAAGCAGATTATAGAATTCACACGTGAACTAGTTCCTGATGGACATCGAATTAAGGCGTTCGACCGTGAAGGCGAAAAACCTGTACTGACTCAAGTGTCGAACCGTGATAAATTGCACGACAAAATCGTGTCTAAAGTCAAAGACTTTCAAAGTCGTGAGTATAATACAATCGCAATAGTATGTAAATCTGCTGCGGAAAGTGCCGCTGCATACGATGCCCTTAGTACCATCGGTGAAATTAAACTCGTACAGAAAGGCACAAATGAATATGAACAGGGTGTTGTTGTCATTCCGGCTTATTTGGCCAAAGGCATCGAATTTGATGCTGTCATCATTTATGATGCATCTGTGCAAGCATACGGTGATGAGAGCTTACGAAGATTGTTCTACACCGCATGTACCAGGGCTATGCATAACTTGCAGATTTATACGGTTGGAGAACCCAGTCCTTTCTTACTCAACGTTGCAACGGATAGTTTACTTCTGACATTGGATTAACAAAGAGGGCCCCAAATATGGAAAACAGCTTTTTGAAACCTGTGTAGACTTTAGTTCTATGCAGGTTTTTTTTTGGGGTAATCTTTATAAGTTCCTGATTTTAGAGAGACGTTCACAGAAAGAAACGACCTACATTTTAATTTACAACAGTTCGGACATAATATACTTGGAGGTGAAGGAAATGAGTAAAAAGACAGCAGGAAGAGGCCAAATCGCACCAAGTGTTAACCCGCAGGGACATGGAAAAGATGTCGAATTCGCCACTGAGCCCAAAAGCGAGCTTGAAAACAAGGCAAAAAAGTCCAATACAAAATAAGTGTATTGGGCAAAAATATGGTCTTACTTCGTAAAGAATGCCCTTCTCTTAATCGAGAGGGGCTTTTATAATCTTTAAGAAGGCTCTAATCATCCTATTTATTATGAAAAAAAATCCAAGTCCACGATTTATGTCGATGAATCATACGTTTTTGGAGCAGTGGAATGTGAAAGAATAGAAGGATGGAGCTACCGTTAAAAAAACACCAAATACATTTGTCGCTGTGCTAATATGAAAGACTGAGCTTAATAAACTGGAGAGGAGTTACATATGAAAATAAATCGATTAATAGCGAACAATATAAACCATTTAGATTCATCACTACCAGACGACCAATCATTAGGAATTGCTGGATTATCCGGTTCCGGGAAAACGACTTTTTGTCAAACCATTGGGGAAGAATCCAAGAAGCGTCTCGTTTCCTTATTGCCCAAGTCTGAATATCAGTATTTATTTCCTAATATTATGGAAACCAACTTCAGCGCCATCAAGATGGAAGAAATGCCGCTGGTCCTTTTTCTCGGCAAATCATCCATTTCAGCCAATCCCCGTTCAACCATTGGCACACATACTGGTGTGTTTAAAGAAATTCGTGTTTGCCTTGCAGAAAAATTCAACCTTTCTCCGGAAGTTTTTTCATTTAATAATGCCTTAGGCTGGTGCCCCACTTGTAAAGGACGCGGTACGACGAAAAATGTCGAATGTCCAAAGTGTGAGGGGAAGCGCTACAATCAAGAAGTCGAGCAATATACCATTGAGTTATTAGATCGTCCGCATACTATTTCCGATATCAACAACCTAAGCATTGAAACGATCCTTTCGCTTGCAGAGACATTACATATTAGTGAAGCTAAACAGCATATTCTCCAAAATATAATCAATATGAATATTGGTTATTTAGGCTTAAACCGTATTATGGGGACAGTTTCAGGGGGAGAATTAACACGGCTTTATTTGGCCGAATTCATGGCAACAAGTGAAAATACCGTGATCATCATTGATGAAATCTCCGTCGGTCTTGATCATCAAACACTTTTGAAGATTTTAGAACAGATTAAGCAATTAGGTTATAAAAATCAAATTTGGCTCATTGATCACTCAGACACGGTGTTAGATAGCACAGATGAACAATTGTTCTTTGGACCTGGCAGTGGGAAATATGGCGGGAAAATTGTTGAGGAATCACCACGTCCCAAACCAATCAGCTGGGAACGAAATGAAGCAACGCCAACGGAATACTATCAATTTCAGGATCTTTACTGCCGTAATATTCAAATGGAAGAAATTCGGATTCCTAAGAATAGGCTCGTTACCTTTACGGGTGAGTCAGGCTGCGGTAAATCTACACTTGTCAATGAATGTATCTCTAAAGATTTTCAGAAGCGGTATCCAAAGGATAAACTGGTCATGGTCGGGCAGGACCGAAACAAATCGATTACCAGTCGATCAACCGTTGCGACGTTTCTTGATATTAAAAAGAAACTCACCAAATACAGTGATGAAATTGATGATATTTTTCAGCGTTCGATCGAAGATATCATCGAAGAATTGCCAAAGGAAGACATCGCTCATAAACGCTTGAGCTTATTGATCAAACTTGGACTTGGTTATTTGACGTTAGAAAGAAAAACACAAACACTATCGACTGGTGAATTTCAATGTGTCCACTTAGTTTCCGAGCTGTTCGCGAAGACAAGAAACCCACATACGCTGTTTATTTTTGACGAGCCTTCAAAAGGGTTATCGCAAAATATTTTAAACCAATTCATCGATAGTGTCAGGGTCATCCTGGAGGATGAATCAGTCTCCATCATCATGATTGAACATAATGGTTATATGCTGGAAAGCTCGGATTATATCGTTGATTTTGGAAAAAGACAGCTTGCACCTGTCCAGCATCTTGACGTTGTCAGTCATGATGATCATTATCGTCACAAAAACAGTGAAGATCGAGTGGAGCCATTGCAAATCTCTTCCACACTTCGGTCAAAAAATGGCATCAATTATTTACAGGAAAATCATCTGGACTATTTTAAAAAGGCAGAGAACGTCTATAAGGGCGGCATTTTAAAAAGCTTATCACCAATCGCTCGTGTGATTTATGGTGAATACGAGTCAGACACGATCGCACCTGTGATCGCCATCGATCTGGAACGGCACTTGTATAGTCAATATACGTTTCTTTATGAATTGGGCGGAATGATCAACCATCTAGTGGCAGCACATCCGACCAATAAAGATACAAGAAGCTTCGATTTCTATTCTGCAGAAAATCATTGTCCAAGCTGTTCGGGCCGCAGGGTCATTGAAAAATTTGACTTTGATGTCGTCATTCAAGACAAAAACGTGCCATTCTGGGATGGCTTATTACATCCAGACGTGATGGAAGTACTAAAGTTTTATCAACATTCAAAACTGCAATTCCTGTTTGATGAGATCAAGAATGAACTCGGTCACGACATTAGTAAAAGCTATAATGAGATGACAGATGCCGAAAAGCAGACCTTCTTATATGGGTATTGGGAAAAGTCCTTTTACGATAAAGCAGGCAAGGCATCAAGGACATGGGAAGGATTCAATTTCATCATTGGACGTTATATGTTCATATCGAAATCGATCATTAAAGAGCAGATGAAAGCATCAAAAGAGATGATCGCCTGTCCTGTCTGTCAAGGAACGGTCCTGAACCATCATAAAAAACTAACATTTGGTGATACAGACATTCGCGAGATCATCCAACAGCCGATTGATCAAGTCATCAAAGTTGTAGGGAAGCTGCCAGAACTGGAAAAACTAAAAGCGATTGTGGGCGGCGATATCGCACTTACAGATGATGTCTCATTCCTCCCTCGGGAAATAAAAGCGGCGTTGAAAATGCTCGAACTGGAACTGGCAAGCTTCGTCGGGTATGAAGTGGTTTTACAAAATACCCTGCCATTCTGGGGCAGCATTAAAGGTAATATCGAAGCAATCAGCAGCAAAAACCAGATCACCATCTGTGACTTTGCCAATATTAACGAAACAAGAGAAACCATTATTGATAAATACTTCACCAATGGCAAATACAAAAAACTAACCTATGTCTATGAAGCATTTGGCTACAAAAAAATCGTTACCCAAATCAATAAAATTAAAGCAAGTCATAAATGTCCATTCTGTAATGGCAAGAAAGTCATTTCAGAAGATAACATCCATGACGGTGTGTATAAATTAACGATACCCTGTGTGAGTTGTCATGCCAGTGGCATCGATGATGAAGGACGTAAAGCAATCGTCGAGGACATTGACGTGCAGACCTGGCTGACAGGGAAAGTAAGTGATGCCGTGGCTGAAAGTGAACGTACCGAAGCCATTGCCGATATTCCGATTTTCGCCCGGATTCGTGAATTGAATAAACGAGATATGATGGCAGTTTATCAATGCCTTGAACAGAATAAATAAATTTGAACAGCACTATATTGATAAAAAGTCCGCCGATAATGGCGGACTTTTTTTAGAAGCTCAGGTGATCCTAGATTATATGGACCCAAGTCAGTTGTTAATTTGGTTTTACATAGTAAAGTTAATATAATGTAGGTAGAGGTGATTCTATTGAAAACATGGACAAAAGAAATAGAAATAAACGCTCCAATTGAACAGGTTTGGAAGTTTCTTGATGGTTCTGTAGAAAATATGCAACAAATCATGCCTCAAGTAGTGGAACAAAAGCCCATTAAAATAACTGAAGAAGTGGTTGGAAGTGTATATCGCCAAAAATATAGAGAAGGAAAACGAACAGAAGAGTATGATATAGAAACATTAGAATATTCGAATGCAACGAATGAGAAAAAGCTAAAAGTAGGCTTTACACTAGCAAAAATGTTTGAAATTACAGCTTTATATGAATTAAATAAAATCAATGATAATAAGACTTCCTTTACATATACAGTCACCAATCGCCCTTTAAAGTGGTTTGTGAAATTATTTTTATTGTTTGCTACTGAAAAAGTGGTAGTTGAATTTTTAGAACGAGTCAAAAATGTAGCTGAAGCAGAAACGGGTAGGTAATGATGTTAAGTCAATCTTCCGCAATCGACACAACAACACAGATAGAAAATGATCCATCTTTTTTCAAGATGGATTCAGACTGAAATACAAGCCCCATGTTTCAAAGGCACTATATGATGCCAATAAAAAAAGCGACCGTGATAAAGACTTGATCGCTTGTGAAAATTAAGGATTATTCAAAAGGCCCTTCCGAAAGAAGGGTCTCTTTTTTTAAGATGAAATGTTACTGCAAGTTAAGGCAAATGATTATCCCTAAAACAAAAAAACGCGTTAGGTCTCATGTTGAACGTCTCCTGTTTTTTAAAAAATCGGGTTGTTATTTCATTCAGCGATAGCAAAATGTATTGGCTTCTTTTATACCTCAATCTCCATCCCAATGTTCCGCTCTTTCGATTGGCAGTAAACGCCTTTTGCCACAGCGAGGTCAAAGTAAGCAGCACCGACTGATTTAAAGAAGGTAATTTCCTCTTCATTTTCCCTGCCTTTCTTGGTCAGCATTACAAGTTCATAAAGCTCCCCATGAATATCATTAAACGACCAATTCCCCTGATTGGCTGCATGAATGAGTTCTCCTGCTTCGTCCTTCACACCCGCCAAATCGTCGACGATAATTTTAGCAGCGCGTGATACCGTGGTATTATCCACTTCTTTCATATGCGGCAAATAAGACCCGACTCCGTTAATGTGTGTGCCCGGCTTTAAATCCAGCCCGTTAAATACAGGCTCGTTCGAGCGGGTTGCACAGCAAATAATATCTGCTTGACGAACAGCTGCTGAAACATCTCCGAAAACTTCAAAAGGAACGGTTACTCCGAATGCCCGCAGCTTTTCACCGAATTTCTCCGCTTTCTCTGGTGTGCGATTTACTAATAAAATACGCTCAATGTCCCTTACGGCTAACACACCAATTGCTTGTTCAAATCCCATAGCCCCTGTTCCAATAATCGTGAGAACCCGTGCGTCTTTACGAGCAAGAAAGTCTGTGGCAATGCCGCTCAATGCCCCCGTTCTGAGACGTGTTAAATATGAGGCATTCAACAATGCTAAATGTTCGCCATTTTCTGCATCTGAAAGCAAGATGACTCCTTGTGTTGTTGCCATCCCCCTTGAAGGATTCTTTGGAAAAATGGTAACAACTTTGACCGCCGAAACTTCTTCGGATAAATCAGCGCTTGGCATGTAAAGTGCCGATGCCTCGTGTTGAGGAAAAGCAAGAACTGTGCGATGGGGGTTGTCTATTCTTCTAGCACCATGTGCACGTAATACGGCTTTTACATCCGAAATTGCGTCTTTCATTCCATATGTGTTTTGAATTTCCTTTTCACTTATAACCAACATTCAATTGTCCTCCTTAAAGTAAAAGAACCATAGATTACATGGCTCTACTATTATGCGTTTCGTCTAATTTCTGATTACTACGATCCTTAACTGCCCAAATCGCTGCTAGTGACAAGAGAGATGCAAAAATAATATAAATGGCGACAGGAACATAGGAGTTATTAAACCTATTAAGTAAAGCCGTTGCAACTAGCGGCGCCGTTCCTCCTGCCAGAGCTGCCCCGATTTGATATCCAAGCGTGATGCCGGTATAACGAATCCTTGCATCGAAAATTTCCGAGAACATCGTTCCAAGAACAGCTGTGATGGGAGCCCAAATAACCCCTAAACTTATCACTGTTGCAATGATTAATAAGAGTACCGATTTTTGCTGCAGCAACCAGAAGTATGGGAATGCAAACAGTGCCATCCCAATCGTTCCGCCTATAAACAGCTTTTTGCGGCCAATTTTATCAGATAACATCCCCATGAATGGTATTAAAATCGTCGTTATAATTGTTGCAATCATGACTGCAGTCAATGTAGCTGTCCGTGAGAAACCGAGATTTGAAGTAGCATATGATACGACAAATGTGCTAAAAATATAAAATGGCGCTGTTTCTACCACTTTGGCTCCCACGGCGATAAGCACTTCACGCCAATAATTCTTAAGAGTTTCTACAATCGGTAGCTTTGGAACTTCTCCGGATTCCTTTACTTTTTTGAAAGACGGTGTTTCATCAATTCCTTTACGAATCCATAGGCCGAAAAATACAAGCAAAGCACTAAAAATGAATGGTATACGCCATCCCCAAGTAATGAATGCGCTTTCAGGAAGCAGTGTCATAATAGATAAGGCAATGGTTCCAAGCAGCATTCCTATCGTAACACCCATCTGAGGAATAGCTCCGAACAAGCCCCGTTTCTCAGCGGGAGCATATTCAACGGCCAATAAAAGCGCGCCTCCCCATTCACCGCCAATTCCTAGACCTTGAACTAAGCGCAGCGTGATCAATAAAATCGGCGCCCAAATACCAACGGCTTGATACGTAGGAAGAAGCCCCATCCCAAATGTTGCGACCCCCATTAAACTAAGTGTTAAAACAAGTGTTTTCTTTCTCCCAATACGATCGCCAATATGGCTAAAGATCACTCCGCCAAAAGGGCGGATGAAGAATGCTAACGCAAAGGATGCATAGGAAAGCAACAGCCCTATTGTCGGATCCTCATTCACGAAGAACAACTGGTTAAACACGAGAGCTGCAACAGTCCCATATAAAAAATAGTCAAACCACTCAATCGAACTTCCGACTAAACTCGCGATTAATATTCGCCGCATTTGTTTCTTTTCCATCTTGAGTCACCCCTTCAAAATTGAAGTATCACTTCAATTGGTTATTTCTTTCATTTTAAATAATTAGAAATTTTCTGTCAATATTTTTTGATAAGTTATTAATGATGGAACATTCATCAAAATTTGTCATGTATAATGTAGCTAGATACTATGTAAAAAAGGGGGCATCTGTATGCCTTTTGATTCAATCGGGAAAAAACTGAAATTATTGAGGAAAGAGCGAAAACTAACATTAAAGAGTCTAGCTGAACAAACAGGCGTTTCGATCAGCTTTTTATCACAAGTAGAACGGGGAAAATCAAGCGTCACATTAGAGTCATTAAAAAAAATCGCTGATACATTAGATGTCAATCCAAGTTTCTTTTTTTCTGAGGACCGCTCCCAAGAAAATTCAGATTCGAATCATGAACAATTTCATTATCAGAATTTATCCAGCGGCAATCGTGATGCTGTTTTTTCACCTATTCTTGTCACTTTAAAGCCAGGGGAAAATAAAGGAAGCGCTTTTTCTCATACCGGTCATGAATTTTTATTCATTATCGAAGGGAAGTTAACAGTGGAAATAGAGGGAGAAAGAATAGAACTCCATGAACAGCAGTCATTCATGTTCGATGCTAGAAAAGCCCATTACTGGTTTAACTTCTCGGATCAAATTGTCCGGTTTTTGGTGGTGTCGTCGAAATAACGTCATGGTGAATCCTAATATCTTGTTTCACAAAATGTTCCACGAAAGGGCGCTTTCAGAAATTAGTGCAACAGCCATTTTCTTAGCTTCAAATGGTGCAGTAGCAATCACAGGTAAAGAAATTTTGGCGTTACAGGCGGAATGTAATTATTGGGGGGTATCCCCAATATAGAAAAAAGAGCATGATTTCTATTGAAATCATGCTCTTTGGCTATTTTTAGTAAAGGGAAATCTAAGGGGCTGACCAATCAGAAATGTTACTTAAACCAGGATTCACCATTTTACCATACCACTCTAGGGCCCGTTCTTCACTTTATTCCCGATAACTTTGTTTTATAAATTCCTTCGTTATTATAAATATAAATAGTTTCGCCTCGCATGGCTAAACGACCGCTAATTTTTTCACGATGCTCATCGACATATTGAATGCGTCTACCTTTTTTAAATGTATCTCTTTTTCTGTGGCAAAGGTAGCTATCATAACCGTCGAAAATGGCCATAGAATCATCACTAATCGCAAACTCCCAGAATGAATCTTTTTTTACCTCAAAAAAGGTTGATTGAAAAAGTTCATCTAGTATAACGAATTTAAAATCATGGTAATAGTAAAAGCAAACTTTGTCTGATGAGGCGACATTTAGTGCATAACAATCTGAAATATCGTACTCACCCGCATGCCATAAGATATTTCCCTGTCGATCAAACAAAATCAAACCATGTTGTCCAATCGGCTCGTCCCATCCATAATTACCAAACACGCCTTCATCAAAATAACTGATCCAAATGCGGTCATGCTCATCGACCTGTACAGACTGAATGCCGTCACCAAACGTCAGTGCATATAAAAACCGTCCGTTACAATCGTAAAAACGTGCATTTTTATCAGGTTTCCCCTCATTATATTCACATCTTGAACCAACAAGCATAATCGTGCCATCCGAAAACGTTTGTACATGATGAATATTGATAGGTACATCATAAAATTTAATTTTTTTATACTGTTGATTATTGATGATATGTACCGTCCAGTTTTGCTTTATGGCTACCTGTACAAAACCATCCACATGCTCTGGCTGAATCGGCGTTTCTAACAACAACAAATCCCCGTTTGCGGCAATTTCCGCACTAATACAATCATCCTTACTATTAAGCATCATCACTTTTTCACAAACTAATTTGGTTTTCATACTTCGCTCCACTTAATTTTTTTCATTAATTTATATTAATTTACAAAAATATACTTTTGGAATCCTAGCGTTTAGTATATCATACAGAAGCCCTACTTGTTGTGCTGACATAAGGTGGGATTCAAATACCTGATATTGCTGTGTGACCAATTTACAATGCATCTTTCCAAAAATATTTGTAACTTTACTAGAAGCATTGCTTCATACCTTGATGAACGGAACGGTCAGCTTAACTCTTATCACGGTTGCCATCTTTATTTATTATATATTAGACCTCCTCAATGTTATTTCAGTACGATTTACTTAATTTAAAACTTAGCAACAGCTTTTTGATGAAAAAAGTAGTAATATATATTAATAGCATATATATATGCAAGAACTTTTGTTCGTATTGCGCATCAGTTCTAAATGTAGGAGATGATAACATGATTTTTAGAAAAGGTGAATTATTTAACGGCCCAGGTGGTCTAAGTCTAGCAGCTAAGAATACCGTCGTTATACATCCAGAAACAAAAGAAGAATATAAAATACAACATACATGGTCAAATGACTTCGATCAAAATGCTTGTAAAACATTTGCATTAAATATCTGTGGTAACGAAGAAGATCCAAGTGTCATTTGTGGCCCTGTAGAAAAATTACCAATCGGTGACCGCACTGTTTTATCTGACATCGATTGTTTTGCATTCGGTTTCCCATGTAACGATTATAGCCAAGTTGGAGAAAAGAAAGGCTTAGGAGGTACATTTGGTCCTCTATATAGCTATGGTGTAAAGGTTTTAAATGAATACAAGCCCAAATTCTTTGTCGCTGAGAATGTAGGGGGTCTTCAAAGCGCAAATGAAGGAAGGGCCTTTATTAAAATCCTACAAGAGCTGGAGAATCCTGGAGATGTAGATTACGTAGTTACACCACATTTATACAAATTTGAAGAGTATGGTGTACCACAAGCACGACACCGAATTATTATTGTTGGTATCCGTAAAGATTTAGCCGAACAAGGCATTGAGTTCAAAGTACCTGCACCAACAACACCAAATTCTGCAGATTATAAAACGAGTAAAGAGGCTATTGAAAATCCACCGATATCTGAAGATGCACCAAACCATGATTTCCCTCGCCATACGGCGAAGGTAAAGGAAATGTTAAGCTACATTCCACCTGGTGAAAATGCTTGGTACATTGGAATTCCTGGAGAATTAAAACTGAATGTAAAAGGTGCACGCCTAAGTTCTATCTATAAGCGTCTTGATCCAACACGTCCAGCCTATACCGTAACAGGTAGTGGTGGCGGTGGTACACATATGTATCACTGGGAGGAAACACGTGCTTTAACAAATAGAGAAAGGGCACGCCTACAAACATTCCCAGATGATTTTGTCTTTACAGGTAGTAAAGAAGCTGCACGTAAACAAATTGGGATGGCTGTACCACCTGCTGGAGCACAAATTGTATTTGAAGCAATTTTAAAATCATTTGCCAAAATCCCATACGAATTTGTTGAACCAACAAAGAAATTCCAACTAGAATATCTTCAAAAAGAGAAATCAAAAAAAATATCAAAAAATGATATCAACGCTGAAAAAGAACAATTAGCCTTCAATAATATCTAATGTGATTCACTAAGGGGCCGTGAGAATGTTAAGTGAACGTGATCATCAAGGAATTTTACACAAGTTTGAAGCTTTAAAAGGTGAAACTTTAGTATGGATTTTTTAATTTCGTGTCAAGCAACCGAATCGGATGAAAATTATGGTCAACAAATTATCTGGAAAGATAAAGCGCGCCATGAATTTGAAATCATTGAAATGAGACCTCCTAGTAGCCCAAAAGATAATCGTAAAATAAGCGATATTACAACAGCAAGATACAATCTACGAAACCAGATACCGATAGGTAGAGGTATTTTCATTGTAAAGCCTTACGCTTTAATTTCAGGCTCATCTACTATCTAAGATACACTCACTAACAAAAGACTTGAGCAGTGTAATAATGATAGTGAAATAGAAATATAACTCCTGTACATTATGTAGTATATATGTTTCTCATTCACGGGCAAGCCACATAATCCTTGGGTAGCAAGTAATGCCTACGAACGTTAGATATACTTACAGGGCTTATTCTTTGCTCAAACTATGATTTTTTATTTGATAAAGGGTTGTTCACGTTTAAAGAAAGTGGGGAAATCCTTATTTCGAGTCAGCTCTAGACAACACAGCAAATGAATTTTATTGTTAACGAGCTTTTAAAAATCATGATGACTATTCAAACGGCGCATTATATGGAATATCACTGCGGTTTTATATGAAAGTAATAAGAAAAAGGCACAGAGCTATACTTCTGTGCCTTTTTCTTATTACTGTATTTCGATTAGATTCAATAACTCATCCAAATTAGACTTAATCAAATGAATTGGTAAACCAACATTAACTTCTGCATCTAGTGGCACGCTTAGATAGGTCTCTTCCTCAGTTAAATTATTTTTATAGGAGATCGTTAGAATAATTAATCGTGCGTGGCAAAACGTGCTTTCTCCACGGCAGTTCACCCCTTTTAAACGCCAACCATGGCTTTCCATCTTTAGCTGATAGAAAGTCCTCATGATTACCCCAACCAACGATATCTCCTTTAACTTCTTCTAATTGTAAGATCCGTTCAGAATTTTGAGGTAACTGTGGATTGTTAAGCTTTTCTTCTTTCTACTGAAAACCTATCATTACAACGATCAGCCATAGGTGTTCCGATTTGGAGAATTCA
Source organism: Peribacillus sp. TH14 (assembly GCF_016651145.1). Lineage (NCBI taxonomy): Bacteria > Bacillati > Bacillota > Bacilli > Caryophanales > Bacillaceae > Peribacillus > Peribacillus sp. TH14. The sequence goes on from NZ_JAEKEK010000001.1 coordinate 3,135,059, forward strand.
GTACCTTCAAATGTAGATTCAACCTTTTCTTTAAAGATACACTCCGCAATTTTCTCCGTAATGTGATCAGCAATAAAAGCATCACGATTTCTCCCTCTTGTGAACCGAACTGCCGTTGACTCTGACTTCGATTTTCCCAAGTAGCATCTGCAAAGTCATAGTATTGTGGATGGTTTCACGATTGATTTTCATCATTTCTAAAACCTTCCTTTTTTTTCGATATTAACATCAAATTTACATGATCTGAATTTTCCGTCAAATAAATATTTGTTCATTGCAATTTATTATCCTTATAAGGTTAATAAATTGCAATGAACTTCTGGGATAATATAAATATCACAAATAAAGGAGATATGAGGCTATGAGTTCACAAGAACAAACCTTAAAACAATCTCTAAGAAAACTTTCAGAAAAGTATCTTTCCTCAGCTATTATGCGTAATGACATACTGTATTTCTTAAAAAATGATGTCGAATGCCACTCTGCGCACGTAAAATTAGCTGAAAAATCAGGAAAAAATTCCAATTCGACATATAAGGATATTAATGAACACTCTGTGATCAATGCCATTAGCTTGATACGATATTGGCATGCAATGCAAGAAATCGCAAGAGAGTCTCATTTTGATGAACAGAATATCCCTAAAATAGATGATTTGCTGAAAAAATACGCAAACGAAATCAGTTTTATCAACGGGATAACAGATGCCAATTCTTTGGATGGCTATATTAAAGAAAATGAGCAATTTACTATTCAATTAGTGAATTATTTCCACAAGGATATCTCTAGTTTAAGCAAAAATGATCAAGACCTACTTAATAAACTTCTTAAAGATTCTCCAATTTCACAGCACTTTAAAGAATCAAAACTAGAAAGGATGAAAAGAGTATGAGCGAACGTAAAGTATGGTTTATTACTCGACCTGAGCGTGATCCACGCTTCCATGCAGAGGCTATTAAAGCGTTAGCAGAATCAACAAATGATTTCTCAACGAAATGGCAAGGAAATCGTGAGGCACATAAGCACTTTGAAGAAGTGCTAGCTTTAAAAGGACTCAAACGAAACAATATCAGTAATGACGGATCAGGTGGACGTACTTGGTGCGCCATGTTAAAAACGTTCGCTTATTGTTATATCGATCATAAAGGATATGTAAAGCCTACAAAAGTAGGCCAAGCCCTAATTGATGGCGTCAACGAATATCAAAATGTGAAAAAACAAATTCTTACACTGCAAATTCCGAATGCATACTTTTTAGAAAGTGGCTTCCGACCAAAATTTGCTTCAGCTTTCCATATACGTCCTGCTCGTTTTTTAGTTCAACTTGTTCAAAGTCACGAGCTGGAGTATTACGTAACAAAAGAAGAAATAACATATTTTGTTTTAACAGCCCAGCATGACAATGAATTACAAGCAACTATTAAACGCATTCTTAATTTCCGAAATAGTGATGATTCTACAAAAGAAGCGCTTAAACAAAAAGTAGCCGTAGAATATGATCATCGTGCACGGAATGATCATGCTGCACGTGATTATTTCCAGGCACACTCTGATGTAGCACATACATTTATGATGCTTTGTGAATACACAGGACTTGTAGAATATCATCGACGCGAAGCCATTTTAACAATCGAAGCCGATTTAAGTGAAGAAGCAAAGAAGGTAATTGCTTATTATGATGAACGCTATCCTTTTAATGCGCGTTATTTAATCTCTTCAGAGCGTATGGCTCAAAATAATGGGCTCGATATTGATAGTTATAAATTTAATGGATTTGGGGCTATTAAACCTTCTAATAATCAGTTAAAGTTCAAGAATAAAATTGAAGCGATTATAAATGACGTTCCGAATGCAGTTGAAATGACGAAGGAAGAGCTATTGCCATGGTTTATTCCTGTATTTGGACAAAGAGAAGCTCAAAAAATTGTGGATGGCTTCATCATCGATAAACCAGAATTAACAGCTGTCCCTTCAGAATTCGTTGAAAAGTATTTAGGTGAACTATCGCCAAGTGAATTCGAAAAAGAGACTGTCAAAATCCTTAAAGCGATAGGATTTGAAGTAGAATACCAACCTAAACTAAATGGAACCTCTACTGAAATCGAAATTTTTGTACAATATGGCGATCAATCTGGCATTATCGACACAAAACACTACCACTCTGGATTCCCTTTATCTCAGAATTTAGCGAATTATATGGGCAGTGAATACATTCCTAACTATTTAGACTATGGTAACAGCCCTCTTTCGTTTTATGGCTATATTACATCCGCTAAATACACCGGTGAAAAAAAGCTACAGTCCATTACAGTCTTAGCTGAAAAATTAACTGGTCATCACATTGAAGGATTTCTGATGCAACGTGACATGTTAATCGGATTCCTCGATTCTTGTTTAGAAAAGGGACTTACTAAGGAGCAAAGGATTCGAATCTTCATTAATGCTATTCAAAATGTAGGAATCAATCAATTTGATTATGAACTAGGAATGTAAATAGGTACGTAAAAAAATTCATTTGGTGAGGATAACTTTAAATGTATATAACTAGAGATTTTAAAGAGCATGTTATCGGTAAAATGTACGATCTAGGCTATAGAGATCTTAAAATATTATCCGGTAGTGTCAGCCCAATAATAGTAGAAAGAACTTTAAGTGAATTCAGTGAACTAAACTTAAAAGTTTATATTGGAATGATTGCTAAAGACGGTATATCAAAATGGACTCATCAAACGTTTAAACATTTAGTACAAAGATATCCTAGTCGCCTAGAGATTTATTATCACACTTCTTTACCAGGGCAACATAGTAATATTTACTTTTGGGAAAAGCCATTACTTTTAGGGCTGGAAGAAAGAAGTTTTGTAGGGTCAGCTGCGTTTACATTAAACGGATTTGATTATCAAAAAGAAACTCTTGTCAGCTATAATCGTGCTGAAATAGAAGAGGTATTTAAAAGACTAGCGCTAGTGAGTTGTAACGACGTACATGTAGAAACCGCTGTAACAATTCATAACAATGTAGAGCCCGAATTAGTAGTAAATTTCGAAGAAAATCAGTTGAACCTCCTTGATATCCCGGTTAATGCCAATACAAACAATGAATTTACGTATATTGATATTCCGTTAACAATCAATGGAAGAACAGAAACACCTCCAAAGTCGGGAATTAATTGGGGGCATAATGGACGTTCTGGATTACGCCAGCCTTCACGTACAGGGAATGAAGCTTATCTATCAATTTCGCAACATGTACATCGAGAAAATACTCATTTCCTTCCAGACGAAAAAGAAAAATTATTAGTTTTAACAGATGACGGAGAGATGTTTGTTTGTGTAGTAGCTCAAGGTAAGAGAAAAGCTATTGAAACTCCGGATAGTAACAGTATATTAGGAGCATACTTAAGAAATAGAATCGGCGTTTCATTAGGAGATTTTGTAGAACTATCAGATTTAAATCGATATGGTAGAGACTCAATTCGTTTAATTAAAATTCATGAAGGTCTATATTTGTTTGATTTTTCTGTTGAATTAAATTTAGGTAATTGCGAGGATCGACTATTGTACATTGACGATAGAGGGTCAGAAGTAATCTCTGAAGAAGAAGATATGCAGATCTTAGGAGAAACAGTTTTTATTCGAGTTCCTGAACTAGATATTGATGTTTATAGTGGTTGGCTTTGTTCATGGAATGAAGCTGAAGGAGAATTTCTAACCGATTCGGATTTAATTATAATTAAAAGGCTCGGCACAGATGAAATTTTATACGATGAAGCTGGAAGTTCATTGATTGTGGCCATCTCAAACTACTGTCGCACTATAAGTGTACTACATAATATGGAACACTTAAAAACTCTAGAGTGTGAAATAATTGAATAAAAAACTGGACTGGTATATTTTATTTAAGTGTAAATATATTAACTAAGATCACATCGAAAAGTATCAAAAGTGCGCGCTCAAATGAAGTAAACACATAAAGTTATTTAGCAACTTGTAAGGTCTGAACTCGGTATTGTACCAGGCTCAGGCCTTTTAATTTTTTACTTAATTATAGTTTGTTGATTATTGTAATTGATTTATTTCGTTAGTTCTTGTTTAAATGCTTTATACCTTCAAATTCATATAGATAGAGAAATTCAGACTTCATGATGCTAAAGAAGTTCCCCATCACGGCTTTATCGTAATAATTACCTATGCGCGTCAAATATTGTTTAATCTCATGCTCATTTAAGGCCTGGCGATACTGTTTCATCTGATAGTGCCAAGTCGTTCAAACGATTTCATTAACATCTCTGATACAAGGTAAATAGGTAGGTCTAGATCGATTGTAAACGTAATAATATCGCTATTAAACAAATCCGAACTCGGAGATAAACCCACTTTTCATTAGGCTTTTCGGCTCCCTTTCACTTCATAATCTACCTTAGAATCTCTTACCTCAAAATCAAATTCACATCCTAAATCACAAGTGTAGACTAAATTACCTTGAGGGAATCTATCTATACCAATTGACTGTAATCAATCTTTGCTCTTTACACCATTAAAACTTCAATAACGTTACCCTATCCAAGATTTCTCACTGCATCTTTATTATTATTTTTTAGATAAAAAGCTATAATTAATAACTTTTTTCTCTTATGCATTTGTTCATCCCCACTGATAAGAATAATACAAAAGTAGACAATAAAACAAAAATCAAAATTATCTTGAATACTACATTATTGAAATATTTAAATATAAAAGATATATATCTTGAATATTTTTTAATGATTTTATATTATTTAAAATATAAAATATATATTTAGAGTTAATACTATAAATATATTAGAAATGAAGTTAAGAATAATCTTGGGTGTAGCTGTATATTAGATGTATTTTTGAATTTAATATATAAAATCTTTATAAATATTAATTTTGGGGGTAAAAAATTATGTCTGACAACAAAAAAATGGAGAAATTTGAAGATCTTGCTGAAAAGAGAGTTAGTGAAACATTAAAAAAATTACAATTAATAGGGAATTTATCCAATAAAAATAACTATGACTATACAGATGCTCACGTTAAACAAATTATTGATACATTAGAAAGTGAAATTAAAGTATTAAAAAACAAATTTATCGAAGAAAGTAAAGAGCGAAAATCAGAGTTTAAATTCCGAAAATAAAAAATAAGGGTGAATTTTTTATGACAGCATCAGCATCAGTACCGACAAACTGGAAATCGAATATCAATCAAGTTGTTAAAGGCTACGAATCTGAACCTGCAAAGGGCCTTGTTCATGGTTTACAAAAGGACTTTATTCAAAACTCTTGGGGACAACGTACAAATCTAGCCACAGGAGAACATTGGGGAATGGACTTTATACTTACCGAAAATAGTCAGGGTAAATTCTTAACAGTTCATGATTATGGAACAAATGGTATGACTGGTCCCAATCTTTCCATGACCGATATCAGCAGATTATCAACAGATTTACCACCAGATTATCGTTTAGCTCGCTTTTCAGCAATGAACTATTCTGGCGGAAATGATGGAGCTGGATTATATGGCCGTGGTAAACTTCTATTTTCTGCGGCATCAGAAGTTGGTTATTATATTTACGAATCACTTACTAATGAAGGATATCGAGTTAACTTTAAAAAATTAGAAGGAAATGACTTAAGAGTAGGGGAAAGGGCTTTGGAAGGTGAGGTCAGCCTTAAACTATTTAAATGAAAATACGGGTTTAGAACCAATTACTATAAAGGGTAGTAGAATTATTGTTATTGAACCTATTCAAGATTTAATAAATGCTATAGAAAACGATACTTTCATTGCAGATATAGAAGAAACTTGGTGGCGCATTATTAATAAATATAATGCAAAAATCAAAGTACAGAAATTTGATGGTACTTATAAAAATGCTGAAATACCCAGAGAATACACTGAAAATCCAGATTTATCGGAATGTTTATATAAGAATTCAAGCATTCAAATTCCTGGATATTCCAAAATTTTAACATTAGGATTAGGTATTTCTAACAATGAAATTCGAGAGGATCTTCGAAATGTATATCTTTATAGAAAAGATATGAAATTAGCTGAAATCCCATTGAATATACCTGAAGAATTACAAAATCGCTATTATGGATATGTAGAAGTTGATGAAGATTTTGAAGAAGAAATTATCCGGATCGAAGACCTGGAACATTATGGTTTTACAAGTAAAAAATCTAAGGTATTTCAACAATTAAAACTTACTGTGACTAACGAACATGATAATTTGATGGAAGACCGGGGGTATGTAAATAAAAAAGTAGCTCAAGATGAAAATTTGCAGAATGAACTACTGGAAGCGTCTGCTGAGTTAGATGAATTTTTAAATACAATGGATTTTGGTGGAGAAATTGCTTCAGGAAAATCATTACCTAAAATTGAATTAAAGTGGCATGGCATCCAATTTCCAGATGAAGAGGGAAATAGACTGACATTGGGAGATTGCGTAAGTAATATCAAATTTAGTGTAAAAAACCATTATGCTACTTCTAAAGAATTTAAATTACGCTTATCTATAAAATGTGAGAATAGTACTTTAATAGAATTATCTGATATAACATCTCGAATTGCACCAGGAGCTTCTGAATTATATGGTCCATTTGATTTTGAAATCACTGAAAGACTAAGACGTTTTAAAAAACATAGTATTGTTCTCGAAGTGTTTCCTGTTCGATCTACAAAGGTTGAGAAAATAGAAGCACCATTCTATTATGATGTAGACCAAATTGTTCCTGAACATCGTGAGTTTTCATTAAAGCTAGCATCTATTAATTTACCTAATGAAAATAGTAAACGAGTAGATACATCTCAAAGTGTCAATAATATCACTTACAATATTACGAATAACTCCGCTTATACTGCCAAGTTAGCTTTGCATATTGCTACTTACATGGGGGATCGTGAGAATGAATTACTTGAACATGTTTTGCTACGTACAGATATCATTGTAGAGGCTCATAATGGATTAATCGTTTCTTGTCCTGATATTGAATTTTTAAAAGAAACGTACGAGGATAAAATATTAAAAGGGCCTGTTGAAATTCGAACGATCTTAAGTGCAGCAGATGATTTTGGTATTTATGAAACAGCAGACATTATATGTAAAAATCCTCCTTTAACTGTGTATTTAAATCAAGAAGGCGGTTTTATTAATCAAACGTTTAAGGATGTACTGATGATAGAAGGTGACGAGTACCGATCCAATATTAATGGAATAAAAGGTGATTGGACATTTTCCCTTTATAAAGATCATCCATCATATGTAAAAGTTGCAGATCATGAGGAATCAAGAAAAGAATACCTAATTGAAGAAATGCTAAAACAGACAATCCGAGTTCATTTATCCGATAATAATTACTCAATTTTAGCTATGTTTAGTGAAGATTTATCAGATATAGAAGATTTATCTTATGCTGAGTTACTTCACTATTCATATTCAATTGTAGACAAAATTCAACTAAAACGACAACAAGGATAAGGAGGTATTAGATATGGCTAACCTTATAAGAAATATGAATGGTAAGAAAGCATATGTTGGAATACTTAGTCCAGAAGAAATAAAGGATGCTGAAAAATTGATGGAATCGCTACTTCAAGCGATTCCCGTTCTTGAAGATGAATTAGAAAGAAGTTACGGAAATTCTATAAAAAGAAATCGACTAGAATATGCTCATGAATATGGGAGGAAATTGCGTGAGTTACTAGAAATGCATAGCGTAAAAAAATACCAAAAGATAATATTCTTTGAACAAATTCGATACTTTGCCTCACAAGACGAGAATTTACCTAAAGACAGATCTGAGTCAAGGGGCATTTTAAATTATTATTATAAATTAGCAAATTATCCTTTAGAAGAAGCAAAGCTAATAAACTGGTCCGAATGGTCACAATTATTTGATATACCCGCCCTTACAAAAGATGAACGCATTGTTGATTGGCTAATTTTCAAATCCAAAGAAGCTAAAATTCCTAGGGAACTTTTTAGAGAACTAATGACAGGAATACGATTATTTAGTAAAAATAAAGACCTTTCTGTTTTTACCCAAGAACAGCTATTTAATAAGTTAAATCAAATCTATACAGTTACATTTAACAAGTTAAACCTTTACGAAAAATATTTTACAAGTAGACAGTTAGAACCAACTAAAGCTAGAATGACTCAAAAACAAAAATATAGAGAAAAATATTTCAATGATGTTCTTAAAACTTTAAAAATAAATAAAGATCTAACCTTAGAGGAAGTATGTGAAGAAATATTTGTGAACGTTTATAATGCACCTGCTCTTTAATTAAGACAACCACTTAAATTGAACCTATTACTATTAATCAATTAGTAATTAGAAGAGGGCCTCTTATTAGAGGTGATAATAAAAAAACAGGAGCTCACTTTTCTTTGTGAGTTCCCGTTTTTTCAAGAGTAATCTGATATTGCGCCCTACCCATGTACAATTTTTTTAGTCTAAAACCAAACATATTCTGCGAGTTTTCTTAATGCCTTCGATCTTCTATCTATCTCTTCTTTATTCCAAGATACTTTGACAGGCTTATAGTCATAATGTTTAACTGCCTTATCATGCTTTGTATTTTTTGTTCCGGTTTCTATTTTCTTAACGATAGAGCGTGTAAAAGACGATTGATTTTCATAAACTATTTTTTTTCTTCAAAAGATTTATTTTTAAGAGAGCTATTATCAGATTTGGATAGTAGTGTTAAATTACCTATTTTAGAAACTAATGCTTTATACTCTAAACCTTCTTCTTTTATATATCCCCAATGGTCTTTTTTATCCTCTGGCATTATGTGCTCAATAGTTAGGTTAGAATAATCTGCTTCATCAAAAGAAGATGCAAGTTTTGATAGAATATAAATTACCTTTTTCTTATCTGATCCTTTTAATTTATAATTTTCAAAAGCATTTAAGGCAAATTCTTTTTTTTCATCAATTAAAGTTTGTAGACCTTTAATGGCATTATTAAAATGGACATCTCGTCCATGAGATTTTCTTATTTCTTTTGATATATTAGGGAATTGCTTTTCTAACTCATTAAATCGAGATGAAGAAATAACATAACTAAATATTAGTGTTTCTAGTTTATTATATAATTCTTGGGATAGCTCATTATTTAATTTGTTTGTCGCTAAGGCTATAATATAAGTTTGTTTTACACCTAATTGTAGACAGGCATTAATAGAAGGACTAATATTCCCCTCATATGTTTTTAAATAGATAGCTGCTGCTTCTTCCAATTCTGATACTAAGGTTAGAACACCAGAATAGGATTTTAAATTGTAAGATATTTGTTTTTTGCTATTATCCGAGTCTGATCCTTGTTTTTCAAACCAATTATATAAATTCTTTTTCTGTACTAAATATCCTTTCGACATTAGAAAATGTTTTAAAAATGTAGATGTGTTAACAATAGGCTTGCCGTTACTATCTGTTAGATAATTAACGAATTTATCCCATATATTTGCGACTCTATCGTATTCGTCATCGTTGAGGTCACGTAATAACATGTTTTTTAATAAATCCTCTGGTTGTAGCTTTGTACCTCGATCATTTAATGTTTCAAAAATACGAAATGCCATATTTATACTTCCTGAAACCATAGAAACTATGTATACTTTGCTTGTTAAATAACCCATAAATTCTTTAAGTGGGAAACCATTAGCAGGATCAATTGATTCAATTAAGGTTTCCATAGCTTTTAATAGATTTAGTTGAGAGGTGGAATTAACTGAATATTTATGTGCTGGGTTATAATCTAGTATTTTTTTATAAAAATCATTATCTCTCGTATGGTGTGTAAGTCTATAGGTATTTATAAATTGTCCATTAGGGCCAGGGTAACTTGTTTTTAAGAATCCTTGATAGTAATTTACGAAATCAGTGAAACCTTCATTATTAAAATGATATATCGCTGCAGAAATTAAAAGCGTAATTGATGTAATCCTCTGTTGTCCGTCAATGACCATTTTAATTTTGGGATCATCTTCTGAAAAAACCATGCTCCCAATAAAATAATCTTGTTCATTATCTTCTTCCATACTATCTTTTATGTCTGAAATAAACTCTTTTAAATTTTCTTTACTCCACACATAATTACGTTGCATAATTGGAATTTTATAACGATCTTGTCCGTGTAATAAAGAAGTGATATTAACTAATCCATCTGAATGAAACTGTTTGTTTATACTCATTATGAAATTCCCCTATTTTTTCATTTAATAATATAATTGTAGAGGAGATTTTAATCAGGATCAATTTTTTTGAAATTCACATTCTAAATTTTGCAAAGACAAACTTCATTTATGAGGTTACTGTTTAGACCAACAAGGCTCGAACATTTTAAAACGTATCGTAAAACAAAACGTCACCAATACAAGTAACTACAAACTATTGAATTATTTTGCTACATTGAATCTAATCGAAGGAGTCAAGTAAATGTTAAATGATAAAGAAAAATACCATGAATCGATTGCACTAGAGTTAAAAAGTAAGGTTGATAGACTAGGTTATTTTCTACCTTTTGAAAATGGAACAATATATCATAAGCTTCAGTTAGGTCTTGAAGAAGGATTGCCGATTAATGAGATCAAAAATATCCTGAAAAAATTATTTAAAAAAGAAGCTATTAAGCAAACTAACGGAGAATTGTGGAATATTTTTGAAAGTGAGATATTACAACAAGATGTAAGGGGATTTCTAAGAGATAATAATCAAAATATCGATGGCAATACGAATAATCGTGCAAATAAAAGCAAAGCGTTAGATATATTTTTCGAAAATTCTAGCTTGGATGAATGGATTCTAGATGAAGAACAAATTAAAAATTTAGGTACTCTAATTAAAAACGTAACACCGAGAAATTCTCAGAATTTCCCAGAAGGTAATTATAGGGAATACTTACTTATTGAATACTTGAGGAAAATTTTGCCTTCCACTGTAGAGGTTGGTTCTGGTTTTGTTATTGATGAAAATTTTCATACTACAAATCAAATAGATATTATTATTTATGATGCAAACATTGCTCCTTTATTTAAATCAGGAGACTTAGTAGTTGTAATACCTGCAAGTGTATATGGAATTATAGAAGTTAAAACTACCCATTATCCAAACAAACTAGAAAAAGAGTTGGAAAATGCAAGTCAGAATTATGAGCTCATAAAAAAAAGCTTAGAAAAGGAGTTTTGTGATAATATATTTAAGGTTTTTAATGGTATTTTTTATTTCAAATCTAATTTGACTCCTAGAAATATTGAAGATGAGTTGAATACTGTAAAGGTATTAAGGGATTTTGAAAATGTTGATTATGAAGTTAATCATATAGCCTTTGGAGACTCTATTTTTGTTAGAAATAACAATAATGAATATTCATTTTATGATATGGACCAAGGAAAATTAGCATTCGCTTACTTCTTTTCAAATTTAATTGATATTATCATGAGAAGGAAGATGTTAATAAATAATGCATTATCCAAATTTATTTTCCCTATTGATAGAGAAGGAGGAAAAGAAAGTAGAAAAATTCATATTTCGAATAATGTTGGTTGATTTTTAAGGTGTACTACCCTTATATAAATATATTTTAATTACTTAACATCAGCACACAACTCGCTTGGAGAAAATAATGAAGATAATATAAGAAAGTTCTAAAATTAAAATTATACTATCATTCGGGACAGCTTGAATTTTTATTTAGTTTGAAGTAGCCTGGTTTCATTCTAGGAATTGGGCTTCTTTTATATGTATTAATGATTATGTACTCTAATATAATAAATTCCGTTCTAAGGTTAAACGATTTAAAGATAGGTACTACTTTTGGAGAAGAAGGATCTTCAAACTTTTATAAAGTGAGTATAAGAGGGTTTAATTGGTATATTGTTATTATTTTTTTAAACTGAATAGGAATCATATTAGAATAGTAAGGCCACATGAAGGATAAATATGCATAATCATTCTTTATTTGAGTTCGTTGGACAATTTTCAAGTGAGTTATTCGAGCTTGCTTGCCGTATTGAAAATCAATAATCAGTTGTTGGATCAACCTCTTGCGTAATTGATACAGGCTCGTTTATATAGTGAACAGTTGGTGAAGATTATTAGCAAAGAAGAAGAAGGATTGAGGATATCTATAATACAGAGTTAGAAAAGAAGCATGGTGCTAAGACCATTGAACCAGTTGTACCTGAATTATGCGATATTGAAATAGATATCCTTGATATTATTTTCTTGAAGAAAAAAGTAGAGAAAAAGGTTTTCTCAAAAGGAATTTTTTTTAGGAAAAGGTTAATCATCAAAAGAGACATTCCCCAAAAGGAATGTCTCTTTCCCTCTATAAACTAATAGCACTCATCATCCCTTCATGCGTAGCTTCCTCGATAGTACGCGGTCCAAGACAGTCTCCTATTTGTTTCACGATGGGAGCATGACCTTTCATTTCTTCGAATAGCTCTGTATTGGGAATGCGGCCAAGGGAGAGGACGATGGAGTCCCAATTCTTTAGTTCTTCTTTTTGTTGGGTGAATAGATTTCGGATAATGACATGGTCTTCTTTGATTGCCCCGATATCGTAATGGGGAAGGAGTGTGACGTTTAGGTTGTATAGTTTTTTTAGGTACTCATTCCTGAGATATTGGTGAACGGTTTCGCCAATGTGCAGTCTGGATGAAATGAGTGTTACTTGGTGGTCTTTTTCTGCTAAATAAATAGCTGCTTCCATGCCAGGCCAGTCACCGCCAAAGTCGAATATTAACACGTTGTCCCCAACATTTTTATTTGAGCTGAAGAGGTCATCCATCATGATGATCCGTGGGTCATCCATTCCTTCAATGGCTGGTGTATAAGGTCGTGAGCCTGTTGCACAGATGATGGCGTCCGGTTTCGATTCGGATATTTCTTGGGCGGTTGCCGTTTTGCCTAATTGCACTTTTATATTGCTTCTCATTAATTTCCGGGAATAGTTATCGAGCATCGATTCTGCCAGTTCATGTCGCATTGGTGCTTTGCGCATGGTACGGAGCAGGCCGCCGATTGATTTGCTTTGATCGATCAATGTAACGGAATGACCCAGTGAGTCGGCTGTTATGGCTGCTTGTAATCCGCCAGGGCCGGCGCCGATCACTAGGACATTCTGTTTGTTTCTCGTTTTCTTTAATTCTGTTAAAATCCATGCTTCTTTACCTGTTGTTGGGTTTTGGACACAGCCAATTGGCAGTCCTTTATGATAGTGACCGATACAGGCTTGTAAACAGCCTATGCATGCATCAATTGCTTGTAAGTCGCCATTTTTTGCTTTGTTAGGCATGTCAGGGTCGACAATTAAGGCTCTAGTCATCCCTACTACATCTGCTTTACCTGTTGAAACAATCTGTTCAGCTTCAACAGGGTCGACGATTCTATTACCGACAAAGACCGGGACGGCTCCTGCCATTCTGATTTTGAATCCATGGGGTGATAGGTAAGCGTGCTTTATCGGTGATGGCGGCACAATATGAGTTGATCCCTCGAAGGTGCTTGAATCACCGGCTGTGACGTTAATGAAATCTAATCGGACTTTTTCCGTGAGATATTCGACTATTTGCACGGAATCCTTCATCGTTGTCCCATCCATCGTCAATTCATCTGAACTCATGCGAATGCCAACTGTAAAGTCTTCCCCAACTCTTTCCCATACTCTTTCCAAAATCTCTACAATGAATCGCATCCGATTTTCAAATGAACCACCATATTCATCTGTACGCTGATTTGTATGTAGTGACCAAAACTGGGCAGGAAGGTATCCATGTGAACAACAGATTTCTACCCCATCAAGTCCACCTTCTTTGGCCAACTTGGCTGAATGGGCGAACCCTTCAATCACTCCTTCAATATCTTCTAAGCTCATGGGCTTTGGCATGACGCCGAAGCGCAAGCTTGGAACGGCGGATGGCGCCCATGCTGCATTTCGATAGTCGCTCGATACGACTTCCCTTCCGCCATGAAATAGCTGAGAGAAAACCTTTGTTCCATATGAATGGAGCGTTTCGGAAAGCTCTTTGTAGGCATTGACAATCTTTTGGTCATATCCTGCAATCGTTTTAGACGTAAGCATGCCGGATGGATGTACGGATGCTGCTTCAAGGATGATTAATCCGACGCCCCCAATAGCGCGGGCTTCATGATAGGCCACCATATCCGAAGTGGGGATTCCGTCAACAACGTGATTTGTTTGATGAGCTGTACTTAAAATTCGATTTTTTAATTCAGTATGACCAATCATTAAATTGGTAAACAGATGCTTGAATTGAGCCATGATTATGACCACTCCCTAATTTTAGATAGAATGAGAGTTAGAGGGCAATCGCCTTCTACCTATCTCCATATAGGTTCAATATGCAATAACCATGCCGTTCCGGGAATCTGGATGAAAATAGTATTTTTACATTTATAAAGAGGGAATGGCTCATGAATCGAGTATTTTATATATATAAACTGAACCTTTTTTGAAATGTGGTGATTCATAATAGGTTCAGCTTTAAATTGGTTGATATATGGACATTCGTAGCTTAGGAAAGTGTCACTTATTTCTTTGCGTATAGAAAAGTGTAACAAAATCGGTTCGAAATCAAATGATGGGGTGATTGGATGGATACCGAATTAAAAAAGGAATCACTAATTGTATTTTCCGATATTTCTATTTTGGATATAAAGTCATTACTGAAAATACATTCATCTCCTTTTATTGTCATGAAAAACCACTTGGAAATCCTGGGCATTTTAGATGAAGGTCTCTTTTTGAAGAAATTAGATAGCGTGGGTCAAAATCAGAAAATCATTGAATATCTTAATCAATCGTTTGTTGTTGTAGCTGATTTAGATAAGCTAAATGAAGAGGATTTGAGTCACTATGATTTTGCGATTCAACATAGTGATAACCAATATAGATGCTATCCGATCTATGAAGTGAGGGGAATGATACTTAAAAAGAAGCTTAAAAGCTTAATAAGTCTAAATGAATCCCTGCATGAAGAGTTAGAGGTGACAAGAAAGAAAGTAAAAGAGCTTACCCAAATCTTACATTCCAGTTATGATGAAATTTTCGTAACGGATGCAAATGGGGACACGTTATTCGTGAGTGAATCATGTAAGAAACTTACAGGACTGCCGCCGGAAGCCTTTATTAATAAGAACATTAAAGAGTTAGTTGAAAAGGGACTGATCGTCAATTCCGTTACCTTAAAAACAATGAAAACAAAAGCGGTCCATTCAGCTGAGCAAACCTATCCGCATGGGTTGACTGTTTTCTGCACAGCAAAGCCTATTTTCGATGAGGAAGGGAATCTGTATAGAATTGTTTCGAATTCCAGGGATATCACGGAATTGGTTGAAATGAAGAGTAAATTAAATCAAGTGAACCTAAGGAATCAACTAACACAAAATGAAAATTCACAGAGTAAGAAAACCGTGTCCTTCAATAACTTCATTACCAATTCCAATAAGATGATAAATGTTCTAGAATTAGCTGAAAAAGTGGCCCCGATGGATTCTTCGATATTCATCCATGGAGAAACCGGAGTCGGGAAAGGGGTTTTAGCAAGGATCATTCATGATCTTAGCAATAGAAAGGATAAGAAATTCATTCAAGTTAATTGCGGCGCGATTCCATCGGCTCTAATTGAGTCCGAACTATTTGGTTACGAAAGCGGTGCTTTTACAGGAGCAAATAAGCACGGGAAACAAGGGCTTGTTGAGAGTGCTGATGGAGGCACACTGTTTCTTGATGAAATCGGGGAAATGCCGCTCGACATTCAAGTGAAAATCCTGCATCTAGTCCAAGATAGAACATTCATGAAAGTAGGGGGAACCAAGGAGAAAAAGGTGAATATTCGTATTATCTCCGCTACGAATAAAGACTTGAAACAAATGATCAAAAATAATCAATTTCGAGAAGATCTATATTATCGGTTGCATGTTGTTCCATTGGAAATCCCGCAGCTGCGTGAGCGAAAGGAAGATATCCTATTATTAACTGATTATTTTCTGAAGAAATTCAATGAGAAATACGGACAATCAATCAGTATAGATGATCATTCCAAGTTAATTCTGCAGCTGCAGGATTACCCGGGTAATGTTCGGGAATTGGAAAATGTAATTGAACAAATTGTCGTGACGGCTAGAAAACCTATCGTTACGATAGAGGATTTGCCTTCCGATTTGACCTACAAAGATACGGCGCTAGTCAATTTAACAGGAATCATTCCCTTGAAAAAAGCGTTAGAGGAAACGGAAAAGCAATTATTGTCTCAAGCCCTTTCTACATATAAATCCACCCGGAAAATGGCCAAAGCTCTGGAGGTTAGCCAAACGACGATCATGCGCAAACTTGGCAAATATCAATTTGTATATGATGAGAGTAATTAACTATAATCTTTGTTGATATCTGAAAATTCGAAAAGTTGGTATGGATATTGCATACTTCACTATTGATTATTTTCAATATTGTTAAGGGGGTCAACAAATGGGAGAGTTAATTTTTAGCTTGAGTTATGGGGGTTCGTTAATTGTCATGGGGTGGATCACAAACGTTTTTCTGATTAAAATGAAGAGAAATCAAGAGGCAATAAAAGAAAAAAGTCCGATTGAAAAGGTGGGGGTGTAAATGGCTTTCCTCATAGGAATCATCGTATCCTTTTGTGTTTATGTATCAATCGGTATTTTTTTATTCAGAAAAGTGAAAAGTTCTGAAGAATATTATGTGTCGGGACGAAGTGGAAACACATTGATGATTACTGGTACTCTTGTTGCTTCTTTCTTAAGCACCGTATCATTTATGGGGGAAGCGGGATTTTCCTATGAAGGGTATCCTATCCTGCTACTTATCCTTGTTATCTTTAATGCAAGTGGCTATATATTCGGGGTTTTCCTTTTTGGAAGATATTTAAGAAGAAGCAAATCATTAACGGTTCCTGAATATTTTGGTAATCGCTTTCATTCCAAGAAAGTACGACTGGCAGCTGCTATTACTACAATTCTTGGCATATCTGCATACTTGGTTGCTGTTACTCAAGGAGCTGCGGTTTTGTTGGCAGAGGTTTCTGGTGTTTCATATCCGATAGCCTTGATAATCATGTGGCTAGTCTATTCATCATTTACGATCCTATCTGGGGCGAAAGGCGTTATGGTAAATGATACTGTCATGTTCTTTTTATTCTCAATCGCTACTTATCTTAGTTTTCCTTATATTATTAAATCTGCAGGTGGATTTCCTAATGCCATTACAAAGGCAGCGAATCTAGCTGAAAGGCCTGATTTATTAAGTTGGCATGGTATTACAGGACCAGGTGCCTCTATGGGAACTCCTTGGGAAGCATTGGCCTGGGCAGTTATTATGGGCTTAGTTTGGGGAATAGTCATTGCCGTAAGTCCATGGCAAAGTAGCCGATATTTAATGGCTAAAAATGAACACGTAGCGATTCGTGCTGGTGTTTGGGCAACAATATCAATTTTGACAGTCTATCTATTTCTCCATATTAGCATTTCAACTATTACCACCATCAAAGCAGATATCGCACCAACTGAAAAGGTATTTATATGGGCAGCTATGAATATTGTCCCTACGTGGCTCGGGGTTATTATTGTTAGTGGAATCATGGCTGCTGCCTTATCTTCCTGTTCGAGTTTCCTTCAGATAATAGGGAGCAGTATAACACGAGATATCATGGAACAATCAAGAAATAAGGAATACACAGATAAATACCTTTTACGTGCCAGTCGAATTTCCATGGTTATTATTAGCTTAGTTATTTTATTAATTGGTTTGTTGCAACCACCTGCAGTTATGTGGATTGGCTACTTTGCTGCTACATTATTTGCAGCTTCGTGGGGTCCAATAGCTTTTGCAAGCGTATTTTCAAAAAAATTAACAAAAGAAGGTGCCTTCTGGAGTATAATTTTTGGTTTCTTTGGTGTTATTCTTGGTGAAGGCTTAGGCATGTTCGGAGTTAACCTTCCTGTATACTTTAACCCTGTGATTATTGGTTTAATCCTAAGCATAAGCGCATTAATTATTGGCTCTAAATATGGAGTGATTACCAAAGAAGAAAGAGAATTTCAGGAAAATATATTACAAACTCCCATTGAAATAGATGAGAAAAAAGAAATGAATATTACTCGTAGATACCCAGCCTATTTAATGATTAGTGGAGCTATGATAATCGTAACGACTCTACTATTTTATTATTGGCCTATAAATATAAATTGAATGATAGACATATTAATTAGCGTATTATAAATACCCTAATACAGGAATTATATAATATTTTTCACTCATTTAATGGCAGGGGAAATCCCTGCTCTTTTATTGTTGGATAGTAAAACAACCTTCCTAATAACATGCTACTCAGCTTCACCCCTGTTTACCCCAAAAACAACCCGGATACTATCCTAAGGGAAACCCATTGGTCTTTTTGGCTGAGTCTAGTCAAAAACAAAGTACCCTTTGGTCAATGAAGACTTGAGGGTGCTTTGTTATTTGGCCGTGAAGGGGCTTCTTTATTATAGATTTGATCTTCATAGCACAGAATAAAGGTTGATTTGCATGTTTTAAGGCAGCACATTGCCTGCCTCACGATAGATACCATACCATTCTTCGCGAGTAAGATGAATATCGCTTGCCTTACAACAATCCTTTAACCGGCCTTCATTCATCGTACCGATGACTGGTTGCATGTGTGCGGGATGGCGTAAAAGCCATGCAATGACGATAGTCGTGTTGCTAACCTCATATTTGTCCGCGATTTCATTAATCTTTTGATTCAATTCAGGGAACTTGTCGTTTCCAAGGAATACTCCCTCAAAGAATCCGTATTGGAAAGGTGACCAAGGCTGAATGGTGATATCGTTCAGTCTGCAAAAATCCAGCACACTGCCGTCCCGGTTCACAGCGTGGTCATTGTCCATATTTACATTAAATCCATTGGAGATCATGTTGGCGTTGGTGATGCTTAATTGCAGTTGGTTTGCCACAATCGTCTGCTTCACTGACTTCTTCAGCAACTGGATCTGCATCGGATTCTGGTTGGAAACGCCAAAATGGCGCACTTTTCCTGAGCTTTCAAGAATATCGAAGGCCTCCGCTACTTCTTCCGGCTCTACTAACGTATCCGGACGGTGGAGAAGCAGAATATCCAGATAATCCGTTTTCAGCCGCTTCAAGCTTGCGTCCACCGATTCGAGGATATGTTCTTTGGAAAAATCAAACATCCCCTTACGTATGCCGCACTTAGATTGCAGGATGATCTTTTCACGAATGCCCGCGTTCATTGCGATGGCATCCGCGAATATTTCCTCACATTCGCCACTGCCATAAATATCAGCATGGTCGAAGAAGTTCGCACCCTCTTCCATCGCCGTTTGTACAAAGTGCTCAGCCTCCGCTTTGTCCAACGAATTGATTCGCATGCAGCCGACTGAAACGACCGGCACCTCTAATGTACTGTTTCCAAGTTTCATTGTCCTCATGATTTATGTCCTCCTTATTTGTAATTGAGTACATGGTGTGTGAGTCCGTCACCTGCAGAGAAGAAATGGTTCAACCTTTCATTTCAGCGGGTTGCCCAGGTCTGTCTTAACGTCACAAGTAAATCTGCGTATCTCTTTTTGATTGTGACACAGAGTCATAGTAGTTTTCAAGATTTACTAAATTTGTTATTAACCTTGTCCTCCGTTGTACGTAGCAAGCAGTTGCTTTTTAATCTCACGAAGTTTAATAGAAGTTGACGGAAATTTTATAAATTTGAAGTTAGTGGACAAACACAAAACTTTGGGCAAAAAAAGAAAGGCCAGCTAGTAAAAACAGTTGAAACGGGTCTAATGGGTATTATCAATGGTGTAACAGATGGATCGGTTCATAATCTTAATCCATCAGACTATGAAAATATTCCTGAAAGTTCATCTACACCGGGAATCTAATCACGTTGAAACCTAATTTTAAAGGGGGCTGTCTCAAAAGATAAATGAACTTTTGAGACAGCCCCACTAGAATATATTGATTCAATATATGCAGAAAGGAGTGTTCGTTTGGAAAAGGAAAACCTAAAAAAGTTTAGTTGGCAGCAATAAATACTAATGTTCATGAATCTCACACAACACTGTTGAGGGGTTCTTTTTTTTGTTCATAAGATATTACCAAAAACATCGGTTTTAAGGAAAAAAATAAGGGGCCTTTTTGGTTTCATTTAAAAGCATATACTGCAACTAATAAATTAAAGGGGAGGAAAGTAAAATGGATTTTGGATGGGATAACAAAGAGGTATATATAGGGACGAAAAGAAAACGTGGATTAGGAAAGAAAGGATTTTGTTTTGGTATTAAAGGCTCTCTTGGGGAATTTTTTATCCTAATCCACCATAAAGTTAAATTTAGCCATGACTTTTCAAGAAACATCACAATTCGGTATATTTCCTTTCAATCTTCCTAAGTTCATCTGAAAGTCCAAATAAGGTGTGTAATACGGCTGTTTGAATATATAGATTCATATAATTATCATTGCTCTTCTTCTGAAAAGATAAATCATGTTTTTCATCAATTATTCGAGTTATACAATCATTAATTTCTCTCCACATTTCTTTCGTTGCTTCTTTAGTTTTAATCTCCATAATCTCCCACTCCTTTTTTATTAGTCTATCCACTCTATTAAATTCTTATTCTTTTTTTTTTGTCACACCTTTAAATTTTTTAGAATCGATTTTTTCAACTCCAAATAGTTTCAACTGGTCAGTTCATCAACTGCTACTTTCCTATTGTTGGTGTTAAAATATCATCTCAAAACATACACTCTTCATAGTAATGTATTAGATTTTAGACAGTGAGGAGATGGAGAAATGAACTTCGAGATGCAAATAGCGAATATGTTGGCTAAAAATATAAATGGTTTCATTAAATTTGTTCATAAACATCATGAAACTAAAAACAATATCTTTTGTTTACATACAGATAAAGTGTATCAATTAAAACTTCTTGTTGAGGAGTATAAGTTTCAAGTATTAGCAGATGAGCTTCTGAGAATCAATCGGTTTACCTGGGATGAAAACTACACTCATTTATTAGTTGATAGATTTAGAAAAGGGATGAGCATTATAGAAGAGTACGTAGAAAATAACTACAATGATTTATTCATTTTTACCGCTAGACTCTACACATTAAATAGCCTCAGCTTAACATTTAGCAAGGAGGAATAAGGTGTCCCCCTATATAAAAAATCCCCCAAATGTAACCAATGAAATGGCAGGTACTATTTTAAATAAAAAGGATTTCAATATTTTCCATTTTATTGAAGAGTGGGGTGCACTGTTATCTTTTTTTAATAAAAATTTATTTGTTAAGTAATTAACCAGAAAAGAAACCGAAATGAAGAATTGGTAAAATGAGTTTTTATGTAGAAGTTTTTTTACAGTGAAAGAGGGGGAGTAAAGTTGGAGGAACATGTGAAAAAGTCTTTAGGTGAATGGAAAGAAGAAATTAGTGAATTATTAAATGCGATAGAAAAAGAATATGAAGAAGTTAAACTTGAACTTAAGGTTTATTCCTACAAATTCAATATCACCAAACAAGTTGTACAATCCACTATTAATGATGAAATTATTCGAAACATTCGCGAGCTCTATCATAAACCTTTTGAACAAAAAGTGAACGAATTGAAAGGATCAATAAAAGAACTGGAAGAAAAGAGAAAAGTTTTCCAAATGTTTGTTGAGAAAATTGAAAAGGTTAGTGAAAAAGGGGAAGGAAAACCTCATATATCCGTAATATAAGAAATAGTGGGAATTGTTAGCATGGTAGAGCCACAATCCGTTTTTGCAGACAAGCAAATCGATATTTGTGGTGTTTTTTTGCTTCGCTTTATCGTATTGTCCTGTAAATTGGCAAACCTTAGACTTCATGAACTTTTAAAGATCAAGAGTCTTTTAATCGATTGCATGAATTATTGTCTTTAAATATGGAGTGATTACCAGTGAAGAAAGAGAATTTCAGGAAAATATATGACAAACCCCCATTGAAATAGATGAGTAAAAAGAAATGAATAGTACCCGCTATTTAATGATAAGTGAAGTTATGATAATCGTAACGACTTTACTATTGGCCTAAATAAAGAAGAGCACATATTGTCATGTACAATATGTGCTCTTCTTTATTCAATTAAAGCTATTATTTGCTTGGCATTGTAGATATATATTTTTTAACTACTTCATAAACATATTCTTGATTTGTCACTGCTGTATTTGGGTTGTATTTACCACCATTCACTTTATTATTAGATAGTACTCTAATACCCAAGAATGGTACATCATAAGCTTTGGAAATTTGTGCTGCGGAGGCACCTTCCATTTCTTCTACAGATGTACCGTATTTAGTATGGAACCATTTAATTCTATCAACTTCATTATTCCAAACGTCTGCAGAACCTATAGTACCCTCGACAACCTTACCCTTAGTGTATTTATCTTTAACTGCATTAGCAGCTGCTAGTAAATCCTTATCTCCCTCATAGAAACGGGGTTTTTCAGCATTTGGATCTTCTCCTGCACTTCCTTCAGAAGCCATTAGGTCCATAGGTTTCCATATAGTTGGATCAATTCCTTGGTTTTCAGCCTTATCTGCTGTTTTTAATGAACCAATGTTTACCGTTCTTTTTCCTAAAACAATATCAAAAACGTTTAAACTTGGATCATGTCCCCCTGATGTTCCTTGATTGATTATTGCGATAGGGTTAAATTTTTCAATAGCAACTGCTGTAGCGGCTGCTGTGTTTTCCATTCCCTTGCCTGTTTTTGCAACTATTACAGGATAATTGTCTAACGTTCCAATGTAAAATACAAAATCTCCTGATTTTTCTTCTTTAACATTTTCTAATCTTTTTGCGAAATTTTCAGCTTCGATTGGCATTGGACCTTGAATTATAATAGGCCTTTGAGCAGTTTTTTGTTCAGTTGCAGTTTTTGAAGTAGAATTACAACCTGCAACTACTGATAGTAACAGTAAAGTAATAATGCCTAATAAAGAGTATTTTTTTAACATATTGTTTTTCATAAATAATCTCCTTAGTGATAGTTTTTCTCTAAAATAAAAAATTGAAAAGAGCCAATTAGCTAAAGCTATGTCTTCCTACATATCAATACTATTATTATTTAACACGAATATTAAAAATTGGTTTAATAATGCTACATATTCCTTTGCTTCTTTCCTTTATAAAAACTGTTGCTTTATGTTTTCCTCCTTGTTGTTTGTTATCCTCGTAGTTTTGGTCAACAGAAAAAAGTCTAGAAACTGTAGAATGATTTCTACCTTCTAGACCTACGAAAGTCAAAGTATAGATAATTAAGCAAAAATGAAGCTAATGCTAAATCATAAGCTGCTAAAAAAGCCGAACAGCCGAATACTTTAACTCGTAGTCTAGTTCTTTCAATGGGAACCAGGTAGAGACACTCAGACCATATTACTGAGGATATACGAGTAATGATATTTAAGATTATTACTTTGTTAATATAGCAAACTTATTATAGATAATCAACAAAAAGGTGAATATTAAATTGTGAAAATGATTTAATGTTCGTGTTTTTGGGAGGGGAGGATAAAGGGGAAATGGGGTTTTTGCTTTGGTTTTGTTTAAATGATGAATTCACGAGTAAATGGTGAAAACTCACGAGTAAAAGTTCGAAACTTACGAGTAAATCCCCAAAACTCACGAGTAAACCCCTAAAAGGGACCCATTCATAAGTATGGGTCCCTTTTTTTTATACACTTTGCAATTTATATAGTATTAAATGTAATATATATGTTGCGAAATGTTAAATAAATCATATAATAGAAGTGAATGGAGGATGATTAATGATGAAAGTATTTAAAAAAATCACGGATGAACGAATCGAGAATGTAAGAAATAAAATTTATAAAGAAATGTATCATGTCATTATGGCCATTTGTCTATTGAGCGTACTTTTCAAAATATATAAATATGGTGTAGGCAGCGGGGAATTATATCTGGAGTTGGTGATTCTTTTGGCATCAGGGGTGTATTATTTAGCTCGTTCCATTTTCTTAGGCGTATTCTGGGATGAAGTAGAAATGCATGACCGTACGAGTAAAACACCGATGAGCAAGAAGACCATTTTTGGTACGGTTGGTTTAGCTCTCATCATCGCTACGATCATGGGGGTGAATAGTGCTGTATCCTATGCAGATGGCAGTTCTCAAGGCTTGTGGTATTTTGTATTGGTATGGTGTGTTTCGGTTATGATTTATTTGCCGATTTTACTTCTGTTTTTTGGTGGTATATACTTGCTAGCGAAGAAAATTGGAATGAAAAATAGCGAAGATAATAAGAAATTGTAGGTGCGTTCCTTTGAAAAATATAAAACTGAAGCTTGCAAGAGTGGAAAAGGATTTGTCACAAGATGAGCTAGCCAAGATTGTCGGTGTTTCCAGACAAACGATAGGATTGATTGAATCCGGAAAGTATAATCCCTCATTAAGTTTGTGCATTGGTATTTGTATAGCATTATCACGTACGTTAAATGATTTGTTTTGGGATGAAGAAATAAAAGATTAATCATTGATTTGGATACCCCTTTTTCATTACGAGGCCAAAAACCAAGGAATTTCTCATCACAAAATGGGGGAAGGTATAAAGGCAGTTTGTTAGCTTTCACCTAATAGTTGAGAGGGATGGTATGATGGATCGTACGATTGGTTACTTACGTGAGATATTGTCTAACTATACGGATCAATATCCTGAAGCGCAGGAAATTTATAATAAAATCAAGGATGGACACTTTCATTCTGAAGAAGAACTTATCGATAAGCTTACCGGCAAAGAAGCTAGACTCCTTAATCGAATTCTGCCTCAGGAAATTGAGCATGCAAAGGAAGCTAGTGATACAGAACGGGTCACTCAATTATCGGAGGTATACGAACTTATTCTTGTTTAATAAAACCTTGTCCATGTTAATCATGGACAAGGTTTTTAGATTTTTTTTATTAATCCATTTCGCTGAGGGAATCCATATGGCTTGCTATCATAGCGATGATCGTGCTAGCTTCTTCCTTACTGAATATAAAGTTTGTTTCATCTTTTATCAGATCATCATCTGCTGTCCGAATGCGGTTAATCCGTTTTAGCACTCCATCTCCAGTTTCCTGAACAACTCCGAATTGATAAGTGACCTCCACTTCATTTTCTTGAATATAGGCTGTCACTTCAGGTGTTTCCCATTCCACATCGATTTCGTACATCTCAGTCTCTTCGATTAGTTCATTTTCATCGTATTCATCATCGAGATCATATTCATATTCTATGCCATCCCCTTCTAAATAGTTATGGAAGCTTTCATGGACAGCATCAACGATATCTTCAATATCAGATAAGATCACCTTGCTAACCTGGCCTAAATCCGGATCAAAGGATTCCATATAAAATTCTTCATTATGGGGATCGAAAAACAGAGTGGAAAAATAATCCCTCTCATTGTCATCCAACTCTGTATAAAATTCGATACGTGGATGTTTAGCTCCTCGCTCCACGATCAAACTGCCATTTCGATCGTATTTTTCACAAATTGATTTAAGATGATCCTGCAATTCCCCGCTTACTCTGTCGAACCATTCTAAAGACATCCAACATCCACATCCTTTCATGAATATTATTTCCCAGAAAAAGCGAACCTGTCGTTCCATTTAAAGCCAGATGCATTTTGCCTCGTCGTTAGGTTAGGGTTTCTTAAGGTTGAAGCTTAATTCTAAAACTTTTTTGTTTGCGAGCTATTAGAAACAATTATTTATTCAATTCACTTCAAACTATAGTTTATTGTTGAGGATTCTTATACATTAGAAAGTCCCCCAACCATAAATGGAAAGGGGACTATTTTATGTTAAAAGGAGTATTTTGAGTAAAAAAGGTTCAAGCTATTTTTTATTAATTAGTCATAAAAAAATTTTAAGAAGGGAAGATAAGATATAAAAAATTAAACATCCTTATTCATTCTTTCTACATTCACACGCCCTGAAAAGAATGTAGCTCCGCCGCCCATATCGGCAATACGATCTGGAGTCAAGGCATTAACGAGTTGTTTTTTACCAGGCATGTCTGACCAGAGACCTTGACTGACTACGACGCCTGGAAGGACCTGTTCGCCTACAGAAACCACTAGCTCGCATTCTCCACGATCATTCCAGATACGGACAGTTGTACCATCTTCTATTCCTCGATTATCTGCATCCTTTTGATTCATAAATATTTTAGGTGCTTTTTCAAGTGTGATGTGTTTGTCATTATTGGAAAAGGTAGAGTTTAAAAAGTTATGGTTCGGTCCAGGTATGAATTGGAGAGGGTAATCCTGCTCTTCTACTAATGGAATATACGTAGGAAGGGCTGGATATCCATCTTCTTCCATAACTTTGGAATATAATTCGATTTTCCCACTAGGTGTTTGTAAATTCTTTAACAAATCGGTCAATTTACTTGCTTTGATGTAGCGTTCATTTTTTAGTTTCTCATAGGTTATATCCGATAAATAAGGATTGGATAAATCGTTTAGAGCTTGTTTCATTAATTCTTCATCGTCATCCTTAAGAGTTTGTTCGTCAAATTCCATGGCTTTTGCAAGTAGCCTGAATACCGCTGTGTTCGATTTACTTTCTCCATAGGGTGCGATGATAGGCTCATGTAAGTGGATATAATTATGCCAGTATGATGTATAAAAATCTGTATTTTCAAAGGCAGATGTAGATGGTAATACAATGTCTGCAAACTTCGCTGTCTCCGTTATAAACAAGTCATGGACGACAGTGAATAAATCTTCCCGGGCTAGACCCTCTCTTACTCTATTTGCCTCTGGTGCAACAAGAGCCGGGTTACTTCCATAGACATACAATGAGCGAATGGGGTTGTCCGGTTCAAGCAATGCTTTCCCTATTTGATTCATATTAATTGTACGTGTTTTAGTTTTTTTGAGATCAGGACGTTGTAAAGCTGCGGTATTAAAGGAGAGAAATCCTGAATTGGATTTAACTGCACCTCCCCCTTTTACTAGCCACTGTCCTGTTAAAGCAGGTAAACAGGCAATCGTCCGAGTGCTCATCCCGCCATTATCATGATGCTGAAGACCATTTCCAATCCGAATCATTGAAGGGGAAATCGCCCCATACATCCTAGCTAATTTGTATATGTCTTCTACGGGAACGCCTGTTATGTCAGAAACCATGTGTGGCTGATATTGCTCAAGATGATCTTCTAGCTCTTCATAGCCAATCGTATATTCCTCTAAAAACGATCGATCCACTAGCTTTTCTTTATAGAGTATATGCATGATTCCTAATGCTAGTGCACCATCAGTCCCTGGGAGAATGGGAATGAACCAATCGGCCATTCGTCCGGTTTGATTTTTATGAACGTCAATAACAATGACTTTAGCTCCTGATTTTTTTGCTTTTTGTGCGATTGTTACTTGATGCATATTTGTACTTACAGCATTGATTCCCCAAAAGATGAATAACTTAGTTTCGGTCATCTCTTCTGGGTCTGTACCGTAGCTCCCCCCCATTGTGTAGCGGTAGCCTGTTGAGCCAGCAACTGAACAGATGGTCCGGTCAAGTTGACTTGATCCGAGGCGGTTAAAAAAACGGCGATCCATTCCTTCTGCAGCGAGTTTCCCCATATTCCCATAGAAACTGTAAGGAAGAATGGTTTGTGCCCCTTCCTCTGAAATAAGATTTTTCCAATGATTTGTGATCGTATCGATCGCTTCTTCCCAACTAATAATGGCGAAATTCCCCTCACCTTTTTTTCCCACGCGTTTTAAAGGTGTCTTAATTCTCTTGCTATCATAAATCCGTTCACCCATATTCCGAACCTTGTTGCAAATATTCCCTTTCGTCACTGGATGATTTGGGTCACCACTAATTTTCTTGATTTTTCCATCCTCTTTGTGTACAAGTAAACCACATTGGTCTGGGCAATCAAGAGAACAGACTGAAAGGACTACACCATTTTCTATATCTTTATATGATTGCATGTCAGTATCCTTTCATGAAAAAAATGATTCATAGATTATATCATACGGAGAGAATATTTAGAAAGTTCAAATAAATATTGACTTCCGTTTTGAAATTCATTATATTTGGTATATTCTATTAATTGAAAAAATAGTTAAACCAATATAATATTGTAAAATTTCTATCAAGAGAGGTGGAGGGACTGGCCCTTTGAAGCCTCGGCAACATTATTGTGCCAATTCCAGCAAGCGAAGCTTGAAAGATAGAAAGAGTGGCCTTTTATTTTATTGTTGTGAGAACGATATTATGAAGTAATTATCTCTTTCCGTCTTAGCGGGAAGAGATTTTTTTATTTTTAAGAAGTGAGTTACTGACATGTAAAGTCGTTACACAAAAGGAGAGAGATGTAAAAATGAACATTCTAGTAACAGCACCATATAACGAAGCGGGCATCAAGGAATTAAATGAGTTATTTGGAAAGGCTACCTATCAACCTTGGAAGGAAAATGGAAGGGCCTATAACGAAGTAGAGTTGATCTCTTTATTAAAAGAGTCTAAGGCGGAGGGGTTAATTACTGAGTTAGATCAAGTAACAGAAAAAGTATTCGCTGAAGTACCTGAATTGAGATTTGTGGGTGTGTGTCGTGGCATGCCTTCTAATGTTGATGTGGAAGGTGCAACAAAAAGGGGACTTCCCGTCTTTTTCACTCCAGCACGTAATGCTCAGGCTGTTGCAGAATTATTTGTCGGTAATCTCCTTACATTTTTAAGGCATACCATTCCTTCCAATCAATGGTTGAAGGAGGAAAAATGGAATGAAGACTATCTCCAAGCCTATTTAAAGTTTAAAGGAAATGAAATTTTTGGGAAAACAATTGGAATGGTGGGGTTTGGGGCCGTGGGCCAGCGAATTGCAGCGGTTCTTGAAAGTTTTCAATGTTCGATAAAATACTATGACCCTTATGTAGAGAGTGATAATCCTAATCATGTTCGGGCTTCTTTAGAAGACGTTTTTTCGACAAGTGATGTGGTATCCATACACCTCCCTAGAACAGAGGAAACGATCGGGATGATCAATGAACACTTTTTGGGACTGATGAAAGAAGAGGCAATCTTTGTAAATATGTCAAGGGCTGTCGTGGTTGAAAGAGATGCGCTTGTACAAGTATTAAAAGCACAAAAGATTAGGGGGGCGATATTAGATGTGTTTTATCAAGAGCCGCCTGAACAAAGTGACTATGAATTAATTAAATTGCCCAATGTATTAGCTACTCCTCATCTTGCCGGCGCAAGTTATGAGGTTGAGGATCATCACGTCTCAATAATGAACCAAGCGTTAACAAAGTGGACAACACAACATACTCTTCAGATTCCAACTCTATATAACAGAAAAAATCTAGAAGTTAAGTCATAAGAAAGAAGAGTGAAAAAAATGGCTATAAAAGAAGGTTATTTAGTATTTGATATCGGTACTGGAAATGCAAGAGTGGCTATCGTTGAGACAACAGGTGAAGTCGTCTCTATTGAGAGAGAGGATATACAATATGAAATTGAACCTCTTTATCCTGATAGTCGATACTTTTCACCTGAATTACTTTGGAAACAGCTTATTCAATTAGCAAAAAAGGCGATGGCTAAAGCTCAGCACATTTCAATCAAGGCAATAACGTCCACTAGTCAACGGCAAGGAATTGTTTTGCAGGATCAGGATGGGCACTCGTTTATCGGGTTACCTAATATTGATAATAGAGGCCGCGAATGGGAAAAGGAGTTTTCAAATCAACCTTTTATTTATGAAAGGGCAGGTAGATTACCCTCTGCATTGTTTTCAGCTTTAAAGCTGGTCGCCCTGCAAAAGAGGCAGCCGCAATTATGGGATAAAATTAAATACTTTACAAGCATCAGTGAGTGGGTTGCCTATAAATTAAGTGACGTGCTCGTCTATGAGCCATCACAAGCGACCGAAACACTGCTATATGATGTTCAGAAACAAGAATGGTCAGAGGAGTTGTGTGAACAATTCGGGATATCGGTAGACTTGTTACCCGAATTAAAATCGTCTGGTTCGATCCTTGGTGAAATTACACCGAATATGGCTCAGATGCTGGGATTGGACGAAAAGGTTTTAATCGTAGTAGGAGGCGGTGATACACAGCTGGCTATCGCAAGCACGTTTGCCGAAAAAGGTGATGTCATCATCGTATCTGGAACGACCACCCCTATTTGCCATATTACTGATGAATATAGTGTGGATTCTAAACGAAGAGCATGGACAAATGCCCATACGAATAAAAATCAATGGCTGTTAGAAACAAACCCAGGAATAACTGGGCTTAATTATCAGAAATTAAAAAATATTTTCTACCCAAATGAGAGTTATCAACTAATGGAAGAGGAAATGAGTAAGCTTACGACGATTGATTGTGTATCAACGTTAGGCATGTATCTGACAGATGAGAAAAATGCGACGAAAAAAGGTGGCTTCATTTTTAATACACCATTAGAAGAAAACTTAACCCGTGCTCATTTTGTAGCTTCAGCTCTATGGGAAATTGCTTGTACAGTCAAATGGCATTTCGACAAATTATGCGAAGTGATTCCTTACGATTTGCCATATGTATGGGCTTGTGGAGGTGGTTTTCAAAGTGAAACGTTAACGAAATTTGTAGCTAATCTCCTTCAAAAAGAAGTGCGCATTCATCAAGGGTTCAATCAGGCATCCGTTGTCGGATCTGCCGTTATCTGCAATAAGACATTAGGGGTAAACAGTGTATTATCAGGCGATATCAAAGCGATTACAAATGAGGCTAGTTACGATGAATGGAAGTATGAGGAGTGGAAACAAGCTCAACAGTTCTTTTTCAAAGACCAATATAGCTTAAATCCAAATAAGATAGAAAAGAGAGATATATATGTTAGATAGAATTGGAATACCTAAAAGTTTAAGCTGGGGTTTTTTAGGTGTTATGCTCTTTATGATGGGAGACGGACTTGAAGCTGGCTGGTTAAGCCCTTTCTTAGTTGACAATGGATTGACTGTTCAGCAGTCAGCGGCCATTTTTACTGTATACGGAATTTCTATAGCTCTTTCTTCTTGGTTTTCAGGTGTTTGTTTAGATGTTTTTGGACCAAAGAAGTCTATGTCTATGGGATTATTGTTTTATGTTATTGGGACTGCAGGATTTATCACTTTTGGTTTTGAAAGTATGAATTATCCTGTTATGCTTATCACCTATTTTATTAAAGGTTTCGGCTATCCTTTATTTGCTTACTCTTTTTTAACATGGGTCATTTATCGATCACCTAAAAATAAATTAAGCACAGCTGTCGGTTGGTTTTGGGTAGCTTATTGTGCTGGAATGATGGTACTTGGCTCTTGGTATTCAAGCTACGCTATTCAATACCTAGGTTATGTCAACACATTATGGACCTCTATTTTCTGGGTATGCCTAGGTACGATTTTTGCTATAGTCATCAACAAAGACAAATTTGAAAAGAAACAGATATCTAGCAAAAAAGAAGCAGTGAATGAGCTCTTAAAGGGCATCACCATCTTGAAAACAAATCCAAGAGTTGCTGCTGGTGGTGTTGTAAGAATTATTAATAGTGTAGGATCATATGGATTTCCGGTTTTCTTACCCATGCATATGGCTGAACATGGAATTGAAACATCTGTCTGGTTACAATTATGGGGTACGATCTTCTTAGGAAACATTATTTTTAATTTGGTTTTTGGTTTCGTTGGAGATAAATTCGGATGGAAAAATACAATCATCTGGTTTGGTGGAGTCGGTTGTGCTATTTTTACCCTTCTATTATATTACACACCAATGATCACAAATGGAAACCTCATTGCAACTAGTATTGTTGGATTTATATGGGGTGCTTGTTTAGCTGGTTATGTACCTATAGGTGCATTGGTTCCATCCGTTGCAGGTGAAGACAAAGGAGCGGCCATGTCTATTTTGAATTTTGCGGCCGGTTTGTCTTCATTCGTTGCACCTGCTATAGCCATGACTTTTATCGGTTCGGCTGGAGCAGAAGGGGTTGTATGGATTTTTGCGATCCTTTATCTAGCTAGTGCGGTGATTGTTAAATTCATTCGTTTACCAGAAGAGGATGAAATGAAAAAAGAAACGGATCCACTTGCATCATAATGAAACATGGTGACTTAAAATCACCTTTTCTTATTAATAGGAAGAAGCTACATTCCAATATTGGATTGTGGCTTCTTTATTTTTATTTATAACAGCTGCGTATCATTAAATGAAAATAAAAAAACTTTCACCACCATGCTACTTTCACCTCGTAAAAGTTTATATAGAGTGTGAAAGGAGGTGAGCGACATGGCAAACCAAATTCCAGTATCAAGTACGTTAAGGATTGATTTTGAGACGGGATTAAATGAAAAGGGGTCTATTGTTTTCAAGCGTAGGTCATTTTCGAACATCAAGGTTGAGGCGACGGCGGATCAGTTGTTTTCGGCAGCAACAGCGATTGCAAGCGTGCAGAATTATCCAATGGGTGAAGTGACCAGAGTGGATACGAATTCATTGATTGGCTAATCGGCTTTTAGCAAAAGGTTGAAAAAACAGGAGGTGATACAAAATGGCTAGAGTATTGGAAATGATTTTCGTAACAGAGGAAGGAAAGTCAGCGACGATTTCCGTTGAAAATCCGAAGGAGCCGGTTGATGCGAATACAGTCAAATCGGCAATGGAGCAAATGATTGCGGGGAATGCCTTCGTTGCATCATCGGGCGACTTTGTCAGTATTAAAGGAGCACGCCTTGTCGAGCGTAATGTCGAGGATGTTGAACTTATCTAACTTGTCAGCAGGCAGGCTCATCTTTGAAGGACGTGTCCTGAAAATGGGTGAGCCTGTTTTTCACCATACCAGAAGAGAGGTGAACAAAAGTGGATCAAATCCTGCCATTTATCAGTGATATCGGATTTCCGATTATTGTTACCCTTTATTTGCTTCATCGGATTGAAACAAAATTGGATACATTGAACGAAACCCTTGTCGAGCTGCCGGGTCGTTTGCAAGAGGGATTCCAAAGTCAGTTCAGAGGATAGGTAGGGAGCATTATGGATGTTATCATTCATAGTGCTTTTTTTATTTTTGCAAAAGGGATCTTACCACTACACATCGAGCTAACGAGTAAAAATACTATATGTAAAATTATCTTGAGAACATTTTAATTTATAAAAATAACGAGAATATACGGTATATTATCGGTTTTATTTGCACATTGTTTACTAAAAAGGGAAAATATTATTATTTTTTTAAAATGTAACAATTATATTAAAATGTTGTGTTAGTATAAAAAAGTCAGAAAAATCAGAATGAAAAAAGAGTATTTTCAAATTACATATTTGAAAGATTATATGGGCAGATGTATTTCAATAATTTTCACGCCTTACAAAGACTGAATATTTAAAATATTAAACGAAGCTTGATTCGAAAATTAAATTGATTACACACCCTAGGAGGATTCTACTTTAGAAATACTATCATCATTTTTAGCACTAACAATAATTATTTCATCCATGACAAATTTAAATGCCAGCTGTAAAGGGGCAGAAGTTTATAGTGTACAACAAGAACATCCTTTATTTTGAATTATGGAATCAACTCTAATAAATATAATTAACACGATTATTTTATTTGGATTATTAACTTAAAGAATTGGAAACCATTTGAATGAATTTTTTTAAAAGCGTTGCAATTAGTTTTGTAATCAGTTTAATAGTCTTGGGCACTTTAGTAATTGTTTATCATTTTTTATCTAGAAATAATACATTAGATCTGGAAAAACTACTAGAAAGGGAAGAATATCATTTGCTAGATGGGGTGAAAATTTACAATTCAGAAAATGATGAATTGAATAATCTAATTATTAATGAGATAACGAATCTTAATAAAGAATTGTCTAGTATGTTTGGAACCATTAATATGGATGTTAAAATAAATATAATAGTATTTGAAGAATTAGAGGAATTACAAAAGTATGCGGAATTAGAAAATATCGGAGCCTTTTTTGATAAAAATTATAATTTAATTGCATTGGTTAAACCCGATAACCTTGTTAGGGAAGCAGATGAATGGTTCTTTAGAAGGGATTTACGTCACGAGTATACACATTATTATTTGACTAAATATCTAAGTGAAAATAAAATTACAGCCGTTCCGAAGTGGTTCGATGAGGGATTGGCCGAGTACGTTGCAGTTACTATGGATGGGGTTGAGACTACGGACCCATTAGAGGAAGTAATTAATTTTGAATTGTTGAAGAGTAGGGAAGATTGGGCAATGCAAAGAAGAAACCATACAGAGTTATATCCTCAATCACATTATGGAATCAAATATATAATAGAAGATAATGATTTGAGCATAATAAAAAAAATAATAGATGATAGCTATAAGTTAGACTTTTCAAAATCCTTTAAAAGACATACTAACATAGAAATTAATGAATTTCATAAGTTAATCAATTGAAATATTGCATGTTAAAGACTACGTATCTTATCTTTTTTTAACTCAGTATTTCAATAGTTACTAAAGCAATAATTGTTTTATTTTAGCACATTGTAAAGTGTGTTGGGAGTTTAAAATGGGTAAATAAGAAAGGAAAGAAACGCCTATAAAAGGGAGAGGTGATGAAGAAGTTGATTGCTCATTATTCATTTCCACGTTTAAAAGTAGGTGGAGTTACATTGAAAAAGGTAATTCAGTTGAATTACCTTTTTTTACGTTATAAAAACCGCTTTCGAACACTTGGGGATGGCAGCATACAGCTTTCTTCTTTTTTCCCAAACCATTTGTAACGGTTCTTGGCAATAAAGTCATAAGCGATGTTCCGAATGAAGCTTGGAACGATGGTAAAACCGTAAAACATTTTCCATGCCCCTTGTAAGCGACGGCAAATCCTCAGAGCTGCAGCCGATTTATAGTAAGCCTTATCCTTTTCGATCAGCACTATACTATCAATATTTGCAGGAACATCGTACTTTTTCAGCAACTCTTGTCCAGCTTCACTTTGAAGCGAAGCAAAATGAAAAAGCCCCTTCGGATCCCGCTTTATAATGAACTGAACACTTGAATCACAAAAATTGCATTCACCATCAAATAAAATGACCGAATTCATGAACATTCCTCCTAAAGAGCGACGTTATCATACTCATGCTTCTATCATACACTACCCGTTTTGGTAAGGCGAAAAAGTATGGAATTGCTTGGGGTTTTAACTGTCTCTTCTATATTATGTCATGTTTTAATAAGGAGTAATTAAGGTTAAGGAATAGCTTTTTTAGTAGTTAAAAAAAGGAAATGTCGATATTATTACAAATAATGGGTTTGTTTACTGAATGATCAAAAGGGTTGAAGTACTATTTAGGGGGGGAACCTTTGCTTTTTCAAAAAATGACTGTAGATTCCTAGTTGTATGTTGCCTTGCTGCTTGCGACGAACAACAAATCATCAAAAAAGAAATGATTCAGATACAAAAGAAAACAGAAGTGCAAGATACATCCTCCAGTAATCTCCCATCTTACAATGCACCGAAGTATCTGGGGAAATATTTGTATAGCTATTGGGTAGCGGAAGGTTCGTTCCTTGTTATTCTAAGAGATGAAATTAGCACATTTACAATGCAGAGGATCACAAAAGATGACATAGGACCAATTAGGCACTTTG
The DNA here is from genome assembly GCF_016651145.1 of Peribacillus sp. TH14. Classification (NCBI taxonomy): domain Bacteria; kingdom Bacillati; phylum Bacillota; class Bacilli; order Caryophanales; family Bacillaceae; genus Peribacillus; species Peribacillus sp. TH14. The sequence continues at coordinate 3,170,816 of NZ_JAEKEK010000001.1, forward strand.
AAATAATTGAACCAACCGATAACAAGATTACTGGTGTACTTTATAGTGTTGAGAAACAAAATAGAACTTCATTATTTACGTTAGAATTAAGCGAAGATAAAACGGAATTGACTATTACATTACCAAACGAAAAACCAGTTACTTTCAAAGAAACAGAAATGACTCCAGAAGAATATAATGCTAGTTATACTTGGAAATGAAATGTTATTTGAAGGAACAACTAAATTAACTCATTAATGACCTTGAAAGGGCTTATTTAAATACCAAAAGGTACGAAAGATTTCTGCAGATAAGGAAGCAGGCAAAGAAACATGGAATGAATTGTTTGCTTGATTAAAAATGAGACCAATAACCTCTAATGTGAATGGTGAATGATGGTGGATTGGATCAAATCGACTTAAAACGGAATAATTCGACGCACAAATCAAATAATTCGTCCTACACACAAAATAATTCGACCTACAGAGAGATAATCCGTCCTACATACTATTTAATTCGTCCTACAGGGAGATAATCCGTCCTAAAACGAAATAATTCGACCCATACACCGAATAATCCGTCCTACACACAAAATAATTCGACCTACAGGGGATAATCCGTCCTTCACACTATTTAATCCGTCCTACAGGGAGATAATTCGTCCTAAAACGAAATAATTCGACCCATACACCGAATAATCCGTCCTACACACGAAATAATTCGACCTACAGAGAGATAATCCGTCCTACACACAAAATAATTCGACCTACAGAGAGATAATCCGTCCTACACACAAAATAATTCGACCTACAGAGAGATAATTCGTCCTACACACAAATTAATTCGACCTACAGGGAGATAATCCGTCCTACACACAAAATAATTCGACCTACAAGAGATAATCCGTCCTACACACAAAATAATTCGACCTACAGAGAGATAATTCGTCCTACACACAAAATAATTCGACCTACAAGAGATAATCCGTCCTACACACAAAATAATTCGACCTACAGAGAGATAATTCGTCCTACACACTAATTATTCCGTCCTTGATGGATGTTAAAGTTCCAAACGCCAATTATTGCATCGCATAAAGCTCCCTGGAGGGTATTCGAATTCACATTCGGAAATAAGATTGAAGTCAAGCTTGCGACAAATTGCATTTGAAGCAGGGTTATGGATTGACGGGAATGCGTGAATATACTTGTATTTCCGCTCGGCTTTGACTTTTGCTATTACAGCCTTCACTGCACGGGACGCAATCCCTTTCCCCTGATATGAAGGGAGGACACTCCACCCAATTTCGTACACAGTTTCATCATTCCACACGGTTCGCCAGTAGCCAACGGAGCCAACAGCCTCTTCCTCTGGATACAGGATGATGCTAAACATACACCCTTTACTTCCAATCTCAAGATAACGTTTGTGGCGTTTCAAAATTTGTTCTTTACTCTCTGGACCTCCGAGATGTTCCATCATTTCTGGGGAATTTAGTTGAAAAAGTAAATCAAGGTCCCTATCTTCCCATGGTTTAATCTGTAACCCGTTTTCTTTGCTTCGTTTTGAAATCTCGCTCACCCCTGACATTATATTATACTCTTAATCAATACTTTCTTTGCTGAGAGTGAGATTCCTTTATTTATATGTATTTATTGTTCTATCTATTAACCTGCTTGAAAATCCTAGAAATAACGATTAGTCGGTATGGAAATTATCGGTCATTATTAAATTGTGAGTTTTCAGATTATGTAGATGAATATTTCCCATTAAATGCTATAATTTACAGGTGGTTCTATCAAATGACAGGGCGGAGATGATGAAATGAAATCTTCAGTAAATCAGTTTTCCACTCAATTTGAATGGATATTGAATGTGATTAATGTTGGTGTCCATATCGTTAATAAGGATGGAGATACCGTATTCTATAATAAAATGATGGCTCATATCGACGGGCTGGATCGTGAACAGGTGTTAGGAGAAAATATCTTTCAACTGTATCCATCATTGACTGATGAATCCAGTACGCTGCATGTAGCATTGGAAAAAGGCATCGAAACGATTGAGTCCATTCAAACATATGTTAATTTAAAAGAGAAAAAAATAACTTCTATTAATAGCACGTATCCTCTATACGAGGACGGTGAAATTATTGGGGCAGTAGAAATCGCAAAGGATATTACTAAGGTCATGAGCATGTACGATCAAATTGTTGATTTGCGTTCCCAGCTGGCCGAGACCCATAAGAAAAATAAGTTCTTTGAAGGGACAGCTACCTATCATTTTAGTGATTTAATTGGGAGTAGTCCTGCTTTTCAAGAAGCTATTTCATTAGCAAAAAAAGCGGCTCGTACACATTCTCCAGTCATGATTTATGGACCTACAGGGACAGGAAAAGAACTTATTGCTCAAAGTATACATAATGTAAGTGCTCAGCGAAATCAACCATTCATTGCGCAAAATTGTGCGGCTGTTCCAAAGGAATTAATGGAGGGGCTACTGTTCGGCACAACGAAAGGGGCTTTTACCGGAGCGATGGACCGACTCGGGATTTTTGAACAGGCAAATGGCGGTACCCTGTTTCTTGATGAATTGAATAGCCTCGACCTTGGTCTGCAGGCAAAATTGCTGCGAGTATTACAAGAAGGCGAGGTACGCCGTGTTGGAGGTTCGAAGGAGCAGAAAATTAATGTAAAGATCATTGCTGCGATGAATATTTCTCCTGATGAGGCGTTAGAGCGAGGAATTATTCGCTCGGATTTATTTTTTCGTTTGAATGTCGTAACCATTCAAATGCCTTCTCTTCTGGAACGTAAAACGGATATTCCGGAAATAGTAAATCACTTTATTCAAAAATTCAATAAATCATTCTTTTCGGATGTACGCGGGATCAGCCAAAAGGCGATGCAACGGCTTCTTCAATACTCGTGGCCGGGAAACATTCGTGAACTGGGACATGCCATCGAGTTAGCATTTAACGTCATGGACACAGGGGAAGTTATGATTGAAGAACATCATCTTCCTGCTTATTTATTCCCTTCAGGAAAATATTCCGCCTCAAATGCGCAGAGCCATCATCCTCCATTAAAAGATAAGATTGATTTACCTGTCGTTCTTGAAGAAATGGAAAGGGAAATGATAATAAATATGTTTGAGAAATATAATGGGAATATCAGCAAAACAGCTGAGGCCCTCAATATTAAAAGACAAGGATTACAATATAAGTTAAACAAGTACGGTATAGAAAAAGTTTATGCCGCAGGATCGAAGGAATTAAAATGATTGGGGAGTAATTGAAAACGCTATCATTCACTTATACTTTTAGAGAATTGTTGTTCAATAGAATAAGTATGTAACTTGAAGAGGGCTCTCGCGAAATGAGACCCTCTTTTTTCAATCTCAAAAGGATAAGCATTAAATCCGTATCTCTTTGGCGCAAAGAAATTGGCTGCAAAATATTAGGCATAACGAAAAATATTTTGCGGTTTAAGGGGACGATCCGCCCTCTTTTTTCTATGTTTTTCTTGTTTTGGATGTTGGCATTATTCTTGCAAGTAGATATATATATAGTTTCTTAAGATAAAGAGGGGGGCATTTTAATGAGTTTGATGGGAATGGAAGTAAAACATGAGGAATACCTTGGTGGACGTAGACATTATAATGAGATTGAATTGTGGAAAGATGTAACGGAAGAGCAATGGAATGATTGGCTCTGGCAATTAACCAATACAATTAAAACTTTGGATGATCTGAAAAAAGTTGTGAACTTGACACCGGAAGAAGAAGAAGGTGTTCGGATTTCAACTCAAACAATCCCTTTAAATATTACACCTTACTATGCATCCTTGATGAATCCTGATGATCCTCGCTGTCCGATTCGTTTGCAGTCTGTACCGCTTTCGGCAGAAATGAACAAGACTAGATATGATTTGGAAGATCCGCTGCATGAGGATGAAGATTCTCCTGTTCCAGGTCTAACGCATCGTTATCCGGATCGCGTTCTATTTCTTGTCACGAACCAATGCTCTATGTACTGCCGTTACTGTACTCGTCGTCGTTTTTCAGGTCAGGTTGGCATGGGCGTTCCTAAGAAGCAATTAGACGGGGCGATTGAATATATTCGTAATACTCCGGAAGTGAGAGATGTTTTGATTTCTGGAGGAGATGGCCTATTAATCAATGATAAGATTCTCGAATACGTATTGAGTAATTTACGTGCTATCCCACATGTGGAAATCATTCGTATCGGTACTCGTGCACCGGTTGTTTTCCCGCAGCGGATTACAGAAAATTTATGCAATATTCTGAAAAAATATCATCCAATTTGGTTAAATACGCATTTCAATCATTCACTTGAACTGACGGAAGAAGCCAAAAAGGCATGTGATATGTTGTCGATGGCTGGAGTACCGCTTGGTAATCAGGCTGTTATTCTTGCTGGAATTAACGATAGTGTTCATATTATGAAAAAGCTTATGCACGACTGTGTTAAAGCAAGGGTAAGACCTTATTACATTTATCAATGTGATTTATCTGAAGGGATCGGCCATTTCCGTGCACCGGTTTCAAAAGGACTGGAAATCATTGAAGCGTTACGTGGCCATACATCAGGATATGCAGTGCCAACTTTTGTGGTGGATGCTCCTGGCGGAGGCGGAAAGATTGCCTTGACTCCGAATTACCTTCTTTCGCAAAGTCCGGATAAAGTGGTCTTACGGAACTTTGAGGGAGTTATCACGAGCTATCCAGAACCGAAGAACTATGTTGCTGGCAGTGCAGATGCTTACTTTGATGAAGTGTATGGTACCGAAGGAAGAAAAGGAGCTGTGGGGATCTCTGCTCTGATGACAGACGAAAAATTCAATTTGGTACCAGAAGGCCTACGTCGCCTTGACAAGAGAAAAGCGTATGAAACTACTGATGAACATGCTTCTTTGAAGGATCGCCGTGATAAACGTGATGAAATGAAGGAAAAATTAAGGTTAGCCCAAGAAAAAAAGAACGCCATGGTCGGAAGTTCTGAAGGCAAGGGGGAATAAGGATGGAATGCTTGTGGTGTAATGCCCCCAACGTTGAGGAAAGTGAAAAGAAGGATTGTTACTGGATTATGCCTGATGGTAAACGATCAATAAAAGTTCTTCAGGTTCCAGCCCTGAACTGTCCAAATTGTGGAATCTATGTGTCTGATTCGATGAATCAAAAGGTGGATGAATCCTTATCTATATATGACGTGAGTGAGTATCCTGATGAGTTTACGTATGAACAGCTTCTTCAGGCTCCTGTAAAGAAATTGTTTAATTGGAAATAGAATGCCGGGAGAAGTAGATGATGCATCGCTTCTCCCGAATTTTAGTTAAGGAGGGTATACATAATGTCTGTTCAAAAGCTGCCTTTTTTCACCCGAATTGAGACTGGGGAATGTTTTACGATGGAACTCTATCTTGATCATGCAAATCATCGCTTACGCATTGATGATTATCGGGGGAATATCAAAAAAGCGATAACTCGAGCTCTGGTCATCGCTCAAGAGCATGGCTTTACAAAAGTGATACTTAAAGCTAGACAAGAAGATTTATCTGCGACATGGGTCCATGGATTTATGCTGGAAGGAATATTGAGTAAGTATTTTAATGGGAATGATGCTTATTGCATGGCATTGTATTTTACCAATGAAAGGCGAACAAGCGACTATTGGATGAAGGAAGACAAAATTCTCCAAGATGTTATTGATATTCCTAGAATAATAGAAAAGCAGCAACTACCTGAAAATTACTCCCTTCGATTTGCTGAAGTTGAAGATGCATATGAGCTGGCAAATTTATACGGTGCAATTTTTGAAACCTATCCAACCCCAATGAATGATGAGGGTTATATCAAAAAAGTGATGGAAGAAGGAACGATCTTTAGTGTTATTCAATATGAAGGATCCATCGTTAGTGCTGCATCCGCGGAAGTAAATGAAATGTATCATAATGCTGAACTAACTGACTGTGCAACGATTCCTCATCATCGAAAACATGGTTTTATGAAGGTACTTATCTCAGCATTAGAACAAGAACTTATCAAGAAAAATATTTATTGTTCCTACTCTTTAGCGCGATCTTTGTCAATGGGCATGAACGCTGTCTTTCACCAGCTGGGATATGAATATGGAGGAAGATTTACGAAGAATTGCAATATTTGGGATAAGTATGAGGACATGAATATTTGGGGTAAAGATTTATCTTCTGTAAATGGATTCTTTAAATAGGAGGAAAAGTTTATGGCTAAATACACATGGGTTGATAAAGATACCTGTATTGCGTGCGGGGCATGCGGTGCAACAGGTCCTGAAATTTATGACTATGACGAACAAGGAATCGCTTTCGTTATCTTGGATGATAATCAGGGGAATGCCGTAGTTCCTGAGAATCTGTATGATGACATGCATGATGCTATGGAAGGCTGCCCTACAGAATCAATCCTGATTCAGGATGAACCTTTTAGTTGGTAAACTCGGTTTTATGGATTCATATTTGCCATCTATTCTTTCAATCAGTTAATAGGATTTTTCCAATAGTTTAAGAGTTTTAGTGTACTAGAACTTCATAGATGTGTAGTTGGTAAAAAATGTAAATAAAGGAGAGATGAAATGAAGCGGAATCATTTAATTAAGCCCATTCTAGATCATAACTATCCCACTGTCTCTCATGGGAAGGGAATATATCTTTATGACACGGATGGAAAACAATACATCGACGGATCTTCAGGTGCGGTTACGGCGAGTATTGGTCATGGAGTATTAGATGTTGTTGAGGCAATGACAGAGCAGGCAAGTAAAGTTTCTTTTGCATACCGATCTCATTTTACAAGTGAAGCCGCAGAGACTTTAGCCGAAAAGCTAAGTGAGTTAGCTCCAGGAGATTTAAATTGGTCGTTTTTTGTGAACAGTGGGTCGGAAGCAACCGAAACGGCGATGAAGATAGCCATTCAACATTGGCAAGAAAAAGGATTTGAGCGGAAAAATCGTATCGTCTCCCGCTGGACGAGTTATCACGGGATTACGATGGGTGCTTTATCGATGTCCGGTCATGTGTCAAGAAGAAAACGTTTTGTTCCGTTATTAGAGGATTTTCCTAGTATATCTGCTCCGTATTGTTATCGATGCCCTTATGAATCTTCCGGCTGTAAACTGCAGTGTGCAAATGAATTAGAGACGTCCATTCAAAGACTTGGTTCTGAGAATATTGCCGCCTTCATCGCTGAACCAATTATCGGGGCATCTGCTGGGGCTGTTACTCCACCGGATGGTTATTATCAAAGGATTAAGGAAATATGCGAACGCTATGACATTCTCTTTATCGCCGATGAAGTTATGACTGGAATCGGTCGTACAGGAAAAATGTTTGCCATGGAACACTGGGGAGTTACCCCAGATATCATCGCATTAGGGAAAGGTATGAGCGCTGGCTATACTCCAATTGCAGCCACTTTGGTTAGTGATCGGGTTATGGAACCCATTTTAAAAGGTTCGAAGTCAATCATGGCTGGACACACATATAGTGCAAATCCTCTATCTGCTGCCGTTTCTTTAGAAGTGCTTGCCTACATTGAACGAATGAATCTGGTTCAGGCAGCGGAAGAGAAAGGACAGTATCTATTGGAGAAATTACATGGGCTGGCTGAGAGATTTGACATCATTGGTGATGTACGAGGAAAAGGGCTTCTCCTGGGACTTGAGTTTGTTTCAAATAGGAGTTCAAAAACTCCATTCGACTTGCAAGATGGCATAACCACAAGAATTGTCAATAAGGCATTTGAGAAGGGATTGTTGATCTATCCTGCTTCGGGCGCAATCGAAGGGATCGCGGGTGATGCAGTTATTATATCTCCGCCGCTAGTTATTACAAATGAAGAAATTGATAGTCTTGTAAAGATACTGGAAGCTTCAGTTGAGGAATTGCAGCATGAATTGCACTCGGAAGGTCTGATAGAGAACAAGCAGGCTATTTAGGAGGAACCATATGAAGCAGGTCATTTCGAAAAAAAACAAAATTGTGACCCTGGAAGAAGCACTCGAGTATATTACTGATGGATGTACTCTCATGTACGGTGGGTTTGGGGGAGTGGGGACTCCGCCAACACTCATACAGGGCATCCTGGACAAGGGCGTTAAGGAACTAACATTGATTGGCAATGATACGGGATTCCCTGATATTGGAATTGGCCGGCTGGTGACTCTTGAAAGAGCCAAAAAGGTCATTGCCTCTCATATCGGATCTAATCCTAATGCCGGTCGGCTCATGACTGAAGGAAAGCTGCAAGTGGAATTTTCTCCGCAAGGGACATTAGCTGAAAGGATTCGTGCAGGCGGAGTAGGCTTGGGCGGGATTTTTGTTGATGTCGGGATTGGAACGATAGCTGAAGAAGGCAAGGACAAAATGGTAATCGACGGAAAGGAATATTTGATCGAAACCGCTTTGACCTCGGAAGTGAGTATCGTCTATGCCAAAAAGGCAGATCCGTTGGGGAATTTGGTTTTTGACAAGAGTGCCCGCAATTTCAATCCGCTCGTAGCGATGGCAGGAGCTTTTACTATAGCAGAAGTTGAAGAAATTGTTCCGGTAGGCGAATTGGATCCGGAGTGTATTGCCACGCCAGGTATTTATGTAGATATGGTGATTCCAACAAAAGGGGTGAATTGGAAATGGGCATGGGAGTAGATGTACGAAATCGCATCGCCAAACGCGCTGCCAAGGAAATCCATGACGGATTAATCGTCAATTTAGGTATTGGCATCCCTACCTTAGTGGCCGATCATTTATCTCAAGATATCCATGTGCTGTTCCATGCGGAAAACGGTGTTCTTGGAACAGGCCCCAGTCCAAATCAGGGGGAAGAAGATCCTGCTCTCTGTAACGCAGGAGGGTTCCCGATTACGTCTGTAATGGGGGCTTCTTACTTTGACAGTGCAACTGCATTTGGCATGATTCGTCGAGGATACATCGACATTACCATCCTTGGGGCATTGGAAGTTAGTGAAACAGGGGATTTAGCCAACTGGATTGTCCCAGGCAAACGGGTACCGGGGATGGGCGGAGCAATGGAGCTTGCCCAAAAAGCCAAAAAGGTGATTGTCTTGATGAATCATGTAAACAAGCAGGGGGAATCGAAGATATTAAAGAAATGCACACTTCCTTTAACGGCAAGACATAGTGTAGATTTAATCATTACTGATATGGCTGTCATGGAAGTTACAAAAGAGGGATTGGTGTTGAGGGAAGTTATGACACCTTATACAGTTGATGATGTGATTGCGAATACAGAGGCGTCGTTGAAAATAGGGGCTACTGTCAACAGCATTGAATAGGTAAGAGGAGGAAGAAGCATGAATGAGGTCGTCATCGTTGCTGGAGCGCGAACTGCAGTTGGATCCTTTGGAAAATCACTCCGGAATGTTAATGCTACCGAATTAGGCCGTCAATTATTGGAAGGCTTAATGGGAAAATCTGAATTAGGCAAAGAAAAGGTCAATGAAGTGATTTTCGGACATGGCTATGTCCATGGAGGCGGACTTAACTCGGCCCGAATTTCATCGCAGATGGCAAATTTCCCGCATAGTGTCCCAGGCCACGTTGTAATCAAAGCATGTGGATCAGGTTTAAAGGCCATTACCAATGCTGCATTAACTATTGCTGCTGGTCAAGAAGACATAATCATTGCCGGTGGAGTGGAGAGCATGAGCAATGTGCCTTATATCGTGAAAAATAGATGGGGCGGTAAATTTGGAAACGTAACGATGGAGGATGCTCTGCTGGCAGATGGATTAATATGTTCCTTGGGAAATGAGCATATGGGAATAACAGCCGAGCGCCTGGCTGAAAAATATGGTATCCGTCGTGAAGAACAGGATCAATTTGCTTATCAAAGCCACAAGAAGGCTTGGAAATCTATGGAAGAGGGACGCTTTGATCGAGAAATTATTCCGCTCAAAATCAAGGATCGAAAAGGGCTTCAAATCTTCAATCAAGACGAAGGGGTACGCGAGGACATTCATCTGAGTCAACTAGCCAGTCTTCCAGCAGTATTCAAAAATGAAGGAACCATAACGGCAGGAAATGCCTGTCCCATGAATGATGGAGCAGCAGCTGTACTATTAATGTCCAAGCAGCAAGCAGAAGAAAAGGGATTAAAACCGCTCTTGAAAATTAAGGCTTTCGCCAGTGCAGGTGTTGAACCTGGAGTTATGGGGATTGGACCAGTACCAGCGACTCGAAAGGCATTGGCAAAAGCAGGTCTATCGTTAGAGGATATCGGACTGATTGAACTTAATGAAGCCTTTGCTGCCCAAGCACTTGCAGTGATCAAGGAGTTAGATTTGAATCCGGATATCGTCAATGTCAATGGAGGGGCAATTGCACTTGGTCACCCTGTAGGAGCAACAGGTGCAAAATTGACAGTCACACTGATGCATGAAATGTTGCGTTCCCAAGTTAAGTACGGAATGGTAACGTTATGTATGGCAGGTGGAATGGGACTTTCAGTAATCTATGAGAATATGTGTATAAAAGGAGGATAAAAGTGCCGGATTTTAAAAAACGAATTAACCAATGGATCAAGGATCATCGGGAAGAAGGAACAGACTTATTGCAAAGGTTGGTGCAAGCACCGAGTACCCAAGGAAATGAAGCAGACGCTCAGGCTATCGTCGCCCAAAAACTAGAGGAAATGGGCCTGAAGGTTGATATTTGGGAGCCTAACGGTGGGGAACTGAAAAAGCATTCCTATTTCTATTCTCCTCGCAGCGAATTTTCCAACAGTCCTAATGTGGTAGGAATTATGAAGGGAACTGGAGGCGGCCGCTCCATTATCTTGAACGGACACATCGATGTGGTTCCGGATGGTGATCGGGATCAGTGGGATGACGATCCATATAGTGGAGCCATAAAGAATGGGAAAATGTTTGGACGCGGCGTAACAGATATGAAAGGAGGCAATGTATCCCTTATCCTTGCTATGCAGGCATTAAAGGAAAATGGCATTCATTTAAAGGGAGATGTCATATTTCAAAGTGTGATAGAAGAAGAAAGCGGCGGAGCCGGAACGTTAGCAGCCGTCTTGAGGGGATACAAAGCTGATGCTGCCCTTATCCCTGAACCAACGAATATGAGGATTTTTCCCAAACAGCAGGGGTCGATGTGGTTCCGAGTTCTGGTAAAAGGCCGGTCAGCTCACGGCGGAACCAGGTATGAAGGTGTAAGTGCCATTGAAAAAAGTATGACCGTAATAAATCATATTCGTGCTCTGGAAGAAAAGCGAAATGCACGTATCAGTGATCCGCTTTATCAGAACACACCTATTCCGATTCCAATCAATTTAGGCGTCATTGAAGGCGGTAATTGGCCTTCCTCCGTTCCTGACCTCGTGAAAATTGAAGGTAGAATGGGTGTTGCGCCAGAGGAAACGATGGAGCAGGCGAAAAACGAAATGGCTAATTGGCTGTTACAGATCAAAGAAGTTGATGAATGGTTCAAGGATAATCCGCCCGTTTTAGAATGGTTCGGAGCACGCTGGGTTCCAGGGGCAATTGATGTAGAACATGAACTAATGAATACGCTCGTCAATCAATTTAGGCAAGTTGCTGGACAAGATCCGGTCATTGAAGCCTCTCCATGGGGAACTGATGGAGGATTGTTGACTCATGTCGGTGAAACGCCTGCAATTGTTTTTGGTCCTGGAGTAACAGAGGTTGCCCATTATCCAAATGAATATATCTTACTGGACAATGTGTTCGCGACAGCGGAGATTATTGCCCTTACTTTAATTCAATGGTGTGGAATTGAACAATTGCAGGATGATCCTTATGTGGCCTTGGCAAGTAAAGAAGACAAATGATAACGTATATTGGGAGTTACCTGATGGAACAATGTCTATTTAAAATTAACAGGGCTCCATCCATTCAATGTGTTACTAATTGGAAGAGACAGAGAAAGAAATTGAATATCAACACACTACAGATAGATATGATGAATTGATGTCTAAGCCCCGTTTACTTAAAAGAAATTATTTTGTTTTTAGCCAGTAAAGTGAAGCTTCAATTGGTGAAGTTACCTTGGTAGTGAACGTATCAGGTTCTTTCCTTCAGTTAGAAAAGGGTAAATACATAGTCTTCCGCAAAGAGGTTGTGGGAGACTATTCATATCTAATGAACTCTACTATTACCAACAATACTGCTGTTAAGACAAATCTCTTATAATATTTCTTAAAGTTTTAATTTTAATAGAAAATGAGGTAGTAGCCAATGGACATGAATCTCATTGAAAATCAAGAACCGACAGTTAAAAGAAACTTAAAAGCAAGGCATATGACCATGATCGCAATTGGAGGTTCTATCGGAACTGGTTTATTTTTGGCAAGTGGTGCAACCATCCAAAGTGCAGGACCTGGTGGTGCTCTCGCTGCATATGCATGCATTGGGATCATGGTTTATTTCCTTATGACAAGCTTGGGGGAAATGGCTACATACATGCCTGTATCGGGTTCATTTTCCTCCTATGCGACACGCTTTGTAGATCCAGCATTTGGTTTTGCACTTGGCTGGAATTATTGGTTTAACTGGGCGGTTACCCTTGCTGTGGAAATAGCTGCGGCAGCCATCATCATGAAATTCTGGCTGCCTGAAGTGCCAAGCATAATATGGAGTGCATTGTTTCTTGGACTCGTCTTTATGCTAAATGCTTTATCCATTAAAAGTTATGGTGAATCAGAATATTGGTTTTCTCTAATAAAAGTTGTGGCCATTATTTTCTTTATCATTATTGGATTATTGACAATCTTAGGCGTTTTTGGTGGAGAGGTGATTGGATTTGAAAACTTCACCATGGGCGAGGCTCCTTTCAAGGGCGGATTTTTATCAATCATTAGTATCTTTCTTATCGCTGGATTTTCTTTTCAAGGTACAGAACTAGTTGGTATTGCTGCTGGCGAAAGTGAGAATCCTGAAAAAAATGTTCCGAATGCGATTCGACAAGTATTTTGGCGCATCTTATTGTTTTACATCGGAGCCATTTTGATACTCGGGCTGTTAATTCCATATACGAGTCCAAGTTTATTAGGTGGGGATGTAGAAAATATTTCTGTAAGCCCTTTCACGCTCGTCTTTGAACGGGCAGGATTTGCTTTCGCTGCTTCTGTCATGAATGCTGTTGTTTTGACATCATTACTTTCTGCAGGGAACTCGGGGCTTTATGCATCAACTCGGATGTTATGGTCGATGGCAAAAGATAATCAGGCTCCAAAGTTTCTAGCTAAAGTTAACAGAAGGGGAATCCCGATGAATGCCTTGATTCTCACGGCAATAATTGGAGGACTAGCTTTTTTAACATCTGTTTTTGGGGATCATGTGTTTACATGGCTATTAAATGCTTCAGGATTAACGGGATTTATCGCTTGGATTGGAATTGCCGTAAGCCATTATCGTTTTAGACGTGCGTACGTAGCACAGGGCGGTGACATAAACGAGTTAAAATACAAAGCAAAATGGTTTCCGTTCGGTCCGATTCTTTCATTTATCCTTTGTGTGGTTGTCATTGCAGGGCAGAATTACGAGGCGTTTCTAAGCGGCAGTATTGACTGGTATGGGGTCGCAGTCTCCTATATTGGTTTACCAATTTTTTTAGCGATATGGTTAGGGTACAAGGTTTTTCATAAGACAAAGGTAATTTCATTGAAAGATTGTCATTTTGAGAAATCAGCATAGGAAACGTAAACTGAATTTCAAAGTCAGTATCGTAACGAGCATTGTGAATGTTATCATTCATGATGCTTTTTTATCGTTGTTGCACTTATCGTTTTATTCGTCGTTGCCATTACTTATTAATTAAGAAATTGCTTACGATTTCTAACAAAAAGAATAGTAATCAATTAGATATTGAAAACAGATTTGATAGAGTTGAAGATGAATTGAATTCGATGAATAAAGGGAAGTAATGAGAAGTAACGCTGTTTTCTACCAAAAAACAGCGTTTATAGAATAGAAATGCACTAATTAGACCATATTGGACGAAAACCTCAGTATATCTCCGAAAAAAAGAATATATCGACGAAAACCACAATTATATCTTCTGAAAAAAAGAACTCAGCTTTCCATCATTAAAAGTCGCAGAGTTTCTTCCATTCCTTCTTTGTATGGAGTTTTAGGGATGGGGCCTATGCGTTTTTCATATTTTTCTCCATTCAGGATGAATCCTTCTTTAGTTAAATACATGATTTCCACTACTTCCTTCATGAAAGGAGGAAAATCCCATACATGCTTGTACTTGGAGATAAAGAAGTGAAAGAAGATGCAGTAAATGTACGGAAATACGGGGAGCAAGAATCTGAAAGTATTTCATTTATTGGTTTTCAAAACAAAATTGTGCAACAAATAAAGGAACGTAGCATTTAACAGAAGAGACATTTAAGGAAAATATGGGCTGTGGTTTTTGAAGGAGTTAGCGGATGGTAGAGGTATCTTTTTAACCAAATATCATAAAAACAGTTATGGTGGCAAAAGCAAGTAAATTAGAACTTGATTGAAAAAATGGAACTCGACTATATGAAGTCGAGTTCCATTTTTGTGGAGCTTCAATTGACGCTAAATTTCAATGATTATTGGAAGGATCATTGGTTTCTTCTTCGTTTGGTTATAGAGATATTGTCCTATTTCCTTCTTAATAGTTTGTTTAATGATATTCCAACGGTATATTTTATCACTTTGTAATTCGTTGACTGTTTTCGTGACAAGGCGATTTACCTGTCTAAGGAGATCTTCGGAATTTTGAATATATACAAATCCACGGGAAATGGTATCCGGTCCTGACACTATTTTTCTTTCCGTTTTGCTTAGTGTTATGACAATTACGAGCATCCCGTCTTCGGAAAGCTGCTTACGGTCCCGCAGTACGATTTCTCCAACATCACCAACGCCCATACCGTCAACAAAGGTATTGCCAGCAGGAACTTTTCTGGTTTGAAGGGCGACCGAGTTATCAATATCCACGACATCGCCATTATTGATAACGAAAATATTGTCCTTCTCTACCCCGACAGACTCAGCTAATATTCGATGTTGGTGCAACATCCTATATTCACCGTGAATGGGTATGAAATACTTAGGCTTCATCAGGGTAAGCATGAGTTTTAACTCTTCCTGGTAGGCATGTCCAGAAACATGCATGCCTGTTACACTTCCTGATCCGTAAATGACTTTTGCTCCCAGCTGAAACAAGTTGTCGATGATACGTGAAACATCCCGTTCATTTCCGGGGATTGGAGTGGAGGCAAGAATCACTGTATCATCAGGTAATATACTCATATCGCGATAATTCGAACTGGAAAGGCGAGACAGGGCAGCAAACGGTTCCCCTTGACTTCCTGTACATAATACCGCGACTCTTTCAGGAGCATAATTATCGACTTCATGTGCTTGGATCAGCATCCCATCTGGAATATCGAGGTACCCGCGCTCCATGGCAACAGATACGACGTTAACCATACTTCGTCCTAATAAGGCGAGTTTTCGGTTTGTCTTCCGGCAAGCGTTCACAACTTGTTGGACACGATTAACATTTGAAGCAAAGGTAGATAGAAAAACTTTCTGTTTAGCCTGCATAAAGGCCTCTTCAATATGGCTACCAACAAGATGCTCTGAAGGACTTGAGCCAGGGCGTTCAGCATTAGTACTTTCAGATAATAAAACCAAGACACCTTCACTCCCGATTCTGGCCATTTTATGAATATCAGGATATTGCTTATTCATAGGAGTTAAATCAAATTTGAAGTCCCCTGTGTGAACCACTGTACCTTCTGGGGTATGTATGGTGACTCCTAGACAGTCGGGTATACTATGATTAATCTAGATTTAAATTACCAAATTTAATCTTTGAATCAGAGTCAATCTGAATTAATTCAGTATCACCCAATAGTCTATGTTCTATTAATTTTAATTCAATTAAACCAAGTGTTAAACGTGTGGCATATATGGGTACATTTATTTTTTTTAAGATGTAGGGGATACCCCTATATGATCTTCATGCCCATGAGTCACAATTAAAGCGCGGATATTATTTATATTTTCCTGCAGAAATGTAATATCAGGAATAATTAAATCAACTCCTAATAAACTTTCATCTGGAAACTTTGCACCACAGTCGATAATAATAATATCGTTTGAATATTGGATCACATACATGTTTTTACCGATTTCATTTACTCCGCCTAAAGCTAGTATGGACAAAGCATTATCTTTCGTACTCATTTTTAGGCCCTCCTTTTATAGCAATAATGGTTAGTCTTTCCTTATGTATCCCGTATAATTACTGAGAATTGTTTTGTGAGGGAATTTAGGATTATGCTCCATTTTTAAAGTAGGGGACAAAATAGGCCTATTCATAAAATGACGAATAAATACAATGCATATAAACAACAAAAACAGATGGCTAGCTAAATCAGTTATTCCATCGAAACAGAAAATTAGCTTTTAGTCTACGATCTGTTAAGAAATGGCTTATTGAAGAATTTGTTGGAATGCCATAGACATGTTGAATCGCGGAGGAAAATTTCACTTCAAAAAGGGTTGCTTCGGCAACTTTTTTCGTATGCATCTGAAGAGACCTTTTGGGTATAAGGTTTGTTATAATAAGTTGAATCGTGTTGGAAAAGTTATAGAAATGAGGAAAAGATTTGAAAAAGGTATCACTTGTTATATTTTCTATTTTATTATTATTAGGGCTATTGGGTTGTGAAGCTGAGAACAAGAAAGCCAATTCTGAAGAAAAAACAGTCAAAGAAGATGAGGAAAAATCAATCAAAGAAGATGAAGAAGTTAAATCACTTTATACGATCGACAGTTATATGAAGTCAGTAGAAGAAAACCTTGAAGCAAAATCGGAAACATTAATCAGAAAAATGCAGGAGTTACATAAATACACCATTTACTCTAAAGTGGAATTATTGGATTTTGTAGCATTTGTAGATGACCCTTCAGAGTTTGACTTATCCATTACTATGTTCTCAATGGATAGACAAGCTAATGAAGTCTTTAATGAGGGTACGGATTCTACTATCTTTGCAGGTAGTCTGGATATGATTGAAAATGTAAGATACACCCACCTGTTAGGTAATCAAACAGATGACTTTTGGGATTTCTACGAAAAAAATGAAGAAGAACTTAACCTTGCAGAAAAACAAGCGTTTGCTACTTGGGTCGCAGATTGCTGGAAAAAAGCAGATGGACAATCAATCACATTGCCAGCCTACTTTTCTCTTCACGATGATTATGAATCCTTTGATTTAAAGAAAAATCAATGGGTTACAGATGATGAGAAATGGTCTTATTGATACATAAAAGGAAGGGCCTTCAATTATGAAGGTCTTTCTTGTTCATACATCGGTTACAAATACCAAAGTAAGCATGCCTATAGAAATGAAGCCTGAAAAATTGCACTATATAATGAAACTTTAGTTTTTGAGATGTTAATTCATATTGGGTTTGGGTTTATTGTTCCCCTCTAATTAAGATACATATATTGTAAGCTATTACCTAACGAGAGGGTATATGAAATTAGAAGAGAAAAAGAAAAAGTACAGCAAAGAAAAGAAGAGATAATTTTTAAAATAGGGGGTTTGTACTTTGGGGACTGCACTAATTTTCATATGCATTGTATTGGTGGCTTCTATACTGCAATCAAGTACAGGTTTTGGTTTTTCCATAATGGCGACACCTTTCTTACTAATGTTATTCCAACCGCAAGAAGCCATACAAATAAATATTATTTTATCTTTAGTTATTTCAATATCATTAATTTTGAAGATACGAAATGACATTGATTTTATACTATTAAAAAGATTTATATTAGGAAGTATAGTTGGCGTACCATTGGGTGTTTTAATCTTTGTTTCAATTAACATTAATGCTTTAAAATTAGGGATTAGCATACTACTTTTAATATTAACATTGTTACTGATAGGCAATTTTAGGGTTAAACCAACACAATTTAGGGATTTCATAGTTGGCGGGATATCAGGTGTTTTAACGACAAGTATCGGTATGCCTGGCCCTCCGTTATTGCTTTACTTTACAGGAACAGATACTGAAAAAGGAAAGTTAAGAGCAACTACCTTAGCATTTTATCTCTTTATTTATTTCATCAGTCTCATAACCCAAATAATCTTTACTGGAACCAACAAAGTAATATGGGAATCAAGTCTTTATGCAATTCCAATTGTATTTCTGGGTTTGTATATAGGTCAAATTATTTTCAAACGGCTAAACCAAAGGGTATTTAGAATATTTACATATATCCTTTTAATTTTTACAGGGATTTATCTTTTACTGGAAAGTTTAAAAGCGTTATAGAAGTAGGCGTCCTTATTTTTATACTAAATTTCATCTGGTAGAGTGATCGACACTTTTTTTATACATATGAGTTTGACAGGATTTTCCGATGTATAACAGCGAATATAATTAAGCGTAGTTTGTTCAGAGGAAGATAAAGAGGAGGGTTATGTTGACATCAAAACAAGAATTAGCTGTAATGAACAATGTTGTCTGGTGCGGAATTATAAGTAAACTTCATGGATGTCGAATTAGGAGTGGAAATAACCTCTGGGGTTTGGATAAAAAAGCTCCGACCTATTATCCCGATGTCATTACATTGAGTAATGATGTATGTAACGATGAATTCTTTAATTTTATAGAGGACTCACAAGCAGAGTTTATTAAAGACAGTTTTTCATCCTTAAAACTAGGAGATAACTTTGAACTTTTATATGAAGCCAGTTGGATTTACCATAAACCTGCAATTGTTGAAGATGTTGAAAAGGCAGCATACAGGAGAATCATCTCAGAAGAGGAACTTCAGTGCTGGACATCGGTTTCCGGTTTAAACGGCATTCTGTTACCGGATATCTTATTTCAGCCTGATGTTGTTGTATATGCAAAAGAAGGAGATGAAATAACTGCTGGTTTTATTGCTAATGGCAGTGGAGACACGATTGGCGTATCAAATGTTTTTTCCTCTGGAAATGCTGCTGCATCCATATGGAGAGATATTGTTCATGTAATCAGTCAAAATCATGTAGGCAAGCATTTAGTCGGTTATGAGCAGGATGAAAATCTTAGTGCAGCAGTGGCAGCGGGGTGGGAAAATGTTGGGTATCTGAGTGTATGGAGAAAACGGAATTTATAGCAAGTGGGTTACAGATGATGAAAACTGGTTTTAGTGATATCCACAACTGACCATTTTCCTTCACATGAATGCACAATTTCTGCACATGCAAAACACCTCCGATTTTTCGACCGTGGCCAGGAACAATTCAACCTTCAGAGAGATAATTCGTCCGTGGCCAGGAATAATACGACCTTCAGAGAGATAATTCGTCCGTCGTTACAAATAAATCGACTTTCCATCATTTCATAAATTAGAAAAAACAGTATGTGTTCAATAACATACTGTTTTTTCTTTGTCTTTAGTTTTTAGGTTAGCCCATTCATTTTCATCAGACTTTATATTTCTTGTTCTAATTGGCTCAAGCAGAAGTTGATATTTTCTTCGAAATTTTCAACATATTGCTGGGCAATTGTTGCGTATTGGGTTTTTAAGGTGTTCAGCAAACTTTCTATCAAAAATTGGCGTGGTTTGCTGGATTGCGTTATCTCTTCATGGATGAAATCAATCAGTTCAATTGCTTTGGCTCGATCTTCGCTGCAAGGTAGAGCTTTGTTTGTTGCTTTTTTCAATGCCAAGGTGGATTGCATCAGATCATTGTGGCTGGTATGAAGATTGCACCTGAAATTAGGAATCCATGTATCAATTAGCTCTGGGTCAAGAACCTGCTCTCCGCTTTCAGCTACCTCATTGACTATATGGACGATTCGGTTCATGCAGTAACGGATGACTTTTATTTCCGGAGAACTGATAGTTTTGGCTTTATAATTAAAATGATTCAAGTGGGTCGTCATCCCAAGAAAGAGAATGGCGCTATCTAACAGATACGGTTTTTTGCTTTCCCCAAATATATCGAGGAACCGACTATACACCCAGCGTATGCTTAATAATTGGATTCGGTTGATGAATTGTTTTAATTCATCGTCGTTAGACACACGCACTTCTTCGATCAGGATAAGTAATTTACTTTGTTTGTTCACCATCATATGCAGTTCCAACTGCTTAATAAAGATTTCAATATCGGCTAAATCTTGACCAATTAATAGTTCTTCACGGGCTTGGTGAATCTTCTTATGGTAGGAACGGAATATAGCTATAAATAATTCACCCTTCGAAGGGAAATAATTATAAAATGTACCCTTAGAAATGCCGCTGCCGTCTAAAATGTCCTGGATGGACGTGGCTTGATATCCTTTTTCAATAAACAGCTTATGAGCTGTATCGATGACATTCTGTCTTCGATTATTCATCAAATCACCTAATTTCCATTATACTGCCTGTATAAATGTAATCGTACTCTATTTTCTATTACAGTACAAACCCTTATTTAAACCAGTAAATTTTTATTGCAAAAATTGAACTAGAGGTATATTATAGATTTTATGCAGATTGGATTATACCAGTCGTACAATAAAATGAACTATTAGTTTGAATGGAGGAATAGATAAAAAGTGAGTACTGCTCAAATTACTGAAAAAAAGGGCTCATATGGTATCCTGATTATTTTAATGGTCGCGGCATTTATATCCATACTGAATTCGACCCTTTTGAATATTGCACTACCATCAATTAAAACAGACCTTGGAATTGAGACGTCTACGGTCCAATGGCTGACAACAGGATACATGCTGGTGAACGGAATCATGATTCCTACAACCGCCTTCTTAATAAGAAAATATTCGGTGCGTAATCTGTTCTTGACAGCCATGCTGTTATTTTCAATCGGGACGATTGTTGCAGGTGTAGCACACGTATTCCCGCTGTTATTAGGCGCGCGGATGGTTCAGGCTGCTGGTTCGGCGATTATGATGCCATTATTAATGAACGTTCTTTTAACTGCCTTCCCTGTTGAAAAACGCGGCTCGGCGATGGGATTGTTTGGTTTAGTCATGATGTTTGCTCCTGCTATCGGGCCGACGCTTTCAGGCTGGATTATCGAACACTATGATTGGAGAATGCTTTTCCACTTTATTACTCCTCTTGCTTTACTTATACTAATTTTTGGTTTCTTTAAACTTAAAGACAAGAAAGAAAAAGTTGATATCAAAATTGATATTCTATCTGTCATTTTATCAAGCTTAGGCTTTGGCGGCCTGTTGTATGGATTTAGCTCAGCAGGCAGCAAGGGCTGGGATAGCCCTTTGGTATACGGAACATTAATTGTTGGTGCCGTTTCACTGGTCCTTTTCATTACACGCCAGCTTAAAATGGAAACACCGATGCTTGAATTCAAGATTTTTAAACATCCAATGTTTGCTTTATCTGCAACCATTTCGATCGTACTAAATATGGCAATGTTTTCAGCGATGATCTTAATGCCGTTGTACACTCAAACGGTCCGAGGTATTTCCCCGTTCGATTCGGGATTATTGATGCTTCCAGGTGCTCTCTTAATGGCAATTATGTCACCAATAACAGGCAAACTCTTTGATAAGTTCGGAGCGCGTATTCTTGCTTCTCTTGGTTTGCTTATCACGGTGATTACGACGTATTTCTTCAGTAAGCTGACAATGGATACATCATATACACACATAGTACTATTGTTTTCAATCCGGTCATTCGGGTTGTCGATGGCAATGATGCCTATCATGACAAATGGTTTAAACTCGCTCCCAGCCCGTATGAATCCGCATGGTACAGCGATGAATAACACGCTGAACCAGGTTTCCGGAGCAATCGGTACAGCACTACTTGTTACGGTCATGTCTAACCGGTCAGCTTCGACTGGTGAGGATCTTATGACTAAAGCGATGAGCAAATTAACAGGTCAGCCTACTACTGAGATGATGAATCAAATGCAGGCCCAAATCGGGACGCAGGCCATGTTGGATGGAATTAACTTTTCCTTCTTTGTGTCTACCTTTATCGCAGCTGTGGCGCTGATTTTGGCATTATTCATTAAGCGTGCATGGCCGGCAAAAGATAAGCCAGCTGAAAAAGCTGATCAGACCGCTTAATCACAAGTAATGTCTGAATGACTAAATGGTGCAGTTAATAATTTTAGAATAGGTTATAGATTAAAGCATGGTCATAGCGGTTTTCTTTTCGGAATATGCTTGTGATCATGCTTTTTTTGCAAGTAAAAGCGGAGAGATAAAAAAGCAGTGCCATTTCTAATCGAATGGCACTGCTTTTTAGGTTATGACGCTATATCTTCTGAATTCACCTTTGCATGCTGGATATGACTCGTAATCCAGCCAATTACTGCTGCAGAAACGAGATAGGCGAGTAAAATCCAAATCTGGGTCTGTAAGTTTGACCAGCCGCCTAATGAAATGACTTCTTGTAGCTCCTGAAGGGAATGAGCCATAGGTAAAAATTGACCGATTTGTGTTAATAGCGACATTCCAAGTTCACCCGGGAATGTTCCACCGCAAGTAGCTAATTGAAATACAAGAAGGGTCACGGCTGCGAATTTGCCGACGACTCCGAATACGGTTACCAGCATAAGTATGAAAGTCATGAAGGTAAATGAAACGATGATGCTTGATAGAATAAATACAGGAACGCTAGCTACATGTAAATGGAATCCAAGGAGCACAACTGCATCCACGAGAAGTGCCTGAATCAAGCCGATTACATAAACTAGCCCTAATTTATTCGTAAAATGAACGGTTCCGGTAACCTTGAGATTCTGTCTGCGGCCTAGCGGCAGGATATTGGAAGCCATAATGCCGCCTACATAAAAGGCTAGAGACAGAAAGTAAGGAGCGATTCCGGTTCCATAGTTTGGAACTTCCGAAAGATTGGATTGGACCAATTGTACAGGTTCAGAGAACATCGAAGTGGTAGAATCGCTGTACTGAATGCTTGCTGTTTTATCCGCGGCGTCATTAAGTTTGGAAGATAACTTGTTTGAGCCCGTTTCTAGTGAAGCAAGTCCTTCCTGAAGTTCCGTTGATCCACTGGCTAGTTGACTGCTTCCGCCAGCAAGTGAAGTGATTCCGGTGTTTAGAGTGGAAAAGCCACTTGTCCATTTTGTAAATCCGTTTGTGAATTGGCTTGCTCCCTCGTTTAATTGCTTAGCACCTGAGGTAGCCTGCGCCATTTTATCACCAAACGTTTTCATACCAGCTTGCAGGGCGACTTGACCATCTGCCACTTTTTCCGCTCCTTGTCCCAGTTGTTTTTGCCCAGCGGTTAAAGTAGTGGCCGCATTGGATAATCCATCAGATAAGGCAAGGATTTGCTTGAAGTTTTGATCTTGCTTTGCTTCGGGATGACTTTGGGCATATGCATCCAATTGCTTCTTAAGGGTACTTGCTGTACTTTCCGCCTGTTCCTGTCCTTGAACCAATTTTGAATTGCCAGCTGACAAGTCTTTAACTCCCTTGCTCACCTTGTTCATACCATTTTCTAATGTTTGTTGTCCATCTGTTAGCTGTTTCATGCCGGTATACAAGGTCTGGGAACCTGATGTTAGACCTTCCGCACCAGTAGATAAGTCTTCTTGTCCGTCCGAAAGCTGGGTGCTTCCTGTACGTAACTTCTGGGCACCATCATTTAGTCTCTGAATTCCATCTGTTAATTTCTCACTGCCGCTTTTCGCATCGACAGTTCCTTGATGAAGCTCCTCGGCTCCATTTCCGGCGTCTGCTAAGCCTTTAGAAACATCTTGGAATTTGGAAAGGATGCCTTCTGAATAGCCTTTCGTGATGCTGGCATTGATTTTGGTGGTCATTTTTTCAACTGCAGTTGTACTAATTTGTGAGGCAACAAAGTTTTTACCCGGATTAATTTTATATAAAAGTTTAGCGGCTTCCGGTTTTTCATCCATTAAAGTGGTGACATTTTCAGAAAAATCATCTGGAATCGTGACAACCATATAGTAGGTACCCTCTTTAAGCCCTGTATCTGCCGCCTTTGCCGATACAAAGTGAAAGTCCAATTCTTTCTGCTTCTTCAATTGTTTAACAAAGTCATCTCCTGCCTCGATTGGCTTATCGTCCATTTCGGATCCTGTATCGAGGTTGACCACTGCAACAGGTAGCTGATCCAACTTACCGTAAGGATTCCAATACCCTGCTAAAAAGAAACCTGAGTAAATCAATGGAACGACTAAAAGAAAAATCAAGGCGATTCTTCCGTGTTTATGTTTCCACATTGCTTTTATGTCTTGAAGTACGAGTTGTAATCCTTTCATTAATGAGCCTGCCCTTTCTAACTAAATGAGATTATTTCATCATAAGGGCTTTTTTAAATACTGTATAATACATAATTAGTTATATAATAATAGATTTGAATCTATACGAAACGAGTGATAAAAATGGAAATATTACAGCTGCAGTATTTTCAAACCGTAGCACGCCTAGAACATATGACGAAGGCTGCGGAGCAACTTCAAATTGCTCAGCCGTCTCTCAGTAAAACCATTTCTCGTCTTGAAGAAGATTTGGGAGTGGCGTTGTTCGATCGGGAACATCGGAAAATAAGGTTGAATGCGGCCGGAAGGATATTCTTGAACCGTGTCGAACGAGCTTTTGCAGAATTAAATGAAGGAAGGCGCGAGATTGTGGAATTAGCGGACCAGGATCAAAAGAATATTACGTTGGCTGTTACCATTCCAAGAGTGCTGCCTGATTTGCTGGGGACATTTTTATCAGAATATCCAGATGTTCGTTTTCAACAATTTCTTAAATCTGTATCTTCCATGAAACAATTGCTTATTGAAGGGGAGATTGATTATTGCATTTCGTCCGTTCCGATTGAAGGCCCCGATATTAAGTGGGAACCGCTGATAACGGAAGAAATATTTTTGATTGTGCCTCCCGATCATCGACTAGCAGGGAGGGAGTGCATTCATCTTAATGAAGTGAAAGACGAAGCGTTCATTAGCATGAACACAGGTTTTGGATTCCGCAACTTAACGGATCAATTTTGCCAAGAAGCTGGATTTATTCAGAATATTGCATTTGAAGGTGATGAGCCGGCTGTTATCTCAGACCTTGTCAGAAGGGGCTTAGGTGTCGCTTTTGTATCAGAGTTAACTTGGCTGCACCAAACCGGGTCGCTGTCACATAAAATTCGAATAACAGAACCTGCTTGCCAAAGGACGATTGGATTGGGATGGTCGGAAAAGCGATACTTTACACCAGTTGCTAAGCAATTTCGCTTATTTGTCATGGATTATTTTTCTACTATCTCTAAGGAGCTTAAGGATTCACTGTAGATGAACACTAGCCTCTATATAGTTGATTATTTTTAGAGAAACTACATGTTAAGTGAAAAGAGAAGGTAGAAGGTGGTTTGCACAGCTAAGTAATTTACACACAAACAAACAAAAAAGAAGTGAAGATGTCATAACCTGATTGCATCTTCACTTCTTTTTGTTGTGACTTTTTATAATTTTATTACATGAAACAACGCCTTTAATACTTTTAGTTAAGTATTAGAATATTTATTTTTTCAAAATATAATTGCGGAACGGTCATCTTTAGATTATCATTGATATTGATAATCATTATCAATAAAAAGTTAGTTAGGCCTAATTCTATCATTTTATTAAGGAGAGAGATTTTACAATGACGAAGAAAAAGTATGGATTGATTGGGGCATCAACACTTTTAGCTTTAAGTTTGGCGGCATGTGGTGAACAGGAAGAGGAAGCAGCTACAACTTCGGTTACAACAGAGGAGACTGCAAGTACAGAGAAATCAGCACAAGGAGAAGATGCTACTGAACAAACAATTACATATCTTGGGGAAGATTATGTTTTACCAGCAAAAGTAAATAATATTGTTGCAGCAAGTCTTGAATCGATGGAGGATGCAGCGATTTTAGGTGTGAAGCCTGCCGGGGTATTAGCTATTGCAGATGCAATTCCAACTTATTTAGCAACTGACTTAGATGGTGCAGCATTAGTAGGGGATAAATTTGCCCCGAATAATGAAGCGATTTTAGCATTAGATCCGGATGTTATTTTAGGCTCATCTAAATTCACTGAGGATGTTTCGGAACAATTAAACAAAATAGAGACAATGATTCCATACTCTCATATTTCTACTAATTGGAAGGAGAATTTGCAGTTATTAGGTCAATTAACAGGGAAAGAATCAGAAGCGGATACCATCATTGCCGACTATGATACAAAGGCTGCTGAGGCGAAAGAGAAGATTGGGGAATCATTGAAAGATAAAACGATCTTAGTGCTGCGTATTCGTGCAGGAAGTGTTTGTGTATACCCAGCAGATGTATATTTAAATCCAGTTATTTATGAAGACTTAGGTGCAACAGTTCCAGAAATTATTACGCAAACAAAGGCACAGGCAGAGCTATCATTAGAAGCTTTAGCCGATATTAATCCAGATTATGTTTTCGTACAGTTTGATAAAAGTGAAAATACTGACAATCTAACTGCTCTTGATGATTTATTAGATAATCCAATTTTCAAAAACATCGAAGCAGTTAAAAACGATCAAGTATTTGTGAATGCAATTGACCCATTAGCACAAGGTGGAACAGCTTGGTCAAAAGTGAAATTCTTAGACGCTGCAATTGAAAACTTACTGAATTAAAAATAAGGTGCGATGAATTGAAATGAACAAAACAAATTGGATAGCTTCTATTATTCTTATAACTTCTCCACTGTTCATCGTACTGGCAATTGCTTTATCCGTCTTATATGGTGCAAAGGATATTGATGCATTAACTGTTTGGCATGCGATTACACAATTCGATAAGGGTAATGTTGACCACAATATTATCATAACATCGCGATTACCACGTGTAATCGCTGCTTTATGTGTTGGAGCATTTTTAGCTATTTCGGGTGCTGTGATGCAAGGTGTTACACGCAATTATCTTGCTGACCCATCGATAATGGGTGTAAATGACGGATCGGCATTTGTTATTACGCTGGCAATGGTATTTTTTCCTGGTCTACCGAATTATCAAATGATTTTATTATCAATGGTTGGTTCTGCTATTGGAGCAGGTTTAGTTTTCGGATTTGCTTCCCTTTTAAAAGACGGTTTCTCACCAGTTAGGCTAGCGATTATTGGAACAATTATTGGGACATTTTTAAGTAGTGTTGCCACAGCTGTTGCGATGTATTTTCAAGTTTCACAAAGCGTCAGCGTCTGGTATAACGCGAAAATACATACTGTGAATCCTGAAATGTTATGGCTTTCCATTCCTTTTGGTATATTGGGGCTTTTACTTGCTCTATGCATTGCTAAGTCAGTGACGATTTCCTCGTTAGGTGATGATATTGCAGTTGGTTTAGGGCAGCGAACAAAATGGGTGAAAATAATCAGTATGTTATCTGTTGTATGTTTGACTGGAACGGCGGTTGCACTAGTCGGGAAAATTGCTTTTGTTGGTTTAGTCATTCCACATCTTACACGTTTTATCGTCGGTATGGACTACCGTTTTGTTATCCCATGTTCGGCAGTAATAGGTGCCACCTTTCTAGCATTATGTGATGTAATCAGTCGATTTATTAATTTCCCGTTTGAAACGCCTATTGGTGTAGTAACAGTTATTATTGGTGTCCCTTTCTTTCTTTATTTAATTCGAACAAGAGGGGGAGAACGTCATGGGTAAAGGGGAATTAGGTCGTTTCATCACAACGATGTTCGTTTTTATAGGATTAACATGTATTGCCTTTTACTTTCATATTACCAACGGAGCATTTGATATGTCCGTAATGGATATTATAAAAACAATTCTTCGGATAGATATAAATGAAAAATATGATTTAGTTATTTTCGAATTTCGTTTGCCTCGTATTGTCATTGCGAGCATTGGTAGGGATTGGACTAGGTATAGCAGGTACTGTAATGCAAGGCGTAACGAGAAATGACTTAGCAGATCCAGGTATTTTAGGGATTAATGCAGGTGCTGGGGCAGCGATCGTTATTTTTATGTTCTTCTTTCAAATATCTTATAGTAATGGATTAGGAGATAGCTGGTTTTCTATTTTGATAATGCCACTTTTTGGCTTTGTTGGCGGGGCTGCAGCGGCGGGATTAATTTATCTTTTTTCATGGAGAAATGGCGTTTTAGATATGCAAAGACTCATTTTAACAGGGATTGCTATAAGCAGTGGTTTTGGTGCATTGTCACTATATATTTCACTGAAAATGAAAGCTCAGGATTATGAAATGGCGGCAGTTTGGAGCGCAGGTAGTATTTATAGTGCCAACTGGTCATTTGTTATTTCTATCATACCGTGGATTGCGATTTTGGGATTTGTAATATATAAAAAAAGTCACTTGCTCAATTATTTTCAATTAGAGGAATCTAGTGTAAAAAGCTTAGGGATAAGAGTCGAAAAAGAAAAATCCATTTTGCTGTTAAGCAGTATTGGAATTGTAAGTGCTTGTGTATCGGTATCAGGAAGTATTGGTTTTATCGGATTAATAGCACCGCATATTGCCAAAAGATTAGTCGGAATTAACCACCGCTATGTAGTTCCGACAAGTGCAGCTGTTGGCATGTTTTTACTTGTTTTTTCAGATTTTTTTGCAAAAACATTATTTGAGCCATCAGAGCTGCCTGTTGGAATTGTTGTATCCATTATTGGTATTCCGTACTTTTTATATTTATTAGCGAGATCTAGAGTATAGGAGGTCCCAATGACAAACGCTGTATTACGTGTAGAACAATTATGTTCTGGTTATGAGAAGCAAACCGTTTTCAAGAATTTGAGTACATCGATACAAGAAGGTAAAATTACTACCATTATCGGGCCAAATGGATGTGGGAAATCTACGCTATTAAAAACGGTGGGAAGAATCCTAAAACAAAAAAGTGGTAAAGTATTTTTGCAGGAACAAAATATGCAAGCAATCTCAACAAAAGAAATTGCCAAGCAGTTAGCACTGCTATCACAAAACCCTGAAGCTCCACCGCAATTAAAAGTGGAAGAGCTTATATCATATGGCCGTTTTCCGCACCGAAAAAGAGCAGGCACTCTTTCGAAAAGAGATTTAGAAGTCATTGAATGGGCGATGAAGATAACGAAGACGAGTGAATTTCGGTCAAGAGAAATCAATCAATTGTCAGGTGGACAACGACAGAAAGTTTGGCTTGCGATGGCTTTAGCACAAGAAACAGACATTTTGCTACTCGATGAGCCAACAACTTATTTAGATATGTCCCATCAGCTTGAAGTGCTGAAAATTGTGGATAAACTTAATAAAAAACATCATTGTACAGTCGTGATGGTTCTTCATGACATAAATCATGCAGCTCGGTTTTCAGATGAGCTTATTGCCATGAAGGATGGGGAAATTATTACTGTTGGAACACCGAAAGAGATTTTAACACAAGAAGTAATGAAACAAGTATTCCAGATTGATGCGAAAATTATGATCGATGAGGAAAATGGCTCACCAGTTTGCTATGGATATGAAACATTAATGGAGGAATGAGAGTTGGCTGATAAAATTCAGTTAGACGAAACAGAACTTTGGCAAATAGAATCAAAAATAATGGAATATACGTATGACGTGAAAGTATCTCTACCGAAAGTAGCCCCACCAGAAAAAGGATTTCCTGTTTATTATCTGTTGGATGGTCATGCGTATTTTCAATTTGGACGTGATGTTGTAAAGCTACAATCGAGAAATGCACCGAAAACATTTATTTCACCGGCCATCGTTATAGGGATTGGCCATCATGGAGTAAATGAAGAGGTAAACGAGCGAAGATTTTATGAATTCACTCCTCCAGCAGCACAATATATTTACCCAGAGCGACTAAAAGGAAGAGATATTGGGATACATGGTGGTGCTGAAAGATTTCTTGCTTTTTTGGAACAAGAATTAATGCCAGTAGTTACACAAAAATACCAAGTGGACGTAGAAAAACAGGCGTTATTTGGCCATTCGTTAGGAGGCTTGTTTGTACTTTGGACCTTATTTAAACGTCCAGACCTTTTTCAATATTATTTAGCATCGAGCCCTTCGATCTGGTGGAATGACCACGAGCTATTCACGTATGCAGAGCAATATTATAAGAACGCTGTAACACATGAGAATAGGAAGCTGTTAATCACTGTTGGAAGTGAAGAGACATTTATGGTGGATGATGCAAATCAATTATTTATTAGTTTGCAATCGATGGAACAATTAGAAGTAAAACTGTATATAGCACCGGAGGAAAATCACGCTTCAGTAGTGCCAACGATAATGAGTAGAGCATTTCGATATATCAATACGTAAGGAGGGGGCTATGGATACTATTAAGAGTTTATATGTATATCGGTGACGGATCCATTCGTTATAGGATTCTTTCTTCCTTACATATTTTCATATAGTATCAAATTTTTAGTCTCAGCCACAGTAAAGTGAATAAAGGCATTATGAAAAATAAAAATCCCCCTCTGTTAAGTAGATGGGGATTATTTGTTCAATTACAAGGATGATAGGACGAATTATCCTGCTCAACGGTCGAATTATCTTTCTGAAGGACGAATAAATGGCGCAAAGGCCGAATTATCCTGCAACGGTCGGATTATCTTTCTGAAGGACGAATTAATTCATTCGCAGATTTTGCACATACTCTAAAACAATTTCCACCCGTTCTTGAACTGTATAATCTCCTTCAATCCTTAATAAAGGACAAGTTAAGCCTGACATCCATTGTTCATGTGAATGCTTGCTCCTTACTTCCATTCCAACCTCGTCATATAGGGAGGCCCACTCTAAAAAGTTATTATATTGATCGAAATGGTCGCCTCCAACTAAAATTTCCTTGCCATACCTTTGTGCCTCTCTTTTCTGCAAGCATTTCTATTCTTATATTTTTTGGAATCCATAAAAATATAACTAAATCAAAATAACCTATAAATTCATCACCCCACCCGCATAACGAACCCGATAGTATCCAATCATCATAAGTTAATAAATCTTTTCGGAGTATTTGTTTTCTTTCTTTTACTTCTCTTTTTTCACTAAACTTATGCAGCCAGTAATAATCATCTGTATCAAAATGAACTGTCGATATGGAGTTTGATAATGCTTTTCCGAGAGTTGTAGTTCCTGAACCTGAAGCACCGATAATATGTATTTTTTTCATTCTTTTCTCTTCAACTCCGAATCTTTTTTATGATAGGTAATAAATATTCCATTATATAATAAAAGATTCCTTCCTCATGACCAGAGCCTATTTTTACATGCTTCTAAAAGATGCTCCCTATCAGAGTATAATGTCGTAGTTGAAGCTGATAAGTCTTCATTATGTGGTAATATTAGTTGTTATAATAGGAAATTAAGAAAGACTTTTACTTTAGCTTTTTTAATGAATGAAGTGTTTGAAAGGAGTGTTCCAAATGCAGTTAACGATTCAGGCTTCAGGCGACAATGTACAAGCTATATCTTATTTATTGTCTAAGAACCCGAGTAATTTATATGAGAGAAATCATAAAGGCCATTTAGTGCGCCTTTTTTATAGCAAGTTTACAGAAACAGAACTGGAAGCGACGATTTTTGTTACACCTGACCCGATCGAATTGGTAAAAGGCAATTCCAATTCCTATGACATTACTCATTACATAAATGATCGGGAGTTTGCGGTAAGCAGCATTTTTTGTTCATTGATTAGGTCTGCACTGGGGACAGCTTTGAACGGTCAGCCGAAGGAAGAGCATACAGAGTGGGTGAATCATCCGTTTTCGTTTCAGTTCGAGTTTGGCCCTGTGGTTTCTTCTCTTTCTGATAACCAATTAAAGGATTTATTTGAGCCGATTGGTTATGAAGTGATGATTACCCGTCCGGAAATTGAGTACTCTTTCCAAATTAAAGATAAAAGCTCGGCAAGATCCATTTCTTTAAAAGGAATGAAAACACTACAAGACGGGTTAAGGCATTTGTTTGTATTGATTCCGGTCATCGATAACTATAAGCACTACTACATTGATGAAAAAGAAATTGAAAAGCTTGAGAGATATGGAGACGGGTGGCTGAAGGATCATCCGATGCGAGATTATATCTATCGCCAATCACTTAGATTTAAGGAAGTATACAGCATCGTCGAGAACAGGAAACCTGAAGAGAAGAAGGAAGAAAAAGAAAGCAAGGTTCGGCTGAATGATCTTCGCTATGAAAAAATCGTTGATACAGTCAGTCAAATGAATCCAAGAAGCATCGTGGACTTCGGCTCTGGTGAAGGGAAACTTTCAGTACGCCTTGGTTTTGTAGAAGGGATAAAAGAAATCCTGGCTGTTGAGCCGTCCCAAACTGCTGCCATTAAAGCCTTAGGACGATTCGAGAAAGTGAAAAATAAAGAGAAATTTGTGGTTCCTGAAAAACTATGGGGCTCACTCTTCTACTATGATGAAAGATTAAAGAACAAGGATGTCATTATCTTGTGCGAAGTCATCGAGCATATCGACGAGTACCGTCTGCCTAAGGTGCTGGATACGATATTACATGACTATCAACCGAATGCCCTGATTATTACAACGCCAAACCGTGAATATAACGAGGTATACGATATGGAGGATGTTCTTCGACACAACGATCATCGTTTTGAGTGGACAAGAGCTGAATTTCGTCAGTGGTGTACAGAGCGAAATCACTCTGATATCTATAGCCTTAAATTTGAAGGAATTGGTGAAGAGCATGATACATATGGTTATCCGACACAAATGTGTGTGTTTGAAAGAAAGGAGGACTAACTATGCAAATCGTATTGCCCCATGCAGGAATTGTCTTGCTGATTGGACCATCCAATAGCGGTAAGTCAACATGGTTAAAAAGCATGATTGAAAAAGAAGAGATTCTGCCTTCAGAGGTCGTTAGTTCAGATGCCTTTCGGGTATTGGTGAGTGATATTGAATTTATTGATTGGCGGGGCAGACCAAAGGATGAAGCGGACAATCTGATGGATGAATACCAGTCCATTTCAGGCGAAGCATTTTCCATGATGGATTCCGTCATTGAAGCAAGATGCCGATTAAATAAATTAACCTTTATTGATGCGACCAATCTTCACCCAGATGATCGGAAAAGATATATCTCTTTAGCTCAAAAAAATAATGTCCCAATCCTATCGATTGTTCTGGATATACCTGAAGAGGATCTGCTTGTCAGAGATGAACAAAGAGAACATCCACGCGGAAAAAGACGTATTAAACAGCAATACCAGACGTTCAAAAGGGAAAAGCGCGTCCTAAAAAAAGAAGGGTATTCGTCTCTTTACACGTTAAAGGGAACAGAAGATATTCAGGTAAGCAGACGTACAAATCCAATTGAAAAAGACATCCAGAATGGGATCGACATCATTGGGGATATTCATGGCTGCTATAAGGAAATGATCCTCGTCCTTGAAAAACTAGGCTATCAAAAAAATGAGGAAGGCCTCTATCTTCACCCCGAAGGTCGGAAGTTTGTTTCCATTGGGGATGTCATGAGCAGAGGACCAGAGTCACTTAAAACGATGCTCTTTTTCTATGAACATGTTCAAAAGGACGTTGCCTATATGATTGACAGCAATCACGGCTGGAAAATTGCTAGATGGCTAGATGGAAGAGACGTAACATTAAATCATGGCGATGAAAAAGTGGAAGAAGAATTTAAAGCGTACGAAGAGGAGTTTGGAAGCGAAAAAGCAGAGGAAACGAAACAGACACTTAAAGAATTCCTCCTTCAAGCTCCTTCCCATTATGTATTTACCAAGAATGATGTACAGTCTTTAGTTTGTGTTCATGCCGGAATCAAAGATGCTTTCATCGGAAAGCAGTCTGAAGCTGTTCGTGACTTCTGCCGTTACGGTGATACGAATGGATTTGATGAAAAAGGAAAGCCAGTGCGTAAAGATTGGTATATTTCTCATAAGCAAAGCTCGCTGATTGTCTGGGGACATGATCCGAAGCCACAACCGCTGCTAATTAACAATACCATCAACATCGATCAAGGTGTTGTCTTTGGCGGAGCATTAACAGCTTTACGCTATCCGGAGGGAGAATTCATTTCGGTACAAGCGAGTCAAGATTTTTCAGGAGCCGATGACAATCCCCTAAGAGAATGGGAGAAAAACCGTTTGAATCCGCCGAATATTGGCAAGTTCATCAATGGGTATTCAGTATTGACAGAAAAAATGGGTGAGATTAAAATTCATCAGGATATTGTAAAGCCTGCGATTGATACGGTATCACATTTCACGATACCGATTGAACAATTAATCTATATCCCGCCTACAATGAGTCCAACACCAAGTCCCTCCTCTTTGGAAAATTATTTAGAGCATCCCAAAGAGGCAATCGATTATTACAGAAGCCATGGGATTCAAACCATGATTGCTGAAAAGAAACATATGGGGAGCCGGGCGATTCTTTTTCTATTTAAAGATACTGAAGCCGCTAAGAAGCATACAGGTATCGAATCTTTGGGAGTTATTTATACCAGAACGGGCAGACGTTTCTTTGACGTCGCGACGGAGGAAGAACTGGTCTTGAAAATCAATCAAGATTTGCATGAAAGCGGCTATTTTGAAAAGTACGATACGGACTATGTGCTCCTGGACGCTGAAATCATGCCCTGGAACCTGAAGGCAAAAGAGCTCATCAGCAGCCAATATGCCCACGTTTCTGAAAATGCGATTCTTGATCGAACGATGCTGAAGGAAAAAATAGCGGAAGCAGCTCGTGAGAATATGGAGTTAAAAGGATGGTTGGAAGAGTATGAGCAAAAACTTGAAAATGCCTATACTTTTAAAGAAGTCTTTCAAAAGTATTGCTGGGAGATTGAAGATATAAATTCTATACAAATCGCTCCATTCCACGTGCTTGCTCATAGCAATGAAACCTTTTTTGATCAGCCACATACATGGCATATGGAGATGAACAGGGAGTTTGCAATCCGTTCTAGTTTATTTATAGAAACGGAATACAAACTAATCACGAGTGAAGCAAGTGAAGAAGATGTCATTAAATGGTGGCAGGATATCACAAGCGAAGGCCATGAAGGCATTGTAATCAAGCCGGAATTCTACATTTCAAGAAATAAAGGCAAGCTATTGCAGCCCGCAATTAAAGTAAGGGGAAGAAAGTACCTTAACATTATTTATGGAATGGACTACTTGCTACCGAAAAATCTTGAGCGGCTGAAAAGCAGGAATACAGGCAAAAAGCAAAAACTAGCGCTGAGAGAATTTTCGCTGGGAATCGAAGGCATTCAAAGATATGTAAAAGGTGAATCGATAGAGAGAGTCCATGAATGTGTTCTAGGAACATTGGCCATGGAATCGGATCCTGTGGATCCCAGATTGTGATAGGTAAGTGGAAGTATGTTTTTCAGGTTCTTCGTTACTTAAGGAGTACTTGAGTTTAAAAAGAGGGGTTGCTCTGCGGCAACCTTTTTCTTTTTGAACTAAAGAAGGTTAGATATTAAAAATAGCTGTTTAAGTGGGGGAACGGTTTTTGTTATAATAAATAATTAAAAAAACTTTTAGAAAGAAAGGTTGTAATTATGAAAAAGAAATTAATATTTATTGGAATCGGAATACTGTTAGTTTTTATTCTATTATTTAGTACATATAAATTAATGAATTCTAGAACACACCAATTATTCGGAGGGTTAACAGCAAAAGTCGAGACAAATCAAAAAGTGGTTGCTCTAACTTTTGATGATGGTCCATCGAAGAATGTAAATCAGATTCTACCACTATTAGATAAATACAATGTAAAGGCTACATTCTTCCTAATCGGTAACGAAATAGAAAGATACCCAGAGGAAGCTAAAAAAATTGTAGAAGCAGGACATCAAATTGGAAATCATACCTATTCTCACAAGCGAATGGTTTTTAAATCGTCCTCCTATATCAAAGAGGAAATCGAGAAAACGGATAAATTAATTCAAAACTTCGGATATAAGGGTGAAATTGACGTTCGACCACCCAACGGAAAAAAACTTGTAGGCTTGCCTTATTACTTAAATAAAAATGATAGGGACACTATAACCTGGAATATTGAGCCAGATAGCTATTACAATTCTGCTTCTGACAAAGTAAATTATGTGAAGGATCATATTAAACCAGGTTCGATTATATTAATGCATCCCATGTATGATGATACGGGTAAAGAACTTCAAGCGATTGAAGGTGTATTAAAATTGTTATCAAACGAAGGATATACATTTGTAACTGTTAATGAGCTTCAGAGTTTTTAAGTTATATAGCTAATAGTGTATTTTTTACCACCTGAATGAACCACTTCAAAAATCAGGGTTGCTGCGGCAACCTTTTTATTATGGTTTCTGGGCAAGTTATATTTCAATATTCACAGAA
Source organism: Peribacillus sp. TH14 (assembly GCF_016651145.1). Classification (NCBI taxonomy): domain Bacteria; kingdom Bacillati; phylum Bacillota; class Bacilli; order Caryophanales; family Bacillaceae; genus Peribacillus; species Peribacillus sp. TH14. The sequence continues at coordinate 3,207,214 of NZ_JAEKEK010000001.1, forward strand.
TAGTACAAAATGTGGGTGGCATATTGTTTCTTAACGGAATGAATCTGTATTGTTTATTCTAATTATTACTAATATCTACTATGGTTTGATTTTCCTATTCTTTAGTATAAATAAAGATTTGAAAATGGGGCTGGTTACTTTGTATCGGAATAAAAATGCCGCTCTAATCATTATTTTGTGTATCCTGTTACTCTTATTTCTTGTTGTGATCGTTTTCCGCCACATTACTATATACTTCGTGTATAGTTCAGGCATCGGACCTTTATTACTTAGGTAATAATTTTGACTATTGTTATTCTTTTTTTAAAAGGTTATAAGTAACCAGGATTTAATGGAGAAGAAGGTACTATCCATCAATAAGTGAGGTTGTCGCGGCAACCTTTTTGTTGTGTAACGAAAGAACCAGGTTAGTTACATTAAGACATCGACAAAAAGACACTTTATAAAGATGGCCGTGTAGTAGAAGAATAAGGGGTAAATCAGGTGAAATTTGTTCTTTAGTGGGATTTTTAAAAAAACATACTGAAATTAAATATATCTATATTTTTCTATAAATAACAAGTAAATACAGATATAATAGTAAATGGACAGCAATTTGGTATAGTGGGCAGCGGTGACTCCTTTAAGAAAGGGGGTGTCGCTGGTGATTTCTATAATGGACGGTTTGATGCTTATGATCTCATTCGCCTCTTTAATCGTCGCAGTAATCGCGGTTACATTAAAAAAGTAACCCCCTCCATACCATCCGGCCAGATGTATGTAGGAAAAGGGTTACTTTCTTGATCGAGTAGCTACTGACTTACCACAGAAAGCCGCTGCTCTTTATGCAGTTTGCTGTTCATTAAGACGCTGGTTTTTACCAGTGTCTTTTTTTATATATGATAGTTATCTTTATTATATCCTCATTTTACCTATACATTCAACTAAAAAACATGGCAAATGGAGTTAGGCCTAACTGTAACGGACATGAAGTTCAATTCATTTTCATTAAATCTTGAAGTTATTTCAAAGCAGATCTTGCGGAAAACGAAAGGCTTTGCCGCCGGTGCCCGTTATCCAAGCCGTATCTAGGAACTTGAAGGCTTGGTAAAATGACTGAAGTGAAATAAAAAAAGCACTAAAGCTTTCGGATTTCAAGAGGATCCACTTTAGGGCCATGTATAACCAGATTAGATTTTTGTTAAGTTCTTGTCAGATTCCAGTTTGTATAATTTCATTCCCTTGTACGAGGTAATCGAAGGAATCAAACAAAATAGCGCCATGGGTAAACAATAAAGTATATAGACATGTCCTCCGTTTTGCAGCAAGGGGATATACGCTAAAGCAACAAAGAGCAAAACGAAAAAAATGATTGTGAAGATCCCGAAAGATTGATGATAGAAAGCATAAATTTCACTTCTTCGTTCTTCTTGATTGTGTGAAGTCTTTGCAGCTTTGTTTGTTCGAAGGAATAGGTATAAGGAGACTAATAGAAATAAAGCGGAAAATGGTAAAGCTAAAGCAAATAATGAAACGTCTAGAATGGAAAGATAAAAGCTAGATAAAAAGAACACTTCGGAAACACCTAATGCAAAACAATAATTGAAAATACTTATCTTATCAGGTCGTTTAAGCATGAAATCCCTCCTTCTATATATATATTATGCAACTGCTTTCATGTTCACGACTCTGTCACATTTAAAAGAAAAATAAATGTTCCAAGTTCCACCCAGGATCATGCTTTCGGTCCTAAGACAGGTAAATGGTCACTATACGAAATGAAATAAACCCTCTGGCTAACTAGTCAGAGGGTTTATTCTTAGGAGGATTTATTTAAGCTTGAAGATGTTGAATAGAGTCCGTACTTATTACGAATAGTAATAAAATGTAAAGGGGGAGAGCGCTATGACTGCACAAACGATGATTAAAGGATTTCTGCTCGTTCTTCTATTATATTTCCTGTATATAGTGGTGACGGCAGTGGTCCTTTTCTACTTCCTCAAGGAAAAAGAAGAAGATAGGCCGATTAAACATATAAGTGAATATATGGGGGAGAAGGAATCCACCGTGGATCGTGTCCTGCTTCTTGAAGATGGTTATGAATCGGGACTAGCCCGAATGCGAATGATCCAGGAAGCCCAGCATTCAATCGATATTGCCTACTACGCTTTTGGAAAAGGAAAATCTACTGAACTTATTCTTGGAGCCTTGTTCGAAGCTGCTGACCGGGGTGTCAAAGTTAGAATCCTTCTGGATGGAATTTCTCATGGACTCAGAGGTCAATTAAGCAGTGTCCGTTATGCACTGGCATCACATGAAAACATTGAATTAAGGTACTACGAAACCTTTAAGCCATTTAAGCCCTGGACCTGGCATAACCGCCTCCATGACAAGATAATCACTGCAGATGGAAAGTTAGGCATCATCGGAGGAAGGAATATCGCCGATAAGTATTTAGCAAGCAATCCGCCGCCCAAGAATTATGTCTATGACCGGGATGTACTCATTTTCAATGCTGAACAGGAGAAAGATAGTGTTATCGTTGAAATGAAGGACTATATACATGAATTATGGACTCATCCGTATACGAGCGAAGTCTTTGCGGACCTTTCGAAAAGGCAAAAGGAAAAAGGAAAACGCGTCAGAGATACATTATTAAATCAATACAGTAAAGCTAATCAAAATAATGCCGATTTCGTTAATCCGGCCATCGATTGGAGCAAGTCTACAACACCTACTAAAAAAGTGTCCTTCATTCATAATCCAATCGAACGTTTCAATAAACACCCTTTTGTGTGGAGATCTCTAGTGGATATTGCTGCGAACGCCAATAAGTCGGTACTTATCCAGAGTCCCTATATTGTTCCTGCGGATGCCATGAAGGAATATGTACCAAAGAATATGGATTCAAAAGCTGATTGGACCATACTTACCAACTCGGTGACATCAACCCCGAATGTGATAGCTTTTTCCAGTTACTTGGCACTTAGGGATAGTATCGTTGAGACAGGGGCAAGGCTTTATGAATATTCAAAGCTTTATTCATTGCACGGTAAATCGGCTGTTTATGATCAGCGATTAAGTGCAGTTGGTTCCTTCAATCTGGATTCGCGATCTGCCTTTTTAAATACAGAATCGATAGTGATAATCGATGGTGAAGAATTTGCAGCGCAATTGATAGGGGCCATCGAGTCGAAAATCTCAGATAGTACACTCGTCGCGGATAATAAAAGATATATAGAACCACCTGAAGATCAGAAAAAGGAAGAATCTTTCTTTAAAGCGACCTTTTTAAATGCCCTTTCGAAAATAACGGTATATTGGAAAAGGTTCGTTTGAATGATGACGAAAAGACAGCAATCCAGTGATTGTTGTCTTTTAGTTTGGAGAAATAGTATACCAAGCTTGATGGAACGAAAGAAAATTATGTAAAATTCAACATATTGGAAACCTTAATTATTATAATGATAGAAATAAAGCTAACGCTATAAAATGAGTTTCTGAAAATATATGTATAGGAGGAGATTTATGAGTCAAAATGAATGTGATAGAAAGATTGAACAATTGATTCAGAAGTTTAATCCACAAATCAAGTTGCTTAGAACATGGAAGTTACAAGGTGGTGTGCCTGCTAATTAAAGGGGATGATTTCAACGCTTATCATCGTAACAGAATAGGTAAATTTTTTATGGGGATAATTAGCTAATCAACAGATGTGTAATTTTGCTATACTTAAGCAAGCTGATTGATGTTTTGGTCAGATAATTAAACTATCCTAAGGAGAACAGAAACATGCAAACTTTACAGCATCTATCGAAACATATTGTCTACCTGACTCCAGTGGGAGAAACTGATCGGCCCATTCTCGCCGCCGTTTCTGGAGCTAAGAAAACTATCATCATTGATGCCGGTAACTCTGTCCAGCATGCACAGCTTTTTCAGGACGAATTACTACAGGCTAATATAAGCGGGAATTTTCTTGTTCTTACCCATTCCCACTGGGACCATGTATTTGGTCTGGAGAATGTGAGAATACCGGTAATTTGTCAGGAGAAAACTTACAACAATATTAAGGATATGCAGCAGCTTTCATGGGAAGATCACGATCTTGATCAACGGGTCGAAGCAGGGATTGAGATTCCATTTTGTGCCGATGCAATCAAATTGGAACTCGGGACAAAGAGAAATATTGACCTGCCGTTGCCCGATATTATCTTTGAAACAGCGATTACCATTGATCTTGGCGATATAACCTGTGTAATTGAACACGTTGGCGGTGATCATGCAGCAGACTCTTGTATCATTTATGTTCCGGAGGAAAAAACATTATTTCTAGGAGATTGTCTTTATGCCAATCTTTATGCAGAAAAATGGAATTATACGGCTGAACAAGCTTTGCTGCTCATTAAGAAGATTGAAGCCTATGATGCCGATACATATATACTCTCCCATCACGAAAAGCCCAGCACGAAGCAGGAAATGGAGACCGAGCTAAAGCTAATGAAAGATTGTGCAAGGCTTGTCGTCAACTATCAGGGAAATCGTGATTTAATGGAGCAGGAATTGGCCAAGCAGCTAAACCGGAAATTAACCGAAAGTGAACTCGAAACAGTTGGTTTTTTTGTAAACGGATATGCTGAATAATTACGAGGACTAAAAGCGGCTATATATGGTGCTGAGTATGCCAAGGGCCAGACAATCGCTTTTGTCCGACGTTACGGCCGATTGCTTTTTGTAATGATTAGATGGGAGATTTCATAGAGAACTTGAAGTCAGTGTATCTCTAAGTCATCTAATTATCCTTCAATAAAAGCCCCTTCGTTTTATCAACGAAGGGGCTTAAACATCCATCTAATTATGAGCTTTTTCTAGAGCTAGTTTTATCCCAAAACCTATCAGTATCGCACCCGTTAGTCCTTCAAAAATCGCTTGTGTTCTAGGCTTTTTCATAAAAGCACTAATCTGATTCAATAAATAGATATAAAATACAAACCACACTAATGTTAATACGGTATACGTTAAACCCATTATAAGAAACGGTAAAAATGTATTGGTTCCATGGTCAACAAACTGTGGCAAGAAAGTTAAGAAGAAAACTGCCACTTTAGGATTCAGCAGGTTGGTAAGGAACCCTTGCTTAAAGTAAGACTGGTTTTCATACTTATTTTTGACAGCCGTTTCAGTGGTTGCTGCCACTTCCTTGTTTTTTAATCCCCATAACGTCTTGATGCCTAGATATACCAAGTAAACGGCACCGACGTATTTGAAAATAGAAAATAATAAAGCGGATTTTACAATGATTGCTGAAAGGCCAAACACTGCAGCTGATGTATGAATAAGAAGTGCGCAACACGTACCAAACATCGTCTTGAAACCTCCCGTTGTCCCAACGGTAACGGTATTCCTTGTTGTTATTGCTGTATCTGGACCAGGTAGAATAATGAGAAGAATGCACGTAATCACAAACAAATAAAAGTTTTCCATTTATGGACCTCCATTCAAAGATGAAAATTCTAAAAATTGTTACATTTAATTTAACATAAATGAACGTAGTTTGGGGAGGTAAATAAGTAAGCCGAATTCCTGTAAGTAGTAGTTGTGATCATGTGAAAAAACTATGAAACACAGCATAAAATAACCTCTTAAATAAAGAATGGACTGAAATCTATCTATGATTTTGATTTTTTTTTACCGAACTAAGGGAGGAGATAAAAATGTTATGGGAAATTTTCTATACGTAGGGGATGAATAGCAATTCTCCATGGGCAGCTTAATTAAAAAAGATAAAAAACAAGCCGAATCATTTTTGTGACTCGGCTTGTTTTTTTATTTAAACCTAGTGAAAATCTATTTCTTTTTAGGGTAATTTTTTCAACACCGCACGTACCGGACTTCCATCTGCTTCAACTAATGGAAGTGGGAGGGCTGCCAATTCATAATCCCCCGGTAACACATCATCTAATACAAGCCCCTCCAAAATGTGAATTCCATGCTCAGCAAGTTCATGATGGGCAGACAGTTCTTTACTATCTAATGGATCTACTGATGGTAAATCAAGACCAATAAGACGAACACCGAGTTCTGAAAGATAAGCCGCTAATTCTGGTTGGATATGAGGAATAGTTTGTGGAAACACACGACGATCCTTCCAGGCATCTGTGCGAATTAACAGACGGGTCACTCCTTCTAAATCTATACTGGATAATTCATGGACTCCTATGCTTGTCTTGTTTGGTAAATGGATGACTCGGGCACTTCCAATATATAAATCGAGATCCAGTTCAATCACTCTTTTTCCATCATTATCAAAATGAAAAGGTGCATCAATATGAGTACCAGTGTGTATACTCATATTGATTTGACCTACGTTGACAGATCCACTCTCTTCTTTACTCCAATTGACCTTGTATGAGAAAGGTGTATCTCCAGGCCAGACTGCGACATTTTCATCCAGACGTTGTGAAATATCAATCCATGTACCCATGCATCTTACCTCCATCTCTTCAGGCTATTGCTTTCTTTGCCGCTTTTTCAAAAAGAATAACCTACTTAATTTCTTCTTATAGCTTCGTTCTTAGACTCCATAGTTCTGGGAAAAAGTGTTGGTCTAGAGCTCTTTTTAAATACGTAACACCTGATGATCCACCAGTTCCTTGTTTATGACCAATAATTCTTTCCACAGTACTCATATGATTAAAACGCCATAATTGCTGTTGATTGCCAATGTCCACTAACTTCTCGGCCAACTCATATAAGTCCCAATATTGCTCGACATCGCGGTAAACTGTCAGCCACGCTTCTTCTACACTGGTATTTGGTTCATATCTTTGTGACCAATCCCTATTAATAGCTTCTTGATCAACAGGTAGTCCACGGGCCACAAGAGCATTAATCGCCGCGTCATAAATACTTGGCTTATGAAGAGCCTGCTGCATTTGCTCGTATAGATCTGTCTGATGTTGATAGACTGATAGCGTATGAACATTTTTGTTACCTAGTGCAAATTCAATCAAACGATTCTGATAAGATTGGAATCCAGAAGATTGTCCTAGTTTATCCCTAAACTCCATGTATTCAGCCGGTGTCAAAGTTGAAAGGACACTCCATGACTGAATCAGTTGCTGCTGAATTCTCGAAACGCGTGACAACATTTTAAACGAGGGTTCCAAATTGTTTTGGCGTATACACTGAGTAGCAGCTGTCAACTCATGTAAAATGAGCTTCATCCATAATTCACTCGCTTGATGGATAACGATAAATAGCATTTCATCATGATGATCGGAACATCTATGTTGACTAGTTAAAATCTTATCAAGGTGGAGATAATCTCCGTAAGACATCGATTTTTGAAAATCGGTTTGAATTTCTTTCTCTAGACCAGTTATTGTTTGTTCATTGGTATCCATATTCTTCATTCCGCAATCCCCTCACTTTTCATATTCAAAAAACTGTGATTTCTCCATACTAGTTATTCCGTCATTCTATTCTATCTTCTCTTCCAGAGATTCCTCCACTACATTATGATTACTATTTCTTCTTTTCGAAACAAAATAAGCGACAGATAAAAATAGTAACCAAGGAATCCCGAATTGAAGCATAATTTTGAAATCTGTAAACCATGTCGTAATCATTAAGCTAAATAGAAGAACGGCTCCTAGTATCGTTAAATAGGGAAAACCGATCATCCTTACCGGTAATTTGCGTCCGCCTGTTTTCTCCCATTTCACCCTGAAAAACAAATGAGAAATGAAGATGATAAGCCATGTGAACATAGCACCGAACATGGAAATTCCCATCATGAATGCATAGGAGGAACCAGGAAGTAACGCATGAACGCCTGCAGCAATAAGAATCCCGGTTGTAGAGACAGCAAGTGCTTTTGCCGGAACACCCCTTTTGTTTAGGTTTCCTAAAAAGCTGGGTGCATGTTTTCCACGCGCCAATGAAAACATCATACGAGTTGAAGCATAGAGCTGAGCATTCATGGCAGATAAAGCAGCCGTTAAAATAATAAAGTTCATGATCCCGGATGCACCTGGAATGTTCAAGATTTCCATCACTTTTACGAATGGACTCTCCTCGATCCCAGCCGTTTTCCACGGAACGATCATCAACATGATTCCAATTGTCAACACATAGAAGGTGGATAAACGGAAGACAGTCGCTTTCAATGCTTTTGGAACAGCTGCATCTGGATCTTTTGCTTCTCCTGATGTAACCGCTATCATTTCAGTTCCAAGAAAGCTGAATAAAGAAATAAATACGGCTATCCACATTCCCTTTAAACCAAATGGGAAAAAACCTCCTTCATTCACAAAGTTTTCCGGCCCTATATGTGGCTGTTCGGATGAACCGAATAGTACATAGGCTCCAAGGAGAATAAAACCAACAATGGCACTTATTTTAATAAAGGAGAACCAATACTCAAAAGTAGCGAATGTATTCACGCTGGTAGCATTTACATAAATCAGGACACCTGCAAACAACAAAATCCATACGATTCCCGGCACGGTCGGAAACCAATAATTCATATACACGCTGACTGCACTTACTTCAACCCCAACTGCCAGAACATTGCCAATCCAATAGGAATAGCGGACAAGATAGCCTGCCATAGGAGTCATGTACTTTTCAGCAATAGCTCCAAAAGAACCGGAAGTAGGATGGGCAACCGTCATTTCGGCTAAACAGCCCATCAACAGCAAAACAATGAACGCCCCGAGTGCATAGCTGAGCAATACACTTGGCCCTGCCGCTTGAATTGCAAGCCCGCTGCCAAGGAATAGCCCTGTCCCGATGGCACAGCCCATCGCGATCATGGAAAGCTGATTTGTTTCTAAATCACGTTTTAACCCTTTCTCTGGCCCATCTTTAAAGTTCAATTGAGTATTTTTGTTCTCCATAGTTCATCCCCTTTTTATCCAAAAAGATTTTATCCTACCCTAATAGGCAGTGAGTTTCCACCTCTTTAAGCGTAGGCTAACCGAATATAATAACCGACTGATTCGACACTAACCATTAGAGGGATGAGCCTCATCTGGTGGAATTCCATGTTATGCGACCACTTCACGCTCATTCTTGAATTTTTCATATTGTTTTTTTGTCATGATTTTTTTGAGAATTTGTACAACTTCCCAAACTTCTGCATAGGAAGTATAGAGTGCAACTGGAGCAAGACGAATGATGTTTGGTGCTCGGAAATCCGGAATCACACCGTTTTCTTTCAATGCCTTACAAATGCGTGCAGCTTCTTTATGCTCGAGGCTCACATGACCTCCGCGACGTACGTCTTCTCTAGGAGTTCCAATGAAAAACCCCAGGTCTTTCAACTCGAGTTCGATTAAGTCTATTAAATATTGATTAATTTTAAGAGATTTTTCCCTAATATTCTCTATACCAGCTTCTATAAACATTTCTAAAGACCCAATCAAAGGTGCACAACTTAATACATGTGGCGTTCCAATTTGATAAGCGCCTGCTGATTCAGCTGGTGTTAATGTATGTTCCATATCGAATTGTTTATCTTTTCTAGACCCGAACCATCCAGCCAATCCAGGCATCGTTCCAAAATGTTTTCGATTTACATATAAGCCGCCAACACCGCCAGGACCGCCATTTAAATGTTTATAATTGCACCAATATGCAAAGTCAACATCCCATTCACTGAATGAATGCGGGATCGCTCCAATAGAATGACATCCGTCAAATCCAATTAATATTCCTCTTTTATGAGCTTCATCAGTTAATCGTTTCATGTCCAATATTTGACCGCTGCGGTACAGTACTGTTGGCAAGATGATTAAAGCAATATCATCGGTCATTGCTTCGATAATATCATCCTCTTCTAAAAATCGGCCATCCCGACTTTTCACGCGGATGAGATCGGTTTCCGGATCGTTTCCATGTGTACGAAGCTGACTTTGAAGAGCATAAATATCAGTCGGAAAGGTTAATTCATCTGCTAAAATTTTTGTACGCATTCCTTCAGGCTTATAAAAAGTAGCTACAAGTTGATGCAGGTTTACAGTTGTCGAGCCTGTTACAATAACTTCCTCAGGAGAAGCTCCCACTAATTGGGCAATCTTCGCGCCCAATTTCTCTGCCATGAAAAACCATGGGTGATTCCCTTGTGTCCATCCATCAATCCCATGTTCTTTCCAATCTTCTAAGGATTCCAAAAGAGTACGTTCAGCTCTTTTCGAAAGAAGCCCCAATGAGTTTCCATCCATATAGATCGAATTTGGCTTTAAATAAAACTCTTCACGATAACAACGAAGGGTATCTTCTTTATCCATTTGTTTTGCGTAATCTAATGTGTGTTGAAAGCCGTTTGAAAGCATAATTATCCTCCCTTATTCTATTTTTCTTATAATTCTAGGAGAATCGTACCAAAGAATGTGACACGATGTCAATAAGTTAATTCAGAAAATTTTAAACATTAAATTATTCAAATGTTTTTTATTTTTATTGAAATCCTTTATGCTAGAAGATAAGGGGAGGAATAGGAATGGATAATGGTAAAGTAGGGGATAAACGACATTTGCGCTCAATTATGACACGTCAAAAGTTATTAGAAGCTGCAAAGGAAATATTTCTTGAAGAAGGTTTTCAAGCTGCGGTTATTTCCCAAATGATCAAAAAGGCAAACATCGGGTATGGAACGGCCTATGTTCATTTTAAAGGAAAAGAGGATCTTTTAATTGTATTAATGGAGAATGTTATGGAGCAATTTTATGAAATTGCCGAGACCTCTTTCTTTCCAAAATCGAAGGACGAAGCAGAACGTATTATAAATAAACAAGCTAATGCTTTTTTAAAAATGGCAGAGGCTGAACGCAATATGATGCAAGTTTTCGAGCAGGCTATTGGGATTTCAACTGTTATCTCTGATAAATGGAAGGCAATCCGTGTAAAGTTTATACAGCGAATTTCAAAGGACGTTGCCTATGCACAGCAAAATGGGCTAGCAAGAGCTGAATTAAACCATGAGCTTGTTGCAAGAGGTTGGTTTTTCGCAAATGAAATGTATCTTTGGGAAATTGTCCGAAACGAACATCAGAGTTCTGTCGAAGAAATTGCTAAAACCATCACGTCTGTTTACGTCGAAGGTCTTTATCTATAACTTTATTTTTAGACAATAAGCAATGAATATATATTTTACTAAAAGCATGCATGTCAAGTAATCTTCCGGTTTTACAGTCGGAAGATTTTATTTTATTTAATCAAGGTTATACAGCTACTTTAAAGGCTTTCCCACTACACACCTCTTATCGGAAAACTTCTTATACAACCACTTATAACCAAAACCAGCTGAATTCACGAGTAAAACGACTGAATTCACGAGAACAGCCAAACTCACGAGTAAACCTCTCAAACTCACGAGTAAAGCAGCTAAACTCACGAGTAAACCTCCCAAATTCACGAGTAAAACGCCAAACTCACGAGTAAACCTCTCAAATTCAATAAAGCAGCCAAACTCACGAGTAAAACTCTCAACTCATGAGTAAAACTCCAAACTCACGAGTAAACCTCCCAAATTCACGAGTAAAGCAGCCAAATTCACGAGTAAACCTCCCAAATTCACGAGTAAACCTCCCAAATTCACGAGTAAAACGCCAAACTCACGAGTAAAACTCTCAACTCATGAGTAAAACTCCAAACTCACGAGTAAACCTCCCAAATTTACGAGTAAAACGCCCAACTCACGAGTAAACATCTCAAACTCACGAGTAAAACAACCCAACTCACGAGTAAACCTCTCAAATTCAGGAACAAAACGCCCTCATTAGTGTGAGGCTTAGTACCACTACGCCTTAAGTCTTACTTAAAAATATAGCTAAGGCTCATTATACGAACTTGCAAAACTAGATAAGATAGAAACAAGGAAAGGAGGACGAAAACAATGAAGAAATTTGGTTTATTTATTGTAGGGCTGATCGCATTATTTATCTTGCTAGCGAATGTGGGTCCATTAATCAGCTTGGCGATTTGCTTGGCTATTCTATATTTTGGATTCAAACAGTTCATGAAGTCCGAATCGACAGGAGCCAAAATTGCCTGGGGATCAATCTCCCTTATCGTGCTAATAGTTGCTGTTTCTCATATCCCAGCGATATTAGGACTAGTAGCAGCTTACGTTCTTTACCTCGTCTATAAAAAATGGAATGAAAATGATGAAATTGTATCGAAAGAAACAGACCCATTCTCGAATTTTGAAAGAGAGTGGAAAGAGTTAAATAAAAACTAGGAGAAGGGATGGAATTGGAATGAGTAATCTATTTTCAAGAATGAAACAAACGATTTCAGCGGATTTTCACGACTTGTTGGATAAAAAGGAGCAAAAAAATCCAATTGGAATGTTAAATCAATATCTGCGTCAATGTGAGCAGGAGGCAGAGAAGGTCGGAAAGCTGGTTGAACGTCAATATCTACTGAAAGAAGAGTTTACTCGTGAATATAGTCAAGCGCAAAATCTAGCCGAAAAGCGTAAACATCAGGCTGAAATTGCTAAGCAGGCTGGAGAAATTGATTTAATGGAATTCGCCTTAAAGGAAAACCTGCACTATGAAGATCGGGTGCTAAGTTTGAAGGAAGCGCAAAAAAGTGCAGAAGTTCAGTTAGATGAACTGGAGCGGAAATATGAAGAAATGAAGCATAAGCTCAAGGATATGCATCTTAAGAGAATGGAACTGATGGGCAGGGAGAATATTGCCCGGGCAAACCACCGGATCAATCGGGTTTTGAATGCTGGTAGCTCCGATGCCAAACCGATAGCGAAGTTTGATGAAATGGAGCAATATATCGATCGTATTGAGAATCAAGTCCATTCAGATTATAATCGACATACTATCGATGCCAGGATTGTCCAGCTTGAAAAGGAAATGGAACAGAAAGAAGCTTAGTCGATTTTTTATTAAAGCTTTGCTGTTATCCCCCAACTGCTTGGAATCGAAGGTGGGGGAAAACAGTCTGTTAGAACGTGATATATTCATGGTATTCTTAAAAGGCACGGGTTCCTGTGCCTTTTAAGAATATCATGACAATTTACAGAGGAGGCGAACCGATGTTGAACAAAATGAAAACGGATTATATGGGCTGGATCTTTCTCATCGGAATCGTCCTGCTTATTTTAGAGATTTCATTTAAGGGTGGAGGTCTCCTTTTTTCCCTAGCATTTTCAATTGGACTTATCTATTTAGGAAGGAAATTTTCAAAACGGACAATCGGGAAAATCCTTTTTTTTATAGGAATAATATCTCTTATTATTACTGTCCTGAATATGTTCGTCTTTAGATTTTTCCTAATAGCAATTCTTATTTATCTATTACTTCTTTATTATCAATCGAAAAAAATCCTGATTGGATCAATCCCGTTTTAATCAATGAGGGGTTTGACGAAGAGCGGATCAATAAAGAGCGATTATTGAAAACCAATTATCTATTTCAAAATAGGTTGTTCGGTCATCAACAAACGTCCGAACATGTATATGAATGGAATTCCGTAAATGTTCAGGGTGGGGTCGGTGATACAGTTATTGATTTAAGCCGGACGATTTTACCGAAAGACGACGCTGTCATTTCCATCAGAAATATAGTTGGTAATATCACAATTCTAGTACCGTATGGTATTGAAATCAGAGTCCATCATTCGGTCATTGCAGGTAGAGCACGGATTTTTGAAAATAAGCCTGAATCCAGGGTATTTAATCAAATCTATTCCTATCAAACGGAAGGGTTCAATGAAACGGATCAAAAGGTTCATATCATCACTTCTATCTTAGTTGGGGATTTAGAGGTGAAGCGGGTATGAGTATACTGACACGTCAGATATTGAGTGCCCTTTGTGTTTCTTTCGTCCTTTCCCTTGCCTTGCCGGCAGCGGTTTTCTTTGTTTTTCCTTTATCTGACTGGAGATTATTGTGGGATAAAGTGGTCATGGGGTTACCCTTCGTCATATTCCTGCCAAGTCTGGTCATTACGGTAGGGCTGATCTATGGAGTCGTTTCAGGGATGTTTTGGAAGAGGCAGCTGCAAAGGATGGATGAAGGGCTTTATTTACTTGAACAAGGCCGCTTACCTTCGCAGCAGGAAATGTATCCAGTCCAAGAGATGGCTAAAATGGTTGAACGGATGAATCAGATCCAAAAGCATATCAATGAGCAGACAAAATTATCTCAAAAAATGGCGAATGAAAAGGCCATTGATCAGGAGAAACAGATCCAGGAAATTGTTTCACAGGAACGAAACCGTTTGGCGCGGGAACTGCATGATTCAGTGAGCCAGCAATTGTTTGCCGCTTCGATGTTCATGTCGGCCATTACAGAGTCACAATCTAATATGGAAAAAACGGAAATGAAACAATTCAAGGTAGTGGAAGAGATGATCCATCAATCTCAGCTCGAGATGAGGGCTTTATTGCTGCACCTGAGACCCGTTGCGTTAAAGGGAAAATCATTGCAGGAAGGAATGAAGGAGCTCCTCGAGGAATTGGCCCAAAAAGTGACGATGGATATAAATTGGAAGATGGAGCCCGTTACTCTGGATAAGGGGATTGAGGACCATCTGTTTCGGATTTTACAAGAATCGATTTCCAATACACTAAGACATGCAAAAGCGAGCTCGCTTGAAGTGCTATTGATCGTTCGTGATGAGTTGATCATTTTACGGATTACGGATGATGGCATCGGCTTTAACGTCGAGGAGTCGAAAACCGGATCATATGGTCTGCAAAACATGCATGAACGGGCTGTTGAATTAGGCGGAACGATGAAACTGGTAAGTGTTCCGAATAAAGGAACACAACTTGAAGTGAAAATCCCATTATTAAATACAGGAGGTGATCATGATGATTAAAGTATTATTTGTCGATGATCATGAAATGGTAAGAATAGGGGTATCTGCCTATTTATCCGCACAGGCAGATATCGAAGTGATTGGTGAAGCGGACAATGGTTTGAAAGCTGTTGAACTAGCGATGGAGTTGCGTCCAGATATCATTTTGATGGATTTGGTTATGCCAGAAATGGACGGCATAGAAGCGACTAAGCGAATTATTGAAAAATGGCCTGAAGCAAAAATCATCATTGTGACAAGCTTCCTAGATGACGAAAAAGTGTATCCGGCATTGGAAGCCGGGGCGACAAGCTATATGTTGAAAACATCAAAGGCGAGCGAGATTGCGAGAGCCGTCCGTTCCACCTTTCAAGGGCAAAGTGTACTTGAACCTGAAGTGACCGGGAAAATGATGGAAAAGTTACGTCGCCCTCAGAAAACCCAGCTTCATGAACAATTGACAAATCGTGAAATGGAAATTTTATTGTTGATGACACAAGGGAAAACGAATCAGGAAATTGCGGATGAACTATACATAGCCCTGAAAACAGCCAAAGTACATGTTAGCAATATATTAAGTAAGCTTGCGGTGCAGGACCGCACCCAAGCAGTGATTTACGCATTTAAACATTCGCTCGTTCAAGAAGAAGAGTGATATTGAAAAACCGGCTTCAATTTTCAGGGATTTATAAAAATGATAGACAAGACGAACAAAACAAGTACTCCCTAATTTGTTTCTCCATGCTAATGTTAACGGCTGCCCCTTATTTCGCTAACGGAATGCAAAAAGAGCATGTTTTGATTAAGTTTAATCAAAACATGCTCTTTTTTATACAGTTATGTTTTCAGATTATACAGCTTCCTCTGCAGTATCGAGCCTCTTGCCATATATCCGATAAAGAACCAAGGCAAATACCATTCCTATAAAGGAGATGGAGGAGATGAACAGGTAAAGAGTCTTGCCTCCGAAAGCCCCATATATTGCTCCGCCTATATAAGAAGCAATGATTCCCGAAACTCCAAAGAACAATAGCGCCAGTACGGTCTGGCCTGTGGCACGCCACTCCACCGGAACAATCCGATACAGGTACTGAATGGCAGCAGAGTAGAAGATCGGGAAAGTCAATAGCTGCATGACTTGCAAATAAGCTAATAGATGTGGATCGGTAATCCAGGCAGAGACGAAGTAACGAATAAAGAAAAACGCAGCTGCAAACGAAATAATAATGATTTCCTTACCTTTACGCAACCACCAGAAGCTTAAGGCGAAAACAACAATTTCACTTCCTGCTGCTAAGAACCAGGTCAAGCCTACAAGCTTGGCACTTCCTCCAAGTTCACGGATATATACTCCGAGGAAAGTATCATTCATCCTTGCTGGAACAGCACAGATAAAGACCAATAACAGGAAAAGAAGAGTCTCTTTATTGCTGAAAAAATGCTTAAGGCTCTTTAAGGTGACAGGTTTCCCTGAAACGGGTGCATCAGGCATCATCCAGCTGACAATGAAACTGATCAAACCTATGACGGCAAAAAGGAAGGCCAGGCTGTTTGCTCCGAAAGATGACATAACATAGCCAGTGATCAGCGAGATGACCGCATAACCCAATGCACCATATGTCCGGATGGAACCATAACTGATCCCAGATTTTTCCGCAATCGTAAAGTTGAGGCTTTCCGTCAGGGGATCAATCGGCATCAGAAAGAAATATAGCAGCATGGCAAACAGGATGAGTTGAAGATAACTGCTTGAGTCATATAGAAAATATCCGATTACGCTCGAGAAAAAGATAAGTAACAACAGGACTTTACGTATAGTCCTCGTTTTGTCGCTGATCATTCCCCATAAAGGCTGGGTAATGAGGGTGACAAAACCTCCTGTACCAATGATGAATCCGATTTGGGCTGGACGCAAACCTTGATCAGCCAGATAGACTGGGAGAAACGGAATGAAAATGGCAAGCAGTCCAAAATATAAAAAGTTAAAACTTTTTAATAATCGTAGTGCTTTCATAAAAAGTATGATACCTCACGTGTTCTATAGATTGGTTTAATTTCAACTTTGTTATTGTAACATTGATGACAGTTTTTGAAAAAATAGATTTTATTTTTATGGATGGAAATAGACAGATAGAGTTGGTTTCGAGAGGTTCTGGACCCATGAGGGTAAGATGCCTTTCAAAATGACATCGAGGAATTCCCCTATGCTATCCTTTGCTTTCCAGCTTGAATGAGCTAGGTTTCTTTTGTTAGTCCTGTTCATGACGTCTAGTTGAATGGTTTGAAAAAGGTGGTTTCTTGGGATTTTTTTAGTACGGGTTATTGATTTTTGTGTACCTCGATAAATCTTGGCTATTTTTGATTGAAAATATAAAAGTCTTTTTTTAGATGGAAATTTCCAGTTTGAATTGAATGCTTTCCTTTTGATATGCCATAACCGTTTTCCCTTAACTCTCGTGCTTGATTATCGGTAATAATGATATGCAGTCTTTTTACGTTCCAAGACGGACACATTCTCTAAAAAAATTATTGTAAAGGACTTAACTAGAATATATCAGTGACATTATACTAACCAAAAAAGTACAGCATTGTGTTGCTATGTGAATTCTTCAATCTTTATACACTTTAAGAGATTTCTTTATCTCATAGAGTCTTTCCTGAACGACTTTCTCAAATTCGTAATTCTGCTGCAATAAGAATATATTCCTTGCCTCTTCATACCCTTTTGTGGCACTTTCCATGTTGTTCATTGACTGCAAGGATTGGGCACGTTGATATAAAACTTCTCCCAATAGGTACATAGATTCTTCCCGGGTTAAAATTTGAATAGCGTCAGAGCAAATTTTTATAGATTCATAATATTGTGCGTCCTTATGTAAGGATTTTGTCAATCCGTAATGAATCCGGACTTTAATTCTATAATTCATTGAAGTTTTTGGAAGTTGTTGAAATTGCTTAAGGGCATCTTCGTAAGTGGCAATTGACTTTTTATATTCAGTAATTTCGTTATAAATAATGGCTTTGCTATTCAAAATTTCTATTTTTTGAGCAGAAAAAATATGAAAATGAGTAGATAAGTCTAAGGCTCGATCTAAAAAATCTAGGGATTTCAATATATCACTATCACAATAATATGCTACGATCCCCAAATGCCAGAGGATGAATTGTTTATTGATAGATGACTGGAAATCTGCATGGTATTGTTCTGCTTCGAGAATCCGTTTTACCTGCCGATACTCTCTATTTCTAATTGAAACCCTTACTTGAGATTTCACTTCCTCACTATATTCCATTCGGTCTGAATAAGTTTCTAAAAGTATATCTTCAATGCTGATACCTAAACGTAATGAGAGCTCATATAAAGTAGTCGCTAATGGAATGACTTTCCCCTTCTCTATGTTGCTTAGTTGTGCTTGAGTAATGATTCCCTCTGCCATAACTTTTTGTGTTATACCTGACCTTTTTCTTAAAGTGTAGAGAACATTTCCAAGCTTAAAAGGAATACTTGCATCCATTTTATCAACTCCTAAAAATATAAATACTTTTATATTTTTTTATGTATTTCATTGGAAACACCAAAAATATATCGAAAAAAATACCCTGTAGCAGTCACGCAAGAAAAATGTACCATATTTGGATGGTTTATACTAGTTGTATCAATCAATATCGGGAGGTTAAGGTATATGAAAAAAATATTAGTATCTGGGTTCTCCATTCTATTAATGCTAGCAATGGTTTTACAATTCGATTCAAGCGTCAAATTGGCTGTAGATGATCGGCCTACAATAAATGATCTGCCGAATCAGCATGAAAAGATTTAAATACCAATATGAACCTATGTTAAAAAAGGAAGATGCCTAAAGGGGAATTTAAATAAAATAAATAAAAAAAGGATTATATATATGAAAATAAATAAGGATCAATTATTGATTATAACCATTTCTTCATGTGTTATAGCTAGTGTGATGTCTACGTCCATGTTGACGATTGCATTCCCTAATCTTGTAGACTATTTTAATATTTCTTATTCCACGCTTCAAATTAGAAATATTCTATTCTTTTCTTTTTTCGCATTTCTCATTCCGCTTTTTGGTAAAGTGGCGGATGTATTAGGCGCAAGAAAATTGTTGATATTTGGCCTATCGCTATTCATCACATCAACCATTCTTAGTGGGACCACAAATAATTGGAATTTGTTCTTGCTCTACCAGACGCTTCAGGCAATTGCAGATGCAATGGTAGTACCTGCACAGGTATTATTAATCAGGCAAAGTTTTAAGGATAATAAATTAGGGTGGGCTTTTGGATGGTTTTCCGGAGTTTTAGCGACTGCCACACTTATTGGACCAGCTGTTGGTGGTTTGGTAATAAAATATTACTCTTGGCAAATGATATTTGGAGTATTGATTATCATAAGTTGCATATCCTTAATTCTTGTATTAATGGTAACTCCCAAATCAAAAAAAAGAATCACGGCAAACCTTCATTTACCTTTAAAAAACAGTTTGGCTTTACTAGTTATGGTAATCAGTTTTCAATTCATATTCAATGATGATATTAGTGTAGTGGAACGGTCGCTTTCTATTGTTGTTACGATATTGAGTTTAATTTTATTTATATTTTATGAACGGGCAAACCACGGAAATACTTCTTTGCTTCCAAGAAAGGCAATAAAAAACACCATTTTTATCTCTTCAATCATAAGAATATTCGTTCTTTTTCTCATCACAAATGTAATAGTGCTTTACATTCCAAGTTACATGCGGGATGTACACAATATTCAACCAGATATTGTTGGCTATATCATTATGGCAGATTCGATACTGGCGGTTTTGTTATCTGGGTATGCCGGTAAACTTGCAGATTTAAAAGACAATAGAAACCTTTTACTTTTATCTATTTCGATTTCCATAATTGGAATGGTAAACCTTACTTTGACAATGTTTAATGGCAGCTTAATTTTCTTTATATTTGCATTTCTCCTTTTTGGATTGGCCGGTGTCATTTCCATGCCCACACAAAATAAAATTGCTATGTTGTCCGTTCCTGAGGAAGAAACAGGGGTTTATATGGGTTTGTTCCAGATGGTACAGTTTGGAACTGGGGCTTTCGCTGCGGGGGTATTCAACACTTTTCTGGACTATGGTACTGACCAAGGTGAATTTTCCCAAGTTGGTTTTTCATACGTGTTAATCATTTGTATAGGATTATATTTGGTGGCTATAGGAACAGTCGTTTATGATAAAAGGCTTCTAAAGAGCAATATAAAATTGTCTTTGAAAGAAGAAGTATAATTCTCGTTTATCTGAAAGTGAAATATACCAAGAAGAGACAGATTTGAAGTGATTTTAAGGAGGTGAAACATATGACTAAGCAAGTGGAAAAAACACAAGCGGAAAAGCTAGTGGAAAACCTTGAAGTAATCGAAGCTAAAGAGCTAGAAGTAGGGAGTGCATTTCATGCGTTCCGTTTCAGTGCAGTGACGGACGCAGAAAAATAGATTAAAGCCTAGGAGTTACAGGCAATCCATTACAAATGTTAAGGAGGTGAAACATATGACTAAGCAAGTGGAAAAAACACAAGCGGAAAAGCTAGTGGAAAACCTTGAAGTAATCGAAGCTAAAGAGCTAGAAGTAGGGAGTGCATTTCATGCGTTCCGTTTCAGTGCAGTGACGGACGCAGAAAAATAGATTAAAGCCTAGGAGTTACAGGCAATCCATTACAAATGTTAAGGAGGTGAAACATATGACTAAGCAAGTGGAAAAAACACAAGCGGAAAAGCTAGTGGAAAACCTTGAAGTAATCGAAGCTAAAGAGCTAGAAGTAGGGAGTGCATTTCATGCGTTCCGTTTCAGTGCAGTGACGGACGCAGAAAAATAGATTAAAGCCTAGGAGTTACAGGCAATCCATTACAAATGTTAAGGAGGTGAAACATATGACTAAGCAGGTGGAAAAAACACAAGCGGAAAAGCTAGTGGAAAACCTTGAAGTAATTGAAGCTAAAGAGCTAGAAGTAGGGAGTGCATTTCATGCGTTCCGTTTCAGTACAGTGACGGACGCAGAAAAATAAGTTAGATCCTAAATCCATAAAGGTGATTCAAAGAGAGTGTTAGCTTTTTAAAAACTAGCACTCTCTTTGGATAAATAAAAGGAGAATTTCTTTAGATGAAAAATTCAGATGCTATGGTAGTTTTTCCTCCTCTAACTGAAGCCAGGCTCTTTCCTTATTTAAGTTTACCTATGATTACTAGTTTTTTGAGAAACAAGGGAATGAGTGTAAGTCAAATTGATTTAAATATTGAATTATGCCATACCCTATTTAGTGAAGATTGTTTAGCTGAATATGTGAGTATCAATGAAAATGGAAGTAAAGACTTAAAATTGATATATAAAGTCGAAATGGCTAAATACTTATTCAAAGAACAAAAGCAACTTTACAATAATGTATTTATTGAGAAAAGATCGTCTGATTCATTGAAGTATGACGTTCGGTTGGTGAGACAAGGCATAGAGCTACTACTAGTAAATTCATTTTTAAAACTTGAGATTACCTCATTGGAAGAAATCCTTGAATCGGTAAGGAATTTTAGTTGGAAAAAAAGTGATATAGCAACAAAGGTTTTATACGAAAATATCAAAGAAAAAATTCTTAACGATAAGCCCAAAATCTTCGCGCTTTCTATCGCTTACTATAGCCAAATATTACCTTCCCTTTTAATATGCAAGTGGATTAGAGAACTTTCCCCTAATACCCACATTATTATGGGTGGGCAACAAATCATGATTCGTCAATCATCTTTCTTTAGCCTAAATGGATTAAATCAATTTGTGGATTCATTAGGAATATCAGCCGGTGAAGAAACATTATTCATGTTAAACAGGTATTTGAAAAACGATTGCCAAATCGGGGAGGTGCCGGATATTGTTTGGCTTAATGAAAAAAATGTTGAAAATGTCCCATCTAAGTCTGCATATAGGATCACCGATGCCTTACCACCTGATTTTTCTGATTTACCGTACAAAAACTATTTAGATGAAGAAGTGCATATGTCTTTGATTACATGTGTGGGGTGTTACTGGGGACGATGTACTTTTTGTTCATATGGTAATAGATCAAGAAAAGAAAAAAGTTATCAGCAGAAAACGGCAAGGCAAGTAGCAAGCGAGTGCGAGGATATCATTAACAATTATGGGGTTAATAGAATTAATTTCATAGATGAGAATACTAATTTGCGGCTTGTCGTCAATGCAGTCAAAATACTTAAATCTAGAGGTTATGAAATTAAATTCAGTACACGAAACCGTCTTGAGAATGTGTTGTTAGACGCTGAATTTTGTTTTGAACTAAGTAATTTAGGTTGTATTTTAATGTCTGTTGGCTATGAAACCAATTCTCAAAGGATTTTAGACTCCTTGGATAAAGGAGTGCATTCTAGTAACTATCAACAGATAATAGATAATTTACATAATGCCAACATTACGCTGCGAATGTCTATCATTGGTGGCTTACCTGGTGAAACCGAGGATGAAATTGAATGTTCTGAGGAATTTTTACTTAAAAATCAAGATAAAATTGGCATCGACGTCATGCAAATGCTTGTTTTAGAACCCGGTACTTATATTTATGAAGATACAAATAATCCTGATATCCATATTCAATCAAGCAAAAATCTAAGAGGGAACAAATTACTCAATTATGGGATGGGTAGAATGGGCGCTACATTTCAATACTCTGACGGAATAACGTTTGAAGAAAAGCTGAATAGATTCTTGCAACTGCATAAAAATGTCAACCCACAAAAAAATGATGAGCTTCCTCCTGATAAATACAAAAAGGAAGGACCGGATATCACTTCAAATACCTTATTGATAAACCCATGGACTAAAATCATTAAGTTAGATAAAACGTATATCATGGATTTTGTATGGCAAAGAATCTTCTTAGTGCCAGAATCCTTAGAAGTATTCGGAAACACACTGATAATGAGCAAAGCAGACGATAAAAAGTACCTAGAGTATTTTGTCGAAAAAGGTGTGATTAGCCTTAAATAAAATAACTTATGGGGAGGAAAGACTAATGAGCACAGTCTATCAGAAAATAAAATTTCCAAATGTAAAGGAAAAGCTTGGACTTGGTTTAGGCATGGATTTACCTTGGGGGGAAGATATAGGTTTTTCCAGCAAAGGGGACCATGACGACATCACGCCTAAGATGAAAGGCTTTTTTCAAAATTATAAAGACGAGTTTAACTATATTTTCTTTGCTTTTCAACCGAAAAATAGAAGTGTGTTAAAAGCCGAGGATTACTTTGATGCCTATGATAGATTATTCGAAGCCAATCCACATCTTAAGGCGAGAGCATTCCATCAAACGATTTTAAATATGGGGGCTACCGAATATTACAAAAAATCTGAAATCATAGAATTTACTAATAAGATTATAGAAAGATATAACATAAGATGGATTGTAGAAGATCTTGGCCTGTGGTCAATAAAAGGGAAAACCGTCCCTTTCCCCTTACCACCATATATGACACCAGCAGGATTGGAAGCTTGTATAAAGAACATCAACGAATACCAATCTGAACTGGCTGTTCCAGTTTCAGTTGAGTTTCCTGGATTCACTGAAGGTACTAACTTCTTTATTGGAGAAATAAATGGCTTTGATTATTTCAGAACATTGGTCGAGGAGACAAACTCCCCTATCACTATAGACATTGGTCATATCCTTAGTTATCAATGGTTGTTAGGGAATACAAATGAAAAGATGTTCAATGGTTTAGAAAAATTGCCTTTTGAAAACTGTTTTGAATTGCATCTTTCAGGTTGTCAAATTATCAAAGGGAAATTCAGAGATCTGCATCATGGAATTTTAATGGATGAACAAATCCAGCTTTTAGATTACTTGCTTCCTTTATGCCCTAATTTAAAAGCCATTACATATGAAGACCCTAAATATACAGATGAAGGAATATTAATTCCGAAGTCACAGAAAAATTATCAAAGGATGAAGGAGGCAGTTGAAAAATGGCAAATGGTTTAAAACCAAAGAATTATTCACTAGACGAGTTACTTTACAATTTATTATATGATTACCAGTATAGAAATAACTTTTTAAATGATGAATTTAATGAATTGAATTTATCAGCTGATAATTTAAATCACATAAAAACAATAGATAAAGAAGAGCTTGTAGCGACGGCTACAACGATTGTAAGAAATTTAATGAGTGGAAATATTGAACATAAAGGTGGTTTAAGAACTTCTTTTCCCGGTGTTTTTCAGGCTTTAGAATTCCGTGAAACCGATATAACGATGCTAATGCATAAGTTCCTGGCGTCCAAACATTTCGAGTGTTACATGGAATTGCCCTATGCAGGGGAAGGGACATGTATCGAGGAAGCGTTTTACAATTATTTGTCTGAAAACGAAGAGTTTATCCTTGCGGCTGATAATAATCATTTACTATTAAAACACGAATTTTTAAATGCCATTTTATCTATACTAACAGTCAATAAACACCCATTTTTTAGAATAGATAGTGACCTTGTTAAAAATAATGGTCATATTTACTATGCGTATCAAACATATTCTAAAGAAATATCCGAGGCACTAAGTGGAAAAAAAGTAGCTAGTGATTCCGAAAAGGTTATATGGCTATATGCAGCGACCGAAAAAAATTTAATTAGGGGCCCCATTCACCCAAGTATATTAGAAATGGTAGAAATAGGAGGTTCAAGGGAAATAAACCGCCAACAAAAGTTCAATCAAGACCAGATAAATTGGATTCTAAACTTAGGATTAATCAAGAATGATGGATAAAATATATGTATATGAGGAACATAGTGAAGTATTTTCATATTGGGTCAATGAAATTCCTAGGAATAGTACCTTGGTTTATTTAGATCAACACTTAGATTTAAAGTTCATAGAAAATTCAAAAATGAACAGAATTAGTCAGTTCATTAAAGAGGGTCTGTGTATTGATGAATTAAAAAAAGATATTCCTTGTCGGGAAGATGGAAGATATTCTTATGGAATTGATGACTTTTTGTACGCCGCAATACAAGAGGGTCTTTTTCGGAAAATTATATGGGTATACCCTCATATGTTAGGAGAAAAAGGATTTAGTGAATTACTTTGGGGGCTTTTATCTCTTGTGCCAAATCATGGGAAAGAATTCATATCAAGCTTTAGAAATGGGAAAAATTCTGCTTCTGTACAATTAAATAATATTGAGTTACATGTCACGACTATTGAATATCTGGGAGAATTCATAATTAATGAACAGGTTATTGTAGATATTGATTTGGATTATTTTTATGATCCCAAGACTAATGATTTATCCAATGATATAGACGAAACCTTAAATGTATTGAACAATCTAGGCCTCATTAATCAAGTGAAAACAATGACCTATTCAATCAAAAGTGGGTTTCTACCTGAAAGTTTCAGGTGGATAGGGGAATATATAGCCGGGCAAATGGGGAGGGAAATTGTATATTCCAAGGAAGATAAGATTTCCCCTAAGGTAACGATGGAGAAAATTTCATCAAATAAAAAGTTGAGTCTAGCAGAAATAGATGATTTAAACTTTGAATTGAAACCATTAGGAGCAATAGGGTGGAAATTGAAATCCATTCTCTATACCCAATCTGGTGAAATTGAGCTTGCTAAGAATTGCTATCAAATAGCGACTAAAACAGGTGATGATTCATATTGGGCTGCCTATGTTTTAGGAATTCACTTTTTCAAGGATAGTAATTATGAAGAGGCTTTAAATTGGTTTAGTAAAACTGGAAATATAGTGGATACCATCGAGGCACATGGCCTAATATTAAGTTTAATTTGTTGCCTTCGTTTGGAGCTGTATCAAAAAGGATATTATTTATCAAAAGAGTGCATCGAATTATTACCCATGAGAATAGAGGGTTATATATTGGGTGAAGTATTCGCATCAAAACTAGGAATGAAATTACTGGATTTTGATGGCAAGATCCATTACGATCCTTCGCAATTAATAATTAGTCGAGCTGATACGAAACCATGAACAATGAATATTTAATATCATATGATTCAACTGTTGAAGGGGTTGTTTCACCAAGGTGCGATAATGAAAAGAATAAGTTTCTTCAAGAAGAATTAAATCATTGTTTAAAATTCATTGAACGTGATAGCTATGATCACTTAAGACATTGGAAGTCTTTTAAACTTCGTATTGGATTGAGCAGTAATGAATTAAAGTATTCCATCCTTATAATGATTTTAATAGAGACTTCAACATCTATTATTCCAGTATTATGGCAAACAAGAACTAATAAGTCACCATGTACTGAATTAATGGATCATTTTGAAGTTATTTTAGCGGAAATAGAAGCTGCTTTATATGGTCAGCAACTTGAACGCAAGATTGAAACACAAATTGTGCTTGAGCCATGGACTGGATCTCATTATGTACACGAATGTTTTGGTCATACTTTAGAAGCAGATAATTACCTAGAGTATTTAAAGCCAAATGGAATAACGATGGGATACAAATGGTCAGAATATAAAATTAACGTATTCGATGATCCGACCATTCCTAGGCAAAATGGTAGTTATTTATTGGATGCGGAACAGAATGAAACATTTAGGACTCACTTAATAAAGGACGGGATAAACGTAGGTTTGCTGCATAATGCAAAAACCTGTAAGCTCCTAGGTTTACAATCTTCCTGTAATGCAAGAAGCGTTGACAAATCTTCAATTGTGATGCCCAGAATGTCAACAACTTATTTGGATTCTGGCAATATGGAAGTACAGGAGATAATTTCAGGAATCGAAAATGGTATTTATTGCAGAGGTGCCTGGGGTGGGGGATCACTTGGTTTGAATTTTGTAATCAGGCCATCATATGGTTTGGTCATTAAAAATGGGAAATTAACCAATAAAATACTTAGAAGATTTGATATTAAAGGAAACAAACTTGATTCAGCTAAAGCTATTAAGTCCCTTAGCAAGGAACTGCTTTTTTTTAATCCGGTTTTCGGTTGTAATAAAAATGGTGAAAATAATCTTAGCGTCACCCAAGGTTCACCTCATATTCATTTTGAAAATCTAACATTGTATCCCGTACTCTGAAAGGATGAGCGAATTGATAGAAAAGATACACTATAAAGAATTATCACTAATGAATTTTGAAGAAAATTATGCGGGTAAAAAGCCACTGATAATAACTGGATTAGTAGATTTATGGCCTTCTAGGGATTGGGATACAGACTACCTACAGTCAAATTATGGAGAAAGGGAAATAATCATAAGGAAATCAGGATACGAACAAGAAAAAAAATTTTACAAATCAAAACTTGGTAAATTCATTGGTATATTAAATGATAACCCCGAAAAATTGTATTGTGACTGGCCTTTTTCCATAATGGGCAATGAGGATTTAGAGAGTTATTTTGAAACCCCATCTCTATTCAACCATAATACAATCAAGACAAAAAACAACAAGAAATTAAAATGGATCTTCCTTGGTTCGGTTGGAACAGGAACCCCACTACACCAGGATTTTGAGAAATCACATAATTGGAACGCAGTAGTATTTGGCCAAAAAAAGTGGATTTTCTTCAGTCCTGATGATACTGAGTATGTGAAAGAATTTAAGCATGATTTATTCGATTTGGATTTAAAGGAGGATTCAAATTTCAAATATACCAAGCCCTACATTGTGGAACAGTTTTCAGGAGAATTAATGTACACACCTAAAAATTGGTGGCATGCCGTTCGAAACATCAAAACTTCTTTCTCAGTTAGTGAGAATTTTTGGTATAAAGATGAAAAGGAATAATTCTTCATTCCTTTTTAAGTGTACAGGATGAAAACTCGTATTTACTCACAATTCACTAAGATTTGTTTCTTTTAAAATGTTATTTTAAAAAAGTTATTGACAAATTTACATCGAATCCGTATAGTATTGGATATTATTAAAAATATTCAGATATAATTTTCAAAACGCAAAGATCAGGAGTAGTAAAAGCAAATTATTCGGTAAAGAGAGCTGCGGGGTGGTGTAACGCAGTCCAATAATACTTTGAACTTGCCTGGGAGTGGTAAAGCAAAAGAATAGATCAAACCTATTCTCTTTGTTTTAACGATTAACCTTCGTTACAAGGTTTTTAAAGCAGGGTTCAAAAGAACCAATAAGAGTGGTACCGCGGTAAGCATAAGGCATATCGTCTCTTTCTTCATTTGATTATGAAGGAAGAGACGATATGCCTTTTTTGATTTTGGGAGGTAATGATATGGAAACGGACAAACGAAATTTACAGAGGACAATGACTTCACGGCATATTACGATGATGGCATTAGGCGGTGCTATTGGAGCAGGTTTATTCAAAGGAAGCAGTTCAGCCATTGATATGGCAGGCCCATCCGTAATTATTGCGTACTTAATTGGTGGAATCATCTTATTATTCATTATGCAAGGTTTAGCTGAAATGGCGGTCCGCAATAGCGGTGCAAGAACATTCAGGGACTTAGTTCAATCGATCCTAGGAAAGTATCCTGCCTATTTTCTAGATTGGATTTATTGGAAAATGTGGGTATTGAACATAACGGCAGAATCCGTCGTTGCAGCGATTTTCATTCAATATTGGCTGCCTGGATATCCAATTTGGATACTGGCATTAGCTGTTTCTGTGTTAGTTACAGCGATTAACTTGCTGTCGGTAAAGGTTTTTGCTGAAACGGAGTACTGGCTTGCGTTAATTAAAATTACCGTCATTATTGTGTTCATCATGGCTGGATTATTGTTACTGCTCGTAACTTTTGGTGATCATACAGCCGTCGGTTTCTCTAACTTGACTGACCATGGTGGTTTCTTTCCGAATGGATCAACAGGTTTAATCACTGCGATGCTTGTTGTGATCTATTCATATGGTGGTACTGAAATTATTGGGGTCACGTTAGCTGAAACGAAAAATCCCGAAAAAGTGGTTCCAAAAGCCGTTCGCAGTACATTGGTCAGGATCATTTCTTTCTATATCATTCCATTTTTCATCATCGTTAGTTTAATTCCTTGGAACGAAGTAAACGGGGTGCCTGAAAGTCCGTTTGTGATGGTCTTTCAAATGATAGGGATTCCAGGTGCCGACCATATTATGAACGCAGTTGTTCTACTAGCAATCATTTCATCGATGAACTCTGGACTGTATGGTTCATCTCGCGTATTGTATACACAAGCCGTGGACGGTCGCATTCCGAAAATCTTTTCACGTTTATCCAAGAAGAAAGTTCCTGTTTACGCAATATTAATGTGTACTTCAGCTTTATATGGCGGTGTACTGATTTCCTTATTTGCTGGGAGCAAGACCTTCGATTTCCTAATGGGATCGCTGGGATATACCGTATTATTTATCTGGTTAATCATAGCTATAGCTCATCTGAAATCACGTAAAAAACATCCTGAAAAAACAAGTGCCTATTCGGTTAAATGGTTCCCTTATACAACTTGGGCTGCGATCATCGCTTTAATAACGATCCTGATTGGAATCATTTTCACGACATCCATCATCGTAACGATTATTACACTTAGCATCTACTTCTTTATTACCTTAACTTATGTATGGAAAAGACGCTTTAATAAAATCTAGAAGGAAGAGGGGCTACCCTTTTTCTCTTATAGTGTAGTTCCAGTTTCATATGGTCAAGAAAAGTATTATCGAACGAATGAGAGAGTTGGATAAAGCAACTTATTTAAGCCATGGTATATATTAACATACCATGGCTTTTTTTATCATGAGAAGGTCTATTATTAGAAAGAGTCAAAGATATCATTTAATAGTTCCTGGGAATCATTAAATCTAGCATGTTATGAGTCCAATTGAGTGCTAAATGTTGTATAATAATCTTTGGAAAATAACCATTATATTGAAAGCCGGAGCGAACTATGAAAAACAATACTCTTTTCTCTTTTCACCCAGTATGTTATTTATTACTTTTGGTACTTACTAGTTCTATTTACTCGATCATCAATCAATCAACAGGTCATGCTGTCGATGTTACGACTCTAATAGATGGGGAGATTCCCTTCATTAAAGAATTTGTCGTTCCTTATTTACTTTGGTATCCGTATATATATGGATTGATGATTTATTACTGTTTTGTTGACCGCAAGCATTATTTTGTTGCATTAGGTAGTTTGGTTAGCGGAAAACTTCTCTGTTTTATTGTATATTGTTTTTGGCAAACGACCGTACCACGTCCAGAAGTGGTGGGGAACGATATCTTTGCCAATTTAGTTCGACTTGTTTATAGTCATGATCAACCTGTTAACTGTTTACCTAGTATTCATGTACTGACAACATTTATTATGATGATCGTTGTGTATAAACGGAAAGACCAGCATAAATGGGAGTTTGCTAGTGTCACTGCATTTGGAACACTGATTATTTTATCCACGCTATTTACGAAACAGCATGCTGTTTTAGATGTACTAGCAGGAATACTCCTTGCATGTGGGGTGTATGTTTCGATACAGTATATGTTCCAAGCACTATCAGCCTATCGGACCAATCATTATGCAGGGAGACAAATAAAAAAAGAAATAAAAAATACGGATCTATAGGTATTTTGAGAAAATGCCTTGATCCGTTTACAAGAAAAATGCCACTGTAAGATACCAGCTCTTAGGAGCGTATATCTTACAGTGGCATTTTATATAGGCTTCTTAAGTAAAATACATTTTACAATCAATGAGAAAAGCACCAATCTTCAAGAAATAAGAAGATTGGTGCTTTTGCTTTTACATTTCAGCTTCTATTTTCAATGATGATTCTTCGCTGAATTTTTCCTTATCCAGGTCACCCGTTATTTTACTTGTTAGAATACCTGAAGTCATGCTTCCGCTGACATTCACAGCCGTTCTTCCCATATCGATCAATGGCTCAACGGAAATCAAAAGTCCCGCCAAGGCAATTGGCAAGTTCATTGCTGACAATACTAGAATAGCAGCAAAAGTTGCTCCTCCACCTACGCCAGCAACCCCGAAAGAGCTAATGGCTACAATGGCAATTAACATGGCAATAAATGATGGTGTTAGAGGGTCAATACCCACTGTTGGAGCGATCATGACGGCTAACATGGCCGGATAGATGCCGGCACAGCCGTTTTGACCAATCGACAAACCGAAGGATCCAGCAAAGTTGGCAATTCCTTCAGACACTCCTAATTGTTTCTGTGTTTGGATGTTCAATGGCAGAGCACCCGCACTTGTTCTTGAAGTGAAGGCAAACGATAATACTGGGAAAGCTTTTCTCAAATATACCACTGGATTCAATCCGGCAAGCGTCAACAATAACAAATGAATCAAGAACATGACAATTAGGGCGACATAAGAGGCTCCCACGAATTTTCCTAATTTCAGGATAGCGTCCAGATCACTTGTCGCTACCGTTTTAGTCATGATCGCCAAGATTCCATAAGGCGTTAAACGTAGAATTAACGTTACCACGCGCATGATGATGCTGTGCAATGTATCTACTATTTTAGCAAAAAACTCAGCATGTTCAGGCTGCTTCCTTTTGACCCCTAAATAGGCAATCCCAAGAAATGCAGCAAAAATCACAACAGAAATAGTTGAAGTCGGACGGGCTCCCGTTAAATCCTGAAACGGATTTGACGGAATCAATTCAAGGATTTGTTGCGGCATCGTTTTATCTTGAATGGTACCGTATGTTTCCGTTATTTGATCCCCACGGCTTAACTCTGCATCTCCTTGCTCAATTTGAACGGCTTCTAAATTGAACACAGTTGCGGATGTAATCCCCACGGCTGCTGCAATCGCAGTCGTTCCAAGCAAGATCCCGATAATCAGGACACTGATCTTTCCGATATTGCTAGTTAGTTTCAACCTTGTAAAGGCGGACAAGATAGAGATGAAGACAAGCGGCATAACAATCATTTGCAGAAACTTAACATAGCCTGAACCTACAATGTTAAACCAATCGACTGATTTAACAATCGCTTCTGACTGAGGTTCATAGAAATACTGCAAAAGAAGACCGAATACAATCCCTAATCCAAGTCCAGTAAAGACCCTTTTTGTAAAAGAAACATGTTTCTTATTCATATAAAATAAAACGCCTAAAAGTACGAGCATAATAGCAAGATTTAAAAATACATAACCAATCATATATTTCCCTCCTCAATTCCGATTAACCAAATAAGATTAATTAATATCTGAAATTATAATACATCATTTTTTATTTATTTACCAGAAGAAAATTATTTATTTTTGACTTGGAGAGGAATTCATGTATTTATCCATATTCAAGAACTGAATAAGAAGGAACAATAAAAGAGAGGTATACATGAACCTTTCTCCACTCACGGATCAGGGTTTCAGTATACCTCTCATAGATACAATTATTACTTCTTCAAATCAATCACGATATCATCCAATACCAACTCTTTGGGAGCACTACTCGGTTTTGTTGGGAAGGATGACACCTTTTCTTTACCATCTTCCGTTATGGTTACTTCCCCATGGTTCTCTGAAGTGAAATTACGTAAGGACAAATGAGGAGTTGCAATCAGTTTCGTAGCGTTCTGATCAATTTTTTGGAAGGTTTTACTCCAGCTCATATTATAAGAACCGAAACCTTTTCCTCCGTTGCCTTGTCCAGCGTACACATTTCCTAAGTCATCTTTAATAGTCAATTCAACATAGACCTCATCCCACTTGTTTTTAACTAAGTCGGAAACTTCTTGATTGTAATGAACGACAAAGGACATCGGTGATATCGCGATTTTTTCAACGGACACCTTTACTCCATATTGATCTACACTTTTATTAATAACCTTTTCGTTGCTTTCCGTTGCTTTTAGAGAGAATGCAAAGTTCCAATTTCCTTTTATCTCTTTATTCGTATCGGTAATACTAATGCTGTTAATATCCCAGTCTATATTTACCGTATTTTCTTTAAGCTCATCTAAATTACTAGCCGTTAGTAAGCCTACATATTTTTTATCAGCTACTTTTGTAATTCCATCTGATCCTGCTTGGGCTTTCATTTCTTTTATTTGTGGGCCGGGAATATAGAATGATCCGTCACCCAAATCTTCTTCACTTTCAATGGTATAAGTGATGGTTACTGTTTTTCCATCATAAATGGCGTCATTTATCGTGAAAGTAAGGCCATTGCTTTCTTCGGTAAGGCCAATTTCGTTGGAGTAGTTCTTATAATCACTATAAAGACCCTTTCCATCATTCTTGATATCATCATAGAGACCAGTATTTCCATTACCAAAAAAGCTAAAAATATCTCCAATCGAAGGAATGCTTTTAGCAGAAGCTGTGAATGATAATCCAATGGTTGCGGTGGATAATCCTAATATAATGGAAGCAGCCAGAACTTTCTTTTGCCAACCCTTCATTTTTTTCTTCTTGCTTATTGATTTTTTAAGAGTTCTTTTGACTTTAGCTTTTTCTAGTTCAGTAACTTCCATTTCCTCAAATTCAGTTTCGTCTATGTCTATATCATTTAATAATTCATAAATATCCTTCATACTACGCTGCCTCCTAACTTAAGATTCGTAGCTTTTTGATTTAGTTTCTTCTTTCCTCTATAAATTCGATTGTCAATCGAAGCTTTGGTTAACCCGAGTTTTATCGAAATATCCTCATTCTTAAAACCTAGAAAGAACTTCAAGATAAAAATATCTCGATCAACAGGCTCTAAAAGCTCGATTAACTGAAGTAGTTCCGTTCTATCTTCCATCATAATCAGTTCGTCTTCTGCTGATTTTTCTAGATTCACATCGGTATAACTTGAAGTAAATTCCACTTTCTTAGTAGCTTTTCTGTAGGAATCAATCGATTTAAACTTAGCGATCGCACAAATCCATTTTCTGAAATCTGTTGAATCGCCATGGAACTTTTTCGAATTGTTCCAGATGGAGAGAAAAATATCATTGATACATTCTTCAATAATTCCTTCGTTCTTAAGGGGGGAAAGAATTTTAAATGTGATCCCCTTAATCAATGGCAAGTAATTATCAACTATAAATTCTAATGCGTCTTCTTCTTGTCGCTGCAGCCGTTGTATAAAATTTTCATCAGTAGACTTCATGTAATGATTCCCCTTATTTTTTTGTAAAAGCTTTTACACCTTATACAACGTATGGAAAAATATTTATTCTCAAAAAGATTTGGGAACTTGATAGGGCAGGTATTATCAGGAAGGATATGTAAATAGGTTTCTTGAATTATAGGGTATTGAAGTTATCAAACTTTGTAAAGATGAGCCAAGTGTTTTGGAAAGGGATGAGTAGTGATGGAAATATTTATTGATAGGCTAAATGAACGAGATGCGGAAGAGTTATTTACATTTGAATGCAATAATAGAAGGTTTTTTGAACAAACGGTCCCAAGTCGTGGAGATGATTATTATACCTTCGAAACGTTTAAAAATAGACATAGGGAATTATTAAAAGAACAAGAAGAAAATATCTCATATTTTTATCTCATTAAGAATGACTCAGGCTCTATTGTCGGAAGAATTAACTTGGTGGATATTGATAATACCAATGGCTCGGCACATGTGGGTTATAGAATTGGAGAGAAGTATACGCAAAGGGGAATAGCCAATAAAGCATTAAAGCTATTAGTAAACACAGCGGCAGAATTAAGTGTAAACCAGATACATGCGAAAACAACAAGTAACAATATTGCCTCTCAAAAAGTTTTAGAAAGAAACGGATTTATACGGATTTCTATTAATGAGGAAAAAAATGAACACGGTCAAAAGGAAACGTTTATCTATTATTGTAGGACAATATAAAAATTCGGACTGAAAAATAGGCGATTGAGATATTTAGGAGATGAACCAATGAAAAAAATGATAGAACATACAACATTCCCAAAATATTTTACCGGCATGAATGTTTCGCAAGAATAGTAAAAGCTTTCATTACTTTGAACGAGAACGGAGAATCTACTATGATAGAAGGTTTATATGAAGCCCATTTACCTGTTAAAGACTTAGCCATTTCAATGGAATTTTATAAGAAAATAGGCTTGAAAATGGCATGGAAGGATGAAGATACTGCCTTCTTTTGGATCGAGGAAAACAAAAGTTGGGTAGGTCTGTGGGAAGGGGAAGAATATCAAACTCCATATCACCCTTCACTACGGCATATCGCTTTTCGAGTATCTTATGAAAATATGAAAAATGCTTTGACTTGGCTTCAATCCCTGCAAATTCAAGTTGTCCCTTTTGGAAAAAGAACGTCCATTGAACCTTTTGTTCGTCCCCATCAAGGGAACGCTTCCGTTTATTTTAATGATCCAGATGGTAATAGTTTGGAGCTTATGTGTTCAATAGAAGTACCTGATGCATATAAGCATATGACCAATAAACTTTCACTTGAAGAATGGGAAGAATTACTTACTAAGTGACTAATTAACTATTAATAAAAATGCCAAAGTTATATAAAAAGCTGATCGGCAATAACACCAATCAGCTTTTTCCTGATGCTTATTCTTCTCGAATAACAAATATAACACCAATAAAGATTAATATAGTACCTATCCAAAAAGGCAGGCCAATTTGCTCACCTAGCAATAACCACCCTAAAAAGGTACCGACTATAGGCTGGAAAAAGAAAAATAATCCGCCACTTGAAGCATTAAGCATTTGCAATCCGCGATTCCATAGTAAAAAGGCACATGCTGTCGAAATGACTCCCAAGTATAAAAGGCCGCCCCAAATAGTTGGATGCATCATGGCTTGGAAGTCGAGTTTATCTAATCTATTAATTGTAAAAGGCGTAAGTAAGATAATTGAAACAAGAATAGCATAGGTTGTTACCACAATTTGTGAATATTGCCCGGGGACACGCTTAATAAGAACAGACATAAGCGACCATGTTAGTGCTGCAATAAGTAACGATACCGCACCAAGTTGATTAGATGAATTGATATGCGCATTTCCGACTATAATACAGACACCAATTGTAGCTAGAATAATTGAAAGTGCTTTTTCAAACGTAATTTTTTCTTTTAAAATAATTCGCGCAAATAGCACCATGAATGCAGGTGTGGTTGAAGTAATGATAGCACCCATTTGTGCGGTAGAAAGCATCGTACCAATTTCTTGGGTTACAATGGAAATTGTATTTCCAGTAAGCCCAATCATGAAAATTAGCAGCCAGTCTCGTTTTTCAATACGCCATGATTGTTTTGTTACAACGCCAATAATTAGCAATGCAACAATAGCAATTACATAGCGGAACCATACTAATTCAAGTGGTGGAACAGAGTCTACCACAACCTTTACCACAACATACATCCCGCCCCAAATACTAGCAGCGAGTGATAAATATAAAGAACCTAATAAGGTGTTTTTCATTTTGTGCCCTCCGTTTTCTCTAGACAAATAATACTGTCCTTAACGGAGTTGTAGTTTTCTACCGTTAAGGGAGAATAACTACAGGTACATCATTTTCAAATAGTGGTGAATACATCATCAGATTTCAGCTCACTTTCATAATGTTTTCTTAATCATACAATAATTGGTGGAATTAAGTATATTAACTGTTCAGCAATTTGGCTATTCGTACTAATCAATATAGAGGAGTATGAAGAAAAATAAATATGAGTAACGAACCAAGATGAGCTGTTACGATCAGCCCTTTTTTATGCAACAAACGTGTACTTTACTTCAATAAGGGACAGAAAAGGGACCAAAGAAATGGTCCCATTCCTATTGTTTTTTAACAGAATCTTTTCATTAAATCTTTAGCATGGTTACAATTTCTTTCGCTTTATCTAATTGAACTCCTTCAATTAAGCTGCTATTTTTTCTAACAGCTGTACCAAAATGATAGTAACCGGTATTTAGTTCGGAATGGATAGAAAGGATATTATCTTTATTTAAGCCGCTGCCGACTAAAATCGAGATGTCGCCGCAGGCTTTTTTCATTTGGTGAATGGTTTGCATGCGGGTTGGGAAATCACCATGTCCACCGGAGGTCAATATCGTTGTAATTTCCGGATACTGTGCTAGCATTTCAGCAGCTCGTACTGGGTCAGGAGTATCATCGATGGCTCGGTGGAATGTAATCTCCAAACCTTCACATGCTGTTAATAGTTCTTCCAGGTATATTTGATTGATTTCATTTTTTTCATTTAATACACCCAATACGACGCCGTTTGCCCCCAATGAGGAAATAATCTTTATATCATTCTTCATAATACTCAGATCATCAGGAGAATACTGAAATGATTGGGTATGAGGCCTTACCATCACGTTGACTGGAATGCTTACCGAACTGACGACAGCTTCTATCAGGGCGTAACTGGGAGTTAAACCGCCCTCAGTTAAAGCACAAACGAGCTCGATACGGTCTGCACCCGATTTTTCAATTAAAAGGGCATCTTCTATGGTTGTGGCAATAAATTCAATGTACATTAGATTTTCCTTTCTTGACAAGTTCTTTGGTATCCTTCATAGGAATCACAATAATAAAAGTATATCATTTTGTTGCTGTTGATTAATTTTTGGATAAAACAATTTAAGTGTCAGAAGAACAGTGACAATAAACTGGTTTATAAAAGAAAGTTTCATTACAAAAGAATAAGCATTTCATTTTCAAAAAAAGGGGAGGTTTTTTTGAAACGAAATCAGCTTTCTATGTAACTACAGTCACAATCAATTTTATCATGGTCTGATTTTCTGTTAGATTGTTATCTCTACCTGATTTCCTTCAGGGTCGTTTACTACGCTTTCATAATAACCATCCCCAGTGATACGTGGGCCGTTCAACACAGGGTATCCTGCTGCTTTTAACGTTTCTGTTAATTGATCGACATTCTCTTTGCTTCCCACAGAAAAAGCGATATGAGCATATCCTGTTATTGGGGTAGTCATTTTATCTTGTATTCCTTTCTGTCGCATAACTTCTAGACGTGCTCCAGTTTCGAAAGTGATAAAATAGGATTCAAATTGCTTTTCCGTATTACGATATAAACGATTGGCTGTGCCCTTGAAGTACTGCGTGTAGAAAGCACACATTGTTTCCAAATCATTCACCCAAATAGCTACATGTTCAATTTTCATCATCTTCACCTTATTCGTTTATTTTCTCTTTATCAGCTTTCGTACTAAACAACTACTAATCTTTATTCTCATTAATATAAAAATAAGCAACTTAGTTATCAATGCAAACTCTATATCACTAAAGTACTTTAGAATTCGTATTTTTCCCCTTAAAAAAATCCTTTTTTTTCAATAAGACATTTAATTTTTCTGAACCAAGTATCATTGCTACAACAAAAACAACAATAAAAAACGGGAAGATTCCTATTGTTGATTGAGATGCAATGAAACCAAGAAGAGGAGGCATGAACGTACTACCTGTATAGGCAACTGCCATTTGATAGCCCATAATTGTCTGAGAATGCTCCTTTCCAAAGCGTGCTGGTGTTTCATGTAACATGCACGGAAATATCGGTGCTAATCCTAATCCAATCATGATAAAGCCTACAAGTGAGAAACTAGACGGCAATGGTAAGAATAGAAGTACCGCACCAGCTAATGCTGTTATTTGGCCTAACCGAATGAGAGTACGGTTACTGACCTTTAAAGTAATAAAGCCTGTAATAAATCTGCCAATTGTTATTCCTGCGTAATATAGGGAAACCCATTGTGCAGCTACCGCTACGGGTAACTCCTTAACATTTACCAGAAAGCTACTTCCCCATAGGCCCATTGTTGCTTCAACACCACAATAAAACAAGAAAGATATCAGAGCTAGCTTAACTCCCCTAATCTTCAAAGGTTTTATATCTTTAGCATCTTCATCATTAAATACACTTTTTGAATCTTCCGGCTCTTCACTTAAAGTAACATTGCTGTTTCTTGCGACCCTATTCCATAAAGGCAGAGTGAAGAATAGGATTATAACTAATGCGAACTGAATTCCAGCAATAGTAAGATATCCTTGTCTCCAAGAATTTTGCTCTGAAATAAACTGAGACATAATGATGGGACCAAGTGTAGCCCCAACTCCCCAAAAACAATGTAGCCAACTCATGTGGTGTGCTTTGTAATGTGTAGCAACATAATTGTTTAATCCTGCATCAACAGAACCTGCACCTAATCCAAGTGGTATGGCACAAATAATTAACCAAACAAGCGATGGAGCAAAAGTGAAACCTAGCAAAGCCCCAGCAGTCATTAAGCAACTGACAAATGTAACATTCCCAGTTCCGAACCGTTTAAGTACAGTTCCGCTTGCTAAACTTGAAATAATTGTACCACCTGCTATCGTCATAAAAAGCAAGCCAGCAGTCTCAAGCCGTGCTCCATATTCCAATTGCATCACAGGCCATGCAACCCCCAACAATGAATCAGGTAAACCTAAGCTGATGAAAGCCAAATAGATGATTACTAAAAAGAATGTAGCCATATATATAACCCGCCTTTAATTTTTTTGCGGTGCTCCATTGTACTTCTGATTCGTTTTACCTGCTTGTTCCAGTGATCATGAGATCAAGTCCAAGATTTTGTAATCCATATAGATAGTCTTGTTTCCAATCACTCATTGTTATCTCTGGAAGATGTTCTACTGGGATATATTTTGAGCTCCTTATTACAATTTGGTCTATTATTAATTTGTTCACATCATCATTGCAAAAAATGATCGTATGAGGGTTAATGATTGCTACAAACGTAGCTACTAAACGGCTAATTGCATCAATCTCATATTCCTCACAGATAGTTGCTTTCTTAGGTCCACTTCCATTTTCTAAAGCTTGCAGAAAATTTCGGTCATCATACTGCGGGACAAATGAAACCTCACCCGAGAAAAAAGTACTTCCTCGCACCACGTCTCCATTTATCATAATTCCTGCACCTGGACCATTTTGACCGGAATACAAATATATAAGAGATTGATTGTCATTATTCCCCTTATTATTGTGATATCCAAGAACTGCAGCATTCATATCGTTCTCTACTACCACAGGGATAGAAAAACGATCCTCATAGTATCCTTTTAAATCAAAATTTTGAAAATGCTCGTAGCCTGGTATATAAAAAATCCGACCATTATCAACCGAACCAGGGACACCAATTGCCATTGAACTAATCTTTGAGTATTTAGCTATAATGTCTTCAATATACTTGGTTAATAATTTTAGATTATCATCTATTAATACACTTGACGTTTTTCCCTGTTCCTTCACTTCACCCAAACAATTAAAAATTGCATAATTTGTCTCTGTTCTCTCTAAAAATAGTGCTAAACCTAACATATGTTCAGGATTGTATGCATATCGTTTTGCTCTTCTTCCACCACTAGAATCATCGAGGCCGACTAAAATAAGTTCCCCATCCTTCTCCATCTGCGCTAGGAATTTACTTATTGTCGGGAAACTAATTCCTAATTTATCGCTGAGTTCAACTTTTGTTGCACTTCCAAGTTCTAAAAGAGTTGTACGAATACCATTAAGGATAACCTTCTTCATAGATTTTGGAGTAACAAATAACTCATTCATAATGTTCACCACCTAATATAAAAAACTTATTAAAGATCTTTAATAAGTTACGATGATACTATATCACATACAAGTTTGGGAAACAATGGAAATTAAAATCGAATATTTATTATTTATACAACTTACAAATACTGGCATTGCTCTTTCTGAGTCTGGCCCAAAGGACCAATTGTGGAGGAGGATTGCACACTTGATACCTATAAATCATCCTGTTTGGCTACTCTATTTTTCATCCCGGGTAACCTCAGTGGCTTATTGATTATGATTTCACTATCAACTATTTTTTTATTTTCATTTATAATGAAACGAAATGTCCATTCAAACGTATAAAAAAAGAATATATTTAGAGAATGGTATATTGAAAGTAAAATGGTTGCCGGAAAAATTAAATGAGTATAATCATAACGGAGGTTATTTAATTGGATAAAGAAGGTAAGGAAGTAACGAAATCGAAGTTTTACAAAATAGGAATGGGTTTTCTAATAGTGTCTCTTCTCACTTGGATTATTCCTGTAATAGCTCCTTTTACGCCATTTCCAACTGCGGTTAAAGCGGGGGTCATAACAGGAGCAATAGTCTTTGCAGAAGTAATGTTCTGGGTAGGTGCACTTTTAGTCGGAAAAGAAGTAGCTGCTAAATTTAAAAGTTACTTAAACCCGAAAAATTGGAAAAAAGAAAAAGCAGGAAAATGAAAAATAAAAGTTTAGAAGGTAGTGTAAAAAAGAGTGAGGGCATGGAACCACATTAAATCTTGGCTCTTTTTCACCACCTATATCTAACCTGCATCCCATATTGTCCTCTATGTCGCAGTTTCTTTTTAATGTTTGGAGACGAAAAGTAAAAAATAAAACGTAGGGAGAAGCGAAATATGGAAAATGAGATGTTGAAAGTATTTAATGCGGATCGTAAACAAATCGGCGTGGCTACGCGTGAAGAAGTACATAGAATGGGACATTGGCATGAGGTTTTCCATTGTTGGTTCGTTAGTAGAGAAGCGGGGGTGGATTATCTTTATCTTCAACATCGTTGTGAGATGAAAAAAGATTATCCGAACCTATTGGACATTACGGCTGCCGGACATTTGCTGGCTCATGAAACGATATACGACGGTGTAAGGGAGATTAAAGAAGAAATAGGCATCGAGGTTTCTTTTGATAAGTTGGTCTCATTAGGTGTTATCGAATATCATGTAACAAAAGAAAATTTCATCGACAAAGAATTAGCTAACGTATTTCTATATGAAAGTACTCAGTGTTTCGATGACTTCACCTTACAAAAAGAAGAAGTTTCAGGGATGGTAAAAGTTGAATTGGATGATTTTGAAGATCTGTGGGACGGAACAAAAGAAGAAGTGAATATCCAAGGCTTTGAAATCAATCAAGATGACCATAGAATGATGATAGATCAATATGTTGGCAGAGATAAATTTGTGCCGCATGATATTTCCTATTATAAAAGCATTATTAGGTTGATCAGAGAAAACTTATCATAGCATTCAGGTTCTGACCAAAGCTAACTAAAACTTAAGCCCCAACAAAACAATTCGAGTTTTGTTGGGGCTTAAGTTGTGTTCAAAAAGCTGAAAATCTCATTGTTATCGTGTTGTACCGTTACTTTGCATCATGAAAAATGATTCCCATCCCGTAGCGTATTCCAGATTGAAGAGTGCTTACGCCATGACGCATCGTATTCTTGTAATATCCTTTTTTACCTTCTACTGGCCGGTGGTTCGTAGGGAAGAGGAGTGCTTCTCCTTGTTCTAGCGTGATGACATGCCCTCGGCTTTGGGCTCGGGGACGCTGTTCCACAAGAATGGATTCGCCTCCGGTATAATCAACCCCCCGCTGATTTAGTGTAAATACAACTTGGAATGGGAAATAAACATCTCCATATAGATCCTGATGCATACAATTATAGCCGCCTGCTTCATATTTAAGAATAAGAGGGGTTGAACGGGTTTGTTCTTTTTCATGGCACTCTTCTAAAAAAACATCTAACGAATCAGGATAAATGGCTTCTTTCCCTAACTGGTGCAACCATCGATTAGCAGCTATTGCGAGTTCAGGGTAAAATGCCGTACGTAGCTCCTGCAGTAGAGCTGGCAATGGATAATCGAAATATTTATACTCGCCTTCACCGAAGCGATAACGTCCCATGTTGATTGTGTTTCGATATAGTTCTTCTTGGTCATACAAATTGATAAAGTTTTGACATTGTTCAGGAGTAAGCAGGACAGGCAATTTTGCAAAGCCTTGGTCGTCCAATGTTTGATGAATTTGGCCCCAGTCAAGTGTGTAGATTGGTGAATTCTTCAAATCCCTATTCATTTATCTCCCTCCAATATCTGCTTCTAATTGAAGCAGATATTGTTTCATCTCCGTTCCTCCGCGGTACCCAGTTATGGCTCCATTTTTTCCAATTACCCGATGACAGGGCACAGTAATCAGAACTGGATTAGCACCGATAGCCGTTCCGACCGCGCGAACAGCTTTAGGTCTTTGAATGTGCTCGGCAATATCGGAATAGGAATAGGTTTTTCCATAGGGTATTTGATTCAATGCTGCCCAAATTTCTTGTTGAAATGGTGTTCCTTTAACATCTACGGGTAATGAGAAAGTTTGCCGATTTCCCCCGAAATATTCATACAGTTCTTTTAGATAGGGCTTTAAGGCTTCTTCATTTTCAACAAGGTTCGCCAGGGGGAAGCGTTTTTGTATCCAAGTTTTCAGCTCATCATACGATTGACCAGGTGAACCTACATAACAAAGTCCCTTTTCAGACTTGGCTACATATAATTGCCACTTATCGTATTTTAAAATGGCCCAATCTATTGTTTGTTCTTTAACATTCATCATGTTGTTCACGCTCCTTTTTCAAGTTTTGATGGTAAGCTTTTCGATATCCTGATGGTGTATATCCCGTTTTCTTTTTGAATAACGTTATAAAATAGGGGGTGCTTGAAAATCCTACAGCCAATCCTATTTCGGTTACCGGCTGTTCGGAGCTTTCAAGCATTCTAATTGCTTTTTCAAGGCGGAGTTGTTGAATATATTCAGTAGGCGATAGACCTTTCACACGCTTAAACAATCTTTGTAAGTGGTAGGGACTGCCATGAGAAATATCCGCCAATGTGTTCAATGTGAGGGGCTCGCTGTAATGTTGATCAAT
Organism: Peribacillus sp. TH14; assembly: GCF_016651145.1. Taxonomy (NCBI): domain Bacteria; kingdom Bacillati; phylum Bacillota; class Bacilli; order Caryophanales; family Bacillaceae; genus Peribacillus; species Peribacillus sp. TH14. The sequence goes on from NZ_JAEKEK010000001.1 coordinate 3,250,735, forward strand.
CCATTCAGTTATTTGCTCAATCCACTCATCTGTTGGCAGATTCAAGCCTTCGGGTTTGCAGCGTTTACAAGGCCTGAAATTTTCTTCTAAAGCCATATTGGCATTTTTGAAAATCTGCACGTTTTCTTTGTTGGGCACCCTGGATTTACAGGAGGGCCGACAAAAGATGCCTGTTGTTTTTACGCCATATAAAAAATGATCATCATACGCTGCATCACACTCTACAATAGCTTTCCAGTAATCATTAGGAATGTCTGTTTTTTTCAAATTCATCACATTCACCTCTCCATTTAGTATACAAGAAAGTATTGATATACAAACATTTCGATAATATAAAAGCAAGATAACGTAATTTCTTTCAAATAGGAATAGGAAAAGGCAGCCGAAGATGGCTGCCCGGACAAATAAGAAAAAAAGCCTTTCACTATATTAGTGATCGGCTTTTTTCTTGTGTGACTATAAATAGTTTGAATCTGTTAAGGAAGGTAGATAAAGCTCCAGGAGTATTTGCGACAAATAGAATTAATTTATGGCAGAGTGAGAACTTGGCTGTTTCGCAAACATAGTTTGGTTGTGAATCACAAAAGGGTCTATTTGTTGATGAAAGAGTTAGTTCACTTTTTTTAAATGAAATAACAAAGCAGTTCTAAATGATCTACGATTTAGACTGCTTTGTTATTAAAAGATATCCCTTAATTTAAATTAATGTGAGGTATAGCCCCCATCAACAAGAAGGGTTGTACCATTAACAAAACTAGCATCATCACTTGCTAAAAATAAGACAGCCTTTGCTATTTCTTCTGGTTTTCCAAGCCTGCCTTGTGGATGAAGAGAAACTAAATATTCTTTCGTTTGAGGATCAACACTTGCAAGTAAAGGAGTGTCAATATAACCAGGGCAGACCGCATTAATACGAATACCATCTTTTGCATAAGCAGTACATAAGTTTTGAGTTAGTAGCTTCACGCCACCTTTTGCAGAGGAATAGGCTGTTGGATTTGGTAATGAAACAAAACTATGAATAGAACCAGCGTTAACAATGACACCGCCTGTACCTTGTTTAAGAAACTGTTCAATCGAATATTTATCAGAAAGGAATACTCCTGACAAATTAATATCGATGGTTCGTTTCCATTTTTCATAGGACAATTCATGTGCTGGTGCATCATCAGCAACTCCAGCATTTGCATACATAATATCTAGCTTGCCGTATTTATTCACGGTTTCATTGATCATCTGTTTAATATCTTCTTCATTTGTTACATCTGTTTTAACAAATAATGTATTATATCCATTCGTATTCAATTCTACTGATATGTCTTTACCACGTTCTGAAAAGTCAGCAATGACCACTTTTGCTCCTTCTTCAGCAAAAAGGCGAACAGTCGCTTCACCAATTCCACTTGCGCCACCTGTTACGATTGCTACTTTGTCTTTTAATTTCATATCAATCTCTCCATTCTGCAATTAATTCAAGTCGATATCCTATTGTTAACATTGCTAAATCTTTTTATCTTGCTGTTGCTCCACCGTCAATCACAAATTCTGCACCTGTCGTGTAAGCTGATTCATCAGAAGCAAGAAATAGCACTGTATTTGCAACATCTTTTACAGATCCTAGATGTCCTAAAGGAAATAAATTTGCACCTAATTGTTCTTTTGAATTTCCAGTTACCTCAGAAGCATAGTCTGCCATTCCAGTATCGATGTATCCAGGATGGATAGAGTTCACTCTAACCCCCGCAGAAGCATATTCCATCGCCGCATCTTTTGTCATAATACGTACTGCTCCTTTACTAGCACCATATAGAACATGTCCTGGAGATCCCATCAAACCTGCTATGGAGGAAGCATTAATCACTGAACCTTTATTTTGTTTGGCCATCAAAGGCATGATATGTTTCATTCCAAGGAATACGCCAGTCACATTAATAGACATTAGACGATTCCATTCCTCCAGTTCAATCTCTGCAACAGGTTTTATAATATAAATTCCTGCATTGTTGAAAAGAACATCAACTTTGCCAAAAGTCTTGATGGTTTCCTCTGCAACCATTTTCCAGTCTTCTTCTTTGCTAACATCGTGTTGGACGAAAAGTGCTTCTCCACCATTTGTTTGAATGTCTTTTACTGCTTGGCTTCCAGATTCTTGATTTATGTCAGTGATAACAACTTTTGCTCCTTCTTTAGCAAATAATAAGGCTGTTTCTTTACCGATTCCTGTACCTCCACCGGTTATGATGGCTACTTTATTTTCAAGTCTCATTACAAGTACGCATCCTTTCAATATTTATTAAAATCATGGATAAAATTGTGTACAAAGAACCTTTTTACTATTCGAAATCGGATTCAAAAAGATTTACTAACTTGCTACACATTCATCTTACTACGTTCATTTTGAAATACTATCCTATAAGATGATGTATAATAATAGAGTGAATATCCTCCATTTATAGGGTTATTTTGTTTGAAGGAGAAGAATTTCTTATGACTCAGCCATTTCATCCATATGAAGAAATTACGTTTCAACAATTCGTATTGTTCATCAAAACTCATAGCAAACAGATTGAAGAAAATATAAATATCTACCTCAGTCTAGAACCTTCCATTTCCGAGTCAAATCGAAAAATAACTGATACGTTGCTGCATTCATTTTTTCAACTATTAACCCAATCGAACATTGAAGGTATCGATGAAGATTTAGCTAGCCACTTTGACAATTGGCTTCAATCTCAGTTATCGATTTTAAATATGAAAAGTTTTAACCTGTTTCAATTGATTTTCCAAAAATCTTTGATTACACTCATGATCCAAATAAAACATAACCGAATCATTCCTATATTAATGTTTTCATTATCTATTTTTACGTACCTTGTCCATAGTTATAACAATTGGGTAGATGCAGATACTACAGATCTTACCAAGAAAAATCCCCATGAAAATAGGGAACTTAAAAGGCTACAATTATTAGACAAATTAAACAAACTCCTGATTCGCTCTTCAGGAGTTCATGATTTAGCCTATATATTAAAAAAATGTGAAGAGTATTTTCACTATAAACGATGTGTTTTTTACGCTTATATCCCATGGTCGAATCAATTCTATGGTGTAATTGGTGCAGAGCTTCCAAAGGTACAGAGCATGAAAGGACAGCTTACTGAGCAGACTTCAGTTCTTACTTCCAAAAAACCGATATATTTAAAAAATCCAAGAAATTATGTAAAAGAGGAACATATTAAATTATTTAATCTGTCTTCCATTATTTTTATCCCGATCACCCATCAAGATCAATTGTTTGGATGGCTTACTTTTGATCAGTTAGGGGAAGACTTTGATTGTTCGAAAGATGAGTTAGATTTACTTGAACAAGTGGGGAAACGTCTTGGATTATTTTTATCAAGGAAAGGTGAAAAAGTAGCAAAAACTTCCGATCTTCACTTAACAGAAAGAGAAACCACGATTCTTGATTTGCTTTCGGAAGGGTACGACAATAAAAAAATAGGTGAATTATTGTTCTTAAGCGAGCATACGGTGAGAGATTATGTAAGCAGTTTAATGACTAAACTAAAAGCAAAAAATAGGACGCAAGTCGTTGCCCTTGCTTTTCGATTAGGGTTATTAAATTAATTCCCCCCTTTTGCAAATCCGTCAACATTGAGAGGGTCTTAGGAATACCTAAAATATGGACGATGTACACTAAGAAGGACCAAAAATAATGGTCTTTTTTCTTTTGGTTTACTTATGATTTCTCGACTTTCAGCTTCTAGGATTCATTACTTTTTTTGTTTGTTTTCATACACCGTCCAAATTTAGAAGGAAAGTGCAAGATAACGTAATTAATTTTTTGGAAATAGGATTAGAATAAAGAGAGCGTGAAGAAGGAGGGGCAAAATGAAAGAGCCATATAAAATGAACAAAGAATTACTTGATAAAGAGAAGGATGAATTGATCATCCACGCCCCCAGAGAGTTTAGCTTTTCGGAAAACTTGAGATACCTGTCACGATCCTCCAATGAATGTCTATTTGAAATTGTTGATCAAAAAATTTATCGTGCCTTATTCGTAGAAAACGAGACAATATTAGTGGAAATCCGAGCTGAGAACGACACGATGATTTTTGTTCGATTTTTAAGAAGTACTACTTCAGTAGAAAAACATGTTCAAGAAGCCGTTTCCCAATACGTTCGACAATGGTTTGATCTGGACACGAATTTGCTTCCTTTTTATGAGTTAGCAAAAAATGATCCTTTATTGCAAAGGCCAGTAAGTCAATTTTATGGTCTGCGAAATATAGGTATCCCGGATTTATTTGAAGCTATTGCCTGGGGAATTCTTGGGCAGCAAATCAACTTGACGTATGCTTATACATTGAAACGCAGACTTGTTGAGAGATTCGGTAAATCTGTTGAATATGAAGGAGAGAAATATTGGCTGTTCCCAACGCCTGAAGTGATCGCGAATTTAACCGTAGAAGATTTTGTAGAAATGAAGATGACCGTGAAGAAATGCGAATATTTAATTGGCGTGGCCCAACTGATGGTTCGAGGAGATCTCACAAAAGAAGAGTTGTTAAATGCTAAGGATGTTAAAGCGGCTGAAAAAATGCTGACCAAAATTCATGGAATCGGTCCGTGGACAGCGAACTATGTATTGATGCGCTGTTTACGTTTTCCAGCAGCTTTTCCAATTGATGATGTCGGGTTGCATAATTCAATGAAATTGGTTATGGAAACTGAAGCAAAACCTACGAAAGAAGAAATTCTCAAATTATCAGGAGCGTGGGCCAACTGGGAGTCTTATGCGACGTTCTATTTATGGAGATTGCTATATTAAAATGCCATGGTAAAGCCCTCTTGAATTGGTTTCAAGCGGGCTGTTGAATGTTCATTTTTCAATGTGGGAGGCTAGTGTGCTCACAAGGTAATATACCAAAATTCACGGTCCGCTAAAACTAGATTATAAGGTGTTTTAATGTCAGTCCAACTAACGCTTCGATTAATTCCTATGGGCAAGTCTTCGTGGCCACTCAAACTAGTGAAATACTCGATAACTCCGCTAGCGTGCAGTTCTTCCTCTATATACGAATACAATATATCTAAACACTTTTCTTGTATCGCATTGCTTTTGGATAGGTATTTTAGCGGTAAAAGGTTATGGTTAATGGCAACCTGATGTTTGAATGAAAAGTGGGAACTATATGAAAATCTTGTTTTTGATGCCCTATCGTAATTATCTTCAAAATGTAAATGTGTGAAATCCAATTCATCTTTGAAAACATTTGGTTGTTCAGGTGAGACTGGCTTATGTCCAAGCGAACCTTCAGGAAGTTTCATTGGAGAAGCCATATAGATATATTGAGTCAAAAATGTATTCCCCTTTCTCTTACAATAATGTTTTACAGAGCGTACTAAGTGAGAATCCCCCTAATAATTACAAAGTAGCCCAACCATCTCAAGCCTATTCACCATATCTTATTACATTCAATCATGTAGAGGTGAATGACTATGTATATGTACCCAATGTATCATTATGAAAATCAAGATTATCTTATACGACAGTTTCCAGGTCTACCCAGCTTTCCAAGTATACCTGGTTTACCAGGGCTTCCTAGTCAACCGGGATTTCCAGGTGCACCAGGATTTCCGGGCCAACCAGGATTTCCAGGTGCACCAGGATCTCCGGGCCAACCAGGATCACCACCAAGTTCACAAGCGCCAACGGCCCCTCCGCCATCGTTTATCCCTCTCCAACAATCGGCTTCAACATTTGCTGTAGACCCAGGAGCCATTTCATTTTGCTTATTCCGGAATACTTTTATATGGCTAAATAATGGTGCAAGTTTCTGGTATTATCCCATTTTTGTCGGTCCGCGATCTGTTGCAGGCTTCAGATGGAATGGCAGGTTCTGGACGGTTTTTGGCATTGATACAAGACAAATTAATTCATTTACATGTTTTTGAAAATAAAGTATTCAAAGGGGATGTTAGTCAGAATATCCCCTTTGAACATTGGAGAAATTTTATAGCCTAAGCTTTAAACTGCTTTGCTTTCTTCCAATTAGAAAGGGTTTCAAAGCAAGATAGAATCAGGACAAGCCAAAGAAAACCATTATTCAACAAATCCTACTGTTGATTGTCCTCCTCTCTGGTTAAATTATCCCGTAGAAAAGGCTGGTTTTAGTAAAACTCAACAAGTAGTTCCACAAGCTTTATAAGAAATAAATCAAGTAAATACCATTTAGTATTGAACAGGTTTTGGGCTTGGTTTGATAAATCTTTTTCAAAACAAGCTCTCTCTTTTATCAGGGTTAATGTTCATTATTTATTAGAAATGTTAAAATCACTATATTCCTATAAAATTTAAAAGTGGAAATGAAAATAGAGGATGCTGTTGAATATGAAGAAAGTATCGCTAGAAACCAAGATTCTTGGGTTAGTCTTATCATTGAGCTTATTTTTGATTCTCCTATTAACGACCTCCTTTTCCTATATGGAAGGAAGACAAATAGCGAAGGATAAAGGTAAGTTAGCTTTGGAGTTATCAAGAACCATTAGTTTTATGCCTACCGTCACGGAGGCATTTGAATCCGAAAATCCTGCTAGAACGATCCAGCCGATTGCCGAAAAGATTCGCAAGGAAACGGGGGCTGAATTCATCGTTGTAGGAAATAAAGAGGGAATTCGTTATTCTCATCCGTTAGCCTCTGAAATAGGGAAGCGAATGAAAGGCGGGGATAACGACCGAGCTTTAAAAAATGGTGAATATTACGTTTCTGAAGCGGCAGGTTCGCTTGGTCTTTCTATTCGAGGAAAGTCACCGATATTTGATAAGGATGGAAAAATAATTGGAATCGTTTCGGTCGGTTTTTTAGTGAACGATGTTCGTGCCCAAATTTTTAAGGATTTATCTAAAGAGATGATTGTGTCTTTAGTAGCCATTATGATATCAATCGTCGGGAGCTATATGCTGGCAAGAAGCATACGTAAAGATACATTAGGGTTAGAGCCATTTGAAATTGCTAATTTATATAAAGAGAAAAATGCTGTACTTCACTCGGTGAAAGAAGGTATTTTAGCCATTGATCAAAATGGTTTGATTACATCTATGAATCAGCCGGCAAAAAAGTTGCTGGATATAAAAGAACCTGTTCGCCATTTGAATGTAGATGGGTTGTTTCCTTCAACATATTTATACGAAGTGTTGAAATCAGGGGAACCGCAAGTGGATAAAGAAATTTCATGGAAAGATAAATCTGTTATTGTGAATTGCACGCCGATCTTCGATAGTGAAGGTGTAAGCGGTGTAGTCGCTTCGTTCCGTGATCGAACAGAAATAGAGGAAATGGTTAACACATTATCGGAAGTGAAGATGCATTCAGAGGATTTAAGAGCACAGACCCATGAATTTACTAATAAATTATATGTTCTATCCGGATTGATACAGTTAGGGGAATATGATGAAGCAATAGATATGATTCAAAGCGAAACATCCGAATTGTACTCTCTGAACCGTGTTGTTTTCGAACAGATTAAAGATACAAAGGTACAAGCTCTGTTACTTGGGAAGATAGGAAAAGCATCAGAAAAGAAGATTCCCTTTGAAATAGACTCACAAAGTTACTTAGAGAAACTCCAGGACCATATAAAATTGTCCCAACTTACCTTGATTCTTGGCAATATAATCGATAATGCGCTGGAAGCGGTTTCTGGCATGGATGAGCCACTAGTGAAATTTTTCGCTACCGATATCGGAAATGATATGGTATTTGAAGTAAGTGACAATGGAAAGGGAATACCCGAGAATGATATCGCGTTTATTTTCGACCGGGGTTTCACTTCGAAAACAAGTGGAAATCCAAGTGGATATGGACTATCAAATGCTGATCATGTTGTAAAAGAGTTGGGTGGCATCATCGAAGTTCAAAGCGAGGAAGAAAACACCGTATTCACCGTGTATCTTCCTAAAGAGCAGACAGGAGGGAAAGAATGCTAAAAATAAGAGCGGTCATTGCAGAAGATGATTTTCGTGTAGCGGATATCCATGAGAAATTTTTAAAAAACTTTGAAGAAATAGAAGTGGTCGGGAAAGCAGTAAATGCAAAAAAAACTCTTCGGATCTTGGAACAAAAAAGCCCTGATCTGCTTCTGCTTGATGTCTATATGCCGGATCAGCTTGGTACAGACTTACTTCCAAGCATTCGTCAGAAATTCCCGAATGTGGATATTATCATGATTACGGCAGCCACAGAAAAAGAACAACTTGAAAAGGCCCTTCACTATGGTGTAGAGAATTATTTAATTAAACCGGTAGAAATGAAGCGCTTCAACCAAGTCATAGTGGAGTATCTTAAGAAAGCCCACCTTATGCAATCTAAACAAGATATAGACCAGGATTTTGTTGATCTTATTTTAAAAAAGGGATCGTCTACGCCGGAAATCAATGATGGACCTGCATTACCAAAAGGAGTCGACGAAATCACATTAACGAAAGTAATGGAAGTTCTTGAAATAAGCGACATTGGTTTGTCAGCTGAGCAAGTGAGCTCTCAAATCGGCGCTTCTAGAACAACAGCAAGGCGTTATCTGGAATACCTGATATCCGTAAAGAAATGTAAGGCAGAAGTAATATATGGAGTAGTAGGGAGACCAGAACGTAGATATTATAAGATTTGATTCAGAGAAAGATAACCTAGAAATATAAAAACACCTTCGTAAATGGAGGTGTTTTTTGTATGGGAAAATCGGTGGGGAGAAAAGTGCTTTAGAGATTACCAATATTGTTAAAATCATTTAAAAACCAACCATTCAAACCCCGGGCATGGCATCCGGTATTGTCTGAAAATTGAAATGAAAAGTACCTCCGTGAACACAATGAACAAAATTAACAAAATAGTTTTAAAACACAATAAATTGAAAACGCTTACAGATTAAGCATTTTCATATACAATTTACTTTATTAGAAGATAGGAGTGATAGATATGCTCGCTTTATTAGGATACTTGATGATTTTAGTGTTTATGATTTTAATTATGACAGGGCGACTTTCAGCCATGATAGCTTTGATCGTAGTACCTAGTGCCTTCGCACTTATTGGTGGTTTCGGTAGTCAAATGGGTGAAATGGCGCTAGAAGGAATCAAAAGTGTGGCGCCAACAGGAATCATGATTTTATTTGCAATCCTTTTCTTTGGTATTTTGATTGATGCTGGAGTTTTTGATCCAATCATTAATACGATCCTTAGACTTGTAAAAGGAGATCCTGTAAAAATTGCCATCGGTACGGCAGTTTTGGCTTTACTTATTTCGTTAGATGGAGATGGTACAACCACATATATGATCACGATTTCTGCCATGCTTCCGCTATATAAACGGATTGGAATGAAACCGCTTATATTAGCTGGTATCGCTGTTTCTGCATCTGGAGTCATGAATCTTCTTCCTTGGGGAGGCCCGACAGCAAGGGTGATGACTGCTTTGAAACTAGAAATGTCCGATGTTTTCACGCCTGTTATTCCTGCCATGATTGGCGGTGTGCTATTCGTTCTATTCATGGCATATTGTATGGGTAAAAAAGAAAGAAAAAGAATTGGGATAATAGAAGTAGATTATCATGCTGTAGCTCAACATGCGGCTGCAACTGAAGATGCTTACATTAAGCGTCCTAAATTAATTGTCTTTAATTATGCGTTAACACTTACCCTGCTAGTCGCGCTGATTATGGAACTTATGCCTTCAGCGGTCCTATTTATGATAGGTTTTGCCATTGCTATTACGATTAATTATCCGAAAGTAAGTGATCAAAAAGATCGTGTAGCCAATTATGCTGACAATGCTTTATCAGTTGTTTCGATGATATTTGCAGCAGGTGTCTTTACCGGAATTCTTTCCGGAACGGAAATGGTAGATGCTATGGCAAACTCTATGATTCAGCACATTCCTGACCAAATGGGTGCACACTTTGCCGTTATCACAGCTATCATTAGCGCACCTTTTACTTTCTTCATGTCTAATGACGCCTTCTATTATGGCGTACTTCCATTACTTGCTAAGGCAGGTGCTGCTTATGGAATTGATCCTGCCATGATAGGAAGAGCTTCTCTTTTAGGGTTACCAGTTCATCTATTAAGTCCGCTTGTTCCATCAACCTATCTATTGATTGGGATGGTAGGAGAAGATTTTGGAGCCCTGCAGCGTACTTTCTTGAAGTGGGCTTGCGGATCGACACTTGTCATGATTCTGGTATCTCTTGTATTAGGAATAATCCCACTATAAGAGATATAGCAAGTAGTTCCTCGATCTTTTAAAGTACCCTTTTATTGTAAAGAGCCCCATTCGTACTAGTACTAGTACGAATGGGGCTCTTTAATTTCGATTGAAAGGTGGCTCTCTATCCTACTGCTCGCTTTCCTCACTAACACTCTATCTATCAAAGCTCATAATGATATTTATTACTGGCTGATTGAACTACCCACCACTTATCGACCTTACTGTCTGATTGAAGTGGGGGATTCCTAAGAACATTAGCCTATCGGCCAATTTTTAATTAGGCTACTCCCGTAGTTCCTACGGTTAGAAGCCTTAAGGCTTCATTCATTAGATTGAGTCCTGCGTTAATATCTCGATCGTGGTGAGTAGAACAAAAAGGACAATCCCATTCACGAAGATTCAGATGTTTAACGTCTTTATTTTGGTAACCGCAGCTAGAACACAATTGGCTAGAAGCAAACGTTTTAGATACGGTCACGATTTGTTTACCATACCAGTTTGCTTTGTATTCCAACATTTTTTTGAATTGGTACCAAGATACTTCACTAATAGCTTTAGCTAGTTTGTGATTTTTCATCATATTCGACACTTGCAAGTTTTCCATTCCAATAACATCGTGGTTTTTGATGATTTCGGTAGAAACTTTATGTAAGTAATCGATTCGGGCATTTGAAATTTTTTCGTGTAGGATAGCCACTTTTCGTTTTTGTTTTTGATAGTTTTTGGCTTCAGCCAATGGTTTATTTTGATTCAAGGCTATTTCTTGTCGCCTTGAAAGAATCCGTTGTGCTTTGGCCAATTTCTTTTCGACCGTCCGGAAGAATTTTGGGTTTTGATAGACCGTACCATCTGAAAGAATAGCAAAGTTCTTCAAACCAACATCTACACCGCACGAACGATTCGTTTTAGGAAGTACTTGTACATGGGTTTCGGCTAAAACGGAAATGAAATATTTACCCGAAGGGTTCCGCCTGATTGTGGCATTGATGATTCGCCCTTCGACTTCGCGGCTTTTAGCAAAACGAACTAGACCGAGTTTTGGCAATTTGATTTTGTTTCCAACAATTCCAATATTCCCATTCGTATGTTTAGTTGTATAGGACTGGATAGGATTCTTTTTCGATTTGAAGCGTGGTGACTTGTTTTGCTTTTTATAATATCGACTATAGGAATCTGCTAAATTTTCCACCGATTTCTGTAAGGCAATACTGTCTACTTCTTTCAGGAAAGAATACTCTTTCTTTAAAGCTGGAAGTTCTTTGATTGTTGCGTATTTATTCAGAAAAGAACCTTTCCATTCATTAGAGGGTAATTGGCCGTTCTGCTTCATTTCTTCACAGATATACCAGTAGGCATCTTTCTCCTTTTGTTTGCCTAAAAAGAAGTTATAGACAAAACGGGAGCAGCCGATCGTTTTATTGATTAGAACTAGTTGTTCTTTAGTTGGATAGATTCGAAATTTATAAGCTTTGTTTACGACCATTGGTTTCACCCCCTTATAGTTATTATTAACCACCGAACGTATGTTTGTCAAAAGATTACTTTGGCTTATGCCAACCGCCATTCATCTCCCCTTACCGTTGGGCTCTCGCCCTTCACACGTTTGAAGAGGGAATATTCTGGCGGGAAATGATAAAACTAGAATTAAGAGAAACATTATGTTTGTCTTCTCTCTCGCGACAAAATTAGCTTTTTCTTTTATTGAATGTGGATGTACCGTACCTTAACATTAGGTGAAACTATATTAAGAAGGGAAGAGAGCAAAATGGCTCACTTTAATATAAAGGTTGCTGTTCAAAAGTTCGGTAACTTTCTAAGTTCAATGGTCATGCCGAATATATCAGCTTTCATAGCTTGGGGGTTAATCACTGCACTATTCATTCCTTCTGGTTTTCTCCCAAATGAAAGCCTTGCCAAAATGGTTGGCCCAATGGTTACTTTCTTACTTCCGCTTTTAATTGGGTATACAGGTGGTAAGTTAGTTCATGATCACCGAGGGGGCGTAGTTGGTGCTATTGCGACTATGGGTGTTATTGTTGGATCTGATATTCCAATGTTCCTTGGTGCAATGATCATGGGGCCGTTTGGCGGATATGTTATCAAGAAATTCGATCAATTTATTGAAGGAAAAATAAAAGCCGGTTTTGAAATGCTTGTTAACAATTTCTCAGCTGGGATTCTTGGCGGCTTGCTGTCCATTCTATCTTTCTTAGCGATAGGTCCTGCTGTTGACGTGTTTACAGGATGGCTTGTAGCAGGTGTTGATTGGCTTGTAGGTACAGGTTTACTGCCATTAACAAGTATTCTAATCGAACCTGCCAAAGTATTGTTCTTAAACAATGCAATTAATCATGGCGTCCTTTCACCAATCGGTGTAGAGCAAGTTAAACAAACTGGATCTTCCATTCTGTTTCTGCTTGAAGCAAATCCTGGACCCGGTATTGGTATTCTGCTTGCTTATTGCTTCTTCGGAAAAGGTACTGCGAAGAGATCGGCGCCTGGAGCTGCCATCATTCATTTCTTCGGTGGTATCCATGAAATATATTTCCCTTATATTCTAATGAAACCGATGTTATTTTTAGCGGTCATTCTTGGAGGCATGAGCGGAGTTTTCACTTTAGTTCTTTTAGGCGGCGGATTGTTCGCTCCCGCTTCGCCAGGCAGTATTCTTGCCATTACAGCGGTAACTCCGCATAATATGGGCGCATATATTGCTAACTTTGCAGGTGTGATCGTAGCTGCAATTGTATCATTCATCGTAGCTGCATTCGTCTTGAAAACAGGCAAACAGACGGAGGAAAATATCGAAGATGCTGCGAAAAAAATGCAAGAAATGAAAGGGAAGAAAAGTTCTGTTGCTGATGTATTTGCTTCAGATCCGGGCACTATGCCAACAAACGTCAGTAAAATTATTTTTGCTTGCGATGCTGGTATGGGTTCAAGTGCAATGGGTGCTTCCCTCCTGCGCAAAAAGGTAAAGGAAGCTGGTTTGAATATTGATGTTACAAATACAGCAATCAGCAACATTCCTTCTGACGCACAAATTGTTATTACACAGGAAGAGTTAACTCCAAGAGCACAAAATAAAGTGCCGAATGCTTTTCATGTATCTGTCGATAACTTCTTATCAAGTCCTGAATACGATTCATTGCTAGCGCGGCTTCAGGATGATGGTACTGACGAGCTTCATGAGATTGTCGAAGATGCTGAAGAGGAAGTTCCAGGTGTTCGTGAACATTCAATTGAACCTGGCATCGATGCAGGTGAAGAAGATGCACCGGATGATAATGATCTGCTTCGCGAAGAAAATGTCTTCCTTAATCAGCATTTTGACAATAAGGAAGAAGCGATCCGCTTTGCGGGAAGAGCTTTGGTAAATGCAGGATACGTTAAGGAAAGCTACATTGAAGCGATGATTGCACGTGATGAAATGACTTCAACCTATATGGGAAATGATGTAGCCATTCCACACGGAACTGAGGAAGCTAAGAAAGATGTCCTTAAATCTGGATTTACCGTTTTACAGATACCAAACGGTGTCGATTTTGACGGTCAAAAGGCTCGGTTAATATTCGGAATAGCCGGCAAGGATGGCACGCATCTTGAAATTCTATCTGGCATTGCGGTTACTTGCTCGGAGATGGAGAATATTGAAAAGATGGTTAAAGCCACATCAGCCAGGGAATTGATGGATATTATAAACGTTAAAAATAATTAAATACTCTTAACCAAGAATAGAAAAGCGTTTTACGCTTTTCTATTCAGTATTTTCTCGTGTTACTCCACCTGAAATGAGTTGGTAGCATGTATATTACTTCAAGGGAAAAATCAATCATAGAATTGATCATAAAAACTTCAGGAAAACATACGGCCATATCCATTGCAACACAACTGAATGTAAGTGTCCGGACGGTTCAACGTGATCTGAAGGCCATAGAAAAAATCCTGCAATCTTTTGAGTTGCATTTAACACGCAATACACATGAAGGGCTGTCCATCGATGGGAAGAATGAACAAGTCTTTAGGCTTGTACAGCATCTGATGGGTAATCATCCGATTGATCAAACGCCACAAGAAAGAAAGTTGCATCTTCTTTTAGCTTTACTGCAGGAAGAATCATATAAAACTCAAGCTCTAGCGGGGGATCTCGGTATAAGCATAACCACTCTTTCAACCTATTTAGACGAACTGACTGAGTGGATAAGAAATTTTAATATCGTGATTACCAGAAAAAGGGGAGTCGGAATAGAGCTTACCGGCACTGAAGAAAATAAACGGAAAGCTCAGGCTGCCTATTTCTTGCACTTCTTTAATGAAGAGCTGATTGAAAGTTTATTTTTGTTGCAAGAAGGAAAATTCCCAGAAGGGAAAATCCTCGACTATTTCGATCCCGATTATCTTCTGGCTATTGATGGGGTGCTGAACTCGACCTTTAACAGTGTCCATTCGCGTTTGGCTGATAGCGGGTATATAGGGTTAATTGTGCATATTTATGTAACCCTGCAAAGGAATGAAAGCCAATTTTTTTTGGAGAAGGACTTCAAGAAAATAAGAGAACTTTCGGATGAGAATAATCTTATGAATAAAATAGGCAAGGAACTCAGCACCATGCTGGAAGTCTCTTTTACTATCGATGATATAAGCTACCTGGCCGCCATCCTTAAAGGTTCCAAGCTTCATGCGGCGGATGCAGTTCCATATGACAGTGTGGTGCTAGGCCAGCTGATAAGGAATTTGATAAAAGATGTTTCTGCTCAATTGCAAATCGATTTGACCAAGGATTTCCCATTGTATCAAGGGCTCCTTGCTCACATGGAACCATCGCTTTTCCGGATCAAACAGGAAATGGGATTATATAATCCCTTAACGGAAGATATTAAACGAAAGTATCCGGTTCTCTTTTTAGCAGTAAAGACCAGTCTGGAAAAGGGGTTCAAAGAAATTAAAGATTTTCCTGAAGATGAAATAGCCTTCATTGTCCTTCATTTCGGATCTGCATTAGTGATGCGGGAGGAAGAAATATCAATAAGGGCACTCATTGTTTGTCCGACAGGTATAGGTACGTCGAAGATGCTTGCAAGCCGGATCAAAAAAGAAATCATAGAAATCCAGACTGTAGAAATCAAGACGATCAAAGATATCCAGCAGCAGGGCAGCCTGAAAAACTATGATGTAATCATTTCTACGGTTCGGCTTCCGTATATCGATATGGATTATATCGTCGTATCCCCTCTTTTGAGTGAAGAGAATATATTGAACATCAGGAATTATTTAAGGAAGAATATTGAAAACTTCACTAAGAATAAGCGTTATAGCAGTCATTCAGCCCAAAAGGATTCCCTGCCAAAAAAAGAGAATGGCGAATTGAAAGAAGTATTGCAGGAACTGAAAGACGTCCAACAAGCAATAGACGCTGTTATCAATAATTTCCGGTTTTATCGGCTGCCGCATCTGAAAGGACATCCGCGAATCATCGAAGAAATGGTTCGGATGGCTGAAAAGGAAGATCTGCTAAAGGATGCGGATGATGTGATTGGATCTCTTAACGAACGGGAAAAAAAAGGTGGTTTAGGTATTCCAGGCACTGGAATGGGCCTTTTTCATACCAGACATAAGAATGTGAAAGAGCTGATTTTCCAGGTGGCCCACTTAGATGAACTCTGTATGGTAAGAGGAATGGACGGAAAAGACGTGTATATGAAAAACCTGTTGCTGATGCTTGCACCTGAAGAATTAAGTGCGAAGCAGCAGGAAATCGTCAGCTTAATCAGTTCAAGTTTAATTGAAAGCAATGAATCTATAATGATTTTTTCATCATCAGAGGAAGAAGTAATTCGCAGTAGAATGGAAGCCATATTTTTGGATTATTTATATACTAACTTGATAAAGGGATGATAGAAATGAAACAAGTAGTACATTTCGGTGCAGGGAATATTGGAAGAGGATTTATTGGGGCACTCTTTTCACAATCTGGATATCATGTAACATTTGTAGATATAGCTGATCAAATCATCGACCAGTTAAATGATAAAAAGCAATACCAAGTCAAATTGGCGACTGATCAGCAAGAATCGGTCACAGTAGAGAATGTATCAGGTTTAAACAGCTTAAAGCAGGAAGAGGAAATCATCAAGGCAATTAAAGAAGCAACATACCTTACGACTGCAATCGGTCCGAATATTTTGCCTCACATCGCACCTTTAATTGCAAAAGGGTTAACTTCAAGAGTGAAGGAAACCGATGATAAACTGTATGTGATTGCTTGCGAAAACCAAATATCAGCAACAGATCTTTTAGAAGGATACATTCTAGAAAACTTAGATCAAGATACAAAGGCAAACTTAGCTGATAAAGTATCCTTCTTTAATTCAGCTGTTGATCGAATTGTTCCGATTCAAAATAACGAGGGTTCCCTCGATGTTTTAGTAGAACCTTATTATGAATGGGTCGTTGAAACGAATGAAAACATTCCTGCCGTTGAGGGGATGACCATTGTAAAAGAACTCGCTCCATTCATTGAAAGAAAACTTTTTACCGTTAATACAGGACATGCTGTCATTGCTTACTTGGGTTATCTTAAGGATAACAAATTGACGATTGACCAGTCATTGGAAGACGAAGGCATTGTAAAGCAAGTCAAGAAAACATTAGATGAAACTGGAGCCTATTTAATAAAGGAATACCAGTTGAACCCAGACGAGCATCAGCAATATATTAACAAGATTATTAACCGATTTAAAAATTCTTACTTAAATGACTCAGTAAATAGAGTAGGCCGTTCACCTCTGCGTAAGCTTGGACCAAACGACCGTCTTGTACGCCCTGCAGTAGAAGCGAAGAAAGCTGGACTTTCCTATACACATCTAGCGAAGGCAATAGCAGCAGCTTTACTCTTTAACTATAACGAGGATGAAGAAGCACTAAGGCTGCAAGCGATGGTGAAAGAAAACGGTGTACCTTCTGTTCTTAAAGAAGTTAGTGGTTTAGACGAAAATAGCGAAATTACCAAAGAAGTTGTCAGTCATTACAATGAGTTAAAGAAATAAATAGTTTATGACCAGAGCTCCTGAAATGAATTTTCAGGAGCTCTTTAACTTAGGAATATTGCTGAAGGGATGCAAAGTACTTACGTGATCAATTGCTTTACGCTATACAATGCTCAAAAGGATAAAATAAATTTCTCTCAATACCGACTAAACCACTAAAGATAATTGACTACAGAACAGTAATTTTATATGATAATACTGACTGACTAATCAATCGGGAGGTGAGAAAGAATTTCTACAGAAAAGGTGGATAGAAGAGAGCAAATATTAGAGATTTCGCAACAACTTTTTGCTTCACTTGGTTATCATAAAACGAAGATCTCTGACATCGTTCGAGAAGCGGGTATTGCGCAGGGAACTTTTTATTGGCATTTTAAAAGTAAAGAAGCTATTGCTTTAGAAATTATTCAAGAAGGGCGGAACGGACTTCTGGAAGTTGTAGCGCACGGACATCGAAAATTTCCTGGAACTGTTAAGGATGTTGTGAGTTCCTCTGAAAAGTTATTTGAAGAGTTGTTTGATTTTTCCGCATCTAATCGATATATGATGGAAATGATATTCAAAGGAATTGACGGTGAAGAGTCACTTAAACAGGTGATTATTGAAACTCGATTGAAGGTGGAAGAAGCTTTTCAAAATAATATTAAAAGAGCGATGGAGCTAAACATTCTACCGGAAAGGGATCCTGGTTTACAAGCTGCATTATTAATGAGTTTATTTGAAGGAATCCTATCTAGGTGGTTATTCGGACCGGTCTCAGAGGGTTCGCATATACGAAACAAAACAACGGCGGAACTGGCTAAAGAAATGGTCAGATTCGAATTTTTTGGATTATTAGGAACATAAAAAGGAGACAGATTATTATGAAGAAAAAATATTCATACCTTACATTGGTATTATTATTAGCATTTACTTTGATTTTAAGTGCTTGTGGTTCGAAAGATGATAAGGCAAGCGAAAATAAAGAAAGCAGTGCAGATTTATTACAACAAATCAAAGATCGCGGAACACTTAAAGTAGGGCTTATGGGTACATATCAGCCATACAATTTCTTGAATGATAAGAAAGAGATGGATGGATTTGATGCTGATATCGCGAAAGAAATGGCCAAGCGTCTTGGAGTGGATGTTGAATTTGTTTCTCAAGAATTTTCAGGTATGGTGGCAGGATTACAAACAAAAAAATTTGATGCAGTTATTAGTCAAATGACCATTACTGATGAACGTAAAAAACAAATGGACTTTACGGAACCGTATATCACTAACCATGTGAAGGTAATCGTTCAAGAAGATAATAACTCGATTAAGTCTGTAAAAGATTTCAAAGGCAAGAACATTGGAGTGGGGCTAGGTACTAATGACGAAACATATCTTCGTACAGAGCTGCTTCCAGAGGTGGGGGATTTTACAATTAAAACATATGATGATGTTATTACATCATTAAAGGATTTGGACTCTGGAAGAATCGATGCAACCATTAATAATATGTATGCGTTGAAACCAGTTGTAGAGAGTAATGGATTTAAGATCAAAGCAGTTGGTGAACCGGTTAAATCTGATAAAGCAGGAATCGCGATTCGTAAAGGCAATGAATCATTATTGAAAGAATTGAATAAACATCTAGCTGATATGAAAGAAGACGGCACATATAATGAGATTTTTGTGAAATGGTTTGGGGAAGAGCCAAAAGAATAAACCTTTAGTAGTAGAAAGGATACAAGCAAAGTTATGGATGTTATTTGGGTTAACCTACCATTTTTATTGAAGGGAGCGTATTATACGCTCCTTATCACCATTATTTCAATGTTTTTTGGATCGATTATTGCTGTGGTTGTGGCGGTAGCAAGACTAAAAGGTAATAAGTTTATTAGGTGGATGGCTCGTGCATATGTTTCCATCATAAGAGGTACTCCCACTTTGGTCCAAATTATTATTGTGTATTATGGACTGGCTGATTACGGATTAAATCTTCAACCACTAACAGCGGCTTATATTGCGTTAAGTATTAGTATCGGGGCTTACCTGTCTGAAACATTACGCGGGGCGATTCAATCTATCCCTAAAGGGCAATATGAAGCGGCATATGCTTCTGGAATGACGCCATATCAAACGATGCGCAGGATTATTTTCCCGCAAGCGATTCGGGTGGCCATCCCGCCAGCAGGCAATACATTTATTGGGATGTTAAAAGAGACATCACTTGTCTCCGTTATAACGGTTACCGAATTATTGCGTTCAGCTCAATTATTAATCGCTCAATACTATGTGTACATGCCATTTTATTTAGCAATTGCGCTAATGTATTGGATTATGAGTACAGGATTTTCCTTTGTCTTGGAAAGAATTGAAAAACGGTTATCAATATATGACTAAGTATGGTGAAGTAGAATGATAAACATCAACAACCTATCGAAGAGTTTTTCAACATTAGAAGTGTTGAAGGATATTAATTTACAAGTGAACAGCGGCGAAGTTGTTGTGATTCTTGGACCGAGTGGTTCAGGTAAAAGTACATTGCTTCGATGTATAAATGGTCTCGAAGAATTAACGAGTGGAACTATTGAAGTGAGCAACATTGTCGTTGATGCGAAAAAAAGTCATAAAGAGCGCAATAAACAAATTAAAAAAGTCCGTCTTCATACGGGAATGGTTTTTCAACAATTTAATTTATATCCGCATAAAACGGTATTGGAAAATGTTATCGAAGCACTGTTAATTGTGAAAAAATGGTCGAAAAATGATGCAGAGATAAAAGGGGAAACGCTGTTAAAAAGAGTAGGTTTGATTGATAAAAAAGATGTGTATCCTTCCCGATTATCTGGAGGTCAGCAACAAAGAGTTGCGATTGCAAGAGCACTTGCCATGGAACCGGATATCTTATTGTTCGATGAACCAACGTCTGCATTAGATCCAGAGTTGGTAGATGAGGTGTTGGCTGTAATTAAAGAACTTGCTCAAGATGGAATGACCATGGCTATCGTTACACATGAGATGACTTTTGCTCAGGAAGTTGCTGATCGAATCGTCTTCATGTCAGATGGTGTCATTGTTGAAGAAGGTCCCCCAGAGGAATTCTTTTCACAACCACAAACCGATCGAGCCAAGAAATTTTTGAAGAAAATGTAGTTAATATAAGGAGAGCTGGAGGAATTATTATGAAAGTAGTAACAAAATGGAATGGCCAGCGTGCTTTCACAGCTGTTGGAGATTCAGGTTATGAAGTAAGTATGGACGCAACTCCTGCATATGGAGGCGAAGGTAAAGGATGTACACCAACTGAAATGCTGCTGGCTTCTCTAGCTGGTTGCATTGGAATTGATGTCACGATGATACTGAAACCTTATTTGTCATCTGTGGACAAGCTTGAAATTGAAACAGATGGCACGAGAAAAGAAGAATTGCCAAAAGGATTCACATCCATTGTTGTGACTTTCATCATTGATGGGCAAGTGGACAGTAAACGAATCTGGAGGGCAATTAATCTGGGCAAAGAAAAATACTGTGCGGTATCAGATTCTTTGAAAGCCGATATCTCATTCCGGCTAATTTTAAATGGGGAAGAACAAGCAAAAATAGTTACTGATCAGAACCAAGGAGAATAAATACTTTTAACTTTTCAAAGGCACTGTGGAGAAATCTCTACGGTGCTTTTGTTGTTTTTAAGGAAAAAGAAAAAGGATATTTCTTAGGAATATAAATTTAACGCTTGTAAATAGTAATCATTACGTTTTATAATGAGAGACAGTCAAGACATCTATAGTGATAATTCTTGAACAAAAAGGATTTTTTTATAATATAAATCGTAATTATTTTGATTTGTGTGATGAAGGGGTCTTTTTATGTTGAGAATATAGCTCGTACTTGAATTTGGTACTTTTACTCGTGAGTTTAGCGCATTTACTCGTGAATTTGGTGCAGTTTCTCGTGAGCTTGGCGCATTTACTCGTGAGTTTGGCGCATTTACTCGTGAGTTTGGCGCATTTACTCGTGAGTTTGGCGCATTTACTCGTGAGTTTGGCGCATTTACTCGTGAGTTTGGCGCATTTACTCGTGAGTTTAGCGCAGTTACTCGTGAATTTAGCGCTTTTACTCGTGAATTTAGCGCAGTTACTCGTGAGTTTGGCACTTTTACTCGTGAATTTAGCGCAGTTACTCGTGAGTTTAGCGCAGTTACTCGTGAATTTGGTACTTTTACTCGTGAATTGAGTGCATTTACTCATGGGTTCGTTCTTTAACTCGAGTTTAGTCCTCTTACGAGTAAGTTTGGAGAAGGGAGAAGCAGAAGGAACGTAGAAGATTATCCAATCCATACATAGTAAGAAACCTATAAACAAGGGACAATTTGAATGATTTCTGATTGGAGAAATCTCTCACCAGTAATATCAGGCAATTATTGCCTGGCAAATCATGACAGTAAAACCGTGATTAAAATCGTAATTAATACGATTTACAACAACTGATATAAAACTAAAAATATTAATGGAGGATTATCTTATGTTCAGGAAATACAAATCATTATTTATTCTATTTCTAACAGTCTTTCTTTTGGTAGCATGTTCTTCCGAGACTACAAAAGAACAAGAGAAAAAGAAAAAAGAAGTGAATTTACTTTTTAATTTTGCCACTAGCTCGCTTGATCCAAATGTTGATACAAGTTATGTGTCACTGCGTGCAGGAATTACTGAAACTTTGGTACATCTCAATGATAAGGACTTGACTATTGAGCCTTGGCTTGCCAGCAGCTGGGATAGTAAAGATGGACAATTATGGGAGTTCAAGCTAAGGGAGGGAGTGACGTTTCAGAATGGAAAACCTATGGATGGCGAGGCGGTAAAGGCATCTTTAGAGAGGGCGATGAAAGATAGTCTAGCGATTAAAAATGCCTTGCGCATTGATTCGATAGAAGCAAAAGGAAATACCTTAATGATTAAAACAGAAGGTCCCTTTCCGGAGTTCCCATCTGAATTAGTTCATCCAAACACATCGATTATTGACGTAAAGGAAAGTGACTATATAAACAAACCAGTTGGGACAGGCCCATTTGCTGTGTCGAAATTCACACCAGGAACTGCAGTGGATCTTAAGCGGTACGATTCTTACTGGGGTGGAGCCGTGAAACTGGAGAAAGCCAGATTTTCGTTTAATGAAGATGCCAACGCGCGCTCTCTTGCACTTGAATCAGGAGATGCTGATATTGTCTTCCGTCCAGAAGTTGAAAGCCTAGCAAATTTAGAAGCTATAGATGGGGTAACTGTGGAGTCCACATCTACTTTCCGTGTGCATCAAATGACGATGAACTTAGAACGGAAAGCGCTGCAAGATATACACGTTCGTAAGGCTATTGATGCTTTGATAGATCGTTCATCCATTGCGAATACGATTTTACAAGGTCATGCAGAAGTTGCCACAGGACCTTTTCCATCTACGTTCTCATTTGCTCCAGACTATCCAAAAAAAGAGAACGGAATGGAAGCGGCTAGAGAATATCTTGAAAAAGCAGGATATAAGAAAGTACATGATGTTATGCAAAAAGACGGCAAACCGCTTTCGGTTACGCTTCTTACTTACAGTTCACGTGCCGATTTACCGTTAATCGCTCAAGTATTTCAATCGGATGCTGCGCAGTTAGGAATTGATGTGAAAATCAAACAGATTGAAATCCCGGAAGAGTATATGGCTGCCAATCGGGATTGGGATTTAACAACGTACAGTAATTTAACGGCACCGCGCGGAGATGCCGGTTACTATTTAAATGCAACGTATCATCCAAATGGCGCCTTAAACTTCAGTGGTGCGGATGACGATCACTTGACGGCACTTATTGACAAGTTAAACGTAACGGTTGGGCAGAAAAAACGTTCAGATTTAGCTGAAGAAATTGCGATGTATGTGGATGAACAAGTATATAACTCATTTATTTTACATCCCAACACACTTGTTGCATATAACTCTAATAAAGTTGAAAACTGGATCACTTCGCGAAGTGAATACTACATGCTGACGAATAAACTGGATGTGAAGTAAATGTTCCGCATTCTAGGCCGGCGATTTATCGAGGTTGTGATTTTTATCCTTGTTATTACATTTATCAGCTTTCTTTTTGTGCGGCTCGCTCCAGGTGATCCGGTACTATCAATTCTTCAAGTGGATGATGTATCGATCACAAACGAGCAAGTCTATGAGCTTCGTGAAGAATTGGGATTCAACGATCCGTTGCTTGTACAGTATGGTCATTGGTTTGCGGACTTTGTTCAATTAGATTTCGGAAATTCCTATATTACGAATCAGCCTGTGATGAAAATGATTATAAGCGGTCTGCCAGCGACACTTGAACTGTCAATGGGTGCTTTACTTGTCATGCTTAGTATAGCTATTCCTTTAGGATCGCTTGCTGCTTTATATAGAGGCAGTTGGATTGACCAGATAAGTCGTGGAGTCTCATTATTAGGCGCAGCTATCCCTAGCTTTTGGCTGGGACTACTTTTGATTGATTTATTCGCGGTGAGATGGGGGGTATTTCCAACAATGGGGAGGGACGGATTCATTTCAATGGTCTTGCCGTCGGTTACTTTGGGCCTTGCCATTACAAGTGTATACGTCCGCTTGCTGCGTTCGAGTTTGATTGACTCGCTTAGTCATGAATTTATCAGAGCCGCCCGGTCAAGGGGGATTTCAGAAATACGTATCTTCTTTGCCCACGCATTTCGCTATAGTTTACCGCCGGTCATTACCGTATTCGGTGTTAGCCTTGGCAGCTTGATCGGCGGGGTCGTCGTGGTTGAAGTGATTTTTGCTTATCCTGGTATTGGGAAGATGGTCGTTGACTCTATTCGATCTCGTGATTATCCAGTCATCCAAGGATACATTTTAATTATGGCCATTATTGTATTTATGGTAAATAGCGCAGTGGATTTAACTTACCGATATTTGAATCCTGAGCTAAGACTAAAGGAAAGGAATAATAGTTGATGGAATTAGTGTTCAGAAAACAAATCAAAAGACGATGGAAAGCTGCCGCTATTTATACAACGATGGCTTTTGTGTTTGCTGTTGCAGCGTACACCTTTCTTGGCCTGAAGCATGATCCGCTACTAGTCAATCTGGCTGAAAGATTATTGCCAGCAAGCTTAGAACATCCGCTCGGCACGGACCACTTAGGGCGTGACGTATTAACGCGTCTGCTGCTTGGTACAAAGCTGACGGTTGGCTATGGGCTCTTATCCTTGTTATTTGCTGTTATAATCGGCGTCCCGTTTGGGGTGATTTCTGGATTCAAAGGAGGTCTGATCGATCGAATTTTCATGCGTATTGCAGATGCTTTTTTATCGTTTCCAGATACGATCGTAGCTATTGTGTTGAGTGGTCTATTAGGTCCGGGAATTGAGAACCTGCTGTTGGCCATTGTTGTAGTGAAATGGGTGAACTATGCTCGGCTTGTGCGCAGTACGGTGATTACTGAGCGTCAGAAAGATTATGTGACGGTAGCTAAAATTAATGGAGTTAGTTCCTTCCGAATTATGCGAAAACATCTATTTCCGCACCTTATTGGGAATGTACTCGTACTGGCAAGTCTCGATTTAGGGAAAATCATCTTACTCATATCTTCCCTGTCTTATATTGGACTCGGTGCGCAGCCTCCAGCACCAGAATGGGGAGCGATGCTCAATGACGCCCGTCCTTACTTTCAATCCAATCTGTTTCTGATGATTTATCCCGGACTTGCTATTGGATTTGTCGTTCTTTTATCAAACTTACTCGGTGATTATTTGCGTGATAAATTTGATGTGAAAAAGGAGGTGGAATCGTGAGTATTTTAACCGTTAATCATCTATCTGTTATAGGAAAACAAAATAGGATTGTCAAAGATATTTCGTTAGACATCCATAAAGGAGAGTGGTTCGCACTTGTTGGTCAAAGTGGTAGCGGCAAAAGCATGACAGCCATGGCAATCGGACAGTTGCTAGCGCCAAATCTCCAAGCAAAGGGAGAAATATGGTATCAAGAAAAGAATTTATTAACGCTGTCTTCCTCTGAAATGCGGAAAATTCGCGGAAAGCACCTAGCTTATATTTTTCAAGATTACCAAGGGTCATTTACTCCGTTTCTTACCATTGGACAACACTTCGAGGAGTATCAGCGGACGCACCTTAAACTGTCTAAAAAAGCAAGACGGCAGCAAGCTGTGGAAGCGCTTATTTCCGTTGGCCTTTATGAAGATATCTATAGAAGATATCCGTTTCAATTAAGCGGGGGGCAGCTTCAACGTGTGTCCATTTCGATAGCCCTGCTGCTTAAACCAGATATATTGATAGCAGATGAACCGACTACTGCTTTGGACAGTGTATCTTCTTTTAAGGTTTTGCAATTGTTATCCCGGCTGCAAGTAGAGACCGGCTGTGCAATTTTGTTCATTACCCATGATTTGCGTCATGTGAAGAAATATGCGAACCGAATTGCTGTTATGAAAGAAGGAGTAATCATAGAAACCGGTGATAAAAATCAGGTGCTGAATCATCCGCAGCACGCTTATACAGATAAACTGATTCAATCATTGCCATCACTTAGAAGCAGGAGTCCATTAACACTTGAAGGAGTGTCAGGATGAGTTTATTAGAAGTGAAAAATGTCCATAAAACGTACGATAACGGTGTGGAAGTTCTTAAGAACGTGAATTTTAGCATGGAGAGGAAAGAGTGCCTAGGTTTAGTAGGAGAGAGTGGGTGCGGGAAGAGCACACTTGCTCGCTGCATTTTACAAATTGAATCTATTAATAAAGGTATGATCATGTTCGAGGGGACGCCTCTGCAAAACAAAAGCGAGCGCAATTTAAAGCCGTACCGAAAAAACATCCAAGCGGTTTTACAAAATCCTGCTTCAGCGTTGAATCCAAAACTAAGGATAAAAGATTCGCTAATAGATCCTTACCTGCAATACAGCAGTCAAGCTAAGATGAAACAATTTCAGTATACAAGTGAAGAAAACTTTGTCGCACAGCTATTAGAAGCTGTAGAACTTCCAACGGGGCTTGCTGAACGATTTCCGCATGAACTAAGTGGAGGACAGAAGCAGCGGGTGACCATTGCACGCGCTATTAGTATTGAACCAGCGCTTATAATTTTAGACGAACCGGCTTCAAGTCTTGATGTGCTATCACAAGCAGCCGTATTGCGTTTGTTAGATGAACTACGAGTTACGTTGGATATTTCATATCTTTTTATTTCTCATGACCTGTCGGCTGTGCATGAGATGAGTCAAAAAATCATGGTGATGAAAGAGGGTGTCATTGTTGATTCATTCGAGAAGGAAAACCTCTTTTCTATGGACCGTCATTCATACACACAAGAATTATTAACAATGTTTGAATGATGAAGAACATCAGGAGAACCGCTCTATCTGTTTAAAATATAAATCGTAATGATTTCGATTAATGGCAGATAAGGTTTTGAACCATAAGGGGGGAAATGCGGTGAATCACCGATCATATCTAGCCTTAGCCATTCCTCTGACCATTTCGACGATAACGACACCTCTAATAGGTGCGGTGGACACGGCAGTAGTTGGTCAGTTACCCAATCCGGCTTATTTGGGAGGTGTAGCTGTAGGTACGATTATTTTTAACACCATGTATTGGCTGTTCGGCTTTTTGCGAGTGAGTACATCTGGATTTGCTGCACAAGCACTTGGTGCAAAGAATGAACAGCAAGGAATGTTAGCCTTTATCAGGCCGTTATTAATAGCGATTGCGGTAGGAATAATTTTCATTTTGCTTCAAGGTCCGATAGAACATGTTTCATTAACCTTGATAAACCCGGACACTGACGTTCACTTATATGCCTCTGAATACTTCAGCATTCGAATCTGGGGAATTCCATTTACTTTAATGAATTACGTTATCTTAGGATGGCTAATGGGGATGTCCAAAATCAAGGTTTCGTTAGTGCTACAAGTGTTTATGAACCTCATGAACATTGTTCTTGATTTGTTGTTTGTCCATGTTTTCGCATGGGGTGTATCTGGAGTAGCTATAGCGACTCTTCTATCAGAGGTAACAGCCTTTTTCATTGGGCTATTTATTATTTGGAAAGCGACGCCCTATCGAATTAAAATGCCTCCCTTTAAAGAGATGATTGACCCGTTATCTTTTAAAAAAATGATGGCGGTGAATCGAGACTTATTTATCAGAACGCTCTGTTTGCTAACTGTTTTTAATATCTTTACGGCAAAGGGCGCGTCATATGGAACGGAGATATTGGCAGCCAATGCCGTCCTTATTCAAATTCACTATATAATGGCTTACTTCTTTGATGGGTTCGCAAATGCCTCTAGCATTCTTGTTGGAAAAGCCATTGGTTCGAAGGATAAGCACTTGTATAAGAAGACCCTTATGTTGTCCTGGCAGTGGGGGGGCCTATCCTCTCTAATGATTGCTGCCAGTTACTATCTATTTAGTGATTACATCATTTCACTATTTACACGCATACCTAGTGTCATTGATTTGGCAAATGATTATGGAATCTGGCTTATTTTGTTTCCTCTTTCGGCAAGTGTAGGCATCGTTTTCTATGGTGTTTTTACAGGGGCTACAGAAGCTGCGCCTATTCGGAACTCAATGATTTACTCCTTAATTGTTTTTTTAATAACCTTATATATCTTTGTGCCTTCGTTTCAAAACCATGCGTTATGGTTGGCCTTTACTGTATTTAGCTTAGGGCGTTCAGTATTTTTAGCACTGTATATACCACAGTTAAGTCATAAATTATTTCCTAAGAGGAGTGTTAGACATGAAGACAATCGAATTAGCTAGAAAACAAGAAAAAATCATTAATACATATACAGAAACATATAAAATCTTACTAGCAGAACAAGATTTAACACCAAATAATGAGATAATTAATCACGTTTTATCTGAACTAGTTGCCACTCTTTCTAAACCAATAGATCAATCCGTAGCAGAAGATATTCTTAACGATAAGGAGATTAAATCAATTAGGGGAACCATGCTTGAAAAGCTGACGATTGCAGAAACCTTAATGGAGGATTACTATGCCAAATTATTTATTGGCAAGGTGAATTCCTTAGATGACTTTCGTTCATTTATTTATTGGGATAACTACAAAGAACTGATCAAAACAGAAATACATGAACTGAAAAAAGTAAAAAATGATTTTCATTCGTTCGCATTTATAGGAGCGGGTCCTTTACCTTTAAGCCCTTTACTGCTTAAACAAGAATTGGGTTCAAAAATGACCTGTCTCGATATTGATAAGCAGGCTTATACATATGGCCAGGGTTTCATACAAGATTTAGATATTGATAGGAACTCAAGCTATATTTTAAAAGATGGTGCTCTACATGATTATAGTGGATATGATCTTATCTGGATTGCCAGCCTTGTTCCTAATAAAGAGGATATTTTAAAACAAATATTTGAGACGAATCCAAAGGCTATAGTGGCCATTCGATCGGTGGATGGCATACATCAATTATTATATGAACAAGTCGATGCAACAAAGTTTCACAAAGTGGCATGTGAAGAAGTCGGCAGAACTATTGCAGATTCTTTCATCATTAATTCAACAATATTATACACATACAAACAGTAAACCCATCAAACGAGTTGCTTCGGCAATTCGTTTTTTATATGAGTAAGTTATTAAACTAAAAGGTTCGGGAGGGAGCATTTACCCCCAGCAGGTGTGAACAGGCAATTAGAATAAGAATAAGGCACGCCTGCATGACTAGTTTATTTTGATTTGCGATATTTACAAGTAATACTTGAATTGAGAGTCTATTATATATCGATGTGAAAATCGCCTTTGCATTTCCATGAATTCATTATCATTGGCCTAATCTGTAGCAAGAAGAGGAAAGGAATTTTTTCTTAAGATTCATAGAAAAAAAAGGGAAGTGTCAAAAGGTTGTCTATGCGGCAGTCGTTTGGGGCTAAATATTGGAACTTTATTTATGGATATTTGCATATAATTACAAACGGTATGGTGGCGGAGAGATGTTCTTGCTCCTCAAGGGTGGTTGTAATTGGAAAAGTTTTCTATTAATATGGAATATGAATAATGTGATAGGAGGTTGTACATTGGCTTTACAAATCAAAGAAATCACAAAGAAATTTGGAGATTTCACAGCTGTTAATAATCTAAATTTCACTATCCCCGAGAAAGAAATGTTTGGTTTTTTAGGAGGGAATGGTGCAGGGAAAACAACCACGTTTCGTATGATACTTGGCTTGCTTGACCCAACCGAAGGAGAAATAGTTTGGGATGGTAAGAAAATCGATTATACGACCAGTTCATTAATTGGTTACCTTCCTGAGGAACGCGGACTATATCCAAAGCTGAAGGTACGTGATCAGATTGTATATTTAGCTAGATTAAGAGGCATGAGAAAAGGAGATGCATTGAAAGAGTTAGAATATTGGCTTGACCGTTTTATGGTGCCAGAGTACATCGATAAGCGTGTTGAAGAGCTTTCAAAGGGAAATCAGCAAAAAATTCAGTTGATCGCTTCCATGATTCATAAACCGGAATTGCTTATTCTTGACGAACCCTTTAGCGGACTAGATCCTGTTAATGTGGAAATGCTGAAGAAGGCGGTCATCGACTTGAGGGACAGCGGCACGACGATTGTTTTCTCAAGTCATCGTATGGAGCATGTTGAAGAGATGTGTGAGCATCTTTGCATTATGCATAAAGGATCCCCCGTAGTGGCTGGGAAATTGAAAGAAATTAAGCGTTCTTTTGGCAAAAAGAATGTGTCAATTAAAGCTGATTTTGATTTATCTTTCTTGGATACTTATCCTGGTGTAACAAAAGTTAAGAACACGATGGAAGGGAAAATTCTTCAAGTCACTGGTGAAGATGTAGCTGAGAGCATGATTCGTGATCTTGTTCCAAAAGGGTTCGTTCGAAAATTCGAATTGGAAGAACCATCGCTGACGGATATTTTCATTGAAAAAGTAGGTGCAGTCTATGAATAAATTTTGGATTGTTCTTTCCCATACATATCTATCAAAATTAAAAACGAAATCCTTTATCATTTCTACAGTCATTATGATGGCATTGATTCTTGTTCTTACAAATATTTCGAAGCTTATTGATACATTCGTTAGTGAGGATCAGGAAAAGGTTGCCGTTATCGATCTGACTGAAGATAGCTTATTTGATTCTTATAAGACTGCGGTAGCAGGTGTGAACGATGAGCTCTCGATAATATCCGCCCAAGATGAAAAGGAAGCGGATGAAATGGTTGGCGCAGAAGAAATCGTTGGGTATCTTTTGATCGAAAAGGATGACAGCCTAGGTTTTAAGGGAACGTATAAAGCGAATCAAATTTCAGATTCAATGGTAAGTAATGATTTGCTTCTCGCACTTACCCAATTGAAAAGCCAAATCACAGCGAATGAATTGAAATTGACAGAGCAGCAAATCACTAAATTGAAGACGCCGCCAGCCTTTGAAACGATTGCACTTCAGGAGAATGCAAAAACAGAAGAAGACCTCAATCAAGCCCGTGGTCTCGTGTATGTGCTTTTATTCGTCATTTACTTCGGTGTGTTGATGTATGCAACGATGATTGCAATGGAAGTAGCCACTGAAAAAACATCAAGGGTCATGGAAATCCTGATTTCAAGTGTCCCGCCAGTCACGCAGATGTTTGCCAAAATAATGGGGGTAGCTTTGCTTAGTCTTACACAAATGATTTTATTTTTTGGATTGGGTTATTTATCAATTAAGCAAAACTTGACAGGTATGAATGAAGGATTTTTCGCATTTTTTGGTTTCGGCAGCATCAATATCTCAACGATCATTTATGCGATCATCTTCGCATTGCTTGGTTATCTTCTGTACGCGACACTTGCGGCTTGTCTTGGGTCAGTTGTCAGCAAAATTGAAGATGTCCAGCAAATGATTTCACCGATGACCATGCTTGTTGTCATTGCCTTTATGATTGCGATGTTTGGACTAGGGAATCCTTCAGCTAGTTATATCACCATTACATCATTCATTCCATTTTTCACTCCAATGATTATGTTTTTGCGCGTAGGAATGCTTGATGTCCCTTTCTGGGAAATCGCAATAAGCATTGCTGTATTGATTTTAACAATTATTTTACTTGGTATTATCGGAGCGAAAATCTATCGTGGTGGAGTCCTGATGTATGGAAGCTCAAAATCACTAAAAAGCATCAAAAATGCATTACAATTATCAAAGAAAAATTAACCTTAAAACCTGAATCCCTCACTTTTTTTTGAGGTATTCAGGTTTTTTTATTTTTTTCATGATTTATGAGTTCAGCTCCTAAAAACCCTTATGACTTTTTCTAAGGAATAAGTTTATTTACTTCTACTATTCCTTCCTTCATATGTACTGACACCTATTATCTCCAATAAGATCCCAACTAATTCAGCTGTTCTAGACAAGATAGTCCTTCGAAATATTGAAAGATACATAGGGGGATTTGTTAAGTTTAATGTAAGTCTATAAAACTTACTTGACAATATAAGCTTATAAAAATATAATTACTTACATAAAGTAACCAACAAAAAAGGAGAATAAATAACATGAATAGAAATGAAGCTGGTCAAGTTTTTTTACGGATAATTTTAGGTCTTACTTTTTTCATTCACGGAGTTTCAAAGTTTCAAGGTGGAATAGGTAACACGGCAGGCTTCTTTGATAGCCTCGGAATTCCTGGGTTCATGGCTTATGTGGTAGCATTTATCGAATTAGTCGGAGGTCTTGCAGTAATAGTTGGCTTTGGAACACGAGTCGTTTCTATCTTGTTTGTCGTTATTATGCTGGGTGCCATTTTCACGGCTAAATTACCTGCTGGATTTCTTGGCAATGGACAAATGGCAGGATACGAGCTGGACTTAGCACTGCTTGCTATGTCCGTTTATCTTGCATGTGCAAATCGCTCGCTTTTTTCTTTAGATAATAAACTCTTAAATAAAGAAGGGAAGTAACAATATGATGGGGGAATTTCATCAAAAGCCCGTTACGTTTGTTAGGGAAGTTAGTATTAATGTCATGCATCTGGATAATGCCATCAGGTTTTATCAAGATATCATAGGTCTCCAATTATTGAAAAAAACGGATCGCAAAGCTGTTTTAACAACAGATGGTAAAACCCCGTTGCTTACGCTTGAGCAGCCCGCTGATGTAATTCCAAAAGAAGGAAGAACAACAGGCTTATATCACTTTGCTCTTTTGCTACCAACCCGTGCTGACTTGTCGATCTTTTTACGCCATTTACTTCAAACAGAATACCGGTTTGGAGCTTCGGATCATGATGTAAGTGAAGCGCTGTACATTACTGATCCGGATGGAAATGGCATTGAAGTCTACTGGGACCGTCCATCTTCTGACTGGAAATGGTCAAATGGAGAA
Source organism: Peribacillus sp. TH14 (assembly GCF_016651145.1). NCBI lineage: Bacteria > Bacillati > Bacillota > Bacilli > Caryophanales > Bacillaceae > Peribacillus > Peribacillus sp. TH14. The sequence continues at coordinate 3,283,448 of NZ_JAEKEK010000001.1, forward strand.
GTTGCGATGGGAACGGACCCGTTAGATGGAAACAGCCTCCTGGCAGAAAGTGACGCCGAGTGGAACGGACTGCCTGCTGGTACGTTAATGGGACACATTCATTTACATGTAGCGGATCTACGAAAAACAGAAGAGTTTTACATGTTGGGTCTTGGGTTTACTATTGTGAATCGATTCGGAGGGGCTCTCTTTACTTCAACCGGCGGATATCATCATCATATCGGATTAAACACATGGAATGGCGTTGGCGCTCCTGCTCCAAAGAAAAACAGTGTAGGGCTCAACTGGTATTCACTTGTTTTTGCAGATGAAGAAGCGAGAAACAAAGTGATTGAAAAACTAAACAAAATTGGTGCTGAAGCTACAAAAGAAGACGGTTTTTATGTCATCACAGATCCGTCAGGAAATGAGATTCATTTAGTTATCTAAAGCCTTTAGGGTTGGAACTATAGTATATTCAGAAAGCATTGGTGAGAAAAAATGGGATTTTTCAGTAAGTTATTTGGAAATAAAGATACAAGTGCAGAGGAGAATAAAAAAATGACAAAAGTATTATTTATCAAAGCAAACGATCGTCCAGCAGACCAGGCAATAAGCTCAAAAATGTATGATACATTTGTAAAAACTTATAAAGAAGCGAATGGTACGGATGAAGTGATTGAGTTAGATTTATTTAAAGAAGAGCTACCGTACTATGGTAATACAGCGATAACTGGGATGTATAAACGAAACCAAGGTTTTGAACTGACACCTGAAGAAGAAAAAGCAGCTAGTTTAGTTGATCAATATTTAAATCAATTCCTTGCTGTGGATAAAGTAGTATTTGCTTTCCCTTTATGGAATTCAACGGTACCTGCTCCGCTAATCACGTACCTTTCTTATTTGGCTCAAGCTGGTAAAATGTTTAATTATACAGCGGAAGGTCCTGTTGGATATGCTGGTGATAAAAAAGTCATGCTTTTAAACGCTCGTGGCTCAGATTATTCCTTAGAAGGAATGGCTTCTGCTGAAATGGCTGTAAACTTAGTAAAAACCATCATTAGCCTATGGGGCATCAAAAATCCAGAAGAAGTGGTTATTGAAGGACATAATCAGTATCCTGATCGCACGCAAAAAATCATTGCGGATGGTTTGGAAAACGTTGCAAAAGCAGCTGAAACATTCTGATTGTGAAGTGAAAAGAATAGCAGGCAATGGAAGGCCCTCACTATCAATCGGGGCCTTCAGACTGTAGACAAATTCGTAGAAAGCGAGTTTGCCTGCAGTTTTTTTATTGAAAAACGTTTCAGTTGATTTCAGAAATCCGCACCCTTTCCGCCGACTGTCTGCCAAGCCTCCTCGCCGCAAGCGTCTGGGGGTCTCGGCTAGCCAGTTATTCGGCAGGAGTGCCGCAAATTTCTTCCATCCATTGAGGATTCCATAAAGCAGAATTAAACCATTTTTTAAAATCACGGTTCGGGATGTGACTATTCCAAACTCCCTTTTGTCGATAAACAAAAGGCCCTCCATATCTGAACTGTGCCCCATTTTACGGACAGTATAAAAAAGTGCCTAAGCGGCTAATAAGTGGTCCCGGTATTGTACCGGGGCCATTTTCTTTAGCCCCCATTGATAACGATGTTCATTATATTCTTCAATAACTCGATCAATTTCTTCCTTCACATCCGTTAAATTAGTACATGTTTTATATTCTGCCAAATCCTTAAAGTGGCCAAAGAAACTTTCCATTGGCGCATTATCCCAACAGTTTCCCTTGCGGGACATGGATTGGGTTATCCCAAGTTCCTTCACTTTGCGTTGAAATAGCGGATGGGTGTAATGGAACCCCTGGTCAGAATGAAGGATTGCACTCGGGTGGAACTCGTGACACACAGCCTGCTTTAGCTTATTTAAAGTCTCGTAAGCGATATCCATTTCTAATGAAGTAGATAAATGGTACGTAACGATTTCTTTTGTGGCGGCATCTTTTACGCAGGATAAATACGCTTTTTGGCCTTTCCCATAATAAAGATAGGTAATGTCAGTAAGCAGGACCTTCCCTGGCACCTCCTGATTGAATTCACGATTAAGGAGGTTTGGACAAGTAAGGTGCTCCTTGGTTGCCTTGGCCATCTTCCGATACGGGTTGGCCCTTCTGATTTTCGCTAGGAGATTATATTTTGTCATCAACCGTCTGATTTTCTTATGATTCATTACGGCCGAGTAGTCATTCTCCATAATCATTTTGATTTGGAGGGCGCCTACTTTTTCCTTTTTACTGATGAAGATATTTCTGATCAATTTTATGTCCAATTCATCCTGTTCTTCACGAAGCTCACGGTAAGGAGCTGCCTTTAACCAATCATAGTAGCCACTTCGACTTACACCAGCCAATTTGCATAGATAAGAAACAGCCTTCTTTAATTGGTGTATTCTGATCGTCCTTTCAATCAGATAGAACTTCTCAGCAGCAGTTAGAATCATTTCTTTTTCAGAGCCTGCCTTTCTAGCTCTTCCAGCTTTTTTAGGAAGTCATTTTCTGCTTCAAGGAATTTGATTCTCGCCTCGGCCTTCCTAAGTTGATCCTCTACAGACTGTGGCTTGGAAGTGGGGCGTCCTGTACTTCCTTTTCCACGGCGTTCCGTAAGGAAGCCTTCCTCACCAAACCTTTCAAAGGTACTACGCCAGCGCTGTAGACAACGTTTGGGTTGTTTCTTTCCAATTATTTCGAGATTAATTCCCTGGTCAATGAAAATTTGAGAGGGGGCTTTCCCTTTTTATATTCCTTAACAGCTTTTGTCTTAAATTCAGGACTATAGGAAATAGATCGCTCGGAAGCACTAATGATATTTGGATTCTTTTCAAGTTCTTTAATCTGAAATTCAGTATATATATTCTTACTCATAGAAACCCTCCGTCCATACTCATTACATCTATTGAAACATAAAAAAACCCGGATAAGGGACACTTTTTTATGTGTGTCCGTTATCCGGGGTATAGTTCAATCAATGGGGGCCTTCTTTGTGCGGGAATGATGTTATTTAACCTGATGCTTTTTCAAGCGGTATTGAAGACTTTGGCGACTTATATTCAAGGCTTTAGCTGCTTGAGAGATATTCATGCCATGCTCTTTTAATATCTTCTCTAAATAAATCTTTTCTGTATTAGCAATATAATCATCAAGAGATAGGGTTGTGTCTTGTAATTCTTCATTTTGAATAAGGTCATTTTTAATATCCAGCTGAGTTTCTTCCATATGAGCTTTCTTTTTAAATAAAGTTGGAAGATGCGGGATCTCAATTTTTGTATCCCCGGGTTCTAGTAAATTCATAGCCCCTTCAATAATATGCTCAAGTTCTCTTACATTTCCTGGCCATTCGTAATCATAAAAAAGAGAGTAGACCTCATCGCTGATTCCTTCAATATCCAATTCAAACAACGCATTGAACTTTTCAATAAAGGATTGAGCCAGCAATGGTATATCTTCTTTCCGCTCACGAAGTGGAGGGATAAATAAGGATACAACGCTTAATCGATAATATAAATCCTTTCGTAAATGATCATTTGAAATCGCATCTATTGGATCTTCATTTATCGTTGCAATGACTCGAACATCAATTTTTTTGTCTTTTGTATCTCCTACTCGGCGAATCGTTCTTTCTTGAAGGGCCCGTAATAATTTTGCTTGCAAATTCGGGTTTAAAGAATTGATTTCATCAAGAAGGATGGTTCCGCCTTGAGCTTGTTCAAATAACCCAGGCCTTTCAATGGATCCTGTGAAAGCCCCTTTCTTCGTTCCAAAGAGAATTCCCTCAATTAAACTATCTGGCAGTGCAGCACAGTTTTGACTAATAAAAGGATGTGTCGAACGGTTACTTCCATTATGGATACTTTGGGCAAAGAGTTCTTTTCCGGTACCTGTTTCCCCGACTATCAAGATGGAGGATGTGGTTCTTGTGGAGCGCTTGCTCTTTTCAATGACGTCTAAGAAATTCTCACTAGTTCCAATGATGCTGTCAAACGTATATTTGGTATCGCCCTTATTTAAAATATTGTCTTTAATAATTCTTTCAAGATTTGTTATATCCTTTGCTACTTCAATAGCACCGATAATATTTTGCTTCTGATCTAAAATTGGAAACGTATTATTGATTGTTGTAATTTCCTGTCCGAGATTATTAAAGTAGGTCTGTTTTGAGTTTTCAGTTGCTTTTCCGGAATGAAGAGCCCGTATTAGCGTACTCTCAGTTTCCTCTTGGAACTTAAAAATATCAGGGATCTTTTTCCCTAATACATCTTCTGAATCCATTCCTTCAATTTCAGCCATTTTCTTGTTATAAACAATGGTTAGACCTTCTGTATCTATTATATGTATCCCGATATCAATTACATCTACGAGTGAATACAGGATAGATTGAAAACCTTCTATTTTTATGATCTGATCTAAATTCATTAATGCCTCCTACTTTTATTCATTTCTTAGAGATTATTGTAGAGGATTTGCAGAAAAGGCGCAATAAAAATTTGCACAGCAAGATTATTTTGCATTAAAGTGCAAATTTTTTTTGCACAAAAGATAAAAATTCCTTGTTTTTCGTGAAAAAACAAGTTGGCACAAATCTTGCATTAATAAAAACTATAGTGTTCAAGGCACAAATATAAGAATTAAAGCAAAAAATAATGGCACACTATGCTATTTTTCACCAAAAGTGCTGAATTTCTTTGCATTTCCTTTAGAAAAATCTATATTTTTCAAAAAAGTTGAAAAGTTGGCACGGAACTTGCTAGTTATAAAGGGAGAAGCAAAAACATAAATCTTAGGGAGATGAGACATAATGGTCCAACCATACAAACACGAACCATTTACTGATTTTAATAATGAGGCAAACAATAAAGCATTTCAGGTAGCTTTGAATGATGTAGCTAAAGAATTAGGAAATAAATATCCATTAGTTATTAACGGTGAAAAAATCTTTACAGATGAAGTCATTACCTCTGTAAACCCAGCAGACAAAAAAGAAGTAATCGGGATTGTATCAAAAGCAAACAAAGACCTTGCAGAGCAAGCAATGCAAGCGGCAGATAAGACATTCCAAACTTGGAGAAAAACAAAAGCAGAAATGCGTGCAAATATTTTATTCAGAGCAGCAGCCATTGTTCGGAGAAGAAAACACTACTTCTCAGCTCTATTGGTTAAAGAGGCAGGGAAGCCCTGGAATGAAGCGGATGCTGATACAGCGGAAGCAATCGACTTTATGGAATACTACGCACGTCAAATGTTGAAGCTTAAAGACGGTATGCCAGTGGAAAGCCGCCCAATTGAACTAAATACATTTAGTTATGTGCCACTTGGTGTAGGTGTCATTATCTCACCTTGGAATTTCCCTTTTGCGATTATGGCAGGCATGACGACAGCAGCTCTTGTTTCAGGAAATACCGTTTTATTGAAACCAGCAAGTACAACACCGGTCATTGCGGCTAAATTTATCGAAGTATTGGAAGAAGCCGGCTTACCTGCAGGAGTTGTGAACTTCATTCCAGGAAGCGGTGCTGAAGTAGGCGATTATTTAGTGGATCATCCTCGTACGCGGTTCATCAGCTTTACTGGATCTCGTGATGTTGGAATTCGTATTTATGAGCGTGCGTCAAAAGTTCACGAAGGTCAAATTTGGTTGAAACGTGTCATCGCTGAAATGGGCGGTAAAGATACGATCGTTGTTGATACAGAGGCGGATTTGGAACTTGCAGCACAATCCATCGTTGCTTCTGCATTCGGATTCTCAGGTCAAAAATGTTCTGCATGTTCACGTACAGTCATTGTGGAAGATGTGTATGATCAAGTATTAAATCGTGTTATTGAATTAACAAAAGAAAAAACAGTTGGAGAACCAACAGATGTAAATAACTTTATGGGTCCAGTTATCGATCAAGCTGCTTACGACAAAGTCATGAGCTACGTAGAGATCGGTAAAACAGAAGGGAAGTTAGTTGCAGGAGGAGAAGGAGACAATTCAAAAGGTTTCTTTATCCAACCAACAATTATTGCAGATGTGGATGAAAATGCTCGTGTCATGAAGGAAGAAATTTTTGGACCAGTAGTAGCGTTCTGTAAAGCAAAAGATTTCAATCATGCGATTGAGATTGCTAATAACACAGATTATGGGTTAACAGGTGCAGTTATCACAACTAACAGTGAACATATCGAGCAAGCACGTGAGGATTTCCATGTTGGGAACTTGTATTTCAATCGTGGCTGTACAGGAGCTATCGTTGGATACCAACCATTTGGCGGATTCAATATGTCAGGTACAGATTCAAAAGCAGGTGGACCAGATTATTTAGTTCTTCATCTACAAGGAAAAACAACAGCAGAAACGTTATAAATCATAGGGGGGAATCAACATGACAACAGTAACAGAAAAATTAATTGAACAAACAGAGCAATATGGTGCAAACAATTACAATCCACTTCCAATTGTCATTTCAAAGGCAGAAGGAGTTTGGGTGGAAGATCCTGAAGGAAACAAATATATGGATATGCTAAGTGCCTATTCTGCAGTGAATCAAGGCCACAGACATCCAAAAATTATCGATGAACTAAAAAAACAAGCAGATCGTGTAACGTTAACTTCTCGTGCATTTCATAGTGATAAATTAGGCCCTTGGTATGAAAAGGTTGCTCGTCTTACACAAAAAGATATGGCGCTGCCTATGAATACTGGTGCTGAAGCAGTTGAAACAGCTATCAAGGCTGTTAGACGCTGGGGCTACGACGTGAAAGGAATCGCTGAAAATCAAGCGGAGATTATTGCTTGTATAGGCAATTTCCATGGCCGTACAATGGCAGCCGTATCATTGTCTTCAGATGAAGAATACAGAAGAGGATTTGGACCAATGCTACCAGGAGTCAAGCTTATTCCTTATGGAGATCTTGCAGCATTGAAAGAAGCGATTACTCCTCAAACAGCTGGATTTTTAATTGAACCGATCCAAGGTGAAGCGGGAATTATCATTCCTCCACAAGGATTCTTAAAAGAAGCTTACGAACTATGTAAAGAAAATAATGTACTATTCGTTTCGGATGAAATTCAATCAGGACTTGGCCGTTCAGGAAAAATGTTTGCCTCCGATTGGGATGAAGTGATTCCTGATATGTATATTTTAGGAAAAGCACTTGGTGGTGGAGTATTTCCAATCTCATGTGTCGCAGCAAACCGTGAAATTCTTGGCGTATTTAATCCTGGTTCACATGGTTCTACATTCGGTGGTAATCCATTAGCATGTGCAGTTTCTATCGCTTCATTAGAAGTTCTTGAAGATGAAAAACTGGCAGAACGTTCATTAGAGCTAGGGAAATATTTCATGGATAGTTTAAAAGAAATCAATAATCCTATGATTAAAGATATTCGTGGAAGAGGCTTATTTATTGGATTGGAATTAACTGAAGCGGCAAGACCTTATTGTGAAAAACTAAAAGAAGAAAAATTACTGTGTAAAGAAACACATGATACAGTTATCCGCTTTGCTCCGCCGCTAGTGATCACTAAAGAAGAGCTAGATTGGGCAATTGAACGTATTAAAAGAGTTTTATCCTAATATCCCTATGAGGTGAATTCCATTGAGTACAACGATCAAAGAAGAAAAAGAAACTGCCAGCTTGCTTGAATCCACACAGGTCGTAATCAAGGAGGCGCTGGGTAAGCTTGGTTATTCGGAAGAAGTGTTTGAGCTTTTAAAGGAGCCTCTTCGTATGCTGACCGTCCGAATTCCAATTAAGATGGATGACAATTCAACAAAGATATTCACTGGATACCGTGCCCAGCACAACGATGCTGTTGGTCCTACAAAAGGTGGAATCCGTTTTCATCCTGAAGTCGATGAGGAAGAAGTAAAGGCACTTTCGATGTGGATGAGTTTAAAATGCGGGATTGTGAATCTGCCATACGGCGGAGGAAAAGGTGGCATTATCTGCGATCCGCGCCAAATGTCTATGGGTGAATTAGAAAGGCTTAGCCGCGGGTATGTTCGAGCGATTAGCCAAATAGTGGGGCCGACTAAAGATATTCCGGCCCCGGATGTTTATACAAATTCTCAAATCATGGCATGGATGATGGATGAATACAGTAGAATAAGAGAGCACGATTCTCCTGGATTCATTACAGGTAAGCCACTAGTGCTGGGCGGTTCACACGGTAGGGAAAAGGCAACTGCACAAGGTGTCACGATTTGTATCGAGGAAGCCGCAAAGCGTAAGGGCATAGAACTGAAAGGTGCACGCATTATTGTCCAAGGATTTGGGAATGCGGGAAGCTTTTTAGCAAAATTCATGCATGATGCAGGTGCGAAAGTGATTGGTATTTCTGACGCATATGGTGCCATATATAACCCAGATGGCCTCGATATCGATTACTTACTTGATAAAAGGGATAGCTTTGGAACGGTAACAACATTATTCGAAAATAAAATTACCAATCAAGAGCTTCTAGAACAAGATTGTGATATTTTAGTGCCAGCTGCTATTTCTAATCAAATCACGAATGAAAATGCACATCTTATAAAAGCGCAAATTGTCGTAGAGGCAGCGAATGGTCCAACCACTTTGGAGGCCACTAAAATCTTAACAGAACGCAATGTGCTTCTTGTACCTGATGTATTAGCAAGTTCAGGTGGTGTAACTGTTTCTTACTTTGAATGGGTTCAAAATAATCAGGGTTACTACTGGGAAGATGAAGAAGTTCAAAAAAAATTAAAAGAGTTATTGGTCAACTCATTTAATCAAATATATGATATGGCTGAGACAAGAAAAGTGAATATGAGATTAGCTGCATATATGGTGGGTGTCAGAAAAATGGCAGAAGCCTCGATATTCCGGGGTTGGGTATAAGCTGAATATTATGATAGATAGTGGAGGGGTGATTCCTTGTTAAAACCGATTTACACAATTGAGTGTGCTCAGAATGGGACCATCGAACAAGTTTATGTTCAAAAGAATTCCTATGTTTATGAATGGGAAAGGCTCTTTTTAGTGAAAACAGAAGATGGGAAATTGATTGATGTTTCAATAGGTGCCAGTGGTCACATTACTGAAATTAATGTCACGGCAGGGGATCCTATTAATAGAAAGCTTCCTTTAGCTTTGCTCCAAGACGATTTTGTTATAACAGGCTCTGATTAATTATAGAAAAGAGAGTGTTCCAAAGGTGTAGGCAATTCGACTTTTGGGATGCTCTTTTTTGTTGTTGTTCAAACAGATATCATAGTTAAATATAGAGAATTCCTAAAGCACTGAGGATTCCTTGCATTATAAATAAAAACACCTTTGCTGCATGTACTTTTCTTCATTGTACATTCAACGAAGGTGTTTTTCATTTGAAAGGAATCCGACTTAGTTTATAGCACGTTTATCCGCGGAGTTCACATTATGTGAGCAATTGTTCTATTAAACACCATATGGCTTGCTGAAGTTCGAGGCTTTCATTGTGCCTGAAGTAATAGATGGAATATTGTTATATTCCCTTTCATAAACATAAAAGACAAGGCAGGAAATTTTAAAAAGATTTGTACTATACTTTTTGAGTGCAATTTGGGAGGTGATAAAGGATTATTCGAAACAGATTCTCTCTCTCTTTTTTCTAGAAAAGTCGGGTTATTATCGTAGGGATATTTTTCTGAGAGAAGTTTATAGGAATTTAAGCCTATAGTTAGAAATATTATGTTAGAATACAACAGGAGATTTAAACATCAAATAAATAGTAGTTTTTCTGAATTTACCCATACTTGCTAAGTGAGTGTATTTTCAGATTTCTTCTATTTAAAAAAGGAGAGGTTAATTAACGTATGAGAATCTCAGAATTAAAAAGAGAAGCCCTACTTTCTTTGAAAGGTAAATGGGGAGTAGCCGTTTCACTTATGTTGCTCTTGTTCTTGATCAATGTCATTTTACCTATAATTGTTGAAGTGATCGGAAGCGGTGGGTTTACACAGTGGTTCGCGCAAGAAGAAACACCGGTATGGTCGGATATCTTCGGAACCGTACTATCTATAGCCTTAATCCCGCTGACTATAGCAACAACTTGGTTTTACCTGAATATAGTCAGGAAAGGAAACCCTGATATTCCAGAGGTATTCGCTATCTATAAAGAAGGAAAAACCTCTTTTAAGATTATCGGTGCGTCAATTTTACAAGGTATTTTCATATTTTTATGGTCATTATTATTTATTATTCCAGGAATCATCAAAAGTCTGTCATATTCCCAACTATTTTTCTTATTAAAAGATCACCCTCAATTAACAGTGCTTGAAGCATTTTCAGAAAGTAAGAAACGAATGAAAGGGTTGAAATGGAAGTATTTTCTAATGCACTTAAGCTTCATAGGCTGGGGAATACTGTGTATATTCACCTTAGGGATTGGACTTTTATGGTTGGCCCCTTATGCAGGAACAACAATGGCAGCATTCTATAATGAATTAATTGTACCTCAAGATGATTCTGACAACGATCAAATAGAAGCATAAACGCTTGGCCGATAGCAAAATTGCTATCGGTTTTTTTATTGTTAGTATCTCGTATTAGTCAAATATGAGAATGACAGTATTGTAGACTATTGCTTTGTTTTGATAAAGGATGGAACGAATCCAAGGGAGGACTTTGGCTTTTACTCATAACCTGCCGCATATCTTATTTTATGGTCATTCATAACCATTTGGTTATGAAGTGATGATTGAATTTCTATTATTTTCCTCACGAGAGCGGGAGTATAATGAGATTGAATCGAAAAATAATGGCTCTATGCGCTCAGGAGAGAAACGGATAAATGAGAAAAACCATAGGAATCAAAGACAATAAAGCAAAGATCAGCATCATTTGGGTAATCGGCATTCTGTTCATAGCGGCCAATCTTCGTGCACCTATTACGTCAATAGGTCCATTAATTAGCCTGATTCGTGATGATACAGGAATCAATAATGCAGTCGCAGGGATGGTGACGACGATTCCGCTGATAGCCTTTACCTTGGTTTCCCCTGCGGCCCCATTGATTGCTAAGCGAATTGGAATGGAATGGACTTTACTATACTCATTACTGCTACTCATAGTGGGATTATTCCTTCGATCGATTTCATCAGTTACGGCTTTAATGACCGGAATGGCTTTTATGGGAATTGCCATTGCAGTTGGGAATGTTCTACTTCCAGGTATCATCAAACAGAAACATCCAGAGAAAGCAGGCATCTTGACTGGTGCCTATATAGCGAGCATGAACCTTTCATCAGCCATCGGTTTTGGAATCAGTATTCCATTAGCCAAAGAAGCAGGCTTAGGATGGCAAGGGTCTTTATTATGTTGGGCAATTCTGGCTATTGCCACATTGATTCTTTGGTTGCCCCAAGTGAAGGGCAAGCGGGGAGAAAGAATGAATCGCGCTTCAAAATCAACAACATCGATTTTTTCTTTTGAAATGTGGAAATCGCCGACAGCTTGGAACATCACACTCTTCATGGGCTTACAATCATTACCGTTTTATATTTTGTCAGCATGGCTTCCTGATATGTTGATGGCTCAAGGCATGGATCAGGCTAAAAGCGGCTGGATGCTAAGTATTAATCAATTCACTTCGCTGCCGGCGACCATCATTACCCCGATTGTCGCGATGCGTATCTCAAACAGGAGTATTCTTGGAATCATATCAGGGATATTAATGACCATCGGTATGGTGGGTATGGGTTTCGGTCAGCTTTCGCTGATACCAATTTGTATGGTTTTGATAGGTTTAGGGAACGGTATGGCCATCAGCTTTGCCATGATCACATTCGGATTACGTACGGAAAGTGCACAACAAGCAGCTGTTCTTTCAGGAATGGCACAATCTATTGGATACTTACTTGCCGCGATCGGACCAATCTTGATTGGCTTGATTCATGATCTTACTCATAGTTGGGCATTACCAAAACTGATCCTGATTTTCATTACTGTATTATTAATTATATCCGGTGCCTTTGTTGGTCAAAGGAAACCTGTTTTGAAGAAAATCCAAAAAAGTGATGAAAAGTCTTATAGTATATAATGGGTTTTTAAAATACGTAGAAAGAGGGCGTCCCCGATCGATCTTTTACAAATGAGATACTTTCAAATCGTTGCAAAACATCAACATTTAACAAAAGCAGCGGAAGCATTGAACATCACTCAGCCAGCCCTTAGTAAAATGATTGGTAAATTGGAAAATAGTCTTGGTTATGAATTATTTGATCGAAGAGGCAGGCAAATCCAATTAAATAAACTCGGTGAATCCTATTTGCGAACTGTCGAACAGGTCTTTTTACAATTAAAAGAAGGGGAAAAGGAATTAGCCTACCTGGCAGATAAGCAGGATAAATTAATCTCCATAGCTGTTACCATTCCGAGTATTCTGCCAGAGTTATTAGGCGGTTTTCTAAAGAAACATCCCAATGCCCGATTTAGACAACATCAGGCTTCCTTCGAACGAATCAAAAAACAGATTGAAATAGGGGAAATAGACGTCGGTATCTCAACAGTACCTGTGATAGGGGAACATATTGAGTGGGTTCCCATCCTAGAAGAAGAAATACTTCTAGCCGTGCCCCTTTCCCACCCTTTGGCCAATAGAAAGAGCATCTATCTAAAAGAAGTGGAGAATGCTCCTTTCATCGTTATGCCATTAGGTTATGATTTTCGCGATATGACGGAACGCTTTTGCAGAGAAGCAGGTTTCTATCCTGATTTTGCTTTTGAAGGAGACGAAACGGGAATCACTCATGAGCTCGTAGAAAAAGGCCTCGGCGTTGCCTTATTTCCATCATTGCTATCAAATGAAAGATTACATGATTTACAAACGGCAAAATTGAAGATCATTGAGCCTCCCTGCTCCAGAACAGTTGGGTTGGTTTGGCATAAAAGCCGGCCATGTAATGATATTGTAAAGAGCTTCATTCAATATACGATGGAGTTTTTGGAACATAAAAAAGATCAGGAAAGAAAAAATGGATTTTAATTCTTAATTCCCCTTTAAAGGTTAAATTGTTAATTTTAAGGTGTATAATAGAAAACTTAGAATGCTATTTAGGGGGATTACATAGTGAGTAGTTTTAATATGGCGGATATGATATACCAATTGTTTTGCTTTGTATTTCTAATCCTGATCATAGTAGGTATCGTATCGCTTTTCCGTTCCGTCAAGCAACGCAAAACTAGACTGGATATCATGGAAAAGAAAATGGATGATTTATATGAACTAATTAAAAAGGACAGCGATTGACGGCTACATTCTGTGGCCGTTTTTTCTATGCAAAAGAGTCATTGGGTACAGTCTAATTACCGCTTTGATGGTTGTGAAGGTTAGTCAGGGAAATCATCTATTAAAATAGCTAATGAAAAACCCCTGTCTCAGAATTTGAAAAGAAGATAGGTTTTTTTCATCTTTTGAAAGACATAACGAATCATAAAAAGAAATAGGATTTGTTAAAAATAAGCAGTTTTACATGGCGAGATGATGGAATACATGACATTTGTTGGGCAAACTGCCTGCTAAGGAGTTGGTATAGATGATGCATGGTTTGTGATGGCTTCTTATCTTATAATGGAGTGGGTTAGATATTTAAGGGAAATAAAGAAAATACAAACAAACCATCAAAAATTTACGTACATGAATGATGACCCTATAACTAAGTGTCGGAGATGAAGAATGCTAAACATTCAATCCTTTTGTTAGGTATCTTTGAGAAGTAGGAGGAGTCGGTATCATGAAAGAAATTATTGCTATTAAAGAAGTCACTCAGTTTAAGTCCCGTGCAGAGGAATTTAGTCCATACGCCTGGTGTAAACACATGTTAGAAAATGACCCAGTGAGCTATCACGAAGGAACAGATACGTGGAATGTCTTTAAATATGAAGATGTTAAGCGTGTTCTTAGTGATTATAAACATTTTACGAGTGAACGCCAACGAACCACTATATCTGTTGGAACGGATAGTAAGGAAGGTTCAGCACCTGAGAAAATCAAGATCACTGAAGCGGATCCACCTGTGCATAGAAAACGCCGATCACTGTTGGCCGCAGCATTCACACCTAGAAGTCTCCAAAACTGGGAACCTCGCATTCAGGAAATTGCAGATGAATTAGTCGAACAGATGGGGACAGACAAGGAAATTGATATTGTACAATCATTGGCAAGTCCGCTTCCGATTATTGTCATGTCAGACTTAATGGGCGTTCCCTCAAAAGATCGTTTACTGTTTAAAAAATGGGTAGATATCTTATTCCTTCCCTTTGACAAAGAAAAACAAGAAAAAGTAAATGAAATGAAGCAAGTGGCAGCAAGAGAATATTATGAGTATTTATATCCAATTGTTGTACAGAAACGGTTACATCCAGCGGATGATATCATATCCGATCTATTGAAGGCCGAAGTAGATGGTGAAACCTTTACAGATGATGAAGTTGTGCGTACGACCATGTTGATTTTAGGAGCGGGAGTCGAGACAACCAGTCATTTACTTGCCAATACCTTTTATTCACTATTATATGATGACAATAAAGTCTATGAAGAGTTACGTAATAACCTGGATTTAGTTCCACAAGCCGTTGAGGAAATGCTGCGTTACCGATTCAATTTAACCAAATTAGATCGTACAGTAAAGGAAGATAACGATTTATTAGGAGTAGATTTGAAGAAAGGGGATGTCGTGGTTGCCTGGATGAGTGCAGCAAACATGGATGAGGAGATGTTTGAAGACGCATTCACTCTTAATATACACCGTCCTAATAATAAGAAACATCTAGCCTTTGGAAATGGGCCGCATTTCTGCTTAGGTGCTCCGCTAGCACGACTGGAAGCAAAAATTGCCCTTACCACTTTTCTAGAGAAATACTCACATATTGAATCAGTGGATTCGTTTCAGTTGGAAGAGAATCTGACCGATTCAGCGACCGGGCAAACTCTAACTAGCTTACCACTTAAGGCATTCAGTAAACATTAAAAAGAAAAACCTTATGCCATTAACCAGCATAAGGTTTTTTTCGTTTTAAAATTACTACATTGCATACATGTTGAATGGTATGCTGAATGTTCCCAAACTCTTTTACCAAATGTGAGTGGATTTCATCGAGGATTTGTACCCGCTTATCTTCGGAAAAACTTGAAAGCCAGGATAATGACCCCACTCTTCCACACCATTCTTCGTTTTTAAATGTCACATCGTAATAGAATTTATATGTATCTGTTAAATCAAATTGATGTTCCTGCCATTCTTTAAACCACTCAACCGGAAAGCCGTTAATAAATTGTTGGACATTCGCTTTAGATCCTGCAGAGGTTAGTTTGCCATCCGGCATATGACCTTTAATGATTTGAAGCGTTTCTTTTATTACGTTACTTTTAGAAACGAATCCTGAATCCATCACTATTAACGTGCCATTTTCTTTAATAATCCGCTTTATTTCATTCAAGGCTGCTTCTCGATCAAACCAGTGCCAAGCCCTTAAAACGGTTACAAAGTCAAAAGTATCACTTTCTAAAGTTGTATCCTCTGAATATCGATTAACATATTTTATTCTACTATTTTCTTGTCTATCAATATTATGCGCTTCTTCTATCAATTCCTTTGATGGTTCAACGCCAACCACCTTAGCTCTCTCCTTAAATAAAGCTCTACTCAAAACGCCAGTCCCAGAACCTAAGTCTGCAACCGGAACATTAGCAAAGTTTATTCCTCTGATTTTTAAGCTCTCTATTAATTCACCAGGTAAATCATTTCTCCATTTAGCATAATCTTTAGCTACTTTTCCGAAATTCACTTTCATTCATTTTCCACCTTCTATTTTTTTTTTTTTGCTCAGACTCAGGTGATCTAAAATGATAGGATTGAGCTATAAAGAAACAAGCAATTATGTGTTTATCAAGCTTTATTAACCATATAAAAAGTCGCATTAACAAATATTTCCAACCAGTAATAAGTAGAAAGCTAGAAAGAAAATCCCCCATAATAATTACCTTTCAAATACGGATGACAGAATATGTATATCTTTGATTGTACCATAATGGGTAATTATGTAAATGTAATAGGGGTATTTTAGATAGCACCAAAGTTAAGAAGGAGTTTAAGTTGAAAAAAATACTTGAGGTTTTATTTATAATAATGGCTGTTACTACTTGTTTATTTGGGGAGTCAATTAGTAAATTTGATGTTATCGATATAGAAGGAAAGGTAGATAATCTCCAAATGAGCAATAACTTTTAGGAGAAAGGTATTTGTTTAAGTTAAGTGTCCCTAATTTTCACAAGACAAAAAGAGGCGTTGCTTTGCCTTATCGTACCTGAAATTTAGGAACCTTTTTAATTTGAAATACCTATATATAAAAATTCTTTACCAAAATATATTCTTAACACATAAGGGTTATTCGATATAGATATTACTTTCATCATTAAGGTTAAGACCATGTTGGTGTAGAATCCAGCAAGTTGAAGTTGGATAAGGAGATATATTTACCGTAACCTTAAGTTGAGTTGGTTAAGCTGTATAGAGTAGTATTAAAAGATAGAATGATTTTAAATTATTTAGCGGGAGCAAGGATTTTCATTCATGAGTGGTTCTTTACCTATTATTTGAATAAATTGTGGAGTTAATTGAGGAAGATAACCGACCTGTTTATTTTTTGTAGAAAGATTAGCAAATTTTAATGAAAATCTAATCAAAATCTTATTTCTTCTTCATTCAGTTTGTATATTCTAATAATGGATACGCTGAAGATGCCTCATATGTCCTTCCGATTCCACTTCTTATTATTCATAGAAATCTTTCTCTATTAAATAGATGGTGGGAAATCAAAAAGACGTTTTATAAAGCTCGATACATACAATCATAAATGAAACAGATAGAATAAATGGGTTAACTAATGAATTATTAGTATATACACTGGATAAACAGAAAGAAATGCAAGTTCCTTTCATTCCTTGTTATGGTTTAGATCATATAGGATGAAGTTAAAACTCTATAATGAGATCTTACTTCAATCATGGAACACCGGTTTTAAAAAGTGAAAGGATGTTATTATGAAATTAAAGTTTCAGTTGTCTATTGCCTTTGTATTAAGTGTAATTTTTTTAATTGGATTTAGTATAATGGCATTCACAATAAGTGCATATGAATTCTTGAATTTTGATAGAGCGGTGATTTCCTTCGTTCAAGGCTTAGAGTCTCCGTTTTTAACAACCATCATGAAGGTCTTTACGTTTATTGGTTCATCTAGTTCCATAATTATACTTTCCTTACTTGTTTTATTTTACTTGTATAAGGTATTGAAACATCGTTTGGAGCTAGTCTTATTTAGTGCTGTCGTGGTTGGCTCAACTCTCCTCAATTTGATATTGAAACTTTTCTTTCAACGAGCCCGACCTGATTTACATCGACTCATTGAGATAGGGGGATACAGTTTTCCAAGTGGACATGCGATGAATGCATTCACTTTATATGGTATTCTCACATTTCTACTATGGCGGCATATTTCGACTATGTGGGGGAGAACTCTGTTGATTTTGTTCAGCGTGATGATGATCCTTACAATAGGAATAAGTAGAATATACTTGGGAGTCCATTATCCTAGTGATATTATTGGAGGATATTTAGCGAGTGGCTGTTGGCTTGCCATTTCTATTTGGGTTTTCCAAAAGTATAAAGAAAGCCAGAAAAATAAAGAGATTAACTAAAGTTAGGACAGGCAATTCAGTAAGAAAGCAGCTAGGGACTAAACTAGTTAGCTGCTGATTATATCAAATGATTGAAATAGTTAGGAGCTTTTAAATGGAAAACTGGATTACGGAGTTTATGAATAATTTTGGGTATATTGGAATCTTTCTATTAATAGCATTTGAAAATATTTTTCCGCCTATTCCGTCAGAGGTCATTCTAACCTTTGGAGGTTTTATGACCACGGTATCAACAAATTTGACTATATTCGGAGTCGTGATTGCATCAACTCTTGGATCAGTGGCAGGGGCTGTGGTACTTTACGGGATTGGTTTACTGATTGATGTGAAAAGGATAGAGAAGTTTGTGGGTAGATGGGGGCATATTTTTCGGTTAACAGTAACTGACGTCCATAAGGCAAATTCTTGGTTTGATAAATATGGAGCGTGGACTGTTTTTTTCTGTAGACTCGTTCCGTTGATTAGAAGCTTAATTTCCATTCCCGCAGGCATGTCTCATATGAGTTTTTGGCTTTTTTTACTATACACAACAACCGGAACATTGATTTGGAACGTGATTCTGGTGAATGTTGGAGCCGCTGTAGGATCTTCATGGGAAGACATCGTAGGGTATATGGACATCTATTCAAACATCGTTTATGCAATACTTGTATTACTGTTTATTCTTTTCGTTGTTTTAATTTTTAGAAGAAATAAGGGAAAAAGAAAGTGATTATAGTAGATATAAAAAATGATAAAAGGGCCGTTCAAGTCCGAACTGCTATTACATAATCTTATATAAACATCAGAGGCTGTCATTATGACAGCCTTTTTCTTATGTCATCTCAAACGGGAAAGCGGAGAGGATGAGCTTTGAACGTAGAATAAAGGGAATGTGCTTTGGACAAAATGAGTGAAACGAAAAAGGAATGAGGTTCGGCGCGATGGTTTCTTTTTTCAAAAATAAAGGACAAATGAAGAAACGTGAGAAGCAAAAGATAGATGATAAAGATCAATCTAAAAGTAAAAAACTTGAATATATTGACAGCTCTATTTCAGCCAATCTAGACAATATGAAAAAGAAAACGGGTAACAGCCCGGACATTATTGTCCGAACGTTGAAAATCAGTCAAAACCCTGAAATTAAAACGACTATCTTGTATGTGCAGGGTTTGATAGATAATCCAAGCGTTACGGACTTTTTAATTGAATCAATCATGAAAAACCCTCATCTAAAAGAAAAACTACTTCCTAAAGAATCACTGGACGTGATTTCTGAAGAAGTAGTTTCTCTCGGTGGTGTAGAAACTGTTACGGACTGGGAAAAATTATTATTGTCATTATTATCAGGGGATAGCATCATTTTTGTTGACGGCGTAAACAAAGCCCTGGTTGCCAGTACAAGAGGGGGAGAACGGCGTTCCATTCAGGAACCAAGCACACATTTGACGGTCCGCGGTTCAAGAGAAGGATTTACTGAATCGAATGCAACAAACATTGCCATGTTACGCCGCATTATTAACAGTCCGGATTTATGGATAGAGTCTATGAAAATAGGCACTGTGACAAAGACGGATGTTTCTATCATGTATATAAATGGGATTGCCAAGGAAGGGATCGTCGAAGAGGTCAAGAAGCGCTTAAACCGAATTAACATCGATAGCATTCTTGAATCAGGATATATTGAGCAATTGATAGAAGACCAGGTCATGACGCCGTTCCCCACCCTTAATAATACAGAAAGACCTGATATGGTTGCGGGTAATCTTCTTGAAGGAAGAGTGGCGATATTTGTTAACGGAACGCCTTTTGTCTTGGTGGCCCCGGCCTTATTCGTACAGTTTTTCCAATCTGTCGAAGACTACTATAATCGCTTCGATATTGCTTCAGCCACACGCTTTTTACGGATCATCGTTTTTATAATCTCTATAATCGGGCCAGCTGTCTATGTCGCAGCCACGACTTTTCATCAGGAAATGATCCCAACGAAGTTGCTGGTCATCGTTGCGGCCCAAAGGGAAACGGTTCCTTTGCCGGCCGTCATTGAAGCGCTTCTCATGGAAATGACTTTTGAAATTTTAAGGGAAGCAAGCCTTCGGATGCCAAAGGCGGTTGGTTCGACCATGTCCATTGTAGGGGCATTGGTGATTGGGCAGGCGGCAGTCCAGGCTGGCATCGTATCGCCGGCAATGGTCATCATCGTTTCGATCACGGCGATTGCCAGTTTTGCTACCCCATCTTATGCGATAGCCATTTCCGCCCGTATAGTGCGTTTCGGGTTTATCATTTGTGCCGGTGTTTTAGGTTTTTATGGCATGATTTTAGCCTTTATCGTCCTTATTGTCCATTTATGCAGCCTTCGTTCACTTGGAGTTCCTTATATGTCACCGCTCGCCCCTCTGAACCCGGAAGGATTAGGTGACACATTCTTCAGAAGACCTATGTGGGCGTTCAAAGAAAGACCAAAGTTATTAAGCTCCAATAATAATCTGATACGAGAAGGCGATAATCAAAGACCCCTTCCTCCTGCATCGCGGGGAATGAAAACTTCTGACAAGAAAAAAGGTGAAGGCAATGAATCGTAAATGGCTAGTTCTGTTATTGATGATGATCGGTACCACGTTCACCTCTGGCTGCTGGGATAAAAAAGAGTTAAACGAGATAGCCATCGTCTCGGCAATGGGAATCGATAAAGATAAAGAAGGAAAGTTAGTGGGAACGTTTCAAATCATTAACCCAGGCAATGTTGCGGGGGCTCTTCAGGGCGGCGGCGGGACAAATCCCGCTATATCCGTTTATAGGGCCACTGGAAATAATGTGCTTGGACTAGATAGTATTGCTTCAACTAAAATTTCAAGAGATATGTATTTCGCTCATGCAAACCTGATCGTCATAGGTGAGGAAATAGCAAAAGAAGAGGGCATTTACGCTATTTTCGATGCCTTTGAGCGCTCCCCTGAATTTAGGGCAACTTCGAGGATCGTGATAGCCCGAGGTGTAAAAGCCAGGGATATAGTCGAAACATTAACGGCAATCGATAAAGTATCAGCTGAAAAAGTCATTAGGACGATTGAATCTTCGGAAAAACAGCAGGGGAGAAGTATCAGTGTCAATCTTCAAGAAGTGATTAAAAACCTTGTGAGTACCGGAAAAGAACCGATAATTAGTGGTTTTACCGTGAAGGGTAACACAGATAAAGAGGATAAAATGGAGAATACTCAGACCTCTGATATTGAGGCTAACCCAACTACCGCTGGAATAGGTGTTTTTAAAGATGGTAAATTGATTGACTGGCTGGATGGTAATAAGGCAATAGGCTCGATGTGGGTGTTAGATAGGATTGCACATACCAATTTAAACATTGATTGGAATGATAAAAAAGACGCAATCACCTATCAAGTGAAACGCCAAAAAACCAACGTCGCGGCAAAAATGAAAAATGGCAAACCTAAAATGTTGATAAAGGTCCTTGTTGAAGGAGATATCCGCGAGGCAAATGTGCCTGTGAATCTAAACAGTCCGCACGTTCTGATAGACATTGAAAAGAAGTTAGCAAAAGACTTAAAGAAGGAGATGGAAGATGCGATCGTTCGTGCCCAAAAAAATAAATCCGATATTTTTGGCTTTGGTGAAATCATGCACGAATCCCATCCGAAAGAATGGAAAAAAATCGAAAAGGACTGGGACGATGTTTCTTTTGCTAAGCTGGAAGTAGATGTGCAGGTAGAGACTTTCATTCGCCGTACAGGATTACGTAATAAGCCGTATCTTTCAAATTTAAAAAAGAGCGATCAATAATGGAAAGGAAGTGGCATCCTCGTGGAAAAGGCAAAAATCAGCGGTTACCAGCTATTCGTCCTTATTTTCCTGTTTGAAATAGGCAGTGCACTTTTGGTTCCGCTTGCAGGTGAAGCCAAACAGGGCGCATGGCTAGTCATTCTCATTGCGATGATAGGCGGATTTTTGTTATTTTTCGTTTATTATGGCCTTTTTCAATACTATCCTGATCAGCTGCTAACTGAATATGTAAGACATATAATGGGGAATTTTTTAGGAAGGATAGTAGCTTTTCTATACATCCTATATTTCATGTATCTTGCAGCAAGAGTGCTGAGGGATTTCGGAGAGACGCTACTTACCTTTGCCTATCCTCATGTTCCGTTATTTTTTGCGAACGCAGTATTTATTTTGGTGGTGGTGTATACGGTTCGTAAAGGGATAGAGGTACTGGCAAGGACGGGAGAACTTTTCTTTGTGTTAGAGAATTTACTTTTCATGACGTTCATTCTTCTGATTGTTGTTTCAGGAATGATCCATATAAACAACTTAAAACCTGTTTTTGAAATCAGTGGGGTAGAGATGATGAAAATGTCCTTTACTGAAACCTTATTTTTTCCATTTGGCGAAATCATTGTCTTTTTAATGATTTTTCCTTATTTGAACGAACCTCAGAGGCTAAAAAAAATTGGTATAGGGAGTTTGGCTGCAAGCGGTATTTTTCTTGCGTTTATAATGGCTTTGAATGTAGCTGTGCTTGGAGTGGATCTTACAACACGTTCGCAATATCCTTTTCTTTCCCTCATTCAGTCAATTGAGATCGCTGGCTTTTTGGAACGACTCGATGTTTATTTTTTGGTTAAACTCATGATTGGAGGGTTCATCAAAATAAGTGTGTTTACCTATGTAGCTGTAACGGGTACGGCAAATGTTTTCAACTTTAAAGAACCTTCTCGGCTGGCCTATCCAGTTGGTTTTGTCATTTTACTAATATCCATTGTGATTGCAAGTAGCTATTCGGAACATATCCATGAAGGGCTAGGCGCCGTGCCGATTTATATCCACCTTCCATTTCAAGTGATCATCCCATTGCTTCTCTTGATCCTTGCTTTTTTTAAGAATCGAAAAAAAAGCAAGGCTAACACCAAAATAAGTTCCTAAAAGGTGGAGTTGATGAAAAATGAAAATCTTCGGTATTACGGTTTTGATGCTGATTCCTTTAGTGGCCTTTTCTTTAGGCATGGATATTCTTTTAGGGTTTGATTTGGATAATTCCATTAAACATGCCTTTAACCCTTTTCTGGTGAAGGACCCCGCTGAACTTATCCTTTTTCTCGTTCTTCTTTTCCTCCTTTTGTTTAGTTTCTTTTATCGAAGAAAAAAGAAAGGCAACAAAGCCAAAGGACAACAATAAAGATTTACATATTCCCGTTGCTGAACTATAGATGAACTCCATTTCAAATCTTGATTTGAATAAGGGTGTTTGTCTTTTTGCTTTTTTACCACCTCGGATTCCCATTTCATAGTATGATGATAAAATGAGCTTATTTTTCAAATAGAATGGAAAACCACCTTTACATAAATAACAATAGCACAGAGGTCCTTAGGAGGGAGAACGGCATTTTGAATATCAAATTAAATCAAAAAATCATTAAAGATATGTGCGGGACAGTCTCCTTCAAAAGGGGAGATGCTTTTTATCGTGCTAATAAAGTGACATTTGAAAGTTACCGTCCTGATGGTTGTGAAGCAACTGTTAAAGGAATAGAAGATTTCCATGTCTCTATTGAAGTGGATGCTGCCGGAGGCTTTCGCACGAAATGCAGCTGCCCAACGCTTGCTTCTTTTCAACGGGATTGTCAGCATATTGCGGCCGTATTACTGTCGGTATACGAACACCAGCGTCAAGGAACTATTCCTAAAGGTCTAAACGAACCTCAGTCTGACGCTTCAGCAAATATGAAGCTGACAGATGGTTTGCTTACGCTTTTCAATAATCAGCCTGTACGCTCAAGTGGCCATCAGCTCCACTTTGAAAACAGGCAGGTGCTTGATGCGGAGTTTACATGTAAGCCCATCACGATAGGCCAGGGCAGATACATGTTCGGAATTGAAGTGAAGATTGGTTCGGCAAATGTACCAAATCTCAGGGATTTTCTGAAGCAGGTAAAAGAAGGAAAATCTGCCCAAGTGTCCCTTTCATTTCTGTATGATCCTGATCTCCATTGTTTTCAGCGTGAAACAGATGCAGTGATTCAGCAGCTTATCCAAGTGACTTATGATGAACAGGTCTATCTTGACGCGCTTCCGTACAAATCTGACTATACAATGAGCAATCACCTGTTACTCATTCCGCCAACTTCTTTTGAAAGGCTTGTCCCTATCCTTACAATCGCACCATTGGTGAAGCTTGCGTATGACGGGAATACGTTTAATAGTTTTCAGATATCCGGCGAACCGCTTCCTTTACAGTTTGAATTTGCCGAAAGTGAGGGCAAAGGATATAAACTGAATATTAAAGGGTTGAATGAAATAATTGTGATGAATGCATACAGCTCTGTTTTATCTGAAGGGAAATTGGTTCCCCTCGAAAGTGAAGACTGCCAACGTCTCTCAGATTTAAAACAGATGTTGGAAGATTCAGGAATGAATAAAATTCCAATTCATCAGGAGCAATTAGAGTTATTCCTGGAAAAAGTGGTACCAGGTTTGAAAAAACTAGGTGAGGTTCATTTCTCAGGGGCCATTTCTGAGCAGTTCGAGAAGACACCATTGATTGCTAAGCTATACTTAGATCGCGTGAAAAATAGGCTGCTTGCAGGTTTGGAGTTTCACTATGAAAATATTGTGATTAATCCTTTGGAAAATCAGGAACTCAAGTCAGTTTCCAAGCTTATAAGAGATGTGGATAAAGAGGAAGAGATCCTGCAACTGATGGATGATAGCATGTTTGCCAAGACAGACGGTGGATATTTTTTACATAATGAAGAGTTGGAGTATGAATTTTTGTACCATGTCGTTCCGAAACTTCAAAAGCTTGTTCAAATATATGCCACGACTGCTGTAAGAAATCGGATTTCCCGAGGGAATGCTGCTCCGCAAATTAGGGTGAAAATCAAAAAAGAACGGACTAATTGGCTGGAATTCAAATTTGAAATGGATGGCATTCCTGAAAAACAAATACGAGAAGTTCTAGAAGCTCTAGAGGAAAAAAGGAAGTATTATCGTTTGAGGAATGGATCGTTGCTTTCCCTTGAGACAAGGGAGTTTGAAGAAATCAATCGTTTTCTGAATACACTTCCGGTCCAGAATGAAGATTTGGAAAGTCGCTTAAATGTACCAATCGTAAGAGGGCTTCAGCTTCTTGATTCTGTAAATGACAGCAATACATTTACAATAGAGGAGTCATTCCGGAAGTTCTTGGAAAACATCCGCAATCCAAGTAACCTGGAGTTCGCGGTGCCAAAGAGTTTAGAGCCAATATTACGGGACTATCAAAAAAGCGGCTACAAATGGATGAAAATACTTGCTGGCTATGGCTTTGGAGGAATTCTCGCAGATGATATGGGACTGGGTAAAACACTGCAAAGCATCGCATTCATTTTATCCGAGCTTCCAGACATCCGTAAGAAGAAGCTCCCCGCTCTTATTGTTTGTCCATCATCTTTGACATATAACTGGCTGAGTGAATTCATGAAATTTTCCCCTGATATACAAGCCATCGTCGTGGATGGCAATAAAACAGAAAGGTCAAAGATACAGAAGGAAATAACGGGCATAGATGTTGTCATTACCTCATATCCGTTATTACGTAAGGACATTATGTGGTTTGAGAAACAAGATTTTCACACGGTATTTTTTGATGAGGCACAGGCATTTAAGAATCCAGGGACACAAACGGCACGAGCGGTGAAGAAGATACAAGCGGATCATCGCTTCGCCCTCACTGGTACCCCGGTTGAGAATTCACTAGAAGAGCTGTGGTCCCTTTTTCACGTTGTCTTTCCTGAACTATTCATGGGGTTAAAGGAATACAGTAACCTCTCAAGGGAAAAAATTGCTCGTAGGATCCGGCCATTTTTACTTCGGAGGTTGAAAGAAGATGTATTATCGGAGCTTCCAGAAAAAATCGAGTCGATGGAATCGATGGAACTGCTACCTGATCAGAAGAAACTGTATGCTGCTTATTTAGCAAAGCTGCGACAAGACACATTGAAACATCTGGATAAAAATACACTTCGGAAAAATCGTATTCGAATCCTCGCTGGCTTGACTCGGTTACGACAGATTTGTTGTCACCCCGCCTTGTTTGTGGACGGTTATAAAGGAAGCTCAGCTAAATATGAGCAACTAATGCAGATTGTTGAGGAATCAAAGCTTTCTGGAAGAAGGGTACTGATTTTCTCACAGTTTACGAAAATGCTTCAGATCATTGGTAGAGATTTAGCGAATCAAGGGCAGCCCTTTTTCTACTTGGATGGACAAACACCATCAAAAGAACGCGTTGAAATCTGTAATCGATTTAATGCAGGCGAACGTGATATATTCCTCATTTCATTGAAAGCAGGCGGTACAGGTCTTAACCTGACGGGTGCCGATACTGTCATTTTATATGATCTTTGGTGGAATCCAGCAGTCGAGGAACAAGCAACAGACCGTGCTCATCGTATGGGACAGAAAAATGTTGTTCAGGTCATCAAACTTGTTGCCCGTGGCACAATCGAAGAAAAAATGAATGAACTGCAAGAGAAAAAGAGGCATCTGATTGAAGAAATCATCGACCCTGAGGAGAAATCGTCATCTGCTCTTACTGAAGAGGACATTCGGGAAATATTGATGATATAGAAAGCGAGGGCAATTACAGAATGTTAGCAGCAAAGTTCTAAAAAACAGATTATGTTTGCTATGTCCGTTTCATTACTAAACCCCCACGCGATACTTGCTACCGTTGGGGTTATTGGAATCAGTTCTCTTAGCTATACCGGGATAGAGAAAATGACGTTTACCGCTGCAACTATATTAATTTCTTGGATTTGGTTTTTCAGTCTGGCTATCGTGGGAAAAAAGGTAGCAGATATCGATACCGATGGGAGATTTATAAACGTAATCAACAAAGTATCTGCAATTATGATATGGATTGTCGCTCTATATATAGCATTCCAACTATACAAAATGTAGTAGGGTTTTTAACGGCGTTCCTAGTCAATTATAGTGTTAGCCCAAGAAGGCCGCCCTCCAATTGGCGGCCTTTTATGTTTTACCTATTGAAGGGTAACATGAAATTAGAGAGGGCTCCGGGCGCCACTATGAAAGAAGAAAGCCGATTAAGAAGAAAACAATCAGATCAGGTCATACTGCGAGGGAAATCTGTCATATACCATGATTCGCTGAAGGAATTCACTTATTGCTATAACCTTTTCTGATTTTGATCTCCGAAGAAAGGAAAGAGTATATGTGATAAATCCAAACGAACAAAAAGTAAAAAATAATAAAAACCCTATAACTATATAGGGTCAAATCGATTTCTTCATGCCGCACTCTCTGCATTTACGAATATATACATAGTTCTTAACCGAACTTTCAAATTGAGCTTTACCGCAATTGTCACAGCGACCACTAACGATGTCAGGGTAATCTTCGTAGTCATAAATAATTGTGGTGTCATATTCCTTTTTTCTTCTGGAATTTCTTCAGACAAAGTAAAATCACCTTCACTATTTTATTTAACTAATTTATCATACCAAATTTTTATAGCAGTAGGTAGGTAGTGATAAAACCCAAATCGATTTGTTCTAAATTGATATAGAACTTTTTATACAAAGAAGGAGTGAGAACCTCTTATGAAACAAGTTTTAATCCTATTGCTGCACCTAACACCATTGCAATAAAAACGACTCTTCTCCAGTCTTTTGATTCACCATATAAAAGCATGCCGATTATTGCTCCACCAGACGCACCAATTCCTGTCCAGATTGCATAAGCCGTCCCCATAGGTAGTGTTTTCATGGCATAAGCAAGAAATAGAAAACTTGCCCCAAATCCGAAAAACAACAGCGCCAAGGATTGCCAATTACGGTCTTTGTGCAATTTATTTATCATCGCAACACCAAACATTTCAAATAGCCCAGCTAAGATTAAAGAGACCCAAGCCATTAGGATTCATCTCCTTTTTCAACATTATCCTTAGTCACTAGTTTCAAGCCGATTACCCCTGCTAATAACAGTAAAATCAAAAGTGTTTTACTCAATTTAAATGATTCTCCAAAGAATATGATTTCGGAAAAAACGGTTCCTGCTGTCCCCATTCCTACAAATACTGCATATACGGTTCCAACGGGAAGTTTTCGTCCAGCCATTATCATTAAATAGAAGCTGATGATGATAGAAATAACAGTTCCAGTCCAAGTCCAAAAGTCATTTGAGTGTTTTAAACCAATAACCCAAAATACTTCAAAAAAAGCAGCAATAAATACTTTAATCCAGTTTGTACTCATTAAAAATAACACCTCCAACTTTATTCTTACCAAAAAACAAAAAAAGCCTAAGAGATAACTGTAAAACAGTTTCTCCCAGGCTTTTATCCTTCCGTGACACAGCAAAGCTGTGAGTTTTCTCTCGGACCAGACTAGCACAGACACTTGCTACGGAACCCTAGAAAACATTTAACATATACAATTAAATTATATTATACATACATTTTAAATTTACTCAAGGTTAATGGGCTATTTACTTTTTCCAATGAATGTATGAATCTATTCGAAAAGGCATCCAAATCCTTTCCAGCCTTCTATAATTACGATAGCAGGATGAGGACAAATAAAAATGCTCGAATGAAACCTCAATAAATTACCGCTAATTAAGATTGAAAATTACATACTTTCTCAAGTGTTCCAATAAAAATGCATCTGATAAGTACCAACACATTGGTCTTATCAGATGCATTTATAGTCCTGCTTTACTCTTATATTAGTCACTCACTGACTGATTTCGAGGATTGACTTCTTTTATATGAGAAACATAACTATGCAAAATCATCCCAATAATAACGATAAAGATGCCGAACCACGATAAAGGAGAAGGGGATTGTAAAGATAAAAATAGTAATTCCCCGGCAAGAGCAAAAAGGACTTCCATTGATTGTGTGGCTTCAACGGAAGCTAACTTCTGCATATTTCCCCTTACCAAATCGGTCGCTTTGAAAAAAAGGACCGTTGCAATAACTCCAGAAAATAGTGCTACCAAAAGGGATTGAAAACTCTGCATTTTCGTTGGTGCTCCTACCGTAAAAAAACCATACAACGAAAGTAAGAACCAGAATGGCAGACTCGCTAAAGTCATCCCTAACACACGCTGATATGCATCTAAACGTCCTTGGGACACTTCCATCATTTTACGGTTCCCTAAAGGGTATGCAAATGAGGCGATGACGATTGGGATTACGCCCAACCAGAGATTTGCCATAGAAATATGCTTAGTGTGTTCTAGTTGCATAAGTATGATCCCCAAGAGAATGATAAGGGACATGAGAAGACCTTTCAAAGAAATCTCTCCTCTTTTCCTTACGAGTCCATCTTGTGTTTGAACATTTTCAAAAAATAACGGAGCAAGTAAAGCACCTGAGATAATCGTGATTTGCCAAGTACCGGCGATTAGCCAACCGGGTGAGTAGGCAGATGCAAAGCATAAGGGAGCATAGAACAATCCAAAGCCTACAAAACTCCAAAGCAACCAAGGCCCTGGTCGTTCTCTCATCACCTGTAAGAGTGGTCGGAGGTTTTTTCTACTTAGGACGATACATACTAGAAAAGGAACCATAAAGATATATCGAAGCGAAGCACTCCATATCCAACTTCCACCAGATAATTCCATTGACTGATTTAACACAAACGTAAATGCAAAAAAGAAAGCAGAGCAAATACCTAATATAATTGGTCGCAATCGACTCACCTCAATCTGTTTTATGAGCCAATAATTAGCCAAGCCTCTGAAGTATGGCAATCGTTTCGGCTTTCTTATGATTAGAAAAGAATTTAGAACATACCTTTTACGAGATTCAAACCATAAAAGTTTAGGGTTGGAGTAACGAACCAGGTTGTCATGTTTTAACGTACTTTCCCTTCAAGAGCTAATGAGGAGCTTTGTTACGGAAAGATAAGGTGAATATTCTAAATATTAAATCTAACAATCATACTAAATTGTCCTTCAGTTATACAAAAAAATCAACTGCATTCTTTAAGACTGTGAATATGTCTTCTACAACATTCGACATAAATTATATCTTTAAATAAGAGTATTGACGTTTGGATATGGAAAAAATTAATATACCAATTTTATGTTTAGTGTACAAAAAATACCTTATTAAAACTTTTAAAATAGCATAATAGCGCTATTTATAGAGGATTTATTGAGATATAAGATAATAATCATATAGAGGTAGATAATATACG
This sequence comes from Peribacillus sp. TH14, assembly GCF_016651145.1. Taxonomy (NCBI): domain Bacteria; kingdom Bacillati; phylum Bacillota; class Bacilli; order Caryophanales; family Bacillaceae; genus Peribacillus; species Peribacillus sp. TH14. The sequence continues at coordinate 3,313,347 of NZ_JAEKEK010000001.1, forward strand.
AAGATACGAGAATTGACGAATTTGGGAGGGAGTGGTATATTTATAGAGTGCAAATTATGTCGAATGTTGACGAAAAGTATAGATGTAAAATTTGAAAGAAAATTAGTGAGGTAAATAAAAATGAAATCTACAGGTATTGTACGTAAAGTTGACGAATTAGGACGGGTAGTAATTCCTATCGAATTACGCCGTACTCTAGGAATTAAAGAGAAAGATGCTTTGGAAATCTACGTAGAACAAGAGCGTATAATCCTTCAAAAATACAAAGCAAACATGACTTGTCAGGTAACGGGCGATATATCTGATGACAATATGAAACTTGCAAACGGTAAATTAATACTTAGCCGTGAAGGTGCTGAACTTCTAATTAAAGAAATTCAAGCAAGCTATGAAACTGCTAAATAATTAATTGAAAATAAAATGAAAAAAGTGTAGAGGAAGGAATTTTCTCTACACTTTTTTCATTTTAAATGGAGAAGTAATAAAAATAATTAGATTCTCGAATAAAACCAATTTTTTCGTAAAGTTTTTGTGCATTGCTATTATCCTTATCTGTCTCAAGCGACACTCCTTTTGCACCAGTTTCTTTTGCAAAAGCAATAGCGGCTTTTAATAACTTCTCACCAAATCCCTTTTTGCGAGCATTTCCCTTCACAAATAAATCGTTTAACACCCATGAGCGCATCATGCTCACTGATGAAAATGAAGGATATAATTGAACAAAACCAATAGGGTTATCCCCATCAAAGGCCATAAAAATGACCGACTCTTCGTTCGTTAACCTTTCCTTTAAAAACTCCCTTGCACCCTCAAGATTTGACGTTTGCTCATAGAACACTCTGTATAAATCAAAAAGTTCTGTTAAGGAATCAAGCTCATTTAAAGTAGCTTTTTGAATACCCATATGTAACGAACCTCCAGTGTTTATTTTATAGAATACTCTTAATTTACCATTTATTGATAAGTGACTGTGAATAAACTGTTCGATTCATTGCCTAATGCTTCATAGATTGGATACTTCTTTTTTGACGTATGTTCGAAATTTCGTATCTGTTAGAAATTTAAGCTGAAACGCATTCATATTTTTGGATAGCTTTGCTTGTTCAATAGAGGTTAAATCGTTTGCAAAAAATGCAAGCTCTGTTTGGTTATTATCTTTATCCTTCGCATACATCGAAATCGTAAGAACAAAGGCAGTAGAGCCTCCCTTTTGACCTGCATGAACAAGCCATTCACGATTGCTTGGACTTTTCATTAACTGTTCTAATACCGGATCGAGATACAGATAAACGTTTTTATCAAAGTGCGTCTTGCTATTTAGTTTTTTCATTATGGAAACATAGTCTTCTGTAGTTGCTCGGGGCAAACGATCAGACCAATTTTTTTGAAAATCACTACCCATCATTTTCATTGCTTGTTTCTTTTCCTGATCTGTTGGGGGGTGAGTCTGCCACTTATTGTGAATAGCAATCGCCCGATCACGGTATTCACCTTTGTCCATATTTTTCAAGGCCTTTAGGGTATCTTGTTTAGTTAATTTTTTTTCTTTCATTAATTGGTCAGGTATGAACAGCGAACTTACAATGGGATACATTGGCTCATGACTGGTAATGCCTAAGCTCTCTGGAACATGATTGATGTTTTGAAGGCCAAGCATAGTTATTAAGTAATCTGTATTCGCATTAGAACTGTAAGCAATCATTCCATCTACTACTTCACTTAAAGGAACTCTATCTATCTCTTTATCCTTTTTGACCTGAGTAATCCATGCCTCATGTGCTCCCCCGTCTGTTTTAGGAACATAAAATCTGTCTAGGTCGGCTAATTTCACTTCTTGCTCTGGATTGATTTGCCCCACTGCCGCCTGTTGTGCATATTCAATGGCTACGATGATTTTGACGGTGCTTGCTAAAGGAAGCAACGTGTTGGCATTAACATTTACCCATTTCTCATCATTAAGATGGATGGATAAAGAAACGTTCTTATTCTCTGCATTCTCCTTGATAAACTGAACTATATATTCTGGATCCTCTTTGTTGATATCCTTCTTAAACATCCACATCCCAATTCCTAGAATCAAACATAGAGATAGTCCAATACCTCCGATTAAAAAGAGTAATATTTTCAAAATAACACCTGCCTTTTTACATATAAATACATATACGACTGCTTAATGATTAGGTTTCATTTTACTTATGAAGAACTTTTTAAGCATGTAAGCAGTGAGATAGCATAAATAAAATTGCCGGGTCTATGAAGTAGTTCTAAATAGTATACCTGCAATATCAAGGCTGCTGCGCCATCCTTTTTGGTTTGGATTCGAAAAGAAAAGGTAGTCAGAGAAGATATGTAGGCATAAAGGATTTAATGGTAAGGATAAAGAATGTAATAAATAAAGGTACTATAAAAACACCAGGAGGAAATAAAGATGGAAGCAAGATGCCCAATAGGGAAGTTTCAGTTTGAAGGGGAGATAACGAAAAGTGTGGCTGAGGGCTGGATTAAGGAAATTGAAGCTTAGCCTGGATTGCTGCGAGAGGCAGTACGAAACATGGATGAAGAACAGCTTGATACGGCTTATCGTACGGACGGATGGACTGTTCGCCAAGTCGTGCATCATCTTGCGGATAGCCATATGAATGCTTATATTCGCTTTAAATGGGCTCTTACGGAAAATAATCCTGTCATTAAGCCTTATGATGAAGGGAAGTGGGCAGAGCTACCTGAAAATAAATTGCCGGTTGATATTTCGCTATCCCTACTTGAAGCGTTACATATACGCTGGGCTAACCTTTTATATAGTATTAATTCAGCTGATCTAAAAAAACATTTATCCATCCGGATTCAGGAGAAGTTTCATTAGGTGAAAATATAGGCATTTACTCGTGGCATGGTCGACATCACCTTGCTCATATTACTTCGTTATCAAAGCGTCAGGGATGGTAAATGGATCTGTTGGAAAGTAAAGAGTCATCAACTGTTTTCTGTGATAAAAACACATTGGGTAGAATCCAACCGCAAATATTGATCTGCATGCTTAAACAATTTGAATGAGGAGGAATTATATATGCTAGCAGTAATAGAAAAAGTTGAAGGTGGAAATATCGCTCGCTTTGAATGTCTACTAAAGCATTCAGTAGAACAGGTCTGGGCTGTTTTAACAGAAAATGATAAGTTGGAAAAATGGATGTCGAATCTTGAAATTGTGGAACTTCGTAAAGAAGGGACCATAAAATTTAATATGAATGATGGGACGGGCTCATCTATTGATATGAAGATAAGAGACTTCCAAGAACATTCCGTCCTAGAATTCGAATGGGGTGACGGTTGGGTTCGTTTCGAGTTATCCCCTAAAACTGAGGGTTGTTTATTAGTATTAAAAGAATCTATCCACACAATAAGTGACCATACATCAAAAGATTTGGCAGGATGGCATGTATGCCTCGATATGCTGAGTACATTATTGAATGGTCATTATATGGACTTTCCTAAGGATGAATGGGAAAAATGGCATGAGAAGTATATTATCGTAGTCAATCAGATTGAAGGATAGAAAGAATGTGATATCGAATTTGAAGTCATTCCTACAGTTGAAAAATATATGTAAAGGGAGAGGGTTTATGTATGTCACTTAAAGTGGAACTTACGAGATTTAAGGTTAAACCTGGGGAAAAGGTGGTTGTTGACCAATGGATGAAGCTATTAAATGATAATATGAGTAGTGTTTTATTAACACTTAATGATGAAAAAATGTATGTAGAGACCATTTTTCGAGAAGAGATTGAAGGGATTGAATATCTTTAATGGTACTCTGTCCAAGGTGATGGTGGAATCGAGGTTCAAGATTCGAATCACGAAATTGATAAGAAGCACTTAGAATACTGGGAAGAATGTATAGATAATGAATTTCGACCTGTTGATTTAAAAACCGAAGTGATAATGATACAGGATAGTGTTCTTTCTACGATGAAGTAGACAGAGCTTTTGTTAGAAGCGGCTTTTTAGAAGTCGTAGTTCAGAAAAGAAATATTTCCAGGGAGGATACTATGTGGGAGAAACAGTATGTGCAGTCCACTCAGTCCTCTAAATACCAAATTGAAAGAGATTTTCTCCATTTTAAAGTCTTCTAACTCTACATATTATTAATTTTTTTAACAACTTTCGGAAATATCCAATTTCATAGTGTTAAAAAAAGACCGACACATATCTCATTGTCGGTCTAATTTATGTGATTAAACGTACGCATTAATTGTTCTTATCATTTTCAGAATGCATTTCTTGTTTGATTTCATTCATTCTGTTTTTTCCCCACTCATACATCATTTCAACAATTGGTAGTAAAGTCATTCCAAGTTCAGTCATGGAATATTCAACTTTTGGAGGAACTTCAGGATAAACTTCTCGGTGAACAACACCATCTTCTATAAGTTCACGCAATTGATTCGTTAAGATTTTATGAGATATTTTTGGGAAAAGTCTTTGTAAGTCACTGAATCGGTGTGTGCCTTCTACACCTAAATGCCATAAAATAACGATTTTCCATTTGCCGCTGAATATTGATAAAGTAAGTTCTTTTTCGCAATTATAATAGCCATTTAAGATTTTTTCTTTGATTTCATCTCTTAATGTTTCTGACATGGATATTTAGCTCCTTTTTTATTTTACCAGTAACTTTTAGGTAACCTCCGCACATAAAAGTGCGTTCTTCACAGGGGATATAACCAGCGCTACAATATGAGTAGTCAGACAGACAATCTATTTCAATTATTAGGAGGAAGACATATATGAGTAAAAAAGCATTACTTATTATACCACCAGAACGTTTTAATGAAGATGAATTATTTCAACCAAAAGAAGTATTAGAAAATGCAGGCGTTACAGTAACGATTGCAAGTACAAAGACAGGTGAGATTACTGGTGACTATCAAGGTAAGGCAAATGCTGAAGTGATCTTTTCTGACGTTTCAGCTAGTGATTTTGATGCTATAGCTGTAATTGGAGGATCTGGTACGAACGATCATCTATGGGGCAATCAAGAATTACAAAGCTACTTGAAACAAGCTCATGAGCAAAAGGTTCTTGTCACAGGAATTTGTGCAGGATCTGTAACTGTGGCTAAAACGGGTTTACTTTCTGGACGAAAAGCAGCATGTTACCCAGTTGATGTCCAAATTGACGAATTGAAAGCTAATCATGTTGAATATGTAGAACAACATGTTGTTGCACATGATGATATTATCACAGGTGACGGCCCAGATGGAGCTAAAGAATTTGGTGAAAGCTTAGCTGCAGCATTACGCTAAATCTTTTGCTTACAGCAACATAAATCATATTATTCCCCATGTGAAACCCTTGGATTCTATAGAATTCAAGGGTTTTTCCATTAGGGGTAAGAATGATAGAAGAAATAACAGCTGTATTTCGGCAAACAACTACTTCATCAAAAGAGATTGCATCGTCGATTGAGGAACAAGCGGCATCAGTCATTGAATTTGCTCAATATACGAATTAGCTTACACAATTAATAAATGACTTAGAGCATATGTTGGGAGAATTTTAGATGAAGAAATAGGTTAAGCAGATGGCCATATAGGGTTTGAAAAGGGGGGAAAGCACTATAGTGGTTTCTCCTTTTTCAAACCGGAATAGTGGAATCTATAAATCTTATTAGAAGATATGTGAAATGTAGTAGGTACCTAACCATGATTCAAAGGTCTAGACTTCTCTCTTTAGTGGACATTTTTACTAGAAGGACAAAGGTACAATTTAGAAGAAGTGGTTTACTATCTTGTGCTTTTTTAATAAGGAGGAATATATATATATGGATCGGACAAGTAGGGTCCAATGGCTCAAGGCCCGAAAAGGGGAGAATAACATGCATATCGAAATTGGAATGACTATCTTTGTGTTCGTCATGACAATGATAGTCATATTATGGAGGCCAGGAGGTATAAATGAAGCGTGGCCAGCTTCAATCGGTGCGGGTATTATTTTACTAACTGGCATAGTATCACGTGGAGATATTTTGGATATTATCAATAAAATCGGGGGCGCATCGATCACCATCATGGCAACGATTGTCATGGCTGTCATACTAGAAAGTTTTGGTTTTTTTCATTGGGCGGCAGCAAAACTTTCTACCCTTGCTAGAGGTTCAGGATATCGCCTATATTGGTACATTCAATTATTATGTTTTTTAATGACCCTGTTATTTAATAACGATGGTAGCATCATGATTACGACACCCATATTGATATTGCTTCTGAAAAATCTTAGACTGAAACCGCATGAAGCCGTTCCATATCTTTTGAGCGGAGCACTGATTGCGACTGCTTCTAGCGCTCCTATTGGGGTTAGTAACATTGTCAATTTAATCGCATTGCAAATTGTGCATATGACACTTTATATGCATACAGCCATGATGTTTGTACCTGCAACATTGGGTTTAATCTTTATGTCATGGTTGATGTTCGTAGTGGTAAAGAAAAAATTGCCCAAAAAGTTGCCCGATCTTTCATATGACATTGAGGATAGTTTTTTCACTAAGAATTTCCATCCTTTAAAGGGAAAAATGTCGGTTAAAACAAAACGTCAACGTACTAAATTTATGTTAAAGGTATTGCTCTATGTCTTTGTGGTGCGCTGTTTACTCTTTGTTGCTTCGTATCTTTCCATACCAATTGAATTTGTTGCTGTACTTGGGTCTTTATCTTTACTGGTGTGGAGATGGTATCATTTGCGAACCAATCCTGTTGATATCTTAAAAAAGACACCATGGCATATTCTGATATTTGCATTCTCTATGTATGTCATTATTTATGGCCTCCATAATGTAGGACTTACAGCAATACTCGTGCAAATATGTGAACCAATTGTAAACCAGGGGTTATTAAGTGCGAGTTTTGTCATGGGAGGATTAGTTTCGATTCTATCAAACATTTTTAATAATCATCCAGCCTTAATGATTGGTACCATTACCTTAACAGAAATGGGACTTGATCCAATCACGTTAAAAACGATCTATCTCGCGAATATAATTGGGAGTGACATGGGCTCATTGTTATTACCTATTGGTACGCTTGCCTCCCTTATCTGGATGCATATCTTGAAACAAAATAAAATGAAAATAAGTTGGAAAGATTATTTAAACGTATCCCTAATAGTCATACCCTTAGCTACCTTGGTGACGCTGCTTTTATTATACTATTGGGTGCAAATGGTATTTAGCTAATAATACCCTAGGAGGAATTAGTAATTAGTGTGGAGGGCGCATTACTAGGTGAACAGATTGATGCTCAACTCTCAGGAAGTAAATCTTATAGAGGAATTCTTACTGATCTGAGTTCAGATATTCTTGTGTTATTTAATGGACAACAGTTTCTATATTTTCCGATGTTACATGTGTTTAGATTTAAGCAGGGTACTGACATAGATATTGAGAAAAGGGGGAAGCTGCAAATGTGGTTCCCCTTTTTTCTTCTAATAGATTAATGGTGAAACTAACGGATTAGGGTTATTTATCAAAAAACCATCGCCTTCATAATCAATTTCTGTTTGATCCGTAAATCGGGCATCTGATGGATCGATTAAAATTTTAATACCATGTAAAACTAGTTCTTCTTCTTGTTCTGTTTTAAATCTTGTCAAACTTAATGAATAGTTCATCTGGTTACAACATGCTCTACTTACACCAAATCTCAAAAATGTTTCCTCTTCCATACTTTGCTGCATGCCTTTAATTATTTCCTGGGCTTTAACTGTTATTGTTATCAAGATGTTCACTCCAATACATTAGGCTCACTTTATCATGATAAACATTACAATCGATACCATTTACTCTTTACTCAACCGATTTTTAGAACCTCTTAAAAAATTTGAATTTTTGAGGATATAATCCATGACAATAGTTCAATAAGTGGTATGCATTTTTTACTCCTTTGAAATCTTTAAATAAATGCGATAGTAGTGATTTCTTTAGATAAGGAATGACTCTAATGTAACTTCGACCATATGATTTCACCAGTCTGTGCATCAATGTATGATATTCTCCTAGAGGATTGTTTATAGACAAGTTCATAATATTCATCGCTTTTCTCTTTGTAGTTATTATCCCAGAGTAGTTCTAGCTCGAAAGCCGAAATGAATCGTTTCCTGGCCTGTTCAGGGGAAATTGCAGGCAGCGTTTGGATTTGCGACAGGGTAACTGGATCAAGATCAGGTCCGAAGAAGGAACCAATGTTACCGGTTGTTTCATTAACTGATAGATAAGCGAGCCCAAAAGGTATTCCTTCATATATCAGCGTAAAGTGAAAAGCGACCTTATGATTCTCTGTATCCGATATAACCTCATTAATATAAAAGTAACGGTTAGCATAAGGATATAGCTTGTAAAGAAATTGACTGGCGATTTTTTTACATTCTGTGATGGATAAGGACAGGGGGCCTCTCGTGTCTTCAAAATTGGCAAACGATGATACCATGCCAGTTTCTTTGTTTGTCTTGATTTTGAAGGCCTGGTCATTCTGAGTAATGAAATAGCTGTCTACACTTAAATCTTGAACTTTTGGCGGTTCTCCCTGTCTCCAAACCGTAACAAGTTCATCACCTAAATCGACTTCCCGTACTTTCGTATAGGCATCGAGGTCAAAACCGATAGCTTTATTAATATCCGGTAATGGCATTTCCTGTTGAGGAAGCGGCAATAATAATGAGTCCTCTTCATTTTCATCCTCTTGTTCATCCCTTTTCATTACAGATGAAGGGTCGGCAGGGTGGCTATAAAAGGGGAGAACCGGTTCATATACTAGACGAGGCAAGTCTTTGCCGTTTTCATGGACTTCCGAGTTAATCATAGCAATAGAAAGCTTCATATCGAGATCTTTCAGGCATTTTTCCATCACTAGTTCTTTAGCAAGAAGGTTTTCTGGCACGGTGATTTCTTTTGCAGCTCCATAATAATGGAAGTGGATAACCTCGCCGTCTAGAGCAGTTTCCACGAAAAATCCAGTGCGAGGAAGCGGTAAATTTAATTGCTGCTGAACATATGTAAATTGCATAGATTTCTTATCATTGTTCACGCTTATTTTTTCCAGGATAAAATTATCCAGTGCTTCGGGATAGTAGACCATGACATATTGTAAGGCTCTTTCATGAAGTGATTTTTCCGCTAATACCACTTTAGATACAGACTCCTTATCAAGATGAAAATCTAGCAGATTGCCGAATACATCCAGCTCTACGATTATCTCCTTAGATCCGCAAGCTGATTTCCAGGCGAACATCAATGTCCCACTTTTTTTATGAAAATCTTCAATTTCTAATGTATATCCACTATGTACCTTCCCTATTTCGATAGCCTTTTGTTTTAATGAATTTTTGTTCAACTAAATCCCTCCCCATTAAATTATATCCGTTTTCCATAAGAAGTGTTCTGATAAGGTAAGAGAAGGGGTCTCTTGAATTTCAGAAGAAGAGGCTCCTTTTTTATGTTTAATTGAAATCTTAGAATGGGAATTTTATCGACTAGATGTTGATTTATTATCATGTGATATGAGTATAAAAAACTATTAATGGTGTGGGAATTTGTTAAAAAACTAAACAAATATATATTTGTTGATAACAGGATAAAAGGCATAGGCTAATTACCGATATTATAAAAGAGGATGAGTATAAAGTGTAATGTTGAATAAGGTATTGAGATAAAAGTTATATATATACCTGATTTATTTTAAAAAAACATCTTTATAATCAAGTGTTTTGACTAGATGACTGCATGTTTTAATAAATATTTCTGGTTATAAAGGAAGGGTTAAAATGGGTAAAAGAACATTAGGAAGTATTTTGCTTTTAGCACTAGCCATGTTTAGTTTTACTTTTTCCCCTGGTGTAAAAGTTGAAGCGGCTGATCGAGTTCATTCTGTATCCTCTCAAGACACGGTAGAATCGATTGCATTGACTTATGATATATCGACGGAACAATTAATGAAGACGAATGGTTTACCGGATACTAAGTTATATGAGGGGCAGAATTTACGAATCATTAAAACGGTTTATACTCCTACAAACTATCAATGGGCGGAGAGAGGAAAGCAAATTGCAAACTATGCGAGAACTTTTACAGGATTTAAAAAAACAGCTGGAGAAGAGACGCCTAAAAAAGGGTTTGACTCTAGCGGATTGATTCATTGGGTACTCTCCCAACAAAATGTGCCCATCGACCGTTTGACAGTAGAAGGTTATTATAAGCAAGGAATGGATACAGATACACCTAAGGTTGGAGATATTATATTTTTTCTAGAAAGAGGCAGTTCAAAAGTCGTGACCGCTGGTATCTATTTAGGGAAAGATCAATTTGTCAATTCTGGATATGGAGCAGAAACAGTTCAGGTGAGATCGACCACAGAAGAATATTTTGCAAAATACCAAGCCGTGTATAAAACGTATACACCTAAGGGAGAGCATATCGTCCAAAATGGGGAAACACTTAATAGCATATCGGTTAATTACGGTATTTCGATTAAGACAATCAAAAAGCGTAACGCTTTACCAACTGATAGCTTGATGCAGGGGCAGTATCTTCAAGTATACAGCAATACTTTGTATCCGTTTTATGAAAATCAAGAGGCTTCCTATGATAAAGCTTATGATGTCATTAAGTATGCCTACACTCTACGTGGATTTAACTATGTTTTCGGAGAAGATGATCCGATGATTGGAATGGATTGCAGCGGTTTCATCTATTGGGTCATGAAGGAGCAGGGCCTTTCAGTAAAACGCGGTTCAGCAGAGGACTACTTTTCCTTGTTGCCGAAAATCGAAAATCCAAAGGCAGGGGATTTAGTGTTTTTTAGGGATACGGGCACAAGACTAGGCGTGACCCACGTAGGTATATATCTAGGGGATGGCCGTTTTATCAATACAACAGAAAACGCTGGCGTTCATATATCCAATCTTGAGTCAGTTTATTTTGCCGAGAAGTTCGAAAGCTTTGGTCAAGTCGACAACCTTATGAACTAATGATATATACGAGTGATCACAAGACTAACTTAGATGTTTCTGGGTAGTCTTTTTTTGAATTAATTTTACATTATAAAAAATGTTATGAATAAAAGTTTTGTTTATAACTTATAGTCGCCTTTTCTAATGCGTTGACAAATCGGTCGAAAAGTTCCGATTGGTTTTTCCTGTTTTTTCTGGTGAAGTTATCTTCTTTGAAAAATTTTTTTCGTAGTTTAGTCGAGAGCTCTAATTGAACGCCTTCCCCAGTTTTACTTAAATTTGTGAGGTTCCTTTCACCCATGCCTGAAAGGTGCCTAGGTGCGTCATCCGTTTGAAATCCGGCTTGTTTTAGGGAATGTTCAATCAAGCTCTTGTAGGCTTCATCTCTCCCGCCAATATAGATTAGCGCATTATGAATGTCATAATGACCATGGATGGAGAGATTGGTCATTGCGTTAGATGCTATTCTAACACCGATTGGTTCATCGAATAAGTTGGATGTTATATGGAGGATTTGGTTATTTCTTTGTTTCAGACCTTCAAATAGATAGGTGCTAGCATTCAGTTTTTCTCCAAGAGCTACAGCAATTTCGCTTGTGCCTGGTTCGATATTTCCTCCATGTATGGCTAGGACTGCTATATCAGGATTTCTGTAATAAGCGGTGATGCTGTAATCAATTTTTTCTTGTTCTTTCTGTTGTAGTTCAGCAAAATTTGTATAGCTATTTTTCAGCATGATTTCCACTCCCAATTTGTAGATTATTACCCCTTGAAATCAAAAATAAAAAAAGCAGGGGAGAAATCCCGGCTTTTTTTATTCTTGGATATTAGTATATTGTTCTATTTTCTTTTGCTCACCCGGTGTTAATGTTTCCGACCGTTTAAACGTATTCATGGTTACAAGCAGGCCTGCTATAAGAATAACAGGGATAACCCAGCCTGCTACTTTTTTTACAATATTCATATTCTCGTCCCCTTATAGATCTTTAAAAATTTATATGTTTAAAGATGAACTGGTACGCCGGATGCTCTTTTTATTGCTGTGCTTTCCAGCTACCATTTCTTCTTTGATCTCCAGCTCCGGATAACCGGCCGTTCTTCTCGTTTTTAACTAGAACTTGAACTCCGCCATAATACATGGGGGAAACCTTTTGAACGACGTTATACCCTGAATCTTCTAATGATGAGATTATTTCATTTGAAAGCCGAGATTCCGTATAGATGGTCTTTCCATCAAAGACAAACCGATAGCGGTCAATAATATCCTGAAATGAGCCTTCATTCTGTGTATATGAATAAAGGACTTGCATCAGTACTTGAGGTATTCTGTCACCACCGGGTGAACCGATTCCAATCGTTTCTTCCCCTTGTTTTTTGAGAACCGTCGGTGCTGTAAAGGTTCTTGACCGTTTATACGCATCTTGAGAATTCAAACCGGATCGGAAATTTTTCAATTGATCGTTAAGGAAGAAACCATTCGTATAATCACCTGAACCGAAGAAGTTACTGAGCGTATTTGTTGCAGAAACGACAGTACCATATTTGTCCATAATCACAAAGTGAGTCGTACTTTCATGTTCTTCGGAATCTCCAGACTCTATATTTTTCCATTCTCCCTCTTGGATCTTATTTTTCAGGTTGCTTAGGTGAATGGGGGATAGTAGTTGTTCAGCCTTAGAGGCACTGATTCCATCCCCAGTATGAGTAACTCGGTCTTGATAGGCAGTGTTTGTGATGGCCCCTAGCTCCTTCATGTAATCTGATTTGCCGGAAGAATCACCAAGGTTTGTTTTCTCAGCAAGCATTAACATTTCAAGAACTGTAATTCCAGAAAAGGGAGGAGGGGCTGACAAAATGTCATACCCAGCAAATGTTCCTTGAACCGGCTCCCGTTCTTTCACCTCATAGTGCTTTAAATCCATCAAGTCGATGTCTGTTTTTCTTTTTATATCGCGTGCGATGTCCTGTTTATAAAAACCGTCAGGGCCTTTCTGCTGTATCAGTTTCAATGTTTCAGCAAGCTTTTCTTGAGTAAGAGTTTTGCCTGGTTTAATGGCATCACCATCAGGATAAAATATTTGGGTCTCTTCAGAAGAAACCCTTGATTGTGATGCGATTAAGCGTGATGTTAACATTTCATTGACTGTAAATCCTTCTTCAGCCAGGTCAATCGCCGGCTGAAGAAGATCTTCCATCGGTACGCTTCCATACTTATCGTGAACAACCTGCATGCCGGCTACTAAGCCAGGAATACCCGTATTGTGTTTTGAACTTGGGTCTTCAGGTGACGTTTCACGATAATCGATAAAATTGGGATCTTGGGATTCGGGTACAATCAGCATACCACCGCCGCCACCAATTCCTGATCCATAAGGTTCAGTTACACCTAATACATAAGATACGGCAATCGCGGCATCTGCAGCTGTTCCGCCGTTATCCAAAATCTCCATTCCAACATCTATTGCGATAGGGCTGGAAGAACTAACTCCATACGATTGATTGGCTGACTTACTGTCTATCGGTTTATTCGTGTCAGAAAGAGGGGATGGCTCCGAACATCCTGCTAAATATATAAGCAAACATAGGGAAAGAAGTACTTTCCTCGTCATACGATTAATCACTAATTGATCCCCTCTTTTCGGTGAGCATCTAAGTTGTGCGTCTCTAATAAGATTCTTATTCACGTGTTTGTTTATAGTTATTTACTGTATTGGTTGGATATCTTGTTGTACAGCAGTTTTCTCTGCTTGCGCTGCTTTCTTTTCTTGTTCAGCTTTTTTTTGTTGTGCAGCTTTCTTTTCTTGCGCTGCTTTTTCTTCTTGTTCACGTTGTGTCTTATGGTCGATTACCTTCTTATGATTCATGGTAATCTCAATATGATTCTCTTTTTTAGACCATTGAACTTTTTCACTAGTTTCCTTCGTCAACTGACGGTAAACTCGTGATTGGTCAATCGAAGAGGTAGCTGGTCTTGGTGTTGCTTCCTCAATTTGGAGGGGAACGACATCAATGGTAGCTTGTCCGTCTTCTGCTAAATGGTATTGAACCATGGCTGAATCTTTTGTGCGTGTCCAACCTTGGTCAAATACAAAGTTTCCTAAACTATAAAAGATTATTCCGTCATTATATACATCAAACGATTGAAGGACATGGGGGTGATGACCGATGATAACGTCCGCACCAGCATCAATGACTGCTTTAGCCAATTCTGTTTGACGTGATGTAGCAGATGTAGAGTATTCTTGTCCCCAGTGCATATTTACCACAACTAAGTCTGCGTTTCCTTGCTTAGCATCTCTAGCTTTACCAATCATTTCAAATAATAAATCCGGATTAGAGTTTAATAAACCAGCTTGATTATTTTTGGATACTGCATCCTTGCCATAGACATCGGTGAAGCCAAGAGTGGCCACACGTACGCCATTAACATCTGAATAATTGATACTTGCTTTAGCATCTGTAGTATTTGATCCAACACCGACGTAATCCATATCCACACTTTTGAATTCATCAATTGTATCAAGCAGGCCTTGTTCTTCAAAGTCCATCATATGGTTGTTGGCTAAGGTCATTACAGAGAAGCCAGCATTTTTTACAGCTTCTACACCACTTTGATATGAGTTTAATCGAATCGCTGTGTCTGCTTCTTTGTATTTAGATACATCTTCTTTTAAAGCAGGGTGTTCATAGTTTCCGCTAACATAATCTGAAGCAGTAAAATAGGGCTTCATGTAACGGAAGAGGTAATCATACCCGTGTTTATCTGTCACTTTTTCAACATATCGTCCCATCATCACATCACCGACCATTGTCATCGTTAATGTTTGATCCGATTTTGAAGCGACTGTGTTCACTTCTTCAGCCCGTCCCATCCAAGTGGTAATGACTAATGCTATTAGTAAAATAGGGAGAATGATTCCAGCATACTTAAGATTCTTTGTCTTCGTATGTTTAATAAAGATAAGTGTTTTTTCTTTTGCATTTAAAGTTCGTTTCATTTTATGCACCTCAGAATAGGTAGTACACGTTCATTAAGCCGAAAGTTAAACCGGATAATAGAAGTGTGCTGCCAAGTGTTAATGGCATTCCTTGTCTTTGAATGGTATTCGCTATTAAACCTGGTACGATTATACCGATTCCTCGAAACTCGAAAATTTCAAATGGCATGACAGGGTAGACGAAATCTAATAGGAGCTTTAAACAAATTCCGGTTACCATCATAGCTGCAAATTTTCTTCTTCCATATAAAATCACCCATCTTGAAAGGCCGTGAGTGACGATTAAATAAGTTACTACACTAATGATCAAGATGACCAGCATGATTTCCCATTGATCAAATACTAATGCCAAATAACCTGGCACAATAAGTCCTGCGGGTACGACACCCGTTTTTTCTGAAAAAATAAGGCTAAGCGTTACCCCTAGTACTAGGGCTACATATAAATCCGATCCAAACATTAAGGTTCCTCCTACTTAACTCGCTTTTTGCTTCGTTTTAGATTTCATAAATGCTTCAATTAATGGTTCTGCTGCACCATGAATGTTACCGACACCGTATACGATTCGGTTTTTCATTAATGGGCGGAGACGGGCTACGATTTCTTCAGTTGACCAGTTTTCTAAATCCCAATACTCTTTTGTATCTAATTTACCTTGCTCAAATACCCGGGTTATCGGTGATGTAGTTTCACCAATGGCAATGACGATTTCAGATTTAATGTAAGGCAATACATCTCTTGCAAACTGCTCTGTACGGTCCACACGGTCAGCACGGCAGTTCATTATGACGATAGGAGCTTCTGTGCTGTATCCAAAGGTACTTACACGTTCCCAGATGTTTAACGTCGACGAAGCGTCATTTGCGGCAAAGCCATTTACAAAGAACGTTGGCTGAATTGGGTCTCCGAATTTAGTGATACGCATGGCACCTGGATCCGGATGTGCATTTAACATGCCACGGAAAGCCGTTTTTTCATCAATGCCCAATGCTTCTGCAACGGCCAAAGCAAGGGATGCGTTATCCGGGAATACCATATAGTCGAATTCGCGTAAAAAGTCTTCCGAAATTTTTGAATTATCAGCAACAATTACTTTCGAATTACGTTTCTTTGCAATTTGTTTGAAAAATTCCAAATATTCACTTTCGATGGTTATTAAATGCCCATTATAGGGAATAGTTGCTGTAAAGGCTTGTGCAACCTCATCCAATGTTGGTCCCATGACATCCATATGATCCTCTAGTACATTTACGATAACTCCGATGTTGGCTTGAATCATTTTATTTTGGAAGATTAGTTGATAGTCAGGCTGTACAGCCATACATTCACAAACTAGTGCTTCTGTTCCTAAATCGGCAACTTCTTTAACTACACGGCGTTGCTCTCCAATATTCGGTCCCTCTGGACGGCGTTTAATCGGTTTTTCTTTGTCCGTAAACCAATAGATCATTCTTGCTGATGTTCCGGTTGTTTTACCTACTGTTTTGTACTTAGCTTCCTGAATCACACCTGTAATTAGACGCGTTACAGTCGATTTCCCTCGAATCCCATTCACATTCACACGGACCGGGATGGAGTCGAGACGCTTCTGATGGCGTTTTTGTTCGAAAATGCCATAGCCAAGCAAAAAGATCGCACAAATAAATATTGGTGCCATTTTTTAACCTCTCTTTTTTTCAAATATTTGAATTACTGAATACACACTACATGATTTTAAACTTAAGAAGCAAGGGTCAAAAATTCTATCGCAATATAGTTATTATTGTATTTTACAAATAAATGTATATATAAGTGTAATAGTATCTAAATGATTAAATGTTTTATGAGACCAAAGATATGGGTGAAAATCCAGTAAAACCTTGGTTTATTTACACTAAAATATGGAAAGTGTAAATAAATACTCATTTTGAATAGCATAAAAATAGTTTCGTGAGTATTTGAACCCAATTCTTAATGGCTATATTTGTATAATTAATTGTTTCTGAAAGTGAGGTTTATTACAGTTTAATAATTGTTTATACCCATTTATTTGACTTCTACGTAACAATAATCATGCATTTGTCATTCTATGTAAGAGATTGCATCTATCGACTCAAATAGTTGTACTCTTTTGAATATGAACAAAGATGAGTAAAAGAACACCCCTCTTTTTTTTATGATTTTCGGTTTTTTAGATGAGAAATACCCATGGGGCTATAGCGTGACTTCTTTCTTTGAAATGAAATAAACTAAATTCAAGCAAATTTTTTTGGAAAAATGCCTAGTTTCTTCTATTAATATAGTGTAAATAGAAGAATGAAAAGAAAAAAAGCTCAGAAGGATATCTGAGCTTTCCGTTTGTATTTTTTAGAATAATAGAATGGGTAAGAAATCTCCGCTAGTTATGGAGTATTCGTAATTTGTGGGAAAGGAGCCACGACGAAAGTAGCTGATTCTGGATTAATTAAGGTTAACTGGATTTCTTTCTGTCAGAAATCTCAGGATTGGAGTCCTTTTTACCACCATCAATAACATAAAGCTTAGGAGCTAATCTCGCTTTTTTTCCTTGTTTTTCAGAATTCATCTTCATATAATTTTCGTATTCTTTGCGAAAGAACTCGTCCGTTTCTCGTTCTAGGGCTTTCCGTTCGTTAAACTCTGCTATGAATTTGAAAAAACGTTTCATATGAATTCCTCCTTTTTGGGTTAAAAAAGTCTTAGTTTAATAGTAACATAGGTTTGGTGAAACTTAGCCCTTTTTTACAATAATGGAGAGAAAAGTACGTTTTATTAGTTATTTGGTTGTGTTTTATTCACTCTTGAAAGAATAATACTAAAGAACCTTCTTGAGAAGAAGTTCCTATGCAATTGGTTGAAATGGATGCTTGGATCATGAGCGTTTGATACTGGAACTTGCCAGTAAGTAGGTGAAGTGGAAGTAGATGATACTATTAATTTTAGTGGTAAAAAAATATTCCTGTAGTTATATATATTATACACTAAATATTCTGAAAATAAATCAAAATGTTTTTTGATACGTGCCTGAATCCATTTGTTTTTTATTAATGTGTCTAGTAATATATTCCCCAAATTAACGAAAACGAAACACAATCTATAAAAGAGACATTAGGGAAATAGAAGGTGGGAAAAGAAAAGAAAAAAAGCAATTTCCCGCGTGCAACACGCAGGAAATTGCTAGTATCATAATTGGAACTTTTTAACCTGGTCAGTTAGTTGCTCAGCAGCAGAGGCGAGCTCACGGGCATGATTAGTGATTTCATCCATCGAAGAGCTGGATTGCTGGGCGGAGGCGGAGACTTGTTCAATACCTGCCGCAGACTCTTCAGACACGGCTGCGATGTCTTCGATAGCTTGATTGATTTTTATACTATTGGTAGTGATATAGTTTAAGTCATTTGTAATATGCTGTACTTTTGTACCCATGTTCCCGACTGAATTATTAATTGTTTCAAATGTTTGGCCGGTGAGGGTAATCTGTCTCGTACCTGCATCTACCTGTGTGTATCCATCTTCTAAAGAGTGGACGACGGTTTTTGAACCAGTTTGGATAGCTGTGACAATATTTGTGATATCCCCAACTGAATGTGTGACCTCTTCTGCGAGTTTTCGTACTTCTTCTGCAACGACGGCGAAGCCCTTTCCATGTTCGCCGGCTCGTGCAGCTTCTATAGCCGCATTTAAGGCCAATAAATTGGTTTGATTGGAAATATCCTTGATGACCTGTACAAGCTGTGAGATTTCCTTTGATTGTGAGTCAAGTCCTTTCACTTGTTCGACAGCATTTTTGACAATCTCATCAATCATTTTCATTTGTTGGACCGAGTTACGCATTAATATGATTCCTTCCTTGGTCAAGGATAGAATCTCGGTGGAGCTTTGGGAAACTTCTTCCCCGCAAGAATAGGCCTGCTGGATCTTTCTGGTGAACTCTTCCATCATATGGACCATATCAGCTGCTCGGTGGGCTTGAGACTCTGAACCTTCCGATAGCTCGAACATGGTAGTCGCAATCTGTCTGCTGCCTTGTTGGACCTCATTTGCTGATTGAGTTAAGTCTTCGCTTTGGTTCGAAACGGATTCAGATACAACTAGCATTTTTTCGATAGTATCACTAAGGTTTTTCTGCATCTGGTTGGAGGACAGAGTTAATTCTCCAATTTCATCATTTGACTTTTGCTCTAAAGGTTCATGGTTCAGCTCACCTTTCGCCACTACTTTCATTCTGTCCCTTATTTTAAGGAGAGGTTTTGTAATAATATTGGCTGTTACAAGCGCAAGCAGAAGGCCTATGATGACAGCGGCAATGGATATAATGATACTAGTCGTTTTAACTGATTCTCCACTTGCGATGACGATTTCTCCGGAAGCGACAATTGATTTCTCGCGTTCGGAAGCTAGCTCCCTAAACCCATCCATCAATTCATTGCTTATTGGTGCAACTTCATCCTTTAGTATTTCTTTAGCGCGTTCTTCATTTCCTTGATCATATTGTGTAAATACGCGGTCAATAATAATCGTTCTCCAATCCACGCTTTTCTGAATCAATTCCTTCATTTTGTCAGAATCACTTAGGGATAAAAGATCCTCCTGAATGACTTTGCTTTCTTCGGTATATTTTAAGAACCTCTCTTTATTACTTTCGTCGCCAAATAGAATATAGCCTCTCGCGAGTGCGCTTCTTTGTGCAAGATTATTGAGTAGTTGTTCTTCATCAATAAGAACCGGTAATTCATGTTCAATAATATCTTTGGAATGCACAAGTGACTTATTGCTACTATAGATATTAAATGCTCCTAAGATGATACACAAAGATATAATAAGTGAAAATGCCACCAATATCTTTCCTTTAATACTTCTCACGTTAATGGACCCCTTTTGCTATATTTTTTGTTTACCCTTTTTTATCGGAAAAATAATAGGATATTTAAGGAGGTAAGGGAAGATATGTTGTATAACAAACTTTACCATTCGGTCTTATAATCAGTTTGATATAAACTTCTTGATTTCTTTTCATATTCAAGTTACTATTAATTTGGAAAATTATAATATTCCGCTAGGCGGAAGAGGTTCTAGCTACCCTCTCAAAAAAACTAAGGAGAAACAGTACTCTATTCTTAGGGTGCTGTTTTTTTCCGTAAAAAGGAGTTTTATAGAAATGATGAAGAAGGAAAAGGCAGTGGTTGTGTTTAGCGGGGGACAGGATAGTACGACGTGTTTGTTCTGGGCAATGGAGCGATTTGAGAAAGTAGAAGCGGTTACGTTTGATTATAATCAGCGGCACAGCTTGGAAATCGAATGCGCGCAAAAGATTGCTAAGGAACTGGGCATTACCCATCATATTCTGGATATGTCGCTGTTGAACCAACTAGCGCCGAATGCGTTAACGCGAAGTGATATCGCAGTAGAGGACGGAGAAGACGGGGAACTACCGTCAACGTTTGTACCAGGGCGGAATTTGCTGTTCCTTTCGTTTGCCGGTGTATTGGCAAGCCAAATTGGGGCTAAGCATATTGTCACTGGTGTCTGCGAGACGGATTTCAGCGGATATCCAGACTGTCGCGATGTATTCATTAAATCGTTGAACGTGACCTTGAATTTGTCGATGGACCAGTCATTTGTGATTGATACGCCGCTTATGTGGCTGAATAAAGAGGAAACATGGGAGCTTGCGGATCAGCTTGGCGCATTTGATTTCGTCCGTGAGAAGACTCTGACTTGTTATAACGGGATTATATCCGACGGCTGTGGTGAGTGTCCGGCATGTAAGCTTCGGAAAAAAGGGTTGGATGACTATGTAAGCAGACGGCAGGTGCTTAAATAATGTACGGTTTTACTATCGTGGATAAGCTTCAAAAAATAGATAAAGATATTCAGCGGAATCAATTAAACTACTCAAGTAAGCGGGTCATGGTCAGCAAGGAATTCACCTTTGATGCCGCGCACCATCTTCATGACTATGAAGGCAAATGCAAGAACTTGCATGGCCACACGTATAGGGTCATTTTCGGATTGAGCGGATATACGGATTCACGCGGTTTGATGATAGATTTTGGTGACATCAAAGAAATTTGGAAAAATGAGATTGAAATACACCTTGATCATCGTTATTTGAATGAAACATTGCCGCTCATGAATACAACAGCTGAAAATATGGTTGTCTGGATTTATGAAAAAATGGCCGAAGCCCTTTTAACCAAGAATTATGAGGGTGCTAGAGTCGAATTTGTTCGTCTATATGAAACGCCGACGAGTTATGCTGAAGCTAGACGGGAGTGGATGGAAAGTGAGTAAGCTGCCTGTTATGGAAATCTTCGGCCCGACAATACAAGGGGAGGGCATGGTCATCGGACAAAAGACCATGTTTGTTCGGACGGCAGGATGCGATTATTCTTGTGCCTGGTGTGATTCCGCGTTTACTTGGGACGGGACTGGTAAGGAAGATACAGTTCAAATGACTGCCGAAGATATATGGGATGAGCTGAAGCGAATTGGCGGTGAGGGCTTTTCCTTCGTTACAATATCAGGTGGAAATCCAGCACTGCTGAAAAATCTAGATGGCTTGATAGCAATTTTAAAAGATAATGGAATGAAAACCGGCGTGGAAACACAGGGAAGCCGTTGGCAGGATTGGTTTCTCGATATTGATGAACTGACTATTTCACCTAAGCCACCGAGTTCTAGGATGAACACGGACTTTGAGGTGCTTGATCGAATAATATCTAATCTTGCCAATCGACATCCCGATAATCATGTCTCGTTGAAGGTTGTAATCTTTGATGATGAAGATTATCAGTATGCGAAAAACGTACATTTCCGGTACCCGGATATTCCTTTTTATTTGCAGGTTGGCAATGATGACAGCAGGACGGCTAATGATCAGCAGCTGATTAGCGGACTTTTGAAAAAATATGAAGAGCTAATTGATAAAGTAATAGCTGATGATGAACTTAGAAATGTGAAAGTGCTGCCGCAGCTGCATACGTATATATGGGGAAATAAGCGGGGAGTGTAAAGGAAGAGAGTAAGAAGCAGTGTGATGCGCAAGATCAATCACACTGCTTTTTTTATGCGGACAATAAACTAAATACCACTATTATACCTCCTGAATGTGTGTAGCCTTGAAAGCCGTTGTGTATTTAAGGCCATATCCTAAAAAACGATCCATTCCAATATGAGCCGTCCAAATTAAACCTACCATTAAAATTGTATCCTGGTTTAGAGAAACAGCTAGTAAAATGATGAGTATTGATATTGTATAAGTATGAAACAAGTTATAAACCTTGGCACCAATTTGATTATTGATTAGATAGGCTAACATAGAAATGTCAGGTGTTAATAGTAATAAAAGGAAAATCGACCAGCTAAATTCATTTATTGAATAGATATAAATTATCGCTATAAGAACCATAAGCCCTTCAGAATGTATTAATTTTTTCACCATATTTAAGCCTCCTAATCTTTATTAACCATTGGTCAATGTATGTGCAAAAAATTATACAATACTCTTCATAATATTTTTAACGTGAAAATTAGCTAAGCTTTTTACATCTTGATATGAAAGTTGTGTATTAATATAAAATGTTATAAAGCCGTGGAGCGAAAGGAAAATAGACCATATTGATGCAGGGTTTAGTTTATTTTCTGTAAGGTCAGTCAGAGAACTGATTAGTTTTTCATATGTTTTATTAGAATCAAGTTGAAGTAAATGTTGAATTTCTTTTTCTTTAGATAAAAACATGATTGCATAATGATTTTGCTGGGTTAACCCAAACTCTATAAAGCATAGTAATATCTTCTCTATTTTTTGAGAAGCATTATTTTCAGTTAGGATGATATCATCTATTTTATTATTCAATAGAGAAAAATCCGTTTTTACCAAACTATAAAATATTTCGGCCTTATTTTTAAAATGATAATAAATGGCGCCATGACTACAATCTAATGTTTTAGCTAATTGCCGCATTGAAACTTTTGAATACCCAACGGATGCAAAAAGTTTCCGGGCTTCATTCAATACCATTTCCTTAGATAATTCTATTCCTTCTGATTTCCTTGGCGACATAGTATCACCTCCATATTTATTGACCAGTGGTTAATAACATCATATAGCAGTGTTTTTCAATTGTCAAATATTAGAATAAAATGATTTGACAGGAGCTACTCCAATCCACATATGTAGTAACAAAATTCGAAACATCAGCCATAAGTCTAATTATTAATAAAGTATTTACTGAATTCGTTTTAGAAATAGGTAATGTGGAAACTTCTTGATTTCCATTCGTTTTCAAGCTACGATAAATTAGGAAAAAGATAATCCGCTCATGCGGAAGAGGTTCTAGCTACCCTCTCAAAAAAACTAAGAAGAACAGTACTCTTTCTTAGGGTGCTGTTTTTTTTGTATAAGGAGAATGTAAGAAATGTTAAGAATTATATTGTATTTAGTGTCCATTGTCACCGCGAATGTGGTTACAGCAGCTTTTGCACCATTACAGCTTGGTGTGTGTATTATTCCGATGGGGACATTACTAATCGGGGGAACCTTCATCTTTCGGGATCTAGTTCAGAATAAATTTGGCAGAGTGAAGACGTATGTGTGCATTGTCACGGCACTAATATTATCAGCGTGCGTATCATTTTTATTAGGAGATACCCTTTTAATTGTGTTTGCTTCCGCACTATCGTTCGTGGTGGCAGAAACAGCTGATACTGAAATTTATACCCGGTTAAAACTTCCGATGAGTTGGAGAGTATTTTACAGCGGGATTGTCGGAGGATTTTTCGATTCGGTGATATTTGTTGTGATTGGACTTAGCCCACTTGGTGCCAACGTTCTGCCATGGGAAGCCGTACCCGCTGCGATTTTTGGCCAAATCATTGTTAAAACAGTCATTCAGTCAATCGGTGCCGCGCTGTTGGGCCGAATCAATGTAAGACTGGAGAAGCGCGTTATCTCCGGTTAAAATAGTAGGAGGGAAGCACTCAATGGATGGACCCAAAAAGGAAGAAGATAGATGCTATTGCCTGGAAGCTTTTCGTGAAAAATATGGTCCGGATGTCCAAGGAGACTGTATGAAGCTCTCCTGCGCCAATTATCGGAAGCATAAGGGAATAGACAATCAAGATAAACGTAAACATTAATATAAATAGGAAACGATCTGTATAAGTAGAGAAGGAAGGACCAAATTTGGTTCTTTTTTTTGTGTGAATTATAGGTTCGCGAGTAAATCGTGATAATTCACGAGTAAATCGTGAAAACTTACGAGTAAATCGTGATAATTCACGAGTAAATCAGCCAAACTCACGAGTAAATCGTGATAATTCACGAGTAAACCAGAAACTTACGAGTAAGTCGTGAAAACTCACGAGTAAATCAGAAACTCACGAGTAAATTAGCCAAACTTACAAGTAAATCGTGAAAACTTACGAGTAAATCAGCCAAATTCACGAGTAAATCGTGAAAATTCACGAGTAAATCAGAAATTCACGAGTAAATCGTGAAAATTCACGAGTAAATCAGAAATTCACGAGTAAATCGTGAAAATTCACGAGAAAAACAGAAACTCACGAGTAAATTAGCCAAACTTACAAGTAAATCGTGAAAATTCACGAGTAAATCAGCCAAATTCACGAGTAACCCCATAAAAAAAGCTTCCGGCACCGTCAATAATTGGTGTCGGAAGCCTTTTTATTAATTAGGTAACAAAATTTCTTCCGGGTTGTCTCCATCAATCCCCACTTTATATAGGTGATACTGTGGGTCGCTTTTGCCGAATTTCTTATCTACCATAAAATAGACCGTTTTTGAATCGCTGCTGATGACTGGGCGATCTGTGTATTCTTGAAGATGGGTCAGCTGCTTTTCGGTCTTGGTTTTGAGGTCATAGCTATAAAGCTCATAAATATAGGTACTACCTGATTGCTCGTTGGAGATGGACTGGAAAATCATCGTTTTTTCATCCGGGGCAATTGTGAAATCAAAAATATCGACATCACGTTTAGAGTCTGTGACGGTTTCGATACCTGTTTGGTCAAATTTCACTTTGAAAATCCGTTGATGCGTTTCGAAAATCTCATCAGCCGTTTTAGCATCCGCATCATCATCGGTTTGATAATAAGCGGCTTTTCCATCTGTGGTGACATTTAGGGAACTAAGACCATATTTCTTAAAAGAGGTCAGCTGGGTGGACTCCTTTTTTTCTATATCAAATTCATAAATATCGAGATCGTGAGGGCGGGGACCCGTGATCGGCGAATAGTTTTTAAACGAACCGGCTCCAATATAAAAGAGAGAGCGGCCGCTTTTTGTGAAATCGAGTTCTGTGATCAGGAAGTCTGCTTTGAATAATTCACTGATTTTCTGTGATTTCATATCAAGAAGCTGAATGGAACTAGTTGAATCTTCTTCTTGGTTTTTTTTAGCTACAATAAAGGCAAGCATATTTCCATCGTAGGAATAAGTCGGGTCGAGGATTTGTTCATCGTTGCTCAATTCAAGGACTTTTTCTTCAACGGATAATGTTGGATTATAGAGTTTTAATTGTGGTTTTCCCTTAAAGTGTGTGACGTATGCAATTGTACCCTGAGTGGATACGTCGTATTGATTGGTTAAGCCCTGCTGCTTTTCATTTTCTTCTTTTTTAAAGATCAAGCCGGCGATGACAAACAAGACAGTCACAATCGCAAGCGTGATCAGAATGAGATAGATGTGCTTCTTTTTCATTTGAAGGACTCCTTAACGGTAGAGTATCATCATCGTAAAAATAATTGCTAGAACAAGTAATACCTGTAGAACAGCACATATATTTGATGCCGTAGGATGCTTTTTTAACAGTTTAATCTGTAGGATATATAACGAAATCCATAAGACAGTCGGGATGAAAAATAATAGCATAAACGGCTGGACGTCACTTGAGAAGATTAAAAAAGCATATAAGAAAAATAAGGTAACTGACAAAATCAAGATGCCGAGTGTAATATTGGAAATGTGCAGAAGTTTTACTTTTTTTAAATTCTTTCCACTATATCCTGGAAGAACCAAGGCTGTTTTGTAAATGAGGTAAAGGGATAGTAGGAGAATCGCTGCCATAATCAGGCTGAATAAAGGAAATAATGTAAAGTCAAGGGCGGACGCAATTCCCCATCCATATATATAGACAAGGGCATGGGTCACTAACACGGTGTTGACCATGATTTTCCGGTTGATAGAGACTAGGAGGTTAAGTGTAAGTGAGAGTAAAGTTGCACTAGTCAGTATCGAAAAAAGAAGCCAGCCGATGTAAGCATCTCCTTCTTGGAATAGTTGCAGCGCATACACCGAAAACGTAAAAAGAATTGAAACGATGGATAAAGTCAGCATAAGCTCTTTTCGGTATGGAAAAATGGCCTGCTGAATTTGACTGCCGATTTCCCATTCGTCGCCAAAAAGGATTAATGCCATTTTCTCGGCTTCTTTTGGGGTCTTCCCCTGCTTTATTAAATCATCCCGGCTCAACTCCAGATGGAGAAGCAGTTCTTCAAACATATCTTCTTTTTCTTCCTTGGTACAATCGGTTTGGTTGACTATTTTTTTTACATACCTTTCAAATGTTGTTTTCATCAGAAATCCTCTGCGCTTTTCCGAACTAAATTTTCAAGGAAGGTAAAGCTGCTGCGTTTACGTTCAAGCTCGGTTTGGCCGCTGTCTGTGATACGATAATATTTCCTGCGTCCGGACTCGGACTCTTTCCAATACCCTTCTATAAATTCCTTTCTTTCTAAACGCTTAAGAGCCGGATATAGGGTGCCTTCACTGATTTCGTATTGCCCCTCGCTCATTTGCCTTAGAATCTTCGTCATTTCATAGCCATACAGCTCTTTTTGTGAAAGAAGTGAAAGCAGGAGGAGGTCAATACTTCCCTTCATCAATTCTTTATCCAAAAAATCACCTTCTTTTTTCATTTGCTTTAGTGTAATACGATGCACATCGTATTACAAGGTATATTTTACTTTTTTAAAAAAAATGGTTAAATGACGATTGCTAAATAAAATCAATCATAGTAAAATGTGCTTCTGAACGGATGAGTTGTAAAGAGTGTGGTAAGGATACTATATACTTGATTTAACTGTTTTAATGAAAATACGGAATAGGATAGAAGAAATCCCACTCAAGGGGTATTAATTGATTTTTTTTTGAAAATCATTTAGATTCTATTTATCAACAAGAGCAGAAAGAAGGTCCTAGATAGATGAAAGTGAAAGCACCTGAGTCATTCACATACAGAGGTGGAAATAGAGCTGTTCTTTTACTTCACGGGTTTACCGGAAGTACAGGAGATATGAAAAAATTAGGGAAATACCTGAATGATCGCGACTATACCTGTCACGGGCCTCTTTATAGAGGGCACGGAGTATCAGCCGAGGAACTTGCTAAAACAGGTCCAAAGGAATGGTGGAAAGACGTAGTGGATGGTTATCAATTCCTTAAAGATGAAGGCTACGAGGAAATTGCTGTTGTAGGAATTTCTTTAGGAGGAGTGTTCTCATTAAAAGTAGGAATTGAACTTCCTGTGATAGGGGTGGTTTCAATGTGTGCTCCGACGCAAGGAAAAAGTATCGATCGACAAAAAAACCGCTTGCTCAATTATGCACAGGCTTATAAGAAGTTTGAAGGCAAAGATGCAGACCAAATTGCTGCCGAAGTGAAGCTGTTGGAAGAAGAGCCTATGACTCAACTGAAAGATGTGGTGAATATAATAAATGAGACTGGTGAAAATTTAGATTTAATCACATCACCAACTCTTGTTCTACAAGGGCGCTTGGATGATCCCGACTATACGAACAGTGCTACAGCGATTTTCAGTGAAGTCGATACGCAGCATAAACACTTGATATGGTACGAAAACTCTGGCCATATAATCACATTAGGCAAAGAACGTGAGCAGGTTTATGAGGATGTGTATAAGTTCTTAAATACACTACTTTGGTAGAAGCAGAGGGAAGTTTTCTCTATGTATAAACAGGGGTAATCTTGTCCTAAGAAGGCCACCAATTTGATGGCCTTTAACATTCAGGGTATAAAACTACTCTCTTCCTTAAGTAAAAGTAAATCGTATTAAATAGAGGCATAGCTAAGAGGACTTACTTTATATGGTTTAGCTTCAAAATCTATTTGTATAAAAAGATTTTCACTGTATCGTTATTATCAATGGTTGCTAATAAAATATCATATACGTCCTCACTGTATGCAGTTTTTATTCGGTTTTTAAGCCATTCTTCGTCTTTACCAATGCGGGTTAATTCACTAAAATCAATTTTTCCCTCTTTAATAATCGTTCTAGGAAAAGAAAAGGTTTTTGTTACTAGTTCTAAATCGGCAGGGGTTACGGCTTCATATTGAGGGTTTAAAAAAAATGAAATTGTACCATCTGGTTCCCATAATGCAAGCGCAACTTTTTGAATATCTTCAATTTTTTCTTTTCTTAATTCAGATAATAAAAAATCGATAGAGATTCTTGCTTTGGCTAAGCTTTTATAAACAATTTGCCCATTTTCTATAAGGGGAAAAGGAGAGTTTTCAAAAAAACTTCGAAGTTTTCCCCACTTTAGGCTCAAAAAAACGCAAAAAATATATAAAAGTACTAATACGGCTGTCGTTATCAATGGTCCCTTTAAACCTAACTGTTCATCAGATAAAGGATGGGCAAGGATGTTTCCAATAATTAATGCTATTAAAAAATCAAGTAATCTTAACTGAGAAATAGCTCGTTGCCCCATTATTTTAGCTGCAAATAGTAAAAAGAAGTAAGACACAATGGCCCTTAAGATCCACTGAATTATAGTAAGTGCTTCTTGGCCGTGAAAAAAGTCCATCTAAACTCACATCCTTTTTTTAATGGGGTTTAAGGTTTAGTATGGAGCTTTTGACCAATGATTATCACAAGAAAATAATATAGATGAAGTACAAATTAATTAGATTTTCAGATAAAAGATGGACTTCCATATGGAGTCCATCTTTTATTCGCTTTGAAATTATTATTCCTACAAACTAATCTTCCATTTGCGGCTGTAAATCTGTTTCGAAAGCATTATTCATTTGATGCTGTCTAATAAATTTTCTGACCTGTTCTTTTGTTATTCCGCTTTGTTTCGCTTCAATGATAAGTGCAATCCACATTCTTTCGAGCGGTTCCTGCTGCGATTGCTTTATAGAATTCATAATAATACTCCCTATCAACTATATTTTAAATAATAGTTAGAAAAGTAAAATGAATTATTAGGTCTTAACTAACAATCCGTCCAACAAAAGGTGTACAATTTCATTCGCTAATATTTCAGGCTGAATGTTTTCTTCAAAAATTTGAGTTATGGTTAAACGTTCAATAATTCCGACCAAGCTTTCAGCTATAATCAACATGTTAGCATCTGGATGGAAATAGCCATTTTGTTGTTCATAAATCAGGTTTTCTTTTATTTGTGCAGCTAACTGCTTCTTTATTTCTTCAGCCTCTTGAGAGAGAAAAAAACCAATTCGAGTTAAACTTTGATTTTCAGCAAAGAAACGAAATATCGCGGCTAATCCTTGGGTGATTTTGAGGGGAATAGCGTTTAAATCAAGCCCAGTTTCAAGCCGGCTCTGTATAGTAAGATTAAATAATTCATATCGGAATTTCTTAACTAACTCCTTAAAAATGGCCTCTTTACTTTCAAAATACAGATAAAAAGTAGGCTGACTTAAATTTGCTCTATGAACGATTGTACTAACTTTTGTTTCAAAATAACCCTTCCGAGCAAACTCATCTGCCGCGATGAAGAGTAGTAAAGCTCGACTCTGTTCACCGTTGGCACCCTTTTTTCTACCTCTTTTCATCATAAATCCGTTACCCCAAAGTTTAATTTGTCATTATATTACTCTTAAGTATTATCTTATAGTGTTAAAGTTCCAGTCAAGAAAAATAAACTGAATATTATAAAAATAAAAAAACAACTATAAAGTAAAGAAGATAACTCTAGGACGGTGTTGAGATTCTTTTAAAATCAGGAGGATAGAATCAAAAAAAGCCGTGCGGGATTTCTCCAGAAACGGCTTTTTGATATTACTTTGTTAAATAATTTTCTGTATAATACGGTTTTGCATTATCTTCAAAGGCGACGCCGACTCCGAGAGATTCAAAATCTTTTTGTAATTTATTTTCCCTGTGTCCGATGGAGTTCATTAACCCTTCATGAGCAAAGATACTGCTGTTCTGACCGGCTGCGAGGTTTTCCCCAGCCATTCGAAAAGTGATTTTGTCATCTTCCATTCGGTCAAAGGGGGATTCTCCTTCAAGGTTATTATGGTTGAAGTAATGATTCACTGCCATATCGGCACTGTGATCCTGAGCGGTCACTTTCACTTGTTTATCCCAAGAAAGGACCGAGAGATCATGGTTAACCCTTGATGCATTAGTCAGGTCAAATAGTTGATATTCAAAGCCGTTCTTTAACTCCGGACTGGCTTCTGCAAAATAGGCACTCTTTTGTTTTTCCAATTTTGCGTCGATAATTTGGATTGATGTAACTGTATTTTTCTCATGTTTGTCATAGAAGATAGTCACATAGCTCTTATCCATTTCAAACATATCGTATTCGCCATCGCTTCGAATCTGGTAATAGACGTTTCCTTTAAGGAGTTTTGTTACAGGATCTCCTAATTTTTCAGTCACTGCTTCTTTAGGCGTGCCGCGTTTAATTCCTTGTTTTGAGGAGATTAAATCTTGGTTCGTATATAATCCAACAACTTTATCGTCAGTATCGTAGGCAACCATGAAGAAATTTTGATAATTTTCGTGATAAGCGAACCAGTCTACGCCATATTCATTCCGGGTTTGCCGCTTTGCTACACCAGCCAGTTTTTCAACAGCAGCCTTAGTGTCGCCAATTTCGATATTACGGACTGAAAAGGAGGCCTCAGCGGGAGCTTCCAATGTTGGTTTTTTCACTTGTTCCGTTTCAGGTTGTTCTTCTTTAGAAGCGTTATCCAACGTTTCTGTTAGCTCGCCTATCAGGTAGTTGACTCCGGTATTCAGCTTGTCCAGGGCAGTCGAAACCTCTGGTCCGTTTATAAGGGAGCGAACATCGGATGCAAAGGATCTAACCCCGGCCTTAAACCCAGACTCCTGAATGTCATTACCATAACCGTACCAAAATCCACCGAGTAGGAGTAAGAGAACAACAATATTAAACAGTTTCCGCAAATCGTTCACTCCTGCTCTATTTGAAATTCAGGAACTATTCTCCTGTTTATTGTTGGTTAAATAGATAAGCTTAAAAGGGGTGGTGAAACTAACAATAAGAGTGAACACAGGATCAGTGACAGTGAGACCTTTTTGGGCAGCTTTTCTCTCCCATTTCCAGTGTACCATCCACTGAACTGCAACTTGTTTCTATACCAAACAAATAATAAAAAAAGTATCGCAATAGAACCTAGCCAGCCATACTGATCCATGTTAACGCCTATGCTTGTATATATGGCGATTAGTACGGTGGAAATAATCGCTCCGCCTAATCCTAATATTAATAAAATACGTATCAACTCTAAAATGACCCTCATATTTCCTCCATAAGTTTATTTATGACTTTTAATTGATTTGGTTTTAATACGATCATGCTATTATACCAAAAGAAAAAGAACTAATAAAAGCATGTTATGCAATCTCATGACCATGGAAAAATGGCAATCCAGTGTGTTGCAAAGTTTGATTGATTCGATATGGGAATATGGAATATGCTGATTCAATCTAGGGTGGCTTTATTTATTTGATCAAGAGGTGACTCATTTACTTGGCACTCATTTTTCCCTAACCAAAAACGAAATCCCTCTATAGTGGATTTCGTTTTTGGTGTTTTTAGATTCTTAATTTTAATTTAAGTGAATTACTTTAATCATTTAATATACTTTCCTCAAGAACGGCAAACTTATCCCCATATACTTTGGTTATATGATTTTCTCCCCACGTACATAGCGCGGTTAAAATACTTTCTAAACTCTGTCCATATTCACTAAGTTCATATTCAACTTTGGGCGGAACTTGGTTGTAAACGATCCGATTGATCACTCCGTCTTTTTCTAACTCACGTAATTGTTGGGTCAACATTTTTTGCGTAATGTTTGGCATAAGACGTTTTAATTCGCTTGTACGTTTTTTACCATGTGTTAGATGGCAAAGAATCACACATTTCCATTTTCCACCTAGTACCTCCAGTGTAGCTTCGACTGAAATATTGTACTTCTTTTTCTGCATAATTTTTTAACTCTCCTTACTTTATAGGCACTTAAAGGTGCCTATAACACTTTAAAGTACGTACTGTTTTTTATTTCTATTATAAATCATAATAACATTTGTCGACAGATTATCACTGTACATTTTATTGCTATAAGCAATTTCATGATAGAACAAATCAATTAGAAGGAGAAGATAATATGATTATAGATAAAAAAGAAGTACGTTGGCATTACTGGCTTTAGCAATCAGTGCCTTTGCAATTGGAACAACAGAGTTTATTAGTGTGGGACTGTTACCACTAATTTCAAAAGATCTACACATTACAGTGACAACTGCCGGATTAACAGTTTCCTTATATGCTTTAGGTGTAATGTTCGGAGCACCTATTCTGACATCTCTAACATCTAATATGTCTCGCAAATCTTTATTACTCTGGATTATGATAGTGTTTATTGCTGGAAATACACTTGCGGCTAGTGCTACTGGCATCGGGGTATTACTGACAGCCCGTGTCATCTCTGCCTTAGCTCATGGTGTTTTCATGTCAATAGGTGCTACGATTGCAGCAGATTTAGTACCTGAAAATCGCAGAGCGAGTGCGATTGCCATTATGTTTACAGGGCTAACGGTAGCGACTGTGACAGGTGTTCCTTTTGGAACTTTTATAGGGCAACATTTTGGTTGGAGATTTGCTTTTATTATTATTGTGGCAATCGGCATAATTGCTTTCCTTGGGAACAGCATCCTTGTTCCGTCTGATTTACAAAAAGCTACTCGCACCACGTTCCGTGATCAAATCAAATTAGTAACAAATGGCCGCTTATTGCTTGTATTCATTATTACAGCATTAGGATATGGAGGTACATTCGTTGTCTTTACTTATTTATCTCCCTTGCTACAGCAGGTGACAGGATTTAAAGAAGGAACAGTTGCCGTAATTTTGCTAGTATATGGAGTGGCCATTGCTATAGGGAACACAATTGGCGGAAAGCTAGCTAATCGCAATCCTATTAATGCCCTATTCTATATGTTTCTTATACAGGCTATTGTACTTGTGATTTTATCTTTCACGGCTCCGTTTAAGGTAGCTGGATTAATTACTATTATTTTAATGGGGTTATTTGCCTTCATGAATGTGCCAGGACTTCAAGTCTATGTTGTGACGTTAGCTGAGCGTTTTGTCCCGAGTGCAGTTGACGTGGCGTCTGCTATCAATATTGCTGCATTTAATGCAGGAATTGCTATTGGTGCCTACTTAGGTGGAATCATTACGGATTCTATCGGGCTCATCCATACAGCTTGGATAGGTGGAGTGATGGTGTTTGTAGCCGTAATATTAACAGGTTGGAGTCGAGCTCTCGAAAGTAAAGATAGAAAGCGGGAAGGAATGAAAGAAGGGAATAGTAAGAAAGGTGAAGCGTGTTAGGGTAAGAAACTTATTAATAATTTCCACGGTCAAATAATATGTCAAGGGATCATTGCATCCCTTCAGTGAATGCGGAAGATTCCTTGAAGGGATGTAATGATCCTTTAGGGCATTATATGATTTCAATTAATAGAAATTTTGGAGGTAGATTGATTATGGTGAAAAATTTACAAGATACAACAACGTTGCACAACGGTGTTAAAATGCCTTGGTTCGGCTTGGGCGTATTTAAGGTAGAAGAAGGTCCTGAATTAGTAAATGCGGTCAAAGTGGCGATTAAACATGGCTATCGCAGCATTGATACGGCAGCAATTTACGAAAATGAAGAAGGAGTTGGGCAAGGAATCCGTGAGGGGCTAAAAGAAGCTGGAATCTCAAGAGAGGATTTATTTGTAACTTCAAAAGTTTGGAATGCTGATTTAGGATACGAATCCACAATCGCAGCATACGAAACAAGCTTAAAGAAACTTGGCTTAGAGTATTTAGATTTATATCTTATACATTGGCCTGTCGAAGGAAAATATAAAGAAGCTTGGAAAGCATTAGAGACTCTTTATAAAGAAGGAAAAGTTAAAGCAATCGGAGTAAGTAATTTCCAGATTCATCATCTTAAAGACGTAATAAAGGACGCAGAAGTGAAGCCTATGGTCAATCAAGTCGAATGTCATCCACGCTTGACTCAAAAAGAAGTACAAGCATTTTGTAAGGAACAAGGCATTCAACTAGAAGCTTGGTCTCCATTAATGCAAGGTGAATTACTGGATAATGAGGTATTACAAGAAATTGCGACTAAGTATGGCAAATCTGTAGCACAAGTCATTTTACGTTGGGATTTACAAAATGGGATTGTAACGATTCCAAAATCAACAAAAGAACACCGTATAGTAGAAAACTCATCAGTATTTGATTTCGAATTGACTGAAGAAGATATGAACCG
Source organism: Peribacillus sp. TH14 (assembly GCF_016651145.1). Lineage (NCBI taxonomy): Bacteria > Bacillati > Bacillota > Bacilli > Caryophanales > Bacillaceae > Peribacillus > Peribacillus sp. TH14. Next base: position 3,347,946 of record NZ_JAEKEK010000001.1, read on the forward strand.
AATCAGCGACTTGAATCAGAATCATCGGGTTGGTCCAGATCCTGACAATTTCGACTTTTAATTAATGTAGGGAGATAGACGAGAGTGTGCGTCTATCTCCTTTTCAATATCTGTTATTACTTCTTCCCATAACCTTATTTAGGAAGTCGGACATAGGAAATAAGCCCGCATTCTGATGAATGGGGCGCAAAATTTCATGTAACCTATACAGCGTTATCCAGATGAGTCATTCATTCTCCTGAAGACTGCTCTTTACATTAATAAAGAATTTCAGTGCAGTGTCGATATCACTGGTCTTTAATGATTTTTCAAGTGTTTCATTAACCGTTGTTAGTATTTCTTGAAGTCGTAGCTCTCCCCGGTCTGTTATGGTTGCACATACACCACGGCGATCATCTTCATATCCAAGCCTTTGAATGACACCACAACTTTTATTTTCCATTCTTACAGAAAGTCTGGACATCGCACTTTGGCTTAAGCCTACTAACTGCTGCAATTCTAATAGCCTCAGTTTTTTTTCCGGAGTTTTCGATAAAAATAATAGAACATAAAACTCATTTAAAGTCGTTTGGTGTCTTGCTTGCAATATCCGATCTAGCTCATTTGAGAGCTCGGCATGAATACGTGTAAAGGATAGCCATGTATTTATAAGGTTTTGTTCACTGGACAATTATTTTCGCCTACCTCTGCTTACTTATCTTAAATATAACATAAATAAAAATAAATGTACCAACAGAGGATAACGTTTACAACATCAGAATTAGGTGTTCAAGAGAATCTGATTAATTGACACAAAGTTATCAAGATGATATAAATGCATGTGCATGCATTAAAAAATAATCTGTAAGGGAGATATAAAAAATATGACTCATTTATTTTCACCTTATCGTATAAAAGAGCTTGAACTTAAAAATAGGGTTGTTATGCCACCAATGTGCCAATACTCTGTCGAAGCTGAGGATGGTATACCTACAAATTGGCATCTTCATCATTATGTAAGCAGAGCAGTTGGCGGAGCTGGATTAATTATAGTGGAAATGACCGATGTAGAGCCAGACGGACGTATTTCGAATGGTGATCTTGGATTGTGGTCTGACGATCAAGTTGAAGCTTTCGCCAAAATTGTTAAAGAAGTTCATCAATACGGTGCAAAAATCGGTATCCAAATTGCTCATGCAGGGCGTAAAGCGCAGGATGCAGAAACGCCGGTAGCGCCATCAGCCATCGCGTTTGACGAAACGTTTAAGACACCAAGAGCTTTGGAGACAGAAGAAGTTAGGGAAATGGTCGATAAATTCCGTAACTCAGTTAGAAGAGCCGTTCAAGCAGGCTTTGACGTTATTGAATTGCATGGGGCACACGGATATTTAATTCACCAATTCACCTCGCCACTTACGAATAAACGTGAAGATGAATACGGAAAAGACTTAACTAAATTTGGAGTAGAAGTAATTAAAGCAGTGAAAAGCGAAATGCCAGCTGATATGCCTTTAATTATGCGTATTTCTGCAAAAGAATACGTGGAAGGCGGATACGGTCTGGAAGAAAGTATTGAGTTTTCCAAAGTCTTTAAAGAAGCCGGTGTGGATATGTTCCATGTCAGCTCTGGCGGAGAAGGCCCGATTGGAGCAGACGGAAGACCGGGCACGCATGCTAGCTATCAAACGCCATTGGCTAGGGAAATTAAAAAAGCTTTGGATATTCCAGTGATTGCTGTAGGTAGATTAGATGATCCAATTCTTGCAAACTCAATTATTGGAAATGAAGAAGCAGATTTGGTGGCCGTAGGAAGAGGGATGTTGCGCAACCCTTACTGGTCTCTAGAAGCATCTAAAACTTTGAATAAACAAGTTGAGATTCCTAAACAATATGAGCGAGGTTTCAGACATTAAGAATGATTTATTAGTTCAAAATAAAACGCTAGCGAAAATGATATTCGCTGGCGTTTTATTTTTTAAATTAGCTGCCTTGTTAGGTGCGCTTTTATCAGAATGGTTATAGACATAATAAAAAGATGAGTGTTTTTAAAAATAGGGGTTCAGTTCCTCACCATCTAAATGGATGGAGGACTGGACTTTTTTCATGTAGTATAAATATGGGAACATATTACAAATAAGGCTGAACTTCCGAGGGTATATACCATACTATTAGACATGTACTTCGTGAAAGAACTTTAGTTAATGGAAGGAGGAGTAACATGGGGGAAAATAAAAAACAATTTCTAGGATTAGCATGTTTTTTAACATTTCTAATGATAATGTGCATGCTTTTTATTAATTCTTATTATAGTCATCGGGGTATAATGGATGCCAGTAATAAATGTTTTGATCATAATGGAATGCCTATGGTAGAAAAAAGTGAAAATGCATTTTCAATTAGCTGGTCGGTTGTATGTGAACCTTAAATATCCATAATCCATAAAGTAATGTTTGGCTGGAATATTTGTTATAATAAATAAGAAAAATTAAACAATAATTTGAGGTGCTAAGTATGGAAGAAATCAAAATCGTTACAACAGAAGAAGTGGAAGCTAAGCTTGAGGCAGGCGAAGCTATGGAGCTTGTTGATGTACGTGAAGACGAAGAAGTGCAAGAAGGCATGATTGAGGGCGCTAAACATATTCGTATGAATGATATCCCAGCCAACCTTGACTATTTTGATAAAGAAAAAGAATATATTTTTATCTGCCGTTCAGGACGCCGCAGTGAAAATGTGTGCCATTATCTTCAGGAACAAGGCTATAAAGTGGCAAACATGGTTGGCGGAATGCTTGAATGGGACGGCGAAGTTATCGTTAAGTAATGGGTTTTTTCAAAAAAACTTGTTACTTTTGTAAGCGGAAATCTAAGAACGTAACGTTTTATTACGATAAAGAAAGAAAAAAGATTACTGTTTGTTCACAATGCCGGGAATATGCGGAAAGACGTGCATATTTAAAAGCATGACGCAGGAGCCCTTTCACCATGAAAGGGCTCTTTTGTCTTTAGTCAATCCTATATCTATATAACCTTTTATCAAGGTTATAACTAGGGAATTCTCCGGAAAATCCTTAACGCAGATACTCTTAAACCCATGCTTTTTCATAAAAATAGCGTAGTGGTTCCGAGATAGATTTTTTTCTCTCACCCAACTCATGGCTGTTTCAAATAGAAGATTTGCGGCTTTATAGGTGAAGCAGCGGAAAACGGATATTTGGCTGAGTTTGAAAGAGGGAAATGGTGATATATGTTAAAATTAGGGTGCTGAAATCTGAAAATATAGATAAAGGAGCGTCCGCTGAATGAATGTTTATAAAATAGCGGTCATTGCGGGAGATGGAATTGGTCCCGAAGTGATCAATGAAGGCGTGAAAGTACTAAACAAGGTGGCTGAATTAGCTGGGGATTTTTCGTTCGAGTTTACATATTTTCCTTGGGGCTGCGAATATTATCTCGAGCATGGGAAGATGCTGCCCGACGATGGTATGGAGCAGTTGAAGAAGTATGAAGCCGTGTATCTTGGGGCTGTCGGTTATCCTGGAGTTCCGGACCATATCTCACTAAGGGAACTTCTGCTGAAAATCAGAAAGCAATTCGATCAATATGTGAATGTTCGTCCTGTTAAATTGCTTCAGGGAGCACCTTGTCCGTTAAAAGACGTGACGCGTGATCAAATCGATATGGTAGTCATCCGTGAGAACAGCGAAGGCGAATATGCAGGTGCTGGTGATTGGTTATTCAAAGGGAAGCCAGAAGAAGTCGTGCTGCAGACGGGGGTTTTTTCGCGAAAAGGAACGGAGAGGATCATCCGCTATGCGTATGAACTGGCGCGCAAAACAGGAAGAACACTAACTAGTATAAGTAAGGCGAACGCATTGAATTATTCGATGGTTTTTTGGGATCAGGTTTTTGAAGAAGTCGGACAGGAATATCCTGATGTAGAAACACACTCCTATTTGGTTGATGCGGCAAGCATGTTTTTTGTTAAACAGCCGGAACGGTTTCAAATCGTTGTCACATCCAATTTGTTTGGTGATATCATCACCGATTTAGGTGCAGCCATTGCAGGTGGGATGGGTCTGGCGGCCGGTGCCAATTTAAATCCGGAACGAGTCTATCCTTCGATGTTTGAGCCGATTCATGGTTCAGCGCCGGATATTGCTCATCAAGGCATTGCCAATCCACTTGCTGCTCTTTGGTCAGCGAGTCAGATTCTTGATTTCTTTGGGCATGAAAATTGGGGCGCAAAAGTATTAGATGTGATCGAACAGGTAATGGTTGATAAAAAGACCCTGACTCCTGATATGGGCGGGGTGTCTTCTACAGAAGAAGTCGGCAATGAAGTAGTGGCTTTATTATCCGCTTTGAAAACCAGTCAGGTATAATTTTAAGGAAAAATGGGAATCCTGCTCAATAACTATCATTATAGTAAAAAGGGCAGGGGAGAGCCGATGATTCAAGTGAAATTATTTGATTATGAGCATGAACAGGACTTAGAAGATGAAATGAATGTCTTCCTTGAAGACATCCGTGATAATCAAATTGTCGATATCAAATACAATGTCGCCACTACAGGTGAAGAGGAAGAGAAACAGATTTACTGCTTTAGCGCGATGATTATTTATAAGAAAAGATAAAGGCTGAACTGCCCTATCATTTTAAGTCATATAAATAAAACCATTATTAGACTACCCTTTGCTTTTAACCGAGCGGACTGAGGTAGTCTAATTTTGTAGCTCTACAACCTTCAAAACCGAAAGCGATCTTGTAAGGAATCGCAAAAGATATACTCCTAAGGTACTAACATAATCATTGGAGTAGTCAAATGAAAAAGGGGGGCATGTCGTCTAAGTTGCGTAAATCCTAGATTTATAGAGAGCCGTTAGGATGATGTCACTTCCCCGCCATTGACATGAAGTGTTTGTCCGGTAACAAAACGTGAATCATCGGAAGCGAGATAGACAAAGGTAGGGGCTAGTTCAAAGGGCTGGCCTTGGCGTTCCATTGGATTGTCAACTTGGGTAACTTCGTCTGCGGAGAAACTAGAGGGGATGAGGGGCGTCCATACCCGTCCAGGAGCAACAGCGTTCACCCGGATGCCTTTATCTACTAGACTGTTTGCCAGTGCACGAGTAAAACCAATGTTAGCCCCTTTAGTTGCTGTGTAATCAATCAATTGTTTATGACCTTTAAAGGCCACAACGGAAGATGTATTAATGATAGAACTTCCTGCTTTTAAGTACGGAAGGGCTGCTCGAGTTGTGTAAAAGTGTGAATAGATGTTTACTTTAAAGGTATTATCGAACTGCTCATCCGTGATCTCTAGCAAGCTTAATTGCTGAAATTGAATACCGACGTGGTTACAAAGAATATCTAGCTTTCCAAATGTTTCGATGGTTTCTTCCACGATATGGATACATTGCTGTTTTTCTCTTAAGTCACCAGGCAATAATAAGCAATGTTGTCCAAGCTCTTCAATTCTCGATTTTGTTCGATTGGCATCCTCATGTTCATCCAAATAAGCAATAGAAACATCTGCGCCTTCTTTTGCAAAAGCAATCGCTACTGCTGCACCAATTCCGCTGTCACCTCCTGTTATAAGTGCGACCTTTCCTGTTAATTTCCCGCTGCCGCAGTAATTAAGGTTTTCAATGATTGGTTGGGGCACCATTAGTTTTTCTACACCGGGTTGGCGATATTGGCGCTGTTCCGGAACCGTGATAGGAAGGTCTTGGTAACGTGTGATCTTTCCATAGTTGGGATACATGGGATAGTCTTGATCGGATGACTTCTTTTGATTGTCTTGTGACATGAGGAATCCTCCTAAAAAGAATATAGTCGGTTTACCTTATGTCAAATAGGCTATTGCCGTGCATGATAAAATCGAATAAACCAGCTTAAGTACCGGCTCATTGCTGTGCAATTTGAATATGCTGAAGGGTAGAAAAAAAAGATTTGGAGGCATCATTATGCAATATTATTTTAGTGAAGAAGTGAAGTTGCTCTTGGTCGGACAGTCGGATGAAAAAGTAGAGTTGTTATACGATTCTGATTCCTACACTTTTGAAATGCCCCTCATAGGACCTAGACAGCCTTATTATTGTAATCCACGTTATGTACCCTATTATCCTGTGATTTAAATTGTGATTATAGTGCACAGCCTAAATAAATTAGTAGTTTAAAGAGAGACGCTTAACATCGGAATTTGTACATTAAGCAATATATCATACTGGATTAGGCTACCTTTGCTTCGTAAACAAGCGGACAGAGGTAGTTCGCTATACTATTATATTGCAAATATTCACACTAGCTTCTACATAGATTTTGTATATTATTTAGTGAAAACAGATTATAGTATACAATGAATTTTACAAACACGCGAATAATAGGTAAAGTTAAACATAATACACTGTGGTGACTGATGTATTAAAAGGGGAGATCCATTTTGGATAACAATATGAAACAACTGATTAAAGATATACAGCAATCGAACGGGGCCCATATATTATACTGTTTTAATGAACTGGAAACCTACATGGAGAAAGAGGCTATGTTCATTATTTCCGGTGTTGAGCAGGGGGATCATATCTTGGTCGTCGAAAATGATCGAATCTTTCCTTTCGTATATAAGAAATTGCAACTTCATTTAAATGAGGAGCAATTGGCGAAAGTGCATCATATTAATAATTTTGATTTTTACTGTTTTCATGGCGATTTCCATCCTTCAACGATGGTTAATTATTTCTTGGAAAATATCGATACATATTCTGAAAGGAATATTTTCGTCAGAACCTGGGGCCATGTTGAATGGGGAAATGACGACCAAGCTATGGATGCAATAGGTGAATATGAAAAAGGTATTGATAAATTGATTACTGAACGAGGTTTGATTTCTGTATGTGCTTATGATGATTACAGAGTACCTGCCGCGCTTAAATCAATCTTGATTAAATATCATAGAGTTCTCATAACCGATGAAAAAATTACGATTTTGGCTAACTGAAATTACTAATAAGGGGAGAGGGATTTGGAGAGTTTTACTGAACGAGTGATTACGATTATTCAACATATTCCCGCCGGAAAAGTGATGACATATGGGCAGATTGGACAGCTGGCTGGAAGTCCGCGCGGTGCAAGACAGGTTGTTAGGATTCTTCATTCTAGCAGCGAAAAATATAACCTTCCTTGGCATAGGGTGATCAATGCCAAAGGTGAGATTGGTATAAAAGCAGAAGGCGCCGCGTCTCACCAGAAATGGATGCTAGAAAGTGAAGGAGTCACATTCACAGAGCGGGACACAATTGATTTAGAAGTATATCGCTATCATCCTGAGAGTTTTTAATGGTGGATTGAATGCTCTCATAATCGGGTTTGTGGTCGGGAAAATTCCGCGAAGGACGAATTACTCGAAGTGAAGGACGAAATAAATCCGCGAAGGTCGAATTACTCGACGTGAAGGCCGGAATAAATCCGCGAAGGTCGAATTAGTCGACGTGAAGGACGAAATAAATCCGCGAAGGTCGAATTAGTCGACGTGAAGGCCGGAATAAATCCGCGAAGGTCGAATTATTCGACGTGAAGGACGAAATAAATCCGCGAAGGACGAATTACTCGAAGTGAAGGACGAAATAAATCCGCGAAGGTCGAATTATTCGACGTGAAGGACGAAATAAATCCGCGAAGGTCGAATTACTCGACGTGAAGGCCGGAATAAATCCGCGAAGGTCGAATTACTCGACGTGAAGGCCGAATTTCCTCAAAAAAGAAGAGGCTGATCCCAACGGATCGGCCTCTTCTTAAATTATGAACGAGCATATACGGCAGCATTCATGCCGGCTAGTCTTCCGGTTACTAATGCTGATGTGATGTTATAGCCGCCTGTGTATCCGTGTATATCCAAAATTTCACCGCAGAAATATAGTCCGTCCATTAGTTTGGAGGCCATTTCCTTTGGATGGATTTCTTTCACGGATACGCCGCCGCCTGTGACGAAGGCTTTTTCAAGCGGCTGGGTGCCATGTACTCCAAATTGGAAGTCCTTACATAGTTCGGCAAAGCGGCGAATTTTTTCATTGGATATCGTCGCTCCCTGTTCCTGAAGGTCGATGCCGCTCCGCTCAAGTAAGAAGTGTAGATAGCGTTCCGGAACCAGGCCTTTTAATGTATTCTTTATGGCTTTTTTCGGCTCAGCTTTGATTTCTTTCATGATGTCCTGGAAGACTTCTTCCTTGTTTCGATCCGGAAGGGCATCGAGTTTCATTGTAACTTCGGATAGGTTCCATTTTTTCATCGCTTTCACGACAAATTGACTGCACCTTAGAACCGCTGGACCAGAGACACCAAAATGGGTGAATAGCATATCCATCTTGTGTGTAATCAGAGCCTTGCCTTTTGGGTTCAGCACACTCAATGAAACATCCCGAAGTGCGAGCCCTTGAAGCGTTCGATCTTTTATGAATGTTTCATGGCTAAGTACAGGTACCTCAGTCGGGAAGAGGTCGGTTATCGTATGGCCCGCCTTTTTTGCCCAAGCGTAGCCGTCGCCAGTTGAGCCGGTGTGAGGGACTGATTTTCCACCGACTGCAATCACGACCGCATTTGTGTCAAATGTCTGTCCATCTTTTAACCGAACTCCGCTTGTTTTTCCATTTTCATAGAGAACCTCAGCAACTGGAGAGTTCTTGTAAATGGTCACCTTCAAATTCGAAAGGCGTGTCAAAAGTGCATCTACGACACTTTGCGCCTTATCGTTGACCGGGAACATCCGGCCATGATCCTCTTCTTTTAGAGCCACACCTAATTTTTCAAAGAACTGAATAATGTCTTCGTTATTAAATTCTGAGAAAGCACTGTATAAAAATCGCCCGTTTCCAGGGATATGCTGAATGATTTCATCGATCGAGAGCCTGTTCGTCACGTTGCAGCGTCCGCCGCCAGAGATCGCAAGTTTCCTTCCAAGCTTCTCGCCTTTATCCACTAACAATACATGTGACCCTTTTTCTCCGGCTGCAATTGCTGCCATCAATCCGGAAGGACCGCCGCCAATTACCACTACATCATATTTCAAATTGATCACCACTTTATCATTTTCAGTCCCTTCATTATATAGCAAGAGCCCGTCAGATTGCGAATGTAGAAAAAAAGGAATTATTTGTTTGTGTATTATCTTCGAAAACGATAAACTTGAGTGTAGTTTTCTATAGAAAAAATACTTTAATATGATAAGATAAAGAGCGTGTGAAACGTAACTGACAGAGGCAGGAAGGGATTAGATGTCATCTAAGTTTTTAAAAGGGGCTTTTATATTAACGCTGGGAGCGATCATTTCCAAGATACTTGGTTTATTTTACGTCATCCCATTTGAACATATGGTTGGGAATAAAGGGGCTACCCTCTATCAATATGGGTACGTTCCATATACCATTTTCATTAGCTTTGCAACGGCAGGCATGCCGCTTGCTGTTTCTAAATTCATTTCGAAGTATAATGCGCTCGAGGAGTACGCCGTCGGTGAGAAGTTATTTAAATCGAGCCTGAAATTAATGGTTGTCACCGGTTTTCTCGCTTTTTTGATTCTCTATACGATGGCCCCGCTGTTTACTGGAGTCTTTGGGGTCAGGCAGGAAGATGTCAGGGATGTCACGGAGATCATACGGGCAGTCAGCTTCGCCTTGATTTTTGTACCGTTCATGAGCATCATCCGCGGCTTTTTTCAAGGTCATGAAGCGATGGAACCAACGGCCATATCTCAGGTTATCGAACAAATTGTCCGCATCGTGTTCCTTTTGGCTGGTGTGTATGTTGTTTTGAATGTCCTAGATGGAGAGTTAGTGAGAGCCATCCAAGTAGCTACGTTCGCGGCGACGGTAGGGGCTGTCGGCGGTTTAGTGGTGTTATTTTGGTATTGGAAAAAACAAAAACCCCATTTGGACAGCTTGATGAAGAAAGACCGGGGGACGATGGAAATTTCCCTGAAGGAGATCTATAAAGAAATATTTCTTTCGTCGATTCCTTTCATATTTGTCGGAATCGCGATGCCATTGTTTCAGTTTGCAGACTTGTTGTCTTTTAATAAAGCGATGGCATCCATCGGATTACAGCATGTCGCAGAAGATGCTCTTGGAGTTTTGAATGTATATGCCCAAAAGCTTGTCTTGATTCCGATGACGCTTGCAACCGGGTTTTCAATGGCGCTTCTTCCCTCGGTGACGAAGGCATATGTAAGCGAGGATTCGGAAGAGTTAAACCGCCAGCTGAACCAAGCCTTCCAAATTTTGTTGTTCATTACGATTCCAGCGGTTGTTGGTATGTCGGTGCTAGCGGATCCAATCTATAGCGCCTTTTACAGCCATGATCCACTTGGAATCAGTGTCCTGAAGGCATATGCGCCCGTTTCCATCTTATTTGCGCTTTTTTCCGTTTCGGCGGCCATTTTACAAGGCATCAATCAGCAAAAATATACGGTGCTCAGCCTGCTTGTTGGCTTTTTAATCAAATTGAGCTTGAATATCCCGATGATCAAGTTGTTTGAAACGGAAGGATCCGTTTATGCCACGGCATTCGGCTACTTGGCTGCTGTGCTGCTGAATTTGTATGTCATTACCTACTTTACTGGATATCGTTACAGCCTTACCATCAGAAGATCTGTTTTGATAACTGTTTTTTCAATTATAATGGGACTGGCTGCATGGGGCATGTTCAGTTTATTATCACTGTGGCTTACAACGGAAGGGCGATTCCAGGCGATTTTGATTTGTGCGGTTAGTGCGATTTTTGGAGCCCTCATTTATGCGGCGCTTTCCTTGAAAAGCAAGCTTGCACATCGTTTATTCGGTAGCCGGATCGACAGGTTAAAGCAGAAATTGGGATTATAAGATAGAAGTTTACGATGTAAAAAAAAGGGTATTATGAATGGAGTAATCCCCTGATTAAAATATACTGGCCTTGCCTGTCATAAAAGTGGGCAAGGCTTTTTACTGAATAGGCTTTAGGAGGAAATAATGAGAATTGATAAGATATTATCCAATATTGGTTACGGAAGCAGAAAAGAAGTAAAAAAACTCTTGAAATCTGGAGCCGTGAAGGTCAATGAACGGCTACTGAAGGACCCGAAGGAACAAGTGGATCCTGATACAGAAATCGTAACGGTTCATGGTGAACGGGTTGAATATAGAGAATTTATATATTTAATGATGAATAAGCCGCCAGGTGTGTTGTCGGCTACTGAAGATAAACACCAGGAGACGGTCATTGACATCTTAGAGCCAGAGGATTCGGTTTTCGAACCATTCCCAGTCGGGCGTTTGGATAAAGACACAGAAGGCCTATTGCTGATCACGAATGACGGAAAGCTTGCCCACCAACTACTTTCCCCGAAAAAACACGTCCCTAAAACGTATTTTGCGGTCATTGACGGCGAAGTAACGGAGCGAGACATTGCTGCATTCCGCAACGGCGTTACCCTAGATGATGGGTACGAAACAAAACCAGGTGAATTAAATATTTTAAAATCAGGGCTTACATCGGATATTGAGCTAACGATTATGGAAGGGAAGTTTCATCAAGTGAAACGGATGTTTGAGTCCGTAGGGAAACGGGTCGTGTATCTAAAGCGTCTCTCGATGGGAAGCCTGCAGCTTGATGAAGAACTTGAACTTGGCGAATACAGGGAGTTAACAGCAGAAGAGCTCGAACAACTGAAAGCTGGCCAGCCGACTGAATAATAAATAAGCAAGAAAAAATGAGGCGAACAATTATGTCCGCCTCAAACTTATTTTACATATCGATTTTCGTTCGGGTGGTCGTTCTTTTTAAGATGACATCTTTACCTTTTTACTTGTTGTCGTCCAAAGGCCGCGGCTTGGGCTTTGAACAAGGTCATTGTAAGCTAAGACATTTAAATCGCGCTGCACAGTTCGAGGAGTGATGCCAAATTCTTCTACAAGCTCTTGAGTAGAAACCGTACCGTTATTACTAATGAACATATAAACGGATTTAATACGGGTTAACATGCGATTTGTTGAAGGTTTCAAAAAATCACTCCTTATTCTTTTCATTGTTATTCTGAACAAATGAAAACAACCGATATGTCGGACAGCATTTCAGCTGTCACTATGTACTTGCTATACCCACCCTATAACTCCTCGGAAACATTTAGAAAAAACAAGATGTCATTAGCTATATTTTACCCCTTTACAAAACTAAATTCTATAAAAAAATGACAATTGACTAAATATTACATTTATTATATCAAATTTTAACAAAAATATTACAGTAAATGATAATAGAGGTAATTTTTTATTTCATATCACCTTTTGCATACTCATATTTTGACATTAAACAATGCAAAATATGCATTCAGTAGATTTTTACATAATTAAATGAACATAAAACATGGTATGGGCTATTTTTTACATGAAAAAGCCAATCATTTAATCAATCTTAGAACCTTGTTCAGCTTAAACCATTGAGTAACCTTGACTAAGGGGAGTATACATGTTACTTTACATATAGAATTTAAATCGTAATTATTACGCTTTGTGTTTAAGGATAGGATTTACTTGATGGGTAACGTTTACGATGTCATAATGAGGTGTTGAGCAGTATAGCTTTTTCATACATAATCTCAAGGAGTTTAAATATAATCAAATTCGAGGTAGAGTCATATGAACGAAAGATTAATGGAGTTTTTATTGCGTGACGAGGTGACCAAACTTTCTGGCGTGAAAAAACAAGTGTATGAATTCATCGTGAATGAAGAAGATTATCTCGCTTCAAAAGCGGACACGGTCGATCACTTTATGAGATTACTGGTAAAGCATTCCCCACCCCGGCTCGCTGCTCGTCATTTTAATATGCCGTATGGTGAAATCATTCGTTTCATGCATGAAATTGAAGAAGAACTGAATGAAAGATTAGAGGAAAGATGTAAAAAGGTGAAGTGGATGGACTATACGGAAAAGAGTCAACAAACGTTTGAGGAATATCATAGGAAGTTATTTCTATTTGTTAATTAAATCTGATTGAGCGAATGCCCTTGGTAACAAGGGCATTTGCATTTTTCGGATAAAAATGAATGAATAACCTAAAAAATAGATGGCTGCCATAAGCCGGAACTTTCAAACGCAATATATTGCTCTATATTCAGTAACGAAAGTTAAATCCATACGTCTAATTGAATGGAGGTGTTTGATGAAGAAAAACATAGTGGTTTTCATGTTTATGGTATGCATTTTTTATTTGTCTGGTTGTTTTAATACAGAAATCAAAACCGTGACATCTAAAAATCCAGATGCAGAAGAAGTTTTAAAACTCGATAAAAATGCAGACATTCTCCAATGGGAAAAAATAATTTATAAAACGGATATTGAATGGGTGAATGAGCTTAAACTGACTAAGAACGAATCTGTTGGAGAAATTACAGAGGTATTCTCAAATGGTTTCAGTAAATCGTTAAAAGATGGTATGGCCAATCAATTACCCATAGGAGCAAAAATATACTCAACAAAAGAGCGTGATGACGTGCTAATCGTTGAATATAACGGGAAAGTAAAGTATTACTTAGCTCTTACCGAAGGCTAGCACACCGATTTAGGGATCCCCTTAGCCGAATTCTTTAGTGGATGTGCAAACACAGATGATAAGTCCAATGCGGATCAAGAAAAAGCAATATCAGAACAAACAGATGTTAATAAAACAGAAAATTCTGATATAAGTACTTCACCACATCTCCCTTATACACACCGAAAGCTACAGCTTCTATGAGGGGGAATAAACAAGGAAATAAAAAACGGAAATTATACAACAAAGTATAATTTCCGTTTTTTTTTATGCATTTAAGAAATAATTAAATTTGTGTTCGTTTCTTTATACGTATTGATGAAATCTTTGTGTAAATGATGGTCTGTAATAATGTAATCGATTTTATCCAGCGATGCAATCCCAATGGTTACGTCTTTCCCAAATTTAGTGCTGTCAGCGGCAACATAGACTTCTTTAGATAATTCAATGATTTTTTTCCGAGTGTTTGCTTCATCTAAATTATAGTCGGAAATACCTTTTTCAATTGTAATACCACTTGCACATATAAAGGCTTTCGATATATTCAATTCGCTAAAATTAAATAAGTAATCAAAAGCTACAATAGACTGTTCATTCTGCCTTACCTTTCCCCCGATAATCAATAACTCGATATCACTATTGATTAGCTCATTTACAACAGGGATCGAACTGGTTATCACGGTTAGTTTCTTTTTCTGTTTTATATAATTAGCTATTTGATAGGTTGTCGAACCGCTATCGATATAAATACAATCACCATCGTTGATATACTCACTGCATTTTTGTGCGATCATTTCTTTTTCTTTTAATTGACTAAACATACGTTCATCTATTGTCGATTCACCAAACTGTGATTTAACTAGCTTAACTCCACCATAAATTTTTTCGATTTTTCCTTGTTTTGTAAGAAAGTTTAAATCTCTTCTAAGGGTTTCAATAGAAACTTTTAGTTCTTCTGTAAGCTCAGCTATCTTCATAACTTTTTTTATCGTTAATAATTCAATGATTTTCTTTTGCCTTTCAAGTGGAAGCATGGATTCACCCGCCTATTCAACGTAATCTTTTTCCCTCTATTGATTTTAGTTTACTGTTTGCCCATAACATATTCAACATGCGCTAGGGGACTTAATGATAACTATATCACTAGTTGGTCAAAATATAGTACCAAATTGGTAATAAAGTGTTCAATATTTACAAAGCATTTACATGAATCTCAAATTCGATTTACATATAGATTTTATACTGAGGGTGTATTAAAGGAGGTGAACAGTTTGCTAAAATTACAAAATATTAGCAAGCAATTCGATGATAAATTAGTTTTAGATAATATAAATCTTGAAATTAAAACAGGAGAGATCGTTTCACTGCTAGGGCCAAGTGGGAGCGGTAAAACTACTTTATTGAATATTATCTTAGGATTAACGAGTATGAATCATGGAAAAATCAATTTTAATGATACCGATTTGAGTAACGTGCCGATGAAGGATCGGGGATTTAATATAGTCTTCCAAGATTATGCACTTTTCCCTCATTTAAATGCATACGAAAATATTGTATATGGTTTAAGAAATAAGAAGGGGTTAGTGTCTGAGAAAGAATTGCAGGAATATATTGATTTCTTAGAGCTAAAACCTCATTTAACAAAGAAAATGGGTGAATTATCGGGTGGTCAAAAACAGCGGGTAGCGCTTGCAAGAACACTCGTAATGAAACCGAAAGTTTTATTACTAGATGAACCATTGAGTGCATTGGACGGTGTTATTAAGGAATCCATAAAGCAACGTATTAAATCTATTGCGAGAGAATTTAAGTTAACGACGATTATTGTGACACATGACCCAGAAGAGGCCTTAACGATGTCCGATAAAATTTTAATTATAAATAAGGGAAATATTTCTCAATTTGGAACACCTCAAGAAATTATAAATCAGCCCACCAATGATTTTGTAAAGGAATTTATACTCAAGCAATTACAGATCAAGAGAGAAAATATACTTAACTTATTTGGTGAAAAGTATGCCTGATGTAAAACCGGCAATGCGAGTAATTTATATACCTATCTTATTGTTATTTACCGCCTTTCTATTACTTCCGCTTGGCATTTTGTTTGTTCGTTCATTTGAAACTAGCGAAGGATTCAATCTATCAAATTATCTTTCAATTCTTTCAAATAAAGAACTGTTGGAGTCAATTGGGAACAGCATTAAAATATCCAGTCTTACTGCTGTTATTACGACTGTTTTAGCATTTTCTCTTGCCTATTCCATCCATTGTACAAGAATATATAGGCCAATAAAAAGTGCGATTAAAACGGGGATCCTTGTTCCAATGCTACTTCCAACAATCACATTTGGGTTTGCGATTATCTATTCCTTTGGTAATCAAGGAATCATAACAAAGATTTTCGGTAGAAATCTCTTTGATATATATGGGTTTAACGGATTATTGATTGGCTATGTGATTTATACATTACCATCAGCCTTTCTGCTTATTAATAATTCTTTCAAGTATATTGATAAAAAGTTTATGGTCGTTTCAAAGCTAATGGGTGACGGAACAATAAGAAGTTTCATGAATACCATCGTTCGTCCGTTATTGGGAACCTTGGGTGGAGCATTTGTACTTTCCTTTATTTTGAGCTTTACGGATTTTGGAATACCGGCTTCAGTCGGCGGGACGTATACCGTAGTTGCGACTCAACTGTATCAAGTGATGCTTGGTTCCATCCCAGATTTTAATAATGGTGCGGCCATTGCCGTTCTGATGCTAATTCCAGTAGTATTTGGCGTTTTACTATTAAACTATCTTGGAAAATTTAATTTTCATTATGACAAGTTTAGCGATATAGAATTGTCTCAACATAAAGGTAGAGATTTATGTTTTGGGATGGTTTCATTACTGGTTTTAATAGGGATGCTTTCCGTTTTTGCTGTCATGTTCATTGCACCATTTTTAAACAGTTTTCCATACGATCTTTCGTTCACACTTAAGCACTTTATTGACACATTCCAATCGAGCGATTTAACAGCGGTTTACAAAAACTCCTTATTTGTTGCCATTTTGACGGCAGTATTTGGCACGTTAATCGCATTTTGCTCAGCCGTATTAAATGTCCGTACACCTCTAAAGTGGAAATCGTCTATTGATGTTATTTCAATGTTGACGAATACGGTTCCAGGCATGGTCTTAGGTTTATCGTATTTACTGCTTTTTAACGGAAGCAGTTGGAAGGGAACCTTTACAATCATTGTTCTTTGTAACATTGTCCACTTCTTTACGACACCCTATTTAATGGCGAAAAACTCTTTATCTAAAATGAATCCTGGTTGGGAAACAACTGGAGAGTTGTTAGGAGATAGCTGGATTAAGACAGTCTATCGGGTCATTCTTCCAAACTCAGCATCGACGGTGATTGAGATGTTTAGCTACTATTTTATCAATAGCATGGTCACCATTAGCGGGATTATCTTTTTAGTCACAGCTCAAACCACATTAGTAGCGAGCAAGATTAAAGAGCTGCAGCATTTCTCCAAATTCAATGAAATATTCATTTTATCTTTACTCATCTTTTTTACAAATTTAATCGTAAAGTTGCTTTGTGATCATTATCAAAAAAGACAATTCAAACATTAATGAGGAGGATATTATGTTTAAAACGATGAAAGTAGCATTATTATCTCTAGTTGCTATAGGATTAATTTTTTTACTGGTAGGTCGTACCAGTAGCAAAGCAGATGAAGGAAAAGTGGTCATCTACACAAATGGTGATGAAGAAGCTACTGAAGCTATAGAAACATCATTGAAAGAAGCTGGATACAAGGGGAAATATGTTCTTCAATCGTTTGGTACGTCTGAATTAGGCGGGAAACTGTTGGCAGAGGGAGATAAAATTGAGGCTGATATAGTGACGATGAGCTCTTATTTCATCGAAAGTGCTCAGCAGCAACACTCCATGTTTGAAGACCTAACATTTAGTACAAAACCACTGGAGCAAAATCCAGCCTATTATACGCCGATTTTAGCCAATACAGGTTCAATTTTCGTAAATACCGAAGTACTCAAACAAAAGGGATTACCTATGCCAGCCACAGTGAAAGATTTAACAAAACCAGAGTTTAAAGGGTCCGTCTCGATTCCAAACATATTGGACTCTTCGACAGGGTGGCTGTTAGTTCAAGCAATTATTAGCCAATACGGGGAGGAAGAGGGGAAAAAGGTTCTCCATGATTTAATTGCAAATTGCGGTCCGCATCTTGAAAGCTCAGGCTCGGGTCCAATTAATAAAGTGCAATCTGGGGAAGTGGCTGCAGGTTTTGGTTTGCGCTACCAAGCTGTGATGGCAAAAGAGTCAGGCTTACCGATAAAGTATGTCGATCCGGTTGAGGGGAACTTTTCCTATACAGAATCAGTGGCTGTCGTGAATAAAGACAATGCAACGTCGAGCTTAGCAATGAAAATGGCAGAAACAATCACTAAAGATGCACGACAAGATTTATTGACACATTATCCGGTCGCTCTTTATGAAGGAGAAACGGTGAAAGATATGAACAAACCGGCCCACCCAATGAAATATAAACAACCATTAACAGTTGAACTATTACAGCAGCATCAAGATTACTTTAAATCAGCTAAATAATTATGTAAGGAGTGAAGGAATATGAATAACTATAAACTTTTAACACCTGGTCCATTGACTACTACAAGTACGGTGAAACAAGAAATGCTTGTTGACCGTTGCACATGGGAGAAGGATTATAAAGAAATTACACAAAAAATCAGATCCCAGCTACTCGAATTAGCATGTGCTGTAAAAGAGGAGTATACCGTTGTACTTATGCAAGGAAGTGGTTCGTTTGTTGTTGAATCGGTGTTGACGACTGCTATATCTAAAAGCGATAAAGTGCTGATTGTAACGAATGGAGCGTATGGTAAACGTATTGTGAAAATGGCACAGTGTATTGGACTGAATTATACGGAATATAGCGTGGAATACAATGAATATCCAAAAGAAGCTGAGATCAGGAGTATCTTAGAAGAAGATCAGGCAATTACACACATTGCAATGGTTCATTGTGAAACAACAACAGGTATTTTAAATCCGATTGAAATGGTTTCAAATCTATCGAAGGAACAAGGAAAAACATTAATTATAGATGCCATGAGTAGCTTTGGCGGAATAGACATCAATGTACCTGAACTGGGAATTGACTATTTAATTAGTAGTGCAAATAAATGTATTCAAGGAATCCCGGGATTTGGATTTGCCATTGCGAAGCTTGATAAACTTTTAGAGTGTGAAGGAAAAGCACGCAGTTTGTCACTGGACCTATATGATCAGTGGAAAGAGATGGATAAGGATGGGAAATGGCGATTCACATCTCCAACACATGTAGTGGCTGCATTTGCTAAAGCGTTAGAGGAGCTAAATGAAGAAGGCGGCATTTCAGCTAGATTTGCACGATATAAAAATAATAATGATAGGTTAAGAGAGTTGATGGGTAAATTGGGCATTCATCCATATATCACACCTGAAAAACAATCTCCTATTATTACAACATTCCTTTTTCCAGATGAACAGTTTAACTTTGAAGATTTCTATTCATTTATTAAAGAGGAAGGCTATGTAATCTATCCGGGAAAGCTGACTGACATAGATACATTCCGGATCGGCAACATCGGTGAAATCTATGAAGAAGATATCCAAAAATTATGTAATATTGTAGAAAAATATATGAAAGTGGTGACAATATGAACAAAGTAGAAGGAGTAATTTTGGATTGGGCTGGGACAGCAGTGGATTTTGGATGTTTTGCGCCAGTAAATGTATTTGTTGATATATTTAAAAATGCTGGTATTGAAGTTACGATGGAAGAAGCAAGGGCTCCAATGGGTATGCTGAAAATTGACCATATCCGTGCTATGCTGACCATGCCTAGAGTATCTGCCTTATGGGAAGAAAAATACGGAAAATCATTTAATGAACAAGATGTTGAAAATTTGTATGCTGAATTCGAGCCAGCACTTATGGCATCATTGTCGGATTATACAGATCCAATTCCAGGAGTTATCGAGACACTGGAAGTATTAAGAAATCAAGGGTTGAGGATAGGGTCGACAACAGGGTATACAAATATGATGATGGACGTCGTCGTACCTAATGCGTTGAAAAAAGGGTATAAGCCAGATTTTTATATTACCCCTGATGAAACAAATTCTATTGGAAGACCATATCCTTATATGATCTATCGAAATATGGAAGAATTAAAGCTATCGGCATCATGGAAAGTAGTAAAAGTAGGCGATACCATTTCAGATATTAAAGAGGGAGTAAATGCAGGAGTTTGGTCAGTTGGAGTCATTATTGGAAGCTCTGAGATGGGATTAAGTTTAGATGAGTTTACTAATCTATCAGAATTTGATAAAGAAAATGTAATCTCTAAAACTGCAAACTCCTTTATGCAAAATGGGGCTGATTTTACAATTAAAACGATGAGTGAACTTCCCGATATTATCGAAAGAATTAATAGTCTTATTTCAGATGGTAAGAGACCTCATACAAATTAAACATTAATGACAGTAAAAAAAGTGTAGCATATACTCTATTCTTGATGGAAATGAGATATGACTGCACTTTTTTTGATTTCTCTTCCTCTGGTGATAACAAAAGGTTCCTTTCTCTTAATTTTATCATAATAAGAGAAAGAGTAATTAAGCGCCAAGAAATCCTTTTCTACCACTGGATTTCCTCCAGAGAAGTTGTAGAGAACCGTAGTGCTCACCAACGTCAAAAACGGATTGATTGGGAAGAATCGAGAGTGTAACAACAATCCCATTGATTGTTTCATACCCGCAATCACGAGAGCGTCTTTTTTATCACTTTTGGACTGAGTGTTATCTCGATTCTCTTTATTTCTTTTTACAAGGTGAGGATTGACCTACGACATCAATCTTTTCGTTAGATTAATCTATGACGACCTGTAGGTCTCATACCGATAATAGTTGTGTCTAAGCCGTTTTTCATCTTTCTTATAAACATCGTGACTTTATTTTAAATCTACACTATATTTTCTTCAATTTTCAATACTGGTGGCTGTTTTTTAAGTCCTTTTGTCAATACAAGTAAATAAATGAAGCCTATTATTAACCAACTTACTCCAAGAACTTTTGAGTGCACATCAAGATTCACAAGTAGTAAAATATCAAGAGCAGCTCCAATAATAGGAATAATTAAATATAAGACAGTTCCTTTTACCGAACGTTCTCTATTTCTAATATAATAATGAGCAATTACGGCAATATTAACACAAGTATACGCAAGAAACGCCCCGAAATTAATAAATGATGCTACAAGATCTAAACTTAAAAATAAAGCAAGCAAAGAGACAGAACTAATGATCAGTATATTATTTACGGGTGTTCTATATCTCGGATGCAGGGTGCCAAAGAACCTTTCAGGGAACTGTCCATCTCGCCCCATCGTATAGAGGACTCGTGATGCACTTGCCTGGGACGACATGGCACTACCTAATACAGCTAATGCGTAAAGCGCAAGATATACTGAGTACATCGCCTTTCCACCAACAAGTTTAATAATTTCGTAGGCAGCCGAATCAGGATTATTAAATGTGTTATACTCTGGCCATACAAGAAACGAGAAATATGAAACACTTGTAAAGATTAAACCACCACCAAGAGTAATTAAAATAACAGCTCGGGGAATTGTTTTCTTAGGGTTCACTGTCTCTTCCGCAAACGCTGTAACTGATTCAAACCCAAGGAAACAAAAGCATAATAATGCTGCTCCAGCTATTGTATAAGAAAAGGGTTCTTTCGAATTATAGAATGGCTCAAGAGATAAAAGAGTGGCCGTGCTTTCTCCCATAAAAATTTCCTTAATAGAAAAACCTATAAAGATAAGGATAAAAAGAAAAGCAAAAATCGTTATGAATGCGTTTACATTTGTAGCAAACTTCAATCCTTTAATATTAATATAAGTGACGAGCATCAACATACCTGCAATCCAGATGTAACTTGGAATTGTAGGAAAGGTCGCTGAGAAAAAATACCAAATACTAAATAATTTACCATTGGCATAAATAAATAATCCATTAAGATCACCCATCCGACAAGAAATCCAACAGAGGGATTGATCGATTTTTGCGTATAAACATAAGCAGAACCGGAAGATGGAAACGCAATTGCCATTTTCCCATAACTGTAAGCAGTAAACATCATTACCACTAGAGCAACTATCATTGCCCCCGGAACCATACCGTGGGAAATATTAGCCGCAATACCATACGTAGTAAAAGCTGTGGTTAACCCCATAAATGAAAAACCAAACAACACAACTGGAATGAGTGTAAGTGTTCTATCTGTTTTCCTTAAATTTGACATGTAAAATACTCTCCTCCTTTACCTGATTTAACCTTTTACAAGAAATGGGATCTATATTGTTACTTCCGTAGCTTTTTTAATACGTGGTTTTCTAGAAATCATAAAAAAGTCAGTAAGATGCTAGGGAGCCTAATTTGAATTATCCATGAATTTGTTGTGTAGAACTTATCTCCCCATTCCTCGTAAAGAATTCCGGCTGCAGAATGGATAATTCATTGGAATGTATATTATATTTTATATAATTCCTGGAAAAATCTTCTCGCTGGCATCTTTACTGACTCCTGGAATTTCTTTAGTAGCGACTCGTTCAATAACTTGTATACTGATTTCTATTCATAGAAATGAAACGTAGAAATATGAGATGACTCTAAGGACGTTTTATTATTTGGACAATAGTAACTCTGTATTTATATCTGTATAAGGCATGTTATGATTGATCCCAACTTCGTGATGAACAATTTCACCGTTCAAAGTGCTGATACAATTTCTTACGATTACATCATTTACTATAACGTCCTTCAATCCATTATTTGCAATGTCCATAATATATGGGCCGGTTGTCATCAACATCATGTTTGTCGAGGTTTGTGGACATAGAGCCGGCATATTCGGGACACAGTAATGTAGGACTTCTTGTTCATAATATACTGGTTCCTCTAAAGTCGTATAACGTGAGGTTTCAATTATACCCGTTCCTGCAATATCAATAATAATAGAATTAGGTTTCATCTTACTGACCATCTCTCGTGTTATGAGAGGTTCGGTTACCCCTGGCATCGGATAAATTGTATTAATTAAAACATCACTTTGAATAAGTTCTTCGAACATCGTATCTTTATCCCAACACAAAATGTCCACCTGTGGCAACTGATTGTTCAAATAATCAATGCGTTTCATTGATGCTTCCATGATTGTTACATTCAATCCGAGACCCACAGCAACTTGCGCAGTATTGAGTCCAGCATTGCCACCACCAAGTATGAATACTTTGCTCGACGGCAAACCGGCCAGTTTCCGGAGAAGTATTCCCTTTCCACCATAACCATATTGTGCATATTTGACTGCTTCAAGCATTGCTAATGTTCCTGCAATTTCACTCATTGGTTTAATAGTAGGTCTTGTCCCATCAGGTAAAACGATTAATTCCATTGATAATGAAATTGCTTTTGTATCTAGTAATGCCTGTGTCATTTCATGATTAACATCTTCCGCCAAATGAAACCATGCCATTATCATTTGATTTTCTCTAAGAAGACCGTATTCATAGGGTTGAAGTTCTTTCACTTTAACAACAAATTCTGCCTTCTCATAAATGTCGTCAATCGTGTTTACTATTTTTGCTCCAGCCAAAACATATTCCTCGTCACAAAAACCACTAGCTTCCCCTGCCATGCTTTGTATTAGTACTTCATGACCGGAAGCTGTTAATTTTTTTACCCATGTTGGATTTAATCCCACTCTAGTCTCTGCAGTTTTTAATTCTTTAGGAACTCCTACTATCATTGTTCATTCTCCTTTTTATTTGCATTTAATTAATAGAACATTCTAAAATCTTACAGGAAAATGATAACCCTTACATTAGACACGAGGTTAAATTTATATTAGTTTTTTTTTAACCAAGCACGTTTATTTATATCCCTTAGGACAGATCATCTGGACTTTCAAGAATGCAAAATTGGTAAAAAATGATAATTTTTACATTTTTCATCTAGTGTTTTGGTTGTTTTCAGTTTCAGTACTCCACTGTTATTCTATAGAATAGATTCATGCGCACCTATAATAGATGAAAAAAGGTATAAATGGATACTATTATGAAAGATTCTCAGGTTGATTAAGTTATTTCATCAAAGCACGTAAAAGAACGTACTTATAGACACTGATCGTATTACTTGGGGGTAAACAGAGAAAGGGATCCATATTTTATGGGCTTAGACTTTCTAGTATAGTTATAATATGATACAGCTAACAATTATAAAATGAGGAGGTACATATGCTTACAGTACAAGATGTTCTTAAGCGCTCACTCTTTTCAAAGACGGAGGTAGTTGCAGGGGAAAACGGGCTGCACCGTCAAGTCAAATGGACACATGTCCTTGAAATTCCGTTTTTTGATGATACCATCTTTCAGGGAGGGGAACTGATACTCTCTACCGGGTTTGGGTTTGAATGGAAAGACTCCTCTAATACTTCATTTTTGTTAAATCTTATCGAACGCAACGCCTCATGTTTATGTATAGAACTTGGACATTACTTCGAAAATATTCCTAAAGAAATGATCGAAATGGCAAATGAGTATGACTTTCCGATTATTATTTTCAAAGAATTCATAAACTTCGTCGAAATAGCACAGGACCTACATTCGTTTTTCATTAATGCTCATCATGAGAAGTTGGTTACATTAGATTCGATTTCAAGAGAGTTCCATTCATTGTCACTCACTACTCATGGGTTATCAAATATTCTAAAGTTGTTGCAACAGAAGACAGAAGCACCAATTATCTATCTTCCTATAGATGGAACACCTTTTTCGATTCCAGGATTGAAAAATGACTTTATGGAACAGCTACTCCAAACCATTTACGAAGATAAAGAACACTGGCACGACCGAATTACAAATGATTCGCCCGTTGAATGGAAGGCATTAAACCATACTATTCTTCTCCAACCGATCGGGGCAATGGATCAAATCTGGGCGTACCTTGTTATGGCTTTAGATCGTGAATCGGATGAATTTGATTTCCTAATCCTTGATCGCGCTTCCCTTGCAATCTCACAAGACTTATTGCGCAAACATTATTTGGATGAAAAACGATTGCGTCTAGAATCCACATGGTTAAATGATTTACTTTATAGACGCATCAATAATGAGGAACAAGCAAGGGGATTTATTTCGTTAAAATCTAAACACTCTTGTATACGTTATCGAATTGCAATCATTGATATCGAAGATGTTTTTCATCCGTCTTCATTAAGTTTATCGGATGAAGAAAATGAATCTGCTATTTATCATTATTCTTTAAAAATTCGATCTGGGTTCGGAAAATATTCTTTTACACCCTATATCACTTCAATAAGAAATCAAATTATTGTATTAGCTATTGATCTGGGAACTGCCGATTCCTCTAAGGAACGCTTCTTGAAAGTGATCGATACCTTGCTATATGTTAGAGAAGGTGAATCTAGCCAAATCCGTATAGGCGTTGGGCGACAATACCAGTTACTTTTGGATGCTCATACTGGTTATCGAGAAGCGCAGTTAGCTTTAAATTATCGTTCATTTTCAACAAGTGCCTTTTACGAAGACCTTGGCATATTTCGGCTAATTCAATTAATTCAGCATGATCAAGATACAGCACATTTTATTGAGGACTATCTCTCTCCTTTAATAAACTATGATAAGGAATATGGAACGGAATTGCTTCTGACTTTAACGAAATACTTTGAGTTTGATCGCTCAAAGAAGCTTACGGCTCAAAAATTGCATATTGTAAGACAAACACTCTATCATCGGATGGAAAAAATAAAAAAGATTCTTGATTTTGATTTTGATATGCCGGAGAACAGATTAAACGTTGAAATGGCTTTGAAAGCATATCAACTTATACAACAAGGGGGAGTACCTACGAAGTAGTTATTAACCGCAAAGTAAATGTTATTAAATGTAAAGATGGCTCTAAGAATGCTAACAAAGTGACCATCTTGAAATGGCTTGACATCAACTTACTGTTACAGGAAAAATATTAAAGAGGTAACGCTACATATTCACCAAGCTAATAATATGATTTTTATGTCTCATAGAGGGGGAATTCTAAAACGATTTATTATGGAAGTAGAAGTTGAGGGGGGAGTATATGATTGTCATTGTCCAACCAAAGGGCGCATAGGCAACATTGTGTTCCGCAATATCTCTTATCTACTTTCTAAGAGTAATGATACGAATAGAGAGAGCTATCCTGTTAAACTGCTGTATCTATGAATATGGCAGGTTAACTTTAACATTACACCTACAGAAGTAAATCTAATACGTTATTTTGAGATAAAAGCATAATGATATTTACATGTAGGAGTATGTCGTAGCACCCATCATTTTCAAGTTTTATTTCCATATTATAAAAAATAAGATTTCGAACCTATTGGGAATAATTTCTATAATAATATTAAGACTCCGAGGATTAAAAACAATTTAGCAATAATATTCATTGACGTCCCATACCACCTACTCCATTTAACCTAATTTTTCATTCTAATGGTAATACGCCATTTATCATTCATACACTCTTAATGAATGATAAGTTTCAGTAATTGGAAATAAACAACTCTGTTGATTTTTAAAATGAACAGAGTTATTTAACAAAGCCTTATTGTAAAAAGTAAGAAAAGAGTGTACCATTAAATGAGAATGATAATCAATTACAATTGGTTACCGAGGAGTGAGTGTAAATGGAACAGCAAGATTTATTCGATGTAACTGTTATTGGAGGAGGGCCAGCAGGCCTTTACTCCACTTTCTATAGTGGATTAAGAGAAATGAAGACAAAGCTTATTGAATATCAACCACAATTAGGCGGGAAAATTCATGTATATCCAGAGAAAATGATTTGGGACGTGGGAGGGCTGACACCAATTACGGGAGCAAAATTAATTGAACAGCTAGTAGAGCAAGGCTTAACATTTAACCCAGAAGTAGTGTTGAATGAAAAAGTGGAGTCAATCACGCGTAATGAAGAAGGTATTTTTGTATTACTTACTGCTTCAGGCCAAAAGCACTTTTCAAAAACAATAATTGTGGCTGTAGGCGGTGGAATATTGAATCCTCAAAAGCTAGAGATAGATGGGGCCGAAAGGTTTGAAGTCTCTAATTTGAACTACACAGTGAAGTCATTTAAACGATTTAAAGATAAAACAGTGATCATTTCCGGTGGTGGAAATTCTGCAATAGATTGGGCAAATGAATTAGAGCCTATCGCCAAAAAAGTTTATTTAACATACAGAAAAGATAGTTTAGCAGGTCATGAATCACAAGCAACACAATTAATGAACAGTTCCGCAGTTTGTATTTTAAATACTTCGATTACAAAACTAGTAGCCTGTGCTAATCATGAATTAATTGAACATGTTGAATTGACAAATCATGAAACTGGAGAGGTTTCGTACTTGCCCATTGATGAAGTGATTATAAATCATGGATATGAGCGTGATACTTCTCTACTTGAAAATAGTAAAGTGAGTATTGCTAAAGCAGATAATTACTTTATTGCAGGTAATGCTACTAGTGAATCTTCGATAGATGGAATTTACGCCGCTGGGGATATTCTAAAGCACGATGGGAAGTTAAATTTAATAGCAGGTACCTTCCAAGATGCAGCAAATGCTGTAAACAAGGCAAAACAATTTATCCAGCCTGACGCTAATGAAATTGGAATGGTCTCGTCACATAATGAAATCTTTAAAAAGCGCAATAGAGAATTAGTTAAACAAATGATGAAACCATCTAAAATTCTTTAACTGTTAATAAAAGCTCCAGTGCCCTTTTTGGCATGGAGCTTTATTAACTTCTTTTTATAGTGATTCTTTAATAACCTTTTTGTAATGAAAAACGGATAGGATTCCGAAAATCGAATACAATGCCGTGTATAATGCCATGACGATGATCATCGGTGTCCAAACTTCGGTCCCGAATAAGAACCATCCTGATTGGACTGCGAAATAACTGTGAAGCAACCCGACGACTAAAGGAATACCGAAATTGAAAACTTGTTTTGCTTGGATTCCTCTTAGTAAGTCACCTCGAGTGAATCCCAGTTTTCTTAAGATTGTATAATTGGATTTTTCGCCTTCACTTTCATCCATTTGTTTGAAATATAGGATACAACCGGATGTGACGAGGAAGGTTAATCCCAAGAAGCCGACTATGAACATGATAAGGCCCATATTCTTCTTCTGGGTGTTGAACATTTCTAATTGGGAACCATTTCCATATTCTTCTCTGAAACTCATTTTATTGAAAATATCATTCGCCTTTTCAAGTTCAGCTTCATCCTTCACATCAATCCCGATATTCACCGATGATACTTTTTGGATTTTCGGGTCGATATCCTTTTTCAAACGGTCGAATATCGTTTGGTCTACAATGGCAACGGGCAAACCGCCACTCGTAAAATAGTAGGACAAGAAGGTATCATCATTCAATCCCATATATGTTTGCGGAATGACTTCGTGTTTTCCTTTCAGTTCAATCTTTCCGGAATCCTTCAAGGACATGACCTTCTCCATCATATTACTGTATCCGCTGAAAAGGGTCTCATCTTCAGCAAGGTTGATTCCTTTAACGGATTCATCACTGATGACGGGGACAGTCATGATGTCTGGATCAAAGTTCACAGCTTCCAGGCTGGTCTCCATTATTTCCTTTACATTGACATCCACTTGAATGACATCAATCACCTTTTCGTTATAATCGATTTTACTGTCTGATAAAGCTTCTTTGAATGCATCCGCATCTTTCATATTCGTCATGGAAAAATCGGTAGGGATACTGCTTTGTGCACTCTTCTCTGCTGAGTAGTAGGAGATATAGCTTAATGATAATAATCCAATCGCCAAAGCGGAAACGGTCGTGATGATCGTCAATAATACCGCATTCGATTTCATCCGGAACATGATGGATGAAAGGGACAATACTTCATTGATGTTCAAATATCCATTTTTCTTTTTACGGACGATATTAAAAATAAAGCTTACGGAACCTTTATAAAATAGGTAGGTCCCGATGATGACGGATGCCAGAATGAAGACCATGGCCATAAAAAGCTCGGTCATCTCTGAAAAAGCTCCATCGAATAATTTGGATGAAACGACATAGCCAGCAATGATCAGGATGATCCCGAATATCCCGATGATCATTTCGAAAATCGAAACCTTTTTCACTTTTCCTTCCGTCATTGAAGTCACTCTAAATAATGATAAAATGGTCTGCCTTTTAATGAAGGCATAATTCATTAACATGATGAAAAGATAGATGGCGCTAAAAACGAGCACGGTTTGAACAAGCGGCTGAAAAGAAAATTGAAGGGTCGCGATCGCCTGGACACCAGTAATTTTAAATAAAATCATGATGATTAATTTTGAAGCCGCAAACCCTACAAAGATTCCCAGGAATACGGAACAGAAATACAAAATCAGGTTTTCCACACTCAGGATACGGAATATCCTGTTCTTGGTCATGCCTATCAATTGGAATAAGCCAATTTCTTTACTGCGTCTTTTTATGAAAATGCTATTGGCATATAAAAGGAATATGGAAACAATCGCAACAAGCAGGATCGATGCAGCCTTGATGGAGGCGGCCCCTTTCACTGTACCCTCCGTTTTATCCATTGATGGGTCATATTGCAAGGTGACAAAGGCAAAATAAAGGGAAGCGCTGAAGACTAGGGCAAACACATACAGGTAATAGTTCTTCAGATTCTTTTTCAGATTTCGAAAGATGAGTTGATTAATGCTCATTTTGAACCCCTCCCAAAACACCTTGTGTTTTCATGATGTCCTTGAAGAAGGTTTGTCTGGATTCTTCACCTTTATTCAATTGCGTATAGATTTGTCCATCTTTAATGAAAATGACTCGGCTGCAATAACTGGCCGCCACTGGATCATGGGTTACCATGATGATCGTCGCTTTGCGCTTTTTATTCATTTCGCTCAGTTTGTTCAGTAAATCGGAAGCTGATTTGGAGTCTAGCGCCCCAGTCGGTTCATCCGCAAAAATGATGCTTGGATCATGGATGAAAGCCCGTGCTGCAGACGTACGCTGTTTTTGACCACCGGAAATTTCATTTGGGTATTTATCCTTCACTTCATATATGCCCAGTTCCTTCGCCACGGTATCAAACTTTTGTGCGGCTTCATTATTGGGTGTTTTTGTAATGGATAAGGGCAAAAGGATATTTTCTTTGACAGTCAGTGTGTCCAATAAGTTATATTCCTGGAAGATGAAGCCTAAATGGTTCTTTCGAAATTCGGCCAGTTTCTTTTCTTTCATACCGGAAATTTCTTTTCCATCGATTATAATGCTCCCGTTGCTAATCTTATCAATCGAGGAGAGAACATTGAGCAATGTCGTTTTCCCTGAACCTGATGCTCCCATGATACTCACGAATTCGCCTTCTTGGATGTTAATATCCAGTCCTTTTAATACTTCTTGTTTATTAAATTTATTACCATAGCTTTTATGGATTTTTTTCGCTTCTAATATATTCATTTGGATACACTCCTTTTTTTCTATATCCTCATTATAAAAGGCAATGTATTTCTTTTCCTTCGTTTGGACGAACAAAGAATAAAAGCATGTGACACTTTTGTCACATGCTTGTGATATTCACGAAATCATTTCTTTTTGGGAAGCTCAAGGTAACGGTCGTTCCGGTCCCAAGCTCTGATTTTACATCAATGGAGATGAATAGGGACTCAGCAGCATTCTTGGTTAAATATAACCCCATGCCTGTTGCCGCATTGTCACGGTGATTTGTCGTGGATGTAAATCCTTTATCAAATATGCGGGATAAATCCTTTGGGTCGATGCCCCGTCCAGAATCCTTCACTTCAAGAATCGTTTGTTCAGCTTGTTCATGGCTATATATCGTGATATCTGAGTTTTCACTGTATTTGATGGAGTTGGTCAAGAGCTGCCTCATGATGAAGGCCAGCCATTTGGCATCACTAAGCACTTCGGTTACTTCTAAATGAATGTCAAAGCCAATCCCTTTTTGAATGCACCATGATTGCAGCGTTTTAATCTCATCAAAGATTATTGTTTCCAAATCGGTATTCTCAATATACAAATCATTTTCGATGAAAGGAATGCGCCTTTGATGGAGCTGCTGGTCAAGAAGAAGGTGAATGCGCAGCCACTCATAAGTCAAATGGGATTTCAGCATTTCATCATCCAAGCGGTCAATCATTAAGTGCATGGCCGTCAAGGGTGTTTTCACTTCATGAATCCAAGATAATAATTCATCCTTCTCCTGTTCTAAAGTCATTTGACCTTGTGAAGCAGACTGTTTCAAAAATTCGGTTTGATTCATGATGCTGTTTTCAATGATTCTTTCAAAAGGGCTGTCTGGATCGGCTATATTTGTTAAATCAAGATTGTCTTCCCGGTCTTCTAAACTTTTATAGAATTTCGTTTCTATTTTGTAACGGACAATTAAAAAGATACTGAACATAATCATCGATAAAAAGACAATATAGAGGATGGGCTTTAGTGGAATTGCCGTATCAATAAAAGCGACAAAGATGATAAAAAGATGAAGGAGTATATAGAAAATAATCCAACTGAATCTTTCCACTATATATTTTTTAATCATATAATTGCCTCTTCAACAGCGATGTAGCCCTGTCCAACCTTCGTTTCGATAAAGCGCCCTAAGCCAAGTTCATCAAGTCTTTTCCGTAAACGGTTCACATTGACTGTAAGGGTGTTATCGCTTATGAAACGTTTGTCATCCCATAAGCTGTTGATTAATTCTTCCCGGCTTACGATCTTATTTTTCTGTTCAATGAGCTTTTTCAAGATGAAAATTTCATTTTTCGTCAATTCGATTGTGCCAGTCTCGGCCGATACCGTGTTCTTCTCGTAATCCACAGTTGCGCCGCACCAGGTTTTCAATTCGATCTTTTCGGTATTGTAATTATAGACACGGCGAAGGGTGGCCTGTATCTTTGCGATGAGTACATCGAAATGAAAGGGCTTTTGAATAAAGTCATCAGCTCCAAGCTGCATGGACATCACCATGTCGGTAGGATGATCACGTGAAGATAAAAAGATGATGGGAACATTGGAATGGGTCCGGATCATTCTGCACCAATGAAACCCATCAAACTTCGGTAACTGTATATCAATGATGACCAAATCAGGTTTTATGTCTGTGAATTCCTGAATCACTTTACTAAAATCACTAATCCCATAAATATCATAAGACCATTGCGCTAATCTATCTTTAATCTCGTTGAATAACGTCGTATCATCTTCTATTAATAAGAGTTTAAACAAATGATTCACCACACTTTTTCAGCTTTTCCTTAAAATTATATAGTAAAACCTTTTTGGGTTCTATAGAGTGGGTACATTTTAGTACCAGCACTTGGGAAAAAACAATGAATGTATTGCCGATAAGGGTCTGTGGAACGAATCAAACGGATTGAGAAATACCGTGACATGGGCGACTATTAACGGTTGTATGGATAACACTATTATATTAGAATGGACCATAACGAATGGAGGAAATGAAATTATGTCTGATTTTCCAAATTGCCCAAAATGTAATTCAGAATACACGTACGAAGATGGAAGTCTTTTTGTTTGTCCAGAATGTGCTCATGAGTGGACTTTAGAATTAGAAACTGAAAATAGTGATAAAAAAATTATCAAAGATGCAAATGGAAATGTCTTAAACGATGGTGATTCTGTAACAGTAATTAAAGACCTTAAAGTAAAAGGGAGTTCATCAGTCCTGAAAATAGGTACAAAAGTAAAAAGTATACGTTTGGTTGATGGAGATCATGATATAGATTGCAAAATTGACGGATTTGGAGCTATGAAATTAAAATCTGAATTTGTTAAAAAGGTATAAAAGCAGTTTTTTTTATGCAACTGAACCGAAAATGTTTTCTATTATCAATTCTGGTAGATATTCAAATTCTACCAGGATTTTTTTAGTTTCTGAAAAGTTTCACTATTGGAGGAATAGTTGTAAAAAAATAGATGGAGAGTTTTCATGGCAGTCTATACGGCAAACGAGGCGTGATTATTTACGGAAGATTCTATCATTCTTCTCAGTTATAAGGTCTAGCGGGCAATCTTGTACTCGGCATTTTACAGGGGCTTTATCTTAACTTTTTGTATTGAAAATGCAGGATGAAAAGAGGGTCGAAAAGTTCGTAATTTCCAAAATAAACAAAATCCAGATATATATTTAAACATTCATTGTTTTCCTGTAAAATAATTTTATATGGCAGAAACTCTGTCAAATTTCTTGTCAAATTATTTAGGAAGCTTGAGGGAAACGTAAATTATGGATTTTGAAAAAAATCTTGAGAAAAGTTGGAATAATCAACCAAACATAGGATTAAAAGCTTATTTAAAGAAAATGAAGGGCGAAACTAGAGATAAAGACAGAATTGATTATATTGATTCCTTTGTTTCAGCTATAGGTGGACTCATTGCTATTATTATCATTAGTTTTGTAGCTGTTTATTTAGGATATCCTATGGCATTAGCTCCTCTAGGTGCAAGCTGTGTAATTGTATTTGGTGCCCATAAAGGTATCTTGTCTCAACCTCGTAACGTTATTGGAGGACATTTAATTTCTACCACTTCAGCACTTATTATTTGGAGCATATTTGGTAAGAGTCTATTCATTATTGGTCTAGTATTAGCTATTGTATTATTAATAATGACTCTTACAAAAACTGTTCATCCTCCCGCAACGAGCAAGTGCCCTTGTTGCTGTTAATTCTCAAGCTGGATGGGGATTCCTTATTTCGATTGCAATAGGAACTATATTATTAGTTTTTATATCAATGATCTATAATAACTTATTTCAAGCAAGACAGTATCCAAAACACTGGTTATGAGACTAATAATGTATATAAACTGAGATAACTAATATGATTAGTTATCAGATGATGTTTATTAAAAATTGCTCTTTTAGCTTAATTATCTGGATTTTACTAGTCTCGCAAGTTTAAAAAAATGATACGGATAAAAATAAAAAGCCATTTCCATATGCTAAAGGTTGGGACCTTTAGCATATGGAAATGGCTTAACCCTGTTTGTCTGATAAATCATTCATAAATCACGTTTGAGATATACAATAGGATTAAAGAGGGTACTAATTTAAAAAAGGAATTAATTAACAATATAAAGATGAGCAAGTACTTAATAAAGTATCTTGCTCACCAGGTTGTGAAAATAATCTTAATATACTTTGTCACCGTTAAAGATTGAATTTTTAACTACAACATAATCTACATTACGGATTGCTTCTAACTTGTTTCCTCCAGCATAAGAAATAGAGGACTGAAGATCTTGCTCCATTTCTTTCAATGTATCTTCTAAAGATCCTTTGTGCTCGACAAACATTTTTTTGCCTTCAACATTCTTCTTTTCACCTTTTTGGAATTCCGAAGCTGAACCAAAGTATTCTTTAAAGGCCTTTCCATCTTTCTCAATTGTTTCTCCTGGAGATTCTTCATGTCCAGCAAATAATGAACCAATCATAACCATAGAGGCACCGAATCTAATTGATTTAGCTATATCACCATGTGTGCGAATGCCTCCGTCAGCAATAATAGGTTTACTTGCTGCTTTTGCACACCAACGAAGTGCAGCTAATTGCCAGCCACCAGTTCCAAATCCAGTTTTAATTTTAGTGATACATACTTTCCCTGGTCCAATGCCTACTTTTGTAGCATCAGCACCAGCATGCTCTAATTCTCTTACTGCTTCTGGAGTTCCCACATTTCCTGCAATAACAAAAGTATCAGGTAAGTGTTTTTTAATATGCTGAATCATATTTATAACAGCAGTGGAATGACCATGTGCGATATCTATCGTAATGAATTCTGGTATAACATGTTCATTTGATAATTGTTGTATGAAACCATACTCTTCTTCTTTGACGCCCACACTAATAGATGCGATTAATTCACGTGAGTGCATATCTTTAATAAATGAGTGTCTCTTTTCTGGTTCGAAACGATGCATCACATAGAAGTAACCATTCTCCGCTAAGTAAATGGCAACCTTTTCGTCTATAATTGTTTGCATATTTGCAGGGACCACAGGTAACCTAAATGTATGTCTACCTAAGGTTACAGTTGTATCACACTCAGAACGGCTATTTACTATACATTTTGCAGGAATTAATTGAATATCTTCATAATCAAACACGTTTTCCATGATATGCACCTCTATATACGAATGTTTTTATATTTTTATATTAAAATTGTTCGCCCACTAGGTAATGTACATCATTTTTCTCAGTAAGTCAAAATTTTTAATAGTTATATTGTGTGCCACTTCAAAAAAGTTATGACAAATTGATAGACAGAGGGGTAACTTAAACGTATATCATCGTATTATTGACATAGAGGAAACTGGTATTTGGTCGTATATTGAATAGACAAAGAATCCAAAAAAAATTAGAATGTTAATACAGCTGATGAAGAGTCTAAGGTGACATTGCGATTGAAGGGATTACATAATATTGAATTTAAAATCTTGTATCTGTTTGGTATGCCTTTGCTCATGTAAGGATAATAATTCAATCCATTGATCCAATGATAGGTCCCCGAACATGGGATGTTTGGCTTTCTTTTTAGTTAAAACAATATCTTTATCCATTTCATAAAGAACCTGCAATAGTTGATCCCTTGATTCAGCCAGTAAATCTATAATTTTTGATAATTGAAAAGGTTTTTGTGATGGTAAAACGATGTCAGGAGATTTGAATTTTTTTTCATATCAGAAATTAAGTAAATATTTTTTTGAATGATATTTTTGTAATCCTTATCCCGAATACCTCTGGCTATAGCTTCAGTAATTGCCTGTTCAGAAAGATATAAGTGATGGCAAATTTGGGCGATGCTCCATATATCAGGAACAGGTTTGTGATTTAGTGTCTTGTCCTCCAATTCTGTAATTTCCTCTATTAGCTGGTTTCTCGATTCGAATAATAAATCATACTCTATAAAATTCATACGAACCTCCCCCTTATATGACACCTCGTTTTTGAATGTATCACTCGAACACGTTTTTCATGATACGTACGACTGAATCCGAAAGGTATACTCATTTTATATTAAAAATCGTTCGTCTATTAGGTGGTTTCCCTGATTTATTCTAAGGGAGTCAAAATTTCAAAAAAGTGTTTTTTATCTATTAATAATCTTAACAGATTTGAAGCATTTTTAGAAAAAAATGGATAGATGGACAGAAGAGTGATTAAACATAAACCAACGTAAAATGAACATAGAGAAAACGGACATCTAATGTATAATGGGTGTATAAAAATTCATAAAACGATTGTTTTGATAGGATGATCTGAGAAAGAGCGTGTGAAAGATTCTAGAGGTGAGACGAAGAAAGGGGGCGATTTTAGAATAGGCCATGTTTTTGTGGCGCATCGTCTCTATAATTATGGTTTGAGGGAGGAAATCAGAACTGTATTAGATCTGTTCCTCCAGACTTTTTACTTTACTTTAAATATACTATCCATAAGTTTATAACAAGGGGAAGCTAGGGTTATACCTGCAAATGGCGCATTACTTTTTCAACTGAAATCTTAACTGGATTGAAACCTTTGGCATTCCATAATAATAGACCTTGGTTGAGGGATATATAGTAAATGGCCAGTTCCATCGGGTCACCATCTATAAAGATTCCATCACGCTGCCCGTTACTGATAATACGGGCTATCCCATTCATAGCTATGGTATATTTTTGGTTTAATTCTTGTTTAACTTCATCAGAGAGCGAATCAGATTGTTGGGCCTCAATAACAAGAATACGACGATCTTGTGCTTGTTCTGGTGATCCGGAAAATGTAAGCTCAGTGAACCATGCAAGTTGATCCCAGGGTGTGCCCTTTCTATTTTCGGCTTCCTTCACTGTTTCAATAAACTGGTCTAGTATGTTCATAATAAGAGACAAATAAATATTTTCTTTTGACTGGAAGTAATGGTAGAAAAGTCCATGACTTAATTTTACAGATGAAGTAATATCACTAATTTTAGTTGCTGCAAAACCCTTGCGTGCGAAAACCTTCAAGGCAGCTTTACTGATTTCTTCATAGCGTTGATCCCGTATTATTTTAAATTGTTCATCACTCTTAGGTGCCATCATTTCATTCCTCGCTTGCTGTATATTATTTCATTAATGTTGCATATTTAGATGTGTTTATAAGAAAAATCTGCAGATTGGTAAATGAATATAACTTCTCGTGATTCACTTTCTTTTCTTAATGAATACCGTATCATATAAGTTTAGCTTTTATAACAAAAAAATCGAAGTTTTTTTTGCTGTCAATTCATTCGTAAATGCAATGATGATGATTGGTGTAGAAAATTGTAATAAGTTCAGTGAATATATATTTTTTTTACTTATTTATAGTATTTTCGAAAGCCTTATCATTTGTTATTTAGGCATAATTGGAAGAATTAATTAGGAGTCTTTTTTTATTCTCATTCTTTCATCCCTAGTAAAAGAATAGTCATTCATGCATTCTCATGATTGCATTTTTTGGTTGACTATCAAGTCAACTTTTTGATTGACTTGATAGTCAACGTTATATATT
Source organism: Peribacillus sp. TH14 (assembly GCF_016651145.1). Lineage (NCBI taxonomy): Bacteria > Bacillati > Bacillota > Bacilli > Caryophanales > Bacillaceae > Peribacillus > Peribacillus sp. TH14. Next base: position 3,385,234 of record NZ_JAEKEK010000001.1, read on the forward strand.
ATTGGTTCATGCTAATGTGCGTATTCACGATTCGTATGAAAAAAGTATGAATAAAAGATATATGCATAAAGAAGCAGATCAGTTCGTTAGAAAATACATGTAAAAAAAGGGGTTAGAAAAATGGGTAGACTACAAGGGAAAACCGCTATCATTACAGGGGCAGCTGGCGGCATTGGTAAAGGTATGGCGATGGCTTTTGTTAAAGAAGGAGCAAAAGTTGCAATCATTGATTTAAACGAAGAGCTTGGTAACCAAACTATAAAAGAATTACAAGAATATCAACCAGAATCCATTTTCATTCAAGCTAATCTTGCAGAGCATGACAAATTGGGTGCTATCGTAAAAGAAGTGGCTGATAAATTCGGGAAAATAGATATCTTGGTGAATAATGCACATGCATCAAGAATGGCTTCTATTGCTGATACAACACAAAAAGAATTGGATTTATCTTTTAATACAGGATTCTATCCAACATTCTACTTCATGCAAGCAGCATTGCCTTACTTAAAAGAAACACAAGGGAAAATCATTAACTTTGCATCTGGAGCTGGGATTAATGGAGATGCTAATCAAGGTTCATATGCGGCTGCAAAAGAAGCAATTCGTGGAATTACCCGTGTAGCGGCTAATGAATTTGGTCCATTTGGCATCAATGTAAACATCATTGCTCCAATTGCTAAATCACCTGGAATGCTTCAATGGGCAGAAGACCAACCTGAATATTATCAAAACATGCTTGCTAAAATTCCTTTAAGAAGACTTGGCGAACTTGAAAGTGATATCGGACGTACAGCTGTTTTCTTAGCAAGCGATGATTCTGATTATATTACTGGTCAAACAATCATGGTTGATGGTGGATCTATCAAATTACGTTAATGGATTGTTGATTTGGTAAGTGAATATATTACACAATAAAGATAATGACTAGTTAATAACCAGTAGTGTTATTTATAATCGATAACGCTACTGGCTTTTATTGCGGAAATTTTGGCATAAAACGAGAAGTAGGGGGACACACATCAATGAGTCAGAAGAAAAAAATTCACTATGCTTGGTGGATTTTAGCAGGCTTAGCTATTATGGTCGGTATTGCAAAAGGCGGTATTATGACTGCAGGTGGATTGTTTTTAACACCTGTTACAGAGGATTTAAGCATTGGAATGGGAAGCTTATCCTTGTACTTTAGTATTTCATCAATTGTCACCATGATTTTCCTTCCAATTGCAGGTAAAATGATGGCGAAATATGATATTAGAATGATATTAGTAATAGGAGTTATTTTACAAGCAGGATCATTTGCGATGTTTGGATTAATGAATTCTGTGTGGGGTTGGTACTTGTTCTGTATCCCTATGTCAATTGGTTCCATTTTTGTTTGCCAAATGGCTGGTCCAGTATTAATTAATAACTGGTTTAAAAAGCATAATGGCTTGGCAATGGGAATTATGGTAGCCTCAGGTGGCTTATTCGGAGCAATTCTTCAACCTATGGCAGGTAACTTAATTGATAGCCAAGGCTGGAGAAATACTTATATTATTTTAGGAGTATTAGTAATGGCGATCGTTATACCAATCGTACTCTTAACGATCAGAATGGCCCCACAACAAAAAGGCTTACAACCACTTGGAGTGGACGAAGTAAAAAGTGATGAAAAAACAATTCCTAAAGCAGTAACAAGTAAAGGAGTTACTGCAGTTGTAGCAAGAAAATCCTCTGCATTTTATGCATTACTTCTATTTTTCTTCTTTATCACGGCTATAGGAAGCTTTGGTCAACATGTTGCACCATTCGCAATGGGATTGGGCTATGATGTTACATTCGCAGGTAATGCAATGGGGGGCTGGTCGATTGGTGTGTTATTAGGAGCTTTATCCTTTGGAATATTATCTGATAAAATTGGTGCGAAAAATACAGCACTCTTTGCGATGATTTTAGGTTTAGTTCCAATTGGAATACTTTTAGCAATTCCAGAAAACTCTGCGATGTTTACGTTGGCAATTGCTATCTATGGGTTTGTAGTTGCATCTATCGGTACATTAGGACCGCTACTAACAACAGCTTTGTTTGGTAATAAAGAATACAGTGAAATCTATGCTTCTGCTGTGATTGGATTAGCAGTAGCGGGGATTGTCGCTTTACCAGGATACGGATATATCTTTGAATTTACAGGTAGCTATACATCAGTACTGGTTGCAATTGCTTTTATGTTGACTATCAATTTAGTATTGATTATCCTAGCATTCAAAGGTAAAAAGAAACTCGAAGAAGCTGGGCTTTGGAACTAATTACCTCTAAACTATAACACCGTTAATATTCCTTAAAGCAATGATAATAGAAAAGGCGGGAGATTAATTCTCTCGTCTTTTTTTGACTCTTAAATAAATATTTTCACTAGATAGATTTGAAAATAAAAGTATACTTTCATAATTTGAACAGGAAAAGTTGTGAATGAAATGGGGAACTTTTACACTAAAGATATACAATATTAAATTTGACGGGTGGATCTTGATGGCTAAAACAATAGTTGAAAAATTGAATTTACAAAAATATAAAAAGGTGGCAGTCTTGCATTTACCAGATGGTGCAGATTATTTAGCGGAGTTAGCGGAATATGATACAGAGCTTTCTAAAAGTACGTATGATCTTATATTTGCTTTTGTATTAGATATGGAGTCTTTAAAAGGAATCGTAAACAAGGTAATTGAAAAAAATTATCTGAATAAAAGCGGCTATATCTTTTTGGCTTATCCCAAGAAGGGGAATAAAGTGTATCCAACGTTTATTCATCGTGATGATTTATTAGCTGGGCTAGGTGCAGATGGTAATGGTTATATTGGTTCGAGTAACATTAAGTTTGCACGTATGGTTGGATTAGATGATGTCTTTACGGTTGTCGGTCTAAAAGAAGATTCCCGAAACAAGAATCAACCATCTTCCAAAGCAAGTCAATGTGTAGATGATTATATCGCGATGATTCAGGATATAGAGAAAGATTTGCAGGATTCTCCGGATTTACTTGCGTTCTATCAATCACTCACTCCAGGGTACCGTAAAGATTGGGCACGTTATGTGTATAGTGCTAAACAAGAGGCGACAAAAGTAAAACGACGTGAAGAAATGAAAATGATTCTTGGAGAGGGTTATAAGAGTCGGGATTTATATAGAAGAGATAAATAAGTGTATTACGATGCCTTCTACTTTTCTTCTTCTGTAGTTCATCATGCATGAACTTAGCTAGAATCTGTAAACCTTACCATAAATAAAGAAAGCTCCAACCTGAAACAGAGAGACTAGTTCACTCTCTGTTTTTTGTCATGTTCACTCTATCAAAGGCATATACTAGACCAAATTAAAATTTCAAATCGTAATAATTATGATTTGTAAAGGTGGTTGAAAAATGCTTTTGAAACGATACACGGGCAATCTGCTGTTATTGATTCTGCTGTTTTTGCTACTTGCATTCTTTTTTCTAGGCGATGTGTTTATTCCAAAAGCACTTGATTTCTCAGCCTACCCGATGCTTCATTCGGTGTTGGTTATCTTTTTGGGGTTGTTTTTAGAATCGATTCCTTTTCTGTTCTTGGGTGCAATTGCATCTTCGTTTATCCAGTTGTTTGTTAGTGAAGAAATCATTCAGCGGATGATTCCAAAAAGACCTCTTACGGCTATTTTTGCTGCGATTGCGGCGGCACTGATTATCCCGGTTTGCGAGTGTGCAATCATACCGGTCGTGCGAAGGTTAATTGTGAAGGGTGTCCCGGTTCATGCAGGTGTTGTTTTACTCGTTACCGCCCCAATCTTAAATGTCATCGTGTTCGGCTCAACTTATTATGCCTTTCAGAATAACCCGTCCATTCTATACGGAAGAATCATTCTCTGTGTTATTACGGCCGTTATTGTAGGTTTATTTATTTATATCTTCTGCAGTAAAGACGTGGTAAAAGAAGATAGGATAGAACTTGTTCATAAGCATGATCACGTTACTCCTGGGCCTAGTAAATGGACAAGCTTCATCGATCACACTTCACAGGAATTTTTTATGGTCGGCAGATACTTTATCATAGGCGCCTTGTTTGCCAGTGTATTTCAAGTTTTAATGGATCGGACTATTCTGGCCGATATCGGTCAGACACCGATTCAAGGAACAGCACTGATGATGGGAATCGCGTTTGTACTTTCGCTCTGTTCATCAGCAGATGCATTCGTTGCCGCTTCCTTTTCTCATAGTTTTCTACCGGGATCTATCCTTGGTTTCCTTGTATTTGGTCCAATGCTGGATTTGAAAAATGTTCTGATTATGCTGTCCTGTTTTAAACGGAGCTTTGTCGTCACATATGTACTGCTTGTTTTCGCAGTCGTCTTCAGTCTGTGTCTGCTCGCAGGTATAATGATAAGTAAGGGGGGCTTCTAATGAAAAGTTTTTTTATCCAAAGACTTGAGGGACTGCTGCTACTTGGATTGGGTCTTATGATTTTTAAATTGTACGTTTCTGGTCATTTAACGAAATTAATTGCACCCAAAATGGTTCCATATGCGTTGGCTGCGCTTTTTGCTTTTTTAGGAATCAGTCTTCTGCGTATGAAAAAACAAAAACAGAGCCTGCATAATTGTGAGTGTGAATCCCATAGCGAGTCTTCACCGGCCATGAAAGTCCTGAAATATAGTTTGTTCTTCATTCCGATTATACTTGGCTTCATTTTGACGGACTTTACATTGAGCGGAGAAGTGCTGGCAAAAAGAGGGATGGTTCAGCAACAGACTCCCTTAGTAAGTTCATACGATGCAGGGAAACACGTGAACAGTGAAAAGATTTCTGTCACAGATGACAATTACTTTGAAGTTTTGGATGATTTGCTGAACAACCTCGATACAATCGAGGGGAAGGAAATAGAGCTTTCCGGGTTTATTTATCGTGAAGATTCATTTAAAGAAAAACAAATGGCAATCGCCCGTCTCTCCATGTCCTGCTGTGTGGTCGACGCGACGTTATACGGCTATATGGTCAATGGAAATGTGAAAAATATGAAGACGAATGATTGGTACACCATTACAGGTACATTAAAAAAAGGGAGTTATAAAGGTGAAGCGGTACCGGTTATTGATTTAAAAGAGTCGAAGAAAATAAAGGCACCGGAAGAAGCTTATTTGTATGAAAATGTGGAGATTATTCAATAGATTGCTATGGGATATTGTTCCTTTTTATGGAGTGTGTTAAAATGCTTTGTAATTAGGGGTGGATAAAAATAGAAAAAGGAAAACCCTTTATGAATTCACAACTTCATCATCATACATAGTAGCTTTGCTATCCGATTGCTGAAAAATCGTGAATAGGAAAGCTATTTATCATGAACCGTATTTGATTAGAATAAATCGGCTGACATTCAGTTTGTTGAACCTAACTCTACTTCTTTAAAAGGTTCTAGAAGTAGTTATTAATTAGTGATGAAAATTATTGAAAGAAGGTACAATATTGAAACGAAATTCACTTATTATAGGAATAATAGTATTAATAATTATTTGTATAGGAGCATGGAGCTTGTTTAGAAAAAATACTACTGAAACAGATGCGATCTATCTAGACATTGCAAAATTAGAGGGTAACACTTTCACTACTAATGGAAATTTCACTGGAGGAGCCATGAAATATAGTGGCTATAAGTATAAAATAGATGGTGAAAACATGTATTTATATATAAATAACCGTCTATTGATTGGTGAATCCGGTGATTTTTTAATCAAAATTAGAGATGAGAATTTACAAAATGTAGAGAAAGTTTATTTACAAGGTCAAGATAAATCTGATTCATATCAAATTTGGCCGAATCAGGAAGACTAAACGTAACACTGCCAACACTCAAATTGAAGTGTTGGCAGTGTTTTTAATTTCTATTATCAAGCTGTTTACCTTAGTAGAAACTAGCATTATTGTTTACATAAACCTCTTTATCGGCATTGAACATGCAATCTCAAGTTGTTATCTTCCTAGATACACAATATCTGGATCATTCACTGACCCCAGATCTACATCCTCCATTCCGACTGTTGAAGGATAACGCAATTCATGCTTGTGAAATTCCCTTGAAAAGATCATAGATAGGATCCTCAATTTTTGGACTGTTGAAAATCAACAGTCCAAAAAACACTAATTACGCACTCACAATAAAAATCACTGAAAGGATAAAATAAGTAAGTTTGATATCAAAAATCTTGGTGTTCCCATTACAAAATGATCAATCTTTTTTACTAAAGCATTCTTTTTGTTTATTTATCAGCGTATTAGAATTAAATTCCGATCAATAATATTCCAAAATTAAGACCCCTGTCAGCCCATCTGTTAAGAATTTAAGATATCGTGAATATGCTAGTGTTTGCCTAGTATATTATCAAAGGTAATATCAGTTTTCCCTAATGCTCTTTTCATTATTTTTTCATTCTTTCCAGAACTTCATCGCTTTTTTATTAGAGGTATAGATGGTCACATGTTTTAGTATTGCTAAGTGTTTATAAGATTCTCCTTCTTCCTTTACGAAGCTCTTCATGCTGTTTTTCAACACGATTTAATAGTTTATTAACTTCAAGAAAATCAATTTTTTCTTTCGGTATATCTTCGCTGAATTTGAATTAAAGAAAAACACAATTCAATAAATTTTTTTACAGCGACAGCTCATCCCTGATAATAAACAGGGTGCAATTATACATAGATTAAAATCTATGTTTTTCGAACCAAATAAAGTTGGTTGATTGCTAAAGCAAAGTTGGAATAAAACGGACCAATCCCTCGGTAATTTACACTTTTCGTCATCAGCTGAATCAACGAAAACTAAGAGCTGTAGTAAGAAAAACTGACCCAACATAGTTGTGGTACTAGGCAAAGCCTAGTAATTTTATGGGTACAAACTATTTATTCAACTGGGTTTACATGGGACTCAACTTTTAACCAAGTGGGCAGACTTGGGATATTGTTCCTTTTTATGGAGTGTGTTAAAATACTTTGTAATTAGGGGTGGATGAAAATGGAAGAAGGAAAAACCTTTATGAATTCACAACTTCATCATCATACACAGTAGCTTTGCTATCCGATTGCTGAAAAATCGTGAATAGGAAAGCTATTTATCATGAACCGTATTTGATTAGTAAGTTAATCAGATGCGGTTTTTTTATTTTTTCTAACAAAAGGAGGAGTTTTAATGAAGAAGATGGCTTATCAAAATGTAAAAGGTACACAGGATTATTTACCACAAGATGAAGCAATTCGTAATCAGGTTAAAAGGACTTTAGAGGATGTTTTCCTTCTTTATGGCTGTCAGTCAATTGAAACACCAATTTTGAATTATACAGAATTACTTGCTTCGAAATATGGAGGAGGAGCGGAAATATTAAAAGAAATGTACACACTGACTGATCAGGGCAAACGGGAATTAGCCCTTCGTTATGACTTAACCATTCCTTTTGCAAAGGTCGTCGCAATGAACCCAGGAATAAGGAAGCCGTTTAAGCGGTATGAAATCGGAAAAGTGTTTCGTGATGGACCAATTAAGGCAGGGAGGTTTCGTGAGTTCACCCAATGCGATGTTGATATAGTTGGCGTGGAATCACAGGCGGCGGAGGCAGAGCTAATGATGATGGCGATTGAGGCCTTTCAGAAGTTGGGTTTAGATGTGCGTATTCAATATAACAACCGGAAGCTATTAGCGGGCATGCTTGAAGTGCTGGGTGTCCCTAAGTCTGAAATAGCTGATGTGACACTAACTTTGGATAAACTTGAAAAAATATCGATAGAGGGTGTTTCACAAGAGTTAGAGAGAAAACAAGTGGCAGTTGAAACGATAAATGCAATTAGAAGTTGGCTAAAAATAGGGAAAACAATCGATTTGAATTTCTTCAAAGGCTTGGCGACAGATAATATTCTACTCCAAGAAGGAGTAAAGGAATTATCGGAGTTAAAAGGATTATTGAAATACTTACAACTTGAGGATATCTGCATCTTTAATCCATTTTTAGCTAGAGGACTTGAGATATACACTGGAACGGTATATGAAATTTTTCTTGCTGACGGCGAATTAAAGTCGAGTATTGGAAGTGGAGGAAGATATGACAATGCAATCGGCGGGCTTGCAGGTACAAATGATAAAGTCTCAACTGTAGGTATTTCTTTTGGTCTGGATGTGATTTTAACTGCTTTGAAAAGTACAAATCAAACAAAAAATGTTTCTAATCTTGACTACTATATTATTCCAATTGGTATGGAGAAAGAAGCATTAGGTGTGGCCAAAGAATACCGCCAAAAGGGATACAAAGTGGAAGTCGAATTAACTGGCAAAAAGATAAGTAAGGCATTGGATAGGGCGAACAAAGAAGGGATTCAGGCTGTCATGATAATTGGGGAAAATGAGGTGAACGAGAATATCATTAAATTAAAGGATTTGAAAACCGGGGAAGAGGCATCACTTCCGTTTATGTTTTGACAACTTACAATGACATGTTTCTCAGTTTTTTCATAGCATAATGGGAAAAGGAACAGGGAGGTTTTTATACATGTATGGGTACGAAACGTATGAAGATGATTGGAGTAGACAGCAGAATAAATTAGTCCGTCAGCTTGAAAAGGCGATAAATGGCGAGTACAGCGCCATCCAGTGTTACGAGAAATTAGCTGAATTAGCACCGGATGAGAAGCAGCGGAAGCGGATTATGGAAATTAGGGAAGATGAGGTCAAGCATTTTCAGAGATTTGCTCAGATTTATACCAGTTTGACGGGGGTGCAGCCACAGCCTAAAGTGACGGAATCGTGCCCTGAGTCCTATAGAGACGGGGTGGAATTTGCGTTCCAGGATGAGCAGGAAACCGTAGATTTTTATAGAGAAGTGGCAGATGGTGCGGCTGATCGATCCGTAATCAAGGCATTCAATCGTGCTGCCGCCGATGAGCAAAATCATGCCGTGTGGTTTTTATATTACTTAGTCGGCTTAAAAGGATGATTAATTCTTATGAGGGTCGAATTAATTGCGTGAGGGACGAATTATCCCTTTGAAGGTCGAATTATCCTTTTGAAGGTCGAATTAATTGCGTGAAGGACGAATTATCCTTCCCAACGGTCGAATTAATCCATTTACAGCTTATGCTGCAATCATACAAAAAAAATAAGCTAGGAAAAATCCTAGCTTATTTATTAATTATGCTGCAAAATCCAACTCTGTAAAAGCGTCACTTTTTCGCAGACAACTTCTGGTTCATAATAGCAGGACTCTTTGACGCTTTTGGCGAAATCGTCAGTGAAATTATCCCGCATAAGAGTAGTCCAACACCAAACCAAGACATTAGAGTCAAGCTCTCTCCGATGAGGAATACGCCTAGAAGCGCGGCTGTCAGAGGCTCAGCGAGTGACAGGGAAACGGCTGTTGATGATGGAACAGATAAAAGCCCTTTATTAAAAAGTAAGTAGGCAACTGCGGTAGCGAGAAGACCAAGATGGAGGCTGACGGCCAACCCGTTTGTGGTTCCTATCCAGCTGATATCAAATATAAATAACATAGGTGCTAAAAGCAGGGCGCTGAAACAAAAGATGACCGCAGCGGTTGCTTCTGGAGGCTGTTTATCCAAAATCTTTTTACTTACCAGTGTGTATACTGTAAAGGAAGCCCCAGCACCAAGCGCAAGCAAGGCACCTACTGGATCAATGGTAACAGAACCTTGATTGGAAAAAAGAAGCAAACATCCGGCAATTGATAAACCTGTTGCCATCCACCATCTCGGGGATGGACGTTTTTTACCAAATAGCCATTCAAGGAAGCCGGCGATAATAGGGGCGCTGCTAAGTGTAATAATGGTTCCGATGGCGATTCCGGTCATGCTGACAGCTGTGAAAAATAGTGGTTGATAACAGGCCATACCTAGCGTCGCCAAAATGGTTTCTTTTATTGGCCAATTGTGTAGAGTTATTTTTTTTTGCCAGATTGCAATGACCAATAAGGCAGTACCACCAACAGCCAGGCGGACGGAACCAATCGCAATTGGGTGGGCGCCATCAGGGGCGAAAGATTGAGCTGTTCCGGTTGTTCCCCAAAGCATAGCGCCAAGTATGACGAGTAAATATGGGTATTTACCATTCATGAACGTTCTCCTGTCATTAAAGATTTAAAATTCAGACTATAAAAGTATATCAATAATGCTCTCTTTATCAAATAGGCTGGGGTCATTTGTTCGGAAGAACGGAACATAGTATAATGGCCTTACATATATCATGTGAAAAGTGGAGATAGGATTTGTAAGGGGGGATAAGCATGTCTTCAGGTAATCGAAATAATCAAATTGGGCCGCCGCGATTTGCTATTGCCATTCACTCACTGGTTTGGCTTGCTCAAAGCGGGAAGCTTTTGACGAGTTCAGCGATAGCTTCGAAGGTGAATTCACATGCGACGTTTTTACGCCGAGTGATGGCTCAGCTTGCTGTTGCAGGGATTGTCGAAACAAAGGAAGGGCGCGATGGTGGATATAGTTTGAAAGTGCCTGCCTCTCAGCTGACTTTAGCGGATGTGTATCAAGCCGTACGCCCAGAATGTCTTGTTTGTATGGAAACGAGTGAATGCGGCGAAGTTGGGAAGCAGTTGGATACGGCTTTGGAAGAAATCATGAATGAAGCAGAACAGGAAACATTGCGCCTATTAAAGGGGTATACGTTAGAAGAGTTTATGAAAAAAGTCGACTTTGCCAATTTTGAAAAAGAGTGTCTAGGGTAATATCCTTGCAAGAGGATACCCAAGATTATATAATGTGCTTAATGTGATTGCATTAAATGAAGGGGGTTTTTACATGAAGGTAGAAATTTGGTCGGATTATCAATGTCCGTTTTGTTATATAGGAAAGCGTCGGTTCGAGGAGGCCTTGAGCCAATTTGAAAATAAAGATCAGGTAGAGGTTTCGTTTCGCAGTTTTGAGTTGAACCCGGAGGCTGAACGTGATATTAAGATGACCTCGAATGAAATGCTTGCGAAGAAATATGGCATGTCGCAAGCGGAAGTAGAAGCGAGCAGCCAAAATCTGACCCAACAGGCTAAAGAATTGGGACTCGATTATCATTTTGACAAGGTGGTCTTAACGAATTCGTTTGATGCTCACCGCTTGATGCATTTTGCTGAATCAAAAGGTAAAGATAATGAAATGAATGAACGCCTTTTTAAAGCATACTTTACGGAAGGCAAACATATTGGTGATCATGCTACATTGGCTAGTTTGGCTGAAGAGGCCGGCCTTGAAAAGTCTGAGGCAGAAACCATGCTAGCAGGCACTGCATTCACGGCGGAGGTTAGAGGGAACGAGCAAGAAGGAAGCCTGCTTGGAATTACAGGTGTCCCATTCTTCGTCATTAATCGCAAGTATGGCATCTCAGGAGCTCAGCCAACAGAGGCGTTCCTGGATACGCTGAAAAAGGTATGGGCTGAGGAAAATCCGCTTCAAATGGTGAATGATCCAGCAACAGGTGAAGCTTGTACGGACGGTTCTTGTAACGTACCGGAAAAATAAAGCAGATATGAAAACGGAGACCCGAAATCAGGGTCTCTTTTTTACTTCTTTCAAAATGAATGTTAAGACCTTGGACTGATAGGATTGTGTATCTAATTATGGAAAGATAATGAAGAGTCTTTTGTTTTCTATAGTTTCATAGACTGAAAATTTGTATAATAGGTGAGATAGCTAAGAGGTTTCAAAATTGAATATACATATGGAGGGTTATGAATGAGTAAGCTTAACGGCAGAACCATTGCTCTATTGGGAGCGAGGAAAACAGAAGAAATAAGTAAAATTGTTCATAATCTTGGGGGTGTACCGCTAGTTCGTCCAGCACAGGGGACGGTCTTCCTTGATGATTCTCATCTAGAGGAGGATGTCACCCGTTTAATTGCAGGAGAGTATGATTGGATCATTCTCACGACTGGAGTGGGAACGGAACTTCTATATAAAACCGCTGTGAAGATGGAAGCAGAGGCTCGTTTTATAGAAGCTTTGCAGTCTATGAAAATTGCAGCTCGTGGTTATAAAACGGCGAATATGCTGAAAAAACTAGGCCTGCAGCCATTAATCCGTGACGATGATGGCAGTACGGCAGGGCTCGTTCGCAATCTAGAGGGCCATTTGTTTGGAGATGTAAAGGTCGCATTGCAACTGCACGGGGACCCGGCACCTCTTTTAATGAATTGGTTGGATGAACAAAAGGTAGAGCATAAAGAAATTCTTCCATACGAACATATTCCGCCGGAAACAGAAACGATGCAGCAGCTGATCGAAGAAATTCTTGGAGGGAAAATAGATTCTGTCGTGTTCACGAGCGCACCGCAGCCTCGTAATTTGATGAAATTTGCCCGTGAACAAGGTGTGGAAGATAAAATAATCGACTGGTTTAAATCCGATGTGATTGCTCTTGCAGTTGGAAAAGTAACGGCGCAGGTCGTAATCGATGAAGGAATCAAGCGGGTCATTTATCCAGAAGATCAAAGAATGGGTAGTGCATTAATCGAACTGGTGAAATATTATCATGCCATTTCAAGTAAGTAAGAAGATAGAGGTGAAGTGATGACCAAGGCCAAGGGGAAAGTCTATTTTGTGGGGGCAGGTCCAGGCGATGAAGGTCTGATTACCGTCAAAGGGCAAAGAGCGATTGAAAAAGCGGATGTGATTTTATATGACCGGTTGCTCAATCCGAAGCTTTTGGAAGCTGCTCCTCCTCATTGTGAATTGATGTATTGTGGAAAGACGCCTTATACAAAGGGCATTAGGCAAGAGATAATCAATGAGCTGCTCGTTTCCAAAGCGCTGGCAGGACACAATGTCGTCCGTTTGAAAGGCGGCGATCCTGCCGTTTTTGGAAGAGTTGGGGAGGAAGCGGAATCGTTGAAAGAAAAAGACATTCCATTTGAAATCATTCCAGGAGTTACGTCGAGCATTGCCGCTTCCATGTATGCAGGAGTCCCCGTGACCCATCGGGATGATTATGGACGTTCCTTTGCGATGGTGACAGGCCATGAACGTACCAAACAGGAAATAGATTGGACTGGGCTTGTACATAGTGTAGATACCGTTGCATTTTATATGGGAGTAGCCAATCTTCCGAATATCTGTGAAAACTTGATCAGTCATGGAAAATCAAAGAACACGCCGGTACTCGTCATTCAATGGGGCACCTATGGAAGACAAGAAACGGTGGAGGGGACCCTGGCCAATATAGTGGAAATGGTAAGTGAAAAGTCGCTTCAGAACCCGGCTATCACCTTGGTCGGGGATATCATTTTACTAAGAAAAAGGCTGCAATGGTTTGAAAAGAAACCACTATATGGGCAGCAGTTTTTAGTAGCTAGAACGGGAACGACAAAAAGTTCCTTGGCGGAGAACCTTTATGAACTTGGGGGCGATGTCATCGAGTTTCCTAAATGGATTACGACAAAAGTAAAAGCTAAAAAAAGTCAGCTGCTATCTTTCCTTTTGTATGATCGGATGCTCTTTACCTCACCAGAGAGTGTTCATGGGTTTTTAGATTTACTCACAGAGTATGCTATAGACTTCCGCCAAATTTCGGCCAAGCTTTATGTGGTATCGAGGAAATCGAAGAAAGTCTTACAGCAACGCGGGTTAATTGCAGCTCTCAAATCAGAGATGACGGAAGACGGAACTCTGCTGATTATAGGAGATCGGAAAAAGGAACACTTGGATCCAAATTATGGGGACGAGGACTATTTTCAATCTATCGAAAAATATGTGGATGAAAGATTTCTTGAAATTCTTCCGAGAATGCTAGAAGAAAATGCTGTTGATACGGTTCTTTTTTCTAATCAGCATTCAGTGGATATGCTGATGGATTATGGGGACAAGGCAGGCGTTGATGTTAGCGGGATGTTAACTCAAGCTACCATCGGGGTAATCGGGAAAAGTACCGGCAGGAAACTTAAAGACTTTGGGTTTACGCCGGATATAATGCCGCATGAACCGTCTGTCGAGCAATTGGTGGCTTTGATTGTGAATAGGAATGTTTTTAGGCTCTGATACAGAGCCTTTTTTCCATTTTCCAGCCAAAATAATGGTGATAAATGGTATGCTTTTTCTTTGGAGGGGATTTGTTGCTGATAAAGATTCAAATTTCGTTGGTGTTTAGTATAATAGCCCTATCATCTTATAGTTTGATCACTAGGAATGTAGACTACTCTTCATACACCTTATTTTTATTAGGAGCTTTTGTGTTGTTTGTGGGAATAGAAAAACTTCGGAATGACCGAAAAGTTCGAGGGTATGTTTGTATCTTAGTAGCTTTATTTGTCCTTTTAGTTTCTTTACAAGGTTTTAGTAACTAAGCGATGGTTAATCATTTAATTTCAGGTGGTGATATTATGAATTATATTGGTGATATATTATGGCAATTATTTTACCTCGCTCTTCTTGTACTTTTAGTCGTAATGGTTGTGAAGGTTTTCCGTTTCTTTATAAAACACATGACAAAAATGCATCATTTAGAAAATAAAGTAGATAAATTAAACGAACAGTTAAAAAAGAAGGATGATTAACGGCTCTATATCTGAGTCGTTTTTTTATATGCCTTTATGAGTCTTCTTCAATTCAATCCTGTAGCTTCGGAACTAGTCTTATGGAAGGGTGGGTGTTTTTCATTAATAGAGTATTAGTTAGTCTCGCAATAATCATATTTATATTAAATTTTTTCATATCACCTGTATTTTTTGGTGAAGAACCAAGTTCCAATGGTACGTTTATCGGATTAATTTTATTATGCATCTGTCTTATTAGCCTTATTGATGAAGTGAAGAAAAAATAATAATAGAATAGCAGAGCCGTGTTTATGCTCTCAAAAAAAGCCTGAGGATGTTTAAGAAAAGTCTTTTATTCCTTCCCAGATTGGGTATTATATATAAGTAACTTTTCTAGGGAGGCGAATGAATTGAAACGGACATGGGAATTTGTATTAAGTATTATTGGCGTGAGTATCGCTGCGATTTCATTAATCGTGACGATTATAGCAGCGGTTTATATCAACAGTATCGATGTAACAGAAATAGTAGACTACTCATTAATGACAGAGTCAGAGTTTTCAACGTCTGATATGGATATGTCAATCAAGTTTTTTATTGGCTTATTATGGGCTGGGATTATATCCTTGTTTATTGCATTGGCTGGCGGCCTGATTGCTATCTTTCTAGTAAAAAGCGGCAAAGTGAAGGCAGCCGGAATCTTATTCATCATTACAGGCATTCTGACCATCTTTCATGTATGGCCCCTTATCTTCTTCATCGTGCCGGGTATCATGTGTCTGGTGCGGAAACCGAGTGAACCGGTAGATGTGATTGTATAATAGAATAGCCACATAGCGCCGAAAAGTCTAACCATAAGATAGGAAAAATTTTAACCATAATAAATACATATTCTTGTGATTGGAAAAGAAAGAAGCTGACTCGATAATGTGAGTCAGCTTCTTTTGTTCTAGGTAATAAACAAATTGTTTATCCTTTTTAGGAATTTGATTTCAAAAAACCAATTTTATTCCAGTAATCGTTACAATTACTAGATTATCATGTTAGAATTATTATAAATTTAAATATAAATAGACTGGAGTTTGATTCATGAAGTTACCTTTAGTAAAGGCTGGAATAGTAACCTGTTTAACATTCAGTTTGTTCAATGGACAGGCTTTTGCGACGTCTGAATTAACCAATGCCTGCTCATCATTTGGTGAGATTCAACCGAATGTAAATCCTTCCTATCCACAGATTAACTGCTTACTCACTAATGCAGCATTAAAAGCTGAAATCCCTCCTGAAGTGGTAAAGGCCGTGGCTACGCAGGAAAACGGGGATTGGAGGCAATTTAATGATGCTGGCAAGCCTATTAAATCCGACGATGGCGGTATCGGTCTTATGCAGCTTACCGATAAACGTGGGTATGACCAGAAAAAGTTGGAAAATGATATAGTTTATAATATTGAAGCTGGCGTCGAGGTCCTGAGCAGTATGTATTCAAGAAAAGATTTGCCGAAAATCAAAGGTGCAGGACGTAAAGTTATTGAAAATTGGTATTTCCCTGTCATGGCATACAATGGGACAAAACCTGTGAACAGTCCTCTTTACCAGGAAACTGGGAAAATAAATACGAATGCATATCAAGAAGAGGTTTTTGCTGAGATAGAAAAACAAAGTTATTTGAATGATACAAAACTAGCAAAATATCCATTCAGAACATCCGACTTTCAATATGATCGTGAAAGCACTGAAAATATCACCTTTAAAATGCTGGAATACACACTGGCCGATCAAACGCATGACTCTGCTTATTGGTTCAAGGCAGGAGACAAAGTGGTGACGACACTAGATGTGAGAATACGGAAAGAAGCAAATACTTCGTCAGGTTCCAATACCGTGCCAAACGGTACAAACTTGGTCATCAGCGGGGATTTTGTCTATGACAGTTCTAAGATTAATAAATTTGTCTGGTACCCCGTACAAACTGAAGATCAAAAGGTGAAGGGCTATGTTTCATCAGCTTACATTGCGAAGAAACAATCAAGTCCTGGTATGCCAATTAAGGATACGGTTAAACCTGTCATTTCAGGTGCAGCCAGTAAATCCATTCCGTTCAACTCAACTTTTAACGCTAAATCGAGCGTAAAAGCTAAGGATGAATCTGATGGTGATTTAACAAGCGCCATACGTGTTGAAGGTACTGTAAATACTAAGAAAATTGGAACTTACAATTTAACATATACTGTAGCTGACAAAGCGGGAAATGTCGCAAAAGTTACTAGGAAAATAACAGTATATGATCATGTTAAGCCAGTAATTTCAGGTGCCGCAAATAAAACAATCAGACTTAATTCTTCATTTAATCCAAAAACAAACGTGAGTGCTAATGATAATGCAGACGGCAGTTTGACTAGTAAAATCAAGGTAACGGGTACGGTAAATACAAAGAAAAAAGGAACGTATACATTAAAGTATACAGTCACTGATCAATCAAAAAATGTTACGACAGTTACAAGAAAGATCACCATAGATAGCACCAAGCCAGTCATTTCCGGCGCCAAAAGTAAAACCATTGTCTATAACTCAGCTTTTAATTCTAAATCAGGAGTAACTGCGAAAGATAATTTGGATGGCAGTTTGACTAGTAAAATCAAGGTAACGGGTACGGTAAATACAAAGAAAAAAGGAACGTATACATTAAAGTATACAGTCACTGATCAATCGAAGAATGTTGCGACAGTTACGAGAAAGATCACCATAGATAGCACCAAGCCAGTCATTTCCGGAGCCAAAGATAAAACCATTAACTATAACTCGGAATTTAACCCTAGGTCAGGGGTAACGGCGAAAGATAATTTGGATGGCAGTTTAACAAGTAAGATCAAAATCACAGGGACCGTAAATACCAAGAAAAAGGGTACCTCTACATTGACTTATACGGTTACTGATAAGTCCAAAAACAAGGCATTAGTAAAAAGGAAAATCACAGTTAAATAGATAGAAAAAAAGGGATTCCGGAATTGGAATTCCTTTTTGCTTGAATGCGGATGCATGCTGGAATGTTTTCGGCTGAACAATGAAATTATAATAGTAGAAAGAGCTTAATAAATGAAGTTCTTGGTTGGTGTATATGAGTAAATATTGATTTTAATGTTATAATTGTAAATAGATGTAATATCGAAGTTGTCTGGGGGGAGATAGTGTAATGGGCAAAGAAGAGGGTCATGTTAATTGGATGGATCAGATATTTCGGGACTATGAAAAGGACGGCGGTCTGAAGAATAATCCTGGCTTTGGAAAACCGCTTCCGAAGTCGGCATTATTGGGAAATATGTATGATAATTTCTTAACGAAGGCCAAAGACGCCGGTTTCCTTCCGCTTTGGATTAAATGGCAAAAAGAAATCCGGGGAGAGCTATCTGACGTGGTTCGATTAAAAAAAATGAATTCGTCTGAATCAGAATTAACCAAACGAATTGAAGAAATTAATGAGAAAGTACGTACATATAATGGTATTTGTCCGACACAAATGCAACGTCGGGAAATCGAGTGGGGAAGCATCGAAGTTCAGTATGAAAAATGGAAGTGATAGATAAAGTGCAAAATGTGGGTATTTGTATGACGTGATTATGAATGGATTATGATATAATGACATGAATAAAAAACAGAGAGAGGGACTTCGTTTGGAAAAAAGAAAAGAAGTTTTTTCATGGATAAAAGCGATCGGGATTGCAGTCATTCTGGCCTTTCTAATTCGAACATATATTTTTGCACCTATTGTCGTAGATGGTGAGTCAATGATGCCAACTCTACAAGACCACGAACGAATTGTACTTAATAAGTTTGGAACAAACATCGATAGTATTGACAGGTTTGATATTGTTGTTTTTCATGCAACGGTAGATAAAGATTATATAAAACGGGTTATCGGTCTTCCAGGTGACCATATAGAATATAAAGATGATACGCTTTATATTAATGGAAAAGCATATGAAGAACCCTACCTAGACAAATATAAGAATCAGATGGCAGGCGTGCCGCTAACCGATTCTTTCAAGCTCGAGGATATAACCGGCAGCATGACAGTGCCAGATGATCAGCTGTTCCTTATGGGGGACAATCGCCAAAATAGTTTGGATAGCCGTGAAATCGGCACGATTTCCGTCGACGAAATTGTCGGCAAAGCGAATCTAGTGTATTGGCCGATCAAGGAAATAAAAATTGTAAAATAAAAGGAAGCGGACTCGATTGTCGAGTCCGCTTTATTGTTGGAAAAACTTATATCGGTGAAGAGATGAACCGAATGTTCCCATTTTCATCTTGATGAATCGTTTTCCCAGGATCTACTTCGATTGTTAATGGGTGAATCTCTGCAGCCCGGTCTGAAAAGAACCAGCGCCGTCCCGGTTTGCTTAATAAAATGAACACACCATTGCTGCCCATGAAAGAAATGCCATTAGGATTCAAAGTGCCGTTATCCCGGGGGGGAATACCAAAGTCGATTAGTTGCTGGCCGATCGCATCGATTTTGGCAGTTGTTAAATTAATCTCACCAATGCTTAATAAAGAATCCATTGAGAAAGGCACTTCACTTTCTGGTGCAATTGAATGCCTGGCAATAAACTCTACAATATTGCCGGTCGGATCGGTGAAATATAGCGAGTGTGCATTGAGGTGGCTGAAGTAAACTTCATCATCGCCATCTTCCGTATTTAAAGAAGTCCGTGCTTTGATCCATTGCTTCGCTTCTTGAAATTGATTGGACGGGATATTGAAGGCAAAATGATAAAAGGGTTTACTTCCGTTTTTTGTTTCTGTAAAAGCCAATTCGCTTGCCCCTGCTTTTATAGTAAAGCCATGATGACTCTCGTCTAGCAATTTGGCATTTAGCAATTCGACATAAAATTTCTTCATTTCAGCAATGTCACTCGCAATAAGACTCACTTTTTTAATCAGCATATTTATCACCTTTCTTCATTCAGTTTCTATCATTGTAATTTAAATCTTCCTTAATAAACCAATTTGGAGTTTGTGTATTCTCTTTTTTTTCTTTTTTCATTAAAACCAACTTATATGGGTTAAATTAGGTTATCCTATTATAAAGAAGTAATCACGTTAACCAGGCCCGTATCAGAAATTGGATTACTTTATTAAAAGGGTGTCTGAGATGGAGTACTAGAGATGGACATGGTAAAAGATTTAATATCAAACTATGGTTATTTTGCGATATATGGACTGCTGGCCCTCGGAATTATTGGTTTGCCGGTACCTGATGAGTTTATGATGACTTTTGTCGGCTATTTGTCGTCCATTGCTGTTTTAAATGTCCAAGGGGCATTCCTCGTCAGTTTTCTTGGGTCGATTTCTGGAATGCTGGTCAGTTACTTTATTGGTAAAAAGGTAGGCAAGCCTTTTTTGAGAAAGCACGGCAAGTGGATTAAGATGACTCCGGCAAGGCTGGAAAGGCTGGAGAAATGGTTCAATAAATACGGTCCGTGGACCATTATTATTGCATATTTCATCCCAGGTGTTCGCCACTTCGCCAGTTATTTTTCTGGGATGAACGGGATGGGGAAACGAAAATATATTATTTTCGCAGGTGCAGGAGCTTTCAGCTGGTGTTTTGTATTTACAGCTTTTGGCTATTTTATTGGTGTCTTAACTTAAATTATTTGGGGGAGAACTGACTTCCTTAAGTGGGCCCGAGTTTTAAAATAATGAAACAAAACAACCCCGTTTTTGAATTTCAGAAACGGGGTTGTTTATTGTTAACTTTTATTATTGAGCAGAATATCCACCGTCGATAACTAGCTCAGCACCAGTAACGTATGAAGCTTCATCAGATGCTAGGTAAAGCACTGCATTTGCAATATCAGCTGGTTGACCTAAACGTTGTAATGGAGTCGCTTTAACCATTTGGTTTACAAGTTCTTTTGACTCTTCTAATTTTTGTGTCATTGGTGTTTCGATAATACCAGGGAATATGGCATTAACACGGACGCCCATGCGGCCATATTGTGTTGCAGCAGCCTTAGAAATAGCACGAACAGCACCTTTAGAAGCTGAATAAGCGTTTAAACCCATACCGATTTGAGCTGTAAAGGAAGAAATATTTACAACAGCGCCTTTTCCTTCTTCAACCATGTAAGGAACAACATGTTTCATACCAAGGAAAGGTCCAAATCCGTTAACACTTAACATTAGTTGCCAATCAGCCAATGTTGTATCATTAATTTGTTTTTCTGTTGAGATTCCAGCATTGTTGACTAGGATGTCAACTCTACCAAATTTCTCAATAACAGTATCCATCATTTTTTTCCAGCTTTCGTCAGAAGATACATCAAGAAGTGTACCATAGACATTATCTAGCTCGTTCACTTTTGCAACAGCTTTTTCATTGATGTCAGCAGCAATAACTTGAGCTCCTTCTTTTGTGAATAGGTCTACCATTTCTCTACCCATACCGGATGCTCCTCCAGTAATAAGTGCCACTTTATTAGTTAATCTTCCCATCATAATCACTCCTAATAGATTTTTAAAAGCTGGACAATATGACCACGCATAGTGCAAAAGTTGTATGATCAACGAGCAATACTATAACTCCTTTATGAATCCGTCAAGCATTTTATTTTTCCGTTTACACATTGCCTTTTTCTTGCTGGGAAAAAAGATGTTGTAAATCTGGGAAAGTTGATATATTTAAATAGACTTCCCACTCCCTGGTTCAAAAACAAAACATACAGGTATAGTTGAAAGCGTTGTCAATCTTTTAATATTCAAATTTTGATTCCGTAAATTGTCAATATACAAAAATAGCTTAACCGTTCTATTTGATAATACTCACCAGCAACCTTGTAGATCCTTTCGCACGTTATCATGGTCTTCGTTTGAGAAAAGCACTATATATTTCCTAGCAACTTTTGTTGATGAGTACCATATGTTCAATTCTAGTGATTAAAATCGAATACTGCAAACTTTTTGTACTTTCAATACAAAATTTTATAACATCATTCCATTTCTTGTTTTTCAGGCGTTTGAGAAGTCTTTTATGTAAAAAGGAGGTAATTTATTGATGAATCACAGAATGTATCTATCCTTGGCCATTCCTCTTACGATTTCGACAATGAGTACGCCTTTGCTTGGGGCGGTTGATACGGCTGTGGTTGGAAAGTTGAGTGATCCTGCTTATATCGGCGGGGTAGCTGTTGGAACCATTATTTTTAATACGATGTATTGGCTTTTTGGTTTTCTGCGAGTTAGTACATCTGCCTTCGCTGCACAAGCAGAGGGGGCTAGGGATGAGACACAAAGCCTGATGGCCTTGATTCGTCCTTTTATGATAGCGGCAATTATCGGTCTTCTTTTTATCGTAATTCAGAAGCCCATTTTAAATGTTTCCTTAGCTGCAATCACGCCGGAATCGGATGTTGCCGCCTTTGCATCTGACTATTTCAGTATTCGGATCTGGGGTGCGCCTTTTGCGTTAATGAACTATGTCATTCTAGGCTGGTTAATTGGAAAATCCCGCATAAAAACATCTCTGTTCATTCAAGTTTTCATGAACCTGATCAATATTGTCCTGTGCTTGCTTTTTGTAAATAGGTTTTCCTGGTCTGTATCAGGAGTCGCTACGGCTTCATTGATTTCAGAGATTGCAGCTTTCTTCGTTGGTTTGTTGGTGATTAGGAAGGTAGTTTCCATACCTGAAACCTTTTCTTTACGAGCGGGATTCGATTATACTTCCTTGAAAAAAATGATGGTGGTGAACAGGGATTTATTTATCAGGACAATTTGTTTGATTACGGTTTTTAATCTTTTCACGGCCAAAGGAGCCACTTTTGGGACAGAGACTTTGGCAGCCAATGCTGTACTCATTCAAATTCACTATCTGATGGCATATTGCTTTGATGGTTTTGCAAATGCATCGAGTCTTCTGATTGGGAAAGCCATTGGTTCGAGAGATGTACACCTTTATAAAAAAACGCTAGCTCTTTCAGCGCAATGGGGCCTGTATTCCTCTCTCATACTTGCTGTTTTATACTGGTTATTTAGCGATAAAATTATTCTGCTCTTCACGAATATCCCAGGAGTCATTGAACTGACCCATGTTTACGGACTTTGGATAGTCATATTCCCATTCACAGCCTTTATCGGACTCATTTTCTATGGAGTGTTTACGGGTGCTACTGAAGCTGTTCCTGTACGGAACTCCATGCTTCTTGCGCTGCTGGCCTTTCTGTTTGTCCAGTTTTTGGCCGTCCCGCAACATGGCAATCATGGATTATGGCTTGCCTTTCTTATATTCAGTTTAGGTCGTTCCTTATTTTTAGCGTTATACATCCCGAGGTTAAACAGAAAAATAATGATTCTAATGGACGAAGAGAGTTTAGTGAAGACACCCTCTTATAATTGAGAGAGGGTGTTTTTTAGTTGCAACGGTCATTTTGACAGTAGTTTGACGTTGGTGATAAAACGGGAATACTTAAAAAAGGTATCAACGCTTGGCGAATCAGATAATAAAAGTGATAAAATAAAAAAATATATATAAAAGAGGAGTTGTCGTATTTTGAGTGAAATGAATTGGCGTGAAGAAGTTGAGAAACGGAAAATGGACATACTACTGGATACGCAAAATTTATTAAAAATAAAAAGCGTACTGGATGAAGAACATCCGACAGAAGAGGCTCCATTTGGTAAAGGGGTAAAGGAAGCGCTTGATTACATGCTTCAGTTAGCCGAAAAAGACGGTTTTACTGTGAAGAATGTCGATAATGTCGCCGGCCATATTGAAATGGGTGAAGGCGAGGAGTTGATCGGTATTTTATGTCATGTCGATGTTGTTCCTGAAGGAGATGGCTGGAGTTCGGATCCGTTTGGCGCTGAGATCCGTAATGGTCGTATTTATGCTCGTGGGGCAATTGATGATAAAGGGCCGACGATGGCTGCCTATCATGCAATGAAGCTTGTCAGGGAGATTGGTAAGCCTTTGAACAAACGTGTGCGGATGATTATCGGAACGGATGAGGAATCAAACTGGCGCTGTGTTGGCCGTTATTTTGAAGTGGAAGAAATGCCTTCGATGGGCTTTGCGCCAGATGCTGACTTCCCAATCATCAGTGCGGAAAAGGGAATCTGGGATTTCTCAGTTATACATCCAGCCGATACAGGCAATGGAACGAACTCCGAAGTGAATGTTATTGAATTTTCATCAGGCCGAAGAACGAATATGGTACCAGATTTCGCAACGGCTACAGTGGAAGCTGTAAATCCCGCTGAAGTTGTGACAAACTATCAAAATTATCTTCAAAAATATTCGTTGAAGGGGCAAGCCGTACCACAAAAAAATCAAGTGCTTCTAGAACTGAACGGCGTTTCAGCTCATGCAATGGAGCCGAAAAATGGAGTCAATGCAGGTATGTATCTAGCTGTATTTTTAGCAGACCTAACACTTGATCCGCATGCGAAATCCTACTTTACTTTCATTAAGAATTATTTGTTTGAAGATTCCCGTGGAAATAATTTAGGTGTGGCTTACACAGATGAGCAAACAGGTGAATTGACGGTTAATGCCGGAGTATTCAACTATTCCAAACAGGGTGACAGTTCCATTGGCTTCAGTATGCGCTACCCGGTAACATTTGAATGGGAACAGCAAAAAGCGGCATTAGAAGAAAGACTTGCAGCATATAATTTGCGTGTGGAGTCTAATTCGCATTCAACGCCTCACTATGTGAACAGCGAAAGTTTCCTGATTAAGACGCTGCAGCAAGTGTATGAAGCAGAGACCGGTGATAAAGCAGAACTCCTTTCAATTGGCGGTGGCACTTATGCCCGTTCATTGAAGGAAGGCGTCGCATTCGGGCCTCTATTCCCAGGCAGTGAAGATATTGCGCATCAAAAGGATGAATATATTGTTATTGAAGATATGCTTAAGGCAACAGCGATTTATGCACGTGCCATTCATGAATTAGCTAAATAAGAGGCTGAGAGGGAGAAAGAAAGACATGGGAAAAATCATTTATAACGGCGAACTTAAAACAAGGTCGGACGTAAAGGTTGATATTGAGGACCGAGGTTATCAATTTGGTGACGGGATATATGAAGTCATTCGAGTTTATAACGGCGAAGTATTTGCGAGTAATATGCATGTAAACCGTCTAATGGACAGTGCAAAAATGATTCAGCTGAAGGTCCCTTTTACTGTAGCGGAAATCGAAGCTCGAGTTAAAGAACTAATCGCTGAAGATAAACTACGGAACGGGATTGTCTACATGCAATTGACGAGGGGAGTGTGCTCGCGCACTCACGCTTTTCCAATTAATGAGGTGGAGCCGGTCTTTGTCGCCTATACGAAAGAAATGCCCTATACAGGAAAAGTGAAGCCTGGGGTCAAGGCCGTGACGACCGACGACATCCGCTGGTTGCGCTGTAATATTAAAAGCTTGAATCTACTAGGTAACATATTGGCTAAGCAACAAGCAGTGGAAGCTAGCTGTGACGAAGCAATTCAGCATCGTGATGGGACGGTAACGGAAGGAAGTTCATCTAACGTCGCTATCATGGTGAATGGGACATTGAAAACGCATCCGGCCACCAACTTGATTCTGAATGGGATTACTCGTCAGGTGATGCTAAAACTATGCGCCGATAATGATATTCCCTATGTCGAAGAAGCCTTCACAGTCGAGGAAATGATGGCAGCTGATGAGGTCCTCTACACGAGTACAAGTGTAGAAGTGACACCGATTATTAACATCGATGGACAATCGATTGCTAATGGAGAACCAGGACCGATTACCAAAAGTCTGCAAAAACTGTTTTCTGAAGAAATTGAGAGACAATGCGGTGCCGTTTAAAGAGAATTAATAAGTGCCCCCCTGCCACGCGGCAAGGGGGTTTTACATTTCACGTTTTTATATCCCCATTCGTTTTCCTCTTATTCGTTATCGGAATTCAAGCATTTTAACAATTAAAACCTTTTGTGATTTTTTTGTATTCCAATCTAATAGTTAAAAAGCTGATATATATAATATGTGTTAACTAAAAAAAAATGTGGTTTACAAAAATCTTTTCTACTATTATTATTTAAATAAGGCATGGAGGTCGACCGGTCTAAACCTTAATCAAATGTATGTATAAAAGAATTCAATCTATTTCGAATGTTTAGGAATTTAATATTTTTAAAATGGTTACTATGCAAAATTGATTAATTTGTATAGTGCAAATGGAGAGGGAAATTATATGACAACCAAAGAAATGGTTTATTCAGCATTGTTTGCAGCATTAATCGGAGTTTTAGGGTTAATCCCTCCAATTCCTTTAGGATTCATACCGGTACCAATTACTGCACAAACATTAGGCGTTATGCTTGCGGGATGCTTTTTAGGTAGAAAAATGGGCGGATTGAGTTTAATAGTTTTTATAGTATTGGTTGCAATTGGTGCGCCGTTATTAACAGGTGGCCGTGGTGGACTTGCTGTATTGGTGGGGCCTTCAGCAGGGTATATTTGGAGTTGGCCGCTAGCTGCTTTTATCATCGGTTACTTCACTGAAAAAGTCTGGTCCAACGTCAAAACATGGAAAGTCGTTATCGTTAACATATTTGGCGGGGTGCTTTTGATTAACTTAATTGGTGCACCTATTATGGCTCTTATTACAAATACATCGGTATGGGTAGGTTTAATGGCGAGTATTGCGTTTTTACCAGGGGATTTAATTAAAGCATTCATTGCAGCGATAATTGCTGTGCAATTAAAATCAGTGAGTCCAATTCAAGAACGACTGGCAGCAGCAGAAGAGGAATAATGACTACAAATGGTGGGACGGTTTTCTTCTTTATTTGATTGCATAAAGTGAATGAAAGGTAATAATAACATGAATATAACTGACCAAATAACGATGTACAAAGACATCTGTCCTGAAAAAGTGGCAGTGCAGCTTGGAACTCGACAACTAACATACAGTGCTTTAGTTGACTCGATGAATCAAATTGCAAATGGCTTGTCGAATGTGGAACATTCATCAAAATCGAATATAGCCATATTAATGTCTAATTGTGTTGAATTCATTCAAATCTTCGTTGGAGTAGTCAAAGCTGGTTTGATACCTGTGCCACTTGATCCGAAATGGAGTGCATCTGAAATTCGATACGTATTGACAAAATGTGAGCCTGCTTTGTTGTTTGTCGAAGGAAGTTTAGCGGATAAAGTGGAAGAGGAAGGTATTCCAACTATAATAGTTGAGCCAGATGGCACGGAGGACGATTTTTCAAACTGGCTTGCTTCTAATGCAGCGGAAGAACCTATAACCCCTTTGATAAATGAAGTTTTATTTTTAGGTTTTACATCAGGAACAACAGGTACACCAAAAGGGTATATTCGTACACATTTATCTTGGCTAGAAAGCTTTTATTCAACGAATAAGGTATTTAATCTCAAGTTCTGTGACCATATATTAGCACCGGGACCTCTTGTCCATTCATTGTCATTATTTGCAGCAATCCAAACATTGTTTATAGGTGCGACTTTTCATATTATACGTAAATTTACACCAGCTGATGTACTGAAAGTTTGTCAGCACGTAGAAGAGACAACTATTTTCCTTGTTCCGACTATGATTTCAGCAATAATGGATTACGCAGTGAGGGCTCCGCATCCTTTTTATGTGCCAAAAGCGGTTATTTCTTCAGGAGCAAAATGGTCAGCAGCCTCTAAAGAAGGGGTAATGGAAGTATTTCCGAATCTGAATATTTATGAATTTTATGGTTCTTCAGAGGCCAGTTATATTTCCTATTTAACGCCTCAAAATAATAGATTAAAGCCAGATACAGTCGGTAAGCCATTTCCGCAAGTGAAAATTTCAATTAGAGATATGGGTGGCAAGGAAGTGAAGACAGGGGAAGTGGGTCAGTTATTTGTTTCAAGTGAGATGATATTTTCGGGTTATTTTCAGCAAGAGGATGAAACAAATAATGTTTTGAAAGACAATTGGTTAAAGTTAGGTGATTACGCAAGGCGGGATGAAGAGGGTTATCTTTACATAGAAGGTCGGGCAAAAAACATGATTGTAAGTGGGGGTCTGAACATATTTCCGGAAGAAATTGAACGGGTATTGATGCAATTACCGGAAATTGAAGCAGTAATGGTGACAAGTTTACCTGATGCTTACTGGGGTGAAAAGGTCATCGTACTTGTACAGTGGAAACAGGGATACACACTCAACTTACAAGAAGTAAAAAGCCATTGCCGGAAGTATCTGGCATCCTACAAAACCCCGCAAGAACTAATCGAAGTCACAGCATTTCCTTATACTAGTAGCGGGAAAATTGCGCGTAACCTTGTAAAACAACAAATGATAGAGGTGTGCCGATGAGAGAAGTTGTTATTGTAGAAGCGAAAAGGACACCTATAGGAAAATTAGGTGGTGTATTCAAAAATCTAGAACCAGAGGATTTACTAGCACCACTCATAAAACACCTTATCCATGAAAATAATATTCCGGCTTCAGAGATTGATGATGTGATCATTGGTAATACAGTGGGACCTGGTGGAAATATTGCTCGTAATGCTTTATTAACAGCAGGTTTACCCTACACGGTACCTGGTGTGACTGTCGACCGTCAATGTGGATCTGGGTTAGAAGCAGTGAACCAGGCTGCCCGTATGATTCAAAGCGGAGCAGGTCACATTTATTTAGCAGGTGGAGTTGAAAGCACTAGTCGAGCACCTTGGCGAATGAAAAAGCCAACCTCGCTTTATACCTATCAACCGCCGGAAATTTATATGCGTGCTCGTTTTTCACCAGACAGTATAGGCGATCCAGATATGGGTATTGCGGCTGAAAATGTTGCAGAGAAATATGGGATTTCCCGCAAAGCACAAGATTTATTTGCGCTAGGCAGCCATGAAAAGGCTGTAAAATCTCAACGTGAAGGACGATTCACCGATGAAATAGTACCGATCACGGTTCAGTATGGTAAAGATTCAATCATTATTAGTGAAGATGAATGTCCACGAGCCAATACGAGCTTTGAAAAGTTACAGCAGTTATTGCCTGTATTTAAAAATGATGGTGTTGTAACAGCAGGAAATGCATGTCCTATCAACGATGGTGCAGCGCTTGTTTTAATAATGTCTTTAGAAAAATGCGAGGAACTAGGACTGCAGCCACTAATGAAATTTATTGATGCGCAAGCAGTTGGTGTAGACCCAAATTATTTGGGCATAGGTCCAGTATCTGCCGTCAATCAACTCCTTGCTAGGAATGACCTAACAGCCGATGATATCGATATAGTTGAGTTTAATGAAGCATTCGCCTCTCAAGTATTAGCATCCATTCAAAGTCTAGGCATTCCGCAATTAAAGGTCAATCGTGGTGGTGGTGCCATTGCCATTGGCCATCCATATGGAGCATCAGGAGCTATTTTAATGACCAGACTCTGCGCAGAGATGAAACGGCAGCCATTTATGAGAGGACTTGCAACCCTTGGCATTGGTGGCGGACTTGGGCTAGCCACATTAGTTGAACGATTTTCGAAGGAGTGAAGCCTTCCATTTTCATTAACAGTTTCGTATATAGTGAATAAGCTATTCACTGTGATTTGTGTGCCAAGAGCTCAACGCTAGTAAATGGGATACTGATGGTTTTTAGAGGAGGATCCAGGATGTTAACAGGGAAAGTGGCATTAGTGACAGGAGCTAGCCGGGGAATTGGACGAAGCGTTGCATTACGTTTAGCAAGAGAAGGAGCAGCTGTAGGTGTCAATGGAACAAATCCTGAAAAAGTAGCACAAGTCGTATCAGAAATTCATACATTGGGTGGGCAGGCTATTGGGATCTGTGAGTCTATAGCAACGGTGTCTAGCGGTGAAATAATCGTCCCTCAGCTAATGGACGCATTTGGTCAGTTGGATATATTGGTGAACAATGCTGGCATCGTGCGCGATAAAAAATGCATCAATATGTCGGCAGCTCAATGGCAGGATGTGATAGACGTTCATTTAACGGGTACTTTCGCTTGTACAAAGGCAGCGATAAATGTTATGAAGGAACGCGGTCAAGGCGGATGTATCATCAATATGACGTCAACTGCTGGTTTATTAGGCTCAGTTGGTCAAGTGAATTATAGTGCAGCAAAAGCGGGAATCCTCGGTATGACGTGGACTTTGGCAGAAGAGCTGAAAAAAGACCATATTCGGGTCAATGCGATTTCTCCTGCAGCGCTCACTGATATGACAAAGTCTGTTATTGAGTATATTCAAGCTAAATGTACTGCGAATGACGAAGTGTTTCCACCCTTTTGGCAAGTAGGCACAGCAGATGAAGTGGCACATCTTATATATTTATTAACGACTATCGACGATTCGGAATTAACAGGTGAAGTATTTGGTGTGAACGGCTCGAAAATCAGTGTTTGGGAGAAGCCTAAACAAAGAATGCTCTCAAATGATCAGGGGCTAACTGCAGATATGCTCCTAGCAAAATGGCATGCACATCGTGACACAACTACTGATTAAAGAAGGTTTCCATTATGCTATGTTTTGAAGATGTATCATTTTCTTATCCTAATAAGAAGCATGTTATTCAAAAACTTTCTTTTCAAATAGAAAAGGGAGAGTTTGTGGCAATTGTCGGCCCAAACGGTTCTGGTAAATCGACCATCTCCAAATTGGCAGATGGACTGATATTACCGAAAAAAGGCAGAGTTTTGTTTCAAGGCCTAGATACAAAACAAAAGGAAAATCTAGCAATAATTCGCAAATCAATAGGCATTATTTTTCAAAACCCAGAAGAACAGCTCATTACGACCAATGTATTCGATGAAGTAATCTTCGGTCTTGAAAATATCGCCTGTCCTCCCAGTGAGATGGTAGAAAGAGCAGAGGCTGCACTTGAAAAAGTAGGGATGCTTCCTTTTCGAGAGACTGAGCCACATAAACTCTCTGGTGGTCAAAAGCAGCGTGTGGCCATTGCTGCGATATTAGCAATGGAACCAAAACTCATTATTTTTGATGAATCTACGTCCATGCTTGACCCTGATGGGAGACATCAAATTATATCCATCATGCGTCAATTGCATAATGAAGGTATTACCATTTTGCATATTACGCACCATATGGACGAAGTGTTATCAGCAACAAAAGTGATAGTAATTAATCAAGGACAGATTGTGTCTACCGGAACCCCGCTTGAAATCTTCCATAAGCCACAGATGCTAATAGACTGTCGTTTGGAATTACCCTTTGCATTAAAATTGAAAATGCAGATGCAGCAGGAGGAAGTAGAAGTGCCAATGCATATAACGGATATAGAAGGGATGGTAGAATACTTATGGAACTCGCGCTAGAGCATATTCAATATGATTATTACAGCCCTGCAACTCGCGAAGTAAAACAAGTATTAACAGATATCTCGTGTACCATTCCATCTGGAGCATGGGTATCTATCATCGGGCAAACGGGATCAGGAAAGTCCACTTTAGCCAAAGTGATGCAAGGATTATTATGGCCGACAGTAGGCCAGAATACGATGGATGGGAAGCTAATAAAACCTAATAAAAAAGGAAAACCGACAATTTCTCCAGATGTGGGTCTTGTTTTTCAATATCCTGAACACCAATTATTTGAAACGACTGTTTTAAAAGAACTAGCTTTTGGCCCTAGAAATAGAGGATGGCATAAAGACGCTATCGTAAATAAGGCACAGCAAGTAATTGATTTAGTAGGCTTGGATGCAAGTTACCTAGAAAAATCTCCGCTTCATTTAAGTGGTGGAGAAAAAAGACGTGTTGCGATTGCGTCTGTCCTTATGTTAGAGCCCAAGATTCTTATTTTAGATGAACCGACTGCCGGATTAGATCCACTCGGTAGGCAGAGCATCTTACAAAACATAGAGGAGTGGCGACGACAAGGCAATCATACGGTTATATTGATTACACATCAAATGAATGACGTAGTGGAATATGCTGATGAAGTCATTGTGTTACACAAAGGGAAGCTGCAATTTCAAATGAACCCTATGTCATTGTTTTTGGATAAAAGGGAAGAACTACAATCCATGGGATTAGATATACCCGATACAGCGAAATTGTTACTAGCAATAGAGAAGGTGACAGGGCAAAGGATCCAGGTAGCATCTTTGAAAGAATTAGATGTGATGCCTCAAGTACTTACACTTCTAAAGGGAAGGAGATACCAATATGATTGAAAATGTCATTATTGGTCAGTATGTCGCTAGAGATTCCATCTTACATCGTTTAGACCCGCGAACAAAACTAATGGCCATAGCTATTTTTATGTTATTGGTTTTTTTCTTACATAGTTATATAAGTTATGTGCTAGTAACTTGTCTTGTTTTAGGTTGTCTAGCATGTTCAAAAATTCCACCATCCTTTTTTATAAAAGGATTATTGCCAATTCTATTTATTTTGAGCTTCACTTTTGTGTATCATTTATTTTTAACAAATGGGGAGAATCTAATATTTCAATTTGGCTACTTGCATATTTATATGGAAGGAATTGTCGAAGGTTGCCGCGTCCTATTGAAAATTGTCCTCCTTGTTTTGATGACTTCATTATTAACTTTAACGACAAAGCCATTAGATATAGCGTACGGTCTAGAAACAATCATGAGACCTCTAAAAAAACTGCATGTACCAGTAGAACAATTTGCCTTAATGCTGTCGATTGCATTACGATTTATCCCAACTATTATTCAGGAGCTAGACCGCATCATTGATGCACAGCGCTCAAGAGGTGTGCAGTTTGATCATCAAAGCAAAGTTAAAAGAATTACGAATTATATTCCGGTCATTATTCCATTGTTATTAACTTCCATTCAAAGGGCCGAAAACTTATCGCTTGCGATTGATGCTCGTGCCTATCGTGATGGACGTAATAGAACTCGTTTTAAACTATTAAAATTTAAGAGTTTAGATTATTGGACACTAAGTATTTTATTGCTAGTTTTATTGGGCCTTTTATTTCTGAAGGTTGGAGGAGAAGTGTTATAAAACCTTGTGCTATTAGAGTTAATTCATTATTGACTTCCTTAGCCTTTACTCAGCGTCGTATTCAATAAGGTCGAATTAAATGTAATTAAAATGCAGCTTTATAACAAAAGGCTTGGCTCTCCGACGATTTCCCCGTTTTTACATTGCTTAAGACACTTGCTTAGCTCTTGAAAGACATTTTTATTTGGGCTTGAGGAACTGAGTCTAAACTATCCCCCTTTGCGACTGGAAACACCAATAGGTTTTCAGTTTTTTTGTTTTAGCTACCAAAAAAAGATTACATGCTATCGAGAAATGACAATGTTCACTAAGCCGGTTTTAATTTTATTATTCGCCCTCGATCAGGCTTGTTCTTCAACTTTTACCGCAAAACTGCTTCCAATATTATCAGTTTGTTCCTTTTGACATTTTCAAGATTCAGGAATATACTTGCTTATAACTTAAAAAGTTTACCTATCGCAACATTTTGAGTTGCGTGTAAAAAGGAGTTGAAATAGTTATGTCTGATTATGGTGAATTACATCAATCCTCTTCTAGGGGAATTAAAAAACTGCTTCCTTATCTAGGTCCAGCATTTATAGCCGCTGTAGCCTATATTGATCCAGGGAATTATGCTACAAATATTACAGCAGGTTCTAAATATGGTTATACATTATTATGGGTTATCTTTGCCTCTAATTTAATGGCTGTTCTAATCCAATCATTGTCTGCTAAATTAGGAATTGCCACAGGGAAAAATCTTCCTGAGCTATGCAGGGAGAGATTTTCAAAAAAGACATCTTTCTTATTATGGCTGCAGGCTGAAGCGGTTATCATGGCAACCGATTTGGCTGAATTTATAGGTGCGGCACTCGGAATCTATTTGCTTTTTGATCTGCCGCTTATCACATCTGCCATTATTGCGGCGATAGGCTCTTTTGCCATATTGGAAATCCAGCGTAGAGGATATCGGACATTCGAAGCCTTGATCACGGTCATGATTTTTGTAGTAGTTATTGCATTTGGGGCTCAAGTTTTTTATGCAAAACCTGATACTTCTGCAGTTGTTCTGGGACTCTTCACTCCAAAATTCGAGGGGGTAGATAGTATTTTACTATCTGCGGGCATGCTTGGAGCGACCGTCATGCCACATGCGATTTACCTTCATTCTTCTTTAACGCAGAAAAGAATTGTCGGTAAAAACGATTTAGAACGAAAAAAGATTTTTCGTTTTGAGCTAATCGATATTATTATAGCTATGCTTATTGCAGGTGCAATCAATGCCGCCATGGTAATTGTTTCAGCAGCTTTGTTTCATAAAAGTGGAATACTTGTTGAGGATTTAGATGTTGCGTATCAACAATTTGGTGCCCTGCTTGGACCTTCTGTGGCGATGTTTTTTGGGATAGGACTATTGTTTGCAGGATTATCAAGCTCTTCCGTTGGTGTGATGACAGGTGATGTAGTCATGCAGGGTTTTATTAAAAGGCATATACCGATTTATTTGAGAAGAGTCATTACGACAGTTCCTCCTTTAGCCATTATATTGTGGGGAGTAAACCCATCTAAAGCACTTGTGATGAGTCAAGTGGTTCTCTCGTTTGGAATTGCGTTTGCTCTAATTCCGTTAATCATGTTTACGAGCAATAAAAAAGTTATGGGCAATCTAGTCAATCATAAAGTCACCTCCAGCATAGCCGGGCTTATCGCTGTACTTATTATCGGGCTGAATTTGTTTCTGCTTTATGAAACAATTTTCAGCTAAAGAGAAGGAAAGATTATGTCTGGAGAATGGAACGTGGATTTTATGGAGCAGCATGATTCGGTACAGTCTTATTCCCATAGCATTAATTAGAATGAAAGAAAAGTTGAAGGACCAGGTACTGGTCCTTTTTCCGTTGCTTTTAACAGTCAGATGGAGGCTGACATGCTGAATGTGAACCTTTAATTGATTAAATCGACCTTCACCAGATTAATTCGACCGTGCGATTAATTAATTCGGCCTTCACATAGATTAATTCGACCTTCACCAGATTAATTCGACCGTGCGATTATTAATTCGACCTTCACTAGATTAATTCGACCGTGCGATTAATTAATTCGACCTTCACATAGGATAATCCGTCCTTGGCTCCGATTAATCCCTAATAATACCGTGACTTGTCCCAATCAAAACTTCCTTTTCCTTTTGATTGCGGTAAACGAATTTAAGGGCAATTTTTTTGAAACCTTCCATCTGTTCTACTTCTGTCAAAATTAACTCACATGTAATGGTGTCGCCTGTAAATACAGGACGAATGAATTCATTGACCATTTCACGGGCGATGTAATTCAAATCGCCTCCGATTTTAGTCCCTATACTTGCTGTTAATAATCCATGTACCATTAATCGCCCTTTTTCATCGCGTTCCATATGATGTCTGCCTTGGTCTCCTGAAAGTTCAGCGAATTGTAACGTTTCTTCTTCAGTAAAGGTCCGTTCCCACGTATATACATCCCCAGGTTTCAGCATAATGTTTCTTCCTCCCTAAAATATCTAGATTTCCAATGTCTAACATATAAAATATAACACGTTTAAACAATAAATGAATAACCATTCATAATAAAATACATGTGGTTATTCGAACGTTATGTGATTAAACTTTACGTAAAATTCGGTGATAGTCAGGAATTTTAGTTAAGGTTTACAAAATTCCTTCGTAAATTTACCTATTATGTTAATGGCATTTGGGATTACCCATGATTATTGGGTGGATATCGGCAAGTCAGCGAATTTTATAATTCTGCCAGGTGAAGAATACTGTCGACGGCAACCAGACTGCAGGTATGTATGTAAAAAAGGCAAGTTGGTTGAGACACTGATCCTGCGATAACGAGATGGCATAAAGAATTGCTGTAAAGGAAAAACTGAGAACTTTCAGTCTTTTTTTTGCTTAAAGGAATTCCCTGAATGTAAGTTAAAGGCAGGTATTCCCAATTGGGATTATGGTAAAATTATATGGAGAATAGGAAGGAATGATAGTGACGAATGAATACTCATTTTTTCTTTGCTTTGGTATTACCTGATGATATAAAGACTTATTTAAATGATGCAACAGAACAAATTAAATCGGAGTTTCCATTTAAGAAATGGCTGCATCAAGCCGATTATCATATTACGATGGCGTTTTTAGGGAATGCTCCTGATTCTATGAAAAAGGATGCCCTAGGGCGAATGGAAAGTGAGCTTGCCAATGAGACCATGTTTGACCTTGAACTCGGGGATATTGGGGTTTTTGGAAAAAATGAGAGCCCAAGAATTCTTTGGGCAGGTGTCAAACAGCAAGACAGACTTTTTACCATTCAAAGAAAAATCTATGAATCGTGTGTGCAGGCCGGCTTTGAACTGGATAAAAAACAGTTTAAGCCACATATAACGCTGGCAAGAAAATTCGAGGGTGAGAGTCTCTTTTCGATAGAAAGGGTCCGGCAGATAGCAAATTTGGAGACTAAGCATTTTGAAGCAGCTCAGATTGCGCTTTATCAAACACATCTTGGAGCTTCCCCTTCATACGAACAGATTTTTACAATAAACCTTCAATAATAGAGGAAGATGGGTGGTGTTCGAATGGCACAGCTCATAAAAATGCAGGATTATATTTCTCGGTATGAGCAGGATATTTATCGATATCCAACACAATTTGCAAAATTAAAAAAACAGCAATGGGATAAATTGAAGGCTGCTTATCACGCGGGCGAGCTAAATCAGCTGTATAGCCAACCTGATGTAATGGAAACCCTTGTACAGGACGATACACCTCATGAGGAGCCACGGGGCCTGTTCAACAAGGTGAAAGGCCTATTCCACCGTTCAGATAAACAAGCGCTAGAGGTCGAGGAGCAACAAATACCGAACCTGGCTAGAAATGAAAATGTCTTTTCATTAAGATTTCCCACTAATCCAGCTAATCTGGATGAATTAAAACAGAATTTTTTAAATCAGCTGCTCCGATTTCAAATGAAATGGGGCAGCTCGACG
This sequence comes from Peribacillus sp. TH14, assembly GCF_016651145.1. Taxonomy (NCBI): domain Bacteria; kingdom Bacillati; phylum Bacillota; class Bacilli; order Caryophanales; family Bacillaceae; genus Peribacillus; species Peribacillus sp. TH14. The sequence goes on from NZ_JAEKEK010000001.1 coordinate 3,421,751, forward strand.
CTTCGTGAAAAGTCATTTGTGGACCAATCATTCTTTTTGGATGAAAGGCTCCGCTTTTTTCTGCAGCGGTTTCCGGATACGTTTCTCGTTTTATACAAACCTATCTTTCTATTGAAAAATGCGCCTGTCGAAGTCGATGTCATTTTATTAACGCCTGTGGATGCCTGGTGCATCACATTTTTGGAAGCGGAGGAAGATTCGGCTTTTATTGGATCGAGCGATCGATTCTGGGTCCGCCGGCATCATAAGTATCCTGACAAAAAAGTGCTCAATCCATTATTGGCTGTCAATCGGATGGGAAACATCGTCTCCCAGTTATTTGAACTATATGAAGTGAACTTGCCGATAAAAAAAGTGGTTCTCTCCCGAAATGGATATGTGGATTACCCGGAAACGCCGTATGATATCGATATATTGGATAAACGGACATTCCCGGAATGGTTTGAAAGGATGCGGACAATTTCTTCTCCCCTTAAGGCTCAGCAGTTAAAAGGTGCGCAGGCTTTGCTGGAATATTGCCAAACTACTTCAAGCATACGACCAGAATGGGATACCGATAATAATCAAGCAGAGGGAAAAGGGCATGCAGCGCCTTAATGAAACGATGTATTTCATTGTCAATCCAATGGCCGGAAATAAAGGAAGTATTAAAACCTGGAAAAAGGTCGAGGAAATACTGAAATCAGAAGATGTTCCCTATGAGGTCTTTTTTACGAAAGAAAAAGGGCATGCGTTAAGGTTGACGAAGGAAATTCTTTCCCAGACTAATCAGAAAACCCGAATGATTGCAGTTGGGGGAGATGGTACCTTACATGAATTGGTAAATGGTGCTGCTGAGTTTCCTCATGCAATCATTGGCTCCCTTGCAGCTGGGTCTGGCAATGATTATGTAAGGGGAGTTCAGAAAACCAAGAGTGCAGAGGAAGCCCTTTCTTTATTTCAGGATAATGTCGTCAGGGTTATTGACATGGGGCAGTTTGAGACGAATGGTCAGACCGGTTATTTTATGAACAGCCTTGGAATGGGTATTGATGCTGAAATATCTTATGAAGCGGACCGTTCTCCTCTAAAAAAATGGTTTAATCTTGTGAAAACGGGTAAATTAATTTATCTGTTTATTTTTATAAAAAAGCTATTCACTTATCAGCCTAGTTATATGAATTTGACTGTTGATGGCAACATACATCAGTTAAAAAAGGTATGGTTCATTGTTATCGCAAACCAGCCCTACTTTGGTGGCGGGATGAAAATTTCACCGAAGTCAAAGCCAGACGATGGCATGTTGGATGTGATTGCAGTCCATGACATTTCGATTATGAAATTATTGACCGTATTTATCACCGTTTTATGGGGCGGTCATCTAAACATTAATAACGTTGATTTCTTTTCAGGTAAAATGATTCAAATTAAGAATTTTGGGTCAGTAAAAATTCAGTCAGATGGAGAAATTGTTGGGATGGATGAAGTAGCAGTAGAGGTTCTGAAAGAGAAAATCTGTGTCATGTTTAATGGCCGTATTTCATTATAAGTTTTGAAATGATTTATTTGTTGTTGTTTTATGCGTATAATCGTTTTATAGTACTTGACGAAGAAACGGTATTTCAACTAAAATTTAATTTATGGCTATTGTTTAATTGCTCAATAGCTATTTTTTTATTTCTCTAATATGAGGATGTTTTTAATTGCGGGGTATCATCCCGATGCACGTATACACGCAGCTTCGCCAACAGGCGGGTTTTTTATTAAACATGGACTCAAAGTAGTGGTAATACATACACTAGGTGAAACGTACCCACATTTGTATAATTAAGCGAGGAAATCGAAGGTGAACCAGTTGGAACATTTATTAGGTCAGGAGTGGGATATATCCCCTGCTGGAGGAGCTACAGGAGAAGCCTTTATTGCCGAGAAAGATGGACAGAAGCTCTTCCTAAAACGAAATTCATCGCCATTTTTAGCTGTTCTTTCAGCTGAGGGCATTGTTCCAAAGTTAATGTGGACAAAACGCCTGGAAAATGGGGATGTAATTACGGCCCAGCATTGGATGGAAGGCAGGGAGCTATCTCAGCAGGAAATGAACAATATAAGAGTCGCAAAGCTGCTTCAAAAAATTCATCAATCCGATCCTTTGTTAAGCATGCTCAAAAGGCTTGGGAAATCCCCTTTACGACCTGAAAGTATACTTACAGAAATAGAAACCGGGTTATCTTCGGATGTTACGGATATTCCGATTATCAAGCAAGCCATTCATTTTTTACAGAACAATCTTCTGTTGATTGAATGCGACGAAAAAGTCGTCTGTCATTGTGATGTGAACCACAATAATTGGCTCATGACCGAAACTGACGGATTGTTTCTAATTGATTGGGACGGAGCAGTCATTGGCGATCCAGCCATTGACCTGGGCATACTCTTGTATTCCTACGTCCCAAGGGAAGAATGGAATCAGTGGCTTGCCCGTTATGGCAAGAAGCTTGACGCAGGCCTGGAGATGAGGATGAAATGGCACACGGTTTCACAACTTGTGCTTTCCATCCAATGGCATCATCGTAGAAAACGGTACGAGGAAAGAAACGATTTACTTCATAAACTTGAAACGCTATTAATGGCTGGCTGATTAGTATTGATCAATGTCATCCACCCATTGGGACAAGTCGTTCTGGTGGGTTGTTATATGTGCTTCTAAATCGGCGGCACCGATTCCTGTCTGACTGTATTCGTAAATCTCCGTCAGTACTGTTTTCACGTTACTATCAATATCCATATTGATCATCAAGGATTTGACGAGCCTCTCAACCTGTTCGCATTCAGAAACGGAACCGCAGCAGTCTGTTTGATGGTTGGTTAATATATCTTTTAATAGTGCCATTTGATGTTCGTGGGATAGCGGCATATAATTCCACTCCTTTCTTAAATAGTAAAAGTGAGCCTGGATAAAAGGGATTCTCAGGTGATTTTCCCTGCCCTTCACTTATTTATGGTGTGTGTTGCGGAAAGTTTTATACATGAAAACTACAGAGACTGTCGCCATGATGGCCGGCAGTTTTTTTATTTAATGAATGGGCCCTCGCCGGCGGTTCCTGAAAAAATCAGCTTGCAGGAATCCATCTACTCGTGTTATGGTTTGAACGATTATATTATAAATAGGGGTGTCATCATGCGTTTAAGAAATAAACCTTGGGCTGAAGACCGTTTGAATGATTTTCCGCAATATGTGATTCAGCAGCCAGTGAGCCATAAAGGTAAATGGCATGAAGTATTCGGTAACGATAATCCGTTATATATTGAAGTGGGTACGGGAAAAGGCCGATTTATAACAGAAATGGCGAAAGCCCATCCTGATGTGAATTTCATTGGAATTGAAGTATATAGAAGCGTCATTGTAGCGGCACTCGACTTGTTAATTGAAGCAGAAGTGCCAAATTTAAAGTTGTTAAATGTTGATGCAGCGAACTTAGGAGAATATTTTGCTAAAGGTGACGTAGATCGCGTCTACTTGAATTTCTCTGATCCATGGCCGAAATCACGTCATGCCAAACGCCGGTTAACGTATAAAACTTTCCTTGAGGTCTATGAAGGCATTCTTCCAGATCAAGGGGAAATCCACTTTAAAACGGATAACCAAGGACTATTTGAGTCTTCCTTGATGAGTATTTCCGAGTACGGCATGCTTTTAAAATATGTAAGTCTTGATTTGCATAACAGCAGCTTTGAAGGAAATATCATGACTGAATATGAAGAGAAGTTCTCGAGTAAAGGCAATCGGATTTACCGGTTGGAAGCAAAGTTTCAATAATAATTGATGAAAAACCAGGTGCACAGCATCTGGTTTTTTGTTTTTGGGCAGATTTAGATAAATTAGTGATGTCAGTGATTATGACGCTTCCATTTTGAATAAGGTTAGGCCATATTTTCGCAATCTCTTTCAATGCCTTTCATGGGAAACAAAGAGCTGGATGTTATCAATTTCAATAAATGGAAGCGGATGTTAAACTAAAGAGAGAGGAGGGGTAAAAATGGAAACTTTGCAAATAGGGGAAATTAAATTAACATGGCTGAATGGTGGTGTAACCCACTTGGATGGCGGTGCGATGTTTGGTGTTGTACCGAAACCGCTTTGGTCTAAGAAGTATCCGGTTAACGAAAATAACCAGATTGAGTTGAGGACGGATCCGATTTTAGTTCAGGCAAATGGATTAAATATGCTTATAGATTCCGGAATTGGTAATGGGAAGATGAATGACAAGCAAAAACGAAATTTTGGGGTAACGGAAGAATCCCAACTCATTGAGGATTTAGGCAAGCTTGGGATTCAACCAAATGATATCGATTACATTTTAATGACTCATCTGCATTTCGACCATGCCTGCGGATTGACGAAACGTGAAGGTGAAGCTTGGGTTCCTGTTTTCGAACGCGCAGAAATTATTACGACTCAAATTGAATGGAATGAAATGCAAAACCCGAATATTCGTTCAAAAAGTACATATTGGTCAGAAAATTGGGAAGCTGTTGCTTCACTTGTTCGCCCGTTTAATGGAGAGAAAGAAATCACTGAAGGCATAAAAATGATTCATACCGGCGGACATAGTGATGGACATGCGATTATCATCATTGAAGATGGTTTGGACAGGCTGATTCATATGGCTGATATTATGCCGACACATGCCCATGCGAATGTACTTTGGGTACTCGCTTACGATGATTACCCAATGACTTCCATCCAGGCGAAGGTAAAGTGGATGAAATCCGGACTGGAAAACGGGTCGTGGTACAGCTTTTACCATGATGCTCACTATTGTGCCATAAAATGGAATGAAACGGGTAAAGAAATAACGGCTGAACTGAAACGAAAGCGATAAGGATAACAAAAAAGGAGGACGTCATTTTGACGACCTCCTTTTTGTTTCAATCGTTTTGCGCATTAAGCTCCAAAATTGTTCCTGTAGAGGCATCCGCTACAAATTCGAATTGCTCGCGTTTTCCCTCTGTGTTTCTAGTAATGCCGCCTTTATACACTTCATAGTCTAAATTATTTTTTTTGTAGTTTTCCGGCTTCATCAAAATCCATGAGCCATATATGTTTCCGTCCTTTTTGACTGTTTCCTTCACTTGGGCTAACACTTTATCCGGAGAAGGATTACTTGATTGATCCAAAATTTGTTTTGTCGCATAGCCGGCAGCGAACCCAGCTACAGTGCCTAGTAAAAACGTTTTCCAATTCATGAATTTCTCCTCCATTGCTTTTTTTCCATCACGCTTTCTAGTATACAGAAGAACTCTTTATTTGACTAATAATTTGAAATTTTAACCATTAACTGATAAATTAGAACTTTCAAGTGTAACATTATTCTAAGTTATGTAAAATAGTAATAAATAACACATAGTTAAGGAGTAGAAAGATGAATCATGAGACTTTAGCGCTTTTTAAAACATTGACAGAATTACCAGGTGCCTCAGGAAATGAACATGCTGTTCGGAGTTTCATGAAGAGTGAGCTTGAAAAATATTCAGATGAAATAATTCAAGACCGCCTTGGTGGAATCTTTGGTGTAAAAAGAGGGAATGAAGAAGGACCAACTGTACTTGTTGCTGGACATATGGATGAAGTGGGCTTTATGGTCACTTCGGTAACAGAAAACGGAATGCTCCGCTTTCAGACTCTAGGTGGCTGGTGGAGTCAGGTACTTTTGGCGCAAAGGGTTGAAATCATCACTGATAACGGACCGGTTATTGGCGTCATTGGTTCGATCCCGCCTCATTTGTTAGATGAATCGCAACGCTCAAAACCAATGGACATTAAAAATATGCTGATTGATATCGGAGCAGATGATAAGGAAGATGTGAAGAGAATTGGTGTCAAACCAGGTCAGCAGATTGTACCGATATGTCCTTTCACACCGATGGCTAACGAGAAAAAAATTCTTGCCAAAGCATGGGATAATCGTTATGGATGTGGACTGGCGATTGAGTTGTTAAAAGATTTAAAAGATGAAACTTTACCAAATATCTTATACTCCGGAGCAACGGTACAGGAGGAGGTAGGATTGCGTGGTGCAAAAACAGCAGCGTATATGATCAAACCGGATCTTTTCTTCGCCCTAGATGCAAGTCCAGCAAACGATATGTCAGGCAGTAAAAGTGAATTCGGCCAGCTTGGAAAAGGAGCCCTACTCCGTATTTTTGACCGGTCGATGGTCACACATCGCGGCATGAGGGAATTTATCCTTGATACTGCTGAATCTAATGATATCCCATATCAATATTTTGTTTCCCAAGGCGGCACGGATGCTGGACAAGTCCATATTGCAAATGAAGGTATTCCAAGTGGCGTGATTGGCATTTGTTCGCGCTATATTCATACACATGCGTCCATGATTCATATTGATGATTATGCGGCAGCTCGTGAACTGATTGGGAAATTAGTTCGTGCATGTGATAAAACGACATTTGAGACATTAAAAAATAACGGCTAATAGAGGAAGCTGAAATGGAAAGGGGTGCAGTCATGTATCCTTTTCCAGCAGCTTTTTTTACATAGAAAGAAGGTAACTATTTTGAAAATAGCAGTAGGCAGTAAAAATCCGGCGAAAGTAAAGGCAGTGTTCGACGTTTACGAAGAAGCTGAAATCATTTCACTTCAAGTAGAAAGCGGGGTCTCGGAACAGCCATTTTCTGATGAGGAAACAATGAATGGAGCGATAACGCGCGCCCAAAATTGCTTGAGCCAAAGCGATGCCGAAATCGGAATCGGTCTTGAAGGCGGTGTCGTAAAAATGAATCACGGCCTATTCGTATGCAACTGGGGGGCGATGGCTACGAAGGATGGAGAGATCTACATCGCCGGTGGAGCTAGAATTCCACTCCCGGAAATTGTCGCTGAACGGTTACTAAATGGTGAAGAGTTGGGTCCGGTCATGGACGACTTCACTAAGAAAGCGAATATTAGCAAAAAAGAAGGAGCAATCGGAGTGTTTACAAATGAGCAAATCACCCGAGCTGAAATGTTCCTTCATATTATGAGAATGCTAGCAGGTCAGCACGAGTATAAGAAAAAAATGCAAAAGTGAGATTTTGTCCAATGGCTTTTGATTTAACTATTTTGACCTTTTGAAAGCCATCTAAAAGTTAGTGAGACACTGGTTTTATAGGGTTTAACCATACTACCATCGATGTGCCAAATGCAAAGGATTGCTTTGAAGGGATTGACTGAAAAGATAGGTGAAGAAAGAAGACAGTCACAACAAAGCAGAAATTGACAGGATTTAAGTTAACAGGGTTGCTAGAATAGATTACAAGGAGTGAGTGGTGTGGGATGGGTTGAATCAATCCAAAAGGCAATCAACTATATGGAGGAGCATTTACTAGATGACCTAACCATTGAAAGTATTTCCAGACAAGCGAATGCCTCAGCCTTTCATTTTCAACGGACGTTCACCATATTAACGGACATATCCGTTGGTGAATATGTCCGGCGTCGAAGGCTGACTTTAGCTGCTCAGGAGATATCACGCACAAATTGCAAGATCATTGATTTAGCATACAAGTATGGCTATGACACTCCCGAGGCTTTTTCAAAGGCTTTTCGAAGGCAGCATGGAGTTTCTCCAAGTGAAGCACGAAAGTATATTGGGAAGCTGACATTCTATGAACGCCTGGTAATACAGGTAATTCTGAAAGGGGAAATACCGATGAAATACAATATTATTGAAAGAGATTCCTTTCAAGTAATTGGAATCAAGCGAGAGTTTTCATTAGTTAATGGAGAAAATTTAATTGGAATTCCAAAGCTTTGGGACAAAGTGAATTCGGATGGAACCGACGATCAGTTAGGAAAGTTGAACAATGGCCAAATAAAAGGGCTACTGGGAGTATGTGTTGACAAACGAATATTGGAACAAAATGAGACTATGGATTATTGGATAGCGACAGAGTATGACGGTCAAGTGCCAGAAGGGTATTCAAGCCTAACTATTCCGGCCTCCAAATGGGTTATATTTGAAGTTCACGGACCAATGCCAGATGCTATTCAAGAAGTTTGGAAACGAATTTTTTCGGAATGGTTTCCTACAAGCGGTTATGAACATGCTGGAACTTTTGAAATGGAAGTTTACACAGACGATGATGCTTCAAACCCTGATTACTACTCCGAGATTTGGATTCCTGTTAAATATATAGAAGAGTAAGGTCTAATATATTTGTTTTCGCTTGTAGAGAAAGTTTATTTAATTTCCCTACAAGCTTTTTATTTTGAATGAACTTTGGGGCTAGATTATCCACGTCTTATTAATACTTTAAAATTCATTAATGTACCTATTACATAATTTGGTGTATATTGTCGGAAAACTATAGTCTCAGGCAAATGGAAGATTTCACAAACCATCTTCAAATATATAAGAAAGCACCTTCAGAGCTTGGTTCACGGTTTCGACTGTGACACTCGCCTTTTCCGATATTTCTTTTAAAGCATGGTGATGGGATTCCGAACGAATCAAAATAAGCGGTTTGCCTAGAGAGATGGCAGTGCTTGCATCCATGGCAGTATTCCATTGTTTATATTTTTCACCAAAAAGTGCGACGACAAGGTCGGCTTGTTTCATTAAGAGACCTGTCCGTAAATTGTTAATTTGGGAAGCGGCCGCATCCTTCAAAATCGGGGTGGGCTGTACTCCTAAAATTTCTTCTCCAATATTGTCGGAACGTTCATGGTTTTCCATCGGTCCGACAAATTCTAACGGAAGTTTCAAGGCGATTGCCTTATCTCTTAATTCACTTCTCCAATTTGAATGGATTTCCCCAGCAAGATAAACAGTTAATTTCATAATTGTTCCCCCTTGGTATATAAATTGCTTTCATTGTATCATGTTTTGAGAAAATGGATGAATTTCATAAATAAGGATAATAGTATGCATAAGAGTGTATTCTGTAATCAATCTTTAGGAAAAGAGAAGGCTGGAGGAATGACGATGGCTCTATCGATTAATAAAATTCTTATTTTCCTGTTACTGAGCAGTCTAATTGTTGTTGGTTGCTCGGGCATTGAAAGGAAAACTGATAAAGCAGTTAAGGTCGCAGAATTGGCATTTCGTGACGATAAGAAACAGCCAAATATAGAGGCGGGTCTCATTCAGGTGTATCTGCCAGGGGATTTTAAGGTAGAAGAAGAACATGATAATAATTTGATCTTAAAAAGTGATAATCAGGCTTATATATTATTTGTGAATCCAAATGAAAATGAAGACAGCTCCGTATTATTTCTGGCGATTAAAGAACAGGGGGATAAATATTTGGTGCTGCATTCCTTTCAAAATGATGATAAATTTGGGTTTATCACAATAAAAGAGTTAGCGGAAGATAAGTATGAGCTTGCGCTAGGGATTGGTGGAGTCAAGCTGACAACTGAAACCGATAAAGATCAAATAAAACACGATGCAAAACAAATGATGGAAATCGTTTCATCAGTGCCTCAGAAATAAGGAACAGCTCGGAAGTATCATTCCGGGCTTTCCCTTATTAGGCTTCGTTATAATAAAGATGAAACTGGCTAGTGACCGATTGTATAACATTGGCAAAGAAACATAGTTCGGAAGGAGCTTCGTTGACTTAGGTAATGGCTAGTATATGATTTTTGCTCGAAGAACTAACCTCTTCGGAAGCTTCTGATGATTGTTCAGATATTAGATGCGTTTCGCAGCTTCTTAACCTTTGAGATGTTTGCGGTAATACGACAAGGTCTTAAGAGGCTGTTTTAGTAAAGGAGATAGATTGGTTTTGTATCGATTTACATTCTTCGAATTTCTGTGATTCAGCAATCAGTTTTTTTATTTGCTGGAGAATTATTAAGAGTTAGTAATATTTTTAATAAGTAAATCAACCCTAATCCGTATTAATGGTTGATTTATGCAGAGTCTGGTATGATGGAAATATAAAAAATTAAGATAATAATTTAGAGCTGGAGGAATATAAAAATGGAAAATTTACAGACTTTAGAACAATATGATGTATTAAAAAATGAAGGCAAACATATTTTTCTTTTTTCAGCGACATGGTGTGGAGATTGCCGTGTGATTGAACCAATAATGCCGGAGATTGAAGCGGAATTTCCTGAATTTACGTTCATTTATGTAGATCGTGATAAATACATCGATGTTTGTGTAGCCAATGATGTATTCGGAATACCAAGTTTTATCGCTTATGATAATGGCAAAGAGCTTGGCCGATTCGTGAGTAAAGATCGTAAAACACAAGAACAAATTGAAGAATTCATTCAAGCATTATAATCAAAATCCCCTTCTCGCTGGGGATTTTTCAATGAAGAGGAGGGTCAACCTTGAAAATGGATAGCACGAAGCTGAAAAACATCTTAAAAGAACGTTTAAAAGACGATAATCGCACGTTTAAATTCGATAGCAAGAAAGATACGTTACGGGTGGAGAATGTGAAAACGGGTAAAGGTATCACCGTCGAATTGCCGCCGGTGCTAGCTAATTATGAAAACGTTCAGGAAAAAGCCATCGATGAAGTTGCCTATTATGTGGAAGAGGGTCTGAATGTAATGGGGGAAGAACACAGCATGGAAGGCAAGGAGAAATTCATTTTCCTAGTCATTCGTTCGACGTCCTTTCCAATGGAATCGGAAGAAGGAAACCCTTTTTTATTCGATGAGCATACGGCCGAAACACGTGTCTTTTATGCACTGGACTTAGGCAAAACCTACCGTTTGATTGATGAAAAAATGATTCAGCGGGAAAATTGGCAGGGGGACCGAATCCGGGAGATTGCCCGTTTCAATGTCCGTTCCCTCTCAACAGAAATGAAGTCGGATATCGTCGCGGATAATACATTTTACTTTTTGAACACAAATGATGGCTACGACGCAAGCAGAATCCTTAATGAATCATGGCTTCGAGAAATGAAGGACAAAATTCAGGGAACAATGGCAGTGGCGATTCCTCATCAGGATGTCATTATCATTGCAGATGTGAAGAATAATACTGGGTATGATGTGCTCGCACAAATGGCGATGAGCTTTTTTGCAAGTGGCCACGTACCGATTACTGCTTTATCCTTCCTGTACGAAGAAGACGAGCTGGAGCCTATCTTTATTTTGGGTAAAAACAAAAAGCGTGAACAATAAGTAAAGCAGAATGCACAAAATACAAGGACCCTTGCAAGTTTGGAAAAATTCCAGCTCGTCAGGGGTCCTATTTTTTTATGTGCTTTATGAAATAATGTTTTATGGCTATTTTTTTACCGCTATATTTCATTTTCTCCAAATTTTCCAGCCCAAACATCAAAGAAAGAGATGCATGAGTTACATAAACAGCAACTGTTTCCCAAGATTCTTTTGATGGGTGGAATAAAAATTAGTCTTATGTATCTGTACTAATCTCTTCCCATTCTTGATTCATGTAATTAACCAACCAATTAAGAGCATAATGTCTTTCGTAAACTACACCTTCGTTTAGAGCAGGGGGAATTTCCAAGATTTAGTTGGGCTTCTCTTACAGCCCAATGTGCGCGATAAATAAAATCTAGATTATCCAAGACAACGTTAATTGGTTTTAAAGTGGCCATATTTAGCAATTCTTGTCTCGAATGATTTAAAACCGTTTCAAACACCAAATCTACATCACACATATCAGCAGGAGTATTTATCTCAGATATTAAATTTACAGACCAAAGTAGAACCCATATACATTCTAATTTCCAGGAATAAGCGATTAAATCATTCTGTTTAGGTCGCCATGTTGAGATAAATTTTTGTTCTTCTTCTGTAAATAATTCATTAGCATTATATTTATTGATGAATTTTTTGATTTCTGCCTTTGGAGCCTTCAGTGCTTTCGCTGAAACAATAGATAATGGTATTATTCTGTTTATAATTTCTTCTTTTGTTCTAAGAGAAACCTCATCTTCATTTTCTGCTAAGGGTAAATGCACATTAATGGGTACATTTAATGTTCTTAGTATATTTTCAGAGTGTTCTTTTCTAATTGTTGAACTTTTCATTGTACACCTCACTAGAGTAATCTCATACTCGTTCATTACAGGAATGTTGCTGCGTTAGTTTTATAAAACAGGTTCTTGCTTGTCTTCTACCTATATACATAATCCCGCTCAATTCCCAAAGCAAATAAAGTTATTTGATTCTTCTTGAACTATAGCGACCAATCATTATAAGGGACTATATCATATCGAAAGTTTTCTTTCTTTTTTATCTTTACTTGGTATATCTGTCTATCAACATATCAGAGATTCGCAGTATTATTTCCCAGACAATCTTCAAGCAAGCTAGGAACAGAGGGAGCATCAGTTTAGAGTAATAATAGATAAAAGATGAAAAGGGACTTTAATCATTCTATTACAAAAGAAGGAAGTGTGAACAGTTAAAGCGAAACTGTAAGGTAGTTTGTTTTTATGCTGTCAGGATGTACTTATTCGGATTTAAGATGAACCGAATAAAACAAATTGCTTAACCCAAAAATTAAAAATCATTGCTCTTATGGTTTTATACACAGAGTTCTTAAACTATTATAAGTCTTCTTTAAGAAAATTCGTTAACATTCCGATGTATGAACGAAAGGAACATTCCTTAATTAATATTCTTTTCACATAATTATCAAGCCGATATTTAAAGGGGGACAATAACTATGAAAAATCAATTAATGAACATGTTAGAAATGCGTAAAAATGAAATGATTCAAATTCGTCGTTATTTACACGAAAACCCGGAGCTTTCCTTTAAGGAAGAAAAAACAGCACAATATATCATTGATTTTTATAAGGGAAAAGATGTGGACATTCAAACGAATGTTGGGAATGGATTGGGAATCATCGTAACAATCGAAGGTGGGAAACCAGGAAAAACGATAGGTCTTCGTGCAGACTTTGATGCGCTGCCTATTTTAGAAGAAACCGAGGTTCCATTTAGGTCTAAAAATGAAGGTGTGATGCATGCTTGTGGACATGATGGACATACAGCTTATCTATTAGTCTTGGCAGATTGCCTCATTCAGCTTAAGTCTTCCCTTTCTGGTACCATTAAAATCATCCATCAACATGCTGAAGAAGTACCGCCAGGAGGTGCGAAAAGCATCGTGGAATCAGGGGTGCTAGATGATCTAGACGCTGTTTTTGGAACGCATTTGTTCCCATCACATCCAGCTGGAGAGGTGGGGTATCGCAGCGGCTATTCGATGGCTGGCAGGACATATTTCAAGTTAGGGATAAAAGGTGTAGGCGGCCATGGTTCTTCCCCACATTTGGCTAATGATGCTATTGTTGCAGGTTCCCATTTTGTAACAGCTGTTCAAACCGTAATCAGCCGGCGCTTGAACCCCTTTGATATGGGCGTTGTCACTATCGGTTCTTTCGATGGAAAAGGAAGCTTTAATGTCATAAAAGATCGGATAGAGATTGAAGGGGATGTACGCTATATGACAGAGGAGACCGAACAGCTGATAAACAATGAAATACACCGGATTGTTAAAGGGATAGAAACAGAATTTGATGTTCAGTGTGAGCTTTTATATATGCCGGATTATCCACCTTTATATAATGATCCTAAAATGACTGAATTTGTGAAAAATAGCCTTCAAAACATGAATGACCCAGATATTAAGCACGTCTTAGAATTCCCAATGTTCTCAGGATCAGAAGATTTTTCATATTATGCGGAAAAAACGCCTGGTTGTTTCTTTTACATAGGCTGTAAACCAAAAGGGGTAGAGAAGGTGTATTTCAATCACCATCCTAAATTCGATATCGATGAAGATGCGCTTCTGATTGCGGCCAAATCAGTGGCGCAAGTTGTATGTAGTTTTTATGAATTAGATTAGTCAACTGTAGCCCTACTTTTCTAAAATAGTTATATAACCCCCAAAACACCGTTCGGTTTAATCGAACGGTGTTTTGTAGAATCTTGCCGCTACATTAATAAAACTAGAAGAATTCACCAAGAATGATATGGTTTGTATTAAAACTTAATCTCTTTGTAAACATCATTTAACAGCGGTGTTTTATTTAAATAGTAGACTAAGGGCTAACGTTATTTTTTTATATAGAATAGGTTTATACTCTTTTCAGAAGGGGTTTAATAGGATAAGAGTTATGCGAAAATCGAAGGGTAAGTACAAATAAATAAAAAAAGCACATACAAATTCCTATTCAGCTTAAATTCTCTCGATATTTTATAAATAACTGGTAGAATAAGTTACATAACTACAGATAGTAGAAAGAGTGATAGGTTTGAAATGGCTAAATAAGATGAAGAAATGGTTCCAAGCAGAGGAAATTATTGAGATTGAAGAAATTATTATAGATGAACCACTAGATGAAGAAACATTAAAAAATATGGATTTTTCCAAGCATACAAACACAAGGAAAGAAGATATAAAAGAATACAATCAAACAGTGGAGAAGATGTCCCAGGTGAATGATCCGGATACAAAAATCCTGTTTCAATATCCGAAAGGGCAATTTAAGTTTCCTCTCATTCCTGACCAAGAGCAGCATAGAAGAAAGCCTAGGGAAAGAAAGAGGGAAGAGCGTGAACGTGAGCCTAAGCGTGAACGTGAGCCTAAGTCTAAACAGGAAAAAGTGACCAAAACTAGAAGCCCTGTGAGGGGACCTGAACCAAAGCATAGAAACGTCGATCGTGAATCAACAAACAAAATAGTTCCATCGAAAACTCCATTCCGTCCGACGGAAATCCCCTCACCTATATATGGGTTTCGTCGTCCAGAAAAAAAGATGGTCACTAATGAGCGAATTGTCGAGTATGAATTAGAAAGCAAGCTACCTGTTCTCAAAAAAGAAGAGCCAGAAGTTCCAGCGTATAGCTCTAACACCACAAAAGAAGTGGCCTATGAGGAATTAACAATTGAACCTTCTGTTCTTGTACCAGAACAAGTGGAAGAAAAAAGGGAAGAAGAGATGGAGATTCCCGCTTATTTCCGTAAAAACGCACCTGCAACACCCCTTGAGGAAGTAGCAAACGAGCCTTCTGAACCTATTTCTGAACAGGTGGAAGAAATAAAAGCCTTAGAGCAGGATCAGGGTGATTTTGGGCGGGAAGTGGCTGTTTCGATTATGGAACAGGTGGAAGCGACACCGACCAAAGCTTATGTAGCTCCAAAGGAAGAAGTTATACAACCAACACCGGAATATGTCGAGAAACCTGTCGAAAGTCAAGTGATTGATTTAGAAAGCGAACCAGCGGCGACTATTACGGAAGAACAGCCTAAACGCCCAAAAAAACATATTCCTTTTAATGTGATGATGCTTAAGCAGGATCGGGAAAAAACTCAATACCTAAATAAGATTATAGCGGAAAAAAAAAGCCCTGATTCAGAGAGGGGAGTAGTTTCTTTTGAAAAGAAACCTACAATAAATCCTGATGAAGCAGGGTCTGGACAAGCAGTACAATCCGGATCCATTCATGAATTGAAAACAGAGGCAGACCGAGTCGTGTTGGAAGAGAAGCCGGTTATGCCAGAACCTATAAGCTTCCGGGAAACGCAGTATGAATCCGTAGCGGTAGCCGAACCTGAGAATGCCGGTGAATCCAATATGGAATCAAGTGGGGTCTATGAATCGCCTTTCATGCCGGAAGTGAAAACCACTGAAAATGTTGAGCAAAAAGAACCGAATACAGAGGCTGCAACAGAAGTAGAAGGAAGAAGCATGAAGGATATCTCAGAAGCTCTGGTGTCTATAGAAGTGGACGACAATCCTTATTATGTGTTTCCGAAGATTGATTTGCTGACACCTCCTACTTACGCTGAGCATGATGATGAGTGGCTTGAGGAGCAGACATTTTTACTAGATGAGACACTGAAGAACTTTAATGTCCGGGCAAAAGTTGTCAATGTCACTCAAGGGCCAGCAGTGACTCGTTTCGAGGTGCATCCGGAACCGGGTGTGAAGGTGAATAAAGTAACAAACCTGATGGATGATATCAAATTAAGTCTAGCTGCTCAGGATATGCGGATGGAAGCGCCGATTCCGGGTAAGCATACAATTGGTATCGAGATTCCAAACAGGAAAAGTAAGCCGGTATTTTTGCGAGAGGTTTTGGAAAGTACTGAATTTCAAGAGCATGAATCACCGCTTGCTGTGGCACTTGGACTCGATATATCAGGTCAGCCGATTATCACTGATTTAAGAAAAATGCCACATGGCCTGATTGCCGGACAAACCGGATCAGGGAAAAGTGTCTGTATCAACACGATGCTGGTTAGCTTGCTGTATAAAGCGACGCCTCAGGAGTTGAAATTACTATTAATCGATCCGAAAATGGTCGAGCTTGCTCCATATAACCGGATTCCGCATTTGGTCAGTCCAGTCATTACTGATGTGAAGGCCGCTACAGCTGCCCTGAAATGGGCGGTAGAGGAAATGGAACGGCGTTATGAATTGTTTGTTCATGCCGGCGTCCGTGATATTAGCCGCTTTAATGACCAAGCAGAAAAAGCCGGACAATATTCAAGCAAGCTTCCTTATATTTTGGTGATTATTGATGAGCTGGCGGATTTAATGATGATGTCCCCAGCTGATGTCGAGGAAGCGATCTGTCGCATTGCTCAAAAGGCCCGTGCCTGTGGTATTCATTTAATTGTGGCCACACAGCGACCATCAGTCGATGTCATAACAGGATTAATCAAGGCAAATATTCCGACAAGAATCGCGTTCTCTGTTTCTTCCCAAGTCGACTCACGCACGATTATCGATAGCGGAGGGGCAGAAAAGCTGTTAGGAAAAGGGGATATGTTATTTGCTGAAAACGGCTCATCAAAAACGGTGCGTTTGCAAGGAACTTTTGTAAGTGACGAAGAAATTGATCAAGTCGTCAACCACGTGAAACTAGAGCAGCAGCCGAAGTATTTATTTGAGCAAGAAGATTTGTTAAATCGGGCACAGGTTACTGAAGATGCAGATGAGCTTTTCTTTGAGGCATGTGAATTTGTTGTGAGTCAGCAGGCTGCATCAGCATCAAGTGTCCAAAGACGCTTCCGTGTGGGTTACAACCGGGCAGCGCGTCTAATAGAAATGATGGAGCAGCAGGGGGTTGTTTCGGAATCAAGAGGCAGCAGACCCCGTGATGTTTTAATCACAGAGGAAGAACTTGAATTTTTGCATGTGAATTAAGAGAACCTATTAAAAGGAAATTGTATATAATGTTAAAGGTGAAAACGCGGTGTTATCACCTTTCATGACGGAATAGCCAATGATTTGATAATTTGGTATCTGCTTGACATGGATGAATGAATAAAAAAGTGATATAATAGTTTTTTGTTGATGAGTGATTGAAAATATAAGTATAAAAAACCTATGAAGAAATTGCATTTCTTCAAGTCTCGTAATGAAAAAACAAATAAAAGATGACGTCATATACTGTCATACAGGTAGACGATTGGTGGAGGTTCGCTTTATGACTGCTTACCATTTTGTGGGAATTAAAGGATCGGGTATGAGCGCTCTTGCTCAAATACTGCATGATATGAATATTGAAGTGCAGGGTTCCGACTATGAAAAAGAATTTTTTACACAATTAGCGTTAGAAAAAGCCGGGATAAAAATCCTTCCTTTCAATGAGGAAAATATACAACCAGGAATGACCATTATTGCAGGGAATGCGTTCCCGGACACCCATCCGGAAATCGTAAAGGCAATGGAACTGGGTTTGCCAATCATCCGTTATCACCGTTTCCTTGGTGATTTCATGAAAAACTATATTAGTGTGGCAGTTACGGGAGCGCATGGTAAAACATCGACAACCGGCTTACTGGCCCATGTTATGGGTGGCGTAAAACCAACATCCTTTTTGATTGGGGATGGAACGGGTAAAGGGATTGTGGATTCTAATTACTTCGTATTTGAAGCATGTGAATATCGCCGACATTTCCTTTCTTATTATCCGGATTATGCAATCATGACAAATATTGATTTCGATCATCCTGATTATTATGCCAATGTTGAAGACGTGTTTGAGGCATTCCAAACGATGGCTCTTCAAGTCAACAAAGGCATTATTGCGTGCGGAGATGATGAGCATTTACCACATATTCAGGCGAAAGTACCAGTTATTTTTTACGGATTCGCGGAAGGAAATGATTTTCAAGCGAAAAATGTTTTCGTCACTTCAGAAGGCACTACATTCGATGTGCATGTAAGAAACAATTATTATGATACTTTTACTATTCCGACTTACGGAAAGCATAATGTGTTGAATGCACTAGGTGTCATTGCTCTTTGTAAATATGAAAACTTGGATACGGAAGCTGTGAAAGCCCAATTGCGGACTTTTGGCGGAGTCAAACGCCGGTTCTCTGAGAAGGAAATCGGAAGTCAGATCATCATTGATGATTATGCGCATCATCCGACTGAAATCTCAGCAACTGTTGACTCAGCGCGTCAAAAATATCCAGAGCGTGAAGTTGTTGCGGTATTCCAGCCACATACTTTCTCAAGAACGCAAGCATTCCTGGATGAGTTTGCCGACAGCTTGAATTTAGCCGACAAAGTATACTTATGCGAAATTTTTGGATCTGCTCGTGAACACCAAGGAAAGTTGTCGATTGAAGATCTTCAAGAGAAAATACCGGGTGCCGAGCTGATAACGGAGAACACAACATCTATATTGCAAAATCATGAAAACAGTGTCGTACTATTTATGGGTGCAGGGGACATTCAAAAGTTCCAGGCGGCCTATGAGCAGTTACTACAGGTTAAATAAAAAAAATGGCCAATCCGTTAGCGGGTCGGCCATTTTTTTTAGTTTAGATCCATAGAAAAAAACCAGCCGCAAAATAGACTGCGGCTGGTTTTTTAAAATCCGGTACAACTTATAAATGTTATTTTAAATTTTCTGGATTTAATTTTTCCAGTTCAGGTAAGACAAAGCGTCCGTCCTTACGAATCAAGACATCATCAAAATAAATTTCTCCTCCGCCATACTCAGGGCGCTGGATATTGACTAGGTCCCAGTGAATGTTTGAATGGTTTCCGTTAAAGGCATCATCATAGCATTGTCCAGGGGTAAAATGAAAACTTCCATCAATTTTTTCATCAAAGAGGATATCTTGCATCGGGTGTAGAATATAAGGATTTACACCAATCGCAAATTCACCGACATATCGTGCGCCTTCATCTGTATCAAAAATTTTGTTGATGCGTTCAGTATCATTCGCAATTGCTTCAACAATTTTCCCATCCTTGAATGTTAACTTCACGTTTTCAAAAGTAAAACCCTGATAAGGGGACGGAGTATTATATGAAATCACACCATTGATTGAATCCTTCACAGGAGCCGTATATACTTCACCGTCAGGAATGTTTAGCTCACCTGCACATTTGATGGCTTTAATGTCTTTGATGGAGAAGGATAAGTCCGTTCCGGGACCTGTTAAGCGGACTTTATCTGTTTTATCCATCAATTCAACAAGGTTGTCCATTTCTTCGCTCATTTTGCCGTAGTCGAGGTTGCAGACTTCGAAATAGAAATCTTCGAATGCTTCTGTACTCATTTTGGCTAATTGAGCCATGGAATTTGTCGGGTAGCGAAGTACGACCCATTTTGTTTTTGGTACGCGGATATTTCTATGTACTTTCCCGACTGTTTGTCCCTGAATTGCCATTTTCTCTGCAGGGACATCGGACTGCTCATTGATATTATCCCCGGCACGAAGCCCGATATAAGCATCCATCTGGCTCATTACGTTTGCTTCAAACTCACCCATCATCTTGTATTGTTCTTCTTGAGCACCCATTAACAAGGCACGATCCACCTTGTGGTCTTTTAAAAGGACGAACGGGTAACCACCTGCTGCATAGGCTTCATTCACAAGGGCGTTAACAAGTTCACGCTGCAATCCAAAGTT
Source organism: Peribacillus sp. TH14 (assembly GCF_016651145.1). Classification (NCBI taxonomy): domain Bacteria; kingdom Bacillati; phylum Bacillota; class Bacilli; order Caryophanales; family Bacillaceae; genus Peribacillus; species Peribacillus sp. TH14. Next base: position 3,441,634 of record NZ_JAEKEK010000001.1, read on the forward strand.
TTCTATTAAGACTTTTTCACCTTTTTGAAGCTTCACGGAATAATTGATTAAGTTATTTGCTAATGTTTCAATTCTAGGATCTTTCATAAAAATACCTCCAATGTTTAAATTCGACTTATCTTTCTATCATACCCGATTTATTGCCATAAGTTCATCTATAGACTCCTATGGAGGAAATGGTTTTAGACAATAATATTTCCAGATTAGGGTTTGGTAGGGTATATTGAAAAAATAAAAACGTTTATAATAACAGGGAAGGGGTAACTAATAACTAACAGTTACTTAATAGTCGATTTTTTTCGGAGGTGTTCCAATGGAGATTATTTTATACGTAAGTGCTGCAATTGCAGCGATTGCTTTCTTAGTCCTTGTTATTTTTTTAACCAAGGTACTCACATCACTTCAAGCTACCTTGGACAGCGTGGCCCGGACGCTGACAGGACTTGAAAGCCAAATGCAGGGCATAACGCTCGAAACTACCCAGCTATTACATAAAACAAATACGTTGGCTGAAGACTTGCAACAAAAATCAGAAAATCTGAACACAGTAGTAGATGCTGTGAAGGATGTCGGCACATCCATCTCAAGCTTTAACACTTCCGTCCAAAAGGTTTCCCATAAGGTGCAGACGGAGATTGATAATAATCAAGAGCGAATCTCCCAAATTGTACAATGGAGTAATGTAGCCTTGGAAATTCGGGACAAATGGAAATCCAGAAATAAGCAGGCTGCCCCGACTCCAAATGAAAGAGCGGAGTTAGAACGGGAAGCACTAGAAACAGATAACTTACCTAAAAAAAGGTTTTTACGCTCTAGATCTTAAAATCTAGTTAAATAAAAATAAACTGAAAATTGAGAGGGGAATGTACTATGACTCAAAAAGAATTTCCGACAAAGGACTATCAGAAATCATATGAGGACGAATGCGACTCTATCAATTCAAAGGACTTTATGATTGGCGCCTTAATCGGTGGCATGATTGGAGCAGCAACAGCGCTGTTTATGGCTCCGAAAACAGGTAAGGAATTAAGAAGTGATTTAAATGAACAAGCTAGAAATCTTTCAGAGAAAACAGAAAAACTAAGACAAACGGCAATGGAAAAAGGTACAGCTCTGGCCGATACTGCCAAAGAAAAAACAAGCTCTGTCACTGAAATTGTTTCTAATAAATCATCTGGTATTGTTAATAAAGTGAAAAGTTTAAAAGTGGGTAAAGAAGAAAACGGTGATGCTGCCGATGATACTACAAATTCGAGCAATAAGGATATTGATGTAACTGGAACTTCAGATGCTCCAATCGTATCGGTCGAAACCAATTATACGAACGATAACAACACGGATTCAGAAAATGCTCCAGCCGATCCTACAAGCGGAAACAAGAATACGGCAAAATTAAAGCTTGATGAAGCGAAAAAAGCATTTGATGAAACAGAAAATAAATTAAAAAATTAAACTCAAATCTTCATTCATATATTACTGGTGAAGGCGCATAGAAGTTTGTCAAGAATCAGGCGATGAAGCGGTACGATAGCTTCATCGTCTTTTTGATGATAAACTATGCTAATAATGAAAGGAGACTTCAAAAAATGACAATAAATAAAATTGATTCAGAAGAACAATTCAATGAGCTTTTAAATAAGGAGACGTTCCTTCTTTTCAAGCATAGTTTAACATGCCCAGTCAGCGCTGAAGCATATGAACAATATGAAAAGTATATGGCAGCGAACGAGGAACTAAAAACGGCCTATTTAGCCGTTCAAGAAGCGCGTCCTCTATCCAATTATGTGGCAGATACATTTGATATTAAACATCAATCGCCACAGGTTATTCTTTTTAAAAATGGAAAACCAGCCTGGAATGAATCTCATTGGAGAATTACATACGATTCACTAACTAAAGCTATCTCTGAATAAGTTGAAAAGCCGGATCCCTTTGCTTGAGGGATCCGGCTTTTTTATTCCGCCTTCATTCATACAGTAGTTGGCCAAAGGATTTTTAAATGATCCCCGGGAGAAATTACTTCATGAAAGGTCGTTTCTTGATCGTTTTTGATAAGGGTAAAGCGTTTATCTCCTTGAGCGGGCAAGTCAATTTCGACATGGCGGAATACATCCTGAAAAATAAATGGTTCTAGTTTTTGTCGGACTAAGCTGATTGAATCTCCTGTATGAATGAAATCATTCTCTTCAAGAAGTTCGTTGTTCCGCCGAAACTCAGCTAGTTTCTTAGAGAGGATAACTTGATTACCCTCATAAAAAACAGGGATGGAGAAGGTGTGCTGAATATTAAGGGCGTCAGCAACATCCAGTAATGTTGGCTGGGTCCGTCTTGTGATTTCTATTTCATCTCCATCATCAAAAGAGTAGGCAAGTTTCGATTCTAAACCATTTTTAGTGATTCTTCCTGTTAAGGCCGGGAGCCGAATGGCTCTACCATTTAACTGAAAGGAAAAAGGTTCAAGACGAGTAAGGAGCTCAGGCTGTTGAACCGCCTTAATTAATTCCTGGATTGTTCCAGGCATTTCGCAGGTTATTTGATCATGGTCCTCAACAAGTTCATTGCCAGACGCCGCTTTTCCATTTCTGGTGATAGAGGCCCAAATCCTATGTTCTGTTCCATTAAGGGTAACTTTTTTACTGGAGTGGTCATCAAGCACATCGCTTATCCGTAAAATAGCGGGCTCACCGTCTTCACCTTTTTTGGTTATAATGACATCTTCATTTTTAACTTCATCATCTAAGGAGGCTTCTTTCCCATTTAAAGTAATAAGAGATTTCTTCCCGTGTCCTCCTGGAAGCGTAATCTGCTGCCCATTGATATGTACAATTTTAGCAATCCCAGGCTTTCCGTACAGTTTACTCATCCGGATACCGGCCGTGAGCAGGCAATCCCCCAGGCTTGTCCGTTTCATATCGAATAGACGGATGGGACGGTCGTCAACGGTTACGCTCATATACTGTATCGGGTTTTTATCGGCTGCAATGGCTATGCCAATTGGGGTAACCAATTCGGGACCTTTTTGAATCGTATCTGAAATCCCGAGGTTTTGGATGGCTTCTATACCACGAATAGCAACTCGGTTCTCAGGCAAATCTAATTTTTCAGCCAAAAGGCGGGGAAGCTCTGGTGTCTGACTTCCGCCACCAACAAGCATAACTGCTTTTGGCGGTTTTGCGTTATTCAGAGATAGAATTTCCGTACTGATTGACTCGGCCAAACGATCGAGTGAGGGATGAATATTATGGATGATATCTTCCCTGGAAACATCGTTGGCAAAACCGAGGATATCTGTAACTGTTATATGATCATGATTGATTAACTCTCTTTTTGCATTTTCGGCTAATGGGAAATCAAGAAGCAGGTAGTCACTGATTGCCTCGGTTATTTCATCACCGGCAATTGGCACCATCCCATAGGCAATGACGGTCCCTGAATCTGTCAGGGCAATATCTGATGTCCCGGCTCCAATATCTACTAAAGCGACGTTTAAGCGCCGCATGGATGACGGAATGAGTACATTGATAGCTGCTATAGGCTCAAGGGTGAGAGCCTGCATTTCCAAATCCGCTCTCTTTAAGGCTGACAGCAGTGATTCTACGACAACCTTCGGAAGAAAGGTAGCAATGATCTCAACAGATGCTTCATCACCGCTCTGGTCAATTAGACTACCTATTTCCTGTCCATCAAGCCGGTAGTATAAAACAGAATAACCAACGCAATAATACATGGAATGGGAAGTGGTTTGTTTGGCAACAACAGCCTGTGCTTCCTGGACGGCACTGAATTCAAGGTGAAGGATATCTTCACGTGTCAGCATCGGCTTGCCTCCAATATTGATCGCCATTTCCGCCCGTTCCGTTTTTAAGGCCCTTCCGGCAGCAGCCACGGAAACCTTCTTTAAGGAACCGTGTTTTTCTTCAAGTTGACTTTTGATATGAGTAATGACTTTGGATACGGCAAGGACATCATGAATTTGTCCATCGAGCATGGCTCTCTCAGAATGATCTTCAGATAAAATATCTATTATATTATAGCTTTCCTGCTTTTTTTCCAATATAATTCCTACAACGGATCGTGTTCCAATATCTAAAGCAAACAGTTTTTCGTACATGGTAAACACCTACTTTTATGTAATTATGACTTTAATGCTTAAAAGCGTTTAATTATTAAAGAAAAATGTAGTGACATTTAAAGATACTTCATTTATAATTGATTTAATTATACATGAAATATTATAAAATTTTTCATTGGATAAAATAATCGGGGCAAATGAGTGAAAATTCAAATAGATAATTTGGGCTTTTAATCGCTGAACCGGTTTTAATTTTAAAAAACGAAGGGATGGATTTGTAATGAGCAACAAAGAGCTTGATGGACTTCGTAATCAACTGGATGATGTGAACCTTCAGTTATTACATCTTATTAATCAACGTGCTGAACTTGTACAGGAAATTGGCCGCGTAAAAGAAAAACAAGGTGTAAACCGTTACGATCCGGTCCGTGAAAGAACAATGTTGGACCTTATCGAAGCTAATCATCAAGGACCTCTTGATCTTGGATCGATTAAACATATTTTCAAAGAAATCTTCAAATTAGGCTTGGAACTTCAAAAAGATGACCAGAAGAAAACGCTTCTTGTTTCTAGAAAACAAAAATCGGAAGATACAATCATCGACATTAAAGGCGAATTGATTGGGAACGGAATTCCAAGCTTTGTTTTCGGACCATGTGCCGTTGAATCTTATGAACAAACAGCTGCAGTAGCTGAAGTCATCAAAGCAAAAGGCTTGAAATTAATGCGCGGTGGTGCATATAAACCACGTACCTCTCCATACGATTTCCAAGGACTTGGTTTGGAAGGCTTACAAATTCTTAAGCGTGTAGCTGATGAATACGGCTTAGCTGTAATCAGTGAAATCGTAAGTGCAAACGACATCGAAGCTGCGGTTGAACATATTGATGTCATCCAAATCGGAGCACGTAACATGCAAAACTTTGACTTGTTAAAAGCTGCAGGTGCCGTAAATAAACCTGTTCTCTTAAAACGTGGACTTGCTGCAACAATAGAGGAGTTCATTCATGCAGCGGAATACATCATGTCACAAGGTAATGGTAACATCATCCTTTGTGAGCGCGGTATCCGTACTTACGAAAAAGCAACAAGAAATACACTTGATATCTCTGCTGTTCCGATTTTAAAACAAGAAACTCACTTACCGGTTATGGTTGACGTAACGCATTCTACTGGACGACGCGACCTATTGCTTCCAACAGCTAAAGCAGCTCTTGCTATCGGTGCGGATGGTGTCATGGCAGAAGTTCATCCTGATCCGTCTGTTGCTTTATCAGACTCTGCACAGCAAATGGACTTCAAACAATTTGATGAATTCTACGAAGAAATTAAACGTTTGAACTGGGTAACAGTATAAGCTAGAAGGTTTTTAAAATATGCACTTACGGCCCTTACCATCTTGGCAAGGGCTATTTTTAATGGTAAAATACTTGTTTTTGCAGAAAAAGTCTATAAAAAGGCACTATTGGATTGCAGGAAAGATTCTACTATCGTATGATAAATAACAAGAATGAGAACTGTTCGGAAGGTTGGGTCATACATAAAGTGATATCTATGTGAATTTTATACTTGTAGAGATTATGAATCATGGCTGAGAAGAAAGAGTAGGACTGCATTTTTGTTAGTCAGATTGTTCCTAAAATAATCTTCCTTATAGAAGAAAAACGTATAAAAGAATTTTTCTCAAATATTTCGAGTCTTTTATGGGAAAAATGAAAGAAATGGAGGAATGGATGAATGAATAATATAACCATTTATGATGTGGCACGCGAAGCGAATGTTTCTATGGCCACTGTGTCCCGCGTAGTAAACGGGAATCCAAATGTAAAGCCTGCAACAAGAAAGAAAGTTTCAGACGTGATTGATAGGTTAGGATACCGTCCTAATGCAGTGGCGAGGGGTCTTGCCAGCAAGAAAACAACAACAGTAGGGGTTATTATCCCAGATATCTCTAGTATCTTTTTTGCCGAGTTAGCACGAGGCATAGAAGATATTGCGACTATGTATAAATACAATATCATTCTAAGCAGTTCTGATGAGAATATAGATAAGGAATTTCATTTGTTGAATACGATGCTTGGAAAACAAGTAGATGGTATCGTATTCATGGGTGGAAATATTTCGGATGAACATGTGAGAGAGTTTAAAAATTCACCTGTTCCAATCGTATTGGCTGGTTCGGTAGAAGAAAGCGGACAAGTCCCATCCGTTAATATTGACTATGAAGCAGCTGCATTTGACGCAGTTACCTTCTTCGCCCAAAAGGGTCACGAGCATATTGCTTTTGTAACTGGAAACTTGTCCGCGCTAATTAATGAAAAGAAATTAGCTGGTTATAAACGAGGGTTGAAAGAAGCGGGGCTTTCATTCGATGAGAGTTATATTGTTGATGGCGATTATACATATGATTCAGGGATTGAGTCTTTTGATAAGTTTCTGGAAGCTGAAAAGAAACCGACGGCGTTCATTGTCGGCGCTGATGAAATGGCTCTAGGAATTGTCCATGCTGCTCAGGACAAAGGCTATAATGTACCGGAAGACTTTGAAGTGATCAGTTTTGATAACACCCGATTGACCTTAATGGTTCGCCCGCAAATTACGACGATTGTTCAGCCTTTATACGATATCGGAGCGGTTGCAATGAGGCTTCTGACAAAATTGATGAATAAAGAACAAGTGGAGGAGGGTCATGAAAAAGTGATCTTACCACATCGAATTGAAGAGCGGCAATCAACGAAATAAGCTGGTTAGAGAGTGTCCTTAGGGCACTCTCTTTTAGTTTTGAAAACTATATGAAGGGTCTTGACGAAAAAAAGATCGTTTTTCAACGACCTTTTTAGTCAGCTTTTATCATTACTTGTTGATGTTTGTTTGGAAGTTCGGATGGGATAAAGAGCCTTTTCGAGCGTTTGGGCATTCTTCTCGGTAATTTCTGGTTTCCTTGGAATCGGTTCGTATATGTCCTCCATATCATCCCACTCATTTGGGAGCGTCACAGGGGACTCAGGCTGCCATGTATTAAGCCATTCTTTCGATAGGGGGCCAGATATATCATTATTCGTCATCTCAAGCCAGACCCTCGACCAGGCACGCGGAACGACACGCCAGATATCATACCCTCCGCCGCCAACTGCAATCCAGCGGCCTTCACAATACTGATGGGCCAATTCGTGAGCCAATTTTGGTATTTCCCTGTAAATCTTCATTGTGGCAGATAGGTGGGTGAGTGGATCATAATAATGAGAATCGGCACCATTTTGTGTTAAGATGACATCCGGTTTGAAGAATTCAACCACTTCTTTAAAGGAAGCTGTGTAGCATTCGAGCCAGGAGTCATCTTCCGTGAACGCATCGACGGGAATATTGAATGAATAGCCGTAGCCCTTTCCTTGCCCTCGTTCGTTAATATTGCCAGTGCCGGGAAACAAATAACGTCCTGTTTCATGAATGGATAGGGTGCAGACTTCTGGGTCATCATAAAACGACCATTGTACGCCGTCACCATGATGGGCATCCGTATCGACATATAAGACACGTGCGCCATATTTTTTTTGTAAGTATTTAATCGCGACCGAACTATCATTATAAATACAAAAGCCCGAAGCTTTGCCGCGAAAACCATGATGCAGCCCCCCACCAAGATTCAGGGCATGCAGAGACTGACCGGTCATAACCGCATCCACGGCCGTTAAGGTTCCACCTACTAGTAAGGCACTTGCTTCATGCATATTAGGAAAAATTGGAGTATCTTCTGTTCCTAATCCATAATTTACGGCTTTTTCAAGAGGAAGTTTTCCCTCGCCCGCCAATCTGACAGCGTTTACATAATGGTGGTCGTGAATCAGTTCTAATTCTTCATCGGTAGCAAGTCTAGGTTTTATAATTTGATCATCACTAATGGCATGGTGTTTTTTTAACAAATCTAGCGTGAGCTTAAGCCGCTTTTGATTAAAAGGATGCTCGTCGCTGAATTTATAGGTAAGGAGTTCATCGGAATAGACAAACAGTGATTTATCAGTCATGAGAAATCCCCGGTAGACTAGGCCATAAAACGGTATAGCCTTCTTTCTTTAAATCCTCCACCACCATAAATGGATTCATTGTCTGTACACGGATTACAAGAATCTTATAATCAATTTCAGTTTTTTCCGGATAAACAAGAGTACTCAGGATATTCAAATTGCGCTTTTTGAAAATGAGGGCAATATCGTAAAGCGCCCCTGCTTTATTCGGAATTTTAATTTCAATTTGGGAACCGGGCTGATTAACCCCTGTTAATTCAACGTAAGAATGAAGCAAATCAGAACCGGTTATAATGCCTACTAACTTTTTTTCTTTCACGATTGGCAAGCAGCTGATATTGTTTTCACAAAATACAGCCCCGATTTCTTCAACAAAATCTAGCGGATGCCCTGTGATTATATCTGTTTTCATGATGCTGGCTAGTGGTTTTTGTAAATCATTTTTGTATTCTGAGGTGCGGAAAATCGAAGGAGCAGCATCCCGTATATCACGGTCACTGACTAATCCCACAAGTTGAAAGTTGTCATCGACAATGGGAATATGGCGAATTCGTTTTTCCTTAATGATTAAGACAGCGTTATGGATTGTATCTGTTGGAGTGAGAGAAATAATATCTTCATTCATTATTTTTTCAACAATCATATTTGTTCCTCCTCTTTACTCACCTTTTTAATACATAAATCGATTCATAAAACGTAGTTGGTCAAACTTCTGGATAGATTCAGGCGGCACTCTTTTTCCAATACGCGCCATCAGGCAGTTGGCTGGATGGGAACTGATTTCCGGGTCATCTGTTGCAAAGTAGACCAAGTCGCCGGCACTCATCATTTTTTCCATGATTTTGCGATAGTCCCAAATATTCAATCCTGTCCCTTTCAAATCCCAATGCCAATAGTATTCAGTTGTGATGATGATAAAGTCTTCTACCGAATCGTCTTCCATGGAGAGACGGATTAAGTTCTTCCCGACGGAGGCACCCCGATATTTAGGGATGACCTCGATTGCACCAAGCTCAATCAGGTCATCCATCTTGATTTCTGACCAGCGTTCCAAGGGGTCGGGATATAAATAAGTTACATAACCAACGATGGTCTGATTTTCACGCGCTATAAAGATTCTGCCCTCAGGCAAGTCTGCGATCTCGATTAACGCTTTATGCTGCAGAGCAGGTGGGCGAAAGGCGACTAAGTCTTCGTGAAACTCATAGGATGCCATTTTTTGTCCATTAAGCGGGCCTTCAATGATAAGTGTGCCGCTTAATGTCTGCAATTCCTTAGCGTAATAGGTCTTACTATATTCCATTCTTTCACCAACCTTGTAAAATAGTTATCTTTTATACTTATATCCCAAAGTATAAGATTCATTATGCTTGAAAACTAACCAAATGGAAAGTTTACATAAATTATACATAAAAAACAAGTGAGATAATTCTGAAAGTTCGAGACATATTTGAATCTTTTGTTACAACATGGCTTTATGTTCCGGATATCAATTCGTAATCACCCTTTAGCAATATTCGCCTTAAGTTTTCAAAATTTATAGCGAATGAATTTACCCTAATATGGAAAAAATAAGTATTTTAAAAATTGAGAAAATTAGATTTTTATACTATAATACAAAATATAAAGCTGAAAAAAGGGGGAGTATGTCGTATGAATGTGAAAGCGCCGCCAGTAGTTGAGGGTAATTTTAATTTAAAGAATTACGATGAAAAATACAAGACGTTTGACTGGTCTGAAGCGGAAAAGGAATTCTCCTGGTCTGAAACAGGTAAAGTGAATCTCGCATATGAAGCCATTGACCGCCATGTTGAAACATACAGAAAAAACAAGGTCGCCCTTTATTACAAAGATGAAAAAAGAAATGAAAAGTACACATTTAAGGAAATGAAAGATTATTCAAACCAAGCGGCCAATGTGTTCAAGAACATTGCCAAGGTGGAAAAGGGTGATCGTGTTTTCATTTTCATGCCTCGCTCCCCGGAACTTTATTTTGCATTACTAGGTGCCATTAAAACTGGAGCAGTAGTCGGTCCGTTGTTCGAAGCTTTCATGGAGGGCGCCGTAAGAGATCGTCTGGAAGATAGCGAGGCAAGTGTGATAGTAACGACTCCTGAGCTTTTGCCTCGTGTCCCGGTGGATGAATTGCCCCATTTGAAGCATATTTTTTTAGTGGGGGAAAATATCAAAGAAGAAGGAAAATATTATCACTTTAATAAAAAACTAAAAGAAGCGGACAAAAAATTTGAGATTGAATGGGTGGACCGCGCTGATGGACTGATTCTTCACTATACATCCGGTTCGACAGGGAAGCCCAAAGGTGTGCTCCACGTACATAATGCGATGGTTCAGCATTATCAAACGGCAAAATGGGTCCTTGATTTACAGGAAGAAGATGTGTATTGGTGCACAGCGGATCCTGGATGGGTGACAGGGACGTCTTACGGTATCTTTGGTCCATGGCTGACAGGTACATCGAATGTCATCGTAGGTGGTCGATTTAAGCCTGAATCTTGGTACAAAACTCTGCAAGACTTTGGTGTTACGGTCTGGTATAGTGCACCGACTGCGTTCAGGATGCTGATGGGTGCAGGAGACGAAATCGTTAAACAATTCGATTTAAGTTCTCTCCGCCATGTCTTAAGTGTCGGTGAACCGTTGAATCCGGAAGTGGTCCGCTGGGGGATGAAAGTATTCAATCACCGCATCCATGACACATGGTGGATGACGGAAACAGGTGCTCAACTCATCTGTAATTATCCTTGCCTGGAAATCAAACCGGGTTCGATGGGGAAACCGATCCCGGGTGTGGAAGCGGCAATAGTGGATAATCAAGGTAAAGAGCTTCCTCCGCACAGAATGGGGAACCTTGCTATTAAAAAAGGCTGGCCTTCAATGATGAAGACTGTCTGGAATAATGAGTCAAAATATGAATCTTACTTTATGCCAGGCGATTGGTATGTTTCTGGGGATTCCGCTTATATGGATGAAGAAGGATATTTCTGGTTCCAAGGCCGCGTAGATGATGTCATCATGACAGCCGGGGAAAGAGTAGGTCCTTTCGAAGTGGAAAGCAAGTTGGTTGAGCATCCAGCCGTTGCTGAAGCAGGGGTTATCGGGAAGCCAGATCCAGTCCGGGGCGAAATTATTAAAGCGTTTATTGCCCTTCGTGACGGATACGAAGCCAACGATGAATTAATTGAAGAAATTCGTCAATTTGTTAAGCTAGGTCTCGCAGCACATGCCGCACCACGTGAAATTGAATTCCGAGATAAACTTCCGAAAACACGAAGCGGTAAAATCATGCGCCGGGTCTTGAAAGCTTGGGAACTTGATCTTCCAACTGGTGATTTATCATCAATGGAAGATTAAAAAGCCGAGTTATCTGGAATCAAGAATAGTAGAAAAAAGGCATCCATGTTCATTGGCATGGATGCCTTTTGTGTTTAAAGTTTAAGGGTCCTATGCTAATCAAGTTAAATAGCATAGGAAATAATAAATCTATAAAAAAACAGGCTGTCGGGTCGTTTCCCCGCAGCCTGCTAAGTTACTTCAAGAAGCGTGTTATTCTTCTTCCTCTTCTTCAGCTTTATCTGTGTCTTTGTTTTGGTCTGTATTTTGGTCTTTATTTTGGTCTGTTTCTTTGTCTATATTTGTATCTTTTCCTGTATCTTCTTTATCTGTGTTGTTTGTATCTTTGTCTTTTTCTGCAGTAACGTTCTCTTCTTTTGAGTCTGGTTTTTTCTCTTCGGTATCTGTTTTTTCATTTGCGATATTATCTTTATTCTTAGTGGAATCCTTTGATTTGTTGTCTTTATCTTTATCTTTATCTTCCGCTTTTGCACTTGTCTTTTTAGCGCCAATTTCAACGTGTTGCGAAGGTGCTGATTCTTTGCCGACTATGTCTACAGCTGTTACGTAATAAGATCCACCTGATCCGGCAGTGTAAACAAGATTACCCCCAGAATTAATGCTCGCCACTTTTCTACCATTTTTGTAGACGCGATAGCCGACGACATCTCCTTCAGGGTGAAGCCCCCATGAAATCTTATTGTTACTTACAGTGATAGAAAGGGCATTAGGCGCTTTTCCATTATCATTAAGTGTCGCTTTCGTCCCGACGACATTGCCCCATTTTTCTCCTCCGGGAATTAAGGATCCGGGATCATCCACATATTTCAATCCGATATCTTCAAAGGACGCAGGATTCAGCATGAACCCACCGCTTGTGAATTCGCTCGGTGTTTGTGGAAGAGCCGCGTATCGTTTGCTGCCGACTGATACATATTGTCCATCTATGAAACTATTATCTGCTCTAGATGGGGCATATTTGGCGATGAATAAATCAGACTTGACAAGTCCAGCCTTTTGACATGAACTTGAAGGCAGAAGGCCTGAAACGCCACAGAAGGAACGACTGACAATTCCGCCGGGCATCTCAAACCGCTTATCAGGGTCGACGAGTTTTGAATCGACTTTGTATGCGGCATTTATCAAATCTGCCCAATAATAGATATTACGTTTATTATATTCAAGACCATTATAGGTCCCTTTTAAAGACTTCGGTGTGTCATAACCCATCCATGTACCGAACGTTACATTTGGATTAGTGGCGACAAACCAAGCATCCCAATAGTTTTGTCCAGTCCCGGTTTTACCTGCCCAGTCACTGGAGAAAGCAAGTCGGTTCCTGACCGAAGCTGCAGTACCGCTGTTTACGACATCCCGCATCATATCAAGCGTTAAATAAGCAGTTTGCGGTGAAAATACTTTTACTGGTTTTGCTTTGTGTTCATAGATGACCTCATCATCTTTTGATACGATTTTGTCAATCATATAAGCATCAACGAATTCCCCTGAATTGGCAAATGTGCCAAACGCATTGACATTTTCTTCAACGGTTACACCTTTGTCCAAGGCACCTAATGACATGGCACGATTTGAGTAATCCCCTTTTGTTAAAGATGTAAAGCCCATTTTTTCCAAATAGGAAACCGGATTTTGGTTGATGATTTTCATGTAAAATAGGGCAGCTGGAATATTATACGAATTCTTTAACGCTTCCCGAGCTGTCGTTAAGCCGGTGAGGCTTCCGCCGCCATAGTTTCCCGGCCGCCACGGCGTATTGCCTGGAATGGTAATTGGTACGTTGGCTGTTACACTCCCAGGTGAAATCTTTCCTAGCTCAATGCCTGGACCGTATACCAATAGCGGTTTCATCGTTGAACCATTTGACCGTAGTGATGATGTTGCATGGTTTGTTTGTTCCCGTTTAAAGTCACGTCCACCGACAAAACTGATGATTTTCCCTGTTTTATTTTCAATAAGGATAGCTCCCGCCTCAACGGGCTCTTTTACAGTTTTCATTTCTTTCGTATCCGGATCGATGACCTGTTCGGTTTTATCATATCCGAAATTTGGATAGTTTTTAGTTACTTCTTGCATTCGGTCATAGATCTTTTTATTGATTGTCGTATAAATTTTATAGCCGTTTTGACGCAGTTTACGATCAGCTAGTGCTAAATATTGCTTTTTTAAATCATCGTTCTCTAAATCTTTTTCTTCATATCCATCTTCTTTTGCTAAGCTAAGTGACAAAATTTCAATGGAACGTTTTTCTATTTCATAGGTGAGCCATGGATATTTCTCAGAGGGCAACGCCTTTTTACCGATAAAGTCTTTTGTTATGTCGTATGCGATTGCTTTATCATATTGTTCTTTTGTTATGTATTCATTGCTATACATTCGTTTTAATACGGTTTTCATCCGGTTAATTCCGGGCTCTAGATTATCTTTAAGCTTCCCTTGCTGGGTATATGGAGTATACCCAAAAGGACTTTGCGGTAATCCTGCAATAAAGGCAGATTGGGGTAAAGATAGATCTTTAGCTTCCACTCCGAAAATACCTTCGGCAGCCGACTGGACACCAGCAATATTCTGTCCGGAAGAGTTTCGTCCCAAAGTGGAGACGTTTAGGTAGGTTTCTAAAATCTCTTCTTTTTCAAAGAACTTCTCGACCCGGAGCGCAAGTAAAATTTCTTTTGCTTTCCGTTCAAATGATACTTCGTTCGTTAAGACTTGGTTTTTTATGAGCTGTTGTGTTAAAGTACTTCCACCTGATTGAACGGATGCATTCGTAAATTCCTGATAAACTGCACGCAGGATAGCCTTCGGAACAACTCCGTTATGTTCATAAAAATACTCATCTTCTGTAGCGATGACTGCATTTTTAAGATGGTCGGAAACTTTATCGATGGACACTTCTTCACGATCAAGGTCACTCTTGAGCTTGCCCAAGTATACTTTATCCGCAAAGTATACCTCAGAGGTCTCTTCATAATTGTAAATGTCCTTTTTTAAATCATCCTTTGAGCGTACCGGCTCATTATTGACGAGGGCAGCGAAATAGCCGGCTCCAACGCCGCCGGCGAATGAGAATCCTAGAACCCCAACAATAATGAGGATCAACGTTAGGTTCCAAATGACTTGGTATGTAACCCTTGCATTTTTTTGTGTTTTTTCATTTTGAAAAAAACGGGTTAGCTGTTTCCATGCTGTTTGAAATCTATCTTTTTGATTATTATTCATGTATCATACCCCCTGAAATCACATATATTATAGCATATAACACGGAAGGGAAAGGCGAACTTTCATATTTTTCTAGAATCTGTAAGGGTGATGTTGACAATGAATGTTATGTATGATAAAAACTTATTAACAATAAAATTTATTAAAAAAGCGCGATGATAGGACCCAGTAGTCAAACTATCCCTGTTTTAGAGAGCCGGTGGTCAGTGGAAATCGGTACATATAGTGAGATGAATTACTTCCTTGAGCATTTGCTGTGAATGATTAGTAGCAGGAAACGGTTGACGACCGTTATTCGTCTCGAGCGGAGGACGCTTTATGTCCTCAAGTTGGGTGGTACCGCGAATTTATTCGTCCCTTCATATTTATATGAAGGGGCGTTTTTGTATGCTTTTTGCGGGATATTTTCGGATTTGAAGGAGGAATTATAAAATGGAATTGCTAAAGGAACTCGAGTGGAGAGGGATTATTTATCAACAAACGGATGAAGAGGGTTTTAAGGACCTTTTAGAAAAAGAAAAAATTTCTTTATACTGTGGGGTAGATCCAACCGCGGATAGTATGCACATCGGACATCTATTGCCATTCTTAACAATGCGCCGTTTCCAACAGCACGGTCATCGTCCCCTTGTACTTGTAGGAGGGGCTACTGGACTTATCGGTGATCCAAGCGGTAAAAAAGAAGAACGCCAGCTGCAAACGTTGGAAAAAGTGCTTTATAATGCCGACTGTATTAAAGGGCAGCTATCCCATATCTTTGACTTCGAAGGTGAAAATGGCGCAGTTATGGTCAATAACTATGACTGGATAGGTAAAATCGACATGGTTACGTTCTTGCGTGATTACGGGAAATACATCGGCATTAACTACATGTTGGCAAAAGACACGGTTGCTTCCCGTTTGGAAACAGGGATTTCTTTTACGGAATTCGCGTATACAATTTTACAAGGGATCGACTTTGGTCATTTATACGATAATCATGACTGTAAGTTGCAAATTGGCGGGAGTGATCAGTGGGGCAATATTACGACTGGTCTTGAAATGATTCGTAAATCGCATGACGAGGAAGCAAAAGCGTTCGGCATGACGATTCCGCTCGTGACGAAAGCGGACGGAACGAAATTCGGTAAAACGGAAGGCGGAGCAATCTGGCTTGATCCGGAAAAAACGACTCCTTATGAATTTTACCAATTCTGGATTAATACAGCGGATGCTGATGTCGTGAAATACTTGAAATTCTTCACATTCCTATCACGTGAAGTAATTGAAGAGTTAGAGCAATCCGTGCAGACTGAACCGCATTTACGTAAAGCTCAAAAAGCTTTAGGGGAAGAAATGACACGTTTGATTCACGGGCAGGAAGCTCTTGACCAAGCAATCAAAATCTCTGCAGCTCTATTCAGCGGTGAGGTGAAAAATTTAAGTGCGGCCGAAATTAAATTGGGCTTTAAAGATGTTCCTACCTTTGAACGTGAAAGTAAGGAAGATATCAGCTTAGTTGATTTAATTGTTGAAGCGAAGATTTCTCCATCGAAGCGACAAGCTCGTGAAGATATTCAGAATGGTGCAATCTCCATCAATGGCGAGAAAGTGACTGATCTGCAATATGTCGTGGCTGAAGAGGTTAAGATTGAAGGAGAGTTCATCCTTGTTCGTCGCGGTAAGAAGAAATATACATTAGTGAAATGAGAAAACAAGGCCCGGCTGAATCTCAGCCGGGCCTTGTTTTGTCTGGAAGTTGAGTTCTGTGCACAAAAAAAAACCCCATCCAAGGATGAGGTTTTTTTTGAAGTTATTAACGAGAGTAGAACTCAACGATAAGAGCTTCGTTAATTTCAGCAGGCAATTCAGAACGTTCTGGTAAACGAGTGAAAGTACCTTCTAATTTCTCAGCATCAAAAGTAAGGAAGTCAGGTACGAAGTTAGTTGCTTCAACTGATTCTTTAATGATTGAGAAGTTACGTGATTTTTCACGAACTGAGATTGTTTGTCCAAGAGACACTTTGTAAGAAGGGATGTCTACGCGACTTCCGTCTACAGTGATGTGACCGTGGTTAACAAGTTGACGTGCTTGACGACGTGTACGAGCTAAACCAAGACGGTAAACTAGGTTGTCAAGACGTGATTCAAGAAGAACCATGAAGTTTTCACCATGAACACCTTTAAGTTTGCCAGCGCGGTCGAACATTGTGCGGAATTGACGTTCAGTGATTCCGTACATGTGACGAAGTTTTTGTTTCTCTTGTAGTTGAATTCCATATTCAGAAATTTTTCTACGTTGGTTAGGACCATGTTGTCCTGGAGCATAAGGGCGTTTTTCTAATTCTTTACCAGTACCTGTTAGGGAAATTCCTAAACGACGGGATAGTTTCCAGCTTGGGCCAGTATAACGAGCCATAGGATGACTCCTCCTTTAAATGTTTTTATTTTGGTAAAATAAAAACCGTGTGAATAAACGGTTATGACCATTTTGTTTTCATGTACCTTCGCCCTAGCAGCAGAGAGTTACGAGATACACCTCTGTATGGAGGAACAAAATGAGAACATAAAAGCTGTCACATAGGCTGCAATATTTTACACAAGGAGTATTGTATAATATTCTGCTCAATGAGTCAAGGACAGTTAGCTTTTCATTAAAAGGGAGTTTAAAGATAATTCAAGGGATAAAATTACAATTACATAAAAAAGTACTATTTTTGGGAGAGTTTTTCCGATGAAAGCGTTATAATAAGTAAAAAGTATGAATTTCAATAAATAGTTTCCTGGGAACTATTACCATAAGTTTCGATAAATCTAGTTTTTTGCTTCGTTTTAAAGTGGAAGTATTATGAAACCTTAAAAGGTTCTTTAAAAAATAGGCTGTAATATAGGGATGATAGAGATGAAGATTAAAACAGCTCGGTTGATTAATGAATTAAGAGTACTTTTCTTTAAACACATACAGAATATGCAAGGTGAACTCCATTACGAAACATTCTTGGAGACTTTTTTATTTGAGACGAAAGACCTGCTAGGTATGGAAGAGGTAATGTTCTTTAAATTTGATGAGTGGAAACAGCAATTTTATAAAGAAACCTCTACCGGATGTTTTCACGATTATAACATGCAGGTTCCTGTACAAGAGTATATAGAAATGATCTTGAAAGAACGGAAAGATGATAGAGATGTAACAGTAAGTATGCAGCAGGAAGTAAAGGATTTCCAGACTGTTATACCACTTTGGGATAATGGTAAGATCATTGGATTAACGGCCTTCAAAGAACGGAAAAATGGCTCTCTTACAAGCCTTACTCCGGAAGAAGGGGCTGCTTTTTCTAAAGAATTCACCACAATCTTGAAAGCTGCGTTATCAATTTCTAAGATATCAGATGAGGAAAGACGATATAAACAACTCTTCAAGGTCACAGAAAAATTTCATTCTTCAATGAACATGGACGCGGTCTTAGGGGAAATTATCTCGACGTTGCACACTGTTTACCCAACCTTTGATTATTACCTGCTGCTCTCCCATGATAATGACAGCCATGAAAACCTGCCAATCAAGGACCTCGAATATGATAGTGAGAATGTGGCTGCACTAAAGGCTTATGTAAACGGTAGCATACAATTTGAGGATCACTCATCTGAAAATCACTCTATTTTATATGCTCCTTTAAAAGGTAAACAAGGGGTCTATGGCGTTCTTCAGGTTATTGCGCCTAATACACTCGTGTTCCCTGAAAATGAAATTGAGTTTATTTCATTGTTGGCTAATACTGCTGGAAGTGCCTTGGAGAATGCTCGACTGTATCAACAATCAAAACGACTTGTTTCAGATTTACAGCTTATAAATGAGACATCACAGCATTTAAATTCCAATCTGCGCTTGAGTGAAACCATGGAATATATGAAGCAGCAAATTATAAAGTCCTTTCATGCTGATCAGACAGGATTTATTCTGCTCCATCCTGGTGACAAAGTGAGTTTATTGACAGGAAGCTCTGAGTTTTTTGATTCAGAGGAGGCGAGTATGTATATATCTTTCCTGAAAGGTAAGATTGATGTTGATAAGGAATCACTGTTTATCGGGGATTTAAGTGTTCATTGTCCCAATGAAAATGTGAAATATCATTCCCTAATGGCAGTTCCTATGATGGAAAGTAATGATGTTAAGGGATTCGCTGTTATTTTGCATAAGGAAGCCTATTTCTTCTCATTTGAAATGTTTAAGTTGTTACAGTCACTTATCCACCACTCAAGTTTGGCGATGGCCAATTCCATGCTTCGTGAAGAACTTGAAAAACTGGTCATTACCGATCATTTAACCCGACTGTATTCAAGGAGTTATCTCGATGATAAAATGTCCGAATCCATGGAAGAGGATGAAGAGGGCACTTTCATTATGATTGATCTTGACAACTTCAAGAGGGTTAATGATACATATGGTCATCAGGTTGGAGATGATATTCTGATCCAGGTCGCTGATCTCATTCAACATAATATTCGTGATACGGATATCGGGGCCAGGTGGGGCGGAGAAGAGCTAGCTATTTACCTTCCACGTGTTCCTTTAGAGTCAGGTGTTCGCATTGCCGAACGAGTAAAGGATAAGGTCTGGGAGAAATCCAATCCTAGAGTGACGATTTCCTGCGGCGTGTCCTGTTGGTCAAAAGAACATTTAGATAACATGAAAGAGGTAGTTAAAAGGGCAGATGAGGCGTTATATATTGCGAAGAATTCAGGGAAAAACAAAGTTCATGTACATGGATTTCTGTAACAATAAAAGGGAGCGGCATGGATTGCCGCTCCCTTTTTACTCTATAAACGCTTGGTTAGGATGTCCGCGAATTTCTCGAGTCCTTGCTGATCCACTTCGTCAAATCGGTTCGTAATTGGGCTGTCGATATCAAGAACGGCAATTAGTTTGCCCTCCTTCATAAGGGGTATGACAATTTCAGAACGTGATGCAGCATCGCAGGCAATATGTCCTGGGAACTGATGGACATCATCGACGCGCAAGGTTTTTTTTGTGGCCGCTGAGGTCCCGCATACGCCTTTGCCCATTGGAATGCGGACACAGGCTGGAAGGCCTTGGAAAGGTCCTAGCACCAATTGGTCTTCTTCAAGTAAATAGAAGCCGACCCAGTTAATCTCAACGAGAAATTGATTCAGTAAAGCAGCGGCATTACTGAAATTGGCTATCTGATTTGGTTCATCTTCTATTAAGGCAAAGAGCTGTTTTTGGACAAGTTCATAGTTTTTTTCTTTTTTTCCTTGATACATTTCGACATTAAACAAAAGGGTTCACCTGTCTTCCTCATATTTTTACAGTACTTTCTAGTCAAGCCTATTGATTGGAGAGAAATTGTCGAGAACTTACTAAAGGATTCAAGCTCTTCAATGCAGAAATAGTCCACAAGACTTGTCTCAAAGAAAGCGAGGGATTGCCTAATGAATCGCCAGACGCCAACGAAACAAGCTATTGTGGAAGCTGCTTTACATTTATTTCATTTAAAAGGCTATCATGCGACATCCATACGGGATATTGCGAATAAAGCGAAAGTGAATGCTGCTAATATTGCTTACTATTTTAAAAATAAGCAGGGGTTGCTAGAATTCTGCTTCACTTCCTATTTAGAAGAGTATATTCTCGTCCTTGAGACGAACATGACGCTGCTGGATCATAAAGGTCCAAAGCAATGCTTGATGAATTTGGTAAAGGATATTCTTACATTCCAAAGAGAAAACTTCCTGGCAGCTCGATTTATATATGGAGAATCTTCACTCGATTCAAATTTAAACCGGGAAATTCATTCTACTTATTTTACAAAGGAAAAGTCTTATTTTCAATATGTTTTGGAACAAGGCATTAAAAGCAGAAGTTTTCAGTCGGTCTCTATCCCCTTGTATATGCTGCAACTAAAGGGCCTGCTCTCGGCTCCGGTCCTGCATACCCATTATGCGATGGAGGTCCTTCATGTGTTCCCACAGGAAGCCTATTACACAAATTTATATGCTGAGGAAGTCGCTCGTTTTCTGCAAGATACATTATTTATTGCCGAAGACCTCCAGCCCCTGCTTGCGGGACGGGCCTGAAGTGTTTACGTGATTTACCCGTTGAATTCTGGAATCAACGATTCAAATCCCTGGCCTAAATCTTTAGCCTGGTGTGCATCGGAACCATAAATAAGCGGGATGCCAAGGTCTATGGCACGCTTTGCAAACCGTTCAGGAGGATAGGGCTCACGGCATAGCGGCTTTACGAACCCTGCTCCATTATAATCAAGTGCATATTGTTGTTCATTGATCATATCCAATACCCTGTAAACACGGTCGTCAAAGCTTTTTGCAGGTGGGTATCGGTGCTGGAATTTATGAACAAGTGTAATATGTCCTATCCTTTTTGGCTTATAGATGCCTAGGTCAGCTGTGATTGATTTCTCTAAGGTATCGTAATATTTGGCATAAACCGCTTCGATGGAACCTAGTTTATTGGCAATCTCACCAAACGCATCATCACTGAAATCGATGCAATGCCAGTTGCTTTCCTGCTTTATGAAATGGACGGAAAGAATGCTGTCATCAATGAATTCGCCGAATTCATTGAGAAAATCTTTTGTTTCAGTTTCATAACCTTCTATAAAGTCAACCTCTAGACCACTTTTGATCAGGATTTTGTCTTTATAGTGTTCTTTCAGGACGCGGAGCTCTTGAAAGTAATCTAGGAGCATGGAAGCTTCCATACCGCTGTCTTTTTCAGGTGTTGGATCTTGAAAATTTCGTGGCAAAGGAGCATGTTCTGTAAATGTGATTTCCTTTAATCCTAGCTCAATTCCCCGCGTAATATATTCATCGAATTTGTCCGTAGAGCCGTGTGGGCAAAACGGAGTATGTACATGTCTGTCAGCTTTCATGGCCATTCCCTCCCAAAAACCCGGTATTTTGTAGCAATTTTCCACAAAAAAATCTTTTTCTCATCAAAAATTATTGCTAACATGGTATCATAAAAGCATTAAATTTAACATTTTTAAAATTGATATATAAAAGAGCGAGGCTGTAAGGACTAGAACAGGGGGCTTACCATGGATTACATACTTGGGATAATTGTATTAATTTTAATTTTTATTATTTGGGGTTATTTTTTCAAAAAGAGATTTTTTAAAGAGATTGATCGTCTGGAATCCTGGAAAATAAGCATCATGCACCGCCCCGTGCTAGAAGAGCTTTCTAAAGTCAAACAATTGAACATGACTGGTGAAACAGAGGAAATGTTTGAAAACTGGCGTATTGAATGGGACGCTATCATCACGGATCATATGCCGGAAGTCGAGGAGCTTTTATTCGATGCCGAGGAGTTTGTCGATAAATACCGTTTCAGCCGTTCAAAAGAGGTACAGCGGCAAATTACAGTCAAGCTGAATGAAATTGAAGAAATGATTAAAAAGATTCTGTACGAATTAAATGAACTTGTAGGAAGTGAGGAAAAGAATAGATTAGAAATTGAGGATATTAAGGAAACTTACCGTCAATTGAAGAAATCATTGCTTGCACACCGCCATAATTATGGGAAAGCTGCTGAAAAGCTAGAGGCCTCTTTGGATGAAGTATTGCAGATCCTTCAAAAGTATGAAGAAGAAACTGAAAATGGGAATTATTTGAATGCAAGGGAGCTTGTACTTTCCATAAAGGAAAAGCTTGCAGTCTTATCTGCTAAAATGGAGATGCTTCCAAAATTATTGGTTGATAGTCAATCCGAACTGCACTCACAACTTCATGAATTAAAGGATGGATATGAGGAAATGTCCGGACAGGGGTATCAGTTAAGTCATATCCAATTCGAGCAGGAGATTTCACGGCTTGAGGAAGAACTGGATCTATATAAAACACAATTGGAAAATGCTGAAACTGAAGCTGTTGATAAAGGGATTAAAGAGATGCGCGAAAGCATTGAGGTGCTTTATGACCTTCTGGAGAAAGAAGTGCTTTCCAAACAGTATGTCTTGAAAAATGATGAAGTCCTCAGGAAAACGATAAGTGACCTTGAATATGAAAACGATAAACTCAAAGTTGAGACTATACATGTTCAACACACCTATCATCTAACTGAAAATGAGTTGGATGCACAACGGAAAATGGAAAAGCAAATAGTGCAGATTTCGAAACGCCATCAATTGCTTGTCTTGAAAATGGAGGATAATGTGATGGCAAGCTCGCTTATTAGCGAAGAGATGCGAGGGCTTGCTGCACAGTTGAACGAATTGCAGGAATACCAGAAAGAATTTACTGTTAAATTACAAGCTTTAAGAAAAGATGAAATGGATGCACGTGAATCACTGGCGGAGTTGAAACGGAAAATGCTTGATACAAGCCGTTTAATTGCAAAAAGCAATATCCCTGGTCTGCCTGAAGAGTATAAAGTGGTGCTTCATGATGCAAAAGAAAGCATAGATGACGTTCAAAACAAACTTGAAGAAAAGCCGCTTGACATGGCAGCTGTTTATATCTTTTTAGAAAAAGCAGTCGAACAGGTCAATAAGGTCTACGAAAAGGCGCAAGAGCTGATTGAGCATATGTATTTAGCGGAAAAAGTGATTCAATTCGGAAATCGCTACCGCAGCAGCCACGATACCGTTGCTGATAGCTTAAGAGAAGCAGAAGCGAAATTCCGAAGCTATGAATATCAAGCTGCATTGGAAACAGCAGCCGCGGCTATTGAAAAGGTCGATCCAGGCAGCTTACGAAAAATTGGAGAGAATATAGAAGAAGTTCTTTCCTAAAAACCCGCTATGGCGGGTTTTTTCGTGTGTTTTATTAATGGTAGAACAACATAAAGTTAAGATAACTTCATATTCGTTATTCAAAATATTGACTAAAAAAAGTATAAAACGTGATAGATTTCTTGCAGAACGAGTTTTGAGAATAAAATATAATTAATGTCTATTAAAACAATATCCATACAACTCTCCTTTCGTGTTTTCACAGGTGTTTGACCAGCGTTTTACATTCTCTTTCAATTTCAATTATGGTAATATTAGAAGTCGCAACAACAACATTTGAAACGACATATAGAAGTGTGACCATCATAGATACAAAAACATGGAAGGTGAACCCATGATTTATTTTGATAATAGTGCAACAACAAAACCATATTCAGAAGTGATTGAATCTTTCATAAAGGTTTCAACTGACTATTTTGGCAACCCCTCTTCGCTTCATGGGCTTGGGGTTCAGTCAGAAAAATTGCTTTCTGCTGCAAGAAAACAGATTGCTGAATTATTAAAGGTGAAAAGCTCGGAAATTTATTTTACTTCCGGGGGTACAGAAGGAAACAACCTGGCGATTAAAGGAGCCGCTTTTTCACATGCTAACCGAGGGAAACATATTATCACGACAGCAATTGAACATCCTTCTGTAGAAGATGCATGCCATTCATTAACGAAACAGGGATATGAAATTACTTATCTTCCTGTAAATGAATATGGTCAGATAGCATTAGCAGATCTCAAACATGCTTTAAGAGAAGATACCATTTTAGTATCCGTTATGCATGTTAATAATGAAGTGGGCTCGATACAACCAATTGTTGAAATTGGAAAATTGTTGAGGGAATACCCACAGGTACTCTTCCATGTTGATAACGTTCAGGGTGCTGGAAAGATTTCTCTTTCACTGCGTGATGCTAATGTGGATTTATGTACCATTTCAGGTCACAAAGTTCACGGTCTAAAGGGAACAGGCATCCTTTATATACGTGATGGCGTCCGGATCGATCCGCTTTTTCACGGTGGCAATCAAGAGACGAAAATCAGGAGCGGTACCGAAAATGTGGCGGGAATCGTCGCTCTTTCAAAAGCCTTCCGTATTAGTATGAACAACCAGTTGCTGTATCATGATAAGCTACAGCAAATCAATAAATATTTATATAAAGGTTTGCAAGAGATGGATGGAGTACTAGTTAACAGTCCTGAAGAGGGAGCACATCATATTTTGAATTTTTCCGTTCCGGGACTCAAATCAGAAGTATTGCTTCATGCTCTTGAAGCGGATGGGATATATGTTTCGACAACTAGTGCCTGCTCTTCGAAAAAGAGAACGGTAAGCAAAACGGTAGATGCAATGTTCCATAATCAAGCTCGTTCCGAAAGTGTTATCCGAATCAGTACTACCTATAGCAATGAAATGGAAGAAGCAGAAAAAGTTCTGGCGGCGATACAGAAAATAGTCGTTAATTTAGAAAAAATAATGAGGGTTGCAAAATGAAATTTGATCATATAATTATTCGCTATGGCGAAATCTCTACGAAAAAAAGAAACCGTAAAGGCTTTGTGGACAAGATGAAGGCGCATATCCGCTGGAGTTTAAAGGATATCGAGGGCGTTGTGCTTACAGCCAATCGGGAACGGATGTATGTTCTCTTAAACGGGGTCGACCATAAGCCCGTTATTGAACGATTAAAAGGAATTTTTGGCATCCAGTCTTTAAGTCCTGCGATTAAAATTGAACGTGATTTAGAAGTGATGAAAACGGCTGCGTTATATTATCTTAATCATACTCTTGAAGAAGTGGGCACCTTTAAAATCACGACAAAACGAGCAGATAAAGACTTTCCATACAATACCGATGAAATTAACCGGGCACTTGGCGGCCATTTGCTTCGCAACACAGAAGATTTAAAGGTGGATGTAAAAAATCCGGATTTGAATCTTCTTGTTGAAGTAAGACGTGAAGCAGTGTATTTAACGGGTGAGATCATTCAGGGAGCTGGTGGTCTTCCATTTGGTTCAAGCGGAAAGGCAATGCTGATGCTTTCAGGAGGGATTGATAGCCCTGTTGCTGGATTCCTATCCATGAAACGTGGATTGGATGTAGAAGCCATCCATTTTTACAGCCCTCCTTTCACAAGTGAGCGTTCACGTCAAAAGGTAATTGACTTGGCCGGCAAGCTTGCTGAGATAAATGGCAGCATGAAAGTGCATATCGTTCCGTTTACGGAAATTCAGCTGTTAATTCAAAAACAGATTCCAGAGAACTATTCTATGACGACAACTCGTCGTTTAATGATGCGAGTAGCCGATCAAATCCGTGAAAAAGAAGAAGCAATGGCACTGATCACTGGTGAAAGCCTTGGACAGGTAGCGAGTCAGACGATGAGCAGTATGTATGCCATCAATGAGGTGACGAATACACCAATTCTACGTCCGTTGATTACTATGGATAAAACGGAAATCATCAAAATTGCCAGAGAGCTCGATACCTTTGAAATTTCCAATCTTCCATACGAAGATTGTTGCACGGTCTTTACGCCAGCAAGTCCTAAAACAAAACCGAAACGTGAAAAAGTCAATTACTATGAAAGCTTCGTTGACTTCGAATCGTTAATAGCAAAAGCGGTGTCGGACACAGAAGTATTGACGGTTACACCAGGGCAGACATTCGATAATGAAGAAGCAATGGAAGATTTATTTTAATATCCTAGAATTACCAATAAATAAGTACGAATGAAGCCATGTGTTTTAACACACTCTATAATCACAAGGAGGTGAAAAACACATGGCAAACAACAACAGCTCAAACGAATTATTGGTACCTGGAGTAGAACAAGCTCTAGAACAAATGAAATACGAAATCGCTTCAGAATTCGGCGTACAACTTGGTGCCGATACAACATCTCGCGCTAACGGTTCAGTTGGTGGAGAAATCACAAAACGCCTTGTTCAAATGGCTGAACAACAATTAGGCGGAGGATACAAACGATAATTTAATAAATATGGCTACAGAGAGCGGGTTCTTAACCCGCTCTCTTTATTTATTTGTAAAAATACATAGATATATTAGAGAAGTATCTTGTATAATGAGTAGGTACTAAGAGTTCATTATTGGAGGGGAAGCAAATGAAACGTGAAGATTTATTAGCTCCGGAACATTACAACTTAGTGAGTGAAATGGAACATTTTGCAAAAAATCCAGAAAAAGTTGCTGTACTTTGGGAAAACGAATCCGGAGACAAAAAACAACTTACATATGAGAACTTAATAAAAAGTGCAAATAAAATCGGGAATGCCTTCCAGAAAAAGGGGCTTGGGAAAGGTGATACGGTCCTTATCATCATCCCACGTTTAGTAGAAGCTTATCAAGTGTATTTAGCCGCTTTGAAAATCGGCATGATTGTCATTCCGTGTTCTGAAATGCTCCGCGCGAAGGATTTGGAGTTTCGAATCAATCACGGTGATGTAAAAGGAATTGTTAGTTATCATGAATACACTCATGAATTTGATGAAGTAAAGGGAGCGGAAAACCTTCTTAAATTCTCAATCGGAAAACAAATGGAGAATTGGCTTGATTTGAATGAGCTTGCTGACGCGGAATCTGATCAGCTGCCTATGGCAGCTACAAAGAGTGGGGATATGGCCTTCTTATCGTATACTTCCGGAACAACAGGAAATCCCAAAGGAGTCGTCCACACACATGGATGGGCGTATGCCCATCTGAAAACGTCTGCAGCAAACTGGCTGGGCATTAGTGAAGGAGATGTGGTTTGGGCAACGGCTGGACCTGGGTGGCAAAAATGGATTTGGAGTCCGTTTTTGGCGGTTCTTGGCACAGGAGCAACTGGCCTTGCTTATCACGGAAAGTTTGAAGCGAAAAAATATCTACAGTTGCTGCAGGACTATAAAGTGAATGCGCTATGCTGTACACCAACAGAATACCGTCTGATGGCCAAGGTGGATAACCTTGACGACTATAATCTATCCGATCTTCATAGTGCTGTATCAGCGGGGGAACCTTTAAACCAAAAAGTGTTTGAGGTTTTTAAAAACCATTTTCATATCGAAGTCCGCGATGGATATGGACAAACTGAAAACACACTGTTGGTAGGTGTAACAAAAGGCATGGAAATTAAACTGGGCTCAATGGGTAAACCAACTCCGGGCAATCATGTAGAAATCATTGATGATACCGGTAAGCCTTGTCCTCCTGGTGTGGTAGGGGATATTGCTGTGCATGTAAATACACCTGCTCTCTTTAAAGAATATTTTAAAGATCCAGAGCGAACAGCAAAGCAATTCCGTGGTGACTACTATATAACTGGCGATCAAGCGAAAATGGATGAAGAAGGCTATTTCTGGTTTGAAGGTCGTTCTGACGATATCATCATCAGCTCTGGATATACGATTGGACCATTTGAAGTAGAAGATGCACTCGTTAAACATCCATATGTGAAAGAATGTGCTGTTATAGCCAGTCCTGATGAAATACGCGGAAATGTGGTTAAAGCGTACATCGTGTTAATAGACGAAATAGATCCGAACAGCCCAGACTTAATTAAGACACTGCAAAAGCATGTAAAAGAATTGACAGCGCCGTATAAATACCCAAGGAAGATTGAATTTTTAGAAGAACTTCCTAAAACGACCTCCGGCAAAATCAAACGAGTAGATTTAAGGAAAAGAGAAGAGACACTTCTTAATAAATAAATCAAAATCATTACCGTCAGCCCTCCGGCTGGCGTTTTTTTAAATAACAGAGGATTTTTCAAAATCAAAAATATGGGAATTCATGAAATGAGATGTTACACTTACTGCATATTACGAAACATTTAATAAGGAGTGTAAAACGGGGATGGGAACGTTATGGTTCAATGGGTCGATTTATACGATGATAAAAGAAGAAGATCAAGTGGAGGCAGTCTTCACTGACAATGGTGTGATCGTTGATACCGGCAGGCTTGCCTATATAAAAGAAAAATATGCTGACAATATTTCCAGGGAAATCGACTTAAAAGGACAAACTATGCTGCCGGGATTAGTGGATAGTCATCTTCATTTGGTCGGGCATGGTGAACGACTGCTCCGTTTAGACCTTTCTTTGATGAATAGCCGGGAGTCCATCATGAGTTCCGTAAAGAAAAAGTGCGAAATAACACCGTCTGGAAAGTGGATTGTTGCTGAGGGCTGGAATGAAAATGAATGGCCTAGTTCTGAATTGATTCTACGAGATGAACTAGATGCCATATCTACAGAGCATCCAATCGTATTAAAACGAGTATGTCGTCATGCCCTGGTCGTTAATTCTCGTGCCCTTTTAGAAGCAGGGATTACAGAAGAAATAGAAGAACCGTCAGGCGGAGTAATCTGCCGTTATCCCGATGGGCGTCTAAATGGTTTGTTTAAAGAAAATCAGGCCCAGAACCTTGTGTTAGACCGTCTTCCCGGCATTGACCAGAGCTATATCGAAAACGCGCTTACAGAGGCCATACAAGACGCATATAAGCTTGGTTTGACTGGTGGGCATACAGAGGATCTTTTTTACTACAATGGCTTCATGCCGACTTATCAGGCGTTTAAATCGGTCATTGAGGGCCGAAACATGACCTTTCGTGCCAATTTGCTCGTTCATCACCAAGCATTTGAAGAGATGCTGGCATCCGGTGGGCGGTATCAAGAAGGCACCCGATATATTAAATTCGATAGTATGAAGATATTTACCGATGGCTCATTAGGAGGACATACGGCCCTGTTGAGTGAGCCTTATGAAGATCAACAGGATACGAATGGTGTGGCTATTTTCACTGAAAAGGAACTGCAGGAATTGGTGCAAAAAGCAAGGCAGGCTGATATGCCGATTGCTGTTCATGCCATTGGTGATCTCGCATTTGATTATGTCCTGAATGTGATTGAAGCTTTTCCACCTAAAAAGGGTCTTCGGGACCGGCTTATACATGCACAGATTGTTCGCCCAGAACTCTTGGAGCGTGCCGCAAAACTACCGGTCATCTTTGATATTCAACCAGGTTTCGTACCGTCCGATTTTCCATGGGTCGAAGAAAAGGTTTCAGCAAAATTATTGGAATCCTCTTATGCCTGGAAAACGTATTTGAAGCTGGGGATCATTTGTGCGGGAGGGTCAGATGCACCGATTGAACCATTAAATCCAATTTTGGGGATTCATGCAGCTGTTACAAGGAAAAAGATTAACAGTGATGATGAAACAGTGTACGGCATGGATGAAAGGCTGTCTGTTTATGACGCTTTCGCGCTTTATACAAAAGGCAGTGCGGCTGCGATTGGTCTTGAAAACCGGCGTGGTCAGATCATAAAGGGATACGACGCCGATTTTACCGTATTTAACCGGGATGTCTTAGCTATAGAGCCAGATGATCTTCTGAAAGTTGAAGCGGTCATGACGGTCATTGATGACCGAATAATGTATGATAAAAAATAACAGTTGCAAAACATGAAATAGGTAAGCAAAATATTAATAGGATTTCGATAAAGGAATGTAATTAGAAAGAAGGCAGGTTATGAAAATAAATGAACAAAAAGAAGGGGCGATATATGCCGCCCTTTCTTATTTAATGTGGGGAGTCGTACCAATTTACTGGAAGTTCCTTCAGGGAGTCGGTGCAATAGAGATTTTAGCTCAGCGGGTGTTATGGTCTTTCGTCTTCATGCTTGTTTTATTGATGTTTATGAAAAAATGGGGAGCATTTCTTGATTATGTCAAAAACATAATGGGAAATCCCAAATTATTCGCGGCATTGCTTACGGCATCACTGCTTGTTACAGCTAATTGGGGAGTGTTCATATGGGCTGTTAATTCGGGCCGGATTCTCGACACGAGCCTCGGCTATTATATCAATCCGCTAGTCAGTGTTTTGTTGGGAGTAATAGTCTTAAAGGAAAAATTGAGCGGGGTACAGATTGTGTCGTTCCTGCTCGCAGGAATCGGTGTATTGATACTTGGTATTCATTTCGGTACGATCCCCTGGGTCTCTCTAGTCTTAGCCATGACATTTGGGTTATACGGTCTGGCAAAAAAAATGATAAAGGCAGAATCAGCAATCGGACTGACACTCGAAACGATGATGGTAACCCCTCTTGCTCTAGGTTACTTGATATATTTGATGTTCCAATCCGAATCACAATTTTTAACCTCAGGGAGCACAAGCTTGCTGTTAGTTGGCGGTGGGATTGCCACGGCTCTACCGCTATTATATTTTGCAAAAGGGGCAGAAAAGATACCGTTATCGATGCTTGGCATTTTTCAGTATATTGCTCCAACCTTAACCTTGTTAATCGGGGTATTTGTCTATCATGAAAGTTTTACAAAAGCACATCTTTTAGCCTTTTTATTCATTTGGTCTGCCTTGGTGGTTTATACGCTTTCCATTACAAAATGGGGGAAGGCAGGGACACGTAGGTTTAAAGAAAAAAGAAACTTTGGTGCATAAAAAGAAAAAAACGCTTGAGGAAATCCATTTCCCAAGCGTTTTTTTTATAGTGATACACGTCACTCTGAAAAAAATTGTTAGTCAGTGTCGAGTTTCACAAGCTATTAAAATAAACGAAAAGTGATTCAAAATCTATATCTTTAATAAGAGAAACGGTTAATCCTACGCTAGAAAAGTTCTCGAGCCTATTTCAGAAACAATTATATTGGATAGGCAGTCATGAAGCGACACGGAGTTATTACGGGGGATATTTGGCTTGAATTGACTATAGTGGGAACTATTTATACTTACAATATGCTTTGTTAGGAACGCTGATATGATGGCATTCCACTTTCTATTGCTATTTAATTCATCGATGATTCCTTGTTGATTGGTAATCCCAATCCCATGGCCATAAAAGAGGTTTTCTCCAAGGAATATCGCATTTTCCCCTTGCCATTCTGGAGTGCTCGGGTCGTAATCTGGGTTTTTGAAGTAAACACAGTCGCCTGGTACATAACCCGTCCCTTCATGAACTCGAAGAATCAAATTCTGCGGATAGTGCCAGTCATAAAGAGTAAGGCCTGAAAAAAGACGGTCAAAATTCTTAGGACCAACCGTATCTAAAACAGCTTTTAAAAAAACAATGACTATCGCTGTCCCGCATTCGAAAGCGTAAAGACTTCCGTTAATGAAAATATCCTCAAGTGCCAGATGAGGGGGTACGCTTGGTTTAAGCTCAAATGCTCCATCTTTTGTAAGTCGCCAATATTGTTCATTGCATACAGAATCCTCGAGTATTGTAAATTCAGGATTACTCTTATCTAACGAAACGGCAGCTTTATTGACTTGCAGCCTCATCTCTATATCGAATTTAAGATCTTCCATTGTCTTATATACAAAAATATTCGGATATTTCCACATTAATTGGAGAATTTCTAATGCTTTTTCAGATATTATACCTGGTTGGATTTGACTGACATCTAACCATTTTTGATTAATTTTTATCATAATCATATCCACCTCTTGGTCACAAAATTAAATGATTAATTCAAGTAGTTCAAGAACTATCTACAGTGTAATAATAATTATTATATGAGTTGCTGAACAATACTGATCAAATTTTATTCCTATTACTGAGGATGATCAGAATGGCCCATCGTTAGAAGAAGCAAATTAGTATTCCCTTTTCTGTATGAATTGATATAATGAGAGAGAAAAGTTCATATGTGCAAGAAATGTAGGGGAGCCGGTATTGCTGGCTGAGATTGCGTCCTTAAGATGCTGACTCTTTGAACCTGATCTGGATGATGCCAGCGGAGGGAACATATTATGACTGACTTTCTGTTTTGTATGTTAACGTCCGAATTCATCCTCGGGCGTTTTTGTTTTTTAATCTATTATTTGGATGGGGACTGGCACCCAATAAAGTTTCGGCATATGGACCTTATATAATGTGTAGGAGGAAAAATAGTGAATAAATTATTGCCACTGATAACTTTGTTATTCCTTTTAGCTGGATGTGGTGCTGGCGGCACTACTGAAAAGGAAGAAGCAGGTAAAAATGAAGACAATAAAGAATTAAAAAAGGTTTCGGTTGTTCTCGATTGGACACCGAATACAAACCATACAGGATTGTATGTAGCGAAGGAAAAAGGGTATTTTAAAGAACAAGGCCTGGATGTAGAAATTATCATGCCAGGTGAGGCAGGAGCTGATAAGCTTGTGGCTTCAGGGAAATCAGAATTTGGCGTGAGCTACCAGGAGGGCATTACACAGGCTCGTGTGCAAGGCGTGCCGATTGTTTCGTTAGCGGCTGTCATCCAGCATAATACCTCAGGATTCGCTTCTCCTGTGGCTAAAAATATTAAAACACCTAAGGATTTTGAAGGGAAAACGTATGGTGGCTGGGGGTCTCCAGTTGAAAAGGCTATCATCGAATCTCTCATGACAAAAGATAATGCGGATGTAAATAAAGTGGAAATAGTAAATACAGGCGACTCGGATTTTTTCACTTCAGTGAAAAGAGATATTGATTTCGCTTGGATTTATTATGGATGGACAGGTATTGAGGCTGAATTGCGAAATGAAAAGCTGAATATGGTTTACTTAACTGATTACTCAGATAAGCTCGATTACTATACGCCTGTTTTGACCACAAATGAAAAGATGATTAAAGAGGATCCAGATACTGTTAAAGCGTTCGTAGAGGCAACTTCGAAAGGGTACCAGTTTGCGATTAAGAATCCTGATGATGCGGCAGACATTTTAATCAAGGCTGCACCAGATCTAGATAAAAAGCTAGTGAAGAAAAGCCAGAAGTGGCTTGCATCTAAGTATCAGGATGATGCTCCTAGATGGGGTGAACAAAAGCTTGAAATTTGGAAGAATTATAGTGAGTGGATGACTGAAAATAATCTTCTTGAAGGTGATTTCGATCCTGAGAAAGCATTTACCAATGAATTTTTACCACAATAGGAGGAACTACAATGGCAAACTCATTAATTAGTATACAAATTATTCCTAAAGGGGAAAATGTCATCCCCTTAGTCGATGAAGCGATCAAAATCATCGATGAATCAGGTGTCAAGTACGAGGTGCACCCGCTTGAAACAACAATGGAAGGTGAGCTTTCTGAGCTTCTGGCCGTTATAGAAAAAATGAATGTGAGAATGATTGAAATAGGTTCGCCGAATGTCATTTCCCAAGTGAAAATATTGTACCAGCCTAGCGGAATCACGATGGATACGTTAACGGAGAAATATCGGCCATGAGCGGAAGAAAGATTTGGAAGAAGGGGGCTCCCTTCTTTCTTTTATTATTGTTGCTAATAGTGTGGGAGTTAGCAACAGGCTTATTAAAGGTTGAAAAATGGCTACTTCCTGCTCCATCAGCCATTTTTATCGAGGGAATAGAGTCGTTTCATAGCCTTTTTGGACACCTTATATCAACTACTAACCTTGCATTATCTGGTTTTTTTATTGGAAGCTGTATTGGCTTAGTAATTGCTGCTCTCTTACACCTTTTTCCTGGTGTAAAAGATGCGGTTTATCCGCTTCTCATTCTATCACAAAATATTCCTATCATCGTTTTGGCGCCGCTTCTAGTCATCTGGTTTGGCTTTGGTATGCTGCCGAAGCTGATTGTGATTTCTCTCGTATGTTTTTTCCCTCTCGCTGTTGCTTCATTGGACGGTTTTCGCCAGACTCCTTATGAACTTAAGCATTATTTCAAGATGATGGGAGCAGGGAAAATGCAACTATTTTGGAAGCTAGAACTTCCTCACTCGATTCCGTTCATTTTCTCTGGACTGAAAATTTCGGCCACTTACAGTGTAATGGGGGCGGTTATTTCGGAGTGGCTTGGGGCTAAATCGGGGATAGGTGTTTATATGACGCTCGCATCCTCTTCATTTAGGACAGATCGGGTGTTTGTTTCCATTTTTATCATTATGGGACTGAGTCTTCTCTTTTTTGGAATCATTACCATACTTGAAAGATACTTTGTTTCATGGAAGAGAAAGGAGGGTGAAAAGGATGAAGCTGCAAATTAAAGATGTCTCCTATTCTTTCGATGGTAAACAGAATATTTTAGAGAATATAAATTTCTATGTGGATGATGGAGAGTTTGTAACCATCCTTGGGCCATCTGGCAGTGGGAAAAGTACATTGTTTCACCTAATCGGGGGCATTTTGAAGCCGCATCATGGCATCATTTCACTGGACAGTAAAAAAATAAATGGCTTAAAGGGTCATATAAGCTATATGCCTCAGCAGCCATCCCTTTTACCTTGGAGAACGGTATTAGAAAATGTTTTGCTAGGAAGCGAGCTTTCGGGGGTTAAAGATAAAGAAATGGCAAAAGCTCTATTGATGAAAGCCGGATTAGAAGAGTACGAGAAAGCATATCCGCACGAATTATCTGGCGGCATGAAGCAAAGAGCTGCGTTTATTCGAAGTATTTTAAGTCCACAGGAATTGATGTGCTTGGACGAACCCTTTTCTGCCTTGGATGAACTGACAAGATTGCAAATGCAAAAATGGCTGATGTCTGTTTGGGAAGAAAATCGGAGGTCGGTGCTTTTTGTTACGCATAGCATTGATGAAGCGGTTTTCCTTTCCGATAGAATATACGTGTTATCAGCAAAACCAGCAACTGTCATCAAAGAAGTTGTAGTTCCATTTCCAAGGCCAAGAAGTGAGGAACAGCTTCTTAGTGATGAATTTTTCAATTTGAAGAGAGAATTATATGCCGCACTAAAGCCAACTTTTACTACTTAAGTTAGGAGGGAATATAAAATGAAAATCATCGACAGCCATATCCATTTGGATAGGTATGATGAAAGTAAGCAGAAGCAGATTCTCACTGATATGGAAAAGGCACAAGTGGAATCCTTGCTAACTGTTTCCATGAATTTGGCCTCGTCCATAAAAAATTATCAGCTTTCCATCAAAGATTCACGTATTAAGCCTGCCTTTGGTTTTCATCCTGAGCAGTCCCTCCCAAGTGAAGAAGAAGTGAATGATTTATTGAGTTGGATGCGGGGACATAGGCACAATATGTTTGCTGTAGGTGAGGTAGGGCTGCCATATTACTTAAGGCAAGAAAATCCCAGTATAGATACATCAGAGTACATAGAGATACTTGATAGGTTCCTTGCTTTTGCGAAAGAGTTTGAAAAACCAGTTATTCTTCATGCGGTCTATGATGATGCGCCTGTTGTTTGCGACCTATTAGAGAAAAATCAAATTACAAAGGCCCATTTTCATTGGTTTAAAGGGGATATCCAAACAGTAGAAAGAATGGTCAAAAACGGGTACCACATTTCCATCACACCTGATGTTTGTTACGAAGAAGAAATACAGGAGTTAGTTTCGGTTTATCCGCTTAAGCTGATGATGCTTGAAACGGATGGCCCATGGCCGTTTGAAGGGGTTTTCAAAAGGGAATGGACCCATCCGGGCATGATGCATGACAGTGCACGTCAAATTGCGTCAATTAAAAACTTACCAATTGAGATTGTATATGAAACCCTTTATCAAAATACCAAAGATTTTTATCATATATAAAAAGGGACCAGATATTATATCTGGTCCCTTTTTAGGGAGTTTTATAAAAAAGTCCGTTTTACTTTTTCCCAAAAGGAG
Source organism: Peribacillus sp. TH14 (assembly GCF_016651145.1). Lineage (NCBI taxonomy): Bacteria > Bacillati > Bacillota > Bacilli > Caryophanales > Bacillaceae > Peribacillus > Peribacillus sp. TH14. Next base: position 3,477,652 of record NZ_JAEKEK010000001.1, read on the forward strand.
TTGTCTTTCAGCTTAACGGTTTTGATGACTTTACCGCTTAATCGGATCTTGACCTTTTCGACATAACTAATGCTCAAGGCTTCATTGTCCAAGCCAATGATTGGATAGCTTGGCCCGTTTTGTTCAAGGTGAACAGTCAATGTTTTATCGCCGCTTAGGATGAATGAAGAACCCAAGGTCCGATAGGTATTGTTATTGATTGAAGCGAGCTCGCTTACCTGAAAGCATGGGAGAAGCGGGTCCACAACGGCCCCATTGACCGATTTATTATAGGCTGTGCTTCCGGTCGGTGTCGCTATAATGATTCCGTCCCCACGGAAGGTTTCAAAATGGATTTGATCAATGAAAATATCCATGATGAACGTTTTGATGATAGAAGTGCGGATACTGAGTTCGTTGAGGGCATAAAAGGAAGGTTGGTCATCTAGTTGAATAGCAATAGTTGGGTATTTGCGCACCTCGATTTGCTCTCTAGTCATGGCATCAATCATTTTGTTTGTATCTTCTAGGTGGAAATCACAATACATATTCAAATTTCCTGTGGTGGAAACGCCAGCATATAAACAATCTTCTCTGAATCCGGTTTTACGGACTGCCTGCAAAAAGGTGCCGTCATCACCAATACTTACGATAATGTTGGCTTTTGTGAAGTCTTGGACGATTTCATACGAATATTGCTTTGCTAACTCGGCTAGACGTTCGACCTTGTTCAGTATCTCTGCATTTGAAGCATGGAAAAAATAAATATTCTTTCGAGTGTTCATCATGATCCCCCTAGTATGTATAGTAATGAAAGGGCTTTCTTTTTTCCTGTATAAGGGAAAGGCGATATTACAAAGTGTACCTTCTCATTTCCAATTAGAGGATTATTTGCTACAATTTTATATGTCTTAGTTTATCATGGATTGAAACATTTTTGTATGCAGTTCGTATGGTAAGAAGGATATATATATTTAAGGGGGAACACAGATGAATGGAAAGCGTTGGGCAGCACTTGGAATCGCAGCCGTTTTATTTTTTGTCTCTATTATTGTAGGGACGGCTACGACTGTATTTACAGCTGATACGGAAAATATTATTGATGAATTATTTGCTTCCGACAGCGAGTTTTACGAAGAAGTTATAGAAGGCGAAGATTTCTCAAATGTTATTGCGGTATTTGATGTAGAAGGTACAATCCAAGATACTGGAGAAGCTTCATTACTTAGTTCAGCAACATATAATCACAGAGCCTTCATGGATAAGTTGAAAATGGCTGAAGAAAATGACGATATTAAAGGAATTATCTTGCGTGTAAATTCTCCTGGCGGCGGTGTTGTGGAAAGTGCTGAGATTTATGATAAGATCCTTGATATTAAAAAGGTGAAAAAACCAGTTTATGTTTCTATGGGTTCAATGGCAGCTTCTGGCGGATATTATATTTCTGCTCCAGCTGATAAGATTTATGCTAGTCCAGAAACAATGACGGGTTCACTTGGGGTCATTATGCATGGGTATAATTACGAGAAACTAGCTAAAAAGTATGGAGTTGAGTTTGAAACAATCAAAAGCGGTCCACACAAAGATATTATGAGTCCGTCTCGGGAAATGACTGATGAAGAACGCGAAATCCTCCAAAATATGATTGATAATTCTTATGATCAATTTGTTAAAATCATTGCCGACGGGCGCGGTATGACAGAGAAGGAAGTACGTAAAATAGCTGATGGCCGGATTTATGATGGACGTCAGGCGAAAGAAAACCATTTAATTGATGATTTCGGCCATTTGGATGATGTAATTGCCGCGATGAAAACGGATATCGGTAAAAAAGACGCGCAAGTAATCCGTTATACAGATGAGGCAGGTTTCGGTTCATTATTCAGTATGGGAGCGCAAAAAATGTTGGGCAATGATGTGGAAACGGCTGTTTTGACAAAAATCCTTTCCTCTTCAAATTCTCCACGCTTAATGTATTTGTATGCGGAATAGGGGGGCTGAAGGATGACGGAACGAAATGAAAACAATGAACAAATCGATTCATCCAATCTAAATACAAAGCAAGAAGAAGAAATCGTTCAGCAAGAGCTTTTACCAGCACAGGCAATCGTGGATGATGGCGAAGTGAAGGTAGTTTACTTTGCTGGTTTTTGGTTGAGATTTTGGGCATATTTAGCGGATTTGTTGATTATCGGGAGCTTAAACCGGATTTTGATTCATCCCATTTTTAAGTTTTATAATGGTGCAGACGATCTTTGGTTTTCGGCAGAGGCTTTCTTAACGGGACTTGTATTCTTTATTTACTTCGTATTGATGACCAAATACTTAAACCAGACGTTGGGTAAGATGATTTTTGGACTGAAAGTTGTGGCATTGAAAGAAGAGAAAGAGGCTATTTCTTGGGGTACAGTATTGTTCAGGGAGCTGATTGGCCGCTATATTTCAAAAGTCACGTGGGTTGGCTATGTGTTGGCGGGCCTTTTACCAAAGAAACAGGCTTTGCATGATGTCTTTGCAGACACAAGTGTTGTTTTAGTTAGAAGATAATTTGTTTTAATTATGAACCTGTAAGAGCGTAATTTTCGCTTTTGCAGGTTTATTTTTTTTTGCCCAAGCCGATAATGATAGGCTGAAAGGGCGTGGATGTATGAAGTGGCTTTTGCTAATTTTGACTATTCTCATTGTGGTGCTGCTTCTTCTTGTTTTTACGAAAATAAGAGTGCACTTTGACTACAAACGTGTTCATAAAAATGACATTATTCATATAAAAGCATCAGCATGGTATGGACTTTTTCATTATACCTTCAAGGTACCTGTCATCAAGAAGGACGATGACTCGGCATCGATAGTAGTAAAGAAAGAAAAAGGAATGAAGGAAGAAACTAAAAAAGAAGGATTAGATAAAATTACACCGGAAGATTTACGGGATGGAATGGCTGACATGAAGACACTGCTTCAACATATAGTCAATTTTCATCGGGTCATTCGTCATTTCTTAGGCAAAGTTCAAGTTATAGAATTTGCCTGGCATAGTATGGTCGGTACTAAAAATGCCGCACACACCGGGGTCTTAACAGGTGGCTGCTGGGTGCTTAAAGGTTCCATCATTGGCATATTAACAACCTATTTAAATTTTAAAATCATGCCCTCTTATTCAATTACACCTGACTTTCAGAGGAAGCAGGCTAATACGTCGATTTCCTGCATATTACAATTTAGAATCGGGCAAGCTATGGTGACTGGAATAAAACTGCTTCGATACTGGAAAGGCGGAAGAGTGAAGTTTAAGTCTAAGAAATTAGCGAAGCTGTCAGGTGATTCCAACAAACAATCGTTTTAGAGTGGAGGAATTTAGATGTCAGATCATCCGATCCAAGGGTTGATGAAAGAGGCAATGGAAAATCTGAAAGAAATGGTTGATGTGAATACGATTATCGGAGATCCGGTGGAAACTCCAGATGGTAGTGTCATATTAACCGTATCCAAAGTTGGTTTTGGGTTTGCAGCTGGTGGCAGCGAATTTGTGATTGACGAAAACCATCAAGGCCAGCAGGGCGCTTCCAAGCAGCCTTTTGGGGGAGGTAGCGGTGGTGGAGTATCCATTACACCAATTGCCTTTCTGATTGTCGGTTCACATGGCGTGAAAATGATTCATCTGGATGAAGGGACGCATCTTCTTGAAAAAATGATGGATTTAGCGCCACAGGTAGTCGATAAGATTCAGTCCATGCTTTCTAAAAAAGACAGTAATCAAAAGCAAGGCAGCAGTCAACAATCTACAACGAAATATCAAGAGCCTAAACAGAATTTAGATTTCTAACTGCGACTCGGCATCCGCCGAGTTTTCTTTTTGCGTATATTTTACAAAATTATTGAAAGGCTTGGAACGTTTAAGTTTAACGCATAGGGATTTTCACTTTTCTCAATTCAATTAATTGCAAAATTCCGGTAAAACAAATATTATTAGGCTTGTACATAAAGCAGAAAAAGGAGGAATTTTTAATGGCTTCAGTTACATTTAAAAACAACCCGGTCACTTTAGTAGGACCAGAACTAAAAGTGGGGGACAAAGCTCCTGATTTTACCGTATTGGCTAATGATTTATCACCCGTTACATTAAGCGACTCTAAAGGGTCTGTCCGCATTATCAGTGTAGTTCCATCTGTCGATACAGGTGTATGTGATGCACAAACACGTAAATTCAATGAAGAAGCTGCAAAATTGGATAATGTGAAAGTACTGACGATCAGTAATGATCTTCCTTTCGCACAAAAGCGCTGGTGTGCTGCAAGTGGATTGGACAATGTTCAAGTACTTTCCGATCACCGCGACCTTTCATTCGGTGAAGCTTACGGTGTCGTTATGCAAGAACTTCGTCTATTGGCGCGCTCTGTATTCGTTGTGAACAGCAACGATGAAATCACATTCGTTGAATATGTTAGTGAGGGTACAACTCATCCAAATTACGAAGGTGCAATCGAAGCAGCTAAAGCAGCAAAATAAGATACGAATTCATAGAAACCGGGCTCATTGTGCCCGGTTTTTTGTTTTAAAGTTTAAAAGGAGGAAATTGTTCATAGGTTTTTAAATTCTAACCATCCAAGTGAAATCACAAAGATAATCCATAGAACAGTAAGTATTCCGTATAGACAAATAAAAACATAAAATCCCCACTTTAGAATCATCAAAAAAATACAACCCCTCCAGTCATCAACACTATTAAATTAACATATTTACCTTATATTTACTAAGGGTGAAAAAAAGGATGGCTCGCGCGAGATTCCTTATATGCGGACTTTCAAATAGGAAAACAGTACGTTAAACAAGCGAAGAATGATAAGCAGGACGTACGACTTGTATCTCTTTCTTCTTACCTATAAAATAGGGACAGAAGCAAACAGGAGGAATAAATAAGTGAAGTCTACCCCAGTTGAACAATTATTTTATGAATTTGATGAAACAGCCCAAATATTGCAAAGTGAACTATCATGTACATATCTGGATGCCTTAGGAGAAACCGGAGAGAATTTCTTCCAAGGGAAAGTACTACAAGAGGAAATTAGTGAAGTATCGAAGAAAAGGTTAGCAAAGCAATATGCGGATTTTTCACCGGAGAAATATGAAAAGGAAGCCATTCGTAAAGCGTACCAGCTAGCAATATTAAAAGGTATGCAGCAGAGCGTACAGCCGAATCACCATATGACGCCGGATGCAGTAGGTATGTTTGTCAGCTATTTAGTTGGTAAATTTACGAAGAATCAAAAAGAGTTAGTCATGCTTGATCCTGCCGTCGGAACGGGTAACTTACTATTTGCGATTTTGAACCAACTAACGGACAAAGCCATCGCGTCATATGGTGTTGAGATTGATGAAACCTTGATTAGGCTTGCTTATGCAGGTGCCAATCTACAAGAACACCCGCTGCAATTTTTCAATCAGGACAGCTTAGAGCCGCTCTTCATTGATCCTTCAGATGTTGTGGTCAGTGACTTGCCGATTGGTTATTATCCGAATGATGTTCGTGCAACTGAATATGAGTTGAAGGCTGAAAACGGACATTCTTATGCGCATCATTTATTTATCGAGCAAAGTGTTAAGCATGTGAAGGATGGCGGATATTTATTCTTCATTGTTCCGAATAACTTATTTGTCTCGGAAGAAGCCCCTAAGCTCAATGATTTCTTGAAAAAACATACACATATCCAAGGGATGGTTCAGCTACCGCTTTCCATGTTTAAAAATGAAGAGGCTGCGAAAAGCATTCTTATTCTTCAAAAGAAAAAAGAGGATATCGAAGCACCGAAGAAGGCCCTTCTCGTACAACTTCCGAAGTTATCGGATTTCGAAGCGACAAGGTCTGTTATGCAACAGATGGATGATTGGTTTAAAGAGGAAAAATAGATAATAAAAGCTGGTGCCACAGGCATTGGCTTTTATTTTTAGGGAAAAGTGATTATTTTAAATTTTTAAATTTTTATTGGTTGTATCCGCTTACCATGATAAGATTATACAATATACTGCACGTTTCGTAGTGATGATCATAGGAATTGTAGACTAGCTTAGAGTAAAGGAGCAGGATGGATGTCTAAAATTATGGCTATTAATGCAGGCAGCTCTTCTTTGAAGTTTCAGCTTTTTGAGATGCCGAGTGAACAAGTAATTACAAAAGGTCTTGTAGAAAGGATCGGCTTGAAAAATTCCACGTTTACTTTAAGCGTTGAAGGCAAAAAGGTTTCTGAAACGCTGCACATACCCAATCATGAAGTAGCTGTCGGGCTTTTATTAGAAAAACTGATTCACCATCGCATCATAGGCTCATTTGAAGAGATAGATGGTGTAGGGCATCGTGTTGTGCATGGTGGTGAGGTGTTTAGTGACTCAGTCTTGATTACAGAGGATGTAATAGAGGAGATTGAGAAGCTTTCAGATTTAGCTCCCCTTCATAATCCTGCTAATAGCACTGGAATTAAGGCATTCCGGCAAATACTAAGCGAAGTTCCAGCAGTAGCTGTATTCGACACTGCTTTTCATCAAACCATGTCAGCAGGTTCATATATGTATAGCTTACCATTTGAATATTATGAAAAATATGGAATCAGGAAGTATGGGTTTCATGGTACTTCACATAAATATGTGTCCCAGCGTGCCGCAGAAATGATTGGTCGGCCGATTGAACAGCTCCGATTAATATCCTGCCATTTAGGAAATGGTGCAAGCATTACGGCGATTAAGGGCGGAAAGTCGATTGATACATCGATGGGGTTTACTCCATTGGCCGGAGTTACAATGGGCACGCGTTCAGGCAACATTGACCCTGCATTGATTCCTTATATCATGGAAAAAACAGGGAAAACAGCTGATGAAGTGCTGGATGTCTTGAATAAGAAAAGCGGCATTCTAGCTCTTTCTGGCTTTTCCAGCGATTTGCGCGACATCCAAGTGGAAGCAGATAAAGGCAATGAGCGTGCGGAACTCGCACTTGAAGTGTTTGCTGATCGGATCCACAAGTACATAGGTTCCTATACAGCGAAAATGGGAGGTGTGGACGGCATCATTTTTACAGCGGGTATCGGTGAAAACAGTCAAACCATTCGGGGAAGAATCTTGGATGGCCTCGAATTTATGGGCGTATACTGGGATGAGGATCTCAATCGTACCTTGGGTGAGGAAGCGTTTATTAACGCACCGTATTCCCCGGTGAAAGTGATGGTCATTCCAACCAATGAAGAAATCATGATTGTTAGAGATACTGTAAAAATAGCTTTGAGTGAAAGCATTGAAAACGTGACTTCTTGAATCATAGAAAATCTCCTTACCTATTAATTTTTCGGGTAAGGAGATTTTTCTATGATTGCAATCAACCTATTTGTTAAAAGGTGATTCAATAGATTTGAATCCTCACATGGACCTTCGTAATAACTTTTTGATATCTTATCAGTTAACATATCCGCGAGTACTGAATCCTCATACCAATCATCTAAAGGTTCTTGAAAAGTCTACCTATGGTATAATTAAGGGAGAATCCACCAATTCTGTACATAGGAGGCTTGATGCATGGAATTCACGAATCGGGAAATAACAATTTGGAATGAAATTAGTGAATGGCAGGAAAACCTTTATCAATATGAGCCAACAGACCTGGCAGCATTGTATGATAAATGGCTAGAGCAGGGTTTTTCACTGCTCCCAAAAAACGTCCAACAGCAGTTTTTTGAAAAGCTTGATACCTGGCTTTTTCATCTGCATGCCATGGTTCAGAGCTCACAAGTTCAAATAGATGCAAGAGAGCAGATTTTAGCATCAGCACGGATGTTTAATGAAGATATCGAGACACTTAATGACCTAAATCTCTTGACGATCGATCAGTTGAATTACATAGCGAATCAGCATATTGCTAAGCACCGCTTATATTCTTTTGCACAAGGCGGAATAAGCGGGTCCGGCGGGCTACTTTTACTTGGAAGTGATATCCCGGCCATGACAGTCATCAATGTCAGGACTGTACAGTTGATTGCGATGTCCTATGGTTTTGAAGTGAATACGCCCTTTGAAATGATGCTGGCTTTAAAGGTATTTAATGCAGGAGCAATGCCGAAGAGGCTTCGAGGAACAGCTTGGGAAGAATTGATTCGGGAAGTTCAGACTGCAGAAGATGACTATTTTTATTTGGGAATTGAAGAACTTACAAATCCGACCTGGATGGAACAGCCACTTAAGCAGCTGCTGAAGGCCGTATCTATTACTATTTTTCGAAAAAAACTAGTTCGGGGCATCCCATTTATCAGCATGGCCATCGGGGCTGGGTCCAATTATCAAATGACCCGCAATGTAAGTGAATTTGCCCAAAAGTTCTATCAGTATCGGTATTTACAGAAAAAGAAGGCTGATGAAGAATGAGTGTCAAGGAACACAAAAAAGCCATCACGGAGGCGATTCGCTGTAAGGTGATAACCGTTAGTGATACACGTAATAAAGAGACTGATAAAAGCGGCGCTCTAATGATTGAATTATTGAAATTAAAAGGGCATGAAGTGACGGAATATGAAATTGTCAAAGATGAACGTGGTGCGATTCAAGGGGCGATTACTGCTGGCTGTGAAAACAGCCAGGTAGATGTCATCCTAACTAACGGAGGCACTGGCATTGCCAAAAGAGATGTAACAATCGAGGCAGTTAAAGAATTGATGACAAAAGAAATCCCTGGTTTTGGTGAATTGTTCCGGATGCTTAGTTATCAAGAGGACATTGGTTCGGCGGCCATTTTATCGAGGGCCATTGCCGGAGTAGTGAACAACAAGGCAGTTTTTTCCACACCCGGATCTTCGGGTGCGGTTCGGCTGGCGATGAATAAATTGATTCTACCGGAATTGGGACATGTCGTTGGTGAACTTCGGAAGGATATATAAGAAAAATGTAAAAAAGCCTCAGCTTTCAAAGCTGTGGCTTTTTGCATGGAATCGGCCTTAATTATGCATCTTTTCACTCACGCCTTGATTAGCTCGATACCAAAGCCATAAGTCATTGATGATAGAAGCAAGTTCGGCAATTTCAGAATTGAGATGGCAGGATAATACGAAATTACTTTCGTCAGAGAGCTGTAGCTGTTTCCGGTTAATGAAGGATTCTAGTTCCTTAATGCGATCTGGGATGTTGCCCCGGATATTTTCCCATTGCACGAGTATTTGCTGTTGCTCGCTTTTCGTATATTCATCCCACTCCCGGGACAGGTCAGGAATGGAGATGCCAAGCCGTTCATCATACGTAAATAGCTCTTTCATATTTCCCCCCCTTTTCGAATTTTCATACTTCTAGTTTACTATATTTTAGCGGATGCATCCATTATGTGTGGGCCTTAAAATATTAACAAATTATTTAGCAGAATCTTTAAAATACCCCTTGTATTCCGTTTGTAAAAATGATAAAGTACTAATCATAGATTGAATAAAAATAACAACGAATGAATTTTTATTCATACGAAAGGGACGATAAAATATGGGAAATCAAAAAGTTGTATTAGCATATTCCGGAGGACTAGATACTTCCGTTGCAATTAAATGGTTACAAGATCAAGGATACGAAGTTGTGGCATGTTGCTTGGATGTCGGTGAAGGAAAAGATTTAGATTTCATTAAAGAAAAAGCAATCACTGTTGGTGCGGTAAGTTCATATGTGATTGATGCGAAAGATGAATTCGCTGATGAATTCGCATTAACGGCTCTTCAAGCCCATACTTTATATGAAGGAAAATATCCATTAGTATCAGCTCTATCACGTCCACTAATCGCTAAGAAACTAGTAGAAGTGGCTGAAGCAGAAAATGCGGTAGCAGTTGCGCACGGTTGTACGGGAAAAGGAAATGACCAAGTGCGTTTCGAAGTATCCATCTCAGCTTTAAACCCTAATTTAAAAGTTCTTGCACCTGTTCGTGACTGGAAATGGTCTCGTGAAGAGGAAATTGAATATGCAGCGAAAAATGGCATTCCGGTTCCAATCGGCTTAGCAAGTCCATTCTCGATTGACCAAAACCTTTGGGGAAGAAGTAACGAATGCGGAATCCTAGAAGACCCATGGGCAGCTCCGCCAGAAGAGGCTTATGATCTGACAACTAGCCTTGAAAATACGCCAGATACTGCTGACATCATTGAAATTGGTTTTGAGCAAGGTGTACCGGTTACATTGAATGACAAAAATTATAAATTGGCTGACTTGATTGTTGAATTGAATCAAATCGCTGGTAAACACGGGGTCGGACGTATCGATCACGTAGAAAATAGATTAGTAGGAATCAAATCTCGTGAAGTATACGAAGCTCCAGGTGCTATGACATTAATCGCTGCACATAAAGAGCTTGAAGATATCACACTTGTAAAAGAATTGGCTCACTTCAAACCAGTAATCGAGAAGAAAATGACTGAATTGATTTATGAAGGTCTTTGGTTCTCTCCACTTCAAAAAGCATTGGCTGCATTCTTGAAAGAAACGCAAGTGAATGTAACAGGTACAGTTCGTGTGAAACTTTTTAAAGGCCATGCGATTGTTGAAGGAAGAAAATCTGAGTACTCTCTATATGACGAAAAATTAGCGACCTATACAAAAGCAGACGAATTCGATCATGATGCAGCAGTTGGATTCATTAAATTATGGGGACTTCCAACGAAAGTGAACAGCATGGTCAATAACAAGAAGGTGACAGTGTGAGCAGCAAGCTTTGGGGAGGAAGATTCACAAAGTCTGCAGAAGAATGGGTAGACGAGTTTGGAGCTTCTATTTCCTTTGACCAGGAACTTGTCCTTGAAGATCTTCAAGGCAGTCTGGCTCATGTAACCATGTTAAAGCAGTGCAGCATTTTACCCGAAGAAGATGCAGATCAGATTATTTCAGGTCTGAAAAGTTTACAGGAAAAAGCAGAAAAGGGCAAATTAACTTTTAAGGTTGAGATGGAGGATATCCATCTTAACCTAGAAAGTATGCTTATTAACGAAATTGGACCAGTTGGCGGAAAGCTGCATACAGGCAGAAGCCGTAATGACCAAGTTGCAACAGATCTTCATTTATACATGCGTAACCAAACGAAAGTCATTGTGGAACTCATTAATGACTTGCAAGAAGCGATTTTGGAACAAGCTAAGAAAAATGTGGAAACACTTATTCCAGGTTATACACATCTACAACGGGCACAGCCGATTTCATTTGCACATCATTTAATGGCCTATTTTTGGATGCTTGAGCGGGATAAGCAGCGCTTTACAGAAAGCTACAAAAGAATAAATATTTCACCATTAGGTGCAGGGGCGCTTGCTGGGACAACTTTCCCTATTGACCGCGCTCTAAGTGCCGAGCTACTGGGCTTTGATGGTATCTATGAAAACAGTCTGGATGCTGTGAGTGACCGTGACTTTGCCATCGAATTCATGAGTAACAGTGCGACTATGATGATGCATTTATCTCGTTTCAGCGAAGAAATCATTCTTTGGTCAAGCCAGGAATTCCAATTTGTTGAATTAGACGATGCGTTCTCGACGGGAAGCAGTATCATGCCACAAAAGAAAAACCCTGATATGGCGGAATTGATTCGTGGTAAAACAGGACGGGTTTATGGGAATTTAACAGGATTATTGACAGTATTAAAAGGACTGCCGCTTGCTTATAACAAAGATATGCAAGAAGATAAAGAAGGCGTTTTTGATACGGTTAAAACTACTGTTGGCTCACTGAAAATTTTTGCAGGTATGATTTCGACAATGAAAGTGAAAACAGATGTCATGGAAAAAGCAACAAAAAATGACTTCTCTAATGCAACGGAATTGGCCGATTACCTTGCTTCAAAGGGTATGCCTTTCCGTAAAGCGCATGAAGTTGTCGGCAAACTTGTATTATTCTGTGTCCAAAATGGCTGCTATTTGGTAGACCTTAGCATAGAACAATTTAAGGAAGCTTCAGAGTTGTTTGAAAATGATATTTACGATGCATTAAATCCTTACGAAGCAGTTAAACGTCGTAATAGCGCTGGTGGTACAGGCTTTGCGCAAGTACAGCTGGCGATTGAAAAAGCGGAAAAACTGGTTAGTAAATAACATCAAAAAAAGCTCGTTCACCAATTTCGGTGAACGAGCTTTTTTTGACTATTATTTTTTATCAATATTCGTACGCACGACGATTACATCGCAGTTTGAATGGCGAACGATGCCTTCAGACACACTGCCGATCAAGAAACGTTCGACAGCATTAAGACCTGTTGCACCGCATACAATCAAATCGATTGTATGTTTTTTCGCTAAATCTCTTGGAATTTGAACTTTAGGAGAACCATATGCCACTTCAGTTTTTACGTTGGCAATCCCGGATGCAATGGCTTCCGTTTTATACTTTTCCAATAATTCATTGGCAAAGGTTTCAGAGTGATCACGGATAGTCATATCATAAGCTTCAATAGTAGGGAAATTCCTTGTGTCCACGATATGTGCAAGCACAAGGGTCGCGTCACTGAGTTTTGCTAAATAGATTGCCTTTTTTAAGGCCCACTCTGCTTCTTCCGAACCGTCCACTGCTACTAGAATATTTTTATAATCTATACTATTCATAGTGAATCTCCTCCTTCTATTTCATTCCTATTATATAATGATTTACCAGGTGCATCCTGTCTCAATTGTAACAAATTAGCGAATGTTTCAATCGTACTATCTTAAGATTTGCAGACTCTTTGGATATTTCGTCAAAACTTCACAGCCTGTATCGGTGATATACAGATCATCTTCAATCCTGACCCCTGCAACATTTGGTACATATATACCTGGTTCAATCGTATAAACCATTCCTGCTTGCAGTTCGAGTGAATTTGTTTCCGTTAAGGACGGGTATTCATGGATACTGATGCCGAGTCCGTGACCAAGGCGGTGCGGGAAGTATTCACCGTATCCTTGATTTCTGATAATATTTCTGGCTGTCAAGTCAATCTCCGAACAGGAAACACCAGGTTTACTGGCTGTAACCGCAGCCTCTTGAGCTTTTCTTACCGTTTCATAGATATCTGCTTGTTTATCATTGATGTCACCGTAAGCAACAGTTCTAGTGATGTCAGAGCAGTATCCTTCAAAGACGACGCCTAAGTCAAAGAGGACAAGGTCGCCACGCTGAACTTTCGTAATACCTGGTGTGCCATGAGGAGAAGCGCCATTTTTACCTGTCAGGACCATGGTAGAGAATGACATTTGGCTCACTCCAGCCTTTTTCATTTCGAATTCAATAGCTGCGAGAATCTCCATTTCCGTTTTACCCTCATGGATTTCATTGACACCCACTTCAATTGCAACGTCAGCGAGACGACATGCTTCACGGATTTTGACCATTTCCCCTTCTGACTTGATCATCCTCATCCTTTGAAGTTTTTCTTCAGCTGAAACGAGTTTTGGTGCAGCAAAGTAGTGCTGAACTTTTTCATAGCGTTCTACATTCATATGTTCTTTTTCAATGGCCATTTTTTTCATGGTTAGTCCACGTTTGCTAACTGCTTGCTGAACTTTTTCCCATGGATTTTCAATATCGGTGTATCCAATGATGTCTCCATTCCATCCAGCTTGTTTAGCATCCGGAACTTCCATTTGCGGACAGACCAGGAATGGTTCGGCGTTGCCAAAAATGGCAAGTGCAAGAAGTCTTTCATGCGGATCGCTTAAAAAACCGCTGCAATAGAAGATGCTATCTGGAGATGTAAGCAAGGCTGCTTCAATTTCATTGGTTTGCAGCCAATTTTGTAATTCATTCAAACGTTCATTCATGACTATACCTCCATTAATAAGATATAATTACCTTAGCAATATATGAAAAAATAGTAAATGGCAAAGCCTTAAGAACTTATTGATTAATAAAATAATGGGTATCAGAAGGGAGCATCAGAAATGAAAGTATCTTTTCATGGACATGCAATTGTAAAAGTTGAAACGAAAGGAAAAACAATTTTATTTGATCCGTTTATTACAGGAAATGAATTAACTGATTTGAAGGTAGAAGATGTGAAACCGGATGTGATTATCTTAACACATGGTCATAATGACCACGTTGGTGACACGGTTGAATTGGCGAAGAAGCATGATGCACTTGTCATCGGCATTGCCGAAATTGCCGACTATTTAGGAGCTCAAGGCGTTCGGACCCACGGAATGAGCATCGGTGGTGCATTCGAGTTTGAATTTGGAAAAGTGAAGCTGACACCAGCGTTTCATGGAACAGGTTTCACTACAGAAGACGGCCAAATTATCTATTTAGGGATGCCAGCCGGCGTGTTACTTACTGCAGAAGGAAAAACAATCTATCATGCAGGTGATACAGCAGTGTATTCTGACATGAAACTGATAGGCAAACGACATCCAATTGACTTGGCATTTCTGCCAATCGGCGACAATTATACCATGGGACCGGAGGATGCAGCACTTGCAGCGGAATTCCTTAAGGCCAAGCAAGTAGTGCCGATTCATTACAATACGTTCCCTGTCATTAAACAGGATCCGAACAAATTCATTGACTTGCTTGAAGAGGAAAATGGACTAGTCATGAAAGTCGGAGATGAAATCGAATTATAAGAGGAACGGGAGCCCGAAGGGGCTCCCGTTTTTATATGTGTGAAAATTAGCCGAATGGATGGTGGAGGAATTAGGTTTAGATAATATCGGTAACAAAAAAGGAGCTAGAGAGAATTATCTGAAATTAACTGGAAGTGGTCAGGATGTTTTTTCATAATAATAATTTTATATTTTGAGCAGAAGTCATGAACATAAGGAGAAAATAAATCTAGTTCATTCATATATGAGTCAAGATTCTTTTTTTCTTTTGTAGGCATAAAATGAATAGATGGAAAAAAGGAGGGATTGGATGAAACAGAGGTTATTTTTGTGCTTGCTTTTGTGCGGGGTGATGCTGTATTATGCAGTGCCGCGTCTGTCGCTGGAAAGCGGCGGATTGGAGAGCTTGTTTGCTGGATCTTGGTTGTTGTTTGCGTTATTGGCGGTAGCCGGAAACTTGACGGGGATTCTATATTCTCCTAAGAAACACAAAGTCAAACGGAAGGTGGAATACAAAAGGTTGCGTCAATATTAGTAGTTGTTTGATAAACTGGGCTCTTTGACCTTATAATGGAGAATAGGAATACCGTGAAAAGGGTGAAGCGCTTGGCTACAAAGCATGAACAAATATTAAAACATATCGATGGACTGCCTGTTGGGGAGAAGATTTCCGTCCGCCAAATTGCTAAAGCATTGAATGTAAGTGAAGGTACGGCGTATCGAGCAATTAAAGAGGCAGAGAATCAAGGCTATGTAAGTTCCATTGAGCGGGTTGGTACGATTCGTATTGAGAAAAAGAAAAAAGAGAATATTGAAAAGCTCACGTTCGCTGAGGTAGTTAATATTGTAGACGGACAAGTTCTAGGTGGGAAAACGGGTCTTCATAAGACATTAAATAAATTTGTTATTGGGGCTATGAAGCTAGATGCCATGATGAGATATACAGGTGCAGGAAATCTACTGATTGTAGGGAACCGTACCCAGGCCCATGAGCACGCGTTAAAAGCGGGTGCCGCGGTGCTGATTACCGGTGGTTTCGATACTGAAGATCCTGTTAAAAAATTAGCCGATGAATTGGAAATGCCAGTCATTTCTACGAGTTACGATACATTTACCGTAGCAACCATGATCAACAGGGCGATATATGACCAATTGATTAAAAAGGAAATTTTGTTGGTAGAGGATATTTTGACTCCTGTTCAAGAAACGACCTTTTTAACAGTAGGTGACCGGGTTCAGACTTGGCATGAACTTAATCAGGAATCAGGGCACAGCCGTTTCCCTGTTGTGGATGAGAATATGAAGGTTCAAGGTATGGTCACATCAAAAGATATTATGGGTCAGGAAGAGTTAACGCTCATTGAAAAGGTGATGACGAAAAATCCGATGACCGTAGGCGATAAGATGAGTGTCGCGTCTTCTGCCCATATGATGGTGTGGGAAGGCATCGAGTTGATTCCAGTCGTAAACGACAGTCATATTCTAAAGGGAATAGTGAGCAGGCAGGATGTACTGAAGGCACTGCAAATGAGTCAAAGGCAGCCGCAGGTGGGCGAAACGATTGACGATACAATTACGAGTCAGCTTGTTATGACTTCGAATCGCGGGAAGGGCGAGGAAGTGTATAACTATGGCGTCACTCCTCAAATGACCAATTATCTTGGTACCATTTCAAGCGGGGTTTTCACGACTTTGGTTACCGATTCAGCAAACCGGGCACTTAGAAGCTATAAGCGTGGTGACTTAGTCGTTGAAAATATGACAATTTACTTCATCAAGCCAGTCCAGATCGACAGTACGCTTGAAATCCATCCGCGAGTGCTTGATGTGGGACGTAAATTCGGAAAAGTAGATGTCGAGGTGTTTAACCAAGGCAAACTTGTCGGTAAGGCGATGCTTACTTGCCAATTGCTCGATCGTTCGTAAAAAAATAAATCAAAAAGGATAATCGAATTCGATTATCCTTTTTGATTTGCAGCTTCTTCAATCGCATGTGGAAGGTAAAATTTATACATTTTATAGCCTCCCCAGATGCTGAATACTCCAACGAAGATGAAAACGGCAGAAATGATATAAGTTGTTGTCGTGTGGAATAGAAAAAGCTGATTGACTCCGAATAGAGAGACAAAAGCACCGAGGGCAATGGAAGACTTTCCAGAAATCCACTTTTTCTCCATCGGCATTTTTGTACGCACCGATTTAATTTTATAAAAGAAATAGACTCCTAGTGAAAGAACAATCAAGGTGACAAGAATAGGCATTGTTAATAATTCCCCCAATTTAACATATGTACCTTATTATTGTAGCGGGAAACTTAGAAGAATGCCACCGTAAACAAGATGACTCTTCCTATTTCTCCAATTTTTTGATTAAATAAAATATATCATCTTTATATTAAGCACGATAATACATATATAGAAGGAGAATTATATGAAAGCTGAGATTTTAGCAGATATTAAGCGTTACGATACTATTATTATCCATCGTCATGTCCGTCCGGATCCGGATGCTTATGGTTCCCAAGGGGGACTGGCGGAAATTCTGAAAGCATCTTTCCCTGAAAAACAAATTTTCACGGTTGGGAAAGAAGAACCATCATTGAATTATTTAAGAAGGCTCGATGTGATTTCAGATGAAACGTATCAAGGTGCTTTGGTCATCGTGTGTGATACCGCAAATACAGACCGGATTTGTGATAGACGTTACACGACGGGAGATAAATTAATTAAGATTGATCATCATCCTAACGAAGATCCATATGGCGATATGCGTTGGGTCGATACATCTTCAAGTTCTACGAGTGAAATGATTTATGAATTTTATCTGTTCGGCAAAGACCAAGGCTTGAAGATGAGTGATGAAGCAGCCCGTCTTTTGTATGCAGGTATCGTTGGCGATACAGGGCGTTTCCTATTCCAAAGCACGACTGAAAAAACATTTGCTTTTGCTAGTGAGCTTATTCACTATTCATTTTCCCGTCCGCAGTTATATCAGGAGATGTATGACGTTAATGAAAGTATCGTCCGGTTAAATGGCTACGTGCTGCAGCATTTCGAAATCCTGCCATATGGCACAGGGAAAATGATCATCACGAAAGATATCCTTGAAAAATTTCATGCGTCGACTTCTGAAGCATCTCAGCTTGTCTCCTCACTTGGTTCAATTAAAAACGTGAAATCATGGGTCTTTTTCATTGAGGAGGAAAATGAAATTCGGGTTCGTTTCCGCTCTAAAGGGCCAATCATCAATACGATTGCCCGGAAATATAACGGCGGAGGCCATCCGCTTGCAGCAGGGGCTTCCATCTATTCTTGGGATGAAGTGGACAATATCCTTGCTGATTTAGAAGAGTTGAATAAAGCAGAATAAAAAACAGTAAATAGTTTTGTAGTGCAAAGCAATAATTGAATAATATTTTAAGACCAAATCACATATGGATTTGGTCTTTTATTTTGGTGGATATTTAATATTGGATTCATCATTCACCTACCAAACAGACGTACAGAATTATTTCGTCTTCCTATTAAGAAGTAGTCCTCTTTAGTTTGATTTCAATATTCATTTTCGTATAAAACATGATTTCCACGACTTCAAGCTTATAACGCTTTTTATTGATGTCCACGATTTTATTTTCAATTGATTTTTTTAGTAGCATTTTTCCGTTATATACGCTTACGATATCCTTGGCGAGAAGGGAGGAAAGGTCGTCCTCTATCACATCCTCTGCTTCAGCGATACTCAGCCGATCGAGACTGTATTTTCCATTCGTAATCGTTACTTCCACTTCTTGAATCGTTAAAATCTCTTCGTTTTGCTGGTTTAATTTTTTATATTCCTGCTCCCAAATCGCAATTTCTTCGTTCAGATCCTTGATCTCTTCTCTTTGGTCGTGAATGATTCTAATCTGTGTTTCTTGCTGGACCCCATACATATAAAAGAAAATCACCCAGCTGATCAATCCGCCAAGTGCAGCCCCGGCAAAAAAACGCTGCCAGGTGGGGGACCGGTGAAATGGAGGAATCCTCATGAGGATATATGCTCCTGAGTGAACCAGTTGATGATCAGCGCTCCTGTCTGTGCTCCGCCAAGAGCAGAAATAATTAGTAGAACCTGTTTGACAATATCTTTCGTTTCCCCGTGGAAAATACCGCGTTCGAAATTATAGACCATATCAAAAGTACCTCCGATGGCAGCAACAATCGCCCAAATACGCAGGCTGTCTGATAATCGAAACACAGTCGTCATCGGGGCTTGTCCCGTGAAAAAAGCAGCTAGCCCTCCGATAATCGACCCGCCAAGCAAAACTCCAAGCGATATGAAAAAACTGTTGATAAATGCCGGAACAAAGGCTTCATTCATGTATCATCATCCTTTTGGCTTTATATTCTTCTACTCTATTTATATGGGAAGTACAGAGGTAATATGATAGTGGGGCAAAATCATGGGATAAAAAGATACTGGCAATGAGAACATATTTTCTTTTTTTGAAATAAACACTATAATGAAAAGAAACATGCCTTACAAAGGTGGGAGAAAAAACGTGTATACTCATCTCCATATTCAGAGCGGATACAGCCTGCTGACAAGTACGGTGAAAATCAGTGAACTAGTGGCCAAAGCGAAAGCGGATAGCTGTACAAGTCTTGCTTTAACCGATCGAAATGTTATGTACGGTTCAGTCTATTTTTATAAAGAATGTAAGAGACAGGGGATAAAGCCGATTATCGGTATTCTTGCAGATGTTCTTGATGAACAGGAAGCAGCACATCGCCTTCTTTTATTAGCAAAAAATCTTCAAGGATATCAAAATCTGCTTAAAATAAGCAGTGCCATAAAAACAAAATCTCCGTCAGGACTTCCAATGAACTGGCTTAAAGCCTATTCACGGGGATTGATAGCCATCTCTCCAGGAGCGGAGGGGCAAGTAGAAGCGCTTCTGAGGGAAGAAAAGCCGGAAGAGGCTCAAAAGGCAGCTGAACAATATCTGCAGATTTTTGGACATGATAACTTTTATTTTTCCCTTCAAAGACTTTCAATTGCAGAAGAAGAGAAACAAAACGAAGCCATCAGTCTGTTGGCGAAAGAATTAGAGATAAAGATTGTAGCGACGAATCCAGTCTATTATTTGAATGAAAGTGATGCCCTCGCTCAAGAAGTGCTGCTGGCCATCGGAAATGGTGACAAGCTGACAGATGAGACACGGACGGTGCTTGCATCCAATCAGTATTATTTAAAAAGTCGAGCTGAGATGGCAGAATTATTCCATGACAGGCCGGATGCACTCGAAAATACGCTCCATATTGCCACGCAATGCAATCTCGATATTCCGTTTCATCGTTCCCTGCTGCCTAAGTACCCTACTGAAGCTGGAGTTACGGCTGAAGAAATGCTTGAAGCTGTCTGTTTCCAAGGATTAAAGAAAAGACTGTCTGAGCCATCCGCCGATTACGAAGAGCGCCTTCGGTATGAACTGGATATTATTAATAGGATGAAATTCAGCGATTACTTTTTAATCGTATGGGACTTCATGAAATTCGCCAAGGACAATCAGATTTTGACCGGCCCTGGAAGGGGATCTGCCGCAGGTTCGATGGTTGCTTACGTATTATCAATAACGGATGTCGATCCGATTGAACATTCCCTGCTGTTCGAGCGTTTTCTGAATCCGGAGCGAGTGTCGATGCCGGATATCGATATTGATTTTCCTGATAACCGCCGTGAAGAAGTGATTGCCTATGTCGCGAAAAAATATGGGGAATTTCATGTAGCACAAATCATTACATTCGGAACATTAGCTGCCAAAGCTGCGCTGCGTGACACTGGACGTGTGTTCGGCTTGAATCCGAAGGAACAGGAAGCTGTATCGAAAATGATTCCGAGTCGGCTTGGCATCACGCTTCCTGAAGCTTTCAAAGAATCCAAGCGTCTTCAGGAATTCGTTAATGAAAGTGACCTAAATCAGAAGCTATTTCAAACAGCATTACTGCTTGAAGGGCTGCCACGTCATACTTCGACCCATGCTGCCGGCGTTGTCATCAGTGACCAGGCTTTGACCGAGCATATCCCGATTCAAGGAGGGCATGAGGGCATCCATCTGACTCAATATCCGATGGACATCCTCGAGGAACTAGGTCTTCTTAAAATGGATTTTCTAGGACTTCGCAATTTAACGCTCATTGATAATATTTTAAAAAACATCAAAAAAGGAACTGGGAAAAAGCTGGATTTGGCCAACATACCGATGGATGATTCTGAGACGTTATCTCTGTTAGGCCGAGGCGAAACAACGGGTGTATTTCAATTTGAATCTGATGGAATCCGGAAGGTTTTAATCAAGCTGAAACCGAACCGTTTTGAGGATATTGTCGCGGTCAATGCTTTGTACCGTCCAGGTCCAATGGAAAACATTCCGCTGTTTATCGAGCGGAAACATGGATTAACGCCAATTGACTACCTGCACCCAGATTTACAGGATATCCTTGAACCTACATACGGAGTCATCGTTTATCAAGAACAAATTATGCAAATTGCATCTCGCCTTGCCGGATTCTCACTTGGGGAAGCTGACCTATTACGCCGGGCTGTCTCGAAGAAGAAGAAGGAAGTTCTAGACCAGGAGCGGCAGCATTTTGTAAGTGGCGCTTTGAACCAAGGATATTCTGAGAAAACGGCTGAAGAAATTTATACGTTAATTGTTCGCTTTGCTAACTATGGATTCAACCGGAGTCATGCAGTGGCTTATAGTGTCATAGCCTATCAACTAGGTTACTTAAAAACCTATTATCCAGAATATTTTATGGCAGCCCTTATGACATCGGTCGTCGGGAATGATGAAAAGATTTCACAATATGCACGTGAGGCCAAAAAGAAAGGGATTAAGGTTCTGCCTCCTTCTATTAATCAAAGCGGATTCCCGTTTTTACCAGAAAAGGAAGGAATCCGTTTTAGCCTTGGGGCCATCAAAGGAATAGGCGGTACAATTTTAAAAGAAATATTTGCGGCCAGGCGCCAAAAGAAATTCGCTGATTTATTCGATTTCTGTTTGCGAGTTTCCGGGAAAATTGTCAATCGAAAAGTGTTGGAGGCGCTTGTCCATTCAGGTTCATTTGATGAATTTGGTGAAGACCGTGCTACATTATTAGCGAGTTTGGACGTAGCAATCAGCCATACCGAATTGGTTAATCCAGATGATGATTTATTTGATATGTTTTCGGATGGAGAGTTTTCACTCAAACCCAAATATAACCATGTCGATCCTATTCCCGTTGAAGACAAACTTTCCTTGGAAAAAAGTGTCCTGGGACTTTATCTTTCAAATCATCCAGTGACAAGCTACAGAGATCTTTTTCAGTATTTCGGTTGCTTAACCATTGACGAAGCAATTAATAAAAAAGAGTCAAAAGTCCTACTCGGAGTATATATAACGGCGGTTAAAACCATTAGAACAAAAAAAGGCGATGTTATGGCCTTTTTAACCGTTAGTGATGAAGAAGGGGACATTGAAGCAGTCGTATTCCCAAATGTGTATAAAAATCATTCTGCGGTCTTGAATCACGGGCAGCTTGTTATGCTTAAAGGGACATTGGAAGAGCGGGATGGGAAAACCCAACTCATTATCCAGCATGTATACCCGCTTGAACAAGTGAAAAAGATGAAACAGGGGATAAATGGAACACTATTCTTGAAAATTGAAGCTGAAAAGCAAACAAAGGATACTCTTCAAAAAATAAAAAAAATTTTAATGCAACATAGTGGTGAAACGAAGGTCATGCTTTTTTATCAGCGGGAAAATCGCTATGTACAGCTATCTTATTGGGATTGGGTCAATCCTACAGACAGTCTAATTCAGGCATTAATTGACATGGTCGGAAAAGGGAATGTAGTCTTTAAGAGAGAATAACTGTTTTACAACTTTAATAGTTATGTTATATTGAAAATAGGCCGCTGTGGTCTGACCACTAGATTTCAGCATATATATTTCGGTTTGACCAATTCGTTCAAGGAGTGAAATTATGACGTTAAGAGAAGAAGCATTACATATGCATCGCTTGAATCAAGGAAAGTTAGAAACAGTTTCAAAGGTACCTGTTAGGAATGCCGAAGATTTAAGCTTGGCTTATTCTCCTGGTGTCGCGGAACCGTGTAAAGAAATTTACGAGAAGCCTGAGACTGTTTATGACTATACGATGAAAGGGAATACTGTGGCTGTCATTTCTGATGGAACAGCTGTGTTGGGACTAGGAAACATTGGACCAGAAGCTGCTTTGCCAGTTATGGAAGGTAAAGCCGTTTTATTTAAGAGTTTTGCAGGAGTCGACGCTTTTCCAGTTTGTTTAAAAACGACAGAAGTGGATAAAATTGTAGAGACTGTTAAATTACTTGAGCCTACATTCGGCGGAGTGAACTTAGAGGACATTGCTGCACCGAATTGTTTTGAAATTGAAGAACGGCTTAAGAAAGAAATGAATATCCCTGTTTTTCATGATGATCAGCACGGGACAGCAATTGTAACTGTTGCCGGTCTTGTAAATGCTTTACGCCTTGTAAATAAATCAATATCAGAAATTAAAGTGGTAGCAAATGGAGCCGGTGCTGCTGGCATTGCAATCATTAAATTGCTTTATAGCTATGGAGTACGTGACATTATTATGTGTGACACGAAAGGTGCCATTTTTGAGGGCCGTCCGACAGGCATGAATGAGATAAAAGCACAAGTGGCCAAAGTAACCAATAGAAATAGGGTTGAAGGACCTCTAGAAGTAGTTATTAAAGATGCGGATGTCTTTATCGGTGTTTCTGCAGCTGGAGCGTTAACTAAAGAAATGGTTTCCACCATGAACCGGGATGCAATCATTTTCGCTATGGCTAATCCTGATCCGGAAATCATGCCGGAGGAAGCGAAAGCAGCTGGTGCGAAGGTAGTTGGGACAGGACGCTCCGATTTTCCAAACCAGGTCAATAACGTTCTTGCCTTCCCTGGAATCTTCCGTGGGGCTTTAGATGTACGTGCGACCCATATCAATGAAAAAATGAAGGTAGCTGCTGTTCAGGCAATTGCCGGTTTAATACAAGAACATGAGATTCACGAAGACTACGTTATTCCTGCTCCTTTTGATGAAAGAGTAGCACCTGCCGTTGCGGCGGCTGTGGCCAAGGCAGCGATGGAAACAGGAGTGGCGAGAATTAAAGTGGATCCAGAAGAAATTAAAGAAAAAACAAGAAAATTAGCGATCATTGGAAAAAGTGAGGAATAATTATTTTGGCGGATCGTACTTCTTCATCCAAAATTTATCTCGATGTTGTTGAGAGCCTACGTAGCATGATTGAAGTGGACAGCCTTTTACCAGGAGATAAAATTCCTTCTGAACGGGAGTTATCGGATCGACTGAATGTGGGACGTTCCTCTGTCCGTGAAGCATTGCGTGCCTTAGAGCTATTAGGATTGATAGAAACAAGACGTGGTGAAGGGACGTTTATCAGGGATTTCCAGGAGCATAAGTTAGTAGAGCTTCTGGGAACCTTTTTTTTGCAAGACAAAAAGGTACAAGAAGATTTAGCTGAGACGAAAAGATTGATTGAAATTGACTGTTTACGGATTGTAGCCTTTTTCGCTACAGCTGAAGACATCAAACAATTAATCCTCTGGGTCAAAGCTGACGAGTTTCTTGATGATGATTTCTTCTTAAGGATTGCCATATTAAATCGCAATCGATTGCTTGAAAGAATTTGGCGCATTGTCAACAGTTATGCTAGAACATCAGAGTTGGTACTGGGTAATACAAAAAAGGAAGATTATCTTGCATTACTTACATATTTGCTCGAACGAGATGAAGAAAAAGCCATTGAAACGTATCTAATTAGAATTAGAAATATGTCGAAGGACGAGTGACACCTTTTTACACGATACTAATTTTATTTTTGATATAGTTTGGGCCAAGTATCATAATATAGATAATTGGTGGTAAAGGGAGGATTAAGCTTGCTTAAAGAGCTATTTGCGAAGTCTAAGAAGAAATATGCAACGGTTCCTTTAGATCGTGAGAAACAAGATGTACCAGAAGGAATTATGACTAAATGCCCCGGCTGTAAAAAAATCATGTATACAAAAGAATTAGTGAAAAACCAGAAAGTCTGTCTGCATTGCGGATTCCATCATTCAATGTCCTCTCATGAGCGGATTGAATATTTATTTGATGCCGGTAGTTTTAATGAATTTGATAAAGAAATGATTTCAGTTAACCCACTTCAGTTCCCGGATTATCTGGAGAAGCTGGAAAAGGATAAAAAGAAAGCCAAGATTAATGAGGCAGTGGTCACAGGGGTAGGAAACATTAATGGCTACCAAGTTTCCACGGCTATCATGGATTCCAATTTTAGGATGGGAAGCATGGGCTCAGTCGTTGGGGAAAAAATCACCCGGGCGATTGAACGGGCTGGAGAATTGAAGATTCCGTTTATCATATTTACAGCATCAGGCGGCGCGCGGATGCAGGAAGGTGTTCTTAGCTTGATGCAGATGGCTAAGACCAGTGCTGCTCTAAAGATGTTCAGTAATGAAGGCGGTCTGA
Organism: Peribacillus sp. TH14; assembly: GCF_016651145.1. Lineage (NCBI taxonomy): Bacteria > Bacillati > Bacillota > Bacilli > Caryophanales > Bacillaceae > Peribacillus > Peribacillus sp. TH14. Next base: position 3,502,754 of record NZ_JAEKEK010000001.1, read on the forward strand.
TTATTTCGATGATGACACATCCTACTACAGGCGGAGTTTCAGCAAGTTTTGCGTCCCTTGGGGATATTAACCTTGCTGAACCTGGAGCCCTAATTGGCTTTGCGGGACGTCGAATCATTGAACAGACGATACACGAAGATCTTCCAGAAGATTTCCAAACGTCTGAATTTTTGATGAAGCACGGGCAATTAGATGCGGTAGTTAAACGTACGGAATTAAAAGAAACCTTGACAACAATCCTTAAAATCCATGCCCCGGGTGGTGAATGGTTATGATTTACGAATTAGAATTTGAACGTCCTGTTACAGAGCTTCGAAGTAAGATTAAAGAGCTGAAGGAAATAACGAAGGATGCGGATGTAGACCTGACGGTTGAAATCGAAACTTTGGAAAAACGTCTCGAGAAGTTAGAAGTCGATATTTATAATCATTTAAAACCATGGGATCGTGTACAGATTGCTCGACATCCGGCTCGTCCAACAACTCTTGATTACATTCCGCTTTTATTTAATGACTTCATCGAGTTTCATGGTGATCGTTATTATGGAGATGATGAGGCAATTGTAGCTGGTATCGCCGAATTTGAAGGACGAGCTGTGACCGTCATCGGTCATCAGCGTGGGAAGGATACGAAGGAAAATATCCGTCGTAACTTTGGTATGCCCCATCCAGAAGGCTATCGAAAAGCTTTGCGTCTAATGAAACAGGCTGAAAAATTTAATCGTCCGATTATTTGTTTCATAGATACGAAGGGGGCTTTCCCTGGTAAAGCGGCAGAAGAGCGCGGACAAAGTGAAGCCATCGCGAAAAACCTTTTTGAAATGGCAGGACTGAAGGTGCCAGTTATCAGTATTGTCATCGGTGAAGGGGGCAGTGGTGGTGCTTTGGCTCTAGGAGTTGGAGATCGAATTTTCATGTTAGAGAATTCAACGTACTCAGTAATCTCTCCTGAAGGGGCTGCTGCTTTGCTTTGGAAGGATGCTTCCCAGGCTAAACGGGCCGCGGAATCAATGCAAATCACGGCTCCTGACTTAAATCGCTTAGGGGTTATTGATGAGATTATTCCTGAAGTGAAAGGCGGCGCCCATCGAGATGCTAATGTACAGGCTGAAGCCATTAAGGATATTCTGAAACGTTCATTTAATGAGTTGCTTCCTTTGGATAGCGATGAACTGATCAATCAACGTTATATGAAATTTAAGAAAATTGGTGAATATGAATTTGAAAAACAACCAGAGGGGAAACCTAAGGAAGTTGAACAGCATTCATAAGCATTTAGCAACTGGAAAAAACGTGCTGCCAAGGGCAACACGTTTTTTTCAGCCTTACTAGGGAAGCATACATACATATATATATCTGTTTGAGTGAAGAATCCAAACTTTTACGCCATTTTACTTCAATTTCTGAAGAGAATCGGTTAGGCTTAGAACATCAAGTAAGCAAAAGTGAAAAAGTGATTGCTTATTGAAGGTAGAAAAAGGGTACAATGTAATAACGAAAGTTAATGTGAGCTTAATTTTGATTAGTGCTGTAGAGAGGTGACAATAATGAAAAGAATAGGTGTATTAACCAGTGGAGGAGATTCTCCAGGTATGAACCCGGCAGTCCGAGCTGTTGTCCGGAAAGCGATTTTTCATGAGATGGAGGTCTTCGGAATTTATCATGGCTATCAAGGTCTGATAAATGGAGATATAAGGCAACTTGAACTTGGATCAGTCGGTGATATCATTCATCGCGGCGGTACAATGCTACATACGGCTCGCTGTCCGGAATTTAAGACTGAGGAAGGTCAGCTAAAAGCTATTGAACAATTGAATAAGTTTGGTATTGAGGGCATTGTTATTATAGGTGGAGATGGTTCCTACCGGGGAGCTAAGGCATTAACTGAAAGAGGCTTTCCATGTATCGGGGTTCCTGGAACGATTGATAATGATATTCCAGGTACAGATTTTACAATTGGTTTTGATACGGCTCTAAACACGGTAATCGATGCTATCGATAAAATTCGGGATACAGCAACTTCTCATGAAAGAACTTATGTGGTTGAAGTAATGGGAAGAAATGCGGGCGATATTGCTCTTTGGGCAGGTCTTGCTGGCGGAGCAGAAACGATTCTATGTCCTGAATATAAATACGATATGGAAGAGTTGATTGGTAAGTTGAACCGCGGACATGACCGGGGGAAAAAGCATAGTATCATTATTGTCGCTGAAGGTGTTGGAAGCGCCGTTGATATTTCCAGACAAATTGAAGCAAAAGCAGGTTTTGAAACGCGTGTTACAGTGCTTGGCCATGTTCAGCGCGGCGGATCTCCCTCAGCAATTGATCGAGTGTTGGCAAGCCGACTCGGAGCACGTGCTGTAGAATTGCTTCTTGAAGGCAAAGGCGGCAAGGCTGTCGGGATAGAACAAAATATACTAGTTGATTATGATATCATCGAAGCACTTGCGAAACAGCATACAATTGACAAGAAAATGTACGATCTATCCGCAGAGTTATCAATTTAATTGGTACTGGTTAATGAAAAAAATCAGTGCTGAGATAGTATTCAAATATTAGAAAAAATAAGCTTATAACTACTACGCCCTGTCTGCCAAAAGGTGGACAGTCGGCGAGTTTTTCTTAGAGGAGGTTGACACCATGCGAAAAACCAAGATTGTTTGTACAATTGGTCCCGCAAGTGAAAGTATAGAAAAGCTGGTTCAATTAATAGAAGCAGGAATGAATGTAGCTCGGCTGAATTTTTCTCATGGCAATCATGAGGAGCATGCCGCTAGAATCCGCAATATTAGGGAAGCGGGAGAGAAAGCAGGGAAACAGGTTGCTATCCTTTTAGATACAAAAGGTCCGGAAATAAGGACGAATAATATGGAGAACGATGCTATAGAGTTGACTGCTGGTGATGAAGTCAGTATTTCTATGAATGAAGTCCTTGGAACGCCTGAAAAATTTTCTATTACGTATGAGGGACTTCTCTATGATGTCCATCCGGGATCCAGAATTTTGTTAGATGATGGTTTAATTGGTCTTGAAGTGTTAAAGGTGGATGAAGTCAAAAAAGAAATCCATACGAAAATTTTAAACAGTGGAACACTTAAAAATAAAAAAGGTGTAAATGTGCCAGGTGTTTCAGTTAACCTACCAGGCATCACGGAAAAAGACGAACAGGACATCCTATTTGGAATTGAACAGGGAATTGACTTTGTTGCTGCCTCTTTTGTTCGTAGGGCATCTGACGTCCTAGAAGTGCGTGAACTTCTGCAACAGAATGGAGCGGAACATATTCAAATCATCCCTAAAATTGAAAATCAAGAAGGCGTCGACCGTCTTGATGAAATCCTGGAAGTGTCAGATGGTTTGATGGTAGCTCGTGGAGACCTAGGAGTGGAAATTCCTGCAGAAGAAGTGCCACTAGTCCAAAAACAAATGATCAAAAAATGTAACAATGCCGGGAAACCAGTTATTACAGCTACGCAAATGCTCGATTCGATGCAGCGTAACCCACGGCCAACCCGTGCAGAAGCAAGTGACGTGGCCAATGCCATTTTTGATGGAACGGATGCCATCATGCTTTCCGGTGAAACAGCAGCTGGGACGTACCCTGTTGAGGCCGTTCAAACGATGCATAACATTGCTTCTCGTGCAGAAACAGCCCTTGATTATCGGGAAATATTATCAGTAAGAAGCAAAGTGAATCGTCATAATGTCACTGATGCTATTGGCCAGTCTGTTGCCCATACGGCGCTTAATCTAAATGTCGGCGCAATCATTACGCCTACCGAGAGCGGTCATACGGCACGGATGATTTCTAAATATCGTCCTAAGGCACCGATTATCGCTGTTACATCTAATGATCATGTTTCAAGAAGACTTGCATTGGCCTGGGGAGTTTACCCGCAGATTGGACCAAAAGCGACGACCACGGATGAAATGCTCCAAACGGCAATCGATGAAAGCCTGCATTCCGGATTAGTATCCCATGGAGACTTAGTTGTCATTACAGCTGGTGTGCCCGTAGGTGAAACAGGAACGACTAACTTGATGAAAATTCATGTATTAGGAGAGGTTCTTTTGAAGGCTCAAGGAATCGGCAGGAAATCTGCGAAAGGTGAAGTGGTTATAGCTAGGAATTCCAAGGAAGCTTTGGAAAAAGTAACTGAAGGATCTGTATTAGTTACAATTGGTTCTGATCGGGATATGATGCCGGCAATTCAAAAGTGTGCTGCATTGATTACTGAAGAAGGCGGTTTGACAAGTCACGCAGCTGTTGTGGGAGTCACTTTGGGCATTCCGGTTATCGTTGGAGCAGAAGATGCGACCAAAATCTTTAAGGATAAACAAAGAATTACGGTCGATGCTAGTCGCGGAATCATTTATGATGGACATGCTAACGTTTTATAGAACGAAATTTTGGATGATTTCGGTCCAATGAGGTAAGATGAGTGTACCGCACCATACGTGGGCTGTGCAGGAGGAATGTAGATGAAATATTTTTTATTGTTTATCATTGCGATGCCGGTCATTGAGATTATTGTCTTATTGTTGTCAGGCAATGTGATTGGTTTTTGGCCAACACTGTTCCTGATTGTATCTACCGGTTTAATCGGTGCCTATTTGGCCAAGCGGCAAGGAATGGAAACATGGAAAAAGGCGCAGGAACAGATTCGATACGGAATGATGCCAGGAAATGAAATCATTGATGGAATCTGTATCTTTCTTGGAGCTGCATTGTTGCTGTCACCGGGACTTATCTCGGATATCATAGGATTAATCCTAGTATTTCCGCCAACCAGGAATCTCCTCAAACCGATCGTTATCCGGTTTATTATGAACAGGATGAATAAAGGAAAAGTAACGATTATTCGCCATAAATAGTAAGAGGCTGTCTAAAAGCTAAACTTTTTAGACAGCCTCTTTTGGTTAGAGAAATGAATTAACATTAGCATCCCCGGTATTTCTAAGGATGCTTTTTTGCGTTTTTACTGAAAAGGCTCTTGCATTGTTTAAGTTTTAAATTATTGAGGCCAAACATGAGAGAAATTTTTGGGGTGAGATTTTGCCTGTTTCACTGATCAAGAATTGATTTTTGGAAGTAAAACTAGTACAAAATATCAGAATATTTTAATTATTTTTTAAGAGAAATGTTGTTATACCAGGCTTTTCCAAGTTAAATATTCTCTTTTTTAATTTTTTTTAGAAAAAACTGGTGACAAATTTACACAGTGTGTTATATAATACAATCAAGAAAAGAAACAACTGTATTATAACATAAAAGAGCTTGAAAGGATGTGGAGAAGCAACATGATTACTGAAGCAAAAGGCTTACAAATTACAGGTACTATTAAGCCTGGATATGAACAAATACTTACAACGGAAGCTCTTCAATTTATCGAAAGAATTGAACGGCATTTCGGTGAAAGAAGAAAAGAACTTTTAGAACAACGTAAAATCGTTCAAGAGGACCTAAATCAAGGCAAGCTACCTAATTTTCTTGAAGAAACGAAGCATATTCGTGAAAGTGATTGGACAATTGCGCCCCTCCCGAATGACTTGCAAGACCGCAGGGTTGAAATCACTGGACCGGTTGACCGTAAGATGATCATTAATGCTATGAACTCAGGTGCCAATGTTTTTATGGCTGACTTTGAAGATGCCAATTCACCCACTTGGGAAAATTGTATAGATGGTCAACTGAATCTACGCGATGCAATTCGCGGTACCATTTCATTTGAAAATCCAAATGGAAAAGTATACGCATTAAATGAAAAAACAGCTGTTTTAAAAGTAAGGCCTCGCGGCTGGCACTTAGAAGAAAAGCATGTTCTTTTAAATGGACAGCCAATATCAGCTAGCTTTTTCGACTTTGGACTATACTTTTATCACAACGCAAAAGCATTAATCGAAAAAGAAAGCGGTCCATACTTCTACTTACCGAAGATGGAAAGCCATATCGAAGCAAGATTATGGAATGATGTCTTTGTTTATGCACAAAACGATTTAAGAGTCCCGCAAGGAACTATAAAAGCAACTGTCTTGATTGAAACGATTCTTGCAGCATTCGAAATGGACGAAATTCTGTACGAGTTGAAAGATCATTCCGCAGGCCTGAACTGTGGCCGCTGGGATTATATCTTCAGCTTCCTGAAAAAATTCCGTCACTCGGATGATGTTATCTTCCCTGATAGGTTACAGGTTACGATGACTGTCCCGAACATGAGAGCGTATTCCTTATTAGCAATCAAAACATGCCACACTCGTAATGCTCCGGCAATAGGCGGGATGGCAGCACAAATTCCAGTCAAAAATGACCCGGTCAAAAATGACGAGGCGTTTGCTAAGGTACGCGCTGATAAAGAGCGCGAAGCGAGAGACGGTCATGATGGGACATGGGTAGCCCACCCAGGCATGGTAAGTACAGCAAAAGAGGTGTTTGACCTCCTTGTTCCAAAACCGAATCAAATCTATCGGAAACGTGAAGATGTTCAAGTATCAGCAGAAGAATTGCTAGAAGTACCAGAAGGAACGATAACGGAAGCTGGATTACGGACGAACATTAACGTAGGCATCCAGTATATTGCATCTTGGCTAAGTGGAAGAGGCGCTGCTCCTATTCATAACCTAATGGAAGATGCAGCAACAGCTGAAATCTCACGTGCTCAAGTTTGGCAGTGGATCCGTCATCCAAAAGGTATTTTAGAAGATGGTAGAAAAATCACCGAAGAATTATTCCATCAGATTAAAGAAGAAGAATTAGCAGTCATTAAATCAGAGGTAGGAGAAGAAGCTTTCAAATCAGGGAAATTTGAAGAGTCTACTAAACTATTTGAAGAACTGATTGCAGCAGATGACTTTGCGGATTTCTTAACAAATCCGGCATATGAACAATTATCTTAATATTTAGTTAATTAATATTTTAATATAAATTAGGAGGAAATTATAATGACTAATGAAAGAGCGCAACAACTACAACAAAGCTGGGAAAATGACGCACGCTGGACTGGAATTAAACGGCCTTATTCTGCTGAAGAAGTTATCAAATTAAGAGGTTCTATCGATATCGAGCAAACATTAGCTCGCCGAGGTTCTGAAAAACTATGGAACCTTTTAAATACAGAGGATTTCATTAACGCACTAGGAGCATTAACTGGTAACCAAGCAATGCAACAAGTAAAAGCTGGTTTAAAAGCAATCTACTTAAGTGGCTGGCAGGTAGCTGCTGATGCTAATATCGCTGGACAAATGTACCCTGACCAAAGCTTATACCCAGCTAACTCTGTACCACAGGTTGTTAAACGCATTAATCAAACACTGCAACGTGCTGACCAAATTAGCTTTGCTGAAGGAAAAGATGATATTGATTGGTTTGCTCCAATCGTAGCAGATGCTGAAGCAGGCTTCGGGGGTGCTCTTAACGTATTCGAACTAATGAAAGGTATGATTGAAGCTGGAGCTGCTGGCGTTCACTTTGAAGACCAACTATCTTCCGAGAAAAAATGTGGTCATTTAGGCGGTAAAGTTCTTCTTCCAACGCAAACGGCAGTACGTAACTTAGTATCAGCCCGTTTAGCAGCAGACGTAATGGGAACACCAACTATCTTAATTGCTCGTACTGATGCAGATGCTGCAGACTTGATCACGGATGATATCGATCCGGTTGATGCACCTTTCATCACAGGTGAACGGACTCCAGAAGGATTCTACCGTACAAACGCAGGTCTTGACCAAGCGATTGCACGTGGTCTAGCATATGCACCATATGCTGATCTTATCTGGTGCGAGACTTCTGAACCAAACCTAGCAGATGCTCGCCGATTTGCTGAAGCGATTCATGCAGAGTTCCCTGGTAAACTACTTGCTTACAACTGTTCACCATCATTTAACTGGAAAGCAAAATTAAGTGATGAAGAAATTGCTAGCTACCAGGTTGAATTGGGTAAATTGGGTTATAAATTCCAGTTCGTAACGCTTGCAGGTTTCCACTCATTGAATCACAGCATGTTCAACCTTGCTCTTGGTTATAAAGACCGTGGAATGGCTGCATACTCAGAACTTCAACAAGCAGAATTCGCTAGTGAAATTGACGGCTATACTGCAACTCGTCACCAACGTGAAGTTGGAACTGGTTACTTTGATGAAGTAGCACAAGTAGTTTCTGGTGGAACATCATCTACAACAGCACTTGCTGGCTCTACTGAAGCAGAACAATTTGAGACTTCAAAATAATAGATAGACTATAAAAAAATCCGCCTCAAACTCGAGGCGGACTTTTTATAGGAACGAGAGATTTCTGATTAAAAGTTAACTCTAAAGCTTTAGGTGGTCTTATTTGTATCCGCTCCGATAATAAATGCCCATATGGCCTTAAAGACATGGGCGCGCTGAAGTGTATTAAATATGACAAGGACCACTGGCCCTGCAATCAGTCCCAGAAAACCGATTAATTTGAAACCGATGAATAAAGCAACGAGAGTAGCAAGTGGATCCAATCCGATACTAGAAGAAAGAACTTTGGGCTCAATTAATTGACGCTGGACAACTACGATAATGTAAAGCACAGACAAACCAATTGCAAGGCTAGTATTCCCTGTAATGAATTCAAAAATAATCCATGGAATAAATATGGTCCCGGTACCCAAATAGGGAATGATATCAACCAATCCGCAAATTAATGCAATGGTAATTGAATAGTTCACTCCTAAAATGAGTAAACCAATCAAGATCGTAACCGTTGTCAATGAAACAAGTGTGAATTGTGCCCGGATAAACCCGAATAAAGCTCGTTTTAAATCCCGGAATAAACGCTTGGCACCTGCAAAAATCTTATCAGGTAAAAACTTTCCCGTTATGCGGCCGAAGTGATCCCAATCTTTACTAATGAAGAAAGTGCCCAGTAGGGTAAAGAGGAGTGCTGTTGCTGTAGTTGGAAACCAGCCGATGATTGCGGGAATATTTTTTAAGAACGCTTGAATAAAACTACTGACACCGGTAGTGATGGATTCGCCAATATTCTGGATATTCTTGAGGACGGTGTCTTGCTGCTCGATATCTAAATTATTGAACATAGCGGTTGTTTGATTATATAAAGGGATGATAGTGGTCGCGATGTATGTTTCGATATAATCTACTATAGTTTCAATATGTTGAGGTATGACACCAGCAAGGTAATTGGTACCTGAAATAATTTCAGTAACCAGCAGGGTAATGAGTCCTGCAAATAAAAGAAAAATGAGTAAAAGGGAAACGAACACAGCCAATCCTCTTGGTAACCGGCCTTTCTTTTCAAAAAAAGTAACCAGAGGGTTCATCAAGAAAGCAATAATCATGGCAATAATGAATGGATATGTATATTTAGATAAATAGAACAAGGCAATTCCACCTAAAATTATGCCTCCGATGACCAGTAAAGAACGAATGAAACGATAAATATAAACAGGATTCAAGACATCCCCTCCTTCTAACATAAACTTTGTATTATAATTGTAACGACGTTGGAAAAGAAAGGAAAGATTCTTTCGTCTTTCTGCTTAATTTTTTTCCGTTTTAGTATCGTTTTATAAATCAATCTCCTATTGAGAAAGAGTGGAGGTTGTTATGTTAAAATAACAAAAAGAAAGAAGGTGAAGGGAGAATGATAAACGGTCCTGTCGTATTTTTAATTTTACTTGCAGTTATCGGTTGGGTTGGAAAAAACACATCACTGATTGCGGCTGCGGGTTTTCTTTTACTCATGAAACTCATCGGCCTTGATACAAAAGTGTTTCCATATTTAGAAGCGAAAGGGATCAACTTAGGCGTCACCATCATTACGATTTCAGTGCTAATCCCCATTGCAAATGGAGCGATTGGTTTCAAGGAACTGGGTGACGCCATAAAGTCACCTTATGCCTGGATTGCGCTCGCATCTGGAATAGCTGTTGCACTTATAGCGAAAAATGGAATTACCCTCCTTTCACATGATCCTCATATTACAACGGCTCTTGTTTTTGGGACGATTCTTGCGGTCGCATTATTCAAAGGTGTCGCTGTTGGACCGTTAATTGGGGCAGGAATTGCTTATCTATGCATGCAAATCTTTGATTTTTTCAAATGAGCAAAATGGTAAGTGATAGAATGGATTGTAAGAGCGGAAATGAAAAAATTCTATTTAATGTTTCGATTATTCTGCTTTGTAACAAATTTTCAAAAAAACGTTTGGAATCCCATTAAAAAAAGCAAGAGAATATGTAGCTAATTTTTCTAATAAAATAATAATTTTTTCACATTTTAGGTGCTTTTGATTCCCAAAAAAGTGTTTATTGTTTATAATAATCATGTAACTGCTCTGGTTTATTAAAAATGGGATTCAGAATATCATTGATATTTTTGAGGAATCTTAAAAAGAGATGTAGTTATTGAGCAAGCGCTCACTAGGAATAGCTACAAGCATTATTTTTAGAATTTCGTATAAAGGATTATCGTACATTTTACTATTGTTGGGGTCATATTCTGTGAACGCTTCCAATACAAGATGTATGTCTTCTGCTAAAAAATAGATGGTTGTATTCAATAGCTAATTTCATGGAAGCGCTATATTTATACGCAATAAGCAAGGGCATAGGGGAATACTTAGGAAAAGGAGAGATTTAGTATGACAGCAACAAAAGGTCTTGAAGGTGTGGTAGCAACAACTTCATCAGTAAGCTCTATTATCGATGATACGTTAACGTATGTAGGTTATGATATCGATGATTTAGCTGTAAACGCAACATTCGAGGAAGTAATCTATCTTTTATGGCATGGAGCTCTTCCAAACAAAAGCCAATTAGAAGAATTAACTAAACTACTTGCTGAAAATGCTGCAATTCCAGCTGAAGTGGTTAATCATTTCAAAACATACCCAATTGATAAAGTACATCCAATGGGAGCTCTTCGTACAGCAGTATCTCTTCTTGGTCTTTATGATGAAGAAGCAGATGTAATGAGTGAAGACGCTAACTATCGTAAAGCAATCCGCATCCAAGCAAAAATCCCTACACTGGTAACAACTTTCGCTCGTATCCGTCAAGGAAAAGAAGCGGTTGCACCACGTACTGATCTAAGCTTTGCTGCTAACTTCTTATATATGTTAAGCGGTAATGAACCAACAGCAATCGAAGAAGAAGCATTCAACAAAGCATTAGTTCTACATGCTGACCATGAATTAAACGCTTCTACATTCACTGCACGTGTTTGTGTGGCTACATTATCTGATATCTATTCTGGCGTGACTTCTGCTATCGGCGCATTAAAAGGCCCTCTTCACGGCGGAGCTAACGAACAAGTTATGAAAATGCTTACAGAAATTGGTTCTGTAGAAAACGTTGAGCCTTATATCAACGAAAAATTAGCTAATAAAGAAAAAATCATGGGCTTTGGCCACCGTGTATACCGTAAAGGTGATCCACGTGCTAAACACCTTAAAGAAATGTCTCAAAAATTGACTGAACTTACTGGTCAACCACAATACTACGATATGTCTATCAAAATTCATGAAATTGTAACTGGTCAAAAAAATCTTCCACCAAACGTTGATTTCTACTCTGCTTCTGTATACCACAGTTTAGGTATCGAGCATGACCTATTTACACCAATCTTTGCTGTAAGCCGTGCTTCAGGCTGGATTGCTCATATCCTAGAGCAATATTCAAACAACCGTCTGATCCGTCCACGTGCAGAGTATGTTGGACCAGGTATGCAAAAATACGTACCGATTGAAAACCGATAATTTTTGAATAGTTAAAAGTTTTTTCGAAATTTTATTTTTTATTTCATCGATTTTGTAGTAAATTAATAGATGTGAGTAAAAAAGGTTAGTGGTTCAGCTTAAATTAAGCGGCCAGCTAACCTTTGAATTTGAATCGGAGGTAAAGAGACATGACACAAAGCCAAAAAATCACAGTTACTAACGGTGCTCTTAACGTACCAAACAACCCAATCGTTCCTTATATTGAGGGAGACGGAATCGGTCCTGATATCTGGGCAGCAGCTTCACGCGTTTTAGACGCAGCTGTTGAAAAAGCATACAATGGCGAAAAGAAAATCGAATGGAAAGAAGTTTTAGCTGGACAAAAAGCATTTGACCAAACAGGCGAATGGCTTCCACAAGAAACTCTTGATGTCATTAATGAATATCTAATCGCTATTAAAGGACCTCTTACAACACCAATCGGTGGCGGAATCCGCTCATTGAACGTTGCATTACGTCAAGTATTAGACTTATTCGTATGTCTACGTCCAGTACGTTACTTTGATGGTGTACCTTCACCAGTTAAACGTCCTGAAGACACTGACATGGTTATCTTCCGTGAAAACACTGAAGACATCTATGCTGGTATCGAATATGCAAAAGGTTCTGACGAAGCGAAAAAATTAATCGATTTCCTACAAAATGAATTCGGTGTTAAAAATATTCGTTTCCCTGAAACTTCTGGTATTGGTATTAAACCAATTTCTGAAGAAGGAACAAAACGTCTTGTTCGCTCTGCCCTTAACTATGCGATCAAAGAAGGCCGTAAATCATTAACTCTTGTTCATAAAGGTAACATCATGAAATTTACAGAAGGCGCATTCAAAACTTGGGGTTATGAAGTTGCAGAACAAGAATTCGCTGAGAAAGTATTCACTTGGAACCAATATGATCAAATTAAAGAAGCTGAAGGCACTGAAGCTGCTAACAAAGCACAATCTGCTGCTGAAGCTGAAGGCAAAATCATCGTTAAAGATTCTATTGCTGATATCTTCTTACAACAAATCCTAACTCGTCCTAAAGAGTTTGATGTTGTTGCAACAATGAACTTAAACGGAGATTACATTTCTGATGCACTTGCTGCACAAGTTGGCGGAATTGGTATTGCTCCAGGAGCAAACATCAACTACGAAACTGGACATGCTATCTTCGAAGCAACTCATGGAACAGCTCCTAAATACGCTGGTCTTGATAAAGTTAACCCATCTTCAGTTCTTCTTTCAGGCGTTCTTTTACTTGAACACCTTGGTTGGAACGAAGCTGCAGACAGCATCACAAAATCAGTAGAACAAACAATTGCTTCTAAAGTTGTAACATATGACTTTGCCCGCCTAATGGAAGGTGCAACAGAAGTTAAATGCTCTGAGTTCGCTGACGAACTTATCAAAAACCTTAAATAATTACTTATGATGCTTTCTGGAAAAGAGCCGATACGGTCTTCTTTTTCAGGGAGCTTTATATATATGTGTGGATAAAGACGTTAAAAGTTTCCAAAAATATTTACATATTTTAAGGAGGAAATAACATGTCTAAACGCAAAAAAATTACAGTAGTTGGTGCTGGTTTCACTGGAGCAACAGCAGCATTCCTAGCAGCTCAAAAAGAACTTGGTGATATCGTTTTAGTTGATATTCCACAAGCAGAAAACCCAACAAAAGGTAAAGCACTTGATATGGCGGAAGCAGCTCCAGTTCAAGGTTTTGACGCTAACATCATCGGTACTTCAAACTATGCAGATACAGCTGATTCTGACGTAGTTATCATCACTGCTGGTATCGCTCGTAAACCTGGTATGAGCCGTGACGACTTAGTTCAAACTAACCAAAAAGTTATGAAATCTGTAACTAAAGAAGTGGTTAAATATTCTCCAAATACAACCATCATCGTTTTAACAAACCCAGTAGACGCAATGACATACACTGTTTATAAAGAATCAGGTTTCCCTAAAGAACGCGTAATTGGACAATCTGGTGTACTTGATACAGCTCGTTTCCGTACTTTCGTGGCTCAAGAATTAAACCTATCTGTTAAAGATGTAACTGGTTTCGTTCTTGGTGGACACGGTGACGATATGGTTCCTCTAGTACGTTACTCATACGCTGGAGGAATTCCTTTGGAAACATTGATTCCTCAAGATCGTTTAGAAGCAATCGTTGCTCGTACACGTACTGGTGGCGGAGAAATCGTTAACCTTCTTGGAAACGGAAGTGCATATTATGCACCGGCTGCAGCTCTAGTAGAAATGGCTGAAGCTATCCTTAAAGACCAACGTCGCGTTCTACCTTCTATCGCTTACCTTGAAGGCGAATACGGATTCGAAGGAATCTACCTTGGCGTGCCAACTGTACTAGGCGCAAATGGTATCGAACAAATTATCGAACTTGAATTAACTGAAGACGAAAAAGCATCACTTTCTAAATCAGTTGAATCAGTTAAAGCAGTAATGAAAGTTTTACAATAAGAGACATTGAAAGCATCTTAATAAGACTGCCCGGAAGAATGAAAGGGAAGGCTAAGCTAAGGCCATATCCTCACATCCAACCGGGTAGTTTTTTTTCTGGCCGTTTCTTAACCGGGACTTAATTAATCCATGTTTAATAACCATAAAGGAGACGATGATCCCTGCTAATGGTAGGATTACTTTTCAATGATGTTTTTTTTATGTGTAAATTTCATATAATATTCTTTATAATAGAGTTGGATGAGTAGACTGAAAAAAGTCTCAGGGGTAATACATAATTCAGGAGGATCTAATGTCAAAGAAAATTCTCGTAGTGGATGATGAACAATCAATAGTTACCTTACTTCAGTATAATTTAGAACAGGCAGGCTATTCAGTAGTTACAGCTTTAGATGGGGAAGAAGGTCTGCAGGCTGCTGTGGATATACGACCGGATTTAGTCGTATTGGATCTGATGTTGCCTAAAATGGATGGGCTTGAAGTGTGTAAACAGCTTCGTCAGCAAAAAATCAATATACCAATTTTGATGCTGACAGCTAAGGACGATGAATTTGACAAAGTGCTTGGTCTTGAACTAGGGGCGGATGATTACTTAACCAAACCTTTTAGTCCACGTGAGGTGGTTGCCCGAATTAAGGCAATACTAAGAAGATCCCAGCTTCAATCGAATGGCAGTGAAACAAATCTTGATCAGGAAGATGGGTTCCTAAAATTAGGCGGCTTGAAAGTCTATCCTGAACGTTACGAAGCATTCTTTGATGAACAACAATTAGAATTAACTCCAAAGGAATTTGAATTACTTTTATACCTTGCAAAGAATAAAGGAAGAGTTTTAACGAGAGATCAGCTCTTAAGTGCGGTTTGGAATTACGATTTTGCAGGAGATTCGCGAATCGTTGATGTCCATATTAGCCACCTTCGTGAAAAAATAGAGCAAGATACAAGAAAACCTCTTTATATCAAAACGATCAGGGGCTTGGGTTATAAGCTTGAGGAGCCAAAAAAGAATGACCACCTATCGTAAAAAGCTTCTTTATACTCTCATCATGTTGGTGATGGTCGTCATGATGGCCGTGGGCTTTTTATTGGGACATTTGTTCAAAAGCTATTATATTAAAACATTTAATGAGCGTATACAGAACGAAACATTTTTCATTTCTACATATATTCAGGAGCATGGGGGGATCACATCCTTTTTGGAAGAAGGGAAAACGGCAAAATTAACACCCCTGTTAGATTCCAACTTAACCATCCTCTCAGCGAGTGGAGAGATTTTATACGATTCAACATCGTCAAATGAGCTACATAAAAACCATGCCAATATCCTTCGAAAGATCATCTTGGAAAAAGGTCTTAAGCAAGAAGAAGGATATGAAGTTATCGAGGGAGAATCGGATCTCCATTATTATTGGAAAACGGTTGAAAAGGATGGAGAAATTGAAGGCTTTGTCGTTCATAGCAACGAAATAGAGGCCATCCACCAAGTTAATAAGCAAATGTGGCAAATATTGATCATTTGTTTAGGGGTAGCCTTGATCATTATCCTCATGCTTGCGAGTAAAATCACTTCTTATTATACCCGGCCGATTGAGGAAGCAACGATGGCAGCCATTGAATTGGCAAAGGGGAATTATAGAACTCGGACATTCGAGCAGCATTCTGATGAAACAGGGATGCTCACGACTTCGCTAAACATATTAGCGAGGAATTTACAGGAAACAGAAACGGCGAGGGAAATGAATCAGGATCGTTTGGAAACACTGGTTGAAAATATCGGTAGTGGTGTCCTATTAATCGACAGTAAAGGCTATACGACCTTAATTAACCGGGAATTCAAAAAAAGCTTCGGTGTAAACTCGGCTACGTTTTTGTTTCAAGTATTTTACTCGGTCATTAAAGATCAAGAAGTCATTTCTATAATAGAAGAAATTTTCCGGACGGAAAAGACAATAAAACGCCAAGTGAAAATACCACTTGCTATTGAACGTAAGCATTTTGAGATATACGGGGCTCCGATTATCGGTACTCATGACGAATGGAAGGGGATTCTCCTCATTTTCCATGATATTACCGAATTGAAAAGGCTCGAGCAAATGCGGAAGGATTTTGTGGCCAATGTATCCCATGAACTGAGAACACCGATTACTTCTATCAAGGGCTTTTCAGAAACGTTGCTCGATGGGGCTTTAAAAGACGAAAAAACATTGAAGCACTTTTTATCCATTATCTTGAAAGAAAGTGATCGGCTGCAAGAACTCATTCAGGAACTTCTTAATTTATCAAAAATGGAGCAACAGGAATTTGTTTTAAAAACAGGCGTCGTGGATATTACAAATGTTCTTGGTGATATACAAGAGATGCTTATTGGTAAATTGAAGGAAAAAGAAGTTTCTCTTGAGATAAAAGCTTCTTCGGAACCTGTTTTTATTGAAGGGGAATCAGACAGGATCAAACAGGTTTTCATTAATTTGATTACTAACGCGTTGACATATACACCAAATGGAGGGTGGGTCACCGTGAACGTCACTGAAAATGAACAAACGGTGGATATTATAGTCCAAGATAGCGGTATCGGTATTGAAGAAAAAGAACTTCCAAGAATATTTGAACGGTTTTATCGCATTGATAAGGCAAGGAGTCGTGATTCAGGAGGAACAGGCATCGGACTCGCTATCGTCAAGCATATTATAGAAGTCCATAAAGGTAAAATCAAAGTAGAAAGTACGCCGGGATCGGGTACGACTTTTACGGTAACGTTAAATAAAAGCTTAAAAGGAAAAGTGTAGGAATTGTGTGAATTTACATGTCCTTTACAATTTATTTAAACTGACTTCATAATGGAGGGTTAAAATGGTTGTACAACCCCTCATCCAAGGAGTTAGGCGAAGACAGAGACACTAAGTCTCTGTCTTTTCTTTTGACTATATTCCTCTTTACCTACCTTCTATACTATTTTCATTAGGAAAATATTTGATTTTTATGAAACTTTAGACCCTTCCTTGCGTAAATAAGATATAACGGCAAATAAGGGGTGATACATATCGTCAGTTTAAAAAGGATATATACAATCACAGGACTAGTATTTCTTATTTTAATTTTTGGTGTTGTTGCGATATCGACCTGGTACACGGTAGATGAATCCGATCAGGCTGTCATTATGACGTTTGGTAAGGTAGAGCAGACGATTACAGAACCAGGCCTTCACTTTAAGCTGCCTTGGCCGATTCAGTCGGTTGAAAAACTATCGAAAGAAACATTCAGTCTTAAATTTGGATACAAGGAGGAGAATGGAGAGGTAACAGATTATCCGAGGGAGACCAAGATGATTACGGGGGATGAAAATATTGTTCTTGCTGACCTAGTGGTTCAATGGAAAATCACAGACCCTCCAAAATACCTGTACAATGCAGATGATCCAGAGAAAATTTTATATGACACGACTTCCGCTGCTTTAAGAAGTATTATCGGAAGCACGAAAATTGATGATGCACTTACTTCCGGTAAAGCACAAATTGAAGCAGATGTCCGGGAACTGCTATCACAGTTAATGGAGAAATATGATGTAGGCATATCAATATCTGCGGTTAAGCTCCAGGATGTGGAGTTACCGAATGAAGAAGTGCGGAAAGCCTTTACGAATGTCACAGATGCTAGAGAAACGGCGAATACGAAAAGCAATGAAGCGGATAAATATGAAAACAAACGTATTAATGAAGCTGAAGGGGAAAAAGACGCCATTATCTCACAAGCAAATGGTGATAAAGCCGCTCGTACGGAGGCTGCTCGTGGGGATGTAGCGGTCTTTGAAAAATTATATAGTGAATATAAAGGCAATAAGGGTATAACAAAAGACCGTCTTATTATTGAAACGCTTGAAGAAGTATTGCCAAATGCAGAGATTTATATCATGAATGATGATGGAAATACAATGAAGTACTTACCACTTCGCTCACTAGAAAAAGAGGAAACGAAAAAAACGCCTATTCCTGAAGAAGAAACGAAGAAGGAGTCTGTACCTGAAGAAAAAGCGACAGGGGAAGGAGGCACCAAACAATGAGCGGAAAAGTAATTGATTTTAATGAGATGAGGAAAGGTAATTTTCACTGGGGAGGCTATGTTAAAATAGGGATTTTCCTCATTATATTTATCGTGTTGCTGCTGATTATCTTCACCAATGTGTATATCGTCAAGGAGGGTGAATATAAAGTCGTCCGCCAATTCGGTGAGGTGGTTAGAATCGATAAAACCCCAGGATTAAAGGCGAAGGTACCATTCATTCAAAGTGTGGTTACCCTGCCAAAATATCAAATGAGTTCTGATGTGTCAGAGGCGGAAATCAATACAAAAGATAAAAAGCGGATGCTCATCGATAACTATGCGGTCTGGAGGATAGAGGACCCAAAAAAATTGATCACCAATGCAAGGACACTCGAGAATGCGGAAACGAGAATGGAAGAGTTCATCTATTCGGCAGTACGTTCAGAGTTGGGTCAGTTGAATTATGATGAAATTATTAATGATGAGAAGTCATCGAGGGGAAGCTTGAACGACCGTATTACGGAGAAAGTTAACGAACTGCTACAAAAAGACAGTTACGGGATCAGCCTAACTGATGTCCGGATAAAACGGACGGATCTGCCTGCGGAAAATGAAGAATCCGTCTTTAAAAGGATGATTTCCGAGCGCGAATCGAAAGCGCAAGAGTACCTATCCAAAGGAGATGCGAAGAAAAACCGAATTATTGCGGATACTGATCGAAAGGTAAAAGAATTGCTTTCGACTGCAGAGGCAGATGCAGAAGTGATTCGGGCTGAGGGAGAAGGGGAAGCAGCGAAAATTTATAATAAGTCGTTTTCCAAAGATCCTGATTTCTATAAACTATACCGTACGCTTGAATCTTATAAAAAAACGATTGGTGATCAAACGGTCATCGTTCTGCCATCAGATTCACCGTACGCTAGCTTGTTAATGGGAAATACAAAATAGCATAGTCGCCGTCATTTTTCTTTCCACTTCTACTCATGGTAGAATAGAGAAAGAAAATGCACGGCTTTTTGCGTTTATAAATAGAAGCTGAACTACATAACCCTGTGTGACTGGAGGAAGACGAATTTGGATAAAAAGTTAGTACTCATAGATGGAAATAGTATTGCTTACCGCGCATTTTTTGCGCTTCCGCTCTTGAATAATGATAAGGGTGTACATACGAATTCGGTGTACGGATTTACCATGATGCTTAACCGCATTCTTGAAGAAGAAAAGCCAACGCATATTCTTGTGGCCTTTGATGCCGGTAAAACGACATTCAGACATGAGACATTTAAAGAATACAAGGGTGGACGCCAGAAAACGCCGCCTGAATTATCCGAGCAATTCCCCTTTATCCGCGAGTTGCTCGACTGTTTCCAAATAAAAAGGTATGAATTGGAAAATTACGAAGCCGATGATATTATCGGTACGCTGTCTCTACAGGCGGAAAGAGATGGTTTTGAGGTAAAAGTCATTTCCGGTGATAAAGATTTAACCCAATTATCTTCCCCGAGTACGACGGTTTCAATCACGAAAAAGGGAATCACTGAAATTGAGGAATATACACCAAAGCATATACATGAAAAATACGGCCTTTCACCCCTGCAAATCATTGATTTAAAAGGGTTGATGGGTGATGCTTCCGATAATATTCCTGGCATACCGGGAGTTGGTGAAAAAACGGCACTTAAATTATTACACCAATTTGAAACGGTTGAGAACCTGCTAAGTTCGATTGATGAGGTAAGCGGTCAAAAATTGAAGGAAAAAATTGAAGAACATAAAGACCTTGCTTTGTTAAGCAAAGAGCTTGCGACGATTACAAGGGAAGCGCCAATTCAAGTTATGGTCAATGAGACCGAGTACAACGGAATGGACCAGGAAAGGGTTATTTCATTTTATAAAGAGCTTGGTTTTTCCACGCTGCTCGATAAATTGGATGTTTCAGAAAGTGTACCGATTGAACAAGAAAAAATTGAGGTTCACACTTCGGAAATGACTGCAGAGTTGTTTGCTGATGGAAGTGCTTTATATGTTGAAATCTTAGAAGATAATTATCATCATGCAGACATTCTTGGAATAGCCGTCAGCAATGAAAATGGCCATTTTTACTTCCATGGTGAGACGGCACTGACTTCAGATATATTTAAATCTTGGGCAGAAGATGAAACAAAAAAGAAAACGGTTTTTGACGCAAAGCGCACGGTTGTAGCACTGCGCCATCGAGGAGTTGAAATAAAAGGCATTGATTTTGATGTGTTTCTAGCATCATATATCTTAGATCCTGCAGAGTCAGTGGATGAAGTGGCCGAAATCACGAAAACTCAAGGAACCATACGTCTTGAAACCGATGATGTTTTTTATGGAAAAGGTGCAAAACGCAAGGTACCCGAAGAATCTGAATTGAGAGATCATATCGCCAGAAAAGCGAAGGCTATCTTTTCTTTAAAAGAACCTATGGTTGAAAAGCTGCAGGAGTTTGAGCAATACCATTTGTTAACGGAACTTGAGCTGCCTTTGTCCATTATCTTGGCTAATATGGAGTGGCAGGGTGTTAAGGTAGATATTGGACGACTGAAAAACATGGGGCAGGAATTAGCTATTCGATTAAAAACCATCGAAGGGCGAGTTTTTGATCTGGCTGGAGAGGCTTTCAATATCAATTCACCGAAACAACTTGGGGTAATTCTTTTTGAAAAGTTGGAGCTTCCAGTATTGAAGAAAACTAAAACAGGCTATTCTACGTCAGCTGATGTGCTGGAAAAATTGGAGAGCCAGCATAATATTGTGAAAGAAATTTTACTTTACCGTCAGCTTGGTAAGTTGCAATCCACCTATATTGAAGGCTTGCTCAAAGTAGTCAATCGGAAAACAGATAAGGTACACACTCGTTTCAACCAAGCATTAACCCAGACCGGCCGATTAAGCTCGACAGACCCTAACCTTCAAAACATCCCAATCAGGCTAGAGGAAGGCCGGAAAATCAGGCAGGCGTTTATCCCTTCTGAAAAGGATTGGATTGTTTTTGCTGCTGACTATTCTCAGATCGAGTTACGAGTGCTTGCACATATCGCCAATGATAGCGGCCTAGTTGAAGCGTTTCAGGCAGGGATGGATATCCATACAAAAACAGCGATGGATGTTTTCCATGTATCAGCAGAGGAAGTCACTTCGAACATGAGACGCCAAGCAAAAGCGGTTAACTTTGGGATTGTCTATGGTATAAGTGACTACGGACTTTCACAAAGCCTTGGCATTACTAGAAAAGAAGCGGGAGAGTTCATTGAGAAGTATTTAAGAAGCTTTCCTGGTGTACAGGAATATATGGAAGAAAGCATACATGAAGCTCGTCAAAAAGGATATAGTACGACTTTGCTGCAAAGAAGGCGTTATATTCCTGAGATTACAAGCCGTAATTTCAACATTAGAAGTTTTGCCGAACGGACAGCCATGAACACGCCAATTCAAGGCAGTGCAGCAGATATCATCAAGCTTGCCATGATTAATATGAATAAGCGTCTGAAAAAAGAGGGGCTAAAAACGAGAATGCTTCTGCAGGTGCATGATGAATTAATTTTTGAGACACCTCCGGAAGAACTCGAAATCCTTAAGAAAATCGTACCAGAGGAAATGGAGAATGCTATTGAATTAAATGTGCCTCTCAAAGTGGATTATGCTTACGGGCCAACATGGTTTGATGCCAAATAATAAAAGATAGGTGATTAGTAATGCCAGAACTTCCTGAAGTAGAAACAGTCAGAAGAACGTTAGAGCAGCTCGTACTTGGAAAAGAAATCAAGGAAGTGTCCGTCTTCTGGCCTAAGATTATTAAAGCACCTGAACCTGTCGAACAGTTTCAGGATGCTTTAAGAGGGCAGACAATTCAGCGAATAGGCCGTCGAGGCAAGTTCCTCATTTTCACACTGGATGATTATGCATTGGTTTCGCATTTAAGGATGGAAGGGAAATACGGAGTGCATCCAAAAGAAGAGCCGTATGATAAGCACACTCATGTTATTTTTACTTTTACGGATGACAGTGAACTTAGGTACCGGGATGTCCGGAAGTTCGGGACGATGCATTTATTTACAAAAGGGGAAGAACTTGAGCAGTTGCCATTATCGCATTTAGGTCCTGAACCGCTATCAGAAGAGTTTACAGTCGAGGGGCTTAGTGCGAAGCTGGCAAGAACTAGTAGGAAGATTAAGCCAGTTCTTCTAGATCAAACTGTTGTCGTTGGAATTGGAAATATATATGTGGACGAGTCTTTATTCCGTTCCGGGATTCATCCAGAGAGAATAGCTTCTTCACTTACGTTAGAGGAAATTAAAAAGCTGCATTCCGAAATCATAGCAACATTAGGTGAAGCGGTGGAAAAAGGGGGAAGTACGATTCGTTCGTACATTAACTCTCAAGGGCAAATCGGCATGTTTCAGTTAGAACTTAATGTTTACGGACGTAAAGGAGAGAACTGCAAAACGTGCGGTACACCACTTGAAAAGCTAGTTGTAGCCGGACGCGGCACACATATATGCCCGTTGTGTCAGCGACTTAAGTAGTCAATGTCTTTTCAAACACATCGGATGGGCTCCTTCCATATACTAGGGTAGCAACGAGAAGGGAAGGAGTAATAATTCCGATGTGGCTACAAATTATTTTTCTTGCTTTTGCAGTAAGTATTGACGGTTTTGGCGTAGGTTTGACATTTGGTATGCGAAAGATGAAAATCCCCTTAAAGTCAATAGCGGTCATTTCATTTTGTTCGGCACTGAGTTTAGGCATTGCGATGGTCATCGGGCAGTTCATCAGTCAGCTTATTTCTGTCGGAGCGGCTGAAAAAACTGGGGGCATCATTCTCATTTTTCTTGGTGCCTGGATGGTATACCAGTATTTTAAGCCTGATAAGGAATTGAACGACGAGAGATATCATGAAAAAATCATCTTTAACTTTGAAATTAAATCACTTGGAGTAGTCATAAATATTTTACAAAAACCATTGAATGCCGATTTTGACAAATCAGGAACAATTACTGGTGTTGAAGCACTTGTTCTCGGGTTTGCACTTTCGCTTGATGCGTTCGGAGCTGGAGTTGGAGCAGCTATGATCGGGATTTCTCCGATTATTCTCGCAATATGTATCGCTGTAATGAGTTCAATCTTCATTTGGAGCGGACTTCAAAGCGGGAAATTGCTTTCAAATAATAAAATTGTGCAGCAGTTAACCTTTCTTCCGGGCGTGCTATTGATTTTAATTGGTGTATTCAAGTTATAATAATTGATTTAAAAGGGGGAGCTTATGGGACAAATCATTGGAATCACCGGGGGGATTGCAAGCGGGAAAAGCAGCGTCAGCCTTTATATACAGGAACTCGGTTTCACGATTGTAGATGCAGATGTGGCCTCCCGCGCAGTCGTAGAGCCGGGTGAAGAAGCCTACCATCAAGTAGTAAAAGCTTTTGGTGAAGATATTTTATTGGTGGATGGCAATATTGATCGGGTGAAATTAGGGTCTATTATATTTCATGATCAAGAAAAGAGATTGCTTTTAAATAGTATCGTGCACCCTGCTGTTAGGAATTGGATGCGTCTAAAAACGGAAAAGGCACTCGCTGCAGGAGAAGAAACGGTATTTATGGATATTCCGCTCCTATTCGAAAGTAAGTTAACATTCATGGTTGAAAAGACTCTATTGGTATATGTAGATGAGCGCGTTCAATTGGAACGCTTAATGAACCGGAATGGATTATCAGAGACAGATGCACTTGCAAGAATTCAATCACAGATGCCGTTAGCTGATAAAAAAGTTTTAGCGGATGCGGTCATTGATAATAATGGGAATCTTGAGGAAACAAAGAAGCAGGTTAAAACCGTACTTTGCAATTGGAATGTCTTATAAATGAGAAAAAAGGGAGAAGCCTTATGGTTTCTTCCTTTTATTTTGAAAAAATAACAACAATCCGCATTTTTATTAGCACAATTGCACTCAATTATGTTATACTAATTACATATGAGAGGTAATAAGTATAACATTAATATTTTCAGGAGGGTCCGAACAATGAATTCAAGAATAGCGATTAACGGATTTGGGAGAATTGGAAGAATGGTTTTCCGAAAGGCCATATTAGATGAGAGTTTGGACATTGTTGCCATTAATGCAAGCTATCCTGCTGAAACTTTAGCCCACTTACTAAAATATGATACGATCCATGGTAAATTCGACGGTATAATTGTAGCGGAAGATGATTCACTTGTAGTGAATGGCCGCCGTGTACAACTAATAAATAACCGCGATCCAAAGCAATTGCCTTGGAAAGAGATGAACATAGATATTGTAATCGAAGCTACGGGCAAATTCAATGATCGTTCTAAAGCGGCTCTTCATTTAGATGCAGGGGCAAAAAGAGTTATTTTATCCGCTCCGGGTAAAAATGAAGACGTTACCATTGTAATGGGCGTCAATCAGGAAGCGCTAGAAATTGACAAGCATTTTGTTATATCCAATGCATCTTGTACAACTAACTGCCTTGGACCAGTTGCGAAAGTGCTCGATGAAAAATTCGGCATTGACAACGGTTTAATGACAACGATTCATTCTTATACAAATGACCAAAATAATATCGATAACCCGCACAAAGACTTAAGACGTGCTCGTGCAGCTGCAGAAAGTATCATTCCTACGACAACAGGAGCGGCTAAAGCCATCTCTCTAGTTTTGCCTCAATTAAAAGGCAAGCTTCACGGTATGGCGATACGTGTACCAACACCTAACGTTTCTTTAGTCGATCTTGTTGTGGACTTAAATCATGATGTAACGATTGATGAAGTGAACCAAGCATTCATTGACGCATCAGAAAATGAACTTAAAGGGATTATGGAATTCACGACAGAACCTCTTGTTTCGAGTGACTTCAAAACTAATCCGCACTCTGCAATCATCGATGGTCTATCAACGATGATGATTGGGAATAGAAAAGTGAAAGTCCTTGCTTGGTATGATAACGAGTGGGGTTACTCAAACCGTGTAGTGGATCTTGTAAATTTAGTAGCTTCCGAGTTGAAAAAAACTTCAGAAGTTCAATTATCTGCTAATTAGTTGAATAAACCCGAGTCTGCTGAGTCTTTTAGCGGGCTCGGGTTTATTTTTAGCGAATTTTTAATTCTATTTTTAGCGGTTTAATGTGAAATTTTTTTTGCGAAGTGATAAACTGCTATGAAATGATTCAAAGGGCAAGGACTTCATTAAGAAAGCCCTTACATTTTTTTTGTATAAACATTATCTTGCCGAAAATTCAAAATGGCAGTTGCAAAAAAAATTCAAACAATATATACTATGAATCGTGAACTTCTTCAAAAGAGAGTTTGCACGATGGCTACTTAAAGGGTTAGGACCTCTTTGGACTAACTTTCCCCCGTGGTAGTTGTTAGAAGTTATGTAATTTTTAATCATGGTAAGGGGGAAGCTTAAAATGGAAACAGCTTACACTATGGAAACAATGGGTAGACATGTCATTTCTGAACTTTGGGGTTGTGACTTTGAAAAACTGAACAATATTGATTTGATTGAAAAGATTTTTGTTGATGCTGCATTGAAGTCAGGTGCAGAGGTTCGCGAAGTAGCATTCCACAAGTTTGCTCCACAAGGAGTAAGTGGGGTTGTCATCATTTCTGAATCACATTTAACGATTCACAGTTTTCCAGAACACGGCTATGCAAGCATTGATGTCTATACATGTGGTAATTTGGATCCGAATATTGCGGCAAACTATATTGCTGAAGCTTTGAATGCGCAAACACGTGAAAACATTGAACTTCCACGTGGATTAGGTCCGGTACAAATGAAAAAAGCCAATATAAGTGCCCTATAAAAAACGTATACACAGAGATGCCATGGGTGCATCTCTTTTTTAATGCAATAAATTAGCAAGCCCGCTTTAAACTAAAGATTGTGACTAGTAAAAAGCATAAAGACTCTGATAACGCTCCTTCAAAAAAGTGCCTACTGTTGGAAGTTACACTTTTTACTTGTACTGGTTGTTCCTTTTAATATAAGATTGAGATAGAAGAGTAAATCCTTGGGGAACATTTAGATAGGGGAGTCCTACATAAAATACGGAGCTGATAATGATGAAATGCCCATCATGTCAATATAATGGAACAAGAGTGCTCGATTCCAGGCCAGTCGATGAAAGTAAATCGATTCGACGACGCCGTGAATGTGAGGCATGTGGTTTTCGATTCACGACATTTGAAAAGGTAGAGGAAACGCCGCTGATTGTAGTGAAAAAAGGCGGGACACGGGAAGAGTTCAGTCGTGATAAAATCCTACGTGGCTTAATCAGGGCCTGCGAAAAACGTCCAGTTCCACTAAAGGAATTGGAGCAAATTACCAGTTATGTAGAAAAGGAATTGCGCAACCAGGGCATCGCAGAAGTGAAAAGTGACAATGTCGGCGAAATGGTGATGGACAAACTGGCAGAAGTCGATGAGGTTGCCTATGTTAGATTCGCTTCCGTATATCGACAATTTAAAGATATTAATGTCTTTATTGATGAATTGAAAGATTTAATAAATAAAGAAAGAAAGTAGAGCTGAAGATTTACTTTGGCTCTTTTTTCACTACATCTTTTGAAAGGTTTGAATGGAGATGTCAATGCATTGGCAAGAATTGCTCCCAGCGGATTCATACTTGGTTTCATCTGCGGGGCTGCTTCATGATTATGATCGGAAAATACTAACCCGACTATATCAACCTCTTATTGGACCGATCTGTATTAGCCTATACATGACGTTATGGAGTGAGTTAGAGGAAAATCGGCTCTGGTCGGAAGCTTCCTCACATTATCAATTAATGAATACAATTGGCCTTAAATTAGGCGATATTTACGAAGCACGCCTTTTGCTTGAGGGAATCGGACTGCTGAATGTGTATAAGAAATCGAAAGAAGATACGAAGGAATTTATTTACGAATTGAATTCGCCGCTGTCACCTCAACAGTTTTTCACTGATGGTATGCTGAATATATACTTATACAAAAAAATTGGCAAAGTACAATTTAACCGGTTAAAGAGATTCTTTTGCGATGATCACATTTTAACGGATCAGTATGAAAGTGTGACAAAATCTTTTGCAGATGTGTTTTCATCAGATCATTTGGACTCCTTATATGTAACAGATGAAGCGAAAAACGAATGGAAACCTTTGCCCGAACAGCAATATATCAATCGAGCGGATGGAGTCGAGCCATCGGGATTTGACGGCTTATTTGATTTTGACCTTTTGTTAGCCGGAATAAAATCATCAATCGTGCCGAAAAAGGCCTTTACTCCGAAAATAAAAAGTACGATTGCCAAACTTGCCTTTTTATATGGCATTGATCCGCTTGAAATGCAAAAACTAGTTATGGATGCCGTTTCATTGGATGATGAGATCGACGAGGAAATATTAAGAAAGGCGGCAAGGGACTGGTACCAAATCGAGCGACAGGCCGATATGCCTTCCCTTGTCAATCGCGTGCAGCCGATACGTGAACGAACACAAAAAGAAGAACCGAAAACGCAGGAACAAGAGCTAATCCGTCATTTGGAGACGATTTCCCCGCGCGACCGTCTGATGCAGTTGTCAGGCGGTGCAGAGCCATCCAGCGGTGATTTGAAAGTGGTAGAAGGTGTGATGATCAACCAAAAGCTAAATCCGGGGGTCGTCAATGTCTTAATTGAATATGTTATGCTCAAAACAGATATGAAATTCACAAAGGGCTATGTGGAAAAACTGGCGGGCCATTGGGCACGTCTGAAGGTGTCTACTGTCATCGAAGCGATGGAACTAGCTAAAAAAGAGCACCGGAAATATCAGGATTGGGCTCAGGGAAGCAGAAACGTTGCAAAAGGCGGCCGGAAAAAGACGATTCGGGAAGAAGTGGTTCCCGAATGGCTTGAGAAAAAAGAAGAAACACAGCAGGAGCAGAAAGTGGATCAGCCTGAATTGAATGAACAGAAACGCGAGCTTCAGGAGAAATGGAAGCAGTGGAAAGCTGGAGGTGAAATGAACGATGGAAAAGATTAATAGTTCCCTTAATAAATTGGCTAATACAAACCAATTTCAGGAGCGTTATGAAAAGTTAAAACAGGAAATTTTTGAAGACGAACAGGTGCGGCTATTTTTGAATGCCAATAGTTCGACTGTTACGAAGGAAATGATTGATAAAAACTTAGGGAAGCTTTATGAATTTACTTCGCAAAGTAATAAGTGTGATAAATGTCCAAGTTTGGATGGCTGTATCAATATGATGCATGGCTATTATCCCAAACTGGTTGTTCAAGGGAAGGCACTTAATTTGAATTATGAAATCTGTCCGCGGAAATTGGCAGAGGATGAAAAGCGAAAACGCGAAAAATTGATTCGCAGTCTTTATGTGCCAAAGGATATTTTAAAGGCTACCATTGAAGACTTTTCACAAACGGATGATGAAAACAAACGTTTAGGCGTTTTAGGTAAAGCGATGTCATTCATTATGGAGTATGAGCCGGGTAAAAGACAAAAAGGATTATATATTTATGGGAAGTTCGGCGTTGGCAAGACTTATTTATTGGGGGCAATTGCCAATGAACTCGCTGAAAGGCAAATATCCTCACTAATCGTCTATGTACCGGACTACTTAAGAGAACTAAAGGGCTCGATTGGCGATAATACCGTCAATGAGAAAATTGAAATGGTCAAAACGGCACCTGTTCTTATGCTGGATGATATCGGAGCCGAGTCTATGACAAGCTGGGGCCGCGATGAAGTCTTTGGGCCAATTTTGCAATTTAGGATGCTGGAAAACCTGCCTACGTTTTTCACTTCGAATTTTGACATGAATGGCCTTGAAAATCACTTAACCTTTTCACAGCGCGGTGAGAAGGAAGAAGTGAAAGCGGCCAGAGTATTGGAAAGAATTCAATATTTAGCAGAACCGGTCAAGCTTGATGGAATAAACCGGAGAAGATAGTGGAAAGTGGTCTCTTATTAGAGGTCACTTTTTTCTATTACAAGCCTTATCCTACTTCTAAACAAGTCCCTATCCCCATATACATGAAAAAAGAAGCAAGGGGGAAGGGGGGATGTCGTAGTGCAAATTTCGTTTCAAAATGATTCAGAGGCATTAAAATTACTGAATTTAGTTTCTGTCCATCCGTTAGGGGCAGAATTTCAACCATACATTCGATTTCTTCCACAACAAGGTATGTATGTGGATATGACAGAGTCAGTAGGTGATAAATGGCTAATCCTGCTCAGTGAAGTATTTCATTCTTTTTTGTTGGAAGAAAAGATGCTTCCTGTGATTGAACAAATCATAATTAGTAAATTTTTCTATAGAGAACGAGAAGAAATTGAAGCGATTACCGAAATTGCATCATCGATTATTGAAGGAGAAAGAGCTAGGTGTCAAGGGATGTTATTCAGTACGGAAAAAAAATTGATTGAGGAAGGGCTTCAAAGCATTTTGGCGGGGAAGGTGTCTTTTTCATTCGATTCCTTTACGACTTTCCGTTTAAAATCATTTCAGCATACGTTGGAAAAGTATGTGGTCAAGGCGATTGATGAATATAAGTTGGAACAGGACTATCAAAATTTTATTGCTACGCTCCGTGATTGCCTGCATGGGCAGGAGTCGAAATTACCAAAGCTTCATCTTGTCAATCGAGACGGTTTTCAATTCTATGATCAGGAATTCAGCAAGCTTGACCGTCCAAAAATCAATAGTATGATTGACAGGCGGCTCCTTGCCAAAAGTTCACTTTTTCTCGATACGGTGATACTTGCCCCGCTGTTATCGATTGCTCCGGAAAACTTGTACATCTATACCGATGACAAGGAAGAAGGCCTAATTCAAACAATGGCGCGGATTTTCGAGGAGCGGGCGACTGTCCTGCCGCTCTCAGCATTTTCGAAGGCGTTTGAATAATCTTTTTTGGGGATAATGAACAAAACAGAAAATTAACCTTGATTTTCACCGTATAACAAATTATAATTTCCTACATACTATTAAAAACAAAAGTTATGATGAGGACACGGGTATTCTAGTCGCCGATTTTCAGAGAGGGGAGCCAAAAGGCTGTAAGCTTCCTATTCGCATAGATCACTTACCACCTTTAAACTTCGGCTCGGAAAGCAATTAGATTGCGACTATGAGTTGACGGGAAGCTGCCGTTACCAAGTTACAAGTGTCATTTTGCCGTGAAAAGCAAGGTGAAACGAGGGTGGAACCGCGGGTTAATGATTATGATTATTAAGCTCGTCCCTGTTTTATACAGGGGCGGGCTTTTTGTGTTGTAATTAGATTTCTCGCTCGGATACCTATAACTGAAAACAGATTGTTCTAAAAATAAGAAGGAGTGAAACTGAATGTCTGAATTACTGAAAATATCATTTCCTGACGGAGCGGTGAAGGAGTTTGCTAAAGGTACAACTACTGAAGACATTGCTGCATCCATCAGCCCTGGTTTAAGAAAAAAATCCATTGCTGGAAAGTTCAATGGTGAATTATATGATTTGAAACGTCCAATTGAAGAAGACGGTACAATTGAAATCGTCACACAAGATGCAGCAGATGCGCTTGAAGTGCTTCGCCACAGTACAGCTCATTTGATGGCACAAGCGATCAAACGTCTTTACAAAAATGCTAAATTCGGTGTCGGCCCTGTCATCGAAGGTGGTTTTTACTACGATATGGATCTAGAGGAATCATTAACACCTGAAGATCTTCCTTTGATTGAAAAAGAAATGAAGAAAATCGTTAATGAAAACTTGGAAATTGCTCGCATCGAAGTAAGTCGTGACGAAGCCATATCTCGTTTCAAAGAAATTGGTGACGAGTATAAATTGGAATTGATCGATGCTATTCCTGCTGATCAGCAAGTAACGATCTATGAGCAAGGTGAATTCTTTGACCTTTGTCGCGGAATCCACGTTCCATCTACTGGGAAAATTAAAGAATTCAAGCTATTAAGCGTCGCCGGTGCATACTGGAGAGGCGATAGCAAAAACAAAATGCTTCAACGTATATACGGAACTGCTTTCTTTAAGAAAGAAGAACTATCCGAACACCTACGTTTCCTAGAAGAAGCTAAAGAACGTGACCATCGTAAAATCGGAAAAGAATTGAACCTGTTCATGAGCTCACAGAAAGTTGGACAAGGTCTGCCAATGTGGTTACCAAAGGGTGCGACAATTCGCCGCACAATTGAGCGATATATTGTAGATAAGGAAGAACGCCTGGGTTACGACCACGTGTACACACCTGTAATGGGAAGTGTTGACCTTTATAAAACATCTGGACACTGGGATCATTACCAGGATGATATGTTCCCAGTCATGGAGATGGAAAACGAACAGATGGTCCTGCGTCCGATGAACTGTCCGCATCACATGATGGTATATAAAAACGGCATCCACAGCTATCGCGAGCTACCAATCCGGATTGCTGAGCTTGGCTTGATGCACCGCTATGAAATGTCAGGCGCTCTTTCTGGTCTACAGCGTGTACGTGGGATGACATTGAATGATGCTCACATTTTCGTCCGTCCAGATCAAATTAAAGAAGAGTTCAAACGTGTTGTGAACTTGGTTCTGGAAGTATATAAAGATTTCGATATTAAGGATTATTCATTCCGTCTGTCTTACC
Source organism: Peribacillus sp. TH14 (assembly GCF_016651145.1). Taxonomy (NCBI): domain Bacteria; kingdom Bacillati; phylum Bacillota; class Bacilli; order Caryophanales; family Bacillaceae; genus Peribacillus; species Peribacillus sp. TH14. Next base: position 3,534,671 of record NZ_JAEKEK010000001.1, read on the forward strand.
GTGATCCGCAGGATAAAGAGAAGTATTTTGATGATGACGCCATGTGGGAAAAAGCACAAAGCATGCTGAAAAGCGCGATGGACGAACTTGGACTAGATTATTTTGAAGCAGAAGGTGAAGCAGCATTCTACGGTCCGAAGCTTGACGTTCAAGTACGTACAGCTTTAGGAAAAGATGAAACTCTTTCAACTGTTCAACTTGATTTCTTGCTTCCTGAACGTTTTGATCTTAACTATGTCGGTGAAGACGGCAAGCAGCACCGTCCGGTCGTTATCCATCGCGGAGTTGTTTCCACAATGGAACGTTTCGTTGCTTACTTAATCGAAGAATACAAGGGGGCATTCCCAACTTGGCTGGCACCTATCCAAGCACAAGTGATTCCGGTCTCACCAGAAGTTCATTTGGATTATGCCAAAGAAGTGCAAGAAAAACTTAAAGCAGAAGGCATCCGTGTTGATTTGGATACACGTGACGAGAAAATTGGTTATAAAATCCGTGAAGCACAAATGCAGAAAATCCCGTACATGCTGGTTGTTGGTGACAATGAAGCCCAAGAAGGCAGTGTAAACGTACGTAAATACGGTGAACAAAAATCAGAAACAGTCGCGTTTGAAGACTTTGTTTCAGCGATTAAAGCAGAAGTAAGCCGTTAACATCAAAAGAGAGACACATATTGTTGTGTCTCTCTTTTGCATAATGCATGATTAATAACAACAGCATGTGAAAGTATAGTCAACAATGAAAAGGAGTGGTCAGCATGAATAAGAAATTTTCCTATCTATTCGGGCCAACATTTCTTGTCGTCATCATCTTATTGTTACTGGATGGTTATCGACAATATGCTATTGTCCCGGTCCTGCTGTTTTGGATAGTTCTATTTGCGTGGGATGCTATTGAGAAAAAGAAAAGGGCAAAAGAAAACCCGTAACATTTGAAGACTCTAGTTAATAGATCCAAGATGTAAATTCAGCTAATTACCCAATAAAATATTTATATGAGGGAGTGGGGAGAAATGGAGATACGGAAGGCTACAAGGCAAGATGCGGGAAAATTGGCGGCTCTGTTCAATCATGTTGAAGATTCCGGGTTCATGTTGTACAATCCGGGTGAAAGAAAAGCAACGGAGAACAAATTGGAGAGGCAAATCGAGCAAATTGAAAATAACCCCCGCTCCATTTTCCTCGTTGCAGCAAGCGGCCACGACTTGATAGGATATCTCATATTATTGGGCAATGAACTTAGCAGAACAAAGCATTCTGCCAAAATTGTCATCGGCATATCCGAACAAGAGAGAGGAAAAGGAGTCGGAACGAAGCTGTTTCAAAAAATGGAGGAGCAGGCACTGGCATATGAAATCCGGCGCCTTGAATTGACAGTTATTGCTAACAACGAACCAGCACTTTCCCTTTATAAAAAGATGGGTTTTGTACTAGAAGGTACGAAGCGGGACTCATTATTTTTCGATGAAATGTATCATGACGAATACTATTTGTCTAAATTTCTTTAAAAAAACGTATTGTCAAATAACAAAATGTCTGATAAGATTAATTCTGTTGTGAAAAACGAATAAATTAGCATTTGACAAGTCATCAGTGTTTATGATATATTTCTAAAGTGAATTGAATACGTGTTTGAGGAAAAGAAGAAGCACCCGCTTCTCACCTGGTTGACGCAAACGATGCAGTTAACAGGTCATGATTTGATTATTTGGATCTTTCTGAATTAGTCTATCAGTGTGGGTGCAGCATGCATCCACACTTTTTTATTATGATTATATCCTGTAAGCGAGTTGTGAGCGTGACCGAATTGATTCAAATATTCGTATTCGCCAATATCTTTGGAGGTGGCTAACTATTAGTAAAGACGCGATGGTAAACGAGGGCATCCGAGCCCGTGAAGTTCGTCTTATTGACCAAAACGGAGAACAACTTGGAATTAAAACGAAACTCGAAGCATTGGAAATTGCCGCTCGTGTAAATCTTGATCTAGTTTTAGTTGCTGCAAATGCAAAGCCTCCGGTAGCCCGGATTATGGACTACGGAAAACACCGCTTCGAGCAGCAAAAGAAAGACAAGGAAGCACGTAAAAATCAAAAAGTTATCAGTCTTAAAGAGGTTCGTTTGAGCCCGACGATTGAAGAACATGATTTCAATACTAAGCTTCGCAACGGTATTAAATTCCTTGAAAAAGGCGATAAAGTAAAAGCTTCTATCCGTTTCAAAGGACGTGCTATTACACATAAGGAAATTGGTCAACGTGTACTCGTTCGTTTTTCTGAAGCATGTAAAGAAGTGGCTACAATCGAGCAACATCCAAAAATGGACGGACGCAGCATGTTCATTATCTTAGCACCAAAAGCCGAAAAGTAATTGTAAAGTAATTTGTAATGAGGAGGAATACCTTATGCCTAAAATGAAAACTCACCGCGGATCTGCTAAACGTTTCAAAAAGACTGGATCCGGCAAACTTAAGCGTTCTAACGCTTACACAAGCCATTTATTTGCTAACAAATCTACTAAGCAAAAGCGTAAGCTTCGCAAAGCTAGCCTTGTAAGCAAAGGTGACTTCAAACGTATTCGTCATATGCTAGACAATATTAAATAAGTTCGATTTATCGAGTTAAATAGGAGGGAAATAACATGCCACGTGTAAAAGGCGGTACTGTTACTCGCAAACGTCGTAAAAAGGTAATAAAATTAGCTAAAGGTTACTATGGCGCGAAACATATTCTTTTCAAAGTAGCTAACCAACAAGTAATGAAGTCAGGAAACTATGCTTTCCGTGACCGTCGTCAGAAAAAACGTGATTTCCGCAAACTTTGGATTACTCGTATCAACGCTGCAGCTCGCATCAACGGTCTTTCTTATAGCCGTTTAATGCATGGCTTAAAGCTTGCTGGTATCGAAGTAAACCGCAAAATGCTTGCTGATCTTGCTGTTGCTGACGAACAAGCTTTTGCTCAATTAGCAACTGCTGCTAAACAACAATTAGACAAATAAGTCTGACTGATATCAGCCACTCTCTTTTTCAAGAGGGTGGCTTTTTACATATTTAAAGGGGGAGAGAGGAATGCAAGGAGTTTGGATCATACTTGCCTTTATGTTTATCATTAACATCGTAGGCTTTGTCATAATGGGAGTCGACAAAAAGAGAGCACGCAATGGGAAGTATCGTATCAGCGAAAAGACACTCTGGTTTTGGGCAGTCATAGGTGGGGGAACTGGGACCTTTCTTGGAATGAAACATTTCCATCATAAAACGAAGCATACCTCCTTTAAGTGGGGACTGCCGGTTTTGATGGTCATCCAAATAGGGTTACTTATCAAGATCTTAATTCGATAGTCATATGTAGCTCGTTTAGTGTATATGCTTGTAGAAGCAACAAAGAGTAGCTGGGGGGAAAACATGAATGATAAACTGACACTTGTGATGAGCTACGTTCAATCCGGCAGCGTGTTTGCGCCATTAATCTTTATTACCTTTCATTTATTACGGCAATTTTTATTCATTCCTGTTATCGTGGTTTGCATGGCTGGCGGTGTTTTATTCGGTGCAGCATTTGGAACTATCTATTCCATAATCGGTTTGACGTTGTCCAGTATGGCCTTTTATATTGTAATAGGTAAATTTCCGAAAACGAAGGATAAGCTTCTACGACTTAAAAATAAGCTGTTTGGAAACCGAAAGCTTAACAGCCGACAAATTGCGGTGCTGAGGCTTATTCCGTTTATACACTTTTATTTATTGTCGCTTTGCTTGTTGGAATCCAATAAAGGGTTGAAAAACTATTTTTATTTATCCTTCATGACGAATATCCCTGTAGCCTTCGTATATACAGTGTTTGGCCATTATATTGCAGATTTCAGCCCGACATTAATCGTCATTATTTTATTATCATTAACCTTATTGCTTTATTTATTAAGAGAAAAGCAGACGGTCGTTCCCTGGAAAGAATTTTTCCGCTCACATGATAAATAAAGGGCCTTGAGTGTAATTTCCTCAAGGCTCTTAAGTACGTAGTTGTAACACCACTCGATATGTTTTAGTTATCCAAAAATTCCTTTACAGGGCTTTTCCAATCAATCAAGGCATCCGGATATTGTTTTTTTATGGATGCTTCGATTTTTAAAAAGTCATTGCGCTTCAAACCTTTCAAATCGGCTATTTTCTTAGGCCAAATGAAGATGGAGATAACCTCGAAGGAGCGTTCCGTCGTTCCTAAATACTTTTCCCCTTCAAACATAACCCCATTGTACGTCAATAAAAAATTCTTGTGTATATTCTTTGTATCATCGAGCAGAAAGAAATTTTTCTGTTCATGTGCCAGCTCTAATTTTCGTTTTGGATTAAATAGGTATTTGATAGCCGTATATATTAAGAAGATGATGAGAGCCAAAATTAAGAACCGCAATATTAACACCATGTAGCTACCTCCCTAAACAGAGTGATTCCTTTCATTTACGTATGGGTTTTTAATAAGTTTCATTTATTTGTTATAATTTAAGGGATTAAGATAGAAAGTAGTGATAAAAGTGAACATAGCAAAATTGATGGACATGCAGGCGGCCTTAGATAAGCATATAGAGACAAAGCACGATCTGGGTGCAGAAAACTTGGTCGAGCGGAAGACTCTTGCTCTTTTAGTGGAGCTTGGGGAGCTGGCTAACGAAACGAGATGTTTTAAATTCTGGAGTCTTAAAGGTCCTTCGGATAAAGAAACGATTTTGGCTGAATACGTGGATGGCATTCACTTTATTTTGTCACTTGGGATTGAAAAGAGTTTTGTACCAAAAGTTCCATCGGCTTTCAAAATGGGTCATGTTGATTTAACGGCTCAATTCACTTTGATATACGGGTACATCAACGAGTTTCGTGTGCAATTAACAGAGTCCGCGTTTCAAAAGGTTTTTGCTGAATATCTACATTTAGGGAAGTTGCTAGGATTTTCCGCAGAGGATGTGGAAAATGCATACGTCACCAAAAATGAAGTGAATTACGAAAGACAAAAACAAGGCTATTAATTGTTTGTGCAACCGATATTTTGTATAATTATTCTTGTAGTGTAAAAAAGAGGGAGGTAAATGCATGGCTCAATTGGATGAAACTTTAAGGATGCTGAAAGATTTAACGGATGCTAAAGGCATTGCTGGAAATGAAAGTGAAGTAAGGAAAGTAATGGCTGAATACATAACCCCTTTCGCGGATGAAATATCGACTGATGGTTTGGGAAGTTTGATCGCTATGAAAACAGGTGATGAAAACGGTCCGAAAATCGTCGTTACTGGACATTTGGATGAAGTTGGTTTCATGATAACTCAAATTGATGATAAAGGATTTTTGCGTTTTCAGCCGGTAGGAGGCTGGTGGTCACAGGTGATGCTCGCTCAACGCGTGACGATCGTCACAAATAAAGGCGATGTAACTGGGGTTATCGGTTCAAAGCCGCCACATATTTTGTCAGCAGAAGCGAGGAAAAAGCCGGTAGAGATTAAAGATATGTTTATTGACATTGGTGCAACTAGCAAGGAAGAAGTAAAGGAATGGGGCGTTAAGCCGGGCGATATGGTTGTACCGTATTTTGAATTCACAGTCATGAATAATGAAAAAATGTTGCTTGCTAAAGCTTGGGACAACCGAATTGGCTGTGCAATCGCTATTGACGTCCTTAAACAGTTGAAAGATAGTGACCATCCGAATGTTGTATACGGGATTGGTGCAGTACAAGAAGAGGTTGGTCTACGTGGCTCTAAAACGTCAACGTTCAAAATTCAGCCGGATATTGGTTTTGCCGTTGATGTCGGTATAGCTGGTGATACACCAGGTGTAACCGATAAAGAAGCGATGAGTAAAATGGGTGAAGGTCCGCAAATCGTTATATATGATGCATCGATGGTAGCTCATAAAGGACTGCGGGATTTCGTTACCAACACGGCTGACGAAATGAACATTCCTTATCAATATGAATCGATTCCAGGCGGTGGAACGGATGCAGGTTCCATTCACTTAACAGCAAATGGAGTTCCTGCACTGGCAATTACGATTGCAACACGCTACATTCATTCACATGCGGCAATGCTTCATCGTGATGATTATGAAAATGCAGTTAAACTAATTGTCGAAGTGATCAAACGCCTCGACCGTGAAGCAGTGGACCGTATTATTTACGAATAACATAGAGAAATTTAGAAAAGGAGAGGCTCCTTTAAAGGGCCTCTCCTTTTTCATTGATAGTTACTTATCCTCGACAATTATATAGACGGCTTTAATTGGACCATGAACACCAACGACAAGGTCCATTTCGATATCAGCGGAATTGCTCGGTCCGGTTATGAAATTAATGCAGGAAGGAACGACTTCACCGCGATTAACTTTAGAACGAATGGCAGCTGCAGCTTGTGTCATTCGCGGAACGATGGTGCTCTTTGGGATAATGGAAACATGACAAGCGGGCAGGAAGCTGATGGAACGGCCATGGTTCTTACCGCTAAATAAGACGACGGTCGCTGATTCCGCAAGTGTTATTTCACTGAATGTAATTCCGATATTAGCACTTTCTGCCAGTTCGATATTTTTTTTCCCTGCTTGATGGTCCCAAACGTGGACACCTTTTTCATTCAGCACATCAACTAACTGATAGTCAGAGAATCGATTATCTTTTGGAATGATTAATTGTCCATTTCCAAGTTCCTCAATCACCTGTTTTAAAAGGTGTGCAACTTGCTTTGAGTCGGTAAGGTGAAACTGCGTATGGACCCGTTTGCACTGCTCCTGTAATTCGTTGACAAGATCATCTGGTGTCGCATGTTTCAAAACCTCGAATTGGGGAGCGTGCTTCCAAACAGGACGGGTTATGCCTTCGGTTATAGGAGCTCTTCCTAGGTTTTTGGCAATTTTATTTAAAAACGTGCCTTCATTTTGGATAGTTCCAGTCATGATGGTTTCCCTCCTGTCTCGCGATTTTTAAACCAGTCCCGAAAGCTTTCTTTACTAGGAGCTGGGAATTCACGGCTTTCGGTCCAAGTTTTAAGTGGTCCGGGACCTTTTGAGATGATATCTCCCGTTTTAAAAGGGGACATAGCTGAAGGGGCCATTTTTGAACCAAACTTATAAAGCATTGGAGAAGCGGCGCCGATTCCGAATGCCTTCATTGCCATCTTTTCAGAGAAGGGAGCCATTTTTTCCTTTTCTACGATGACTTCACGATGCTTTCTTAGCAGATCATGCAGAGGGATTTTTACCGGACAGGCATCGGTACAAGCTGCACAAAGAGTTGATGCATAAGGTAGTTCTTTAAAATCATCATAGCCACCAAGTAATGGTGAAAGCACAGCACCAATTGGACCCGGATAAATGGAACCATAGGAATGGCCGCCAACCTGGCGATAGACCGGGCAGACATTGATACAGGCTGCACAGCGAATGCATTGGAGAACAGATTGAAACTCAGTTCCTAAAATAGAAGAGCGGCCATTATCGACGATGACAAGGTGGAATTCCTCAGGTCCGTCGACATCCCCTTCATCACGTGGACCGGTAAGTGCGGTAATGTAGCTGGTCAATCTTTGACCGACCGCGCTTCTTGTCAATAAACTGACAAGAACTTCAAATTCATCGAATGTAGGTACAAGCCGTTCCATCCCCATCACGGTAATTTGCGTTTTTGGCAGGGCCGTGACTAAATCAGCGTTTCCCTCATTCGTTACCAAACCAATCGAGCCAGTTTCTGCAATCGCAAAATTACAGCCGGTAATGCCAACATCCGCACTTAAGAAATCTTTCCGAAGAATACCCCGGACATGAGCGGTAAGCTCCTCCGGATTTTCGGTTTTCGTATAGGCAAGCTTCTCTTTAAAAACATCCCTTATTTGTTCTTTGTTTTTATGGAGAGCAGGCGCGACGATATGGGAAGGCGGATCATGATCATCAACTTGTAAAATGTACTCACCGAGGTCTGTTTCAACGACATCAAGTCCAACAGCTTCAAGAGTGGCATTTAAATTAATTTCTTCCGTGACCATCGATTTGGATTTCACGACTTTTTTGGCATTCTTTTTTACGATAACGTCCTTAATGTATCCGCTTGCTTCTTCAGCTGTTTCAGCAAAAAAGACATGACCTCCTCGTTTCGAAACATTTTCTGCAAGCTGATGCAAATAGAAATCAAGGTTGCTAAGCACATGCTGTCGGATTTCTTCCCCAAGGGACCGCCAATCCTCCCAGCTTCCCAACTCATCAACGGCAGTCAGCCGCCGTCCGTGTAATCGTTCTTGGGCACTCGATACCGCCAGTCGCATAAAATCATTATGTATTCCTTCATCCACTCGGTCTTTAAACTTGGCAGAGCTGGTTTTCATAGCCATGGTTTATCCCTCCTCGCTTTCCTTAAATACTATTCAATACTTCGGCAATATGTAGAACTTTAATAGGTTGACCCTTACGTTGGATACGTCCGCCGATATTCATTAAACATCCTGCATCGCCGCCAATTAAAAAGTCGGCTCCGGTATCTTCAATATTGCAGACTTTTTCCTCGACCATTTGTTCGGATATATCCCCCATCTTAACTGAAAAGGTTCCCCCGAATCCGCAGCAATTTTGAGCGTCCGGAAGAGGTGTCATTTCCAGTCCTTTAACATGGCTTAACAAAATGGCTGGGGCTTCTTTCACTTTAAGAAGCCGAGTCATATGACAGGAAGCATGATAAGTCGCTTTTCCTTCAAATGTTGCGCCAACATCAGTTACCTTTAGAACGTTCACGATGAATTGGGTCAATTCATATGTTTTTGCCGCCAATGCAGCAGCCTTCGTTTCCCATTCAGCATCGCCTTTAAAAAGGACTGGATATTCTTTGAACATAGCCGCACAGGAACCTGAGGGGGTTACTATATATTCAGCATCCTCGAACGTTTGGATCATCTTTTTCATAGCTTCCTTTGATTCCTTTGTATACCCGCTATTGTATGCCGGCTGTCCACAGCAAATCTGCGATTCTGGAAAATCAATCTCACAGCCTAATCTCTCGAGTAGTTCTACTGTTGCTTTTCCGACATTGGATTGAAACAAATCAACTAAACAAGTTGCAAAGAGAGTTACTTTCAATTTGGTCTCCTCCTTTTTTAAAATAGGTTAACAGGTCATCCGATGACTAGATAATAGAAAAAGGAAATGGTTTAAAGAAAATACCAATTTCCAGGATTATAAATGAAGAAATCGTTTTCAAAATAATATACCAATTTTCTCCTTGGTTGTATAGAGTATTTTTGAAATTTAATGAATAATCAAATATTTGTTTGCTGATTAGTGAGGATGACTTTATCTAATGATTCCTCAACGTTTTGAAGGTGAAAAAGCATAGCGTTGCGGGCTCTTGCTTCGTCTTGCGCCACAATCGCGTCATAAATCTTCGCATGCTGTTGGTAAAGTCGTTTAAGTGTCATTTCTTCGGAATATAGAGCAATTCGCCGAATATCACGCATCTTTTCCGTCATTAACTCTGAAACGTGATGCATCAGCGTAATGAGCAATTCATTTTGGGAAGCGTTTGCGACTGCGACATGAAAGGCTATATCAGCTTTATCACTCAGTTCTTCATCTTCAGTCACCTTTTCCATTTCAGAAAGCCTGAACTCAAGCTCAGCAAGATGTTCATTTGTTCGTTTCTTCGCAGCCACTTCAGCCGCTCCTGACTCAAGGATTTTCCGAACCTCTAGCAAATGCTTGATATTGTCCTTATCCATCAAAAGAGCAGCAGTTAATGGGAGGTTCATGATGCTAGGGTCAAATGTTTTAACAAATGTTCCTTCTCCTTGTTTGATTTCAATGAGTCCCATTGAACTTAATGCACTTAATGCTTCACGGATTGCCGGTCGTCCGACTTGGAAATTTTCCGCAAGCTGTTGAATGGAGTCTAATTGTTCACCTGGTTTCAGGGTGCCTGACCGAATCATTTCATAAAGTTCTTCGCTGACTTCTTCATAAATTTTTTTCGGTTTAATTTTTTTATATACCAAGTAGTTAACACCTCTATTTTCTATGAGTTTCTCTGGTTAATATTATATAACACAAACGATCTTTCTCACTTGTGTAAGATTAAAAATCTAAAAAAATCTTGATTTTATATTTTTTATCATTTAATTTAAATAAATACTCATCAAGTCATCAGATGACTTTGAATATTTAGACATGTAAGGGTTTTCACCTGATACATAATTTCTGAAATTTTTAAAAATTAAGCAAAAGGAGTCGAAATGAATGACATGGACACAAAACTTTACGCCGATTATCGATAATTTAGTCGTATCTTCCATTGCAGCACTTATCCCAATTATTTACTTTTTCTGGGCTCTTACGATCAAGCGAATGAAAGGGTATATTGCTGGTCTTACGACGTTGCTAGTGGCCCTTGCAGTTGCCGTTTTTGTGTATGGAATGCCAGCAGGAAAGGCCGTAATGTCTGCTTCGCAAGGGGCGGTGTACGGGCTACTGCCAATTGGATGGATTATTATCACTTCAGTATTTTTGTACAAAATGACAATTAAAAGCGGACAATTCAATATTATTCGATCTTCGGTTCTTTCGCTTACCGAAGACCGCCGCCTTCAGGCTCTATTGGTTGCGTTTTCTTTCGGGGCCTTTTTAGAAGGGGCTGCTGGATTTGGAGCACCGGTTGCGATTTCCGCAGCACTTTTAGTAGGTCTTGGGTTTAACCCGCTATATGCAGCTGGCATTTGTTTAATTGCCAACACAGCTCCGGTCGCATTTGGGGCCGTTGGAATACCGATTATTGCTATGGAAGGGCCTACGGGGATTGCTGCCATGGAGATTTCAAAAATGGTCGGTCGCCAACTGCCATTCCTTTCAGCGTTCATTCCTCTGTACCTCATTTTGATTATGACTGGGTGGAAACGATCGCTTGAGGTTATGCCAGCTATCTTGGTTTCTGGTCTATCCTTTGCAATTACCCAATACTTTAGCTCGAATTTTCTTGGACCTGAGTTACCGGATATCCTTTCTGCTCTAGTGTCACTTTTTGCTTTAGCAATCTTCCTGAAATTTTGGAAGCCTAAAACAATCTTCCGGTTTGCGTCTGAAGAAACTGCAGCAGCTGTTGAACCATTGGATGATTCAGTGGAAGTGGAAAAAAGGTATACGAAATGGCAAATATTCCATGCATGGTCACCATTCCTTTTGTTAACGCTTTTCATAACGATATGGGGGATGAATCCAATAAAACCTGCGCTCTCTGGACATTATGAAGGTGACAATATGTTACTGAGCGGCATCAATGAAATTGGAAAACTATTAACCTTCCAAATTGAAGTACCAAGTCTGCATAACGAGATTATCGGGAGCAATGGATTACCGATTGCCGCTTTCTTCAAAATAGAATTGCTCGGGGCAGCGGGTACAGCTATATTACTGGCTGCAATCGTTACGAAGTTTATTGCACACATCTCTACAAAAGTTTTCTTTAACACTTTTGCTGAAGCAATGAAAGAGTTGGCAAAACCAATCTTGATGATTTCTTCTGTTGTGGCTTTTGCGTACGTAACGAATGCTTCTGGCATGTCGACAACATTAGGAATGACACTTGCAAAATCAGGGGATTTGTTTCCGTTCTTTGCACCGGTTCTCGGTTGGCTAGGGGTGTTTATTACTGGATCCGATACATCTGCTAATCTCTTATTTGGCAGTCTTCAGAAAGTTACAGCACTTAAGGTAGGGATGGAACCGGTTCTGGCACTTGCGGCGAACTCATCCGGAGGGGTTACCGGTAAAATGATCTCGCCTCAATCGATTGCCATTGCTTGTGCTGCTGTAGGATTGGCAGGCAGGGAATCAGAATTATTGAGATTCACGATTAAACATAGCTTGTTCTTATTGCTGCTTGTTTGTATAATTACTTTCTTGCAAAATGGCGTCCTATCCTGGATGATTCCATAATTTGAATGAGGCTCTCCCTTTTGAAAAGGGAGAGTCCTCTATGCTTTTATAATCTTATACGAAGGGAGGCAACTTATGCATTTAGCAGCTGTGGCAGAAAAATTAGTTCATGAGGTTCGAAAGTTGATTGATGAGGAAATCATCATTATTAATCATGCTGGAACGATTATCGCCAGCACGGATAAAAGTCGTATTGGTTCCTACCATGAAGGAGCCATCCATGCTTTTAAAAACCGTGAGAAACTGATTATCAATAAACAAGATGAACAACATTGGAAAGGGGTAAAGGCGGGAATCAACCTGCCCATTTTTTTTAATCAGGAAGCCGTTTGTGTAATTGGTATTACCGGTGATCCCAAACAGGTTTCTCCATATGCAGAACTTTTAAAAAAGATGACGGAGATGTTTATTCAGGAAAGCTACCATATCGAACAAGAAGAATCGCAGTCCCGCCTGATGGAATTCTTTGTGTTTGAATGGCATCAGCTTCAAAGGTTCAATGAGTCTTTCCTTCAGAAGGCAAAGCTGCTGGGAATTGATGTTATGGTTGACCGAATTATCATTCTTGGTGAATTTCAGACAGAAAAAATCATTGAACAGCATGTGTGGAGGACGCTGCAGATTTACATAAGGCAGCAGCACCCAAAGGACATCGTAGTTCGTTGGGGAAGGAACCAGTTCGTCATTCTTTCATTAGCTGATTTTATCGGTTCAAAAACCCACCAATTAACGAAATTAAGCCAATTGCAAAAAAAACTTGAGGAAAGTTCCGGATATAAAGTGAGCGTGGGGGTTAGTTCACGTTCACCAGGTTCCGCATTTAGACAAGCCTTTTTTAAAGCAGAACGGTCCTTGAAAATTGCGCTTTCTTCATCGAATATTGTATTTGATGAGGACTTGAAGCTCGAAGTCCTGCTCGATGAAGTTACCCCTGAAACAAGAAAGGAATATTTAACCCGGACAATTGAGAACCTACTTCTTAACGAGGAGTTACTTAAAACGCTGTCCATGTATTTTTCCTGTGATCTTTCTTTGAAAGAAACCGCTGCAGCCCTGCATATACACATTAATACTCTCCATTACAGGCTCAAACGTATAGAAGAGTTGACCCAATTAAATCCTAGGAAGCTGTCAGATTTAGTCACTATGTATCTAGCTGTACAAATTTTAGATAAACATACAAATAAATAATATTAAATGCCAGAAAGTCTATATGTTCATACATAGAAGATGGACTGGCTTTTTTCTATACTTAAACTACATAAAAAATTCGTGAACTATTTTTATTACATAAGGGGGATGTATATGTTAGCAAAACAGGTTAAGCAACAACTACTGAGCATTGTTGGTCCGGAAAATTACGATGATTCTAAAGTGGAATGCCTTGTTTATTCATACGATGCAACGCCGGGATATCAATCGATGCCGGATGCCGTTATTAAACCAGGGTGCACGAATGAAGTGGCCGCAATCGTCAAAGTTTGTAATGAACACAAAGTTCCTATCATTCCACGCGGCTCGGGAACGAATTTGAGCGGAGGCACATGCCCGACTGAAGGGGGCCTTGTCCTTTTATTTAATCGGATGAATTCATTGCTTGAAATAGACGAGGAAAACTTAACGGCTACGGTCCAGCCTGGGCTTATCACATTGGATTTGATTTCTGCGGTTGAAAAGAAGGGCTTATTTTATCCGCCCGATCCAAGTTCGATGAAGATTTCCACAATTGGCGGCAATATAAATGAGAACTCTGGTGGATTACGAGGTTTAAAATACGGGGTCACTCGTGATTATGTTATCGGGCTTGAAGTAGTTCTTCCGAATGGGGACATCATTCGAACAGGAGGAAAGCTTGCCAAGGATGTAGCCGGTTATGATTTAACAAAGCTGTTTGTTGGCTCAGAAGGCACACTTGGTATCGTAACGGAAGCGATCTTAAAACTGATTCCCATTCCGGAAACGACAAAGACCATGCTTGCTTTATATCAAGACCTGGATGCTGCGGCCCAATCTGTGGCTAAAATCATTTCAAATAAAATCATTCCAGTCACCCTTGAATTTCTTGATCGGCCAACCTTGATAGTGGTTGAGGATTTCGCGAAAATCGGTTTGCCTACCAATGTGGAAGCAGTTCTCCTAATCGAACAGGATGGACCGCCAGAAGTTGTAGAACGTGATATGAAAAGAATGGCGGATATCTGTCTAGAGGAAAAAGCTGTCTCTGTTGAAATTGCTGAAACGGAACTCGATGCAGTGGCCTTGAAAACGGCGAGACGGACAGCTCTTTCTGCACTCGCACGTTTGAAACCTACGACAATTTTAGAGGACGCTACAGTACCACGTTCGGAAATTGCCAAAATGGTTAGAGCCATTAATGAAATCGCTACTAAACATAATGTGAACATTTGTACATTTGGTCATGCTGGGGATGGAAATCTTCACCCAACGTGTATTACTGATGCCCGTGATCATGACGAAATGGAGAGAGTAGAGCTTGCCTTTGCCGACATTTTTGCTGTGGCTATTGACCTTGGAGGCACGGTTACCGGTGAACATGGAGTTGGAGCCATGAAGGCCCCTTACCTTGAATGGAAGCTGAAAAAAGAGGGCATTGCCGCGATGAAGGGAATTAAACAGGCATTCGATCCGAATAACATCATGAATCCAGGCAAGGTATTCGCCAAAGAAAGTAGGAAAAGGGTGGTGGTGTCATCGTGACGACAGTCCAAGAGAGGGAAATCATTGCCGACCAATTTGCGGAGAAAATGAATGAGGATGAATTGCTTAATTGTATGCGTTGCGGCTTTTGCTTACCCCATTGCCCGACATATATTGAATCAGGATTAAAGGAATCCCATTCACCAAGGGGCCGTATTGCACTTATGAAAGCGGTGACGGATGGCTTGATTGAACCGGATGAAGATGTAGAGCGTTCTTTAAGCCTTTGCCTCGGCTGTAGGGCATGTGAGCCAGTCTGTCCTTCCGGTGTTAAATATGGACATCTACTAGAAGAAGCGAGGGATATCATCCATCAGAATAAAAAACACAGTCTTCCAGTAAAAGCGATGCGTAAGGCGGCTTTTAACGGATTATTTCCTCATCAAGAGCGGATGCAGAACATGACAAGTTTACTGGGCTTTTACCAGCGTTCTGGTCTTCAGTACATTGCTCGTAAAACTGGTGTCCTAAGCATCCTTCCGGATAATCTTGCGAACATGGAAAAAGTGCTGCCGAAAGTTCCCAAAAAATCCGAAATGAAAAATCGGCCAACAGAGCTGCCTGCGATAGGAAATCCGGTCAAAAAGGTAGCCTTCTTTTCCGGCTGTTTAATGGATACAATGTTTTTGGATACAAACAAGGCTACACTAAAACTTCTGCAGCTGGCTGGATGTGAAATCGTAATCCCGAAAGCCCAGGCTTGTTGCGGAGCCCTGCATGGTCATAGTGGTGAAAAAGAAGGCGCAAAACAACTAGCCAAGCGTAATATTGAAGCGTTTGAAGCGGACGAAGTCGATTATATTATTACAAATGCCGGCGGTTGTGGAGCATTCCTTATTGATTATGATCATTTGCTTCAAGATGAGCCGGAGTGGTACGAACGGGCCATTACTTTTAAAAACAAAATGAAAGATATCAGCGAAATTCTTGTGGATTTACGTTTTCAGGAAAAAGTTCGCTTGAAACTGCCCTCACAGTCAGTGACATATCAAGATTCCTGTCACTTACGGAATGTGATGAAAACTTCAAAGGCGCCGAGAATTCTCCTTCAATCGATAGAAGGAATTGATTTTAGGGAAATGAAAGATGCCGATCGTTGCTGCGGCTCAGCTGGGATTTATAATATTGTAGAATCAGAGATGTCTATGAAAATTCTCGATTCGAAAATGGAACACACTAAATCGACACAGGCAGATATTGTTGTTACAGCAAATCCTGGTTGTTTGCTACAAATGCAATTGGGAATCGAAAGAGAAAACTTGAGCGAGTGTACGAAAGCGGTTCATATTGTGGATCTGCTTTTAGAGGCTGTTGTTTTATAGTAGAAGAAAGCGGATGTATTGATTGACTTCAAGTAGTTAATGAAAGTATATAAATGGTATTATTTGGGTAAATGTTAAAATTCAATAAATGAGTAAACCCTTGCTGTGGCTTGGTTTCAAGTAAAATGCCGTTCTGTTTTGAGAAAAAATTGTAATGATATAATCAAAAATGAAATATTACATCCTCGTTTACTTAGGGACCTAGAGGGTAGAGTTTATATATAACATCCACTCAACAAAACCTAAGGAGGAATGAAACATGAATAAAACAGTATATGGTGTATATGAATCGAATGCAGAAGTAATCCAAGCAATTAATGCACTTAAGGCTAAGGGCTTTGAGGGAGACGATATTTTGGTTGTTGCAGACAAGGAAGAGACATTAGATTTTACGAATCATCAACGAGAAACTGATGTGCATACGATGACAAATGTTCCAAACGACGAATCCTTTATGGACAAGGTAGCACGTTTCTTCATGCCAGATAATACGGCTGATCTTTCAACCAGGTTAGCGGATGCAGGGCTTTCTAACAGTGAAGCGGCAGAGCATGTCTATGATGTAGAACAAGGGAAAGTTCTAGTTCTTGTAGAAGAGGGAGAAGGACATCTGGGAACGTCACGAAACAAATTCACTACCGGAGCAAGAGGTGTTGGAACGTCAGGAACAACGCTGGATACGAACTCAGCTAACCCCCTTTATAACGGTACCGAAAAAACGGATGCATTAAATAAAGACGACGTTTATGGAGTAAATGGACGAGGCCGTGAGGATAGTTTGGAAACAAGCAGTATTAATGAAGGGGAAACATTGCGTATCCCAGTTGTAGATGAAAAGTTGGAAGGATCGAAAATACCAGTTGTCACAGATGAAATTGTTATCAAGAAGCATGCTGTACAAGAAACTGAACAAGTCCAGGATACCTTCAAAAAAGAAGATATCCAGCTTGATAGTACTGAAGATACAATCGTACATGAAAAAAAGGCAACTGACCGAAGAAAAGAGCGCTTCTAAAAGAGTAATAAAAAGAGCCTGCAGTTTTTAAACTGCAGGCTCTTTTTATCCTAATTCTTTTTACAAGAGGGAATTTTAGAAAACCGCTTTTGGAGTAAGTCATCATTTGTTTAATTTGGGGCCATCCGGGTATAAATACACATAAGATTCAAATCGGAATTATCAAAGGAGGAAGAAGCATGGGAATAACATTATATGGTGTTTTTGATTCTAATCCGGAAGTTATTAAGGAAATACAAACTCTCAAAGTAAAGGGAGTTCGTGATGAAGAAATAACCGTAATAGCAGATAAAAAAGAAGATTTGAATTTTGGGAATGAAAAGCAGGAATCGGATGTAGACGTCATTACGAATTCATATAAGGATTCTTTTATTGAAAAGGTCAAACACTTTTTCTTAAACGAAGGATCTGGAGACATGAGGAGCCGGCTAGGAGATATGGGACTTGCCGATAGTGAAGCCACTGCTTATATAAACGAAATTCAAGCTGGGAAATTCCTGATTCTCCTGAATGAATCAGAAACCATATCACCGGAGGAAGTAGTAACTACCGACACCATGCAAAAAGCGGACAGGCTTACCGCAGAGAACCCACTTAAAACAGGCATGATGAATAATCCGGACCCTAACCTTTTCCCGGAAACAACAGCTAATGCTTATCAAACAAGGGAAGTAGAAGCCCAGCCTGGAAAAAGCGAAGAGCTTCATGGGAATTCTGCCAACTTATTTGAAAATCAATACCTGAACACGAATCGAGCTGAAGAACGAGAAATAAAGGCGAACTCCACCGAAAAATATAAGGTGGAAAAGCCTGGGGATTATGATGGAACACTAGCGAGCGACCCCAATGTAGACCCATTTTCTGTTGATACTAAAAAAGCACTGGATACAGCAGGGGCACTGGATCGGACTATGAACCCGAATGTTGAAAGTGTGCAGCAAGAAGAAAAGGAAAAGGATATCATGAGAGATGAATACATCAAAAATCGAGTTAACACCGATAATCTGTAAGACGCAAAATAACAGCCTGCGCAAGGCTGTTATTTTTTTAAGGAATGGGTGGAAATCCTTTTATGCAAAGGATTCCTTTAATGATTGGTTAGGATTTCTCATTAGACAATTTGCTTGTTTATTGATCAAGCCGCAAGGTATAATTACAAAGGAATTTATTCTAAGTAGAGTAACAAGGAGGGGGAGAAACATGGAAAAAAACGTATATGGTGTTTTTGACTCTAATCCGGAACTACTTGCTGCAATTCAAGAATTACAAGCTAAAGGCGTTACTGGCCCCCAAATGACAGTAGCAGCTAATATAAAAAATGATGTGCAGCTTGGAAATGAACATACGGATATCCTGATCATCGCCAATCAGGATAAGGAGGACACTCTTTTTTTAAGAATCTTCCACTACTTCACAGATGAAGGATCTGGAGATTTACGCAGCTTTTTCACGAAATACGGCTACTCTTATGATGAGACAAAAGCGATGCTTGAAGAAGTGAGCGCAAAAAAATTCATCTTGCTGCTCGATGAAGAAGTATCTATCGATGAACTAAAGTCAGGCTTTGATAAAGTAGTGCCGAAGTAAGCGAATACAAAAAAATAACAGCCTGCGAGGGCTGTTATTTTTTTAATCCTGATTCGAGAACAGTAATCATTTCATGTTTTTCCTGCTCAGATGAATTTTGCCAAATGACCTCGAATAATACGCCCAATCCAGGAAGCATTTTTTCCTCGCCATTCTGAATTGCATCGACAATCGTGTCTTCTAGCTGCTCTTGAGTATTCCCGGTTACGTTTTGAATGATCGCATTCCTTAGGTTTAAATTCACATTTATTCCTCCTCTTACACATAATGACTCACATTAATAGCATTTCACAAACTGGCATGCAATATGTATGTAAATTGCGTTATAATAGGACAATCAGTGTAAAGTTAAAGGAGCGTTTACCCTTGAAATATATTGAATCCGTAAAAAACCCGCAAGTGAAGCAATGGAAAAAGCTATTGACGAAGAAAGAGCGCGACAAAACAGGGAAATATTTAGTCGAAGGCTTTCACCTCGTTGAAGAAGCGTTAAAAGAAGAAATCGTCATTGAAGTGATTGTTAATGAAGAAACAGAAATGCCTGCCCATTTTACACTAGAAGGCACAGAAGTCATTTATGTTAAAAATGATATTATGAAAGCGATTTGTGATACAGAGACCCCTCAGGGAATTGCAGCTGTATGTGAGCAGAAATCAATTAGTATGGCGTCCATTAATCCGGATAAACTATTGTTGATAGATGCGGTACAGGATCCAGGGAATCTCGGAACGATGATTCGGACGGCAGATGCGGCTGGAATTGATGCTGTCATTCTCGGCGAAGGTTGTGCAGATCTGTATAATCCGAAAGTGGTCCGTTCGACGCAAGGAAGCCTGTTTCATATGCCTGTCATCAAAGGAAACCTTTCTGAAATCATCGATGAATTGAAGCAAAAAGACACACCGGTTTACGGCACAGCCCTTGAAGGAGCTTCGCCATTTGAAGAAGTGGAAAAGTCCTCTCGATTTGCTTTGCTTGTCGGTAATGAAGGACAGGGAGTAGCAAAGGGATTGCTAGAGAAAACTACGAAAAACCTCTATATTCCTATCTACGGGAAAAGCGAATCTCTTAATGTAGGGATTGCGGCTGGGATTTTAATGTACCATTTACGAAAATCAATTTGAAACGGCTGACGAATTATAATATAATAAAACAGAATTTTATAATGAAAACAACGATGACAAAGAGTAGTAACTTAAGATATCCATAACCAGGGAAAAAATGCCGTGACTGAAAGCATTTTTATGGCGCTGCTTAAGGGAATTCACCTTTCGAGTTGGCATTGGGAAGACATAGGGTCCGAAAAATGTTCCGGTGAAGAGCCGTTATTTTTATGAAGTGAGTGCGAAGTTTTTTTGCTTGTGCACTAATAAGGGTGGTACCGCGATACATAAACCTCGTCCCTTTCTGGGATTGGGGTTTTTTTGTGTTTATTTTTACAAAAGGAAAATAAAGGAGGAAGACATGATGCAGGAACGTTTAATAGAACTGCAGGAAGAAGCGTTGCAAAAAGTTGCCGCAGCTTCCGAACTAAAGGAACTGAATGAAGTCCGTGTTTCTTATTTAGGGAAAAAAGGGCCTATCACTGAGGTATTGCGTGGCATGGGTAAATTGTCAGCGGAGGAACGGCCGAAAATCGGTGCTCTTGCTAATGATGTTCGTGAAGCAATCGCTTCAAAAATTGAGGAGAAACAAAAAGCTCTTGAAACAGCTGCTGTCAATGCAAAGCTAGCAACAGAAACCATTGATGTTACACTTCCAGGACGACCTGTTAACAAGGGGAATCTTCACCCATTAACACGTGTTGTAGAAGAAATTGAAGATTTATTCATCGGTATGGGTTACACAGTTGCAGAAGGTCCAGAAGTCGAAAGCGACTACTACAATTTTGAGGCATTAAACCTGCCGAAAAGCCATCCGGCACGTGATATGCAGGACTCTTTCTACATCACAGATGAAATCCTAATGCGTACACACACTTCACCGGTACAAGCTAGAACGATGGAAAAACATAAAGGCCAAGGCCCTGTTAAAATTATTTGTCCTGGTAAAGTATATCGCCGTGATAACGATGACGCGACACACTCCCATCAATTCCAACAAATTGAAGGCCTGGTCATCGATGAAAACATCAGCATGAGCGACCTGAAAGGTACGCTTGACGTGTTTGCGAAAAAAGTATTTGGTCAAGACCGTGAAATCCGTCTTCGTCCAAGTTTCTTCCCATTTACAGAACCATCTGTTGAAGTTGATATTTCTTGTAAAATCTGCGGTGGAAAAGGCTGCAGCGTCTGTAAACAAACAGGCTGGATTGAAGTGCTGGGCGGCGGGATTGTTCACCCGAACGTACTTGAAATGGCTGGATTCGATTCGAAAAAATACTCAGGATTCGCTTTTGGAATCGGTGTGGAACGAATCGCAATGTTGAAATACGGTGTGGATGATATCCGTCACTTCTATACAAATGATGTTCGTTTCTTAAAACAATTCCATCATCACGAAGCATAAATTTTATTTTAAAAAGGAGGACCTACCATGTTTGTATCATATAAATGGTTGCAAGATTATGTAGACCTTTCCGGCATCAATGCAACAGAGCTTGCTGACAAAATCACAAAAAGCGGTATTGAGGTTGAAGGGGTAGAAAAGAAAAGTGAAGGGCTTAAAGGAGTTGTCATCGGACATGTACTTGAACGTGAACAGCATCCAAATGCCGATAAATTGAATAAATGTCTAGTCGATATCGGGTCAGAAAATCCCGTTCAAATCGTCTGTGGTGCACCGAATGTCGATAAAGGTCAAAAAGTCGCGGTGGCTACTGTCGGCGCTGTGCTTCCGGGCAACTTCAAAATTAAGAAAGCAAAACTTCGCGGAGAAGAATCACAGGGTATGATTTGTTCGCTTCAAGAATTGGGTTTTGAATCCAAGCTTGTGTCTAAAGACTATGCAACAGGCATCTTCGTGTTTCCAAATGATGCGGAAGTAGGTAAAGATGCATTAGAAGAGCTTGGCTTAAGCGATGAAGTGCTGGAACTTGGCTTAACCCCAAACCGCTCTGACGCTTTGAGCATGCTTGGTGTTGCCTACGAAGTAGGGGCTATTCTTGGTCGGGAAGTAAAATGGCCGGTTATCGAGAATGAAGAAGCAGCTGAAAAAGCATCAGATTATATTAGTGTCAAAGTGGAAGCGAAAGCAGATAATCCATTATACATCGCTAAAATCATCAAAGATGTAAAAGTCGGTCCGTCACCGCTTTGGATGCAGACTCGCCTTATGTCTGCAGGTATTCGTCCGCATAATAACGTAGTCGATATTACGAACTACATTTTGCTTGAATATGGTCAACCGCTACATGCATTTGATTATGATCGTTTTGGTTCAAAAGAAATTGTCATTCGCAGAGCGAAAGATGCAGAAAAAGTGGTCACATTGGATGAGACGGAACGTACTTTGACACCTGAACATTTAGTAATCACCAATGGAAACGAGCCGGTTGCGATTGCTGGAGTGATGGGCGGAGCTAATTCCGAAGTGAAAAATGATACAACGAATATAATTATTGAAAGTGCTTATTTTGCCGGTACCGTTGTTCGTAAAGCTTCAAAAGACCACGGTTTACGCAGTGAAGCCAGTGCTCGTTTTGAAAAAGGAGTCGATCCAGCCCGGGTACGTGAAGCTGGAGAGCGTGCGGCTCAATTAATTGCACAGTATGCAGGCGGTACAATTCTGCAAGGAACAGCAGAAGTTGACGAATTAACAATGGAACCTGCTGTAATAAGCATCACACTTGAAAAAATCAACACACTTCTTGGTACTAGCATGACGGTATCTGAAGTAGAGTCGATCTTCAAACGCCTGCAATTTGGAGTAGAGCTTGACAATGAAACGTTCACAATCACAGTCCCGACCCGCCGCGGTGACATTACGATTGAAGCGGATTTAGTTGAAGAAGCGGCACGTTTATATGGGTATGACAACATTCCCGCAACGTTGCCAATCGGTTCAGCAACTCCAGGTCAATTGACGGACTATCAAATCAAACGTCGGAAAGCTCGCCGTACCCTTGAAGGAGCAGGCCTTTACCAAGCAGTAACCTATTCACTAACGAGCCAGGAAAAAGCGGCCCAATTCGCATTAGAGACTCGCGAATCCATTCGTTTGGCAATGCCAATGAGTGAAGAACGAAGCCAATTGCGCTTGAGCATCGTGCCACAATTATTAGAAGTCGTGAAATACAATAATGCTCGCCAACTGGATTCACTTGCCTTATATGAAATCGGTTCAGTATTCTTTAAGCAGGATGGACAAGAGCTTCCTGAAGAGAAAGAACATATTGCTGGGGCTATCACAGGCCTATGGGAATCCCACCTATGGCAAGGCGAAAAGAAACCCGTGGATTTCTATGTAGCTAAAGGCGTGATTGAAGCGTTATTCGATACACTAGGTTTAGCTGATCAAATCAGTTATCGCCAAGCGGAAATCAATGATATGCATCCAGGACGGACAGCTGAGGTACTGTTGAATAGTGAAGTGATTGGCTTCATCGGACAGGTGCACCCAACGGTTCAAAAAGACTTGGATATTAAAGAAACATACATTTTTGAACTTTCCTTAAAAGCATTAGCTGAAGCGGAAGTGGCGCCAATTGCCTATGAAACCATTCCGCGCTACCCATCGACCACACGCGATATCGCGCTTGTTGTTGATAAAGCAACAAAAGCTGGGGACATTCAAAGCATTATTATAGAAGCCGGTGGAAAGCTGCTGAAAGAAGTGGGCATCTTCGATTTATACGAAGGTGAAAGAATGGAGCAAGGTAAGAAATCCATCGCTTACTCACTGAAATACTTCGATCCGGAACGCACACTAACGGACGAGGATATAACAAAAGCACATGATAATGTACTTGCGGCTGTTAAAGAAAAAGCTGGCGCAGAACTACGAGGATAATTTCAAAAAGACAGCCTCCTGAATTTTGGGAAGCTGTCTTTTTATAATCAGAACTCACGAGTAAACAGAGCGAACTCACGAGTAAACAGGATGAATTCACGAGTAAACGGGATGAATTCACGAGTAAACAGAGCGAACTCACGAGTAAACGGGATGAATTCACGAGTAAACAGAGCGAACTCACGAGTAAACGGGATGAATTCACGAGTAAACAGAGCGAACTCACGAGTAAACGGGATGAATTCACGAGTAAACAGGGCGAACTCACGAGTAAACAGAGCGAATTCACGTGTAAAGCAAATAAAAATACTCAGACCATTACCTTATTTATGATATTTCTGTTGATATAGTCGCTTCGCTTTTTCCGTATTGGCAAAGTGGGTTTTCGTAAATTCATTTAAAGAGTCGATTCCTTTTTCGTGAATCAATCGTGCTGCCGCTTCATCGACAGCAAAGCCGGCACCTTTAGGGATTTTGAAACCGGCTTTTTCACTCAGCAAATCAAAGCGTTTTACGAATGCATAGCGTGCCAGGATGGAAGCGGCAGCTACCCCAAGGTGAATACCTTCCGCTTTGGTGCACAAATAGGTGGCGTTTGCCTGAAATAGTTCTTGGCCTTTCAAGTAGTTGAAAAATACATCAGGTTGAGCGAATTGGTCGATTAGGACGGCTTCTGCTTGTTCTGGCTGGATTTTTTGCATAAGATTCTTTATTGCCTGGTTATGAAGGAGGGCCTTCATTTTCCCTTGTGACATCCCCTTTGCCTGAAGTGTATTATATTTCGGATTATCACAAGTAAGCAGACTGAATGGCACTACATCTTTAATCTGTTTGGCAATTTCGATAATCTGTGGGTCTTTTAGATTTTTAGAATCCTGGACACCCAGTTCTTTCAATAGAGGCAGCTGCTCTTTTTTTGCATAGACAGCAACGACGGTCATGGGTCCGAAATAGTCTCCTGTCCCGACTTCATCCGAACCAATAACAGACATGGTGCCAATCTGGGCAGGCGGTGAATAACGATGGACATTAACTGATGCGGTAGAGGCTGCTTTTTTCTTTGGAGCAGCGGCACCTTTCTGCCACTTTTCCGCTTCTGTTTCAGCATTCTTTCCTTGAAAAAGGACTTTTCCGGATTTATAGGCGGTCACCGTACATAGGGGTGGCTTAGCTGAAAAGATACTTCCTGGTGGCAGTTTTGCGGCTAAGGAAGAGGAATAATGAGATTTCATTTCCGTTATTTGTGAAGGACTGATAAGTAAAACAACATGAGACATAATTAGTAAACTCCTAACTCAATTTTATTTTTTTAGGGAGTCCTCAACCTAAGGTCGATTTCGTTTGACAAATTATTGCAATTTTATGCAAGAAATGACGTTGTACTCTCTTTCATGACGAAAAACTTCATGATATGATAGAATTAGGATTGTTTAGATTGGGGGCATCATTTTGTCAGACGATAAACGAAATAAAACAACAGTTGATATATACGGACAACCATATACAATCGTCGGTACAGAAAGCGCGAGTCATATGCGCCAGGTTGCTTCGCTGGTTGACGAGAAAATGAGAGAAATCAGTATGAAAAATCCATATTTGGATACGAGTAAGCTTGCGGTATTAACGGCCGTGAATACCGTCCACGAATATATTAAATTAAAAGATGAACTAGACCAGCTTCAACTGGAATTAAAGAGAGAGAAGGACTGAGTACATGCTTGATTTAGCAATTTTGGCCATTCTTTTAATCGGTTTATTAATCGGTTTAAAGCGTGGCTTTATTTTACAAACTGTTCATATGACTGGATTTATAGTAGCTTTCATTGTCGCCTATGTGTTCTACGGCGATCTTGCTCCCAATTTGAAATTGTGGATCCCATTCCCGACGATAGGTGATTCTTCGACCATTAATATGTTTTTCGAGACAGTAGGGCTTGAAACGGCGTATTACAACGCTATTGCCTTTGCAATCATTTTCTTCGCTACCAAAATTCTTTGGCAAATGCTTGGATCGATGCTCAATTTCATTACCTATCTGCCGATTTTAAAACAGCTAAATCGCTGGGGTGGCGGGATATTAGGATTTGTCGAAGTCTATCTTATCATGTTTATTATATTATACATAGCTGCCTTGCTGCCAATGGATTCCATTCAGGAACCATTAACCGGCTCTTTTCTGGCAGAATCTATAGTGAAACATACGCCGTTCCTTTCCGAACAAGTTAAAGATCTTTGGTTTGTGAAATAATCTTAATGACAGTAAACGAGGGCCTATCTACCTTTCTCAAAGTCCTAGATTCCTATACTTTGAAAGGGTGAGGCCCCTTTGTATGGAGAACGATGAAACTTCTTTCTAGTTGATTCGTATAGTAAGAATCGGACTGCTTGTACTTTACCTCCAAGAAAGGTATCTTTAAGAAAGAAAATAAGGGACACCCTACTAATTTTTTCGGCGGTGAAAAAAATGACAGTAAATAAAAAAGATATCATTAAATTATTAGAAAAAATTGCAATATATATGGAGTTAAAAGGAGAGAATCCGTTTAAGGTTTCAGCTTTCCGCAAGGCGGCAGGTGCCTTAGAAACGGATGATCGGAGTTTGACGGCAATCGAAGATTTTACCACTTTAAGTGGAATCGGGAAAGGAACAGCAGCCGTCATTGAAGAGTATATCAATGAAGGAAAGTCGACTGTTCTTGAAGAGCTTCAGGAGCAGGTGCCAAAAGGTTTGATTCCGCTCTTACAACTTCAAGGGTTGGGAGGGAAGAAAATTGCCAAGCTGCATAAAGAGCTTCATATCAATGATGTGAATGACCTGAAACTCGCTTGTGAAGAAGGCAAGGTCGCGGCACTTTCCGGTTTCGGTAAAAAAACGGAAGAGAAGATTTTGTCTGCGATTGCTGAGGCTGGTTCAAGGCCTGATCGGCTTCCGCTTGCCTTCATGAGACCGATTGCGGATGATATTGAATTGGCTATTACCAACATGGAATATATCATCCGTTCATCAAGAGCCGGCAGTATTCGTCGTATGAGGGAAACGATTAAAGATCTCGATTTTATTATTTCGACTGATCATCCCGAAGCGGTGAAGGATCAGCTTCTTTCATTATCGGGCATAAAACAGGTGATTGCAGCCGGCGATACAAAGGTGTCAGTTGTACTTGATTATGAATATGATATATCTGTTGATTTCCGAATCGTGAAGGATAAGGAATTTATCACGACCCTCCATCATTTTACCGGTTCAAAAGATCACAATGTCCGGATGCGCCAACTGGCTAAAGATCGCGGTGAGAAAATCAGTGAGTATGGAGTAGAAGTGGCTGAGACGGGTGAAGTATTGACTTTTGAAACAGAAGAACTCTTTTATAATCATTTTGGACTGCCGTTTATTCCTCCAGAATTACGTGAAGATGGAACGGAAGTGGAGCAATATGATGCAGATGAACCACTTATTTCGGTAGAAGATATTCAAGGTGATCTGCATATGCATACCACGTGGAGTGATGGGGCTTATTCGATTGAAGAAATGATTGAAGCGTGCCGGGCCAAAGGTTATAAATACATGGCCATCACTGACCATTCACAATATTTGAAAGTGGCTAACGGTCTGACCGTGGAACGCTTACGTGAGCAAAAACAAATCATTCATGACCTGAATGAAAAATATGATGATTTTACCGTGCTTTCAGGGATTGAAATGGATATACTTCCTGATGGAACACTTGATTATGACGATGAGTTGTTGGCAGAGATGGATTTGGTTATCGCCTCAATCCACTCAAGTTTTTCCCAGCCTCGTGATACGATTATGGATCGCTTAAAAACTGCGTTAAATAACCCGCATGTTGATATCATCGCCCATCCAACTGGAAGAATTATCGGCAAACGAACTGGTTATGATGTTGATATTGATATGCTGATTGAACTAGCGCTCGAAACGAATACAGCACTGGAATTGAATGCTAACCCGAATCGATTAGATTTGGCTCCGCCTCATTTACGGAAGGCACAGGAAGCAGGCGTTCCGATTGTGATCAATACCGATGCTCATAGCATTGACATGCTTGAACATATGCCGGTCGGGGTTTCTTCGGCTAAAAAAGGCTGGATTAAAAAATCCACTGTCCTTAATGCTAAGAATACTGATGGATTATTAACGTTTTTAAAGAGAAATGACTAACTATTTGCCCACAAAAGAGGAGGAGCTTTAACTCCATGCATAATAAAGCTTTAAAGACATTGGAATTTCATAAAATTAAAGAACAATTAGTCTCACATGCATCCTCTTCCATAGGAAAGGAGAAGGCACAGCAATTGATGCCTTCTACTGACTTTGAGGAAGTATCGAGGTGGCAGGAAGAAACAGATGAGTCAGCCAAAATTGTCCGTTTAAAAGGAAATTTGCCATTGGGCGGAATTTTTGATATCCGTCCACATGCAAAACGGGCTCAGATTGGCGGTATGCTTTCACCGATGGAATTGATGGAGCTTGCGAGTACGCTTCGTGCCGGCAGAATTCTGAGTCGTTTCTTTGATGAAATCGCGGAGCAGGAAATCGAAGTTCCACTTTTAGCAGAATATATTGATTCACTTCATCCGTTGATTGAATTGCAGCAGGAAATTACTTATGCTATTAGTGAGCACGGCGAAGTGATGGATTCTGCGAGTGATAAGTTGCGTACCCTTCGAAACCAGATTCGTACGAACGAAAGCCGTGTCAGGGAAAAACTCGAAAGTATGATTCGTTCCTCCAATGCGTCGAAAATGTTGTCAGACGCCATTATCACAATCCGCAATGACCGTTTTGTTATCCCAGTAAAACAGGAATATCGAAGTGTGTATGGCGGGATCATTCATGATCAATCTTCATCCGGACAAACGTTGTTTATTGAACCACAGGCAATCGTTCAATTGAATAATGTACTTCAGGAAACACGAGTGAAGGAAACACAGGAAATAGAACGGATTTTAGTCGAGTTATCGGAAAAAGTCGGTGAGTTCACCCCGGAATTGCTTCACAATGTTAAGGTGCTCGCACAAGTCGATTTCCTTGTCGCCAAGGCAAAGTACGCAAAAGCGATAAAAGGGTCTAAACCGATTCTAAATAATGAAGGACGCGTGAAATTATTCAAAGCGAAGCATCCGCTCATTCCGAGTGATGTTGTCGTGGCTAATGACATTTTCCTAGGTGATGAATTTACGACAATCGTCATCACTGGTCCCAATACAGGGGGTAAAACCGTTACCCTTAAAACGATTGGCCTTTGTACGTTAATGGCCCAGTCCGGTCTGCAAATCCCTGCGCTGGATGGGTCTGAAACGGCTGTGTTTTCCTCTGTTTATGCCGATATTGGCGATGAACAGTCGATTGAACAAAGCTTAAGTACATTCTCTTCCCATATGGTCAATATTGTCGATATCCTAAAGAATGTCGATTATGATAGCCTTGTTTTATTCGATGAGCTTGGAGCGGGAACTGACCCTCAGGAAGGTGCCGCATTAGCCATTTCGATTTTGGATGAAGTTTATAAGCGCGGTGCACGTGTGATTGCAACGACCCATTATCCAGAATTGAAAGCGTATGGATATGACAGGGAAGGCGTCATAAATGCAAGTGTTGAATTTAATGTAGAAACCTTGAGTCCAACATATAAACTGTTGATTGGTGTACCGGGGCGGAGTAATGCGTTTGAAATTTCCAAGCGTCTTGGCTTGGAAGAGAGCGTTATTAGCCACGCCCGCAGCCATATCGGTGAAGATACGAATAAAGTTGAGAATATGATAGCGTCCCTTGAAGATAGCCGTAAGAAGGCCGAAGAAGAGGAACTAGAAGCCGCAGATCACCTGAAACAGGCTGAAATTCTTCATAAAGACCTTCAAAAGCAAATTGGTGAATACCATGAAGAACGGGATGCGATGGTCGAAAAGGCAGCAAAAGAAGCAGCTGCCATTGTGGAAAATGCAAAAAAAGAAGCGGAAGCAATTATTGCTGATTTACGTAAACTGCGTCTTGAAAAGCATGCTGATGTCAAAGAGCATGAATTAATCGACGCGAAAAAGCGACTTGAAGATGCAGCGCCTAAAATAAAAAAATCAGCAAATAAAGTGGCTAAACCGTTGGATAAAAGCTTAAAACCTGGAGATGAAGTTAAGGTTGTTAGCTTTGGACAAAAAGGTCATCTAATTGAGAAAGCTTCAAGTAATGAATGGCAGGTTCAAATCGGAATCATGAAAATGAAGGTAAAGGAATCTGACTTAGAATTCATTAAGACTACAAAAGTAAAAGAAACGAAACCTCTTACCACGATAAAAGGAAGAGATTATCACGTTAGCCTTGAGCTTGACCTTCGTGGGGAACGTTTCGAAAATGCACTGTCCAGAGTGGAGAAATATGTTGATGATGCTCTGCTGGCCGGATATTCGAGTGTCTCTATCATTCACGGTAAAGGAACGGGAGCTCTCCGGTCAGGTGTTCAGGAATACTTGAAACATCACCGCTCTGTCAAACGAATTCGGTTCGGCGAGGCTGCAGAAGGTGGAACAGGTGTGACGGTGGTAGAATTTAAATAAAGGAAAGTGGTCATTCCGGCTATTCTGCCAAGCCGGATGGTCAGTTACCATTCGGGAGTTGTACCATGGAGAACATGTGGGAAAATGAATATGTATATATAGCTGCTCGTTACAGTGTTGTTATTTTGTGCATTATTGTTTTTTTAGCCATTTTTGAACTTGTCACAAAGTACAAAAATTGGGAGGAAATCAAACAGGGAAATCTTTCTGTCGCGATGGCCACAGGCGGCAAGATTTTTGGGATTGCCTATGTATTTCAACAATCTATTCTCCTTCAGAACTCGATAATTACAATGATTGGCTGGGGCGTATACGGATTTGTCCTGCTGCTGATCGGTTATTTTATTTTTGAATTTATGACGCCTGGATTTAAAATAGATGAAGAGATACAAAAAGATAATCGGGCAGTTGGATTCCTATCGATGATCATTTCAATCGCTTTATCTTTTGTCATCGGCGCTGGAATTTCTTAATGCTCTGCATGAGAGGGAGAAAACTGTGGAGAAACTTGCAAAAATCCTAATCGTTTGTTGCGGAATTTTTTTTCTGCTTGGAATCATTTATATGATATTCTTCACCTGATAGAAGCGGCCTTTGTGTCGCTTCTTTTATTTGAGCTCCTATTAAAAAATGATGTTTTGAGTGTATAAATGGTTATATTGACAGTTTGGAAGAGGAGGACGAAAAGTGTATCAGTCTAAACTGATACAAAAGATTGAAGAACTATCAATGAACGCTTTACCGGCACTGCAAACGCAAATTTATCATTTCCCGCCAGAATATTCCCTCTTCAAACGTGTGAAGGGCGAGAGCCCAACGGTAAGGGGAGATGAATGGCGGTTGGCATAAGCCAAAGTAATCTTTTGACAAACATACGTTCGGTGTTTAATAATAACTATAAGGGGGTGAAACCAATGGTCGTAAACAAAGCTTATAAATTTCGAATCTATCCAACTAAAGAACAACTAGTTCTAATCAATAAAACGATCGGCTGCTCCCGTTTTGTCTATAACTTCTTTTTAGGCAAACAAAAGGAGAAAGATGCCTACTGGTATATCTGTGAAGAAATGAAGCAGAACGGCCAATTACCCTCTAATGAATGGAAAGGTTCTTTTCTGAATAAATACGCAACAATCAAAGAACTTCCAGCTTTAAAGAAAGAGTATTCTTTCCTGAAAGAAGTAGACAGTATTGCCTTACAGAAATCGGTGGAAAATTTAGCAGATTCCTATAGTCGATATTATAAAAAGCAAAACAAGTCACCACGCTTCAAATCGAAAAAGAATCCTATCCAGTCCTATACAACTAAACATACGAATGGGAATATTGGAATTGTTGGAAACAAAATCAAATTGCCAAAACTCGGTCTAGTTCGTTTTGCTAAAAGCCGCGAAGTCGAAGGGCGAATCATCAATGCCACAATCAGGCGGAACTCTTCGGGTAAATATTTCATTTCCGTTTTAGCCGAAACCAATGTACAAGTACTTCTTAAAACGAATCGTTCGTGCGGTGTAGATGTTGGTTTGAAGAACTTTGCTATTCTTTCAGATGGTACGGTCTATCAAAACCCAAAATTCTTCCGGACGGTCGAAAAGAAATTGGCCAAAGCACAACGGATTCTTTCAAGGCGACAAGAAATAGCCTTGAATCAAAATAAGCCATTGGCTGAAGCCAAAAACTATCAAAAACAAAAACGAAAAGTGGCTATCCTACACGAAAAAATGTCAAATGCCCGAATGGATTACTTACATAAAGTTTCTACCGAAATCATCAAAAACCACGATGTGATTGGAATGGAAGACTTGCAAGTGTCGAATATGATGAAAAATCACAAACTAGCTAAGGCTATTAGTGAAGTATCTTGGTACCAATTCAAAAAAATGTTGGAATACAAAGCAAACTGGTATGGTAAACAAATCGTGACCGTATCTAAAACGTTTGCTTCTAGCCAATTGTGTTCTAGCTGCGGTTACCAAAATAAAGACGTTAAACATCTGAATCTTCGTGAATGGGATTGTCCTTTTTGTTCTACTTACCACGATCGAGATATTAACGCAGGACTCAATCTAATGAATGAAGCCATAAGGCTTCTAACCGTAGGAATTACGGGAGTAGCCTAATTAAAAATTGGCCGATAGGCTAATGTTCTTAGGAATCCCCCACTTCAATCAGACCGTAAGGTCGATAAGTGGTGGGTAGTTCAATTATAATCAATTAAATGAAAACTGGTTTCGTAATTTCTGTCTGTTAAACCATATAAGTGATCATGATCAAACAATTTTAAAAAAATTAGAGAATATTATTCCAGATAGATGCTTTATGTTGCTGACTGATAAAAGCTGAACAGTGTTAGCGTGTGGACTGGGCGTTTTAGAAGGCGAATACTTAGGGTTGTTCAATATTGTTACGCAAGAAAAATTTCGAAACCAAGGGTATGGAGCAAAACTCATTAAAAATCTCTTGCATTGGGGAAAAGAAAATGGGGCGAAATATGCTTACCTACAGGTTATATTATCGAATGCCCCTGCATTAAACCTGTACGCTAAATTAGGGTTTGAAGAAAAATATAAATATTGGTATAGAATTAAAAACTAAAGTTCAAAAAGGAGTAAAGATTACTCCTTTTTTTTGTTCCATTTTTTAAGGTCTGCAAGGTTAGGAGTTTTCTTAAGATACTGTGTTCAAACACCAAAGGCTAATTCAAAATCGGAGTTTAGTCACTCGTCAATAAATTTAATAGCTAAAAAGTAAAAAAAATGCTAGTGAATGCAAATTGTGTCTAGGTACATATATAATTCTGAAAATTATAATAAAACAAACGAAACAAATTTAAGGAGGGACATTGTCATAAAAACTCCATCAAACAGTTAACAAAGTAGAATATGATATCCAAGCTAAAAAAGGGTGGAGATCATTATCATTAAGCCCTTAATATTGCCTTTTGATGGTGGCTATTGTACCCAAGAAGAAGTCTCTACTTCTTTTATTAACTCATTAATGTAGGCTATTCAATAACTAACTAATCATAGAAAGAGGGATTCGCTTATGCTACGCTCAAAACGATTTGAGATCTTAGAAGAAAGACCGGTCAATAAAGATGGATTTGTTAAAGAATGGCCTGAAATGGGATTTGTTGCTATGTCGAGCCCTAATGATCCCAAGCCTTCTATTACAATAGAAAATGGTCAGATAGTAGAGTTGGATGGGAAAAGACGAGAAGACTTTGATATGTTAGATCAATTTATTGCAGATTACACAATAGATAGAAGCTTAACCGAACAAGTCATGGCTCTTGACAGCTTGGAGATTGCTAAGAAACTCGTGGATATTAATGTGTCTCGTTCAGAAATTGTTAGATTGTCAAAAGGGCTCACACCCGCAAAAGTTCTAGAAGTCCTAAATCATATGAATGTTGTTGAAATGATGATGGCTTTACAAAAAATGAGGGCAAGGAAAACACCGTCTAACCAATGTCATGTGACGAATGTACGAGATAATCCTGTATTAATGGCAGCAGACGCTGCCGAAGCCGGACTCTATGGATTTGATGAACAAGAAACAACTGTCGGAGTTGCCCGTTATGCCCCCTTTAACGCATTGGCATTACTTGTAGGTTCCCAAACTGCAAGGAATGGAATCTTGACTCAAGATTCTTTAGAAGAAGCGACGGAACTTCGCTTAGCAATGCTTGGAATGACTTCTTATGCGGAAACTGTCTCTATCTATGGTACGGAATCAGTCTTCATGGATGGGGATGACACGCCTTGGTCGAAATCATTTTTAGCCTCTGCCTATGCTTCAAGAGGTGCTAAAATGCGCTTTACATCAGGTACTGGTTCCGAGGTGCAAATGGCCGGAGCAGAAGGAAAATCAATGCTTTATTTAGAGATTCGCTGTGTCATGATGGCGAAAGGAGCGGGCGTTCAAGGGCTGCAAAACGGTTCCATCAGTTGTATTGGCATACCAGCCTCGGTACCGAGTGGAATCCGCGCTGTCTTAGCAGAAAACCTAGCTACTACATTGTTTGATATGGAGGTAGCTTCGGGAAATGACCAAACCTTTTCTCATTCGGAAATCCGACGCAGCGCTAAAATGCTATGTCAAATGCTTCCTGGTACAGATTTTATCTTTGCCGGATTTGCTGCTGTACCAAACAATGAGGATATGTTTGCAGGCTCTAATATGGATTCTAGTGATTTGGACGATTACTTAATTATTCAAAGAGATATGATGGTGGACGGCGGATTAAAACCGGTGGATGAAGAAAGCCTTATCAAAACCCGTTATCAAGCAGCAAAAGCTTTACAAGTTATTTTCGAAGAGCTAGGATTCCCTGTGATTACAGATGAGGAAATCGAAGCGGCTACTTATGCTAACAGCAGTGTAGATATGCCGCAGCGTAATGTTGTTGAAGATTTAAAGGCAGCAGAGCGAATACTACGAGATGGGATTTCAGGTTTTGATGTAGCTCTTATCTTAGCTAAGCGTGGCTATCGACAAACTGCAGAACGAATTTTCAATATGTTGAAACATAGGGTAGCTGGTGACTATTTACATACATCAGCCATTATTAATAAAGATAATGTGGTTATAAGTGCGGTAAATGATGAAAACGATTACAAGGGACCTGGGACGGGCTATCGACTCAGTCCGGAAAGATGGGAAGAAATTAAAAACATTCGTCAAGCCATTAGTCCGCAAGATTTTGATTAAGGGGGAATTGAATATGACGACAACATTTTTAATAGAGATGAAATTAACAGATATCGGAACGGCCACGAAAGGAACAAATCCGAGAGAAGTGATCGTAGCGATCGCTCCTGCTTTTGGAAAAGAAATGAATAAAACAATTGTGAAAGTCGATCACGCTTCTGTCCTACGTGAAATCCTTTCCGGGATTGAAGAGCAAGGTGCCGTACCACGGGTCATTCGCAGCTTGCGCACTGCTGATTTGGCTTTTATGGCACATGGAGGAGCCCAAATGAGTGGTTCAGGAATCAGTATAGGCCTGCAATCTAGGGGAACAGCAGTAATCCATCAACGAGATTTAGACCCGCTCACCAATCTTGAATTATTTCCTCAATCACCTTTAATTACGTTAGACATGTATAGGGCGATTGGACGAAACGCGGCCATGTACGCGCTAGGGGAAAGCCCTAGCCCTGTACCGGTGTTAAATGACGAAATGACACGGCCTAAATACCAAGCAGCAGCGGCCTTGCTCTATTTAAAAGAGTGCCAATCTATTATTCCAGATCAAAAGCCAGTTGAATTAAAAGTAGAATTTTTAATTAAAGACTAGGAGGGAATTCAGATGGAAAATCTAACAACGAAAAAAAAGGTAAATTTAACAAAAAATGACTATCCACTCGGGATAAAAAGGCCTGATTTATTATTTTCACGTACAGAAAAACCCTACAATGATTTAACATTGGATGCTGCTTTAAAAGGAGACGTAACTGAAACAGACTTGCGTATCAGTCCAAAAACGCTTGAAATGCACGCAGATATTAGTGAAAGTTTAGGAAGAACACAGCTGGCAAAAAACTTCCGTAGAGCATCGGAAATGATTAATATTTCCGATGCCCGTATCTTACAAATTTATAATGCAATGCGCCCTAATCGTTCGACTAAAGAACAGCTTTTAGCGATAGCTAATGAATTAGAAGAAGAGTATGGGGCATTAGAGAATGCAAAATTAATTCGCGAAGCTGCAGATGTGTATGAAAGACGAGGAAGGCTAAAGAGGAATGAGGATTAAAGAGTGATGAAAAAGATTCTAGCTGGTGTAGATATCGGAAATTCATCAACGGAAGTGGCGATTGCAAGTGTGGAAGGAAACCATACAGAGTTTTTTTCACAGTATTTAGTGAAAACAACGGGTATAAAAGGAACGACTGATAACGTGAAAGGCATTCGCCTAGCTTTGCAGGAAGCAGCTAAAAAAGCAGGCATCGAGTTAAAAGACATTGATCTTATTCGCTTGAATGATGCTGTGCCGGTTATAGGTGATTTGGCCATGGATCTCATTAGCGAAACCATTATCACGGAATCTTCTATGATAGGTCATAACCCTGATACTCCGGGTGGAGCAGGGTTAGGAGTGGGAATAACGGTGTTGATTGATCAATTATTGGACGTAGAAAAAAAGGGGCAAGACTATATTGCTGTTATCCCTAGAAACTTTGATTATGAGTGGGCTGCTCACCGATTGAATCGGGTAGTAAGTCAAGGGATTTCTATCACCGGTGCCGTTGTACAAAAAGATGATGGAGTATTAATACACAATCGTCTGAACAAAAAGATTCCCATCGTGGACGAGGTAGCTATGATTGAAAAAGTTCCTCTGTTGAAATTAGCAGCAGTAGAAGTGGCTTTACCGGGCCATGTGATTCGGACGTTAAGCAATCCATACGGTCTTTCTACTGTTTTTCAATTGGATCCTGACCAAACGATACAAATTGCGTTAGTTGCCAAAGCATTAGTTGGCAATCGATCAGCGGTGGTAATTCGAACACCAAAAGGGGAAGTTGTCGAACGAAAAATAGAAGCGGGAAGGGTCCTTCTAAAAGGAGCGAATAACCAAAAGCTAGAAGTGTCCATTAATGATGGAGCTGCAGCGATAATGAATACTTATGAAAAGCTAGAAGTATTGGTAGACGTCTATGGAGAAACAGGCACCAATGTTGGAGGGATGTTTAATGGTCTCCGGCATGATTTAGCCCAACTCACTGGACAATTACCAAATGATATTACAATCTCTGACTTTCTCGCCGTTGATGCAGTAATGCCGACTTCAATTAACGGGGCTATGGCG
Source organism: Peribacillus sp. TH14 (assembly GCF_016651145.1). Taxonomy (NCBI): domain Bacteria; kingdom Bacillati; phylum Bacillota; class Bacilli; order Caryophanales; family Bacillaceae; genus Peribacillus; species Peribacillus sp. TH14. Next base: position 3,571,597 of record NZ_JAEKEK010000001.1, read on the forward strand.
GGTGAGCTATCCATGGAAAGCGGAGTCGCTTTAGCCTCAATGGTTAAAACAGACAAAGTTCCTGTCCAAAGAGTGGCTTCTTTATTGGAAAAGGAAATTGGCGTCGCCGTAGAAATTGGCGGTATTGAAGCGGAAATGGCCATTCGAGGAGCCCTAACGACCCCTGGTACGAGAAAGCCAATCGTAATTCTCGATATGGGTGGAGGGTCTACTGATGCTGCAATGATGAATGAATCGGGCAAAATTAAATCGAGTCACTTGGCTGGGGCAGGGGACATGGTCACGATGCTCATAAATTCTGAACTCGCTTTAGGCAACAAGGAACTCGCTGAAAAAATAAAAAAGCATCCTTTAGGAAAAGTATTAAGTTTATTCCATATGCAGCTAGAAGACGGAACGATGCTATTTTCTGAAACCCCTTTTCCTCCATATACATTTGGGAAAGTTGTAATCCGGGAAGAAGATGATCTTATCCCTTTAGCAACCAAAGCATCTATGGAGAAAATTAGAGATACCCGAAGAAGTGCAAAACGGAGGGTGTTTGTGACGAATGCGCTGCGCGCCCTTAAGCGGGTAATCCCCACAGGTAATTTAAAGCACCTTTCTTTTGTCGTTATGGTGGGGGGATCTGCACTAGACTTTGAAATTCCACAAATGTTAACAGAGGAATTGGGTAAGTACGGGATTGTAGCAGGTTTTGCCAATATACGCGGCACAGAAGGTCCGAGAAATGCAGTGGCTACTGGATTGATATTAGCCACTGTCAGGCACGAGGTATTTAAATGAATAAACGTGAAGTAAACATTGCAATTTTGTACGACAGCGCTCTTAATGTTAATCAAATTCAAGAAATATGTGCAGGACTAGAAGAAGAAGGGGTTTCGTTTTTAGTGCAAAAATGTGATAAAGCGAGCAACTATATTGAACTAGGGAGTAAAGCAGCATGTATGTCTCCATTGAAAGTGGGGATTGGCATCGATCGCGTTGGGAATATATGTGTACATCACGAGAATTTGAAGCAGGAAGAACCTTATTTACAAGACATCATTCAAAACGGTCGCAAATTAGGGAAGAACGCAGCTCGTTTAGTTAAAGGATTGCCATTAGCTTTTTAAGAGGAAAGGGTGGCGGAAAATGAGTCATATCAATTTAACATTAGCAAAAAATCTGATTGAGAGTGCTGAAAAGAAGGCGAACGAAATTAAAGTACCTATGGTTATAAGCATTGTGGATGAAGGAGGGAATTTTGTCGCCTGTCACCGAATGGATGATGCTTTATTGGTAAGCGTTGAACTTGCGCAAAACAAAGCGTGGACTTCAATAGCCATGAAAATGACGACAGAGAATTTGGCTCTAGTAGCTGCAAATGGAAAAGAACTTTATGGTATTAATACTACAAATAACGGACGGGTTGTTGTATTTGGCGGAGGCATTCCATTGTATAATAACGGGCAAATTATCGGAGCAGTAGGTGTAAGTGGTGGCTCCGTTGATGAAGATATACGCGTAGCTCAGAGTGCAGTTGATGCACTGTATGAATTTAAAAATTAATTGGGATTCTCCATGAATAAAGCAAAATTACAATCAGTGGAGGTTCCTTATCTTCTTCACTGATTGTTACATGAATCAACTGGGCTTTTATGGACATTCGCCTTAAATAACGTGAACTGAAATGAGGGCATTGATACCAGAGTGATTTCCCATAATGCAGAGATTTTTTAAGCCTCTTAACAATCAGAATTCCACCGATTTCTGGTTTAGCGATTATCATTTTTTATGAAAATCTTCATGATGAGAGCGGTATATAATTATCAAAAAAAATAGAGAGGGTGTAAGTAATGAAGGTTTATACTAAATCTGGTGATAAAGGTGAAACAAGTCTCGTATATGGAAAGAGAGTGTCAAAGGCATCTGTGTATGTTGAAGCTTACGGAACATGTGATGAGGCCAATTCCATGATTGGGTTAGCTTTTTCTTTTGCTCCTGCCGAAGAGAAATGGAAGTCATTACAGGAAACAATACATATTATTCAAACGAAATTGTTTCACATTGGAGCAGAATTAGCTACTCCTATAGGGAAACAAGTGGGGTGGCCGATAGAAGAAGAAGATGTTCACTTCTTGGAAAAAGAAATAGATAAAATGGAAGAACACCTTAAAGCTCTTACTAATTTTATTTTGCCTGGTGGAAGTCCAATCGGTGCATCACTTCATAGTGCAAGAACCATTGTCCGAAGAGCGGAACGTAATGCAATCGCAATTAACAAAGAACAACCGGTAAATCCAATTGTAATAAAATATTTAAATCGATTGTCTGACTACTTATTTGTACTAGCTCGTTATGTAAATCATCAGACAGGGACAATTGAACCGAATTTGCACCAAGTCTAACATCAGAAAGAAGGCTTTCTTAGTTCTAAGGCAGACATGTCTTCAAGTCTTTTTATTTCACAAAAAAATTTATTTGGTTGACTCCGGAACTTTATACTTTTTATTGAAAATTAATTAGTTATAATGTAAAAAGACATATGATTTTTAATTTTCAAAATAAAAAGATAATTAACGTGGAGGTATAGGTTAACTATGTTGACATTACGTAATGTTGTGAATGTGGATATTCTTCAGGATATCCAGAAACGCTTTTCAGATGCTACCGGTTTTGGAGTAATAATTGCGGATCAGCAGGGGATACCTGTAACCATGCCAACTAATTTCACAAGTTTTTGTAACCATATGCGCTCCTCCCAAGAAGGTTTGCAATGCTGTGTATTGTCGGATCAAAAGGTGGGGCTCATTGCAGCAAAACAGGCAAAGCCCATCTTGCATTATTGCCATTCTGGTCTAGTTGATATAGCTGCTCCTATTATTCTTAATGGGGAGTACCTTGGATCTGTTTTATGTGGCCAGGTGCTGTTAGAAAATCGTGATGAAAAGCATGTGAACCAGATTAGGGAGAAAATAAAACATATACCAATGGATCAAGAGCTCATACAGCTTTATGTAGAGAAGATTGAATTTACAGGTCGCAAGCGAATTGAAGCAGTAATAGAAATGCTTCAGCTAGTAGCTAATTATATTATCAAAACTGGTGCTAATAATCTTGCGCAGGATGAGTTAAATGAGAAGAATCAAAAGTTGATGGAGGAGATGGAGGTTCGTGCCACACTGGAGAAATTTCTTGAGGAAGCACAGTTTAAGGTATTGCAATCCCAGATTAATCCTCATTTTTTATTTAACACATTAAACACTATTTCCCGATTAGCTTATTTAGAGAACGCGGAACAAACACAAAAAGTGACGTATTCATTGGCTAAAATCATGAGGTACAGTCTGCGTAATATAGATCAGCATGTTTCGTTAAAAGAAGAATTGGATTATGTTAAAAATTACATAAGTATTCAACAGTCTCGTTTTCGTAACAGAATTCAATACGAAGAAATAGTAGAAGTTGATGCCGAAGCATTGAAAATGCCTATTCTTTCTATTCAACCTATAATTGAAAACGCTATCATTCACGGGTTTGAACCAAATAATAGTACAGTTGATATAAAAATTCATGTTTTTATAAAAAATGACAATGTCGTAATAGAAATCTCTGATACCGGAGTGGGGATGACAAAGGAAACGTTATCCTCTATTTTTTTACAACCAAGTGTGAGAAAAAATAGTCATACTACAGGAATTGGGATGAATAATGTCCATAAGCGAATTCAATTTTATTTTGGGGAAGAGTACGGTATTACAGCGTTAGAAAGCCAACCTGGAAATGGCACAAAGGTACGGATAGTCATCCCTAATCCAGGAGGTGTTTGTCTTGAAGGTAATGATTGTGGATGATGAACCATTAGAACGAGAAGTGCTAACAATGATAATTAAAAGAGCAAATCTAGGAATAAGCCAATTATTCGAAGCTACAAACGGGGTGGAGGCCATGAACATAGCTAAACAAAATCGAATGGATGTTATCCTTATGGATATTAAAATGCCTATCATGGATGGCTTGGTGGCAGCGGAAATGATCAAAAGAGATGTTCCGGAATGCCAAATTATTTTCCTAACGGGGTACGATGAAAGTTACATAGCATTTAAAACGTCTAAGTCAGGAACAGGTGACTATTTATTAAAACCTGCTCACCCGAAAGAAATCGAGCAAGCCTTAAACAAATATATACCTTTAGTAAAGCGCTCGGTTTCAGCTTCTTTAAAAGCACCCTGTGAACATGACGATATTTTAACAGTCATGGAATATATAGAAAATAACTATCACTTAGATATAAATTTAGATACTTTATCCAGGTTGGTCTTTCTTAGTGGCCAATATCTTAGCAGACTTTTTAAACAAGAGACTGGTTATACGATTACTCAATATGTTACGGTCCGTCGACTTGAAGAAGCGAAAAAATGTTTGACCTACAGCAGGGAAAACGTAATGGAAGTAAGCGAGAAATGTGGATTCTCCGATCCAAATTATTTTGCAAGGGTGTTCAAAAAACATGAAGGTGTTACACCAACACAATATCAGCAGCAATCTCTTATAGGAAGAAAAAAAGAATCAACTCATTCAATAATTTTGTAATGTAGAATGAATTAATCCGTTAGATTAAATCTCTTAGGAGCCATACAAAGTTATTTATGAAAAGCAGCCTTCTCTTATTAAATATTTTAATAAACCCCGGCATATTGCGATAAACTCATTTCATATCATTTAACTTTTTACGACTGAACTTGAAAATTAAGTGAACAAATTAAGAAAAAATTATGCGAGAAGTAAGGAAAGTATCAATCTACCTGCCCCTTTACTCTATTTTAGAACCCCTACCTATAAATCTTAAAGATTCGAGGTTTCACTGCTCTACTACTGATTATCAGCCTTTATGCTTACTTTTTCTAAATTTCAGCAATTGTAAGAAAATCCCGGTTGTATTATAATGGAAAAGAGTATTGAGAATATTCAGAAGGAGGGGGCAAATGAGCAATAAGCCGTGGCAAGCTATTTATCCGGAACAAATACCAGCTGTTTTGTCGTATGAAGATAAACCTCTTTATTCATTTTTGAAAGAGTCCGCTGATGAATTTCCTGATAAGGTGTCGATTCATTTCCAGGGAAAGGAATTAACCTTCAAAGAAGTGTACGTATCAGCTTTAAAGTTCGCAGCCTATTTAAAAGGTATCGGTCTTCAAAAGGGAGAACGAGTTGCCGTCATGCTTCCTAACTGTCCGCAAGGTGTCATTAGCTTTTTTGGGATACTAATGGCTGGGGGAGTCATAGTTCAAACTAATCCAACCTATACGGAACGCGAACTCGAGTATCAAATGAAAGACTCCGGAGCGAAAATAATCGTAGCGATGGATATTTTATTTCCCCGTGTCACTGCGGTTGCCCCAAGAACAGAAATAGAACACATCATTATAACCGCCATCAAAGAATACTTGCCTTTCCCGAAAAATCTTATCTATCCCTTTATTCAAAAAAAGGAATACGGTATTGTCATCAATGTGGAGCATGCGGGTAATCACCATCTATTTACTGAAATCATGAAACGAAAAATACCAGAAGAAGTCGCTGAGCCGATTGATGTGCAGAATGACCTGGCCCTTTTACAATATACAGGAGGAACAACCGGTTTTCCTAAAGGGGTTATGCTCACCCATAAGAACTTGCTTGCAAATACGAAAATGTGTAATGCTTGGCTTTATAAAAATAAACGTGGTGAAGAACGGATTCTAGCGATTCTTCCATTTTTCCATGTGTACGGTATGACGACTGTATTGGTTCTTTCCGTTATGGAAGGGAACACGATGATCATTATGCCAAGGTTCGATGTTAAAGCAACGCTGAAAACAATTCAAAAGCAGAAACCAACAATGTTTCCAGGCGCACCAACGATGTATATCGGTCTCTTGAACCATCCGGATCTCGCAAAATATGATCTTTCTTCTATCAATGCTTGTATAAGCGGTTCAGCACCACTTCCATTAGAGATTCAAGAGCAGTTTGAGAAAATTACGGGCGGGAAGCTGGTTGAAGGCTTTGGTCTTACGGAAACATCTCCGGTTACCCATGCCAACTTTATTTGGGATCAGCCTCGGGTTAAAGGAAGCATTGGATTGCCTTGGCCGGATACGGACTCAGTAATTCTGTCACTAGAAAGTGGCGAAGAGCTTCCGCCGAATGAAATTGGTGAGATTGCAATAAAAGGGCCGCAGGTAATGCAGGGATACTGGAATCGTCCGGAAGAAACGGAAAACACATTTAAAAACGGCTGGCTGCTTACAGGCGATTTAGGTTACATGGATGAGCAAGGTTTCTTTTATGTAGTCGAAAGGAAAAAAGATACAATCATTGCAGGCGGCTTCAATATTTACCCTCGTGAGGTCGAAGAAGTACTATATGAGCATGAGGCCATTCAGGAGGTAGTCGTGGCAGGAATCCCAGATCCATATCGTGGTGAGACGGTCAAAGCCTATGTCGTTCTGAAAAAAGATGCAAGTGTGACAGAAGAAGAATTGAACAAGTTTGCGAGAAAGAGTCTAGCTTCCTATAAAGTACCGCGCAGCTATGAATTTAGAGAGGAACTTCCTAAAACGACGATTGGAAAGATATTACGCAGAGTTCTTATTGATGAAGAAAAGAAAAAAATATCAGAGGAAAGAAAAGAAGCCTAAAGAAGCTTAACCTTCTTACGGAGCAGTTGTTAATTTAGCTCCGTGTTTTTACAGAACAACTGGACAACCTAAAGATCTGAGCTGTACAATAAACATATTGGAATGTGTAGGACTCTTAAGAAGTTTTTGCTTGACAGTAAAGGGTCGCCATTTTATGATAGAAATATGAATGATGATTCATTCATTTTCTGAAAGGGGACATCCAGTGAAAAGCAACAGACCGAAGTATAATCAAATTATTGATGCAGCTGTTATCATCATCGCCCAAAACGGCTATTATCAAGCACAAGTATCCAAAATCGCCAAGCAAGCAGGCGTAGCGGATGGCACCATTTATCTTTATTTTAAAAATAAAGAAGATATTTTAATATCATTATTTCATGAAAAGATGGGCTATTTTGTAGAACAGATTGAAGAAGAACTTAAGGGAAAGAGCTCAGCTTCAGAAAAGCTGTATGTGCTCATTCAAAAACATTTTCAAATCCTTTCAGAAGACGTGAATTTAGCAATCGTCACTCAGTTGGAATTAAGACAGTCGAATAAAGAATTACGCCTAAGAATTAATGATGTGTTAAGAGGATATTTAAATTTAATTGATCAGATCATTATAGAAGGAAAAGAGAACGGCGAATTTTCGCCGGATTTAAATCATTTACTTGCTAGGCAGATGATTTTTGGAACGATTGACGAAACAGTGACAACTTGGGTGATGAATGAGCAAAAGTATTCACTCTCAGACCTTGCAAAAGATGTTCACCGCCTTCTACTGGGTGGATGCAGCTTGAAAAGTTAACGATTTTAATAGAGGGTGGCTTAGTCATCCTCAAAAAAATCGATTAATCAGCTTTCCAGTTTTATGGGGAAGTGATACATATTGAATTTTCAAAAAAAGTTTGACTAGCATGCCGGGAGGGATAGATATGGAATACCTTAAGCTTTCAATCGAGAATCATGTTGCTTTTATAACGATTAATCATGCACCTGCAAACGCGTTGTCTTCGGTAATCATTAGAGAGCTGTCACAAGCCTTCGATCAAATTGCGGAGAACGAGAACGTACGGGTTGTCCTTCTTCATGGAGAAGGTAGGTTTTTCTCTGCTGGAGCAGACATTAAAGAGTTTACAGAAGTAGAAAACGGTAAAGCTTTCGAGAAACTGACCAAAAATGGTCAATCTGTATTTGAAAAAATTGAATCTTTTCCAAAACCGGTTATTGCAGCTATTCATGGAGCAGCGCTTGGCGGGGGATTGGAACTGGCTATGGCCTGTCACATCCGTTTAGTAACAGAAAGAGCAAAACTAGGTTTGCCTGAGCTACAGCTTGGATTAATTCCTGGATTTGCAGGCACACAACGGTTACCTCGTTATGTCGGTACGGCAATGGCCGCTGAAATGCTATTTACAAGTGAGCCAATTACAGGATTACAAGCTGTGCAATGTGGATTAGCTAATCATGCCTTCACAGATGAAGAACTTATTCCGAAAGCGAAGGAATTAGCCTTTAAAATCGCAAAGAAAAGCCCTCTTGCATTAAAGTCGACTATTGAACTATTAAATTATACTAAGCATGATTCCTACTATAAAGGTGTAGAAAGAGAAGCTGTCCTATTCTGCCAAGCCTTCGATACTGCTGATGCAAAAGAAGGAATTGGTGCTTTTATCGAAAAAAGAGAAGCAATATTTAAAGGGAAATAGTAGTGTTTCATGTCAAAACTAGTGAATTAATAACTTATTTTTATACATTATGCAGGATTTTGATGAAATCTGAAGAATACAAGTAGTATGTTTAAAAAATTCATAATCTTCAAAACTCAAATTATTCGGGAGGTATTATCGTGAACATTTATGTGCTGCTGAAAAGAACATTTGATACAGAAGAAAAAATTACACTTTCTAACGGGAAAATTAATGAGGATGGAGCAGAATTCATCATTAACCCATACGATGAGTATGCTGTAGAAGAAGCAATCCAAGTTCGTGATGCACAAGGTGGAGAAGTAACGGTTATTTCCGTTGGAACTGAAGAAGCTGAAAAGCAATTGCGCACTGCGCTTGCTATGGGTGCTGACAAAGCCGTATTAATAAATATTGAAGACGACATAGAAAATGGCGATCAATTCACGACTGCCAAAATTATTGGTGAATACTTAAAAGGTAAAAATGCTGATTTAATCATTGCTGGAAACGTAGCAATCGACGGAGGCTCCGGCCAAGTAGGTCCGCGCGTTGCTGAGATTTTGGGAATTCCATATATTACAACAATCACTAAATTGGACATCGCTGCTGGAAATGTAAGCGTTATCCGTGACGTTGAAGGAGATTCTGAAACAATCGAAGCCTCTCTTCCATTGCTAGTAACAGCTCAACAAGGATTAAACGAACCACGTTATCCTTCTTTGCCAGGAATCATGAAAGCGAAGAAAAAACCACTTGAAGAATTAGAATTGGACGACTTGGATTTGGAAGAAGAAGATGTTGAAGCAAAAACAAAAACAATTGAAATCTACCTTCCTGCTAAAAAAGAGGCTGGAAAAGTGCTGAACGGCGAGATTAGCGATCAAGTTAGCGAACTTGTTCAATTATTACGCAGTGAAGCAAAAGTAATTTAATAGAAGCGGTTCTTTTCAAAATATACTACACACAACAAAAAGATAAAATAGAGCACAGGAGGTTTTTATAAATGGCTAGAAAGTTTCTTGTATTGGGCGAAGTTCGCGACGGTTCACTAAGAAATGTATCATTTGAAGCAATCGGTGCGGCTAAACTTGCAGCAGATGGCGGAGAAATCGTAGGTGTTTTAGTTGGTGACAGTGTTCAAAATTTTGGGAATGAATTGATCCAGTATGGTGCAGACCGAGTTGTAGCAGTTGAAAATGATCAATTAAAACAATATACATCAGATGGTTATGCGCAAAGCTTGCTTGCTGTCATAGAGCAGGAAAAACCAGAAGGCATTTTCTTCGGTCATACTGCACTAGGAAAAGATCTAGCGCCAAAACTAGCTGGCAAGCTTGAATCAGGTTTAATCTCCGATGTTACTTCTATTGAAGAAGAAGGCGGAAACATCGTTTTCACTCGCCCGATTTATTCTGGTAAAGCATTTGAAAAGAAAATTGTCACAGCTGGAATTGTGTTTGCAACTGTTCGTCCAAACAATATTGAACCATTGCCGAAAGATGAGTCCCGTTCTGGTGATGTTTCTACGTTAAGTGTAGATATTAAAGACTTGCGTACGATTATTAAAGATGTTGTGAGAAAAGCAAGTGAAGGGGTCGACCTTTCAGAAGCAAAAGTAGTCATTGCCGGCGGACGTGGCGTAAAAAGTGAAGACGGTTTTGAACCATTAAAGGAACTTGCTCAAGTTCTTGGCGGTGCAGTCGGTGCTTCTCGTGGTGCATGTGATGCAGACTATTGCGATTACTCTTTGCAAATCGGCCAAACGGGTAAAGTTGTTACTCCAGACCTATATATTGCCTGCGGAATTTCTGGAGCTATTCAGCATTTAGCTGGTATGTCCAACTCTAAAGTTATCGTTGCCATCAATAAAGATCCAGAAGCTAACATTTTTAACGTAGCTGATTATGGAATTGTCGGTGATCTTTTTGAAGTCATTCCATTACTAACAGAAGAATTCAAAAAGTTAAAAGTGAACGCGTAATAGAAAGCATTTAAAGTATAAACAATATAGGTAAGGAACAAGGCATTTGACAGTTAACTGATAAATGCCTTTTTTTTTTTTTGTGTGTTGTATTTTTAATTAATAATTAAGCTATCAGGAAGAGGTAAGAAACCTGTATATTTACTCTGTTTTTGGACATCCTACCACTGAAGCAAAATATTAGCATCGATTCTAGTAACAATGGTATACTGTCTTTAGTTATTTGAGTAAATTTGAGGAGGATATATATATGGCTATTGTAAATGCAACTGACCAAACTTTCACAACTGATACTAGCGAAGGTGTCGTTCTTGTAGACTTCTGGGCTCCATGGTGTGGACCTTGTAAAATGATTGCTCCTGTTCTTCAAGAGCTTGATACTGAAATTGGCGACACAGCTAAAATCGTAAAAGTGGATGTAGACGAAAACCAAGAAACAGCTGGAAAATTCGGCGTAATGAGCATTCCGACATTAATCGTCCTAAAAGACGGTGAAGTAGTAGATAAAGTTGTTGGTTTCCAACCTAAAGAAGCTCTTGCTGAACTTATTGCAAAACACGCTTAATATTAAGTTAGCTAAAAAAAGCTTCAAGTCTGCGGACTTGAAGCTTTTTTCGCTATCTTGATATATAATTAATTGTAAAAAGGGAGAACAGGAGGCTGAATGTATGAACCAACAAATAAAGAATAAACTTGCCCTTCTTCCCGATCAACCAGGTTGTTATTTAATGAAGGATCGTCAGGGAACGATCATTTATGTAGGAAAAGCGAAAGTATTAAAAAACCGTGTGCGCTCTTATTTCACCGGTTCCCATGATGGGAAAACGTTACGACTCGTTAATGAGATAGACGATTTTGAATACATCGTTACCTCGTCAAATATTGAGGCTCTCATTTTAGAGTTAAACTTAATCAAAAAACATGATCCAAAATATAATATCATGCTGAAGGATGACAAGACGTATCCATTCATCAAGTTGACTGCTGAACGGCATCCGCGTCTAATCATTACGAGAAAAGTCAAAAAAGATAAAGGTAAATATTTCGGTCCGTATCCGAATGCCTTTGCGGCCAATGAAACGAAAAAATTACTCGACCGCATCTATCCTCTTAGAAAATGCAATACCCTACCGGATCGCGTTTGTCTCTATTACCACCTCGGGCAGTGCCTGGCTCCATGTGTGTATGATGTAGAGGAACAGGAATATAAAAAAATGGTGGATGATATCAACCGATTTTTAAACGGCGGCCATACTGAGATAAAAAAAGAACTGACAGAAAAAATGTTAGAGGCATCAGAAGAGCTTGATTTCGAAAGGGCAAAGGAGTTCCGTGACAAAATTGCCCACATCGATATCACGATGGAGAAGCAAAAAATGATGACGACTGATTTTATCGACCGTGATGTATTTGGCTATGCCTATGATAAAGGCTGGATGTGTGTTCAGGTATTTTTTGTGCGACAAGGGAAATTGATAGAAAGGGATGTTTCCCTGTTTCCAGTGTATGATGAACCGGATCAGGAACTTCTTACATTCCTAGGTCAGTTTTACGAGATTACCAATCACTTTAAACCAAAGGAAATTTTGCTGCCAGAGTCAGTAGATGCGGAAATGGCTGAAGGGCTGCTTGGCGTGAAGACGATTCATCCAAAACGGGGATCGAAAAAGGATATGCTTAAATTGGCGAATAAAAATGCTGCCATAGCCCTTCAGGAAAAGTTTTCTTTGATTGAACGGGATGAAGCAAGAACGATCAATGCGGTGGAAAATCTTGGGGTGCAATTAGGCATCTATACCCCGCATCGGATCGAGGCTTTTGATAACTCGAACATTCAGGGCAGTGATCCGGTTTCCGCTTTAGTTGTGTTTATTGACGGTAAGCCGGAAAAAAGAGAGTATCGCAAATATAAAATCAAAACTGTCCAGGGACCCGATGACTATGAATCGATGCGTGAAGTTGTACGCAGAAGATATTCACGAGTTTTAAAAGAAGGGCTGCCACTTCCGGATTTAATCATTATTGATGGTGGAAAGGGTCATGTGGAGGCTGTTCGAGATATTTTAGAAAATGAACTGGGTCTTGATATTCCGCTTTCTGGTCTCATTAAGGATGAAAAGCACAGAACATCGCAATTGATGATTGGCAATCCGCTGGAACTGGTACCGCTTGATTCGCGTAGCCAGGAATTTTATCTGTTGCAAAGAATTCAGGACGAAGTGCATCGGTTTGCGATTACGTTTCATCGCCAGCTACGCGGGAAAAATGCGGTTCACTCGCAGCTTGATGATATACCTGGAGTCGGAGAAAAACGAAGAAAGCAATTGTTAAGGCATTTTGGTTCATTGAAAAAAATTAAAGAGGCATCGGTAGAACAAATTATAGAGGCAGGCATGCCAAAAGGAGTAGCTGAAGGAATCGTTAGAAAATTGCAAGAATAATCTTGCTACCTACATTTCTCTATGCTATGATAAGAAGGAATTTTCAACTAGACAACTTAAAAGTGCTGATAGAGGTGCGGAATTCAAGAGTAAAAACCTGGAGAAGTATGAGCTTCGATGAAAGGTTTTGAAAGGGGATAACGCCGAAGGAGGACAAGACTCATGCCTTGTTTTTCTGGTCTGACATTTAATAAATGGCGGATTGTCAGGGGGTATACCCTGGAGAGCTATCTCACTGTGTTTACTGTATTAAATACGTGATCACAGCAATGAGATATTTCTCATTGCTTTTTTTATTGCCTAAAAAAGATAAAGAGGGTGCATTAGGATGGCATTAATCGTTCAAAAATTTGGCGGGACATCCGTCGGTAGTGTCGAGAAAATCAAAAATGTTGCCAATCGAGTAATCGAGGAAGCAGAGAATGGGAATGAGGTAGTTGTCGTTGTTTCAGCTATGGGGAAAACAACAGATGAATTAGTTTACATGGCTCAAGATATTTCCAAAAATCCAAGCAAGAGGGAAATGGATATGTTATTGACGACTGGAGAGCAGGTCACGATTTCCCTGTTAACGATGGCTTTAATTGAAGCGGGGCGTGAAGCTATTTCTTTCACCGGCTGGCAGGCTGGCATGCAAACAGAATCCGTTCATGGGAATGCCCGGATTTTAAACATTGATGCTTCGAGAATTCAAGCTCAGCTTCAGGCAAAGAAAATTGTGGTCGTTGCAGGTTTCCAAGGGAATGATGCAAATGGAGAAATCACGACACTAGGGCGGGGCGGGTCTGATACGACTGCAGTGGCTATTGCTGCAGCATTAAATGCGGACCGATGTGATATTTATACCGATGTAACGGGTGTATTTACAACAGACCCACGTTACATAAAAGATGCTCGAAAACTGCAATCTATTTCTTACGATGAAATGCTAGAACTTGCCAATCTAGGGGCGGGTGTCCTTCATCCAAGAGCTGTTGAGTATGCGAAAAACCACCAGATTCCGCTTGAAGTCCGTTCGAGTATGGAGAAAGAAGCAGGAACTACCATTGAGGAGGAAGCAACTATGGAAGAAAATTTAATTGTACGCGGTATTGCTTTTGAAGACAGTATTACAAGGGTCACAGTGAATGGTTTGCCCCGATCACTAGGATCATTATCCACAATTTTCATGACACTTGCAAAAAACCGAATAAACGTTGACATTATTATCCAAAGCATGACAGCAGAGGATACAACAAACCTTTCTTTCTCCATAAAAAGTGAAGATACGGAAGCTGTTTTAAACGTGCTAGAAAAAAATAAAGACCAATTGGCATTCGATAGAATAGAAACGGAGGGCGGATTGGCCAAAGTGTCTATCGTCGGTTCAGGAATGGTATCTAATCCGGGAGTGGCTGCCGAAATGTTTGAAGTGATGGCTAACACAGGTATTCAAGTGAAAATGGTCAGCACATCTGAAATTAAAGTCTCAACTGTCGTCAATGAAAAGGAAATGGTGAAGGCAGTCGAAGCACTTCATGAAGCGTTTAAATTAGGACAGCATGCAAAAGTGCTTGTTTGATTGCTTGGAGTCTAATGAAAAACAGACTTCCGATAAAAAGGGTAAGTCTGTTTTTAGGCTCATTAGATTGGGTCTCTAGGATCCCATTGAATGGTAAATGTCACTTTTTTTGCACGGCGTTTGATTTCTTCTGTCGATTCACTTAAGAATTTTTTCTGCAGTGTAAACTGCTCGGCAAGGAAACCGGCTTCAAGTTGGAAGTGACAGTCAGGATGAAGATCTAAGCGACGGCTGATTATTTCACCTGTTAAGGATAATTCCATCTCGGTTTTCGAAAACTTTATGATTTCAAGATGGCCCCAGCCTGCATTTTGGAAAAATGCAACAACTTCCTGTTCGCCATTCAGTGGGAATTTTCTCGCTAATTGTTTACCTGCCCAATAGAGAATTTGATTAGAATCTTTTCCGAGAATATCGTTCAATAAAACTTCTCGGATTAATTCGTAGCCGAAAGCTGGAACATGAGATTCTTCTGTTTGAAGTTCTTCTTCTTCTATCGCTGCAGCAATATTTTTTTTCATAGTTTATCGCCTCTTTCTGTAAATCTATTATAAACGTTTTTCTTTTGCAAATTATACTGTTTTTTTATTATTTCAATCGTAATTGGGAAAAAATGAGAAATTATTCCGGGATATTAATAGATTAATTACTAATTTCTCCAAGTTATAATCTTGACAATTAAAAATTATACAATTTTAACCAATAAAATCTATTCTGAAAAAGAGAATTCTTGTATCCGTTTTCTTGACGCACATAGAAGTCAGGAGTAAAATGGACATGTCACATAATTGTAAGAAAGTATAGGGATGTTTCAAACTCTATACTTTATTTTCACGCGGAGATAAAAGGTAGCCACCAGTTTATCTTTGCATGATTTTTCACAAATTAAGGGGGGGCACTTAGTGGCAAAAAATCGTGAGTTTGGGAATCGTAAACTTCATTCACTACTTGGAGTTATTCCGATCGGGCTGTTTTTGTTGGAGCATTTAGTTACCAACTATATGGCAACAAAGGGACCGGAATCATTTAATTCAGCAGCACATTTCTTAGAAAGCATACCGTTTCGTTATTTCTTGGAAATCTTCATCATTTTCTTACCTTTGATTTATCATGCAGTTTACGGGATTTATATCGCGTTTACTGCTAAAAATAATTTGGGTAGATTTGGATTTTTCCGGAATTGGATGTTCTTTTTACAACGTCTAAGCGGAATCATTACGTTGATTTTCCTAGTTTGGCATGTTTGGTCAACTAGAATTCAAGCAGCATTAGGTGCAGAGGTTGACTTTGACATGATGGCAGAGATTTTCTCTAATCCATTTATGATTGCATTTTATTTAGTTGGGGTCATTTCGACAATTTTCCACTTCTCTAATGGATTATGGTCATTTGCAGTGAGCTGGGGTCTAACAGTTTCACCTAAATCGCAAAAAATCATGACTTACGTTACTTTGATCGTTTTCGTTCTTCTTTCTTATGTAGGGGTTAGCGCAATTTTCGCTTTCGTATAAGAAGATAGAGTTTATTTATAAGTATTAGGAAAAACATAGCTTTGCTAATGGAAATAAGGGAGTGACAGAATTGGGTAAAGGTAAAATTATTATCGTTGGTGGAGGTCTAGCTGGTTTAATGGCTACGATCAAAGCAGCAGAGCTGGGACAACAGGTAGATTTATTTTCTTTAGTACCTGTTAAACGCTCTCACTCAGTTTGTGCCCAAGGCGGAATCAATGGGGCAGTAAATACAAAAGGTGAAGGGGATTCTCCATATATCCACTTTGATGATACAGTTTATGGCGGAGATTTCTTAGCTAACCAACCACCGGTTAAAGCGATGTGCGAAGCAGCACCATCGATTATCCATATGTTTGACCGTATGGGCGTAATGTTTAACCGTACTCCGGAAGGTCTTCTTGATTTCCGTCGTTTCGGTGGAACTCAACATAGCCGTACAGCATTTGCTGGTGCAACAACTGGTCAGCAATTACTTTACGCATTGGACGAGCAGGTTCGTCGTTATGAAGTAGAAGGCCTTGTAACGAAATATGAAGGCTGGGAATTCCTTGGAGCTGTTATCGATGACGACCAAACAGCACGCGGTATCGTAGCACAGAACTTGACTTCAATGGAAATCAAATCATTCCCTGGCGACGCTGTCATCATGGCGAGCGGTGGTCCTGGAATCATT
This sequence comes from Peribacillus sp. TH14, assembly GCF_016651145.1. Lineage (NCBI taxonomy): Bacteria > Bacillati > Bacillota > Bacilli > Caryophanales > Bacillaceae > Peribacillus > Peribacillus sp. TH14. Next base: position 3,588,108 of record NZ_JAEKEK010000001.1, read on the forward strand.
TTCGGTAAATCAACTAACTCAATGATTAATACAGGTTCAGCAGCATCCATTGTTTATCAACAAGGTGTAAATTATGCAAATGGTGAATTCATTCAAATTCATCCAACTGCAATCCCTGGAGATGATAAGCTTCGTCTAATGAGTGAATCTGCTCGTGGTGAAGGTGGACGTATCTGGACATATAAAGACGGAAAACCTTGGTATTTCCTAGAAGAAAAATACCCTGCTTATGGTAACCTTGTACCTCGTGATATCGCGACTCGTGAAATCTTCGACGTATGTATGAACATGAAGCTTGGTATTAATGGAGAAAACATGGTTTACCTGGATCTTTCTCATAAAGACCCTAAAGAACTTGATATCAAACTTGGCGGAATCATTGAAATCTACGAGAAATTCATGGGTGAAGATCCTCGTAAAGTTCCAATGAAAATCTTCCCTGCAGTTCACTATTCTATGGGCGGACTTTGGGTAGATTATGACCAAATGACAAACATTAAAGGTTTATTTGCTGCAGGTGAGTGTGATTACTCTCAACATGGCGGTAACCGTTTAGGTGCGAATTCACTTCTTTCTGCAATCTATGGTGGTTCAGTTGCTGGACCGAATGCAGTTAAATATATTGAAGGCCTTGATAAAACTTCAGAGTCTATTCCTTCTTCATTGTTTGATGGTTACGAAAAACAACAACAAGAAAAATGGAATGATGTCATGTCTCTTGATGGTAATGAAAACGCGTATGTTCTACACAAAGAACTTGGTGAGTGGATGACACAGCATGTTACTGTAGTTCGTTACAATGACAAGTTGAAAGAAACTGATAACAAGATTCTTGAGTTGATGGAACGTTACAAGAAAATTAACATCAATGACACTGCTAAATGGAGCAACCAAGGAGCTGCCTTCACTAGACAGCTTCAAAACATGATGCAATTAGCACGTGTAATCACAATTGGTGCTTTAAACCGTGACGAAAGCCGCGGAGCTCATTACAAACCTGATTTCCCACAACGTAATGATGAGGAATTCATGAAAACAACAATGGCGACATTCAAAGGCTTGGATCAAGCGCCTGAATTCCATTATGAAGATATTGATGTATCACTTATCGCACCACGTAAACGTGATTACACTACGAAACATTAAAGAGGGGGAGCAAAAAAATGGTTGAAACTAAATCTGAGACTAAAACAGTCCGTTTTATAATCACTCGTCAAGATACACCGGATTCAGCTCCTTATGATGAGGAATTTGAATTAGCGTACCGTCCGAATATGAATGTAATTTCCGCTCTAATGGAAATTCGTCGTAATCCAGTAACAGTACAAGGCAAACACACTACAGCAATCGCTTGGGACATGAACTGTCTTGAAGAAGTATGTGGTGCTTGTTCAATGGTTATCAATGGTAAACCTAGACAATCTTGTACAGCTCTTATTGACCAATTAGAACAGCCGGTTCGTCTTGCTCCAATGCGTACTTTCCCTGTTGTTCGTGACCTTCAAGTCGACCGTAGCCGTATGTTCGACTCATTGAAAAAGGTAAAAGCTTGGATTCCAATCGATGGTACGTACAATCTTGGACCAGGACCACGTATGCCAGAAAAGAAACGTCAATGGGCTTACGAATTATCTAAATGTATGACTTGTGGTGTATGTTTAGAAGCTTGTCCGAACGTAAACAGCAATTCAGACTTCATGGGACCACAACCATTATCACAAGTTCGTTTATTCAATGCACATCCAACTGGTGCAATGAACAAAGCTGAACGTTTAAATACAATTATGTCTGATGGGGGCCTTGCAAACTGCGGTAACTCACAAAACTGTGTGCAGTCTTGCCCTAAAGGAATTCCTTTGACTACATCGATTGCAGCATTAAACCGTGATACTACTATTCAACAATTCCGTAACTTCTTCGGAAGCGACGAAGTTTAATAATGAGAAAAGAACCTGTATCTTAGGATATAGGTTCTTTTTTTGTCTAAAAAAGTGTGAACAGATTCACATCTAAAATTAAGGTGAGAAATAACGGATTTTAATGGTGGGGATATTATCTTTATATTGTTTTATCTGGGGTTCTTTTTATTAAAGACTTATTAATTGTGTCATTTATTCGTTTATAAAAATACGGAAAAACAAACCAAATATGATACGAAGTGGCAAGGTGCAGATATAAAAATAGGTAAAAAAACATCTAAGACTTACAATAATTAAACTACGCATTTTTACCAAACCTATTCAAGAACTACGGCGGGATGGACAGGTAGTGGCACAAAAACTAGTGATGGAGCAACAGAAGAGGTATTAGTTAATAAAAAGACAGTTACTTATCCTGAAATATACAATTCACACAATAGAACGACTATGTGGACTCCGACAAAAGCTAATATAGCGGTAGTACCAGAAGAAAAACGAACTAAGAGAGATACTAAACTTAAGGATAAATTCATGCCATGGTATATTAAAACATATGGAGATCCAAATTGGGGACCAAAATGGCCTAATGCTGATATACATCATGAATTACCATTAAAATATGGCGGAACGAATGCGATGTCTAATTTATTTCCGTTGCCAAGAGATCTCCATCAAAAAACAGTTAATCCTTGGTGGGCTTCCTATTAATTGATATTGGAGGGATTAGTGAAGTGAGTCATTTTGTACAAAGTACATTGTCCGGATTAAAGAAATTGTTGGATAACAAAGACCAAATGAAGTCAGTAGCAGAGGAAGGGGAAGTCTATAGCGTTTCGTGTTCTTTTAACGCTCCAATAAAGACAACTGAAGTTGAAAAGTTTGAAAGTGAACAAGGTATCAAGCTTCCTGAAGACTACAAGGCGTTCTTGACACTCCATAATGGGGCAAGAATATATGAATCAGTCAATGACGACGGTGTTAACATAGGGGGCGGTCTTCATTTTTTTAACTTAGATGAAATAAAAGAAACTCAAGAAGTTGAATATATAAGTGAACATGGGATTCCTATCGCACACCTATTGGAAGACTGTTATCTAATATTAGATATAGAAAAACTAAAGGGTGGGGATCCAAATTACCTTAACATTTTGGAATTTACAGATATAAAAACTCTAAACCTTAACTTTGAAATCTTCTTAGACCGCTACATTATTTCACAAGGTGTACCGTTTTGGAGCTGGCCTATATACACAGCTGAAAACTACTATAGAACTAGATAAAATAAATAAAAGAGCGATTGCTAATTGAATGCAGTCGCTCTTTTTTCGAATATTATTTCGAATCGATTTCAAGTATCACTGTTTGTTTATTGTCGTTTTTGTTTGTTTGATAAATATCCTCTGCGATATCGTTATATTCAGACCCTTCTTTAGATGCCTTTACATTCGAAGTTTTTACATTCGATTGAGAAGAACAACCAATTAGCATTAAGCTAGCAAGTAAAATGACAACAAATATTCTAATCATGTTTACAGCTCCTTATTTGTTTGTTAAAAGCATAACATGGAAAGACATCACTTTTGTGTCACATTTTGAAAAAGAGGGGATAAATATTGAAATCCACTCTTTCAACATAATATCAATTTTGTTGAAAGAGTGAGGTAAAGAAATAAACGGCCCATAAAAATGACACAAATGTGTTGTCTATGAACCGGATACGTATTATTTTTCTAATTGAAATTTTGTAAATGGAATCATATCATCGATATCCCAAATTTCACTCAGTACGCTGAATTGATTGGATTCATCTGGACGACTGTGATACCAAACTATCTCATTTGCAGATCTAGGTTCTATCTGATATAGATGTTCATCGTGGTTGTAATAGATGTTAACGATAGTCTTATTAGCAAAATCAGCTGTGCATTCTTCTACGATATCGTGATCGGTCAATCCGGGATCTAATACAATAAAGCTATTATTTGGGTGTATGTATGCTTCAACAATTAAGTGGTCGAATCCATCATATTTACAGGATGAGAATATAAAATCCTTTCCATTATCTATTTTTTCTTATAAAATGAGTGAATAGTCATTCATTTTATAAGGGGGTGCACAGATTGAACAGAATATCATATATCGATAATATAAAAGAATGGGGCGACGACTTTTCTTTTAAACATGAAATTAAGGTCCGTTTTTCGGAAACGGATATGTTCGGTCATTTGAATAATACGGTTCCATTTACCTATTTTGAGGAAGCACGAATTGAGTATTTTAATAGCATGGGTTTTATGAAGGATTGGACTTCGGATGGAAGCAATGAGATACCGGTTGTTGCCGATTTACAGTGTGATTATATCCAGCAGGTTTTTTTTAACGATCAATTGATGATCTATGTAAAAGCGGCCCGTGTCGGGAATTCTTCTGTGGACATTCATTACATGGGAACCAAGCAAGATGGTTCGGTTTGCTTGACGGGTAGAGGAACTATTGTCCAAGTCTCTAAAACCACTGGGAATCCGATTCCTTGGCCGGAAGAGATGAAGGAACGTATGGCGCGAACAAAAGTCAAACATTCTTAAATAAAATTTCAATTAGACAAGTAAAAGAGTCACTCCCTTGCCCCAGCCGACATACTATATCTTGACTAAATAGACACCCACTCCGGGTTTTATGCTGGTGAAGGCAAGGAGGGTAACATTACTTGAAGGAGAACGAATTCACTCATAAGCCACTACTCACCAAAAGAGAAAAAGAAGTATTTGAGTTACTAGTACAAGATAAAACAACAAAAGAAATCGCAGGTGAATTGTTTATTAGCGAAAAAACAGTTCGAAACCATATTTCAAATGCGATGCAGAAGCTTGGAGTCAAAGGACGTTCGCAGGCAGTTATAGAACTCCTTCGTATGGGAGAACTTAAGCTTTAATGTGTTGACTCATTAATACGTAAGCCTTATATATTTTTTCTCTCCCATTCATTGGCAGCATTTAAGGAAGTCTGAGATAATTTCTCATTGTGTTGACTTCTTTAGATGCTGCTTATTTTAATGGAGGGGGTTTCATTATATCCTTTAGATAATCTATCTTGAAATTTATTTCACTTTCCCCCAAAATGGTAGTATGATAAGTTTCATGAAGTGGGGAGCTGGATGTATGGGTGAAGAGAATCAGGCTGCACATGTGGTCGAGATTGAAAGGGAATTGCGCTATGTTTCGTCATGGCTTAAGCAAAGGGGACGGGAAATTCTTAGTGATTATAAAATTACTATTCCTCAGTTTCTGGCTTTGCAATGGCTTTTTGAAGCGGGCGACATGACGATTGGCGAATTGTCAACGAAGATGTTTCTTGCCTTTAGCACAACGACGGAACTGATTGACCGCATGGAGAAACATCAGCTTGTTCAGCGCGTCAAGGATGAGAAAGACCGGCGTGTGGTTCGCATTCACCTTCTTGAAGAAGGCGAACGGATTATCGAAGAAGTGATCAACAAACGGCAGCAGTACTTGAGTGGCGTTTTAGTCAATTTCAGCGAATCCGATATCGTTTCCCTAAGTGGGACTTTAGCAAAACTACATCAAGAAATGAAAGAAAAATGAGGCGAGATTTTTGAAACAACCAATAGGAATCATTGATTCGGGGGTAGGTGGTTTGACAGTGGCTAAAGAAGTCATGCGCCAGCTACCAAATGAAAATATAATTTACTTGGGCGATACCGCAAGATGCCCTTATGGACCAAGGTCGAAAAAAGATGTCCAAACCTTCACTTGGCAAATGACAAGGTTCTTATTGAAGAAGGATATTAAAATGTTAATCATTGCCTGCAATACTGCGACTGCAGCGGTGCTCGATGAAATTAGAGCGATACTTCCGATTCCTGTATTGGGTGTTATTCATCCAGGGGCAAGGGCGGCATTAAAGGTTTCTAATTCTCTACATATTGGAGTAATTGGCACAGAAGGTACAGTGAAAAGCAAGGCCTATGACGACGCTCTGGCCTCCATCAATTCGGATGTGAAAGTGGATAGTTTAGCTTGTCCAAAATTTGTCCCCATCGTAGAAAGCGGAGAGTTTCAAGGGAAAATCGTGAATAGGGTTGTGGCTCAAACTTTAAACCCGTTAAAGAAAACGAAAATCGATACATTAATCCTTGGCTGTACCCATTATCCGCTGTTAGGGCCTGTAATCTCAGAGTATATGGGAGATAAAGTACAAGTCATTTCCTCTGGGGAAGAGACAGCCCGTGAGGCAAGCGTTATTTTGGATTACTATCGATTAATCAATAAAAGCAAGCAGCGTCCGGTTCATCGTTTTTACACAACTGGTTCAAGAGATATGTTTGGGTCAATCGCATCGAGTTGGCTCGGTATTCATATCAATGCAATAGAAACAATTAAAATTGACCACCTATAAGACTTCCATTTGGAGGTCTTTTTTTTGTAGAAAGGAGCAAAAAAAATGGTATCACAAAAGCATATCGTTATGTATATAGCTACAAGCATGGATAGACATATAGCAAGAGAGAATGGAAGCATAGATTGGCTTGAAGAGACAGAAGGTGCAGGGGATAATGGATACGGCGATTTCTTTAAAAATATTGATACGGTGATCATGGGAAACAAAACGTATCAACAGATTCATACACTAGCAGAAGAATTTCCTTATCAAGATAAGACCTGCTACGTCTTTTCTAGAAGTGCGAAAGGTAAAGACGAGCATGTGGAATTTGTAAATGAAGATGTGGGAGATTTCATCGGAAATCTAAAGGGTGACTCAAGGATTTGGCTAGTCGGTGGTGCGGAGTTAGTTAGTAAGTTCATGAGAAAACAGCTGGTGGATGAAATGATTCTTTCTATTATTCCTACAGTATTAGGTAAAGGGATTTCTTTGTTTCAAGCAGGAAATCCTGAAGTCAAATTAAAGCTGACTAACATACAACAGTACGGCCAGATTGCTCAGCTGCATGATCAGAGAGAAAAATAATTGGTCTATTTTCCCTTAGGGCTCGTATAAATAGGAGTACAAACTGTCCTAGGAGTGATTTTATGTCCAATAAATCAAAAGTAACAATGGCTGTGACCATTCTGGCATCTTCTTTTTTTCTTTCCGGATGTGGATTATTTGGGGGTGAAGAGAAAAAGGAGATTGACCCGCCTAAGGATGTTTCATTAGTCGAGGATGAATCTTCATTAAAAGAGTCCAACGGGGAGCAACAGCCGGCAACAGATGGGGAAGAGACTGCTGGTGAAGCAGCAACAGTGAAGACCGAGTTGTATTTAATTGATAAAAGTGGATATGTGGTTCCACAGACAATGGAACTTCCTAAATCGGAAGCCGTCGCAAAACAGGCCCTTGACTACCTCGTGGATAATGGACCAGTTACAGATAAGCTTCCCAATGGGTTTAGAGCGGTTATTCCTGCCGATACTCAAATAAGTGTAAACATAAAAGAAGGAGTGGCTGTGGCTGACTTTTCACCGGAGTTCAAAAATTATCAAAAAGAAGATGAACTCAAAATTCTTCAAGCTATTACATGGACACTAACTCAATTCGACTCGGTTGATAAAATCCAAATGAGGATCAATGGGGAAGATATTACGGAAATGCCAGTCAATGGCACGCCGATAGATGAAAATATCTCACGGTCTTCCGGAATCAATATTGATACCAGTGACGTGGTAGATATTTCGAATACGAAAGCGTTGACTGTCTATTACATTGGCGGGGACGAGGAGTACACCTATTATGTACCGGTAACACGCCGTATTAGCGAGACGGTGTCCGATAATGTAACAGCAGTTATTGAGGAATTAACGAAGAGTCCTTCTGGAACAAACCTGCAAACGGGCTTCATGAGTGATGTGGCCTTACTTGATCAGCCGAAAATGGCAGAAGGAAAGGTTACCCTCAATTTTAACGAAAACATTCTTGGTAGTTTTAAAGAGAAAAAGGTTTCTCAAGATGTTCTTGATGCCTTAGTTTTATCTTTGACGGAGCAAAAGGGAATTGAAAGTGTTGAAGTACAGGTGCAAGGCAGTGTAGATATTCTTAACGAAGAAGGAAAGAAATTATCAGAACCTGTGGTCCGTCCAGAAAAAGTGAACACAGGTAGTTTTTAAAGAAACGATTTTGTATACTATAGATATAACACAATGAGGCAGCCTTTCGCTGCCTCTTATTCTTTTTTTGAAATTAGGGGGATACAAAATGCGCGTTGACGGCAGGCTGAATACTGAATTAAGGACGATACAGATCCAAAAAGATTATTTGAAGCATCCTGAAGGTTCGGTATTAATTACCGTCGGTGACACAAAGGTCATCTGTGCCGCAAGCGTTGATGAGCGGGTTCCGCCGTTTATGCGCGGTAAAAAGAAAGGCTGGATTAATGCTGAGTATTCGATGCTTCCGCGAGCAACCAATCAACGGACAATCAGGGAATCGGCAAAAGGGAAAATAACAGGGCGCACGATGGAAATTCAGAGGCTAATTGGACGGTCACTGCGGGCAGTGGTCGATTTAGAGGCGCTAGGTGAGAAAACGATCTGGATTGATTGCGATGTTATTCAGGCAGATGGCGGCACTCGGACAGCTTCAATTACGGGCGCATTCGTAGCGTTGGCTCTTGCTTTAAATAGGCTGGATGAAGAGGGGAAACTGGCGGTATTTCCGTTGAAAAATTATCTAGCAGCAACAAGTGTCGGGATTATTGAAGAAGCAGGAGTTGTGTTAGACTTAAATTATCAGGAAGATTCAGCAGCCCTTGTGGATATGAATATCATCATGACAGGCAGTGGTGAATTTGTCGAATTGCAGGGCACAGGGGAAGAGGAAACTTTTACATATAACGAGTTACAGCAATTACTTTCAATAGCTCAAGAAGGACTTCAAACCTTATTCGAGGTGCAAAAAGAAGCACTTGGAGTTATTGCCGATAAAATACAAAAGGGTGAGACAAAGTATGAAGACAGTAATTATTGCAACAAAAAATAAAGGAAAAGCCAAGGAATTCGAAAGTCTATTCTCAGCAAAAGGATATGAAGTCAAAACACTTCTTGACGTACCGGACGCACCGGATGTGGAGGAAACAGGAACGACTTTTGAAGAAAATGCAATTCTTAAAGCAGAAGCCATTGCCCATCAACTAGGTCACTTCGTGATAGCTGATGACTCCGGTTTGATTGTCGATGCATTAGATGGGCGTCCTGGTGTATACTCTGCGCGCTATGCTGGCGAGTCAAAGAGTGATGAAGCGAACACGAAAAAAGTTCTGCAGGAACTAGAGGGTGTACCAGAAGCGGAAAGAACAGCAAGGTTTTATTGCGCCTTAGCGTTAGCGTCACCAAATCAGGAAACAATCACCGTTTCTGGGACGATGGAAGGCTTGATTACCGAACAGCCTTCAGGAACGAATGGATTTGGATATGACCCAGTCTTTTTTGTTAAAGAGCAGGGGAAAACAAATGCTGAGCTGACAAAAGAGGAAAAAAACCAAATCAGCCACCGTGCCAATGCATTGAAGGCTTTGGATGAAAAACTAGGTCAATTTCTAAAAAGGGAAGAAGGAATGTGACGATGAAAGTGCTAATAATGAGTGACAGCCATGGCTTAACTCATGAAATCAGCATGATAACCGACCGTCATAAAGAAGAAGTTGCTACTATGATTCATTGCGGTGATTCAGAGCTAGAAAGCAAAGACCCTCTCATGAAGAGCTTTTTAGCGGTACGGGGGAACTGTGATTATGATGCCACCTATCCAGATGACTCTGTTGAAGACATTGGCGGCAAGCGCTTTTTCTTAACCCACGGACATCTGTATAACATTAAGATGACTTTAATGAATTTGTCTTATAAAAGTGAAGAAATCGGTGCCGATATTATTTGCTTCGGTCACTCCCACGCCGCTGGTTCCGAGTTGATTGACGGCAAGCTCTTCATCAATCCAGGAAGCATACGCCAGCCACGCGGACGAAAAGAGAAAACATATGCCATTTTGGATATTGGAAGTGACCAACTTGAAATCATCTATTATGATCTTGAAGGAAAAATCGTTGAGGAGCTAAGTAGGGTTTATCGAATCGACTAACTTAATGTATAATGAACAGGAAGCGTTTTTCCCCGCTTCCTGGCTTATAAAAAAGAAAAAAACTTTTTTATGAAAAACCGTTGACTTTCTTTTGGTATCCTACTATAATAAGAAGTGTCCTAAGGGAACAGTTAAGGTAATACATACATAAGTTTTACCGCAACTTATATCATAAATGTCTCAGTAGCTCAGCTGGATAGAGCAACGCCCTTCTAAGGCGTCGGTCGGGAGTTCGAATCTCTCCTGGGACACTAACAAAGTGGCTTTAAAGCCCGATACGAAAACCTTCTATATCGTTTAGTGAAACGGTCAGTATAACGGTCATGTAAGAAATTACACCGTATATCGACTTATCCTACTAACGATATAGGAGGTTTTTTCGTATGACCAAAAGAAAAGGATTATTAGATGTTGAAGTAGACGCAAGGGGACTATTAGAGGAAATACCTGTTTCTAGTTCTATCGCTTCTAAACCAAGGGCGTTCCAATATATTTTTTTCATATATTAGCACCAAAAAAGGTATAAATCATCGAAAATGTTACTTTGTTTTTGGGAATGAGTTTTGATTCTATGAATAAACATAAATAAGTTGTTTTTTTATTAAAGGGATTAATAGCCCCATAAACGCCCGTTTATGGGGCTGGTTTTTTTGAAGTAAGGTGTAGTACAGATGAAGATATTTTCTTTATTTTTGTTCCGCAATCGGGCGATATTCTAGAATAAGGAAGGAAATTAAAGGGTGCTTCTTGAATTGTAAGTTAAGTCAGAAAAAGGCAGGATTATTAAGAAAGATAACATATTTTTAATTATTAAATCGTAATGGGTGGAGGGATTTCAATGGATTTGTATTACGAAGTTAATGGAAATGGTCATCCTGTGGTTCTCCTCACTGGTGGTGCTGATGTACGAAACTGGACATTTGTCGCATCTCTTTTAGCGAAACACTACAAGGTCGTTGCTTTTGACGGACGTGGGACCGGGAAATCACCGACCCCTTTAGAAGATGTCAACCAGGTTGAAGATTTGCTGTCGCTGCTTAATCATCTAGAAATCAATCAGGCGACACTCATCGGTCACTCAATGGGTGGCCAAATTGCCACTGAATTCGCTCTGAATTATCCTGAAAGGGTTTCAAAACTTGTTTTGCTTGCGCCTGGATTATCTGGGTTTAGCTATTCAAAGGAATTTGAAGAGAGAATGAAGACGATTCATGAAGCTGCCCCCGATATCGATAAGATGATTGAGCTTTTGCTCAGTGATCCATCCTATCGTGTTGTAACAATGAGTCCTCACCGGAATTTGATGGTTCAAATGCTCCGGCACCATATGAACCGAATGTTTGAATGGCCGGCTGTTAAATTGATTTGGCCGCAACCACCGGCCATCGAAAGATTAGGAGAATTGACGGCCCAAACATTATTGATAATCGGTAAGGAGGATTCACCCGATAACCTTCGTGTTGCCAATTACTTTCGAAAGCACTCAGACGCTCGAATCATAGAAATTCCAGGTGCTGACCATATGGTCAATTTCACCCATCCCGAGAAGCTGTATCGTCAAATTACTGGTTTTATGAAGGAATGAAAAGTTTACTATGCTAAAGAATCCGGAAAATCATTCGTCAGTTTTGTAACTTATCTAACTAAAATAAACAGGATGACACTGCTTTCTCTAACTGCCTTTTATAACATTGGTTGGTCATCATGAATTAATAAGTTATATATGATAAAAGAAGAGAACGCTTATAACAAAGTGTTCTCCTTTTGTTGATTATTATGATCACTTCGAATTGTTCGATAGAGTGTATTCTGCATTTTTTTACTGCAAGCTTTATTCAAATACCATGATAAATTTTGAATTAATGTAGGGGTATTCTATAACTCTTCAAAATTTATTATTACTAGTATTGCAATGAGTATTATACTAGGTTATAATAAAAATCACGATTACGGACTAAGTTCGAAAAGTGACCGTTATACTGAACTGAAGAAAATCAGCGAAATGTCTCAGTAGCTCAGCTGGATAGAGCAACGCCCTTCTAAGGCGTCGGTCGGGAGTTCGAATCTCTCCTGGGACACTAACAAAAACAGCCAAAACCTTTTTAAGGTTTTGGCTGTTTTTCTTTTATCGGGATAAAGTTAAAATGATTGATTAGGGGGATTCCTTATTTTCGGTATTAATATTATTATGTTCATAGACCTTTACATTGTCGTAGGTTTTTTTCGTTTTAGGGCAAGTGAGCAAGGGTTAATATCTAGTGATTGTATGAACTCCATTTTTACCTTGGGAAAAATCAGAGGGAGAATAATTAGGTTTCTAATTACAAGAATGAATGTCTATTGACTTGTGATTCTAGGACTATTCATGTTCGTATTCCTTCAAGGAAGTTTTTTATTTCTATTTATCGCAGGTAGATTATCTTTTGTGTCGAATTTGTAATAAATAAGGAGTTGTTTAGATGAATAAAGATAAATTATTTAAGTTCATTCAAACTTCCACTCGGGGGAATTTCTTTTCAGTAGAGATAGCCGAAGATGGAACTAAGGTAGTCCAATTAGCCAAGGAATTAGAAGAGGAGGGAAGAATTAAGTTAAGAGCGTGCACGAAAAAAGAACAAGGTGTTTATCTGGAAGGAATACTTAAGTTTGTGCCTAACTAATACTTATTCTTCTTTATCGAATCAAAGGATTTATACTAAATTCAACCAATTTCATATTATTATTTGAAAAAAGCATCCAACTAGTTGGATGCTTTTTGACTTGGTACATCAATTCCTATTTAATGTTTAAGGGTAATAATTTAATAATTTTTAATAATTCTTAATAATTCTTAATAATTACCGTCTTTCGCCGCAATGCCATTCGTAAAGTCAACATTCAACGTATATTCGTCGACAAGAGATGATTCTTTTGTAAGAAAATCCGCTGTTGGTAGAATCCGCTTTTCAAAGAACGTCCAATACACTCCGTAAATAATCAGACAATCAGTAATAAACTCCCATTAACCCATCTACTCAAAAACTTCTTAAAAGCTCTCTCTTTACCCAAAACTATATGTTCCCAAAGTCTACCCCCTTTTGTGAAAATGCAACGAAACTAATGTGGAAAATGAATAAATACGATATAAAAATGTCTAATTCACAAAAAATGTTGACATTATATAAACAAATTAATATTATGTTTATTATATTATAAACTTTATAAGGAAGTGTTTGTTTTATGCAGGATGCAGAAATGTTTTGGAGTGCATCGCATGATGAGCTAAAACAGGGGTATATCGAAGAAGAGAATCAGTTTATTTGTTTGCTGTGCGGAAATACAGTTCAAAAAGGGATAGTGTATCCAATAGATGGGACTCTTTATGAAGCAGAAAGGTATATGCGTATTCATATCGAAAATGCGCATCGATCGGTGTTCGAATACTTGATTGATCTCGATAAGAAACTAACAGGTCTCACAGATCATCAGAATCGCCTTCTTCGTCTTTTTTATCAAGGGAAAAACGATGCTGAGGTGCAAGAGGAAATGGGAATTGGGAGTTCTTCTACTATTCGGAACCATCGCTTTGTATTAAAAGAGAAAGAGCGTCAAGCTAAGTTATTTTTGGCCATGATGGAACTTTTAAAAGATAAAGATAAACATGCGCCTGCATTTGTTCCTCTTCATCAAAAAGCAAGGATGGTGGATGATCGTTATAATGTTACGCGGGATGAAAAAGAGGTCATATTGAAAAAATTCTTTCCACAAGGTAGTCAGGCAGCTTTGAGTACTTTTCCACCAAAGGAAAAACAAAGGTTTATTGTTCTTCAAGAAATTTCGAAACGTTTTAAAAATGACCAGAAATATAGTGAAAAAGAAATCAATCAAATATTGGAAGCGGCCTATCATGACTATGTTCTTTTGAGAAGGTATTTAATAGAATATGGATTCTTGGATAGAAAGCCTGATGGAAGCCAATATTGGCTGAAGAAATGACGAATGGAGGCAATGAAGATGGATCGAAAAAAGAATTGAAGCAATTATATAAGGAAACAAAAGTTGAAGCGGGAGTTTACCAAATAAAAAACTCGATAAATAATAAAGTATTTATAGGAAGCACCAGGAATCTAAAGACATTAAAGGGTAAACAATTTGAATTAGAAATGGGAACAAGTACTAATAAAATGCTGCAAGATGAGTGGAATCAATATGGGAAAGAAGTCTTTTCTTTTGATGTGCTAGAGGTTCTAAAACCGAAAGAAACAGGATATTTTGATGCCAAGCGCGAACTGAAAAAACTTGAGGAAGCATGGTTGGAAAAAATACAGCCATATGAAGAAAGAGGATACAATAGGGTAAAATCCAGCTGACTTTTTAGAAGTGTATCTAAGTTTACAAAGATAGCAGTTAAACAATCTTCGATTATTAACCGAATTCCCGGCATTCCATCATAGGATGTACATCGTCTCCTTTTTGTAATAAAAATTGGGTAAATAAGGTATTATTGATGTGGAGAATAATATATTTAAGTGTTTACGATAAGGGGGCGAGGGAATGGAAAATGAAGATAAATATTTAAGAGCGAAAAAGCGGGTGGAAAACCTTAAGGCATTCTACATTCATCTAACGGTGTATTTCTTGGTTAATGCTATGCTTTTTGTTATGAACCTAATTACGGATACTAGTTATTGGTGGTTCCTCTATCCACTTGGAGGATGGGGAATTGGAGTTCTGGTACACGGTATAACAACTTTTGCAGATGGTAACTTCGGATCAGAATGGGAAGAAAGAAAGATAAAGGAATTCATGGAAAAGGATAAAAAGGATGTCTGACAAAATATGAATACGTTCAATTTAAGGAACCAGCTATGGTTCCTTTCAGTTTGTAGACAAAAGGGGTCCAGAATGTTTTAATTCCGGACCCCTTTTGAAATTCCCTTTGAATATGAATGTCAATTTAGCTAAAATAACTGGATCAATACTTGGGCTGCCTATCTCTGAATACATCTCTTTCACCAAGTCATAAATGAAAGGAAGTCAATGGACCCTCAATTTTACGAACCAAATGGTTCGCTGGCACCAGTTGATCCAAAGTAATCATTTCAAGTTGATCTCGCTGAATAGAATTATGTTTCAAAAGCATTGTCATCACCTCAAGTTTTAATACTCCTATATTAAAACAAAAAAGACTAGGCAAAAGTGTTTATTCTAATTGTTAAAACAAAGTTGATTGGAACGGAAGGTGCGAGACTTCTTCGGGAAAAGCGTGTCCAAGGGAGACCCCACAGGCGCAAAGGCGCCGAGGAGGCTCCCTGACCGCCCGCGGAAAGCGAGTGCCTGGAGTGGAAATCAACGTTCGAATTTTTACAACCCCTCAAAAAAACTGTAGACTAACTCGATTTTCATCGAGTTAGTCTACAGTCTGAAGGAACCAGTTATGGTTCCTTTTTTCGTATAGAGAGATTCTTAGTTCTAGTTAATTTTAAATAAACCCTTTAGAAAGATAATCGTACTTGTTGTAAGTTTTTAAATGGTTTAAGCTATTATTATGGGAATAAGACAGAGTAGTTTTTGCAATAGATGGTGAAACCCTTAGAGGAGCTTCACTAAATAATTAATTTTTAGGAGTTGCGCATGAAAAAATTAGGATGGATTATAACAGGAATAGGGGCTTTTTTCGCACTGGGTGCCTTGCTTTATCCTTTGAATGTTATTGATAAAACACTATGTATTTATTTATTACTTGGTGGTGCGGGGCTTATGTTTGTCGGGTCTATGTTTAGAGCCTTTTCGCTCCTTAAGAGATAAAACAATAAATAAAAAGGTTGGTATACCAAGGGGGATTTAGGAATAATCGAGGTCTCTGGTGTATCAGTCTGTTTATAGTAAAAGGGTATATGATTTTCTTTATTGGCTCCAGTGTCAATGTGAAAAAGCAATCACTGTGATATGATTTATTCATAAAACATTCAAGCTAAGGTGATGATATGGAAAAAAATCAATTAAAGTATGCACAGCAGCATTTGGCCAATGAACGCACCTTTTTGGCATGGATCAGAACGGTGATTGCGATTGTAGGGGTTGGTTTTTTAACTACGAGTTTGCATTTTACGATCGGCAAGTATCGGGACGACCGGATTGATTTGATTAGTATTGTGTTGGGGATGTTTACTTGTACTTTGGGTTTAGTAATTACTGTATTGGCGACTTTCGGTTATTTGCAGAAGAAGCGACAAATTAACGAGGAGACGTTCAAACCCTCTAGTGCGCAGGTAATTCTCATTGCGGTCTTTATGGTGATTATGTTATTGATGATTATTTTATATTTTCTTTTTATAAAATTTTAACATTCTGTCCTATCCAGTATAGGGCAGTTTTTTTAGTTTCTTCCTATTATATACATATCCTTACATGTATATGGAAAGAATCCTTCCATTGATTATAAAGGGTAAATTAAGAAAACTTTAACCTGTTGACAATCGTCTATAAATTAGAAAGAAAGGATGAGGGTTATGGAGGAGTTATTTACAGAATATATGGAGGCTGGTGAAGAAGATATATGGTTGGATGAGATTATGACTGTATACGGTCAGGATATTCTTCAGCTTGTGTACTCATATGTGAAAAATCTCACTATTGCCGAAGACTTAACGCAGGAGATTTTTGTGAAGTGTTATAAAGCATTGCCTACATATAAGAAGCAATCAAAGTTGTGAACATGGCTATGGAAGATTGCCATAAATCACTGTAAGGATTATTTGAAAAGCTGGTACCATCGGAACATCGAATATACCGTGGATGAGCGGGTGGAGCCACAGGCAACGGTGAGTGTGGAAGAAACTATTCTTAAGCTTGATGAGGATCAAATGCTTTCTCATACCGTGATGAATCTGCCGATAAAATACAGGGAAGTGATTTATTTATTTTATTTTCAAGAGTTATCGATAAAAGAAATTTCCGAAATGACGGGAATCAGCCAAGGTACAATAAAAACCCGGATGCGGAGGGCGAAAGCGATGCTAAAAGAGAAGCTGGAGGGGTATAACGATGGAAGATAAATTGAATAAGCTCAACCGTGCAATGAAAAGAACTGTTTTTTCTGATGTAAAGTTTACTGACAAACAAAAGACGGCTATTAAACAGCGACTTGTTCAGGCAAAGGAAAGTGATGAGGAAGTAATGATCGCCATTTTTCGAATTCTTCAGGAGGAACAAAGCGGTTATCAGATTATGTCATCCTTAATAAGGCGGGGCATTGAAAAATTCACCGAGCAGGAGGGAATTTTGTATACGATGCTGCATGACTTGGAACGGAGGGGTTTCATTGAGGCCAAATGGGAACAGACGGAGAAGAAATCATACCGCCTTAGTAATAAAGGGCGCCGAATGCTCGCAAAGTCAGAATCTAAACAAAATGCAGGCTCATACATCTTACAAACGGTTTTAGAGGGGGGAAAATGGTGGGTAGTTCAATTTTGGCATTGTGTTAAGTGTTTATCGAAAAAAAGATGTAATTTGGACGGTTCAATCTTAATTTAGTTTTAAATATTTGTTTAATTTTCATTTTGTGAGATATGATAAAGGGATATAAAAGGAGGTCATCAAAATGGTGGATATCCAAAAAGGTGAAGGTTCTTTTTTTGTCGCGGAATCTGGCGAGAAATTGGCGGAAATTACGTTCTATAAATCAGGTGATAATGAAATCACGGTGGACCATACTGTTGTGTCTGACAAACTTCGCGGGCAGAAGGTAGGTAATTCTCTTGTTGAAAAGGTGATTGAGTTTGCACGTGAAGAAAAACTAAAAGTCGTTCCGGTATGTACATTCGTTCAAAAACAATTTGAAAAAAATGCCGATTACGAGGATGTTTTAGCCAAATAATTAAAGGGCTGATACGAGGAGGATGAACATGATTATTCATCCATTATCCTATGTATTCAGCCTTTTTCTATGTATTTATACTAATAAACTAAAAACAGATGTTATGATGTGAAATTGGATTTTATGCTGTCTTGCGTACGAGATGTAAGTATTTATATATCAGGTTTTTTAGTTCGGTCATTTTGGGTAAAACAAAAAAGCAGTAATCGCCTTTCAGAAAAAACATAATTTACAGGAAGAAGGGATATTGGGTAAAATTCGCGGAATAAGTTATTTGCTTTTATGAAGGTCCTTGAGAAAAATCTTTAAATTGATTTGTAATTTGAAAATATAGAATATTTAATATTTTTTAAAATAAATAAATACAATTTATTTATTTAGAGAATGGGATAATAGTAGGTATGTAAGCGTATACAACAAAACTCGCAATTTAGAATTATCAAAAAATTCTTTAAAAACCTGTTGACTAGTACCCGAAATACAAGTAAGATAATCACAAATACAAGACATCAAACATAAGCGTTTCTAAAAATATGAATTATGCGAAAAGCATTGAAGAGGATAAGTAGTCTTTTTACAAGGCATTCACAGAGAGCCGGGTTGCTGAGAACCGGTATTGTCCCGAAAGATGAACTCACCTTGGAGTTTCGGCTTGAACGTCAGACTAGTAGAGCTGAACGGGTGCGTACCAGTACCCGTTACCAAAACAGAGAATAGTGTAGACTATTCAAAGTGCGCATGGAAGTTCGTGCGAAAAAGGGTGGTACCGTGGAGTGGCTTATCAAGCCTTTTCACCCCTTTAACTTGCAGAGTGCAAGTACATTTGGGGTGGGAAGGCTTTTTTGTATGCTAAAAAAGCAGAAAATTCCGAATTTTAAGAAAAAATATCAAGTGAGAAAGTGGAGGAGGTCTTTACGTATGACACAAAAAGCAGTAGTGGCTGATCGGAAAGGTGGAAAGACACAATTTAGTGGTGCCGAATTCCTGATGGATGCATTGAAAAAGGAAGATGTTGAAGTCATTTTTGGTTATCCGGGTGGTTCTGTATTGCCGATTTATGACAAGCTATACAGTTCAGAGCTTTTTCATATTTTGACAAGACATGAGCAAGGCGCAATCCATGCAGCAGAAGGATACGCCAGGATTACCGGCAAGCCGGGGGTGGTCATAGTCACATCTGGTCCAGGAGCAACAAACATTGTTACCGGTTTAGCGGATGCAATGATTGACTCTTTACCACTTGTTGTTATTTCAGGTCAGGTTGCTACTAGTGTAATTGGTACAGATGCTTTCCAAGAAGCTGATGTACTAGGGATTACAACCCCAATTACAAAACACAACTATCAAGTAAGAAAGCCGGAAGACCTCCCACGTATTATAAAAGAAGCTTTTTATATCGCTTCAAGCGGCCGACCGGGTCCGGTTTTGATCGATATTCCGAAAGATATGGCCATTTTAGAAGGAGTATCAACGGATGATGAGCCTGTAATGGATCTCCCTGGTTATCAGCCGACGACGAAGCCAAATTATTTGCAAATTAGGAAGCTCGTTGAAGCGGTAAGTGGAGCGAAAAGACCGGTCATTCTTGCTGGGGCAGGTGTCCTGCATGCAAAGGCATCCCATCTATTAAAGGAATACGTCGAGCAGCAAGGGATTCCAGTTGTTCACACGCTACTTGGTCTTGGCGGCTTTCCGGCTGACCATCCGCTTTTTATCGGAATGGGCGGTATGCATGGCTGTTTTGCAGCAAATATGGCGTTATCAAAATGTGATCTATTAATAAATATCGGTGCCAGATTCGATGACCGATTGACTGGGAATTTAGCAAAATTCGCACAGCATGCAACGGTTGCCCATATCGATATTGATCCAGCAGAAATCGGTAAAAATGTACCAACAAAGATTCCGGTAGTCGGCAGTGCGAAAGAAGCCCTAACTGAGTTGATTGGGCAAAGTGGTAAAATGCCGGATATTAAAGAATGGACCACACAGCTGACTAAATGGAATGAAGAATTCCCATTGCGTTATACACAGGAAGAAGGCGTGCTGAAACCTCAGCGAGTCATCCAAATGCTTCATGAAAAAACGAATGGAGAAGCCATTGTTACGACGGATGTTGGACAGCATCAAATGTGGGCAGCACAATACTATCCGTTTAACAAACCAAATTCTTGGGTCACTTCCGGGGGACTTGGCACGATGGGCTTTGGATTACCTTCCGCACTCGGGGCGCAACTAGCAGATCCGAAAGCGACAGTACTTTCAATATCCGGAGATGGTGGCTTCCAGATGTGCCTTCAGGAACTTTCGGTTATTGCTGAAATGAATCTACCAATCAAAATTATCATCGTCAATAATGGAGCACTTGGAATGGTAAGACAATGGCAGGAACTCTTTCATGATAACCGTTTTTCACACAGCATTTTCCAATCGCACCCTGATTTCGTGAAATTGGCTGATGCTTATGGAATTCCGGGATTCAAAGTAACTACGGAAGAAGAAGCAAGCAACTGCCTCGATGAAGCGCTAGCAATTGATGGGCCGGTATTAATTGATTTCCGTGTTAAACAAAAAGAAAATGTCTTTCCGATGGTAGCGCAAGGAAAAGGGCTTGATGAAATGGAAGGAGTTTAATCAATGAAGGGAATTCTTAGCCTCACCGTGAACAACAGGCCAGGCGTCCTTAATAGGATTACGAACCTGTTCACAAAAAGAAACTATAACATTGAAAGCATGACTGTCGGACCATCCGAACAGGAAGGTATATCAAGGATGACCTTCGTGGTCGATGTTGATGACGAAAACGTCATTGAACAAATCACAAAGCAATTAAACAAGCAGATTGATGTTTTAAAAGTATATGATATTACGAATCAATCGATTGTGGCCAGGGAGCTGGCACTCATTAAAATATTAGTGAGTACCCAGACCCGTGCTGAAATTTATTCAGTCATTGAACCTTTCCGAGCATCTGTAATAGATGTGAGTAAAGATAGTCTGACGGTTCAAATCACTGGGGAGTCAGACAAAATTGAAGCTTTTATTGAACTAATCAAACCTTATGGCATCAAGGAATTGGCAAGGACAGGGACAGCTGCATTCCCACGTGGAATGCAATTAGCACATGCAAAAAGTGCAACAATCGTTTAAAGACTAAAAACAAAAACAAAAAACTAATGGATAAGAAAAGGGAGATGTAATTATTATGGCAAAAGTATATTATAACGCAGAGGCAAACGAGAATTTCTTCAACAATAAAAAGGTAGCAGTTATCGGATACGGTTCACAAGGACACGCACACGCACAAAACCTACGTGACAGCGGCGTTGAAGTAATCATCGGAATCAGAAAAGGTAAATCCTTCGATAAAGCTGTAGAAGACGGATTCAATGTATACACAGTTAAAGAAGCAGCTGAACAAGCGGATGTTATCATGAATCTATTACCGGATGAAACTCAACCAAAAGTATACCAAGAAGAAATTAAACCAGTATTGCGTGCAGGCCAAGCGTTAATGTTCGCACACGGATTCAACGTTCATTTCAATCAAATCGTTCCGCCAGCAGACGTAGATGTGTTATTGGTAGCTCCAAAAGGTCCTGGACATCTTGTTCGCCGCACATATGAACAAGGAGCAGGTGTACCAGCATTGTTTGCCATCTATCAAGACGTTACAGGGGAAGCAAGAGAATTAGCACTTGCTTACGCTAGAGGAATCGGTTCATTAAGAGCTGGTGGCTTGGAAACAACATTCCAAGAAGAAACAGAAACAGATCTATTCGGAGAGCAAGCAGTACTTTGCGGCGGCTTAACTGCCCTTGTAAAAGCCGGTTTCGAAACCTTGACAGAAGCTGGATACCAACCGGAAGTTGCATACTTTGAGTGTTTACATGAACTTAAATTAATCATCGACCTTATGTATGAAGGCGGAATGGAAAACATGCGCTATTCCATTTCTGATACAGCACAATGGGGAGATTTCGTTTCTGGACCACGCGTTGTAACAGAAACTACTAAAGAAGCAATGAAAGCTATTTTGAAAGATATCCAAGACGGTGAGTTCGCTAAAGGATGGATTTTGGAAAACCAAGCAAATCGTCCAGTCTTCAATGCTATCAATAATCGTGAAAACCAACATCAAATCGAAGTAGTTGGTCGTGAGTTAAGAAAAATGATGCCATTTGTAAAACCTCAACAAAAAGAGAAAGAAGTGGTAGCCGTTGCGAAAAATTAATATATTTGAAACTACACTTCGAGATGGGGAGCAATCCGCTGGTGTAAATTTAAACTTTACAGAAAAGCTTGAAATTGCTTATCAGTTAGAAAGATTGGGTGTAGATATTATCGAAGCCGGTTTTCCGGCAGCATCCAAAGGAGATTTCAACTCGGTTCAGGAAATCGCGCGCAAAATCAGAAACAGCTCTGTTACAGGGCTGGCGCGCGCTGTAAAAGGAGATATTGATGCAGCTTGGGAATCATTAAGAGTCGGGGCAGAACCAAGATTGCATACGTTCATCGCAACTTCTCCCATTCACCGTGAATATAAGCTGAAAATGTCAAAAGAACAAGTGATTGAACAATCGATTGCGATGGTTAAGTACGGGGCAGAACGTTTTCCTATCGTACAATGGTCTGCAGAAGATGCGAGCCGTACAGAACTTGACTATTTGGCTGAAATCGTCGAAGCGGTCATTCAAGCGGGTGCAAAGGTTATTAATATTCCGGATACAGTAGGCTACGCTGCTCCAATCGAATACGGCAACATTTTCCGTTACCTGCGTGAAAACGTTCCTTCTATTGATAAGGTGAGTTTATCTGCACACTGCCATGACGACCTTGGAATGGCAACAGCTAACTCCTTGGCTGCCATCGAAGGCGGAGCAACACAAGTTGAAGGTACAATCAACGGCATTGGAGAGCGTGCTGGTAACGTGGCACTCGAAGAAGTAGCAATGGCTCTCTACATTCGTAAAGATTTCTATCAAGCAGAAACGGGCCTTGTCTTAAATGAAATTAAAAGATCCAGTGATTTGGTCAGCCGTCTAACGGGGATGCAGGTTCCAGCTAATAAAGCCATAATTGGTGCCAATGCTTACGCGCATGAATCGGGTATTCACCAAGATGGTATGTTAAAAGAAAAAACAACGTATGAAATCATTTCACCGGAACTTGTCGGCGTTGCATCTAATTCACTCGTTTTAGGTAAACATTCCGGACGACATGCTTTCAAAGAAAGATTGCAAGAGTTGAATTTTTCGGTAACTAATGAAGAAATGAACTCTTTATTCGTTCAGTTCAAGGAATTGGCTGATAACAAAAAGACAATGACGGATGAAGATATCGTGGCACTAGTGCTTGAAGAAAAAGCGACAGATATCAGTTTTTACGACCTGGTTTCTTTCCAGATTTCTCACGGTACACATCAGGTTGCGACAGCGACTGTTACGCTGAAAAAAGGCGATAACGAAGAAATTCAGGAAGCGGCAACTGGTGCAGGAAGTGTTGAAGCGCTTTATAATACGCTTGAAAGATGTTTGGGTAGCGAGATTAACTTGAAAGACTATCGGATTCAATCTGTAGGTGGCGGAATGGATGCCCTTGCACAGGTTTTTGTGAAAATCGATTTTAACGGTGTGGAAACGAGCGGACGCGGTCTCGATCAAGACGTTTTGGAAGCATCTGCTAAAGCGTATTTGAACGCGGTGAACCGTGTGATCATCATGAAGGAATTAGAAGAAAAAGCAGTATTACAATAGAAAGGGGAGATTTCGATGAAAAGGAATATTGCGGTGCTTCAAGGAGATGGCATCGGGAAAGAAGTAACAAGAGGCGCTGTAGAAATTCTCGAAGCCGTTGCCCAAAGATATGGTCACGATTTTGAATTTCAATATGGTGAAATTGGTGGCGGGGCAATCGATAACACAGGATCGCCCCTGCCGGATGAAACAGTAGAGATTTGTAAAAACAGCGATGCGGTATTATTAGGTGCCGTTGGGGGACCGAAGTGGGATAATCAACCTGCACACCTAAGACCGGAACGAGGATTATTAAAAATCCGAAAAGATTTGAATCTCTATGCTAACATTCGACCAATCAGCTATTATTCCAGCTTATCGGAATCTTCACCTCTTAAAAAGGAATTCATTGAAGATGTAGATTTTGTTATTGTCCGAGAACTAACGGGCGGCCTTTATTTCGGAAAGCCGAGTGAACGGGTAGAAAGAGAAGGAAAAGAAGCGGTTGTCGATACTCTTTTCTATCAAAAAATCGAAATGCAGCGCATCATTGAACTTGCGTTTAAATTAGCATCTGATCGAAAGAAAAAAGTAACATCTGTTGATAAAGCCAATGTGCTTGAATCCAGCCGGATGTGGCGTGAAACGGCTGAAGAAATTGCAAAGGATTATCCGGATGTAGAGCTTGAACATATGCTTGTGGATAATGCAGCCATGCAACTTATTAAAAATCCAAAACAATTTGATATTGTCGTAACAGAGAATATGTTTGGCGATATTTTAAGCGATGAAGCGTCTGTATTAACTGGTTCGCTTGGAATGCTTCCTTCCGCCTCAATATCTACTCAAGGGCCGAATTTATATGAACCAATTCATGGCTCTGCACCTGATATTGCAGGCAAAAATTTAGCTAATCCTATCGGAACTATTTTATCGGCGGCATCGATGCTGCGCTTATCCTTTGGCTTGGAAAATGAGGCAAATGCTGTTGAGCAAGCTGTGGAAACGGTACTCGATTATGGGTTAAGAACAGGTGATATTGCAAATGGGCAATCAAACATTACTTCTACTTCAGAAATGATTGCCGAAATAAAAGCGAATCTTTTAGACCAGGAAGCTATTTCCAACATCATGGGAGCTTATGCATAAACTTCTTTCACGGCCTAACATTAGGCCGTGTTTTTTAAAAAAATATAAAATTAATCGAGGTGGATACAGATGGGCAAGTCGATAATAGAAAAAATATGGGATCGGCATATTGTAAATGATGAGGAAAATAAACCGGATTTATTGTATATAGACCTTCAATATATTCATGAAGTAACCTCTCCTCAAGCATTTGAAGGATTGAGATTAAAAGGGCGTAAAGTTAGAAGACCGGATCGTACATTCGCGACAATGGATCATAATGTGCCAACTGTTAATCGCTATTTCATCGAGGATGATATTGCAAGAAAACAGTTAGAAGCACTTGACCAAAACTGTAAGGAGTTTGGCATCCGCCTTGCTGATTTAGACAGTCCGGAACAAGGAATCGTTCACGTTATTGGTCCTGAATTAGGTCTTACACAGCCGGGGATGACGATTGTTTGTGGTGACAGTCATACCTCTACACATGGCGCATTCGGATCGATTGCGTTTGGCATAGGAACAAGTGAGGTCGAACACGTTTTGGCTACACAAACTCTATGGCAAACAAAACCAAAAACATTAAAGCTTGAGGTTAATGGAAAGCTTGGTCAAGGTGTGATGGCGAAAGATGTCATTTTATATGTGATTTCTAAATTCGGTGTCGATTTTGGTACTGGACATATCATTGAATACTGTGGCGAAGTATTCAGAGATATGTCAATGGAAGAAAGAATGACGGTATGCAATATGTCGATTGAAGGCGGAGCAAGAGCGGGGCTTGTGGCTCCTGATGAAACAACATTCTCTTATTTAAAAGGTCGTAAATATGTGCCAAAAGGAGTGGAATTCGAACAATATGTTCAGGATTGGAAGTCGCTTGCCAGTGATGAAGATGCGGTCTATGACCAGGAAATAACTCTTGATGGCAGCCTAATTTCGCCGATGGTCAGCTGGGGAACAAACCCAGGAATGGCGAGTGGAGTTGACGGTAATGTGCCGACCTTTGCTGAAGATATCATCGATTCAAAAGAACTGAATCGTGCTCTGGAGTATATGGGTCTTGAAGAAGGTATGCCAATAACGAATATTCCTGTTCAGCATGTATTCATTGGATCTTGTACAAATTCCCGCATTGAGGACTTGCGACAAGCAGCAGAAATGATAGATGGTCAGACTGTTCAAAAAGGTGTTCGAGCGATGGTCGTACCAGGTTCACAAAGTGTTAAAAGACAAGCGGAAGATGAAGGTTTGGATGAAATTTTCAAATCCGCAGGCTTTGAGTGGCGTGAATCAGGATGCAGCATGTGCTTAAGTATGAATCCGGATGCCGTTCCATCTGGTGAGCACTGTGCATCCACTAGTAATCGGAACTTTGAAGGACGTCAAGGTGCTGGAGCAAGGACTCACTTAGTTAGCCCGGCAATGGCTGCAGCAGCGGCCATTTATGGGAAATTTGTCGATATTAGAAACTTGAAAAAAGCTGAACAAGTTCATTAAGAATACGAATTAGCTGGAGGTGCAGAGAATGGAACCCATTACTATATATAAAGGAAGAGCCGCGGCACTTGACCGTAAAAATGTGGATACAGATCAAATCATTCCAAAGCAATTTTTAAAACGAATCGAGCGAAGTGGATTTGGTGAATTTTTATTCTATAACTGGCGTTTTGATGAGGATGGAAAGGAACGGCCCGATTTTGAATTAAATCAGCCTCATAATCAAAACACGTCCATTTTAATTGCAGGTGAAAATTTCGGTTGTGGTTCTTCACGTGAGCATGCTCCATGGTCGTTGAAAGATTACGGATTTGATATTGTCATCGCACCGTCTTTTGCTGATATTTTTAAAAGTAACTGCATGAAAAATGGGATGGTTCCTATTGCTTTAACGCAGGATGAAGTTAAGTATTTAATGGAGAGAGTGTCAGCGCCTGACTATGAGTTGACGATTGATCTGCCTAATCAAACATTGATAGATGGTCAAGGGTTTGAAGCAAGCTTTGAGATTCATCCATATTGGAAGGAAATGCTAGTCAAAGGCTGGGATGAAATTTCTATTACACTTCAATATGATGAAGAGATTTCTGCTTATGAACAACAAAAAAAGGTTGTTTCTAGTATTTAATTGAAGAACAAATCTCCCGTTCTTTCTTTCTTATTTGAAAGGGGCCGGGATTTTTTTTGTGAAGAAAAAAAGGTGGAAAGTGTTCATTCACCCTTATAATTTTTGTATTTCATACTATTACATGCTAAACTGTTTTTCAAAAAGCGACGGTGAGGCGGAAAACAGGATGGATAATAAGAACAACCAAAAGAAAGCTGAAGAGACCAAGATTATCTCCTTTCCAAATCTCGGTGAAAGGTTGATAGTAAAAGGGTTAGATGAGCTCGGGAACAGAAACTTTAGAGATGCTGCACTGCTCTTTAGCCAAGCTCGGGAGTTTGAGCCCGAAAATGATGAAGTCTGTATGGGACTAGTGGTCTCCCTGGTCGAACTTGAGTATTATGAGGAGTCAAAAGAGTTGTGCCAAGAGATGTTGAACAAAGGCATCGGTGATTATTTTCAACTCATCAATATCTATTTAATGGTGCTTTTACAATTAAGTGAGCATCAGGAAATGGTTACGACTATTGAAATGCTATTTGAAGAAAATCAAATACCATTTGATAAAGAGGAACATTTTGAAAAGATGCTTCAGTTCAGTAAAAGGGCTCTTGAAGATAAAAAAGAGGAAGCGGACAGGCAAAAACAACAGCTTGCAGAGGAATTAAAAGAGGATGAGCTGTTTGAAGGGAAAACGGATAATGAAATGTTCTTAGTTATTTCAAAACTGACGAATATAAATATTCGACCATTTATCCCTCAAATCGAACAATTTCTACAACAAGAACAAGGCCATCCGTTTTTTAAAACGATGCTCCTTAACATCCTTACCGACCAGGAATATAACGAAGAAGTGACACTTAAGAAATTCTCTAAAGCAAAGTCCGTAATTCCAAAAGAATTAGCAGGCTTGAAGGAGACGGAATTTTATAAGAAGGTTACCAGTCTTACAGAAGCGGAAATCAGTCAGAAAAACCCAAGCTTATTTGAAATGGTGCATAGTTTAATCGAGCGGCATTCCTTTCTATTATATCCGTTTGAACCGGAACCAGAAAGCCTGCCAGTATGGGCGGCTGCCTATCATGCATTAGCAGAAGAATACATGGCAGGAGAAAATATCAGCGGGAAGATAGCGGACATATACTTGGCTGATGAGGAAGCAGTTGAGGATATTCTATCCTATATTAAAGAAATCGAGGAAATTTCTTATCCCATTATTTAACCTATAGCTGTTGTAACAGATTAATCCTGTGGTATAATGTAGTGGTTGTAATGTATAATCGTCTAATTTTGACGATTTCCCAATAATTTTTTTGGGTATTTTTGAAGGATGACTTGTTAACACTTGCAAAGCATATTCATCCAATGCTTATTATTGAAGTATATAGATTTTTTGGAGGGAAACACATGTCTGTAAAATGGGAAAAACAAGAAGGTAATCAAGGCGTATTAACAATTGAAGTTGACGCTGCAAAAGTAAACGAAGGTTTAGACGCAGCTTTCAAAAAAGTAGTAAAACAAGTAAACGTACCTGGCTTCCGTAAAGGTAAAATGCCACGTCAAATGTTCGAAAAAAAATTCGGCGTAGAATCTCTTTATCAAGATGCTCTTGATATTATTCTTCCAGATGCTTATGCAAATGCTGTCGAAGAAGCTGGAATTCAGCCTGTAGATCGTCCAGAAATCGACATCGAGAAAATGGAAAAAGGCGAAAACTTAATTTTCACTGCAACTGTAACAGTTAAGCCTGAAGTTAAATTAGGAGATTACAAAGGTGTTGAAGTTGAAAAATTCAATACTGAAGTAACTGACGAAGATGTTGAAAATGAATTAAAAACTTTGCAAGAGCGTCAAGCTGAGCTTGTTGTTAAAGAAGAAGGACAAGCTGCTGAAGGCGATACAGTTGTTCTTGACTTCGAAGGATTCGTTGATGGTGAAGCATTTGAAGGTGGAGCTTCTGAAAACCATTCATTAGAAATCGGTTCTAACTCTTTCATTCCTGGTTTTGAAGAACAACTAGTTGGTCTTGAAACTGGCGCTGAAAAAGATATCGAAGTAACATTCCCAGAAGAATACCATGCTGCTGAACTTGCAGGTAAACCAGCTGTATTCAAAGTGAAAATTCACGAAATCAAAACAAAGCAACTTCCTGAGTTGGATGATGAGTTCGCGAAAGATGTTGACGACGAAGTTGAAACATTAGCTGAACTTAAAGAGAAAACAAAACATAAATTAGAGCATGACAAAAAACACGAAGAAGAAAACTTCGTACAAAACACTGTAATTGGTAAAGCTGTTGAAGGTGCAGAAATGGACGTTCCTGAAGCAATGATTTCAAACGAAGTAGACCGCATGATGAATGAGTTTTCTCAACGCATTCAATCACAAGGACTAAACTTGGATCTTTACTACCAATTCTCAGGTCAAGACGAAGAAGCTTTAAAAGCACAAATGAAAGAAGAAGCTGAAGGACAAGTTCGTACAAGCCTAACTCTTGAAGCAATTGCTGAAGCTGAAAAACTTGAAGCAACTGACGAAGATGTAGAAGCTGAACTTGGTCAAATGGCTGAAATGTACAAAATGGAAGTAGAAGCAATCAAACAAGCTCTTGGAAACTTAGATGGAATTAAAGGCGATCTTAAAATTAAGAAAGCAATTGACTTCTTGGTTGAAAACAGCAAAACAGTTGAAGCAAAATAATTTTAATAAGTAAGTAGATTTTAATATTTTCTTCAAAAAAACAAGGCGCGAGTAATCGTGCCTTGTTTTATACATATTGAGAATTTGTGGAAATTTAAAATTATCAGTTATTTCCTGATTGATTTTTTTGGATTTCAGTGTAGATTAGTTCTAATACCGCATATACATATTTATACAACAAATCCTTATTTTAAAAATCAAAAGTTTTGGGCATACTGGTAAAGGGCAAATACATATTGATTGAATTATTGTACTTATTGAACAACTCGCAAGCGTGAGCATTATTGTTACTAAACTTCCAAGAAACATGATAAAATGCAAAACATACTAGGAGTTTTGGAATGCTTTAGTAGATGTGTGTCTTTTTTTATTAGGAATTAGATACCACTACTGTAATAGAGTTGGAAGAGTATTTAAAGGGGTGAATGTTCATGTTTAAATTTAATGATGAAAAAGGACAGTTAAAATGTTCTTTTTGCGGTAAAACACAAGAACAAGTCCGTAAACTGGTTGCTGGTCCAGGTGTATATATTTGTGACGAGTGTATCGAGCTTTGTACGGAAATCGTTGAAGAAGAGCTGGGTACTGATGAAGAAGTTGAATTCAGGGATGTACCTAAGCCAATGGAAATTCGTGAAATTCTTGACGAATATGTGATTGGACAAGAACAGGCGAAGAAATCTTTAGCTGTTGCTGTTTACAATCATTACAAACGTATCAATTCCAATAGCAAAGTCGACGATGTAGAGCTTTCTAAAAGTAACATCGCTTTAATCGGACCGACGGGAAGCGGGAAAACTCTTCTTGCGCAAACATTAGCACGTCTTCTGAATGTTCCTTTTGCTATTGCTGATGCAACTTCATTAACGGAAGCTGGATATGTAGGGGAAGATGTGGAAAACATCCTTCTTAAATTGATCCAAGCTGCTGATTATGATGTGGAAAAAGCGGAAAAAGGCATCATTTATATCGATGAAATTGATAAAGTTGCCCGTAAATCTGAAAACCCTTCTATTACACGAGATGTGTCTGGTGAAGGTGTGCAACAAGCGTTGCTAAAAATTCTTGAAGGAACGGTTGCTAGCGTACCGCCACAAGGGGGACGTAAACATCCTCATCAAGAGTTCATCCAAATCGACACTACCAATATTTTATTCATCTGCGGCGGTGCCTTTGATGGCATCGAACCAATCATCAAACGCCGTCTTGGTCAAAAAGTTATCGGTTTTGGCTCTGATGTGAAAAAGGATGATGTTGCAGAAAAAGAATTGCTTTCTAAAGTTCTTCCTGAAGACTTACTTCGTTTCGGATTGATTCCGGAATTCATCGGCCGTCTTCCAGTAATTGCTACTCTTGAGCAATTAGACGAAGCTGCATTGATTGAAATCCTGACAAAACCGAAAAATGCTCTTGTGAAACAATACCAAAAATTACTTGAGCTGGACGATGTTGAATTGGAATTCGAACCGGAAGCGCTAAGTGAAATTGCTAAAAAGGCAATAGAACGTAAAACAGGTGCACGTGGTCTGCGTTCTATTATTGAAGGCATCATTCTTGAAGTGATGTTTGATCTTCCTTCCCGTGACGATGTTGCAAAATGCGTAATCACAGGTAGTACGATTTCGAAAAATGAATCTCCAAAGCTAGTCCTTAAAGACGGTACAACCATCAAAGGACAAGAAAAGAAAACATCTGCTTAACTTAATAAAAACGTAAAGACTGTCAGTTCATGCTGGCAGTCTTTTTTTTGCTTTTTAGGATGTCATGATGGAAATTTGCTGATGTTTACGATTAAAACTCCAAAATTTACAACCTGAATTTCTTGGATAATTTCGACCTGCCCTAGGAGATACTAACAGAAATGACAAACTAGGCGAGTGCAGGAGGGAATACGATGAATTGGACAGGAATAGCGTTGTTTATCCAGCTGTTTTTTGGGATTGTAATTGGATTGTATTTTTTGAATTTATTGAAAGGTCAGCGGACGCAAAAAGTTTCTATTGACCGTGATTCACGAAAAGAAATGGATCAATTACGAAAGATGAGGTCGATTTCGTTAACAGAGCCATTGGCCGAAAAGGTTAGGCCATGTACGTTTAACGAAATTGTCGGTCAGGAAGATGGCATTAAATCCTTAAAGGCGGCCTTATGTGGGCCGAATCCTCAGCATGTGATTATTTACGGTCCCCCAGGAGTAGGGAAAACAGCAGCTGCTAGGCTTGTATTAGAAGAGGCGAAAAAAAATGGGAAATCTCCTTTTAAAAATTCGGCTGTGTTTGTTGAATTGGATGCGACTACAGCTAGATTCGATGAGCGGGGTATTGCCGACCCATTAATTGGGTCTGTGCATGATCCAATTTATCAGGGAGCTGGAGCAATGGGCCAGGCTGGTATTCCACAGCCAAAGCAGGGTGCTGTTAGCAATGCTCATGGAGGCGTATTGTTTATAGATGAAATAGGAGAGCTTCATCCAATACAGATGAATAAGCTGTTAAAAGTGTTGGAAGATCGTAAGGTGTTTCTCGAAAGTGCCTATTATCAAGAAGAAAATCAAAATATTCCTACTCACATTCATGATATTTTTAAAAATGGACTCCCGGCTGACTTTCGCTTGATTGGAGCCACAACCAGGACGCCAAATGAAATTGCACCTGCGATTCGCTCGAGATGTATTGAAGTGTTTTTCCGTGAACTTGACCGGGAAGAAATCATTACAGTTGCTAAAAATGCCTCCGATAAAGTAGGAATCACGATTAGTGAAAAAGGATTACAATCGATTTCGGATTATGCCCGAAATGGTAGAGAAGCTGTTAATATGATTCAGACTCTCGCGGGTATTTCGATTAATGAAAACCGATCATTTATAAGGGAAGAAGATATTGATTGGATGGCTCATAGCAGCCAACTGACACCGCGAATGGATCGGAAAATTGAATCTAATTCAAAAATAGGCCTCGTTAACGGTCTTGCCGTCTATGGGCCCAACAGCGGGGCATTGCTAGAAATTGAGGTAACGGTTATGGCGGCCTCTAATGAAACCGGTTCGATAAATATAACCGGTATTGTTGAAGAAGAAAGCATCGGCGGGGGGAATGGGAAATCAATCCGCCGCAAGAGCATGGCAAAAGGTTCAATTGAAAATGTAATCACGGTTTTACGTTCGATGGGAGTGCCGGCCGACCAATTTGATATCCATGTAAACTTTCCTGGTGGAAGTCCTGTAGATGGCCCTTCAGCGGGAATTGCAATGGCTACAGGTATATACTCGGCAATCTATAAAATCCCTGTTGATCACACACTAGCGATGACTGGAGAAATCAGCATTCATGGCGGCGTTAAACCGATTGGCGGAGTTATTCCGAAAATCAAGGCTGCAAAACTGGCTGGAGCAAAGACAGTAATCATTCCAGCAGAAAACATGCAGCCATTGCTCCAAGAAATCAAGGATATTGAGATCATTCCCGTTTCGAATGTGAAAGAAGTATTTGACCGGGCACTGAAAAAAGAGTTGATGTCGGAACAAATTCTCACATCCTTGGACCTATCGAAAAAAGAAAGTGTATAAAAGAAATGCCCCGGTTTGATCAGACCGGGGCATTTTAAGGACCATAACAATTTCACGAAATAAACCTAACAGAAAAATAATAGCTTATTCATACGTGCTTTTTTATCTAATATTGGAGATAATAAAAGCAGTAGAAACGTGTTAAGGTAAACAAATAGACACTTCTATATAAATAGGATAGAATTGTTAAAAGGTTGAGAACATGGGTAAATAGTTTACAACGACGATACTAATTAGATGGAGGTGTCAGGAAATGACTGATAAAGAAATCATCGTCCCCCTCCTGCCGCTTAGAGGACTGCTTGTATATCCAACGATGGTACTTCATTTAGATGTAGGCCGAGATAAATCGGTACAAGCCCTTGAGAAAGCAATGGTGGAAGACCATCTTATATTTTTGACGACACAGCAAGATGTTTCGTTGGACGAACCAGGTGAAGAAGATTTATTTACAATGGGGACTTTAACAAAGGTAAAACAGATGTTGAAGCTTCCAAACGGTACAATCCGAGTGTTGGTGGAAGGATTAAACCGAGCAGAGGTCATCGAATTTTACGATTATGAGACACATTATGGTGCCAAGATTAAAATATATGAAGACAGCGATGAAAAAGATGCGGAACATCAAGCATTAATGCGTACTTTGCTGGATTATTTTGAACAATACATAAAGATGTCCAAGAAAATAACCGGTGAAACCTTTTCAGCTACTTCCGATATTGAAGAGCCGGGAAGACTAGCTGATATAATTGCTTCGCATTTGCCTTTGAAATTGAAGGAAAAGCAAGAAGTACTTGAGACTATTGATATGAAAAAACGTTTAAGCCGTGTTATTGAGATCATTAATAACGAGAAAGAAGTTCTTTTTCTTGAGAAAAAGATCGGTCAGCGTGTTAAACGTTCCATGGAGCGGACGCAAAAAGAATATTATTTGCGTGAACAGATGAAAGCGATTCAAAAGGAATTGGGAGATAAAGAAGGCAAAACAGGTGAAATTACCGTTCTTACTGAAAAGATAGAAGAAGCGGATATGCCGGAGCATATTAAAGAAACAGCATTAAAGGAATTGGACCGTTATGAAAAGGTTCCGTCAAGCTCAGCTGAAAGTTCCGTCATCCGCAACTATATTGATTGGTTAATCTCGCTTCCTTGGTCTAAAGCTTCGAAAGACGACTTGAATATTCATAAAGCTGAAAAAATTCTAAACCGTGACCATTATGGGTTGGAAAAGGTAAAAGAGCGGGTACTTGAGTATTTAGCTGTTCAGCAATTGACCAATTCATTGAAGGGACCAATCCTTTGCTTAGTGGGCCCTCCTGGGGTTGGGAAAACAAGCTTGGCTAAATCAATCGCTGCATCCCTGAACCGGAATTTCGTTCGGGTTTCCTTAGGTGGAGTGCGTGATGAATCAGAAATCCGTGGGCACCGCCGTACCTATGTAGGGGCAATGCCAGGCCGGATCATCCAGGGTATGAAAAAAGCTGGAACGATTAATCCTGTCTTTTTACTGGATGAAGTGGATAAGATGTCAAATGACTTTAGGGGAGATCCATCTGCAGCGATGCTTGAAGTGCTCGATCCGGAGCAAAATCATAATTTCAGTGACCATTATATAGAGGAAACCTATGACCTTTCCAAAGTTATGTTCATTGCAACTGCGAATAATTTGGGCACAATTCCGGGGCCGCTTCGTGATCGTATGGAAATCATTTCGATTGCGGGTTATACTGAAATAGAGAAACTTCATATTGCCAAGGATCATTTACTGCCTAGACAGTTAGAAAACCATGGTTTATTGAAGACCCAACTGCAAATTCGTGAGGAAGCCCTTACTAAAATCATCCGTTATTATACCCGGGAGGCTGGTGTCCGGAGTCTGGAACGACAGCTTGCAAGCATCTGTCGAAAGACTGCGAAAATCATCGTATCCGGAGATAAAAAACGGGTTGTCATTTCTGAAAAGAATGTCGAGGAGTTTTTAGGGAAAACGATGTTCCATTATGGACAAGCGGAAGTCGAGAACCAAGTCGGTGTCGCTAATGGATTAGCTTACACGTCGGTAGGTGGCGATACGCTACAAATCGAGGTTTCTTTATCACCAGGTAAAGGCAAGCTTATTTTGACAGGAAAACTTGGCGATGTAATGAAAGAATCGGCTCAGGCTGCTTTTAGTTACGTCCGTTCGAAAACCGAGAAACTTCATATTGATACGAACTTCCATGAAAAATATGATATTCATATTCATGTTCCTGAAGGTGCTGTCCCTAAGGATGGCCCTTCCGCAGGCATCACGATTGCAACAGCGTTAATATCGGCCCTTACTAATAGGCCGATCAGAAAAGAGGTAGGCATGACAGGCGAAATTACATTACGCGGACGAGTTCTTCCAATCGGCGGCCTTAAAGAAAAATCTTTAGCGGCTCACCGGGCAGGACTTACGAAAATCATCATCCCGCAAAATAACGAAAAGGATATTGATGATATCCCGGAAAGTGTCCGTAAAGAATTAACATTTGTTCCAGTTTCACACGTTGATGAAGTCCTTGAGCATGCATTGGTAGGTGTGAACGAATGAAAGTAACAAGTTCAGATATTGTCATAAGTGCTGTAAAGCCTGAACAATATCCAAACACTCCAATCCCGGAGTTTGCCTTAGCGGGCCGTTCCAATGTAGGGAAATCGAGTTTTATTAACAAAATGATTAATCGAAAAAATTTGGCGCGTACTTCCTCTAAACCAGGTAAGACGCAGACGTTGAATTTTTACATCATAAATGAAGCACTTCATTTTGTGGATGTACCGGGTTATGGCTATGCAAAGGTTTCTAAAACTGAGCGTGATGCATGGGGGAGAATGATCGAAACGTATTTCACCTCCCGTGACCAGCTTCGTGCTGCGCTCTTAATCGTCGATTTGCGTCATCCACCGACTAAGGATGATATCGCAATGTATGAATTCCTAAAGCATTATGACCTGCCACGGATTGTTATCGCCACAAAAGCGGATAAAATTCCAAAAGGCAAATGGCAGAAGCACTTAAAAGTGACACGCCAAACGCTTAATATGGAAAGGGAAGATGAATTGCTTCTTTTCTCAGGAGAAACAGGCGAAGGAAAAGAACAGGCCTGGGGCGTTCTTAAGAAATATATGTAACAAAAAGAAAAGGGTATTCCGTATATGGAAATACCCTTTTCTGCATGAAATTCGCCTTAGTTTTTTAAAGCTTTATTTTTTTCGGATTAATATGTAAACCCCAATTCCCATCAACACAAACGGCCAAAACTTTTCAATATTTGCCGTACTTGTTTCGAGGATGCCGAAAGAAGTAGAGATTTTATCATAAAATAAAATAAGGATTGAGATGATAAATAATATCATCCCATGTAACATTCCAGAATTTGTTTTGCGGGCACGGAGAATAAATCCTAGAGATATGATTAAAATAAAGATACCTATATTATCCGGCCAAATATCTAGGTTCTCAACGATATGGAAATGAGCGCCGAACCCGAGCAAAATGACGCCGGGAAGGATTGAATCAAATTCATTACCGCTATAAGCCTGTATTAAGAAGGCGATACCAACGATACATAATAAGGTGGGCCAGCTAAAAAAGCCTGGAAAGATTTCTATTTGTGAATGTTCAAGAAAAAAATAGAGTCCGAAACCGATTAAAACGATTCCAGGGAAAATACGTTGCGTTTTCATTTTATCCTCCTATCCAATTCGATTACTTGAAGTTTTTGGGCATTTTTGATATGGTACTTTTGTACACAATGTCGAAGTATGTATATAAATTACAAATCACCGCTCTAATACCTTTTGTAACTATTCAGGTGTTTTGGCAGTCTTAATGGTAGCATACGTTTTCATAAACTGTTCATATTATTTGCGTGAATCAATTTTAGTACATGGTATAATAAATTTACATGAAAAATTTTGGGGGTGCAAAAAAAAAGGATGCATATTCTAGCGGTTGGTATTAATTACAAAACTGCCCCTGTAGAAATTCGGGAAAAACTGTCGTTTAACGAAGCCGAACTTGCCGAGGCAATGAAAGCTCTTAAAAATAAAAAAAGCATCTTGGAAAATGTTATTATTTCAACATGTAATAGAACGGAAATATTTGCGGTCGGTGACCAACTTCATACAACCCGATATTATATCAAGGAATTTCTTTCAGAATGGTTTAACATCGATAAGGAAGAATTCTCTAAATATCTGTTTATCTATGAAGGCGATGGAGCAGTCGAGCATTTATTTTCAGTTACTTGCGGCTTGAATTCCATGATTCTTGGAGAAACACAGATTTTGGGACAAGTTCGCTCAAGCTATATGTTAGGTCAGAAAGAAGATACGCTTGGTACGGTTTTTAACCATCTCTTCAAGCAATCCCTTACATTAGCAAAAAAGGCTCATTCAGAAACGGAAATTAATACGAATGCAGTTTCTGTTAGCTATGCGGCAGTCGAGCTTGCAAAAAAAATCTTCGGAGGACTAAACGGCAAGAATGTCTTGATTCTTGGTGCAGGAAAAATGGGAGAACTGGCTATTCAAAATCTGCACAGTAACGGTGCAGATAGTATTACGGTTATCAACCGTACGTATCAGAAAGCAGTCGACTTGGCTGAAAGATTTAATGGTAAAGCAAAACAGCTTCAAGAGTTGCAATGTGCCTTAGTGGAAGCGGATATTTTAATTACTTCCACTGGTTCAAAAAATCTTCTCGTAACAAAAGAAATGATGACGTTCGTGAACAAGCTTCGCAAAGGTCGTCCTATTTTCATGGTCGACATCGCAGTACCGCGTGACCTTGATCCAAAATTAGCTGAGCTGGAGAATGTCTTCTTGTATGACATTGATGATCTTGAGGGAATAGTGCAAGCGAATATTGAGGAGCGTAAAAAAGCAGCTGAGAAAATCGAATTAATGATTGAATCAGAAATTGTTGATTTTAATCAGTGGATTAATTTGCTTGGCGTAGTTCCTGTTATTTCCTCTTTACGTGAAAAATCACTGTCGATTCAAAAGGAAACGATGGAAAGCATTGAGAGAAAGCTTCCACACTTAAGCGAACGCGACAAAAAAGTTCTGAACAAGCATACGAAGAGCATTATCAACCAAATGCTGAAAGATCCGATTTTATATGCCAAAGAACTTGCAGATGAGCCGAATGCAAAAGAGCAATTAAATAATTTCGTGAAGATCTTTCATTTAGAGGAATTGATTGAAGAACAGTTGGTAGTGGATGACGAAAATGAACGGAACAGCGCCAAGACATCCCTATTAAATCCAGTTCCTGTCCAGTAATGAGGTAGATATGGAATTACTAATGACAAGATTACATGAAGCCACTGTATTGTTGTATGCCATCAGTATGCTTTTATATTTTATTGACTTCCTTAATAATAACCAGAAGGCGAATAAAGTTGCCTTCTGGTTGCTTTCTATTGTTTGGGTGCTGCAAACAATTTTTTTGTTTCTATATGTAATGAAAACGGGAAGGTTTCCGGTATTGACGATTTTTGAAGGCTTATATTTTTATGCATGGGTCCTCATTTCGTTATCATTAATTATTAATCGATTGCTTAGAGTCGATTTTACGGTCTTCTTTACCAATGTATTAGGCTTTATGGTTATGGCTATTCATACCTTTGCACCAGTTCAGATAGAATCAGAAGTGCTCGCACAGCAGCTCGTTTCAGAGCTTTTGCTCATACATATTACGTTTGCCATTCTATCTTATGGGGCTTTTACACTTTCTTTCGTATTTTCCCTACTCTACTTAATTCAATATGATTTATTGAAACGAAAAAAATGGGGGAAACGACTGCTTCGTCTCGGAGATTTAACAAAACTTGAGCATATGTCATATGTCCTTGCAGTAATCGGAGTCCCATTATTAGTGGTCTCCCTTATCTTAGGAATTCAATGGGCCTATATAAAAGTACCTGGAGTATCCTGGCTGGATATGAAAATTATCGGCTCATTTATTTTGCTCATCGGTTACAGCGTGTTTTTATACTTGAAAATTCGGAAACAAATGTATGGAAGGACACTAGCCTTTCTGAATATTGGATCTTTCATGATTGTGTTAATTAACTTTTTCCTTTTTGGAAGCCTTTCAACATTCCACTTTTGGAATACATAGGAGGAAATTATGAGAAAAATTATTGTCGGTTCTAGACGTAGTAAATTAGCGATTACCCAAACGAACTGGGTTATTAATCAACTTAAAGAGCTTGGTGTTCCATACGAGTTCGAGGTGAAGGAAATTGTCACAAAAGGGGATCAAATCCTCGATGTAACGCTTTCTAAAGTAGGAGGCAAAGGCTTATTTGTAAAAGAAATCGAACAAGCTATGCTTGATAAAGAAATCGATATGGCTGTACATAGTATGAAAGATATGCCGGCGGTACTTCCAGAAGGCTTGACGATTGGCTGCATTCCACCGAGAGAAGACCACCGAGATGCCTTGATTTCAAAAAACCATGAAACTCTATCTGAACTGAAGCCAGGTTCTATCATTGGGACAAGCAGTTTACGCCGTGGTGCTCAAATCCTAGCAAGAAGACCAGACCTTGAAATTAAGTGGATTCGCGGTAATATCGATACCCGCCTGAATAAGCTGAAAACTGAAGATTACGATGCTATTATTTTAGCTGCAGCCGGACTTTCAAGAATGGGATGGAAGCAGGACGTCGTAACAGAATTTTTAGATGAAGATATTTGTATACCAGCAGTTGGCCAAGGAGCACTTTCTATTGAATGCCGTGCTGACGATCAAGATTTACTGGCTGAGCTTGCGAAATTCACCTGTGAAAAAACGAAAAGAACAGTTGAAGCAGAACGTGCATTTTTAGATAAAATGGAAGGCGGCTGTCAGGTGCCGATTGCCGGCTTCGCGGTAGCAAAAGACAATGGAGATATTTCATTAACTGCATTGGTCGCTTCTCCGGATGGTAAATTGATTTATAAAGAAATGGTTGAAGGGTCTGACCCAGAAGCAGTTGGACATAATGCTGCTAAACTTATTAGTGAATTTGGCGGTAAAGAGTTAATCGATCGTGTAAAAGAGGAGCTTGATCAGTAATGAAGCCCTTTCAACCTCTCAAAGATTATCAGGTGTTAATCACCAGAGGGAAAAGACAGGCTGATGGATTAAAAGCTTCGATTGAAAAAAATGGTGGAACTCCGCTTCTCGTTCCTTTGCTTGAGTTCACTCTTCCTGATCATCGGGAAGAAGTGCAGCTGCGGTTAGAAGAATTAGATAGCTACGACTGGATTATTTTAACTAGTCAAAATGGGGTTGAATTCCTCTTTACACTTCTCGGAAAAAAGCCTGTTAGGCTTCCAAAAATAGCTGTTATCGGTTCAAAAACAGAAGAAGCACTGAAGCGCCATGGATATGTGGCGGATTTTATTCCATCTCAGTTTGTTGCTGAAGGTTTTGTTTCGGAGTTCATTTCACTACTTCAACCTGGATCCCGCGTTTTGCTGGCAAAAGGAAATCTCGCGCGCACGGTCATTGCGGATGAGATTAATAAAACTGGTGCCTCCTGTGATGAAGTGATTGTTTATCATACCGTACTTCCTGATGAGAGTGAAAGAAAACTTGTTCAACTGATAGTGAGTCGAAAAATTGATATCATAACCTTTACAAGCTCTTCAACGGTAGAGCACTTCTTACAGATTATAGACCGCAATAAATTGGGTACATACATAGAAAGCATTATCATTGCTTGCATCGGACCAATTGCTGCTAAAACGGCTTCTAAACATGGTTTAACTGTCGATGTGTGTCCAGATGTTTATACAACAGAAGCAATGGTTGAGGAATTAATACGATTCATTGTAAAAAAGAATAATAAGGGAGGAACTTTAAAATGAAAGACATTCCATTCAATCGCCACCGTCGCCTGCGTGCAAGTGCTGGCATGCGAGCTCTAGTCCGTGAAACACAATTGCATAAAGAGGATTTAATCTATCCGATTTTCGTCATTGACGGAGAAAACGTAAAAAATGAAATTAGCTCGATGCCCGGTATTTATCAGCTTTCTATGGATAATCTGGGAGCAGAAATGGATGAAGTCGTGAGTCTAGGCATTAAATCAGTCATTTTATTTGGTGTCCCTTTTGATCATGATAAAGACGAACATGGCACAGGTGCTTTTCATCATAACGGTCTTGTACAAGAGGCGACCCGTCTTATCAAAAAACAATACCCGGAAATCATTGTCATTGCTGATACATGTCTTTGTGAGTATACAAGCCATGGCCATTGTGGAGTCGTTGAGGGAGACAAGATTTTAAACGATGCTTCTCTTAACCTTCTTGCAAAAACAGCTATTAGCCAGGCCGAAGCGGGCGCTGATATCATTGCACCTTCTAACATGATGGACGGTTTTGTTGCGGCCATTCGTGCAGGTTTGGATGAAGCGGGTTATGAAGATATCCCAATCATGTCCTATGCTGTAAAATACGCTTCAGCCTTTTACGGCCCATTCCGTGAAGCTGCGAATGGCGCGCCACAATTTGGTGACAGGAAGACGTACCAAATGGATCCTGCGAATCGTCTTGAAGCGTTCCGTGAAGCGGAATCAGATGTTGCTGAAGGTGCGGATTTCTTAATCGTGAAACCAGCCCTTTCTTATATGGACATCATCAGAGATGTAAAAAATAACTTTAATCTTCCTGTTGTTTCATACAATGTGAGCGGAGAATATTCCATGGTAAAAGCTGCGGCCAATAATGGCTGGATTGATGAAAAAGCAATTGTAATGGAAATGCTGACAGGCTTAAAACGTGCAGGATCGGACCTAATCATTACGTATTTTTCAAAAGAGGTAGCACGCTGGATTGATGAAGATAATAAAAGATAAAAAAATATAACCTGTTAGAGAAAAGGGGACTGAATCATGCGGTCATATGAAAAATCGAAAAAAGCGTTTGCTGAAGCAAAAAATTTGATGCCGGGCGGCGTGAACAGCCCGGTCCGTGCCTTTAAATCTGTGGACATGGACCCCATTTTCATGGAGCGTGGCAAAGGCTCGAAAATGTATGATATCGATGGCAATGAATATATAGACTACGTTCTTTCCTGGGGACCGCTTATCCTGGGTCACACGAATGATCGTGTCGTTGAATCACTGAAAAAGGTAGCGGAATCAGGTACAAGCTTCGGAACCTCTACCGTGGTTGAAAATGAATTGGCTAAGCTCGTCATTGAACGGGTTCCTTCGATTGAGATGATTCGTATGGTCTCTTCAGGAACAGAAGCGACTATGAGTGCTTTAAGATTAGCACGAGGATATACTGGCCGTGATAAAATCCTGAAGTTTGAAGGTTCTTATCATGGACATGGTGATTCCTTGTTAATTAAGGCCGGATCTGGCGTTGCAACGTTAGGTCTACCAGATAGCCCGGGTGTACCAGAAGGCATTGCAAAAAATACAATTACAGTGCCATATAATGATCTTGCAGCAACAAAATATGCGTTTGAGCAATTTGGCGAAGACATCGCCTGTATCATCGTGGAGCCTGTTGCGGGGAATATGGGTGTCGTGCCACCACAACCTGGTTTCTTGGAAGGCCTGCGCGACTTGACGACCCAATACGGGGCTCTATTGATTTTTGATGAAGTTATGACAGGTTTCCGAGTCGGTTATAATTGTGCACAAGGCTATTTTGGCATTGAGCCGGACCTGACTTGTCTTGGTAAAGTTATTGGCGGAGGTTTACCGGTCGGAGCTTTCGGAGGTAAACGTAAAATCATGGAACAAATTGCACCGAGTGGAACAATCTATCAAGCAGGAACATTATCCGGAAACCCGCTTGCCATGACTGCCGGACTTGAAACGCTGAGCCAATTGACTCCAGAATCTTATGAAGAGTTTACCCGTAAAGGTGACATGCTCGAAAAAGGCATTGGAGAAGCTGCTAAAAAATATGGTGTTCCGCATACATTTAACCGTGCTGGTTCAATGATCGGACTTTTCTTTACGAATGAAGATGTAGTTAATTATGATACAGCAAAAACTTCTGATTTAGAGTTCTTTGCTTCCTATTATAGGGAAATGGCAAACCAAGGTATCTACTTGCCGCCGTCCCAGTTCGAAGGTTTATTCCTATCTACTGCACATAGTGATGAAGATATCGAAAAGACCATTGCAGCAACTGAACAGGCTTTTGCGAAATTAAAAAAATAATCTAAAGCTAATTGAAACACTAATAAAACTCTTAAAACAGGCTACCATTATCCAAAAACTTTTGGAGAAAGGTAGCCTGTTTTTTTATTGAATTTTAATCAATAAGTAGGCCAAAAAAAAGTTTGTAGGCCGAAAGTGGATGAAGGACGAATTAAATGGCTGAAGGCCGAAATAAATGGTTGAAGGCCGAAATAAATGGTGAAGGCCGAATTAAAGTGGTTGAAGGCCGAAATAAATGGTTGAAGGCCGAATTAAAGTGGAGGAAGGCCGAAATAAATGGTTGAAGGTCGAAATAAATGGTTGAAGGCCGAATTAAAGTGGATTAAGGCCGAATTAAAGTGGAGGAAGGCCGAATAAATGGTAGAAGGCCGAATTAAAGTGGAGGAAGGCCGAATTAAATGGTGAAGGCCGAATTAAAGTGGATTAAGGCCGAATTAAAGTGGAGGAAGGCCGAATAAATGGTAGAAGGCCGAATTAAAGTGGAGGAAGGCCGAATTAAATGGTGAAGGCCGAATTAAAGTGGTTGAAGTCCGAAATAAATGGTTGAAGGCCGAATTAAAGTGGTTGAAGGCCGAAATAAATGGTTGAAGGCCGAATTAAAGTGGAGGAAGGCTGAAATAAATGGTTGAAGTCCGAATTAAAGTGGAGGAAGTCCGAATTAAATGGTTGAAGTCCGAATAAAAGTGGAGGAAGGCCGAAATAAATGGTAGAAGGCCGAAATAAATGGTTGAAGGCCGAATTAAAGTGGATGAAGGCCGAATTAAATGGCGGAAAGGCCGAATAAAAGTAGATGAAGGGCTTAAGGGCAAGATGGTTTCCAATGAAATTAAGGAATAATCAATAGCCTTTCTTCATAGATTGTTATTGGTATAGGTACCG
Source organism: Peribacillus sp. TH14 (assembly GCF_016651145.1). Lineage (NCBI taxonomy): Bacteria > Bacillati > Bacillota > Bacilli > Caryophanales > Bacillaceae > Peribacillus > Peribacillus sp. TH14. The sequence continues at coordinate 3,632,298 of NZ_JAEKEK010000001.1, forward strand.
TTTCCTGAAGCTGAAAGGAGGAGTTGTCTTGTCGCAAGAAAATGAATCGTATTTACGATTTTCTTTAGAGGAATCCGTTTGGTTCCAGAAGGGACAGGAAGTGGCTGAGCTATATTCCATTTCCCTCGATCCAAATGTGACGATTCAAGAAAGTGATCAATATGTTTTTATACGAGGCTCGTTAGATTTATGCGGTGAATACAAGGACTCGGAAAATGGTGAACAAGAGGAATTTTCACAGACCTTTATGCCAAAAGCCGTTCAAAAGGTTGAGAGGAATCTCGATGGACTCAATGAGTTCACACACCGTTTTCCGGTTGATATAACGATTCCGAATAATCGGATTGCCTCATTAGATGAAATTGATGTCTCGATTCAAAGTTTTGATTATGCTCTACCTGAGCATAACTGTTTAAAATTGCAGGCGGATTTGTTGATAACCGGAATTTATAATGATTCATATGTGGAAGAACGTACCGATACGGAACTGGAGGTCGTGGAAACAGAAACCGAGGAACAAGAAGAAACAGACGAAGAAAATGAGTCATACATTCCATATGCGGCTGGGGTCCCGCCAATCCCAGATTTTCAACCGGTGTTTCGTGATGAGCAGGAAGAAGAGTTATACACGCCATTTTCTGCCGAGGCAAAACGAGTGTCTGAAACCGAGGAAGAAGATGATGAGGAGCCTATCTATTTAAGTGAACAGCATAATGCTCCAGTTTTTGAAATTCCTGTTTCACCGTATCCAGAAGAGGAGCAGTGGGAAGAAGTAAACAGGGAAGAAGCCGAAGAGGAAGAAGAAGTGATTTACCTAATTGATCGCCATAGTCATCCAATTGATAAGATTCCGGAGTCATCCATTCAAGATGAGCATCTAGAGGCAGAAGTTAGCAGACTGGTAAAAGCCGTAGAGAACCCGGAGATTAAGAAAGAAGAAGAATCGGTTTATGTAAGTAATCAACAAAATGTCCCAGTTAGTAAGAATCCTGTATCGCCATTTGGATCCGAGGAAGTCGACCGGCAGGAAAAAGCTGTTGATAAAGCAGGCCCTATCCTCAATGAGCATGTGAAAGTAGCAAACGAAGAGGAACACCATTCATCTATAAGGGATTTGTTTAAAAGAAAAGAAAATCCAGAGCCACCAGCCAAAGAAGTTAAAAATTATAAAGGCAGAAAACAAGCCTCGGAACGTGATGATAAAGAGACGACAGAGCACGCGGATAAGCATTTATCCATTATGGATTTATTCGGACGAAAACAAGAGGAAGAACTGGTCAGGATGAAGGTTTGCATTGTTCAGCAAGGGGAAACGTTGGATGATTTGGCACAGCGCTATGATGTTACTGTTCAATCTATACTCTTCAGCAATGAATTGGAGTCGAATCAGAACGTTCATGAAGGGCAAGTCATTTATATACCGAAGGCGATTGCTTATAAAAATTAAGTACGGCAGAGAGCAGAGCAGATGGCACTGCTCCTGTTTTTTACTATAGTAATTGAGTTGTAATTTAATAAACGAAAGACAATCTAAGAAAGTAAGATTGAATGTGACTACGCCTTTGGTGGCTATAGGAATCCAATTGGCGAGTTTTTTTAGAGAAAGTGAGTGAGTCTCGTGAGGGAAAACGAGAATCAGCAGACTAATAATTGGGATAGGGACACAGGAGAAGTTTTGAAAGAATATGCCCTATATGTACAATATATAGAGGATTTCGGACGAGTGAAAAAAGTCTATAGTGATCGCGGTACATTTGCCTTGAAGTCCATTTTACCGCACAACGGCATTGATTTTATCAAAAATGTTCAAAAACTGTATCATCGCGGGTATAACCGAATTGTTCCCATTTATCAAACGATGGATCAACGTTATGCGGTTCTTCATAATGGTCGTTTGTATTACCTGATGCCCTGGTTGAATAACGAGAGAAACGGAGAGCGTGATGAAAGCCATAAGCAAATGTTCAGGGAGCTTGCCCGGATGCATACGTTGTCTGTAAAAGAAATAGTAGTGGATATTGAGGAACGAGAATCTCATTATGAGCGAACATTGGATTCCTGGAATAACGAGAAGGATTTTATGGATGAGTATATTGATAGCTGTGAAAAGAAATGGTATATGTCTCCATTTGAAATGACGGTTTGTTCCTTTTTCACAGATATATCACAGGCACTGAGGTACTCGATTAAGAAGTTTGAAACGTGGTATGAAAAAACTAAGGAAAGTGAAAAAATCCGGACTGTTGTCACGCATGGAAAGGTCTCATTAAAGCATTTTGTTTATGATGAACGTGGATATGGTTACTTTATTAATTTCGAGAATTCGAATACGGCACCGCCTCATTTCGATTTACTCCCATTCCTAGTCAAATCGGCGAGGACCTATCCTGTCCAATGTGATGACTGTGTCGATTGGCTATATAACTATCTCCGTTATTTCCCGTTAAAAGAAGAAGAATTGCTGCTGATGCAAAGCTATCTTGCTTTTCCGGGATCGGCTCTAGATATAGTGAAGAATTATTCGGACGGCAGAGGCCATAGAACAGAACTAGATAATGTAACCCAACTGCAGCGGCAATTTTGGCTCCTGAAGAATATTGAATATATGGTGATGAAAATCGAAGATATTGAACAGAAGAAAAAGGCGGCTACTGAAGCTGTTAAAGAAGAGCAATCACCCCCAAGCTAAATATACATGATTGGATTACCTCCAGTCATGTATATTTTTTTTCTGTAGGGGAATAATTAAATCCATTCGAAATATAAAGACATAGCTAAGAAAATAAATGCGATTAGCAGAAGCATATCGAAGAAAGTAGGGAAAATCAGCGTCCGCAACCCTTGGAATACTATAAAAGGGATAATGAACTGCTGGCAAACACCGCGGAATTTTTTCATCCAAGGCGGTAAAGTATAAGGGGAATATTTTCGTTTCATATTATTACCTTCCTTTGTAGGACTTCTTATATTCTATGGGTATGAGGTGGAAAAGGTGAGAAAGCCGTCACAGGAACTTATCTTAGAGGATAGAATAAAGAAAAGACTGAATGGCAAGATTTAATAGCCTAAAGTGAGAATACTTTAAGAAAGTATTCGAAAGATGATTGACTGGAGCCCTATTTTTTTTGTACTATATACTATATGCGTTTAGTGATTTTACATATGAATATAAATGAATGCAAAGACCGGAAATAGTAAGATGAAATGCGCTTTTCAGAGAGGGAACCGTTGGTGAGAGGTTTCTAAGTTGGCAGCATCAGAAGTCGTCCGCGAGCAGTTTTCGTGAAAGTTATTTAGTAGCGATGGCCGGTGAAGAGCCGTTATCCCATTTGAGAGCCGAAGAAGATTCTTTTCTTTTTCGGAAAAAAGGTGGCACCGCGAACAACTTCCTTCGTCCTTTTGTGATGATGGAAGTTTTTTTTATGCCCTTAAAAGGAGGAAATGATTATGGAAGAGAACCAAATTTCGATGCCGACTAAATATGATCCGCAGACGATAGAGAAAGGCCGCTATAAGTGGTGGCTTGATGGAAAGTTTTTTGAAACAAAAGGTGATGACAAAAAAGAGCCATATACGATTGTCATTCCACCGCCGAACGTAACAGGTAAGCTGCACCTAGGCCATGCTTGGGATACAACACTTCAAGATATATTAACTCGCATGAAACGGATGCAAGGCTATGACGTTTTATGGTTGCCAGGTATGGACCATGCTGGTATCGCTACGCAAGCAAAAGTTGAACAAAAGCTTCGTGCAGAAGGCGTAAGCCGTTACGACTTAGGCCGTGAGAAGTTTGTAGAAGAAACATGGAAATGGAAAGAGGAGTATGCGAGTCATATCCGTGAACAATGGTCAAAGCTTGGTCTTGGTCTTGATTATACACGTGAGCGCTTCACGCTTGATGATGGGCTTTCTAAAGCGGTACGTGAAGTATTCGTGTCCCTTTATAACAAAGGCTTGATTTATCGCGGGGAATACATTATCAACTGGGATCCATCAACGAAAACAGCGTTATCTGATATCGAGGTTATTTACAAAGATGTTCAGGGCGCATTTTACCATATGAAATATCCATTAGTTGACGGATCAGGTGAAATTGAAATAGCTACAACTCGCCCAGAAACCATGCTTGGCGATTCTGCTGTTGCCGTACACCCTGAAGATGACCGTTATAAGCATTTAATCGGTAAAATGGTTTGCTTGCCAATTACAGGTCGAGAAATTCCGATTGTCGGTGATGATTATGTGGATATGGAATTCGGTTCTGGTGCGGTTAAAATTACACCTGCCCATGATCCGAATGACTTTGAAATTGGGAACCGTCACAATTTGGAGCGCATCCTTGTCATGCATGAAGACGGTTCGATGAATGAAAAGGCCGGTAAATACGAAGGTATGGACCGCTTCGAGTGCCGTAAGCAAATCGTCAAAGACCTTCAGGATGAAGGAGTACTCTTTAAAATAGAAGATCACCTTCACTCAGTTGGTCACTCAGAGCGAAGCGGTGCTGTTGTTGAACCATATCTTTCGACTCAATGGTTCGTCAAAATGCAACCTCTTGCGGATACATCAGTTGAGCTTCAAAAAGGGTCTGATGATGAAAAAGTTCATTTCGTTCCAGATCGATTCGAAAAAACGTATCTGCACTGGATGGAAAATATTCGCGACTGGTGTATTTCCCGTCAGCTTTGGTGGGGCCACCGCATTCCGGCTTGGTATCATAAGGAAACAGGCGAAGTGTATGTAGGACATGAAGAGCCTGCGGATGCTGAGAACTGGGAACAAGATACAGATGTTTTGGACACGTGGTTCAGCTCTGCTTTATGGCCGTTCTCAACTATGGGCTGGCCAGACAAAGATAGCGTTGATTTTAAACGATACTATCCAACCGGAGCACTTGTGACAGGCTATGATATCATTTTCTTCTGGGTTTCACGGATGATTTTCCAAGCACTTGAGTTCACGGGCGAACGTCCTTTTGAAGATGTACTGATTCACGGTCTTGTTCGTGACGAACAGGGACGCAAGATGAGCAAATCGCTTGGTAATGGAGTCGATCCGATGGATGTTATCGATCAATACGGTGCTGATTCCCTGCGTTACTTCTTATCAACGGGCAGCTCACCAGGTCAGGACCTTCGTTACAGCACCGAAAAAGTGGAAGCGGTTTGGAACTTCTCCAACAAAATCTGGAACGCATCCCGTTTTGCTTTAATGAATATGAATGGCATGACGTATGACGAAATCGATTTAAGCGGTGAAAAATCTGTAGCCGATAAATGGATTTTAACGCGTTTGAACGAAACGATTTCAAACGTAACAAGACTCGCTGACCGTTATGAGTTCGGTGAAGTCGGCCGTGTGCTTTACAACTTCATTTGGGATGATTTCTGTGACTGGTATATTGAAATGGCGAAACTTCCGTTATATGGCGAAGACGAAGCAGCGAAGAAAACGACTCGTTCAATCTTAGCTTACGTGCTAGATAACACGATGAGATTGTTGCATCCCTTCATGCCATTCATTACCGAAGAAATCTGGCAAAACCTTCCTCATGAAGGTGAGTCGATCACTGTTGCTGCTTGGCCGGAAGTGAACGAAGAATTGACAGATTCAGCTGCAGCCGAGGAAATGAAGCTGCTTGTTGAAATCATCCGCTCCGTTCGTAACATTCGTGCTGAGGTGAACACACCGTTAAGCAAAAAAATCAATTTGATTTTAAAAGCGAAAGACGAGTCCATCTTAGCAACATTACAGAAAAACAGCAGCTATATCGAGCGTTTCTGTAATCCTGAACACTTGACGATCGGCATCGAAGTCGAAGAACCAGCTCAAGCAATGACGGCAGTTGTAACTGGTGTTGAACTAATCCTTCCGCTTACAGGACTGATCAATATCGACGAAGAAGTGAAACGTCTTGAAAAAGAACTCGACAAACTTAATAAAGAAGTCGAACGCGTACAGAAAAAATTAGGGAACGAAGGCTTTGTTAAAAAGGCGCCAGCAAGCGTTATTGATGAAGAACGTGCCAAAGAAAAAGACTACAGCGAAAAACGTGACTCTGTGATCCACAGAATCAACGAATTGAAACAGCTGTAAAATGCAAAAGGAAGAACCGGCCTATTATGCTGGTTCATCCTTTTTTGTGTTTAATAAATATTAATCTTCAATCAGTCGTGATTAAATGTCCGGTTGAGAGGAAATTCTATCTTTAATAAAAATAAGATACTCTCTTACAATATTAATGTCACTTAGTGCACTAAGTGTCCTGCTACCCACTACATCCTCGATTTCATTGAGCATTAGGCTGTCATCTTCGGCAAAAATAAAATCGATTCCGACCATGCCAAACTCAAAAGCTGCGATTACTCTTTCAACAAGCGCTTTTTCAGGTACAGACAGCTCATATAATGAAGCTGATCCACCTAACGTATAATTTGCCTTGAAGCTGGAGGAGGACTCTCGAAGTACAGCGGCCACCACTTTTTTACCAATCACAAAAACGCGGATATCCTTGCCGAATACGCAGGGCTTTTGGACAATCCAATTTCCTTCCGACAATTCGGCTAAATCATGTGCGTGTTCAATCAAATATACTTGTTTCCCGCCGCGCCCATGGGCTTCTTTAGCGATGAACGGGAAATCCATATCATCAGCACTCGGCATTCCTTGGCAATACACGGTATCGGCCATCGGAATTCCGATTGAGGTCAAATATTGATGCGTTTTTGCTTTGTCATTCGCCATTTCGGATACGAAAGAGGAGTTAAAGCAGGCAATACCCACTTGCTCCAACTGTTTTGTGAGAAAAGGATCGATGGTCCGAACAATCGCAAAGTCTGGCAATTCAATAGGATGTTGCTTATGTTCCACGAACAACTCATTGAAACGATGACCAATTTTGATGTCTTCTCGGAAGTGAAAATGTAAATCAAGATCTAGCCTTTTAGCTTCGTCGAGCATCCAGTCTATGTATCCTCTGTTTTTTTCGGCATCATCACGGTTATAGATCAACCAACCTGTTTGTTTGTTCATCTGAAATACTTCCTTTTTCTAATTTGTCTAACACATAATCAAACATGCTATCAGCGATGTTGATGCCAGTACAGTCGTAAATATTTAGTAAATGCGAGTTCGAATTCACTTCGCATAGAAGCGGGCCATCTTCACCGAACAATAAATCGACGCCAGCAAAGTCTGCACCGAGAATCGAAGCACATCGGATGGCCAGATCCGCTTCTTTCTTGGTGGGGCTGTATGGTAATGCATGGCCTCCAACTGTCATGTTAGCTCGGAAGTCATGCTCGGATTTGCGGTGCATTGCAGCTATGACTTGATCTCCGACGACATTCACGCGAATATCACGGCCCTTACTGTGCTCGATGAATTCTTGAATAATAAATGGTTTGTGTCCAAGCTTATGGACTGTCTTCAAAAATTCAGCCTCTGATTGAATTAAATACACTTGTTCACCAAATGAGCCGTATGCTTCCTTTACGATAAGCGGGTATCCAAGTTCAAGGCCGATATCTTTAAAAGCATCCACATTTATTCTTTCAATTCCTTCATACGTAAACGGAGGAAATAAGGTTTTCGGCATTGGAATGCCATGCCCTGCTAACGCTTGATGCGTTTTTGCTTTGCTATCGCAAATATCAATCGCTGTGCTGCTGTTATATACGGGAATGTCGAGCAATTCCAAATGGCGAGCCAAATGAATGTCTTTATCCATGAACAGGACAAAATCAGGCAACTTTTCAAAATTTCCTTTTAGCATAGGCAATCCTTTTTCAATTACAGGAATAAGTTCGGAATTACGGACAAGGGTTGCCGAAATCTCTTTTCTTTCAGCTGCTTCTTTAATAAATAAAGCTAAACTAGAAAACTTATCATGTTGTAAATAGCCGTTGACGACAATCCAACAGTGGAGTGCAGAAGGTTTCACGGTAAATCACTACCTTTCATCTAGGTAAATCGTTAATATATTGATAAAATAATTTTAACGCATAAGAGCGGTGTAAAGAAAGAGGAGGCTTATTGATAAATGGGAAAGACCATGAAAGAAATCAATCATTTTTTCGAACAACGACAGGTTCAATTAGGTATGAATTTTGGCCTATCACGAATGGAAACATTATTAACTAAATTAGGTAATCCCCAAGAAGGTCTAAAGTATATTCATATTGCAGGTTCAAACGGGAAAGGATCTACCTTGCATTATATAAAAGAAATCCTGCTAGCAGAAGGAATTCGGGTCGCTTCCTTCACATCGCCGTATTTAATACGCATGAATGAACAACTGAAGATAAATACAGATGAAATCAGTGACAATGACTTTGTCGCTGCTTTCCAGGAACTCTGGCCAATTGTACAAGAGATGGATAGTGCGGGGAACGGACCGACTCAATTTGAAATCCTAACAGCGATGGCATTCTCTTATTTTAGCAAAAAAGAAGTTGATCTAGTTCTAATGGAAACGGGACTAGGAGGCAGGCTCGATACAACGAATGTCATCCAGCCACTTCTTTCGATCATTACCTCAATTTCTTTGGAACATACGAATATTCTAGGAAACACCCTTGCGGAAATTGCATCAGAGAAAGCTGGCATCATTAAAAGTGGTGCACCGATTATCAGTGGAGTCACGGCCGAGGAGCCAGCAAAAGTAATCGAAGAAAAAGCAGCTTCAGCAAACGTACCCTATTATCAATTAGGAAGGGACATTTATGTGAATGATGTGAAGCAAAGTAAACATGGGCAAAGCTTCTCAATCTCACTTGATAATAGGTCTATCCGGAATATTGACCTTCAGATGTTAGGTCGTCACCAAATAGATAATGCAGCACTGGCCGTCGCTGCTGTCATGTTAGTTATAGAAGGCATAGATGAAAAAAGCATTCGAAAGGGAATAGGGGAGGCGAAATGGAATGGCCGTTTTGAAAAAATATTTGACGAGCCGTTGGTAATCATTGATGGGGCGCATAACCCTGCTGGCATCGAAGTACTGATAGAAACACTTAAGACACATTATCCAGAGTACACTTACCGATTTATCTTCAGTTCATTTCGGGATAAAGATTATTCACAGATGCTGCATATGCTGGAAAAGGAAGCGATTGAAATCATCATTACCGAATTCAACCATGAACGAGCGGCTAATGCGGAAAAACTTTATAAACAATGCAGTCATGAAAATAAAAGCATAGATAAGGATTGGCAGTCGGCGATAAGGAAAGGGAGACAGAAAGCAGGGGAAAAAGAGATTCTTGTCATTACAGGTTCCCTTTATTTCCTTTCACTTGTTAGGGAATTTATATCTGAATTTTGATAGATCTATAATCAATATCAGGTTTCATGACAAAATGAGTTATTTTCACAAAAAGGACCAGTTCAGGGTCCTTTCAGACTGTAGACAAACTCGATGAAAATCAAGTTTGTCTACAGTTTTTTTGAGGGGTTGTAAAAATTCGACGTTGATTTCCACTCCAGGCACTCGCTTTCCGCGGGCGGTCAGGGAGCCTCCTCGGCGCCTTTGCGCCTGTGGGGTCTCCCTTGGACACGCATTTCCCGCAGGAGTCTCGCACCTTCCGTTCCAATCAACTTTGTTTTAACAATTAGATATAACCACTTTTGCCTACAGTCCTTTTTGTTTTAATATAGAAGTATTAAAACTTGAGGTGATGACGATGCTTTCGAAACATAATTCTATTCAGCGAGATCAACTTGAAATGATTACTTTGGATCAACTGGTGCCAGCGAACCATTTGGTTCGTAAAATTGAGGGGGCCATTGACTTCACTTTCATTTATGACTTGGTGAAAGATATGTATTCAGAGATAGGGCGCCCAAGTATTGATCCAGTTATTTTAGTTAAATTGACATTCATTCAATATACCTTCGGTATTCGTTCGATGCGTAAAACGATTGAAGAAGTTGAAACGAATATGGCTTACCGTTGGTTTTTAGGTTACGGTTTCCATGATAAAGTACCTCACTTCTCAACGTTCGGGAAAAATTATGAGCGTCGCTTTAAAGATACAGACCTGTTTGAACGGATTTTTTATCGTATCTTAATGACAGCTTCAGAAAGAAAGTTAATAAGTGCAGAGCACGTATTCGTTGATTCAACACATGTGAAAGCCAGTGCGAATAAGCGAAAATTCGAAAAGAAAATCGTTCGTAAGGAAACACGAGCATATCAAGAACGCCTTCAAGAAGAAATAAATCAAGATCGTGAAAACAATGGAAAGAAGCCTTTTCCACCGGATAAATTTGATAAAGAAGAAACCAAAGAAATTAAAGAAAGTACAACTGACCCTGAGAGTGGCTACTATGTAAAAGATGAACGAACAAAACAGTTTGCCTATTCATTTCATGCGGCTGCGGACCGCAACGGTTTTGTGCTGGGGACGATTGTAACACCGGGAAATACGCATGATAGTCATATCTTAGAGCCTCTTGTTGAACAAGTGATTGAGAAAGTTGGAAAACCTGAAGCTGTTGCCGCAGATGCAGCTTACAAAACACCAGCCATTACAAGACCTTTTTGGGAAAGAAATCACACCAGCTTTACCCTATACACGTCCACGAACAAAAGAAGGGTTCTTTCGCAAGCATGACTATGTTTACGATGAACATTTTGATTGTTATCTCTGCCCATCGGGCGAGATTTTAAAGTACTCAACAACAAATAAAGAGGGCTATCGCGAGTACAAATCACCCAAACACACTTGTGCGACATGCTCATTTTTATCACAGTGTACAGTAAGCAAAGACCATCAAAAAGTGGTGACACGCCATATCTGGCAAAATTATATGGAAGAAGCAGATCATCTGCGTCATCACAAGGATGTAAAACCTATATATGCGAAACGTAAAGAAACAATAGAGCGTGTATTCGCAGATGCAAAAGAAAAGCATGGTATGCGTTGGACTACTTTAAGGGGACTTAAAAAATTGTCGATGCAGGCGATGCTTACTTTCGCTGCCATGAATTTATAGAAGATAGCCAATTGGACATGGCAAGGTCCAAGAATGGCTTAATAAAGTGGGCTCGTAGAGGCCCAATCTCTTAATCTTGAGCAAAATTCAAAGGGAATTTCAAAAGGGGTCCGGAATTAAAACATTCCGAACCCCTTTTGTCTACAAACTGAAAGGACCTGTTCTGAAGTGAACCCAAAAAGTTAGACACTTTATTTAATTAGGCAGCCTTGAGGGCATGAACCCGGAATTCTACCGGGCTCATGCCTTTTAATTTTACCTTGATTCGTTGATGATTGTAGTAATGGATATATTCTTCTAATTCTTGTTTGAAATGCTCCATGCTTTCAAATTCTTGAAGATAAAGTAACTCTGATTTTAATAGGCCAAAGAAGTTTTCTATGACCGCATTATCGAGACAATTTCCTTTACGGGACATGCTTTGTGTAATGTTATGTCTTTTCAAATCATGCGAATATTGTTTCATCTGGTAATGCCAGCCCTGATCTGAATGAAGAATGGGTGAATCTTTCGATTCCAAGCGGTCAAAGGCTTTCTCCAGCATTTTGGAAACGAGGGGATAAACAGGCCGAGATTCGACATTATAGGCGATGATTTCTCCATTAAACAGATCAAGAATGGCCGATAAGTATAGTTTCTCCCCAGCTAGATGGAATTCTGTGACGTCTGTCACCCATTTTTCATTTGAGTTTGTTGCCTTGAAATCACGTGCTAGAATGTTGGGTGCAATCTTGCCGATTTTCCCTTTGTACGAACGGTATTTCTTCATGCGAACTAAAGACTTCAATCCTAGTTCATTCATCAATCGGAGAACTGTTTTATGATTGATGCGAGCACCTCTGTTACGTAATTCTAGGGTGATACGCCGATACCCATAGCGCCCTTTATGCGTATGGAAAATCTCTTCGATAAGGGATTTCATTTCTGTGTATTTATCCTCACGCCCGAAGGCGTTTACCCAATAATAGTATGTACTCCGTGCCATGTTAGAAATGGATAGAAGCAGATTTAAATCAAATTGTTTCCTTAGTTCATGGACTACTTTCGCTTTGTCTTTCTTTGTAGGGCTTCCTTTTCTTGAACTAAGGCATTCAACTTTTTTAGATAGGCATTCTCTGCACGTAAGTATTCTAATTCGGCAAGAAGTGCTTCTTGAGAGCCTTTAGCTGGTGATGTTTTTTTGGTTTCTTTTTTCATGGATAGACGCCCCTTTTTCTTTGGTTTAAGGGCGTCTATACCTCCTTCCTTCAACTGATTTGACCATTTCAAAAGTGTAGAATCGGAAGGAAGATTATAGTGTACAGCGGTCTCGCTGATCGATGCCCCATATTCGTTCATATAATTAAGTACCTCTAGTTTAAAGGGCAGAGTGTAATTTGTATAGGATGAAGCAATTCCTTCCATCCCATGTTCTAGATAGCGAGCGACCCATCTCTTCAGAGGGGATAAACCTACATTTCTTTCTTGTGCGATGGATTTATAGGATTTTTTCCCTTCCAAGTACTCTAAAACTGCATGTAATTTTTCGTCTATCGTATATTTAGTCAAAAAAACTGCACCTCCAATTGTTAGATGTTGTCTAACAATTGGGGTGCAGTTCATTCAAGGTCCTTTTTATTTTTGGTAACTATCAGCATAATCGTTTAACAGAGCCTTAAAAGAAGAAAACTACTTTTAATAAAAACCTATATATCAATTCCCTATTATCCTGTATTTTTGTTAAAATATGTTTAAGTATTGATTCTATAGGACTAAAGAATAATTCGGCAATCTAAAGAGAAATACACTAGTTACTAGGAGGGAGATCTACTGAAGGCAGAAGTAGAGATGGCAAATTAAAGAACGAGAGGAATGAATAATTATGAAGAACCCCGGTGATTATGACAAAGTAGAATGTTCTGTAAAAGGAATTAGAATTTCTGATATAGGCACTTTTACAATTGATGCTAAGGATTCAATCGAAGTAAATAGATTCCGAGTGCAAGTAAAATAAATGATGCCTTTCTATCTCTTTCTCTTCGCCCTAGGTCTAATTTTAGGCTCATTCTATAACGTTGTCGGCTTAAGTGTTCCTATAGGAAATTCATTTACCAATCGGCGCTCTGCTTGTCAATCTTGTGGACGAACCTTGACGTCGTTCGAGTTACTACCAGTTGTTTCTTATGTGATACAAGGCGGTAAATGCCGTGGCTGTGAGGCCAGGATTTCCCCCCTTTATCCGGTTGTAGAAATGCTAACAGGTGTTTTGTTTGTTTCAGCTCCTTTATTCCTTGGTAGGGTGGACGAACTATGGATTGCCTGGACATTGATTTCTTTGTTTATGATCATCTTTGTTTCTGACGTGGCCTATATGCTCATTCCTGATAAGGTACTACTTTTCTTTGCAGTGATTTTTTTATTTCTACGCGTTCTCTTTCCACTATCTCCTTGGTGGGATTCAATTGTAGGGGCCACGGTTGGCTTTAGTTTGCTTCTATTAATCGCTGTGGTGAGCAAGGGAGGTATGGGTGGCGGTGATATCAAGCTGTTTGCAGTGATTGGTTTTGCACTCGGATTGAAGTTGGTGCTGTTATCGTTTCTGTTTGCGAGCTTTTATGGGGCATTTTTTGGCATCATCGGTATGCTAACAGGCGTGATTAAAAAGAAAACACTGATTCCTTTTGGACCGTATATCGTTTTTGGGACATTGACTGCTTATTTTTGGGGCGAGTCCATTCTACAGTGGTATGTGCACTTTTTAAGATGATAATAATTAGGGGAATCTATTTCATAAAGGGACGATCCTTGTTTTGATGAAATTTGTCAAAAACTTTCTGGACATCTTGCGTTTTTGATTTTAAAGGACATGGTTACTATTTTAACTGACATAGTTTACTAGGAATTTATTTAAGGTGAGAAATGCAAATTATGCGACGGCAAAGGATCAGAAATAACGGAACCTATGCATTTTGAAGAATGTCCTTAGTTTAGGGAAATATGAATAGAGAAATTTGACGAAACCTATTAATGACAAGACGACAAAAGTCTTGTTATTTTTTTTTGCCTCTATGATAGGATGGAAAAAATGATCAGGAGAGGAGGAAAAAAAGTGGACAAGTCCGAAAAAAGCAAAGGTATTAAGATAAAAATAAATGGGGAAGAAAAAGTATTTGCCGATAAAAATAAGAATGTCGATCAAGAGGCAGCGGGTGAGGAGCAGGAACAAACTGATGATAGTTTTGAATGGATTCTACCGGATGATTCAATCGAGAACAAGGTTGTATTGGTCCCTGCCCCGAAAAAGAAGAAAATGCCAAAGCTTATCGGTTTTGGTACTGGCACGTTAAATAGTCCGGACAAAAGACCAATAAAACCATTCTTGATTGCAGTCATTTGCGCGGTGTTTTTCGGGTCGATACTTGGCTTAATTGCCGTTAAAACCATTACTAAGGAAAAGGCAGCTGATACTTCAGTTGAGACCTCTATCAAAACGGCATCTCCTGCTGAGGATACAAAACCAGAAACTATGGAACAAGGAGCTCAGCTGAAAACATTCCTTGTACAAGGCGGTGTATTCAGCAGCGAGGATGCGGCGAAACAAATTCAAAAAAAAATCATTGAAAAGCAGGTTCCTGCTGAAATTTTCAAATTAGAAGACAGCTATTATTTATTTTTAGGATCAGCGGAGAGCCTAACTGCAAGTAAGGAGCTGGCATTGTTTTTAAAGTCATATGATGTAGACGTTTATTGGAAGGAAATCAATTTTGAAGCGGCGAGTAAAAGCCAAAAAGATGAGGAAACACTCGACACTATGAAGGCTGTATATTCTTCATTAGCAGAAACATCCGCAACCAAGCTTCGGGGTAAGGAAACAACAGTAAACGAGGAAACTCTGAAAAAAAATATGGAAAAGCTAAAGGGGGAGAACTTATCATCAGAACTTTCCCAAATGAATAATAATCTATCAGCTGCGGCAAAGTTGATAACCGAATATGAAACATCAAAAAAGGAAGAATATCTTTTACAGGCTCAAGGAAGTCTGCTTGACTTTTTATTGAATTACCAAAAAATAACAGGGTGAAAGTTGATGATCTAGGGGAGTTATTTAACAGGACAAGCTCCCCTTTATGACAACTTTTTTTTATTTTCCGGGAAATAAGATACGGCCATTGTCGATTCCTAGTAAACAATAATTGTGGATTTCTCCATAATTTGATAGGATAGAAATGTATCTCCCTATGTAAAGAAAGGTGACTTTTTATTATGCAACCATTGATTTTAGCTTCATCATCACCGCGTCGTAAAGAACTTCTACAATTCCTTCAAATACCCTTCGAAAGTATGAATTCCAATGTCGATGAAAGTATTGATGAAAACATGCGTGCGGAAGAGGCGGTACAAGAATTAGCTTCTAGGAAAGCGGCAGCCATTGCGGCTGATCATCAGGAAAGCTGGGTAATCGGCTCAGATACAGTTGTTGTCCTTGATGGTGAGATATTGGGCAAGCCAATCAACCGTGCCGATGGAAAAAGAATGCTCGAGATGTTATCAGGAAGAACACATGAAGTGTACACAGGTGTCGCTATTATATTCGGTAAGCACAGCAAAGTATTTGCAGAAAAAACGGAAGTGACTTTTTGGGAGCTGTCAGAAGCTGAAATCGAACGTTATCTGGACAGCGGCGAACCTTTTGACAAGGCAGGCGGCTATGGTATTCAAGGATACGGTTCACTTCTTGTCAAACAAATTAATGGGGACT
The DNA here is from genome assembly GCF_016651145.1 of Peribacillus sp. TH14. Lineage (NCBI taxonomy): Bacteria > Bacillati > Bacillota > Bacilli > Caryophanales > Bacillaceae > Peribacillus > Peribacillus sp. TH14. Next base: position 3,648,037 of record NZ_JAEKEK010000001.1, read on the forward strand.
ATTTCACTGTTGTCGGACTTCCGGTTTCAAGACTAGCTCGCGAACTTAAGGTGATGCAATCAGACATGACGTAATAGATTTCTCCTCTGGCACTCTCCCTTTTATAAGGAAGGGTGGATGCTTTGAGTGAAAAAATGCAAATGCGGGGTTACCCGAAAGAAGAGATGCCTCGCGAAAGATTCCTGCAAGACGGGCCGCAAAGCCTCTCCAATCAAGAATTGCTTGCTCTGCTGTTGAGGACTGGAACAAAGGAAGAATCTGTTCTTCAGCTTTCTAGTCGTCTCATCAAATCTTTCGAGGGTCTGCGTCTGTTAAAAGAAGCCTCTGTCGAAGAAATGACCGGGATTAAAGGGATTGGTGAAGCGAAAGCGATTCAAATTTTAGCCTCGGTCGAACTTGGCAGGAGAATTCAAAAATTAAATGATCCAGACCGCTATGTGATCCGCTCTCCTGAAGATGGTGCCAATTATTGCATGGAAGAAATGCGTTTTTTGACACAAGAACATTTCGTCTGTCTCTATTTAAATACGAAAAATCAAGTTCTTCATAAAACGACAGTCTTCATCGGCAGTCTCAATGCTTCGATTGTGCATCCGCGTGAGGTCTTCAAAGAAGCTTTCAGAAGGTCTGCTGCCTCTATCATCTGTCTTCATAACCACCCCTCCGGAGACCCGTCTCCCAGCAGAGAAGATATTGAAGTAACGAAAAGATTAGTCGAATGTGGTAAAATAATTGGGATTGAAGTATTGGATCATATCATTATTGGGGAGCACAAATATGTTAGTTTGAAGGAAAAAGGTTATTTATGACACTATCAAAATTTTTGATGATACGATATAATATTGTTTATGATTTTTAAAAGAGGAAACTTTTTCAAAACTCTTATTGTCAAAAAACGACAAATTATTATTTGAACTTATAAAAAGGCATTTTTGTTTACGAAAGGGAGATACCATAATGTTTGGAATTGGCGCTAGAGATATAGGAATTGATTTAGGAACAGCTAATACGCTTGTTTATGTAAAAGGAAAAGGAATTGCCGTACGTGAACCATCTGTTGTTGCTGTGCAAACAGATACAAAACAGATTGTCGCAGTCGGAAATGATGCGAAAAACATGATCGGTCGTACACCTGGAAACGTGGTTGCCCTTCGCCCGATGAAGGACGGAGTTATTGCCGATTATGAAACAACGGCTACAATGATGAAGTATTATATGAAAGAAGCTCAAAAAAAGGGCGTATTCGGTAACAAACCGTATGTCATGATTTGTGTGCCTTCTGGAATTACAGCAGTTGAACAGCGTGCAGTTATCGATGCAGCTAGACAAGCTGGAGCTCGTGATGCCTATCCAATTGAAGAACCGTTTGCAGCAGCTATCGGAGCTGATCTTCCTGTTTGGGAACCTACAGGCAGCATGGTCGTTGATATTGGCGGGGGAACAACGGAAGTAGCGATTATTTCCCTTGGTGGAATTGTAACAAGCCAATCAATTCGCATTGCTGGTGACGAGATGGATGATGCCATTATCGTTTACATTCGTAAGAACTACAATCTAATGATCGGTGAACGTACTTCTGAAGCGATTAAGATGGAAATTGGTTCTGCAGGTGACACGGAAGGTATTGAAAATATGGAAATTCGCGGCCGTGACCTTTTGACTGGATTACCAAAAACGATCGAAATTACAGCTGAGGAAATCTCTAAAGCATTAAGTGATACAGTTTCTGCGATTGTAGATTCAGTGAAAAACACTTTAGAAAAAACACCACCTGAACTTGCAGCTGACATTATGGACAGAGGTATTGTACTAACAGGCGGAGGTGCTTTGCTGCGCAATTTGGATAAAGTCATCAGTGAAGAAACGCAAATGCCAGTAATCATTGCTGAAAATCCGCTTGATTGTGTTGCAATCGGAACGGGTAAAGCATTGGACCACATTCATTTGTTCAAGACTAAATCAAGAGATTCAAGATAAGCATTACAAGCATTACTTCTCAAATAGGGCCGGCTCAACAAAAGGTTGCTTGGGCCGGCTTTGCTTTTTCTTTAAGCCGTCTAAAAACATTTGATGGCTAGCTGTTATTAATGTGTTTAATCATTACAATTGAGTAAATTAAAAATAGAGGTGCAATCATCATGCCACAGTTTTTTAATAAAAAACTCCTTCTCTTGCTCGTTAGCATTATCGTTCTCGTGGCATTGATCGGTTTTTCATTAAGAGAGAGAGAAGAGTTAACTTGGCCCGAGAAATTCTTAAAGGATACAACAGGCTGGGTCGGAAATGTGTTTAATAAACCTGTATCGGGTATAACGGGGTTTGTAGGGGACTTAAAAGAACTTCAACATACATACGATGAAAACAAAAAGTTGAAAGCCCGTTTGGATGAATATGTTTTATTGAAAACCCAGGTTCAAGATTTAAAAGAGGAAAATGAAGAACTTCGTGATAACCTCGGTAAGGAAGACGATCTGCGGAAGTATTCGCCAATTCAGGCGACGGTTATAGGGCGTAATCCTGAACGCTGGCATGAAATGCTTACGATTAATAAAGGAAAGCGTAATGGAGTAGAAAAAAATATGGCTGTCATTACATCCACTGGTTTAGTTGGTAAGGTAAAAGTAGCCACTGATTTCACTGCTTCTGTTCAACTTTTAAGCTCAATCGACAAAGCTAACCGCGTCTCTGCAATCATTCAAGGCAAAGATAAAGCATTTGGTTTGATTGAAGGGTTCGATGATGAAAAGAATCTTTTATTAATGAAACGGATTCCTTATGATAAAAAAATCAAGAAAAATTCATTGGTCATTACTTCTGGTTATGGAGGGATCTTCCCGAAAGGTCTGCCAATCGGAAAAGTGGTCGATGTTAAAGTGGATCAATATGGATTGAACCAAACCGCGTATATTGAACCATCGACGGATTTTTATGATATTAATAATGTAATGGTCGTCAAACGTGAAGTTGGCGGCGTAGAAGATGAGATGGATGGGGAGGATGAAGTTAAGTGAAACATTTCATCCTTTCTTTTATAGCCTTGCTTTTTTTTGTTTTTGAAAGCATCTTTGCCCAGTTATTTGCAAGTGATGTATTTGGCGCTGATAAAATCCTAGTTCCTCGGTTTATTATGATTTTTGTTTTTTTCCTGACTATGTTCGGATCTAGAAAAATAGGGATGCTTTATGGAGCAATTCTTGGGTTAACATATGATGCCGTATATACAGAAATTTTAGGGGTTTACATGTTCCTTATCCCTTTTCTTGCGTATTTGATTTCAAAATGCATGAAAATCTTGCAAAATAATATACTTATTTCCTGCCTTGTAGCTCTCTTGTTTACGGCAGTTTTAGAGGTCGTTATTTTTCAAATGAATATCATCCTATCTTTTGCAGATATGGGATTTGCGGAATATATGGACCGGAGATTCGTCCCGACATTATTATTGAACCTCGTATTTATTATTATTAGTTGCTATCCATTAAAGAGAATTATCGAAAAGCTTGATTTGCAAGGAGAATTAGAATAACGTTTCTGTGTTCTAATAGTAGGTTAAAAATGTATTTTCACTTTTCCATGTAAGTAGAAAAAGGAAATTTGTTTTCCTATGTCGAATTATATTTCATTGAGGTGAAACAAACGTCATGAATAAAAGAATTCAGCAAAATGTTATGATTAAGGGAACAAAAGACGGGTTTATGCTTCATCTCGATGATTCTTGCTCATTTTCCGAATTATTGAAAGAGTTAGAAGCGAAGCTTTCTGCAAACTATCAGTTTCAAGAAAATGACCCGTCTATTTCCGTAAAAGTACATACAGGGAACCGCTATCTAAATGATGAACAAGTGGAAAAGATTAAAGAGGTTATCCATAAAAAGAAGAAACTTTTCGTTGACGAGATGCTTTCGAATGTCCTGACAAAGGATGAAGCGAAACGCTGGAAAGATGAAAACCAAGTGACAACTGTGACCAAGGTGATAAGATCGGGACAGGTGTTTGAAGTTCCCGGCGATCTACTGCTAATTGGAGATGTTAATCCGGACGGAACGGTTCGTGCGGGTGGTAACATATATATTATGGGACAGTTAAAAGGGATAGCCCATGCCGGATATAAGGGGAATAATGAGGCTATTATTGCAGCCTCTGTTATGAAACCCGCTCAGTTGCGTATTGCTGGACAAGTGAATTTATCTCCTGACCAATATACGAAATGGGGGCATGACTTGGAATGTGCCTTCATGGACGAAGAAGAAAATATAATAATAGAAAAGTCTGCAAGTTTTAAAGAAATATAGACCTAATTTAAATAGATTAGAAGGGGGTCTCTAATCGTGGGAGAGGCAATAGTTATTACATCTGGTAAAGGTGGTGTCGGAAAAACAACCACCTCCGCCAACTTAGGAACATCGTTAGCTCTTCTAGGTAAAAAGGTTTGTTTGATTGATACGGATATTGGTCTTCGGAACTTAGATGTGATTATGGGATTGGAAAATCGAATCATCTACGATTTGGTCGATGTGGTCGAAGGGCGCTGCAAAATACATCAAGCGCTTATTAAAGATAAGCATTTCGAGGATCTGCTTTATTTGCTTCCGGCTCCACAAAATAGTGATAAATCAGCGGTAAACGAAGAGCAGATGAGGAAACTCATTAGTGATATGAAACCGGACTATGATTATATCCTCATTGACTGTCCTGCAGGTATTGAGCAGGGCTTTAGGAATGCCATAGCTGGTGCTGACAAAGCAATTATCGTGACGACTGCCGAAAGACCGGCTGTCAGGGATGCGGACCGTATTATTGGTCTGCTCGAAAAAGAAGAGCAGATTGAACCGCCTCAATTGATTATCAACCGGATACGCGGCCATTTACTTCATGAAGATGAGGAAATGGATATCGATGGAGTAACCGATTTTCTTAAAATTGATTTGATCGGCGTCATTCCGGATGATGATCAGGTCATTGTAGCAGCTAATAAAAAGGAACCCATTGCCTATAATCCGGACAATAGAGTCTCGCTTGCCTATAGGAACATTGCCCGAAGGATTCTTGGTGAATCTGTGCCCTTGACTCCGATTGGCGTCGAACCAAAAGGTTTTATGTCAAAATTGAAAAAATTCTTTAGCGTGCGGTAAATTTGAATCAAAAATTATGAAGTGAGTGCATTCAATGCCCTCGCTTTTTTTCTTTTATCCTATCGCAAGCTTAAGGATGGAGAGTTAGATTATATAAAAAAGGCAAGCCATCTATCTTGGCTTGCCTTTTTTATGTGTTGATTAAGTATTAATAAATGCGACAGGTTATCCGCGTCTTCCGCCTCTACCGCCACGTTTTGATTCGGTGCTACGTTTAAGAGTAGATAAATTTTCTTCACTAGTCTTTAAAAAGCGAACCATTTTATCTTCGAAATTTTCCTTTGGTTGGAAATTACCTTTTGAACGAAAGTCTTTAGAACGGCTATCCCCTTGGCGTGGTGGGCGTTTGGTATAAGAAGAGGTTTGCCCTTCGGGTTTATCTATAGCCTTTTTGATGGACAAGGCAGTTTTTCCGTCTTTCTCACTAATCACTTTTACTTCAATTTGGTCGCCTACTTTAAGATGGTCATTAACGTCTTTTACATAGCTATCCGCTACCTCACTGATATGCACAAGACCTGTTGAGCCTCCTGGTAATTCTACGAATGCTCCAAAATTAGTGATACCTGTTACTTTACCTTGTACTTTGCTGCCTATTTCGATTGACATAAAAAAATGTTCCCCCTCAATAATGTTAAAACAACTTCATTATAACAAATTAAGAAGAACAATATCAATTGGATTTTTTTCTCCATGATTTCATTTTCTAAATCAAAGCATAAAATACATCAAAACTCATAGTTTTCAATTAAATTGTTGTTCCGAAATTTATTTTAGAAAGAAAAATTCAGAGGTGTTTAGAAAGAAAATCTTTTCTCCGTCATAGTCTGGACAAGTTGCTCATACGTTGTAATATAGCGCTTTGACATGAGCAGGGGGTGGATTTGGAATGGATGATCGCAGGAAAGATATCCGCAATCGTATTGCCAAGAGACGGAAGTTTAATGATAAACCAGCAGGAAATGGTAGTTGGACGGAGATCAATAATGAGGAACCGTATGGTTTTGATTCATTTAACGGGTATTCCGAGAAAGATCATCCGCTCTTTAAGAAAGAATATTTCTTTTTTAAAATCTTGGCCAGTGTATGTCTATTTCTTATTATTGCGGTGATGTTTAAGCATCCTTCAACGCGGCTGGATTCTGCAAGGAGTTTTGTCACGGAAAACATGAAGCAGGAATTTCAGTTTGCTTCGATTTCCAATTGGTATGAAAGTGCGTTTGGTAAGCCTATCGCTTTTTTACCGACTAAATCTGGGAAAGAAACAGTCGATTCAGGTGAAGGCTATGCGATGCCTGCTTCTGGGAAGATTACCCAAACCTTTGAGACAAACGGCGAGGGAATCATATTGGAAACAAGCAAAGGGTCTAAGGTTGAATCGATCAATGAAGGGGTGGTCATTTTTGCCGGTGAAAAGGAGGGGATTGGAAAGACGGTTGTTATTCAGCATGCTAACAAGAGTGAATCCTGGTATGGGCAACTAGAAAAGATTGATGTGAAACTTTATGAGTTTGTTAATAAAGGGAACGAAGTCGGACAGGTTACAGTAAGTGAAGACGGTTCCAAGGGCAGGTTTTATTTAGCAATAAAAGAAAATGACGCCTTCATCGATCCTAAAAAGGTGATAACCTTTGAGTGAGTATGGAAAATTGCTATTTAAAATCAGAGTACATCCGACACTGTGGTTCGTCATTGGAATCGCCATCCTTACGGCCCATTTCGTTGAAGTGATGATGTTGTTACTCATCGTTTTTATTCATGAGATGGGGCATGCAACCTGTGCTCAGCACTTTAAATGGCGAATTAAGTCAATCCATCTGCTTCCTTTTGGAGGGGCGGTCGAGACTGAGGAGTATGGAAATAAAAGTTTGAAGGAGGATTTGGCCGTCGTGCTTGCCGGTCCGCTTCAACATGTTTGGCTCATCGGAGCGGCTTTTTTGCTCTATTCCCTTTCCTTTATTTCCTATGAGCTTTATCAGCCTTTCTTATATATGAATCTTATGTTGTTGGTTTTTAATTTGCTGCCAATTTGGCCATTGGACGGAGGGAGGCTTTTATTCATTGGTGTATCTCTTTACTGCACCTTTCTTGAAGCACAGAAATATACGCTCTATTTTTCTGCCGCATTCGCACTCCTGGCTTTTTTAACTTGGCTCATTCTCGAACCACTTAACTTGAATATCTGGCTGATCATCTTGTTTATTAGTCTGTCACTTGTCATGGAATGGCGGCAGCGGTATTACGCTTTTATCCGCTTTCTTTTACAGCGTCATTATGGTCATACAAACGATTTGGCGAAACTAAAGCCGATTATGGTGGATTCCCAAGAACCGATTTATAAGGTGCTGGAAATGTTTCAACGCGGCTGTAAGCACCCCGTTATCATTATGAAAAACGGCAAAGAGAGTGGTTCGTTGGATGAAACGGAAATCCTCCATGCCTATTTTTCAGAGAAAATGACAAATGGGAAAATAGGTGACCTATTATATTCTTATTAAATATGATATCCTTTCTTCAAATTGAGGAGAGGATTTTTTTAATGAAAAAGATGATCGCTAACCTATCTTCGCGCGAAAAAAGAGTGGCTGTGCTGGAGAATGATGTGCTACGTAAAATTGAAATCATGCCGCCTCACCAATGCAGTACGGTCGGTAATATTTATCTTGGGAAAGTAACAAAGGTATTACCGGGTATGGATGCAGTCTTTATTGATTATGGAGTAGACAAGAATGGCTTTTTGCATCGTGACGAAATTCCGTCATTCCAACTGACAAAACGAGACGGAAAAGCGGCAATTGGTCAATACGTCCGCCAAGGAGAAAAGCTGCTAGTTCAGGTGACTAGGGATGCAACCGGTACAAAAGGAGCAAAATTGACAGGGTTGATCGAGTTTTCAACAGATTCCCTCGTTTACATACATGGAATAGATTATGTTGGCGTTTCTAAGAAATTCAAAAACGAGCACTTGCAAAAACAGTGGCGGGAAACGGCTGTACAGTTTAAACAGCCTAATGAGGGGTTGATTGTCCGCACATCGATGGAGAATGAAAGCGAAACTGTTTTTTTGAACAGATTATCTTCATTGCGTCAGCTCTATAAAAATCTTGAACTGAAAGCAGCCTCTCTAAAGGCTCCAGCTCTCCTCTATGAGAGAGATAATTTCTTAGAGATGATTATCTCTGAAATGTCGAGAACGGGTTCAGGGGAACTTGCTACCGATGATTTCGAGGCATATCAAGAGTTAAAAAAATGGATACAGGAAAACGGTAAGGAATGGATATTATCCTATGAAACGGGACCAAAAAACATTTTTTCTGAACGGAATGTGGATGGGCAAGTTGAGAAAGTGATGAAGAAAATAGTCTGGCTCGATAACGGAGGCTATTTAATTTTTGAAGAAACGGAAGCGTTCACTGTAATCGACGTCAATTCGGGTAAGTTCACTGGTAAAGTGGAAAAGGAAGCAACGCTGTTTGCAGTGAATCAGGCGGCAGCGAAAGAGGTTGCCCGTCAACTGAGATTGAGAAATATTAGCGGGATTATCCTAATAGATTTCATCAATATGGAGAAGTCACAGCATAAGCTTGAAATTATCGACATTGTCAAAAAGGAAGTAGCGAGGGATGAGAAGCGCGTCCAGGTTATTGGCTTTACAGAACTAGGCATCTTACAGGTTACGAGAAAGAGAACCTCACCGTCACTTAGCGAAATATTGACGATACCCTGTCCTGTATGCAGCGGAAGCGGGAAAGTTGAGAGTGCTGAAACAGTGGCCTTCCGGTTGGAGCGAGAATTGCTGGAACATCGCAAAGAGGATGATGAAGCGGTCTGGGTGGAAGTAAACAAAGCGGTGGCAGACGTGTTACTAGGTGAAAATGAATCATATAGGCCGACATTGGAAGAATTGATTTCTAAAAAGTTATTTCTTTCATTTGTCTCCGGTTCTATAAATACGTATTCTATTAAGCGCTTTGGGAGCATTCAGGAAATCGAGCGAGCTTTCAAGTGATGGACGAGAATTCTTACAAATATATTGACAGCTCTTCCGGTTTCATGATAGGATTTTAATGTTATGTTTGTAGCACCCGTGCTACAACCGCTCAACAACAGGTCTTAAGCTTTTGTCTTTTTGACAAGACGCCTGTGATTGGCGAGTCTGAGACATTTAAGGAGGTGCAAGTATGTACGCAATTATCGAAACTGGCGGTAAACAAATTAAAGTAGCAGCTGGCGAAGCGGTTTACATTGAAAAATTAAACGCAGAAGCAGGCGAAACTGTTACATTTGACAAAGTTTTATTCGTAGGTGGCGAAGACGTGAAAGTCGGTGCTCCACTAGTGGAAGGCGCTACTGTAACAGGTACTGTCGAGAAACAAGGTAAGCAAAAGAAAATCACTGTTTTCAAATACAAAGCGAAGAAAAACAATCGTAAAAAACAAGGTCATCGTCAACCATACACAAAAGTTGTTATCGAAGCAATCAACGCGTAAGGGCTGATTCTAGATGATTAAAGTTGTCTTTGATGCTCCGCAGGAACGGATTACTTCGTTCACCTTAAGCGGACATGCTAATTTTGCTAAAAAAGGTTCAGATATCGTTTGTGCAGGTGTATCGGCTGTTTCCTTCGGGTCAGTCAATGCGATTATGTCCTTAACGGATGTAGAGCCTGAGATTGAGCAAGGGAGAGAGGGCGGCTATCTTCGCTGCGTCATTCCGGAGAATCTTTCACCGGAATCCGAAGAAAAGGTGCAGCTGCTCTTGAACAGTATGCTCATATCGCTGCAAACTATCGAACGTGATTATGGTAAATACATGAAAATTATCCTCAACCAATAGGAGGTGGAACAAATGTTAAGATTAAATCTTCAGTTCTTCGCTTCGAAAAAAGGAGTAGGTTCTACAAAGAACGGACGTGACTCTCAATCTAAGCGTCTTGGCGCTAAACGTGCAGATGGTCAATTCGTTTCTGGTGGTTCTATCCTTTACCGTCAACGCGGAACAAAAATCTATCCAGGTGAGAACGTAGGCCGTGGTGGAGACGATACTCTATACGCTAAAGTAGACGGTGTTGTTAAATTCGAACGTTTCGGACGTGACCGTAAAAAAGTAAGCGTATATCCAGTTGCACAAGAAGCATAATTGGCATCTTTGAACAGAGGCTGACTCAAAAGGGTCTGATTCCTTCTACAAGACACTATATATCGCGTCATTTTTAATAATGGTATGGTATATAGTGAAGAAGGGGTCCGGCCCTTTATTTATACTATAGGAACGATAAATAACCAGCTTTTTGCAGGAGACTTTAGTCATTAGTATAAGAAAAACAACCTCTGACTTACAAAAGGCTCGCCAATAGGCGGGCTTTCTTACCTTTTAGGGGAAAATCTAAGATTACTTTATCCATCACATTTGGTTAGGCCAAATAGACAGTCCAATTCAACTATAATATCTCCAATTGGTGCATAAATAAGGCCCATTCTCTTTATAAGTTCAAATGGCTCTACCATCGTCCAAAGAACTCAGGGTGTGTGGCTGTATTTTTTGGACGGGGGCTTTCATGTGAAGGCATGTGAATCGAGCTTCATTTCCTGTTTGTTGTTTTTTTGATATACTGTACAAATGGAAGTATTCAACATGATAGAGCTGAAAAAAGTTTCTTTATCATAATTGAAGGTGTTAATAATGGATAAAAATTGGACGACTATTGAAACTCTTCGTCAAACCAGGCATGATTGGCTGAATAGAATTCAAATAATAAAAGGGAATCTGGAGTTAAACAAAATTGATCGTGTCAAAGGCATTATTGATGAAATCATTATTGAAACCCAGAATGAAGCACGCCTTACCAATTTGAATTTGCCAAAGTTCAGCGAGATGTTGTTGACGTCGAATTGGAATAACGGATCATTTTATTGCGAATATGAAATTATTGATGTTTTTGAAGGCTCTACTGAGCTGGACGAGCTGATGTATCGTTGGACGAATGATTACTTTAAAGTTTTGGAAAAGAATCTAGACCCATTTTTTGAAAATATTCTAGCTGTTTCTATGTGTAAGAAAGAGATAAGCGATATGCGTTGTTCATTTCATATGCAAGGCAGATTTATCGACCAAGCCGCTGTGATGGGATTTTTAGAAAAGTCGTTAACTGCGGAGCAATCAATTGATATTCTCGAATGTAATGAAGATGAATTATTTTTTAAGATGGATATTAAGTTTTAGAGAAGTATACAGCAAGAAATGACTTGCAGAAAACAAGGAAGTGATAGCATGTTTGTCGATCAAACGAAAGTCTATATAAAAGGCGGAGACGGTGGTAACGGGATAGTTGCTTATCGTCGTGAAAAATTCATACCAAAAGGCGGACCTGCCGGCGGAGACGGTGGTAATGGAGCGAACGTCGTTTTTGAAGTAGAAGAAGGCCTGCGTACGTTAATGGATTTCCGTTATCAGCGCCACTTTAAGGCACCGCGCGGAGAACATGGCATGTCCAAAAACATGCATGGTGCTGCTGCTAAAGATATGATTATTAAAGTTCCACCAGGTACAGTTGTAATTGATGAAAAAACCAAGGAAGTTATTGCTGATTTAGTAGAACACGGACAACGCGCCGTTATCGCTAAGGGTGGACGCGGAGGTCGTGGAAACTCTCGTTTTGCGACTCCAGCTAATCCTGCTCCAGAAATCGCGGAAAACGGTGAACCTGGCCAAGAGCGCGATATAATTATGGAATTGAAATTATTGGCTGATGTAGGTTTGGTTGGTTTTCCTAGTGTCGGAAAATCCACTTTACTTTCTGTCGTATCTGCAGCAAGACCTAAAATTGCCGAATACCATTTTACAACGATTGTACCAAACCTTGGAATGGTAGAAACGGAAGATCACCGTAGCTTTGTAATGGCCGATTTGCCTGGCCTGATTGAAGGTGCTTCTGAAGGAGTAGGTCTTGGACATCAATTCTTACGCCATATTGAAAGAACAAGGGTAATTGTTCATGTAATTGATATGTCAGGCCTTGAAGGTAGAGATCCTTATGAAGACTACCTGACAATCAACAAAGAGCTTGAAGAGTATAACCTGCGCTTGACTGAACGTCCGCAAATCATTGTAGCAAGTAAAATGGATATGCCGGATTCAGCAGAGAATTTAGCCGCATTCAAAGAAAAGCTTGAAGAAGACTTCCCGGTCTTCCCGATTTCTGCCGTAACACGTGTAGGAATCCGAGAGCTACTTTATGCGATTGCTGATAAAATCGAAGAAACACCTGAGTTCCCTCTTGATCATGAAGAAGAGAATACTGGAATCCACCGTGTTCTTTATAAACATACATCACAGTCAGATGAATTTGACATTGAACGCGAATCGGATGGAAGTTTTGCCGTCTCTGGATTCAAGATCGAGCGTCTATTCAAAATGACTGACTTCACTCGTGAAGAGTCCATCCGTCGTTTCGCTAGACAACTTCGTTCATTCGGAGTCGACGAAGGCCTTCGCCAAAAAGGTGCGACAAATGGTGATATCGTCCGTATCCTTGAATATGAATTTGAATTCGTTGATTGATTAGATACCATGATGGCAGGCAAAAGGAGGCGTGCTGAGTTTGAATAAGGCCGATCAGAAATTTTTCCTCGTTCGAGAGGATGTCCTTCCCGAAGCGATGAAAAAAACGCTGGATGCAAAAGAAATGATTGAACGGGGAAAAGCAGAATCAGTTTGGGAAGCAGTACAGCGAGTGGACTTAAGTAGAAGTGCCTTTTACAAATACCGTGACACGGTTTTTCCATTTCATACAGTTGTTAAAGAAAAGCTGATTACCCTGTTCTTCTATCTCGAAGATCGTTCTGGTACTCTATCGGAGCTCTTACGGCTCGTCGCCTCATCAGGTTGCAACATCATGACCATTCACCAAACGATTCCCTTGCAGGGACGAGCCAATGTTACCCTATCTCTAAACACGGGTGGGATGACGATGGATATTAATGATCTGCTTACTAAACTGCGTAAAATGGAGTTCGTCGAAAAAGTCGAAATTATTGGGAACGGCGCATAAAAACAGCCTGTACATTTCACATGTGCAGGCTGTTTTTTTATCAGGGGACGATTTATCGATTAACTATTGTAAAAAATCAGAAAATGACATAACATAAATAGTAGATTTTCCGTGAAAAGGGGATTATAATATGACATCAAAAATAGCATTTCTTGGACCGAAAGCAACGTTCACGGATTTAGCTGTATCGCGACTATTTCCTAATGATATAAAAATACCAATGAACACGATTCCAGACTGCCTTGATGCTGTTCGTGACGGGGAAGTGAATCACGCACTTGTCCCAATCGAGAATGCTTTGGAGGGTTCGGTAAATATTACAATGGATTACTTAGTCCATGATGTGACATTACCGATTAAAGGGGAAGTAACGATTCCAATCCAACAACATTATATGGTGCATCCGGATCATGCATATCCTGGTTTTAAACCGGATATGGTTTATTCGCACTCACATGCTATCGCACAATGCCGGAAATTTCTACATAAAGAACTAAGGGGCATACCTTATGAATATGTCACGTCCACTGCGGCAGCTGCGAAAATGGTGATGGAGAATTCCGATATCAATATTGCTGCGATTGCAAATGACATGGCTGCTGCGGAGTATGGTTTGACGATTGTAAAACAAAATATTCATGATTATGAACATAATCATACAAAATTTATCGTCGTATCTAATAGCGATGTAGATTTTGAAGGGCATTTGACTACTGAGGGCGACAGGAAAACGACGCTTATGGTTCAGCTTCCTGCCGATCATTCAGGGCAGCTGCACCAAGTCCTTTCCGCTTTCTCTTGGAGGAAACTTAACCTTTCTAAGATTGAATCACGACCAATGAAAACAGGATTAGGCAATTACTTTTTCATTATCGACGTCGGAATGGCTCTTGACGATGTTCTCATCCCAGGTGCGATTTCTGAGCTTGAGGCTCTTGGATGTACCGTTTCAATCATGGGCAGCTATCCATGCTTTAAAGTCCAAAATGGTGTACCGCAAAGTTGATTTCTTTAAAGTTGAGAGTAAAGGTTCCTTTCCTCAAAGTTTGACCCAGATGCGGAATTAAACCGTTTAAGCTTACAAGGTTGCAAATTGTTTTCACAGAGAGGTAAATGGTACAACCCTCTTAGTGCATTGATGAGGGAAAATACTTAATAAGAAAAGTGCCCCAGAAGTCTATTCCGGGGCATTTTTTTGTGCAAGTGTTCAATAGAAATTGTATTTCTCTCGTGTACGAGTTCCTAAAACGATTGCCTTACATTTTGTAAAAATATAAAGAAAATAGGCAAAAAGAAATGAATGTCCATTGAAGGATTTTGAAGGTAACTGAAATGGCTATTTTTATTGCGGAAAGAGATAAGGATAAGGATCAAGATAAAGAACAGGAAAAACAAAAATATCAATATCGGAATATAGAGGAGGAACAGTCAGAAGGGGAATTAATACAGGTAATGGGAGGCTGGATACAAGCGGTGAGTTCTATTATTAGTCTTATAGGGCAATTGAGAAGTAATAATGAAGATAACGGCGATGGAGATATCTCTAGTGTAAGCAGAACCAATGATGATAGAATAGGATTATTTTTTCCTTAGTAAATCGTCAAATGGCCGTTCCGAAAAGCGATAGAAACTCATGTTATGGAACGCAAACTGTTTTTTCTAATTTGTGAAATGATGGAAGGTCGATTTATTTGTAACGACGGACGAATAATCTCTTTGAAGGTCGAATTATTCCTGGTCACGGACGAATAATCTCTCTGAAGGTCGAATTATTCCTGGCGACGGACGAATAATCTCTTAGAAGGTCGAATTATTCCTGGCGACGGACGAATAATCTCTCTGAAGGTCGAATTATTCCTGGTCACGGACGAATAATCGGAGGTGTTTTGCATGTGAAAAACGTATTTATATGTGAAGGAAATTGGTCCGTTGTGGATATCAATAAGACCATTTCTTATCTAAAAAAAACATCCTCAAAAGGTATAACTTTTGAGGATGTTTTCGTTTATTCAATCAACTAAAATGCCGGCATTTTTCAAGGCGTTCTCGGCTTCGTCAAGTAGTTCTTCAGAAGACGCGCTAAGTGTATGGAGATGAATGCCGCTTGTTAGTTCTGATAAAAAAGAAGCATTTGTTGCAGTTACTTTGGTGAGGAATTGCTGAACTTCTTTACGATTGCTGACCATAATGGAAGCAGTTAGATCACCGTAAACGGGGTGCTCGATTTTGACATCTTTCACCGTAATGCCGATATCGACGAGTAAAAATAACTCTTCTTGGGCACGAGATGGATCGTGCTGGCAGGCAATGGTCCGCTCCGGCTTTTGAGTGTTCCCTGTTTGTAAATACATATAGCCTTGGCTAGTAGCGATGATAGGTTCATTTCGTGCTTTCAAGAGTGTGATGTCACCGACGATAACCTGCCGGCTTACATTCGTTATTTGTGAAAGCTCGCTACCGGTTACTGGTTGCTCGCTTGTTTGTAATATATGTAAGAGTTTCGTCCGTCTTTC
Organism: Peribacillus sp. TH14; assembly: GCF_016651145.1. NCBI lineage: Bacteria > Bacillati > Bacillota > Bacilli > Caryophanales > Bacillaceae > Peribacillus > Peribacillus sp. TH14. Next base: position 3,663,732 of record NZ_JAEKEK010000001.1, read on the forward strand.
TTCACCAAGTAATTTCTTTTTTTCCATAATAATTCACCTCGTTATTTACAAACAGTTTACCACAGAATAGAGAATCTTATCGAATCACAGCTATTCCTGCAAGACAGTCTGCTAAGATACGAATATCGTCCACTGTCGTGTTTTTTCCAAAAGAAAGCCGGACAAATTGATGGGCTTCTTCTTCGCTTTTTCCAATAGCTATCATTGTTTTTGACGGATTTTGTTTGCCGATTTGGCAAGCGCTACCCGTGGATACCGCAAAGCCCTGCTGATTTAATTCTAGCATGATGTATTGTCCTTGTAATCCGGAAAATGTCAACGCCAGAATGTGAGGCAATTGCTGGTTTGACGCTTCGATAACTTGAAAATCAATCTTTTTTTCCTCGAGTAGCCGAATCAATTGCTGCCGAATCTGAAAAATCCGGTTTCGTTCATCTTCCATGGTTTTCGCTAATTTTTTTGCAGCCGTAACGAAGGAAGCTATACCAGGAACATTGACAGTCCCTGCACGAAAACCATGTTCATGAGTGATATTGGGTATTGAGGACTTTAGATGATGGATGCCCGGGAAAATGACGGCCCCAATGCCTTTTGGGCCATATACTTTATGGCTCGAAATAGCAAGACTATCACATACGGCAGATATCTCATCAAGCGGTAATTTAGCAAATGATTGAACACAATCTACATGCAAAAAGGCATCATGGTCGCGAACGATTTTGCTTAATTGTTCGATAGGTTGAATGACTCCGATTTCTGAATTTACATGTTGAACAATGACTAAGCAAGTCCGCCCCGAAATACAATCTTGTAGATGTTCGATGTCAACACGTCCGTCTTTCAAATGACGTAAATACGTAACATCGAAGCCGTTGTTTGCAAGTTTGCTGACATAATTGGCTATGGATGCATGTTCAGTTTGGCTTACAATTAAGTGATTCTGCCAGGCAGGCTTTGAGGCGATGAATGTATCTATTGCGATCATGTTGCTTTCTGAACCGCCGCTCGTAAAGACGATCCCTTCCTTTTTTATGTCTAGCATTTCCGCTATTTGCTGCCGTGACATATCTAATAAACGTGCTGCATCTGATCCGATATCATGCAAACTGCTCGCATTGCCAAAAAACTTCCGAGATGCTTCAACAAAGACATCTAGTGCTTCATTATCCATCGGTGTTGAGGCCGCATAATCTAAATAAATCAAGAAATCACTTCCATCCTCTAAACTTAAAAAACTCTTGATAATAGTTTAATAATATGTAAATATAGTTGTCAAGACACCTGTCGTAAACAGGAGGAATGAAATAATGGAAAGAACGGAAGTCGTAGTGATAGGAAGCGGCATTGCTGCCTTGAAAACTGCATTAGAAGTAAGCCAGCATAAGCATGTGATACTCATCACAAAATCAAAGATTCGTCACAGTAATTCCTATTTAGCGCAAGGCGGAATTGCTGCAGCAATATCTGATCAGGACGAAGTATCTTATCATAAAAAAGATACGTTGGCAGCCGGTCAGAAATATAACGATGTACATGCTGTCGTAAAATTAGTAGAAGAGGCTCCCTTGGTGATATCTGAACTCATCCAATCCGGTATGCAATTCGACCGCGATCAAGATGGCGGACTTATGCTTGGCATGGAGGGTGCGCACAGCCAAAGAAGAATCCTTCATAGTCATGGAGATGCTACAGGTAAGTACATCATGGAGCATCTAATAGATGGCTTGAAAAAATCAACGATACAGGTGCTCGAGGATACTGCAGCGGTGGAATTGATTATAGGAAAAGATGGTTCTTGTATTGGGGTCAAAACGCTGCAAAAGGAAGGCGGATTTGTATCTTACTATGCAGAACAAACTGTATTGGCAACAGGTGGCTGCGGTTCTCTATACAGAATTACTTCTAATTCACAGACTGTTTCAGGAGATGGAATCGCACTTGCTTTCAAAGCTGGGGCACGAGTGCGTGATATGGAATTTATCCAGTTTCATCCGACTCTTCTTTTTATTAATGGTAAAGCAGAGGGGCTCGTTTCAGAGGCGGTCCGCGGTGATGGTGCACAATTAGTGAATGAAATGGGCAAGCCCATCATGGAAGATGTCCACAGAATGAAAGACCTTGCACCAAGACATATTGTGGCACAGACGATTTTTTCTTATTTGCAGCGCGGTGAAAAGGTATTTTTGGATATTTCGATGATTAAGGATTTTAAAAAACGTTTTCCAACTGTGACTTCATTATGTGAAAAAAGCGATATCGACCTTAAATTCGGAAAAATCCCGGTTGCACCTGGAAACCATTTTTTGATGGGTGGAGTTGAAGTGGATCAATGGGGACAAACTTCTGTCGCCTCCTTATATGCAGTTGGTGAAGTAGCTTGTACTGGCGTTCATGGAGCAAACCGTTTGGCAAGCAATTCACTTCTAGAAGGGCTTGTTTTTGGAAATACGCTTGGTCATTTCCTTGCTCATATGCCCTCTAGAACCATACCGTTAGAAAAAGAGCATTCAAAATGTTACACCCTTTTATCCGCAATACCTGATTTGGCTACATTGCAGGAAATGTTAATGAGCGAAGCAGGAATTGTTCGAGATGAAGCGGGTTTAACTCGTTTAAAGGACTATCTTGAATCTTTTGATATAGAAAAATTGCTGCATATGGAAGTTACTGCATTATCAATAAACGAAATAACAAAAATCAATGCCATACTCGTAGCGTGGCTGATTGCTGAATCCGCTTTGACTAGAACGGAAAGCAGGGGCGGTCATTTTCGCAGTGACTATCCAAGGGAAGATGACTCCTTGTGGCTGAAAAACTCTGTTATCCTTGCTTGCACGGATGTGAAAAACCGAGTGAAAGGGAGAAGACTATATGAACACATTGAAGCTTAAGCAGATGCTGCAACAATTTTTGATAGAAGATATAGGTGAATGCGATGTAACGAGTGATACGATTTTTAATCAAGATGAACAGGGTACTTTGACGTTCATCGCAAAAGAAGATGGCGTCTTTAGTGGGAGTGCTGTCATCAACACGGGATTTGCGCTACTGGATCACCAAATACTGATTGAACTGTTTGTCCAAGATGGAGAAGTGTTTGAAACAGGCCAACAGCTTGCAAGAATAACCGGCAATATGGCTGCGCTTCTAAAAGGGGAAAGAGTAGTTTTGAATTTAGTGCAACGCATGTCCGCTATTGCAACACAGGCGCATAAAGCAACCATGATTTTAGCTGGTACAAAAACAAGGGCTTGTGATACTAGGAAAACTACACCAGGTCTGAGGATGCTTGAAAAATATGCGGTCCGATCTGGTGGGGCCTTCAATCACCGATATGGATTGTATGATGCCGTCATGATTAAGGACAACCATATTTCTTTTGCCGGTTCTATCACGAAGGCAGTACAAACAGTCAAAGCTAAGCTGGGACATACCACGAAAGTCGAAGTGGAAACGGAATCAGCAGATCAAGTGCAAGAAGCAGTTGAAGCAGGTGCCGATATTATCATGTTCGATAACCGGAGTCCTGAAGAAATTAAACAACTGATCAAATTGGTGCCTGAACATATTATCACTGAAGCTTCAGGCGGGATTAACTTGAGTAATTTAGCTTTATATCGGGAAACAGGGGTTGATTATATATCATTGGGCAGTTTAACGCACAGTGTTAGGGCACTTGATATTAGTGCAAAGGTTGCAGAACGTGAGGGGGTAATTAAATGAACATACTGGAGATGGCCAAAACAGCAGGGAATGTATTACCTGAAACATATAAAGCGATGACAAAGGAGGAAATGGAGAGGCGGGTCCGTAAGATTAAACAGCAACTTGGGAGCCGATTGTATATTCCAGGTCACCATTATCAACGTGAGGAAGTCATTCAATTTTCGGATGTAACTGGTGATTCACTTCAGCTAGCTCAACTTTCTGCGCAAAATCGTGAAGCGGAGTTTATCGTGTTTTGTGGCGTGCATTTTATGGCTGAAACAGCCGATATTTTGACAACAGAAGGACAGACAGTTATCCTGCCGGACATGCGTGCGGGCTGTTCGATGGCAGATATGGCGGATATTGACCAAACAGAACGTGCTTGGACAAAGCTGCAGTCCATGTTTGGTGATACGATTCTTCCGCTAACATATGTCAATTCAACAGCGGCAATCAAGGCTTTTGTCGGAAAAAACGGCGGAGCGACTGTAACTTCTTCAAATGCACAGGGAATGGTCTCTTGGGCCCTCTCGCAAAAAGAACGAATTCTCTTCCTTCCGGATCAGCATCTTGGGAGGAATACAGCCTATGACCTTGGAATCCCGTTGAAGCAGATGGCTGTTTGGGACCCTCATAATGATGAATTAATCTATGAAGGGGAGCTAGAAGACTTGAAGGTGCTTCTTTGGAAAGGGCATTGCTCTGTTCATGAAAACTTTACAACAGCGAATATTGAAACGCTTAGGGCTGAGCAACCGGAAATGAATATAATTGTTCATCCAGAATGCCGCCGTGAAGTAGTCGCCTTATCAGACTATAATGGCTCGACATCCTATATCATTAACATGATTGAAAAAGCAAAATCAGGAAGTTCCTGGGCAATTGGCACGGAAATGAACCTTGTCAAGCGGCTTATCGCAAATAATCCTGACAAAAATATCATCTCTTTGAACCCGAATATGTGTCCATGTCTCACGATGAACCGAATTGATCTGCCGCATCTGCTTTGGGCTCTCGAATCAATTGCAGAAGGTACAGTAATTAATCCGATAAAAGTAGAAAAGAAGATTGCGGATAACGCCATTCTAGCTTTGAACCGAATGCTTGAACGTGTTTGAATAGATTATTTGTTTTTTTCGGAGTCTTAAAAACATCTACTGATGATTATGATTAGCATCTTGTTTAAATAATAAATAGGGGGTTCATAAAAGACCCTCTATTTATTAGTATCGATAGAAAAAATGAGAATCTTTTAAAAAAACCTAGAGATTACTTGCTTTAAAGGTATCGCCTTCATTCATGTTTCCGGATTTAAATCCTTTATTAAACCACCGCTTTCTCTGTTCGAAGGTACCGTGCGTGAAGCTATCCGGAACAACATAGCCTTGTGCTTTTTTTTGAATACGGTCATCACCAACTCCGCTGGCTGCATTCAATGCTTCCTCGAGATCACCTTCCTCAAGTAAATTCTCTCCTTGGACATGATGGGCCCAAACTCCGGCCAAATAGTCGGCCTGTAATTCAAGACTAATCTAACTCCGCCTCCAATTCCAGCTACACCTTTGCCGCTAATTCCTCTTTTGTCCTCAACGTTTGAGCTCCCCTATCTTCCCTTCCATTTCATTATTTTTTTCCCCCTAGAATGCAATTTATGTACCTGAAATACAGCCTTAGGTTATTTACTTTCTTATACCCGAATTTCCTTCAGTTTAGATAGAGGGAAGCCTTTGCATGAAGGATCCAATGATAAAAAACCACTGCGATCCCTTTTCTAGGAATTCAAGCAGTGGTTTCACTTCTAGTTATATTTTTTCTACATCAATCAAAGATAATGTTTCCTGAAAAAAGGATGACTCCAAAGTGAATGATATTTCTTTTTTCAGTATGTGAACCGTAACTTTATCTTCTCTTAAAAGTTCCATTCTTGTTCCTTATTCAGTGATCCAATCATAAAAGTCAATTTTCATGCATAAGTTTTCATGATAAAAATAATAGCAATTTACCCACTACATCATAGTATATATGGACATATGCACAGGAGGGGTTAACAGCGTGAAAATTCATATAGTCCAAAAAGGCGATACGCTTTGGAAGCTCGCCAAAAAATACGGCGTCAGTTTTGAAGAACTGAAAAAAGTAAACGCTCAATTAAGCAACCCGGATATGATGATGCCGGGAATGAAAATTAAAATACCTGGAACATCTGGAGCTGTAAAAAAAGAAACCATTATACCCAGCACAAACATTCCATCAGGAATGAAAGAAACTCAAATTCACCCTGCACATAAGAAAGAACAGCAAATTATGCCGAAACCGCCTATGAAAGAACAGCAGATCATTCCTAAAAAAGAACAGCAAATTGTTCAGCCAAAGCCTATTATTAAAGAAAAACAAATAGTTGTTCCGAAAGAAGTACCGGTACCCATTCCGGTAGTCCCGGAAATCGATATTAATAATTATTATATGGTCAATATGACTAATATGAGTGTGCAAAAGCCCCCAGCGCCACCTCCTTTACCAAAGAAAAAAGAAAAGGCAGTGGCACAAAAAAAGAAAAAGCCAGCAGTTCAGGAGGTTTACGAAGAGCAGCCAGTTGTTCAGGAAATTTGTGAGCCTGTCGATGATTGCATTCCCGTAACACCAATCATGCCTGGAAGTGGTTTTTGTATTCAGCCGCCCCCTTGGGCGTGTATGCCTATGCAAGGAGTCCCTTATCAAGGTGTTCCTGGGTTTCAGCCTGCTCCAGCTATGCAAGGCTATCAAATGATGGAAGAAAGTTCAGACGTATGGGGAGAATCGCCTGACATGCATACAATGGGTCAAGGATATGTCCAAGGAGCCCAGCAAAATTATCCATATCAAGCATCAGCACCGGTTCCACACCATTTTTATGGAGGAATGGCGCAACAGTATCAAGTAGCAGGTTCTCATATGCAAGAAGCTTATGAGTCATCTGCTGAATCGCCATCTTTCCACGATTATCAAAATTTCCCTCAGCAACATTTTACACAGCATGCGGGTAAAAAAGAGGAAGATTGCGGCTGTAATAAAGGAATAATTGGATCATACGGACCGGAAGTGAAGGGTCAGTACCATGCCAATCAGGCGGGAAATCCTTATGCACATCACCATCCTGATTATCATCAATATCAAGCAGCTCAACCACAACAGATGCAACATCAATATGAAGAAGAGTCTTCAGAATCCGGTTTTATGGGAATGGGAGGTCAGCAAGGAGGTCAACCGGGAATGATGGGAGGCCAGCAAGGAGGTCAACCGGGAATGATGGGAGGCCAGCAAGGAGGTCAACCGGGAATGATGGGAGGCCAGCAAGGAGGTCAACCGGGAATGATGGGTGGCCAGCAAGGAGGTCAACCGGGAATGATGGGAGGCCAGCAAGGAGGTCAACCATGGATGATGGGTGGCCAGCAAGGAGGTCAACCGGGAATGATGGGAGGCCAGCAAGGAGGTCAACCGGGAATGATGGGAGGCCAACAAGGAGGTCAACCATGGATGATGGGTGGCCAGCAAGGGGGTCAACCGGGAATGATGGGAGGCCAGCAAGGGGGTCAACCGGGAATGATGGGAGGCCAGCAAGGGGGTCAACCGGGAATGATGGGAGGCCAGCAAGGAGGTCAACCGGGAATGATGGGTGGCCAGCAAGGAGGTCAACCATGGATGATGGGAGGCCAACAAGGAGGTCAACCGGGAATGATGGGAGGCCAGCAAGGAGGTCAACCGGGAATGATGGGAGGCCGGCAAGGAGGTCAACCGGGAATGATGGGAGGCCAACAAGGAGGTCAACCATGGATGATGGGTGGCCAGCAAGGAGGCCAACCGGGAATGATGGGAGGCCAACAAGGAGGTCAACCGGGGATGATGGGAGGCCAACAAGGAGGTCAACCATGGATGATGGGAGGCCAACAAGGAGGTCAACCGGGAATGATGGGAGGCCAGCAAGGAGGACAGCCGGGGATGATGGGAGGCCAGTATAGAGGTCAACCAGGAATGATGCCAGGTCAATTTGGAGGTCAACCAGGAATGATGCCAGGTCAATTTGGTGGTCAGCCGGAAGCAATGTTACCTGGACAAATGGGAGGCCAACCAGGTCAATTCGGGGGCGTTCGTGCACCTGAAACGTTTGGAATGCCAACTTATGTAGATGAAAGCGATGACTACTAATTATCAGCAAGACAGTGTATTTTACACTCGTCTCCTCTCTTATTTAAATCGTAGGCCAAAGAATATCCACCATCTTCAAAGTAGTGTCTATTTAATTACCTTTGAAAAGGATCCTCCGCTGATTCTTAAAGGATTTGACAGTTTTGAAAAGTGGGATCGACAAAGAGAATTGACTTCTTTGTTAAAACAAAAGGGATTCACTCAAACGTATTATATTCATCAGAATTTAATGCCTTTCCAATTTGAAGGGAAATGGTATGGCAGTATAGACTATTTGCCACCTAGTAAGAAAAAATTCCGATATTCCAATCAAAAGGATCGCCTTGAAGGAATTCAGTTACTTGAAAGCTTCCATGATGTTTCGGAACATCTGTATATTAAAGCGCCAGTTTTTGATCAATTAAAAAAATGGAAAGAACGGTTATCGCTATTCAAAAAGAACTTTTCTTATATTCGCCAATATGTTTCCGAAGAGATTATTAAGGAATGGATTGGCTGGGGTGAGTGGGCCCTTGATGGTTTTGAAAAAAATCAGTCTTTGTGGAATAAGGAAAAAAAAGTAATCATTCACGGTGATTGTGCTCATCATAATTTTTTGCGGAAAGCAGATGGCACCTTAACCTTAATCGATTTTGACTTAATGGCCAGCGCTCCAAGGTGCATTGATTATTTACAGTATGCAAATCGAATATCCAATCATTTAGAAGACGCTGCTACGATGTTATGGCAAATACCTCAACTGAAAAAATATCAATCAGACCCAGCCTTTTTATATGCTTTAACTTATCCAACGGATATTTTCCGTGAATGGAACCGCCAAAATAAAAGTTCTTCTCAGCTTCATTCTGTTTGGAAAATGACGGTGGAAGATTTTTCAGAGCGGATGGAGATGAATGAAAAACTGAAAGAAAAGATTTCCTCCCTAAATAGGAAATAAAACGTGCTTTTGGCCGTAACTAACAGAGTAAAATCCCCTTTAGACAACCATGATAATTATGAGCGAAATATAGGCTCTATTGTAATGGGGAGGGTTGTTGGTGCGGAAAATAAAATGGATATTACCGCTTTGCACGGTATTAGCTGCCACAGGCTTGGTTGGGTGCGCTAATAATAATGCAGCGGAAAACGAGAATATTACGAATGAGACAGGATATCATTCCACTGAAAAAGATGCGTTAGTTCGCAACATTAATTATCAGAATGTGGTTCAAGGCCTTTACAACAAGGATGATGAGTATAGTAAGCGGGATCGTAATTACCATGGTCATGAAAGTAAACCACTTCGGGCTCGATCATCATATTATAATGCGTATGAAGGTGAATTAGCCGACCAAGTTAATGGGGTGGCCAATTCAGAGGATTCAGTTATTGACTCCCGGGCCATTATTATGGAAGATGAAATGCTTGTAGCCTTGTTGCTCGATGACTACAACCAGGCAAAAGCTGTTAAAGAATCAGTAATGAAAAAAGTCGAACCACTCACTGAAGGCCGGACCCTTAACGTAACGACTGATAAAGGCGTGTATTTCCGGACAATGACACTCGATAACAACCTTCGTGATGGCGATACGAGAGACTCAATCATTCTGGATGCCAATGACATGTTCGATAACCTAAACATTCATGAAAATCATTTACAATGATTATGTGAAGCTGACTTAATTTTTGGAGTCAGCTTTTTTTGTTTTATCAACCCGGCCGGATTTTTTCTGGTTAATAATCCTAATTTCGGGTCAAACTACTTAAAAAGTAAACTCCCTTAAGAGGTGAGAATATTGACTAATCAACTTAGAATTCAGTTTTTCTTGACACTTTTTATACTGCCATTTTGCTATACCGTTTTTGCAGAAGAGTTGGTGCAACAGGAAAATAATCCAATTGAAAGAAAGGTAATTCTTCAGCGTATGTATCTTGATGGTGAGTTAAGTGAGGAAAAATTGACAGAAACAATTTGGACGATGGAAGACTTTTGGTTAAAATATCAAGGCTGGAAAGTAGTCGATCAGAATGAAGACCAGATTGTACTTAAGAAAATAGAAAATGATATATCTCCGCTTTTAAAGGCAAATGGATATCTAGGCATGAAAAAAGATGGTACGTTATCCATTTTTATTGGTCGACCGGAGCACGCTAAGATCATTCATACTTTCTACCAAATAGACGTTGGTAAACTCGAAGTATACAAGCAAGAAGAATTGCAAAAAGGCATACCAATCGTGAATAAAGACCAATATAAACAGCTCATTAAAGAATATGAGCCATATTCGGTAAATTAGGATGGGAATAACACCCGTCCTTTTTGTATGGGAACAGGTTTTTTTAAAAAAGTGAATTTCATTCAAGTGGAAAAATTATATCACCGTTTTTCAGCAGAAGCATAAAACTCCAATAAAATAAACAAGGTGTTAAAAGGTAGCAAGATCTAGGGAAATAGCCCTGATCAATTGCTAAATAACTTTTAATAAACTTCCACCCTTTTTTATGATAAAATGAGAGGTACAGCAAAATCAGGGAGAGAAATAATTTGTATGATTATATAAAAGGCAAGGTCGATTATATCGGACCTGAATACATAGTTGTGGAAAATGGGGGGATCGGATATCAAGTGATGACGCCGAATCCTTTTATTTTTTCCGCTCAATATCAAAAAGAGATTCAAGTTTTTCTGTATCATTATGTGCGAGAGGATATGGCCGCATTTTACGGATTTCAGACTCGTCAAGAAAAGGCATTGTTCACCAAGTTGTTGAATGTTACTGGAATTGGGCCGAAGGGGGCGCTTGCCATATTAGCGTCAGGCCAGGTCGATCAAGTGGTGCAAGCGATTGAAAATGAGGATGAAACGTTTCTTGTTAAATTCCCAGGAGTCGGAAAGAAGACGGCACGCCAAATGATTCTTGATTTAAAAGGAAAACTCGAGAACATAATTCCGGATGCGTTTCCAAACTTGTTTAACGAAGGTATTACAGCGGCAATCAGCCAAAACGGTTATACCGAGGAGCTGGATGAAGCCATTCTCGCCTTAAAGGCTCTTGGTTATTCTGAGAAAGAAATTCAAAAGGTCGCAAAGAAATTACAAACGGAAGAAATGACGACCGAGCAATATATTAAGAAAGCATTGCAAATGATGTTAAGATAAGGAGTGGCGCAATGGAGGAGAGAGTATTCAATCAGGAAGCCGATTTGAACGAACTATCCTTTGAACAAAGCCTGCGACCGCAAAACTTAAAGCAATATATTGGACAGGATAAAGTGAAGGCGAATTTGAGCGTGTATATCGAAGCGGCAAGGATGCGTGAAGAAACGCTAGATCATGTTCTTTTATATGGACCCCCAGGACTTGGGAAGACGACACTAGCTGTCATCATCGCCAACGAAATGGGTGTCAATATCCGCACGACTTCCGGGCCAGCCATTGAGCGGCCGGGAGATCTGGCGGCAATTTTGAGTGCGCTCGAACCCGGTGATGTGTTATTCATTGATGAAATTCACCGTTTGCCTCGTGTTGTCGAAGAAGTTCTATATCCCGCTATGGAGGATTTCTGTCTTGATATCGTAGTCGGCAAGGGACCAGAGGCACGTTCGATCAGGATCGACCTGCCTCCGTTTACCCTCGTTGGGGCCACGACAAGGGCAGGTTCGCTGTCGGCACCGCTCAGGGACCGTTTTGGCGTTTTGAGCCGTCTTGAATATTACACGGAAAATCACTTGACTGATATCATCATCCGTACGGCAAGAATCATGGACACGGAAATGGATGATCAGGCCGCAGGCGAGCTTGCTAGAAGATCACGGGGAACCCCAAGAATTGCAAACCGTCTTTTGCGTCGGGTCAGGGATTTCGCCCAGGTCCGTGGAGATGGGACGATAACGGCAGAACTCGCCGATTATGCACTTGAATTAATGCAGGTCGACCGTTTAGGACTCGATCATATTGACCATAAATTACTTAAAGGGATTATTGAGAAATTTCGTGGTGGTCCCGTTGGGTTGGAGACGATTGCAGCAACAATTGGTGAGGAAGCACATACGATTGAAGATGTGTATGAGCCATATCTGTTACAGGTCGGTTTTCTACAACGGACCCCAAGAGGACGAATGGCAACGCCGCTTGTTTATGAGCATTTCGAAATGGAGATGCCTGAAGGATGAATGTACCAAAAATGGTTATGATACTTGGCGTGATTATATTTGTGATTGGTTTTGCGATGAAATATATACATCTTGGTAGGCTGCCGGGAGATATTTTGTTCAAAAAGGGGAACACAACTTTTTACTTTCCAATCGTAACATCAATCATTGTCAGTGTTGTGTTGTCAGCTATTTTTTATCTAATCAGCCGTTTTAAATAACAAATTACTGCTTTGATAGACAGGTTAGGAAGTGGAACAGATGAAATTGGATATGTTTGATTTTCATTTACCAGAGGAACTAATTGCCCAAGTTCCTTTGGAAGATAGGGAAGCAAGTAGATTGATGGTGCTAGACAAAGTAACTGGTGAGCTTCAGCATGATGTGTTCAGTCATATCACGGAGTATATTAAACCTGGTGACTGTCTTGTGTTAAACGATACGAAAGTACTGCCGGCACGGTTATACGGCAGTAAAGAGGAAACAGGTGGAAAAGTAGAAGTCTTGCTGTTGAAACAAGAACATGATGATGTATGGGAGACACTTGTAAAACCAGCGAAACGAATTAAAGAAGGCACGACAATCATCTTTGGCGATGGTAAGCTGAGTGCCGTCTGCACAGGTGTACTTGAACATGGCGGTCGAATCCTAAAGTTTCAATATGAAGGTATCTTTTATGAGATATTAGAGGAACTTGGCGAAATGCCGCTACCTCCATATATCAAGGAACAGCTCGACGACCAAGACCGTTATCAAACGGTATATGCGCGTGAACGCGGGTCGGCTGCAGCCCCAACGGCAGGGCTGCACTTTACGGAGCATTTGCTTGAGAAACTTAAAGGCATGGGCGTTCATATCGCTTTTATCACGCTTCATGTTGGACTAGGTACGTTCCGCCCAGTCAGCGTGGACGATATTGATAGTCACGAAATGCATTCTGAGTTCTACCAAATGACCGAAGGAACAGCCCGATTACTGAATAAAGTTAAAGAAGACGGTGGGAAAATCATCACGGTCGGTACTACGTCGACGAGAACGCTGGAAACGATTGCGTCTCGTAATGATGGAGTTTTTAAGGAAGAGAGTGGCTGGACGAGCATTTTTATTTATCCTGGTTATGAATTCAAAGGGATTAATGCGATGATTACGAATTTCCATTTACCAAAATCAACTTTAATCATGCTTATCTCCGCCCTCGCAGGCAGGGAGCATGTTCTTCATGCCTATGAAACGGCTGTGGAAGAAAAATACAGGTTCTTTAGTTTTGGAGATGCAATGTTAATTAAGTAATATAAGAGTGTTATGCTCTTGAAGGGAGTTATTGCGTTGACTGCAATACGATATGAGTTAATCAAAACATGTAAACAGACAGGGGCACGGCTAGGTCGTGTTCATACGCCGCATGGTTCATTTGAAACACCAGCATTTATGCCGGTTGGAACAATGGCTACTGTCAAAACGATGTCACCAGAAGATTTGAAACAAATGGGGGCAGGCATCATCCTAAGCAATACGTATCACTTATGGCTGCGTCCTGGACATGAAATTATCAAGGAAGCTGGCGGATTGCACAAATTCATGAACTGGGACAGGGCGATATTAACCGACTCTGGCGGTTTTCAAGTGTTCAGTTTGAGTGAATTCCGTAAAATTGAAGAAGAGGGCGTACATTTCAGAAACCATATCAATGGTGATAAATTATTCTTATCTCCGGAAAAAGCGATGGAAATACAAAATGCACTTGGCTCTGATATTATGATGGCATTCGATGAATGTCCGCCATTCCCGGCAACCGAAGAGTATATGAAGAAATCAGTTGAACGGACATCACGCTGGGCAGAACGCTGCTTGAATGCGCATGAGCGTCCAAAAGATCAAGGGTTGTTCGGTATCGTTCAGGGTGGAGAGTTTGAAAATCTTCGTAAACAAAGTGCGAAAGACCTTGTCTCCCTTGATTTCCCGGGTTATGCTATTGGAGGATTATCTGTTGGGGAACCTAAGGATATCATGAACCGCGTCCTTGAATTTACAAGTCCATTACTGCCAACTAACAAACCGCGTTACCTAATGGGGGTCGGTTCACCGGACTCATTGATTGATGGTGCGCTCCGCGGCGTAGATATGTTTGATTGCGTACTCCCTACACGTATTGCACGTAATGGTACGTTGATGACAAGCAATGGCCGACTGGTTGTGAAAAATGCGAAGTATGCTCGTGATTTTGGTCCAATAGATGAAAATTGCGATTGTCATGTTTGTAAAAATTATAGCCGGGCTTATATCCGCCATTTGATTAAATGTGAAGAAACCTTTGGTATTCGTCTTACGACTTATCATAATCTTCATTTTCTGTTAAACTTGATGGAACAGGTCAGACAAGCTATTCGAGAAGATCGCCTTGGAGACTTTAGGGAAGAGTTTTTTGAACAATATGGTTTCAATAAGCCAAATGCAAAAAACTTCTAATTCCATAAATATTTTAAAGAATGAAAGGAGTGAAGAAAAATGGGTAGTTTAACACAAATACTTCCGTTAATTTTAATGTTCGTATTGTTCTATTTCTTATTAATCCGTCCGCAACAAAAACGCCAGAAGGCTACGCGAAACATGCAAAGCAGTTTGAAAAAAGGTGATAAAGTTGCAACTATCGGCGGCATGCACGGAACAATCGATGCAATCGATGAATTGCAAATTGTCATTAAATCACCAGACGGTTCAAAGCTTACATTTGACCGTGCTGCCATCCGTGAAATTACGGAAAGCGCACCAAATAAAGAAGTAACTGTATAAGACAAACTAAAACCGGGCTATTGTGCCCGGTTTTTTGCTGTGGTTTTAATTGGTTCGCGATTCTGAACTCATATTTACTCCAAGCACGCCACCCATCATGGCTGTGATCACAAAACAGCCGTAATAAATCCATTGCTTGATGGTGAAAAGTGCATCATTACCTAAATATTGAAAAAGAAACACAACTAAAAGGTAAAGCAAACCAGTACTTCCACCTAAGAAAAGTCCTTGCTTTTTCCCTTTACCTCCTGAAATAAATCCACCAATGAACAGCGATAAAAAGGACACAATCATGATCACGTAGGTCAGGGATGATTCCGTCAATGAAGTAAAACGAAGAAGGATAGAAAAGAGTAAGCTTGCAATCATCGCTATGGCAAAGATGGAGCCGACGCCATAGATTACGGCGACACTCATTTTTTTAGTTTCGATGGTTATTCCCCCTTTTTAAAAGGCTGATACATTTAGCCTGTTGATGTGTTTGTACAAGCATATTCTTCTATTGGAACCTTTAGACCTGGTTTAAGAAGTTCTATGAAATTTGAAAAAGAATATAGAGTAATTTTTCATTTCCAAAGCCATGCTATGGATGAAGGAAGTGTTATTGAATTGGATATCTATCTAGGTATTATTTTTCGAACGACGGTAATCTATTTAGTCATCTGGTTCCTTTTTCGATTGATGGGTAAGCGGGAAGTAGGAGAACTGAGCGTTCTTGATTTAGTGGTATCTATCATGATAGGGGACATTGCTGTGCTATCCTTTGAAGATTTGGAAAAACCGTTTATCCGACAGACTATCCCAATGTTTGTCCTCGCGACCCTCCAAATTACATTAGCATTCATCTCATTGAAAAGTGTCAAGTTTCGCTATTTCATGGATGGTAAGCCACAGATCATCATCAATCAGGGGAAAATAGATGAAAAAGCGATGCGCAGACAACGATATAATTTTGATGACTTATTGACCCAGCTTCGTGAACAAGGAATTATTGATTTAAACGAAGTTCGATTTGCGATCCTTGAAACTTCAGGAAAGCTCTCGGTGATTAAAAATAGCGAAGAAGAAAGGTCGGAAAGTGAATCAATACCCTATCCGCTAATAGTCGACGGAGTGATACAGGAAGAAAATCTTAATAAAATTGGAAAAAATCATTTTTGGCTTCTGCATCAGTTAAAAGAACATGGGGATACAAAGGTTAAAGAGATATCGATTTGCGGATACATAGATGGCCAATTTTACATTGATACAAATGAAACGAAGAAATAACCGAAGCTGCTGTTACTTCGGTTATTTCTATTTCCATGCAAACCTTGATAAAAACACGCCGATTACAGGGATTCGAATTAAGTCTGCTTTTTTTATGAAGCCAGTCAAGAGCATGAAAAATGTGAACAGCAGGAACACAACGGTAACGGAAAGCAACAGTCGGGTTCCTAGAGGCTGAGAGGAGAGTGGATCTTGATAAATATAATAACCACCCCAACCGGAAATTAATGCAATAACTAAAGCCAACATATAACTCCGAAAATGAAGTGTAAAAGGAACAACTTTTAACACAGTTGAAAAATGCAGAAAGGTAACGAGCATCGAACCGACTGCTATTCCGATTGCGGCCCCCATAATACCGAAACTTTCCTTGGATGCCAGCAGCCAGATTACACCAATTTTAAGAATGTTTCCTGCAAGGCTGTTAAACATTGCGGCTTTTGCAAGGTCCAGTGCCTGAAGCATCGACTGCAACGGATATTGAAAATAATAGAGTATGAAAAAAGGTGAAAGAAATTTAATGAAAACAGCAGCGTGGGAAGAGCCATACATTACTTGTAAAATCGGTTCAGCAAAGATGAACAGAGTGACGACAGCTAAACAACCTGTAATAAAGGTGATTTTCAGGGCTTGCTGAAGCCTGTGTTCAACGAGTGAAAAGTTTCCTGTTGTCCTTGCTTCACTAACAGCAGGAACAAGTGCTGTAGCTAATGAAGCCGTAACAAAAGAAGGAAGCATGAGCAAAGGCAGTGCGTAACCTGTTAACTCTCCGTATTGACTGGTAGCGGCGGCCGCGGTCACACCGGCAAGTGCCAAACTCTGAGCGACCACAATTGGTTCAAAAAACCAAGAAATTGACCCAATCATCCTGCTTCCAGTTGAAGGCAGGGCAATCCCCATCAATTCAGTAAATGTTCCTTTCCCGGATTTGACATTTTTGAAGAAGCCTTTCCGGAATTTAAAATGTTTCTTTAATTTAAAGCTTGTCAATAGGTAGACAAGTGATACAAGCTCACCAATTATTGAGGCAAACATTGCGCCAGCTGCGGCATATTCGATTCCGTATGGCAAAAAGGCCTTTGTCAGGACGGCAATGAAAGTGATACGGGCTACCTGTTCTATAACTTGTGAGAAAGCGAAGGGCTTCATATTTTGCTTGCCTTGGAAATAACCGCGCAAGACAGATGAAATAGCGATAATTGGAACAATAGGGGCAATCGCCATAAGCGGCCATACCGTTCTTTCATCTGTGAATAAATATTCGGATAGAACCGGTGCAAAAAATAGCATCGCAGGAGTAAAGATCATTGATAAAGTAAATGTACAGGCCAAAGAGACGACAAGGATTTTCTTGATTTTCCTTTCATCACCTCGGGCATTGGCTTCGGCCACATATTTGGATATGGCGATTGGCAGGCCTAACTGGGTAATGTTGACGACAAGAAATAGGGTCGGTAAAGCCATCATATATAAACCAACGCCTTCTTCGCCGATAAAACGGGCGATGACGATGCGGTTAATGAACCCAAGAACCCTTGTTATCAGGCTTGCGATTAATAAAATCAGCGTCCCTTTTAAAAACTTAGACATTGAACTCCCTCCCTGCCTTCTCAAAAAAGCGGTTATGCTATACAATTATCTATATGCTTGTACTTGGACAAAGCATGACAAAAGTGTTTGCGTTCTTACAAATGATCGAATTTCCTTCTTAGAAAATGCGCATTCAATTGAGAATCATTTTTACTGGAGGCAAAGTGATGACGAAAAAGAATCACCCATATCAACGTTATTATGTAAAGGTACGTCCATTCTTGAAGAGCAAACGTGAGGAATTCCAAATGGTTGGATTGAATGCTGTTACAGAGGAAGATATATGGGCAACCTTAACCAAGAACAAATGGAAGCGGCCTCAGGAAAACATTCACCTTCACGAACTCGTAGCCGACATTGTGACATTTTCGAGCAACCAGTTCATGACCTTTCAAATGGTCGAAGCTTATAAATCACCAAATCTTTTTGAACCGCTTTCTGAAGAAGAGCTTAAAGAACTTTTGAAAGAATAAAACTGCGAAATACTTAAATTGACAGCAGTTTGTAAATGAATCATAATAGATATGGTTATGCTTTTTTTTGGAAAAAGAGTATGGAGAGCGGTGTCTTTTTTCTAACGATTTGAAGAGAATGCAACCTTATAAAACGAAAAAAAATGACAGTTTTTGAAACTCCATGAACAGGCGTATTATAGAAAGGGGCCTACTACATAATGGTAAAAAGAAGCAGAATCGTTGCGTTTTTTCTAATCGTACTTTTGATTTTCGCAGCGATGGGAACGACTTCAAAAGGAATCCTAAAGGATATCAAGCTGGGTCTTGATCTTCAAGGCGGTTTTGAAGTGTTATATGAAGTAAAACCGCTTTCTGGGGAAAAGATCACTCCGGATGTTTTGAGGGCTACAGTAAGCTCACTGGAGCGGCGTGTCAATGTATTAGGTGTAAGTGAACCTAATATTCAAATCGAAGGGAAAGACCGGATCCGTGTTCAATTAGCCGGTGTTAAAGACCAAAACAACGCTCGGGAAATCCTTTCGACTCAAGCAAAATTATCGTTCCGTGATTACAACGATAAGGAAATGATGACCGGTGCTGACCTGAAAGAAGGCGGCGCGAAACAAACGTTCCAAGATAATAAACCGGTTGTTGAAGTCACGCTGAAAGACGTGAATAAGTTTAAAGAAATCACTCAAAAAATTTCCTCAATGGAAAGCCCGACAAATGTACTTGCAATCTGGTTGGATTTCGAGGAAGGAAAAGATTCCATTAAAGATACAGCTTCACAAGACAATATGATTTCAGCTCCAGCTGTCAGTGAAGTTTTTAATACGAAGAAGGTGTATATTACCGGTCAATTTACGGTGGAAGAAGCGAAAGAGCTTGCAGCCCTTCTGAATGCAGGTGCGCTGCCTGTAGATTTAAAAGAAAAGTACTCTACTTCTGTAGGTGCCCAATTTGGTGCAGGTGCACTAAATGATACTATTTTTGCCGGAATCATCGGAATTGCACTTGTTTTTATCTTTATGCTTGTGTATTACCGCTTCCCAGGATTCATTGCAGTCGTCACTTTAAGCATCTACATTTTCTTGACGCTATTAGTGTTTGATTGGATGAATGCAGTCCTTACGCTTCCTGGTATTGCGGCATTAGTACTCGGAGTTGGTATGGCTGTCGACGCCAATATCATAACCTACGAGAGAATTAGGGATGAATTGAAACTTGGTAGATCTGTTAAAGCAGCCTATAAAGAAGGTACGAAAAATTCACTTAGTACGATCATGGATGCCAACTTAACAACCTTGCTGGCTGCGGCCGTTCTGTTTTATTATGGAACAAGCTCAGTTAAAGGGTTTGCGACTACTTTGATCATTTCGATTTTAATGAGTTTCATTACAGCCGTCTATGGTACACGTCTTTTCATGAGCCTGTGGGTAAATAGTGGGTTCTTGGACAAACGTACAACATGGTTTGGCGTGAAGAAGAAATACATTCACAATTTATCTGAGAAAATTAATTTAATGTCATTGCCAACTCGCTTTGATAAAATCGATTTCGTCAAACATAGGAAAGTCTTTTATAGTATTTCAATCGGTGTTACCCTTATCGGGATTATTTTCTTGTTCGTCTTTAGATTAAATCTTGGTATTGATTTTACTAGTGGTACCCGCATTGAGATTGCGTCCAAAGATGTTTTAACGACTCAGCAAGTCAAAACCGAAATGAAAAAGGTCGGTATTGCTGCGGATGATATCAAGGATGTTAGGCTCGCTGGACAAGAAAATAAAAATGCTGTCGTTCGTACAGTCGGTGTGCTTAATAAACAGGAAATCGCTGAGTTGAAGGACTACTTCAAGAAGGATTATGGAACAGAACCGAATGTCAGCACCGTATCCCCGACAGTCGGAAAAGAACTCGCGAAAAATGCTATGTTTGCGTTAGCGATTGCATCACTCGGCATTATCTTGTATGTATCCATACGATTTGAATGGCGGATGGCTGTTCCTGCCGTCGTAGCGCTTATACATGACGCGTTCTTTATTATTACGATATTTAGCCTACTTCGACTTGAAGTAGATATCACCTTCATTGCTGCGGTTCTGACGATTGTCGGTTATTCCATCAATGATACGATCGTAACCTTTGACCGTATTCGTGAAAACCTACGCTTCAGTCGTAAAATCAAAACCGTTGAAGAGCTTGAGAATATTGTAAATATCAGTATCAGGCAAACATTGACGAGATCCATTAACACCGTACTAACCGTTCTCATTACGGTTATCGCGTTGGCGATCTTCGGTAGTGAAGCTATCCGAAACTTCTCAATTGCCCTGTTTATCGGTTTAATATGTGGCGTGTATTCGTCTTTATTAATCGCATCTCAATTCTGGCTTGATTTGAAAATCAAAGAATTGAAGAAAAAAGGACCACTGAATACAGCAAAAGAAAAGAAACAAAGTCTTGAAGGACAAGTTTAATATGTGAGAGGGGGGGCTGGCATGATGCCAGCCTTCTTTTTGTGAGACTAGCTTTTTGAATTGGGAAATACAGCCATTTTTGAGTTTAAAATAAAATTGAAACCGTTATTGTCGTTTTGTATAATAAGTAAGTTGAGGGGTGAATTTATGTTAAAGCCAAAAACACGGTGGAACTTACGAACTGCCGATGAAAACAAAGTTGCTGAACTAGCGGAAGAGCTTCATATCACACCCTTAGTTGCGGCCTTACTTGTGAATCGTGGCCTGGATACAATTGAAAGTGCCCGATCATTTTTATTTGTAAAAAATCAAACTTTTCATGATCCATTTTTACTGAAAGATATGGATAAAGCAGTATATAGAATAAAAGAAGCCATTCAAAACGGAGAGAAAATCAGGGTTTTTGGTGATTATGATGCGGACGGCGTGACATCGACTACGGTGATGATGACGACGCTTACTAGACTAGGAGCCGATGTGGACTTTTATATTCCTAATCGGTTTACAGAGGGCTACGGGCCGAATCCAATGGCATTCCGCTTGGCTGCTGAGCAAGGTGTAAAGGTATTAATAACCGTGGACACGGGAATTTCCGCAGTTGATGAAGCGAAACTTGCTAGCGAGCTTGGCATGGATTATATTTTGACGGATCACCATGAACCGGGGCCGGAACTTCCCGAAGCACTAGCGATTATTCATCCAAAACTTGAGGACAGTTCCTATCCATTTGAAGATCTTGCTGGCGTAGGGGTTGCTTTTAAACTGGCACATGCCTTGCTAGGTGAACTGCCAGAGGATTTGCTGGAGATTGCGGCAATCGGTACCATTGCGGATTTGGTACCTTTAAAAGGAGAAAACCGCCTCATTGCAGCGAAAGGGATTGAGCAGTTACGCTTAACTAGACGTCCGGGGCTTGTTGCCCTAATGAAAGTGGCGAATATTCAGCAGGAAGCATTGAATGAGGAATCAATCGGCTTTGCAATGGCACCACGAATCAATGCAGTTGGCCGCCTTGGTGATGCTGACCCGGCTGTTGATTTATTGATGTCTGAAAACTTGGCTGAAGCGACGGAACTGGCTAATGAAATCGATGATATTAATAAAGAGCGTCAGGCGATGGTTGCTGCAATGGCGGAAGAAGCGATTCAAGAGGTTGAGGAAAACTTCCCACCGGAGTCAAATGGTGTGCTTATTATCGGGAGAGAAGGCTGGAACGCAGGGGTAGTGGGTATTGTAGCCTCCAAACTGGTTGAACGCTTTTACCGTCCGACCATTGTGTTGAGCTATGACCGAGAAAAGGGGCACGCGAAAGGTTCAGCCCGGAGTATTGCTGGATTCGACCTTTTTGAGAGTCTCTCTACTTGTCGCGAATTGCTGCCTCATTTTGGTGGACATCCGATGGCTGCGGGAATGACCTTGAAAATAGAAGACGTACAGGAGCTTAGAGATCGCATGAACATGATTGCGAAAGAACAGCTCAGCGAAGAAGATTTCACACCTATTACCAACTTGGATGGAGCCACAACATTAGCGGAAGTTTCCATTCAAACGATTCAGGAAATGAGCCTGCTAGCGCCATTTGGAGTTACCAATCCAAAGCCTAAAATCTTGATAGATTCCGTCCAGCTTTCAAGTGTCCGTAAAATTGGCGCCAATCAGAATCACTTGAAGGTGCAGCTTGAAGATAGTGAGAATCATAAACTCGACGGCGTTGGGTTTGGTCTAGGTCATTATGTGGATGAAATAGCTCCGCATGCAGAAGTCTCCGTGATCGGCGAGCTTTCCATTAATGAGTGGAATAATATCAAAAAGCCGCAAATCTTTGTTCAGGATGTATCGGTCAATCATTGGCAGCTCTTTGATTATCGCGGCAAGGGACAGGCAGAGAAGTGGCTAGCTGAGATACCGGTTCATAATCGGAAAATTGTTATTTTCTCGGAAGATATTTATAGAAGATATCCTTTTTTACAAAACCATCCCGATCTTGTTTTAATCAAGAATGAACAGGAAGCAGATCAGCTCGACTGCATGCAAGGACATGTGGTTCTTATGGACATGCCCCCGTTAAGAGAGTTGTTAAAACGGGTGATTGAAAATAAGAAGCCGTCGCGGATATACGCACATTTTTCTCATGAACAGGATCATTTCTTAAGTACGGTGCCAACACGGGACGACTTTAAATGGTTCTATGCCTTTCTTGCTAAAAAGGGTCCGCTTGATGTGAAAAGGTATGGTGATGATCTTGCCAAATACCGAGGCTGGTCAAGAGATACAGTGGATTTTATTTCAAAGGTGTTTTTTGAGCTTGATTTTGTTACAATAGAGAATGGGTTAATTATGCTCACAGCCAATGCGAAAAAACGCGATCTCAGTGAGTCTGAATCGTTTATAAGAAAGAAAGAGCAATTTGAGCTTGAACAAGAGCTTGTCTATTCTTCCTATCAGCAATTATTCGATTGGTTCAATCATTTTTTAGTTCATGAGGCAACAGACCTTGAGGAGGAAACAAAGCAATGGATTTAAAGCAATATGTAACAATTGTGCAAGACTGGCCAAAACCGGGTATTGTCTTCAAAGATATTACAACATTAATGGATAACGGCGCAGCTTATAAATACGCAACAGACCAAATCGTCGAGTACGCTCGCGATAAAAATATCGATTTAGTGGTCGGACCGGAAGCACGCGGATTCATTATCGGATGTCCAGTCGCATACTCATTGGAAGTGGGCTTTGCGCCAGTGAGAAAAGAAGGAAAGCTTCCACGTGAAACGATAAAAGTCGAATATGGCTTAGAATATGGTAAGGATGTATTGACTATCCATAAAGATGCCATTAAACCAGGACAACGTATCCTGATTACGGACGATTTACTTGCTACTGGCGGTACAATCGAAGCAACGATCAAATTAGTGGAAGAGCTTGGCGGAATTGTAGCCGGGATTGCATTCCTTATTGAATTAACAGACCTAGACGGTAAAGATAAATTAGAAGGCTATGATGTTTTAACACTAATGAACTTTTAATAAAGAAGAGCACTCTGACCAGGGTGCTCTTTCTGTTTTACCCGTTTTTCATAGATTTTGTCGAATTTCCAGTGAAAAAAAGAACTATTCTTAATAAAATACATGTTTTACCCTTTACATCCATGCCATTTTTTTCGATAATAGTAATAATAAAGAGTTTTCTGCTATTAAGTTTATTTGCACTTGTATCCGTTTCGGCGGATTTATTTTTTTCGCAAAAATTGTCACGTTTTGCTGAACAAAGAGAAGTGCTACCAATCATACTCAATCCGGTTAATATCCGGTGGCAGTTAAAGTGGGGTTAAGGTGATTAAATGGCTAACGATCAAATATTGACTGCCGAGCAAGTTGTAGAAATGGCCAGCTTATATCTTCAGCCGGAAGAAGCTGAATTTATTCATAGAGCGTTTAAGTATGCAGAGTATGCTCACCGAGAACAATTTCGTAAATCGGGAGAACCGTATATTATTCATCCGATTCAAGTAGCGGGTATTCTGGCTGATCTTGAAATGGATCCTGCAACTATTGCGGCAGGCTTTTTACATGATGTTGTTGAAGACACGGAGGTCACTCTGAAGGATATTGAAGAGAATTTCAGTCCTGAAGTCGCCATGCTCGTTGATGGTGTGACCAAATTAGGGAAAATTAAGTATAAATCACAGCAAGAACAACAGGCGGAAAACCATAGGAAAATGTTCGTTGCGATGGCCCAGGATATCCGGGTCATATTGATTAAGCTTGCTGACAGACTGCACAATATGCGGACATTGAAGCATCTGCCGCAGGAAAAGCAGAGAAGAATTTCGAACGAAACATTAGAAATCTTTGCGCCGCTTGCTCATCGTCTTGGGATCAGTACGATTAAATGGGAACTTGAAGATACGGCACTAAGGTATTTGAACCCGCAGCAGTATTACCGAATCGTCAACCTTATGAAGAAAAAGCGTGCAGAACGTGAACAGTATTTAGAAGAAGTCATTGATGAAGTGCGTAAAAACGTGGAAGAAGTCAATATTAAAGCAGACCTCTCTGGTAGACCGAAACATATATACAGTATTTATCGCAAAATGGCGTTGCAGAATAAGCAGTTCAGTGAAATTTATGACCTGCTTGCGGTTCGGATTGTCGTCAATAGCATAAAAGACTGTTATGCCGTTTTAGGGATCATTCATACATGCTGGAAGCCGATGCCTGGCCGATTTAAAGACTATATCGCGATGCCGAAGCCGAATATGTATCAATCCTTACATACGACGGTAATCGGGCCAAAAGGCGATCCGCTTGAAGTGCAAATCCGTACCTCCGATATGCATCGCATTGCCGAGTTCGGGGTTGCCGCACACTGGGCTTATAAAGAAGGAAAAGATGTTGGTGAACAGCCTTCATTAGAGGAAAAATTGACTTGGTTCAGGGAAATTCTTGAATTCCAGGATGACGCAACAAACGCCGAGGAATTCATGGAATCCCTTAAAATCGATCTTTTTTCTGATATGGTGTTCATTTTTACGCCAAAAGGCGATGTTATTGAACTTCCGTCAGGATCCAATCCGATTGACTTTGCTTACCGGATTCACTCGGAAATCGGTAACAAAACGATAGGGGCCAAAGTGAACGGGAAAATGGTACCGCTGGATTATAAACTAAAAACAGGCGATATTATTGAAATTTTAACATCCAAGCATTCATATGGTCCAAGTCAAGATTGGCTTAAACTCACGCAAACATCTCAGGCGAAAAATAAAATCCGTCAATTTTTCAAAAAGCAGCGCCGAGAAGAAAATATCGAAAAAGGCAAAGAACTTGTTGAAAAAGAAATCAGGATCATGGAGTTTGATCTGAAGGAAATCCTGACATCTGAGAATATTAAGCGCGTTTCGGATAAATTCAATTTCCTGAATGAAGAAGATATGTATGCAGCGGTTGGTTATAACGGAATTACAGCCCTTCAGGTAGCGAACCGCCTTACTGAAAAATGGCGTAAGCAGAAGATGGTCGAGCAAGAAGCAGATATTTCGGAAGCTGTTGCTGATCTGAAAACTTTCCCTAATTCCTCCAAAAAACGTGACTCAGGTGTACGTGTACCGGGAATTGAGAACCTCCTTATCCGTTTATCACGCTGTTGTAATCCGGTTCCTGGGGATGAAATCGTTGGTTATATTACAAAAGGCCGTGGAGTATCTGTCCATAGACAAGACTGTCCGAACCTAGAAAGCGGTGATTCCGATCATCGTCTTGTGCCTGTTGAATGGGAAAGCAAGATTAACGAACGTAAGGAATATATCGTTGAAATTGAGATCAGCGGATATGATCGCCGCGGCTTATTAAACGAAGTGTTGCAAGCTGTCAACGAAACAAAGACAAATATTTCAGCAGTATCAGGTAAATCGGACCGGAATAAAGTGGCGACCATTCACATGTCGATTTATATCCATAACATTGCACATCTACAAAAGGTCGTCGACCGTATAAAACAAATTTCAGATGTCTATTCCGTTAGAAGGATTATGAACTAAGGAGTTTTATTACTATGCGTGTTGTTTTACAACGTTCCAAAGCTGCCAAAGTTGTTGTGGCAGGCCAAACAATCGGGCAAATTGACAGCGGACTAGTCCTGCTAGTTGGTGTCACCCATGGCGATACAATAGATGACGCCATCTATTTGGCCGATAAGATTGTTAATCTTAGAATTTTTGAAGATGAAAATGAAAAGATGAACCACTCACTACTAGACGTTGGTGGTTCGATTCTATCAGTTTCACAATTTACGCTATATGGCGACTGCCGTAAAGGCCGTCGTCCGAACTTCATGGACGCCGCCCGTCCTGAAGAGGCGAACAAAATTTATGAATCATTCAATGAAGAACTACGCAAAAAAGGCGTCCATACTGAAACCGGTCAATTTGGCGCAATGATGGACGTTCAGCTTACTAATGACGGACCTGTAACATTAATAATGGAAAGTAAAAAGTAACCTGCTGCGGCAGGTTTTTTTGTTGAGAAAAAGTGATTGTAAACAAATTGAAAGCCAGCTTCCATGGGAAGCTGGCTTGTCATTATTTGAAATACCGCGCCAATCCATTATAGATAGCGGTTGTAATGGTTTCTTGATATTCATTCGTTGTAATCCTCAACTCTTCAACAGGATTACTTAAATAGCCTAGTTCAATAAGTGTAGCTACACGATTGTTTTCACGGATAACATGGTAATCTCCGTATCGGGAACCTCGGTTAGGCACCTGCATCGTGGATCCTAGTGAATTGGCAAGTGTTGAGGCAAAATTCTGTTGATAGTCATGATAGTAGAATGTAGTTATTCCACTCGCAATCTGATCTTTGGTGCTATCATAATGGAGGCTGATGAATGCATCCGCGTTATTGATATGTGAAGTGCTAACCCTTGAAGGCAGTGGAACATATGTATTACTGCTTCTTGTCAGAATCACTTTTGCACCTGCCGCATGAAGCTTGTCCCGCAGCAACTCAGCGGTACGGATTGTTAAGTTTTTCTCAAGAGTACCACCGACTCCAACTGTACCGCTGTCCCTGCCGCCATGGCCGGGATCGATTACGATGACTTTATCCGCTAAATATTTTTCAACGCCTGGACGCTGGATCTGCTCAGCATTACCTTCAATCGTCACAATCCAACCAGCAACATAAGCGGTTTGGCCATTCTTGAGTTTAATGGAGTACCAATCGCCCTCCATACCGAGAACGGAGAATGTTTCTCCTTCTTTCACCTGCGCTACAATCTGCGAGTTGCCATCTGGCTTACTTCTAAGGATTGTCCCATCATGAATGGTGGTAATCTTACTGCCTTTTACGTCAATCTTCTTTTTCTTTGTTGTTTGTTCGGCATTCTCTATTTCTAAATACCAGCTCACCACCCAGCCTTTTTTTGAATCAGAAAGCTGAAGCTGTGTCATTTGGCCTGTTGTTTGCAAAACTTGGTAGGTTTCATCCTTGTTTACCGAACCAATGATTTTACTGTTAGGAGAGGCCTTTTTCCGCACATTTAAACCAGAAACGGTTACTCTTGCAGTGGTACCTGCCTTATTGATTTTCGTCTCACTCTTATTCTTGCCCAATTCTATGTAAGATTCGGCGACCCAGCCATGGCTTCCTTGAAAATCAATTTCAACCCATTCGTTTTCAATTCGATAAACAGTAACCATCGTATTTTTATTCAGCTTACCGAGCGAGGCACTGCTTTTTGAAGGTTCAGAACGAACATTGAGACGGTCGACCAAAGTGACTCCCGTTTGCACGGATTGTTCCGATTCTTCTTTCTTCTGCTTCGTATCTTTCTCTACTGCGTTCTCGGAAGCCTTAGTGAGCTCGAGATAGTCAGAAGAGACCCAACCCTCGATTTCTGCATGTTTGATTTGAATCCAATTTTCATTTTTTTCAATAATGTCAACAGCCGTTCCTTTCGTTATCGAACCAACTGTTTGAAATGTAGTACCGGGGCCTGTACGGACGCGGACAGAGCTACCGGTTATTATTCCCTGACCTGATTCCTGCTTAACCTGATTTGAATCTGATTTTTTTCCCACAAGCCAATTGGCAACCCAACCCGTTTTACCGGCGCCAATCCGAATTTCAATCCAATCGCCATCTTCATTCACAATCGGATACGTTTCCCCTTTTGTAAGTTTTTTCACAATAGGAAAACTGAGGCCTGCGCCATCACGGACATTGACCACCTTGGTCGTCACGACAATTTCCCCTTCGTTTTCTCCAAATGCTTGATTGACGGGGAAAATCGCTGCTATTATCAGCAATAGGATCAGGCCAAATAATCCTGATTTCTTCTTCATAAGTTGTCTCTCCCTTTTATCTCTATTTGTATGTATTCTCGTTCAATAAAAAATTTCCCTCCTTAATTGTGCAAAAAACATTTTTTTTAGGAAAGAATAAGTCTTATTAACTAATGGAGGGAAGCCATATGAAATTCAGCGAAAAAGACCAAACGAGTTTAAGTGGGGGCAATCAAGTACTAGGAGTCGATTTTCACGATTTTATTCAAAAGGAACAAAGCGCAAATCTAATTGAATTAGCATCCGAATTCGGAGTCAATGTCCGAACAATCAAGAATATGAAAAAACATTTGAACCAATAAAATACGACAAAATTCCTTAGCCTATCTTGACATTTGATGTTAACGTCCGTATGATTATAAAGTATCAGACCTATTACTGCAATAACCAATGATGGAGAAGAGTAATTAAGAAACACATGAAAAGAGAGGAAATGCCGAGGCTGAAAGCATTCCACATGATGACTTAATGAAAGAACCCTCCGTAGGCTTCACTCTGAACGAATTTTTTTAGTAGGAGATGGACGTAAAGCAGGCGTTAACTGTTTTTGAGCGGAGGCACTTATTTAATTGTGTTTCAACTAGGGTGGCACCACGGGATATCCAACTCTCGTCCCTTGTAACGACTATGTTACAAGGGGCGGGAGTTTTTTGTTTGGAAAAAATTCAGTGCAGCGTCGTATAAGAAATGACGCATTGCTTTAAAGGAGGAAACAAATATGTCTATTCAGATTCCTAGAGGTACGCAGGATTTATTGCCTGGTCAAACGGAAATTTGGCAGTATATCGAAAAGACAGCGCGTGAGATTTGTCACCGTTATCAATATAAAGAAATCCGTACACCGATTTTTGAGCACACAGAGCTGTTCTTACGTGGTGTGGGAGACACAACCGATATCGTGCAAAAAGAGATGTACTCATTTCAGGACCGCGGTGAACGGAATTTGACCCTTCGTCCTGAAGGCACTGCATCTGTTGTTAGATCATACATTGAGAACAAAATGTTTGGTTGGGCAAATCAACCGGTCAAACTTTATTATATCGGGCCAATGTTCCGTTACGAACGTCCGCAAGCAGGTCGCTTCCGTCAGTTCGTTCAATTTGGCATCGAGGCATTAGGAAGTAAAGATCCAGGAATTGATGCAGAGGTTCTATCGCTGGCAATGAATCTTTATAAAGAGCTTGGGTTGACAAAACTGAAGCTCGTGATAAATAGCCTTGGTGATAATGAAAGCCGGACAGCGCATCGCAATGCGTTAATCAAGCATTTCGAACCCCGTATCGGCGAGTTTTGTAGCGATTGTCAAAACCGTCTTGAAAAAAATCCATTGCGTATTCTGGATTGTAAAAAAGATCACGATCACGAATTGATGAAAACGGCACCTTCCATCATTGAATATTTAAATGATGAATCGCGTACCTATTTCGAAAAAGTGAAACAACACTTAACGGATTTGGAAATTGAATTTGTTGAAGATCCGACGCTTGTGCGCGGCCTGGATTACTATAATCATACGGCCTTTGAAATCATGAGTGATGCGGAAGGTTTTGGTGCGATTACGACACTTTGTGGAGGCGGCCGTTATAACGGGCTTGCTGAAGAGCTTGGTGGACCGGAAACACCCGGGATTGGCTTTGCGCTCAGCATTGAACGTCTGATTGCAGCACTTCAAGCAGAAAACATCGAACTTCCGATCAAAAAGGGCATTGACTGCTACCTTGTTTCACTAGGTGAGTCCGCTAAGGATTATAATGTCAAACTTGCCTACCAATTGCGTAATGCCGGTTTCACAGTCGAAAAAGACTACCAAGACCGTAAAGTAAAAGCTCAATTTAAATCAGCCGATCGCCTTGAAGCAAGATACGTGGCGACACTTGGAGATGATGAATTGAAAAATAATACAATTAATCTAAAGTTCATGGCAACCGGTGAACAAGTCCATATGGATCTTGCTACATTCGTTGAACAATTTAAAAAGCTACAGGCTTAAGGGGGAAATACCATGTTTGGCAGAACATACTTCAATGGAGAAGTTACAGAAGCAGCTATTGGTGAAAAAGTTACATTAAAAGGATGGGTACAAAAACGTCGTGATTTGGGCGGAGTAATCTTTATCGACCTTCGTGACAGAAGCGGAGTTGTACAAGTTGTTTTCAATCCGGACATCTCGGCTGAAGCATTGGCGACAGCTGAAAAAATTCGTAATGAATACGTTCTTGATATCCAAGGTACAGTCATCAAACGTGATGAAGCCAACTTCAACCCGAATGTATCAACAGGCACAATTGAAGTTCAAGCAGAAAGCGTAACAATTTTAAATGAAGCAAAAACACCTCCTTTCATCATTGATGAAAGAACAGATGTTTCTGAAGATATTCGCTTAAAATACCGCTATTTGGACTTACGTCGTCCGGCAATGTTTGAAACGTTGAAAATGCGTAACCAAACAACTAAGGCGATTCGTGATTACTTGGACGGCGAAGGCTTCCTTGATATCGAAACACCTATTTTAACGAAAAGTACACCAGAAGGCGCACGTGATTATTTAGTGCCTAGCCGTGTACACGAAGGTGAGTTTTATGCACTGCCACAGTCACCGCAAATCTTTAAGCAACTATTGATGGTATCCGGTTTCGAACGTTATTATCAAATTGCCCGCTGTTTCCGTGATGAAGATTTACGTGCTGACAGACAGCCTGAATTCACACAAATCGATATTGAAACTAGCTTCATGAGCCAGGAAGATATCATTAAAACGGCTGAAAACATGATGGCTAAAGTTATGAAAGATGTAAAAGGGCTGGACGTAACACTGCCATTCCCAAGAATGACATATAACGAAGCGATGAGCCGTTATGGTTCCGACAAACCTGATACACGTTTCGAAATGGAACTTAAAGATGTTTCAGAAATCGTGAAAGACAGTGATTTTAAAGTGTTCACAGGTGCTGTTGCAAATGGTGGACAAGTTAAAGCGATCGTAGTTAAAGGCGGAAATGCAGATTATTCCCGTAAAGACATTGATGCATTGGCTGAATTTGCAGCTATTTACGGTGCAAAAGGCCTTGCTTGGTTAAAAGTAGAAGAAGATGGCGTAAAAGGACCAATTGCAAAATTCTTCGCTGAAGACCAACAGCAATTAGTTGCAGTATTGGAAGCAGAAGTAGGCGACCTGATCTTATTCGTTGCAGATAAGAAAAGCATTGTTGCGGATGCACTTGGCGCGCTTCGTATTAAGCTAGGTAAAGAAAGAGGCTTGATCGACCAAAGCAAATTCAACTTCCTATGGGTAACGGACTGGCCATTACTTGAATACGATGAAGAAGAAGGACGCTATTATGCAGCTCACCATCCATTCACAATGCCATTCCGTGAAGACCTGGAAAAACTGGAATCAGACCCAGCCAGTGTCCGTGCACAAGCGTATGACCTTGTCTTGAACGGCTACGAACTTGGCGGTGGATCACTGCGTATTTTCGAACGCGATGTTCAAGAAAAAATGTTCAAAGTGCTTGGATTCACAGAAGAAGAAGCAAACGCACAATTCGGCTTCTTAATGGATGCTTTCGAATATGGAACACCTCCACACGGCGGTATCGCACTTGGATTGGACCGTATGGTAATGTTGCTTGCGGGTCGCACAAACCTTCGCGACACCATCGCGTTCCCGAAAACAGCAAGCGCAAGCGACTTGTTAGTTGACGCTCCAAGTACTGTAAGTGATAAGCAATTAGCAGAACTTAGCTTAAGACTTGCTGCATTAAAGAAATAATTTTATTGGGAAAAAATATGAAAATTTACCTAGATGCTTTCTCTTGAAACGGAGTAAAGCATTATGATATGATATTTTCAACAAGTAAGAGTCCTGATGTGTTCGTTCTTTAACCTATAAGTTTTGACCGAACACTTATAGTTACCGGGAGCACTAGTTTCCTGGCCGCGTACATGCCTCCCTCGTAGAGGACTTACAAACGCGAGGAACCGAGCACCCACCTGCGGAGAGCGGGTTCAAAACAAAGGCGTAAACGGCACAATTGGGACTCTTATAACTTACAAAGCAACTCATGTTGAGTAAACATGGGTTTTTTTGTGCTGAAAAATCTGTATTCACGAGTAAAAGGCTGAAACTCAGAGTAAAAGCTGAAACTCACGAGTAAAGGGCTGAAAGTCACGAGTAAAAGCTGAAACTCACGAGTAAAAGGGTTAAACTCACGAGTAAAATGCCCAAACTCACAAGTAAAAGGCTGAAACTCACGAGTAAAAGCTGAAAGTCACGAGTAAAAGCTGAAACTCACGAGTAAAGCGGTGAAACTCACGAGTAAAAGCTGAAACTCACGAGTAAAGCGGTGAAACTCACGAGTAAAAAGCCCAAACTCACGAGTAAAAGCTGAAACTCACGAGTAAAATGCCCGAACTCACGAGTAACCACTATTTTTCAGATACCCAGGCAGGAATCAAAAGCATGATCACAGAAAATATAGAAGAAGGAGTGATGAATTAATGAAAAAACCATGTGAAAAGCCAATGAAAATGCTTAAACTGGAGGCATTAAGCAGAAGGCTCTCACCAAACCATCCTAAACAGAAAAAAATAACGAATGATTACCGGAAAATCCGTACTGGTTTTTATGGAGAATCAAGTATTGGAAAAGAGTTAAAGGATCTTTCAAAAAAATATCAAGTATTTCATGACCTCAGACTGAGCCGCGATGAGAGCAGCTTTTTCCAAATGGACTTTCTTATCGTATCTACAAATTGCTGCATTATCATCGAGGTGAAAAACTTTGCCGGTTTGCTCTATTTTGACCGCACCTATCCTCAATTGATTCGGACAAAAGATGGACAGGAACAAGCCTATCTTGATCCGATTATCCAGGTTGATGTGCAAAAATCACGCTTAATCAATTGGCTTAACCTTCATAAATTCCCGCTGCTTCCGATTGAAACGCTCATTGCAAATGCAAACTCGAACACCATCATTAAGACTACTCCTGGTCATGCCTCCATCTTCAAGCAAATCACCGGAAAAGAAACACTCATCTCAAAAATTCAAACTCTTGAAAAAAAGTATCCATCTGCGCAATTAACCCAAAGGCAACGCAATAAACTATCAAACACATTCCTTCAAAAAAATACTCCACATAATCCAGATATACTCAAGTGGTATCAAATCTCTGAAACGGATCTGCTCAAAAGTGTTCACTGCCCAGAATGTTCAATTCTCCAAATGCAACGTCACTGGGGAAAATGGATCTGCGCGCATTGTTCTTACTCTTCTAAAGATGCCCACATTCAAACTCTTCGTGATTATGCCCTCCTCATAAGGCCCAAGATTACAAATAAACAAGCGCGGTTATTTTTACAGATTGAATCAATAGATATCATGCAGAGAATACTCTCTACTATGGAATTGCCTTATACAGGGCAATATAAAAATCGAGAATATAACCTTGATTGCTTATTTCACGAGTAAATGGTTGAAACTCACGAGTAAATGGCTGAAACTCACGAGTAACCGTCTTAAACTCACGAGTAAAAAGCTGAAACTCACGAGTAAAAGCTGAAACTCACGAGTAAATGGCTGAAACTCACGAGTTAGCATCAAAAACCCCCATTTAAGGAACACTCCACAATATACATTCGTAAAGTATGTAGTAAGGTTGAAATAATTAGAGCAAGGAAAAAGAAAGTAGTGAGGGCTTTGAAAGACTTATTGGATGCTAAGAGGAGAGAAATGCTTCAATTAGTGGAGCAGCTTGTGAATATTGATAGTGGTTCTTATACAAAACAGGGAATTGATAAAATTGGTACGATTTTAAAAACGAAATTTGAGAGTCTTGATTTTATTGTGAATATTGTGGAACAAAAGAATTATGGCAATCAATTAGTTATTCAGCATCGTGATGCGCTTCAACCACATATTCTTGTTGTCGCACATATGGATACAGTTTTTCCAGAAGGGACGGTACAAAAACGTCCTTTTAAAGTGATAGGAGATCGCGCATACGGACCTGGTGTTGCTGATATGAAGGCAAGCTTAGTCGAACTTTTTTATGCGATTCTTTGTATGAAACAGGCAGGGAAGACCGGGTATAAACATATTCAAATCATTCTCAATAGTGATGAAGAGATAGGGTCTCCTTCTTCTGCTTCACTCATTTCTGAGAATGCGGCAAATAAGAAATTTGCGTTAATTCTAGAGCCGGCGAGGTCGGATGGTTCACTTGTTACGGCGAGAAGAGGCTGCGGGCAATTTAAAGTGGACATAGTAGGAGTGTCTGCTCACTCGGGGATTGAACCGGAAAAAGGACGAAGTGCAATTGAAGAATTGGCTCATAAGATTATCGCACTGCATAGGTTAAATGATCTTAAGCAGGGGATTAGTGTAAATGTCGGGATAATTGAAGGCGGTTCAGCTGTCAATACCATTGCCTCCCACGCCGCTGCCTTTGTGGATGTACGTATCTCAGAAAAAAAACAGGAAGTTATGATCCTAAAACAAATGAAAAAAATCTGTGCTCACAATTATATTGCGGGAACGAAAACGACGCTTAGCGGCAAAATGGACCGGCCACCTATGGAAAAGAACGAACAAACGACCATTCTATTAGAGGCTATCAATCAGGCGGGGCAGGAAATCGGCATCAATATCACCGATACGGCTACGGGTGGAGGTTCAGATGCTTCTTTTACATCTGAATTAGGAATTGCAACCGTAGACGGACTAGGTCCAATTGGCGGAAATGCACATAGTGAAGATGAGTATTTAGAAGTTCCTAGCCTGACAGAACGAACGCTTCTTCTAGCAACAGTTCTTCAAAAATTGTCTACAATGAACTAGTATACTAATTCCGATAACTCTGCTCATATTTCACTTGTCATAAATGATGTTTATGATATATTGTTAATTGGGAATCTAAATAAGAACAGAATTTATTGGAGTTGAATATATATGTTGCATCAGTTTTCTCGAAATGAATTAGCGATTGGTAAGGAAGGCATAGATATACTGAAGAACACGACCGTTGCTGTTCTAGGTGTAGGTGGCGTCGGTTCTTTTTCAGCTGAGGCGTTGGCACGTACAGGAGTAGGTCGAATTATCCTTGTTGATAAAGATGATGTCGACATTACTAATGTGAACAGACAGATTCATGCTCTTCTCTCAACTGTAGGTCAGCCGAAAGCGGAATTGATGAAGACCCGCATTCAAGATATTAATCCGGACTGCGAAGTAATCGCGCTAAAAATGTTCTATACAGAAGAAACGTTTGAAGAGTTCTTCAGTTATAATCTTGACTATGTCATTGATGCATCAGATACGGTCATTTATAAGATGCATGTGATGAAGGAATGCCTGAAACGAAATATTAAGGTGATTTCAAGCATGGGAGCTGCCAATAAAATGGACCCAACCCGTTTCCAAATTGCTGATATTTCTAAAACGCATACAGATCCGCTTGCCAAGGTCATTCGTACAAGATTACGAAAAGAGGGCATCACAAAGGGAATTCCTG
The DNA here is from genome assembly GCF_016651145.1 of Peribacillus sp. TH14. Classification (NCBI taxonomy): domain Bacteria; kingdom Bacillati; phylum Bacillota; class Bacilli; order Caryophanales; family Bacillaceae; genus Peribacillus; species Peribacillus sp. TH14. The sequence continues at coordinate 3,699,696 of NZ_JAEKEK010000001.1, forward strand.
TCGTCTTTTCCGATGAAAGCCCGATTGTCATTCGTGAGGATGTTCGAAAAGAAGTCGGCAATGACAATGCTAAAATCCGTAAAGCTCAAATGCCGCCATCTTCCAATGCTTTCGTACCATCTGTAGCTGGCTTAATTGCGGCCAGTTGGGTAATCAATGATATTGTAAAAGACATTGAAGTTCGCCGTGTTAATGACTGATAGACATTTAACTGACTCTAAACGGAGTCAGTTTTTTTGTTCATATTATCACGAAAATATTTTTTATTAACATTTTTTTCTATGACATATAGACGGAGTCGATAGAATGAGATACACTGTTTTCAGAATATTATTTTTATTTAAATATTCTGTCAATGAGAATAATATACTAAATTAGGGGGTTTCAAATGAAGAAGAAGAAAAAGCTAGCAGGAGTGTTTCTATCACTTTCACTAGTAGCTGGGGCGCTGGCAGGTTGTAATAGCGACTCGAAAACTAGCAGTTCAAGTGGGGGCTCATCCACCTCGGGTGACACCATTAAAATTGGTGCCAACCTTGAATTGTCAGGTGGTACTGCATCATTCGGTCAGTCGGCTGCGGATGGTTTGAAACTGGCCATCGAAGAAATTAATAAAGAAGGCATTGACGGAAAAAAGCTAGAAATCATTAAAGTTGATAATAAATCTGATGCAGCAGAAGCTACAAGCGGTTCAATTAAATTAGTCAGTCAGGACAAAGTTGTCGCTGTAGTTGGATCAGCTACAAGCACGAACACTTTGGCACAGGTTCAAGTCGCACAAGATAATAAAGTTCCTCTTCTCACACCAACTGCAACAAATCCCGACATAACAAATAAAGCTGGAAAATTAAACGATTATGTGTTCAGAACTTGCTTTATCGATCCTTTCCAAGGGACGGTTGCAGCTAATTTCGCATCTGATGATATTGGGGCGAAGACTGCAGCAATCTATGTAGATAGCGCAAGTGATTATTCAAAAGGATTAGCCGCAGCATTTAAAGAAGCATTTACTGCAAACGGCGGTAAAATTGTAGCGGAAGAAGCCTATGTAACGAAAGATACTGATTTCCGCGCAACATTAACACGTATCAAATCTGCAAAACCGGAATTCGTTTTCCTTCCTGGTTATTATGAAGAAGTTGGACTTATCTTAAAGCAAGCTCGTGAAGACGGCATCGACCTTCCATTCATGGGTGGAGATGGCTGGGATTCTCCGAAAGTCGTTGAAATTGCTGGGGCAGAGGCATTGAAAAATACCTTTATCACTAATCACTATTCTCCAGAAGATGAAGATGCAAAAATCCAAGATTTCGTTGCAGCTTACAAAAAGAAATACAATAAAACACCAGATGCTTTTGCTGCCCTTGGCTATGACACTGGGTACTACCTGGCTGACGCTATCAAAAGATCAGGAGATGCTTCTCCCGAAAAAATCAGACAAGCCTTGGAAGATGTCAAAGATCTTCAATTAGTATCAGGGACTCTTAACCTCGATAAAAATCATGATCCAATCAAATCGGCTACTATTTTAGAATATGTAGATGGTAAACAAACATTTAAAACAAAAATCAATCCATAATAGTTAAGCGGATAGGGGGCAAGTCCCCCTATTCTATCTTCACTAAAAAAACACCTTTTCGGGGAGAGTGCAATATGGAACTGATTCAGCAATTGGTAAATGGCATTTCACTCGGCAGCATTTATGCATTGATTGCTCTTGGCTATACGATGGTATACGGGATCGTCAAGCTGATAAACTTTGCTCATGGTGACGTATTTATGGTTGGTTCATTTGTTGGTTTTTACTCAATTACGGTATTGGACTTATCGTTCATCCCTGCTTTATTGATTTCAATGATTGTATGCGCCATATTTGGTGTCTTAATTGAACGTATTGCTTATAAACCCCTTCGAAATGCAACACGGATTGCGGCCTTAATTACGGCCATCGGTGTTTCCCTTCTAATAGAAAATGGTCTAATCTACATCCGTGGCGCTCAGCCAGAAGCCTATCCAAACGATGTCCTTCCGATGGATAAACTCGATATATTAGGAGTTTCCATCAGCAGCCAATCTATATTAATTTTATCCGTATCGATTATTTTAATGATTATCCTACAATTTGTTGTACATAAAACAAAAATCGGCAAAGCCATGCGTGCCGTTTCATTTGATTCCGAAGCGGCTACGCTTATGGGCATCAATGTCAATAATACGATTTCCGCTACCTTCGCAATAGGTTCGGCTCTTGCAGGGGCGGCAGGTGTTATTTTTGGAATCTACTATATTAAGATTGAGCCGTTAATGGGTGTCCTTCCTGGCCTTAAAGCCTTTGTTGCAGCAGTTTTAGGCGGCATTGGCATTATTCCTGGAGCAATGGTCGGCGGTCTACTGCTTGGAGTTATTGAGGCGTTGGTCAGTGCCGCCGGTTACTCTTTATGGCGTGACGGTGTGGCTTTTATCGTACTCATCTTGATATTAATTTTCTTGCCACAGGGCTTATTCGGTAAAAATAAAAGAGAAAAAGTATAGGGGAGACATAGCGATGACTACTTTAAAGAATTCAAAGGGTTTTTGGCTCTCGATTGTGTTGGCACTTATTTTTTTCTCGGTCATGCAGTTTACCATTTCAAACGGCATGCTCAATCCATTTTATATCAATACGCTCATGTTTATCGGTATCAATATTATGCTGGCGACGAGTCTTCATTTAATCATCGGAATCACCGGACAGTTCTCTATCGGACATGCCGGTTTTTTAGCAGTAGGGGCCTATGCTTCCGCTGTGATGACAATGAAGCTTGAATTACCATTCATTATTGCCTTATTGGCAGGGGGGATTTTAGCCGCTGTAGCAGGTATGGTAATTGGAATTCCGAGCTTACGTCTGAAGGGGGATTACTTGGCGATTGCCACACTTGGATTTGGGGAAATTGTCCGGATAGTCCTCTTGAATATTGATTATGTAGGCGGAGCAAGCGGGATGCAGGTATCCCATTTGACAACGTGGCCATGGGTATTTGCCTGTGTAATGATTACTATTATTGTGATTCGGAATTTCACGAATTCAACCCATGGGCGTGCATGTATTTCCGTAAGAGAAGATGAAACGGCCGCTGACGCGATGGGAATCAATACGACTTATTATAAAGTGGCAGCTTTCGTCATTGGAGCCTTTTTTGCCGGAGTTGCTGGCTCGCTTTACGCTCATAACTTCTATATTATCCAGCCGTCGAATTTCGGTTTCCTAAAATCATTCGATATTCTGATCTTCGTGGTTCTCGGTGGTCTTGGAAGTCTATCAGGTTCTGTTTTGGCCGCGATTTTATTAACAATCGTGACCACATTCCTTCAGGATTACCCGGAAACAAGGATGATTATTTACAGCCTTGTACTGATTTTGATGATGATATTCCGCCCGCAAGGTTTAATGGGGACAAGAGAAATTACGACATTGTTCACTGGTAAAAAAACTAAAGGGGGACCTAAGGATGGAAGCCACAATACCGTTGCTTAAAGTAGATTCAGTGGGAATCCGCTTCGGTGGACTGAAAGCTGTTTCAGATGTTAACGTGGAATTATTTCCGGGGGAACTTGTTGGCCTGATTGGTCCGAATGGTGCCGGGAAAACGACCTTCTTTAATTTGTTGACGGGTGTGTATGTTCCTACAGAAGGAACGATTGCTTTAAATGGGGAAAACTTAAAAAAACAACCGCCTTATAAAATTACGAGAAAAGGAATTTCCAGGACCTTTCAAAATATCCGCCTCTTTAGTGAGTTATCCGTGATCGATAACGTCAAGGTTGCTTACCACTCACTCGCCAAGCATATGATTGCAAGCTCTGTATTCAGATTGCCGGGACACTTTTCCGGTGAAAAGGAAATGGATGATAAGGCGATTGAGTTCTTGAAGATTTTCAACCTGGACCAATATAAGGATGAAAAAGCGAAGAATCTGCCATATGGGAAGCAGAGACGACTGGAAATTGCTCGGGCTCTTGCAGCAAATCCGAAACTTCTTTTACTTGACGAACCAGCAGCTGGGATGAACCCGCATGAAACGAAAGAATTGATGAACCTAATTGCGTTTATCCGAAAGGAATTCAATCTTACGGTATTGCTCATCGAACATGATATGTCACTTGTCATGGGTGTATGCGAACGTATTTACGTACTCGATCATGGTCAGCTTATCGCCCACGGAAAGCCTGAAGAAATCCGCAACGATCCAAAGGTTATCGAAGCGTATCTTGGCGAGGAGGTTTCATAATGCTGAAAATCGAGGACATCAATGTCTATTATGGGAACATCCAAGCGTTAAAGGGAGTTACGATGGAAATTAACGAAGGGGAAATAGTCACCTTAATCGGAGCAAATGGAGCCGGGAAAAGCACATTGCTCAAAACGATTTCGGGGTTGTTAAAACCGAAACAAGGAAAGGTTCTTTTCGAAGAGGGTTCGATTGGAGGAAAAGCTGCCCAATCAATCGTGAAAATGGGCATCTCCCATGTCCCCGAAGGCCGTCGTGTCTTTGCTAACATGACGGTTGCCGAAAACTTGGAGCTTGGAGCCTATTTACGAAAAGACAAAGAAGGCATCAAAAAAGATATGGAGAAAGTCTATGAACTATTTCCGAGGTTACTAGAAAGGATCAAACAACAGGCTGGCACCCTATCAGGTGGTGAACAGCAGATGCTTGCAATGGGGCGAGCTTTAATGGCGAAACCACGTTTATTACTGCTCGATGAACCTTCCATGGGACTTGCTCCGTTGCTGGTGAAACAAATCTTCAACATCATCCAAGAGATCAGCGAGGCTGGCACAACGATTCTTTTAGTTGAGCAAAACGCCAACCTTGCTCTATCCATTGCAGATCGGGCCTACGTCGTTGAAACAGGACGGATTGTCCTTTCTGGCAACGCCGATGAACTCACTTCTAGTGAAGAAATAAAAATGGCCTACTTAGGAGGCCACTAAACCGCCGTTTGGCGGTTTTTTGTTGTGTAGAGAAAGAACAGTATTTCTGATTATGATCATAATGCTAGCAAGAAAGCACCCATTCCAGATATGAAATAGAATAGAATTATATACAGCATTTTATACATTTAAGAGAATCTAGTTCAATTATAAACTAGGAACAAAGACTAAAACATAGTAAAAAAATGGGTTTAATTCCCTACCGTTATACTTGTTTTTTGGAAAAAATGTATTAAATAGGATGAAAATAATGGAAAGTGGAATAAAATTTTTTTAGTATTAATTTAGAACTTTATAATATCAATATAATAAAATTAATCTGTATATTCTGATAATACAGGCTATTTTCACAATAATTAAAATATATAAAAATAGAAACAGCGAGTAGCCTCTGTGAAAAATATACCATTTAGCAAAATATTCATTCAATTATTGTATAGACGGAATGAAATTTATGCGGTAAACTAATTTTCGAAATATTTATTTAATTATAAACATTTAATCTAATCAATTTTTTCTGGGGCGTTTTGAATAAATATTCATGCATCAGAGCTATGATTACAAAATGGAGGGGTTAATTATGAAAAAGAAAAAACTAGCAGGTGCATTCCTTTCTTTAACACTTGCAGCAGGCGTTTTAGCGGGTTGTTCCGGCTCTGGTTCATCAGAGAAATCAAGTGGAGAGGGAGAAACAATTAAGATCGGGGTCAACCTTGAATTATCAGGTGGTGTAGCCTCATATGGTCAATCGATTGCGGAAGGTCTAGAGCTTGCGACTGCAGAGATTAACAAAGAAGGAATTGACGGTAAAAAAATCAAACTTATAAAAGTTGATAATAAATCTGAAGCGTCTGAAGCAACAAGCGGTGCTATCAAGCTGACTTCACAAGATAAGGTTACAGCAATTGTTGGTGCAGCTACAAGTACGAACACGATTGCACAAGTACAGATCGCACAAGATAATAAAGTTCCAGTTATCAGCCCTTCTGGGACAAGCCCAGAAATCACATATAAAGATAATAAATTGAACGATTTTATTTTCAGAACAAGCTTCATCGATCCTTTCCAAGGTACAGTTGCTGCGAATTTTGCAACTAGTGAAGTCAAAGCAAAAAGTGCTGCCATCTATATTGATAGCGCAAGTGATTATTCAAAAGGATTAGCGGCAGCCTTTAAAGAACAATTCATTGCAAATGGCGGGAAAATCGTTGCGGAAGAAGCTTACATTGCGAAGGATACTGATTTCCGTTCTACATTGACTCGTTTGAAATCAGCAAAACCGGATTTTATTTTCCTACCTGGTTATTATGAAGAAGCTGGTCTGATTGTGAAACAGGCACGTGAAACAGGACTTGACGTACCATTTATGGGCGGCGACGGTTGGGACTCTCCTAAACTAGTAGAAATTGCCGGTGCTAAAGCGCTAAATAACACATTCATCACGAACCATTATTCTTCAGGTGATCCTGATGAGAAAATTCAGAATTTTGTGTCTGCATTTAAAGCGAAATACAAAGATAAATCTCCTGATGCTTTTAATGCTTTAGGATATGACACAGGATACTACCTTGCAGATGCAATTAAACGGGCAGGCTCGACAGATTCAGAAAAAATTAAGGATGCCCTTGAGAAAACAAAAGACCTTGAACTTGTAACTGGGACATTTACTTTGGATGAAAAACACAATCCAATCAAATCTGCTACCATTCTTGAGTTTAAAGATGGGAAACAAGTATTTAACACAAAAATCAATCCTTAATGATAGAGTAAAAGTTTTAATCCTTTCGCCGGCCTTTCTTACAATAGAAGGTGCTGGCGAATTCTCATTTTTCTAGTATATAAAGGCTTATGGAACTTCCATTTTGAGTGGAAACGAGAGTCTGAACTTGCCATATTATAAAATTAGATTTTTCAAGGAGAGTCGAACATGGAATTGATACAACAGCTAATTAACGGGGTTTCACTAGGAAGTATTTATGCCCTTATCGCTCTCGGTTATACGATGGTTTACGGGATTGTTAAATTAATTAACTTTGCTCATGGTGATGTTTTCATGGTTGGGTCATTCGTTGGTTTTTACTCAATAACGGTTCTGGATCTATCATTCGTACCTGCTCTATTAATCTCGATGACAGTCTGTGCAATCTTTGGGGTATTAATCGAGCGGATTGCGTACAAGCCGTTGAGGAACGCAACGCGTATTGCCGCACTTATCACAGCTATAGGGGTTTCGCTTTTAATCGAATATGGATTCATCTACGTTCGTGGTGCACAGCCAGAGGCTTATCCAAGTGATGTATTGCCAACAGACAAATTTAATATTTTTGGAGTTTCTATCAACAGTCAATCGGTTTTAATTTTCGGTGTAGCTGTCGTTTTAATGATCATTTTACAAATCATCGTTCATAAAACAAAAATAGGAAAAGCCATGCGTGCCGTTTCTTTTGACGCGGATGCGGCTAAGTTGATGGGGATAAATGTTAATAACACAATTTCGGCTACATTTGCAATCGGTTCCGCTTTAGCTGGAGCAGCAGGTGTCATTTTCGGTATTTATTATATTAAAATTGAGCCGCTCATGGGTGTGCTGCCAGGTTTGAAGGCATTTGTTGCTGCCGTACTTGGAGGAATCGGGATTATACCGGGCGCGATGGTTGGAGGCTTACTGCTTGGTGTCATCGAGGCATTGGTCAGTGCCGCCGGTTACTCATTATGGCGTGATGCTGTAGCCTTCATCGTACTGATTCTTATCTTGATTTTCATGCCACAAGGCTTATTCGGTAAAAACAAAAAAGAAAAAGTATAGGGGAGACAAAGCAATGACTACATTTAAGCGAGCAAAAGGTTTTTGGCTCTCGATTTCGCTATCACTGATCTTTTTCGCCGTGATTCAAGTTTTAATCGGCGGCGGATCGCTAAATCCTTTTTATCAAAATACGCTCATGTTCATCGGGATTAATATTATCCTAGCAGCAAGCTTACACTTAATCATCGGGGTGACCGGACAGTTTTCCATCGGACATGCTGGATTCCTGGCAGTTGGTGCCTATGCTTCAGCAATAATGACCATGAAGTTAGAAATGCCGTTTGTTGTGGCATTGATAGTTGGCGGTTTGGTGGCAGCGTTGGCCGGTTTGATCATCGGAATCCCAAGTTTACGTCTTAAAGGAGACTACTTGGCGATTGCGACCCTCGGTTTTGGGGAAATCGTCCGGATTATTCTTTTGAATATTGATTATGTTGGAGGGGCGAGCGGAATGCAGGTTTCCCATTTAACTACTTGGCCATGGGTGTTCGCTGCGGTTCTCGTTACGATCATTGTTATCCGAAACTTTACAAGCTCGACCCACGGAAGAGCCTGCATTTCGATCCGCGAGGACGAAACGGCTGCAGATTCGATGGGAATAAATACGACGTATTACAAAGTTGTCGCGTTTGCGATTGGTGCTTTTTTTGCAGGGATTGCTGGAGGGTTATACGCGCATAACTTCTATATTATCCAGCCATCGAACTTCGGATTCTTGAAATCATTTGATATTTTGATTTTAGTAGTACTTGGTGGTCTTGGAAGTCTTTCCGGTGCCGTATTGGCCGCAATATTACTAACGGTTGTTACGACTTTCCTTCAAGATTACCCGGAAACACGAATGATCATCTACAGCCTTGTGCTTATCGTGATGATGATCTATCGTCCACAAGGTTTAATGGGTACAAAAGAAATAACATCCATGTTCAAACGTAAAGGAGGCAGCAGCCATGAAAATAAAAACACCGCTGCTTAAAGTCGATTCAGTCGGCATCCAGTTCGGAGGGCTTAAGGCCGTTTCTGATGTTAACGTCGAGTTATATCCAGGAGAACTAATTGGCTTGATTGGGCCGAACGGCGCTGGAAAAACAACTTTCTTTAACTTGCTGACAGGAGTTTACGTCCCTACAGAGGGCACGATTTCTTTAGAAGGTGAGAACTTAAGAAAACTGCCCCCATATAAAATCACACAAAAAGGGATCAGTCGGACATTCCAAAACATTCGCTTGTTCAGTGAACTTTCAGTGATTGATAATGTAAAAGTTGCCTATCACTCTCTTTCGAAACATAGTATTTTGAGTTCGATCTTCCGTTTGCCTATCCATTTTAAAGGGGAAAAGGAGATGGATGATAAGGCCATTGAGTTCTTGAAAATTTTTAACCTGGATCAATACAAGGATGAAAAGGCAAAAAACCTGCCATATGGTAAACAGCGACGCTTGGAAATAGCCCGTGCGCTTGCCGCAAATCCGAAACTGCTTTTACTAGATGAACCGGCAGCCGGGATGAACCCGCAGGAAACGCATGAACTAATGAACTTGATAGCCCTCATCCGTGAAAAATTTGATCTGACCGTTTTATTGATTGAACATGATATGCCGCTTGTCATGGGTGTTTGCGAACGCATATACGTACTCGATCACGGACAGCTAATCGCTCAAGGAAAGCCAGAAGAAATTCGTAACAATCCAAAAGTCATCGAGGCCTATCTTGGCGAGGAGGTTTCATAATGTTAAAAATCGAGGACATTAACGTATATTACGGAAACATTCAAGCGCTGAAAGGTATCTCACTTTCTATTAACGAAGGTGAAATCGTAACCTTAATCGGGGCTAACGGTGCAGGGAAAAGTACGATGCTGAAAACAATTTCCGGCCTATTAAAACCGAAACAAGGAAAAATAATGTACGAAGGGCAATCTATCGGCGGAAAAGCCGCACAGTCTATTGTGAAAATGGGAATCTCTCATGTTCCAGAAGGCCGCCGCGTCTTCGCGAATATGACGGTGGAAGAAAACCTTCAGCTCGGTGCCTATTTACGAAAAGATAAAGCAGGCATCAAGCAAGATATGGAGAAAGTCTATGAATTATTCCCGCGTTTGCTTGAACGACTGAAGCAGCAATCTGGAACTCTTTCCGGAGGGGAACAACAAATGCTTGCAATGGGCCGAGCCCTTATGGCAAAGCCGCGCCTCCTGTTATTGGACGAGCCGTCTATGGGACTTGCACCATTACTAGTGAAACAAATCTTTAATATTATAGAAGAAATCAATAAAACCGGTACAACCATCTTGCTTGTCGAACAAAATGCTAACTTGGCCCTATCTATCGCGGACAGAGCCTATGTCGTCGAAACAGGCCGTATCGTTCTATCCGGTAAATCCGAGGAACTAACCGCAAGCGAAGAAATCAAGAATGCATATTTAGGTGGACATTAAACCGCATATAGCGGTTTTTTGTTTTGCCAGAAATGAGCTAATTTAACTAGATGAAAAGGTTAGTAAATCTAAATCACTAGGTATACAATCTAATTAGGAATAATAGTAGAGTTGGTTCAAGTATCAAACCTCATCCATATCTATTCTTAATCATACTTTTGGAGTGATTTTATGCACAAATTCATTCAGTTGAGCCTTTCAGTTATATTAATACTTATGATTCTACCAAGCTATCAGCCAGAAGCTGCAGAGAGTCCACAAACTGACGGTGTTCTTGTCAAATATAAAGAGACGAACAATGAGCCAATCAGAGATTTAATAGAGACGGTCGACGTTCCCAAAGGGGAAACAACCGACAATCTTATCGAGGAACTTGAAGAGCAGAAGAATGTAGAATATGCAGAGCCTAACTATCTTTTTAAGAAGATGGAAAGCCCGAACGATCCAGCCTACATAGACCAGTGGCATCACAAAAAACTTGGTACACAAGCTGCATGGACAAAAACCATGGGTTCAAAGGAAATGGTCGTGGCCATCATTGATGATGGAATTGATCGTAATCACGAAGATTTAAAAGGGAAAATCGACCATCCCTATGATGCGGTACGCAATCGGAAGAATATTGTACCAGTAGGGGAACATGGAACACATATTGCAGGAATCATCGCAGGTTCGGCCAACAATGACTTAGGTGGAACAGGTGTTGCGCCGAACATTAAAATTATGCCGATTAACGTTTTTAATGGAAAATATGCCGATACTGCTGATATCATTGAGGCCATTCATTATGCCGTACAGCAGGGGGCAGACATTATTAATATGAGTCTAGGCGAGACCAGTTATTCGGAAGCGTTAAACAAGGCTGTCCAAGAGGCTTATAATAAAGGCTTATTGATTGTCGCAGCTGCCGGAAATGAAGGAGATATGGGGAAAAGTGTACAGCGCGTGTATCCAGCTGCATTCAGTCATGTCATTTCTGTGGCCGCTACCGATTCAAAAGATAAGCGAACTAATTATTCCAACTATCATTCAACAGTCGATATTGCCGCCCCTGGCGACTATATTCTTTCAACATTACCAAATAATAGATATGGTTGGATGAGTGGAACATCAATGGCTACGCCTATGGTGGCCGGTGTAGCAGCACTGATTTGGTCCAATGAGCCAAAACTCACTAAATATGAGGTGGAATACCGTCTCTATGATTCAGCTATTGACCTAGGTACAAAAGGGAAAGATATATACTATGGAAATGGCCGGGTGAATGCCAAAAAAGCGCTTGAAATGAAGACGCTGACCAGGCCAACTGTGACGGCGATTTCTGATAAGGATACGTTGATCAAAGGGAAAATTCCAAGTGATTTCAAAACAGGCACCCTTTCCATTTATACCAATGAAAAAACACTCGCCACAGTGAAGATTAACGGGGAAAAGACGTTTTCAGCGACAATCGCTAAACAGACAGCTGGCACGTTAATCTATACGAGAGTTGTCGATAATGCGGGAAATAAAAGTGTTCCTGTTTTAGTTAAGGTAGAAGATAAAACAGCACCTATGAAACCGACAGTAAATAGTGTCGGTGACAATACGACAAAAGTAACTGGCAAAGCAGAAGCAGGCTCTACTGTTACTGTCAAAATGGGCAGCACTGCGCTTGGCAAAGCAAAGTCCAATAGCTCAGGGAATTTCACTGTTACGATGACGAAAAAACAAAAGGCCGGTAAAGTCCTATCCGTAACAGCAACCGACAAGGCAGGAAATACGAGCTCGGTCAAAACAGTCACCGTCGCAGACAAAACAGCACCAAGTATACCTTCAGTCAATACAGTAACAACAAAAACGACAAAAGTAACCGGTAAAGCAGAAGCCAACTCCACTGTATACGTAAAAGCATCTAAAAAAGTCATCGGCTCTGCCAAAGCAACGAGTAAAGGCACATACTCAATCAATATCCCTAAGCAAAAAGCCGGAAAAAACCTTTATATCTATGCCAAAGATAAAGCGAAAAACGTAAGTGCATCAAAGAAAGTTACTGTTAAAAAGTGACGAGAATATTTTTTGAACATGTGAAGCCTCTGAGTGAATCTCGGAGGTTTTTTTTATGTAGCTGGTAGTTTTCTAGTGAATTTTACTTTGAGAGGGGTGTGGAAGTAGGGGTAGAGGAACTATCTCTTCATTGCATGAAAAAAGCCGCCCAAATGGAACGGCCTAACTTCCTTAATCTATCAGGAAGTTTGTGAATTATTTAAATCAACCAGTTTAAATGTATGGTAAGCTATTTTTCTTTGAAATTCAGAAGTATGCTACCATAGGTCGCTAAATACCTTTGGTTAGCACTCTCATATAACATCAATGGATATTTGGGTTCGATTCTTTAGGTATCCTAGAATCTTTTATCTTCCCAAAAATTCATGACAATATGGTTTTTTGGATTGTAAACCTCTACCTTATACCCTTGTGCTCTTAGATAGTCAATAATCTCCGGAAGCTGTTGTGCGGTTCCTTTTGAATCGTGGAAAAGAATGACGATTGGACCTTTTTTTCCTTTCAAACCTGCTTTAACGTTAGACGTTATCTTGCTAGGGTTTGTTTTATTATACTTCCAATCTAGTGTATCAATATTCCAATCCCACATTTTGAACCCCTTTTTGGCTAAGGTATCTCGAAACGGTTTTGTCATATAGGGTTTACTACCGTATGGAACTCTAGTCAGCTTACTGTCAAACTTTGAAACCTTTAACAACGTTTGTCTTGTCTTCTCCATTTCGATTGCGACATTACTTGAACTCCCTCTATATAATTTTTTTGCATCATGGGAAACACTATGTAACCCAGGATAATTTCCCTCTTTAATCATTCGATTTACGGTTTTTGGATTACGTTTAATATTTCCTTCAATCATAAAAAAGGTCGCTTTTGCTTTTTTCTGTTTTAAGATATCTAAAATTGTTGGCGTGTACTGATTCGGACCATCGTCAAACGTTAAATAGACAACCTTACTTGTTTTATCTTCTGCTGCAGATGCAGAAGAAAAACCCCAAATACTACATACAAGTACGAGTAAAAGAAATAATAGGCTAACTTTTTTTAACACTCACATCATTCCCCCTAAAAAACTCCTAGTATATTAGCCCATAATATTACTCAAGGTTGTAAATGTGCGTCTTAAAAAATATAAAATTTATTGATCCTTCTCACCCTGTTACATACAAATGAAATTCAATATGTCTACAGGAATAAAGTCAAATAAATAAAGATAAATTCTCTATTTCAATTGTAAATAAGTTACACTTTATTAAAAATTAATTCTAACCAAAAGGATGTATAGTCTTGTTGTCATAATTATGGTTGATGATAAGGAAGGGAACTCTACATTCTATAAGAAGGTTAATAATGACTGTACTGCATATCAGAATTTGAAATCCGTGATCCAATAGTCGATGTCATCGGCTCTGCCAAAGCAACGAGTAAAGGCACATTCTTGGTCAAAATTGCTAAGCAAAAAGCCGGAAAAAACTTGTATATCTATGTCGATTTTTTAAAATATTAAAAGCCTCTGAGCAAATCTCGGAGGCTTGTTTTTATTTATAGCTGATAGTTGTTTAGTGAAGTAAACTTTGAGAGTAGGGTGGAAGTGGGGGGAAGTATGATGAAGTTATTTCTTTATTATGTGCAACCATATTAGTTGTGATGGTGTTAAGCCAAGTCTAAACATGAATAAAAAGCCTCCGAGAATCATTCGGTTGCTTAAAAAAAGCCTATACTTTTATATACCATTACTCTTTATTTTCATACATCATTTCAGTACTTCAACTGTAAAGTTCAATAATATTACCGATTGGATCTTCCAATAAATTAAGTAATAAGGATTGCTCTTCCATATATCACATATTTCGCTAGTATAACTGAGATTGATAGCTGTCGGTGAATTAGAGTTGTCGCCAAGTTTCTTTCTATACGAAACCATTAAATTTCACCTTCTTCAATCATCCTATTATACTCCATTTTACTTATTAGCCCTTTTCCATTACAAGTAAGACAGTCCGTATATATATCATAGGCACCTGTTCCGTCACAGACGTGACATTTATTATGAGTTACTGGTATTTCCTTTTGTATAATTGAAAATAATTTGACAATATACTTCGAAAATTTCATCCCAAGAACCCCCTTTTTTTCTATCATACTACTAAAAGTTAGGAGACAAACAAGGATTCCAATAAAATTACGAAATACACATAGATTCATTACAAACTTTACATAGAATCAAAAAAATCTTTACCTGAGACGATTCATGGCCTAGTTTATTAGGATGTAAGTAGGGGGAGAGGCACTCTCTCTTCATTGCATGAAAAAAGCCGCCCAAATGGAACGGCCTAAACTTCCTTTTTAAACTTTCTGGAAGTTTGTCTGCATGCATAATTTAATTCACCCAGTTTAAGTTTATGGTAAGATATTTTTCTTTGAAATTCACATTTCATTTTATCATTTAAACAATCCTTAAAAAGGATTTCATAATAGCGTATATTAAATTTATGCCATAACTTTTTCATGCGAATTCCCCCAAAAATGTTCCCTACAAATATTATCGGTTAATGTGGAAAGATTTTTAGATTTTAGAAATGATTCATCAGTATTTCGTAGGTATTAAGCTTGTTTTATAACATGCATGAGATTCCTTTGCTATTCGATAGATATTCTAATCCAGTTATATTACTGATTTTCTCACCAGTAAGATTATTAACTTTGTGTTTAATACGACAACCGTGCGACAAATGAAAGTCTCCAAATATTAAAATTAAAATTATGCCGATACTGCTGTTATCATTTAGATGATTCATTATGCCGTTCAGCAGGGTGCAGACTCTACTGTTAATGTCAAAATGGGCCGCACTGCGCTTGGAAAAGCAAAGTCCAATAGCTCAGGGAAGTTCACTGTTGCGATGACGATAAAAACAAAAGGCCGGTAAAGTTCTATCCGTAACAGCAACCGACAAGGCAGGAAATAAGAGCTCGGTCAAAAGTCACCGTCGCAGACAAAACAGCACCAAGTATACCGTCAGTCAATACAGTAACAACAAAAACGACAAAAGTAACCGGTAAAGCAGAAGCCAACTCCACTGTAAACGTAAAAGCATCTAAAAAAGTCATCGGCTCTGCCAAAGCAACAAGTAAAGGCACATTCTCGGTCAAAATTCCTAAGCAAAAAGCCGGAAAAAACCTATATATCTATGCCAAAGATAAAGCGAAAAATGTAAGTGAATCAAGGAGAGTTACTGTTAAAAAGTGACTAGAACACGACTATTGAATATGTGAAGCCTCTGTTTGAATATCGGAGGCTTTTTTATGTATAGCTGGTAGTGTTCTGGTGAATTAAACTTGAGAGTGGTAGTGAAGTGGAAAAGGAGAAGAAAATTGTTTCCTTATTATTTGAAACCATTTAGTTGTGCAAATAGAATTAGGAGCCGGGCCTGAAATGTTGATGTACCGTAAGTACATAAAATTCATTTAAAATCAATTAAAAGTTCTTCTGTTTTTCCCATGAAAAATCCCCTCCATAATAATCAGTACAGTACATATCCTTCAACTGTCTACGATACGATAGGGGGAAAATATCATTGTGTCGGAGTATTAGCTAAACTATAGGTCTTTTTTTTAGAATTCATTTTATAGGGCATAGTTCATTCAGTTCAGGAGTTTCATATTTATTCTTTTACCACAACCTTAAATAAATACCGACTGAAGTTACTGCTGTTGGGGAACACAATTTATTCTTACTTTGATACATCTCTCAGGATGTATACTGACTTAAAACTATAAAACTAGGGTCCGTATTAGATATGTTTTTTAATGAATATCCATCCATCCCCCATGCTCGTTTCATTGGTTTTTCAGATCTTTGCCCAAATTTAAATGCATTCGGAAATCCTGATATACTATATCCATTAGAACTATCTTGAGAAAAGCTAACTTGAAACTCCAATCCTTTTGAATTCAGAGGTACATTAATAAAATTTATAGACATTATGTCTGATTGAGCGAGCACATAAAAATCCCTTGCGATTGCTAAATCTAAATTAACAATGCCATCGATTACATAAATTGTTTTTTGAGGTAAATTTCCGATTGGAGCAACTTTCTTCCCAGCTATTGGTTTCATTGGTGTGCCGCTTTTTATAAAACTAAAGAACTCATTATCAAAATACTCAACATAACCTGTATAATATCCAGAGGTTGAACTGATTCGATTATATCTACCTTTGTCGATGATTTTTTCTAAATTACTACCCAAACCAGTTCCGTTGTACAGACCATTATTTTGTGTGATTGCTCCCCAGTTTACTAATTCAGTCAAATGAGGCATTTCGTATCTACAAGAATAAAAATCATTATTAAGTGTGAAATTGCCGATTATACACTTGGTATAGAACCCTTCAAAACTTACATTATAGAACTTGTTACTGTTGTTCCAACCCGATTCATCACTATCAAAAGATACTTGGAAATTGTCTTCAGGAACGCCAAAGCCATTTCCAAGAGAACCTCCATAAAATGTATTTTCAGTACACCAACCTGAATTTTTACGAGATTTCATAACTATTCCATATCGGTGATTCTCCATTCTTCCGATATAAAAGGTATTGTAGGACGAACCTTCTGCATTTGTTAATATTTTTTCAGCTGTTACAATCAGTCCCGTAGTAAAACCTGTGATTCTAGGAAATCTGAAAATCCCAAAGTAACTATTGAAAATCTGTATACCTACACTATCATCACTCCAGTCTTTTACCTTTTTTTCTACAGAAATATCAACATCTAATCTATTGGAATCCGCTCCCCAAATTCCTAAACCGTTACCGAAGCTAGAAAGTGTAGGCTTAAACAGTAAGGCAACTCCGTTATGATGTGAAACAATTTTCGCTCCTCCCTTTATTGAAATAGCCTTATCTACATTAATTGTGCTAAAAGTATTATAGGATATATTATTTGGTAGAAATAATATATCCCCTGGATCTGCTTCTAAAATAGCTTGCTTTATCGCTATTGTCCAATCTTGTATTCCCATATAATTTCTGACAAGGTGAATGTAAGAATTTATATTTACTTTATTCATTAACTATCACCATCATTTCCATACAAATTGTGTTTTTTTGCTAATGAGTTTATAGCTTTTGTTTTAGGGACAACTTCTGTCATTTCGTTGCTTCAATCAAATTTGTAACGGCTTTCCGACTGTTGCAGTTGAGGAATAAGGGATTGTCCTTCATTGTTTTTTACTTGTGACACCTAGTTTGTAGATGCAGGCATGGTGGACACAGGTTGCTTTCTCTGCTTAATCACGTTGTCAATCTCCGTACTGAATAAGGCTTATTAGAGTATTAGTAAAATACTCAATGATAACGATATCTGTCTGTTTAACATAATATATTCATCAAACCAAGTTTTTGCATAGGTAGATGTGTGACCTCTTTTTAAAAAGTTTAAAAAAATAAAGGCGTACGGGAATCTGTTTGCGTAAGAAGAAGTAATTCTCTTCCACTCTAGTAATTGCCTTATTGTGAAATGTTACTCAGCTACCCCTGATATAATTAAATTTTTTGGTTGGTTCAATTATTTTTTCTTGGGAGTCTTTGAGTTAAGAATCAAGTCACTTTGCCATTGTAGATATTAACGAATTACTTAATACGCTAATTAACTTTTCCTAGTTTGCTTTTTTATAAAGGAAGATAATTCGTATCACTTATCGATTAACAGTTTTAGTGTTCAATAGTACGGCAAGGAAAAACTTTATTGGAATACACTCCTAAAGCCTCCTCAGCTAACATTGGGATAGCTAATCTAGAGTTTTTTATACTGATGATTCCATTTTCACATCAATATAGTCTTTGGAAATTCATTATTAAGGGGGGAGTCTCCATAACAAATATAATGGTGTCCTAAGTCCTCCTTGTGTAAGTTACCTCATAACTCAGTCGTAATAAAGTCACTTTATAGATTTTAACAATTTGCGATTGTCTACACTTCAACTAATAACAGTAACAAACAAACGGTACCCCTTGACAATTAGAACATAGTTTCCGACAGTTTAATTATCGATTCTAGTATGTGTTCACAAACCGATTACTGGAGGAAGCAAAGATAAAATATGGTTTTATAAATCTTTTTTTTGTATCTGCGAACTGTGCAACAAGTGAATTTCTTTTTTTACATAAAAAAAGAACATCCACAAAGATGTCCCATTTTTATATAATTACTTCATTTTTTTCTCGAAATCCATAAGTAAGCCAAAATGGAGATTAGAACTGAGACTGCTGCTATTATGTAAATACTCTTATAACCAAAAAGATAGCCGATTTGTCCAAAGAGGATGGCACCGAAACCAATTCCAAGATCAAAGAAAGAATAGAAAGTGGCATTGGCCATGCCTTTTCGATTGCGAGCTGCTTGTTCAAGAGACCAAGCTTGAAGAGCTGGTTGGACAGCACCAAATCCAATGCCGTAAAAAATAGCTGCAATATACAGAATCGTGTTACTTGGCATCCAGGCAAGTAGTAGCATTGCCGATACAATGAAAAGGGTAGAAGGAATGAAGACGGCTTGATGCCCTTTTCGATCATAGATTTTACCAGCGAACATTCGTGTGAAAATAAGAGCTAGTGCGTATAGAAAAAAGTAAACTTGAATACCTGTCAGGCCTTTTTCCATTGTATAAAGCGGTAAGAAGGTGGCAATCCCACCAAAAGATACCGTAATGAAAAAAACAAGAACGGACGGCGCAACAGCGCTTTTTTCATAAATGTCAAATCTATTAGTTTTAGCGGGAGCAGAAGGTTGTTCTACTTTCTTATAGGAAATAGTCGAAGCCATGATCCAAGCGGCTAGACTTAATGCACCGCAAAACAGAAACAACTGTTGAAACGTTAACACATCCGCTAAGAAAAGTCCAAATGAAGGTCCAAAAGCCATCGCCAAATTTCCCGATAAAGTGAAGTATCCCATTCCCTCACCACGGCGCTTTGCTGGGATAAGATCGGAAGCAATCGTACCTGATGCGGTGGTCGTATATCCCCAGCCAATCCCTTGGACAACCCTCATTGCACAAAGCAGGAAAATACTCATCATAAACCCAAACGAGCCAATCGCTACAGCCAAAAAGGCTAAACCGAAAAGGAAAACAAAACGTCTTCCTTTAGTTTCCAAGGCCTGTCCAGCAAAGGGGCGGACAACCAGAGCAGAAAATAGAAACATGCCAGCAACCAACCCAATATACCGTTCATTTCCACCAAGCTCTTTTACAAAAAGCGGGAGGGTCGGGGAAGTCATTTGAAAGGATAAAAAAACAAAGAAGTTAGCTAAGAAAATCATAATAAAATCACGCGTCCAGATTTTAGTAGAAACCGGAAGTTCTTCTTTTAACAAAGGTACACCCATAATAGTTATTCTCCTTAATTGATAGTAATTATCATTCTCATTTTACTAAAGTTATAGAGAACAATCTATAAAAATTAGAAATACAAAATAAGTGATCACTATGAATCTAAGTAATATTGACTAATAGTTAGTCCGTAAAATTATTATAGAAACAAAAAACTAGGATGGAGGTCACTTTATATTCAGAAAATACAAAATAAAGTTTGTAAAGATTAATTAAAATGGTATATTTATGTAAATAAATAAGAGAATAGACTTACGAAGAGGAGAAGAGGAGAAGAGGTTTAATCGATAATTGATATTGACTACCGTATTTTACCTTTTCTGTGATTTAGATGATGGCGCAAATCACGGAATCGAGAGCATAGCCATGGCGAAGCTCGCTGTTTCAGAAGGAATTTAGACCATTATTGCCACGCATCATTATAGAAATCTTCTCTTTGAAAATAAGAAATGAAGTGTTGAAAGTAGAATCTATTGACTTGAACGTTTTAGTGGATCAGGAAACAAGAATTCACAGGGGTTTTTTAGCGGATTATTATTGGATTGCCATAAGATCATGTTCCTGCCTATACAGAATCCTTATGTAGAGTGGAGTTTCCTTTGCATACCAAGGGAACAAACTTAGTTGTAAGTGTTATCTTTATCGTGCAGTTCTAATGGAAACCAATAATTTCTCCTTGGAAAGTAGGGTAACTTTGTAAGAAATTAGGTAGTGTTGTTAAGAGTTCGTATCATTAATGTGAAATTTTAATTAAGGACCTTTTATTTACCAATTAATAAGGTATATTATGATGGGGAAATGAGAGAGATTAAAGGAGTTAATTATGGGTACAGAGATATTAATGGAGAAGGAAGAAGATACTCTTAATAGTAGAAAGAAACCTATGGTTGTTAAACTAAATTCTGAACAACTTGATGATTTTATACAAAGATTCCCAGATGCCGGAGAGTTTTTTGGTTTAAGCTATCACATTCATGATGATAAGACGGTCACTTTTAACTTTAATTCAGATGGTAGAGTTCTAGAAGTATTGAATTTGGTTAAGTGATTGTACTTTAGAGTATCCAGCAGAAATGCTGGATTTTTTTGATCCTAATTATATATTAATGAATTTGGTGATTATCAAAGTCGAGTTATGTCGGAATTATTTGGAAAATCATTCTTTATTGCTGTTATTATGATAGGTATAATTAAAATAAGAGAAAACAAAAAAATAGAAAATCACAAGCCGCTGGGCAAAGAATAATTGTGCTTGTTAAAATATACATAGAGAGCATTCTAATTTTAAGACTTCCACGTCAGGCCAGAGCGTTCAAAATTTGGAGGTAAAGATGAAGAAATATGGTTTATTATTTATGGCTGGAATTTGTTTAGTAGTATTGGTTTTTGGTCATCTTCATTGGAAAAACATGAGTCAGGCAGCGGGGATAGAGGGTAAAAAAGCTGAAGAAAGAATAAAAGAAAAGGAAAAAGAAGATAGGGAAGCTTTGATACAAAGTTTAAAACCAGAAAATAATAAACAGCAGTCACTAATAGATTACCTGCATTACAAGTCGCTTACACAAGATAAGGTTATTGTATCCCTTATGGGCAGTAATGGTACTTCAGGAACCGGTGCAAGTAATTCTTCTAATAGTTGGGCAGGACGCTTAGAGAAGAGTCTACGTACTGAAAGGGATGAATTGGAAACATTAGGTTTTATCAATCATGGCCAAGAGGGGTATTCAACAAAGGATTTGTTAGAAGGTAAAGAAATTGATGCGGTCATTCATGATAATCCTGATCTAGTTATTTTTGAAAACCCCCTGATTAACAATCAATATCAATCGATTAGTTTGGAACAGACGGAAAAGGATTTAAAAAACATTATGTCAAAGTTACAAAAAGAGCTACCGAATGCAAAAATTCTAATCATTTCACCGAATCCAGTGGCCAATAGTAAAACAGAGAATAGCTTAGAGTTGAATTATGTGGATTATATTAAAGTTTCTGAAAGGATTATTAAAAAAAATAAATGGACTTATATGAATAGCATGGAAGGGATTGAAAAAAAACTTAAAGAAGAGAATATGAGATTGGCTGATATATTAACAAATGATAATGTCCATCCCAATGATCAAGGGCATAACATATGGTACGAGGTGTTGGGTGAATATTTTAAGCTGAAGTAATGTCACAAATATTTGAATCTAAATAATAGAAATAAGAAATACAGATTATACGGTTTTTGCTTCTGTGTTAAATGCTTCCATTAGTAGTCTAATAGGGTATAATGAGGGGAAAAGTGGTTATAACCACTTTTCCCTCTCTGGAAATAGTTTGAAACATGAATACTAAGTGGGGTTTTTCGATGTTAATGAGCAAAAAAGAGAAACCTTATCATAATTTCTCCATGTTTAACGAACTGTACATTTCCTAACCTCGATAAATTCGCGCATTTCCTCTTTCGATATTCCTGAACCCATAACATCATGTAAGATTTCCATCCACTCATCATCTATGCTGTGGTCTATTTGGTCATGTAACAGTGCATCAACAGTTATACAAAGGATACTTGCGATTTTTTCCAAAACTAAAATAGTGGGGTTTGTTTGAAGGTTTCTTTCTAGTGAGCTTATATAGGATTTTGCCACACCGGATTTTGTAGAGAGTTCACTAATTGACATTTTCTTTTCTTCTCTAAACGATTTAACACGGTAACCTATCATATCTACCACACCTAACCATTGATATGTATTATTAATTATTTAATATTTTCAAAAAAACACTTTAATAGTTACTAACACTTTATTGTTAAACTATTACTTTAAGTTTACACAGTTTTTCTCCATTTTTAATGATAAATAGGCACTAAAATACTTGACTCGATAATATGTATAAACAGAATTTCTTGTTTCTATAGGCATTTAGTTAGGTTGATGCAGATATTTGTAAAAATTAACCTACTGGAATCTTCTTGCCATTTGAAAAGTATCGATCAATGTAAATTTCATGTAAATTTCCTAGAAAAAACATAAATATAGGTAATATTATGGTATAATGCAATAGGTCATTTTTAATATTTTGGGAGGATAAGATGGAAGAAACTATTAGTATTAAAGATATTTTTCAAACATTAAAGAAACGTTGGAAGTTAATAACGCTACTGACATTAATCGCCGCGTTGATTAGTGGTTCAATATCTTATTTTTTATTAACACCTATTTACCAATCATCCACACAAATTTTAGTTAATCAGAAACAATCGAAGAACCAACTTGATTCAAATCAAATTCAATCTAATATTGACATGATCAATACATACAGTGTGATCATAAAAAGCCCTGCTATATTAGAGAAGGTTATTGATGATCTTGAACTTCCACAAAGTGTGGATCAACTTAGCCAAAAAATTACGATTAACAGCCAAGAAAATTCTCAAGTCTTCTCTTTAACGGTTCAAGATAGTAATCCATCGAAGGCAGTCGAAATTGCTAACGCAGTGTCTGGAACTTTCCAAAAGGAAATTAAAGAAATAATGAATGTCGACAATGTTAGCATACTTGCGAAGGCAGAAATAAAGGAAAATCCTGCTCCTGTAAAACCTAATCCATTATTAAATATTGTTATTGCGGTGGTAATTGGGTTGATGGCTGGAATAGGCTTGGCATTCCTACTAGAGTACATGGATAATACGATTAGAGACGAGAAGGATATTGAGACAGTCCTTGACTTGCCATTACTTGGATCCATCCAAAAAATATCGCAACATAAATAAAGAACCATCCAGTGACATGAAGAAAGGAAGTGGGATTTTTGAGAAGTAAAGATGAAAAACAAGTGGACTTAATTGCGCAGACTAATCCTAAATCGCCTATTACTGAACAATATCGATTAATTAGGACAAACATCCAGTTCTCTTCAGTGGATAAAGAAATTAAAACCATTGTGGTTACTTCCGCGGAGCCTAATGATGGGAAATCAACTACAGCTGCCAACCTAGCGATTGTGCTAGCTCAAGAAGAGAAAAAAGTGTTACTTGTGGATGCGGACTTAAGGAAACCATCCATTCATTATGCTTTTAACATTAGTAATATACATGGACTTACTAGCGTATTGACAAAGAAAATAGACTTAAGAAAAACTATCTCGAATTCAAATGTTTCGAATTTAGACATTTTAACAAGTGGACCGGTACCACCTAATCCATCAGAGTTATTAAATTCAAAAGCCATAGAAATAGCTATTAATGAACTAAAAGGGATCTATGATTATATCATTTTTGATACACCGCCAGTTCTTGTAGTCACTGACTCTCAAATAGTAGCCAATAAATGTGATGGCGTGATTATGGTAGTGGCTAGCGGCAAGACAAACAAACAAAGTGCAGTAAAAGCAAAGGAACTTTTAGAAAAAACCAATACGGCATTACTTGGAGTAGTTTTGAATGGAATTGAATCAGATACCAGCAATTATTATTACTATCAATCCTAAATAAAATATTTTTCGACAAATTAATACCCTATTTAATAACAGTTCTTTATGCTACCATTAAACGGGGTATTAATTCCTATCTGATTTCTATGTGATTAAGCCCATTATCCTATTATTTATAAAGGAAGTGTGTGAAATTTGATTGACTTGCATTGCCACATTCTCCCTGGAGTTGATGATGGTTCACCGGATATGCAGGAAAGCATGGCCATGGCAAAGAGAGCTGCAGAAGCAGGGATAACCCATTTATTTGCCACACCACATCACTTAAATGAGAGATATGTAAATGTTAAGGATAACATTATTGATCGTGTATTTGAGTTAAATGAGTGCTTACAACAAAAGAATATTCCTCTTTCTGTTCATCCTGGACAAGAATTGAGAATACATAGAGAATTATTTGTTTCACTTGAAAAGGGAGAAGTACTAACGCTTGATAATACCGACAAGTATTTATTGCTAGAACTCCCGTCAGGACATGTGCCTACATACACACAAGAACTGATCTATGAGCTGTTATTAAAAGGGATAACACCCATTATTGTACATCCGGAGAGAAATAAGGAATTGATAGAGAATCATAATCTATTATTTAAATTGGTTCAAGAAGGTGCCTTAACTCAACTTACCTCTGGTAGTATTATCGGTCTCTTTGGTAAAAATGTTAAGTCATTTTCAAAAAAAATTATGGAACATAATTTGGCTCATTTTATTGCAACAGATGCCCATAACATAGGCTCTAGGGGATTTACTTTACAAGAGGCTTATGAAACCATCACAAAAACATATGGAATCGAACGTACATTTTATTTCAAAGAAAATGCCGAACAGCTTATTCAGGGGCAAGGTCCTTCTATTAAAAAACCAGTACCGTTTAAAAAGAAAATCTTAGGAATATTTTAGAATAATAGTTAATCAGGAAACGCTTTCATTATTATAAATAATATTCGTTAATGTGTAAAGTTTTTTGGGGGTCATTTGAAATATTGGATTCAGTGTAAAAGAATTAATAAGGAGATAGATTCGTTTGAAAAGGTTTGATGATTATCCGAAATCTATAAAGAAAGCACTGCGTTACATACAACAAGACGCTTCCTTAGTCTTATTAAATCAATTAGAGACGAGCCTCACAAAGTCTATCAAGAAGAGGAAAGAAGCCCTACAGAAGAAGGAAAAGGAACTATGAGAGTCATTTAAAATATTAATGGCAATACAAGGTTATGTTTTGGAATGAAATTAATACCTGTATTCATTGAAAAGTAAAGGCCTAGAACAGTAAGAGGATACTGCTTTTTCCTGAATTTAAAAGTGAGTATCCATAATAATTTATTAAAGGGGGAAATTTGGTTGGCCTACCGAAATCGACTAACACTTCTGGCGCTATTAGATTCCTTAATTGTATTATCGGCCATTTATGTAAGTTATTTAGTACTACATCCATATTTAGAAATATTTAAGTTAACAGCACTCTTAGTCAGCTCAGTCTCTCTATTAATTAGCCATCATATTTTTGCTTCTATTTATAAGTTGTATAAAAAAGCCTGGGAGTATGCAAGTATTGGAGAGTTAATATCCATTGTTAAAGCTGTAACCTTATCTGTTATCACAGTTATAGTTATTCAGATATTGGTTTTTCAAGATGTGTATGTAAGAGCAATGGCATTAACTTGGATGATGCACGTCATTCTTATTGGTGGTTCCCGTTTTTCGTGGAGAATGCTGCGTGACCGCTTAGTAAATAATCAAATGGAAATCAAAAATACATTGGTTATTGGGGCGGGATCGGCAGGAACCATGGTTGTTCGTCAACTTCTTAATAATCATGATATTGCACTTAAGCCGGTAGCTTTCATTGATGATGATCCGAAAAAAGATAAATTAGACATCTTAGGAATACCCGTTGTTGGCAACTCTAAACATATTCCTGAAATGGTTGAAAAATATCATATTGATAATATTGTCATTGCGATTCCTTCATTAAGTAAAAAAGAATTAAAGGTCATCTTTGATGAATGTGTGAAAACAAATGCCAAAACACAGATCATGCCGATGATTGAAGATATTATGTTAGGAAAAGTAGCTGTTAATCAATTTAAAGAAGTGGAAGTAGAAGATTTATTAGGAAGAGAACCCATTGAGTTAGATATTAATAGTATTTCGAAATATGTAACCGGTAAGACCATTCTAGTAACTGGGGCTGGTGGGTCTATTGGCTCCGAGATTTGTCGTCAAATATGCAGATTCTCTCCTGGAAAACTTATTCTACTAGGACATGGAGAAAATAGTATCTATCAAATTGATATGGAACTTAAAAAATTACATGCTGATCATATTGAAATAATACCTGTTATTGCAGATATTCAGGATCGAGAAAGAATCTTTGAAGTGATGGACAATCACAGACCAAATGTAGTATATCATGCGGCTGCACACAAACATGTTCCACTTATGGAATATAATCCACGAGAAGCTGTGAAGAATAATATTTTTGGTACAAAGAATGTTGCAGAAGCGGCAGAAACGTTTGGTGTAGGGGCGTTTGTGATGATTTCATCTGATAAGGCGGTTAATCCAACAAATGTAATGGGGTCGACAAAACGAATTGCAGAAATGATCATACAGCAGTTAGCAAAATATAGCACAACGAAATTTGTTGCCGTTCGTTTCGGAAATGTCTTAGGTAGCAGAGGGAGTGTTATCCCGTTATTTAAGAGACAAATTCAAACAGGTGGACCAGTAACAGTCACCCATCCAGATATGACGAGATACTTTATGACTATACCGGAAGCATCTAGGTTGGTTGTTCAAGCTAGTTCTTTAGCGCGTGGTGGAGAGATCTTCGTACTTGATATGGGTGAACCAGTTAAGATCGTAGATTTAGCGACAAATCTTATACAACTTTCGGGTTATACAGTTGAGGAAATTGGAATTGAATTTTCCGGAATCAGACCTGGTGAGAAGATGTATGAAGAACTATTAGGGGAGAAAGAGGTTCATAGTGAAGCTGTGTTCCCTAAGATCTTTATTGGGAAAGCAGTTTTGGAACAGGAAGAGGAAATACAGTACCTTCTAAGCGCACACGATACTCTATCTTCAATAGAACTTAAAGAATTCGTTATAAATTTAGCTAATCGAAGAAGGAACAAAACTTTCTCAGAAGTAAAATAGGATTAACTGATCATAGATTTTAACAAAGAAAAGGGCCGTTAGAGGCACGTCACTGTTTTAACTACGACCTTCCTTTGTATGATTTGACGTTGGTATGAGAATTATATGGAATTTATATTTAGTTGATTAGTAATTAATTGGATAAACCATAGTGGGACATTTAAGTGCTAATTTACTATATAACAATCAAGGAGTGTAACGGTCATGTATTTGAAGATAAAAAGATTGATAGACATCATTCTTTCAATATTGGGACTTATTATTTTATCGCCAATTTTTTTGTTTCTTATTTTAGCTATTAAATTGGACTCCAAGGGACCGGTGTTATTTAAACAAAAGCGTGTCGGTATTTATAAGACTCATTTTAATATTTTGAAATTCCGTACTATGAGAATTGATACACCTAAAGACACTCCAACTCATTTATTACAAAATCCTGAGCAATACATTACTAAGATGGGGAAATTCCTGAGAAAAACTTCACTTGATGAACTCCCGCAGATTTGGAATATATTTGTTGGACAGATGAGTATTATAGGACCAAGACCTGCGCTTTGGAATCAGTATAGTCTTATAGAAGAAAGAGATAAATACGGTGCTAATGATGTACCACCTGGGTTGACGGGCTGGGCGCAGATTAATGGTAGGGATGAACTACCTATTGATATAAAGGCGAAGCTGGATGGGGCATACGTTGAAAAGTTAAGTTTTTGGATGGATGTTAAGTGTTTCTTTGGAACCATATTAAGTGTTGTTAAGAGTGATGGTGTTATCGAAGGTGGAACAGGAAGAATGGGAAAAAAGGAAGTAGCGAGTACTAAGGAGACTACAACAAAATGAAAAAAATATTGATAACAGGATCAAGAAGCTATGTAGGAATAAGTCTTAAGAAATGGCTTAGAAACTATCCTGGTAAATATTCAATAGATTCCATAAGTTTAAGAAACGATTTATGGAAGAAACAAGACTTTTCGGAGTATGATGTTGTATTGCATATGGCTGGAATAGCGCATGTTTCGTCTGATCCAAAGATGGAAGAGATGTATTATAAAGTGAACTGTGATCTCACAATTGAAACTGCTGAAAAGTCTAAAGTAGAAGGAGTAAAGCAGTTCATTTTTATGAGCAGTATGATTGTGTATGGTGATAGTACCAGTGAAAAAAGAGTTATTGATAAAAATACAGTACCTACGCCGAGTAACTTTTATGGTAATAGTAAACTGCAGGCAGAAAAAGGTATAAAACCTTTAGAAAGTGATAATTTTAAAGTTGCTATTCTTAGACCGCCAATGATTTATGGAAAAGGTTCTAAAGGTAATTTTCCCAAGCTTGCAAAAGCAGCTCAAAAACTACCTGTATTTCCTGACATCGATAATCAGAGAAGTATGCTCCATATTGATAATCTTTGTGAATTTATTAGATTCATGATAGATAATAAAGAAAGTGGACTGTTCTTTCCGCAAAATAGAGAATATGTTAAGACAAGTGAGATGGTCAAATTGATTGCAGATGTGCACGGTAAGAAAATCATACTCACAAAGTTGTTCAATCCAATACTGAAGGTTATAGGTTTTAAGTCTGAACTTATTAATAAAGTATTTGGTAACTTCAGTTATGATCAAAGTATGAGTCTCTATAAAGAGAATTACCAAATAGGGGATTTACGGAAAACCATTGAGTTGACAGAAAAATAAAAGTTGAAGGGACAGAAGGAATTGAAAAAACATATTTTAGTTATTGCGCAATACTTCTATCCTGAGCAATTTCGTATTAATGATATTTGTACTGAATGGGTTAATAGGGGATACAAAGTAACAGTTGTAACAGGAATTCCAAACTACCCACAGGGTAAATATTATGATGGATATGGGATGTTTAAGAAAAGAAAAGAAATGTATAACGGAATTGAGATTATTAGAATTCCCCTTATACCTAGGGGAAATACTTCGATAATGCTCGCTTTGAATTATCTATCTTTTGTAATATCAGGTTTCTTTTGGAAGTTATTCACTAAAATAAAAGCTGATTATGTCTTTATTTTTGAAGTATCACCGATGACACAAGCCTTGCCTGGTGTATGGTATGCGAAAAAAGAAAAAATACCATGTTACTTATACGTGCAGGATCTCTGGCCTGAAAATGTTGAAATAATAACCGGAATCACTAATAAGCATATTATTGGTGCTATTGGAAAAATGGTTGATTATATCTATGCACGGTGTACTAAAATTTTTACAACTTCAAATAGTTTTGTAGAATCAATAGAAAAACGTAATGTTCCGAGAGAACTAATAGAATATTGGCCGCAATATGCTGAAGACTTCTATAGGCCATTAGAGAAAGAGAGTATCGCTGAAATTCCAAATGATGATGCTTTTAATTTAATATTTGCTGGTAATATTGGTAACGCACAAGGTTTAGATATTTTACCAAAAGTAGCTGTTTTGATAAAAGGGAAACAACTAAATAGAAATATTCGTTTTAACATTGTCGGAGATGGCAGGTATAAGGAAACCTTAGTTGAAATGGTTAAATCTAATAATGTCGATGATATGTTTAATTTTATTCCCAAACAACCGGCAAATAGGATTCCAGAGTTTATGGCAGCTTGCAATTCGGCTTTTTTGTGTTTGACAAATAGTCCATTATTTGCAATGACAATTCCAGCAAAGCTCCAATCCTATATGGCATGTGGAATTCCAATTATTGCATCTGCTGATGGTGAAACAAGTCAAATAATTAAAGAGTCAAATGCTGGGTTATCTAGTCCTGCTGGTGATGTACAAAAACTCACTGAGATTATTATTGAATTATCTTCTAAATCTAGCAAAGAATTAGAGCAAATAGGTTTTAATGCTAAAAACTACTATGATAAAAACTTTAATAAAGAAGAACTATTGAACAGAATGGATGAACACTTTAGAGATAACTTAAAATTGGAGGGAAAACAAATTGTTTAAGAATAAGACGCTACTAATTACAGGTGGTACAGGATCGTTTGGAAATGCGGTTATGGAAAGATTTTTGGATAGTGATATTAAAGAAATTCGTATTTTCTCACGAGATGAAAAAAAGCAAGATGATATGCGAAAGTTATATAAAAATGAAAAATTAAAGTTTTATATTGGTGACGTTAGAGATCTTGCCAGTGTGAAGAATGCTATGCATAATGTGGATTTTGTATTCCATGCTGCTGCCTTAAAACAAGTACCTTCATGTGAATTTTTCCCTCTAGAAGCAGTGAAGACTAATGTTTTAGGTACAGACAACGTTCTTACTGCTGCCATAGATTATGGAGTTAAGAAGGTAATTTGCCTTTCGACTGACAAAGCAGCCTATCCAATTAATGCAATGGGGATTTCAAAAGCAATGATGGAAAAGGTTTTTGTTGCTAAAGCAAAAACTGTTGATCCAGAAAGAACGCTTATTTGTGGAACAAGGTATGGTAATGTAATGGCCTCACGTGGTTCTGTCATACCGTTATTTATTGAACAGATAAAAAGTGGTCAACCATTAACAATTACAGATCCCAATATGACAAGGTATCTAATGAGTCTGGAAGAGGCAGTAGAGCTAGTGATATTTGCTTTCCAAAATGCAGTAGCTGGAGACATCATGGTACAAAAATCACCTGCAAGTTACATTGGAGATTTAGCTAAAGCTATTAAAGAATTATTTAAGGCAGATAATGAGATTAAGGTTATTGGTACAAGACATGGAGAAAAATTATATGAAACCCTGCTTACCAGAGAAGAATATGTAGTTGCAGAGGATTTAGGTGGTTTCTTCCGGGTCCCAGCAGATAAAAGAGATTTAAATTATGATAAATATTTTGCTGAAGGAGATAAAAAACTATCTACTGAAGAAGAATATAACTCTCATAATACGCAAATCTTAAATATTGAACAGATAAAAGAAAAACTACTTGAATTAGAGTATGTTCAAAATGAACTCAAGGATATGAAGGTACTTTCTTCAAAATAATAATAATTCATGAAGCAATTATTTCGCCTTATCCGTGTTCAGGCATTAGCTTCATCTATATATTTTCTTTTAGGTGCTTAGAAAGGTTGGTTTATATAGTGAAAATACTCGTTACAGGAGCAAATGGATTTCTAGGGAAAAATTTAATTGCAGAATTAAAAAATAAAGGCTATGTAGATATTCTTAAGGTTACGAGAGAAACTGAACCGTCTTTATTGGATACTTATACAAAAGAATGCGATTTTGTTTTTCATTTGGCGGGAGTAAACCGTCCTGACAATGAAAAAGAATTTATGCTAGGCAACTTCCATTTTACGCTGGAATTACTAGAGCTATTAAAAAAACATAATAATAAATCACCTGTGCTTATTACTTCGTCTATACAGGCTGAAAAAGATAATCCATATGGCAGAAGCAAAAAAGCTGGAGAGGATGTCTTGTTTGAATATAGTTATCAAACAGGAGCTGAAGCAATGGTATACAGACTTCCTAATTTATTTGGAAAGTGGAGTAAACCTTACTACAACACGGTTGTAGCAACGTATTGTTATAATATCGCTAGAAATATAGATATTCAAATTAACAATCGAGATGCCCAATTAACGCTCTGTTATATTGATGATATTCTAGAAGAGTTTTTAAACGCTTTAGAAGGAAATCCGACTAAAAAGAATCAATATTGCTTTGTGAAAACAACACATACTATTAAATTAGGGGATTTAGCTGAACGTATAAGAAGCTTTAAAGAAAGTAGAGTAGAGTTAAGCATTCCTAATATGGAAGACGCCTTAACGAAGAAGCTTTACAGTACATATTTAAGCTTTTTACCAGAAGACAACTTTTCCTATGATTTAAAAATGAATTGTGATCACAGAGGTTCTTTTACAGAGTTTATTAGAACTCCTGAAAGAGGACAAGTGTCAGTAAATGTATCAAAACCTGGCATTACCAAAGGAAACCACTGGCATCATACTAAAAATGAAAAATTTTTAGTAGTAAGTGGAGAAGGACTTATTAGATTTAGAAAGATAGATTCAGATGAAATTATTGAATATAGAGTAAGCGGCGAAAAGTTACAAGTTGTAGATATACCTACTGGATATACACATTCCATTGTAAATGTAGGAGAAAGCGATCTTGTAACAGTAATGTGGGTTAATGAATGTTTTGATCCAGAAAAACCAGATACAATATATTTGGAGGTATAAATTTAATGGAAAAGTTGAAAGTAATGACAATAGTAGGGACAAGACCAGAGATTATTAGATTATCAGAAGTTATTAAAGCTTGTGATAGATACTTTAACCATATTTTAGTCCACACGGGACAAAATTGGGATTATAGTCTTAATGATATCTTTTTTGAAGAACTTGGCATAAGACAGCCTAATCATTTTTTAGGAGTGGTTGGTGAAGATCTTGGTGAAACGATGGGGAATATCATCGCTGCTTCCTACAAAATTCTAAAACAAGAACAACCAGATGCTCTGTTGATTTTAGGAGATACAAATAGCTGTTTAAGTGCAGTTGCGGCAAAACGCTTAAAAATACCGATTTTCCATATGGAAGCTGGGAATCGTTGCTTTGACCAGAATGTGCCTGAAGAAATAAATAGAAAAATCGTGGACCATGTGTCTGATATTAATATGGCCTACACAGAGCACAGCAGAAGGTATCTATTATCTGAGGGAATAAGGAAAGAACATATATTTGTTACAGGTTCTCCAATGGCAGAAGTGTTGCATAAGAATATGAATAAGATAGAGAATAGTAGGGTTTTAAAAGATCTAGAACTAGAGTCAGGTAAATATATTTTAGTTTCTGCCCATAGAGAAGAAAATATTGATGATGAGAAGAACTTTTTCTCATTAATGAATGCACTTAATAATATTGCTGAAATCTATCAATTACCCATTATTTACTCTACCCATCCTAGAAGTTGGAAGAAGATAGAAGAGAGAGGGGTTAAATTTCATCCACTAGTAAGACAACTAAAGCCATTTGGATTTTTCGATTTTAACCACTTACAATTAAATTCATTTTGTGTTTTATCTGATAGCGGTACGCTTTCTGAAGAGTCAGCTATGCTTAACTTTCCTGGTGTTTTAATTAGAACTTCTACGGAACGACCAGAAGTGTTAGATAAAGGAACAGTTATTGTCGGGGGGATTACTGAGGAGGATATTGTCCAAGCAGTCGAATTAAGTAGAGCTATGTGGAGAAATGAAGAAGAAACACTTCTTGCTAATGATTATAAAGATAAGAACGTTTCAATTAAAGTAATAAAGATTATTCAGAGCTATGTGAAAATAATTAATGAAGCAGTTTGGAGAAAAAAATAGATTTCAAGTAAGGGGAAATTAAGATGGTATATTATGAAGACATTGCTTATAGAAAAGAAAAAATCTCTGTAATAGGACTAGGTTATGTCGGTATGCCGATAGCTGTGGCATTTTCTAGAGTTGCAGATGTAATAGGTTTTGATATATCTAAAGAAAAAGTGCAGCAGTATATTAACGGAGTAGATGTTACTAAAGAAGTCGGGGACAACGCGATAAAAGAAACAACGGCTCTTTTTACGTGGGATGAAGAGTTTTTAAGAGATGCTAAGTTTCATATTGTTGCTGTGCCTACTCCTATAAATAGCGATAAAACTCCTGATTTAAAACCCGTTACAGAAGCTAGTAAAACAGTTGGGAGAAATCTTACTAAAGGATCTGTGGTGGTTTTTGAATCTACAGTATATCCAGGAGTTACAGAAGATATATGTGTTCCTATTCTAGAAAAGGAATCAGGTTTAATTTGTGGAGTGGATTTTAAGGTAGGGTATTCACCTGAAAGGATTAATCCAGGAGATAAAATTCATAGACTAGAGACTATAGTAAAAGTAGTATCTGGTATGGATGAAGAAACATTAGATTTAATTGCTAGAGTATACGAAATGATTATTGAAGCAGGCGTTCATCGCGCCGAGAGTATAAAAGTAGCAGAAGCATCAAAAGTAATAGAAAACTCTCAAAGAGATATAAATATTGCATTTATGAATGAGCTTTCTATCGTTTTTAATAAAATGGGCATCGATACTAAATCTGTTTTAGAAGCTGCAGGTACTAAATGGAATTTCTTAAATTTCACTCCAGGTCTTGTAGGTGGTCACTGTATTGGAATTGATCCATATTATTTCGTATATAGAGCAGAGGATTTAGGATACCATTCTCAAATTATTCTTTCAGGAAGAAGAATAAATGACGAAATGGGGAAATACGTCGCTGAAAATACTATTAAAAAGCTTATTAAAAATGGAAAACAAGTTAAAGGGGCCAACGTTGCTATTTTTGGAATTACATTTAAAGAAAATTGTCCGGATAGTAGAAATACTAAAGTGATAGATATTATTAACGAGTTAGAAGATTATGGAGTTAATATTATAGTGGTTGATCCTGTAGCAGATAAGGATGAGGTTTTTAAAGAGTACAATATTGAATTACATCGAAAAAATGAGATTAATAATGCAGATGCAATTATATTTGCTGTACCTCATGAAGAGTTTTTAGATATTTCTTTAGAAAATTTAAAAGAAATGTATAGGAAAGACAAAACCCCGGTTGGAACATCCGGAATAGAGTTGAATGCTATAACAGATAGTTATGAAAATAATAACTTAGTATTGATAGATATAAAAGGGATATTTAATCGGAAGACTGCAGAGAATTCAAATTTTTCTTATTGGCGATTGTAAAAATAATCTTTTAATGTTTATATATTTCTCTTTATAAAGTTCATATGTTTTTTATTGAAGGATGATGCATAAGTGAAAAAAAACATTATAATAATAGGTCCGTATTTACCAGGTAAATTATATGGAGGACCTGTAAAATCAATTCTTAATATAGTAGAAGCATTGAGCACCTATTATAATTTTTATATAATTACAGGAGATAGGGATTTGAACGCTACAGAGACTTATAAAACTGTTGGAATCGGGTCATGGAATACAGTTGGAAAAGCAAATGTATTTTATATTCCAAAAGGAAAAGATTTTAATTATATAAGAAATATAATTAAAAATTTAGATTATGATTTAGTGTATACCTGTAGCTTCTTCTCAAAACATTCTGTAATAATTCAATTTCTGAAATTTTTTAATGTCATTAAAAAGCCACTAATAATAGCCCCAAGGGGAGAATTTTCACCTGGAGCTTTATCGATTAAAGATAAAAAAAGAAAATATTTTTAATGATATATAAAATACTAGGTATTCATAAGAAGGTAACTTATACAAGTACCTCTTTGTTAGATAAAAAAGATATAAACAATGTCTTTGGCGGAAATATAAAAGTATGGACAGCAGGAAATATTGTTAATAATGAAGTCGAATTAAAGGGCATTTCAAGAGAAAAAAAAATAGGAGAGTTAAAGATAGTTACTTTGTCTCGTATTTCTAAAATAAAAAACTTAGATTATTCACTAAACATTCTTAAAAAAATAGCTGAATCGTATGAGCTTCCTAATGAAATTTCTTTTGATATATATGGTCCTATAGAAGATGGAGAATACTGGGAAGAGTGCTCATCACTAATTAACAAAATAGGAAACACAATATCAATTAATTATAAAGGACCAATTGATTATAATGATGTAATCAATGTACTTTCCAAATATCATATATTTCTATTACCAACACAAGGTGAGAATTTTGGCCATGTTATACAAGAAGCTTTTTTAGCTGGCTGTCCTGTCATTATAAGTAATAAGACTCCGTGGGTAGGGTTAAAGGATCTTCAAGTGGGTTTTGATATTCCATTAGAACAACAAGATGATTATTTTAGTGCAATCAAACATTACTTATTAATGGATAGTAATGATTATAAAAACGCATCTCTTAAAGCTATAGAATATGGGATGGAAAAGGTTAGAAATCAAGGGTCTATCATGGAACATATAGAAATGTTCGATAATGAAATGAATAAATAGGAGTACATTAATGTGGACAAAAAAAAACCTAGAGTACTATTTTTAGTAAACATCCCCTCACCTTATAGAGTGAATTTTTTTAAAGAATTAGGGAAATCTTGTGAATTAACAGTTTTATTTGAAAGAGAAACTTCTCAAGAAAGAGATATGTCTTGGTATGATAATGATTTTAATAATTTTAAGGCAATATTTTTAAATGGTGTTAAATTTAAAAAGAATATGGCTATTTGTTTTAATGTTGCTAGTTATCTTAAAAAAGACCTATTTGATATAATAATTGTAGGTGGTTATAGTACACCTACAGGTATGCTTGCCATAAAAATTTTAAAACAAAGAAAAATACCCTTTATTTTAAATACTGATGGTGGGCTTATAAAAGATGATACTAAAATAAAATATGCCATAAAAAAATACTTTATTAGCAGTGCAACGTACTGGTTATGTACAGGGGAGGAAACTAAGAAGTATTTGTTATACTATGGAGCTCATGAAAAAAATATCTTCACTTACCCGTTCACATCTATTCTAGAGAAAGATGTTCTGAAAAATATAACAAAAAAAAATATGAAGAATGAATTAAAGCGAGCAACTAAATATTTCTGAAGATAAGTGTATTCTTTCTGTTGGGCGGTTTATTCACCAAAAGGGATTCGATGTCCTTTTAGAATCATGTAGGGCATTTCCTAAGAACATTGGAGTTTATATTATTGGTGGAGAACCTACTGAAGAATATATTAGATTAAAAAAAGAAATGGACCTTACAAATGTGCATTTTATTAATTTTAAATCTAAAGATGAATTAATAAAATATTATAAGGCAAGTGACCTTTTTGTATTGCCAACTCGAGGGGACGTTTGGGGATTAGTTATAAATGAAGCTATGGCTCACGGGTTACCAGTCATTACTACTGATCAATGTGTTGCTGGGATTGAACTAATAAAGAATGATGAAAATGGGTTTATAATACCAGTCAATGATAGTGGTATGCTTAAAAGGCGGATAGTTGAAATTCTAGAAAATGAACAAAATGCAGAAAAAATGTCAAGAGAAAATTTGAAGAAAATAAAAGGATACACAATTGAAAAAATGGCAGTTAAACATATTAATATTTTTAAATCTATAGTAAATAAAGGATAAAAATATGAAAATTAAGAAACCTACCTCTAAAATAGATCATGGTAATTTTAGAATTAAAAAAAATACACTTGAGTGGGTATTCATTGTATTTTTAACTTTATTTAGTTTTCTTAGCACTAGCACTCTATTAGTATCATTATTTATTTTATTAATATTCTTAAGACAAAGAGAAATAGGAGCAATAAAGATAGTTAACATTATAACTTTGCGAACCATAATTAATCCAGGAATTGCAGTCGATATTGGAAATTTACAATATCTTAAATGGATTATTTTATTTGGTTGTTCCCTTTATTTATTGCTTTCTTTTAATAAATTAGAAAAAAATGAAATTAACAAGATAAAATGGATTTTATCTCCTTTATTTTTGTTTGTCTTATATAATATTTTTGTTGCGTTAGTTTTCAGTTCGTTACCAATTGTTTCCATTTTTAAACTCCTTAGCTATGCAGTGATTTTTTCAGGCATTTTAATTGGAGTGGGATATACAATTAAAAGTTATGATTGGTTAAAATGGATGTTAACAATGTTTAAACTAATAATTATTTTTTCTTTCCTTATCATCCCTTTTCCAGTTAGCTACTTGAGGAATGGTTCTTCTTTTCAAGGAATTACTAATAATCCAAATATGTTTGGAGTCTTAGCTGTTTTATTTATTGCTATATTTCTTTCGTATTTGCAAATTAATAAAAACAAACAAAAATTATACTTATTAATATCTCTATTCCTATCTTTAATTACTTTGCTAATGATATTTCTAAGTAAATCGAGGACGGCATTGATATCATGTTTAGTATTATTATTCATCTACCTAATTTTTGTTAATTGTAATAAATTATTGAAAATAATTATTGTCAATTTTTCAGGAATAGCAGTAATTTTAATAATCTTAGGTACTAATGTAATTAATTTTCTAACTGAATTTTTGTATAAAGGACAAGAAAAAGGAAATATTCTATATTCTCGAACTAATCAAATAGAAAACACTCTTTCGAACTTTATAGATAATCCTTGGTTTGGTAATGGGTTTGCAGTTCCAGTGTTACCTTATAAATCATATATATTTAGTGCTGAATTTATAGTTGAACCAGGAAATTTAGTATTATCAGTACTTTCATATAGTGGAATTTTCGGATTTTTGTTATTTTTTTCATATATGACTAGAGTCTTTTGGGTAAATAAGAGCAACTTCAAATACAGTTGTTTTTTGCCACTTGCAACTATTCTTATTAGTATGGGTGAAATGGTATTTTTTAGCAGTAATAATATAGGAATATGGTGTTATATGTTTATTGCGCTATATGTATTAATAGACACTAGAAAACCTGAGGTTAATGAACGTTGAATAAAGTCATTTTATTAAAATAACCAATTAAAATTTGGTTATTTTTAATTTTATGAAATAGCTCCTTGTAGTGAAGAGTATGAATAAAATAGTAGTTAAGAATAATTACATATAAAAAGGTGAGGAAGTAAACCATGAAAAAGTTAGTATTTTATGCTTTTCTAGCTATCCTTAATAATTTTCTTAAAGGTAGTAGATTTTTTAGTTTAAAAAATTTTATTCTTAGAATAATAGGAATAGAGGTTGGAAAAGGAACTAAAATAGTTGGGCCACTTTATATTAATTATGTTAGTAATATAAAGATAGGAAATGAATGTTGGATAGGAAAAAACTTTACTATTGATGGTAATGGAAGTGTTACTATTGGAGACAGATGCGATTTAGCTCCGCATATTACAATAAATACTGGAGGTCATCATATAGGTGATAGCAATAGAAGAGCTGGTTTAGGATTAAGGTGTAATACAAAAATAGAAAGTGGCACCTGGATAGGGACTAGAGTAACAATTGTTAATGGAGCTGATATAGGAGAGTCGGTAGTTGTTGTCGCTGGATCTGTAGTTATAAACGATATTAAAAAAACTCTTTGGTAGCTGGGGTACCAGCAAAAATAAAGAAAGTATTGAGTTAGATTTTTATGAAATTAAAGCATAAGTTAAGACATCACTTAATAAATAGTCCTGTCATAAAAAATATTTTTGGAATGGGTTTTTTTCGAGCTCTTGGAGTACTAACAAATTTTCTTTTGATGGGACTAATCTATAGGTATTTCTCAAATGAAGTTCTAAATGGAATATGGTTAACTATTTTTTCAATACTAACATGGATAACCTTTTTTGATTTTGGAATGGGGAACAGTTTAAGGAATAAACTTACTGAATCTATATCAAAAAATGATATTACATTATCAAACATGTATATAAGTACTACTTATATTTTAATGATAGTACCAACTATAATAATTATTGTTGGAGCTACAATATCTGCTGATTTTATTGATTGGAATAAAATATTTAGCGTTAATGGTGATTTGGTTTCTAATGAATACTTGACTCTATTTATTTGTGTTGTATTTATTTTATATGCTTTAAATTTTTATTTTTCAATAATATTTGCGATTTTACATGCCATTTTTAAATCATATTTAATATCTGGCATTCAAGCATTAGTTAACGTTATAAATATTATTTTTATTTCAGTTCTATATTTAATGAAGGTTAATGATTTAATACTATTAGGTGGAATTTATATTGGAAC
The DNA here is from genome assembly GCF_016651145.1 of Peribacillus sp. TH14. Lineage (NCBI taxonomy): Bacteria > Bacillati > Bacillota > Bacilli > Caryophanales > Bacillaceae > Peribacillus > Peribacillus sp. TH14. Next base: position 3,739,691 of record NZ_JAEKEK010000001.1, read on the forward strand.
GTCTGTTATTGTATTAGTAATTACCACAATATGGATATTTAAATTGAACAAGCAAAACTTAACTTTAAGTTTTAAGTATTTTAATAAATCCTTAATTAAAGATATAGCCAATGTAGGACTTAAGTTTTTAATATTACAATTAGCTATTATCGTCCTATTTAATACTGATAATTTTCTAATAAGTAGATATATAGGAGTTGATAAGGTGACATCTTATCAATTGGTAAATAAATTACTAAGTGTAAACACGATAATACTAGGTATTGTCCTTACTCCTATATGGACTAAAGTTATAAGAGATACAGCTGAAAATAATATTAATGAAAATAGAAAAACACTTTTTAAGCTATTAATAGTTTTCTTTTTACTTGTAATAGGAGTCCTAATTATAGGCTTTTTATCACCATTAATATTAAAAGTTTGGACAGGGTCTAATATTTTAGTTTCAAATAAATTAACAATTTTCATGGTGATTTTTACAATTATTCATATGTGGTGCAATATATTCCAGGTGATTTTAAATGGACTAAGTAAGTTAAATATTCAAATGATTTGTTATGGGATAGTCGCAGTTATTAATATTCCAATATCTGTTTATCTTGTTCAACACACGGATTTGGGCGTAGTTGCTATTATTCTTGGAACTATTTTTTCGTTAGTGGTTCCTGGTATTATATTACCTATTTATACGATTAGGTACTTTACTAAAATTTAGTTGTTTTTAGAATGGATAGTTCAAAATCTGCATTAAAATATAAATATATATGTTAATGCAGATTTTGTGGTTCATTCTAAAATAAAATAATTTCTAATTGAAAGGGTGTTGTTATTTTTTGAAATGATACGATAAATTCTTCTTTTGAAATCATAAAATGAAAGGAATAAGACATGAATGATAATTTTAAACTCAATTTGAATTTATTTCCTAAGGAATTAAGGGTATTACTTGAAATTCTAAAGACAGAAAGTAATGAAATTTTCCTTCTAAATAAGAAGGAATTATTTATAGATATTAATTGGGGACGATTTCTTCATTTAGCGAGACATCATCGTGTTTATCCGTTAATTTATACTAAATTAAAAATGATTGATGGAAACTTGATTCCTTCACAAGTTATACAAACATTGTATCAAGAATATAAAAAGAATACCCTTCAAATGCTTCTTTTAAGTGGAGAAATGGAAAAAATAAGTAGATTATTTACTGAAAATCAGATTCGTCTACTTTTTTTGAAAGGCCCAGTAATTGTCGCGGACCTTTATGGAGCAATATCCCTACGCACCTCCAAAGACTTAGATATTCTCATTCCTAAATATAATCTAGAAAGAGCAGAAGAACTTCTTTTGAATGATGGTTACGAAAGAGAAGAGGGTACAACAATATTAAACGAGCGGAAATGGAGGGAACATCACGTATCTTATTTCCATCCTGAAAGAAAAATCCAACTTGAGATTCATTGGAGGCTACAACCATATCCATCTAAGGAACCGTCCTTTGACGATTTATGGGATAGGAATAGGATTAGTGAACTTACGAACTATCCAATTTATTTCTTGGGAGAAGAGGATTTATTTTTGTATCTTGTTTCACATGGTTCACGTCATCTTTGGTTTCGTCTCAGATGGTTGGTTGATATTGATAAAATGTTAAGAAAATGTAAAACAATTAGAATCAATAACTTATTAACGTCAGAATACCAAAAACAATATATTACTGGACAAGTACTTATTTTGGCATCTCAACTTTTAAATACACCCATCAATGAAGATATGAAAAAATTAATGGAAACTAACCGCGCGAAAAGATTAGCACAAATGGCAATATTTTATATAAATGATTCGGAGCATTTACATAAAACAGTTCCTAAAGATTTTTTCGGACATAAGTGCTATAACCGTTTTCTCCATGTGAACTCTAATATTCAGAAGTCTCTATTTGTTAATAGATATCTTTTATCATCACAGACTAATTCAGAAATACTTTTCTATATCGTTAAAGTATTTTATCCTAGTTCTGCAGATGCACATACATTGAGGTTGCCTAAACCACTTCATTTTTTATATTTTCCGTTACGTCCATTTTTATTTGGTTGGAGAAAGATAAAGAAATCTTAGAATTTTTCTCCTTAGGGCATATAGAAAGTTTTCATGGTTCTAATCATAGGAGAGAATCCTTTAAGATTGAAATGTGAAAAAATATTTGGTGAAATAAATGTTGTAATTATCAGATTTTTCTGTTTGCATGACTATGACTTTTCATATTTTCATAAGTATTTTTTTAGATGACTGATTTGAAGCCCATACTCACAATTTGCCAATCCTTTATAGCTGGCTATCCTGGTTGTATTCCAACTTGTTTAGTTACTAGTCTGCGATTGGCTTTCCTAATTCTCGAAGGATATTTTTCAATAAACTTATATTTGTTAGAAGTTAAATAAATCAAGAGTATTTTATAGACCTAGTACATTAACCAATCAATTTAGGAAAAGCTGTAAGCAATTCTAATGAAATAAGAGCATGAGTAACTTCAGTGGAGTTTATTCATGGTTCAAAATATTGTATGTCTTCATAAAGTGTTAAATTAAAGAGGATACCTTGATTCTCTTTCTTTTAATATCCTTTCAATTGTTTGAATTTCAACAAGAAAATGATAGAAAATTTATATTCTTTTAGTACCGAAAGCTTGATGGGCTTTATAGTAGAAAGAAAAAAGGCTATTTTCTAATAACAGTTTCTTTATCCCTCATTTTTTAATAAGGTGTAATTCTTGGATGATAGTTTAATACCTTCAATTTTCTCGAGGAATCAAAGGTTTATTACTTCTTTCTACTTATTTTGAATCCATTTTTCCCGAATTCCTTATTACCACTATGTTTTTAGGGTTGGATTTGATTTTCCTTCTTCCGAATATACTTGGTTAAGAACACAATTTAGAATACCTTCATTGCAATATATTTACGTAGTGGTCGTGATGCACTTATTATTATATATTCGGATTGAGTGAGTAGGATGCTAGGTGCAAAATTAGCACTGGAAAATTTCAGGATTAACGTACCATTTATTTAATGAACAAATGTGTAACGTTAATTATTACTAGGGGTGTCATACAGTGAAACGAAGAATGTTCTTACAGAATTTTTTAATTTTTATTTTTGCTTTCATTTTTGGGTATACAGTAAAAAAAGATGATGAAAATATGGTATTACAAAAGGTTGAATCGAATACTGGTAATAATAGAAAGAAAATGCTGAACGAAGTTTCCGATAGAGGCATTTCATTAAGTAGATTTGGAGCAGTAGGTGATGGTAAAGCTGATGATAGCGATGCTATTGAAGTCGCATTAAATTATGTGAAAAATATTAACGGAAAATTGGTTAGTGATCCCCAAAAAACATATCTTGTAAAAAGATTAATTAATATTGATACGACAGGTGTAAAGCACCTACATTGGAATATGATGGGTTCGACTATAGACTTTGGTAGTGGTGGGAGTATTATTCTTGGATCAAAAAGCAGTACACCTTTTAAAACAACTACACTGGTTAGCGATTTAAAAAGAAAGAAAACTAACTTCACAGTAAGAGATGTAACAGGGGTAGAGAAGGGTGATTTGGTTTCCATTCAGTCGCCTGTAAATTGGGTTAAAGGGATACCTTTAATTCAATATTATACAATCGGAGATATTGATGGAAATACTATATACGTAAATGGTTTAATAGTTGGAGACATTTCAGAAGAACAGAAAGTATCTGCGTCTGTTAAAGGGGACATTATTGTTTCTTTCTTTAAATTAGCAAAACGATTAACTGTTAAAAACGGTACATTAAAATCTTCTAATCGGGATGATGAAGGAACGTTACTATCTATAAGAGGTCAAGATGGGTATCTTATAGAAGATATAGAAGTCCAACATTCAAAACGTAACGGAATATACATACAATACTCAGGAAGCGGTCTTGTTAAAGATTGTAGATTGAAAGATCATGGATATGTTACGAAAGACCAAGGATATGTTAATACCCTTTTTTCACCAAATAGTCTAAGCTTTGGATATGGAATTATAGTAGCACATAACTATTTAACCCATATTATTAATTGTCATTCTTTTTCGGGCTGGCATGGGTTTGATGTTGCCAGAGGTCAAACTGTTGTTATTTATCAGGATTGTGTAATTCATAAAGATGCTTTTGGTTTCTCTGCACACGAGGGTGCATGGGATATGAGAGTTATAGACTGCCAAGTTTTGGGGGGATTAGGAGTAACATCACGTGCTGCTGAATTAACTGTTTCAGGATGTCATTTTAAAACAAGTATAGGACCTGCAATTACCGGAAACGGATCACACCACACATTATTGATTAAACATAATGTGTTTGATGTTAGTACACCCGATAATAGAGCAAACGTTTTCTATCTGAATGAACCTTTCCCTGAATATTGTTACAGCCAAGATATGTCAGTTTCAGATGTATCACAAAATACAATTATAGGACTTTGTAACACATCTAGATTATTTGTAAGAGGATTGATAATATTTGCAGATAACACAATAACCTCTTTACCAATAAATGATGGCTCTATAATTATTAAATCGATAGTAAGTAGTGATAAGGTTGCAATTATTAACAATAATAGATTTATCGGTACAGGAATGCAGCATAACTTACAGCTTTCAAATTTTGATAAGATTACTGTTTCACATAATCACAGGGAAGGTCCTATTGGTCTAGTATATAAATCTGCAGTTATTGCTTTAGATGGAATAAATCCCGATATTGTTATTACTGATAATAATTTTTCCAATATCGCATTTGCCATACATGTGTTGGGGGGATCCTCAACAATTAATTTAATTCAAGGTAACAAAGTTATTAATGGACAGTTATTATTAGCATCAGCTAAAACTTCTATAAAAAATGCTATTGGAAATATAACTAATCAATCAACGATAGTGTCGGGTCAAGTTAACGTTACGCAAAGTATAAATAATGTGGTTATATCGATGTAATGTCTACATGAATTAATAGGAACATTAAAATGAGGGGACTTTAAACATCCACTTTCTACCCACTTAACCCGCACATTTATCATAGTCTTTTCGATAACTAAAATTTACCAAAAAAGTGATTAATATTTTGTTCATTATGCCAGAGAATTTTTTTAATCTCATACAAATTTTTGAATAGATCAAAAATATTTTCTAAAAGGAAGAAAGCAAAAAGTTTTATCTGTGATTATAAATGTACTGAGATGATAGATTATGTGTAATATGTGTTCAAATATGAACTCTAAGAGAAGTGGATTAACCTCTGAAGTCATGGACGAGATTTCCATTAAATCTAGGGCAAGTTCAAAAGTACAATTCCATCAGGAATATTTTTTTGGTTTTAATTAGAAATTACACTTAATATCAGGGGAAAATATATATTCCCAACTTCTTTTAAGAATTCCAAAGGAGAAAGGAACTACAATCTGTGGACGCCAAGCCAGTAGGATTTTTGTGTACCCGCTCTTTTTCTGTTTGATGCAATCCTAAATAAGGTTCTAGCTTTACATGAACATTTGATTTTCCAGTTAAATAGGTTGTTGCGCTAGGATTCTTGCTTGCTCATTATAGATTTTATTTTGATTATGTAATGTCACTGTCAGGGACGAAATATTTTTTTCCCTAAGTATGAGATGAAATAATCCAGCCTTTTTTTCGAATTTCACAATGAATAGTTGGGAAGAGTGACTTAGTTCCCAAAGTCTAAAGTGATTTTTTTCGTGTTGTAGCCGTTGAACTGATTGTTCTTTAATCGTTTGATTTATGAACTAGCCATATACTACGGAAATAATTAGTTTAAAGCGGGTTTAATGTAGTTTTTCTTTGGGAGAAATTATTTTACAAAAATAACTTTTCTTTCCATTTATATTGTTTTGAGGTCGATGAGGTTTACACAAAAGTTCAGTTGTAAGAAATCTCAACTGGACTTTTTTCATATTGTCATAGAGTATCTATTCAAGCAGTCCATGTAATGGCATTCATATGACATTTCATCAGTGTTTCTAATTTCATATCCGTTGTAAACGTCACCTATTTCATTCTGGAATAACTCAAAATTGAGAAAAGAATTTAGTTACTAAAATACGAAAAGATCGCACAAAAAATGAGCCACATGATATCTTGTTCTAAAATCCGCTCTTATGATAGATAGGGAGAAGGATTTTCTTAAAAGTAAATTACCCCGAAATTTGGTTTTCCCACTGCAAGGTGAATTTTTCTTTAGGAAAAAACAGCTTAAACAACCCTATGCAAAATATTATATGGGGCGAAAGAGTATTCTTCAAAGACAAAATGGGTTATTCAGATTATGTATCAATGGCAAGAGGATTACCATATATGCGAAAGTATATCTTCTTAAAAATAGGTATATAGGACACTTTGTCCATCTATTTGAATTCTAGAGTGGTAGTTTATGGATTATCATCCAATTTATACATATGATCTAATGCTTTAATTCCTACAAGATGTAGTTAAAAGGGCGAATGTTTGCGACTTTATAAGTCGAAATGTAAATTGTTTATTCAACAACTTCTGCTGAAGTATTTTCTACTGCCACATGCGAGAAGGTTAACTATTTGGTGTAAAGCTGTAAGGGCAGTTTAAGAAATTGATAAACAAAATGTCAAGGTTAACATAGATGAACTAACAACATCTTTTCTAAGTGAAAGTTTTGGTTGAAACTCTTTCCCAAAACAAGACTGAATAAAGCATTAACTTTTTGATAAATAATTCTCGGCTTATAGTAAGAAACTACGGTACAGGATAATTTACTTTATAGAATAGGGGAGTCCCTATATTACGACATCAAACTATATATTAAAGTGTTAATATTAATATACAAACTGCATTAATAGCTAAGTCTATGATGAATATGCTTATGGTTTAATGATATTGATTGTTGTTTTAGCTCTAATGAGTCTCCTGTTAAGATTTATGATGTCAGAATTATTAATAAATAAAGTAAATAGTATTGAACTTTTTTGGAGGGAAAAGGAATAATGGTGGAGAACATAGATTATGAGGGCTCAGAAATACTCAAAATTCATTTGTATATAAACATTTAATATTCGAAAAATAATTGACATAGGAATAAATGGATGGTAAATTTAGCATATATAATTCGTTATAAAGAACGGAAAGTTCGTAAAAAAGTACAAAGCTACAAGATCAGTTCATAAATATATGCCGCTTAGCTAATAGTGCAAAAGAAAATAAGCCAGTGGATGTCTAAATTTTAGAGTATAGCCAATCGAACATTTAGGTATTTTAAACTAAAATGAGATTACTAATAAATAATAAAGAGAGCGAAATAAATCACTGAAGTAAAGACACAAGTACAAAGCAGCAGTTACTTAGTTGATGAAGAAAGGGATGTTTTTAATGCCTCTATTTCAAATGAGAGAAATATGGACACCCTTAAAATTAGTTGGGGTTAAGTTTTTTAGGTCAGATGATAAAAGTATTTTCATCAAGGTTTTTAACAAACATCGAAGGAAGATAAAGTAATATGTTTCAAATACTATAGGATATGTAACTAGTAGGTTGTGGTGGGTATCAATAAAAACATTGGGTACATCTAACTTGTGCTACTACTACTTTAAAATAATAGAAATCTAGAACGAGTAGAATATATTAGTACGCTATGAAATTTATATACATAACAAAGTAAGCAGGGGGAAAACATGAGTGCTATAACCGGTATTTATCATATGAATGAAGAGCCTGTAAATCTCCAGTATGGTCGTAATCTAATGACGGCTTTACAGAAATACCCTGCTGATTCTATCCAAATATGGCATTCAGAAAAGGTTTTTCTAGGTTGCCACGCTCAATGGATTACTCCTGAATCTGTAGGTGAACAGCTTCCGTTCCACGATTCTGAAAGGCAATGTACAATTACCGCTGACGCTATTATTGATAATCGTGAAGAATTATTCGACAAACTACATATTAGTAAAATAGATAGAAGTATTTTAACTGATAGTCAACTTATTCTATTAAGTTATCAAAAATGGGGTGAAGAAACTCCTAAGCATTTAATCGGTGACTTTGCATTTATGATTTGGGATCAGAAAAAAAGAAAGTTATTTGGGGCAAGAGATTTCGCAGGGAGTAGAACGCTTTATTATCACAAAAATCATGAGAAGTTTACTTTTTGTACAACTATTGAACCTCTTCTTAAATTACCATATATCGAAAAAAAACTGAATGAGCAGTGGTTAGCGGAGTTTTTAGCAATACCAGGGATGAATGATACTGTAGATGCTTTTTCAACAGTCTATAAAAATATAGATCAAATACCTCCCTCCCATACAATATCAATAGTAGAAAATAAAGTAATGCTTTCGAGATATTGTTCCGTAGTAGATAGTGAGAAATTGCACTTGAAATCAAATAACGAATATGAAGAGGCTTTTAGAGATGTTTTTCAAAGAGCAGCTACTTCGAGATTACGGACACACCGTAAAGTGGGAGCCAATTTAAGCGGTGGATTGGATTCAGGATCGGTTGTCAGCTTTGCTGCAAATACCCTCCGAAACCAAAACAAAAAATTATATACCTTTAGCTCTATCCCTATTGATGAATTTGATGATTGGACCCCAAAACAACGATTAGCAGATGAGAGTCCACTTATTAAATCTACAGTTAATCATGTTGGAAATATCAATGCTAAGTATTTAAAGTTTGAAGGCCAAAGCTCATTATCAGTACTAGATGATTGGCTAGAAATAATGGAAATGCCCTATAAGTTTTTTGAAAATTCTGTCTGGGTGAAGGGGATATATGAAGAGGCTAACAAGCTTGGAATAGGAGTATTGTTAAACGGTGCAAGGGGAAATTTTACAATTTCTTGGGGACCGACTTTTGATTACTATGCCTTATTATTAAGAAAAATGAGATGGATCCGCCTTTATCATGAAGTAAAGTCTTATAGCGAAAATATGGGAGTAAAAAGATCGAGAGTAATGAAAGTGATTGGAAAAAAGGCTTATCCTTTTCATCCTAATATCAAAGCAAATAATCAAGATGATTCGCCATTATTAATTAATGATGATTTTGCTCGGAGAACTAAAGTTTTTTCTAAACTAGAGGAACAAGGAATCAATATAATGGGCGTTAATCCTACAAATATTAATGAGATTAGGAAAAATCACTTTGGTTATCTGAATATGTGGAATACAACGGGAACAAGTGGAACTAAATTATCCTTGCTGTATTCATTACAGGGACATGACCCTACGAATGATTTACGAGTTATTCAATTTTGTTTATCCCTTCCTTTGGAACAATTTGTGCAGAATGGTTTAGATCGATCACTCATTAGACGATCCACAAAAGGGTATTTGCCTGATGACATTAGATTAAACCAGAAAACTCGGGGAGTTCAGGGTGCAGATACCATTGCTAGAATGCTCCCAAACTGGAATGCATTTATTGGTGAAGTGGAACAGCTTAGTCAGGATCCGTTTATAGCTAATTTTTTGAATATGGGAGCAATTAAGAAGGCGCTTAACAAGTTTCGCACAGAACCCCAGCCTAATGTTGCATTTGATTCTGAATTTAGAATTTTAATGAGAGGTTTAATTGTTTATCGTTTTCTTAAAAGGCAATGTTTATGATGATGGTTGAAATAAGAGAATCAACCATATAGTTTAACAGAGCCTATTAAATAACCTCATTGAAGGGAGGTGACAAAAATGAAAAAAGAATGGCAAACTCCAAAATTAGAAGTACTTAACATTAACATGACTATGGGAGGTCCTGGTATAACCATCCCTGATGGTGTGCAGAATGATCCAGATGAAATGGTTCACCATAGTTAATTAAAGATTTGATTGTTTTCCCCTAGTAATAACTGCTCTTATACAATTTTTAAGGTATAAGGGCTTTGATTAATTTTTCTAGTATTTGGAGTGAAAGAGATGGTAGAGATTGTACAAAATTTAGGTTATAGAGCTTTCGGATTGAACCTTTTTAGTGAAATACCCCTTCCTGAAGTACCCAGATTCGGAATTTCCAAGGACTTGACCGATGTGGAAATTGAATACGGGGATTTATCAGAGCTTTGGGAGAAGCAAGTTCTTTTGCCAAAACAAAAATATGTTGTTGAGGATCATATGGTTATGTTTCAAGTTCCCGGCATTGCCATATTTAAGATTCAAGAAGGAAAGAAAATTACCGTTTCACCTATATCAAATTCTGATGAGGATCATATTCGACTATATATTCTTGGAACATGTATGGGGATTATCTTACTTCAGAAAAAAGTGATACCTTTACATGGAAGTGCAGTAAATATCAATGGGAAGGCATATGCGTTCGTTGGTGATTCAGGAGCTGGAAAATCAACACTTGCTGCCGCTTTTTTAAAAGAAGGATTTCAGCTTTTAAGTGATGATATTCTGCCAATTTCTCTTTCAAAAGAAAATATACCCTTTATAACACCCACATACCCTCAACAAAAACTTTGGCAAGAAAGTTTGAATGCATTTGGAATGGATAATCTAGATTACCAGCCTTTGTTTGAAAGGGAAACAAAATACGCTATTCCAATTACCTCTAGCTTTTCAAATGAACCCTTACCTCTAGTAGGTGTGTTTGAATTAGTAAAAACAGAACATGGAGAAGTTACCATTCAAAAACTAAATCAATTAGAACGATTCCGAACTTTGTATTATCATACTTATCGAAATTTTCTGGTTCCCCGGTTAGGCTTGATGGAGTGGCATTTTACTGAATCAGTCAATATTATAAAAAAATTCAAATGTATCAATTACAACGACCTAACACAGGTTTTACAGTAAATCATCTTGTATCTCAAATATTAGAAAATATAAACGAGGAGGATTCTTTATTTTGAAAACACAACAAATTACGTTAGAAAAAGCAATTGTACAAAGGGAGGGTAACATCGTAAGTGATATGGATGGAGAAAAAGTGATGTTAAGCGTTCACAAAGGTAAGTATTATAATTTAGGGGAATTGGGTGGAGAGATATGGGAGCTAATGAAGGAGCCCATTACGATTCATGATTTAGTTACAACATTACAGTCTCAATATGATGTAACTCAAACCGAGTGTGAGGAACAAGTCACTGCTTTTTTAAGTCAATTGTTAGAGCAAGACTTAGTTAATATAAAAGAAAGCATCAATTCCTAGTATCATGAATGTCTAGCTCTAGGAGGAAACAATGAATATCACAAAGAAAGCTCATACTTTTCTTCGATTGAATAATAAAACAAAGTTACTGTTTATTGAGGCCTTTTTACATTTAGGTAGAGCTCGTTATCTTAAGAGTATCTCATTTTCAAAAGTTGCTCCTTTACTAGGTGAACAAATGAAAGAAACATCATATATCTCCAGTTCATCGAATAAAGAGGTATTAGCTAGTATATCGCGAGCAATTCGAATTATGAGTCGCTATACTTTTTGGGAAAGCCAATGCCTAGTAAAGGCAATGGCTGGCATGAAAATGCTGGAGAAAAGAAATATTGAGAGTACTCTTTATTTAGGAACAGCTAAGGATGAGAATGGAGAACTCATTGCACATGCTTGGCTACGTAGCGGTCCTTTTTATATAACAGGTGCTGAAGTGATGGATAGGTTCACGGTTGTTTCTAAGTTCGCTAAAGAGAACAGCATTGAAAAGCTGGAAGAACAAGAATCTAGTTAGTGATCTCTATACCTCTAATAAACGGGGGAACGTATAGCACGATTTCCTCCGAAGACGGTTGTTTATAATAGAGAGTATATAAAGAAACAAATCCCTATTTCTTCGAATCACCAACCCCATTCTTATTCTATTATATCCATTAGGTAGAAGTTCTTATAAAGCTACAATGTGCCCCAATACCTTTCCTTCAAATGTCGTAACTCAGCAATATTGCAAAATGCTATGTAGACATTCTGGATAACGAAGAAACAAGCTCTGTGATAGGAGGATATGGTTATGAAGCATCTCTTGCATTTTACCAAGCGTATACATGATTATTCGGGGAAAATTCTTTATATCAATCTTATTTGCATGATTTTAGTAGGATTCTTAGAGGGCGTAGGAATTTTCTTATTAATCCCGTTGATTGGATTGACCGGTATTTTAGATATTAGTACAAAGGAAGTTCCTTTTTTAAGTTGGGTTAATGAATTATTCGTAGGAATTCCTGAAACTATCAGTCTTGTATTGATACTGGGAGTTTACGTGATTTTAATGGTGGGACAAAGTATTTTTAAGCGGAATCAAACAATCCTAGGTGTGAAAATCCAGCAAGGTTTTATTAGACATTTAAGAGATGAGACCTATGGAAGTTTATTGCAAGTAAATTGGGGATTTTACCTGAAAAAGAGGAAATCTGATATCATCAACATCATGACAAATGAAACCTTCAATGTAAGTGCGGGTATTAATTTATTCTTACAGTTTTTATCTTCTCTTATTTTTACTTTCATTCAAATCTGTATAGCTCTTTATTTATCTGTTACAATGACTAGTTTTATCATAGTTTTTGGATTGATCCTAATCTTCTTCTCCAGAAAATTTATCAAAAAGTCTCAGTCTTTAGGAAAAGAAACTTTTCAACTAACACAAACATATTTAGCGGGTATTACTGATCACCTTAATGGAATGAAGGATATTAAAAGTAATTCATTAGAAGATTCTCATTTGAGTTGGTTTCTTTCCTTAACTGAAAAAATGGAAAAAAACAGAATTAAGTTAACTACATTAAATACAACTTCTCAAATGATCTTCAAGGTTGTTTCTTCACTTTTAATTGCGATTTTTGTCTTTTTTTCGATAAAGATGTTCATGGCCCAGCCAGCTCAATTAATGTTGATAATGGTTATTTTTTCAAGGTTATGGCCAAGGTTTACTAGTATCCAATCTAATTTAGAGCAAATAGGATCTACTCTTCCATCTTTTAAAGCATTGTTAGATTTACAAAATGAATGTAGGGAAGCAAGAGAGTTATATGATTCAGATTATAAAAATATTAAATCTATTGAAATAAAAAATGGACTAGATTGTCGTAATGTCTACTTTAGGTATAATCAAAATGAAAGTACGTATGCTCTTAAAAATATAAATGTACACATACCTTCTAACCGTATGACGGCTATAGTAGGCCGATCAGGAGCCGGAAAAAGTACTTTAATTGATCTATTAATGGGATTAAATCAACCTGATCGGGGCGAGGTCAGTATTGATGATATCCCACTTACTAGTGATCACTTATTATCACTAAGGAAATCGATTAGTTATATACCTCAGGATCCGTTTCTATTTAATGCAACTATACGGGAAAATTTGATGATTATTGACCCTAATGCAAGCGATGAATCCATTTGGGAGTCTTTAGAGTTCGCTGCTGCTGATGATTTTGTCAGTAAGCTTCCACAAGGTCTAGATACGCTCATTGGTGACCGAGGAGTTCGACTGTCAGGAGGAGAAAGACAACGGCTTGTATTAGCCCGAGCCATTTTACGTAAACCATCTATCCTTGTCTTAGATGAGGCAACAAGTGCATTAGATACGGAAAATGAAGCGAAGATCCAAGCAGCTATCGAAAGATTAAAAGGAACCATGACCATTATTGTAATTGCTCATCGGCTATCGACTATTCGTAATGCGGATCAAGTATTGGTAATGGATCAGGGAGAAATTATTCAAGTCGGTGAATATAACCAACTAGCGAGTGAAAAAAGAGGAATGTTTAGCAATTTACTAGGTATTCAAATAGAATCAAGTGTGTAACCTTAAAATGTTCATTTAAAGAATAACCCATTCGGTTAATAGTTGAAGAGCAGTCCGCAATACAGCCCATTAATAATGGTTTGTATTGCGGACTGCTCTTCTTTTAATGAGGTTTAAAACAAAAATGTGAAAAATATAAGAATATGTTTACTTGGGGAAGGCTGTTATTCAGCCTTCTTTTTTTATGAACTGTTTTCTAATCAACCACAAACTGTTTCTACCCCTTTGGTTAGAATGGGGTGAATGGGTATCTTAGAGTGAGGACAAGGTCATAATAATAAAAAATCAAATAAATAAGAGGGATATTTTATTATGAATGAACCTAGCAATTTTGTGAGGGGATTATTGTGGGGAACGTTATTCAGCCTTCCATTGTGGTTGTCATTTTTTGGTTGGATTAAAATTATAATGAGTATTATAAAATAAATAAGAGTTTGGGACATAGACAATGATAGAGGATTAAATACATATTCTGTTCTTTAGAATTAAAGACCTGCAATGCCCTAGGTAACCAATCAGTAAATTGTTTCGGGCATCTAAAAACAGTTCTTTGGCATATGGTATGGGCAGGAGACTTTGCATGGGTGAATGGGTACTTAGGTATGTTTAAAGTTTTTTTAGTAATTAGTTATTGTCGGTCATTAGATTAATGAAAATAGAATTTAAGATTTATAAGAAGAGACATTAAGATTACTTACTAATTAAAACTTTATCGAATAATGTTATAAAGTAATTAATAGTTATCTATTAACAATTATTAGCTTATTAAGTATAATTAATCTCAATATAGTAATTGAAGTAAGGGCGCAAAACCTGAGGTCTAAGGTATTTGCTAGGATGGCTGGGTTACTGTAAAAAGAATGAAGGGAAATTATACCTTTAGTTCAAATGAAAGAAATTTAGACACCATTCAAATTAATTCGGGCTAAGCTTTTTAAATCAGATAATGGAAGTGTCTTCATCAAAGTTTTAACCACCATCGTAAGATCTTATTAAATATTCAATACTCTTGAGAAGGGCAAACCTATTGAAAAGTAGGGACGCAAAATTACAGGTCTAAGGCTATGCTAAGACGGCTGTGTTACCACAAATAGGGTGAAAAAGAAGATATGCAGAAAAAAATTGATGCAGAATGGATTAATTTAATTTTGGAAGCAAAAAGTGTAGGGGTTTCCATTCAAGAAGTGCGAGAGTTTATTCAGAATGAACAGAACTTGAATAATCAACCCCATAAGAATTGGAAGTAGGAAAACAAAAAGATATTTAGATACTATGAAGGGCTGTTATTCAGCCTTTTTTTTATGAACTGGATTCTACTGTTTTCTTTCTTATAACTTAAAATCTTGCGGATGAAGCAATCTGCTATCAACAAAATTAGTCTTTCGCGCGAGCTGATACCTAAGAGTTTCTAATAGATTAGCACAATATATTGTTAGTTCCCTATAGTATTGTTCGGAAATTGTAAGTACCAATATTTCTATAGAATATTCGGATATAATTAGATATTATTCCTGACAAAAATGTTCCGGCTCTAAGACTTTTCAACAAGTAGTAAAATATTTAATGAAAAATTAGGATAATAAGTATATAGTACTATTGTAAGCGTTTTCTTATTGAATTAATATGAAGAAGGTAGTGAGTACAAAGAAGTGTTATTATTTAAGAACAGTAAATGGTTTAAACAAATTGCAGCCTTAAAAACAGTTCTTTAGCAACAGATAGAGATAGAAAACTTTTTAGTGGTGGATGAAACCTTGGACAGTTTAATAGGGTAATTGGTATATTGGAATATTTTGAATTAATGTATTTTGTATGATTTATAGTAGACTAGAAAGTGACGAATAGATATAAATGCCCAACAAAGAAACAGTGAATAAAACAGTTAATATTTTTGTATATTTGACGATACTACAATATAAAGAAAAAGCTAAAAGGGCTTCGCGAAGGCGATGTCAAGTCGCCATCAAAATACAAGGAGAATTTGATGACAAAAAATAAATATATTACGTTCGAGGAAGTTTATGAAAAGAAAGAAAGAAGCAAGAAAATTTTTATTGGGTCTTATATTACTATTACTTTAATCTTGATTTCTTTATTGACTTTTTTCTTGGTCGATCATAAGGGTGTTTATCAAATAGGGCTGAGAGATCAGTCCTTTTTGATTTCTTTTTCTTTTGTTTTTTACACCTAATGAACTACATATTTTCAGCTGATGATATTAATAATCCGTCAGTTATGAACTTTTTGTGATTATTCTATTAATATTTCTTTAAAAATTCTGATTTTACCCTTTTTGAATTTATTTCCGCTTGCCAATACACTTTTTATATGTGATTATCAATTAAAAGAGCTATATTCCTTATTTTAGAAAAATAGGTTTAGTACAACTGTTTTACATAGTGGCTCTATTCAAATTGGAGTGGATATTCTAATGGATTTTATTGATATATTAATAGATACGTATACAAAAGGCGAGTTTCAGCAGGATGTTACAGTAAATGATCTTGTGGAAGATCTTAAGGAAAAACTAAGCGGTATCATTGAGGAACATGATAGAATATGATCCGTAAGTTCCGTAAGTGGTTAATCCCAGCTTTGTTCGTTTTATGGGCCATGTTAATCTTCTTTTTTTCCTCACAGACGTATGAGGAGCAAAGGATTTCTCCCTTTTTAGGCCAGTTAAATACCCCGTTTTTGTATGAAAAACTCGGTGGTATTTCATTTATGTATGGTGGTCTTGAGGTGAGTGTTCATACAGCTGGAGTGGCTGGATTTTTGGAGTTTTTTATTCGAAAGGGTGCCCATCTTATTATCTTTTTTGTGTTCGGTTTTTTGACGATTAGTGTTTGGCGCACTTTTATAAAGAACAGCATAATTACGTTTTCAGGTTCTCTTTTGTGCGTCCTTTTTTATGCTAGTGCGGACGAACTGCATCAAAAATTCACAGGTGGACGTACCCCCTTGTGGCAGGATGTTATGCTTGATACGTTTGGTGGATTACTAGGTATTTTATGCTTTCTTATAATAAATCGACGGCGAAAGCGTCATTGAATGATTTATACTTCAACTCCTTATAAATAAGAAATCTCCCATGAAATCGTACCCATACAATACTTAAGAAGTATGTCTAACAACATGCTTCTTTTTTATCGTTTATCTCATATATATTATAGCAATGACCTTTGTGAAGGTGATGAAAGATGAAAAGACAAAATAAGAGTCCAAAAGGAATATTGGCAAGTATGCTCCTAGTTTTAGCTGTAGGAGGTTGTATCATTTTTCTTTGGCCGAGTGGCTCTGTACGCTTGGTGGAGGATTTTTATGAGTATGAGAGTGGGGCGGAGTTCGGGAAGTCATGGGATTTATTAAGTTCTGAAATGAAGCTGCGGTTCCCAAATCGAGGCGATTATGTGCAAAATCGGGCCCACGTATTTATGCAGCATATGGAAGTGGAAACCTTTCAGTATGATGTAGGTCGATCTAAGAAAGTGAAGAACTGGAGCCTGGCTAAGGATGGAAAAGTGCATAAAACTGCCTATATGATTCCTGTAACACAGGTCTTCGATTCTCGCTTTGGCGTGTTTACAATAGAACAAGATTGCTATGTGGTAAAGGAAAAAGGCGAATGGCGTTTGTTATGGGATTATCGTTTTGAATAGATTCCTCTCCTTTTTCGAGGTTTAAGATTCCTTTAATTATTGAAAATGGAGAGGGTATATACCTAGGAAATCAACAGTTTTCCTTCTCATGAAACATATTTCATTTTAGAGCGATCACTGATGGCTTTCAGAATAAACATTTTGTCCTGCTTGCTTAGCATTGTCCAACTACCTGCCTTGATTTTCATACAATTCACTCCTTTTATGATTGTTATAGAATATGAAGGATATTTAACATAATTTCGTGTCCAAAGAATAATAGTGTCTAGTGATAAAAAAGGTTCAAGTGGAAGAAAGGAATATTCAACTCATACTAGATTATACCGTCTTTTTGCGCCTAATAAACAACAAAGATTCCAACAAATCTCTACAATTGATGTCCGTTTTTTGTCAGAATATTGGACGAAGAAAATGAAAAAGCTGTCTGGATGCGGGTCCAGACAGCTTTTTTATTATTTATTATTTTATGGCTAAATGTTCTTTTAATTCGGTTTGAACTTTTTCTTGTTCTTCTTCCGACACAATATAATAGTAGATTCCGTCGATTTTCGTTCCAGTGCCATTAATGGATGATTCGGAAATGTCTTTGCTTGCGGCCCGGTAGTTCTTTTGGATGTCCATCATGTCATCAAACGTCAAATTTGTCTGAATATTTTTACTTAGTGCACCGAAAACTTCATCGTATTTCGTCAAGGATGAAATGCTTGCGCCTTCCTTGATAACAGCCTCGATAATGGAGCGTTGTCTGGATTGACGGCCAAAATCACCATTCGGATCATCATGTCTCATTCGTGCATAACTTAGCGCATCTTTCCCATTAAGGGTAAGCGTACCTTTTGCGAAATGAACACCATCAGAGCTGAAGTCCAAATTATTTTGCACAGTCACACCGCCGACTGCGTCAACGATATCCTTAAAGCCTTCCATATTGATCTTCATATAGTAGTCAATCGGAATATCGAGGAAGTTCTCGACAGTATCCATTGACATTTCCGCGCCGCCAAATGCAAACGCGTGGTTGATTTTATCCTGTGTACCGTGTCCGACAATCTCGGTGCGTGTATCACGCGGGATGCTCAGCATTTTAACCGATTTCTTTTGTGGATTAACGGTTAAGACGATCATTGTATCAGAACGGCCTTTGTCGCCATCTCGTTCATCGACACCGAGCATGAGTATAGAAAAGGGCTCCTGATCTGATAGGGTAAGGTCCTTAGTTCGTTTATCCGTGTTACGGTCTATGGGCGTATGCATCGTTTCTACAGTTTTTGTTAGGGCATTCCATACGGAGAAGGCAAAGGCCCCACCGCCTAATATAATAAGAAGGACGACAATTCCGACTACTTTCAGCCATGTCCGTTTCTTTTTCTTCTTTTTTTCGTTTCTCATATCTTACTTCCTTCCTCGTTTTGTAATCACTTAGTCTATTATATTTAATTTCAGTTTAAAAGAATAGTTTATTTTGTTATTTTATAATACCTTTGACAATTTTTGGTGTTATTGTGTACTATGTAACTAACACAGTGGTAAAGGGGTTGAGAAGTTGAATTCATTTAAAGGTTTAATGAAAAAGGAGTGGCTGATTGGGAAAAATGCTCTGCTCTGGCTGTTGGTTGTACAAGTGGGTTTAGTGTTTATTTCTTTTTTAGTATCCAGGTATTGGGAAGTTGCAGGTCTTTTTTATATGTGCACATGGTTGATCATTATGATGCATCCGCTTATCATGATTCTGCTCATTTTAGGCTGTTTGAGTTCTGACGGGAAGACGCAGTTGTGGATTTATAATCCCCAGTCTGCGGGAATGCTGCTAGGCTGTAAGTTATTAATTAGTATGGTATTTCAAATGGTTTCGATTATTTTTTCCTCCTGTCTTATTTTTGTGGCATCGACGATACCGGTGAGTTATTTTCAGGCAGACTTTCAGGTGGAAAATAAGTTGGGAATAATGGGCTTACTTAAGATAGACGCGTTTATGTTAACGGTTAGTATCGTAATTGCCGTATTTTTACTGTTTTTATGGGTGGTATATCATGCGCTCGCCCGGTTTCATTCTATTAAACATCTTCGTTGGCTGTTTGTTTCTGCTCTTTGTATAGGGATAATTATGCTTCGGGATAGTATTGTGAATACGGCCTTTTATCAGAAGCTTGATGACATGTGGGTTATCCAGACGATAAGCGAAACTTCGATGACCATGACTGATTTCAAGTTGGGGTTTTATTTTAAAGCAGGGGATACTTCACTTTTGGCAAGCGGGTTGGATGTTATTGGAGTAGTGTTATTGTTTCTCGCTTCATGTTGGCTGCTAGACCGAAAGATTGAGGTGTAAGTGATGTCAGAGGATTTTCATGCATCAAAACCAATCTATTTACAAGTAGCCGATCGAATTTGTTATTCGATTGTGCGTGGCGAGATAAAAAGCGGCGAAAAACTGCCATCAGTTCGCGAAATGGCTGTTGAGATGGGGGTCAATCCGAATACGATTCAGCGAACCTACGCAGAGATTGAGAGGGATGGAATTGTGGAGACGAGAAGGGGGCAAGGTACATTCGTTAAAAATGATCCGGCGTTGATTGCTTCACTGCGTACCCGGATTCAAACAGAAGTTATTGAAACGTTCGTTGAAAACATGAAAGAAATCGGCTTGTCCAGAACAGAAATGTTGGCAGCAGTACAGCAATTTTTGATGAAGCAGGGGGAAGCAGAATGATGATTGAACTGCGTGAAATAACGAAAAAATATGGAAGCGTCGTTGCCCTGGATAATGTTTCGCTCACGTTTGAAGTGGGGAAGATATACGGGGTGTTAGGAGCGAATGGAAGCGGTAAGTCGACCTTGCTCAAGCTGATTGCTGGTCTGGCGAAACCGGATCATGGTGTTGTGACGGTCGAAGGAGTGGCGGTGAGCAGGAGGATTGCCTCGGCAGTCTCTTATCTAACTGAGATTGATTTTTTCTATCCTAATTTTACGGTGGGTCAGTATATTGATTTTCATGCATCGCAGTTTGCTGATTTTAATCGGGATAAGGCAATCGAAATGCTGGCATTCATGAAGTTGGATGTCCGGAAGAAGGTACGCTCGCTGTCGAAAGGTAATCGGGGTCGGCTTAAATTAGTGCTCGCTCTGTCACGGGATGCTCCGGTCGTGCTATTAGATGAACCATTTTCAGGGTTGGATGTTATGGTCCGCGAGTCGATTGTACGTAGTTTGCTGTCTTATATCGATTTTGAAAAGCGAACGGTTATCATCACGACTCATGAAATCGAGGAAATCGAGAATATTCTAGATGAAGTCATTCTGATTAAGGATGGGAAGATCATGGCCAAGGAAAATGTCGAGGACCTTCGCGAAAGTAGTGGGAAATCGGTGGTCGGGTGGTTGAAGGGACATCATAGGTAATTATGAAGGGAAAATAATCAAGTAGCTTCGGAAAAGTTTTCCGAGGTTTTTTTGTTTGAAAAAGAGAAGGCCTTTGAATCTAATTAAAATAGATTACTTTAAAATGGGCGATTAGCAAAGTCACTATTAGAAAGAAGGCGCATATATATGCAGTACGGATAGCATTAAAGTATAAATAAATATTGGAGGCTAAAGGAAAAATGACAATTTCAAATGAAAGTAATTCAACTGAAAACACATTAAACGAGAGTAGTTCGACTGAAAGCTCATCAAACGAGAGTAGTTCGACTGAAAGCTCATCAAACGAGAGTAGTTCGGCTGAAAGCTCATCCGATGAAGGTGAGTGATTCTCGAGAAAATTCTTGATGAAGTCATTCTGATTAAGGATGGCCAGATCATCGCCAAGGAAAATGTCGAGGACCTCCGCGAAAGTAGTGGAAAATCGGTGGTCGGGTGGCTGAAGGGATATCATAGGTAAATTGTATGACTCCAAATTAGTATTTGGAGTTTTTTTTATTGTGAAAAAACGTATTGGTTACTATAAAGGGGAAAGGAGTGACATCTTCCATTAAGCAACTCGGTAAAAAATCAGGAAAGGTCTATGTGACAGTTACAAAATCTGGGCAAAAGGAAAGTGCCCGTGTGCTCATATATGAAGGAAAAATAATAATGTAGCTTCGGAAAAGTTTCCGAGGTTATTTTTTTGTTTGCAAGGAGAAAAGCGCTTGAATCTTTTCTAGGGGAACGAGGATTTACTTTAAAATGGGTGATTAGCAGAGTCCGTATTAGAAAGGAGGCGCATATATATGCAGTACGGATATCATTAAAGTATAAATAACTATTGGAGGCTAAAGGAAAAATGGCAGAGACTGTTAGTTTACCGTACCTTGAAGCTTTGAAAGGTAAATTTGTGAAAGTGTTTAAAGGCGGGCCGGATTCTAGAGAAGGCAAGCTATTAGAAGTGAAGGACGATTATATTATTCTTCAAACAGAAGATAATCAATTAGTTTATTATGCCAGTCAGTATTTGAAAATGGTAATCGGGCAAGCGAAAAAAGCAGGTGTTGATGTTTTAACGGTAGATGAAGCGCGTGTTTTTCCAAATACTTATTTGGGATTATTGGAAACACTTGTCGCTAGCTCCATTAAAGTGAATGGAGGAGGGCCAGAATCAAAGATTGGCCGGGTTTTAGATGCAAAAGAGGAGTTTTTAGTGTTATCCACCGAGAAGGACGGGCTTGTCGTATTCCCGTTATCAAACGTTAAAAATGTAACCATCTTGGAAAGCCAATCTAATGATGATTCATCTGAGGTTACCTTTTCGGGTGCAATTACACTTAATGACGTCCTATCCTTGCTTATCCACAACTGGGTTTCGATTAATACCGGCGGACCTGAAAAGGTAGGCGGAGTACTGGTTGAAGTGGCAGACGAGCACGTCATTGTTGTCAAAAATGAAGAAATATTTTATGTTACCACCGAACAAATCAAAGTTTTGTCCTTAGCAAAGGATGAGGATGAAAATAGTTCAAATGAAGGCTCAACAGAAAACAGTAATTCAAATGAAGGCTCAACAGAAAACAGTAATTCAAATGAAGGATCAACAGAAAACAGTGATTCAAATCAGAACTCATCAGAAAACAGTAATTCAACAGAGAGCTCATCATACGAAAGTGATACAACAGAAAGCTCATCATACGAAAGTGATACAACAGAAAGCTCATCATATGAAAGTGATACAACAGAAAGCTCATCATACGAATGTGATACAACAGAAAGCTCATCATATGAAAGTGATACAACAGAAAGCTCATCATACGAATGTGATACAGAAGAAAGCTCACCATACGAAAGTGGTACAACAGAAAGCTCATCATACGAAAGTGGTACAGAAGAAAGCTCACCATACGAAAGTGACACAACTGAGAGTTCATCATACGAAAGTGGTACAGAAGAAAGCTCACCATACGAAAGTGGAACAACTGAAAGCTCAGAAGAAGAAGGTACAACAGAAGGCTCAACAGAAGAAGCCAGTACAACAGAAGGCTCAACAGAAGAAGGCAATCCAACAGAAAGTTCATCGGATGAAAGTAGTTCAAATGAAAGCTCATCAGAAGAAGGCAATCCAACAGAAAGCTCATCAGAAGAAGGCAATCCAACAGAAAGTTCATCGGATGAAAGTAGTTCAAATGAAAGCTCATCAGAAGAAGGCAATCCAACAGAAAGCCCATCAGAAGAAGGCAATCCACCAGAAAGCTCATCAGAAGAAGGCAATCCAACAGAAAGCTCATCAGAAGAAGGTAATCCAACAGAAAGCTCATCAGAAGAAGGGAATACACCAGAAAGCTCATCAGATGAAAGTAGTTCAACTGAAAGCTCATCGGAAGAAGGCAATCCAACTGAAAGCTCATCAGATGAAAGTAGTTCAACTGAAAGCTCATCGGAAGAAGGCAATCCAACTGAAAGCTCATCAGATGAAAGTAGTTCAACTGAAAGCTCATCAGAAGAATTCAATTCAAATGAATGCCTTATCGAGGGATTTGGTACAATTGAATTCTCAACAGAAGAAAATAATTTAAATGAAAGTCCAGCTGAGGGTGAAGAGAGTGTCGATCCTGAGGGTGAAGAGAATGTCGGTCTTGAGGGTGAAGAGAATGTCGGTCTTGAGGGTGAAGAGAATGTCAGACCTGAGGGTCGTCGTCGTCGTGTAAATATATTTAAGCAAATGTGGCTTGAAAATATGATTAAAGCAGCGAATGGTACCTATAAATATAAAAAAGAAGAAGATTGACCATACAGGTACAGCAACCAACAAAGTTGTTGTGCCTTCTTATGAAAAGTGGACATGCCGCTAGTGCTCGTAATGGAAAATGTATTCTATTACTCTTAAAAGTGTAATCCTTTTACTGGTTACGAGGAGCGATTTTACTGCGGCTACAAGCGCGTCGATAGCAGTCCAAATTGGTCTAAATTAAATGCTGTAAAGATCATCGGGATAGAATTGAGAGATTGAAATGTTGTTTCTCACTGATGAAACCCTAACACAGTTATGACTAATTTCCGGAAAAAATTGGCCAAGCAAGGCAATTCAAATGTAATTTAGCCTAAGCTCAAAATAAGAAAGGCTTAGTCTTAGCATTTAACTGACAGTTTTACATCTGCCTGTGGATGATTTGGACAAAATGGCTTATTGGTGGGATTTGAGTTTTTTAAACAATAAAATAGAAAGGTGGTCACAACTTGTTATCTAAAAATATTGGTCAGTATATTGAACTAGAACTCTCTGGAAATATTCAAGTAGTTGGGATTTTAATAGAAGCAAGTTCGGACATTATTGTCCTGTATACGGGACAAGTGTACCGCTACATTCCATTAAGGCACATTAAAAATTTTTCCTTTCCAATAACGGATGAGGAGATTGAGATGGGGGTAGATCCAGAAATCAGTGAGACGTCGTTCCGCAAATTGTTGATGAACGCGAAGGGCATGTTTGTTGAAATTTTACTCGCTAAAACAAATCCGGTCTATGGCTATATCGTTGGCATTATGAATAACTACTTCGTCTTTTATTCACCTGTTTTTAAAACGATGTTCATCTCGATGGATCATTTGAAGTGGCTTACAGTTTGTGATGAAGAAAAAGGGCCGTACGGCTTGAACAAAAGTGAACAACTACTTCAGGTCTCTACTTTAAGCTGGGCACGGACATTAGAGGAACAGTTAAAAAAGTTAACTAATAAACTGGTCGTGCTCAATTTAGGTAGGCATCCGATGGATATTGGGAAAATCAATCATCTGCAAGACAGCATCATTGAGATGGTGAATGCTCAAGGTGATACGGTTTTTGTCAATATGAGACATGTGAAAAGCTTTCATTTTCCTCAATGAAAAAACTCCGGGTCTGGTGTGATCCGGAGTTATTTCTTTTTCTCAATATTTTCATAGACCGAGGCAAGGGCTTGTTCAAATTTCCCGCTCTTTTTCGGTTTATAATATTTTTTGTTGCGGAGTTTGTTAGGTAAGTATTGCTGCTTCACCCAGCCGTTTTCGTAGTCATGCGGATATAGATAGTCGATGCCTCGGCCGAGATCTTTTGCCCCTTTGTAATGGGCATCCTTAAGATGGTCAGGAACGTCACCGCTATGGCCGCTGCGAATATCAGATAAGGCTGCGTCAATCGCGATATAGGCTGTGTTTGATTTCGGTGATAAGCACAGCTCGACAACTGAGTTGGCCAGTGGAATCCGGGCTTCTGGAAAACCGAGCCGTTCAGCGGCTTCAACTGCAGCGAGGGCTCGCGGGCCAGCCTGCGGATTAGCAAGACCAATGTCCTCGTAAGCAATGACGACCAAACGGCGGGCAATGCTGACAAGGTCGCCGGCTTCCACCAAGCGCCCTAAATAATGAAGGGCAGCATTCACATCGCTGCCACGGATTGATTTTTGGAAAGCGGACAGGACGTCATAGTGAGCATCTCCATCCTTGTCATGTGAAAAGCTTTTTTTCTGCATGCATTCCTCGGCAATTTGTAAATCTATAATAATCGTTTCAGACTCGTCAGGTTCGGTGGAAATAACAGCAAGCTCTAGGGCGTTCAGAGCGCTGCGGACATCTCCGTTCGAAGCGGTCGCAAAATGCGTAAGGGCATCAATGCTGACCTCTGTTTTATATTGACCAAGTCCGCGCTCTTCATCATGAAGTGCACGTTCCAGGGCTTTTGTGATATCGCTGATTTCCAATGATTTGAGCTCGAAAATCTGGCACCGGCTACGGATTGCCGGATTGATTGCATGATAAGGATTACTAGTCGTCGCGCCAATTAAGGTAATCATCCCGTTTTCGAGATAAGGCAATAGGAAATCCTGTTTCGCTTTATCAAGGCGATGGACCTCGTCAAGCAGTAAAATCACTTTACCAGACATCTTCGCTTCTGCAGCGACGATCTCCATATCTTTCTTGTTATTGGTTACCGCGTTCAGCGTCCGGAACGCAAACTTCGTGCTTCCGGCAATCGCACTAGCAATCGATGTCTTACCAATTCCAGGCGGACCATACAGAATCATTGAAGATAACTGCTTGGCTTTGACCATCCTTGCGATAATCTTTCCTTCACCGACCAGATGCTCCTGTCCAATGATTTCATCAATCGACCGAGGCCGCATCCGGAAAGCAAGCGGTTTAATATTCATTGCGCACCTCTCCTTTTTATATAAGGTATCACAAATAAAGGGTAAAATGCTCTGATTATGCTGTGAATCCAGTTGAATTAGTATTTAAATCGACCTTCTGGAAGTTAATTCGTCCGTGGGTCGGAATAAATCGACCTTCAGTGAGAAAATTCGTCCGTTGAGCAAACTAATTCGACCTTCTGGAAGTTAATTCGTCCGTGGTTCAAATTAATTCGACCTTCTGGAAGTTAATTCGTCCGTTGAGCAAACTAATTCGACCTTCAGGAAGTTAATTCGTCCGTGGTTCAAATTAATTCGACCTTCAGGAAGTTATTTCGACCTTCAGGAAAATAATCCGTCCTTCACACCAATTATTTCGTCCTATCCTCAATAATCGAACGTAAAGAGTAAACTCTTCCTTTGGTGTGGCCAGAATGATTTAACTTTAATGAAGTTAATAACTTTTTTGCGCTGGATGGGGATTTGAGTTGGAGGAATTGCCGGAATTCGCTGTTGGTAATGGTAGGTTTAACGAGGCATACATAATCCTGAAGTGCGGAGATGTGGGCATCATGGGAAGAATGCAAACATATGCGGCAAATCCACTTTCTTAATCGCCTCTCCATAGAAAATGCATAGCATTTATGGCAGTACACTCCTTTTTGAAGGGCGTTAATAGGAATTCCATAACTTTCTAAAAGCTTTGGAATATAAGGTGTATGTTCGTCGAGCAATAAAGTAGATATTCTCTTCATATCTCTAGTTGAAAGGATTTTCTTTTTATATTTTTCTTTTAATTCTCCAATTTTTATAAGAATACTATCTTTACGTATCACTTTTCTATTAATATTTCTATTCTCAGCTCGTATTATAGTTGACGAATTGGCACTGACGACTAATGTTTCTACTGGAATGTTGATGATTTTTTTTGATTTCAACCATTCTAACAGCTGTTAGCGTCGCCGATTCACTTGCAGAATTGGATCATCAAAAGCTTCCGTTTTTCCATCTGTATTTGTGCGGATAAGTTGATTGAATGTGTTGTCGAAATAGATTTCACCAGCCATGTTTTTCACTTCAATAATTAATAGAAAATAAGAAGTTAGAATAAGGATGTCCATTTGGAAGGGGAAGGGTAATCCGATTAGACGGAGGTCATGAAAGAGTAGATACTCTTTTTCAGGAAGGGCATTTAGAGTTGATAAGACTCTATATTCTCCGCTATATCCAGCTTTGATTTTTTTGATATCTAAGTTTAATATCGGTTGCCTAGCATGATCAGGTGGTAAGCGCCTCATTAGAGCTTCTATCATATGTACTTTTAAAGGTATCTCGCATTCTTTAATAATCATTTAACCACTCCTTATCGATATTTTAATAGAAATATTCTCTATTAATGATAGGTTTCCTGTATTTTTAGTGAAAATAAATGTGTCAAAGAACAGAACTTTCATTTTAAAAAATGAACGTTGGTTTTACAAAGAAGATAATTCGTCCTACATGTGGGATAATTCGTCCTTGAGAGAAGATAATTCGTCCGTCAGCGGAACAATTCGTCCTTGAGAGAAGATAATTCGTCCGTCAGCGGAACAATCGTCCTTGAGAGAAGATAATTCGTCCTTGAGCAATATATTTAACTCTTTTCCTACCTCTCCAATTAGGATAATTTGACAAATGAAGGGCGGGTGAATGCATTTCTAGTGGGAATATGCTATAATTTCAACAGAATTTATAAACGGATAAATAATATGAGGTGTATATTAATGAAGATATCTACTAAAGGCCGCTATGGTTTAACGATCATGATTGAGCTTGCTAAACATTATGGAGAAGGTCCGAAAAGTTTGAAATCGATTGCTCAGACGCATAGTTTGTCAGAGCATTACTTGGAGCAGCTGATTGCGCCACTTCGTAATGCAGGATTGGTGAAGAGTGTTCGTGGTGCATATGGTGGGTATGTCCTATCAAAAGATCCTCAGGAGATTACTTCTGGTGATGTCATTCGCGTATTGGAAGGACCGATTACTCCTGTTGAGGGAATTGAGGATGAAGAGCCGGTAAAACGTCAGCTTTGGATTCGGATTCGTGATGCTGTGAAGGATGTATTGGATAATACTACGTTGATGGATTTGGCGAACTACAAGGATACTGGTGAAATCAATTCTTATATGTATTATATTTAAGTGATTAGCAACGCGCCTATTATATAGGCGCTTGCGTTTTTTAATGGAGGCGACAAAAAAGTGAACAGAATATATTTAGATCATGCTGCGACTTCACCGATGCATCCGAATGTGATTGATAAGATGATGACAGTCATGAGTCATGACTTTGGTAATCCGTCGAGTATTCATGCGTTCGGGCGGGAAGCGCGCCATGTTTTAGATGAAGCGCGTTTAAGTATTGCCACAAGTATCGGGGCCGGGCGGAATGAAATTATTTTTACGAGCGGTGGAACAGAAGCAGATAATACGGCGATCATTGGGGTTGCGAATGCGTATAAAGAAAAGGGAAAGCATATCATTACGACAGAGATTGAGCACCATGCAGTATTGCATACATGCCAATTCCTTGAGAAGTCTGGCTTTGAGGTCACATATTTACCTGTGAATGAAGCGGGGCTTATTTCGCTTGCTGATTTAAAAGCAGCATTGCGGGACGATACAATTTTGGTTTCGGTTATGTTTGGTAATAACGAAGTTGGGACTATCCAGCCGATTGCTGAAATCGGACAACTGCTTAAGGATCATCAAGCCTTTTTCCATACTGATGCGGTACAGGCATATGGACTGATTCATATTGATGTCCGCGAGTTGGGCGTGGATTTGCTGAGTGTATCAGCGCATAAAATCAACGGACCAAAAGGAATCGGCTTTTTATATATGCGAGAAGGGTTAAAGCTGAATCCCCATTTATATGGCGGAGAACAGGAGCGTAAACGTCGGGCTGGTACGGAAAGTGTGCCAGCAATTGCTGGTTTTGCCGAAGCGGTTTTGATTGCTCAAAGCATGATGGATAAGAAAACGGAGCAATACTTGCAATTTAAAGACGTATTGCTTGCCGTCTTTGACGAGGCGGATGTACAATATGAAATTAACGGATCTATGGAGCAGTCGCTGCCACATGTGCTGAATGTTAGTTTTCCGGGTACGAATGTTGAATCGATGCTCGTTAATCTGGACTTGGCCGGTGTTGCGGTATCAAGTGGATCTGCTTGTACAGCTGGGTCAATTGAACCGTCGCATGTGCTCGTAGCGATGTTTGGAAAAGGTTCGGAGCGGACGAAGAATTCGATTCGTTTCAGCTTCGGTCTAAACAACACCGAACAGGAAGTTAGGCAGGCTGCTGAAACAACCGTGAAGATCGTTAAAAGATTGGTACAACAATAATAATTTTTTCTTTAAATAAATGAGGTGACAGAATGAATAAAGCACCACAAGACACCCGCGTCGTCGTTGGGATGTCAGGAGGCGTCGATTCTTCTGTGTCAGCCCTGCTATTGAAAAATCAAGGCTACGACGTAGTTGGGATTTTCATGAAAAACTGGGACGATACAGATGAAAACGGAGTCTGTACAGCAACGGAAGATTACAATGATGTGATTGCCGTTTGTAATCAAATCGGTATCCCTTATTATGCAGTCAACTTTGAAAAGCAATATTGGGATAAAGTTTTTACGTATTTCTTGGATGAGTACAAAGCAGGCCGTACGCCGAATCCGGACGTAATGTGTAACAAGGAAATTAAGTTCAAGGCATTCCTTGAGCATGCGGTAAGCCTTGGTGCTGACTATGTAGCGACAGGTCATTACGCACAGGTTGAATACAGAGATGGCGAATATAAAATGCTCCGCGGTGTCGATAATAATAAAGATCAAACGTACTTCTTGAACCAGCTTACTCAAGAACAATTGGAAAAAGTCATGTTCCCACTTGGTCACATTGATAAGAAGGAAGTTCGTGAAATTGCGAAAGAAGCGGGTCTTGCAACGGCAACGAAAAAAGATTCAACCGGTATTTGTTTTATCGGGGAACGCAATTTCAAAGAATTTTTAAGCAATTATCTTCCAGCACAACCGGGTGATATGGTTACGATGGAAGGCAAGGTAATGGGTAAGCATGACGGTTTGATGTATTACACAATCGGGCAACGTCACGGTCTAGGTATTGGCGGCAGCGGCGAGCCTTGGTTCGTTGCGGGAAAAGACTTGAAGCGCAATGTTTTATATGTGTGTCAAGGCTTTGATAACGATGTGCTTTATTCCAATTCCCTGAATGCTGTGAATGTCAGTTGGGTAGCGGAACATAAACCTGCAGCGGAATTTACGTGTACGGCAAAATTCCGGTACCGTCAAGAGGACAGCGGCGTTACGGTGAAAGTATTGGAAAGTGGCGATGTCGAAGTCATATTTGACGAGCCAATCCGCGCGATTACACCTGGACAAGCAGTCGTTTTCTATGATGGTGACGTATGCCTAGGTGGCGGTACGATTGATGAAGTATTTAAAAAAGGTGAAAAACTGACTTACGTAGGGTAAAATAATCATGTCCCCAGCTGTGTTTGCGGTTGGGGACTTCTTTTGGATTGTGAACAGCATCGTCTGAATTACACTGCTAGCTTATGCTATACTTTTTAATATAAAAATGGAGCGTGAATGATCATGGATAAAAATCAACAAGGTATTGAGTTTATGCAACAAGGAAAATACGAAGAAGCGGCTAAAGTTTTTAATGAGGCTATAGAAGAAAACCCGAAGGAGCCGGTTGCATACATAAACTTTGGAAATGTACTTACAGCTGTCGGTGAAACGGAAAAAGCCATCAAGTTTTATAAAAAGGCGATTGAGCTTGATGAAAATGCAGCGGCAGCTTATTATTCGCTAGGGAACTTATACTACGAATTAGATTCTAAATTAGTCGAAGCGAAAGATATGTTTGAAAAAGCAATCCGTTTGGGTCTTGAGAACAGCGATGCTTACTTTATGCTTGGATTGACGTTGATGGCGTTAGATCAACCGAAATTGGCTATGCCTTATTTACAGAGAACGGTGGAATTGAGTCCTGAGGATGTGGATGCAAGGTTCCAGTATGCGCTTTGCCTAGCAAATGCGGAACTGTATGATGAATTGATCAATCAATTGAATTTAGTGGTTGAACAGGATCCAGACCATGCGGATGCTTATTATAATTTAGGGGTTGCGTTTGCAGGGTACCGTGAAGATCCGCAAGCTGCGATAACATATTTTGAAAAAGCATTGGAAGCACAGCCAGACCATATGTTGGCGGCACACGGTAAGAAATTGATGGAAGAAATGAATGCTGAATAAATAGACGACATATGTATGGAAGGGTGGGGAGAAGCGTTGAGCCAGCAAGATTCGATGGATTTGTTTGCAGAAGAGAAAATGTTTATGAAAGGAAGTCATTTAGTGACGATCTTTCATAATGAAGAAAATATGTACTCGGTTGTAAGAATCCGTGTGAATGAAACGAATTTGAACTATGACGAGAAGGAAGCGGTCGTCACGGGTTATTTTCCGAGGATGCATGAGGATGAGACGTATATTTTTTATGGAGCAATGAAAGAGCACCAACGTTTTGGTCTTCAATTTCATGTCGAGCATTTTCGAAAGGATTTGCCCCAATCCAAGGAAGGAATCGTCAGTTATTTATCTGGTGAACTGTTCAAAGGTATTGGGAAAAAAACAGCCGAAAGCATTGTCGAAACACTCGGGGAGAAGGCAATTTCTAAAATTCTGGCTCAGCCTTCCATACTTGATGATATTCCGAAGCTATCCGGGGAAAAGGCGAAGAGTCTCTATGATACTTTAGTCGAACACCAAGGTCTGGAACAGGTAATGATTGCTCTTAATCAATATGGCTTTGGTCCACAGCTGTCTATGAAGATTTATCAAATGTATAAGCATGATACAATCACCATGGTTCAGGGAAATCCATATAAGCTTGTGGAGGATATCGAAGGAATTGGTTTTGGGCGAGCGGATGAGCTTGGGCATCAGCTCGGCATTTCCGGTAACCATCCTGATCGTATCAAGGCTGCGTGCTTATATACACTAGAATCACAATGTCTGCAGGATGGAAATATCTACATAGAAGCTGAGCAGCTGTTGGAAGCTGTCAAGCGGCTGCTTGAGGAGAATAAGCGCGATCGAATTGAGTTCACAAACATTTCCTCGGAAATAATCGAATTAACGGAGGCGGGGAAAATCGTTGTCGAAGATCAACGAATTTACCTGCCATCCCTTTACTATTCTGAAAAGGGAATTGTTATGAACATCAAGCGGATGCTAGCACAAACTGAGTATGAAGACCAGTTCCCAGAATCGGAATTTTTACTGGCACTTGGTAAGCTGGAAGAGCGTCTAAATGTTTCCTATGCCTCAGCTCAAAAAGAGGCGATACAAACAGCCCTGCAGTCGCCTATGTTGATTTTGACGGGTGGACCTGGTACGGGGAAGACAACGGTTATCAAAGGGATTGTCGAGTTATATGCCGAACTTCATGGTGTATCTATGGACATTAACGATTATAAAAAAGAGGGCAGCGATCCGTTCCCGTTTGTGCTTGCGGCACCTACTGGACGTGCAGCGAAACGCATGGCTGAATCGACGGGTCTTCCCGCTGTTACGATTCACCGCTTGCTCGGATGGAACGGAAGTGAAGGCTTTTCCCATGATGAAGATAATCAGTTAGAAGGCCGCATTGTCATTATTGATGAGGTTTCTATGGTGGATACGTGGTTAGCTCATCAATTGTTTAAAGCCTTGCCGGAAAATTGCCAAGTGATTTTAGTTGGTGATGAAGATCAGCTGCCTTCAGTCGGACCGGGACAGGTGCTAAAGGATTTGCTTGCTTCGAATTGTGTGCCGACTGTCAGTCTTGAGCATATTTATCGTCAAGCGGATGGTTCATCAATCATTGAATTGGCCCATGATATAAAAAAAGGCCGGCTTCCAAATGATGTTACGAAGCAGCAGGAAGATCGATCGTTCATTCGCTGTAAGACTGACCAAATCGCTCAGGTTATTGAGAAAGTTGTTGCGAATGCCAGGACGAAGGGTTTCACTGCCAAAGATATTCAAGTGCTGGCCCCGATGTATAGAGGACCTGCCGGGATTGATGCGTTGAATAAAATGCTGCAAGAAGTGTTTAATAGCAATGTGAATGAAAAGCGGCGGGAAATCAAGTTTGGAGACGTGATCTACCGAACGGGAGACAAAGTGCTTCAACTGGTGAACCAGCCGGAAGAAGGCGTCTTTAACGGTGATATGGGTGAAATCGTGTCAATTTTGTTTGCGAAGGAAAATACTGATCATGTCGATAAGATCATTATATCGTTTGAAGGCATTGAAGTAACTTACACGAAGCAGGATTTGAACCAGATTACCCACGCGTATTGCTGTTCAATCCATAAATCGCAGGGAAGCGAGTTTCCCATTGTGATTTTGCCTGTTGTAAAAAGTTATTATCGGATGCTCCGACGTAATCTATTGTATACAGCGATTACCCGAAGCAAGAATTTCTTGATACTTTGTGGTGAAGAAGATGCTTTCCGTTTAGGTATCGAGCGCAATGATGAAATGCGCCGGAAAACTACATTACTTGAAAAACTTCGTGAAACTTTGAATGATGAAGAAATGCCAGCTGAATCTGCAGAGTTGCCAATGCAAGAGGAAAGTTATTTTGACATACTGATGCATGAAGATCCGATGATTGGGATGGGTAATGTCACACCTTATGATTTTATGTAGGTGGAGATTAATGTCTGGTTCTTTACCTGGTTTGGATAAATTTTGTTTAAAATTCATAGTTTTAGTGGAACTAATATAAAATATAGTTTATATGTGCAGAAAGAGTAAGGAGGATTTGGATGAAAAAGGGATGGATTATAGGATTAGTTGTTGTCGTTTTAATTGTCATATATGGGGTTTCTTCTTACAATGGTCTTGTAAGTGCCAATGAAGACGTCGACAATAAGTGGTCACAGGTAGATAACCAATTAAAACGAAGAGCAGATTTGATTCCGAATCTTGTGGAAACGGTAAAAGGTTATGCATCGCACGAAACTGAAGCCATTAAAGCGGTCAGTGATGCACGTTCAAAGTTGGCAGGTGCTAATTCAACGGAAGATGCCATTAATGCAGATCAAGAACTGAGTGGGGCGTTAAGCCGCCTTTTGGTGGTCGTCGAGAACTATCCGGATTTGAAAGCCAATGAGAACTTTAAGGGCCTTATGGATAGTTTAGAAGGAACAGAAAATAGATTGACCGTCGCAAGAAAAGACTATAATGACGAAGTAACCACGTATAACAAGACCATTAAACGCTTTCCAAAGAATATGATGGCTAGCGCATTTGGGTTCGATGTAAAACCATATTTTGAAGTGACTGATCAAGAAAAAGAAACGCCGAAAGTTGATTTCGGGAGCGATAAATAATGAAAAAACTCGCTGTGTTTGCGCTATTTTTTATTTTCACTTTCAATTTAGCAAACGTAGTCGCAGCAGAACCTAACATTCCGAAACCTGTTGGAGATATTTATGTCCAGGATTTTGCTGGAGTCCTCGATGATCAGGAAAAATCAGAGCTTATAGAATTGGGAAAACGATTAGATAATGCTACAAAAGCACAAATCTCTGTTTTGACCGTTGACTCAATGGAAGGCTCTGAAATAGAGGAATACTCGGTCGAAGCATTTAGGAAATTCAAGCTCGGGGATGCAGAGCTAAATAACGGAGTCCTCATTGTTCTGGCCGAAGAGGAGCAGAAAATCCGGATTGAAGTGGGGTACGGGTTAGAAGGTGCCATTACTGATATAAAATCAGGACAGATTTTGGACAATGTGGCAATCCCTCAGCTGAAAGAAGGTAATTACAATCTTGCTCTGACTGAAACCTATAAGGCTGTTTATAACGAGGTCACCGAGGAATATAATTTAGGTGACGAGTTTTATCAAGATCTTTCCGTTCAGACAGATACAGGAACTTTTAAGCCATCAGGTTTACAGATTTTTCTCATCATCGTTGTGGTCATCATTTTGTTCATCCTCGATGCCAAATTGTTTAAAGGATTTTTCCTTCAAATTATCATCAATATCCTATTGATGTTCATTAGTCGCGGAGGCGGAGGTGGAGGCGGAGGCTCACGAGGCGGTGGCGGAGGAAGCTCCGGTGGCGGAGGTTCTAGCCGTGGATGGTAAGGTAGATTTGACCGGGAAACCGGTCTTTTTTTTATGCCTGAAACTTTAGTTTTCTAAGATGATTCAACAATGGAAAACCTTTCAGCACATCTATTTACGAGATGAAAGAAATAATAAAAATGTTCGGAAAGGCGGGATGACCTTGCGGACGTTTTCTGTATTGAAAGGAATGCCGGTTTTTACTATCAAAGGAGAAAGAATCGGCACGGTCCATGATTTATCTATTTCTGAAGCGGGTCAGGTAACAGGTTTGGTCATTCATCAACAAGCATTGTTTAAGAGATCTTTTCATTTGACTCTGGACGATATTTCTTCATATGGTCCGGATGGGATTGTCATCATACAACAGGAGTCAACCCCAAAGAAGGTGCCTGATAATTCCATCTGGCTAACAAAGGATGAAGTATTGGGACGAATGCTTCTTTCAGAAATGGGCGAGGAGCTCGGTTTACTGCAGGATGTATATTTTAGGGAAAAAATGGGCACGATTATAGCGTATGAAACAACAGATGGTTTTTTCTCAGAGACGACAGTGATTGAATCTAAACAGCCGCCTACATTAGGGAAGGATACCATCATTGTTTCAGTTTATGAACAGTGAGGTGTCCATTTTGGAAATAAATTGTCCGAATTGCCGCAGTAAAGATGTTGGGAAGATTGGTGTAAATCAATATTATTGTTGGAATTGTTTTATTGAAATGACCATTTCTGAGGGAATCATTAATACGCACCAGGTCGAAGAAGATGGAAGTTTAAGCTCATTAGACGACTTGTTTGAGGAAAATGACCGCCGCTTCAGCATGTAATTAACGGAAGAGGTGCTTGCAATGGCTAGACGTTCACGTAATGGTCTTATGAACATGATGAACACAAAAATGATTAACCGAAGTATCAAAAAAATACGCAAAAGAATAAAATCATTACTTTAAAGGGAATGGGTGTCCTGATGCTAAGGGCACTCTTTTTTATGTATGAAAACCTCTCACCTTTCGAAGAATAAACGAGCGGGAGGTGTAGATTTTGTGAGTATTCGTCTCAAGTGGTTTTATAGGCTTGGTTTTTTATTGCTCTTATTTTTTGTTATATATATTTTTATGAAACTGAAGCCTATGTGGGGACCGGCTGTAACTATAAGTGTAACAGTACTGCTGCCTTTTCTCATTGGTGCATTCATCAGTTATTTATTGCACCCTGTTGTGGAATTTTTAAATAAGAAAGGTATGCATCGCTGGCTTTCGATTACAATCATTTACTTGCTGTTTTTTGGAGGCATTGGATTTGCGGTTTATAAAGGCATTCCGGTGATGGTTAGTCAGGTGCGTGAGCTGTCAGAAAGTGTTCCTGAGCTGGTCGAGCAGTATCAAGGCAGGGTAGACAGGCTCAATCATCAAACGGCGGCCTGGCCTTTCGGGATACATGAAAGGTTTGAAGAAGGGGTCGTTCTTTTCGAAGGCTGGCTAAAAGGTATGCCGGAAAAAGCAATGGAGTATGCGATGAAGCTGTTTGATTTTGTTGTTCTGATTGCGCTTATTCCCTTCATTGCTTTTTATATCCTGAAAGACTTTGCTGCGTTAAAAAAAATGGCCTGGTATATGACCCCGAAAAAATGGCGCAAGCAGGGACGTGCATTCGTACGGGATGTTGACGCTTCCCTAGGTGGGTATATCCGCGGGCAAATTATCGTCTGTGTTGCAATTGGAGTGATCTCATCCATTCTTTTTTGGATAGTCGGAATGCAATATCCGTTGTTATTAGGAGCGATTATCGGAATAACCAATGTCATACCGTATTTTGGACCGATTATCGGGGCCATTCCTGCGGTTATAATTGCCGCCACAATATCTGTGAAAATGGTGATGATTATAATAGTTATCGTGCTTGTGCTTCAATTTCTTGAGGGGAATATTCTGTCACCTCTTATTGTCGGGAAAAGCCTCCATATGCACCCACTTTTCATCATGCTTGCATTGGTAGCTGGAGGTGAAATAGGCGGGATTACGGGAATGGTACTTTCAATCCCTATCTTGGCTGTACTGAAAGTTTTTGTGCTTCATGCCCGTGTTCACTTCAGAAAGAGGCCGCCCCTTATTGACAAATAAAAGTCTTGTGAATATAATCCATTACATAAGATAATTCGTTGAAGGATGAAGTATGCTGAAGTCCATCTAAAAGAGAGGGGTCCCCCTGGCTGAAAGGGACTTCAAGGTGAAGAGCAGCAGAAAGCTAGTCCGGAGAGCAGCTAATACCTGCCGTCATGCCGCGTTAAGGCTTTTATGAAGGTGATGGACGAAGGCTTTTTCTACGTCCATAATCAGGGTGGTACCGCGAGTTAACTCTCGTCCCTGTTTTTGGGATGGGAGTTTTTTGTGTGCTCAAAATTACATAATTTTAAAGGAGGATATATAGATGAAGTATTTAACTGGTGCTCAAATCCGCCAAATGTATTTAGATTTTTTTAGTGAAAAAGGCCATAACATTGAACCAAGTGCGTCATTGGTTCCTCATGAAGATCCATCATTGCTATGGATTAACTCTGGGGTAGCAACGTTAAAGAAATATTTTGATGGACGGGTGATCCCTGAAAATCCAAGAATTACAAATGCACAAAAAGCAATTCGTACAAACGATATTGAAAACGTGGGGAAAACTGCGCGTCATCATACGTTTTTCGAAATGCTTGGTAACTTCTCAATTGGTGAATACTTCAAAGAAGAAGCAATCACATGGGCATGGGAATTTTTGACCGACGAAAAATGGATTGGCTTTGACAAAGAGAAATTAGCGGTGACAATCCACCCGGAAGATGACGAAGCATTTGAGCTTTGGAATAAAAAAATCGGTGTTCCTGCTGAAAGAATCATTCGTTTGGAAGAGAATTTCTGGGACATCGGTGAAGGTCCAAGTGGCCCGAATACGGAGATTTTCTATGACCGTGGCCCAGAATATGGTGATGACCCGAATGATCCAGAACTATATCCAGGTGGCGAAAATGAACGGCATTTAGAGGTTTGGAACCTTGTGTTCTCTCAATTTAACCATAATCCTGACGGTTCTTATACACCGCTTCCGAAGAAAAATATTGATACAGGCATGGGTCTAGAACGTATGGCTTCAGTCGTGCAAAATGTGGCGACAAACTATGATACAGACCTGTTCATCCCAATTATTAGAGCTGTTGAAGAAATTTCTGATGTGAAATATGGTGTCGATGTAGAAAATGATGTGGCATTTAAAGTCATTGCCGACCATATACGTACAGTAGCATTTGCTGTTGGAGACGGAGCACTTCCATCCAATGAAGGTCGCGGCTATGTGCTACGTCGCTTACTTCGTAGAGCGGTTCGTTATGCGAAGCAAATCAACATTAACCGTCCATTCATGTTCGAGCTTGTGACAGTGGTTGGTGAAATCATGAAAGATTTCTACCCAGAAGTTCTCGTTAATAAAGAATTCATTGCGAAAGTAATCAAGAATGAAGAGGAACGGTTCCATGAAACGCTTCATGATGGACTAGCTATTCTTTCTGAAGTCATCAAAAAAGAAAAAGAAAAAGGCGGCACAGTCATTCCAGGTAGCGATGCATTCCGTTTGTATGACACATACGGCTTCCCAATCGAATTAACGGAAGAATATGCGGAAGAAGAAGGCATGACGATTGATCAATCTGGCTTCGAAAAAGAAATGGAAGCACAGCGTGAACGTGCTCGCTCTGCTCGTCAAGATGTGGATTCCATGCAGATTCAAGGTGGAGTATTAGGCGACATTAAAGTTGAAAGTGAATTTGTCGGATATGATCAGGTGGCAGTTGATGCAAAAGTTGCGGCAATCGTGAAAAATGGCGAGCTTGTAACAGAAGCGCAAGAAGGCGAAGAAGTTCAGGTGATTCTGAACCAAACACCTTTCTATGCAGAAAGCGGCGGACAAATAGCTGATAAAGGAACGATGGCTAGTGAATCCGTTAAAGTGAATGTACATGATGTTCAAAAAGCACCAAATGGCCAAAACCTGCACCGTGTAACTGTTGTAGCCGGCACTTTGACTACAGACACTGAAATTGTTGCTGCGGTAGATCAAGAAAACCGCATCCATATTACGAAAAATCATACGGCGACACATCTTTTACATCAAGCCTTGAAAGATGTACTAGGAACACATGTTAACCAAGCTGGTTCACTGGTACAAGCTGAGCGTCTTCGTTTTGACTTCTCTCACTTCGGTCAGATTACAGCAGAAGAGATTGAACAGATTGAAACGATTGTAAATGAAAAAATTTGGCAAAGCTTACAAGTGAATACGGATTATAAAAACATTGAAGAAGCAAAAGCAATGGGCGCGATGGCCTTGTTCGGCGAAAAATACGGCAAGATAGTCCGTGTCGTTCAAATTGGCGATTATAGTCTTGAGCTTTGCGGCGGTGTTCACGTCCCGAATACAGCGGTAATCGGCTTGTTCAAAATTGTTTCTGAAAGCGGCATCGGTGCGGGTACACGCAGGATCGAAGCAGTAACAGGAGCAGGAGCATACAAATTGATGACGGACCAAATCGGTGTATTAAAAGACGCAGCTGCTAAATTGAAAACAAACTTGAAAGATGTACCTTCAAGAATTGAAACAGTTTTAGCGGAAGTGAAAGATCTTCATCGTGAAAATGAAAGCTTGACTGCAAAATTAAGTAATATTGAAGCAGGAAGCCTTGTTTCTAAAGTAAAAGAAATTAATGGTGTACAAGTATTAGTGGCAAAAGTTCAAGCTACTGACATGAATAATCTGCGTGCTATGG
Organism: Peribacillus sp. TH14; assembly: GCF_016651145.1. Classification (NCBI taxonomy): domain Bacteria; kingdom Bacillati; phylum Bacillota; class Bacilli; order Caryophanales; family Bacillaceae; genus Peribacillus; species Peribacillus sp. TH14. Next base: position 3,779,711 of record NZ_JAEKEK010000001.1, read on the forward strand.
CAGATGATTTGAAACAAAAGCTTGATTCTGTCATTATCGTATTAGGATCGGCTCAAGGCGATAAAGTCAATTTGATTGCCGGAGTTACGAAGGATTATATCGAACGCGGTTTCCATGCCGGTAAATTAATTAAAGAAGTCGCATCTCGTTGCGGTGGAGGCGGCGGCGGCCGACCAGATATGGCACAAGCCGGTGGAAAAGACCCAGAAAAATTGGATGCAGCACTTAATTTTGTTGAAGAATGGGTCTTAACGATTTCATAATCAATGAAAAGTGTTGTACAATGAAGATAATAATGGATTCTGGACGCTGAGGAGAGGTGCATGATAATGAGTTCCTTTGATAAAACGATGAAATTTAATTTTCCCGAAGAACCATTCGAAAGAGATGTACAGGAAGTATTGTCTCAAGTTTATGTTGCACTTCAGGAAAAAGGTTATAACCCGATTAACCAGATTGTCGGTTATTTATTATCTGGTGACCCGGCCTACATCCCGCGCCATATGGATGCTCGAAACATTATTCGTAAGCTTGAACGCGATGAGATCATCGAAGAATTGGTTAAATCGTATCTTAAGAACCATCGAGAGGAATACTAATGCGCACAATGGGACTTGATTTAGGTTCAAAAACTATCGGTGTTGCTGTGAGTGACGCGATGGGTTGGACTGCACAAGGATTGGAAACAATCAAAATTAACGAAGCTGGAAATGACTTCGGCTTTAAACGTCTTAATGAAATAATAAAAGAACATGAAGTTTCTAAAATTGTCCTCGGTTTACCCAAAAATATGAACGGAACCGTAGGACCGCGCGGTGAGATCAGCCAAGATTTCGCCAAGCGATTAGAAAACAAATTCAAGCTGCCGGTGTTTCTCTGGGATGAACGGTTGACAACGATGGCGGCTGAACGTGTTCTTCTTGAGGCGGACGTGAGCCGAAGCAAACGTAAGAAAGTCATTGATAAAATGGCAGCTGTCATGATTCTACAAGGTTTCTTGGACAGACAAACAAATTCAATATGAGGTGAATACAAATGGAACACGGCGAAAACAACATTACAGTAGTAGATGAAAACGGAAACGAGCAGCTTTGCGAAATCCTGTTCACATTCGATTCTGATAAATTTAACAAATCTTATGTACTTTACTATCCGATGTCTGCTGAAGATGAAGAGGAAGAAATTGAAATCCACGCTTCATCATTCACACCAAGCGAAGATAATAAAGATGGTGAACTTGCACCAATCGAAACAGAAGAAGAATGGGATCTAGTCGAAGAAATGTTAAACACATTCCTTGACCAAGAAGAAGCTGAAGAAGAATAATATATATATAAAAACTGACCTTAAACCAAGGTCAGTTTTTTTCATTATGTACCAAAAAATCCTTATCTTTTCTCCACAAACAAAAGAATAAAAGTGGCGAGTGGACCTAAAAATAATGATAATATGAACCAATTCAAAGCCGTTCTATTTTTACCTTGAGCAAGCCCGGCATTAATGAGTGCTAGTGTCCCCCAACCAACAAAATAAGAATTATCCAACTCCTTCACACCTTTCTTTATCATAAAATTAATAGTAGCATAACCACATAAATATTCTTTTTATTTTATCAAATGTCTGAAACACCAATCGTATTCGAAGAAAATCTCATGAAAGTCTATTACAGCTAATTACTAAAAAATATCACTAATTCCCTATTAAATAACACCTGTATATTGACAAAACTAGTGCGATTTTGCCATAAATAGAGTAATAACGAATGTAGTTTTGCAAAAAACATGTATTTATTTGTTGGTTTTAGTATAATATTCGAAGCAAAGTCTAATTAGAGAAAGCATCTTCTAGGAACTATTATGTAGTTGGTGTGAGTTTGCAGGGGGAATGAAAATGGATGAAAAAGATCATAAGTTATCAAAAAAGGAACATATTCGAATGAAATTGTTAGAACAGCAAGGAGAAGCAAGGCTTATTCGTAAAATTATCATGATTACGATAGCTTCGCTAATTTTATTAATCGGGATAGTTGGTCTTGTTGGCTTTTTATATATCAACTCAGCCATGAAGCCAGTTGATCCTGACGATGACACGATTAAGAAAGTGAAGATTCCAATCGGTTCTTCCGTGAATGGAATTTCAACATTGCTTGAAGAGCAGGGGATAATCAAGGACGCCCGTGTATTCAAATATTATATTAAATTCCGTAATGAATCCGGTTTTCAGGCAGGGGAGTATAAATTATCACCATCCATGCCAATTCAAGATATTGTGACTAGCATCAAAACCGGGAAACTTATGAAAGAAGCGACCATGAAAATAACGATTCCAGAAGGAAAGCAGCTAATTCAGATTGCTGATATCATTGCCGTGAAGACGGATCAAGATCCAAAAGAAATTTTTAAGAAATTGAATAGTGAGAAGTTCGTTAATTCCATGCAAGAGAGATTTCCGGAGCTGTTAACGTCGGAGATTGAGAATAAAAATGTTTTGTATCCGCTTGAAGGGTATCTATTCCCAGCGACCTATGACTTTTATGAGGAAAAACCGTCTTTAGAAGCAGTAGTAATTGAGATGCTGAAGAAAACGGAAGAGACCTTGCAGGCATATGAAACTCAGATGAACAAAAAAGATTATTCTGTTCACCAGATGTTGACATTTGCTTCGCTTGTTGAAGAAGAGGCAACTGCCCAGGTAGACCGTGGGAAAATTGCTTCCGTCTTCTATAATCGTATCAAGAAAGATATGCCGCTACAAACGGATCCGACCGTTTTGTATGCAAAAGGTTCACATAAAAGTAAGGTGCTATACAAAGACCTTGAGGTGAAGTCTCCGTATAATACGTATAAGAACAAAGGGTTGCCGCCGGGTCCGATTGCCAATGCCGGAACGACATCGATTGATGCGGTGTTAAAGCCTGAGAAGACAGATTTCTTATACTTCTTGGCAACACCTGAAGGAGAAGTTCTTTATTCGAAAACGTTGGAAGATCACAATAATAAAAAGGCAGAACATATTACCAATAAATAATAGCTGATAGCTAAAGCGACTAGGGGGGAGGGATATTACTTTCCCCTTGTTTTTATGATAGAATAGTAAAAGTGAAATTTCAGATCCGATTTTTATCGATGACTGTAACTCGGCGATTGCCGGGTTTTATTTTGAAAGATAAGGAAATATAGATCGTCAAGCATACTGGTTTCAGCATGTTGTGTAAAGATGATGGCACTTGAAAGGTACTGATTATCTTTCGGTCCAGCCCATCTTCTGCTTGAACCAACCAAAGCGCTTTCGTTTTTCTTATTATTGGAGGAAATGTCTTGAACGGAAAAATAGAACAATATCTTCATTCCTTAATCCCGGAACGTACGGGTTTAATTAAGGAGTTAGAGGATTTTGCACTGGAAAATAATGTGCCGATCATGGAGCCGGAAGGTATAGAGGTGCTACTCCAGATTTTGAGGCTTCATCAACCGCAGGCGATATTGGAAGTTGGTTCAGCGATTGGCTATTCGGCTATAAGAATGGCTGAAACCTTGCCAGAAGCACGTATCGTCACACTTGAACGGAATGAAGCTAGAATTCAACAAGCGAGAGCTAATTTTGCTAAGGCTGACCTTTTGGAACGGATTACCCTTATTGAAGGGGATGCCCTTGAAGCAGGGCCGCTAGTAAAAGAACATGGTCCGTTTGATATCATCTTTGTTGATGCAGCTAAAGGGCAGTACAAGCGCTTCTTTGAGCTGTTTGAGCCATTCCTGAAGGATGCTGGCATTATTATTACTGATAATGTATTATTTAAAGGCTTGGTTGCTGAAAACATAGAAGAAATGGAAATGACGAGACGAAAACGTGCTCTTATAAAAAAAATTAGAGACTTTAACAATTGGTTACACAACCATCCACATTACGATACAGTAATTCTGCCGATTGGTGATGGTGTGGCCATAAGTAAACATAGAGGTGACAAAAATGAAAAAGCCTGAATTACTCGTGACTCCGACAAGTGTCACTCATATTACAGCGCTTATCGATGCGGGTGCTGATGCATTCGTTATCGGGGAACAACGTTATGCGCTTCGTCTAGCAGGGGAGTTCAAACGTGATGACGTCAAGAAAGCAATTGAACTTGCACATGCAGCAGGTAAAAAAGTATACGTGTCTATGAATGCTATTTTTCATAATGAAAAAGTGGACGAGCTTGAAGAATATGTCGTTTTCCTTAAGGAAGCAGGGGCCGACCGGATTATCTTCGGAGATCCAGCTGTCCTAATGGCCGTTCGAGCTGTAGCGCCGGATATGCCGTTGCACTGGAATACAGAGATGACTGTAACGAACTGGTACACGTGTAATTATTGGGGGAAACGCGGTGCTGTCCGTGCCTTGGCTGCTCGTGAAATAAGTTTGGACGAAATTGTTGAAATGAAGGAAAATGCCGAAGTCGAGATTGAAGTGCAGGTCCATGGCATGACGTGCATGTTCCAATCGAAGCGCACACTGCTAGGTAACTATTTCGAATACCAAGGCAAAGCGTTAGAAGTGGAAAATCGGAAGGAACAAAAAAGTATGTTCCTGCATGACAAGGAACGTGAAAATAAATATCCGATTTATGAAGACGAAAATGGAACGCATATCATGAGTCCGAACGATATGTGCATGATTGATGAACTTCAGGAATTAATTGAAGCGGATATTGATTCTTTGAAAATTGAAGGGGTGTTACAAACTCCTGAGTATATCGTAGAAATAACAAAATTATATCGTGAAGCGATTGATGTATGTGTAGAAGATACGGACCGTTATGATGATATGAAAACAGAACTATATGAAAAAGTTAAAGCGATTCAGCCGGAAAACCGTGAGTTGGATACAGGATTCTTCTTTAAAGAATCGGTTTATTAAAGAAAAGGGTAAGAGAAAGAGGAGGAATAGCCTTGAATGCTATTGCTAATAAAATTTCCAAAATAGTTGATGGAAAGAGAGTCATTGTTAAAAAACCAGAATTGCTGGCTCCCGCTGGCAACCTGGAAAAATTAAAAATAGCTGTCCATTATGGCGCAGATGCTGTGTTTATTGGCGGACAGGAATACGGACTTCGTTCAAATGCCGGTAACTTCACTTTTGAGGAAATTAAGGAAGGCGTCGAATTCGCTAAAAAATATGGTGCTAAAGTATATGTGACTACGAATATCTTCGCTCATAATGAAAATATCGATGGACTTGAAGAATATCTGGAAGGCCTTCAGGATGCCGGAGTTCATGGAATTATCGTTGCTGATCCATTAATCATTGAAACTTGTAAGCGGGTTGCTCCTAACGTTGAAATCCATTTAAGCACACAGCAGTCGTTGTCGAATTGGAAGGCTGTTCAGTACTGGAAAGAGGAAGGTCTGGAGCGTGTTGTTTTAGCACGTGAGACAAGTGCTGAGGAAATCCGTGAAATGAAGGAGAAAGTCGATATTGAGATCGAAGCGTTCGTTCACGGTGCAATGTGTATTGCCTATTCTGGTCGCTGTACCCTTTCAAACCATATGACTGCACGTGATTCGAACCGAGGCGGCTGTTGTCAGTCTTGCCGTTGGGATTATGATTTATATGAATTAAATCAAGACGGGGAAAAAGCTTTATTTGATAAAGAAGATGCTCCATTCGCAATGAGTCCGAAAGACTTGAAATTGATTGAATCTTTGCCTGGCATGATTGAAATTGGCATTGATAGCTTAAAAGTCGAAGGCCGGATGAAGTCCATTCATTATATCGCTACAGTAGTCAGTGTCTATCGTAAGGTGATTGATGCGTATTGTGCCGATCCGGATAATTTCAAGATTAAGCAAGAATGGTTGGAAGAGTTGGACAAATGTGCGAACCGCGAGACAGCATCAGCGTTCATGGAGGGAGAAATTCCTGGGTATAAACAGCAAATGTTCGGGAATCATACCGTAAAGACTCGCTTCGACTTCGCTGGACTGGTACTTGATTACAATGAAGAATCTCAAATCGTCACCCTGCAGCAGCGTAACTTCTTCAAGCCTGGCGATGAAGTGGAATTTTTCGGACCGGAAATCGAAAACTTCACTCAAAAAATTGGCACGATCTGGGATGAGTCAGGTAATGAGTTGGACGCAGCACGCCATCCGCTTCAAATTGTCCGCATTCAAGTAGATAAGCAAGTATATGTGAACAATATGATGCGGAAGGAGAATTAACATGACAGGGAAAAAACCAGTAGTAATCGGAGTTACCGGCGGATCAGGGTCAGGTAAAACAAGTGTTACCCGTTCAATTTTTGAATTCTTTCAAGGGCATTCAATCTTGATGATCGAACAAGATTATTATTATAAAGATCAGAGCCATCTGCCGTTTGAAGAACGATTGAAAACAAATTATGATCATCCGCTCGCATTTGACAATGATTTGTTAATCGAGCATCTTAATGCGTTGCTAAGCTATGAAACGATAGAAAAGCCTGTTTATGATTATTCGATTCATACACGTTCAGATGAAGTCATCACCGTTGAACCACAGGATGTTATCATTCTTGAGGGGATTCTGGTGCTGGAAGATGAGCGCCTTCGAAATTTGATGGATATGAAGCTCTATGTAGATACTGATGCAGACTTGCGGATACTTCGCCGAATGACGCGAGATATTAAAGAACGCGGCCGTTCCATAGATTCTGTCATCGATCAATACATCAGTGTCGTTCGCCCGATGCACAATCAGTTCATCGAACCGACAAAACGTTACGCGGACATTATTATTCCTGAAGGTGGTCAAAACCATGTGGCGATTGACCTTATGGTGACAAAAATTCAAACAATCCTTGAACAAAAGTCTTTTTTGTAATAACATAGCATAAATAATGATAGGTGCCATTTTCCTTCGTTTTTTATAAAAATCCCATTTATTTATTGGGAAAGACTGGACAAATGTTGGAAAACGCAATACTCTATTCTTGATACAGAACGAACCGGCTGCTCAATGCAGTCGGTTTATATACTAAGGAACAGTTTGTTTCTTAGTATCAAAGCGTGTGCTTTATTAAAGGCGTGCACTTATAAATCTGATTCAAGTTTTAGGGTTAAGAACTATATAGTACATAAACTTGTCACAGCGAATGCTTGCTGTAAAGAATTAGAAGGAGTGAAGGGTTTTGGCAATTGAAAAAGAATATCCAATGACTAAAGAAGGTAAGTTAAAGCTTGAACAGGAACTGGAACAATTAAAAACAGTTAAACGAAAAGAAGTTGTAGAGAGAATTAAAATCGCCCGCAGTTTTGGAGATCTTTCTGAGAACTCAGAGTACGATTCCGCAAAAGAAGAGCAGGCATTTGTTGAAGGGCGTATTACTACAATCGAAAACATGATTCGTAATGCAAAAATCATTGAAGGCAATGATTCGAATACAGATACAGTTTCACTTGGAAAGTCTGTAACGTTTGTAGAACTTCCAAACGGTGACGAAGAAACCTATTCTATCGTGGGTAGCGTTGAAGCGGACCCATTCGAAGGGAAAATTTCAAATGATTCACCAATTGCCAAAAGCTTAATTGGAAAAAGAGTCGGCGACAAGGTTTCGATTATGACACCTGGCGGCGAAATGAGCGTCAAAATCGTTTCTATTAGCTAATGACATTTAAAGAGGATGCCCCTTAGGGCATCCTCTTTTTGTCGGTTTCATGTTAGTCTCTCTATAAGTTGAATGAAAGTAGAAATTCAAGCTACTTTAAATTTGTTCATAATTGTTTAAAAATTCACACCTCGTCAACAATGGTTACGAGGTGTATTTTTATGAAAAAGAAACGAATGAGGATGCTGGCTATTGTATTGGCTACTTTGATGCTAATGCTTATAGGCAGGCTTGCCTACATCCAACTTGTATCGACAGAATCTTTCTCTAAACATGATGTGAATTTAATAGAAGCAAGTGTAAACCAGCGGTCGCAGATTTTAAAGATTGATGATGGACGGGGGAAGTTTTATGATAGAAATGGAGAGCCGCTTGCCCATGAAGAGATTCCAACCCTTGTGCTGTTTCCGTTTTTGAACAAAATGACATGGCCTATAGAAGAAATTGCCTCGATTATCGGCAGACCGGAATCGGAGTTGAAAAGGGCAATTGCGGAATCGGATGAACCATTTGTTTTTGGCGGAGATAAACCGATTGAGTTAACGGCCAGCCAATCGAAGGCTATCAATGAAATGAAGATCCCTGGGGTTTTTGCTGTGAAAGAAAAGCTATATCACGATCAAACTCCGGCAGCGCAATTGATTGGCACGACGAATATATCAGATGCCGAAAAGAAAAAGCGTTACCCGGATGTGGAACTAGCTGCCGAAACGAAGATCGGCAATACTGGACTGCAAAGAACCTTTGACGAATTCTTGCTTTCAGCAGGAGAATCAAAACTCGTTTTTCATGTAGATGCCACTGGCGGTCCAATGTTCGGTGTGGATGTAAAATACGTAGAACCTGCAAACCCGCTCTACCCAGTGAAGGTTGTAACAACGATTGATAAAGAAATCCAGGAAAAAGCGGAGAAGCTTGTTGACGAACGCGGAATAAAAAAAGGGGGTCTCGTACTGATTGATATAGAAAAAAGTGAGATCGTAGCCATGGTATCACGTCCAGCACTTGATATAAAGGATCCGAATGGCGAAGGAGCCATCAATATGATGCTAACTCAAAAAACGCCAGGTTCCGTTTTCAAAACGGTCACAGCTGCAGCTGCAATTGATTATGAAGCAGCTAGTCCTACAAGAACATTCAATTGTAATTTGACGATTGACGGAAAAACAGATAAACAGAGGGATCTGGGCATGCTTAATTTTGAAAACAGCTTTGCTCAAAGCTGTAACAGGACATTTGCTGAGTTGTCACAGGAAATCGCTGTGAAAGATCCTGACTATCTGGATAAATATGCGAAAATGTTAGGCTTAACCGGCGAATCAGGATGGCAGGGAGATGTGTATCATACAGCAGTTACTCAACTGTATCATGAACAACAAGGGAAGGTCTGGCATGATGACGATTTAAAAAAGGACCCTAAAATGATTGCCCAAACAGCAATTGGTCAGAAGGATGTCCAAACGACACCGCTTGCAATAGCCAACATGATGGCGACGATTGCCCGCGGCGGTAAGAAAGAACAGGTTAAAGCCGTGTCAAAGGTTGAATTTAACAACAGTACGACCGTTGTAAGCTTTCCAAATAAAAGTATGGATGGAAATTCCCTTTCTCCCTATACAACAATGAAGCTGCAGCATCTTTTACGGAAAGTCGTAACCGAAGAGAAAGGGACTGGCGCTTCCTTGAAGGATTTGCCTGTAGAGGTCGCAGGCAAGTCTGGAACAGCGCAGACGAAAACTGAAAAAGGGGAGCTCAATAAATGGTTTGCAGGCTATTTCCCTTATAAAAATCCTAAATATGCATTGGTTACAGTCAGTTTTGAAACGAAAGAAGATAGTGCCAGCATGACGCCTCTTTTTTCAGATATTGTAAAAGTTATGTACTCCAAGAACCAGGACTAGTGCAAGAATTGACGAAAAGTCTAGGAAAGCCTTCCCTTCTATCTCTAGCCAAATCATGTTAAAATGAGGCAGGACGAAATGGTAAGGGAGGAATGGACCTTGGGCTCAAGATACAATCAGAGAGATCAAAAAAGAAAAGTAAATAAAATATATAATATCGCAATCACCGTTGTCTCGATTCTTATTGTCATTGTCGCCGTCTCTATTTTCTTAAGTGATGATGGCACTGATACAGAAAAAGCTACAACTGAACCAAAGCAGACCGTTGAAAAAGATGCGAAAAAGAAAGTGGATAAACCTGCTGGCAAAGAAGAAGATACTGATTTGACTAAGGAAGATGAAGACGAAGATAGCAAAGCAACTGAAGAAGGTACAGAAGAAAATACTGAAGATGGCACAGATACAGACGCAAATAAAGACACAAACACAGACACAGACACAAACACAAATCCAGATACAGAAACAGACACAAATCCAGATACAGACACAGATAAAGCAGAGGACGCTAAGCTTGTCGAAGTGGAAGGAAGCGGAGATGGCAATGTCGCGACAACATACAAGAGCGAGAGCTGGAAACCAGTTGGCACAGAGCAATCCGGTGAACACACAACAAGCTTTCAAAAGAACTCTGTTGATTGGAATGAAATGAGTAAAGCTATTGCTCATGGAGCAGGTATTGACCAAGGTAACATGAGACTGTGGTGGCTTCAAAACGGCGGATCATCTAACACTGCAATCGGTACCGTATCAGAAGGGGACAACCCTAAAACCTTCCGCGTTTATATTGAATGGGTAGACGGATCAGGTTGGAAGCCCGTAAAGGTTGAAGAATTGAAGACGAACGATAAGAAATAAAAGTCAGAGTTTATATGAATATATCTTCAAAATGAAAAACCCCCGAAAAGAATGCCTCTTTTCGGGGGTTTTTCATTGATAATAAAGATTACTTTTTGGCTTTAAAGTGAACGACTGCACTGTAAAATCTTCTGCCCTCTTCACTGACATACATTTGGTGCGATACGGAGTGGACTTGAAGCATGATCGCTTTATTGATTTCGATTTGTGATTGGATTTTTTCTTCTAGGTTCTTGATGCTTTCTGCTTCAAAAAATTCAATTTTATCTTCGAATAAGTTTAAGTCAAGTTGAAAATTCATTTCTGTATTCCTCCAACGTTTTAATAGTGTTAGTTTAACACCAAATGAATTGAATCTGAACTTGAATGATAGATTTGCCTAAAAAATAAGAACTGTTCTTAGATTCATTTCATATTATGCTTATAGGTTTTATTATCTTATCATAAAAAGGTGATTAAAATGGGCAGAGAATTTGTAGAGTTATTTGAGGAATGGTCGAAATCGTATGATGATACCGTCGGTGGACACGATATTGAATATCAAGAGGTTTTTAAACATTATGACAACATATTAGACAGCGTCACGAGTCGGGCTCACGGTCATGTGCTGGAGTTTGGGGTAGGGACCGGGAATTTAACGGCAAGGCTGCTGAAGAAAGGTCTTATGGTGTCTGGAATTGAGCCGTCACCAGCAATGAGGGAAGTAGCGGTTAGCAAGTTAAGGGGAAAAACAGAAATTATCGATGGTGATTTTATGGATTTTCCGGAGCCTAAACAAGTAGATTCGATTGTGAGTACGTACGCTTTTCACCATTTAACCGATGAAGAAAAAGAAAAAGCTATAGCGAACTATGGAAAGTTACTGAATACAGGTGGTAAAATAGTGTTTGCGGATACAATGTATCAATCGAGAGACGCGCATGAACAAGCGATTCAAGATGCAAAGCATGCAGGCTTTCATAATTTGGCAAACGATTTGCAAACGGAATATTATACGACCATTCCTTTTTTAGAAAAAGCACTTGAAACACATGGATTTAAAGTGAACTTTGAGCGCTGCAATCAATTTGTCTGGATTATGGAGGCTGAAAAATTATAGGAAGAGGTTTTTACTAATGAAGGTAGCCATAATCGGAGCAATGGAAGAAGAAGTTACGATTTTACGTGATAAATTGGAAGGTTTGGAGCAGGTTACGATTGCCGGATCCGAATTCAACACAGGGACACTGAACGGAATTGAGGTCATTTTACTTAAATCGGGAATCGGTAAAGTGAATGCTGCGATGTCCACAACCATTCTTTTAGAAAAATTCAAACCGGATGCGGTCATTAATACAGGATCTGCAGGAGGTTATCATCCAGCGCTTAATGTCGGGGATGTGGTCATTTCAACAGAAGTGCGCCACCATGATGTTGACGTGACAATCTTTGGCTATGAATACGGTCAAGTACCGCAATTGCCAGCAGCATTTATCCCGGACGAGAAGCTTTTTGCTATCGCAGAAGAAGCGGCGAAAGAAATTGAAGATATTCAAGTGGCGAAAGGTTTGATCGTGACGGGAGATTCTTTCATGAATGATCCTGTTCGGGTTGAATTCGTCAGAGGGAAATTTACAGATTTATACGCGGTGGAAATGGAAGCGGCAGCTATTGCTCAGGTAGCACACCAATTCCAAACACCGTTTGTTATCATTCGTTCCCTTTCAGATATCGCTGGCAAGGAGTCGAATATATCCTTTGATAAGTTCTTAGAAACGGCGGCGCTTCATTCATCCGCTTTGATTTTAAAAATGGTTGAAAAAATGAAATAAATGCCCAGTGATCAGCGGGAATCTTTTCCGCTGATTATTTCTTGCATATAACACACTAAATTGGTAGGATAACTATGAAAGGATGTCCGATTATGAAGTTCTATCAAAATATTCATGAATTGATTGGGGAGACCCCGATAATGGAAATCACCCACTTCCCTCTTCCGGATCAAGTCCGGATCTTTGCCAAGCTGGAATACTTTAACCCTGGCGGCAGCGTGAAAGATCGGCTTGGCCAGGAACTTTTGGCGCAAGCATTACAGTCAGGGAATGTGAAAAAGGGCGGAACCATCATTGAACCGACTGCAGGGAATACGGGGATTGGCCTAGCCCTTGCTGCGATAAACAGTGGTGTTGATGTAATATTTTGTGTACCCGAGAAATTCAGCGCCGAGAAACAGGAACTGATGCGTGCCCTTGGAGCAAAAGTGGTCCAGACCCCGACAGAGGAAGGAATGCTAGGTGCAATCCGCAAAGCGAAGGCGCTGCTGGATGAAATTCCAGGATCCTATTGTCCAGAGCAGTTTTCCAACCCATCCAATCCGGATGCCTATTATAAAACATTGGGACCTGAAATTTGGGAGCAGCTGGCTGGCAATGTGGATGTGTTTGTTGCCGGTGCGGGAACAGGGGGCACTTTCATGGGTACATCGCGTTATTTAAAAGAAAAAAATCCTGCGGTCAAAACGGTCATTGTCGAACCGGAAGGATCTATTATAAACGGAGGCAAAGCTGGTCCCCATAAAACAGAGGGGATCGGGATGGAATTTTTACCAAGCTATATGGATGAAACGTACTTTGATCAGATTCATACGATAAGCGACGATGAGGCGTTCCATATGGTGAAGGAATTGGCGCTTAAAGAAGGACTTCTTGTTGGAAGTTCTTCTGGCTCGGCATTTGCAGCGGCATTGAAAGAAGCAGCTAAAGCTACCCCGGGTTCGAATATCGTTGTGATATTTCCGGATTCCAGTGAACGGTACTTAAGCAAAAACATTTATCAGGGAGGTCTTTGAAAATGAGGAAAAAAACACAAATGATCCATGGCGGTATTTTTGGTGATGAAAAAACGGGAGCGGTGTCGGTGCCGATTTATCAAGTGAGCACTTATAAACAGGATGGTCTGGGGAAAGATCGAGGATATGAATATTCACGTACAGGCAACCCAACCCGCCATGCCCTTGAGGAATTGATCAAGGATCTTGAAGAAGGAAAAAGAGGATTCGCCTTCGGTTCAGGAATGGCAGCGATAACGGCGGTTATGATGCTGCTGAGTCAAGGTGATCACGTTTTATTGACGGATGACGTTTATGGAGGCTCTTTCCGAGTGATGACAAAAGTGCTGAACCGCTTCGGGGTGGAAGCTACGTTCATCGATACGAGTGACATACATTCGATCCAAAACGAGATCAAAGACAATACAAAGGCACTGTTCATTGAAACCCCGACGAATCCATTATTGAAGATCACTGATCTAGAGGCGGTTTCAAAAATCGCTAAAGAAAACGGTATCCTCACTGTTGTGGATAATACCTTCAGTACGCCATATTGGCAAAATCCACTTACACTTGGTGCTGATATCGTGCTTCATAGCGCTACGAAGTACTTAGGGGGGCACAGCGATGTTGTAGCGGGTCTTGTCGTGGTGAATGATGAAAAACTTGGCGAGGACCTTCATTTCATCCAAAACTCCACAGGAGGCGTGCTAGGGCCTCAAGATTCATGGCTGCTGATGCGCGGCATTAAAACGCTTGGAATCAGGATGGAAGAACATGAAAAAAACACCTCCCAAATCGTTCGTTTCTTATCCGGGCATAAAGCCGTTTCGAAAATTTATTACCCAGGACTTGAAGACCATCCTAACCATGATATTGCTAAAGAACAATCGCGTGGCTTCGGCGGCATGGTTTCATTCGATGTCGGCAGTGCCGAAAAAGCCGAATCCGTTTTGAATAAAGTGAAATACTTCACGCTGGCTGAAAGTCTAGGGGCAGTGGAGAGCTTAATTTCGGTTCCAGCCAGGATGACACATGCCTCGATTCCAGCCGAGCGCCGTGCAGAGCTTGGGATAACAGATGGGTTGATTCGAATATCCGTTGGTCTGGAAGACGTTGAAGACTTATTGGAAGACTTGGAACAAGCGCTAAAAGGGTAAATCGGAAGAGGGACCGCTTTAAAGCTAACTGCCATTATTTACACCGTAGCATTTGGAATAAATATGGTAGAATGAGATATCGATTACTTACTAGCTTGAAAGAAGGTGGAAATGGCATGAAAAATCGTAAAAAACAAACGGCTGCAGTCCTACGCTCAAAAAAGACGGATTTTAAACAATTTGCGATTACCTTGCTATGTGTGGGATCGTTCTTCTATTTAGGAACCATACTCCCTTCTGTTGAAAAAACGATGGTTTCCACGAATGTCTATATGGGAGCCACAATTTTGTTCCTCGGTATGTCTATTCTATTTTTCAGATTATCTAATAAATATAAAAAGATCTTGGCAGAAATGGATGACCATGACTCTTTAAAACAATAAAAGCAAGCCTGATTCTTCGTAGATGTTGACGGAGAATCAGGCTTTTTTGTTTTTCAAACATCTAGAGAAAATCAATAACAGGATAGGGCTGCTTTTTCATACTAATTTCCTCCCTTAGCTGTGAATTTCTAATAAAAATAGGAAAAAAGAAAGAACTTTCAAAAAAATAGGCAAAAGCCGTTTACAAAAATGCCATTTGTGGATATACTTACCAGGTAATAAAAAATATTCCAAAGGAGGTCGATGAAAATGAAATTGTATCTACAAGGATCTATCACTAATCAGATTGGCTGGACTGTTTCAAATAACAATCACATACTATTCGACCTGTGCCAAGCGGAATATTTCTAAAGCAATTTTGGCTTTATTAATCATTCAGACATAGCGGCCGCAGGGAGAAGTCTTTTATCCTGCGGTCTTTTTATATTCTCTTAAAAATCCCGCAGGAGGAAGTAACTTTCTGCGGCCTTTTTATGCCTTTTTTGGTAAGCCGCTCCCTTAAAGGAGGTGATATTATGACACTGAATATGCTATTTTTTACAATCACAATAAAAATGAAAAAAATGACTGCTGAAGAATGTTTGCAACAGGAGAGAATTAACAAGCTTCGTGAAGAGCACTTAAACAATGCAATGAAGCATCGTCCTTTTTTCTAAGACTTGATATGTACGGTTATCCGTTAGGATTTATAAATTTTAGGAAAGGTGGAGGTAAATATGATTAAATTGGTTTATATAAAAGGAGATAAGTATTGTTATTGGAATGAGAAGGATACCGGCTAATGGATTTGTTTACCTTTCACAGTATTGCCATTGTTTGTATGTAAATTGTTCAAATAAGCAACGGTTAAGAGCAGCGGAAACATGATAAATTGAAGATAAGTTAGATATGGGGAGTGATTCTTGATGTTCTCAATGGTAATGATCCTTATTTTTACTACTGTCATCGGAACTGTAATCGCTGTAAATGTTTCCGTCGATGCCGATCAGCCGCTTCACAGTTTGAAGTAATAATGTAAAGTAGAAAACTCGGCATTTCAGCCGAGTTTTTTATATGCTTTTAACAGCAGCAGGGACCGAGTCCACCGTCTCCAAACCCACATCCCGGCAGCCACCAAAAGCCGAATATGAGCAATAAAATCAAGAGGACAATAAATAGGCCATACCCAAACCCGTAACATCCTCCTCCATAATAAGGTGCTGGACCCGGATAACCATAGTTGTACCCGTATGGTCCATAGTTATATCCCATAGTAAAAACCCCCTCTCCCTAAAAATTCACTATCATTATATGAATTTTTGTATTTGTCCGATTGGGATTTCAACCATTCTTGTTTTAGACATTTTTTTACTTTCATGATTTCTTTTAGTGGTACAGACACGAACAAGCCCACTGTTGCATAGTTATGAATAGGGAAACCAAAGAAACGGGAGGATGAGACCAATGCCCGGAATACTTACAGCTGTAGGCTATATTATCAAAGAATTTTACTTATTAGTTTCCTATGTAAAAAACAACGCTTTTCCCCAGCCCTTGTCATCCCAGGACGAAAAGAAATACCTGAAGCTCATGGGTGAGGGTGATGGTGATGCCCGTAACATTCTTATCGAGCATAACCTCAGACTTGTTGCCCATATCGTCAAGAAATTCGAGAATACAGGCGAAGATACAGAGGATCTGATTTCGATTGGGACAATAGGCTTGATAAAGGCCATTGAAAGTTATTCCGATGGAAAGGGTACGAAGCTGGCCACATATGCAGCACGTTGTATCGAGAACGAGATCCTGATGCATTTACGAGCAACAAAAAAAACGAAAAAGGATATTTCATTACATGACCCGATTGGTCAGGATAAAGAAGGAAACGAAATCAGTTTAATTGATGTGTTGAAATCAGAATCAGAAGATGTCATTGATACGATTCAGCTCAATATGGAAATTGAAAAGGTGAAAAAGTATATTGATATTTTGGATGAACGGGAAAAGGAAGTCATTGTTGGCAGGTTCGGATTAGATTTAAAAAAGGAAAAAACCCAGCGGGAAATTGCTAAAGAACTTGGGATTTCCCGTAGCTATGTATCGCGTATTGAAAAACGTGCCTTGATGAAGATGTTCCATGAGTTTTATCGAGCGGAAAAAGAGAAAGAAAAGAAAGCAAAAGGATAAAAATCATTTTTTAAAGCAAAAAGAGTACGGTCAAACTTCCCGCACTCTTTTTGTTTTAATATTTATTTCTGAATAGTTCTGCAAAGGCATGATAAATCTCAATACCTTGGGAAAGGAACAGACGTGAAGCAGTTAAAGAAAAGACACCAATCATTATTAGGCGGAACCACATGTTCATCACTCCTCGATTTTATTTTTTTATAAAATCTTAGAGTTTGTGGATACGTAATTCGCCTGGAAAAAGACTGGGCTGAGAAATCTCCGTCGAATATTTGAATGAAAATAAAGAAAATTAAAAATACAAAATTCGAAAGTAAGAAAAAGGATAACGTCCTGCCAGGAACCTAAGAAAGGTATGAACGGGAGCTTTTTCTCGGCCTTATCCCAGTGATGAACATCAGTGTGTTCTTCAAGGTTTAATGGCTGTGCGTGATGTTGAAGAGGTATATGCAGTGTCCAAAGAAGCAGGGTAATGGCTGACAGCTGGATAAATAGTTTCATGTAAACCTTCCCCTTTCCTAAGGATGTAACCATCATAACATGCTTTTAATTATGGATATAGAAAAATGTTTCGAAAAATTACTGAAAATTCTTTTTAGTTAGAAAAATATAGGTAAAACCTCTATAATAGGTTTATTGATAAAAGGGGGCAAACAGAAAATGGAATATTCTTTAACATGGGATTTGGATATCTTTTTTAAAGGAGGAAGCTCTTCTAAGGAATTCCTGCTTTTTTTAGATGAAATCAATCAAGAGGTTCAAGAATTTGATCGTCTTGTAAGTAAGATAAATTCAGAAGAAAATGATGAAATCAGTTTGATCCAGGCATTTGATCTTTTTAAAAATTTAAATATGAAATCGAGACAGGCTAGCGCCTTTATAGGATGCCTGGAAGCTCAAAATGCACAGGATAAAAAGGCAGGTCAACTGCGAATAAAACAATTGAAGAGTGTGGCGTCACTAAAAATGGTGGTAAGTAAACTGGATGAAAAGCTAGTGGAGCTTGATGAGGTGTTTTTTCAGAGTATCCTCAATAAAGAACCGTTGAATGAACTGAAATATGTATTGAATGAACGTAGAGAAAGAGCGAAGGAAAGGCTGTCTGTTAAGGAAGAGTCACTAATCACCCAGCTATCCATGGACGGGTTTGAAGGCTGGAGCCAAATGTATGATACAATTGTGGGCTCGATGACCATCCCTTTTAAGGGTGAAGCACTTTCTGTTGGTCAGGCGGCTAATAAATTTTCTGATCCGGATAAAAACGTCCGGAATGAATTGTTTACTGCTTGGGAACAGGCTTGGGATGAAAAAAGTGATCTTTTTGCCCGGACTTTGAATCATTTAGCAGGCTTTCGTCTCAGTGTGAATGAAAAAAGAGGCTGGGATGATATTTTGAAGGAGCCGCTAGAAATCGGCAGGATGAAGAAAGAAACCCTCGAGAGCATGTGGACCGTAATTGCTGAAAATAAGGAGCCGCTAGTGAAGTTTTTACATAGGAAGGCGGAATTACTTGATTTGGAGAAATTAAGTTGGGCTGATTTGGATGCTCCTCTCGCTGTTACAGCAGAGTCAAAGGTAATGAATTATCAAGAAGGTGCAGATTTTATCGTGCAGCAATTTTCTAAATTTGGAACTCAGTTAGCGAACTTCACTCAAAAAGCATTTGAAGACAGCTGGATTGAAGCAGAAGACAGACCAGGAAAGAAGCCAGGCGGTTTTTGCACAAGTTTCCCTTTGGATAAGCAATCCCGGATTTTTATGACGTATTCGGGCACCCCTTCGAATGTGTCGACATTGGCTCATGAATTGGGGCATGCTTTCCATTCATATGCGATGAGGGATATCCATCCATTGAATCGATCATATGCAATGAACGTGGCAGAAACAGCCTCTACGTTTGCAGAGATGGTCGTTTCGGATGCAGCAGTGAAAGAAGCGACAAATGAGGAAGAAAAACTGATTCTTTTAGAAGATAAAATTCAACGTTCTGTGTCATTGTTGATGAATATCCATGCTCGTTTCTTATTTGAGACAAGATTTTACGATGAGAGAAAACAGGGATATGTCAGTGCCGAACGCTTAAATGAACTAATGGTTGAAGCGCAAAAAGAAGCCTATGGTGATGCGCTAAGTGAGTATAATCCAACGTTTTGGGCTTCAAAGCTTCATTTCTATATAACAGGTGTACCGTTTTATAATTTCCCATACACATTCGGATTCTTGTTCTCATTAGGCATTTACGCGAATGCGCTTAAAGAACCTTCTGGGTTTGAAGAAAAATATATTGCTTTACTAAAGGACACCGGTTCCATGAAGGTCGAGGACTTGGCAGAGAAACATTTAGGCGTGGATTTAACTACCCGTGATTTTTGGGAAGAAGCGGTTACTGCCTGTATGGAGGATGTCGAAGAGTTCATCCGTTTGACCGATCCTCTAGTTCAAAAAGCATAAACTTGGTCTAGTTAAAATAAGAACAAAAAAGCGGATGTCCGGTTTAGGACATCCGCTTTCCCATTTAAACTTTTTTCAGTTTAAATGGACTGACCATAAGTAATGATAATATAATCATGAGGGATAAGAAAAAGACAGGGTGGAGATAAGGAATGGCTAAATAACTAACGGTGGCTAAACAGCCTGCAACGGTAATCGGAACGCCGGTAAAATATCCATTGCTTTCACTGATGTTAAAACGGGCTAGACGAAATGCGCCACAGCCGATGTAAAAAACCGTAAATAGTGTGCCTGGAGCTCCGAATTCTATTAAAATTCCTTGGTATAATAATAGAGCTGGTGCAACGCCGAAAGAAATAATATCGCACATGGAATCAAGTTGCTTACCTAATTCCGATTCAATGTTAAACTTCCTGGCAACCATACCGTCAAAGCGATCTGCAAGGGCAGCTAGGAAAATTAAAAGCAAGCTTAAATTCAATTGGCCGTGCATCACGGCAATTATTGCAAATCCACCAAGGGATAAATTCATTAAAGTAAGTATATTTGCTGTTTGGGCTTTCACTTTTTTAATGGTTTGATCTAGGGCGTGTAATAAAAACATCTTTTCACTCCTTTCAAATAAAACAAATAAAAACAAAATATAGTAAACATAAGTATTTATTATATAATAATATTTTATTTAACACAATTTATGCAAGGGGTTTTAGAATTATTTTACAATTTGGAGTGGTTTTGTTTGTATCAATCTTTTTATCGTATTCTTATTGAACTGACGAATGGAAGGTATTCGTCAGGTATATTAAAGCATTTTAGCCAATCTCGTTGGAGTAAGCCGTTGATTTTATTTTATGTAAAAACTTTTAACCTTAATCAACAAGAATTTGGTAAGGACCTAAAAACGTACAACAATCTGCATGAGTTATTTACAAGACACTTAAAGCGGGAGGCAAGGCCAATTACGGTGGAATCTTCTGCAGTAGCATGTCCTGTAGATGGTGTGCTCGAGGATGCAGGGGAAATTCGAGCTGATAAAAAAATTGTAGTAAAGGGAAAAGTATATTCGATAGAGGAAATGCTAGGGGACGCGCTTTTTTTAGAAAAGTACCTAGGTGGTAAATATCTCGTGTTATACTTAAGCCCGAGTCATTATCATAGGATTCATGCGCCTATTTCGGGTTCTGTGGTAAAACGTTGGACGCTTGGAAAGAAATCTTACCCTGTTAATAAATGGGGAATGAAATATGGAAAAGAGCCATTATCGAAAAATTATCGTACAATAACAGAGCTTCAAAATGAGGCGGGATGTTTAGCAATGGTGAAAGTCGGTGCCATGTATATTAATTCCATCGTTATTACTGATGAATCGAATCACTTAGAAAAAGGACAGGAATTTTCTTATTTCAGTTTTGGTTCAACAGTCGTGATGCTTTTTGAGAAAAACAGTTATCAACTCGATGAAAACTTATCTATTCCCGCTGATGTCCGTGTCGGTGAAAAGATTGGGTACATGAGAGTCGTTTAATAATCATCAAATAAAAATAAGAAGGCTGACATGTTTTGTCAGCCTATGTATTTCATTTTAAAATATTGATCGGATTTTATGTGTCAAAGATCTTCGATGAATTTCCGTTTCTATGAGGCGGATGAAATCGGTACTTAACTTTAAATATTGCGCTTTAAAATAGGATTCCAGCAACAGATCATCAGATAGTTTTTGCATCAGAACGCCATTTACGGCTGCTCACCTCCAGTAGGGATTGCGAGGAATATTTTTGTAATTACTTGCATATATTAGTAGGTCATCCATGATGTACCCCTACTGTATCAGAAATAAACGTAGAGAACAATCGTTCTGTTATCCACAGTTGAAAGTGGATAACCTGTGGTTAAGTTGTTTACAAGGTGAACGAATAGATACACAACAGTATGGAAAATGTTAGTAAAGTTATCCACAGGTCAGGTTAATGAAATTTTTGTCGAATTCTTTTAGTAATAATTAGTTCTTTCGTCTGTTCAGACAGTTGGATTTTCTAGTCTTTTCGAAAAATGCCTTTCCATATTAGAAAACTTACATTATGATGATTTTTTACCGATAGCCCTTCGTTCCTAATTTTTTTTGAAAGTAAGCCAAAAATTCGATATGATGGAGACGGTAAATTTTATGAAAACTATAGAGGTGTCAATATGCTTAAATTATTTTTGCCGAGTGAACATGTTAAAAGCATTTTTAATATAGATCCTCAAGATTTGAAAAAAAGAGGGATTAAGGGAGTTATTACTGATTTAGACAATACACTCGTTGAATGGGACAGGCCAACCGCTACCCCTGATTTAATCAAATGGTTTGACAATATGCGGGACCATGGGATTTTAGTGACGATTGTGTCCAATAATAATGAAAAACGGGTACGTGCTTTTTCCGATCCGCTTCATATTCCATTTATTTTTCAGGCTAGAAAGCCGATGGCGAAAGCTTTCCATAAAGCCCGTAAGGCGATGGGATTGAAGGTAGAGGAAACAGTGGTAATCGGCGATCAGTTATTGACGGATGTATTGGGCGGAAATAGAGGTGGGTTTCATACCATCCTAGTGGTCCCTGTCGCACAGACTGACGAATTCAGAACGAAAATCAATCGTTATTTTGAAAGAAAGATTATGGCGTTTTTTAAACGAAAAGGAATGATAGAATGGGAGGATCACAATTGAACAATCATCAAGAATTAGTGTGCATCGGCTGCGGCGTTAAGGTCCAGACGGAAGATCCGAAGGAATTAGGCTTTGCGCCTAAATCAGCACTTGAAAAAGAGAGCATTGTTTGTCAGCGCTGCTTTAAACTGAAACATTATAACGAAGTTCAGGATGTTTCCTTAACAGACGATGACTTCTTGAAAATCTTGAATAAAGTAGGCGAAACTGATTCATTAATCGTCAAAATCGTCGATATTTTTGATTTCAATGGAAGCTGGCTGCCAGGCCTTCATCGCTTTGTAGGCAGAAATGATGTTCTTTTAATTGGTAATAAGGTGGACTTACTGCCCAAATCAGTAAAGCCGAACAAATTGATTAATTGGATGAAACAATCTTCGAAGGAACTGGGATTGAATCCGGTTGATGTTCTCCTTGTCAGTGCCGAAAAAGGAAAGCACATTCTTGAAGCTGCTGATGCGATTGAACGGTATCGTCAGGATAAAGATGTCTATGTTGTTGGCTGTACGAATGTTGGTAAATCGACTTTCATCAACCGTCTTATTAAAGAGGTGAGTGGTGAAGGGGATATCATCACGACTTCTCATTTTCCAGGCACAACTTTGGATATGATTGAAATTCCTCTAGATGATGGACAGGCCTTGATCGATACACCAGGAATCATTAATCATCATCAAATGGCTCATTATGTAGATAAACGTGATTTCAAGGTGATTATGCCGAAGAAGGAAATCAAGCCGAGAGTGTATCAGCTGAATGAAGAGCAAACGCTATTTTTCGGCGGTTTGGCTCGGTTGGACTATGTTTCGGGTGGCAGACGCTCGCTGACTTGCTATCTTTCGAATGAATTAAATATCCACCGGACAAAACTGGAAAAAGCGGATGAATTATATAAAAATCATGCAGGAGAATTGCTGACGCCTCCGCGTCCTGAACAGATGGAAGAATTTCCGAAGCTTGTTCCTCATGAATTCTCCTTAAAAGATGGTAAAATGGATATTGTGTTTTCAGGCCTTGGCTGGGTAACTGTCAATGAACCAGGTGCGAAGATCGTTGCGCACGTTCCAAAAGGTGTGAACGTCATAGTTCGAAAATCTTTAATCTAAATATAGGGGTCGTCTGTCTATGAATAAGATATATGGGGTAATAGGAGATCCAATTGCGCATTCGATGTCTCCGGACATTCATAATGATGCATTTGAAAAAGAAAATATAGAAGCGGTTTATCACCATTTTCATGTAAAACCAGAGAGCTTGATTGAAGCGGTACAGGGTATGAAAGCCCTTGGTGTAGCAGGGTTTAACATCACGATTCCTCATAAAACTACGGTCATCCCACTTCTTGATGAAGTAGATGAACTGGCCCTTGCAATTGGGGCGGTTAATACAGTTATTAACGAAAATGGACGATTTATAGGGTATAATACAGACGGAATAGGATTTTATAAATCTTTATGCGATGAAATATCAGGTGACATTAAGGCTAAAAAAACGTTAGTGATCGGAGCGGGCGGTGCTGCACGTGCGATTTATTTTACTCTTGTAAAAGAAGGTGTAAAGCACGTTGATATTGCAAACCGGACAAAGGAAACAGCAGCCCACCTTGTTTCTGATTGCCCATATGATAAAGAATCAAAGGCGCTCACGATTGCCGAAGCGGAAGAAGGCTTATCACAATATGATTTAATCATCCAAACAACTTCTTCTGGAATGAGTCCGCACATTGAACATTCTCCGTTGAAGTTGGACCAGTTGAAGGCTGGTGCATTTGTCAGTGACATCATCTATAACCCTTTGCAAACGAAATTGCTTCGTGAAGCGAGGGAAAAAGGGGCGGAAACGCAAAATGGTGTTGGTATGTTTGTCTACCAGGGTGCGCTCGCTTTTGAGATATGGACGGGCATCATGCCTAATACAGCAAGAATGACAGATATTGTCTCGAACAAACTAGGAGGTAACACATGTTAACAGGTAAACAGAAAAGATTTTTACGATCAAAGGCCCATCACCTAAATCCAATTTTTCAAGTTGGAAAAGGCGGTGTTAATGATAATCTCATTAAACAAATTGGTGAGGCGCTAGAAGTACGCGAACTAATCAAGGTTAGCATATTGCAAAACTGTGAAGAAGACCGTAATGATGTGGGTCTTGCATTATCAAAAGGGGCAAGAGCAGAATTGGTTCAAATTATCGGTAACACAATTGTGTTATATAAAGAATCAAAAGAAAACAAACAACTTAAACTACCTTAAGGAACCTATCTATGAAAAAAATTGGAATTCTTGGCGGTACATTTAATCCTCCTCATATCGGTCATTTAATTATAGCTAATGAAGTGCTGGATGCTCTAGAGTTAGATGAAATTAGATTCATGCCAAATCATGTTCCTCCTCACAAGGAAAAAACGGAGGAAGTAACCGATATGGACAGGTTGGCTATGTTGGAAAATGCCATAGCTGGACACCCATCTTTTTATATTGAGGATATTGAAATAGAAAGAAAAGGCACATCCTATACGTATGATACGATTAAATTGCTGAAAGAACGCGAACCAAGCAATGAATTTTATTTTATAATAGGTGCAGATATGATTGAGTATTTACCTAATTGGCACCGGATCGACGAGCTTATGCACCTAGTCAATTTTGTCGGAGTGAAACGTCCCGGCTATAATGAAAAGACAGAATATCCAATCACGATGGTGAAGGTTCCACAAATGTTCATTTCTTCCTCTATGATACGAAGGAAATTGCGAACAGGAAAAACCGTGAAATATTTAATAGCAGATCCAGTGGTGAAGTATATTAAAGGGAATGGTTTATATGAATCGTGAGAAAGCATTAGCGCTCGTCAAAGAACAAATAACCGAGCGCAGGTATATTCATACGTTGGGCGTGGTCGAGTCAGCAATAGAACTTGCCGAATTGTATGGTGCAGATGTCAAAAAAGCGGAACTGGCAGCTATTTTCCACGATTATGCAAAATTTCGTCCAAAAGAGGAAATGGAACAAATAATAATCTCTGAAAAAATGGCGCCGGATTTACTTGAATTCAATATGGAACTGTGGCATGCTCCTGTAGGGGCTTATCTGGTAGAAAAAGAAGCCGGGATCACTGACCGTGAAATATTGGATGCGATTGCCTATCACACATCAGGCAGGGTCGGTATGAGCCTTTTGGATAAGGTCGTATATCTTGCTGACTATATTGAGCCTGGGCGTTCTTTTCCTGGAGTCGACGAAGTAAGGCAGACAGCAAAGGAAAGCTTGGATCGT
This sequence comes from Peribacillus sp. TH14, assembly GCF_016651145.1. Classification (NCBI taxonomy): domain Bacteria; kingdom Bacillati; phylum Bacillota; class Bacilli; order Caryophanales; family Bacillaceae; genus Peribacillus; species Peribacillus sp. TH14. The sequence goes on from NZ_JAEKEK010000001.1 coordinate 3,805,044, forward strand.
GCTGTCATTCAAGCTTTAAGGAATACAGTTGTATTTTTAATGAAAAGAAATCAGGCAATTTACCCTGATACATTTAAGACATATAATGATTTAATCATGAATTTGAAGGAGAAGATGTAATGACTGAACGTGAACTTCTTGTAATTGCAGCAAAAGCGGCGGACGATAAAAGAGCGGAGGATATCGTTGCTCTAAATATGCAAGGTATTTCTTTGGTGGCGGATTACTTTTTAATCTGTCATGGTAATTCTGAAAAACAAGTACAAGCTATTGCTCGAGAAATGAAAAGCAAAGCAGACGAATCAGGGATCAATGTAAAACGCCTTGAAGGTTTTGACGAAGCGAAATGGGTACTTGTAGATCTTGGAGATGTTGTAGCCCACATTTTCCATAAGGATGAAAGAAACTATTATAACCTTGAACGTTTATGGGGAGATGCACCTTTTGAAGATCTAGAGAGTGAATTGACTCCATGACTTACGAACGCTTTGCCTATGTATACGATGAATTGATGAAGGACGCTCCATATGAAAAATGGCTGATGATCCTGACGGCGAAGCTGGAACAGTACGGAATTGGTGGAAGGAAAGTCCTGGACTTAGCATGCGGCACTGGGGAAATAACAGTAGAACTGGCGCAGCATGGATTTGATGTCTCTGGTGTAGATTTGTCTGATGAAATGTTGATGGTTGCCAATGAAAAAGCGGCGAAGCTAGGGTTATCGATTCCCTTTTTTCAGCAGAATATGGCAGAACTCGAAGGGCTTGGTCTATATGACTGTGTCACGATTTTTTGTGATTCGTTGAACTATCTTCGTGAGGAAGCGGATATTGTAAAAACGTTCTCCAGGGTGCATGAACATCTGAAGGATGGCGGATTATTTTTGTTTGATGTTCATACTATTTATAAGATGGAAGAAATCTTTCACAATAATACGTTTGCCGTCAATGATGAAGAGGTCTCCTATATTTGGGATTGCTTCCCGGGTGAAGAAGAATACAGTGTTGAACATGATTTAAGTTTTTTCGTGAGGGACAATGATAGTGGCTTGTACGACCGTTTTGATGAGTTGCATTATCAGCGTACCTATCCGGTTGAGCAATATAAAAAATGGTTGCAACAAGCAGGTTTTGAAGTTTCTGAACTTCTGGCGGACCTTGAAGAAGCACCGGTCGGTAAAGAAACCGAAAGAATCTTATTTGTAGCCAGAAAATAAATCAAGGGGTCAGGCCTCCTATCGTACATCACTGTGCGAAAGGATGCCTGACCCTTTATTTTTTTATATTTTTAGAAGGAGAATAGATTTCGGATGCGAATATTAATAAGGATGGCCAAATTGTTTTTCAACCTCGTGAAGATCTTCTGCGAATTTTTCGTGTGTCGCTTGAAACAGATGATGAAACATTTCTCCGGTTTCAGCTTCTAAAACCTTAATTCCTTCCCCTGTGATCCCACCTTTTACGCAAACCTTTTCCTGTAAGGTCGGTAATGTGTAAACTCCCTTACCAAGCAATTCACCTAACCCAATCAGCATGTTCTCGGTCAAAGTCGTTGCGGTTTCTTTATCTATCTTCGTTGTTTGACAGGCGGCTTCAATAAAAGCTTGTGCTAAAAAGCTAAAGAAGGCAGGTCCGCAGCTTACAATGTCGGAAGCTACCCGGGTGATATCATTTTCAATGATGACCGGTGCCGATATGGCAGATGCCAGATTAAATAAGGATTGCTGTGTCTCTTTGCTGCACCCTTTGCTGAAGCTCAGTAACGATACCCCTGATCCCACACGGTTCGTTATGCTTGGGATAAAACGGGCGCATGGAGCATTCACTTCTGATTCAAGCTGTGCCACTGAAAGCGGGCTTGTAATGGAGATAAGTAGTTGTTCTCTTTTTATATGGTGTTTGATGCCCTGTAAAAGGCTGTGAATTTGTAATGGTTTTACGCAGAGAAAAATAAAGTCTGCCTGTTGGACGATCTCGGCGGCGCTTTTCGCTACCTCGATACCGGGATGCTTTTCTTTCAGCACCAATGCTTTGGAGAGCGTTCTATTTGTAATGAGTAGATCAGCCGGATTTAGTATTTTAGCCTCCAGCCACGCTTCGATTAAAATCGTTCCCATATTGCCTGTTCCAATTACACCGATTTTCTTCAATACTTTCAACTCCTCTCACTAAAAGCGAATCTCCTAAAAACACTATGTATTTTTAATCTGTCCTATGACAATGTAATGTTCGAATTCAAAGAAGGAGGCTAAGAAGTGGATAAAATATTAAAAAAGAAAATGGCGATGATTGCCGCTGCAGTAGCTACTGGGGCGATAGGAGTTTACTTTTTCTTTCAACCTGGGAAGGAACTGGTTGAATCAGAAGATATCTTTGCAGTATCAGCAAACGATGGCATTGATGAAATGACAACTGAAACGAAGGCAGAACCTCTTATCATTAAAGTCGATGTTAAGGGAGCGGTACAGGCACCTGGTATATTTACTGCGGAGGCAGGTGACAGGGTGATTGATTTGATTTCGAAAGCGGGAAGTTTCACAGACAAGGCCGATAAGGATAAAGTGAATTTTGCCCAACTTGTTGAGGACCAAATGGTCATTTACGTACCCAAAATAGGTGAAGAAGGCATAGAACTTCCCGGGAATGCATCAGCCGCCTCGAGCGGAACTGCGGCTACTGGAGGGGCATCTGAGAGTTCAAGGGGCCAGGTTAACTTGAACACAGCCACAAAGGAGGATTTAGAAACCCTGTCTGGGATTGGCGCATCAAAAGCAACGGCCATCCTTGAATACAGAGATACGATAGGGAAATTCAAGCAGATAGATGAATTGAAGAATGTATCAGGGATCGGTGATAAAACATTTGAAAAATTAAAGGATTCTATTTCCGTAAAATGATTGATTGAATTCTCTACACAAATGGACAGGAAGAAGGTAAAATTGAAGAAAATCAATTTTATTAAGTAAAAGGGGACCACAACATGAACAGGATTAGCTGGGATCAATATTTCATGGCTCAAAGCCATTTATTAGCTTTAAGAAGCACATGTACACGACTAACTGTAGGCGCAACAATCGTTAGGGATAACCGGATTATTGCGGGAGGCTACAATGGTTCGATTGCCGGGGGAACGCACTGTATTGATGATGGTTGTTATGTAATAGATAATCATTGTATTAGAACGATACATGCTGAAATGAATGCACTTTTACAGTGTGCCAAATTCGGTGTGCCGACGGCAGAGGCGGAAATATATGTTACGCATTTTCCATGCCTGCAATGCTGTAAATCACTCATTCAAGCTGGAATCAAAGCTGTTTATTATGCAGAGGATTATAAAAACCATCCATATGCAATTGAATTGTTTGAGCAGGCTGGGGTCAAAACGGAAAAGGTTGAAGCAAGAGGAGCCATCGATGTATACGGAAAAGAAAAACAGGACTTTGTACGTTCGTTGCTAGGTCAACTAGAACAATCCGGTTTAGAGAAAGAAGCTGTGCTGGAGCTAGAAAAGGAGGCAAAACTGTTATTTAACAAATAATTAGACAGGGGGTTGGCATGGCAAGACAACTTCTCTTTTTAGCCGTTTCGGCCACGTTTGGCGTTTCGGCCCATTCATTTTTTAGTGTAAGACTTTTAATCGTTTTCCTTATTTTCCTCTGTTTTATTTATTATTCGAGTGCGGGTGAAGGGAAGACCCTTATACTTCATGTGGTGATTATGGGGATTTTTTTAGGGTCCGCTACTGCCTCCGAACATCGAAACATCTCTTCTTATCAGGGAACGGAAAGTCATTTTGTTATTACATTTACAGACCAACCGAAAATAGATGGAAATCTATTAAAAGGTTTCATCATCAGTGAACAAGGAGAACGGCTGATGCTTCGATATAAAATAGCCTCCGAACAAGAAAAGGAAAAGCTTGATCAGTATCTTCGCATCGGTTTATCTTGTCCGGCCGAGGGAAATCTGCAGGTTCCTGACAAACACCGTAATGAAAATAGCTTCGATTATCAACGTTATCTCCTCCAGCAAAACACTCATTGGATATTTAAAGCGAGTTCTATTTCTTTTTCGAAATGCAAAAAGGTTGGAAACTCGATTGTCGTTTCAATTCGAAATTTGCGGATGAAAGGAATTTCGTATATAAAAAAACACTTCCCAGAAGAATCGAGTGGATTTGTCACAGCCCTTATTTTCGGTGATCAGACGGATATCGATGAAGGGGATCTTACTAACTATCAGCGTCTAGGTCTTGTACATTTACTGGCGATTTCGGGACTTCATGTCAGTTTTTTAACGGGGATGTTGTTTTATCTTGGTATCCGCTTCGGAGTTACTCGCGAGAGAATGATGATTGCCATCCTTATCTTTCTTCCGATTTACATGATACTTTCAGGAGCAAGCCCGTCAGTGATGAGATCATGTTTGATGGCTATGGTATTCTTTTTGCTCATGCTTTTCAAGAAACGAATTTCAGCAGGTGCCACAATCGGTGCGGTCTATATGACCCTGCTATTTTTTCAGCCACTTATGCTCTATAATATTGGGTTTCAGCTTTCTTTCGCTGTCACCTTTTCAATCATTATGTCTTCGAAAATCTTTTTGCAGTACCCACAAAAGACACTACAACTTTTCATTGTCAGCTCAATCAGCCAATTGGCAGCCCTTCCGATTTTACTTTTTCACTTTTATGAAGTATCTTTCCTTGGTGTGTTTCTAAATGTACTGTATGTGCCTCTTTATTCCATCATTTTGCTGCCTTTTTCACTAATCACCCTCTTTATCCATCTGTTACTTCCTGTTTTAGGTCAACCCCTTATTTCGTTATTAAACTTCACCTTCCTGCTCAGTAATAGGGTCGCCGATGCTGCATCGAATCTTCCTCTTGCCTCCATTCCGTTTGGAAAACCACTTTTCATTATGATGTTGTTGCTTGTTGTTGCAGTTTTAGGACTGTTCCTGACTTGGGAGAAATCTTTTAGTAAATGTAAAATCTGGTGTGGAATAATGATTTTACTATTACTTTTTCAATACAATCTACAAAAGCTATCTCCATTTGGTGAAGTACAGGTAATTGATGTTGGACAGGGTGATTCAATTTTAATTACTCTTCCGTTTAACCGGGGAAATTACTTGATTGATACGGGGGGACAAATTACGTTTCCTATGGAAATGTGGAAAAAAAAGCGAAAGACTTATAATACGGCTGATGATATCATTATCCCGCTGCTGAAAAGTAAGGGTATTCACCATTTGGACAAGCTGATTTTAACGCATGCCGATGCTGATCATATAGGAAGTGCAAAAGACCTCATTGAAAATTTCAAAGTTAAGGAGATAGTTATTGGAGGTTGGAGTGAGGACGATTATCGAGATAAAGACTTTGTTTCCATTGCAAGAGATAAGAGGGTAAAAGTGACAGTCGTACAAAGGGGCGAACATTGGAAAGTTGGGGAAGCTGAGTTTTTCGTTCTAGATCCACATAAAAAAGAAGAAAATAAGAATGATTCATCCATTGTTTTATATACAGAGTTAGGGGGATTGTCCTGGGTATTTACCGGAGATATGGGGGAAGAGGGGGAAAAAGAATTGATGGATACTTACCCTCAGTTGCGGGCTCATATTTTGAAGGTCGGTCATCACGGCAGTAAGACTTCTTCCTCGAAGCCTTTTCTCGAACAATTGCAGCCAAAAGCAGCGCTTATTTCAGTTGGAAAAGAGAATAGGTACGGTCACCCACATGAACAAGTTATTGAGGCCTTGAAAGAATATAATATTTATTTGTTTAGGACGGATGAAGATGGTTCTATTATTTACAAGTATTACAAAAGTGAAGGAACCTTTCGGAAGACTATTCCATAGTATGTAGAAATCAAAAAGAAAGAGACTGCATCAGCAGCCTCCTTCAGGGAAAAATAAGTGCATTTTGAAAAATGAAATCAGGATCCGACTGCTTTAATGACGACAGCAATGGTGAACATGGCAGCGAAAAATACAAAAGAACCGATGAATCCCATAGCGGAATCAGCGACGTCATCAGTCTTTGATTGAACATTCTTTTCGAATTCGTTCATTGTTTACCCCTCCTATTTCTGCTAATAGTATAAAACATTACCAAAAAAAAATCTACAGGCCACATTTCTTCATTTCCTTTACTGACAAGAGTTGTCACAAATAGTTTGAAATTTTGAGGTCAAAATAAAGGTACAAACAAAGCAAGCGAAAAAGAAAAGTTCACTTTTTTGTTCTACATGAATACTTTACCCGCTTTCAAGGGAGTTTACCCGGGCCTTTCTTGAAAGTGTTCATATAGATCCGGAATTAGTCCTTTAGAGGGCTAGTTCCCTTTATAGCTTGTCAAATGGTTCATCCACCTATACCATTAGAGAAGAATACATAAAAAAGAGGCGGATTCTATTGGTATTAGACGTATGGAAAAGTATTAAAAAAGGGCAATTCGCGCCTGTATATTTGTTATATGGAACAGAAGCTTATTTAATTAATGAAACAAAGCAGCTTTTGATTGAGCATGTCCTTCACGAAGATGAAATGGATTTTAACTTTTCTCAATTTGATTTAGAAGAGACGCCGATTGAAACAGCGCTTGAGGACGTTGAAACTCTTCCTTTTATCGGGGAAAAACGCCTTGTCTTCATGCAAAATCCATTTTTTTTGACAGCTGAAAAAACGAAATCGAAAGTTGAACATAATGTAAAAAGACTGGAAGCGTATTTGGCTGACCCAGTTCCTTATTCTATTGTTGTTCTGACAGCTCCTTATGAAAAACTGGACGAACGGAAAAAGATTACCAAAGAACTGAAGCGTAATGCGGTTCTCGTTGAAGCGAAAAAGCTTGGCGATCATGAATTAAAGGCATGGGTTAAGGAGCGCGTTGCAGCTTATTCTGTCCAAATAGATGAACAAGCCACAGAACTTTTGCTCGAACTTGCAGGAACGAATCTGATGATGTTGACAAATGAACTTGATAAAATGGCACTTTATGTAGAAGCTGACAAACGAATTACCATTGAGGTTGTTGAAAAGTTAGTCGCTAAATCTCTAGAACAGAATATCTTCACACTTGTTGATCATGTTTTGCAGCGAAAAATGGAAAGTGCTATGACGATTTTTCACGATCTTCTTCGGCAGAATGAAGAGCCGATTAAAATCTTGAGTGTAATGGCCGGACAGATCCGACTTATGTATCAAGTGAAGGAGCTTTCGCGTCAAGGGTATAGTCAGCAAAAAATTGCAGGGCAATTGAAGGTGCATCCATACCGAGTAAAGCTAGCCCTAGAAAAAACGGGGAAATTCCAGGAACGCGAGTTGTTGAGTATAATGAACGATTTAGCTGAAGCGGATTATAAGATGAAATCGGGTCAAGCCGATAAGGCGATCACACTTGAGTTGCTGCTTTTGAAAATTAGATAACAATAAAAGGTGACAGAAATTCCTGTCACCTTTTTGGTGCGTAAAAAAAAACGATCCATAAGGATCGTTTAATTTTTGTCATTATGCGTTAAGAGCGTTAAGTCTTTTCGCTAAACGAGATTTTTTACGGGCTGCCGCATTTTTATGGATTAATCCTTTAGATGCAGCTTTGTCTAATTTTACAGCAGCTGTTAAAAGAGCTTCTTTAGCAGCTTCAACGTTTTCACCAGCTAATGCAACTTCAGCGTTTTTCACTGTAGTACGCATAGTTGATCTAACAGTAATGTTATGAACGCGTTTTTTGTCGTTGATTTTCACACGTTTAATAGCAGATTTAATGTTTGGCATTCCGTTCACCTCCTACAAAGAAATCGAGATTATATGAACTCGACTTTTCAAATCCATATCAAATAGCACAAGTGATATTCTATCAGACTGCTCATGAATATGCAATACTTCAGATTGAGAATCGAAAAGGAATTATAATTTCAGTAAATAAATTCATCTCGTCATATTTCATTGTACCAAAAAAATGAATAATAAAAAAGCTAAAACGACAGAATGTTTAAGAGAGACTATGGAAATTACTAGAGTTAGATACAAATCAAACATCAGGAGGCCGCTATGGAAAATCATTTGGACCTTAGTAAGTTCGGAATTCGGACAGATTTGGCGATTGAAGCAAAAGATATTGCTCTTGAAAATAAGGGTGTTGTTGAAGAAGTTGATGTTTCCCATATCGAAGGGGTCATAATAAAGGAAAAAGAAGTGGATGATCTGAAAATTTCCTTAGTCGAGGTCACGGCTGAGGGAGAAAAAGAGATTGGTAAAAAACAGGGGAGCTATTTAACCATTGAAGTTCAGGGTATCCGCCAACAGGATACGGACACACAGCAACGAGTGGAGAAGGTGTTTGCTGAAGAGCTAGCCTACTTCTTAAAAAGAAATAATATCACGAAAGAAAGCAGTTGTTTAGTCGTCGGCCTCGGTAATTGGAATGTGACCCCGGACGCTTTGGGGCCAGCCGTGGTCGAGAACCTGGTAGTCACAAGGCATTTGTTCGAGTTGCAACCAGAGTCTGTTAAAGAAGGTTATCGGCCGGTAAGTGCGATCTCTCCAGGTGTTATGGGGATTACAGGAATCGAGACGAGCGACATTATCAAAGGAGTCATTGAAAAAAGCAATCCTGATTTTCTCATCGTCATTGATGCCTTGGCAGCCCGTTCGATTGATCGGGTAAATTCAACGATTCAAATAACTGATACAGGCATTCATCCAGGGTCAGGTGTTGGAAATAAACGAAAGGAATTGAGTCAGGAGACACTGGGGGTTCCTGTTATAGCAATTGGAATACCTACCGTCGTTGATGCTGTATCAATTACTAGCGACTCGATTGATTATATTTTGAAGCACTTTGGCAAGGAACTGAATGAGGGTGACCGCCCATCACGTTCATTAGCCCCCGCAGGATTTAGTTTTGGGAAACGTAAAAAGTTGACTGATGAGGATATGCCAGGTGAAAAGGAACGGAAAACCTTCTTGGGCATGATTGGTGTCCTTCCGGACGAAGAAAAGCGGAAACTGATTTATGAAGTGCTTTCACCGCTCGGTCAAAATTTAATGGTTACACCAAAAGAAGTCGATGTTTTCATTGAGGACATGGCCAATTTGATAGCCAATGGATTGAATGCAGCGTTGCATGGGTCAATTAATCAAGAAAATACTGGCTACTATACCCGCTAGTTCATTTTAGTGCCCAAAAATGGTGTTCTACCCTTTCTAGCAAAGTCATAGGTATTAATAGACAAGCTATAGAGAGGGTGGAAGGATGAAAAGAAGAAATTCCCCAGGGATCATAACAGCTATTCACGGTTCAACTATAGTAAAAACTTTTCTAGGTATTCTCGCCTTGCTTCTTTTTGTTTTTTCCGTCAGCGGGGTCATGACGTCTCTACGACCGGAGTATCGGATATCTTCGGATTCCGTACATACCGTAGCGAACCAATTTTCAGGGAAAATGCTGTTCTCGATGCTGGCTAATGAAAATCATTACTTTTTTAATGCCCTGCCTGAAGGTAAACAAGAATCGGTGATCACAAATCAATTGATAAAAATCTCGACTAATATTTCTATGGAGGATCCGCGAAGCTTGCTTGGTCGGGAACTTCCAGGCTTCTCGATTTTTGATAATGAAATCCTTGTTGCTGGTGAAGGAACCAATTATACGAATATGCCGTATGAATCTTCGCCGCCGGTAGATGTCCTGAACGAAGAAAGGGATGCGTCCCTGCAAAATCTGGATGAGATCGAAGAACCTGAAAAAGGAGTGGCTAATCAGCCAAATCAGACAACCAATGGGCGAAAAGTTGTTGAAATTTATCATAGCCATAATCGGGAGTCATATCTCCCTTATTTAAAAGGGGTTACAAATCCTAATCTCGCCTATCACTCTAAAATCAATATTACAAAACTCGGGGCACGAATGGTGGAGGACTTGGCTGATAACGGGATAGGCTCATCGCTTGATAATACGGATATTATGGGCAATTTGAATAATAAGGGATTGAATTACAACAAATCCTATCAAGAGTCTCGTAAATCCGTTCAAACGGCATTGGCTACCAACAAAGATCTAGAATATATGATTGATATCCATCGTGATTCAAAACGAAAAAAACATACGACCATTAACATTAACGGTAAAGATTATGCCAAGATTGCCTTCGTCATTGGGGGAAATAACCCGAACTTTGAGAAAAATGCAGCGCTTGCCAATAAACTTCATAAAGCTCTGGAAAAAAAATACCCTGGCATTTCACGAGGGGTTATGAAACAAGGCGGAGCGGGTCATAATGGAGTATACAATCAGGATTTGTCAGGCAATGCCATGCTCATTGAAGTTGGCGGTGTTGATAATACGTTTGAAGAAATGTATTTAACCGTTGATGCATTTACCGATGTATTCAGTGAATTTTATTGGGATGCTAAAGCGGTGGATAAAACAACTGGAGAATCAGAAGCGAAGTAATTTGAGAGGAGTTCTCTAACATGGTTCGATTTTGGTTAAAATGCACGGGGATTATACTCGTATTATTTTTAGGCGTCCTTATTGGAATGCAGCAGGCGAATGACGGCATGAAAAAAATGAAGGGATATGAAGACCCCTCTTTGAATAGTGCATTTATTATCAACCAATCGGACCAAGGGGAGATGGAGGCGGATATCCTTGGTGAAAAAGTAACAAGTCATGATTTAGAGACGAAAAAAGAAAAGCTTGAAGAAATGAAGGCTTTCAACTTTTTCTCATCTCTTGGCAAGACTCTCGGCGAAACGATATCAGCGGCCTTTCAAGCGCTTATAAATATGATTTAAGCTTGCGCAAGAAAAGTCGAATAACTCTGTCGAAAGGCTGCATCCGAGAATTCGGAATGCAGCCTTTTTTTATCCCTGGCACTACAATGATGCTTCTTTTGTAACTATTCTGTTGAATCTTGCATTTTCTATTGATATAATAAAAAATAGTGTATTGTGTCGACTAGTGGGAGTGAACGTTATGAATAGAGAAGAAAAATTAAAAAGACAATCCAAGATTCGTAACTTTTCCATCATCGCTCATATTGATCATGGTAAATCTACATTGGCGGATCGTATCATAGAAAAAACGAACGCTATGACTCAACGTGAAATGAAGAGTCAGCTGTTAGATTCCATGGATTTAGAGCGTGAGCGTGGAATTACGATTAAATTGAATGCAATTCAATTAAAATATAATGCGAAAGATGGCGAAGAATACATTTTCCATCTTATTGATACACCAGGGCACGTCGATTTTACCTATGAGGTTTCGCGAAGCCTTGCTGCGTGTGAAGGTGCAGTCCTTGTTGTCGATGCGGCGCAGGGTATTGAGGCCCAGACGCTTGCAAACGTATATTTAGCATTGGATAACAATTTGGAAATCATCCCGGTCATCAATAAAATTGACTTGCCGAGTGCTGATCCAGAACGTGTTCGTAATGAAATTGAGGAAGTAATCGGGTTGGATGCTTCTGATGCAGTTTTGGCTTCAGCTAAAGCCGGTATCGGAATCGAGGAGATTTTGGAGCAGGTCGTTGAATTAGTACCGGCACCACAAGGAGATCCTGAAGCACCGTTTAAGGCGCTTATTTTCGACTCGCTATTTGATGCATATCGGGGTGTAGTTGCCTATATCCGGGTTGTTGAAGGGTCTATTAAAGTGGGCGACAAAATTAAAATGATGTCCACAGGCAAAGAATTTGATGTCACGGAATTGGGTGTCTTTAATCCAAAAACACAACTGCTTGATGAACTAAACGTAGGTGATGTTGGTTTCCTTACAGCAGCTATTAAAAACGTTGGTGATACGACAGTTGGTGATACGATTACTAGTGCTGTGAATAGTGCGACAGAGCCGCTGCCAGGTTATCGGAAAATGAATCCGATGGTATATTGCGGTTTGTATCCGATTGACGCATCGAAATTCAATGATCTACGGGATGCATTAGAGAAATTGGAATTGAATGATTCAGCGCTGCAGTTTGAGGCGGAATCATCTCAAGCATTAGGCTTTGGTTTCCGTTGCGGTTTCCTAGGACTTCTTCATATGGAAATCATCCAAGAGCGTATTGAACGTGAATTCAAAATTGATCTAATTACTACTGCGCCAAGTGTTATTTACGATGTCGTTCAAACTGATGGAACGGTTTTGAAGGTTGATAACCCATCTAACATGCCGGATGCCCAAAAGATTGAACGTGTTGAGGAGCCATATGTAAAAGCAACAATGATGGCACCAACAGAATTTGTAGGCACAATCATGGAAATCTGTCAGAATAAACGCGGGAACTTCATTGATATGGAATATATCGATGAGACACGTGTAAGTATTCACTATGAAATACCATTGTCGGAAATCGTATATGATTTCTTTGATCAATTGAAATCAAATACAAGGGGCTATGCTTCATTTGATTATGAATTAATCGGCTACAAACCGTCCAAGCTTGTGAAGATGGATATTTTACTGAATGCTGAGACGGTCGATGCTTTAAGTTTCATCGTTCATAAGGACTTCGCTTATGAGCGTGGTAAAGTTATTGTTGAGAAATTGAAGAAATTGATTCCAAGACAACAGTTTGAAGTTCCAATTCAAGCAGCTATTGGACAAAAAATCGTGGCCCGTTCTTCTATTAGTGCAATGCGTAAAAACGTACTCGCTAAATGTTACGGTGGCGATATTTCCCGTAAACGTAAATTGCTTGAAAAACAAAAAGAAGGTAAAAAGCGGATGAAACAGGTAGGTTCTGTTGAAGTACCGCAGGAAGCTTTCATGGCTGTTTTGAAAATGGATGATACGACTCCAAAAAAATAAATGATAGATAGAAAAAAGAGGGTAGAGAAGATCTAGCCTCTTTTTCTATCGACTCAATCGATTAAAGGTTGTGAACACAATGATTAAAAGTGCCTACCTCCACATACCGTTTTGTGAACATATTTGTCACTATTGTGATTTTAATAAAGTGTTTTTGCAGGGGCAGCCAGTCGACGAATATTTACGGATGATGAAAAGAGAAATGGAAATGCAACTTGCAAAGTATCCAACAACAGGATTGGACACGGTTTTCGTCGGCGGAGGGACACCAACCTCTCTTGATGAAAAACAACTTGCATTCTTATGTGAAGCAATCAATGAAACCCTTCCTTTTGATTCAAAGAAGGCTGAATATACATTCGAGGCTAATCCTGGGGATCTTTCAAAGGAAAAGCTTGAAATACTATTTCATTCCGGTGTGAATAGGCTTAGCTTTGGGGTGCAAAGCTTCAATGATGAATTATTAAAGCGAATTGGTCGGACACATCGGGCATCTGAAGTATATGAAACGATTCATTTGGCTCAAGAGGTTGGCTTTACAAATATAAGTATCGACTTGATTTATGGATTGCCAGGTCAAACGATGGAAGACTTCAAGGATACGCTAGATAAGGCCCTTGCACTACAGCTTCCTCATTATTCCAGTTACTCATTAATTGTTGAGCCTAAGACGGTTTTCTATAATCAAATGAGAAGAGGGAAATTAAATCTTCCGCCTCAGGAGCTTGAGGCTTCCATGTATGAACGGCTGATGGAAGAGATGGAGAAACATGGTCTGCATCAATATGAAATCAGTAATTTTGCTCGTCCTGGATTTGAAAGCCGACACAATTTAACATATTGGGATAATGTGGAATATTATGGGATTGGTGCGGGAGCACATGGCTATACTGGGGGAAAAAGAGTGGCCAATCATGGGCCAGTGAAAAAATACATTACGCCATTGACGGTGAACGAGTTACCTGTTTTGGAAGAACATCCTGTACCACTCCATGAAAAGATGGAAGAGGAGATGTTTTTAGGACTTAGAAAAACAGAAGGAGTTTCATTGGAAAACTTCAAGAATAAATTTTCTGTTGAAATGACGGAAATTTTCGGGAAATCGCTCGAAGAAGAATCGGCAAAGGGTCTGCTTACGATTGAAGGTGGGTTTGTCCGATTGACTGAGCAGGGGAAATTGCTTGGTAATGAAGTGTTCCAATCGTTTTTAGGCGTTGCTGATTCCGAGTGATGGAAATCTCTTGTTATTTTATCAATGAATTAGCGGTTTTCATTGTTGACATCATAAGCTTCATTTGATAATTTATTAGTATATTAGCACTCAAAGAGACAGAGTGCTAACAGAGGTGATCATACATGCTAACTGATCGTCAATTATTGATTCTGCAAGTGATAATCGAGGATTTTATCCATTCTGCCCAGCCAGTCGGGTCGCGAAGCTTGTCGAAGAAAGATGAAATTACGTTCAGCTCTGCCACAATCCGTAACGAAATGTCTGATCTTGAAGAATTGGGTTTTTTAGAAAAAACTCATACATCTTCTGGTAGAATACCTTCTGAAAAAGGGTATAGATATTATGTGGATCATTTGCTTTCTCCTCAAGCTCCGAAAAAGAATGAAATGAAATTGTTAAAATCTGTTTTTGTTGAGCGAATCTATGAGCTAGAAAAGATTGTTCAAAAGTCAGCAAAAATTCTTTCTGAACTGACGAATTATACGGCAATTGTACTAGGTCCAAAAGTCAATGAACATAAGTTGAAAAAAATTCAGATCGTTCCATTGAGTCCGGATGCTGCAATTGCAATCATTATTACTGATACAGGTCATGTGGAAAATCGAATGATTTCCTTGCCCCCTTCTTTTGATATAAATGAAATTGAAAAGATGGTGAACATTTTAAATGCCCGTTTAGTCGATGTTCCGCTTGTTGATTTAAAAGATAAGATCTATAAGGAGGTGGCTGCTCTATTAAGCCACCACATTCATAATTATGGATCGATTGTTTCTGTTCTAGCGGATACCTTGACGGATACAAAGCCTGAAAAAATATTTTTCGGCGGGAAAACGAATATGCTAAGGCAGCCGGAGTTCCATGACATTGCAAAGGTAAGTACACTTTTATCGATGATTGAGCAGGAACAAGGGTTTTATGATCTTATTACTCAAAATCCAGCGGGCATTCACGTCAAGATTGGCCGTGAAAATCAAAATACGGTACTTGATGACTGCAGCTTAATTACCGCAACCTACTCAATCGGACATGAACAAGTGGGCACATTAGCGATACTAGGTCCAACGAGAATGGAATATTCGAGAGTAATCAGTCTGCTTTCGTTTTTCTCGAAAGATTTAACGACTCTGATGACTAAACTGTATCAAAAATAGGAGCAAAGGTAATATTGTTAAGGTGGCGGGGATGTAAATTCCCCAGCCTGACTTATTACTTAAGCATAAATTGTATAACCCTTTTAGGGAGGTGAGATTGTGACAGAAAATAAAAACGAAGAACAAACATTAGAAAATGAAACAATCGAGGAAAGCGCTGCAGAAGCTGTATTTGCTGAAGAGGAAAATCCAGCGGAACAAAATCAGGAGGAAACTCCGGTTGAGAAAGATGAACTTCAATTGGCTCATGAAAAGATTGCTGAGCTACAGGCTAAAATCGAAGAAATGGATAACCGTTATCTTCGTCTGCAGGCCGATTTTGATAATTCAAGACGCCGTGCCAAGCTTGATATGGAAGCGGCTCAAAAATATAGAGTTCAAAGTATTGCTGGTGATTTAGTCGAGGCTCTTGATAATTTTGAAAGAGCGACAAAAATCGAAGCTGATAATGAACAGACAAAATCCCTGCTTCAAGGGATGGAAATGGTCTACAAAGCGATTATTGATGCATTGACTAAAGAAGGCATCGAACCAATTAGTTCGGTTGGTGAAGAATTTGATCCGCGTTTACATCAAGCGGTCATGCAAGTTCAAGATGATAACTTTGGTTCTAACATCGTTGTCGAGGAGTTCCAAAAAGGATATGTTCTTAAAGACAGAGTGCTTCGTCCTGCAATGGTAAAAGTAAACGAATAATAGAAATTACATACAAATAATTGGGAGGTAGTGAAACTATGAGCAAGATTATTGGTATTGACTTAGGTACAACAAACTCTTGTGTATCTGTACTTGAAGGCGGGGAACCAAAAGTTATCCCGAATCCAGAAGGAAACCGTACAACTCCATCCGTAGTGGCATTCAAAAATGGTGAAAGACAAGTAGGGGAAGTGGCAAAACGCCAAGCAATTACAAACCCAAACACGATCATTTCTATTAAACGTCATATGGGTACTAATCATAAAGAAGTAATTGAAGGAAAAGAATACTCACCGCAGGAAGTTTCTGCAATCATCCTTCAATACTTAAAATCATATGCTGAAGAGTATCTTGGTGAAAAAGTTACAAAAGCGGTTATCACTGTACCTGCTTACTTCAATGATGCAGAACGTCAAGCAACGAAAGATGCTGGTCAAATTGCTGGACTTGAAGTAGAACGTATTATTAACGAACCGACAGCTGCAGCACTTGCATACGGTTTAGATAAAACAGATGAAGACCAAACAATTCTTGTATTCGACCTTGGTGGCGGTACATTTGACGTATCAGTCATGGAACTTGGCGATGGCGTATTCGAAGTTAAATCCACTGCTGGTGACAACCGTCTAGGTGGAGATGATTTCGACCAAGTCATCATTGATTACCTAGTAGAAGCATTCAAGAAAGAAAATGGAATCGATCTTTCTAAAGACAAAATGGCAGTTCAACGTTTGAAAGATGCAGCTGAAAAAGCGAAAAAAGATCTTTCAGGTGTAACTTCTACACAAATTTCATTGCCATTCATCACAGCTGGAGATGCTGGCCCGCTTCACTTAGACGTAACAATGACTAGAGCTAAATTCGATGAACTTTCTTCAAGTCTTGTGGAACGTACAATGGGACCTACTCGTCAAGCGATGAAAGATGCAGGTCTTTCAGCATCTGAAATCGATAAAGTCATCCTTGTTGGTGGATCTACGCGTATTCCTGCGGTTGTTGAAGCAATCAAAAAGGAAATCGGTCAAGAACCAAGCAAAGGTGTTAACCCTGATGAAGTAGTAGCTATGGGTGCTGCGATTCAAGGTGGCGTATTAACAGGGGATGTTAAAGACGTTGTTCTTTTAGACGTAACTCCACTTTCACTTGGAATTGAAACAATGGGCGGCGTGTTCACGAAATTAATCGACCGTAATACAACAATTCCAACAAGTAAATCACAAGTATTCTCAACAGCGGCTGATAATCAAACAGCTGTAGATATCCATGTTCTTCAAGGTGAACGTCCGATGTCAGCAGACAACAAAACGCTTGGTCGTTTCCAATTGAGTGACATTCCACCGGCACCGCGCGGAATTCCACAAGTCGAAGTAACTTTCGACATTGATAAAAATGGTATTGTAAACGTTCGTGCAAAAGATCTTGGCACAAACAAAGAACAAGCAATCACAATCAAATCATCTTCAGGACTTTCTGATGAAGAAATCGACCGCATGGTACGTGAAGCAGAAGAAAATGCTGATAGTGATAAACAACGTAAAGAAGAAGTTGAACTTCGTAACGAAGCAGATCAACTAGTCTTCCAAACGGAAAAAACGCTTAAAGATCTAGAAGGTAAAGTAGACGAAGCGGAAGTAACAAAAGCAAACGAAGCGAAGGATGAACTGAAAGCAGCAATCGAGAAAAATGAGCTTGAAGAAATCCGTGTGAAAAAAGATGCACTTAACGAAATCGTTCAAGCTTTGACAATGAAGCTTTATGAAGAAGCTGCAAAAGCTCAGCAAGCAGGCCAAGAGGGTGCTGGCGAAGCTGGTGCAAAAGACGATAATGTAGTTGATGCAGAATATACAGAAGTAAACGAAGAAGAGAAAAAATAAAAAAGTGACCCTGTTGGGACGCTGATATATTGGGCAGGGATTTCTGCCTGTAATTGTAGAAAAGTCAAAGTCAGGTTATCTTGGCTTTGGCTTTTTTACAATGGGTGAAATCAAAGTCCGGAAGTAATGGCAGCTGGTATTCTTTTATTCTTACAATCGCTAGTGGGGAATCATAAGACTATGGAGAAAAATAGGTGCAAATTTGAGGCAGATGTCTTCTTTTACGAAAAAGTGTTCAAGCCGTTTGTACTTTTCTAGTTGATTATTATCTTCGTTCAGTGATAATATTACCTTTATGTGAATCGAATCGGGAGTGGATTTTAGATATGAGTAAACGTGATTATTATGAGGTGTTAGGCCTTTCGAAGAGTGCTTCGAAGGATGAAATCAAAAAAGCGTATCGAAAGCTCTCCAAACAATATCATCCTGATATTAATAAAGCGGAAGATGCTGCGGATAAATTCAAGGAAATTAAGGAAGCTTACGAGGTATTAAGCGACGAGCAGAAAAAGGCTCATTATGACCAATTTGGACATACAGATCCAAATCAGGGCTTCGGTGGCCAGGACTTTGGCGGTTTCGGTGGTTTTGAAGATATTTTCAGTAGTTTCTTTGGTGGAGGCGGACGTAGAAGAGATCCTAATGCACCGCGCCAAGGGGCTGATTTACAGTATACGATGACGCTTTCTTTCGAAGAGGCTGCATTCGGAAAAGATACTGAAATTGAAATTCCGCGTGAAGAGAATTGTGATACTTGTAAAGGATCGGGTGCTAAGCCTGGCACAAAAGTGGAGAACTGTTCACACTGTCATGGAACAGGTCAATTAAATGTTGAACAAAACACGGCATTCGGACGTATTGTGAACCGGAGAGCATGTCACCATTGTCAAGGAACAGGAAAAATCATTCCTAATAAATGTTCAACTTGCGGCGGAGACGGTAAAGTTCAAAAACGCAAAAAAATCCAAGTCAAGGTGCCAGCCGGAATCGATGATGGCCAGCAACTGCGTGTATCCGGTCAAGGCGAGCCTGGAATCAATGGTGGTCCAGCTGGAGACCTTTATGTAGTCTTCCATGTTCGTAGCCACGAATTCTTTGAAAGAGATGGCGATGATATTTATTGTGAAATGCCGGTTACTTTTGCTCAGGCAGCATTAGGAGATGAAATTGAAGTTCCGACCTTGCATGGTAAAGTTAAGTTGAAGATACCTGCAGGAACACAAACAAGCACGCGTTTCCGTTTAAAAGGAAAAGGGGTTCCGAATGTAAGAGGATATGGCCAAGGAGATCAGCATGTGGTCGTATTAGTGGTTACACCTAAAAAATTAAGTGAAAAACAAAAGGACCTTCTTCGTGAGTTCAACGATATCAGCGGACAATCAGGTATAGATGAACAAGAAGATGGCTTTTTCTCAAAGGTAAAGCGTGCTTTTAAAGATAGGTGAAGACAAGTAAAGAAATTGGGAGCTGGTAGATTATGAAGTGGTCTGAATTTGCAATCCATACAACAAATGAAGCGGTTGAACCTGTTTCAAATATTCTTCATGAGGCAGGTGCAAGCGGTGTTGTCATTGAGGATCCCCTTGAATTAGTCAAAGAACGTGAAAATGTTTTTGGCGAAATCTACCACCTAAACCCAGCTGATTATCCGGATGAAGGTGTGTTGATTAAGGCATATTTGCCGGTTAACAGCTTCCTTGGCGAAACTGTTGATGCTATTAAGGAATCAATTAATAATCTCCTTCTTTTTGATATCGATCTTGGGAAGAATGTTGTTTCAATTAGTGAAGTGAATGAAGAAGAATGGGCAACGGCTTGGAAAAAATATTATAATCCGGTCAAGATTTCTGAACGTTTTACTATTGTTCCTACATGGGAAGATTACACTCCTGTAAGCAGTGATGAATTAATCATTGAACTTGATCCTGGTATGGCTTTTGGAACAGGTACCCACCCGACAACGGTTATGTGTATCCAAGCACTTGAACGTACAGTTCAGCCGGGTGACTTAGTTGTTGATGTAGGAACGGGTTCCGGTGTTTTAAGTATTGCAGCGGCATTATTAGAGGCGAAACAAGTTCAGTCGCTTGATTTGGATGACGTAGCTGTACAGTCTGCTAAGCAAAATGTAGAACTTAACAACGTTCAAGACAGAGTTTCTGTTTCTCAAGGTAACTTGTTGGACGGCGTAAACGAACAAGCAGATGTCGTTGTAGCTAATATATTAGCTGAAGTCATTATGCTCTTTACAGATGATGTAGCAAAAGTAGTTAAACCTGGTGGGTATTTTATAGCTTCTGGGATTATCCAGCCAAAGAAACAGGATGTGAAGGATGCAATTATAGCTTCCGGATTCACAGTTGAGGAAACCATTTTGATGGAAGATTGGGTAGCAATCATCGCGAAAAGAAATGATTAAATGAAAAGTTACTCTGATTATCGTATATTTGGATAGTCAGAGTACCTTTTTTTAGCTTGAGTTTTTGCATGGCGCGCAATCGGAAAATAAGCCTCTGACTGCTAGCCTGTGAGTTTTTTTAGACTAGACGAAGTAGGTGGCAGTGTGCAACGGTATTTTCTTAACGAGGAAGACTTTAATGGTAAAACAGTGACGATATCAGGCGATGATTTTCACCATATTTCCAGGGTAATGAGAATGGAACCTGGGGAGCAAATCATCACCGTAAAGGGCAACGGAATGACTGCGGTCACGGAAATTTCTGAAATAACAAATGACGCTGTTATAGGAACCATTATTGAATGGAAGAATGAAGAAAAGGAACTTCCGGTAAGAGTTACGATAGCGAGCGGTCTGCCTAAAGGGGATAAGTTAGAATATATCGTTCAAAAGGGGACGGAATTAGGTGCTGTTGAATTTATCCCTTTTATTGCTGCTCGTTCGGTGGTAAAATGGGACCACAAAAAGGTTGGTAAGAAATTGGAACGACTCCAGAAGATTTCAAAGGAAGCGGCCGAACAGTCCCACCGCACAGTTATCCCTGCCATCAAGGAACCGATGACGGCAGATCAGCTAGCTGGATATGCTTCTGGTTTCGATCATAGATTAATTGCTTTTGAAGAAGAAGCAAAGCGTGGAGAAACGTCTGTACTTGCTTCTGTTTTGAAAGATATCACTGCCGGACAATCGATTTTATTCGTGTTTGGTCCTGAAGGGGGCATGGCAGAGAAGGAAATCGAAAAATTGTCGGCTGCCGGATTTGTAGCTTGTGGTCTTGGACCTAGAATATTAAGAACTGAAACAGCACCTTTATATGCACTTTCCGCTGTTTCTTATCATGTAGAACTTTTGAGGTGATGAAAAATGGCAACGGTCGCTTTCCATACATTAGGTTGTAAAGTAAATCATTATGAAACAGAAGCTATTTGGCAATTATTTAAGACAGAGGGATATGATCGTGTTGAATTTGAAAATACATCAGATGTATACGTCATCAACACTTGCACGGTAACGAATACTGGCGATAAGAAGAGCCGTCAGGTCATCCGTCGTGCAATCCGTAAAAATCCGAATGCTGTTATAGCAGTAACGGGTTGTTACGCACAGACATCTCCTGCAGAGATCATGGCAATTCCAGGTGTAGATATTGTTGTTGGAACACAGGACAGGGTTAAATTGCTTGAATACATCGAGCAGTTCAAGGTAGAACGTGAACCAATCAATGCGGTTGGGAATATTATGAAAAATCGTGTCTACGAAGAATTGGATGTACCGGCATTTACTGATCGTACTCGTGCCTCACTAAAGATTCAGGAAGGTTGCAATAATTTCTGTACTTTCTGTATCATCCCATGGGCTCGTGGTTTAATGCGTTCCCGTGATCCAAAGGAAGTCATTCATCAAGCTGAGCAGCTTGTCGAGGCAGGATATAAAGAGCTCGTCTTGACGGGCATTCATACCGGTGGTTACGGAGATGACTTGAAGGATTATAATTTGGCGATGCTACTACGTGACTTGGAAAAAATTGATGGGCTAAAGAGGATCCGTATTTCTTCCATTGAAGCCAGTCAAATTACAGATGAAATCATTGAAGTACTGACGAATTCGAAAAAGGTAGTTCGTCATTTGCATATCCCTATCCAATCGGGTTCTGATACGGTTTTAAAACGGATGAGACGTAAATATACAATGGCTTTCTTCGGTGATCGAATTGAAAAATTAAAAGTTGCACTGCCAGGCCTTGCTGTTACATCTGATGTAATCGTAGGCTTCCCGGGTGAAACCGAAGAAGAATTTTTGGAGACGTATAATTTTATAGAAAAATATAAATTCTCCGAACTTCATGTCTTCCCGTATTCAAAACGGACAGGGACTCCTGCCGCACGTATGGAAGACCAAGTGGATGAAGATGTGAAAAACGAACGCGTTCACCGTCTGATTTCATTATCGGATCAGTTGGCAAAAGAGTACGCTTCTCGATTTGAGGGAGAAGTGCTTGAAGTCATTCCTGAGACTAAGTTGGAAAATGGTCTTTATGAAGGCTACTCGGATAATTACATGAAAATAGTCTTCCCGGCTACAGAGGAAATGGTTGGTGACATTGTAAAAGTGAAAATTACAAAGTCTGGCTATCCACATAGCGAAGGACAGTTCGTGACGGTTGTGAAAGATATTCCGTTGCAGCAAGTAGCTAATATATAAGACAGCGATTTTTTCGCTGTCTTTTTTTTTATCCTTTGTTTAACGTGTTTTCTTAGTACATTAGGGTAAAGACTATATATATCGTCAAAATGGAAGAACTATGGTATGATGAGAGGTACGTACAACTAGTTTTAAAATGTTTTTAAGGAGGAATATAAATGTCACAAAATGTAGCAGGTTTAATTGACCACACTTTATTAAAAGCAGATGCAACGAAAGAGCAAATAAAGGTATTATGTGAAGAAGCGAGAGAGTATAATTTTGCTTCAGTATGCGTAAACCCGACTTGGGTGAAGTATGCAAGTGAGCTTTTAGAAGGCTCAGAAGTAAAAGTTTGTACGGTAATTGGTTTCCCTTTAGGTGCCACTACACCAGAAACTAAAGCTTTTGAAACAAAAGACGCCATCAGCAATGGCGCACACGAAGTTGATATGGTGATCAATATCGGCGCATTAAAGGACAAGGATAATGAATTGGTAGAGCGGGATATTCGAGCTGTGGTAGCGGCATCGACAGGTAAAGCTCTTTCAAAAGTAATTATTGAAACCTCTTTACTTACTGAGGAAGAAAAAGTCCGTGCTTGCGAACTTGCCGTAAAAGCGGGAACGGATTTTGTTAAAACCTCAACTGGTTTTTCAACTGGCGGTGCAACAGTTGAAGATGTTGCGCTTATGAGAAAAACAGTAGGACCAGATATCGGCGTTAAAGCTTCAGGCGGAGTTCGTAACACGAGTGATGCTCAGAAAGTGATTGAAGCGGGTGCAACAAGAATTGGAGCGAGTGCAGGTGTCTCCATCTTAAAGGGCTTAACAGCTGACTCTGATTATTAATTTACAAGCCGCATTCTTAAGAGTGCGGCTTATTTTTTTATATGCGGACGATGGATCAATAAAATAAAGTTGGAAAATTGACGTGCAAATGGTAAAACGATCAAGGAAGTCACGATATTGAAAATAACACTAGCATGCGCGAGTTGTGTACCCTTATCATCGGTGAAAAAAGCAGCTGTTCGTTCTAGGACGTCCACAAGAGGGAGAAAAGCTGCAACTCCGATTACATTTAACCAAATATGTGCATAAGCTGTAAAAGCAGCTTGTCTACCAGAACCGATGCTGGCCAAGTAGCCAGTGATACAAGTGCCTATATTAGAGCCGAGCATCATGATAATGGCGGAAGCGACGGATAACTCCCCGCTCATTAAAAAGCTCATTGCTATTCCTATAGTCGCGGAGCTAGAGTGAATCATTGCCGTTAACAAGATACCAGCCAATAGAGCAATACTCATATGATCCTCTATGTTGCTGATTAGAGTCTGAACTGATGGATAGACTGCAATAGGTTTCGAAAGCATTTTAAAGCCACTCATCGCTGCGAAGATAGCTGAGATACCGATCAGGGACATCCCAGCGCTTTTCGAAAATACTTTTGGCATTAAACAAAGAATAGCACCACTGATGACACCAGGAATTATCCAACGATCCAAGGAAATGGTCATAAATTCTGCTGTGAAGGTAGAACCGATATTTGTTCCTAGAATAATACCGATTGTTTGTGGGAAAGTTAAACTTCCAGCAGAAACGAGGCCGACCGTCATAACCATGACCGCTGAGCTGCTCTGGAGAATTCCTGTAAAAATGGTACCGGCAAAAAAACCTTTCCAGGGTCTATCTGTTACCTTTGAGAGGAAAGTTTTTAATGCAGCACCGGACATATTGAACAATCCGATACGTAAAACAGCCATACCGGCTAAAAATATCGCAATGAATAATAGAAATAAAATTAGCTCATACATGACTCTCACCCCTTAATCAGCTTATGGTCAAAAGGGGGTAGACATGCTATAAAAAGGATTTCTTTGCTCTAGAATGATTGTTTAGTGAAAAATTATGACATAAACATGATAATATTCGAAATAAGTTTGATTTTATTGGTTGACCTGTTAAAGATGATATATTATAATTGTTTAGTACATGTATAACATGTTGACAACTTGAGTTAGTGTGTTGTTTTCGGAGGGAGGGAAAGAGATGTCTAAAACCGTCGTTCGTAAAAACGAATCGCTTGAAGATGCTCTTCGTCGTTTCAAACGTACTGTATCTAAAGCAGGATCGCTTCAGGAAGCTAGGAAGCGTGAATTTTATGAAAAACCAAGCGTAAAACGTAAGAAAAAGTCTGAAGCTGCAAGAAAACGTAAATTCTAAGAGAGGGTGGAAAGATGAGTCTTCTCGAGCGTTTAAATAATGATATGAAACAAGCGATGAAGAACAAGGAAAAGGACAAACTATCTGTTATTCGGATGCTGAAAGCTTCTATTCAAAACGAAGCTCTAAAGCTGAGACAAGATTTAACAGATGATGAAGAATTGACAGTGCTCTCTCGCGAATTAAAACAACGCAAAGACTCCCTCCAGGAGTTTGAAAACGCAGGTCGTTCCGATCTCGTGGATAAAGTCCGCACCGAACTAGTATACGTAGAGGCATATATGCCTGAGCAACTTTCAGAAGAAGAGATTTCTAAAATTGTTAAACAAACAATTGAAGAAGTCAATGCAACGTCCAAAGCAGATATGGGGAGAGTTATGGGAGCTTTAATGCCTAAAGTTAAAGGTAAAGCAGATGGTTCTCTAGTAAACAACTTAGTACAACAACATCTATCTTAAACTCGAAACCTAACCGCAGGCAAATTGCCTGTGGTTTTTGTGTATTAAAGGATTAGATTACAATATTTATGCGTATATTATTGGGACAAATGGCGAGATATTATGGATACTTTTAAATTTATTTGCTTTTTTTGAAACCTTTTTCATATACATACGTAATAACTAAGGAACAGAGTAAAGGGTAGCTTCATTTGCAGGGGCCTCTTATTCAATTTTTAGTTACGGGCTGAATTTATCTGGTAAGTATTCTTCGGAAATCGGAGGCCGCTTACAGCGTTAAGTACGGGAAAGGAGGCGTTCCGTTGAAAATTTGGCGTTATATTTCTTTGCTCTTATTTGGATTGCTGTTTACCATGTCTTCACTGATGGTGCCGGCTGTTTCTGCAAAGGAGAAGATCGTTTACCATGTTCCAATTGAAGAAACGGTGGAAAAGGGACTCTCTGCTTTTTTAGAACGTGCGTTGACCACTGCAGAAGCCGCTAATGCAGATCTTGTCGTTTTCGAGGTGAATACCCCTGGTGGTGCTGTTGATGCGGCAGGGAAAATTGCTAAGTTAGTGTCCGATTCACCAATAAAGACAGTTGCCTACGTCAATAACAGAGCTCTTTCTGCAGGCGCTTATATTTCTCTGAGTGCCGATGAAATCTATATGGTTCCGAGTGCGACAATGGGATCAGCAGCCGTTATTGATTCATCAGGAAACGCTGCAGGAAAGAAAGCGCAATCTTATTGGCTTGCTGCCATGACGACTGCTGCTGAACAAAATGGACGCGACCCGATTTTTGCCCAGGCGATGGCGGATGAAGACATCAACCTTCCTGAATATGGTGCAGAAACCGGAAAGCTGCTGACATTTACAGCGGAACAGGCTAAAAAGTCTGGCTATAGTGAAGGTACCGTTTCTGGGATAGAAGAGCTGTATAGTATACTTGGGGTTGAGGATGCCGATATTCGATCTATCGAAGAAAGCTTTCCTGAGAAACTTGCCCGCTTTTTGACCAATCCAATTGTCATTCCTATTTTATTAACAATAGCAGGAATCGGGATTGTGATTGAATTGTTTTCACCTGGTTTTGGAATTCCGGGTGTTATAGGGATTTCCAGTCTTGTGTTGTTCTTTTATGGCCATCTTGTCGCAGGTATCACCGGGTACGAATCGTTAGCATTGTTCATTATTGGAATCATTCTTGTACTAGTAGAATTTTTTGTCCCAGGGGGGATTATCGGGCTGCTTGGGTTTACCTCGATTGTGGGAAGTTTATTCCTCGCTTCAGGTGATCCTGTTCATATGACGATTTCCTTGCTAATTGCGATTACCGTATCCATTTTGGTATTCATCCTACTTGTAAAGGTGTTTGGAAAACAGATGAAATTTTTCAGGAAAATGATATTAACCGATGCAACAAAAACGGAACAAGGGTATGTGAGCAATCCGAATCGAGTGGATTTATTAGGTGTTGAAGGGAAGGCTCTTACAGATTTAAGGCCTTCAGGAACAGCTTTGATTAATGATGAAAGAGTTGATGTCGTGACTGAAGGAAGTTTTGTTTCCAAAGGTTCGGCAATCATAATTGTTAAAGTTGAAGGATCTAGGGTTGTCGTCCGGGAAATTCCGGAATCAAATTAAAGATACAGGAAGGATGAATCATTAAGTGATAAGTTCAGGAACGATTTTTATTGTACTGGCAGTGATTGCTGCTATCATCGTATTGGCAGTATTTTTCACATTCGTACCAGTAATGTTATGGATTTCCGCCTTAGCGGCAGGAGTCAAAATCAGTATTTTTACATTAGTTGGGATGAGGCTTCGCCGCGTTATACCAAGCAGAGTTGTCAATCCACTTATTAAGGCCCATAAGGCTGGAATCAATGTTTCAACGAATCAATTGGAGAGCCATTACCTTGCAGGCGGTAATGTCGATCGCGTCGTGAATGCATTAATTGCTGCGGAACGTGCGAATATCGTGTTACCTTTCGAAAGAGGTGCGGCTATTGATCTTGCTGGTCGTGATGTACTGCAAGCTGTTCAAATGAGCGTTAACCCGAAAGTGATCGAAACTCCGTTCATCTCTGGTGTAGCAATGAATGGGATTGAAGTAAAAGCGAAGGCAAGGATCACGGTTCGTGCCAATATTGAACGTCTAGTCGGTGGTGCCGGTGAAGAGACGATCATTGCCCGTGTAGGGGAAGGGATCGTATCGACAATTGGTGCTTCGAAAATGCACACGGATGTACTGGAACATCCAGATTTGATTTCAAGAACAGTTTTATCAAAAGGGTTGGATTCAGGAACAGCATTTGAAATTCTCTCCATTGATATCGCTGAAGTGGATATCGGGAAAAACATCGGGGCGATCTTGCAAACAGACCAAGCCGAAGCGGATAAGAAAATTGCCCAGGCAAAAGCAGAAGAACGACGTGCCATGGCTGTTGCGCTTGAACAGGAAATGGTTGCCCGCGTTCAGGAAATGCGAGCGAAGGTTGTCCAATCCGAAGCAGAAGTTCCGTTGGCTATGGCAGATGCACTAAAAAGTGGAAACCTTGGAGTGATGGATTATATGAATATCCAAAATATCACGGCTGATACGGATATGCGTGATTCCATCAGTAAAATATCCGACAATCCAAAAGATAACAACATTAACAATAATAGTAATAATAACAATAACAATAATAATAATTAGATCAGGAAAGGGAGGTCTTTAAATGGGAGATTTTATTGATTTCTTTCTCAAGAACCCATTCCTTATCATTGTCTTGATCGGTATTTTAACGTCCATGTTAGGAAAGAAAAAGCAGCCTCAGCAAAGTGGTGATCCAAACACGCCTCCGAAAAAGAAATGGCAGGAGGTCATCCGGGAGCTTCAAGGTGAAATGGCACAAGGTAATCAACAGCAAAGGCCTGCACCTGCTCCCGTAAGGAAAGTCGAACAGCAGGCAGCACAGGCTGCTGAAGTAATCGATGAGACGAAAACTGAAGCTAACAAAAGGATTGCGGAGCTTAGGCGTCTGCAGCAGAAGTACGATCAAGAGCGTTTATATCAAAAAGCGAAGGCGGATCAAATTACATCAGCGATATCTGATAATAACAGTCCGGTCTATCGCAAAGGACCGTCTTTTGGCAAAAAACAGCTGATTGATGGCATCATCATGTCAGAAGTGCTGGGACCGCCAAGGGCGAAGCGAAGTCTTCAGAGGTCAAGGAGATAACTCGATAGGGGACCTGTGTGCATTATGTATTTGATGCAATAAAAAAATAGACTTTTGTTCCTTTATAATTTTGTGCTAGAACTCTCTTTCATTTCATACATTGAGATGAAAGGGGGTTCTTTTTTATGGCTCGTAATTGGGGAAAAAAAATGAAACAGCTTATGACCAAAACAATGGACCTTCCGCAAGATGTCATGATGGACCTGCCGCGAATTACTATGATCGGACAATTACATATTTATATTGAAAATCATCGTGGCTTATTAGCTTTTACTGACAGTGAAGTACGATTGATGCTGAAAAATGGTCAGCTGCTAATAAAGGGAACAGCCTTTGTCATTAAGACGATTTTGCCGGAAGAAATCATGCTCGAAGGCAAGATTGACAAGGTATATTTTATCAATGAATGATCCCGGGAGGTCTCCATGAAAAACCAATGGACAAACTACTATACAGGCTATGTTAAAGTGAAGGCTTATGGCAGAGGTGCGGAACGGTTGATTAACATGCTGACAAGGAGAGGGCTTCATATCTGGGATGTGAAGCGTGTTGGAAGTGAATCTCTAATTTTTCATATGGATTTTAGAGATATTCCAAAGCTCCGTCAGGTTATGCGTAAAAGTGACTGCAAAGTAAAGTTCATGCAGGGAAAAGGCGTTCCGTTCCTATTGAAGAGAGTTATGAAAAATAGCGGGTTTTTGGCTGGTCTAATTGCCTTCCTGCTTTGTATTTTTGTACTTTCCAATATGGTTTGGGGCATTGATGTGCAAGGTGCAAAGCCGGCAACCGAGCATGCCATCCGAAAAGAGTTGGACAAGATGGGCTTGAAAATTGGTAAGGTGCAATTTTTTGTTGATGATGTGGATACAATCCAGCGTAAATTATCTGATCGGATTGGTGCATTAACGTGGGTGGGAGTTGAGCTGAAGGGAACAACTTACCATTTTAGAGTTGTTGAAAAACGGCAACCGAAAGAAATCGAGAAAACGTCTCCACAGAATTTGGTAGCTTCGAAAAAAGCAATAATCACTGATTTGTTCGTAAAAAAAGGACAATCTATAGTAAACGTAAATGATTATGTCGGCAAAGGGCAGCTTCTTGTTTCAGGTGTGATTGGGAAAGAAGACAAGCCGGAAATTGTATCAGCTCAGGGAGTAATAAAAGGGAAAACATGGTATAAAGCGGAAGTGAAGGTTCCATTGAAAACTAAATTTTCTGTTTTAAACGGAAATGAAACGAGTAAGCACTATATAAAAATGAGTGGCTTTTCTTTGCCAATCTGGGGTTTCAAAGATCAGGGATATGAAAAACAGGAAAAAGAAACGACTGTGAGGCCGTTTCACTTTCTTCAATGGGAACTGCCTATTTCCTATAAAGTTGTGACCTTAAGGAGCAAGGATGATATTGTCCGAAGTTATACGAAGGAAGAAGCGATAAAGGAAGGTAAAAAAATGGCCCGAGCCGATTTGCAAAAGCTGCTCGATGAGGAAGATGAAATCGTGGGAGAAAAAATTTTGCACGAAAGCATAGAGAATGGTAAAGTTAAATTATCTATACATTACCAAGTTATTGAAGATATAGCGATTGGACAGCCAATCATTCAAGGAGACTAACGAATGGCAGATGATGTGAAAGTAATTAAGTTAGAAATAGAATCACCTAATGAAGCAATTGCTTTATTGGGCAATGGGGATTCAAATGTAAAAGTGCTTGAAGAAGAGCTTGGAATTTCAGTTATTACCCGAGGTGAAGCAATCAGTGTTGCTGGAGAAATCGAGCGGGTAACAATGGGTCAGGAAATATTGAAAGCACTATTAACAGTAATTAGAAAAGGAATTACAATCAGTTCCAGGGATGTTCTATATGCAATTGAATTGGCTAGAAAAGGGACCTTGGAATATTTCGGTGAATTATATGAAGAGGAAATCGCTAAAACAGCTAAAGGGAAATCCATTAAAGTCAAAACAATCGGTCAGAGATACTATATTCAAGCTATAAAGAAGCAAGACTTAGTATTTGGAATTGGGCCTGCTGGAACCGGGAAGACCTACCTTGCTGTAGTGATGGCGATTAATGCATTAAAAAATGGCCATGTTAAAAGAATTATCCTGACTCGACCGGCTGTTGAAGCGGGTGAAAGCCTAGGTTTCCTGCCAGGAGATCTGAAGGAAAAAGTAGATCCGTACCTACGGCCGTTATATGACGCCCTACATGACCTTCTGGGGATGGAACAGACCCAAAGGATGATAGAACGTGGAACGATTGAAATTGCTCCTCTTGCCTACATGAGGGGACGTACGCTTGAAGATGCATTTGTCATCTTGGATGAGGCACAAAATACGACTGAAGCCCAAATGAAGATGTTCTTAACTCGGCTTGGATTCGGTTCAAAGATGGTCATTACGGGAGACCGTACACAGATTGACCTTCCCAAAGGAATGAAGTCTGGTTTGGTTCGGGTTGAAGAAATCTTGAAAAATGTTAAAGGTCTTTCATTTGTTTATTTTGAACAAAGTGATGTTGTAAGACATCCACTTGTAGCCAAAATCATTACTGCTTACGAGCAGGCAAAGGAATAAGAAAAAAATCCGCCAATTCCACTCGGCGGATTTTTCGTGCTGTGTGTAGATTGTGTGTCTTTATTAGCAAAAAGTAGAAATAGAACGGAAGAAGCTTTACATTTATCATAACCAGGGTGAAAATTAACAAGAAAACTGTTATGATTTTACATATCTAGAATATTACATCACTTTTTTATAGGAGGACCTTCCTTGAATCGTATCCAGAAATTTTTTACTAAAATAAAGGGGCTATTGGTCCATCGTTTTTTTCAAGTACTGTTGTTTCTGATACTTGGTTTGTTTACGTATGGATTAATGTTTTCCAATGTCAAACCGGAAAAAGTCCAGGTAGAGCTTTTTAAGCCGGCAGAACAAACTATTCGTTCAACAAAGACTGTAGAAGATACATATAAGACCGAACAAGAAAAAGAAGAGATTTCAAAACAAGTGGCGGATGTCTATACATTAAAAAAAGAATACGCCAAAAATAAAGTCGATCTGATTTCATCCATTTTTGATTCGGCGATTGAGGTGAATAAAGAAACAGATCCTGAAAGAGATAAAAAAGAGGAAGGAAAGGAAGATAAAAAGGAACCAATAAAAACTGATGCTCAGAAGGTTTCCATTTTAAAAGAAAAATTGACAGATGAAGTCAATAGAAATATTGAGGATTCTGTTTTCCTTGCTTTAGTGCAGGCGAATGAAGATGAGCTGGAAATTGCAAAAGACTCAACAATCACGGCTGTTAATAATGTGATGAGCTCACGAATTGCGGCCAGTGATGTCGAAAATGCCAAGAAAAAGGTTGTAGAAGAATTAGGGTATATGAGCATTAATAGCGATATGAAAAAAGCCTCTAATTCCCTTGCACGCACGGCAATCATCCAAAATGTGTTTTTCGATAAGGATAAAACCGAGGAGCAACGTAGGAAAGCAGTCGAAAGCGTAGAGCCTATTAGAATTCTTCAGGGGCAGATTATTGTTGAAGAAAATCAGTTAGTAGACCGGGATGTGTACAGGCAACTTGAACTGGCAGGTTTTTTAAGTACAGAGTCTACCATTTATCCTTATATTGGGCTACTGCTATTTATCCTTTTAACTTTTGGAGCTTTTTATTACTTTTTTTACATTTCAATTTCCAAAAGGGATAACAAATACAATCAGTTATTGATCTTCAGTCTTGTCTTTATCCTTTCGATGGCAACTATGAAAACTGTCAGTGTTTTCGCAGATCTTAAAAATTCGAATTTAGAATACATTTTCCCAGGTGCCATGGCGGCTATGCTTATTAAGATTTTATTGAATGATAAGCTAGCTGTAGCAATGATTATTTTATTAGGTTCGTATGGTACGATTATATTTAATGGTGATACACCTGGAAATCTAGATTTCTCTATGGGACTTTATATTATTTTCGGGGGTTTGGCGGCAATCATTATATTATCGCGCCCCAATTTCAAATCAAAAGTTCTGATTGCAGGACTTCTGATGTCTTTAATCAATATGGCATTTGTATTTTCGCTTATCTTTATAATGGACGGGCATTATACTAAAATGGAGTATTTGTACTATGCTGCTGCAGCAATAGGATCGGGAGTGGGTTCAGCTGTTTTGACAATGGGCCTGTTACCGTTTTTTGAGGCAGGTTTCGGGATCTTATCATCGATGAAGCTAATCGAACTTTCAAATCCAAACCACCCTTTACTACGAAAAATTTTAATTGAAGCACCAGGAACCTACCATCACAGTGTAATGGTGGCCAATTTAGCGGAATCAGCTTGTGAAGCTATTGGATCAAATGGATTGCTTGCAAGGGTCGGCAGTTATTATCATGATATAGGCAAGACGAAACGTCCGCATTTTTTCATCGAGAATCAGATGAATGAGGAAAACCCGCATGATCGACTGCAGCCGGAAACGAGTAGGGATATCATCATTGCCCATGCTGTTGATGGTGGTGAGATGTTGCGCAGTCATAAATTCCCGAAAGAGATTGTTGATATTGCGGAGCAGCATCACGGGACTACTTTATTGAAATTTTTCTATCATAAGGCGAAGAAGCAGGATGATACGACAGTTGAAGCCTGTTACCGTTACCCAGGCCCGAGAGCGAAAATGAAGGAAGTCGCTGTCATAGGGATTGCTGATAGTGTAGAGGCCGCGGTGAGATCGATGCAGCACCCTACACCTGAGAAGATTGAAGAGCTGGTAAGTTTTATTATTCAGGACAGAATTCAAGACGGTCAATTTGATGAATGTGACATTACTATGAGAGAATTAAGTATCGTGAAGCATTCCTTATGTGAATCGCTTAATGGTATCTTCCACTCCAGGATTGAATATCCGGAGCCGGAAAAATTAGGACAGAAGGTGAAAGAATGATTTTAGCAATCGATTTAATGGATGAAACGAACGAAGTTACGGAAAAAGCTCAGAACCTTGTTGAAAGTATTCTGCAATTTGCGGCTAAAAAAGAAAATATTGAAGAAGATACGGAACTGTCTGTCACTTTTGTAGATAATAGAAGAATTCAGGAAATCAATAAAGAATATCGCCATAAAGATGCAGCTACCGATGTCATTTCTTTTGCACTGGAAGAGATGGGTGAAGATGAAGTAGAAATTATCGGGGCCGAAATGCCTCGTATGCTGGGTGATATTATTATTTCCATTGAGCGTACTAAGGAGCAGGCAGAAGAATACGGACATTCTTTTGACCGTGAACTTGGGTTTTTAGCTCTTCATGGTTTTCTTCATTTACTAGGCTTTGATCACATGACTGAAGAAGATGAAAAAGTGATGTTTACTAAACAAAAGGAGATCTTGGAAGAATATGGACTTTCAAGAGAAGGGTAAAAAAAAGTATCCTTTAATAAAAAGCTTCTCTTTTGCCTGTCAGGGGATTTTGGAAGCAGTTCGAACAGAACGTAATATAAAGATTCATTTCGTATTAACAGTAATCGTCGTATTCTTTGGTTGGTATTTCTCATTGAATGGGATGGAATGGCTGTTCATTTTGGCTGCCATTGCTGGTACGATTACATTAGAGCTCGTTAATTCAGCGATTGAAAGAGTTGTAGACCTGGTAACAGACCAAATCCATCCCCTTGCTAAGCAGGCAAAAGATATTGCAGCCGGAGCTGTATTCATATATGCTATATTTTCTATAATAGTTGGATTGATTATCTTTTTGCCGAAGTTTGGTCTATAGGTGGTTGAAATGGTATCCAATTTGAAAGGAAGATGTGAATTGAATACGAATGAATTGATTGAGGAAGCTAAAAAAGCAAGGGAAAAGGCTTATGTACCTTATTCAAAATTCAAAGTAGGGGCTGCTTTATTAACTGCCGATGGTAAGGTTTATCATGGGTGCAATATAGAAAATGCTGCATATAGTATGTGCAATTGCGCAGAAAGAACCGCTTTATTTAGTGCCTATGCCCATAATGATAAGAAGTTCACAAAACTAGCAGTCGTGGCAGATACTGATCGTCCTGTTTCCCCATGCGGAGCGTGCAGGCAGGTTATTTCAGAACTATGTGAACAAGATATGATGGTTGTTTTAACCAACTTAAACGGGGATATTAAAGAACTAACAGTACAGGAATTGCTTCCAGGAGCTTTTTCACCGGAGGATTTAAATGAATAAACTATTTGACGAAACACAAGTAAAAGGTTACAAATCAGGTTTTATTTCGATTATAGGACGACCTAATGTTGGCAAGAGTACATTTTTGAACCGGGTTATTGGTCAAAAAATTGCCATTATGAGTGATAAACCGCAAACAACGAGAAACAAGGTTCAAGGTGTACTTACACAAAACGATTCACAAATGATATTCATTGATACACCGGGTATTCATAAACCGAAGCATAAGCTTGGGGACTTTATGATGAAGGTAGCAACAAATACATTGAAAGAGG
This sequence comes from Peribacillus sp. TH14, assembly GCF_016651145.1. Lineage (NCBI taxonomy): Bacteria > Bacillati > Bacillota > Bacilli > Caryophanales > Bacillaceae > Peribacillus > Peribacillus sp. TH14. The sequence goes on from NZ_JAEKEK010000001.1 coordinate 3,839,835, forward strand.
TCGATTTGATTCTCTTCATGATTAATGCGACAGAAGGATACGGACGTGGTGATGAGTTTATCATTGAAAAACTACAAACCGTAAAAACACCTGTTTTCCTTGTAGTCAACAAAATTGATGCTATGCACCCTGATGATTTACTCCCAATTATTGAGAAATATCAAAAGCTTTATCCGTTCGCGGCCGTGGTTCCAATCTCAGCGCTTGAAGGCAATAATGTCGATACACTGCTTGAGCAAATCAAGGAGCATCTTCCTGAAGGTCCACAGTTTTATCCAGCTGACCAAGTAACTGATCATCCGGAGCGTTTTATTATTTCTGAATTGGTCCGCGAAAAAGTTCTGCACCTGACTAGGGAGGAGATTCCCCATTCAGTGGCTGTTGTTATCGATTCAATAAAAAAAATGGATAACAGTGATACAATTAATGTTATGGCTACGATTGTGGTAGAACGTGATTCACAAAAAGGTATTGTTATTGGTAAGCAAGGGAAAATGTTGAAAGAAGTCGGTAGCCGTGCGAGGGTTGATATCGAGAATTTATTAGGCTCGAAAGTATTCCTGGAACTATGGGTGAAGGTACAGAAGGATTGGCGTAACAAAGCGAGCCAACTTCGCGATTATGGTTTCAATGAAAGTGAGTATTAATTAGCAAAATTTACGCTTCATGAAAGTGTGGAAAAAGGTCAAGCTAATCATATGGTCGGATATTTATATTGCTAGTTAAAAATGAAAGGTGGGCTTTATATGTTGGATTTTACCTGGGAGTTATTTAGTGAAACAGGTAATGTGGACACCTATTTGCTGTTTAAGGAGATAGAAGTCGAAAGACAGGAAAGACCCTTAGTATTGAGTGATGAGCTAGCAGATATTGATTTTCCTGTTTCATAAGATAGTCTTGGCAAGCATGGGTGGTGTCTTGGTATGCTCCAAAAATGTGAAGGCATTGTCATAAGACGGACTGCATATGGAGAAAACAACAAAATTATTACTATTTATACCCGTGAGCTAGGGAAAATTGGAGTTATGGCTAGAGGAGCCAGTAAACCTAATAGCAGGCTTGCTGCCGTCACCCAACTTTTTTGCTCCGGGTATTTCCTTGTTTCTACATCAAGCGGACTCGGAAGTCTTCAACAAGGAGAAATGGTCGACTCCCTTCGTTTTATAAGGGAGGACCTTTTTGCCACTGCATATGCTTCATACATTGTTGAATTGGTTGATAAAAGCGTAGATGATAAGAAACCAAATCCATATCTGTTTGAATTACTCTCGCAAACCTTGCATTACATAAACGAAGAATATGACGCGGAGGTTTTGAAATTTATTTTCGAAATGAAGATGCTGCCCGTCAACGGGATTAACCCAGTACTAAATCAATGTGCTGTTTGTGGTGAAACAGAAGGAGAATTCTCCTTCTCGCTACGGGAAGGTGGTTTTATTTGTCACCGCTGTCTGGGAAAAGACCCATATCACTATAAAATTTCACCCGCAGCCGTTAAATTGCTGCGAATATTTTATTATTTGGATTTATCAAGGCTCGGAAACATTTCGGTTAAGCCTGAAACGAAAAAAGAACTGCAGAAAATCATTGATGCTTATTATGAAGAGTATTCAGGCCTCCATTTAAAATCAAAAAAGTTCTTAAAACAGATTGATACGATGAAAGATATGTTTTAAGATTTGACCTATTGACATTCCAGGCTTGATTGTATAAAATTCTAATCATTAAAATAAGAAGATTGCGTTGATGGAAAAGAGTATCTGTCATTCTCCATAAAAAGCGAACCCGGGATGGTGAAAGCCGGGGTATGGATTTACAGGGAAGGCGTTCCGGAGCATGTAGCTTTGAAAAGAGGCCGGTTTATTAACGGCAATTAGGGTGGAACCGCGGGTAAACTCTCGTCCCTATGCATTTCGCATAGAGACGGGAGTTTTTTGTTTGCAAAAATGCGAAAGAATAACAATGAATGGACCGGTAAAACACTTGAATTAATTGGTGAAATGCATGCGTGGCCGATAAACGATTCAAAATTACTGGTATAGGAGTTCCCGTCCCTAATTTCATAAAGAGGCGTTTTAAATAATCTGGAGGTGTACGATGAATATTCAAAATATGATTTTAACTTTACAAAAGCATTGGTCTGAACAAGGCTGCATATTAATGAATGCTTATGATGTCGAGAAGGGGGCAGGAACGATGAGCCCTTATACTTTCCTTAGAGCAATTGGACCTGAACCGTGGAGTGTTGCTTATGTGGAGCCATCCCGCCGTCCAGCAGACGGTCGTTATGGAGAGAATCCTAACCGTCTCTATCAACATCATCAATTCCAAGTAATCATGAAGCCATCACCAGACAATATCCAAGAGCTGTATTTGGATTCATTGCGCGCATTAGGTATTAACCCGCTTGAGCATGATATTCGCTTTGTAGAAGATAACTGGGAAAACCCATCATTAGGTTGTGCTGGTCTTGGCTGGGAAGTTTGGCTTGATGGAATGGAAATTACACAATTTACGTATTTCCAACAGGTAGGCGGTCTTGAGTGTAAGCCGGTATCCGTGGAAATTACATATGGAATCGAGCGTCTTGCTTCCTACATTCAGGAAAAAGAAAATGTGTTTGATCTAGAATGGACAGAAGGATTTACAGTACGAGATATTTTTGGACAGCCGGAATACGAGCATTCAAAATATACGTTTGAAACATCCGACCTTGATATGTTATTTCAACTTTTCACAATGTATGAAAAGGAAGCACATCGCCAAATGGAAGAAGGGCTTGTACATCCTGCCTATGATTATGTTTTAAAATGTTCACATACATTTAATCTTTTGGATGCAAAAGGTGCGATTTCAGTAACGGAAAGAACGGGATATATAGCCCGCTGCCGTAACTTAGCACGTAAGGTTGCCAAAACCTTCTATGAAGAGCGGGAAAAATTAGGCTTCCCGATTCTAAAAGTGAAAGGAGAGAATACAAATGAGCAAGCGTGATTTGTTATTGGAAATTGGATTGGAAGAGATGCCGGCTCGTTTTGTGACAGCGTCTATGAAACAGTTGTCAGATAAAGTACAGAAATGGCTTAAGGAAAAAGCAATTGAATTCGGAGCGGTTGAAGCTTTTTCCACACCAAGACGTTTGGCCATATTGGTAAAAGACGTTTCAGAATCACAAAAAGATATCGAAGAAGAAGCAAAAGGACCAGCTAAAAAAATTGCTTTGGACAGTGAAGGAAACTGGTCTAAAGCAGCATTAGGGTTTGTTAGAGGCCAAGGGATGACCGCTGAGGATATTTATTTTAAAGAACTTAAGGGTATTGAATATGCCCATGTAAATAAATTCATTAAAGGACAACCGACTTCCCAGCTTTTATCTGAGTTGCAGGAAATTATCAGCGGGATGACGTTCCCGAAAAATATGCGTTGGGCCAACCAAGACCTTCGTTTTGTCCGTCCGATTAAATGGCTGATTGCATTATTCGGCAACGAAGTAGTGCCATTTTCCATAGCTGATGTTGAAACTGGCCGTGAAACAAAGGGACATCGCTTCTTAGGAGAAGCTGCAAGGATAGAGGATCCTGAACAGTACGAAGCAACGTTAAGAGACCAGTTTGTCATGGCTAATCCAGAAAAACGTCGTAGTGTTATTTTAGAACAGATTAAAAGTCTTGAGCAGGAAAAAGGCTGGATCATCCCAGTTGATGAAGATCTGCTTGAAGAAGTCAATAATTTGGTAGAGTACCCAACGGTGTTATTTGGCCATTTTGAAGAAGAATTCCTTGAACTTCCAGCTGAAGTTTTGATCACTTCAATGAAGGAGCACCAACGTTATTTCCCAGTTAAAGATCAAGGCGGCAAGTTACTTGCATTCTTTGTAACCGTTCGTAATGGAGATGACCGTCATCTAGAAAAGGTATCTAAAGGAAATGAAAAAGTGTTGCGTGCGCGTTTATCGGATGCGGCATTCTTCTTTAAAGAAGATCAGAAAAAAGAGATAGCAGATGCTTTGAAAAAACTCGACAGCATCGTTTATCATGAAGAAATAGGTACCTTAGCTGAGAAAACAGCCCGTGTAACAGCGGTGACAGGCGTTCTGGCAGATGCTTTGAATTTAAAGGCAGAAAAGGATCTGGCGCTTCGTGCTGCTGAAATTGCTAAATTTGATTTAGTAAGTCATATGGTTTATGAATTCCCCGAATTGCAAGGGTATATGGGTGAGAAGTATGCGCTCCTAAAAGGAGAAGCAAAAGAAGTAGCGGCTGCAATCAATGAACACTACATGCCAAGACATGCGGATGACAATGTGCCGCCTTCTGTTATTGGAGCAGTTGTAAGTATAGCCGAAAAAATTGATACTCTCGCATCATTCTTTGCTATTGGCGTCATTCCAACCGGCTCCCAGGATCCATACGCATTGAGAAGACAGGCAAGCGGTGTTGTTCAAATTTTAGCGGAGAAAAAATGGAATATCTCTTTAGAAGAGCTTATTACTCTAGGACTTAAAGGACTTGAATCAAAAGGTCTTCTAAAACGCGATTTAGAGGAAGTAAAAGCAGACATGTTTACCTTCTTTAAAGCGCGGGTAAAACATTTACTTCAAGAACAGCAGATTCGTTATGATTTAATTGATGCCGTTCTGATCGACGAGATTGGGTTTATACACTCTTTAGTAGAACGTGCTCATGTATTGGACGCGAAAAAAGATGAAGCAGGCTTTAAAGAAAGCCTCGAAGCATTAAGTCGTGTTATGAATATTGCTGTAAAGTGTGACCATAAAGTGACAGTTGACCCGAATGCTTTTGAAAATGAGCAGGAAAAAGCGCTTTATGAAAAATATCAAACAGTAGCATTGCGATATGCTGAAACTAAAAAAGAGAAAGAGCGTTTTGAACATCTTATCTCGCTTCAATCAGAAATAGAATCATATTTCGAGAATACAATGGTCATGGCAGATGATGAAGCAATCCGTAATAACCGCTTATCCCTAATGAAAGAAATTAGCGATTTAGTTTCAGGCTTTGCGGCTATGAATAAAATTATCCTTTCATAATTGAAAGGATTCATCGAAATCGGAGACACTTTATATAAAGGTTTCCGATTTCTTAAAATATTAAATGGTCAATAAATAGGACAAACCTGCTTTTATTAAATAATATAGTATATAATTGTTAGATGAATAACTTTTGTTACTTTTCTCTGCGAAAGCAGTGGGGTGGTGATTATAATCCAATTGAATAAGCGTCAGGAGCATATTTTACAAATTGTTAAAGAGAATGGACCGATTACAGGTGAACATATTGCCGATAGACTGAGCCTTACAAGAGCGACACTTCGTCCGGATCTTGCTATCTTAACGATGGCAGGCTTTCTTGATGCGAGGCCGCGTGTCGGGTATTTTTATACAGGCAGGTCAGGAACACAGCTTTTGACAGATAGTTTGAACCATCTTTATGTACGAGACTATCAATCGATCCCTGTGGTTGTTGATGAAGGCATTTCCGTATATGATGCAATCGTCATGATGTTTTTAGAAGATGTCGGTACCATGTTTGTTGTCGATAAGCATGCTCTGCTAGTTGGTGTCTTATCAAGGAAAGACTTGTTGCGTGCAAGTATAGGTAAGCAAGAACTTAACTCCATTCCAGTCAATATTATTATGACTAGGATGCCCAATATTACAATGTGTTCAAAAGAAGACTTATTGATTGATGTTGCCAAAAAATTGATTGATAAACAAATCGACTCATTACCGGTCGTCAAAGAAACAGAAAAAGGCTATGAAGTAATCGGAAGAATTACAAAAACCAATATAACAAAAGCATTCGTAGCTTTAGCTGATGAAGGCTATTAGGGGGCTTGCAAAAGGAATGACGGAGAATATGAACGGTTCTATTATATATGTTGTATCGGATTCAGTGGGGGAAACAGCGGAATTGGTTACTAAAGCAGCTGCAAGCCAGTTCTCGGGATCTGCTTTTTCCATAAAACGGATTCCGTATATTGAAGATGAACAAAACGTGGATGAAGTAATTTCACTGGCAAAATTAGATGGAGCAATCATTGCCTATACCCTTGTTAAGCCAACTATTAGAGCTTACATGAAAGCACAGGTCGAAAAAGAAAATCTGTCTGCTTATGACATTTTAGGGCCGCTCATGGACATCCTTCAGAAAAGAGCGCCAAAAGGGCCGCTTAATGAACCTGGTCTCGTTAGAAAGCTTGATGATGATTATTTCAAGCGAGTCGAAGCCATTGAATTTGCGGTAAAATATGATGATGGGCGGGATCCCCGTGGTATTTTACGAGCAGATATCGTCCTTGTAGGTGTATCACGCACTTCCAAAACACCTCTATCTCAATATTTGGCCCATAAACGTTATAAAGTGGCTAATGTACCTTTAGTGCCTGAAGTGGAACCACCAGAAGAATTATTCCTGGTCCCACCTGAAAAATGTATTGGTTTAAAGATTAGTCCGGAAAAGCTGAACCATATTCGTAAAGAGCGATTAAAGTCCCTGGGGCTTAATGATCATGCTATTTACGCAAATGTGGAACGGATAAAAGAAGAGCTGACGTACTTTGATACAATCATTTCGAGGTTGAATTGTCCAATCATTGATGTTACGAATAAAGCTGTTGAAGAAACAGCCAATTTGATTATCAATATCCTTCAAAAAAAAGATCGTTGATAGGTGGATTTATTTAATTCTTAAATTAAGGTAAACCAAAATGTGAGCTAGGCACTTTAAGTGTCAGCTCACATTTTAATGCTAAGGGGATTTAAGGGAATTTCGCACAGAAATAGGAAATAATTACATAAATTTCTTCTCTTTTTACATTTGAAATTCCATCGATTTGTATAAAATAAGAATCGGAATTTAAATGTTGGCATCTTCTAATCAAATAGACTATAATAAAAAATTGTGAGAAAAAAGTAATCTTAAGGTTTAGACTTAATTAATAAGGAATAAACTAAAGGTTAATGAGAAGTCAAGGTTTTTATCATAAAAATAATTCGACATGTTCCGTATAATTTTAAATTGGCTGACTCTGAATCAAGGTAAAAGCGACATTGTAACTTTACTAAGAAGAGATTCCTTGAATTAAAAAGGTTGGCTCTTTTAGAGAATATTCTCTGACCCATGGCTGAAAGTTACATTATATCTCGATAAAGTTTAGGGGAGAAAAAGGATTATGCAGAAAGATGTAGAATTAAAAGGTATGAATAATAAACCAACCATACACGTCGATGCCGATGCATGTCCGGTGAAAGACGAGATCCTTCATTGTGCACGATTGCACGATGTCGAAGTCTGTTTTGTTGCGTCATATAAAAATATGATGAACAACCCTGAAGGTAAATGGGTATATGTCGATGCGGACAAAGAAGCGGCCGATCTTTATATAGTAAATTCAGTAAAAAAGGGTGATATCGTTGTAACTGCAGATATTGGATTGGCTGGAACCCTGCTTCCAAAAAGCGTTTATGTTCTTTCACCGAGGGGAAAAGAATACACAGACGAGAATATTTTTATGCTCCTAGATATGCGTTATCAGTCAGCGAAACTTCGCAGGCAGGGTAAACATACGAAAGGGCCGAAAGCATTCACAAAGGAAGATCGAACATGTTTTACAAATAAACTTTTGAAAACTTTGTCGAATTTTGCAGGGAATTAGAAGTCGGTATCGAATTAGAAACTATCACCAAAATTGCAAGGTGGAAAAATGACAAATGGCCGTATAGAAGATGAGAAAATAAACCAAATTCGTGAAGCTGTTGACATTGTTGATTTAATTGGAGAATATGTCCAGCTGAAGAAGCAAGGGCGAAATTACTTTGGCCTTTGTCCTTTTCATGGTGAAAACTCGCCGTCGTTTTCCGTTTCAGCTGAAAAGCAAATCTTTCACTGTTTCGGTTGTGGGGCAGGCGGGAATATTTTCACTTTCTTAATGGATATAGAAGGCTACAATTTTGTGGAATCTGCGAAAGTTTTAGCTGAAAAAGGAAATGTTCCTTTAGATGTTGAAATAAATAAGGACTCCCAGCGTTCTAATATGCCTGCTGGCTCGCAGCAAATGTTTGAAGCACATGACTTGTTGCGAAAGTTTTACCACCATCTCCTCGTAAATACGAAGGAGGGTCAAGAAGCTCTTGAATATCTTCTTAAACGCGGATTTACAGAAGAGACGATAGAAAAGTTCCAAATTGGTTACTCATTGGATTCATGGGACTTTGTCTCCAAGTTTCTTTTAAAACGTGGGTTTCCAGCGGAATTTATGGAGCAAGCAGGGCTAATTATTTTTAGGGAAAAAGACGAGTCATATTTTGACCGTTTCAGAAATAGAGTCATGTTTCCAATTATGGATCACCAAGGGAATACGATTGCGTTTTCGGGAAGAGCAATGGGGGACGATGAGCCCAAATATTTGAATAGTCCCGAAACGCCAATCTTCAATAAAAGTAAAACTTTATATAATTTTCATCATGCAAGACCTCACATACGAAAGAAAGAACAAGTAGTTATTTTTGAAGGCTTTGCCGATTGTATTTCAGCTGTTCGTGCGGGTGTAGAGAATTCGGTCGCTACGATGGGGACCGCCCTAACCGATCAGCATATCCAGCTATTAAAAAGAAATACTGATCAGATACTAATCTGCTACGATTCGGACTCTGCGGGATTGAATGCGGCAAACCGTGCAGTTAATATGTTACAGGACAACGATTTTACAGTTAAGGTCGCGCTGATGCCTGATAACTTGGACCCCGATGACTACATAAAGGAATTCGGTGAAAAAAGCTTTGTTTCTGAAGTAATAGGGGCCAGTTTAACCTACATGGCATTCAAAATGCATTATTTACGACGAGGAAAAAACGTAAATAATGAAGGAGATCGAATTCAATATATCGAAGAAGTTCTTAGAGAAATTTCGCGATTGCCCAATGCTGTGGAGAGGGATCATTATCTCCGGCAGTTATCCTCTGAATTTTCTCTATCATTGGATGCGTTGGAACAGCAGCAGCGACAGGTATTTTTTGCGGAACGCAAGAAGGGGACACTGCCGCAGCCTGCAATACAAAAGAAAATGACCCTGCAATATGAGCATAAGTTAAAGCCAGCTCACCATAATGCTGAAACTAAGTTAATTGCCCATATGCTGAAAAGCAGGGATATGACTTTCAAAATTCAGCAGTTGCTTGGGCAAACAGTCTTTCATGTAGATGAACATCAGGCAATCATCACCTATTTATATGCGTTCTATGAAGATGGACACGAGCCGGATACAAGCTTTTTCCTTACTTATTTACCGGATCCGAACTTGAGAAGGATCGTTTCGGAAATAGAAATGATGTCAGTGAATGAGGAAGTTACCGAAAAAGAACTGACCGATTGTATAAATCAAGTGTTGAAATATGAAAAGTTGTTAAAGATAAAAGAAAAACAAGTTGAAGAAAAAGATGCAGTCAGACGTAGTGATTATGTAACTGCTGCACAAATTGCCATGGAAATCATCAAATTGCGTAAATTGTTGTAGTAAGTTGTTTAGGTGTAAGTCCTGGAAGGAGGGGAACTAATGGCTGAAAAACCAGCACGTTCCAAACAAGTTGATAATGAATTTAGCCTTGAGCAGGTGAAAGAAAAATTAATAGAGCTAGGTAAAAAACGGGGCTCTTTAACTTTAGAAAAAATCGCAGAAAAAATTGGCGGTTTTGAGTTAGATTCCGATCAAATGGATGAGTTCTATGAGGTGTTAACTGAAAACGGAGTCGAAATACTCACTGATGGTGAGGAAGACGAAGATGAAGATGATCCCGATGAGAAGAAACTTGCAAAAGAAGAAGAGTTTGACTTAAATGATTTAAGTGTTCCTCCTGGCGTAAAGATTAACGACCCTGTCCGTATGTATTTAAAGGAAATTGGTCGCGTTGACCTTTTATCAGCCGAAGAGGAAATCTCTTTAGCGATGCGAATTGAAGAAGGAGATGAAGAAGCAAAACGCCGTTTAGCTGAAGCCAACCTGCGTCTAGTTGTCAGTATTGCTAAGCGTTATGTTGGACGCGGTATGCTCTTCCTTGACCTTATTCAAGAAGGTAATATGGGACTTATCAAAGCGGTAGAAAAATTTGATTATCGCAAGGGATACAAATTTAGTACGTATGCAACATGGTGGATTCGCCAGGCCATTACTCGTGCCATTGCTGACCAAGCAAGAACGATTCGAATCCCGGTGCATATGGTTGAAACCATCAATAAATTAATTCGTGTTCAAAGGCAGCTTCTTCAGGATCTTGGACGTGAACCATCTCCAGAAGAAATTGCAGAGGATATGGATTTAACTCCGGAAAAAGTTCGTGAAATCTTGAAAATAGCTCAGGAGCCTGTTTCCTTGGAAACGCCAATCGGTGAAGAAGATGATTCCCACTTAGGTGACTTCATTGAAGATCAGGACGCGACTTCTCCATCTGAACATGCAGCATATGAACTATTGAAAGAACAGCTTGAAGACGTATTAGACACACTGACAGATCGTGAAGAAAATGTCTTGAGACTTCGCTTTGGACTTGATGACGGCCGTACACGGACGCTTGAAGAGGTAGGTAAAGTGTTTGGAGTTACCCGCGAGCGTATCCGTCAAATTGAAGCGAAAGCATTACGTAAGCTGAGACACCCAAGTCGCAGCAAACGCTTGAAAGACTTCTTAGAATAGAAATAAATATGCCTTTCACAAGAGCCACTCTTTGAATGCCAAGCGTTCGGGAGTGGCTTTTTTTCACGTGATTAAATGTAAAAATATACATATAAGGACAATATTTATGTACTTATCTATATAATGGAGACGAGATTCAGTACATTAAATATCTAATAATCGGAACATAGGTATCCACTGGTATCGTACGAACGTTCCCCTTAGTGCCGAGCAAAATGTTAAAATCAATCTTAAATGAATCGCTTTATTAGCCGATATAAAGAACAAACGGGCATGAGGATGTGTATTCATGGATGAGACGAGAAAGAAAATTATCATTCAAGAAATTAACTCCTGGAAGGAAAGTCATATGATTCCGGAGCAATATTGTAATTACTTACTTGCATTATACTGTCAAGGAGAATTACCACCTGCTTATTCGAATAAAACCGGAAGCGATAAAAAAGACATTCTTTCAGGGCTGATAATAGGAGCCTTTTTTGTATTTATTGTATTTTTGAATTATTTTACTGAAATACCCATAAGAATGCAAATTGTTGTGACAACAATTTCTATCATCATCTTTGGGTTTTTAGTTCGCCGCTTTATTAACAAAAAGATTGTTTTTCAATTGACGTTAATAGGAATGGCATTATTAATGCTTTTATTTACAGTTAAATTGACTGAATTAATTGCCCCTGGCAAGGAAAGTATTCTTAATACTTGTTTGTTTATCCATTGCGGGCTCTGGATTTTAATAGGGAAAAAGCTAAAGCTGATCTATTTCTCCATATCGGGGTGTCTAGGGGTTATTATCACTATTTACTTTTTATTAATATAATTAAAATGGACAATAAAGTGTTTTAATAGAAATTTTAGGGTATTATGGAATATATATATAAAAGAAAAAACTGTTTGGAAATATACATAAGTTTTTGACAATTTTAAGAAATTATATAATATCTTCTATTTTTGGGCTTTTACTTGAAACTCTTTTCAAGTAAAATAATATATAGCTGTTTGTATATAATATTAAATATGGTAGGTTTAGGTTCTACATAGGGGAGGAAATACTATGAAAAATCCAGTAATGCCTTTTATTATTATCATGGTTTTTGGTATTGGACTTATGTTTTTACTTTCGTTTAAAGGTTTGGGTGATGCCAAAGATCTTGCTAAGGAAAAAGAAGGCGGCGCAAAGACAGAAGAAACAGAAAGTGCCTCAGCATCACCTGAAGACATCTATAAGCAGACCTGTATCTCTTGTCATGGTGATGCCTATCAGGGTGGTGTCGGTCCAGCTCTAAAAGGAGTTGGCGATCGTCTATCAGTAGACGAAGTTAAAAATGTAATTACTAATGGACGAGGTGCCATGCCACCAGGTTTAGTCGAAGAGCAAAACATTGATGCCATGGCCGAGTATATTCACGGACTGAAATAATTTATGAAAACTGACTCAAAAAATCGTTGGAAGGCGAGCTTTTTGAGTCAGTTTTTCTTTTCTTCCGCAAAACAAAGATTCCAATGATGGAAGTTGTCCTTTGTCTAGTGATTGAGAGAGAGCCATATTTCTCTCGTTCTGTAATTTTTCCATAGAACTTGTTATAATCGAATGGGAAACTAAACTATGTAAGACATTATTTGAGTTAAGAGAGTTGATAATATGAATCATGAAAAACTATCGATGAGATTAGAACGTGTTGCTATACATATACCAAAAGGAAGCATCCTTGCAGATATTGGTTCAGACCATGCGTACTTGCCTTGCTATGCAGTGAGTAATGGACTGTGTGACCAGGCTATAGCCGGGGAGGTTGTAGAAGGACCATATCAGTCAGCTCGCAAGCAAGTGGCTATAACAGGGCTTCAGGACAAGATTGAGGTCCGTAAAGGAAATGGACTTGAGGTGTTGAATCCTGATGAAGCTACATGCATTACGATTGCAGGCATGGGCGGGACATTAATCTCAAGTATATTGGAAAGTGGAAAAGAAAAACTGGGCAAGGCAGAGAGGCTTATCCTTCAGCCGAATGTTGGTGCAGCAAATGTTCGTAGCTGGCTAATCGATAACGGCTGGGAATTAACTGGAGAAGAAATCCTCGAGGAAGATGGAAAAATCTACGAAATCTTAATTGCTGAAAAGGGGGACCCGCTTCAACCTTATCGTGTAAATAAGCAAATTGGCCTCATGTTTGGGCCGTTCTTGACAAAGCAATTCAGTGACACTTTCATAAAAAAATGGCAGCTTGAGAAAAGACATTTGGAAAGAATCATCGAACAATTGGATGAAAGCGGCCGAAGCGGCTTAGAATCGAAGCGTAATGAATTAGAAGCTCAAATTTCTGTAATTGAGGAGGTGCTTAAAGGGTGAAGACAGCAAATGGTTTTCAAATCATTGAGATGTTTGAACAGTTCTCTCCAAAGCAATATGCGATGGAGGGAGATCCAATCGGATTACATGTCGGACAATTGAATAAGCCGGTTACAAAAGTGATGATTGCCCTTGATGTGCTAGAAGAGGTTGTGGACGAAGCAATTGAATGTGGTGTGGAACTAATCATTGCCCATCATCCCCTTATTTACCGTCCATTAAAGAAAATAGATACAACCGTTGCTGGCGGACGTATCATAGAAAAGCTGATCAAGCATGATATTGCTGTTTATGCTGCACATACTAATTTGGATGTTGCTAAGGGCGGGGTAAATGATTTACTTGCAGATGCTCTTCAATTACAGGATACAGAGGTACTTATTCCTACTCATGAAACAGCTCTAAAGAAATTGGTCGTGTATGTGCCTAAGGTTGATGAACAAAAGATAAGAGAAGCCTTAGGTAAGGCTGGAGCAGGAGCAGTCGGAAATTACAGCTATTGTTCGTTTTCAGGTGAAGGTACTGGACGATTTTTACCAGGTGAAGGCAGTGAACCGGCAATTGGCTCACTAGGGAAGCTTGAAGCGGTTGCTGAAGTTCGGGTTGAAACGATATTCCCGGAAAATATCGAGAAGAAAGTGCTTTCTGCGATGATTAAAGCCCATCCGTATGAAGAAGTCGCTTACGATATTTATAAGCTGGAGAACAAAGGAGAATCACTTGGATTAGGTAAAATTGGTGTGCTTGCAGAAGAAATGTCACTTGAGCAATTTTCACAACATGTGAAACAAACACTAGATGTTGATAAGGTACGTGTCGTCGGAGATTTGCATAGTCCGATAAAAAAAGTAGCAGTTCTTGGAGGAGACGGTAATAAATACTTTACGACTGCGAAATTTAAGGGTGCTGATGTGTATGTTACAGGTGATATGTATTATCATACGGCCCATGACGCGATGATGATTGGTTTGAATATTGTGGACCCTGGCCACAATGTTGAAAAAGTGATGAAAAAAGGCGTTGCGCGAATCCTAAAAGAAATGTGTCACGAAAGAAACTTCGATGTAGAGTTCATTCCATCTGAGATAAATACCGACCCTTTTCGATTTATTTAAACATACAAAAAAAGGCAACCACTATGGCTGCCTTTTTTTGAGAATTTATTTCTTTACTTTAATTTTAGGTAAAATTTTATGCAATGGTGTTTTCTTTTCCGTATTCCAGGTCTCTTCATTATTTGGGTCATATTGCTCTATGAATGCAATAACTTCTTTTGTAATCGGTGTTGGTGTAGAAGCACCAGAAGTAACAGCAACGGTTTCTGCACCTTTTAGCCACTCGAGGTTCAGCTCGGAAATGTCAGCAATGCGATAAGCGGTTGTGCTGGCAATTTCTTGGGATACTTGTGCAAGACGATTAGAATTGTTACTTTTCGGATCACCAACAACGATTAAAACATCGGCTTCTCCAGCTTGCTGGGCAACTGCTTCTTGACGTACCTGTGTGGCTAAACAGATTTCCTTATGGACTTCAGCGTGTGGAAACTTTTCTTTAACCTTATCCATGATATCCAATACGTCCCATTGGCTCATGGTGGTTTGATTGGTCACAATAATCTTTTCACTGTTCAAAGTTAAGGCTTCAACATCTTCATCCTTTTGAACCAGGTGAACGACATCGGGGGCAACTCCAACTGCGCCCTCTGGTTCAGGGTGGCCTTTTTTGCCGATATAGATAATTTGATACCCTTCAGCTTCTTTTTCCCGTATTAAGTCATGTGTTGCGGTAACATCAGGGCAAGTAGCATCGAGTGTAACAAGCCCTTTTTTCTCAGCAATCTTCCGAATTTCAGGGGAAACACCGTGAGCAGTAAAGATAACGGTTCCGCTGTCCACTTGTTCGATGATCTCGTTACGGTTACTGCCATCTAACGTGATGATTCCTTCTTCTTCAAAAGCATCAGTTACATGTTTGTTATGAACAATCATACCTAAAATGTATATAGGACGTGGCAAGGTTTTATCTAAAGCCGCATTTCGGGCGATGACCATGGCATCGACAACGCCATAACAATAGCCGCGCGGGGAAATTTTAATCACTTTCATCTATGTGTCCTCCTTCAAAGGCAAGAAACTCTCACTATTTATACCTTTCTATTATATAAGACCATAGATGATATTACAAAACATCCTATTTGCCTAAAATTAGCTTTTTCGAATTTTAAATATAAAGCTTAGGGCCAGAAGACCTTACCCTTGTGGTTTCAGGACGAACTTTAGAGATTGGTTTTTCAGGGGTAACGGTTTCTTGTTTAGTTGTATCCTCCTTTATCTCATTGGTATTTGGTGACACATCTTTTGCTTTTGTTTCAACTTCACTTTCACCTTCTGATTTCACTGTATCATCACTGGATGATATGCTTCGGAAAACCTTCCACATGGACGGCAAGTTTTTAATAACTGGGCCATATTGCTCTACCATTGGAGTGAATTGTTCGGCTGCCTGCAGCACTTTTTGCGTGTTGTTGAGCATATTGTTCAGGGAATCAGGGTTTTTTAATGTCTCTAAAATCCCACCTCCACTACTTCTTGAAGAATTTTGGTTGGTAGAAGAAGCAGCTGGCGCAAATAAGTTTGGGGAAGCTGCATTCTGTTTGGACTTACCCAGAATTCTTGATAACAATCCTTCTTTCTTCGCAGGTGGCTGTTCCGGCCTCTGTGGCTGATTGAATGGGCCACGGAAACCTTGAGGTATTTGTTGAGGTCTATTTGGTGCAACAGGTCGACGCATCTGTTGAAAAGCGTTTGGATTTTGCTGCTGGGGTCCTCTAAATGGGCCTGGTGGCTGCGGCATTCGCCTTCCATTAGGTGGTTGAAAACCGGGTCCGGGTGGCCGATTTCTACCTGGGAACATAGGTTTCACCTCCTCTAAGTTTATATGCTGGTGTTTTCTTCTATATAAATTATGCAGTTCAACAAAAAAGGTTTGAGGAAAGAATGACTGGGCTGTTGTGAAGTAACCGGAAAGAAGGTAAGATGGTAACGGTAGTCTTTTAGCTCCATGTCTGCGGGGGATACGCTATGGCCAGGACAGGGGCTTTTCGTTTGCAAGAGTCCATTTAAGAGAACTAACCAAAGCGCTTGCGCTTTTTATATTTTTTTAGCTTCAGCGCCTAGCTCGTTGTGAAAAAGATGATGGACCTCAAAAGGCAAAAATCGCCTTATGGGTCAATCCCTATTTTCTTCACGAGCTACCCAAGGCGCTTGCGCTTTTTGTATAAAATTTATTATAATAATAGGACATGTCTATTGACTGACAAGGATAAAGGAGTTTTTTGATGAAACAAAACCAATTTGAACGATTTAATTTGAAAAGCTACATTCTAGATGCGGTTCGTACTTTAGGGTTCGATAAGCCGACGGAAATTCAAGAACGTGTGCTTCCGTCGCTTTTAAAGGGAAGTAGCTTAATAGGACAGTCGCAGACAGGTACGGGTAAGACACATTCCTATTTGCTGCCAATTATGAACAAGCTTGATGCTGGTAAAAATGAAGTTCAAGCGATTATTTCCGCACCAACCCGTGAGTTAGCGAACCAAATCTACAAAGAAGCTTTGAAAATTGCAGACCATTTCCCAGAGGATGAGCAGATTCAAGTCCGTTGCTTTATCGGTGGTACTGATAAACAGCGAATGATTGATAAATTAAAGATACAGCCACAACTGGTTATTGGGACTCCTGGTAGGATTAAGGATTTGGTTGAAGCTCAGGCCTTACAAGTGTATACAGCAAAAATGCTTGTAGTCGATGAAGCGGACCTAATGCTTGACATGGGATTCCTTGAAGATGTCGATTTATTTGCTTCACGTATGGCTGAAAAAATTCAAATGCTTGTTTTCTCGGCAACTATACCAGAAAAATTAAAGCCATTTTTGAATAAATATATGGAGAATCCGAAATATGTTCAAGTGAACCCTAAACAGGCGACTGCTGCAAAAATTGAACATGTCTTAATTCCGCTCCGCCATCGTAACAGAGAGCAGTTACTGCATGATATCATTGTTCGTTATAATCCGTATTTGGCGATTGTTTTCACAAACACCAAAAAAATGGCAGATCATGTGGCTAATTCTTTGATTGAAAAAGGGTTGAATGTCGGTCGTATTCACGGAGATTTAACACCGCGTGAGCGTAAAAAAATGATGAAGCAAATTAAAGATTTGGAATATCAATTTATTGTTGCGACAGATTTGGCTTCGCGTGGAATCGATATTGAAGGTGTCAGCCATATCATTAACTATGAATTGCCATCAGATTTGGACTTTTATATCCATAGAACAGGAAGAACAGCTCGTGCAGGATATTCAGGTATCGCCGCAACGATCTATGATACATCTGATGAAGATTCATTGAACCGTCTTGAAAAAATGGGAATCGAATTTCATGATGCCGATATCCAAAACGGCGATTGGATTAATATAGACGAGCGTAATAAACGGAAAAACCGTAAGAAACAAAAATCTGATATTGATGTCAAAGCAAGTAGGCATGTTAAGAAGCCAACTAAAGTTAAGCCTGGTTACAAGAAGAAAATTCAACGTGATGTGGAAAACTTTAAAAAACGTGAACGTCGTATACAGAGAAAGAAATAATAAGGGAGTAATTAGATGCTGAAGATTGGATCGCATGTTTCAATGAGCGGGAAAAATATGCTTCTTGCTGCGAGTCAAGAAGCGGTTTTATATGGCTCCAACACATTCATGATCTATACGGGAGCCCCTCAAAATACAAGACGTAAAAAAATCGAGGATTTAAATATCGAAGCCGGTAGATTGGATATGGAAGAAAATGGAATTAGTGATATTGTGGTCCATGCCCCCTATATCATCAACATCGGAAATACGACGAATCCAGCCACATATGAGCTGGGAGTCAACTTTTTACGTAGTGAAATCGACCGGACAGAAGCGTTAGGTGCAAGACAGATTGTTCTTCATCCAGGTGCACATGTTGGTGCAGGCAGTGAACTCGGAATCAAGAGAATCATCGAAGGCTTAAACGAAGTGCTCACTGCCGATGATAAAGTTCAAATTGCCCTTGAAACGATGGCTGGTAAAGGAACTGAATGTGGCCGTTCTTTCGAGGAGTTAGCGATGATCATCGACGGTGTAACCCATAATGATAAGTTATCGGTATGCTTCGATACATGCCATACTCATGATGCTGGATATAATATCATCGAGGATTTCGATGGTGTTCTAAATGAATTTGATAAACTAGTCGGTATTGACCGCATCAAGGTCCTTCATATCAACGACAGCAAAAACGAACGCGGTATGCGTAAAGACCGCCATGAAAATATTGGTTTTGGCCATATTGGTTTTAATGCGTTGAATTATATTGTCCATCATCCGCAATTAAGCGATGTTCCGAAAATACTGGAAACACCTTATGTAGGAGAAGACAAGAAAGACAAAAAGGCACCTTATAAATTTGAAATTGATATGTTTAAGAACAATCAATTCGAAGAAGATTTATTGGAAAAGATCATGTTACAAAAATAATAATGTTGAAAGGGCGATTCATCGAAATAACGATGAATCGTCCTTTCATTTTACTTACAATGTGGACGAATGCCTAGGTAACTAAGTCAGACAGCCAGCAGTTATTTAAAAATTGGAAGTAAGATTGTTGAAGAGGGTTTCAATTTCCCTAGCTGTGCTGGCTCCGGCAACATTAGTAATTTGACCAAGAACGTTCTGTCTTTGACGTATATCAAAAATGTTAATGTTTTTACCTTTTAGAAGTGCGCTGATATCTTGTGCTTGTTTTTGAGTTAGTGAAACCTGGTGCTGCCTCGCAAGGGAAAGTAGTTCATCGGGTCGTATATTGTTAATTTTATGATTAACCATCATTTCAAATAATTTCATACGATCTCCTCCTTTTTTAAAACATATGAAGAAGGTAGACGTATGTGAACATGAAACTTTGTTTGATTCCCGAGAAATTGATTTAAATAATGAATTTTAGTATATCAGGGCGAAAAAGCTCTTGATTAGAGAGCCGGATTCTTTACATCTGAACTTCTTTGATTTATACTAACCATTGTTAATCGTAATGATTCTTAAAAAAAAGGTGATCTCTTTGGATAATGTAGTAAACCCCATTGTTAAATTAGAAGATATATCTTACAAATATACAAAAGATCTAGTGTTGGAACATGTTTCGCTTGAAATCCCTAAAGGGGCTTTTTTAGCAATTGTCGGACCAAATGGATCCGGTAAGTCCACGCTTTTGAAGTTGCTACTTGGTTTATTTAAGCTCCAAAAAGGAAAAATTGAAATATTTGGGGAAGATATACGACGCTTTAAAGATTGGCAAAAGGTCGGGTTTGTGTCACAAAAGGCGAACTCCTTTAACTCAGGATTCCCTGCAACTGTATTTGAAGTGGTTCAAAGCGGTTTGACCAAAAAAATCGGTTTATTTAAATTTGCAAGTAAAGAGGATAAGCAAAAGGTAAAGAAAGCTTTGGAATCTGTGGACATGCTCGATTATCAGAGCCGCAATATCGGTGAATTATCCGGGGGCCAGCAGCAGAGGGTATTCATTGCCCGATCACTTGTCAGTGAGCCGGAATTGATGATCCTGGATGAACCTACGGTCGGAGTGGATTCAAAGAACGTCCACCAATTTTATGAAATGCTGGAAATGTTAAATGAAAAATTAGGAATTACCCTAATTTTAGTCACTCATGATGTTGGTACGGTGACCGATAAAGTCACACATGTCGCCTGCTTGAATAAAAAGCTTCATTTTCATGGGGATGCCTGTGAATATAATGATTTGGATGAGGGAGAACTGTCATCAATTTATGGGCACGGCGTCCAACTGTTAAATCATAATCATTAAAATGTTTTGGAGGATAGCCCAATGATATCGGGGATATTGCAATTTGAATTTTTGCAGAACGCTTTTTTGACTGGAATCATCATCGGAGCGCTTGCGCCATTAGTAGGCGTTTTTGTCGTGGTAAGAAGGATGTCGATGATTTCCGATGCACTTAGTCATGTAGCGCTTGCTGGAATAGCATTTAGTTTATTGCTTCAAAAGAGCTTTCTATCACTTGCTGGATTGAATCCGCTATATATAGGGATGGCTTTTTCGGTAGGGGGTTCTTTATTTATTGAAAAATTAAGAGGGGTGTACAAGCATTACCAAGAACTTGCAATCCCAATCATTATGTCCGGTGGCATGGGTCTGAGTGTAATTTTTATTTCAATTGCGGATGGTTTCAATACGGATTTATATGGTTATTTATTCGGAAGTGTCAGTGCAGTCAGCCGTTCAGATTTGTATGTCATTTTGGCAGTGGGAATAGTAGTTTCCTTGATGCTTACCCTATTGTATAAAGAACTATTTCTGTTATCATTTGATGAAGAGCATGCTAAAGCTTCTGGAATACCTTATAAAGCGATTCACTTTATATTTATTGTCATGGTAGCATTGGTCATTGCTGCTTCGATGAAAATTATTGGAATATTGCTAGTCTCATCGCTCATGACGCTACCAGTTGCAGCTAGCCTCCGCTTTGCGAAGGGTTTTAAGCAGATGATTGTTTATTCCGTATTATTCGGTGAAATTTCCGTTGTCGGCGGATTATTTTTATCATACAACCTTAATCTCGCTCCAGGTGGGACAATTGTTATTATCGCAGTGCTAATTCTCATCTTGTCAATTTTGTTTGATAAGTGGAAAAATCGATAGATGGGGTGATGTTTTGAACGTAACAACTGCCATGCAATTACTAAAAGATAAAGGCTTTAAACATACAGGAAAGAGAGAAGAAATGCTTCAGCTTTTTTCTTCCAGTGATAAATATTTAACCGCTAAAGATGTGTTGGAGAATATGAAACAGGAATATCCAGGCTTAAGCTTCGATACGATTTACCGTAATCTTTCCTTGTTTGTCGAACTCGGAATCTTTGAGACAACCGAGTTGGAAGGAGAAAAGCATTTTCGCTTTACATGCGGACATTCTTCACACCATCACCACTTCATCTGTTTGAATTGCGGTAAAACGAAGGAAATCGAATTATGCCCGATGCAGGAACTTCAGGAAAGTTTGAAGGACTATGATGTTTCGGGACATAAATTTGAAATTTACGGACGCTGTCCTGCATGTAGTGTTTCTGTAGAAGCGTAAAAAACCATTGACTTCAGTCAATGGTTTTTCTTTTTATTTTATAGTAAGGGGCTTTTCTGCCATCCAATTATTCACCCAGTGAGAGGCTTCTTGCCAATTGTTGACTCGTATCACTCTATCGGGCACAGGATCTTGGTTATAAGGGGTATTAAATAAAATTACGGGTATTTTGCACTCTTCAGAAATGGCCACCGCATTATCATGCTTGTCTTCCAAAAAGAGATCGACGGCAAATTTTTTGGCTGTAGCAACTTTATCGTGTGAACCAACCAACTCTAGGTGGTTATAAATGACCTTATTCGTTGAAAACCAATTCTTTGTTACATCTAGCAGGCGGTTGCTTCTGGCACTGATAAAATATAAGTCAGCTTGGTCTGTCCACTTTTCCAATATATCTTTTGCTCCCTCAGCCAATATAGACTCGGAATAAATGAGTGGCTCGGTTTCTATGAACCATTTGGTGAAGTCTTCTTTTGGTACATTTACAAAAGGGAATAAGTCATACTCAGTAATATCTTCATAAGCTAAATTCAGTTGAAAAGCTTTATTTAAATAGGGGACCATGGTATCAGGTCTTGTAACAGTCCCATCTATATCAATGCCAAAACGTTTTTTCATGATGAATCTCTCCTCATTTTCAATACTTGTAATAGTGTACCATATACCAACTTAGCAATGGAAAAAAACCATATTTATTTCCAAGACATGAAACCTTTTTCACGGTAGTTTCTTTAGATTGTACATACACTATAAATGCTCCTACAAATGAAAGTGAGGGATGCACGAATGGAAAAAGATGAATACTCCAGTATTGACGATGAGATGCGATCTAAAGAGGAAAGTGTACCAGCAGTTGTAGATGATCAGCATCATGAGCGTTATTATAATGAAGATACAGCTGCAGATGACAGGCGATATGAAAATCGGGAGTCTAATGTAAAGACGGATAACCGCTATCGTGAAGAAACTTCTGCCGAAATATCAACACCACCTCAGCGAAGCAGAGGATATAATGACGAGTCGGTTGATTCTGAAGGTATAACTTCAAGAGGAAACGTTGTTGGAGTTATATCCTTAATCATCTCCATAATATCGTTATTTATGATGCCCTTCATCTTAGGGGCTTTAGGGATAATTGTCGGTATTTTTGCTCGCGTTCGAGGATCAAAAATGGGTACATGGGCCATAGTTATTGGTGCAGTCTCCATCATTGTCGGCATATTTATTCTGCCGTTCTTTTAAAGGAGCATATGCTTGCCTTCGATGTCGTTTTCATGACATTGAAGGCGCTTTTTTTGTTTGTAATCAGTACAAATTTTATGCTTAACACTTTTCTAATGGCTTATCGACTAATGGTGAGTTATATTTATTTGAATTTAGTGCAATTAGTGAATTAAAAAGAAAAAAGTCCCGAAAATAAAATTCGGGACTTTTTTTATTTAGTTAAGGCTGCAGCAGCAGCAGCTTCTGCTCTTTGTTTTTCATAGTACTCTTCAGCGATTTTGTCAATTTCCTTTTTCAGTTCCTCGACCATCGTTTCTTCAGGCACTTTACGTACGATTTGTCCTTTTCTAAACAGTAAACCTTCACCACGTGCTCCAGCAATGCCGATATCCGCCTCACGAGCTTCACCAGGGCCGTTTACCGCACAACCTAGAACAGATACCTTAATTGGTGCTTTAATCGTCTGGATGTACTCTTCAACCTCATTAGCGATTGAGATTAAATCAATTTCGATACGTCCACATGTAGGACAAGAAATTAAAGTAGCCATGTTAGAAGCAAGTCCAAATACTTTTAGAAGCTCCCTTGCCACTTTTACCTCTTCGACAGGATCAGCACTTAAGGAAACACGCATCGTGCTTCCGATACCTTGGCTTAGGATGGCACCTAGTCCGGCAGCACTTTTTACAGTTCCGGAGAACAATGTACCTGATTCCGTAATCCCCAGGTGTAGAGGATAATCGAATGCTTTTGAAGCTTTTTCATATGCTTCTATGGCTAAATTTACATCAGAAGCCTTCATGGAAACGATAATGTCATGGAAATCGTGATCTTCCAGGATCTTGATATGGTGTAAGGCACTTTCAACCATGCCATCGGCAGTTGGGTATCCATATTTATCGAGGATCTTCTTCTCGAGAGAACCAGCATTGACTCCAATACGAATCGGAATTCCTTTTGCTTTCGCCGCTTTAACAACTGCTTCAACTTTTTCACGTCGTCCGATGTTACCAGGATTAATCCTGATTTTATCTGCTCCGCCTTCTATTGCTTTAAGAGCCAGCTTATAATCAAAATGAATATCAACTACAAGTGGGATGTTTATCCGTTTTTTTATTTCAGGAATGGCATCAGCTGCTCTTTCATCTGGGCAGGCCACACGTACGATTTGGCAACCAGCTTCTTCAAGACGAAGAATTTCTGCAACTGTTGCTTCAACATCATGTGTTTTTGTTGTAGTCATGCTTTGTACAATAACTTCATTATTGCCGCCAATTGTTAAGTTTCCGACTTTAATTGGCCGCGTCTTAGTGCGATGTATGATTTCACTCAAGTGGAATTCTCTCCTTTAGGAAAAAATCAGTTTTGATTTTTAATTTATTTCTCTAAAATATTGTATCAATGTACATACCGCTTTACAAGGAATAGGATGTATTATCTTTTTTTGTATCAAGAAAGTATTCCGTTTTTGGTGTATTTGGATGCTTTACGACAAGTCTAAGGCGCTTTTTGAAACCGTGGACCCTTTGATAGTTATTTATAAACAGGAATTTTATATGTTTTGCCAATTTGCATTTGTTCGGGCTTCAACCCTTCGTTCAGTCCTTGAAAGTCAGATATAATTGTCTCAATCGGCTGGTTTGATGCGCCGATTTCCTTTTCAACGATGGAGAGTAATGTATCACCAGGTTTGATGGTGATTTCATTGTAAGCCACTGAAGGGACAGATACAGGCTTACTTGCCGGAACAGATGGCTCGACTGAAGTGGTTGATGGATGGGAATCCGGCAGTGTACCTGTTGTTAAATCAAAATAAATAATAAATATAATGAAACAGAATGAGATAAAAAGCAGTAGCCGTTTCATTTTTCCATCCTCCCAAGCTTGTCTTTAATACATATATACTTGGAAGGTTTAAAGATTATGCCTAAAATTGGGCAGATTTTTCAAATGAAAATTAGTACTTGCTTGTACGACTTTTTATTTTGTAGTGTAAAAGCCCTTTTATATGAATTGGTGTTAAGAAAGTAGCGGATTTCCTTTGGCGTCAGATCAATCTTTTTTTGCCTCTATTATTAAGATTAAAGGTTAATGAACCTAATAAATAACAACTGAGTGATTGTTTAACAGTGATATTTCCAAAGTAAAAACCCGGGCCTTATCGGCGCGGATTTTTTGCAATTCATTAGCATATAATTCATTATTCCTTAACAGCTGATGTTTCTTTAATCGATAAGTACATCATAATTAATGTCACAAACCAGCTAAGGAGTGAAGCAAATGGAACATTTGCCTTAAAGATGTCCATGATGGTAAAGAAAATAGTGGAAAGTGTAATACTGTATGCACCAATTCTCCATAGATGCCTATAAGCAAGCGAACGACCAAGAGTGCTTTTGAAAAGAAGACCAAAAGCGGCTAGAATTGTCACTTTAATGAATGTTCCACAAGCAGTAAACAGGTATAATATGAGAAGCAGTAGCGAAAGGATAATCGGCAGCACAGAATCGACTGAATCAAGCCAAATGGATATGTCCTGATTATTTCCTTCTAAAAGGGAATAAGGAGAAGTTTGAACGTTACCACCAGAAACGAAAACCAGCTCAGATTTTAAAAGGGCGATTGCCTCATCGGCTTTAGAGCCCACATCTTCTGGGGTCAAGGTCCCTGAACCGTCTACAAAAATTTGGTATCCGTTTTTATTCAAGATAAATGGCTCGCTACTTTCAGACGTTAATGTGCCATTTTTAATTTCAAATTCCGGCAAATCTTCAGATACTGTTTCGTGCATCGCATCAATCCCATCCGCAACCATTGTACCGAAGTAAAAAGCTGAAGGGAGAAAGGCAACAAGGCTTAATAAAAATACAAATAGAATCGTTTTTCCAATTCCTTGGTTTTGAAAGGAAGCGATATCTTTAGGTGAATACAAGCTTACCCATAGTTGTTTGAATATGTTCAATGTTTTCAGCACCTATCTATTGTAATATACCTATCCAATTTTAACTACATGGTAAAAATAAAACAACCTGTATTCTACTTCAATGGTTTCACATATCTGTAAACAGGTAATTATGAAGAGATAGAGGCAAATTATAAATGAAATGTGAAAGGGCGTTTTAATTGTGGATACAATATTTTGGATAATTATAGTCCTGATGTTCATAGTGGGCTTTGTCGGATTGATTTTTCCAGTTATTCCAAGCGTTTTATTTATATTTGGGGGGATTTTGTTATATGGGCTATTTTATTCCTTTGAACCTTTTGGATGGTTCTTTTGGACAGTCCAAATTTTATTTGTCATTCTCTTATTCGCAGCAGATTATATCGCAAACATGGTCGGGGTCAAAAAATATGGAGGGACCAAAGCGGGGGTTTGGGGCAGTACAATCGGGCTTCTTGTCGGACCATTTGTGATACCATTTGTCGGGATATTAATCGGGCCTTTTATAGGCGCATTCCTGGCAGAAATCATAGTCCATAAAAAAGACCCTATTACTGCATCTAAAATCGGCCTTGGTTCCGTTATCGGATTTATAAGCAGTGTGATTACAAAAGGTATCATCCAACTTTTGATGATTGCGTATTTTTTATTCGTGGTATTCTCATAGGAAATAGAAATGAATTGAAAAAATGAGGCATAAGGTTTGAAACCGTTTCAAAAATTTGATACTCTATTGCTAGCGAGCTTTAGGTATCTTAAGAGAACTAGAGCCCTCAAAAAAACAGCTTACATAGGGAGGAATTTTATTATGGCTTTCGAACTTCCACAATTACCGTATGCATATGACGCATTAGAACCACACATCGACAAAGAAACAATGAACATTCACCACACTAAACATCACAACACGTATGTGACTAACTTGAACAATGCTCTAGAAGGCAACCAAGAACTTCTAAGCAAAAGCGTTGAAGAAATTGTTGCTAATCTTGATGCAGTACCTGAAGCTGTTCGTACAGCTGTACGTAACAATGGTGGTGGACATGCTAACCACTCATTATTCTGGGAAATCCTTTCACCAAACGGTGGCGGACAACCAACTGGTGAATTAGCTGATGCTATCACTTCTAAATTTGGCAGCTTTGACAGCTTTAAAGAAGAGTTCGCTAAAGCGGCTACTACTCGTTTTGGATCTGGCTGGGCATGGCTTGCTGTAAACAACGGTGAGTTAGAAGTAACAAGCACACCGAACCAAGACAACCCATTATCAGAAGGTAAAACTCCACTTCTTGGATTGGATGTTTGGGAGCATGCTTACTACCTAAACTACCAAAACCGTCGTCCTGAATACATCAATTCTTTCTGGAATGTTGTTAACTGGGATGAAGTTGCAAAACGTTACAGCGCAGCTAAATAATTAGTAGGAATTAAAAAGACGGGAATCCCTTTTACGGGGATTCCCGTTTTTTGTTTATCTCTGTCTACGCCTTACAGGCTAGCCAATCGATGAGTTTTCTTTACACTGCTCTAACCCGTTGTGGGGAAGGGAATTCGAGGAAGTAACGGGTTAAGGTAACAAGTGTAAGGGCAACTACATCTCTGTCTACGCCTTACAGGCTAGCCAATCGATGAGTTTTCTTTACACTTCTTATAACCCGTTGTGGGGAAGGGAATTCGAGGAAGTAACGGGTTAAGGTAACAAGTGTAAGGGCAACTACATCTCTGTCTACGCCTTACAGGCTAGCCAATCGATGAGTTTTCTTTACTTTTTTCCACATAAATACCCTTGTTTTTTCAAACACTAGAGTGGAATTTAAAGGAGAGTTAAAACAATGGGTATTTTAGAGAGATGGATGGGTGAAGCGGGAGCGAAGAAGGATTTGCATCTCCTCTTGCTGATTGGCGGCCTGTACAGCCTCAGTATCGCTTTATCCAATACATTTGTTAATGTGTATCTGTGGAAACAATCCGGTCAAATTGTTGATATTGCCGTATATAATCTAACCGTGGTGCTTTTTCAACCGCTAACCTTTGTATTCGCTGGCAGATTAGCGAAAAAAGTAGACCGGATCATTGTCCTGCGTTTGGGTGTTATCTTTTTGGCCCTATTTTATTTATCAGTTCTTTTGGTCGGCACACGGGCCACGGATTTCATTTGGCTACTTGGTGCACTGTTAGGGATTGGGTATGGGTTCTATTGGCTTGCTTATAATGTGTTGACTTTTGAGATTACGGAACCAGAAACAAGAGACTTCTTCAATGGATTTTTAGGGATTTTATCTTCATTTGGAGGGATGATTGGTCCCATTCTTTCAGGGTTTATTATTTCGAGGCTCGAGAAATTCACAGGTTATTCTATTGTTTTCGGATTATCGTTACTTTTGTTTTCCATAGCAGTGTTTCTCAGCTTTTCATTAAAAAGGCGTCCGGCTCATGGGAAATACTTTTTCATACGGATAATGAAGGAACGAAAAAATAATCGCAATTGGCTTTTAATAACTCGTGCTCACTTTTTTCAGGGGATACGAGAAGGAACATTCATGTTTATCATTTCGATTATTGTTTTTATTCAGACGGATAGTGAACTTGCTTTGGGCAGTTATGGGCTCTTAAATTCAGCTATATCTTTTATTGCTTATTTTGTTGCTTCTCGATATATAAAACAGCCGATGCGAAAAAAAGCAATTCTTGTTGGGGGAATCCTGTTGTATGCAGGAATCTTGCTAATTGCTTTTGATATCACATTTGGAAAGATTCTCATTTATGGGGCAATCGTTGCAATCGCCTACCCAATTCTACTCGTACCGTATATATCATTGACTTATGATATTATAGGCCGGGCTTGGAATGCCGCAGAAATGAGAATTGAATATATCGTAGTTCGTGAGCTGTTCGTTCATTTTGGAAGAATCGTTTCTATATTAGGATTTATTTTGTCAGTCAAGTTTTTCGATTTAAAACAGATCCTGCCAATATATCTGCTAATCGTCGGGGCGGGGCATACTATGATTTATTGGTTTGTGCGGAAAATCGACATCAATGACTAAAATTGAAAAGAGCCCTTTGAGGCCTCTTTTCAATATCTAAGACTTACGATTTTTGAAATTATGAGCCGTAAGTCACTTTTTATGTAAAGTTCGTTAGATGTTTAATATTTCTAGAACACTAAGGTAGAAAAAAATATAAATGTTCTATAGAATGGTATAGGACTATTATGACTATGTAAAAAGGATGTGTGGCTTAGTGTGAATAAAAAGAAAAAGAAAAAGACGCATGTGCCTTTCAGATTGAATATTCTTTTCTTTTTAGTATTTGTTTTGTTTTCTGCTTTAATTTTGCGTTTGGGTGTTGTACAGATTGTGTATGGTGATGATTACCGGCGCGAGATTGAAAGAACAGAGGAAGTGACCGTGAATAATTCGGTGCCCCGTGGGAAAATGTATGACCGTAATTTAAAACTGATGGTCGACAACCAACCACTGGATGCAATTACATATACAAGAAAGCAAGGTACGAAACAAAAAGAAATGGTCGAAACGGCTGAGAAACTTGCGAAGTTGATTGATAAAGAAACGGATAAAGTGACGGATCGTGATAAAAAGGATTTTTGGATTTTAAATAATCCAGAGCTTGCCGAGAAAAAGATTACGGATAAAGAGAGAAAACAAGTAGAAGAGGGCGAGCTTGAAGAAGGTGATTTGTATAAGCTTCAGCTTGATCGAATTACTGAGAAAGAAATGGAGATTCCTAAAGAAGAAATGGAAGTCCTTGCTATCTATAGAGAATTCGCAAGCGGATATGCTCTGACTCCGCAAATTGTGAAAAACAAGAAAGTAACGAAGGAAGAATTTGCAAAGGTGAGTGAACACCTTGATTCGCTTCCTGGGGTTGATGTATCAACGGATTGGGATCGTTTCTATACGTATAATAAAACACTCAAGTCTGTGTTAGGGAAGGTCTCTTCCTCTGAAGAAGGATTGCCTAGTGAGAGTTTGAACTATTATCTAGCACGTGATTATAGTCGGAATGACCGAGTTGGTAAGAGTTATATTGAGGCGCAATATGAGGATATTCTTCAAGGACAGAAAGCTAAGGTAAGGAATGTGACCGATAAATCAGGGAACATTGTGGATTCCGAAGTGATTACAGAAGGTTCGCGAGGAAAAGATCTTATATTGACAGTTGATATGGATTTACAACTTGCAACAGAGGAAATCATTGAAAAGCAATTGATTGCCAAGAAAAGAATGGGCAACACTAAGTTCTTGGATAGAGCTTTTGTCGTTATGATGGATCCTAATACAGGGGAAATTTTAACGATGGCTGGTAAGAAATATGAGAAGGATTCAAAAACAGGGAAATCTTCCATAGAGGACTTTGCATTAGGGAATATTACGACTTCCTATACGATGGGCTCCTCAGTAAAAGGTGCTACCGTTTTAACAGGTTATCAGCAAGGAGCTATCCAACCGGGTACATACTTTTATGATACGAAGTTGAAAATCAAAGGTACCAAGCCTAAAGGTTCTTACAGTAACTTCGGGAATATTAATGATTTAACCGCCTTAAAAGTATCCTCGAACGTTTATATGTTTAGGACAGCGATTAATATTGCAGGTGCAAATTATGTTCCGAACGAACCATTAAATATAAGTTCAAGCGCATTTTCAACCATGCGTAATTCATTTGCCCAGTTTGGCTTGGGTGTCCGTACGGGGATTGACCTACCGAATGAAATGAGTGGATTCAAAGGTTCGGAAACGTCACCAGGTAAGCTGCTTGACCTCGCAATCGGACAGTATGATACGTACACACCGATGCAGCTTGTGCAGTATGTTTCAGCCATTGCGAATGGTGGAAATCGTATGAAGCCGCATATGGTTAAGGAAATCCGTGATCCTGTTGATAATAATGAAGAATTGGGTCCTGTTGCGGAAGACGTTTCACCAACTGTCCTTAATCGTCTTGAAATGAAGGAAGAATGGATAGAACGTGTGCAGAGCGGTTTCGAGAAAGTTTCGATGGAACAAGGCGGAACAGCATATACTTACTTTGGGAATAAATCATATACGGTAGCGGCTAAAACTGGGACGGCGCAAGCGTTCTATGATGGTCCGAACCGAGCGGATTATAGCGAACCTCAAGATACGATGAATATCACGTTGGTCGGCTATGCACCTGCTGAAAACCCTGAAGTTGCTTTTGCTGTTGTTGTCCCGTGGGCGTACCAGGGCCATTCGGGACATAATATGAGTAAAGAAATTGGCGAAGAGATTATGGATACTTATTTCAAACTGAAAAAAGAGCGTGCTAAGAAAGGGAAGACTGAAGAAACGACTGAGTTGAAGGTAGAGAATGGTAAAGACGTTCAAAAAGAGCAGGCTGAAATAAGAAATAGTCAGGAAAATGAATAAAAAGTCATAAAACACGTTTTTGGGTAAAACCGAAAGCGTGTTTTTTTGTCATAAAGTAAAATTGCTCTGCCTCGACCTTTGCACTTTCCACATATGAAAAAGACTTATAATCACTTCAGTTGGAGTTGGAGTAATTTCCCTCTCATGTAAACAGGCACTGGGCACAAAATAAGAGAGTGATTAATGGAAAAGATACTGTTGTTAATTAGTACCATATTACTTTCTGACTACCTTTACAATATATAAACAATTATTTACTTAATGTTTACAATTGCTTTAAACGGAATTTACAGTCAAAACGTATGATGTGTTTGTAGGACAAAATATTCATATAAAATTCTTAGGGGGATTTACAAATGAGACGTTTCAAATTTATGGCAATGACTGCAGTAATGGGTGGAGTAATAGCAGTGGCGACTGGATGTGGATCAAATGATACTTCAAACAGCGGTAAAGGAAATGAAACGGCTTCAGATAAACTCAAGGGCGAAGTGATTATGGATGGTTCATCGACTGTATTTCCAATCATGGAAGCAGTTGCTGAAGAATATATGGCGGCACAACCTGATGTTAAAGTATCTGTAGGATCATCGGGAACAGGTGGAGGATTTAAAAAATTCATCGCTGGAGAAACGGATCTAACTAATGCGTCCCGACCAGTCAAAGACGAAGAAAGTGCGTTACTTGATGAAAAGGGAGTTAAGTATACAGAAATGAAGCTTGCGTTTGATGGTATTTCTATCGTTGTCAATAAAGATAATGAGTTCATCGATAAAATGACAGTTGACGAACTAAGAAAGCTTTGGGTTGACAATGGATCAGTGAAGAAATGGTCTGATATACGTCCGGAATGGCCGAAGGAAGAAATTAAATTTTACTCTCCGGGAACTGATTCTGGCACATATGATTATTTCAACGAAGTTATTTTAGAGGAAAAACCAATGGTCGAAAATGCGACTCTTTCTGAAGATGATAACGTTCTTGTACAAGGGGTAGAAGGTGACAAAAATGCGATTGGTTTCTTCGGATTTGCTTACTATGCAGAAAATAAGGATAAATTAAAAGTTGTATCCATCGATAATGGTAAGGGTGCTGTTGAGCCTACACATGAAACGATTAAAAGCGGAGAGTATGCACCACTGTCTCGTCCTTTGTACACATATGTATCCAATAAAAGTGTAGCTGAAAAAGAACAAGTGGCTGATTATACTCAATTCGTCATTGAAAATGCTGGAGAGCTTTCTGAAGAAGTAGGCTACGTCAGCTTACCGGAAGAAGAGTACAAGAAGGATCTTGAAAAATTGAACGAACTAAAAAAATAATCAGTTTAACAGGCTGCCCAATCTCTTAGTATAAATAGAGGGATTGGGTAGCCCCTTAATATTGCGTGTCTGAAATGGAGGATACATGTTGGAACCGAAACAAACAGATACCTATTCTGTACAGCAATTAATTCTAGAAAAGAAAAGCAAAAAAAGATGGAATATAGAAAAACTCATTCCTAAGCTGTTGTTCCTTACAGCGGTAATTTCTGTATTAATTACCATTGGGATAGTCCTTACGTTGATTTTCGAAACTTTTATATTTTTTGAGAAAGTGTCCATCGTGGAGTTTTTAACAGGACATAAATGGTTACCCTTTGCATCCACGCCTTCATTTGGGGTTATGCCACTTGTTGTTGGAACATTAAAGGTAACGGTAATAGCGGCGATAGTTGCAGTTCCGATAGGTCTTGCAACCGCCATTTTCTTGAGTGAATATGCATCAGAGAAAACACGGAGAATCATTAAGCCGATTTTAGAAGTTTTAGCTGGAATCCCTACTATCGTTTACGGCTTCTTTGCCTTAACCTTTGTAACGCCAGTATTGCGGGATATATTCCCTTCCCTTGACATGTTCAATGCTATAAGTCCTGGGATTGTGGTAGGAATCATGATCATGCCGATGATTGCCTCTTTATCGGAAGATGCACTTGTCTCAGTACCGAAATCGATTCGTGAAGGTGCGTATGCTCTAGGAGCTACAAAGCTGGAAACGACGATTAAAGTGGTATTGCCAGCAGCCATGTCCGGTATCGTTGCTTCAATTGTCCTGGCTTTATCCAGAGCAATTGGAGAGACCATGATCGTAAGTGTCGCAGGTGGATCGACTCCAAGTATGAGTATGGACGTCACAAATTCTATTCAAACGATGACTGCCTATATCGTACAGGTGAGTACTGGAGACGCAGGGTACGGGACAACGATTTACTACAGCATATATGCGGTTGGAATGACACTGTTCGTCTTTACGCTTATTATGAATTTATTGGCGCAGTTCATCTCCCGCAAGTTCAGGGAGGAATATTAAAACATGAAACTGATAAACAAAAATCATGTTGTAAAAAAAATGCCCACTCGGCTGGCGGTTAACTCGATATGTAAAGGATTATTCTTCTTAGCAACCTTATTTGGCCTTCTGGTATTGGCCATCTTATTTTATCGGATATTGACTCAAGGAATTGGTCATTTAAATTTAGATTTCTTCCAGAATTTCGCTTCAAGGAGACCGGAAGAGGCTGGTGTAAAGGCAGCTCTTATCGGTTCGATATGGTTAATGGCCGTCGTTACCCCAGTTTCCCTTCTTCTCGGTGTGGGAACGGCGATTTATTTAGAGGAATATGCACGAAAGAATTGGATCACATCTTTTATAAAGCTGAATATATCCAACCTGGCAGGTGTTCCGTCAATTGTATTTGGATTGCTCGGTTTAACGGTTTTCGTTAGGGCTCTAGCCTTGGATCGCTCCGTGTTGGCAGCAGGTTTGACGATGAGCCTACTCGTCTTGCCAGTCATCATTGTTGCAGCTCAGGAAGCCATACGTTCTGTACCGCGTGACTTAAGGGAAGCTTCTTATGGAATGGGTGCAACAAAGTGGCAGACAATTTTAAAAGTGGTTCTTCCAGCTGCGATACCTGGTATTTTGACAGGTGGAATACTAGCTTTATCCCGGGCGATTGGGGAAACGGCTCCATTAGTTGTGGTTGGTATCCCGTTGTTCATCGCCTTTTTACCGCAATCGGTCATGGATACTTTTACGGTGCTACCGATGCAAATCTATAACTGGACATCCCGACCACAGGAAGAATTTCAGCAGGTTGCGGCTGCAGGTATCATCGTTTTACTTGCCCTGTTAATTTTAATGAATTCGATAGCTGTCATAATCCGTAACAAGTTCCAGAAAAGATACTGATTGGAGGAAGGAAAGAATGAATATGACATTAACGGGACCCAAAAAGGCTCCAACAGTTGGAATAGAAAATGAAAATGCAGATTCTGTTTTCTTAAAGGAAACGGTGTATGAAACGTCAGATCTCAATTTATGGTACGGTGAAAACCATGCTTTAAAAAATATTAACCTAGATATGTATCAAAATGAAGTGACCGCCATTATCGGGCCTTCAGGATGTGGAAAATCTACCTACATCAAAACGTTAAATCGGATGATTGAACTTGTTCCAGATGTTAAAACGACTGGGCAGATTAAATATAGGAACCGCAATATTCTAGATCAGTCTTACAAGGTAGAAGATTTAAGGACACAGGTTGGTATGGTTTTCCAAAAACCTAATCCCTTCCCTAAATCAATTTATGAAAATGTTATATACGGACCAAAAATCCACGGTATCAAAAATAAAAAGATTCTAGACCAAATCGTAGAAAAGAGTTTAAAAGGGGCAGCCATTTGGGATGAAGTGAAAGACCGTCTGCATGAAAATGCGTATGGACTTTCTGGTGGACAGCAACAGCGCCTTTGTATCGCTCGTTGTCTGGCGATTGAACCTGATGTCATTTTAATGGATGAACCGACCTCTGCCCTTGATCCTATTTCCACTTTGAAAATAGAAGAATTAGTCCAAGAGCTAAAAAAAGATTTCAGTATAATCATCGTTACTCATAATATGCAGCAGGCAGCTCGTATCTCTGATAAAACGGCCTTCTTCTTAAATGGGGAAGTCATCGAGTATTCAGACACTAACACTATCTTTTCGAACCCGAATGATAAGAGAACAGAAGATTATATTACCGGACGTTTTGGCTGAATGAAAGGGAGATGCGACAATGGTTGTTCGTGAAAATTTTGAGCTTCAATTAAAAGAATTGCAAGAGAAAATAGTGAGGTTGGCTAATTTAGCTTCAGGTGCGATATCAAAATCATTCACCGCTTTGGAAAACAAGAATCTTGAAGAGGCTCTTGAAGTTATTGATAATGATACAATAGCTGATTTATTAGAAGAGGAAATTAATGACTTTGCGATTTTACTGATTGCTAAGCAACAGCCGGTTGCGATTGATTTGCGGAGAATAATTGCTGCTATAAAAATAGCTTCAGATATTGAGAGGATGGCGGACTTTGGCGTCAATATCGCTAAATCAGCCATCCGAATCGGTGACCAGCCATTTATTCTGCCTTTAACACCATTAAAGCAGATGCATGATATTACATTAAAGATGATTGAACTTTCGATAGATGCATTTGAGAAGGAAGATGTTGTTCTTTCAAGAGAAATCATTGAAATGGATGATGAGGTCGATCGCTTTTATGGAGAGATGATTCGAAGTCTCCTTCGACTTTCAGATGAAAAAAACCTTCAGCAGATCACACAGCTTTCTTTAATTGCCCGTTATTTAGAAAGAACGGCTGACCATACAACGAATATAGCTGAAAATATCTACTTTCTGGTAAGAGGGAGATATATTGGCAGGAATGAATGAATACATTCCTAAATGGAAAAAGAGAGACTTTTTTTTCGGACAAAGTCCAATTAAAAAGTCTCTCTTTTTTTTAATGAGTTAAAGTATGGGCCAACTGTCTGTATGTCATATTATTTGTAACGACAAAGACGCCGATTTGAACATTTTTAGAGAAATCATGTTCATTCATATAAGCTTCAAAGCCAGCAGCATCATCGATGATTTTCTCTTTAGCTAGAATCTGGGTAATTTCTGTAGTGGTCATATTCGATTTCACTTTTAAAGTATAGGGGACGATTGTGTCTTCCTTTTTGGAAACCTCTTTCTCTTTCGTTTCCTGAATCGGACTTACATCTTGTTTTTTCTGTTTTTCTTTGTCCTCACTCTTCGACGGCTTGCCCGCTATTTCGCCTTCATCCGTCGGAGATGACACGATAAATCCTTTTTTTACGAGCAATTCCTTAGCTTCCTCCGTAGTCGGAGCGTGGCCTGCATTCGCCCCTGTGCCATAATAAAAGCCAGCAAAGATTGCGGTGGAAAAAATGATACCGGCGGAAAGACCCTGCAGAATTGCTTTATTCATCTTCGTTTCCCCGCAATCTATGTTGTTCGATGACAGAGATGGTTTGTTCTTTTGTTAAAGAGGATTGCTTAGCGATTTGATTCAAAGAAAGGCCTTGGCTGTATAAAGAAAGAACCTGGCTTTTTAAAATTTTATGAATAGGCTCCAATTCATTGGTAGAAACAGCTTGTTGGAATTTGGATTCAGGATTAATCAGCTCATCCTGAATAACAAATTCCTCCTCAAGAATCTTCACTTTCTTCTTTAATTGGTAGATATCCTGCATATAGGTTAAGGTCATTTGCTCTAGATCTTCTTCTAACTTGGCAATCTTATCTTGTTTGAAAAAAGATATCATAAGTATAACGATGGCTAATGAGAATAATAGAATAATAAGGGCTTCCATGCTTTCACCTCAGAGGAGAATTTTCGACATTTACTTATATTTTACACATATTTTTTAAAAAATTGGTGATTTTCATATTTTTATATCAACTAAAATAACATGTAACTTCATATTAAGTTTTTTTGTATCGAATTTTTGTCGAAAAGCATGATGCCTTTTACTGAGGTGGAAAATTTTTGATTTTAAAACATGGAAAAACCCTTTGCTAGCCAACTTAAATAAAATTCGACAAAATGTGTTTATTGTCCATAAGCCAATTCAATGCTAACATGAAGATAGAATAAAAAGAAAAGACGAAATATTTTGAATAGTTAATTATAAGTGAAAACCAAAGAAGAATATGGTGTGCAGAATCTAAAAAGGATAGTTTCGCTGTCAGCGCCTAACGATAAGTTATATATAAATTAATTAGAGAAAGGGATGATTGTATGAGTTCACTATCCGCGTATATGCCGCAGGATAACCAGGAATTATATCGAAAGGGGTTAAAGGCTGGGCTATGGATGGACGAGAGTTTTGATTGGTATCCTGAAGAGGATATAATGAGTCATCCTAATGGGGAGATACGGACGCTTGTACAAACTTATACTCAGGGACAGGTAACCTTTTCAAAGTTTACGATAAGGAATACCTCATTTGAGCCTAAACATCCGAAGGTGTTTTTTCACTATGAAAACGCTTTCGAAAGGCAGGCAGTGGCTTTTTACAGTCCAAATGAAAGGGCAATTTTACATGTTGCTCCTCAATCGATTGCTTTATTAGGGGGATTGGTAAAGGGTAAAAGTATCTCGCAATATTGCATTCAAGGTAAAGGAAGCCTTTATCAAGAGGGGTGTTTTAAATCACTGAAAGAAGGACTACTTGCCTATTCACCGCTTGCCAAGGGAGAGGTCACGAGTATGTTTACCTTAGAGACGGAGATCTTGCCGAAGGAATGTGTAGAGGCAGTCGCTTGGGCCATTCATGCTGAAACTAGAGAAGAAGCGAAAATCATAAATAATCAGCTTCTCCTGGCGATGCAAAACATGGGTAATAAACTATAAAAAAAGTTTATGTTGTATTTCCCGAAAACATACTAGCAATTCACAACAAATAATGCTATTATAGAAAAGTCCTATGTGAAAAAGTCAATATGTTTGGAGGGAAATACACATGCGCGTGAATATTACGTTAGCTTGCACTGAATGTGGAGACCGTAACTATATTTCTAAAAAAAATAAACGTAACAATCCAGACCGTCTTGAGCTTAAAAAATACTGCTCAAGAGAAAAACGCAAACACCACTCACCGTGAAACAAAGTAAGCAACAGGATTTTTCCTGTTGTTTTTTTTATGCTTTTTTGATTGTCTCCGCTTTAATATTCGATTTTTGAAAGAATCTAGCCCCTTTTATTAAACCTTTTTCTAATATGCACGGAATAATTCGACAATTTTCTACTTCGTATTTAGTAAATGAATAAATATTATGAGATAATAATAGAAGTAGACTAAAGGAGTCGGAAAAGATGAGAGAACATAAGAAAAAGCTCCGGCAGGAAGTTAGATCTCGTTTAATGGAGCTAACCAAAGAGGAGCACGAAGAATTATCGAATAAAATTGCTGAAAACCTATTTTCCCTTGATGAATGGAAAAAAGCTAAAACCATTGGGATTACTATTTCAATTCCTCCGGAAGTTCCAACTGTCCGTATTATCGAGCAAGCATGGAGTGAGGGAAAAGAAGTAGCCGTTCCAAAATGTGACCCTGAAAAGAAGACGATGGAGTTCAAAAAGATTATGTCCTTTAATCAGCTGGAATCTGTTTATTATGGACTACTTGAACCTGTAGCTGAAACAAATAAAGCTACTATTGAGGAATTAGATGTATTAGTTGTACCAGGTCTTGCTTTTACAAAAGAAGGATATCGACTGGGGTTTGGGGGCGGCTATTATGACCGTTTTCTCTCTTATTACCGAGGAGCTACATTAGCTCTTACATACGAAGTTCAAATAATAGATGATCTGCCTATTGAGGTGCATGATATCGCGGTGGGTAAACTTATTACCCCAACAAAGGTTTTACGGACATATGCCCATTAGAAGATGAAGTTCATTAATTATCATTTTTAGCTCATAAAAATCCTATCCTGTATCACACTAACGGTAGGAGGGATTGTTATGCTTCGATTAATTGTTCAGATTTTCTTGGTTGGATTAGTGGTTTATGCAGGCTATCAAAACAGGTATCGCTTGATAAATGTTGCGCTATCTAACGGCTTAGTAAGAAGGTTTCTAGTGACCAAATCCTTGGATATGCCAATTGTCAGGGATAAAATGATGCAAAGCATGTTCAGTCAGACCAAATGATGATGTCAGCCTTTTAAAAAGGAACCTGAATAAGGGTTCCTTTTTTATTTAAAAGGAGATAAAGATTGGAATTAAACAGTCTCTTTTTTTACTTTTTTCTTAATTTCGTCTATAGTTTTAATTAAATGAAACAGGAATTTTAGAAGGAAAAGATTCATTGGAAAGTGGGGAAGGTATTGGGATTTAAAGAGGATTATTTGTTTTGGGAGACTGTAAGGCAGTTGTCAACCCAATATGATTATCGAATGATCACTGTCACGGAAAACCATCAGGAGATTTGGCTCGAAAGCGATAAAAATAAGGAGTTCCCGGTCATCAGACTTATTCGTCATGATTTGGATTGGGCAAACTGGCTGAAACGCGATATTGACCGAACCTTGCAGAATGGGGAAAAAATCCGAAGGAAATTATACAAAAAACCCATTTCGATATTAAGTATCTACGTGAGTAAATTTGCTCCAGTAGATGATTATGAATTTAGTTTGCAGCCTGCATCATTTCAAAAAACGAAGGTTAACACGTTTATTTTAGCTTGTGAAACGTTTCCCGCTTCGTTACAAAATCTTGAGCATGTCCTAAAAAAACCGCTAATCATTCACGATCTGAAAGCTGAAGATTTAGATGAAGAAAAAGTTCTCACGTTAAAGCAGGCCGCCATCACAGAATCCGTTAAAAAGACTAAGGCTGAGCAAAAAGTGTTTCAAAATTCTAAACCATTCTTTACATATATATTCATTGCGATACAAATAGCTGTTTTTATCTTGATGGAGTTCAATGGTGGAAGCACCAATTCGAAGACGCTGATTGAGTTTGGAGCTAAATATTCTCCCTACATCATGCAAGGGGAATGGTGGAGATTCTTTAGCCCGATGATCGTTCATATTGGCTTTATCCATTTACTTATGAATACATTTTCGTTGTATTTAATCGGTGCTGAAGTAGAAAGGATTTATGGAAACGCCAGGTTCTTATTCATTTATATTTTTGCTGGGTTTGCCGGGACTTTGGGCAGCTTTATTATGACACCAAATCTTTCAGCAGGAGCGAGCGGTGCTATTTTCGGCTGCTTTGGGGCACTTCTGTATTTTGGAATTGTATATCCGAAATTATTTATGCGATCTATGGGCTCTTCGGTCATCGTTTTAATTATTATTAATCTGGTTTATGGTTTCACTGTTTCAGGCATTGACAATGCAGGGCATATTGGCGGATTGATTGGCGGCTTCTTGGCTGCTGGAGTGGTCCACCTTCCAAAAGCTAAAAATCTCTTGCGTCAGCTGGCCTTTTTAATAGGAACGGCAATACTGACATATATCTTGCTGCAATTCGGTTTTAACCATCAGAATAGTGCAGCTATAGATGATAAAACCATGGCTAGGTTGGCCCTGGAATACATTGACAATGAAGAAGAAGATA
Source organism: Peribacillus sp. TH14 (assembly GCF_016651145.1). Classification (NCBI taxonomy): domain Bacteria; kingdom Bacillati; phylum Bacillota; class Bacilli; order Caryophanales; family Bacillaceae; genus Peribacillus; species Peribacillus sp. TH14. Next base: position 3,880,138 of record NZ_JAEKEK010000001.1, read on the forward strand.
AAGCGGAGGATTTATTGGTCAAATATGTGAATGAAAATTCTGACGCACCGCTTTCACTTTTTATACTAGGAAATTTATCTTTTGGTGCAGAGGATATAAATCAGGCTCGTGATTATTATGAAAAAGCGATTGAACAAAACCCTGAATTACATGAAGCCCATTACAATCTGGCCTTAGTTTATGTGAATCTAGGGTTGTATGATCAAGCTAAAGAACAAGCTCAAAAGGCAATTGAGCTTGCTCCAGAGAAAAAATCATATACTAAATTGTTAACAGAAATTGAAAATCAACTATAGCTTCTGACGTAGCATAATAGGGGTACCGTCTTCCAGTGTAAACAAGACAAGTATTTCACTTTGATTCTTTGCTACAAGCAATTGGGGGATGGTGCTACCTTGTGAACTCACAGTAGAGCCGTCCTCCTTTTTTACGCCTAACACATAATTTTTATAAAGTCCTTCCCAAAGCTTTCCTACAATTTCTTCACGTTGGAATTGGGGAAAGGCAGAAAGCCATTGGTTTTTTTTTGAGGGTAACTCGGTTAATGAGATAATTTTGTACTGATCTTGATTAATTTGAAATGTATTACTAGCTTCCTCCAAACTGTTTTGAGTAATTTCATCGGTCAAGTTGTCCAGCGTTTTTTTCCATTCGTTCTGTACTTCGGAAAGAGGTCTATGGAAATATTGAAAAGTTGGTGTAGTTACGGTATAAAGTTTATCTTTACTTAGTTGTTGAGCACTGGTAAAAATGGTTTCAGTTGGGTGTACCTCGGCATAGTGAAAAGTTACGGCTTCATAACGCCCGCTTTCGCTTTCTTTGGATTTAGCTTTTTGGGAGAGTCCTTGTTTATTTTGTCTCCAATTTTTTAAAGATCCAGTCAATTTCCCATTTTTGTATAGCAGGGAGACATCTTGGCGTAGGTAGGCAGACCGGTCCAACGAAGAATTGACCTTCCAAGTTATAGAGTATGTTGAATCTCCTGTTTTTTTCGGCGTCAAATGAGTGGCAGCTTGTTCAAAATGGAGAGAGGTATCGATAGGAAAATAAATAATGGTTTCCTCTACCTGATTTTTATTTGAAAAATAAAGGATGACAAAAATGGTAGTTAATACTAATAAAGCAGTATACTTCAATTGTAGTTTCATTTTTCCCCTCCGTTTTAACGTATGATGTCTGTTCAAAATACTAGGTTGGTTCGAATAATGAAATATGGAAATTTCAAAAGACCTTCAATGAACGTTCACTTTCCTAATGTTTCATCATATGAATAGAGTTGGACATCTATGAGGGGATGGGAAAAATTATCATAAGGGGAAATCTGCGCTTGTTACATAGCGGCGGATTCGTTATACTTTCCTATAGAATAGAGTAAAGAGGTTTATTATGAAAACATTTTATGATCTTCAACAATATTTGAAAAGATTCGGGACATTTATTTATATTGGTGATCGTTTAGCCGAGCTTGAACTGATGGAAGCAGAAATCAGAGAAATTCATCGAATGCAGATGATGGACACAAAAGATTATCAAATGGCGATACTTTTAATTAGGCAGCAATTGTCTCTTGAAAGGGAAAAGCAGAAAAAAAATTGATAAAAAGGTGAGAATGATGGAAAAGTGGCTGATGGGTGTCGATTTAGGCGGTACAACTACCAAGCTTGCTCTAATTAATCTATACGGAGAGATTATTCATAAATGGGAAATCAGCACTGACATCTCCGAAAATGGCAAATTCATTACGATGAACATAGCCAAAGCGATTGATGCGAAGCTTGAAGAACTCAATGAACCGAAGAGTAAGGTGTTAGGTATAGGAATGGGCGCCCCTGGTCCTGTGAAATTTGTTAACGGTTCCATTTATGAAGCCATCAATATAGGATGGAAAGACTATCCTTTAAAAGATCTATTGGAAGTGGAGACATCTCTTCCAGCTGTAATCGATAATGATGCCAATATGGCAGCATTGGGGGAAATGTGGAAAGGCGCGGGTAATGGAGCCAAGGACCTTGTATGTGTTACTCTTGGAACAGGTGTAGGTGGCGGAATCATCCATAATGGGCAAATCGTCCATGGTACAAGTGGGGCGGCGGGTGAAATTGGACATATAACCGTTGTAACAGATGGTGGAGCTCCATGCAATTGCGGGAAAACGGGTTGTTTGGAAACGGTTGCTTCAGCAACAGGAATCGTCCGACTGGCTTTAGAGGCTTTGCACAATTCCGAGCAAATGTCCCTTCTTCAGCAGAAAATCAACGAGGGAATTATGCTCTCTTCTAAATTGTTATTCCAATGTGCAAATGCAGGTGATCCTCTATCTAAAGCTGTGGTAGATAAGGTATGCAATTACTTAGGGTTAGCCTTATCACATGTTGGGAATGTCATGAATCCAGATAAAATCGTTATTGGTGGAGGCGTTTCACAAGCCGGAGACATTCTGCTCGCCAATGTCCGTTCGGCATTTGAAAAATATTCATTTAAGCGGGTTTGTAAATCAACGGAAATTAGCCTTGCAACACTAGGCAATGATGCAGGGGTAATTGGAGCAGCTTGGCTTATTAAAAATCAATTAAATCCATGATTCTTTCCTTATAACCCTGTACAAACAGGGTTATAAGGTTAATTAATGAAATTTTCAAATAAGTTTGTGCATCTAACAAATTGTAAGGCTTCATCTCAGTTATGAAGTTCAATTTTTCTACTAACTATCAGTTGTAAGTGAACAATGAATCGTGATGGAAAGTGTTTTGTTGTTTGGAAGTAAAAGATTATAGCTCCAACGCTTTTTTTATTAGGAGGGACCAGATTGAAAAGGGACTTCAAGAAACAGAAATATTCGTTATTTTGGGTTGTGTTTTTATCACTTTGGCTTAAAACATACATCGCTTATAAAACAAGTTTTGAGATAGATATTGAAAATTGGATTCAGGAAATCATATTATTCATTAATCCGGTCAGCTTCCTTTTGCTTGCTCTTGGCGTAAATATTTTTTTGAAAGAAACCAGACGAACAGCCTATTTGTTAACCATGAGTTTCTTAATTACCTTAGTACTGTTTGCCAACCTTGTTTTTTTTCGCTTTTTTAATGATTTTTTAACCATTCCAGTGCTTTTTCAGACGAGCAATATGAGCGACCTTGGAAGCAGTGTTCATGAACTGATTAATGCGAGTGACCTTTTGTATTTTGTTGATCTTCTTTTCTTGATAATACTTTTAAAATCCAAACCGAAATTATTCTATAATCGAGCGAACAATCTGCAGGATCGGAAATTCTATTTACTAATGACGATAGGAATTACGTTTTTTAACCTAGCGTTAGCAGAAGCGGAGCGTCCTGAACTCCTTACTCGTACTTTTGACCGTGAAATCCTCGTTAAAAACATCGGTACGTACCATTACCACCTGTATGATGCAATATTACAGACAAAATCATCGGCTCAGCGTGCTTTAGCAGATGGCAGTGAATTGACTGAGATTGAAAATTATGTTCGCGCCAATCATAAAGCAGAGAATGATGACTTCTATGGGCTTGCCAAAGGAAAAAATGTGATTCTTGTATCATTGGAATCCACCCAGAGCTTTGTCATCAATAAAACCGTGAATGGTGAAGAAATCACCCCGTTTTTGAATAAATTTATTAAAGAGAGCTATTACTTTGATAACTTTTATCACCAAACTGGTCAAGGAAAAACGTCCGATTCCGAGTTCATTATTGAAAATTCTCTCTATCCATTAGGACGAGGCGCGGTATTTTTTACACATGCCCAGAATGAATACAAAGCTACTCCTGAAATATTAAAGGAAAATGGCTACTATACAGCTTCCTTGCATGCCAATAACAAAAGTTTTTGGAATCGTGATTTGATGTATGAATCTCTTGGGTACCAGCGTTTTTATAATAGTGATGATTATGAGGTTTCAGAAAAAAATTCGGTCAATTGGGGTTTGAATGATAAGTCATTTTTCCAGCAATCAATTGCTCACTTAAAGGGAATGCCGGAGCCTTTTTATGCAAAGTTCATAACTTTAACCAATCATTTCCCATTTACATTGAATGAAGAAGACAGGACACTGGAAGAATACAATTCTAATTCCAAAACATTGAATCAATATTTTCCGACTGTCCGCTATACTGACGAAGCGCTAGAACAATTTATCACGGATTTGAAACGTGACGGTTTATATGAAGATTCTATTATTGTATTATATGGCGACCATTATGGAATTTCGGAAAATCACAACTCAGCGATGAGCCAGTTCCTTGGGAAAGAGATCACGCCGTTCGAATCGATTCAACTTCAGCGTGTCCCATTGATCGTTCATATTCCTGGGGAGAAGGGACAAACCATTTCCACCGTTTCTGGTCAGATTGATGTAAGGCCTACTCTCCTTCATTTACTGGGTATTGAAAATGATGATTATATCGAATTCGGAAAAGACTTATTTTCTAAGGAGAAAATTGATTTTACCGTTCTTCGCGATAGCAGCTTCATCATGAAGAATTATCTCTATACTATGGATACCTGCTATGATAAAAAAACCGGAGAGCCTACGGAAAAGGAATCATGTGAAAGGTATTTGGAAAAGGCAAAGCAAGAGCTTGAATACTCAGACAAAATCATATACGGAGATTTGCTTCGATTTTATGAGCATTGATGTAAGGAACCTGGTGAAAACCAGGTTTTTTGTTTTTTAAAGATAATTCAACTGGAATTCAGGATAACCGTATCCTTTTATAAAACGCTGGAGCTTGGTGAACATCTTTCGGCTTTTCGTTTCATAAAGATTAAACAATGAAAGGGGCGAAGGCTATGAGAGTTGTGAGCAGAAGCGGTGATAGGTTGGCGTATTACAGTGTTTTGTTTCAAATTCCAAAAGAATTAATTGAGGATGCCAATCCCGATATTCATGAAGGAATTTTGCCAGAAGGCCTGGATGTGGAAATTCCCGGTTTCATTCTTCAGAAGGAAACCCGGCTAGATATCGATTTAGCAGCTATTGCTTTACAATATCAACTGCCTATTGATGCGTTATTAATGGTAAATCATGTTGAACAAAGACCATTTTCTGTACCCGTTCGAATCATGGAACCTCTCCTTGTCACCGAAAAGCTCTATGATTATCAGTCGCTTCTTGATGACCTAGAAATTTTATCTTTTCATTACCCTTTTATAAAAGTTGAATCGATTGGTGTGAGTGTGTTAGGGAAAGAGCTCCTTGAAGTAAGAATAGGTAAAGGTAATAAGGTTATTCATTACAACGGTTCTTTTCATGCAAATGAATGGATTACATCGGCGGTCTTGATGAAATGGTTGAATGATTTGCTACTTTCAGTTACGAATGGTAGTTCTCTTTGCGGAATGGATTGCCTGCCCTTCTATAGAGATGTGACTATTTCGATGGTTCCAATGGTAAACCCGGATGGGGTTGATCTTGTTCTTAAGGGGGCAGTGGCTGCAGAGGAAAAGGTTGATGTGCTGAAAATAAATAATGATAACCCTGCATTTTATGCCTGGAAAGCCAATATCCGTGGAGTAGATCTGAATAATCAATATCCAGCTAATTGGGAGATTGAAAAGAAGAGGAAGGTTCCAAAGGCGCCTGCACCGAGGGATTTTCCAGGAGAGACCTGTTTATCAGAGCCAGAAGCAGTGGCCATGAAGGAGTTGGCTGAAAGACGAAATTTTGAAAGAGTGATAGCGCTTCATACACAGGGAAAAGAGTTTTATTGGGGATATGAAGGACATGAACCAGAGCAGGCAGCAAATATAGCAAAAGAGTTTGAGGAGAGGAGCGGATACCGTGCTGTCCAATATGTTGACAGCCATGCAGGGTATAAGGATTGGTTTATTCAGGAGTTCAAGCGGGTAGGATTCACAATTGAATTGGGTAAGGGAATTAATCCACTTCCACTATCGCATATGCCTACCATATATGAAGATTCAGTGAAGATTTTAATGGCAGGGCTGTATATGTGATGACGATTTTCGAAGGAATATACTTCCACGAAAATATAAGATAATTATTCGCCACATTTTCTCTTTTTTACTTTATAATGAAAGTCGTAAGGGTTTCGATTGGAAATCTTTACTCTTTCTAATGTCTCGCTCACATATGCCAGGCGTTTTAGTTTTGAAGTGGGAGGTGTGTGGAGATTAAAGTATCCAAAGCAGCTCTTTGTAAGCAGCTGTCTATCTGTAAGATGTTGTGTTTCGTCGCATTATTTATCTCCACTATCCTACTTATCTCGGCTTGTGAGCCTTCCAAGGACCTTAGTAAACCCGTAAATGATACGGAAAAAGAACACTCCCAATCTAACCAAGAAACTTCATTAAGCACATTAAAGATCCCAGCTTCAAAAACAGAAAAGATCGAAGCTATTTATGGATGGCTTGATTCTAAAACCATTTTATATTCTGTGAAGCAGGATGGTAATGATTTATCACAGTTGATGGTATGGAATTTGGAAACGAATGATACTTCCATTTTTTATCAGCCGTCTTTTGCGCTTTCTGAAGTATCAATCAGTCCAGCTGGTACGCATATTTTGGTATCGTCCTTCACGTCTTCAGGTAAAGCATCAATAGCGATCCTTGATCAAACAGGAAATCCGCTGTATTCTGTGGCAATACCAGCCTATGAATTAACTTATGAGTGGAATTCATATCAAGATGGCATGTTGTTTTTATCTAGTTTTAATGAAGACTGGACATACAGCAGTTATGTGTTAAATCCAGAAAAGCAAACAATGGAAACGCTCGACTTTCCGCAGCCATTTGCTCAGTGGTCAAGTGAAAAAGAACTGATGTTTCTTGATTGGAATAGGGAAGAACCCGCTTTGACGGCTCCTTTAGAAAGAAAAGCGCTGAATGATGATGGAGTAGAAAGCCTAATGCTCGATGTTATTCACTTTAAAAAAATGAAACAGGCGCTAATGACGATTCAAGTGGAGACAGAAAAACAAGATCGGGGTACATATGCTTTTTATGATGAGACAAACAAACCGATCCACTCTTTTTCCGTACCGCTATTGAAAAGCTTTTCAGATTGGGTGATTCCATCCTATGATTTCATTGAAAAAAATAAGGAATTTATAACCTTTATTCCTAATGAATCAAAAGATGTTGACCAATATGATGGCAGGTTTACCTTAACTAAATTAAATTGGGAAAAAGGCACACAAGAAGAATTGATGAAGGACATGGAAAATGAACCATTAAGCTGTTCGCTTGATGGCAGCCTATGCTTATATGGATATCAATTTGAGAAAATCATTGATATGAAAACCCATCAAATACAGAGATTATTTAAAGAAAGTTAATGACCTAAAACAAAAGCCCGCCGCATGGCGAGCTTTTTTCTTTAATGTGCAACAGGAAAACCGCTGTTGATGACAGTCATAACAGTAAACCAACCAAACACGACTGCACTACCTGCTGCAAAAATGAATCCTAAGAAGTTTCTGTGTTTTAATGAGGTAACCACAGCTGCTGCACCTAGGATAGCCACAAGTCCGAAAACAACCATTAATATCATATCAAAACCCCCTTTTAAGTAATGAAAACCTAATCTCTAATAATATACCCAGAGAATAAAGTAACTACCAAAAATATGTAGAAAAGATTGCATTTGTTAATATTTTAATATTTTTTCAATTGTTTGTCGAGGTTTAAAAGGTGACACTTCTATGGCTTGAGTAAACTGGATTAACAATAGCGACTTAAATTGGTGTAAGATAAGGGGAGAAAATCATAATGGAGTTGATGAAAATGAAATGGACTCAAATTCCTTTAGGCCCGCTGCAAACGAATTGCTATGTAGTTTCCGATGGACAGAACTGCATTATTTTCGATCCGGGTGAGGAGCCGCAGAAAATTATTCAGTACATACAAACTAAAAAGTTAAAGCCGCTAGCGATTTTATTAACACATGCTCATTTTGACCATATCGGAGCACTTGATGCAATCCGCGACTATTATGAGATACCTGCGTATATTCATGAAAAGGAAGCAAAGTGGCTGCTTGATCCTGCATTAAATGGTTCACAGAAGTGGTTCCCGGAAAACCCAATGCGGATGAAGCCGGCCGACCATATTCTCGTAAATGAGCAGGAACTTACTATTGGTGGGTTCACTTTTGAAGTATTCGAAACCCCTGGGCACTCACCGGGCAGCGTGTCTTATTATGCGAAGGAAGAGCGGTTGCTCTTTTCCGGGGATGTTTTGTTCCAGGGAAGTGTTGGCAGAACCGATTTAATTGGCGGAAGCGAAGCAGTGCTTTTAAAAAGCATTGATACAAAACTGCTAACGCTTTCTGATGATACTATTGTTTTTCCTGGTCATGGGCCAGTTACGACGATCTTAGATGAAAAGAATACAAACCCCTTTTTGAGATAAAAACTTTTGCAGGTGCCAGGTTTGGCACCTTTTTTTATTGTTGAATTTAAAAATGTAAATTTATTGAAAAATATTACTTTCGCAATTATACTGAATATTAAAATAAATCGTGCTTGCTTTTCTAGGTTTTAAAAACATGAAAGGAGGTTGGGATTATGGAGAGTGAGAACAAAGGTATATTGGAGAAGGCCTTGTTAGATTTAGAAAGTGGTTTTACTGACATTGTAAATTGGCGAAGGCATTTGCATCAGTATCCTGAATTATCTTTTCAAGAAACGGAAACCTCGCATTTTATTGCAGAGAAACTAATTAGTTTTGGATTAGAAGTTAGGAAAAATGTTGGTGGTAATGGTGTGATAGGCATATTATCCGGGGAGAATCCTGGTAAAACCATTGCATTGCGAGCGGATTTTGACGCATTGCCCATTCAGGATGAAAAAGAGACACCCTATAAGTCTTTAAAATCAGGAGTTATGCATGCGTGCGGTCATGATGGTCATACTGCGGCTCTATTAGGAACAGCCCGAACATTAAGCAAGTTCCGTGAAAAATTAAAGGGGCGTATTATTTTTGTTTTCCAGCATGCAGAAGAAAAGCCACCAGGCGGTGCGAAGGATATGCTGGGAGATGGGGCCTTAGAGGGCGTGGATGCCGTTTATGGGGCGCATTTAGCCACAGATATACCTGTAGGGAAAATAGCGGTGGGTAGCGGGTACAAAATGGCTGCAGTGGACGCATTTGAAATCACCATTGAAGGAAAGGGCGGTCACGGGGCTAGACCTCAGGAAGCCATTGATTCGATTGTGATTGGAAGTGATATTGTCCAAGCATTGCAAAAAATCGTGAGCAGAAGAATAAGCCCTCTACAATCTGCGGTTGTAACTATAGGAGTTTTTCATGCTGGCTCGGCCTTTAATATCATCGCGAATACGGCCAAACTCGAAGGGACTGTACGTACATTTAATCAAGAAGTAAGATTCCAAATCGAAGAAGAAATTCGCTCGATAGTGAAAGGGATTACCGAGGCAAATCATGCAGCCTATAAAATTGACTATCTGAATGGTTATCCTGCTTTATACAACCATAGGAAGGAAACAAAGATGGTTCGAAACATTTTTGTGAATACTTTTTCTGAAGAAGCTGTAGTTGAATTTTCCCCTTCCATGGGAGCAGAGGACTTTTCTTATTTCTTACTAGAGAAACCAGGTACATATTTTAAAATCGGTGCAAGAAATGAGGATGACAACACCCATTTTCCTCATCACCATCCTCGATTTGATTTTGACGAAATCGCACTAATAGATACGGGGAAGGCTTTTATAGCTATAGTATCAAAAGATATGTTCTGAGTTTGCTTTTTTTTTGAGCAGATCAAATTACACGTTTATTGAACAAAGAAGTAATATAATCAAAAACTATTTTGTGCATGAGCTTATTGTGGAAGGGGATCAAAGAAGAGGTGTTAAAATGAAAAATCTCCTGAAAGAAATGATTGTAAACAGTCCCCAAGATAGAATTTCCTATCATGATTATATGGAAGCCGTCTTATATACACCAAATATAGGTTATTATATGCGTGAAAAGAAGAAAATCGGTACAACTGGGGATTTTTATACTTCTGGTAATGTTGGGGATGCATTTGGGAGGGCACTAGCCAGGTGGTTTATCTATTTGATAAAAGAATGCGGATTGCCTCCGAGAATAATCGAAATCGGTGCAGGGGATGGGAAGCTTGCCTATGATATCCTGGCCTTTATAAAAGAAACAGAGCCGGTGCTGTGGAGCTCACTCACCTATATCCTAGTAGACAGTAGCCCTTACCACAGAAAGGTTCAGCAAGAGCGTGTAGGGGTGTTTAACCAGGTTGCTTTTATGGATAGTTTAGAAAATTTGCCGAATGTAAATGGAATTGTCTTCTCTAATGAACTTTTTGATGCGTTGCCTGTACATGTCATTGAAATGTATAAGGGAGCGCTAGTAGAGGTATTTATCACTGTAGAGGAAGGACAATTAGTAGAAATAAAGGAACCTTTGAAAAATCAAGATATTCTTAACTACCTATCAAAAAAGAATATCATGTTAAATGAAAAACAGCGCTATGAAGTACCACTTAAAATGATACAAGAATATGAGAAAATCGTTTCGCATATTCAATCAGGTGTTCTTCTTACAATCGATTATGGCTATACGGAACAGGAGTGGAAGGAACCAGCCCATCTTCAGGGAAGCTTAAGAGGGTATTATCAGCATAAAATGATGAAAAAAGTACTTGAGTATCCGGGTGAGATGGATCTGACATCACATATTCATTTTGACACATTAATCGAAAGCGGAAAAAATGTGAATTTTTCTATGGAAGGACTATTTCAGCAAAATGAATTTTTACTCAAAACAGGGATTCTTGAAGAACTGAAAGACCACCAAGAGACGGATCCTTTCTCAATAACAGCAAAGCGGAACCGAGCAATACGGGGGTTAATTGTTCCTGGTGGCCATAGTGAGTATTTTAGGGTGTTGCTGCAATCGAAGAATTTAGCCGAGAAAGTGAGACTATTTCCTGAATAAGGACATGTAGAAACCCATGAATCAAGATTCATGGGTTATGTAAATTGCTCTGTTCCTTAATGTGCAGTACCTGGCGTCATCATAAATACGCTCCAGTAGGAAAATCCTGCAAAGAAAACGGTAAGATAGGCGCCAAAAACATAAATATACATGCGCTCAGATAATTTTAAATAACTTAAGAGTACAAAAAAGCCGGTTTGTGCGAAGAAAAGTAAAGAAGTTTGATGCATATGGCCAAGATAAAAGAATATTGCCATAATTCCTGTCCAAAAACCACATACTCTGAACATGCGTTCCATCCGAATCCCTCCTTTTGTCTAGTCGTGTGCATTCAAAATAATTATAAATGAAATTGTAAGGTAATGTAAAGGATGCCTTTTGTTTCTATGCGAGAACCGAAGCCTGATAAGAACATGCTACACAATTTCCCAGCATATTTCCTAATTCCACAATCTTGACATTGTCAAACAATGCTTCAAACATACCTTTTAAGAATGAGTTGTGCATTGCACAGATCGTACTAGGCTCGACATTGGTAACTTCTTTAAAAGGACAATTGAAGATTCGAAAGAGAATGCTGTTTTCTTCTTCGCTTGCCTGTATTTCAGGCGAGAACCCAGCAATGGTAGCTGCATTTTTAAGCATGCTGACTTTTTCATCAAAAGTCAGATCGTCAATCGACGTTGAGCTTAGGGTTAGCTGCTGATTCATTAATTCCTCGCCAAATACCTTCCCTGTTTCATAAAGAGCCTTTTTTCCTTGTTCTCCTAATGACATCATCGTCTTAATGGCAATTCTTGAAAGAAGCTGATAGTCCCTGTATGGAAAATGAAGTTGAATGACTTTATCGGATAATCGATAAAGCCTGCTAGGGCGTCCCCCTTTCCCTGTCTTACGTGCATCCGAGGTAAGCATGTCCACATCTTCAAGTTTAGATAAATGTAGTCGTGCTACATTTGGATGAATTTTAAAAGAATCGGCAATTTGCTGTACAGATACATCTTGATGGTTGTTAACGATATATTGATATATATAATATCGGGTGGGATCTGCTAACACGTTTGTAATTCTTAACGTTTGTTCCATTATACCCTCCTGCTGTTCCAATAGTTTAACTATATTCCATTATAATACAGGCAGAAAAAAATGGAATAACAGAAACAGCAATCTCCCTTAAGTTAAGAAAAAGTTCACATTTCAAACAGAGATATAGTACAAATTAATATACAAAACTTAAACAAATGTTATACAATTGTTTTATAGAATCTTTAAAAAACAAAATGTGAACGGAGAGTGTTAAGAATGGGACGGTTAAAACGGTTAACTTTCTTTTCATACCCAAGCTGTACATCTTGCCGAAAAACAAAAAAATGGTTAAAAACCAATCAAGTATCCTTTGATGAACGTCATTTATTCAAAGAAACTCCAACAGAAGGAGAGTTAAAAAGAATCCTTGAATTGACAACGGAAGGACTTGATGAGGTTTTAGCAACAAGGAGTGAAGCCTATAAATGCTTACACGTTAATATTGACGAAATGCTACTTTCTGATGTCATCCAATTATTAACAAAAGAACCTAAATTATTAAGAAGACCCATCCTCATTTATGGAGAAAAGCTTGTGGTTGGACATAATGAAGATGCGTTAAGAAATTTGGTTTCATAAAAGCAAAATTTGAAAATGAGCATATGGTTTATTCTCGAATCTTTTTTCGGGGATTTTTTTATTTTATAAGGAGGAATTTGTCGTGCAATGTCGAAACACTACTACAAGATACTTAGGAGGTGATGAAAGATTTGATATCGATTGAAAAGAAAGCAGAAAAAATCCTTTCCCGTGCCATTCAATTATCGGCATCGGATATTCACGTTTTACCACGCAGAGAGGGCCCTCTAATTCAATTCAGGATTGACAACAAACTCGTTCCTCAGGAAACATTGTCATTCTTTGAAACGGAACGACTGATCTCCCATTTAAAGTTCCTTGCCGCTATGGATATAGGTGAGAAAAGAAGACCTCAGAGTGGTTCAATTACCGTCAATTTATCAAAAAAAGTGGTTGGACTTCGCCTTTCCACATTACCAACTGCACATCTCGAAAGTTTGGTCATCCGCTTGATTCCCCAGCAGAATATCCTTCCTTTAGAACAATTATCCCTATTTCCAAACACCGTTCAAAAACTGGTTGCCCTTCTGAAACATTCCCATGGCATGCTCATATTTACCGGTCCGACTGGTAGTGGGAAAACCACGACATTATACTCCTTGCTTCATCATTCAAAAGAGATGATCAACCGGAACATCATTACCCTTGAAGATCCCATTGAAAATGTGTCAGAAAAGGTCCTACAAGTTCAAATTAATGAAAAGGCAGGTATTACGTACTCTGTTGGTCTAAAAGCTGTGCTTAGGCATGATCCTGACGTGATTATGGTCGGGGAAATCAGGGATTCTGAAACAGCAAAAATTGCAGTTCGTGCTGCATTAACGGGTCATTTAATCCTCACGACCATGCATACAAGGGATGCACAAGGAGCTATCTCTAGGTTGCTCGAATTTGGAATCAGCTTGCTTGAGATAGAACAGAGCTTGATTGGTGTGACCGCTCAGCGGCTAGTTGAACTAACATGTCTGCAATGTAAAGAGGTTTGTACATCTGCTTGCCAAATGATTGCTCGTAATAAAAGGGCAAGTGTGTATGAACTGCTATATGGAAAAAGCTTGGCAGAAGTATTGAAGATGACGAAAGAGGAAAAAGGGAAGGGGACGGTCTCCTACCGCCAATTAAAGGATGAGATAGGAAAAGCGGTGGCAATGGGCTATGTGGATTCACATGAATTTGAACGGCTGGTATACGATGAAGGCAAAAAGTAAATGGAGGATAAAAGAACAAGCGGTCTTTATCTCGAAGCTGGGGGAATTATTAAGTCATGGCTATCCCTTAGCCGAGGCGATACATTTTCTGGAGTTTCAGGAATCAAAGAAGAAAGCTGAGGATTTTACTCAGGCTATTCAGGATTTAAGGAACGGGCATCCGCTGCATCAAGTGTTAACCCATCTTAATTTTCATCCACAACTTGTAAGTTATATATTTTATGGAGAACAATGCGGCGACCTCAATAGGGCGTTGATAGAAGGAGGTAGATACTGGAAGAAGAGGACGGAAGATTTGGATAAAGTGAAAAAGTTGATGGTGTATCCAATTTTCTTATTCTTTTTTGTGAACATCGTGTTTTATATCCTGCAGAGTGTCCTCCTTCCAAAATTCCAGACAATCTTTATTACGATGGATGTTGAACAGAATATCATCCTGAAATTACTGGTAGCCTCTTCAGTTATCCTCCCTGTCATCCCCTTCATCTTGCTCGCATTGCTCCTTTTCTTTTTTTTACTCAAACAATTTTGGTTTAACAAGTTATGCCCCTTAAGGCAGCGAAGAATATTATTAAACATTCCTCTCGCAGGCACATTCATTAAGTTATATGAAACGTATTTTTTTGCAAGCCAATTCAGTGGCTTACTCTTTGGAGGGCTTTCCATTAACGAAAGCATCAAATTATTCTCCATAAATCAGCAGCAGCCTTTTTACCAGAAACTTTGCTCAATTATTAAAGATGATTTAATTGAAGGCAGATCGCTAGAAATGATTTTTCAGGAGCTGCCTTACTTTGATAGAAATTTACCATTAATAGCCGCAAATGGTCAAAAGTACGGCAGGCTTGATTCAGAGTTACTTCATTACAGTCGTTTTTTGCTAGAGAAAATTGAAGAAAGAATGAATTCAATTTTGAAAATCATTCAGCCTCTTATGTTTTCATTGATTGGTCTGCTGATTGTTTCCATTTATTTAGCGGTCTTACTGCCAATGTTTTCTCTGCTCGAGGGGATATAGAATATTCTTAATAAATTCTGGAGGTGAATCTGCGCTGAAATAATTTTGGGAATAGGATAGGTGTGTGAAATTTCTAATCTATTTTCATTTATTTAGAAGCAGAATGATATGAAGAAAGTGTTGAATGAAAGAGGTTTTACATTAATTGAAATGCTTATTGTTTTACTCGTAATTTCCATTCTATTGATTATTACAATCCCAAATATAACAAAGCATCAATCGACGATTCACTCTAAAGGTTGTGAAGCGTTTGTTAAGATGGCTCAAGCACAGGTGCAAGCCTATGAAATAGATAATGGCAAACTTCCTGCTAGTATTGATGAAATGGAAAGTCAAGGGTATCTTAAACAAAAATCATGTCCGAATGGGGATGGTATTAGTCTGGATAACAAGGGAAAGGTTACGGTAATTGAATAGCAGCAAATTGATTGTGCGGCCTTCCTGTGGAGGTTATACCCTGTCAGAAACCCTCATCGTCCTCGTTATTTTTGTACTGCTAAGTGGCATCGGTCTAAATTTATATCCAAGCTTTATTAAAGGAATGGAAAATAAGATTTTCATTTCTCAATTGAAAGAGGACATTTTCTATGCGCAGCAGTATGCCATCAGCCATGAAAGTCTGATTTACCTTCATATGGATAATACGAATAGGATTTACACGGTAACATCCTATAAGGAGGGGGTTGTGCTTGAGAGAAGCATACCAAAGGATATACAGTTCTTAAGTGGAACATTAGGACTTACGTTTCATTTTAATCAGTATGGAAATGCTTCAAAAGCAGGGACGATGATGATTGATACGACAAAAGGGAAGTACAAGTTAATCCTTAATATCGGTAAAGGGAGGTTTAGGATTGAGAAACAGTAGAGGTTACGTCTACTTAGAAATGATAGCCGCTTTTTCGATTTGTATAGTCTTGGTCATTTCGATTCTGCCGATACTTGAGGAGATAATGACCAATCGGAAAAATGTTGTCTTAAGGACAGAAGCCCACTATTTGTTATATGAAAGATTGACTGCCTTCATGGATGGGGAGGTAAATGCTGTCGACCAGGAAATCCATTATCAGAAAAGATTGTATGAACTAACATGGAAGGAACAGAAGGATTTCCCAGGTATGATTGAAGGATGTGTACGATATGAAAATGAAGTGGGTAAATCAGAATCCATTTGTGATGCTGCGAAAAAATGATGGCTTTACAATAATTGAAATGCTTTTTTCTTTAATGATATTAATGACCACCTCTATTTTCATCTTACAACTTTTTTCAATTATTCACACACAGTTGGAATCAAAAGACAAATTGCATCCTAAAGAGTGGGAGATCTTTACGATGCAAATGCAACAGGAGGTCAGGGGTGCTAAAAGTCAGGATGTAATAGAAAATAAATTATATTTACTTTCAGGTGACCAGTTATCTTTTATTGAACAATATGAAGATAAGCTCCGCAGGCGAGTGAATGGAAAAGGTCATGAGGTCATCCTGCAGAACATTTCAAAATTTAAGGTTGAGAAGGATGGTAACGTCATTGTGTTAAATATAACGGATAAAGCAGGGAATACTGTTATTCGCAGGTTTCATCCTTTCTTTAAAAGTGAGACGAAAGTTGATGAATAATCAAAAAGGGGTCGTTTTCCCGATGGTCATGATTGTAGCGAGTGTTTTTATCATGTTCACGATATTAATGATCGATCAATTTGTCATCGATAAAAAATTTTATAAAGAAGTGGAAGAAACGCTTGTGGCCGATCATTTAGTGCATCTAGCCGTTAATGAGGTAACAGCTGGATGGGGTGAAGATATACCGAAGAACCTTCAGGGGGATATCTCATATCCCAATGGTGATGTCCATTATATATTAACGAAACAAGATGCCCGTTATGCCTTTATTGAATTTGCTTCCTCGACTAAAGATAACCGAGTTGGTAGAATCATTATTCAATATGACAAAGAGTTAGGTAGAGTTGTAGAATGGATAGAAAAACAGTCCGTATAACACGTATGAAGGCAACCTGATGGTGCGGATTCAGGAAGGATGAAAACGTTTTTGGCTGACTGTGAATGGGGTATCGAACGGAATGATTAGACTAATGTCAGGCTTCCCCTAAATGGAAGTGGAGAACTTACCATCGATACAACAAGCAGGCCCAAATAGTAACCATCTCGGGTAAACTAGAAAGAATAAAAGAAGCATAAGCGGGGCATACTTTATTTAGGGTGATATTGTATGTCTACTAACGCTTATATCAAATATCTTACACAGCAGCTTGTCGAATATTTTAATTTGACCAAGAAAGAACGGAAAGAAAAACGTCGTCATCGGAAAGAGGATAAAAATACTGGTGTGTCCCACTGGTTTGGTATTGTTCCTTTCGCTTTGTCGATGTTTGTAAGAAAAAAAATCAAAAAAAGAAAACAGATGTCCTAAGCTTTTGGACATCTGTTTTTTTTTTGTTTAGTCAGGCAAACCTAGCTAGGCGGTTGTAGTAGAGAAATCATTTCTGGAAAAATAGATCCATTTATCCTAACGCTCTATCTGATAAGTAAAATAAACCGCCATTGATGATTGATATTAGGATATTTGGCTCATATTGGGCCTGTAATGCCTGTTTTTCAGTGAAATAACTTTCGCTTTTTTCATCCATATCCTTATAAAAATGCTCCAATAAATTTAAGTCATTCTGCCAGCGCTCCATGGCTTCTTCCGCCCAAGAATGGTCATCGTTCTCGAAGCTGGTTCGGATATATGTATCAAGTCTTGCTAACCCACTCTTTGGCATGATTAATGGTGAGAGGGTGAAGGAGTAATCCGGTATCTTTGGGGTGACTTTAACCGGTAAAACACGATTGTGAAATCCTTCCATGATCTCCCCGGAGATTAAATTCAATCCAACAGACATAAAGGTATCTTTTTTTCGATCACATTGATAAGATATTTTAACATTTAGTGTAAGCCAGGGGAACAATGGATTATGGCGACCATTTGAGGGGAGTGTATCCTCGAAAAGTCTAGTATATCCAGCCAGCCTTTTTGTTGATTCGATAATTTGATGGAGACGGGGCGAACCAAAGTGAATTCGTTCTCCTTTCATATTGGGTGGAGCCTGATCAGGATTAGTAATGAAAGTAATCTGGGCTGGGTTTGGAATCCCGCCCGTTTTTTCAAGATAATGCCAATAAAAGGGACGGTTCATTAACTCTTTATCCATTTCAATCGTCAGTTGAACAGTGATATGGGATGGGGCATTCTCTAGTACTTCACAATCATTAGCTTCAAAGAAAGTTATTAAAAAATCATGAATTTCCTGTTGCTGCATGAATCTCACCTTCCTTCATAGTTTGAGCGAATTGAATCATCGATGAAAAATTATCCATCTTGATTTTCATTTCACCCTCAGTTCGGGACTCGCCGACCACGTCAATTAAATATTCTTCGATGTTGGTAATATCCAGCTTCGTTAAAATATCATCCAATTCACCAATTACTTTTTCAAACAAATGGATTTTTTCATATAATAATTTCAAAATATGTTCTTCAACTGTATTTTTCGTTGCAAAGTTATATATCATGACATCTTCTTCCTGGCCAAGTCGGTGAATCCGTCCAATTCTTTGTTCAAGTCTCATTGGATTCCATGGCAGGTCAAAATTAATCAAGTGGTGGCAAAATTGAAGGTTTATTCCTTCCCCACCGGCTTCGGTAGCAATTAAAACTTGAATCTGCTTTTGGAATAATTCTCTCATCCAGTCTTTTTTTCCACGCTTAAAGCCGCCGCGGAAGGGAACTGAGGAAATTCCATTCTGTTGTAAATACCATTGTAAATATAGCTGAGTGGCTCTGTATTCGGTAAAGATAATCACTTTGTCATCAATTTTCTTGATGAGTTCTAAAGCTTTTTCAGCCTTGGAGTTTTGTTCTGTTTCATTTACCTTCTCAAACAGCTCATCTAGCTTTGCTAAAAAGTCAGGGGAAGGCTGTTCATATTTGGCTTTCATGTTTTTCAATGTATAAAAAACGGCTTCTCTGCTGCTGCATGCTTCTCTTTGGAGGGTGAGTGCTGAAAAAGAACTTCCCTTCGATCCATCTGAAATAGGCTTAAATTTGGAAACAGCGTCGTACAAGGCTTGTTCAGTTGGAGAAAATTCAATGATGATTGTTTCCACCTGCCTTTTTGTCCATTCAATTCCAGTATCAGCCCGTCGGTTCCGAATCATAACAGTGTTGACGAGTTCCTTTAGGTGCTCATCCTCAATAACATTTCGGCCTTTGCCTTTATATTTCTCAGAAAAGAGTGTTGCATTTCCCAAGTGTCCCGGTTTCAATAACGAAACAAGATGGAAAATTTCTTCGACTTTATTTTGAATTGGCGTAGCTGTCAGCAATAAACAAAATTTCTTTTTCAGATTTTGGACAAATTCATAGTTCTTCGTTTTATTATTTTTAAGTTTATGAGCCTCATCAATAATGATAAAGTCATATTGCTGATTAAAAATGATATCTCGATGGGGAGCTCGTTTCGCTGTATCAATGGATGATATAACAACATCGCATGATTCCCACACATAGCTTTTTCTTTGAACAACAGCCGGAATATGAAACTTGGTATTCAATTCAAAAGCCCATTGACTTACAAGTGAAGCGGGGACAAGAATTAATACTTTTTTAACAAGACCACGGATCATATATTCTTTTAGAATCAAGCCAGCTTCGATTGTTTTTCCGAGACCTACTTCATCAGCTAAAATGGCTTTTCCATTCATCTTTTCAACTACCTGCTTTGCCGCTTCCAATTGGTGGGGAAGCGGGGTGAGCTGTGGAAGATGCTTGGGTGCCTGTAAACCTTCAAAATCAGGAATAATGAGGTTTTCTTCCATTTGAACAGCCAATTTATAAAGCTCCCAATTACCCCATGGACCGTCATTTTCCATCTTTTGTAGAAACTCGTCATTCCAATCAGAACTGAAGGATATATTAATTTTCATTGAAACTACTCCTTCTAAAATCATAATTTTCTTATTTAAGGTTGAAACCCGAACATTTTATATGTGAAGTAAGAAAAATATTTCTCTGTAAAAGATATTGCAGAGAAAAGTTTCTTAAGGTAGGATGTAAGTATATTTAGAAAATTCCAATTTCCCAAAACGCTTAAAAGATGAATGTAGTTCATGTTTTTCATAGTATGGGCAACCGCCTCTTACTTTATCCCAGATTAACAGACTAGAGATCATTCATTAAGTTCTGAAGTTTTAAGGAGAGTTGGTAGAGAAAGCATTTTGTAAATGCACAGAGGTTTTACTAACTATCAGTAGGATTAATTACTTTCCTAATTGGTGGAGACACATTTATATGCGGGTGAAGATAAGGGGAGAGACTACGAATGTAGCGCCGAAGGAGCAAACTTAGCAGTGAATCTCTCAGGCAAAAGAACTCTTATTGGACGCAACTCTGGAGAGCGCCGCTCGTTGCAGGACGGCCACCAAAGGGGAAAACCTATTATATAGGTAAACTTTCAGGTTTCAGGACAGAGAAAAAGCTCTTTAGGGCTTTCTCTGTCCTTTTTTGTGCCCTTTTTTCCACATTATGAATCAGGCTGAGAAGTATAAGAAGATCTGACAAAATGGAAAGAAGCTTTTAGAAAAGTGAGCAAAGTAAATCTAAAAAATCTAAGGGGGGTCATTTTTTGACCAATTTAAAAAGAACGCCACTATTTGAGGTTTATCGTGAATACGGAGGAAAAACGATCGATTTTGGCGGCTGGGAACTTCCTGTCCAATTTTCGGGTATCAAGGACGAACATGAAGCAGTTCGTACAAAAGCTGGCTTATTTGATGTTTCCCATATGGGTGAGGTTGATGTGAAGGGCCCAGGGAGTCTTGCCTTTTTACAAAAAATGATGACCAATGATGTATCAAAGCTAAAACAGGGCGGAGCAATTTATACGGCTATGTGTTATGAAAACGGCGGTACTGTTGACGATCTTATCATTTATAAAAAGGCAGAAGACGACTATCTGCTCGTGGTCAATGCCGCCAATACAGAAAAAGATTTTAACTGGCTACAAGCTAATTGTTCAGAGGATGTCCAACTTTCGGATGTATCAAGCGATTATACACAGTTGGCACTGCAGGGACCTTTGGCAGAGAAAATATTACAAAAACTATCTAATGATACACTTTTGAGTGAAATTGGCTTTTTTAAATTCAAGGAAAATGTCCTGATAAATGGGCTTTCCACGATGGTTTCACGTACAGGATATACGGGTGAAGATGGTTTTGAAATATATAGCAACAGTGAAAATGGCCCGGCCCTTTGGAGAGCTATTCTAGATGCAGGAAAAGAAGAAGGGATACAGCCGATAGGTTTAGGGGCACGTGACACACTCCGCTTTGAAGCTAAACTTCCGCTTTATGGACAGGAGCTTTCACCGGATATTACCCCAATTGAAGCCGGGATTGGTTTTGCGGTTAAAGTGGATAAGGAAGCCGACTTTTTCGGGAAAGCCGTTCTTACTGAACAAAAGGAAAAAGGGGCACAACGTAAGCTTGTCGGAATTGAAATGATTGACCGCGGCATTCCTCGTCATGGCTATAAGGTATACAGTGGGGATAAAGTCATTGGTGAAGTTACGACTGGCACTCAATCACCAACATTGAAGAAAAATGTAGGATTGGTAATTATCGATAAAGACTTTTCGGTGATGGATTCTGAAGTCGAAGTGGAAATTCGTTCAAAACGATTGAAAGCTGTTATTATACAAACACCTTTTTATAAAAAACCACGTAAATAGAGAGGAATGGTCATTAAGATGAAACATCGTTACTTACCCATGACAGAGCAGGATAAACAACAAATGCTGGAGGTAATAGGGGTCCCTTCTGTTGAGAACCTTTTCAACGATATTCCTGAAAGTGTCCGCTTTCAAGGCGAATATGACATTAAACCAGCTAAATCAGAGCCAGCCTTAATGAAAGAATTATCAAAACTTGCTTCTAAGAATGCTGATCTTAAAAACTATGCTTCCTTTCTTGGTGCGGGCGTGTATGACCATTATTCACCGGTCATCGTTGATCATGTTCTTTCCCGCTCGGAGTTTTATACAGCCTACACCCCTTATCAGCCAGAAATTTCACAGGGGGAGCTTCAGGCCATTTTTGAATATCAAACGATGATTTGTGAAATGACAGGCATGGATGTAGCCAACTCCTCCATGTATGACGGAGGGACGGCATTAGCGGAAGCAGCGATGCTTGCATCCGGTCATACACGACGTAAGAAAATTCTAATTTCAGCGGCAGTACATCCTGAATCAAGAGAAGTCGTTAAGACGTATGCGAAAGGTCAGCGAGTGGAAGTCATTGAAATTCCATTTAAAGATGGTGTGACAGATCTAGCTGCCTTAAAGGAATTGGCGAAAGACGATATTGCGGGAGTCATTGTGCAATATCCAAACTTCTTTGGACGTATTGAACCGTTGAAAGAAATGGAAGAAATCATTCATGATGTGAAATCCATGTTTATCGTTTCGAGTAACCCGCTTGCACTAGGTGCATTGACCCCTCCAGGTGCCCTTGGTGCTGATATCGTAACAGGCGATGCTCAGCCATTCGGTATTCCAGCAGCTTTTGGCGGACCGCATTGCGGATACTTTGCTGTCACGAACAAACTTGTTCGTAAAGTGCCAGGCCGTCTCGTCGGGCAAACAGTGGATGAAGATGGTAAACGGGGATTTGTGCTGACGCTTCAAGCTCGTGAGCAACACATTCGTCGTGACAAGGCCACATCCAATATTTGTTCCAATCAGGCGTTAAATGCTTTGGCAGCTTCTGTTGCGATGACCGCACTTGGGAAAAAGGGTGTCAAAGAAATGGCAGTGAATAATATTCAAAAAGCCTATTATGCGAAAAAAGCTATAAAGGAAAAAGGAATAGAAGTGGTGTTTGAGGGACCATCGTTTAATGAATTTGTCATTAAACTGCCGGCATCTTACCAAGAAATTAATCAAAGTCTTTTTGAAAAAGAAATTATCGGCGGCTTCGACTTAGGGACTGTTTATCCACAGCTGAAAGACCATATGCTTGTGGCTGTAACAGAACTTAGAACAAAAGAAGAAATTGATGCACTTGCGCAGGAATTGGGGGATCAACATGAATAATCAAGATCAATCACTCATTTTTGAAATCAGTACGTCTGGTCGAATCGGGTACAGTCTACCGGAAATGGATGTTGAAGAAATTTCACTTGAAGAGATTTTTCCTGCCGAATACATCCGTCAAGAAGAGGCTGAGCTTCCAGAAGTATCGGAATTAGATATCATGCGTCATTATACAGCTCTTTCCAAACGGAATCACGGGGTGGATTCGGGCTTTTATCCACTCGGTTCTTGTACGATGAAGTATAACCCGAAGATAAATGAAAATGTGGCGCGTTTTAACGGTTTCGCCCATATCCATCCATATCAAGATCCGGCGACTGTACAGGGAGCCTTGGAACTATTATTTGACTTGCAAGAACATTTAACAGAAATCACAGGGATGGATCAAGTGACCTTACAGCCAGCAGCAGGTGCACATGGTGAATGGACAGGATTAATGATGATTCGTGCCTTCCATGAAGCGAACGGCGATACAGCACGGACGAAAGTGATAGTTCCTGATTCGGCACACGGTACGAATCCAGCTTCCGCCACTGTTGCGGGGCTCGAAACGATTACGGTAAAATCAGATGAAAATGGCTTAGTTGACCTTGAAGATTTAAAGCGCGTGGTAGGTTCGGATACAGCGGCTTTAATGCTGACGAATCCCAATACATTAGGATTGTTTGAAGAGAATATTTTGGAAATGGCAAAACTTGTCCACGATGCTGGTGGGAAGCTTTATTATGACGGAGCCAATCTTAATGCAGTCCTATCTAAAGCCCGTCCAGGTGATATGGGCTTTGATGTGGTCCATTTAAATCTCCATAAAACATTTACAGGTCCACATGGTGGCGGTGGCCCGGGATCTGGTCCTGTCGGAGTAAAATCGGATTTGATTCCCTACTTGCCTAAACCACTCGTGGTCAAACGAGATGAGCAATTTATGCTGGATTATGATCGCCCGCAATCCATCGGAAGAGTTAAACCTTATTACGGAAACTTCGGAATAAATGTGAGGGCTTATACGTACATTCGTTCTATGGGTCCTGATGGTCTTAGGGCTGTCACGGAGAATGCGGTCATCAATGCGAATTATATGATGCGTAGGTTGGAACCATATTTTGATTTACCATATAATCGCCATTGTAAGCATGAGTTTGTGCTTAGTGGCCGCCGGCAAAAGAAGTTGGGCGTCCGAACACTCGATATTGCCAAAAGATTACTAGACTTCGGCTATCATCCACCTACTATTTACTTCCCGTTGAACGTGGAAGAAGGAATGATGATAGAACCGACTGAAACGGAGTCAAAGGAAACTCTCGACGCGTTCATTGATGCGATGATTCAGATAGCTAAGGAAGCGGAAGAAACTCCGGAGATCGTACAGGAAGCGCCACATACAACAGTTATTAAAAGGCTGGATGAAACGCTTGCTGCAAGAAAACCAGTCCTCCGTTATCAAGCTTAATAGCCTAAATAAAAATCCCCGCCATCTGAGCGGGGATTTTTATTCATTATATGTATAGAGAATGACCAGCTGGAAATGAATATACAATAAGACATAATAAGCTTTAAGACGGCATTTCATTTCAATTTTTAGTATGATAGCTTTTTAATTAAAAAGAGCCCATGCGGAGATGGGTTCTTATTTCTTTGCTTTAATTTTACCGGTCCACATTTTGAAACCGCCTTTTAGGTGAAACAGTTCTTTGTAGCCTTTTTTGTATAGCATGGCTGCAGCTCTTCCGCTGATGATTTCGCTTTGAGCGTACAAGTATACAGGCTTGTCCGGCCTAATTTCGACCAGGCGTGTTTTCATTTGAGTCATAGGGATGTTTCTTGCGCCTAAGATATGACCATTATCAAATTCATTTGGTTCCCGCACATCGATTAGTTGTACTTTTCTGTAGTTAGCAATAAATTCATCCTGTGTTAACGTTTTAACGATTTTACGCTGGCGGTACCAATTAAAAAGTGAATACGCAATAACCACTCCTATGATGATGAGCAGTGTATATAATAATTCCAAACATAAAAACTCCCTTCTACCTAACGAATACAGACAATCTTTATTATATAATTGCTTTAACTAATAATCAAAAAATATTTTCGTAAAATTCTTTATCGACTTAATGGTACTTTCTTTTTTAGAGTGTTAAAGTCTGTTAAACTACTAAATGTGAGTTTTTTTATGACGGAATTACTGACTTACTTTTAAACAGTCTACATGAAATGAGGGGTAAGGATGACAAAAGAAAAATGGGGATTTATAGATTCTGGATATTGTTCACCGGCTTTTAATATGGCGATGGACGAAGCTCTTTTAAACTGGCAGAGTAAAGGGGAAATACCACCGATTATCCGCTTTTACGGTTGGGACCCAGCTACATTGTCGATTGGTTATTTTCAAAAGGCAGAATCTGAAATTGATATAGAAGAAGTTAAAAGGCAGGGCCTCGGTTTTGTTCGCAGACCAACAGGAGGACGTGCTGTACTGCACGAACATGAATTGACTTATAGCGTAATTGTCCCAGAATCCTATCCGGGAATGCCTACTACTGTTACTGAGGCATATCGAGTTATTTCTGAAGGAATATTAATGGGGTTCAGGAATCTTGGATTGGATGCTTATTTTGCTGTACCTCGAACCGATCAGGAGAAAGCGGCTTTAAAAGCACCCAAGTCTTCCGTCTGTTTTGATGCGCCAAGCTGGTATGAATTGGTCGTTGAGGGCCGTAAGGTAGCTGGCAGTGCACAAACAAGGCAAAAGGGCGTCATCCTTCAACACGGGGCCATTTTACTTGAACTTGATGATGAAAAGCTCTTTAGCGTGTTTAAATTCTCAAATGACAGGGTTAAAGAGAGAATGCAAAAAAACTTAAAAAACAAAGCCGTGGCCATAAATGACATTGCCGGAAGAAAGATTACCATCCCAGAAGCAAAAGATGCTTTTGAAAAAGGTTTTGCCGATGGACTTTCGATCGAATTAGAGCCATACGTCCTCACTGAACAGCAATTGCTGGAAGTGAAAGCCATTGCAGAAAGCAAATATGAAAGCGATGAATGGAATTTTTTGAGATAGAAGAAGCAGGATAATTAGAACAGATAATAAAAATGTTTTTTCAGATTTTTGCAAACAAATAAGCTTTTCCTTGCAACGATAAGCACTAACAAGGACAGGGAAAAAGCAAGGTTCAAATTAATTGAAATCTGATGAAAAATTATTATAAATCGACATTTTCCTCCCTTTTACTAACTATATTAATTGATTTATCGTTTGACAAAATTAAAAGTTAATCAACACAAACACAATATATAGTAGTCGAAATATTTATTACGACACTATATATTGATTTTTGAGTTTCGCTATGATAAATTTAGGGTAACTTGTTAAGCGAAACGGACATGTAAGACTACATATAAATTTTTGCAGCAAGAACGGATCTTGAAACATATAAAGGAGAGGGAATTATGTCGGTTGTAATAAAAGAAGCTTTAAAGGTTGATCTAGAAAGGTTGAATAAGGATATTTCTTTATTTCCCCAGGTCCATCCTGTAACAGCTGATATGAAAATGACGCATAAAGGCGTGTCCCGTCTAGTTATGCTTGACCGCTATTCTTTTAAGGATACTGAAAAAATTACGCTCTCGACTGGCGATTTTGTAGTATTGACGATTAAGGAAGATCCGAAATTCCCTGCACGGGGTCTTGGTTACATCGTTGAAATAGATTGGGAAACGAAAAAAGCTAAGGTATTAGTGGATGATGAATTTCGCGGAGCATTAGATAACCCGGAAGAAGTGGCAACGGGGATTGTAAATCGACCGCTTGATATCATTGAAAAGCCGCTTGAAATATACTATGAACAAATTGCAAAACGTAATGCAACGGGATTGGCTTCAGTGGAAAAGACTGAGGAAAAAAGAACGGAATGGTTCAATAAGTTCTATGAAGAATTAAAGAACCTTAATTTTGTCCCAGCAGGACGTGTATTATATGGAGCCGGTTCTAACACGGATGTTACTTATTTTAATTGCTATGTAATGCCATTTGTTCCGGATTCACGCGAAGGAATTTCCGAACATAGAAAGCAAGTCATGGAAATCATGAGCCGCGGAGGCGGTGTAGGTACGAACGGATCGACACTTCGTCCAAGAAATACATTGGCAAAAGGGGTAAATGGAAAATCCTCCGGTTCAGTTTCATGGCTTGATGATATTGCGAAATTGACCCATCTTGTTGAACAGGGCGGAAGCAGACGCGGTGCACAAATGATTATGCTTGCGGATTGGCATCCAGATATTGCTGAGTTCATTATTTCGAAAATGCAAAATCCACGGATTCTTCGCTACTTAGTGGAAAACACAAAAGATGAAACCATCAAAAAGTACGCTACAGATAAATTAAAATTCACTCCGCATACCGAACAGGAAACGGCTATGTACCAAGGTATCATCAACTATAAAGAGATTCCGGGTTTAGGCGGATTTAACGAGAAAATCATTAGAGAGGCCGAGGAAAAGGTTCGTACAGGCGGAACGTACAGTGTCCATAATGCCGATTTTCTAACAGGCGCCAATATCTCGATTTGCTTGACTAAGGAATTTATGGAAGCTGCCGAACAAGATGGCGAATATGAATTGCGTTTCCCGGATGTTGAAAGCTATAATGCTGAAGAAATGGCGATTTATAATGAAGAATGGCACAATGTCGGTGATGTACGTGAGTGGGAAAAAATGGGCCGCAAAGTCCGTGTTTACCGTAAAATCCGAGCTAAAGAGCTTTGGAACTTAATTAATATTTGTGCTACTTATTCTGCAGAGCCGGGTATTTTCTTTATTGATAATGCTAACGAGATGACAAATGCAAAAGCATACGGACAACAAGTTGTAGCAACGAACCCATGTGGTGAACAGCCACTGGCTCCATACTCTGTGTGTAACCTAGCAGCTGTAAATTTAGCAGAAATGGCTGATAAAGATAACAAAACAGTTAACTTTGAGAAACTTAAGCAGACCGTAGAAGTGGGTGTGCGTATGCAGGATAACGTCATTGACGCGACCCCTTACTTCTTAGATGAAAACAAGAAACAAGCACTCGGCGAGAGACGGGTTGGTCTTGGTGTTATGGGTCTGCATGATTTGTTAATCTATTGTGAAACGGAGTACGGATCTGAAGAAGGGAATATCCTGGTAGACAAGGTGTTTGAAACGATTGCAACTACAGCTTACAGGACTTCAGTAGACCTTGCTAAAGAAAAGGGCAGTTTCCCGTTCCTAATCGGGTCAACTGATGAAGAAACGAATGAGCTTAGAACGCGTTTCACTCAAACCGGGTTTATGGAAAAAATGCCAGAAGATATCAGAGAAAGTGTTGCTGCACATGGCATCCGTAATTCTCATTTATTGACAGTTGCTCCTACAGGCAGTACAGGTACGATGGTTGGGGTATCAACTGGTCTTGAACCATATTTCTCTTTCACCTATTTCCGTAGCGGTCGTCTTGGTAAATTCATTGAGGTTAAGGCTGACATCGTACAGGAATACTTGGATCGTCATCCAAAAGCGGATCCAGAAAAGCTTCCGAAATGGTTCATTTCTGCAATGGAATTGGCTCCTGAAGCACATGCTGACGTTCAATGCATTATTCAACGCTGGATTGACAGTTCGATTAGTAAAACGGTTAACGCTCCTAAAGGATATACCGTTGAACAAGTAGAAAAAGTATATGAACGTCTATACAAAGGCGGAGCAAAAGGCGGTACGGTATATGTAGATGGAAGCCGTGACAGTCAGGTTCTTACGCTTAAAGCGGAAGAAAATCAAATGGATGAGCAACTTGAAATGGATGAATTAACAGATGTGGAAGAAAAGAAAAAAGTCGTATTGGTTGATACGATAAATGAACTGCGTTCGACGAATGTTACGATTGGGTCGGAAGTAGGTAACACCTGTCCTGTTTGCCGTAAAGGTGAAGTTCAGGAAATGGGCGGATGTAATACATGCACGAATTGTGGCGCACAATTAAAATGCGGCCTATAAGCTTGATTTAAGAAAGTCGTTAAGGTATAGCTGAAAAGCTGATCTTAACGGCTTTTTTTTGCAAATCTAAGAGTGTATTCAATATTTTGAAATTTTAAATGTTACCTTTTATTGGTCTGTAAACTATTAATTGTTATTCATTTTCGTGAAAGCTTTTCTTTATATATGGTTAAACTACAATGTATTAACTATGATGGGGTGTATGAATGGAAAATCAGAAATGCGATAATACGAAGGTAAGTGCTTGGTGTATTGTAAGCATGGCTTCGATTCCGCTCGTCATGACACTAGGAAATTCTATGCTTATTCCGGTGTTGCCGGTTTTTGAAGAAAAAGTGAACATAACATCCTTTCAGTCGAGTATGATAATCACCAGTTATTCAATCGCTTCCATTTTTCTAATTCCAGTAGCAGGTTACTTGTCTGATCGCATTGGAAGGAAAAAAGTTATCCTACCCAGCCTGATTTTAGCTTTGATAGGTGGTTTGATTGCTGGTTTTGTTTCCTGGAAGATGGACAATCCGTATACCTGGATTATCTTGGGCCGCGTTCTACAAGGGATTGGTGCGGCTGGGGCAACTCCAATCGTCTTGCCGTTAGTAGGCGACCTTTATAAAGCTGATGATGAGAAAACAAGTTCCTGTTTAGGCATAATTGAAACATCGAATACCTTCGGGAAAGTGTTAAGTCCGATTTTAGGATCCTTATTCGCTTCACTTATTTGGTTTTTACCGTTCTTTTCTATTTCCTTTTTTAGTTTAATTTCGATTGTTCTCGTTTTTTTCTTTATAAAAGTACCGAAGAATAATCATGCACCAATAAAGTTCAAAGAATTTTTAAATAAAACGAAAGTAACCTTTGAGGAGGGAGGAAAGTGGCTTTCCGTTGTATTCCTATTGGGCGTTTTTGTCATGCTTGTTCTTTTTGCAGTGCTATTTTTTTTATCGGAAAGTCTAGAAAAATTACATGATTTAAAAGGCATTAAAAAAGGCTTTGTCTTGGCGATCCCTTTGTTCTTCTTATGTATCTCCTCTTATGTGGCGGGAAGGAAGATAAAAGGAAGCATACCGTTGATGAGAAGGATTATATTGATTAGCTTAATATTAATGTCAGGAAGTATAGTTTTTGTTGGCTATACGAAGGAAAAAATTGTGTTGCTGCTTATAATAACAAGTGTATTAGGAATCGCGATTGGTGCCATGCTTCCAACTTTGGATGCGCTCATTACTGAAAATATTGAAAAGACACAGCGGGGAACAATTTCCTCTTTCTATAGTTCTGCACGATTTATTGGTGTTGCAGCAGGACCACCACTCATGTCAGTGTTAATGAAAAACTATTTAAATATAAGTTATATTATTGCCGGAGTATTTGGTATAATCTTGCTTTTCCTTGCGTTTAAACTCCTTAAAGAAAATACAATGAAAATGAATGCAGAAGAGAAGACCGAGTCTTAGGATTCGGTCTTCTCTTCTGCATTCATTTGTCAGCCATTTTCATTTTGTTGGGCAATTTCCTTTTCGGCCAAGTATTGGTTTCCATCCTTTAACACCGAGTATTCATCGACAGAGTCTCCAGGGACATTCCGGGGATTGGGAAATTTATTATCTGTTTGTACGGTAATTACTTGTTTACCCATTCCATTTGCCAAGAAGTCTTGCTTTTTAGTCATATCACATCTCCCATACTTGAATTTACCAATTAGAATCAATCATGAGGATAATTAAATTAAGAAAAACTATCCTTATAAGTTAGATTGTCTAGTTTGAATAAAAGTATGAACAAATCCGAAAAAGAATGGAGAAGTATATGAAACCATTTATCCCACAGCTAGTATATATTGAGCCAAGAGCACTGGAATACCCGCTTGGCCGAGAATTAAAAAAGAAATTTGAGGATATGAATATTGAGATCCGTGAAACCACTTCACATAATCAAATTAGAGATTTACCTGGGGATAATGATTTGCAAAAATATCGTGTCGCCAAGTCGACGCTGGTTGTGGGAATCAGGAAAACGTTGAAGTTCGACTCGTCTAAGCCATCTGCAGAATATGCTATCCCGCTTGCTACTGGGTGTATGGGTCACTGTCACTATTGTTATTTACAGACGACGCTAGGTACAAAACCATACATTAGGACATACGTGAATCTTGATGAGATTTTCGAAGCAGCTGAAAAATATATAAACGAAAGAAAACCTGAAATTACCCGCTTCGAGGCGGCATGTACTTCTGATATTGTCGGCATTGACCATTTGACACATTCATTAAAAAGGGCCATTGAATATTTTGGTAAAAGTGAAAACGGTGTTCTCCGATTTGTAACTAAATTTCATCATGTCGATCATCTATTGGATGCCGAACATAATGGGAAAACAAGATTTCGGTTTAGTATTAATTCACGTTACGTGATCAAGAATTTTGAGCCTGGAACTTCGAGCTTTGAGGAAAGAATGGAAGCGGCACGCAAGGTAGCAGGTGCAGGATACCCATTAGGTTTTATCGTTGCACCAATATATCGTCATGAAGCATGGAAGGAAGGCTACTTTGAACTATTCGAGCGGTTAAGTGAGGCATTAGAAGGGGTGGATATTCCTGATTTAACTTTTGAGTTAATCCAGCATAGGTTTACTGGTCCTGCAAAAAAAGTGATTCAAAAAAATTACCCTAAAACAAAATTGGAACTTGATGAAACGAAACGGAAATATAAATGGGGTCGCTATGGCATTGGGAAATATGTGTATCAAACTGAAGAAGCAGCAGAACTTGAATCAACTATCCGAGGGTATATAGCGAAGTTTTTCCCAAAATCGGAAATTCAGTATTTTACCTGATGAAAGGTTGTTTCTATATAAATCAGTCATAAATCGCTCTAATCCTGCTTAAAAATGTAAAGACCGGAATAGAGGAGGGCAGCAATGATTATTGACGGCGTTTTTTCCGGAGGCGGGATTAAGGCATATGGTTTAGTAGGAGCCCTGCAGGAATTGGAGGAACGTGGATTTGTATTTAAAAGGACAGCTGGAACGAGTGCAGGCTCAATTATAGCAGCTTTTTTAGCTGCAGGTTATACAGGAAAAGAAATGGAAGAGGTTTTTCTTGATATAGAATTAAGTAGCCTGTTGGATAAGAGGCGGGGCCTTTTGCCTATCCCACTTGCCAAGTGGCTACTTGTTTATTGGAAATTAGGTTTATATAAAGGGGAGGCCTTGGAAAATTGGGTTGCGGGTAAACTAGCAGAAAGGAATGTAGTCACCTTTAATGATGTTCCACCAAATTCTCTCCGTATTATTACCTCTGATATTACACATGGGAAATTGGTAGTGCTTCCTGATGAGTTACCGAACTATGGAATCGATCCAAGCACTTTTCCAGTGGCCAAGGCGGTAAGAATGAGTTGTAGCATTCCATATTTCTTTGAACCAGTAAAGCTGAATGTTGGGAAAAGTACGTTTCTATTTGTTGATGGAGGCGTGTTAAGCAATTTTCCAATGTGGTTATTTAATTCAGACCATGTAAGAAAGGAACGACCAGTCATAGGCTTACGTCTTAGTGCAGATGAGATATGGAAGCCGCATGAAGTGGATAATGCGGTTGAATTGTTCTCAGCACTATTCAAGACGATGAAAGATGCCCATGATGCACGTTATATTTCCAAGAAACATGTTCAGAATATTGTATTTATCCCGATGAAGGGGATCTCCGCTATGGATTTCAACTTGAATGATGAAAAAAAAGGAGAGTTAATGAATCGTGGTCGTCAGTTTACTAAAGAATTCTTAAAGCATTGGACATATTAAAAAAGAAAAATCGGGCTCTTAAAAAGAAGCCCGATTTTTCTTTTTATTCTTTTTCCCTTCGATGACGGTTAAGTGACTATCTGATTTCTTTCGCACTTTTATTTTTTTAGACGATTTTGCTGCAGAGAAGCTAGCCACATTATCCTTTTTCGAAGTTCGGTTCTTTAGCCTTTTTTTCGATTGGCGTGCAGCCTTTCGAAATGCCTGTTGCTCTTTTTTTACTGGTTTTCCCTTTGTTAATCCGGTATAAATCATATAAATAATCCCTGCGACAATGGCAATTATAAGAATGTTTCTAAAAAAGCCAATCGGGTCATTAAACAGTCGGCTCATTAGTCCGAGGACTCCGAGGGCGATGATTCCGTATATCATGAATGATATGAAACGTTTCAACAAAGACACCTCCTTAAGAGCATCATAAGCATTTTTAGCTTATTTTAAACATTATTCATGTAAAATATTTGAAAAAATGAAGATTATTCTCTTTGTTTAGTATATGATTTTTCATAATCATATTGTGATAGATGTTTTACACAATAACATCCGTTTCTAAACCTTTTTCCGTCCTTTTTTCCAACCTTAACAGTTCATGAAAGGAAGCCAATGCGACTTCGACCTGATCGTCGGAAGGAGCTTTTGTAGTCAATAATTGAAGCCAAAGTCCAGGATAACCAAGGTAACGCAGAACTGGAATATCTCTCACTTTGTTTGTCAACTGCAATACCTCGAAGGAAATGCCAAGCACGACGGGAATAAGTAACACTCGATCCACGACACGTAGCCATAAAGGGTCGATTGGGACGAGCATATAGACAAACATACCAACAATGACAGTAAATAAAATAAAGCTGCTACCGCAACGATAATGAAGCCGTGAACTTGCCTGCACATTGGCGACAGTCAATTCTTTCCCGCTTTCAAAACAATTAATCACTTTATGCTCTGCACCGTGATATTGAAAGACTCGCTTGATTAATGGTGTCATGGATACTAGGTAAATGTAAATGAGCAGTAATATCAACTTAAACAAGCTTTCCATTAAAACCTGAGCCATATGACCAGGAAAAATAGGTCTTGTTAATGCTGCAAGAAAGACTGGAATCAGTGTAAACAGCAATTTACCAAATAAGAAGGAAAGTACCCCGATTACGGCAACTCCAAGCCATACACTTAGTTTTGAAGATTCCTTTGTTTCTGTTTTCTTTTCTTCTATCTTTTCCCCGCCTTCTTCTTCATACTGCTCTGTGGAAAAGTTTAGATGTTTTGAGCCGGTAGCGCTCGACTGAATCAGTGAGACAATTCCCCGTAAAAACGGTATTTTTTTTAAGCGATTGACAGCAGGCTTGGATTCACGCGGTATATGGTAATACACAATCGTTGAATCTTTGCGGCGGACAGCAGTGACTGTATGGTGTTTGCCGCCAAACATGACGCCTTCCACTACAGCCTGCCCTCCATAAACAGGTTTTTGAACCTCAGACATTTCTACACCAACCTAATAGTTATTCACGTAGCTCTCTCATGGGTGCTATCATGTTTATTATCAAGTATTCACAAGGTATAAGGCCCTATAGAACCGCCCCTCTCAAAGATCAAGGGACGAATAAATGGAGGACTAATCCTTGCAAATACTTTATGAATGATGAATCGCAGGAAAGAAGTATCCTGTGTACATATAAAATTCAACAGAGGATGGACATAATCCTCTGAAAAAAGCACATTATTTATGTTTTTATCATACAGAATAAATCCAAAAACCTCTAGTAAATCTCCTCACTACGGATAAAATAAAATAGTTCTATTTAACAAAGGGCATACTACGTAGCGGAGGTGTTTGATATGTCTTCTAATGAAAAAGGACAAAATCAACAGGAAAATAGAATCATGTTAATCAACAATGTATTAGCTATCGGTTTTGTTGGAGGGCTCCTTGCCAGTTTTGCCGGAATAATAGCACATTATTTTAATTTTATGGAGTTTAGCCCCAAATTTATACTTACTTCTTGGTCGAATATGACATGGATCGATCGCTGGCTTGGTACGGTGATGACCATGCTCGTCTTCGGAATTCTGTCCGTGGGGATTGCTTTAATATACTATGGACTTTTTAGAAAAATGAAAAGTATTCTTTCAGGTGTTTTTTTTGGTGCGGTTTGCTGGGCTTTGCTGATATTTGTCTTAAAACCGATGTTCTCTGATTTGCCATCCTTTTCGGAAATGTCGTCAAAGTCCATTATAACCAGTATCTGTATTTTTATTTTATACGGTCTTTTTGTCGGATATTCTATTTCTTACGACCATCAGGAATATATTCGTCATAATAATAAAGGTGCTGAAAATCAGTCGAGAAGCTGAACGCCTGGGTTGTAAAAAAGTAGTAAGACAATTTGTAATTATGATAGAATGTTCATGGAAAGCATTCTTTTAATTATGAGCAGGTGTTTGATAATGACAAAAATCTTATTAATTAACGGTCCGAATTTAAATCGCTTAGGGAAACGTGAGCCTGCGCATTATGGGTCTTCGACGCTTTTGGATGTGGAAACTCTATTACAACAGCAGGCTCAAGGGTTAAATGTGGAAATCACTTGTTTTCAATCTAACCATGAAGGAGCGATTATCGATAAGCTCCATTGGTCAGAAGATCATGGGATAGACGGGATTATTATTAATCCAGGAGCATTTACTCATTATAGCTATGCGATTCGCGATGCAATTGCCGGAATTGATGTTCCAGTTGTGGAAGTACATATTTCGAACATCCATGCCCGTGAAAGCTTTCGGCATGAATCAGTTACCGCACCGGTGTCGGCGGGACAGATTGTCGGCTTGGGGATACACGGATATGAATTGGCTTTGCAGGCGATTACAAAGATTGCAAAGGGGGAGAAATAAAATGAATAATCTGAAACGTTTAAGAGCCTCAATGGAAAAGGTGGGCATTGATGGTTTTTTGATTACCAGTACATATAACCGCCGATTCATGACCAATTTTACTGGAAGTGCCGGTGTTGTTTTAATTTCCCAAAAAGAAGCTAAATTCATTACTGATTTCAGATACGTAGAACAAGCGGGCAAGCAGGCAGCAGACTTTGAAATTGTTCAACACAAGGGGACAATTATTGAAGAAGTCGGTAAACAGGCTAAAGAGATGAATATAAGCATACTCGGCTTTGAGCAAGATCATCTGACTTTTGCGACATATAAAGCATACGAAAAGGTCATTGAAGGACAACTTTTGCCGGTGTCGGGAGTAATTGAGAATTTACGCTTGATAAAGACCTCATCAGAGATTAAGATATTAAAGGAAGCGGCTGCTATTGCTGATGCTGCCTTTACACATATTCTGGATTTTATGCGCCCAGGAATTTCAGAGCTGGATGTGTCCAATGAGCTTGAATTCTTTATGAGGAAACAAGGGGCCACCTCTTCTTCCTTTGATATTATTGTTGCTTCTGGGAAAAGATCTGCTCTTCCGCACGGAGTGGCTACGAATAAAATCATTGAAAAAGGCGATTTTGTCACATTAGATTATGGGGCGTACTATAACGGGTATGTGTCTGATATAACTCGGACATTAGCAGTTGGCCAGCCAAGTGAAGAACTTATTAATATTTATGACATTGTTTTAGAAGCGCAACTGCGTGGCATGGCCGGGATAAAACCTGGGATGACAGGCAGGGAAGCGGATGCACTAACTCGTAATTTAATTGAAGAAAAAGGATTTGGACAGTATTTTGGACATTCAACAGGACATGGAATTGGTCTTGAAGTTCATGAAGGTCCAGCATTATCCTTGAGGTCTGATATCATTCTAGAACCAGGTATGGCTGTTACCGTTGAGCCGGGTATTTATTTACCGGGAGTTGGCGGAGTACGGATTGAAGATGATACAATCGTTACAATAGAAGGTAACGAAGCACTTACACATTCATCAAAAGAGTTAATCATTCTGTAAACATGTACATGTAGGAGGACAATTTTATGATTTCTGTAAACGATTTTCGCACAGGTGTTACAATTGAAGTAGATAATGGAATTTGGCAGGTTATCGAGTTCCAACATGTTAAACCAGGTAAAGGCGCTGCCTTTGTACGTTCTAAGCTTCGTAATCTTCGTACAGGATCCATCCAAGAGAAAACATTCCGTGCGGGTGAAAAAGTGGCGAAAGCACATATTGAAAACCGCAAAATGCAGTACCTTTATGCAAGTGGAGACAGCCATGTCTTTATGGATAACGAAACTTACGACCAAATCGAGCTACCAGCTTCAAGTATTGAACGCGAATTAAAATTCCTAAAAGAAAATATGGAAGTGCATATTATGACTTTCCAAGCCGAAACACTTGGTGTCGAGCTTCCTAACACAGTTGAACTTGAAGTTGCAGAAACAGAGCCTGGTATTAAAGGCGATACATCTTCAGGTGGAACAAAATCAGCTGTACTTGAAACAGGCCTTTCAGTTCAAGTGCCATTCTTCATCAATCAAGGTGACAAATTATTGATCAATACAAACGAAGGTTCATACGTATCACGCGCATAATTAGAAGAAGTCCGAGATTATATCTCGGGCTCAGTTTGTAGACAAAAGGGGTTCGGAATGTTTTAATTCCGGACCCCTTTTGAAATTCCCTTTGAATTTTGCTCAAGATTAAGAGATTGGGCCTCTACGAGCCCACTTTATTAAGCCATTCTTGGACCTTGCCATGTCCAATTGGCTATCTTCTTTAAATTCATGGCAGCGAAAGTAAGCATCGCCTGCATCGACAATTTTTTAAGTCCCCTTAAAGTAGTCCAACGCATACCATGCTTTTCTTTTGCATCTGCGAATACACGCTCTATTGTTTCTTTACGTTTCGCATATATAGGTTTTACATCCTTGTGATGACGCAGATGATCTGCTTCTTCCATATAATTTTGCCAGATATGGCGTGTCACCACTTTTTGATGGTCTTTGCTTACTGTACACTTTGATAAAAATGAGCATGTCGCACAAGTGTGTTTGGGTGATTTGTACTCGCGATAGCCCTCTTTATTTGTTGTTGAGTACTTTAAAATCTCGCCCGATGGGCAGAGATAACAATCAAAATGTTCATCGTAAACATAGTCATGCTTGCGAAAGAACCCTTCTTTTGTTCGTGGACGTGTATAGGGTAAAGCTGGTGTGATTTCTTTCCCAAAAAGGTAGCTTGTAATGGCTGGTGTTTTGTAAGGCTGCATCTGCGGCAACAGCTTCAGGTTTTCCAACTTTCTCAATCACTTGTTCAACAAGAGGCTCTAAGATATGACTATCATGCGTATTTCCCGGTGTTACAATCGTCCCCAGCACAAAACCGTTGCGGTCCGCAGCCGCATGAAATGAATAGGCAAACTGTTTTGTTCGTTCATCTTTTACATAGTAGCCACTCTCAGGGTCAGTTGTACTTTCTTTAATTTCTTTGGTTTCTTCTTTATCAAATTTATCCGGTGGAAAAGGCTTCTTTCCATTGTTTTCACGATCTTGATTTATTTCTTCTTGAAGGCGTCCTTGATATGCTCGTGTTTCCTTACGAACGATTTTCTTTTCGAATTTTCGCTTATTCGCACTGGCTTTCACATGTGTTGAATCAACGAATACGTGCTCTGCACTTATTAACTTTCTTTCTGAAGCTGTCATTAAGATACGATAAAAAATCCGTTCAAACAGGTCTGTATCTTTAAAGCGACGCTCATAATTTTTCCCGAACGTTGAGAAGTGAGGTACTTTATCTTGGAAACCGTAACCTAAAAACCAACGGTAAGCCATATTCGTTTCAACTTCTTCAATCGTTTTACGCATCGAACGAATACCGAAGGTATATTGAATGAATGTCAATTTAACTAAAATAACTGGATCAATACTTGGGCGCCCTATCTCTGAATAAATATCTTTCACCAAGTCATAAATGAAAGTGAAGTCAATGGCTCCCTCAATTTTACGAACCAAATGGTTCGCTGGCACCAGTTGATCCAAAGTAATCATTTCAAGTTGATCTCGCTGAATAGAATTATGTTTCGAAAGCATCGTCATCACCTCAAGTTTTAATACTTCTATATTAAAACAAAAAGGACTGTAGGCAAAAGTGGTTATATCTAATTGTTAAAACAAAGTTGATTGGAACGGAAGGTGCGAGACTCCTGCGGGAAATGCGTGTCCAAGGGAGACCCCACAGGCGCAAAGGCGCCGAGGAGGCTCCCTGACCGCCCGCGGAAAGCGAGTGCCTGGAGTGGAAATCAACGTCGAATTTTTACAACCCCTCAAAAAAACTGTAGACAAACTCGATTTTCATCGAGTTTGTCTACAGTCTGAGTCCGAGATTATATCTCGGGCTTTTTTTTTGTCTTTTTTCATTCCTTTTTATGTATGACTTTTTCTATAGCTAGGGATTGAAGTAGCTAAGAAGTTCTCAAAAGGATTACTAAAAGGTCAGTTTCTTTATTAGCTTGTCATTATTACAGGATGATCGGCATATATTTTATTGAAAGTGGTGTATACAGGAGGATTGTCAAAATGGAAACGATTCTTTCTTTTTTACCGAAAAAATTATACGAGCAGCTCCGGGGTATGACACCGATGATGATTGAAAAAATGGAAGAGTTGAGAATTCGGATTGGAAGGCCTCTAGAGGTCATTGTAGGGGGGGACCCTTTCTTCTTTTCATATAAAGTGACCCATTCGGATGCCGAACAATTACTGAATCAAATAGGTCAATTTTCGTTATATACGCTTGAGGAAGAATTAAAGCGAGGATATATAACTATAGCAGGTGGACATCGGGTTGGTCTTGCAGGAAAGGTAATTCTTGAAAATGGGGCGGTCAAAGCGATAAGGGATATTTCTTCCTTCAATATTCGGATAGCACGCGAAAAAATAGGTGCAGCGGAACCGCTCACTTCTTATTTATATAATGGCGAATGGCAGCATACTTTGTTAATCGGTGCTCCACAAACAGGAAAAACGACGATATTACGTGATATTGCAAGGATGATATCTAGTGGAAATGAAAAAAGAGGTATTGCCCCTCAAAAGGTGGGAATTGTGGACGAGCGATCAGAAATTGCGGGAAGTGTTCATGGAGTACCACAGCTCGAATTTGGAACAAGGGTGGATGTGCTCGATGGATGTCCTAAAGCGGAAGGAATGATGATGATGATCCGTTCTATGTCTCCGGATGTGTTAGTCGTAGATGAAATTGGTCGCGCAGAGGATACACAAGCAGTACTAGAGGCCGTAAACGCCGGTATTAAACTCGTGATAACTACACATGGTCATACTTTGGATGAAATTAAAAAACGACCCTTTTTCGCCGAAATCTTAAGGCAAAACATTTTTGAACGGTTTATAGAATTGCAAAGAAGTAAATCTGGTAAGCGGAGCTACAATGTTCTCGACTCAGCGGGCCTCCCTTTATATTTGGGTGAAAGTGTGAATCCACATGTTTAAGTTAATAGGAGCGGCAATTATAATCTTAGCCACAACATGGGCAGGCTTTGAAGCTGCAAAAAAATTAAGTATGCGTCCTCGCCAACTGAGGCAGCTAAAAGTCGCCATGCAATCTCTGGAGGCTGAAATAATGTATGGTCATACACCGTTGAAAGAAGCGGCCCAGAAACTTTCCAAGCAGATGCCCAAACCTTTATCCTTATTTTTTGATACATTTGCGAATCGACTTGAATCAGGTGAAACCACTGTAAAAGATGCATGGGATGAAAGTTTGAAGAAAATATGGCAGTCCCTTGCCTTAAAGCAGGGAGAGTTCGAAATTCTTTCACAGTTTGGTGAGACCCTAGGAAAAAGTGATAAATATCATCAGCAAAAACAAATTATGCTAACGATGGCACACTTGGAACGGGAAGAGAGCGATGCACTAGACCGGCAGGGGAAATATGAAAAGATGATGAAAAGCCTTGGTTTTTTATCGGGATTATTACTAATCATTTTGCTGATGTAGGAATAAGTGGGGGGAATGAAAATGGGCATTGATGTGGACATCATATTTAAAATAGCTGGTGTTGGGCTGGTAGTGGCATTTCTTCACACGATACTCGATCAGGTTGGAAAGAAAGAATATGCCCAGTGGGTAACGCTTTTTGGATTTATTTATATTTTATTCATGGTAGCTTCTGTTGTAGAGGATTTATTCCAAAAAATTAAATCAGTATTCCTATTTCAGTAAGGGGGGATTCGCGATTGAAATCATAAAAATCGTGGGCATTGCCCTAGTTGCCACTTTTTTGGCCCTAATCGTCAAGGAGCAAAAACCTAATTTCGCTTTCCTGCTTGTCGTTTTTGTAGGTTGCTCCATTTTTCTTTTTTTAGCAGATAAAATATACGAAATCATTTTAATGTTAGAAAAAATTGCGGTAAATGCAAATGTAAATACCGTTTATTTGGAGACTATCTTGAAAATAATCGGAATCGCCTATATCGCTGAATTTGCCTCCCAAATTACAAAAGATGCAGGGCAGGGATCACTGGCTTCCAAAATAGAATTGAGCGGGAAAATCTTGATTCTGGCGATGGCAATTCCGATTTTAACCGTCATTATTGAAACGATTATACAGATGCTTCCAAGTTAATGGGCTATTCCTACTAGTCAATGAGGTGAAAGTATGAAGCAGCGGATGCCTTACTTATCCATTCTATTCGTTTTACTCTTTTTTTTGCATACATCTGTTGGACAAGCTGCCGAAAATGGTGAAAGTGGAGAAGTTGATCAAGAGCCAATTATGCAGTCTGAATTGGTACAAGCTCAAATAGAGAGACTCGGTGTTGATGAGCTCAAGAAATATTGGGATGACATTGTCACGGAGTATGGAGGGTTTTTACCTGAAAGTCAGAAAGGAAGTTTCATGGATTTTGTAAGCGGAGATAAGAAATTTTCATTTGATCAATGGATAAAAGGGATTATAAAGTTC
Source organism: Peribacillus sp. TH14 (assembly GCF_016651145.1). Lineage (NCBI taxonomy): Bacteria > Bacillati > Bacillota > Bacilli > Caryophanales > Bacillaceae > Peribacillus > Peribacillus sp. TH14. Next base: position 3,921,908 of record NZ_JAEKEK010000001.1, read on the forward strand.
GTTTTTCATGAACTGCTCGTGAACGGGAAGCTCCTAGGATCACTCATTTTATTGACCGTGTTCAGCATGTTCCTGCAAACTCTGCAGAATGCGTTCGAGCAAAGCTCGGTGAGTAAGGTCGCTTATGCAATCGTTTATATGGTATTAATCATTTTAGCCTTGAACAGCTTTCATGTGGCGATTGAATATACAAAAGATACGATAGATTTGATGATTTCTTTTTTAATGGCGCTCATCCCTTTGCTATTAGCTTTAATAGCAGCTTCTGGAGGACTTGTATCTGCAGCGTTCTTTCATCCTGTCTTAATGTTTTTAATGAATACCAGTGGCATCTTGATACAATATATCGTCCTACCATTATTATTCTTCGCAGCGATTTTAAGCATAGTCAGCACGCTGACCGAACATTATAAAGTGACTCAGCTGGCCCAATTGCTCCGCAACTTTGCTATCGGGATTCTGGGTGCTTTTATGACCATTTTTCTTGGTGTTATATCCGTTCAAGGAGCATCCTCTGCTGTTGCAGATGGAGTGACAATCAGGACGGCGAAATTTGTGACAGGCAACTTTATACCGGTAATAGGGCGCATGTTTACTGATGCAACCGATACGGTCATTAGTGCCTCCGTTCTTCTGAAAAATACAGTGGGTTTGTCAGGTGTCATTATCCTCCTGCTTATAACTACATTCCCAGCTATAAAAATCTTAATGATCTCCTTTGTCTATAAACTAGCGGCGAGTCTTTTGCAGCCGCTTGGTGGAGGGCCTGTAATAAAATGTCTCGACATTATAAGTAAAAGCATGATTTATATTTTTGCAGCATTGGCCATTGTCTCACTCATGTTCTTTTTAAGTATCACAGTAATTATAGCCTCTGGAAACATTACACTGATGGTTCGTTAGAAAGGAGGAGGGCTTGGTGAGTTTTTTAGCTGGCTGGGTATCCAATATTATCGTATTTGTATTGCTGGCTACTGTAATCGATATGCTCCTTCCCAATTCAGCTTTACAGAAATATGCCAAAATGGTAATCGGACTTTTACTGATTGCGATTATCATCACTCCTATATTGGGATTATTCAATAAGGATTTCGACGAAATTCTGTCAGCGGCTACAAGTGAATTTGAAGATCAGAAAAAAAAAGATTTAGGAAATTTGACAGAAATGAAGAAAAAAGAAATACAAGCTACCCAGGGTGCATATATTTTAAAACAAATGGCTGTTGAGTTACAGGCAGAAGTAGAAGAGGAGCTGATGGTGGATTATAACATGAAGATTAGTTCAATTGATGTAGGAGTCAAGAATGAGGAAGAACCAAGCATTAATGACTTGCAAAACATAACCATATCATTGGAAAAGGCAGAAGGGAAAGAAGACTCGGAGATAGAGGCAGTAGCGAAGGTTGATATTAATGCAGAGAGACCGTCTTCATCCAATGATGCCAATCTGGATGCTGTCAAAAGGTTTCTGGCAACAAGTTGGTCTGTCGATAAAGAGATCATTGAAATCGCCGGGGAAAGGAAGTGACTGAGTATTGAATAAAGACAAAGGTCCATTATCCTGGCTGCAAAAACTTGTAAATAAAGACCCTGACCAAAAAGAGCCTAAAGAAAAAAAACCTTCCCTGTATGTCTATGCTCTAATAGTTGTCCTTTTGGGAGCAGGAATTATGATGGCCGGGAATTTGTTAACCACCAACCAGACTGGACAAACATCCGAAGTAAAGACGGTATTCAATAATAAACAGGATGATGATGGAGATGTAGAAACATTCGGCCAGAAGAATAAATCCGAATTCAAGACGACAAAAGATTATGAAATATATCTTCAGAATGAAATGAAGGAAGCGCTTGAATCCATCGCGGGTGTCGATGATGTAAAAGTCGTAATCTACGTGGATGCATCCGAGAAAAAAGTTTATGAAAGAAATAAAGTCACTCAAAAACAAGTAACTGAAGAAACTGACCAGGAAGGCGGTAAAAGAACGGTTGAAGACACATCTGTTGATGAGCAGCTAGTCTTGATCAAAAGCGGTGAAAAAGAAGGACCAATCATTTCAGAAACAAAAAAACCTAGTGTACGAGGGGTCCTAGTGGTCGCTAAAGGGGCCGAAAATATTCAAATAAAGAAGTGGATTATCGAAGCTGTCACTCGCTCACTTGATGTACCAAGTCACCGGGTATCTGTTATGCCTAAAAAATAAGGGGGAAAATCTACATGTTATTAAAAAAACAAACCGTTTGGTTATTGACTATGCTAAGTCTGGTAGTGGTACTGTCTGTCTATTATTTAACCGCTCCTGAAGAAAATGCTGCTGATATGACAGCCACTGAACAGACAGAAAGTAAAACAGAGAGTAAAACGGAAAGCAAAACAGAAAGTAAAACAGAAAGTAAGGGAGAAACTAAGAGTGGTAAAGAGACCTCTTCTAAGAATGCTGCTGGTTCTTCTGTAACCATAGCATCAGGCGACGAGTTCGAATCATTAAGGATGCAGATTGAAGATGAACGGGCAAAGTTGAATGAAGAATTGACTGTGAAGATGGGCAATACAGAACTATCAGCTGAGGAAAGAGAAGATGCATATGCGAAAATCGAACAATTAAGCGAGACAAAAGTAAAGGAAAATATCATCGAAAACCTAATTGTGGCCATGGATTATAATGCCGCACTCGTACGAGTCGATGGAACGGATGTAAAAGTGAGTGTCAAAGCTGATAAACAAACAAAAACAGAGGCTAATAACATTATTCGCCTCGTACGTAAAGAAGTGGATGATGCTCAAAATGTAGTTGTGGATTTCCAACCAGAAAAGTAATCATATATTCTATAAAAAGAGCTGATACACAACAGTTTATAAATAAAAAAATTAGAAGGGTCCTCTTTTTTAGAAAAAAAGGACTTTTTTTTTGGTTTTTTATCAGTATAAAACATCTGGGAAACTTTGGGGGAAAAGGTTTTTTGGTGTAAATTGATTCCAGTAATTCGAATAGAAATAGTGATATTGAACCTTTCGTAATATTCTAGAAAAGTAATTAATGTAAATTTTTAGCTGATTTTCCTAGGTAATTTGGTAAAACAAGCTAGAAAACGCTTACAATTTTTAAATCGAAAAATATTCACAATCTTATAATAAAGGTGTAATATAGGAGTATAGATATCGAGTTGCAACTAATCTATCATTGAATTTTTATAAGCTAATATTGTATGATGTTAGAAGCTGGTCATAAACTTTTCAGTCCTCTAAAGATAACAATATTTTAAGAAAGTGAAATTTCTGTTATAATACAGACGAGGTATTTATTCAGTCAATCGCTTTCTGGTTTAGAAAGCGACTTCATTGTGAAGAATTGGACAAGGTATGGACAAGCTAAGTTAAAAGGTACATAAAATATTGCCTCAAAAAATTAATATCAAATTAGACAAGGGGTGCCACAAATGAAAGTGCAAGAAATTCGTGAAATTATTAAGCTAGTCGATCAATCTAACATCAGTGAATTCGTTTATGAAAATGAAGGAACAAAAATTAAACTAAAGAAACCTGAAACAGAATTAGTAGGACACCCAGCGGCTGCTCCAGAAGTTGTTCAAGCTAATGCAGCTGTTGAAGTTAAGCCTGTAGCAGCGCCTGCCCCTGCAGCGCCAAAAGCTGTTGAACCAGCTAAGCCAACTGTTGCTGTCACTGAGCAAGAAAATTTACATAAAATCACTTCTCCAATGGTTGGAACTTTCTACCAATCTCCATCTCCGGATGCTGCTGCATACGTGAAAGCAGGGGATAAAGTTACAGCAGATTCTATTGTTTGTATCGTAGAAGCTATGAAACTTTTCAATGAAATTGAGGCCGAAGTAAACGGTGAAATTGTAGAGGTTCTTGTAAAAGAAGGCCAACTTGTAGAATATGGTCAACCATTATTTTTAGTAAAGCCGGAATGAGGAGCTGTTTCTAAATGATCAAAAAGGTATTAATTGCCAATCGTGGGGAAATTGCAGTCCGAATTATCCGGGCATGCAAGGAATTAGGTATTGAAACTGTAGCGGTCTATTCAGAAGCCGACAAAGAAGCATTACATGTTCAAATTGCCGACGAAGCTTATTGCATCGGTCCTAAATTATCAAAAGACAGTTATTTAAATACAACGAACATTATCAGTACAGCCAAGAAAACAGGATCGGATGCTATTCACCCTGGTTATGGATTCCTTGCCGAAAATGCTGACTTTGCAGAGCTTTGCCGTGAATGTAATATCATATTCATCGGTCCTAGTCCCGAAGCAATAAATAAAATGGGGACAAAGGACGTAGCAAGGGAAACCATGCGCAAAGCTGGTGTACCGATTGTTCCTGGTTCTAAAGGAATTATTAAAGATACAGATGAGGGTGTAGTCCTTGCTAATGAAATGGGCTACCCTGTCATCATTAAAGCTACAGCCGGTGGCGGAGGTAAAGGTATCCGGGTCGCTAGAACGGAAGAAGATCTTATTAAAGGCATTAGCATTACGCAACAAGAAGCTGCTACAGCTTTTGGAAATCCAGGCGTGTATATTGAAAAATTCATCGAAGACTTCCGTCACGTTGAAATCCAAGTCATGGCTGATAATCATGGGAATGCAATCCATTTAGGAGAGCGTGATTGTTCGGTACAACGACGTTTGCAAAAACTGGTTGAAGAAACTCCTTCTCCTGCACTTGACGGTGAAATGCGTGCGGAAATGGGGCAGGCTGCAGTAACGGCTGCCCTTGCTGTTAACTACTCTGGTGCTGGTACAGTTGAATTTATTTATGACTATGTGAATAGAAGATACTATTTTATGGAAATGAATACACGTATCCAGGTTGAGCATCCAGTTACAGAAATGGTCACAGGTGTAGATTTGATTAAAGAACAAATCAAAGTTGCTTCAGGTGACAAACTTTCTCTTTCGCAAGAAGATGTTACATTTAACGGTTGGTCAATCGAATGCCGGATCAATGCCGAAAATCCAGAGAAAAACTTTATGCCTTCTGCCGGTAAAATTCAAATGTATTTACCGCCAGGTGGCTACGGAGTACGTGTTGATTCTGCAGCATATCCTGGGTATACGATACCGCCATATTACGATTCTATGATTGCTAAATTAATTGTCCATGCACCGACAAGGGAAGAGGCAATTGAGAAAATGAAACGTGCTCTAGGTGAGTTTGTCATTGAGGGAATCAATACTACAATTCCTTTCCATATTAAGTTACTTCAGCATGACCAATTTGTTTCTGGAGAATTTAATACCAAATTCCTTGAAATATATGACGTAATGAACTCATAATGTAAAGGAAGACAGGAGGTGCTTTGAATGAGTGAAATGGAAGGCCAATTACTCGAAATGAATGATTACAATAGTGGACTAGGCAGAGTGGAGATTGCGCCTGAGGTGATAGAGGTAATCGCGGGCATAGCTGCATCGGAAGTTGAAGGTGTCGCACATATGCGCGGGAATTTTGCTACTGGCGTAGTTGAAAAGCTTGGCAAAAAGAACCACGGTAAAGGTGTTAAAGTAGACTTAACTGGAGAAACAATTAAAGTCGAGCTTTATTGTGTCATGAAATTTGGTGTTTCTATTCCGAAAGTTGCGCAGGAAGTACAAGACAACATTCGTGAAGCTTTATTAAATATGACCGCTATCGACGCGGGCGAAGTGAACATTCATGTTGTCGGTATAGCATTTGAAAACGCAAAACAGGAAGCGGATTACGAACAAGAAGTGTAATTAGCATCATTCAACTTACACCTGCAAAAACCCGGCAATAGGCCGGGTTTTTGTTTTTTTATTTTTACCCCATCGATTACTTTCGTATAAAAAGCCTGCTTATAATATTACGTTAAATGAACATAATAAGGCGGTGTCTGGAAGTTTCCCTTTAATTCAAGGGTGATTTCTGTTAGAGTGTAAAAGATGAAATATGAGCATGAAAGCTAGGCAAGAGCTTTTTGACACTTTCGAAATGTATACATCTCTGTTGTGAATTAAACATATATAAGGTTTTCAATTTAACTTAAAAGCACCTTGGAAAAAATGTTATGAATAATAGGTGAGTGAGGGTATTTCGACCTTAATATTAGTGAAATTTAGCTAAACCTTGAAAAAATACAGCAAAAATCTTAATATTTTCGAAAAAAGTTATTTAATGTTCGTTTGTTCTAGCATTTTCATATATAATAGTAGATGTTAAAGGAGTAAGATTATGAAAAGAAGAGTAGCCCGTGAAAAATCCCTTCAAGCACTATATCAGATAGATATCGCCAAGTCAGATGCAGAAGAAGCAATGGAAAGCGTTCTGAATGGCGCTCCTACTGATGAATATTTCAAAAAATTAGTTACTGGGATTACGGAAAATCGTGAACAACTTGATGGAATGATCAGGGACAATTTAGAGAACTGGACGTTGGAAAGATTAGCGAACATTGATCGGAATTTACTGCGTATCGCGGTTTATGAAATGGTTCACAGTGAAGATGTTCCTGTAAGTGTTGCTATGAATGAAGCTATTGAAATTGCTAAGAAATTCGGTGATGATCAATCGAGCAGCTTTGTGAATGCTGTTTTATCCAAGGTTAAGGTGAAAATCGGTTAAAGCAGCTGCCCTTTAAAAAAGGGTAATCTCAGCAATTTCTTTAGCAAAATTAACTTGGGAGGAAATATTACACATGTCAGCTCAAATCATTAATGGTAAAGAAATTGCAGAGGCAGTTAGACAGGAAATCAGTAAGGAAGTTCAACAATTAAGTGAAAAAAATATCGTACCAGGTTTGGCAGTTATTTTAGTCGGTGACAATCAAGCTTCACAAACCTATGTGCGCAATAAGCAAAAAGCCTGTGAGGACTTAGGAATGCATTCTGTATTGATTAAAAAGCCTGCAGATTTAACTCAGGAGGAATTAATTCAGAACATTGATGAATTAAACCAGGATGATAGCATTCATGGTATTTTGGTGCAGCTACCATTGCCTGGACATATTCAGGAAAAAGCGATCATTGAAGCGATTTCCCCTGAAAAGGATGTTGATGGATTCCACCCGATTAATATTGGGCGAATGATGACAGGGCAGGATGCATTTTTACCATGTACGCCTTACGGGGTAATGGTAATGCTTGAGCATATTGGCTATGAACTTGAAGGTAAGCATGTGGTCATAGTAGGGAGAAGTAATATCGTTGGCAAACCGGCCGGACAACTGTTTTTAAATGCGGATGCAACAGTTACCTACTGTCATTCAAAAACAAAGGATCTTGCTTATTATACGAAGCAGGCTGATGTGGTTGTTGCAGCTGTCGGAAAAAGAGACACAATTACTAGTGACCATATTAAAGAAGGTGCAGTCGTCATTGATGTCGGAATGAACAGGAATGATGAAGGGAAGCTTTGCGGCGATGTGGCGTTTGAAGAAGTGAAAAATAAAGCTTCATACATTACTCCTGTTCCTAAAGGGGTTGGTCCCATGACGATCACAATGCTAATGAAGAATACAGTCAAATCTGCTCAAAAAACACTTAACTTGAACAAACAAGCACTAAAAAGTTAAAAAAATCGCTAAATTATTTTAAAGAAGCGGACCTCTTGTTTTATAATAACGAGAGACCGCTTTTTTTCTATTTATAGATTTACGAAAGTTTTAAGTGTAACCTATAGGTGAGCTTTCTTATATCCGATTCTTGTCGGAAGGAGACATTATATGAGCAACCAACAATATTTGAGTGTATCGGCTTTAACGAAGTACATTAAAAGGAAGTTTGATGCCGATCCTCATTTGCAAAATGTATACATAAAAGGTGAAATTTCCAATTTCAAACAACATACAAGTGGCCATATGTACTTTACTTTGAAAGACGAGAAGGCTCGCTTGCTTTCCGTTATGTTTGCTGCAAATAACAAAGGGATGAAATTCCTTCCCGAAAATGGGATGAAGGTACTTGTGAAGGGCGATATTTCATTATATGAAGCGAGTGGACAGTATCAGCTATATGTGAAAAGCATGGCTCCTGATGGTGTTGGAGACCTGTATCTTGCATATGAACAGTTAAAGAAAAAGCTAGAAGCAGCAGGCTTGTTTTTAGCAGAACATAAGAAGACGATTCCACTATACCCTAAATCTGTAGGGGTCATAACATCTCCAACAGGTGCTGCACTGAGGGATATTTTAACAACCATTAAGCGCCGTTATCCAATTGCTAAAATTATCGTTTATCCAGCTCTTGTTCAAGGGAATAATGCCGCTAAATCGATTGCCCAGGCGATCACGATGGCTAACTCGAGGGCTGAAAGCGATGTATTGATTGTCGGAAGGGGCGGCGGTTCCATTGAGGAGCTCTGGGCCTTTAATGAGGAGATAGTAGCTGAATCCATTTATGATTCGGATATTCCAATTATTTCAGCTGTTGGACACGAAACAGATTTTACAATTGCGGATTTTGTAGCAGATATGCGGGCACCGACTCCTACAGGGGCAGCGGAGCTTGCGGTTCCTCATCTGAATGAAATACTTGAACGGCTGATGAACCGTAAGAATCGTTTGACGCGTTCCATCCAGGAAACGGTGAATTTCGAACGTACCCGCTTGACTAGGATGGAAAGATCTTATGCCTTTCGCTATCCACACAAAATGTATGAGCAGAAACTCGAACAGCTTGACAAGACTTTGGACAGGTTAGGGAAGACAAGTACCCGGTATTTCATGAAAAAAAGGGATGAGCTAAATCAGGTGACCGATATTCTGAAAAAGCAACATCCTGAACAAGCTGTGAAAAATTCAAAAGATGATTTGCATCAGCAAGAAAAAGCATTACGTCGGGCCATGGAAGCCATTTATCGTCAAAAGTCACAGCAGTTTGTTCATATCACTGCAACTTTGTCTGCCCTCAGTCCATTAAAGATTATGGAACGGGGCTATGGGCTGGTTTTTGCTGAGGATGAAACATTAATAAAAAGTACACAGCAAGTATCCAAAGGGGATAAGATAGCTGTTTCAATAAAAGATGGAACCCTAGAATGTGAAATTAAAGAAATAAAGGAGCGAATTGAACCATGACAAAGAAACAAGAAGTTACATTTGAAGAAGCAATGGAGAATCTCGAAAAAATTGTAGAGCAGTTGGAAGAAGGGGACGTGCCTCTCGAAAAAGCGATTTCCATATATAAACAAGGGATGGATTTATCCCGACTTTGTCATTCGAAGTTGAAGACTGTTGAAGAACAATTGACTCAAATTTTACGCGAAGATGGGGAACTTGAAACCTTCGCTGTACAGGAGGAAGAATAATATGAGTACGGCGTCCTTTGAAACGTTTTCAAAAGAATATAAAGCTGTAATAGAGAGAGAAATCGTTGAATATGTAAATAAGCTTGAAGCTCCAGCTGTTGTCAAGGAAGCGATGACTTATTCATTGGAAGCAGGAGGTAAACGGATTCGTCCTTTATTGGTTTTTGCGGTTTTAGAGGCCTTCGGAAAAAATTTAAAGACAGGAATCCCAGCAGCGGCGGCCATTGAAATGATTCATACATATTCCTTGATTCATGATGACCTTCCAGCGATGGATGACGATGATCTACGACGTGGAAAACCTACGAATCATAAAGTCTTTGGTGAAGCGGTAGCTGTCCTGGCAGGGGATGCCTTGCTAACATACAGTTTTCAATTGGTGACGGATATGATTGATCCTGAGGTGACTGCGGAAATGAAGTTGAACTTAGTAAGTGAAATTGCTAAATCTGCTGGCGCTGAAGGGATGGTTGGAGGTCAAGTCGCCGATATGGAAGGTGAAAGTAAACAGTTGACCCTTAAAGAATTGGAATATATTCATGAACATAAAACGGGGAAGCTATTGACTGCAAGTATCATTTCAGGTGCCATATTAGCTGGAGCAAATAACGAACAGCACCAGCATTTACGTGATTTTGCATACCATCTGGGACTTGCTTTTCAAATTCGGGATGATATTCTGGATATTGAAGGATCAGTAGAGTTAATTGGCAAGCCAGTTGGCAGTGATGAAGGCAATCATAAAAGCACATATCCTTCTTTACTTACGCTTGATGGGGCAAAGGAGAAGTTGGATTATCATATTAAACTTGCCCATAACGCTTTAGGAAAAACAAATTTACAAACAAGTTTATTAAACGAACTAACCAATTTAATTGCGACCCGTGACCATTGAGTGTGGCTAAATTTGTTATCAAATGAGGTTTTATGGTATACTCATTGTGCAAAAATATGTAAAGATAAAGATGAATTTTTTAGATAAGATACGTGATAAAATAGGTAAAAATAAGCCGCCGAAATCACCTGGGTGTTGGCGGCCATTTTTACCTTATAACGAATTTTTCGGTCAAGTCTTCTAAATAGCACTCTTTTTTGAGGCTTTGTTTATGCTTACAACCGAAAATGACAGAAAGTGAGTGGTCCAGTTTGGATCTTCTATCTATAAAAGACCCTTCTTTTTTGAAGAATATGAATAATGAAGAGCTTGTCGAATTAAGTGTAGAAATTCGTAAGTTTCTTGTAGAAAAATTATCGGTAACCGGTGGGCATATTGGGCCCAATTTAGGCGTAGTCGAATTGACAATAGCGTTGCATAAAGAATTCGATAGCCCGAAGGATAAAATATTATGGGATGTAGGACATCAATCATATGTTCATAAAATCCTGACTGGAAGAGCTGGAGAGTTTGATACTTTAAAGAAGTATAAAGGTCTTTGCGGGTTTCCTAAAATGATTGAAAGCCCTCATGATGTATGGGAAACCGGACACAGTTCTACTTCCCTTTCAGCTGCTATGGGAATGGCAGCTGCTCGTGATATTAAGGGAGAGAAAAGTTTTATTTTACCTGTAATTGGTGATGGAGCGCTTACAGGGGGAATGGCACTTGAAGCCTTGAATCACATCGGTGATGAAAAAAAGGACATGATTGTAATCTTAAATGATAACGAAATGTCAATTGCACCTAATGTCGGTGCTTTACACACGATATTGGGAAGATTACGGACAGCAGGTAAATATAATTGGGCAAAAGACGAGTTGGAACTGCTTTTGAAAAAAATCCCTGCAGTTGGCGGGAAACTTGCAGCTACTGCTGAACGCTTGAAGGACAGTATGAAGTATTTATTGGTCTCAGGGATCTTTTTTGAAGAACTAGGTTTCACATATCTTGGACCAGTGGATGGTCATAATTATGAAGAACTGTTAGAGAATTTAAGGTATGCCAAGAAAACAAAAGGACCAGTCCTGTTACATGTCATTACGAAAAAAGGTAAGGGGTATTCTCCCGCTGAGTTGGATACAACAGGGAATTGGCATGGGACAGGTCCATACAAGATTGAAACGGGTGATTTCGTTAAATCCCCTAGTAAAGGTCCTGCTTGGAGTGCACTTGTAAGTGATACTGTAAGCAGACTTGCACGCGAAGATGAACGAATTGTCGCGATTACACCTGCGATGCCTGTAGGTTCGAAATTGGTAGGGTTTTCTGAGGAATTTCCGGAACGTTTTTATGATGTGGGGATTGCCGAGCAGCATGCAGCAACTTTTGCTGCTGGATTGGCAACGCAGAAAATGAAACCATTTTTGGCGATTTACTCAACCTTCTTACAAAGAGCATATGACCAGGTAGTACATGATATCTGCCGCCAGAATTTGAATGTCTTTATTGGAATTGATAGGGCCGGCCTTGTCGGTTCTGATGGTGAAACACATCAAGGCGTTTTCGATATTGCGTTCTTACGCCATATTCCGAATATGGTTTTGATGATGCCAAAAGACGAAAATGAAGGTCAGCATATGGTAAATACAGCTTTAAACTATAATGATGGTCCGATTGCGATGCGCTTCCCGCGTGGAAATGGTTGGGGAGTTGTAATGGATACAGAATTACAGCAGATTCCTATCGGTTCATGGGAAGTCCTGAAAGAAGGAACAGATGCCGCCATTTTAACGTTCGGGACAACGATTCCTATGGCACTTGAAGCTGCAGCACTTCTGGAGAAAGAGGATTATTCTGTAAAAGTGATTAATGCTCGGTTCATAAAGCCACTGGATGTAAAAATGCTAAGTCGCCTTCTGGGTGAGAAAATGCCTATCTTAACAATAGAAGAAGCTGTCCTTCAAGGTGGCTTTGGTAGTTCTGTTCTTGAATATGCTCATGATCAAGGATTTTATGGTGCGATTATTGACCGAATGGGAATCCCTGACTATTTCATTGAACATGGAAGTGTTGACGAGCTACTTGAAGAAATAGGTTTAACGACTAAGACAGCTATGAAAAAGATTAAAATGATTACACCCAAAAAAGAAAAAAGGGCCTGACAATATGAAAGTAATGAAAGAAAGATTAGATGTATTACTAGTAGAACAAGGCTTAGCTGAAACGCGTGAAAAAGCTAAGCGTATGGTTATGGCAGGTCTTGTCTATGCAAATGAAGAGAGATACGAAAAGCCGGGAGAAAAAGTACCGGTTGATCTTGAATTAACGATTAAAGGGAAAGTAATGCCTTACGTTTCAAGAGGTGGCCTCAAACTAGAGAAGGCATTAAAAGAATTCGATTTACATGTGAATGGAAAAGTTCTCCTTGATATCGGTTCATCTACTGGAGGCTTTACTGATTGTGCTTTACAAAATGGTGCCGTCATGTCTTATGCGCTTGATGTAGGGTATAATCAACTAGCTTGGAAGCTTAGACAGGATGAAAGGGTTAAAGTAATGGAACGGACCAATTTCCGGTACGTCACTCCAGCCGATCTCGATGGGAAGATGCCAGACTTTGCAAGCATTGATGTTTCTTTTATCTCGCTCACGTTAATTTTACCGGTTCTAAAGACCTTGCTTGTACCCAAAAGCGACGTTGTAGCCCTAGTTAAACCGCAATTTGAAGCTGGGAAGGATCAAGTCGGCAAAAAGGGTATTGTTCGTGAACCCAAGATCCATAAAGAAGTGTTAAATAAAATAATTTCTTTTGCAAAAAAAGAAGGCTACGATATTAAGGATGCCTCCTTTTCTCCGATTACAGGTGGCGATGGAAATATTGAATTTTTGCTTCATTTATATTGGGAAGGGTCGAAAGTAGATGGAGACCTAATGCTCTCAAAAACGGTTGATGACATAGTTGGAGAAGCACATGCCCAGTTTAAAAAAGAATAAATAGAACTATGTATGGCTCCTTTAGCTGAATGGTTGGCTGAAGGAGCTTTTTCACTTTAGGAAGTGAAAGGCAAAAGGCCCTCGAATTATAGGGGGAGTTTACATTAAGAAATTTAAGAACAAAATATAGACATGTTATGTATTTTTGAGAAAAAGTTGTACAATTGCATAAAAATCCGATAACATTAATATTAGCGAGATCCTATAGCGTCAAATCTGTACGCAAGGGACGTTGTTAAAGGCAAGATAGATGTGTTTATAATGCGGAAGCAACGCCTGCTTGGCAGCTTGCTTAAACGCTTATATAACGGTTATTTACTAAATTAAATTAGCTACAGTCGAGAAGAGGTGCTTCTACTTATGAATAAGGGACAACGACATATAAAAATCAGGGAAATTATTACGAATAACGATATTGAAACTCAAGATGAGCTAGTTGAAGAACTGAAAATTGCTGGATACAATGTTACTCAGGCTACTGTATCAAGGGATATTAAAGAGCTCCACCTTGTTAAGGTCCCGTTAACAGACGGAAGGTATAAATACAGCTTACCAGCCGACCAACGCTTCAATCCACTTCAAAAATTAAAGAGAATGCTGATTGATGCTTTTGTTCGCATTGATGCGGCAAATAATTTGCTTGTTATGAAAATGCTCCCGGGAAATGCCCAGGCAATCTGTGCATTAATTGATAATTTAAATTGGCAAGAAATACTCGGAACAATCGGCGGCGATGACACATGTTTAATTATCTGCCGTTCTGAGGAAGATGCGAAGATCATTTCCGGCAAATTCTTGGACATGCTCTAATAATTTTGTGAGGTGACCTAGTTTGTTAACAGAACTTTCGATTAGGAATTTTGCGATCATTGACAGCTTGTCTGTTTCATTTGAAAAAGGCCTGACTGTATTGACCGGCGAAACAGGGGCAGGGAAATCCATTATCATAGATGCCGTTCATTTATTGGTTGGTGGCCGTGGTTCGGCAGAGTTCATTCGTCATGGTGAGTCGAAGGCCGAAATAGAAGGGCTCTTTCAAATTGATGATGACAAACATCCGGTCTTTGCCAAGGCTGAAGAATTTGGCTTGGATATGAATGATGGGATGGCTATCCTCCGAAGAGATATCTCACTCAGCGGCAAGAGCGTCTGCCGGGTAAATGGAAAGCTCGTAACGATTGCAATTTTACGTGAGATAGGACGGACTTTGATAGATATACATGGTCAGCATGAACATCAGGAATTAATGGATGAACGACTCCACCTTCCTTTGCTTGACCAGTTCGGCGGCGAAAAAGTTGCTTCAGCTCTTGCCGAATATCAAAAGTTATTTAAACGGTATGAGACAGCTTCTAAACAACTGAATAGTTTAAGTCAAAATGAACAGCAAATGGTTCATCGTCTCGATTTAATCCAGTTTCAATTCGATGAAATTCAGAAAGCGGATTTGAAACTACGCGAAGATGAAGAATTGATGGAAGAACGGAAAAAAATTAATAATTTCGAAAAAATTCATGAAGCGTTGCAAACCAGCTATAATGCTTTAAATGGAGAGCAACATGCAATTGATTGGCTATCCGTGGCCATGAATAACCTAGAAGAAGCAGCGGGTCTCGATGAGGGTTTAAAAAATAGCTCGGAAACTGTTTCAAATAGCTACTTCCTTCTCGAAGAAGCGGTCTCGACCATCCGAGATCAGTTAGATTCTTTGGATTATGATACAGAACGAGTCGAATTTATTGAAAGTCGCCTTAATGAAATAAATCAATTAAAACGTAAATACGGACGGACCATCGAGGAAATATTGGAGTATGGTGCTGGGATTGAAGAAGAAGTCGAAAAGCTTCAAAATCGGGAAACCCATATAGCGAAGCTTGAAAAAGAAATAAAATCTATTAAAGCTGATTTAATTGTTGAAGCAAAAAACCTGTCTGAACTTCGGCAAACATTCGCACAGCAGTTAACAAAGAAAATACATCAGGAATTAAAAGATTTATATATGGAAAAAACAATTTTCGAACCGCATTTTCTTCAAACAGCTTATACTTTCGATGAGTTATCAGACAGGGGAATTAATCAGTCGGGTCTGGATTCCATGGAGTTTTATATATCCACCAATCCAGGAGAGCCGTTAAAACCTCTTTCGAAAATTGCTTCTGGCGGAGAGTTATCTAGGATTATGTTGGCTTTGAAAAGTATTTTCTCCAAACATCAAGGCATTACTTCCATTATATTCGATGAGGTGGACACAGGTGTAAGCGGCAGGGTTGCACAATCTATTGCCGAAAAAATCTATAAAGTGGCAACGGGTTCCCAGGTACTTTGTATTTCACATTTACCACAGGTTGCGGCAATGGCAGATACCCATTTATTTATTGCAAAAAATGTTAGAGCAGGACGAACCAATACTTCGGTGAAGCCTCTTATAGAAAGTGAAAAAATAAAAGAAATTGGCAGGATGATCTCCGGTGTCGAGATTACGGATTTAACGAAGCAACATGCCAATGAATTAATTCAGCTAGCCAAAAGGTTGAAAATTACGTCTTGATACGGTCTTTATAAGAGTACTTACAACTAATCATAAGCATTCATTGTAAAGCTATCCAAAAACGGATAGCTTTTATTTTGTGCTTCTGTTATAAATGACTGTCATGAAGGCTAAATTAAAGGTGTAGCCATAAAGTGTCAGAGAGCGAGGAGAGTGAATGGATTGAAATTTGTATGGATTAACAGAATCATCGGTGGAATTCTCCTTGTTTCGCTATTAACATTAGGGTTATACCAGCCATCTCGTGAATATTTTTTAATTCCAAATCATCTTGTACTATTTGAAGGAAGTCAATATAGTATTTCCAAATCATTACCCGTTTCTGCAAAAGTTTCGGAATCCAGTGATGGGATTTCGCTTCATGATGAGCAAGCTTCAATCACGCTTGGTGCTGAGAAACCAGGTACAAATGAGGTATTACTTGATGTAGCAGGCTTGCCTGCTAAAAAGGTCGATATTAGGGTGTTAAAAGACTTTAAAGTTATGCCTGGAGGCCAATCTATTGGAGTAAAGCTTAATACTCTCGGGGTTCTCGTTGTAGGTCATCATCTAATTGATACTGATAAGGGAAAAAAATCACCAGGAGAAAAAGCGAAAATTGAAATCGGTGATATTATAACAGAAATCAATGGTCAGACGATAAAGAAGATGGGGGATGTAACCCCTTTTGTTCAGCAGGCAGGTGAAAAGGGAGAAGCGTTAAATATTGTTATCAACCGTGATAATAAAGTGCTTCACAGTATACTCTTGCCTCTAAAGGATAAGAATGAAGGAACTTACAAATTGGGCTTGTATATCCGCGATTCAGCGGCTGGAATTGGGACGATGACGTTTTATCACCCCGATTCGAAAAAATATGGAGCACTGGGGCATGTCATCTCGGATATGGATACAAAAAAGCCAATTGTTGTAAAGGATGGGCAGATTGTTCAATCGACTGTTACGTCCATCGAAAAGGGAAGCAATGGTGACCCAGGAGAAAAATTAGCACGTTTTTCTTCTAACAAAGAAAAAATAGGAAATATTAATCGTAATAGTCCCTTTGGGATTTTCGGGAAGTTAAATCAAGATTTCAAAAATGGAATTAGGGACAATGCCCTTCCAATAACTCTTTCTCACGAAGTAAAGGAAGGACCAGCAAAAATCCTTACTGTAGTGGATGGTTCTAAAGTAGAGGAATTTGATGTGGAAATAGTCAGTTCCATTCCACAAAAGTTCCCTGCAATTAAAGGAATGGTTTTAAAAGTGACAGATAAAGAATTGCTTCAAAAAACGGGTGGGATCGTTCAGGGTATGAGCGGTAGTCCTATCATACAAAATGGGAAATTAATCGGTGCAGTTACCCATGTATTTGTTAATGATCCTACAAGTGGGTATGGTGTCCATATCGAATGGATGTTAAACGAAGCCGGTATCAATATATACGACAAAGATAATTATGAAAAGGCAAGCTAAAGAGTCAGGGTATCCATTTGGATGCCCCTTTTTAATTTAATGGGCAATGTCGGACCATTCTATCTTCATTTTATAAGGAAAATAATCAGGTTTAAAAATGATTTCTTCAAAAATTGAGGTTTTTTTGAATTGATGTGATAAAATGATAACAAAATGAAGATTTTTCGACAATCTGTTTATTCGAATAGCAAACGAAGTCGAAAACAAGAGATATCCGGAGAATAATATTGAATTCCTTATATTTTTTCAAAAATAAAAGGAATTTAGTTTCCATTGTCGAAAAGTTCAATTACAATAGAATTTAGTCATATAGAAAAAAAGACCAATTGTAGTTGAGGAGGAAATCAAGCGTGAAAAAAATTAAGGTGTGCGTTGTAGACGATAATAGAGAACTTGTTGGCCTTCTGGAAGAATACATTTCAGCACAGGAAGACATGGAAGTAATTGGGGTTGCACATAACGGTCAAGATTGCCTGGGTATGTTAGAAAACGTAGACCCGGATATTTTGATTCTCGATATTATCATGCCTCATTTAGATGGGTTAGGTGTCCTTGAAAAACTTCGTGAAGTAAAACGGGGTGCAATGCCTAATGTAATTATGCTTACTGCATTTGGTCAAGAAGATGTTACGAAAAAAGCTGTTGATTTGGGTGCGTCTTACTTTATTCTAAAGCCATTTGATATGGAGAATCTGGCCAATCATATTCGTCAGGTGAGCGGCAAAGGACAGGCTGTATTGAAAAATCATAGTCAGTTTAGTTATCGTCCTCAAAATGAATCAAAGCCGAAAAACCTGGATGCCAGCATCACAAGCATAATTCACGAAATTGGAGTGCCTGCGCATATTAAAGGCTATTTATATTTAAGGGAAGCCATTTCAATGGTGTATAACGATATTGAACTATTAGGATCGATTACAAAGGTTCTATATCCGGACATTGCAAAAAAATACAATACAACCGCCAGCCGTGTTGAACGTGCCATCCGACATGCGATTGAAGTGGCTTGGAGCCGGGGGAATATTGAATCAATTTCATCTTTATTTGGTTATACCGTTAGCATGACTAAGGCAAAACCTACGAATTCCGAGTTCATTGCAATGGTTGCTGATAAGCTTCGTCTTGAGCATAAAGCTTCTTGACAGGGGTAGGGTCGTTGATTTGACGGCAATTTGGACGGGAATTTACTCGTGAATTTATCGCCAATTACGATAAACTTTGCGGTGTGATACCGATAAAGACTGACCGTAATAACAAATAAACTCGGCACCTCTACGAGTCAGTATATAGTAAACTTCCGTAGTCGTCCAAACAAGGCGGCTATTATTTTTGCTTAGGGGGCTTGGTAATTATGTCCATCCGAAATCGACTGAAAGAATTACGCCACGATCATCGGATGAATCAGACGGAGTTTGCCGCATTTTTAGGACTTAGCGTTTATCAATATAACCGTTACGAAAGGGAGGCCCGGGAACCTACGCTAGATAATGCGATGCAAATTAGCGAAAGGCTCGGAATGACTGTTAACGAAATATTTTATAGAGAAATTCAATAACGTCCTATGCTGGGCGTTTTTTTTATGCCTTCGACTTGTCGACTTCGTTTAAATTTTTATTAGGACAGGCAATTTTATAGGCGCACTTCCATACACTCTAATATCCATTGCAAAACAGTTGTAAAACGGTAGCGTCATAATATCGGATATTTTAATTTTCGATTTCGTAACAGATTCAACTTATTTAGTTAAGTACACTTATACGAGTTATAAAGGTGGTTTAATAAGCTTTCGGCAACCTGTTAGGAAAGGACCGGAGGGGAGAGAGTGAGGGGGAGCGCGAGGGGGAAAGGTAATATTCAGACAATTCTAATTAACGGAGATGAGCGAAATGTTCCAACAGAGAATAGAAACAATCGACTTTAAAACGTTTATGGCGTGTAATCACCGGAAGCCGTCGAAGAGCCTCATAAATACGAGCTTATATAGTTTCTTGCCTTCGGTATCGGTTAGTAGCTTCTTCTCACCGGACATAGCCGGAGTATATGCGGTCTTGCTAGGCGTCTTTGCTTTCGGCATGTTATCGCATTTCCTAGAGTCTTACGCAGCCAGTACGGGGCGCGAAGCCCTTGCCGAAGCGATAGAAACAATTACACGGTTAGCGTTTTCGATTGGCGGGTTCAGCTTTATCGGATGGTTTTTAGTATCTCTATAAGGGGGCGGAGTTATGATACGGGAATTTCTTTATAAATCGAAGGCTAAAGGCGAATTAATTAAGGCGTTTCGGAGTGCCGGACTATTCAAGCAGTATAAAAGTAAGGGCGGAACGGAGCGCACTATATTTCCGCAGGTACACGACATACACCTCGACAAAGAAAATAAGTCGCTTCGATATACGTTTACTTTACTTAACGGAATGGATCCAAAGGAAGTAAGAAAGAAGGAGTTTGTATTTAGGCAACACTTCGGAAGGAGCATCGCGCTTGACGGCGATTTAAAGAAATACGTTTTGACCGTTTACGCGACTTCTATGCCGGATGAGCTAACGTATAAAGCCGAAAATGTACTCGAAGTTGTTTCGCCTTATGCCCTCGGAATTATCGCCGGAATGGACCGGAACGGGCGTTATGTGGCTTTCGATATGCTTAAACAACCGCATATTTTAATCGCTGGACAAACGGGAAGTGGAAAATCTACTCAACTTCGTCAGATACTAACGACGCTTATCCTCAATAAAAAACCCTCGGAACTGCAGTTATTTCTCGGCGATTGTAAAAAGTCGGAGTTCCATATATTCCGCAAAGTTGAGCACGTTCAATGTGTATTAAGTAGCGCGAAGGATATCGGAAAAATGTTACGCGGTATTAAAAAGGAGCTTGACGAAAGGAGCGATTTAACGGAGCTATTCGAAGTCAGTCACGTCGACGACCTTCCGGCGGAGCATCGCAGGGCCTATCTAGTCGTATGTATTGACGAATTTGTCATGCTTCGGAAGGATGAGGCGATAATGGATATCCTTACGGAAATATCTGCGATAGGTAGAACGTTAGGTGTCTTCGCTATCCTTTCCATGCAACGCCCTAACGCGAAAATTCTAGATACGACTATTCGTGCGAATTTAACCGTCAGTATGGGCTTTCAGCTTCGCGATATTATCGAATCACGTATCGTAAATACGCCAGGGGCGGAGACAATCGAAACGAGCGGTCGATTTATAATGAACGCCGATAAACTTTACGAGCTGCAAGCGCCCTATTTAACGCTAGATAAGGCGAAGGACTTGCTTAATCCGTTTATCGTATCGAAAGGTCCCGTAAAGGAAGTAACGCCAGAAGAGCCAGTATTAAAAGGATTATCCGAAAAGGATGTGTTTAACGATGTCTCTAACTAGCCGAGATAAGGCGATAATTAAAACGCTTGATAAGTTCCGCGTTATGGACCGCGATAGTATTGCAGAGCTTTTCTTCGCAGGATTAAAAAATCCGAAGTATGCGGCGAATAACGTCCTGCTCAGGCTACTTAGGGACGGAGAAATACAACGATCGACCGCCTTTATCCCGTATTGTTACTTCGGTCCTAGTATTCAAATGAAAGCGCAGAGCCATAAAATAGGTCACTTTTTAGCGATATTAAACGTTTATAAAGAGATGCTGAAGCTTGGCGACCTTGAATCGTTTTTAGTTGAGCCGAAGTACGGAAGGAAGAAGGATGGATGCTGCGAGCCGGACATATACGCACACTTTCGGCGCACTCCGTTTTTTATCGAAGTACAGAAGACCGTTTACAGCGCCAATCAAATGGATGAAAAGCTCGAGCGTTATGTCCAGTTATACGATAGTGGAATCATAGCGAAGCCCTTTCCGCACGTCCTTATATTATCTGATCAGCGGTACGCAATAGACGAAAATTATCCCTTCAAGGTCTTTCAAAGCGAATCATTTACGGAGTTCATGAGTTCGTTGAGGAGCGAGCCAGCGCCGGTAAATAGGCCGAGTGAAGGCGGAGTACGAATCGTTGTTAAATAAAAGGCTTTGTAAAAGGATGTTGTTGATTTTCTTGATGAACTAATGGGGCAGGATAGTTCCATAAGTGTAGTGTATTCGCGCTGTGACATTATCTTTCGAATCAGTAATATTTTGTCGTTATTGGGATAGTGTTGATCCTTATCGTTCATACTAAGTAAAAACAAAAATTGAGGTTGCTTTAATGCATGATACATGGATTTATAGTCATTTCATCAATACAACGTTCTTCCCTGTTTTAGTAGTTGTTATAATGATAATTATTACAGTTATCTTAATTTATTTTGCATCTAAAAGTAAAAACAAATAAAAAAGAGGATGTCGGGGTTTATTCCGCATCCTTTTTGCTGTATTTAAAGAGATCATCTATTGTATATGTCTTATTTAATCCTTCTACATTTCTGGCGAGCTCGTTGATTACGTCTAAAATACTTTCTATTGTAGATAATTCTATACGCTTTGTTTTTCCCTCAGCCATATCGTAAATCGTAGCTGGTCTAACCTTCGCTTCTACTGCAATCTTATTTCTTGTTTCTTTAATTTCTCCTAATATTTCATTCAAACCAAATTGAATTGCCATAACAGTACCCTCTCTCATCTATATTTAATTCTTAATAGTAGTATAAACGTTAAACTCCAAAAGTTACACTTTTAATTTTGAAAAATAAAATAACTATTGACGTTTAACTACAGGAGTATTATTATTAAGCCAGTAGATAAACTACAAGAGTTAAACTCCAAAACGAAAACAAGGAGGAAACGCCAAAATGATTAAATGGATTAACGGATCAGAGCCTAAAACGTTTAGCGTGAACGGTAAGAAAACGGCAATTGGTTACTGGAATCTCTACTTAGAAGGTACGACGCACTTTGTCACACTATCGCCGGAACAAATAAAGCAATATATACCGTACCTTGGAAATAGGCAGCGTTACTGCTATGGAGAACTGCTGGACGTGGAGATTGAGCACTTGTATGGCGGAATGAGTAAGGAGGAAATTGCATGACTATCGAAAAAGGTAACGCATACTTTATCTGCTCCGATGACCCTAGCTTCGGCGATCCGATGATGGAGCCCGTACATGTGATTAATTCGAAATTGACACTTTCCATCTACGAGGATCGTGATTATGTATTCAGGGAAATTACGGAATGGACTCCGGAAGGCAATCCGGTTGTAGATTTGGCAACAGCTAAGCGATTTGAGTTGAGTATGCAGGATGGTCCGAAGAAAATCGATGTTGAATGGTTTATTGGCGCAAGTGTATTAGAGGTTGTACAAATATTTTTAAAGTAAAAGGCCCGCCCTGTGCTGAGAACACAAAGCGAGCCAAGAACAAAAAACTATTCTGGAGGTAATTATACATGAAAAAGGCTAAGAAAATCACGGTAACTTACTTATTCGAGGGAAAAATCTATCCACGAGAAAATACATCGGGTCTTCTACTATCCGGAAATAAAGTATTCGTTACTCAGGAAGGCTTAAGTGTATATAAAGCAATTCCAACAAGTGACCCGAACGTTTATCTCGTTAATTTGGACGAAAATAGCAAGGATTATTTAAAGAATACGGGCCCAGTAATGAACGTTATAGGCGCTTGAAAGCGAAAATATAGATAAACGGCGCGGCTACGGCAATAGTCGCCATTATCGAAGGGGGAAATCGGAATGAGTTTATCGGAAAAATTCTACGGTGAAATACACGGATTATATGGTGAAGTAAGGGCGGCGTACGAAAAGTTAAACGGGCTACAATCTTCGTTAGACCGCAAGGTATCGGCGATTTACCATGACATCGAGAAAAGTGGCGAGTTCTCGGAATCGGAAGGCAACGACTTCGCAAAAAATTTAAAAGTAACGTTGCAGCAACGACGTGTAGTAAAGGATGAACTCATACGGTTACAGCCGGTTTATCAAATGTTACGGTCCGAAATCGGGAAAATGGACGATCAATATGACCGGGTAGTACGTAAGAGCAGCGAAATCACTCAGTCGCTTAATGTGACGATGAATATCTCAGACGTGTTTAATGCGTTAGAAGTATAATAATCGGCTGGCACCGGTTATCTAAGTAAAGGCTGATCGTGCGGCAACGCGGTCGGTCTTCTCTTCTTATACTATCACACGGAACAAATGTTCGCAATGGTTATCTTTTGATAAAGTGCGCGGAATTGGAACGGCAGCTGTATCGTAATTTGAGGCAACGGAGTGCGCGACTTTGGATTCTCGTTCTTATCATAAAGTAGGAAATAAAAATTCGGGGGGGAATTGTCCGAAGAAGAAAGTGCGCGCCTATCATATTGTAAGGATTAATAAGTGTGCGCGGTTTCCCTTCCTGCCGCCTATTATATTTTATATGTTACTGTCCCGTTTCCGGACCTATGACGTCATATATTACGTAGGGGTTAAAAAACTTTCGAAAAAAAGCGCCGAAACGGACTATTCGCGTGACATACGTATTGAAAGGTTAAAAAACTTTCGAAAAAAGCGCCCTAAACAGGCTGCTCGCGCGACATTATTTATATAAGGTATAAAACTTTCGAAAAAAGTGCGGAAAAAGGTAAGCTCGAGCGTCAAACAGTGTAGGTTGAAAAATTTCGCAAAATTAAAGGAGGAATAAGAATGGTAGAAAGAAAGGTTTTTGACAAGCGCAACCCAACAAAAGGAGAGCGCAATTTTATCCCGTTACCCAGTGATGCCCGCCACTATGTTCACCATGAGCGTATGAGCGCAGAAAAGCTGTTTTTGTATGCATTGATAATCGACTACTACAATCCGATTGAAGGGCACGCATTTCCTAGCATCGAGACGTTGGCCCTCAAATACGGCAAGGCTCCGGACACAACGAGCCGACATTTGGATGATTTGAAGGCTGTGGAGTTGATTGACTTTCCGGAAAAGGGTTATTACGTGCCGCTGGTTCCGCTAGATGAGGAGGCTTTCTATCGCGAATTTCCTGCCGCTTGGGAACTGTACCAGAAAAACTATCAGCGATGTGAAAAAAGAAAGCAGGCTGGCCGGGATCGTATGCAGCAATGGAGGTTGGCGAAAGGGTACACGGAATAATAGATTAAGGTACACCTAATTAGCAAGGGTACTAACGGTGTTACTTAGGTGTTAACTAGATTTATCTTAACGAGATTTAAAGAACGAGATTTAAAAAGATTGCGCTCATTTTCGCTAAAGCAAAAATAAACGCCAGGTATTGTATAACTTTTCGTAGGTCTTTTCTTCAAAGAAGAACAGAAGAGATAATGCGTACACCTAATTAACCGCGTAACACAAAAAGGAGGGAGTGGAACTGAAATGGAGAATAAAATCGACTACAAACAACCGGGCGAGGGAGCCATAGAATTTGCGCAATCATTTACGTGTGGATTAAATCTTAATGATGCAATGCCAGTAATAAAGAAGATTATGGATGGTGAACTTCACGATGCAAAAGACAAGCGAATCAAACGTTGTGATTATTGCAGTTATTTTTACCGTGACCAGACAAGGCCAAATAATAGTCGAACATGTTCAAGAGAATGCAAAATTAACCGTGATACGTTAAACCGAGCCAAAAAACGAGCCGATGCGGCCTTGTTGAAGCCAAAGAAAAAATCAAAGCGAGAAACGTATTACCTTTACTGGTTAGAATATCCGTTCTGGCTGAACGAGTACGAAATGTTAAAACAGGCATGGAAGTATGAAGCACCTTATTCGCCGAGTAAAATCATACAAATCGACGCAGCCAAACAACGTGGCGAATTAATTGGAGGCAAACGGAAGCCTAAACGAGTGGTGCCCTATAACGGTGAGGAAGCTGAGCAGCCAAAAGTTTTTGTGAAGTATGCGAAAATAAGCGATAGAAAGCCAGGGGAGGTTACCATTTCGCACATGGAACCAAACGAGCAATCGGAATATTATTCTCGTAAATATACGGAAAGACATCTTCAATTAGAGCGTAGACGGGCAATTGAGTTTAGGTGCAGTAGAAAAGTATAAGGGGAAGGGCGCATGGCCCGGTATTTTTTAGACGTAAAACAGGATAAAGAGGAGGGGTTACTATTGGATGCAATCAAAGCGAAGGCTATTCGTTACTTTTTGAGCGAGTCGCAGGTGGAATTCTCAAACCGAATTGGCGTTTCAGCTTCAACTATCTGCGCAATAGAAAAGGGACAGCGAGATATTACCGATTATATTCGAGCCAAGCTTGTTCGAATTGAGGCCGGTTTAACAGAAGAATTCTTTGTTTTTTATGAACATTTCAGAATAAACGCATAGTAATCCATAATAATTCTACTGAAAAATGAGTGAGGTGTCAACCGAATGAATGAAAACCAACCGAAATTATTTACCTGCCGAAGTTGCAAGGTGGAAAAGTCGTCCGCTGAGTTTAGAAAGGATAGTCGGATGCCTTACGGAGTCGACTATGAATGTGTGGATTGCCGGAAGTGCCGACGCCGAACAAATGGTGAATATCTACTCGAAAGAGCTCGTAAATATCAAAAGCGGAAAGGTGATGCAGTTATGCACATAACCGTTAATCAACTTGAGAGTTTACTAACAAATCACTCTTGCTCATATTGCGGAGATCCTTTGACCGATAAGAATTCAACTTTGGACCATGTATTTTCACTTTCGCAATCTTATGGCGGAGCAAACATCGCTGGGAATTTAACGCAAGCCTGTCGGAGTTGTAATAGTGCAAAGGGAACAGATCATGTGGCTGACTTCTACCGTCGCTCAGACAAGTTTACCCTGACACTTTGGACGGATTTTGTACGTAGCTACACAGAGCGATTAATCGGGCGTGCAATTACCGACATTGAAGTAGAGTATATGAAACGCAACTTACTAGATGAAGCCGACGAGCTGCGACGCAACTCGAAAAGAAAAGACGTGGCAACCAATGAGTGAGGTGAGACCATGTGACTTTCTTCTTGGAACATTGTAAAAACAGTAAATACATTATGTAAAAAACTAAAAAGGGGATTAATAATATGACAAACTTACAAGCCATTAAGGATAAAATCGAGCAAGCGTACGACTTGAAACAAGCATCAACAGGAGTATATCGCAGATGGCAGGATGAATACCGCGCGGAGGTTAGTAAAATTAGCAGAAATCGCAATTTAACGGACAGTGGGAAATTCAAGCTTAAAGAGTTGTTGGCCGAGAGGAAGACCGTTGAGCTTATGAAGTTATCGAAGAGCCAACAGGACGAATATCGCAGTCTCCTAATCGAAGCGCAAAAGGAAGCCCGAAAGGTTGCCGACTCAAAACCAGCCGCGGCGGATAAGGCGGTTGCTGAAAGATTCGATAAGTCATTCGGTGAGCTTAAAACGGCAGTTATGCTCGCAACTCCCGAAAAGGCGGTCAAAATCCTAAATGATTTCGTAGAGGGAACAGAAGAGCCAGCTTTAGTCGATAAGATACGCGCCGAGTTTTCTTCGATCATTGCGCCAGTTGTCGGGCAGGCCAAGCAAGAGGACAAAAATAAACTTA
This sequence comes from Peribacillus sp. TH14, assembly GCF_016651145.1. NCBI lineage: Bacteria > Bacillati > Bacillota > Bacilli > Caryophanales > Bacillaceae > Peribacillus > Peribacillus sp. TH14. The sequence goes on from NZ_JAEKEK010000001.1 coordinate 3,948,583, forward strand.
TAGATTTATTCGAACATACTCAACGCAAGGCTAAAGGTGCAGAAGTAATGGAAGCCGAGCAACTTATGGAGCAAGCGGAGGGAATGAGTGGTCAGAAGTTTTTCGGCCTAGCTGTAATGGAAAGAGTAATTGAAGTTCACGCAGAAGCTAAGAAGTATTTGAACGACCCGGACGCTTTCTTCGAGGAATACCCTGGCACCGAGCGAATAAATACCACGATGCGTACTGAGGAAGAAGTAATGTTGGAATCTGCAAGCGAAATTGAATAAACTAAGCGGCTGCCCTTCACGGGCGGCTTATTTTTTATAAAGGAGGTACTGATGAAAACAATCGAAGAAATGCGCGAATTTATTGAGATGTGCAAGGCGGAACGTGGAGGAACGGAACTATCACGTAAGCAAACGACGGAAGAGGACCATGCGACAGTTACACGTATTGATGAAGCTGTACGGCCAGTGCTTATTCGATACGCTCAACTAGTCCACGAAAGCCAGCAAGTCCCCGACATTGATACGTCGAAGCTAAAGGTTTTCCTAGAAGAACTCGAGCTGGTTCGATTGTGTGATGATTGGCGATTGAGCGCACACGCTACGGTATTATCCTGGACGATGGCAATAATCATCCACCGGTATAAATACGAAGCTCCGCAGTTGAGTCGGCAGCTATTCATGGCACTAAATCATACGAAAGGTGGCGTACCACATGCTTACAACTAAAGACTGGGCAAAAATCGAGGCGGAGTATGCGCTCGACTTTGAAATTCCGCCAGGCCAGCCGCAGGTCCCGGACGCTCTGGCCGCGGTTCTGTATGAGAAGTCCGATCCTGTCCGGTCATTTCTTGCGCATTACACTCGCTTGATTTTCGGAGCGGGTAAAGTGTTGGAAATCGACCACAGCAAGTTAGACGAATATGAAACGATGCTCGAAGTGGCCTGCCATGCGGAAAATGCGCTCATGCTCACACTATCGGCGGTCGCTTTAAAAACGGCTATACAAGATGTGAGGGACCGGCATAAATATGAAGCTCCTTTCTTAGCAAGAAGACTTTATGAATGGCTTGCGATGGCGGACTACAAGGTCAGAAATTCGGATATTTTATACGAGCGTACGCCGGAAGAGGCTGCGGAATTTGATGAGCTTTACGAGAAGTTTAAAAATGACGCAGAACTTACAGAAGAAAAACTACGATATTACAAAGGGGAGATTGACGAATGGCAAACGAAGTCACACTTAGCGAACTAAAGGCACGATTATCCGCGGATCAACTAAAGGCTGCTGAATTAACGGTGGCAAATGATTACGCCGGCAAGCAGAAAAAATCGTACGAGGACCTTGCAGCGGAGATAGGAATAAACGCGCGCACGCTCTACAACTATCGACAGGAGCCTAATTTTATTAAGTACTGCGCTTGGTTATCTGAGACAAAACTTGATGCCTTCCGAGCTACAGCCGATTCTCAGCTACTTAAGCTGATCGAAGGGACGAGTAATAACGGCCAAGCTTCAATTAAAGCGCTAGAACTGTTTTACAAATTGAATGGACGTCTAATTGAAAGACGTGAAGTGGTGCAAGCGGAAGAGGGTAGCGGAGCCAAGCGTATGTCTGACGACGAGTTACAACGTGGTTTAGACGAACTTAACGACATGTTGAATTAAAAACGAAGGGGTGAGTTTATGAGATATCGCGGTAATCGTATCGAACCACAACGCCAAGGTGCCGGAAAAGGCAACGCTACTTTCAACTTCCCGACGTTTCAAGTCGGATTGGTTGTAGGGTGTACGGGTGGAACGCTTAGTTTCAAACTGTATACGGAAGATAATATCGTTGAGACATTTACCTTAAAAAACCAAGAGAAATTCGACGAACTTACAATGCGATTCAAGAAACTCGAAATCATTGCGGGCGCTACCGTTGGGTGGTATTTCGTGAGCAAGGAAAATCTAGACGCAAGAGTATGATTAAAATAGAGTGAATGGTGGCTGACGAATGAGTAGCGAAAAACATGCGAATTTAAACCTGCATATGCGCTTCGACAGATGGCGTCTTGAGTTTAACGATAACTTCAGGAAAATTGACGAGAAAATGACGGAGGTTACTGGGCAGTTGGCGGAAACTGTAACATAAGAAATTATAAAATGATAGTAGGAAAATACTCCCTTATTGTCGAATTATATTATTCGAAAAATAGGGGGTAATGATTTATGAGAGGATTAGTTATTTCACCAGAATACGAGATCACAAATGATGGAGGCATACACATAAAAAACTCAGATATTGATGCAACGAAATTAAGACAATATCTGCTCTATTGGGATAAACTCGATTTTCCTGACAATAATCTTATTGGTATTGGTGGCTCTCCAGAAATTGATTATTTAAAAGATGTTGGCGTATTACAGCGTTCAAGGCATATTTTAAAATCGATTAGTGGCGACGTAGGTGATTTTTACTCTAAAATTCAATTAGAAACGTTGAAAAATAATAATGAAAAAGAAAAAGGAAAATGGTCATTAGCTCAACCAAATAGTAAGTTAGTATTAAATGAAGAATCTAGTGTTTTAACTAGAAATTTAGAAGTTGAATTATATGAAAGCCTACCCGTTCCAACTTCAGATGTATCGTTGGATGATGTATTAATTTTTAAAGAACGTAGAAAAGATGAATTGTTAGAGTTTAGGCATTTAATGGACAATTTATACTTAGAAATATTAGATTCCGGTGACTTTGAGCGAGCAAGATTAAAAAATATTGATCAATTACAACTTAAAATTATTGAACTCGATAGGGTAATGAGTGAATCAAGAATAACTAGATTGTTGCAAAATGTAAAAATTGAATTAGATTATACGCAGGTGTTTATAAATACAGTAGGAGCCGCGGTTGCCGGAAATGCATTTGGCTTTCCAGTTGGATTAAGTGGCGCGTTAGGATTTGCATCTTCATTTATTAAGGTGAGCTCAGAATTTTCATTGAAACCAAAAAACATTCCAGAGGGTCTGAAAGACTATGCATATCTTTACTATTCTAAAAAGGAACTTATTTAGTTCTTAGGGAGGGATTTAAATGAAAAAGGTTTATGCCTCGGTTAAAGAATTTAATTGGGGCATAGTTACTAAATATAAAACTGGTGACTTCTTCTTATTGATATTATTTATTTCTACAGTTAAATATCTAATTATTAATGACATTAAATATGCCATATTTTGTGTTTTATTGATGATATGGAATGAAGTTCACAGTTGGAAGAAACTGAGCGATAACTAAAAACTAAATAAGCACAAAACCCAAGTCGTTTTCCGAATAAGGGAGCGTCTTTTTTTTATGCCCGATGAACGCCGGTTTTAGCCATGACTAGCGAAGAGGGCCGAGTGGCCTTATGAGTTCGACGTCCGTTCCCCTGCGGGCGTTCTTTTTATATTAACGAATGGCGGTGAAAATTATGATGATGGAAATCAACGAAATCGAAAAAAAGATTAACCGTATTGGCGATCTGACTCCGGTAGTTGAGCGTGTTTGCGAAAATGGCTTTCAAGCTGACGAATACATGGCGGAACTAAACGAAATGCAACGTCTTGCTATAGAGTTAAAGAATTCCGGATATCGAAACGTAGGACAGTTCGGAGTTAAGATGCTGGACGTTGTAAAATTAATTAAAAAATATAACGAGGAAGGCATTCGCCAAAGAGACTATATGAAATTTAAGAGCGCAGTTGATAAATCGGTTAGGGCGTATGAACGTCTACCGAAAGAAGAGGAGAAAGAGTAAATGGCAATCTCGCTTTCAGCAAGTATATCCTTAGTGGACAAAATGACTGCACCAATGAAACAAATGAAAAGCCAACTGCAAAGGTTTCAGAAGCAGACCGAAGCAACAAGCGGTAGTATTAGTAAAATGAAGTCGACTATGGGCGGCTGGACGTCGGGACTAGTCGGGGCTACAGCCGGCGTCATAGGTTTAGTCGGCGCTCAGAAGCTTCTTAATAGCACGATAGGCGAAGCGATGAGGCTCGACTATAACAAAGTCAGCTTGCAAGCAATGTTCCGCGGAGACCAAAAGGCAGCGAAAGAGCTATCCGACTTTATTCAGACTAAGGCGCTAGATTCGGTTATGTCTTATCAAGACGCGCTCAGCTCTACGCAATCCTTTTCGACGCTAACGAAGAATACCGGCGAGATTAAGGAAATGGTTAACTTATCGGAACGTCTAAGCTACCTTAATCCGTTACAAGGTTTTGAAGGAGCGGGTTTCGCGATTAAGGAAGCGCTTGGCGGGGATATGGTTTCGCTTAAAGACCGATTTAATCTGACGAAAGACCAAGTACAGCCGATAAAAGATGCCGTGTCGATGACGGGAAAACTTCAAGCTTTGGACGCGATCCTAAATAAAATCGGCATAGACAAGAAATATCTTGAAGAGGTTAACGAGACACCGTGGGCCAAGTGGCTGAAGCTAGTCGAAACGGGCAAGCAGACTTTCGTCGCCTTCGGAAATGAAGCCCTAGCTTCGGTCGTTCCTTTCATCGAAAAAATGACGAATTTTTTAGGTACTGACAAGTGGGCCAACTTTAAAACGAGTGCCGCGGAATCATTCGGCGCAGCAGTCAAGGGCGCAATAGACCTCGCAACTGCAATTGCGGAAAACTGGACGCCGATTAAGGAAACGATAATCGCGTTAAGTGGAGCCCTTGTCGTACTGAAAGCCGGTTTCGTCGCGATGTCTGTTATTAGTACCGTAACAACGATGATGAACGCTTATAAGTTAGCAAACGTCGGCGCAACGACTGCGGCGGCTCTTTTTAATGGTGTGCTTTTCGCGAATCCTATCGGACTGGTGGTATTAGCTCTCGCGGCCCTTACCGCAGGAATTATCTACGTGTACCGTAATTTCGATACGGTGAAATCGAAAGCAGTCGAGTTATGGAATAAGCTCGGATTCCTTAAGGGCGCAGTTATCGCCATGTTAGGACCTTTCGGACAAATCGTTGTGGCAGGCGTGGCTATATATAAAAACTTTGACCTCATTAAATCCAAGGCTTCTGAGATGGTCAACTCGGTTATTTCCGGAGTCAATAAGATGATTGGCGTCCTTAACAAGATACCAGGCGTAAATATTCCGATTGTGCCCAAAGTAAGTTGGGGAAATGTTACAAGTGCTCCTCAATATAGCGCATCAGTAGGACAAGGACGACAAACGTCACACGCAGGAGGATTGTCTCGCGTGCCTTACGACGGTTACGGCGCGAGCTTGCACAAAGGAGAACGCGTATTAACGAAGGCAGAAAATAAAGCTTATTCAGCGGGAATAGGCGGGTCTACGGTTCAATTTGGCGACATCCATATACACGGAGTTGGCGGAGATATGAAAAAGGCAGCCGATGAACTAATGGGCATCATAGTGAAAAAACTTGTAGCTGCAGAAGGTGCTTAATTAATGCGGGGCTCCTTCGTGGGCTCTTTTTTTTTATGACATTAAATAATATGAAAAAATAACCATTTAATCCCCAAATATATACAGTATATGGTAAGATAGGAATGTATTATTATATTATTAGGGGGATTTTAAATGCGGATAAGTGAATATTTTAATTTAGATGTAGATCAAAGGTCATTAGAATTTGTAGATGTTAATACTACAAAGGATGTTGAATTATTCATCGATCCCTCTTGGATACATATCGAGGAAGACGAATGGTGTAGAGCTGCATCTAATACAATTACTGGTTTTTTCGAGCATATTCTTGAATTATATGAAAATGGGCAAATCGAAAGAGCTAGAGAACTATTTGATTATGCACATGAGCCTAATGAGATATGTTTTGGAATGTCAGCAAATAACCCGGAAGGAACTGGAGCCTCTGCGGCAATGTTAAGTAGGGTTTTCGATCGAATCGTTTCGAATGAGATGATAGAGCATGGATTTATTAGAAGATTAGAGGATGTTAATGTTTTTATTGAAGACTTTGGACAAGATAGATTGTCAGACTTAGTTGCGAATATTATCAGAAAGCATTTGGTGGATTTTACAAGAGAGCAATGCCTTGCTAATAATATTGAACTTGGAAACGAAAGAAAGATGCTAGGTCATTTTTGGGATAACAATATTAAAAATTGGGTTGAATGTAATGAAAGACCTTTGGTTGTTGATGGAAAGGATATTTTGTTGGTACCTAAAAAAGTTGTCGTAAAAAACTATCGCTATACGGCTAGTCAGTATTGTACCCACCACGTATTAGTGCGAAGGGCAGAACAACATCAGCTTAATGGGACTCACTTGGTTCATCAAGAAACAAAGAGAGATGGAACGGTCGTTAGTAAAGTATTTAAAAAGGAGATAAGAGAAGAGGAAATAAAGAATTCAGGTTTAAATGAGAAGCAGTATGTGTTACAAGAAACTTTAAGGCATCCGGAATTGATAGAGGATTTTAGAGCATCTATTGAGGGGCGATTAAGAAATCCTGCAACAACTAATAGATTGTCCGATGAACAGTTTATAATTGCAATTAACAGTCTCTAATTAGTTTTCACCTCAACTTATAGTTGGGGTTTAATTATGTATTATAAAGAACGTATGTTCGTGTTATAATATCGTTATCCATAACGAAGGGACTGACGGAAATGACAATACGTGACCGCGGAAAACTAAAGTGGGCACCGGCCGCCTTTCTACCGGAATATACGAAAATGCTACGTGATTTGGACACGGATTATCACCGAAAACAAAAGCCGATTATTGACGAGTTTCAATTCGAAGAGTTTGATCAGCGGATATGCTACGCAATGGAATATAACTTTGCGGTAAAGCTTACGAAGTGGGTGGACGGCTTTAATTACGAAATAGTTGGAAGTGTACATTTCGTCGATCCGATACATAAGGAAGTGCGACTGAAAACGGAAGATTGCGATGTGGAACGTGTAAAGATGGCGGAAGTAATTGCCGTGGAGGTTATCGAATAGAAAAACGCTGGATTTGTTTAAATCTTTCCTCATTGAGAAACGCTGTAAGAAACGGTGTTTAGGAGGAATTAGTGTGGAAGAAAAGAAGGAGACCTTTGCGAAGACTTATCAATTTGGAAATACTACGGTGGTGGTCCATTCCGATTTATTGAAAATGACGGAAGAAGAGCGAGATAAGTGGTTCCGGGAACAGCGTGCTGCTGGCAATCCCGACCTCCTGGCGCTCGAAAGAACAGTCAATGAGGCATATCGAAAATTTTATAAGGGCGAGGAGACGTATTAAACGTGGAAGAAAAGAAGAAGCCCTTTGAATTTAAGATAAAGAGTGGTAACGCGACAATAATCATTCATTCCGATTTAATGAAACTAACTAAAGAAGAACGGGCGCAATGGTACAAAGATGAAATGGCGAAGGGTAACTCAGTTTTATTAGACATAGCAAAGGCGGTCAATAATTGTTATCGAAAGTAATTAACGTTGAATACGTGACATGAATCATTCCGAAGTATTCCGAAAATAGGGCGTGTACCGGGGCTGAGCGTCCGTTTCACCTGCACGGTGCTCCTCGTGGGTACGGGCGTCTGAAACTCCGGGGCTCAGTATACCGTTTATGCAGTATCCTATGCACGGAATGGCCCGGAGCATTATGCAGGATCACGCCTTGCCTACTACATACCAACGCTATATAAACCGCATTAAATTAACGATGTTTAAATAATGTATATTCGATAATAATTCCGTTTGCACAAACGTAGTCGTGGCGGGGGTTGTGTTTCGTATCACCTTCCGCAAATGTCTATTATGTAAACTAGAATTGCGTTGTTCATTCATTTAATTGAATAACGTTGAACTAATATTATACGTATTGGCGAATGGATATACACGCAGGGGGGACGCCGGGCGTACGACACCCAAGCCCATACGGCGAAATCCTTGCAGCTGCTGTAATGAACTCGCGCGCAACATTTTTTATTTCCAGGGGTTGGTGCACGCAATTCTGAGGCAACTATACGAAACTTACAATCTGGTTTATTCTGGTAATGATAGTATCATATTCCGGAAGGTTTCGTTTATACTTAAAGAAAAGGGGGCGGGTAATTGAAGTATATATTAAAGGTACTTGGCGGAATTGCTGTCGTTTTAAGTCTGGCGGCTTGTGGCGATGAAGATAACGCAGCTGAGCCGGTTACAACAACGGAAACTACGGTCGATACGCTTAAAGAAGGCGAAAATGGATATGCGTGGACCAATAGTATCCTTGGAGTTGGAAAAGACGATAGCAATCTTAAAGAAATTACTAAATACGCAGCAGCCAACAATCAAACGGAGCTACAGGCGATGCTAGCCGAAGGTAAAGCTGTTCTTGTAGATGAAGGTACGCCGATCACACTTATCGAGCGAGGGGTGCTGATCGCGAAGGTTAAATTAACGGAAACTGGTGAAGTTGGCTGGGTACCTTCCGAAGTGATTTCACGAGATAAACCGGAGTAAGACAACCCCCCGGCCTTCGCGGTTGGGGCTTTTTTTGTATGTGAAAGTAGAAAAAGCGACCGCATTTGGTCGCCTTTCTTCTTATTTATATACTCGTCCACGTCGCTTCTTAGCGTTGCCCTTTTCAAAAAGGTTTGCGACAGGTGATGCTAAGTCGTGATTCTCCTTTAAGTCTGCTTCGGCATATTTGACGTAACGCTGAGTCATGCTAATGTCGGTATGTCCGAGTATCTTCATTAACGAAAAGGAATTACCGCCCGACCGTAGATACTTAATCGCAAAGTAATGCCGGAAGGTATGAGGCGATACACGAACGCCAGAAACGTCTGCCTTAACAGCGTACTTCTTAAGCATCTTCGAAAAGGTATCCGCATTGTAGCGCTCACCAAACGATGTAAGGAAAAGGTAATCCTCCGGCTCAACGTTTATATAATCGACCAAGGTTTGTATTTCTCCGACGGTCTTCTTCGTTATTGGCAAGATACGCGTACGGTTGGATTTAGCAATTTCGCCCCGCACCGTTATTTGTCTTAACGTAAAGTCTACATCGTTTATTCGAAGGCTAGTGAGCTCTCCAATACGCAAGCCCGTATCAATTAAAATAAGCATCATTACGCGATCCCGAAAGCCGGTAAACGTTTTTATATTCGGAGTAGATAGTAGTCGCATTACATCGTCGTCAGTGAATATCTCGAAAGTATCGTCAGTTTCCGTTTGATATTTGATGCGCTCCGCAGGGTTGTGCGATACATAACGGTGTTCGACTAAGTAGTTAAAGAACACGCGCAGCACGCGAATAATATTATTTACCGACCGTGCCGACACGCCCCTTTGCGCCGAGTGATTCGTCGGGTGGTCGTCCCACTTAACCTTATCGAAAGACATATACCGAATATACTCACTAATTGTGGCCTCGTTTAGCTCCTCGTAATTATTATCGGCGTACCACTGGCAAAACTTTCCGATTATTTGAGAATACGCCTTGATGGTTTTATCCGACCGTTTTTCGAGCTTCTTCCCTTCAATAAACAAGTCGAACGCTTCCCTTACGTTGAAACCCTTATTAATTTTTACTCGCTGTTTGAACGCGAATTTACGTGAATTGTACGTCTGATTTGCCGCCAATTTAGCGAACCTCCTAGTCCTATAAACTTTTCGTAGAGGTGTCGGTAAAGCCGTCCAATTTTGCCGTGAATTTATCGGAATTTATCGGACTAAAGCGCCCTAAAACCGCGCGGTTATACCGTTAGCATGACTAAGGCAAAACCTACGAATTCCGAGTTCATTGCAATGGTTGCTGATAAGCTTCGTCTTGAGCATAAAGCTTCTTGACAGGGGTAGGGGGAGAACCGATTGTTGAGATTTAATATTTAACAATTGACCATATAAAGGCTAGAGCCGCTAAATATATATAGTAATTCTCCGTCTAGATGATAAGCAGACATGAAGAAGTTGCTTTGTGATTTTTTCTAATCAGCAACTTCATTATTTTTAACGCTGCCGATTACAAAAATTAAGCGCCTTTTATTTATTGGATTTTACAGGAAGAATCCAATAAATAAAAGGCGTTTTTGTTTGGGGTTCGTTATAGTCTCTTAGGAAGTAATCAGAGACAGTAACATCTTGCTACTTCATTTACTATCTGAATTATTAGTTAGTCAAATATGTATGTTTTTATTTTTTCTCTCAATTTTTAGATTATAATTAGGTATATATAATTATATTCACAAAGGGGAAATATATGATATATGAGAAAAATGAGTATTTTGTATTAGAATTGGAAAATGAAATAATTTATATTACTGTTTTTCAAAAGGGTTTTTCCATTCTGCATTTAAATCCTATTTTAATAAAATTTCCACAAATCCTACTGGAGAATTTTAATGACTTAAAGGATGCCCTTGCACAAGCAAGTGGAGCGAAAATTCAAATTGGAAAACAAAAACCGACCATAGAGTTGGATATAGCTGAAGATAAAATGTCAACTAGTGTCAAACTTAATTGTTCAAAAGAGTATCTGAAAGAGAATTATTCAGTAATTATGAACAATATTTTAAAGGAGCTTCAAAGGGAGAATATTTCAGAAGGGATTTTAATGCATATATTACAAAATGGACTTAGAATCAAAGATTCAATAGTTATCGCTAAGGGAATAGAACCGGTCCACGGAAAGGATGCGGTGGTTACCTATTTCAAACAATCGGAAAGAAAACCAGCGGTTCGAGAAGATGGAAAAGCCGATTATTATGACATGAGTTTTCTCGATGAAGTAAAAAGCGGTGATTGGTTAGGAGAAAAAGTCCCGCCAACAACTGGAAAGATGGGAAGGAGCATAACAGGAGAATTTGCATTGGCTAATAAAGGGAAGAATAAGAAACTACTTTATGATCGAACAACAGTTGCTGCTATTGAAGAAAATGGAAAGATTATTCTGAGAGCATTAATTAATGGAGTTGTGGAATTTAGAGGGGGAAAGATTGCTGTTGGTGATCACCTAGTCATTGAGGGAGATGTAGGTATTGAAACAGGGAATATCGAATTTGATGGAAGTGTGACCGTAAAAGGAGCGATTATTGATAATTTTTCAGTAACAGCAACCAAGGATATTTCTATTTTAAGTGAGCTTGGGGTAAGTAATGTTAAAGAAATCAAGTCAAAAGTGGGTGATGTATTCATTAAAGGAGGCATTTTTGGTAAGGGTGTGTCGAAAATTTCTGCTGGAAGAAACATCTTTGTAAAGCATGCCAATGAATGTCATATAATCGCGGGTGAAAATATACATATTGGTTCTTATTCATTGGGAAGTTTTCTGAAAGCAAAAAATATCTTCACAGATGAAAAAAAAGGAAAGTTAATCGGCGGGGTAATTGAAGCACATGGAAAAGTGAGAGCGGCGGTCATTGGTAATCGAATGGAACGTAAAACGATAATTAATGTACAAGGATTTAACCGCGAAATCTTAAAAGAGGAATTGAATAAAACATTACTTCTATACAAATCCAAAATTCAAAACCTCGAATTAGTAAAGGAAAAGCTGGAAGTATATGATATGTTTGTAGGTCAATTGAATTTAGCACAAAATTATCAATATGAACAAACAAGGAGCCAAGTTGAAAGCTTGACGGCTGAAATTTTTCAATTAGATGAAAAACGAAAGTCATTAATGGATACACTCGATTCAAAAGGAGACGGGGAAATTACCATTGGTCAAATGGCCTTTCCTGATACCCGATTACAAATTAAAAGTTTGGAAAAAAATTAAATGAACTTACAAAAGGAACTTTTTATGCAGAAAATAATTACCTGCATTTCGATTAGTTTCTATTAAATAACCGTAGTGAAATAATTTTCTGTTTCTTTTCATAAAATTGGGGAAATAGCGATTTTAGGGAGAGGGGCAGATTTCATGATGACCTTAATCTTTGCTCATCGAGGATCAGCAGGAACCCATCCGGAAAATACGATGTCGGCTTTCAAAGAAGCTGCCCGAGTTGGGGCGGACGGTATTGAAACGGATGTTCAGCTCTCGAAAGATGGTGAAGTAGTCATTATTCACGATGAAAAGCTTAATCGAACAACGAATGCCTCTGGGTTTGTGAAGGACCGGACTTTAATGGAGTTAAAAACTTTTAATGCGTCCAATAGTTATAAAGGGAAATTGGGTAATGAGAGAATTCCTACGCTTGAAGAATTATTGATATGGCTAAAGAATAATCAGCTTTTATGCATTATTGAATTGAAAAATACCCTCTTTCTATATCCAGGTTTAGAAGAGAAAGTCATTAGGCTCATTCGTAGCTACGAAATGGAAGAGAGGATAATCATTTCTTCTTTTAATCATTATAGTTTAGTTAATTGTCATCAACTGGCACCTGAAATAGAAACGGCACCACTTTACCGAGATGGTCTGTTTATGCCGTGGATTTATGCCAAGGCAATAGGAGGAAGCGCTATTCATCCAAATATCAGAGCTGCCCCTGATATCATCATTCAATCGTCGATGTGTGCGGGTGTTCCTGTACGACCATATACCATTAATAAAGAATCAGATATGAAACGATTATACAGCTTGAGATGCAGCGCCATCATCACCGATTTTCCAGAGATAGCGAAGCGAGTCAGAGAAGAATTTGAATAGAGGTAAGAAAGAAGGTGTCCATGATTCATTCATGGCACCTTCTTTTGCGTTTTAAAATTTATTAAACCTGCTTTGTACCTTATTTTGTTTCCGATCCCGATGAAGAACGAATCCTGCTATAAAGGCTATCCCGCCAATTGTGATAAGCAGCCCAATTAAAAATTGTAGCCAAAGGACTGGGTAGGGGGGCTGTAAAATACCAAAGACCATGTCCCGCATTATTTTTATACCATAGGCAGCGAAGGCACCAGGAATAAAAAGAACTAAAAAAGCGATTAAACGTTTCATGCAGTCAAATCCCTTCCAAAAATTCCGTCTTTAAAAAATGATAAAGGATATAGGAAATTTGTCAAGTTTCGGGAACTTAGAAAAAGCCTGGAAGATGGTGACTATTTATAGTCGATACTAATATGGTAAAATGAGGGTATATAGTATGAAAAAAATTGCAGAGATAATAAAAATTGAGAAAAAAATAGCAAAATAAAAGGGGGAATGAAAATGCAAAAAGTCATGATAGTAGGAGGAGGAGTAGGGGGGACAACGGTGTTGAAGCTCCTTTCGGAAATCGAAGAATTCTCAATTGTTTGTATGGCAGATACGAACGAAGCTGCTGAAGGTATACTTGCTGCAAAAGAACGAGGGATTTCTACTGTATCAAATTGGAGCAGTGCGCTAGATAAAGGCTTAGACATTATTATTGATACAACAGGAAATCCGTCTGTCTTTAATAAGATAAAAAAAGATATGGATGATCAAACAATACTCATTCCAGGAATCGTCGCTCATATTCTTACCAACCTATTTGAAGAGAAAAATCGTCTTATAAATAAATTGGAGAATGCTTCAGCAAAAATGGACTTAATACTTAATACAACCAGTGACGGAATGATAGTCATCGATCACAATGGATATGTCATAATGTTTAACGATAGTGCGGAACGAGTATCGAATACAAAGCGTGAATCAGTGATTGGTAAGCATATTAAAGATATCATCCCTTCAAGTGGATTACTGAGAGTAATGGAAACTAAACAGAGGGAAGAAAATCGACGGATCACCCTCGAGAATGGGATGGATTTCATCACGACAAGAATCCCTTTAATGAATGCAGAGGAAGAAATTATAGGGGCATTTTCTATGTTTAAGGATAAAACGGAAGCGGTACAATTAGCTGAACAGATTACTGATTTAAAAGAGATTCAGACGATGCTTGAAGCGATTATTCACTCAAGTGACGAAGCTATATCTGTCGTTGATGATCAAGGAAGGGGGCTTTTGATCAATCCAGCATATACAAGACTTACTGGTTTAACAAAGAATCAGGTGATTGGAAAGCCGGCTTCTATAGATATTTATGAAGGTGAAAGTATGCATATGAAGGTGCTTCAAACAAAAAAGCCGGTTCGTGGTGTCAATATGCGTGTCGGTCCAAAGCATAAGGAAGTAATTGTTAATGTTGCTCCGATTATTGTAGACGGACGTCTAAAAGGAAGTGTTGGGGTCATACATGATGTTTCAGAAATTCAAGCTTTAACTCACGAATTGAATCGAGCACGTCAAATTATTAGGACTTTGCAGGCCAAATACTCCTTTGATGATATAATTGGAGCTTCTGAAGAAATGAAGCTTCCGGTTGAACAGGCGAAATTATCTGCAAGAACCCCGGCCACTGTTTTGTTGAGAGGGGAATCAGGGACAGGCAAGGAGTTGTTTGCCCATGCTATCCATAATGCGAGCGATAGGAAATTTAATAAGTTTGTACGTGTAAACTGTGCGGCAATTTCTGAATCATTACTTGAAAGTGAACTGTTTGGTTATGAGGAAGGGGCCTTTACCGGTGCGATAAGAGGCGGGAAAATCGGTTATTTTGAAGAGGCAAATCAAGGAAGTATATTTTTGGATGAAATTGGTGAATTACCAGCTAACATTCAGGCAAAATTACTTCGAGTATTGCAGGAACAAGAAATCATCAGAGTTGGTGGAACAAAGCCTATTCCAATCAATGTCCGGGTAATAGCTGCTACCAATATTAATCTTGAACAAGCCATTGGTAATGGATTATTCCGGGAAGACCTATATTTCCGGTTAAATCGCATGCCCATTCTCATTACCCCGTTACGAAAACGAAAAGAAGATATGCGAGAATTAGCGGAGCATTTAATTAATAAAATCAATCAAGAATACGGACGGAGTATTGAAGGGATTACCGAAGCAGCCATCCATAAAATGCAAATCTATAATTGGCCAGGAAACGTAAGAGAGCTGGAAAATATTTTAGGGCGAGCGATTATCTTCATGAAATTAAATGAGACAATTATAGATATACAGCATATTCCGGATTTTATCGAGGCGATTCCATTAAAACAGGATAAAGTCGTGACAAAACCTTCTATCTACGTATTGGGGAAACCGCTCTCGGAAATAATAGATCAGTATGAAGCCGAAATTATTCAGCAAGCGATATATACTCACAAGGGAAATAAAACACTTACAGCTAGGGCCCTTGGAATTTCAGTAAGAAATTTATATTACAAGATGGAAAAGTTAGAACTGTGAAGTTATTTGCGTGCAAAATATTGCATTATGTGAAATAATTTGCGTATGATTTTAGAAAATATTCTAATGTAAATTGGTTCAACTTCTAACATGAAATATTTAAAAAATATGTAAAGGTTATTATTGGCCGCTTATTAACCGGAATATTCGTTTTTAGTAAAAAGATACCTTTTATTGGCATGTAATTTGCATATTGAATAGTACATGGGTTTCTTCCGGGAACCATTCTCCAAAGGGAAAAATATCATGAAATTAGCGGATATTATTTGCATGAACGAAGTAACCCAGTAAGAATGAGGAGTAATTGTCAGCCTCTCTTATCTGTCACTTAATAAAAACATCTAGGGAGGATTCTTTTATGGAAATTTTTAAATATCTTGAAAAATATGATTACGAACAACTTCTTTTCTGTCAGGATAAACAATCTGGATTAAAAGCGATTATTGCTATTCATGATACGACTTTAGGGCCTGCTCTTGGAGGCACGCGGATGTGGACGTATGCTACAGAAGAAGAAGCCATAGAAGATGCTTTAAGGCTTTCAAAAGGAATGACTTATAAGAACGCAGCCGCTGGCTTAAATTTAGGCGGAGGAAAAACGGTCATCATCGGCGATCCACGCAAGGATAAAAATGAAGAAATGTTCCGTGCATTCGGCAGATATATCCAAGGATTGAATGGTCGTTATATAACAGCTGAAGATGTTGGAACAACGGTTGAAGATATGGATCTCATTCACGAAGAAACAGACTTCGTGACAGGTATCTCCCCTGCATTCGGTTCTTCAGGTAACCCTTCACCTGTTACTGCTTACGGGGTATATCGGGGTATGAAAGCTGCAGCAAAAGAAGCATTCGGCACTGATTCTCTAGAAGGCAAGGTGATTGCAGTCCAAGGTGTCGGGAATGTAGCTTATAACTTATGCCGTCACCTTCATGAGGAGGGCGCTAAGCTGATTGTTACGGATATTAATAAAGAGAGTGTAGCCAGAGCAGTCGAATCCTTTGGTGCAACTGCCGTAAATCCTGATGAAATTTATGGTGTTCAATGTGATATTTATGCACCTTGTGCATTAGGTGCTGTAATAAACGATCAAACGATTAATCAAATCAAAGCTAAGGTCATTGCAGGTGCAGCTAATAATCAGTTAAAAGAACCTGTTCATGGTGACCAAATACATGAAAAAGGAATTGTGTATGCTCCTGATTATGTAATTAATGCAGGTGGAGTCATAAATGTGGCTGATGAGCTTTTAGGTTATAACCGGGAAAGAGCTCTTAAGAAAGTGGAAACGGTTTATGATACCATTGAACGAGTCATTGAGATTGCAAAACGTGATAATATCCCAACCTATAAAGCAGCTGATAGGATGGCAGAGGAGCGCATTGAACGTATGCGGAATTCACGGAGTCAATTTCTACAAAATGAAAAGCATATCTTAAATGGACGAAGATGATTTAAGTTGTAAAAGATATAGATTCCTGTGTTTTTTTTTGATAAACACAGGAATTTTCAACATTGATAACGTAATAAACATAGGGCAAGTAAAAACGGTAACAACTGTTTAATAGTGAGGAGGAGTGGTTTTGGCTGAAGAATTTGACCTTGTTATCCTAGGCGGAGGAACAGGCGGGTATGTGGCAGCAATTAGGGCTGCTCAATTAGGTTTGAAAACGGCTGTCGTGGAGAAAGGCAAACTCGGCGGGACGTGTCTACATAAAGGCTGTATCCCTTCAAAAGCGCTTTTAAGAAGTGCAGAAGTGTATCAGACTGCAGTGAAAAGTGAGGAATTCGGTATTGTCACCGGGGATGTTAATGTAGATTTCCTTAAGGTGCAGGACAGAAAAAATAAAATTGTTGATCAACTTTATAGAGGGGTTCAACACTTAATGAAACAAGGGAAGATAACGGTTTATGAAGGCTTAGGGCGTATACTTGGTCCATCTATATTTTCACCGATGCCCGGAACGATTTCCGTAGAAATGAATAATGGCAGTGAAAATGAAATGCTTATCCCTCAGAATATCATTATTGCTACCGGTTCACGCCCGAAGACATTACCCGGTTTACCTATTGATGGAGAATATGTACTTACGTCTGATGAAGCACTAAAGCTAGAGAGCTTGCCAAAATCAATTATTATTGTAGGCGGGGGTGTGATTGGTATTGAATGGGCCTCGATGCTGAATGATTTTGGTGTGGAAGTAACGGTTCTGGAATATGCAGATAGAATCATCCCGACTGAGGACCATGAGATTTCAAATGAAATGCTTCGTCTTCTAACGAAAAAAGGCGTCAAGTTTGTTACAGGGGCTAAGGTATTATCGGAAACGCTGAAAATAGAAGATTCGGTATCTATTTCTGCTGAAATAAAAGGAACCACCGAGGAATTCACAGCTGAAAAAATGCTGGTTTCCGTAGGCAGATCGGCAAATGTTGAAGGAATCGGCCTTGAAAATACAGAAATAGTGAAAGAAAAAGGTTTTATCGAAACCAATGAGTTCTTCCAAACTAAAGAAACACATATCTATGCAATCGGTGATTGTATCGGTGGTTTGCAGTTGGCACACGTTGCCTCCCATGAAGGTATTACAGCTGTTGAACATATGACAGGCAATAAACCTGAGAGTATAGATTATTCGCTTATTTCAAAATGTGTATATTCAAGTCCCGAAGCTGCAAGTGTTGGTTTGACAGAAGAACAGGCAAAAAAGGAAGGCTATGACCTTAAAACAGGAAAGTTTCCGTTCAGGGCAGTAGGTAAGGCCCTCGTTTTCGGGGAAGCAGATGGTTTTGTCAAAATCATTGCAGACAAAAAAACGAATGATATCTTAGGCGTTCACATGATTGGACCACATGTAACCGATATGATTTCTGAAGCAGGTCTTGCAAAAGTACTAGATGCGACACCTTGGGAAGTAGCAAAAACGATTCATCCACATCCAAGTCTTTCTGAAGCAATCGGCGAGGCAGCGTTAGCAGTCGATGGACTTGCCATTCATTCATAAAGAATAAGGTCAGGAGGTTTTATGATGGTAGAAAAACGTCATGAACAATTAGGCTTAAATGAGGAAACAGTTTTAGATATGTACCGGACAATGCTTTTGTCCCGTAGGATTGATGAGCGGATGTGGCTGTTGAACCGTTCCGGGAAAATCCCCTTTGTAATTTCTTGTCAGGGACAGGAGGCAGCTCAGGTTGGGGCTGCGTTTGCATTGGATCGTCAAAAGGACTATGTATTACCCTATTACCGAGATGTTGGAGTGGTTCTGACATTTGGAATGACCGCAAAGGACTTGATGCTTTCAGGATTTGCAAAAGAGGAAGATCCCAATTCTGGTGGACGGCAAATGCCAGGTCATTTTGGCCAGAAGAAAAACCGAATTGTCACTGGGTCTTCCCCTGTAACGACTCAGGTTCCCCATGCAGTGGGAATTGCCCTTGCCGGGAAGATGGAAGGGAAGGATCTAGTTACATTCGTCACATTTGGAGAGGGTTCATCCAACCAGGGAGATTTTCATGAAGGAGCAAATTTTGCAGGTGTGCATAAGCTTCCGGTCATCTTTATGTGTGAAAATAATAAATATGCGATTTCTGTTCCTATTTCGAAACAACTTTCCTGTGAAAATGTTTCGGATCGGGCGATTGGCTATGGTATGCCTGGAATAACTGTGGATGGCAATGACCCATTAGAAGTATACGAAGCGGTTAAAGAAGCGGCAGACCGTGCTCGCAGGGGCGAGGGACCCACTTTGATTGAAACGGTTTCGTATAGGCTCACCCCTCATTCAAGTGATGATGATGACAGAAGCTACCGAACTGCGGACGAAGTGGCAGAAGCGAAGACAAAGGATTCCATCAAGACCTTTGGAGCGTATTTAAAGGAAACAGGAATTATGGATGATGCGCTTGAAAAACAAATGAATGATGAAGTGATGGTAATAGTCAACGAAGCAACTGACTATGCCGAAAATGCTCCATATCCGAAGGCTGAAAGTGCTATGAATCATGTGTATGCACAAAAGTAAGGGGGTAATAGAATGCCAGTGATTTCTTATATAGATGCCGTTACAATGGCAATGAGGGAAGAGATGGAAAGAGATTCTCGTGTGTTTGTACTGGGAGAAGATGTAGGGAAAAAAGGTGGGGTCTTCAAAGCTACTAATGGATTATACGACCAATTTGGTGAAGCCAGAGTTATTGATACTCCCCTAGCTGAATCAGCAATTGCAGGAGTTGGAATTGGAGCCGCTATGTATGGTCTTCGGCCGATAGCTGAAATGCAATTTGCTGATTTTATCATGCCGGCTGTAAACCAAATTGTCTCAGAAGCGGCCAAAATTAGATACCGTTCTAATAATGATTGGAGCTGTCCTATCGTCATACGTGCACCTTATGGGGGAGGGATTCATGGAGCCCTATATCATTCGCAATCTGTTGAAGCTCTCTTTGCAAATCAACCGGGCTTGAAAATTGTCATGCCCTCCACTCCCTATGATGTAAAAGGGTTGCTTAAAGCAGCCATTCGAGATGAAGATCCAGTGCTTTTCTTTGAACATAAACGCGCTTACCGCTTGATTAAAGGTGAGGTACCAACTGAAGATTATGTACTTCCCATTGGCAAAGCCGATGTGAAAAGAGAAGGGGAAGACATCACGGTCATATCCTATGGTCTTTGTGTGCATTTTGCACTCCAGGCAGCAGAAAAATTAGCTGCAGATGGTATATCTGCTCATATTCTGGACTTGCGAACCGTGTACCCATTAGATAAGGAAGCTATCATTGAAGCGGCTTCTAGAACGGGGAAAGTCTTACTGGTTACAGAGGATAATAAAGAAGGAAGCATTATGAGTGAGGTCGCAGCCATCATTGCCGAACATTGCCTATTTGATTTGGATGCTCCGATTAAACGGTTAGCCGGTCCTGATATTCCTGCCATGCCATATGCTCCTACGATGGAAAAACATTTTATGGTGAATCCAGATAAAGTGGAAAAAGCGATGAGAGAACTGGCTGAGTTTTAATGACTGATAAGTAGGAGGAACAAATCATGGCTACGGAACTAATGAAAATGCCTCAACTAGGTGAAAGTGTCACAGAGGGAACTATCAGTAAATGGCTTGTTAAGCCAGGGGATCGTGTCACTAAATATGACCCGCTTGCTGAAGTGATGACAGATAAAGTAAATGCTGAGGTTCCTTCTTCCTTTACCGGTATCATTAAGGAATTGAAAGCAGACGAAAATCAAACGTTGGCAGTAGGAGAAGTTATTTGCTCGATTGAAGTTGAAACGGTAAAAGCAGAAAAAACGGAAGGTCAAGCAGAGTCATATAGTGAGAAAAATGATTCAAATGAAACAAGGGATGTTCACACATCTAGTGAAGCACCAGGGAAAACCCGCTTTTCACCAGCTGTATTAAAACTCTCTCAGGAACATGGAATTGACCTTTCCAAAGTAAAAGGTACAGGAAGTGAGGGACGGATTACCCGTAAAGATTTACTGAAACTTCTTGAATCCGGTACTCTTCCTAAAGCTGATGCTCCTTCCGCTATTCCCGAATCCGTTCGCGAAGAGACTATCTCACCAGTCACTCAGCGAGCTAGTACAGAAATCATAATTCCGACTGCGACTGGGGACAGGGAAATACCCGTTACCGGGGTGAGGAAAGCGATTGCTTCCAATATGTTAAAAAGTAAGCATGAAATTCCTCATGCTTGGACGATGGTAGAAGTTGACGCAAGCAACATGGTAAAGTTACGTGATTCACTAAAAACCGATTTTAAACAAAAAGAAGGCTACAACTTAACTTACTTTGCATTCTTTGTAAAAGCAGTTGCTCAAGCTCTTACGGAATTTCCGGAAATCAACTCGATGTGGGCAGGAGATAAAATCATTCAAAAGAAAGAAATCAATATTTCAATAGCCGTTGCCACAGAAGATGCCTTATTTGTACCTGTCATAAAAAATGCAGATGAAAAATCAATTAAAGGTATTGCTAGGGAGATAAAAGAACTTGCATCTAAAGTGAAGGCAGGTAAATTAAAATCGGAGGACATGCAAGGAGGTACGTTCACTGTAAATAACACTGGTTCATTCGGTTCCGTCCAATCCATGGGAATTATTAATTATCCACAGGCAGCTATTCTACAAGTCGAAACAATAGTAAAACGGCCGGTGATTATTAACGACATGATTGCGGTCCGTGACATGGTAAACCTTTGTTTGTCACTAGACCATCGTGTATTGGACGGACTGGTATGCGGCCGATTCCTTGCAAGAGTTAAAGAAATCATCGAAAAGATTACCGAAGACAATACATCTATTTACTAGAATAAGGGAAGAAGGAGGAAGAGCCTAGAAGGTTTCTTCCTTTTTTTCTGTGCTTCATTACTTGTTTATTAATAAATTTTTATTGGAAAATAGAAAAACATCGACAAAATTTTTATTTTTGCTTATTATTTTATAGAGAGCTGTTCTAATACACAGCTAACTGTACTTCAATAGAAATGGTATAGACTTTCTATACAACAGACTGTACTAATTTCTATTAGCTTAAATTTCAAGAAAAATATGGTAGAATGTTATTATAATTCAGATTATTAGATGGGAGGGCGGTTTTCTTATTAACTGACTGAGCGTTCGGTCTCCGTTATTAAGGGATAGAGCGATTCGGGTAGTAAACGATAAGAAAGCGATTACAGATGGAACTGAAAGATGTAAAAAACATAACCTTTCCTAAACCTTCGTTAGAAGAGTGGAAAGAAGCTACAGAAGTCAGTTTAAAAGGTAAAAGTGTTGAAAAATTAAAAACATATACATATGAGGGTATTACTTTAAATCCACTCTATACAGAAAAGGAGGATTCAGCAGCAAAAACAGCAGAATTACCGGGATTTTTTCCATTTACTCGCGGAATTACTCCGACAGGTTATTATGAACAACCTTGGCTTGTCGTTCAGCCTGTAAGCGGTATCACAGCAGATGAGGCAAATGAAAAGATGCAAGCGGCATTTAAGCGCGGTCAAAATGTCGTTGCATACCCGGCTCGTTTACTTGCTGAGGGGGCAAGAATTGAAAAATTGTTTAATAATATCCCGTTAAAGGAACTCCCAGTGTTCATTGACCTTAAGGGGAAACAAAAAGAATTTTTCCCACAAATCAAAGCTGTTGCGGATCTGCAAAAAGCCCAGTTGAAAGGTGTGCTGGCAGAGGATCCAATTGCAGAATGGCTTATTGGTGGTCAGCTCCCAGAAGATACAGACCAATATTTTGCTGAATGGATAAAAACAGTTCAAGATTATCAAAAAGTTGGACCAAATTTAAAGACAGTTCTGGTTAATACTGCTGTATTCCATAATGGCGGGGCCAATGCTGTTCAAGAGATTGCTTACGGATTGGCTGTAGCTGTCCAATATGTATTGGAAGGTCAAAAACAAGGGCTTTCTATATCTGAGATTACAGAAAAAATCGTATTTTCTTTTGCAGTTGACTCCAATTACTTTATGTCAATTGCGAAGCTGAGAGCGGCTAGGCGACTTTGGGCTGGTCTTGCTAAAGCCTTTGATACAGCTCCACATCATTTTAAAATGGCAATACACGCTGTAACGTCCGAATTGACAGAAACCCTATATGATCAGCACGTCAACATTCTTCGTACCACCAATCAAGCTTTTGCTGCTGCGATTGGAGGAATTCAATATTTGCAAATTCATCCATTTAATCATGCATTCGGGGAATCTGATGATTTTTCAGAAAGAATCGCACGAAATACACACTTGATATTAAAAGAAGAAACGAATATTACGACAGTGGTCGATCCTGCAGGCGGTTCTTGGTATGTAGAGCAATTGACGGATGAACTGGCTGAAAAAGCGTGGATGAAGTTCCTTGAAATCGATACAGCTGGTGGAATTTTTGAAGCAATTAAGCACGGCTCCTTACAGGCAGATTTAGTTGAAGTTTACCAAGGAAGAATTCAAAATGCTGCGTTAAGAAAAGAAAGTATTATCGGAACGAATGTATATCCGAATCCCGCAGATAAGATCAAAACTCCAACACAAGAAAAACAGGTGTCATATATGGTTGTAGAGAAGCCAGTGGAGATTACACCAATTACGTTGGAGCGCATTTCAGTCCAATTCGAACAGTTAAGATTACGGAGTGAAACTTTTAAACAACGTAGTGGAGAAGCCCCGAAAATCGGATTAATTAATTTAAAAGAACTTAAATCCTACAAACCTCGTGCTGATTTTGTTAAGGGGCTAGTTGCAGCAGGGGGCATTGAAACAGTAGAAAGTGCAGGCTGTCAATCAATCCAGGATGCAGTCGATTACGTAGCATCAACAAATCTTCCCATCTATTGTGTTTGTGGCAGTGATAATGACTACTCGGAATTAGCAAAAACGACAATCAAAGAAATTAAAAAGCAGTTCCCTGAAATTAATCTTTATATAGCCGGTAAGCAGACAGAAGAATTGGAAATCTCACTAAGTGAAGCCGGAGTTAAAGAATTTATCCATGTTAAAACGAATGCTGTAGCAATTTTGATAGAATTACTACAAGCGCTAGGGGTGAACTAAGATGAAAAAACCGAATTTTTCTACCATAAATCCTGCTAAGGCTGAGATAAAAGGAACGGTTGAAGCATGGAGAAAAGAAGCCGAGATAGCAGTTGAACAAAATATTGACGACCTTTTGTTTGAAACGAATGAACAAATAAGGGTTAAACCGCTTTATGTCAAAGAAGATAATCACAAGTTGGAGCATATGGAAAGTGTGCCAGGTATTGCTCCGTTTACAAGAGGGCCATATCCTTCCATGTACGTTAATCGCCCTTGGACCGTCCGGCAGTATGCAGGCTTTTCGACAGCTGAGGAATCCAATGCGTTTTACCGACGTAATCTAGCGATGGGGCAAAAGGGTCTCTCAGTTGCCTTCGATTTAGCTACTCACCGTGGCTATGACTCAGACCATCCGCGTGTTGTCGGTGATGTTGGAAAAGCGGGAGTTGCAATTGACTCCATTCTTGATATGAAAATCTTGTTCGACGGAATTCCGCTTGATCAAATGTCAGTATCGATGACGATGAATGGTGCGGTATTACCTATTCTGGCTTTTTATATTGTGACAGCTGAAGAGCAAGGGGTTACACAGGATAAACTTTCAGGTACGATTCAAAATGACATTTTAAAGGAATATATGGTTCGGAATACGTATATCTATCCACCTGAGATGTCGATGAAAATTATAGCTGATATTTTTGAGTATACATCCAAATATATGCCTAAATTTAATTCGATCTCCATTTCCGGTTATCATTTGCAAGAAGCAGGTGCTCCGGCGGACATCGAGCTCGCCTATACGTTGGCTGATGGACTTGAGTATGCACGTACAGGAATGAAAGCCGGAATCGATATCGATAAATTTGCACCACGTCTTTCATTCTTCTGGGCTGTAGGAATGAACTACTTCATGGAAGTAGCGAAAATGAGGGCGGGCCGTTTTATTTGGTCAAAACTAATGAAACAATTTGAACCGAAAAATAAAAAAGCAATGGCATTGAGAACCCATTCTCAAACCTCAGGATGGAGCCTTTCTGAGCAGGATCCGTTTAACAATGTCGCACGGACTTTGATTGAAGCACATGCGGCTGCACTTGGTCATACACAATCCCTGCATACGAACGCATTAGATGAGGCGATTGCCTTGCCAACTGATTTCTCGGCTCGTATTGCTCGTAATACACAGCTTTATCTGCAGGAGGAAACAGGAATTACAAAGGTTATTGATCCATGGGCGGGTTCATATTACGTTGAGTCGCTCACTAATGAATTAATTGAACGGGCTTGGGCTCATATCGAAGAAATCGAAGGGCTTGGCGGGATGGCTAAGGCAATTGAAACTGGTCTTCCAAAAATGAGAATCGAAGAAGCGGCAGCGAAACGTCAGGCTAAAATTGACTCTCAAGATGAAACAATCGTTGGCGTCAATAAATATCGTCTGAAAAAAGAAGATCCAATTGAAATACTGGAAATTGATAATACGGCAGTTCGCGAAAGTCAGCTAAAGCGTTTGAGCGAATTAAAAGCGAACCGTGATCAGGCTATGGTCGATGAAGCTCTTCAAGCGCTAACTCTGGCTGCTAGAACAGGTGAAGGCAACATGCTTGAATTAGCTGTGCAGGCTACCCGCGTACGGGCTTCGCTTGGTGAAATTTCTGATGCTATCGAAGACGTGGCTGGACGTCACAAAGCAACAATCCGTTCTATCAGTGGTGTATATAGCTCTGCTTATTCAAAAGAAGCAGAGATTGAGGAAGTCGTCCAAATGACAGAAGAATTCCTTGAAAATGAAGGAAGAAGACCACGGTTACTGATGGCTAAAATGGGTCAGGACGGACATGACCGTGGAGCGAAAGTAGTCGGAACAGGTTTTGCTGATTTAGGCTATGATGTTGATATAGGACCGCTATTTCAAACGCCAGAAGAAACTGCGCTTCAAGCCGTTGAAAATGATGTTCATGTTGTCGGTATGAGTTCGCTTGCTGCCGGCCATAAAACATTGTTGCCACAGCTGATGTCAGAATTAAAAAAATTAGGTCGTGAAGATATTATTGTCATCGTCGGCGGTGTTATTCCTGCGCAGGATTATGATTATTTAATGCAAAATGGTGCTTCTGCCATTTTTGGTCCTGGTACAGTCATTCCTCAGGCAGCGAAAAAAGTGCTTCAGGAAATATACAATCGCCTCGGATATGAGGAAGTGGCGCAGTAATGAGTGAAGACAAGAAGCCGGAATGGGTCGATCTCAACAATCAGGAAGGTTTTGCTTCTTCATTAAAGCCAGGTGTGGAATTAGCAGCCAGCCATAATAAAGCTTCGAAAAACAAATTCGTCAAAAAGCACAATGTAAAGATTTCTATCCCTGAACTTAAAGAAGGTATCATAAAAGGCGAAAGAGCAAAGCTTGCTAAAGGGATTACACTGGTAGAAAGTAATGCTCCCCACCACTTTGATTTGGCACAAGAATTATTGCATTCTATTTTGCCTCATACAGGGAACTCGCTTCGCATCGGGATATCTGGCGTACCGGGTGCCGGAAAGAGTACATTTATCGAGACGTTTGGTAACTATTTATGTGATAGGGGTTATATGGTGGCAGTCCTGGCTGTCGATCCGAGTTCCTCAATCAATGGAGGAAGTATACTTGGGGACAAGACGAGGATGGAGGAGCTTGCACGAAATCCTCGTGCCTTCATCAGGCCATCCCCATCGGAAGGAACCTTGGGCGGGGTTCACCGTAAAACGAGGGAAACGATGTTGCTCTGTGAGGCGGCAGGATTTGATGTCATATTGATAGAAACAGTAGGTGTTGGTCAGAGTGAAGCAATTGTCCGGAGCATGGTCGACTTTTTCATGTTGCTTGTCCTTACAGGTGCAGGGGATGAATTACAGGGCATGAAAAAAGGGATTATGGAACTTGTAGATGGAATTGTGGTCAATAAAGCAGATGGTGAGAACATTCCGCTTGCGATTAGAACAAAGTCAGAATACAGTAGAATTTTGCATTTCCTTCAGCCTGCAACCAAAGGATGGGCAGGAAAAGCATACACTTGTTCTTCAGTAACTGGTAAAGGGATTCCCGAGCTTTGGGATGTGCTACAGGAGTTCTCTGATACAACGAATGAGTCAGGTGTTTTTCAAGAGCGGAGAAGGATGCAATCTAAAGAATGGTTATATTCATTAATTGATCACCAACTCAAAACGATGTTCTATAAAAATGAAACCGTTAAAGGTCTGCTTCCTGTGCTCGAAAACCAGGTAATGTCCGGGAATAAAACCGTTACTACTGCTGTTCAGCAAGCATTTCAATCTTTCACGGATACTTTTAAGTCAAATTAAAAAAGAAAAGGATGGGGCATAAATGCTACGCATAATGCCCCATCCTTTTGTAGATGAAATTATCTTGTTGTAAACTATATGATTCCCGCTTCTTTTTCGTTTAAACATGTTAGTTCTGTGCTTTCTGTTGTTTTACAAGGTAAATATATTGAATCAAGATGAGGCAATTGTTATGATAGGATTGAAGAGAAAACTTGGAAGGAGCACATACTATGAATATGGATTTCAATTTTTTAATGAACGACGTGGTCAAACAAGCTCGCGATGAGATTAAGACTGCTGGATATACAGAACTGACTACCCCTGAGGAAGTAGAAGAGGTTTTTGCACAAAAAGGAACGACTCTTGTTATGGTCAACTCTGTTTGTGGATGTGCAGGAGGGATTGCTAGACCGGCTGCAGCTCATGCCATTCATAATGATAAGCGCCCTGATCAGCTTGTAACTGTTTTTGCTGGTCAAGATAAAGAAGCAACGGAGAAGGCCCGTGATTATTTCGAAGGTTATCCACCGTCTTCACCATCATTTGCTCTACTGAAGGATGGAAAAATCATTACGATGATAGAACGTCATGAAATCGAAGGGCATCATCCAATGTCTGTTGTCGAAAAATTGCAAGATTACTTCGATCAATATTGCGAAGAAGTGTAAGTTACTTTTTTGTAAGCTAACTTACAAGGATGAAATCCGCCAATTTGGCGGGTTTTTTTATTCATTATTCTGCATAATTAAGGAACTTTTAGGATAAAAGATAGATAAGGCAAACAGATATGCTTTAAATGAAGTAAATGTATGAAAAATAAAATTAGTTATGAGAATATTCTAAAAAATAAATCTATTTTTAACGTTATTGAATAATTACTAGAGTGTGTTAAAATACATATTAGTGTATGAATATTAGTTAATCAAATTAATTAATAATTTAACAAAAACTAAATTTAATACCAAGAGAATTGAAAATATCATTTTGGAGGAATAATAATGAAGTTGAAAAAGCAGTTAGCATTGTTGCTTACTTCTGTTTTATTAGTAGGTATTTTAGCAGCATGCGGAACATCAGAGAAAAAAGATACTAACACAGCTGATAATAAAGACAAAAAAGTTCTAGTAATGGGAACCTCTGCGGATTATCCGCCTTTTGAATATGTTGAAACTTCGAAAAGCGATGAAATAAAAGGATTTGACATTGATATCGCTAAGGCCATCGGTAAAAAATTAGGTTATGAGGTTGAAGTGAAGGATATTGACTTTAATAGCCTTGTACCGGCACTTGAAAATAAATCAATCGATTTTGTTATCTCTGGAATGACTCCGACAGCTAAACGTGAGCAATCAGTCGATTTTAGTGACATTTACTATACAGCTAAAAACATGATTGTTACGACAAAAGACAGTAAGATTAAAACCGTTGAAGATTTAAAAGGGAAAACGGTAGGCGTACAGCTTGCGTCCATCCAAGAGACATTGGCAACTGACTTGAATAAAAATAAAGATATCGGGATGAAAGTTGAAAAACGAAATAGGATTCCAGAAGTTGTTCAAGAAATGTCTTCAGGACGTTTTGATGCAGTAATAATGGAAGATACTGTGGCTAAGGGCTATTTAAAGGACAATAAAGATTTAGTAGGCTATGTGATCGAGTCTGGTGAAGAGGATGCTGGTTCAGCAATTGCTTTCCAAAAAGGGAGCAAGTTAACAGAAGAATTTAATACTGAATTGAAAAAAATGCTAGAAAATGGTGAAATGGAAAAATTAATACTAAAATGGTTTGGCGGCAGCGAAACTGAATAATACAGAGAGATGAAAAGCGTTCAGAAGCATTTAGTATGCCTTCTGAACGTTTTTCCGCGCTTTATTGTTTTTGAAAATGAAGCAAGAAGGGCCTAGGTACTGGCCTTCATAAGAGAGGATGAATGGAGTGAATCTGGATTTTGAGACGATTAGGCCGTCCCTTCCATATATTATGGAGGGAATACCGACTACTTTAAAGGTTGTAGCGGTTGCGGCTGTCATCGGTTTTATATTGGGGATATTATTATCAATACTGAAAATCAGTAGAATTAAGCCATTAAATTGGATTGCTGACTTTTATACATCGATTTTCCGCGGTACACCATTAGTCCTGCAATTGATGCTTATTTATTTTGGTTCACCACAAATATTAGGAATTCAAATCGAAGCATTTCAAGCAGCATTCTTAGCTTTCGGCTTAAACTCTGCCGCATATATCTCAGAGATAATCAGGGGAGGTATATTAGCGGTTGATAAAGGTCAGCGTGAGGCTGCGCTTGCACTTGGGGTGCCCTATTCTAGCATGATGCTTAACATTATTCTGCCGCAGGCGATCAAGAATATCTTGCCATCTCTTGTGAACGAATTGATTTCTTTAACAAAGGAATCTGCAGTTGTTACAATTATTGGATTAGGAGATATTATGCGCCGTTCTTATATTGTCGGCGGTGAGACATATAAATTCTTCGAGCCGATTTTATTTGCCGGTCTCATTTATTATGTGATGGTAATGGTTCTTACCATCTTAGGCAAAGTAATTGAAAGGAGAATGAGACGCAGTGATTAAAATTGATAAACTAAAAAAAAATTATGGTAAGCTCGAAGTATTAAAGGGGATTAGCACCGAGATAGGACAGGGTGAAGTGTTAGCGATTATCGGTCCTTCTGGTTCAGGAAAATCAACTTTCTTACGATGTATCAATATGCTTGAGACACCAACTGATGGCCAAATTTGGTTTAAGGATCAAAGTATTACTGAAAAAAAGACCAACATAATGAAAGTCCGTGAAAATGTAGGGATGGTATTTCAGCATTTTCATTTATTCCCTCATAAAACCGTGCTAGAGAATTTGACATACGCGCCTATGAAGGTGAAAAAATTATCGAAGGCAGAAGCGGTAAATCAAGCTCGTGAGCTTTTGAAAAAAGTCGGGTTGGCTGATAAAGAATCGTCTTATCCTAACCGTCTATCCGGTGGACAAAAACAAAGGGTCGCTATTGCTCGCGCATTGGCGATGAACCCGGAAGTAATGCTTTTTGATGAGCCTACTTCAGCACTTGATCCTGAGATGGTAAAAGAAGTACTCGACGTTATGAAGTCGCTTGCTCATACAGGGATGACTATGCTGATTGTAACGCATGAAATGGGGTTTGCTAAAGAAGTGGCCGATCGTGTACTTTTCTTAGACGAAGGCCTGCTTGTTGAAGAAAGTGCTCCTGAAGAGTTCTTTTCCAATCCGAAAAGTCAGCGTGCAAAAGACTTTTTAGAAAAAGTTTTATAAGCCAAAGTATTCGTATATAATTATAAAAAAAGGTAACTTTTGGTTACCTTTTTTTATTTTATCCATATAATGTATTTTCGAGAAAATGTATTTTTAAAAATTGAAAATTTTCGTTCTAAGGACTGTAAAATTATCTGAATTGCTGATAGTATTATAATAGATAGTGAAAGAGCCAGGTGATACATAACAATGTTTAAAATCGGATACAGAACGATTAAAACTGCTTTGGGGGCAACCTTGGCAATTATTATTGCACAAATGCTTAACCTGGATCATTTTTCGGCAGCGGGAATCATTACGATTTTATGCATACAAGTTACAAAAAAGAAATCGGTGTATGCCTCCTGGCATCGATTTTTGGCTTGTATAATCGCAATGGTTTATTCCACCCTATTGTTTCAGTTTATTGCCTTCCATCCATTGATAATAGGATTGATTCTTTTGATTTTCATTCCAACTACAGTTGCTTTGAAGATTAATGAAGGGATTGTAACGAGCAGCGTCATTATCATGCATCTATATGGGTCGGGTGACATTTCTTTTGCTCTTCTGATTAATGAAACGATATTAATCGCCGTAGGAGTAGGGGTAGCGCTTGTCATGAATCTGTACATGCCTAGTCTTGATGAGAAACTGCTTGCCTATCAGGAAAAAATTGAAACTAATTTTAGTGCGATTTTGATGGGGATTGTTCGCTATTTACGGGATAATGATCACACCTGGGATGGAAAGGAAATTACAGAAACAGCTAATCTTCTTAATCAAGCAAAAAGCCTTGCTTTCCGAGACGTTGAAAATCATTTTTTAAGGGAAGAAGACCTTTATTACCATTATTTCAAGATGCGTGAAAAGCAATTTGAAATAATTGAGCGGATTCTTCCTTTAGTTACAAATATTCCTCTGATAGTTAAGCAAAGCGGGATAGTGGCTGATTTTATAGAAGATCTTGCAGAAAATGTTCACCCGCAAAATACAGCCATACTTTATCTGAAGAAGCTTGAAGAAATGGAGATATTTTTTAGGGGAATGGAACTTCCGCTAACCCGAGAAGAGTTTGAATCAAGGGCCGCGTTACTGCAGCTCATGAAGGAAATGGAGCGCTACTTATTGCTTAAGCATTCCTTCAAGGGATTACCTAAGCCGACCAATAATCGAATGAAAAAGAGGCACTTGGCTTAAACTAAGCAAAAAAGTAAAGGAATTGATAGAAATGAAATGCATCCTTTCTTTATTGCTTATCCTGTCTATGTTGCCACTTCAGGTACAGGCTCAACCTGTTAAGACCGGTGACCCGTTTATAATCATCAATAAAGCTAACAACAAATTGGCCTTTATCGATGATAACGCGGTTCAGGAGATACTACCGGTCGGCACAGGAAAGAGTCAAGAATTGACACCTGAAGGATTATTTACGGTTAAGGTCAAAGCGGTTAATCCCTATTATCGAAAAAAGAATATTCCGGGTGGCGACCCTAGGAATCCACTTGGATCAAGGTGGATTGGATTTGACGCACGAAATACCGATGGCAGAATTTATGGGATACATGGTACAAATCAACCTGCATCAGTTGGAAAATATATTTCAAATGGCTGCGTACGAATGCATAAATCCGATGTAGAGCGTTTGTATGAAAAAGTCCCGATTGGATCAAAGGTGTTAATTACTATATCAAACGAGGATTTTAAAACATTGGCAAAAAAATATGGAGCCATTAAATAAAGAAGAGGGAAGCTTTTGGCTCCCCTCTCCCTTCCGGATATCTATTACAAAAGAAATGCGATACCTGATAATAAGGTCGTTAATATCATC
Source organism: Peribacillus sp. TH14 (assembly GCF_016651145.1). Taxonomy (NCBI): domain Bacteria; kingdom Bacillati; phylum Bacillota; class Bacilli; order Caryophanales; family Bacillaceae; genus Peribacillus; species Peribacillus sp. TH14. Next base: position 3,980,725 of record NZ_JAEKEK010000001.1, read on the forward strand.
GAGATAAGCATTAAATACACAACGATCTTTCTTATTTTTTTATTTCTCATTATGCTCTCTCCTCAAAACAGTTTGATTAATATTATTTTAACTTGAACATTTAGTAGAAACAAGCAAAAGTATAATGTTCTCATTATTCCGAAAGTTAAAGGCTTTTTCAACAGATTAGTAGAATTGTGTCTAATAGTACATAGCAAAAGGGGTTTATTTGAATGATTAAAAATATCGATCATATCGGCATAGCTGTTAAGTCACTTGATGAAGCTTTGCCGCTTTACACTGATACGCTAAAGTTGGAGCTCGAAGGAATTGAGACAGTAGAAAGCCAAGGCGTTAAAGTGGCCTTTATCTTAGCAGGAAATACTCGTTTAGAGTTGTTGGAAGCGTTGTCACCAGAAAGCCCAATTGCCAAATTTATCGAAAAACGCGGTGAAGGTATTCATCACGTTGCCCTAGGTGTAGAACATATCGAAGATCGGATTAAAGAAATTAAAGAATCAGGCATTCGGATGATTGATGATACCTCAAGAAAAGGAGCGCACCATGCTGATGTTGCTTTCGTTCACCCTAAATCAACAGCGGGTGTATTATATGAGCTTTGTGAAAGAGCTGAATCAAAGGAGGAGCAGAAATGACAGATATATATGAAACAATTAATGACTTGTACGACAGACGCCGGAAAGTAGAACTAGGTGGCGGTGAAGAAAGAATCGATAAGCAGCATGAGAAGGGTAAACTTACAGCAAGGGAAAGAATTGAACTTTTAGTGGACCCAGGCACGTTCATTGAACTAAATCCTTTTATCAAACACCGTAATACTAATTTTGGTATGGAAAAGGCAGAAGGGCCAGGAGAAGGGGTTGTCACTGGTTACGGAAAAGTCAATGGGCGCGATATTTATTTGTTCTCACAAGACTTTACCGTATTTGGTGGAGCACTAGGGGAAATGCATGCTCTGAAAATTGCCAATGTTATGGATTTGGCAGCAGAAAATGGAGCCCCGTTCATTGGTTTAAACGATTCTGGTGGAGCACGTATTCAAGAAGGAGTAGTTTCTCTGGACGGATATGGTCAGATTTTCTATCGTAACTCTATATATTCAGGGGTTATTCCACAAATTTCTGTTATTATGGGACCTTGTGCTGGTGGAGCAGTATATTCTCCAGCGATAACGGACTTCGTCTTCATGGTTGAAAAAACGAGTCAGATGTTCATTACAGGACCAAAAGTTATTGAAACGGTTACAGGCGAAAAGATTTCATCTGAAGGATTAGGTGGGGCAACAGTACATAACACAATAAGTGGCAATGCTCATTTCAAGGGAGCTTCAGAGGAACAAGTTTTAGAGGATGTTAGACGTCTTCTAAGTTATCTGCCACAAAACAATGAAGAAAAGCCACCAGTTTTGGAGGCAGACGATGAAGATGACTACCGTCCAGACTTAACGGATGTTGTTCCATATGAAGGGATTCGTCCATATGATGTTCGTAAAGTATTGGAGCAAGTTGTCGATGATGGTTCGTTCATGGAAGTACAAGCTGGATTTGCGAAAAACATTGTGGTCGGTCTGGCACGTATTAAAGGAAAAGTGGTGGGACTTGTCTGTAACCAGCCAAAAGTATTAGCAGGAGGGCTGGATATTGATTCATCTGATAAAGCTGCCCGTTTTATTCGTTTCTGTGATTCGTTTAACATTCCATTAATTACGTTTGAAGACGTTTCTGGCTTCTTTCCTGGTGTTAAACAAGAACACGGTGGCATAATTCGTCACGGAGCAAAGCTGCTATATGCGTATTCTGAAGCAACAGTGCCAAAATTGACAATCATTCTCCGTAAAGCATACGGCGGCGCCTACGTGGCTCTTAATAGTAAATCAATCGGTGCGGACCTTACGTTTGCATGGCCTAATGCTGAAATTGCGGTTATGGGATCTGCTGGAGCAGCGAATATCATTTTTGCCCGTGAAATTCAAAATAGTGAAGACCCGGAAGCAACTCGTGCAGATAAAATTGAAGAATACCGTGAGAAATTTGCCAATCCATATGTAGCTGCAAGTCTTGGGATGGTAGATGACGTTATTGATCCTCGAGAAACCAGGATCAAGATTATTCAATCTCTTGAAATGCTACGCAACAAAAAAGAAACTCGACCATGGAAAAAACACGGAAATATTCCGTTGTGATTCTAACTTGTAAGGAGCCCAAAACAAATCTGTTTTGGGCTTCTTTTTGGCGAAGTTAAGTATGAAGTAGTAAATAACTTACCATAGATCCGTGTCCTCCTCTGCATTCGATAGTTCAATTTGATCTATCGACATGTAAGAAGACACAAACAATTTTAATGAAGGCTCTTTTTTCGGATTATTTGCCGGGTTACCACTTTTAGAAGTATACTTAAAGAGGAAAACTTTTTTTGGAGGTTTTATTTTATGATTAATGAAGAACGTTTGGTTAGCGAATTTATGGAATTAGTACAAATTGATTCTGAAACAAAAAATGAAGCCGCAATTGCCAAAGTGTTGAAAGAAAAATTCACGGCACTTGGTGTAAATGTTTTTGAAGATGATACAACGGCAGTTACTGGCCATGGGGCAGGTAATTTAGTTTGTACTCTAAAAGGTACCAAAGAGGGCGTAGATACCATTTATTTCACGTCTCATATGGATACGGTTGTGCCTGGGAACGGAATCAAGCCTTCCATTAAAGATGGATACATAGTGTCAGACGGAACGACTATTTTAGGAGCGGATGACAAAGCTGGATTAGCGGTTATGTTAGAAACGCTTAAAGTGATTAAAGAACAGAATATCGAACATGGAACGATTGAATTCATTATTACTGTTGGTGAAGAATCAGGGTTAGTTGGGGCAAAAGCACTAGATCGCTCCCTTGTGACGGCCAAATTTGGTTTTGCACTCGATAGTGATGGAAAAGTAGGAAATGTTGTGGTTGCCGCACCTACTCAGGCTAAAGTTTCAGCTGTAATTTTAGGTAAGACAGCTCATGCTGGTGTTGCTCCTGAAAAAGGCGTTTCAGCGATTACGATTGCTGCCAAGGCAATTTCAAGAATGCCCCTAGGCCGTATCGATGATGAAACAACAGCCAACATCGGACGTTTCCAAGGCGGACAGCAAACCAATATTGTTTGCGACCATGTTGAAATCTTAGCAGAAGCAAGGTCCTTAATTCCTGAAAAAATGGAAAAACAGGTAGCAAGAATGAAAGAGGCATTCGAGACCGCAGCCATCGAAATGGGTGGACGGGCCGAAGTAGAGGTCAACGTCATGTATCCTGGCTTTAAATATGGAGCTGGTGATCATGTAGTCGAAATCGCGAGAAAAGCAGCAGAGAATATCGGACGTCCATGCGAGTTAGTTAAAAGTGGCGGTGGAAGTGATGCGAATGTGATTGCAGGGTTTGGAATTCCTACTGTCAATCTAGCTGTAGGCTATGAAGATATTCATACTACGAATGAGAGAATTCCTGTTGAAGAATTAACGAAGCTTGCTGAAATGGTAGTCAGTATCATTAAGGAAGTTGCTGGGGAATAGTAATCACGCTTAAAACCATTGATTGAAATAAATCAGGTGCTATTTCCAGGTAAACCTGAGTCGGACATGCATGAACAGAGATGGATTGCGATAAGGACAGATGGCCTGTCCATAGGACTTGTTGTGCAAGCAGCTCGATGAAATACTTGTTTTACAGACTTACCTAATGAACAAATCGGTTTATTAGGCAATCAAAAAACTGGATATATGCAGGGGGTTGCCAGAATAGGTAACCTTTTGATTACAATCATTGATTCGCAAATATTCGTATCATCTCTAGAAGGCGTTCAAGTATTGCAGGAATATATCTACAGTCATCAATAATATGATGGCTGTTTTTCTTGGAGTAGAAGTATCATTTCACTTTGGTTACCAAGGATAAATATGGGTACCTTAAAAGAAATAGAAATAGTTATTTTTAATTGACCCTATTATACGGTATTTTTTCTTGTACAAGGATGTGACGGTCACATGAAGGACATGTATCCCAAAAATGGCAGGGTCATTCTCCATGTAGACATGAATAGTTTCTATGCTTCAGTGGAAATGTCCTATGATGTTTCATTGAAAGGTAAGCCGCTTGCCATAGCCGGTAATGTAGAGGAAAGAAGAGGCATCATCGTCACGTGCAGCTATGAAGCAAGAAAATTCGGCGTTAAAACGACTATGCCTATTTGGCAGGCGAAAAAACTTTGCCCTCAATTAATTATTCGGAAACCGAATTTTGAACGTTATCGAAAAGCATCACTGGCTATTTTTGAGGTATTGCGACAATATACAGAGATGGTTGAACCGGTTTCCATCGATGAAGGGTATCTGGATATTAGCGAATGCGTCGAATTAGGTTCGCCTCTAGAAATTGCCAAAAGCATTCAGGAAAGAATTTATAAAACGATGGACCTTCCTTGTAGCATCGGCATTGCCCCTAATAAATTTTTGGCCAAAACTGCCTCTGATATGAAAAAGCCAATGGGCATCACCGTGTTAAGGAAAAGAGATATTTCTAAGAAGCTTTGGCCTTTACAAGTGGGCGAAATGCATGGCATCGGCAGTAAGACATCGGAAAAACTTCACTCCATCGGTATTATGACAATAGGGGACCTTGCTCATGCTCACGATAGGCAACTGAAGCAACTGCTTGGAATCAATGGCGCCCGTTTAAAGGATAGAGCAAATGGTATCGATCCTCGGGTTGTTGATCCGGAAGCCATTTTTGATCATAAAAGCATTGGAAATTCGACAACTCTCCCACATGATTCTACTAATCAAAAGGAACTGATTGGGATATTGGAAAAGCTTTCAGAAAAGGTTGCTGTCCGATTAAAAAATAAACGTCTGCTTGGTCAGAAAATTGGTGTGACGATCCGCTATAAAGACCGTCGCACCATTACCAGAAGTAGAACAGTTCCTAATCCAGTTTTTGAAAAAGCGGATATTTTGAATAGAGCTGTTGACCTGTTTTTGAAAAATTGGAATGGGGAAGGAATTAGGCTTCTTGGTGTTACTGCGTATGATGTTATTGAAAAAGAATCGGCCTTCAAACAGCTTGATATATTTTCCTTTCAAGAAGACGCCGAAAAAGAACCTTTGTACGAAGCGATGGAACACTTGCAAAATAAGTACGGAGAAAATATTATTAAAAAGGGATTATCCTTGAAAAACCGTTCGATCGGAACAGACACAAGCTTCAGCAAAGATTTCTTTGAACAATCAAGGAGGAAGAATCCTTCTGATGACAAAGATTAGCTTATAAGTTGTGTAAAGATATAGAGAAGGGAAAGATAACCATGAAAAAACAACAGATTGGCGTTATCGGACTAGCCGTAATGGGTAAGAATCTTGCATTTAATATTGAAAGCAGAGGATATTCAATTTCCGTCTATAATCGCTCAGGATCAAAAACAGACGAAATGATGAATGAAGCAGAAGGTAAAAATGTATTTGCAGCGTATACCCTAGAAGAATTCGTGAATTCTCTGGAAACACCTCGCAAAATTTTATTGATGGTTAAAGCTGGTGCTGCAACTGATGCTACAATCGAACAATTAAAACCACTGCTTGAAAAAGGCGATATCGTCATTGATGGTGGAAATACGTTCTTTAAGGACACTCAGCGCCGTAACGAGGAATTAAGCCAGCTAGGTATTCATTTCATCGGTACGGGTGTCTCAGGAGGGGAAGAAGGAGCTTTAACAGGTCCTTCAATCATGCCTGGCGGTCAAAAAGAAGCATATGAACTTGTTGCACCAATTTTGAAGGATATTTCGGCTAAAGTAGATGGCGATGCTTGCTGTACATATATCGGACCAGATGGAGCCGGACATTATGTTAAGATGGTGCATAATGGAATTGAATATGGAGACATGCAGTTGATTTCCGAATCTTATTTCCTTTTGAAAAACCTTCTTGGTCTGACTGCTGAAGAATTCCATGAAGTGTTTACAGAATGGAATAAAGGAGAGCTTGATAGCTATTTAATCGAAATTACTGCTGATATTTTCAAAAAATATGATGATGAAACCGGCAAGCCAATGGTCGATATCATTTTAGATAAAGCAGGCCAAAAAGGAACAGGGAAATGGACAAGCCAAAGTGCCCTTGACCTTGGGGTTCCGCTTCCAATCATCACGGAATCTGTATTTGCGCGGTTTATCTCAGCAATCAAGGAAGAGCGTGTAGAAGCGAGCAAAATCCTTCGTGGACCAAAAGCTGAGTCATTTACTGGTGATAAAAAGGCATTGATTGAAAGTATTCGGAAAGCTCTTTATATGAGTAAAATTTGTTCATATGCACAAGGCTTTGCCCAAATGAAGGCAGCATCCGAAGAAAATAACTGGGATCTCCAATATGGAGAAATCGCAATGATCTTCCGTGGGGGCTGTATCATTCGTGCACAATTCCTACAAAAAATCAAAGAAGCGTACGATCGTAAAGCGAACTTGAACAATCTGCTTCTTGATCCTTATTTCCAAGGTATTGTCGAAAGCTATCAAGGTGCTTTACGTGAGGTAGTATCTACAGCAGTTATGAATGGAATTCCTGTTCCATGCTTGTCATCTGCACTTGCTTATTTTGACAGTTATCGTACAGAAACGCTACCAGCAAACCTGATTCAAGCTCAACGCGACTATTTTGGTGCACATACGTATCAACGTATCGATAAAGAAGGAACTTTCCATACAGAATGGATGGAAAAATAAATGAAAGTAGCCGGCTTAAAAAGGGAGATTTCCTTTTTAAGTCGGTTTTTTTGGCCTTTTAACGCCAATGCAGTTTGGTCACTTTGCCATTTAAGCCACTTCCTCCTCACATAGAACATGAAAAGGGGTGTACGAATTAAAGCATGTGGAGGAAATATGGTGAATAAAATTTTTATATATTGGCTGGAGAAGGATAAAATGGTAATGTTATACTGGTAATAAATAGGGCCTTTGTATTTTCTTTTTTGATAAAAAACATAGTATTATATATGTCATTCAATCTTGTTCTTTAGGTTTAAACACCTGCAATATAAGGAATGGTTAGTAAAGTCTAATGAAGATCGAAGGATACAGTATGACGTTAAGAGAGAGAGAGAAGGAGCGGGTAACTGTGTATATCATTTGGGTGGCTTTAGCTATAATGTTATTTTTTATTGCCTTTGAATTTGGTGTATCATTTTGGCTTAATTCAGAAACAGATAAAGAAATGTCGAAATCCAAGGAAATGATTCATACTATCCGAGCGAAATTAGTCAGGAAGAGTGCCTCATGAATAGAGAAGAGGATGCAGGTTCACTGCATCCTCTTTATTATTTAATTAATCATTTTTCTTTTCTGATTTCTCGATTTTCCACCAAATATGTCCATCTTCGGCTAGAAGCTCATCGGATGCAAGGGGGCCTGTCGATCCTGCTTCATAATTAGGGAACGATTCTTCTTTAGTATTTTCCCATGCATTAGAAATGGTGTCGACAAACTTCCATGAAAGGGCCACTTCGTCCCAGTGTGTGAAGTTTGTAGCATCTCCACGCATGCTGTCAAACAATAGCTTCTCATAGGCTTCAGGAGAGTTAATATGTTCAATTCCTTTGTTGGAGACGGTAAGCTTCACAGGCTTCGTATTCGACGTTGTCCCAGATTTTTTAACATTTAAGTATAGAGTGATTCCTTCATCAGGCTGGATATGAATAACCAGAAGATTCGGGTTCAAGGTTTCTTCCGTTTTATAATACAGATTCATTGGAATATCTTTAAATTGGACGACAATTTTTGTTGATTTTACATCCATTCTCTTACCTGTTCGGATATAAAAGGGAACACCGGCCCAACGGAAGTTATCAATCATCAATTTACCTGCAACATAGGTTTCTGTGTTGGAATCTGGATTTACGTTCAATTCATCGCGATAAGCCGAAAGTGTTTGTGCGCCTACTTTACCGCTGCCATATTGACCACGGACAAAGTATTGATTGACTTCTTCCACTTTCATTGGCCGTAGCGAACGCAGTGCTCGTACCTTTTCGCTACGCACCTCTTCTGTTGTCAAAGCAATCGGAGGTTCCATAGCAAGTAGGGCAACCATCTGCAGCAGATGGTTTTGGACCATATCTCTAAGGGCACCGCTGGTTTCATAGTAACGACCCCGTTCTTCAACCCCTAGCGTTTCGCTTGATGTAACTTGAATGTTAGAAATATAGCGGTTATTCCAAAGCGGTTCAAAGAGAGCATTGGAAAAACGAATGACTTCAATATTCTGAACCATTTCTTTTCCTAGGTAATGATCGATTCGATAGATTTCATCTTCCGCGAAAGCGGTACGAATTTGCTCATTCAATATTTGTGCTGTTTCGAAACTGTGTCCAAACGGCTTTTCTATGACAAGACGCTTATAGCCAGTCGTATCAGTTAAGCCTTGTGCTTTAATCTGCTCGGCAATTGTCCCGAAAAACTCCGGTGCCATCGCTAAATAAAAGATTCTATTACCTTCTAATTGATACTGTCCGTCTAAATTTTCAGCAAAACCTTTTAACTGCAAATACGATTCAGAGCTCGTTACATCATGAGAATGATAATGGAAATGGGAAATGAATTCATCGACTCTTTCTTCCGCATGTCCGAACGTAAGGATGGATTCTTTAACACTTGATTGAAACTCCTCGGTGGACAATGGTCTTCTTGCTACACCAACGACCGCAAATTTGTTGATTTTCTGTTTTTGAAATAGTCGATATATGGAAGGAAACAGTTTCCGTTTCGCTAAATCTCCGGTAGCACCAAAAATCATGATTAATGCTGTGGGTTTATTGTTTTCTGTCATGTTAAAACCTCAACTTTCCGTTAATTCCGTCGTATGAAGTTGGAATTTCTGTATATGTACCAATTTCTAATTTTACGGTTAGCTTACCCTCAAAGCAATCAATTTGCGCATTTTTTCTCATATTTCATGAAAAGATTAAAATGGCTCTAGTTTTAAAAGAGTCATAAATGAAAGAGCACCTTTGTTATGCTATAGTTAAATTATAAAGTTTTTGCAACGGAGGTAGGAATGTGGATTTTGTTTTATTAGGTACAGGCGCTGGTGTTCCGGCAAAAGCGCGTAATGTGACGGCAATCGCTCTTCAATTATTGGAAGAACGAGGAACGGTTTGGTTATTCGATTGTGGGGAAGCAACACAGCATCAAATTTTAAAAACGGCAGTTAAACCGCGTAAAATAGAAAAAATTTTTATTACCCATTTACATGGTGACCATATCTTTGGGCTTCCTGGTTTGTTAAGTAGCAGGTCTTTTCAGGGCGGGGTAGAAAAATTGACTGTGTATGGCCCAAAGGGTATTGATGCCTATATTACGACAAGCTTACAAGTCAGTGGCACTCATTTAAAATATCCATTAGAAATTATTGAAATAGAGGAAGGCATAGTGTTTGAGGACGAGCAGTTTACAGTGACTGCTTTGTCTCTTGATCACGGTATTTATAGTGTCGGTTACCGAATTGTAGAGAAAGACCGTCCAGGAAGCTTACTTGTAGATCAGTTGCTTCAGGAAGGTGTGAAGCCGGGACCTCTTTTTAAAGCGTTGAAAAACGGTGAAATGGTCCGACTCGATGATGGTCGCGTCTTGAATGGAAAAGATTATCTTGGTGATCCTCAAAAAGGTCGGATAATCACAGTTCTTGGTGATACAAGAGTATGCAGTAATGCCCTTATTCTTGCTGAATCTGCGGATTTTCTTGTTCATGAAGCTACCTTTTCGGCAGAAGAAACTGAAATGGCATCGGCCTATTTTCATTCGACCACCGTGCAGGCTGCAGAAACGGCGATGAAAGCAGGAGCTAAGCAGCTAATTCTTACTCATATTAGTTCTCGCTATACTCTCGAGGATTCGGAACGGCTAAAAGAGGAAAGTAAGGCAATTTTCGCAAACACGATAATGGCAGAAGATTTAATGGCGATTAAAATTCCCTTATATGTAGAGGAATAGAGAAGCTGAAATCAAAGCGATTGTTTGATATAATAATTCAATTGTTTATTGGATATACAAAGGAGTGTAAAAAATGACTGACCAAAGCAATCTACATACTAAGGCAATGGATTTTCTTTTAAAAACAAGCCGGACTTTTTTCATTCCAATCAGCTACCTTCCAAAGGGATTACAGGAAGCCATTGGAGCTGCTTACCTTTGCATGCGGGCTATCGATGAAATTGAAGACCATCCCGAATTACCTGCCGATAGTAAGATTTCCCTATTACAGACTATCAGTGAGCTGCTTAAGACTGATGATTATAGTGAAAAGGGACTTCAGACCTTGTTTGAACCGTATAAGGACGATTTACCTGAAGTGACCTTGCTTCTTTCGGATTGGATTCAATATTGTCCGCCTAGTGCGACCGCAAAAGTCTTGGGCTCGACACAGGAAATGGCCGAAGGCATGGCAAAGTGGGTTGCGAAGGACTGGCAGATACACAATAAGGAAGAACTTGATGATTACACATATTATGTTGCTGGTTTAGTTGGAGTCATGCTATCTGATATTTGGAACTGGTATGATGGAACTGAAACAGATCGTGATCTTGCTATTGCATTTGGCCGTGGACTTCAAACTGTTAATATTCTTCGAAACCGTGAGGAAGATGCAGAGCGCGGTGTTAACTTTTATCCAGATGGTTGGGGTTTCGACGAGATGCTTGCCTATACGGAACATAATCTTGCATTAGCTGATACGTATATAGCAGAGATTGAAACAAAGGAAATTATCCAATTCTGTAAAATACCATTAGAATTGGCAAAAGCTACTTTAAAAGCCTTGAAAGAAGGAAAAGAAAAAATCGACCGGGCGACTGTTACCAAAATTGTTAACCAAGTCGTCGAACACTGACATTTTAGTATGCTCGCTGTGAAAGTAATAATAACTTTCACAGCAGACTTTTTTATTGTTTTAAACATAAAAACTTGTAAAATTCTAAAAAGTTAAAAAATATATTGATATAATTGAGAATAAACGATTATAATTTAGTAAATAAAAGCGTAAGAGTCGCCATCGTAGAAAGGCAGAATCTTAAAATAAGAAAAAAGCGGGGGGAAAATATGAAGAAGAAATTATATTCGACTGCAGACAATGACCTTAGTAGCGGGATTATTACTGGCAGGCTGTGGAAATGACAAAGCGAATGATACTGCGAAAAATGAAAGCGGTAAGGATACCTTCAATATTGGGGTAACACAAATCGTTCAGCATGATTCACTTGATCAAGCATATGAAGGGTTTCAGGCTGCATTGAAGGATAGTGACATCAATGCCAAGTATAATCTTCAGGTCGCACAAGGGGATCAAAACAACAGTCAGACGATTGCCAATAACTTCGTTGGGGATAAAGTGGATTTGATTTTTGCTAATTCGACTCCAAGTGCATTAAGTGCTTTAAATGCAACAAAGGATATTCCTATTGTATTTACATCTGTAACGGATCCAGTCGCAGCGGAACTTGTTACATCCATGGAGAAACCAGGTGGAAATGTGACGGGTACGACGGATTCTCATCCGGAAGCGATTGCAAAGTCTATGAAATTTCTAGCAGAAGAACTTGGCGCCAAAACAATTGGGACCGTTTATAATACAGGGGAACAAAATTCGGTCGTCCAAATAAAAAACGTAAAAGCGGAAGCAAAAAAAGCCGGATTAAAAGTCGTGGAAGCATCTGTCTCGACTTCTGCTGAGGTCAAACAGGCAGCAGAATCATTAATCGGGAAAGCAGATGCTTTCTATATCATTACTGATAATACAGTAGTCTCGGCATTGGAATCAGTCATTTCGGTGGCGAATGATCAAGATATTCCATTATTTGTTGGTGAACTTGATTCTGTGAAAGCTGGTGGTTTTGCAGCCTATGGCTTCAGTTACTATGATATTGGCTATGAGGCAGGGCAAAAAGCGGTTGAAATCTTAAAGGATGGTAAGAAACCGGGAGACATCGCCGTTCAATATCCACAAAAGTTGAAATTGGTTATTAATGAAACAGCAGCAAAAGGTATGGGTGTTGAAATAAAAGAAGAATGGAAAGCAGATGCTGAGTTTGTAAAATAAACTCTGCTTTAGTTCAGGGAAGGAAGAAAAAAATGTTCTCAGCCTTATTCAACTCTTTTGAGTCGGGAATGATTTATGCGATTATGGCACTTGGTGTCTATTTAACATTTAGGATTCTCGACTTCCCGGATATGACAGTGGAAGGTAGTTTTGTGACAGGGGCCTCTGTTGCCGCTATTATGATTGTTAACGGTTTCTCGCCGATTGTAGCCACGTTTTGTGCCATGGTTGCCGGGTTTATCGCAGGGACGATGACGGGACTGCTGCATACGAAAGGGAAAATTAATCCACTTCTTGCAGGAATTTTAATGATGATTGCCTTATATTCTATCAATTTAAGAATTATGGGTGCATCGAACATTCCGTTGCTTTCTCAAACAACAATTATCACGAATATTCAGGATGCTTGGGCTGGCACTGGGTTGGACAATATGTTGAATGGTCTATTATCAATCATGGGCGCTGGTGATAGTTTGCCAAAAACATGGGCTATTTTAATTGTGATGCTTATTGTAGCTGTAATTATTCAGGCTGGAATGTCTGCATTTTTAAAAACGGAAATTGGTCTTGCACTACGTGCGACAGGTGACAATGAAGCCATGGTTAAGAGTTTTTCCGCCCATACGGGTAATATGAAGATTTTAGGACTCGCAATTGGAAATGCACTTGTTGCTTTCTCTGGATCTTTAGTTGCTCAATATAACGGTTTTAGTGATATTGGGATGGGGATTGGAATCATTGTCATTGGATTGGCATCCGTCATTATTGGGGAAGCGTTATTCGGTGCAAAAACGATTGCGCGGGCGACGCTTGCAGTTATTGGTGGAGCGATTATATACCGAATCGTCGTTACTTTGGCACTTCGTGTAGAGTTCCTTGATACGGGTGATGTTAAATTAATTACCGCGCTTATCGTGGTTGGAGCCCTTGTTATTCCAAAAATTTCTGATAAACAAAAAGAAAAAAGCCGTAAGAAAAAGCGTCTCAAAGAATTACAGATGCGTCATATCGAGACTTTATCGAAGGGGGGATAAGAATTTGCTGCAACTAAATCAGATTTATAAGGTCTTCAATGAAGGCACACCGGATGAGAAGCTGGCCCTTGGAAATCTTGAATTGCAAATGACAAAGGGGGAATTTGTAACGGTCATTGGCAGTAACGGCGCAGGCAAATCGACGTTGATGAATATGATATCCGGTAAGATTCTCCCTGATGCCGGTGAAGTCATCATTGATGGCGAAAATGTGTCGACAATTGAGGAGCATGCTCGTGCAAAAATGATTGGCCGTGTTTTTCAAGATCCGATGCTTGGTACAGCCCCGCATATGACCATTGAGGAAAATATGGCCATTGCCTATGGCAGAACTAATAGAAGAGGCTTTGGCTTTGGGGTGACAAAAAAAAGGAAAGCACTTTTTAAAGAAAGTTTGAGTACGCTTCATTTAGGCTTAGAAAATCGAATGAGTGCAAAAGTCGGTTTATTATCGGGAGGGGAGCGCCAGGCATTATCATTGCTGATGGCCACCTTTACCGATCCTAAAATCCTGCTTCTAGATGAACATACAGCTGCTCTCGATCCCTCTAGAGCAGAGCTCGTTACAAATCTGACGAAGGAAATCGTTGAAAAAAACCAGTTAACGACACTTATGGTGACTCATAATATGCAGCAGGCAATAGATCTTGGAAATTCATTAATCATGATGGATAAAGGTCAAATCATTTTTGAAGCAAGGGGCGTCGAAAAGCAGGAGCTTACCGTTGAAAAACTGCTGAACGAATTCCAGCGTATTAAAGGTGAAAAAATGCTCAACGACCGTGCTGTGCTTATTTAAATGATGAAAAGGCCCGGCCCTTAGGTGAAAGTTTAACCTTGGGGCCGTGGCCTTTTTATATTTGAGGTAATTACTAGCTCGGGTTCTTGAACTATTTCTGCATTCGAAGAGTCATGGGCTAAAGGATGTACATCGAGGTCTAATGGTATTTGTATGATCTTAAATTTGCAGGTAGAAGAAGGAAGGCTATCATATTCTTTGGTATTAATCGTTGACGGCTGTGCTCTTCGAAGTAGCATCACGTTCAGTTATTTCCAAAAATCGTTTTCATGAATGGCCATTTCTTCGTTTTTTTAGTGGCAGCCGTTTCTTCAGCAGCCAGAAAATAATCGATTGGCGGAACTTTTTTTGTTTCTAACTCTTCAATACGTGCTTCAAGCTTCTTAACGAGTTTTTGTAGGTCTTCCATATCGCTTCTGTGCTGTAAAATTTGATAGGAGACAACGTCATCAGCTTTTGTCTTTAGTCCATTTTCAAGCCTAACAATCCTTTCTATCATTCGATCATGTTCTTTATTCGTTTCGGAATGTTGTTTCTGTACTGTTGCCTTTCTAATCTTTTTCTCTGATATGCTGACCTTTTGGAGAATGATTCCTTCGTTCAGCTGATCTTGGACTTTTCTCAATAATGCAATGTCATCGTCTGAAAACTGATAGTGTCCGAGCTGATTTCGTTCTACCTCCATATTCAATTGGGTAACCCAGCGTTGAATCGTACTATGGGAAACGTTCAGTAACCGGGCAACTGCACTTGTATTCATCGAAATTCCCCCTTTTGTGTGTAGAATTCTAGATGGAAGAGGCAATTCCTTTACAGGTGACAAAACAAGTAATCATTCGGCAAAGAAAGTGAATTTCCTACGTAATTTGCATCCATATGGATTATTAAAGGAATCACTTCGGCATTTTATGCTCCTTTTTTAAAGGCTGATAAAGAATGGATTTTGTTATAGAGCTATTTTAGTAACAGTGATGAAGTGATAAAAAAGGAAAAAAATCCTAAGTGTCGAACTATCATATGAAGAAAGAAAATGGGGGGGACAAGTATGAACAGAATAAACCTTATTACTTTAGGGGTTAGAGATATTAATAAATCTCTAAGATTTTATAGGGATGGATTAGGATTCCATACACCATGTAAAGAGGACAATCCTGCTGTTGTTTTTTTTAATAATGCAGGAACAAAACTTGCTTTATATCCTATAGAAGAGTTAGCAAAAGACATTAATGAGAAAGAACAGCCTAAACGGAATGGATTTTCAGGTGTTACTTTTGCTTATAACGCTAAATCAATTGAAGAAGTTGATGACATTATTAAAAAGGCTGAAAAGGCTGGAGGAATAATCGAGAAATTACCACAACGTGTTTTTTGGGGAGGATATAGCGGCTATTTTTCAGACCTCGATGGTTACTATTGGGAAGTTGCGTATTCGGAGGATTGGAGTTTTGATGAAGCAGATATGCTGATTATTAAGTAATAGTTATCAACAATTGAGGGGAATTGGTCCCTTTTTGCTGAGATAATAAAAAACAACGTTTTAGTGTTTCTCTTGTTCTGGTAAATTCCTTAATAGGTACTAGCTCCCTACATAAATAGGCTGTTGGCTTAACACTTCCGATTAGGGGGTGTAAGTCAACAGCCTATTATGATGTGCTTTTTACTGCGGTACTACATACTTGGCGAGCTCTTTGCTAATTTGATTACCCATCCGCTTAGATTGCTCGGTCGCTTCTTCAACACAGGCAATGAACGCTTCCTGAACTTGATGCGCTTGAAGTGCTTTCAAACCGGCTTCTGTGGTTCCGCCCGGTGATGTTACTTCCTTTCGAAGCACGGCAGGAGTTTTCGGTGATTTCTGCAACATCTCAGCCGCACCTATCAGTGTCTGAAGGATTAATTGCTTCGCAGTTTCAGAATCGAGCCCTATTGATTCTGCTGACTTTTCTAATGCCTCGACCAAGTAATAAATATAAGCGGGGCCGCTCCCAGATAAGCCTGTTACGGCATCGAGCTGCGTTTCTTCAACAATGGAAACCGATCCTACCGTTTCAAAAAGGGTAATCGCTGTTTGTAATTGTACTTCGTCTGTATGACTATTCGCTGCAAGAGCCGTTGCTGATCTTCCGACAGCTGCCGATGTATTAGGCATAGCGCGGACGATGGAGACCTGCTTATCGGCAATTCCTTCTAAACTAGTTGTATGAACCCCTGCCACAACGGAAATGAACAGCATTTCTTCGTGAATGTATTCTTTTATTGATTGCATCGTTTCTAAAATATCTTTCGGCTTCACTGCTAGTACGACTAGATTTGCATCTTGTAGTAATTGCTGCAGTGACCTTGTTGCAGTCACACCGTATTGCTTCTTTAAATAATCAAATCGTTCATCATTTGATTTATTTGTAACAAAAATATTTTCTGAGTCAATTACCTGTTGAGTGACCAATCCCGAAATGATTGCTTCCGCCATCGATCCAGCTCCGATAAATGCGATTTTTTTCATATTTCTCGCTCCTTCTGTACATACTATTTATGGTCCGCTTTTTTTGAAAAATAAAAAGACCCCTCATCCGATAAAGGACGAAAGGTCTAGCTTCCGTGGTACCACCTTTGTTCAACTTTCCATAAAAAATAAATAGAAAAGCTGCACTTGAATCCTCTAACGCGGGATTTACGTCAGGTTTTCCTGAAGGCTCATAAGGTAGGTTCAATAATGAGAGGGCGATGAAGCCTTTCAGCACTTTCCGAGCTTCACTCTCTTTACGCCATCAATAAATTTACTTGGCCTTAATCTCAGCCATTCCGTCTTTAATTACTTGTGATTATGAAGGATGCATCAGTACTCTGTCAATGATAATATATGTTTTAGCTTCAAAAATAATACGTGAATTATGTGAAAATAATGACAATATTTAAGAATACATGTAAAATGGTAATTAAACATTCATTTTCTTGATAAATGGACAGGTTTATCGGTATTGTGTATAAAAAGATTTATATAAATATAATATTTAAGGTGGAAATGATTATGGTGAATTGGAATGGAGATATTGCTAAACTTGCTTTGCCAACGCCGTTTGCAGTTGGCGATGTAAATGTTTATGTAGTTAAAGGGGATGCTTTAACTTTAATTGATACTGGCGTTAAAACAAAACAATCAAAAGAAGTTTTGACTTACGGGCTTGGAGAATTGGGGCTAAAACTGTCTGATATTGAACAAATCATCTTGACCCATCATCATCCGGACCATGCCGGTGCACTCGATTTCTTTGATAAGGAAGTTCCTGTTTACGGACATAAAAATAATCAGCGGTGGCTGACTATCAGTGATGAGTTCCTTGAAACCCATAATCGTTTTTTTCTGGACTATGCTACGAAGTTTGGAGTAGCTGAAGAGTTGAAAAATAATTTGATTCATTACCGCGACGAAATCAAATTCCTTAGTGAAAGAAAGTTACAGGGGTTTTTAGCTGAGGGAGATGAACTTCCTGGACTTCCAGGATGGCGAGCAATCGAGACTCTTGGACATGCACAAAGTCATTTATCCTTTTACCGTGAAAGTGATGGTTTGATGATTGCGGGTGACCATTTACTTGCGAAAATTTCACCTAATCCGTTAATGGAACCGCCTTTACTTCCGGGCGCTGACCGTCCACGTCCGTTACTGCAATACAACGCTTCGCTTCAGAAATTCTTAGGAATATCTATATCCACTGTATACTCTGGGCATGGATCTGAAGTGGATGGAGACGCGGTTGCTGATTTGATTCAATATAGATTTGAGCGGCAGCATAATCGGGCCATGCAGGTGAAAAGTATGCTTCAAGATAAACCTTTATCAGCATTTGAAGTGTGTCAGCAGCTTTTCCCGAAAGTATATCTTCAGGAAGTCGGCCTAACACTATCGGAAACGATCGGTCAGCTAGACTATTTAGAAGATTTAGGTGAAATCGAAACAGAAACTCAATCAGGGGTAATTCTGTATTCAATCGCTTAAACGTTCTCGAGGAGGATAATTTTTTGAATAAGTTGCAAGGGAAAGTTATTGTAATTACCGGGGCTTCCGGAGGGATTGGCAAGGAAGTGGCGATTCAAGCAGCAAAGCAGGGAGGGCGCCTTGTTCTCTTGGCTAGAAGCCTGGATAAATTACATCAGCTAAGGGATGAACTAACTAATCAATATGGTGTTGATGCATATGCATATAAACTTGATGTGGCAGACACCGACCAGGTGGAAATGGTATTTGGCGATATCCATGCTCAAATCGGTGAGGTGGATGTATTGGTTAACAATGCTGGTTTCGGCACGTTTAAAGAAGCCCTGGATACAGAATTAGATGAGACAAAAGCGATGTTTGCTGTCAATGTGATTGGATTGATGGCCTGTACAAAGCTAGTTCTCCCTTATATGAAGCAGCGAAAATCGGGGCATATCATTAATATTGCCTCACAGGCCGGTAAAATTGCCACTCCCAAATCTACATTGTATTCTTCGACCAAGTTTGCGGTGCTTGGCTATTCAAACGCGCTTCGACTTGAACTAATGGAAGATCATGTTTTTGTGACCACCGTCAATCCTGGGCCAATAGAAACGAATTTCTTTAGCATTGCGGATGAATCTGGGACATATGTGAAAAATATCGAAAAATTTATGCTTAAGCCGGGGGATGTCGCAGCCAAAATCGTGGCGGCTATGCTGACTAATAAGAGGGAAATCAACCTCCCTGGCTGGATGGATTTAGCTGGGAAATGGTATAACATGTTTCCAAGAATCACCGAGACTTTTGGGAAAAAAGCATTTTTTAAAAAATAGGCTAAACTTTTGATATCGGGACAAAACGAACGGTGGCTTATAATTAAAAGGGGGACTGTCAAATGACATTCCTCTTTTTTGTATGAAGGAAAGCTAGAAAAATGGAGGAGCTGGGACATAAGTCCCTTTTACAAGAGGTTCAGTTTATTTTCAGATAAATTAGTAACTCTTTTACTGGAAAATTCGTCTATTTTATAGGAGGGATTTTCATGAAGATGATGTTAAACCTTTTTGTATATACACTAGTGGCTTTTATTCTGGGAAGCTGTCAATCCTCTTCGGAAAAAAACACGCAGGAGGCCATTGATAAGGGGGAAGAAGGCTTTATTACGGATCTAGACGATAATCGGATTTTGATTAAAGAGACGTACTACAAGGTAACCAATCGTACATATATACAAGATCAACATGGGAAGGACCTCAGCTACTCGGACTTGGTTATCGGGATGAAAGTAAAACCATGGCATCGGGGTGGTATTAAGAAAACATATCCTGCGATAGCGGAAGCAGAATTGATTCGCGTGCTAACGGACGAAAAGAGCTTGGAGGAACAAAAGACGGTAACTGCTGCAATTGAGCACATGAGCAAAGCGGAAAGTCAGCGATTCATGGTACTTGAAGTCATGCATTTACCTTCAGAGCATGTGTATAATATCGAAATGATGAATCGTTCTAACTTAGATTCATCATTTATAGTGACTGTAGAAGATTTCACGGATGAAATTTTATATATAAAATAAACCGGACAGAATTATATATAAATTCTGTCCGGTTTATTTTTAGGAATTTCTCTATGAATCGGCTGATTAGAACTTAGCCTATGTTCTTATTATCGGATTTTATAAAGTTTTCGCACCTAGGTATTTTGGTTTCCAATAAGAATTATCCATATCAGTGATGGTTATTCCTTTTGAAGACGTAGCACTAATGAATTGACCATTTCCGATATAGATCCCAACATGTGATACTCCTGTTCTTCCAGAAGAAGTATCAAAGAATACAAGATCACCTTTAGATGGTGAAGATACTTTTAAACCAGTATTGGAATAGAGCAATGATGTTGTACGCGGTAAGGTAATTCCTTGTGATTTCTGAAATACATAATAGATGAATCCTGAACAGTCGAATCCAGCTGGTGTTGTCCCGCCCCATTTGTAGGGTTTGCCTATCAAGGTTTTCGCATAGTTTATCATGCTTGTATTATTGACCTTATAAACACCAAGCGCATTAAATGTGCCTCGGCCGGCAATTCCGTCGGCAGTTAACCCTTTAGATTTTTGGAATTTTTTTACTGAAGATGTAGAATAGGTGCCGTAATATGTAGTCAGTGAACCTGAATATGTGAAATAACCTTTAGTTTTTAAAAGTTGTTGTAGTTGTTTGACATCGCTATGAGTCATTCCGGGTCTGAGGGTTTGATCTCCAATATTTGCAAAGGCTTGTAGTGGGGTTAGCATCATTGCAGAAGCAACGGCAGCTGAAGCAATCCATTTCTTCATAATTCTCATTTCCTCTCTCTCTCTATCTTTCTATTGTTCTTAACAATATTATCCTACAATACCATTGTGACAATATGACATATTTTTGATTACAGTTTCATTACAAAAGATGGGCAGTAAGACTAAAATAAGATTAGACTAAAGGCTATTGAAAAGGGATGTTGTTTTAAATGAATAATGGGAATTTAGTTGTATTTTGAATTATTCAAGATACTAATTAATCTATTTTAAAAAAACTATTTGGTTATAATGTATTTTTATGGTAATTGAGTATTTATTAGGGTTATTTTGTTTTTTGAAGGCGATTACCTTAAAAAGTAGAAATTTGTAATAAAACTTCCATTGAAAGAGAACGTATATTCGGTTAAAGTTATGAATATAATAAAAAGCGAACGTATATTCTTATTAGGGTGAAGAAATGATGGATTATAGGACGATGCCGAAACAATCAATTATGTGTATCGATATGAAAAGTTTTTATGCAAGCTGTTCAGCGGTCATGCTTGGTTTGAATCCACTCGAATGTTATCTAGCGGTGGTTGGTGATTTGAATAGGACGGGTAGCATTGTGCTTGCGGCTTCTCCAAAAATGAAGAGGGAATTTGGTATTAAGACAGGTTCGCGGATGTTTGAGATCCCGAATGATCCAAGAATTGTCCTCGTTGAACCTAAAATGGCAACCTATTTAAGGATTTCGACGGAAATTACCCGCTTGTTCAACCGCTATGTCCCGAAAGAAGCGATTCATGTATATAGTGTGGACGAAAGTTTTGTGAAAGTCGATGGAGCCGCTTCTTTATGGGGAGATACCCGGGTGATAGCTGAAAAAATAAAAGATGAAATCGAACGGGAATTGCAACTCCCATGTGCCATTGGAATTGGGCCAAACATGCTGATGGCGAAGCTTTGCCTTGATTTGGAGGCCAAACATAAAGGGATTGTCGAATGGAAGTATGAAGATGTTCCAAACAAACTTTGGCCGATTTCTCCGCTTCGTGAAATGTGGGGGATCGGAAGACGCGTAGAAAAAACTCTTCATGGAATGGGGATATTTTCGGTTGGCCAGCTTGCCAATTATGATCTTGAATTACTTGAAGCGAAGTTTGGAATTATGGGCAATCAGCTCTACCACCACGCTTGGGGAATAGATTTATCGGATATGGGAGCAGCGATTATTGAAGGACAGGTCAGCTTTGGCAAAAGTCAAATTCTACTGCGAGATTATAAGGAGGAGCATGAGGTCAAGCAGGTCATAGTGGAAATTTGCGAAGAAGTTGGAAGAAGAGCACGTACCCATCGAAAGGCAGGAAGGACGGTCAGTCTAAGCATTGGCTACAGCAAGAATGAGTTTGGCGGAGGTTTTCACCGTTCTCGTTCGATTAACGAACCGACCAACATTACGATGGAGTTATATAAAGTCTGTCTGGAGCTTTTTCATGAGAACTATAATAAGCAAAAAACAGTTCGAAGCATAGCAGTCACGCTCTCAAATATTGTGGATGATAACGAGATGCAGCTGACTTTATTTGACGCTTCGCGCTGGAAAAAACGGGAGTTGGGTTATACGGTTGACCGGATTCGCCATAAATATGGATCAAAATCACTGTTGCGTGCGGTTTCGTATACAGAAGCAGGTACAGCTGTTTACCGAAGTAGGCTGCTTGGTGGGCATAAGGCGTGATAGAAAGCTCAGTAGTGACAAATGATTTTATATAATAATGTCACACAAAATGCAATGGAAAAGTGGGTGTTTCGAGGTGATTCGCGACAGGGGCCGTATCAAATGGGTTTCAATGATGTTACCAGAACATGTAAAATTACTAAGAGAATATAATGAAGGTCTGGATAAAGTCGAAAAGCCGGTTTTAGATGAACAAAAATATGAAGAATTCAATGAAATTATCTGTAGGGCCATGGAAGAGAACATTACCCTACAATTTACTTATTATCAAAATGGTGAAATTAAAAAATTTCTTGGTAATATTCATTATATTGATGGACTAAAAGGAGATTTACGAATTATTAGTCATGCATCCGAGAAGTGTATCTTAAAGTTAGTAAACATTATTGAAATTGAATATTAAGTATGATTTTTGGTTTAATTGCCATTGAAAAATAGGGATAGCCTGTTTTTTAAAACAAAAGGATTGATTAAAACAGGCTATTTCTACGATTTAACCAACTAGATAGTAAGGCAAGTCAAAATTTCATAGCTCCCCGAACGAAAATTCGAATAGCATTCAGGTTATTTCTCAATGAATGCACGCAAATGACTGATAAAGTTTAAAATTTGAAAATGGATTTTCGCCATTTCTTCTACCGTTTGCTCTTCGCAATTATCCAGCCACTCCTGGATTACACCTAAAATGGCTGATGTCATAAAGGCGTGCATATAATTACGAAAAGCATCATTTTGTGCTGCTGGATGTTGACGAATTAAACGTTCTAATAGTATTTCACCAAATACATGCTTCAATTTTTTGGCAAAAGAGGGGTCTCCGTGATCGCCAAGAATGGCACGCAATGCACTGGCATGCTCACTAATGAATTGAAAAATCGCTATAAAGGGTGGATATAGTTGTTGCTGATGAAGGGCTAAAAAAGCCTCTTTTGGTAGAATAGAAGTAATGCGTAATTGAAGTTCTGCTAATAATTCCTGTTGTAAGTGATCCATCAACTCATATTTATCTGCATAATGCAAATAGAATGTACCTCGATTAATGCTCGCGCGATCTGCAATTTTTTTCACCGATACATGCTGAAATCCTTCTTTTTCAACAAGTGCAATAAAATGCTGTTGAATCTGCAGTTTCGTTTTTTGAGCCTTTTGCTCATGAATCGTCGCCATCGAATTTCTCCTTCACTAAACAGTCTTCAAAAATGTGTTGATTGTATTTGACCAAATACTACCTTAGAATGTTGATACATTCAACACCGTGTTAATTATAAAAGAGGAAGGGTGTGCGTGCAGTGAATGCGATTACCATTGAGGAAATTGCTAAAGGCTTTAAACACAAAAAAGTCATTCAGCCATTAAACCTAAATATTGCAGAAAGAAAAATTTTCGGCTTATTAGGACCATCTGGTTGCGGGAAAACGACCTTAATTAAAATGATTGTCGGTATGATGAAGCCGGACACTGGAAAAATCACAGTGCTTGATTGTGAAGTGCCAAATGAAGCATTGCTATCAGAAATCGGCTATATGGCGCAGTCCGATGCCTTATATACAGAGCTGACGGGTGCTGAAAATCTTGAATTTTTTGCAAAGCTTTACCGTTTATCGAAAAAGGAACAAAGAGAACGCATTCAGTATGCAGCCGAAATTGTACAGTTAACGAATGATTTGTCTATTCGGGTTGCATATTATTCTGGGGGCATGAAGCGTCGCCTGTCACTTGCTATTGCCCTTATCCAAAATCCGAAAATTCTAATTTTGGATGAACCAACTGTCGGTATGGACCCTGTGTTGAAACAATCCATCTGGAAGGAATTAGAACGTTTAAAAAATGATGAGCATAAAACAATCCTCATTACAACGCATGTAATGGATGAAGCAGAACGTTGCGATAATCTAGCGATGCTGCGTGAAGGGAAAATCATCGCATCCGGCACACCTGCCGCATTAAAGACACAATACGGGGTACAAACGTTTGATGAAGTGTTTTTAAAGATAGTAGGTGAGCTGTAATGCGAATTACAGCTCTTGTTACACGAATTACACGACAAATGCTCCGAGATCGAAGAACACTCGCATTGCTCTTCTTTGCACCATTGCTCATCTTAACGCTCATGTATTTTATTTTTCATTCAGAAGCGAGTGATTTAAAAATCGTTGTTACAGGTAGTAATGAAAACATCGCTGAAGCATTGAAACAAGCAGATTTTCAAGTAACGGTTGCCAAGCATTTTTCAAAAGAGAGCATGGCCAAAAATAACATCGACGGCTGGCTGCAATTTGAAAATGGCAACATGAAGCTGACCCTTTTAAACGATGAACCGTCTCGTGCAAAGGCCGTTCAAATGCAATTAGCGCAAGGCTTGCAAGGAGATGCAAACAATCCTTCGATTGATTCGCATTATGTGTATGGTGATGCCGATTCGAAGATTTTTGATATTTTTAGTCCTATGCTCGTGGGCTTTTTCGTTTTCTTCTTTGTTTTTTTAATAGCGGGGATTGCGCTGCTAAAGGAACGTACAAGTGGTACATTAGAACGGTTACTTGTGACACCGATTAAACGATATGAAATTGTTGCAGGCTATGTAATTGGATATGGTTTGTTTGCACTCATTCAAACTATAATTGTTGTACTATACGCGGTAAATGTACTGGATATTGTGCTCGTCGGCTCCATTTGGCTCGTTTTATTGACGAATATTCTCGTCGCGCTTGTGGCATTATCCCTCGGTACATTATTATCAAGTTTCGCAACATCTGAATTTCAAATGGTACAATTTATTCCACTCGTCATCGTGCCACAAATCTTCTTTACGGGTATTTTTCCATTAGATGGTATGGCAGACTGGCTGCAGCAAATTGGCAAAATCATGCCGCTTTACTACGCGTCGGATGCATTGAACGGTATTATGTACAAAGGCTTAACCTTCGCTGAGGTAGTGATGGATTTACTCATTCTCCTTGCATTTGCTGTTGTTTTTATCACTTTCAATATTTTGAGTTTGAAAAAATATCGTGCCTTATAAATGAGAGGAGTTGTATGCTACTATTTCTTTATGGAGTAGAATCAGGAATTTGAAGGAACCCGTTTGGCGGGATTCATAATGATAATGAGCTTATCCAAAGATCCATATCGTCGCTTGTTTTTAACAGGTTCACTATATCCGTCTCGCCGATATAGCGGGCGTAAGGTTAATAGAATAATAGTGGAAGGGCTGTTTCCTAGAGATAGGCCTTTTTTTTTATCGAAAATAAGAGGAAATACGAGGAACATTGGGCTGTGATTTTCTTAATGGAAGCAACATTGGTGGAAAGGACCTTCATTTGAGTATCCTTGAAAATGGCATAAAGCAGTTTCATTAACAGAAACGTTTTTATCGTTTATAATGAGGGAACGAAAACACATGAGGAGGTATGTAAAATCATGTATATTGAATGGACGGAAAGAGCGGCAGATAAAATAGCCGATAAGATACAGGGGCAAGAAGGATTTTTACAGTTAAAATATGACACAGATGGCTGTGGCTGCGTTGTGAGTGGTGTGACAGCCCTATGGTTAGTCAACGAACTTGATGAAGGTAACGAGAGAGTGGAAACAAACGGAATCTCTCTATACGTAGAAAAGTCAAAAATGATTTTTCTCGATGAAGTTATGAAAATAGACTTTGTACCGGAAGCGAACAGCTTTCAGTTAAAAAGTCCGAATCAAATCTTAAATCCGAGAATGAGCTACTTTAATAAAATCTAAAAGAAGAAAAGAGAGGATATCAAGCTTTCATGATAGGTATCCTCTCTTTTTCTATCTCAATACAAGCTGTTTAAGAAACTGATCAATTTGTTCTTCATATTCTTTTGGATTTTCATTATAAGATTGAGCGTGGGCGCCCTTTTTAGCAATGTACAGCTGCTTTGGCCCGTCTTTTGCTGCATATAATTCCGTTGTCATGGAAACGGGGATAAAGGTATCATGTTCACTATGAATGAACAGTACTGGTTTTTTAATATTTTTTATATAATTAATCGGTGACACTTCTTTAGTCCAATATCCGTCACGAAGTTTGATGAACGTACGACCAAGCGGAAACACGGTCCAAGATGGTAAAGGGATTTCCGCGCTGATTTGGTGTTTGATCTGCTCCTCAAAGTTTGAAAATGGGCAATCGGCAATGTAAAAATCAGCGCCATCTTCAAGCATCCCGGCATACAGAAGCAGAGTTGCGGCTCCCATGGATTCCCCATGAATGCCAATGTGAAGGTCGTCGGAGCCTTTACGTCTTTTCAATTCGTCGATCACGGCCTTCAAATCGAATTTTTCATAATGGCCATAACTGCTAGTCTTACCACCAGAATCTCCATGACGGCGATGATCATAAATGATAGCATTGAAGCCGCGCTTAAGAAAAATGTTCATGTACTTAATCGAATTAATTTTGTTCTCCGTCACACCATGTGAAATAATAATCCACTTATTCGTCTCAAACGGTTCGATAAACAAACATTTCAAGGAATATCCGGATGGTGAAGGTACCCAGATTTCAGTTTTAGGTAGGATATCAAAATCCTCTTTAATTAGACGTTTAGCCATAATTTCACGATTCTGGATAAAATCATCTTCCTTCTTTTTCATGTACATGATCCGATTAGAAAAATAAATGCCGACGCCGATGATATAGGTCAGAATTCCAGCCAATGCAAGCCACCATTTTTTCATGAAAATCCTCCTCAGTTATTTTCTTTATTTTACCATGAGGGAAATGGAGAAAACACTGTTTGAAAATCATAACGAGAGAAACCGCAGTCGTGATATAATAATTTCATAATGGCTAGGAGGTTTTAGGGATGAAAAAGAAACAGTCGCGGAATCAAAATCAAAGCAAAATACAAGATAAAGAGTCATCATCATTGAAACTTGGTGATATGCTTAATCAAGATATCATGTCCCAGCTTCGTCAAAAGCAAAAAGAACTGAATGATGCTGAACAAGAGAAAAAAGCAGCGGAAGAAGAAAAAAAACGCGAAGAAAGAAAACGGCGTGAGAAAAATAAATCATTCGAAGAGCTGCTGGGAGAAAGCAATCTTAACTGGAAGAACTATAAATAATGTAAAAAGGGAGCAGACTTGGTACTGTCTCCCTTTTTGATAAACCACTCTTTCTGAAAGAGTACGCCGACATTTGTTCAATAACGAATATTGCTTTATTTTATAAAGTATAACGATTATATTAAAGATAAGTTTGATATGTATTCACAATATCAAACGGACTACTACTAGCTGGTGATATGATGGAAAAAAGATTAGAAAATGTACTGGAAAACCAATTATGTTTCCTGCTTTATGCAAGTTCAAGGGAAATGACGAAAAAATATAAACCGCTGCTTGATAAACTCGAAGTGACATATCCACAGTACCTCGTTCTCCTTCTACTATGGGAGCAGGATACACTTACAGTTAAAAAATTAGGGGATTTACTTGCCCTCGACTCAGGAACGCTTACCCCCATGTTAAAACGAATGGAACAGAATGGCTTAATTGTCCGTGAACGTTCCACTCAAGATGAACGGTCTGTCATGATTCAGCTGACCGAAAAGGGAAAGGGTTTACAGGAAGAGGCCTGTTTCATTCCCGATCGCATTTCAGCTATGTCGGGTGAGGATAAGAGGGTGGTTGAGGATTTGAAAGCTTCGCTGCTCCAACTGTTGACAACATTACAGAAATTGTAGCGAAAAGAAAAAACGCTTGGGAGCCCAAGCGTTTTTTTGTCGGATATATTAATCTACATCGATTTCAATAGTGACGTCCACATTGCCGTTGATTGCTTTTGAATAAGGACACATTTGGTGCGCTTTATGAACAAGGGTTTCAAATGTCTCTTTATCGATCCCAGATCCTTTCACAGCTAAAGTGACAGCCAAGCTGTACTGATGCATCTCACCCATCAATAAACTGACACTAGCAGTGACTTTAGAATCAAATTTAATGCGTTCAATTTTACCAACGGATTGCAAAGCACTATCAAAACAAGCAGCATACCCAGCTGCAAAGAGCTGTTCAGGATTAGATGCTTCAGGCATCTTATTAGCCCTCGGCGTTCCAGGCATCGCAATATCAACTGTGAAGTTTCCATCGGCAGAAATGGCCGTTCCTTCTCTGCCCCCATCAACCGTTACAGACGTAGTAAATAATGTTTTTGTCATCATTTTCTCCTTTGCTTCCTATTTAGATTGTGCACAATTGAATTGTATAGCATATATTTAAGAAAAGCAACAGAAAAGAATTTGTGAAAATCATTAGTATCGTTAAATCTCTCAATTAATTAATAGTATGTTCAGTAACTCTTGTTACATTAAATGGCAATACATCTCCCCATAAAAACACCAATCCTTCAGGTTCTCTGTCGCATTGTTTACTAAATATCTTGTTTAATGGGAGTGATCGAATCTTTTTCAATTGGGTGTTTAATAAGTATAATGACAGTGTGCTGAAAAAAAGTGACGTTAGCCGAGATAATCTAATAAAGGAAATAAACACTATTCTTAATTAAGAAAAAAGTGATAACACATATTGTTGTGATACCCTAAAAAACAGAGTCAATACAATGCAATCAAAAGGAGTATATCCAGGAGGGGAAAATGTTGGAAGAAGGCAATTAGATGGGGTTAAGCTTGCGATAAATCAGATAATGAATATAGCGTTTAAACGAAATTAGACTACCTCAGCCCGCTTGTTTTACGGAGATAAGGTAGCCTATTGCTGGTTTTTATTTTTCTTGGAAACACTAGGTTAGTTTAAGGTCTCCCTTTTATTTCCGATGACTTTCATATTTGTTTGCTTTGGTCAACTGCTTCAACACATCAAGTTCAGCTTCAGTAAGCGAAGAGCTGTTAACGGCACGGCAGTTTTCACGGAGCTGCTGCACTGAGCTTGCTCCAGGTACGACAGCAGCAACGCTTTGGTGTGACAATACAAATTGCAGGGCCGTATCATTCAACTTTCTGCTGGAAAGCTTGTCCTTTAATTGTGGAAGCAGATCTTTAAGTTCTTGATAACTATAGTCAAGATAATCATCTTCATTTGCCTTTTCAAGCATTTTCTCACTAAGCAGTCCTTTAGCAAGGGGGCCACGGGCAATGATGCTGATCTGTTTGTTTTCCAAAAGAGGCATCCACTCTTCTGGGCGGCGGTCGAGTAGGCTGTATTGCATCATCACGGAGTCAAGATCAGATTTTTCGGTAAATTTCTTAATTACGTTGGGGCGAATTGAGGAAATTCCATAGTACCGGATATAGCCTTCCTTTTTCAACTCCTCAAATGCTTCAACAGTTTCTTCGATATTGTCTGAAATCGTGCCCCCGTGCAGCTGATAAAGATCAATATAATCGGTTCCTAGCCGTTTTAAGCTGTTCTTTACTGCCGTTTTGATATGGGTGCCAGATGGATCCCAGCTCCAACTATCCTTATTTTCATTCCAGCGGTTTCCGACCTTCGTAGCTATGTATACTTGGTCGCGGACCGATTTTAAGTTTTTTCCGACGATTTCTTCATTCACACCGAAATTATATAAGTCAGCAGTATCAAAATAATTGATTCCTTCATCCAAAGCAGCCTGTATGATCTCAGATGCCTGACTTTCGACAGTACCCAATGACATGCAGCCGAGCCCGATTTCAGATACGAATAACTCTGAATTTCCTAGTCTACGATTTTTCAATTTTATCCACTCCCTTTACCTACATTGTAAAGGACAAATCCATTTCGCTCAAAGAATTCACTTGATTCGTTTTAAAGGAGAGGTTGCCTGTTGATCGTGTATGTCGGCAATCCAATCATTGATATAGACATATTTATTTTGCAATTGTTTTAGTTTTTGAACGATCTCCCAACTCTTTCCAGATAAAATGACGCCTTTGTCCAATACATAAACTTTCATCGAATCGCCCTCCATCTCTATTATGGTAAAATGTATGAAGAATAATACTGCAATTAGAACAGAGGAGTGGTCAGGATGAAAAAATTTGAAGAAAAAACGATATCTTCGGAAAAAGTATTCACCGGTAAAGTAATCAGCCTACAGGTGGATGATGTAGAGCTTCCAGATGGAAAAACAAGTAAACGTGAAATCATCAAGCATCCGGGAGCGGTTGCAATCATAGCTGTTACAGCAGACAATAAAATCATCATGGTCGAACAGTACCGTAAAGCGCTGGAGAGAAGTCTGGTTGAAATTCCTGCAGGAAAGCTCGAAAAAGGCGAACAACCGATTCTGTCGGCAGAACGGGAACTTGAGGAAGAGACAGGGTATGTATGCGAAAAAATGGAACACATCATATCCTTTTATACGTCCCCAGGCTTTGCCGATGAATTGGTTCACATTTATGTAGCCCACAATTTGAAAAAGAAAGAAAATGCGGCCCCCTTGGATGAGGATGAATTTGTCGAGGTGATTGAGCTGACGGTAGAGGAAGCTCAAACCTATATAGATGAAGGGAAAATCCAGGATGCCAAAACGGCATATGCAGTTCAGTACCTGCAGTTGAAAAAGGTGATGACTTCATAAATGAAAGAGTATTACGCTGACCTGCATATCCACATAGGCAGAACAAGAAGTGGAAAGGCCGTAAAAATAACCGGTGCTAAAACGTTGACCTTCAGCAAGGTGATACAAGTGGCAAGTGAGAGAAAAGGTCTCGATTTAATCGGGATAATTGACTGCCATTCTCCTGAAGTTATCGAAGAGATTGAAGCAGGAATTCTGGACGGGGAAATTACAGAGAAGGATGAAGGCGGTCTTCTTTACCGGAACACAACAATCATTCCAGGCTCTGAAATTGAAATTTATGATCAGCATTGTAATGGCCCAATCCATGTTCTTGCCTATTTTCCAACATTGGAAGCGATGAAGAATTTTTCGGTGTGGATGAGCGGTTATGTTAAAAATATCACCTTAAGCTCTCAAAGAATTTATTGTGACGGAAGAACACTGCAAAAAATAGTAAAATCACTTGGCGGCTTGTTTATCCCAGCACATGTTTTTACCCCCTTTAAAAGTTTATATGGTAAAGGGGTAAAGTCGAGTCTGGCTGAAGTATTCGATCCAGAGTTAATCGACGCCATCGAGCTTGGGTTAAGTTCTGATACAGATATGGTCAAGGATATAAAAGAGTTGGAATCCTTTGTCTTCGTGACGAATTCTGACGCACATTCGCTTGGGAAAATAGCTCGTGAATATCAAAAAATTCGACTTAAAGAACCAAGTTTTAACGAGTTGGCAAAAGCCCTTCAAGATACAGAAGGACGAAAGGTATCAGCCAATTATGGGTTGAATCCCTTATTGGGAAAATATCATCAAACCGTTTGTTCAGGATGTTTACATCAATTGTTAAGGGATAATGAACAATGTCCTGAATGTGGAAACAAGACTATCATTAAAGGGGTGTCGACTCGAATAGAGGAACTATCTATTCCTAAAATGAATGGAGAGAAACGAAGGGAAAGACCGCCATATATCCATCAAGTACCCCTCGATTTCATCCCGGGACTTGGTCCTAAATCAATGGAAAAACTGCTAAAGGCATTTGGAACCGAGATGAATATCCTTCATGAGGTAACCCTTGAACAACTCAAAGAAATCGTTCCTGAAAAATTGGCCCACTATATCGATTCTGCCAGAAAAGGGGAGCTTACTTTTGAAGTTGGGGGCGGAGGTAAGTATGGGAAAGTAAAAAAGAACAGCTAATTATTTGTTTATGTAAGGGAACAAAAAAGAGTCCTGACAGAGGAGGTTTATACTGTCAGGACTTTTTTTAGTTTGTTGTTTTTGCATATATATAGGTGTCTCGCAATTCCTTGCCGTCAGCACTTATACAGTCATTATGTAAAGTTCCTTCAAGAGTATACTTTAGTTTTTCGGGAATTCGTTTACTAGCAAGGTTATTAGGGTCACAGCGGATTTCAACCCGCTTTGCCCCATAATGATGAAAAGCAAATTGGGTTAACTTTTCAATCGCTTCGGTTATGTACCCTTTTTTACTGTGCATCGTATCAATCCAATAGCCAATCTCAAATTTGGGGATATCCCAGTTAATTCGGTGCAGACCAGTGGAACCGATGAATTGGTCGTTTTCTTTCCTATAAATATGAAGTCTAATATCCTCTTTTAAAATAAAGTCCGCAAAGGCTTTTAGGACGTTCTGTTCTGAGGTTTCCAAGGACGGTTCCTGATGGGCAAATGGAAGCCATTGTTTTAATTCATTCTGGGAACGGACAATGGCTTCATACACATCTTTGCCATCTCCAGGTTGACAAGGTCTTAGATATAGCCGTGGAGTTTCAATTTTTTCTGGGAAATCCATTAATATAGCTTTCATATCACACCTCCAAGTAATGGTTATGGAAAATTATAACATGATATTGCTTTGAGGTGTTCTTCCTGATTAGGGAATTCATACTTGTTTTCTTTAGCATAAATGAAAGAGTGAAAACATAGATTCTAGTAAGCGGAGTTGGGAGGATGAAAGATGAAAAAAAAATCTGTCGTACAAAATGCCGTAATGAAACACATTAACGAACATTCCTCATTATATGTCTTTATCACTGTGCTTTTTTTAATGGGTGTCATTTTTGGCGCTGTACTCGTAAATAGTTTGAGTTTTACCCAAAAAGAGGACTTGTTCTATTATTTATCACAATTTTTTGGACAAGTTACCAAAGGAGAATTTGCATCTTCGCATGATATGTTTAGCCAAAGTATTATGCATAACATAAAATATATAGGCCTCATCTGGATTCTTGGGATTTCGGTTATTGGGTTGCCGGTTATCTTGATATTGTTATTTATTAAAGGAATGGTTGTAGGGTTTACAGTCGGCTTTTTAGTTAATCAAATGGGGTGGAGCGGGTTCTTATTATCATTTGTCGCAATTCTACCACAAAATATATTCATTGTACCGATTTTCATCGTAATAACGGTCCTTGCTGTCTCGCTATCAATGAAAATGATCAGCCGGATTTTCCTCAAGCAAATTCGAGAGCCGCTGAAGCCAATTATATCACGCTATATTTTTTCATTAATTTTGTCAGGATTATTTTTAATTACAGTCGCTGTATTTGAAGCATACTTATCACCCTCTTTAATGAAAAATGTCGTCAGTTTCCTGGGTCATTGAAGGGAATTTGCTAATCACAACAATTTTTTTATCATTAACAAGAAATCTATTTTGACAGTTTTCCCTCATTTGTTATAATGGATAAGATAGCGGCGCGGGAGGGAATATAGGTATGGAAATAGAAAATAGAATTGATAGAATAAAAAAGCAGTTGCACTCGTCCAGCTACAAACTAACGCCTCAGCGAGAAGCGACCGTCCGCGTTTTACTTGAGCACGAAGAGGATCATTTAAGCGCAGAAGACGTTTACCTCCTTGTCAAAGAAAAGTCGCCGGAAATTGGATTGGCAACAGTATACCGTACGCTAGAGTTGCTGACTGAATTGAAGATAGTAGATAAAATTAACTTTGGAGACGGGGTTTCCCGTTATGATTTAAGACAAGAAGGGGCTGCCCATTTCCATCATCATCTTGTTTGTGTGGAATGTGGAGCGGTAGATGAGATTCAAGAAGACTTACTTGAAGACGTAGAATCCATTGTAGAACGCGACTGGAACTTCAAGATTAAAGATCATAGATTAACCTTTCATGGTATTTGTCATCGATGCCATGAGAAAGACGAGAATAAAGGTGAATAAAGTCGGACCTTTTCCATTAAATGGAGAAGGTTTTCTGCATTTTTAAAAGGGTAAATATCTGCAGAGCAAGGTCCATTCGACATGTAGCTGAATTCAGGAAATTAGGATAACGTCACTTTTCTCTTTTATAGCTGTTTTTACTTTCTCCTTACCGAAACATGTATAAAACTTGTCCTGTTGGGCATAGATTGATACAAAGGATCGAATGGGAGGGGAAAGGTGATGAAAACTTCATTGTCGCTTGTTCTACATACAGCTAAAGTGATGATTCTCTTTGTTAGCTTCACTATTCTTTTTTATATAGGAATGGTATGGTTAAATCAGGAATATCAAAGTTATCATCGTTATGACGAACCCAAAGGTATGGCTGTAAAAGTATCAAAGGCTGTTGATACAGGTGATGATGCATGGCTTGAACGCTTAATGTTGTTTTATTTAAACGGGGAGTAATGAATATGGAGAATCAAATTAGGGATTTTATTCATTTTTTAACCATTGAAAAAGGACTTGCCAAGAATACGCTCGTTTCTTATGAACGCGACTTAAATTCATATTGGAGCTACTTGAAAAATGTAGAAACCATTACCAACTGGAATGATTCGCGGAGGGTGAACATCTTGCATTTTCTGGTTCATTTGAAGGATCAGGGCAAATCATCGAAAACGGTAGCGCGTCATATCGCCTCCATTAGGTCTTTTCATCAATTTCTTCTCCGAGAAAGGGTGACCGACCAGGATCCATCTTTACATATAGAAACACCAAAACCAGAGCGAAGCCTCCCAAAAGTGCTAAGCATGGAAGAGGTGGAAGCGTTATTAGAGGCCCCAAAGGTAATGGATGAATATGGTTTGCGTGATAAGGCGATGCTTGAATTGATGTATGCGACAGGGATGCGCGTAAGTGAGTTAATATCAATGGATGTGAGTGATGTCCATGCATCGATGGGCTTTGTCCGCTGTATTGGAAAAGGAAATAAAGAAAGAATCATTCCAATTGGCCAAACGGCACTTGGTGCTATTGAAAATTATTTGGATAGGGCCCGAGGAAAATTTGCTAGTCCAAAGCACCGAACAGAGTCACTTTTTTTGAATCATCATGGAAACAGGCTGACAAGACAGGGATTTTGGAAGATTTTAAAGAAACTTGTGAAAACGGCGCAAATAGAAAAAGAAATCACCCCACATACTTTGCGTCATTCCTTCGCGACACATCTATTAATGAATGGGGCAGATTTAAGGGCAGTCCAAGAGATGCTAGGTCATGCGGATATATCGACGACGCAAATTTATACGCATATTACAAACGTTCGGATTAAGGATGTATATTCAAAATTTCATCCGCGAGCTTAGAAGTTTAGTAGAATGATAGAGAGGTTGTGAACTTCACTGCAAAACAGATGAAGAAAGCAGCCTTTTTCGAAATTGAAAGGGGATACAAACGGTCGATACTAAATCGCTATAGTGGACATTGTGAAGATCTAGTGATACGTTTTTCTTTCAGAAATATATTATTTGTCTCCATCATGGTAATCGTTTACAATGTAGAGAGGTCAGACTTCTGACGTTCTCGTAATTTTCATTTTATTGAAGAGTAACTAAACAGTATACGGGTAATATAGAGAGTATAAAAACTGATTTACTATTTTAGGAGGAATGAGCATGAAAGGGAATTCAGCGTTTAAACGTATTTTTGTAGTGGTTATGGACTCAGTAGGGATTGGTGAAGCACCTGATGCAGATTTATTCGGTGATAAAGGGTCAGATACACTTGGTCATATCGCAGAAAAAATGAATGGATTAAACATGCCAAATCTCGCAAAATTGGGTTTAGGTAATATCCGTGAAATCAAAGGGATTGATAAAGCGAAGCAACCGCTCGCATACTATACGAAAATGAAAGAAGCGTCTACTGGAAAAGATACGATGACTGGACACTGGGAAATTATGGGGTTGAATATATCGACTCCATTTCGTGTGTTCCCAAATGGTTTCCCAGAATTATTAGTCAATGACCTCGAAGCGAAATTGGGTCGTGGGATTATTGGGAATATTCCGGCTAGCGGGACGGAAATCATAGAAAGACTTGGCGAAGAACATATGAAAACGGGTGCGTTAATTGTTTATACATCTGCGGATTCAGTTTTACAAATCGCTGCCCATGAAGATATAGTTCCGGTAGAAGAATTATACCGAATTTGTGAGATTGCACGTGAAGTAACAATGGCTGATGAATTTAAGGTTGGACGCGTAATCGCAAGACCTTTCACAGGCCAACCAGGCAGCTTCAAAAGAACGCCTAATCGTCATGATTATGCTTTAAAACCATTTAACAGGACGGTTATGGATGAATTGAAAGATTCCGGATATGATGTTCTGGCAATCGGGAAAATTTCTGATATTTTTGATGGTGAAGGGGTCACTGAATCCTTAAGGACCGTATCTAATATGGATGGAATGGATAAATTAATCCAAACCATCGAACAGGATTTCAAAGGTTTAAGTTTCCTTAACCTGGTCGACTTCGATGCTTTATACGGTCACAGACGTGATCCAGAGGGTTACGGAAAGGCATTAGAAGAATTCGATGCTAGAATGCCAGAAGTACTCGATAAGCTAAAAGAGGACGATTTATTAATCATCACTGCTGATCACGGGAATGACCCGGTACATGAAGGGACCGACCATACACGTGAATATGTGCCATTATTAGTTTATTCTAAACGATTTACAGAAGCTGGCGAGCTTCCAATAAGAGATACATTTGCTGATATAGGGGCAACAGTCGCAGCTAACTTTGATGTGAAAATGCCTGCCTTCGGAAAAAATATTTTGGGCGATATGAATTAAGGGGAGAGAAAATATATATGTTTAATAAAATAGAAGCAATTGCCTCATTTATAAAAAGTAAGATTGATGGTTGTCCAGAAATAGGATTGATTCTTGGTTCGGGACTTGGGGTATTAGCAGATGAAATTGAGAATCCTATTACGATCCCATATCACGATATACCGGAATTTCCAGTATCAACTGTTGAGGGACATGCAGGTCAGCTTGTCATCGGTATTTTAAGCGGCAAAAAAGTTGTAGCTATGCAAGGTCGTTTTCATTTTTATGAGGGATACTCTATGGAGAAAGTCACATTCCCTGTGCGTGTAATGAAGCTTCTTGGAGTTGAGCAGTTAATTGTAACTAATGCTGCGGGAAGTGTTAATGAAAGCTATGCACCGGGAGACTTGATGCTAATTACGGATCATATCAATTTAATGGGGGCAAATCCATTAATTGGTTCAAACGAAGAGCGGTTTGGTCCTAGGTTCCCTGATATGTCAGAAGCGTATAACAAAGAGCTGCGAGCTCAAGCTAAAAAAATTGCTTCATCGCTTGGTATGGATATTAAAGAAGGTGTCTATATTGGGAATTCAGGCCCGACCTATGAAACACCCGCAGAAGTGAAAATGGCAAGGATTCTTGGCGGGGATGCAGTCGGCATGTCCACTGTTCCGGAGGTTATTGTGGCAAGACATAGCGGTATGAAAGTACTCGGTATTTCATGTCTTACCAACATGGCTGCAGGCATTTTGGATCAGCCGTTGTCACATGTAGAAGTAATTGAAACGACGGAAAAAGTAAAGAGTAGTTTTCTGGAATTTGTTAAACAAATCGTTAAAGACATTTAAAACAGTTTAAATTTAAAATAAAATAAGCACAGCTAAATGTAGCAGTGCCTTTAAAAAAGCGGGGAATCTAATATGAGAATGGTAGATCTAATCGAGAAAAAACGTGATGGTAAGGCTCTTTCTACGGAAGAAATTCAGTTCATTATCCAAGGGTTTACTGATGGAACGATTCCTGATTACCAAATGAGTGCTTGGTCAATGGCCGTTTATTTCAAAGGTATGAATGAGCAAGAACGTGCTGATTTAACCATGGCTATGGTTGAATCGGGCGATCAAATTGATTTAACTATGATTGAAGGAGTTAAGGTTGATAAACATTCCACTGGAGGTGTAGGTGATACGACAACACTTGTTCTTGGACCTTTAGTGGCTGCAGTTGGAGTTCCGGTAGCGAAGATGTCAGGACGCGGTCTTGGCCATACTGGCGGAACAATTGATAAATTGGAATCTGTTACAGGTTTTCATGTGGAAATAGAAAATGATGAGTTTATACGACTTGTGAATAAAAATAAAATAGCTGTCATTGGTCAAAGTGGTAACTTAACACCTGCGGATAAAAAGTTATATGCATTGCGCGATGTAACGGCTACTGTTAACAGCATCGGCTTGATTGCTGGTTCAATTATGAGTAAAAAAATAGCTGCTGGTGCCGATGCAATTGTCCTTGATGTGAAAACGGGTGCAGGAGCATTCATGAAAACTCTCGAAGACTCAGAAGAATTAGCTCATGCAATGGTGAGCATCGGGAATAATGTTGGGCGAAACACGATGGCTGTAATTTCAGATATGAGCCAGCCGCTAGGTTACGCAATCGGAAATGCTTTAGAAGTGAAAGAAGCAATCGATACGCTTAAAGGTGAAGGTCCGGAAGATTTAACGGAACTTTCCTTAACACTAGGCAGTCATATGGTGTTCCTTGCTAAAAAGGCAAGCTCGCTTGAAGAAGCTAGAACCCTGCTTGAAAACGCAATTAAAGATGGTTCTGCTCTTAACTCATTTAAGGTTTTCTTAGAAGCGCAGGGAGGCGATGGTTCGGTTGTAGATCAGCCAGAAAAACTTCCGCAGGCTGCCTATACTTTTGAGCTTGAAGCAAAAGAAGACGGATATGTATCAAAAATCGTTGCCGATGAAGTTGGAACAGCGGCTATGCTTTTAGGAGCCGGAAGAGCGACCAAGGAATCAGAAATTGACCTAGCTGTTGGGTTAGTACTCCGTAAAAAAATCGGAGAAGTCGTGGCAAAAGGTGAATCTCTAGTGACGATTTACAGTAATTTTGAAGATGTTTCAGAAGTAAAAGAAAAATTGTATGAAAACATATCTATCTCGAAAGAAAAAGTTGAAAAACCTACGCTTATCTATAAAGAGATTATGGAATAATGTACCTTCAAAAATGTTGCTCTTTTTTTAGAGAGTGACCTTTTTGTAACCTTAGCTAGCTTATGTAGCTAAAATAATCCTATGATTTTAAAAAGAGGATGCCTATGCGCATCCTCTTTTTATTTTTGTGTTAATTTTCCTAATAATTCTTATATTTACAAAATTTATCTTTAAATGAACTTATTGTATAAAAATGGGTGTAATGGAAAAAATAAATCATATAAAGATTGGAGGGTATGGAGATGAAGCGGATTCTTTCTCTATTTTTAACCGTATTAATAGTCGCTGGTTTTAGCATCCCACATACAAAAGCAGCGGAAGATAAAGGAGTCGACTTAGCGGCTAATGCTAAATCTGCTATTTTAATTGAACGGGATACAGGTACCGTATTGTATGATAAAAACGCAGATGATCGTCTTTCACCGGCAAGTATGACCAAGATCATGACGATGCTGCTAATCATGGAAGCAATCGATAAAGGCGATCTTACCATGAAGGAAAAAATCAGGACAAGTGAGTATGCAGCGTCGATGGGTGGTTCTCAAATCTTCCTCGAGCCAGGTGAAGAAATGACCACGGAGCAAATGCTTAAAGGCATCTCGATTGGTTCGGCGAATGATGCATCGGTGGCGATGGCGGAACGAATTGCGGGATCTGAAGAAGAGTTTGTTAAGAAAATGAACAAAAAAGCGAAAGATCTCGGGCTAAAAAACACGAAGTTTCAAAATGTGACAGGCCTTCCTGTTAAAGATCATTACAGCTCGGCTTATGATATGTCCATCATGGCGAAGGAGTTATTGAAATACGATACAATTACAAGGTTCACGGGTACATATGAAGACTATCTCCGTGAAAATACCGAAAAGAAATTCTGGCTGGTTAACACGAACCGATTAGTGAAATTTTATCCGGGGGTAGATGGGCTAAAAACAGGATTTACAAATGAAGCGAAGTATTGCCTGACGGCTACAGCGAAAAAAGGGAATATGCGGGTCATTGCCGTCGTTTTCGGAGCAGCATCTCCGAAGGAGCGAAATGCGCAGGTTACCAAAATGCTT
This sequence comes from Peribacillus sp. TH14, assembly GCF_016651145.1. Lineage (NCBI taxonomy): Bacteria > Bacillati > Bacillota > Bacilli > Caryophanales > Bacillaceae > Peribacillus > Peribacillus sp. TH14. Next base: position 4,020,508 of record NZ_JAEKEK010000001.1, read on the forward strand.
GATTATGCTTTTTCACAATACATCACATATCCTATATATAAACGAGGCGAGATGTTAGGAGAATCAAAGGTAAGTAAAGGTCACAAGAAAATGGTTATAGGAGTAACAAGTGAACCTATTTCAGTTTTGACAACCAAGAACGGAACAGCGAAGGATTTTACAAAAAAAATTACTCTTAATAAAGATTTGAATGCACCAATCAAAAAAGGCGATCAAATTGGTACGCTTGAATTGAAGAAAAACGGTAAGGTGTATGTCGAATCGCCAATTGTTGCGAAGGAAACTGTTGAAAAAGCCAGTTGGTGGCAATTGTATAAACGGGCTTTCGGCATGTTTACTCAAGTCAAATAGAATAATTTGTCGCATTACCTGATAAATGTACTAATTTAGGCGAAAGCCCACTAGTTTTGCTATGAAGAAGGAATCTGCAGGTGAAAAAGAGAATTTGACTCTTTATAAGACAGTGAAGGAGGCTGTATATAATGAGTCTTACGATTAATATGGAGGCGAAAGATCGTGTATTATGCATTCGTCTCAAAGGTGATTTAGATCATCATACAGCAGAAAAATTGAAAAAACAGGCAGAGTCAGCAATTCAAAAGCATAACATCAAGCACATAATTCTCAACTTAGAAGAATTACATTTTATGGACAGTTCAGGACTCGGTGTTATTTTAGGGCGTTATAAGCAGGTAAACAATAAACAAGGTGAAATGGTCGTCTGCGCAATTTCTCCAGCAGTAAAGCGGTTATTTGAGATGTCAGGGTTGTTTAAAATTGTTAAAATGGAACTATCCGAAAAAAACGCTTTGCAAAGACTGGGGGTTGCCTAAGATGAAAAATAAAATGGAAACGAAATTTTCTGCACTAAGCCAAAATGAATCTTTTGCCAGGGTTACAGTTGCGGCTTTTATTGCCCAGTTAGATCCAACAATGGATGAATTGACAGAGATCAAGACTGTCGTGTCAGAAGCAGTTACGAATTCGATTATTCATGGGTACGAGAGTGACCCGGAAGGATGGGTCTACATTTCTGTGATTATTGAAGGTGATACTGTAGAATTGACCATCCGTGATGAAGGACTGGGCATTGAAGACGTCGAGGAAGCTAAACAGCCACTATTTACGACAAAACCTGAACTTGAACGTTCCGGTATGGGATTCACCATTATGGAAAACTTCATGGATGAAATCAATATTATTTCCCATAAGGGTGAAGGTACGATCATTCGATTAAAAAAGCACTTAACTACAAGCAGAGCTTTGTGCAATTAAGGGAGACTTGCATATGGATGTGGAGGTTAAAAAAGAGAAGAGCAAAAAAGGCCAGCCCCATTTAAAAGATGAGGAATTACGGAATTTAATCCAACGCAGCCAGAGTGGTGACCAGGACGCAAGAAACTTGATTGTCAATAGCAATCTAAGACTTGTCTGGTCCGTAGTACAGAGATTCCTCAATCGAGGTTATGAACCGGATGATTTATACCAGATTGGCTGCATTGGGCTTTTGAAGTCCGTAGATAAATTTGACTTATCGTTTGAAGTGAAATTCTCTACGTATGCTGTACCAATGATCATTGGAGAGATTCAACGTTTTATCCGTGATGATGGAACTGTAAAAGTAAGCCGTTCTTTAAAGGAAATGGCAAATAAAATTCGTAGAGCCAAAGAGGAACTTTCAAAAACGTACGGCCGTGTTCCAACGGTCAATGAATTGGCGGAACATCTTGAGCTGTCACCAGAGGAAATTATCATGGCCCAAGAGGCTAGTCGAAGTCCTTCTTCCATCCATGAAACGGTTTATGAAAATGATGGCGACCCGATTACTCTTCTTGACCAGATTGCCGACAATAATGAAACATCATGGTTTGACCAAATCGCTTTAAAAGAAGCCATCCATGAATTGAATGAACGTGAAAGACTAATTGTTTTCCTGAGGTACTATAAAGACCAGACGCAATCGGAAGTAGCGGCAAGACTTGGCATATCCCAAGTACAGGTGTCACGGCTGGAAAAGAAAATTCTCCAGCAGATGAAAAACCACATGAATCAGTGATTCATGTGGTTTTTTTTGAGAAAAATTTGGGTTTTAGGAAAAGGTAAAAAGACTCTAATCATATTAAAAAGGAGCCCATAGTAGTTTGAGGTGATGGGAATTTACGGAAATAAGAGAGGGGATGAAATTTTTTAGTTGAATTTAGAATTAAAAACGAATATTATAGTAAAGGTCGCGCTTTTCATTCGTTTTTTATCTTTCATTCAACGAATATGATTAATCTGAAAAAAGTGTAGATGCAGTACAATTTTAGGACACCTTTGTCTTCGCATGCAAACGATTGTATCGGTGTTTCCTTTAGATCTGGAGGTCTAAATGATGTTTTTAGAAAATTTTTTCTCCCTAAAAGAAAATGGGACGGATGTCCGTACTGAAGTTATGGCGGGTGTTACGACATTTTTAACTATGGTTTATATCCTTATTGTGAATCCGGCTTTATTATCCTCAATCGGAATTCCATTTGAACAAGTCTTTATGGCAACAGTCATTTCTGCTGTTATAGGTACCCTTATTATGGGGTTGGTCGCAAAATATCCAATTGCGATTGCACCGGGGATGGGCTTGAATGCTTATTTTGCTAGTGTAGTTGGTGCACAAGGTCTTTCATATCAAACCGTATTTGGAACAGTTTTCATCGCAGGCTTGCTATTTTTATTGATAAGTGTAACGAGCTTGCGCAAAATGATAATTGATGCCATTCCGAATTCATTAAAATATGGAATCACCTCTGGAATTGGTTTATTCATCGCGTTTATCGGATTGAAAAATGCGGGAATCGTCGTACCGAATGATTCAACTATGGTTACGCTTGGCGACTTGCATCAATCTGGAACAGTTTTAGCACTTGCAGGTTTATTTATAACGTTAATTTTAATGGCACGCAATGTTAAAGGAGCAATTTTTATTGGGATGATCATTACGGCAGTCATTGGCTACTTTATCGGTCTTCTCAACTTTAATGGAGTGCTATCTGTGCCGCCTACACCGGTATTTTTCGATATCGATATCTCTGGGGTCTTTACGAACTCTCTATATTCAGTTGTTTTTGCCTTTTTACTTGTGACAATCTTTGATACGACAGGTACATTGATTGGAGTAACGGAGCAGGCAGGTTTAACGAAGGACGGGAAAATACCTCGTGCGAAAAAAGCATTTTTAGGAGATGCAATTGCGACGACAATTGGCTCTTTGTTTGGAACAAGTCCTTCCACAGCATATGTTGAATCTAGCACAGGTGTGGCAGCAGGAGGCCGTACTGGTTTAACAGCCACGGTGGTAGCTATCTTGTTTGCAGCATCTATTTTCTTTTCTCCATTGATCTCGGCCATTTCTTCAGTTTCAGCAATCACTGCACCTGTTTTGATTATCGTAGGTTGTTTTATGATGGAAGGTTTAGCTAAAGTCAATTGGAAAATGTTTGATGATGCATTTCCGGCATTTGCGATTATTTTAACGATGCCTCTTACTTCAAGCATATCAACGGGGATTGCAATTGGATTCATAACATATCCCCTTATGAAGTTATTTAGTGGAAAAGGAAAATCAGTTCATCCACTTATTTATATTTTTGGATTGATATTTTTAGTTCAACTGATTTTTTTCCCAACTCATTAAGTTAATAATGTAAACAAAAAAGACATGCTGTCATTCAGCATGTCTTTTTTGTTTTATCTTTCACCCTCGTAATTAGTAATATTTGGACATCCGTTACTTCCTGCATTTTCACTGTGTTTCCAATCCATACTACTATCATAAGGAAATAAAAGGTCGGGATGTGATGATAATGGCAGTTGTATATATCAGGATGAGGAACCGTGTACAAGTAAAGGGAAATCAAACGGTGAGGATTAAAGATATTGCAAGGATAATCGGACCTGAAGAAGTGATTCAAATAATTGAAGAGACCTTTTTATTAACGGTCAAGAAGGAAGATAAGAATATTATTGTCATTGATTTGGCTCAACTTATCATGGCCATTCGTAAAGTGGATCCGCAAATTGAAGTGCAGACATTTGGGCCATCTCAGACCATCATCGAAGTCATATATTCAAAAAAGAAAATGTCTTACCTAACTTTTGCTCTAGTCTGGTTCTTATTATTTATTGGAGCTGGGATGACAATTATGAATTTCCATGTTGATGTCAGTATGGGGGAAGTCCATCAAAAAGTCTTTACGTTAATAACGGGGAAGCTAGATGAAAAGCCACTATTAATACAGATACCTTATAGCTTCGGACTTGGCATAGGAATGATTTTATTTTTTAATCACTTTTTTAAAAAACGCTTTAATGAGGAACCTAGTCCGCTCGAAGTTGAAATGTTCAATTACCAGCAGGATTTAGACCGTTATGTCACCATGAATGAAAATAAGGAAAACGTGCGCCATCTTGATGACAGGTAAAATTATCTTCGGAATCTTTGTCGGTCTAGCTGGAGGTTTTGCAACAGGTGCCGGTTTTGTAGCGTTTTTGACTGTACTTGGAGTGATACCGAGACTGACTCAGTTGACGAAAACGATGAAAATGATTCATTACTATGAAGCAGCAATTATTGCAGGTGTTGTCGCTGGAACATGGTTAGGCTTACAGGAAACGAAATTTTTCCTGCATCATTTTTTATTAATTCCGATTGGCTTGGCAGATGGGATTTTTAATGGGATGCTGGCTGCTGCTTTGACTGAAGTTTTGAATGTTTTTCCGATTCTTTCTAAACGAATCGGAATTCAAGAGAAGATTATTTATCTGTTAATGGCACTTGTATTAGGGAAGATAGCCGGTTCTTTATTCCAATGGATTTATTTTGTCGATTTGTAAGTTCTTAAGTATTATTCCTGATGATGAAAGAAGGGCCAAGATGGTGACCAAACGAAAAGTGATATTAATAACGGATGGAGATGAGTATGCAAAACGGGCTGTCCAGCTTGTAGCTAAGGAAATAGGTGGACGGTGCATCTCTATGTCCCAAGGTAATCCATCCCGTTATTCGGGCAATGAGCTAGTTGAATTAATAAAAAAGGCAAAGTATGATCCTGTACTGGTTATGTTTGATGATAGTGGTTTTATCGGTGAAGGATTCGGTGAACAGGCGATGAAGGTGGTTGCCGGCCATCCTGATATAGATGTCCTTGGGGTTATTGCAGTTGCTTCAAAGACTAGGAGGGAAGAATGGACAAAGGTGGATGTATGTATTGACCGGGATGGGAATTTAACACCAAACGGAGTTGATAAATACGGGGCTGAGGAATTTGAACTAGGAAAGATTACAGGAGATACAGTGTATTGCATCGATGAATTAAATGTTCCAATAGTGGTGGGGATAGGGGATATCGGGAAAATGTCCCATCAAGATGATATTAAAAAAGGTGCACCGATCACGAAGCTTGCGGTGGAAATTATTTTGGAAAGGAGCGGTCATAATGGCTTCAGAAAATCCTCAAAACATGAAACCGATTCCGAATAAAGTAGCGGAAGTAGACTCGTTCATGGAAGAAAAAGTAGGTCTTGGCGTCAGCTTTGACTTAGGGGTAAGAAGAATAAAGGTCTTAAAAAAAGATGTACATTTATACTATGTGAACGGGCTGACGGATACAGAGTTCATCATTGGAATTCTTGACTCGCTAATCCATAACAAAAATGCTGAAATTATGACGACAAAAGTGTTTGAAACAGTCAAAAACTTGCTTGTCCACCAATCTGTTGAAGAAATAAGTACAATGGATGAGCTTGTTGATCAAGTGCTGTCCGGCTTAATAGTCATCGTCGTCGATGGTAGAGCAACGGGATTGGTTGTAGATGTCAGGAGTTATCCTGGAAGGCAACCAGTAGAGCCTGATACGGAAAAGGTCGTCCGTGGATCCAGGGATGGTTTTGTCGAAAATATCATCATTAATACAGCGATAACCAGACGGAGAATTCGGGATGAAAGATTACGTTTTGAAATTTTGAAGGTGGGGGAACGTTCGAAAACGGATATAGCAATCGGATACATTAAAGATATTGCCGATCCGGATTTAATAGCAGTCGTACGCAAGGAATTGAAAAATATAGAAGTTGATGGCATAACGATGGCGGATAAGACGATTGAAGAGTTTATCGTCAAGCAAGGATATAACCCGTATCCGCTTGTAAGATATACGGAGAGGGCTGATGTAGCGGCAACGCATTTACTTGAGGGGCATGTCCTTATTTATGTGGATACTTCACCGAGTGTCATCATTACCCCGTCCACTCTTTTTCATCACATGCAACACGCTGAGGAGTATCGGCAGGCACCTGCTGTTGGAACCTTGGTGCGATGGGTCCGTTTTTTAGGGATTTTCGTTTCGCTTTATTTGCTGCCGATTTGGTTATTGTTTTCGTTAGAACCGTCCCTTCTCCCCGATAATCTTGAATTTATCGGGCCGAATAAAAAAACGCATATACCGATTATTGTCCAAATCTTCATTTCCGATATTGGGATAGAATTTTTAAGGATGGCAGCCGTTCATACCCCGACCCCGCTTTCTACTGCAATGGGTTTGGTTGCGGCAGTTTTGATAGGACAGATAGCAATAGATGTTGGCCTATTTGTCCCTGAAGTGGTTCTCTACGCTTCCGTAGCGACAATCGGTACATTTGTCACTCCAAGTTTAGAACTAGGGGTTGCGAATAAAATTTCCCGTTTAGCGCTGCTTGTGTTGGTTGCTTTATTTAAAGTGCCGGGCTTAATTATAGGTATCACAATTCATATTATTTTGCTTACCAGTATAAAAACGTTAAATACACCGTATTTATGGCCGCTTCTCCCGTTTCAGCCGAAAGCTTTGTCTCATATAATATTTAGAAGACCTTATCCAGGTTCTATAGAACGTCCGAGTATTGTACATCCCCAGGATATATATAGGCAGCCAAGAAAATCTAAAGGTTGATGTTGTCGAAAAGTTGTGGTAATTTAATTTTATTCGGAAAAAGCAGTAAAGTTAAGGCTTCACAAAGAGAAAGAGCTCTTTTGTCTCTTTGAAGTTAAACCAATCTGGCTTTCCCTTCGAACTACTAAGCAGTTTGTTTGATTAAAGAGGATGGAAAACATTTTTATTCGGGATAATCGATTAATTTGAATGAGGCTTTTTCAAAGAGGGAGAACCTTTTTCGCTTGCATAAGTGGGAACTCTCTTTGACGCTGCCTCATTTCTTATTAATCGTTAGTTTTAAGTCAGGAAGGTGAGCTATCATGCATTTGTACGGAACCGGTCGTGTCAATGATCGTGGACATCTTGAGATTGGCGGAGTGGACACAATCGAATTGATTGAACAATTTGGAACGCCATTATATGTTTATGATGTAGAGTTAATTCGCGAGCGTGCTAGAGGATTCAAGCGAACATTTGAGGAATTGGGTATTTCTGCTCAAGTCGCCTATGCGAGTAAAGCTTTTTCTTCGATTGCAATGATCCAGTTGGCTGATCAAGAGGGCCTATCACTCGATGTCGTCTCAGCGGGAGAATTGTATACAGCAATTAAAGCAAATTTTCCAACTGAACGTATTCATTTTCATGGGAACAACAAAAGTGAAGAAGAGCTACATATGGCCTTGGATTATAAAATCGGCTGTATTGTAGTCGATAATTTTTCAGAGCTAACATTATTAGAAGAGATTTGTACACAGCGAGAACAAAAAGTGAAAATTCTTCTTCGTGTGACTCCAGGTATTGAAGCCCATACGCATGATTATATCTTAACAGGGCAGGAAGATTCGAAATTTGGCTTTGATCTTATTAACGGTCAGGCTGAAGAGGCCCTTAGACAAGCGCTACAAAGCAAGTGGATTGAAGTACTAGGACTGCACTGCCATATTGGCTCACAGATCTTTCAAACGACTGGATTCCTGCTTGCCGCACAAAAAATTATAAGCAAGCTTAAAAATTGGCATAAATCATTAGATTTCCAGCCAAAGGTATTGAATCTTGGAGGCGGATTTGGAATCAGATATACCGAAGAGGACGACCCGCTTCCAGCTTCTCAATATGTAGAAGAAATCGTTAGGGAAGTGCAGAACCTGGTTGCTAATTCTGATTTGGAGATGCCGGAAATTTGGATTGAACCTGGCCGTTCATTAGTCGGCGACGCTGGTGTGACTTTATATAAAGTCGGTTCTGAAAAGGAAGTACCTAATGTTCGTAAATATATAGCAGTTGATGGTGGTATGAGTGATAATATTCGCCCAGCTCTATATGAGGCAAAGTATGATGCAATTCTTGCCAATCGGCCGCTTGATCCAGTAGAAGAAACAGTGTCCATTGCTGGGAAATGCTGTGAAAGCGGAGATATGTTGATTTGGGATTTACCTTTGCCAAAAGCAGGACGAGGTGATGTATTAGCTGTCTTTTGTACAGGGGCATATGGATATTCCATGTCCAATAATTACAACCGGATTCCGAGGCCTGCTGTCGTCTTCGTCGAAGATAGAGAAGCTCGTTTAGTCATTAAACGCGAAACCTTCGAAGATCTTATCCATTTGGATTTGGCACTTCAGGAAGCAGCCGTTACGAATAAGGATTAAGAAAAGAGGATGGCTATGCCATCCTCTTTTCTTATCTAAATCAGTTAAAAAATGATTTGATTGCGTCTATTAAACTATTGAAAACCTCTTTCAATTTATCTAAAAATGATTGTCCTTCTTCGGATCCAAGGAAATTGGACAGCTTATCTTTTGTCGCTGTCAGCTGATCACCAACAGCGTTCCAATCAATATTCAATTCTTTTAGCTTATTAAATAAATCAATCAAACTTTGCTTTTGATCTTCATTTAAGTCAATTCCCAGTTCATTTGCAGACGATTCGACAACCTTACGGACTTCTTCAGTCGTAGTCGGTGGATTTTCAGCCATTCCTTCTTTGATTTTTGTTACGAGTGCAGAGGCTTCCTCTGTACCGATTTCATCGCCCAATTTAGCTGTCTTCACCATTTCTTCATTAGCTGCTTGCTTCACATCCTCCGGAATTGTTTTATCGGAAGAAATCTCATACGCTTTTATTACTCCTGTTAAAGCAGCTGTACCTGAAACTGGTATCGGTGCAGTGACATAGACGGTGGCATCTTTTACTCCAGCAGTCGCCAGAGCATTGATATACATTTCATCAGTAACCCAGTTAATATTTTTCGACTCCAATTTAATGCCAGTACCTTTTTCTTCTAATGTAATAGCAGAGGATGAAATCGCTTTTGTGCCAATTAGCCGGCTAGCAATATAATCCCCTAAATATTCATGTTCCTCTGCATTGGTAACCGTTAAAACCTCAACGTCATCAGGAGCTTTCATTTCTGACAATAGCATACTTTTTTGTTCTTTTGTCAAATTTTCCCCTAGTGTGACGATCATTTCACCAACAGCCGCGTCCGCAAAGGCTTTATATGGCAATAATAGGCATAATAAAATGGTCACAATGACCCATTTTTTCATTTTTTTCATTGTTATCCTCCTTAACATTTCCTGCTGAATTGGATTCTTTTATTTAAAGAGCACCGCTTTAAATAAAAGTTTCATAGTATTGGACGAACCAAAAGGTAAAAAAGATACAGATTAATAAAAAATATTTATTTCGTCCAAAATAGCTAATGTTCTTACTAAGGACGAAAAGTGATTGTATCCTTGTCTAATATACCTGTGAGATATGCTATGAATCCTAAGTTTACTTTATCAATGTAGTAAAATGAATGCAAGATTGCAAGGGGTATTTGTCAGATTGTGCTAAGTTATAGTAAAATGAATTCGTTATTTAAATATTTAGACCATTGAATAAAGGGAGTATGGGATGAGGAAAAGTAATAAAACTCTTTTACTTATGATGCTTGTTATCGCTTTGATGTGGGGAATCGTATATTGGCTGTTCATCGCGTAGCACATAGGAGATCTATAAATCAAGTGCTGAAAGTGATGTTGAAACAAAAGAAAATTTTATGTATGATGGAAATGTTATAAGTGGGGATTATTATTCAAAGCGAATTAATTAGAAACAGGTAGATAATAAAAACGTTATTTAGTAACGAGGGATATTATGTTGATTAAGTATAAGAAAAGTTATGAGAAGTTTGCCATGGGATTATTATCTTTCATGCCAAATGAAAAAGAGATAAAAGTGCTTCGGAATACGATGAAGAATTACGAAACAGATGAAAATCTACAGTTGTTCTTATGGAAAGATGAAGAGATTATAGGCTTGATCGGAATAGAAGTCTCTCCAAATCACATTGAGATTCTACATATATCTGTAAATCCATCTTTTCGAAAGCAAGGTATCGGTAAAGCAATGGTCAGGGCTCTAAAGGAGCAATATCCTGACAAAGAAATAAAAGCAAATGAATATACGGAAAGCTTCCTAGACAAATGTGAAGAAGCTTAGATCATGAGAGCAAGAATAGAGGACCACTCTTAAGAGTGGTCCTCTATTCTTGCTCTTCGGAGGGATAGTTGTCGAGCTCTTTCTGAAATAACATCTGAACGGTCACGCTTTAGATGCTTGTCTATTAATGATAAATTAGCCATGTCGCTATCTGTGCACCATACGTATCCTTCCTGACTGCATATGGCTTGGCATTGTACAATCAACTCTTGATCCGTTATAGGAAGGTTGATGCTTTCATATGGTTTTTTAGACAACATACGTGCATGGGTGTTCTGAAGCAAATTAAGCAGTTCTTCGTGATCGAGGCCAAACAGTTGCAGCTCTACTTTTTTCGAACGGAGATTGTCAATGGCTTTAGCAAGGGTCCTTGTAGCACCTTGTTTGTTGCCTCTACGGTCGTGATATAGGGCAACTGCAATTTGAATCAGCCCGACCCAGTGCGAGTCACGCTCTTTTGGTGCAGTATCCTTCCAGTATTCTTCAAGAATTTCGTGACATTCAAAGTAATCCCTAGTGCCATGAAAATGGACAAGGAAAGACAGGTAGTCTTCCGGGTAATTCAATATGAGCACCCCTTTTGTTTGGTAGGTTCATTTAAGGTAGAAAAGCCATTTTAAACAGCTTTACACCGGGCGTGTTTACTCTCTTTAGTTTATCACAAAAAACACCCTGGAAAATAAGGAAAGCTGATTGCTATGCAATCAGCTTGATTCATCAGTCTTCAATTAACACCAAGAAGCACCGACAATAATTAACAAAATGAACAATACTACAATAAACGCAAATCCGCCGCCATGCCCAAAACCCATAATAAGTTCCTCCTTTGTTCTGGTATTCTTACATTCCTAGGTTATGTTAATTTTACAAATGTGATTGGGCACTGACCCAATAAACACAAATCCCTCTTAAGAACTTTTCTAAGTGCCAAATTATTATTATTGGATAAAGGCCGGTAATCCACTATACTTGATTAGTAAAAGAAATAGGCCAAACATTGGCCAATTAGATTTAAATGGGGTATTTTTATGGGTTATAATATTAAAATTGATGCTTTTGAAGGTCCGATGGATTTACTCCTTCATTTGATAAACCGTCTTGAAATAGACATCTATGATATTCCAATGGCTGATATCACAGAGCAATATTTAGGCTATATTCATACGATGCAGCATCTTGAATTAGATGTGGCCAGTGAATATTTAGTAATGGCTGCGACACTACTTGCTATCAAAAGTAAAATGTTGCTACCCAAGCATGAAGATGAACAATTGATTGATGAAGATGGAGAACTATTTGAAGAAGATCCACGGGACGAGCTTGTGGAAAAACTATTAGAATATAAAAAGTATAAAAATGCTGCAGAAGAATTTAAGGGGTTGGAAGAAGAACGAAGCTTGATGTTTACAAAACCGCCGAGTGATTTATCTGTTTATGTAAAAGAAACGGAAAATGAAAAACAAGAGTTGAATATCAGTCTATACGATATGTTGGGCGCTCTACAAAAACTACTGCGAAGGCAAAAAATTCAAAAGCCCCTATATACAAAAGTGACGAAACAAGAGATATCAATTGAAAAACGCATGGATGAAATCATGATTGAGTTACAATCATTTAAAGGGAAAAAAAGCTTTTTTGAGCTCTTTTCACAACCGGTTAAGGAGCATATCGTCATTACTTTTATGGCGGTATTGGAACTAATGAAACAAAATGAAATAATCGTTGAACAAGAAGATAATTTTTCGGAAATTATGATTGCAGCTAAGGAAGGTGTAGAACCAGTTGGAAGTTATTAATTGGAAGGGGATTCTTGAGGCATTATTGTTTGCTGCTGGAGATGAAGGCCTCTCAGTCAAACAAATTGCCTCTGTCCTAGAAATTACAGAATATCAAGCAACAGACATCATTGAAAGCTTAAAGGAAGAATATATATCGGATGTACGAGGGGTTCAAGTGATTGAAATAGCAGGTGTGTTTCAAATGACTACAAAAAAAGAACACTCGGATTATTTAAAAAAACTTGTAGAAACTTCAAGTACTCAAGGTTTATCACAGGCTGCTTTGGAAACACTCGCAATCATCGCGTATAAGCAGCCAATTACGAGAGCTGAGATTGATGAAATTCGCGGTGTCAAAACGGAACGGCCGATTCATACACTTGTCACTAAAGTGTTAATAAAAGAGGTCGGACGTGCTGAGGGGTCTGGTCGGGCTTATTTATATGGGACAACGAAAGAGTTTTTGGATTATTTCGGTCTAAACTCAATTAAAGAATTACCGCCACTCTCCGATAATTCAGAAGAAAGCTTCGAAAATGGTGAAGCAGATTTGTTTTTTGAGAAATTTCAACAAACAATCGAATAACATTTTTCTTTAAATTGTGATAATATAGAAAAAACTGAATACGGGGGGATTTCGGGTGCGAATTGTAGCATGCAATGGATTTGGACTTGAAAAAGAAAAGTCCAATTCTCCGGAGGAATTTTTTAACCGATCCGTTATAGAATACATAAAGGATGGAGAAGAAAAGACACTGAATGTGCTGTATCTTCGTTATTTTGATGAGATGGTCGCTCGGTGGACTCCATATTCCACCAATCCTTTATTCAAAAGTTTCGACCGAGATATTTATATGGCTGATATCATTGCAATGGTTTGCCTTTTCAAAGACCCGAATTTGGCTAGCCGAAAACGTTTATATATTAATTCAGAAAAAGAGTTAGCTGGTTATTTCGAAAATATAAATTTTGGAAAATTGGAGAAAGTGTTTATATCTATTGACCAAGCTAAACCATATGATATTAAATCAAATGTAGATTTTAATATTCTTTCATAATCATTTTGAGGAGGGTTCACGGTTGGGGAATACATTGGTAAAATCTCAGCTTGAGGATGTAAAAAGCTTTTTAGAAACGACAGTAGCTCAGTTAGAAGAGTTTATAAATGAGACGACCTATTCTAAGCTTCAACAGGAAAAAAGCGGGGAAGAAAGTTATTATAAAGGAATCCTCTCTAGTTTAAGAAGAATGCTTGTAAGTTGTGAAGAGGGTTTAGAAGCTTGCCAAATCGTCCTTAAAAATGAAGTTTTTAATAAAGCTGCAGCTGAAAAGACGCTATATAGAGTGTATCATCAATGTATAGAAGAATATTTTTCCCCAAAATCGGACCGTTGGTTTGAAGACAGCCGATCTGCCTATACGGGAAAAAACTCGATTAAATTTCATCAAGGTGTACCGGATAGCATTATATCTATTTTGAAATCTGTAGAAAGTGGATTTCAGACCATGCGAGAAGAATTAGAGTATTATGAAACGGATTACCGGACGAAAATGTTACAGTCAAGATAAAGAAACAGCGAGGCTTAATAGGCCTTGTTGTTTTTTTTGTTTATAAATGGAATCTTCGCTTATTCGTAACATAAAATACTCTGATGATTTATGTGTAAGTAGGTTACAGGGGGGTTGAAAGATGTCTGATGTAAGACAGTATGCAAAAGAGGTAAGTGATTGGATTGATGAAATAATGGCATACCTTGAGAGAATAGATATCACCGATTCGACAGTGTTGGCAAACATTGAAAGGCTTTCCCAATGGACTAATGATCTCGTTGCAGAGGAAATAGATTATGAGAATATGGTCTTGATTGAAGAAGAGATGGCTCGGGTCTACGAAGAAATTGAAGAGATAGCTAGAGATCTCGGTACTCAGCAAAGACAAACTCAATCTCAATCTGTACCAATTGGAAAACATACGCTTCCGCCGCTACCTTATGCCTATAATGCGTTGGAACCGACGATTTCAGAGGAAATCATGTACCTTCACCATGATAAGCATCACCAAACTTATGTAGATGGTCTGAATAAAGCAGAATTAATGATGAAAAATGCCAGGGAGACGAAGGATTATTCATTGTTGAAACATTGGGAAAAGGAAGCAGCCTTTCATGGATCCGGGCATTATTTGCATACAATATTTTGGGAAGGGATGATTCCAAGAGGCGGCGGCCAGCCAAAGGGAGACTTACTTAAACAGATTGAGAAGGATTTTGGAAGTTTCGCAGCATTTAAAAATCACTTTAGTGAAGCAGCTAAACAGGTTGAAGGTGTTGGCTGGGCGATTTTAGTCTGGGTGCCACGTGCGCGTAAACTAGAAATTCTTCAATCAGAGTTGCATATGATTTTAACACAATGGGATACGATTCCAGTACTTGTATTAGATGTGTGGGAACATGCATATTACTTACAATATAAAAATAATAGAGCTTCTTATGTGGATAAATGGTGGGACGTTGTAAACTGGCCCCAAACAGCATTACGGTTTACCGAAGCGAAAAAGCTTACTTGGAAACAACAATAAGGGATAAAATATATGTTCTACCAAAAACGAATTGTTTTGAGTTGAAGGGCCGAGCCATTATGGTTCGGCATTTTTTCGTTTAAAAGGACAGTACAGATTAGTTTTTTGGGGTTAATTAGGAATAATGTGGGAAGTATATGAAGGATGAAGTAAATTGTATGGATGAAATCGACAATTGATTCTCATTTGGAATTTATTATTTTATTGAAAAGGAGACAATATCATCTTTCGAAATAATTAGGATAGTTGTTATTTTTAACCTTGATATAACATTGAAGATGTGTTAAATACGCTATTTTAAAGTACAATGCGGTTTATAAATTGTTTAATGTATATCAATATAAAAACTGTGACTAATTTGTGAACTTAAAAATTATTAAGGTATATTTATTGACTAGTTTCTATTTAATAATTATTATAAATAGGAGCAGATTAAAAAATATATCTATTGGAGGAATTTATTATGTCATTGATTAATAAACAAGTTGAAGATTTTAAAGTACAAGCTT
Organism: Peribacillus sp. TH14; assembly: GCF_016651145.1. NCBI lineage: Bacteria > Bacillati > Bacillota > Bacilli > Caryophanales > Bacillaceae > Peribacillus > Peribacillus sp. TH14. Next base: position 4,035,807 of record NZ_JAEKEK010000001.1, read on the forward strand.
ACCATGCAGGAGAATTCAAGGAAGTAACATTAGATGATGTTAAAGGAAAATGGGCAGTATTCTTCTTCTACCCAGCTGACTTTTCATTTGTATGTCCAACAGAATTAGCTGATCTTCAAGACAACTATGAAACATTCAAAGAAATTGGTTGTGAAGTTTACTCAGTTTCAACAGATACTCATTTCAGCCACAAAGGATGGGCTGATGCTACTGATACAATCGGTAAAATTCAATATCCAATGTTAGCTGACCCAGCAAATGTTTTATCTCGTCAATTCGGTGTATTAATCGAAGAAGATGGTTTAGCTCTACGTGGAACTTTCATCGTAAACCCAGAAGGACAAATTAAAGCATACGAAGTGAATGATTTAGGAATCGGTCGTAATGCTGAAGAACTTGTGAGAAAAGTTCAAGCTGCACAATTTGTAGCAGAACATGGTGATAAAGTTTGCCCTGCTAAATGGACTCCAGGTGAAGCTACTCTTGAACCAAGCTTAGATCTAGTAGGTAAACTTTAATCTTTTGAGGATATAATCCAATTCGTTACTGGACACTATCTACACATTGATTACGAAGACAATTCGTTTGACAAGATTCTAATGACAAAAGGCACTTACCTAAAATAAGTGCCTTTTGTTATTCAAAATAAACTGTTTTTTAGTAAGTATTATTATTCAGCAAGGAGAACAACTATGGAAAAAATACATGATTTAATAATTATTGGTGGTGGTCCTGCAGGTCTTTCTGCGGGTGTATATGCAGGTAGAGCTAAAATTAAAACAATAATTCTTGAAAAGGGTACAGGTGGCGGACAAGCTGCAACAACATCAGAAATTGCAAACTATCCTGGTATTCGTCATATTTCAGGCCCAAGGTTAGTTGAAGAAATGAAACTTCAAAATGAAGATTTTGGAGTGGAGTTTGCCAAAGCTGATGTAACAGGAGTGGATTTCTCTGGTGAGGTAAAGGTCGTTAAAACGCTTAGTGGGGATTACCATGCGCGCGCTGTAATAATTGCAACTGGCGCCTCTCCAAGAACACTTGGATTCCCAGGGGAAGAAGAATTTACTGGTCGTGGAGTAGCTTATTGTTCAACCTGTGATGGCGAATTTTTTGAAGGGTTGGAAGTTTTCGTAATTGGGGCAGGATATGCAGCAGCTGAAGAAGCTATCTTCCTGACTCGTTTTGCTACAAAAGTCACAATCATTGCCAGGGAATCAAGCTTCTCATGTGCTCCTTCTATTGTTGATAAAGTAATGGCAAATGATAAGATTGAAGTGAAATTCAATACAGAAATCCTTGGGGTATATGGGGATGGAATGATTCAAAGTGCCCGCTTCATCAATAACGTTACCAAGGAAGAGTTTGAGTATGAAGCGAAGAAAGAAGACAGTACGTTTGGAGTATTCGTATTCATTGGTTACGAACCGAAAACAGAGATTTTCAACGGCCATATCGAAATGGACAGTGCTGGTTACATTCTCACAGATGATGATATGAAAACGAATGTGAAAGGTGTATATGCAGCTGGCGACTTAAGACCAAAATCCTTGCGTCAGATTATTACCGCTGTTTCTGACGGAGCGATTGCAGCAACGGATGCAGGTAAATACATTGCTGAAGAAAAAGATCGCTTAGGTATTAAAGATGAGCCTGCTGTTGAAAAACCTGAGAAAAAAGAACAGGCTGCTGTTCCAGCAGGGAAGAGCCCTCTATTAAGTGACGCACTACGCGGTCAATTAAAGGGAATCTTCGGCAAGATGGAAAGCGATGTAACGTTGGTATCTATTGTAGACGAAAGTTTGCCAAAATCAGTCGAATTGCGTGATTTCTTGTTGGATGTTGCTGAATTAGGTGACAAACTTCATCTTGAGTTATATAACAAAGGTGAAAATAAGGAAATCGAAGAAAAAATCAATGCTGATAAGTTCCCAGTTGTCTCTCTAATAAATTCGAGAGGTGAATACAGTGGTGTCAAATACCATGGTGTACCAGGCGGTCATGAGTTGAATTCCTTCATTTTAGCTATTTATAACCTAGCTGGACCTGGTCAAGCGTTGGATTCAGTTGTTTTAAATTCGATTAAATCAATCAGTAAAAAAGCGAACATTAAAGTTATGGTATCATTGGCATGTCACTACTGCCCAGACGTTGTAGTGGGTGCACAGCGTATTGCTATTGAAAACCCTAACGTTGAAGCTGAAATGGTCGATATAAGTAATTTCCAGGAAATCAAGAAAAAATATAAAGTAATGAGCGTGCCGGCTATGATCATCAATGATGAAGAAGTAGTATTCGGTGCAAAGAAAATTGATGAAATCGCTGCATTGTTAGTATGATAGAACGCTAAATCGATAGGGGGACATCTCATGTCCCCTTATCGATTTTTTTTTTGGGTTCAAACATGGATCCGAAATTCACTCTACCTAAAATTTAAAATGATTCTCCTTTCATACTCCTCAATAGTGGGAGGAGCATTTGGATTTATCTTGATATGTTCTAGTACATGGGTAAATTTGTATAATGTCATTTAAAGTTTTATATGAAAAAGCCCTTTTAAATCCTAGGATCTTATAGATATTCACATTCTTTTTATTCATAACCCTTGTCCCTTTGCATAAACTTGTACAAAAACAAGTTAAGAGACGAGGGGGCACTCATGCGTTTTCTATATAAAGGGTTATCAGGTTTGTTTATTATCATTCTCCTTTTGTCTTTTCTAGCACCGGTACAAAGCGCTAATGCTAACGTAGCCGTTAGTGCCCACAGCGCGATATTAATGGATGAGGAAAGCGGAAGGGTCATTTATGAGGTGAATGCTCATGAAAAAAACCGTATTGCCAGCATCACGAAAATCATGACGGCTATACTGGCTATTGAATCGGGAAAAATGGGGGAAACAGTAAAGATTAGTAGTAATGCCTTCGGGACTGAGGGTTCTTCCCTTTATTTGAAAGAAGGAGAAAAGATTAAGCTTGAAGATTTGGTTTATGGATTGATGTTACGTTCGGGGAATGATGCGGCAGTCGCAATCAGCGAAAAGGTGGGCGGGAGCCTTGATGGCTTCGTCTGGATGATGAATCAAAAGGCAGAGGAAATCGGTATGAAGAATACTAATTTCTCAAATCCGCATGGTTTGGATAATACGAATAACCATTATTCAACAGCATATGATATGGCTTTACTGACTCGTTATGCTATGCAAAATAAAACGTATGCAAAGATTGCCGGTACTAAGGTGCACCGAGCACCTAATTCAACAGAACAATGGGATTATGTCTGGAAGAACAAAAATCGACTTTTGACACAATTATATGAGTATTGTACAGGGGGGAAAACAGGGTTTACCAAACTGGCAAAGCGTACCCTGGTCACGACGGCTACAAAAAACCAACATGATCTAATAGCTGTAACATTGAATGGTCCCGACGATTGGAATGATCATATTCAAATGTATGAATCCGCTTTTAAAGAATATAAGCCAACTGAAATTTTACCTGAGGGCTTGGTAAAAGATATGAAAAATAAAACGTATAGAGGCCATGTATATATTAAAAACGATTTTTCGTATCCACTCACGAAAGAAGAAAGAAAACTGGTCAATGTGAAAATGAAATTGTTGAAACCACAGAAGGCTTGGAAAGATAAACGAAAAATTCCTGAAGTAATTGGCAAAGCTTCTATCTATCTCGATGGAAAAAAAATCGGTTCACGTTCAATTTTTTATGGTGAAACAAAAGAAAGCTTCAAGCATCAATCCTTTCAATCTACCTGGGCTGAGCTATTTGAAGCAGTATTAGGAATCAAAAGCAATGGTTAATTATATTTGGGTTGGAATGACCGTGATCGGCATCGTATTTGGGATGATAAATGGAACGATGGATCAAGTGAATGAAGCTCTTTTTGTCAGTGCTAAGGAAGCAGTCACCCTTTGTCTAGGGTTGATGAGTATTTTGGTTTTTTGGCTGGGGTTAATGAAAATAGCGGAAGAATCCGGACTGCTCGATAAGTTTTCCAACTTGTTCAGACCATTTATGAGGTGGCTATTCCCAGAGGTCCCACCCAATCATCCAGCAATGGGATATATATTATCGAATATGATGGCAAACACATTTGGACTGGGGAATGCAGCCACGCCTCTTGGTATTAAAGCCATGGAGCAGTTAAAGAAACTTAATGGAGGAAAAGCAACGGTCAGCCGCTCGATGGTCACCTTTTTAGCGATAAACACATCAAGCGTTACACTTATTCCAACGACTGTCATTGCGATTCGAATGAATTATGATGCTCACTCCCCGACAGATATCGTATTTCCTACTATTATCGCCACGGCCATTTCAGCGGTTGGAGGGATTGCGATTGATCGATATTTTTATTACAGGAGAAAAAGGAACGGGAGGGAATAGGATGTTGCACTGGATGACCACCATTTCAATTTGGATGATACCGCTTTTGATTCTAACAATATTACTTTACGGGACATTGAAAAAAGTTCCTACCTATGAGACCTTCGTCGAGGGGGGGAAGGAAGGAATTAGCATGTCCTTTTCCCTTATACCTTTCTTAGTAGGAATGCTTGTGGCCATTTCCGTATTTAGGGCATCGGGGGCACTGGATTTTATTGTACATTTATTAAATCCATTGCTTGCCCTGCTTCATTTTCCAGCAGAGGTTTTACCACTTGCGATAATCCGCCCGATATCAGGTACGGCAGCTTTAGGAATGACCAGTGACTTAATTTCAGTTTATGGGCCGGATTCCTTCGTTGGGCGCTTAGCTGCCACCATTCAGGGTAGCACAGATACCACATTCTATGTTTTGACCGTTTATTTTGGAGCTGTGGGAATCAAGAAAATGGGTGATGCGCTCAAGGTTGGTCTATTAGCGGATCTAATCGGAATTGTAGTCGCTGTTGTCGTTGTAACTCTCGTATTCGGAATGAAATAAAAGTCACGGAAATGGATCATTCCATTTCTTTTTTTGTCCTTATACGTAAACTGTTTTTTTTCAAAAGGCCAACAAGTATTTTTTATTAAAATCAAACCTTCATCAAAAGATACATTTTTTTGTATGGAAAAATAAGCTATGTTACACTCATTATGGAAACCAACCCATTTAACCGTCTGTATAATTGGTGTAATAATAAAAGATAAGCTCTTAATCACGAAAAACCTTTTGTTTTTGCCTCTCTATATGTAATAATTGTATGATTGTGTATGTATAGACAATAACAAACGAATGATTATACTATGGGGTGAAGATAGATGGAACGATTACAAAAGGTGATAGCTCATGCTGGACTGGCTTCCCGTCGTAAGGCAGAAGAGTTGATTTTAGAAGGTAAGGTAAAAGTGAACGGCAAAGTAGTGAAGGAATTGGGTGTGAAGGTCGGTCCTAATGACAAGGTTCAGGTTAATGAAGTCCCACTTGAAAAAGAAGCTCCGGTTTATTTCTTATTTTATAAACCGCGTGGTGTTATATCTGCAGTTTCGGATGACAAGAATAGAAAAGTTGTAACGGACTATTTCCCTTACATTAGTGAACGGATTTACCCAGTTGGCCGCCTGGATTATGATACTTCTGGTTTATTGCTTTTAACGAATGATGGTGAGTTTGCAAACACGTTAATGCATCCGAAACATGAAGTAGATAAAGTGTATGTGGCAAAAGTGAAAGGAATGCCATTACGTGAAAGCTTGAAAAAGTTAGAAAAGGGAATCAAATTGGAGGACGGTAAGACAGCTCCAGCTAAGACTAGGGTTCTGTCAACCGACAAAAAAAAGCAAACGGCTATTGTGGAAATCACTATACACGAAGGAAGAAATCGACAAGTCCGCCGGATGTTTGAAGCAATTGGTCATCCTGTAATTAAATTGAAGCGGGAACAATATGGCTTTTTAACTTTAGCAGGTTTAACTGCTGGTGACTCCCGTGAATTGACTCCACATGAAGTCAAATTAATGCGAACTTTAGCAACAACCGAGCCTAAACAACGGAGAATGTAAGAAAGAAGTTATCCCGTATTAATAGGTTGAAACCACTACCCCATTCTTCTAACTAGAGGGATAGGTGGTGGAAAACAACCTGTAAATACCCTTTCTTTCCTAAATCGGAAAAGAGTGTCACAAAACCTTCGGAAATGTAAAAAATATGGACATAGTGTTAAATGGTATGATGGTATGGTTAAATTTTAGTGTTGCCTTAGGAGGATTTCTATGGATAAAAAAAAGCGACGCCTAGTTAGCAGAACCATCATTCTTCTGCTGTTAGGTGCAGCTTTAGTGTTTGCCCTTTATACAAACTTCACTAAAGAAAAGAATGAAAGTCTTCGAAAAGGATCAGATGCACCTAATTTCGTTTTGACGGATATGGAAGGCAAAGAGCATAAGTTGTCCGACTATAAAGGAAAAGGTGTCTTTTTGAACTTTTGGGGTACATATTGTAAGCCATGTGAATATGAAATGCCTTATATGGAAAGTCAATATAAAAACTACAAAGACCAGGGCGTTGAGATATTAGCCGTGAATGTTGGGGAATCTGACTATGCTGTCAACAATTTTATTGCAAAACATAATCTTACCTTTCCTGTCATGATCGATAATGGTAGTAAAGTAGAGAATGCATATCGCGTGGATATTTTGCCGGTCACCTTTTTGATTGATAAAGAGGGAGAAGTGGTAGATATCATTACCGGAGCTTTGACAGAAGAGAGCATCCAAAAGCATATGGAGAGAATTAAACCATAATATTGGGGAGTTTTTGACATGAATGAAGTAAAATGCGATTGTGGTCATGTAAATCCGTTTGGTACAAAAATTTGTGGTAAATGCGGGATGGTACTTGGAAACGAAAAAGAAAACAAGCTTATTGATATGCGATATGAAGGTAGTGCCAGACGCTCACAAACTTATAAAAAAACAATCATTGATAAGATATGGAACTTTTTTTCTTCCGTTAAGGTAGGAGTGACGCTCATTGTCATTGCCTTAGTTGCTTCAGCGATTGGTACAATATTGCCACAGGAAATGTACATCCCTTCGACTGCGACGCCAGCAGAGCATTATGAATTAGAATACGGCTGGTTCGGAAAGGTGTATTATGAACTTGGATTTCATAATTTGTATAGTTCATGGTGGTATTTGATTATTATTGGCATGTTAGGCATATCACTTTTGATTGCCAGCATTGATCGCTTTTTTCCTTTATATCGTTCATTGAAGAAACAAGGAGTCACACGTCATGACGGTTTTATGAAACGTCAGAGAATTTATGGAGTGACAAAGCTGGATGAACAAGATATCGACCTTGAAGATGTGAAAAAAAGATTGAAAAAGCAGCGTTATCATATACGAGAGGAAAGCGGTAATATTCTTGCTGAAAAAGGCCGTTTTTCACGTTGGGGACCCTACGTAAACCATATCGGACTTATCATTTTTTTAATTGGGGCGTTATTGCGCTCTGTCCCCGGGATGTATATTGACAAAGTTCTCTGGCTCCGAGAAGGCGAGACGAAAGAAATTCCGGGTACAAATGGGGAATATTATCTCCAGAATAATGGGTTTACCTTAGAGGTGTATGACAAGGAAAATAAAGAGGATGAGCAATACAGTGCTGCAATAGACAAAACCGGTACAATAGCTAAAACCTATCAATCCGATGTCACACTATACGAGGCTCAGAGAGAAACGATACCTGGGGAAAAAGTGGACCTTGATAAGCTCAAAGATTTTAAAATTAAAGTCAATGAACCTTTGAAACATGATCATTATGCTCTCTACCAAGTGGACTATAAATTAGATGAACTTAGTACGATGGCTTTTAATTTAATTAATAAAAAAACCGAAGAGAATTATGGAAGCTTGAAGGTTGATTTGAATAACCCTCAAAAGAAATACGAATTAAATAAGGGATATTCAGTAGATTTAATCAGTTACTTCCCAGATTTCGAGTTCGATGAAAAAGGCCACCCAAGAACGATATCGAAGATTCCGAATAATCCGGCATTTATCTTTAAAATGTACACACCGGATAAACCAGATGGTGAAGTTAGTTTTGTTGCGATAAAAGAGACTGTGGAACCATTAGGTGAAAATACATATAAAATGGCTTTTAATGGTGTAGAAACTAAAGATGTCACTGCCTTGACGGTTAGAAAAGATCTTACACTGTGGATTCTGTTCACAGGTGGAATCATTTTTATGGTAGGTGTCGTCCAAGGTTCATATTGGAATCACCGACGTATTTGGATTAAAAGGAAAAATGAGGAGATATTAATTTCCGGCCATACAAACAAAAACTGGCACGGTATTAAAAGAGATATAAAACATGCGATAGAATCCACTTCTCTTTGCGAACCATCGGATCAACTTGAGGAGGAGAAATCTTCTACTAAGGGGGAAGTTTTAAATGGCTGAATTAAGCAGTAACTTTTTATATGCAGCTTTTATTTTATATCTGATTGCTACCTTTCTATTCGGAGGATCGATTAAGGATAAACGAGGAGCAGAGGAAAAGAAACAAAACAAATGGGCTAAATTGGGGATTATGATTACCATTCTCGGTTTTGCTTCACAAATTGGATATTTTATCACTAGGTGGATTGCTGCCGGGCATGCGCCGGTAAGTAATCTATTTGAATTTACAACCTTTTTCGGAATGATGCTGGTTGGTGCTTTCATATTAATTTATTTCCTTTATAAATTGCCTGCTCTTGGGCTATTTGCCTTACCTATTGCCTTATTAATTATCGCATATGCAAGTATGTTCCCAACAGAAATTTCACCGCTCATTCCTGCACTGCAGAGTGATTGGCTTCATATTCATGTAACAACTGCAGCAGCAGGACAGTCTATCCTTGCGATTAGTTTTATTGCTGCTATAATTTATTTAGTCAAATTCGTAGATCAATCTCAATCGAGCAAACGAACGTTCTGGCTCGAAATCATCATGTACACGTTAGTAAGTACCATAGGTTTTGTCATTATCACTTCAACTTTCGCAGCCATGGACTATAAAGCGAATTTTGATTGGGTCGATAAACATGATGAGCTGGCTAAACAGGAATTTAACCTTCCTGCACTTGTAGGTCCCCATGAAGGGGAACTAACTGATACAGAACGATTTGAACCACTGGTGAACATGCCTGCGATAATTAATGCTAAGAAACTGAATACAGTCATTTGGTCGATGGGAATCGGACTCGTTCTTTATGGTCTGATTAGACTGATTTCTCGAAAAAGAGTTGCCGCATTGATCAAACCGATTGTCAAAAATGTAAATTTGAATTTATTGGATGAAATCAGTTATCGTTCGGTTCTTATCGGTTTTCCAATCTTTACACTTGGAGCCCTCATTTTTGCCATGATCTGGGCTCAAGTTGCCTGGACACGATTCTGGGGCTGGGATCCGAAAGAAGTTTGGGCACTGGTTACCTGGTTGTTTTATGCAGCTTTCTTACATTTGCGTATGTCAAAGGGTTGGCAGGGAGAAAAATCAGCATGGCTAGCCGTTATCGGTTTTGCTATTATGATATTTAACTTAATATTTGTTAATCTTGTTATTGCTGGTTTGCATTCGTATGCTTGATTCGGTAATTTAATAAATTAGATTAAGGGGGTCTTTTGGTAGAAACATCGAGGAGAATACTTATCGATGTTTCTAAGAATGATCCCTTTTTCTATACTTTTATTTCCATGTTATTCCGGGGGAAATAACAGCAGGCATTAGTGAGGGAACAGAAGGAGTGTGTTTATTGTGACAAAATGGTGAATAGTTCATAGAAGCTAAACAGAATTGGCTATTTATCGTACTTTGGAAGGAAAAAATATTAGTCATAGAAGTTTTCATTTTGTAAAATATATGTAGGGAGGCTGATTACATAATGTATAATGCTATTAAAGTTCTCGTGGTGGATGATGAGGAAAGAATCCGCCGTTTGTTAAAAATGTATTTGGAAAGAGAAGAATACATAATTGATGAAGCTGAAAATGGAGATGTTGCTTTATCAAAAGCTCTTGAAAATGATTATGATTTAATTTTATTGGATATTATGATGCCAGGTAAAGATGGAATCGAAGTTTGCCGTGAGTTAAGAGAGAAAAAAACAACACCTATAATCATGCTTACTGCAAAAGGAGAAGAAGTCAATCGGGTCCAAGGATTTGAAGTAGGAACTGATGATTATATTGTCAAACCATTCAGTCCTCGTGAAGTTGTGTTAAGGGTGAAAGCGTTATTACGCCGTTCTTCAAGCACGAGTTACGTTCAGACCGAAACGACGACAAAAGATGTGATTGTCTTTTCCCATTTAACAATTGATAATGATGCACATCGTGTACTTGCTGATGATAAAGAGGTATCTTTGACACCAAAAGAATATGAATTATTGTATTTCTTAGCGAAATCACCTGATAAAGTATTTGATCGCGAGCAATTGTTAAAAGAAGTGTGGCATTATGAATTCTTTGGAGACCTTCGAACTGTTGACACGCATGTTAAACGCCTACGTGAAAAATTAAACCGTATATCCGAAAATGCTGCCAAGATGATTGTCACTGTTTGGGGTGTCGGTTACAAGTTCGAAGTTATTAATGACTGATGTTATGGGGCAGTGTTGTAGGGAAGCTTTGGGCAACCATTCTATTGCTCGTGTCATTTGTATTAATCGTTTTAACTGTTCTATTAGTAGAATTCTTTCAGAATTTTCAAATTGAAAATATTGAAAATGATTTAACCAAAACGGCAGAGCAGATCATAGAGGTTACAAATGATCATCAGGGCTCTAGCAATTATGTTTTACAAATAGCTTCGGAATTGATAGGCGACGAAACGAAAATGATTATCCTTAATGATGACAAAATGATATTCTCATCAATCGGTGATAAGGAGATTAAAATTACGCCAGAGTCAATTAAAAATGATCCCGATTTGCAGAAAGTTTTTACGGAAAGAAAGACTGTAAAAAAAGAAATGGCGCTATCTGATGACAATGGAAATAAGGAATTATCTGCAATCGTTGTCGGAGTGCCACTTGAACTAAATGGGGAGCAGGACGAGGTCTTCTTATTTCAATCCTTGGAATCCATGGAAGAAACCACTAAGTCCACAACGCAATTCATTCTGTTGGCAGCAGGGATTGCAATTATTTTAACAACGATTTTTGCTTTCTTTTTATCTACAAGGATCAATGCTCCGCTGGTGAAGATGAGGGAAGCCGCCCTAGCCATTGCTAGGGGGAAATTTGATACAAAGGTGCCTATCTTGACGCAGGATGAAATTGGTGAGTTGGCAATAGCATTTAATCAGATGAGAAAGCAATTGAAATTCAATATGAATGCTCTTAGCCAGGAAAAAGAACATCTTTCGAGCATCCTTAGTAGTATGGCGGATGGGGTCATTACCTTCAATAAAGATGGAACTATCCTGGAAACAAATCCGCCAGCGGAAAGATTTCTGCAATCTTGGTACTTTGAAAAAGGCTACAATCGGGAAGATAATGTAAATGTCCCTTTGGTACTGATGAATCTATTTGATGAATCAGAGTCTTTCGATAAGGAGCAAGTCGGGGAAATTACATTGCAGGGTAGGGACTGGGGATTGATTGTCAGTCCTTTATATACAAATGCCGACAATATTCGCGGAGCAGTAGCTATCATTCGTGATATGAGTGATGAAAGACGTATGGACAAACTTAGGACTGATTTCATAGCAAACGTCTCTCATGAGTTAAGAACGCCGATTTCAATGCTGCAAGGATATAGTGAAGCGATTGTTGATGACATAGCTGGAAGTGAAGAGGAAAAAATGGAAATGGCCAGGATTATTTATGATGAATCTCTAAGAATGGGCCGTTTAGTCAATGATTTACTCGATCTAGCTAAATTGGAATCAGGAAAAATGAGTCTCAACTATGAATGCATACCTATTTCATCTTATTTAAAGAGGATTACAAGCAAATTTTCCGGGTTAGCTAAAGAAAAAGGGATAACGATATCCACTAATCTTCAAGACAATGGAATCGAGTGGTGTTTCGATCCCGACAGAATTGAACAGGTATTGACGAATTTAATTGATAATGCGATTCGACATACCCCTCCAGGCGGGAACATTGATGTCATTCAAAGGACAAGTGATCGAAGAGGGCTGATTATTGATGTGAAGGACTCTGGTTCGGGTATCCCTGAAGAGGATTTACCCTTTGTATTCGAGAGATTCTATAAAGCGGATAAAGCACGTACACGCGGTCGTTCGGGTACTGGCTTGGGATTGGCTATTGTTAAAAATATCATTAATGCCCATGATGGCTACATTTCGGTAAACAGTTTACCTAAAAAAGGGACGACATTCAGCATTATTCTACCTCGAATAATGGAAAATACTGAATGAATAACTGGTTGTTTGCCAGAAAATCTTGTTTCATAGAAACAGTGGAGACAAAGGCAATTGGATTTATTTCCAACTTGTCTTTGTCTTTTTTCATAGAAAGAGAACAGGTTAGTAATATTCTAGTGAATAGGACTCTTCTATATAGAAATTCACTGAATTTTGTAATAAGATCATATGTAAAGTGTAACTTTTATATATGAATGACGACTATATTTATGAACGGATGTGGGGAAATGATGGATTCCGTTTTCCACGATCTTTATGAAAAGTATCATCACGAAATTTATCAATTCATTTATTATATGACTAAAAATCGGGAATCGGCAGAGGACCTTGTTCAAGAGGTTTATATCAGGGTTATGAAGGCCTATGACCGATTCGAGGGAAAAAGTAGTGAAAAAACGTGGATATATTCTATTGCGAGAAATGTGACGATTGATTATTTTCGGAAACAAAAACGGTGGAGAGACAAAATCTTTTCTAACTTCGACTGGGAGAGGCAAATGATTAAAGATACTCAGCCTATTCCGGATGAAGTGGCTATTATGAATGATGATATCCATGATATATATCAATGTTTGAACCGATGCACGGTCGATCAAAGGTCCGTCATCATATTACGATATATTCAAGCATTGTCCATATCAGAAACCGCGGAGGTATTAAATTGGAGTGAAAGTAAGGTTAAAACAACCCAGCATCGTGCGTTAAAAGCAATTAAAAAGATGATGGAAGATTTGTCTGGAAAGGAGGATGACCCCATTGAGAAAACCCCGTTGGAAAGAAAACGAAATTGAAGACATGCTTCACCAGCTTCCGAAAGTAAAAGACAAACGAACAAAGGATGAGGTGTATGCAAGGATTCATAATAAAAAGCGGAAAAAACAATGGTTTCCTCTTATTGTGGGTGTTGCCTCCTTATTCTTAATGGTTGTTTTGGCCTCTTCACTGATTATTGGGAAAGAAGGGACTACAAGCAAAGAGGAGAGCAGCGATAAGAAATTAGCTGTCTCTGAACTTAAAAGCCTGCCAGATCATGAACAACAGGATGCAAAGGTAAAAGATAAGTCTGCCGAAGACAAAGAGGAAAATAGTAAGCTTCAGAGTATGCGTGAAGAAGATATAGAAACTAAAGAAGAAGTTTTCGATAGTGAACCGGTAAAAAAGGACAAGGCAGTAGCCCTTGCTCCTGCAATTTACCCAGGCGATCTGAAAAATAAATCGACAATTACCATGGGTGTGCCAGATAATCAACAGAATTTTGTCATCCCGATTTCAATTGTTGTCAATCGTTATGATGAATCGGATACTCTAAATCAGTTAGTTAATCAAATGTCGGATATCAATGAGGAACAATATGGTCTCTCTGACTATTTCCCGCTTGATATTGAGATTACCCAAGGAACCGAAATGAATACTGCTCATATTGAGCTACATGAAGACAGCCAGTTATTGGATGAGGATATCCTCTTTCTTCATACGATGGAAGAGACGCTGTCCTATCTTAATATAGAGAAGATGACCTTTGCTACAGATGGAAAGCAAGGTGCAAGGTTTGCCCATGCAGGATTTTTAAAGGAAGCAGATATACCTCAACAAAAAAATCGCACATTTCTACTTTATCAAAGTGATGAATCCTCACCAAAGTTTCTTGTACCAAGTAATATGGATTATCAAGACTTTGAGGAGGCACTTCAGGCAGGAAAAGAGGTGCCAGACATAGAGGGGATATCTTCTGCTATCCCCGATGATTTAATTTGGGAAAAAATAAGTTCAGATGGAGATCTTGTGACTATTCAATTAGCAGAACAAGCGGCAATTGAAAATAGTGAGGATTCTCTTCAAGCTTTAGAAGCTATTCTCTTTATTGCAAAGGAATTTGGCTTTAACAGAGTAAAGTTTGAAAATGCTCCAATTGAAAAAGTTGGCAATCTAAATCTAACAGAAGACATAGTAGTACCCAAAGCCCCTAACCAAGTGAATTGAAGGGAGGAAGTTGTCAAAAGAAGCGGGAGCTGGGCTATATAAAACATCTTGATAATGGTTGCTGAGTATCTAAAATCTCGTAGAAAAAAGAATGTGCCCGCATTAAGGGCACATTCTTTTTTTCTTATAATGAAATGAGAGCCATGAATGTAATTTCTTCTGTTTCCTTTAAAAATTGCTTCATGTTATCACTTAATGGTTTATCAAAACTTAAAACCATGATAGCTTCTCCGCCAGCTTCTTTTCGACCTACCTGCATGGTTGCAATATTCACTTCATGATCACCAAGTATCTTACCTACATTACCAATTACACCAGGTTTATCGGTGTGTTGGATATATAGTAAATTTTCTTCCGGATGGAAGTCGATTTTGAAGCCATTCAAATTTACAATACGAGAACCATAATTTTCAATGTAAGTGCCACTGATTGTTAGTTCACGGTTATCACCTTTTACTTTAAGGCTGATCAGGTTAGAATATCCTAAAGAGTCTGCAGAGATTTTTTCGCCAACGGTAATACCGCGCTCTTTTGCAATCAGCAAGGCATTCACTTCATTGACCGAAGCGTCAACTCTTGATTTAAAGAAGCCTGATATTAAACTTTTTGTCAAAATCGCTGTATCAAAGTCCAATGATTCTCCCGCATATGTAACGGAAATCTCTTGGATGCCTTCTTTCATACATTGAGATGCAATTGATCCCATTTGCTGTACGAGTTGATAAAATGGCTGAACCTTTTCAAACACTTCTTTAGAAATGGCTGGAAGGTTGATAGAACTTGAAACTGGATTTCCCTCAAAATAAGTCAGCACTTCTTGTGCAACCTGTACTGCAACATTTAATTGAGCTTCTTTTGTAGAAGCACCTAAATGAGGTGTAGCAATGACATTATCAAGTTCAAGTAGCTTATGGCCAAGCGGAGGTTCTTCAACGAAAACGTCCAACGCTGCGCCTGCTACATGCCCTTTAACAATCATTTCATATAAATCATCTTCGTCAAGAATTCCGCCACGGGCACAATTTAATACATAAACACCCTTTTTACAGGTAAGTAGTTTTTCTTTATTTATTAATCCTCTAGTTTCATTCGTCAGAGGTGTATGAACAGTAATAATGTCTGCTTTAGGAAGTAACTCATCTAACGGCAGGGAAATGACAGACATTTTTTTTGCACGATCAGCAGTTAAGAATGGGTCAAATACAATGACTTCCATACCAAAAACTTTTGCGCGTTTGGCGATTTCTCCTCCGATACGTCCAAAACCCACTATACCTAATGTTTTACCGCGTAGTTCTGTTCCAGTATAAGAAGAACGTTTCCACTCCCCATTCTTCAGAGATGCATATGCTTGCGGAATGTGGCGCATTAGTGAAGCCATCATTGCAAATGTATGTTCAGCTGTTGAAATGGTATTGCCATCAGGTGCATTAACGACGACAATCCCACGTTTAGTCGCAGCAGGGATGTCAATATTATCAACGCCGACACCAGCTCGTGCAATAATTTTCAACTGTGGCATACGGTTCATTAAATCTTCCGTAACTTTTGTTGCGCTTCTAACAAGTATTGCATCAATCTCAGCAAGTTCGTTTGCTGCTTCTTCTACTGTCTTTTGAATAAGAAGGATATTGGATGCCTCTGATAGCGGTCCGAGTCCTTCGGGTTTGATGGCATCTGCTACTAAAATCCGATACACGTGTAAACACCTTCCTAAGGGAAAAATTATCTTAAATTTCAGTTAATTTTACAATTGAAATGCCGAATATGTCAATTTGGCATTTATTAATGTAAGCGCTTAAAATAATTATTATTAAGTGAAATAATTGTATAAGTCCGCAATAATAATGGATTTATCATCTATTGTTTGAAAAAGAACAATTATTTTAAATAATCTTAAAATTGATATAATCGTCAATATAATTTTTGTTTTAATACATTGATATGTAAGAAATTATGGTGGCCATGAAAAATGAATATCTTCATATAAACTTTCAAATTAAAAAAAACTATTCAAAAAAAGGAAAGTCATATATAATGGAATTTGTAAAATAAAATTTTATAGGTCTATCTTCGGGGCGGGGTGTAATTCCCCACCGGCGGTGATGAAGAAATAATTCTTCTAAGCCCGCGAGCCTTACGGGGCAGGATTTGGTGTGATTCCAAAGCCGACAGTATAGTCTGGATGGGAGAAGATGGAGGTTCCTGATTGCGTTCAAACAGTCATTTACTGAACGTTTGTTTGATGAAACCTTTAATTTATCCCTTTAATTCGGTCGGAATTAAAGGGTTTTTTATTGAACATCAACATGATGAAGGAGCACTAACCTCTTTTTCGGGTAGATCAGAAAAAGAAGGAGAGAGAACTATGAAAAAGAACAAAGTGAATAAAATGGTCACACTGGCAATGTTGGGAAGCATTTCATATCTATTGATGCTTTTGAATTTTCCGTTTCCAGGATTTCCACCTTTTCTGAATGTTGATTTTAGTGACATTCCAGCACTGATGGCAGCATTGATTTTCGGTCCGATGGCTGGAATTCTAGTTGAATTTCTTAAAAACCTATTGGATTTAGTCATGACAGGGACAATGACTGCTGTACCTGTGGGGCATATCGCTAACTTTATAGCAGGAATACTGTTCGTCTTGCCAACTTACTATGTATTTAAAAAAATCAATTCAAAAAAAGGGATGACTTTCGCTTTACTTGCTGGTACAGTTACCATGGCGGTAGTTATGAGTGTTTTAAACTATTATGTCTTTTTACCGGCATATACCTTCTTTATGGGATGGGATGCAATGTCGGCACCCGAGTCAAGGAAGTTCGTAACGACGGCAATCTTACCTTTCAATGTGATTAAAGGCGTGCTTATCACTTCTGTATTCATGTTGTTGTTTATTAAATTACAGACATGGATCAATAAGCAAGTATTATATAAAAATGCTTAATGGCATTAACTATAGAAACACAAAAAACCGGATATTTATGTCCGGTTTTTTGTCTGTTTAATTTGGTTAGTAGGGGAAGGGACATAAGTAGCAAAAAAAAGCCATTTTCGATTGAAAATGGCTTGTACCTTTATTCGAATTTTAGTGCATCCCCGTCAAATGCCTCGTCAGCAACTTTAATAGAATCTGTTGGACATCCTTCAAATGCGTCCATCATGTCATCTATAAGTACATCTGGAATTTCAACGATACCTTCGTTATCGTCAAGGGTAACAAATGCAATCCCTTCGTCATCATAATCATATATATCCGGTGCTGCTGCTCCGCAAGCTCCACAAGCGATACATGTTTCTTTATCAACAATTGTAAATTTAGCCATGAATATAACCCCTCCTAAGTTGATTAACAACTGATAATCTTTTTATTTCAGATTATTATCTCTTTCCTATTGTAAGACCGAATGCCAAACTTTTCAATAGAAATTGTATTGATACTAACTATTATGATGTGGAATGTCAATGATAAATATAGAAAATATTATTTTGATCTTTGCTTTCCTTCGTCATTTAGCCACAATTTCTTATGGTATTTATCATTAAAAACGGCGATTTTTGCAGTTTTTTGATACAATAGGTGTAATTGGTTAATTGAAACAAGGATGTGAGTCCCATGAATAATTATCTACAGGTAATCATTCTATATGCAATAAAAAAATTTCAAGGCGAACGTTCTATTTATGCTATTTATCATATGCTACAGGGCAAAAAGTCGTCACAGACAATCCAGGATGCCCACTTATTCGGGTTAACGAATATATTTGGGACAATACCTCGTTTTACCCGACAACAATTAAATCAAAACATTCAACTATTTCATGAGCATAATTTCATTGAGATAACCGATAAAACCGATGCTTATATAATTAGTGGGCAAGGCGGGAGAAAGTTAACCGATTATTTGAAGAAGAATCCTTTTCCAACATCCTTAAATGGCTGGAAATATCAAAATATCACCCCGATATTCTGGGGGAGATTAAACTTACTCATACAAACTATATCCCATATTGTCCACAATGAAAGACGTTTTTATCCTATACAACGAAACCCCAAAATCCAATGTTTTGTAAAGGAATTCTTACAAAACAATCGCCAGGACCGAGGGTTGATTGCGCAGCATCTTTATGAAGAACTGATATCGTTATTAGAGCTGCAAAGTAATTTAAAACGAGATATTTTTATTTTGAAATTAACAGGGGTAAACAGGATTGGACTTACGTTTGAACAGATTGCGAAAAGGAAAGATGTAGAAGAAGAGTATGTGCGCTTTACATTTCTTGACTCGTTACATCAAATGCTTGCGGAAATAGAACAGGTAACAGATTACCCTATTTTGGCATCCTTATTCAGTGATTGGCAAAGGAGTGGCAATCCTCATTTGACTCATTCTACACAAACGACATTGCGATATATTCAAGCAGGTAAAACTTTGTTTGAAATAGCAGAAATCCGCCGTTTAAAAGTCAACACCATTGAAGATCATCTTGTTGAAATTGTCTTATCGGATAAAAGCTTTCCAATTGCTGAATATGTATCCCATGAGGATGAAAGGAAAATCATCGCTGCAATTAAGGAACTCAATACCAAGCAGCTAAAGGCAATCAAACAGGAAGTTGATAATAAACAGATTAGTTTTTTCCAAATAAGGCTTGTACTTGCGAAATTGGGTGATGGATGATGAATTTAGAGCATGTTTTAAAAGAAAAATTTGGATTTGATAAATTCCGTCCAGGACAAAAAGAAGTGATTGAATCATTGATGTCTGGCTGTCATACTTTAGCGATGTTGCCAACGGGGTCAGGTAAGTCATTGTGTTATCAGTTGCCTGCTTACCTTTTGAATAAGACGACCTTAATAGTTTCCCCGTTATTATCTTTAATGCAGGATCAGGCAGATCAGCTCAAAATGAGAGGTGAAAAAAGTGTATTAACCCTTAATTCTTTTTTGACGTTAAATCAAAAAAGGGAGGCTTTCGATCGCTTACATATGTATCGGTTTATTTTTTTATCTCCTGAAATGCTCAGCCTTGAGGGTGTGATAAAGTCTTTAAAGACCTTAGACATAGGTTTGTTTGTCATTGATGAAGCACACTGTATCTCACAATGGGGGTATGATTTTCGACCTGATTATTTGAATTTAGGAGAAGTTAGACGTGAGTTGAACAATCCACTAACGCTCGCCTTAACGGCAACTGCAACAAAAGAAGTGCGGAAAGATATCATTGGAAAACTCAATATCAATCAAGCTAAAGAAACTGTATCATCTGTAGATAGGGATAATATCGCCATACTTGCTGAGAGACTATTCAGCTACGAAGAAAAGCTATTCCGTGTTCTGGAGCTTGTCAGAAAATTCACGGGGAGTGGCATTATTTATTTTTCATCTAAAAAGGTGGCAGAAGCCGTCACTGGATTTTTACAGGAAAACGGGGTAGATAGCGTCAATTTTTATCATGGCGGCATGGATCAGGAACAAAGAATGCTTATTCAGCAGCAATTCATTTCTGGCCAATTAAAAATAATATGCGCAACGAGTGCTTTTGGTATGGGTGTAAATAAATCGGATGTCAGATATGTTATCCATTTTCATATGCCCTCTACAATGGAATCTTATTTGCAGGAAATAGGTAGGGCGGGTCGTGATCGGAAACAAAGTGTAGCAGTCTTATTATATAGTGAAGGAGATGAAGGGCTTCCCCTTCATTTGATGGAACAACAATTGCCGACCGATTTGCAAATAGAGGGTGTTTGTTCCTTCCTGAGTGAAGCAAAAAAGATAGGAGCAAATTTGACTCTTTCTGAAAAAGAACAGCTGTCTCAATCTTTTTCCTTAAATGATATTCAGCTTCGTTTTTTTACACAGTTTCTTACAGGAAATCAAGATCCTTTACAGCATATGGCAGAGATGAAAGAGTATTGTCAAAAGAGAAAGTCCCGGAATCAGGAAAAATTGCATAGATTTCTCAATTGGATATATGCTCAGGAATGTCGACGTTTGGGAATTCTGAATTACTTTGATGAAAAGCAGCAAAAGTTGAATCCTTTCTGCTGCGACTTCTGTGGAATGGATGCGAATAAGATGATCGATTTATTGCCCGCAGTGAAGGTAGAACAAGTTAATTCTTATACCACTTGGAAACAGGAATTGGCTTTTATCTTATTAAAGAAGGAAAATTGGGATGAAAAATAAGCAAGCTGAATTAATAAAACAGCTAACAGATAAGCAGTTGCTATATAATTTGTTTCTTACACAAATTATTCTCTTAACGTTAGCCTTTTTTTTAGGTATTATCTTATTTAATGATCGTTCTACTTTTTTCGACTTATTTATCTTCAATGACCTTAATATTTTGTTATTTGGTATCCCGGCAGGAATTATAGTCGTTCTATTTGATCTATTTATGATGAGAGTGACGCCATCATCCTATCAAGATGATGGTGGGATTAACGAACGCATTTTCAGTAGTCTGTCTTACCCGATGATTTTTGTTGTTGCTTTAGTGGTAGCAATAAGTGAGGAATTATTATTCCGTGGAGTGTTACAAACTCATCTTGGTTTACTTTGGACGAGTATTATTTTTGCGGCGGTTCATTATCGCTATTTATTTAATTGGTTTTTATTTTTAAATGTTTTGGTTTTGAGCTTCTTTATCGGGTTTCTGTTTGAATGGACAAATAATTTACTGGTGACGATCACGGCCCATTTTTTGATTGATTTTATCCTTGGAGTATTAATCAGGAGGAAACAAGCAAAGCGGGTTGAGCAAGAAAGGGGGTGACCTATATGAATGATGTAAAAAAGAATGGGAAAGACAAAGATCAGGCTGGTGAACTTGGGACGCGAGTCGAACGTCAGAAGGCGAAGTCATCTCTGCCAAAGCGTAGCCAAGTCCATCAGAATAAAAAGAAAAAAAGTAAAGTGAAGATTAAGTTTCCGATGATTAAGTTATTATCGTTGTTTTTTATCTTGCTTCCGATTGGATTTTACAGTCTTAATACATATCTTCAAGAAAGACCTGAACGTGATACAAGAAGTGATCAAGTAGTGAACTATAATGAAAATGAAGACGCTGATAAAGAAACGATACCAACTACAGCAACTGCAGATGATTTAAAAGATAATGATTTGGAGAAAGAAGAAAAAAATTCAGCCAAGTCTGAAGCAGAGAAGAAGAAAGAAAAAGAAAAGCAGAAGGCTGAAGAAAAGGAACAAGCAAAGAAAAAGGCTGAAGAAAAAGAAAAAGCGCAGCAAGAAGCTGAAGAAAAGGCTAAGGCAAAGCAAATCGCTGAAGAAAAAGCTAAAGCAAAGCAAATAGCTGAAGAAAAGGCTAAGGCAAAGCAAATAGCTGAGGAAAAAGCCAAGGCAAAGCAAATAGCTGAAGAAAAAGCCAAGAAAGAAGCAGCAGAAGACAAAAAAACAACGGAAAGAGCACCAGTCAAGCCAAATAAGGATGAATATAAGGTTGTCTTACATACTGTTAAAGCGGAAGAAACATTATTCCGAATTTCCATGAATTACTACAAATCACAGGAAGGAATTGCTCTAATTAAGGATTGGAACGGACTGAATGGCAATGAAATTTCCAAGGGTCAGGTTTTAAAAATTCCAATAAAGAAATAGAAATAGAAATAATAATGAACACTCTGTCTTTTGAGGCAGGGTGTTTTTACTTTCATACAGTTTTTGTTTGTTCCGCAAAGAGGCTAATCATGCCTAGTTATTTATCATTTTTTTCTGGACAATCTCATATTATGACTTAAAGGGTAGTTATGAGGGGGAAGGAAAATGGAATCTACAATTATTTTATTGGATGAAAAAACGGATCAAGCAACAAAGCAAATGTCGCAGAACGTTGTAGATCGAAAAAAAAGTTCGAGGCTCTAAAAAAGAAACATCTTCATAGTTTATGGGCAACAATGATTATTGCTGCTCTTTTTTTGGTTTATCTTTATTTTTATATTGTAGTTCCTTATTCCTATTCTTTTTTTAAGATGTTTAGTGTTTTTGTTGACCATTTCAGCCATTTTCTTTTTTAGCAGAGACATTTGGGTTATATGGATATATGATATTAATTAAAAAGAAGCTTGATAAAGCTGAGAAGGAGTTTCAGTTGCTTCGTTGCGAAATCATTAATAAAAGTAAGCGACTGTGGGAAAAAGAGGATGAATGGAAAAGTCGCCATAAGGTTTTTGAAATGATGAAGAAGAACTATGATATTAACTTATATCATGAAAATAAATGATTATTCGCTTTAAGAATATTTAATTGCGGGTAATATGGTTTTATGGTTATATGAAGGTAACTCTTGCCATTTGTAGAGAAAGAAGGTTTAACGGAAGATGTTATTGGTATATGGATTATTTTTAGGCTTAATTCTGCTGTTATTAGCTACTGTTATACATATGTGGCGTACGGCAAATCAGGATAGGATAATTTTTCAAGATTTATATTTCAACGACTTTCCTGAAGGATTTGGCGATGTTCGGATTTTTTTTATATCTGATCTTCATCGACGGATCGTGTCGGATAAATTGATTGAGGAAGCCCGCGGTAAATCAGATATGGTAATTATCGGTGGTGACATCAGAGAAAGTGGGGTTCCTCTGGAGAGAGTTGAACAAAATATTTTGAAATTAAAAGTACTTGGTCCCCTTTATTTTGTTTGGGGAAATAATGATTACGAAGGAGACTTTCATGAGCTAGATGCATCACTTCTGAAGCATGGTGTGAAAATTCTGGATAATACAGCCGTTTCTTTTGAGTCCCAAAAAGGGGAGAAGTTTGCTCTCTTAGGTATTGATGATATATCAGAAGAAAGAGATAGGCTTGACCTTGCTCTATCAGATTGCGGGAATGAGCCATTCCGGATTTTGGTCAGTCATAACCCGCTAGTTAAAAAACAATTAACACCAGAACATCATATAAGACTTGTCCTATCAGGTCACACCCATGGAGGACAGATTCGGATATTCGGGCATGGGCCATATCAGATCGGTAGTATAAAAAAAGAGGGTGACTGCTTGTACATGACAAGCAATGGTTATGGGACAAGCGCAGTGCCATTAAGACTTGAAGCGAAGCCAGAAACTCACCTTTTTACGCTAAAAAGAGGAAAACATACGCAAATTGGCGAAGCCGTGGAAAAGACCTATTAAGCTGCCTTCTTAAACAAGCATATCGAAATTTTACAGAGTTGAAAGAATCCACTATAATTTCAACAAATGAATGTTCTGTTATTGGAGGCTTTGTAAAACCATGCAAGAAGGTAAATATAATATTAAGGCAGTTTCAAAACTGCTAGGTATTCAGTCGGGTACGTTGAGGGCATGGGAAAGGCGCTATCAATTTATTGAACCTGTCAGAAATGATTCAGGTCACCGGCTGTATACAGAGAAACATCTTCAAACCCTCAAATGGCTAATCAATAAAACAAATCAGGGCT
Source organism: Peribacillus sp. TH14 (assembly GCF_016651145.1). Lineage (NCBI taxonomy): Bacteria > Bacillati > Bacillota > Bacilli > Caryophanales > Bacillaceae > Peribacillus > Peribacillus sp. TH14. Next base: position 4,059,625 of record NZ_JAEKEK010000001.1, read on the forward strand.
TCACAATCAGTCAGGCCGTTTCACTTCTCGAAACTAGCACTGTAGCGACTGATATTCCTGAAACAAAACGATATAATGAGCAATCTATAAAGTTAGCGGACGAGCTACTTGAAGCTCTCATAAGCTTCAATGAAAATAAGGCTCAAATGCTGATCAGCCAAGCTTTTAGTATGTATACGATTGAACATACTGTTGTTGATGTGATTGGTGCCATACTTGTTCAGATTGGCGATAAGTGGGAAAGAGGAGAAATTACTTCTGCTCATGAACATTTTGCATCTAACATTCTAAAGTCCAGAATTAGTTCCGTAATGCATATGATTCCAACCAGTGAATTTCTTCCTAAAGCTCTTACTGTTTGTGCCCCCGGTGAAAAACATGAATTCGGCCTGTTGATTTTTACAATCTTTTTAAAGCGAAAAGGATATGAAACGGTCTATTTGGGAGAATCCATCGCCGACAGGGATCTTTTTACCGTTTTAAAAATCATAAGACCATCCTACTTATTTATGTCTTGTTCACTTAATGAAAACCTCGTAGGAACCTTAAGACTTGTCGAAGAATTAAGCCGGGATTTTCCTGATTTGAAGGTTGGTCTTGGAGGAGAGGCACTGAACCATGTATCGGATGAAATCCGAACCTCCTTCAGCAGAGTTTTAATCGGTGGATCTCAATCGGATTGGGAGGAATGGTTGAAAATTTAGAGGTTAGTGTTTGATAAATAATGGATATGCACCCTGAGACCAAGGCTTCATATGATGTATGAAGATGGTAACCAGGGGGCATTTTTTTATGAAGCTGGAGCGATTAACTAATAATAAAATCAAGATATTTTTGACCCTTGATGATTTAATTGATAGAGGAATAACAAAAGAAGATATTTTAGGGAATTCTTTAAAAGTCCACAAGTTATTTCAGGATATGGTGGAGGAAGCGTGTGAAGAACTCAGCTTTAAAATGAGTGGTTCCATTGCAATCGAGATTTTTTCCCTGCCTGCTCAGGGGTTGATTATCATTGTAACGAAGGAAGAAGAAGAGTTATTAACAGAAGAAGAAGAGTTCCTGGATTTGCAAGTGAAAATTGATGACTTCCCCCATATTTTGTATGTTTTCAATGAGTTTGAAGATATCGTTCAATTATCTCATAGATTGTCATATCATGGCTTGCTTAATAGCACTCTTTATCATTATGAGGGAAGATACTATTTACTGATTGAGAATGTCAAAGATACGACTTATGACACGGTCATCTCCTTAGCGGCTGAGTATGGCCATGCTTCAACACTTACGCTATACCGCATCAACGAATATGGAACATGCATCATTGAGAAAGAAGCCATACATGTATTAATCTCACATTTTAATTAGTTGAAAAAGAGGGAGACAGGGCAGACACATATTGAACATTCCAATGTGGTTTGCCTTATTAGTCTCAAATTCCCTGTTTAAGATAAAGTATAGGAAAAGAAGCAAGAAAACCCATGGTATGATAACGTTTTCATTTTTTGAATATTTCCAACTTTTAAATTCCCATTTTTACTCTTGCATAAATATAACGAAGGTGTATACTAGCACTTGAAGAGGACTATTTGTAAATTATAATCTAAATATATGGATGAGATTTTCTAGGAGGTACTATTGATGGAATCGGCAAAAGGTAATGGCCCTGTAAATGAGGAAGAAAAACACGACGTATTGAGGTCTACCCAGACTGTTATACATAAAGCGTTAGACAAGCTGGGTTATCCTGAAGAGGTATACGAGCTCTTGAAGGAACCATTACGTTTATTAACCGTGAAGATGCCAATACGTATGGATGATGGTTCAGTTAAAATTTTCACGGGTTACAGGGCACAGCATAATGATGCTGTTGGACCAACAAAAGGTGGCATCCGTTTTCACCCTAATGTGACGGAACGAGAAGTAAAGGCATTGTCCATTTGGATGAGTTTGAAATGTGGTATCGTTGATTTGCCTTATGGCGGAGGTAAAGGCGGAATCGTTTGTGATCCTCGTAATATGTCCTTCCGTGAGCTGGAAAGACTAAGCCGGGGCTATGTCCGTGCTATCAGTCAAATCGTAGGGCCGACAAAAGATATCCCGGCACCTGATGTATTTACTAATTCCCAGATCATGGCGTGGATGATGGATGAATATAGCCGTATGGATGAATTCAACTCACCAGGATTCATTACGGGTAAACCGCTTGTACTTGGTGGTTCTCATGGCCGTGAGTCAGCAACTGCAAAAGGTGTAACTATCTGTATAAATGAAGCTGCGAAAAAGCGCGGAATTGATATTAAAGGGGCACGAGTTGTTATTCAAGGATTTGGTAACGCTGGTAGTTTCTTAGCTAAATTCATGCACGATGCAGGTGCTAAGGTGATTGGAATTTCAGACGCCTATGGTGCTCTGCATGATCCTGAAGGCTTGGATATCGACTATCTTCTAGATCGTAGAGACAGTTTCGGAACCGTGACTAAATTGTTTAAAAGCACAATCTCAAATAAAGAGCTGCTTGAATTGGATTGCGATATTTTAGTTCCGGCTGCTATTGAAAATCAAATTACGGAAGAAAATGCTGCAGATATTAAAGCTTCTATCGTTGTCGAGGCAGCAAATGGTCCAACAACAATTGAAGCGACACAAATCTTAACGGATCGTGGCATATTACTTGTACCTGATGTCCTGGCTTCTGCTGGCGGAGTTACCGTTTCTTACTTCGAATGGGTGCAAAATAATCAAGGATATTACTGGTCTGAAGAAGAAGTGGACGAAAAGCTTGAAAAAATCCTTGTGAAATCTTTTAATAATATTTACGAGCTTGCACAGTCCAGACGAGTTGATATGCGTCTTGCCGCTTATATGATTGGTGTAAGAAAAATGGCTGAAGCTTCACGCTTCCGTGGCTGGATCTAATAGGTTCAAAGCTTGGATTGTAAACGAATAAATGCGTTCATTGCATTATCATTGAAAAGATTTGTAAAAACTCCTATCATGTATTGATAGGAGTTTTTATTTTTTTTAGAGAACGAATTACATAGTGTGTAGGAAGGCAGTGGAATAGAAATGAATTATGAAGAAGAAGTAATTATCATAGGTGGAGGTCCATGTGGATTGGCTGCTGCAATTGCCCTGAAGGAAGTGGGGATACAGTCTCTAATCATTGAAAAAGGCAATGTGGTGGATTCCATATACCGGTATCCAACACATCAAACCTTTTTTAGTTCAAGTGAAAAATTGGAGATTGGTGACACGGCTTTTATTACGGAAAACCGTAAGCCTGTCCGTAATCAGGCACTTGCCTATTATAGGGAGGTAGCTAGAAGGAAAGAACTGCGTGTGAATAAGTTCGAAAAAGTGGAAAAAGTGGAAAAACAGGATAATGGTAAATTTTTAGTCCGGACATCAAAAGGCGACTATACAGCTTTGCGAGTCATCGTATCGACCGGTTATTATGATCATCCTAATTATATGTGTATTCCCGGTGAGCAGCTTCCTAAAGTGTTTCATTATTTCAAGGAGGGTCATCCGTACTTTAACTGTGATGTTACAGTCATCGGTGGTAAAAACTCAAGTGTAGATGCAGCGCTGGAGTTGGTCAAGTCAGGGGCAAGAGTTACAGTTCTGTATAGAGGCTCAGAATTCTCTTCAAAAATTAAACCATGGATTCTCCCTGAATTTGAATCATTAGTCCGTAATGGGACAATTATGATGGAATTTAATGCGTTTATTGACGAGATCACAGAGGAGAGTGTCATTTATCACGTAGGTAACGAGGAAAAGGTTATTAAAAATGATTTTGTGTTTGCAATGACTGGATATCATCCAGATCATTCATTTGTAGCATCAATGGGCATCAAAATTGACGAGGATACAGGAAGGCCTACTTATAATGAGGAAACGATGGAGACGAACATTGAAGGTATCTATATTGCTGGAGTTCTAGCAGCCGGAAATAATGCGAATGAAATCTTCATTGAAAATGGTCGGTTTCATGGAGGCTTGATTGCATACCATTTGGCTGTTAAGGAAAAGTAATTTTTATTACAGGAGCTGAAAGTATGGAGAAAATATCATTAATAACAACAGGAGGAACAATCGCCAGTAAAGAAACCACGAATGGTATGTTGGCTTCTGGTGCGTTAAGCGGGATAGAATTAGCATCACTTTGCAAACTACCAAACCATATTGAAATGAAAGTTGTAGACCTTTTCCGGATTTCTAGTATGTCCATGGGTTTTGGGAAAATGGAAAAACTTAAACGTGCAATTCAAAAAGAATTGGAGGATCCAGATGTTACTGGAATTGTCGTAACACACGGTACGGATACATTAGAAGAAACGGCTTATTTCTTGGATGTTACGATTAAGGATCAACGCCCGATTGTTTTAACGGGTTCTCAGCGATCTCCTAAAGATGTTGGAACTGATGTGTATTCGAATTTAAGAAATTCAATATTATGCGCGGCGAGTGAGTTGCTTTATGACATTGGTGTGGTTGTTGTTTTTAATGAAAGAATCTATTCAGCAAAATATGTAAAAAAAGTACATGCTTCCAATTTGCAAGGATTTGAATCTTTTGGCTATGGGTATTTAGGTATTATTGATAACGATATCGTTAGCATATATCAAAAACCACTACACCGGGAGTGCTTTGATATCCATCATCGTATCCCTAGGGTGGATATCATCAAGTGCCATACTGGCGCTGATGGCCTTTTTATAGAAGCTTCGGTCAAAAAAGGCGCTAAGGGTATCGTGCTCGAAGGTGTTGGCAGGGGACAGGTTACACCGGAAATGATTCCTGCCATCCAAGAGGCAATCGATAATGGTGTTACTATCGTCATGACAACAAGTGCGGAAGAAGGGAAAGTATATCCAGCTTATGATTATGAAGGTAGCGCATTTGATCTAAAACAACGTGGAGTAATATTAGGTGCTGATTATGACAGCAAGAAAGCAAGAATTAAGTTAGCGGTCGTTCTAGCCAGTGAACACACCGTAGATGAAAAATTCTTTAAGTACTGAGGAATTAAAAAATGTAGAAAGACTTTGATTCTTAGATTTAGTTTTTCTGCATTCCGTGGTACGATTAATAAAAAGAAAAAGAAAAGAGGGTCAGCTTATGCTGGTCATGTTGTCAGCAGCTATTGCGCCAGGGTTGGCGCTGCTCAGCTATTTCTATTTGAAAGATCAATATGAAACCGAACCCATTTCGGTTGTCATCAAAACTTTTCTCTTCGGTGTATTCCTTGTTCTGCCGATTATGTTTATCCAATATGTGCTGGAAACGGAACATATTTTAAATACCGATTTTGCTAATGCTTTTTTATGGGCTGCATTGCTTGAAGAATTTTTCAAGTGGTTCATACTCATATATGTAATATATCAACATATAGCCTTTGATGAGCCATATGATGGAATCGTCTATGGTGCAGCAGTCTCCCTTGGATTTGCCACAATGGAAAATATATTGTATTTGCTGGCCAATGGAGTAGAACATGCTTTTATCAGAGCTATTCTCCCTGTATCAAGTCACGCTTTATTCGGTGTAATCATGGGGTACTATTTGGGCAAGGCGAAATTTTCTACTTCGAATAATAGGTTCTATTTATTCTTGGCACTTGTCATACCAATCTTGCTACATGGGGTTTATGACTATATTTTAATATCACAAAAATTTTGGGTGTATTTTATCTTGCCATTTATGATTTACTTATGGTGGTTAGGTATGAAAAAAGTAAAAAAAGCTCGTTTATTGTCTGAGTTTCATGCAGAAAAACTTTCTCAAAATCATTTTCTTAGTAAGTAATTTATATTTCTATGACGGAGTGCTGGCATATTTTGCCCGCTCCGTTTTTTATTGGTTTGGAATAAAAAAGCCAGTTAAGAAGAAAATAGAATTACATTAATTCAAGAAAAAGAGGAGTGTTTTTGATGAAAGGAATTTCGTCAAAATGGAAATGGCTTTTGCTGTTTTCGTGTATAACGATTTGTTTCGGAATTTTCCCGGAAACAAGAACAAATGCCTTTTCGAGCCAAGTTATTCAAAAAGGCGCGGTTGGTGATGATGTAATTGAACTTCAGGCACGGTTACAAAACATTGGATACTATCATGGAAAGATTGATGGAGTCTATGGCTGGGGTACTTATTGGGCACTTCGAAACTTTCAACAAGATTTCGGACTACCAATCGATGGCTTTGCCGGGACCTCTACAAAACAGAAGTTGGCAAATGCCTCTAATTTTAATAGGAAATTTGTTCACGAACAGATTAATAAAGGTAATGAGTTTACGTATTATGGAGGAGTCGATATTGAAAAGCAGGTAAAAGTGAAGGGGAATGTATCAGGATCTAAGCCAAGTGGAGGCAAAGCTCCATCCGGAAAAACACCCTCCAAAACTGCTACAGCAGCAAATCTTCCGGGCGGATACTCTCAGAATGATATACAACTGATGGCCAATGCCGTTTATGGCGAGGCGCGGGGGGAGCCATATACCGGTCAAGTTGCTGTTGCAGCAGTAATTTTAAATAGGGTAGAGAGTGTATCTTTCCCGAATACCATTTCGGGAGTGATTTTTGAACCTGGGGCCTTTACGGCTGTTGCGGATGGACAGATTTGGCTGACACCAAACGAAAGGGCAAAAGAAGCCGTTGTGGATGCTATCAATGGTTGGGATCCAAGCGGAAATGCAGAATATTACTTTAATCCCGATACGGCAACAAGTAAGTGGATCTGGTCAAGAGAACAAATTAAAAGAATCGGAAAACATATCTTTTGTAAGTAAAGAGGTGAAGGAAAATGATAAGGAATATAGTGATTGTCCTGCTTGTTGTAGTCGTTGCAGGAACCGCATTCTGGGGCTATCAAGAACATAAGGAAAAAAATGCTGTATTAATCAATGCGGAAAACACGTATCAGCGAGCCTTTCATGATTTAAGCTATCAAGTAGACTTATTGCATGATAAAGTCGGCAGCACATTGGCTATGAATTCTCGATATTCATTAAGTCCGGCCTTAACCGATGTATGGCGTATCACTTCCGAAGCCCAAAGTGATGTTGGACAGCTGCCGTTGACCCTGCTCCCATTCAATAAAACAGAAGAATTTTTATCAAAAATTGCGGACTTCAGTTATAAAACAGCTGTACGTGACCTTGAAAAAGAACCATTGAATGATAAGGAATATTCGACTTTACAATCCTTGTACACACAGGCAGGTGACATCCAGGACGAGTTAAGAAAAGTGCAATATCTAGTCCTTAAAAACAATTTACGCTGGATGGATGTCGAAATGGCTCTTGCATCAGGAAAAGAAAATTCGGATAACACAATCATCGACGGATTAAAAACGGTAGAGAAAAAAGTATCAGGGTATGGGGAAACAAATGAGATGAATCCGACTTTTACTTCTGTACAACAGAAGGAGGAAAATTACAAAAATTTAGAAGGTAAAGTCTATACAAAAGAAGAAGCTGTTGCTGTTGCAAAAGGCTATGCCCATATAAAAAACGGAAATTTGAAGGTGAATGTCGAAGAAAACGGCAAAGGTTCCGATTACGGATTTTACAGTGTAAGCATTCTTGATAAGGATACCAATAACGAAGTGAATATGGATTTGACCAAAAAAGGCGGTTATCCAATTTGGTATATCAATAATAGGGACATTAACAAAACAAATATTGATTTGAATCAGGCATATACTAAAGCCGCAGATTTTTTAAAAGAACATGATTTCAGTTCACTTGAATTGTTTGAAAGTGCACAATACGATAATATCGCTCTGTTAAATTTCGTGACATCAATAGATGGAGTCAAGATTTATCCGGATTCAGTCAAGGTTAAAATAGCATTGGATGATGGATCTGTTATAGGATTTTCAGCGGACGAGTTTTTAAAATCACATAAGGTTAGGGAAATTGGAAACCCCAAAATTTCTGAGGAAGAAGCAAAGAAAAAAATTAACTTAAATGTTAAAATAATGGATCAAGGGAAAGCGTTAATCATTAATGATATTGGCGAAGAAGTACTCTGTTATGAATTTCTTGGTACGATAAACGAAGATACATACCGTATTTTCATTAATGCTGATAACGGCCAAGAAGAAAAAGTGGAAAAACTAAAAAATTCCGAGCCAATATACGAAAATTTAATGTAATTCTCTAATAATTTAACTTTACTTACTATCATAGGGAAATGTGCCTAGTCACTTTCCCTTTTTCTTATTTCATGACATAATAATATAAACTATTTTATGGATTATGTGGGAAAATTTATTGGGAAATTCTTATGCAATCTCCTTCTTTAGTGGCTATCATAGAATGCGAGGACGTGGAAATCACAATGATTAATATTGGCGATATATTAATGCTGGAACAGATATATTCTTCTCAAAATGAAAAGTTCAAATGTATGGTTGTAGAAATGGAAGCAGGGTTTGTTTATATAGACTTTCCCATCAATTTAGCGACTGGAAAAAATGCATTTCTTGTGGACGGAACTCAAGTGAACGTTACATTTTCTAATAAGGAACAGGCTGTATATGTTTTTGAGTCTGAGGTTTTAGGAAAAGTGAAAGGCCAGATACCGATGATTCAACTACTATTGCCGGATGTAGAAACATTTGTGAAGATTCAAAGAAGGGATTACGTTCGTCTTGATGTAACGCTTGATATAGCCATCCATCCCGAACATTCTGAGTTTACTCCATTTCGTGCACTTACTGAGGACATCAGTGCCGGCGGAGCTTCTATCAGGCTTTTAAAAGGTGCAAATATAAAATCGGATTCACAATTATATCTGTGGATGGCTCTTACTCTAAAATCAGGGCAAATCTACTACTTGCGGTTAAAAAGTCGAGTCATTCGAGTAACTGAGAAAGACCAGGGTAATATGCTACTGCACATACAATTCATTGAACCAACCAAAAATGATGTACAAACATTAATGAGATTTATTTTTGAAAAGCAGGTGGATTTAAAGAAAAAAGGGTTGTATGTTTGAATGAAAAACAGCGATTCTTTCCATACTGATAAGATAATCAAGTGTGGAAGGAGCAGCTTATGAAAACATTTGAAAGGCTGTTAATTAAAGTGATTATTATCCAACTGGTCTGTTTGTTCTTTTTTCAGTTCCTTTTGAGCAGGGAAGATCATATCTTCGAATTAACTAAGCTCTCAAGGTATGAAGGTGTCAATAGCAATAATTATACGAAAATCATTGAAACCTTCAATGGAATATCAAAATAAAAGCGGCCAATCCGCTTTTTTTGTATGAAGTTTTTTTCTGGAAGGAAAACTATTAATGGCCTTTTAAATCGAAAGTATACAAAAGCGAATTTGGATGTACACGCCCTTTTATTAATGATTTTCCCGCTAATTGTGATAAAATGAAAGGGTATTAAATAATCAGCATGATTGTAGGATTCTTGGGAGGATTTATGGAAAAAAAAATATCAGTTGCAATCGATGGACCAGCTGCTGCTGGAAAAAGTACGGTTGCTAAAATTGTTGCAGAAAAGTTCAATTACATATATGTGGATACAGGTGCAATGTACAGGGCCTTAACCTATAAAGCTCTGAATCATCAGATTCCTCTGAATGATGAACAAGCTTTATTTGAGATTCTTATTAATACAGAAATTGAATTAAGACCGAGTGAAAATGGGCAGTTGGTTTTCTTGGATAATGAAAACGTTTCAGCCCAAATCAGAAACAATGAAGTGACTGGGTCTGTATCAGAAGTGGCGAAGCATCGGAGTATCCGAGAAGAAATGGTGCGTAGGCAGCAGAATTTTGGTGAAAATGGTGGAGTTGTCATGGATGGAAGAGATATCGGGACACATGTGTTACCTAATGCCGAAGTAAAAGTATTTCTAATTGCCTCTGTAGATGAACGAGCTCAGCGGAGACATCAAGAAAATATTTTAAAAGGTTTCCCATCCGATATTGAAAAGTTAAGAGAAGAAATTGCAACAAGGGACAAGCTGGACTCGGAACGTGAAGTAGCTCCCCTGAAAAAGGCAACAGATGCTATAGAAATTGATACGACTTCATTATCAATTCAAGAAGTGGCAGAAAGTATCATGTCTTTGATAGAAGAGAGGAAAAGATGAAATTGGATTTTTACACATTTGCCAAAAACGTCGTTAAAAGCGTCTTAATGCCTTCGTATAGGGTTAAAACGCTTGGGAAGGAACATTTCCCTAAAGATGGAGGGGTATTGATTTGTGCCAATCACATTGATAATTTGGATCCGCCTATAGTTGGCATAACGTCTCCAAGGGATATTCACTTCATGGCGAAGGAAGAGTTGTTTCAAGCACCGGTTTTAAAGGGTATTTTACCAAGAGTAAATGCCTTTCCCGTAAAGCGGGGAAATAGCGATCGGGAATCTCTTAGAAAAGGTTTAAAGCTTTTAAAAGAAGGTAAGGTGCTTGGACTGTTTCCGGAAGGGACTAGAAGTAAGACAGGTGAATTGGGAGAAGGTATGGCTGGAGCTGGGTTTTTCGCATTGCGTTCTGATGCGGTAATTATACCTTGTGCAATTATTGGGCCCTATAAGTTTTTGCGACCATTAAAAGTGGTTTATGGTCCACCAATAAATTTCACTGAATATAGGGAAAAGAAGATTTCAGCCGATGAAGCAACCAAGATTATTATGGACCAAATCGGAAAATTGATTTCTGAGCATAAATAATCCTTCATACTTGACAATTTTATGATTTTGTTAGAATTTATAAAATAGGGGTATAGTTCCGTTTTAGGGATGAAAAGGAAAAAAACCTTGTTACTCTAAAAAAAGCTGTTTTTATCTTTATTAGGAAAGTGTTTTTATTGAACCACTTTAAATAAAATATGTGGCCGATGAAGAGGAAATTTGCTGATCAGTCATGGGTTAAGGAGGAGTTAGTAATGACAGAAGATATGAATCAGGTAGAAGTGAACAATTACAAAGTTGGGGATCAAGTAAAAGCAACCGTTTCAAAGGTAGAAGAAAAACAGGTTATTGTAGATGTAGAAAACAGCAAGTCAGATGGAATTATTCCTATCAGTGAGCTGTCGAGCCTTCATGTCGAAAAGGCGTCAGATGCCGTTTCGGAGGGGGATATATTGGAGCTTGAAGTTATTAAAGTAGAAGAAGAAGCTCTTATTCTATCAAAACGTAAAATTGATGCGTTAAAAGCATGGGATGACCTGGAACAAAAATTTGAAAACGGAGACGTATTTGAGGCAGAAGTAAAAGATGTTGTCAAAGGCGGTCTTGTTGTAGATCTAGGCGTACGTGGTTTTGTTCCAGCTTCTTTAGTAGAAGACTACTTCGTTGAAGACTTTTCTGATTACAAAAACAAAACTTTAACATTCAAGATTGTTGAGCTTGAGAAGGATAAGAATCGTTTAATTCTCTCCCATCGGGCAGTCATACAAGATCTAAAAGAAAAACAAAAAGCAAATGTTCTTGATACAATTGAAAGCGGGCAAGTACTCCATGGAACAGTACAAAGGATTACCGACTTTGGTGCATTTGTCGATATTGGAGGGGTAGACGGACTTGTCCATATTTCTCAGCTTTCTCATGAGCATGTAGATAAGGCATCAGATGTCGTTACCGAAGGCGATGAAGTACAGGTGAAAGTTCTTTCTATTGATCGCGATAATGAAAGGATTTCACTATCCATAAAAGATACTCTACCGGGGCCTTGGACAGATATTTCTGATAAAGCAGCGAAAGGATCTACACAAAAGGGCATCGTGAAACGCCTTGTTTCTTTCGGAGCATTCGTGGAGATTTTCCCGGGAGTAGAAGGACTTGTCCATATTTCGCAGATTTCACACAAACATATAGCAACACCGCAGGAAGTGTTAAAAGAAGGTCAGTCTGTCGAAGTGAAAGTTCTTGATGTCAATGAAAAAGAACACCGTTTATCATTGAGCATCAAAGAACTTGAAGATCCTCAGTCCAATTACACATCAGATTATGAACTCCCTGAAGAAACAAAGGGCTTTCAGCTGGGTGAAATGATTGGTGATCAATTGAAAAAACTAAAATAAGAAAATAATGGTGATAGCCTTGGAGAGAGCAAAACGAAAATTAGAGCATATAGACTTTGCATTAAAAACAGGTCAGCAGCGTAAATCCGGACTAGAAGATATTTCGTTTATTCACCAGAGCTTACCAGGAATTTCTTTGAATAATGTGGACCTCACAGTAGAAATTGGCGGACTTAAATTAAGTTCGCCAATTTTTATAAATGCAATGACCGGTGGCGGTGGTCTTGAAACAGAAAAGTTGAATGGGGATTTGGCGATTGCTGCGAGGGAAACAGGGATTGCTATGGCAGTTGGTTCACAAATGGCAGCCATAAAGGATTCCAGTCAGCAGGCATCCTTTAAGGTAGCTAGACAGGAGAATCCTAATGGAGTCCTGATTGGAAATCTGGGTGGTGAAGCAACTGTAGAGCAAGCAAAGCGAGCGAGCGATATGATAGAGGCTGACGCTCTGCAGATTCATCTCAATGTCATTCAAGAGCTGACAATGCCTGAAGGAGATCGGAATTTTGCAGGTACATTATCACGAATTGAAGAAATCAACAGAAGCCTTGGAGTTCCTATGATTGTAAAAGAAGTCGGGTTTGGAATGAGTAAGGAAACCGTTGAACAATTACTTTCCGTTGGAGTTTCAATCATTGATGTGGGTGGGTTCGGCGGAACGAATTTTGCGAAGATTGAAAATAAAAGACGAGCGAAAATACTCGGCTATTTTAATGAATGGGGTATTCCAACAGCTGCCTCAATAGTAGAAGCAGTAAACGTTTCACCTACGCTTTCAGTTATAGGATCAGGTGGTATTCAAAGTCCTTTAGAAATTACAAAAAGCCTTGCCTTAGGGGCAAAAGGTGTAGGTTTAGCCGGCCATTTCCTAAAACTGCATAAAGAATTGGGCTTGGCACAGTTAATTAAAGAAATAAACTACATACATGAAGATTTAAAAATCATCATGACGGCGCTTGGAGCTGCTAATATTTCTGAATTAAGGAAAACAAAAATAGTTATTGCCGGCAATACCTATCATTGGTTAGCTCAAAGAGGTATTGATTGCTCGACATATGCTAAATGAAACAAAAAGAAGCATCTCTAATTGTTCAAAGACAATCGGATGCTTCTTTTTTTATTTAGCTGTTTCTTTTTCTTGCCTCTTCCGGGCTTTCCATTCTAGTGGCCCCTTTATGATCCAGTGATTGGTCTCTATCAGATTCCACCCGTTTACTTTCTTTCAATTTCTTTTCTTGACGATCTTTACCCATGAGTACACCTCCTTTTTGTAAATAACTAAATGAACAGTTTTATGTATAGATATTACAAGTACTCATTAAAAATCGAGCTTAATGTTTATTCTTTAAATAAACAAGCCATAATGTTTCCTAAAAGGGGGACGCTACATGGATGGAATTTTGTTTTATTGGATGTCATGGATAGTTTGGGTCATTGTCATGTATTTTATTCCAAAGACTGTTCCATTTCGTTTTGATTTTCTTTTTCATCTGTTAGCTGTCATGGTTTTAGCAGGATATAATCTGGAGGTTTCCTGGCTTTCTATACATATGAGCGGTCTATATCTTATCTTTATACTTTGTGTGTACATAAGGAAGCAATCGATTATCAAGATTATAGAGCTGATCAGCGGTTGCCTTATAATCACTCTTGCTTATGCAAGTTTTCAGCTATTTTCTATGCTTGATCCGATTTGGCTCATTATGAAACCTTCTTACCTTTTGTGTATTTTTCTGAATTATCTTATCCTATTACTTTTTAAAAATTGGAAACATCGCTTATTCGTCCTTTTAGTTGGACTGATTATGGGGGACCTCGTATATTCGGGATTGCTTGCCTATCATTCATTGTCCTATGAGGCACTTACATACGCATGGCATGATAATGCAGTATTGATATTGTGTGCGAACATAGTCTGGAGACTATTGGAACTTATGAGTAGATACATTTTTTCATCATCTCAATCGAGGTTTTTATCGAAGCAGAGAAAAGGGAACTTTAATCAATGAATATTTCTGACCTAACTATTAATGAAGCCAGAATATACGGTATGAGGATAAATGCTTGTTTTATCCAATAAGCAAGGTTGCATTTGGATTTAATTGGATTCGGAAGGCTATTATGCATACAAACATTGTTGATTGGCGAGAAATTTGTTACTATAGGATAGTTAGAGGTCTGTAGATAAATCGTAATATGCTCTAATCAAATAAAAAGGAAGCTGAATGCCGAAAGCTTTTTTCGGCTATCTTCATTTTTTTGGGCTGTTTTTAATCACGTTTTACCATGCTGAGAGTTCAGCTTCATGTCACCTGAGGAACAGGGGAAGTGAATTGGACAATCTGCCTGTAAATACTTGATACGTTTAACTAACTATCAGTGGGGAACTCTCTTACTGATGGAAGTTTCCTTTATATGATGGTGGATGCAGCCTTTTCCTTGAAAAGGAAATAATGAAAATCAACAATGCAGATGCAATATTAAAAAAATGCATTCATGAATTTCGTGACTTTGACAGAGATATAGTAGCAGAAAGGGTGAATAGCAATGCCAAAACCGGTAATTGCGATAGTCGGTCGGCCGAACGTAGGTAAATCGACAATCTTTAATAGAATAGTGGGAGAACGTGTATCAATAGTTGAAGACGTTCCAGGAGTAACAAGAGACAGAATTTATAGTTCAGGTGAATGGTTGACACATGATTTTAACATAATTGATACAGGCGGGATCGATATCGGTGACGAGCCGTTCCTCGAACAAATTCGCCAGCAGGCTGAAATTGCTATAGACGAAGCCGATGTAATTATCTTTATGACGAATGGTCGTGAAGGAGTAACATCTGCTGATGAAGAGGTAGCGAAAATTCTCTTTAAATCGAGAAAACCTGTTGTTCTAGCGGTCAATAAAGTCGATAATCCAGAAATGAGAGATCAAATCTATGATTTCTACGCGTTAGGTTTTGGGGATCCATTCCCAATCTCTGGATCTCACGGGCTTGGTCTTGGAGACCTATTAGATGAAGCGGCAAAACATTTCCCTAAATTCAGTGGTCAAGATTATGCTGATGATGTTATTAAATTCAGTTTAATTGGAAGACCGAATGTTGGTAAATCATCACTAGTCAATGCCTTGCTTGGAGAAGATCGGGTTATCGTCAGTGATATTGAAGGCACGACTCGTGACGCGATTGACTCACCGTATAAATATAATGGTAAAGAGTATGTCATTATTGATACCGCAGGGATGAGAAAAAAAGGGAAAGTGTATGAAAGTACGGAAAAATATAGTGTACTTCGTGCATTGAGAGCAATTGAACGTTCAGACGTTGTTCTTGTCGTTTTGAATGCGGAAGAAGGTATCCGTGAGCAGGATAAAAAAATTGCCGGATATGCCCACGAAGCGGGTAGAGCGGTCATAATTGTCGTCAATAAATGGGATGCTATCGAGAAAGATGAAAAGACCATGAAGGACTTTGAAGAAAATATTCGTGCTCATTTCCTATTCTTAGATTATGCGCCGATCATTTATCTTTCTGCCCTAACTAAAAAACGTACACATACGTTGATACCAGTCATAGATCAAGCTAGTGAGAATCATGCTATCCGTGTTCAGACAAATGTATTGAATGAAGTGGTTATGGATGCAGTGGCTATGAATCCGACACCAACTCATAATGGGAACCGTTTGAAAATTTACTATACGACCCAGGTAGCGATTAAGCCGCCAACTTTTGTTGTATTTGTTAACGATCCAGAGTTAATGCATTTCTCATATGAGAGATTTTTAGAAAATCGAATTCGGGACGCCTTTGGATTTGAAGGAACACCGATACGCATTTTTGGACGCCAAAGAAAATAGAAAGGGCGGTATGTACAATGGTGAACGCAAAAGAAAGTATCGCAGTTATTGGTGCAGGGAGCTGGGGAACTGCTTTAGCGATGGTATTAGCTGATAATCAGCATGAAGTGAGGTTATGGGGACATAATCCGAAACAAATTGATGAAATAAATCAAGCTCATACTAATAAAAAATATTTGCCGGGTATTGAACTTCCAATAGGAATTAAAGGGTATTCTTCAATCGAGAAGGCTTTAGTTGGGATTGAAATAATTATATTAGCTGTGCCGACGAAAGCCTATCGTGAAGTGCTTGGTCAGATTGAAGCAGCCCATGATAAGCCATTAACAATTGTTCATGTAAGTAAAGGCATTGAACCTGATTCGCTACTACGTATTTCAGAAATGATTGAAGAAGTATCTTCAACAGATTGGCTTCAAGATATTGTGGTCCTTTCTGGGCCAAGTCATGCTGAAGAAGTCAGTTTACGTCATCCAACAACAGTTGCCGTTTCTTCAAAAAATATGAAGGCGGCCGAAAAGGTTCAGGACATCTTTATCAATCATAATTTCCGTGTGTATACAAACCCTGATTTGATTGGTGTCGAAATCGGGGGAGCTTTAAAGAATATAATTGCTTTAGCCGCCGGTATTACGGACGGGTTAGGCTATGGGGATAATGCAAAGGCTGCCTTAATTACACGAGGATTGGCTGAAATCTCTCGTTTAGGAGTAGCCATGGGCGCTAATCCACTCACTTTTTCAGGATTAGCTGGTATTGGTGACTTAATTGTAACTTGTACAAGCGTACACTCCCGTAACTGGAGAGCAGGAAATATGCTTGGAAAAGGACAAAAGCTTGAGGAAGTTTTAGAAAACATGGGTATGGTTGTTGAAGGTGTAAGAACCACTAAAGCTGCCTATCAACTAGCTCAAAAGTACGAAGTGAATATGCCGATTACTGAAGCCTTGTACGATGTCTTGTTTAATGGTGAAGAAGTGAAACAGGCAGTTGACCTCTTGATGAATCGTTCGAAAACGAATGAAATGGAAGAACTCTTTAACATTTTGGATAGCAGACAGCAGGATTAACCTCAAATCTGTAGTTTCAATAAAAAGAATTTCATTAAAATGGGCATTCGAGGATGCGCGTTGCAATGTATCAGCATACAATGCAACGAAAGTAAACTAGTAATTTGACCTCGGCACGGGGGATTTAGTCAAATGGGCAGAAGATATCTTGATATCTTCTGCTTTTTTTTATGAATAAAAATCACCCAATCACCTTACATTTTCGTTTATGACAAAATTAATTTTCTGCATAAATACTTATTTATTGTTTTTAAATTTGAACATCTCGAATTATGAATAAATGAATAGATTATTCAAGTTTGCATGAAGTTTCTACTAATTTCCTTGTTATTCGCTTAAAATCGACTGTCTTTTTTGGTATGAAAATTGCGAAGTGTAATATATTCAGAAATTTCGCAATAAGGGGGCACTAGAAAACGTTGGTGAAATTTTAATCAATGAACACAGATATTAGGAAGGGGAATGATACATGCAAACAGGTCAGCTGAAAAGGTCTCTAAATTTATGGCATATTGTATTGCTCGGTGTTGGATATATGACCCCGATGGTTGTTTTTGATACATTTGGGATTGTTTCTGAAAAAACAGGGGGGCATGTACCGACCGCTTATGTTATTGCTCTAATAGCGATGTTGTTTACGGCAGCCAGTTACGGGAAAATGGTAAAAGTTTACCCGCAGGCAGGTTCGGCCTATACTTACACCCAAAAAACGATTAATCCGCATTTAGGCTTTCTTGTCGGCTGGTCATCGTTGCTTGATTATTTATTTTTACCAATGGTGAATGCCGTATTAACAAAAATATATTTAACTGCTCTTTTTCCTGAAGTGTCTCCATGGATATGGGTGGTTGCATTTGTTCTTTTAATGACGGTCATTAACTTATTCAATGTGAACTTTGCTGCCAATTTTAATAGCTTTCTTGTTTTTTTTCAAATGCTAGTCATTATCATATTTGTGGCACTGGTTGTTAAAGGGGTTATGGGTGGTGAAGGTACAGGAGAGGTCTTCTCGATTCAACCATTCATTGGGTCACATATGGAAATGTCCACTCTCATAACAGGAGCAACGGTTCTATGTTTTTCTTTCTTGGGATTTGATGCGGTCACTACGTTATCAGAAGAAACACCAAATCCAACCAAAACGATTCCGCGTGCCATTTTTTTAACTGCTTTTATTGGCGGAGTTTTATTTGTGACAGCTGCTTTTTTTACACAGCTATTTTTCCCTGATGTTTCCCGTTTTGCTGACCCGGAAGCGGCATCACCTGAAATTGCCCTATATGTAGGAGGAAAACTTTTTCAGGCGTTCTTTCTTGCAGGTACATTATCTGGTACCCTTGCTTCAGGTCTTGCATCACATGCTAGTGTTTCAAGGCTTCTATATGTAATGGGTCGAGACCAGATGATCCCGAAAAAACTTTTTGGGTTTATCCATCCTACATATAAAACGCCATTTTACAATGTCATCTTTGTTGGGGCTATATCACTGGTGGCATTATTCCTTGATTTAGTAACAGCTGCTTCACTCATTAATTTTGGAGCTTTAATTGCTTTCACTTTCGTAAATATTTGTGTAATCATCCATGCAATTAGGAACAAAAGCTTTCGTTCAGTTAAAGGATTTCTAAGTAATATCTTGTCCCCGGTAATAGGAGCAGCATCAGTGTTCATTCTTTGGCTTAATCTTGAAATGAGTTCACTGATTCTAGGGGTTATTTGGGCGGTAATCGGTATTGGTTATCTTCTTTATCGGACGAAATTGTTTACTAATTCTCCTCCGCAATTCCAATTTGAAAAAGCTCAAAATATCTAAAAAAATCAGAAACAAGGGAGGATGTCATATGTCTGATAGAGGGATGAACAGGTCGTAAACGCTCATTTCTGTTGTTCTATTTGGTTTTTCGTTTAAGGAGTTAGCGCATATGCTCTGGATTAATCCTATCAATAGTGAAACGGATCATAACAATACAAATAAAAAAAGTAAAAAGAGAATGAAAATTAGAAAGGAAAAATGTTCTTTTGCACAAGTCAGTTTAAAACAATTTGGGGATGCATTAGCGGTACATGTAACAAGGGTCCAATAGAGGGCCCTTTTTTATGTTTACAAATTCAGTTATATTGAAGATTAGTTCAGGAGTAAATGTTTATTTTTTATCTCGCAATTTAGAATTATGTTAAAATAAAGGCTAGTGACAAAAGGAGAGTGAAACTGTGCTATCCATACCGGATGATAAAATTAGACCATTCATAACTATCACAATTGATCAACCTACATTTTCAGCTCAAAAAGTTTATGAGATACAGGAACCTTTCTTTTTTCTGATGAAGGAACAGCAAGTGTTTGCCTATATACGCATGGAGGACCTCCCGTTAAACGATAGAACATTAACAGCCGAACAGCTTGTGCAGTATGCCTTTTCAATTGATAATGTCTGTAAGTTGCCTCCGAACATCTCTCTGCCGCTTCTTTATCAAATTATCGGTGAACCTATCGTATTGATAAAAACGGATGAAGGCATGCTTACTGGCTATGTTAAAAGGGAAGATGTGTTAGCTGAACTATTCAAGCAGGACAGCAAACAAAATTTAGATCTGTTAAAAGTTATTTTGACATCCATTCCTATGGGGATCTTTGTAGCTGATAAAGAAAGAAATATTGTTAACTTTAATGAATCAGGCTTGAAAATGATAAAAAAGCCATCAGAACAAGTACTTAATCAACCTGCTGCGACCATCTTCAATAAGCAGCATATACATAGTGTGTTTACCAGTGGAGGCAGTATCCTCAATCAGCTGGAAATTACCGATATAATGAGTGTGCTTGTCGATTATAGCCCAATTCTAAACCATACAAAAGAAGTGGAAGGTCTTATTATCATCGTTCAGGACTTACCAATGGTTGAGGAAATGGCTATGGAAATAGAGTTGATAAAGAGTTCGAATAAGGATTTAAATGCCATTTTAGCGAATATCTATGATGAAATTCTGGTCGTTAATCAAAAAGGGGAACTGTTGCGCTACAGTGACAGCATCATTTCTGGATTCTGGGGAATGGATTTAAAGGATTATATCGGGAAGAACCTCTTGCAAATAGAGGATGAAGGGATTTTTAACCCTTCGGTCACCCGGTTAGTTCTTGAGCAAAAGAAGAAAGTATCGATTGTTCAAGATACGAAAATGAATAAGAAAGTCCTTTCCGTAGGAACCCCTGTGTTCAATGAAAAAGGAGACATTGAGCGAATTGTCATTGCATCAAGGGATATTACAGAAACAACTCAGTTAAAATCAGAGTTAAATGAAATGAGAAAAGAACTTGACTCGTTCAAAAAACAAGATCAATTTTACAAAGAGTTGATTTTCGCCAGTCCTAAAATGGAGCAGATTATTAGCCAAGTGAAAAAAATTGCCCATTTTTCATCTACCGTGTTAATCAATGGAGAGTCTGGTGTAGGTAAAGAAGTGATTGCCGAGTCAATCCATAAAATGGGTAGAAGGTCCAAACAGCCTTTCTTGAAAATAAATTGCGGAGCGATACCGGAAAATTTACTCGAAAGTGAATTGTTTGGTTATACGAAGGGATCATTTACCGGCGCAGATAAAAATGGAAAGGTAGGATACTTTCAACAGGCGAATAATGGCGTTTTATTCCTTGATGAAGTTGGAGATATGCCTATACACCTGCAAGTGAAATTGCTTCGTGTTTTACAGGAACAGGAAGTGATTCCGATTGGTAGTACTACACCTATACCGATTGATGTTCAAATTGTTGCTGCTACGAATAAGAGACTGGAAAAAATGGTCGAGATGGGGACATTTAGAGAAGATTTGTTCTATCGGTTAAACGTCATTCCCATTCATGTTCCGCCTTTAAGGGAAAGACCGGAGGATATACCGCCGCTAGCTTTTCATTTTCTACAAAAGCTAAATGAGCGGTATCACCGAAATTACCATTTTTCGCCAGATGCTCTAAATATTCTGGAGGTCTATTCATGGCCAGGTAACATTCGCGAATTGCAAAATATGATTGAAAGATTGGTTGTCTCCGCAGATGAAGAAATGATTGATGCCGACTTTATCCAGAAGTTCCTTACGGTTGGCAGCGATTTTAAACAGGCAAAACCAATTATAACGAGAATTCTTCCTCTTCAAGAGGCACAGGATTATGTGGAAGAGCAATTGATCATGCTTGCAATGAAACAATATAAAACTACGACGAAAGCAGCTAAAGCGCTTGGGATCAGCCAATCGTCAGTGAGCAGAAAGTATCAAAAAATCTTAGCAGAGCAAAATAAGAGAAGCGAAAAAAATGTATTTTTTTGAATGAAAGCTGTTGACAAGTGTTTAACTTGTACAACGGCTTTTTTTTATGTAGTAATTGGAAAGCGTCTCTAAGGAAGTCTAAAAGGGAGGTATGCATCAGAAAATAAGCTATGCATATTTGCATAGTTTTTATAGATTTTTAAAAGAAAAATAGCTATATCCTCAATGAAACATGTTGGCATGGTTCTTGCTTGTATATATGTATAAGCTAAAAGGGAGGTAAACAGTAAAGTTTTATCAGAGCTATCATAATTAATCAACCACTACAGATTACTAAAAAAGGAGTTTTTTATATGTCAATTAATGTAGAAAATAAAACAAATCAAGTGAGCCAAACAGAAACACAGGATTATATTAAAAAAGTGCTTCAATTAATCGAACAAAAAGAAATTTCAAAAGAAGATGCCCAATGGGTAACGAAAGAAACTGTTGAAAATTTCCGTAACCATGTAAACCCAGGTTTTTTAGAATATCGGAAAACGGTAACGAAAGATACACAATTCGCAGCAGTAGAATGGTCTGACCAGGATTCTTGTTTTACGGATGTTAATGGAAAAAAATATATTGATTGTTTAGGCGGCTTTGGTATCTATAATGTTGGCCACCGTAACCCCAAAGTTGTAAAAGCCGTTACTGATCAATTGCAAAGACAAGCACTTCACAGCCAGGACTTACTAGATCCATTACGGGCAATGCTTGCTAAGATTCTTGCTGATATTACACCTGGAGATTTAAAATACTCCTTCTTTACGAACAGCGGTACTGAAAGTGTAGAAGCTGCGTTGAAGTTGGCTAAAATGTACAGCGACCGATACACGATTATTTCGACGACAAAATCATTTCACGGAAAAAGTCTTGGTTCCCTTTCGGCTACTGCAAAGGGCATGTTCCGTAAACCGTTCCTACCACTGATTCCAGGCGTACGTCATGTACCTTTCGGTGATATCGATATGATGAGGAAAACGTTCGAAAGTAGTGCCCTTGTCGGTGAAGAAGTTGCTGCTGTATTGTTGGAACCTATCCAAGGAGAGGGAGGAGTCATTCTGCCTCCACGAGGTTATTTGAAGCAAGTTCGAGAATTATGTGATGAGTATGATGCGTTATTAATCTTAGATGAAGTGCAAACGGGAATGGGGCGCACAGGCAAAATGTTTGCTTCTGAGCTTTATGATGTTGTTCCAGACATTATTTGTTTAGCTAAAGCATTTGGTGGTGGAGTGATGCCAGCTGGGGCAGTTGTAGCCAATGAGAAAGTGTTTAAAAGCTGGTTCGAAAATCCGTTCATGCACACAACCACGTTTGGAGGAAACCCACTTGCCTGTGCTGCAGCCATTGCTACAATCGATGTGCTTTTGGAAGAAAAATTACCGGAGCGTGCCGCAGAAGTAGGTGAATACTTCCTAAATGGATTAAGAGAAGTAGCTAACGATCATAAGGATAAGGTTTTGGAGATCCGTGGACAAGGTTTAATGATTGGTATTGAGTTCCATAAAGACGAAGTAGGTTATGAATTCTCAAAAGCTCTCTTCGATAAAGGTATTTTGGTAGCAGGTACGCTTATAAACTCTAAAACAATCCGGATTGAGCCGTCATTGACAATCCATTTGGATGAAGTTGATACAGTAATCAAAGCGTTTAAAGATGTGTTGCCAACACTTAAATCTTAATAATAATTCAACAAAAAAGCAGCCGAGGGGCTGCTTTTTTGGTTGAATAAAAGGAAGAGAATGGGGAGTGTTATACATTTATTTATTCGGGTAATTTGCAAGAAGTGGAAGTCTTTTATCGGACTATATGGAAGGCTAGGGGTAGTGAAATTGAAAATTATTATTTATCAAATGATTGTGACAAGCAATTTTTTACACAGTTTGGACAATGATTTAATTCCTTTAACGTAATTTGGTATGTTATAATAATTTCTGGAAAAAGGAGTGATAATGATATGACACCTGCTCTGCAAAAAATGTGGATATCCTTTATAGCTATGGGCTTTATGGTTATCTCAATACTTCTTATTTACTTAAGCCGCTATAAATTAAAAGGTATTTTTAAAGGCTTAACAGCAATTATTGCATACATACTTATGATTCTTGCCGGCTTGATCATCCTTATCGTTGTTCTTAGCGGGCCAACCACTTGATAGGTGAGGAGAAATGATGAAAAATTTTTTCAAAATATTATGTTTATTATGCATCTCGGGATTATTGACTGGGTGTTTGTATCCTCAGAAGCAAAAAATGCAAAATCAACTGCCTTATAAAGAGCAAATACAATCTGTCCAAAGCGCAGTTGATCAATTTCAGAAAGATGAAGGCGGCATTTTGCCAATTGTTACAAAAGAGGCTGAAACACCAATTTACCAAAAATACGTGATTAAGTTTTCTAAGATTTCACCCAAGTATATGGCAGAACCGCCTGACAATGCCTATGAATCAGGTGGAGTTTTTCAATATGTCCTTGTTAATGTTGAAGATGATCCGACTGTAAAACTGTTGGATGTCCGGATGGCTCAGGAAATTCAGGATATTTCCTTGAGATTGAAAGCTTATCAGCAAAGCAAAGGATACCCCCCATTTAAGGAAAGGTTAGCGGATAATGTCTTTACTCTTGATTATGAAAAGATGGGTCTAAAGGAAGCCCCTACGGTCACGAGTCCATTTTCACAAAAAGACTTATATTTCGTGGTTGACGGTGGCGGCAATATTTTTGTTGACTATACTCCTGATTTATATGACGTATTGCAGGGGCATGACGGAGATATTAATCCTGGTGATGATATTCGTGAACTACTTGTACAAAATTCAGAGTTTGTTCCGGCCTATTCACTGCCATATACAATTGATAAAAAAACAAATAATCCAAAATTTCTTTCAAAATAGTCATAACCCTTCTTCTACAAAATATATTGTAGGGGAAGGGTTATTTCTTTATTTTTATTTCATCTTACTTTTAAAATAACAACCCTTATATAAAATTTCTGGTGGAGGAAGGGATTAAACCAGGGAAATAATTGGAATAAATTTTTAGGACAACATCATAGATATATAGTGTCCTAAATAAAGTAAATGGATAAACGAAATCCCAAAACTCTAATTCGGGAGGGGATACCTTGGAAAAGGTAGATATTTTCAAAGATATAGCTGAGCGGACCGGTGGCGACATTTATTTAGGTGTAGTCGGTGCCGTCAGAACAGGGAAATCCACATTTATTAAGAAATTCATGGAGCTTGTTGTTATTCCGAATATACCGTCAGAAGCTGACCGTGCCAGGGCACAGGATGAATTACCTCAAAGTGCTGCTGGAAAAACGATTATGACGACAGAACCTAAATTCGTACCGAATCAGGCAGCGTCGATTCAGGTTGCGGAAGGGCTTGAAGTGAACATTCGTTTAGTTGATTGTGTGGGTTATACAATACCTGGGGCTAAAGGGTATGAAGACGAAAATGGTCCCCGTATGATTCATACTCCATGGTACGAGGAGCCGATTCCGTTCAATGAAGCAGCTGAAATCGGCACACGAAAAGTAATCCAGGATCATTCCACGTTAGGCGTAGTCGTTACTACGGATGGATCAATCGGAGAAATTCCACGCAGTGATTATTTAGAGGCGGAGGAGAGGGTTGTTGAAGAATTGAAGGAGGTTGGCAAGCCATTTATTATGATTGTCAATTCCGTTCAGCCCCATCACCCAAATACAGTCGCACTAAAGGAATCTTTACAGGAAAAGTATGATATACCTGTATTGGCCATGAGCGTTGAAGGAATGCGGGAATCAGATGTATACAGCGTCCTGCGTGAGGCCCTATATGAATTTCCGGTACTTGAAGTCAATGTGAATCTTCCGAGCTGGGTAATGGTTCTGCGGGAGGATCATTGGTTAAGAGAAAGCTATCAGGAAGCTGTAAAAGAGACCGTGAAGGACATTAAACGCCTAAGAGATGTAGACCGTGTAGTCGGTCATTTCAATGAATTCGAGTTTATCGACCGTGCCGCTCTTGCAGGTATTGAGATGGGTCAGGGCGTGGCTGAAATCGACCTTTACGCACCGGATGAACTCTATGATGATATTTTAAAAGAAATTGTCGGTGTGGAGATACGCGGGAAGGATCATCTTTTATCCCTGATGCAGGACTTTGCATATGCCAAGGCCGAATATGATCAGGTTGCGGATGCATTAAAAATGGTTAAACAAACGGGTTATGGCGTTGCAGCCCCTTCTCTTAATGATATGAGTCTAGATGAGCCGGAAATTATCCGTCAAGGAGCCAGGTTCGGGGTCAGGCTCAAAGCTGTGGCTCCTTCAATCCATATGATTAAGGTCGATGTTGAATCGGAGTTTTCACCAATCATTGGAACGGAAAAGCAAAGTGAAGAATTGGTTCGATATTTAATGCAAGATTTCGAAGACAATCCACTATCCATTTGGAATTCTGATATTTTTGGCCGAAGCCTAAGTTCTTACGTAAGAGAAGGCATTCAGGTAAAATTAGCGATGATGCCGGATAATGCACGTTACAAATTGAAGGAGACGCTGGAAAGGATTATTAATGAGGGCAGTGGGGGATTGATTGCTATCATATTATAAAAAAGGTTAAAAGCTGGACCAACTCCTTCATCGGATTGGTCTTTTTACATGTGAGTCTAGAATTTACTAAAAATAATAAAATGGATGATACGTTTTTGGCTTTACATTAGGGCGTACCGGCTTCTTTGTTGCCAAAGTAAGAGGGAAAACAATTATATTCTAAGAAAAATTTCTCTTGAAGGGAGTTTCTTTCTTGAAAATCTGGTTGTTTTTTCAGTATAATCGCTAAAAGCCTATGGTTATGCGATTTTCAGTAATATAACAAGTTTAATTTCTATAAAAAAGGGAAATGATGAATAGCGAAAGACAAAATTTATAATATATACAATTATTTATGAAAAGATTCCCATTATTTTTTGATTTCCCTTGCTAAGCTAATAGGATTTGTGATAATCTACATACAGAAAACGCGTTATATCAGCGATTTCAACCTATTTTAAAATTTCTAGGTGCATTTTTTGGGAAATTATTTCAGCTTGGTAACCCTGATTATCATGGAATGAAAATTTTTGACCGAAACTAATATCAAATCACTATTATAGTGTTGTAATAATGATTTTTTATAAGATCCTTTTGGGAGGAGGTGAATGGCATGAACAAAACAGAATTGATTAATGAAGTTGTTACAGCAACTGAAATTTCTAAGAAAGACGCTACAAAAGCTGTTGATGCTGTTTTTGATACAATCTTAGAAGCTCTAAAAAACGGTGATAAAGTCCAATTAATTGGTTTCGGTAACTTTGAAGTTCGTGAACGTGCGGCTCGTAAAGGTCGTAACCCACAAACTGGTGACGAAATCGAAATTGCAGCTAGCAAAGTGCCAGCTTTCAAACCTGGTAAAGCACTGAAAGATGCAGTGAAGTAACTCTACCATTACATACGGGTGCTTAACCGGAAAAGGGCCGCGTGCAAACGCGGCCCTTTTTTGCTTCTTAATTTCTATCTGTGATAATATAAAAGACAGTGAATATTTTAGAAAAGTTGATTTTGATAAATTTATTCAAAAGGATATACCATTATGAAAAAATCAATCACGACAAAACTAAGTTTAGAGGTCGCTTTAAGCTAATACATTTCAGTTAGGCTTAGGTTGCTTTAAAAATAGGAAATATGAATGTCAGGGTGAAACTCCATGCATTTTTTTCTGAATACATACTATTTTATTTATTTTTAGGAGGTAAGTTTAAATGGCTAATGTTGACCATGCCAAAATTGAAGAAGCGGTGAAAATGCTTCTTGAGGCTGTTGGGGAAGACCCTACTAGAGAAGGACTGCTTGATACCCCTGGCCGTGTAGCAAGAATGTATGAAGAAATTTTTTCGGGACTTACTCAGGATCCAAAAGAATATTTTGATACTGTTTTTGGAGAAGACCATGAGGAACTTGTCCTTGTAAAAGATATCCCATTTTACTCAGTCTGTGAACATCATTTAGTGCCTTTTTACGGAAAAGCTCATGTAGCATATATCCCGAAAAACGGGAAAGTTACCGGCTTAAGTAAGTTAGCCCGAGCTGTAGAGGCGGTTTCAAAGCGTCCACAACTTCAAGAGCGCATCACCTCAACAGTAGCGGACTCCATAATGGAAAAGCTTGAACCTCATGGTGTAATGGTGGTAGTAGAGGCTGAACATATGTGTATGACAATGAGAGGTGTCAAAAAACCCGGGTCTAAAACAGTGACTTCAGCTGTGAGAGGAACTTTTGCTAAGGATCATCGTACAAGAGCTGAAGTACTGGCATTCATTAAAGACTAAGGATATAGGGGGTTAGAAAATGAATGAAAAAAAGATCTTGAATGATTTTGTGGTAATTAAAGCTATTGAGGATAGTGTAAATGTCATCGGTTTAACTAGAGGAACGGATACTAAGTTTCATCACTCTGAAAAACTCGATTCAGGGGAAGTGATGATCGCACAATTCACAGAGCACACTTCTGCGATTAAAATAAGAGGACATGCAAAGATTTATACTCCATTCGGTGAGGTTGAAAGTGATTCGAAAAAGAATCCTTCTGACAAGTAAAATCTTGTCCCTAATTGGTTATGTTTTAAATCAATCACCTGATATCGCGTTTTAACAAGCTGTAAATTTCCCGCATCCATTTTTTTGAATGAACATAAGACGATGGTTTCCTTATTTATGGAAGTTTCATTTTATAAACGTTGTCCATTTCATCTGATTGTTTTTATGGTATAATAATGTGTATTTTCACAGACAGAAACCAATATGTATGAAAAAAAATTATCTTTCGGGGATGCAAGGGTGATCTCAATTGTTAAACATAACGAACGACTTAAGGCAATTAAAACAATTAATAGAAACCAAAGCTCAACATCCATATTTATTGAAATATATTCAAAAGCCAAGCTTAGACGACGATAAACTGTTATTGCTTTGGGGATTGTTTAACGATTTGGACGTTTTAAGCGAAGAACGGAATCAATACATTATTTCAACTATGCTAGTGCAAATAGCTCTTGATACCCATGAAATAGTGTCAAATTCGGGCGAAGGAATAGAGTTGCCTGAGGAATTGAAAAATCGGCAATTACAAGTACTTGCTGGTGATTATTATAGTGGCTTATACTATCAAGGGCTTGCCGGTGTTGGTAATGTTGAGATGATTCGTATACTATCAAGCGCCATAAAAAAAATAAATGATCATAAAATCATTCTTTATCAACAACGGTCCATTAAGGATGTTCCAACGCTTATAACGACAATTAAAGCGATCGAGGCTTCGCTGATTTATAAATTGGCTGATTATTATAATCAACCTGCCTGGATTGACATTTCAGAAGACCTGCTTCTTTTGAATCGGCTGCATGCTGAGATGAGAAACTATCTAAAGTCAGGCCAATCGGTAGTTTTTGATGTCTTAAGAGACATATCTTTTGATGATTCGAATAGTAATGATGTTCTAACTTCAGAAAAGGAAGCACAGGTACGGACTCAATTTGATAAGTGTCTGAGGGATGCCAGGCAATCCGTAAAGCTTTCGATGCAGAAGCTAGTAACTAAGAATGACGATTTACTTCAAAGAGTAAACGTAATCTTGAAACAAACAGAGAGTGAAGCAATTTCTTACGTGAAAGAAGGGTGAGTCATGGAGCAGTCTAAAGAGCAAAAAGTTCATCATGTTTTTGAAAAGATTTACGGTAATTATGACAAGATGAATTCCCTCATCAGCTTTAAGCAGCATCTTAAATGGCGGAAGGCTACAATGGCTATAATGAAAGTCCCAAAAGGCGCCCATGCACTTGATGTATGCTGTGGAACAGCGGACTGGACCATTGCCCTTGCTAATGAAGTAGGACCTGAAGGAAAGGTTGTTGGTCTGGATTTTAGTAAAAATATGCTGAAAATCGGCGAACAAAAGGTGAATGAACTCAAGTTAGATCAAGTTTCTCTAATGCATGGGAATGCAATGGAACTTCCTTTTGAGGATAATAGCTTTGATTATGTCACAATCGGTTTCGGGCTGCGGAATGTTCCTGATTACATGCAAGTACTCAAAGAGTTAAACCGTGTTGTCAAGCCGGATGGAATGGTTGTTTGCCTCGATACCTCACAGCCAACAATGCTTGGATTTAAACAGGGCTATTACTTTTATTTCCGTTTCATAATGCCCGTGTTTGGCAAACTATTCGCTAAAAGCTATAACGAATATTCATGGCTGCAGGAATCGGCGCGCGATTTCCCGGGCATGAAAAAGCTTGAAAGTATGTTCAAACAGGCAGGAATGGAAAATGTCAGTTACAAGGCCCATTTCGGTGGTGTTGCAGCAACACATTTCGGGTACAAGCCTTCAAATAAAGCATAATAGCAATGGACAAAGCTGGGTGAAATGTATGAAATTTAAAATGATGTATTCCTTTTTGAATACAGATTTGCAATTAATAGAAAAAGAACTAGAAGCCGCAATTGAAGCAGACTCCACTGTTTTAAGGGAAGCTTCACTGCATTTACTGCAATCCGGCGGAAAACGAATTCGTCCGGTATTCGTCCTTTTGGGTGCGAAGTTTGGCGATTATGATATTCATGTCGTAAAGCATGTTGCAGCAACATTGGAACTAATCCATACTGCTTCTCTCGTACACGATGATGTTGTTGATGATGCGGACTTACGCAGGGGATCTGCAACTATAAAATCAAAATGGGATAATCGTGTCGCCATGTATACAGGCGACTTCATTTTTGCACGGGCACTAGAAATGATGGCAGTAATTGAGTCGCCGCTTGCGCATCAAATTCTCGCGGATACTATGGTTGAACTATGCCTTGGAGAAATCGAGCAAATTAAAGATAAATACAATTTTAATCAAAATTGGCGGATTTATTTCCGAAGAATCAAACGAAAGACAGCATTACTCATTGCTTCTAGCTGCCAGTTGGGAGCTATTTCAGCGGGTGTCGATGAGAAAATTCATCAAAAGCTATTTAAATTTGGTTATTATGTCGGGATGTCATATCAAATTACTGATGATATCTTGGATTTTACTGCTTCGGAAGAGGAACTTGGGAAACCGGCTGGAAGCGATTTGATTCAAGGAAACATTACTTTACCAGTATTGATTGCGATGGAAGATCCAAAGTTGAAAAGGCTTATCGAAACAGTTCGGGAAGATACGTCTAAAGACGAAATGATCCATATCATCAATGCTATCAAATCTTCAGGCGCCATTGAGCAAGCTGCTAGAATCAGTGACATGTATTTAGAAAAAGCTTTTTCAGAGTTGAAAGGTCTTCCTGCTATTAAGGCAAGGAAAACATTATCTGATATAGCGAAAAATATCGGAAAAAGAAAGTTTTAGGACTTGGAGTTGCGAAACTCATCAAACAATGGTAATATTCTAAAAGGATTGCCTTATATAGGCAAATAACAATGATACATATTAGGAGTGACAATTATGGAAAGAACATTTTTAATGGTAAAGCCTGACGGCGTTCAACGTAATTTAATCGGTGAAATCGTTTCCCGCTTTGAAAAGAAAGGCTTCCTTCTAGCAGGAGCAAAATTAATGGTTATCTCTCAAGAACTAGCTGAGCAACATTATGGTGAGCACAAAGAACGTCCTTTCTTTGGCGAATTAGTGGACTTCATCACTTCAGGTCCTGTCTTCGCAATGGTTTGGGAAGGTGAAAATGTAATCGCAACTGCACGTCAAATGATGGGCGCTACTAATCCTAAAGATGCAGCAGCAGCTACAATTCGTGGAGATTTTGCAGTAACTGTAGGCAAAAACATCATTCACGGATCAGATTCAGCTGAAAGTGCTGTTCGTGAAATCGGTTTATTCTTCAAAGAAGAAGAACTTGTTGAATATTCTAAACTAGTTAACGAGTGGGTTTATTAATAGTTAGTTAATAAATTTTAAAAAAGCGGGTTCTGTCGCCCTTATGCGATAGTACCTGCTTTTTTTTTTTAAATTCTTGACAATTTTAACTGTCACTGGTCGTAAAAACTGTTTTTTTAAGAATTTTCAGCCCTTTCCGATATATAAAGAGAAGAACTACTTAAAACAAAGGGAGTTGTAGGTATGCCTCAAGAATATGAAGAGTTTATTCGAAAAATCAAAATGTTGACAGGCATTGATTTGTCATTATATAAGGAAGGACAAATGAAACGGCGCCTCACTTCTCTTTATGAAAAAAGAGGTTATCACTCATTTCGTGAATATTATAAAGACATTCAAACAAGACCCAACGTTTTAAATGAATTTTTAGACAGAATGACAATTAATGTTTCAGAGTTTTATCGAAACGCGAAAAGATGGGAAGTATTGGAGAAAAAAATTCTTCCCTCTTTATTAGAAAGCCAAAAAAGGTTGAAAATATGGAGCGCAGCCTGTTCAACTGGTGAAGAACCGTACACGATTGCAATGATTTTATCCAATCTTGTTCCCTTAAGCCAGATAGAGATACTAGCGACGGATTTAGATGAGAATGTATTAGCACGTGCGAAATTGGGAGTTTACCCTGAGCGTTCCTTGAATGAAGTACCTGCTGATATAAAAAAGCAATACTTTATAAAAGAAGAGGATTTTTATCGCGTTGATGATGAAATTAAGCGAAGAGTCACATTTAAGAAACATAATCTTCTTGCAGATCGATTTGATCAAGAATTTGACTTAGTCGTATGCAGGAATGTTTTAATTTACTTCACT
Source organism: Peribacillus sp. TH14 (assembly GCF_016651145.1). NCBI lineage: Bacteria > Bacillati > Bacillota > Bacilli > Caryophanales > Bacillaceae > Peribacillus > Peribacillus sp. TH14. The sequence goes on from NZ_JAEKEK010000001.1 coordinate 4,091,681, forward strand.
GAAGATGCCAAAAGTCTTTTATATGATAAATTCAGTGCGTCATTGAAAAGTGGGGGAGTGTTTTTTGTAGGAAGTACAGAGCAAATATTTAATCCCGGAAAATATGAGTTTGAAACGATTGACACATTTTTTTATAAAAAAAGGTAAATAGTATACAAGGGCTGATAATGCATTCAGTCCTTTTTCGTTTTACTTGCTATAAAAAAACAGAGACTGTATGTCTATGATAAGAGAGATTAAACTATATCGAAAATGTTGAAGAACATGTAAAATAAAATGAAAAGTGAATAAATTCAAACAACAAAGGTTTTTACGTTTTACATATACCCACATTTCATAAAATTGTGGTATATTGATACATATACACTTTAAAGTGCTAAAAGGGGGCTGGAAGATGAGATATTTAACAGCGGGAGAATCACATGGTCCGCAGCTGACTACTATTATTGAGGGATTACCGGCAGGGATGCCGATTACGAATGAGGATATTAATGAAGAGTTAGGACGCCGGCAAAAAGGGCATGGTCGTGGACGAAGAATGCAGATTGAGAAAGATCAGGCTTTTATATCTTCGGGAATCAGACATGGCTACACACTAGGGTCACCGGTTGCTTTAGTTGTTGAGAATGACGACTGGAAACATTGGACTAAAATTATGGGAAGTGAAGGACTTTCAGAGGAAGAAGCTGAGGAGATCAAACGTAAAATTACTCGTCCTCGTCCTGGTCATGCAGATTTGAACGGCGGTATTAAATATGGGCATCGTGATTTAAGAAACGTATTGGAACGTTCATCAGCCCGTGAAACGACTGTAAGGGTTGCTGCCGGTGCTGTCGCTAAAAAGTTATTGTCGTTATTGGGGATTGAAGTGGCATCACACGTATTGGAAATTGGTGGAATAAAGGCTGAACCACCACAATATGAAACAATTCAGCAATTACAGCAAGTTACGGAAGAATCTTCAGTCAGATGTTTTGATAAAAACGTAGAGCAGCAGATGAAAGATGCAATTGATGAAGCGAAACAAAAAGGGGATTCGATTGGCGGCATCGTTGAAGTCATTGTAGAAGGAATGCCAGTGGGCGTAGGAAGTTATGTTCATTATGACCGTAAACTAGATGCAAAGCTTGCAGCAGCGATTATGAGTATTAATGCGTTTAAAGGGGTAGAAATAGGTCTTGGGTTTGAAGCGGCCCACCGTTTTGGCAGTGATGTTCATGATGAAATTGCTTGGGACAAAGAAAATGGTTATTACCGTAAAACCAATCGCCTTGGCGGTTTTGAAGGCGGTATGACAACTGGAATGCCTATTATTGTTCGTGGCGTTATGAAGCCAATTCCTACTTTATATAAGCCGTTGAAAAGTGTTGATATTGATACAAAGGAAGTATTTGAAGCAAGTGTCGAACGTTCCGATAGCTGTGCAGTTCCTGCTGCTGCTGTTGTTGCCGAGGCTGTAGTAGCTTGGGAACTTGCAGCAGCGATTGTTGATCAATTCCCTTCAGATCGTTATGAGCAATTGGCAGAATACATGAACTCTTATCGGGAAGAAGTAAAGGAGTTTTAAACTATGGAATCCATGCAAATAAAAACGGCTTCCAAGCAGTATCCAGTTTTAATTGGTAAACAGGCGATTAACGAGCTTCCCGATTTTATAACCCATGAATTAAATCAACTAAATAAGATTTTGATTATAACCGATGAGAAAGTAGCTGAACTTCATTTACAAACTGTGAAAAAAGCTCTGATTAAGACGGGAAAACCGGTCCTGCACTATGTTGTACCGGAAGGAGAGCATGCTAAAACGTTTGAAGTGTTTTATGAATGCCAAAGCTATTGCTTATCTCAACAACTTAATCGCAAGTCATTGATTATCGCCCTTGGTGGTGGTGCAGTCGGTGATCTGGCTGGATTTGTTGCGGCTACTTTTATGAGAGGGATTCCATTTATCCAGGTTCCGACGACTCTGCTCGCCCATGATAGTGCTGTGGGCGGCAAAGTTGCCATCAATCACCCTCTTGGAAAAAATATGATTGGGGCCTTTCATCAGCCAGAAGCAGTCATATATGATCTTGAATTTTTGCAGACTCTCCCACTTCAAGAATTACGGTCGGGTTTTGCTGAAGTCATTAAACATTCCTTGATAGCAGATAAAGAGTTTTATCGATGGTTAAAGTCGAATATTGTTGATTTGAATAATATAACAGATGAGCAATTTTTAACGATGATTACAAAAGGTATTGGCATAAAAGCGTCCATTGTCGAAGAAGATGAAAAAGAAATGGGGATTCGTGCTTTTTTAAATTTCGGTCATACACTTGGACATGCTGTGGAAGGCTCTATGGGATATGGAAACTTTACGCATGGTGAATCCATTTTAATCGGGATGGTATATGCTCTTAAATTAAGCAGCAGAGAACAGGGTCTTGATTTTAAACTTGACGAGTTTATTAATTGGGTATCTTCTTTAGGTTATCAAACAACCATTCCTTTACAACTTGAAAAAGAAACCTTACTTAATTTAATGAAAACAGACAAAAAATCAATCAATGAAGGTGCTACCTTTGTCTTGCTTAAACAATTGGGGTCTCCATTATTAATGGATATAGCCGACTCTGTGCTGATAGAGGAAATGATTGAAATGAAATAAAATACAGGAAATGGAGGAACTGTGTGTGATAAGAGGAATAAGGGGCGCAACAACAGTAGAGAAGGACACAGAAATGGAAGTGATTGCTGCTGTTGAGCAGTTGATGGCAGAAATCATTCGGGTCAACGAGATTGATCCTGATATGGTTGCCTCTGTATTTTTTTCTGCAACGGATGAGATACGCTCTGTCTTTCCAGCCAAAGCCCTACGTAAATTTGAGGGTTGGACATATGTGCCAGTAACGTGCATGCAAGAAATACCAGTAAGCAACTCCCTTCCATCTTGTATACGGGTAATGATTCATGTAAATACAACAAAATCTCAAAAAGAGATACAACATGTTTATCAAGCAGGAGCTGTCGTATTGCGGCCGGATTTGACAAATAATATATAAGATATGATTTTAGGAAAAAGAATATGATATACTATTCTCACACTTTCTTACTTTAAAGTGATAAAAATATAGAGGTGAATGACATGAAGTGGAATGATGCGGTCCTTTCCTTGAAGTCTTATCAACCTGGGAAATCAACCGATGAAGTAAAAAAAATGTACGGTCTTGAAAAAATCACAAAATTAGCTTCAAATGAAAATCCTTTTGGTTGTTCTGAAAAGGTCAGAGAAAGCGTTAAGAACGCAACCCATTCTTTTGCTATCTATCCGGATGGATATGCAACATTGCTTAGAGAAGCTGTTGCAAAGCATACAGGTGTAAAAGAAACACAGCTTATTTTTGGAAATGGGTCTGATGAGAACATTCAAATCATTTCTAGAAGCCTATTGGGAGCTGGTAAAAACACCGTCATGGCAACAGGCACTTTTTCGCAGTATCGCCATAATGCTACACTTGAAGGCGCGGAAATCAGAGAAGTTCCTCATATTGACGGAGCACATGATTTAGAAGGTATGTTAAAAGCGATAGATGAGAACACTGCTGTTGTCTGGGTTTGTACACCTAATAATCCAACAGGAAAATACATTCCGGAACAGGATTTATTAACATTCATTGAAAAGGTACCGAATGATGTTCTTGTCGTATTGGATGAAGCCTATTGTGAATATGCAGTGGCTGAGGATTACCCGAAAACAAATCAATGGATCAATAAATTTAAGAATTTGATTATACTTCGCACATTTTCAAAAATTTATGGTCTTGCCAGCTTTAGGGTCGGGTACGGATTGGCAGATGATGATATTATTCAGAAGCTCGACCCATCCCGAGAACCATTCAATGTCAATACTTTCGCACAAAAGATTGCTATTGTTGCTCTGGAAGATCAAGCTTTTATTGAAAAGTGTAATACTGAGAACCAAAAAGGACTCAAACAATATTATGAGTTTTGCAGTAAGGAAAATCTAGCTTATTACCCATCACAAGGTAATTTTATTTTCATACATTTCAAACAGGATGCGGATGTAGTATTTCAATATTTGCTAGAGCGTGGATACATTGCAAGGTCTGGAAAATCGTTCGGTTTCCCGAACAGTCTGCGTGTAACGATTGGTTCAACAGAAGAAAATGAAGGAATGATTAACGCTATCAAATCTTTCTTAAATGAAGGTGCTACGCCTTCTAATTCCCTTCTTTAATCGTTTCAGCAAGCATAGAGGAGCAAAAAGAAGCGGGGGAGAGAAGTGTGAAGGGAAAGGTTTTTGTAATAGGTCTAGGTCTAATTGGTGGATCTTTGGCCATGGCTGTACGCCATGCACATCCTGAAGCTGTGATTGTTGGAATGGATCTAAGCGAAAAGAATATTCAACTATCAAGGCTACTGGGAATCATTGATGATTCAGTATCTTCTCTTGAAGCGGGAGCGTGTGACGCTGACTTAATTCTGCTGGCAGTTCCCGTAAATGAAACCGTCCAGATTTTAGCGAAATTAGCTGAGTTGGATTTGAAAAGGGATGTCCTCATTTCTGATGCGGGAAGTACAAAGGATAAAGTCGTAAATGCGGCAAGACCATTGATAGATAAAGGTGTGGCCTTCATCGGTGGTCACCCAATGGCTGGGTCTCATAAAAGCGGTGCAGGGGCTGCCAAACTGCATTTATTTGAGAATGCGTTTTATTTACTTACTCCAGATGAAACTGTAGAAGAAGGTAAAATAGAGCAGTTAAAAGAATGGTTAATTGGCACAAGAGCGAACTTTTTGGTAGTAACACCTAGTACCCACGATAGACTGACAGGAGTAATCAGCCATTTTCCACATATTGTTGCTTCCGGGTTGGTTAAACAGGCAGAGACATATAGTAAGGAAAATGAGCTGATCTCTAGACTTGCAGCTGGAGGATTCCGAGACATTACGAGAATTGCCTCAAGCAGTCCGGAAATGTGGCGTGACATTTTGTTACATAATCGTGATGTGTTACTGGTATTAATGAATGATTGGCTGAAGGAAATGGAGAATGTCAAAGAGCTTGTAGAAAATGAAGATAGTGAAGAGATTCTGCGTTTCTTTAAGGATGCAAAGACTTTTAGAGATGATTTGCCAACGCATGCGAAAGGCGCCATCCCTGCCTTTTATGATTTATATATTGATGTACCGGATTATGCTGGTGTAATTTCTGAAATTACCGGATATTTGGCTCAAGAAGGAATCAGTTTAACAAACATAAGAATTATTGAAACTAGGGAAGAAATATACGGTGTTCTAGTTATCAGCTTCCAAACGGATGTAGACCGTATTAAAGCATCGGAATGCATTTCAAGACATACAGAATATGAAACAATTCTGGCATAATAAAATAATAGTCGAAGGATGATTGTATGAATACAAAAAGTTTAAAAACGAACATTCAATCATTACGTGGTGCGATTGCTGTACCAGGAGATAAGTCTATCTCCCATCGTTCGATTATGTTCGGAGCCCTTGCCGAGGGTGAAACGACAGTTACTAATTTTCTGCCTGGAGCAGATTGTTTAAGTACTATTTCCTGTTTTAAACAGCTTGGAGTAAACATTGAACAAGATGGGCAGCAAGTCCGTATTGAAGGCAAAGGTTTTAATGGTTTGACGGAACCACGTGAAGTACTTGATGTCGGAAATTCTGGTACTACGATCAGATTAATGATGGGTATTTTGGCTGGACAGGATTTTTCGGCTGTGTTAGTAGGTGACGAATCAATAGCTAAACGCCCGATGACGCGAGTAGTGAATCCTCTCAGTCAGATGGGAGCACACATTGATGGCCGGAAAGGAGCCGAATACACGCCGCTTTTCATAAGGGGTGGCCAATTACAAGGGTTTCGCTATAAATTGCCTGTGGCAAGCGCACAAGTCAAATCAGCTATACTCCTTGCAGGCTTGCAGGCAGAAGGGGAGACAATCATTGTCGAACCGGAAGAGACTCGTGATCATACGGAACGAATGATCAAGCAGTTTGGCGGGGAAATCGAAAAAGACGGTCAAACGATAAAAGTAAAAGGCAACCAAGTGTTCAAAGGAACCAATATTCATGTGCCGGGAGATATTTCTTCTGCAGCGTTCTTTATGGTGGCTGCTGCAATTACAGAAAATAGTGAAATTGTTCTGAAGAATGTGGGCCTTAATTCGACAAGAACAGGTATCATCGAAGTTATGAAAGCGATGGGGGCAGATATAACGGTCGAGAAGAAATCGAGTGAAGGTGAACCGGCAGGCGATATTACTGTCAGAAGCTCTCGTTTAAAAGGAACAACGATCAGCGGTGATCTAATTCCGCGCCTAATCGATGAGATACCAGTTATTGCACTTTTGGCCACCCAGGCGGAAGGAATAACGACGATCAAGGACGCAGCAGAGCTTAAAGTGAAGGAGACCAATCGAATTGATACGGTAGCCAACGAGCTTTCCATCCTTGGAGCGGATATAACGCCGACTGTAGACGGTTTAATTATCAAGGGACGAAAAGCACTAAATGGTGGCACGGTTACAAGCCATGGAGACCACCGTATTGGGATGATGCTGGCTGTAGCGGCATTGATCACAGATGGGAAAGTGGAACTTGAGGATCCGGATGCAATTGATGTCTCATATCCACAATTTTTTGAGCATTTGACTCATTTAATACAGTAAAGATTTAAAGAAGTTTGCAGACCTTATTAGAGTCTGCAGACTTTTTTATATTTTTTTTTTCTTAGATTAATCTCTCGAAATTGTTGTAAGCGCTATCATTATAGCCTCTTTTCTAATAATAACTCCTTAGAATTATAAAAAAGGTGATTATCACCAAAAAGGAGATTTACCTTTGTATGGAGAATTAACTATTAACCTTTTTTTAATAAGAATGGGGGGAGAATTTCATCAATGGAATACAGGGCTGCAGTATGGTAAACTAATGAATACTGTTTTTACTATGCACCTCACGATTAGATGCAACATTTTGTACTTTATGGAAGAGAATATAACACTATCACGTGAGAGTGTTTGTCTAGAGACTAAGTTTATTATGCAAAAAGGAAGGAAGCAGCAATGAACACAGTAGATCAAGTTATTCAGCATTTAAAAAAAGGGGAATTAACAGAGGCTCTTAAACATATAAATCGAATTAAATCATCAGAGTCAGCCGAGGACATTTTGATTCTGGCTGAAGAAATGCTCCAGCTTGGTTTTGTAGAGGAGGCAAAAGATCTTTTTGAGCATCTACTAGAACTATATCCTGATGAAGGAGAATTGATTGTTTCATTAGCTGAAATTTTGATTGATATGGATCAAGAAGATGAAGCGATGTTAATGCTTGAAAAAGTAAGTGTAGATGATGAAGTATATCCAAGTGCATTGCTTTTGGAAGCAGACCTTTATCAATTACAGGGGATGGATGAGGTCAGTGAACGAAAATTGTTGCAGGCAAAGGGAATACTACCAGATGAGATCATCATTGATTTTGCACTAGGTGAACTGTTCTATCACCAAGGAAGAGACCAGGAAGCCATTGCAAATTACATAAAGGTTTTGGAACAGGAACAAGAAATTGCTGGAGTTAATGTCAATCAACGACTAGCTGAAGCATTAAGCAGCTCTGGGAAGTTTGAGGAGGCCCTTCCGTACTTTGAAAAGGCTCTAAATGACGGGCTCGAAATAAATACGTTATTTGAGTATGCATTTACAGCTTTTCAAGCAGGTCTTTATGAAACCGCCGTGCGTAAGTTTATCGAATTGAAGGAATTGGATCATGAATATCATTCCCTATATTTATACTTGGCCAAGAGTTATGAACATCTTGAAGATTTGGAAAATGCTTTGAAAACGGTCAAAGAAGGTATCAAGGCTGATGAATTCAATAAGGAGCTTTATTTCTTCGGTGGTAAAATAGCCTTAAAAAGCGGACTCGATAGTGAAGCAGAAAATTTATTCAAAGAGGCTCTTGCCATTGATCCCGGCTATTTGGAAGCTGCACTTACTCTTTTGAAACTGTATATGCACCACGAAAGATATGAAGATATCTTAGAGTGTATTGGCGAGGTTAGAAGATACGGTGAGGATGATCCGCAGTTTGAATGGATAGCTGCCGTATGTTATCAACACACCGAACAATTTAAAGAGTCATTAACCTGCTATCATAAAGCATATAATTCATTCAAGAACAATCCAGACTTTCTTGAAAACTATGGTTTCTTTTTAATTGAAGAAGGAGACAGAACCACATCTAGAGAAGTATTTAATAAGCTGCTTGAGCTAAACCCAGCAAACGATGAGTATGTGATGATTTTGGAACGGCTTGGCGAAAGTCCAGAGGAATTGTAGATAAGAGAAAATAAAATAATATCAAGACAGAGGAGGGAATTCATGGTGGCTGCCCCTGTTTCTGTGAATGAGAAAAAGGATTTTATTCGGTGGTTTTTAAATCATTATCAACTGAAAAGAAGAGAATGTGTTTGGATATTAAATTATTTAATGAGTCATGATCAATTAATGAAAAAGGTTCATTTTGTAGAAAATGCACAATATTGTCCACGCGGATTAATTATGTCGACACATTGTGTAGAAGAGGTTCCTTTTAGGTTCTATAAGTCCAATATTATGACGACCGATGCAGAGAAATCTTTTCATGATATCCGCTTAAACCGGGATGAAGATATTTATATTCAACTCAATTTTAAATCCGCTTATTCTTCATATCAGTACGCAGCAGTGCTTGAGAATAACCCTTTCATGCCGAAATCCACGGCTGCAAATGAAAAAGATCAGCTGCTGGCTGAGCAGTTTTTGGAAAAAAGTATGCTGTATTTCCAAAGGGATCGTCTACTTAAGGAAATTGATGAAGCGCTCGATAAACATGACGAACAGGCATTTAAGAACTTAACCGAACAACTAAATCAATTAAAAGTACTTGGATGAACTAAAACGACCTTTCCGTAATCAGGAAAGGTTTTTATTTTTTATAAAACGCTGATAAAATCCACATTTTTGTAAAGACTATAGGTATATGGTAAAGATGTAATAAAAAAATGGTAAAATGATAAGGAGTTGATTTAATAAATCGGGAGTGAAGAAAAAATATGAAGTGGACAGCAAAAGATCTGGATATGTATATCCAGTCAAAAGAGTATGTGGATACGGTTTTAATTCCTTTGGTTCCCATAACATTTGGAAGTCAAATTAAGCAAACTGGTTCAATGAATGAATTTCTTACCATTTTAAGCTCGGAAATTGAAAAGCAGATGAAAGGAAGAATTCTTTTAATGCCAACTTTTCATTATTTGAGTGATGAGGAGGATAAGATTGATTTATTAAAGCGTTGGACTAACAAAGTGAAAGAAAATAATTTTAAACATATTTTTTTTCTTACATCAGATATTGAATGGAAAAAGGAAGAGCGGGAATTAGAACATAATTTAGTATGGATTCCAGCCATCCCTCTTGAAACCCTAGAAAATAACCAAGCTAGGGAAATGATTAACCAGCAAGTTCTCCAGATCCTTGATATTTTCACTTATAATTGGAAAAATGAAAAAAAGTAGGATTTTTCGCATTATTTGACACATAGTTGCCACCTTTTGGGTTTTACAAATATTGACCTTGGTAAATTATTGAGATATCATGGAAATGTCCTAGTTTTATAGTGTTGCTATTTATTGGTCCTTTGGGCTCTCAGTATAGTAATAGAGGGGGGGAAAACGCATGAGCAAGCATAATGTTTCACGACGTCAATTCCTTAATTACACACTTACTGGCGTTGGTGGATTTATGGCGGCCGGTATGTTGATGCCTATGGTTAGGTTTGCAATTGATCCAGTATTATCAGCAGATAAAGGCGGGGATTACATTGCAACTAAACAAAAGGTAAGTGAACTGACTACCGAACCAACCCGTGTTGACTTTAGTTTTAAGCAGGTCGACGGGTGGTATGAGTCTGAAGAAACAAATACAGCTTGGGTTTATAAAATGGAAGACGGCAATATCGTTGCTTTATCTCCAATTTGTAAACATTTAGGCTGTACGGTAGCATGGAATACGGATAAGTCTAATCCGAATCAATTTTTCTGTCCTTGTCATTATGGCAGGTACACGAAAGATGGTGTGAACGTGAAAGGGACACCACCGGTTTCACCTTTGGATGTCTATGACACGAAAGAGAAAGATGGAATTCTTTATTTGGGTCAACTAAAACCGCATGGGGGGGCGTAAACATTGCTAACAAAGTTATATGACTGGGTGGACGAGCGTTTAGATATTACGCCATTATGGCGGGATATTGCTGACCATGAGGTTCCTGAACATGTTAACCCCGCGCATCATTTTTCTGCATTCGTATATTGTTTTGGTGGGTTAACTTTCTTTATCACGGTCATCCAAATATTGTCGGGTATGTTCTTGACGATGTACTATGTACCGGACATTAAAAACGCTTGGGAATCTGTTTATTATCTACAAAATGAAGTTGCCTTCGGTCAAATTGTCCGTGGTATGCATCACTGGGGAGCAAGTCTAGTTATTGTTATGATGTTTTTACATACTCTTCGTGTCTTCTTCCAGGGAGCTTACAAAAAACCGCGCGAATTGAACTGGATGGTCGGCGTATTAATTTTCTTTATTATGCTGGCATTAGGATTAACAGGTTATTTACTGCCATGGGATATGAAAGCGCTATTTGCAACAAAGGTTACTTTGACAATTGTCGATTCGGTACCGCTAATGGGACCAGCACTTAAGACATTGATAGCAGGAGATCCAACAATAGTTGGAGCACAGACATTAACACGATTCTTCGCAATTCATGTATTCTTCCTGCCTGCAGCACTATTTGCTTTACTAGCGGCTCATTTCTTGATGATCCGGAAACAAGGTATTTCAGGTCCACTATAAAAGAGTTATGAACTGAGAATCATAAAAACCTTTTCATAAAGGAGGGGATTGTTCAATGCATCGTGGGAAAGGTATGAAATTCGTAGGTGACTCGCGTATCTCCGCGAACCGTAAACCGAATATTCCGAAAGATTATTCAGAATATCCTGGGAAAACTGAAGCATTTTGGCCTAATTTCCTTTTAAAAGAATGGATGGTCGGAGCTGTATTCCTTGTTGGCTATTTGTGCCTAACAATTGCACATCCGTCTCCATTAGAAAGAATAGCAGATCCGACAGATACAGCGTATATTCCGCTACCTGACTGGTATTTCCTATTCCTTTACCAATTACTTAAGTATACTTATGCATCGGGTCCGTATAATGCAATCGGGGCTCTCGTTATACCTGGACTAGCATTCGGAGCATTGCTCTTGGCACCATTTTTAGACCGTGGTCCAGAGCGTAGTCCAGCAAAACGTCCATTTGCTGTAGGTTTTATGTTATTAGCAATGGCTGGTGTATTTTATCTGACATGGGAGTCTGCAGCCCATCACGACTGGGAAGCTTCTAAGAAGCAAGGTGCAATCGTAGAAGGTGCAGACATTGATAAAGACAGCGAAGGTTATAAACTTATGGATGCTAGTGGTTGTATTAGTTGCCACGGAGCTGAGTTAACAGGTGGTGCAGGTGCACCGAGCTTGATTGACACTGGTTTAAAGCCAGAAGAAATCTCTAAAATCGCTCGCAAAGGCCAAGGTGCTATGCCAGCTGGTATGTTCAAAGGTTCTGATGAAGAATTGGCAACATTAGCTGAATTTGTTTCGGGTTTAACAGCAAAATAAAGTATCTATCGACAGCATTTTCTTTCATATGCTGCCGAATGGAAAAGCTGACGACTACGGTTGTCGGCTTTTTTATTGGAAAATTGAAAAGAATCTGATAAGAAATTGAAATGAAAACTTGGATTTAAAGATCAGGAACTGTAAAATGGTTGTATTGAGAATAGTAAGAGAGGTAAAAAGAATGAATATTATCTACAGCTGGCTTGCAAATCGGCAAATGCTCTTTTTGCTATTAATGGTTAATATATTCGGAACTTTATTTGGATATTATTGGTATGGTAGTCAATTAGCAAACACACCGACTATTTTTTTAGCTTTTGTACCAGACAGCCCGACTGCTAGCCTATTTTTTGTATTTGTATTACTGGGGTTTCTTTTGAAAAGAAACTTTGGCCTTATGGAGGCATTGGCGATTATAACCCTATTCAAATATGGTTTATGGGCAGTTGTGATGAATATACTGACATTAATGACAACAGGTTCATTGCCTTGGGAAGGTTATATGTTAATGGCTTCTCATTTGGGTATGGCGATTCAAGGGATTTTATATTCACCATTTTATCGAATAAAACCTTGGCATTTGATTGTAGCAGGGATTTGGACCATACATAATGATATTATTGATTACGTTTTTGAAATGATGCCTATTTATCGTGATTTATTGGTCTATATGAATTCAATAGGCTATTTTACCTTTTGGCTAAGTATTCTTTCTATCTTTGTTGGATGGTACTTTGGTTTTAGAAAAAAGCGATTTACTCTTTCAATGATCTACTAATAGTTAGCCCCGCATTCATTTTTTGAGTGCGGGGTTAACTTTTTATGATGAACAAGGTCTACTCATGTTTTTTGTTTCATATCGTTTTAGTAGAGATATGAGGAGGGACGAGTAGCATGTTGAAAAAATTCATATTAACCATTGCTGTTTTATTTGTCGTCTTACATTTCCCTGTCTATGCAGAATCCTCTTCAAGTTTGGAGCAATTAGATAACATTTCCGATAGAGCGTTGGAAATGACAAAGTTGAAGCGATACGGAGATTCGGAAAAGATGCTTACGTTTTTTTCTGACCAGTTTATAAAAGAGACAGCGAAAGAACAAATTCTTGACATGGACGAACTTCGAATTATTACTGTAGCTCATAATGAAGCATTGATGACAATAAAGGATTTGAATAAGGGAGATTCTGAGAAGGTTAATTCAGTTACAAAATTTAGGCTTGTTGTGGATGCTGTGAAGTCAACGCATCAGCCTCTTTGGACCGAGATGGAGGATCAAATGATGAATTCCTTCAGGCAAACAAAGGATGCCGCGATCCATCAAGACACAATAACATTTAATAATCAATTGAACTTATTCCTTTCACAATACGAAATGATATATCCAAGCTTGAAAGTCGACCTTTCTAAAGAAAAGATTCAGCAACTGGATACTAGGATTCAATACATTAATCAATACCGTCCTGAAGTAATTAGAGATAGTGATAGCCAAAAAGAGCTGGATGCATTGCAAAATGAATTAACGTCTATTTTTAATGATATGGGAGAAGACGATGCAGATCCTTCCCTTTGGTGGGTTATCATAACTACTGGCAGTATTATAATAATGACTCTTTCTTACGTCGGCTGGAGAAAATATAATGGAGATCGAGAAAAACCTAGAAAAGAGCATAACGATTGAAGGTAAGTGAAGAGAACTCTATATTTGACATGGTAGCATTCATTCCATAGAATTGAGAGTAATAATAGTTTTAGGAGGATACCATGTATTTCATTTATTTGGCGATTATCATTTTAATCCCGATTTATGCACAAATGAAAGTGAAAAGTACGTATAAAAAATATTCAAAAGTATCTGCTTCTTCGGGTATGAATGGTGCTGAAACGGCGAGAGCCATTTTGGATCAAAATGGTTTATATAATGTCAGGGTCGAAGAAACACCTGGAATGCTCTCAGATCATTACGACCCAAGAGATAAAACGGTCCGTTTATCGACGGATAACTATCATGGGCATTCTGTTGCCGGTGTAGCAGTTGCAGCCCATGAAGTGGGACATGCGATTCAAGATAAAGAAGCTTATGCGTTCTTACGTTTTCGCCATGCGTTAGTACCGGTCGCTAACTTTGGTTCCAATATATCTTGGATTTTAATTTTAATCGGGGTGTTAGCCAGAATCCCAGGCTTATTAATAGCGGGTATCGTATTTATGGCGATCGCAGTATTATTTCAAGTAATCACGCTGCCGGTGGAGTTTAATGCTTCCTCTCGGGCAATGGATCAACTCGTTTCTGTAGGAGTTATCCGTAATGATGAAGAACGAGAAACGAAAAAAGTATTAAGTGCAGCTGCGATGACGTATGTTGCTGCCGCTCTTGTAGCCGTGCTTGAACTAGTTCGACTTCTGCTTATGTATACAGGTATGAGAGAAGAAGATTAAATAAAAAGAACTCCATCACATGATGGAGTTCTTTTTATTCGTTTACGATATATTCCGGGTTTAGTTAATACTACTTATAAAACTTCACTATTTGGGGAATCATGTAAAATGATGTATTTGTAATGGTTTCACAGTTGATACTACCGTTCGATTGGATTCTTATTCTCATCTAGGGTAAAGCCTTCACCTAATACGTCATGCACTTCACTTACAGATACAAAAGCATGAGGGTCCACTGAAGTGATGGCATTTTTCAAGCGAACGAGCTCATTTTTACCGACAACACAATATAGAACTTCTCGATCAGTTCTTGTATATGATCCATACCCCCTTAAGACTGTTACTCCTCGCTCCATATCTTTCATGATTTTATCAGCAATTTCCTCATTTTTCTCGCTGATAATCATTGCTCCTCTAGCCGCATAGGCTCCTTCCTGCATAAAGTCGATAACCCGCGCACCGATGAATACCGCCACTAGGGTATACATCGCTTCCCTGTAATCCAAGTAGGTGAGAATGGATAGGCCAATAACAATGGCATCAAAAATAAACATGGTCCGGCCCATGCCCATTCCTAAATATCGATGGGCAAATCGGGCAATAATATCAACGCCGCCAGTTGTCCCGCCATAACGGAAGATGATACCTAGCCCAACACCAACAAAGACCCCGGCAAACAATGCCACCAGCATCAAATCATTCCCGAGATTTATTTCGATTTGATATCTTTCGAATACCCATAGCCAAACGGATAAACCAACGGTTCCAATGATTGTATAAAAAAAAGAAGTCCGCCCTAAATATTTCCACCCTATTAAGAATAATGGGATATTTAAAACCAAATTAGAATAAGAAGGATTTATCCCAATAAGTTGATATATAATCAAGGTGAGACCAGTGAAACCGCCTTCTGCCAAGTTATTTTGCATGTTAAAATGTACGAGGCCAAATGCGAAGATTCCAGCTCCAAAAAGGATAAATATAGTGTTTTTCAATTTTAAGCCGAAAAGCATGTCTTTTACCTCCAAAACGTTTGAATGCGGTTAATTTACTTATTATAACTAATTAACCAACTATGGGCAATTTTTGTTACCGAACGTATCTGTTGTCATATGATTCACTTTTAGCTAACATAAAGAAGGTATAATGTTTATTAACGAAAATCAAGAATGGGTGACTAAATGGAAAAGCAAAAGACGATCCAACAAATGCAAGCAGAAGTCGACCAATACATAGGACAATTCAAAGAAGGATATTTCAGCCCTTTGGCTATGCTAGCACGCTTGTCAGAGGAGCTTGGTGAACTGGCTAGAGAAGTCAATCATTACCATGGTGAAAAACCTAAGAAATCAACTGAAAATGAGAATACGGTTGAAGAGGAATTGGGTGACATGCTATTTGTGCTAATTTGTTTTGCTAATTCACTTGGTATTGACCTTCAAAGCTCGCACGATACGGTCATGCATAAGTTTGCAACACGTGATAAAGACAGATGGACAAAAAAAGAAGAGAATGTAGAGGGGGAAGTAAAGGATGAGTAAAGTAAGGGTGATTGTAGCTGGACCTCGTGGCAGAATGGGTAATGAAGCGGTGAAGTTAGTACATAGAACAGAAGGGTTTGAATTAGCAGCTGTTATAGACCGTAAATATAACGGGGAAAGCCTCTCAAATATTGATGGTTTTCAAGGAATTGAAGCACCTGTTTTTTCCGATATTAACGAATGCTTCTCGGCTGTAAATGCAGACGTATTGATTGATTTAACTACACCTGAAGTAGGAATGTATCATACAGAAACAGCACTGAATCATGGTATCCGTCCTGTTGTAGGAACAACAGGATTTACAAAAGAAGATTTAGCAAAGCTGGATTCGTTAACTAGGGAAAAAGGTATTGGATGTATTATCGCTCCAAACTTTGCAATTGGGGCTATTTTGATGATGAAGTTCTCACAAATGGCTGCAAAGTACTTCCCGAATGTAGAAATCATTGAAATGCATCATGATCAAAAATTGGATGCCCCTTCAGGTACAGCTGCTAAAACGGCAGATATGATAGCTGCAGTACGTGAGACAAAACAACAGGGTCATCCGAATGAGAAAGAAACCATTCAAGGTGCTCGAGGAGCAAATATAGATGGCATGCATATCCATAGTGTTCGTCTACCGGGGCTTGTTGCTCATCAACAGGTACTTTTCGGGAGTGATGGAGAGCTATTGACGGTTCGCCATGATTCATTCAATCGCGCGTCCTTTATGACAGGAGTTAAACTTGCTGTTGATTCAGTCATGAAATTGGATGTACTTGTATATGGACTAGAAAATATTATCGAGTAGGTATTAGGAGGAATACGATGAAAATTGCCTTAATTGCCCATGATAAGAAAAAAGAAGATATCATTCAATTTGTAACAGCCTATAAAGCTGTATTTCAACAACATGAATTATTCGCTACTGGTACAACGGGGAAACGAATTATGGAAGAAGTATCATTGCCTGTCCATCGTTTCCATTCGGGACCTCTAGGCGGAGACCAGGAAATCGGGGCAATGATTGCCCGTGGTGAAATGGATATGGTCCTGTTTTTCCGAGATCCATTAACATCGCAGCCACATGAACCGGATGTATCAGCACTAATAAGGCTCTCCGATGTATATGAAATTCCATTGGCCACAAATATGGGAACGGCAGAAGTACTTATTCAGGGTTTGAAACATGGATATATGGACTGGCTTAAACTACGAAAAAAACAAGGTGAGATAAATGACAAACAAAAGTAATATAGATATCCTCGCTTTCGGGGCACATGCGGATGATGTTGAAATTGGTATGGGTGGTACGATTGCTAAATATGCGCAACAGGGTAAGGACATCGTCATTTGTGACTTGACAAAAGCGGAAATGTCGTCCAACGGTACCGTTCTATTACGGCAAAAGGAAGCAGCTAAGGCAGCGGAAATCCTAGGGGTGGAGAGAATATCCCTAGATTTACCCGACCGTGGTTTATATATGAAAGAAGAATACATAAATCAAATTATAACGGTTATTCGCAAATATAAACCTACACTTGTATTTGCCCCTTTTTGGGAAGACCGTCATCCTGACCATGGGAATTGTGCAAAATTAGTTGAAGAAGCAGTTTTTTCAGCAGGGGTTAGAAAGTATTTGGATGAAGATGGTCTTGAAGCTCATCGTGTCCAAAATATGTACTATTTTATGATAAATGGTTTTCACAAACCTGACTTTGTCGTTGACATTACCTCTTCTATATCGGAAAAATTGGACAGTCTTAGAGCATATGGAAGTCAATTCGAAAAAAGTAATACAACGGTGGAGACACCGCTTGTGAACGGATATATCGAGACAGTAGAAGCAAGGGAAAAGATGTTCGGCAAAGAAGTGGGTGTCGCTTATGCGGAAGGATTTATGTCAAAAAAACCGTTGCTGATCGAAGCCGATTTGTTAGGGGAAAAATAATCTTATGAAATTAAAAATTGGAATTACCTGCTACCCTACAGTAGGAGGTTCGGGTGTCGTTGCAACTGAATTGGGCAAAATGCTTGCTGAAAAAGGACATGAAATTCATTTCATTTCTTCAAGCCTCCCTTTCCGCCTAAATAAGATGTACCATAATATTTATTATCACCAAGTGGAAGTCAACTCTTACTCTGTTTTTCAATATCCACCTTATGACCTTGCGCTTGCGAGTAAGATAGCGGAAGTAGTGAAGAGGGAAAAACTTGATATTCTCCATGTTCATTATGCCATTCCACATGCGGTTTGTGCGATTCTTGCAAAGCAGATGTCAGGAAATAAAGTTAAAATCGTCACGACTCTTCATGGTACAGACATTACTGTGCTAGGCCATGACCCTTCACTATCCAATTTAATAAAATTTGGGATTGAACAATCAGATGTTGTTACAGGTGTATCTAATTCGCTCGTGCAACAAACACATGAGTTAATCTCTCCGGAAAAGGAAATCAAAACCGTTTATAATTTTATTGATGAAAGGGATTATCATAAAACCAATTCAGAATATTTACGGGACGAATACGGTATCCAAGATGAAGAAAAAGTCATCATTCATGTATCAAATTTTCGTTCAGTCAAGCGGGTTAAAGATGTTATCCAAGCGTTCTTTTTAGCTCAAAAGAAAATACCTGCTAAGCTTCTTCTCGTAGGAGACGGCCCGGAAGTAACAACGGTATTAAAGTTGGCTAAAGATCTTGAAATCGAAGAAAAGGTCTTGTTCCTGGGGAAGCAGGACAACCTTGCCGAATTATATTCAATTAGTGATTTAATTTTACTGCTATCCGAAAAAGAAAGTTTTGGACTTGTACTTCTTGAGGCAATGGCATGTGGTGTTCCATGTATAGGAACGAATGTAGGAGGGATTCCAGAGGTTATTGTTGACGGAAAGACCGGCTATATTTGTGAATTGGGCGACGTCGAAATGGTAGCTGAAAAGGCTGTCGGACTTTTAAGCAACCCTATTTTACATAAACGTTTTTCTGAGGCTGCTCTAGAAAGGGCCAATACTGAATTTCACTCAGATACCATTATGTCAGAGTATGAAGCAATCTATGTTCAAGCGCTCGAAACTAATTCTATTGAATAAGGAGGGGATGCTGATGGATCAGTTATTCTTAAAATCAGTACCCATTCTTGAATTGATTGAAAAAGCAGGATTCGAAGCCTATTTTGTGGGTGGTTCTGTAAGAGATTATATACTCGGCAGGCCCATCAATGATGTGGATATCGCTAGTTCTGCTACACCTCTGGAAATTAAAGGGATCTTTCCTAAAACAGCAGATATCGGAATCGAACATGGAACGGTGCTTGTAATTGCGGAGTCTGGTACGTACGAAATTACGACATTTAGAACGGAAAGCGGGTATACGGACTTTCGCAGACCTGATTCCGTGCAATTTGTCCGTTCTTTGACCGAAGACTTACAGAGAAGAGACTTTACGATGAATGCGATTGCTATGGATAAGTCTGGGAATATGATTGATCCATTTAACGGAAAGCGTGATTTGTTACAAAAAAGAATTATCACGGTTGGCAATCCTCATGAAAGATTTCATGAGGATGCTTTGAGAATGATGCGTGCATTAAGGTTTGTCAGCCAGCTTGATTTCGAACTGGATCAGCAAACTTTTGATTCACTTCAAGAGAATGGACCAATCATTAGCGAAATTGCAATCGAAAGAATTCTCATTGAATTTGAAAAACTTTTAGCTGGAGCCTACAAGACAAGGGCTCTTTCGCTCTTACTAGAGAGCGGGTTATACCAATACTTGCCCCAATTTTCTAATCAAAAAGAAAATTTGGAGCAGTTATTAAATCTGCCGCTTCATCACTTAAAAGCGGCAGAATTATGGTCTGTTATCATGATTTATACGAATGCCAAGGATATTGAAGTGGCGTTAAGAGAGTGGAAACTGCCGCTAAAAACAATTAGAAGTGTCCAACGTATTATTCAGTTAGCAAAGAAAGAACCACCGTTTGAAAATTCTGCTCTCGAAATATTTCAGGCAGGTCAGATTGAAGCCGTCCAAGCTGCTAAAGTCCGAGCTGTCTTAACAGGACGAAATGTTAAGGATGCAGAGAAGGTTATTCATCAACGATTTAATGAATTAATAATTAAACAAATGTCTGATCTTGCGGTAACGGGTACGGACTTACTGAAATGGCGTCAAGAAAGACCGGGTCCATGGGTGAAAGAAAACTTGGAATTGATTTTGAAAGCTGTTTTGAATGCAGAATTAAGAAATGAAAAAGATGAAATTAAGAGGTGGCTGGAGAAATGCAATCTGATTTAAGAACAAAGCTGATGGAAGCCCTTTCAAAGGCGAATGGTGCATTTATATCCGGTCAAGAAATTGCTGAATATATAGGCTGTTCGCGCACGGCTGTCTGGAAGCATATAGAAGACCTGCGCAGTGAAGGTTATAATGTTGAAGCTGTCCGCAAAAAAGGCTACCGGATTATTTCAACACCGGAAAAAGTGTCAGAAAGTGAAATACAGCTTGGCTTGGAAACAAAAAAACTCGGGAAAATGATTCACTATCAGGAATCTGTAGAATCAACTCAAAAAATTGCCCATCAACTTGCAAATGAAGGAGTTCAGGAGGGGACTCTTGTTGTTGCCGAGGAACAAGTATCTGGAAAAGGAAGACTCATGAGATCTTGGCATTCTCCAAAATTCAGTGGCATCTGGATGAGTCTAATCTTAAGGCCAAAGATTCCACTTCATGAGGCTCCTCAGTTGACTTTACTGGCCGCGGTTGCCGTGGTTCAGGCAATAGAGGATATAACGGATTTACAACCTCAAATCAAATGGCCGAACGATATTTTGATAAATCGAAAGAAAGTAACTGGCATTCTGACAGAAATGCAGGCAGAATCGGACAGAATTCATTCTGTCATTATCGGAATTGGTATGAATATCAATCAACAAATTGAAGATTTCCCAGAAGATCTGCAGGAGAAAGCGTCTTCTCTTTTCATAGAAAGCGGAGAAACGGTTTCAAGGTCAAAGGTTATACAACGTGTGTTGGTTCGTTTAGAAAATTTGTATGATCTATATTTACAAGAAGGCTTTATGCCAATAAAGGGTCTATGGGAGAGTTATGCCATCAGCCTGGGACAGGTTATTAAAGCGAGTACGGTTAATGATACAATTGTCGGAAAAGCATTGGGAATAACAGATGCTGGTGTTCTGCTCCTTGAAGACAAAAAGGGAACCGTACATTCGATTTATTCAGCAGACATTGAAATTCAGTAGATTTTTGTCAAATCTGTGAAAAATAAATAGAATTTTTGATTTTGGCTTGATATAATGCAAGTGGGCAGTATCTCATGTGAACTGCACCCCCATAAATACCAAATTATTTGAAAATCTGCCTTGATCCAGCGTACTGGACTAGGACGGAGGGATGAAACTTCTGATGTTATCAAAGAGATTGACTAAAAGGACAAGTGCTGTTTTGTTGACAAAGATGAGGCGTTTTTTGCCACTTATTGTAACGTAACAGATACTCTATTTAGTCAGTCTTTTTTTTGCGTATGAATGTATAGACACCAGTTTTTAAAACGCTGATGTTTTCATCTCCTCCATCAAAAAGGAGGAAACGTAATGAAATTATCCGGAGATTTTTTGAAAATGAAACAAAATCACGAGAAAATTGTCATGCTTACGGCATATGATTATCCGTCAGCAAAGTTAGCCGAACAATCAGGTGTCGACATGATTTTAGTTGGCGATTCTTTAGGAATGGTTGTATTAGGTTATGACTCTACCATCCCTGTTACGGTTAATGACATGATTCATCATACAAAAGCAGTAAAACGTGGGGCCCCCGATACGTTTGTCGTGACAGACATGCCCTTCATGAGCTATCACCTTTCTTTAGATGAAACACTTAAAAATGCGGCCCGCATCATGCAGGAAGGCCATGCGGATGCTGTGAAGGTTGAAGGGGCAGATGACGTTGTCGAAAAAATCTCCGCATTAACAAAGGCTGGTATTCCCGTAATAGCTCATCTTGGCCTGACTCCGCAATCAGTCGGTGTGCTTGGTGGGTATAAAGTACAGGGAAAAGATGCCGAAGCAGCTGCACAGCTCGTTGAAGATGCGAAAAAATGTGAAGCGGCAGGAGCCATAGCGATAGTATTTGAATGTGTACCATATCAAGTAGGAGAACTCGTCACACAAAACCTAGCAATTCCAACCATTGGAATTGGGGCAGGTGCTGAAACAGATGGTCAAGTCCTTGTTTATCACGATGTCATCAGTTATGGTGTTGATCGTGTTGCAAAATTTGTTAAAGTGTACGGAAATGCGAACGAACTAATAAGCAATTCGATTACAAGTTATGTGAATGACGTGAAAACTAAAGATTTTCCAACGAAAGAGCATACATTTACGATGAAGGAAGAGCAGCTTTCAGCTCTTTATGGGGGAAAAAAATGAAAACTTTTACTTCTGCAGCTGAATTACAACAAATAATCATTAAGGAAAAAAGCAATCAAAAAAGTGTCGGCTATGTAGCGACAATGGGCTTCTTACATGAGGGACATGCCACCCTTTTAGAAAACGCTCGTAAAGAAAATGATATCGTTGTTTTAAGTATTTTTGTCAATCCGTTGCAGTTCGGACCAAATGAGGACTTTGAAACATACCCTCGTGATTTGGAACGTGATGAAAATGTCGCAGCCAATGCAGGCGTAGATTATCTTTTCTACCCAACTGTCAATGAAATGTACGGTGAAGAACCATCAGTCAAGGTTGTCGTCCAAAGCAGGACGGAATGTTTATGTGGTAGACAAAGACCAGGCCATTTCGATGGTGTAGCGACGGTCCTAACGAAATTCTTTAATATCATTCTTCCAGATAGAGCTTACTTCGGTAAGAAGGATGCACAGCAAGTCGCAGTAATAGATGGTTTGATTCAAGACTTTAATTTTCCAATTAAACTCGTAGCTGTCGATACCGTTCGTGAAGAAGATGGATTAGCAAAGAGCTCTCGAAATGTATATCTGCTAGATGATGAACGCATAGAAGCAAAAGAATTATACCAAAGTTTATTAAAGGCGATAGAAGCGATTAATACAGGGGAAAGAAATCCTAATACAATTACGGCGCTAGTAAGGGAACATGTAGAAGCCCATACAAATGGGAAAATAGATTATATTGAGGTTTATCAATATCCAGAGCTCAAGCCGATTGAAACATTATCAGGAAATATCATTATTGCAATGGCCGTGAAGTTTAAGCATGCAAGGCTAATTGATAATATTACATTGACAGTAGAATAAACCTACAGCTTAGGGGGAGTTTACATGTTACGAACAATGATGAATGGAAAAATCCATCGCGCAAGGGTTACTGAAGCCAATTTGAATTATGTTGGCAGTATTACAATCGATGAAGACATAATTGACGCGGTAGGCATTCTGCCGAATGAAAAAGTAGCCATCGTCAATAATAATAATGGTGCACGCCTTGAAACGTATGTGATTGCAGGTGAACGGGGCAGCGGTGTTGTTTGTTTGAACGGAGCAGCAGCAAGACTAGTTCAGCCTGATGATATTGTGATTATTATTTCTTATGTGATGGTCGCTGAAGATAAGCTGAGTGATCATCAGCCTAAAGTTGCGATTATGAATGAAAATAACCAAATTGTTGAACTGATTTCAAACGAACCTGCAGCTACTATCATGTAAGCGGAAGGCCGGCTCTTATGCACATGTATCATGCATATGTTGAGCCGGCCCTTTTCATTTGCTTAGAATTGTATTACCAGGATAGGGGGAGGGATTGAAGTGGATTCAAAGGTAATTAAACTTTTATTCGATAAACTGCGTGTTTCCTTTATTACGATTATTATGGTATAAAAAAGATAAGAGAATTCCATCAGGAAGTGGAGAAAGTGAAGTTTGAGGTGTACAATTCATGACACAACGATATGTAGTGGTCGATTTGGAAACAACAGGAAATTCTCCGAAAAAGGGAGACCGGATTATTCAATTTGCCGGCGTAGTCATCGAAAATGATCAAATTGTAGATGAATACTCAACGTTCATCCACCCTGGACAAGAAATTTCCTTGTTTATTGAAGAATTGACCGGAATAAGCAACGAGACGGTAAAGGATGCACCTGACTTTGAAGATGTCGCAGAAAATATTTCCAGGCTTATAGAAGGGGCTTGTTTTGTTGCCCATAATGTTTTATTTGACTTATCTTTTTTACAGGAAGAATTAGTACGCTGTGGATTGGAGCCTTTTTATGGTTCCACACTTGATACGGTAGAGTTAGCGAAAATTTTGAAACCGACATCCGATGGATATAAGCTACATCAGCTGGCCAAAGAAGAAAATCTAGATCATTCTCGGCCTCATCAAGCGGATAGCGATGCATATGCTACCGCTTTATTATTATTGGAATTGAAAAAAAAGCTCATGAATCTGCCAGTGATGACGCTAAAACAGTTATACCGCTTATCTTTTTCCTTACAAAGTGAAATTTCCGAATTGATAGATGCTTGTATTGCAAGCAAACTTACAAAAGCTGAAGTTCATTCACCTGAACTTATTACATTTAGAGGCCTTGCATTTAAAAAAGTCGACGAAGAAACTGATTATAAAGACAGAGAAGCAGAATTTCCGCAAGATGATGAGAAGAAAATGGCCATGCTACAAAATGCTTTTCCTGCTTTTGAAGCGAGAAACGGACAGCTGGAAATGATGAATATGATTCATCATTCCTTCGAATCCAGTCAAGACGCAATCATTGAAGCTGGGACTGGGATTGGGAAATCCTTAGGCTATCTGCTTCCTGCTGTTTATTTTGCGAGGAAACATCAAAAGCCCGTAGTCGTTTCGACGTATACGCTTCAGTTACAGGATCAACTTCTTCAAAACGAAGTTCCTAAGCTGAAAAAAATCCTTCCTTATTCTTTTCAAGCTGTATTGCTAAAGGGAAGAAGTAATTATTTGAGTTTGGCAAAGTTTGAACGGGCATTACGTGAAAAGGAAGATAATTACGAAACAGCATTAACAAAAATGCAAATATTAGTTTGGCTAACGGAAACGGAAACAGGAGATAAAGATGAATTAAATCTCACAAGTGGTGGACAACTTTTTTGGAATAGACTTCAAAGTGACGGGCTTACATATGTCGGTTTAAAACAACCATGGCTTGAATTGGACTTTTTTGAAAGAGCAAAAAGAACAGCTGGCAAAGCAGATATCATCATTACTAATCATTCCTTTTTAATGACTGATCTTCTTACAGAAGATGCCCTCATTCCAAAAAAAGGGTATTTAATTCTTGATGAGGCTCACCATTTGGAACAGGCTGCTTCTAAACAGCTTGGACGAAGACTTAATTATATTTCCGTGAAGACGGTGCTGAACAGACTAGGGACCACAGATCAAAAGCAATTATTATACAAACTTGAAAAATTGCTCTCAAACAACGGCTTGACGGAAGGTAAATCCACGCATGACCTAGATCGAAAGCTTAATGACTTTGCCTATGAATTTGAACAACTTTTTTATTACATCTCCAACCAAGCCCAAAAACTATCTCATTCTGTGAGTCCGAAACGCCTCTCATTTAAGATAGATGACCATCGATGGAGTAAAGCGATTCTGGTTGCTGAACGGTTAGTAGACTTGCTAGGATCGATCATCATGGAACTGGAGAAAAGGTTGAGTCTTTTATTAAATAATGAGGCCACGTTAGGGAAAAATGCTTTATTTTATTTAAATGATATAGAAGTGCTTCTTGGACATTTGCAGGATACAAGGGATTCCTTACATGAATTTTTTATCAATCCACAAGAAGAAAATATTTATTGGCTTGATTATACAAATACAGCACCACAACATGGCGTGACATTGACTGTTCAGCCAATTGCAGGAAGTAAATGGTTGTGGGATTCCTATTTTGGACGCCAGAAAAGTGTGATCATGACATCGGCAACCCTCGTTGTGAAGGATTCATTTCAGTACTTTAAAGCGCAGCTTGGTTTAGATTCTGAACCAATACAGACCGCAAGATTTCCTTCGCCTTTTCGTTATAAGGAACTTGTGAAGGTCGTAGTTCCGAACGATATTCCGGATATTAATTGCTTATCAGTGGAGGAGTTCTCGGAAACAGCGGCAAACCATATTATTGCCGCTGCACAGGCAGCTAAAGGGAGAATGATGGTTTTGTTCACATCGCATGAGATGCTGCGAGCAACCTATTTTTCCATCAAAGACTCAGGGGTCCTAGATGAGTATACCTTGTTTGCACAGGGGATTTCTGGTGGAAGCCGAATGAGGTTACTCAGAAATTTTCAAAACTTCGAGAAAGCCGTCCTATTTGGAACAACTAGCCTATGGGAAGGTGTTGATATTCCAGGAGAGGATTTATCCTGCCTAATCATTGTCAGGCTGCCGTTTTCACCACCGGATGAGCCGGTCACAGCTGCAAAATGCCAACTTCTCGAAAAGCAAGGCAGAAACGCCTTCTCTGCGTATTCTTTACCTGAAGCCTTGCTAAGGTTCCGCCAAGGATTCGGGAGGCTGATACGTACTCCTGAAGACAGAGGAGTCCTAGTTGTTCTGGACCGCCGCATTATCACCGCCAAATACGGTCTTGAATTTCAAAAGTCCATACCGGCCGTTGACTGGCATCAGGGCTCAATTAATGAGATGGTGGATATGATAGAAGAGTGGATTTAAAGAATCTTTAGATTATTCATAAATCCAATTGAATTTTTATGAAATAATAAAGAAAAATAACCTTCGAGCTGTTATAATGTGAAAGGTAGTAAAGCCTTCTAATCCTATTCATACCAGTGATTGTTGACAATTTTTAGTTAAAATGGAGGGGCGTTTTCATGGAAAGTAAAATTGAAGTAATCTCGACAGTCAGGTTGCAAAATTCTCCTGATTTGTATAAGATTGTAGATTCTTTGAACCGGACGTTGAAAAAGGACGACTTAATGTTCGGACTTGCATTAGATTCAGAAAATCAAGAAAAAGCGATATTTACAATTTATCGTACATAGAAAGAGGGAAAAGCGGCTTTGAAAAAATGGTTGATTATTGCTTCTATCCTAGTCCTTTGTTTTATCGGATTTGTCGGCGGGGCATATATTAAAGCGTTGCAGCCTAAAAAAGAAGCTGGTAATGAGGCTTTTGAAAAGGCGAAGAAAGAGGGCGGCCTTGAAACCATGGAAGAGTTCTACCTTTATAATGGGCAGGATTCGTATTCTGTCATCATTGGTAAGGGAGAAAATGGGACTAAAAAAATAGTCTGGCTTCCTGAGGACGAGAAGAAAGAAATTGTAGTGGAAAACTATAAAGATGGTAAGTCAAAAAAAGAGATTTTAAGCATTGTTAATGAAAAGCTAAATCCTCAAAAAATCATTTCAGTAAAGCTTGGTATGGAAAAAAACGTTCCACTTTGGGAAGTAACATATCTTGATGAATCTGAGCGCTTTAATTATGATTATTATGATTTCAAAACAGGGGAATGGCTAAAGTATTATCGAAGCATTTAGAATGGGGGATTAATTTATTATGAAATTAGCTAACCGGGTTCAAGCATTAACGCCATCATCAACATTGGCAATAACAGCAAAAGCAAAAGAACTAAAAGCTCAAGGTCTTGATATAATTGGTTTGGGGGCCGGTGAACCAGACTATAACACTCCTAAACATATTATTGATGCAGACCGTTCAATCGATGAATGAAGGGCAAACTAAATATACGCCATCAGCAGGTCTTCCAAAGTTAAAAGCGGCTATTGTCGCCAAATTAAAGCGTGATCAAGGTTTAGATTACAAGCCTTCTGAAATTATTGTTGGTTCAGGTGCTAAGCACGCTCTTTATACATTGTTTCAAGCAATTCTGGATGAAGAAGATGAAGTTATTGTTCCAATACCATATTGGGTAAGTTATCCAGAACAAATTAAACTTGCTGACGGAAAACCAGTATATGTTGTAGGCACTGAAGAAAATCAATATAAAATTACAAAAGAACAGTTAGAACAAGCAATTACTGAGAAAACGAAAGCAGTTATCATTAACTCTCCAAGCAATCCAACTGGTATGCTTTATTCTAGGGAAGAGTTAGCGGCTATCGGAGAAGTATGTTTAGCACATGACATCTTAATCGTTTCCGATGAAATTTACGAGAAATTGGTTTATGGAAATGCATCACATACATCGATTGCGGAGATTTCTCCTGAATTGAAAAAGCAAACAATCATCATTAATGGTGTTTCTAAATCACATTCAATGACAGGCTGGAGAATTGGTTATGCAGTAGGTGATGAGGCCATCATCAAAGCTATGACAAACCTTTCTAGCCACAGCACATCCAATCCTACGACAACAGCTCAGTACGGTGCAATTGCCGCTTATGAAGGTTCACAGGATCCTGTGGAAGAAATGCGCCAAGCATTTGAAGGTCGATTGAATACAATTTATGATAAATTAGTGGAAATTCCAGGAGTTAGCTGCATTAAACCGCAAGGAGCATTTTACTTGTTCCCGAATGTTAAACGTGCGGTTGAATTAACTGGCTACAGCAATGTGGATGATTTTACTACTGCATTGTTAGAAGAAGCTCAGGTAGCAGTAATTCCAGGTTCAGGTTTTGGTGCTCCGGACAACATCAGACTATCTTACGCGACTTCATTGGAACTGCTTGAAGCAGCGGTTGAAAGAATCCATTCATTTGTTAAGTCAAAAATGGCTTAAATATTATAAAACCTGCAGTCATTCCGCGTAAAAGTGGGTGTCAGCAGGTTTTTTTGTTTAATAAATATTTTAGTGGTACAGGATGTACTTTGGTTCCCTTTATAAAAGGATGTGACCAATTGTTTTAGATAAATTGTGTGAAGTAGATTCAGATATTGATAAAAAAAATAATAAAAGTTATGTGTAATCGGCTCCTTCAAGATTATCTTTCAGAAGTTCAATTAACTAAAGAATTACAAAAGAATATGTATTTAAAGTCATGTTGATAGTTGCCAGGACTTTATCACGATAAGTAGTGATTAAAATAATGGCCAATTTTGCTGTTAGGTGTTATAAAAGATAATACTATAAACCTAGAGCTAGAGATAAAGGTGCGTGAAAGGGTAAAGGATTATTTCTGGAACAAATTTTAAATGGTGGATTTTATATATGTGGACAGTTCAATTGTCACCCCTTTTAAATAGTATGTTTAGTCTATAAATTTTAAAAACAAAAGCTTAAAAATGACTATTGCATTTTGTATCAGCAAATACGTTAGTAATAAGGAACCTAACAAGTACAAGGGCAATAGTTATCAAAAAAAGTATGAATAAAAAGAATATAAAAGAATTTTGGAACCTCTGATTTATTTGCTTGTATGGAGGGCTATAGGTATAATAAGTAGAGTAAATTCCTTAGTAAGATAAGCTATTTTTGGAGGGAAATTCCGTGAAAATTACAATAAAAGAAGCTAGTAAATTTGTCAATCAAGAAGTGACCATTGGCGGCTGGCTTGCTAGCAAACGTTCCAGTGGGAAAATTGCTTTTCTTCAAATTCGTGATGGCTCTGGCTTCATACAAGGTGTGGTCGTTAAAGCAGATGTGGGCGAAGAAGTTTTCGCTCGTGCGAAAACGGTTACGCAAGAGACATCTATGTACGTTACAGGTGTCATTCAGAAGGATGAGCGCTCGCCGTTTGGATTTGAATTACAGGTAAAAGATATTGAAGTCATTCATGAATCAGTTGATTATCCGATTACTCCAAAAGCACATGGTCCTGAATTCTTAATGGATAACCGTCATTTATGGCTGCGTTCAAAACGTCAGCATGCTGTTATGAAAATTAGGAATGAAATCATTCGTGCTACCTATGAATTCTTTAATGAAGAAGGATTTGTTAAGGTCGATCCTCCAATTTTAACAGGAAGTGCTCCAGAGGGAACAAGTGAATTATTCGCCACGAAATATTTTGAAGAGGATGCATATCTTTCACAAAGCGGTCAGCTTTATATGGAAGCAGCAGCCATGGCATTAGGAAAAGTATTTTCTTTTGGTCCTACGTTCCGGGCAGAGAAATCCAAAACAAGACGTCATTTAATCGAGTTCTGGATGATTGAACCGGAAATGGCTTTCATTGAATTCAAAGAAAACCTGGAAGTTCAGGAGCAATTTGTCTCATCAATAATTCAGTCTGTATTGAAAAACTGTCAGCTTGAGTTGAATACACTAGGCCGTGACACAGCAAAGCTTGAACAAATTAAGGCTCCTTTCCCACGGATTACATATGATGAGGCAATTAAATTCCTTCATGAACAAGGCTTTGAAGATATCCAATGGGGTGATGATTTTGGAGCGCCACACGAAACAGCAATAGCAGAGAGTTATGAAAAGCCAGTATTTATCACTCATTATCCAACGAAAATTAAACCTTTTTATATGCAGCCAGATCCTAACAGGGAAGAAGTCGTTCTTTGTGCCGATTTGATTGCTCCAGAAGGATATGGTGAAATTATCGGTGGTTCAGAGCGGATTCATGATCAAGAACTGCTTGAACAGAGAATTAAAGAGCATGGCTTGAGTGAAGATGCTTACAAATGGTATATGGAGTTAAGAAAATATGGCTCGGTACCGCATTCGGGCTTCGGTTTGGGCTTAGAACGGACAGTAGCATGGATTAGTGGTGTTGAACACGTCCGTGAAACTATTCCATTCCCACGCCTATTAAATCGATTATATCCTTGATTCCATGATAAAACGGTTATCTTGTCATATTTGGCAGATAACCGTTTTTTGTTAAAATTATAAGCTTATTCGTAAACCCTTATTCATGTTATACTTATTCAGAGGTGTCCATAACATGAATAAAGAACATTTATATGCGTGGTTTAAGGAAGGAACGATAACGATTCCATCCTTTTTGTTGACTAACTATAAGACAATGGGACTAAATGAACAAGAAATGGTCCTATTACTTCAATTGCAAAGTTTTATTGATAAAGATAATCCTTTTCCTGCACCATCCCAACTATCTGAACGAATGACATTACAAGAATCGGAATGTCTATTTTTAATCCAACGTTTGGTTCAAAGAGGGTTTGTTGAAATGTTGGTTGAAAGTAATCAAGAAATCGGCCAGGAAAAATATTCGCTGGCTCCGCTATATGAAAAAATGATGGACTGCTTCTTAAAGTCTTTGAAACAGGCTGAATCCGCTGAGGTACAAAAAGCCGGGGAGAGTCTTTATACGATTTTTGAACAGGAGTTCGGGCGCCCATTATCTCCATTTGAATGTGAGACATTGGCAATGTGGATGGAAGATGATCATCAACCGGAAATTATTAAATCAGCTCTTAAGGAGGCTGTCATTTCTGGTAAATTGAATTTCCGATACATTGACCGGATTTTATTTGAGTGGAAAAAGAATGGAATAAAAACCCTGGAACAAGCAAGGGAGCAAGGACAAAAATTTAGAGTGCATCAAAAAAGGGACCGGAAAATAGAGCCAACACAACCGATGAAAGATGTGCCCTTTTATAATTGGCTCGAGCAGTAATGTGAATTAAAGGAGAACGAACATGCTTAATAAAGCTCAAATTCGCTATTGTTTGGATACAATGGGTGAGATGTTTCCGGATGCCCATTGTGAGCTGAATCATTCCAATCCATTTGAATTGGTGATTGCTGTTGCCCTGTCAGCTCAATGTACGGATGTATTAGTCAATAAGGTTACTAAGGATCTATTTCAAAAATATAAAACGCCTGAGGATTACATAAGCGTCCCGATAGAGGAGTTAGAAAATGACATTCGCTCAATCGGGTTGTTTCGTAATAAGGCTAAGAATATCCAAAAGTTGTCACGAATGCTGATTGAGGAATATGACAGAGAAGTTCCACGAGATCGTGATGAACTTACTAAATTACCTGGTGTCGGCCGAAAGACGGCCAATGTAGTCGTATCGGTCGCGTATGACGTGCCAGCGATTGCTGTTGATACCCATGTAGAGCGTGTTTCCAAGCGACTGGGATTATGTCGCTGGAAGGACAGTGTGCTCGAAGTTGAGAAAACATTAATGGTCAAGATACCAAAGGAAGAATGGTCTGTTACGCACCACCGGCTGATATTCTTTGGACGCTATCATTGCAAGGCCCAGTCACCGAGATGTGAAACCTGCCCGCTTCTAGAGCTGTGCCGTGAAGGGAAAAAAAGAATGAAAAGGATAGAGGTCAAATGACGCAATTGCTTTCATTAAGAGTGCCTGCTGAATTAAAACATCCTTTGTTTTTTTCTAATGAGGAAATCATCTTGGAAAAAGAAGACTATAATGAGTGGAATTGTTTGATTCAACTCGAGAAGTTCCCATATGAGTTACTTTTTTATAATAAAGTAGAGTCTTATTTACCTTGGAAAGATGGAGATGGGCATGTCCCGGAACTACTGGAAAAGTGGAAGAAAATCGAAGCTGAATGCGGTCTGCTATTTTCAGAGAGAAAAGCGGGACAGGCTTTGGAACCTATGAAGCAGGGAATTGGTTTATTTTTATCGGCAGTCTATTGGATGCATGGAATGCCAGTTGTAATGAGTGCCTGGCAGGGACAGATAAAGGACTTCACTTATATTCCAGTAAATTTGGTTGAAAGGCTTTCTTTTATCCTTGCAAGACCTGCTTTTTTTCATTCGTATAGGCGACTCAGTGAAATGTTTAGGGAATTTGAAAAACAATATGTAAAGTCTAAAATTAAAAAATAAGAACGATAAAAAAACGTCTAAGCTTAAAGCTTAGACGTTTTTTTTGTTTGTTAGTCTGCATTTTCTTTATCTGGGTCTGGGTCTGGAGTGGGATCAGGAGTCTCGACTGGTTTTTCTGGTTTATTCTCCTCTACTGTGCCAGGTTCAGTATCTCCTTCATCAACAACGTTTTCGTCGTCTTTGTTGCCACTTCCATCATCTGTATTGCCATTGTTATTGCCGTTTCCATTTTCGTTACCATTACCATTGCCATTGTTCTCGGTGTTGCCATTGCCGTTGTCCTCGCCTTGATTGTCTTTGCCTTGATTGTCCTCGCCTTCGGTTGGAGTTTCTTGTTCCAGATTTTCATCTTCGGCTGGTTTTTCAATATCCTCGTCTGGTTTCTCAGGTTCTACCGCTTCTGCAGGAATTTCCACAGAGGTACTAGCAGGATCACTTTGTTGATTATCAACTCTTGCTACAACAGAGAAAGTATATTTACTTCCAGGGGTTGGATTTGGAATCGTCAAGCTAGTATCCTTAGATTTTTTCAGCACACTTTGAGCTCCGCCATCAACGGACACGTTGACTTCGAATTGCGGATCCCCATCACTTTGAGGATATGACCATGATAGCTGAATTTCATTGCTTTCTTGATTATAGGAAGCGTTGATACTAGGTGAGTCCATTTTCTTATATTCTGTCGTTACTTGTGTTGGCTCGTGCCCTTTAACATAATATTCATAAGTGATTTTATCACTTGGCGTATATTCATTGGCTTTAATAGCTGGATTTGAGCCTTTTATGATGCCAACTTTTACTACACTGTCTGGTTGTTCAAAGTCTTTAGTTTCCTTTGAATTTGCCATATATTCCATTAAATTCTTAAATATTGCTTTTGGAATTCTTTGTGATGAATCACCCAGATATTCCATTTGCCCACCTGAAGCATTATCATAACCAGCCCATACTGCGACTGTATAATTGGTTGTATAACCCGCCATCCAGCTATCTTTTACACCGGAAGATGGGATGTTGTTCTTTGCACGCTGTTCAGGCGTGAAATTGGTTGACCCCGTTTTACCGGCTACCGGGAGATTAGGTATATTGGCTAACCTTCCTGTTCCATAAGGTTCTTTCATGACACTTTTCAGCATGTCCGTCACGATAAAAGCAGTTGAATCTTTCATTACAGGTTTCGTTTCCATTTTGTTTTTGATCGTAGTTTTATCACGTAAAACAATTTTTTTCACTGTATGCGGTTTGTTATAGATTCCGCTGTTACCGAATGTGCTGTATGCTCCGGCAAGTTCTAGTGTGGAAACATCTTTGCCACCGCCAATTGCAGCGGATTCGGTGATTTCCTTATCAAAAGGAATGCCCAGGTCTACAGCAAAATCACGTGCCCGGTCCAAGCCGACTGCTTGAAGCGTTTTTAAGGCAGGGATATTTAATGACCTTGCCAGTGCATCACGAGTCGTAACTGTACCATAATGACGCCCTGAAGCATTTTTAAGCGGTGTTCCGTCACTGTAGGTATATTCCTCATCCTTGATTTGATGGTAGGTGGACCAATTTAAATATTCTACTGCAGGACCATAATCCAGAATTGGCTTAATGGTCGAACCAGGTGAACGCTTGGCATCCGTTGCATAATTCCAGCCGCGCTTAACAGTTGTATTCCTACCGCCGCCTACAGCTTTAATTTCACCCGATTGTGTATCAAGCAAGGTAAGGCCGGCTTGAAGGTCCTTACTTGGGTAATTGATGACTTCATCACTATTTAGCATTTTATAAACATATTCTTGGGCATCTTTATCAATAGTCGTTTGTATTTCTAATCCATCTGTAAAGACGTTATAGTCTCCCATATCCCCGACTTCCTCAATTACTAAGTCGATAAACGCATCATAAGCTGTCGTGTCTATTTGACTCTTATCAACTTCTTGAAGTCCTTCAGCAATATCGATATTTTGAGCATCTTTCATTTCCTTCTCGGATATATAACCATGTTTATTCATTAAATGAAGTACAATATCGCGACGTTCTTTTGCACGTTCGGGATATTTATATGGATCATAACGGCTTGGACTTTGCGGTAATCCAACAAGCATGGCCGCTTCGTTTAATTTCAATTCACTTAAATCTTTTCCATAATATGTTTGAGATGCAGTCAAAATCCCATTTGCACGGTTTGCAAAGAAAATTTTATTAACATACATTTCAAAAATTTCTTCTTTTGTATACTTTCTTTCAAGCTGTATGGATAGCCACATTTCTTGGACTTTCCTTTTAATAGTTTTATCAGGCGTTAAATAAGAACGTTTGATAACTTGTTGGGTTAAAGTACTAGCACCCTCTGAGCCAAATCCATTTTTGACGTTGGCGATGACTGCGCTACCCAGACGTAAAAAATCAACCCCGTGATGTTTATAAAAGCGGGAATCTTCTGTTGCCAGGAAGGCTTCTTCTACAAGATCAGGTATATCTTCATAATTGACATAATCCCGGTTCTCTCTGCCAACCTCTGCCAGTAATTTACCATCTTCATCAAGGATTTTTGAAGTAACTGGATCTTTTAAAAGCTTTTCATCAAGTTTGGGAGCATCACTTATAAAGTAAGCTAATGCAGCACCTCCAGTGACTAAGCCGATAATTCCAATTGTAACGAGTATAAGAAAAATGCGCTTGAGCATGCTTGCTGACTTTTTCGGCCCATTTTTTGGTGCCTTTTTCTGAGTCTGCC
This sequence comes from Peribacillus sp. TH14, assembly GCF_016651145.1. NCBI lineage: Bacteria > Bacillati > Bacillota > Bacilli > Caryophanales > Bacillaceae > Peribacillus > Peribacillus sp. TH14. Next base: position 4,126,877 of record NZ_JAEKEK010000001.1, read on the forward strand.
CCTGCTTTCGGCGTTCTTCTCTAGTATTATATTTTTCAGCCATTACAGCTAACCTGCCTTTCTAAAAAAAACTAAAAATTTTCTGCGATTAGTAAATCTACTACTTTAATATAGTCAATTCTCGGTTGAAAGCCAAGAGTAATCTTTTCTGAACTACTTTCGACCTCTTGGAGAGTAATAGATTTGCGTCCGCCGTCTTTCATTCTTTTCCAATAAAAACCTAGTTGTTCAGAACTCATTAAATATATATCATCCGTAGCAGAAAAACGGATGATTACAAATGCAATTCCGTCATGCTGAACAATGTGTTTCATATGTTCAATTTGATGGTCATGAAAATTCTTAAGAGGGAAGGAACTGCTGTTTTTCGTTTCCTTTGCCTCAAAATCAATGTACTTTCCTTTATAAACACCATTGTAATCGGTAGTCGATGCTTGTTTGAAGTATGCTTCTTTAATAACAGCGGCACTTCTTTTCGGGTAGTGAACATCGACAATTTGAATAGGTGTTGGTTTTTTATGAATGACGGCAATACCGTGTGCTAAATAATACTGATTGGTTTCGTTCAAATCATCTTCTAATGTTTTTCCCCGGTTGCTATAACTGATTTCTTTAAGTGGGCTTTTCTTTTCTTCCATTGCCTGCGGTACAAATCTTCGTCCGTTGGGATAATGAAATGCCACTTTTACCCCTCCTTTTTTCACTTATCTATATTAGCAAAAAAAGAATCTAAAATGTGAATAAAAAGAATTGTTTCTTAGAACGATAGGATTTAAGTACAACACAATTGTCACATTTTATCCTTCTTGAAAGGTTGGGAGCATTAGAATGCGAATTCCAAAGACGGAAATGCAATTACTCTACTCCATAAAAGTTCAAACTGCAAAAGGGAATAGAGATAATATATCAAGAACTAAAGCATATGAACAATTTTTTAATGCTCATCCAGAAATCCAATGGTCCTTTTTGGCAGGTATGGTTTCCCGAAATGCAGGCTGGAATATGTGTGATCTTGAAGGGATTTGGTTTTCTCATTTACTTAGTTCTAAATACAGACTTCAATTATTCCTTACATATGAAGAAGCGAATTGGCGTATTTTCCAGGATGCTTATCCACAATTACTGCTCTATCATTATTCTACGAAGTATGGGCGTCCTTTGTTTCACTTATGTCATTATTTTTTTATTACCAAATTTATGACAAATCAATGGAAATCTTTTTGGAAACATAGAAATCACGAAAAATTAGTCACTGCTCTAATAATAAATGAACAAAATATCATTGAAAAACCCGTTATTAAAAAGCAATCTTTCGTATTTCATTCATTATTATTTTTGCTGCAGGACTGGATGCATTTTAGTACTGTATTATTTCCTACTTGCAATGGGAAATTGTATGGTTCGTCCGTTTCGCATTTTAGAAATATCGATGAAAGAATTAATTTGGGGAAAAAATTGGCTAATCTTTTATTTTCTAAGGAGTTGTTTCCACTATTTCATGAATTTTCCTGCCGCACTGAGCCAACCGGAGCCCGCTTCGATTATGAACAATATCGAAAAAGGCCTAGGTACCACGAGACACCGATGCTGCGGGGAGTTTATCCAATCATCCATCATAAGGCAGAAAAGATTGAACAGTGGGATTCAAATAAAAAAATTAAAAAGGAGTGGTTTATAAAACCTAAATGGGAGGAAGACCCTATGTTGACCGACTGGTATGACCATAAACAAAAACAGCTACACACAGCCGTAATGGTCAAAAATTGGTTTTTTAATAAAATGACAAACAGGGAAGGCGTTGATTAAGCCTTCCCTGTTAATGGTGATGCAAGTGTTACAGCCTTAGGTAGAGGGCCGGTTTTCTCCACTAAGTTTCGGATTTCCCGTTCCTGCCTTGTTGGTGGGCGGCTTTTGTCGTTTTTCGTTTGCTTTCTGTCTGCTTTCATTCGACTGCATAAAATTCACCTCCTGTCTGTATTTTTGTTTAAAACTCCATTCTTCATTCTGCCATTGTTGTCGAAGGTCCCAATAAATTAAGTGAATAGCACTTTCTTTGCCGATTCCCTTCTAGTTTTGTCAACGTTGAAGGGCTTTCTAATAAAAAAAAGAATAGTACAGGTAATGAATGGGAGGGGTCAGCATGGTCAATAATAGTGTCGCAACAGAGGAAATACTAAGGATGATAGCTGAGATCAGTACCAGTCTGGACTGTTTGGAAAATTCATATGGAGAAACTGTTAATACAGTAAGGTGTAAACTATGGGCAGAGCAGTATACATTAGTAAATGAAGCCCAGGAGGCCATTGAGAAAGCAGAAGATTATTGGATTAATACTGAAAAAGAAAACCATTCCTATTCCATTACACTAGATAAATCCAAAAGGACGCACAAGATTTTAGCTGAAGTGCAGTTTTAAGCCAACAGGATTTCATTTTATAAGGAACTAGATTATACTATTGGAAACAAATGTGCGGAGGAATTTATTGTGCAAAAAGAAAATCTTCAAAGATTAACTGAACAATTATTGAATTATGCGGTTAAAGCAGATGATATATATGAAAATGTACGTAGGGAAGGAAAAGAAAAGGATTTCTTTTCTGAGGTTAAGCCGTTTGCAGATCAAGTCAGAACCATTTGTATGGAATGGGAAAGCGGAATGAAGGAGTGGATGAAAGAAACGGAGTTTAAACATCTTTTCCCCGAGCAAATTGAACAAACAGCACATAACCTTTCCGATGTAGCCGTTCAGGCATTTTTTCCAAAAACCAGTTACAAGCGATTTAAAAGTCATGTCCAATCGGTTGTGTTTATTCTTAATAATGTTAAATCAGAAATCGATCGGATATTATCATAAAAACACCTACACTATATTTCCTCTTTTTTCATATATTATTGGAACCATGCCATGAATAATGAGGAGGGCTCATTGAAAATGATGAGATCCGGTTATAACCAAGTCTCCCCTAGTCAAGAACATTATCCTCAATCAATATCAGAATACTGGGGAGGATACCAGCGACCAATGCCGTATCCTCAGCCCAGTAATCAAGAACCATATATGTATCCTTATCCTCCCCAGGAAAAAGGGGGCTATATGCCGACAAATCATGACCCATATCAACAGGCGGCCTATCATCCGTTTCAACAAATGCAACAACAGGTGATGCCTGTGGGAGCGTTTCCAGGCAACAGTGTAATGCAGCCAATGCAGCAGTCGATGCAGCCAATGCAGCCAATGCAGTCGATGCAGCCAATGCAGCAGTCGATGCAGCCAATGCAGCAGCCAATGCAGTCGATGCAGCCAATGCAGCCAATGCAACTGCAGCCCTATCAGCAGCCCTATCAGCAGCAACATCAGCAGCAACATCAGCCTCAAGCTTTTAGTCCGTTTGATAACCCGCTCCAGCCGGCTAAACGTCCCCCACATAATCAGCAGCAGGCTCACAATCCATATCCAAAGCAGCAATTCATGCAAAAACAGCAGCCATCGGGTATCAAGTCGGTTATGAATCAATTCAAAACACAAGATGGATCCATGGATATAACGAAAATGATGAACACAGCTGGACAAATGATGAATACAGTCTCTCAAGTTTCTTCAATGGTCAAAGGAGTAGGGGGCTTCTTCAAAGTTTAGATGTTGAATAAAGTAAAAGCAGACTTACAAGTGACCCAGCCACTTAATTAAGTCTGCTTTTTAATTGCTTAAAAAGATTAATCATTGATTTCAATTCGATTTCCCTTAACCTTGGGTAAATGTAGAGTGAGAATGCCATCGCGATGTCTTGCTGTTACTTTTCTTTCATTAATTGGTTTTGGAAAGGAAATGGTTCTAGATAATCGGCTTGCTGACAGATCTTTCTGAAACATTCCTTGAGTTTTATGTTGCGTAGCAAGGCTATCTACATGATTTGCCGAGATGGTTACCGCCTGGGTCAACAAATCAATGGAAATTTGGCTGCGTGCAATTCCGGGCAAGCTAGCAGTGAGGATATATTCGGAATTCGTCTCATGAAGGTCGACCGGAAAGCTTCGTTCTTTTGCTGAACTAAAGAAATCATCAAGTGATTGCAGCATGCCTTTGGGTCTCTCGGAAAACAATCGATCCATCTTGTGAATAAAATGGGTAAAAGGCTCATTTCTGCCCTTGTGGTTATTATTTTTTTCAGAGGAGGTCATCACGGTGCTCCTTTCTAAAAATTCCTTTGCATATAGGCTATGTAGAGACTTAATATGTGTGAATCAAAGAAGGGTTTAGATATAGGGAGGAAGGGAATAACGTTACTAAATGATTATTTTTAGAAAAGAGGGATAGAGATGAATAAAAGGAACAAGCTTTCTTACATAGATAGCGGGGAAGGTAAAAAAACGTTGCTATTTATCCATGGATTTTGCGGAAGTCATGGGTATTGGCAGGACATCATTAGTGGTTTAAAAGATAAATATCGAGTTATTGCCATTGATTTACCAGGTCATGGTGCAAGTGAGCCACTAGGGACATCTTTCACGATTGAAGAGATGGCAGTGAATATTGCTGCATTCTTAGATGAACAGCAAATCAATCAGGTTTACATGTTCGGTCATTCGCTCGGAGGTTATATCACATTGTCATTTGCTGAGCAGTTTGCTGAAAAATTGAGTGGTTTCTCCCTCATTCATTCCACCGCATTGCCTGACGATGAGGCTGGGAAGGAAGGGCGGTTAAAATCTGTTGAAAAAATTGAAATTGACGGGATCCCTGCCTTTATTGACGGACTTGTACCGAAGCTTTTTGCTAAATCTGATGATCCTAACATTGAAAATGCAAAAGAAATAGGTTATAAAACAAGTGAAAGTGGAGCAATCGGTTCTTTGCATGCTATGAGGAAAAGAAGAGACCGAAATCATGTACTGAAAGATACAAAGCTACCTGTCCTTTTGGTTGCAGGTGAACAAGATAAGGTTATTCCTGCTAAAAAAACCTTTACTGTAAAAGGGGATCATATTAAAGAAGTTATACTCAAAGGAAGCGGGCATATGGGGATGTTGGAAGCCCCAGGCAAACTTGCCGAAGAAATTATACGTTTTGTCGAAGGAAAATAAGTGAAGAAATAACAAGTAGGAACACGGAATTTTACCGTTTCCTGCTTTTTTTTTGTAAAAGGAAATAGTTTCCCTTTTGTACAGAACGTTCATTCGGTAGAATAGGAGTATGAGGTGGGTTATATGAAACTGCGAAAAAATTTACAAGAAGTTATCACTGGTTTAAAAACAAATGAGGAATTTAAAAATAATATTGTTCACTGGCAAGTTATTGACGCGAAAGAGGCAAAAATCGTCTCTTTCCCAGATCAAATAGATGATAAAATCAAGCAGGCTCTTAATAAACGAGGGATAAATGGGTTGTATACCCATCAGGCGACTGCTTTTGAGACTGCTGTGAGTGGTAAAAGCCTTGTGGCTGTCACACCGACAGCTTCTGGTAAAACGTTATGCTATAATTTGCCAGTTCTTCAAAAAGTACTTGAAGATGAAAAAACAAGAGCACTTTATATTTTTCCGACAAAAGCATTAAGTTATGATCAAAAAAGTGAATTGAACGAAATGATTAATGAGATGGAAGCTGATATAAATAGTTATACGTACGATGGAGACACACCATCCAATATAAGGCAAAAAATACGTCAGGCAGGGCATATTGTGATTACCAACCCTGATATGCTCCATTCGGGAATCCTGCCGCATCACACGAAATGGGTTTCTTTATTTGAGAATTTAAAGTATGTGATCATCGATGAACTTCATATATACCGAGGCGTTTTTGGAAGTCATACGGCAAACGTCATTAGAAGACTAAAACGAATCTGCCAGTTTTATGGAAGTGATCCTGTATTCATCTGTACATCTGCGACAATCAATAATCCAAAAGAGTTGGCTGAGGAACTTACGGAAAAAGAGATGGTTCTGGTCAATAACAATGGAGCACCGAGCGGAAAAAAACATTTTGTGTTTTATAATCCGCCAGTAATTAATAAACCGCTTAATATTCGAAGAAGTGCGGTGTTGGAAGTCAGGAAACTCGCAAATGAGTTTTTGAAAAATAAGATTCAAACAATTGTTTTCGCTCGAAGCAGGGTCCGTGTGGAGATTTTACTAACCTATTTACAGGAACTAGTGTCCAAACAGTTGGGTCCAAAATCGATCCGAGGTTATCGTGGAGGTTATTTGCCAACACAGCGTAGAGAAATTGAAAAGGGGCTGCGGGATGGTTCAATTTATGGTGTGATCTCTACGAATGCTCTTGAGTTAGGGGTTGATATCGGTCAGCTTCAGGTTTGCATCATGACTGGCTACCCTGGATCAATATCGAGCGCCTGGCAGCAGGCAGGACGTGCAGGTAGAAGGCATGGAGAAGCTTTAATCATCATGGTCGGCAGCTCTAGTGCTCTTGATCAGTATATCGTGAAGCATCCTGACTATTTCTTTACGAGAAATCCGGAAACCGCAAGAATTAATCCAGATAATCTCGTAATCTTGGTTGATCATATCAAATGTGCAGCATATGAGCTTCCTTTTAAAAAAGGAGATGCCTTTGGCAAAGCGGAGATTATGGACGTTCTTGAATTTCTGACAGAAGAAAGAGTTTTACACCAAAATGGCGATAAATGGCATTGGATGAATGACGCATTTCCGGCGAGCAATATCAGTCTTCGTTCTGCAGCACAGGAAAATGTCGTCATCGTCGATCAAACGAATGCCCCAGACAATAGGGTTATCGGAGAAATGGATACGTTCAGTGCGATGACCCTTCTTCACGATGAAGCAATTTATTTGCATCAAGGAATACAATTCCAAGTGGAAGAATTAGATTGGGAAGAAAAGAAAGCGTATGTACGTGAAGTCAATGTGGACTATTACACCGATGCTAACCTTGCTGTTCAGTTATCTGTATTGGAAGTGGATAAACAGCAAACATTCTCTTCAACTACAGCAGCTTTTGGAGATGTCTCTATCCGGGCGATGCCTACGATATTCAAAAAAATTAAATTTGAGACTCATGAAAATATTGGATCAGGGCCAATCAGCCTCCCGGAAGTGGAACTTCATACGAGCTCTGCCATGCTTTCCATGGAACCTGATATTTTTGAATGGGATGAAAATCGAATCGAGCAAGGAATGATAGGTGCCTCACACGCGCTGAATTACATGATTCCGCTTTATGTAATGTGTGATCCCCATGATATACATGTGTATCCACAAGTTAAAGCAGCACATAATGAAAAACCTACCATTTTTATTTATGACAGTTATCCAGGTGGAATAGGACTAAGTGATAAAGTGTTTGAAAATGCTGCGGTTATTTTGTTGGAAACAAAATCAATGATCGAAAATTGTTCTTGTGAAAACGGCTGTCCTTCCTGTATCGGAACGGAATCTGCTTCGAAGACAGCCAAAAGTGATGCAAAGCGGTTATTGGATCTGTTTTGTAAGGGAAACCATGCATCAAATGCAGGGGTATGTGAATAGAGGTGCAGTATTTTGTCATTAAAAAATAAATTGAATCGTATGAAAACACATATGAACTTAGAACCAGTGAACAATCCTTCTCCTATAGAGGAAGATAGCACGTCAGTAAATACAGATATTCCTTTTCATGATAAGTGGCTGGAGAACGATACCGTTTCCTTTCATTTCGATGATGACTATTGTTTCATCCGTGAAGTCCGCTATCCCCTTAATCATAAGCATGGGTTGTATTCATTTTCTGAGTTGAAAAAGATTGTGAAAGAATGGAATCAAACTTCATTAGTGCATCCCCTTTCCGCTAAAGGTGTAAAAAGCGAAGAACTCTTTTTCTTCGATACCGAAACAACAGGGCTTGGCGGTGGTGCCGGAAATACAATTTTTTTACTAGGTTATGCCTATTTAGAAGGTGAAGAAGTGGTCGTTAAACAGCATATCTTGCCACAGCCTGGTAGTGAAATACCGCTTTACCAAAGCTTTCTGGAAAACATCAATTATGAAACCCTTGTCACATATAATGGTAAGTCATTTGATTGGCCGCAGTTAAAAACCAGACATACCTTGATAAAGGAACATGTTCCAAAACTGCCTGAATTCGGACATTTTGATTTGTATCATGCTTCAAGACGCCTTTGGAAAAACAAATTAGAACGTGTAAAATTATCCGTTGTCGAAACAGACATTTTAGGTGTACATAGAGAGGATGATATTCCTGGATATTTGGCGCCGATGATTTACTTTGATTTCGTTGAAAGAAAGAACCCGGAAATTTTGTTTGGAATCATGAAGCATAATGAAGTGGATATTTTATCACTAATCACTCTGTATATTCACTTGTCCCGGAAAATTCTCCAAATAGATGGATATACGGAAGAGTCGATGGAAATTGCACGCTGGCTCGATTATCTAGGAAAAAAAGAGGAATCGGTTGAGACCTATCAAAGAATATTGGAAGTAGGAAGTGAGGAAGATCGGATTATAGCTGGTAATGCTTTAGCCTTTCTGAAAAAGAAGCAAAAGCAATTCAATGAAGCGTTGGAGATTTGGAAGGAAGTTGCTTTAAAAGGGGATGTTCACTTAAGGATACAGGCTCAGATTGAATGTGCAAAATTATTTGAACATCAATTTAAGGACATCGCTTCAGCAATAAATTGTGCTAGAAATGCGCATCAAGAGATGATGAGGACAGAGAATGGCAACCATCTACCAAAAAAAATCTTGGATCTGAAAAAAAGGATTCAAAGACTCGAAAGGAAAAAAGGTTCTAAGGGTAGACTTGTATAATATAGATAGTCTTAAATAGGAATCTACATAGTCAATAAATACGTGATTATGAAATTTAAAAAAATGGTTACAAATATTGTAGCATTCAGTCATTATGTGTAAAATGGTAATGGTTGAGGGTGAAATTCTGAAACATTCATTTCATGCCTTACATCATTTAAATTCAAGGTGAAAGCGGAGCGGAGAAATGTATAAAACGACTTTATTTCTATTTTTTGTTGTCCTTTGTTTAACGATTGTTTTATTTACATCATTAAAAGACAGTTTCTACTCCTTTTTATAAGAAATTCACTCTGCAAGCACTTTTGTAGGGCTATCACATATAACGATGTGTACTTTTAGGTTGTCGCATAGAGTTTTATACTTATTACGTATAAATAGGTCTTTTCATCAGTACACGTAGCCCCTTTTTTTCATAGTCTATAATGGTAAGACCAAAATTATTATGACGAAAGGGGACGTAATATAAATGAATTTTCGTAATTGTGGAGGACATAAATCCAATGTTATGGGAACATCCAATGTAATGGGTGCATCGAATGTAATGGGAGCATCAAATGTAATGGGTGCTTCAACTGGAAAAAAACCTTCCCATGTAATGGGAGCTTATACTAGTCCGATGGCTGGCGGTTATCCGATGGCTGGCGGTTATCCGACTGCGGTATCTCCAGCGCAATATGGTCCAACACAAGCACTTCCATCTCAAGTAGCCCCAGCACAAGTATCTCCAACGCAGCAATATGTTAATACAAACGTTTCGAACACAGTGATACCTGTCGTTCACCCATCACATACTACAACCGTTAATAAACATGTAAACACGTATAAACATTACTTTCCGCATACTCAATCTGTAGTGAATGAGTGTTACACTCAAAACTTTATTTGTGGAAGGCCGCATCACCACCATCATTGCTGCCCACCTGGGCATTTCGGATATTAAAATTTAAGGGCTTATTTTAAGCCCTTATCTTCTTACATAATCATGTGAAAAGGGAGATTGGCCAAGTAATGAAGGTTTTGTACATAACTGGCTACAAAGCTTTTGAAATGGGAATATTTAAAAATGATCATGAAGCAGTAAAATATATAAAAAAAGCAATTAAGCAACGTCTTTTACCATTGGTGGAAGAGGGGTTAGAATGGGTAATTATTTCAGGCCAGTTAGGCACAGAACTATGGAGTGCAGAAGTAGTATTCGAGATACAGGAAGAATATACCCAGCTTAAATTAGGGGTACTTACTCCCTTCCTGAAACAGGAAGAGTCATGGAACGAGACGAATCAAGACTATTACCGTTCCATTTTAGCACGTGCTGATTTTATAGAATCCATCTTCAAAAAACCGTATGAAGGACCACAACAGCTGAAAACTAAAAATCGTTATATGGTCCATAAAAGTGATGCCATGCTAATCATTTTTGATCCCGAAAAAGAAGGATCCGCCCAATATCCTTATTACGAAGCAATGAAAAAAGCGGAAACTCAACTATACCCTATTTTACAGATAAGCTTTGATGATCTGCAACTGGCTGCAGAAGAAGACAGTTGGGCCGAAGATTAGCACAGTAAAAATAATTATGGACTAAAAGTTGTTTCAAAAGCATATTCATATTATGATGAAAATTAGATACAGATTTATGGGAGTACATATCGGGCACTAAAAAAAGTATGACGTATAAAAAAAGTGTTTCGTTGACAAACCCAAGTAGATTTGAAAAAATAATAAAAAGTCGATTGTATTGGCGAAAGTATTGAGGTGAAGTCTTATGCTATCCGATAAGATAAAATTAACGGCTAAAGATATTCTTGAAAAAGATTTTAAAACAGCCATAAAGGGTTATAAACCTGAGGATGTGGATCAATTTCTGGATCTAATCATTAAAGATTATGAAGTGTTTCATCAGGAAATTGATGATCTTAAACAAGAAAATCTTAAATTAAAAAAACAGGCCGAAGAGAGTACAAAACGTCCGAGCCAACCTGCACCTGGTGCCACTCCTGGGACCACTAACTTTGATATCCTTAAACGGTTATCCAACTTGGAAAAGCACGTATTTGGAAACAAGCTTTTTGATTAATGTTTTTAAAAGGTAAAATAATTTGTATTGTGTTTTCTTGAATAATGTATTATAATCAATAATGTTATGTTAACGTTTGGGTAATTGCTGCTGCATTTTTTTGCAGTAGAGGAAAGTCCATGCTCGCACGGACTGAGATGTCCGTAGTGTTCGTGCCTGGCGAAAAAATAAGCTTGGGCAGCAGTCTTGGATTGCTGACGGCTGGGAAAATGCCTAAGTCCTTTTGGATATGGCATGAATACCTATAAAAGTGCCACAGTGACGGAGCCTTTACAGAAATGTAAAGGGTGGAACGAGGTAAACCCCACGAGCGAGAAACCCAAATTAATGGTAGGGGCGCTTTCTTCCTTGGAATTGAACGAGGAGAAGGACAGAAGCTATGCTTCTGTAGATAGATGATTACCGCCGAAGTACGAGACGTGAGTCGCTTGCAGTACTGAGGAACAAAACATGGCTTACAGAACGTTACCATATAACACTTAAAGCACAACTCTCCTTTTTAAAAGGAGAGTTTTTGTTTGTGAAAAAATTATCCATTTTAAATTTCCCTCAATATCTTAACACTATAGGTGCAAAATACCTTATCATAGAAGTGAAAATGACTTTGTAAAAGTATTCGAAGATTATGTGAGTGACATAAATGAACAGGTCAGTATTCTAGAGTTTTTTTAATTTACTAATACTTTTATACAGCAATATGATATGTATAGTGATTCACCAGTGATTATCCATAAAGGGGGAGTTCTTTACCTTATAGTTAAGATTCCCCCATTTCCGAAGAGTCGAATCGGGATGTATTACGTTGCTCTATTTTTGGACATTACCAATCGAGAAAAAAGATCAGTTTCAAAAGTGGGTCAGTAAGACGTATTGTTGGGTACGGCAATGTTAACTCTAAATCATGAGTATAATAATAATAACTTTCATAAGGGTATAATCAATACCTTTCTGTGTTAAACTTGGATTTTGACTGCAATTGAAAGAAATGAGTTGCAGGTACATTATCTTCCGCAAGTTCACTTGGAAACAGGAGATGTGATTGGACTGGAATACATATCACCTTGGAGAGTTCATTTCTTTTCCAAAAGAGACAGACCTTGTTAACCTAAATCAGCCAGTTGGTTATAAAATGAACATGTGAGTATGTTAAGTGATTCCATATTTCTGGGTATCCTAATTGCAAGGTTAGCATTAACATTTCTAGTTTGTATTTTAACAGGAATAATGTTAGAAAAAGGTATTGTCCTTATTGAAAATAAGAACATTTCCCCTATTGCGCAAGGAATGAAACTGTTGGATAGCAGAATTATGGCAAATGCAGAGGGTTCTGTTGAATAATTGGTTGTTCTTAAAAAACAGGGGGGCATTTTGTCTATCAATGATCTTGGTACTGGTTATTCTTCCTTAAGTTATATTAAATGGTTTCCGATTGATACAATGAAAATTTATCAAAGTTTTAATGAAAAGTTGGTCAATTATAAAGGTGACTTGCTCATTGTAAAAGCTACCATCACGATGTCGAAGACACTTAATCTGGAAATCATTGCTGAAGTCGTTGAACATAAAAAGCATGTAGACTTTTTGAAAAAGCAAAAGTGTGATATCATTCAAGAGTTTTACTTGTCAAAACCGCTACCTGTTTCTGAATTAAAAAAATTTGGAAAAATGCGGGAACCGATTTTGATTAATGGAAAGTAGGTGCATGAAGAAATGAAACAATTCGATATTATTGCAACATCAGCAATGGGATTGGAATCAATTGTTGCCAAGGAAGTTCGGGATCTTGGTTACGATTGTCAAGTGGAAAACGGGAAAATTATGTACAAAGGGGACCAATCAGCCATTGCTCGCTCTAATTTGTGGCTGCGCAGTGCAGACCGTGTGAAAATTAAAGTCGCTGAATTTAAAGCTTATTCTTTTGATGAGCTGTTTGAAAAAACAAAAGCCTTGAACTGGGAAGATTACTTATCTGCAGACGTTGAGTTCCCTGTAAGTGGTAAATCAGTTAAATCGCAGCTTTACAGTGTCCCTGATTGTCAGGCTATCGTTAAAAAGGCGATTGTTGATAGATTGAAAAGTAAATATAAACAAGTATCTTGGTTTGAAGAAACAGGTCCTTTGTTTAAAATTGAAGTTTCTATCTTAAAAGATGTAGTGACACTTACTATGGACACATCAGGTGCAGGACTTCATAAGCGCGGATATCGCACAGGGCAAGGGGAAGCGCCCCTTAAAGAAACTTTGGCGGCTGCATTGATCATGCTGACTAATTGGAAACCGGATAAACCTTTCATTGACCCATTTTGTGGATCTGGAACTATTCCTATTGAAGCTGCATTGATTGGGCAGAACATCGCTCCTGGTTTTAACCGGGAATTTGTTTCTGAAAGCTGGGCTTGGATGGACAGTAAGGTTTGGGATGAAGCGAGAATTGAAGCTGAAGATTTAGCGAATTATGATCAGTATTTAGACATAACAGGTTGTGATATTGATCATCGCATGGTTGAAATTTCAAAAGCCAATAGTTTTGAAGCAGGACTTGGTGATCTTGTTGAATTCAAACAAATGCAAGTGAGAGATATCTCGACCAGGAAAGAATATGGTGTTATTGTGGGGAACCCACCCTATGGTGAACGTCTAGGGGAGAAAAAAGCTGTTGAACAGATGTATAAAGAAATGGGGCAGGCCTTCAAGAAGCTTGATACTTGGTCAGTGTACATGATTACCTCGAACCCTGACTTTGAACAGTTTTATGGTAAGCCTGCAACTAAAAAAAGGAAGTTGTTCAATGGATTCATCCGAGCGGACCTTTATCAGTATTGGGGAAAACGGCCGCCAAAACAACCGAGAAATGAATAAATAGGTATAATATAATGGAAAATTTAGAATAGTCAGGACATTTTATTCATAATAGGTTCCAGTCTTGCTTATCATTTCCTTTTCTGTTATTCTAATAATGAATTATTTTTGTTCAGATTTAAGGAATACCTTAATATTCAATGAGCAAGGATAGTAATATAATGTGTGGCGAACACACTAGGAGGCAACAAAAATGGAACAAGGTAAAGTAAAATGGTTTAACGCAGAAAAAGGTTTTGGATTCATCGAACGTGAAGGTGGAGACGATGTATTCGTACATTTCTCAGCTATCCAAGGCGAAGGTTTCAAAACACTTGAAGAAGGCCAAGATGTTACATTTGATGTAGAACAAGGTCAACGTGGACCACAAGCATCAAACGTAAACAAAGCTTAATTCAACTAAATAGTACTTACAGACAGGCTCTCATGAAGAGCCTGTCTTTTATTTTACGAGTAGGGAGCCGCTTTGCTTACATACATAGAAGATGCAGTTTATACGGGAAAATTCATTTCTTGTAGAAAGGTAAATAACTTGACTATCAATGTAGAATAAAGGATAATATACTTTTGCCTAGATAAGTTATTTTACGAAATTTTATATACTGATGATAGATAAAAGGGGAGACCATGATGCTTAAAACACTGCCTTTTTCGGTTACAAAGGAAGATTCTTTTTACGATAAGCTTTCAGAATGGATCGGTGATGTTTTTTACGATATTCTTCCCGAAAAAGGATTTGAGCTGCGTGACGAACAAATCTTCATGGCTTTTCAATTAGAAAAAGCCTTTAAAGAAAAGAATGTAAGTTTTGCGGAGGCTGGTGTAGGGACTGGTAAGACATTGGTCTATTTACTATATGCCATTTGTTATGCCCGATATACTAATAAACCGGCAATTATTTCGTGTGCAGACGAAACATTGATTGAACAGCTTGTCAAAGAAGAAGGCGACATTCAAAAAATTAAGAACGCATTAGGTATTGAAGTGGATGTACGTCTTGCCAAATATCATGATCAATATGTATGCCTTAAGAAATTGGAGTATGCAGTGAATCATGAAGATTCAGAGGGAATAGATCAGCTATATGATGAACTTCCCAAGTTTGTCCATGATAACTCATCCATGAATGCTTATACTGCTTATGGGGACCGTAAACAATATCCATATTTGAATGATGAAGACTGGTCAAAAGTAGGCTGGGATCAGCTTCAAAACTGTTTTACGTGTGATAAACGCCATCGTTGTGGACAAACCCTTTCACGAGACCACTACCGAAAATCAAGTGATTTGATCATTTGTTCACATGACTTCTTTATGGAGCATGTTTGGACAAAAGAAAAACGTAAGCGTGAAGGACAGTTACCGTTATTGCCAGAACATAGCTGTGTAGTCTTTGATGAAGGCCATTTATTGGAGTTTTCTGCTCAAAAGGCACTAACGTATAAAGTTGGTGAACAAACTCTTGCTTCGGTTTTAGAATTGCTAACAGCCAACCAGGTGCGTGAAGAAACGCTTTACATCATTGAAGAATTAATTGACATTAATGAAGAGTTCTTCGATTTGCTTGATGAAAAGGCCATTCATGTTAGTGGTTCTAATCGGTATGAAATTCCGATGTCCAAAGAAATTACAAACTTTGCACAAAAGCTTCATAAAAAGGTTGAAGAGTTAGAAGAAAACCTTGTTTTTGAAGCGGAAATGTACACCATTAATGACTATGATTTAAAAGTGACAGAAGAATACTTAGAACAGCTAGGATACTCACTTTCTCTATTTGTGAAGGATGAACAGGCGGTATCATGGTTTGAAGAAAATGAAATGACAAAAACATTGGTCATTATGCCAAGGCTTGTACAAGATATTTTGTCTGAACAAGTTTTTTCTAAAAAAATCCCTTACATTTTTTCTTCGGCAACATTATCTGATAATAAATCGTTCCAATACATTGCAGATAGCTTAGGGATAGATAAGTATGATAGCTTCTCTGTTGAATCGCCTTTTGATTATGATGAAGTCATGAAAATGAATATGCCGGTCTTTGAAAATGGAGACAAATTGGCTAAACTTAATTATACAATGAAGACGATTGAGGAAAATGAAGGTAGAACGCTAGTATTATTCCAATCAAAAGAAGAATTGCAATGGTTCAAGGAAAACAGCCAGAAAACAGCATATCCCTTTTATTTTGAAGGTGAAGCGGAGATTAGCGATCTTGTTAAAAGGTTTCAAGAAGAAGAGCAATCTGTTCTGTTCTCATATCATTTATGGGAAGGGCTCGATGTTCCGGGGGCTTCATTACAAAATGTAGTGATTCACTCACTTCCATTCCCGCCACATGATCCAGTATTCGAGGCAAAACGAAACTCGGTTACTAATGCATTTGAAGAAGTGGATCTTCCATATATGCTTCTTCGCTTGCGTCAGGGAATTGGACGTTTGATCCGTACCAGCAATGACTCGGGGACCGTACAGATTTTGATTGAGAAGGATCTTTCGGAACAGGTGAAAGAGAAAATTATTTCTGTTCTTCCTGTATCGCTTTAATTAAACTATTTTGAGAGTCAAGGGGCAAAGCCAGCCCTTGGCTCTTATTTTATTTTTAAGCTGCTGGTAGTTCTGATATGAAAACTTTTTGTATAATATGGTAAAGTGTAGATGGAAGGGGCAGTGAATATGAAAAAGGGTACTAATGTGATAGAAAAAGAATTTCAAGAATATGTGAAGAAAATTTCAGCCTATAATGAAGCCCTCGCATTAATTAATTGGGATTTACGTACAGGTGCACCCAAAAAGGGAGTAGAGCAGCGTTCTGAAGTTATTGGGGTACTTTCCTCTGAAGTTTTCAATATGATCACAAGTAAAGAGATGGAGTGCTTCATCGACGACCTTACAACAGAGGAAGCTTCTCTTAGTGAAACGACGAATAAAATGGTACAAGAATGTAAAAAAGAGTTTGAAAGGAATAAGAAAATCCCAGCAGACGAATTTAAAGAATTCGTTATTTTACAATCCCGATCTGAAAGCGCTTGGGAAGAGGCAAGGGAAAAGGCGGATTTTTCGTTATTTCAACCTTATCTGGAACAAATTGTTGCCTATACTCGTAAATTCGTTGAATATTGGGGTTATGAGGGTCAGAAATATAATACCCTATTAGATATGTATGAACCAGGTATGACCGTTGACATTCTTGATAAGGTATTTAGTCAACTGCGAGCAAGTATAGTTCCTCTAGTAAAACAAATAGCGGAGAGTAAGCATCAACCTGAAACTGCTTTCCTTTATAAAGAATTCCCGAAAGAACAACAGCATCAACTCAATCTTCGAGTTTTAAAACAGCTTGGATACGATTTCAAGGCTGGAAGGTTGGATGAAACAGTCCACCCTTTTGCGACTGGAATCAACAGAGGTGATGTAAGGGTGACGACCCGCTATGATGAATATGATTTTAGAGGGGCGATTTTTGGTACGATTCATGAATGTGGACATGCTATTTATGAGCAGAATATCGCTGAAGAGTTAACGGGGACACTGCTAGATGATGGGACGTCAATGGGAATCCACGAATCACAATCATTGTTTTTTGAAAATTTTATTGGACGAAACTATAGTTTCTGGAAAAATAAATACCCTCTTTTAAAAGAGTATGCACCAGAACAATTTGCTGATGTGAAACTTGATGACTTTTACCGTGGCATTAACGAATCAAAACCGTCCTTCATCCGTATTGAAGCTGATGAACTGACATATCCTTTACATATTATGATTCGTTATGAACTGGAGAAAGCACTTTTTAATGGAGAGCTTGAAGTGAAGGATTTACCGGAGGTTTGGAATAAAAAATACAAGGAATACTTAGGGATTGTACCTGAAGATGATGCCATGGGCGTTCTACAAGATGTACACTGGTCAGACGGCAGCTTTGGTTACTTCCCATCCTATGCATTAGGGTATATGTATGCGGCCCAAATCAAGCAGGCTATGTTTAAAGATTTGCCTGATTTTGATGATTTGTTGGCATCCGGTGATATTGCTCCAATTAGAACATGGCTTAATGAAAAGATACATAAATACGGAAAAACAAAAAAGCCGCTTGAGATTTTGAAAGAAACAACAGGTGAAGGCTTAAACGTGCAGTATTTAATAGATTATCTTGAAAGTAAGTATAAGGAAGTTTATAAAATTAAATAAAATCTTCAAATAAAAAAACCTTGGCAAATCTGCCAAGGTTTTTTTATGGTGTAGGATCACCATAATTTAAATCCTTTTGATCCCGGTGGTGCATTTTGGAGAATATCAATAAACGGAATTGTATACGCAAAGAGAATGAGTGCTCGCAGTTATTCCAAGCCATAATTTCCAATTTTCAAAAACGAGAGGCGTTTTTTCGGCTTTATCAGTAACTTCACCAACAGGGAACTCTTCGTTGCCTTTTGGAGCAATGAAGGATAACTGTATAAAAATAATGATATATAAAATAATCCCGATAAAGAGTATGGTTCCACCTACAGCTTGGGCGATTTGATAAGGAATCCAATCAAGTGCCTGTGTGGAATCTCCATAAGTGGAGTACGAAGAGCGGCGAGGTGCTCCCAGCAATCCAGCGATATGCATGGCCCCAGACATAAAGGACATCCCAATTGCCCAAAAGACCCCTTGAATAATCGCTAATTTATTTAATTTTTTTGTTAAGGTGCGTCCAGTTAAATGGGGAACGAGCCAATATGAAATCCCAAAGAAAGTTAGGATTACGGAAGTCGCCAACGTTAAATGAAAATGTCCTGTAACCCAAATAGTATTATGGACAACCTGGTTTAATTGGTTTGAGGCATTGACTAAGCCTCCGGCACCTGCTGGTATGAAAGCCGCCATTCCGATAAAAGGAACGGTAAAACGCGCATCTCCCCAAGGTAGCATCTTAAACCAACCGAATATCCCTTGGGCACCCTGAGAACGTCCGTATTGTTCAAAAGATCCGAATAAAGAAAAGGCCGTCATTAAAGATGGAACAACGACCAAGAAGGTTAAAATCACTTGTAAAAACTTCCAGGCAGGATCGATACCGGGTTCTAGCAATTGGTGATGAAGTCCAACAGGGATAGAGAAAAGCAGGAAAAGAATAAAAGACATTCGAGCCAATGAATCTGAAAAAATTTTCCCGCCAATGACTTTAGGAATCACTACATACCAGCACATATAAGCTGGTAGCAACCAAAAATATACGAGCGGATGCCCGAAATACCAAAATAAAGTTCGGCTTGCTAAAACGTTAATAGAATCCACCCAGCCTAATGACCATGGGAGAATTTGAAATAACACGGTAGCTGCCACTCCGATAGTAGCAACAATCCAAAGTAGAGTATTTACAACAGCCATAAAACTTAATAAGGGGCTTGCTTGGCCGCGATTGTTTTTCTTCCACTTGCGGTATGCCGCTATAAGGGCTCCACCACTAATCCAGCTGCCAACGATCACAAGTGTTAAGCCACCATAGAAAATAGGATGCGCTTGAAGAGGTGCATAAAAAGTATAAAGGACAGATGCTTCATTTAATAAAACCATAACAGCGGCCATAACAGTGCCGAGTGTCATTGTCCAAAAACCAATCCAGCCTGCAATTCTGGAAGGGGTGGACAATGGACCGATTGTTTTACTAACTGCTGATAGCTGAAATCCTATGATAAAGAAAGTTGTTAGCACCAGAGCAAGTAAAACTCCGTGAACCGTAAGTAATTGATAATACGTTATACCGGCAGGTAATTCCATTCTGCCTGAGCGAACCAAAGTTTGAAGTAATCCTGCAAATCCTCCAAGTGCTAAAGCAATAATGGCTACATAGAAATGAGCCATGGATAGTTTTGCATCCAGTGGGTGAACTTTTTCATTTTCAGCCGTTTTTTTCATTTTGAAACCACCTCGATACGGGAGCTCATCATGTGGTGACCAACCCCGCAATATTCATTGCAAATAATCAAATTTTCTCCTTCATTATTAAATCTAGTGGTATATTCACTGACGAATCCAGGTTCAAGCATCATATTAACGTTAGTCCCAGCTATCTCAAAGCCATGGATAACATCTTTTGATGTTGCGATAACCTTGACAGTTGAACCTTTAGGGATCTCCACTTTTGCAGGACTATACGAAAAGGCAGAAGCTACAAACACTAATTCATAGTCCCAATCTTTTCCTGTGACCTCATGTAAGCCAGGGGCATTAAATGGAGCAGTGACCTCCACTTTTTCAGGATCAATTGTAACTAAACAGCTGGGAGGTTGATTCCCTAGATAGAAAGCACTAACCCCAAGCACTGTCAAGAAAACTAGCAGGGCTACTGTACCGAAAATCAACCAAACCTTTTCAAACTTGTGCATGTGCATTATTTCTCCTCCTCAATTAACCTAAACGATTTACAAAAATAAAATAGATGCTGACCCATACAATAATTAGAATAATTCCTAGAATTAAAACAGAAGCAAGTGTACCTTTTAAATTAGAAGTCTCTTTTATTTGTGATTTGTTCTTAAGTTTAGGTGCGGCCATCGTTTTCACTCCTTT
This sequence comes from Peribacillus sp. TH14, assembly GCF_016651145.1. Classification (NCBI taxonomy): domain Bacteria; kingdom Bacillati; phylum Bacillota; class Bacilli; order Caryophanales; family Bacillaceae; genus Peribacillus; species Peribacillus sp. TH14. The sequence continues at coordinate 4,147,158 of NZ_JAEKEK010000001.1, forward strand.
CTAATTCCCAAAAATACATGAGTACATGTTCATCATACAAAAGTAGTGGTAAGTTAGAATCCACTTTTTCTCTTTTCACAAATTGTTCAATCGTTACTTTTATAAGTTCGATATAGTGTAAAGTTGAAGTAAGTATAAAAATTTGCTTTTGATGTGTATCAAGTTGTGAAAAAATTGTGAAGATTATATAGTCTGGATTTTTTCACACATAGATGGTAGGAAAAATCCTATGAAACGATCAGTCAATTTCTAAATTTTCTAAAAATACGAATGATCATTTGTTATTTAAAGTGAAAGTTCGGTTTTTGTTAAAAATACCTTTTCAAATAGAGAAAGCGTTGTTATAATTCATATATTACAAAAATATAAAGTTTCACTCGTATAATAGCAGGGATATGGCCTGCAAGTTTCTACCGAATTACCGTAAATAATTCGACTATGGGTGAGTAATAGATCTTGTCGCACAATAAAAGGGTTTTGTTGAGTCCTTTTTCATTTATGCCCAAGAAATATTGCCTCACTCTAAAAAAAGTGCTGCAATGTTTCTTGGGCTTTTTATTTGTCGGGAAACATCTGCATGACTATGGGTTAAATAAACATCCAAGATTGGGAGGAACCTTCATGCAACTTTTAAAGGAAAAAATCTTGTCCGAGGGTCAAGCTTTATCAGAAGATATTTTAAAAGTAGATTCATTCTTAAACCACCAAATGGATCCTATCCTGATGAAAGAAATCGGTAAGGAATTTGTGAAACGTTTTGAACATAAGGAAATAACAAAAGTACTAACGATTGAATCTTCAGGGATTGGACCTGGACTGATGGCGGCCTTAGAATTAGAAGTTCCGCTAATTTTTGCACGTAAACGTAAATCACTGACTTTGACTGAAGGTTTAGTGACAGCATCTGTTCATTCCTTTACTAAGCAAGAAACGAATACAATCACGGTGTCCAATAAATATATTGAAGCAGGTGATAAGGTATTGATCATCGATGACTTTCTTGCAGTTGGTCAAGCAGCCCGAGGTTTGGCGGATATTTGTGACCAAGTTGGAGCAGAAGTGGCCGGAATCGGGATTGTAATTGAGAAAGCTTTCCAAAGTGGTGGAAAGGATCTCAGAGAACAAGGCTTCCAAGTGGAATCTCTAGCTCGAATCGCAAAGTTGAAATTCGGCGAGATAACATTCGCTGAGGAACAGGAAGGGGCAACAGTAAATGTCTAACCAATCACCAATAAAAGTTGCTTCTTTAGGATTACAACATGTACTTGCGATGTATGCAGGTGCGATTGTTGTTCCCCTGATAGTCGGTGGGGCGTTGGGTTTAACGGCAGCGCAGTTAACTTATTTAGTATCGATTGATATTTTAATGTGTGGTATAGCAACCTTATTACAAGTGTGGAAAAATAAATTCTTTGGAATTGGGCTGCCAGTCGTTCTTGGCTGCACATTCACAGCAGTTAGCCCAATGATTGCGGTTGGTACCCAATATGGAGTCACTACCATTTATGGAGCCATTTTGGTCTCAGGATTGATTGTGGTTATAATAAGTAAGTTTTTTGGTAAGTTGGCAAGATTTTTCCCTCCTGTTGTTACAGGATCAGTAGTTATGATTATCGGAATCACGCTTATTCCAGTTGCGATTAACAATCTGGGGGGCGGCCAAGGTGCAGCTGATTTCGGTGCCTTGAATAATGTGGGTCTTGGTTTTGGAACATTGCTATTTATCATTTTTATGTATAAATTCTCAACGGGATTTGTACGTTCTATTTCTATTTTATTAGGTTTACTAGTCGGAACATTTGTAGCTTTCTTCCTGGGGAAAGTGGATTTTAGCTCAGTAGCAAGTGCATCTTGGTTGCATTTACCTCATTTTTTCTACTTTGGAACTCCGACATTTAACATTACAGCTATTATTACAATGACATTGGTGGCAATAGTTAGCTTAGTGGAATCAACAGGTGTTTATTATGCATTAGGGGAAATTACAGATAAAGAGATTTCAGAAGATGATCTAGCACGTGGATATCGTTCTGAGGGGATTGCGATCATGTTGGGTGGGTTGTTTAATGCATTTCCTTATACGGCATTTTCACAGAATGTCGGTCTGATACAATTGTCCGGTATTAAGACAAGAAATGTTATTTATACAGCAGCAGGTATGCTTATTTTGATCGGATTTGTTCCTAAAATAGGTGCGTTCACGACCATTATTCCTTCATCCGTTTTAGGCGGAGCGATGGTAGCCATGTTCGGAATGGTTATTGCAGCAGGAATTAAAATGTTAAGCAAAGTAGACTTTGCTTCCCAAGAAAATTTATTGATTATCGCCTGTTCAGTAGGTATGGGACTTGGGGTAACGGTTGTTCCTGAGCTATTTGCTCAAATTCCAGAAAGTATCCAAATTTTAACGGATAACGGAATTGTGGCAGGAAGTTTGACCGCTATTTTCTTGAATATTGTTTTCAATATCGTCCCTGCAAACGGGAAAGTGAAAGAAGCACGTATCGAAGGACGGAAAGTAGCCTAAATAGTTTCGAAAAAGCTGATAGATTTATACCTTAGAGTAAACTGCCTCAAACGCACAGATATTTTTGCGTTTGAGGCAGTATTTTTTTATTCTGATTGGTTATTAAATCATTACCGGATTGAAAGAAAGCCCTCCAGAGAATTCTAATTATAATGAAAAAAAGATTTAACAGATAAAAGGAAACTCTCTTCACTTTTTGAATATATTGATAGTATCTATACAAGAAAGTAAGTGATAGAGATGGAAAAAAAATATTGTATTCATTGTCGAACTATATTAAATCAGGAATTTAGATGCCGTGTGTGCGGAAAAGAGGAATTTCAAAATATCATTATACAAGTACAAAACCAATCCTCAATAAAGAAGGAAGAATGAAGGCCCCCCTTACCGCTTGTGAAGGTAAGGGGGGTTTTATGATTTAAAAACTACAATTCAATCATCAAGATAATATGAATCTTATGGGCCCATTCAGTATAATCAGGAAAATGATTACTTGATTAAAGCCGTATATTTGACCGACAAAAACAGTTGGAGGGGTAATATCCATAATGGTCTCATCCACTGTTAAGGATGTTGCTATAATAACAGCTAGCATATTGCCAAGTTCTGCGCAAATGAGTCAAGCATTTCTCCTTCTAGAGGGATACCAAACATGGCTCGACTATTTTCCTCATGCATCCACTAGTTCCTCAATGAAAAATCTTCCTCGGAAATCAACTGTCATGCCAATTAGCACGCTGATGGTTTCCTGTTCGAAGACTGATTAGAAAAAAGAGAAGGCTTTTGAATATCTTATCAAAGATATAGGTTTTTTTACCTACTTAATAAAATGAAAAAAACAAAATATTTATAAAAAACCTATATATATCACTATTTATCGTTAAAGCATTAAATGGGTTATTGTGGGTATATTAACCATATCATGTATATTAAGGGGTGGGTTCATGCCATATTTATTATCCGCATCTCATATAAAACTTCCTTATTTACTTTCACAGGAAAAGATCATGGAATTTTCCAGGGAAATCTTTGGTTCCTCTTTTAAGAATATTGAACGATTATTGCGGGCATTTAAAAATGGCCAAGTCGAAAATCGTTATTTTTCAAATGATCTTGATTGGTTCAAAGAGGAACATACGTTTGCGGAAAGGAATGATATATATATTAAACAAGCAGTCGAGTTTGGTAAAGAAGCAATTGAAAAATGTTTAGCTAACACTGAATTTTTAAAAGATAAACTGCAGCCAAGTGAGCTTGATGCCTTCTTTTATATATCAAGTACAGGGATGGCTACTCCTACCATTGATGCAAGAATAATGAATGAACTACCTTTTAACCCACATACAAAAAGAATTCCCATATGGGGGCTAGGATGTGCGGGGGGAGCGAGTGGGCTATCGCGTGCTTTTGAATATTGTAAAGCATATCCGAAAGCAAAGGTCATAGTATTAAGTGTGGAATTGTGTAGCTTAACCTTTCAAAGAAACGATATTTCCAAGAGCAATTTAATTGGAACATCCTTATTTTCTGATGGAATTAGCTGCGTTTTAATTTGTGGTGATGAAGTGTCAGCTGAAAAGTTCTCGAAAAAAGATCAGCATTTAAAATTTTTAGATTCACAATCAACGCTTATGCCAAATTCGTTGGATGTAATGGGGTGGGAAGTTAAAGATCAAGGGTTGTACGTGGTTTTTTCAAAAGATATTCCAACCATTATCAAAGATTGGCTTAAACCTAACGTGGAATCTTTTTTAGTGGAGAATGGATTGATGCTGGGGGATGTGAAAGATTTTATAGCGCATCCTGGAGGAAAAAAAGTAATCGATGCCTATCACGAAGCTCTGGGATTTAATGAAAGCATGACAGCAGAGTCAATGGGTATATTGAGGGAGTTTGGAAATATGTCTTCGGCTACGATTTTGTATGTACTAGAAAGATTCATGATTCGTGGCGGGAATATAGGTGAATATGGCTTGGCAGCTGCATTGGGGCCAGGGTTTTCTTCAGAACTAGTGTTAATGAGGTGGAAATGATGGTTTTCACCATTTTTATTGTGCTGATTGCTATTCAGCGTCTTGTTGAATTATTTATTGCAAAACAAAACGAAAAGCAGTTGAAAATGGAGGGGGCTATTGAGTTCGGTGAGTCCCATTATCGGTGGATGGTTCTGATGCACCTGAGTTTTTTTATTGTACTCACTATCGAGGTAATGGTCTATGAAAGGAAAATTGCTACGCTTTGGCCGATCTGGTTGACTCTTTTTCTCATTGCTCAGTCAGGCAGGGTTTGGGTAATCAGTTCACTAGGAAAACATTGGAATACGAAAATCATTGTGGTGCCAAATGCCGAAGTTGTAGTTAAAGGCCCTTATAAATACTTCAAACATCCTAACTATCTCATTGTAGCAACGGAGATTATCGTCATTTCCTTATTATTCAATGCTTATTATACAGCTATTATTTTTAGTTTGTTGAACGCTTGGATGATGGCGGTGAGAATCCCCTTGGAAGAGAAGGCTTTAAAAACACACACAGAATATTCTACAGTTTTTAAGCAAAAATAATAAAAGTTTCATTTTTCTTATTGAAAATGATTATCGTTCGTGATAAAATTCTAATTGAAGATGAAAATTATTCTCATTCACTTACTGATAAATATTTTTGAAACTTAAAAGCTACCCAATATAAAAGAGGATGGTGTTCGTAATGGTCTGGTTATTCATTTTATTGACAATCGCTACATATAGTTTTGTGATGAAACATGTATTAAGTAATATTCAAAAACCGGCAAAGGCAGTAAAAGCTTATACGGAGTCAACAATTGAAAACCGAGCTACATATAACCCATCTCCTACAACCAGGTAAATTACCTGGTTTTTTTATGCATTCAGAAAGTAATTACGTAGATGTAAACAAACAAAGTGGAACCCACCAATCGGTGGATTTTTTTGTTTTCTGAACACGTTTTGTAAGAATTCATATAGTAAAACTAAAAGCTTTCGGTATGAATAACAATCGAAATCGTTTACAATAAGATTATTAAAATGACGATAGATTAAGGGGTATGGATTCATGATTCAAGAAACATTAAAGCAACAGTCTAAATTGGGGATTTTGACTGCCATGTATGAGAAATTTCAATCAGCAGGAGATACAAGCAATGCTGATAAACTGAAACAGCTAATCATGAAAGTGAAAAATGAGGAATTTATCATTGCTTTTTGCGGGCATTTTTCAGCAGGGAAATCAAGCATGATTAACTTCTTCCTAGATGATCAAGTATTGCCTTCAAGTCCGATTCCAACGAGTGCCAATACGGTTAAGGTTCAAAAAGGGGAGGACTATGCCAAAGTCTTTTATCATCATCAGGCACCGGTCGTATTTCCCGCCCCTTATGATTTTAAAGAGGTAAAGAAATTTGCTAAAGATGGTGATTCAGTATCGGCAATAACAATAAGCTCCAATCAGTTTTCACTGCCAGAGTCATGTGCAATCATGGATACGCCAGGGATTGATTCGACAGATGATGCACATAGAGTTTCTACTGAATCGGCCTTGCATCTTGCTGATGTAGTCTTCTATGTAATGGATTATAATCATGTTCAATCAGAAGTGAACTTTCTTTTTACTAAAGAATTGTTAGAAGCGGAAAAACCAACATATTTAATTATCAATATGATTGATAAACATGATGAAAATGAGCTCAGCTTCCAAGACTTTAAATTATCTGTTTCTGAAGCATTTGCAAACTGGAATGTATACCCTGATGGAATATTTTATACATCAGTCAGAGACTTGAACAATAGTGAGAATGAAATCGAAACCGTTCGTCAATTTATATATGAAATGGCAGAGAAAGGTCAAAATGATGGGAAAGATGCCATAATGCAATCGGCAAAGGCCCTAATCGAAAGACACCTTATTTGGCTGAAGGAACAGTATGAAGAGGATCATGCCAGTGAATTTGAAGTTTTATCAGAACTTCCATATGAAGAGCGAATCGACCTAACGAATAAAGTGGACAGCCTTATAAAGGGAAAAAAATCATTAACAGAACGTTTAGAGAATGTGAAAGTGCAATTTGCAAAAGATTTAGAAACCATTTTGAAAAGTGCTTACATCATGCCGGCGGCTACACGGGACCTAGGTAAATCATTCTTGGAATCAGCACAACCCGATTTTAAAATGGGGCTATTATTTGCCAAGAAAAAAACGGAGGCCGAGCGCGAGGAGCGTCTAAACGTATTCTTGGCAGATTTACAAGAGAAGGTCAAAACCCAGCTTGAATGGCATCTTAAAGAGTTAGCGGTTAAAACCCTTACTGAAGCTGAAGTCCATGACTCAACGCTTGAAAGTAAGGCTCAGGCCCTGCACATCGAGGTGACAGAAGCTTACATAAAAAATTCTTTAAAGCCCCAAGTCAATATTACAGGTGAATACGTTTTAAACTATACAAATGATTTGGCCTCTGCTATCAAAAAAAAGTCACGTGATGAAGCTGAAGAATTTTTGCACAGCATGATTGCTGTCATGCAGGGTATAGTGGAGCAACAGACGATATCCATCGATAATGAACTTGAAGGTTTTGCTGAATTTGCGGAAGCCCTCAAAGTTACCGCAGCGATGAATGCAGAAATCGAGTCCCAAACAGAACAATTAGAGGGTATTGCTAATCAAACGGTATCGCTAATGGATGAGCGTTATGTCGAGACACTTTTGACTGAATGGGATGAAGAAGAAAAAAATATTACAGTCAAAATTATGAACACGAATGATGACAATAGGGTTAAGCAGGCTAACGAACTACATGTGGCGGATCTTGAAATCGAAACTAAGGCAGCAGAATCAACTGTAGGCGTTCCATTATCTAATACGATAGATTTACGTGGGAAGGAAAAGTTAATGGAGACTGCATCAAATTTACAGCAGGCAGCCAAACTAATTCAACCTTTGAAAGGTTTTCAATCACTTTATAAAGAATTAACAGATAAGGCAAACCGACTAGAAAAGCAGACTTTCACGGTTGCGCTATTCGGTGCATTTAGTGCAGGCAAATCTTCATTTGCAAATGCGTTAATGGGAGAAAGCGTTCTTCCTGTTTCGCCAAATCCTACTACTGCTGCCATTAACAAAATCATGTCATCTGACGCTGAGCATCCACATGGTACGGCAACAGTTAAATTAAAAACCGAAGCTATGCTGCTAGAAGATGTAACCTTAGCTTTAGTTGCTTTTGGTAAGACAGCAAAATCACTCGATGAGGCTCACCATCTTGCTGGACAGATCATTGAAACCGCAGGGGAAGTGGATAAAGGGAAAACGCATCTATCTTTCCTAAGGGCTTTTTATCAAGGATTGCCTCCTCACAAAAGTGATTTAGGAAATGTCATTACAGTGGACCTTGAAGGGTTTAAACGTTTTGCTGCTGAAGAGTCCAAATCGTGTCTCGTTGATTTGATTGAATTGCGTTATGACTGTGAAATGACAAAGCAGGGAATGGTACTTGTTGACACTCCTGGAGCGGATTCAATAAATGCTCGGCATACTGGTGCTGCTTTCGAATATATTAAGAATTCTGATGCCATTCTTTTTGTGACCTATTATAATCACCCATTCTCTCGGGCAGATCGGGAGTTCCTAATCCAACTTGGGCGAGTGAAAGATTCCTTTGCTATGGATAAGATGTTCTTTATTGTCAATGCGGTCGATCTTGCTCAAACTACTGACGAACTGGACGAAGTTATGGATTATGTGAAAGATCAATTAAATGGATTCGGAATCCGTTTTCCAAAGCTGTTCCCGCTAACAAGTAAGGGAGCATTAATAGAAAAACAAATTCCAGGTTCATTTATACACTCTTTCCTTCCTAATAGTGGAATTTCGGAATTCCAATTACAATTTGATTCTTTCATCGAGAACGACTTAACAGGACTGGCAATTGAATCAGCGCAAGCTGCTGTAAAAAGAACAGAAGAACTGCTTCGAGATGTTATAACAGCGTCCAAGCAGGATGAAAAAGCGAAACAAAAAGCGCTCGAGACTCTCGCTCTTGAGGCACAGTCTATTTCTGGTCTTCTGGAAGTCATTAAAGGGGACGCCGAAAAACAACGTTTGAAAAAAGAGATTGATGAATTGACTTTCTATAGTAAACAACGCGTATTTTTCCGGTTTAATGATTTCTTCAAGGAATCTTTTAATCCGGCTGTCATTAAAGACGATGGGCAGGATTTGAAGCTGGTCCTTAAACAAGCATTAAAAAATTTATTAGAAGCACTAGGCTTTGACCTTGCACAGGAAATGCGTGCTACGGCGTTAAGGACTGAAATGTTCGTTAATAAATTATTGAATGAGAAACAAGTCGGATTGCTTCAACAGATACAGAAAGTAAGAAAGACTCTTTCGTTACAGCCATATGAACCAAATGAGAGGGATTCCCTTGAATTTTCGGGTGCTTTTGTCCAATTAGACACGAGTGAATTCAAAAAAGAATTGGCGTTGTTTAAAAATCCAAAGGCTTTCTTTGAAAAAAATGAGAAAGTGAAAATGAGCGAGGGACTTCAGCAGCGTTTGGATGAACCTGCCCTTATATATGTAAAAGAGCAAGGTGGGAGAATATTCGAAATGTATACGAAAATTCTTGATCAAGAGTTACTTTCCATTCAAAAAGAATATAAAACGGAAATATCGGATATTTTCGCAGGCTTACGTGCAGCCTTAGAAGAAAAGGTTGATTTACCGTATTATGAAAAGGCTGTAATTGAATTGGAAAAAATGCATTTGTAATAGAAACGAGGTTCGTTTATGAAAGAAAACCTTATTTCAATTTTGAGAAACCTAGAAAAGAAAAAGAATATCACAATATTAATGGCTGCTGTAACTGGCAGCCATTCTTTTGGTTTATCATCAGCCAATTCAGATAGTGATGTCCGGTTTATATATGTTCATAATGATAGGCGGTCCTATCTCTCACTTAGTCAACCCGACGAAGTGATTCAATTGAATGAAGGCTTTTGTGACGTGGAAGGCTGGGATCTATTTAAAACATCACGGCTAACGTTAAAGAGCAACCCCGCACTATTTGAATTATTTCAGTCGCCCATCCAACTGATTGCTCAACCGGATTATTATCGCGTGATGAAGGGGTTAATCGAAGAATGCTATTCCAAAAAGGCTCTAGGACATCATTACTACCGGATGATGACAGGCAATCTTCAGCAATTGACAAAAACAAGTAGTTCCGAAAAAAAAGTGCTGAAAACATGGGTACAGGTTTATCGTTCCTATTTAGTACTGCAATATTTAATCCTGTTTAGAGCTCTTCCACCTTTATGCGTTTGGGAATTACTCGATTCTGTATTAATTGATAAGGAAATGAAAAGCAGAATGACGCGAATATTTACAGCAAAACAAAAAGAAGAATTTTCAAAACATGAAAGTATAAAAAGTCTTGAGTTTTTGGAGGGGAAATTACCTTCCATAAAGAATGAAATAACTAAGCTTCCGATGGGGAAGCACATGGAAGAGGAGCTTAATCAATTAATTTGGTCCATTTTGAAATAGGGAGATGTGTAGATGGGTTATATAATGGAAAAAGAAGAGCTGTTGTCGCTGTTGAATTCTAGAGATATTAGAATCTGTGACTGTCGTTTTCAGTTAGGAGCCCCTGATGTGGGTTATATTGAATACGAGAAAGAACATATTACGGGTGCTGTCTATTTTGATCTTGAAAAAGATTTATCCGGCCAGGTTGAAAAACACGGCGGGAGACATCCGCTTCCTGACCTTAATACATTAAAAGAGAGGCTTGAATCAAAGGGTATTACCAATGAAACGGTACTTATTGCTTATGACGGAGGGGAAGGTTCCTTTGCTTCTAGGTTTGTCTGGCTGCTGAGCTATCTTGGTCATCAGAAAGTGTTTGTACTTAACGGCGGCTTTAGGGCATGGAAGGATGCGGGCTATCCGCTCGAAACGAATCAGTCGAAATATGCTTCAGCCGATTATAATATAGATTTAAATGAATCTGTTTTGGCTTCTTATCAAAAAGTGAAGGAATATACAGTAAAAAGACCCACTGATGTTGTTTTAATTGATTCAAGGGAGTCTAAACGGTACCAAGGGATTGAAGAGCCGATTGATAAAAAAGCGGGACATATACCTGGGGCAGTCAACAAGGTATGGACAAAGGTTCTTGAAAATGGATTTTATAAAAAATCGGAAGAACTTCAATTAAGTTTCACAGACATTAGCCGAGATAAGGAGATTATCGTTTACTGTGGATCAGGTGTGACGGCTTCTCCCAATTATATAGCCTTAAAAGAAGCTGGTTTTAAAGATGTGAAGGTATATGTCGGTAGTTTTAGTGACTGGATTTCCTATTCTGATAATCCTATTGAATGATTAGGTTTTCCAATTAACGATCCTCAAAAAGGTGGACAGCTATGTTAAAATAGATATACATCATGATAGAGGTGATAAATGTGTTAATGAAAGAAAACGAACAGCATCCTTCCTTTATGCTTGTCGACGGGATGGCGCTTTTATTTAGAGCTTTTTATGCAACAGCCGTTACAGGTCAATTTATGATTAACTCAAAAGGTATTCCAACAAATGCCGTACAGGGTTTCTTAAAGCATATGCTGACAGCGGTGAATCATTTTTCTCCTAGTCATGTAGCAGTATGTTGGGATATGGGAAGCAAAACTTTCCGCAATGAACTATTTGATGGATACAAGGCTAATCGTTCAGAAGCACCAGTTGAAATGATTCCTCAATTCGATTTAGCGAAAAAAGCTGTTGAAGCCTTTGATATCCCGAACATTGGGCTTTCCGGATACGAAGCTGATGATTGTATTGGGACAATAGCAAAAGCATCTGCTGAACATAGTCGAGTAGGCATATTGACAGGAGATCAAGATATGCTTCAGTTAATTGAAGAAAACATTTCTGTACTTTTATTGAGAAAAGGGTATGGTAATTATGAAGTGCATAATCCCGATAGCTTTTTTGAATGGAAAGGGATTACACCAAGACAAATGATTGATTTAAAAGCTTTAATGGGAGATACAGCTGATAACTACCCCGGCGTCAAAGGAATTGGGGAAAAGACAGCTTTGAAATTGTTGATTCAGTATCAAAATATAGAGGGTATTCTTGAAAATGTTGCTTCATTAACCAAGGGGCAGCGATCTAAGATTGAATCGGCTGTCGATATGCTTCACCTATCGAGAAAACTTGCCGAAATCAAGTGTGACGTACCTGTTTCATGCTCCTTAGATGAAGCGGTGTATCAGTATGACCGTGAAAAAGTGAAAAATCTGGCTAGAGACCATGAATTTAGGACTTTACTGCGAATGCTGTAAAATAAATGAAGCGGGGTTCCCTTGGGAGCTCCGTTTATTTTTATAGGAAGTATTTTGTCGAAAAATGGATAGGCAAAATCTTATATTTACGGTAAGATGAAATTAAGGCAAGTATTATGGAGTGGATGCAGAAGTGGGGCAATCAACTGAAGAGTATGTGAGTTTTTTAGAAGGAAAGGGATTCACTTTTGGGAATGACGCTATTGGTTTTATTTTTTTTGGCAAACGCTATACAAACGCAAGTGATATTTTAGTCAATGTAGCAATCGAATTGACATTGAAAGTTCAAAAGAATTTTGATGGTAGCTTTTATATTTCCTTTTTAGAAAACTTAAAACAAAATGGCATTGAAACTCGCAGTGCTGCGTTATCATTTGCAAAAAAGCAGGGACTGCTAAAATAAATCGGACTTCGTAAATTAGAAGTCCGATTTATTTTTATTTAATCTTTTAAGAAAAATCTTGAGTTGCTATCGATTTCTTTTTCTTCGATGGCAACTCAGCGAGAATCATGCCAAGGAAAATGAATACGCGACCGATGATTGAAGCAGAAGTCAATTTTTCCCCAATCAATATGAATGAGGAAAACGCCGCAAAAACCGGTTCCATTGAAAAGATTAATGCGACCCTTGTAGGTGTCGTATAAGCCTGGAAGAAGGTTTGTGCGAAAAAGGCAAATGCCGTTGCAAGAGCGACCGTAACCAATAAGGCGGTCCAGACCTCTGGCTGTAACATGACTTCCGACTTAAAGATTACAGAATAATCTTCATTAAATAATATGGCTGAACCTAAGGATAAAAAAGAAACCGTGAAAATTTGAATCAGAGTTAACGGTAAGGCAGGAAGGGTTTTAGCATACCTGGCAGTCGTAATAATCTGCATGGCAAAACTGATCGCACATAAAAATACTAGAAAATCACCAACATTCAAGTTAGAGCGGTCGGCGAAAGTCATTAAATAAAGCCCAATCGTTGCGGCAACGACACCCAATACTGTATTACGTGATAGCCTCAGTTTTAATAGCAACAAAGAAAAAACTGGTACCATGACAACACTTAAGCCTGTTATGAAGCCAGTTTTGGCAGGGGTAGTATAATTCAAGCCTATTGTTTGAAAGCCATAACCCAAGAAAAGCCATACCCCGATATGAAGTCCTGCAATTAACAATTTCTTGTTCCAGGTTTTTCCCCTTTTATGTAAGGTTAATAAGTAAGGTATAAACAAGAAAACAAAGGCCATAAAAAACCGGATAGCATTAAATGTGAAAGGTTCAAGAAAAGAAAGGGCATTCTGCACCATAACAAATGTGACACCCCAAATGAATACAACAAACAATAATGAAACATCAGCTGTCTTTTTCATTATTTTCCTCAACTTTGTTTAAACGAATGGCCCGTCGTGCTAGCTCATCAGCTCTCTTATTTTCGAGATTTGGAATCCATTTCACAAAAAATAACTCAAGCTGGTCTGATAACTTAAGTGCTTGATCAAGCAAGGTGGCGTATTTTTTTTTAGCAAACCTTTTTTCAATGGCCTGGTTGATGGCCTGGGAATCGGTCCGAAAAGAAACGACTTGATAATGACTGGATATACATATCTCCAATGCCTTGATTAAAGCATGGTATTCCGCCTCATGATTTTCCATATTTCCAAGTGGGATGGAATGACGCTCGACTACACCGTTATTATTAATGAAAATTCCTGCGCCGCTCGGCCCCGGATTGCCCGCACTGGCTCCATCAATATACACTTCAATCATGATGTTCCTCCTCGAGTTTACACTGTTCATATGCTATGATTAGTAGTTGTTTCATATAATAATTAAAGACTGATAGATGTGAATCATGAAATTAAAAAGATTCTAATTCAACAAGAGAATTTCAGGCTGTTATGGGAACTATAAAGAAATAATTAAAAGAATATTTGATTGTTTAAATTTTATTATAAATGGTATTCCGAAAAATAGGTATGAAAATTGACAAACTTTATCATGGAATAGATGACAAGGAGCTGGAAATCATTGAAGGTAATTATGCAATGGACATATCATGCTTCAAAAAAACCAACTGCCGATTTTGTTTCCGATTGGTTGGATGCTGGTACTGCCTTAGTCATTACAGAAGATCTTGAAAAGGCGGGACGTTTGAAGGAAGTGGAATTCAAGGATGAATTCGATACAATTTGGACAAAAAAAGAGTTAAAGAAACTCTTAACAGAGGTAGAGGAGGAACCTCAGGATGTGACGGTTTTTTTTGATGGTGGTTTTCAAAAAGAGCAAAGAGTAGCCGGAATTGGTGCAGCTATATATTATCGACAAGGGAAAAAACACTGGCGTATACGGACTAACCTAAGGCTTGAGCAATTTGAATCCAATAATGAAGCAGAGTATGCTGCCTTTTATGAAGCAGTGAGGCAGATGGAGGAACTTGGAGTCCACCACCAAAGCTGTTTATTTAAAGGTGATTCTCTTGTTGTATTAAACCAACTTTCTGGAGAATGGCCCTGTATGGAGGAAAACTTAAATAAATGGCTGGACCGTATAGAAGCGAAGTTAGAAAAATTAAAGATTATCCCGGTCTATAAGCCAATTTCACGGAAAGAGAACCAGGAAGCCGATCGTCTGGCAACACTTGCTCTTCAGGGAGAAGTCATATTTAGCAAATCGGAAATTGCTGAGTTAAAGGAGTCGTAACAAAAATGAACAGGAAAAAAATATATGAAGAAGTAGAAGATGTAATTTCCTCATTTTGCCATGAATGTTTTTTACAAAAACATTTTCGAAAAGAATATGGTCGTTCATATGCTCACCAATTCTGCATTTCTCAGTGTACAGTTGGTGAGAAATTAAAACAGCTCGGCAATGAACTTAACGACCGTTCTTAGGCAAAGAAAATAGCATTCATTTTCACACAAAACCAATGAATAATATGGTATTATAGGTAAAAAATAGAGAAAAGTGTGAGAGAAATGAAATATAGAAAAGGGAAGCTAAATAATGAGATTTCCCCTCTTACAATTCCTGAAATTGATTTCATAATGGAAGAAATGAATAAAGGGAAAGAAAGCGAATCAGTTAAACAACATGTACAACCCAACGTAAGAATTCATGAAAAAATTAACGGCGCTTCTGAGCAAATTAAAAATTTATTTGAAGACATCCGTAAAGAAGAAAATATTCAGCTTGAAACTGTTGAAGGAATTAAAGCTGAAATTGTTCCTATCATCGAGGAGGCTGCAAAGAACCCTGATATTTATTACCTGTTCGAAGAGATGCAGGCAAAAAATGAATATACGTATAAGCATAATATTGGTGTAGGAATCATTGCCACTTATTTGGGAACAAAGCTTGGTTTATCGAAGGAAAGTCTTTCAGATCTGACATTGGCAGCTATTCTGCATGACGTAGGTAAAACGAGGATTCCTGAGAGATTATTAGAAAAACCGGGGAAACTGACTGCGGCAGAGTATGATGAAATAAAACGCCATACAATTTATGGATACGAGCTCCTTAAAAGTATCCCGGGCATTCCACCCTCGATTACTTTAACGGCTCTTCAGCACCATGAAAGGGAAGATGGGCAAGGCTATCCCCATAAATTGAAAGGAAGTAATATTTACTATCTTTCGAAGATCGTGGCAATAGCTGATGTATTTCATGCTAAGTCATCAGATCGTGTTTATCATCAGGCTATGCCATTTTATAAGGTGATTGAGCAAATGAACCGCGATGTTTTTGGGAAATTCAATCCGAAAATGTTGCTAGTATTCATTAACCAATTGATGGGTACCTTAGTTGGGAAAGAAGTCATGCTTACTAATCAACAAATCGGAACAATTATCATGATAAATCCTTACGAGCCTCTTAAAGTTTTAATGAAAACTAATTCAGGTATCTTAGATTTAAGGTTAGAAAAAGAATTGCAGATTGAACGGATTATAGGTAAATGAGGAAAGAGCCCGATTATTATAAATCGGGCTCTTTCTCACTATGCTTTACTGAATCGAAATAGGCTTTGAGCATTGCTTTATTTTCGCTGAAGTCAGCAATAGTATATTGGTCAAGGACCTTTAGAAAAGCATCTAAGGCATTATTAAGTACGAATTTTAATGAACAAACGGGAGAAATCACACAGTTATCGTGATCTTTAAAACATTCCACTAAATAAAAATCCTCTTCAGTTTTCCGAACTAATTCCCCTACATTTATTTCAGCAGGAGGTTTTGCGAGCCGGAAACCGCCATTTCGTCCGCGTATTGTCTCAATATAACCTAATTTACCGAGATTATAAACAATCTTCATGAGATGATTTTTTGATAGTTGATAAACCTCAGAAATCTCTTTAATATTTGACAATTTGCTTTGATCTTGGGAAGCCAGGTAAATCAACACTCTTAGTGAGTAATCGGAATAACTCGTTAACCTCATGTTTATCGCCTCACATTCTATCCCTATTTGACTATATCATAAATGTGAACATTTTTTAAACATTAATACTAATAGTATAAAAAGATGTATTTTATATATTGCTTTTCAAGTCATTAAGTTCTAAGATAAACATGTATTTAAAATACTTGTTTAAGAAGAGGGGTTTACACATGCTATCCCAAAAAACTATCGACATCATCAAATCCACTGTACCTGTTTTAGAAGTACATGGTACAACTATTACAACTGTATTTTATGAAAATCTTTTCGAAGCGCATCCTGAACTATTGAATGTTTTCAATCACGCCAATCAGAAAAAAGGACGCCAACAAAATGCACTTGCTAACACAGTATTAGCCGCAGCTAAATATATAGATCAACTTGAAACGATTTTACCAGCTGTGAAACAAATAGCACAAAAACATAGAAGTCTGGCTGTTAAACCGGAACATTACCCTATTGTAGGAGAATTCTTATTAGGAGCAATTAAAGAAGTATTAAAAGATGCGGCTACCGAGGAAATCATCCATGCGTGGGGAGAAGCATATGGAGTCATTGCCGGTGTATTTATTAGCATAGAAAAGGAAATGTACGATCAAGCTTCCAATCAGGACGGAGGATGGTCTGATTTCAAACCATTCACTGTAGTGGAAAAAGTACAGGAAAGCGATGTAATTACTTCCTTTTATTTAAAGCCAGCAAATGGTGATGCGGTTCCATCTTTTTTACCTGGACAATATGTGACCATACGTATGGAGATACAGGGTGAACGTTACTTATTCAACCGTCAGTATAGTTTATCAGCTTCACCTGGAAAAGATTACTTCCGGATTTCTGTCAAAAAAGAAAAGCCGGGAATCTCTCCAGATGGTAGAGTCTCAAACTATCTGCATGAAGTTATTCAGGTGGGAGACATGATAGACGTAACCGCTCCTGCTGGAGATTTCACTATCAACATGGAAAAACAAACACCTCTAGTATTTCTTAGCGGCGGCGTTGGAATAACTCCTTTCATGAGCATGGTACATGCGGTTGCTGATCAAAAGCCCGAACGTGATGTACAATTCATTCATGCATCTGAAAATGGTGCATTGCAGCCGTTTAGAAGTGAGTTGACAGAACTTTCTCGAAAATTGACTAATTATCAATTATCCTTTGTTTATAAAAATCCGAGCGAAGAAGATAAGAACTTACCGAGTTTTGAGAAGCAAGGTTATATGGATGCGGAACTATTAAGCAGACATGTAAAACCTGAAGCAGATTATTATGTATGTGGTCCGGTCCCGTTTATGAAAGCTATTATTACTTGTCTGAAAGAGCTTGGGATAGATCCAGAAAAAATCCACTATGAATTCTTCGGCCCAGCGATAGCGCTTTAAGATTTAATAAAGGTTTTTGAATGGTGTTGACATCAAGAAGATAATTTTGCATACTATATTAAAACCATGAACGTTGAAGGAAGATTAGTATGCGAAAATTTACTGTGACAGAGAGCGGTGTTAATTGCTGGAAGACCCGCGACAGGAAAGCGCAGAACCTGCTTCTTGAGTCCTATGCGAAACATAGGCGCAAATCCTGGCGTTATCAGGCAAAGTGGGATGCATAAATTTGCATTCAATGAAGGTGGTACCACGGAGAGAAGCCCTTTTCGTCCTTGTTTCGAGGACGAAAAGGGCTTTTTTTCATGTCTAAGATATTAATTGGAGGAAAAAATCGATGGAAAAGAAGCGCATCGTTGTAAAGATAGGAAGTAGTTCTTTAACCAACACACAAGGTGAAATCGACCAAAAGAAATTTTCCGATCATATCCAGGCAGTGGCAGCATTAAGGAAGGCTGGACATGAAGTTGTTCTTGTTTCATCAGGGGCTGTAGCAACCGGTTTTCGCAAGCTCGGATACCCTTCAAGACCTGTTACTCTAAAAGGAAAACAGGCAGCTGCAGCCGTCGGGCAAAGCCTGTTGATCCAGTCTTATATGGAACAATTGGGGCACTTTGGAATTGTTCCAGCACAAATTTTACTTACAAGAAAAGATTTCTCAAAAAAAGATCGGTATAAAAATGCCTATGCCACATTAATGGAATTGCTTGAGCGGGGCATTCTCCCGATAATAAATGAAAACGACACCGTATCGGTAGAAGAGTTGACTTTCGGTGATAATGATATGCTATCTGCTCTTGTAAGCGGGCTTGTCCATGCCAACAACCTGATTATTTTAACTGATATTAATGGGCTCTATGATTCCAATCCCCAAACAAATCCAGAGGCTAACAGATTTGATAAGCTTTCCGAAGTTACCGAAGAGTTATTACAAATGGCTGAAGGAGCGGGTTCAAGTGTTGGTACGGGGGGAATGAAATCCAAGCTGATTGCAGCGCAAACAGCACTGTCTCTTGGAGTCAAAGTATTTATCGGTTCAGGAGAGGGTAGTGAAAAACTTCTTACAATACTTTCAGGAAATGGTGATGGCACGTATATTGGCAATGATGTCTTAACAACTGTTACAAAAAACAAACAGTGGATTTCCCTTCATTCAAAAGTATCCGGGAAAATCTATGTCGATGCAGGTGCAGAAAAGGCACTAGTTTCAAATGGCAGCAGTCTATTACCGGCTGGGATTTATGATATTAAAGGAGTTTTCAATAAGGGAGATGTCGTCGAGGTCTTCGGGGCAAATGGATTATTAGGACGTGGAGAGGTTCTATATTCCGAAGCGGAGTTAAAACAGGCGATGGGCAAACGAACAACGGAGCTTGTACTAACTTCCATTGAAGTAATCCATCGTGATAAATGGGTGAAGGCATAGTTGTATATCAATTTTATCGAAGGTAAAGGGGGCTTATAAAATGAGTGAAGTGATTGCGAAAGGAAAGGCAGCGAAAATAGCAAGTTATCAGCTAATCGGACTGTCTACCGAACAGAAAAATGAGGCGCTTGAGAAAATCGCCATGCAACTAGTTATTGATAGAGAAAGTTTGTTAATAGAAAACCAAAAGGATCTCGAACAAGGCCGGCTAAAAGGTTTTAGTGAGTCTACGTTAGACCGAATTATGTTAAACCCTAAACGTATTGATGACATTGCCGCGGCGATACGGCTATTGATTGAATTAAAAGATCCAATAGGTGAAAAATTGGAAATGATAGAAAAAGAAAACGGTTTATTAATTAAAAAATTACGTGTCCCAATCGGTGTTATTGGAATGATCTATGAAGCAAGACCGAATGTGACTATTGATGCAGCTACATTATCTTTAAAAACAGGGAATGCGGTCATATTACGGGGAAGCTCTTCAGCAAAGTATTCCAATATGGCGCTAGTCTCTTCTATTCACGAAGCATTGAAGAATACGAAAATTCCTGTAGATGCTGTTCAATTAATTGAAGATACAAGTCGTGAGACAGCTAAGGAACTTTTTCACCTTAAAGATTATTTAGATGTTTTGATTCCGCGCGGTGGAAAGAATTTAATTGAAACAGTAATTAGGGAGTCTACCGTCCCCGTCCTTGAAACGGGGGCAGGTAATTGTCATATCTTCATCGATGAGACGGCAGATTTAACCATGGTAGAGAATATTGTCTTAAACGGTAAAACACAGCGTCCTTCCGTTTGTAACGCAATTGAAAGCCTGCTTATTCATGAAAAATGGTTCGAAGAAAATGGGAAGAGTCTTTTGGCAGTCCTGAACGAAAAGGGCATTGAAATATACGGTGATGAAGCGGTTTGTAACGCTTTTCCTGAAGCCAAAACTGCTACGGAAGAAGATTGGTCAACAGAGTATTTAGCATTGAAAATCAGCGTGAAAACCGTCAGTTGTGTTTCAGATGCTATTGAACATATTAATCGATATGGTACAAATCATTCCGAAGCAATCCTGACAAAAGATGAACAAAATGCGGCTGTCTTCTTGAATAAAGTAGATGCAGCAGCAGTTTATCATAATGCTTCCACACGTTTTACTGACGGATTTGAATTCGGTTATGGCGCTGAAATAGGCATTTCTACACAAAAGCTTCATGCGCGTGGACCAATGGGCTTGCCGGCATTAACTTCAAGCAAATATTTTATTTATGGCGAGGGACAAATCCGGGAGTAATTCCATTTTTTAATAGATGGTTATCAAAACTCACTTAAGGGTATTGTACAGTACATTACTTTTAAAGGAGAAGATACCATGGACAATAGATTTATAGCAATTTATGATAATGAAAATGAAGCAACCTTAGCAGTTGAAAATTTAAAGAAAAAAGGATATTCATCCGATCAAATATCATTAGTTGCTAAAAATATTGATAAATTACCAAATGAAGCCGAAGAAGTGAGTCCTACAAAGACTGATGGATTCGTAGCCGGTGCAGCAGCAGGTGGCGCTCTTGGTTTAACTGGTTTAGTTATTGGGATGAGTGCATTGGCTGTACCTGGAATCGGCCCGATATTAGCTGCAGGCCCTATTTTCACCACATTTGGAGGAGCGGCAGCTGGGGCAGCATCAGGTGCCGGAGGATTGAAGAAGCCATTATTGGATATTGGTCTAGATGAAGCAGAAATCGATCGGTATGTGGAGGATATCAAGGCTGGGAAAATTCTTGTCATAGCAGATCCTATTTTAAGTAAGTCGTAAGTAAAACCTCCTTGAATTGAACAGATCTACGATGATGGACAACTGAGCTCCCTGGTCTCAAATGCTCAATATGAAACAGGTAGTGTTTATAGAAAAACCCCGTTCAGAATTTCTTGAACGGGGTTTTTGTGTTTGTACATCAATTTTATTATCAGTAACTTTAAAATCAAAAGGAATTCCACATTTGTATGAAGAATATAAGGGATATTGTCCTATTAGTGTGAAAGGAATGAAAATTTCGAAAAATAAAATAGGTATTAAATGAAATGTCCTTACCAAGTAATTGGTTATATGAAGAGCAGGGGGATCACCCATTTTTAGTTCAGTTTTTGATTTCATTGAATCACTAAATAATGAATACTTTAAGAAATTAAGGTGAAAATTTTACTCATAATGATTTTACGCCTATAAGAAGTTAATGTTAAAAGCGTATTCTAGTGATGAAAAGCAGGAGAACATAAACATTCGAAAAAGAAAAAGGTTAGTGGCGTAATGTAAGTAAAGAGACTTTAAAAAGTTTTATGAGATACTTTGAATGTGATACCCATCCCCCTTTAAGAAGGTGAATAACGTATTGGATGATAATCAAAACCAATCTTAATACTAGGGTTTAGAATTAAAAGTGAAAAGGCTGTGTATTGAAAAAACCCACGATAACAGGGTTTTTTATTTTTCAAAGGTGATTTTTAAAAATAAAATATCTAATTTCTAAATAAATTCTTTTGCGGTTTTGAACGAAAATTTTTGCTTGGCATTCTTAGCTATCTCGATTATATCAAGTCCTGGTTTGACTAGAGCTTTAATAAGAGGTTGCTGAGTTATAATATTCAATAAACCAAAATGAATTTTACGCTGGAGGTGTGTGTGTTGATAAAAATTAAACTCGTTGTTCCTCGAAAAGGGTATATTACGGATGCGTTTGAAAGATTTGAGGAATTCAACCAGTTGGAAGAGTTGGAAAATAAAGATAATGGTTCAGTGAAGTTTGTGTTAGAGGAGGTAGTTGTGGATGCTGATCAGATTGTGAAGTTGAAGCTTGATGCTGATGTAGTCATCTCAAGGGGATTAATCACGAAACTTTTAAAAGAAAGCAATGAATTTATTCCTATCATTGATATACCTGTACAAGGTATTGATCTCATTCGTTGTCTGTATGATTGCAAGGCACGTTTTGGCAGTAAAAAAGTGGCCGTTATAGGAGCGCTAAATATGATTTATGGAGTGGAAAACCTTTCGGATATAGTTGATTTGCCAATTCAGTCCTATATATTAAATGATATCGAGTCCTCAGCCAGTTTAGTAGATTTAGCTGCCAGTGATGGCTGTGAGGTGGTGCTAAGTGGTTTAAGTACCTGTAAATATGCTGAAGAGATAGGATTGGGAGCCATTCTAGTTGACACTGGAAAGGAATCATTTCGGCAGGCGTTGATTGAGGCGAAAAGAGTAGCTCTAGTCAGTAGAAGGGAACAGGAGAAGACCAAGCGTTACCAAACGATTCTTAATTATGCCTATGAAGGAGTTATTGCTGTAGATTTAAAAGGACAAATATCTGTATTTAATACTGCCGCTCAGGAGATATTATCCATTTACAAGGGGAGCTTAATTGGAAATTCTATATACGATATAATAAAACAGGGAAAATTTCGTAATATGCTGTTAAGTGACGATGAATACGAAAAAGATATTGTTGCTTACCAATCTATTCAATTATCGGTAAAAAAGTTGGGATATTTTTAAAAGGTAAAAAAGTAGGAGATATGGTCGCCTTTCAAGATGTTACACGCATTCAGGAGATGGAAGGGAAGTTCTATAGGAAGATTCATTTACGCGGACATGTGGCTAAGTACACATTTGATGATATATTGTTTCAGAGTTCCGAAATTAAGAGGACGATTGAAACAGCTCAACGTTATAGTGAAGTAGATTCAAATATTCTTATAATTGGAGAAACCGGAACGGGCAAGGAAATATTCGCCCAAAGTATACATAATCATAGCAACCGGAAAAATAACCCGTTTGTAGCCATTAATTGCGCTGCGCTTCCCGAAAATTTATTGGAAAGTGAGCTATTTGGGTATGCAGAAGGAGCTTTCACAGGGGCAATGAAAGGCGGAAAGCAAGGATTTTTTGAACTGGCACATAGAGGTACGATCTTTTTAGATGAAATAGGAGAAATCTCTCCAAAAATGCAGAGCCGGCTGCTACGAGTCCTGCAAGAGCGAGAAATCATGCGCATCGGTGATGATAAAGTAATTCCGGTTGATGTGAGAATTTTGTCGGCAACGAACAAAGACCTCATGCAAATGGTTAAAAGTAATGACTTTCGGGAGGATCTGTATTATCGCTTGAGTGTACTGGACCTTGTATTGCCTCCACTTCGGGAACGAAGAGAAGATATTCCGTTATTGGTGAATGCTTTTATTCAGAAAGGTCTTTCGGATCAAAAACAAATTAAGATTACGGATGCTGCAAAGAAAAAGCTGAGTGAAGGAAATTGGGAAGGGAACATTCGTCAATTGCAAAATTTTTGTGAGCGATTAAGCGTTCTTTATAAAGACAAGTTAATTGATGTGTACGATATCGAAATGTACTTTCCGAATAAGAGTAAAAAGAAAATACTGTCGAATCAAGAGGAAGAAAGGGATATGTCACCAGGGATACATTTATCCGAGCGTGAAAGAATTGTTCAAACGTTAAAAAAGGTTAACTATAATAAAGGAAAAGCTGCCTCTGAGTTAGGGATGAGTCGCACGACTTTATGGAGAAAGTTGAAAAATTTGAATATTGAAACAAATTGAAACGAAATGAAACTATTTAATTCAATTTGAAACAATTTGTTAACTTTATTTATTTATTAATTAGAGAACTAATTGGCTTCTTTCTTGGATAAACTGATGTTTTTTATGTTGGCACGATTATTGTATATATACAATGGAGTAGGAAAGATACTTCTTTCCAGGTTAACATGAAAGGGTGTGGGCATATGAGTCATTTAGTGTATATTCCTCAAGATATTGAGAAAGAGGGGAAAAGTTATTTAGTAGAGAAAGGCTATAAGATTAAAGTAGGGTCTGATCTGGCGCAAGAAATTCTTATGGAAGAAATCAAGGATTGTGATGCAGTATTAACGAGATCAACGGCTGTAATAAATAAAGAAGTTATTCAAGCAGCTGAAAATCTCAAAGTAATTGCTAAGTATGGAGTGGGCTTGGACAATATTGATATCGAGGCCGCTACTGAGCGTGGCATTTATGTAACAAATACGCCAGAGGCAAATGCGAATGCTGTAGCTGAACATGTAATGGCATTAATTTTATCTTTGTCCAAAAACTTAAGCTTGGCGGATAAAGAGCTACGCAATGGGAATTTTGCTATCCGTAATCAACTTTTTGGCATGGACTTGGAAGGCAAGACTTTGGGGATTATTGGACTAGGGAGAATCGGTAGAATTCTGGCAAAAAAGGCTTCTAAAGGCTTCGATATGAAAGTAATTGGCTACGACCCATATGTTACAGCTAGCACGAACTTGGAGTTAGAGATAGCAACAGATTTAGAATGGGTATTCAGAAACTCTGATGTTATCAGTCTGCATCTGCCGTTAACGAACACAACAAAAGGTATAATAGGAAGCCGTGAGTTTTCCTGGATGAAACCTTCATCCTATTTTGTAAACGCTTCCAGGGGAGGTGTAGTGAAGGAAAGTGATTTAGTAAATGCTTTGCAAGCGGGCGAAATTGCCGGCGCTGGAATAGACGTATTTGAAGTTGAGCCTCCTGATAAATGGAATCCTCTTTTTAAATTGGATAATGTGATTGTCAGTCCTCATAATGCGGCATTGACGAAGGAAGGTTCGATACGCATGGCTGTACATGCAGCAATGCAAGTGGATCAAGTTCTGACTGGCGTGAATCCTAAGTGGGCTGTAAATGAGCCCTTAACTAAAGGGTTGTCAATGTAATAATACAAGTTTAATTATTTGTTTTTTATAGAATAGTAATATATGAAAAGATCGAGTTTGGCATTAGTTGATAAGGATGGTGAATAAATGAAGAAAAAAATAATCTTTGTGATAAGTGTGGTACCAGCACTTGGTTCACTTGTTGTTATCAATCGAATTGAACCTTATGTTTTAGGAATGCCATTTGTTCTTTTTTGGGCCATATTATGGGTTTGTCTTACATCATTGTTTTTGATAATTGCTAATAAACTTGATCCTTCAACCAAGGAGGAAGAAGAGTAATGAATGCAGCCCTTCTTGTTATCCTTTTCTTTCTAGTTCTGTGTATTTGGTTAGGGCTACAAGCACGAAAAGGTAAAAATATGAGTTTGGAACAATGGGCTATAGGTGGACGAGGTTTCGGCAGTTTTTTACTCTTCTTTTTGATTGCCGGTGAAATGTTTACGACATATACGTTTTTGGGGGCAAGCGGCGGCGCTTATAGATCTGGTATGCCTCCTGCCTTATACGCTTTCAATTGCTTCTATTTCGTAATCGCCTATTGGCTGTTGCCGCCAATTTGGAAATATGCCAAAAAAAACAATGTCATATCTCAATCTGATTTTTATGACAAAAAGTACAATAGTCCGGCTTTAGGTGTGCTTGTGGCGGTAATTAGCGTTATTTCAATTATTCCTTATCTGATCATGCAATTAAAAGGGTTAGGAATTATCGTATCGGAAGCCTCCTATGGGTCCATCTCTCCTAATGTGGCCATAGTTGTAAGTGTAATTGCGATCACAATTTATGTAACTGCTTCAGGGATGCATGGAGTAGCGTGGACGGCGGTTATTAAAGATATCATGATTTTGGCAGTTGTCGTCTTTATGGGGATTTATTTTCCACTTCATTTTTACGGTGGTTTGCAGCCGATGTTTGAAGCAATCGATACAGCAAAACAAGGATTATTGATATTCCCTGAACAAGGATTGAGTATCTCTTGGTTTATTTCAGCTACGATTATGACAGCACTGGCATTCTATATGTTTCCTCATATGTTAGCGGGAGTGTTTTCTGCAAAAAGTCCAAAATCACTTCGTTGGAATGCTGGAGTTATGCCAATTTATCAAGTAATCATCATTTTTTCGCTTTTTATTGGTTTTTCTGCGATTCTTCAAGTTCCGAATTTACAAGGAGCAGAAGCAGACTTAGCTTTATTTAAAATGGCGAAGATGTCATTTGATCCCTGGTTTGTTGGAGTTATTGGAGCATCAGGGGCGATGGCCGCCCTTATACCTAGTTCACTCGTGTTGACGGCTACGGCCACGATTCTTTCAAAAAATGTATATAAGGTGTGGAAACCGAATACATCAGATGACCAACTTCGGAGATTGAGTAGGATGTTAGTACCTGTCATTGCTTTAGTGACACTATACTTTACGTTCAATGGCGGGGAGTCGATTTTTACTTTGTATCTTATGGCATATAGCTTTATGGCACAGTTGTTCCCAGCACTATTTTTCAGTCTGTGGAAAAAAAATCCTGTTACCGTTCAAGGAGCTTTTTTCGGAATGATCGTTGGAATTCTAATTGTCATATACTCGACTACTTCAGGTACGACACTTGCCACATTATTTCCATCTCTACCACAAGCAATACAGGATCTTGATGTGGGGTTAGCTGTACTATTTATCAACATTGCAGTGACTTTAGGAGTAAGTGCTATTACAAGAAAAACTTCAATTGAGATGGAAGAAGATAATAAACAAGTTTCCGGTATAGGAAAACTTGTAAAATAATATTAAAAATGAGTTCAAGATTAATTTAAACATAAATTACTAGAACGAAAACACGTTCTTGAAAGCGGGAGGCTTATTTATGAAAGTCAGTGGAGGTAGGGCAGTCGTAGAAGTAATGGCTAAAGAAGGGGTAAAAAAAGCTTTTTGTGTACCAGGTGAAAGTTATCTTAGTGTAATGGATGCATTATATCAACATCCTGAAATAGAACTTATTTCCGCCAGGCATGAAGGAGGTGCCTCTTTTATGGCGGAAGGGTATGCGAAGGCATCAGGTGAGGTAGGAGTTTGTATGGCAACGCGTGGAGTGGGTGCTACAAACTTAGCTATCGGTATTCATACTGCTGCTCAAGATTCAACCCCAATGGTTGCGCTTATTGGCCAAGTTGAACGCCCTTTTAAAGAAAAGGAAGCATTTCAGGAGGTAAATTTGACGGGTTTTTTCAGTCATTTATGTAAATGGACGGTAGAGATTGATCGTGTGGAAAGAATCCCAGAATTATTGCAACGGGCGTTTCATATGGCGAGATCGGGACGTCCTGGCCCTGTATTAGTGGCTTTGCCGCATGACATGTTAGAAGATGAGGCAGAGTTGAACATCTATCCTTCTTATCGCTCGCTTCCTCCTCAGCCACATATGGAAGTGGTGAAGCAGGTGATAGAGACGATACAAAACGCGGAGCGCCCCGTATTGATTGCCGGTGGCGGTGTGATTCATGGTAAGTCTAACAGGCTGCTTGTACAGTTTGTCGAGGCGATGAAACTTCCTGTTGTTACCGCTTTCCGTCGATTCGACGCGTTTCCGAACTCACACCCTTGCTATGCAGGATGGCTTGGGTTTGGGACACCTCAATATTTACTTGATGCAATTCGAGATGCAGATGTAGTTTTGGCGTTAGGGACGCGATTCTCTCAAGTAGGAACACAAGATTACACCTTGCTTTCTGAAAATACAAAACTGATCCATGTGGATATTTGTCCCGATATTTTTGGTAAAGTGTATGCTCCTTCTCTAGCCATAGAAGCAGATGTCAAGAGTTTCTTAGAACAAGCGCTGCAAGCGTCAGGATCAGATTCTTCTATTTCAAGCGAAGATAATATGAAAGAATTGCACGATAAATATATGAAATTTTCTGAACCAAAGGCCGACTACACAGAAGATTTCGTGGATATGGACGGATTAATGCATGACATTACTGTCTGTCTTCCGAAAGATACCATTATTACAAATGATGCCGGCAACTTTTTTGGATGGCTATCCAGATATTATCGTTTTGAACATGAAAACACATACGTGGGGCCAACGTCGGGAGCCATGGGATATGGACTGCCTGCGGCAATTGGGGCAAAGCTGGCGCAGCCTCACAAACATGTTGTTTCTTTTTCAGGAGATGGCGGCTTTATGATGACTCTCCAAGAGATTGAAACGGCTGTACGATATAAAATTCCGACTATATCAATTGTGGTGAACAACAATATTTACGGAACAATCCGTGTACATCAAGAAAGGCATTTTCCAAATCGGGTCGTTGGAACTGACTTGTCCAATCCTAATTTTGCCGAATTGGCCCGCTTATTTGGAGCGCATGGTGAAAAGGTTGAAAAAAATAGTGATTTTGCGCCAGCACTGCAAAGGGCGATTGCTTCAGGGCTTCCGGCTGTAATTGAAGTTGCAGTCAATCCAAAGATTCTATCTGTTGCCCAAAACAAGAAGGAAGTACACGCAAAGCTATTGTCCAACAAATAGTTGCGGGGCATATATGCTGTGGCATTGTTTTTGCATTAGAAGTTAGTGGAAATAATAAAAGATTTTGGGGAGGTTTCACAGATGTTCAAACCATATTTAGTTGTGGAATGGAATGATACGGAAACAGATGCAAAAGGTTGGCTGGTCGTGCATAACTTTGTCAAAGGCTACGCAGGCGGCGGTACAAGAATGCATCCAACGGTCACAAAAGAAGAGGTTCAAAGGTTAGCTGAGGCGATGGCTTATAAGTATGTAGCCGGTGAATCTGAGACGACTGGCGGATGTAAAGCGGGCATTGCCTATGACTATAAAGCGCCAGACGCGTATGCAGTATTAAGAAGATTTCTAATTGCGATGATGCCTTATATAGACATCGGGGTATCTTTAGGCAGTGATTTAGGTACCAAATATGAAGATGTGCTCAAAATATTTAATGAATTTGGTATTGATATCCCTCTTACGAAATCAATGAAGCAGAATCCGAATGTTCTACAAGGGATAAAGGACTTTGATGAATTGTTGAAAACAAAAATTGACGGGTTGTATTTAAACGATGTCGTAACAGGCTATGGTGTAGCATTTTCGGCAGATGAGGCCTGGAAATTTAAAAGCGGAAAAGATGGAGCGAGAGTTGTCATTCAGGGATTCGGCTGTGTAGGAGCAAGCTGCGCATTGAAAATGTCCCAGTTAGGTTATAAAGTTGTTGGAATTTCTGATGCAACCCTTTTAGTAACGTGTGAAGAAGGATTAGATGTCCAAAAGCTTATTGATCATAAGAATTTGTACGGAGAAATGGATAAAGACTTTTTTGAACCGCATTATAATGTAAGGTCAAACACGGAATGGCTCGATATAGATTGCGATATTTTAATTCCGTGCGCACTAGAGGATGTCATCCACAAATCTAATGCTAAAAGTGTAAAAGCAAGCTTAATTGTGGAAGCGGCAAACATTCCCCTTTCTTCTGAGGGAGACGAAATCATAAAACAAAGAGGAATTGATGTTGTCAATGATTTCGTTGCCAACCTGGGGGCGATAAGATTTTATGAAGTGGTTATTTTCGGACTAGTTAAACCAAATCCGCAAGCTGTAGTTGATGATATTGAAAAACTTTGTAGGAAAAATACGTATCAGTTGTTTACAGAAGCAAAAAACCAAAATAAATATCAAAGAGAAGTAGCTTATGAAATATTTAAACCGACAATCAGCGACTTGCTAGAATATGCAGAACCCTCCGAAGCGTTACCTGCACAATAATGTGGTTTAATTTCAGAATAATGGGAACTCTCGTTATCTTGTGTTAATCATAAAAGTGTATAGAGCAGTTTATCGATTAGAAACGGGGGGGAATTAATGCAAACAGGACATGAAAATCAGCCAAAAGAATTACAGCGTTCGATGAAGAGCAGACATTTATTTATGCTCTCCTTAGGTGGGGTTATTGGAACAGGTCTTTTCCTGGGATCAGGTTATGCGATCGGTGAAGCCGGACCCGCAGGAGCGATTATTGCCTATTTGTTCGGTGGTTTATTAATGTACTTGGCGATGATTTGTCTCGGTGAATTATCGGTAGTGATGCCGGTGTCCGGTTCCTTTCAGGTCCATGCAACGAAATTTATTGGACCCGCTACTGGATTTGTCATTGGATGGATTTACTGGCTGAGTTGGGCTCTTTACGTAGGCTTAGAATTTGTAGCAGCTGGTTTGCTTATGACTAGATGGTTTCCTGATATACCAGTATGGGTATGGTGTATGATATTTACCGTACTTTTGTTCACTATAAATGCCTTAACAACGAGAAGTTTTGCTGAGACTGAGTATTGGTTCTCAGGGATTAAAGTACTTGCTGTTATTCTGTTCATAATTATCGGTGCGGCAGCGATGTTTGGATTGATTCGTATGGATGCACAACCTGCTCCGTTTTTTTCTAATTTTATGGGTGATGGACTATTTCCTACAGGATTCACGGGTGTGTTTATATCGATGATGACGGTCGTATACGCATTTCAGGGATCAGAAATCATGGGGGTTGCAGCAGGCGAGACGGAAAACCCCCAACAAAGTATTCCGAGAGCGATTCGAAACATCGTAATACGTGTGCTGCTTTTCTATGTTCTAGCAATCTTTATCTTGTCGGCTATCGTTCCGTGGCAAGAAGTTGGGGTGCTGGAAAGCCCATTTGTTACCGTGTTTGAAATGGTAGGTATTCCTTATGCCGCTGACATTATGAATTTCGTAATTTTGACGGCGGTCCTCTCTGTAGGGAACACGGGTCTGTTTGCTTGTACAAGGGTCCTTTTCTCCCTTTCTCAAAACGGAATGGCGCATCCTTCATTTGGAAAGCTAAATCGGCGCGGTGTACCTATTAATGCCTTACTCGTCACCTTGGTCTTTGCCTTGCTGTCGTTACTTACAAGTGTAGTAGCAGAAGAAACGCTATTTGTGGTGTTACTTTCTATAAGCGGGGTTGGAGGTGTACTTACTTGGATGGCGATTGCGTTCGCACAGTACAGATTCCGTAAGCAGTATATCAGAGAAGGAGGAAAGGTTGAAGATCTGAAGTATAGAGTACCTTTCTTCCCGTTTGCCCCGATTCTCTGCATCCTTATGTGTCTAGGTATTTTCGTGTTCACCGCTTATGATTCGACACAGCGCACTTCGTTGTATTGGGGATTAGGTTTCGTCGCTGCTTGCTATATATTTTACTATTTTAGGTATACGAGAAGGAAGGTAGATGTGCCTACCTTTACAAATGAACAGCCTAATGATTTCGTTCAATAGAAATTATTCTTAATATGCCGACAAATGAAAACGTGCAACCATTCGAGTATACACGAATGGTGGAAGAATCTATTTTAGAAGTTTCCAGTAATAAGCAAATCTATCATCTAGAAGTAGAAAAATAGAATACGGGAGGAAATCATATGCGTTACTTAAATTATATTAATGGAAAATGGAAAGAACCAACTACAGGGGAGTATAGGGAAAATCTTAGTCCCCATAATGGAGAAAATTTAGGGGAATTTCCATCTAGTGCTGCGGCTGATTTACATGATGCAGTGGCAGCCGCAAAAAATTCATTTCCTGCTTGGAAAAAACTTTCGTTTCAGCAACGGGCTTCATATTTGCAGAAAGCAGCTGATATTTTGAAAATGAATGTGCAGGAAGTAGGTCAGGATTTGATAAAGGAAGAAGGGAAAACATTCTTGGAAGGGATGGGGGAAGCCAATCGTGCTGCTAGCATACTTGAATATTATGCTGCTGAAGCTCGGCAGCCACTTGGAGAAGTAATTCCTTCAGCGAATGCAAATACATTTTTGTACACTACTCGTACTCCGCTCGGTCCGGTGGGGTTGATTACACCATGGAACTTTCCAATTGCTATCCCTGTGTGGAAATTGGCGCCAGCCCTTATTTATGGAAATACAGTCGTGATTAAACCGGCTGATCTTACACCTAAGTCGGTCTATCATGTGATAAAAGCATTAGATGAAGCGGGTCTTCCGGCTGGTGTCATTAATTGTGTATTCGGAAGGGGTTCTGTCATTGGTGCTGAATTAGTGGAACATCCGGATGTGAAGGCTATATCTTTTACAGGTTCGAATCAAGTAGGTCAGCAAATTCAAAAACAAGCCATTGAACATGGGAAGAAAGTGCAAGTGGAAATGGGAGGGAAAAACCCGCTCGTCGTTCTCGCAGATGCTGATCTTGAAAAAGCAGTGGAAATCGCTGTAGGCGGAGCTTTTAAATCCACAGGGCAAAAATGCACAGCCACTAGCAGGGTGATTGTCGAAGAAGGAATTTACGAAGCATTCCGTGAACGTCTTGTCGCGCGTACGAAAGAATTAAAAGTGGGCGACCCGCTTAACGAAGAAACATATATCGGTCCCGCTGTATCTAGATCACAACGCGATGGCGTGCTTGAAATGATTGATGCAGGGAAATCAGAAGCAACGCTTTTGTGTGGAGGAGAGATTCCGACTGAAGAGGAATTGGCGAATGGTTTTTATGTCCAACCGGCTATCTTTGAAAATGTTCCTCAACATGCCCGCATTGCACGTGAAGAAATCTTTGGACCAGTCATCGCCCTTTTTAAGGCCGGAAATTATGAGGAAGCAGTTAAGATGGCGAATGATACAGATTATGGATTGAGCGCAGCAATTTGCACGAATAATTTAACGGCGGCTCAACGGTTTATTGAAGATGTCGAAGTGGGTCTTGTCCATGTCAATTCGGAAACAGCAGGAACCGAACCGCAAATGCCATTTGGCGGATGTAAAAATTCAAGTGCAGGCAGCCGTGAACAAGGGAAGAGTGCTGTTGAATTTTATACTGAAATCAAGACAGTATATATGGATCGGGTATAACTAGAAAATAAAAATTGTACTAAGCTGTTTTTTGAACTTTAAAATTAGAAGATTATCAGGAGGGATTTTCAATATGAGTACGAAAGAAAATGTACAGTTTAGCCCAACACTACCTTATTCACGGTATGTCGATCCAGAGGTATTTAATGAAGAAAGAAATAAGATTTTTAGAAAAAGTTGGATATTGGTGGGGCATGCCAGCCAAGTCGAAAAAGTAGGCGATTTCTTGACATTAGATGTCGCTGGGGAGCCTATTATCGTTTCTCACGGTACTGATGGTGAACTGCGTGCTTTTTACAATATTTGTCCGCATCGCGGAATGAAAGTAGAACAATCTGATAAAGGAAATAAAAAAGTTTTACAATGTGGATACCATGGATGGACATTTAAATTAGATGGAAATGTTAATAGAGCTCCTAATTTTAAAACGAATGAACTGGGAGCACACAGCTGTATGAAATCCATTCGCTTAGAAGTTCAGAATGCTATGATTTTTGTCAATCTAGACAAAAATGCTCCTTCTCTGGCAGAAGCATATCAGGAATTTTTAGAGGAAATGAAAGAGTATCCCTTCTTTGATTCTCTAAAACTAGTTAGGGAAACTCGTCGAGTAGTTAAAGCTAATTGGAAAGCTGTTGTTGACAACTACCTTGAATGTGATCATTGTTCCATTGCTCATCCTGGCTTTGCAAAATCTTTTGATATATCGAACTTTTGCACAACGACACACGACAAATTTACCTATCAATATATGTCAGCAAGTAAGAATGCTGAAGGTGACCAAGCACGTTTTTATTGGATTTGGCCCAATATGATGATTAACGTTTATCCAGGAGACGGGAATGTGAA
This sequence comes from Peribacillus sp. TH14, assembly GCF_016651145.1. NCBI lineage: Bacteria > Bacillati > Bacillota > Bacilli > Caryophanales > Bacillaceae > Peribacillus > Peribacillus sp. TH14. The sequence goes on from NZ_JAEKEK010000001.1 coordinate 4,180,785, forward strand.
TACCATTCAAGTAATTCCTGTTGATGCAGAGACGTCGCTAGGTATTTATCGTGATTACTCCCTCAATGAAAAAACAACAATAGAAAAAGAAGACTATTTTAAATTTGTTGATCAAGTACGGCAGGAAGATTTTGAACTGGTGGAAAAATTGCAAAAAGGATTAAATTCCCAGGCGTTTACAAATGGTATCTTTTCTCCAACAGAACATGCAGCAGTCTATTTTCATGAACTAATTGATAAGGCCCTCCATGACTAATTACTTTTCTGCTAATAGAAATACACAGCATTAAAAAGAAACGAGAATACAAAGAATTTGTGAATGCCAAGAAATTTTATTCAACCTTTTTTGGAATAGATCTATCGTAAAGTGGTCTTACCTTGTTAAGTAGACAGTTTAAAAGCCTAAGCAAACAACCAGTATGAATCGGTAGTCTACCGGAGCATACTGGTTGAGTTGTTTTTTTAACCTTATATTTTTTAAAAGCGCTAATCGTTTGTTGACTTATTTCAACGACCGATAAAGTTATAAAAATTTGCGAACTTCCATTTTATATTTATTCATTTTGGAAGGGTTGGTTCTTCCTTTGTTCCTCTTCTGCGAGAAACTCCAAAAAGACATTCATTGCAGATAGCGGCTGCTCATTTACCTTTTTATAGTAATTACTTTTCCTGGCATCGGTTAAATAGTTGCTTTCTTTCATTCTCTCCAGCATATATTTTTGGCTCATTTTCACTATTTCTTTTTGGTTGTGTTTGTTTTCCTTTAAAAGGGCAAATCCTATAGCACCCACTAATGCATATATTGCAAGGGCAATTTTAGAGATTGGATATGAGTCATTTTTAAATAGAAGAAAAAATAGATTTATGATGGAAAACCCTATCATCACGGTTGAAAAAAAACCGTATTTCATATTTTTCTTCAATAATGGAGACAGTTTTGATTGAAGTTTTTCGATTTCGGCCTGCATGAAACGCGGTATATTATTTATCTTAATAATCATTGTGTCCTCCTTAATATGCATACTATGCGATTTGTATTGGTTACCTTTTGTTTAATTTCATGGTCTTTATCTTTACACCAACCTATTTAAGAAATCAGGAAAAGGAACCTAATTGTCTATATCTTATCGCTTAGTTCCTTATTTGTCATTTATTATACTTTAATAGTAAGTAATCAATATGGGTAATAAAGCAAAAAGAGATGATAGAAAGATATGATGTTCCTAAACTTTAAAAAAGAAGTCTTGTTATTATAAAAAAAATTTGTTAATATCATAAAATAACTTAATGACCGATTTGTTCAAACGGTCAGTTCGAGGTGATATATGTCAATTGACAGGAAAAAGTTAATATTAGAGGTCGCGACAAAGTCTTTTTCACTCTTTGGTTATAAAGCTACAACTATGGAACAAGTAGCGAAAATAGCAAATGTCGGCAAGGGGACCATCTATACTTTTTATGCCAATAAAGAGCAATTGTTTAAAGAAATTGTGTTACGAATGATTGAAGAAATGAAATATGAGGCTGAGCAGTCAATTAAACCAAACTTAACCTTTTATGAAAACCTGCATAGTGCACTATATCGAATCTTAGAATTCAGAAAGGAGCATCAATTATCACTGAAGCTATTTCAGGAAGAAAAAGAAATGGGAACGCCAGCAGTTTTACAAATGTTAAATGAATTAGAAATAGAAATCATTTCCTATATTAAGGGGAAAATTAAAATAGCTATCGAAAAGAAAGATATTTCTCCATGTAATCCTGAAATAACAGCTTTTATCATGTTGAAGATTTATTTAGCACTTATATTCGATTGGGAAAGAAATCATAAACCACTTGAAAAAGAAGAAATAGCAGAACTATTTCAGTTATATTTGTTTAACGGATTGGCTGTCACTCCTGATAGTCCTTATTATTTACAAAAAATGACCAAATGAATTAATCGGTCAATTATTCTTAGGGGGAAATTCTTTGAAATTTAGTTTAATAAAACAGGAGTTACTTGGCCTGTTTAAAAATAAAAAACTGCTTATCCCAATTATCGCAATTCTATTTATTCCTATCTTGTATAGTGGTATGTTTTTATGGGCTTTTTGGGATCCGTATGATCGCCTAGAAGATTTACCAGTTGCCATTGTAAATAACGACACTGGTGCTAAGTTAGAGGGAGAAGAATTAAAACTCGGTGATGAATTTGTAGAAAAACTGAAGAAAAGTAAGGATTTTAATTTTCAGTTTGTTGATCGTAAAACGGGCTACAAAAACTTAGAGGATCAGAAATATTACTTACTAGTAGAAGTTCCAGAGAATTTTTCGAAAAACGCGACGACGTTAATGGATGATAAGCCGCAAAAACTTGAATTAAAGTATGTTCCAAATGAAAGCTTTAACTTCTTATCAGCTCAAATAGGAGAAACAGCTGTTCAAAAAATCCAAATGGCTCTAGCAGAAAAAGTAACTGAGACATATGCAGAAACGATGTTTGACATCATAACAGAAATGGGCGAAGGGTTTCAGTCAACGGATGAAGCAGCTGGGAAACTGAAAGATGGAATCCTGGACGTTGATAATGGTGTAAAAACTTTAGAAGAAAAATTAACATCATTAGCTGAGAAACAAGTTGAATTTACAGGTGGAACTAAGAAAGTTCAGGACGGTACCGTTGAGTTACAAAAAGGAGCACAATCACTTGCTGATGGTTTAGGGCAGTTATCTAACGCTCAAAATCAATTGATTGACGGAGCGAAAAAGGCAGAAGATGGGGCAGGAAGCCTTCAAGCAGGTATAGAAAAAGCTCATTCTGGCATTGGTACAGTTGAAGCGAAGATGAATGAGGTTGTTTCGGGTACTGAAAAAATCCATGATGGAAGTAAGCAGCTTACTGGTTACTTACAAAAGCTTGAAACAGGTGCAAATAGCGCAGCTAATGGGGCATCAGGATTGAAAGAAGGAGTTTCTACCCTTCAATCGCAATTAGAACCGTATATGGGAGCATTACCTGAAGAACAGCAAGCAGCTTTGAAGCAAGCATTTGCACAACTGTCAGAAGGTGCAACAAAGCTTGAAGCTGGGAATAAAGAGCTTGCAAGTTCTGCAGGTCAAATTGAAGCAGGTTCAGCTAGTCTTTCTGAAAATATTGCCACACTGAATAATGGGCAAAAAGCTCTTCAAACAGGTGTTTCTCAATTAAATGAAGGAGCAGTTCAATTAGCAACAGGGGCAGCTCAATTAAAAGAAGGTCAATCTCAATTAAGAGTAGGACTAGTAACTTTCGGTGAGAAATTATCAGAAGCAAAAACTGGTAGCCAAAACCTCGCTGCAGGTTCAACGACACTTGCAGATGGAGTCAATCAACTTACAGCAGGATCGGCAGCATTAGCTGATGGATCTAGTCAATTAGCTGATGGATCTAGTAAAATTGTAAGTGGAACAAGTAAGTTGGCAGAAGGGTCGACAGAGTTTAAGGATAAAATTAATAAAGCTGCAAAAGATTCTGCAGATATTAATGCTGGTGAAGAAACGTATAACATGGTTGCAGAACCTGTTAAGGTTGAAAAAGAGAGTATCAATAAAGTTCCAAATTACGGAACTGGTTTTGCCCCTTACTTCCTATCATTAGGTTTGTTCGTTGGTGCCCTATTACTTTCAATTGTCTTTCCATTAAGAGATCCGATTGGAATTCCGAAAAACGGGTTCACTTGGTTCTTAAGTAAATTTGGCATTATTGCTTCAGTAGGTATTATCCAAGCAATTATTGCCTCAGGATTAACTTTAGTACTGCTTGATATGGAAGTGAAAAGTGTACCGTTATTCGTAATATTCTCGATTATAACGAGTTTGGTATTCATTACATTGATTCAGTTGCTTGTAACAACAATGGGAGATCCAGGTCGTTTCATCGCGATAGTTATCTTGATCTTGCAGTTAACGACAAGTGCTGGAACATTCCCACTTGAATTGATACCAGAACCATTACAAATATTCAATAATTGGTTACCGATGACTTTCTCAGTAAGAGGATTTAAAGAAGTAATATCAAGTGGTAACTTTGGTTTAATGTGGCAAAACGTCTATGTTTTACTTGGCTTTACAATTGGTTTTATGATATTGACACTGCTTTACTTTGTCGTGAAGCATAAGAAAAGCTATTCAGGAGTAAGCGAAACTACTGAAAATTAAACACAAAAAAAGAACGATTCCTTTTAAAGGAATCGTTCTTTTTTGCTTGCAGTAGAAGAATAAAATCCATATTTAAATCTAGTACATAAATGAGATTCGTGCCCTCTAATCTCGATTAATTAGTAAATTTTCTTTTTATATATAGCTCCAAAGCTTTACCTATCTTTTACTCTGGTTTATTTCTGCATCCCAATTCCACCAGGGACAATACGCTAAAATGTAACGCAATCTAAAATAGTAGAAGGCGTTACATTTTTTTCCAATTGAATAGGAAAACTCTTTCGTCCATATACCTCACTTTTCTCGATTGCATCAGTAAATGGCTCCGGGAACGTGAGTGAAGTAAACTTTTTCACCAATTCCGTTAAGGCAATGTTAGCTTAAAAGGCGCAACGATACAGAAATGATTACCGTGTCCAAAAACAATATGAGGATTTAGATTACGGTGAATATCAAATTAATGAGCTCGTTCAAATACGTTTTCATCTTGATTAGCTGTTGCAAGTAGAGCTAATACAATTTGTTCTTTTTGTCAGAGTTTACCTCATATTAGAGTGGGCTAAAAACTAACATGATAAAAAATCTTCATCCTATTATTCTGATAGGCAACAAGTCTTTTTTTTATGGTAACATTGTCCTTATATGGTATGATAGATATGAGTGTGTTGGCTGTTGATAAACTTGGAAATAGGCTAATTATGTATTTTTCTGTATAAACTACGAGACTATTGTGGTGTTTTATTCATTTAAATCGAGTTTTCGTACGAATCAATATATAATTAGAAAGCGAGAAATTAGATTCAAAGATTAAGGAGGGACATAGAATGATGGAATGGGCGTTAGTCATTTTGTTTGGTGTAGCAGTTTTACTGTTCATTTTGTCGTTTATTAAAACGGATTCAATAAAAGTGGATAAACAATTAGAACAGTTTTCTAGTACTTTTGGAGATGAAGTAAATCAACTACAAGAAAAAATACGAAAAATCGAGATAGATGCTGAAATTACAGCACAAGAGACAGGCATTTTTGCAGGTTCTTCTGAACAGCGGCTCTTGTTACGTGAGGTTCTCGACTTACATAAGCGCGGGTATTCATTTGAAAGCATCGCATTGAAAACACAACAGTCAGAAAATGAGATAGAACGCTTGCTTACTCCTTACATAAAAACAAATAATGAAAGGAGTAATGTTGCCAATGACATCTAAATCAATGCGCAGCTTTGCAGGAGGTCTTATTGTTGCGGCGGGTTTGTGCGGTGCAGTATACTTCTTTGGTCCCAGTGAAGCGACCGGAACACAGACTTCAGAGAAGTTGTCAGAAGATGATATGAAAGATTTGCTATCTTCTGAAGGATATGTCATACATTCAGAAAAAGAGTGGGAAGATCAGATTGCTGAAACGAAATCCATTAAAGATAAAGCGAAAACAGAAACAACAGAAAAGGTCGTATACCGTACAGTTCTAAAAGTGTCTAAAGGTTCGACAAGTATTGACGTTGGTAAAACCCTTCAACGAGCAAAAGTCATTAAGAATGCAAAGGATTTTTCTGATGAAGTTGAAAAGAAAGGTAAGGCCAACGGATTACGTCCTGGAACATATGTGGTAGATAGTGAGATGACGACAGAAAAAATTATCTCTACCATTTTTAAATGAACAAATTTTAAATGCAATATTTTCACAAAAAACGACTATTTTATAAAGATAGTCGTTTCAGTTTGTAGACAAAAGGGGTTCGGAATGTTTTAATTCCGGACCCCTTTTGAAATTCCCTTTGAATTTTGCTCAAGATTAAGAGATTGGGCCTCTACGAGCCCACTTTATTAAGCCATTCTTGGACCTTGCCATGTCCAATTGGCTATCTTCTTTAAATTCATGGCAGCGAAAGTAAGCATCGCCTGCATCGACAATTTTTTAAGTCCCCTTAAAGTAGTCCAACGCATACCATGCTTTTCTTTTGCATCTGCGAATACACGCTCTATTGTTTCTTTACGTTTCGCATATATAGGTTTTACATCCTTGTGATGACGCAGATGATCTGCTTCTTCCATATAATTTTGCCAGATATGGCGTGTCACCACTTTTTGATGGTCTTTGCTTACTGTACACTGTGATAAAAATGAGCATGTCGCAAAAGTGTGTTTGAGTGATTTGTACTCGCGATAGCCCTCTTTATTTGTTGTTGAGTACTTTAAAATCTCGCCCGATGGGCAGAGATAACAATCAAAATGTTCATCGTAAACATAGTCATGCTTGCGAAAGAACCCTTCTTTTGTTCGTGGACGTGTATAGGGTAAAGCTGGTGTGATTTCTTTCCCAAAAAGGTAGCTTGTAATGGCTGGTGTTTTGTAAGTCGCATCTGCGGCAACAGCTTCAGGTTTTCCAACTTTCTCAATCACTTGTTCAACAAGAGGCTCTAAGATATGACTATCATGCGTATTTCCCGGTGTTACAATCGTCCCCAGCACAAAACCGTTGCGGTCCGCAGCCGCATGAAATGAATAGGCAAACTGTTTTGTTCGTTCATCTTTTACATAGTAGCCACTCTCAGGGTCAGTTGTACTTTCTTTAATTTCTTTGGTTTCTTCTTTATCAAATTTATCCGGTGGAAAAGGCTTCTTTCCATTGTTTTCACGATCTTGATTTATTTCTTCTTGAAGGCGTCCTTGATATGCTCGTGTTTCCTTACGAACGATTTTCTTTTCGAATTTTCGCTTATTCGCACTGGCTTTCACATGTGTTGAATCAACGAATACGTGCTCTGCACTTATTAACTTTCTTTCTGAAGCTGTCATTAAGATACGATAAAAAATCCGTTCAAACAGGTCTGTATCTTTAAAGCGACGCTCATAATTTTTCCCGAACGTTGAGAAGTGAGGTACTTTATCATGGAAACCGTAACCTAAAAACCAACGGTAAGCCATATTCGTTTCAACTTCTTCAATCGTTTTACGCATCGAACGAATACCGAAGGTATATTGAATGAATGTCAATTTAACTAAAATAACTGGATCAATACTTGGGCGCCCTATCTCTGAATACATATCTTTCACCAAGTCATAAATGAAAGTGAAGTCAATGGCTCCCTCAATTTTACGAACCAAATGGTTCGCTGGCACCAGTTGATCCAAAGTAATCATTTCAAGTTGATCTCGCTGAATAGAATTATGTTTCGAAAGCATCGTCATCACCTCAAGTTTTAATACTTCTATATTAAAACAAAAAGGACTGTAGGCAAAAGTGGCTATATCTAATTGTTAAAACAAAGTTGATTGGAACGGAAGGTGCGAGACTCCTGCGGGAAATGCGTGTCCAAGGGAGACCCCACAGGCGCAAAGGCGCCGAGGAGGCTCCCTGACCGCCCGCAGAAAGCGAGTGCCTGGAGTGGAAATCAACGTCGAATTTTTACAACCCCTCAAAAAAACTGTAGACAAACTCGATTTTCATCGAGTTTGTCTACAGTCTGAAACGACTATTTTATAAAGATAGTCGTTTTTTATATTCCACTATAATAATATCCAGGTAAATAATTGGAATCAATATTAGGTATTTCCACTTGAATGCGAAAAGGGAGGTTGTCTGCAAGCACCCTTTATCTAGGGGATCTAATGGGTCAGGATACTTGAAGAAGGTAATGCATATATTCTGAATGATTTAAATGTTTATTCTTTTTATTAAAGAGGCTTGATAAAATGAAGAAATACTTTAAACAATGAGAGGAGAAAAATATGCAGAGCGTAGTTGATAAAATAAATAATTGGATAATTAAGGTCCCGAATGAGTTCAGTGGGATGTCTGAATTAGAGGTGTCACAAAGACCTATGCCAGATAAATGGTCAAAAAAAGAGATTTTGGGCCATTTATGTGATTCTGCTATTAATAATCTTGAAAGATTTATCAAAATTCAATATGAAGAACAACCATTTGCCCTTACCCCATATAATCAAGATCAGTGGGTGGATATACAGGATTATCAAGATATATCAATTGAAGAAATAATAAATCTATGGTGTGGCTTAAATAAAAAAATAATAAAAATTATTGCTAAGACGCCTTATGAAAAATTAGCGTATCAATGTGATATTGGTAATAATCAAATGAAGACTCTCGAGTGGCTTATTCAAGACTATCTTGAACATATGGAACACCATTTAAAAAATCAGGTTTTCAATTAAAGAACGATTCTTAATAATTCAACCTATATAGTTAACCCTCTTTGTAGGTGCAAGAGGGTTTTTTACGCAATAATTTGTTGTATTAAAGGGCGTGATAATTAAAGTACCGTTTTTTCTTATTCAAATAATGGAAGGATAATTGAATATAAAAGCATTAGGTGCTCCTTTAAAATAGGACATGTGTGACGACATTTCCTGCTCTAATATTCCCATTCTTCTTTCGATTCTAGAAAAGAATCGACTGATTCATCCAATAATCTTTCCCGATTTGGGTCTTCATTGACATCTGTATCCACTTCCATTGCTTGTTTAAGTATGTCGTATGTATCAATCTTTTTATTTAATCGATTAACTTGATTTTTATGTGGGACTGGATTAATGCTATTATTTTCTTGATTTGGCATATATTCTCCTTTTTTAACAGGTATTTTATATTAGTATGAACAATTGATCCAAAATAAAATCCAATACTTTTTTAGATGGATTATATTTCATCTTCTTTCACGAACTAGTTCCTGAATCAATGAGAAAAGATTCATTAACAATCGGAGCTGTATATGTGGCGACTTTTTCTTATTGTGCTAATTTGGCAGGTTAGCATTCCTATAGATCGTTATTTTTCGACTTTGAAAAAAATAGGGCTCCTTAGTAAGGTATGAGTATAATCTAACTCAAAACTAAGGAGGAATTCTATGTGATTTTCCTGTTTATGAAGATGGCGAATTCTATTTTGTAAAAAAATAAGTGAACGTGGAAGAGGTACCAGCATCCGATCAATATTCAAAGGAAATCCGCGACCTTTTACAAAAAAATACACGGCAGGATGAAAGATTATAAGTTCATACCAAATATTCATCAAACGGGCAATAAAGCTCAATAAGACGTTTGTTAAAACTTTTTTAAAGAATTGAATTTTTCATAAAGATATTACCTCCCTAATGAAGAGGTGTTTATAAAATGGGGAAGATGGAAATACCAACTGATGGAGAGGTTGCTATTGGCCCGCGTAAATCAAAATGGATTGAATGAAGGGTTCATTTTGTATACCGTTGTGGGAGGTACCTGTTATTTTACAGTATAAGGGAGGAAAAACATTGAAAATTTTTCGTTTATATGTAGTTGGATTCATTTTCGGAACGCTCTTTTTGGCTGGATGCAATAATACAGTCGAACCGGAAGAAACTGGGAGTACGCCAAAACAACAATTAGAGGAAGCAAATCCAGTTACTAATATGAAAGAAAATAATGGGACAAACAAGGCTATTAAAAATGGAGTCAATACTGTACTTAAATCGATAAGTACCTTGGATCAAGAAGTAAATGCGAGGGCTGACTCAGCTAAAATTCAGGAAATTGGCAAAGAAATTAGTTCTAGCTGGGATACGATTGAAAAGCAAGTAGAAGATCAGTACCCCGATTGGTATGAGAGAATTGAGAAAAACCTTTATCCTTTAATTGGTGAATCTGGAAACCCGGTTAAAAACGTAGAAAAAATCAAACAGTTCTCTAAAGCAACAAAAGCAGATTTGCAGTCCTTTATGGAAGACGTGAATAGGTAATTTCTAATATCAGGCTTATTTCCAAAGGAGAATTTATTTGCTATTTGGAAGTAAGTCCTTTTTTTATTGAAGGAATAAATATACGTAGTATATGAATAAGAAGGATGATCTTGTTCTCAATAGAAGTTCGGTATCCGGATAATGAGTTTTAAAGATTGTAGGTGAGGACTGGATTATTTTAATCATTACTTTCTTTTTCTCCATTATCTTAGCGGGAATCATCAGATCATCATCTGGTGTATTCATAGTTCCGTCCATTCTTTGACCTTTGCAAAAAGTATCATAATAAAACGGTTATTTTCGATGTTTACTTATGGAAATCTTAATGAAAATTCCCCTAAGATATATCATCGAAGGGGAATATGAAACATCACATCTAACTATTTTACATTTTTTATAGGATGCTTTCTTCTTAATTCAATGATTTAGAAGGAGGGAAGGTTATGTTTCCAAGAATGACATCATTTTTAGCACCGGTAGCCTTAGGAACGTTACTAGGGTTACCATGAAAAGTCTCATTTGCAAGGAGAGCAAATGCCACAGCTTCTTTTGCTTCAGAAGAGTATCCCAATTCTTCTTGAGTCAAGACTTGAATAGAATTTCCAAGTAATGACTGGATCATTTCCAATAACGTTTTATTGTAGCTGCCACCACCACCAATAATTACTTCTTCTATTTTGGTTATTGGAAAGATGTAAGCGCGATAGTTCTCCACAATAGATTTTGCTGTAAACATCGTTACAGTTGCTAAAATATCTTGGCTGGGAAGTGATTCAAACATTTTTAATAGCTTTACTACATATTGCCTACCAAACAATTCTCTACCTGTTGATTTTGGTGGAGGGCTCATAATATATGGGTGGCTGAAACAATATGATAAAAGCTCTTCATTAATTAGTCCTTGTTTAGCGATTTTACCACCTTCATCATATCTTAAATTAAAAAGTTGGCGGCATACTTCATCAATAATCATATTTCCAGGTCCTGTATCAAAAGCATACATGTCATTCAGAGAAGCTTGCTTGGGTAAAACAGTTACATTTCCAATGCCTCCTATATTTTGAAGCAATCTTCCCTTCGTTTCACTTCTATAAAGAATATATTCAGTAAAAGGAACGAGAGGAGCTCCTTGTCCTCCTGCAGCCATGTCCATCGTACGAAAATTAGATATTACAATTGTGTTTGTATCGTGGGCAATTACTGCAGGTTCCCCAATTTGTAAAGTTGAAGGTACCCAGTTTTGTTCTTGCAAAGGCTGATGGTAAATAGTTTGTCCGTGGGATCCTATAAGATCCAACTGTTCAATAGGGAGTCCAGCTTTCTCGCAAACTTCCTTTGTTGCATCTGAAAATAATTTTCCTAGCTTAAAATTCAAACTACAAATTAACTGCACATTTGATGTTTCTACAGACAAAGACTGCATAATTTCTTTTTCAATATCTTTTGGAAAAGGATATGTTATGAACTCAATCATTTCTATTTCAGTTTTTAGTCCAGTATTATTCACACGAACAAGTGCTGCATCAATTCCATCTAATGATGTTCCAGACATTAATCCTACTATGTACATTGTCATTCCACCTACTTTTAATTGTCTATTAAAATCCTAGTTAATCAATAATTTTCAAGAATAAAATTATACTAAAGTTGAGGCCCCTTCTAGCATGGTTTTAAATGTATAAATTTCGTCTTTTGTAATGTCCTCAAGGATTTATACTTATTCTAAAACGCTTACAAGATTTTTTTCATTTATTTCACACTTAAAATATATTTTGATGATTATTTTATTCTTATTTTAATCTGTTTTGTTTGTTTGCTTTCATTGTGAGTACGGTCTAAGGCAGTCACAACATATGTGTAAGTCTTTCCTTTTTGTACAGTGTGATCAATAAATAATTGACTTTTCTTTTCTTTATGAACTGTAGCCAGTAAGTTCGTTGAATCTTCTATGTTTCCTTTTTTCTTCCCATCAAAACGATAAATTGCATAATATGATGCATCTGAATGCTTGTGATCTTGAATTTCAAATTGGATTCCAGCACCTGTTTGTTTTGACCTGCTAACATTTGGAGCCTTTGGAGCATTATTATCTATCCAAGGCATTGGTGGAACTAATGCGGGATATTTATAAATGTCGTTGCTTAAACGATCTGCTACTCCAAGGGGATTTTTACGTAAATCTTTTGCACTGAAATGCATGCTTCCATCAAATTCTTTATATGTTCGATTTAATTTTAACTGGTTTGGCATTTCTTCTGGATTAAACCAGTTTTGTACACCGTTAGACTCTGTATTTATTTTATAATCAGCTTGTCCAATATAGAGCTGAACATTTTTACCTTTGACTTCTTTTGTCCACCAATTAAGTAGCTTTGCATAGTCAGCTACTGGCAATCCAATATTCCAATATAATTGTGGGGCAATATAATCAATGTATCCATTATTAATCCATGTTCTTGTATCCGCATATAAATCATCGTAATTTGTTTGTCCAGCAGCAGTGTCAGATCCAGTGGGATCTACTGCTTTGTTACGCCAAACTCCAAATGGACTAATACCAAACTTCACATATGATTTTTCTGCTTTGATTTCTTCATTAATATGCTTAACAAGATTGTTTACATTATCCCTCCGCCAATCTTCTACATTTGTAAATTTACTTGCACCATATTTTTTGTATGAAGCTTGATCAGGGAAAGGGACACCCTCAATTTTATAAGGGTAGAAATAATCGTCCATGTGAACTGCATCTATATCATAATTCTCAACAACTTCCATAATACCGTCAATCACAAATTGCTGTACCTCAGGAATACCCGGGTTAAAGTACAATTGTTGTCCATATGGTATGACCCAATCTGGGTGCTCTCTAGCAGGATGAGATTCTGGTAGTTTATCAAGGTCTGAGAGTTCAGCCGTTTTTCCTAAAGGCATAGTAATACGATACGGGTTGAACCAGGCGTGAAATTCCATATTTCGTTTGTGGGCTTCTTCAATCATGAATGAAAGAGGATTGTATCCTGGATTTTTCCCCTGAACTCCTGTTAAATATTGTGACCAAAGACCATATTCAGAAGGATAAAAAGCATCAGCAGTGGGTTTGATTTGCATAACGACAGCGTTCATACCCATTGCTTTTTGTTCATCCAAATATTTTATAAATTCTTCTTTCTGAGTTGAAACTGATAAACCGGGCTTTGAGGGCCAGTCAATGTTTAACACACTTGCAATCCAAGTTGCGCGCAGTTCCTGTTTTATATAAGCCGTTTGTTGAGGGATAGACTCGGATTCTGCACTTACAATCAAATTAGATGGCAGGAGAAGCGATCCCCCCACAAAAGCAGCTATTGCCAATGAACCTAATTTTCTCTTTGAAATTCTTTCATTCATCAATAGTACAACCTCATTTCTTAATATTTATTTATATATGATCATTTGTAAGCGGTAACAAATGATGAATATACTTACTTGTCATCTAAATGAATAGAGGATAATTTCTAAACTATAAAAAGGTCATTTAAAAATACAAAGGTTTGATTAATGAAATAGCTAGTAGCTTTTAGGATAGAACAACATATTTAGTAGAATATTAAAAATTATTAATTTATATTATGTTTATTTTAAAATTAATTTTTAGAAAAGTATACACATTATTGAAATTAATTTTTAATAGTGTTATATTCTCTATAGATTAAGAAATTTCGAAACTTTCACTAATGATAAAAAAGGATGATATGTATGCTAGAGCATTTAACGACAGAGTGTCGTAATGAAAAGACTATGTGCTTAGATGAAATGAAAACGATTGAATTTTTAGAGGTGATGAACGATGAAGACATAAAAGTTGCTCATTGTGTAAAAAAAGAACTTCCGCAAATTTCAAAAGCTGTGGAGATGATCGTTGCAGCAATGAATAAGAACGGAAGATTAATCTACATGGGTGCTGGAACAAGTGGACGAATTGGTTTATTGGATGCCGTAGAATGCCCGCCAACATTTAATACTGCTCCTAGTGAAGTAGTAGGTCTGATTGCTGGAGGAGAAAGCGCATTCATTAAAGCAGTTGAAGGTGCTGAAGACAGTTTTGAATTAGGTCCTGAAGATTTAAAGAAGATTCAATTAACAAACAAAGACGTTGTAGTAGGCATTGCGGCTAGTGGACGCACTCCATATGTTATTGCCGGTTTGGAATATGCCAATCAAGTTGGAGCAGGAACAGTATCGATAAGCTGCAACAAAGGTTCAGAGATAGGGAAAATTGCCAATGTTGCTATTGAAGTTGTAAACGGGCCTGAAGTACTGACTGGTTCTACACGGTTAAAAGCTGGAACATCGCAAAAGTTAGTATGCAACATGCTTTCTACAGCTTCAATGGTGGGAGTTGGAAAAGTTTATGGGAATTTAATGGTAGATTTACAACTGACTAATGAAAAGCTAGTTGAACGTGCAAAACGTATTATTATGGACGCTACTGACTGCAGTTATGAAGTTGCAAATAAATTTTTAGAAAAGGCACATTCCCAGCCCAAAATTGCAATTGTCATGATTTTAACGAATGTTTCATATGAAGAAGCATCAAATCGTTTAAAAATGGCACAAGGATTCATAAGAAAAGCTATTTAAAGCTTTTTTATAAAAAAATAATAGGAGGAACAAAAAATGAGAGTATTATTCGTATGTTCAGGTGGAATGTCAAGTGCAATTGTTGTAAACGCTTTAAAAAAAGAAGGGGAAAAACAGGGTGTAAATATAGATGTATTAGCAGTTGGCACTCAAGAATTTGATTCAGAGGTTCGAAACGGTTGGGATGTTGCAATGGTAGCTCCTCAAGTCAAACATCGTTTTGATGGCTTTAAGGCTTCTGCGGATGAAGCTGGAGTCCCATGTCAAGTCATTCCAGCTCAAGCATACAGTCCACTTGGTGGCCCTACGCTATTAAAACTAATAACCGAACTAGTAAAAAAATAATCTAACAAGTATGTCTTAACTATTAAAAATTAAAAGGGGATAACACGAATGGACAAGTTTGTTGCTTTTTTAGAAAACAATCTTTCAACACCCATGGCTAAATTGTCTGAACAAAAACATTTACGCGCAATTCGTGATGGTGTGGTTTCTGCTTTACCATTCATCATCTTTGGGAGTTTATTCCTTATCATTGCATTTCCACCAGTTGCAGCAGACACTGCATTAGGTGAATGGGCGGCAAAACATATAGCTGAAATTTTAATACCATATCGATTAACGATGTTTATTATGACGCTATATATTACTTTTGGTATAGGGTACAGTTTATCTCAAAGCTATAAATTGGATCCACTATCAGGAGGTTTACTATCATTAGCGGCCTTTTTGTTCACAATAGGTGTAAAAATGATGGATGGTGTAGGGTTTGTTTTGCCAATGACAAATCTCGGAGGCCATGGCCTTTTTGTAGGAATGCTTGTATCCATTTTTGCTGTTGAAACTTTACGTCTATGTAAGACCAAAAATATTACAATAAAAATGCCGGATTCTGTTCCAACTTCAGTAGCCCGATCATTTGAAGCATTAATACCGGTTACAATTGTTCTGCTTGTTATGACCTTAATTACAGTCGTGTTTGCTGTTGATTTACATTCACTTGTTGATAAAGCGGTTGCACCACTTATTAGTGCAGGCGATACATTGCCAGGTGTATTAATCCCAGTGTTTTTGATTACATTCTTCTGGTCATTTGGTATTCATGGCGTATCAGTAGTAGGTGCCGTTGCTCGTCCAGTTTGGGAAGTTTACTTAGCTAATAACTCAGCAGCAGTCGCAGCTGGGACGGCAATTCCTCACGTAGCTCCTGAAACATTCTTCCAATGGTTTATTTGGATTGGTGGGTCTGGTGCAACCTTGGGGTTAGTAATTGCTATGCTCTTAACTGCAAAATCTACTTATAGTAAAGCCATGGGGAAAGCAACAATTGTTCCAAGCATTTTTAACATCAATGAACCAGTTATCTTTGGGATGCCAATTGTATTAAACCCAATATTGATTATTCCATTTATAATAACACCACTAATTGGTGCGACACTTGCATATATAGCAACGTCTATTGGGCTAGTAAACCCCACATATGTAATGGTTCCCTGGACATTACCAGCGCCAATAGGTGCCTATCTTTCAACAGGCGGTGATTGGAGAGCAATTATTCTCGTGCTGGTGAATTTAACAATCTCAGTTGTTATTTATCTGCCATTCTTTAAAATGTACGATAAAAAGCTTTTGGCACAGGAAAACATGGTAGAAACAACAGATAATAAAAATATCGCTTTATAAGGAATATCTGAAAGGGAGTTTGGGACTAAAAGCTCCAAACTCCTTTTAATATAATAGAGAGAGGGAGAATAAACATGAATTCAACAACCAGAATTCACTTTTTTAGTTACAAAAGTGCCTTTCTATTTTTTAGTTTTATTCTTGTTTTTAATTTTATCTTTAACACATTAATGAATGCCTTTGGGATAGATAAACAATTATCACTGTACTTAGGAAATACCTTTGCCATAAGCGCAGGATTGACGATTGTTATTATTTTGGTTGAAGGTAAGTTTAAAAACAAGAAACAAGCGACACTTTTGTTCTTGTCTTTATTAGCAGTAAGCGCACTGGTTTGTTATGCAATTATCTATGCGTAAATGAAAAATTGCAGGCTTTTTTTGTTAAATAAATGCTTACTATGAGGTGTTAGGAAAATGGAAATGAAAAAAGGATTAAAAATTGCCACAATTGGAGGCGGCTCTAGTTATACACCAGAATTAATAGAAGGTTTTATTAAACGTTTTGATGAGTTACCTATTAGAGAACTTTGGTTAGTGGATATTGAAGCAGGAAGAGAAAAACTTGAGATTGTAGGAACCTTAGCAAGGAGAATGGTAGAAAAAGCAGGAGTTCCAATGGAAATTCATCTAACATTAGACCGCCGTCAAGCATTGCATAATGCTGATTTTGTCACAACGCAAATGAGAGTTGGTTTACTTGATGCACGAGTCAAAGACGAGCGTATCCCATTAGAATTAGGATTAATTGGTCAAGAAACCAATGGTGCAGGTGGTTTGTTTAAGGCACTACGAACCATACCTGTTCTTCTAGAAATCGCAGAAGAAATGCAAGAGCTTTGCCCCAATGCATGGTTAATTAACTTCACAAACCCAGCTGGAATGGTAACGGAAGCTCTTCTCCGTTACAGCAAGCATAAAAAGGTAATTGGGGTATGCAATGTCCCATTTAATATGCATATGTCTATTTCTAAAATGTTGGGTGTTGAAATGGAGAGAGTACACATAGATTTCGCTGGGTTAAATCATATGGTATTCGGGATGCATGTGTTCGTTGATGATCAAGAAGTAACAGATAAAGTGCTTGAAATGCTGGGTAATCCAGAAATTCAGATGACGATGAAGAATATTGCTCCTCTGGCTTGGAACCGAAGATTTTTGAAATCATTAGGAGTTGTACCTTGTCCTTACCATCGCTATTATTACAAAACACAAACTATTTTAGATGATGAGTTAGAAGCATTCAAATCAGGAGAAACTCGAGCTGAAATTGTGAAAAAATTAGAAGTAGGTTTGTTTGACCTATACAAAGATGAAACTCTTGACATCAAGCCTCCACAATTAGAGCAACGCGGCGGTGCTTACTATAGCGATGCAGCGTGTAATGTAATTTCTTCTATTTATAATGATAAAAAAGACATTCAAGTTTTAAATGTACAAAACAAAGGATCGCTTACTGAAATTGATTATGATTCAGCAGTCGAAGTAAGCTGTATCGTCACCAAAAATGGACCAATTCCTATGACAATGGGTAAATTACCCGTACAAGTACATGGCTTAATTCAACAAATTAAATCATTTGAAAGAATAGGTGCAGAAGCAGCAGTTACAGGTTCTTATGATAAAGCATTATTAGCTTTAACTATTAACCCCCTTATTCCAAGTGATGATCTAGCTGAATTGGTTTTACAAAAACTGTTAAAAGCGCATGAAGAATACTTACCACAATTCTTCAATCAAAATGGTCTGCCTAACATTTAGTAAATTTTCTCCAGTAATTCAAACTGGAATACTATAATCCAATCTTTTTAATGAGAATATTACTTTCATAATATATTTAAATAGGAGTGTAATTATATGTCATCTGAAATTAACAATAACGAAATGGAAATTTTTGAAATAATATCACATAGTGGAAATGCGAGAGGATTAGCATTTGAAGCATTGGCAGAAGCGGAAGAATTTAATTTTGAAAAAGCTGTAGACCTAATTAAACAAGCTGAGGAAGAATTAAATTTGGCCCATAAGACACAAACCAAGTTAATTCAAGCTGAATTGAATGGAGTTCCCAGTGAAAAAACTTTATTAATGATTCATGCTCAGGATCACTTAATGACGGCAATGAGTGAACAAAAACTAATTGAACATATGATTCGTATTATAAAAAAACTAGCCCCACAACAGTAAAAAAATAGAGGTGATTAAACTATGGGGAAACTTGGTATTTCTATCTATCCAGAACATTCAACCGTTGATAAAGACATAGAATACATTGCGCTTGCACACAAATATGGATTCAGAAAAATTTTTACTTGCTTGCTTTCAGTTGAAGGCGATAAAGAGAAGATTTTAAAAGAATTTAAAGAAACGATTTTGTTTGCAAATCAATTGAATATGGAAGTGATGGTCGATATTGCTCCTCGAGTATTTGGGGCGCTAGGTATATCTTATAATGATTTATCATTCTTTGCAGAGTTAGGTGCGTATGGAATTAGGCTAGACATGGGTTTTACAGGAAATGAAGAGTCCATTATGACACATAATCCATATGATTTAAAAATTGAAATAAACATGAGCAATGCAACAAAATATTTAGAAAATATCATGGATTACAAACCTAAAAAAGAAAATTTAGTTGGATCACATAACTTCTATCCTCATCGCTATGCAGGATTGAGCTATCCACATTTTATAAAATGCTGTGAACAATTCAAAAAGCATAATATTCACACGGCAGCTTTCATTAGCTCACATGCAGCGACGTATGGACCTTGGCCTATAACTGAAGGATTATGTACATTAGAAATGCACCGGGAATTACCCATTACTACACAAGCGAAGCACTTATTTGCAACTGGATTAATTGATGATGTAATTATTGCAAATGCCTACGCATCTGAAGATGAATTAAAACATCTTAGTATGTTAAACAGTGGCTTGATAACATTTAATGTTAATCTTCACGACACTATAACAGATTTAGAGAAAAAAATAGTATTGGAAGAATTTCATTTTTACCGTGGAGACGTATCTGATTATCTTATTCGCTCCACACAATCACGCGTAAAATATAAGAATGAAGATTTTAAACCAACATTCACCCCTGATATTAGACGTGGTGATATTTTAATTGAAAATGAGCTCTATGGACAATATAAAGGTGAATTGCAGATTGCATTGAAAGAAATGAAGAACTCAGGGAAAACAAATGTAGTTGGTCGATTAGCAGAAGATGAAATTTTTCTGCTAGATCATTTGGAACCATGGGGGAAATTCCAATTCAATATTAATTAGAATCTTCAAAGAAGATAAAGGGAAGGAACAGTGATACTCCTTCCTTTTTTACTGAATAGGAGAATGATATGAGTTATATTATCGGTGTTGACGGTGGTGGCTCTAAAACCGAAGCAGTTGCTTATGATTTAGAGGGTAATAAATTAAGTGAAGGCAAATCGGGTTATGGAAATTTGCTTATAAATGAAAAACAAGCCATTGCTAACATTATTCAGGCAATTGAACAATGCGTAGCTCCTATTAATAATGGAAATTGTCACTACATTTGCTTAGGATTAGCAGGGTATGGAGGAGTTGAAAATCCACAGGGGATAAAAAGTGCATTAAGCAAGGCATTTAATACCCCATTTACAATTGTAAATGATGGAATTATTGCTCATGCTGCTTTACTAAAAGGAAAAGATGGCATTTTGACAATTTCAGGAACAGGTTCTGTAAGTATTGGAATTCATAATAGTATTGAGAAATTGGCTGGTGGCTGGGGACACATTCTTGGGGATGAAGGAAGCGGCTATTGGATTGCCATGCAGACTTTTATAAAAATGACGAAAGAAGAAGATGAGGGATTAAATTATAGCCATTTAACTAAGTTAATACTTACAAAACTTGGCTATCACAGTGTATTAGAACTGAAGAAATTTATTTATACCGCAACGAAAGCCGAGATTGCTGCATTTGTTCCACTAATTGTCCAACATGCAGAAACTGGCGATGATTTCTCGCAAAATATTCTTAGACAGGCAGGATATCACCTTTCTAAGAATAGCCTTGATGTTTGCAAGAAGTTGAATTTTAGTGAGAATGTTACAATTGCAATTAAAGGTAGTATATTGGCTAATATACCATTGGTGCAAAGCTCTTTTATTAATCATATTAAACTTGAAAAACCGGAAGTAAAACTAGTTTTAGAAGACGTATCTTCTACATTAGGTTGTTATTACATAGCATTGAAGCATATAAGTTAATTAAAGATCAAGGGAGAAAATAATATGCACGTTGAAAATGTTTTATTAAGAATTGAAAGTTTATTAAATCAATTGCCTAAATCAGAAAGAAAAATTGCACAATATATCTTAGAAAATCCAAAGGATATTATAAGAATGACTATACATGAATTAGCTTCTCAAGCCAATGCCAGCAGTTCGGCTGTAACAAGATTTTGTCGTTCTATAAAAGTTAACAGCTTTTCAGAACTAAAGGTATCTTTATCATCTCTTATTTCGCAACCAGAGAAAAAAGGTTTCTATGACATTGAACCTAATGAAACAATAGCGTCCATTAAAGATAAAATAGTTTCTAACTCTGTACAAGCTATACAAGAAACCGCACATTATTTGGATGAAGCCGTTCTAGACAATATAATTGAAACCATGAAAAGTGCAGATGTAATTTACGTCTATGGAATAGGAGCTTCATGGCTCATTGCTGAAGATATTACACAGAAATGGTTACGGTTAGGAAAGATTGTAAGTGCAAATCAAGACCCTCATATTACTGCCACAGCGCTTGCTGCATCATCAAAGAATACCGTTTTTTTCTGTATATCTAATAGTGGCGAAACTGAAGAAGTTCTGCAACTTGTTGATATTGCTAAAGCATATGGTATTAAAACAATTGGTTTATCGCGATTGGGGAACAATGGATTAACTAAAAAAGTCGATATGTCTTTACACCATGTACGTGCACCAGAGGCTAAATTTCGAAGCGCAGCAACAAGTTCCCTGTTTGCACAATTTCTAACGGTTAGTATTATTTTCTATGCGTATGTTTCAAAGTTCTATAATGAGAATAAAAATGAAATTGAACGTTCAAGAGAATCTGTATTAAAATTCACAAAAAGAAATCTAGATACTTTAGAAAAGTGAATCTAATCTGCCGAAATTTTTTATCGTGTGTTTTTTACTTTCAAAAAGCATTGGTAGGATCAGGAATGATTTTACGCTATTTTAGCTTGAGATGATCCCGATCAGGATGCCTTTTCAAAATTACATCACGATGAAAGGAAGATGTACGCTAAATGATCCAAAAGAATTCTCCGCTTCCGATTTATTATCAACTTGAAGAGGCGATTAAAGAAGCGATTCAAAACCATGAATTAGAGCCAGGCGAGATGATACCTTCAGAAAGAGAATACACTGAAAAATATGAAATAAGCAGGATGACGGTGAGACAAGCCATTTCTAATCTTGTGAATGAGGGTTATTTATACAGGCAGCGCGGAAAAGGAACATTCGTTGCCCACAATAAAATCGAGCAACCCCTGCAAGGATTAACAAGCTTTTCAGAGGATATGCGTTCAAGAGGACTTGAACCAAGTACACGTGTTATCAGTTTTACAGAGGTCAACGCAGATCATGATCTCGCTGCAAAGCTTGAGGTTGAAGCAGGAACTCCTATTTTCGAGCTGAAACGTGTAAGGCTTGCTGATCAGCAGCCGATGGCATATGAGATGCTATATATTTCAAAAGATCTTGCCCTGGGTCTAACGAAAGAAATAGCCGTAACCTCCATTTATAGCTATGTAGAAAAAACGTTTGGCCTGAAAATTCAGCATGGCAGACAGGTGATTGAAGCATCAATTGCTCAAAAAAAAGAGGCGGAAATGCTAGAGATAGCTGAAGGGGCCCCGGTATTGCTAATTGAACGAATAAGCACGCTTGATACAAAAAAACCACTTGAGGTTGTAAGATCCGTCTACCGTGCAGATCGATATAAATTCACAATGAATATGGAGCGACTATCATAATTAGTAAAAGGCGATAGAAGCAAAAAGTGAGAGGACTACGATATTAACAGGTATGTTGTCTTCACCTCTAAATGGGTACATTTAAATCCACGCTAATTCTTTTTAGTATTAAAAAGGATGATATGTACTCTAAGTAGTTATCCTAAAACGTACATCTCAAAAAATAGTGGTAATTTGTTTTGGGGAAGTAGTTTGGGAGTGAAAATACGACGAATTAAGTAGTTTGATAGTCTATCATAAAACTTCCTATAACAACCAATAAAGGGAATACCCTTAATTATCAAGGGTGCCAGCTTTAGTACGGAACATGTGATAAAAAGTTGTTGTTTTTAATAGAAGAAACTCGTTGACGATAATCGCTTAATATTTTTCTTAAGCCTAATAAAATTTGTTAGTGAAAAATGAATAGGTACAATAATTTGTAAATGATATATTTGATTCCTGAAAACCAAATATAAAGAGGGCGATTCTATATTAAGAAGGATCGCCTTTTCGTGTGTCAGCATGTTAGTAATGACTGTTAAATAACCCGATCTGAGTGGGCAGAAAAATTAGAAAAACCGTAGTGTTTTCGTATTTCTTCCATATCATCTTGTGTAAGGGTATAGTCGTATGCTAATTCTCAATTGCTTAAAGTAGAAATGATTGTCAAGAGATCCTTTCTTTTATCAGTTGCAAGTAGTTCCGTTGCTCTTATGTCCACAGGATAATCCCTCTATTCCAACCCCAAGGTTAAATTTTTTCCTAATCTCGATATAATACTGATCTACTAACACCCGTCATATCCGTAATTTCTTTGATGTTATATTGATGAGAAGTATGTAGTTTTAAAGCACCTTCTACCATCTTATGGTCTTTGGAAGGTCTTCTTCTATATCGACCCATTCTTGCAGAGTGTAATCCTGATAGGGTAAGCTCACTGATAATATCCCGTTTTTTAGAAAATTTTAGAGAAGTGGCATTTACCTGACGCATCCTATTCATCTTTTTTAATTCCCTGAAAAAATACTTCTGCCTTTTCATGAAAAAATAAGAAGACCTAGCTCAGTCAATCGGTTGGAATTATCCCATTTTGAAATCGACCAAGTTCGGTCTGATGTGATATTTCAACAAAATATTTTAAGATGTTTAGGGATATTTCATACATATTTTAGAAAGTTTTAAGGTTTGTATGTTATTGTTCTTTTAGTTTCTTTGTAAATGGTAAATCTCCATGTTAAGCACAAGCTAGTGATAAGGTGTTTAATACACCATACTGAATAAAAAACAAAAATTCTAAGGAAAATGGTTTATATGGTGCCAAATATACTTTTAAGAAGCAGAGTGAAAAGTAAGTACTGAGGTGATTAACATGTCAATTAAAACGAGATTTCTGTTGTCTTACGTTGGAGTGATACTTTTTTCTATCACTTTATTGTTAGCGGCTGGGTTTTTAATTATTATTGCGATAACGGGCGATATAAAATCTATAGAGTATTTTTACAAAAAATCTTATGTCCAAAAACCATTGACTACAATAGAAGAAAGTGCGTTTCTCGATTTAAAGCTATTGGCTAAAAATAATCCTACACAGCTTCTAAACGAAGAGCAGCTGAAGAAAATTGAACAGAAGGATATCGAGATTGTCGTTAGAAAAGATACGAACATCGAGTATGCTTCCCCCTCTTTGGATAAGCAGGTATTGGTTAAGTCGCTTCCTGGATTTGAAGAAACAAACATCAATACGCGAGATACGATTAAAATCGAAGACTTTTTTTTCACGTATGTGAAGTTTGATTTTTATTTTTTGGATAAAAGCAAAGGAAGTATTTTTGTATTGAGAAAGGCGAGTTCCTATGCCGAGTTGGCTCGAGAGTTGTTTCCAATTTTATTTGGTCTATTGCTATTTTTGTTTATTATGATTATTGGGCTTTTAAACTATTTAGTTTCACGAAGCATCATCAAGCCCATCTCAGTTCTTAAAGAAGGTGCCAAACGAATAAAATCAGGAGATTTAAACTTTGAAATCAAAGCTACTTCGAATGATGAAATCGGACAATTAAATAGAACGTTTGATGAAATGAGAATAAAATTTAAAGAGTCCGTTACTATCCAGCTTCAGTATGAGGAAAATCGAAAAGAACTTCTATCAAATATTTCACATGATTTGAAAACGCCAATTACTTCGATTATTGGATATGTTGAGGGTATAAAAGACGGTGTAGCAAACACCCCGCAGAAAATGGAAAAGTATTTATCAACTGTATACTTAAAAGCTAAAGATATGGATTCATTGATAGATGAACTGTTCTTATTTTCTAAGCTGGATTTAAAAAAAGAACCATTCACTTTTGAAACTGTCGAACTGGATAAATATATGAGAGACTACGTAGACGAGCTTCATTTGGATTTACTTCAACAAGGGATCCAGATTGAACTTCATATTATGTATAAACTGATAAACGTGACAGCAGATAGAGAGAAATTAAAACGCGTATTGGCTAACCTGATCAGTAATTGTGTGAAGTATACGAATAAAGAAAAAAAGAACATTGCCATTTCTCTGCATGAAGGACCATATGATGTAGTCGTTCAAGTAGCAGATAACGGGCAAGGAATAGAACCATCTGCTTTACCTTACATTTTTGATCGCTTTTACCGTGCAGAACAATCAAGAAATTCTCAGACAGGCGGAAGTGGCTTAGGACTTGCGATTGCAAAACAAATTATTCACGAGCATGGAGGGGATATTTGGGCTACTAGCGAAATAGGAAAAGGCACAAGTGTCTTCTTTTCCCTAAAGAAAGGTGAGGAAATATGAAAAAAATATTACTTATTGAAGACGATGTTAGCATTGCAGAATTGCAGAGAGATTATTTAGAAATTAATGATTTTAGTGTCAATATTCAACATACAGGTGATGCTGGACTTCAACAGGCACTTCAAGAAAATAATGATTTAATTATTCTAGATATCATGCTTCCAGGAGTAAATGGATTTGAGATATGCAAACAAATACGTGCTGTCAAAGACATTCCAATTTTGCTTGTGTCCGCCAAAAATGAAGATATTGATAAAATTCGAGGTCTTGGTTTAGGGGCAGACGATTATATTACAAAGCCTTTTAGTCCAAATGAACTGGTTGCTAGAGTGAAAGCGCATTTAGCCCGTTATGAACGTTTAGCAGGAAGTCAAGCCAAAACTAATACAGTTTTCGTTCATGGAATTTCGATCGATAAGTCGGCGCGAAAAGTTCATGTTAATGGAGAGGAAATTCCGTTTACTACAAAGGAATTCGATTTGTTACTGTTTCTTGTGATGCACCCGAACCAAGTGTTGAGCAAAGAGCAACTTTATGAAAGAATTTGGGGGATGGAGTCAGTTGCGGATGTTTCAACTGTGACTGTCCATATCAGAAAATTACGTGAAAAAATCGAAAGAGATCCTGCACATCCAAAATTCTTGGAAACCGTTTGGGGAGCCGGATATCGCTTTAATGTTTAAATAATGTGTTTTGACCCGTCACATAGGTGGCGGGTATTTTTTATAAACATTAATAAATTTTATTAATAAGTTTATCTTTTTTTAAGAAATTGTTTAGAGGGAGTTTAGGATTAAGTACTAACATAATTTAAGACGGAATAAAAAAGTTTAACTGAAAATGTATAAGGGAGGAATATTTCATGGAACCTCAATAATTACTAGAATAAGACATTTTTCAGGCACATCAGAATGTACCTGAAAAAGGAGAACTTCCCTTTGGGGCTGTTATTGTACAAAACGGGAAAATCATTGCTATTGGTATTAATGATGCATTGGAAACAAGGAAACCGACAATTCACACCGAAATGAAAGCAATTCGGGAAGCGAATTTCTCTCCGTTTGAGAGATTTAAGCCAGTGGTGAACCTTGCCGTATGTGTCTTGGAGAGATTAGAAAGAAGGACGCTTTCATAATATTGAGATGAAAAGTGCATCTAGGCCTTTGATTTATGGGTCAAGAAAAACAGTGATAATAACAAATTTTAAAGGAACGTGTATTTTATGTGGAAGTGGCTGGCAGTAATCATAGGATGCATTCTCTTGCTTCAAGGGTGTGTCTCAGATGACAAGGAAGACCTGGAAATACAGGGAAAGGAGAGAGAAGGAGTGAATGAACAACTAATTCAAGCAGCAGAACGGAAAGAAACAGAAACGATAAGCAGGTTGATTGAGGTAGGTGCAGATATTAATACACAGGACTCCGAAGGGCGAACTGCCACTATGATTGCGACTTATAACAATGATGTTGAGACTGCAAAAATCCTAATTACAGCAGGTGCAGATGTTAATATCCAAGATGACATGAAAAACAATCCCTTCCTATATGCGGGTGCAGAAGGTTACCTTGAAATCCTGAAGCTTACAATTAATGCAGGTGTGGATCCCAAGATTACCAATCGTTATGGAGGAACTGCTTTGATCCCTGCTTCGGAACATGGCTATGTGAATGTGATAAAAGAACTTCTTACCAATACTGATATTGATATAAATCATGTTAATAACCTAGGTTGGACGGCTCTAATGGAGGCAATTATATTGAGTAATGGAGATGAAAAACAGCAGCAAACAGTACAATTACTGATAGATCATGGGGCAGATGTGAACATAGCTGATCATAATAATGTGACTCCTTTGCAACATGCCCGCGAGAAAGGCTTTAAAGAGATTGAACAGATTTTGACAAAAGAAGGGGCAAAATAACCAGATGTTCTAAGCCTTCCTACTGGTGAAATCAAACTGTTGCGTTTACCAGTAGGTCAAAATTTAACATCTTATACGACATATACCGTAATGTTTGATTGGGCAAAAATCAAAAATCCACGCTTTATTACTGAAGCGATTGCCTCACCTCCACTCAAGTCTGCAGAAGCAATCGACAACAAATCGTTCCAGATAACTTTTGATAAAGATCTCTGGGTATGGAGCTATTTCCGGTCGTAAAGTGGAATTAAAGGGTGATGACTGCAGAAATATAGAAGCTCAATACCGCTTCTCCCCCTGCAAAGGACCATATGGAATCGTTGATGTGTTAAACGATAATACATTTCAATCAGGCGTCAAATACTCAGTAGTAACTATGGGTAACTGGGCAAACCCAGATACAGTCACTTTAACAGCAAAATAAGAAGAGAATCTATAAGAACTCAATATTATATATCAAGTTGAAAAGAGGGATCCTATTCGTCCAGAGTTCCCTATTTTATGTAGTTTTCATAGTAAAAGAAATTAATAAATTTAATATTTTATTAAGAATTTTTTTATAGCCAGTTTAGATGTTACTTGTATTATAAATTTTATAACAAATAACAAAATAAAGGAGATAGAGAAAAATGAATATAAAAAAACATATAGTACCAGCTGTATTAGTTGTATCTGTAATATCGTCTGGAATAGCGACATATAACCAAACATTAAACGTAGAGGCTTCAAGTAACCACCTAGTAGAACAAGAGAAGAAACAACAAGAAGCAAGGATTACGAACATAAACGTATTGAATACGATGACTTTACAGGTCACTTTTAATAAACCGTTAGTTGCAGAAGATGTGGATCCAAACAATTTGGAGAATATTAAGAAACAATTCGAATTTAATCATGGCATGAGCATAGTCAATGTACCACGTTTGAAAACAGGAGCAAAAAGCACATACATCGTGCCAGTTGAAATTCAAAAGGATGACACCAAATACTCAATAAGCTACAAAGGGCAACGAGTAAAAACCTTTGAAGGAACAGATGAGAAAATAAATATTCGTAACACCCAACAAGTAACAAATGACACATTTGAATTGGAATCATTTTTAGAAGATGGTGTAACAGACTACGCAAATATTATCGAAGCGTATCGGGCAGGTCGAGGTGATTTAGCATTTGAATTAGATAACAGAAACAAAGACGAAAATGGGAAACGTTTCGAAATTATTTCGTCCTTACGTGATCGTGTTGTAACGATTACAGGCAGAAACGGAGAACGTTTTGTTGCGAATTACGTTCCTTTTACACAAGCAACAGATGGAAGACAAGCTCCAAAATTTCGATTACCAGCAGGACAACAATTGAAACCAGGTGTAACCTATACAGTGAAATCAAAATGGGCAGATCTTGAAAATAAAAGGTTTAAGGCACAATACATCGCTCCACTTAAACTTCAATCGGCAGAAGCTATTGATAACAAGACTATTAAAATTGTATTAGATAAAGACCCAGGCATGGAGTTATTTGCAGGCAGAAGCATACAATTGCAAGGCGAAGATGGAAGCACGGTACAAGCACAATATCGTTTCTCTTCTCGTAAAGGTTCGGTTGGTATTTTCGATGTTACAAATAACACATTGAAGACTGGTGTAAAATATAAAGTAGTACCCATGAACAATTGGGCAACTGCAGATTATATACCTTTAATAGTTAAGTGAAATTTAGTAAAAAGGAAGAGAGACAATTAATGTTCTCTCTCTTTTTCTTGTAAGGGAATTGGCTTTTATTGACATAAAATGTCGTAGCCTAGGTTTTATGTCAAAATGTTGGCGGAACCCCATGCAATTAAGCTAACAACATAATTTACTAGATTCGAAATGATCCTTGTTTCAAAACCAGCAAGTGTAAAAAATAGCCATACAATCTTTCATGCCGGTGATATAAATTCATGTGTCCAATAATTTAATAGCTATCCTGAAGCTTTAAATATATGTATCTATCATTTTGGCATAATGCCTAGAAACATGAAAAGACCGCAATGCTTTCTTGAAGAAGAACATTGCAGCCTTTTGTTTCTTTGTTTCAGAGGTGAAAATAAATAGTGTTTTCTTAGAAATCTATAACGTGATATTATGTCTCCTACGAAAAATCTGCTAAAAATGGTTACTGAAAGAATAGGATCTTCTAAAATGGCCAACACACCCAAATACTTCAAAGTCAAATGGCCGCCTCAAGTCATTTAAATCTATATTACTATTCATCAACTAAGGGTTCACGAAAAGACTCTTTTCTATCTTCGACTATCATGCGCAATCCACGCCTTGGTCTAAGTGTAATAGACGGAAGTGGTTTTACTTCATGATGGTCCGGCGCAAGCCTTATCCGATATCGTTGAGCAATGCACGCTAGGACAAGCACAGCTTCCATCATTGCGAAATGATTACCGATACAAACTCTCGCACCTCCGCCAAACGGAAAGTAAGCGAACTGAGGTAGAGTTTTCACAAAGTTGTTTTCAAATCGCTCAGGATTAAAAGAATCTGGATTATCAAAATACTCAGGCTTGTGGTGCATAACATACTGACTTATCAAGATCATATCGCCTTTTTTAAAATGATATCCTCCTATTACTACATCCTCCTCCGCTTTCCGTGATACGATATAGCCAGGCGGGTATATACGCATTGATTCCATGATAATATTTTGTGTGTACGTTAATTTCATATAATCGCCAGGTGTAGGGTTACGATTACCGATTACGCTATCTATTTCATTGAAAAGTTTAGTTTCCACATCAGGATGTTGTGAAAGCAAGTATAAGGTCCAGGAAAGTACGTTTGCAGTTGTTTCGTGACCGGCAAGGAAAATGGTCATTAGCTCATCACGTACCTGCTGGTTTGTCATAGCTAAACCATCCTCATCATCTCGAGCATCCATTAGAATCCCAAGCATATCCTCATGTCTCTCTGCATCTGCCCTACGTTTTTCAATAAAGTTATAAATCACTGTATCAAGTCTGTGTATCGAATTTTTAAATTCACGGTTATTTTTAGTTGGAACCCATAGTGGCAATTGAAGAAGTGTTCTCATCCTTTTAACAGCAATTCTCATAGATGATTCTATAGGTTCCCCGAGCTCGTCATATCCTTCCTTGAGGTTCATACTGAACATGGTCTTGCTGATAATACCGAGAGCAAGGCTCATCATATCCTCCGTCATAATCCGTTCTTCCCTGTTTTTCCAAGTGGAAATATAGTTCATTGTTATATCAATCATATCCTGTGCATAATTGCTAATATGAGACTTTTTGAAAGCAGGTTGAATAAGCCTTCTTTGGCGCATGTGAATTTCTTTTTCACTTGTAAGAAGGCCTTCTCCAAGTAATGGTTTTAAAGCATGGAAGTCCTTAGATTTCAAGAAGGATTTTTGTTTTGTTACAAGTACCTGCTTAATTAAATCTGGATTTGAAATGAAGTAAACATTTTGGAAAGGTCCAAAACGAATTTTAGCAACATCTCCATATTCTTTTGCTAAGTGGGTAAGAAAGCCAAGTGTATCTGAAATAAACTCCTTTGAATGGCCAGTAATTAGTCTTCCTTTTGGGCCCTTGGGAGAATCATGTAATAAATCTGTGTCACTCAATGGTTTGTTTCCTCCATTTCGATATAAGTACTTTTAATCATTCTATGAGGAAAGTATTAATTGGTTTGGACAGGTTGTTAAAAAGAAGACTAACAAATATTTTTTTAAAAAAAGTTTAAACAAATTGAATGAAATTACAAATGTGGATAATGGAATACAGTTTAAAACCGAGGCTAAAATGTTTAAGAAATTGTAAAGTAAAACACAATGGAAGATAAATTTATTTTAATAAACGAGTGGTATTGGGTAAATTGCTTAATCTCCTTTCTTATTCAGCTAACTTCAATAAAGTTTTTTCGATAAGTTAAACATAGAAAATAACAATTTTTAGAAAAGATAAGAGAGTTAATCAATTTTGTAGAATGATAATTGGAGTTAGTATAGTTTCATGGGCACATTTTAGTTAAGTTGATCGTCATGGAACGAAAGAATACAGGTGAAAAATATAATAATAAATTCAAGAAAATCATAGTAAATCTTGATCACTCGGGTAATTCGGTACGAGAACTAAGCGACGAATAGGGTATATCAGAAGTTCCTATTAATATATATGGGTTAAAGAATTTACTTCTATGCGAGAGCTTGTGCAGACTGGGTTGTGGTATGAATGCATCAAGAGCGTATAGTATTTTATAGAAACAAAGGCGCGTGTCGGATGTATTTACAGCTGGCAGGATTCAGACGCATACCCTCGCTTTGAGCTCAAGTCTGAACTGTTTTAGGAAGTGTTTGCTGACTTCAAGATGGATGGAAAGAAATATCAAGGAAAGTGGAAGTTGAACAGCGATTTCTAGAATCAAGACAAAAGAAACTGCTGATAAAATAGCCGCCTTTTCAAGGGGAAAGAAGCTGAAATACTAAGAATTATTCATATATAAAAAGCTGATTGGCAACTAACACCAATCAGCTTTTTTGAAATATTACATCTTTCTAAATGTTTTATAGCCTGTAATTGCATTAAAGCCTCTTTCTAAAAAAAACTACATCCTTGAACAGCAAGGATCGTAGGCTTTTTAGTTATTATTTAAATTCACTTTTCACAACGCCATTTCCTTCTATAAATTCTTTATTCAGTGCATAGTAAACTTTTACCTCATCTATATTCCATAGTTTAGAATTTTCATTATAAGTTAAAAACGATGTACCAATTGAGAAATGGTTCTATTTAGAGTAATCAAAGTGGAAATATCTATAAAAATCCAAAAGTTATAAGACTGTTATTTGGGCTGGTGTTATTGGATGTATGATGATAGTTGGATTCTTAGGTGTATAAATAAGGGGTGAAGAAACTGGTTAATACTGTTTACGAACTAGGTACTTGTAAAAAGGGCTATGGTATCCATTCTTGTCACAACCAAGGTATCTATCAACAAATAATTTATTCATAGCTCAGGTTTTTATCCGCTAAAACCCTGATGTTGTTGCCTTTAGGTTTTTTGAGTTCCTATTCTTACCATCCAATTATGTATATGTCCTTTTCTAGATATTAACATAGGAATAATGAATTAAAAATATTTGTAAAATTCGACCTATTCCAATTTTTAGTAAATTAGAGTATAGTATGAAATCGTAAGAAGCGGTTATCATCATAAATTTTATTTAAATCATGTAGGAATGAAAATAACTGCATCGGAGTGGTGCAATATGACGAGTCAGGTTGAAAAGTTTAGAGTTACTTTAAGGGAGAAGCTCGAGTCTATCTTTCACCTTTGGAATGTATGGACTCAGAACCATCCATACATTTTAAGAATCTTTACGATTTTTTCTTGGATATCGCTATGTGCCTTGGTATTAAGCTTAATTTTTATGGAAGACTCCCGAAAAATGTTCGTCCAGTTTTTGTGGTCATTTTACGTCATTTTGCAATTTTGGTTTTTATGTCGTAGTAAAACTTTAACATGGAAGAAGTACACCTATTTCTTTTTGGTGGGGGCATGGATAATCGTACCGTTGAATTCTTTTATCGTTAGTTTCATTACAGCTATTTTCGGTGGGATGGAACAAGATGTATGGAGTCAAGCATTTATAACCCCGATTGCTGAAGAAGTTTTAAAACTGATCCCCATTGGAGTTTATCTATTTTTGTCACGACGTGCATCCAGTTTAAGTTTAAGCGATTATGCCCTTATTGGTGCGGCAACGGGAGCTGGTTTTCAATTTTTGGAGGAAACCACACGTCGATTGGTTTCTGGAGGTATTTTCGATTATGGTGTGACACTATTTGGGGGGAAAGTGCTCCATTGGGATTTATTCACACTATTTCCTGGCTACTTTGAGGAGGGCTTTTTACCTGACAAAATGTCTGCTGGGCATTCGTTGCTAACCGCTATGGTAACGTTAGGAATCGGGTTAGCAGTGAGGTTTAAAAGTAAATTAAAGAGATCTTCTTATATTTTTCCTGTTATCCTTTTAGTTTGGGCCATTTTTGATCACTCAATATGGAATGCTAGTTATCGAGCTCCGGATTGGTTAACCGGAATTCATGATTTATTAGGAAGCGGCTATGCCGCAAAACCGGTGTTTTTAATGATGCTCGGTGCTGCGGTAATCATCGATTATTGGGAATTGAACCGAGTAAGAGAGAAGATTCTTCTGCTGGATGGGGAAACCATTATCAATCCTGTTTCTGAATTGTGGAATCTATTCAGAAGTGTTTTTGAGGAAAGACAGCGTTTTGGATACTTGCTACTATTTTATCGAGAACGGAGAGAACTAGGATTTACACTGTTACACGGTAAAACAGAAGCCAAGGTACTTTTATCAGGCTTAGAAGCCAATATTCAGAAGTACTACAAAGCTTTAATCGTTGTGTTTGTAGCATTATTCACATCTATGTTTCTATCTAACTGGGGAGTTACAGCCAATGGCCCCGAGGCTTGTATTGCCTGTTTATTTGATAATCTGCAAAACTGGTGGGATGGTTTATCTGCTTGGGAAAAAGGGTTGATTGTACTTGGAGCATTTGCCTTAACGTTCCCGTTATTAGGATTCTGGTCGGCAATAGGTGCTGTATCGACTGGAATCGGAATTGCTGCAGGTGGTCGGCAGACTGCAGACATCATCCGCAATCCTAAAAAATTACTTACGCCAGAAACGGCTCTTGCACTGGGAATTAGTGCACTGGTAAGTCGAATTCCGTTTGGGAAAGCCCTTGTAAAACTAGGTGACTCCGTTTCACCGAGAATAAAACCCTATCTAAAAAGGATCTTGGAATCGTTCACTGGAAAGAAAAGTAATAGTAACAAACAACACCATGACCAGAATTCCTCTGGGAAAAAAGCTCACCAGGAAGAAGATCCTCAGAATAAGAACGATAATAGTAAAGACGGTTCTAAAGAAACTAAGGAACTGAATAAAAATATTACGTTTAAACCAGGATATGAAAAACATTTAGCGCAAGTAGTAGATATTGTTAGGAAAAAAGGCAAGGGTGTAGTTGGAGGACATAATCTCAATAATTTCGAAAAGGCATTTAAAGAGAAGGGGTGGGATTTAGAGGAATGTATCATATCAAAAAGAAAGCACCCATCTATAGAGGGAGTATATGAAATAGAATATGGCTTACCTAAACTAGACATGGAGGGGAAG
Organism: Peribacillus sp. TH14; assembly: GCF_016651145.1. Classification (NCBI taxonomy): domain Bacteria; kingdom Bacillati; phylum Bacillota; class Bacilli; order Caryophanales; family Bacillaceae; genus Peribacillus; species Peribacillus sp. TH14. The sequence goes on from NZ_JAEKEK010000001.1 coordinate 4,214,985, forward strand.
TTAATACCTGGAGAGCTTAAGAAAGTTTCCCATCCAAAAACAGTTTACGATCCTAACATAATATCAGACAAACAGATACTAAAATGGGGAGAAGAAGCTATGAAAAATGGGAAGATCGTTGGGAGAGAGGTAACAGGTGTTTCCCCTAACGGACTACAATTTAGAGGATTTATTAATGAATCCGGAGAAATATCAAATTTCTTCCCTACACTAGATTAATTATTAAGGAGTTGGAAGCATCGTGGAAGATAAAAAGAGAAAATTGATAAGGTACTTCTATCACCATATGGGAGACGGTAAATTTTTAAGAATCTTAAGAAGTTATGCGGATGGTGAAGGATATGGAACCGAATATGCAAGGTTTGTGTTTGCCGACTATTATGAAGAGTGGGAAGAAGATTATTTTGGTAAAGAAGGAATAGCCTATTACATTGATCGTCCTGCAGTAGAGGAAGACGAAGAAATTATTTTAGATTATCTGACATTCTATAGATATCTAAGAGAAGATTGCGTTAGTTATCTTGGAGACTATCCCCAAGATAAATCAGAAGTAGAAGAACAATTAGAAAGGATTAAAGAAAGATTTAATATACAAGAACCTTGATTAGCTTTATCCTACTACTAAAAAAGAAAGTTAGGTCAAGATTTAAAATGGAGGATTACATGCGCAACCAAGTGTTGTCGCATAACTTACATTATTTCTAGCAGGTTCTAAATTCCAAGGGTTTTTCTTTATATCTGATGGTAAAAGTTTTTATCGTACATTCTAACTAAAAAAATCCAATGGTATTATGTCGCTTGTTGAACTAACAGGTGCGTTAGTTCATTAAGGATCACTAAAAATAATCAAACTTTTTTATAAAAAATGTATAATAATTTACAAGAAAAGACTCCATTTAGATCAATCTTTTTTCAAAATGGAGTCTTTTTATTTACGCTAATATGGGGGACAGGAGGACCTTTTGATCCCTCTTTATTTCAAAGCTACAACAGATGCTTTAGCACGATAAGAGAAGATAAAAAAGTCAATTCCTAACGTGAACTGACCCCATATAGCAAAGTTTTATAGAGATCTTATTTTACATCCTTTCAATAAGATTGATAATGATCTATTGTAAAGTATGAACATTTATTTCATATACTTATCTAAAGGAGAGTGTAACTTATGCGCGAAACCTGTGTTCCGACTGGCGTGAAACTAAATGACACTGGCTTTGGATATACGTTGTCCTTAATAGGCGGTAAATATAAAATGATCATTATGTATTGGCTGTCTGAAAATAAGGTTATGCGGCATAATCAGCTGAAGCGAAGTATCGGTACCATTTCCTTTAAAACGCTAAGCATTATGTTAAAAGAGCTGGAGGCAGACGGCCTTATTATACGCAAGGAATTTCCCCAAATACCTCCAAAAGTAGAATATTCATTAACTGAACGAGGTCTTTCTCTCATTCCATTGTTAAATATGATGTGCGATTGGGGAGAGAAAAACAGTTTGCCGGCTCAGGAGGCTGTACAGCCGTAGGCGTAGCTATTTTGTTTAAATCAAAAGAAGTATCTCCTAAACAAGGAAATACTTCTTTAATAAAGCCATCTATTACAGGTTGTCAACAAAATTCAAATAATCTTGTGCGCTTTTTTCCAATTCGCTTGCAGACGACTTATTTTCTGTACCATAAAACGCAAAGAATGAACGATAATCTGCATTGCAGTATAGGAAGGTAGTTTCAAAGGGAGATAATAAATGTTCAAGTGTATAGCGATATCTTCCCTCTTTACTATAATCTTCTTTTTTAATTCCGGCAGATACAGCTAAAGCAGCTTTGCGATTCTTTAATTTATCACCTCCATTTGAACCATAAGCCCAACCATAAGCAAAAACATCGTCAAGCCATTTTTTTAGGAGAGGCGGACAATTAAACCAATAAACAGGGAACTGTAAAACAAGATTACTATGCGATTCAATTAATAACTGTTCTTTTTCCACATCAATGTTTCCGTCAGGGTAAACCTTATTCAATTCGTGTACAGTATACTTTTCCGGGTATTTCTTGAGTTCTTCTACCCATCGCTTATTTAAGACGGATGTTTCTAGACTTGGGTGTGTTACGATAACAAGAGTTTTCAAAGATTTGTCCTCCTTAAGTATAATTTATCTTAAGTATAAAGTGCACACTGCAAATATGTAAGTATGCACTTTTAGTATAGGTACTTACCTAAAGGAGAGTGTTAAATCAGGCAAAAAATATCTTGTCTATATTAAATTATGCGTGATACTATACGCCACGATATAATACGTACCAGCACTCATCAATGATGGTGTAAAGAACCGAATCGGTCAACTGAGCTGGGGGTTGTTCCAATATAAAAACACCATTTTCCTTATCCTAATAGGACCGTCACGTATATGAATTAAATTGTATAGATGATTTCATAGAGCAACCGGACACTCTCTTCTTTATTTCTCCAAGACAAGGATACATTTGTTGAAAAGATATAAAAGGATCATAGGCCAGGTCTGTTAGTTGAGATCCGGGGCTGCCATTTGGTGGTCTTTTTGCTTAATGAATTAAAGGGACAGGTTAGTGCAATAAGAATGTCGAAATCTATATAAACGCTTTTGGATGGGAGGGAAAAGAATGTTTGATAAATTTAAAAGGTACTATAAGAAAGATAAAAAAGAAGAAATTGATGATAAATATCTTTTCATTCCAAAAGATGAAATAAACGAAGGGTTAAAAAGAAATATAATCAAGCTAGAAAGGTTAGGAAACGAATTAAGTAAGGTTCTTCAAGTAGAGTATTCAAATGAATTTGAAAGACAAGGAAAATCAAATCTTAAAATATGGGTATGTAGGGATATTGATGGAGATGAAATAAACGAATTAACTTCTGATAGTTGTCTAGAATTGGAGTATCGTTCTCAAATAGCAATAGACTATGAAGGTCCAAAAAATGACGAGGATTTTTATGCGGATGCACTTCCGTTATGGAGTTACGGTTGTTGTAAAGCTTCAGGAACTTTATATGATATCTCAAAAGATGACCTAGAAACTTATATTGAAGAAACTTTAATAGAGTTACTTGAATTTAAATAGAATCCAGTTTCTTATTTCACTAAAGGAGCAGTTTAGTTGAACAAGGAACAGTAGTTTATAACGTCGAATTATTACAAAGTTTTAAAAAAAGTAGGTCGATTAATGGAAAAGGACGATAACTCTTATATATCTTTTGGTGCTGAAATGGGAGATGTAAATACAGATAAAGCAGTTGCACCGCATCTCAGAAAATTAAGGAGATTACTGGATAAGTTTTGTAATAAAATTTACTGTAAAGAAGTAGATGAATTTGCTCCAATTCTGCGAGTAGACGGAGTTTTAGGGTACTGGGAGTTTGAGGGCTGTGAAAAATTAAGACTTAGCAAAAAATATCGATATATTACAATTGATGTAGGTATGCCACGTTCAAGGTGGGAAGGTATCACTGCAATAGATATTAGAAAATATCTTATTAATCAGCTTAATAATGCACTAGAGTTCATTTTATCGCTGCTAGAATTTTTTAAGCGTATCCAGCTATTCTTTTCCTCAACCATTTTTAATATTGGGCTAGCGAGGAAAGATAGTAAAATTGTGAAGTAACATACTTAAACTAACGGGTGCGTTAGTAGTATAAGAAAGCCACCAATTTGGTGGCTTTTGTAGGTTTGGAATAAAGTTTGATTAAAAGTATCGTGAAAAGCCTTACTTAGAAACAAATAAAAACGAACCGGTTTGGAAAAATTCGAGAAAAACCTTTTATGATTTTCGGATAATAACATTTCTGTTTGTAAAAAAGTTTAATCATTTCGGTAGACGAATCTTCCATTTTCGCCTCAAAGGAAAATAAAAAAAGCGTAGATATCATCTAACCTATACCTTATCTACGCCAGTTATATCATGTTTAAATTTGCTTATACTTCGTCATGTAAATAAATTTGACCCGAACCGATGATTATTGCTGGCCCGCCAACCTTAATTTGTTGAATTGTATTTTGAGTTTTTTGAATGGTCATGTCGATATAGCTTCGGCGTCCCATTTCAAATCCTTGCTCACCGCGAATATGGTATACTCCTTCTTCTGTACTAGGTATAACACCATATTCTATTAAATAAGCACCTAATGGTCCACTTGCTCCACCTGTTGCTGGATCTTCTGCAATTCCCATGGCAGGTGCAAACATACGGCTATGTACATGCGAGGTTTTCTCAACTGTTTCTGTCGTAAAAGTAAAAATATGCTGGCGTTCTAGATTTGCGCTAAAATGCTCTTTCCAAATATCCGTGCGGAAGCGAATTTTTTCCATTGCCTCTAAAGAACAAATTGGGATAAGTAAAAATGGGACACCCGTCGAAACCGTTTGTATAGGTAGTGTTGTATCAATATCATCAGTATGGAGTGATAATAGCTGTGCGACCACTTCTGCATCCAAAAACTTTTCGCCAAACTCCGCAAGGGGCTGTTCCATTTCAATTTTTTTAATAACATCCTTCTCTTTATGTACAGTTAGTGGAATATCGCCTACTCCTTCTTCAAAAATCCATTCATTGCGACCTTCTTCTGTAGCAACGATTCCCTTTGCTGCTAATACGGTGGCTGTTCCTATTGTCGGATGCCCTGCCATTGGAAGTTCTAACTTCGGTGTGAAAATGCGCACCTTTTTCGTCTTGTGCGGTTCACTTGCTGAAAATACAAAGGCAGTCTCAGATAAATTCAATTCATTTGCAAGTACTTGCATCATTTCTGTAGTAAGACCTTCTGCATCTTCAAAAACGGCAAGTTGATTGCCTCCGAATGATTCAGTCGTAAATACATCGACCAATGTATACTCGTATTTTTTCATAAGCCTTTCTCCTTGTCTAATACTACTGTCCGAATAATAAATATCTAAATATTCAATATTCTTATTTTAACTGTAACATAAATAACAAAAAAGACACTATTTCTAGTATCGGATCTCATATTTTATTGAACCTACAGCGAGAAAACGGCCGAAATTTTTTATAAACCTCGCGAATTTATAACAGTAGCCACAACATGAAAAATACCTTATATTACTGTTGTTAAATGGAAATAAAGATGTTTAAACCAGTAAATAAAGTTGCTCGCATTTATTAATGTTGTTTAAAAACGTTAGTTATGTTATTCCATTAAAGGGCCATTTAAATGAATAAGTGTATATTGAAATAAAGCTGCACTGCTTTGAAAAAACTCTGTATATAAACGTGCATTTGTTGAACAAGAAGTAAAAGGGTGATACATATTATACATGACTAAAATGTATCACCCTTTTTTGTAACTTTGTATGATTTTAGGTCTTGAAAAACTTCAAACCAACATAAAAATCGGTATTATTTCTCTCTAATCTGCTCCGTTAGACGGTAGGTTATTACCCAATACAAAAGGGCCAAAGCGCTGACAGAGGCACCAAATAGACATACTCCGATCCATCCATAGTTTGCGTATATATTGGTTGAAACAATTGAACCCATGGCACTGCCGATGGAATAAAAAATCATGTAAGCAGCAGTAAGTCGGCTTCTCGCCTCAGGACGCACTGTGAAAATCATACTCTGATTGGTGACATGTACTGCTTGCACAGCCAGGTCAAGAAAGATAACGCCAATAACTAATGCGATCAGTGAGTGTTCGGTAAAGCTGATTAGGAACCATGATGCTAGCAATAAAACTAGGGCTATGCAGGTTGTTCGCTGCCCTAAACCTCGATCAGCCAGACCCCCAGCACGAGCAGCAGCTAATGCTCCGGCAACTCCAGCGAGACCAAACGCTCCAATAGCGGTATGTGAAAGAGAGTATGGTGGAGCACTGAGAGGTAGCACCAGCGAAGTCCACAATGTACTAAACGCGGTAAAAATCAGCAGAGCCAGTACTCCGCGGATGCGTAGGATTCGTTCTTGCATGAACAATGTGAGCACCGAACGAAGCAGCTGCGGATAGGATAGTGACTCTCTTTCGCTTTCATCACGCGGGAGTACTCGGAACAACACGCCAGTCATGATGAGCATCATCGCGGCAGAAACTAGATAGACCGAACGCCAACCGGCGAGATCGGTTAGTACACCAGCGAATGTTCGTGCGAGCAGAATGCCGATCACGACTCCGCTTTGCACCAAGCCGACTATACGTCCACGATCGGCTGGGGTAGCCAAAGTCGATGCGAACGCTACGAGCACCTGAGTCACCACGGCAAGCAGTCCGACCGCAGCTAACCCCGTGAACAGCACTGTGATGATGGGGGCGATGCCAACCACAATCAGGGACAACACGGATAAAAGCATCTGACCGACGATTAGCCGACGTCGATTCAGTAGATCACCGAGCGGTACCAGCAGTAGCAGTCCTAGCGCGTAACAAAGCTGAGTAATGGTAATGACAATGCCGATGGATGAATGGGCGATACCGAACTCGGTCGCCAGTGAGTCTAGCAACGGTTGTGCATAGTATATGTTGGCGACAGCCATCCCACAGGCTGTTGCAAACAATAGTGCCGTATAGCGAGTCATGGTTGATCCGGATACTATTTGTAACTGATCCGTTGTCGTATCATGATCTTCAACTATAATTGTTGTTTTTTCTTTAACCTTTACCATTACTTACATCCCCTTTTTGTACTTAACAGTATAATATATCGTTCGGTATAAAATAATTCCTAATAAGGATAACCAACAAAACGTTTTGATGTCAAGTAAGTTATGCAGTTATTTGAATACTCTTCTTGAAAGAATCATCACAATTTGACAATAGTACTTTAATTAAATAAAATCATAATATACCGATTGGTAATTAAAAGGAGGATTAATTTTCCATGAATCGAATTCGGCAACTTGATAAGGAAAGGACATTAGATGAATTGAATCAATTACCGGGGAATAACGGAATAACTGAAATATCTGGGGGCGATTCACCATCTCCAAAATTCCTACAAACAAACGAACAGATTATAAAAAGCTTCTTTGAAGTTGTCAGATCAGGTTGCACTCCCGAACAAGCTAAGGTTTTTATGGCTAAAGAGGTAAGAGCACATCAAGTGAATTCAGAAAGCATGGTGACAATTATAAGGTCACCTGAGAATTATGCCGATCATATAAGAGAAATGATAGATTCATGGGGGAAATTTAAAATAGAAATTCAAGAATTAATTTCTCAAAATCAAAAAGTTCATGTCAGATGGAAGCAGACAGGAATGCATATTGGAGAGTATGAGGATTATCTGCCTACAAATAAAGAGGTTATTGAAATAGGTAGTGCCGTATACCGATTAGAGGATCGAAAAATAGTGGAATACTGGATTCAAGTGGACAGATTCGGAATCATTGAGCAAATAAAAAAGAATCAAGAACAAGATTAATTATCTAGTGAAGAAATTTTGTTTTTTGAAATGAGGGATTTATTATGGTTCGACAACGTGAATTTGATGAGGAAAAAGCGTTGGATGATGCTATGTGGCTTTTTTGGGAAAAGGGGTACAAGGCTACTTCGCTAAGCGATTTGACTGCCAAAATGGGGATACAACGACCAAGCTTATACTCAGCTTTTGGAGACAAAGAGGAATTGTTTGAAGCTGCATTACGCAAATATACCAAGCTACATGCTTCCCATGTTCGAACAAAACTTCAAAACAATCTATCTGTAAAGGAAGCATTTCACACATTTTTTGAAGATTTGGTGGAAGAGGAATATAAAGAAAGTACGAACAAGGGATGTTTTTGCATTAATACAATGGTGGAACTTGCCCCTCACGATGAAAAATTTGAAATCCTTACAAGGGAGCATCAGATGTATCTTTCGATCATATTTCAAGAAACGATTGTCCGAGGTATTCGCTCAGGTGAGCTCGAAAGCAGCCTTAATGCTAAAGTTTTAGCACAGACACTAGTCGTTTCATTAATCGGACTTACTGTGTTAATGAAATCTCGTCCAGAGCGTTCATTTGTAGATAATTCTGTAGCGATGATATTATCATTATTAAAATAAATTTATCAATATTCCAGTTTTATCAATCATGTCAGTCTCCGTGAATAAAGGGGGTTTGTATAAAGCCCAATCTATAAAATCAATTGCGACTGTAATTCTAATTTTTATTAATCAAGTTACGGCAAGTTTTTTTAATAAAAGAATGATTCATTGATTATATTAAAAGCGTATTTTGATCAATCTTTTTTCAAAACACGCTTTTTCTTTTTGTTCGTTTATCAAGGTTATTAGTATCAATTTGATCAAACTTTATTTAAAGCAACAATGCCATTGAGTTTTCACCTGATATTTTTGCAATTAGTTAGCGGCAATACTAACTAATATTAGTAAAGTATTCTTCAATTAAAGGGCGCAATTGGTGAATAATTCCCAATTTCTCATTTATATCACTGAGAGATTGGGATTTTTTAATACTGGAATATCTTTAACGTTATAAATCCGCGGTTTGCTGGCGGTACCCCATTAAGAAGGATTGCTTTTTCTTATGCAACTATAGGGGCAGGATAGTTCAATAAGATAACCCCAATAATCAGCAAAGACTGGATGGTGATTATTTGTTACAATCCCCTAAATAGAGACGCTTGACTACTAAATAGCAGTTGTAAGAGGTGTATTCATGAGTACTTCAAGTCTTATATTCTTAGCAATTTATTGGGTTGGAATAATTATTTGGTCACTAAAAAATAAGGAAAAGGCTAAAAAAGAATTACTTCAAATAAAAAACAATTGGAAGACAGGAGTAATAGTATTTTTACTTGTTTTTTCCCCATTTTTAATTGTGGCTCTTATGGCATTTGTACTGTAATTTATTGTACCTTATTAATCTAACAGTGTTTTACTTCAATAACAGGTGGTTGCTCTTTTACTATGGACTAACGGGGCAGGTTAGTTGTATAAGAACGGTGAACCAAATTTTGTTAATATTCCTTGATGTAGGATAGAATTAATATATTAAAACAAGATAATATTAGGAGGGAAACCATGAAAGAAAGTACAAAAAAAGAAATTTATTCTTGGGTAAAATCAATTGCCTTTGCTTTCATCATCGCTTTTATTTGTAGACAATTTCTTTTTACACCTACAACTGTATTGGGAGCATCAATGTCACCTACCTTTCAAGACCAAGATAGAGTAGTAGTAAGTAAAACGACTGAAATTCAACGATCTGATGTGATTGTATTCGATGCACCAGATATTGATGATAAAGACTATATTAAGAGGGTAATAGGTCTTCCAGGAGATAGTATTGATATGAAAGATGATGTGCTCTATATTAATGGAAAAGCCGTAGAAGAACCGTATTTAATTGCAAATAAAGAAGATAATCCATTTAATAAACTGACAGAGGACTTTTCATTGCAAGAAAAAACTGGAGAATCCAAAGTACCTAAAAACATGTTATTTGTGATGGGGGATAATCGTTTAAATAGTAAGGATAGCAGGATTTTCGGATTTATTTCCTACGACTCGATTGTTGGAGAAGTGAAATTTCGATTTTATCCATTACAAGAAATCGGCATACCTAAATAATAGTACAAGTAGAAGAAATGATAATTCCAATAAAGTGGTGATTTAGCACAAAAAGCATCATCAAAATCATCAAATTTTTTAAAAATCGCTATAGCAATTTGTAAGTAATGAATCTATTTTGTTCAATCTTTTTTTCAAAATGGATTCTTTTTATTTATCGTTAAATTTGGTTTTGCGAGGTATTTTTGATCAAACTTTATTCCAATGCTACAGCTTTCTTCAATTAAGGAGGATTGCCAAGGTAATCTTTTCTTAATGAACTAACGGGTGCATTAGCTGAAAATCGGAGTCGCCTTAGGGAAGCTTTTTCTTTATGCAACTAACGGGGCAGGTTAGTTGCATAAGAACTGGTATAATTTAGAGAAAAGTAGAGTGTAGAGGTGAATTATGGCTTTCCTTATATTAGCAATCTTATTAATATTTTTATTTGACTTCACAAAAATGAGAAATCAAAATCAAACAATAATTAAACAGAATGAAAGGGTTATCTTTCTGTTGGAAGAGATTAAAAATAAAAAAGCGTAGTTCTTAACCTAACAGGTGCAATAAGGGAGTTGCTTTGGCACATCTTTGTCTTATGGCACTAACGGGGCAGTTAAGTTCAATAAAAAAATATTGTATAGAAATATCCATGAATTTAAATTTAGAGGACTCGCCAATGAAAAATATATTGAAATTGATAGCTGTCTATGTTTAGATAACATTAGTAAATATTCCCTTTTGTTAGTGAGGGTTTCCTAATGTTAATTTTATTGCGACTACTCGTTTTCGGAATAACAGGTTGTTTAGTATACTGTGGTGTTTACTATGGAACACCTCTGTTAATTAAAAAAGGAGTCCCATTAATTTATGCTTTTTGGTTTTTTCTATGGTTTCCTGTAATGAGTTTATTTCCATTATCATTGATATTGTATCATTTAGAGGGAAATGTTTGGACATGGAAAAATATATTGGAAAGGTTTTGTTTTAATCCTTTAACAGAAAACGATTGGTATTGGGTTGTGGGTGCAATTTTTTTTACAATAATCTTCGACCAATTTCTTGAACCTTTAGGTAAGTTTTTTGCAAAGTTTCCAATACTAGCCCCACCAAGTTATCTTCCAGCTCCATTTAATCCGTTAAAAAGAATGGAATTACCTCCATCAGAATTTTTTGGTGTTTCGCTTTATGGAAATTGGAAAATGATTATTTTATTTATTCCTTTGCATCTTTTTGCTATGTTTAGTGAGGAACTAATGTGGAGAGGTTTTTTCTTCCTATCCAGCAAGAAATTTTCGGTGATTGGGCTTGGGTAATAAACGGGTTTCTTTGGGCATGGGTCGTCCATGCTTGTCTGAAGTGGCATTTTATTAATATGCTTCCCAGTATGCTTATTGCCCCATGGATTGCTCAATTTACTAACTCAACATGGGCTTCTTTTGCAGTTCATTCTATTGGAAACAGTTTAATTTGGATTTTGTTATTAGTAGGAATCATAAAAAATATGAATAAACCTCAAAATATAAAATCAATTTAATTATCGTTTAGTTATGAGTTTGTGAAAAAATACACTTAAACTAATGGGAGCTTTAGTTCAATAACAGGGGTTGTCTTGCGGCGTACTTTTTCTTATGGCACTAACGGGGCAGTTTAGTTGAACAAATCTTTTTATATATTGTTGCTGTGATTATTGAAAACAAAGTATTAAATTTAAAACCATAGAATAAGTATTAGAAGTGAAAAGGAGCTTGCCTAGTTATTTTTTTATTCTTGTTTTCGTTTTATCTCCAACTTTCTTCCTTTTTATTATTAGGGGAAAAGACGTTTTTTCGAAAAAAGGAAATTTCAATCTCATGAACTTCTTTTAAAAAGACATCAAATTTCTTTCCTGCTTATAATTATACTCGAAGGTGAGTGAACATGAAAAATAGAATAAAAGTAAAAATGATAAAAATACTCAGTGGAAACAGGGAAACTAGATTAACTGTTCAAGTTGCAGATACTCAAAGAAAAAGAGAAAAGGGCCTAATGTTTGTTGGAGAATTACCCGAAAATGAGGGGATGTTATTTGTGTTTTCAGAAAAAATATATGGTGGATTTTGGATGAAAAACACATTAATTCCTTTATCTATTGCTTTTCTTGATTCAGATGGGGAAATTCTAAAAATACTTGATATGGAGCCTTGTAAAGAGGATAAATGTCCTACCTATGATCCAGAACTTTCTTATCATTATGCAATTGAAGTGAATCTTGGATGGTTTGAAAAGAATCAAATCAAAGAAGGGGATTATGTAAAGTTTGATTGAATTCATCTCACCTCTAGTTCTTAGAGGTGAGATGATTGTTTAATGGATATTTATGTTAATATTACTGAAAAGATTGTGAAGAAATGTACTTAAACTAACGGGTGCTTTACTTCAATAAGGAAGGTTGCTGAGGCGACCTTTTTCTTATGGTACTAACGGGGCAGGTTAGTTCAATAAGAAGTGCTTTTATATGATGTCGTAGCACACACTAAAAGAATTGTAAAGATTTCAAGAAAAATAGAAAGCGGAAACCAAAAATGGTTTCCGTTTATTTATTTTGAACTTAGGATTTTAATTGCATGATATGCTTTTCTTGGAAAATACTTAAACTTTTTGAAACTTTCTTGTTTATAGATTCCACTAATTAGTAAAGGGGGTCAAATAAGATGGAAATAGAAAGCCACCGGCTAGTTAAAAAAGCAATCAAAGGTAATAAAAGCGCCTTTGAAAAGTTAGTTCAACAACATTATGAAAGAATCTACCGTACTGCCTATCTTTATGTACATAACGAAGAAGATGCGTTGGATGTTGTCCAAGAAGCAACCTATCAGGCCTTTACATCTATCCATTCGTTAAAAAATCCGGAGTATTTTATGACCTGGCTCACCAGGATTGTCATACGATGTTCGGGACATGTCCTAAAGAGAAAAAGCAATGTTGTTCCTTTGAGTGATGAGATATTGTCAAACCTGCCGGGTCAGGTAAATCCAAACATTGAAGAATCAATACTGCTGCTTAATGCAATTCAGCAGCTGAGAGAGAATTACCGTACTGTTATTATTCTATTTTACTATTACGATTACTCGATAAAAACGATTAGCAGTGTCATGGGAATTCCAGAGAATACCGTAAAAACTTATTTAAGCAGAGGGAAAGCGGAGTTAAAAAAGTCCTATAAAAATGAGGAGGAGGACAAATGCCATGGATAACAAGGAACTCAAAGAAGCAATAGAACAAATAGCTGTACCGAAAGAAAAAGTATTTAGTGCCATTTCCAAAGGGATAAACAAGGAAGGCAATAGGGGAAGGGCAAAGAAAAAAAAGGTTCTTGCAGGTGTGGCGACTGCTGCTGCTCTTCTTGGAATCACCGTTGCCTCAGGATTTGTTAATCCTACAATGAATAGAGTATTAGCTAATACCCCTTTAATAGGCGGGATTTTTCAAGAATTTAATGATTCAACAGGCGTGGAATTAGCTAACCAGGATGCAGTTACAGAATTAAACCAATCAATTACAAAAAATGGGGTAACTGTAAAACTGACCAGCGCTTACTTTGATGGCAATGTAGTATCAATTACAGGATTTGTAGATGAAGATGTTGAAAAGGGGCATAACGAAAAAGGAGAAGTAAGCTTTGATGTAAACTTTGAACACAATAAAGGGGATCATGACCCTTGGCTAAATGGAAAGTCAAATGACATTAAGAAAGTGGAAAATGGATATAACTTTCAATGGAAAATGGTATATCCTTATAAATCATTTAAGGAGAATTCTACTCTTCCCATAACGATTCATAATATCAACGGGATAAAAGGTGAATGGAATTTTGATATTCCAATTCAACAAGAAAAAAATCGTACATTTGCTATTAATCAAGAGCAAGGATACCCGGACGATGAGGTCAAAATCCGTATTAAAGAGATTCTTACCGCAAAAGCGTCATCTTCGCTTGTTTATGAGACCGTGGAGAAATACAAGGGTGATGACATTATTATATTAAAAGCTGTTGATGATAAAGGAAATGTGTATAGGTTTGGAAACCAAACAGTTCTCGAGGATTCTGAACAAGAAGATGGATATCATAGTACCGTTCGGACAGAGATGACCAAGCTGAATTCTACTATTACTTCCCTTACTTTTTATCCGCAGATAAATGTCGCAGATCCAAAAGTACAACAGCTTTTGAATATTAAATCTTTCACCTTAAAAAGCACACGGTTCAATTTAGGCCTGCAGGTAAATGATGTTACTCAAAAAGGTGGGAAATTGGTAATAGATTATCAACTTACAGGGCTTCCGAAGAATTTGAGTAAAGGTAAACTTGAAATAATTAACCATAATTTGAAATACCTTTTCTGGTTGGTTGATAAGGAATATTTAACTAAGATCGACCCGGAAAATCCATGGCCTCCTAAAAACCACGGTATTCCCTTTAATAAAGTAAAAATGATTGATAAGGCAACAGCGCACTTCCAATCTACTTTTAACTTAAACGGAGAAGAAAGGATTGAGAATTTTAAGCTGGAAAATGCAATGTTGCTATTTGATTTTTCAAGCTTTGTCCCAGCTAAGGAATTAAAACCATTTACTGTTGTACTTCCAGTGGGGAATGAATAAACAATTAAAGTAGCTCATTTTAGGGACCATATAGTTGACGAGTGGAATTCTACTAGTGCATTGAATAATTAGTAATATCGGGGCGATGACTTATGTAAGTCACCGTCTTTTTTTTATTAGTTAGAAGTTTGTGAAATATTGTACTTAAACTATAGGGTGCGTTAGCTGAAGATCGGAGTTGTCTTTAAGGCGACTTTTTCTTTATGCAACTATCGGGCAGTTTAGTTCAACAAGCGTAGTGTCTTCGAACTGTGCAACATTAAAATTTATTCTCCCTTCCATTATTTAGTTTATAATAATAGTAAGGAGTTGTTTTTTTATTGAATGTTAAAAATATAAGTACATCCATTTCTGAAGATATTATTATTACTAATTTGACAGGTTACATAACCCTTGCTGATGTAAACACATGGTTTAATTCATTTGAGAAAACGTGCTATTCATTTATTAGACAAGGAAAAAAGTATAAGTTGTTAGTTAATCGTAAAGGTTATACTCCAGAACATTTTTCTGTACAAAAATTGTGGAAAGACAAATTGTTCTCTAATAATATATTAGAGAACACTATTGCAGTCGCTTTTTTATTAGAAGAAGGGGATATTCTAATTCACCTTGAACAGTCTAATACTAAAGACAACGCAATGTTCTCAAGTAACTATGACCAATTAATTGACTGGCTTACTAAATATAAATAATGGATTTCTACTCCTAAGTTGCTGAAAGGTAACTTTTTTTATTTCACAGTTTGTGTCAACTCAACAATATGTTATAGAACTAACGGGGCAGATTAGTTGAAGAAACCGACCAATAAAGGTCGGCTATTTTTCATACTATTTTTAGCAGCCACCAACAAAGCTGGCTCCAACAATGATTAAGAGTATAAACAAAACGACTATAAAGGCGAAACCTCCACCAAATCCAAAACCGCCATCTGACATACAGAAACATCTCCTTAGTTGTTTTTAAGGAGGAACTTATTGTGGGTTATATCACCTTATGCTCTAATTAGGAAAATGACACAATAGTCTCCATCTCTGCTCATAGGATAAAGTGTCGGAGGTACCTCTTATTGAGCTAACGGGTGCGTTAGTTCATTAAGAAGAAGAAAAAAAAGTCGATTCCTTAACGTCTTTTACAAACTTTTTTATTGTTACTTCTTTAAAATAGACTCTGTTAAACAATGCTTTTGATTTTTCTTCTTCAACTAACGAAAAAACGATAGTTCACATAATCACCCTTATAGGCATGAAAAAAGGATCTTCGGCTGGAAGATCCTTTTAGCTGTTTGTTTAATTAAAGCGGCCGATTATGCAACAAAACAAAATATATATGGATTATCAGAGTTATAATTTCTAAATCTCATTTTGCTGAAGGACGCAAAATTTCTTCGCAGATTAGTACCAACCAGTCGTTCCACTGGCTATACCCCAATTGATATACCCTCTAGCATAAGCTTTATACCCAGCACCATTATACACTTGAGCGGTATAACAGGAGGTTTGACCTTTCATTATCACCCCGTTACCACCACCATCAGCACAATTATATCTCTTTCTGTAAGTACCACTACTAGTGTAACTAAACACCGTTGCATTCGCATAGTAAGCACCGTTATCGTACGGAGCGGCACGATAAAGCGTTATTTTACCCCAAGATGTTCGACACTTCGCACTCCATTTTAGCTCCACTATTCCATAAAAATTATCGTCTCTGTCAACAATACCACTACGGGATTTGGTAACTGCATCTTTTGAACAACCTGTTGAAACAGGGTTTGAACCATCATAAGATAGGGCAAATGCTTTATTTATTGGTGTAATTGCAAAAAAGAGACCAACGACAAGAGTAGCTATCATCACAATATTCAATAGTTTTTTCATTATAACACCTCTCCTTTTTTCTAAACTTTACCATGTGAAAATTTGCGAGTACCAACTAGTCGGTACTTATGTAATTATTATATGATGGTAATATATTACAGGCGATATAAATATACAAAATTATCTAAAAATATGATTGTTAGAAATAATCAAAAGACATTTTTTAAATAATTTGAACAAGATCTTAAAGTATTAAAAGAAAAAGGTAAAACAAAAAAGCCTTTTCCAAGGCTTTAGGGATGATGAACTACTTTGCGGTCTATGACAGGAACCCTGGCACTGCCCCATATAAGAAGAAGGAAGCTTAATCGTTTTCATCTGCAAACGTTTGTAAATAGAAAACGAAATTTCACGAACGCTCTATATAGTATAATTCAATATAAAAACAAATCGTTCGCAAACGTTTACTTTTACGAACCTACAGCTTTCATAATTAGATAAATAAAGATGAAATAGAAAAAGCTCTAGTGGTTAATCTAGGGCTTTTTATTGATCATCTAGCAAACCCTTGCTACATCATGGTTGTATAAAATCCTGAATAAACGATAAAAAACGACTAAGAACCAAACCCCTGATACACATGGGTTTGGCTTTTTTAGTCTGCAAAATTGATTTTATGTAAACTAAAATTGTATAGAGTATTCAAAAACCATCATTCAGACATAATACTCTTATTCATCTTTTTTATTAGGTTTTTGTATTTGAAGCAATTCAACAAAAACATTTAACATGTCCTGTATTTGAATTCGATTATCAACAAAATGTTGCAGATTAAATCCATTAAAAAGAGCCATGCTAGCCGTCGCTAAAATTCTAGCATCCAATGAACTTCCGACAATACCTTCGTCCTTCATTTTCTGAAATAAATGTGTAAGGAATGACCTCCATTCCTCCATCTGGAGAATAAGCTTTTCTTTTATCTGAGGTAATTCATTCGAAACCATACATCCTTGGAGAAGCATAGGAGAAGACCCCTTTTCATAAGCCTCATTCACTAAACGCATAGAATATTCTTTAAATGTATTTAGTAAATCACAATCTTTTTGAGTAAGAGCTTCCTTTAAATCCTCAAAATAGAAATCAATACCTTCTTTTATCAACCTCAGTAAGAACTCCTCTTTGGTGGAAAAATGAGCATAGAAAGCACCTTTAGAGTAACCAGCATGTTTTACAATTTGATCAATGCTTGTACTAGAATAGCCTTGCTTAGAAAACAATTCAATTCCTGATCGCATTAATTTGTTGATGGTTTCTTCTGATTGTTTTTGATGATGATTTAACATAAAAAACCCCCTTTTAAAAAACTGAATATTTCATTAATAGTAACACATTACTAATCATATAATAAATTGATTAATACCGACTAGTTGGTATTAAAAAAATAACACGTATAAAGGAGTTGGTTGTTAATGACATTAACTAGTCAGATTAATTATTTCGAACCTTAAAAGAAAAAATGAATTCGACTATATTTAACTGGTGTGTAATTTATAAATAGGGAGTGGTTGAAGTGAAAACGATTTACAGTCTCATGTTTACGGTTGCTGTTACCTTTTTAGCGATGTTCTCCTTTTCTAATGTATCTTTTGCGGCCGGGGAAAGTCAGTACGATTTAATTGATGGGAAACAGGTATCGACAAATGCAACTGATCCCAATGTCAAACATATTTACTATACAGGGGACGAACAGGGGAATGAAGTTCGTTTAGGGTTTACAACACAGCAAAAAGTAGATGATTATATCAAAAATGAAAAGAAAGTAGAGAAAGAATCGAGTGTATCCAGTAACTTTGAAACTTTGGGATCTGGTACTTGTTGTACTGATTTTTATACGGGTGCAAATAAATCTGGATCGGTCCATGCTCTCAGGGTAGGATATATTATCGGTAGTATTACTACTGAGTGGGCAAGATCTTGGGATGACGCTATATCCTCAATCAGTACAGCTAGTCAAGGATCAACTACCTTGTATCAACATGAGTATAGAAGTGGAGGCTATATTAGGTTTAACAACGCTTACTACTGGGGAAAAACAATAAACTTATCAAACTACAAATTTAGTAATGGTGTTTCGGCAAATAATAATGCATCTTCCCTGTACGTTTTAAAATGACTTTATTGTTGTTTATTTTGATAAAAATGGGTATAGGATAGAGAAAATTAAACAACTATTATTTCAACACCACACCATTTTAAAACAGTGTTATCTGTGTTTAACAAAAGGATCTTCAATTAGAGGATCCTTTTTCATTACCTATAAGCGTGATTATATTAACGAGTATTTATTTAATATGATAGTAAAATTTTCAAGACTAATTTTACTGCACATAATAATAGTGGGGTGAAAAGAATTGAAGATTAATCAAATGAAATGGGCTGGTTATGCGGCATGTATCTGGTCACATCCACATTTATTGGGCATTGGGAGAAACGACATTAATGCCTGGAGTTTGGAAAGTTGAGGCAAAGTGGGCAGCAGTAAACTGGGGAGCATCTGTAGTGTTGTTAGCATCAGCAATATTTGCACTATTACTGGTTCATCCTTGGGGACAAAAGATCCCAAGATATTTAATGCTTGCTATGGGCTGGTTTGCTTGCATATTGCCAATCACGAATGCTGTCTATGGATATATTACTAAGGGGCTTTTTCTAGCTGGTGTTATTCCTTTAGAATTTTTTGATTTCTCTGCATGGGCAAAGCACTAGGTCTTACGGTTCTGCAGTATCAAAGAAGATCTCGTATAACGAGTGAAGAAGTTAATAAATCCATATTTATAGACAACTAAGTGAGTAATGGTATTTACAAAACAAATTTTTTGTTAAATATGCAGGGAAAACAATAGGCTTTTTTGTTAATAATCGGGCGCTTATCCGAAATAAGGGTAAGCGTCTTCCTTGTAGAAAAAAAGATTGAGTTAGATTGCTTATTTTGAAATAATTGGTATTAAGTAATCGGGCAGTTTTCTTGAATAAGGAGGACTTGATGAAGAAGAAGGTTGAAAAGAAACTATATAACTTAATGTTTGGTGAATTTTCAGCGTTAATAATGTTTGCTTTTATTTGGGTTATATATCTCTATATATTGGATAAATTTGATCATTATTTAACTTCTATGCAAAATATTTATGCATTTATTTTGCTCGAATTTATTCTTTTACAGGGTAGTATCTATTGGTACTTAAAATGGAGAAAGGTCAAGGATAACAAAAGTTACAATTTATCCGATAGCCAATTATATATTTTCCTGTGGTTAAGAAGAATCAATGTCTTTTTATTATGTTTAGGATTTATTATATTCTTGAAAAATACTAATTACTCTCCAATTAATTTTAACGGGTTTTATTTGTTTTTGTATTGCTTTGCATTAATAGAATACATTAACTATTATCATCTTCGCCTTTCCTATCAAACTCCACAAGAGATAAAAGAATTTTTACGACAAAAAGGATTAAGGCGTTCCATTTTAGCAAGAGAACTGAGTAATATAGGTAAATGAAAAATTCTATATAATGGGGCGATTTTTGAAAAGCTATCTAATATGCTTATTTCAAGCAAGTTATTCCAGAAAAGGGCGCGATTCTTTAATAAGAATCGCTTTTCTTAATGAACTAACGGGTGCTTTAGCTGAAGATCGGAGCTGTCTTTAAGGCAGCTTTTTCTTTATGCAACTATCGGGGCAGGATAGTTGAAGAGTGCTGTTTGATCTTTATTCAACAATTGGGCCATTTAATGGAGTAACACTTCTTATGAGATGGATATTTAAATTGTATGGTGAAGAAATGTAATTAAACAACTGGAGCTGAATAAGAAACGTGTTAAAAATAAAAAAACATACAAGGCGCTTATAAATTTAACTAGTGTGTTGATCCAAGGAGGATTAATGCGCTTTTTTGTTGAAAAACAGTTTAAATTTCTATAATGGTTCAAACTACTATTATATGACTTTAACTTGTTTAGATTGCATGATAAACGATTTGAATATTACGGGGAAGAAGCATTTGAAAAAAACAAGAGAAAAATCGGAAAGTTCTCCAGCGCCTACACTATATTCTCCGTTCGCGCCATTTCTATTGCTTCTTCGCGGTTGTTGACGTCGAGCTTCGAGTAGAGATTCGAGCAGTAATTTCGGATCGTTCCCTCCGATAAAAATAGCTTGGCGGCGATCGACTTGTAGCGCAACCCGTTTGACAGATGCTCCAGAATCTCCATCTCGCGTTTCGTAAGCCCGTACGGGTAGTTTTCCTTACTTGAGCCGATCTTCTCCAACTGCTCGCGTTGACGCCTCATCTCTTCGAAAACACGCGTAGCGACCGATTGGTCGATCCAGGTTCCTCCGTTATAAATAAGTTTCAAGGCTTCCTTCATCTCCCGCGGATGAATCGACTTCAGCATGTAGCCTTCCGCCCCGCGCTCCAATGCAGTTGCTGCCTGCAAGGTATCCTCAAACGTTGACATGAGCACAATCTTCATATCAGGCCATCGTTGTTTCATCTCAAGTAAAGCTTCAAGCCCGTCCATTTCCTGCATGCGAATATCCATTAGCACGATATCCGGCTGCGACCGCTCACAATGTTCTAATGCTTCGCACCCGTCCCCCGCCTTACCAACGACGGTAAAATCAGCATGCTGATCCAAAAGTTGCTCCAAACTGTCGGTAATGATCGCCTGGTCATCAACGATCAGCAGGCGGATCGTGTCATGTACTGGCTCTGTCTGCAACAGAATATTACATATGACGAAAGTTCCTTGCCCAGACCCGGAATGAACGGACAGCGTGCCGTGAAATAGTTCAAGCCGTTCCTTCACCCCATTGAGCCCGAATCCGAATTGGATTTCTTCCATTCCGATGCCGTTATCTTCGATCTGTAACCGGAGCTGCTGACTATCGAAATGCAGTTGAACGGATATCACGCTCGCCTGGCCGTGCCGAACCGCGTTGGTTAGAGACTCTTGAAGGCAGCGATACAGACAAAATTTTATTTTTTGCATAACGAGAGTCTCATTGCCGATCACACGAAATTTGACCGTTATACCTGTCGACTTCATAAACTTTTCGGTTAATTGCCGCAGCGATTCACTTAACGAATGGCTTAACGGAGTATGAGAAAGCTGGTGCAGATGCTTTCGGATATCATCCAGACTGTGCTGGGCAATACCGACAAGCGAATCGATCCTCTCGATCTGCGAATCCGGCACGGACGATCGTAGCGATTCGACGCCAACGATGAGCGAGGTAAGCGCATGGCCAATCGTGTCATGCAGCTCATGTGAAAGCCGGCTGCGCTCCTCTATCAGTGTAAGCTCCTCAATCCGCTTAATATGCTGCTCCAGCAACAGCTTCTGCTCTTGAATAATTCGGGCTTGCTTATGGGACTGAATTAATATATTAAACGCGATGCCGATGGCAAAACCAAGGCTGCAGCTAACGATAAACTCATACGGGAGACGATCAGCGATCCAACCGTTCAATGCAGGGAATACGATTCCACAGAGGACACCTGTCCACATATAGGTTTTTCGACTGCTCTCCAACCCGATAATCATCACGAGTAAAACGAAAGACCAAAGCAATCCCGGCGCTGCGTAGGCTAAATAAAGATGAAAAAAGCCCGCTGCCGTGACATCGACTGCAAGATACCGGTCTTCTTTCCTATAGCGGACGATTAATGGAACGAGGTAAACGACAAAAGCAAGAGAAAGAACAATCCAAAGCGACGCATCGATTAATGACGGATTGATAAAATCAGCGCTTGTGATTATGACCAGCCAAAGCGTTCGTATGGCCACAAATATCCAATCATACCAGAACCATTTTTTCATTATGGAGAACACGGATTATGAACACCTACTTGTATTTTTTTTCAAACCAATTGCCGAATGATTCAGAGCTATCATGCACCATAACTTCCCGATCCGTCAAGCGAAAGAGGGGGGGGATGGTTAGAATTTAGCTTAGAAAGTACGTCATATATGACAGTTGACAGTTTGTCATGCGTTATAAGTGACAGGTCCAAATAAGATGTCATCAAAAGCTTCGCGGTTTTATCACTGTTCGATTTTACAATTACGGAGGTAAGATGAGGGGGTAAATCAGAACAACATTCTAAAATAATAGGAGCGATGCATTATGAAATCATTCACCATTCAAAAAGGAGTTGCACTTACTTTAACAGCTATATTGGCGGGTCCACTGGCTTTCCATGCTTATGGAACTGTCCACGCAAAAGATCAGACGGCAACCTATCAAGCTATCGATAAAGTTGGCAATAACGAGAAAGAAAAGAAAAGAAAGCATCGGGAAGAAGTCAAACGCGTCATGGATCAAGTAGTTACCACCAAAGGAGTCCCAAGTGTCATAGCTGGCGGGCTACAGGACGGGAAAAGCTGGTCTTACGCTACAGGTACAGCAAGTTACGAAGTACCACGCCCGGTGGAGTCCGATTTCTCATTCCGTATTGGAAGCATTTCGAAGACGTTCACCGCCTCCGTTGTATTGCAGTTGGCTGACGAGAAAAAATTGAATCTGGATGATTCGGTCGAAAAATGGCTGCCAGGGGTCATAAAAGGTAAAGGGTATGACGGCAATAAAATTACCATTCGTCAGTTATTGAATCATACAAGTGGGCTTGCTAGCTATACAGATTTGGATTTCCGAGATATTACTTTGCCTCAAAATCCGTACCGTTACTATTCCGTCGATGAGCTTATCGGCATGGGACTTTCAAAGCCGCCTGTATTTGCGCCAGGGAAGGGCTGGAACTATTCCAACATGAATACTGTACTAGCCGGTCAAATTATTCAGAAGGTAACAGGAGAAACGTATGCGGAGCAGATCAGGAAACGTTTCATCATACCTCTTGGGATGACAGGAACATTTGTGATGGGAAATAGTCACGAAATTCCGGGTAAGCATGCCACAGGATATAATATGGACAGATCGGGTCATTTGTATGATTTTACAGAAATGAATCAATCATGGGCAAATGCAGCCGGAGATATAGTCTCAACAACCATAGATTTGACTACCTTCTTCAGTGCGCTGTTGGGCGGGGAGCTTCTATCTCAAGAGATGATGGACCAGATGCACACAACAGTAGATGGACCTTTTGGTAAAGTCGGACTAGGAATTTATGAATTTAAAACAGCGGACGGGCAATCCTACTGGGGGCATGCCGGCGGTACTTTCGGATATGAATCGAGAGCCGTTGGATCTCTAGACGGGAAGCATATTTTGATAACGGCCATCAACGCGGTAGGCCCGGTAGTGTCGCCGGCTCACGATAAAATAATCAATAAGGAGTTTGGCCGTTAAGTTTAAAGCCGACATCGCTCCCTTTATTTGAGAGCGGTGTCGGTTTTCTTGCTGAGATTGCAGTCTCTTCATGTAAGGGGTACTGCCAACATTTCGGGAATTTTGTAAAGTAAGCAAATTTAACCTTAAAAAAAGCCGTTAAGGAATCAACCTTTTATTTTTCTTGTTGTTACAAACGTTAAGTTGAATGGTTCTCAAAAAAACAAATTATATGTTTTTATACAATTACCAATGAGTAAAAAGAATGTTCATTGTGAAAGTAGCTCTTACAAGGAACAGTCATTAAATTATCGTTGTTAATTTTTGATATCTATTAGATTTCATTAAGATACTTCATTCACTAACAGGTGCGTTCAAAAAAGACTGATCCATCTGATACAATTGTACGAAGTTTGATATTCCACAATCGGGCGCGATTCTAGAAGAAGTTTCGCTTTTCTTATAGAACTAACGGGTGCTTTAGCTGAAGATCGGAGCTGTCTTTAAGGCGACTTTTTCTTTATGCAACTAAACCAGCTAATAGTTTGTCAACATTTATCAATAAAAACTAAAAATATTTCATGCTATACTAAAAATATGCATACCAAATAGCCCCCTACGAACAGCGTTTGGAAAGTTTTGTGATATTTAGTTGCACTTTCAAACTAGTCTAGATCTTGGAAAGTCGAGTTGTTTTGTAATAGTGCATAAATCCATTGTAGAAGCTTATTAGCACATGCTATAACAGCTACTTTATAGGGCTTTCCTTCTTTCCGTTTCTTATCATAGAACTCACGTAATCTCTTATTACGAGGGATGACTTCATCAGTCGTTTTCTTTTTGCGACAATCACGAATGGCACATCGAACAGCCATATATAGGGCATGCCGTAATCTACTCGAACCTCTTTTGGTTATTTTGTTTACGGATCCCTTGAATCTACCAGATTCAAAGATACTAGGATCAATTCCTGCAAATGCTACGAGTTTTTTAGGGTGATTAAACCGATCAATCTCACCAATTTCAGAAATAATCGTTGCCGCGATTTTTTCACCGATACCAGGGATTGATTGGATTATCTTATATTCTTCAATTTCTTTAGCCAAAGCACCTATCTCTTCATCCAACTTTGATAGGTGCTTTTGGTATTCCATAAGCATTTTGATATACATTTCTAAGCTCATTATGTGACTTTGATACAGTGTTGTCTGAAAGGGATTTTTAGCTGCTGCAGCTATAAGTTTCTTTGCCTTTGTATTTGCCCACTTTCTTGAACGACTTGTACATAATTCATCGATTTTATTACCTAATGCTTCTTCATCGACTACCAAAACATCTTTAGATGTAGGAAATTCTAATAAGGTTAGTAAAGAGACAACTGAATATAAGTCCCCAAAAACCCCATGATACTCAGGGAAAGCCTGATCAAGAACTGCTTGAAATTGAAGTTTCGTTTGTACATATATACCCGTTACATTTTCGTGTTGTCTTGTAAGATTACGAAGGTTTAAGAGTTGAATTCCTCGTTTTTTATTTGGTTCCAAATCTTCTTTATAATACAGCTCGCAGAGATGGTAAGCATCAATCACATCTGTCTTTACTTTTCGTAGAGATGAGCTCTTTGCTCGATAGGAGACAAGTGGGTTAATGATAATTAGTAAATAACCTCTTTCCTCGAAATACTGAACAACTGGAGTATGATAATGCCCAGTAGACTCTAAAACGACCGGAGGTCGAATTCCTGCTAAGTTTTCTATCTCTCTAAGATATTGGTGTAAGCTCTCTAGCCCTTCAATGGTATGTGCTACTTTAAAACTTCTTTTATAAGGCTTCTTCTTATCCAAGAATGCTTGAACCTGACTTTCACCTTTAGCTACATCCAGACCAACTACTGGATTCATTTTTTATCTCCTCCAAAAACATAATATTTGCCGGTAACCCCTAATCCTTCTTGCAGTATCATAGCTTCGCTTGTTATACGAGATCTTGGTTCCAACCAGCCAAATCATGTTTAAGCAAGTAGGGGGCGAACTGTTTAGTTGACGGGATCTTAAGCCCCACGGGCAGGTACGTTCTACCCCGGATACCGTTATCATATATCGATATAAAAATTGTTCAACCAGAAATAACTGGCTGACCTTTATAATACGAAGGGGCAGGATAGTTCAACAAGGGGATAGATTGTTAAAGAAGATGGTAAATGAACTTAATCGAGCAAGTTAATTTAATAGATTAAAATCGGTTGTTTGATATAATTACAGAAAATTAAAAAAGTTCAGGGGGATGTAAAATGAATATTAAAGGATTTTCGATCTCTACTAATAAACAGTATTTAGATGTAGAGTTAATACATAATTTTTTGAATCAAGAAGCTTACTGGTCAAAGGGGATACCAAAGGAAACAGTAATAAGGTCAATTGAAAATACGTCATTATGTTTTGGGGTTTATAAAGGTGAAATAGGAAATGAAGGTATTGAACAAGTTGGTTTTGCAAGGGTAATAACAGATTTAGCAACATTTGCGTACCTTAGCGATGTGTTTATATTACCAGACTATCGTAAATTGGGATTATCAAAATGGTTAATGGATGTTATCACCAACCATTCCGAACTACAAGAGGTTCGTAGGTTTATGTTAGCTACTAATGATGCACATGCATTATATAAAAAATACGGTTTTAATCAGATTGATAATCCAGAACGGTTTATGCAAAAAGTCCGTAAATCCCCATATCAACAATAAGACTATTTTAACAACAGGTGCGAAAGGGATTAGACCCTACATAATCGTGCACAGAATGTCGGATGATTCGTTTCAACTCCTGCTATTCTATTGATATAAGGAGGTCATTGAATGGGTTTGCTCAAAAATATGAATGATGCCATTAAATTCATTGAAGAAAATCTTACGAACGAAATCGACTTTAAAGAAGTTGCAAGGCTAGCTTATTGCTCGGAATATCATTTTAAAAGGATGTTTTCGTTCCTTGCAGGTATTTCACTATCCGAGTATATCCGCCGAAGACGACTTACGCTTGCAGCGTTTGAGCTTAAAGATAACAACATAAAGGTCATTGATATAGCGATAAAGTACGGATACAGCTCACCAGATTCTTTTGCAAGAGCGTTTCAACATTTGCATGGCATCACACCATCAGAAGCGAGAAGTAATGGCCATTCACTTAAAGCCTATCCACCGATGTCCTTCCAATTATCCATTAAAGGAGGCAGTGAAATGAACTATCGAATTGAAGAAAAAGAGGCATTTCACATAATTGGAATTAAAAAAAGAGTTCCAATCATTTTTAACGGGGTTAATCCAGAGATCGCATCTATGTGGGAAAGATTAGACGAGAAAACGATAAATGAACTTAAAAGCCTATCGAATGTCGAGCCATTAGGACTGCTTAGTGCATCTGCGAACTTTTCCGAAGGAAGGTTGGACGAAAAAGGGGAGCTTGATCATTATATCGGCGCAGCAACAACGAGGGAGTGTCCAGATAACTTAACACAGCTTGAAGTTGATGCATCTACATGGGCGGTATTCGAAGCAGTCGGCCCCTTTCCTGAAACACTGCAAAATGTATGGGGTCGTATTTATTCTGAATGGTTCCCATCCTCTAACTATGAACAAATAGAAGGGCCGGAAATCCTTTGGAATGAAAATAAAGATGTAACTTCACCAACATTTAGAAGTGAAATATGGATCCCCGTTATGAAAAAGTAAGGATGGGCGAAGGATTTATCCGAAGAGCTGTCTTAAGGCAGCTTTTTTGTATGAAAACACTTTAGTGAAAGGCCATACTTAAATAAGCCCACCATATTCTAATTTTTTTGAAGGACGTAAATGTACTATGTCGTTATTTTAACTGGTTATGCAGTTTGTTGTTCAGATGGATCGATTGTATAGCCTTTCTTTTTTAGGTATTCGATCATTTTTAATTCTTTGTTATTTTGTTTTTCTTCAAGATAATTTGAGCCTAGTTCTTGATAGGGTTCCCCTGTTTTTAAGATGTTGTAAGCAATCGTTAGTAGTAAATGAGCAGAAGCGATTCGTCCCTTCATTTTTCCCTGCCGTTTGGTAATCCTTTTTCGATGTGAAGCAATTCGATTATTTTGTCTTGATGTCGCTAGTACACATTCTACAGCCATCGTTTTCAAAGCTTTGTTACCTTGTGTGGTTTTACTCGTTTTTTTTACCAGCACTTTCGTAATTTCCAGGACTCACACCAGCCCAAGAGGCAAGATGTTTAGCTGACTTAAATACGGACATATCCACGCCCATCTCTGCAATAAAAGTAGTCGCGGCGGCTTTGTTCACACCAGGTATTCCATCCAATAATTCTACTTCCTTACGATAGGGGGACAGGAGTTGATCGATTTGTTTTTCCAATTCTTCTATGGCTTTTTCTAAATAACTCATATGCTCCCAATGGTAACGCAACATATCACGATGATGACGGCGAATACGTCCATTAATTGCACTGGCAATGTCCGTAATACTAGCTTTTGTTCGCCAATCCACCATTTTTCGAAGACCATCGGTCTCTATTTTTTCACCGTTTAGAATCGCTTCAAGGATACGGCGTCCCGATACACCAAAAATGTCTGATAGTACGGATGTTAGCTTGATATTAGCATCTTGAAGAATTTTGTGAATGCGATTCTGCTCGGATGTGCGATGATGAATCAATTTTTTCGATAACGAGTAAGATCCCGTAAATCACGAATATCCTCCGGTGGAACAAAATTGCTTTCAATAAGTCCGCATCTTAGAAGCTTGGCAAGCCATTCGGCATCTTTCACATCAGTTTTACGCCCTGGAACATTTTTGACATGCCTGGCATTGGCAAGAACAAGGTGAAAAGAATCTTCGAGAATATTCCATATTGGTTTCCAGTAGACTCCGGTACTTTCCATCACAACATCGGATACCTGAAGGGTAGTTAACCAATCACTTAAAGCCAAGAGTCCCGTTGTTGTAGTTGAAAACGTTTCAATAGAGGTTTTTGGCTTTTTATCTAATGGACCAAATAATACACAGGCTACTACTGTTTCTTGGTGTACATCTAGGCCAGCACACCGTTCAATCATTGCTTCCATAGGAGAATCACCTCAATAAAAGATTAACAATACATATGACAGGAGATTTGTTACAAAAATTTTTGTATACGTACTTGTAGTACACTAAATGGTTCTTCAATACTGTCACAACCAGTTTCTTATACAGGGTATCTTCCTTAAGATCCACCAAAAAAAGTTCAGCCTGGTTGTATTGTTATCATCCATTATTGTCAAGGGTTTAATGGGTTAGACTTTATTTTGGGTAAAGAGCAGGTTTTCGTGGTAGATGGTGGCGGCGAGGAGCGCCGCCATAGGAGTTTCTTATGGAACAAACAGGGCAGGATAATGGAATAAGGGTTAGGTGAAATTTGCTATAACAGCTATAATGTTGGTTAGAAAGTGCTTATATAAGGAGAATGAAAAATGCCTGTTATTGAGTATCAACAAAGCACCAGTTGAAATATGTTTTGACCTTGAGGAGCGTGGATATCCACACCAAAACGACAGCGAAAACAAAGGAAATTGCTGTTGAAGGTGAGACAGAGGGGCTATTAGAGGAGGGAGATACTGTAACTTAGGAAGCCATTCCCTTTGGTATTAAACAAAGGCTGAAAGCCCAAGTGACATTAATGGAAAAACCAAATAAGTTTGTAGATATTATGGTGAAGGGAGCCTTCCATTCTTTTGTTCACACACATCAGTTTATAGAAGAACCAGGCGGAACTATAATGATAGATAAATTTCAATATAAGTCACCGTTCGGTCCGATTGGAGTTTTAGCTGATAAGTTGTTTTTGGAGAAGTACATGAGAGCATTTATCGCTTCTCGTGCAAAGGCACTGAAAAAGATTGCCGAGAATATGCTCTAACCTTGTTTAACAACAGGGTGTTGTTGTTGCCTTTTTTTGTTCCAGAAGAGTGGACTTTTATTATAAAAATGCTTTTAAATTATACAAAAACGACTTGATGGATTAGGAGTAATGGTTGATTAATAGCTGTACTCGTTTTAAAATTACCAGTTCTTAATGAACTAACGGTGCTATTGTTTAATGAAAAATCTACTAATCTAGTATAATAGTTCTTCTTTTGTCTATACTGTCTATTAATATGGTATAGAGTGGAGAGAAACAGGTATGATCTTAACTGATGTATGGGGTTTATATAAGGCAGATAAGCAAATCCAAGGTTATTCTCCACAAACATTAAAGGCCTATTACGTCCAATTTAACTTGTTGGTGAATAGTTTTGGAAATATATCCATTCAAGAACTTTCAACTAATTCTCTTAAAGTTTATCTGGGAAAAGCAGCTGAAAAGCTTAAGCCATCCAGTCTGGGTCACAGAATTCGATTTATTAAATCTTTATTTAGATGGGCTCAGGATGAAAATTTAATTAATGGAAATCCTGCTTCCAAAATCAAGGAACCAAAATTAGAATTAAGGGTTCCAAAATACTTGTTTGAAGAGGAAATTGAACATTTGCGGGAAGCTTGTCATACAACATTCGAAAATGCTTTATTTGAGTTTATGTATTCAACAGGATGCAGAATTGGTGAAGCAATAACTCTAGATAGGGCCTCAATCAATTTCTCTAATCAATCAGCAATCGTATTAGGTAAAGGACATAAAGAACGAGAAGTATATTTCAATACTCGTTGTGAAATATGGTTGAAGCGATATTTAAATGAACGAAAAGATCATGAGGAAGCACTATTTGTGACAACACGTGCACCCCATCGAATGAGTATTTCTCAAGCGAGAAACATTATAAAACTGGTAGCAAAGAGAACGGACATTAAAAAGAGCATTCATCCCCACCAGCTTAGACATAGTTACGCCACAAATTTATTGAATAATGGAGCGCCTCTAGAAGTGATTCAAAATTTAATGGGTCATGAAAAAAGTGAAACCGCAAAAATTTATGCATATCTAAGTGGTGCAATGCGGAGAGACTTGTATAGAAAGTATTTTTAAGGGACCAAGGGTCCTTTTTATTTTGTTCTTAATAAACTATCGGGGCAGGTTAGTTCAACAAACGTAGTGACTAGAACTGTTAAAACGATGAAGATGACGCAACCAAAAGATGTTTGAATCTAAGAAGCTATAGTCATTTTTAATCATTTAAATAATCAGTTTATTCTGATATTATAAAAGGGATAAAGATTGGAGGAGGAAATAACATAAAAAGCTTATTTTCAATCTTAAGTACCTTTGTGTTAGTTCTGGTAGGTGGAATGGTATTAGGTACTTCTTCTGCTCAAGCAAGTGTTCCTCAGTATTCTTTTCAAACAGAAGATGGAAAATGGGATGGTGAAATTGGAAATCCTAACAAAGGTAGTGACTTAGAGGTAGAACTAGTTTCCCCAATCTATTTAAAGACTTCTTCTGGAAGTAAGTTATTGACTAATTATAGTAACGTATGGTCTCGTCTCTGCAATGCTAGTACTGGAAAGTGCACAGGCTATCATAGCTTAGCAGGTGGAAAGACATTATTCACAGGTATGAAAATAGGTAAATTTTATGTTGATGTGAAAGATGGATACTCTTCTGGCAAAGTATATGGAAAACTACAAATTGTTTTCAAATAACTTGTATTACTTGCTACCCACTCTTAATGGGTAGCTTTTTATATGAAAAGTTTCTAAAAAAAAATTAATATCTAAATATTTTTGTATAATTTATTAAAATTGAGCTTTACTACTGCCCTTTTTTCCAGAAAAGAAGTGAAGTTAACTGAATTGACTAGTACGTTCACAAACGCTACACGAGCCATAATACAACAAGATACAGTAAATGGTGTTTGTGTAGACATGAAATAAAGTTTGATACTTTGTTAATGAACTAACGGGGCAGTTTAGTTGAAGAAGCATGGTAAAATTTATTTAAAGAAAATGGTACGGAAGCGGCTAAAATGGCTAAGTTAAAATTATTAAAAAGTATAGGACATAACACTGTTCATAGCTTTTTAAGTTTAATGAATTATCGAGATAACGGATATGTTATTGAACATTTATATAATATCGCTAAAGAGAAAAATATGGATAGTATTGTTATAGATATTTTAGGAAGTAGTATTAAACCTAAAGTTTTTGAAATCCCTGTCATAGAGCAGTCTTTAAATGATTTAGGGAAGGATTTCGAACGTCATTTAAAATGTGAAAATATTCCGATAGATAATATTTGTTCTGCAACAGCAAGCATAGTTTTTAATTTAGAAAACCCACATATTAGTGCTTCAGGTGGTGAATTAGAAAAATATGATTGTCTTGTAGAAATTATAGATAAAAATAAGAAATCACATGAAATTACCGTTAAAGAATGGTGGCGGTAGTTCAACGGGTGCGTTAGTTGAAGATCGGAGCTGTCTTAAGGCGACTTTTTCTTTATGCAACTAACGGGGCAGTTTAGTTCATTACAGTTTATAATACAAGTAGACTTTGATTTAGATTGAGGAGATAAAATAATGCGTTCTTTTTTGAGAAAAGAATTTTGGGATGACAGAAATAAACCTATTCTGTTTATACAGTGGGTATTGATAATCTTTGCAATAATATTATATTTCCAAACTTATGACAGAATAGATTATATTTACTCTGGAATTTTAAGATTAATTGCAGGAATAATCATCCTTCTAACAGGAATTGAAAACTACATTGTTAAAAAAAGAGATTATATATTTTGGTTCATCCTAACGATAATGTTTTGTGGAAGGGGAATAGACATATTAATGAACTAACAGGTGCGTTAGTTCTACAAGGATCACTAAAAATAATCAAACTATTTTATAAAAATTGTTTACTAAATCACTAGAAAAGAATCCATTTTGATCAATCTTTATTTCAAAGTTACAGTTGATTCTTTTTTCAACAGATGCTTTAGCACTATAAGAGAAATAAAAGTCATTTCCTAACGTACAGGAAACGGCCTTTTTTTGCTGGGATTTGCTTAGCATACAAAATCCGAAATGTTGGCGCTACCCCTTCTATACGCCTTTTTCTATGACAAAAAACGACAAAACAAATGAAAAGTAACAGTAATAATATACGTGCAGAATAGCACTTAAAATAAGTGCAAATTATCACCTAAGTAACAAACATTCATTTCAACGGGAATTTGAGCGTGTTCAGAAAAGGACGACTTTCTGAACAGATAGCGGTAAAATCTTAGATGCTACCCTTTACCCCATTGAATAAAAACAAAAAGCACGAAAAGGAATTTGATCTTCCTTTTTGTGCTTTTTTTAGTGTTTATAGAAGAAATCGTCTTTGCTTACTGCCCTACTTGCCATGGACGACTGACTTGTGGTTTCCGTTTTCTTTGTTTTGGCCCTAATTCTTCTTTTGTCATTCTACGAGGCTCCATCCCTCGTTCAACACGGGTACGTATTTCCTTCGAATAAGAAAACAAATTGGGTGGTTGGTAGACACGGGAAGCCCCCTGCTGGCAGTCCGGACATTGCGCTGTTCCTTTATAGCCTGCCATTGACTTAAAGAATAGTGTGAACTCACCGCAATGACTGCAGTTAAAGGTGTAACTAGGCAAGGAAAGTCCCCCTTCATCCATCTATTTATTACTTCGGATCAATATTTTTATCAAATATTTGGGTCGGGATGGCCACCGTACAACACGCATTCGGGATATCGACGATTCCATTTATCCGGCCTTCAATAGGCGCTGTACCTAATAGCATATAAGCCTGCTCCCCTGTATAACCGAGTGTTTTCAAATATTCAATCGCATTCAGGCAAGCCCGGCGGTAAGCAATATGCGCATCCAAATAATGTTGTTTTCCTGTAAACTCATCTACTGAAATGCCTTCGAACACTAAATAATCGGAATAATTCGGTTCAACCGGACCAGGTTTGAAGACAGGATTGTCTTTAATTTTATATTTCTCCATACCGCCCTTGATCACGTCGACACGAAGATCAATCCATCCCGCCATTTCAATTCCACCACAAAATGTGATTTCGCCATCCCCTTGTGAAAAATGAAGGTCACCTACCGAAAGTTTTGCCCCATCCACAAACACTGGGAAGAAGATTCTTGAACCTTTTGATAAATTTTTGATGTCACAGTTTCCTCCATTTTCCCTTGGAGGAACAGTTCTCGCTCCCTCTTTGACCACCCGGTCAAATTCTGCTCCTTTTAACGTGCCGAGCACTGCATGCTCTGCTTGAGGAGAAGTTGCTAGTTCAGGTACGCGGTCAGGATCTGTCATCTTCAATTCATTTTCACGTTTGTTCCACTCTTGCAGAAGCTCCATTGAAGGCGCCACCCCAATTAACCCCGGATGGATGAGCCCGGCAAACTTAACACCCGGCACATGCCTTGAAGTCGTATAAATTCCTTCAAAGTCCCAGATAGATTTCGCTGCTTTCGGATAATGTTCCGTTAAAAAACTTCCGCCATTTTCCTTCGCAAAAATCCCATTAAAACCCCATTCAGACTCGGCAAACGCACCGATATCCAAAATATCAACAACTAATAAATCTCCCGGTTCCACTCCATTTACATAAACCGGTCCGCTTAGCACATGAACTCGCGGCAAAATAACATCCCTAATGTCGCTAGGATCGTCATTGTTGCTAATTTGTCCATCCGTCCAATCTTTACACTCCATGCGGAAAGATTGGCCCAGCTCCACCGAAAAAGCAGCGGGAATATCCGGATGCCAGCGATTATGCCCCGGGTGTGCCTGTTGCTCCATTGGCTTACTGAGATCAAGTTTAAACAAAGTTTTAGGCATGTTACTCCTCCTTCAATCTATTGATCTATGAAGTTAGTCTATGTATACGTTTTCATATTAACCATTTTAACAAAAATAGTCAAATTATTCATATTTTAACAGAGGGATACGACGCCCCCCCCGACGAGCGTAATCTTGATGACACGCCCGACTAAAAGCCGCATTGTCTACTCGCAAACGGTCGGCAGGGGAACGCGGCTGTTTCCAGGAAGACTGAATGGCGGTAAAATCAACGGATCCTACCTTTACCCCTATAACAAATTCAATTTGCCAAAGTATTGGGGAACGCGAAACGGCGCATCCCATCGATGGTGCAAAATGGGATTTGTATGAGCAAAATCTATTTTCTGAAAATCATATTTTCTATGGGGGCTATGGAGGGATTGGTTATTACGGTTCTAGTACTAGTAGATTCTTAGCGGAATCGTATTTTATGCTATAAGTCCAAACACTTGGTCAATGAATTCTTTCTGATTTTGGACAGACTGATTCCGTAAATCAATCTGTCCCTTTTTATTATATGCATGGCTTCAACACCACTCAATATAGGGGTCCAACCGTCAAAACGCACTTATTATACGCTAAGACAGATATTGTAAGATGATTCACTAAAAACGGTTTAAACTCTTCATTTTAGTAATTTGATTTTGGTATAGCTTTTAGATAGGGGTTATTAACCCGAATTACTGACCGTATTATTGCTTTAAAAAGTAACCGAAAACGGTCGTTGGCTATTAAAGGGATCAGTGAAATCTCTTTAGCTGGAATTTTAGGGGAAGCTGGAGATTTAAGTGGATTCGCCCACGGTAATTCTCTACTTCGTCATGCAGGGTTACATCTTTCCGAGGCGAGCTCTGGTAAATGGAAAGGTCAGATTATCATTTCTAAACGTGGGAGATCCAGACTGCGGCGTTTCTTATACCTAGCGACGATGTGCCTTGTCATGAATAACCCTGAGTTTAAAGCGTTGCAAGCTAATAATGTTAAGGTGAAAAAAATAAAGAAAATGAAATCAATTATAAAATTGGTTGGTAAACTGGCTCGAGTATTTGTAGGCATAGCCAAACGAAATGAATCTTATTCCCCACAAAAATTACAACCTTTTTCAGCTCTAGCAGCCTAGTTTTTATTGAATAAATCATGCTTTACAGGTTCTCGAAGGGAACCTCACTTGAAAATAATTAATACTTTATTTTCAGCTTATCTTTTGTCGAATGTTTTCTTATTCGTAGGATTTCAAAGATGCACGGAGTACCAGATTTCTTGAACAGAAGGGCACCGACCCATTAGGTTAGCATAACTGGCCTCCACCCCTTGGATAGGCATGACGAAGGAATGAGAGGGCATATTTTTCGATGACCCGTTTAGACATGGGAGGGAAAGCCTCGATTATGTGCATTATATGGTAGAATATGGAGTTTCCTATTACTCCTTTATTTAACTATGCCTCCATGAAACCAAAATGATCTGAGCTCATTGCTTTTAACCGTTAATGTATTTTCAAGGGTTATGAAATCCTGCGAATAAGTGAGCATTCGAGAGATATAGCTATCATACTGAGGGAGTTCAAGAGTGCTATTTGACCTTTTTTTAACAATTGGGCCATATTCTTGAATAAGGGTAATGCAATTTTTTAAACTCCTCATTTTTGTTTTAAGGGTAGCAATTTACCAATATAAAAATGGTTTACATCCCATAAATACCCTATAATTGGGGCAATACGAAAAATAAAAAATAGATGGGAAGAAATCCAAAATGAATACTATTAATGACATGATTATGAAGATTTCGTCTGTATTTTCTCAGTTAGAAGAAGTGGAAGGTGTTGTACTCTCTGGCTCTCTTTCAACAAATACCCAAGATGAACATTCTGATATAGATTTGTATATTTATAGTGATCAAGAAATCCCTACCAGCACTCGCAAAAAATTGTTAGAACCGTTTTCGGATTATATGGAGATTAATAACCAGTATTGGGAAACAGAAGATGATGGAACGCTAAATGAACCCAATATTGGTATAGAAATTATATATAGAAATTATGCTTGGATTGAAAACGAACTTATGAAAACGGTAGTGAATTTCCAGGCTCAGGTCGGTTACACTACATGCTTTTGGAGTAATTATTTAAATTCCAAAATACTATATGATCAAAATGGTCAATTAAAGAAACTACAGGATAAAATTAACGTAGCCTTTCCAAAAGAATTAAAAGAAAATATCCTTAACAAAAATTACCCTTTATTACGAGACAGTGTTACATCCTACTATTGTCAAATCGAGAAAGCTCTAAAAAGAAAAGACTACATAAGTGTCAATCATAGGGTTGCTGCGTTACTTGCAAGTTACTTTGATATCTTATTTGCGATTAACGAGTTGCCACACCCTGGAGAAAAGAAGTTAATTAAGATCGCACAAAAAACATGCAAATATCTCCCAGACAAGATGGAAGAAAACATAATCATGATTCTTAGCAACAATACCATAACACTATTAAGTGATATAAATGATCTGGTTGACAATTTAGATGATTTGTTAAAAAGTAATAACTTATAACCTTATCCAGCTGAAGTTCCAGTCCATAAATAATCAATACAAAGAAAACAACCTGGCTGTTAAAACCGAGAAACGATTGAGTTTAAAGCCAGCTAATAGAAGCTTCATAGTTATTCCATTATCGGGCGCGATTCTTTAAGAATCGCTTTTCTTATAGAACTAACGGGTGCGTTAGTGCCATAAGATGGCCGCCAATTGGCGGCATTTTTAAAGTATGATTCTTTCTATAGTCGAATATAGATGTAGGAAGCAAACTGAACAAAAGAAAAAAATTAAATATTCCTGGTAGTACTAATAATTTCCTCAATTTTAAAACAGAGAGGAGTATGATAATGGAAAATAACCGAGTAAAGAAAATGTACGATTACCATGTTTGGGCTAACCAACAAGTGTTCCAGCACTTGAAGCAACTACCTGATAAGGTTTATAACGAGACTGTTAAAAGTGTTTTCTCATCTATTTCAAATGTTCTGATGCATCTTTATGCAACAGATATTACCTGGTTGGAGACGATGAAAGGAAGCAGCTTCCATGATACTGTAAGAGAAGTTGAGCGTCGAAAGTCAATAGTATCGGGAGTGTCGATAGATGAACTCGAAGCGTTCTATGATAGTCTTTCAGAGGAATTTCACAGTTTTTTTGCAGAGCAAAAGAATCTAGAACAAATCCTCATTACTGAGCACCCTCAATATGGGCGTATGGAGTTCATACTTGCCGACCTCATTCACCATGTAGTAAATCATGGAACCTACCATCGCGGAAATGTGACGGCGATGCTTCATCAACAAGGTGAACAAGGAATACCAACGGATTTTGTATTTTTTCTCTTTAAAATATAACTTTTTGTGTTCTCGCCAGTAAAAAGCACTTCGATGGAAGAAAGATCACAGAAATGATAAAACTTTTTTATAAAGCTTCAAATCTTCTTTTACTATTGGTAATTTACTTCAATAAAGGAGTTGCTTTGGCGACTCTTTTTCTTATGGCACTAAAGGGGCAGATTAGTTGAATAACAATTGAGCTATTACACCTCAAAAACTGGACTATTTTTCTTAAAATTAGGAAAGATAACTTCTGAGGTGAGTTTTATGAAAATGCTATATAAATTGATTATTACCATTCCGATGTTGTTTTTTTGTTCAATTCAAGGATACGCACAACCTAAAGAATGTCCTGTGTTAAGTGAATTAGAGAAAACATCGATTAAGGATAAAAAAGAGGTAATAAAAGCGTTAAATACTTTAATACCAAAAACTTATGGAACTGGAATAGATGATTTTCCTGACATATATACTAAGTGGGATGTAGTAACTGCCAAACCTTTTCCCGAAACAGTTGGCAATAAAGATGAAGAAGACTATTTTGGAATGGCAAAGACCTTTTGTGGCAAAGAAATTGCTGAAAAATCATGGCCTGTACGTTTAGATTTCCCCAAAGCACCTGGAGCTAGCTTAGGCCAAGGTCAAATATTTTTAGCTAAAAGTAAGGAAAAAGGATGGTTTGTTTGGTTTCAATACCATTAAACTGCTATTCCTTAAAGAACTAACAGGTGCTTTACTTCAATAAGTGAGTTGCTTTGGCAGCTCTTTTTTTATGGAACTATCGGGTCAGTTTAGTTGAACAAGGATGTTCTATGTTCGTAACCGAATATTGATATATATGAGAAAGATTGAAAGGGGAAACTAATATGATAATCAGAGAGGCAACGTTGGCTGATGCTGAAGGTATAGCAAAAGTACACGTTGATAGTTGGAAAACTACATATGCGAATATCATTCCAGACGAATACTTAAATAATTTGATTTATGAAGGACGAGAGCAATTATGGAAAGAGAACATTACTAATAGCGATGTATTTGTAGCAGAAAACGAGGAAGGAAAAAGTCCTATGTGACTGTTACAATGTATGATAATCAAATGAGAGCCCAATCAAATTATACGGCCTCTTATATTCGAATGAATGCTGCACATGAGATTGGTCATTCTATTAAAATGGCACATGTAGCGAAAGCCTATAATTCTGTTATGCCACAAGGGTGGAGAACAATACCTTCAAGTCTAACAAGCTATGATTCAGGTGAAGTCACTAAAAAATGGCCATTTTAGGGGAAACTTATGAAAAAGATATTATTGAGTACAGTATTAATAGGGATATTATTTTCTAGTGCATGTTCAAATGAAGCAAAAGAATTTGGTGAAAAAACAGATGAGACCGAAACAATTAGTGTAGGTGCAAATTACTTAGAATATGATGAAGAATCAAGTTTATTCAAAGAAACTGAACTTGTTGTTATTGCAGAAGTGAATTCAGATTTTGAAGAGAGAGAACATTTTGTTACGTATTTTCAATCAGAAACAGCTCAAGAAATAAACGAAATTGAAGATTATTACACAAAAGCACCAATTACAATTTAAAAAGTTTTAAAAACACCAGAAGGTTCTAATCTTGGAGAAAATAGTGAGTTAATGATTATTGAACTTATTTCTTTAATTGATCGTATTCTAACAACAGAACATTATAAAGAATTGGAAAAAGATAATACTTATGTTCTTTATTTAAACAAAAACACATATGGTGAATATAGTGTGATTAATATGAATAATGGACGTTTCAACCTAGATAAAGAAGAGGAATTTAAAGAAGAGGTTGAAAAAGAAGTAGCAGAGAAAGCGGTAACAACTGCTAAAATAGGAGCGCAATCACATGAACATTTAGATAAGCATACTGATGTAGAAAAAGTAGAAATTCACGATACTATGAAAGATGATGTTCTAAAAAAATTCGCAAAAGAAATTGAAGAAGTACAAGAAAATAAATAAGGGTCCTCGTGTTTCTTATTGGAATCTATACAACTAAAGATAAAAATTTGATTATGTACCAATAGGCTTTGCTCTATTGAGATTGTGAAGTTTCCTACTTAAACTAACGGGTGCTTTACTTCAATAAGGGAGGTTGCTGAAGCAACCTTTTTGTTATGCAACTAAAGGGGCAGGATAGTTGAATAAGAAAAAATTGCAATGTATAACAATATAAAGTTCTTCTTAGTGTAAAAAGACAATAAAGTTATTTAATTTAAAAAATCTAAAACAAGCATAACCCCGTTCTAAATTTAGGACGGGGTTAAAATATAGTTGTTTAATTTTCGATATAAGATACTTCACTGTACTTAAAAATATAACAATAAAGTCGTTTAAAAATCTAAGTTTTATTCAACATTAGCACCATATTCTGGAATAACCAAAATGTAGACTAAGTCCTCAAACCACTGCATAATCTGAGATTAATCAACCCGTAAGCTTAATAATTTTCAAGTTTAAATCATTAAATAATACATCAATGCTAACGACTGCTGAATCATCATCAGTTGGAATATTAATATCAAATATCCATGGATTATTATCAGCATCTCAAAGACTAAGTAATCGTGCTCATTATGTAACTGGGTATTTTCACCAAGATGAATGTCTACAATTTCAAACATTATGGTAAATAATGAAAATGGATAATTAATAATATTAAATAATAAATTAATATTATTGATTTTTTGGATTAAAAAATTTAAATTTTATTATTTATATTTTTAATTACTTGTTATATAATCGAATCAACTAAAAGGAAGGAATTTCATTATGGCTTATAAAGTAATCACAAATTGTCCTGTCTGCAGTAAAACATTGAAAATTACAAAGTTGCAGTGCTCTCATTGTCACACTACGATTGAAAATGAGTTTGAATTATCTAAGCTGGCATCCTTATCAAAGGATCAGCTTCATTTTGTGGAAGTATTTTTAACATGCAGAGGGAATATCAAAGAAGTTGAAAAGGAACTGGGGATTTCGTATCCAACGGTTCGAGGCAAGCTAACAGACATCATTTCATCCCTTGGATATGTGCAGAAGAAGAAAAATGAAGTAGACGAGAAAAAAGTTGTCACCATGTTGGAAAATGGCGAAATCACACCAGAAGAAGCCATTAAGCTCTTAAAAGAGGAATAGGGAGGTATTTATCATATGAAAGAGGAAATTACAAGAGTGTTAACAATGGTTCAAGAAGGGAAGATTGATGCAGATAAGGGATCAGAACTGATCCAGGTATTAAAAGAGAAAGAAGAAACAGGTAATAAGCTTTTTGAAAAACCGACTAAATTTTTAGATAAAAAATTAAAAATTCGTGTTGTATCAGCCGAAAATGATAACGTCACGGTCAATTTGCCTATAAAACTTGTCAAGGTAGTATTAATGGCTGGACACAGCATCGCGACGAGTATTCCTCAATCGGAAAAATACATTAAAGATATAGACATAAGCCTTATTATTGAAGCAATCGAAAACGAATTAGATGGCCAAATTGTTGATATTAAATCGGCAAACGGGGATACCGTTTCGGTCATCATTGATTAGTGATTTGCTTATGATGCATGTAAAAGTGAAAGCAAAAGACGTTCGGTTTACCATCCCAATTCCATATGCTATTTTAAACATTGTTATTTCAATTTTGTCTTCAAAATTTTTTCAGCAAAATGCAAACAAATGGACAAAAGACCACTTCGAAAGAAAAAAACTGGACTTTACCTTTCCACTAATAGACAAAAAAACGCTAAAGCCTATCGTCAAGGAACTGAAAAATTATAAGGGGATCGTGCTAGTAGATGTCAAAGCTAAGGACGGTACTGAGGTTAAGGTTAGACTATAATTTATTATAGAATACACCGACCACTGACTGGCATTTTGAAGAAAAAGCCTAATTTCTCGCTACAATACCGAGAAAATTATAAAAAAACAATAAAGTTATTTAATTTTAAATGAACTATTCTTCACTAAATTTGTGAAGTGTCACTTCTACTTAACGAAATAGACTTTATAATCAGAACTGAAAGTATAATTCACTTATAAATGAATTATACCGACTCACATTGTGATAAATTGTATTACTTCAATAACAAGGGTTCGTCGCGGCGATACTTTTTCTTATGGCACTAACGGGGCAGGTTAGTTGAACAAGTTATAAATTGAATAGTTTAAAGTTATAGAGCATTTCTTCGTAATGAGGAATGCTTTTTTATATTTTTTAAAATGAAAGGATATTTAGGTAACAATAATTATATAATAAAAAACAACAATGTTTTATTGTAAAACGATAAAAAACGTGTTAAATTAAATTGACAATAAATAAGTGAGGTGCTTTTTATGAAACGAGGAACAACACTCTTTTTAAAGATAGCTGTTATTCTTATTGGAATTCCAGTTCTTGCTTTGTGCATATTTTTGGTGCCTGAGATAGCGAAGTTTGCAGCAGAATTGTATCCGGATATGACTTATATCAAATATCTCGTATTAATCGATTTGTATGCATCGGCGATACCATTTTACTTTGCTCTATATCAAGCTTTTAAACTTTTAAGCTATATTGACAAGAACAAAGCTTTCTCGGAATTATCTGTAAGTGCTCTAACAAAAATAAAATACTGTGCAATCACAATCAGTATCTTGTATGTGGTAGGTATGCCGCTCTTTTATCTCATAGCGGAGCTGGACGACGCCCCAGGTATCATATTAATCG
The DNA here is from genome assembly GCF_016651145.1 of Peribacillus sp. TH14. Taxonomy (NCBI): domain Bacteria; kingdom Bacillati; phylum Bacillota; class Bacilli; order Caryophanales; family Bacillaceae; genus Peribacillus; species Peribacillus sp. TH14. The sequence continues at coordinate 4,257,271 of NZ_JAEKEK010000001.1, forward strand.
GATTGGTCATTATTTTTTCTTCAATGGTGATTGCAGTCTTTGCTGCTGTTCTTCAAAGGCTTTTACAAGAAGCCATCGATATAAAATCAGAGAATGACTTAATAGTCTGAGGTGAATAACATGGCAATTATAATCAATATTGATGTGATGCTGGCTAAAAGGAAAATGAGTGTTACAGAACTTTCTGAGAGGGTTGGAATAACGATGGCTAACCTTTCTATATTGAAAAACGGCAAGGCAAAAGCGATTCGATTATCAACTTTAGAGGCGATTTGTAAGGCTTTAGAATGTCAGCCTGGAGATATTTTAGAATATCGAAATGATGACGACACCCAAGATTAAAAAAGAGGAACAAAAAGAAAAGGGGAGTTACTCATGAATTTAACCATTAAAAAAATGGAGGCACTAATCATGAGAGCACTAAAACAACTCGTTCGTTTTGGTTGGGAGCAGGCCCTATCATGTTTGTTTCCTGCCGTTATTTTTGCCTCGTTGGCTTTTACAAAACTTATGCCGCTTCCCTTTCTGCCACGGTATGACTGGCTGCTCATCATCTGCCTTCTGATGCAGTGGTGGATGGTGCGTTCTGGGCTTGAAACACGGGACGAACTAAAAGTTATCACATTGTTCCACCTTATTGGTCTTGCTCTTGAACTTTTCAAGGTACATATGGACTCATGGTCTTATCCAGAGGAAGGATATTTCAAAATTTTTGGAGTGCCTTTGTATAGCGGATTCATGTACGCAAGTGTAGCGAGTTATCTTTGCCAGGCGTGGAGAAGGTTAAAGGTTGAATTGGTTAAGTGGCCACCGTTTTTGGTAGTTGTACCTCTTGCAGCTGCGATTTATTTGAATTTTTTCACCCACCATTATTGGATTGATATTCGTTGGTGGTTGTCTGGACTTGTCATTATCGTCTTTTGGCGATCATGGGTCATATACGAGGTTGCTGGAACTCGTTATCGTATGCCAATCGCACTTTCTTTTGTGCTCATCGGATTTTTTATATGGATAGCCGAAAATATCGCAACGTTCTTTGGAGCTTGGGAATATCCAAACCAAACCGATGCATGGAGTCTCGTTCATCTAGGAAAGGTAAGTTCATGGCTCTTATTAGTCATTGTTAGTTTCCTTATAGTAGCGATGTTAAAGCAGGTTAAGGGGAAAAATTCCACTAGAACCGATGCTAGTCAATTTTTATAACTGTTAAGAACCCTCTTTTAAAAAAGTTGGATCCTTAGCATAGTAAGGAATTCGACTTTTTTTAGGTTGAAGTTCTCCTAGCGTACAAAATTCTGAATAAGATAAATTGGAAAAAGCAACTTTCGAATTGTTGCTTTTTTCTTCTTATGGAACTAGAGAGGTAGTTTAGTTGAAGAAGCTTAATGTAAACGCACAGTTAATGACGTTTGTTTTCACAGTATGACTGTATGGATATGTGCTGTACAGTCTCTCTGTTTAAACGTACTGCGAAGCAACTAAATGTTCTATTCCAGCTAAAATTTCTCTTGATTATAAATATACCTAAAGTAAAAAAATGGTATAAATGGTCGTCGGCGGGTATAATAAAATTATCTTAAAGCAAAGGGGTTGTGCCTTATGAGTCAACGAATCTCCTACAATGATGTTGCACCCGATGGTATGAAAATTATGATGGATATGGAGAAGTACACTAAAAACTCTTCTATTAATCGAACTACTAGAGAGTTGATCAAAATTAGAGCTTCTCAAATTAACGGTTGTGCCTTCTGCATCAATATGCATACATCCGATGCTCGTAAGATGGGGGAAACTGAACAAAGAATTTATTGTTTAAATGCCTGGGAAGAATGCGATTTTTATTCACCTGAAGAAAAAGTTGCTTTGGAACTTACTGAGCATATTACCTTGATACCAACAAAACGAGTTCCTGATGACTTATACAAGCGTGTCCGAGAACATTATGATGAGAAACAATATGTTGATCTAGTTCTTATTATTAATCAAATAAACAGTTGGAATAGAATCTCTATTGCAATGGGCAATACAGCAACTAAGAGTTAATTTTCTTAACGAACATCCTATGGTGTTCGTTTTTTCATTTATTTTGTTGCATATTTTGTGTCAACTCTACAATTGGTCTTATAGAACTCCCTCAGTTTAATAGATAATGCTCACGAATACTCGCTTATTCGCAGGATTTCAAACCACATGGTATAGGTTGCTTTAGATGAACGAAAGAGATAGGACCGTTTTGATAAGATGAGGGCAGGTTGAAATAGGGGATCCAATGAGAATCCCATATTATTACATATGCTGCACGCATTTTCCACGCTGCCCCTGGAGGCTTTCCCTCCCATGTCTCAACGGGTCATAATCATATGCCCTTTCATTCCTTCGTCATGCCTATCCAAGGGGTGGAGGCTGGTTTTGCTAACGGAACGGGTCATTGCCCTTTTGTTCTATATATCCAGTACTTCGTGCTTTCTTTGAAATCCTACGAATAAGCCAACTTTCTTAAAAACAATGTGAATGTAAATTTACGCTGCTGGTTGTTCAAGAGGGAATACCATTTCCGGTTTATAGACAGAGCCATTACGAGCAATCCCTACTAGGACACGGGCGAGTTTTCCACATAGTTTCATGATGGATTTCATTTTCTTAATCTTCTTCACCTTAACATTGTTCGAGTGTAGGGCTTTAAACTCAGGGTTATTCATCACCAGACTCATGGTCGCAAGGAAGAGGTAACGCCGCAGGCGTGATCTTCCACGTTTGGAAAGAACAATTTGGCCTTTCCACTTCCCAGAGCTTGCCTCAGCGAGATGCAATCCTGCATGACGAAGGAGCGCATTCCCGTGAGCGAACCCACTCAGATCTCCAGCTTCTCCTAAGATGCCCGCCAGTGAAATTTCGCTGATTCCTTTAATGGCAAGTATTTGCTTAACAAATGGAATCTGTTCCAAGACGTTTGTGACTTCTTGCGTCACTCTTTCGAGTTGGGATGAAGCGAGATCATATTCCTCTACTAACTGTTCCAAGTGAAGTTTATACGCATCAAGGGCTTGTTTCGTACCAATTGAACACTTGGCCAATGTAATCAGGGAACGGGCTTTTTTATGCCCGGAATGTCGCTTCATACATGATTTCCACCCGGTTACGATATCTTGAGGCTGTAAGGAACATATTTCAGCTGGGGTAGGAAAGAGGCGTAGGGTTGCGATTGCCCCTTTACATGATACGTCTTTAAACACTTGCCGGAGCTCGGGAAAGACAACATCCACCCAGCGATTAATCTGGTTGATGGATCTAACAAGGCGCTTAACGATCACATCTCGGTTGGCCATAAGGACACGAAGTTTTTCAAATGATTCTGAAGTGGAACGAACGAAGGCATAATAGCCATTCTTCACCATATCAGCGATGACAAGGGCATCTTTTTTATCACTTTTGGATTGCGTATTATCACGATTTTCTTTGTTTCTTTTGACATGGTGAGGATTGACCGTAACGACATCCATGTTTTGTTTGACTAGCCACTTTGAAAGGTTTATCCAATAATGACCGGTAGGTTCCATTCCGACTATCGTGGTGTCTAGGTTTTTCATGTGTTTTAGTTCCTTGATCCAATTTAGTAATCTAGTAAAACCCTCTTCGTTATTTTCAAAAGACAAAGGTTTCCCGATCACAATGCCTCGATAGTTTACAGCACGGGCCACGTGTACGTGTTGGGCGATATCCACACCAACAACTAGATGTTGATCCGTAATTCTTTCAATCAGTTGATTTTGTTTGTTTTGCATTTTAAAATTCATAGTAGGGCTTCCTCCTTAAGACTTTGAGTTAGATTGGACACTATACTCGTATCTTACTGAGGGGCTCTATTTTTTTCAAACCTGATATTTAACGATCTACAGGAATGCTAACGGGTGCTTTACTTCAATAAGTGAGGTTGCTCTCAATGTTAGGGTGGATAATTTAATGGTTCGAAATTTACATTCATCTTTTAGGAGGACAGGCCTTTGACTTTTAAAAAAATCTTCGTAGGACTCCTGGTTATATGGAGTCTTGCTGCTTGTGACAACGAACAAGAACAAGTCATAAAAAATGAAAAGGTAGATGTAGAGCAAAAAAATGAGGTGAAAGATTCTACACAACAAGAGGATGTACCCTCTTACGAAGCACCCAAGTATCATATATATGGTGGCTGGATGAATGGTGGATCTTATATACTAATCAAAAGTGATGGTGACGGTGGTGAGGGTAGATCCAAGTTCACATTAGAAAAATTCACTAAAACGGGAAAAGATAAAATCATAAAGCATTTCCAGTTATCAGAATCTACTGGATCAAAACTAACCGGTATAATATCTAGCAAAGAATCAAACAAGACTTCTTTTCTAACGTTAGAATTAAATAAAGAAAAAACCGAAATAACTGTCACGTTGCCAAATGGAAAACCCGTTACATATAAAGAAGCAGAAATAGATCCGCAAGAATTTAATCCCGATTATGAGTGGGAAGAATGAAACCACAGTATAACGAAAAATAAAAAGACACCTCCGGAACCGTAGGAGTCGAACCCACACAGAAGGTATTTAGACCTCAGTTCTACCTTTAAACTATGTCCTTAGAAAGACAGCTATAACTACTGACCAACTGAGTGGAATTAAAACAACAATAGGAGATACAAAAATGTGGTTAAAAGTGGGGGCAGCGATATTAGCAATACTGGGTTATTATGTGGTTAACTTAATTATCTTCATTTTTTAATAAATAAATGTTGGTTAATTACCAATTGTACCAAACTACAACTCCTAATATGAAGATTGGGACGCAAGCCATAAATACTCCGTAAAAAGAAAGTTCAAAGTCCTCAGGGTTTCCCATAAAAGTTCTTAGACCTGCTCTATCCAATGCAGTTTTTTTATTTTATGTTTTTCCTCTTCATTTTTACTCATATATGCATCCGCCTTATCCAATATTTGTTATTATGATTTTAACATATATATACATTTTAAAAAAATGCATTTTATTTTATTAGTCTTATGAATACACGATCATTTATTATATTGAGTTCTTCTACAGAGCGATTATTTAATAAGGTTAGCTTTTCTTATTGAGCTAAAGGGACATTTTAGTTTTAAAAGGAAATATTACGAAAATATGGAAACGTCATTTATCAAACACTGTAAATACAGTACAGATGTTAATGACACTATTATTTATTACTGCTGTTATTGGTTTATATAGCTTACTTATGTTTTTTCAAACTAAGAAAAGTAATACTTTTTTATTGCACATGTAATTTCCCTTCGTCATTTTCATTTTTTCATAATTCCACCTATTCCAACAGGCCCACGGCATATGAGTTTTCTTTACCTAGCGGTATGTTCAAACACTGATTTAATTTGACTTTTTTGTATTGTCCTGAAAAAAGTTGATAACTTTAAAAAACTATATTTCTAATAAATGTTGAAAATAAAAGTAGAAGATACATATTCGAGGCTTAATAATCATATTTAGTAACGATTGAAGGAAAATGAATTTTGGAGGCCATGATAATGAATGAAAAAGATTCTAAACAGACGCAAGCTTTATCAGAAGAAGACTCAAATGAAAGAAAAAAGTTATATAGAGACCTCTCCAAACGGACTAATGATGAGTCAGCTAAACTTCATTCACAGACAGTCGGCTCTAGAGGACCTGTACTGGAACAAGATAATGTACTCCACGAGTCCTTACAAGAGTTTATTCATGAAAAAATATTAGAAAGACCGGTTCATGTGAAAGGATTTGGTGCATTTGGTTATTTTCAAACGATATATTCGATGTCCGAATACACAAAACTGAACTTTTTACAAAATCCTGATCATAAGGTACCTGTTATGGTTCGCTTTTCATTAGCTGTCAGTACGAAAGGAACACCTGATACTTCCAGAAATGTACGTGGTTTCGCTACAAAATTTTATACAGAAGAAGGTGTTTTTGACCTTTTATGTAATCATATCCCCGTCTTTTCTGTTCGTGATTCGATACGTTTCCCAGAATTTATTAAAGCATTCTTACCTTCACCCAAAAATAACTTAATTGACCCTGATAGATTTTGGAGCTTTGTAGCAAGAGCACCCGAATCTATTCATTTTATTGTACGTCTCTACTCTGACGCAGGTACAGTAAAAAGTCTTCGTCACATACCAGGACATAGTGTGAATACATATGTTTGGAGAAATGCTCAAGGTATTAGAAAGTATGTTAAATACCATTGGTATCCATTTGAAGGTGTACAATACATTGGTCGCAAGGAAGCAAATAGACTAGCCGCTGAAAACCCTGATTATGCTGGTAAAGATCTATTCGATGCTATTGCGGGTGGTAAATCAGTGGAATATGGCTTATACGTTCAGCTCATGGATCCTGCAGATGAAGCCCATCTTTCTTATGATCCTTTAGACGATACAAAAGTATGGGATGAGAAAGAATACCCTCTTATACCAGTAGGGAAAATGGTATTAAGTAAAAATCCTGATAATTATATGGAACAAGTAGAAAAAGTCGCCTTCTCCCCTTCAAATTTACTTGACGGTGCAGAATTATCTGATGATAAAATACTGCAGGGCCGAGCCAATATTTATAATGATTCTCAAAGAAGAAGAATTGGGCCTGAATTTCGAAAAGTACCAGTCAATCAACAGCAAGACTGGACAACGGCTAACCAAATTACAAGTGGTGATGGAAGATATGTTGAAGGAAAACTAGAAAGAACTTCTATAACAAAGCATGATGATTTTATGCAGGCTGGTGAATTCTATATGAAGTTAACTCCTATAGAAAAAGAACATCTTGTAGAAAATTTGGCTAGCGACTTGATAGTCATATCCGATGATATTAGAAAGAAAGTTATGGAGTATTTAAATAAGGTATCATCTGACTTGGCAAAAAGAATTGAGATACAACAAAAAAACAATAAAGATATAAAAATTAAAATTTGGTTATTATTAATGAACAGTAAAATTTGTATATAAGGTTTTAAAAAATAATATTAATTTTTAAATAGAAAGAAAAAAGAAGCTTTGCCGTTAATTAACCTGCCCTATAGATTGGGGTGCCCTGCACTTCGACAATGATCTACAAATCCAGGATGCCTTTCAAGGCGCCACACTTATGAATACTGCTAAATTAGGCTCAGTCTTAGGACTGAGTTTTTGTGGTGTTTTTGAAAGAAAACAGAATTCATCAATCATCACGAACTCTCCCTCTCTAGTATTCTGTCGACAAAATCTAGTAAATATCGGGAGTGACAGGCACCGATTTTAAGTTTTTCTAATTTCTTACCTTAGCGTGGTGACGGGCGGCTCTGGTACTTATTACTTTAGTCATCTTAAATAGAATGTTGGATGTAAAGCTTCTGTAAATTGAGATTTACAAAAGCTTAGTGTGGGAATTATGTTTGCTTAATATTTGTTTTGTATATTCATAGTGTGAAACAAAATAAAAACAAACATATTTAGGGGAAAACGACAATGTCTTGGAACCGTAAGTGGAAAACAGGAATAATCGGTGCAATGACTATTTCAATGTTAGCGAGCATGTTCATCAAATAATAATATTAAAGAATCAAGCGCAGGAGAAGAAGCAGATTATAACAAATTGACATTGACACAAATAGAAGACAAGGCAAAAGAAGAAGGCAAAGTTAATTCAGTTGGGATGCCGGATACTTGGGCAAACTGGGTGGAAACTTGGGATGAGTTGGGCGAAAAATATAATGTGCAACATACTGATACAGATATGTCGAGTGCAGAAGAGTTAGCAAAATTTGCAGCTGAAAAAAATGATGCAACAGCTGATATTGGTGATGTTGGAATTGCCTTTGGACCTATTGCAGAGGAACAAGACTTAACGATTCCCTATAAAACGTCCTATTGGGATGACATTCCAGATTGGGCGAAAGATGATAACGGAGACTGGGTAGTTGGCTATACGGGAACGATGGCAATTATTACAGATAAGAATAACGTAAAAACGGTCCCGACTTCTTGGGAAGATATAAAAAATGGTAATTACACAGTTAGTATTGGTGATGCGTTAACAGCAAACCAAGCACAATTTGCTATATTAGCAGCTGCTTATGCTTTCGGTGGAGACGAAAAGAATATTCAACCGGGTATTGACTTCTTTGCAGAATTAGCGAAACAAGGTCGTTTATCTGCTGGTGATCCTAGTGTTGCTAATCTAGAAAAAGGTGAAATTGATGTTGCTTTACTTTGGGACTTTAATGCACTGGGTTATCGTAAACAAGTTGATGAAGCACGATTTGACGTAACGATTCCAGAAGAGGCATCTGTTACATCTGGTTATGCCACAATCATTAATAAATATTCAAAAAAACCGCATGCTGCTATGTTGACTCGTGAATACATTCTTTCAGATGAGGGTCAAGAAAATTTAGCAAAAGGGTATGCACGTCCAATTCGTGAAAATGTTGAATTATCAGAAGAAGTTCAATCTCTTCTATTACCGGATAACATGTATAAAAATGCCCAACCAGTTGGCGATCAAAAGGCTTGGGAAGAAACAACGAAACAAATTCCTCAAATGTGGCAAGAGAAGGTGTTAATCCATGTCAAATAATCGTTTAATTATGATCGTTGTGGATGCGTTGCGTTTTGATACAGCGTGTTCTCATATGGGTTTTATGCAACATCTCGTTGAACAAGGAAAGGTCGCGCGTTATGAAGTGAAATCGGAAGTCCCTTCTTTATCTCGGCCACTATATGAAACGATTTTGACTGGAACGCCACCTTTAGTCCATGGAATTGTTGGCAATGGAGTCGTCCGCTTATCAACACAAGAAAGTCTGTTTCATTTAGCAAGACGCAGCGGGAAGAAAACCGCTGCAGCTGCTTATCATTGGGTAAGTGAGCTATATAATCATGCGCCATTTCGTCCTGGAATGGATCGAATTCAATTAGATAAAGATGCCCCTATTGAAAATGGTCTGTTCTACTTTGAAGATCATTATCCAGATAACCATTTATTCGCAGAAGCTAGGTGGCTCGTTTCAGAAAAGAAACCAGATTTCATCTATATTCACCCGATGAATGTAGATGATGATGGACATAAATTTACAGCAGATTCTGTTCAATATCGAAATCGCGTTTTAGCTACAGATGCCTTATTGGCACTTTCGTTGCCAGAATGGATGGAACTTGGATACAACATTATCGTGACAGCCGATCACGGAATGACAAGCGATGGAAATCACGGTGGGAATACAACTAATGATCGCCATGTTCCGTTATTTATTGCTTCGAATAAAGTGAAGCCGGTTGTTCAGGATCAAATTATCTCTCAGCTACAAGTGGCGCCACTTGCTTGCCATTTACTCGGAATCGATCCATCAGAAGCGATGGTCCCTCTCATCATACCTGGGGTCTAGTCAATTAAATAAAGGGAGACATCATGATTATGAATGGAAAAAAAAGAGTACTTTTCATACTAGTCCCGTTCGCTTTGTTGATGACGTTTTTTTTTCTCTTACCACTCTTTTACATGTTGATGAGTAGTTTTTCAAATAGTGAAGGGTTTACGTTAGAACATTATCAAGAAGTGTTAACAAGTTCTTATATTTTACAAGGGTTTAAAAACAGTTTAGCTTTGTCAGTCGTTTCAGCATTCGTCGCGTTAGTCGTTTCCTTGTTAGGTGTGTATGCGATGACGTATTTTCCTGAACCGGTCCGTGAACGGTTATTGATTTTGTCCAACTTGACTTCCAACTTCGCGGGTGTACCACTCGCTTTTGCATTTATCGTCTTACTTGGAAATAGCGGTCTCTTTACATTAGCGCTTGATTCGTTCGGCTGGGATTTATCTTTTTCTCTTTATAGTTGGTCAGGGCTGTTGCTCATTTATATTTACTTTCAACTCCCGCTTTCAATCATGCTTTTATATCCGATTTATTACGGTATTCAGCAACAATGGAAAGATGCCGCTACGTTATTAGGAGCTTCTAAATTTACATTTTGGAAAAAAATCGGACTGCCTATTTTATTTCCTGGTATTGCGGGCACGTTCACTATATTGTTCGCTAATGCGATAGGTGCATATGCATCTGCTTACGCCTTAACAGGGAGTAATTTTAACTTAGCGGCAATTCGTATCGGGGCACTCATTACGGGGGATATTTTTGCTCAACCAGAATTGGCGAGTGCCATTGCTGTTTTACTTGGTGTGATCATGATTATCGGGATGTTACTTAGTGAATGGCTCACCAAGAAAACGAGAAAGGATTTGTCAGAACGATGAAAAAATTTACAATCGTCATCCTCATTCTGATCGGTGTATATTTAGCCCTACCAATTCTAGCGACCGCTTTGTATGCATTTTCAACGGAATGGAATAAAACCATTTTACCGGAAGGATTAACGTTGGAATGGATTAAGACTTTATTTCAAGATGCAAGATTTATAGAAGCGTTCGGACGATCTGTTCTTCTTTCAGGTAGTGCAGTTTTCATTTCTATATTATTTATTGTGCCGGCGATTTTCGTGATCGTATTATACTTTCCATCGTTAGAAAAGTGGTTCCAGGCAAGTGTTGTGATGGTATATGCTTTCCCTGGTGTTATTTTAGCAGTTGGTTTAATTCGGTTTTATTCAGGAACTAGTTTACCGATGATCCTCGCTGTGCTCGGGGTATATGTCATTAGCGTGCTTCCATATATGTACCAAGGAACACGAAATAGCTTACGGAATGTTCAAGGCCGTCAATTAATGGATGCAGCGGAATTACTAGGCGCTTCAAAAATGGAAGCTTTCCGGAAAGTGTTGCTTCCATCAGTTTATCCAGGATTATTTGTTTCAGCGCTATTATCATTCTCTGTTTTATTTGGCGAATTTGTTTTGATAAACCTCGTTGTAGGTTCTCGTTTTGAAACGGTTCAAATTTATTTAATGTCAAAATTAAGTACAAGTGGTCATGTTGCGAGTGCGATTGTGTTCGTATACATCGTGTTGATGGGTATTTTGACGCTAGTAATGGCGACATTAACGAAAAGAGCGAAAGGAATGACACGCGCATGAGTTACGTAGTGTTAAAAGACGTTTATAAACAATATCAAGATACAAAAGTTCTTTCTGGAATTGATATGAACATTAGAGATGGCGAATTTGTCACGTTACTTGGACCAAGTGGTTGTGGGAAAAGTACAATCTTGCGTATATTATCTGGACTAACAGATGCGACTGGCGGTCAAGTGATGATTGATGGGAAAGATATGAAGAAAATTTCGCCGAAAAACCGCAGAGTAGGTATGGTATTTCAATCATACGCATTATTTCCGAATATGACCGTATATGAAAATGTTGCGTTTGGAATAAAGATGCTCAAAAAACCAGAAAATGAAGTGGGAGAGCTAGTAGGGAAAATGTTAAACCTCGTTGGTTTACAAGAGAAGAAAGAGGCGTATCCGCATGAACTTTCCGGTGGTCAGCAGCAACGTGTCGCGCTTGCTCGTTCTCTCGTTGTTCGTCCGAAAGTATTGTTACTTGATGAACCGTTAAGTGCGCTTGATGCACAAATTCGTAAACATCTACAAGTCGAACTTCGAGCGATTCAACGTGAACTGGATATGACGATGATTCTTGTTACACATGACCAAGAAGAAGCGATGTCTGTTTCCGATCGTATTTTCGTCATGAATAATGGAAAGATTGCACAAGAAGGAACACCATCTGAAATCTACACGCATCCTAAAACCGAATTTGTTGCCAATTTTATAGGACGATACAATGTTTTTTCAAAAGAGCAGATAGGAAAATTAATTGGAAAAAATGTAGCGTTATCCGCAGATAAATATGCGATACGTCCAGAATCTATTCATTTACAAGCTCAGGTCTCCTCTTACAAATTAAGCGCAATTGCTGGCGATTCTATTATGAATGGAAATGTGATCCGTACAACTTTTCATGCGGACAATAAGCAATTTACGACTGAACAATTGCATCATCGTGCCTCTGCATTTGAAAAAGGTATGGAATATCAATTATTCGTAGAACCAGAGGATGTAATCGCCTTATCATGAATCAATTAAAGGAAGAACGCCATCGTTTAATTATTCAATGGGTGAATGAGGAGAAACGCGTATCAGTTGCAAAAATGGCAAAGAAGTTTTCTGTTACACCAGAAACGATTCGTCGAGACTTGACCGAGTTAGAAGAACTGGAGCAGATAACTCGAGTGCATGGAGGAGCAGTTCTATATACAACATTAGAAAAAGAACAAGCTTACTTACGGAAGCTTGATATCAATCGTGCAGAAAAAGAACAAATTGCATTCGAAGCGATATCACGTATTGAAGATGGTGATACGATTGGCATCGATGTTGGAACGACAACATTTCATATTGCCGATTTAATTCAAAATGTTCAAAATTTAACTGTTGTGACAAATTCAATTGCAGCAGCAGATCGCTTTAACCAAGCGATTGAAGAGAAGCGTGTGACGGGCAAGGTTATTTTGTTAGGTGGATTTACGAACCCTGCGCAATCCTCTGTCTCGGGTGCAATGACGCTAGAATGGTTAAGTCATATGCATATGGATAAAGCGTTTATATCCTGCGGTGGAATTGTTGGAGATACAATCTATGATTATGATTTAGATGAGTCACTCGTTTCAGCTAAAATGATGGCAAGAAGCAAGAAGAATATTTTACTTGTAGATTCATCAAAAATAGGTATTCCGTCTTTCTTTTCATTTGGTGATGCGAGCCATTTTGATGAAGTCATTAGTAATCAGCCTTGTCCGAAGGAATGGAAAGAATGGTATAAACGTTGGATTATCGCAAAAAGGAGTGGATCAGAATGTTAATCGATTATCATGTACATCTAGAAGAAGGCCCGTATTCGTTTAATTGGCTTGAACGTACGGCAAAAGCCCTTGGACATTTTCAGCCAAACGAAGTGCAAGAATACGGCTCGAAAGAAAAAATTGAGTATCAAGTGAATCAGTTGCAAAAGCGACTGAATGGTGGTTGTTACGGCGAAGAGTGGCTTGATTTATATTTAAAAAAAGCGAAACAAATCGGATTGAAAGAAGTAGGTATTGTCGATCATTTGTATCGTTTTAAAGAAACAAAAAATTATTTTGAAAAGGCGTTAAATCTTGATCCGAGCGATTCAATTGGTGTATTACAATCGTATTGGATAAAAAATGTCATGACAGAAAAAATGGATGAGTTCGTTGAAGCGATTGTAGCAGCAAAAAAACGCTGGGAAAAAGAAGGTGTCTCATTAAAGTTAGGAATTGAAGCGGATTATTTTGTCGGGCAAGAAGAGGAACTAGAAGCACTCTTAGAAGGAAAACCGTGGGACTATGTGATTGGTTCTATTCATTATATGGATGGCTGGGGATTTGATAACCCACAAACCGCATCTCACTTTGAAGAATATGATTTAGAAGAGCTGTACACTCGTTTTTATGAAACAGTTGAAAAAATGATCCGTTCAAACATGTTTGATTTTGTTGCACATTTAGATAATTTAAAAGTATTTAATTTCAAAGTAAACAATGAATCTTTTAATCAAAAATGGTATGAACGCATTGCTGTCGCACTAAAGGAAACGAATACCGCCACAGAGGTGAATGCGGGTTTATACTATCGCTATCCGGCCAAAGATATGTGCCCATCCATTGATTTTCTAACGACAATTGTTAACGAAGGTATTCCGATTACCCTTTCTTCAGATTCACACTATCCAGATGATCTGGGAAAATATGTTGCAGAGAACAAGAAAATGTTGCAGCAATTAGGTGCCTCACATCTAGCAACCTTCCATCAAAGAGAAAGAAACTTAGTGCAGATCCGGTAAAATGGGTCTTTTTTTGCCGCCCCCTGGAGCGAGATGCACGAATTTTGCACACGCCGAATGGGTGAAGATCCAGCGACTTCAGCTACAAATTGCAACAAAAACTATCGAATGTCAGCCCATTAGGACTGCTTAGTGTATCTGCGAACTTTTCCGAAGGCAGGTTGGAGGAAAAAGGGGAGCTTGATCATTATATAGGCGTAGCCTCAACGAGGGAGTGCCCAGATAACTTAACACTGCTTGAAGTTGATGCATATATATGGGCGGTATTCGAAGCAGTCGGACCTTTTCCTGAAACACTGCAAAATGTATGGGGACGTATTTATTCCGAATGGTTTCAATCCTCTAACTATGAACAAATAGAAGGTCCAGAAATCCTTTGGAACGAAAAAAAAGATGTAACCTCACCAACATTTAGAAGTGAAATATGGATTCCTGTTTTGAAAAAGTAAGCATAGGCGAAAGATTTATGCGAAGAGCTGTTTCGACAGCTCTTATTTTTTTACTCAACTACCAGTTACTTTACTTCAATAATGGCTAAGGTAATCTTTTTTATTATGGAACTATCGGGGCAGGTTAGCATTCCTGTAGATAGCTATTTTTTGATTTTGAAAAAAATAGAGCTCCTCAGTAAGATATGAGTGTAGATACCATTCTAACTCAAAACCTTAAGGAGGAAGCCCTGATATGAAGTTTAAAATGCAAGACAAACAAAATCACCTAATACTTAATGAGCAAGGCAAGTATTAGTCCTGTGAGGAAGAAACAATATCACTCTCATCTCATCCATTTAAAGAAAAGGTTTCCTTTACGATAATACCTTTATTGAATTTTTTCATACGAGATTAACGAAGGAAGTAAAGCCTTAAAAGAAAGTAAATGGTAATTGAACATCTGGCAATCTGGCATTTTCATGTTTAAGACTTCTGACTGAGACAAAATGAAAGTCACTAAATTTGGAAGCAGGAAGGAATGATCTGACGTGAAGGTAAACAGAAAACTACACCAAAAAAATCCAGAGTGACACACTACTCTGGATTTTAATATTAAGATACTTGTTCTAGATTTTTATTATTGGCAGGAGGGTGGAATTGACCTTCCCATTTAGAAATAACGATTGCTGCAAGTGCATTACCTACAACATTCACTGCCGTACGACCCATATCAAGAATACGGTCAATACCAGCAATAAATGCTAAGCCTTCAATTGGAATACCGACGGTGCCTAGTGTTGCCAAAAGGACGACGAAGGAGACACCTGGTACACCTGCAATTCCTTTAGATGTAATCATCAACACTAGCATTAAGGTAATTTGCTGCATGATGCTCAAATCAATTCCATACATTTGAGCAATGAAAATGGCTGCTAATGCTTGATATAACGTAGAACCATCAAGGTTGAAAGAGTAGCCTGTCGGAATTACGAATGATGCAATATGTTTTGGACATCCGGCCTTCTCCATTTTTTCCATGATTTTTGGGAGGACGGATTCCGAACTAGCTGTTGAAAATGCTAAAATTAACTCTTCTTTTAGAAGCTTAATCAATTTAAAAATACCAAACCCTACTACTTTAGCAATAATTCCAAGAACGACAAGTACAAAGAAAAGCATTGTTCCATATACTGAAAGCGCTAACTTACCTAAAGGAATTAATGACGCCAAACCGAATTTAGAGATTGTTACCCCTATTAGTGCAAATACACCGACTGGAGCGAATTTCATAATCAAGTTGGTTAAGTAGAACATCCCTTCTGCCGTACCTTGGAAGAATCGAAATACCGGTTTACCTTTTTCTCCAATTGCGGCAATACTAACGCCAAATAATACAGAGAAGAAAATAATGGCTAGCATATCGCCTTCTACCATCGCTTTAATCGGATTCGATGGTACGATGTGAACAATTGTATCTACAAAAGATTCATGCTGCTTAGTTTCTGCTGTATCTACATAACTGGATATATCTGTTTGTTCAAGCTGGTTCATGTTTATACCAGCGCCCGGCTGAAGTAAATTAGCGGAAACCAGACCAACAAGAATTGCTATTTGCGTTACTACCACAAAGTATAAAAGTGATTTGGCACCAATTTTACCTACTGATTTCAAATCGCCTACCCCTGCAACGGCAACAATCAGACTTGAAACAATGATTGGTACAACAATCATTTTAATCATGCGTAAGAACATATCTCCCAATGGTTGTAAATAGCCTTGGGCAGTCTCATTACCATAAAAAATGGCACCAACAATAATCCCTAGAATTAATCCAATGAATATTTGGCTAGCTAAACTTAATTTAATTTTCTTCATTTACTTTCCTCACATTCCATAAGTTCTTTGATGTAAAAACATTTTGTCTCGTAAGGGATACAAGTTATTAAATAGAAAGAAAGTGAATTTTATTTTTTGAAAATTCTGTCTTTATACCGAAAGAAAAGACACTTCATTTGTCGATTCCTATTGGCGTGACTATTCATACATGTTCCCTTTAGACTCTGACGAGGTTAGCTGTCGGGTTAGGAATTGGAAACACAAATACCCTATCATCTCTGAATTCACCCCTAGCGGAAAATATCAGCAAAATGGTTTCCCCGTTCTATTAATAAGATTAAGAGAACCAACTTATAATAAAAATATTAATCTGTAAATATTTATTATAGGATTTAGGGGCACGCCATCTTTCTCTACGATTATAAAAATTTATCCTCTTTTTTAGAGTGGGCTCATTGAAAATACGATGATTCAAATGATATTAATACATGAGACATTTAAAATCTTTTTAAAATCGCAAGTTTGATATAAAGTTTGGTAATCTTTGAGATATGTGTGTGGTGTAAATCCCCATTTACGCTTCCTCTTTTACCAATTTCATCCTCCTTTTTTAATCTATGTAGTTCTATTCAGTGATTATAAAATACTTCCTTTCTTCCTTATTTTTAAGGGATGAATCAATAATGTAACATTAAAATGAAGCGCTTACAATAATTATTTAAAGAAAATTCGGGAATATAAGACTTTTTTCGACATTTTTCGATATTTTTCGATAATTTCCATACTGAGCACACACCACCATTATTGTTCTCAATATAAACACTTAATTATTTTTATATATCGGATAGTTCCTACATTTTTCAAGGTAAACTTGATTGATTTTCAGCCATAACAGTTCCCTTTTTTCATTTTTTTCTTCTATCGTGTAATTTAGACTTACAGTGTGTTAAAGTTTATTCCTTGGAAAATACCCGATGATTTTGTGATAGTGGTAGAAAATGGCATACCAATTGGTCAATTGAAGCTTACAATACGACAGTCAGAGGCAATGAGATTGGTTATGTAAATCTATTATCTAAATCTATTATCTAATTCCTGAAAAACGTCGAGCTGATTTAGGGAGGAATATACATGAGTATGCTCTAAAGTTTTTTCAAAACAAGGGAGTGACTGAGTATCATCTTCGACACTTAAACATTACCCAAAGTCGCTTTCAGCCTAATAGAATTACGTTTGAGGCTAAATTAAAAAAGGTCCATTTTGTTGGTTCAAAAAGAGTGGTATAGTGTGTATCAGGCTCTCAGGAGATTGTTGTTAACCTATCTGATGAGGAGCAAATGGATTATCTAGGTGAGAGTATTTGCTTGAGTGCTAGAAAAGACTTGGTAAAAATACTTTAATATGTCGGTAAGCTCTGTTAAGAGGAACCTTTACAGAGCTTTTTTCTATTCAAGTATCGGGACAGCAGCGTAAACTTTCATTTATGAGAGAAAGCAGAGGATAACCACGAAAAAAAGAATAGTTTTTTACCATTATCCTTTTTTTGGCTTATTACTCTGTTTCAAATACTAAATAGGTCTTTTGATTATTTACGTATGTGATCTCATTTTCCAAACCTATTTGACAAACATATTAGAGTATGGCTTCCCTAAAATATAAACTGGAAGGATTAAAGTCTTTTAGTATACTTATTTATTTTTCGGAAATGGCATACTCAGATCGTTATAATCCGATTGATTACGCTAGTGAGGGTATAAAATATCTCCATCGATTTCTTTTTAATGAACACTTTATTTCGCAGTCTTTTTTGAAACATTTTCACTTCGTAAATATGTATTGAATATAATGCGTGGTATTATATGGTAAAGGATTCTAGGTAAAGGAGACTTATGATGAAGACTGGACAATTCTCCAATAATAAACTATTAGATATGGTATTTGAAAGTACATATTATGGAATTGTAATTGTCGATAGTAATGGGAAAATTCAATATATTAGCAATAAATATTGTGAATTTTTAAATGTTGAACGCGACTCAGTGATTGGTGAACATGTGACGAATATAATTGAAAATACAAGGCTACACCTAGTAGTGCAAATAGGTAAATCGGAAATCGCTGATATACATTTTCTTCGTGGTGATTTTGTTATCGCTAATCGCATTCCTATCATCGAAAATGAGGAAATAATTGGTGCGATTGGGACAATAATGTTTCGTGATCTTGATGACTGGAATAAAATGAATAGCCACATTAAGGAGATACTGACAAAACATAATTTTTACAGAAATGAAAGTGATGTTACAAATGGAGTAAAGTATTCCTTACACAATTTAATTGGCAATTCACAAAAAATACAACAGTTAAAAGAACGTGTGAAAAGGGTGGCTAGAGGTGATATCTCTGTACTAATTAGAGGAGAAAGCGGTACAGGCAAGGAAATAATAGCACATAGCATTCATCAGTTAAGTGGGAGAAGCGACAAACCACTAGTGAAAATAAATTGTAGTTCAATTCCGGAACACTTGTTAGAATCTGAACTTTTCGGGTATGAAGATGGTGCCTTTACAGGGGCAAAAAAGGGAGGTAAAATTGGAAAGTTTCAATTTGCTGATGGTGGAACTGTTTTCCTTGACGAAATTGGTGATATGCCTCAGCAAATGCAAGTCAAGTTATTAAGGGTCCTTCAGGAGAAAGAATTTGAGCCTGTAGGTTCGCTTTACCCAAAAAAACTTAATGTTCGAGTGATTGCTGCAACAAATCGCCCTTTAGAAAAATTGGTTGAAGAAAAGCTATTTCGTGAAGACCTATTTTATAGAATTAATGCTGTCCAATTATTTGTTCCTCCTTTAAGTGATAGAATCGAAGATATCTCTTTACTTGTAGATTATTTTTTAAAAAAAGTCACAGCCCGAATAGGAAAACGAGTAACCTCTATACACCCTGAGGTGCTTTCATTAATAGAGCAATATAACTGGCCAGGGAATGTCAGAGAACTAGAGAATGTGATTGATGCAGGTGTTCACCTATCAAATGACGAGGTAATGGGAAAAGATGCTTTACCTGATTATCTAAAACGTCATAAGGTGAATAGGAAAGAAGTAAGTTTAAAGGATAGTGTAGAGGAAACAGAAAAGAAGACAATAGAAAGAGCGTTAAGGAGGTTTAAGTTTGATAAAAAACGGGTTGCGGAAGCTCTTGGAATAGGAAATTCTACCCTTTACGATAAAATTAAAAAATATCAAATTTCTGACCAATAAATATAAATCCGGGATTTCAGAATGCATTCCGAAATCCCGGATTTATATTATAATTTCCGTATTAGTGTAGATATAGTTCACATTAAAGGAGAAAAAAGGCTATAGAACAGATTAATTATTATATAAATTATGAAAACTGAAGAATAAAAAATCAACTGATCTAACTTAAGTTGATTTTTTTTATTTATTTTCTGAAAAATCGGAAAATAAACATTTGGATATTCCTCGATAAATAAGAAAAGTAAGTCAGTATAGGGTTTTTCCGTTTTGGAATGAATCTTGCAACCAAAATTAGAAGAAAGGAGGAAAGAAATTGGGCCTTGTTTAGAAAGATTGAGAATTATTTTGAACAGTATTGAATTTTGAATCTGCTTACCTTGAAAAGGAGGAATTTCATTGGATGTTGGTTTTATCACAAGAAAAATGGCAAATGATTTAAATAATATAAATCCTAGAAAAATAGCAATAAAAGAAGAAGTAGGAAGGTCATTGACGTACATCGATCTCCACCATTTATCAAATGCGTATGCAAACAAGCTTTACGAATTTGGCGTTCGAAAAGGGGATCGTGTCGGTATTTTACTTTACAACTGCCTCGAATATTTTAGTCTATATTTTGCCATTGCGAAAATCGGTGCAATTGCAGTTCGACTTAATTTTAGGCTTTCAAGTGCTGAGCTTGAGTATGCATTAAATGATTCACAGACAAGAATATTGTGCTTCCATTCGAACTTAGCCAATCATCTGGAATCAGTTTGTAATCATGTTTCTGTTGAGCGTTATTTTTGTCTACCTCATAGACATGGCTCAATCCCAGGTTGGTCTGAGTCATGGAGTGTTTTAGAAAGTGGTTCGGTAGATGAGGTCAAAGTCGATAACATTAAATTAAACGATCCGGTCATGCTGATGTACACATCAGGCACAACGGGAAGACCTAAAGGTGCAATTTGGACTCATGATACAACTTTCTGGTTTTCCACGATACAAGCGCTGAAATGGAAATTTACAGGGCGAGAAGTTGCCATGACGACAGGACCACTATACCATGTTGGAGCGATGGAAGATATCGCACTTCCTACTCTTATGATGGGTGGAAGCGTAATAATTACAAAAAGCCAAGAATTCGAGATTGGAAGAATTCTTTCCGTTATTGAACAGGAAAATGTGACCGATTCTTTTTTATTCCCTTTTATGATTTATGAAATGCTAAATCTGCCTGAAATTGAAGAGTATCAGCTAAAATCTTTAAAAACTATTTATACAGGTGGTGACCCGCTAATGCCATGGGCACTAGAACAATTAAAAAAGAGGTTTCCTCAAATTGGAGTTGTTCAAGTTTACGGGTTAACTGAAGGACAACCAATTGCGGCTTCGCTTGAACCACAGGATGCTTTTACAAAAGGCCATACCGTTGGAAAGCCAATGCCACTTACAGAAATTAATATTATCGATGAGGATGGAACGCCTTTGCCTGTTGGTGAAATTGGTGAAATCGCTATTAAAAGTCCAGCGGTTTCTGAGGGTTATTGGAGAAAACCTGATGCCACAATGGAAACATTTGTGAATGGGTGGTGTAAAACAGGAGACATGGGAAAATTCGATCATGATGGGTATCTATCAATTGCAGGCAGAAAAAAAGATATGATTCGGAGCGGTGGTGAAAACATTTACTCTGCGGAAATTGAAGATGTCTTATACCGCCATGATGAAGTGAAGGAAGTTTCTATAATTGGTATTCCTGATCCGAAATACATTGAGGCTGTATGTGCTGTTATTGTTAAAAAAGAAGGAGCCAAACTTACGGAGGAAGATGTTGTTAATTACTGTAAGGAACATCTTGCTAGCTACAAAAAACCTAGAAAGGTCACATTTGTTGATGAAATACCACGTACCCCATCCGGTAAGGTTCAAAAGTTTATTCTTCGAAAACAGTTTAGTGGTATGGAATAAATAAGGAATTTCTCGAAGGTTAAAAAAGGTACTATAAAAAGGTTTTGTGAATACATTATTTCACTTTGTTTTAAACATGCACATAACCATCAAGGATTCTAACATAAATATCTGGGTTTACTCACTGATGCACGTTTTTCAACAATGCCAGAGCATCTGGAACCCACAAGTACACTTTAGGTTGAGGAGGAAAGCCGATGAAGAATAAGGATCAAGTTGTTTCATGGTCAAAACAGAGTAATATTGCAACGATTATTATTGATAATCCACCTGTTAATGTATTAAGCGCAGATGTTATAGAACAATTGAATCTTGTGGTAGATGAAATTGAAAGCGATTACAACGTTAAGGTCATTATCCTTACTGGTGAAGGCGAAAGAGCTTTTGTTGCTGGAGGGGATATTAAAGAATTTCCAGCATGGATTGGAAAAGGAGTGGAAGAAGGAAAGGGGAAATCACTTTGGCTTCAGGAACCACTTAATAAAATTGAACGTTTATCTCGACCAACTATTGCTGCAATCAACGGATTAGCATTAGGTGGAGGATGTGAACTTGCCTTAAGTTGTGATATTCGAATTGCAGAGGAACAAATTAGGATTGGGCTTCCTGAAATTAAATTGGGTTTGTTTCCAGGGGCAGGGGGAACTCAAAGACTTCCTAGACTGATAGGTAAAGCCAAAGCAAAAGAAATGATCTTTACTGGAGAGCCACTGAATGCAGAAGAGGCAAAACAAATAGGGCTTGTTAATCATGTTGTGCCAAAGGGGGAATCTTTAGAAAAAGCAATGGAAATTGCAAAATGTATTTGCAATTATTCTTTACAATCTTTAACTTTTGCAAAGCATTCTATTGATTATGGTTATGAACAAACACTTGAAGATGGACTCGTGATTGAAGCTGAAAATTTTGGTCATGTTTTTCAGACTAAGGACGTTAAGGAAGGTGTTGAAGCCTTTATTAATAAAAGAGAGCCAAATTTCGTTGATCAGTAATCCCTCATGACAAAACCAGAGTCAAGTCAATTTTTGAAAAAGTTCCTCGGGGTCCGTCTAGTTCTATAGTGCGGAATCTTTCGCCATGATTCGCGGAGGGCATATTGATGTTGCATTTTAGGAGGAATGGAAGTGCCCCATAATGGTGATTTGGCTAACTGGGTGATTCCAGGGAGAATGGTGAAAGGAATGGGCGGAGCGAAGGACCTTGTCCATGGTGCACGCAAAACAATTGTGATTATGGAACACGTTAATAAACATGGCGAATCCAAAATTCTGAAAGAGTGCACCCTACGCTCACAGGAAAAAGCGTGGTTGAACATATCATCACGGATCTTGCGGTAAAGGACGTTACAGAAAAGGGCTTGAAACTAATAGAAGTCGCAAAAGGATTCACAGTCGAACAAATCTTTAGATGTACACACAAAACTCAAAGAAATGACGTTTAAAAGAAACAATGGATTTATTCGGGAAAATAATTAGAGTTCTGTAGACAAGAAAAGTGAACTTTAATGCCGAAGAAGTCTTGGGGGAAATGGATTCAAACCAGCAACAAATGATAACATATTATACTTTGAGAAAAAGGGGGAATCAATATGGATGTAATGATTATTATTATTTCACTAGGATTACTTATGTTTCTAGCATATCGAGGATTTTCTGTTATACTTTTTGCACCATTGTGTGCTTTGTTTGCTGTATTTTTAACGGATCCTGGACATGTTTTACCTTTCTTCTCTAATATATTTATGGTTAAGTTGGTTGAATTTGTTAAATTATATTTCCCGGTTTTTCTACTAGGTGCTATTTTTGGGAAATTGGTTGAAATAAGCGGTGTTGCAAAGAGCATAGCTAAAATTATTGTCCGTTTTATCGGGGCTAAACAAGCCATTCTAGCCATTGTGATAATGGGCGCAATCCTGACTTATAGCGGAGTTAGTTTGTTTGTTGCAGTGTTTGCCATTTATCCATTTGCTGCTCAGCTATTTCGCGAAGCTAATATTCCAAAGCGTTTAATTCCTGCGACAATTGCAGTTAGTGCTTTTACCTTTTCCATGGATTCACTTCCAGGGTCTCCACAAATTCAGAATGTCATTCCAACGGGATTCTTTAAAACTGACATCTATGCTGCACCGACACTAGGAATTATTGGGGCAATATTTATCATTTCCTTGAGCCTTTTATACTTAAATCATTGTCGACATAAGGCAGCTAGAAATGGTGAAGGGTATTTTGGAATTGGTGATAAAGCTATTGATAGGGAAGCTGCTGAAGCAGAAATGGCAGCTAGTTCTGCTATATCGGTGGAAACGACTAATAAGTTGGGAATGGATTCTGAAAAAGCCATAAGTAGAAAAGACTGGCTTGCTTTTATTCCGTTGGTGTTAGTTGGAGTGATGAATAAGTTTTTTACTGAGTCTTTTCCTCTTTGGTATGCCAAAGGATTCGATTTTGCTACTATTGGGTTGAAAGATTATGGAAATGTTGATATGTCTAAAGTTATTGGTGTTTGGTCTGTAGAGATGGCTCTTATTCTCGGGATAATAGCAACCGTCTTATTAAACTTTAAAGCTGTCAAATTAAATTTCCAATCAAGTATTAATATAGGGATTAGTGGGGCATTGCTTGCAACCATGAATACGGCAACCGAATATGGTTTTGGGGGTGTGATTGCAGCTTTACCCGGCTTT
The DNA here is from genome assembly GCF_016651145.1 of Peribacillus sp. TH14. Lineage (NCBI taxonomy): Bacteria > Bacillati > Bacillota > Bacilli > Caryophanales > Bacillaceae > Peribacillus > Peribacillus sp. TH14. The sequence continues at coordinate 4,281,281 of NZ_JAEKEK010000001.1, forward strand.
ACTGTGATACAAGATTATCTTACTGGAATGTTTTCGAACCCTTTAATTAATGGGGCGATCATGACAAATGTTTTGTGCGGCATTACTGGTTCAGGATCTGGTGGGATGAGCATTACGTTGAGCTTAATGGCGGATACGTATATACAAACAGCTGCTCATTTTGACATTCCGTTGGAAGTTTTACATCGTGTCATTGCTATGTCTGCAGGTGGATTTGATACTTTGCCACATAACGGAGCTATAATAACTCTTCTAGCAGTTACGGGACTCACTCATCGCCAGGCATATAAAGACATTTTTGTTATTACCATTATAAAGACACTTGCTGTATTCTTTGTAATTGGTATATTCAGCTTGTTTGCTATCGTTTAAATATTTGCCGGTGAGCATAGGAAAATACATTTCGATTTCTAGCTTTAAACGCTATTTACATGGAATAGTACGTCTTCTATATGAAAAACATTTTTTATAGGTGTTGATTTTAAGAACTATCACTAAATTATTTAGTCTATAGTATTAAATATCTGAAATTTCTGCCTACTTTTTTCAAGCCTAAATAAAAGGAGAATGAAATAATGTTTAATAAATATTTCCATCAATATGAAATCGGAGAAACATGGGTGTCGAAAGGACGTACTATAACCGAGGCAGATCTAGTAATGTTTTCTGCATTTAGCGGTGACTGGTTTCCCCTCCATATTGATAAGGAGTATGCAAGCAAATACACAGTATAAGCAGCGGATAGCACACGGAATGCTTATACTTTCGGCTGCAACTGGCTTATTTCAATTTGAACCAGGAATCGTCGTTGCATTTTATGGATTGGAGAAGGTTCGATTTACAAACCCTACCTTTATTGGGGACACGATACATGTAGAATTAAAGGTGATTGACCTTTTTGAAAAAGGCTATCAAGGTGTTGTAACAGTCATCCAAGAAATAAAAAAACAAAACGGAGAAACTGTAGCCATAGCCAATATGAAAATTATGGTCAATTCTAATACCCATGTGAAAATATAGTAATCACTTAATTTATAATGCGACAAAATTAAATATTTGAGCAGGTGCAAATCAAACTTGAATTCAGATGGCGTTTGTTCTAAAAAGTATGTCTAGATGACATAGTTTATAGATTTAAGAGACATTGAAATAATTCTTGCTCAAATTAGGGAGCCGTTGAAGTAGCTGTAATTAATACTTAAAACGTGCTTTGGAATACAATCACTATCATTGATTAAATCTATCGAATTAGCTTATGGTTATAAGAGGAAATTCGAAGTAAAAGTATTATCCCCAAACTTAGCACAGAAATTAAACGTGGCGGTAGGCAGAAGAAACGAGAATAACATAATAATCAAAATAAGAGCGACTGCATTTAATTAGCAATCGCTCTTTATCTATTCTCTTTGTTACAGCTGTGTAAATAGGCCAAAACCAAAACACTTCTCCTTGTGAAATAATGTAGCGGTCTAAGAAAGTCTCAAAGAAAGCAGGTATGTATATGAGAAAGAAAACAATCGGTGAAATGACCAATAGTAGATTAAGTTGGGGATTTGATGCCTCAACTCGTGTGATTTTGAATAAGAAAGGCAAAGGATCATATAACCGGAGTAAAATAAAGCAAGAACTATCGAAGGGAAAGTAGTTTCTTTTTTATCTTTTTAGTATATTTATGTTATAATGTGGAATATATAAAAAAGACGAGATGCGCTAACATCTCGCCTAGTAACCAATCCAAAGTGGTCGGTTGCTCCTAAATATTACGCTTCTTAGAAGGCCTCCCGTGCTGTTTGGATGTAGAACGGGTGGTTTTCTTTTTGACTTTTTTAGCAGGAAGGAAGCTAAATAAATATACAACTGTCGAATTGGCAACTTCCACTAGTACGTCTATTAGAAGATCCATTGCGGTCACCTCCCTTCTCTCTTAGATAAAAGAGATAGGGGTAAGGCAACCTCCCACCCGGTTAGTTACATAAGGGAATTATGCCATATTTTACATAGTATGAGGCGGTTTTATGGAAAAAGGATGGTATGGATTAGAAATAGGGGATCTGAATAAAGGCAAAATGAAAACAGAAGCTAAGAAACCATTTCTATCGGTTTGCGAATGGTTCAAAAAGAGCAGAACCGTTGACGGCTGCTCTTTTTGAATTGCGACTCAACTTATATTAAATCCGGATAACCCATTCTACAAGAAGGGGACTCTTATTGGAAAGAGAAATAAAGAAAAGCATATCACACTACAAAACATCCATAATTTTAAAAAAATATGGACAAGAAATTCTAGTTTAGCTGAATTGTCAAAAGAAAAACTAATCATTTAGTGTAGCTTTTTTTGCATATTAATCTGCTTATATTTGGACGGGCCTTATTATATGCATGAAAATCCCATTCTCCACCGGCGTTAAGTAATTATTCTATCCCGTTGCAGGAGCAGTTCTGTAAAAACTAACTCAAATCTAGCCGATATATATATTTAAGGTATAATAATAAAGAAAGATATTTTTTAACGGATTAGGTGACGAAAATATGAAGCTAATCATTGCGGAGAAACCAGATCAAGGTTCAACGTTAGCAGGTCAATTTAAAACGAAGAAACAGCAAGGCTATATAGAAATTTTGCCGAATGAACTTTTTCCGGATGGTGCTTATGTAACATGGGCAGTCGGGCATTTATGTCAACTAGTTTCACCGGAAACGTATCATTCAAAATGGAAAAAATGGTCGATTGATACATTGCCGATGATTCCTGAGAAATTCCAATATGAAGTGACTCGACAAAAGGCAAAGCAATTCAATGTTGTGAAAACTTTGCTTAGGAAGTCGGATGTGGATGAAATTATTCATGCTGGCGATGCCGGTCGTGAAGGAGAATTGATTGTACGCAATATCGTCAATCTATGCAGCGTCAAAAAACCGATGAAACGTTTATGGATTTCCTCTTTGACTCCGAAAGCCATTTATGAAGGTTTCCAAAATCTGATTAGCGAAGAAAAAACAAGGCCACTTTATTATGAAGCATATACGAGAGCTTGTGCAGACTGGGTTGTTGGTATGAATGCTTCTAGAGCTTATAGCATTTTATTGAAACAAAGAGGGGTGTCGGATGTATTTTCAGCTGGCAGGGTTCAGACGCCTACCCTCGCTTTGATAGTAAAAAGGGAAATGGAAATTGAACAGTTCAAATCTGAACCGTTTTGGGAAGTATTTGCTGACTTCAAGATGGATGGAAATAAATATCAAGGAAAGTGGCAGCAGAACAACGATCCGAGGATTAAAACAAAAGAACTTGCTGAAAAAATTGCCGCCTTTTGCAAGGGTAAAGAAGCTGAAATTGCAGAAATGGATACAGAAAGAAAAGAATTTCAGCCACCTTTATTATTTAATCTATCTTCTTTACAGGCAACCGTGAATAAGATTTATAAATATTCACCGAAAATGACGCTGGATATTGTTCAAAGTCTATATCAAAAAGGGATTGTTTCTTACCCGCGTTCTGACTCCAATTATGTTACAGAGGGGGAAGCCGAGACATTTCCCGATATTTTGCAAAAAATAAGCAGGTTTTCAGAGTATGAATCCCTGTTTCCGTTGCCTCAATCAAGCATCATAAATAATAAACGGTTTGTAAATGAAAAAAAAGTGACTGATCACTATGCAATTATCCCAACTGAGCAGGTCACAGATCCAAAGCGCCTTTCCGCTGAAGAACGCAATATCTATGACTTGGTGGTACGCCGCCTGATTGCGGCTCATTATGAGAAGGCGATTTTCGATTATACAACAATTAAAACGCTTGTCGATAAGCGGGCCGAGTTCATTTCGAAAGGCAAGCAGCAAATCCAAGAGGGATGGCGGAAGGTGATTTTCCAAAATGATAAGGATGATGACGATATCATTTTGCCCCCCGTCAAAAAAGGGGATTCTGGACAGGTAGCCAGTGTAAAAGTGAAAGAAGGAAAAACCCAGCCTCCTAAGCGCTATACAGAGGGTCAGTTGATTACATTGATGAAAACTGCCGGAAAACATCTGGATAATGAAGAGCTAGAAAAGGTTTTGATGAAAGCAGAAGGACTTGGAACTGAAGCTACTCGTGCAGGCATTATAACTATGCTGAAAGACCGTAAATATATTGATGTTAAAAAAAATCAGGTATTTGCGACAGATAAAGGGAAAGTACTGATTACTGCCATCGGAGAAAAAATTCTGGCTTCACCTGAAATGACGGCTAAATGGGAACAGCGCTTAAGGGAAATCGGGGAAGGAAAGGCTTCCGCTGGTGAATTTATGGAAGCTGTTAAGAAGATGTCGGCTAAAATTATCAGTGATGCAGTTGAATCATCGGAAAACTGGGATTTCCAAGGACTGGATACTGAATCAATTCAACGGAGCGGGTCTAAAAAAAGAAATACTGCATCTGTAGGCAGCTGCAAGTTATGCGGTTCGAAGATTGTCGATAAAGGTGAATTTTATGGATGTGTGAGTTATCAGAAAACGAAGTGTAACTTCACTATCTCCAAAAAAATCCTGAATAAAAAGATCAGTCAAGCAAATATAAAAAAGCTGTTGGCAAGCGGCGAAACGGATTTAATAAGTGGCTTTAAAAAAGGAGAGAAGACCTTTGACGCAATTTTATCTTGGTCCGATTCTGAAAAGAAGATTAGTTTTACATTTCCAACAGAACAAGCCGTCAAGCAAACTTAATAATAAACTTCTTTAAAAGACGTCCTGAGACGATATCTTCTTGTTTCGGGGTCGTTTATATAGTAAAATTTTTAGATATGCGTTTGAATGGGAGGATTCCGAATGCCTACACCGAGCATGGAGGATTACATAGAACAAATTTATTTACTTATTGAAGAAAAAGGATATGCCAGGGTTTCCGATATTGCAGAAAATCTTTCCGTCCATCCCTCTTCAGTTACAAAAATGGTTCAAAAACTAGATCATGAAAAATATTTAATATATGAAAAGTACCGTGGTCTCGTTTTGACTGCAAATGGGAAAAAAGTGGGTAAAAGGCTCGTATACCGACATGAACTATTAGAACAGATGCTAAGATTGATTGGGGTCAAAGAAGAAAATATCTATCAGGATGTTGAAGGTATTGAACATCACCTTAGTTGGAATGCTATCGATCGAATTGGAGATCTTGTCGAATTCTTTGAGGAATCTCCTAGTCGTGTCGAGGATTTAAGAAATATACAAAAAAGAAACGAAGAGAACTCAAAATAAGTCTGCCACTGGCAGTTTTTTTTTGTTGACTTTTATAAATTAAATTACTTATAAAACAGTCAGCTATTATTGTACGGAATAAACAATCTAACTATTAATTAAACAAATGATGTTCAATAAGTGGATAATAGGAAAAGGTAAAAAAGGGATTTTTAGAGTCAGAGCAGAATAGCTATAAATAAGCCTCAGCAGTCACGGTTAGATATGGGTTTTTAAATACTAGGTAATGTAATAAAAAAGTTAAGAAACGAGGTTAGTATATCCTTGTTATTTCTTTAACAATTCTATGTGTTCATATGAAACAAAGATTTAAATGGAATGGGGGAATGCCGGATGGATTTACATACTTGGCATAAAGAATCGGAAAAGAAATGGGATGACTTTGCTTCTAAGTGGGTGGAGAATTCGCAAGAAATGTGGGAAACAGGAAGTCGAAAAAATATAATCCCGTTTTTTTCTCAATATGTGCCTACGGGAAGTAAGGTAGCTGATATAGGCTGTGGAGATGGAGTTGGTTCTCTTAAACTTGCTGAAGCGGGTTATGAAGTAACTGGAATTGATCTTTCTAACGTCATGATTGAATTTGCAATGGAAAAGACCGTACATCAGCCTAAACTTTCATTTATTCAAGGTGATTTTTATAGTCTTCCATTTAAGGACGAAGAAATGGATGCGGCATTGGTAATTAATTCCCTTGAATACACAGGTGAACCATTAACTGTGGTGAAGGAAATTCACCGTATAATAAAGCCTGGCGGCTATGCCTGTTTTGGAATACTTGGTCCGACTGCGGAACCACGTAAAAAGTTTAGTTTCCAACGTTTATTAGGCGACAAAGTGATCATGAACACGATGCAGCCGTGGGAGTTTGAGAAAATAGCAGTGGAAAGCGGATGGAAAGCAGTCGCTGATACCGGCGTCGCCAAGAGAGGGGTAGACTTTACAAAACTAGGTCACTTTTCAAAGGATTTAAAGCAAGCCGTATCTTTTATGTGGTTGTTTCTCCTTCAAAAAGAGGGTAATCAGTGATGGAAAAATATCAAATCAATCAATTCGTAGAAAAAACGAAACAGCAGGATAAGGGGCAAGGTTTGTTTGAACTTGAAACGGAAAGAATTTTGGAAATTAATCTTGAACAACAAATCTGGGCGAAAATGGGAACAATGATTTCTTATCGGGGCAATATTAAATTCGAACGAGAAGGAATATTAGAACACGGATTTGGCAAACTCTTTAAAAAGGCCTTTACAGGTGAGGGTGCATCTTTGATGAAAGCGACTGGAAGTGGAAAGTTGTATGTGGCAGATCAAGGGAAGAAGATTTCCATCTTACATTTGAATGGGGAATCAATTAGTGTAAACGGTAACGATTTACTTGCCTTTGAGCCGAGCATACAATGGGATATTAAAATGATGCGGCGTATTGCCGGTTTGCTAGCGGGGGGATTGTTCAATGTTAGACTTGAAGGGAAAGGGATGGTGGCATTTACTTCTCATTATGAACCTCTCACATTAATGGTAGAAAGGGGGAACCCAGTCTATACGGATCCAAATGCAACCGTCGCTTGGTCTGGAGACCTACAACCTGAGTTTGTAACCGATGTGTCATTAAAGTCGTTTTTTGGAAGAGGAAGTGGGGAATCGGTTCAGATGAAATTTGAAGGACAGGGATTTGTAGTAGTCCAACCTTTTGAAGAGGTGTATTTTGGTAATAAAGAGTCTTGATAAAAAAACACCATAAAGCAAATACAAGAAATTTTTTAAACTAGAATTCCAGAAAAACTTCAAAATGAAAAAACCTGAATCAAGGACTCAGGTTTTTTCATCCATACTAGATTCAGCAGGTTTCCCCGAAAAAAAGTACTTCACTTAATGAGAGAGTTTCTTTTTTTCTTTCCCTTTCAATCCCACTCATAAGGGGTCAATTGGTAGACATAATAATTCAGCCAGTTGGAGAACATGAGGCTACAGTGACTTTTCCATCGGTGAAGCGGTACTTTAGTTGGGTCGTTGTCAGGATAGTAGTTTTCAGGAAGCTGTGTATCAATTCCACGTTCCCTATCACGTTTATACTCTTCACCAAGTGTTTCGGCATCATACTCGAAATGACCTGTAACCATTATTCTTCTTCCATCAACAGAGGCGGCAATCAATACTCCGGCCTGATCGGACTGAGCTAAAATCTTCAATTCTGGATGATTAACTAATTTTTGATAGTCAATGTCAGTATGGCGCGAATGAGGTGCCATAAAATTGTCATCGAAGCCACGGACTAGATTTTCATTTGGTTCGAGTACCTCATGCTTATAAATGCCAAAGCATTTCTCAGGTAGTTCGTATTTGCCTATTCCATAATGATGGTAAAGCGCGGCTTGAGCTCCCCAACAGATATGTAGTGTAGATGTGACGTTTTCGGCTGACCAGTTCATAATATCTTGAAGTTCTTTCCAATAATTAACATCTGCGAATTCCAATTTTTCAACTGGAGCTCCTGTGATAATCAAGCCATCATATTTTTTAGAACGGATTTCATCAAATGATTTATAAAATTGATCTAAATGAAATTTACTTGTGTTTTTCGATTCATGTGTGCTTAAGCGTAGAAATGATATGTTTACCTGAATAGGAGTATTGCCAAGAAAGCGTAGCAGTTGGGCCTCTGTTTTTACTTTCTCAGGCATAAGGTTTAAAATCAATATATTTAATGGGCGAATTTCTTGCCTGGTTGCCCTTTCCTCATCCATTACAAAGATATTTTCCTGTTCTAAAATTTCCTTAGCTGGCAGTTTTTCAGGTATTCTGATTGGCATAATTAGCCTCCTTCTTCAAAAATCATAATATTTTAATTATATAGAAAATTTCCAAATAGAAAAGCTATTTTAATAATTTCTTGTAAATCCTCTAACGAATTCTCGAGAATGGTAAAATGGGGAGGAGATATATACATAGTTCTTTTTGAAAAACTTAAGAGGTTGGAGAGGTGTATGGAGATTGTTTGATCCCACAGCATTTGAGAATATGAAAGTAGTGTTAGAAGGGGCAGTTTATGATCGTGACTTTGTTGGAGATATATTGGTCATAGCCCGTGATGAGATCGTTAATCTCTCAACAATGTCAAGAACATATAAGATTGAGATGGAATTGAAGGAACCTCTCGTACCTAGTTCTGTTGTTGGTGGAATTGAGTTACATGCTTCACTCGAGAACTTAAGTTCGGAGTTGCTCGAATTCAATAATAATGAAACATATGCAGGATGTACGGTTGATATATTCATTTCATTTCATGAAAAACTTGGGGCAGGAGAAGTTGAAGATATCTTAATCGGGCTGGAGAAAATTTGGGGGAAGCAAAGAATCATTACTGTGACGACCACCGAAACGATCAGTAAAATAGATCGGCCAGTAAATTCTTCTACGTTTAAAGTTTCATTTGGTAGGCTTGTAAAAGAAGAGCAAATGGAAGATTTGGAAGATATGGTAGAGTATTTGATCCAATCTCTAAAAGTAGCCGGGGGGATAGAGAAAAATTAAAAAGAAAGAATATTAAAGTTGGAAAAGTGATCTTTAAATACGGTAAAATGACAGCATCATACTTTAGGGAGAGATCATACATGTCCATTTATGAATTTGAAGTGAAAAAATCAATGGCGAGACCGTTTCGCTTGAGGAATACAAAGGGAAAGTAATGATTATTGTAAATACCGCAAGTAAATGCGGTTTTTCGCCACAGTATGATGATTTGCAAAGCTTATATGTACAATATAAAGAAGATGGTTTAGTCATCCTTGGTTTTCCATGTAATCAATTTCTTAACCAGGAGCCTGGTGATGACCTGGAAATCGATTCTTACTGTAAATTGAATCATGGCGTAACTTTCCCGATGTTTGCAAAAGTGAATGTTAATGGGAAGGATGCACATCCATTATTCAGTTATATTACCGAAAATGCGCCTGGAGTGATGGGTTCAAAATCGATAAAATGGAATTTCACCAAATTCCTGATTGACCGCGAAGGAAATATTGTCAGTCGATATGCGCCTCGAACAAAACCATTGGAAATAGAAGACGATTTAAAAGAATTATTATAAAAAATGAAAAATGAGTTCATCAGAAGAAGTTTTCCTGGTGAGCTCTTTTTCTGTAACGTTAATATGGTTTTTTCTTTTGTTCGAAATATACCAAATACATTCGATTTCAAGAGGGGAAAGATGAGGGAAAAGTTGAATATAATAAAGAACAACTATTTTACTCAGGAGGTAAACTATGGAACGAATTGCATGGGTAACGGACAGTACAGGATTATTAGACGAAGAATTATCACTAAATGAACATGTATATGTAGTTCCGATGATTGTCATCATTGATGGCAAGGAATATGAAGATGGTGTTGACCTATTATCTGAGGAATTATATCGCAGGATGAATGAAGAAAAGATAAACCCGACTACTTCCCAGCCGTCTGTGGGTAGATTTTATGAGTTATATAAGATGCTTGAAAAACGCTATGATAGAATCATATCAGTTCATCTTTCCAGTAAGTTAAGCGGTACAGTTTCCGCTAGTCAGCAGGCCGCACAGATGGTTACGATACCTGTAGATGTTTTTGATTCTTTACTAATTTCTTTTCCGATGCTATTAATACTGAAACGGCTCATGCATTATGTTGAAAATGGTCACTCCATTGATGAAGCTTTCGTTAAAACAAGAAAATATGCAGATAGCCATGAAACCTATGTGTTAATAGGTTCTTTAGATCAGCTGTACCGCAGTGGTAGGTTAACAAATGCTCAATATTTTCTCGGAAGTCTATTAAGTTTTAAACCCATCATTTCAATTGAAGATGGGTTGCTTCATACTAAATCGAAACCTCGAAACCTAAAAAAAGCGGAAAAACAAATTTTTAGCGATTTTCGCAAATCATTTGCAACAGGAAAAGTGAAAGAATGCACTATATTATATGGGGCGCTGTCGGAGCAGACCCAGAAGTGGAAAGCAATGATTTCTGAAGAATTTCCTAATGTAAAGACGCATGTATCTCCACTCGGCAGTGCGATAGGGGTGCATACCGGTGAACAAACGATTGGAATCAGTTGGTTCAATGAAGATTAAGGCACATTAATAAGAACCATGGTAAAATAGAATGGACTTGGAGTGGTGAAATGAAACAAACTATAATTGAACTTACGGAAAAGTATGTATATAACCAATTGAATTCTGATGCCAGTGGTCATGATTGGTTCCATATCGATCGCGTTCGAAAGCTGGCTTTACATATTGCAAGAGAAGAAAAAAAAGGAAATGAATTTATCATTGAATTGGCGGCTCTCCTTCATGATATTCCGGATGATAAATTAAATCAGGATGTCGATGCAGGTTGGAGAAAGCTGGATGACTGGTTTAGGGAAATTAACTTGGATGTAGATACTGTTAAGGATATTAAACAGATTATCACCACAATTTCTTATAGTTCTGGACACGTACAACTTCCTTCTATTGAGGCGGAAATAGTTCAGGATGCGGACCGTTTGGATGCGATTGGTGCCATTGGGATTGCCAGGACATTTGCATATGGCGGAAAAAAGGGGCAACCAATGTATGATCCGTCACTTATTGTACGTGAGAAGATGACAAAACAGGAATATCGGATGGGTAAAAGCTCTTCCGTTCATCACTTCTATGAAAAATTATTACGGTTACAAGACATGCTTAACACCTGTACAGCTAAGAAGATTGCAAGTGAAAGGCATGAGTATATGGTTAGCTTTTTAGAGGAATTTTACAAGGAATGGGATGTACGATTATGAAAGTTTTTAGCATGGAACATGTAATGAAAACACAAGGGGAAAAGCTATTATTTAAAGATGTTTCTTTTTCCATTACCGAAGGCGAAAAGATTGGGATCGTTGGTATAAACGGAACTGGAAAATCCACACTTTTGAATATTATTGCAGGTTTAGAAGATAGTGATTTGGGAACGAAGGATCATCCAAATGATTATACGATTTCCTATTTATCTCAAGATCCTTATTTTGATGAAAAATTAACGATTATGGAGTATATGTATGAAAGTTCAACTCCAGTATTTTCGTTAATTAAGGAATATGAAAAAACACTCGTTCAGCTGCAATTAGATCCACAGAATAGCACAACTCAAGACCGGTTGTTAAAGCAACAACAGGAAATGGATGCCCTTAGTGCCTGGGATACAAGTGCGAACGCACGAACTATATTGACAAAGCTTGGTCTTCCAGATCATTCAAGGAAATTGGGTGAACTGTCAGGTGGCCAAAAAAAACGTGCCGCTCTGGCAAAGACTTTGATTGAAACTCCTGATCTGCTTATTTTGGATGAACCTACGAATCATCTTGATTTTGAAAGCATTACCTGGCTCGAAGAATATTTGGCTAAATATCAGAAGTCCGTTTTATTTGTGACCCATGATCGTTATTTTCTTGATCGGGTTTCCAATAAAATTTGGGAAATCGCACAGTCACAGCTTTTCGAATATAAAGGAAACTATGCTGACTATTTAGAATCAAGAGCTATTCGGGAAGAAAACGAATCGACCGAACGAACGAAAAAGGAAAGTCTATTTAAAAAAGAATTAGCGTGGATTCGTAAAGGTGCAAAGGCACGTACCACTAAACAAAAGGCACGGATTCAACGTTTTGAAACATTAGAAACGGGTGTGAAAGATAAGCAAAAAACTGAAAGTCTTGAAATGGAATTAAGTGGTGCCCGCCTTGGGAAAAAAGTTCTGGAGATGCAAGATATTTCTAAATCTTTTGGTGATCAGTCTATCATCAAACATTTTTCCTTCCTATTCAAGCCAGGTGACCGCATTGGAATCGTAGGTAATAATGGCAGCGGAAAGTCTACGTTATTGAACATTTTGGCTGGGCGAGAATCGATAGATGAAGGAAATCTTGAAATAGGACAAACAGTGAAAATTGGTTATTATACGCAAGAAAGCGTTGATATGGATGAGAATCTTCGCATGATAGAATATATCCGGGAAACAGCTGATTCAATCGCTCTTAAGGATGGCAGTTTTATTACTGCTGCACAGATGCTTGAGAGATTTTTATTCCCAATGGGTTCTCATGGTACCCCAATACGCAAGCTGTCCGGAGGAGAAAAAAGACGTTTGTATCTGCTTAACATCTTAATGGGAGCACCTAATGTCCTGCTTTTGGATGAACCGACGAATGACTTGGACACGCAAACTTTGACAGTTCTCGAGGATTATTTAGAAACGTTTTCAGGTGTAGTTATTACCGTATCACATGATCGTTATTTTCTTGATAAAACCTGTCATCAGCTCCTTGTCTTCAAAAATAAAGGTGAAATTGATTTTTATTATGGCAACTATTCAGAGTTCTTAGAGGAAAAAACAGAAGAGACCGTTCTTGAAAAAAAGCCAGAGCCTCAGATAAACCGCACAGAAAAGAAAAAGAAAAAACTAACCTATGCGGAAAGTAAGGAATGGGAAGAAATCGAAGGTAACATGGAACATGTCGAGCAGCGTCTGACAGACATCACAACAGAAATGTCAGCAGCGGGGAGCGACTTTGAAAAAGTTCGTCTGCTTCTTGAAGAGGAAAAAGAACTAACAGATAAATTAGAGTATATGATGGGAAGATGGACGTATTTAGCGGAAAAATTAGAAGAGGAATAAGTGAGAGACTGGTCCAGGGGAAGTATGCTTGGTCCAGTCTTTTTTTGTCTATCTCAATTGCATGAGAATCTGTGGCCATTGTGATAAAATCTAGTACATGAGTACGTCTTGTAAAAGGAGAGAAAAGTATTGAAAATAAAATCAATAGAACCTACACCAAGTCCAAATACAATGAAAATTAATCTAACAGAAGAGCTCTTAGCAGGTAAAAGTAATAATTATAAAAAAAATCAAGCCGATCAAGCACCTCAGCTTATTAAAGATTTATTTACGATTGAAGGGGTGAAAGGCGTATATCATGTTGCCGACTTTTTAGCAGTTGAGCGTAATGCGAAATATGATTGGAAAGATATCTTGGTCCAAATTCGTCAAGTGTTTGGTGAGAAAACTGAAGAACAAAATCAACAAACGGTAATAAATGAACATTATGGTGAAGTAACAGTTGCTATTCAACAATTCAAAGGAATTCCGATGCAAATTAAAGCAAGTGATAGCCAACATGAAAAACGCTTTGCTTTACCAGAATATTTTATTAAAGGTATTGCTGCTGCTCAAAAAGAAGACGATAATGTAGTCTTGCTCCGAAAATGGAAGGATTATGGTATCCGTTACGGGGATATGGATGATATCGTGAAAGAAGTAGCGGATGAGTTGGTTGCCGCTTTTCCGGAAGAACGAATTAACCAGCTAGTAGCTGCTGCTCAAGAAACCGTTGATAAAAAAGAGGCATTCGTGAAGCGTCCCAAAATAAAACTAACCGCAGAAATGTTGAATGATGAAAATTGGGAAAAACGTTATCAAGCGTTAGAACAAATGGAAGATCCAACGGTTGAAGAGATTCCAGTATTGGATATAGCCTTGTCTGATAGTAAAGTCTCTATTCGTCGACTTGCTGTTGTTTACTTAGGGATGATCGAGGATACAAAAGTACTTCCGAGCTTGTACAAAGCATTGAAAGATTCAAGTGTGGCAGTAAGACGAACAGCGGGTGACTGTTTATCTGATCTAGGTTTTGAAGAAGCAATGGGAGAAATGTCGCAATCCTTATCAGATAAAAATAAACTAGTAAGGTGGAGGGCTGCGATGTTCTTATATGAAGTGGGAAATGAAACAGTCCTACCCTATTTAAAACAAGCTGAACAGGACCCAGAGTTCGAAGTGGCTCTACAGGTTAAAATGGCTATTGACCGAATAGAAAACGGAGAAGAAGCAAAGGGTTCAGTTTGGAAGCAAATGACAGAATCAAGGCAAACAAATGACAAGTGACTTTGATTAAAAATCGTTTTATCAACAAATCATACAAATTGCATGTTTCTATTTTGTAGGCAAAAGGTATTCGGATGGACTTAATTCCGGATGCCTTTTTGTTATTTTTATGCTCTAAAAATGTCCCGCTTTAGGGCATATTTTGTAACCAGATTTTCAGTTAGTCAGATTCACAGAGAGCATCCTCTGCAGAAATGATTTTTTTATATGCCTTGGTGTATTGATACCATAACAACTTTTGACTTGGGTAATTTTAGTGAAAATTATGCTTGTCGATTGAACGAGTACAGTTTTTACTGACCAATCATGTGTTTTTGATTTATTAACAGTCAAAAACATGCGAAATAGTATGTTTTCTACATGAAACCATTTCTTATAGGAGAAAAATATCTTTTCTATTATTTTAGTAAAACTTTTTTATGGATATTTAAGAGTTGAATGGTTGCATTTGTATGTAAATATGTTAGAATTTTTAGAGTATACTAAAAATTAGATTATATTAAATTATTAGAGAAGTGAAAATTGGGGGTTACAACAAATGTCTACATCAAATATGAGAAGTGATATGATTACAAAAGGAATCGACCGTGCTCCACACAGAAGCCTTTTGCGTGCGAAGAGGTGTTAAAGAAGAAGATTTCGGAAAACCATTTATCGCGGTTTGTAATTCATACATTGATATCGTTCCAGGTCATGTTCACCTTCAGGAATTCGGTAAAATAGTGAAGGAAGCCATTCGTGAAGCTGGCGGTGTTCCTTTTGAATTTAATACAATTGGGGTAGACGATGGAATTGCCATGGGCCATATTGGTATGCGCTATTCTTTACCAAGCCGTGAGATTATTGCGGATTCTGTAGAAACGGTTGTATCTGCACATTGGTTTGACGGTATGGTTTGTATTCCAAACTGTGACAAGATTACACCGGGGATGATGATGGCAGCTCTTCGTGTTAATATTCCTACAATATTTGTAAGTGGCGGGCCTATGAAGGCAGGGAAAGACAAAAACGGTAAATCTCTTTCTTTAACGTCTGTTTTTGAAGGTGTAGGAGCATACCAAGCGGGTAATATAAATGAAGAAGATTTGCAAGAACTTGAGCAAGTTGCATGTCCTACGTGCGGTTCTTGTTCAGGGATGTTTACAGCAAATTCCATGAACTGTTTGGCCGAAGGTTTAGGTCTTGCACTTCCAGGTAATGGTACAATTTTGGCTGTAGCCGAAGAACGTAAGGATTTTGTTAAAAAATCTGCCAAACAATTGATGGAAATAATCAAACAAGATATTAAACCTCGTGATATCGTAACGATTGATGCAATTGATAACGCATTTGCTTTGGATATGGCGATGGGTGGTTCGACTAACACAGTGCTTCATACACTTGCATTGGCACATGAAGCAGGTTTTGAATATCCTATGGAACGCATCAATGAAATAGCAAACCGCGTACCACATCTTGCGAAGATTGCCCCAGCATCTGATTATCATATTGAAGATGTACACAATGCTGGTGGTGTGAGCGCAATTATACATGAGTTACTTAAAAAACCAGGTGCCTTTAACGGTGATTGTCTTTCTGTTTCAGGTAAAACGCTACGCGAAAATGTTGAGGGTTGTGAAATATTGGACAAGGATGTTATTCATCCGTTGGATAACCCGCATTCTGAACGTGGTGGTCTTGCTGTATTGTTTGGTAACCTTGCTCCTCAAGGCTCAATTATTAAAGTGGGTGCTGTTGACGAATCTGTTGGTGGATACCACAGAGGGCCAGCGATCTGCTTCGATTCACAAGAAGATGCATTATCTGGAATTATTACTGGCAAAGTAAAAGAAGGTAATGTTGTTGTCATCCGGTACGAAGGTCCAAAAGGCGGGCCGGGCATGCCGGAAATGCTGGCGCCTACTTCCCAAATCGTTGGCCGAGGTCTTGGTGCTAAAGTGGGATTAATTACTGATGGACGTTTTTCAGGTGCATCTCGAGGCATCAGTATCGGTCATATCTCCCCAGAAGCAGCTGAAGGTGGTCCAATCGCATTTGTAGAAGATGGAGATATCATCGAGTTAGATTTGAATAATCGTAAAATCGAATTAGAAATTTCCGATGAAGAATTTGAAAAACGCAAAGCTAACTGGAAAGGTTTCGAGTCAAAAGTTAAAACAGGCTATTTAGCCCGTTACTCTAAACTTGTAACTAATGCTAGTTCAGGCGGCGTAATGAAAGTTTAATTTAGATCATGTGAAATAAAAACACGGTAGAAGAATTAAATCAATTCTTTTACCGTGTTTCTTTGAGAAGACTATTTTTATAGTGTTTAATATTTGATATTTGACCAGTTTGTGTGCTAACACGGTTTCATAAATACTTTAACAAAAGTTGTAAGCGTCATTTTTGCATATGGACTTAAGAATATAGTATGATTATACTAATTGAAGAATTGTAACCAAGGAGGTTTTTTTATGTCTATGGCATATGATGAATATATGAAACAAATGGTGAAGCCTATGCGTGCTGAATTAGTTCAAGCAGGTTTTGAGGAGTTAGAAACCGCTGAAGCTGTTGAAAACTTTATGGAAGCTGTCGAGGGTACAACATTGGTTGTAGTGAATTCAGTTTGTGGCTGTGCTGCCGGGTTAGCTCGTCCAGCTGCTACTCAAGCTGTTCTCCAAGCAGAGGATAAACCAAAGCATCTTGTAACCGTATTTGCTGGTCAAGATAAAGAAGCAACAGCCAAAATGCGTGAGTATTTTGACGGAATTGAACCTTCTTCGCCATCCATGGCACTTTTAAAAGGCAAAGAAGTCTTACATTTCATTCCACGTCATGAAATTGAAGGCCAGCCGATGGAAGCTATTATGGATAACTTGTTAGCAGCATTTAGTCAAGTGAAATAAGTGATAAAGTAGAATGTCCTGGAAACAGGGCATTCTTTTTCAAATTTTTAACAGTTTAAAGGGGTAGGACGATGTTTATCACAACAGCAGGAAGAGCCGATAATGAGACAATAATGATGGCCAAAAAGTTAGCAGGAAAATTACATATTCCTTTTATTGCCCGAAGAAAACGCTCGGTTAGGGCGATTCAATCAGAAAATGGTGAAGATGATTGCCTTGTTTTTGGAAAAATGAGAATGGAGCTATATCGGTTTGAAGAAAAAGAGCCATTCTTTTTTCATCCAAACCTTGCTATGATCCGAATAAAAAGAATAAAACAAGGAGAAAGTGATCCTTTTCTCGTTGCTGGAGATATAAAGGAAGGAAGTACTGTGCTTGATTGTACAATGGGCTTGGGCTCAGATGCGATTGTCTCAAGTTTTGCTGCTGGAGAAAATGGACAGATTAGTGCTTTGGAAGAAAATCAATACTTGGCCTTGCTCGTTGACCATGGTTTGAAAACATGGGAGAATGCAGATGAAAAGATGATTCAAGCGATGAGAAGAATTAAGGTCATTCATACTGATCATTACGAGTTATTGAAAACATTACCGGATAATCATTTCGATGTGGTATATTTCGATCCAATGTTTGAGGAAACGATTCAAGAATCAAATGGGATTAGGGGATTGGCTCATTTTGCGGAAGGTCACGACTTAACAATGGAAATAATGAAAGAAGCCAAGCGGGTTGCGCGAAAGAGAGTCGTGTTGAAGGACCATTTTCGCAGCTCCCGCTTTGAGGAATTTGGATTTGAAGTATTAAAGAGAAAAACATCCAAATTTCATTATGGCTACATTTCTGTACTGTGATTAAGCTTTGTAATCTAACTCATTTAGACCTACCGCACAGCCCTCACGGCTTGAATCTGCAGCACCATAGCTTGACCCGTCAGCCGGGTTGATTTGTATTGCCTGAACATTCCCTATAGAATGGGGCACTTCATTAAATGCAAAGCCCATTGCTTCTAAGTGGCCTTTGCTAATCATATCAATACCTGATTCCCATTCAATATGAGGGCCCATAGGAGTGAAAATTCTAGGTTCTTCAATGGCTGCTTTTAAGTCCATTTTTAAATCAAGTACATTTATGATCGTTTGTACGACTGAACTGATGATGGTCGGTCCTCCTGGAGAACCTAGCGTCAATATAGGCTCACCGTCTTTAAAGATGATGGTTGGGCTTTTACAGCTGACAGGACGTTTATTTGGCTGTACTTCATTCATACCGCCTGGAATGGAATCGAAATCCGTCAGTTCGTTATTCAGCATGAAGCCATAGTCGGAAACCATGATACCGGAACCGAATGGATGTTCGACAGTTGATGTACATGCGGCAATATTTCCCCATCTGTCACGGACAGTAAAATGAGTCGTTTCACTACGTTCTTCGTCATTTGGTTGTGGGATGACATCCCTTTGTTTCACAGAATCATATATCCAAGGATTTCCAAAGTCAATTGCATTATTTCTTGCCTTAAAATTAATGAATGAGCGTCGTTTAGCTATATATTCATCATGCAAAAGACCCTTTAATGGTAATTCGGCAAATTCGGGATCAGCTAGAAAAGCCTTTTTGTCAGTAAATGCTAGACGCATTGCTTCGGCAATTAAGTAATATTTTTCCCATGAATGCACATCATATTGTTCTAAGTGGAAGCTCTCCAATATTTTTAGAATTTGAATGACAGTGAATCCTCCTGCACTTGGGGCCATCGATGAAGCAATTTGGTAATCCTTATAAGTACCAAACATTGGTTCATCAATGGTTGCTTTATAGTCCTGTAAATCAGAAAGTTCCATAAAACCTCCAAGTTCCTGAATACAGGAAATGATTCCTTCTCCGATTTCACCTTCATAAAAAGCGGAAATTCCATCACGCTGTAATATTCGATAGGTATTAGCCAATTTTTCTTTTATTAGGAGGTCACCAGCTTTGTATGGTTTACCGTTTGGAATGAAGAATTTACGGGCTTCTTCACCTAACCGATACTCAAAATTTTCAAGGGCATCACAAAATACCCAATTGACAGGAACTCCTTTTTCAGCGAATTCAATAGAGGGCTCAATAAGTTCTGCTAATGTCTTACTACCGTATTCGGAGAGAGCTTCATCCATAGCCTTAAGAATTCCTGGAATACCAACTGCTGTAGCTTTAATCGAACGTTTTTTAAATGGGATGACTTCCCCTTTTTCATCAAGAAACATGTTTGGATGCGCGGCTTTAGGTGCTCTTACATGGCCATCGAATATTTTAGTTTCATTATTCTTTTCGTTATATACCATAAGAAAACCACTGCCACCGATACCAGTCATCATAGGTTCTACAATATTCAGAGCAAATTGGATGGCAACCGCCGCATCAACCGCATTTCCACCTTCACGTAATATTTTTTCCCCAATGGAAGTAGCTACGGGATGAGCGGTAACGACCATTCCGGCCTTCCCTGTGGCTGTTTCCCTCTTGTAATCATCTTTAGTGTTTCCATTGTTGTTTTCCAAAGTAATTCCTCCAGTATTCAGTCCTTTTATCTGCCAAGTCGTAACGCCTTTTTTAAAAGAAAACCTTGTCATTACTGATGAATGACAAGGAGATTTTTCGTAGGTATTTATTTATTCTTAATCAGCAAATGATAAATATACGAAAAATGCTAACGTTACAAGACATAAAGCCACCATGGCAGTCGTAGTCAAAGCCATATAAGACCCCTCCTTAAAAAGACTTGAATCTTATTAAGTTCTCCAAATATCGTCAAAATCCTTCATTTACAAATTGAATAGTGGATATTTAGTAAAAAAGATTGGGTTCATGAACTTTATATAGGTATTTATCCATTTTAAAGATTTTTGAAACCTGGGTAACTATTTATTCGTAATTACTAAAAAATAAAAGTATACTAAATATAAAGAAAATAATAAGAAGAAGGGGGAGTGTGAAATTTGAAAGCGACGGTTTGGTTCAGGAAAAGTCTCGTCATTTTAGTATCCGTTTTGACATTTGGGCTTGTCACCCCTTCAGATCTATCGTGGCTGGCTGAAGCCGATTCGTTAAAGGATACTAAAAAAGGGTTAGTAGAAGAAGAACATTTATCCTATCTTTCTTCTCAAAAACCTACTGATATAGAAGAGGAATTTAATCGGGAAGAGTTCTTATCAGGCATTCTGAATAAAGCTGAGGAAAACGCATTTATGAAATTTGGCGAGAAAATCAATCCTAAAATTGGTGATGAATTCAAAATAGCCATATTACCAAAAATGGAAGATGCTATTACAGAAATAACGGCCCAATTTCCTGATGAAAAATTACAGCAATTAACGATTACAGAGCAGCCAAGTGCGGGTAGAGCGGAGAAAATTTTTCATATATTTGATTCGATAAGCGGCAAGGATATCATGCGGTTCCATGTCAGGCAGGAGAATCCGCCATTAGAGGGATATTGGTTTGATTTTCATTATCATACCTATCATGATTCATATGCGACCCATTATGATTTAGGAAAAATATATTGGGATAAAAATACACCCCCAGAGTGGACAAGTAAACAAAGACTCTCTTAGTAGCTTGGTTCCATTGATTTTAAGCACATGTAAGAGTATGATAATTGTTATATAAGTATTAAATGATACGTTGTTATGCAACGTATTTATTTTGTGTTAAACAAAGTACAAGATTAGATATTTTAAAGCTAGTTAAGTAAGATGATCTTTTTCAATTGGGTTTCTACTTTTATAGTTACAGTAGCAGAGGAGTCTTCATCATGTCAGAGTTGTTAAATAACGTCATTAATACATATGCTCAATTTTTTGACTGGAATATGTGGGGTGAGGTTTTAACCGACCCGGTTAGCTGGGGATTGATTGGTACGCTCGTATTAATGGAAGGTCTACTGTCAGCGGATAACGCTTTGGTTTTGGCGGTAATGGTCAGGCACCTGCCGGAAAGACAACGGAAAAAAGCTCTTTTTTATGGTTTGTTAGGTGCTTATGCTTTCCGGTTTGTAGCAATTGGAATAGGTGTTTTCCTCATTAAACTTTGGTGGGTGAAGGTCATTGGAGCCGCCTACCTTGGTTGGCTCTCGTTCAAATACTTTAGAGATAAAAGAAAAAAACAAGCTGTAAACGATGAAGATATTCAGGGAATGAGTAAAAACAGCTTACTGATCCGCATGTTTGGTACCTTATGGGGAACGGTTGCTGCTGTAGAATTGATGGATATTGCATTTTCCGTCGATAGCGTATTGGCCGCCTTTGGGGTAAGTGAAAAAGTCTGGGTCCTCTTAACCGGTGGGATGATTGGTGTCTTGATGATGAGGGGCGTGGCTGGGTTATTTTTAAAGCTGATTGATAAGATTCCAGAATTAGAAACTGCAGCATATGTTTTAATAGGGTTCATTGCTATAAAAATGCTTATTGCTGTTGCAGGGATTGAAATTCCTCATGCTATCTTCTTTGCCTTTATTTTCATTATTTTCGGCACTACGATCGTATTTCATTTTAAGAAAGAAAAAAGGGTTAAAGAACACGGTTAAACACTCAATAATAAAAGCTGACATCAAAATGATGTCAGCTCAGTTTGTAGACAAAAGGGGTCCAGAATGTTTTAATTCTGGACCCCTTTTGAAATTCCCTTTGAATTTTGATCAAGATTAAGAGATTGGGCCTCTACGAGCCCACTTTATTAAGCCATTCTTGGACCTTGCCATGTCCAATTGGCAATCTTCTTTAAATTCATGGCAGCGAATGTAAGCATCGCCTGCATCGACAATTTTTTAAGTCCCCTTAAAGTAGTCCAACGCATACCATGCTTTTCTTTTGCATCTGCGAATACACGCTCTATTGTTTCTTTGCGTTTCGCATATATAGGTTTTACATCCTTGTGGTGACGCAGATGATCTGCTTCTTCCATATAATTTTGCCAGATATGGCGTGTCACCACTTTTTGATGGTCTTTGCTTACTGTACACTGTGATAAAAATGAGCATGTCAAGTGTGTTTGGGTGATTTGTACTCGCGATAGCCCTCTTTATTTGTTGTTGAGTACTTTAAAATCTCGCCCGATGGGCAGAGATAACAATTAAAATGTTCATCGTAAACATAGTCATGCTTGCGAAAGAACCCTTCTTTTGTCCGTTGACGTGTATAGGGTAAAGCTGGTGTGATTTCTTTCCCAAAAAGGTAGCTTGTAATGGCTGGTGTTTTGTAAGCTGCATCTGCGGCAACAGCTTCAGGTTTTCCAACTTTCTCAATCACTTGTTCAACAAGAGGCTCTAAGGTATGACTATCATGCGTATTTCCTGGTGTTACAATCGTCCCCAGCACAAAACCGTTGCGGTCTGCAGCCGCATGAAATGAATAGGCAAACTGTTTTGTTCGTTCATCTTTTACATAGTAGCCACTCTCAGGGTCAGTTGAACTTTCTTTAATTTCTTTGGTTTCTTCTTTATCAAATTTATCCGGTGGAAAAGGCTTCTTTCCATTGTTTTCACGATCTTGATTTATTTCTTCTTGAAGGCGTCCTTGATATGCTCGTGTTTCCTTACGAACGATTTTCTTTTCGAATTTCCGCTTACGCTTATTCGCACTGGCTTTCACATGTGTTGAATCAACGAATACGTGCTCTGCACTAATTAACTTTCTTTCTGAGGCTGTCATTAAGATACGATAAAAAATCTGTTCAAACAGGTCTGTATCTTTAAAGCGAAGCTCATAATTTTTCCCGAACGTTGAGAAGTGAGGTACTTTATCATGGAAACCGTAACCTAAAAACCAACGGTAAGCCATATTCGTTTCAACTTCTTCAATCGTTTTACGCATCGAACGAATACCGAAGGTATATTGAATGAATGTCAATTTAACTAAAATAACTGGATCAATACTTGGGCGGCCTATCTCTGAATACATCTCTTTCACCAAGTCATAAATGAAAGTGAAGTCAATGGCCCCCTCAATTTTACGAACCAAATGGTTCGCTGGCACCAGTTGATCCAAAGTAATCATTTCAAGTTGATCTCGCTGAATAGAATTATGTTTCGAAAGCATAGTCATCACCACAAGTTTTAATACTCCTATATTAAAACAAAAAAGACTGTAGGAAAAAGTGTTTATTTCTAATTGTTAAAACAAAGTTGATTGGAACGGAAGGTGCGAGACTCCTGCGGGAAAAGCGTGTCCAAGGGAGACCCCACAGGCGCAAAGGCGCCGAGGAGGCTCACTGACCGCCCGCGGAAAGCGAGTGCCCTACGTTCCAATCAACGTTCGAATTTTTACAACCCCTCAAAAAAACTGTAGACAAACTCGATTTTCATCGAGTTTGTCTACAGTCTGAGCTGACATCAAAATGATGTCAGCTTTTTCTTTGGAAAATATCAAATAGTTGAAGAATGACAGTAAATGTTGTGAAAAAAAGAAAAGGTAAAAAAAAGTTAAGCCAGAGTGAAGTGAGTAAAGGATGTAGCAATATACCGAAGAAAATAGAGAACAGCAAAAGGTCGAGAATGATAAACACTTTTAAACTGTAGATATCAAGAACTTCTTCGGCAAGTTCACGGTGCTCATGCAGGATGACCTTTTTATTAATCGATTTCATGTAATCACCTTAAACCTTTTACGATTAGATACTGTTGATATATGAAAAATCCGGAGAATTGGTGCTCCGTGGGAGAAATCTTCAGCCAAATTTACCAGAAAAACATAAAGTTAATATATTGTCTTAATATGCTATACTAATATAATAGTATAGGGATTTTTTTATAGTTTAATATACATATATTTTCGCAATATACATTGGATTTAAGGAAAGGAAGGGTTGAAGGTGAAATATAAAAATTGGATAGCAATACTTGTATTATTTGCTTGTTTCCTTTCAATGCTTTCCCTATCCTTAGCTAAAGCGGAAGGAGTGAAATGGCGGAATTTGACGAAAGATAATCCTTTAAGGCAGGCGGAAATATTGCAGGATAATAAAGAACTGCAAAGTTTATTTTTATTTCCTGAAGAGGATTTCGATGAACAGGAAGCCTTAAGGATTGTAGAAACTATTGATGCACTTCCTCATTCCCTACTGTTGAAAACTGTAGACCATGGAGTGAGAATGAAGCTATTCAACGGAAATTTGACAGAAAATCAATCAGCGGCCTATTTAAAAGGGAAAGCTCCACGTGGTTATTTGAATAAAGATACAACATGGGATTCCGTTCCAGGCATGGGTGGTTCATATACCGTATTAGTTAAAATCGGTGCAAGCGATAAGGGAAAAGGACATGGTTCTGTAAATTTGGAGCTACATGAGCTTGCGCATTCCATTGATAATATTGTTTATGATGGCATCCGTGAGGACATAGATTATTTGAGAATTTGGGGAAAGGAAGTAGATGTACTGTTTCCAGGACAGTCTTATTTTTTAAATTATCCTGAAGAATACTTTGCAGAAACATTTGCCATGTTTTATGTAAACTTTGAACAAAATCAACTACTTAGACAAAAAGCACCTGAGACTTATAATTTTATTAAACAATTAGATTAAACATTGAGCTGAAATACGTTAAAATAAGAAGGATGAATGTAGAAAAGGTGGTTTACCATGAAGCAATATTTAGATTTATGTAAGCATGTACTTGAAAATGGCACTCAAAAAGGTGATCGTACGGGAACAGGAACGATAAGTACCTTTGGATATCAAATGAGATTCAATTTAAAGGATGGGTTCCCTGTCCTTACAACGAAAAAAGTTAGTTTAAAAGCGATTATTCATGAATTATTATGGTTTTTAAAGGGTGACACAAATGTCAGCTACCTTCAGGAAAATAGCGTGCGCATTTGGAATGAATGGGCTGATGAAAAGGGAGAATTAGGCCCGATTTATGGTCATCAATGGCGTTCTTGGGGAGCAGCGGATGGAAGACAAATCGACCAAATCAGTGAAGTGATTGAACAAATTAAAACCAATCCAAATTCAAGAAGATTGATAGTAAGTGCTTGGAATGTGGGAGAACTGGACGAAATGGCATTGCCGCCTTGCCATGCTTTCTTTCAATTCTATGTGGCTGATGGCAAGCTTTCGTGTCAGCTTTATCAGCGTTCTGCCGATGTATTTTTAGGTGTTCCGTTTAATATAGCTTCATATGCGCTATTAACGATGATGATTGCCCAAGTATGTGATTTAGAAGTTGGTGAATTTGTACATACATTTGGGGACGTACATATCTATTCGAATCACCTTGACCAAGTGGAACTGCAGTTGACAAGAGATCCCAAACCACTGCCAATCATGAAAATAAATCCGGAAGTGAAAAATATCTTTGATTTTAATTTCGAGGACTTTGTTCTGGAAAACTACGAAGCCCATCCCCATATAAAAGGTGAGGTTAGCATATGATATCGTTGATAGTGGCCATGGGTCAAAATCGAGTGATAGGGAAAAACAATCAACTACCGTGGTATTTACCAGCAGATCTCCAGTATTTTAAAAAAGTGACGTTAGGTCATCCAATTGTGATGGGCCGTAAAACATTTGAATCAATCGGGAGGGTGCTGCCTGGTAGGGAAAATGTCATCGTTACCCGAAATCTTGAATTTACAGCAGAGGGCTGCACTGTATTACATGATATTTCAGAAATTAAGACGTTTGCGGATAAAAGTGACAAGGAAGTCTTCGTGATTGGTGGAGCGGAAATCTTCAAAGAAATTCTTCCTTTTACAGACCGCTTATATATTACGGAAATTCATGAGAACTTTGAAGGTGACACTTATTTTCCGGAAATTAATGATGAAGAATGGGAAAAGATCTCATCTCTCCCGGGTATCATGGATGAAAAAAATCTCTATCCGCATGAATATATTATCCTGCAAAAAAAATAAGAGTGAAATCCGATTATGGAACATTAGCCATAATCGGATTTTTTGGTTTAAAACAAACAAAAGATAGAATTTTTAGAAAAATCAATTACATTAATAACAGTAAAGTGCTATAATAATTGAATTGATTAGGAAGGAAATGAGGGATTGTTATGAACCAGACTGTATCTATGAATAGGGGGATTCAATTGGAAGATATTCTAATTGCCTATAGAGAACTGAAAGAGATTGTTTTACATACTCCTTTACAAAAAAATCAGAGGCTCTCTGAAAAATATGAATGTAATGTTTATTTAAAACGAGAGGACCTTCAACATGTACGTTCCTTTAAATTAAGAGGAGCTTACTATAAAATGAAAAGCTTGACCCAGGAAGAGACGAAGAACGGAGTCGTATGCGCCAGTGCAGGAAATCATGCACAAGGAGTGGCCTTTTCCTGTAGTCAATTAGGAATTCATGGGAAAATTTACATGCCTGCTACAACACCAAGGCAAAAAGTCGATCAAGTTCAGTTATTTGGCAGGGAAAATGTTGAAATAGTCTTAATTGGTGATACATTTGATGATGCATTTGCCATGGCGATGGAATGCTGTGAAAAAGAAGACCGTTCCTTTATCCATCCTTTCAATGATGAAAAGGTAATCGCCGGGCAAGGTACAACAGCTGTTGAAATCCTAAATGATTGTGAAGATGAAATTGACTATATATTCGCAGCAATCGGTGGTGGGGGACTAATGGCCGGTGTTTCAAGTTATTTCAAATCGGTCTCGCCGAAAACGAAATGTATTGGAGTAGAGCCACTTGGTGCTGCTTCAATGGAATATTCGTTCAAAGAAGGAAAAGCGACTGAACTTGAAAACATAGATACCTTTGTTGATGGTGCGGCTGTTAAGCATGTAGGAGAGATGACATATCAGATTTGTAAGGAAAACTTGGAAGATATCGTTGTCGTTCCTGAAGGGAAAATCTGTACCACGATACTGGATTTATATAATCAGCATGCGATTGTGGCTGAACCGGCTGGGGCGTTATCAGTAGCTGCACTGGATTTATATAAAGAACAAATCAAAGGAAAAACAGTTGTTTGTCTTGTCAGTGGGGGTAACAACGATATTGGCCGTATGCAGGAAATTAAGGAAAAGTCTTTATTATTTGAAGGTCTGCTTTATTACTTTATCGTAAATTTCCCACAACGGGCAGGAGCACTAAGGGAATTCCTTGATGAGGTGTTAGGACCGAATGATGATATTAGCCGTTTTGAATATACGAAGAAAAACAATAAAGAAAGCGGGCCGGCCCTTGTTGGTGTGGAGTTAAAAGACAAAAATGATTATAATGGACTGATTCAAAGAATGAATAAAAAAGGATTCTCCTTTGTTGAAGTCAATAAAGACAGTAATTTATTTCACTTATTAATTTAATTATAGACAAAATGGTAAAGTAGGATAGAATAATAAATATGTTTTTACATTTTATTCTACCTGCACATTTGTTATAAATAATCTGTCGATAATTGTTACCATTTTATGAAGAAATGCCAGTTTACTTTCAATTGGTTGGAAATGGTATTATAATCAGAGTAGGTCGAATTACAACACCAAAGGGGATGTATCAATGTCGAACATTGGAGTACCTGGTCTAATTCTCATCTTAATATTAGCATTAATTATTTTCGGTCCGAAGAAACTTCCCGAGATAGGTCGTGCTTTTGGACAAACACTGCGTGAATTTAAAAAATCTACGAGTGAATTAACAAAAGGTGATTATGAAGAAGAAAAGAAAACACAACAAAAAAATCATGAATAATTAAATGCTGGGCGTAAGATGGTACCGTCTTGCGCCTTTATGCTGAAACAAAGATACGGATTTTCAGATGAAGGCGTGATCAACTTTGGAAGATAAAGAATTAAATATCATCGATCATCTCGATGAATTGAGAAAACGGCTTATCATTACGGCTGTTGCTTTTTTCATCTTTTTTATCGTCAGTTTTATTTATGTTAAAGATATCTATAATTGGTTTGTGAAGGATCTTGATTTCGACTTAATGGTATTAGGACCGAGTGATATTATCTGGATTTACTTTATGCTTTCAGGAGTTGTAGCCATTGCCACAACGATTCCGATAATTGCTCTGCAAATCTGGTTATTTGTTAAACCGGCTTTGATGCCAAATGAAGTAAGAGCCACGCTTGCCTATATACCTGCTCTCTTCATACTTTTTATCGGAGGACTTGCTTTTGGTTATTTTGTCATCTTCCCAACCGTTCTTCAATTTTTGATTGAATTGGGCGATGATATGTTCATAACCAACTTTACAGCGGATAAGTATTTTTCATTCGTCTTGAATATGACACTTCCTTTTGCTGTTTTATTTGAGCTCCCTGTAGTTACCATGTTTTTGACCTCAATTGGTGTAATTAACCCATACGTGCTTCAAAAATTAAGGAAGTATGCTTATTTTGTACTTGTGGTTATAGCGGTTTGTATTACGCCACCTGATTTTATGTCAGACTTTTTGGTTATGGTTCCTCTATTGTTATTATATGAAATCAGTATTTCACTATCTAAAATAGTGTATAAACGTAAGGTGAAGCGAGAAAGTTTACTTGAAGAAACCTTTAATAACGAGGAAGATTTATAAAAAAATGACCCATGAAGGCATTATGCCCTTGTGGGTCATTTTGTAATTTAAAAAATGCTGGGGCTTGTCAGTTTTTTATACATATGAATATTTATACTTTTGGGTTTATTGTGTATAATATAAGCAATCGGTTAAAAATGAGGATTGATAATTTGATGTTCAAATGCTTGGAATTCAAAGATTGTTTTGGACATAAGGTCACAATTTCAGAAATTCCTGTTTTATTGCCTAGTGATCCGAATTTTTTTATGTTGACCGTGCGTTTGGAAGTGTTTGTAAAACGAGTTTTTGATAATAAAGATCATAAAGAAAATTACTCATTTAAGCATTATTTAGCATCAGTACTTAAACGGCCTGTTTATCACAAGATTTTTTATGAGAATTTACTTAATAATGCTTAATGTGGACTGTTCCATAGCTAACTTCTCCTATAAAAGAGATGCCTCTAATTCCATGTAATATCGAATAAGCGGCGTGTGGTTAGTTGGCTTATGGGATGGTCTTTTTTTGTGTAATCATTTAGAATTAAATGTATTCTTTAACATAGAAAATGAATAGTTTAGTTTGAATGCGTTCTTTGAGTAGGTATAATACAATAGATATGTTAATTTAGGGATGTGTAATGATGAATAAAGTAAAGATAGTAACAGACTCAACAGTAGATATGACACCAGAAGAACTAGAATATTATGATATAACAATGGTTCCTCTATCAATCTATATTGATGGAGAGACTTTTTTGGATAAGGTTGAAATAGAACAGGAAGAATTCTTGATAAGAATGAATCTGTCTAAAGAACTTCCAAAAAGCTCTCAACCAGCAGTAGGAACCTTTGTGGAGGTATATGATGAACTTGGGAAAGACGGTAGTGAGATTATTTCTATTCATATGACTGGTGGTATGAGTGGAACAGTCCGCTCAGCGGAGAGCGCGGCTAGTGTGTCTGATGCAAAAGTTACCGTTTTAGACTCTAAATTCATTTCAAAGGCCATGTCATTTCAGGTTATTGAGGCAGCAAAAATGGCGAAAGAAGGGAAATCTTCTGAAGAGATAATTGAACGCCTAGAAAACATTAAAAAGCAGTCAAGTTTAATCATTGTCATTGAAACTCTTGATAACCTTGTGAAGGGTGGAAGAATTGGTAAAGTTTCTGCGTTTATCGGTTCCCTATTGCACATCAAGCCGATTGCTCTTCTTGACGATGGTGTACTGAATCCTGTGTCCAAAGCTAGAAGCCAGTCACAGGTTGTGAAATATATTGTCAAGAAATTCAAGGAAGATACACACGGAAAAACAATTAAAAGCATTGGGTTTGTTCATGCAAACGGTTTTGAAATTGCGGATAAAGTTCGTAAATCCATATCAGAATTATCAGGTTTTCACGATATAAAGATAGAGGCAACTACTGCTGTAGTCAGTACCCATACAGGTGAAGGCGCCATGGCTATTATGTATTATTGGGACTGATTTCTTATAGAAAAGCAGTTACCGAAGTTATGTGTATGATTTGAGCTATTTCATTGTTCAATAAATTGTCTTTAGATTGTAGAAAGAGTTACTTTTCTCACACCACTTGGTCTGGTAGAATAAATGAAGTAACAGAATATTTTATACATAAAGGACGGGGTAGGGATGAGAATGCTGCATTTGCTTAAGGCAGCTATAGGCACAACGGTATTATTGCTGTTAACAGCATGCGGTTCAAGCGGAGTACCTGATGCGAAAAACTGGGACCTTGAAAATTTCAGTTACATAGATCAGGAAGGGGAACCCTTTTCAAAAAGTGACCTTAAAGGAAAGGTTTGGGTCACGGACTTTATCTTTACAAGTTGTGAGGATGTATGTTTGCCAATGACTTCAAATATGTCTAAACTTCAACAAATGTTGAAGGACGAAGGCATCTCAGATGTAGAGTTTGTTTCCTTTTCAGTGGATCCAGAGATTGACAAACCCGATGTATTAAAAAAGTTTGGAGATCAATTTAATGTAGACTACGGAAACTGGCACTTCCTAACTGGCTATGGTCAAGAAGAAATCGAGCAGTTTGCATTGGAGAACTTTAAAACACTTGTTAAGAAACCTGAAAATGAGGACCAGGTTATCCATCAGACTAGCTTTTTTCTAGTGGATCAGGATGGGAAGATTATTCAAGAATACACAGGTTTGCAGGATATTCCATTTGATGAAATCATCAAACATATTAAAATTTTACAGAATTATTGAACAGGTTAAATTACCTGTTCTTTCTGTTTTTATAGTTTTAAAATGAAAATAAAGGGAAAAGTCCATTATCCTATAGTCAAATAGTTGTAAATCGTTTATGAACGAAACAGCAGAAGTGAAGAATGATTTTACATGCTAAGTACATGCTAAAATTTATAGGACTAGCTTTTAATCCCTGCTTTTTTTCATAGTATATAGTAACTATTGCTTTAGCAAAGAGTAGAATAGAAAGAGGGTATATTGTTTGCAATCTTTCGTTTTCTACATGATATAATATATGGGTAGGAAGGTGAGGATCATGTGGTACAAAATCACCTGTCTTTTCATATGCCTAGTTTGGATTTCAGGTTGCAGTCAAAGTGAAACTGTTTCAAATCAGTCATCAGTTCAGCAAAAGAGCGTCATTGAACTGAGTGAAAAGGAAACCATTCCAGCCAGCTTTTTTCCGGATCCTGTTCAAATTGTTTCCATCGGTGATTCCTTGACCCAAGGTGTCGGGGATAGCAAAGATAATGGCGGCTATCTGCCTTATTTACAAAATAAGCTGGAAAAAGAACCATCCATTATTTCTGTAGAGATGATTAATCATGGCATTCGGGGAAATCGGACCGATCAACTTTTAAAAAGATTGGATAAGGCAGAAATTCAAGACGACATTGAACAAGCCGACTCCATAGTTGTCACAATCGGTGGAAATGATATCATGAAGGTATTTAAACAGAATTTTTCCAACTTGGAACTGAATCAGTTTGATTCAGCAAAAATAGGATATGAAAAAAGATTAAGACAGATACTTGATAAGGTGCGCTCTGAAAATGATCACGCCCAGATTTACCTTGTGGGTGTATATAATCCATTTTCAAAATGGTTTGCCGATTTTTATGAACTTGATATGATCATGAATGATTGGAATGAAAGCGGGAAAGAGATTATCAAGGAATATGATTCAGCATATTTTATCGAGATAGATGATATTTTTAAAAACTCTGAAGAAGACTTGCTGTATGCTGAGGATTATTTTCATCCGAATGATCGCGGGTATGAGCTAATTGCAACAAGAATCTATAATAACATGGAAATTACCACTATTGGAAAGGACACGTTAGAAGCTAGTGCCAAAGGAGATGATGACCAAGAATGACAAAAGTCAAATGGAAGGCTTTGTTTATTTCTTTATTAGCCCTAAACATCCTGGTCATCCTGTTCGTCCTGATTTTAGTTAATCTTCCGGCTAAAGATAAAGAGCTGATACCAAAAGTAAGTTACGAAGAGGATATACAATTTCAGATTCATACGAATCGGGAAGACCTGACTCGATTAATCAACCAGTATCTTGATAAAGAAGGATTGACAGGATCTATTCATTATGAAGTTTTTTTAACGGATGAAGTCGAGCTGTATGGAACAATGCCATTTTTTAATCGTGAAGTTGAAATGAAATTAACGTTTGAACCAATTGCTCAAAAGAATGGTGATTTGATCTTAAAGCAAAAGTCTGTTGCTGTTGGACAGATGAATCTTCCGGTTTCATATGTCATGAGTTTAATTAACGATCGGTATAATATGCCGGAGTGGGTCAGTATTCGCCCCAACGACGAAAGTATTTATGTATCACTGCAGGATATGGAACTTAAAAGCGACATTAGGGTAAAGGCAAAAGAATTTGATTTGAAAAATGATGATATTTCATTTTTATTGACCATCCCGTCTTCGCTGCAGTGAATTAAGAATAAATGGGTAAAAAACCAGGATCAAGGTATCCAGGTTTTTTACTCATTTATGGAGTTAATGTAAGTGTTTCTAATGCAGGTTGATCTTGATTCAATCCGATTATATAAATAGTTGAGGAGGTATCTGCTTGGAAATCTGTGTTGGGTAATGAGAGTGCAACATCTTTTGTACCAGCGGTTCTCACTTCAAAATCAACTTTCATAGGGTATAGATTTAAATATTCGCTTACTTTACGAAACGGAAGGTTTGCAAACACGACATCTCCATCTTTTACGGCAATATCGACTGAAGGTGTATCATATGATAGATGGATAAATCGTACCTTGGCTTCATTTTGAGGAACAAATGGATTATCTTCTAAAGTTAACATTTTCAACGATTCATTTGCCCCAGCGGCAGCGACTGTAAATGATTTTCCACTTTCGAGCCCGACCTTCCGGCTCAATATGGTTGAAGTGGTTTGCCCAGTAGGGTATATATCGATTTGATACATTCCAGGGGGTAATGATAAATAACCACTGTTACCTTTATATACAAAGTTCTTGAGAATGCGCATTTCATTTACATATACATCGATAGCTGGAGACTTTGGGGCAGCGTGTAGAATTCTTACATATGAGGGTGCTACTGTATTTCTTTGTTCATATCTCATGGGTTGTGTTGCTTTTTCGAGACTTTTTAAGTGCTTATGATAATAATAATCATGCAGATGTGGATTGCTGTATTTATAGTAAGAGGATAGTAAATCATAAGCTAAGGCTTTTTGTAAAAATGATTGTTTATCGCTCAAATTCCTTCACCTCTCATTTTATTCATTATGAACCCATCATATGGAAGTATGCTTGGGCATGTGTCAAACCTAACTTGAAGTGGTGAGACAGCATATATTAATCATTTTGAACGGCAAAATATTTTACAGGGCAAAATAAAAGCGTTAAAATGCATTCAATGGAACGTTTGCATAAAAGGAGGATATTTCATTTGACTAAGCAATTAGAGAAAGCAACATTCGCAGGCGGCTGTTTCTGGTGTATGGTAAAGCCATTCGATGAGCAGCCTGGTATCGAATCAGTTATCTCAGGCTATACAGGGGGTACAAAGGAAAATCCTACTTACAAAGAGGTTTGTTCTGAAACCACGGGACATTATGAGGCTGTTCAGATTACTTTTGATCCGAGTGTATATCCTTATGAAAAATTAATCGAATTGTTTTGGCAGCAAATTGACCCAACTGATCCAGGAGGACAATTTTATGACCGTGGCAGTTCCTATCAAACGGCGATTTTTTATCATGACGAAAATCAACGCGAAATTGCTGAAGCTTCCAAAGTAAAACTGCAGGAGAGCGGCAAATTTTCCAAATCAATTGTTACTCCGATTATTCCTGCCCAAACGTTTTATCAGGCTGAGACGTATCACCAGCATTATTATAGAAAGCAACCTGAGCATTACGAAAGGTATTCGATTGGGTCAGGACGTAAATCATTTTTACAACATCATTGGGGGGAAAAAGATGAACAGTAAAGAAGAATTAAAGCAGAAACTTTCACCAATTCAATATGAAGTCACTCAAAATAATGGGACAGAACCAGCTTTTCATAATGAATATTGGAACTTGAAGGAAGCGGGACTATATGTAGACGTCGTTTCCGGCAACCCTCTATTTACTTCAAAGGAAAAGTTTGATTCTAGCTGTGGATGGCCAAGCTTCACTAAACCGCTAGTGGAAGAAGAAGTGGTAGAAAATCTAGATACTAGCTACGGTATGAGAAGGATTGAAGTGCGCTCAAAAACTGCCGATTCTCATCTTGGTCATGTTTTCAATGATGGACCCGGACCATCTGGATTACGTTATTGCATCAATTCTGCCTCGTTAAAGTTCATTCCGGTCCAAGATCTTGAAAAAGAAGGATACGGGGAATATAAGAAGTTGTTTGATTAATTAGAAAACCCTATCACTGGATGATAGGGTTTTTTTATCTGCTTTACTAGTGGTTTATATCATCGCTGATGATCGATGATATACGTACATATGGTAATGCGGTCGGATCGCTTGCCATTGTTCTTCCGGTTACTTCAAAACGGACCGTGTGTGAACCGGGAGAAAGTCCATTGGTGATAAACAAATATCTTTCTCGTGCAAAGGGCCACCATGTATTTAAAGATGTGATATTATTTCCATCGATAATTACAGCCACTTCCCCGCCATCAGGGCTTCTAAGTAGTTTCACACCAAGAATACTCCCTTTGAAATTGTATTCAATCAGGCTCCCTTTTGCATTACTTGTAAAGTAGTCTCCTCTTGGACGGAAACCGATCATCTTTTCATAGTTGTCAACTTCTGATAAATCTAATTCAGAACCGGCGTGAAGCTTGGAGGGAAGGCTTGCTATTGGCTTCTCCTGTTTTAAATTATCAAGAAATTGTTCATAAATTGCATTAGCATAAAATTGATAGCCTAGTCCATTTGGATGTATTAAGTCTTTAGTCAGCTGTTTTTCAGTATAGCCTGAAGTCTGAAAAATTGGCCGCATATCTACATTAGTAGCCCCATAATGTTTAGATAATAGTTCGATAGCTGATGCAAATTCCTCATATTTCAAGCTGCTTTCCGTTATTGTAAACATTTCTGCATTAGGATGGAGACGCTTCGCCTTCCTGATTAACGCCTCATACGTCATGATGAAATCGTCTACCTTCATGTATTTGCGGTCATTCTCGCCGAATACGATAAAAATTAAATCTTTATGGTCATGTTTCTTTCTTTGGGAGAGCTTAAAGAGGCCTTCAAAAGCAGTGGAGCCGCTTTGGACCACATAATCCCCGTGAAAAGGAATATCGTTGACGTCATTCATCTTGTTTTCTAGCTGTTTGAACCATGTTAAATTAGGATTTTCGGCTCCAGAGCCTCTTCCAATACTGTCACCAACAACAAGGTATTGAATCGGCTGGCCGGATTGAAATTTTTGATAAACATTTAATGAATCATCTGATCCATAGGTTTTAGGAACTTTTTGAAGGATATAGCTGATAAGAAGAATCGTGGCAATTGCAGCGAAAGGGATGAAGGGTTTTGCGTTCTTTTTCAATGTAGTTCCCCCGAATTAACATTTTATTTATCTAAATAGGTAAGAGATAGCTTAAAGACTTAAAGAGGCTAAGAATGGTTTTTTCCTTATTATATCCCAATTTGAAACTTACACAATAAGTACTAGGCGATTTTTTGACATTTTTCGCGGTTGCCCTTGGCTGTTCACCTAATATGATTTATAAAGATGAAAGCAATAATTGGAAAGTTTTTTCTTAAATCTAGAAAAATAGGCTAATGCACAGACCAAGGCGGGCTTAATGACATATGGTAAGGTGTAAAGAGAAATCAGAAATCAAGAAGGAGTGAAACTTAATGTACGGATATGGTGGATATGGCGGAGGATATGGTTATGGTGGTGGTCGCGGTGGCGGTTGCGGTTTTGGTTCAGGTTTCGCGTTAATCGTTGTATTGTTCATTCTGCTGATTATCATCGGTGCTTCATTCTGTTGCTAACAAAAGAAAAAACTAAAAGACCAGTAAATGCTGGTCTTTTCTTTATGTTAGTAATTTAAAGGAATAAATCCTATTTAAATACTTACTTTCTCAGACCAGTGTCTGGGGGCTGGATTGCCCGTAAAATTATCGAAAAAAACCAACTGAAAAATATCGAAGAACCGGTTTTTAGCTGGTGAAAGAAAATAACCAGGAATCCTAGTTATTTTTCTTTGGAATAAACTATGAAATAATACGAATGCATGTTCTTAAGTGTCCTGGTTTTTCTTTATTCAGCATATCTGCTAAAATAACGAAAGATATAATTATTTTAGGGGGAAAAAAGATATGAAACCTTCTCGTTTAAAAGCTGGCGATGAAATCCGGATTATTGCACCTTCGAGAAGTCTGGCGATTGTCAAAGGGGAACAACGCAGGCTGGCAGAAGAAAGATTAATGGAGCTTGGATTTAAAGTGACATATGGTAATACGGCTTTGGTCCATGACGACTTTTTCTCGAATTCAATTGAAGATCGAATTGAGGATTTACATGATGCGTTTCGGGACCCAAATGTAAAGGGAATCTTTACGGCTATTGGCGGTTATAATGCCAACCAATTACTACGATATATTGACTACGATTTGATTAAAGAAAATCCAAAAGTGTTGATGGGATATAGTGATATAACGGCTATCTTATTGGCAATTTATAAAAAAACAGGCTTAACTACATACCCTGGTCCTCATTTCTCGACGTTCGGCATGAAGGCTGGGCTGGAATATACAATGGAATACTTTAAAAAAGCAGTTCTCCAGGTTGATGACTTTTATCTTGAACCAAGTGAAACGTGGAGTGATGATTCATGGCATTTAGAACAGGAAGATCGCACTTTCCATACAAATTTAGGATATATGGTCATTCAGGAAGGGGAAGCGACAGGGACAATCATTGGAGGCAACCTTTGTACAATCAATCTTTTACAGGGTACAGAGTATATGCCTTCTTTAAAGGATAGTATCCTGTTTATAGAAGATGATGAAGAAAGCCATCCATTCAGTTTTGACCGAGATTTACAGTCATTGCTTCAATTGCCAGATGCAAGCGGAATAAAAGGAATTGTCATAGGCCGTTTCCAAAAGGAATCCGGGATGACTGATTATGCGTTGCAGGAAATTATTTCAACAAAGAAAGAAATAAATGGTATACCTGTCATCGCGAATGCTAACTTTGGACATGTTCATCCATTTGTAACGGTCCCGGTAGGTGCAAAAGCAGTGATGAATGTGAAAAACGGAAAAGTAACTGTTAATGTCCTTTCATAAAAAAACTAGAGATAAGACGCCGTTCAAAAGTGGACGGTGTTTTAAGTTATTTTGGATGTGGTCTGGTAATTCCCTATATTATGAATATATTTCTACTTGCCTGAAGCTATGTTTTCTGGTTGATTTTAGGAGTAATACCTCTTGTCAGCGCTGAATATCTTATTATTTTACAAGCATTATTAGGGAATATGAGGCTAATTGTTCAAATTCTATGTTTTTCTGATATAATACTAAGAGATTTAAAATAGAAAAGGTGATTATGTGTTATTAACAATTCCCGCATCCATCCGTTTAGAAGGGGCTTTGGCCGAATATAATAAAAAAGGCCGTGTAAGCCATACTTGTTTCGTTTGTAACGAAGACACTTCAAATGGGGATGCAAGTAACTTGAACTACTATAAGTTAGGTACTAAAAAAGTTTGTCATTCATGCATGAAACATGTTTTGCGTCATCCATCTTTAAAAGAGTATGAATATGTACATACCTCAGTTATTGATAAAACTGCTTTTTATAAAAATGTGCTGGCTGTTTTAAAGGATGAAAATTTTTTAGAGTCAATTCGTCAAGAAAAGCTAAATAGCGCATTGTAAGAAAAAAGTGTATCTCTTGTGGATACACTTTTTTTTTGTACCCTATTAAGTCACTCCTTATAATGACCCATCTCAAAAATCTAAAAGAATTTTTTGATGTTTACAAGCTTAGGTCAATTTCCTTAGCAAGATTCCCTGAATCAGGACATACACTTTACTATAATGCTAGTTTGTTTCCAGAGAAGGAGAGTGTGGGCATATGGAGCAGTCTTCATTGATCAAGCCGGTCCTAGGAGGAGCCTACCCGACTATCAGTCATGGTGAGGGAGTATTTTTATACGATAAAGAAGGAAAGAACTACCTGGATGCTTCATCCGGTGCTGTTACTGCTAACATCGGTCATGGTGTTCAGGAAATTATTGATGCGATGAAAAAACAGGCTAATCAGGTTTCATTTGTGTATCGTTCACAGTTTACGAGTGAACCAGCGGAGAAACTCGCCAAAAAAATTGCTGAACTAACAAAAGGGGAACTGAATTATAGCTTTTTTGTAAATAGCGGATCCGAAGCGACCGAAACTGCCTTGAAAATTGCCATTCAGCACTGGCAGGAAAAAGGGAAACCTAAGAAACATAAAATTATATCCAGATGGATGAGCTACCACGGCATCACGATGGGGGCTCTTTCGATGTCGGGCCACCCTATTCGCCGTGAACGGTTTACCGCTATGCTTGAATCATATCCTTCCGTTTCTCCTCCATATTGCTACCGCTGCCCACTTCAACTTGATCCCCATACGTGCGGAATGGCCTGTGCTAAGGAATTGGAAGCAACAATTAGACGCATTGGTGGTGACAATATTGCCGCTTTTATTGCTGAGCCTGTCATTGGCGCAGCCGGGGGAGCTATTGTTCCACCGGATGGTTATTTTAAAAAACTCAAGAAAATTTGTGAAGAACATGACATTTTATTCATTGCCGATGAAGTTATGACTGGATTCGGTCGGACCGGTAAGATGCTTGCTTCCGAATATTGGGATGTAGAACCTGATATCGTAACATTCGGAAAGGGAATGAGTGGGGGGTATACTCCTATAGCTGCCGCTGTAATGACGAGAAAAGTGATGGAGCCAATCATGAGTGGCTCTCAGTCGATTATCGGAGGGCATACACTTAGCGCCAATCCATTATCATGTGCGGTATCGTTAGCGGTGTTAGAATATGTAGAAAAAAACAATCTCGTTGAAAAATCAGCCGACAGAGGGAAAAACTTAATTAGAGGACTGAAGAGGTTAGGAGAGAAGTATTCCTTTATCGGAGACATCCGTGGAAGGGGTTTATTGATTGGTATGGAATTTGTCCAGGATAAATCGACAAAGTCTCCGCTTCCAAAGGTTGTCGACGTGACTAATGAAATCATTAAATTGGGAATGAAAAATGGAATCCTATTGTACCCTGCAGCAGCGGGTCTAGATGGTGTAACCGGGGCTGCAATTATCATATCTCCTCCTTTAACGATTTCGGAGGATGAGTGTGCAGAATTGTTAATGAGGCTCGATATAACACTCCGACAATTTAATGAGCAGATCCTACCGGGTCATCTGTCATCCTAACAAGGAAGTGAGTTAGTATGTTAGAAAATTCATTTCAGAAAATTTGCCGTTTTGAGGATGTTCTACATCTCTTTAAAGATAATCAGTCTATTCTTTTTGGAGGGTTCGGTGGCATCGGTACCCCGCCGGGATTGATCAATTTAATTTTGGAATCAGGTATTAAAAATTTAACCTTAATCGGAAATGACACTGGTTTTCCAGAAATAGGGGTCGGGAAACTGGTCACACAGCGGCGTGCGAAAAAAATCATCGTTTCTCATATTGGTTCTAACCCAAATGCGGGCCTATTTATGAACAATGGTGAGCTGGAAGTAGAGTTCTCACCGCAAGGGACGCTTGTCGAACGCATCCGGGCAGGTGGGATGGGTCTTGGTGGGATATTGACCGACATTGGCCTGGACGTCGATATAGTCCGTGACGGAAAACAAACCATAAGGCTGGGTGAGAAAAATTATCTAGTGGAACCTGCGTTGACTGCAGATATCGCAATTGTTTATGCAGAAAAGGCAGATCCTTATGGAAATCTAATATTTGATAAAAGTGCTCGGAATACGAATCCGCTCGTAGCAACTGCCGGACAAATCACCATAGTCGAGGCAGTGCAAATCGTCCCACTTGGCGCTTTGAATCCGGAAGACATTATTGTTCCGGGTGCATTTGTGGATTATATCATTCCATCAAAAGGAGTCGATTGGAAATGGGTTTGGGAACCAAAGTCAGAAATCGATTAGCGAAACGAGCCGCAGCAGAAATAAGCAATGGCATGCTGGTCAATTTGGGAATTGGCATACCATCCCTTGTGCCGAATCATCTTTTGAATGATCATCGAGTTATGTTTCATGCTGAAAATGGGCTTGTTGGAATCGGAAGTTCTCCAAAAAAGGGGAAGGAAGATCCGCATCTCTGTAATGCTGGAGGTCTTCCCATTACCATTAGAGAAGGAGCTTCATACTGTGACAGTACGATCGCATTTGGAATGATACGCCGGGGCAGGGTGGATATCACGATTCTTGGAGCACTTCAAGTAAGCGAATTAGGCGACTTGGCTAATTGGAATGTGCCAGGAAAAAGAGTACCAGGGATGGGTGGGGCGATGGAACTTGCGGCAAAGGCCAAAAAGGTCATCGTATTAATGGAGCATACTGATAAAATAGGCATGTCTAAATTAGTAAAAGAATGTACGTTACCATTAACGGCTAAAGAATGCGTACATATGATTATCACGGAGCTTGGCGTATTTTCTGTGACGCCCGAAGGCCTCTTATTAACTGATTTATTTGAAAATTCTAGTATCGAGGAAATCAGGAATCAAACCGAAGCCTCGTTTACAGTCTCTAAAAATATCCATATTTTAAAAGAATGAGAGAGGAGAATGGTGATATGTATGAAGAGAAAATCAGCACTTGGTTGAATGAACATCGAACGAATGGAATTAGGCTGTTACAAAAACTGGTACAGGAACCGAGCAAGCGAGGCCAAGAGGGGAGTGCGCAAGCAATTGTAGTTGAAAAGTGCAGACAGCTTGGTCTCGAAATAGATTTATGGGAGATTGGGGATGAAAAATTAAGAAATCATCCCCATTTTTACTGTGATCGTAAAGATTTTAAAGGAAACCCCAACCTTGTTGCGATTAAAAGAGGAATCGGCAACGGCAAATCTCTTATTTTAAATGGTCATATTGATGTGGTTCCCGAGGGAGATCATACTGCTTGGCACGATGACCCATATAGCGGCATGGCAAAAGACGGAAAAGTGTTTGGGCGTGGAACGACTGATATGAAAGGTGGCAATGTTTCTTTATTATTAGCACTCGAGGCAATTATTGAATCTGGTATACAATTGAAGGGGGATGTTATTTTCCAAAGTGTGATTGAAGAAGAAAGCGGAGGTGCAGGTACACTTGCGGCAGTCTTGCGAGGATACCGGGCTGATGGGGCAATCATTCCTGAGCCAACTAATATGAAACTATTTCCACTTCAACAAGGATCGATGTGGTTTCGGCTTATAGTCAAAGGTAAGTCGGCACATGGAGGTACAAGATATGAAGGGGTAAGTGCAATAGATAAAGCAATTAGTGTAATGCTAGAAATCAAGAAGCTTGAACAAGAACGAAACGAGTCACTTCGTCATTCTCTCTATAAAAATGTAACAATTCCAATTCCGATTAATATTGGGAGTATTCAAAGTGGGAATTGGCCTTCTTCTGTTCCGGATACAGCCGTACTAGAAGGCCGGTTTGGGATTGCCCCCACGGAAACAATGGAAGCGGCACAACGCTCGCTGATGCAGTGTATTGAGGCTTTAAACCAGACTGATGCATGGTTCAAAGAGAAGCCCATTGAATTAGAATGGTTTGGGGCTAGATGGTTGCCTGGCAGTCTCGAACTTGAGCATCCATTGATGAAAACACTAGGTGCATACTATGAAAAAGTGATGGGTGAACAGCCGCTTGTTGAAGCCTCCCCCTGGGCGA
Organism: Peribacillus sp. TH14; assembly: GCF_016651145.1. Classification (NCBI taxonomy): domain Bacteria; kingdom Bacillati; phylum Bacillota; class Bacilli; order Caryophanales; family Bacillaceae; genus Peribacillus; species Peribacillus sp. TH14. Next base: position 4,323,301 of record NZ_JAEKEK010000001.1, read on the forward strand.
CGGATGGAGGGTATCTTTCATCAGTGGGATCGACTCCTGTAGTTGTCTTCGGACCGGGGGAAACGAAGTTGGCTCATGATTCTAATGAATATATAGAAGTGGATAAAATGATGGACGTTGCAAAAATCATCGCTTTAACTATAATCGAATGGTGTGGAGTGGAAGAGGAATAATAAGTTTCTCACGGGTCTGATTCTCATAGGGTCAGGCCTTTTGTTACAATAATTTGATTGATAGGAAAGGAGCAAGTTAGATGGAGACAGGAATTATTGAAAAAAAAATTCAAAAACCGCGTTGCACATTACATATTACAATCGACCGGTTTAATAAGCGGGTCCTTGTGGAAGATTATCTCGGTCACTTTCAAGATTGCGTAGAAGAATCTTTGAAGGTGGCTGAGAACATATCAGCAGAGAAAATCATTTTTAAGACACGAAAGGAAAACGTTCAAGAATTACTAGTTCAAGGCTTTTTATATGAAGGAAGTATAGATAAGTACTTTTTAGGAAGCGATTGCTTCTTCCTTGTTAAATATAACAAGAATGAACGTAGAAACAGTGAAAACTGGGAAAAGGAGGATCAAATCCTTGCCGGTGTACAGACTCTCCCGTTAAAAGCCGCTTTAGATGCTCCGCCAGCAGCCTACCATTGTCGTAAAGCAGATGAATCCGATGCTATTCAGCTGGCACAATTGTATGGAAAGGTGTTTGAAATATACCCCACTCCGATGAATGATCCGGAATATGTGAAAAAGTGCATGAAAAGCGGAACAGTTTTTTATATTTACGCCCATAATGATAAAATCGTTAGTGCTGCCTCAGCAGAAATCGATGCCTTCTACCATAACGCTGAAATCACTGATTGTGCGACACTGCCCGAACACCGGCAGTACGGCTTAATGAAGCATTTGATTGCTAAACTTGAAGACCACCTTGTCTCACATGAAATTTATTGTATCTATTCCATTGCCCGATCACTGTCATTCGGTATGAATGCGGCCCTGCACCAGCATGATTACGCATACCGCGGGCGATTAGCCAATAACTGTTACATCTTCGATAAACTTGAGGACATGAATCTGTGGGTGAAAAATTATACATGAGTGCTCATTTTCAGGCAGGTTTATGACAAGTTTTTGGCATTTCCTCATATATATTAAGTAAGGACGTATTAGAGGAGGTGGACCTTGCCTAGTGAATTTTTTAATACAAGTGAAGTATTAGAAGCGATACTTGAAACCATTGATGAGGGCATTCATGTGATTGATCCAAAGGGACAAACCATCTTTTATAATGGAGTGGCAGCCAATCATGATGGAATGAAAGTAGGGGAAGTACTCGGGAAACCATTACTTGAAGCCTTCCCTTCGTTAAATCACAAATCTTCTACATTACTGAGAGTTATTAAGTCTGAAAAGCCCATTTATAATTACAGTCAATCGTATGTAAATGCACATGGTAGGATCATTGAAACGTTAAATACAACGCTCCCCATTTATGTAGATGGGTTTATAGTTGGTGCCATAGAAATAGCGAAGGATTATTCGAGTTTGAAGCAGTTATCTGAACGGTTAGCTGACCTGGAAAGCTCGCTCAAGACAATGAAAGGTCCTGAAAAAAAAGAGGAAGTGAATGGTAATTTATATACGTTTAACGATATTTTAACCAGTGATACTGAATTCAGAAACATAATTTCACTAGGGAAAAAGGCTGCCCGTTCCTCTTCCTCTGTATTAGTTTATGGAGAAAGCGGTGTAGGAAAAGAACTTTTTGTTCAAAGTATCCATAAGGATTCTAACCGCCGAAAAGAACCGTTCATCGCACAAAATTGTGCGGCCTTACCAGAAAATTTATTAGAATCTCTTTTATTCGGTACCGCTAAAGGCAGTTACACAGGTGCAGTGGATCGCCAGGGCTTATTTGAATTGGCCAATGGTGGCACCTTGTTTTTGGATGAATTACAATCGATGCCGATTGACCTGCAGGCAAAGTTGCTGCGGGTGCTTGAAGATGGGTTTATTAGGAGGATAGGTGCCGCAAAGAATGTCCAAGTGGATGTAAGAATTATGGCAGCGATGAATATAGATCCGAAAAAAGCCGTTACGGAAAACAAGTTACGAGCAGATTTATTTTACCGATTACATGTATTAAGCTATGAGCTGCCTCCGCTAAGAGAGCGCCCTGAAGATATATTATTCCTTACTAATCATTTTATTTTATTCTATAACAAGAAATTAGGACTTCCCATAGAGGGAATTGATGAGAAGACAAAGGTTTTCTTACAGAATTATCATTGGCCAGGGAATGTTAGAGAGCTTAAGCATACGATTGAATTCATGATGAATCATACAGAAAAAGATATATTAACACTTGAAGATTTGCCGCAGTTTTTAAAAAAACGTCCCACTTCAAAAGAAAAAATACTTCCACTGCGTCAGGCAATGATGGAAATGGAGACGAAATTGATCACCGAGGCTCTTCTTCAAACAGGAGGCAATGTCTTTCAGGCCTCGAAGTTATTGAAGATTCCACGGCAGACCCTGCAATATAAAATGAAAAAACATACTTGAATGTTTAAAATTCGGATGGACCATGTAATCCGGATTTTTTTATGGGCATATGTAGTTTTTGGTTAATTTTGGCATCCTTCTTGCATTAAATACTACTATCAAGACTCAGGAGGTATTACCATGTTATTTGACTTATATAAGCCCGAGCGTAATTGGAAAGATATAGAGCTATGGAAAGATGTAACCGATGAACAATGGAACAACTGGCTGTGGCAGCTTACGAATACTATCCGAACTGTGGAGGATTTGAAAAAAGTTATAGACTTGACTCCTGATGAAGAGGAAGGTGTCAGGATCTCTACGAAAACCATCCCATTAAATATTACCCCCTATTATGCTTCGTTGATGAATAAGGATGACCCAAGGTGTCCAATCAGAATGCAATCTGTCCCAATCTCAGAAGAAATGCATAAAACCAAATATGACATGGAGGACCCGCTTCATGAAGATGAAGATTCACCAGTACCGGGATTGACTCACAGATATCCTGATCGCGTCCTTTTTTTGGTCACGAATCAGTGCTCCATGTACTGCCGCTATTGTACGAGAAGACGCTTTTCAGGACAAATAGGTATGGGAGTACCAAAAAAACAATTAGACGCTGCAATCGGCTATATTCGTGATACACCAGCAGTCCGAGATGTTCTTATTTCCGGCGGTGACGGATTATTGATTAATGACACCATCCTGGAATATATTTTAAAAAACTTAAGGGAAATCCCCCACGTTGAAATAATCAGGATAGGTACGAGAGCTCCAGTTGTATTCCCTCAACGAATCACAGAAAATTTGTGTGCAATTTTAAAAAAGTATCATCCAATTTGGTTAAATACGCACTTCAATACATCTATAGAAATTACCGAAGAATCAAAGAAAGCGTGTGAGATGCTAGCAGATGCAGGTGTACCGGTAGGCAACCAGGCTGTTATTCTAGCCGGTATAAATGATAGTGTTGCGATCATGAAAAAGCTGATGCACGACCTCGTTAAGATTCGTGTCCGTCCTTACTACATTTATCAGTGCGACCTATCCGAAGGAATTGGTCATTTCCGAGCCCCGATATCTAAGGGGATTGAAATTATTGAAGGCTTACGCGGTCATACGTCTGGATATGCTGTCCCGACTTTCGTTGTAGATGCACCAGGGGGTGGAGGGAAAATTACATTACAACCGAACTATATCCTTTCACAATCACCGACAAAAACAGTGCTACGTAATTTTGAAGGAGTAATTACCACTTATCCCGAACCTGAGCATTACACACCAGGACTTGCAGATGATTATTTCAAAGGCATATATCCTGATATGGAAGAAAAACGGTCAGATATAGGAATAGCTGGTTTGATGAATGACAAGCAATTTAATTTAGTGCCTGAAGGGCTGAAACGAATGAATCGCCGTGAAAATTACGTTACCAACCCGGAGCATGCTTCATTAAAAAATCAACGTGAAAAGCGAGATCAGTTAAAAGAAAAGAAATTCCAGGCACAGCAAAAAAAGAGCACTCCAAAGGGGGAAGAATAGCATGGAAACTTGTCCATGGTGTGAGATAGGAAAACTTACACCGGTAACTGGTACGGTCTATTGGGAATTACCAGATGGAACGCGAGCCGTTGAAATTACTGAAACTCCTTCTTCCCATTGTGAGAATTGTAAAGCTCTTTTTCAGAGTGATGAAATTGTAAAAGGAATTGAAGATCAGCTATTTTTAATTGATTCGAAACAGCTTGCAAAACAGACCAAGTATGATGAGTTATTGAAGATGAAGAGATTATTGAAGCGGAATTACTTTGATTTTGGGAAATAACAAAATGATTAGAAGTTGCCTCATCTACTTTTTTGGGTGAGGTTTTTCTGTGCGCCCGGCGGTGTGGTCTATAGGGTGTACATCTCGAACGGTGAAGGCATTAGTAGCGGCCTCATTTTAAATTTTCATCTTCACTACCCTTACTTTGACCAATAGGAATAAAAAAATCCATGCAGTATCTCCTCACATATTCAAATTCCTTTTCATAGCAAATAGGTATTTGGATTACCTGTTTCTCTGAACATTCCCCAAATGAATTCATTCATATTCATCCCGCCTATAAATGTGATTGTGAGAAATTACCATTCTTAATAAACATTTTTTGGGATAACTTAGAAATGAAATCTTAAAAGAAAGGATACATATATGAAAACAAAATGGGTTCTATTAGCCATTCTTTCTACCATAGTCAATGTGCTTTCTGGATGTGAATCATTAGCGGTCTTAGATCCTAAAGGACCTCAAGCCCAAACGCAAGCCAATGTGATTTGGCTATCAATTGCGATCATGGCGGTTATTGTTATTGTTGTTTGTGCTATTTTAGTCTTTGTGTTAACGAAATACCGTGACTCTAAACTACCTAAAGAATATGAACCACCCTACATTGAAGGGAATCATGTTGTTGAAACGATTATTGTTGGGGTGCCAATTTTAATCGTCATTTTCTTCTCCGTTGTTTCTGTAATTTCCAACAATAAAGTGGAAGCCACTCCGGAAGGGTACAAAGGTCAAGATCCATTAGTTATTTACGCTTCGTCATCTGACTGGAAGTGGCATTTTAGTTATCCAGAAAACGATATCGAGACAGTAAACTACTTGTATATTCCAACAAATCGACCACTTGAATTTAAACTTTATTCATTCGGGCCTATCACGAGTTTCTGGATTCCACAACTTGGCGGTCAAAAATATGCCATGTCTAACATGGTGACCACATTACACTTAGCAGCGGACGAATCAGGGGAAATGATGGGACGAAATGCAAACTTTAGTGGGAAAGGATTCGCTGAAAATACGTTTCACGTCGAAGCGATGTCTCAAGATAAGTTTGATGAATGGGTAAAGGAAGTTAAAGAAACTGCGAAACCTATTACTGAAGTAAGATTCAATGAATTATTAAAACCGGGTCATGAGGGACAGTTAACGTTTACTGGAACTCATTTAGACTTCTCACCAGCTCCAGAAGGTGAAAATGCTGGACATCATCATGGCTCAAGTGACTCTAACACGAATTCAAAAGGTGAACATATGGAGCATGATCATAAGTCAAGTAATAGTAAAGAAAAATCAGCACACAATCATGAATAATTTCTTAGTCTATCTCAAGAAAAATATTTTCAGAAAGGAAACACAAAAGTATGGGTTTTTTCTCTAGATTTCTTATACCTAATCCTAGTCCCGTCATTTACTCATCAATGGTGGCCATTGGTGTTACTGTTCTCTTGATCATTGTTGGTTTAACCCACTTTAAAAAATGGTTTTATTTATGGAGTGGCTGGTTAACAACAGTCGATCATAAAAGAATAGGTATTATGTATCTAATATCTGCTTTGTTGATGCTATTTCGTGGTGGGGTAGATGCTGTGATGATGCGTGCGCAACTTGCCGTACCGGATAACAAATTATTAGATTCACAGCACTATAATGAAATTTTTTCAACACACGGGGTTGTGATGATTATCTTTATGGCGATGCCGTACATTATGGCCTTAATGAATTTCGTCGTGCCATTACAAATTGGAGCCCGAGATGTAGCATTCCCACGTCTAAATGCCATAAGTTTCTGGTTATTTTTTATGGGTGCGATGCTATTCAACATCTCTTTTGTAATTGGTGGTTCGCCTGATGCAGGGTGGTCATCTTATTTCCCGCTTGCAGGTAATGAATTTAGCCCACATGTTGGAACGAATTATTATATGATTGGTATTCAGATAGCCGGAATAGGTACATTAATGACGGGGATTAACTTTTTGACGACTATTCTTAAAATGAGAGCACCCGGTATGACATTAATGAAAATGCCAATGTTTACATGGTCTGCTTTAGTCACAAGCATTATTATCATTTTCGCATTCCCTGTATTAACAGTGGCGCTGATCATGGGAACAATGGATCGACTATTCGCAACCAAGTTTTTCACAATGACTGAGGGCGGTATGGATATGCTTTGGGCTAACCTGTTCTGGGTTTGGGGACATCCTGAAGTATATATCTTAATCTTGCCTGCATTTGGTCTTTTTAGTGAGATTATCCCAACCTTTTCACGACGTAACCTATATGGCTATCGATCAATGGTTGCTTCAATGGTATTTATCTCTATATATTCATTCTTCGTTTGGACGCACCATTTCTTTACAATGGGGCAAGCAGCATATGTTAATAGTATTTTCTCGATTACAACGATGGTAATTGCTATTCCGACTGGAATCAAGATCTTTAACTGGTTGTTCACGATGTGGAAAGGTAGAATCAGATTTACCGTACCTATGCTTTATTCAATAGGTTTCATACCTCTTTTCACAATCGGTGGAGTTACCGGGGTTATGCTTGCGATGTCAGCGGCGGATTATCAATACCATAATACAATGTTTTTAGTAGCTCACTTCCACAATGTCATCATTCCGGGTGTAGTATTTGCTGTGCTTGGTGCCGGAACTTACTACTGGCCGAAAATGTTTGGTTTCATGTTGAATGAAAGGATTGGGAAATGGGCGTTCTGGTTTCTAACCATTGGTTTTTGCTTAGCATTCTTCCCTATGTATATCACTGGTTTAGATGGTCAAGCACGTCGTATATACACATACTCTGAATCGACTGGATTTGGACCATTAAATATGATTTCGTTTATCGGGGCAGCTTTAATGGCAATCAGCTTTGTATTAATCGTATATACGATTTACTATAGCATTCGCCATGCTCCAAGAGATGTTAGTGAGGATCCGTGGGATGCACGTTCCCTTGAATGGGCTACTCATAATCCAGTACCAGAATATAACTTTGCTATTATTCCACAAGTGAACTCAAGGGAAACGTTTTGGGATGCTAAATATAAAGGTCATGAATTATTCAAGGGTGACTATGAAAAAATTCATATGCCCAATAACAGCGGCGGACCGTTTATCATGTCCTGTATCTTCTTTGTCTTTGGATTTGCGTTAGTATTCAGCATATGGTTTCTTGCGATTATTGGGTTAATCGGTATCTTTGTTTGCATGGCTCATCGTTCATTCGAAATAGATCATGGGCATTACATTTCTGTAGAAGAAATTAAAGAGACAGAAGCAAAATTCGGGGGTGTTAATAAATGGAAATAGATCACTCGCAACCTCTTGAATATAGTACGGAACAAAATCGTCTAAATATTTTAGGCTTCTGGATTTTCCTTGGAGCCGAAATTATGCTTTTTGCAACACTCTTTGCATCATATTTTACATTAGTTGATCGTACGGGTAACGGTCCTACTGGAGCAGAAATTTTTGAAATCACTCCAGTACTTGCTGAAACATTCTTGCTCTTAACAAGCAGTTTTGTCATCGGGCTTGGAATTCATGCCATGCGACTTGGCAACAAGAAAGCCATGTTGACATTCTTCGTAATCACTCTCCTTCTTGGATTAGGATTCTTAGGATTTGAAATTACTGAGTTCATTACCTATTATCACGAAGGAGCTACACTGCAAACTAGTGCATTTACTTCGATGCTCTTTACAACATTAGGGACACATGGAGCACATGTTACATTAGGACTTTTCTGGGGGTTATTTATTATCCTTCAAGTGAAAAAACGCGGGTTGACACCTGAAACAGCCAATAAATCCTTCATTTTCTCTCTTTACTGGCATTTCTTAGATATCGTTTGGATCTTCATCTTCACCTTTATCTACATGAAAGGAATGACATAAACATGAAGGAATTATTCCCGGCTAAACAAGTATGGGGTTTTGTATTTTCATTGATTTTGACGTTTGTAGCTCTTTTGGTTTACTTCTTCAATATGTCAAAAGCAACAGGCATGACGATTTTTATATTGACAGCATTCATACAAGCAGCTGTTCAACTAGTTGTGTTTATGCATGCTCGTGAAACTGATGATAGCAAATCAATTTTTATGACTCTATATTGCGCTATATTCCTAGCTCTAATTACTGTCTTCGGTACAATACTATGTATGATCTGGGGTTGGAGTTATTGATATGAAACAGCTTGGGAAACAGAAGGCGTATGATGAGTAATTGAAGATGAAGAGATTATTGAAGCTGAATTACTTTGATTTTTAGGTAGGAAGAGATTGTACAGTTTCTATAAAAACATATATTTCTCTATTTAAAGGATATGATTCCCTTAGTGTAGACAGAAAAGAGTAAGTCATTGAGTTATATGATTGTTGAATAATTGTAAACAAACCTATTTAAGCTCCATTAAACGTTAGCTTGTACTCAGTAAAAAGAATAGATTAGTTTGGTATTAATTATTCAACTATTTAGAAAGATTAAAACTCGTCTGTACTGTTAGGTTCGTGCCCGAAAAAAGAGAATTTCGACAAGAAAGCCGATGTTTCCTACGCTAAGGAAACATCGGCTTTTATTTTTATTGGATAAGAGCTGACCTGACAGGCAAGACTTGGACACTTTTGTGAAAGGTTAATATAAATTAATTTCGAAGAAAATTGACATTGTACTCTTTCTTCAATCACAGTTCATCATAAATTGCGTTCTGTTTCTGGTGAAATATCGTTAGTTATCCTATAATTGTAGGAAGAAAAACCCATGTTGGTTTTTAAAAATGTAGACGGAAGGTAAAGTTTCCGATATATTAAAGCTGAAATCTTAGTTACTTTTTAGGAGGGCTCGTCACATGAGACCGTTTTATTTATATTTAATGAAATTCCGACAACCTAAAGAAATTGATGCCATCACTAAATTTGCTAATCACGCTTATAACGATCACAGTTTCCCAAAGCAATCGGATGATTATAATGAATTAAGTAGTTATTTAGAATTGAATGGCGACTATCTCGAAAGTATGACTGTATTTGATCGTGCGTGGGAACAATATGTCCAAATAGAAGAAGGACTCCAGTAGGGAGATCAGGAATAGGGGGGATCGAAGGATGCTTAAAAGCCTTCAAACCCGAATTTTGCTTTATTCTTTACTTATAGCAAGTCTACCTGTTCTGATATTAGGAATAATTTCCTATGGATCACAACGCTCTTTGCTTGAAAAAGAAGCAAAAAATGCCTTGAATGCAGGTTCACTTAATATCGTCAATGAAACATATAATTATTTGAACGAACGGAATAGTGATGTGAAGTTATTAAGTGCAAATTCGGTAATCATAAATCCTGGCTCATCAAAAGAAGAGAAGTCTGATGAACTAAAAAAGTTTATTGGAGCAAAACGGGAATATTACGGAGCTTTGTATTTGGATTTGGAAGGTAAAGTTATTGCAGATACATCTAATAAAATGATTGGAGCTAACTTAGCTGAGAGAATTTGGTTTGAAGAAGCACTAGAAGGTAATGAATTTCTTTCTGACGTGTATAAAACACGAGCTTATTCTGAACCCATAATAACTTTAAGTGCACCGGTATATGGTAGTACAGGGCAAATGGTTGGTGTTGTCTCCTCGGCCTTCCGCTTAGAAAACCTTTGGGAGATGATCGAGAGAAAAGCTATTGATATTAGTGATAAGTATCCTGTGAACATTTTCATGATTAATCAAGAAGGTATCATGGTTTCCAAAAAAGATCCCCATGGCGTCCAACAGAATTCTACCTTAGAGGAAATGGGATTAACAAAAGCAAAACTGATAGAAGCTTCTGAAACGGATAACTTGTACAGTGCAGAGAATGGAGAGAAAATATATTCTATTCAGGCTGTTCATACGATGGCACAAACGGAAAATAAATGGTTTGTGGTTGTGGGAGCTGATAAGAAACAAGTGTTTCAGCCTTTGAATGATCTTTTGTCACGTTATCTAACCATTTACACGATTTTATTTGTATCAATCATTATAGTGGTCTATTTATTTACAAAGACTCTTGTACGACCTGTTCAAGATCTTGTTGAAGCAACAGAGGAATTTATTGAAGGAAAAGAATTCGTCGTTTCTAATAAAAGAAGCTTTGAAGAAATGGTAAAACTGAACCTTGCTTTTCAGAGAATGATGGAAACGATAGAGGATCGTGAAAAGGAAATCGTTCGTACTGAAAAGTTGAAATATGTAGGTCAGCTAGCTGCAGGGGTTGCCCATGAAATTAGGAACCCATTGACTACAATAAAGGGGTTCTTCCAACTATTGAAGAGCCAGGATTATGATAAAACTTTAATAGTAAAGTATAGTGATGTCATGCTTGAGGAAGTCAATCGGGTTAATGTATTTGTAACTCAACTTCTTGATTTAGCAAAGCCTCATCAGCTTGAATGGGAGAAACTTGATCTAAAAGATTTCCTCGATGAAATTATAGATGTCTATTCTTCTTCAAATCCTAGTTCTCATGTAACATTAATTAACTCAGTGACACAATCTATATATATTTATACTGATCGAAACCGATTGAGGCAAGTTCTCTTGAATGTCTTGAATAATTCTTGTGAAGCATTCGATTCTAAGGGGAAGATTGAATTGAATCTTACATTCATTCCTCAATATATAAAATTAATCATTCGTGATGATGGAATAGGAATTAGCCCCGAGAATTTAAAAAATATCGGTATGCCCTTTTATACAACAAAATTGGAAGGGAATGGTCTGGGAGTTGCGACATGCATCCAGATTATGGAGGAACTAAAAGGGAAATTTCAAATTGAAAGTACATATGGCCAAGGAACAGACGTAATCCTGACTATTCCTACAACGAACCGTCTCATTCGATGAGACGGTTTTTTACGTAAAGAATGAATAGTAACACCACATAACTTTAGCATTGATATGACCCTTTATTAAATGAGAGTACTTTTGTATCTAAATGAGCAAAATGCCCCCCTCTTTCTATTAACCTCCATGTTTGTTTGTGCATATAATTTACTAATCAAACGATAAGGACCATATTGGGGGATGTCTCTTATGGGCAAGAAAAAACAGCCGAAATTTAAAATAGGCGATACAGTCGTAATAATAATGTATGGGACAGTCGGGAAAATAACCGATGTAAAATTTCTCGATGGTGCTTATGTGTATGAAGTGAATTATAGTGAAGGTCTTTATATTGAAAAAACATTGCAATCCATAAATGAATACGAAGGAGAAATCCTTTATCAAAGAGAACAGATCGATATTGAGTACAAATATTTATTAGGTGACTTAGTCCAGGTAGATGGATATGAACAGGATTATTTCAAGATTATCGGCTATCGAACAGAAATATGGCGCTATAAGGAAAATGCCTGGGAGGATGTGATCTATGAGTTATCACGAATCTCCGACGGGGAATGGCTTGAAGCGCATGAAGAAGAATTGACCTTAATAGCCGATGCCAAACGTGCAGATGCAATTATTCGAAAATTAGGGCTGCTCCTTTCTAAAAAGAATAATGAGCTTGCTATCATTGCTAAACAAAACAACCCTGGTAAAGGTGAGCGAGAAATGACTATGACAAAAAATGAAAAAAAGGAAATGATCGATGGACTGTTAGATTTATATAATGATTACTGTAAGCTCTATGAACATTTTGGCGATGATGAATATCACCATATCATGAAAATCGCCCTTGCTAAAATTGAAAAAGCGGCAGAGGAAATTTATCCGGATCATAAAAAAAAGCAAACAAAGTGAAAGGTATTCCACCCTTCTAATAAGCCAATTAACTAATTACTATACAAAAGCTTCTGTTCAATAATGGCAGGAGTAGATAATTATAAGTGGAGGCAATTTTCATGAAAAAGTGAACACTTCATATGTTTTTATATAATGAAATGCCTTACTGGAATATTTGTCTCTATACATTCATACACCTTTAATTAAGGGGGCGATGATTTGCGAGAAATTGAGGTTTTTATTGATACAGAAGAGATAGCGGAATTCTTCTTTCAAGAATTGATAAGACGGGGCTATCTTCCAACAGAAGCTGAAGTTGAAGATCTTGCTGACATCACATTCGAATATCTTCTTGAAAAATGCATAATTGATGAAGAAGTCGATGAGTAACCTGTCATTAGACGGTTAGCAGCTTCCTTTCCCTTAATTCTAAAAATATTTTAAAAGACGGCGGACCACCGCCGTTTTGTTTGTATTTTTATATGTAAGAGCCTTATTCTAGACCTCTTAATAGATTCCAGATTTCAATCCCTTACAAGCTCTTGAAATTAAGGTTCTGTTTTCCTATCTTGAGGTTGATATGGTATAGTAGTTTTTGAACATCTTTTCAACCAAAAGTTAAGGAGGACATAGTTGTATGAGCGTACATATTGGTGCTAAAGAACATGAAATTGCGGAAACGGTCTTACTTCCTGGGGACCCGTTACGAGCAAAATACATAGCAGAAACATTTTTAGAAGATGCTAAACTATACAATGAAGTACGTAACATGTTTGGATATACGGGGACATATAAAGGGAAACGCATTTCTGTCCAAGGTACAGGGATGGGTGTTCCATCCATTTCCATCTACATAAATGAATTAATGAATAGCTATAATGTGCAGAAGCTGATTCGTGTTGGGACTGCTGGTGCCATTCAGAAAGATGTAAAAGTTAGAGATGTAATCCTGGCAATGAGCGCTTCTACGGATTCACAAATGAACCGCCTGACATTCGGGGGAGTCGATTTTGCTCCAACAGCAAATTTCGATTTGCTAAGAAAAGCTTATGAGGCAGGTATTGCCAAAGGTTTGCAATTAAAGGTCGGTAACGTGTTTACGGCCGATCACTTTTATAACGATAATAGTGAATTAGAAAAATGGGCGAAATATCAGATTCTAGCTATAGAAATGGAATCAGCAGCTCTATACACGCTTGCTGCTAAATTTGGACGTCAAGCTCTTTCTGTTTTAACCATTTCCGATCACATATTAACTGGTGAGGAAACGACGTCTGCTGAGCGCCAGTCAACATTTAACGAAATGATTGAGGTAGCATTAGAAGCAGCAATACAGGACTGATATTAAGAAGAAAATTTACTTGCGGGTTACCAGGAATAAATGAAGCTGTACGATGATAGTTAGGATACAGACTCATTTATTCCATGGTATCCGCATTTTTGTAATTTAACAGATTATTGGCAGGGAAATATTATGGGTTTGGTTAAGAATTTTATTTCTGATTTTACCTACGCGAAATGGTGAAAAAAGATATATATATGATCAAAAGTTGTTTTTTTGATAACTAATATTTTCCGATTAGCCTGAAAGCTGATAAAATAGAGAAAAAGTTTATATCGTCATGAAGAATGAAAGTGGTGAGGCTTCAGTGGAAGAAGAAAATCAAAAACAGCCTAAAGAGGCAGGGAAATTCATAAAAATAAAGAAGTTTACGTTCATTATGGGGATTTTCTTACTCATATTTCTAACCGCAGGGATTACTACAATAGCCTTGACCTTTGGAGATGAAAAAGTAGAGTCTTTAGCACCGGATAAACATTCGGAATTTGAAAAGCTGTATTCTACATACGATACGATAAAAGATAACTACTATGAAGAGATTGATCAAGACAAGCTGGTTGACGGGGCAATTAATGGAATGATCAAATCATTGGATGACCCATATTCTACTTATATGGATAAAAAGGAAGCATCGAGTTTCCATGAGAGCATCTCTTCATCTTTTGAAGGAATCGGTGCTGAGATACAAGAGCAGAATGGAAAAATTATGGTCGTTTCACCGATAAAAGGGTCTCCAGCAGAAAAAGCAGGGGTAAAACCGAATGATATCATTTTAAGTGTGGACGGTAAAAGCATTGAAGGATTAAGCTCTTCTGAGGCTGTCCTGAAAATCAGAGGCGAAAAAGGGACGAAAGTGGATTTATCCATCACTAGAGCAGGTGAGCCGGAACCGATTGCTCTTACGATTAAGCGGGATACCATTCCAATTGAAACAGTATATGCCGAAATGCTAGATGATGGAGTTGCCAAAATCCAAGTAACAAGTTTTTCTGAGCATACTGTTAAAGAGTTGGAAACGGCACTTAATGATATGTCCAAGAAAGATATGAAAGGCCTTATCTTGGACTTGCGTGGTAACCCAGGTGGATTGCTTGACCAGGCTATAGATATGGCAAGCTTGTTTATTCCAAATGGGGAAGTAGTTCTTCAAGTTGAGGAACGTAGCGGGAAAAAAGATGTCTATAAATCGAAGAATAATGGAGAGTTGAAGATTCCAGTAGTCGTATTGATTGATGATGGCAGTGCAAGTGCATCTGAAATTGTCGCAGCGGCTGTCAGTGAATCAGCGGATATTCCTTTAATAGGTGTTAAATCATTTGGGAAAGGAACTGTACAAACAGCCCAAGACTTCGATGATGGATCTAACTTTAAATACACGGCAGCAAAATGGCTGACTCCTGAAGGTAATTGGATTCATAAAAAAGGGATCAAGCCGGATATTAAAGTGAATCTTCCTGATTATGCCAGCCTTCCATATATTTCGCCGGATAAGGAATTGAAAGCATCTGATTCTTCCAGTGAAGTAAAGGCAGCTGAAAAAATGCTGAAAGCAGCAGGCTATAATCCAGGTAAGATAGATGGATTCTTTGATGAAGAAACAACAAATGCAGTTAAAGAATTCCAAAAAGAACAAAAGGTTAAAGAAACAGGTATTATCAAAGACGATACAACCGTAAAATTAATGCAGGTCATCCGGGAGAAAATCCTTGAAAATGATACACAAGTGAAAAAAGCAGTGGAAGTTTTAAAGAAGGAAATCAAATAATTTGAGTATAAACAGCCTGTCAGCGATTACCGTTGACAGGCTGTTTATCGTTAATTGCATAATACTTCAATAAAAGGGGAAAAATATGGTTACTTTTACCGATGAGGTGAGGATATGAAAGAGAAGGTACTGTTCATATGTTTAATTGTCTTAATGCTGGCTGGTTGTTCATATTCGCCTGTTCCCCAATTAAATAAGAATAAAAATACGGAAAAAAACCTTTCTAAAGAAGAGAGCCAAGAAAGTATGAAAACTTTTCTATTGATTGGTGTCGATTCTCGTGGAGAGGAGGATTCTCGGGCAGATGCTGTGATACTAGCACGCTACTTTCCTGAGCGACAGAAGCTAAAACTTGCTTCTATTATGCGTGATAGTTATGTGAAAATACCGGGTTATAAATACGGATATAACAAAATAAATGCTGCTTATTATTATGGTGGCAGTGAACTACTTAAGAAAACAATACAAGAAAACTTAGATGTTAAAGTCGATCATGTTGCAGTAATTGATTTTAAGGGATTCGTAAAGATGGTTGACCTACTTGCCCCAGATGGTGTGATGGTAAATGTGAATCAGGAAATTATTGATGATATGAGCATTGAAGCCAGCAGCGGTAAAAATGTATTACATGGTGAGGAAATATTGAAATATGTCCGTTTCCGACATGATGATGAAAGTGATTTTGGACGGGTCGCGCGTCAACAGGAAGTATTAGTTCAATTAAAAACGGGATTTATTAATCAAATCTCATCCTTTGAAGGGATGGTCGCCCTACCTAGTATTATTGAAAAAGGGATGTCCTACCTAGATACGGATATTGGGATGAAAACGATTATGGAAATGGGCTCTCAAGTTGTCTTCCAATCCCCAGATTCTGTAGAAACCTTAAGGATTCCAGTTGAAGGAAGCTATAAAGATGAAATATATCCCCAATCTGGAGCAGTTTTGAAAATGGACTACACTAAAAATAAGGAGGCACTTCAAGAATTTTTTTCAAGGTAAGAAGTGCTGATCGATCACTATTTGTTAATATTTAATCAATTTTTTGAAAAATTAAGCTTGATTTAATAATATATAATCTTTTATAAAGAACCTCGCAAGAATAAATATAAATATCATAGTAAAATGAACGAAGCGAAATCACATATGCGATTCCGCCTCGTTATGATTAGTTTCATCTAAAAGATGAAACCTGGCTCAATTGACAAAAAGCGGAATGTTTTTCACATAGTCTGGTGAAATAATACCGTTTTCTGTTATGATGCTCGTGATTAGATGATTCGGTGTGACGTCAAAGGCTGGATTGAATGTCTTTACATTATCTGGGGCTATCTTTACTCCCTGAATGAAGGTAATCTCGTCCCCATTCCGCTCCTCAATCGGGATGGATGTGCCAGATTCAAGGGAAAGGTCGAAAGTGCTTGAAGGAGCGGCCACATAGAATGGGATACCGTAATGATTAGCTAATATTGCCAATCCCAAGGTCCCGATTTTATTAGCAGTATCTCCGTTTGCCGCAATCCTATCAGCACCAACTATAATACCATTGATTTGTTTATGATGAATGGTATGAGCAGCCATATTGTCAGAGATTAAAGTGACGTCCACTCCAGATTGCATTAGTTCCCAAGCAGTCAAACGTGCCCCTTGCAGGACAGGTCTTGTTTCACATGCATATACCTTTATCGGAAAGGCTCTTTCTTTCGCTAGATGGAAGGGAGCCAAGGCTGTACCATAGCGAGCAGTGGCAATTCCCCCAGCGTTGCAATGCGTTAATATGGAATCTCCTTCAGCAAATAAGGATAAACCATGTTCCCCGATTTTTCGGCACATATCTTCATCTTCTGTAAAGATTGCTTTTGCTTCCAGTATAAGTGCCTCTTTGGCAGTTGGAATACTCTTGGCTGCTTGCAAAATGTTTTCCATCCTTTTTAACGCCCAAAAAAGGTTGACTGCAGTAGGGCGTGAAGAAGCTAGTTTTTTAATATGTTTAGTTACATTTTGTTTGAATTCCCCTAAATCAGTTGAACCATCCTGATTCGCTCCAAGTGCGACACCGAATGCTGCAGTTAGACCAATTGCTGGGGCACCGCGGACCTTTAATGTCAAAATGCTGTCAAATACATCCTCAACGGAATAAAGTTTAATGAATTCTGTAATTGTAGGTAAGGCCTGTTGATTTAATAAAGTTATATGAGTATCATCCCATTGAACGGAATAAGGTAAGGCTGTTGTCGTCGTCATATGTAGTTCTCCTTTTAAAGGGTTGAATAGGTAGGCAGTGTATGTTGCTTCAATGCTTCAATCACAGCTGGAACATCCAATTCTTCCCTTTTTTTAATTAAAAAAGCACCAATTTTCAATGTAGCCGTTTTGGCAGCGATTCTTGTTTCTTTATCTTCAATAACATTTAAATCTGCAACATGGGATAAGCCTATTGTTCTCCGAATCAGCTCGCAGCCAGCAAAACCATATGCATCTTTTCTGAATTTAGTGAGCACATATGATAGATAACCATTTACTTGACGAAACGGACTTTTGTTTTGGGTATTCCAAAGACTAGTATATGTCTCTTCAAAAGTATCCCAAAATTCTTGGAGGTGTGTGAAAATTTCCTCTTTTCCAGCGGGATTACGTGTAACTGCCTGGAATAGAATGTTTGCTGTGTATTGGCCAAGATCAAACCCAACTGGTCCATAAAAAGCGAATTCAGGATCAATAATCTTCGTTTCTGTATCACTTGCAAATATACTTCCCGTATGTAAATCTCCATGAAGTAAGGCTTCCTGTTCGGTTTCAAAGCTTTGTTTCAGCTTAGCGACTTCAAGTATTACTTCTTGATCATTCCAAATGCTTTTGGCAGCATCCGTCAATTCTACTTCATACTCACCCGGTAGTTCTTCAAAAAAAGGATCTGTGAAAACAAAAACTTCAGTAATTTTGCAGAGTTCAGGATTCGTGAAGTTTCGGGCCACTTCTTTTTTCGCAGACGGTTCTAAATGCAAATCAGATGTGTAAAATGCCGTTTTGGCAACATACTCACCAATATGTTTCGATAGTAATGGAAATTGATCGCCATCGATTAAGCCTGTTCTCGCTATTTTTAAGTGTGAGAGGTCTTCCATGATTGTGATAGCAAGCTGTTCATCTGAATAATAGACTTGCGGTACAAATTCGGGACAATAGCTCTTGAAATGGATAAGTGCATTTGCTTCAATTGCAGCCCTTTTTAAGGTCAGCGGCCAACTTTCACCAAGTACCTTTGCATAAGGAACCGCTTGTTTGATTATAATTCCTTTTTTTGTGGCTGTGTCTGTAATATGAAAGACATAATTTAAGTTTCCATCGCCTATCTCTCTACATTTTAAAGTGGCATCTGTTTTGACCAACCCTAGTTTTTTTGCAAGGGTTATTGCAGTTTCATTTGACAGTAATTCAAAGTTCGAATGGTTTAAAGTCATTATTTTCCCCTCCAAATATTTAAAATAATAATGAAAAAGCCTCTTTCATATAGAAAGAGGCAGAAGTTTTAGCTTCGGACCTCTTATCTTCCAGAAATATTGCTTTCTGGTGGAATTAGCACCGTGCCCTGTGGATTTATAATCCGGCGGAAACTCCGCCCCATTTCACAATGGTATTACAGTCGGTTGCTGGGCTTCATAGGGCCTTTATCCCTCAGCCTGCTCTTGATAAGAGTAAATGTAAATGTTTTCTGAAATTTTAATCTTCGGGAAAATAATATCAACTTTTTAAATAGTTTGTCAATGGGTAATTTAATAATAATCCGCACGACGTTCTTCGAATTCAGTTTTGTTACATGCTTCCGTTACTTTTGAGAGGTCCAGGGTACCTGTTAGGAGTTCTTTCTTCGTCGGCTTCACATACGATATTCCCCCATGGATCTATAATCAGGGATTGTTCGGCAAATAGTTTAATAAAATCGGACCCTGAACGATTTAATGCTAAAACGTAGGGTTGGTTCTCCATGGCACGGCTGACCCTATATCGGTCCCTAATGATCGAGGCTCGGTTTGGGCCACTCGGCGGATACGAATAGAACTTCCGCACCTTGAACGGCATGGACTCACTGACATCCTTGTATACGTATGTTATAACAAATGAATGTAATCGTTTTTTCTGCTTCTTCATCCGCAATCTCATTCAACCTAGTTAAGTCGTATCCAACTGTTCAAAGTTCAGGTAAAATAACTATATCCGGATTAGATTAGACGGCGTTTTCTATCCATTTGTACTGCGAAATGAAAGTTAATATAGGGTTATCCAAAGGCATATCCATTTGGTGGAAGGAGATTTTCCATTTCATTTTTTAAAACCTCTATATGTAAAAAAACACTTTACAAGACTATGATAAACATATATCATTTGTGACTAGAATTTCAAGAAATTTCAGAGAAGGTGTTTAATGATGCAATTCGAAAAATCCAGACAGCTTCAGGAACTACCCAAGCAGTTTTTTGCTTCTCTAGTTGCAAAAGTTAAGGCAATTACAGAGCAAGGTCATGATGTCATTAATTTAGGGCAGGGAAATCCTGACCAGCCGACGCCAGAGCATATTGTGAAAAGTTTGCAGACTGCTGCAGAAAATACAATAAATCATAAATATTCTCCTTTCCGAGGACATCAATACTTAAAAGAAGCTGCGACTGTCTTTTATGAACGTGAATATGGTGTCAAGTTAGATCCTAATAGTGAAGTGGCTATTCTATTTGGTGGAAAGGCAGGACTTGTCGAACTTCCACAATGTTTATTGAATCCCGGGGATACGATTCTGGTACCTGATCCAGGCTATCCTGATTATCTATCTGGTGTAGTTTTAGCCCAAGCAAAAACAGAATTCATGCCTTTGACAGAAGAAAATGATTATCTTCCGCATTATGGAGAAATACATACAGAAACCCTTGAAAGAGCCAAAATGATGTTCTTGAACTATCCGAATAATCCAACTGGAGCATCAGCAACTGAGGGTTTTTTTGAGGAAACCGTCTCGTTTGCGAAAGAACATTCAATTTGTGTGGTTCACGACTTTGCTTATGGAGCGATTGGATTTGATGGAAAAAAACCGATTAGTTTCCTTCAAGCAGAGGGGGCAAAAGATGTAGGTATCGAAATATATACTTTATCTAAAACATATAATATGGCAGGGTGGAGAGTGGGCTTCGCTGTTGGAAATAAAAGTGTCATCGAAGCTCTTGAACTGTTGCAAGATCATCTTTATGTAAGTCTTTTCCCTGCAATTCAAGAAGCGACGGCAAGTGCGTTACTAGATTCACAAAGTTGCGTAGAAGAATTAGTGAACAAATATGAAGGGCGCAGAAATGTTTTTATTGATGGATTACGTTCCATCGGCTGGGATGTCCAAGCTCCTAAAGCATCTTTCTTTGCATGGCTCAAGATTCCTGAAGGTTTCACGTCCGAGAGTTTTGCTGATTATTTATTAACGCATGCTCACGTAGCTGTTGCTGCTGGAAATGGATTCGGTGAATTTGGAGAAGGATATGTTAGGGTGGGGTTACTTACTTCTGAAGAACGGCTTCAAGAAGCAGTTGAACGGATTCGCGCATTGAATTTATTTGGAGAATAGTGGAAGATTCCAAGTTAGCTACCGTTAAATTGTTGAAAACTTATTGACAAAGTATGGATTACCTGTCAGAATACAAAATAAATTCTTAATCTTTTGATACTTGAAGTTTAAATATATCAGCGTTTTCTTATTTTGAGCAGGTGGAGGGACTAGCCCTATGAAGCCCAGCAACCGACCGTAATTCCATTGCGAAATGGGGCGGAATTCTTCGCCGGATTTTTTTGGAATCCACAAGGCACGGTGCTAATTCTTGCAGCTATAAGCTGGGAGATAAGAAGATGGCTTTTTTAAAGCCTCTTCTTTATGAAGGGGCTTTTATTGTTTTAACATGGATTAACAGTCGAAGATTCCATTCTCCATATATCGAGGTAATAGGAAAATGATGGAAACCGTATTAGCCAGATATTAGAATACTGACTTCAAGACTTTACTAACGTTTAATAGGAGTGATCAGATGAGCGAGATAATCGCTACTTATTTAATTCATGATTTCAATGGCGAACATGAGAAAAAAGCCGAGAGTATTGCCTTAGGTTTGACAGTAGGAACATGGACGGACCTGCCTCATTTGGTCCAGAAGCAGTTGGAGAAACATAAAGGACGTGTTGTTTCCGTCACCCCTCTACCTGAAGCAGAAAGAGCAAACCGTTTTTTCAATCGTAAGGTGTACCGTTCGATGATAAAAATTGCCTACCCGTCGGGAAATTTTTCTAATGATTTACCGGCTATTCTCACGACAGTATTCGGTAAATTGTCATTGGATGGGGAAATCAAACTGATTGACTTGGATTTTGTTGGCGATATACACAAGGCTTTTCCAGGACCTCAATTTGGGATTACAGGTATAAGAGAAAAGATTAACGTATTGGACCGGCCTCTGGTGATGAGTATTTTTAAAGGGGTATTAGGACGGGATCTCTTATTCCATAATGAGCAGCTGAAACAACAAGCATTAGGAGGAGTCGACCTGGTAAAAGATGATGAGATTCTCTTCGATCAGGAGCAGACCCCATTCATTGATAGAATAAGAACGGGCAGACAAATTTTGAAAGAAGTCTATGAAACAACGGGCCATCGAACTTTATATGCTGTCAATCTATCAGGTAAAACTTTTGAATTATTAGAAAAGGCAGAGCGTGCAGCAGAAGCAGGTGCCGATGCCTTATTATTTAACGTTCATACATATGGATTGGATGTACTTCAAGCTTTGCGTGAAAACGATCGTATTAATCTACCGATCATGGCTCACCCTGCATATAGCGGAGCAGTAGCTTCATCGTCATTTTATGGTGTCAGCTACGCGTTATTGCTTGGAAAATTAGTAAGACTATCAGGTGCGGATTTATCTCTATTCCCTTCTCCATATGGAAATGTGGCACTTGAGAAAGAGGAAACATTAGCGATTGCTGAAGCTTTGACGAAAGATGAGCCGTCATGGAAAAAAGCCTTCCCGGTTCCTTCAGCAGGTATTCATCCGGGAATGGTTCCTAATCTAATTAAGGATTTTGGGAAGGACAGCGTAATTAATGCAGGCGGTGGAATCCACGGACATCCCGACGGAGCAAAGGGCGGGGCAAAGGCTTTCCGTTCTGCTGTAGAAGCTGTTCTTACAGGCAAGGCATTATCTGATGCGGCTTATGAAGATGAAGCACTAAGCAAAGCACTTGAGTTATGGGGAGGCTTGTAAGGAATAATGAAACCGATTATTTTTTGTGATTTTGACGGAACAATTACTAACTCAGATAATATCATCGCTATCATGAAAAAATTTGCACCTCCGGGATGGGAAGAGCTAAAAGACGGTGTTCTTCAGCAAAAAATCAGTATATCTACAGGAGTTGGGAAAATGTTTTCCCTGCTTGACAGTAGTCTAAAGGAAGACATTATTCAATATGTGAAGGATACAGCCGGCATTCGCCCAGGGTTCAACGAATTTGTGGATTTTACAAAACAAGCGAACATACCTTTGTATATTGTAAGTGGCGGTATGGACTTTTTTATTGAACCGCTTTTAAATGATATATTGCCTTCAGATTGTGTTTATTGCAACAGAGCTTATTTCAATCAGGAAAAGATCTTAATTGAGTGGCCGCATACTTGTGATAAACAATGTAACAATGATTGTGGTTGCTGTAAGCCATCTATAATGAGGGAAATTACAGAAGCAGATGATTATAAAATTGTTATTGGAGATTCGGTGACTGATTTTGAAGCGGCAAAGCAGGCTGATTTTGTAATCGCCCGTGACATACTGCTTGAGAGGTGCAGAACAGAAGAGATTCCCCATCAAGGATTTGAAACGTTTTATGATGTGATGCACATTTTAAAACAGCAGATGGAGGTAAAAGCATGAAGAACCATACTAAAAAGTGGCAGGAATTAGCGGAAATTAAGGCTGAACTTGCCGAACGGGATTGGTTTATGGGGACGAGTGGGAATTTATCCATTCGCGAGTCTAGAAGCAGTTCCTTTTATATTACGGCAAGCGGTAAGGATAAACGGAAGCAAACGGATGCGGACTTTTTACTAGTGGATTTAAAAGGAATCCCAGTTGAGAAAACAGAGCTGAGGCCATCTGCTGAAACTCTGCTTCATACAGTGATTTACGAGAAAACTAATGCGAACTGTGTACTCCATGTCCATACTGTAGAAAATAATGTGATTTCTGAATTATATGGAGATGAAGGGGAAGTGACTTTCCGTAATCATGAAATTATTAAAGCGACAGGGCGATGGAATGAAGATGCAGAGTTTAGAATTCCAATAATATACAATCACGCTGACATTCCTTTGTTAACTGAAAAGTTCAAGCCACATGTTGAAGAAGACTCAGGAGCGGTGCTTATTCGCAATCACGGAATCACGGTTTGGGGGAAAAGTGGACTCGAAGCAAAAAGAATTCTAGAAGCATGTGAATTTTTGTTTCAATACCAACTGTTGCTCAATCAGCAACAGGCATTTGCAGGTTCGATAAGATAAAAACTCATAGAGGAGGAATAGGTAATGGCTACAATTAGATTCCATGAAACAAATGAGGTTATTGAAAACAGTGAACAGGTAAAAGATTTTTTAGAAACACAAGGTGTTATATACGAACAATGGGATATATCGAAATTACCGTCCCATCTGGTAGAAAAATATGATCTAACGGATGACGATAAAGATGAAATCCTTGTAACGTTCAAATCAGAGATTGCAGAGATTTCTGAAAGACGCGGATATAAAGCACATGATATCATCACACTATCCGATGCAAACCCAAACTTGGATCAAATGCTTGAAAACTTTAAGCAGGAACATCATCATGAAGATGATGAAGTACGTTTTATAGCAGGTGGAACCAGTATCTTTGCTATTGAAGGCAGTGAACAAAAATGGTTTGATGTACGACTGAATCCTGGAGATTTAATCAGCGTACCAGAATCGACGCGTCATTACTTCACGTTAGCAGAAGATAGAAAAACTGTAGCTGTCCGTATCTTCGTAACAGCAGCAGGTTGGGTTCCAATTTACGAAAAAGACGAAGTTCAAGCATAAATCAATTGAGAAAAACCAGCTATCGGGCTGGTTTTTTTATATGGCCTTCGCGGGTGCTTTAGAAGGGCAAGTATGATAAAATTTAACGGAATTAAATTTAGCTGGATTATAGGAGCAGATACGAATGAAAACAACCGAAGTGTACATATTAGGTGGTTTTCTCGGTAGCGGGAAAACAACGCTTCTTCGAAATATATTAAAGCAGGAAAGTGTAGCGGGTAGAAAAGTGGCCGTGCTATTAAATGAGCTCGGCAGTGTTTCAGTGGACAGCGGTTTGATTGGTGATGATGTACCTCTGAAGGAGCTGTTTGACGGTTGTATCTGTTGTACAATACAGGATAAGCTCGAAGTTCAGCTGCATGAATTGTTGACGGAAAATGATTTAGACGCCGTTTATATTGAAACAACAGGTGCTGCGCATCCAGTTGAAGTGCTGGATGGTATTATGTCACCGCTATTCGCGAAAAAACTGGAATATAAAGGGATTATAACAGTTGTTGACTTGTTGAGGTGGCGCGACCGAGATGAGCTTTCTCCACAGCTACGCCAGTTGCTTGCTGAGCAAATCCATCATGCGGATTTCATTTTATTAAATAAAGCGGATCTAGTAAGCGAAATGGAGGCAGCCCAACTTATTTATTCCATTCAAGGTCTGAATCCTGAAGCTGTATGTTTATTGACAGAGTATGCAGCTGTCTCCTTGATATCTTTGCAACAGATGCAAAGGAAACAGCATAAAGTCCATCAAAAACTGGATGTCCAGAGCCATTTGCATTTAACGGCCGTTGTTCATACATTTGAAGGGGCAGTGGTACAAACCGACTTTGAAGATTGGCTTAGGGCACTTCCAGAAACGGTCTATCGAATGAAAGGATACATTTCCTTCACACATTCACAATACCCTCATTTATTTCAATACTCATACGGAATGCCAATGTATATGAATGAAATGATAAAAATGCCACAAAATATCGTTATTATCGGTGAGAAATTGGATAAAGAAATGATGATTAGTCAGTTAAAAGCTTTGGAAGCAAAAGCACCACATTAAACGATTACTGCCGATGAAAGAGGGGAAAAGAAAGTTAACTTTCTTTTCAAGGAGGCGGTATTTGTGCCCTGGAATAAAAACGATTACACTGATTCAATGAATAATCTTGATAAAGATGTCCGAGAAAAAGCAATTGAGATTGCGAATGCCTTACTTAATGAAGGCTATAAGGATGGAAAAGCTATTCCAATTGCCATTGACCGGGCCAAAATGGCTGTCAAAAAAGATTGAAAAATGGTCAGACCCCATTAAACGGGTCTGACTATTTTTATTGCTGCAACCCACCAAAGGCTGCAAATGTTTTCTCATCTTCAATTAACCCGCATGCTGCACATTGCACACGAACTTCAGGACCATTATAAGCTAGATGGAATGGCTGAAGAGAATCGTTCGAGTATTGTTCAACAATCTCACCGGATTGCGGATCCTTTTTAACAGGTGTTGGTATTTGCTGAATGAGATTGAAGCGAGATTTATTTGTCCGGCAATTCGGACAGCGGTATACTTGAGACAATATACTCACTCCTTTTTTGAATTTTTAAAAGTGTAATCGTATTATAAAGGTAGTCTTTACGAAAATGATTCTTAATATGTATAAATTAGTAATGGATGGAAGGGATAATTTTATGAAAGAAACGGTCATGAATGAAGCATTATTGGAAGCATATATAAGTATCTGGAATAATCGGAAGATAACAAATGGGGAAGGGGGAAAAGTGTTATCAGAACTTATCCGACGTGAACTTTTAGATGAAAACACCCATCCTCGTGCCCGAAAACCAATACTTGAAAAGTTTTACCTCAGCATTAAACGGGTGATGGAATCTTCGCTTTCTGATGAGAAAAAGAACGCAATCGTTATGGCCTATGTTAAGGAACTCGAAAGGCTCTCATCCTCGAAGTAAATATCACAAGTGAATGTTAGTTAATATTCTTTTTTGTTTCATACTTTTTTCACAACTCATTGTTAAAATTTAAAAAAAATAGATATTTTATGAATAAGGAGCCTAAAATATGAAGTGGGGTGTTGCGCTTTTGTTTGCCGTCATACTACTTAGTGGGTGTAATAGAAGTGATACATATACAAAAATAAACAAAGATAAATCTTTTTTGGCGACAGTCAATATTAAGGATACGTCCCTTACATTCATAGATAAAAACTATCAACCTTTTGCCAATTGGGATATTTCAGAACCATTTACCGGAGCATTGCTCCTAGCAGATAAAGATACTATACTTCTTTATGGAAAAGAGATGGAGAAAATCCAGGTGTTTTCATTATCAGCCGGAAAACTGATAGACAGCTGGGAAATAGGGAAAGGGATTGTCAATATGCTGTTGCTTCATGACGGAAAAAGCATCGTGGCAGTCAATCAGTCGAATCATTCCATCTATTTTTTAAATGATAAAGGTGAGGAGCAGGATATAGTCAAGGTTGGGAAAAGCCCATTGACCGTTCTTCAAGGAGAGAAAGCGAATCGCTTGTATGTCATTAACTTTGGCGATACCAAATGTTCGGTAATCAATCTGGAGACGAAAAAGGTGGATATGGAATTTCCGATACATAGTTCTTCCACAGGCACCTTATTAAGGGAAGAAAAGGATGAAGTTTGGATAGGCGGCCATGGTGTTGGAGACCAAGTAGAAGAAAATCTCTATATTTATTCGGCAAAAACGGGAGAGTTGAAGCAAAAGTTGAAGGCCCCAACTATGCCGATAAAGTTCATTGAGAATGCTGAAGGGATTTTTATCCTCAGTCACGGCACTAGCTCCTTATATAAATTGAATGATCAGTATGAAGAAGTGAAAAGCAGAGTGGTCGGCGTCAATCCTTTTGAAATGGCGAACTTTAAACAAGACGTGATTGTGGCGGGATATGATAGTGATGAAGTGTATGTAATGGATGCTGAAACAGTCGAGGTTAAAAAAACCATCAAAGTCGGTCAAGGTCCATTTCAATTGATGTTGAGGGAGTAGATAACATGCACGGTTACACCATTTTAGTCGTTGATGATGAAGAAGATATGCGTAATTTAGTTGAAATGTATTTGCTTAACTCAGG
Source organism: Peribacillus sp. TH14 (assembly GCF_016651145.1). NCBI lineage: Bacteria > Bacillati > Bacillota > Bacilli > Caryophanales > Bacillaceae > Peribacillus > Peribacillus sp. TH14. The sequence goes on from NZ_JAEKEK010000001.1 coordinate 4,350,791, forward strand.
GTATCGATGCCTTCAAGCTGCAAATGGTAAAGAGGCTATAAGTCTGGTTGAAACATATGAAGTCGATTTAATCCTTTTGGATATCATGATGCCAGAAATGGACGGTTTTTGCGTCTGTGAAAAAATCCGTTCAAGTTCGGATGTTCCTGTAATTTTTGTTAGTGCGAAAGGTGAAGAATGGGATAAGGTAAAAGGGTTGAAGCTCGGTGGGGACGATTACATTGTAAAGCCATTTAATCCGGGTGAACTCGTAGCAAGGGTGGAAGCGGTATTAAGAAGAACAGGGAAAATCTCATTGAATGAAGAAAATCAAACTTCCGTCCGATTCGGTAAAATCAATTTAAACCTCCAATCAAGAACGGTTCTGCTAGATGGGAAGCCAATCAATTTGACCTTGAAAGAGTTTGAATTGCTTCTATTTCTTATGCGTCATAAAAATCAGGCACTCAGCCGTGAACAACTACTTGAAAATGTTTGGAGCGGAGAATATGGAGGATCTTTACGTACGGTCGATACCCATATCAAAACGCTTAGGATGAAATTGAGGGCGGCCGATTATATTCAAACTGTCTGGGGAATTGGTTATAAGATTGAGGAAAAAAATGAGTAATAAGTGGTCATCACTCTCTTTTAAACTATGGCTAACTATTATTACAGCAATCATTCTTTCAGTGTTGTTCGCTTATTCTCTTTCTCAATATTATTATAAAAATTTGTATGTGGAAAAGTTGAAAACCGATCTAGTCAATGAAGCTTCCTTGCTTGGAGCGGACTATTTCGGAGGTGAGATCAGTGATGACTTCAAACAACAAGTTGAATGGTTTAACAGTAAAAGTGACAGCGAGGTCTTTGTCGTCAATAATCCAAGGGAATTAAGTGCCTGCCTTCCCTTTGAAATCAATTATGACACCCTCATTTCTGCAGAAGAACGGCAAATGCTCTTAGATGGAAAGGTTGTTGAAAAAGAGGGGTATGAGAAAAGGTTTGAAAAGAACATCGTAGCGGCTATCATTCCCTTGATTGATGAAGACCGCCTCGAAGGTATCATCTATACATATATTCCTGTAGACTCGATTACAGATTTACTTAAGGAATTTGCTGCAAAATGGATGGCAGCCGTTCTCTTATTCTTAATTGTTTCCATTTTATTGACAACAAAATGGTTGAAAAAGCTAGTCAGTCCGATTAAGGAAATCGAGACAGCTGTCCATCGTGTCTCAGAGGGAGATTATGACATACAGATTCAGGTAAAGAGCCATGATGAAATAGGGAATCTAGCACATGCTTTTAATGAAATGGCCAAATCCATTCATTTAGAGGAAGAAAGAAAAAAAGAGTTTCTCGAAAATGTTGCCCATGAACTCCGGACGCCGCTAAGTTACGTGAAAGGTTACACGCAGGCTATATTGGATGGTGTTGTGAAAAATGAGGAAGAAGAGCAAAAATATCTTCAACTTATTTCAAGGGAAGCACTTAGGCTACAGCGGCTTGTAGGTGATTTGATGGACTTATCTAAATTGGACAGTGATCAATTCACTTTAAATAAAACTCCGATTGCCTATGCACAATTCATTGAAGATGTACTTGCCAAATATGAACCGATATTAAAAGAAAAGCAGCTTGGTTTAGAGCTCGAACTAGATCCGGATCCAATTATACTAGGAGATGAAGGAAGGATAGAGCAAATCCTTCATAATGTCTTTGATAACGCCGTTAAGTATACGAATCCAGATGGATTCATCAAAATTACTTTAAGACAGTATAAAGGAGATTGCGAGCTCATAGTCACTGACACGGGCAACGGGATTCCTGCAGCTGATTTACCTTATGTAATGAATCGCTTTTATAGAGTAAACAAAGCACGAAGCCGATTTGATGGCGGATCGGGGCTGGGTCTTTCCATCGTGAAAAAATTGGTGGAGCTACAAAATGGTAAAATTGAAATAGAAAGCAGGGAACATACAGGTACAAAAGTCAGCATTGTGCTTCCGACCATAAAAGAAGATTGGACTTCATAAAAAAGGGGAAACGTTCAATGATAAAAAAGATAATGTTATTATGTACAGCTTTAATCTTGTTGGCAGGATGTGGCAAGGAAGAGGAAATTCCGAAAATGCTAAATGTCGAGTTAACTGTCGATCCTGTTCAAGGAGAAATAAATGAGCCGGTAAAGTTTCAGGCAAAAGTGACTTATGGGGATGAAGAAGTGACGGATGCGGATGATGTCAGTTTTGAAATATGGCTTGCAAATAGTGATGACCACGACAAAACGGCTGTAAAACATAAAGGAAAAGGTATCTATGAATTGGAAAAAACCTTTGATAAAGAAGGAACCTATTATGTTTATGCTCATGTAACGGCAAGGAATATGCACAACATGCCTAAAGAGGAATTCGTCATAGGCAAACCAAGTCAGCCTGAAGAAAACGGAGGTAAAAAGGAAATGGACGAGATGAATGATGAAGAAAAGAAATAATAATTTTACTGATAAAACTAAAACAATTCGGGGTTTACCCGGATTGTTCAGACTGTAGACAAACTCGATGAAAATCGAGTTTGTCTACAGTTTTTTGAGGGGTGTAAAAATTCGAACGTTGATTTCCACTCCAGGCACTCGCTTTCCGCGGGCGGTCAGGGAGCCTCCTCGGCGCCTTTGCGCCTGTGGGGTCTCCCTTGGACACGCTTTTCCCGCAGGAGTCTCGCACCTTCCGTTCCAATCAACTTTGTTTTAACAATTAGAAATAAACACTTTTTCCTACAGTCTTTTTTGTTTTAATATAGGAGTATTAAAACTTGAGGTGATGACGATGCTTTCGAAACATAATTCTATTCAGCGAGATCAACTTGAAATGATTACTTTGGATCAACTGGTGCCAGCGAACCATTTGGTTCGTAAAATTGAGGGGGCCATTGACTTCACTTTCATTTATGACTTGGTGAAAGAGATGTATTCAGAGATAGGCCGCCCAAGTATTGATCCAGTTATTTTAGTTAAATTGACATTCATTCAATATACCTTCGGTATTCGTTCGATGCGTAAAACGATTGAAGAAGTTGAAACGAATATGGCTTACCGTTGGTTTTTAGGTTACGGTTTCCATGATAAAGTACCTCACTTCTCAACGTTCGGGAAAAATTATGAGCGTCGCTTTAAAGATACAGACCTGTTTGAACAGATTTTTTATCGTATCTTAATGACAGCCTCAGAAAGAAAGTTAATTAGTGCAGAGCACGTATTCGTTGATTCAACACATGTGAAAGCCAGTGCGAATAAGCGGAAATTCGAAAAGAAAATCGTTCGTAAGGAAACACGAGCATATCAAGGACGCCTTCAAGAAGAAATAAATCAAGATCGTGAAAACAATGGAAAGAAGCCTTTTCCACCGGATAAATTTGATAAAGAAGAAACCAAAGAAATTAAAGAAAGTTCAACTGACCCTGAGAGTGGCTACTATGTAAAAGATGAACGAACAAAACAGTTTGCCTATTCATTTCATGCGGCTGCAGACCGCAACGGTTTTGTGCTGGGGACGATTGTAACACCAGGAAATACGCATGATAGTCATATCTTAGAGCCTCATGTTGAACAAGTGATTGAGAAAGTTGGAAAACCTGAAGCTGTTGCCGCAGATGCAGCTTACAAAACACCAGCCATTACAAGCTACCTTTTTGGGAAAGAAATCACACCAGCTTTACCCTATACACGTCCACGAACAAAAGAAGGGTTCTTTCGCAAGCATGACTATGTTTACGATGAACATTTTAATTGTTATCTCTGCCCATCGGGCGAGATTTTAAAGTACTCAACAACAAATAAAGAGGGCTATCGCGAGTACAAATCACCCAAACACACTTGTGCGACATGCTCATTTTTATCACAGTGTACAGTAAGCAAAGACCATCAAAAAGTGGTGACACGCCATATCTGGCAAAATTATATGGAAGAAGCAGATCATCTGCGTCACCACAAGGATGTAAAACCTATATATGCGAAACGCAAAGAAACAATAGAGCGTGTATTCGCAGATGCAAAAGAAAAGCATGGTATGCGTTGGACTACTTTAAGGGGACTTAAAAAATTGTCGATGCAGGCGATGCTTACATTCGTCGCCATGAATTTAAAGAAGATTGCCAATTGGACATGGCAAGGTCCAATAATGGCTTAATAAAGTGGGCTCGTAGAGGCCCAATCTCTTAATCTTGATCAAAATTCAAAGGGAATTTCAAAAGGGGTATAGAATTAAAACATTCTGGACCCCTTTTGTCTACAAACTGAACAATTCGGGGTTTACCCGGATTGTTTTTTATTTTTGTAAAAATTAAGGGTTTTAAAATAGTTTTAGAGTATATGAATTTTGAATTCTCATTACTTAAGAAAAAAGTACACATAAAAATGACGAAAATCAACTTTAAATCGATAAATTTGTAACATAAAAGTAAAGAAAGTCATACTAAAGGGTTTGGCAACGAGATGTCAACTAAAAGTTATTAGTATTCCATGGAAATGGTTCTATGTAACTACCATTGACAAGGATTGTCTGGAAAAATATGAGTATATGTACTAGATCCCAAAACATCGATAGAGAAAGCTTTTTTGATTACTTTCTCTGAAACTTGGATCAAAATTTTTTCACATTCGTTACCTGTAAAACATATGGAAATAGATGGTTCCTATATTACAAAAAACGCATGTTATGATGAATCCAGAAACAAAACACCAATGAACTTTACAGGAGGAATTACAAATGAAAAAGAAAATGTTTATGTCAGCAGCAGCAGCAGCAGCTATAATTTTCACTGGAGTGGGAGCTAACCAAGCAGAAGCAGCAAACTGTGATACTGTTAAACAAGTAACATATAAATCTATTAATCAAGAAGATATGCAAAAAGTCCTTAACCAATATTTAACTAAATACAACATAACATTACCTGCTTCACAATCCTTACAAGTTCAACAACCAGTTCAACAACCAGTTCAAAAACCAGCTCAAGAACAAGCTCAAAAACCAGTTCAAAAACCAGTTCAAAAACCAGCTGGAACTACGAATTCACAACCTGAAAAAAATACTGATGAAAAAACAGAGACAAGCTCTGAATTAAGCGCTTTTGAACAACAAGTGGTTAAATTAACTAATGCAGAGCGTGCAAAACAAGGATTGGCAGCTCTTAAAATAGATACAGAATTGAGCAAGGTTGCTCGTTTGAAATCTCAAGATATGAAAGACAAAAATTACTTTGATCATAATAGCCCAACTTACGGCTCTCCATTTGATATGATGAAAAAATTTGGAATCAGCTACACATCAGCTGGGGAAAATATCGCACAAGGTCAAAAAACACCTGAAGAAGTAGTTGAAGCTTGGATGAACAGCCAAGGACATCGTGAAAACATCATGAACTCAAGCTTTACTCATATCGGAGTAGGCTACGTAGAATCTGGTAACTACTGGACTCAACAGTTCATCGGAAAATAATAAGAATGATAGATTAATAGTAGAGTGTACCCTGGGAATCATATGGGTGCACTCTTTTTTTTTATTAAGTCGTTGAAATATATAGGATAGATAAGGGAATTGATTCTAAATAGAATGAATTCCATCAAATCCGAATAAAATTTAGTCGATACTGCTATAAATAGCATCGATTTTACAAATACTCGCATCAACACAAAAGCAGGAACCGCACTTATTCATTAGTGAGGCTCCAGTAGCGCCAAATTAAATATCAGATACATCAATTTCCGAATACTGGGCATTGAAACTTTTCTGCAGACGGATTTCCAATGTTGATTCTTTAAATTGTGCGGATGCTCCTTTCTTCTTTACAAGAGCAGGCAATGTAATTACATGCCGGTCCGTCGCTTCTGGGATTCCCTCAACGATGGATTGATTAGATGTATGGTAAAGTTTCATTTTTTTTAGCCATGCTTCATCTTCTATGGGAATTCTTACAAAGACAAATAAATGGGTTTCAAATACCTCGGCATGTAAAGGGTGTTCAGTTCTAGTATTTTCTTTTTGTGAGCTAGTATCGTTTTGTTGCATCATTCCTTGCATATTTTCAGGGATCATCTGCGAAAATATCTTTTCAATGAACGACTGTACATCACTTTGCTGCATATTTTTCATGAAATCCTTTTGGTTTGAATTATTTTTTAAAGAAAAAAGTGAATTCCAAGGAAACATGTTGAATTCCTCTCTCCTGCAATCAACTGACAGGGTTATTTCTGTTATTTTATGCAGGCTGAAGCCTAGATGTTCATTTGTATATTTGCTAAATTATAGAAAATGAATCAAACTTATGTATAATTAAGTAAAATCCATTAGATAAAGAGGGAATGCCTGTGGATGATAAAGTAGCTTTTATAACTGGAGGAGCAACGGGAATCGGCAAGAGAATCGCCTATTCACTCGCAAATAATGGAGTGTCTATTATCATTACGTATCGAAAAAGTAAAAAAGCAGCTTTAGCATTGGTGACTGAATTGCAGGAAAGGTACCATATTAAGGCGCTCGCTCTTGAAGGTGATGCTTCAAGTGAGAAAGATTGTAAACAGGTAACAGAATTGGTCATAGAAGCCTTCGGACATGTTGACATGTTCATTCATAATGCTGGGCCATATATGCATGAACGTAGGCCTATGACTGAATATAGCAGTGATGAGTGGAATTACATTATGAACGGTAATTTAAATGGTTTTTTCTATTTTGCTAAGGAAATTATTCCTCATATGCGCAGAAGAAGTTGGGGTAGGATCATTACTTTAGGGTTTGACCGCTGTGAGACGGCACCAGGTTGGATTTATCGTTCCGCTTTTGCCGCAGCCAAAAGCGGATTGACTTCCTTAACTAGAACTTTAGCGGTTGAAGAAGCAACAAATGGAATCACCGTGAATATGGTCTGTCCCGGCGATATTATTGGTGAATGGAAGGAAGAAGAGATAATAGTTGCAAAAGGACAAAAGGATGTAACTGTTCCAATTGGCAGACCGGGGACGGGAGAAGATTTAGCTCGAGTCATCACGTTCTTATGTGATGAACAATCCGATTTTATTACCGGAAGCATCATTCCGGTTACAGGTGGAAAAGATGTTTTGGGGAAAATTCACAAAGCTTAGTTTGTTTAATTTGGTTATTAAAATGGAAAAAGGTGAGTCCGTTAATTCGGCCTCACCTTTTTTTAAACCATTTTTTTATATTTTACTTGCTGTATATACCTTAAACGTGCTGCCAAACCTATAGCTCCAAGAGCCAAACCGGAAATTAAGCCAATCCAATATCCGAAGGCTCCCATACCTGTATATTTTGCAAATATAAAACCGATGGGTAGCCCTAGAATCCAATAGGATACTAGAGACATAGCGAAGGTAACATTTACATCTTTATATCCTCGTAGTATTCCTTGTATAGGTGCCTGGAGTGCATCAGAAATCTGAAAGAAGATTGCATATATTAAAAAATGTGATGTCAGCATCATTACATTATAGTCTTTTGTGTATGCCGACGCGACGGGTTCACGGAAGAGAAATAGAATGGCCGACAAAACAAGCGACATCGTTAATGCCATGGTAATCCCAATCCAGCTGTATTCTTTGGCATCTTTGTATCGAGCTGCCCCGATTTCAAATCCAATTACAATTGTCAATGCCATTGATATACTTAGCGGCATCATATAAAGCAATGATGCAAAATTCATTGCAATCTGGTGCGAAGCAATTGTCACGGTATCATATTTACTCATCAAAAGGGTAACCGCTGAGAAAATACTTGTTTCAAAAAAGATAGCCAGCCCGATAGGCACCCCAATTATTAATAGTGCACGCCACTCTTTCCAGGAAATCCGGAAAAACTCACGGAAAACTTTATAGGTTGAAAATGGGCTGATTTTAACCACAACAAGGATGGCAACCAGGGCAATTAACCAATAAGTAATTGCTGTTGCATACCCTGAACCAACGCCGCCAAGTTCAGGGAATCCAAACTTTCCGTATATTAACAGGTAATTAAATACGACGTTAATTGGCAGTGCACATAAGGTTATTATCATAGAAATTCTAGTTTGGCCAAGCGCATCAATGAAGGCTCTCAACGCATTATAAACGAATAGGGGAATAATCCCGATTGAAAGGGCGATCAAATAGTCATGGGCTACCCGGTGGACAGTATCTTCAAGATTCATGGCATTTAATATGGGGTTTAATGCAAACGCCCCAATGATTAAAATGACTAAAGCTAAAGTGACGGCTAAATAAACTGCCTGCATTACTGAATAGGAAACGGATTTCGACTGCTTGGAACCGACGAGCTGTGAGACCACCGGCGTTAAGGCAATCAAAATCCCGCTCAACCCCGTATAAACAGGTGTCCAAAGTGAACTACCGATTGAAACGCCAGCAACGTCCTGCGTACTGTACTGTCCCGACATCATCACATCAAAAAATGTCATGGCATAAAGGCCAATTTGAGTGATCAGAATGGGGATTAATATATAAAATAATAGGCGGATCTTTTGTGATTTTGTATAAGTCTGATTCATCGATGTACCTCAATATCAATATTTGAAATTTTCCACACAATGAAAGAATTATATCACATAAGCTTGTGATGGTTTAAGTTTTTATTTGATACCAAAAAAGACTTACCGTAAAAACGGCAAGTCTTTTTGTCAGTCGCGCATGGATTCAAATTCATTCATGTCCGCGGTTGAGTCTTTTTGAAGGATGAATGCTTGTGAAGGGATGGCGATTTGAACGTCTTCATTTTCAAGTATCTCCATTATATTAAAGTTAACATCTTCTTTGAGTGATAGATATCCCCCAAAGTCTGTTGCATTTGAGAAGAAATATAGGTAGAGATTGAAACCAGAATGACTAAACTCGTCAAATTTCACAAGAATCGTTTCTGGATGTATTTCTGGGTGTTCAATGAGCATATTTTCTATTCTCTTAATGACGTTTTCCAACTTATCTTTTGGTGTTGTGAAATTTATACCTAGATGAAAAGCAATCTGTCTTTTACCCATTTTTGACCAGTTGATGATAGGTTCATTCGAAAGGGTAGCATTCGGGACAGTAACTAAAGCTTGGGCAAAAGTCCGTACTTTGGTACTTCGAAATGTGATATCTTCAATGGTTCCTTCCACGCTTGGTGTTTTGATCCAATCACCAATGGTAAAGGGTTTTTCTGTAACGATGACAATTCCTCCAAAGAAATTGCTGACGGTATCCTTAGCGGCAAGTGCAAAGGCTAATCCTCCTAAGCCAAGTCCGGCAACAAATCCATTGACGTTAAATCCCCACTCTTCCGCAATGATAGAGAAGCCCAAAGCCATGATGATTATTTTAATGATTTTTGTAAAGAATGGCATGACAATTAGATCTACCTCAAGACCGAATTTACTGACCAATTTCGGAAAAAGGATGGTTAAGATCGAACTGATATTGATCATCGTCCAAAAGAATAAGAAAGCAAAAAATGAACGGTATATCTTCGATTTTAATTCATCCGAAGGTATGTCAATCGGAAAATAATACAACGATAGAATCACACCGAGCAAAACGATAAGCCATCTCATCGGCTGTTCTAAGGCAAGCATTAAGTTGGCTGCAAATTCAACTTTGCGTTTTTTTGCAACTCGTAGAAAGAACTTGAATATATAGGTGGTAAATACTTTCCGAAGCAAAAGGACGATTAGAAAAATACCTATTGAAATTCCTAGTTTGGTCCATGCCTCTATTCCATCAAATTGATGGAGAGATTGAGAAACTTCTTGCAATGTATTACTCCTCCAATGTATCTTGTAGTATTGTAGAATACTAAGATTATAATATAATCATAATGAAAAAGGAAAATTAATCGATGATTACATTTATTACGTTACATTACGGTTCACTGAATACTTTTTCAAGTTATTAATGTTAGGGATATATGGTAATATGGATGCAAAGTGATTTTTTAAGTTTGGAAGGTGGAAATATTGACTAAGAAAATAGTGTTTACCGGAGGCGGCTCAGCCGGCCACGTGTCTGTTAATGCGACCATTATCCCGGAATTTTTAGAGCATGATTGGGATATTACTTATATTGGTTCAAAAAAAGGTATAGAAAAAAATATTATCGAAAAGGAATTTCCTGAAATCCGTTATGAAACGATTTCAGTTGGGAAATTCAGACGATACCTATCAGCGGAGAACCTAAAAGATCCGTTCCGAGTCATTAAAGGGATTTTTGATGCACGAAAAATTTTAAAAAAGACAAAGCCTGATTTCATATTTTCAAAAGGCGGGTTCGTATCCGTACCAGTCGTATTGGCGGGAAGGATGCTGAGAATCCCGATTGCCATACATGAATCGGACTATACACCTGGCCTAGCTAATAAAATTGCAATGCCGCTTGCATCGAAAATTTTCACCACGTTCCAGGAGACAGAAAAGGACTTGCCAAAAGAGAAGGCCATGTATCTTGGAGCAGTATTACGGGATGGGATTTTTTCTGGAAACGCTTCGAGTGGAAAAGCATTTTGTGGTTTTACGAACAACAAGCCAGTGTTACTCGTTATGGGTGGCAGCCTTGGAGCTGTAAAAATCAATAAATTGATTACTGAAAACCTTGAAGCATTATTAAAGGACTACCAGATTATTCATATTTGTGGAAAAGGGAATGTCCAAACGGAATTGAAACAAAGAGGGTATGCTCCTTTTGAATATGTCCACGAAGAATTATTTGACCTTTTAGCAGCGGCTGATGTAGTTGTTTCAAGGGCTGGTTCAAATTCAATCTTTGAATTCCTTGGTCTGCAAAAGCCAATGTTGCTCATTCCGCTAAGTGCCAATGCATCTCGTGGGGATCAAATTTTAAATGCTTCAAGCTTTGAAAAACAAGGTTTTTGTAAAGTCATTCAAGAAGAAGATTTAAATGATCAAATCTTTAATAGCACATTAGCTGATTTAGTGAATAAATCAGATGAGTATCAAGCGAAAATGCGTCAAAAGCGCCCATTCAAAACGGCGGCTGAAATGTATGATTTATTAATTGATGTAATGACAGCAAAAAAATAAGTATCAATTCCCTCTTCAAAGCATATCTTTTTCGAACAGAGGAGGGGGTAGTATGGCTTATAAATATTCCAAAGGTTGGTTCGTTCAACAATTAAAAGATGCAGAAATAAGATACCATCCAATTGAGCGAAGAAAGCTGGAGCTTTATAAAACCCATATTTTGAGACGTTTATACGAAGACCTGCAAAAAGAGAAACCATAAAAGAACCGTAACTGCTAGTACGTTGCGGTTCTTTTTTCTAAACGTCGTTAACTTTTTGTGAGGAGATTAGTAAACCTAAAAAAATTTGTGAAAAGTCTATAATAGTAGAATAGTACGAAACTAGAATAAATAATAAAGAAGCCGACTCTTTTTGGGAATTTCTAACTAGAGGATCGGCTTCTTTTTTTGTATGAAAAATAATCCTTGGATATAAACCCAATATTCAGCAAAAGATAAACCTCAATAATAAACAGTAAACAGTTGCTGGTTCCTATATAAAATACTTTAAGTTCGGAGTTTAAAACATGACAAAGATTAATTCCAAATCCTCACTAAATATTGTTGTCCTTTCAGTAGGATTGCTGAATCACGTTATGATTATTCCTCTCGTACTAGAGGTAGCGGGAAGAGATGCTTGGTTATTTGCCGCTCTTACAGGACTTTTATCAATAGCTTGGGGGTTCCTTTTATATTGGATATTAAAAAAGAAAAAAAAAGAACACCTCTTTCCCTGGCTGGAAAATCGGATTGGTAAACGATTTACCAAGCTGATATTCTTTTTCCTCGTAATTTATTTGATTACGATCATCTTGACGACAGCTAAAGATATGGTTGACTGGATCAATACAACTTCTTTAAATCAAACACCACCATTTGCCATTATTATTCCTTTTGCGTTGATATGTGCTGCACTTTCTTACTCGAATCTTAGATCAATTGCTATTAATTCAGCTATTTTATTACCTTTTGTCATTATCCTTGGTATCTTTGTAGCCACTGGTAATATTCCCGAAAAAAATTATGATTTTCTATTTCCTCTATTCGAACAAGGCTATTTTCATGGCATTAAGTCAATGTACTACATAGCAAATGGATATTTGGAGTTGATTATCATTATATTGTTCCAGCATCACCTATCTAATGGGGATTCCATTAAGCTGAAAACAGTTATTGGAATGATGGTTATTGTAACTATATTAATTCTCGGGCCGCTTACTGGTGCCATTGTTGAGTTTGGACCCGTCCTGTCTAATGAAATGCGCTATCCGGCTTATGAACAATGGCGACTGTTGACAATTGGAAAATATATTGCCCATACTGACTTCTTTTCCATATATCAATGGCTTTCAGGCGCATTTATTCGAATTTCTATAGCCATGTTTTTAATTCCTGATTTATTAAGAGTCAAATCACTGCTCATTAAAAAGGGGATACTCATGAGTCTTGCCATTATGATGGTTATCATCACTATTATTCCTCTTAGTAATATCATTTTTTATGATTTTTTAAAGAACTATTATTTTCAAGGAACTTTCTTTTTCCTTGTAACCCTAATTCTTTTGTTTACAGTTACCGCAGTTATACAACCTAAACGGAAGGAGGTTTCTGATGAAACTATTCAAAAATAAACAAATTGAACAGTCATTTTATAACGAAGAGTTCTTCAGGCGACTTTTCAGCAATAGTCCGGACGTATCATTTAAGGTGATATTAGGTGAAAATGACGAAACAGCTAAAATCACTTTATTTTTTTATCCTGGAATGGTAGATACTCTTGAGTTGAATGGCAATGTATTACGAAACCTCAAATCAATGTTAGATAAGAAAGATAATATTAGAAATATGATAACGGCATTTCATCCTTCATTAGCATTGACAGAAATTTCTTGCAGTCCAGTTGACAACGACGATGTAAATAGACGGATTTTTAGCGGCGAAGTGTTAATTTTCTTTCAACAATCACAACAGCTATTTTCATTACCTTTGCCTGATGTTCCCAACCGGAAGCCAGAGGAATCTTCATTTGAAGTATCCCTTCGTGGACCACGTGATGGATTTGTTGAAGACCTTTCGACAAACGTTGCTCTCATTCGTAAACGGCTGAGAACAGGTTCCCTCTCTTACGAAGAGTTTATTATTGGGAATCGCAGTCAAACTACAGTAGCACTGATGTATATAGATGACATCATCAATCCTGAACTTGTTAGGCTCGTCCGTGAAAGACTGAATACTCTAGATGTTGATGTGTTAATTAGTAGCCATCAGCTTGAGGAACTCATCTCTAAAGGGAAATTCAAATTATTTCCTTTGACTCATTATACAAGCAGACCCGATTTTTGTGTCGGATCATTAACCCAAGGCAGGTTTATAGTACTTATGAACGGTGCACCTACTGTTATCATAGCCCCGACCACTTTATTGCTTCAGATTAAAGCAGCTGAAGATTCGAGTCTTCCTTTTCTATTCGTTTCTTTTGAACGGTTTCTTCGAGGATTTGGTTTGATTTTTTCTATTTTACTTCCAGGGTTTTGGGTAGCTTTATCAGCATATAACATTGACCAGATGCCTTTTCCTTTACTTGCAACAGTCAGCATCTCAAGGTTGGGCCTTCCTGTTTCTGTTGCCATTGAAATGTTCCTTATGCTCGGTTTATTTGAGCTATTTCGAGAATCTGGAGTAAGGCTGCCACAAGCAGTTGGTCAAACTGTGGCGGTTGTAGGTGGTTTAATTGTCGGTGATGCAGCTATCCGTGCCGGTTTGACGTCCCCAACGATGCTTGTTATCGCTTCGGTCACATCAGTCGCATCCTATACATTAGTTAATCAATCTTTAACGGGGACTGTATCTGTGCTTCGTTTATTTATCTTAATATTAGGTTCTGTTCTAGGCATCTATGGTCTTCTTGTTGGTTTCTTAATTGTTACTTGTTGGGTCTCTTGTCTTGAGTCATTTGGAGTTCCATATATGAATGAATTTTCACCGCCTAATTTCCAAAAACTCACAGATGCTATTTTCAAAAGACCGTGGTATTCAAAGAAAAAAAATGAAGGTGCTCTTGATCGCACGCAAAAGGGGGAGTAACAATGACACGACGTTTGTCGAAGCTTTTCCTTATCTTTTCGGTCTTGTTCATTTTAACAGGTTGCTGGGATTATAAAGACATTCAGGATATCCATTATGTAACTGCTTTAGGAGTAGATTATGAAGACGGTAAGTATGTTGTGTATGTGCAACTTGTTGATTTGTCTGCTGTTGCCAAAACTGAAGCTAAAAGTTCGGAACCAACAAAAGTTTATATAGGCAAACATAGTGGGAAATCCATATCAGAAGCCATTAATCACTTATATCAAACAGCTCAACAGCGATTATATCTTGGACAAGTTTCAACATTTGTGCTCACAGATAAAGCAATAGAGCATAATATTAATGATATAGTGGATGCCGCCTTCAGGTTTAATTTAATCAGGTATTCAAGTAATATTTTTGCGACAAAAAAACCTTTGGATGAATTGTTTTCTATAAAAGGGTTTTTTAATTTAACCCCTTTATACTCAGAGTTGCATTTTCCAAAACCTATCTATGAAAACCTTTCCTATATTGAACCGATTACATTGAGAACCTTTATTTCCACCTACAGGGATGTATCTATCACAACAACACTCCCAACTATTTCATGGAGTGGCAATGATTGGACTGAAGATAAAAAAAAGCGGAAGACCTTTACAATTGACGGGGCTTATGTGATTTATTATAAAAAATCCATGAATTGGTATTCAGTTGAAGACTTGAAAGGATCGCGTTGGATTACAAAGAAAACGAATAGAACACCAATCGAATTCACAAAAGCGAATGGGACAACTTATATTTCGTTAACTCACCCTCATGTAAAAATTAAACCGATTGTGAAAAATAATGAAGCTAAATTCACCTTAGATGTTGACATTAAGGGGAGTATTTTAGAATTATCAACAAACGATAGCTTGAAAAACCTTGAAAAATTTGTTCAGGATTATATAAAAAAAGACATTGAACAAACATTTGAAATTGGCTTAAAACGCAATGGGGATCCACTTGGTCTTGGCCAAAAATTGTACCGAAAAGACTTGCGATTTTGGAAGAACAACAATATTAATGAACCGAAGGATTATTTGCATGCAAATTCTTTCGAACAAATTAACATAAATGTTAACCTTGCCAATGCTGGTACTCTCGAATACAATCCGTTTAAAAATGAAAAACTCCCTAATAACTAAGTTCAGCATTAAAAAAACAGGGACTGGCAGTTTCAAAAGAACCGCAACGTCTCTTGACGTTGCGGTTCTTTTATTTTATAAAAAATTATCTATTAGAGGAAAGAAGCAGGAAATAAGGATACCGGCGATAGCCATGGCTGCGCCTGCGACAGCACCAGTAAATTCACTTTCCTGTGTAGCTTGCGCAGTACCGAGACCATGAGCAATAGTACCATAAGCAATGCCGCGAGCGAATGGCATAGTAATGTTAAGTTTATCCATCATTCTAGGGGCAATCATCGTACCTAATACTCCGGTCAAAATAACGAAGGCGGCTGAAACATTAGGGTTACCTCCATAAAGTTCGGTGATTTCTACAGCGATTGGTACTGTAATTGACTTAACCGCTAATCCTTGAAGAATGAACTGTGGAAGAGAAAAGGCATTGGCGATGACGAAGGCAAGAATTAATGTTACCGTAAGCCCTAAAAGCATGCCGCTAATAGCAGGAATTCCATATTTAACAATTATGGTCCTATTTTTATAAAGTGGTACGGCCAAGGCAACGGTAGCTGGGCCCAGGAAATAGGTAATGATGTCTTTACCTGTTGAATAATCATTGAAATCTAAACCGCTGAACAGAAGCACAAGAATAATTGTTACCGTACTAAAAAATACGGGAGTCGTAAAGGGTGATGGATGTTTAGCATATATTTTCCTTCCAATAAAATAGGCAAGGATTGTTATTAATATGCTATAAATGGTAATGAGCGTTGTCATGCTGTTTAACCTCTCCTCTATGGGATAACTTCTGAACCGTCCAGGCTGAAACGATAAATCCAAAAATTAAACTGACGCCCAATGTGAGTGCTAACGGCAGACCAAATTTTATGAAAAGCCACCCCATGGTCATTAAGCTAATAGAAATAGGGATAAAGAAAAAGGCAAGGTGCTTCACCAGAAATCCTGAAGTAAGTTCAATCCACTCGACTTTTAGAATTCTTGTCTGTAACAAAATGAATAAAAGAATCATGCCGATTACATTACCTGGAATAGGCAATTGAAGGTGATCAGATAAATAATAGCCAAGCTTGCAAAGGATAAGCAACATTAAAAGTTGCATGATAAAAGTAAATGATTTTTTCATGATTAGTTCCTTTCAAAAACGGTTTGAATATATTTGTGAATAAGTCAAGTGTATTCATTATAAAAAAATAATCCTAAAAATAATAGGGTATTGCAACATTCTTTTATATCTTCCTGTAAAAATTGAAAAAGGAGCGTTCCAATTTAGGAAGCTCCTATCTTATATGAATAATAAGTAACCTATCTTATCCAAGGATATTAACTTGCGTTATTTCTTTTATGCTTCAAGTAACTGCTGTTCGTCATCATCGTTCTGTCTAAGGATGTGAAAGGTGTATAAATCTTTAGGAATTTCATACAAATCAAAGATATCTTCACCATGATTAATTTGATCATAAAGGGACTTTCTTGTTCCGTTTGCATTGACGGCATAGGGGAGCTTTTCAGCGGCTTTCAAAGAACGGATATTTTTTTTGCGAATACGCATGAAGACTGTTTCCATACCGAGCTCGAAAAAAAGCTCTTTAAAGAAAGCATCTTTTGCGATGGCATTATATCCTTTACCATGATAGGGTTTGCCAAGCCACGTGCCAAGGAAACCTGCACCATTTTCAATATCGTATAAAGAAATACAACCGATGGGGTTTTCCCATTCATCTAAAATTGTTCGTGAAATGAGTTCACCAGTTTCTTCGGCCTCGATCGTTTGCTTAGTAACGAATACATATTCTTCATATGAATCTACTTTATGGCGCACGAAAGGGAAGACATCTGGATGCGTCATTTGTTCATAAAGAGAAAAACAATCTGTAAAATCTCTCTTTTTTAACATTTCCGTCCCTCCGTTTGAGGGCAGTTCTTATGCGTAGTCGCTGCCCACCCTCGAAATTTTTTAAGTCGTTCGTCAAAAAATTTCGGGGTGGGAATCGAACCCACTAGAACCGGAAACCGGTGGCGCACCATTTGCCTTCCCTATTTTTATTGTCTGAAAATATATAAATCTAAAGAACCTTACGAAGGTATAATACTAAAAAAAAAACGGTTTGGGAATAGGTTTTTTGCCTTTTTTTTCGTCAAATTTCAACTTTTTTATGAAGGTTAAAATTGGAAGGCAAACGCGTGCTTTTTTCTTTAGAAAAATTGATTTTATTCCCTATTTTTTTGAGAAATGCTTTTTGTTTTTATTAAAATTTCCCTGTAATTTGCATGAATAAAATGATCGTACCGAGTGCCCAAACATAAATAGAAAATATTTTCAGTGAACGCTTCTTTAAAAAATCAATCATCCACACAACGGCGATATAGCCAAAGATTGCTGCGGCCAGGGTACCGACAAAAAGGGCTGTGATTGGAAGCCGTTCAACATCTCCTGTAAAAATGGGTTTCATCTGAAATACGATGCCCCCTGTAATTGCAGGAATCGATAACAAAAAGGAAAAATAGGCGGCAGTGGCTCTGTCAAGCTTGCAGAAAAGTCCAGCGGCGATGGTCAATCCAGAACGTGATAGGGCAGGCATGATGGCAGCGGCTTGAAATGTCCCGATAATAAGGGCATCTTTTATGGAAATTTCATTCAGCGATTTGCTCCCTTTTCTTACCCCGTCTGCTAACCATAAAATCAGTCCGGTGACTAAAAATTCCCAGGCGATTGTCACTCCTGTTTTTGATAGGCCGTCAAACCAATCGCCTAGTAAAAGACCGGCAACCACAGCAGGGAATGTTCCTGCAATCAAGAGCAGCGTCATTTTGGAGAAAGGGTTTTTCAGTAAGAAAATAATGTCATCCTTGTAGACAACTAATAAGGCAAGCAAGGTTCCGATATGAAGCATGGTATCTAGAAAAATGCCTGCCTCGTCAAGATGGAATAAATGCCGCCCTAAATATAAATGTCCTGTACTTGAAATAGGTAAAAACTCAGTCAAGCCTTGAATGATTCCAAGGATAAAGGCTTGAAATTGATTTAGCAAAAAAACATCACCCCAGTCTAGGTGTTTTAGGACAATCCTTTATTTTATCTGTATGCACAAGAAGGATGAAAATGTTCAGATTTTTTGGAAATTAAATTACCAACAAGATTTGTGAAGGAAAAGATAGTCCTCTTCAACTTTTTTCGAATATAATGAAAGGAAAATGAAACTATTTGTTATTTGATTCGTAATTATTCATATGAGAGAGGAGGAGAAGACACTATGCCTACTAAAGATGAAAGAGTGTTTGCTGCCCTTATATATGTCATCAGCTTTTTTACAGCTTTTGTCGGTCCTTTGGTCATTTGGCTACTTAAGAAGGACTCGTCACAATTTGTAGATTATCACGGAAGGGAATATCTGAACTTTTTTATTTCCTACACCGTATATTCGATTGTTGCAGGGATTCTGTCACTGGTACTGATTGGATTCTTACTATTGCCGGTTATCGGAATAGCTTTAATCGTATTTACTATCATTGCTGCAGTCAGGGCTTATGAAGGAACAGACTATCGCTTTCCACTAATTTTTAGAATTTTATAGAATGTAAAAAGGGGTTCGTTATACACGAGTCCCTTTTTATCATCTGGGAATATTTACTTTGTTAGGAAAAATAATTACGACGCTGTGTTTAGTTCGATAATTGCCTTATTATTAAAAAAGGGAATAGGTCACATTAAAGCGAATAAAGTATTATAATATTTCCTTCAATAACCTTTAAGAGAAATGAGTGACAGGTCGCTTGACACCTTGCCGATAATTGTCAATTCAGACGGTGATTCTTCTATATAAGGAGTAAGGAGCAGAATATGAATATTCGCGAATATTATCAAAAAACGAGCAATTCAAATTTTCATGCATCTTGGATCTCTCTTGTATTGGCCATTGTTTTTTTTATTTGTCATGCTTTTACAATAATTCCTGGTAACATTTTATTGATAACGGCTCCATTTATTTTTTTAAGTATTGCCCAATTTGTAAGTCATCGGATTTATGAAAATAGAATAAAGGAATTGCCTATCGAACTAATTGAAACGAATACAGGTTTATTACAAACTAAACATGTACTACTGACTTTTATGCCTGCTCCAACTTTACGGCTACTCCTATTTGCGCCTAATGGGTCTCTTTTGGGCGAAATTCGAGATTTAAATATGAAGTGGTTCATGTGGATGGTTCCGAATTTCTTATCGATGCTATTGCCTAAGCGATATGAATTGGTCGACCATGAGGGGCATTTACTTGCTAAGTACTATATTAAAAGAGGCCTTTTTAATAAGGTTACGATTTTGGATCATCAAGGTGGGGTTATTGGGTTTTATCAAGAAAATAAGTCACTCGTGAAAATTAATGGAATGATTTATAAGTTTGACGGGACAGAATGGATGCCTGTTCAAACATCGGGAAGTTTAACTTCTTTTGAGATTAAGACAAAAGAAGGAGAAAAGGTTGTTTCGTACCAAGAAGGGTGGATGCCCTTAGAGTGGGGGAAAAGATTTAAGACAAATACACCTATTCTTACCTTTTCATCTAACGTTGAAGAAAGTCCAAAGATCATCATATTTGGGTTTTGTGCAGCTACTCTAAACCATCGCTCTAATTGACTAAAATATCTTTTTAACCAATCTTCGAAATATTTGATATAATAAAAGTGAAATACATAGAAAAAAGGGTGGTAATTATGAGTTTACTTAATGAAATTCTTGAATTTAATGAACAGTTTGTAGAAGAAGGTGAATATGTTAAGTACACAACTGATAAGTACCCTGAGAAACGTATGGTTATTATCAGTTGTATGGATACTCGGCTTGTCGAGTTATTGCCAAAATCTATGAATGTCAAAAATGGCGATGTGAAAATATTGAAAACTGCTGGCGCAATCGTCTCCCATCCATTTGGAAGCGTCATGCGGAGTATTCTTGTAGCTATTTATGAGCTAAAAGCAGATGAAGTTTTTGTTATACCTCATCATGACTGTGGAATGGCATCAGTTGATGCTGATTCTGTAGTTGAAAAGATGATTGATCGTGATATTCCGAAAAGTACCATTGATACACTTGGAGCTGCGGGAATAGATATCCGTAGTTGGCTTCGCGGATTTGATGATGTATATGAAAGTGTTAAAAAAAGCGTGGAAGTAATCAAAGGCCATCCTTTAATTCCAAAGAATATTCCTGTACATGGACTGATTATTTCGCCGGATACAGGTAAATTAGAATTGGTTGTTGATGGTTATGCGGTAGAAGAAAACCAATAAAAACAATTGGTTCGTTGAAAAAACTGTCGGAATTATTTCCGACAGTTTTTTTAAGTTTGAGAAATGCTATTTATTTTTATCAGTTTTTTTGTTAAAATCACCAAGTGTAGTTTGTCACAGATACAAACGGGTGGGTGAGGGATAAATTTAGTAAGGATACAACATGAATAAAAAAAACTTGGAAGCGTTTTTTCATTTTTCCAAATATGAAACGAATGGAAAACGTGAAATCCTCGCCGGAGTTGTCGGCTATTTTACGATAGTGTATATTCTCGTCGTGAATTCTCTGATTTTATCAGAGGCGGGCATACCGATTAATGGTGCAGTAATTGCCACAATTCTTCTATCAGCTTTAAGCTGTATCATGATAGGGCTTTGGGCAAATGTTCCAATCCTTATCGTTCCAGGCATGGGTGTCAATGCCCTTTTTGCATATACAATGGTTCAAGGAATGGGTCTGTCTTGGCAATCGGCACTTGGTGCTGTTTTTATCTCGGGGTTTATTTTTGTAGTCATCGCTTTTACAAAATACTCGAAATTAATTAGTGATTCAATCCCAAGTTCGATAAAAGATGCCATCTCTGTGGGTCTAGGTTTATTTTTGATGCTAATCGGTCTCGAAAAGGGCGGGATTATAACAGGCGGTTCGTCGTCAATTGTTGCCCTTGGAGATTTAGGTGATCCAGCTGTGCTTTCGACGGTGCTGACATTTTTACTGGCCATCACGTTATTTATCAAGAATGTTCCAGGTAATTTTATGATTACCATCATAGCAGGTAGTCTTATTGCTTACTGGTTTGGTACAGTTCAACTCTCGGATATCCAATTTTCAGGTTTAGACACAGCCTCCTATAGTGATCTCTTCTTTTCATTATCGTTCATTGAGGCAGGCAGAATTGAATTCTGGATAAGCGTCTTTGCTATGACAATGGTTCTTGTCTTTGAAAATATTGGTCTTGTACACGGACATGTACAAAGTATCAACCGTCCTGAAGCTTATAAAAAGTCACTGCAAGCTACAAGTGTTTCCGTTCTTCTTTCAGGTATCTTCGGTTCTAGTCCTACGGTTGCAACTGTCGAAACAGCAGCTGGAATCGCATCAGGAGGCAGAACTGGTTTGACATCAGTAGTGACAGGCCTGTTATTCATTCTTTCCCTATTATTTATACCGGTAATTAAAGTGATCCCAGACAGTGCCATTGCTCCAATATTAATTATTATTGGCATTCTGATGCTAGAAAATATTAAAAAGCTAGATTTTAGCGACTTTACCGAAAGCATACCGGCAATCTTAATTATCACAATCATTCCATTTACTTACAGTATTGCAGATGGAATGGCTTTTGGTTTTATCCTTTACCCGTTCTTGAAACTGGTAACTGGAAAAGCAAAAGAGGTCTCAACTCCGATGTATGTGAGTGCGGGATTGTTTATCGTCTATTTTATTATCGGAATGATTGGTTGACATTTTGGAAGAGCGGTTGGAATAAGAAACTTCTTATTCTAGCCGCTCTTTATTGCATATAGTAACTAAAATGGAGTGGACTATAATGTTGCTTACACTCTGTGCCTTTAATAGGTGAGATGAAAAAAACTCCTGAAGGAAATTTCGATTTATTGTAAATTTCGCAATGACACATCTGTTCTGAAAATGCTATGATAAAAGATATTAAAATAATGATATATAAAAGTAGCAAATTGAGGAAGTGACAGGATGATTATTGAAGGTTTAAAAAGCCATGGATCAGGCAATGATTTTTTAATCATTGATGAATTAACAACAACCTTGACGTTTACTGAAGAAGAACGCAAAAATTTAGCCCAGACTCTTTGTAATAGGGAAAAGCTCGGAGCGGATGGTATTTTATTTGTAATGAAAAGTGAACATGCAGATGCAAGAATGCGTGTCTTTAATGCGGATGGGTCGGAAGCATCAATGTGTGGTAATGGACTTCGTTGTGTGGCTCGTTATGCATATGACGTTCTAGGGCTTGATAAAATGATTGTGGAGACGATGAAAGCAAATTTACTCGTTGAAAAAACGGAAGATATCTATAAAGGGATTCCAACTTTCAAGGTGGAAATTTCCCCAGTTAGTTTTAAGGTAAAGGACCTTCCGCTTATCGTTGAAAAGGAACAATTGCAAAATGAACCATTGCCGGAGCTACATGATTCCCTTTTATTTTCGGCATTGGCAGTTCCTAATCCGCATTTAATTACTTTGGTCGATAGTGATGTGCTGCAAAGTGAATTGCAGGCAGAACTTTCAATGAAGGTCAATCAGTCGAACGAGCTGTTCCCTGATGGTGTCAATGTCAGTTTTGTGAAAGAGCTGGAGCCAGGTAGTATTTATGTCCGGACATTTGAACGAGGCGTAGGATTCACAAATGCCTGCGGAACAGCGATGTCGGCTTCTAGTCTGATTACATGTTCTGTTGGACTAAACTCATTAGAAAGTGAAATTTCCGTTTATAATAATGGCGGGAAAGTTAAATGTGTTGTGCATTATGATAAAGAAAGCAAAAAATATTCGATTGATTTAATCGGGAACGCAACCTATGAATATAAGGCGTTGATTGAAATTGACTTAAATCAGCCGGAAAAGTTTGAACTACTTGAAAAACATGACTATGACGCGGAAACAAGTCTGTATGCTAAGTTGCAGGCAGAAGTACAAAGCTATTTAAAAACTACGCTATAAAGTACGAGACCAACTATGAGTTGGTCTTTTTTTGTTTGAGAAAGGACAAAACCTCAAGAAAAGCAGGGCCATTATTGACATGTCTGTAATCCTTAAAGGCACACCCCAATCTTTTAATTCTATTTGGTACGGTTTCAATCGTAAAGTCTTTGAGCTGAAGTCTTTCGCCCACTTCTTCCCAATATAATGGTGTAGCAACACCAGCAAACGGATTACCGCGCGGGGAATAAGGGGCAATAATGGTTTTCCCTTCACTATGCTGTACAAAGTCAAGGTAGAGTCGATTTTGCCGATTTTTCTTCAATCGTTCCATTGTAAAATCATCTGGGTAAGAGCTTATTAAGTAATGACCGAGAAAATCGGTGAACATACGTGTTTCTTGATAGGAAAAGATGTCTTCCGGTAGTGGAATATGAATTTGCAGCCCTTTGTTTCCGGAAGTTTTTACAAATGCTTTGATATTTAAAGAATCCATTACCTTCTTTATTTCAAGTGCAGCTTTAATTGCTAAAGAAAAAAATTCAATCGAGGGTGGATCTAAATCCAGGACGATTTCATCAGGTTTTACTTTTCCCGCTTTCTGAAATGGAGTATGAAACTCTAGTGCAAGTTGGTTGCCAAACCACAGCAATGTTTCAATATCATTACACAACATATACTCAATATCCTCATCCCAGAACGTTTTAATAGATGCAGGCGCATAATCTGGTTTGTTTTTTTGGAAAAATTTTTCATTGTCCATAGATCCATGGGGATAACGAATCGTTGTTAGCAGTTTATCCTTTAAAAAGGGTAAGAAAAATGCAGAAACCTCTCGTAAATATTGAAGGTATTCAACTTTTATCACCTGTTTGTCATCGATTATCCAAAGTGGTTTATCCCGGGAAGATATTTGTATTGAATCTGGAAATGTAAATTGGCTGATTACGAATTTTTCCCAAGTACATTCATTGGGGGATGTCTGTAAAAGCCATTGTGAAAACTGAGGTTCACGTAATTCATTTTCCTCGTATACATGTAAAAATTGAACTTCAATACAAATGGACGGATGTATATAAAAGAATTGTTCGTCTTCTTCTGAAGCATTTTGTTTTATCAGTTCGTGTAAGATACTTTTATCATGAGCGCTAAGCCCATTTTTGACACTACCAATTTTCGTGATTTCATTCCCTTTATATACTGCGAGGGAAACATATCCGTTTTCTTTATTCAAAGCTGTGATGAAGCAGGAAACAGCCCTCCAATTTTTCACTTTGATCCAGGAAGTGGAACGTTTTCCTTCTTGCCAAGTACTTTGAATTTCCTTGGCGACTATCCCTTCTCCATCTAAGAGGATGACTTTATTTATTGCCTTATCTAAATCGACATAACTCTCAATCAATTGAATTAAAGCCTTATCATTTGGATTAGGAGGCATAGGCAATTCAAGTATTTCTCCAAGGTTTTTAATCATTTTCCTTCGTTCTGACATTGAATTAGTGGTAAGGTCATTTCCGTTGATCCTAAGCAGGTCAAACACGATAAACCGGCATGGGGTAAAATTAGCTTTTTCAGAAATCAGGGATTGTTTCCGTAGGCGGCCACGCCATTGTACCTCAAAAAAGTCTGCTTTTGCTTCATTTGTGAGCCAGACTAATTCACCATCTAACTGCAGTGGTAGAAAACTTTTAAGATCTAGGTCATTAATAAATGTACTGATTTCTGGGAAAAGGGAAGATAATTCCTTCCCGTTTCGACTCGTAATTTTTACCGTATGGGCATCTATTGTTAAAATGGCACGAAAACCGTCATATTTGACTTCATAACGCCAATCCGTGGATTTCGGGGCTTCGGGGTAATATGTTGGCAGCATCGGTTTCATTTTATTTGTACCTCCGCAATAAGTGATTGACATTATTTTTGCCAAAATAATGAGGTGTTAGAGTTGGCAAATGTTTTTTCGAATTATTTTAGACAAGAGGGAATAATAAGCCTGTACTTCTATTTATAAAAAGTTATGAGGTGATGAATATGCATACCATTTGGAAGGGAAGCATTTCTTTCGGTTTGGTGAACATTCCGATAAAACTTCATGCCGCAACGGAAGATAAGGACATATCCTTGCGAACGTTGCATAAGGAATGCCACTCACCAATTAAATACGAAAAAGTTTGTCCGGTCTGCCAGAAGGAAGTAGGCAAGGAAGACATTGTTCGTGCTTTTGAATATACAAAAGGAAAGTTTGTTGTATTAGAAGACAATGAGCTAGAAGAACTTAAAAAACAAAATGAAGAAAAATCAGTGGAAATCATGGATTTTGTTAAAATTGAAGAAATAGATCCGATATATTTTAACCGTAGTTATTTTATGTCTCCAAATGATGGTGGCATAAAAGCCTATTCCCTATTGCGGCAAGCACTCAAGGAATCGAATAAAGTTGGGTTAGCAAAAATCATCATCCGTTCAAAGGAACAAATGGCGGTTATAAGGGTTGTAGATAACACCTTGTTGATGGAAACGATTCATTATCCAGATGAAGTACGCTCCGCAGCAGATGTTCCGAATATCCCTGCAAATGATACAATTGTAAAAAAAGAAATTGATACGGCAATTTTATTAATAGATCAATTAACGACGACTTTCGATCCGACAAAATACAATGATGATTATCGAACGGCGTTACTTGAGCTGATTGAATCAAAGAAGACAGGACAGAAGACGATTACAGCCAAAACAAAAGAAACAGTGTCCAACAATGTTACCGATTTAATGGAAGCTTTACAAGCATCCATTGATCGAACGAAACCTGATAAACTGGAAGGGAAAAAAACGACGACCCGGAAAAAAGCGGCACCGAAAAAAAAGAAACAAGCGTAAAAAAAGAAGCTGAGTGGAAGACGAACCAATGTCTCTCAGCTTCTTTTTGTTTTTTCAGAAGGGGAACAAAGTGAATACAGTGGTTAAAGAGGTACACATAGCTGAAGAGTTTAAACGGAATACATATTAATAAAGTTTGTGTTTTGTATAGATAATTGGGTTGCCCGTGGAGATATTTGTAGGACTAATCTATGCGGTAGAGGAAGAATGTGAATTAAAACCCTTGGTTTTTTTAGTAAGAAAAACGAAATGGTTCTTTTTGACAGAGAAGAAGCTGAGAATTTAAAAAGAAAAGGTAGTGTTTTAGGCTGATGTGTTTTAATGGAGTGATTCTGAGCAGAGCAAAATATTATTCTGAAGATGATAGTGTCATTCAGTAAGGCGATATATGGCTGATCTTTATTGTAGGGATTGAGTAGTGGATTTGAAGAAGGCAAAAAAATTCGCTCCCTGAAGAGCGACAAAGAGGAAATTAATCGTGAAATCAACATATAGGCGACCAATTTTGTTTTTCGACTATATATTGTGTTCATATTCTACCATATTTAATTCTGAAATAGCAACCAAATTACCGAAACTATAGTACGATTTTTCTGAAAATCAGTAATTTTCCACCATTTCTCCCGGAAGTAGACGTTTTTATCTTCTCTGAAATAGTAAAGTAATTAAAATAGATGCAGAATAAAATGAATTTTTAGTATAATGTATTCATATAAGGATGATATAAAGTAAATAGGATTGGAAGATGTTAATTGGAAAATGGAAAAATCGTGTCCCTTCAAGCCGGAAAGCCTAAACAGGAAATGTTTTCGAATGTTAAGATTTTATCAGCTATGGATAAAAAAACTTTGGATAATGTGACCGTAACAAAATCAGGAATAGTTGGAGACGGAGTAGGGAATCTAAAGTTCCA
The DNA here is from genome assembly GCF_016651145.1 of Peribacillus sp. TH14. Taxonomy (NCBI): domain Bacteria; kingdom Bacillati; phylum Bacillota; class Bacilli; order Caryophanales; family Bacillaceae; genus Peribacillus; species Peribacillus sp. TH14. The sequence continues at coordinate 4,377,841 of NZ_JAEKEK010000001.1, forward strand.
TGGAGGCCCTGACCGTGCATTGTGCATTTATCCTTTTGAGCATTACTCATTTTGGAATGAAAAATTCTCTAAACAGCTTGATATCCCTGCTTTTGGTGAGAATTTAACAGTAGCTGGGATGATGGAAACTCAAACGTATATCGGTGATATCTATCAAATAGGTGGGACAATTGTTCAGATCACCCAAGGACGAATTCCTTGCTCGACTATTTCTCATTTTAACCAAGAACCTAAGTTTTTGACATCAGTGATGAAAACAAGTTTTACTGGTTATTTTGCAAAGGTCATTCAAGAAGGAGTTATTAAAAAACAAGATGAAATTGTTTTATTAGATCGACTTCAAGAAAACATCTCTGTATATTATGCAACTGAAGTGATCCTGCATAATCGAGACGGACAGGATGGAGCTCATGCTCTACTTTCTGTAGATTCGTTAGCGGTGGACTGGAAACAAAGGATATTAAAGAGAGTTTAAACTTTGAAGGATGTATGATCTTAGTAGAAAAGAAAAAAATGACTATCAAACTATTGAAATTGACAGATTATTAATGTAAATTAAATATAAACAAATTTTGAAATGTTAAGAAAACTTTATAAATGGATCTTATCGAGAGAGGTGGAGGGACTGGCCCGAGGAAACCTCAGCAACCAGCTTAGGCAAAGGTGCTAAATCCAGCAAGCAGAGCTTGATAGATGAGGAGAATGTTTCAAAAAACCTTCTTCTTTGAGAAGGTTTTTTTTCTTTTCTCTCATACTCATAGAAAACGACAAAAACAGAATTGTTTTTGAGAGAGGGTGTACATATGGATTTTCGTAAAGAATTGAAAGAAAGAATGCTGGTTGGAGAAGGAGCAATGGGAACATTATTATACTCATATGGAATCGATCAATGTTATGAGGAATTAAACTGCACTAATCCTGATCAAATTGAATCCATTCATCGTGCCTATTTAGAAGCAGGTGCTGATATTCTACAATCGAATACTTACGGAGCCAACTTTAATAAATTGAAAAGGCATGGTCTTGAAGATGAAGTAAGCCGAATTAACCGACAGGGAGTTATCCTTGCTAAAAAAGCTGCAAAAGGCAATGCATTTGTATTTGGTACTATAGGGGCTCAGCGAAGTATCCGTAAATCGGATTTAAGCATGGAAGAAATTAAGCGAGGTTTTCGTGAGCAGCTATATAGTCTGCTTATAGAAAATCCTGATGGGATTCTCCTTGAAACATTTTATGATCTGGAAGAACTTGAAACCGTGTTGCAAATTGCTAAAAAAGAAACGGAATTGCCAATTATTGCAAATGTATCGATGCATGAATTAGGTAATCTTCAAAATGGGATCCATTTAAATGAAGCATTTCAAAAACTCGAGCAATTGGGTGCTGATGTTGTTGGTGTGAATTGCCGTCTAGGTCCACATCATATGATTCGCGCCTTGGAAGAAGTGACTTTGCCAAAGCATGCGGCTATCGCTATCTATCCAAATGCTAGCCTACCGGATTACGTGGATGGAAGACTAGTTTATAAAGCAGTGCCTGAATATTTTGGCTCAAGTGCCCTTGAGCTTCGTGAGCAGGGTGCCACGATAATCGGTGGGTGTTGTGGAACAACACCACTTCATATTCAATCTGTGAAAAATGCGATTGGGAGTTTAGTTCCAGTAGAAGAAAAAATGACGAAAGCACGTGAAATCGAAATAATTGAAGTGAATCATAGAGAACTGGAACTACCCCTGCATGAGCAGGCCAAAACTGAAAGAACGATTCTTGTTGAACTTGATCCGCCGAAAAAATTAGGAATTGAAGGTTTTATGGCTGGTGCGGAGGCATTAAAAAATGCGGGTGTTGATTCGATTACATTAGCTGATAATTCACTTGCTTCGCCGAGGATATCTAATGAGGCGCTGGCCAATTTGTTGAAAAACCAATTAGATGTAAATCCAATGGTGCATATTACGTGCCGTGATAGGAACTTAATTGGCCTTCAATCACATTTAATGGGGCTTCAAACGGTGGGGTTGAACGAGATTCTGATTATCACTGGTGATCCTTCAAAAATAGGGGACTTCCCAGGTGCAACTTCAGTCTATGATTTATCGTCATTTGACTTAATTAGTATGGTAAAACAATTTAATGAAGGTCTTTCCTATTCCGGTCAAAGTCTTGGTCAACGGGCAAATTTTAAAATTGCGGCTGCCTTTAACCCAAATGTGAAATATTTGAATAAGGCCGTTCAGCGGATGGAAAAGAAGATTGCTTGCGGTGCTCAGTCCTTTTTGACCCAACCGATTTATTCAGTCGATCAGATTGAAGAGGTTTATGAAGCGACAAAACATATAGATACTCCGATTTTCGTCGGAATTATGCCGTTAACGAGCACACGAAATGCGGAATTTATCCATAACGAAATACCGGGTATTAAATTACCTGATAATGTAAGGCGGGCTATGGCTTTAGCAGGGGATGACCCGATAAAGTCAAGAATGGAAGGTGTGAATATCGCCAGAGAACTGGTGGACGCCGCAAGAGAAAAATTCAAGGGGATTTATTTAATTACACCATTCCTTCGCTATGAAATGACTGCGGAACTTACAAAATATATTAGAGAAGTCGATAGTAAACATACATCAGAGGTGGCAGTACATGAATAAAAAAGCGATTCAAGAACAGTTAAAGTCTAAGATTCTCCTTCTTGATGGTGCAATGGGAACCATGCTACAAGCTGAGAATTTAACAGCAAAGGACTTTGGGGGAGAACAATTCGAGGGATGTAATGAATATTTATCACTGACGCAACCTGAAATCATCCAAACCATCCATGAAAAATACTTAGCAGCAGGTGCCGATATTATTGAGACAAATACCTTCGGAGCCACGAGCATCGTTCTTGAGGAATACCAAATAAGTACGATTGCTTATAAGCTTAATAAAATTTCAGCTGAACTTGCCGTGAAAGCTTGTGAAAAATATTCAAATGATAAATGGCCAAGATATGTTGCTGGTTCAATGGGACCAACAACAAAAACACTTTCTGTTACAGGAGGAACCACATTTGATATTTTAACCGATTCTTATGAAGAACAGGCACTCGGTCTATTAGACGGTGGTGTGGACCTGTTGTTAGTGGAAACCTGTCAGGATATGCTTAATGTTAAGGCTGCCTTTTCTGGAATAAAAGCGGCCTTTGCTAAAACAGGGAAAGAAGTGCCTGTCATCATTTCGGGGACAATCGAACCGATGGGTACTACCCTAGCCGGTCAGTCCATTGAAGCGTTCTATTTATCAGTTGAACATATGAAGCCTGTGGCTGTTGGTTTGAACTGTGCGACAGGACCAGAGTTCATGATAGACCATATTCGGACGCTTGCAGATATATCAAACAGCGCCATTAGCTGTTATCCGAATGCAGGCCTACCTGATGAAGAAGGTCATTATCATGAATCCCCGACTTCCCTTGCAGAGAAAATGAAGCAATTTGCAGAAAAAGGCTGGGTCAATATCATTGGGGGCTGCTGTGGAACAACACCAGAACATATTAAAGAGCTTTCTAAGGTTCTAGAAGGCGTACAGCCCCGTGAAATGAAGGAATCAGCACATGGTCATGCCGTATCAGGAATTGAGCCACTTATTTATGATGATTCAATGCGTCCCTTGTTCGTCGGTGAGAGAACGAACGTCATCGGATCTCGTAAATTCAAGGAGTTAATTCGTGGGAAGCATTATGAGCCAGCTGCCGAAATTGCTCGTGCTCAGGTGAAGAAAGGCGCCCATGTCATTGATATTTGTCTTGCTGATCCTGATGGTGATGAGTTAGGTGATATGAAGGAATTCGTCGAAGAAGTTGTCAAAAAAGTGAAAGTACCATTAGTCATTGATACTACAGATGAAGCCGTTCTTGAACAGGCTTTAAAGCATTCTCAAGGAAAGTCAATTATTAATTCTATCAACCTTGAAGATGGTGAAGAGCGCTTTGAAAAAATTGTTCCACTCGTTCATCAATACGGTGCTGCCGTTGTGGTAGGAACAATTGACGAGATTGGAATGGCCGTTGATGCTGAACGGAAAATTGAAGTGGCTACCCGCTCTGTGGACTTGCTAGTAAATAAATATGGCCTAAACGAAAGCGACCTCATTTTTGATCCGCTTGTTTTCCCTGTAGGTACGGGAGATGAGCAATATATAGGCTCTGCTTTAGAAACGGTTAAAGGAATTAAGGCAATCAAAGAGAAATTTCCAGAATGCTTAACGATTCTTGGAATTTCAAATGTGTCATTCGGCCTCCCATCACGCGGAAGGGAAATTCTAAATGCCGTTTTCTTATATCACTGTACAAAGGCTGGTCTTGACTACGCAATTGTGAATACGGAAAAACTTGAACGTTTTGCTTTGATACCGGAAGAGGAAGTGAAACTGGCCGAAGCACTCCTGTTTAATACCTCCACAGAAACATTAGCTATCTTCACTGAATTTTATCGTGGAAAAAAAGCGGAGAAGAAAGATAATGGTGTTATCCTTCCGTTAAACGAACGTTTAGGTAACTATATTATTGAGGGAACGAAAGAAGGCTTAATTGAAGATTTAAATAAAGCAATCGAGCGTGGGGACGCTCCATTAGAAATCATCAATGGACCATTGATGGATGGGATGAGTGAAGTGGGTAGGTTATTTAATGATAATCAGCTCATTGTCGCGGAAGTACTTCAAAGTGCCGAGGCGATGAAGGCTGCTGTCTCACATCTTGAACCACTCATGGAAAATGCTGAAGATAGTGCTAAGAAAGGTAAGATCCTTTTAGCGACTGTCAAGGGTGACGTACATGATATTGGTAAAAACCTAGTGGATATCATTCTTTCCAATAATGGCTATGAAGTCATTGACCTTGGAATTAAAGTCGCACCACAACAAATTATTGAAGAGGTCCGAAAACATGAGCCTACTATCATAGGCCTGTCTGGATTACTTGTAAAATCAGCACAGCAAATGGTTTTAACTGCCCAGGATTTAAAACAGGCAGGGATTGATACTCCAATATTAGTGGGGGGAGCAGCATTATCCCGTAAATTCACTGATTTCAAAATTTCACCAGAATATGGCGGTCCTGTTTTATATTCCAAAGATGCTATGGATGGATTAGCTGTCACGAATATTTTACATGATTCCAACAAAAAGGTTGTCTACTTAGAGGAGTTAGTTGCAAAACGGGAAAAATCGAAAGCCAATGCGGCAATTGCAGCAACCATGGAAAAACCAGTTCGCAAGCAAACACCAGCAGCTCCGTTAAGCAATGTCCCGGTTCAAAAACCGCGTGACATCAAAAGACATGTTTTGAAAAATTATCCATTAGATGTCATCCAACCATATATTAATAGGCAAATGTTAATTGGTCATCATTTAGGATTAAAAGGTAAAGTTGCTGAGCTGGTGAAGCAAGGGAATGAAAAAGCAATTCAACTGAATGATTTGGTTGATGAGCTGATTGAATTCTTAAAGGCAGAACCAGACTACGGGTTAAATGCTATTTATCAATTTTTCCCTGCTCAAAGTGATGGAGACCAGTTATTCATTTATAATCCGGATAATCATCAGGAAGTATTGGAAACTTTTGATTTTCCTAGACAAGATACAAGTCCACACCTTTGTTTGGCGGATTTTGCGAAGCCGGTTTCTTCCGGGGAAATGGATTATGTTGGTTTCTTCCTCGTTACAGCTGGTAGAGGTATCAGAAAATGGGCAGAACAACTAAAACTTGAAGGTGATTTCTTGAAAAACCATGCTCTTCAATCACTGGCTCTTGAAACTGCAGAAGGATTTGCAGAAAGAATCCACCAATTGATGAGAGATGACCTGGGTATAAGCGATCCTATAGAAATGTCAATGAAAGAGCGGTTCGCAGCCAAGTATACCGGTCAAAGGTTTTCATTTGGTTATCCAGCTTGTCCAAATCTGGAAGACCAAGAAAAGCTATTCCGTTTGTTACAACCGCAGGATATTGGAGTAGAATTGACTGAAGGATTCATGATGGAACCAGAGGCTTCTGTTTCAGCTATTGTATTTGCTCATCCTGAAGCGCGTTACTTTAATGTCGATCGATAAGCAGTGAGGAGACAGCGGTATTTTTTACCGCTGTCTTATTGCGCATGAAACCCCTGAATTAGTACACCTTAATGGTCAAAAGGAAGGGGATACAACTATATGAGGAGTCTATTCCGACTATATCTTTTCATAATGTGTGCTTTCATTATCTTGGTTATGACAGGTGAACCGCCAGTTCTTGTACACGCAACAATTCCGGAAGAAATAACACCGCTTGTAAAAAGTAAAGAAGATCAGAAAATTGCATATTTGACATTCGATGATGGACCGTCTACGAATACGATGGATATTTTAGATATATTAGATCGATATCATGTTAAAGCTACCTTTTTTGTAAAAGGTAATGAAGAACCTTACGCAAAACAATGCTATAAAGAAATGATTTCCCGGGGTCATGAAATCGCCCTCCATTCCTATACACATGATTATTCTATTGTTTATCGGTCAACGGAAAGTTTTTTTCAAGATCTGAATAGGCTTGAAACCATGCTTGAAAAAGAGTATGGGGTAAAGAGCCGTATTGTACGTATACCGGGTGGTTCAAATAATCATCTTAGACATCAGGTTACAACTAGACCAATCATTAATGGAATCCTTCAACAATTATCAGAAAAAGGTTATATTTACTTTGATTGGAACATCGATTCAACAGATGGCATCAGTCCGTCGATAAGTGAGCAACAAATCATTACCTCTGTGAAAAGAGGATTGAAAGATCAAAAGCATGTTAATATCTTATTACATGATATCAATAGTATGAAAAATACGGTAAAAGCATTGCCGGATATTATAGAAAACCTAAAAAGAGAAGGGTATACCTTTGATACGATTGATGAGACAACTCCTAAAATACAATTTAAATGATGAACTCAGTGTTTATATATAGTAAATTAAGGTATAGGGATAAGAGATTACATGGGAAAGGATATATCGTTTCTATGATGCCATCATTGTTTTTATCACATGGAACACCTCTATTAGCATTGGAAAAGAACAGCTACACTTCTTTTTTAAAGGAATATATGAAAGTTATGAATAAACCAACTGCAATCGTTATCCTGTCAGCACATTGGGAAAGTAAGGAGCAGTTGATTTCAGCAGTCAGTAAACATGAAGTTATTTATGATTTTGCCGGTTTTCCTGAAGAAATATATCAGGTGACATATCCCGCTTCGGGATGTCTAGAGTTATCCGATAAAATATTAACCCTATTGTCAAAAATAGGGGTATTAGGGGAACTAGATGATAGGCGTCCGCTCGATCACGGGGCATGGGGACTTTTGCATATTATGTACCCTGAAGCCGATATCCCTATCGTATCATTGTCTATTAGTCCCGATCTTCCATTTGCGAAGCAATATGAGATCGGCAAAGTATTGGGGGATCTTAAGAAAAGTAATGTCCTTATTATCGGGAGCGGTGGAATTGTCCATAACTTTAACCATATTCAGGAAGATATGCATGTGGCAGAGGGATGGGCAATCAGTTTTGAGGAGTGGGTAGAAGAAAGGATCATGAATTGGGATATGGAGACTTTGGTTAACTATGAGCAAATGGCTCCTTATAGTAAAGATGCTGTACCTACAAAAGAGCATTTTATTCCATTAGTCATCGCCATGGGATCAGGGGATGACAACAAAAAGCCAAAGCTGTTACACCGGACTTTCCAATATGGGAATCTGAGTTTAACAGCTTGGCAGTTTGACTGATTTTAAAGGGTTTTTGGTATGGTAAAATATACCTGGTAATAATCAAAATGCAAAAATACAAAAATCTTTTTTTAGCGAAAAAGGACTTAAATGAGCAATAAAGTCTGTTAAAGGCGTAATATGACGAATTAAGCAGAAAAATAGTTTCAAAAAGGGTGAATAAAGTGTTTTAACCTTTGGATATTTCGACAAAAACATGTTAATATAACATCTGAAAACGTTTTATCCTTTAAAATTTTATTATTCAATAACCAAATTTGTTTATTATATATTATATATTTGGGGAAAATTTAGAAGTAAGAATTTGGGGATGGATAAAACGAAATGAAAAAAATTATGAGAAAAATTTGGGGGTTTACAAAATGACCATCAAGGACGCTAAGGCATACGACCCATGGAAAACTTTTTCAGGTCCAAACCTTGGGTATGTCATGGAGCAATACGATCTATTTCAAGCCAATCCGGAAGAAGTAGATCCGGAACTGAGAAACTTTTTTGAAGTATCAGGTCCTCCTTCATTAGATGTATCGGCTGAAGTAACTATCGGAAATGCACCAACTGTACAAACTGGAGAAGTTCTTCCTATGAAGAAAATAATGTCTGCAGTAAAATTAGCGGAAAATATCCGTGCATATGGACATCTAGCTGCAAATATTTATCCTTTAAAAGAAGAAGCATTAGACACGGAACAAATTCACTTCGAAAAATATGGGTTGACTGCAGATGATTTAAGAAAAATCCCGGCTGACTTTATTTGTCCCGAATCACCTAATGATGTGAAAGACGGATACGAAGCCGTACAATACCTAAAACAACTTTATACAAAAACGATAGCCTTTGAATTTCACCATGTTAATGACCTGGACGAAAAGCAATGGCTTACTGATATGGTCGAATCCGGAAACATGTTCCCGGAAGTGGCTAAAGAGAAAAAAGCATTATTACTTAAACGCTTGAATGAAGTTGAAGGTTTCGAAAAATTCCTTCATCGCACATATGTAGGGCAAAAACGTTTCTCTATTGAAGGACTAGATACTTTAGTACCGATTTTAGATGAAATGATTTCACAGACTGTTCAAAATGGAACTGGAAATGTAAATATTGCGATGGCTCACCGAGGACGTTTAAATGTACTTGCACATGTTCTAGGAAAACCATATGAGGTTATTTTTTCAGAATTCCAACATTCACCTAATAAAGATTTAGTTCCTTCCGAAGGTTCAACCGGCATTAATTACGGATGGACAGGAGATGTTAAATACCATTTAGGTCTGGATAAACAAATTACTAAAGCAAATATACAAAAAGCAAGAATTACTCTTGCCAATAACCCAAGTCACTTGGAAGTAGTTGGTCCAATCGTGGAAGGGTATTCTCGTGCGGCCCAAGAAGACCGTACAGAAAAAGGCTTCCCAGTTCAAGATATTTCAAAATCACTTGCAATCCTGATTCATGGTGATGCAGCATTCCCTGGTGAAGGAATTGTACCGGAAACGTTTAACTTAAGCCGTCTGCGCGGTTACCAAGTTGGCGGAGCTATTCATATCATCGCTAATAACATGATTGGTTTTACAACGGAAAGTGAAGATTCACGCTCAACTAAATATGCTAGTGATTTGGCTAAAGGCTTTGAAGTGCCTATCGTGCATGTGAATGCTGACGATCCAGAAGCATGTATGGCTGCAGTAAACCTTGCTAACCAATATCGCGAAAAATATAATAAAGATTTCTTGATCGATTTAATCGGTTACAGACGTTTCGGTCATAATGAAATGGATGAGCCATTGGTTACTCAACCTGAAATGTATGCATTGATTCATAAGCATCCAACAGTTAAAGAACTTTATGCTAAAAAACTAATTCAATCTGGCGAGTTCACAGAAGATGAAGTTAAAACAGTGGCAGAGCAAGTAGATACAAAACTGGCAGATGCTTATGCGAGAATTTCTGGAAATAAACCAGAAGCTACTAAAGAATGTAACCCGCCGGGCATTATTGAAAAAGGACTTCCTACTATTGAAACAGCTGTATCAAAAGGAGAACTTGTTTCAATTAATGAAGAACTTGTTAAATGGCCAGAAGGATTTACACCTAATAAAAAATTAGGAAAAATCCTATCACGTCGCTTAGATTCATTTGGAGATGACGGTAAAATTGACTGGGCGCATGCTGAAACACTTGCATTTGCATCCATTTTGAATGACGGTACTCCAATTCGTCTAACTGGACAAGATTCAGAGCGTGGAACATTCGCACAGCGTAACATTATGTTGCATGACAGTGTTAATGGAAAAACATATTCACCACTTCACACACTTGAAACTGCTAAAGCTTCTTTCGCTGTTCATAACAGCCCGCTTACTGAAACAGCAGTTCTAGCGTATGAATATGGTTATAATGTATTCGCACCTGAAACACTTGTTCTTTGGGAAGGTCAATTCGGTGACTTTGCAAATACAGCACAAGTAATCTTTGACCAATTTATCGCGGCAGGCCGTGCAAAATGGGGTCAAAGATCAGGTCTTGTTATGCTGCTTCCACACGGATATGAAGGACAAGGACCAGAGCATTCAAGTGCCCGCTTGGAACGTTTCCTTCAATTAGCAGCTGAAAACAACTGGACAGTTGCTAACTTAAGTTCGGCAGCTCAATACTTCCATATCCTTAGAAGACAAGCTAAGATACTGGAACAAGAGCAAGTACGTCCACTTGTCATCATGACACCGAAGAGTATGCTTCGTAATCAGGTGATGGCTTCTACAGCTGAAGAATTCAGTGAAGGTAGTTTTGAATCATTCGTTGAAACAAAAGCATTGGGCAAAAAACCAAAAGCAGTAGAGCGCATTGTTTTTGCAACAGGTAAATTGGTTGTTGAACTTCGTGAAAAAGCAGCAGCTGAAAAAAATACGGATTGGTTGCAAATCATCAGTATCGAAGAGATTTATCCATTCCCGTTCACTGGCGTTCAAGAAGCATTGAAAAAATATACCAACCTAAAAGAAATCTTCTGGGCACAAGAAGAACCGAAAAACATGGGAGCTTGGACATTTGTTGAACCTCGCTTAAATGCAGCGGCACCAGGTAACCTTTCTGTAACATATATCGGCAGAAAACGCAGATCCAGTCCGGCTGAGGGAGATCCACTAGTCCATAAAAACGAACAACAACGGATTATGACTCAAGCAATAACACGCAATAATGAGGGGGAGAAATAAAATGGCTGAAGTAAAAGTACCTGAATTAGCAGAATCAATTTCTGAAGGATCTATTGCGCAATGGTTAAAACAACCCGGTGACCGTGTTGAAAAAGGTGAATATGTCCTTGAACTGGAAACTGATAAAGTAAACGTAGAAATCATTTCAGATTATACTGGTACGCTTACAGAACTTTTAGCAGAAGAAGGCGATACAGTCCAAGTTGGACAATCTATCGCTATCGTTGATGAAAATGGAACAGCAGCAGCAGCAGCGCCAAAGGCGGAAGCTCCTAAGACTGAAGAAGTGAAAGCAGAACCAGTTAAAGCGGAACAAGCGGCACCTGCACAAGAAGCTCCTAAAGCAGAAACGAAAGAAGCATCTTCAACTCAGCAAGTTATTGCTTCACCAGCGGCAAGAAAATTGGCTCGTGAAAAAGGAATTGACTTAACTCAAGTGCCTGTTGTTGATCCACTAGGTCGTGTACGTGTACAAGACGTAGAAGCAGCAAGTAATGCCCCTGCACCTGTAGCAGCACCTAAGCAAGCAGCTCCTGCAGCTAAACAAGCAGCAGCTCCTGTTGAAGTGAACGATGACCGTATTGAAGTAGTGAAAATGACTCGCCGTCGTCAAACTATCGCTAAACGTCTAGTTCAAGTTCAATCTGAAGCTGCCATGCTTACAACTTTCAACGAAGTCGACCTTTCTGCTGTTATGGAATTACGTAGCCGTCATAAAGATTCTTTCGTTAAAGCTAATGATGTTAAACTTGGTTTTATGTCATTCTTTACTAAAGCTGTTATTGGAGCTTTGAAAAAGTATCCATTATTGAATGCTGAAATCAAAGGCGACCATATTCTGAAAAAGAACTTCTATGATATCGGTGTAGCAGTATCCACTGATGAAGGATTAGTTGTTCCTGTAGTAAGAGACGCTGACCGTAAAAGCTTTGCTGAAATCGAACAAAACATTTCGGATTTAGCTGTTAAAGCGCGTAACAACAAATTAGGACTTTCAGATTTATCTGGTGGTACTTTTACTATCACAAACGGTGGAACTTTCGGTTCCCTTTTATCTACACCAATTTTGAATGCTCCACAAGTTGGTATCCTAGGGATGCATACAATTAAGACACGTCCAATCGCTGTTGGAGATCAAATCGAAAACAGACCAATGATGTATCTTGCATTATCATATGATCACCGTATCGTTGATGGAAAAGAAGCAGTTGGTTTCTTAGTAGCAATCAAGGATATGCTTGAAGATCCAGAACAACTTTTACTTCAAGGTTAATTAGTAAAATTATTAAAACCCTCTGTCATCATGACAGAGGGTTTTTTTGATGCAGGAAAATAAATACATATTTTCATAGGGAAGAACCGTCTAATCAAGGTAATAGGAAATGAAATTCTTGAAAGGGTAAATGAAAAAATTAATAAATGCTTAAATAAATAATGATTTTGATTTTAATCTTTAAATGAATGTTTTTGAATGAATTAGATGGAGAAAAGTGAATGAATTTGAATAAATTTAAACGTTTATGATTGATTATTCTATCTTTTTCATATATGATGATGGTATTAAACTGGAGGTGGGCGAATTGTTGACAACAGAAAGGCACCAGTTCATCATATCGCTTCTTAAGAAACAAGGAACGATTAAGTTGCAGGAGCTTGTAGATCTGTTACATGCATCAGAATCAACCATTCGAAGAGATTTAGTGCAGCTCGAAGAAATGAAGGCATTAAAACGTGTGCATGGCGGAGCGGCATTGCTTCAAAGAAAAGGCCTGGAGCCTTCAACAATGGAAAAGCAAAATAAAGCAATAGTTGAAAAACAAAGTATAGCCAAGTTAGGCTCATCATTTGTTGAGAAGAATGATTGTATTTACCTTGATGCAGGTACGACCATATCAGAAATGATTCCCTATTTAAAAGATAAAAATGTAACGGTCTTAACAAATGGCCTTATGCATATTCCAAAATTGATCGAGTTAGAAATCAAAACTGTTTTAGTAGGTGGAACGATTAAATTCTCCACTAATGCAGTTATAGGCAGCACCGCTGTACAGTTTCTAAACGAATATCGCTTCGATAAATGTTTCTTAGGTATGAATGGTATCCATCAAGAAATGGGTTTCACCACTCCAGACCCTGAGGAAGCTTTGTTGAAGAAAATAGCATTGCGACTCTCTAACGAAAGTTACGTGCTTGCTGACAGTTCTAAATTGAATGAAGCTACTTTCGCTAAGGTTGCGGATGTAAGCGATGCCATAATCCTAACTGATAGGAATAATGAAGATGCTATTGCTCAATTCAAAAAAAATCCCAAGATAAAGGTCGTGACTATTTAATGATTTATACAGTAACACTCAACCCATCCATCGATTATCTGGTTGAGGTGGAAAATTTTCAAATGGGCAAGGTGAATCGAACAAGCTATGAAGTTAAATTTCCTGGTGGGAAAGGAATTAATGTTTCCCGGGTGCTGAAAAGACTTGGAAATGATACAACAGCTTTTGGTTTCATTGGCGGACAAACTGGAGAGTTTGTAAAAAGGTATTTAAGACAAGAAGAGATTTTTACGGACTTTACAGAGATAGCAGGAGATACGAGAATCAACATTAAGTTGAAAACGGGAATGGAGACGGAAATTAATAGCCAAGGACCAGTTATTTCAAAGGCGAATTATCAACAGTTATTTAGTCAAATCGAACAGCTGAAAAACAACGATATTCTTGTTTTATCAGGGAGCATTCCATCAAGCGTTCCTTCTGATGTATACGAATCTATGGCTAAAACGTGTTCAGATAATGGCATTAAATTAGTAGTGGATACGAGCGGAAAAGAGTTGTTGAGCGTACTTCAACATCGACCCTTTCTTATTAAGCCTAATCATCATGAACTTGGTGAACTTTTCTCTACTAAAATTAAAAATGTTGAGGATGCAAGCAAATACGGATCTAAATTGGTTGAATCCGGTGCTCAGCACGTAATAGTTTCAATGGCAGGAAGCGGTGCTGTACTTTGCACAGATGGCGATTCATATACCGCTAATGTTCCAAAAGGAAAAGTTATAAACTCGGTGGGTGCCGGTGATTCCATGGTGGCTGGGTTTATTGGAACATATGAAAAAACAGAGGATATTTTCTCTTCTTTTTGTTTCAGTCTTGCATCAGGAAGTGCTACAGCCTTTTCATCCGATCTCTGTACATTGGATAAAATCGAAGAATTATTACCGCAAATTGAAATAAATAAGATAACTGGGGGCTAACTCTATGAAAATTACAGACTTGTTGAAATTAGATACAATTATTATCGATTTACAAAGTGATACAAAGCAAGCTGTTATTGATGAATTGTCTGGGAAGTTAGCCAAAGCCGACAAATTAAATGATGAAAATACTTTCAAAGCAGCCATTTTAAAACGTGAAGAACAAAGCACCACAGGGATTGGTGAGGGAATAGCTATTCCACACGCAAAAACAAGTGCTGTGAAAACACCGGCTATCTGTTTCGGTAAATCGGTATCAGGTATTGATTATGAGTCGCTTGACGGTCAGCCAGCACATCTATTTTTTATGATTGCAGCTAGCGAAGGGGCCAATACAGACCACTTAGAGACACTCTCCCGGCTTTCTTCATTACTAATGGATACAAACTTCAGGTCCCGTCTGATTTCTGCTACTTCCAAAGAGGAAGTGCTAGGCATAATCAATCAAAAAGAACAGGAAGCGGATGAAGAAGAAAGAGAAGAACAAGAAGAACAACGAACAAGTGCCACTGCTATAAGTACCAAAGGAAAAGTTCTTGCCGTTACAGCTTGTCCAACCGGGATTGCCCATACTTATATGGCGGCCGATGCCTTGAAGGCGAAGGCAAAAGAAATGGGAATCGATTTCAAAGTAGAGACAAATGGTTCAACGGGAATCAAAAATGGGTTAACAGCTAGAGATATTGCAGATGCTGATGCGATTATTGTTGCTGCGGATAAGCAGGTCGAGATGGATCGTTTTAATGGAAAACATGTCATTATCGTCCCAGTTGCCCATGGTATTAGGAAGCCTGAAGAACTGCTAAATCGGGCCATAAATCAGGATACACCAGTTTATAAAGGAACCGGGAATGAAAGAAGTGAGGATGGTGATTCATCAAAAGGAGGGCTTGGGATTTACAAGCATTTAATGAACGGTGTAAGTAATATGCTTCCATTTGTTGTAGGAGGCGGAATCTTGGTTGCGCTTTCTTTCTTTTTCGGAATTGAAGCAGCAGATCCAACAAAGCCTGAATTTAATCCCATTGCCAAAGCATTAAGTGATATTGGCGGAGGGGCTAGCGGTGCCTTCTTCTTGCTTGTCCCGGTACTAGCCGGTTTCATTGCCTCAAGTATCGCTGATCGTCCAGGTTTTGCTCCTGGTATGGTTGGAGGGTTATTGGCAGCACAAGCTAATGCTGGTTTTCTAGGTGGTCTAATTGCTGGTTTTCTTGCCGGATATGTCGTTTTATTATTGAAAAAATTGTTTTCCAAGTTGCCACAGAACTTCGAAGGGATTAAGCCAGTTTTACTTTATCCTGTATTCGGCATGTTAATTACAGGTTTAATCATGATATTTGTAATAAATGAGCCAGTAACTGCAGTAAACATAGGCTTAACCAACTGGCTACAAGGTTTATCAGGTACGAATGCTATTTTGCTTGGATTGATTTTAGGAGGTATGATGGCTGTAGATATGGGTGGACCCCTGAATAAAGCCGCTTTCACTTTCGGACTTGCAGCTATTGAAGCACAAAGTTTCGGGCCTCATGCTGCCGTAATGGCAGGTGGAATGGTACCTCCTCTCGGAATTGCCTTTGCGACTACATTCTTTAAAAGTAAATTCAGTGAAATGGAAAGAAAATCTGGATTCACTAATTACTTTATGGGTGCATCATTCATTACAGAAGGAGCTATTCCTTTTGCGGCAGCTGACCCTTTTCGAGTTATCGTAAGCAGTGTAATCGGGGCTGCAACAGCTGGTGCACTGTCGATGGCTTTTAACGTCACTCTTCCGGCACCACATGGCGGTATATTTGTTATCCCGCTAGTCAATCATCCATTTCGCTATATGCTGGCAATATTAATAGGTTCTCTTATTACTGCGTTTATATTGGGAATCTGGAAAAAGAAACAGAAATAAATCACGAAAAAAGGCGGGTTCAATAATCATTGAACCCGCTTTTTTCATATCCACTCTAAAATTTCAATTCGATTACCAAAGGGGTCGGATACATAAATTCGATTTGCTCCTGGTAGCTTTTTATCTTCAATAAAAGGTATATGATTACTTATTAGATGTTGTTTAAGGTCTACTAGATTTTCAACTTCTAGAGCTGGATGGGCTTTCCGTGCTGGAATAAAATGATCTTCGGTTCCAATATGAATTTGGATCGATCCAGATTTAAACCATACTCCTCCATTGGACTTTAAAGTTTCAGGCTTATCAATTTCCTGAAACTTTAATACATTAGTGAAAAACTTCCTTGCTATCTCTTCTGTATTTTTAGGAGATGCTAATTGGAAATGATCGATGGATATAAAATTAAAGCTCATCTTAATACGCCTCCTCATTCCTTATATATCCAATTTTAATGCAATACTGTTAATAAGAACAGATTAATCTATTTATTAATGTCGATAAGTTATTCTTATTTTTACTATTTAATTCTGCATAATTAAACGAACAAAAGCATGTTTTCAAATGTTTTTGGGTATGTGTATAAAAAGGTATTAAAGGAGTGGAACGTTCATGCTGAAGAAAAATTCATTAAAAACTACTAAAAGGGATGATATGATTGATGTTACAACAGAAGTGCAGGCATTTATCACGGAAACTGGTATTCAAGAGGGTATAGCTCTTGTATATTGTTCACATACTACTGCTGGAATCACGATTAATGAAAATGCGGATCCAAACGTCAAAAAGGATATGCTAAGGAGGCTGGACGAGCAATATCCATGGAATCATACTCTAGATCTACATATGGAAGGGAATACTGCAGCCCATTTGAAATCAAGTACGGTAGGTTCGTCACAACAAGTGATTATTCATAAAGGAAGTTTGATTCTGGGTACATGGCAGGGTCTTTATTTTTGTGAATTCGATGGTCCTAGAGAGAGGCAGTACTTTATCAAATTGACTAGTTAAGGCTAGGAATAGTCAGGTAAGGGTAAAATAGGAGGAATCAGATTGGATGATGTTTGGATTAAAGGAAGAAATGTAGTATTGAGAAACGTAAAAAAAGATGATTTAAAACTTTTGTGGAGCTTAAAGTATGGGGAAGAGAATCCAGAGTGGAAAAAATGGGATGCACCATATTATCCTCACGAACTCATTGATTTTAATACGTATATCGATAAAGAAGAGAAACATCGGAACTATGATGAGAAAATGGGAGTATACTCCGAGTTAATAATGGAAAAGGATCATCAAATAATCGGATCAATTGTATATTATTGGGAACATGAACCATCGCGTTGGCTTGAAATCGGTATTACTATTTTTGAGACCAATTATTGGAATGGCGGATATGGCACGGAAGCCATAAAGTTGTTTATCACCTATTTATTTGAAAACATTGAAATCGAACGGGTTGGACTGACGACCTGGTCAGGAAATGAGCGGATGATGGCTGTTGCATTAAAAGTAGGTATGCAGCTTGAAGGAAGAATGAGGAAATGCCGTTATTTTGATGGTTATTATTACGATTCCATAAGGATGGGAATTTTACGTGAAGAATGGGAATCCCTTCAAAAAATAAATAATTAAGCGGATTTGAAAGAGTTAAATAAAAATTCAAAGTGTGTAATATTTTACCTGGATTCCCTTGGAAATAATTTAGCACTGTTTTCTCCAATTGGGTCTGTTATCCTAGGTAGATGCTTAACAAGGAGGTTACAGGATGAAATTATCAGCATTATTAACAGTGATAATAACTCTAAGCGTCATCGTACTTGGAATAGCATTCCCTTTTGGAACCATAAGTAAAGCTTCTAATGGCGCAAAAAAACATGTCATTAAGCAAGGTGAATCGATATGGGATATTGCGAAGCAATACGGAGTGCCAATTGGTACGTTAAAAGAAGTCAATCATAATGAAAATAATGTTGCCGATCCAGGTAAAACATTGATTATTCCTCATGTAATGAGTGAAAATGATAAAGATCTATTAGCTAGGCTGGTGCATGCTGAAGCAAAAGGAGAGCCATACCGAGGAAAGGTCGAGGTTGCGGGAGTTGTTTTGAATCGCCTAGATAGCAATGAATTTCCCGATACGATCCGTGAAGTGATTTATCAAAAAAATCAATTCTCCCCTGTTGGTGATGGTAGTATTAATAAAGCAGCAGGAGCTGATGCTAAGAGAGCTGTAAATGAAGCTATAGCGATCCATGGCTACACAAATGATGCATTGTATTTCTGGAACCCAAGTATATCGGACAGCGAATGGATGAAACAATTGGAGGTAATCAAAATTATTGGCGGCCACCATTTTGCCATTTAACTAAAATTCTCAAGGACCGGCTCACCATTTAATGGAGCCGGTCCTTTTTTCTATACCGGCTACAGTTAGACGATAATTGGTGGTGGAACGACATGGTGGAAAATCTTTTTCTTGATAATTACATATATATAAGTCAAAGATTGAATTACTTTCCTATATTGCTTTGAAGAACTGATGTATAATTGAGAAGAATTTCAAAACAATAATTTTTTCCTAAGATTAAGGAGCTGTAACGTGGCTAATACACATGTTTATACAAAAAAAGAAGAAGTGGTAAATGCAATTACTCATGGAGTAGGTGTCTTGTTAAGTATTGCCGCTCTTGTGTTTTTAATAATTTTCTCAGTTCAGAAGGGGTCGGCCTGGCATGTAGTGATTTCAGTCATTTATGGGGTTTCCATGCTACTCTTATATGTTTCTTCAACTTTAGTTCATAGCTTTCCAGCAGGGAAAACGAAGGACCTATTTGAAATCTTTGATCATTCAGCAATTTATCTCTTCATAGCAGGAACGTACACGCCTATCATGCTGCTTGTAATCCAAGGGACACTAGGATGGACACTGCTTGGAATTGTATGGGGAGTGGCAGTTATAGGCGTTGTATTCAAAGCTTTCTTTGTGAAGAAGTTTCTTTTCCTTTCTACAATTCTTTATATCGCGATGGGGTGGTTGATTGTTATTGCATGGGGTCCACTATCAGCAGCAATGCCTTCAACAGGTATCCAGCTATTGGTTGCAGGGGGATTGCTTTATACGTTTGGGGCTGTCTTTTATGTTTGGCGCGGTTTCCCTTATCATCATGCTATTTGGCATCTATTTGTGCTTGCAGGCTCTGTCGCGCACTTCTTTGCTGTATTGTTTTATATCATTCCCCTTTAATCCTAGAAGGACTTTATTCTTTAATCTGCTCTACCTTATGACACTTGGAAGAGGTTTTAATTGCATTCTTTTAGGAAATAAATAAGCTATACAGACTAAGGAAGGAAATGACTTATGAGAAAAACAATAAAAGTACTATCACTCCCATTTGCAGCCATGCTTGTTATGGCTGGGTGCGGGGAAGATAACGATGAAGTTAAGAATCGACCGGTTGAGGAAAATGAAAACAAAGCAGAAACCAATTCTGAAACAGGAACGGATAATAATAAAAAGCTGCCTTTTACTTTTAAGGATTTTCAATTAGAAGTTGACTATGCAGGTAATGACAACGAATATGAAGCAGAATATGATGCGATGGGAGTCCAAACAGAAGCCTCTATTGATGACCAACTAAATAAACACGAAGTCCACAGTGAAGAAGCGTTGGAAGAGCTAACGCCGATATTAGAAAAGCTGACATTCACCAAAGATTCTTCTGATGATGAGGTCATTCAAGATGTAACAAAGGCTTTTAATTTGAAAGATGATTATGAAGAATTCGACTTAGAAGTGAATTACGATGATGGTACGAAAAAAGAATATAAAGTGTATAATAAATAATTCAATATCAGCTACATAATCCTATATGAAATAGTATTTTTTTGCCCAATATCGTAGCGAATTCATGTTCCTTCAATAGTTGTCAAAACACTATTACTATAGTAAAATGATTACGGTTAGCAAAGGGGTTAACATACATTTGCTATTCATATTCGGACTTATGGGGATAGGACCGCAATAATTACTTGTAAAAAAAGATTCTTTTTCAGAAAGAGTCTTTTTTTTTCCTTCCTTTAACTTCAAAAAAACTTGATCAAGATGGATTAATTGCGAATTACTTGAAATAGTATTTATAGAGATATAACAGACAGGAACTTCAAGAATTCAGGGGTTGATAATTCTTTTTTAAAATGTAAGAGAGGATACCACATTTGTGGTATCCTGTTTTCTGATTACCTGGATAGAAATATTATTAGATTGTTGCATTTTTTTTAGGTAGCATTTTAGCAGATGCTAACCTTGAACGAATCGTAATGCCAAGCCATGAGGCAAGGAAGGCTTTTAGGGTACCGACAATTACAAATGGAGCAAATCCACTAGCTATGGCTGCTGTCCATGTTAATGAAGCCATATATTTTAGCCATACCGTCCCTATGATTAAGGTAATAATCATCCCGATGATATTTGCAAGGAAAGCTATTGCAACTGTAAAACGGGTCTTTTCTAAAATCAGACCGGTAATATAGACTGTTGGTATATAGGATAATAAATAACCGCCAGTCGGACCGAATATTTTTGCAAGTCCTCCAGACATTTCAGCAAATACCGGTACACCTGCAGCCCCAATAAACAAGTACAATAAAACTGAAGAGGTTCCATAACGTGAACCAAGTATAGTAGCCGCCAGTCCAATGGCCAGAGTCTGACCTGTAATCGGAACCAAAGGCAGTGGGATAGTAATTTGGGCGAATATTCCTATTAGTGCTGCAAATAAGGCTGTAACCATCATCATTCTTAATTTTTCATGACTTTCCTTCATAATGTTGCCTCCTATTGTAAACCCATCTGTTAGTTAAGTTAACATATAAGAATTTTAATATGATAAGTAAACGCTGTCAATAATATTTTGAATTTTTCTTTTTATAAAGCTGTTTTTAAAAGGTCAAGTATTAAAAGGTACTGAGAGGGTGTGTCCGGATTTAAAAGAGAATGATAAAAAAATGAAACCTTTAAAGCTTTAATTCGTATAATTTGGTAGGGAAAGTATTTAAAGGGGGAATATAACAATACTTTTTTGCATATATAGGTTAGAACAAAACATAAACTAATCAGTTAGAAGCTTACTTCAAGCTGTTTAGGTATTGGGGCATAAAAAATCCAATTTAAAGGATGAAAGAGATGGAGTTATTTGGGGTTCCATTAGAAACAATTTATTTATATGGATTAATTATTTCCGGTGTACTAACTTTTTTATTTATTTTGTTTAATGATATATTTTCCGGATTAGAATTACCGGACCAATTTAATCCAACTCTCATTTTTAGTTTTTTAACTGTATTTTTTGCAAGTGGTTTTTTGTTTGAATCGGTCACAGGTCTTAATAGTGGAGTGATTGCGGCGATTTCCTTGCTTATATCATTGTCCACTGTCACCTTATTGAATGTATTTGTTTTGATTCCCATCTCATCAGCAGAGGAAAGTTTAGCATTTCATGATAATGACCTGAGAGGAAGGGTTGGAAGGGTGCTGACATCCATCCCAGTTGACGGGTTTGGCGAAGTCTTAATTGAGAGTATTAGTGGCAGCATTGCGAAGACCGCTGCCAGTTTTAAAAATGAAGGAATTGCATCAGATACTAAAGTCTTAATCATTGAAGTCAAAAATGGGGTTGTCTATGTGATGCCTCATCAAAATTAATAAAAGGTTCGGAGGTAGTTTATGTTTAGTTTAATTTGGGTTGTTGTTGCTATTGTTGCTTTTTTACTTATTGCACTTATTGCTGTCTTTGTTACGAAATACCGTACGGCTGGTCCTGATGAAGCATTGATCGTAACTGGAAGCTACTTAGGTAGCAAAAATGTTCATATCGATGAATCAGGGAATAAAATTAAGATTGTCCGTGGTGGAGGGGCATTCGTTTTACCAGTGTTCCAACAAGCAGAGCCATTGAGCTTGCTGTCAAGCAAACTTGAAGTCTCTACTCCCGAAGTGTACACATTATCTATAATAAATTGTACATAATTATTATTGTACATAATTATAAAATCTTTAATGAACCTTATAATTTTAAGGTTTTTTATTTTGATAAAAAAATCTAAAGTATTCCGTACTATATATATAATCTTGATGATAAATATTTATAGTTAAATATATAAATAAAGACATACTATTGCTGTAAAAGACGTACTATTACTGTAAAAAACATAAATAAGACACCCTATATTTGGTTAAAAGGTTTTAAGGTTGTACATAATTATTTAAATATGTTACCCTATTCTGAAATAGTTCGGAGGGGTGAAAGAAAGTGAGGAAAGGAATGTTCGTTGAGCAATCACGTTTAAATATAAAATTTGGAGTAACAAATGTAAAGATTTCAGAGAGTATGGGTAGAAAAGGTGTTCAAGTTTATGAATATATTGAGATTGTATTAGTAAATAAAAACAACTATAGAGAGGTCCCTCATCCTATTACTTCATTTATTTACGATAAATGGAGGTTCACTTCTGTCAATAATCAGCTTGCTAGGGCAAAGCAACTAACACCTTTTCTTAACTACGTTTTTATAGAATGTAGCTCGAAATATAGATTAAAATCTTTCAGCGATCTTAAAATAGAACACGGGGTACATTTCTTGGAGTATAAAAGAAAACAGGGATGTTCTAGATCTACTATTGATTCGTACGATTCAACCCTTAAGCATTTTTACGAATATTTAAGTCGTAATGGAGGGTTGAATCATTTTAATAAAGATGACTTCAAAGGTGAGGGTCTGAAATCTTTGTTTAAACAACATATGGCATCTTTACCGGCACCGAAGTTAGAGGATGACAAAGCACGAAGATTAGAAGATCATCATATTATTCCTTTTATATATACTGCAATTAGGGTCGCAGATGATATAGCACTTGGTATTTACTTTTCCATTTTTGGGGGATTGCGTGGATCAGAGGTAATGTCAATAAAGAGGTCAGAAATAAAAAAGCTAGGAGTATACGGAGAGCATGGACTGATAGTTAAATTAAAAACTGATGCGAAACATGCAAAAGGTAGTGGGAATAGAGTCAAATCACCAGGGGTTCAGCCAATTGATGCTGTTAAACAGCTACTTTCGTCACTTTATAAAAGTCATCTGGATAGGTACCCAGAGCCCATCGATGGATCAAATAGTCTTTTTGTTAACGCTTGGGGAACAGCGATGCAATACCAAACATATCATCATAAATTTAAAAAAGTAAAAGAGGCATTCATAGAGACACTAATAAATTCAGATAATCCTGATGATAAATTATATGCTTTAAATTATAAATCATTGAATTGGAGCACACATATTGGTAGAGGAACATACTCAAACAACATTGCAGAAGAATGTAATCACTTAGTGGAGATTATGAGAGCCAGAAGGGATAAATCGCCACAATCTGTACTTCCGTATCTAATGCATACTCAAAAATCGATTAAGCAGTTGAATGATGATATAGATGAAATGTTTGAGGGGGACGCACATAGTGAGTAATGTATTGTCGTTAGAGGATTATGAAGGATGCAAAGGAGAATATCTAAATCTGGATGAAGCTTCTACTATGTTAGATATAAAGAAACACACAATGTATAGACAATTACGCGATGGTTCACTTCCATTAGAACTCTTTGAAGGTCCTAAATCAACCGAGAAAAAAAAGCAGTACCTTATTTCTCGCCATTCCCTTGATCAGTATCAATTATTATTAAGCTATCTAAAAAAGAACTACTATACTCCTAAAGACCTCTTGGTAAAGTATCCTTATAGTTTGAACTTTTGGAGAAAGGGATTAAAAAGGCAACCACCACCGGGATGGTTATCAACTCGGTTCGATAAACTATCCCGAATACCAAAAGCCTTCGTGGAAATTTATATTAAAAAAAGGACCATCCCAGAAGGATTTTTAAGTACTAACGAAATAATAAATTTATTAGGAGCGAATACCCCTAAGGTTATAACAACTCTCAGAGAAAAGGGGCTTCTCGGAAAGACGCTTACCGGGTTAACTTCAGAAGGGAATACAATTGTAGCCAATCATATAAACGATGTTATGTCATTTAAGCAAAAATTCGAAAGTGAAGAACGGTTAATTATTGAAAAAGATTATTTAACAAGTCAAGAAATTGTTGAGGTTTTTCCGTACGTAATATCAGTAGATACGGTAAGAAAGTTGATTAACACGAAAACATTAGATGATACCTATATTAGAAAATATAATTACAAGCATACTGAAGTTAATTTTGCATCAAAAAAAGTGTGTACCGGTATATAGCCAGACAAAACGATTATAAACATTCTACTGCAGAAGGACCTTTAGAAATATTTAATGAGGGAGTAGGAAAAATTTCAATTCCAATTTTTTTGAGCAAACAGCAGATGTTTATACAATATATTGCCGAGACATTCTTATAAGTAGCAAGTCGGATAAGAGAAACTTAACTTCAAGAGCAAGAACCTATGTTATTAGGCTTAAAAATTTCATTTCATTTTTTGTTAAAGAGTTAAAAGATTACTCGTATGAAGAATTACAGTGGGTTTTTAAAACGGAGTATTTGAATTATTCCGATAAGAAGATATTGGTGGAATTTTTAAATTATCTTAAAGGTATAGTAGAAACTAAGTATAAATTTAAGTTCACACTTAATAAACTGGAGTTGAATAAAAGGGATGAAAAAGAAGTATATGAATTCGAAAAATTTCTTAATTATTATAAGTATGTTAAAGATTACAATCTACACATAGAAAAAGCTATTAGTAATAGAGATTACGCTATAACTTGGTTGTACATTACGATTCACTTAACCAACGCATGGCGGCACGGTGATGTTATTAGATTACCGAAAATCAATATTTCTGAGATGGGTATAACTACTTTTGCATACTTTAAGGATAAAAATCTTTCATTTGAACAAGCTTCCAAAATATTAGCCCAGGTAGATAAAACTAAAATGGTGAGACAGATTATAAGTAAAACAAGACTTAATAGAACTTTGAATGCAAATCAATCTCTAGTAGTTTCCTTGGCAACTGCATATGCAATATCACAGCTACACAGTGATATAGAACAAGATACATTGTTAATAAATTTTAAAACAAAATTTAATATACCATATGACAAGCCTTTCAATTTGTTTTTCGGGAAAAATTCAGAACTACTAGACTTTTCCTCATTAAAGATGAATAGGTCATTTGTTGAACATCTATATTACAGTATTTATAAAAAGGGAGGGAAAGCTTACACAGCATATCAGAAAGCAACTAAAGCGAGGAGCCATAAACTAAGTCCAAACCAATTGTATGCTGAAATAACACAAACTTATATAAATCAATATAATGAAGAAGCTCCTATTGATGATATTGCTGTAGAACTATTTGAACGTGGAGAATTTGGTTATTTGTACTATCTAATTCTTGAAGGAACAAAGGATGAACAGGGACAAGAACTTTCTTTAATGGATCAGACTGAGCTAATTAAACAATTTAAGAGCAGATATTCTCCAATAGAGGTTGAAGGTTTGGCAAAATTTATTCGAGAAAGACAAACAAATGATGCATCATTAGCATTTGAAATAATAAAACAACCTAAAGAAAACCTCAATGAAATATTAGATAAAATGTACCTCGGCCAAATGCCTTCCAGGGATAAAAACTATCACTGTTTATCATATCCAAAATGTCATAGAGTTGAGTCGGTAAGTTGTTCACATTGTCCTATAGCTATACCTAGAGCCGGGGCGTTACAATCTTTAAAAGATGAAATAGAGGCGAAAATTACAGCATTATTAAATGCGAATTCACTTGGTAATGTATTGAGAGATTTACCAATACTAAATGCTTTATTGAATAGATTAGCTGAAGCTGCAAAAGATTTGGGTAATGGGTATGTAAATGAGTTCATCGATTTGAAAAAACTAGGTGCACGTCTTACATCAGCTAAAGAAAGAGCAGAAAGCATAAAACGCTTGATTGAGGAGGGCTAACTTTGTCTCTAGCTTCAAAAAAGGTATTAACTCAGAGTAATACAATGGAGATTTATGTGAATGAACAATACACATTTGACCAATTAGGCATTAAAGAAGCACATCAGAAGTTTCAAGATAATAAAGATGAAGGTGTAATAGTTAATTGTGAATATTCAAGCGACATATGGTTCCTAAAATCAGAAAAAGTAAAAAGTAATAGAGTTAAAATAGAGTTTGACATTGATTTATATAAGGAATTAAAAGAGGCTTTAAAAATGTTTGTAGCATTCGAAATAACAAGAATTACTTCAGGAAATGTTAGGCGGAATGTTAATTATATCAAAAAGGCAATCCTAGCATCCAAAGGGTTTAAAGAAGAGGAAATTACAAACTTAGAGGATGAGATTGCAACTTCAAATAAACCTTATGATATGTCAAGGGCTGTTAAATCGTTTATGTACTTCATTGACCATCCGCTTAAGCAGGATTATGCTTACAGTCTTGACATATTCAGACCTAAAGAACCAAAAACAAGAACGCTTGTAAATTTCAAGGATTTATTATTATTTGGTCAAAAGGTAGATGAATTTCAGGCAAGTTGGAATGAAAGGGAAAAGCTTCTTTACTTCCCTATAATCATTTGGTGGAGGTTAACTTGTATTATACCACTTAGAACAGGCGAATTTGTAGGTATCAAACGAAATTGTTTAATTGATAAAGGGGGTAATTTCTTTATACAACTTCCTAGAACTAAACAAAAGGCTAAAAATAAACGTGATCTGGATATTGAAGACGTAGTACCGCTGAATGAATCTGTATACAAACTTATTCAGGAATATATAGACTTTACCGATGTTTTTGGGGAGGCTGAACAACTGCTCTCCACAAAAGCTTACATTGCGGGTTTGCGTATGAAAAAGAATTTTGCTGATGAGTGGTATCCTGTTAGATTAAGTAAATTAATCAACCATTTTTATGATAACGTGATTATAAAAAAAATGGGATCATATCCAGAGATTGAAAGAATAAAACCGATGGATACAAGACATTATGCTTTTATGAATTTGAAGCTATCCGGCGTAAATGAATTAACGATTGCAAGACTAGGTGGTCACAGAACTATTCACGCCCAAGAGCATTATTTTAAACATTTAGATGAGTTTGCTGACAGCTATGTCTATAGTTTGACCCGTTTAAGAAGGTTTAAAAGGCTGGACTCAAAATTAATAGAATACAAGGACGAGAATGATCTTATTATTCAAAAAAGCAGAATTAGAAATCCTAAGAAAGAAGATCTCAAAATGCATCCTTTCGGGATTTGTACCTTTCCAGACATACGTGTTATGGGATGTCCTAAGGAAGGTGAGTGTAGACACTGTACGGACTGGTTTAGATTAACCAAAGTAGAGTTGGAAAATCCGTTATGTTATGAGTGGTACCAAGACCATTCTAACTACCTAGCAAAGAGAATTAGAGAATCAATAGCTTTAATGAGAGCAGCCTCAAAAGGATTAGAATACGATTTTAGTAATCTGCAATGGTTTAGTATAGCTGATGAGGAACTTAAAACCTTATCAAGGGATATTTCCGTTATAATGATTCAAAAGTCAATTGTAGATAGTGTTTTAGAGGAGATGCTAAATGGGTAACAATTCAAATATAAAAAACAATCGTGGACCAGGTAGTCCTCAGAGTATTTCAAATGATGAACTAGAAGATATGTTAATAAAATTCGTTGCAGAAAACTCTCTCAATAAATTGAATTATCTGCAATTAGAGAAAAAAACAGGTGTTCATCGCCATATTTGGCGTAGAAGGATGGATAAGCAGATAAAGGAACTAAAAAGTTCCTTGCAACTTGATTTAGGGGGATCGGGAACAAAAGAATATGTGCAGTTTCCTAATATATCCAATGTGGTGGAAACCCATTGGAACAATAAGCAACAGATGATAGCTTCTTTTAAGATGTATGAAGACACTATTATGAGGTTTTATAATGACGCTTTGGCTTACCATAAGCATAAACACGAAGTTGCGAAATTAAAAAGCCAGCTAAAAGAGATTAAAGAAGAATTAAAGATCGCTAGGAATGATGTAAATTATTATAAAAATGAAGTGAGAGAATTATCTATACTTTCTAAGAATATTACGGAAAGGAAAGAGCGTAATCTTAAAAATGTGCTAGATATAAAAGAGAAAAGCAATAAGAATAAAGGCCTGTCCACTGATTTTGAGTCGAATTTTCCAAACTTATTTGAAGAATGAGGCATTGTAAATCTTCAAAGCCGAACAGTAGAGCAAAGCGTTACATTTTTTAAAGTAACAGGTTTACTTGGAGAATACGTAGAGAGTTTATAGAAAAGCTAATGCTAATTGGGATACTAAAAACATATAAAACAGAAACGAAAGATTTTGAATTTATACAAATTCCCAACTATGCCGGTCTTGTTGAAGTGAAATATGGCCTGAAACTAAGGTTTTTTATAAACTCTGAAATGAAATCTTGAAAGAAAGTGAGACCACGAAAGAATTACCCTTAATAATTCACTTCTAGATCATTGGAATGGATATGTGTTTTCATAATATGTTCATTATCTACTATTAAATTCCAATTTTTACCCGAAAGGTTTACTAAAGCAAGGCTAAAGGATAAAAGTAGATGAAACTTTTAGACAGAACATATTTCTTATCGGAAGGTGAAAAAAATGAGCAAAGAAAAAGTCCTACTACAACCAAAGGAATTAAGTTGCATTAGACTTCCATATGATATTGAACTTGATAGTTTAATTGGAAAACCACATAAAGGTGAACGGTCTTACCACAGCGGATTATATTGTGCAACAGTTCGAATTTTTACTTTCAGGCAAAAAGTCGAGGTCGAGTCACTAGTAGACATCGTATTTGATGATCACTACAAAAAAGACTTTCTCGAAATTGTTTATTATTGTCCTAGCATTGACAGATTAAGTGATGAAGCGTTTATGAAATTACAAGAAATAGTAAAAAATGAGGAACTTTCGATACTTAATCAAGCACTAATTATAATGAAAGGAATGAAAAGATCCGGAATTTATTGTAATGCGATAGAAAAATATATTACGAAGAATTATTTGTAAATAGTATGGATGGATAAATCTCGTAGTAGTAGAAGAAAAAACAACCAATCCTTTTTTTACACATCAAAGGTTTGGGTATTTTGTTAGTGTGATGGACAAGTATATCACTACAAACTTCAACATAAATTACCATCAGTATCTTATACATATATAAGATACATTGTTTCTAGAATCAGTCGCCATTTATTGGTGGCTTTTTTGTTTTAATTTTTTTAGAGAAAAGTTATCAAGTCTAAAAACAGCGCCAGCGTTCATCTACAATATTAATGTTTTTTGAGAAAATAATTTATTTTTTTAAAAAGGTCGAGCCTCCCCTTGTTTTTTAAGAGAAAAATTGAATTTAATACAAACACCTTAGGCAACTAAGAGTATTAAATCAAGATTGGGGATAAATAAAATGTCTGTAAGCAAATCAGCAGGAGAATTGAAATTAATAAATGGTGATGTCTTTAATGAGATTAAAAAAATTGATAGTAATTCTATTCATCTAATCTGTACGGATCCGCCATATTTTATTTCTAGAAAGACGAATTTTAAAAGTGGTGGCGGTGACCAAAAAAAATATGGCTCTATTTCAATGGAATTTGGTGAATGGGATTTAGAAGAGAATAGTTTAAACTGGTTTTCCCTAGTACAAGAATTTAAAAGAGTACTAGTTCCAGGTGGAACAATGGTCATCTTTTACGATATTTTTAAAATGAATGATATATCAATAGTAGCGGAAAAGCAGAAGTTGAAACAAAAAAGAATAGGGATTTGGGAAAAAACGAATCCGGTCCCAATTAATGCAAAAGTAAATTATTTGTCAAACTCAAGAGAATTTTTTATATCCTATACTAAAGGGACAAAAAGAACGTTTAATTCTTATTATGATAGGGCTATTTATGATGCACCTATAGTTAGTGGGAAAGTGAGATTTCACCCTTGTCAAAAGCCGGTTTCTGTTCTCGAAAAAATCATTGCAACTCATACTAATGAAGGTGAAACAGTATTAGATTGTTTTATGGGTTCAGGATCAACAGGACAGGCTGCAATAAACCAAAATCGGAACTTTATTGGTTTCGAATTAGATTATACCTACTTTAACAAAGCTTCGAATGCTTTGAATAAATTGCGACAAGTTAAATGATTTTGTTGCTGTTAAACCTCCAGAAGACATCATAGGGATCAGCCTCATGTGAAGAAAATAAATTTGACTACTAAAGGCTTTTACCCCGAACTTAACGATCCGAGTTAAACACCGTTTCCCGCGGTGTTTTTATTATGGAAATGAAAAATTAAATGTGGGTGTTAGGTGAAAATTTTTATGTATAATTACGAGCGTTTGTTCTGTAATATAAATTATAGAATGAATGGAGATTTTTAAATGACGATCCGTGACAAAGGAATTCTAAAGTGGCAAGCGACTTTGGTTTTACCTGACCATAAAGCTTTTCAAATAGAAATGAACAGAGATTATTTTTGACAAGTTAAACCAATATTAGATGAATACCAATTAGAAAGGTGTTTGAAAACATAATACACACAGTATCCTTTTTCTCTTCCAAAGACGAATTCCTCCAAAAATACAGTCAATAATAATAATCATTGCAATAAGAGACATAGAAACTTCCCCTTTAAAGATTTTATTAATCAATATATTGTAATTTTACCACAATTAATAGGAATTCCTTTGAATGAGTAGATTTATTCTAATAGCACAATCATTAAGAAAAACAGCCAAAATAAAAAACGAAAGAAAAAAGGTAATAAATAGAAAATGTCGAAATCATTCAAGTGGAGGTTTCGACTTATTTTAAAAATCAGGGTCTCTATATTTTTATGCACTTATTGATGTTTTTTTGGTAACAAAGGAAAAGTTTAGGAGGAGGAACTATGAAATTAACAAAACTAACAATTAGAAATTATAAAGGAATAAAGGAGCTTAGCTTAAACATCGAAAATATTTCACTTATTATCGGTCCGAATAATTGTAGCAAAAGTACAGTGCTTCAAGCATTAGTACAGTTTTCTTCGAGTGAAAAAAAAATGAAGAAGGATCTTTATCACAGACATATTACCTCTGAACCAATTAGTTTTCATGCTACATTTGAAAATTTAACACCAGAGGAAATAGAAATGCACGGACTTAAGAAATCAATGCACGAGCCAACAGGAAAATTTATTGTTAGATCAATTTATAAGTTTGACAGTGACGTTGAAAGAGTATCTAAGTTAAGTGGTAATGAGGATCATGATATGGACCAAGAACATTGGGAAGGTAAAATGGGAGGAGGGAAAGGTGGCACGCATTTTTTAAATGTATTTCCTGAGATTATTTATATTCCTGCGGTGAAAAATGCAAGTGACGATATTAAGGATACATCTCCATACATGAAAACTCTGTCTACCCTTTATAAAGATGTTATAAAAAATTTAGATGAGTATAAGGAAGCACAGGCAAAAACTGAACTTTTGCAAGATAAAATAAATGCACATGATAATGATCAGATTAAATATTTCGAAAAAGAAGTTCAAGGATTTTTAAAAGAAGTGACGGAAACTAAAATAAAGTTTAATGTTGATATAAATCCTTTGGATGAAATTGTTGGTACTTCTTTAAAGCCTAATTTTGACTATAATGGCTTGGAAACTTTGTTAGATCATCAAGGGAGTGGTGTTCAGCGTACATTTATACTATCTATACTTAAAGGGTTTAAGATGTATAGTAAAAAATATAGATCTGAAGAAAAGGGAGTCGGGAGACCACTAATTATAGCTATTGAAGAACCAGAGCTTTATCTTCATCCTCACCTTGCTAGAGTATTTAAAGACACACTATATTCTTTGGCAGATGAAGGGTTTTTTCAAGTCTTGGGAACGTCGCATTCTCCTAATTTCATTGATTTGTCACGTTCAAACAGAACATTAGCTAAGCTATCTTTAGATAATGAGAAAAATGTATTTGCACACCAGGTAAATTCAGATATTTTTGGATTGCCATCTCAAGAGAAGGATAAGTTTCAAGCATTATTAAAATTCAATCCTTATGTTAATGAAATATTTTTCGCTGAAAATGTCATATTAGTAGAAGGAGATACAGAGGTAATTGCTTTAAAGTTAATTGGAGAGAAACTTTTAGAGGCCGGGGAATTAGAAAGTGATATTTATAATAGGACATCAGTAGTTAATTGTGCTGGCAAAGGAACAATGTATGTTGTACTGAACGTTCTTAATAATTTTGGTGTGAAGTATACTTGTATTCATGACTATGATCTTACAGAGTATAATAAAAAAAATGAGAAACGAACTAAGAAGGCTTTAAAGGGAGTTTTAACTCTCAATCATAAAATTGAAAGTTTATGTAAGGCTCGAAATAATAAAAAAGCTGTGTTCCAACATACTTTTGAAGCTGAAATGCCGGAGGATTATGAAAAAGGAACTTCAAAGTCATTTGCAGCATATGATTATTTAAAGGAAAAAAGACTTGAAAATCTCCCTCATAGACTATTAAATATTGTTAGATTTGCATATAATATTTCATTGGATGAAGAACTCAATCATGACAATGAAAATATACTTATGTATTACAATTGGGATGTCCTGGAGGAGGCTATAGAGGAATGGTCTCCAGAAGTCGATGAAGATTATATAATTACAGTTTGATAAAAAGTAGCAGATATAATGAAGACTAATTGAATAATATAGGATAACAAAAATAATATAGGGTTTTCTTTTCTCGCATTTCTTTTCAATATTAAGTTCGCGTGGCTTTGATATAGAAGAGGTGCGTTTAATGAACTGTAATGAATAGCAATAACGAAAAACTCGTCAAATCTAGATGAGTTTTTTTATTTTGATATTCTCTAATGTTTTTACTTTTATCAAAATATCTTCTCTGATTCGTTGTATTCTTCACTCAAGATAATCTACCAATATTACCTAGGGTAAAGGGACTTAATCTGTAATGCTCCTATTTTTTATCCAGACAATCCTATAAATAACGTAAGATAAGAATTCCCATAGAATCTGCATATATATCAATAATGACATTTTAATTGAATGAGTACCCATATTAAGGTGGTTTACGCCCGTTGCATTAATTTGTTTCTTTATAACTTTTATATCAGGACTTTTTATAATGACTGTAGTGATCGATTATAAAGACTATGCAAATTCTTGGATTCTTCCTTATGGACAAGCACTTTTAATTAAACATCTGCTCATTATTCCTTTATTGGCTTATGTCTTTATTAATAGTATTTTGATTCGAAAAAAATAGAAAATAAGGTTAGTTTTAATCCAAGACCTTGGGCGAAAGCTGAGAGTTTAATTATATTTCTAATTTTCTCTGCTACTGCAGAATTAGGGCAACAAGGGCCACCTCATGATATTGAAACAACAATAGCCTCAACAGGACCGTCTATATTATTTGACCTATTATATCAAGGAAATATATCACGCGATTTAGAAATTGTTCTCAGTTTTGAATTTAACAGCGTAATGTTATTAATATTAGCTTTATCCTTCTTGGGGTTAACAATTTTGTCATACATAAAAAGAGCACCTATTCTGTTGTTTCACAATGAGTGTATTATGTGTGGTAGCTTTTTATTTATCATTAATGGTAAGCATTCAATTACAATTAATTTTATTAAAAACATAATACGAGGTGAAATGTGATGAAGAGTAAGAATTCTGGAATTGAAATTGCAGTTATACTCAAAATATTTTTTTGGTGCCCTGACTACATTAGTCGTAATCAAATCCGGAACAAAAAATGAAGAAAGCGAAACTTACTTCTTCCTACTGAAGGTCAACCAATCTTAGGTGTAGCCCTTTATGCCATCTAACAGATTATAAACCAGATTATATAAAAAACACCGTTTTAGTGTTATTGAATAAGATTGTTATAACAAGAAAGGGGAATACTTGAGCTACTAATTGAGGAGTTGGTAAGGTGAATCTTGCCTGAATATTCTTTGAGGAGTATTATCTTTAATTTATTTAGCTGATGCTATGGATATCTTACCGGCAACAACTTTATATATCGGTTTGGATTAATGTTTAGTAGTGGTCTTATTAATAAAAGTTCATAAAAAATATTTTTATTATCCCCTTGTTTCTAGGCTATAAATAGAATTTAATGCAAAGACCTTAGTCAGCTAAGAGAAAATATCGATGGGGGATAAATAAAATGTCGTTTAGTAATTCAGCAGATGATTGGAAAGATCAATTTATAAACAAGGTAGAGGAATTGAGCATACCGGCTCAGTATTATTTGTTTCGTAATTTATTAGAACAAACTTTATGTTATTCAAATAATTTGAGCGACAAAACAAGATGGATTCTTATGCACATCTTAGCGACCCAAGTGAAAACCTTGAAACAGTTAGATAAGGATACATTATATGGGTATCTATTAAATGATATAGAGCTGGAGAAAAAATAAGGGGTGTAGAATAAACTATTTCAGGATTGATTCCATTTTAAATAAATAAAGTAAAGATATGGTAAGGGTAAATCATACATTAGCTAAAAATGGGGGAATAGGGCTTGAAATTAAATACTTGAAAAGTTAACAAAGAATTTTTATAACTCAAAAATCATTAACCTCCTTATAACTTGTGATTTTTAACAGCTGATCAGAAAGGAATGAGGGGGATCGAGTTAATAAAGAAGAAAGAACAGAGTGAAGTAGTAGGTGGAGCAGAGATTTTAGTTTTATCTTAACTTTTGATAGCTTATTACTTCCGTATTATGTATGAAAGTCCATACTCATTATAGTCTTTTTGTTTTCTGGGGATTTATGGATGTATTACAGGTGTTCTCTAATTGAAGAGGAAACGTAATTAATTAACTTGGGCTATTTATATGTATAACTAAAAAAACACCGCTAAATACGGTGTTTTTATTTATACATTCTCTCTCACTTTTCTACAATAACTATTTCAAAAAAGATTGGATCATTTCAGTAACTTTTTGCCGTTGATCAGAGGATAACTTTTTTGCTGTATTGATTAGATCAACCAAATCGCTAGGCGTATCATCGTTAATCTCAAATATATCAATAATGCTAATTTCTAATGCTTCAGAAATTTTTAGAAGTGTTTCTATAGTTGGAGATATAGCATTCCTTTCTATTTTACTAATATTGGACTGACTAATTCCTGATAAATGTTCAAGTTGGGTACTAGATATACCTTTAGCTGATCTTAAAGTTCTCAATTTTTCACCCAAATTTATCATAATAAATCCCCCGTTAATACTGTTTATAAAAAAGAATTTTTTATTTATATAAGTGGAAACATCATAGCAAAAATGTTATTAAAAAAACGCATTTAGTCGAAGTTGACTATTTTGCGTTTAAAAATATTCATATATGACTATAATGAACATTAGAAGTTGTTCTTGGAGGTGAGAAAATGTCAATAGATACAAAAAGACTCAGTATTGGAAAGTTATTAGGGAGTGTTAATGAGGTCTTTCGAATACCTCTATATCAAAGACCATACAATTGGGGGAAAGATCAATGGAATGATTTATGGGAAGATTTAATCAGATTAGATGGTGACCAAACACATTTTCTGGGGTTTATCATTACCATAAGTCAAGAGCGGCAAAAAGGTTTTGGGTATTTTGAGGTAGTGGATGGACAACAACGAATAACAACTATTCTAATACTTTTAACTGCAATACGTGATTTAGCAGAGAAAATCGATAAGGATCGTGCGGCCTACATAAATAATTACTTTTTAAAAAGTTCAACAATAGATGAAATTGAAGCCAAGCTAATATTAGGTAGGAAGGATAACAAATTATTCAAAAAATTAGTTGAAAAAAGTATTAAAAGGGAAGAAGTGAAAAATGAAAAAGTCATTCAAGCTTATAATTTCTTTTTAGAAAAGTTGCAGGATAGTAAATTGCAATGGCAGCACATCTATACAAAGTTATTGGGGTCATTGGATCTTGTATTAATGGTTACTGATTCATATTATGACGCATTCAAGCTTTTTGAGACCCTAAATAACCGCGGGTTATCCCTTTCGTCCGTTGATTTGATTAAAAATTATTTACTAAGTAAATTTTCAGCCAACGAATCAATGTTGGAAGAATGCATTGATATTTGGGATAGTATTATCGAAAATATTGAGGATATTGAGTCGGTCCGGCACGATAAGGTTCGTTTCTTTAGACATTATTTGTTCTCTATTGAATATGGTGTAGTCCCAATACCTAAACTGTATTCGAAATATCAAAAGTTGATTGATTCAAATGATAATCTATTGAGTTTAGTTGAAGATATATGGTTAAAATCTGAAATGTATTTAAAGCTGTATAATGGAATATTAGGCATAAAGGAGGTGGATGATCGGCTAAATACGTTAGTACGTATAGAAGCAACTACGTGCTACCCTCTACTAATTAAGTGCCTCTCCGAGAATGTTAATAAAGATCAATTGATATCAATTTTGGAGGCTATCGAAGTTTTTACATTGCGAAGAAGTATATGTAATATTTCAACCCGAGACATAGATAGAATTTACAATCATTTGGCTTTAGAATCGTTCAATAAAGAAATGCCAGTTTCTTATATTGTTGATTATCTTAAGAGGAGAACCCCATCTGATACTGAATTTTATTTAAACTTCCAGAACCGGGATTTTACAAGGTCAGCACAAACGAAATATATCTTAGAAATGATAGAAAATGCACTAACAAACAACACAAAAGAAAAAACTATAAGTGGTCGGAGTGATGTTCACATCGAACATATTTTGCCAAGGGAATTACTAAGGAAAAGAAATAAAGACATTGAAAATTCTTGGCAAAAAGAACTAGGAACAAGAGCTTCTGAATATTCAATGTTCGTTAATAGAATTGGGAACCTTACGCTGCTTGGAAGCGAATTAAATATTACTGCATCTAATTATCCTTTTCATGAAAAGAAAAAAAAATATGAGCAATCCATCATAATGTTAACCAAAGAAATTTGTAAAGAAGACAAATGGACCTTCGAAGAAATAAATATAAGGAGTGTGTATCTTGCGGGCATAGCTAAGAAGATTTGGAATTTCAATAATCTTTAAAGTAGAGGGGTGTAAAGAACTATCCCTCGTTGTTGTTGGTTTTGGCTTTAATATCAAGTTTTAAAAAAAGCGTTGCTGTTAGCAATGCTTTTTAACTTAAATGAATAAGTTTTTACTGTTGTTAGGTAATTTAGCGCGGATATAAAATCGATTCCTTTAGCAGCTAATCCAAAACTTAGCCGCGTGTTTAAAGCCGTGTTTTTTTTGGTCCATCCCTTTTATCTAACGTGTTAAGATCCAGATATGCGGAGAAATCTCGTTTTATTTTTGCTAGATAGGATTCTTTGTTGAGTGCAAATTCATACATTTTATCGACAAAATAAGATTCATCATCGTAAAGGATACTATCAGCAATGTAATATTCACTTATATTTTCATCCAACACAACTGGATTCCCAACTAAAGCAACTTCAATAATTTCTTCTTCATTATTCTCCAACATTTCTTTTGCAAGCCTAGTTATCGTTTCCGTATAGAAAATTTCGTCATAAAAGATCGTGTCTTCTGGTAAGTCCCAGCCAAACAAAGAACCAAACTCTTCTTCTACTCCGGTATTGGTAACTATAGTTTTTAGAAAACTTTCAATTTTTACAGCGTACACGTTGTTTGAAACTTTATTTAAACGCTCTATAACCCAATTTAAATGTTTTATGATTTCAGCCTCTTTATCAAAACCAATGTATTTTAAATAATCATTATACTCATCACCATTGGGTAGAAAGGATTCAATATGCCAACCAGGATCCATATCAAACAATGGGATATAATATTTCCCAGAATTGCAAATCGCACCAATGTATTCATCTCTTTCTAATGCTACTTTTATAAGATTCTTAAGGTTCTCCTCTCGTTCTGTTAATTGCTTACTGTCATATACTTTCTTTAAATTAAATATTATATTGTATTTTTCTCGGTACTGTGTAAAATCTTGAGATTTTAATATTAAATTAAATACCTTTTCTGTCAAAGACGCATTGTAATAGAACTCTGGGTCAGGTGATTTTACCGTTTTATTAGAAAACACAGCTTTCTCCGGATCAATCTTGTAAATCACACTATTAAAGATATATTTATTACCTTTCCTTACTATTGTAGCCCAATTTTTAGTGATGTTATTATCTCGGTTTAATTCAAATTTAACTGTATAAAATATGTCTTTCTTATTTTGTTTTACTACTAAATTTTTTATCTCCACTTTTTTCAACACCTCAAATCTATGAAAGAAAAAGAGCATATTTTTAATGATAAAGATAAAGGGTTTATGTTCCAAAACCGCTAACAATGCCCCAAAGAAACGCCCTGAAAACGGGAATATTAAGTTCGCGTTGCATTTTTGCAAGGGTAAAACACGCAATAGGTACAACTATCGGTGATGTAATTTATGATTAGGATTCATTAATTACTGCTCTAACTATACTCAGAATTATTGATTAGTAAATAAATTTCTCAATATTTTTACTCTCTTTAAACATTGCTAGGTTAAAGGTTTATAACCTTTGTTAAAAGAAAGCTATCTTTTATTTTTAAATAAACAATCGGTAGAGCCTTTCAAAAAGACTCAGAAATTGAAGGTGAAGGTACATTAACTCCACGTCAGGCTGTATCAACAGCATTAGCATCTACAATCGGTGTTGGTAACATTGTAGGGGTCGCAACCGCATTAGTTATGGGTGGCCCTGGAGCAATTTTATGGATGTGGGTATCAGGATGTTTTGGGATGTGCACAAAATATGCAGAAATTGTCCTTAGTATTCACTACCGTGAAAAGGGGAAAGACGGTAATTTTGTTGGAGGCCCTGCTTGGTACATGAAAAAGGGGTTGAATTCTTCCTTTTTAGCTGCATTTTTCACTATCAGTCTTGCATTGGCTTGTATCGGGGGCAATATGGTTCAGGCTAATACCATTTCTGAAACGATTCAAGAAGTTTTTAAAATTTCTCCAGTAGCGATAGGTATTGTAATGGTTATTCTTGTGGGAATCGTTTCTCTTGGTGGGGTAAAGGTGTTAGGAAGAGTTACAGAAATTTTGGTTCCTTTCATGTCAGTATTTTATATTTTAGGTGGATTGATAGTCCTCTTTATCAATATAGGTCATATACCAGAAGCCTTCAACTCAATATTTGTCAGCGCATTTTCACCTGCATCCGTAGGGGGAGGTGTAGCAAAAGGACGTGGAGGTTTTTGAGAAAAGTCGGAGATAGAGACGTTCATATAGGAACAGAAGATGGTTTTGACAGAATGAAAACTAGTTTTGAATTTAGAGACCCATTTGGTAACAGAGTAGAAATGATTCAAAATTTAAAATTATGAAGAAAAAGGACTTTTAGCGAAGTCCTTTTTTTCATAGGAAAAGCAACAATTTTTTAGAACATAGCCTTTCTTTTAAACAGCTTTCTTCTTTTTTCTCTACTTTAATTAACGGGTTTTGAATAGCTTGCTCTTCAATATAGGACAATAGATCAATTGATGAATATTGTAACAATGAAATTGCTTGTGTTAGTTCTTTTGATAATGTTGTTTTTAACATCGATCTTTGGGATAGTTGCATTTCCATGGTGACTCCTCCATGGCGTAATTTTATGACAAAGGTCTTCTCCTTCCTTAATTTTGTCAGATAGTCTCCAACCCCAATTTAGCTAGAATAAGTCAAGGGTAAAAGTGAGATTAAAACGTCTAAAAATAGTAAGCGCTTTCTTTTTGCTTGATAATTAATCTTCTCTTAACTTTCAAGCCTAATTTTATTAATTTCATTTTGAAGTAAGTACAAAAGGCTATAGTTTATTTTAAAATTGTGAGCGTTTACCACGTCGTGGAAAAAAATATCTATCTCTAACAAGTTAACTAAAAAAAGGAAGGTTTCATTTTCAAAGATAATGATAATATCTTGGCAGCAGAACAGGCAACGGATTACCTCATACAGCTAGGGCATGAAAGGATTGGATAAATTATATTCATTTTACTTGAAAAACTCTTTTAAATAACTTGCTGTGTAATTTAAATATAACAGAAAAATTTAAAATTGTATCCAAAACATTTTAAATTTTCTTTAAAATCACACTTGTAAGCGGTTATTCTTAGTGATATATTTTAAATTGTATCCAATGTGAAAGAGGTGTATAACATCGTTATCCAGGAACGCCGCGTTAAATCTACAGTTGTTACAGAAGTAACCAAAAGTCTTCGTCAGGCCATTTTGAATGGCACCTTTCAAAAAGGAGAAAGGCTAATTCAGGAAGAGTGGGCAGAGCGACTCAACGTAAGTCGAATGCCGATTCGCGAGGCACTTACACAGCTGCAGGTAGAGGGACTAGTGGAGATGGTTCCACATAAAGGAGCGATCGTCACTCCAGTAACACGCGAAAATATTGAAGAAACGTATCAGATAAGAGCTCTACTGGAAGGTTTGGCTGTACAAAAATCGCTTCCTTTTTTAACAGCTAATGACAAGAAAGGGTTGGAAACAATTTTACTTCAGATGGAAGAACTTGTTATATCTGATGAAACTAATGAACAATATATTGAGCTAAATGCATCATTTCACCAGATTTTATTAAAAGAGTGCCCATGGCCACGCCTTCGAAAATTAATTGAGACTATGGGGATTTCTCCTATCGCCCCTAATCTGCTAGGAGACTACCATCGAGAAACTCAGAAAGAGCATAGAATGATATATGAAGCAGTAGTGCGGGGAGACTCTTCAGAGGTAAAAGCGGCATTAGAATATCATATTTTAAGAACTAAAAATAATTTAATTCACTATATGGAGAGCTTAAATAACTGTCCTCCAAACTAAAAGGAGCGGATAAGAAAATGTACGATTTTGCAGTTGTTGGTGGCGGCATTGTTGGTTTATCGACGGGTATGGCATTATACAATCGCTTTCCAAATGCTAAAGTAGTAGTGATTGAAAAAGAAGCAACAGTAGCGGAACATCAAACAGGTCATAATAGTGGTGTAATACACTCAGGTATTTATTACAAGCCTGGCAGTTTCAAAGCACGTTTTGCAAGGCAGGGAAGTAAATCAATGACTGAATTTTGTAAAGTGCATGGCATTGACCATGATATTTGTGGAAAAGTAATTGTAGCTACAAAAGAAGAAGAGTTACCGCTTCTCGATAATTTATATAACAGAGGGCTTGAAAATAAACTAGCTATTCAAAAGATCAATGTTAACGAATTAAAAGAGATAGAGCCCCATGTTAATGGGTTGGGAGCCATTCGAGTTCCGCAGGCAGGAATCGTCAATTACCGGCAAGTGAGTGAAAAGTTTGCTGAAATTATTGAGCAACAAGGAGGAGAAATCAAACTTAATACAAAAGTGTTGAAAATTCACGAAGAATCGGACCATGCTACTATCGATACAAATCAGGGTACATTAAAGGCGCGTATGGTAATAAATTGCGCAGGGCTACATAGCGACCGGATAGCAGCAGCGGCTGGCTATAAAACCGATATGAAAATTGTTCCGTTCCGGGGTGAGTACTTTAAACTGATTCCAGAAAAACGTCATCTTGTTAAACATTTAATTTATCCAGTTCCAAATCCTAAATTCCCATTCTTGGGTGTGCATTTTACAAGAATGATTAGCGGGGAAGTCGATGCCGGACCAAATGCGGTGTTAAGCTTTAAAAGAGAAGGGTATAGAAAAACAGATTTTAATGCGAAAGATTTAAGTGAAGTACTAAGTTACAGTGGTTTTTGGAAGCTGGCTAGTAAATTTATGAAAGAAGGTATGCAAGAATACGTACGTTCTTTTAGTAAAAAACAATTTACTAAAAGCCTTCAAGAACTAATTCCAGAAATTCAGGAAGATGATTTAATTCCAGCGCCAGCAGGAGTCCGCGCACAAGCATTAAAGGATGATGGAAACATGGTGGATGACTTCCATATTATTATGGGAGAACGTACAATTCATGTTTGTAATGCACCATCGCCTGCCGCGACAGCTTCAATTGAAATTGGAAAAGAAGTCGTAAATCGTGTTCCAGAACAATTCCACTTAAAACAGGCGGCTATTCAACTATAGAGTTAACTGGAGGAAAATGTATGTTCAATGCAAAAACAGTATTTATTGCGGGTCATGCCCGCCTGCCACAAGGAATGGCTGCTAAAAGTGTATTTGAAACACTGACGATTACAGCTGAAATAGATGCTAAATATGGAGTTGTGTTAGAGGCTTCTTGTACGCTGGCTACAGAACACGGCCGTGAATTTATTGGTCGCCTTTTAAAAGGGACCAGTTTGAATGATGGTATAGATGAAGCAATTGAGGCCATACAATTGTATTACCGTGGAAAAGCCACCAATGCTCTTGTAGCGGCTTTAAAGGATCTCGATCAGCACTTCAAACAAATGAAAGCTTCAAACAAATGAAAGCTTCAAACAAATGAAAGAAGATAGTAAAAAAGAATTAATATAAAAAATTTTTGAAATATATTGATAATATTCATTTGAAGTGGTAAAGTAATATCAAGCAAAGGATTCATCATCGCAAACATCACCTTTTGAAAAAAGCCCTTTCAAAATCGTGATCATGCTATGGAGAACCAGAATTATAAAATGACAGTTCGTACTTATAAATAAAAACTGCATATTCACTGTGATTCTATTACCATAGAGCTAAGAAGTGGATATAAGCCAGTTAAACAAATTTTCTCTTTGCAGAGAGTTTGTTTAACTGGCTTTTTATATTCTGAGGATCCATTATTTTTAAAATCGGAGGAATTGATCATGAGTATTGCAGAAAAAAACAAAGTGAAATTTGAAACAAAAACAGAGTATTACGAAGTAAAAGTACATCCGCAAACAAACAGACTTTATCACATTAGTTTATCGAAGGAAGCAGTAAAGAACTTTTTGGAAGCGGTTCATAAAGCAGGTACATCAGTTGAGCATTTAGAGTATACACCGTACGCCCGGTTACTTATGGCATCATACTTGCTTGATCAGCTAGGAGAAGAATTTGGAGAATTAATCCGCGGTATCGTTCATGATCGGGATTCTGGTGGTTTTACACTTGGGCTAGAAGGCGTATCTCAAGATACTGATGATTATGTAATCTTATCTACAGCTATTTCCTACTTACTTGGTGCTCCAAACCAGGATGCAATGTCGGGTAAATACTATGCACGGTTTTCTGTAAAAGATACAGATGGAAGTGATTCATATCTTCGCCAGGCATACCGTTTATTTACCTTGCATACAGACGGAACGTTTGTGGATGAGCCGACTGATTGGCTGATCATGATGAAAATGGTAGAAGAAAATGCCCGTGGTGGAGAGTCTCGTTTGCTCCATTTGGACGATTGGAGTGAACTTGACAAGTATGCAAGTCATCCACTTGCAAATCATAAATTTACGTACAAAGCACCGAAAAGCAAAAATGTTGATCAAGAAATTGAGCGTGTAACGTTCTTTAATTATAATAATAAGCCAGGTATCTGCTATATCGATCAGTTTGCATATCCTGAGACAATTGAAAAAGCTAAGTACTTGCACGATCTTTCAAATTCCATGGAAAATGATGAACATGTGATTGAACTTG
Source organism: Peribacillus sp. TH14 (assembly GCF_016651145.1). Lineage (NCBI taxonomy): Bacteria > Bacillati > Bacillota > Bacilli > Caryophanales > Bacillaceae > Peribacillus > Peribacillus sp. TH14. The sequence continues at coordinate 4,421,727 of NZ_JAEKEK010000001.1, forward strand.
AACTTCCAGTGGGTGACCTTGTAGTGGTCAATAATATCTTCTGGCTCCATGGACGGGCAGCATTTGAAAAAGATCCGAATCTAAATCGTGAACTTCTTCGTCAGCGTGGTCATTTTAACTAAAAAATAATTAAAAACCTTAGTAGAAGAGATATAATGTTCGGCTGAAAAATAAATATAAACTGCACAGTTTATTGTGTTTTAAGTAATTGAAACACACCCGTAAACAGGAACCAGTTACGAATCTACCTATATATAGGTGGTTTGTGGCTGGTTTTTTAATAAAGGAGGGAAAGTATTATGGCGGCTATTATCAAAGGAAAAGAAAAAGTGAAAAGTCTTCATACACAACTGGGAGAAAATAAATCACAACTGAAAGAGTGTAAAGGGAAAGGGAATTGTAAATTGTGTAAAATGTGCAGCCAATCTTAAGCTTATAGGGAAGCAGGACCTGAAGTAGGTATTAAATTAAATGGGAAAGAAGAACACATGCATGAGGGTTTATGTTCCTCTAAGCACATGATTTATTAAGGATAGATTTTATAAGGAGAGTTTTAATATGCTTAAGTTTAAAGTTATTACAAAAGAATGGTTGGATAACGAATTGGTGACAAGTCCTTTTTCTGGTACTGTGGAAGAAATTCTTGTAGAGCCTAACCAGAGAATTGTGGAAGGAGTATCTTTATTTATATTAAAAACCGATTACGGTACACTAAGAGAGTTGGCAGTCATAGGGGTGGACGGTATTCTTGAGACGATTAATATTAAGGAGAGAGATACTGTCTCTGTAGGCTCTCTTCTGGCACAGATTAAGAATGAAAATGTTTGTTCTAAAAGTAGTTAATAAATTATATGTCTAGGAAAAATCTATTTTACCTTTTAGCCTATAGATTAAGTCTTCAGTTTGATGATGAAATCTATAGGCTTTTTTATGGGGAATGTAGTAAGACATATAGTATACTTAGTTGACATTAAAACTTACCCTTCTCATATGATTATGAATAGATGTTGAAGGTCGTTGGAAAGGAATCATTAATGGATAGAATATTAAAGGGATTTATTGAATTAAATAAGCCGCTTGTCGAGAAAAATTTAAAAGAACATATCAATGAAATCGCGGGTCCTTCCATATTAAAACAATCAATGTGGTATTCTTTAAATGCAGGAGGCAAAAGAATACGTCCTTTACTCTTACTGGCTGTGCTCAAGGTGTTTGATAAAAAAGAAGGAGAAGGATTACCAGTTGCATCTGTAATTGAGATGCTGCATACCTATTCACTGATACATGATGACCTGCCTTGTATAGATAACGACGATTTACGACGCGGAGAGGCGGCTAATCACAAGGTATTCGGGGAAGCCGTTGCTACGTTAGCTGGAAATGCTTTAAATACACTTTGTTTTGGAATTTTGGCGAGAATGCAACATATAAGCGACAAAAATAAAATAGAGCTGATTGATTTACTTAGCAAAGCAGCAGGCGTAGAAGGCATGATAGGCGGCCAAATTTTAGATATTCAAGCTGAGGGGCAGCAGTTAACATTGTCTGAGCTTGAAAATATTCATATCAATAAAACAGGCGCTCTGCTTCGTTTTAGTGTAGAGGCGGGAGCTATCTTAGCAGATACGACAGAGGAACAGCGTGCTGCTCTGAGAGCTTACGCCTACCACATTGGGCTTGCTTTTCAAATTAAGGACGATCTTTTAGATATTAATGGCACGACAGAAACGCTTGGAAAAACGGCAGGAAAAGATCTAATAAACGATAAAACTACATACCCCGCGTTACTGGGTCTAAAAGATGCGGAAAAAAAGCTTCAGGAACACTATACTTATGCAATAGAAGCACTAGAACAAATCACTATGAAGGACAGCTTGCTTCATGCATTTGCTAAGTATATTTTAGATCGTAATAAATAAATACAACAAAAGTAAAAAAGTCGCTAAGAAACCTTAGCGACTTTTTTACTTTTGTTGTATAGGAGCAGTAGAGTCTCGACCGCGCTTTTTGGGAATAGTACAGAAATTTTCTATACATTTAATAACTTTCTCAGCTTCTTTATTTGAGTATCAACGTAATTTATGCTGAAGTCTGAACCAAAAACAGCAATTACTTTACCAGATTCGTCATGAATAGGAGCGATGCTGGATTTCCAACTGCCAAATTTATCAGTGTACCGGGAAGTAATAATAATATCTCCCTTCATGGCTTCAAAAAGAGCATTCATAATCTCTTTAGGCCCATCATAATATTCTCCCGGCAGAATTTGTAGTTTTTCATCAGCCACTAAGTTAATTACTTTATTGTCTTCTGTTACTGAGAAAATATAGGCCCATTCAAGGTCACCTTCAAGCCTTCTTATTGTTGTAAGACGATTTTTTAGTTTTTCATAGACTGGATTTTCACAATTTTGGTCAAACAGTAATTCTTTTACTTCTTCTGCATTTAACGAGGAAGCGGTTACAGAAGTGATAGATCGCAATTGTTTATCTAGCTTCTCTTCTAAGATTTGATTTTTAAATTGTCTATCTAACGGAAGATTTTCCTGCCTCTGTCTTTCCTTAATCTTTTGGTATTTTCTTGTCATTGTAGGCTGGCTGACTTCTAAAGCCTGAGCAGCTAACTTTAGCGATTTAAACTGATCAACTGCTTTAACAATTAATTGTTCTTCTACACTTTCTAATGCATATTGTAAAGGCATAATATTTGTAATGATGGGCGCCTTTACAGATTCTTTTTTGGAAGGGAGTAAATTTCTCACCTTTTCCGCGTCTAAGCATTCTTCGTCTGTAGTAACGACAAGCCGCTCAATGAAATTTTCTAATTCACGGACATTCCCATACCAGGGATGTACCTTTAAAACATCAAAAGCATCAGGTGCTATTAAGATATTTTTATTATACCTTTGATTAAATTTATACATAAAATAATCACACAAATAAGGGATATCATCAATACGCTCCCTTAAAGGAGGAATTGGGATTGGAACAACATTTAATCGATAATAAAGATCTTCTCTGAATTTTTTAGCCTCTACTTGATCTTCCAAGTTTTTGTTTGTTGCAGTAACAATCTGAATATCTAGTTTTACGGGTTCGGTTCCCCCCAAAGGGGTCAGTTCCCTTTCTTGAATGACTCTAAGTAATTTTACCTGAAGATTGAGTGGCAGCTCTGATATTTCATCTAAGAAGATAATTCCATCATTAGCTTTTTCAAAATAACCAATTTTTCCTCTTGGATCGGCTCCGGTAAAAGCCCCTTTTTTGTAGCCAAACAACTCTGATTCTAAGAGATTTTCTGGAATAGCTCCACAATTGACCCTGATAAATGGCTTGCTGGCCCGTTCTCCAAGCTGATGTATCGCTTTGGCTATTACCTCTTTTCCGACTCCAGATTCACCGATTAGTAAGACAGTCGTGGATACTTCTCCAACTTTTTTTACTTGGTTTAGTACTTTTTTCATTTCTGCACTTCGAAAAACCCCATTAGGCTTTTTTCGAGTTTCAGAGTTTTTCGATTCATTGACTTTTAGTTGGCGTTTCTGTTTTAATTCATTTTTATCAACAGATTGAAGTGTTTTAGAGAAATCGCGTGAAGCAATAATAACCCGCTCAATTGCATGGTTTGTACTGAAAACAGGAGTCCCAACAACCATTACTTTTTCACCTTCGTGTGATTCATAAACATATGTAGTTTGCTCTTGGTTCTCTAATACGAGAGGTAAAACCGGTGCGCTAGGTAACTCCTGAGGTTTCATGCTCATAATGTTTTTTTTAATTAGTTCTTGATCATTAAAATCATCGAGCGGTGGCAATCGATACTGACTCGAAAAGACGATTTCACCGTTAGGTTTGACGATTAAAATCTCATTATACATACAGGAGAGTAAGTCTAGTAAATCATTACTTATTAAAATTTCATTTTTAAAAGAAGTGGAAGAAGGCGGAACCTGTACAGACATGATGTCACTCCCTTTCGATATCTAAATAAGGCGTGAATGTAGCATTTATTTGAATATTTAATACATTATACCACATGAAAAGTCTGAATATTTTTAAACCTAAGAGAATTTCTCGAATGGATTATTTTACTAATCCACAAAGTAAAGTAATAAATTTCCTTTGTTCAATTTATAGAATACGGAGAACGAGTAATCTCGTTTAAAGAAGTCCGAAAGTTACCGGTCTTTAAAACGAAGTTTTTATTCAATATTTTTTATTTAATTTCATTTATGAAATTACTGAGATGCAAACCGGGCACGTTTTTTATGTAACAACTGTAAAAGTAAAACAAAATGATGAGTAAAGGCAGGTTTAAATCTATTTTAATTTAAAAATAATGTTTTAACCGTGATTGGCACAATTATTGCTACTTTCTATTGTAACAGCAGAGCCAGCTTTACCTGGGGATATTGAAGTACAGCAGTTTTTAATGATGTAAGGTACCAAAAATCTGCTAAAGACTGATTCTTATCCATTAACCAAGTCAAATGATTTTTGCTTGTGAGAAATGTTATTAGGACAGAAAAAGGGGAGGTAGCATGATTACAATCAAGAGAACACTTTTAATTATGTACAATCTAGTCGCATGTATGGCTTTCCTAGTCGCATGTAGTGAAGGTGGATTAAGCGTAAACGAAAAGCAGAAGAGTGAATCTGTAGATGCTGCAACAAGATTTAAGGGTGATTCTTTAAATTTACTAACATGGGAAGGCTATGCTGATAAAAATATTGTAGAAGGGTTTGAAAAACAGTATGGTGTACAGGTCAATTATACGTATTTTGGCACTACAGACGAGCTGATAGCCAAATTGAGAGCTGGCGGGGGAAGCATATACGATATTATTTCTCCATCAGGTGATGTGGCTGATTTACTAAAGCTGATGCTGTAGAACCTATAAATATAGAAAAAAACTAAGTCATTACAATGAACAAGATTCAAAATTAAAACTACCGGATGTGGAAAGAAAGGATAAGGTATATCGAGTCCCTTACATGTGGGGACCAAATTATTTAATATATGATGCTGATATAATTAAACAGGAGCCTGCTTCTTGGGACATTTTATGGGATGAGCGTTTTAAAGGAAAAGTAGCTACCTGGGATGATGTAAATAATATTTATATGGTTGGGCAGATGATGGGAATTGACCGTCAGAATAAAGTCGCACTTTATAATTTGACTGAAGATCAACTGCAAGAAGCAAAAAGCGAATTACTTTAATTAAAAACAAATGTGCGTAAGTTCTGGAGTACGGATGGGGAGTTAAATGATTTATTTGCTAATAAAGAGATTTTTCTTTCTGTAGGGGGAGAAAATATTAAAAGATTCCTTTGCAAATGTATATCAAACGTCTCTTCAAAGGAATGTTGATATGAGGCTGTCTGCATATATTGTAGGATTAAGAATGGCAGAAGCAACGCGACTTCGTGGATGGGTATAAATAAATACAGTTAAAGACATATCTTAATTAAAATCATTTCAAATAGACAGATGTCTTATTTGAAATGATTTATTTTTATTATCGGTTTCCTAGAAACTTGCAGATACAGATAGAGAAAAGTAGTTAAGAAAATAACTTGCTGGATCGAAAAAGGGGGGGAACAACATGTTTCAAATAAAACATATAAGAGAACTTGCTATAGGCCTTTCATTTGCCTATTTATTAATGTACTTTATCTGGATATTAGAATTTGCTCATCAGAACGGGGAAGATAGTACGGTGAGAGTCCTTTTTTGTGTTGTAGCGCCCCTTCTCGCCATTTTATTCATTCTTGGTAATATAAAAAAACTTTCTGGTGATATGAAAGTTTTTTGGACTACAGTATTAGTGAGTTGTTTTAATTACTTAATAGCAGAAATAATTTGGAGTTTTGGAACCACGTATATAGGAGAAAATGATAGATTTCTCAAATGGGTTTATTTATTTTGGATTGTAAGTTTGCTATGTTATTCTGTATCTTTACTTTACAAAGTGTACGAGAAGAGTGAGAAATACCATATATTACAGTTATTTTTTGATGTAGGGATTGTAATGACTGTTTTTATAACTATTAGTTGGACTTATTTTGTAAAGCTCTTCATAATTGATGAAACTGTGGTTATTTTTGGAATAATTCTTTCGGTAGGATATTATGTTGCTCACTTAGGCGTTATTGCAAGTATCATATTAATTCTTCTCACTTATAGAAACTGTTTTTCTTCCCGTGTATTGCTATTAAATATAAGTGGAATGATTGGATACGCTATTTGTAACTCCATTTATCTTTACCAAGAAATGCTGGATAAGTATCATTCTTTTTCATTGATGGAACCAATCTGGAGTGCATGTATCTTACTTATTGGAATTTCTAGCTTTTTTGATGACAAAACCGATCAGGTAAATACCCAAAAAGAAAATACAAAGCTTTTTAATATTAGTAAGATTGTATTTCCTTATATAGGCGTGGTTGTATTAATTAGCTTTTCTATAATAAACAAAAATGAAATATTGAGTATTTTCATTGGTCTCCTTATTACTTTAATTCTTATACTCACAAGACAAATTGTTACCTTATGGGAAAACGAATGGTTATTTAAGAAGTTAAGAATAATAAATCAAACGCTAGAAGAAAAAGTAAAGAAAAGGACTCTTGAGCTTTCCTTGAAAAATAACCAACTAAACGATTTAAATCAAAGTTTAGAAGAAAAAGTTTATCTAAGGACTTACGAGTTAGAAGAAACGAAATCTAAGTTACTAGCTAGTGAACAACGATACCGGTCTTTATTTGAAAACCATCCAGATACAGTAGTTTTATACGATGTAAATGGAGAAATTCTTCAAATAAACAATGCTGAATTAAGTTATATAAATTCGGGTTGTCCAATTATAACACTTACGTTAAAAGAACAGGCAAATACAATTTATTTTCAGCGGGCAATTGAAGGGATTTCACAAAATTTTGATGTTTGTATCGAGTGTGAAGATGATAGCAAAATAGATTATACTGTAACCTTTGTTCCGGTTTGGAACGGTGATCAAATAGGAGGAACTTTTGGTGTTTACCAAGACATCACAAGGAAAAAAAGAACTGAAGAACTGTTAAGGAAGTCTGAAAAGTTAGAAATTGTGAGTCATCTTGCAGCCAGTATTTCTCATGAAGTACGAAACCCTCTCACAGTAACAAAAGGATTTATGCAAATGTTGTATAATCAGGTAGATGCTGCTACCCAAAAAGGTTATCTTGATATCGCATTAAAAGAATTAGATCGTGCTGCAGAGATTATAAATGATTATCTAATGTTTGCTAAACCAGCCATTGAACAAAAGGAGCCGATAGAGGCAATAAAGGAGATTCAACAGGCCGTGAAAGTGGTAATGCCTTTGGCTAATATGAATGCAGTCCAAATCATCATGCCTGAAAAGGAAGATATAAATCAAATTGTGCTTGGTGAAAGAAAAAAGTTCCAACAATGCCTGATAAATATTATAAAAAATAGTATTGAAGCCATGCCTGATGGCGGAGTACTTCGTATAAGAGTAAGTAGTCACCACCAATCAGAAATTTTCATTAATATCTGTGATGCAGGAAGAGGAATGAAACAAGAACAAATTGACAGACTAGGGGAACCATATTTTACAACAAAAGAAAAAGGAACAGGCCTAGGCTTAATGGTCTCTTACAGTATAATAAAGGGGATGGATGGCAATATCAGTGTAGAGAGTAAAATAGACCAAGGAACATGCTTTTCAATACAATTACCAACAACTCAGCCTTTAAACGGATCCCGAACCAATTATAAAAAAGCTCTGAAAGAAGGTATGATTGAGGAGTGAATTTTGTCTAAAAGAAAGTAATGATGATTAAATATCACGTTAATAGACATCTCTTAGAAGTCAGTGGTAATGCCCCCGTCTTAAATAAGGATAGGGTTTAGGAATAAATAAAATCAGAAATAGCTACTGTTATTTAAAAAACATAAAAGCAACCAGGAGATTATTCCCGGTCGCTTTTATATGTGGGAATCAAAAATAGTAAAACTTGACGGAGAAAAGTTTATACCTACCTCTTTTTTTAGTAATATCAATATCCATTGCAAGTAAATAGTCTCTTTTCATTGTTGTAATGTGATTAGGAATTCAAGAAAAGTACGTAAATTTCAATAGTGAAATTTGAAAGGGCTTTCTCTATGGTTTTTTAGGAAAAGTAATAAATGTTCGGAGATAAAAATTCACTAAATCATCAAAAAGAAACTGAATTTTTTATGAAATTTTAAAAAAAATTACATTTCCTTAACCTTGGCATAGATATTGCATTTATTTATTAAGTGTAAAGATTACATCAGTTTTTGACTGGTCTATCTATAAATAAATCTAGGATTTTTAAGGAGGAAGTAACCAATGAAAAGTACTAATCTAGAACAATTTCCATTCCCTTTCACTTCAGACAGCTATCGGTATTCTAATGATTTAAAGCCTCTTGAGAGTGATGTATGTGCCGAAATAACGCCAGAATACAAAGAACATATCGAAAGAAAAAGAAAGTTTTTGCGAGAGCAGCCAGAAAGACGTTTTCAATCCCTCCCTCAATCTATCGATGCTCAATGGGAATGGCTTGAATTCTTTATTGAACAAACTGTTGAAGCTTACCCTGATCAATTCAGCTTGAAGAAAGAGGGAGCCAAGTGGACATTTACCAATCACATTTTAAATGAAGAAGAAACATTCGTACTTGGAGAAACAGAAAGTCTTCCATGTGAGCCTTTAGACTTTATTGGCCGACACTTTCATAATGACTTCCTATTAGTTCAACAGCGTGATGGAGATCTTTTCCTTGAAGCTGGACAAATCGCATATGCTGCACTTTTTTCAGTACATTGGAATCTAGGTATGTCTTTTCTAGAAATTCACAATCCAGTTCCTCTCGTCAATAAAAATGGTGTAAATATTGTAGAAAGAATTCGTGACTTTCTTTTACGTGTTGAGGCAGGAAAACCATGGATGCGGATTAACTGGAACCTGATGGCGGATAACTTTGATGTTTATTTAGAAAATATTGATGTATGGGGACCTGATCGCTATAAGGTAACAAATGAAAACGCCGGAAAGCTTGTACATCTACGAGTGGAAGAGCAAAAATTTTATCGTCTTCCACGCTCCAACGCTATTATGTTTGTACTGAATACACAGTTTCTTCCTTTAGAAGATTTAGCAAAAAAACCTGAGTGGTTAAATATGACATACAATGTTTTATCAGACATTCCTGAATTTATGGCTGAATACAAAGGTATTGCTCCATTTCTTTCACAGTCAGTGGAATATTTGAAAAATTTGGTTGAAGAGATAAAAGTAAAAAACTAAAGGGCAACGATTTATACAAATAAAGCCTTGGGCATATGCTGCTAAATGATTGGAAAGGAAAGGTGATGGGCTAATGCTGGAAAATTCAAGAAGTGTAGTAAAAGGACGATTTAAAGTAAATCCTGCTAAAAGGAAATGTCTTATTTTTTCAGACAATGAGGGTTTATCTTATATTCAACCATTATTTATCGGCGCCTTAGAATCTATCGAAACTCCTTATGAAGTACATCTTATAAAAAATTATAAGGAGATTTTGTCCGATACTGACACACCCTTGTCATTTGAATCGGTAAAAGAATTGAATATTTTTGATGAAAGAAATATCAAACAATTGTTGAAAGAACAATATATGGGCACTCAGCTCTATATCGCAAGCAGCTGGAAGACAGCAGAATATTTATTCTCCTTGGCTCTCGATTGCGGCTATAGCGAAGAAGAGATTCAAGTACATGGGTTAGGCGAAAAAACAGAATATGTTTTTTGTGCAAAATGCTATAACTTGACTTTAAAAGATAACGAAGAAAACGTAGTTTGCTCAAACTGCAATACAGTTTTGGTAGTAACTCATGAATACTCAAAACTTCGCAAGGGATACCTTGGCTTTGCAAAAACTAACTAATTGAGGTGACAGTAAGGATGAGCAAGGAAACGCTGATTAAAATGTATGTAGATAAAATTGAACGAGAGACAGATTTTATTAAGACATTTGTTTTGCATCCAGTGAATGGGAAATCTCTGCCGCGATTTGCAGGGGGGGCCCATATCAAAACAATTATTAAAAATGGAGACGAAACAATTGAGCGTCATTATTCTTTAACTAGTAACCCCTTCCAGAGAGATTATTACTCAATTGCTATCCGTCGTGATGATGCATCCCGGGGTGGCTCAGTGTATTGGAATGATAAAGTCCAGGAGGGAGATCAGCTGGAAATCAGTTATCCAAAGAATCACTTTCCACTTAGTTCTAGGGCAACCCACCATGTGTTTTATGCAGCAGGGATTGGTATCACACCATTTTTAACAATGATGGCTGATCTAAAAGAAGAGGGCAAATCATTCCAACTTCATTATGCTGCTCGATCTCAAGAGCAATGTGCGTTTTATGATTTTATAACACAAAATTACCCCGATCAGTGTAACTTCTACTTTTCGCAGGACGAAAACTCTGGAAGAATGAGTGCTGAATTTATGTTGAATCATAAAATAGGAAGCCATGTCTACTTTTGTGGACCTACCTCCATGGTTACACAATATGCTCAAGCTGCTGCTTCGTATGGCTTTCCTTCTAAAAGTATTCATTATGAACTATTTAGCCCGCCAGAAACTGGAATACAACAGGCGTTCAAAGTAGTACTTCAGAGCAGCAATGAAACAATTCACGTTCCAGAGGGTAAAACTCTATTAGAATCACTGCTTAGTCACGGGATTGATGCTCCTTATTCTTGCGGTGTTGGTGGTTGTGGAAGTTGTGAAGTTGAAGTATTAGAAGGAGAAGTAGATCATCGAGATTTATTCTATAAAGATGAAGAGAAAAAATCTAACTGTACGATCTTAACTTGTATTTCACGTGCCAAAAAGGAAAAACTGGTATTAAACCTTTAACTGTTTAATCTGCCTCTAAACATATAAAGACTATCTAAAGAAGTTCTCCTAATAAGAATTATGTAAGAATTAGGAGAACTTTATTATTTGTGCTTTTTAAAACAATTAAGTATAAAATGTTCATAAAAAAGAGGGGGATTAATTTGCATAAGCCAGACTATATTCAAGAGAATAGGCAATCTGCCGACCCTATTATTAGGGAGATGTTTCAAGAACTTGACATACGTATTGAAGAGCTGGATAATAATAAACTATTCGTTGAAAAAATGCGTTTAACTGATGCAACTATTCCAATCTTGATCTCTATAGTAATTATCATTAATTTCATTTACACAATTTTGTAATTGTAAAAGAATATGTAAATGAAATATCTGTAAATTTTTTTGACTATTCTGAAAATTCGGAGGAAATATATTGAATAGTAAAAATTCTTCTATTGCAAAAGAAGTAGCCTTTGGTTTCTTGCCCGTGAAGAAAAGTGAAAGGACATTTGGATTTTGGGATCTTCTTTTTATTCAAGTTGGAATTGGACTTTCGTCTATTTTTATACTAACAGGCGGGTATATTGGTACATTGCTCAATGCTAAGGAAGCTATTGCAGTTATTTTATTAGGGAATGCTATTCCTATACTATTATATATGCCTATTTCAGTTTTTTTTGCCAGATATGGTGTGGATACATTCATTGGATTCCGGAGCGCGTTGGGGTATTTAGGGACTAATATTACTTACGTCTTATTTACTTTAATGACGCTTGGATTTATTGCTCTATTTTGCTTTATGACTGGAAAATCAGCTATACAAGTATCTGAGATGATAGGAATTCAAAATTCATTAGCATCAGTAGGTATAGGAGCTCCCTTTTTTGCTATTGCTAGTTTCTTCATTGCAGCGTTCATTGCTTATAAAGGACCTTCAGCCATAAAGGGGCTAAACTGGATAGGGGTTCCTGCTATTTTAATGCTTTTAATTGGACTTTTGATTGCATTGTTTTATAAAGAAGGATTAAGCAACCTGTTTGCCCTTCAGCCTTCTGCACCTTATGAATCTAAAGCCGAATCTGTTGCTGTTGCTTTGGAATTAAGTGTAGGTCTTGGCTTCTCATGGCTTTTTTACATTGGACAGTATAGCAGGCTTGCAAAGAATGAAAAGGTTGCCTTCTCAGGTGGTTTTTGGAGTTATGGTGTTTTAGTGAATGTTGCGGCAATTTTAGGAGCATTGAGCGCTATAGTCGTTGGATCATTAGAACCTACAGAGTGGATGCTGGCAATTGGCGGTGTGTCCGGTGGCCTCATTGGCTTAATTCTATTAATGGTTGGCAATATAAGCGCCAGTGTCTTTCTTATTTATTCCCAAGCAATTAGTTTTAAAACCATTTTTCCGAGGCAAAAATGGGGCACGGCTATTGCAGCTTCTTTACCGGCTGTAATCCTAATGATAACCCCAGCATTCTATGATGCTTATTCTACATTCATAGCATTTGTTTCTTACATACTTGCTGTGTTAGGGGGCATTGTGGTAACGGATTTCTTTTTTGTTAAAAAGCAAAGTGTTTCAGTCAGGTATTTATATGATCAGTACGGGATGTATAAGTACTGGAAAGGTATAAATCCTTCTGCATTTATTAGTTTAGTAGTGGGCACTGCTTGTTATTGGCTTTTATATAATCCATTTACTATGGATACCAGTATTGCCTTTCTATATATGACTGCAGGTTTACCTACTTTCTTTGTTTCTTCTGTTTCGTATTATATGTTCGCCAAGTACGTTTTCTCTTTTGAAGCTGATCGTTATCAAGCAAAAACGGTTAATACAGAACAAGCACAGAAACCTGTGAGTTTGTAATAGCTTATATAAAAGGTTTTTATAAATTGTATTTTAGAATTTCTTTTAAAAAGATAAACGGCCCGGAAGAGGGCCGTTTATCTTTTTTAGGTCTCCACGCTAATTAATTACGATTGATTATCGTAAAAGTAATCAATTACAAACTTTTTAAAGTGTTTTGCGATAGGGGACAGAAGCTCTTCCGATAATGTTGATAGTACAATGGTTCTTGACAAGAATAGACTGTGATTTCTAGAAAAGAAAGACTCTCATTTGAATATCACTAATTTTAGGCAGCACAGCAATCCCTAATCCTTCTGCTACAAGGCCGGCGACTGTTGCCGTTTCTTCACCTTCAAAATAATTGGCTGAAGAAATAACACATTTCATCAAATATGTATCGCAAGCCATATCCTTTTTTAAAACAAATAAATTCTTCCTCCTCAAGATCTTTAACTTTAGACCGTATGGCAAGCCAGTGGTGACCAGGTACCACAACATATAAGGGCTCAATTTTTAAGGTGGTCCACTCAATTTGTTTTTTATGAATTGGATGTGAGGATAAACAAATATCAGCTAGTCTACTTTCGACCGTGTTCAGCAAATAGTCATTTTCACCTTGAGTGAAATATTTTCTTGAATTTCTTCAATCCTTTCCAGTAAAAGCGATTGAGCTTGCTTTGCTTTCTTTAAAACATTTCTCCGTCTTTTGTTAGGCGTACATTTTTTCCTTCCCTATAAAAAAGTTGAACATTTAATTCCTGTTCCAAATTCATATTAGACCGGCTTAAAGCAGGTTGAGATATAGCCTATTGTTGGGCTGCTTTTGTGAAATGTCTATACTTAGCTGCAGCTATAACATTTTCTATTTGATGCACTCCAAAACATTCTCCCCCTAAACATTTCTTCACTCAACAAGCGCCTTTAACATTTATACAATAATGTCTTCATTTTTCTATCTTGTCAATTCCTCTTGTAGCTCCCTTTTTGAAACCTGTCCTTCAGTGTGAGAAGTAAACTTTGAATATTCATTAAAAGTTAAAAAATTTCAGAAATGAAATTTTTATTTCTGAAAGATTTATAAACTAACCAAAATTTATTCCTGAAAATTTAAAAAATAAACTCTTTTTGAACATTTTCCGACGTTTTTTTTAAAAAAATTCAAATAACTTAGTTTTGGCACAGCAATTGCATTATTAATAGTGGAAGGCAGACAAGTTTCTGACGAAGTCGCTGAATATTTTAAAGAAATTAAGGGAGTCGCTAAATGCCGGTTTTGACAGAAGTTTTAAATTTAAAAATGTATATTAATGGTGATTGGGTGCAAGCGGAAGATGGAAAGGTAAACGATATTATTAATCCAGCAAATGGAGAACTAATTGCAAAAGCACCTACAGGGGGACTTTCTGAAACACGCCAAGCAATTGGAGCAGCACGACGTACATTTGATTCTGGCGAATGGTCTGAATTGCCAACAGTTGAACGTGCTCAATATCTGCGGGCTATTGCGGACAAGTTAGATGAAAAAGCAGAAGAAATCGCACTTCTTGAAACACTGGATCAGGGGAAACCCCTTAATGAATCAGAAATTGACGTAGCAGACGCAGCTGCATGTTTCCGTTACTATGCGGGCATGATTACTCAGCCAGATGGACAAACCTTTCATGTAGCTGATCCAATGCAAGCGATGGTTGTACGTGAACCAGTAGGAGTTTGTGCTTTAATCGTACCTTGGAACTTTCCTCTACTGATGTCTGTGTGGAAAATTGCACCTGCTCTTGCAGCTGGAAACACGATTGTATTTAAACCTTCTGAAGTAACACCAGTATCTGCTATGAAACTTTTTGAAATCCTTGAAGAAGTAGGTCTTCCAAAAGGTGTAGCAAATATGGTTTTGGGTCCTGGCCGTGTTGTAGGAAATGAATTGGCAGAAAGTGATTTAGTGGACAAAGTTTCGTTCACAGGCGGAACGGAAACAGGCCGGAACATTATGAAAGCTGCAGCAGGTAATATTAAGAAAATCTCACTTGAACTTGGCGGTAAATCTCCGAATATTGTTTTTGCTGATGCAGACATTGAAACAGCTATTGATTGTACACTTATTGGAATCTTCTTTAACCAGGGAGAAGTTTGTTCCGCAGGTTCCCGCTTGCTGCTAGAAGAAAGCATTCATGACGAATTTATTGAGCGCCTTGTAGAACGTGCTCAAAAAATTGTTGTTGGCCAAGGGAAAGACCGTGAAACTGAAATGGGTCCTTTAGTAAGTAAGCAGCACCTTGAGAAAGTATTAAGCTACATCGAAATCGGCAAACAAGAAGGTGCCCGTCTTGTTTGCGGCGGCAACCGTATTACAGAAAACGGATTTGATAAAGGGTACTTTGTTGAGCCAACTATTTTTGTAGATACTAATCCAGATATGCGTATTGTTCAAGAAGAAATTTTTGGCCCTGTATTGGTTGTTCAAAAATTCAAAACTGAAGCTGAAGCAATCGAATTGGCAAATGGAACTGCATTTGGTTTAGCTGCTGGTGTATTCACTCAAGACGGTGCAAAAGGCCTTCGTGTCATTAAGAAAATGCGTGCTGGTATCACTTGGGTAAACAACTACGGACCTACTTACAATGAAGCTCCGTGGGGAGGATACAAACAAAGTGGTATTGGACGCGGTCTTGGAACATTTGGCTTAGATGAGTTCATGGAAGTAAAACAGATTAATATTAATTTGAATGTTGAACCAGTGGGCTGGTATAAAAACTAAATAAATTTAGTCGTGTATCGAGTCTTATGGGACAGTGAAAAGCCTCGTTTAACTAAATGAGGCTTTTCTTGTTTATCTATCCGTTCATAATAAAATATTTTGTTGTTAATTACCATTAATTCATCATCGAACTATGCAAACCCATGGTTTCCAGAACAAAAGAATTGTTATGAAATTAAAATAAATATATCCTTTACAAAATTGTTCATAAACAATGGTGTTCTTTACTTTAGGGGGATAAAAATGAGAAGCATCAAAGATGATAATAAAATATTGTATTTGCCTATTTCCTCCAGCGTAACACCTAGGGGATTCTCTACTTATTCAACTAATTTAGGGATTAAAGATCAAACGTTAGACTTTACAGTAATTTACTCTGACGTTCCTGCAAAAGCAGCAGCAGTTTTTACGCAAAACCATTTCTGTGGCTCTCCCATCTCGGTTGGAAAAGAAAATGTGGCCGATGGAGTGCTTCAATGTTTTATGGTTAACAGCAAAAATGCTAATGTAGCCACCGGTGATCAAGGTATTGCAAATGTGAAAGAGATGATCCATGTTCTATCAGAAGACCTAAATATTCCATTTAGCAATATTCTGCCGTCTTCAACAGGCATTATCGGCCATCAGCTACCTATGGAGAAAATTCGAAGCGGGCTCATAGAGATCAAGGACAAACTTAAACCAGGCGGATTTGATACAGCCGCAAAAGCGATTATGACCACTGATACTTTTCCTAAGATTAGAGCATGCAAAATTGGGGATACAACTTTACTTGGAATAGCAAAAGGGTCTGGAATGATTGAACCGAATATGGCGACTTTACTTGCTTATTTTGTAACCGATGCAGATATTCCATCTGCCATTCTTACAGAGATATTTCGAAAGTCTGTAAATCATTCTTTTAATATGGTAAGCATCGACACGGACACAAGTACCAGTGACACAGCAGCTATTATGGCCAATGGGCTAGCCGGCCGGGTGAATCTACAAGAATTTGAAAATGCTTTAATGACTATGTCCGTTGATCTTGCAAAAGAAATTGCAAAAGATGGTGAAGGAGCAACAAAGTTGCTTGAAGTAACGGTAACTGATGCAGAAAACTTTATTCAGGCCAAGCAAGTCGCAAAAAGTATTGTGAATTCTCCGTTAATTAAAACGGCTGCATTCGGGGCTGATCCAAATTGGGGCAGAGTAGCAATGGCAATTGGAAAATGTGAAGGCGAAAAGAATATAGATCCAGATAAGGTTTCTATATCCTTTGGCCCTTTGGAGGTTTATAAGGGAAAGCCTCTTAAAAATATAAATTTAGCTGAGCTTAAAAAATACTTTTTTCAAGAAACCATTGATATACAGGTTTCTTTAGGTTTAGGCAACTCACAAGCAACCGTTTGGGGTTGTGATTTTACTTATGACTATATTCGAATTAACGGCAAATATACAACATGATAACCCACTTAAAAGGTAAGACGATGAAAAGGAGAGATTTGCAATGATCCAAGAAGAAAAAGTCATGCTGACTACAAAATCCGAGAATTTACATACTCGACGCCACAATGCAGTAGCGGCAGGTCCCTACAATGTGACACCATTGTATATTCAATCAGCTAACGGTGCTTTAGTTACGGATGTTGACGGAAATGAACTGATTGATTTCGCAGGTGGTATTGGAATGCAGAATGTAGGGCATTGCCATCCGAAAGTAGTGCAGGCTATACAAGTACAAGCAGCCAATTCTATTCATAGCTGTTTTCATGTTATGCCATATGAAAGCTATGTTGAATTAGCAGAAAAATTAAATGAAAAAACACCTGGTGATTTTAAAAAGAAAACAATGTTCGCAAACAGTGGTGCAGAAGCAGTTGAAAATGCAGTGAAAATTGCACGCAAAGCGACAGGTCGAAGCGCAGTTGTTTCTTTTCAACGAGGATACCATGGCCGTACGTTAATGACCATGTCATTAACAAGTAAAGTAAATCCATATAAGCAGGGGTTTGGGCCGTTTGCTCCAGAAGTTTATAAGCTTCCTTATCCATACTATTATCGTGCTGCAGAAGGAATGAAGACAGAAGAAGTAGATGCAGAGGCTCTTAGCTATTTTGAGCGCTTCATGATTGAAGAAGTTTCAGCTGAGGATATTGCTGCTGTTATCATGGAGCCTTTACAAGGAGAGGGTGGATTTGTTGTTCCTTCAGCGAACTTTGTTCAAGGAATCCGTCGCATTTGTGACAAGCATAATATCTTAATGATTGCAGATGAGATTCAAACAGGCTTTGGCCGGACTGGAAAGTTATTTGCAATGGAACATTATGGCGTAGCTGCTGATATTACGACTCTTTCAAAATCTATTGCAGCTGGAATGCCGCTAAGTGCTATTACAGGACGTGCAGAGATTATGGATGTACCAAATCCAGGACAGTTAGGCGGCACCTTCTCTGGAAGCCCAATTGCTTGTGCAGCAGGCTTAGCTGTTTTAGATGTGATTGAGGAAGAAAACTTAGTAGAGCGTGCCCAGGTAATTGGCGAACGTATGCTGAATACGTTTCGCAACTGGCAGGAGAAATATGAGTTAATTGGGGATGTACGTGGACTCGGTTCAATGGTTGCTATGGAGCTTGTAAAAGACCGTTCAACAAAAGAACCGGCGGCGGAGGAAGCCAAAAAAATTGCAGCAGATACGCAGGTAAACGGATTGATCAGTTTAAGTGCCGGAATTTATGGAAATGTCCTTCGCTTCCTGCCACCGCTTGTCATTACCGAAGAACAGCTTGAACGTGGTCTTTCTATCCTTGAAAAATCAATTGAAAAAGTAGCTAGAGAATCAAAATAACGAATTCGATATAGTGAGGGGAGAAATCGATGGCTAATCAAAGTTATAAAGACCAACTGAATCAATCTTCTGATGGACAAAGCCAATTACAAGATAGAACAACACGCTATCAAAATTATATTAATGGCCAATGGCTTGAATCTTCTGCAGGTCAGTATGGACAGAACAGAAGTCCACATAATGGGGAACTGCTCGGTGAGTTTCCAGCCAGCACAGCAGAAGATGCAAAAGAATCGATAAAAGCAGCAAAAGAAGCTTTTCCACAATGGAAGAAGACGTCTATACAGCAGCGGGCGGTTTATTTATCAAAAGCCGCTGAGATTCTTAAATCAAGAGCTCATGAGATTGGTCGGGATTTATCGAGTGAAGAAGGAAAAACGATTGCTGAAGGCATTGGGGAAACAATGCGGGCTGCCAGCATTTTAGAGTTTTATGCTGGAGAAGCAAGACAAGCAGTCGGACAAGTTATTCCATCTGTAAATGCAAGTACCATGATTTATACCAAAAGAATACCTCTGGGGCCGGTTGGATTGATCACATCGTGGAACTTTCCAATTGCAATTCCAACTTGGAAAATGGCTCCTGCTTTAATTTATGGAAATACAGTTGTCATTAAACCAGCAGACCTTACGCCAAAATCGGTCTATCATTTGGTCAATGCTCTCCATGAAGCTGGTTTGCCAAAAGGTGTAGTGAATTGTGTATTTGGACGTGGATCCATTATTGGTCCTGAACTGCTTCAAAGTCCAGATATTAAAGCCATTTCGTTCACTGGTTCTAATCAAGTAGGCGAAACTATTAAAGAGCAGGCGATTAAGACAGGGAAAAAAGTTCAATTAGAAATGGGCGGAAAAAATCCTTTAGTTGTTTTAAAAGATGCGGATATTGAAAAAGCAGTATATATTGCTATAAAAGGAGCTTTTATTTCAACCGGGCAGAAGTGCACAGCAACAAGCCGTATCATTGTTGAAGAAGATGTGTATGAAATGTTCCGTGACCGTTTGATAGAACGTACGAAATCACTAAAACTAGGCAACCCGCTAGATGCTGGGACTTTTATGGGGCCATGTGTTTCTAAATCACAGCAAGATACTGTGCTGACTATGGTAGAAGAAGGAAGAAAAGAAGCAACCCTTCTTTATGGAGGAACTGTACCTGAGCAAGAAGAATTGGCAAAAGGGTTTTATGTACAGCCAGCCATCTTTGAAATTACTTCTCAGGACGCACGTATTGCACGTGAAGAAATCTTTGGCCCTGTTGTTACTTTACTGAAAGTGACAGACTACAATGAAGCGGTAAAAGCTGCGAATGACACCTTGTTTGGGTTAAGTGCTTCAGTATGTACGAATAATTTGAGCTTGGCGCAGCAATTCGTAGATGATATCGAAGCTGGAATGGTTCATATCAATTCGGAAACATCGGGTGCTGAACCTCAAGTTCCATTTGGCGGTGTAAAAAGTTCTAGCGATGGCCCTAGAGAACAAGGTAAAACAGCAGTTGAATTTTACACGCAAGTAAAAACTATTTATATGGATCAGTTATAATATATCAGCGTTAATACAAATATGAGCTAAATCAATTAAAAATAAGGACAGAAGATTTCCTAGAAGCTTTCTCATTATAGGCAGCTGAGTCAAGATTGAAATCTTTTGTCTGTTTATTAAGCCCCATAGCATTAAAAATGTCCGTGTAAAAGGCTAACTGTTTCCGCTGAGCATTTACACGGTCTTTTGGTTTTAAAGAAAAATAAACAAAGTCCACTGTAGATGGGCAAATGTTGTGCTATCTAGATTTATAATGCAGGGGGACTGGGGTTGAAAAAGAGGAAAAGTATTGCATGGAAGCTGTCGGCGCTCATTATTGGATTATTACTTTTTTTATTTGCGGTATATGCCCTGACCACTAACTTAATGCTATATAGCAAAAGTATGAATGATTCAGAACATACGCCATTCAAACGCACAATTATCAGCTTAAGAAATTAGCAAACGTGTAAATAAGGCAGCTGAAATGCTGCTTACCACAAAGACTGTATTTGAATCACTTCATACTGCTGGGCGGCTGACGTCTTCAGATGTCCTGCGTATTTTACAAGCTAATGTAAAAGAACAGGACAATCTACTTGGTATGGCTGCCATCATTGAGCCAGGAGAAGCTGTAATCGACAAAAGTCTGATTGCACGCTTATGGGATAAGATAAAAGGTTTTTTCCTAATATATAAAACAGAAAAAAGAGGGGATTTTATAAAAAGAAGTAAGATAAAATAGTGTCAGAGTTTTTCCTAGCAGAATTTACTGTTCTTTTTGCTGATAGAGGCAGGTTTTTATATGTCTATTTGACCTTTATTTAAAAAAGTAATTATAGAAATCATATATAAATATTAATTTTTAAAATATTGACTAAATATGCTGAATATTGTTATTATTATGAATATACATTATTGATTGTTACGTCTGTCCACCTTAAAACCCAGGGTAGTCCACAGGCGAGAGGCCAGTCAAAATTCCTTTAAACAGATTTTAGATCTGTGAGTGAGGGATATGACTGGCCTTTTTTGTATTCAAAAAAGGAGGTGATACTCTAAATAAGTATCCAATACGTATTGTAAATAACTTTATGATGTCTCCATAAAATTAATTGCACTAGTAATTGTGCCATGAACTCAATAACATTCTATGCGGGCTAGTTATGGAGACATTTATAGCAAGTTTTCAAATCTATTTAATTAGAAAGAGAAAAAGGATAAAAGGGGAGTCAGGATGAGCAGGAGTCCATTTCTTGATAAAGATGCAGACAGATTTAGAGAAACTAGGCTATAAACAGGAATTAAAAAGAAACCTTAATTATTTTGATAATTTTTCTATTGCTTTTGCATTTATTTCTGCAACAACAGGAATTTTCAGTTTGTTTGGAATGGGTTTATCTACCGGGGGACCATCCTTTGTTTGGACTTGGCCCGCTGTCTTTATAGGTCAGTTACTTGTTAGTTTAACATTGGCTGAGGTAGCCTCTCATTATCCATTATCGGGTTCCATTTACAATTGGACCAAGCACTTGGTTAATGACACCTATGCGTGGTTTGCAGGTTGGATCTATTTGGTTGCTTCATTAATTACAATTGCTGCAGTTAATGTAGGTGGCGCCCCTTATATTGCTCAAATGATGGGATGGGATGCTGGGAACCATAATACGTTATTAATGATCGTAATTTTCATGGTTTTATTACAAACGTTAATTAATTCATTTGGTGTAAAGCTAACTGCGATGATTAATAATATTGGAATGGTGGCTGAGGTTGGAGCAATGATTGTTTTAGCAGCTGTTTTATTGGCTGTAGGAATACATCAGCCTTTCGATATTGTATTTGAGACTGCAGGAACTGAAGGAAGCGGCAGTTATTTGCCTGTTTTTCTTTCAGCAATGCTGATGTCCGTTTTTGTATTATATGGATTTGAATCCGCTGGGAGTCTTGCAGAAGAAGTAATTAATCCTCGGCGTATTGTACCAAGAGCAATTATTTCTTCACTAGTTATTACTTTTATCTGTGGAGGAATTTTAATTATAGCCTTAGTTTTATCGATTTCAGATCTTACTGCCGTCATGCAGTCTGAAGTTCCGGTGATGGAAATTCTGTCTACAAACTTAGGAGCTGGAGTAGCAAATGCTTTTGTGATTTTAGCTGTCATTGCAATATTGGTTTGTGGTACAGCAATCCAAGCCAGCGTTGCTCGATTGCTTTATTCTCTTGGCCGTGACCGAAAAATACCAGGATCGAAACTTTGGTTGAAGATATCTCCAAAATATGAAACACCCATTGCGGCTATTTTATTTACCGGAATATTCACAGTCCTTTTAACCAGTGCGTCGTCTACTTTGTCTTATCTCGTAAATATGTGTATCGCAGGGATATATATTGCTTACCTTAGTATCGCTATTGGGGCTCTGATTGCAAGAAAGCGCGGTTGGAATGCATATACTTCACCTTGGAATTTAGGGAAATGGGGAGTGCATATCAATATTTTAGCCCTGTCTTGGTTAGTTTTTGGCTTCATCAATTTATGTTGGCCAAGAACCCCAGATGCTCCTTGGTATGTTAATTACTCTATCCCTCTTCTAGTAGGCTGTGTATTTCTTATTGGCGCCGTGTATTATACAATTTTTGTGAGACCCCGTCATCGGATAGAAGTGAGTGAAGAGAAGAAAACTTATGCGAAGTAGGAAGAAACCATAAAAAATAACACTTAGAAGTATACAAACCTACTAATAGAGAAAAAAAGTACATGTATATATCATAAAAATGTTATTTTTGTAAGGATATTATTTGTAAAATGTTTTAGATACTTCCGCAAACTTTAGAAAAAGCGACCTCAAATCGTATATTTGAGGTCTGCTTTTATTTCAAGTAAGGGAATTAAAGGGCCATTTTATATTTGACACAAATCTTTACGGATGATTATGTTAGGAGTATTAAGTAAAGAGATTTTCTGTAAAAAATGAGAAGGCTTACAAGTTGTTATGGATATGCCATTGTTGGATACAACTCAATTTAATGAAGAAAAAACTAAATCATCACAAGAAATCTTTAAAACAAGTAAGAAAACAGTTTTTGATGATTAATTTACAACATTTTACCTTTAGAAATATCTTTACTTCTTGAATACTTAAAAGTATTAAAGTTACTTAGCAATCCATTAGTTAACATAATACTGATTATTGATCCACAAAAAATGCCCTTTATTTGTTTATTTTCGAATGAATTCTAGTGTTTTTATGAGTCTAGTTCATCTTGAATCCTATAAACCCGGTGCCTCACATGCTGGTATTTATATAGGTGGTAATCAATTCATACACAGCTCCTCATCAAATGGTGTAAGTATTTCCTCTAGGGATAATAGTTATTGGAAGAAAAAATATATAGGAGCAAAAAGAATGTAATAGAGAAAGTTGCTAGTTCTTTTTTAGAGACTGGCTTTTATAGTTCTACCAATAGGTTACGATACTAAGACTTTCTATGGATGGTAGTATCCTTTCTTGAATAGACAGTCTCTTATTTTTTTCCATTCTTCTTCATTATGGTTTACGAAATAAAATTTTGGGTGGATTAATCGGTATTGATACATAAAAAATTTGTTTTTTAAGATAACATATGACGAAATTCAAGCTAACAAATATATTGAAGAAAGGAGGTGGGAGGATAATGATGGGTGAAAAAATCAGGCATTGCAAGCTAACTAGTACAAGATAAGTATATTATGTACATTTTTAAATAATGTACAATGCTTTTCTAACCACTTATGCTTTAGTATGAACGATTCGTTAAAGATTTTATAATTATGTACAATGATTTATAAAGATAATACACTGAGCAGGGTGTTCCGGTCATGGCTGATGGTGTATCAATTATAAAAATTGGTGGTTCAATCACTGATATTGCCACTGCGGCAGAGCAATTTCTTGGAAAATCCAAGGATGATCGTGAACAGGAAGCACGTGAGGTACTTGAGGGACATCTTCGTTCCATTCTTGGCTCGATGACAGTCGAGGAGATTTATAAAAATCGCGAAAAGTTTTCCCAGGAAGTACAGAGGGTGGCTTCACAAGATTTGGCGAAAATGGGACTCATCATCGTATCGTTCACAATTAAAGATGTCCGAGATAAAAATGGATATCTTGAATCCCTTGGTAAACCAAGAATTGCACAAGTAAAGAGAGATGCAGATATTGCAACAGCGGAGGCAGAGAAAGAAACGCGAATCAAGCGTGCAGAAGCTTCAAAGGAAGCCCAGCGTGCTGAAGTCGAACGGGCTACAGAAATAGCGGAAGCCGAAAAAATCAACAAGCTAAAGGTCGCCGAGTTCCGACGCGAGCAAGATATTGCCAAAGCCCGAGCTGACCAAGCTTATGACCTAGAAACTGCAAGGTCAAAACAGGAAGTTACGGAACAGGAAATGCAAATCAGAATCATCGAGCGGCAAAAGCAAATCGAGCTTGAAGAAAAAGAAATTCTCCGCCGTGAAAAGCAATATGATTCTGAGGTGAAGAAAAAGGCGGATGCTGACCGCTATGCGGTAGAGCAAGCAGCCTCTGCTAATAAGATGAAACAGATTACAGAAGCGGATGCCGATAAATATAAAATTGAAGCTATGGCGAAAGCAGAAGCAGAACGTGTAAGAATGGATGGACTTGCAAAAGCGGATGCACAAAGGGCCCAAGGTACGTCGGAAGCAGAAATTATCCGGTTAAAAGGGGTGGCAGAAGCGGAAGCTAAGCAGAAGATAGCGGAAGCCTTTGAACAGTTTGGGCAAGCGGCAGTGATGGATATGATTTTGAAAATGCTACCGGAATATGCTAAACAAGTAGCAGGTCCACTTAGTAATATCGACAAAATTACCGTAGTGGATACGGGTGGAAGTGGTGCGAATGGTGGTGCGAATAAAGTGACTGGGTATGCAACAAATTTAATGGCAACATTGCAGGAGTCATTAAAGGCTTCTTCAGGCATTGATGTCAAAGACTTACTTGAGAATTTCTCAGGTAAGCGTAATTTGTTCCCGACTACAATCAATCAAGAGAATGCTGAAACTAATATGAATATGGCGGCAGCGAAAGAAGAAGTAGCAAAGTGAAGTTGAAAAAGGTAAGAGCATAATTATGCTCTTACCTTTTTTTGTGGAGTGGTGTTAGGATGTCTAAGCGCACTTTCTATATGTCTAAAAGGTTTTATAGATTTCTGTGGTTTTATTTAGCTTTTAATAGGCTAGTAAAAATATGACATGTTAACAATAAGTGTGAAATTTCTATTACTTTGTCGATATGTTTTCAACTAAAATGGTACGAATAAATTTTTGAATTTCCTCTACAAGATCAAAATCCCCTCCAAATATAAGCCAATCATAAAGTGTTCCTCGCATGCAACGTGTGATCAGCATAGTAATTTCTTCAGATGGAATCTCTTTTCTAAATTCTCCTGCAACTTGTCCTTCTTGAACAAATGAATGAACGATTCTGTATAGGGTTCTATCTGTGTCTGAAAGAGATTTAGGTTGATTTGGAATCAATGCACTAACGTAAACTGTTCTCATCAAATCCTTTCCTAAGTCATCTCTCAAAAAAACCATTTGAGATTTGGTTAAGAGAAGAATTTTCTCACTACAGCTAAGGTCTTTAGGTATTGATTTAGTGAAAGAGGCATAAAAATCATCAATCTCTTTAAACTTTTCAATGAAGATTTCATACTTAGATTTAAAATGCACGTAGAACGCACCTTTTGATGTATTGCTAACACTTACAATTTCATCAACTGAAACCTGATTGAATCCTTTTTTGCTAAAAAGATCCAGAGCAACTTCTAAAATTTTCTTTTTAGTTTGTTGGGATTTAATTTGTCTTGGGGTAGAACGTGCCATTTATATCTCTCCTTTTTAAAAGGTGGTTTAAAAATTGCCATTCGAAGAACTTCTCATAACTATAAACCTCATTTTATTTTGGCGATTACAATGAATAACAACTTTGTTAATTTATATCTATCAGCCGCTATTAATTAGGAATAGGGCCTCACTCGAGTCAGTTGGTAGTTTTTTAATAAGGTTAATTATACAGGATTTGAGGAGATGTTCTTTATTTATTTCTTAAATACCTTGATACAATAGAGCTTGGGAATATTGAATTATCATAATTATAATAGAATTATAAATATTCTGAAAATTAATTGACTGTGATGCGATGTATAATTATAATTAAATCGAAGACTGTAGTTTGTGAATATAGTCTCTATTTTGTATTCTTTGGTGAGAAATGTAAGCGATTTATTTGGGTGTGTCAAACATGCTGGGATTTAAAGGGGGAAAATGGATGGATATTGTCGGAAATAGAACATTGAAAGAGTTATTAAACGAGCAAGCAGCTAGGCACAAAGATAAAACGTTTCTACTTTTTGAAGATATAGAACAGAAGAGATTTGAATTAACTTATGGTGAATTTGCTGATACAGTAAATCGTTTAAGTAACGTATTTATTGATTTAGGTGTAACGAAAGGTAAACATGTAACATTGCATCTCCCAAATTGTCTAGAGTTTATGACTTCGTGGTTTGCATTGGCTAAAATCGGAGCTATTATGGTCCCAACCAACATTTTATCTACTAAAGATGAAATGGAATATCTACTGAATCATTCGGAGTCAATACTTCTCATTACGGAAGAGAAATATTTAGACAAATTTACAAACACACGTGAAAGTCTACCGTATTTACAGGAAATATTGCTAGTTCGTTGTGAAAGTGAGAAATATGTGGATAAAGACTTAAAGCACTTAATAGCAAAAGCTAAATCTGATTTACCGGATATTTATGTAGATTCCGAGGATGTGGCTGCATTACTTTATACATCAGGTACAACATCAAAACCAAAGGGGGTTCAGATTACACACGCGAACTATCTATTCACAGGAGAAGTTATGTCAAAATCAATTCGCTTAGCTCCGAATGATAGGCAATTAATCGTTCTTCCATTGTTTCATGGAAATGCACAGTATTATTCTACAATGTCTGCTCTAGTAGTAGGGGGCAGTATTGCAATAACCGAACGATTTAGTGCTTCGCGTTATTTCAAACAAGCCAAAAGCTTAGGTGCAACGGTAGGTTCCTTATTCGCTGCACCTATAAGAATGATTCTTGCACAGAAATTCGACCAAACTGATATTCATCATTCTTTAAGAGTTATCTGGTTTGCTCAGTCGGTTGCGGAAGAACAATTAAAGGATTTTGAAGGGAAGTATAATGTCTCTTTACTACAGATGTATGGGATGACTGAAACTGTGGGAGTACCACTAATGAATCCATTAGATGGGATTCGCAATAATAATAGTATTGGAAAGCCTACCATTGGTTATGAAGTAAAAATAGTCGATGAAATAGGAAATGAAGTACAAAATGGACAATCAGGTCAAATCGTAGTTAAAGGGATTCCGGGTCGTTCATTAATGAAGGGGTATTATAAAAATTTAGAGGCAACGAAAGAAACATTAAGAGATGGTTGGTTGTACACAGGCGATAATGGCAGAATCGGGGATGATGGTTACTTTTATTTTGTTGATCGAATTAAAGATATGATTAAACGGGCAGGCGAAAATGTTGCGGCAAACGAGGTTGAAAGTGCTCTGGCAGATTATGAAGGGGTTTATGAGGCTGCTGTAATCAGCATTCCTGATGAGATGCGCGACGAAGCTATTAAGGCATATGTTATTTTACATAAAAATTCCAATGTTTACGAAGATGAACTTATTCTTTACTGTCGCAAACGCTTAGCCAAATTTAAAGTCCCTGATACAATAGAATTTGTTGATGAATTTCCTAGAACTGCAGTGGGAAAAGTGCAGAAACACATCTTAAGACAAATGCATAATCAAAGATTTAAAACTCATTCCTAAAGATTTGTTAATTATAACGAAACTTAAATACCAACAGATTTTATAAATTAATAGAATTGGGTCAATGTTATTTGAAAAAGACAGAGGTCGTCAAAAGGGGATGTTCTATATGAATAAGAATCGAGTTCTATTGGCAAGTCTTTCCGGTTCAGTTATTGAATGGTATGACTTTTACTTGTACGGTACCGCTACGGGCTTAGTATTTTCAACTCTCTTTTTTTCAGGTCAAGATCCATCAATTGCCCTTCTTCTTGCATTCGCCACCTTTGGGATAGGTTATGCTGCGAGACCAATAGGAAGTATTATTTTTGGACACTTTGGAGATAGAATAGGACGAAAAGCTACACTAATGTGGACTCTTATCGGTATGGGAGGTAGTTCATTTCTTATTGGTTTACTCCCTACGTATAATCAAGTTGGCCTGCTAGCACCTATATTATTGGTTGTCCTAAGGCTTATTCAGGGAATCTCCTTAGGAGGAGAATGGGGAGGAGCAGTCCTCCTGGCGACCGAATCCGCACCGAAGGGACGTCGGGGACTTTACGGTTCTGTTCCACAATTAGGGGTTCCATTAGGTTTGGTAGCGGGTTCTTTCAGTCTTACTCTTATAGCCTACTTGACTACCGATGCCCAGTTTTTAGCCTGGGGTTGGCGGATTCCTTTCCTTTTTAGTGCTGTTCTAATCGTTTTGGCTCTTTGGATCAGAGGGGGGATAGAGGAAACTTCGGCTTTCCAAAAACAGAAGGAAAGCGGAGAAATTGCGAAAGTACCTATTGTAGAAACATTCCGCAATCATCGTAAAAGCCTCTTTCATGTGATTGGACTCAAAATTGGAGATGGGTTCTTCAATGTATTTCTTATGTCTTTTGTACTCGTCTATACTACTACCTATTTGGGTTATTCAAACGAAATAGCCTTAACGGCTCTAACAATTGGCTGTGCTACGATGATTATTACGATTCCAGTGGTGGGATATATTTCTGACTTTATCGGTAGGAAAGTTATCTATATTAGTGGATTGGTACTTATGTTTCTTCTTGCAATACCTTACTTTTTCATGATTGAACAAGGAGCGACTTGGTTGTACTATATGCAAGCTGCCATGCTCGGTATAATTTGGGCGGCAATTTTCGCTACACAAGGAACATTGTTCTCTGAACTCTTTCCAGCTAAAGTTCGTTATACTGGGCTATCTTTCGGCTATCAAATGGCCGCAGCTATAGTAGGTTTTGGTCCTATGTTATGGACAACAATGGTAGATTCATTTGGCCCATCGCATTGGGTATTTGGAGGATTCATGATGGGAGGGCTTACACTTTCTTTGGTATTAAGCCTGTTTGTTCCCAACACTAAAAATGTATCACAATATGAAGAAAGTATAGAAAAGTTTAAAAAAGATAATTCACTTCAAATTTAATTATTATCTGAATACTGGTAAAAGCTATAGTGTCAATTTCTTTAACAATCATTATTTTCGAACCAGGGGGCTTCAGCATTGGTTTTGGACGTCTTTATGTTTGCACACTGTTAGGAGGTTTGCCTGCGGGCCTATTAATTGGTCCTGCTTTTGGCGGCTACGGATAAGCCTATCCTTACTCCCCCATCTCCTATCTTTTTTTAAAATGTTAATTATATGGCCGGGTCTATAACCCGGTTTTTTGATTTCAGCAAATATGTTCATCATAATCGGGTTTTAGGAAAGTTGACCACTTCTGTTTTTGATAGGAATAATGAAAACAATTAAAGAAAAACGAAAAATCGTCAAAAAAGAGTGAACCTTTATCATCAAAGCTATAGGAATTTAAAAAATCAACAATAATAGCTTGTTGATCCACTAGGTCAAATATTCCGGTTACATAAAATTGATAACTGAATTTATCATATAAAAAAAGATAGCCTGTCTCCTCAAAAGCATTTTTTACTGAAATCTCATCCAATTTAACTCACTCCTTTCTTAACAATATACCTTTTACTTCTCAATATTATTCAGTGCTAAAAGGAAAAGATTACTATTGATTAATAATTATTAAAGATTGTTTTTTATCTTCTATACGTAGGATAAAAAAAGAACTGTATGGTAGGGGAACTGAGGAAATGAAAACAGCACATCCATTATAAAAGGATGTGCTGCTTTCATTAATCTATTATTTGTACATTTCAGCAACTTGTTTTTGCAATTGAGTATCTTCAAGGTACTCATCGTAACTAATTTGCTTATCGATAGTACCTTTTGGTGTAAGTTCAATAATTCGGTTTGCTACCGTTTGAATAAATTGATGATCATGAGAAGAGAAAATCATAGACCCTTTAAAGCTGATTAATCCATTATTCAATGCCGTAATTGACTCTAAGTCAAGATGGTTAGTCGGTTCGTCAAGCATTAGAACGTTTGAACCGCTTAGCATCATTTTAGAAAGCATGCAGCGGACTTTTTCGCCCCCTGAAAGAACACTAGCCTTTTTCGTAACTTCATCACCAGAGAATAACATTCTGCCTAGGAAGCCGCGAAGGAAGCTTTCGCTCTGATCATTAGGAGAATATTGACGCAGCCAATCGACAAGAGTTAAGTCAACACCATCGAAGAATTCAGCGTTATCTTTAGGGAAGTATGCCTGAGAAGTCGTAACACCCCATTTGAAAGATCCGCTATCCGGCTCTATTTCACCTGCTAAGATCTTGAACATGGTGGTTTTTGCAATTTCATCTTTACCGACAAAAGCAATCTTGTCACCTTTATTCATCGTGAAGCTGACGTTTTCCAATATTTTTATACCATCAATTGTTTTTGTAATTCCATCTACACGAAGCAAGTCGTTTCCGATTTCACGCTCCGGTGTAAAGCCAACATATGGATAGCGGCGGGAAGAAGGTTGAATATCATCTAAGCTGATTTTATCCAATAATTTCTTACGGGAAGTTGCCTGACTCGATTTAGATGCATTGGCACTGAATCGAGCGATGAAATTTTGAAGTTCTTTGATTTTTTCTTCTTTTTTCTTATTGGCATCTTGTGTTAATTTAAGAGCAAGCTGGCTTGATTCATACCAGAAGTCATAGTTACCAATATAAACTTTGATTTTACCGAAATCAAGATCCGCGATATGCGTACAAACTTTGTTAAGGAAGTAACGATCATGGGAAACTACGATAACTGTGTTTTCAAAGTTGATTAAGAACTCTTCCAACCATTTAATCGCTTTTAAATCCAAATGGTTGGTAGGCTCATCTAGTAAAAGAACGTCTGGTTTTCCGAATAGTGCTTGAGCAAGTAATACTTTAACTTTGTCGCCACCGTTTAATTCAGCCATTTTCTTTGTATGAAGGTCCTCAGTAATACCAAGGCCTTTCAAAAGGATCGAAGCTTCAGGTTCAGCTTCCCAACCGTTTAATTCTGCAAATTCACCTTCAAGTTCGGCTGCTTTCATTCCGTCTTCATCAGTGAAGTTTTCTTTCATA
Source organism: Peribacillus sp. TH14 (assembly GCF_016651145.1). Taxonomy (NCBI): domain Bacteria; kingdom Bacillati; phylum Bacillota; class Bacilli; order Caryophanales; family Bacillaceae; genus Peribacillus; species Peribacillus sp. TH14. The sequence goes on from NZ_JAEKEK010000001.1 coordinate 4,452,960, forward strand.
TAGATTGCATCTTTTTCTTGCATGACTTCATATAATCTTTCATGCCCCATTATAACTACTTTAAGAACTTCCTCTTCTTCAAAAGCGAAGTGATCTTGTTTTAAAACGGCTAGGCGCTCGCCAGGCCCCATATGAACATCACCGGATTGTGCTTCAATTTCACCGGAAAGAATTTTTAAGAACGTGGATTTACCGGCACCATTTGCCCCAATTAGTCCGTAGCAGTTACCAGGCGTGAATTTTATATTAACATCTTCAAACAGTTTACGATCGCCATAGCGTAAACCAACATTATTTACAGTAATCATTTATTTACATTCCTCCAAAACTATGTTTGCATCAACGTTTTTAGCAACTTTTTATTTTTTTTAAGACACTGAATAACATGAGCAGAAATTTACACTTGTATATTTTTAAAACTTTGCCGTAAGTTAGATTGTATCTTATTTCAGAGGAAAATTAAAGTTAGATTAGCAAAAACAAACGCTTAGGGGCAAAAATTTAACGAGCATTTTTGTTTTAAGATATAATTTGAAAAATTTCATCAAATATTTTTGACATACATGTATATTTTTCGTCATTCACACAAAATTCAATCGCCATGAGAAAATCGTAGCCACTTTTTTATATTTTTATGTAGTAGTGGAAGAGATATTTGATGTCGGTATGAGGTTGGATGCTTTCCGAATTATGCATAATAAGTTAAATAAAATGAGGTTAATAATTAATCATTTCTAATATGTTTATTCCTTTCACGCAAATAGATTACTTTAGCGCGTTAACTAATCTGCAAATAAAGAAATTGCTGAGCAATTAGACGTTAAGCTACACAAATTAATGCAAGGAAATATGAAGATAATATTTTGTAAAAAGAGAAGTTAAGTGAAAACAGATACTTGTCCACACCTTCTATCAAAATATACATATACAGTATAAAGGAGGTTGTTAGGATGAAAAAAATCCGTTTTGGTTTCTTGAAATACATTGTGAATTCGAACACAAATGTAAAAGTGAGCACAAATGTAAATCTAAATGGAAATGGGAATGGAAATTCTAACACAAATATAAAAAAATCGTTTCTATTTATCTTATAATTTACAAAAAAGCTATTAAACTAGTATGGGTGAGTTTGCAGATGAGAATTTAGTATGTAGGCATCCGAATAAATGGGTGCTTTTTTAATAGATTAAATCATAATCGATTCTTTGAGAAAAAAAGCACCTGTCAATCCAGATATCCTTTTCAACCTTGTTAAAGAACGACTTAACTGTGCATCCGAAAATGTCTTTATATCTGGACGGCTAAATTTTGTCGTTTCTACATCTCCTGCAAGTAATACAGTAGGTATGGTTGCTCCCAAATAGTATACAATGTAAGTTCGTCTTCTTGCTAATAATAAGGAATTTTGTGCAGTCGTGTAAGCAGTTTGAAGGGAAGCAAGAAAGGAAGGGTTTATCTGTTACAATTCAAGCTTGATTGGCTTAACATCTTTTTGATAAGCAAGATGTTCACTAATTTCTGATAAAGAGATATACAATGGACGGAAACAACAATAAACTTCCGCCTCCCAACATGGTAATGAATTTCCTGGGATGTAGTTTTTATATATTTATCTCTTGAATTTCTGAAAGGTATTCAATTAATTGCCTACTGAGAGCATTTAGATGCTCTTTCATAAGTCAACATATAAAAACAAAATTCAATCAGGAATATATCATTTATCCTTCAAATATTGGGTAATATTCTGGGATTTTTGTTTTGAAAAATAAATCTATGTTAAGGGATTTGTCAACCCATTGGTTTTCTGATAGTATGAATGTCCATTTCATCGTTGTATCGGTATTTTTTCTCCCGTTTAATCAATCAAAAGTAGGAAGGAGAATGGTTCTTTTGGTAAGACATCCTGATTTTGAACAAGAACGTCAGAGGTTGGATTTCACTAAGCGCTATATAGATGTAGTCATCAAAACATCAGAAACCAGCAAAGATCAATTTCAACGGAATATGCAAGAGGCTTTTGGTGATGCGGATTGGTCTGAGTCGGGCTTATATTCTCAGTTGTTGACAACTGCCAACTTTTTTGAAATGTCTAGATCTGAACTGGAAAGCTTACGCAAGGCAAGCAAAAAGCCTTATTTTGCAAGAGTTGATTTTGAACGAAATGATGGTGATCTAGGCGAAGTACTTTATTTCGGGAAAACTTCCCTTTATCAGAGGGAAAGCCAGGAACAGATTATCGTCGATTGGAGATCTCCAATAGCTAATCTTTATTACGAGGGTCGGATTGGTGAAATTGAATATGAAGCAGAAGGGGAAACATTTAGCGGGAACATCACTTTAAAGAGGCAGTTAATGATAGAAGATGGTGAGTTAGAAGAGGTCAGGGACATTGATTTAACAACAACGGATGAATTATTACAGGAATCCCTTTCCAAAAGTTCGAGCAATCGTTTGACCGATATAATTACCACGATACAGGAAGAACAAAATAGAATCATTCGTGCTGATTTAAATAAACCAATCATTGTTCAGGGAGCTGCGGGCAGTGGTAAAACAACAATAGCCTTACATAGGATTTCTTATTTTATATACCATTATAAAGACTTGTTTGACCCACGCCAGTTGATGATTCTTGCCCCGAGCCGGGTATTCATTGATTACATTTCTGAAGCATTGCCGGAATTAGGTGTTGAAAAAGTAAAACAATTCACATTCGCCGAGTATGTTCAGGTAGCAATCGGAAATCAACTGAAGCTAGTAGCTGATAATAAATTGACACGTTTGTTGGAAAAGGATGATGAAGAAACAAAAGCAGCGATCTGGATATCTGGATTTAAGGGTTCTCCATTATTTAAATTAATTTTGGACGAATATGTGAAGGATATTTTCAGGAGTTTTCATCCGGAAGAAGATTTTTATTGTGACAAATATCGCCTCTATTCTGCAAAGAAGTTCATTAGGCTACTGGAAGAGGATTATTGGTATTTACCATTATACAGCAGGCTCGACAAGCTAAAGGCCATTTTACAAAATGAAGTAAAGCTGAAAAAGAAAAAAATGCTTGAACGAGTAACGGATTTTTATGACGTCAAAATAGAAAAGGCCCTCTATAAGAATATTGATCCAGTAATACGCAAGGAATTTGTAACAAAATGTCTCGATAAAAAGGAGGAACGAATCGGACAGATTAAAAAAGCAATCCGTTCCTCTGTAAAAGGCTATTTTAAGCATTTTAAAAATAAAAACCTTCTTCAATACTATCAGGAATTGTACCAAGATCCCGAGCAACTGGCTTCGTACAGTAGCGGTAAACTTAGTCGTGAAGATGCATGTGCTTTATGTAATTATAATCAAAAGTTAATTCATGAGAAAAGTTATGAATTGGAGGACTTGGGTGCATTATTATATTTACAGGAGCTACTTTTTGGTGTGGATAAAGATAACAAAGCAAAAAATGTCGTCATAGATGAAGCTCAGGATTATAGCTTCATGCAATTGCAGGCGCTAAAAACGGCAGTAGATACTGATATGTTCACTCTAGTAGGTGATCTTGCTCAAGGTATCCACTCATATCGAGGACTTCAAACATGGGAAGAGGTCCATCGTCGTATTTTTCCGAGGGCGACATACACAGAACTACAAAAAAGCTACAGAACGACTGTTGAAATAATGAAACAGGCTAATCAAATTCTTCAATTGTTACAATATGATTTCCCAGAAGTTGAGCCTGTAGTCCGCCATGGGACAGAACCAGAATTCATTTCTATCGATAAGGATGATTGGGGAGAAGAGTTGATTAAACATATCGAAGAATTAAAAGGAGAAGGTTTCAAAACGTTTGCCGTTATTGCCAAAACGATGAAAGATTGTAAGCTAGCAAACGAGAAATTGAGTAGATGTCATAATGGCTTCCATTTAGTAGATGAAGCAGGAATTATTCCGAAAGATAAAACGTTAATTGTACCCTCATATCAAGCAAAAGGTCTAGAATTCGATGTAGTCTTTGCGATATCTCTGGAGGAAATTTATAGTCGGAAGAATGAACTCGATATTAAACTACTTTACGTCACAATGACAAGACCATTACACCGGCTTTATTTTTTGGGAAGTGAAAAAGAGGATTTCCTTCTGAGGAAATGATAGGAGGGGGATTTTAATTTTAATCTACCTCCTATTGCCATGATTTTCTTACAAATGCAAAAGAATTTCGTGAATGTCATCCCATCCATAACCGACTTCGATTAACTCAATTCCGGCCATTTTAACAGTTTTTTCAGCGATTACATGACCACCGAGAGCTTTGTAAAAACCGCATGAAGGATTATCTTTTAAAGCCCAGATAATTAAATTTTTATGTTCTTTATCTATGAGTTCATCAACAACCGTTTTAATCATTTTTCGACCAATTCCTTGTCTTTGATACTCTTTTAATAAATAGATGGCATATACTTCTCCTTGAATATGGGAATCATTAGTTTGTTCGGGGCCACCAGCTACAAAACCAATAATTTGTCCTTCACCATTTTCAGCTACATAAGTGGCATTATGCAGCATCTTTAAATTTCTTAGCCAATTTTTTTTTCTGGTTTCTAGATTCAAAGAAGCCAGATATTGATTCGGCAGGATTCCTTTATACGTCGATTGCCAACTGTTTATATGTACATAGGCTATTCCGGTTACATCTTTTTCTGTAGCCTTCCTTATTTTCATAAAAATCACCTTCTGATTTCGTTATTTTTTCTAGAATATCATGTAAAAAGTGAATAAGCATTTAATTTATGTTTATTACTACTCTAAAAAGGATAAGAAATAAGAGAGTGATTCAACCAGATGAAGGGAAGGATGAGAAAGATGAAATTGAAAGTTAGTTTTTATTTTCCGGGCGGCAAAGAAATAGAGCATGAGGTAGACGGCGATGACTCAACTCAAATGATTTCAAATATTCAAAAACACCGCTATTATAATTTAGTTAAAGGCGATTGCCATTATGTCGTAGATACTGAAAAAGCAGCTTATTTTTCTGTAACTGAAATATTGGATTGATTATAAACCGTATTGGACTTTTGTTCCAATACGGTTTATTCTTTTTGTTGTAGAGATGACCTGAAAAGGAGTAAACAATGAAAATTAATTTTACGAAAAAACAATATGAAACATTGTTCAAAATGGTTCAGTATGGATATTGGGTTGCTTCCGATATTGAAAATAATAAAGAGTTTAGTGACTTAGAACAATACCTGAATTCCTATGCAAAGGATTTTGGCATGGAAGGAATCCACTTTGTGAAGGAATATGAAATATATGATTTAAGTCATGACTTGGAAAATAAACTTCATGAAGTTATAGATGAATATGAAGAAGGGGTTTTCAGGGATAAGCTTGCCTATCATATGGCAAGAAAAGAGTTTGCAAAGGAATCGAACCTTCAAGAGTATACTCAAGAGGAAGCATTTAAACGAATTATGGAACTCGAAGAAAAATATCACCTTCATATTGAAGAACGTGGGTTAGAGAATCTAAAGATAGAAGAATAAGGGGTGAAAGGGAGAGAGGGCATTATTTGTCCTCTCTCCTTTATTTTCGGTTCTATAACTTCGAAGTGAAAATAATATGAATTCCACCACTATAATGATTTTTTTACCACATAGCTTTTTATTCATCATGACCAAATTTTGAGCGGATTTGTTCAGCTGTGAATTCGTAAAAAGCCATTAAATCTTTTTGTGAAGCAAACCCCGCTTGAGCAGACTTTTCATTACCCCCGCCTTTACCATTATACGAGCTGAGTGTTTCTTTAAAATATTGTCCGCAATGAATGGAGGAGGACCCATTGTGCGCGAGCAGGATCTTTTGTTCCTTATATGATGCAAATAACACGAGCACTTTTTCTTTTTGAACCATTGTAGCTGTAAGAAATTGGAGTTCTTTCAATGAGCTGTCTTCGAAAATATGAGATATGAACCCATCCCCATTATTTTCAAGCAGGGAATCAGCAAGGAACTTTGCATTTTCAAGTTTGAGTTTTTCATGTGTTGCTGCTAGTTGTTTGTAGTCATCTTCTAGTTTTTCCACCCTGTTGATTATTTCTTTTCGTCCGGTATTAAATTTAGTTGATAATGCTGAAAGAACATTAAGACTATCAGAAAAATCGTTCAATGCCCTTAATCCGCATTTGAAATATAGACGTGTATGTTCTTTTTGTTTCTCCGTTTTGAGGATTTTAATTAGGCCAATCTCCCCGGTTTGTTCTACATGCGTTCCGCCACAAGGATTATACTCAATCCCTTTAATTTCAACAATACGGATATTCTCTGACACCTTTGGCATTTTGACGACAGGAAGTGCCTGTATTTGCTCTTTTGTCACAAAATATGTGAGAAGCTTGCGATTCTCATAGATATATTGATTAACCTGCTTTTCAGTAGCTATCGTATGTTCCTCGGTCCATTGGGGCGCGATTATATCAATAGTTATATTTTCCGTTCCAAGATGAAAACTGACAGTATTCGCATCAAACAGTTCCCGGCAGACAGCCGAGAGTAGATGCTGACCGCTATGCTGTTGCATATGATCGAAGCGGCGTTCCCAATTGAGTTCACAATGAACAAATTCAGAACCTGGCCTACATTCAAGCTTGTGAAGGATATTTCCATCCTCGCTTTTTGTAACGTCAAGGACAGTGATTCCTTCTATACTGCCTGTATCGGAAGGTTGACCACCTCCTTCTGGATAAAAAGCAGTTTCTTCAAGAGTGATGTAATAAAAGCCATTTTCTTCGAAAATCTGCTGGATTTTTGTATCCCATTGAGATGTCTTTGATGACGTGTAATACAATTTTCTAGTCATGAATAATTCCTTTCCCTTTCAGTTGGTCATTAAATTATAACATCGCAAGTCATTTTTATGAAAAAGCAAGGTTTGTAGATTGGCAAAGGTTTTTATGGTTAGTAGGTGTGTTAGAGTTGGACGAATCCAAGACTATTACGACGTAAAAGGTATTTCGGAACACTAGTTAAACCATACAAACCCAGTCACTTTTCAAAATTCATTATGCAAACTTTGTGGTAATGGAAAACGAGTTCAAATTTTAGTTCCTCAAACAACCATGGAAGTTGACAAGGAGCAAAAAATAAAAAACCGTAATAGGTATACAGAACAACAAAAAAATGATAAATTCAAATATGTTGGAAAAATAAATAATTGGGTACAATTGTAGGTAAAGGTAAGTTACAGGAGGATTTTTATACATGCAAAAAATTCAGGCCGGTTTGGCTGTAGAGTTAGAAGTAGAACGTAAGGCAGATTTCGGTTGGTTCTTGACGGATGGTTCGGAAGATGTCTTACTTCATCATAATGAAATGAATGAAGAAACTGAGCTTGAAATTGGTGATGAAGTAACGGTATTTATCTATCATGATAAACAAGCCAGGTTGACAGCAACAATGAAAATTCCTGAAATTCAGATCGATCAGTATGGCTGGGCAGAAGTAGTCAATGTGAAAAAGAAACTAGGGGTCTTTGTCAACATCGGCCTTTCCAAAGATATTCTGGTATCACTGGATGATCTGCCAAACATTGACCATTTATGGCCTGAAGTTGGTGATCGACTATATGTTTCCCTGAAAACCGATCGTAATGAACGGTTGTTCGGTAAACTTGCAACAGAAGATGTAATTCAAGAGATTGCTGTTAAAGCTCCTTTAAAAGGAGTCCGTAACACGACCGTGAAAGGGAATGTCTATCGTTTGCTAATGGTTGGTTCTTTCTTTGTTTCACAAGAAGGGTATCGCTGCTTTATTCACGAAAGTGAACGCAAACAGGAGCCCCGCCTAGGAGAATTAGTTGAAGGGCGTGTCATTGATAGTAAAGAAGATGGTACCCTCAATGTTTCTTTATTTCCGTTTAAGCAAGATTTAATGGAAGAAGATGCAGATGTCATCTTCACTTATTTATTGAACCGTGGTGGCGCGATGCCTTATGGCGATAAGACTCCACCTGATGATATCCAGTTCCACTTCGGATTAAGTAAGGGAGCATTCAAACGTGCTCTGGGCAAACTGATGAAAGAAGAAAAGATTTATCAGGAAGATGGATGGACCTATTCTTCAGACCGAAAATGACAAAAAGGCAGCGGGAAATTTCCGTTGCCTTTTTTATATGGATTTTATTAAAAAAACTTTTTTTTCCCTTTGTCCTCTTTTAGAATTTCTACAGCTTCTCTGAACCTCATGGAATGTACAATCTCTCTTTCCCTTAAAAATCTTAGTGAATCATTAATATCCGGGTCATCCGAGATGTCAATCAACCATTGATAGGTTGCACGGGCTTTCTCTTCAGCGGCAATATCTTCATATAAATCAGCAATAGGATCGCCTTTAGCTTGGATGTATGTGGCTGTCCATGGATCACCTGCTGCATTTTGATAGAAAAGGGCACCATCATGATTCGCATAATGTTCGCCAAGACCAGCTGCAACCATCTGCTGTGGTGTGGCGTCCTTTGTAAGCTTATAAACCATTGTGGCAATCATTTCTAAGTGAGCGAATTCTTCTGTTCCGATATCCGTAAGTAATCCGATGACTTTATCAGGTATTGTATAGCGTTGATTTAAGTATCGGAGTGCGGCAGCCAACTCACCATCAGCTCCCCCATATTGTTCTATTAAATATTTTGCCAGTCTGGGGTTACAGTTGCTAACCCTTACTGGGTATTGTAGCTTTTTTTCATAAACCCACATAGATATCTCTCCTTATACTTGCCATGGCCAAGGGCCTTGGCCCCATTCCCATTTATTTTCCCCTCCAGGACTATTTCCGAATCCAAGTAATGGCCCATATTTAGGCTCGAATACTGCTTTCAATTGTTTGGAGTACAGTTGGAATTGATTGAATTGCTGCAGTGCCTGCTGGTCAGTGGGATGTGTATCTAAATAATGGGTTAGTTCGACAAGTACGAAATCTGCAGCCTGTATTTGCTCAAGCAACTGATAATATTCATCATCCAGTTTCTTATTCATTTACGTCTCCCTTTCGCGATAAGGATTATCATAAAAATCGTAAAAGAATTTCCAAAGGGTACCGTATTTGAGTGCCTCTTCTGGTGTGAACTGTTCTAGATTTGGTGGCTGGAAATTTATATACAATTGGGGAGGTGTACTGAAATACTTTCTTCCAATCGGTGGGCAGGGATCGAATTTGCTATGGAACGGTTTATAAGACTTGATTAGGGTGAAAGTCTTTGCTCGTGTCAAGTTGAAACCTCCTTTTTAAAAGGTACATCCTTAAATAATTATGCTTGGATAAAAAAAATATGACCCAAAAAGGGGGGGATCAGTTAAATACAAGCCATTATTCATTGTAATATTCAGACTATTTGTTATCGGCTCGTTATCTTACTGTGATGTTTGTCATCTATTCTTTATCTGTTTGTTCTTTGTATAGGAAATAACTATGGTAATATTGAAAACGTTAGCTTATGAAAAAGCTCACAAGGAGGTAACAACATATGAAAAAATCAATCTTATCGTTAGCGGCAGCGGCTGCAATATCCGGTGCATTCACTATTCCGGTACAAGCAGAAGATGTCAATGTGAAAGATGGAGACACATTATGGGGGATATCTCAAACATATAAAGTATCAATAGAAGATATTAAGGATTGGAACCATTTGTCTTCAGATACGATTTATTCAGGAGAAACATTACATATTTCTCAAGAAAAGCATTATAAGGTCAAGTCCGGGGACACGTTATGGGAAATTGCAGGCAAATATCATGTATCAGTAAATGACCTTAAATCTTGGAACGGTTTAAATTCAGATACAATCCATCCAAAGCAGGAACTAGTTATTAAACCTGCGACGTACAAAGATGAGGCAGCGAGCGTTAAGCCTGAACAGCCATCAGCGCCAGCTGAGCAAGCGAAACCATCAGCGCCAACTAAGCAAGCGAAACCAGCAGCACCAGCTGAGCAAGCAAAGCCAGCAGCACCAGCTGAGCAAGCAAAGCCAGCAGCACCAGCTGAGCAAGCAAAGCCAGCAGCACCAGCTGAAAAAGCAGAAAAAGAAAAAACAGTATCTAACAGTGAATCTACGAATCAATCAGGCATAGAAAAAGAGATTACTGTAAGAGCAACTGCATATACTGCTGATTGTCAAGGTTGTAGCGGTACTACAGCTACTGGAATCGACTTAAAAGCAAATCCGGATACAAAAGTTATATCAGTAGACCCATCAGTTATCCCACTTGGTTCAAAAGTTTATGTGGAGGGTTATGGCTACGCAACAGCGGCTGATACAGGCAGTGCCATAAAGGGAAATAAAGTAGACATCTTTATTCCAAATGAGCAGGATGCTATTAATTGGGGCGTTAAAAACGTTAAATTACAAATCTTAAACTAATTTAGTCATGTAAAACATGTTTATATATAGAAAAAGTAGGCACAGAGTTTTCAGGTGTCTACTTTTTTTGTCCTTTTGGTTCACGGAAAAAGCAGGTACAATGAAAGTAATAAATCCTTACAAGTTAAATAGGAGGAGTAGTACATTGATAGAAAAAGCACGTGATTATTTACAAAAGTATTTTGGATATGAGTCATTCCGTACCGGTCAGGAACAGATAATTGAACAAGTTTTAGGAGGAATAAATACAGCAGGAATCATGCCGACTGGCGGAGGCAAATCAATATGCTATCAGATTCCAGCTCTTCTATTGCCTGGTGTCACCCTCGTCATATCCCCACTTATTTCCTTGATGAAGGACCAAGTAGATGCCCTCGAACAAAATGGTATAGATGCCACATTACTTAACAGCTCTATTTCAGGGATAGAAGCTTCCAATAGAATGAACGATATTAAGCAGGGAAGGTACAAGCTTGTTTATGTGGCACCTGAACGATTGGAAAACCCTGCTTTTCAGAGGGAACTGGCTAATGTTGATATTTCATTGGTGGCCATTGATGAAGCTCACTGTATCTCGCAATGGGGTCATGATTTCAGACCAAGCTATTTAAAAATCAAAAACTTGTTGAAAGAAATGCCCTCAGCTCCGACCGTTCTAGCATTAACGGCGACAGCCACACCACATGTGACGAAGGACATTTGTCAGTCACTTGGAATATCTGAACAACATACAATATCAACAGGATTTGCAAGAGATAATTTGTTTTTTTCCGTCGTCAAGGAAGAGAACCGCGGACGGTTTTTAATGCGCTATATTGAAAAAAACAAAAATGAGTCGGGTATCATATATGCAGCAACAAGGAAAGAAGTCGATTCATTGTACGCCAAGCTTAATAAAGCTGGCTTCAAAACAGGCAGATATCACGCTGGTATGAATGAACAAGACCGTTCGGAACAGCAGGAGCAATTTATTCGTGATGATGTTCCTTTGATAGTAGCGACATCAGCTTTTGGAATGGGTATCGATAAGTCGAATGTTCGTTACGTCATTCATTATCAAACCCCTAAGAATATGGAGAGCTATTATCAAGAAGCAGGTCGTGCAGGTCGAGATGGTTTGGATAGCGAATGTATTCTTTTATACTCCCCTCAAGATATACAGATACAACGCTTCCTAATCGATCAATCGAACCCTTCGCAAGAGTGGCAGGCACAAGAACTGAAGAAATTGAATAGAATGAAGGATTATTGCTTTACTGAAGGTTGTTTACAAGCCTATATTCTTCAATACTTTGGAGAAGAGAATCCTGAAGATTGCGGCCACTGTGAAAACTGTACAGATAAACGTGACTCAGTTGAAGTAACGACTCAGGCACAGATGGTTCTTTCGTGTATGTTACGAATGGGTGAAAGATTTGGCAAAACGATGATTAGTCAGGTACTCACTGGTTCCCGGAATAAGAAAATTGAAGAGTTTGGCTTTCAAAAGATTTCAACTTATGGAATTATCAAAAATCAATCGGCAAAGGATGTTGCTGACTTCATTGATTTCCTGACTGCTAAACAGTATATCGAAATGACAGGCGGGCAATATCCAGTTCTTAAAGTAACCAATGCTGGACGAGAAGTGCTTTTAGGACAGAAAAAAGTCCTGCGAAAAGAAATAAAACAAGTAAGCAGCATTAGTATCGATCATGGATTGTTCGAAGAATTGAGACATTTAAGAAAAGAAATCGCAAGCAAGGAAAATGTACCGCCTTTCATTATTTTTTCCGATGCATCCTTGAAAGATATGGCAGCAAAACTGCCGAGAACAGAACAGGAATTCCTTGATGTTAAGGGTGTAGGCACTCAGAAATACGACCGCTTTGGAGCAGTGTTCTTAGAAGTGATTTCTCATTATTTACAAGCACATCCTGAAATAGAAGTGAATACAATGGTTAAAAAAGAAACAACAAAGCGAACCACGGTACCATCTCATCTAGAAAGCTACCGTTTCTATCAGGAAGGCAAATCCCTCAAAGAAATTGCGACATTAAGAGGACTGTCTTCGATCTCCATTGAAAATCATCTATTAAAGTGTGCAGAAGAACGTTTGGAGATCAAGTGGGAAGAGTTTTTCTTAGATGAGGAGTATGACCTTGTACTGGAAACAGCCAAACAATTGGATTCTGAGAAACTAAAACCATTGAAAGAGGCCCTTCCTGACCATTTTTCATACTTTATGATAAAAGCAATCATGGTAAAAGCAGGATTAAAAAACTAATAGAATAAGGTTTTTGGATAATTTTTTCATTGGATAAATAAGAATTTGATTTGATGCGTATACTAGGAATGAAAAAAGGTAAAAAACTCAGTGCCTTTAATCAGAATCTTTATATAAAAAAGAGGAGGTTGCTCATGTATTTTGGTAAAAAGAATTCAGAGGAACCAGAAATCATTATGGAAGATACAATTGTATATGCATGCGGATCAGCAGATTGTAATGGATGGATGAGGAAAGATTTTGCCTCTGAAAACTATGATTGTCCAATGTGCGGCAGTCAATTAGTTGAAGAAGTAAGGGAACTGCCAAAAATTGAAAATGAATATAATGCGTTTAAATAAAAGAGGTGAATTATTGCCTCTTTTATTTTTTATTTTATAGTATGAGTATCACGCGGTGTTCTGTTTTAGTCGCATCCTTTACATATAAAATCATATGTGGTATGATAGAGATTCAGTGTTATTAAGAGTAAACACTGGAGGGTAATTTAAAGTAACATTTTTATTAATAAAATATTTTTCATCATCTTTATGATGGAGTAGAATCAAGTTAAACACATCTAGAAAAAGAAATACGTCTAATCACCAAGTATTTTCCTCGATCCATTTTTGTTCTTCATTAACTTACTTCTATGTACCATTTATCTTTTGGAATTTAAGTTTCCCAATTGGAATTACGGACGGTTTTAATTAATAAACATGTACTTACAAGCTTTTATCTGATTCTATCAGGCACGGTCTAGGAACCGTATGGATGGGAGAGAGGCAGGGCTTTCATTGTTTTAGGTTTTGGCACTAAAATTACTCTCATGCTTGATTCGCATTCTATTCATTCGAATGAGCAGGAAGAATCATGTGAAATTGATTCTTCAATAACGCAGTCTTGATTGCCTTAGGGAAATCAGAGACTGTGTTTCATGATTATCTGATCTATGGATACGAGGATATAAAGAATAATGGCTTTCATTTCTTCATAAGAAGTTTTACTCAATTATAATATGCATATATATGATATAATGGTTTCTGGGATACTAAAAATTCATGGTTGTGATCTCAAGTTCTTTCCACTCAATGAGTTTGAGTGTATAGAATAACAACAAATCTTAGATAAGTGAATGAGTGTTTACTCACAATTATTTAGATTAATCGCCATCTATTCTTCTTTTATCTTTATGGCTTGGGATCTGTTATGCAGGACGGAGTCAATTCAATTCTAAGGAGTGAGATACATGTATAGAAGAAATAATACGGAAGAAATCATTCCTGAAGAAACAAAGGTGTGGGAATGTACATCAGAAGATTGTAAAGGCTGGATCCGCGATAACTTTACAAGTAATGATGAGCACGTTTGTCCACTATGTGGCAGCGAAATGAAACCCGGCACTAGAATGCTTCAAGCAATCAACAATCCAAGAAACTATTAAGTCTTTATAAAAAAAGCTGAAGGGGGATTCCCCTTCAGCTTTTTTTATCTTTTTGCTTATTTAAGTAGATGTAGCAAAAAGCCAGAAAAATTAAAGATAAGGAAGATTAGTGAATATCCTTTTTCTTGAACCGGCCCCCACGAACTTCAGCAATATCTCCGACTGCAAGGAAGGCAGATGGATCAAAGCTTTTGACTATATCTTTAAGCTTTGCTTCCTCAAGGCGATTTATTACACAAAAGATAACCTTTTTATCGTCTCCCGAATAAGCACCTTCGCCAGCTAAAAAGGTCACACCTCGACCAAGCCGACTCATAATTGCATCACCGATATCTCCAAACTCATCGCTGATAATCCAAACAAATTTAGATTCATCCAAACCAGCGATAACAATATCCATCGTTTTATAAGCTACGAAATACGCTATAATCGAATACATGGCACGGTCCCATGAAAAAACAAAGCCAGCACTGCCAAGGATGAATAAATTAAAGAACATGACAATCTCTCCAACAGAAAAAGGAAGCTTCTTGCTAGCTAGAATAGCTAGAATTTCTGTTCCATCTAGAGAACCGCCATATCGAATAACCATTCCAACACCAATTCCAAGAATCATTCCGCCAAAAGCGGACGCAAGGAGGATATCTTGAGTGAAAGCTGGTACGTGGTGAAGCAATGTAGTGGTTATGGAAAGGACTAAAATCCCATATAGAGTAGATAATGCGAAGGTTTTTCCAATTTGTTTATAACCGATAAAAAAGAAAGGGAGATTCAAAACAAAAAGAAAGATACCGAGCTTCCAGCCCGTGATATAAGATAGCATAATAGATATACCTGTTATACCACCATCTATTACATTATTTGGTACTAAAAAAATCTCGAGGCCGACAGCCATTAAAACAGCACCGATTGTAATTAAAAGACCTCTTTGTAATATTTGCCTTAGTGTTAATTTTTTATGCTGGGTCTTCTTTTGCATAATTTCTGTTGTATTTGTATTTGCCAAGTCTGACATAATCATGCCCCCACTCCTTCTCTCTATATATGTACTATTTAATTATAAACCTATAGGTATAATTAAATAAAGAAATTAACATTCTTAATTAATATACTTTTTAAATAATAACCAGTGTAATTGTACATTTAAGTGTTTCATGCAATAAAAAACCGTATATGAATGCTTGTCAATTCACAAGCCCTTTCTATTTTACTCTATACAGAAGAATAGTATTTCTCATTTTACTGCATTTATTAAAAAACTTCTCTTTTTCTTTAGAAAAATGATGAGCAGGAAGATAGTATATGTAAATAGATAGGTATTAGGAAATAAAAGTCTTTAAGGTACAACATATTTCCATTACAATATAGGAGAATAGAATGACAGAGGTGACAATGTAAACAATGGAACAATCAATAGTATCATTTAATCCTATCCTTTTTATGATTGCCGTACTGTTGGTATTTATGGCGTGTTATACAGCGTTAGATTTACTGACAACATTAATTACAATAGTAAAATACAAACGTCTTTTGTATGTAGGGAGCATTTGCTCTATGGGAGTAGCTATCTGGACGCTTAATTTTGTGGTCATTTTTACTTTTGAGAATACGGGAATGGCATCGTACAATTTTGCTTCGATAATGCTTTCATTAGCAATAGGGGTTGTTCTTGCAGGGGTAGGATTATTAGCTATTTCTTATAAACAACAGTTACTACAAATGATTTTTTGCAGTTTTATGTTTACCATGGCGATTTTGTCGAATTATATAATGGGCATGTTTGTTTTAAACAACTCTGTGCAATTTAACCCTTTGTTACTTGTTATTACACTACTCATTATTTTTAGCTTATTTTTAATCTCACTGTTAGTCTTATTTTATATAAATAAAGTAAGTCAATCTTCCCTTAAGCCAGTCAGTACACTGATTATGAGTGCGGCAATCATCGAAGGGTATTTTCTTTTTTTGAGAGTGTTTCCGGTTACTGGAGAAAAGGAGAAAAATGAATTTGTTCAACTTAGCCCGTTTATTTTATATCTAGTCAGTTTTGTTTCGTTATTTATCCTTGCCAGTTTAATTGGTTCTAGCACGATTGTTGGAAGGCGTTTGGCAAAGAGTGATAGCACAGTGAGTGATATCCGTTATGCTTTGGATCAATCTTCTATTGTAGCTATAACTGATGCAGAAGGAATCATTACATATGTTAACGAAAAATTTATAGAAATCTCACAATATGAAGAACATGAACTGATTGGAAAAAGTCATTCTATCATTAATTCGGGTTATCATCCTCAAGAGTTTTTCGCTGACCTTTGGTGCACAATCAAACAAGGAAAAACGTGGAATGGGGAAATCTGTAATCGGGCAAAAGATGGCGAGATTTATTGGGTGGATACTACAATCGTACCATTTATGAAAAAGGGAAAACCATATCAATATATTTCAATTCGTTCGGATATTTCCCGTCGAAAAAGAGCGGAAAGCGACCTAAGGGTCTCAATTAAGGAATTAGAGGATATGTATTATGCTATTAACCAATCATCCATAGTGGCGATTACCGATGAGAAAGGGATCATTGTCGATGTAAACGATAAATTCTCAGAAGTTTCCGGGTACAAGAGAAGTGAGTTAATTGGTCATACTCACCAATTGGTTAATTCCGGATATCACTCAAAGGAATTCTTCGATGATATGTGGAAGGCCATTCAAAATCGTAAAGTATGGAATGGTGAAATTAGAAACAGAGCGAAAGATGGCAGTTATTATTGGGTCGATACAACAATCGTTCCATTTTACACTGTGGAAGGTAAACCATTTCAGTTTTTGGCGCTTAGGTATGATATAACGGAGCGTAAACAAACAGAAGAGATGCTTCATCGACAGGATAAACTAGCTGCAGTCGGCCAGCTTGCTGCTGGTGTCGCACATGAAATTCGGAATCCACTTACCTCGATGAAAGGGTATACTGAATACTTACAATTAGATGAAAAAGATGAAAATAGACTTGAGTATTTGGGAATTATTATGGATGAGATTAACCGTGTAAATGAGATAGTTGAAGAATTCTTAGAACTATCCAAACCGCAGTCCCTGATTTTGGAAACGAAGAATATAGTACCAATTATTCAAAATGTTTTATCTCTAACAGAGTTTGATGCACGGAAGAAGAATGTTATTCTCTTCTTTGATTGTTATCACGAGGAAATCCTAATTCGATGTGATGAGAATCGTTTAAAACAAGTCTTATTGAACTTTGTTATAAATGGGATAGAAGCAATGCCTGACGGGGGAGAAATAAAAGTCGTTACAGAACTTAAAGAAGAGAAAGTACATATCTCCATAATCGACACGGGAGTTGGTATGCCACCCGATCAGCTCAGGAGGATTGGAGAACCATTTTTCACGACGAAAAAATCCGGTAATGGGTTAGGACTTATGATTAGCTTTAAAATCATTGAAAGCCACCTAGGGCGAGTATTTGTAGAAAGCGAAGTTAACAAAGGTACAGTTTTTAATATTGTCCTTCCTATGGAAATAGTAAAGGATTTTTCCAATGATGGAATCGAAAAAGTGGGGCTTGTATAATATCTGGTATTTGATGCATGTATATGATAATTTTGAAGAAGATGACCGCATGGGGGATACTGGATTTGGAAAAACAAAAACAAGCTAATATCTTAAGTTTGAAGATTTTTTATCTTTTTTCGTTTTTTGCTGTGGGAAGTTTAACACCGCTCTTAAGTGTTTATTTAGCAAATGAGGCAGGGTTAAATGGAATTGAAATAGGTACTATTATGTCTGTCGGGCCGATAGTAATGATCGTTTTTCAGCCAATTTGGGGTATTGTCTGTGATTGGAGCGGAAAACCTGCTAAAATTCTTGCAATGACATCGTTGCTCGCTGGTTTGTTTGGCTTAGGATACTTGCTCTTCGAACCCTATTTACTTTTAGTATCAGTCGCAGTTGTATTGGCAATCTTTCAAAGTGCCATTATACCGGTTTCAGATAGTATTACCCTTCAATATACAACAAGAATCAAATCGAATTATGGAAAAATACGTTTATTCGGTTCGCTTGGTTTTGGTGTGGCTGTTTTTGTAATGGGAAAGTTATCGGAATCATTTATTGGTCCTTCTGTTATATTTTACGCCTTTTTTATCGGCCTATTAATTGCGGCACTTCTAGCTTTACGCTTGCCTGAAGAGCCTCCTCAAGTAAAGGCAAAACTTTTCAGTGGGATGAAAGAACTGTTAACAATGAAACGTTTCCTAATCTTTCTTGCTGTAACATTTCTAATCTTCGGCCCTAACCTTGCTAATAATGTCTATTATGGCCTATTTGTTGAGGCAAGGGGCGGGACATATACAGGAATTGGTATTGCATTCCTGCTAGCTGTATTGTCGGAAATACCATTTATGAGAATGGCAGGCAGCTGGATAAATAAATTAGGCCTGCTGCCAATCACATTATTAGCTGGAATTGCTTCGTTGGTTCGTTGGTTGTTTTATTTTACGGAACCAAGTTTGGCAATAGTATATGTGACTTCCATGATCCAAGGTTTTTCACTGGGGTTATTCATTCCTGCAGCTTTACAATATATTAGAGAAGTCGTCCCACCTCATATAACAGTTACTGCAGTAACGCTTTATTCTGCAATAGGTAATGGGTTAGGTAACTGGTTCAGTACCTTTAGCGGCGGAATAATCTTGGATAAATCAGGGATTTATATGGTGTACTTATTTTACAGTTTGCTCACACTTATGGGGATGCTTCTAACAGTGTGGCTCATGAGGCTTGAGAAAGTACCTGGAAGAATGAAAACTATTTTTTGGAAATAATTTTGTTCAGCATGAAGGTGTATTTTATATATTGTTTTGTTTATTAAATAGACCTATTCGTTATAGCGAATAGGTCTATTTTCAGTGGAAATATTTTATTGCAAAAAGGTTTAGTATTTTACTGAAAATCCCATAGAGATTATTAATGTATAATTGTGTATTTGATTCAGCGTCTGATGTAGCTAAGAAAAATAAAAAAAGTATTAAAAAGATAAAGAAATTAGTTCTTATCGTTAATTTTATTTTTAAAGAAAAAGTAAATCTGGGGACAAAAGAAGTTAGGTGTTGCGTTGGCCACTGCTCATTTTTCACCTCTTGCTCGCAGTTCCTATAGGGCTAACTTCAGTGCCTGGCATAATATTTTCGAACACTTGCTTACAACGTATTTGTCAAAAAGAGCAGAATTACGGTGTGGTGATTTCCTCTGTTTTTGTAATGAGACCCATTCAGTTTTTTATTTTTGGAAATAATATGTTTTAATGGAAGGAAGAGAATGTATGGAAGGATGAGTGTTATTGAGCCAAACCAAAGTGCTCGCTGTTACCGTTGTATCAGTAGTTATCGGACTGTTTTTTTTATTTTGTCTTGGATGGGCGATAATTGATTATTATGGAAAAAAGGCTTCTGATATAGGTTTAAATGAAACAAACCCCATTGAAAAGAACCTCCCCGAAGACTTTACAGTAGTTGCATTAGGGGATTCGTTGACGCGCGGAACTGGTGATGAAACAGGGAAGGGCTATGTCGGCCTTGTCGTGGAAGATTTGGAAAGTAAATATAATAGCAAACCGCTTATTCATAATCTTGGGATTAATGGACAAGTGTCTCAAGAATTGGTGCAGCAGGTGAAACAAACGGAAGTGAAACGCCAATTGCATACAGCTGATGTTATTTTAATTACTATTGGCGGGAACGATTTATTTCAACAAGGCCAAACCCTGTTTGATTATGATCTTACTGCGACTTCTGAGTTACAAGAGAATTATCTGGAAAACTTGAATACCATTTTTAAAGAAATCAATAATGTCAATGATAAGGCAGCCATTTTATTGATTGGCTTATATAATCCATTCATAGAGTTGGATGAAGATTTTGATACAAACCGAATTGTCCGGGACTGGAATAATGAAACCGCTGAAGTGGTGGCTCTTTATAAAAATGCTATTTTTGTTCCTACATTTGATTTGTTTCAATTGTCGGTCAATGACTATTTGTATTCAGACAAATTTCATCCAAACAAGGCAGGATATCGTTTAATTGCTGATAGGGTTGCTCCTTTAATACAATGGGAGGATGAGAAATAATGAGTAATGTGACATTGTCTGTTAAGGGCCTGAAAAAAAGGATTGGTAAACGGGAAATTATTAAGGGAATAGATTTTGAGTTAAATGAAGGAGAGGTTTTTGGTTTTCTTGGACCGAATGGAGCTGGAAAAACGACGACGATTCGCATGTTGGTCGGTTTGATAAAGCCAACTTCAGGATCCATTCAAATATGTGGGTATGATGTGCGCCAGGACTTCACGAAAGCGATGCAACATCTGGGATGTATAGTTGAAAATCCAGAGCTATATCCTTTTTTGAACGGCTGGGATAACTTGCTTCATTTTGCACGAATGCTACCTGATGTTGAAGAGTCAAGGATCAATGAGGTAGTGGAACTCGTCGGTCTACAATCGAGAATTTACGATAAAGTGAAAACCTATTCCTTAGGTATGAGGCAGCGTCTAGGGATAGCTCAGGCAATGCTGAACCGTCCAAAGGTATTGGTCTTGGATGAACCAACTAACGGCCTAGATCCTGCTGGAATTCGTGAAATGCGCCAATTCATTAGAAAGCTTGCGGAAGAAGAAGGGATGAGTGTTCTGGTTTCTTCCCACTTATTAAGTGAAATCCAGCTCCTATGTGACCGGGTGGCCATCATTAAAAGTGGAGAGATTATTCAAACCGATACGGTGGAAAGTTTATTAACCACTCAAGAGCGGTTAATTTGGCGGGTGTGGCCTTTAGAAAAGGGAAAAGAAATTCTTAGCAGTTTTACGGAAATTACCGTAGATCAGGACAATATCATTACAGCTTTTAATGAACATGAAACGCCTAAGTGGAATGCTGCACTTAACGAAGCTGGTGTAAAGGTGTATGAAATGAATCGTAAGCTTCCGGGATTGGAAGAGTTATTTTTACAAATAACTGGTGGCGGAGGTGCTGGTATTGAATAACCTGATCCAAAATGAAATGATGAAGCTTCTGGCAAAGAAACGGTTAGTCATCATTGGTATCATTGTGGGTGTTTTAGTGCTGATGTTTACATATGCGCAATACAAACAAGTGAAAGAGCAACAGGAGAAGTTAGGTACTGATGATTGGCGTGCAGCTCTTCAGCAGCAAATCATTGATACCCAAAATCGGTTAGGATCAAACAGGATGCTAGATGAGTGGCGTGAACAGCTCCAGGTAAGTTTAAAACAGCAGCAATATTACCTAGATCATGACATTAACCCTTCAGAACCAGGGGCCACGACATTTACGCGTATGTTTTTAGAAAATGCTATTGATTTGTTCATCCCACTGCTGGTCATGATTGTAGCAAGCGATATGGTTTCTTTCGAAAACAGTCAGGGCACGATTAAACTTCTGCTTACAAGACCAGTGAATCGCTGGAAAATACTAATGAGCAAATATGTGACATTATTATTGTCCGTTTCTATTATCGTGGCTATGACAGCGTTATTGTCATATTTTTTATCGGGACTTGTTTTTGGGTATCATGGATGGGAAGCCCCTGTAATAACCGGTTTTGGATTGAATGGCAGCGATGTGGATGTCAGTCAGGTTAGAATAGTTGAGCAATGGAGATTTCTATTAATGGATATGGGGCTTGTCTGGCTGGTAGCAGTAGTTGTAGGGACTCTCTCTTTCATGTTATCGGTTTTAGTTCGAAGTACACCTGCGGGTATGGGCATAATGCTTGCGGCACTCATATCAGGGGCTATTTTGAACAATATGGTGTCGTCATGGGAATCGGCGAAGTACTTCTTTATGGTAAATTTAAAATTAACCACTTATGTTAGCGGAACAGCACCACCTATTGAGGGAATGACCTTATTATCCTCCGTCATTACTCTTTTAGTCTGGTGGGCGCTTGGTTTGATTGTTTCTTTTGCAGTATTTACCAGAAGGGATGTTTATTAAGGAAGGACAGCTTTGTAAAAATCAAGGCTGTCTTTTATTTTTTTTTACAGGGTATCCATTTAAGTAGATAAAATGGATGATCTTCATTTGAATGAAAAATTCCTTCCAATGACTTCAGTTTCCAGTGAGAAGTTAAAATTGTTAAAGATGATATTTATTGTCTCCCGATTCAAATTGTTAATATTATTTTTGTAGGCTCCCCAAAAGATGAAAATAGCTAGACCGGATTATGGTAAGCATGTGAATTGAATGCTATTGGGGTTTTGAATAATATCTTTTAAATAGTCAACAATAATCAAGCAACTATTGCTAAATGGAGGGGTTTCTATGACTACACTAAGAGAAATTATGACAACAGACGTGGACTGTTGCACTGTGGAAGATAATATATATGAAGCAGCAGTCAAAATGAAGGATGCTGATGTTGGAGTCATTCCTGTATTGGAGAATAACCATTTAATTGGTGTCATTACAGACAGGGATATCGTTATCCGTTGTGTTGCCGAGAAAAAGCCGAATTCAACTAGAATAACTGATGTTATTTCCACGGATCTTGTAACAGGCACCCCTGATATGTCCGTAGAAGAAGCAGAGGATTTAATGGGGAATGAACAAATCAGAAGGCTCCCTATAGTTGAAAATGACAAGCTGGTCGGAGTTGTAGCATTAGGTGATCTTGCTGTACACCATCAGACAAATTCAATTGCGGGAAATGCTTTAAGTTCAATTTCCGAGGACAGAGATCAAATTCAACACTAAAAACAAAACTCTGTTAGCTTTTGCTAACAGAGTTTTGTTTTTAAAAATATTTATTGAACCAACCTTTGATTTCTTCAACATGTTGAAGACGCATCTTTGGAGAACCGCTTCGCGATACTTCATGGGTTTCTCCTGGAAATGAAACGAGTTGAGCTTCTTTCTTTTGTCGTTTTAAAGCAACAAAAAATTGTTCGCTCTGTTCAATTGGGCATCGATGATCCTTTTCGCCATGCAGTAAAAGCAAAGGGGTATTCACATTAGAGACATACTTTAAGGGCGAGTGTTGCCACAATTTATCCGCCGAGTCAAAAATATCACCCTCAATTTCCCACTCCGTAAAATAATAGCCAATGTCGCTTACGCCATAAAAGCTTAGCCAATTACTGATGCAGCGCTGAGTCACAGCTGCCTTGAAACGATTCGTATGACCGACAATCCAGTTTGTCATGAACCCTCCGTAACTGCCGCCGGATACTCCTAATTTTTCATGGTCTATAAAATCATAGGTCGCTAAAGTATAGTCTACAGCGGCCATTAAGTCCTTATAATCCATTCCTCCATAATCTCCTCGACATGCATTAACAAAGTCCTGACCGTATCCCACACTCCCACGTGGGTTGGTGAATAAGACAGTATAACCTTCATTAGCCAATGTCTGGAATTCGTGAACGTAACTATTAGCATACATCATATGTGGCCCGCCATGGATTTCTAAAATGAGTGGATACTTTTGGTTGTCTTTAAATTCGGTCGGTCTCATAATCCAGCCGTGGATGGTAAGCCCATCAACAGATGGAAAAGAAATAGGTTCAGGTTGTGATAAATATTTATGCTGTAAAAATTCATCATTCACAAAACTGATTTGTGCTTTTTCTCCATTCGTAAGGTTATAAACAAAAAGGTCACCGGGATGAACAGGTGTACTGATGGCGACAATGGCACGGTGACTTTCAGGATCTATGGTTAGACCGTATATATGCTGTGGGTCAAGGATTGATGGATACATGGCTCCTTCAATCGATCCATAATAAACTCCGGTATTTCCATAATCGCTTATTAAAAAATAAAAGCCTTGGCTATCGTTTGTCCATAAAATTCCTGGGTCTACTGCCCCAATTTGGAAATCGCCGATTGCAGAATCTCCTATTTGAACGTCCCATCCTTCCGTCAGGCACTGTATGGTTTGATCAAACATAGAGTATAGCCAAATTTTTGAAAAGGTAGCCCCGGCAAACTCTTTGTTATGACCAATGAAGGAGAGATACTGACCATTTGGAGACCACTTCGGATCTTTAAAAAAACCAGAACTGCCCGTTATTTTCTTTGAAGATTTTGTTTCAAGATCCATGATAAAAATATCGCTGAAAAGATCGTCATCGCTTTTTTCAGCTTCTCCGCATATGTAAGCAATCTGCTTCCCGTCAGGAGACCAGGCATTTGGGCGATAATCGATGTTATTTTTTGTTAGCAAGATGGTTTCGTCTTTTTCTATATCTACTATAACAAGCTGTTGATATAGCTGATCAAAATAGCCTCTGCCATCCCATTTATACTTAAGTTGGTCATAGCGCTGAACTTCTTTGGACAGGCCCTTTTCTTCTTCCACAGTAAAAAGGGCTTCACCCTCCTTTAACCCGGTTGAAAGTAACAGCTTTGTAGAGCACGGGGACCAAATCTGATTTGTTGCTCCGTTGATAAAATGGGTTATTTGTTGAGATTCCCCGCCAACGGTAGAGATTAAATGGACTTGTTTTTTTCCTGACCGGTCTGATATAAAGGCTATATTCTTTCCATCTGGGGACCAGCATGGAGATGTGTCTCGGTTTTCTCCAAATGTCCATTGCTGTGTTTCATTCGTAATCAAGCTGAACATATACAAGTTGGAAACGTATTTTTCTGTTTTTTCATCAATTCTTGTTTGAACATAAACCGCCATGCTACCATCAGGTGATAACTTTGGATCGGTCGCTGATTTCAAGTGGAATAAGTCTTTTGCTACTATTCCTATTTTGTTCATGCTTTTCACCCTTTCATGTTTCTCATAGTTATGTATTTCGCTAAAGAGAAATATAAACCCTTTAGTAAATATTTAACTCTTAAGTATTATTTATTGAGAAACGAAGGATTTGAAAAAAATCCGACCTTTTTATAATGGACGGATTGATCAAGATATATGGATAAATAAATTGTTAATAGGTTGTTTCCTTGATTAATTAGACTTGTGTTGTGTATGTGGACGGTGAGGCGGAATTTGGAAATTGTGTTCTTCCATCATTTTATAATGCTTTTCAAAGTGTGAAAACATTTTATCGGCTTCTTCCTTGGAAAGTGCCCCGAACTCTACGTATTTTTCAATTAATTTCTTTTTGTCCGCCAGAATCTGCTGTTGGATTTTTGCGAGTTCTGCCTTTTGGGCATCGGTGAATTGTACGCTTTCTGGTTTATCAGATTTTTGAGTATCCATTGCTGAAGCCGGGTGATTCAAACTTAACAAGAATAGAGAACAAACGGCAAAACAAATGACTAAAAACTTTTTCATGAATAAACGTCTCCTTTGTTATTTGTCTTATTAAAGCTGTGGAACCTATTTAAAAAACTTACTATTGTGCCTTCTAGTAGGTTTCTCAGCTGCAGGAAGAATTACTTTATACCTTTTTATCTTTTACAGCATTAACAGATATATGTAATATTTTTCTGTTCATTCGCTAGATGGTTTGTAAGTGGCAGAAATGGGTAATGTAAATTTAAGGTTGAAACTTTTGCAGGAACTCATCATCACGGAAGTGAAATTTATGGAGTCAGATGATGAATATGACTGAGAAGAAAGGAAGATTATAATGTTTTGGACGATAATAGGGGCATTAATATTAATATGGGTACTTGGTTTAGTGTTTAAAGTGGCCGCGGGCTTTATTCATATATTGCTTATCATAGCGGTCATTCTTATACTTGTTAAGGTTTTTCAAGGGAGAAGACGAGTGTAGATTTACTTGCGATTCGATGGTCATACGCAATAGCATTTATAAGTGTACAAATACAAAGAGCGCCCTCGCATATAGGGCGCATTTTTGAGTTTTCTATAAGTTAACTTGCTTTAATCCATGTAAGGAGGTGGCTCACCCATCAGTCTTTTGTGTATCCATATTGCTGCCTGAGTCCCGTCTCCCATGGAAATGGTGACTTGTTCGGAATGGGCAACAAGGTCGCCACCAGCCCAGACACCGTTAATATTAGTTTCTTTTGTACGTGGATGGATAACGACGTGATTACTATCATTTACCTTCACACCTAATTGCAAGGCAAGATTATTATTCAGTTTGTTACCTTTAAAAGCGGTGAATGCCTTTTCAGTTTCAATTATTTTCCCATTTACTAATTGAATCGCTGTCAACTGTTGTTTAGCATCAATAATTGCTTCTTGTACTTCTTCTTCGTATACAGGAATCTTATTTTCCTCCAGCTTTTTTCTATACTTATCATCAATTTTTGATTTTAAGTGATTTACGTAAACGATATCTTTTGACCAATATAATAGAGTAAGGGCCATACCTGCACCCGCATTTCCCCCGCCGAGAACCACCGTTTGCTTATTCATAATTTCATAACCATCGCAGTCGGGGCAAATATAGGTGGATGTTCCAAGAGTGGGATAGAGGTTTTTAATCGGAGGGATGTTATCGGTAATGCCTGTTCCGAGAAAAATTGTTTTTGCTTGGTATTCCAGGCTATTCGCTGTACGAATGAAAAACTTGTCCTGTCTTTTTTCCAGTAATGTCACAGAATCATTAAAGAATTCGACACCGAATTTTTCTGCGTGCTGTCTGCCCAGACGTCTTAATCGGCTGCCGCTCACTCCGTCTGGCCATCCAAGTATATTATGGTAAGCCTTAGCTATTGTAGATCGGCCGTGTGCAGAATCAATTACGATAATATCATGTTTATATCTACCGAGCTGAATGGCTGCTTGGATACCGGCGATTCCCCCGCCAATAATAATGCAGTCTGCTTGCTTCATAAATTCACCGCCCATAATTTTAGGAATAAACCTAGTTTTATTCTTTCTGTAAAAAATATACCACCAGACATAGATCGGTAAACTATTGGAAGACATAAAAAGAGGATGATCGCCATTTGCGACCTTCCTCTTTTTCTTGCATATGCTATTGATTCTGTATTGGTTCGAGCCATTCTTGTGCCCAGTGTTGAATTTCAGTCATTACGGGCGCAAGAGCTTTGCCTTTTTCTGTTAAAGAATATTCAATCCTGACAGGTGTCTCTGGATAAACGTCTCTTTTTACAATACCTTCAAATTCCAAGTCCTTTAAACGTTCAGAAAGAATCCTGCCACTGATTGGGAAGGCAGATTCAATATTACAAAACCGTTGAGGGCCAGTAAGCAATTGATTGACAATCAATCCAGTCCAACGTTTACTCAAGATTTGCATGCCTTTTTCAAATCGCGGACAAAGTGTCGTATTATTCATCATATCACCCCATTATTATATATTATAATGCATTTACCGCTTCTGTAACAACTTTACCGAATATTATTTAGTTACTAGAGACGTTTTAGTATAAAAAATATATTAGCTTACTTAAGGTATAATATAAGATGTTAGAAAAATTTTCGCCTCGAAAATGCCACATTTTAAAAGAAATGATCATTCAAAAAGAAGTTCCTTTAGAGATAAAATGAGAAATGTGGTACTTTATTAGTGAACTAAAAGTTTGTGTAAATGGAAGGATTCGTGGGATAGATGAGTGATTTACTGCAAGAGGCCGTATCCTTTATCAGGAAATGCTATTCAGAATTAGTAAAAACAGAAGAAGAAACGAATAGTAGAATTGAACATATTAAAAAGGAAATTATAGATACAGGTAGATATGAACATACATTAGAAGAATTAGAACATGGTGCTAAATTAGCATGGCGTAATAGCAATCGCTGCATTGGTCGCTTTTTTTGGGAGTCGTTGAGAGTGATTGATAAAAGGATGCTTCAAAGCGAAGAAGATATTTCATCCGCTCTTTTTGAACATATTGGTTACGCTACGAATAATGGAAACATCAGACCTGTGATTACGATTTTCAAACAAAAAGATGATGAAAAAAAGGTGGGTATTTGGAATCACCAGCTTATCCGCTACGCAGGGTATGAAACAGAACATGGTGTTATTGGAGATCCAAGTTCAGTAGAATTTACGAAGCAATGCCAAGCATTAGGGTGGGAAGGGAAATTTGGATCTTTCGATGTTTTACCACTTGTAGTCCAGTTGGACGGAGAAGAACCGAAACTTTATGAAATTCCTAAAGAGCTAGTTAAAGAAGTTCCAATCAGCCATCCTGAATTTTCCTGGTTCACAGATCTTGAGATTAAATGGTATGCAGTTCCAATCATTTCAGGCATGAGACTTGAAATCGGCGGTATTACATATACTGCTGCACCATTTAATGGCTGGTATATGGGGACGGAGATTGGTGCGAGAAACCTTGCAGATGAGGATCGCTACAATATGCTTCCCAAAATAGGCGAGAAGATGGGTTTGAATATTAAACGAGAATCTAATCTATGGAAAGATCGAGCCTTGATTGAATTAAATGAAGCGGTCCTTTATTCCTTTAAAAAATATGGCGTTAGCATTGTGGATCACCATACAGCCGCTAAACAGTTCAAGAAATTTGAGGAAAGAGAATCCTCTTGTAACCGAAAAGTAACGGGGGATTGGACATGGTTAATTCCCCCAGTATCACCAGCTACGACACACGTTTTTCATAAACCGTATAACAATGAAATAATAAAGCCGAATTTCTTTTATCAAAAGCCTCCATATAATTAGAGGTTTACGTTAACTTACACTGGGTATATTTATATTAACCCAACGTAAGGAGGAAGGTAATGATGGCATTAGGAAGAAACGTAGTATTGCTAGGAGTCGGAGTTGCCGGAGTCTCGTTTTTATCAACAAAAACGAACAGAGGAAAAGTGAAGGATATATGGTCCAATGCAAAAGATAAGACTATGAGCTTATGGCAAAAAAAACATTCAGATTTGGATCCTTTAATTGAAAAGGCAGGTCACCCGGATCCATATGATCATGAAGATAATAAAATGGTTGACGAAGGCGCTATGTACAGTGTGAACTACTATAATAATGCGAAGCATGGATAATTAAGTGAAGAATCGCTTGGGGATGTCCCCAAGCGATTTTTTTATGATATTATTCTTTGGCATATTTATAAAATTTCTTGCTTTTAAAAGTTAATAATCAGAAAATTCTAAATTTATATTAGGTAGTTTCAAGGTGGGAAATTCGTTATTGTGCTTTATTAGAATAAGGATTAAGATAAAAGAATCGAAAGGAAGTGGATACAAGTGAGCAGCAGTTCTTATGATCCTGAACCCAGAAAGCAAGAGGAAGCCAATATGATGCTAGACGTCGAGACTGTTATTCTTCCTGAGTATCTGCTCGAAGAAGGTAAATAGTGCTTTCTCTATAGAAGAGGAGGTCAACTAAATGATTGAAATCTACAAGACGAATGAAAACCGTATTCTGAATAAAACCGGGGAAATGACAAAAGGTTCTTGGGTGAACATTGTTGCACCGACAGAAGCCGAAATTGAATATATATGTACGACTTTGCAATTACCGATTAATTTCATGAAAGATCCGCTAGATGATGAGGAACGGCCACGAATCGAAAAAGAAGATGATAATGTGTTAATTATCGTCGATTTTCCTTATTTGACTCAAGACGAAGCGAACCTGCCTATCTATGAAACGATTCCCATTGGGATGATCTTTACCAAAGACTGTTTTATTACAGTATCATTAAAAGAGACTCCTATATTAACAAACTTTAAAAACAATAAAATCAAAGGGTTTTTTACAAACAAGAAGACAAGGTTTGCCTTGCAATTATTATTTGAAATTTCATCTTATTATTTACGTTATTTAAAACAAATTAACAAGATGACTAATGAAGCGGAACGTGAATTGCACCAGTCAATGAAAAACAAAGAACTATATACATTCTTAGCATTGGAAAAAAGCCTGGTTTATTTTACGACATCATTGAAATCTAATAGGGTTGTTCTTGATAAAATTCTCCGTTTTAATTATTTGAAAATGTATGAGGAAGATAAAGATTTACTAGAGGACGTAATTATCGAAAATGCACAAGCTATTGAAATGGCAGAAGTGTATCTATCGATTCTTAGCGGGATGATGGATGCGTTCGCTTCCATTATATCCAATAATGTTAATAATGCTATGAAGTTCCTAACATCAGTTACGATTATATTAACACTCCCAACCATGGTGGCGAGTTTTTACGGAATGAATGTAGAACTCCCGTTTGAACATAGTTCGTTTGCATTTATCTTTACTTTATTAATTGCTATTACTTTAGCGGGTACAACAGCATTTATTTTTTGGAAAAAGAAATATTTTTAAGGTTAACCGGCTTACAAGTAAGCCGGTTTTGTTATGATTCCTCAAAATATTCTTCAAAGCCTTCACTGCTTATTCTATCGGTATAGGGGTTCTTATCCGTTACATTCTTTGTATCTAAATTTGTTTTAATGACTAGTCTGGGGCTTTGTGATGATTGCGCAATGATACGGTCATTTAAATCCTTAAAATCTGGTAACTCCTTATTGCCGGGATTGTTTGGTTCCAAAAAAATCACCTCCACTTGTATCTTTGGAAAAAATGATGCAATGTATTCATGAATATGCTCGTTGATGGAAATCATAAAAGAACAAGAGGAGGAGATTATGATGACTACATGGAATGAGCAGGCAGCTCCTGATAATAATTTAAAGGCAACTGATATAAAACCAGAAAGAGCTGTAAAAGCAAAATCGAAAACAATGATCATTGATGAAGATCAATTGAATGATGTGAAAATTCAACAGGAAATCATGAAACAGAATATATAATAACAAAATGGGCCTAGTTTTAGGCCCATTTTGTTATTATGAACGTTTCTGCTTTTTTTGTGATGAGGATTGGGTAAAGGAACCAGTTTCTTTCGTTGTTGTACCTTGTCCCTCTATTTGTGAAGAACCTAAACGAGTTTGCGATGCGTCTTTTTTATTTTTTCCATTCATATTTATCACCTCGACATTACTTTTCCTATTTCCTTTGCATCCTATACATATATTGAAGGTAAAAAGGACAGCTTAGCAAGTAGAGGAGGTGTGTGTTGATGTCAAAAATCGGTGTTGAAGAATCATTAACGAATATTCAGGAAGCACTTCGTGAAAAAGGTTTTGATGTTGTAGAGATTAAACAAGAAGCTGACGCAAAAAACTTGGACTGTTGTGTGGTAACAGGTTTGGAAACTAATGTGATGGGAATAATCGATACTTCATCTAAAGCTTCTATCATAGAGGCAAATGGTTTATCGGCTGATGAAGTGTGCCGCGAGGTTGAAAATAAAATTAACTCTATTCAATAGTACAAAAAGTGCCTAACCCTCTATAGGGTTAGGCACTTCTTCTGTTCAGGGCTGAGCTATGGAAATAGTAGCGATTAATTCAACTTCTACATTGCCTTTGATGGCTCGGGAAATCATACAACTTGATTCCGCTTTTACTGCAAGTTTCCGGGCTTTTTCTGCCTCCTTTTCCGATGTAATGGATGCTAATACGAGAGTTGGCCGATGAATGATTTTCTTGTAAGTGAATACACCATTCGTAACATCCACTAAGGCTTCTGATTGCATAGTCAAACTGACCTTTTCAATTTTACTTCGCTCTAACATGGCAGCAAAGGTAATGATATAGCAAGTCGAAGCTGCTCCGAGCAGCATTTCATCCGGATTAGTTCCAATCCCAGGTCCTTCCATTTCGGTTGGCACGCTTATTTGGGTCTGAAGATTCCCCGATTGAATCGTGCCGATATCATTTCTTCCGCCTGGCCATTCCGCGCTTAAATGAAAGTGATGCATCGTCATATCTAAAACCTCCTTAATATTCTTTTAGTGTAAACGAATAAACAGGGTATGTATTCGATTTTGCTCGTAAATCAGGAAGTAATCTCATACATATTGAATTCATATGGAAAGCAAAAATTAATAAAGCTAGTGAAACAAAAAGGCAGAGGCATTAGGCTATTTTAAGCACCATAATGGATAGGCTTTTCTATAATAATATAAATCGCTTTATAAAAAGATAGATATTTCATTACGGGAGGGTTGATAAGTTGACAACATTAAGTAATATGTTCGATTTAACGAATAAAACGGCTATTATTACCGGAGGCGGTAGAGGGCTAGGCAAACAGATAGCTTTGGCGCTGGCAGAGGCAGGAGCTAATATTGTTATTGCCTCACGCAATCTTTCTGTATGTAAAGAGGTTTGTGATCACCTACAATCATTAGGAATTAAAGCGATCGCCTTTGAATGTGATATTACCAATAAGAGTGACATCGAACATATTGTAAAAGAAACTGTTTCTCAATTCGGTGCCATTGATATTCTTGTCAATAATAGCGGTACATCTTGGTCAGGCCCGCTATTGGATGTTCCTGAGGATAAATGGGAGAAAGTGTTGAAGGTAAATGTTACGGGTACGTTCTTGTTTTCGCAAGCTGTAGCAAAGGTCATGTTACAGCAAAAGGCCGGTAAAATCATTAATATTGCATCTGTGTCGGGTCTTGGCGGTTCGATACCTGAAGTATTGGATACCATTGCTTATAACACAAGTAAGGGCGCTGTGATAACAATGACTAAGGATCTAGGGGTTAAACTTGCTAGACACGGGATTCAAGTCAACGCGATAGCACCAGGCTTTTTCCCGACTAAAATCACAAAAAAAATCCTTGAAGAATCCAACTTTGACATCGTAGGTCAAACTCCGGCTGGCCGGTTTGGTAATGAAGAGGATTTAAAAGGAGCCGCCGTTTTTTTAGCCTCGAAAGCGTCCGATTATTTGGTTGGACATGTTTTAATCGTTGACGGAGGTATAGCAGCATTAGCATAATCCGAGAAGAGAGGAACGATATATATGGCAGAAAAATCAGATTTATATAAAGAGCTAAAAGTGTTTGGCAAACAAAAAGAGCAACAGTTGAATAGTAAAATTCAGGAGTTAATAAATAATAGGGAGTTAATAGAATCAGTTAGTAGAAGTTCACAAATGCAGGTTCCAGAGATAATAAAGATGCAGGAGGCCTCAGAAAGAAGGTCCATTATCATGAATTATCCCACAAAAAAAGATGTAGCCAATATTGCGAAATTAGTCCTCCAGCTCGAAGAAAAAATTGACAAATTAGAAGAGCTACTTTCCACTGTAATTCCACAAAGGGATGGGTTTCTTAGAAGTCAACCTTCTTTGAGTGATTTAGGGGTCGTTTATTCATTAGGTAGTAAAAAAATGAAATCAAGAGAGGAATCTAATAAAAAGGAAGTTAGTAAAAAAATGAACTCAAGAGGGGAATCTAACAAAAAGGAAGAGAATAGAAAAAGGATTTTAGATTTAATAAACCAATTACAAGATTTAAAGTTTGTTGGACAGGGGAATAGAAATGTCTAAACGAAAAGTGCCAAAAAATCAACCTGAATCGATTTCTAAATGGAAACATTTTTCGGATATTCCCAATCAGCCTATGCCGGAAATGGGATTAACACCAAAAATTTCGGTGTGGAAAAAAATAAATCTACACTTTGGTATTATCCGGCGGTAAAAAAAAAATATAACGTGCCGGTTTTTCTAATTTATTCACTCATCAATACCCCGTTAATTCTCGATTTAGCTCCAGGTAATAGTTTAATAGAAGCTTTTGTAAATGAAGGGTTTGAAGTGTATTTGCTTGATTTTGGAAGTCCAGGCTATGAAGATGGGGACATCTCGATTGATGATTATATCGTCGATTACATTCAAAAAGGAGTCCAGCGCGCATTGCGACACTCCGGAGCGTCAGAGATAACTGTGATGGGTTTTTGTCTTGGAGGTACAATAGCTGCTATGTATGCGGCTATTGCAGACGAGCCTGTTAAGAATTTAATTCTCTCCGTTACACCTATAGATTTTAGTGCCTCCCAATCTTTTGATCAATGGCAAGCTGCAATAAAAGATGGTACCGCAGATTTTGACGAGACGATTGACATTTTTAAAACGATCCCAGCTAGTGAGGTTAAATATGGAATCCGCTTGATCACATCACCTATCTATATATCACCCTATCTGTCTTTATTAAATCAAGCTGATGATGAAGAATATGTTCAACATTGGCGTCGATTCAATGCGTGGACAAATGGACACGTGCCTTTAGCTGGAGCGACTGCAAAACAGATAGGTCAAGATCTTGTGATAAACAATCGTTTGGTTAAGGGGAGTTTAAGAATCAGAGGAAAAAAAGCTAGGCTATCCAATATTGACGCTAGTGTATTAGTATCAGCAAATGAAAATGACCGTCTGGTACCGCAGGAAATGATTAATCCGGTTATGAAGCATTTGACTTGTAAGGATAAGACGTACATTCTCCTACCAAGTGGACATGCTTCCAAGGAGTATGTGAGTGGACTCCCACTTTACCTTAAGGAATGGCTTCCGAAGCGATCCTCTCCAATAAATAATTAACAGTTTTTGAAGGGAGATGTATGATGTACGTGGTAAATGAATATGAAAATTTTAAAATTATGCCAATTATAGGTTATTTAGGGTTTGCACCTGTAGTATTCACAAGATTTTTTGGAACAATTCCAGATTATATCGGTTGAAAATAGTAGGGCTGGCTCGGAAGTTGAGCCAGCCCTACTACTTTATGAGTTATATTTTTACTCGATCTTCAAGTGGGGAGAAGGTTTTATCACCTGGATAGGCAGTGGGTTTTCCAAATGGCATCGGTGCAGTCAGCTTCCAATTCTGATGAATGTTCAATGTCTTGCTCATTTCGACACCAATTTAGGGATTATAGTGCTGAAGGTCGCTCTGAACCCTTTAATTTCTAAGGCTGTCCAAACGACAAACTGAAAAATACCTGACGATTAGTTGGACCAAATCGGGAAGTTTTCAGCATACAATTTAAATGGCTCTTGAAGACCTTTAATAAAAGCCTGATAATCAACAAATAAAAACTTACCATATCCATTTTCTCTACTGATTGTCTGAAATTTTTTTTATAATAAGTAGAAATAAATGGTCGTATTTTTTTCATAGTATTTTCTATAAGTGAAAGGCAAGAATGGTTGACAAAAATATCACTCTAGTTTATCTTTAAATCAAGATATTTGGATTAAAAGTATTGTTCTTTATGCTGATACCTCGAAGTCGAGATATTAATCACAGGTTAATTTATCTCTCTAAAGGGGAGATATATATAGAAAGGAGTGGTGCAGATGGAATTAAAAGGATTGCATCACGTTTCGGCGATTACGGCTAGAGCGGGTGGGAATTTTGATTTCTACACGAAAACGTTAGGGTTTCGATTAATCAAAAAAACGGTGAATCAGGATGATATTCGTGTGTATCACTTATTTTACGGAGACGAGGCAGGTTCTCCGGGGACAGAACTAACGTTTTTTGAAATACCTCAAGCTGCCCGTACACATGAGGGGAACAATAGTATTTCAGAAATTGCTCTAAGAGTGAAAGATAATAAAGCGCTGGATTTTTGGAAAAAACGGTTTGTAGAATATAATGTTGAGCACGGCGAAGTAACGACTCGTTTTCAACGACAGGTACTTGCATTTAAAGATCCAGAAGGGCAGAGACTACTACTGGTTTCCGATCAGGATAATAAAGGCGTTCACGGAGGAGTGCCATGGGATAAGAGCCCGGTACCGAAGGAATTTTCTATCCTTGGATTAGGACCAGTTAAGCTTACAGTTCCTAATATTGAACCGACTGAAAGAGTACTTACTGAGGTGTTGGGGTTCAGGAAATCAGGCGCTTATTCATCATCTATAAGGGGTCAAAGCAAGATTATCGTTTATGAGACAGGCAAAGGTGGAACTGGTGCAGAAATTCATATTGAAGAGCGGAATGACTTGCCGCGTGAACGACTAGGAAGGGGAGGCGTACACCATGTTGCCTTTCGTGTCGATAACGAAGAAGAACTGAGAAAATGGATAGCAAAATTAAATGAATCAAGTTTAATAAACTCTGGGTTTATTGACCGTTTTTACTTTCGTTCCCTCTATTTTAGGGAACCAAATGGTATATTGTTTGAACTAGCAACAGACGGACCTGGTTTTGCAACGGATGAAGAAGAGCAATACCTAGGAGAGTCTTTGGCCTTGCCACCCTTTTTAGAATCAAAAAGAGCGGATATAGAGGCGAATTTAAAACCACTAAATACAAAATCTACATTTTAATTGAATTGAAAGGTGGTTGACACCATGCGAAAGCAGACAAAAGGAATTCATCATATAACCGCCATAGTAGGTAATCCGCAAGAGAATGTGGATTTCTATGCAGGGGTATTGGGAATGCGAATGGTGAAAAAAACTGTGAATTTTGATGATCCAGGTACCTATCATTTATATTTCGGAGATGAATCAGGTTCACCTGGCTCCATCATCACTTTCTTTCCGTGGCCTGATGCATACCAAGGAAGAATTGGTTCCGGACAAGTAGGGATTACGACATATGTCGTTCCAGAAGGATCTATTGAATTCTGGGAACTACGTTTATCCAAATTTAATATTGAATTCGAGAAAGCCACCCGTTTCGGAGAGGAATATCTCGAATTTAACGATCCTCATGGTTTGCACCTTGAACTTGTCGCTCGTAAAGAGGGTAAAAATAGCGAGTGGTCATTTGGCGGTGTGCCTGCTGATAAGGCGGTCAAAGGGTTCGGTGGCGCGATATTATTGACGGCAAAACCGGACAAAACGATGAAATTATTAGAAGAAGTGATGGGATTGAAGAGAATTGCAGAAGAAGGGGACTTTATTCGCTTCAAATCCAATTCAGACATCGGGAATTTGATTGATATCAAAAAAACTATTATGCCAATTGGGAAAATAGGAGTAGGGACAGTACATCATCTCGCATGGCGTGCGAATGATTTTGATGATCATAAGGATTGGAGAGAGCATATCGGAAGCTTTGGCTATGGAGTGACACCTTTTACGGACCGTCAATATTTCGATGCCATTTATTTCCGTGAAGAAGGCGGCATTCTTTTTGAAGTTGCCACAGATCCACCCGGATTTGCTCACGATGAATCGAAGGAAACAATGGGAAGTAAATTAATGCTGCCACAATGGTTGGAAGAAAAGCGAGAAATTATGGAAAAAACGTTACTTCCGGCTGTACCAAGGGTTCTTAAGGAGGATATATAATGTTAATGAAACATATTTTTGAAAAAGGAAGTAATCCAGGAGCTCCGTTACTTTTGCTTTTGCATGGTACAGGGGGAACGGAAACAGACCTTTTACCATTAGTAGAAATGGTTTCACCAGGTTCATCCGTATTGAGTGTGCGCGGAAATGTTCTTGAAAACGGTATGCCACGTTTTTTTCGAAGGTTGGCTGAGGGTATTTTTGATGAAGAGGATTTGATTTTTCGTACAAAAGAGCTTAATGACTTCTTGGATATAGCAGCCGAAAAGTACGATTTTGACCGTGAGAATGTGGTAGCATTAGGTTATTCTAATGGTGCTAATATCGCTGCAAGTTTGATGTTTCATTTTGAAGGGGCATTAAAAGGGGCAATTCTTCACCATCCAATGGTGCCTAGACGAGGGATGACTTTGCCGTCACTTTCCGATGTACCTATCTTTATTGCCGCTGGGAAAAACGATCCGATTTGCCCGGCTCAAGAAACGGGTGAACTTTTGCAACTCTTACAGCAAGCAGGTGCGACAGTCGACATTCACTGGGAAAATCACGGACATCAGTTAACACGATCAGAGGTCGAAGCAGCTAGTTCATGGTTTCAAAAACATTTATTTAAAGATTGAAAGAGGGAGAGAAGATGATTTCAGTAAATCCTGAAGGTCTAAGTGAACGGGAAAATTATAAATTTTTGACTGGAAGTATTATTCCAAGACCCGTAGCCCTTGTTACCACACAATCTGAAACTGGAGTATTCAATATAGCGCCGTTTAGTTTTTTTAATATAGTCAGTTCTAATCCTCCAATGATTTCAGTATCCGTTCAAAGGAAAAAAGGAGTGTCAAAAGATACTGCACGAAATGCGATTGAAACCGGTGAATTTGTTGTTCACATCACTGATGAAGACAATGTTGTAGATGCAAATCAAACTGCAGCAGAACTCCCAGCTGAGGAAAGTGAATTAAGGCTAACTAATTTCACGACGACGGCTAGTGATAAGGTTGCGGTTCCTGGGTTACGAGAAGCGAAGGTACGCCTTGAATGCAAACTTGAACGGGCTATACCATTAGCAGGTTCATCAGATAAACCAGGTTGTGATTTGTTGATAGGGAAAGTAGTGTGCTACCATATCAAGCAAGACATCTATCACAATGGTCGAATTGACCAGAATGGACTCAAACCAGTAGCCCGGTTAGCCGGTCATACGTATACTAAACTAGGCGAGTTATTTGATCTTGAGCGTCCTTAAAAATCACATTTGGATACAACAAATGGCGACATCTTTATTAGATGTCGCCATTGTTCTTACTGTTATTTTTTAAGATAAAGACTTTATTCATGTAGTTACATGTATTTTTTGTTTGTCCCTTAGTGGGGCAAGTAGACCCTTAATGCCTAATGCCGACAGGACCTAATGGG
This sequence comes from Peribacillus sp. TH14, assembly GCF_016651145.1. Taxonomy (NCBI): domain Bacteria; kingdom Bacillati; phylum Bacillota; class Bacilli; order Caryophanales; family Bacillaceae; genus Peribacillus; species Peribacillus sp. TH14. The sequence continues at coordinate 4,491,544 of NZ_JAEKEK010000001.1, forward strand.
ATGCTGAATGCAAGTGCGTTTATATCTTTTGTAATAACAAGTAACCCTGTTAAATCAACATTTTCATTTTAGGCTCATCTTTTGACGTATCATCTGTCATTACAGTCCTTCTTTTTAAATGGTCAAAATTGCAAGCGATATTGAGAAATTTGTTTCGGACTCTTTTCTAATATCAGGTCTAACCTAAAAGCTGCAATGAATACATTAAAAAGATGTAAGTAAAATGATTAAGGGGGAACTCAGTTGTCAGAAGGATTACATAGTATCATCTTACCCGTTTCAATTGAAAATGTATGGGGGTTTGTCAGTGTCATTGATCTATGGGCGCCTCTGGTCCCAGGATATATTAGTCATGAGATAATAAATGATGAGACACTCGTATGGGAGTTTAAAAGCGATTTGGGATTAATGAAAAAGAAAATTAAACTTGAAGTTGATATATTAGAATGGAACGAACCTAATAAGGTAACATTTAACCTTCGGGGATTAAATGAAAAATTTGATGGATATGGTTACTTTTTTGCTGAACAGATCGGGAAAGGACAGACTAAGATGACTGGTTGTCTTGCGATAATGGCTAAAGGAGCTAAAGCGCCGATTGTAAATGCGTTGTTAAAATCCTACGTTCCCCAAATGACTGTGGAATTTTCAGAGGCTATTGCACAAAATCTCCTTGTACAAAAATAGAGTATTTACCTATCGAATAAGGGTTATTTGAGATAAATACTTGACAAGTATACCTGAGAGGTATGTATTATGAATTGTAAGGCGATAAGATTATTTTTTTACATTCATTCCATATGGGACTAAACGTGGATGATATGCCTGATAAGAATAATAAGTTACAAGGGATAGGAGGTCAACCTCACACATGGAATATGAAAAGCAAATGAAAAATAGAGTTAAACGAATTGAAGGACAGCTTCGTGGGATTTTGAAAATGATGGAAGAAAATAAAGACTGTAGAGATGTCGTAACACAGTTATCTGCCACTCGATCTGCAATCGACCGTACAATTGGTGTAATTGTGAGCTCCAATCTTGTAGAATGTGTCCGGGAAGCTAATGAGACAGGTGAAAAGAACCCTGAAGAACTTGTTAAAGAGGCAGTTAATTTATTAGTGAAAAGCCGATAAAATAAATGAGTTAAATACAATGTATCCTGTATATTGCAATGAAAGTTTGTATAAGAAGATTAAAAGTCACCCTGGCAGTTATGGATGTTTTAAGGGTTGGTTCGAAAATACTTAAATAGAGATAGGCCCCTACAGGAAGGGGCCTATTTTTGCGAATTTTTGTTTTCTTTTTTCTAATAGGCAAATCCTTTGATATAAAGAATTTGCATGTTATCCTTAAAGGGATAAAAATTGAGTGAGGGTATGCTATGGAATTTACGCATGTTACATCGGTTTTGTTAGGCCTCGTTATTATTCTTAATATTCTATTTGCAACGATTGTTATATTTTTTGAAAGAAGAGAAGCCAGCACGACCTGGGCTTGGTTATTGGTGTTATATTTTTTACCTGTAGTCGGTTTTATTTTATATCTTCTTTTTGGAACAAGTTTGAGGCACGCTCACTTATTCCAATGGGAGGATAAGAAAAAAATTGGGATTGAAGAAATCCTTGATAAACAGATGGAAGAGCTTTCTACGGATCACTTTCCTTTTCGAAATACCTCTTCGAGCAATTACCGTGATTTGATTTATATGCACCTTCGAAATAATGATGCAGTTCTGACGGAAGATAATCATGTCGATATTTTTTCGGATGGAAGAAAGAAGTTTGAACAGCTTTTTAAAGATATCGAAGAGGCAGAAAACCATATACATATACAATATTATATTATTCAAAGAGACGGTCTCGGAAAACGGTTCATTGAGGCTTTGACGAAAAAAGCAAATGAAGGTGTCAAAGTCCGCCTGCTTTATGATGAATTAGGGTCAAGGGGAATGACAAAAAGTTTTTTCAAGGACTTTAGGCAGGCAGGCGGCAGAGTGGAAGCATTTTTTCCATCCAAGTTAAAATTTATTAATTTACGTTTGAATTTCCGTAATCATCGAAAGCTCGTCATCATAGATGGAAAAGTAGGGTATGTTGGGGGCTTTAATGTCGGAGATGAATATTTGGGGCTTAATCCAAAGTTCGGTTATTGGCGTGATACACACCTTAGAATAAAGGGATCGGCGGTCAAAGCCATTCAAACTCGTTTTATTCTTGATTGGAATCAGGCTTCAAAAAATCATGATATTATTTATCAGCCACATTATTTTCCTAATTTGAAGCCTCAGGGTAATATTGATTTGCAAATTGTGACAAGTGGTCCTGATTCTGAATGGGAACAAATAAAAAATGGCTATATTAAATTAATTTCTTCAGCAAAGAAATCGATTCTGATTCAAACACCTTACTTTATACCGGATGCTAGTTTATTGGATGCACTCCGGATTGCCAGCTTGTCAGGGCTGGATGTGAAAATCATGATTCCAAATAAACCTGATCATCTTTTCGTTTATTGGGCAACAACCTTTAATGCAGGGCAGTTATTAAGAGCGGGAGCTAAGGTATACATCTATGATAACGGTTTTATACATGCGAAAATGATTGTTGTGGACGAAGAGGTCTCTTCGGTCGGTACTGCTAACATTGATGTCCGGAGTTTTAAATTGAATTTTGAAGTCAATGCCTTTATTTATGATGAAGGAATGGCCGAAACGCTGACGAAAAATTTTTATAATGATGTAGAAGTTTGTAGACAACTAACAATTGAAGAGTTTGAAAAACGTTCAAAGTGGATTCGTTTTAAAGAGTCCATAGCAAGGCTGTTATCACCCATTTTATAATTTTTATTCGGAGCAGCCAAACACTATACGGGCTGCTTCTTTTGGTACAATAAATAATAATCAATGAAAGGGAGGAATTGTGGTGAAGACTTTTATAATCACAGGAGCTTCGAGAGGATTAGGTGCAGCTATTGCTAAGCAATGCTTGCAGAAAAGTGACCATTGTATTTTATTATCCCGTACAGCTCATCCTGAAATGGTGGAAATAGCTGCTCAATCCGGAACAAAACTTACTTTTATTTCCGTTGATTTAATTGAAATTGAGCAGCTTACTTCGTTAGTCAATAAGATTCTTGAAGAGGTCGATGAAAAAAGCGAGATTTACTTTGTTAATAATGCTGGTGTAATTGAACCAATCAAGCCGGTAGGAAATCTGGGACAGGAAAGTTTGGAAACCAGCATGCGAGTAAATTTTATGGCACCAGTAGTATTAGCAGATGCATTCGTTAAACGAACAAAGCATTGGGACCGAAAGAAGGTTATGGTCAACATTTCTTCAGGAGCAGCGAAAAATCCCTATCATGGCTGGGCTGCCTACTGTAGTACAAAGGCGGGACTTGAAATGTTCACCCGTGTTGCAGGATTGGAACAGGATAAGGCGCCTTTCCCTATGACTCTCATATCTTTTTCACCAGGTGTAATGGACACAGGGATGCAAGAAACAATTCGTTCAGCTAATGAACAGGACTTTTCCGACAGGGAAAAATTTCATAACTATAAAGAAAAAGGCACTCTAAGAAGCCCAGAATTCGTTGCGGAAAAACTATTGGAGCTACTCGAAGTGGATGAGTTGGAAAATGGAAAGTTTTACGATATTAAAAGTTTACTTTGAGGTATAGAAGAAAAGCTGGGATGGAAACTTAGCAAATAGTATTAAAGGTAAGAGGTTGTCCTTTTGGACAGCCTCTTTTCATTTTAAACAGTGATGATAATATATTTTTCTCTTTGTACACTTCTCTCATTTTGACAAGGTTCTATCTATGTAAACCAATTTTCTTTGCTTCATATGCTTTTCGAAGTACATTTCATAAAGAGCGTAAGTAGTTTGCAGCCAGATCAATAGAAATGGTTTTGTTGACATTTTGATAATTCCTTTAAATTAGCCTCCTATGACTGTTTTTTTGCGTCATGTATAAAAGTGCGGGGAGACTGGAATATTGTAAGTTTTATTTACAGATCAATCAGTATAGATTAATAACATGGCGGACTCTGAGTGTCAATATATTCAGAATATGCAACACGATGAAAATTTGATAATTCGTTCTATATAAATACCCGAATAACATACACTTTTTCGAGGGAGTGGGAGGGTTTTGAATGACGATCGTTATTGTGAAAAAAGGTGCTAGCCTATGGGAAATTGCTAAAATGAATAAGGTTGACCCATCGAGGATAGTCGAAGTTAACGGATTGGAATCAACAGCACTGGTTCCGGGTCTGGCGTTGTATATCCCGGATGACAAAGTGGTGAATCGAACGTATCTTATAAAAAATGGTGATACGCTCTCTGAAATTGCCCGACGTTTTGGAACAAGTATAGCGGCCATCATGAAAGCAAATCCAGGGCTTGTTGCAAGCTCACTTAAGGTCGACACGGAAATTTTGATTCCGTCTCCTTATAAAAATCAATTGATCACGCTTGGGTTTGCCTTCCCAACTTCAGGTGGAGTAGTGTTTAAAACGCTTGAGGAGAATGGTGATAAGTTATCCTATTTAGCAATTGTAGCTTATTCCTTTACCAAGGAAGGCTATGCATTCGTTGATGGTGATGATCTCCCTCTTATCGCGAAATGCGAACAGACCGGGGTGACGCCACTATTGATGATCCGGAATTTTCAAGACGGTGATTTTGATGCTGACTTGGCGGGTGAAGTTCTCACTAGTTCGATTTACAGAGGGAATTTGATTAATAGTATGCTGAATATCGTAAGGGAGAAAGGCTATGGGGGGGTCAGTATGGACATCGAATTCATCCCTCCTGCAAGACGGTCTGATTATGTGCTTTTTTTAAAAGAATTAAAAGAGGGGTTGAACGAACTAATTCTTCATGTTAACGTACATGCAAAAACATCAGATAATCCTGACAATCGAATTGTAGGCGGTCATGATTATCGGGGAATTGGAGAGGTAGCCGACCTTGTTGCCGTAATGACAATTGATTTTGGGTATCCAACTGGCCCACCCGAACCAATTTCTCCACTTTGGTGGATGGTCGAGGTTCTTCGTTACGCTTTAACGAATATCCCTGCGTATAAATTGCAGTCGGCATTTCCTATGTATGGATACGATTGGATTGTACCAAGCAATGAGACGAAGGCATTATCAGCGCAAAATGCACAAAATCTTGCCATTGCGACTGGCTCGGAAATCTCTTTCGACACGTCAGCGGCATCACCTACCTATTCTTATAGAAAAGAAAACTTGGATCATGTCGTTTGGTTTGAAGATATTCGTTCGATAAGCGCAAAATATGAAGTGATTGATGCCTATGAACTGATAGGTGCCACTTATTGGCAGATTGGTTTGGAATTTCCGCAGAATTGGGCGTATATGGAACAGAATATTATAATTATAAAATAGAATGTTTTGGTGTAAGTAATGAGCATTAAAATGAGAATATCGATCAATCGTACAATTTTGGATCGTTCTGTTGGTTTGCTGTTAACGGGTCTAAGCAAGTTCCTACCGAGGAAAAATATGAGGACAGCCAATCATGTTCAACACAGCCTTGGGTGTCACTAAAAAGGGAAAGGAGCTCCGAAATGAAAGCTCCTTTCAAATACAGAAACAAATGGAGGTACCGTTACACAGACAAGAAGGCTTGCAGTGATGATTTTATATTTCTTTCCCTTGAAAGTCCTTCCTTTTCCAAATCGCATAAAGAAAGGCAATGAATATTAAAATTGAAGAGAATTGGAAAGTTGTATTGACACCGTATGTTTCCGTTATATAGCCTAGAAGCAGAACGGAACTTGCAAACGTAAGATTGATAACAGCTCCCCAAACCGCATATATTTTCGCTAATGTTTTTTCCGATGCTTGATCTTGGATAAGCTTGGTGTAAAATACATCCCGAATTTGTTCTGGGAGGCCGTACATACATGCTAGCAGCAAAGCAATTGCTGGATTAGTGTTGGCACCGAATAGCATTGTCAGTAGGGCACTGAGAAATAGTCCGAAAACAATGAAAAAGCAGATATATCTTTCTAGTAACTTTGCAAAACGGATGACAAGCAATCCACTAACAATCATGCCGATAAAGTAGCTTGTGTTAATATACCCCCACCATTGCTCTCCTAGTTTTAAGTTCTGTTCGACATATACATATATAATAGCAGCGATCCAGACGCTAGATGCTAAAGTTGTTATAAAATCAAGGGAGATGAGTGTACGGATAGTTGGTTTTTTTCGGATCGCCACCCATCCGGATTTAATCGAATCCCGACTTGATGAAAGAATGGTTTCTGCTGTTTGTTCAGTGATTTCAATTTTTATGGTACAGATTGTTGAAACGGCATAAAGTATAACTGTCATCCAAATAATAAAGCTACTGCTGGTGGATATAAATAAAACAGAACCAAGTGGCCACCCTGAGACAAAGATTGTCTGGGTGATTACATTCAAAAAACCATTTGCCCTTATCAATTCTTCTTTTGGAACTAATTGAGGAGTCAAAGCTGCACTTACCGGGGCAGCTACTCCATCTAATAATGAAATCATGGCGATAAAGATTAGAGCTACCACAGCAAAAGCTTGATTAAAATTAGTTATATAGATTCCTAGTATAATGAGTAAGATAGTTTTCCACAATTGAGATAGTACAAGGATTCGTTTTAAAGTAAATCTGTCAATAATGAGAGGTGCAAGTAAACTGCTGATAAACCGAAAAATCGTTGTTGTGAACGGAAGCAAGCTCAAATAAAGAGCCGATCCTGTTAAGGCATATATAAGTGAAATCAACCCGACTACATAAAATATATCTCCAAGATTAGCAAACGCCTGACCAATCCAAAGGTGGCGAAACGATTTGTTCTTCATGATTACCATCCTTTTGAATGAATAATGTTATATGGTATTAGAATGGATTTTTTAAATTACACTGGATTCACTCCTTAAAATTAATAGGTTTATGAGCCGGGTTAGTGGCTGTTTAATATAGATAATTTTACCATAATTTTAGCTTCGTAATCCGAAATACTTGAATATTAATGAATATGGAATTATACTCCTTTATATATGTTTAAAAGGAGAATAATTTGATGATTCGACGTTTTGCTTCATATTACCTGCCACATAAGCGGTTATTCATTATTGATTTCTTCAGTGCAGTGGTTGTTGCTGTGCTTGAACTTGCTTTTCCGCTAGCTGTTCAATGGTTTATAGATACACTGTTGCCGGGTGACGATTGGTCGGCAATTGTTTCTGTGAGTGCGGGCTTATTACTTCTCTATATAATTAGTACATTCTTGCAGTTTATCGTAGGTTACTGGGGGCATAAACTGGGGATTAATATCGAAACTGATATGCGCGAAGAGCTATTTGAACATGTTCAAAAACAGTCTTTTAGATTTTTCGATAACACAAAAACTGGCCATATCATGAGCCGAATCACGAATGATTTGTTTGATATCGGAGAACTAGCACACCATGGTCCCGAAGATTTATTCATTGCTATTATGACCTTTATTGGAGCTTTTTGGATTATGTTGACGATCAATGTGAAGTTGGCGCTCATATCCGTTTGTATATTGCCATTCCTTGTTTTGCTAATTGTTATAAGTAATTTAAAGATGAATAAAGCATGGAAGCAAATGTACAAAGAAGTTGCAGATGTTAATGCACGTGTGGAAGACAGCGTCTCAGGTGTTAGGGTCGTTCAGTCTTTTACTAATGAAACATATGAAATGGAACGATTTTCGACGAATAATCGCAGATTCCGTAAGGCGAAGTTACTTGGATATAAGGTAATGTCCTTCAGCTTATCAGGCATTTACATGATGACAAGGTTTATGACACTCGCAGTGTTAGTAATGGGTGCTTGGCTTACTTTTCATGGACAGCTCTCATATGGGGAACTAGTCGCGTTTGTCTTATATGTGAACGTTTTATTTAAGCCAATCGATAAAATCAGTGCGTTGATGGAACTATATCCGAAAGGGATGGCTGGATTTAAGCGTTTTACTGAACTTCTGGATATAGAGCCAGATGTCGAGGATAAAAAGAATGCATTTGCCGTTAATGCTCTTTTAGGTGATATTTCTTTTAATGATGTCACTTTTAATTATGAAGACAAAAAAACTGTTTTAAAAGGCATTGATTTGAATATCAAAGCTGGTGAAACCATTGCTTTTGTAGGTCCATCCGGAGCTGGAAAAACGACTATCTGTTCGTTAATCCCTAGATTCTATGATGTTATTTCCGGTTCAATTTCTATTGATGGAATTGATATTCGAGAGATGACAAAAAAATCACTACGGTCACAAATAGGCATAGTCCAGCAAGATGTGTTTCTTTTTACAGGAACATTAAAAGAGAATATCTCATACGGATTGCTTAATGCAACGCATGAACAAATTCAAGAAGCAGCAAGAAAAGCCCATCTAGAGGCTTTCATTGAAGGATTACCAGAAGGATATGAAACTCAAATAGGTGAGCGAGGTTTAAAGTTATCGGGAGGACAGAAACAAAGAATTGCAATCGCCAGGATGTTCTTAAAAAATCCACCGATATTAATTCTCGATGAGGCAACATCTGCGCTTGATACTGAAACCGAAAGAATCATCCAGCAGGCACTTACCGAACTTGCTGAAAATAGAACTACACTCATTATCGCCCACCGATTAGCAACGATTCGAAACGCCGACAAAATTATTGTTGTTACAGAAGAAGGAATTGCTGAAGAGGGCCGCCATGAAGACTTACTTAAGCAAGGTGGTATCTTTGCTAATCTGCATAAATTACAATTTCAAAAATAATAGTGATCTAAAGCTACATGTCCATTCATTGAGGATATGTAGCTTTCTTAATTTATTTGAATTATTCCTCAGTTATTGAAGTAATTTTAATTAATGATAACAAAGTTACGGGAAAAAAGTTTGCAAGGGAATTATAAATTTTTACTATATAAACATGTAGGGGTGCGTTAATTGGTTACGGATATCATTAAAAGAATGGAAGATTTCATGAATGAAATGGAGGGAAAATGGGGGGCAATGGATAAAGAGTTTGATAAAGTACAATTTCAGGAGGATATCTCAAAAAGGTTCCAAACAACTTTATACACCCTTAAGGACTCACTTTTTATGCAAGAGCAAATCGAAATTGAAAAATGGAAGAATCATGTGCAGAAACAATTGGAAGGATAGCTTGCTCAAGTATCAAGATTTATTTAAAGAAGAATCTCCCGCAAGTAAAAAAAGCATCAGTAATCTCTTTGAATAAAAGGGGTTACTGATGCTTTTTGATTTGCTTTATAGGCCTAAGATTAAGGCCATATCGAAAGTGGCGGAAACTTCATCAAGTTGCTGAGCATTATTGCATACCTAAAAGAGAAACTGACTTTTCGATATTAGTGCTTAAAAACGGAACGTATCATGCGTTAAGTAACCGGAACCCTGAATTCAGAAGGCAAGATTAACTATTAAAATGGCTCCATCAAAAATCCGGCGATTAAGCATGAGAGCTATCGTAAAATATAAAAAGTTCAAGAAAACTCCGTCCATGTCAGATTCATTGGAATAGTGCGAAGGAAGGTGAAGTTAAGTACCTCCGAATGTCACCATAATGAAAAATAAAAGAATGGATTGATAAATCGTAACTTGCTAACAGGTATAGGAATACTTTTTTATAGAATCGATAAGGCTAGGAGGATGCCGATAATCCCCGATAGCTCTATATATTATGAAAAATTATCATAATGTCAATCTCCGCCAAAATTAACTCGGGGGGAGGTCCGAATGCGAGAATAATTACCAGACATACCCTATAGTAACCCATTACCTCTCCAAGACGTTTAGGTCGAAAGAGGTTTAAACGATTGTCGAAACATGTGTTCTGGATGTTCCCCAGCCTACATTCTGAAGGTACCAAAACTTTATCTTTTTAGAAACATGTGATTCTGCTAGAGAATTGATTGATGCTATGGACAACAAAAATAACATCAAGAAGGTTTCTGTTAAAGAGAGTAGGAAAGAGCGACTTTAATGTCGACTAATCAATGTCTTAAGAAATCTTAAAAATATCCTAATATAGAAAAAATGAAACTTCTATTCATTCTTCAAATGGTTTAAATATTTATTGTTTAATTAATTTAGTGAAATTTCCAGAATGTTGTTATTCCACTTGTGAGTAAAAATCTTTGTGCTTGGGCTCAGTTGAAATAACTTCCTCCACCGAACCGAAAATGACAGATAGGGCAACAGAATTATGCTTTGTTTCCTTGAGGACATCGGGAGGAGATGTTTAAATATAGACTGGAAAGAAGAGTATCTATTGTATTTTGTTAAGTTGTTAAAAAATTCAAAAAATGGTTTGACAAGGATAAAAACAGAAGCTTATAATCAACGTAAGTTCTAATTTTGAAAACTGAGTTTTACATTATAGAACACATTTAATCTATATTTTAATACTGAAGAAAAACTTAGGTCTAAAAATTGTATAAATAATGGGTAAACAGATATTTATTGATAAACAATCTTCCTTGCTCCGGTTAAAACAAAACGGAGTTTTATATTATAAAACAAGATTCTGTGAAACTAACAAGAAATAGTAAGGGGAAGTTCTTAATATCAGTCTATAATGATAACGCTTACAAAAACTATAGGGGGTGTTTTAAATGAAAAAAAGAAAGTTTTATGGATTTGCCACAAGCGTAACTCTTGCTGGGGTATTACTTCTTTCAGGATGTGGAAGTGAGGGAGAAAAGACTAGCGGTGGGATTGAAAAGAAAACCATTAAAGTTGCACATTATTTTGCTGAAGATCATCCTCAAAATATTGCATTAAAAGAAAAATTCAAAACACAGGTTGAAAAGGAAAGCAATGGAGAATTAGAGGTCCAAATTTATGCTAACAGTACATTAGGAGCGGAAAAAGAATTTTATGATGGTGTCAGAAACGGAACAATCGAAATGGGTATCCCAGGTCTAATAATGCAGGCTGACATTCCTAAAATGGGGGTTCCTGAATGGCCATTCCTATTTAGAGATTTCGAACATGTAAAATCGGTACTGAATGGCCCGATCGGTGAAGAATTGACAGCTGACCTAAATCCAAAACATGGAGTAACACCACTAGCATGGAGTGCAAATGGATTTAGAATGTTTTCGAGCAATCGTACGATAGAAAGTATGGATGACTTTGATGGTCTTCGACTTAGAATGCCCAACATTCCAAACTACATAAAACTAGGTGAATCGCTCGGAACAAACGTTAGTCCACTGCCTATTTCTGAAGTATTTACTGCTCTTGAACAAAAGGTAGTAGATGCTCAAGAAAACCCTATTGCTACTCTTAGATCCTCAGGATGGAATGAAGTACAAAGTGATGTACTAGAATCAAAGCATATGTTTAGCCCTAATATTTACATTATTAATAGCAAATTCTTTAACGGTTTGACTAAGGAACAACAAAAGATTATTGAAACAGCAGCAAAAGAAGCAGCAGCATATGAGTTTGAATTACTGGAACAAAGCTATGAAGATGATAAAAAATTCCTCCAGGATAATGGAATCAAATTTACTACGCCTGACGAAAGATTTACCCAAGAAATGGTAGAGGCGTCTCAACCTGTATATGATGAAGTCTTTGCAGAAAATGATTGGGCAAAAGAGCTAGTTGGAAAAATTAAAGCAGAATAAAGCAAGGTCATAGGAAGGGGGAGATGTAAAGATGAGTAAAATATCCAGACTATTAGAAAATACTTTGAACATTGTTATGGCTGCTGCATTAGCGATCATGGTTGTTCTCGTCTTTGGCAATGTAGTTCTTCGATATTTCTTTAATTCAGGTATCACTTGGTCAGAAGAAATGTCAAGGTACCTTTTTATCTGGCTGACGTTCCTCGGTGCCATTGGTGCTTATAAAAACAAAGAACACTTGGGTGTTGACATGGTCATTAAAAGGCTTCCAAATAAGATGAAAAAAGTGGTGCTCGTTATTAGTGATTTGATGATATTGTTTGTCCTTCTCCTTGTCCTGGATGGTAGCTGGAAAATGACTTTGATTAACATTGATAGTACAGCGCCTGCTACTGGTATGCCATTAGCATTTGTATATGGGACAGGTATCCTTGTTAGTGTTTCCATGGGTTTATTGATCATTAACAATTTATATAGGATCTTTTTCAATAAGATTAAGGACGAAGAATTAGTCAGTATTAGTGAGTCTGAAGAGCTAATCTCTCTCCATGGTGATGAATTTATAACAGAAGGAATTATAGAAGGGAAGGAGGAGAAACAAGGATGATAGGTGTATTTGTCGGATCTTTACTAGGAGCAATGTCTTTGGGAATGCCTATTGCTTTTGCCTTACTCGTAAGTAGCGTAGTGTTAATGTACGCTCTTGGTATTTTTGACAGTCAAATCATCGCGCAAAACTTAATCAGTGGTGCTGATAATTTCCCACTCATGGCGATTCCGTTCTTTATGTTGGCGGGGGAGGCAATGAATCGGGGTGGATTGTCACGGCGTATCGTTGAGATGGCAATGTCTATGGTTGGGCATATCAAAGGAGGACTTGGCTATGTTGCAATAATTGCGAGTGTATTATTTGCAAGTTTATCAGGTTCAGCCGTTGCTGATACAGCAGCTCTTGGGGCTATCTTAATACCAATGATGACAAAAGCTGGCTATAATGTGAACCGTTCAAGCGGGTTGATAGCATCTGGTGGAATTATTGCCCCAATCATCCCACCGAGTATTGGTTTTATTATTTTCGGTGTAGCCAGTGGTGTGTCCATTACAAAGCTATTTATGGCAGGGATCGTTCCGGGGATTCTACTTGCGGTCGGACTTACTATTACCTGGGCCATTATAGCACGCAAAGATAATGTAGCCGTTAAACCTCGTGCCTCAATTAAAGAAATACTTATTTCACTTCGTCAAGGGATATGGGCTCTATTCCTACCCGTCATTATCATTGGGGGATTGAAATTCGGATTATTTACACCGACTGAAGCTGCAGTCGTGGCTGCAGTGTACGCAATATTTGTCGGTCTAGTAATCTATCGTGAAATGAAAGTGACAGATTTGTACGATGTCTTTGTTCATGCCGGAAAAATGACAAGTGTGGTCATGTTTCTGGTCGCAGCAGCACTCGTGTCATCTTGGCTGATTACTGTAGCTGATTTACCTGGTCAGGTAATTGGCTTGTTGGAACCATTTTTGGATCATCCACTCCTTCTATTAATAATGATTAACTTGCTAGTTATTGTAGTTGGAACAGCGATGGATATGACGCCGACGATCCTAATTCTCACACCTGTTTTGATGCCGCTAGTTGAAGCAGCAGGAATTGACCCAGTATACTTTGGTGTCCTGTTTATCCTGAATAATGCCATTGGTTTGCTTACACCACCGGTTGGAACCGTTTTAAATGTCATGTGTGGGATAAGTAAAATCAGTATGGAAGACATCATGAAAGGGATATGGCCTTTCTTGCTCGTTGAAGTAATTGTTTTGATTTTGTTAATCTTGTTCCCATCCTTAGTGTTAGTCCCCCTAGGATGGTTTACATCCTAATGGAATGAAACCAGTAATTGGATTTGTATGCTCAGAGTTATAACATTTTAGGAGGAAATATGATGAATAATTGGCTTAAGCGTTTGGCAGCTGGTGTGATTTTGCCGGGAATATTACTTTTAAGTGCTTGTGGAAGTGCACAAAATGAAAGCGCTACAACAGACGGTATCCAGGAAAGAACAATCAAAGCAGGTATCGGAAATAGTAAAATGCACCCACAAGGGCAGGGGATGGTCAAATTTAAAGAACTGCTTGAAGAAAAAAGTGGAGGGAAAATGAAAGTCCAAAACTTCTTTGATGCCACCCTTGGAGATGATCAAAAAATGACAGAAGCTCTTCAAGGAGGCTTACAGGAAGTAACAGTTCCTTCAACTTCTCCACTTGTGGGGATGATAAAGGAATTTGGAATCTATGACTTTCCATTTGTCTTTAATAATGAAGAAGAAGCCTATTCAGTACTTGATGGTGCTATAGGTAAAAAGCTTTTGGATAAATTACCGGAACATGATTTAGTAGGTCTGGGATATTGGGAAAACGGCTTCCGAAACTTAACAAACAGCAAACACCCAGTTGTAACAGCTGATGATTTCAAGGGCCTTAAGATACGTACTATGCAAAATGAAGTGCACTTAGATGCATTTTCAAAGTTAGGGGCTAATCCATCTCCCATGGCTTTCTCTGAAGTATTCACCGCATTAGAAACAGGCACTGTTGATGGTCAAGAGAATCCTCTCGCGACAATTCAAACGCAAAAATACAATGAAGTACAAGACTACTTAAGCCTTACAAAGCATGTTTATACACCATTTGTATTCCTTGTCAGCAAAAAGTTCTGGGATGACTTATCGGAAGAAGAACAAAAAATCATGAGTGAGGCTGCACAAGAGGCTGGAGAGTACCAACGGTCACTTAATAGAAAGGAAAATGAGAAAGCACTTAAATATCTAGAAGAAGAAGGAATGAAAATCAACGAAGTAAAGCCGGAAGAAATGGCAAAAATGAAGGAAGTTATTCAACCAGTGACGGACAAGTTTGCCCAAAAATTCGGCCCGGATCTTGTTGAAGAAATGATGACCGAAGTTGAAAAAGTGCGCGGTAATTAAACAGCACTGCAGTATGGAGGAATGATAATGAATATTATCTCTGAGCTTTTACGAGAAATTCAATTACCGAAAATGGTCAAAGTGCGGCAGGTATTTCATGCACCTCAACTCGCTGATGTAGCGGGTGAGGTGCAAAAGGCGATAAAAGAAGCTGGGGTCTTATCAAGAATAATTGAAAATGACAATGTGGCTATTGCTGTAGGAAGCAGGGGGCTAGCAGATCTCCCTATATTGGTAAGAGAAACAGCAGCTGCAGTTAAGAATGCAGGAGGCAATCCATTTATTGTACCTGCAATGGGGAGCCATGGCGGAGCAACAGCGGAAGGGCAAATTGACGTGTTGCATCAGCTGGGTGTGACAGAAGAAGTGGTTGGAGCGCCAATAAGGTCTTCAATGGAAGTGGTGAAACTGGATGAGTTGCCTAATGGGCTCCCTATATATATCGATAAATTTGCCTATGAATCGGACAAAATTATAGTCATTAATCGGATAAAACCACACACTGCATTTCGTGGGCCGGTTGAAAGTGGTCTAATGAAAATGATCACAATTGGTTTAGGTAAACAAAAAGGAGCCGAAGCAGCTCATGCATATAGTTTTAAGTATATGGCTGAGCATGTACCTGAGATGGCGAAAATTTCCTTATCGAAAGCTCCGATTATATTCGGCATTGCGACTATTGAGAATGCCTACGATAAACCTGCGAAAATCGTAGCTGTACCGGCGGAGGATTTAGAAAAGGTTGAGCCGGGACTGTTGATAGAAGCGAAATCGTTAATGCCAAAGATTCATTTCGATAAGATGGATGTACTTATTGTAAATGAACTAGGAAAAGACATTTCCGGAGATGGAATGGATCCAAACATAACGGGCAACTTCGCCACTCCTTATGCTTCTGGCGGTCCAGAAGTTAAACGGACCGTTGTCCTTGGACTTACCGAGAAAACTCATGGGAATGCAAACGGCATCGGTATGGCTGATATGACGACGAAAGCGGTCATGAATGAAATTGAATGGGAAAAAGGGTATGCCAATGCACTCACCAGCACCGTGACAGATGTTGTAAAGCTCCCTATGTTTTTAGATACTCAGGAATTGGCTGTAAAAGCTGCAATTAAAACGTGCAATGCCTTCGATTTAAATCAAGTAAGAGTCGTAAGAATAAAAAATACACTTGAGATCGGTGAAATTTGGATTTCTGAAAGCATGATGGAAGAGGCTGAAAGAAATAGCAAGTTAGAAATCTTGTCAGAATTAGAAGACTTGGTTTTAGACTAATAGATACCCTTCTTTATTTCTTTTAATAGATTTCATTTGAAAATAGTGAAAAGGAGTGCTTTAAATGACTCACCTATATCCGCTCATTGATAACGAAGTTAACCCTTACCGAGATAACGTACAGGGAAAAGCAAATGAACCGATTACGGTCGCGGGTCTGCTTGACCGCTCCAAATTGACACTTGGTTCTACCTATGAAGGTGGCAAGCCGGACTGGACGCTGGAAGAAATTTATATGCGGCTTGAAAGAAATGCGCCGCGTATTGCGATTATCGGCGGTTCATCCGATCACCCGGCGCACATTATGGATTACCAAACGTCCGCACGGGCAGCAATCCGCATCTGGCAAAATGGCGGTGTGCCGTTTCACTTCTCGACACCGGTAATGTGTGATGGAACTGCACAAAGCAATCAAGGGATGAGTTACTCACTTCAAAGCAGAAATGCGGTTGCACAAATGGTTGTCAATCAGCTTGAAGCTCACAGTTATCATGGTGCATTCGTTATTCAAGGGTGTGATAAACAGCCTCTTGGTGTTGTAAGCGCGCTCGCGCATGTCGACCGTGTGCGTCGCAACCGCGGTGAAGCGCCCTTTTTCGCGACATTCGCACCTGCTCACGTATTAGAAGGTGGTTCAATTCCTGCCGACGTGATAGAAGAATTGGAAGCACTGGCGAAAAAAGCGGAAAGTGAAGGTGTAGCTGATGTAGCGGTTGATTTACGTGATACGATGGCGTATATCTTGCAATGTTCATCGAATACTGCATTTCAGGGTGTATTCGAACGTGCATATGAACGTGGCATCTTGACGAAAGAACAGCATAAATATTTTGAAATGAGGCTTGCTGTGGCTACTTGTGATGGCCAGGGAGGCGTGTGTGCCTTTAACGGAACAGGCAATAGTTCACGTCATCTAGTTGCAGGCATGGGACTCGTTCATCCAGCAGTTGAGCTATTAACAGATCCACCATCACAGCGCCAGATTAACGCCGTGCTTGATAGCTTTTCTGTAATGATTAACGACGAGCGATACGGAGTGGCCAACATTGTCGCATCGAATATAAAAAATGCAATACGCATTCACAGCGCTTCGGGTGGTTCTACGAACTTAATGATGCATATCGTAGCTGCCATGCTATATGCAGGATACAAATTCAGCTTATGGGATCTTGACCGCATTCACCATTTACATCCGATTCCTGATTTATTTGATTACAGCTTGACTGAAGGACGTGACATTTATTCACTTGCAATGCAGTGTTGCAGTGGCACAAGCCGTGGGATGGAAACGCTTGTTTACGAACTTATTGAAAATGGTGTACCAATGGATCAGGATGTTCCAACAGTCGCCGCAAAAACGTGGAAAGAACGTCTTGCGATTACACGCAGCCTTCAGGCAGTAAATGTAAAGAATAATCAAGTTATTTTATCCACTCCACGCCGTGGATTCAGCGGTGTAGATGTATTAAAAGGAAACTTTTTTGAAAGTGCTGTTGTGAAAATTAGCGGGATGCCGACACCGCAGCTTAATCAGTTCGATGATAAGCTAGCATTCGTTCTTTATTACGAAAATGAAGATGATGCCAATAGAGGCCTGCTTGATTCAAGCCTGCTCTCGAAAATAAAAGAGCAAAAGCTGTTCGAGCATGATCATCTTCTTGCATCACTTAAATACAATAATGAGCCTGAATGGTCACGAATAAAAGATGCACCTTACGAGGAATTATTTGACGAGATGGCTGATCAAGGTACTTTGAAAATTGCCGTCATTATCGCAGGGCAGGGTCCCATTGCTTTCGGTATGCCAGAAATGTTTACACCGATGCAACATATTAATGCTAACCGTGTTATGAAAAAACTCGCAACAATCATTAGCGACGGCCGCTATTCGGGTGTCACTTACGGCGCCGCTATTGGTCATATGACACCAGAAGCATATGAAGATGGAGGCATTGGTTTCCTCCAAACGGGTGATGTTGTTCATCTTCAGCTTCGCGAGGGCCGCATTGATTTTGTCAATGCCGCTCAACTTCTTACCGGAAAGGTTGTGCATGAGTTTGAGGATTATATAAAAGAAGAAAGACAATCATTGGTCACGGAACGTAAGCAACGAATGAAAGATCGTCAAAAAATGGTTGCGGCCAGCAACCGGATGTATGGACATACAGATGCGGCAAATGGGGTTGTACCAATCGCCGTCGTAGAAGATGCTACACTTGATTATGAACAGGATATTTTGCTTCTGGAAAAAAACATAGTAATAAAGTAAGGAACGCTCGTCATAAATCCGATAAAATAAAGATAGACAGAAAATGAAGGAGTGAAGAACAATGCCTATCATCCAATCAGTGGAGCGCGCATTGAAAATATTGGATTTATTTGACGAGCGTGACAGGGAATTAACTATCACAGAAATAAGCAAACGAATGAATTTGCATAAAAGCACGGTTCATTCGCTTTTAAAAACCTTACAGTTGCATCAATATATTTCACAAGGTGAAGAAAATGGCAAATACTCTCTAGGTTTAAAGCTATTAGAGAGGGGGAGCGTGGTGGTGACCCATCTCGATTTGCGTAATGTCGCAAGAAAACATCTTGAATGGCTTTCCGAGACCACAAACTTAACGCTCCACCTCGTCATATTAGACGGGCAGGAAGGTGTATATATCGATAAAGTGGAAGGCAGAGGGGTTACGGTTTTGTATTCTCGTATTGGCCGCCGTGTCCCGATACATACAAGTGCAGTAGGTAAATCACTAGTGGCAACTAAAACCGATAGTGAACTAGATTTGCTCTTGGACGGCTATGTATATACAGGACCAACCGAAAGATCAATAAGGTCAAAAGAACAGTTCTTAGCTGAAATCGAAAAAGCACGTATTGCTGGGTATTCAATGGATAATGAAGAAAACGAACCAGGAATTTTCTGTCTGGCTGTGCCAATAAAAGATTATTCAGGCAAAGTAATAGCCGCTATGAGCGTATCGATGCCTTCATCGAAAGTAAATGAAGAAACACACGAGTATTATGTACGTATATTAAAGGAATGCAGCAGTAAAATTTCGCAGGAGCTTGGATATGAATATCAAAAAATATAAAACGTGACTGCCATTTAGGAGGGACTAGCAAATGAGAATTATTCGCTATGTAAAAGAAAACGAGAAACAACTTGCTGCCGTGACAAACGAAAACAAGGTGGTGGATCTTCCGTTTATAGATTTTATGTCGTTGATTGAAACGGCACGTCAGAAAAACAAAACTGCGTTTGATATTGTAAAACAAATAGTTGCCGAAGAAGAAAAACAGCCATTAGAAGGTCTTAAATTAACAACGCCCATCGACGCACCAGAAGTATGGGCATCTGGTGTAACGTATAAAAAAAGCAAGGAAGCACGTAATTACGAAGCAACGCAAGGAAAGCTTGACCGCCAAACGTTCTATGACAAAGTTTATGATGCAGTGCGTCCCGAGATTTTCTTTAAATCGACTGCAGCAAGAACCGTAGGACCGAATGATCCAGTTTACTTACGTTCAGATTCACACTGGCAAATCCCGGAGCCAGAGCTTGGTCTTGTCATCGACAAAGAAGGGACGATACTCGGATACATCGCAGGTAATGATATGAGCTGCAGGGACATTGAAGGTGAGAATCCACTTTATCTTCCACAGGCAAAAGTATGGAAAAATTCTTGCTCTATCGGACCGGCCATCTTATTAAAAGAGGCTGTTTCGGATCCATATGACCTTAAAATAATGTGCCGTATCTATCGAAATGAAGAAAAGGTATTTGACGGAGAAGCAAAAGTAAACCAACTGAAACGTAAACTGGAAGAGCTTGTAGAGTATTTAGTGTTAGATAACATTATTTTTGACGGAACAGTTCTGCTCACAGGTACATGCGTGGTTCCACCGAATGAATTTACATTGTATGACAACGATCGGATTGAAATTGAAATTCCAGGCATTGGAATTTTGAATAACCCCGTCATCCAAAGTAATGCCGTACAAACAATTTAAGGAGTGACAAAATGAGCGAATATAAAACCCTGTATTTAAGTAAGGAAGATAGTGTAGCTGTTGCCTTATCCGAAATTCCTGAAAAGACATCAGTGGTTGTGAAAGTAGGTCAAGATGACCTCGCTGTAACCGTAACCATTCTTGAACCGATTCGCTTTGGCCATAAGTTCGCAGTTAAAGCGATCGAACATGGAGCAGACATCATTAAATACGGTGAAGTCATCGGTGCAGCCTCCGCTTTTATTCCTGCTGGAGCACACGTTCATGTACACAATTTAGAAGGCAAAAGAGGAAGGGGTGACAAGATTGCTGAATGAAAAAATGCAGTTTTGGGGCTACCGCCGTCAGGATGGACGCGTAGGTGTCCGGAATCATGTTCTGATTTTACCGACGATTACTTGCGCAACGCAAACAGCTCAGCGCGTAACAGAGCTGGTAAGCGGAACAGTCACATTTATTCACCAGCATGGCTGTGCGCAAGTAGGCACTGATTATGATCAAACGGCCAGAACCTATGCGGGAATGGGTATGAATCCAAATGTATACGGTGTCATTGTACTTGGCCTTGGCTGTGAAACACATCAGGCGCATCGAATTGGAGATGAGATTGCCAAATGCGGCAAACCAGTCGAAACGGTGTCGATACAGGATCATGGCGGCACACTTCAAACCATTGCAGAAGTAGCTAAAATTGCAGTCAAAATGGTACAGGATGCCTCGATGGTACAACGAGAATTATGTGATTTTAGCGAGCTGATTGTCGGCACAGAATGCGGTGGGTCGGATGCATGCTCTGGATTATCGGCGAACCCAGCAGTCGGGCGTACGAGCGATTTGGTTGTCCAACAGGGGGGAACGGCTATTTTAGCAGAAACGACTGAACTCATCGGAGCAGAGCATTTGATAGCTAACCGGGCAGCAAACGACCAGGTAGCTAAAAAAGCTTATGCGGTTATTAAAATGATGGAAAACCGCTCGATTCAAATGGGCGTAGACATTCGCACCGGAAATCCAAGTCCGGGCAACATTGAGGGAGGTCTCAGCTCACTCGAAGAAAAATCACTAGGGGCTGCGACAAAATCAGGTACAACCCGGCTGGAGGAAGTCATTGATTATGCACAGGTACCGACGAAAAAAGGGCTCGTATGGATGGATACGCCTGGCCACGACATTGAGCAATTGACGGGCATGGTCGCAGGCGGTGCCCAAATCATTCTCTTTACAAGTGGACGAGGCACGCCAACTGGTTCTCCGATTGCACCTGTTATTAAAATTTCAACGAATACGCCAATGTTTGAGCGGATGAATGAAAATATGGATTTAAATGCAGGTACGATTGTCGATGGTATAGAAACCGTTGATGAAGTGGGCCGGCGCATTATGGATGAAATTCAACACGTTTCAAACGGAAAACTCACAAAAGCGGAAATATTAAAGCAGCATGACTTTGGGATTTGGAGAATTGGACCAACATTTTAATATAAAAAGGAGCCAAAAACAATGATATCAACTACATTTGCAACGAAAACATATAAAAATTTTATTAACAATGAGTGGGTAAACGCATCTTCTATGGAGACGATTAAAAGCATTAATCCGGCGGATAAAGAACCGGTTGGCTACGTTCAGAGCTCAACGGAAGATGACTTGAACAAAGCGGTAGTATCTGCGGATAAGGCGAAGAAAGCTTGGCGTAAGCTTGGACAGTCTGCACGTAGCCAACTTCTTTTCAAAACGGCCAATATCTTAGAAGAAAACCTCGATGAAATTGCTGAAACAATGACCCGCGAAATGGGTAAAACATTACCCGAAGCAAAAGGCGAAACGGCACGAGGTGTTGCGATCTTACGTTACTATGCAGGGGAAGGAATGCGCAAAGATGGCGATGTTATTCCATCATCTGATAAAGATGCCCTTATGTTTACAAAACGTACACCACTTGGTGTTGTCGGCGTTATCACGCCATGGAACTTCCCAGTTGCGATTCCCATATGGAAAATGGCTCCGGCCCTTGTATATGGCAATTCCATCGTGTGGAAACCTGCTACGGAGGGAGCTGTTACAGCAGCAAAAGTGATGGAATGCTTCACAAAAGCCGGCTTCCCAGAGGGTGTTGTGAACTTCATTACCGGTACAGGATCTATCATCGGCCAAGGACTCATCGATCATCCGCTTTTAAATGCAATCACATTTACCGGTTCTGAAAGTGTCGGGCAAGGTGTAGCGAAGTCAGCTTCCGCGCGTGGCATTAAATATCAGCTTGAAATGGGTGGCAAGAATCCAGTTATCGTGACGAAAGATGCGAACATCGATCAAGCAGTCGAAGCAGTCATCAGCGGTGGATTTCGTTCTTCTGGCCAAAAATGTACAGCTTCAAGTCGTGTGGTCGTTGAATCAAAAGTCTATGATGAATTTAAACAAAAACTTGTAGACGCAACTGCAAAAATTACCGTTGGCAATGGTCTACAAGAGGGTATTTGGATGGGTCCGTGTGCAAGCGAAAGCCAGTTTAATACGGTGAAAGAATACATTGAAAAAGGCAAGCAGGAAGGCGCAAAACTCATACATGGCGGAGAGATATTAACTGGCGGAGATTACGATAGGGGCTTTTTCATTACTCCAGCGATTTTTGAAGACGTCACGACGGATATGGTGATTGCACAGGAAGAAATTTTTGGACCAGTTATTGCACTTATAAAAGCAACCGATCTTGTCGAAGCAATTGACATGGCAAATAATACGAAATACGGATTGAGTGCATCGATCTTTACTTCAAATATTAGCTCAATTTTAGAATTCATCGATGAAATCGAAGTAGGGCTTGTCCGCATTAACGCAGAAAGCGCAGGCGTTGAGTTGCAAGCACCCTTCGGCGGCATGAAGGCATCAAGCACAGGTTCTCGAGAGCAAGGTGAAGCGGCGAAAGAATTTTATACAGCATTAAAAACGGTTTTTATTAAAGGTTCTTAACAAAAGAAAGAGAGGTTTTCATATTTGAAGATCTCTCTACTTCCAAAAAAACATTGCGAGGTGCCAAATGAAAATCACAAAAATTTCTCTATTCAAAGTTCCACCCCGCTGGCTATTTTTAAAAATCGATACGGATGAAGGCATTTCTGGCTGGGGGGAGCCTGTCGTTGAAGGCCGTGCTGAAACGGTAAAAGCAGCAGTTAACGAACTGACCGATTATTTAATCGGGAGAAACCCGAACGACATTGAAGACATTTGGCAAACGCTTTATCGAGGGGGATTTTACCGAGGAGGCCCTATTTTAATGAGTGCCATTTCTGGCATTGAGCAGGCATTATGGGACATTAAAGGAAAATACTTTAATATTCCTGTATACCAAATGCTCGGGGGCAAAGCACGTGAAAAAATTAAAGTGTACTCGTGGGTCGGCGGCGATCGTCCAGTGGATGTCGTTGCTGCCGCAAAAGAAAAACAGAACGAGGGCTTTCTCGCTGTCAAAATGAACGCATCAGAAGAAATGAACTACATAGACAGCTTTTCGAAAGTAGAAGCGGTCATTGAACGCGTAGCGTCAATTCGGGAAGCGGTAGGGAAAGACTTTGGCATTGGTGTAGATTTTCACGGGAGGATTCATAAAACGATGTCAAAAACGATCGTGAAAGAACTCGAACCATACCGCCCAATGTTCATTGAAGAGCCGGTGCTGCCAGAAAATAATGAAGCACTTCGTGAGATTGCCTGGCACACGACGTGCCCGATTGCGACGGGTGAAAGGATGTATACTCGCTGGGGCTTTAAGCAGCTTCTTCAAGATGGCTATGTCGATATTATTCAGCCGGATCTGTCTCACACAGGTGGTATTTTAGAAGGGAAAAAAATTGCCGCGATGGCAGAAGCGTATGATGTAGCCATTGCGCCGCACTGTCCGCTCGGCCCAATGACACTCGCTTCATCGATTCATCTGGATGCTACGACGCCGAATTTCATTATTCAGGAGCAAAGCCTTGGTATTCATTACAACAAAGGGATGGATATTCTCGATTATGTTAAAAATTCTGAAATATTTGACTATGAAAATGGTTATGTGAACATTCCGGATAAACCGGGTCTTGGGTTAGAAATTGACGAAGAAAAAGTGAAGCAGGCAGCAGAAATAGGACATGATTGGAAAAACCCAATTTGGCGTCATGAAGACGGAAGTATCGCTGAATGGTAAAAAAGAGGAGGTCAAAACAATGAATTTTCATGGAATCATTCCGCCGGTAGTCACTCTTTTTGACGAAGCGGGAAATTTAGATATAGAGCTGAACAGAAGCTATATGGATCAAATAATTTCACGGAATATTGACGGTATTTTATTGATGGGAAGTTCAGGTGAGTTCTCATCACTTACAACAGAAGAACGAAAGCTATACGTACGCGAAATGATTAAGCACATTAACGGTCGAGTGCCGGTTATGGTTGGCGTTGGACATACCGCATTAAAAGAGGTACATGAATTAACTTCTTATGCAGAAGAGCATGGAGCTGATGGGGTTCTTGTAGTCAACCCATATTACTGGAAACTGTCTGACGAACAATTATACCGTTATTATTCCAGCGTAGCTGATCACACAAATCTACAAGTGTTCATTTATAACATTCCACTTTTAACAGGACAAAATATATCGGTAGAATTGATTAAAAGATTAGTAGTAGATCATTCAAATATTGCCGGTATTAAAGAAACAGTCAGTGATTTCGGCCACCTGCGGCAAGTCCTGACCGAAGTGAAAAAAGTTCGCAGTGATTTCCGTGTCTTTTCTGCATTTGATGAGCATTTACTTCCAGCTCAAATGATTGGTGCAGCGGGTAGCATTAACGGAAGCGCTGTTTTTGCACCTGAAATATCCGTTGATTTATATAATTCATATCAAAAAGGTGATCTGGAAAAAGCACAGAAAAATCATCAAATGATTTCAAAGCTGATGGATATCTACACGTACGGACCGACATTTTTTACTGCCATGAAAGAAGCCGTTCATCAGCGCTGGTTTGACGTATCCGCTGGACACCGTGCTCCGTGTGATGTATTCCCGGCTGATTTGCGTGACAAAGTAACGGCTCTTTTAAAAAATATTGATATGAAAGAAGGTGTCCAATAATGAAAGAATCACGCGACTTGCTCGAGCAATTAGGCTACCCATCAACTGATCTTAAAGAACTTCCGACATCAACGAAAACATTTCCAGACGGGGCGCAATACCGCATTGAGCTTCCAAGTGTAGAAGGTCCAGTTGCACTAAAAGAAACATTGAAAGAAATTGACCGCTTAGGCTTAACGATTCACAGAATATCTCAAGGAAGCGGCATCATGCTACAAACGGATGAAGAAATTAAAGAAATGTGTGAAATGACAGCAGAACGTGGAATGGAGCTTAGTTTGTTTGTCGGTCCCCGAGGTTCATGGGATGTCAGTGCGGGACCGCTTACACCTGGGGGCAAATCACAGGGGATACGCCATGAAGGTGCTGACCAGCTTGTTTATGCAATGGAAGATTTGAAAAGAGGAGCAGCTCTTGGTCTACGGGGTGCGTTAGTTGCAGATGAAGGACTTCTTCTTATAACGAAAGAAATGAAAAAGCACCGACAGTTGCCGGAAGATTTTGTTGTAAAAGTTTCGGTCCAAATGGGGTCAGCCAATCCAGTATCCGTTAAATTAATGGAAGACATCGGAGCGAATACGTACAACGTGCCACCTGCATTGACGCTTTCTAAACTTGCAGCGATTCGTCAAGCAATAGACATTCCAATTGATTTGTATGTCGAGGTACCGGATACATTTGGCGGCTTTTTGCGCTATTATGAAATACCGGAAATTATCCGTGTATTGGCGCCAGTTTACATCAAATTTGGTCTTCGTAATCACCCTGATGTATACCCATCTGGGAAACAATGGGAGAGTACGAACATCTCACTTGCACATGAACGTGTACGCCGTGCCGCAATTGGAATTCAAATGATTGAACGATATTATCCAGAAGCGAAAACATCGAAACTTGGTGCGGAAGGCCTCGGAATTGCGAAAGTCGAAAAAGCAGCTGCGAAATAAATGATTTTCACCTGAAACGGGAGGAATCCCCCTGACCTAAAGGGGTTTAATACCATATGTGGGAGTGGAGTCTAAATGGCCTTTAAAATATTATTAACGGATTATGAATTTGAGCATTTGCAATATGAAGAAGACGTTTTTAAAGAAAGCGGATTGGACATTGATTTCATAAAAGCGCAATGCAAAACAGAAGAAGAAGTTATTGAGTTGGCAAAAGAAGTGGATGCGATTTTAAATCAATATGCTCCTGTCTCACGCCGTGTCATTGGATCACTTGAAAACACGAAAATCATATCCCGCTACGGTGTCGGGGTCAATACAATTGATCTCGATGCGGCGAAAGAAAAGGGGATTACTGTTGCCAATGTACCTGATTATGGTATGGAAGAAGTTTCGAACCATGCATTGGCGCTTTTGCTTTCATGGGCGCGCAAAGTGACGCTGTTAAACAATGAGGTAAAAAAAGGTAACTGGGACTTTAAAGCTTGTGTGCCGATTCATCGTTTTAACGAGCAAACGGTTGGGGTTCTTGGTTTTGGTCGTATTCCGCGTCGTTTCGTGGAAAAGGTGAAACCGCTCGGCTTTAAAACGGCTGCATACGATCCATTCGTATCGGCAGAAGATATGGCAGCCGTCGGCGTTCAAAAAATGAATCTCGAAGAAATTATTAGTGAAGCTGATTATTTGTCAGTACATGTACCGCTAATTGATGATACGTTTCATCTGATCAATGAGGAGCGCTTAAAACAAATGAAAAGAAACGCGGTCATCATTAACACAGCTCGTGGGCCGATAATCGATGAAAAAGCACTCGCTGAAGCACTTGAAAAAGGGATAATTGCAGGTGCCGCACTTGATGTTACAGAAGATGAGCCGGTCAGCATCGATAGCCCGCTTCTCAAAATGGACAATGTCATCATCACACCGCACAGCGCCTGGTATTCTGAGGAAGCGATGATTGAACTTCGTCAAAAAGCAGCGAAAAATATCGTTCAGGTCTTAAACGGCGAAAAAACACCATACGCGTTGACGTAAGAAAGGATAAAAATATGAAAATAGCATCTTTTTCGGTAAAATCATACCATCATATCGGCATCGTACAAGATGATCAAATCATAAGTTTAACGGCACTCGGTCCAGATGATTTTCCTGCTTGTATGAAAACGTTTATAGAACGAGGAAGCGAGTTGCGTAAACGTGCTGAACAGTTAATCGAGCAACGGGGTAATGACGATGCAAAATTCTCACTATCAGAAGTAAAATTCCTCCCACCGATCGCACAGCCGGAAAAAATCATTTGCGTCGGGCTGAACTATATAGATCATTGCACGGAAACTGGGATGGAGCCGCCGGCTTCACCGGTCATTTTTTCAAAATATGCGAATGCGATTGTCGGTCAAAATGATGTTATTGAAATCCCAATTAATTCAAAAGAAGTCGATTTTGAAGCAGAGCTTGCGATTGTCATTGGAAAAAAAGCGAAAAATGTGTCAGAAGAAGAGGCGAATGACTACGTCTTTGGCTATACAATTATGAATGACATTAGCGCGCGGGATTTGCAATTTCAGGATGGCCAGTGGTCACGCGGCAAAACGGCGGACACATTTGCGCCAATAGGTCCTGTTGTCGTTACACATGATGAAGTGGGTGATCCCCATGAGCTGGCGATTTCCCTTGAATTAAACGGAGAAATGATGCAGGATTCCAATACAAGTAACTTAATTTTTACCGTTCCGCAAATCATCTCATTTTTATCACAGTCCATGACGCTAAAGCCAGGTGATTTGATTGCAACTGGTACACCACCTGGCGTTGGAATGGGACGTAATCCGAAAGTCTGGTTGAAAAACGGTGACCGGATGAACGTCAGTATTGAAAGAATCGGTACGCTTTCTAATCACGTTAAAGCCTAACATGAGAGAAAGAAGTTGATGATATGGATGTTGTAACAATCGGAGAAACGATGACAGTATTTACCCCGAATGAAGAAGGACCCCTTCGCCACGCCCGCTCTTTTTCAATGAAGTTCGGCGGTGCGGAATCCAATGTCGCGATCGGGTTAAGCCGTCTCGGTCACAGGTCACGCTGGATAAGCCGTCTCGGTGAGGATGAATTTGGCGATGCGATGCACTCGTTTATTCGCGGTGAAGGTGTCGATGTCTCATATGTAACACGAGATGCTAATGCGCCGACCGGAGTCTTTTTCAAAGAATTCAGGCGGCTAAATGATACGCGAGTCTATTACTACCGTAAAGATTCGGCGGCTAGCAAAATGACAGCAGAATTACTGGCGGAACATGTGATTCAAGACGCCGTTTACTTACACATTACCGGTATTACTCCTGCACTTGGTGAGTCGTGCCAGTTGCTCATAGACAAAGCGATCCGCATTGCCAAGGAAACCGGAACAAAAATCGTCTTCGATCCGAATATTCGGTTGAAAATATGGGCGGATGAAAATGAAGCACGTCACTTCATTACAAAATACGCATCGGAAAGTGATATCGTCATGCCGGGTGTGGCAGAAGCTGAATTTTTATTCGGTTCCTACACACCGGAGCAGTTTATCGATCATTTTCATGAACTCGGAGTCGAAACAGTTTTGCTGAAATTGGGCAAAGAAGGTTCTCTAATTTCATCCCCGTCTGTACCGAAAACACACGTACCAGGATTTTTTGTAGATCGTGTCGTAGACCCAATCGGTGCTGGGGACGCTTTTGCATCTGGTGTACTCTCCGGCCTTCTTGATGGACTGGCGTTAGAAGAAGCTGCACGGCGCGGAAATGCCATGGGAGCAATGGTAACGATGGTAAATGGCGATGTAGAGGGTTTGCCGATACGTGACGACCTCGATTTATTTATGAGTGGCGGAGCAGAAGATGTGACTAGGTAGAAAGGTGGAAAAGAATGACTAAACTAGTAGAGCTGAAACAAGGGAAGTTAGTCGCCGTTATTCGTGGTGCACGTCCCGATCAAATTGTACCAATCGCCAGAGCCCTGAATAAAGGTGGAATCCGAACACTCGAAATAACAGTAGAAACACCCAAAGTTTGCGAGTTAATTGATAAAGTAAAAGAGGAGTTCGGCGATGATATCATAGTGGGTGCCGGTACAGTATTGGATCCAGAAACGGCTCGTTCGGTCATCATGGCTGGAGCGGAATTTATCTTTTCGCCAACCGTCAATATTGAAACGATTAAAATGGCAAAGCGCTATGGCATTATTAGCATCCCCGGTGCGCTTACACCAACTGAAATTTTGACAGCTTACGAGCATGGAGCCGACGTTATTAAAGTATTTCCGGCAGATGCACTTGGGGTTGGTTACTTTAAAAATCTTAAAGGTCCGCTGCCTCACATCCCTCTAATGCCGACTGGCGGTGTTAATTTGGATAACCTCGCTTCCTTTTTAAAGGCAGGTGCCGTCGCAGCGGGAATCGGCAGTTCTTTAATCAACCCAAAGAAATTGCTTTCAGAGGAAGATTACACTGAACTGGAAGAAACGGCCAAAAAATTCTCTGCTATTGTACAAAATAATTAGAGTAAACCGAAGCTAATACGCGGGGCTTTATAGGGAAATAGGGATGAAATAAAACGTAAAAAAAACTGGAGCCATTTCCACCTTCTCCATTTTGTCATTGGCAACTTAAAAAAATCCCTGTAGAGCCTCTGTTCAATCTTTATGTGGCACTTACAGGTGTTCCTGTTAGCAGTACAGGAGGATAAAATTAGTATTATTTTATCAAGAAAGGAGAACAATTTGGCATGATACAAGAAAAATACAAAAAACTTCAGGATATTCTTGTAAAGATGGAGACTGTTGTGGTCGCATTTTCAGGAGGGGTAGACAGCACATTTTTGCTTAAAGTTGCAATTGATACTTTGGGATATGACAACGTGTTAGCCATTACAGCGGATTCGGAAACTTATCCGTCGAGCGAGCTGGAAGAAGCCATTATGCTCTCAAAATGGATCGGTGCCAGCCATCGTGTCATTCAAACATCAGAGTTAGCCATTCCAGGATATACAGAAAATAACCAAAATCGCTGTTACTTTTGTAAAAGTAGTTTATTTGACCACTTGCTTCCTATTCTTGAAGATTATGAATTTAATAATATTATTTATGGGGTTATTGCCGATGATGCGAATGAATTTCGTCCAGGCATGAAAGCGACAAAAGAAAAAGGCATCCGGGGACCTCTTCAAGAAGCGAATTTATTCAAAGAAGAAATAAGAGTGTTGTCTAAAGAAGTAGGTTTACCAACTTGGGATAAACCATCATTTGCCTGCCT
Source organism: Peribacillus sp. TH14 (assembly GCF_016651145.1). Taxonomy (NCBI): domain Bacteria; kingdom Bacillati; phylum Bacillota; class Bacilli; order Caryophanales; family Bacillaceae; genus Peribacillus; species Peribacillus sp. TH14. The sequence goes on from NZ_JAEKEK010000001.1 coordinate 4,521,873, forward strand.
ATCATCACGTATAGCCTACGGCGAAATCATTACGAAAGAAAAATTGACGAAAGTAGATAAGTCAGAGGCTTATTTAAAATCATTAGATATTCACCAGGTGCGTGTTCGGACCCATGAGGATACCGCCCGTATAGAAGTAGATCCTGCTGATATGCCACTTGTGCTTGAATATCACGTTTTAATTACGAAACGTCTGAAGCAATTTGGTTATAAATATGTCTCTTTGGATCTCACGGGCTATACAAGCGGGAGTATGAATTTAGCGCTTAAAAAGGAAGAAATGGTATGATTGACGATATTCTAGAGCAGGTACAAAATGGTACATTGACAGCAGCGGAAGCAAAAACAAAACTTGCATCCTATGAAAATTTAGGGTTTGTAAAAATTGATCATCATCGTAAAAAAAGACAAGGCTTTCCCGAAATTGTATTTGGAGAAGGGAAAACAGCAGAACAAATTTTAACGATTGTTCAATCGTTACGGGCTAGGAATGATTCTGTACTAGTGACACGTATTTCTCGAGAAAAAGCGTTATTTGTACAAAAAGAATGTGGGGAATTTGAGTACAACGAGATTGCACGGACACTCGCATGGGTTAAAGAAAAGAAGAAAACTAATGGTTCATATATCGCGATTGTGTGTGCTGGGACATCGGACTTGCCCGTTGCGGAAGAAGCAGCCGTCACGGCCGAAACTTTAGGTATTCCAGTCAGGCGTATTTACGATGTGGGTGTCGCAGGGCTGCACCGACTTCTTGATAATATAGACGAAATACGAAATGCGACTGTTTCGGTATGCGTCGCGGGAATGGAGGGAGCGCTTCCGAGCGTGCTAGGAGGCCTTGTCATGAATCCGATTATTGCTGTGCCAACAAGTGTTGGCTATGGTGCGAATTTCAACGGATTATCGGCACTTTTATCGATGCTCAATTCATGCGCATCAGGTGTAAGCGTTGTCAACATTGATAATGGATTTGGTGCGGCATACAACGCAGCGCTCATTTACAAACTCGTACATAAAAAGGAGGTCAATGATGAGGACATTATATTTTGACTGTTTTTCTGGCATAAGCGGCGACATGGTAATTGGTGCTTTGATTGATGCAGGTGCCGATCCTTTTCAAATGGAAGAAGAGTTAAAAAAGCTAAATATTGAAGAAGAATATACTCTGTCCTGGGAAAAAGTTGTTAAAAATGGTATTGCCAGTACAAAATTTGATGTCATTCTTTCCAGAAAACCGGAGCGCCTTCATGAACACATCCATAGTCATGAACACCATCACCATCACGAACATAGTCACTCCAACGACCATAGCCATGATCACGAGCAAAGTCAAATTCTTGATCACAATGAACATAGTCACTCCAACAGTAATAGCCATGAACACCATCATCATCATGATCACCGCACGTACAAACAAATTGTCGAGATAATCAATGAGGCTAACTTTAATGCATCGGTTAAGAACATGTCACTTGCTATTTTTAAGAAGATTGGTGAAGCTGAAGGGCACATCCACGGGCTTCCCCTCGAGAAAGTTCACTTTCACGAAGTAGGAGCGGTTGATTCGATTATAGATATAATTGGAACAGCAATTTTAATCAATCAACTCGGTATTCAATCGGTACTTTCATCAGCCATCCCAACGGGGTCTGGACATATTCATATTGATCACGGTATATACCCGGTTCCTGCACCTGCTACACTGGAAATATTAAAAGGTGTACCGATTGCCGCAAGCGATATTCGATCGGAATTGGCTACGCCCACAGGGGCTGCAATCGCAGCTGTTTTAGCAGAATCATTTTGTCCGCTCCCGACCATGACTGTCAAATCAATCGGCTATGGTGCGGGAACAAAAACATTTAAAAATCATCCGAACGTCCTTCGCATTATCATAGGAGAGATGCAATGAACCACCCACCTGATCACGAGCATATCGATGACCAAATGATCAAAATGGAAGTTAATCTAGATGATATTTCCGGTGAATGGCTAGGCTATGTAATGGATTTGCTGTTTGAATCAGGGGCAAATGATGTTTTTTATACGCCGATTTTTATGAAAAAAAATCGACCGGGAGTATTGTTGCAGCTTCTCTGTTCACAACAGATGATTCCCGAAATGAAAAAGATATTATTTGCTGAAACAACGACTCTTGGTATCCGCTACTATCCGCTTACGGTGCACAGGCTTGAACGCTCATTTTCCAAAGTACATTCACTATGGGGCGCGGTAACGGTAAAGAAAGGGGTATATGGCGGGCAGCTCGTGCAACAAGCACCTGAATTTGAGGACTGTCGGAAAATTGCTGTTGAGAACAATATACCACTTAAACAAGTGTATGAAGAAGTATGGAAGTGTCTTGGGGAGGAGAAAGAAAATTGAGTCTTGTGTCGATTCTTACATTGGATTCTTATTAGGGAAAAAACATGCGTTAGTACCGGAGAATGTTATTGCAGAGGCAACTATAGCAGGCAATAAGAAAAAAATATTGCGGTCCACACTTACGGGCGTGTATTGGGGATTCGGCCATACTTGTACTCTGTTCCTGCCTTGTATTAGGCTAGAAATATTTGGACTAAGCTGTTTTTTTACATACCGTCAGAATATCAGGCACGATCATGAGCATGAGTAACATGTTTTCTCTTTAAAAAGGAAACCAGGGTAGTACAGACTGTCGGTAACGTCCAGGCAGTCTCTTTTTATATTTATTTATTAAGATTGTCGATAAGTACACAACATTACTGGGAAGCCCTCATCAAGGTAAAGATGTTTTCTCGTCGGTGATTTATTTTGGAAAGCCCCCAATAGCAAAAGCCCCTCGTGCTATGTGCCATGAGTTCAGAACGACGACAAGATGCTACAGTCGGGGGGACTTTGAAAAGCCTATTCCCTTAATAGGAAAAGGAATGATTGAGGCCATTCAGTTCAGTGAAATTGCCGCTTGAAGAAATTGTGCAGGATTTTGGATTAATGGAGATCCCGGATGTATCTTTAAAGATATTATTTGGCCGGATTAAACGAAAGAGGTGAAGATATGGTAGTTAATTTATTTGGATTAGAGGGAAAAGTTGCAGCGGTGACAGGGGCTACTAGAGGAATAGGACGTTCTATGGCTATAGCATTAGCAGAAGCGGGTGCAAACATTGCACTACTTCAGCGTTCGGTTGAACAAGTTGATGTAAAGTACGAAATTGAAAAATTAGGAAGAAAATGCTTGATTATTCCCTGTGATTTAGAAGATTTAAATCAAGTAAAGGAAGCAATTCCTAGTGTCGTCGCGCATTTTGGAAAGATTGATATTTTAGTTAATAATGCTGGTATTCAGCGCCGCTCACCTTCAGTCGATTTTCCAGAATCCGATTGGGATGATGTGATCCAGGTGAATTTAAAAACAGTTTGGCTTTTATGTCAGATGGCAGGTCGCTATATGGTACCACAAAGAAAAGGGAAGATTATTAATATGGCCTCTCTGCTCTCTTTTCAAGGGGGATTAACCGTCCCAGCGTATGCAGCAGCAAAAGGCGGAGTAGCACAGCTAACAAAAGCGTTGTCTAATGAATGGGCACAATACAATGTGAATGTAAATGCCATTGTTCCAGGTTATATAGCTACAGATATGAATGAGGCTCTAATCAATGATGCTGCAAGAAACAGGCAAATACTTGAACGAATTCCAGCGGGGCGCTGGGGAAACTCGGAAGATTTTAAGGGGGCTGTTGTATTCTTAGCTTCGGAGGCAGCAGGTTATGTTCATGGTCATTTATTATCTATTGATGGTGGATGGTTAGGCAGATAATCTTCAAATGTGTTATATCTGGCGAATATTTATATTTTAGTAGAAAGACAGTTATGTATTTGCTTAACCCGTTTTAGAATCCTAATAAAATTATGATGTTGAAATTAAATTACAAAAACAAAAAAATACGGATATTATTGAAATGAAGTTATATTTCCAGAAGGTTTGTAAATGAAGGATGGCTCAAAAATCAGTATATTTTCCTCAGATTAAAAATTATTGAAATTACCTGCTGAATGAATCCGCAATAAATATTAAGTGTCGAGGGGACAAAATACGTAAAGGTGAATTAAACATTTTGAGACCATTAACTTTCAATATATGTACTTTATTATTGTACTATTTTGGAAGGTTAATGGTCTCTCAATATATAAGGTTAGCCCCCAGACCCCTCTTGTATAAGTTCGAAGTCTGTTCAAGGATTATAGACTAGCAACATCTTCAATCTAAGTTGATTGCAACTATGCAGATATACCTTTATTTTTTCTCTGAAGAATCCATATTTCTAATGCCCCCGATCCAAGCAGGACTCCTGAAATAATGAAGATAAGACCCAAGAAATGTGCAGGAACAATGGCTTCATTAAGAAAAATGGCTGCCCCGACTAAAGAAAATAAGGTGTTTAAATTAAGAAATATAGAGGATTCGGCCGCACCAACCTTACCAATGGCGTAATTATAGCCCAGATGCCCAAGTGCCGTGGCAATCACTGCTGAGAAAATGAAAGCTACCCATATGGAAGGTGGAGCAGAAGCGAGTAATGCTAAGCCATCTGGTTCCTTCCATAAGCTGATGGCGAAAAGAATAAAAGATCCTATTAACATCATATAGCCGGTTAATAAGCGTGGATCCATTGTTTTTGAAGCTTGATTAATTAAAATAAAACTTAACGCTTGTGAAAGAATGGAGAGTAAGATATCCACATCTCCCAGATTAATAGAATGAATACCACCACTTCCTGCCAAAACGGTAAAACTCACACCAAGAGCACCACAAACAAAACCAAGAAATCGGATAATGGTCGGCTTTTTACGGAAAAATATCATTGATAATATGACTGTCAAAATTGGCCCCATTCCCAAAATCAATCCAGCATTTGTAGCTGACGTTTTTGTTAACCCTTCCGCTAAAAAATAATGATGAAAAACCACACTTAAAAGGGCGCCTCCGAAAACGTAAAAAAGTTCGTTTTTTTTAGGGAGACGTATTAGACCAAGAAAGTAGAGGATAAGGGAAACTATTAAAGAAGCCGCAAAAATTCTTAAAGAGGTAATTGTCACAGGTTGGGTATGTTCAACTAAAATTTTAATAACAGAAACGTTTAACCCCCAAGTAATCATGATTCCGATAAGTAAGATGTAGATTTTTAAATAGCTCATTCAAAACAACCTTTCAAACAAATTTAACAATTGATATATTATACAACTATCCCCAAATTAATAGCAAAAAAGTAAATTTTGATAATACTAAAAGGGGGAAGGGGAAAATCGAAACTGCTAATCAATTAGAACCTATGTAGTACATGTGTGGTGAAGGGAGAATGGTTAAAAGATTATAGATTATGGAAATGATAGTGTGTTAAAACATACTAACTTAAGTTGTCCTGTTCAGATTATCCCAAAATAAATCCATATGGATCCTCTGGCAGAGTTACCAAGAGGAGTGAAAAGTATTGAACTAAACTTTTTATGTAGAGATTCTTAGGGATATGTAGGTTTATTTGGTAATATGTAGGGTTTAATGGTGTGGAAAATTCACGAATAGAAATAAAATTACAAATTATTAAATTTTTCTATTGTTTTTGGTAGGGTTTTCAATTACAATTTCCTTATGATTTACCAAACCGGTTTAGTAAATTACTAAATCGATTTACCTTAAAAGGAAATGTTGGATATGATCAAATATATTACCTTTTATTTGTGAATGTTCGAAAAAAGGAGGTACTGTATTGTCATCAAAATTTGGTGTTTTAACACTGGGTGACGCCATGATTACGTTAAACCCAGAAGAAACTGGGCCTTTAAGATTCGTGAACAGATTTGAGCGAAAAGTAGGAGGGGCTGAACTGAATTTTGCCATTGGTTGTGCTCGGCTTGGTATGAGGGCAAAGTGGTTAAGCCGTTTGGGTAAGGATGAGTTTGGTCGTGTTATTTATAATTTCGCACGTGGGGAAGGGGTGGATATGAGTGATGTTGCCTTTGTAAATGGTTATCCAACATCCCTAAATTTCAAAGAAATTCGAGAGGATGGTTCCGGAAAGACTTTTTATTATCGCTATCAGTCACCCATATTAACTCTAAAACCGGAAGATATCACAGATCGGATGTTTGAAGATATTGACCTTGTCCATCTTACTGGTGTTTTTTTGGCTATAGATCCTAAAAATGTAGATATTGCTAAGAGGGTTATAGAAATCGCTAAACAAAAAGATATCCCTGTCTCATTTGATCCGAATATCCGCCTAAAGCTATGGTCTATCGAAGAAGCGAGATCTGTTTATTTAGAAGTTTTTCCATCTGTTGATATTTTGCTAACAGGTCTAGACGAAATACGATTGATTATCGGGATTGACTCTGAAGAATCATTGGCGGAATTCGCAAATGTAAATAATATAGATCAGCTTGTCATCAAGGACGGGGAACATGGCTCAAAACTATATACAAATAGTGTTTGGCATAAAAAAGAAGCATTCCCTGTTACCCCGATAGACACTGTTGGTGCGGGAGATGGCTTTGATGCCGGCTATATATACGGATATCTTCATGGTTTATCTATCGAAGAACGATTGGAATTCGCAAATGGCGTTGGAGCTCTTGTAACGACTGTTTCGGGAGATAATGAGGGGTTACCCTATTTGGAAGAGGTATGGCCTTTCATACAGAATGAAGCTGTTATTGAAAGATAAGGTGGAGAAGGAGCATGTCTACCGTCAATCAATGCAATTAAAGATAGTTTATCAGAGGGTCAAACAAACGATACATTAAGAGCGAAACATACAAATGTAGAGTAGGGGGAGAAAATGACAACAGTAACAATACAAGCAGAGGAAGCTAAACAACTAGTTATTAAGAAGTTAACAGAAGCGGGTTTAGGTGAAGGGCATGCAGGGAAAATCGCAGAGGTATTGGTCCATGCTGACCTTAGAAATGTGAATTCCCATGGGGTATTGCGGACAGAGCATTATATAAACCGTTTACAGGCAGGAGGAATTAACCCTGATGCGCAGATTTCCTTTCAATCGAGCGGACCTGTAACGGGAGTAGTTGATGGGGATGATGGATTTGGGCATGTTATCGGGGAAGTAGCTATGGATCATGCAATCGAAATGGCTCGTAACAATGGAGTGGGTATGGTGACTGTTGTAAATAGTAGCCATTGCGGAGCATTAAGCTATTTCGTTCAAAAAGCTACGGATGCAAAACTAATCGGGATTGCGATGTCACATACAGATAAAATCGTGGTTCCTTTTGGAGGTAAGACATCGTTTCTTGGAACAAACCCTATTGCTTATGGAGTACCTACAAAGACAAAGAAACCCTTTATCCTAGACATGGCGACATCCAATGTAGCATTGGGCAAAATCCTTCAAGCACGAGAAGAAGGAAAGGCAATCCCTGAAGGCTGGGGAGTCGATGAAAATGGAGCTACTGTCACAGATCCAAACAAAGTCGTTTCCCTTTCCACTTTTGGAGGTCCAAAAGGCTATGGGTTATCTGTCATAGTGGATGTGTTTTCTGGATTATTAGCAGGTGCGGCATTTGGTCCACACATTGGAAAAATGTATGATGATCTTGAAAAGAAAAGAAAGCTTGGTCACTATTTCTGTGTAATTAATCCTTCGTTCTTCACTGATTCTGACCTGTTTTTGGAGCAGATGGATCGGATGATAGAAGAGCTTCAACAGGTTCAACCAGCTCCAGGGTTCGACCGAGTATATGTACCGGGTGAAATAGAACAGCTTCATGAAGAAAGAAACCTAGTACAAGGTATTACGATAGCGTCGAGTGTGTATGAATTTCTTACAAAGTAGGTGGAGAAATGAAAGCGGTTCAAGTACGAAAAGCACATGAACTTGTTATTCAAGAAGTAGAAAAACCCGAGATTTCGAACTCAACAGATGTCCTTGTTAAAGTTAAAAGAGTCGGGATTTGTGGATCAGATATGCATATCTACCATGGTACAAATCCTCTTGCTACATTGCCCCGAGTTGTAGGGCATGAGGTAGCTGGAGAAGTTGTGGAGATTGGTCAAGATGTCACAGGTATTAAAGTGGGAGACCACGTGGTTATTGAGCCTATCAGTTATTGTGGAGAGTGTTATGCTTGCCGTAAAGGTCGCCAAAATGTATGCGAAACATTGTCTGTTTTTGGTGTACATGAAGATGGTGGGATGAGGGAATGGTGTGTTCTTCCCGAAAAACAACTACATGTTGTGGATTCCGCTTTAGCTTGGGAAGAAATAGTATTAGCTGAACCTTATACAATCGGTGCACAAGCGGTTTGGAGAGGAGAAGTAGAGAAAGGGGACACAGTACTTATCCAAGGAGCAGGTCCTATTGGGATTTGTATATTAAAGATGGCCAAGCTTCAAGGGGCATCGGTAATGATCACGGATTTAAGTGATGAGCGCTTGGCTTTTGCTAAAGTAAATGGCGCTGATATTACTGTTCATGCGGGCAGTGAAGATGTTCAAAAGCGTGTACAGGAATGGACGAATGGCGAAGGTGCCAATGTTGTCATTGATGCCGTATGTTTGCCCATGACTTTTGAATTGTCCTTTGAAGTAGTTTCTACTGCAGGACGGATAGTCGTGCTAGGTTTTGATGAGCGAACTGCAGCGGTTTCCCAGCTTCCAATCACTAAAAAGGAAGTTTCGGTGAAAGGTTCTAGATTGCAAACCAACCAGTTCCCAAAAGTAGTGAAACTGTTAAATGAAGGTAATCTACGACATGAAGGTTTAGTTACACATACATTTTCCCTTGATGATGTCCAAGAGGCATTTAATTTTGTTGAAAACCATCCAGAACAGGTTCGAAAAGCGATCATCGTATTTAATTAAGGGGGTTGACGTAATGGATAAACATTCAATAATTCACCAAATAACAGAAACGAAAGTTGTAGCTGTTATCCGGGGACAGGATGCAGAGGAAGCGGCACAACTGTCTAAAGCAGCTGTTGAAGGTGGTATACGGTCAATCGAATTGACTTATACAACACCACGAATTGAAGAAGCTTTCAAGGAACTGCAAAATACAGATGCACTTATAGGAGCAGGTTCGGTATTGGATTCTGAAACAGCTCGCCATGCCATTTTAGCTGGTGCCAGTTTTATTGTAAGTCCCTATTTTGTTGAAGAAGTTGCTATCCTTTGTAATCGATATGGCATTCCATATATGCCTGGTTGTATGACAATTCGAGAAATGGCTACAGCACTTGAAGCAGGTTGTGATGTTCTGAAACTATTTCCGGCAAACCACTTTGAACCTTCTTTCATCAAGTCCGTTAATGGTCCGCTACCTAATGTAAGGATTATGCCTACCGGGGGAATTAATTTGGACAATATGAAGGACTGGCTGAATGCAGGTGCAGTAGCTGCAGGAATTGGTAGTGACTTAAACAAAGCCTATAGAAGCGGTGGCTATGAAGCCGTAGTTGAATTAAGTAGAGAATACATGCAGAAAATTGCAGAATAATGGGGGTGCACAATGAATATTACATTTAGATGGTATGGGAAAGACAATGATACCGTTACATTGGAGCAGGTTAAACAAATCCCTGGAGTTAAGGGGATTGTCTGGGCATTGCACCAAAAACCTGTTGGTGAGGTATGGGGAAAAGAAGAAATTAAAAAAGAAATTGAGTATATCCAATCATTTGGTTTTCACACAGATGTTGTTGAAAGTGTAAATGTTCATGAATCGATTAAATTAGGAAATGAAGATCGTATGATGTATATCGAGAAATACAAAGAGACGATCCGTAACCTTTCAGAGGCTGGCGTAAAAGTCATTTGTTATAATTTTATGCCGATTTTTGATTGGACTCGAACAGAAATGTTCCATCCATTAGAAGATGGTTCAACTGCATTATTTTATGAAAAAGCAAAAGTAGATACGTTAGATCCACAAGAGTTAATTCGTACGGTAGCAGAAGCTTCAGATTTAACATTGCCTGGTTGGGAACCAGAAAAGATGGAGCAGATTTCTGAATTATTCGAAGCATATAAAAGTATAGATGAAGATCAGCTATGGGCGAATTTAGAAATTTTCCTTAAGGAAATATTACCTGTTGCCGAGGCATGCGGCATTAAAATGGCGATACATCCGGATGATCCACCATGGTCCATTTTTGGCTTGCCACGAATCATCACGGGAGAATCAAGTTATGAAAAACTAATCGCCATTTCGGATTCGACATCGAATGCGTTTACGATGTGTACAGGCTCGATGGGTGCGAACCCTGAAAATGATATGGTACAAGTAGCTAAAAAGTATGCTTACCGTGCTCCTTTCTCGCATATCCGTAATGTGAAAATTTATGAAAACGGTGACTTTGTGGAAACATCGCATTATACACAGGATGGATCCATTAATGTGCAGGGTGTTGTAGAAGAATTGAACAAGCAAAATTATACTGGCTATGTAAGACCTGACCACGGCCGTCACATTTGGGGAGAGGTTTGTCGCCCAGGTTACGGATTATACGACAGGGCATTAGGTATTATGTATTTACTTGGATTGTGGGATGCATATGAAGCCTCCAAAGTTGGTAAGCAATCATGATGCCTATCCACGAAAACTTAACAAATAGGGTGGCAGTAATCACCGGCGGCAGTGGTGTATTGTGTTCCAAAATGGCTGTAGAGTTAGCCCGTCATGGTGTCAAAATAGCTATATTGAACAGAACGGCTGAAAAAGGACAACAGATAGTCGATATCATTGGCCAAACAGGCGGAACTGCAATATCCATCGCGACAGACGTTTTGGATAGAATCTCATTAGAGAATGCAAGAGAGAAAATACTGGAAAAGTTCGGACGAGTGGACCTATTAATAAATGGTGCTGGAGGCAATCACCCTGATGCCATTACAGCTCCAGAGAAATATGGGGAAGATGTAGATGGAAAGTCATTTTTCGATTTAGATGAAAATGGTTTTTCTCAAGTTTTTGCCAGTAATTTCACAGGTACATTTTTGGCGAGTCAGGTTTTTGGGAAAGCGTTATTACAAGTGGAAGCACCAGTTATATTAAATATTTCTTCCATGAGCTCTTACGCTCCAATGACTAAAGTACCAGCATATAGTGCTGCCAAAGCTTCGATAAATAACTTTACAATGTGGATGGCTGTTCATTTTGCTGAAGAGGGCTTACGTGTGAATGCTATTGCACCAGGTTTCTTTCTGACGAAGCAAAATCGAGACCTTTTGCTTAATGAAGATGGTAGTCTTACGGCAAGGTCCAATAAAATTATTACAGCAACACCTATGAAACGCTTTGGGCAACCTGAAGATTTGCTTGGTACATTGCTTTGGCTTGTTGATGAATCCTATTCGGGTTTTGTCACAGGAATTACGGTGCCAGTTGATGGCGGTTTCATGGCCTACTCAGGAGTGTGAACAAATTTCTTTTTTTAAAATAAAGAAGCCATGCAGGCGACTGGTCTTTTTATGATAGCTCACTGATTATGGGATGGTATTGGGATGTGCATTTTCGGTATAACAGAAGGTGATTGTAAAGCTGTTCTTAATATAATAGAATATTTCTTATATATCATAAACCACTTTGTTAAATGGTGATAAGCACAGAAATGAAAACACGAGACAGGAATGAATGAAATGAAAACTATTACAATTACTGATGTCGCCAAACATGCGAAAGTATCGAAAAGCACTGTTTCCCAATACTTGAATAAGCGATACGAGTACATGAGTGAAAAAACTAGAAAAAAATTGAAGAGACTATTGAAGAGTTGAACTATCAACCTAATATTATAGCGCGCAGTTTAAAACAAAAATCGACTTTTACGGTTGGAGTAGTGGTTGCCAATATTCTTCACACGTTTTCCACACAAATTATACGTGCAATAGAAAACTACTTTTATAAACAAGGGTTTCATATTATTGTATGTAATGCAGATGATAATCCTGAGAAGGAAAAGAATTATATTGAAATGCTAAGAGCAAAGCAAGTTGATGGAATCATCATTTTCCCCACAGGGGACAATCTTGATTTATATAAATGTATGAAGAGTGATCAGTTTCCAATTGTATTTATGGATCGGACGATAGAAGAATTAAATATTGCGACTGTTATGCTTGATAATCATCTTGCGTCAAAGTTAGCGGTTGATCGGTTTGTAGAAAAAGGTTATGAAAAAATTGCAATCATAACCACTTCTATAATCCATAATATCAGTCCTCGAATTGAACGTATCCAAGGGTACAAAGATACACTCGCGTCACATGGAATACAATTCAATGCAGATTATATTAAAACAGTGAATGCAGAAGAAATCCCGAATGCACTTTCAGAATTTTTCGAATTAAAAAAACCGCCTCAAGCCATATTAGCAGGAAATGATATCGTACTTAATGAAATTTTGCGATATATGAAAAAACACGATATGAATATTCCTGAGGATGTTGCGGTTATTGGAATTGATGAAGTCCCGTACGCTAACTTCTATACACCGACTATAACAACGGTTAATCAGCCAGCAATTGAAATGGCAAATCAGGCAGCAGAGTTATTGCTTAGGCAGATAAATAAAACTGGAAAAGAAGACACAAGCGTGCATCGTTTGAAACCGAATTTGCTGTCAAGAAATTCTTGCTAGACGCAAGATTTTAAGTAAAAAAGAAAGCGCTTTTTTTACTAGAGTTTACTAAACCGATTTACTTTTTCATGTTTTTTAGGGGTTTATTTTATATGTTTTGGTTCTTGGTTATAAATTGGAAACGTTTTCAAAGGTACTTTTACATTTATTGAAACATCTAGGGGGGTTCTTTATGTTTACAAAAGGTAGAGGAATGATCATTCTTTTCTTGTTCTTAGCAGGTGTAATAAATTATTTAGACCGTTCTGCATTGTCTATAGCAGCGCCGTTTATTCAAGATGATTTATCGTTAACAGCGACACAGATGGGGATTATTTTTAGTAGTTTTTCTGTAGGATATGCGATATTTAACTTTCTTGGAGGAATGGCATCCGATAAATATGGTGCGAAGCTGACACTTTTCGTTGCTATGATTGTTTGGTCTATATTCAGTGGTGCACTTGTACTGGCTGTCGGGTTTGTCAGTATGATTGTTATTCGTATTTTGTTCGGGATGGGTGAAGGTCCACTCTCCTCAACAATTAATAAAATGGTAAATAACTGGTTTCCTTCTAATCAACGGGCATCTGTTGTTGGTTTGACTAATAGCGGGACACCACTTGGTGGAGCCATTGCAGGACCGATTGTTGGCTTTATAGCAATCTCATATGGTTGGAGAGTTTCATTTATTGCTATCATGGTGATTGGTCTTATATGGGCTGTTTGCTGGTGGAAATTTGCTAAAGAAAAACCAGAAGAGTCAACTGAACAGGAAAATATGGGAAAAGAATATGTAGCAGCAGCATCGGAAGGAAAATTGAAATTCACCTTCTATTTAAAACAAAAAACTGTATTATTTACAGCACTTGCATTTTTTTCGTACAACTATATCTTGTTCTTTTTCTTAACATGGTTCCCAAGCTATTTGGTAAATGCACGCGGACTAAGCGTAGAAAATATGAGTATCATCACAGTAATTCCGTGGATATTTGGGTTTATTGGTCTTGCTTTGGGAGGTTTCGTGTCGGATTTCTTCTTTAAAAAGTTCGCACAAAAAGGCGTTTTATTCTCACGTAAGCTCGTGCTTGTTACTTGTTTGTTCTTATCGGCTGTTTGTATCGGATTTGCCGGCCTTGTATCGACAACATTAAGTGCAGTAACTCTAGTTGCACTTTCTGTGTTCTTCCTATATTTAACAGGTGCAATATACTGGGCGATTATTAATGATGTCGTAGACCCAGATAACGTTGGATCAGTTGGTGGTTTTATGCATTTCTTAGCAAATACAGCAGGAATTATCGGACCAACTTTAACAGGATACATTGTTGATACATCAGGCACATACACAGTAGCTTTCTTGCTTGCAGGTGGATTAGCTATTGTTGCATCGCTTGCAGTAATTCGCTTTGTACGTCCGATAGTTAAACCCGCGTAATAGATTAATAAAATAGAAGTGTCCCCCCAATGGAATTATCTATGGGGGGACACTTCTATTTTAATAGGATACATATTTTTGCAACTACACAATATCGAAAGTTTAGTTAGCTTATATTTTATCCAAATAAGGAATTATGCGGTAATCTGTACGAGTCCGAGGGAGCTGTATGAATCATCATGCACCTACTCAATTTTTCTGAATCTAAGATTTATGGTGTGCTTTTCGAAAATTAGCTGGAGTCCTATCATTGTATTTTTTGAAGATACGATGAAAATGGGGCATACTTTCGAAACCACACATTTCAGCAATATGCGAAACTGTGTGATTCGTTTCCAATAACAGTTCCTTTGCTTTAATGACTCTTTTCGTATTCAGATACACGATTAACCCGATTCCAGTTGTTTCTTTAAAGACTCTACTGAAATGAGAGGGACTGACCAAGGATTTATTAGCAAGTATCGTCAAGGTTAATGGTTCACTTAAATGGTCATTAATATATGCCAAAATATCTTTAATCCATACTGAACTATAGGTATTAGTCTCCGACATATCCTGTTCGTTATTTATTCGTATACGGCATAAATCAAGCATAATCTGGTGAACAATCAGCAAAGTGGCATGCCTTGCGCCTAATGCATTTTCTGATGTTTCTTGATAAATGTGTAGAAGCTGTTCTTCCATTTTTACCTGTTTCTTTGGTGGTAAGGATATTTTATAATTCTTACTCTTTTTTGTCAGGTCAAACAAATTTAAATATGAAAAAGAATCATCAACAATGTCCTTATATATTAATGTGGGGCTGAAAAAGATAATCGTAGAAGTAACAGGGTCGTCCTTATTCGGCATTGCTCTATGAATCGTATTGTTAGGGATTAGGAATACATCTCCTTGTTGCATATCATAAAACACATCACCGACAAAAAAGGTCCCATTACCGCTATAAACATAAACAATTTCATAATAATCATGCATATGATCAGATAGTTCTTTCTGAGGACATTTAGTATCTTGATAGACAAAAGATAAAGGGAACAGTAAATCATGATTGGACACTTTTTGATATTTTTTCATTTCGCTCATCACCTGATTGTATATTACAACAAAAATGAGTATATATATATCAAAAAATGCAATTTATATTTCAATTCTTGATGTTAAAATGATAATAGATTCATAAGGAAGTAAATTCATGCTTGAAAATGAAAGGGTTTTCTAATAGTAATTACCGTTTAGGTGTTGTACGCCAACACTCAAAATAGGAGGGGACAAAATGAATAAGATTGTTCAATTGCATTCAAAAGATGATGTGGTTATTTCCTTGCATGTGATCCGAAAAGGGGAGAGCCTTCAAATTCAATCGGGAGACAATGAAATTATCAATATAAAGGCTCGTGATGATATTCCGAAAGGACATAAGATATTAGTAAACCCGGTAAAGCAGGGGGCAGATGTTCTTAAGTTTGGCTACTCGATTGGGAAAGCCAAAAAAGATCTGGATGCTGGGGAGTGGGTTCATACTCATAACCTAGGATCCGGTTTGCAGGGGATATTGGAATATTCCTATCAACCAAGCATTCAAAATACAGAAGTCGAAGACTCAAAACATACATTCCAAGGATATATTCGTGAAAACGGGGATGTGGGCATCCGTAATGAAATATGGATCATCAATACGGTTGGTTGTATCAATAAAACATGTGAAGTGCTTGCTAAAATGGGCAATGAGCAGTTTAAGGAGCGACAAATTGATGGAATTCATCACTTTCCTCATCCCTACGGTTGTTCTCAATTAGGGGATGACTTGACTAATACACAGAAGCTATTAGCATCCTTGGCTCAACACCCGAATGCAGCCGGAGTGTTGGTTGTGGGATTAGGATGTGAGAATAATCAAATTGAAGCATTTAAAGAAGTCATTGGCGAGTATCCCCCGAATCGTATTAAATTTCTCAAAGCCCAAGAGGTTAATGACGAATTAGAGTGCGGCTTACGATTATTGGAAGAATTAGTGGGATACGCGGAACAATTTGAACGTCAGCCGATACCGGTTTCAAAGTTGAAAATAGGATTAAAGTGTGGAGGATCTGATGGTTTTTCAGGTATTACCGCCAATCCATTAGTTGGAGCGGTATCCGATCTTATTGTTGAAAATGGTGGGACAACAATTTTGACAGAGGTTCCAGAGATGTTTGGAGCGGAAACTATATTAATGAACCGGGCAAAAGATGAAGAAACATTTAATAAAATCGTTCATCTTATTAATGATTTTAAACAATATTTCATTCGGCATGATCAGGAAATTTATGAAAATCCCTCACCGGGAAATAAAGAAGGTGGTATTAGTACACTGGAGGAAAAATCACTTGGATGTACGCAAAAAGGCGGTCATGCTACGGTTGTAGATGTCAATCCATATGGCAAACGAGTAGTAAAACATGGACTGAATTTGGTCAATGCTCCTGGTAATGACTTGATATCGGTTACGGCTTTGGCAGCATCAGGGGCTCATATCGTTCTATTTACCACAGGAAGAGGAACACCATTTGGCGGCCCGGTGCCAACTGTGAAAATAGCGACAAACTCAGATTTAGCCAAACGCAAAAAGCATTGGATTGATTATAATGCGGGACAGTTAATTGAAGGTCAAAACATAGATGAATTAAAGCATGATTTATTCCGTTACATTCTTGAGCTTGCATCTGGTGAAAAGAAAACCAATAATGAAAAATTCGGCTATAGGGAGATAAGCATTTTTAAAGAGGGAGTCATTCTTTAAAATAGGTAATTTTCTCATCTTTTAATTAGATTAAAAGTATAAAAAAAGGAGTGTTATTTTGTGAAAAGTATAGTTTGTGAGCAACCTTATCAATTTAAAATGATAGAGGCTGAACAACCTGTTCCAAACTCAGTAGAAGCTTTAATTCGTGTGAGGCGCATTGGAATATGTGGAACGGACATTCATGCCTATGGAGGTAATCAACCATTTTTTAGCTATCCACGGATACTTGGTCATGAACTATCTGGGCATATTGAATCCATCCCTGAAAATGCATCGGGACTAAAAGTTGGTGATCAAGTCTCGATCATTCCATATATGGAGTGTGGAAAATGTATTGCTTGTAAAAACAGAAAAACGAACTGCTGTACGAGTATGAAAGTGTTGGGTGTACATATGGAAGGTGGAATGCGTGAATGGATTACGGTTCCTTATGATCATTTAGTGAAAACTGAAGGGCTTACCCTTGATCAATCAGCTATGATAGAGCCTTTAAGTATAGGGGCTCACGCGGTTAGACGTGCTGCGATTCAAGAAGGGGAGTTTGCACTCGTTATTGGTGCAGGTCCAATAGGATTAGGAGTTATGGCATTTGCTAAAGAACAAGGAGCGAAAGTAATTGCAATGGATGTAAACAATGAGCGCCTTGCGTTTGCTGGTAAATGGGCCAAGGCAGATTATTCGTTGAACGTTTTGGATCAACCATTAGAGAAATTAGCCGAGTTGACAAATGGAGAAATGCCTACCGTTGTATTTGACGCAACTGGTAATGCGAAGTCGATGATGGAGGCGTTTAAATTCCCTGCTCACGGAGGAAGACTGATCTATGTAGGCTTAGTGAAGTCTGATATTTCCTTTAATGACCCTGACTTCCATAGCAAAGAGCTTACCCTAATGGGAAGCCGAAATGCTACTCGAGAAGATTTTGATTATGTAGTGAATACGGTGAAAAATGGTGGAGTGGATTTAAGTTTGTATATTTCACACCGTACGCATTTGGATGAAATGATCCAACAGTTTGAAGGATGGTTAACTCCAGATGCTAAAGTCATTAAGGCTATTGTTGAAATTTAAACGATGGTTTCATGTCTAATAAAAGCAACCGTGTGATGTGGTTGCTTTGTTCATCTTCTGTAGAGAGAAATTTTCTGTTATGAAAGGGAGATTAATAATCATGAATAAAAATCAAAGTCATGTGAAGAGCCTAAGTAAAGAAACAGGAGCTGTGCAAATTGGACATATGATGCAGGATTACCCAGTAAAAGTGCTGCAAATTGGAGAGGGGAATTTTCTGCGTGGCTTCTTTGATTGGATGATTTCTGAATGTAATAAACAAGGGCATTTCCAAGGAAGTATTGTCGTTACCCAGCCTCGCCCCACTGGAAAAGGAAAAATAGAGAAATTGAAGCAACAAGATGGATTATATACGTTGATGATACGGGGATTTAAGAATGGTGAGAAAGTAGATAATAAAGAGATTATCTCCGTTTTTTCGAAGGCAATTGATCCGTATGAAGAATGGGACGAGTTTTTGGCGTTGTCCCAAAACCCTACATTGGAATTTATAGTCTCTAATACGACAGAGGCTGGGCTAAAATACCAGCATATTCCTTGGGAAGAGGGAGTACCGATTGAATCTTTTCCGGGGAGATTAACAGCATTTTTATATCAGCGATATTTATATTTTAACGGAGAAACAGAAAAAGGTCTCATTATGTTACCATGTGAGCTTTTGGAGAGAAATGGTGATATGTTGAAGCAATGTGTCCTTCAGCACAGTAGGGACTGGGAATTACCGAAGTCATTTATGGATTGGGTAGACCAAAATAATCTGTTCCTTAACTCCCTTGTAGATCGTATTGTAACAGGATTTCCTGCTAAAGAGGCGGATGAATTATTTGCATCGTGGGAATATGAGGATTCTTTATTAAATACAGCTGAGCCGTATCATTTATGGGCTATAGAAGGTGACCCTTCTTTTGACCAGCGTCTTCCTTTGAAACAATCAGGCTTAAACGTGCATTGGGTAAAGGATTTAGTTCCTTATCAAATGAGGAAGATACGTATTCTAAATGGCTCACATACGTTAATGGCTCCTCTGGGTATATTATCTGGATTGGAAGAAGTGAAACAGGTAATCGATCACCCTGATTTTAATCAATTTCTGCGACAAGCAATTAATGAGGAAATAATTCCCTCATTACCATTTGATCGTAATGAGATGATAATATATGGAGAAAGCGTTATGGAGCGTTTTATGAATCCTTTTGTTCATCATCGTCTGGCCGACATTTCATTGAATAGTGTATCGAAGTTTAAGGTTCGTCTTCTGCCGACTATAGAAGATTATTTTGAGAAGAAAGATAGGTTGCCTGTTTGCGTTGTACGAGCATTTGCTGGTCTGATCAGATTTTATAAGGTACAGAAAGTGAAAGGGAATTATGTAGGGGAAAGCTTTGGTGGTAAAGAGTATGTTGTAAAAGATGATGTAAAAACAATTGAATTTTTTAGAGAACAGTGGCTTCGTTATGAGGCAGAAGAAATTTCACTTAAACAATTGGTTGAGACCTTTCTAGGTAATCAACATTTATGGGGGAAGGATTTGAACAAGTTCACTGCTCTTGTTGACGAATTATGCTACCACTTAGAAGTGATGCTTAGGAAACAATAAGGTTAGGTAACCCAGGCTCAGTTGCAAGATATCAAGTTTTCTCTAATAGTTTCCTTATCGTATTTGTATGATGTAGAATTTTAATAGCTCTTTACAAAGAAAAACTAAGCGGAAATATGATGAATATACCAAGCCAGAAGATAGACCAAGACAATATATTCTATCTATAAGCTGATAAACCAATTATTTCCTAGGAAAGTCCAGAAAATTAATCATTATTTTTTACTTTATTTTATTCATATATTTGGTATAATAGAATTGCAATAAGATTTCTTTAAGTTTTCTATAATGCAAGATACTTAGATTTTAGGGAAAAATTTCATAATACTTATCCCGTGAAGGGGAGTAGCGTCAGGTGTTACCTGAAATAAAGTCGTCATTACGTGGAATTTCTCCACCGGCTTTATTGGCCTAATCAATTAGTGCTTAGCGAGACCTTTGCCATTTATGGCAGAGGTCTCTTTATTTTTGTTTAAAAGGAGGAAGATGTGTTGGATTTTTTAACAGGTGAATTTATTTCAGGTCTTTTAGCAATCATTATGATAGATTTGGTTCTTGCTGGAGATAATGCGATCCTTATTGGATTGGCTGCAAGAAAGCTTCCAAAAGATCAGCAAAAAAAGGTGATCATTTGGGGAGCAGTCGGGGCAATTGTTATCAGGATTATTGCAACGCTATTGGTTGTTGTAATCTTAGAGGTGCCTGGCCTGCATTTAATTGGAGGATTACTGCTGGTATGGATTGCTTATAAGCTTCTTATTGATGAGGAAGAACATGATGTGAAACCCGCTGACTCAATGTGGGCTGCCATTAAAACTATTATTATTGCAGATGCTTTAATGGGATTGGATAATGTTCTAGCTGTAGCTGGCGCATCACATGGAAATTTCACATTAGTTGTGATTGGATTGCTTGTGTCGATTCCAGTAGTGATGTATGGAAGCACTTTGATCCTGAAACTGATTGAACGCTACCCATTCATCATAGTAATTGGAGCCGGGATACTAGGCTGGACAGCTGCTAAGATGATCGTAGCTGAACCTTTCATGCACAACTACTTTGCTAATCCCTTCGTAAAATACGGATTTGAAGCAATAGTCGTGATTGGGATTTTAGTGGCGGGTAACCTTAGACAACAAAAAGTAGAAAAAGAAAAAGCTATCAGAAATAAAATCCAAATCGAACAGAATGGTTAAACGGTAATCCAAAGAGACTTTTCGTAAAAGAAAGGTCTCTTTTTTTCGTCTATTTGGCCAGTACTAGTTAATTCTTTCAGAGTTTTAATTTGAAACCTTTATGGAGTGTGTCGTCAGCTGATGTACTATACTAGTATATATTTTTTTATTTTAACGGATAATGGTCCTTAGTTGGAAAATAATTAGCCCCCCTTTTAATAATGAAGGGGAGAAAACCCATTATAAAATAACAAATCGGGAGTCATACTATAGTGGTTGCATCGTAACTAAACAAGAAAAAAATTAAAGGGATATCATAAGAAAAACAGAAATATTTTATATAAGAAGAAAAAAACTGCGTTAAGGTATATTACCAATGGGATTCAAATACATGTTATAACAGGAGAATTAGTAGATGAAACTAAAAGTTGAAATTGAAAGAAAAATCTCTAAGTCAATTGACAAGGTTTTTGAAGCAATTGTTGATCCTGAAATAATGTCTCAATACTTTATATCTAGCGGGACTAGTCGCATTGAAAGCAATAAAACTATTACTTGGAGATGGGACGATGTTGGTGCAGAGTTTCCTATTATTGTTAAGAAAGTAAGCGAAGAAGAGCACTATATAACATTTCTGTGGTCGGCTAGTGGAGTAGAAACTAATGTAGAATTCAAGCTAGAGTGGTTAGACGCAACCTCAACCTTGGTAAAGGTGAGTGAGGATGGCTGGGAAGGAAATGAACAAGGAATAAAATGTTACGGACAACAGACGCAAGGCTGGGTTGATATGATCTTATGTATGAAGGCTTTTCTTGAATTTGGTATCAATTTACGCTCCGGTATCAAAGACAAATTGATGATAATGCCTATTTCAATACCAGACCTTTCATCAAGACCTTTTTCTCTAACGGTGGACCGTATAATTGATTCATTGCCTGATGCTCTTTTCCTAGCGTGGACTAAACAGTTTGACCTCTGGTTTGCATCTCCAGGATCGGTGTTAATGAATGGAGAAGTCAACTCGGTTTTCTTCTTTGAGACAATCTACGAATTCGAGACCGAAAGAAAGGCAAAGCGTCATCCCCATTACGGCCGATTTCTTAGGCTTGAACCCAATAGACTCATCGAATTAACGTGGGTTACCGGGGCTGAGGGAACAAGAGGAGCTGAAACGGTTGTTACGATTGAACTAGAATCTTACACAAACGGTACGCATTTGCGTCTTACTCATGCTGGCTTTCTAGATGAGGAGTCGAGAAATCAGCACGAACAGGCTTGGCCGATTGTGCTTGAAGAATTAGACAAGCGAATGAGGGCAAGTACCACCCAAGAATAAAGAATAGCCCCGTTAGTAAAAGGGAGATATCATAATAATGCAGCGATACTCTCTTCTTCAGTCTAAGAAAACGGCTTTTGTTTTCGATGAATGATCACACAAAAAAAGGGATGGCAATTTGGAATGAAGATGGAGTAAAAAATCTGAAAATTAAAAGATGTATTCTGGTTCCGTAATCTTTTATCGAGCTATTACAATAGGAATGTGTAAGAGAGAAATGGAAAGTTTGTTGATTTGGAAAAATGCCAGATAAATCAACAAACTTTAAACCATACTGGAAAGGCATTTTTAAAGCCTAACCTAAATCAAGTCTAGATCACTCTTATTTTTACTTTACTTTTGCTTTTTCTAAATAAGCAGTTGCTGTTTCAATTGTAGCGTAGAGGCTTCCAAGCGCTGCCATAAATACGTCATGGACATCGGTGGCTTGTATGTTGCGTCCGCGAAAAGATAGGTCAGGAGATGTGCAGGCATCTTCAATGACGGTGCACGTGAACCCATAGTCTACGGCGGCACGGGCAGTTGCGTCGATACACATGTGGCTCATCATGCCACATATGACAACATGCTCGGTGCCAGCTTGACGAAGTTGATTAAGGAGGGGAGTCTCTCGGAAGCTATTCGGATAATTCTTCTGAATGATAGTTTCTCCTTCAAGTGGTGTAACAGCCTCGTTAATCGTGATACCTTCTGTTCCTGGAGCAAAAAATGGAGCGTTGTGATCATTGAATATATGCTGAATATGAAATATTGGCATGTTTTGGTTGCGGAAAAAATTTAGCAACTTTCGGGAGTTATTTGCTGCTCTATTAGGTTCAAATAGCTCCATCCGACCATTTGGAAAATAATCATTCTGAACGTCAACAAGAATTAAAGCTGTCTTTTCCATTTAATCTCTATCCTTATTCTTCCATTTAGATAAAATCTGTTAGTATTAAGTGTTGGTTTTAGGGATTCTGCAAATCCTACCTATCTCTTAATAATATAGAAGGGATAAATTACAAATTAAGTTTATTTGCGTGTAACATAAATAAAATATATAAGCAAACAGGGACAAAGATGCCCCTGTTTTAAGTGGTTTATAAAGTTTTATTAGTTTAAGTTAATCCATACACTTTTAACTTCAGTATAGTTATCTAACGCATAGCTTCCCATTTCTCGACCAATTCCACTTTGTTTGTACCCTCCAAAAGGAGAAGCGGCATCAAAAGCGTTATAGCAGTTTACCCAAACTGTACCTGCTTTTAATTCATTGGCTACATAATGGGCTTTTTTTACATCTTGTGTCCATAAACCTGCTGCTAATCCATATTCGGTGTTATTTGCACGGCGAATCACATCGTCTAAATCGTCAAACGGCATGGCAGCTACAACAGGTCCGAAGATTTCTTCTTTAGCAATAGTCATTTCATCATTGACACCAGCAAATATTGTAGGTGCTACAAAATAGCCATCGCCTTGTCCATAACTACCGCCTGTAACCACTTCTGCACCTTCTGATTTTCCTTGTTCAATATAACTACCCACACGTTCTAGTTGCTCATTAGATACCAATGGCCCTATCTGTGTAGATGGATCAAGGCCAGCCCCTTGTTTAATGTTTTTTGCGTGGGAAACTAAATCAGCTACCACATTATCATAGGACTTCTTCTGAATATAAAGGCGAGAGCCAGCACAACAAACTTGTCCTTGATTAAACATAATGCCCGATAAAGCACCGGGAATCGCTTTAGTCATATCAGCATCTGGTAAAATGATATTTGGTGATTTCCCACCCAGTTCTAGTGAAATCTTTTTCACTGTACCTGAAGCTTGGCGCATAATCATTTTACCTACTGAGGTAGAACCTGTAAAAGCAATTTTATCCACATCCGGATGGTCTACAAGTGGTGAGCCTGCTGTTTCACCAAATCCTGGTATAACATTAAGAACACCAGGAGGAAACCCGGCTTCGAGTGCGAGTTGACCTAAATACAATGCTGAAAGTGGTGTTTGCTCTGCTGGTTTTAAAACGATTGTACATCCGGTTGCAAGGGCTGCACCTAATTTCCACGCTGCCATAAGAAGAGGGAAATTCCAAGGAATAATTTGTCCAACTACACCTACTGCTTCATGGCGAGTATAGTTGAAGTAATTCCCTGCAACAGGAATCGTTTGACCGACAATCTTAGTAGTCCACCCAGCATAATAACGGAAGTGATCAATGGCAAGAGGGACGTCCGCATTAGTTGTTTCACCAATAGGCTTCCCGTTATCTAGTGTATCCAATTGTGCTAACTCTTCTTTGTGAGCTTCCATTAAATCCGCTAATTTATAAATGAGGCGACTGCGTTCAGAAGCACTCATTTTTTTCCAAGGACCATTGTCAAATGCTTGGCGGGCTGCTTTGACTGCTTTATCAACATCTTCTGGTCCGGCTTCGCTCACAATTGCTAAAACTTTCCCGTTGGAAGGATCAAGGGTCTCAAAAGTTTGACCAGAAGTAGCTTCTACCAATTCCCCATTAATCAAAAGCTTTTTAGTACCTTTTAAGAATTCTTGTACACGTGGATTAAGTCGAATTGTTTGTTCCATTTATAAAACCCCTTTTCATTTGGTATAAGTAAATGTTTATTCTTGCAAATTCGCTCAGATAATATGAAAGTCTATCCATGAAACCTATCAAACTTCAGTTTGCTATTAGAATTATGGCATATAGATGTTATACCTAGATTATCAATCGATATATGTGCGCTACCTTTTGTTAATTCAACTATCCTTTATTCAGAATTCTTAGCCTTACCATTTATTGAAACGGCAGTACCTAATTCCTTCGCGAGATTAAGAGTATGACTCATAAACACGTGACTACCAACTTCATCAATTACTGCACGAAATTTGTGTCCAATAACAAAGGGGATACTTAGACCGAATCAACAAAAATATTTATCCTTGCATGCAATTTCTACGACAAATCATCTGCAGCTAGTGCTGAATCGGGCATTTTTAAGACCTTCAAGAGCTGTTGATGTTCAGTTAGTACCACAATGCTTCGTGACGAATCTGTGTTTTTTTATCCAATTTTCGGATGCAACTCATGTTTAAAACAGGTTTGTGCTGCCATTCATTCTTTCTATTTATCTATCTTTCCTAGTTATTTAATCCTCCTTTTAAAAAAATTGGAATAAGGTACTCAACTGGTTATAATGCAAGACTCATGCCAATAACAAAAACCCTATGAAAACCGTAAAAAATGATTGGCTAGTTTTTAGAAAAATAGTTTTTGTTCTAGTATGGAACAATTACATGTTCCATATTAGAACAAAATCGAACGAAAGGTAGAATTCGTTGGTTTAGTTTCTGAATTTTCTGCTATAATGAAGTTGTATGGACAAACCCTTTTTATCCTATAAAAATTTTGTTGTTCTATGTGTTCAAAGTTAAGATAGTGAATCAACAAAATTACATAAAGAGTATTTTACAAATGGGAGGAGTTATTCTATGTCAGTCAATATTAGCGCGCCTAAAGAAACCATTCCTACTTTCATTCAAGAATCCTGGAAGCGCTGCCATTCAAAAGGACTACAACCTAGAATAATGGACAAGGAAAATATGCTGGGTGAATTTGAGCTGGCCGAATTCCAGGATCAATATGCAGAGCTCCTATATTATTCTTCACCCATTTTAGAAGACGTGTATAGCTCTATACATGGCATGGAATCTATTCTATTACTTGCTGCTCCTGAAGGATACATCATTGAAACTGTCGGAGATCCATCATTTATTCGGCATGCTGACAATGTTGCCCTTAGAAAAGGGGCAAATTGGCTGGAGGAATCAAAAGGGACAAATGCAATAGGTACAGCTATAGTTGAGAAAAAAACAGTACTTATTCACGGGAGCCAACATTTTTATCAGGATAACCATTTCCTTACTTGTACCGCAACTCCCATTTATCATCCTGATGGACATCTGCTTGGTGTTTTAAACTTAAGCAGTCATCAACAGGATTATCATCCGTTTTCTATAAGTTTAGTTCAAAGAGTGGCAGATAGTATTAAACAAGCCCTCTTATTAGCCCAAACACAAAAACGAGAGAAAAATCTTTATTTTATATATGATCAGCATCCTGACCCTCTATTTACTATTAATAAAGAAGGTAACGTTACAAGTCTTAATATCGCAGCATCCCATGCTATTGGCAGTTTAGAACAAACCACAACGGGGCAACCGATATCGAGTATAATATCAGGACTAGATACTCTTGCATTAATTAAAGGACTAGAACAAAAGGTTGCAATAAAAAATCAGAAGTTTACAGCTCAGCCCCTTATTAAAGATACCCAACATCTGTCCTATGTGATTCTTCGGTTAGAGAAACTAAAACAGAAAGATGAACAAACAAATCGTTATCATTTTTCTGATATCATCAGTAATGATTCTCAAATGAATCAAACGATATCTATAGCAAAAAGGGCTGCGAAACTTGATATTAGTCTTCTTATCACTGGTGAAAGCGGCACAGGCAAAGAGCTGTTTGCTCAATCTATTCATGGTGTCAGCTTTAGAAGAGATAAACCATTTATCGCGATTAATTGCAGTGCAATACCTGAAAATTTATTAGAAAGTGAGTTATTTGGGTATGAAAAGGGTGCCTTTACTGGTGCAAATAGCGGTGGACATAAGGGGAAGTTTGAAGCGGCAAATGGTGGAACCTTGTTTTTAGATGAAATCGGGGATATGCCCCTTACTGCTCAAGCGACTTTACTTCGGGTGCTTCAGGAACGTTGTGTTACACGTGTCGGCGGTAATACTTCGCGCCCCATCGATGTGAGAATAATCGCAGCAACTAACAAAGACTTACAGAAAGAAATAGAAGCAGGACAGTTTCGTGCGGATCTATTTTTTCGTCTGAATGGGTTAACCTTAAAACTTCCAAAATTAAAGAATCGTACAGATTTATTAATGTTAGCTGAACATGTTTTATCGCATTTACCATATAGAAATGAAAGTACAGAATTAACAGAAGATGCTAAAACATTTATTTTTGAATATGAATGGCCAGGAAACTTCCGCGAATTACAAAACGTGCTAGGGCAGGTCTGCTTTTCTAGCCAATCAGAATCCGATTACAAAGGCTTTGCTCGTTTCACTTTGTCCAGTTTCATCTCCGTCAAGAAATGTAGAAGAAACAAAGGAGCAAGAACCTACAAGCATGCTAGATCAAGAAATCCAACTTATAAAAAAAGCGTTGGAACGAACAAATGGAAATATTAGCAACGCAGCAAAACAACTTAAAATTGGCCGTAATACTCTTTATAGAAAGATGAGAACCTACAAAATCATGCGATAACTCAAAAAGTAGGTGATTCAGAGTGTTTTTGAAGTATTTAACTGATGATACTTTTTAACCAATCACCAACTTCCCCGACCTATTTTGGTCGGTTTCTTTGTTATCCACCAATCATACTTGTGGTCTCCAGACTATTTTCCCTGTCACCTATCAACATTTCATCTACTTTACGAGCTGTTTTTTCATGTGTTTGTTCCTTTTGGAGTTTGTTTTTTCTATTCTAAAATCGTATCATAAGAAGATTAACAGATCTTGAATAAAACAATGATAGGCTTATCGTACTTATATATATATATGTCGTGTGAAGTGCAGGAAATTAAAACATCATATAGAATAATGTTATTAATATAATAAACTAAAATTCCGAAAGAGAATGTGGTGGTCAATAGTATGGAATTGTTATCAGAACAAAAGAAGTATAAAAAAGTATTGATTCAATATTTAGAAGAAAATCAATCACTGTTTTTAAATGAATGGAACGAGACCATCAAAGTAAATGAAATCGACCCCTACAAAGAAAAAATAAAAGAAAATGGATATGGGATGTACTCCCTAGTCATTAATATTTTTAATGGGTCATTGTCAAATGACGTGCTAACAAAATTGGCTTACCAGGTAGCAAATGAACGCCTTAAAGCAAATATTAATATTGGAGATTTTTTGTACAATATTAATTTAGGTAGAAATATCATTGTCAGAAATGTTTTTGGGGCAAATATCCCCATTAAATATATACAGAAGTTTATTGATGAAATCAACACACACTTCGATACATTCAGTTATCATGCCGTAACGAGGTATACAAATCTAACAAATGAAGTGATTGAGGAAAAACAATCTTTTATAAGTGAAAATCACAAAGATAAATTAGCGGTATTGGGACAAATATCATCAAGCTTTGTACATGAGTTCAGAAATCCTCTTACAGCTATTATGGGGTTTAATAAATTACTAATAAGGGAGAACCCCAATCTAAAATATTTAGATATAATAGATTATGAACTAAATCAGCTGAATTTTAGAATAACCCAATTCCTCCACACCTCTAAATCTGATTTTAACGAGGAACAAAGAGAGGAAATTTCTGTGTTGGAATTACTTGAAGAAATCCAACAACTAACATATGCGAGTATTGTCGATGCTAGCGTTAATGTAGAAATAGATATTTATCCGAACTTTGTCATAACAGCGAGCAAGGATGGACTAAAGCAGGTATTTCTTAACCTTTTTATAAATTCAATTGATGCTTTAAAGGGGAAAGACCAGCCTAGAACATTAAAAATACATACAATGACTGAGCCAAATGAACGGGTTATTAGAATATCAAATAATGGACCTGCTATTGCAAGTGAAATGATAGAATCAATTTTTGAGCCGTTTTTCACAACAAAAGAGTTAGGTACAGGAATTGGACTTTACGTATGTAAGAAGATTATAGAAAGTAATGATGGTTATATGAATTGTGTGTCTAATGACAATTTAACAACATTCAGTATACATTTCCCCAATAGTTAAATTATTAGTGACCTAAAAGTTCAAGTTCATGGGGATTCATACATATCTTAGGAATATAAAGACCCATTATTTCCTTAATACATATTCACATATTTTACAGCAGAAACTCGATGTAGTGTTGTATTTAGCTAAATAGTTGAAGCACATCACTAAAATTACGGTTATTTTAGGGAGAGGACCAAATTCTGTATGGCCAATATACCCCGAAAATCAAGATTCTCTTACTTTTACAGGTTTTAGGTGTACGAGTTTACAGGGCAAGAATGATTTCTAAGGGCGGCGGAGTGATGAAAGCGAATAATCGGATAAAGGTGATTTCGTCTTTCCTAAGAATTAAAAATAAATATTTAAAGAAGATGCCTAAATTAGTATTGGAAATTTAGGCATCTTCTTTTCATTTAATTATTAACCCTCTAGTCAGATATTCTTCACTACGGACATGTTTGAATATTTACGGATTTAAGCATTTACTACAAGTGTCAGATTTTTAGACATTTTCAATAAATTGTCCTGGTATGACGATCAATTCATTTTCACCCGAAATGAACGGATGCAATATACCTTAGAAGTTCACCATAAAAGTTATGTCGAAATTCTAAAAGAAAACAATTAAATTGTCATTTTGTGATTCGGATATGAATCAAAAAGTGTTAATAATTAATTTATGAATCGAAAATTAAGTTTTTGATTCAATTTTGAATCAAATAAAAGTCATGAAACCTTAAAATCCTTATATACTAACAATCCTTTTTTGGCATGGATATTGCTTTTGTTTTTATATATAATGACAAATTTTCATTAAGAGAGGATGCTTTATATAAAAAAAGGTGAGGTAAAGAGAGTATTGATAGAGTCAGATATATAATGATTTATACATCAAAAGCCGTCGCTTTGTAAGTAGTAGCCGTCTGTTAAATTCAATTATACCGCAGTGAAGGTAGCATGATTATTGATCAATTAGATGATCAAATTCTTAACAAATTAAGAGATTTCTTTATAGCGGAAGGCATCGCCAAGAAGTAGGAGCCGTTATTATGGAACCTGTGCAAGGAGAAGGCTGATTTATAGTGCTATTCGTGCGGTTCGTTTAAGGCCTGATGATGATTACTAAAGAGTAGGTTTCCGGATCAGTAGTTGCTGATATAAAAAGGTGGCTGTTTATGAAGAAGCACTAGAAAAAGCGAATGATACTACTTATGGTTTATGAGCTTCGCTTTTTGCAACAAATCTAGATAAAGCTTTTCATTTTATCAATAACAGT
Source organism: Peribacillus sp. TH14 (assembly GCF_016651145.1). Lineage (NCBI taxonomy): Bacteria > Bacillati > Bacillota > Bacilli > Caryophanales > Bacillaceae > Peribacillus > Peribacillus sp. TH14. The sequence continues at coordinate 4,551,992 of NZ_JAEKEK010000001.1, forward strand.
GAATTTGGACTTGTTCAAATTAATGGAGTAACAGGTGAGGATGAACCGAAGAAATAATTGGTGGAATGAAAGAGTCAAGCTCTGTTACCCGTGAACAAGGACATGTAGCAATTGAGTTTTTTACTGCTATTAAAAACAGTGACAATTTTTAAGGGATGGTGACAATAGTGGCTTATCAACCAAATGAACTGAAACATGGTCTCAAGACTAGACATGTAACAATGATTTCTATTGGTGGTGTTATCGGTGCAGGCTTATTTATAGGGAGCGGGAATATTATTGATTCAGCAGGACCTGGTGCAATCTTATCTTATATAATCGCAGGATTAATGATCGTTCTTATTATGCGCATGCTTGGTGAAATGGCTGTTGTGAATCCTGATAGTGGGTCCTTTTCAACTTACGCACATCAAGCGATTGGTCCTTGGGCCGGTTACACGATTGGCTGGTTATACTGGTTTAACTGGGTAATCATTATTGCGATTGAAACCACTTTATTGGGTACTATGATTCATGATTGGTTTCCTGCTATACCTATGTGGATAGCAAGTTTATCTTTCCCTATTTTGATGACACTTACAAATATCTATTCTGTCAAAGCTTATGGAGAATTTGAATACTGGTTAGCTTTTATTAAAGTAGCTGCTATTGTAATATTCCTATGCTTAGGTGCAGCAATGATCTTTGGATTTGTTCCTGGATTTGAAACACCAGGTCTTTCTAATATTACTGGAAATGACGGATTCTTTCCGAATGGTTTTCTACCTGTACTCCTTAGTGTAATATTTATTACCTTTTCATTATCTGGGAGTGAGGTAGCGGCTATTGCAGCAGGAGAGTCTGAAAATCCCGAAAAAAATATTATAAGAGCAATAAACGCTGTAGTGTGGCGTCTTCTTCTATTCTTTGTTGGTTCGGTAGCTGTGTTAGTTATACTAATCCCGCAGGGGGCTGAAGGTTTACTTAAAACTCCCTATGCTAGCGTATTTAACATGGCAGGACTTCCTGGTGCTGGTCAAGTAATGAATATTGTAATATTCATATCATTGCTTTCTGTTTTAAATTCAGGGCTATATACAAGTTCACGCATGCTTTACTCCCTATCAAAAAAGGGAGATGCCCCTAGAATTTTATCCCGTGTGAATAAGAGAGGCATCCCGATTTGGGCGTTAATGGCAAGTGTTTTCTTTGCTTATGTGTGCACGACATTTAAATTTGTGTCTCCTGATAAATTATTTGCTTTTCTAGCTAATAGCTCGGGTGGAGTTACGATGATTATGTATATTTTTATCGCTTTTTCTCATCTGTTTTTAAGAAATAAGATTGAAAAAGAAAATCCAGGGACACTCAAAGTGAAAATGTGGTTATTCCCTTATTTAACCTACGCAACTATTGCAGTATTATTTGCTATTTTTGTTGCCCAGGCTTTCATTGATTCCATGCGCTTGCAATTCTTTCTCACCTCTCTTCTCACGATTCTCGTTATAGGTTCCTACTTTCTGTTTTATCATAAGAAAGAAGAGGTAATAACTCCAAAGCAAGAAGAAAAACTAAAAAAATTCTTTAAAAAAGTGTAAAGAAGTCTTTTTCTGAATGACTGATAACATATTTAATAAATACTTACAGTAGTTTCTAGCTCTTAGTGTAGCATTTATAGACAAATTATTCTTATTTAAATCCGTTTAGATATATTCATTGCTTTTAAATTGATTAATGTAAAAAGGCTACTCTTGATGAGTAGTCTTTATTCTGTTCCATAAATAAAGGGAGGATGTAGAGTTGATATTTTCAGATGAAAGTGTGCGGAATGACTACATCTTTACAATCCTTTGGTATAGTAACTACTATCATGGCAGACTACTTACATTTAAACGTAAAAACTGAATAATTATTTTTTATAGGAATTAGCCGGAGTTAGTTAGGAGTGGTCAGTTGAATTAAACTTAATTATGCTCATTCATTTGCAACTTTGCATTCCTTTGCTAGAATATAAGCATAAAGAAAAAAATAGGAGTGGTGACTGTGGCTGAAACTCCAGCTGAAGTAAAGGATTTAATTCACTATATTGAACCAAAGGGAGAGTTTATCTCTTTTTCAGATGAGGCGGATTATATCGCTAAAGGTTTAGAATGGAAATTATTCACTGCTCGTTCAGTAAAAAGAGAACTACTATATAAAAGCGGAAGCTATCAAGGAAAAGTGAAATTGGCTGGTTATGAACAATATGGTAACGGTCTTGATACGATTGTTGTTGAATTTGAAAATGGTAAGCTAAGTTGCATTCACCCTTCATATTTAAAGGAAATGCAAAGTTCGAATTTCGGTAAAGAGCTATTGAGTGGGCCAGTTGCTGAAGCATCAGCACCTTTAACTGAAGGTGAACAAGTAACAGTTGTCCAAGTGACAGAAAGTCCTGAGCAGCTAAGTGAAGCACCAAAAAAGGCAAAGTCAAAGAGTAAAAAGGCACCAGCGAAACCTAAACTGGACTTACCAGCAGACAAAGTCCATTTCACAGCAACCGTCAAGGAATTTACTGCAAAAATGAACCATTTCACCGGTGAAGAAGATGAGGTAATCCTGTTAGAGAATGTCAAAGTGACCACAGATCCAGAACTCTCCATTGGTGATGCCTGGTGTGGATATAGCAAAACATTAAAAAAGGCAGAACTTGAAGAAGGCGACGAAATAGAATTTGACGGAAAAGTGGTTGACAAGAAATACGATAAAGAAATTCGTTATAAAGTGAACAATCCATCAAAGTTAAAAAAAACGGAAGCTTAATTCTAACTTTATACCTTAGTAAAATAGGTAGTAGGCTATTGCTTACTGCCTTTTTGTATGGATTGTTTGCTCCAAGTGACAGGTATTTATAGCAAAAAATGTACAGAGGGGTTCGATTTTTATCTTAGTAATTGATGTTTAGAAGTGGAATAAAATCATGAATATGGAGAACTGCTGAACTCATCAGTGATCTGAAGGATGAAGGGGCACTTTTGAAATGTACGTTGGCAATTCATTCATGACGAGAATGTTGAACTCAATTGAAATAGAGAGCTTTTTCCCTTTTTTGGTTTCATATAATACAGCGTTGGGGATAATACAATATTATAAAAGCTTATTAAAAGTAAAGGGGGCCTCTATTGTGAAAGAATTATTCCGGTTATTAAAACAAGGCAATAAATCGGCATTTATTGCCGCTTGTGTGAATAGTATTATCGCTGTGTTAAAGGGGATAGCTTATTTCATGACGGGGAATGTGGCTATGTTTGCGGAAACATTGCATACCTTGGGGGATGCTGCGAACCAGTTTTTCGTTTTCATTGGTTCCGCATTAAGTAAAAAGTCACCAACAAATCGTTTTCCAGATGGATTCGGACGACTGGTTAACCTAGTTCTTTTAGGGGCTGTGTTGGTTGTTGGGATCATGTCTTATGAAACGATAAAAGAAGGATTTCATCACATCTTGCATCCAGTAGAGTCAAGTGGGATGATAATTAATTTGTCCGTTCTCTCGTTAGCGGTTGTGTTGGAATCATATGTATTATTTAAAGCGATGAAAGAAGTAGTACATGAAGCGGGGATAGAGGCGAAAGGAACTGCAGTCATCTATAAAAGCTTCGCTGGTTTAAAACGTGCAAAACCAGCAACGAAATTAGTATTTATGGAAGATATGGTCGCAACAGGTGGCGGTATACTGGCGTTAGTAGCCATATTGTTGGCGAATTTCACACCCTTTATTCAAGCAGAAGGTGTTGCTTCTGTCATGATTGGTCTCGGTATGTTTTATGTGGTTGGAAGGGTTTTTCTTGATAATGCAGCGGGAGCTCTTGGTGAAGCTGATATTGAGATGCGTCAGAAAATAGGAACTATGGTCATGAGTGATCCGGATGTGAGAGATATCCAAAAACTGGCGGTATTAAAAGAAGGAGAAGATTTTCATGTGGAATTAGAGGTAGAACTTGATGCCCACATTTCTATCGCCCAGGCTGATGACATTAAAGACCGGCTCTTTGATGAAATTTTCAAGGAAAGAGGGGTAACGGATGTCATTATAGAATTTGATGAAAATGACGGCGTTGCTAATTGGGAAGGTGAACTTAATAAAGAACTAAATGAAAGGAAACAAGATAAATAGAAGGAGTGTCCTATCTCCAAAATTTGAATCTTGTCTAATTGGTGTAGGGGCTTCTTTTGAAAATAGAAAATTTAATTAGGTTTGATTTAGGATAATATTAAATAAAAAAGTAACATTTATTTATGCAAAATAGTTAAAATTAATAAAATATAAATCTAAATAAAATGCTAAAAGGTCACAAAATTTTTTGTGACCTTGAAACCTGTTCATTGAATCACGTTCTTTCCTTGGATAAGCAATATACGCTATTATGGAATTATGTACATAGAGAAGAATTCAGAAAGGGTGAATAAGAATGAATAAACCAGAAATTAAACTAGTAGCGCTCGACATGGATGGGACACTTCTAAATGAAGCGGGAGAGATTTCTGCGGAAAATCGGAAAGCAATTAAAGAAGCAGAAAATCAGGGGGTTTTCGTGGTGCTAAGCACTGGAAGATCCTATGCGACTTGCAGTGATTTTGCAAAGTCAATGGAGCTGCAGTCATATCTTATTACGGTTAATGGTAGTGAAATTTACGACAATCAAGGGAAATTGGTGGAAAGAAATATAGTCGATAGTGAATCCATACAGTGGATGTGGGAATTAAGCCAAAAGTATAGTACGCATTTTTGGGCAATTAGCTGTGATAGTATATATAGGGCTGAAATGCCTCAACGAATTCATGACTCGCAATGGCTTAAATTCGGCTTTGATACAAAAGATGAAGCCATTCGCCAAACTATTATGGACGAACTTAAATCAAAAGGAAATCTTGAAATAAGCAATTCAAGTCCAACGAATATTGAAGTGAATGCACTTGGAGTCAATAAAGCGAAAGCAATTGACGTTGTTTGTTCATTGCTCAATATTACAATGGATAATGTAATGGCAGTAGGAGATAGTCTAAATGACCTTGCCATGATTCAAGAAGCAAAGATGGGTGTAGCGATGGGTAACGCTCAAAAGATAGTTAAGGAAAAAGCAGATTGGGTCACTGCAACTAACCAAGAAGATGGAGTGGCTAAAGCAATCCAAAAATGGGTGCTCTCCAATTAATTGAAAGCTGTATGTGGATTTAATCCATATACAGCTTTTTATTTAAATTTAACTCGTTAAGAGTGGTATTTTGCCGCTGAAAATAATTTCTTGAAAATTTTGTCTTTAAGAAGTATGATAATCTTATAGTGTTATATTTTGGTAATATATTAAAAATGGGAGGTTTTATAGATGAGAAGAACTGTACCTGAACACTGGTGGAATCAATTATCTTTACCAGTTATCTCAGCGCCTATGTTTTTAATTTCTGGTCCTGAATTAGTGAAAGAATGCTGTTTGAATGGAGTAATTGGCTCTTTTCCAGCACCGAATGCTCGGCCGATAGAAGTACTGGATCAATGGATGGGTGATATAAAAAACACACTAATTGCAGCAAGAGATAAAGAACCCAGCAAGAAAATTGCTCCATGGGCAATGAATATGGTTGTTCACCGAACTTATAGCCGTCTTGAAGAAGAATTGGAATTAGTCAAAAAGCACCAACCTCCCATCGTTATTACATCTCTTGGATCTCCAAAACATGTTGTAGATGTCGTACATAGCTATGGTGGGTTGGTCTTTTCAGATGTCAGCAGCGTGGAATTTGCCAAAAAAGCTGCAGAGTCAGGTGTGGATGGATTGATCTTAGTTGCTTCAGGAGCTGGCGGACATGCGGGTGAGATAAATAGTTTTGCTTTCGTTGACAGTGTAAGGACGTTCTGGGATGGAATCATTTTGCTTGCTGGATCCATTAGTACAGGTCACAGCATCTTAGCTGCTCAAGCTGCCGGAGCGGATCTTGCTTATATGGGTACACGTTTTATCGTGGCAAAAGAGAGCAGGGCAAATGATGAATATCGTGAAATGCTTGTCGAGTCGAATCATGATGACATTATCTTGACTGATGCATTTTCCGGGGTTAATTGTAATATGTTGAAACCAAGTATTAAAAAGGCAGGTATGGATCCAGATCAATTAGCAAAAAAAGAAAATGTCGATTTTGACAGCATGTCTAAATCATCAGATTCTAAAGCATGGCGTGATATTTGGTCCGCGGGACATGGAGTAGGGGCGATAAAACAAATAGATACCACTGCTGGTATCATCAAACAGCTAGAAAAAGAGTATCAGGAATCCCTTGAGAGATTAACCGAGCAGGCGGGTAAATTAAAGGGTATTATATCAAAGTGATTTGAAAGCGCTTTATCAAGTTGTTCGAAATTTGTTGTTTTTTTGTTTGAAGAGGGTATCCATTATGGGTACCCTTTTTTTAGTGCTACATACTATTTTAGAATACATTATTTTAATGGATTACATAATCTTGTATAAATAACCATTCAAAAATACTACAGATAAGAAGAAAAATTATGTGATTTTATAAAGTAAATAAATTTGATATCCAACAGTAGAAATGTTATATTATTTTTCGTGATAATGACCGGATGAACAATATAGTCATAATTTTTCTAGAAGAAAATATATATTTATAATAAAGAAATAAAATATATATATTTTAGATGATAAACAGTCATGAATGTATTTTCAATTCGCTTTACACCGAAGTAGAGTAAATAAACGACATGTTTGTCGTATAGGAGGATTTGATAGGTGTGTTAAAATCGCTGAAAGGAGAATTATTGGCTATTATAAAAAAACCAATAATTCTCATTTCTATATTAGGAATTATTAGTGTTCCTTTACTTTATAGCGGGACATTTTTATGGGCATTTTGGGATCCGTATGGTAAGGTCGATCAATTGCCGGTTGCCATTGTCAATATGGATGAAGGAGCCGAGCTTAACGAATCAGAACTTACCATTGGGAAAGACTTAGTGAAAGAGTTAAAGGAGAAAAAGGACTTTGATTGGCATTTTGTCAGTCAAAAAGAAGCGAATGAAGGCCTGGCGAACCAGGACTATTACATGAAGATTGAAATTCCGAAAAACTTTTCGGAAAATGCAACTACCTTGCAAGAAGAAAATCCGGAAAAACTTGATTTAATATATACATCAAATGAAGGGTATAACTATATTTCTACTAAGATAGGTGACGCAGCTTCCGAGAAAATTAAAGGTGAGGTTTCTGCGGCCGTTACAAAAACCTATGCTGAGTCAATGTTTGATAATTTGAAAGAAGTTGCTGATGGACTTGGATCCGCCAGTGATGGAGCAGGTGAACTGAAAGACGGGACCGATAAGGTAAAAAATGGGTCTAAAGAACTAGGAGAGGGAATTAACTCTGCTAAAGAAGGTTCACAAAAAGTAGATGAAGGAATTGGTTCTCTACATTCAGGTTCAGTTGAAATCCATAAAAACCTGGAAACATTAGCTGAAAAGTCCTTGACCTTTTCGGATGGAGTGGGTTCAGCAGCTTCTGGCTCGAAAGAACTTAATCAAGGCTTACAACAATTTAGTTCTGGGATTGGACAAATGAAAGATGGGCAATCAAAACTTTTAGAAGGAGCCAAAAAATCTGAAGCAGGTTCTGGGGAATTAGCTTCAGGACTGCAACAATCTTTAGAAGGGTTCAATCAGATTGAAGAAAAGCTACCTACTCTGACCGAGGGGGCAAATGGTGTAGCTACTGGTGCAAGCCAGCTCTCAGGTTCTTTGTCCGATTGGAGTGCTGCTACGAGTGAAGCAAAAGCAGGAGCATCGAACGTTGCGGCCGGATTGGAAGAAGTTATTTCCGGTTTAAAACAACAATCTCAAACTGCGGATGATCCTGCAGAGAAAGCTCGTTTAGAAGGATTAATTGCTTCTCTATCTGGAATTAGTGAAGGAAGTAGAGGAGTAGCTGAAGGAGTAGGAAAACTATCCGCAAGTGCTTCTGAAATTGCTAAGGGAGGCACAAGTCTTAGTGAAGGGGCAAATCAGTTAGGAAAAGGCGCCAATGCGCTCAGCGGTGGTTTTACTCAATTAAAACAAGCTCAAGATAAACTTGCCAATGGAGCGAATGATCTGCAAAGCGGACAGGGTCAATTAGTAGCTGGATTGACAACATTTGGCGAAAGTATAGATTCAGCACAGAGTGGACTTGGACAATTAACGGAAGGCAGCAATAATTTGGTCAGTGGGCTTGATCAATTAGAAGATGGGTCGAAGCAATTATCAAATGGAACTTCTCAGCTATCAGAAGGTTCGAAAAGTCTGATTACTGGAACAGATAAGTTAAAAGAAGGTACATCAAGTCTTACAAGTGGCATGGGAGAGTTAGCGAATGGAGCTATTAAGCTTCAAGATGGAATCGCCAAACTTTCAGATGGTTCGGAAGAATTACATGACGAATTGAAAGACGGAGCAAGCGAAGCAGGTAATATAAAAGCCGATGAAGATGTTTATGACATGTTTGCAAGTCCAGTAAAGGTTGATAAATTGCCTATTAATAATGTGCCAAACTATGGAACTAGCTTTGCACCTTATTTAATTTCATTGAGTTTATTTATTGGGGCAATCGTTCTGACAATCATTTTCCCATTAAGAGATCCTGCTGTTATTCCTGCAAATGGATTCAGCTGGTTTATTAGTAAATACGGGGTCATGGCTATTATAGGAATATGTCAGGCTATATTGGTGGATTTGATATTAATATTAGGACTTGGAATTGAAGTCACTAGTCTGCCATTATTTTTTGTAGTAAGCATTCTTGCTAGCTGCACATTTATGGCTATCATTCTATTTCTTGGTTCAGCCTTTGATAATCCAGGTCGTTTTATAGCGTTACTCATATTAATTCTACAGCTGACCAGCAGCGGCGGAACTTTCCCAAATGAATTAGTTCCTAGCTTCCTGCAAGGGTTCACGCCATTCTTACCGATGACGTATTCGATTAATGCTTTTAGAGCAGTAATCTCAACTGGAGACTTTGGATTCATGTGGCATAACCTTAGTATACTTGCCATTTTCCTTGTAGTGGCATTAATACTATCTTTCGTATACTTCATTTATAGATATAAAAAGATGAAAAACGTATTTACGGAAGATGCAGGCAAATAATAATGAAAAAACAGCGACTCGAATAGGGTTCGCTGTTTTTTTCTATTATACCCAAGATTTTTGAGACGAAGGGGCATATTTTTTCATAGGATTTTTAGCAATAACATCTTTTAAATAGGGATAGCCCGAAGGACTAGGTTTTCGCAGCAGCTCCATTAGATAAGAAATGTCGTCCATTGCCCGGTGTGTTTGGAAATTTGTGATGTTATGAGCCCGCAGCAATGTTAAGAGTTTACTATTTACAAAACCGTATTGTTTCCATGGGACATTGCGCATTGTACAGAACCACTGATGGTTATTGATTTCTGGATACATATGGTAGAGGAAACTTCTGTCGAATGAAGCATTATGGGCAAAAATTGAGTCAGAACGATCTATAAAAGATTTTATTTTTTCATCGTGAAAGCTTTTTCCTTCGACAGAGCTATATGGAATTCCATGAACCCTGTATGCTTGATCATAATTCCTTCTTGCTTGATAAGAGAGGGGCTCTCTTAAAAACGATTCTTGATCAACAAGGTTAATAATTTCACCGGTTTCGCTGCTATAGGTAAAAAGAATAAGGGCAAGTTCGATAATTTCATCAGAAGTAGGACGCAATCCAGTTGTCTCTACGTCTAGTACTAAACCTAATCTATTAGACAATTAATTTTCCTCCATTTTGGCTACTTTTATCTATTATATCTGATTTTGGTTGCCTATTGAAAGTGCCGTATTTCTAAATGATAGTGTTCCTTTGAGATTTCAATTAATTTATTGTTAAAATTTTACAGACTATAGTTAGGTACATAGGAATTTGAGTAATAAAGGAAAAATTATTGAAGATGCTCATGGGAAGCATAGAGGTGACGGAGTAATCGGTTAACTTTTATGCGAAAAAATTCAGTTAGATCTACGATTGTTAGTGTAATTTCTATGCTTAATCACTAAATATTAGAAGATCACTTTCAAACACTTTCTTATTGATATGAAATAATAGGAAACTAAAAAAGGTAGAGAAATGCTTTTTAAAGCACTCTCTAACTTTGTATAATTCAATTCAGGACTAGTATAGATTGTAAGATTCTTTCTAATTCATGGTCGATTATTTGTACATATTCTTCGTTTTTTTGAATACTGAATATGGTTCTGGAGTGATTTAAATATTGCAGTCCTTCATTCTGTTGTTGAAGATGAATCAGATTTTTCCCGGTAAGAAAATGAAGTTCTGCAAATAAATATAAAGATTCGATAGAATTACAAATATTAATGCCTTTTAGCGTATAATTTAATGACTCTTGATAGCAATGAAGTTCGGTTAAGGTTTGAGCTAATCCATGAATGATTTTTACTAAAATTGTACCTTCCTGATTCACATGAGGAATATTCTCGATAAATTCCAATGCTTCATTGAAGATGATTATAGCCTCATCGTAATCCTTTGTTTTAAAGTGAATAATTCCAATACTATTTAAAACTTCTATTTCCTGTTGATGAAGAATTACCCGTTTGCCCATTGTAATCTGAATGGCCTCATTTAATAGATCAATAGCCATTTGTTTATTCTTGAACAAATAAAAAAAAGACATACCCTCATGCCATTTTAAGAATTGATAAAATGATATGGATTTTTCCGGTGCCGTTGCCATTTCTTTTTGGACGATTTCATAGATTGCTTCATAATTACGTGTACGTTTATATCTGTTTATTAATAATTTAATAGTTTCTATGTAATTATAAATCGGTTCATTTTTGGTAGTGAAAAAATACGAAAGATCAACTTTAAGTTTATCTGCTAATAGTCCCAACTCATCAATTGTTGGTGATGAGATGCTTCTTTCATAATCTAACAAGGTAATAGGCTCGCAAATATCTTTTGCTAATTCTTCTCTTGTGAGATTTTGTTTTATTCTTAATTCGTTGATAACAGAGCCAACCTCTATTTTCATTGCAATTGCCCCTTTATACCTATGTCTAGATTTTCTATTGTAACATAATTTTTTTTTTCAATATGATTACTGAAAAGATAGTATTATGTAACTACTTTTAAACTGCTGCATCCTTTGAAATCCCTATCCTTCCTTTTTAATGGGAAAGCTTACTATCGCATCTCGGGCGGGTATGGTTGGAACGGAACGGTTTACAGTGTTATTCTCTCACAAATTATTAGAGATTTGATTATTAAGGGCGGGCATCCCGATTCTGCATTATACCTTAAGGAAAGGAAATTATTGAAAAGTTTTGTCCATTAATACAGGTATCTCTTTTTCACAAATAGAATAAAGAAGATAGTGAATCCACGGGGGGATTGTAGGATGAGATTTCAAGAGTTAGAAACAGAGAGGCTGCGTTTAATCGAAATAGGTCACCAGCATACGGAAAGTCTGTTTGAAATTCTCTCAAAAGATGAAGTAACCAAATATGATGGGATAGAAAGCTTAATTCGAGTGGAAGAGGCTCGTCGATTAATAGACTCGTTTAAAAGTGCATATATAAACAAAAGGGGGATTCGATGGGGAGTAGTGGTGAAAGATTCCGAGAAATTTATTGGTACTGTTGGCCTTAATCATTTGAGCATATCTAATAAACGTGCTGAAATCGGGTATGAAATCCATCCGGATTATTGGAGGAAACACTTTACATCGGAAGCTGTCAGAGAAGTATTACGTTATTCATTTGAAGAATTAAACTTACATCGAATCGCTGCATTAACCTTCCCTGATAATATTGCATCAACAAACCTCTTAAAGAAATTTGGTTTTAAGCAAGAGGGGAATCTTAGAAATTATATATTTCTTCGTAATCAATCGCATGATGCCGTGATATTTTCCTTGCTATATACGGAGTTTTAGCTTATACATCACCTAGTTTAGTCAGTTTCCCCAATTAATTAAGGCAGAATCATTGATAAATAGTTTAATAAAAAGATGTAAAAGGATATCGGGGTCGCCCATTTGGGCCTTTTTTTGTTTATAAAGAAAGAATCTGCATATTACTATTTGTTTTGATAAAAAAGGGAATCTATACATATTTTTCATGATAAAATTAAATGAATTCATCATCACGTCCATTGGACATGAAAAGGAGCATATTTATTGTGAAAATTTTATTTCCGTTACTTGCAGTCCTAGGCGGCATTACAATAGCAATTCAAGGACAGATAAATGGCGGTTTAGGAAAAAAAGTAGGGGTCATTGAAGCCTCTTTCATTTCTTTTGGAATCGGGACACTTGCTTTATTATTTATTGTTTTGTTTGCAGGAAATGGAAATATTTCAGCTATCACTTCTGTACCTAAATGGCAACTGATAGGTGGTCTCTTAGGGGCTATTTATGTCATAGTCATCGTCTTAGTAGTCCCTCAAATTGGAGTGGCCCCTACTTTAGTTGGGGTTATCTTAGGACAAATACTGATTGGAGCTGTCATTGATCATTTTGGCTTATTGGGTGGGGTACGTATTCCATTGGATGCGAAAAAGATAGCAGGTATTTGTTTACTCTTTGTGTCATTGTATTTATTTAATCATAAGTGAAGTAGTACAGAAATAAAATACTTAATTATTATGTTTTAATGAGGGCATAAAATGGATATTAGACATTTGAAGCACGGATTAGTCATTAAAGCAACTAAACTTCGGACATGGATCCTGTGGGGCAGCGTGACTGACATCAACAGTGCGATCATAATTTCTCTGATTATCCAATTTTTGTATTTGATTAGCTAGTGGGTAATGAAAGTGAATATGTCGATGACATTATTATGTACAAGTTGGTTTATTAAGGTAACGGGTGCGTTCGTATTTTATGATTAGCTGGTTTTTACTGGTTGATCTTTTTTTAATAGAATCTATTATATCAGGAGCTAGGGTAGGACGTACAGGTGCGTGGGACATGATTCCGTGAACTAAATTGTCCGCCCCCTAATTTAAGAGAACAAGATTTATTAAAGAATATTTATATTCGTGGTGAAAGTCATACAGTACTTGGAGCAATAGAGAGACAGACATTAGGCCAAATTTTTTATATTAGTAATCAATTAAAAGATGAGAATTGGGAAGCCCCTTAGTTATCAAGAAAGGAAAATCGGAAGAATACTTGCTACACAAGCTTAAAAAACATAAGTGAAAGCGACTATTGAGTTAACCATTTATAGAGGCTTTTTTAAGTGAATTAAGTTTATTAAGTATTCAGGCACAATCCTTTTACAAGGAATTGTGTTTTTTTTGGGTGAACGACCTTGGTTCATTAAGACGTACTAAAGACCACAGGTGTTGTTTTAGAATAAGGTTTGCTCAAATGATACTAATGACCTTAAAAATATCAAATAGAAAGAGCTTGTTTTGAAAAAAGTTTGATCACTTCTGTGACCCTTATTCAAAAATGGAATCTAATAAAAAGTGGTTAACTTGGGAAGTTGAGTCACTTAATAATTCAACCTCTTCTGAATAATGAGAAAAATATGTATAATAAGATGATCAAATATAGCTTCCAATCAAGTTGATATAAATATAGTGATTTGTACTTGTGAGTCTATAATGAAACGCATAATGAAGGGGTTTGAAATTGAAATAAGTTAATGTTTCAATTCTTTTTACCTACTATATAAATCAAAATTACTAGCGTTTAATACCTATCTTGTGAAAAAGTACTCATTGGTTTATTGATTTTTTAATTTATTCGTAATATACTTAATATTCAACATCTTTAATTCAAAGTATAGTACCCTTTTGCGAGGTTGAAAGGAAGGTGGTTTTAAGCTATAAAACTACTGATTTTGGGTTTTTGAGAAAAAACGTAAATTTATGCAAACGCTTCGCTAGTTATTTTTGGTGAGTTTCTGCTATGAATACTTCTAACTATCCTCGCAGAATATTTTAGTGTACTAAACCAGAAGTTAATAGATGGAAGAAGGATAATCTCTTAAACTAGGGATACTCCAAGATAGACTAAAGATGAGGGGGAATATTTTTGAAAAAGTCTAAATTTTCAGTGCTTGCGCTTCTAATGGCTATTATGCTTGTGCTTGCAGCATGTAACAGCGGTTCGAAGGAAACTTCGAATGAAAAAGAAGGTGGCTCGAGTGACTCAGCCAAATCAAAAGTATTAAACGTAAACAACTCAAGTGAACCTGGTTCGCTTCATCCTGCCAATGCGCAAGGTACTCATGAATCATGGATTCTTGAACATACGTTTGAAGGACTGACCAAGAAAACAGAAGAAGGTAAAATCGTACCAGGTGCTGCAGAATCATGGAAGATCAGTGAAGATGGATTAAAATGGACATTTAAATTGAAAGATGGATTAAAATGGTCAAATGGAGATCCGCTTACAGCGAATGATTTCGAATATGCTTGGAAATACGCACTGAAACCAGAAACAGCTGCTGATTATGCTTACCAACTTTATTATCTTAAAGGCGGGGAAGCTTACAACAGTAAAAAAGGCAAGGAAGAGGATGTAGGAGTAAAAGCAACAGACGACCTTACGTTAGAGGTTACATTGGAACAGCCTACACCATATTTCCTTGATTTGACTTCTTTCTATACCTTCTACCCGATCGATAAAAAGGTACAAGAAGAAAATCCGAAATGGGCTTTGGATGCCAAAACACATGTATCAAACGGTCCATTCAAGTTAACGGAGTGGAAACATAAAGAAAGTCTGAAAATCGAAAAGAATGAAAATTACTATGATAAAGACAAAATCAAATTGGATGCCGTTAATTTTGCTCTAATTGAAGATGAAAATACTGCATGGCAAATGTATCAGAGTGGCGAATTGGACATCGCTTATCCACTACCAGTGGATGTACAAGGTCAATTGGTTAATTCTGGAGATAAAGAATTCAAAAATGGAGCAGAACTTGCTGTCTACTATTACAACTTTAATACTAAAGTAAAACCTTTCAATAATCCTAAAGTAAGAAAAGCGTTATCAATGGCTATCGAACGTAAAAAAATTACGGATAATGTTGCTCAAGGTGGTCAAAAGCCTGCATTTGGAGTAATCCCGCCGGGTATTCCGGATGCAACTGGAGATTTCCAAGAAAATACAGGAGACCTTTTTGCGGAAAATGTTGATGAAGCTAAGAAATTGTTAAAAGAAGGACTTGCTGAAGAAGGCATGAAAAAACTTCCTGATTTTTCAATTTTATATAATACATTAGATTCTCATAAAAAAATTGCTGAAGCCGTTCAAGGAATGTGGCGCGATAACCTAGGTGTTGAAGTTACACTTGAAAATGCTGAATTCCAAGTTAAACTTGACCGTGAAAAAGCTGGGGACTTCGAGATTTCCCGTGCAGGATGGGTTGGTGACTATGTAGATCCGATGACATTCATGCTTTGGGAGACAGACGGTGCCTATAATGATGCGGATTGGTCCAACAAAGAATATGATAAATATTTAAAAGAGGCGAAATCTACAATGGAACCAAAAGAACGGATGGCTGCTTTGCATAAAGCAGAGGAAGTTCTGATTGATGAAATGCCGATTCTCCCGGTTTACTTCTATACAAAACCATATATGGTTAAATCGAATGTTACTGGGGTTTATGCACCAATAAACGCTTATCCGAACTTTATTTACGCGGATAAAAAATAAAAGAAGGATGAAAATAGGAGGTATGTCCGATTATGGACATACCCCATTTTTCAATTGCGAATTTGAATATTTCATGAATTCATTTCCGTTTTCAACTCCTTAGAAAATCGATGATTGGGGTGATTACCATGTTGAGATATACATTAAATCGTTTTAAATGGGCGATTATTACTTTATGGGCGGTTATTACATTAACGTTCATCATAATGCATACGATTCCGGGAAATCCATTTGCGAAAGAAGGAGCAATGCCTCCCGCTGTTTATGAAAACCTTCAAGTCCACTATGGATTGGACAAGCCTTTGTTGACCCAATATGGAAATTATTTGTTGGAAGTCGTTCAATTTGATTTTGGTCCTTCTTTGAAATCCTCATCCATTTCTGTGAATGATTACATTTTGAAGGGATTTCCAGTGTCCTTGCATTTAGGAGCGCAAGCACTGGTGATTGCCATCTTTTTTGGGCTCATTTTAGGTGTAGTGGCATCACTGAAACGAAATAAATGGCCTGACTATTTATCAATGGTCATTGCCATCGTCGGGATATCTGTTCCGAACTTTATTTTGGCGACTATTTTAATCAATTATTTTGCAATAAAATGGCATATATTCCCTGTTGCTACATGGGCGACATGGCAGCATACCATATTACCATCCATTGCCCTGTCGATGATGCCTCTTGCTTTCATTGCCAGATTGATGCGGACAAGCATGCTTGAAGTAATGGGACAAGATTACATTTTGACCGCAAAGGCAAAAGGGCTAAAACGTAGCGGTGTCATAATCAAACATGCGATCCGAAATGCGTTATTGCCGATTATCACGATTCTTGGTATCCTAACGGCTAATATCGTGACAGGAAGCTTCATTATTGAACGTATTTTTGGTATTCCGGGCATGGGAGATATGTTTGTAAAGGGAATATCCAATCGAGACTATCCGGTCATTCTTGGTTCCACAATTGTGTATAGTGCAGTGCTTATCCTATTGATATTCATCGTTGATATAGCCTATACGTTGATTGATCCTAGAATTAAAGTGACGGGGGAGAAAAAATAATGGCAGATAAAGTGCATTTAACCGAAGATATGTTCCTACCCGCTGAAGGAAACTTTAAGGAAGCTGAAAAAATTGCTAGGCCAACGGTTTCATATTGGTCTGACGTCTGGCGTCGCTTTAAAGAAAATAAACTAGCAATGACGGGGTTTGTTCTAATTATCCTGTTGGTCTTGCTGGCTATTTTTGGTCCGTATATTAATGGATATACTTATTATGGTCAAGATTTCGAGAAAAAGAATCTTAGCCCCAATGCCGAGCATTGGTTTGGGACGGATTCATCAGGAAGGGATTTATTTACGCGAGCTTGGTATGGTGCAAGGATATCCTTGTTCATTGGCTTGATGGCGGCGCTAATAGACTTTTTAATTGGTGTCCTATATGGCGGGATTTCAGCTATTCGTGGCGGACGCACCGATAATATAATGATGAGGTTTGCTGAAGTGATCTATGCGATCCCTTACCTATTGATGGTTATCTTGATGATGGTTGTATTAAAACCTGGTATATTGCCGATAATCATAGCCATGTCGATTACAGGATGGATTCCTATGGCCCGACTGGTAAGAGGGCAGGTTTTACAATTAAAAGAGAATGAATATATTCATGCTGCAACCATCTCTGGTGCTAATACGAGCTGGACTTTAAGAAAACACATGATTCCAAATACAATGGGACCGATCCTTGTCAATTTAACGTTGACTGTACCTACGGCGATTTTTGCCGAAGCTACTCTAAGCTTTTTGGGACTGGGTGTGCCAGCACCTCAGGCAAGTTGGGGAACATTGACCAGTGATGCTCTGGGAAGCATTTTGGTAGGGAATTTCTATCAACTTTTAATCCCGGCGATATTGATCTCATTAACCATGTTCGCGTTTAATGTGGCTGGTGATGGACTACAGGATGCCCTAGATCCAAAACTACGGAAATAAATGAGTCATAACATAAAGATTTTGATAATACTAGAATAGGAGGGACGATGATGGAGAACCTATTAGAAGTTAACGATTTACACATCACCTTCCATACGTATGCAGGAAAAGTACAAGCTGTTCGCGGCGTGAACTTTGAAGTGAAAAAAGGGGAAGCAGTCGCCATCGTAGGAGAGTCCGGATGCGGAAAAAGCGTTACTGCAAAATCGATCATGCGATTATTGGAAACACCTCCAGCAGAGTATGGAACAGGGTCAATATCATTTGGTGGTAAAGACCTTATTAAAATGAGTGAAAAGGAAATGCAGAAGATTCGTGGAAATGAAATCAGTATGATTTTCCAGGATCCAATGACTTCGCTCAATCCAACGACTAAAATCGGCAGCCAAATTATGGAGGGTATTTTAAAGCATAATAATAATATCTCTCGAAAAGATGCATATGAACGAGCGTTAGAAACGCTTAAACTGGTAGGTATTCCTCAGCCGGAAAAAAGGATGCAGCAATATCCACATGAGTTTTCAGGGGGCATGCGCCAGCGGGCGATGATAGCGATGGCTCTAGCCTGTGAACCGAAATTGTTAATTGCGGATGAACCTACAACGGCATTGGATGTAACGATACAAGCGCAAATTTTAGAACTGATGAAAGATATCCAACGTAGAATGGATACTTCCATCATTTTAATCACTCATGATCTAGGTGTGGTTGCGGAAACTTGCGAAAGGGTAGTAGTCATGTATGCAGGTAAAGTTGTGGAAACAGGTACAGTTGAAGCAATATTTGCAAACCCGCAACACCCATATACAAGAGGATTGCTTAAAACGGTGCCAAGACTGGATATGGAAAAAACGGCTCCGTTGGTACCCATTATCGGATCACCACCTGATTTGTTAGATCCGCCTAAAGGATGCCCATTTTATCCAAGATGTGAATCTGCAATGAAAGTGTGCAAAGAACATGACCCGGAACTTGAGGTAGTAGAAGAGGGACAGACAGCTGCATGCTGGCTTCACCATCCAATGGCAAAAGCAACACGCGTTCAAGCACCGACTAATGTTTAAAGGAGGAGAACCAATGGTTTCACTAAAGAATAAGTCAGTAAAAGAAAAGACAGTCAACGAAAATTCTCCTCTTGTTGAAATAAAGAATCTGAAGAAATATTTCCCTGTTGGTTCACAGTCGTTGAAAGCGGTAGATGGTTTGGATCTCAAAATCTACGCAGGGGAAACTGTCGGACTTGTTGGGGAAAGCGGTTGTGGAAAATCTACTGCTGGGCGTACGATAACCCGCCTTTATGAACCGACAGAAGGAGAAGTTCTTTTTCAAGGGAAAAATATTTTTGATTACAAACCTGGTGAAATGTCACATATTCGCCGTGAAATCCAGATGATCTTCCAAGATCCTTACGCTTCCTTAAACCCAAGGATGAAGGTAGAAGAATTAATTGGTGAACCACTTGCCATTCATGGGATTTCAAAAGGTAAAGAGAGAAGAAAACGGGTGGAAGACCTGTTAAAACTGGTTGGTTTAAGTCCGGAACATATCACTCGTTTTCCGCATGAATTCAGTGGCGGACAACGTCAGCGTATCGGAATTGCAAGGGCGCTGGCTTTGAATCCTAAATTCATTGTTTGTGATGAACCAATTTCTGCACTTGATGTTTCAATCCAAGCTCAAGTAGTAAATTTATTAAAAGAGTTACAAAAAGAAATGGGCTTGACTTATTTATTCATCGCCCATGATTTATCGATGGTCAAGTATATTTCAGATCGTATTTTAGTCATGTATCTTGGGAGAATGATGGAACTTTCAGATAGTGATTCTTTAACGAAGGATCCGCTTCACCCATACACACAAGCCTTGCTCTCTGCGGTGCCGATACCAGATCCCACTATTAAACGGGAAAGGATCGTACTAAAAGGCGATGTACCAAGTCCGATCAATCCGCCGAGCGGCTGTGTATTCCGTACTCGTTGTCCGAAAGCGATGGAGATATGTTCTAGCGCTGTGCCTGAATGGAAAGAACAAAAACCTGGGCACTACGTTGCTTGTCATTTATATTGGTAAATAAAATAATGAGGCCAGTTGCAAAATCTGCGGCTGGTCTTTTTTTGAAAATACACATTAAAAAAACTTTTTATTTTCAGGAAAGATGCCACTAGGTTTTTAGAAAATATTTTTTATAGATTTATAATAATTAAATCTAGGAATTTGAAAATAAAACATATAAAATGTAATTATATGTAAAATTAAAATTACCCAGAAATGGCTTCATTTTGTGAGATAAGGAGGAATAATGTTGTATTCCACAATAACTAGTGAAATTGTCGATCATGTCATGATTATTACACTTAACCGTCCTGAAAGAATGAATGCCTTTAATGAAAAAATGTGTGAGGAAATGATTCGTGCTTTTGATGAAGCGGATGAAAATGATGACGTACGAGCCATTATTTTAACTGGGGCAGGGAAGGCTTTCTGTGCTGGCATGGATTTGGAAAAAGGTGCAGAAACTTTTATGGATCACACTCCTTTAGTTGAGTACCGTGATGCAGGTGGTGTTTTATCATTAAGGATTTTTGAGATGAAGAAACCTATAATAGCAGCCATTAATGGAGCAGCGGTTGGTATTGGTATAACTATGACTTTGCCTATGGATATTAGAATTGCTTCAACTGATGCGAAAATGGGGTTTGTTTTTGCAAGGCGAGGAATTACAATGGAGGCTTGCAGTGGTTGGTTCCTGCCTAGACTTGTCGGAATGGGGAAGGCATCCGAATGGATTTTTACTGGAAGAATGATTTCAGCTAAGGAGGCCTATGAGGGGAGACTAGTTAACAAGATTGTAGAGCCTGATGAATTGATGCCAACTGCAATGGAAATCGCATCTGAAATAGCGGAAAATACCTCTTCCGTATCTGTGACATTATCTCGGCAGCTAATGTGGACTATGCTTGGAGCAAATCATCCAGTTGAATCACATAAAATAGAATCGAAAATGCTTCATTGGACCGGAAAGCAAGCTGATGCACAAGAAGGAATCGAAGCTTTCTTAGAAAAACGGAAAGCTGAATTTACAATGAAGAGCAGCTCTGATATGCCGCCGTTTTACCCGTGGGGTCTGGATCGAACATACGAATCAGATAAAAAATAAATGATTAATTCTGTATTGAAATCATTCTTAGGAACTGTGTGAGAATTTTTACTTTTCGGATAAATTAGGGTTTCTTTTCTTAGTGTGTTATACTGTGTTTACCATTTACTAAACTTGTTTCATATTCCCCTATTCCTTGTGAATAGGGGTTTTTTTATTTTCAAAAAAGATATTCTATAAAGAATATTTTTATTCAAAAAAAACAGACTCTACAAGTAGAGTCCGTTATATATTGTATTTAAAATTATGCTTTTTGAACGTTAGTAGCTTGGGGTCCACGTTGACCTTGCTCAACTTCAAAAGTAACTTCTTGACCTTCGTCTAATGATTTGAATCCTTCGCTTTGAATAGCTGAGAAATGTACGAATACATCGTCTCCGTTTTCGCGTTCGATGAAGCCAAATCCTTTTTCTGCGTTAAACCATTTCACTTTACCTTGTTCCATTGTTGTTGCCTCCTAGTGTGAATCCACACAATGTGTTACTACCCTTGCTCAATCTTCAGACGAAAAGTGTTTCACTTATCAATCTTCCCGAACAAAAATAATTCTTATTAAATATAACAGATAATGTCGGAATCTGCAAGCTATCATAGTAAGATTATTTTTTGTGAAATTGCTATGAAGATTCGTTAATATCCTTTCTTGTAATTAAGTAAATTTGTTGTAGGGTTTTTACCGTTGAGATAGTTCTTCAAATTGGGAATGAAAATATCTTCAATCAATCGTTTGTCGTAATATTCAGTGTTTCCGGATGTGTGTGGCGTGATGATGACATTGTTCATTTCCCATAAAGGGCTACTTTCCGGAAGTGGTTCAGTTTCAAACACATCTAGTCCTGCACCTGCAATCTGCTGGTCCTTAAGCGCTTGAATCAATTCATTTTGAACAACGAGGGATCCTCTTCCAATATTAATGAAAAAAGCGGAAGGCTTCATTAACTTGAATTCGTTTGTGCCGAACATATCCTGTGTTTCTGGAGTCAAAGGTAATGTCACGACAACATAATCACACTTAGGGAGAAGATCATTCAATTGTTTCTGGGTGAACATCTCATCAACATATTCTTCTGATTTACCAGAATGACGAACCCCTAATACGGTCATTCCAAAAGCCTTGGCAATTTTAGCTGTTTCCTTCCCGATTTTTCCAACCCCAATGATGCCTATAGTCTTTTCGTGAATTTCCTGCTTCATATCAGCGTGGTGCCAAGTCTTTTCCTGCTGTTGCTTAACATATGTATCTATTTTTCTTGTAAAGGCGAGCATTAGGGCGAAAATGGTCTCTGAAATGGGATATGCGTGGACACCATTTGCAGTCGTAATCTGCACATTCTTTTGTTCTAACTTTTCCAGTGGCAAAGCATTCACTCCAGCACTCCATGTCTGGATCCATTTCAATTCACTTGCTTCATATAAAATAGATTCGTACATTTCTGATTTCCAGCCAGCGATTATTTCCGCATCGTTTATATGATCCTGCCATATTGCAGGGGCTCTTCCAGTAATCACAGTCCAATCGGGAATCAATCCTTTAACTTGTCGCAATAAATGTTCATTCAGGTTTTGGGTAATAATGAGTTTTTTATTTGGCATAATCATCATCCTCTATCATTTTTCTGAATTATACGTAAGTTTTGAGAATAATTCAATTGGAAACAGTGATTACTAAGCAATCTTGATATAATACAAATATCTAACAAGGATGGGGTGTAATCATGAAGGTGAAGGATATATATGGGCAGCTACCAACTTTAGAAACAGAACGTTTAATTATGAGGAAAATCACTATGAAGGATGCTGAAGATATGTATGCATATGCTTCCGAAAGTGAAGTATCTCGTTTTGTCACGTGGGAACCGCATCGTTCACTATCTGATACAAGAGATTTTATCCAATTCGTGTTACAGAATTATGAAGATAATAAGCTTGCTCCATGGGGAATTGAATACAAGGACAATGGTGAGTTTATTGGTACTATCGACTTTGTTTCATGGCATTTGAATCATCAAATCGCTGAAATAGGGTATGTCCTTGCTCCACAATATTGGGGAAATGGCATGATAACGGAGGCTGCCAAAAAGGTAATAGAGTTTGGTTTCGAAAATATGAATCTTGTTCGTATTCAGGCCCGCTGCTTTGTGGATAATCTTGGTTCAGAACGGGTCATGCAAAAGTCTGGAATGTCTTTTGAAGGTATTTTGCGAAAAGGTATGTTTGTTAAAGGTAAGCATGAGGACCTGAAATTATATTCAATTATTAAATGATCATACATTAATGTAAGGATTACGAAAAATCTATAAGGGTTGCTGTACTTTTAAGGGGATGGATTTATAAATGTTGAAGAAGTCAAACCAAATCTTAGGTTAGCTCACTGTTTCCGTCTATGTGAAAATTCTGGAAAACACTCATTTCCCATTTTATCAAGAATAATAAGAAAGGAAACTGACAGCCTTCAATTTGCATTTCTAGCTCTCGTAAATTTTGACGAGGAATATTCCATGGCTCTAGGAAGATATGAAATTTAAAAACAAACAAAATGTGCAAATAATCATTCAAAAACTATACAAAACGTCTAATGTAAAAAGTCCGTTTAAAAAATATAATAAAACTATGAAATCGGGTTGAAATGGAGGGTGTCTTAATGGCAGTTATTAATGATGTAGAAACGTTGAAAAATTATATAGGTGGCAAGTGGGTAGAATCCACAACGTCAAAACATGAAGAGGTGCCTAATCCGGCAACAGGAGAAGTGTTGGCGATTGTACCGCTTTCCACAAAAGAAGATGTCAATCAAGCAGTTCGGGTGGCAAAAAATGCTTATAAAGAATGGAAAAAGGTAGCTGTACCTAAAAGAGCTCGCTTCTTATTCCGCTACCAGCAATTGTTGATTGAACACTGGGATGAGCTTGCGAAGCTCGTCACCATTGAAAATGGAAAAAGCTATACAGAAGCATATGGTGAAGTTCAACGTGGCATAGAATGTGTGGAATTCGCTGCAGGTGCGCCAACCTTAATGATGGGCAGCCAGCTTCCGGATATTTCTCCGGGTATTGAATCGGGCATGTACCGTTATCCAATGGGAGTAGTAGCAGGCATTACTCCATTTAACTTCCCAATGATGGTTCCATGTTGGATGTTCCCGCTTGCGATTGCCTGTGGAAACACATTTATTCTAAAACCTTCTGAAAGAACGCCTCTTCTAGCCAACCGTCTTGTTGAGTTATTAACAGAAGCAGGTGTTCCAGATGGTGTTGTAAATATTGTCCATGGGGCACACGATGTGGTGAATGGGATATTGGAGCATGAAGACATTAAAGGAGTATCTTTTGTTGGCTCCCAGCCAGTTGCAGAGTATGTATATAAAACAGCAGCTGCTAATAAAAAACGCGTTCAGGCTTTATCAGGAGCAAAAAATCATTCAATTGTAATGCCTGATGCAGATCTGGATAATGCAGTAACCAACATTACCAACGCTGCTTTTGGATCTGCAGGTGAGCGCTGTATGGCCGCTTCAGTAGTTGTTGCAGTAGGAGAAGTGGGAGATCTGCTTGTAGAAAGATTAAAGGCAGCAGCTGATGAAATCAAGATTGGAAATGGAATGGATAAAGAAGTTTTCCTTGGCCCAGTCATTCGTGATACTCATAAAAAGAGGACGGAACAATATATTGAGATTGGTGAAAAAGAAGGGGCTGTTCTCCTTCGTGACGGTCGAAATGAAGGTGATCAGGAAAACGGCTATTATGTAGGACCAACATTATTTGATCATGTTAAAACAGATATGAAAATTTGGAAGGATGAAATTTTTGCTCCTGTTTTATCAATAGTGCGGGTTAATACACTTGAGGAAGCAATTGAATTAACTAACCAATCCGAATTTGCTAATGGTGCCTGTCTCTATACAGATAGCGCGAAAGCTGTCCGTGAATTCCGTGAAGAAATTGATGCAGGAATGCTAGGGGTGAATCTTGGTGTACCTGCTCCGATGGCATTCTTTCCATTCTCCGGCTATAAAAGCTCATTTTATGGAGACCTGCATGCAAATGGAAGAGACGGCGTAGAATTTTACACAAGGAAAAAAATGCTAACAGCAAGATACTGATATAGAAAGGAGGTCGACGCTATTTATGGTCGGCCTTCCTTTATACAATTATAAGAGGAGTGGGGATTATGCAGGTTGAAAAACAAGGTCAAGATCTTAAGACAATAGATGAAAAATATGTTTGGCATCATATGAAAGGAGCTGGACCGAATCCTGGGACAATGGTCGTTCAAAAAGGGGAAGGGGCATGGATCACGGATGTTGATGGAAATCGTTATCTTGACGGGATGTCAGGATTATGGTGTGTCAATGTTGGTTATGGACGGACAGAACTAGCAGAAGCAGCTTATGAGCAGCTGAAGGAACTTCCTTATTCTCCTTTAACAAACAGTCACATTCCCGCTATTAAGCTTGCAGAGAAGTTAAATGATTGGCTGGGAGGAGATTATGTAATTTTCTTCTCGAACAGTGGTTCAGAAGCAAATGAAACCGCTTTTAAAATTGCCCGTCAGTATCATCAGCAAAAGGGTGAACATGGACGCTATAAATTCATTTCCCGTTATCGTGCTTATCATGGAAATTCAATGGGAGCGCTTGCAGCGACTGGGCAGGCACAACGGAAGTATAAATACGAACCGCTTGCGCCAGGGTTTCTTCATGTCTCACCTCCTGATTTATACCGTAATCCAGAAGACGAAAGCGGTGAAAAAAGTGCTGCGGAAATTGATCGTGCCATAACATGGGAATTAAGTGAAACGGTAGCAGCAGTTATTATGGAACCGATTATTACTGGCGGAGGGATTCTGATGCCTCCTGATGGATATATGAAAAGGGTTAAAGAAATTTGTGAGAAAAATGGAGTTCTTCTTATTTCAGATGAGGTTATTTGCGGTTTTGGCCGTACTGGGAAGAAGTTTGGATTTATGAATTATGATGTTCAACCAGACATCATTACAATGGCAAAAGGGATTACTAGCGCTTACCTGCCGCTTTCCGCTACAGCTGTAAAACGTGAAATTTATGAAGCGTACGCTGGTTCCGAAGAATATGACCGCTTCCGACACGTAAATACATTTGGTGGCAATCCTGCTTCCTGTGCCTTGGCTTTGAAAAATATGGAGATATATGAAAATGAGAAACTAATTGAACGGTCCAAAGATTTAGGTCTTCGTTTTCTACAAGAATTAGATGAAATTAAGTCTCATCCAAATGTTGGAGATGTCCGTGGCAAAGGTTTGTTGGTTGGAATTGAACTTGTGGAAGATAAACAAACAAAACAACCGATTGATATTTCCAAAATCAATAAAGTAATTGCATCGTGCAAAAATAAAGGACTCATCATCGGCAAGAATGGTGATACCGTAGCTGGTTTCAATAATGTCCTGACGCTCGCACCTCCGTTAAGTATTACTGAAGAGGATTTTTCTTTTATTGTAATGACGGTAAAGCAAGTATTAGCTGAACTGTAATAAATATTAATAAACAGTGGGAACAGAATCTATTTTTCTTCTGTTCCTTTTTTGTATATAAAAGTATGTTAACTCCGTTCCTTGAAAAGTACTAGAGGAGTGCTGAAAAACTAGAATGCACTAAAGATTGTAGGGTTATATGATTTATATCACCAATTTATAGGAAATTCAGATGCAATCAGCGCTCTAATTTTACAGATTCTTTTTTTTCCTTAAAACCTTGGCAAATTACGAAAAAATCCCAAAGTATTTCTGATGTACTGCAGGTTTTGTTATTGTCTATCTTTAGACGGATATTGTTCTTAGACCTTGAAACTCTTATCTTTAGGGAATCAAACAAGGCATGTTTCAAGAATACGAAAACCATCACTGTTTCACATTATTTTCCTATTGTTATAGAACTTATTATTTTTTTAATTAAAGGCAATAAATAATAATATTCCTAATTTAAGATGGTTGGTTGTTCTTTAATGAACTGTAATGGTGAATAAGGGGAGGATCTGGGTTGAAGTTATCAATTTTGTGCACCTTATCTATGCTTAGTTCATTGGTAATCGTTTTATCGTTATTACCAAATAATGTGCTGGTGGCAACAGCAGAGAATGGAAACAAGCAAATCACGATTTTTCACACCAATGACATGCATGGCCATTTGCTGAATAATTCGAATCAGATTGGTATTGATATTATTACAAGTATGAAAAATATGGAGTCGAATTCTCTGCTGATTGATGCTGGGGATGCAACCCAAGGCCTTCCTTTTGCTAATTTAAGAAAAGGTAAAGATGTGATTACCTTAATGAATGCAGCTGGTTATGATGGTATGACTTTGGGGAATCATGAATTTGATTTTGGCTTGGAACAAGTGTTAAAGAATGTGGCACTTGCTAAATTTCCTGTTATCTCAGCCAACACGATATATAGGGGCAAACCACTTCTTGCAGGTATAAACGGAAATAACGGGGAGTTCTTCATTAAAGAAATTAATGGTGTAGAAGTAGGGTTCTTTGGAATTACCACTCAAGAAACCGCGTATAAAACTAACCCGAATAATGTGAAGGGAGTTACATTTGAAAATCCTATAAAAACTGCCCAAAATCAGGTCGACAAGTTAGAAAAAGCAGGAGCAGATGTTATTGTCGGTATTGTTCATTTAGGCAATGAAACTTCCAGTAAACTGAAAAGTGAAGATATTGCAATTGAAGTAGATGGAATTGATGTTATATTAGATGGTCACAGTCATACTCTCATTAATGAGCATGTGAATGGAACGTTGATTGCTCAAACCGGCAGTGCAAGTGCAAATGTAGGCAAAGTGGACATTACTCTAAAAAATGATGAAATAGTCGAAGCAAAAGAAACCTTGATATCCAAAACAGAATCTGTGACCTACAAGTCTGAAGTCGAAGTGGCTAACTTCACTAAAAAAATCAGTGAATCACAAGGTACGAGCTTTAATCAATTTTTTGGCCGAACTGAAACCCCTCTTTGGGGTGCGACAGTAAATGGGATTGCTATCGGCAGGATTAGTGAAACTAACCTAGGAGATTTGATTGCGGATTCAATGGTTTGGTCTGCTGCGTCACAGGTTAAAGAATCCAGTTATGAAAACCAGCCGATTGTCTCCTTGATAAATGGGGGAGGCATACGCGATTCGATACCTGAGGGTATTATTAACCGAGGACAAGTCATTTCAATCCTCCCTTTTGGTAATATTTTATTTCTCAAAGAAGTTAGTCCTGCTATTTTATATGATGTACTGGAAAATGGTGTTTCAAAAATAGAGAGCGTTAATCCGAAAACTGGGTTTATTACCGGTGTGGATGGAAGGTATCCACAAATTTCAGGAATGCGATTTGAATTTGATCCATCCAAAACCGCTGCCAATACGAAAGACACTACAAAGCCGTTTACAAAAGGCGAACGGGTCACTAAAATCATTTTACTTGATGCAGAAGGGTCAGATGGCGAAGTATTAAATCGTTCAGACACTACGACAAAAATCGTACTTGCTACAAATAATTTTGAAACAGCCGGTGGAGATGGCTATACAATGCTAAAAAGCCTAACTAATATTGGTGAAGGTGCTTCATTGGATATAATATTTGAAGAGTACATTACAAAGTTGACCAAAGCGGGGGATGGAGTTTTTTACTATCCGGTAAGCAAAAGAAGGTCAAGGGCAGTTACTTCTCATGTGTACTATCCTTATACTGCAGCTATTACAATCAAAAAAGGCAGAGAGATTGTCGCTAATAGTGAAGTGTGTATACGATTGATAAAGGGAAAGCATTTAAGGGGAAAACAGATGAAAAAGGGATTTTGACTATTGGTCATATCAAATCAGGACCACATTCAATAGCTCTCTCATCTAAAGGATTATCAACGTATATTTATGTAAATGATTTGATTGATTCCACAATTATGAATTCAAGTCTTGGATCTGAAGGATATGGCAATGTCAGCAGCTATCAATTTAATCAGCGCACTACCAGAAACAATAACAAGCTGAAATAAAGAGGAGGTTGCTTTTACTAGAAGCTTAGTTTGGTCGAGTCGTAAATACAGGCAGTCAAAAATATTGTTTAGCATACGGATGCTGAAAAACAACTAAAACTAAAAAGAATAGCTACCTTATTGTTTAAATGAATGATAAACATTGTACATATTAAAGATAATACAATGGAATCGTTTTCCTTGCTTAGTTATACAAGATGTTTGAAAATAGAATTATAATAAATGATTGGAGAACAAAAGATCTCATCTTTATTATTATCAGTCAAAAGAGGTGTGGGACATGAAAAATGAAGACATAACCAAAAAATTAACTTTACATAACCCCGAAATTTTAGGGAGTGGGAATTTCTCAAAGTATGCAGTGCTTTTACCTCTCTTAGAAAAAGAAGATGGCATACATGTTCTTTTTGAAGAGAGATCACACAAACTAAGAAGGCAGCCAGGGGATATTTGTTTTCCAGGCGGAAGAATCGATAAACAGGATAGTAATGAGCAGGCAGCAGCTCTCAGGGAAACACATGAAGAACTTGGTTTGAAAAAGGAAGATATATATAATGTCTTTCCGATTGATTATCTGGTTTCTCCGTTTGGGATGATTGTTTATCCCTATGCAGGATTTGTCCGTAACCATCATCAAATAACACCTAACCCTTCTGAAGTGGAAACAATTTTTACGGTACCCCTGTCTTTTTTTATGGAAAAACCGCCAGAGATCTATCATGTGAACTATAGAGTCGAACCACCCGAAAACTTCCCCCACAAATTAGTAGTTGGCGGGGAAAATTATAAATGGCAGCCTAGACAAATGGAAGAATATTTCTACTTGTATAACGGCCGAGTAATCTGGGGAATGACGGCGAAAATTCTTACCCATTTTATTGAAATTCTACGTTAGACACTTCTAAAGCACCTTTTATTCTGAATAGAAATCTATTAAACTTTAAATATGGTAAAAGTTAGGTTTAATAAAAGGCGGGGGGATGAGTGGATGAAGAATAGTTTGGAATTACTTGAAAGGGAACGAGAATTGGCATTGGCTGAACTTGTGAAATTCAGTGAAAACCGTGAATACTACGATGAAAAAAAAGATCGAAAAATTCAGGAAGAATACTATCAGGCTGGCTCTTGGGACAGAGAAAGACTGAACAACCTGCTTGTAACCACCCACAAAAACCAGCTGAACTACTCCCCACATCGTCATGTTTATCCATGGGTTGATTTACAGGAAAACGGCAAGCTGAAAAGTTTGTATTCCGGGAAAAGGATGGACCCTGTGCAGGTCATTGAGGAAGATATTCGTATCCTTGAAATCTTGACAAAAGACATTCAAACATCAAATGTTGAAAATAATATCGTTAATTGCGAACATGTCGTACCTCAATCATGGTTTAATAAAAAAGAACCGATGAGGGGGGATTTGCATCACTTATTTGCCTGTGAACCAACTTGTAACAGTAGCCGAGGGAACTATCCATATCATGACTTCAAGGATTATGTGCCTGAGGTATCATCTAGAGGTATAAAAGAGGGTTGCGGAAAGACAGAGGAAGGAAAATTCGAGCCAGAATATGGTAAAGGTATTGTGGCCAGGGCGACTCTGTATTTTTTACTCCGATATGAGGGGATCATTGATAGCGCCAATGTTAACATGGAACTATTGTTAGAATGGCATCAGCTTTTCCCAGTCAGTCTTTATGAAAAGCATAGAAACCAAGCTATATTTGAAGTGCAGGGTAACCGAAATCCATTTATTGATTTCCCAGAAATGGTGGAGGTATGGAAGTAGTTAAATAAATTTATTCATTTATTATTATCAAATTTGAAAGTCTGTCGTAAAAATAGATTAAAAAAATCAATTTTATAAATGGATATATTAGATAATAATGCATTTGTTTATTGAAAAAGAAAAGGATTGAAGCTGTAGTTTAGCTCCAATCCTTTTTTTAGGTATTACCAATAAGATTAGCCTTGAAGAAATTTCACACATACAGGGAAGGGAACTTGAACATCCTTTTGAAGTAATGTTAATTTTCCAGTGCTTTCATTCCGAGAATATAGTGTCAAGTTTCCTGATTCTTCATTAGAAGCAACAAGGAATTTCCCGCTAGGATCTATTGCAAAGTCCCGTGGCCAGTGGCCTTCGGTTGATACCAGTTCAACTAATGTAAGATTACCGGTTGCATGATTAGTTTGGAAAACAGCAATACTATCATGTCCACGGTTTGCGGCATATACGAAATGCCCATCCGCTGAAATATGAATGGCACTGCCTTGATTATTTTCACTAAAATCTTCTGGAACAGTCCGTACTGTTTGTAATTCAGAAAAGCGCCCGTTTAAGCTGTCGTAGCTTAACACAATAACTTCGGGTACTAGCTCTGCCATCACAAATGCAAATTTTCCATTAGGGTGGAAGGTCAGATGCCGGGGGCCGCTGCCGGGAGCTATTGATAGACTATTTACTTCTTCCAAGACTCCATTATGTATTTTATAGGTGATGACTTTATCAATTCCGAGATCGACTACCGCTATGAACTTTTCATCCGGTGTGAACCCTGCAAAGTGTGTATGTGCTTTTTCCTGACGATCCTTATTCGGTCCTTTTCCTTCATGGCGGATAGTGGATGATACAGGTAGGGGGGTCGCATCTTTCTGAAGTTGATAAGCTTCAATAATGCCGTCTCCGTAATTGGAAGTAACTAAAATGTGTTTCTCGCTATCAATACTGATATGGCAAGAAGACCCATTAGGTGTAAGTTGTTTGCCTAGGTAAGTAAGATCGCTTGAATCTTCATTGATGGAGTAGGCAGAAACACCGCCGCTTCCTGCTTCCTTTAATATGGCATATAGATGCTTATTGTCTTCGCTAATTGTGATATATGTTGGATCGGTTAATTCTGCTGCAAGTACAGGTGTACTTATTTTTCCTTCAACTGTATCGAGAGTAAAACGATAAATGCCCTTACTGTTTCCTTTTGTGTATGTTCCTATATATCCTATAATGGTTTGTTGATTCTGTTTTACCATATTTATCCCCTCCAAGAAAGATTTGAGTTTATTTTAACATAGAAAGCACATATATACCTTTTTCCCGGTTTAAGTGGAGTTGGAACCTTTATTATGTAAAAGTTTTTAAATGAATAAAAATCCCCCTTTTAGGGGATTAATTAATTTCCATTCTATTGACTGGTAAAACTGCATCGATAGAGATGTGCATAAAAGAGGAGACCGAAAATAAGCCTTGGTCTGTCAGTTTAATTTCCGGGATAACAGGAAGTGCTAAAAAGGCGAGAGTCAGGAAAGGATTGAAATGGCGATTAGCACCGAGTGTTAATAACGCCTCGTCGATCCTTTTTAAGGAATCAACAACTTCATTATAAGTACCTGTGCTCATTAATCCGGAAATAGGGAGAGGAAGGGAAGCAAGTGTTCTTCCATCTTGGATTACGACTAATCCACCCTGCATCTTTTTAATTTCCGTTGCTGCTATGAGCATATCCTGATCATTCGTGCCCGCAATGATTAAATTATGTGAATCATGGGCGACTGTCGTGGCAATCGCACCTGATTGCAAGCCAAGTCCTTTGACAATTCCGAGCCCTATTTGTTTTGTCACATGATGCCGTTCAATAACTGCGAGCTTAATGTGATCATTTCGTTCAGAAAATTGGAATAGGCCATTATTTAGATAAACCGGTTCAATTAGGTGCTTTGTAATCAAGCTGTTTGGTGTTATTTCAATAATATTAGCCAATTTATTTTTGAGCTGAATGGATAAATCTTTCTCTGTTATATTATGAAGGTTTACAGAATGTTTTAAATCATTTTCCATAATACATTCCTTGCTTTCCGGAAAGTTTATTAGTTGATTATTTTGTACAATAAGATTTCCATCTTTAAATACGGAGTGAATTTGGAGAGAAACAAGATCATCAAATAGAAGAAAGTCTGCCCTATATCCAGGTGCAATTGCCCCGTGTTCCTTTAACCCAAAGCATTCGGCCGCGTTAATGGTCGCCATTTGAATTGCAGTCAGAGGGGGAATGCCATTTTCTATGGAAAGTCGAACGTTATGGTCAATGCTTCCTTCTGACACAATATCATCCAGATGTCGGTCATCTGTGACAAATAAACAACGACGGGAATTTCTCTCGTTTATGGCTGGAACCAGGTTTATTAAGTCTTTTGCAACAGTGCCCTCCCTGATCATAAGATACATTCCTTTACGAAGTCTCTCTTTTGCCTCTTTTGCTGTTGTGCATTCATGATCGGTTTTAATACCTGCAGACATATAAACATTGAGCTGTTGTTCGGTTAAGCCCGCGGCGTGGCCATCAATGTTTTTGCCATGTTTTATTGCATCGTTTAATTTTTGCAGCATATCCTCTTCTGTATTGGAGACGGCTGGAAAATTCATCACTTCGGCTAAACCAAGCACCCTTGGATTTTGATAGAATGGAGTTAGATCTTCGTTATTTAAGACAGCACCTGAATGTTCGAATTTTGTCGCCGGTACACAAGATGGCATCATAAAGTAGAAGTCAAAAGGAAGGTCATTGGATTGTTCGATCATGTATTGAATGCCCTTTGTTCCTGAAACGTTGGCAATTTCATGCGGATCTGCAACAATACAGGTCACTCCATGTAAAAGCAGTATTTTTGCTAGTTCAGAAGGACGAACCATTGAGGATTCAATATGGACATGACCATCGATAAAGGTGGGTGAAACATATTTACCAGCGGCTTCAATTTCTGATTTGCCCTCGTAACTTCCAATACCGGCAAAAAAACCGTCCACGATTGCGATGTCGCCAGTATAGGTATCACCATTAAATACATCAATAATCCGACCATTTTTAATGATGCAATCAGCAGGCTTTCTTCCTGACGCAACGTCGATTCTCCTTTGAAGCAAACTTTTTTCCATTATCATACCCTCCTTTTCAAAAAAACTTTCCGATTAGTATTTCACTTTTTTCGAATATGTCTCCCATGTACGGAAAGGTAAATCATGGTTATTGAAAGGTATTTGCTGCATTTTAATAGAACGGTTCTCCATTGGTAGGGCGAGTTCTTGGTATATAAAATGATCATCGAAGCCGATACAGGCAGCATCCTCTTTTGTACAAGCGTAATAAATCACTTTTGGACGGGCCCAATAAAGAGCACCGATACACATTGGGCACGGTTCGCAGCTTGTGTATATTTCACAATCAGTAAGCTGGTAACTGTTAAGATTTCTGCAAGCATCACGAATCGCTTGTACTTCAGCATGAGCGGTCGGATCATTGGCTGTTGTCACATTATTACAACCTCTTCCAACAATCACGCCATCTTTTACAATAATAGCCCCAAATGGTCCTCCGTTCTTTGCCAATACATTTTCATATGCAAGTTGAACTGCCATCTCCATGAATTTTACATCCAATTAAAACACCCCTTAAAATATTTTTGATAAACAGTAAAGAGTTTGTGTGATATTTCATGACGTAAATACAATAAATAATATACCATATATGGATAAAAGTTGAATAATATTTTCAGAAAATAATGAAAAATACTTTTGTGTTAGTAAATATAACGTCGATAATATTAAAATTATTGAGAAGTATTTTTACAAATTATTTTAAAACTGATATTGTTAGAAGAAAATCATTAAGATTATGAAGGTGAAATGTATGGGGTTTTTGGGAGTTCTTTTACCGATATTCGGTATTTTTGTTTTAGGGTTCGTCGGTCAAAAAAAGTTTCAACTTGATACAAAATCCATTTCGACGGCGACATTATATTTAATGTCACCTTTTCTTGTGTTCCGTACGTTTTATACAGCTGAATTTAATGTTAATTATTTTTATCTGTTTTTATTCACGATTGTACTCTGTCTTTCTCTTATTTTAGTTGTCTATATCATTTCGTTTTTTCGTAATTATACAGTAACGGAAACGAGTGGGATGATCTTAGCGTCCGCATTCATGAATAATGGAAATTACGGAACACCAGTCATTTTCCTTCTATTTGGAGCAGACAGGACTTGATTATGCCATCATTCTAATGGTAGGCCAGCAGTTAGTCATGTGTACAATAGGTATATATTTTGCTGCAAAGGGAAGTCCGGAAGGTAACGGAGTACATTCTGCACTTAAAGCTGTGTGTAGGATGCCGATTGTGTACGGAGCAATTGCAGGTGTAGTTTTTAAGTTTGTGAACATTCCTTTAAGCAATTCGGTTATGGAAGCCGTCAACCTTGTTGCAAATGCGGCAATTCCGACAATTATGATTACACTTGGAATGCAGCTTGCCAACATCTCACTAAAAAAAATCGCGCTACAAAAGCTCTCTATCTCGTTGCTGGTAAAGCTTGCTATATCTCCAGCCATTGCTTTCCTATTATCACTTGCTTTGCCGGTAGATGATATGGTCAGGCATATTATGATTATCGTAGCTGCTATGCCGACGGCAGCTAACACCACGATGTACGCGCTCCAATTTAATACGGAGCCTGAATTTGTATCAAGTGCCACGTTCATTAGTACATCCTTAAGTTTGATTACGCTTCCTATCGTCTTTTTCTTTGTATTATAGATTAATATTTTAATATTTATGAAAATTAATTAGGAAACATTAGTTTATTATGAAACTTAAAATCTTTCCGTACCTACAAAAAAACAAACCGAAATATTACTTTGATTATTACAGGGATTTTGTCCCAAATTATATCGGTTTTTATTACTCTTGAAGTATTAATGACTGTTGAAAAAAATAGCAAATTCAGAAGTGAGCTTCAAGCTTTATTCGCTATGAATACGTATATATATAGTACAGCCATTTCTTATTTTGTGGCAGAATATTCTTGGAGCTTCTTTTTCTCTGCAATAGGAATTGTATTTGATATTTTATCGGCGAAAAAGGCGTCAAGATTAAATCTGATTAAACCTCTTGGCCATGAATAAGATGTGTGAAAAACTTGTACATGAATAAACTGTACAAGTTTTTTTACATTGCAAAAGTGTATAAGGATAATTACTTATTATGCAATAAGAGATACGTGGATAAAAAGCAATGCATCCATCCAAGTAGATGAAAAAAAACAAAAACCCTAATAAATAAATACCCATCAAAAAGAAATTAAGAACGATAATAGATGATAGATAAGTGGGTGAGTACAGTTTTTTCTCTTTAGTTAGCATCAAGTTAACCATCCTTTCGAAATGTTAATTTTACTATAAAGGGATTTCAGAAAAGGTTGCCCAATGACTATTTTTCTCTTTGTATAGGTGGGAATCGTTAGAAAGATATACTTAATGTTGTAAAACCGCATTTTCAGAACGGTACCCCAATTAGCGCAATTAGGAGAAGACCTGCAGCGATTCCGATAAAGACTGGATTAATCATAACTGCAAGATTCAAGAGAATAACGCTTAATAAGGATGGGGTAATTGCCAATGGAAAATGCTTCTTCATATTTCACAATATTTTTGCGAAAACCAAATAATAGATGGTGAATAAAGACGTAAAGATCAGTCAATAATAGGGAACGAAAAATAGCTAAGAGATCTGATTTAAAGTTATGGGTAGGAAAGAATAGAAAAGGCCTAAGTTAGGAAAGTTACTTAATAATTGTAACGGTATTACTCTGTCTGAACTTAGTAGCGGCAAGGGTAAATAGAAATAGCATTAGTAGAACAACTCAAACTAAGGAATTAAGCTGTCTATGACAAATGCAGCTATTATCAATCATAAGGCTTTGAAAAAAATGGACATAATAATTATGATGGTTTATAGAGCAAATAAAGTGAGTGGATTTTTTTATATATGGAAGGAGAAAACCACGAAAAGTATACGGGTTTAATTTAGATCTGTTGTATTTATTGGAATAAGAAATCTCAATGAAATTTGAAACATACTAAAAGGAGCTTTTCATGGAAGACTTAATGCAACCAATTATTCGTACAGGTATTTCCTATATAGTCTTACTTGTTTTTACATACTTGTTTGGTAAACGCATGAATTCCCAACTAAATTATTATAGTTTTGCTTTATCCGTAACAGTTGGCTCCTATATTGCAAATATGGGATTTGATACAAACCTTAAATTTTTTCCAACACTCGCTTCTTTTCTAACACTGATTTTTATCTTTTTTCTATCTTCTATTTTTTCTTTCAAACAAAGAGGTTTTCGAAAATACTTATCAGGACAGCCTATTATTATTATTGAAAAAGGGGAAATCAATGAGTTCAACATGAGAAAAGCTAAATATTCTATCGATGATTTAAAACAGCAAATCAGGGAACAAGGGGTATTTAAGATAGATCAAATTGAAACAGCAATACTCGAAGTTAGTGGTAAACTTTCGATTCAAAAAAAGAAGAATACCAACCATTATTGAAGAAAGATAAAGATCTATTATCTTCCGAAATTCCCATTGAACTCATATTTAATGGTGTAATTATTACAAAAAATTTAACCTCTGTCTACAACAAAGAATGGGTTATGAAACAATGCAAAGATCGCAAAATAACGGCTAAGGATGTTCGATATGGAGTCGTCGGCAGGAATGGAGTTTTTTATGTAATGAATTGATAGGAGATAATTATGCGGCATTCAGGATATTTTAACACCACAAGATTCATAAAATCCTATATGCTAATTTAACTTCAAAAATAAAAAAAGAAAACTTCCTGGAGAAGTTTGGAATGATGCAGGATCTTGTTACAGGATGCGTAGCTATAGTGTATTGGAATGATTCAACTAAAGAAAAATCGGGCAGTCTGGCATGTGGAATTTAGCATAAAATCTTAAAGCTGAGCTTACTTTTTTTATTTTCTGCGCTGACTAGTTTATAATTTTCTATACAATTATTTTTAAAAAAACTGGGGAGGAGATTTTGTGTTTCAGACTAAAATCCAACTAGCTAATCCTGACAAAATTGATTCCGTTTTAAAAGAAATTGTTCAAAACTCCTATGAAGAGGTGCGGGAAGAAAGACTTCTGCTATGTATGGAATGTGGAGATGTGGATCTTTATATCGCCGCTTCAAATCATGAAGAACTTCAAGATGCGATTAACGAAAATTTTGAAATTGATGAATGTGGTGAAATCATAAAGTTAGAAGAACACCAACAACTTATGGATGATCTATACGAGTATTTCTTAAAGCTGCATAAGGAAAGTAATTTGTTTGATTTTTTTCCTGCAGGTTATTATATTGTGGATGGGGAAAGTCGTGAATCGGAAACGGATATGTTGGGACCAAAAGGTCTATTTTCAGCGCCGTTTGAAGATGCTATAAAGGAATAAAAAAGACGGCGTATTGCTGTCTTTTTTATTGGTCTACTTGTTTTATTAACATTTGCTGTCTTCCGCTAAAACGTACGTACCACTGACTGGTATTTTGGGAAATAAATACTTTTTTTGATTATGGAGGAAAAAAACGAGTGGTAAAATGGACCTAATTAGGTGAAATTTATGAAATATAGCAATAATATCATGAAACACAATGAGGTTTTTAACAATTTTAAGTTTATATGGTAATTTTAAGAAGTATTAGATATAATAAAAATGTAATGATAGAATATGATATTTAAATTACTAGTTTAATATAGCTTTAATAATCGTCTTATATATTTTCATCGTTTCAAGGGAAATAATAGAAGATGAAGTTTTAACTTATGATTTCAGATAGATATTAAAAAGAAGATTTTTTACCCAACAGATTGCAACTTTATATATTTAGAATTCTGATTATTATTAATTTTCGGACTTTAATCACTTTTACATATCTTATAGGCTTAGGGAGGTTAATTATGATTGTTTTTGATCAAGTTAATAAGTATTATGGTGATTTTCATGTTTTGAAAAATATTAATCTTACAATTAACAAAGGGGAAGTAGTTGTTGTCATTGGTCCATCCGGTTCTGGAAAAAGTACACTGCTTCGTTGTATTAATCGCTTAGAAACGATATCAGAAGGTTCACTTTCGGTTAACGGTTTGAATGTAGCGGATAAAAAAACAGATATAAACAAGCTGCGCCGAAATATTGGTATGGTTTTTCAACATTTTCATCTCTATCCTCATAAAACCGTGCTTGAGAATATCATGCTTGCTCCTAAGAAGGTTTTAGGACAAACAGATGCTGAAGCGAAAAAAATCGCGCAAAAGTATTTGGAAAAGGTGGGAATTGCAGATAAAGCAAATTCTTTTCCTTCGCAGCTTTCAGGTGGACAGCAGCAGCGGGTAGCCATTGCCAGAGGCTTGGCTATGGGACCGGAAATCATGTTGTTTGATGAACCAACCTCAGCCTTGGATCCAGAAATGATTGGCGAGGTACTGGATGTAATGAAGGCACTTGCCCATGAAGGAATGACGATGGTCGTAGTAACGCACGAAATGGGATTTGCCCGTGAAGTCGCAGATCGAATCGTTTTCATGGACGAGGGCAAGGTTTTAGAAGAGGCAATACCGGCTGAGTTTTACGCAAATCCTCGTGAAGAGAGGGCTCGATTATTTCTTAGCCGTATATTAAATCATTAAATAAAAAACAGGGGTGAATAACATGTTGAAGAAAAAAAAGTGGTTGCAATTATCATTGCTTTCAGTACTGGCTGTAATTTTATTAGCTGGCTGTGGCGGGGACAAAGTGTCCAATAATGGTAAAGAAAGCGGAAGCAAAGACAAAGATAAAGACGTTCTAACACAGGTAAAGGATAATGATAAGATTGTTTTCGGCGTAAAAAATGATACACGGTTATTCGGCTTGAAAAACCCGAGTACAGGTGAGGTAGAAGGCTTTGATATTGATATTGCTAAAGCTCTTGCAGCTGAGATTCTTGGTGACGAAAAGAAAGTTGAATTCAAAGAAGTAACTTCGAAAACAAGAATGGCATTATTGAATAATGGAGATATCGATGCGATTGTAGCTACTATGACAATCACAGATGATCGAAAAAAAGAAGTTGATTTCACTGATGTATACTTTGATGCTGGACAATCTTTACTTGTTAAAAAAGGAAGCGATATTAAAGGTATTGATAGTTTAGAAGGTAAAAAGGTATTGGCTGTAAAAGGTTCTACTTCAGCCATAAATATCCGTGAAAAAGCTCCTGACGCACAAGTACTGGAATTTGAAAACTATTCTGAAGCATTTGCTGCACTTAAGTCTGGCCAAGGCGAAGCCTTAACTACAGATGATTCCATCCTTTATGGAATGGCAGATGAAGATCCGAATTATGAGCTTGTTGGTGGTACATTTACAGACGAACCTTATGGAATTGCTGTTAAAAAAGGAAATGAAAACTTTGTGGCTGAATTGAATAAGGCACTTAAATCTCTTAAAGATTCAGGCAAGTATGATGAAATCCATGATAAATGGATTAAACATTAATACATTTACCTTTTAAAAAGGTGAATAAGTTTAAATTGGATTTTTATAATAATTCTGAAGTTTAAACATTGTCATCTGTCAGGATGAGCAAATTACTCATCCTGATTAGTTAGGGGAGTGTATGCCGTGCTTGATTTCTCCATTTTAACAGAGAATCTAGATATGTATTTAGTAGGCTTCAAAAATACAATCATGTCGAGTTTGATAGCGTTGGTAGCGAGTTTGATTCTTGGTGTGCTTGTTGCTATTATGCGGATAGCCCCGCTAAAGCCACTAAACTGGTTTGGAACCGCCTATGTCGAGATTATTCGAAATATTCCGTTATTGATTATTACATTTTTCTTCTTTTTAGGTCTTAAATTAAGTGGAATATACGCAGGAACCTTAGCCTTAACTATTTATACGTCATCTTTTATAGCAGAAGCCATTCGAGCTGGTATACTTTCTGTACCAAAGGGCCAAATGGAAGCTGCGCGTTCATCAGGACTGACTTATGGGCAGGCAATGAGACTTGTCATTCTGCCACAAGCAGTAAAAATAGTTATTCCCCCGCTCGGAAACCAATTTATCAATCTTGTTAAAAATTCTTCCATTTTAGCCGTGGTTGCTGGGCTTGATCTTATGTACCATGGTGATTTGATTTCTTCAAGGACATTTATTGTATTCGATGTCTATATTTTCGTCGCAGCTTTTTACTTAATTCTTACCATTCCTTTAAGTCTTGGCGTTGGTTATTTAGAAAAACGTCTGGCTAAGAGTAATTGAGGGAGGTATAAGACATGGATTTTGCAGGTGCCTATACACCAGATAATATCAAATTTTTATTAGAAGGTTTTTGGGTAACAATACAGGTGGCCTTTGTATCTATTATTTTGAGTTTCATTATTGGTGGGCTTGTGGGAATAATCCGGTATGCAAAAGTGCCAGTGTTATCACAAATATTAGCAATGATTGTGGAAACAGTACGTAATTTACCATTGCTATTAATTATATTTTTTACGTATTTTGCTTTACCAGAGGTACGAATAAAATTAGAGATCATTCCGGTCGCTATCGTTGCCTTGACAATTTTTGAGTCAGCCATGCTTTCTGAGGTAATTCGAAGTGGATTAAAATCCGTTGATAAAGGCCAAATGGAGGCTGCGCGTTCATCAGGTTTGAGCTATGTACAGGCATTGATACATATCATCCTCCCTCAGGCTTTGCGCCGCATGGTACCTCCTATTGTCAGTCAATTTATATCTTTATTAAAGGATACCTCTTTAGCGGTTGTTATATCATTACCGGAGCTAACTCATCATGGCCAAATTATTTATGGGCAAAGTCAAAAATTTTTAATACCAATTTTAATTCTCGTTGCTCTCATGTATTTCGTCGTTAATTATAGTTTGTCTATAGTAGCACAGAGACTTGAATTGAAACGAACTTAAAAAATCCGACTCATTATTTGAGTCGGTTTTTTTAACATTCATGTTTTATTTGGAGGATTCAATCCACTCAATTGGCATTGTATCAAAAAGTAGTTTGTAATGAATTACTCAATAAATGAATCTTTTACTGACATAAACCGTATATATAAGTAAAAAAGAAAGTAGGTGGAATAATTGTCTGAAATTAAACAAAGTAATAGTAAAGCAATTGTATCATTAATTATGGGGATTTTATCTCTTCTTATTCCATTCATCGGAATTATATTAGGTATTCTAGGTTTGATTTTTGCTTCAAAGAGTAAAAAAGAAATGGCCCAATCGGGGGAATCTGGAAATGGTTTGGTGACTGCTGGTAAAATATGTAGTATTATCGGAATAATCCTAAATGTGATTATGATTCTTATTTTTCTAGTGTTATTTTTTTTCACAGTAAATACGGACAGTATGGTTTATTAAATTTCAAATGCAAACTTGACAAAGAAAAATAAGTTGAAACTATTTTAGGTGGAATTTTGTGCTATAATTAACATAAAAACCTAAAGATTCATAGGAGGGATGATATTTTTGACCGTTCAGATCTATGAGTATCCAGCCGTTTTTTATTACGAAAAACACCCCTTAATATTAGACTCATTTTCCGTTCAAGTTTGTTTTCCAGATTTTAAGCGAAATGGATTTATCTCAACCGTTAGCGGCAGAAATCGGGTCGAAGCTTTAGCTTGTGCTCAAGAACTGTTAGAATCCATGGTCGAACATTTTATTCACGACAAAAAAACAATCCCTGATGCCAGTGAAATGGAAAAAGTGAATTTAGATAGAGGTATTAATATATGCGAGGCTGCTCCATTTCGCATTGAAATAGAAAATATCATATATGAGAAATAAAAAAACCTTGCCTGGTAGAAGACAAGGTTTTTTGTTTGATAATAATAACATCTATGAGTCCTTTAGAAGTTGTAAAAAC
Organism: Peribacillus sp. TH14; assembly: GCF_016651145.1. Taxonomy (NCBI): domain Bacteria; kingdom Bacillati; phylum Bacillota; class Bacilli; order Caryophanales; family Bacillaceae; genus Peribacillus; species Peribacillus sp. TH14. Next base: position 4,594,667 of record NZ_JAEKEK010000001.1, read on the forward strand.
GGAAGGTATGTAAAAACCGTTACAAAGATATTGGGTCTTGTATTTTCGAGCCTAAAAAGGCTTACTTGTTTCGCAAAACCAGGAAAACAATGATAGCAAATGAAGAGATATAAGATGAGACCTTTTTTCCTGAAGGCATGGAGAGCCATCCGATTATTGAGTTATAGTATGGGAGCAAAGGGGAAAGAGACTATTGAAAACAAAACCATCATTACCTATAGAGGAATGATGGTTTTGTTTTTTAAAATTAAATAAAACCATGAAAAACAAATACTTAAAGAAATAATCCTTATTTATTAAAATTAATATTTTTTTGGAAAGGATATTGCGTTCTCTATAACGAATATGTATAGTAAAGGTAATCTAGGTAAAAAGTATCAATAGTTAAAGATTTGGAGGTATATGAATGAAATATTATATAGCATCAGACGAAAAAAATTTGAAGCAAGTTAGATCGTTGATAAAGAAATTGAATGCCAAGGGATTTACATGTGTAAATGACTGGAATTTAATCGAGAACGACGATAAACAAGGAGTTATAGATAGTATAGGGGAGTACGAAAAAAAGGGAATTGAGGATGCAGATTTTATGCTAATTTTTCTTACTGCAGGTAAAGGAAATCTTTATGAGCTTGGATATGCTTTGTCTTTAAATAAGAAAATTGTTGTATATTCTCCAGAGAAAGACAATTACCACATTAATAAAAAATCAATTTTCCATAATCTACCCGGTGTAACTATCTGTAGTGGAACGTTATATAAGCTTGTTAAATTGATAAATACGCTTTCTTCACAAGGAGTAGATGAAACAAGTTCACTGCACCTTAAATAAATCTCAAATGTAGAAATAGGTAAAGATACCCTCAAATAAAATATCTTTTGAACGTAATGTTTAATATATTAAACATGAGGGTAAAAATTACTTAAACTAAAAGGGAGGCAGACTGTTTTGGCTATTATAGATATCGACCAATTGTTGCTAGCTACAGAAGAGATTGCCGAAGAGTCAGTTCCATTCCATCTCTATACATTTGACATTGATCAATTATTAGATAAAACGGATAACTGGTAAAGTAAAGCATGCCTAGAGGATATGCTTCTTTTCTGTGGGAAAATTAACCTGATTACCATTATAAAAAGAAATATAAAGTAATCAGGCAATGAAGTTCATATTAAGAAGTGGGAAAAAAATTAAAAATGGCGCCCTTTAACGAATCCTAAAATCACAAACATTGATATAGTACCGGCAACAAAAGTTACTTTAATTATATTTATGAGTAGTTCATCGTACATTTGTATTCCCTCCTTGTATGTAATGAAAGACAATGCGGTTATGATTAGCTGTTTATGTATAAATTATAACATAAATTTTACAAGTGAAGGTGGGAAAAAGGAACCGAAATGTATGATAATGTAATAATTGTTACATTTTAGACTAAAATCTAGCCAAAAAAAAGATATCATCAATAACAGATGATATCAATGATCGATTATTTAATTCCTAGGGCTTTCTTCGTTTTTGGTCCAACTACCCCATCAGGTGTTAGTTTGTTATTCTTCTGGAATTTCTTTACAGCTATTTCTGTATTATTTCCAAATACCCCATCTATTCCCTTTGTACTATATCCAAGAGTTGTTAATCTTTTTTGAAGTTCACGTACTTGTGGTCCGTTGCTTCCTTTCTTTAAAATTGAAATTGTGTTCCCCACTGGGATACTCTCTGATCCGTTAACCTTATATCCATTTGTAGCCGCTATGGAAGCAAATGATTTACTGGAACTGGTAATTATGACGGTTGTGTTCATATTAACCTTACCATATAACCACTTTACATCTTCATTATACATACGAACACAGCCGGCACTTATATATTTTCCAATGGACTTTGAATCATTATTTCCATGTATTGCATACGTATTTCCTGGTGTATTTCGTGCATTAATCCCCAACCATCGATTGCCTAGAGGATTTTTAGGATCTCCTCCTCTAATTTTACCTTTATAATAGGGGCGATTGACAATCTTTGTAACTACCTTAAACTTTCCTTCAGGAGTGTAGGAGGATTTTTTTCCAGTCGCTACAATAAATACTCTCACTAATTTATTATTTTCATAGTAGGCAAGCTGATTATTGGACTTATTGATGATAATCAGCTGTTTTGATGCTGCATTTGAAGAATTACTGTATCCACCAAAACAAAAAAAGAACATTAATACAAATACGATAAATTTTTTCATGTTTTCCCCGTCCCTTATTTAAGTACCTGCATATTCACGCATATACTATCCTATGCACGAAGTGAAGCTAAAGTGACATTTTTTCAAAGGAAAGGTAAACTTAAAATAAGAAGGATTTACTCAAATCGGATTTTTATCGTTGCAAAATTACTAAAAAGAAAGCAGGGCACTGTTTGTGGTCACATTACATACATTATTGAAGTGAAACCGGAGGTGGGAAAAGATTGTCACGCTTAAAAGTAGAGGACTACCTTGAACAAGGAATGTACGGTCCAAAAGAAATAAAGCCTGGTGAACGAAGGGAATTCCTTGGCACATTACGAGAGCGCGTTATTGTCGTCCTAAAAAAACCTCAAGTATTTGAACTAAATGTATATCCAGAGATCGAGGAAATGATGAAGCAATTTCCTCTGTCAAATTTGTTTTTAAATGGTCAAATGGACTATCAATACCTAGGGAAATATATTAAATTAGCTAATCGACATAATATACCTTACAAAATTGTCCTAAACAAAGACCATAACTCCGAATTAGGCCTAGTACTTGCAGAAAAAAATGCCATAAATAAAGAAGAGATTTATATTGAGAAGAAGAAGCAGTTCAATCAAGTTAAAAAGAAAAACAGTGTCAAAGCATTTATCAAACAATTGGTTAGAAAATTTATAAAAAAACGCTGAAAAATTCAATCAGCGTTTTTTTAGTAAACTCCTATAGGGTTGTTGAAATTCATGAGTGATTAATGAAGTTATATTCAATTACCTAAATAAAATAAAAAGGATGCCTATCTGCTTTATGTATAGGCCACTTTTTGTTTTATCAGTTGGAAAAGTTGATCAGATAGCAAATCTGTTAATTATGTATTCATCTTCCTTAACCTATAAAACTTTCTGAAGTTTCCTATAATCGTTTTAACCACAGAATAAGCAGGGATGGCTATAAGAATTCCAATGAATCCGTATATTGAACCGGCAGCAAGTAGCAATAAGATAATGGTTAATGGGTGAATATTAAGTCGTTTCCCCATAATATTCGGAGTAACGAGGTGGCCTTCTGCTTGTTGAACGACAGTAAGGACAATGAGTACTTTTACAGCCAACCCTACATCTTGCTGTAAGGCTATGAAAAGGGCTGGAATAACGCTGATTAATGGACCTAGAAAGGGTACAACGGTAAAAATCATTGCGAAAAGGGCTAATACGAGTGCATAATCGAGTCCAATAATTAGGTACCCCACATACATAAAAGCCCCTATTACGATTGAAACGATGAATTGGCCGATGATATAAGTTGAAAGGGTTTTATCTACATCTTTTAAAATCGCGTTCCCTTCTGGTTCAACTTCATTCGGTATATACTTTAATAAAAACGGTCTTAGCTTATCTCCATCCTTCAAGAAATAAAATAAGATAAATGGTGTAATAACCAGTACAGTTAGAACACTTGTAATCGCAGAGAATATGGTATTAACATTTTCTATAAGTTTTTCAGAATAATTTTTAAAATGAGATATGCCATTTGCTTTCAAGTCTTTTATATTAACCATACCAAAATCATTTTGTTCTATCATGTCTTCAGATTCCTTAGAGAATTCCTTGACTTTGCTTGGAAGGTTAGCAGATAAATTTTGGAATTGATCCATGACTACAGGACTTCCAAAGTAGCTGCCTGTCCCGATTATTCCAAATATAACCAAGAAGACAATAAAAATGCTGACTGTCCTTGGTATAAATTTAGTTAAAAAGTTAACGACAGGTCGTAATATATAGTATAAGAGTCCAGCCACAATGATTGGGAAAAACATTGCTGTAATGATTTTTTGAATCGGCAAAAGAATATAATCAATCTTGCCTAGCAAAAAAATAATTAAAATTATTAAGATAATTCCACATGCATACTTAAAAAATGGTTTGTTTATCCACAAGACAATCCCCCCTAAATCTCATCAGCTACTTAATACCCTTGTTAGGCTTAGAGTTAAACAATAATACCAACAGTAATAAATGATTAGGGGGAAATAGATGTAATTTGACATTAGATGGTTCAAGTACAGACTGTTTTCAAGCGAGATGTTGATTCTACCTTTAATTAGAATTCAAATATTTCGTAATTCGGAACAAAGGGTGTATTCTAAAGTAATTTCTAATTTAGGGCAGATGCATTCATCTCATTTACTTCACAGAATCATTGAAGTTCTTTAATAAACCAATATATTTCAAGTAAGAGGCAGACTGAAACCTCATATTAAAATACCAAAATTCTTTGGTTAAAATGAAAAACAAACCTCCATTGGAAAATGAAGGCCTTGTATTAAAAAAATTATGATGATTTTTTTATATACTTTATTTCTTCTACAACTTTTTTGTCCTGACGTGCATAAGCTCCGTAATACAGACCGCCTACGAGAATGGCACCACCAACAGCATTTCCAAGGAAGACTGGGATAAAGTTCATAAAATACTCACCCCAAGTAACGGCACCAACGAAAATTCCTGCTGGAATGACAAACATATTGGCAACAATATGCTGGAATCCAAGTGTAATGAAAGCACAAATCGGCAAGAACAATCCAATGATTTTTCCTGTAGTATCTTCAGCGCTGTATGTAATCCAAATAGCCAGGGCTACCAGCCAATTACAGCCGACAGCTGAAATGAATGCTTCGATAAAATTGGCATCAACCTTTGATTGTGCTGCAGCTATCGTTTTATTCAAAAAGATGTCAGTTTCGGTCAATCCAAGTAGATGTCCGAAAAAGTAAGCAACAAAAATGGCACCTGCGAAGTTGGTTATAGCAATTAAGATCCAGTTTATTGATAATTGTTTAACAGATACTTTTTTAGCAAGCGCAGCCATCGATACAGCCATCATATTTCCAGTTAATAATTCTCCGCCGGCAATTACAGTAAGTATTAAACCTAACGGGAATACTAAACCACCTATTAAGTTATTCAGTGTACCCCACTCATGTGGTAAGCCTGCGGTGACCCTTATGTTAAATAAATAGCCCAAAGCGATAAAGGCCCCACCTAGGAAACCTAGTATTATTAGACTAGTTAGCGGCAATGTTGCTTTCTTAGTTCCTGCTTTGATTGCAATTTTCGCCATTTGTTGCGGGTTATAATAACTCATATTGCTCCCCCTAGTTGATGTTTCAAAAAAATTTGTTAGAATGTGTTACTTATTTAGTAGTAAAAACCCTTGAAAATACTTACTAAACAAAGATTACCAACAGTTATTATACATTAGTTTTAAAAATATGCTATAACGAAATAACTAATTTAGGATTTTTTTATAGAAAAAACTAAGCCTTTATCACAGTTTAGGGTGGTTCAAAAATATATAATACAAAAAGAAAATGCTAATAATATAAAGCCTGAATTTTTAAAAGTGTAAATTATAACTGCCTTTTAAATATGATAAAACGATTTTATACTTTTGAGTTTGAGTGCAATAGGGGGAGTAGGGTAGATAGTAATATGTATGAAAGGGAAGGGAGGGATTATGAATTTACTGAGGTTTCTAGAAGTTTTATATTGAAGTTCCTGAAAAGTGCCATTCAGTAATTGTTTTCAATTTTTATAAAATGTAAATTCTGATGAAATATAATAAAGAGTAAAATATAAAATGAAAAAGGCATTATCACAAGAAAATTCCCAATAAGGAAGTTACCTTGATAATGCCTTGATCTAGTATATTTATCGAACAAAATAGTCAGAAAAACTACTCTCTAAATTTATGATATTTTACTTAATTTATTAGTAAATCCTTGTTTCTGTTCTCTTTGCATTTTTTTGATATCTAAACGCGACCAGATGGAAATCAAGAAAGCAATTGCAATTAATGCAGCGAAAACATAGAACACTGGAATATAACTGTTTGTACTTTCTCTAATTGCGGTAACCAGCATTGGTCCACAAACTCCTCCAAGAGACCATGTTGTTAAAAGATAACCATGGATAGCACCAATTTCTTTTGTTCCAAATAAATCTCCAGCAAATGCAGGAAGATTTGAGAAACCTCCACCATAACAACTAACAACTAACAATATAAGACCTTGGAACAATAACGAATTTGTAGTAGTTGGAAGTAAGAGGAACGCTCCGATTTGAATAATAAAGAAAATGACGAAAACATTTGGGCGACCAATATAATCAGAGGCTGCTGCCCAACCAAGTCTGCCTCCACCATTGAAGATTCCCATGATACCAACCAGAGTTGCTGCGCCAGCTACAGACAATCCAACTACGTCTTGAGCCATAGGAGAAGCCACAGAAATCATCATAATCCCTGCACTAGTATTAATTAATTTCATCGACCAAAGCATCCAGAAATGTTTTGTTTTAACCGCTTCTTTTGCAGTTAATTGTCTTAGATCTTTCTTAATTTCTTTTTTTCCTGACTCAATATCTTTTTTCATACCTTCAGGAATCCAATTCGCTTTTGGTGGTGCAATGTATGAAGCACCTAAAAACATAAGAATGAAATAGCCTGCTCCTAAAATGTAATAAGTAGAATAAATTCCAACGGATTCCATAAGGCTTGCTGCAACTGGGGCTGTAATAAGAGCTCCAGCACCAAAACCGAGTACAGCCATTCCTGTTGCTAGTCCTCTTCTATCAGGGAACCATTTGACAAGAGTAGATACTGGTGAAATGTATCCAATACCCATACCAAGACCACTTAATACTCCATATGTTAGTAAGTAAAGTGGAAGTGAATCGATCATGACAGCCAAACCAGAACCAGCTTGTCCTAAACCGAATAATACAGCAGCAACTAAGGCTGATTTTCTTGGACCATTCTTTTCAACAAATTTCCCAAAGAAAGCTGCAGAGGTTCCTGCAAGCGCCATCATAATTGTAAATGCTAAAGTTACTTCAGTTTCTGACCACCCCATAGTCTCAACTAAAGGTTTCTTGTATACGCTATATGCGTATGCACCACCAATGGAAAGGTGAATAGCAATAGCTGATAAAGCAATTAACCACCTGTTTTTTGTCATATTGTTACCCCTTTTCGTGAATTATAAGAGAGTGGCATGCGTTTTATCTATAATAATATGAGTTGCATGCATTTTATCTATCTCGTGGGATAAGTATATAAGATTATTATTTAGTAGTAAACTACTAAATTAAATTTTACTAAAAAAAATGTTGCTATAACATTCTTGTACAAATCCGAATCGGCTTAGGGAAAATTTTTATTTTATATCTTACTCACATAGGGAATAGGAAGCCAATTTTAGATGAGAGGCATAAATTAGCAACTGTAGAATGTTATATAAGAATCTCTTGTATCTTGATTGTGATTGGCATTTTGAATGTGGCAAATGCCCTTAATTCGCTCCATTCTATCTATTTTGAATCGGTAATGATTTTCCTTCGCTATTGTAGGTCTTATGTAATCAAGATGGTAATCTTCAACGGCAAACGGAAAAGATGCACATTGGCATTATTCAATGATATTTGTTAAAATTAACTTAAGACTTTATAAAAGAATCTTCAGAATTCCAATCAAGCCATTAGTATTAAAGGATTTTAATAGGGATAATAAAAGTTTTTTTCTTACAAAAAAGGAATATTAGAGTCTTTTTTCAGGAATCATACGTAAAGTAATCAAAAAAATCAAATTATTTTGAAAAAATTCCGAAAATTTAGTCATAAGGGCTTGAACTATGATTCCTGATAGGAGTAAACTAAGTTAAGATAGATTTTATGGAAGTGAAATCTTGTAAAAATATTCAACAAGGGGTTTTGGTAATGAAGGAACATGACATGCAAATCACGCTTAGTACAACAAAGAAAGAAAAACCACAAGCGGACCAGCTTGAGTTCGGTAAGAAATTTACCGATCATATGTTTATTATGGATTACACACGAGGGCAAGGGTGGCATGATCCAAGAATTGTTCCTTATCAACCGCTCGCATTAGAGCCGTCAGCTATGATTTTTCACTATGGCCAATCTGTTTTTGAAGGATTAAAAGCATATGTATCATCAGATGATGAAATTATTTTATTCCGCCCGAAAAAGAATTTTGAACGCTTAAATAATTCAAATAGTCGCCTATGTATACCAGATGTTGATGTGGATTTCGCGTTAAAGGCCTTAAAAACCTTAATTAGCGTTGATAAAGAATGGATTCCTCGAGCAGAAGGGACGTCCTTATATATTCGACCTTTCATTATAGCTACTGAACCTTATCTCGGAGTTTCTCCATCAGATCGCTATCAATTTATCATCATTATGTCACCGGTAGGTTCTTATTATAAAGAGGGAATTCACCCTGTTAAAATAGCGGTGGAATCAGCTTTTACACGTGCCGTAAATGGTGGTACAGGAGAAGCTAAAACAGGTGGTAATTATGCATCAAGCCTTAAAGCTCAAGAGGAATCTGAAAAGATGGGATATTCTCAAGTGCTTTGGCTAGACGGAGTAGAAAAAAAATATATTGAAGAAGTAGGAAGCATGAATGTCTTCTTCAAAATCAATGGTGAAATCATTACTCCAGCTTTAAATGGTAGCATCCTTTCAGGAATTACTCGGGATTCTATTATTGAATTGTTAAAGCATTGGAATCTTCCAGTAACAGAACGGCGTATTTCTATGGAGGAAGTCTATGAAGCCTTTAAATCAGGACAATTAGAAGAGGCATTCGGTACTGGTACAGCCGCTGTGATTTCTCCAATTGGTGAATTCTTGTGGAATGGTGAAGAAATGATAGTTCAAAACGGAGAGACTGGTGAATTATCTAAAAAACTTTATGATACATTAACTGGTATCCAAACAGGTAAGGTTGAAGATGAATTAAACTGGACTACGAAAGTTGAAGAAAAAGTCACTCAATAATATTTTAAAACAAAAAAACCTTCTATGAAGGTTTTTTTGTTTTATATTCTTTTAAATAATTATCTTGTGCCGGATAGCGACAGCTACAGCCTCTGTACGATGATTGACTCCTAATTTCCTAATGGCAGAAGAAATATAATCCCTAACAGTGTATTCACTTACCCTCATCTTTGGTGCCATTTGTTTTAACCCTAGACCATTAGCTAAATATTGTAGGACTTCGACTTCACGATTACTAAGAAGGTATGAGGGGGGGGAGGATTCTAAAGTTGTACTGACTGCCAGTTCTAAATAATGGGAAAGCTTCATTAAATCATGCTTTGTAACAGGTTCGTTGGTCTGTATTGGGTCAACTAAAACAAAACCAATAACCATTTCATTGACCATAACCGGAATTACAGCTAATGAAGAGATTGCAAATCTTTTAACGTATTTTGCAGGTATGGATGATTTCGTATGTTTAATTGTTAAATATACTGGTTTGTTATTTATGAGAGCTTGGTGGATGGGGTATATATCATGAATATTTTCTTTGACATGATGTAACGAAATTGTTTCTTTACTTGTGCATGAGTAAATACCTTCACCCATACCACTTAAACAAGAGTAACTGAACAAAGAGGCACGTTGAAATGAAAAAAAATCTACACAGCCCTTTACAATCATTTTGGATTTATTTCTCATATCTTTTTGTATGGAAATATTTTTAACATGATTCAACAAGGTTTCCTCAAGCATTCGACTTTATTCCTCCCTACTTTTTCAGTGATAGGTAAAAACTTACTAATATCTTACAATATAAGGTAGGGCCTTACAAATTTGATTATCTATGCTTATGTGTTTACAAGTTTACGATTCTCTATTTTAAGGAGGATAAAAAATGAAAAGAACGAATTTGACGACCAGCAGCCGAAGTTTTAGAGAAGATACCCTTCCGTTTAAACTCTATCAAAAGGCAAAAAAATTCGGTGTATGGAATCCGCGTGACATTAATTTCAGTCAGGATATAGAAGATTGGAAGTCGTTTACTAGTATTGAAAGAGAAGTTTTATTACGGATTATTTCGCTTTTCCAGGGCGGAGAAGAAGCCGTAACATTGGATTTACTTCCGCTTATTATGGCTATAGCAAAGGAAGGTAGAATTGAAGAGGAAATGTACTTAACAACTTTCTTATTCGAGGAAGCAAAGCATATGGAATTTTTCCGTTATACTTTAGATCAAATTGGTGAAACAGGTGATCTAACAGTTTATCATTCAGAAACATACAAATCTATTTTTTACGAAATACTGCCTGAGGCGATGGAGAAACTAATACACGATCAGTCTCCTGAAGCATTGGCGGAAGCGGCCACTGTATATAATATGTTTACCGAGGGAGTACTTGCTGAAACCGGGTATTTTGGGTTTTATCAGACACTCGAAAACAATAATATGATGCCTGGTTTATTAAAAGGGGTTGGCCTTTTGAAAAAAGATGAATCGCGCCATATTGCATATGGCACTTTTTTGCTCCAGAGGATTATCAGTGAGCATCCACATATTTTTAGACAAGTTGAAAAAAGAATGGCAGAACTTGCCCCACTTGCCATCGCGTTAAATATGGAAGGATATGATCGGTTTGGCAATCCATTTGATAATGATAAACAAGCTGTTTTAGATTTCACCATGAAACAATTAGCTGTTCGGATGGAAGTATTGGCACGGGCCAAGGGTAAGAAAATTGAAGAAATCTATCAAAGTAACGAAAAGGAATATGGAGTTTTGTAAAAAGAATGAAAAATAGGATATGACTGTACGTGATGATGTAAAGAAATTTATTCATTTAAATAGGTGGTGGATATACGGCGCAATAATTTTTCAAGCAGTTTGGGAATCTTAACATTCCTGGCTGCTTTTTATTTTTAGCATTAAAGTCTAATCTATTAACATAAACCACAGGGTGTCTCCAATTATGGTTCAATAAGTCATTAAAATTATAAAACAATTAAAGGCAGACAGGAACGACAATACTTCTAGTCGATCAATTTTGATAAAAGGTCCGTTGTTTTTGCAGGTACTAATGATCAACTAAACCGAGATGTAATGAATAAATTTTTAACTTAAAATTTATGAAAATCATTTATATATTTGAAATTTGAGCAAAAAGGAGGCGGGTATAAGGAAATGTCCGTCTCCTTCTATATGTTAAACAGATTTGAGTTTATATTTGTTAAGCAATCGTGATTCAATGAATTAGTTATTGTTTTTTCCTAAGTTTTCCTGAGCCATCTGTATAAGTTCCTTGACCATACCTCCTCCTAACTTTCCACCAATTTTTCCAGTTTGCTTTGATGTCAGTTGACCGTTATAGTCTTTTTTCAGTGGTACGCCAACTTCTTTTGCAACTTCAAACTTTGCATCTTCATGATTCTTCGTACCAGCTACTTTGGCTTTTAAATCATCAAGACCTTTTCTAGCTCCCGCTACTAGGATTTTATTTCTTCTTGTCATATATAATCACTCCTTAGTTTTTAGGTTATCCTAAAGTATAGAAAATGATCATTAACCTCTTTATTTTAATCTTTTATTTAGGTTCTACTTTGTATTTACCTTAACATTATAGGGAGATTTGCTTTAGTTTGATTTCTAGGAGTTTTTGCCACAGACCAGTCCATTATAATAATTCATGAGATTGGATTCACTCTGCTTTTTTTTGCAGACTAGCTCAGGCTGATACAGATGAAATCAAAAAAATTTGAATCTATTGCAGCATCTTTTAATATGACGAGAGAATTAGCTGTTATGGACGTTTACTTTATCAAATTCTGGGTATAAGATAGTATATCAATTTGAAGGAGAAAAGAGATGCTGACTGCGAATTCATGTTTGTTAACGAAAGAAGATATGAAAAATCCTGATCGAGTACCTCGATGGTTAATCAAGGAATATCAAACTTTCCACAATACAGTGATGGATAAAACATTTCCTTGTTATTTTGGTATGAACGCGGAAAAAAAAGGTGAGCTTCGTTATGCATATATTACACAGAAAGATTGGTCCAATCTCCCAAAAGCTGTGGAAAGCTTTCTAGACTTATTCCAGGAACCTCCATATGTCAGACATGGTTTGTTTGTTTTTATGGAGCCAGAAAAGCAAGAGGGAGATTTAGAATTATATCGAAAACGATTTTGGGAAATCCTTCAGTATCTTCATATAAATGATAAGAAACCTTGGCCAAATGAAAAGCCAAAAGATCCGGATCATTATTTATGGGATTACCATTTTGCAGGGGAACCAATTTTTATCTTTGGTAATGCACCTGCATATAAACAGCGTAAAACCCGTGATTTAGGAAATAGTCTTGTACTAGGCTTCCAACCCCGAATGATCTTTGAAGGATTAGAAGGTACAGAAAAAGGCGGAATCATGTCACGTGAAAAGGTGCGTGAACGAGTAGAAAAATGGGATAATCTCCCGAAACATCCGGATATCAGCCACTTTGGCGATGTAAATCATAATGAATGGAAACAATTTTTTATTGGTGATGATATTGAACCGATAAAAGGAAAATGTCCTTTCAATCATAAAGAGTTATAAACGAGAGTATTTGCTCTCGTTTATTTATTTGCTCTTTTCTTCTATATTATATGCTTGTAACTGTTAAAAAGGGGATTTAGAAAGTTCACCATAACTCGAGAACTCCGATATTTATTTCTTTATATGTCTGTAAAAGTATCTAAAACACAAAATATAGTATATAACCCCAAAAACATATATCTTGTTTTATTTTATTAACACAATTATAATGTGTATGTAGGAATTGCAGTTACTTCGAGATATCTTGATTAAATATTTCGGATTAAACTGTGCTATTCACATACACATATTAATTACAATTGGGGGAACCAACTATGTCTAAAGTATTATTAATCAAAGCAAACGACCGTCCAGCAGAGCAAGCAATCAGCGTGAAAATGTATGAATCGTTTTTAAGCACATATAAAGAAGCAAATCCTAACGATGAAATTACTGAATTGGATTTATTCAAACTCAACTTACCATATTACGGAAACACAGCAATTACAGCGATATTCAAACGCAACCAAGGTATGGAATTGACTGAAGAAGAATCAAAAGAAGCGGATAACGTGCAACAATACTTGAACCAGTTTCTTGCTGCTGATAAAGTAGTATTTGCATTCCCGTTATGGAACGCTACGGTACCGGCTCCTCTTGTAACATATATTTCTTATCTTGCTCAAGCAGGTACAACATTTAAATATACTGCGGAAGGCCCAGTTGGTCTTATTCCAGAGAAAAAAGTGGCTGTACTTAATGCTCGTGGTTCAGATTATGCTTTACCAGGAATGGATGCTGCTGAAATGGCAGTGAAATTTGTAACAATGAATCTAAACCTATGGGGGATAACGAACCCAGAAACAGTTGTTATCGAAGGGCACAATCAATATCCAGACCGCACACAAGACATTATTGCTGAAGGATTGACGAAAGTTGTAGAAGCTGCAGCTAAATTCTAATTATATTTTATGTAATAACCAGTATGTATTTTTAGCATACTGGTTTTTTTATGCAGGTTTTTCTGAAAGTCGCTTATAATAGAGGGTAAGCCTATAAGTATGAAAGGAAGTGCCAATAAAATGCAAACGTACAAAACACGTGACGAAATCAAAGAGGAAGAAACTTGGAATCTAAATGATATTTACGATAACAAGGATAAATGGGAAAAGGATTATCAAGAAGTCCTTAAGATGACAGAAAAATTAAAAACCTATGATGGACAAATTCAGACAGCTCAAGACTTGTTTGAGTATTTACGGTCAAGTGAGGAACTTGGTTACATTTATAATAAACTCTATGTATTTGCGATGCTGCAAACAGATTTGGATACAAGGGTTACTTCATCACAGGCTTTGCTTGATCGGGCAAGTCAGTTAGGTCAGAAAATTAGCAATGCTTCTTCATTCTTCATGCCATTTCTTTTAAGCCTAGAAGAAAAAACGCTAAAAGGGTACATAAAAGAAATAGAGGGTTTGAAATATTTTGAAGAAGATTTACTAGATTCTTATCGATATAAAACCCATGTGTTAACGAAAGAACAGGAAGAGGTCCTTTCCCAAATAGGTGAAGCCTTTTCAGCACCACAAAAAACATTCGGGATGATCAACAATGCTGACATTAAGTTTGGTGAAGTGACAAATGGAGACGGCGAAAAAGTAGAGCTGACCCGAGGATTATATTCAAAATTGATTGAAGATGACAATCGTGATATTCGAAAAGAGGCATACATTGCGTATTATCAGCCATATGTACAACTGAAAAATACGATTGCTTCAACACTTTCAACAGCAATCAAGAATAACGTGAATCTCTCTAAACTAAGGAACTACCCTTCTGCATTAGAAAAATCATTGTTCGGTGATCAAGTTCCAAAAGAGGTATATGATAACTTAATTATGTCTACTAAACAAAATATAGGACCGATGCATAAATACATCCAGCTGCGGAAAGAGCTTTTGGGTGTAAATGAATTGCGTGCATACGATTTAAGTGTGCCATTGGTCGAAGGTGCAAAAGAAGAAATATCATATGATGACAGTTTTGCTTTAATGATTGAGGCGTTGAAACCGCTGGGTGAAGAATATACTTCTATCTTAAAAACCTTTAAAGAAAAACGCTATATTGATGTCAGAGAAACACCTGGAAAACGGTCTGGGGCTTACAACTTAGGACTTTATGGTGTTCATCCATTTATCTTACTAAATCACCGTGATGATCTTGACAGCGTATTTACACTTGCGCATGAATCTGGCCATGGGATGCATTCATACTATAGCTCAAAATATCAACCGCAAATAACAGCAGGCTATTCCATTTTTGTAGCGGAAGTTGCTTCTACGGTGAATGAAATTCTGCTGATTCGCCATTTAATTAATACAACAAAAGACGTTCAAAAGAAAAAGCACTTACTTAACCATTTTATCGATAGCTTTAAGGGAACTTTCTTCACACAGGTGATGTTCGCAGAATTTGAAAAGATCGTTCACGAGAAGGCAGAAAATGATGAACCACTAAATGCCGAGGTGTTTAACACAGCTTATGAAACAATTTTCCGAACATATAATGGTGATGAAATAGTTTTCGATGAAGAAGTGAAGTATGGCTGGTCACGCATTCCGCATTTTTATCGTCCATTTTATGTGTATAAATATGCTACAGGTTACGTTTCAGCTATTACAATTGCAGATAAAATTCTTTCCGGAGATCAAAAAACCCTCGAAAGTTATTTGACCTTCTTGAAAAGCGGCAGTTCTGAATTCCCGTTAGACCTGCTCAAGAAAACAGGCGTAGATTTAACTAAACCTGAGCCTATTGAAAATGCTATGAGGATTTTCAGTGATTTAGTAGAACAATTC
Source organism: Peribacillus sp. TH14 (assembly GCF_016651145.1). Classification (NCBI taxonomy): domain Bacteria; kingdom Bacillati; phylum Bacillota; class Bacilli; order Caryophanales; family Bacillaceae; genus Peribacillus; species Peribacillus sp. TH14. The sequence goes on from NZ_JAEKEK010000001.1 coordinate 4,610,166, forward strand.
ACAGAGCTGTCAAAGGGCTAATGTAAACCATTTCTTCCAAAAGAGCCCATGGTATGATGAAATAAAAAATGCTATAGTAAGACTATTGGCAAATGAGAGGCCCAATCTTTTGATTGGGCCTTATTTTATATGTTAAAGAAGAGATATTGTCACGGGACAGGTTTTGCATAAAAAGCCTAGAGCCTTGGTTATTCATCGCAATAGCGCCTAGCTAATGGGCCAGTTCTTTATACATCCAAAGGCATATTTTGTGAGGAAAGTGAAAAATGAATTCAACGGTTAACTATATAAAAGAATGGCAACAGGCACTTCAACTTGAAATTTTGCATTTGAAAAAATACGGAAGCACAAAATACCTTGTTTCGAATGGCCATTTACTTACAAGTGATGGTTCTTTCACCTACTATTTTGAAACAAGCTCCTCGATAAAAATTCCTATAGGTTCCATTATTCGATTGGAATGGGGAGGAATAAAACAGGATGGGAGGGTCTTATCATCTGAAGGGAAAAGTATAATCATCGCTTTTGAACGATCATTAGGTGATTTAATCGGGGAAGCTTTTTTATACCATGATCCCTGGGAATTACTAGAACAATTGATTACCCGTCTAGATGAAATCAAGAGAAGCAAAAAGAAAAGGCTACGGATTAAGCGTCTAATGGATCCATCTATGCCCCAAAAACATCCGGTAAATGAAAAACAAAGCAGTGTAAAAGAATTATATGCACGTTCAAAATTTAATCCTGTCACTTTTGTCTGGGGACCTCCAGGAACAGGAAAGACTTATACATTGGCACGTACAGTTGCAAATCATTATTTCCAAGATAAAAATATCCTGGTGCTGTCACATAGCAATCAAGCTGTCGATGTACTGATGGCTGAAATCTCTACATTTATTAAAAAGAAAGACCGTTTCCATGAAGGGGATGTGCTTCGCTATGGTTCACAAATAGGTGATTCTCTAGCTATCCATGATGATATTGTTACAGGTCAACTATTAGGGAAGCATGAACCGGACTTGATGAAAGAAAAAGAGCAACTTGCAGAAGAAAAGAGGTTGTTAAAGCAGGATTTAGCTGGTTCATTTAGCAAAAGAGATACCAATCATTTAATTGAATTAGAAAAAAATTAGCTAAAGTATTAGAGAAAATTCGTCAAAAAGAGATGCTACTTGTGAAAGAGGCTAAAATTATTGGAATGACCTTGGCTAAAGCTGCTAGCGATGAAACGGTATACCAAAAAGAATATGATCTAATCATTTTGGACGAAGCCAGCATGGCTTACGTACCGCAAGTAGCTTTTGCGGCAGCCTTATCCAAACATATTATCGTTTGCGGTGATTTCAAACAATTGCCACCAATTGCTTCTGCACGTGATTCTCTAGTGAAACTTTGGCTGAAAGAAGACATCTTTCATCGCGCGGGGGTTGCACAATCAGTAGAAGAGGGGGAACTTCATCCTCATTTATTTCTCTTAAAAGAACAGCGCCGTATGCATCCAGAAATTTCGGCATTTACGAATCGTGTGGTCTATAACAATTTTGTTGGAGACCATGAAAGTGTTTTGACAAGTAGAGATAGCATAAGATCAGCGGAACCGTTTGCAAATCAGGCAGCTGCACTTGTCGATACTAGCTTTTCAGGTGAATATTGCATGACGGAACGCACATCCCATTCGAGAATGAATCCATGGCAGTTGCTTTTGTCCTTTCAGCTGATTCATGAATCGTATGTTGGCGGGGCTCGATCCATTGGTTATGTTGCTCCATATCGTGCCCAGGCTAACTTGATGGAAAAACTTTTGGATGACTTGTATAGTCAAGAAAGGCAAACAGCAGACATCATAGCTGCAACTGTACATCGTTTCCAAGGCAGTGAAAGGGATGTCATGATTTTTGACACGGTTGATAGTTATCCGCAAAATCGTGCAGGAATGTTGCTGACCGGAAGAGAAAGTGAAAGGCTAATAAATGTGGCGATAACAAGGACCAAAGGGAAGTTCGTACATGTTTGTGATACTTCTTTTGTTAATAAGCATGTTTATCGTAGCAAAACACTTCGTCAGCTTGTTGATCATCAAATCCAAAACGGTCAGATGGTCGCAAGGAAAGATATTGGAAAATGGGTGAAATTTCAGCATCCCCGACTGCAATGGATGCATGCCCGTAAGTTGGACAACTTATTAGCAGATATAGATTCCTCTAAACAAGAAATTATTGTGGCCGTGCCAGATTTTAAAAATTTGTCAGAGGAATGGAAGCTGATTCTAATGAAAAGAGACCCTGAAGTCAAATTGACTATCATTTCAGGGAATAGAAATCCGGAAATTTTTACAGATTATTTCATTTGTATGCCAGTTTCCTTCTCTTTTATTATCATCGATGGTCATGTTGTCTGGTTAGGATTGCCTGTAGAATCGAATAATCGAGTGCAACCTCCCTTTGTAGCGGCTCGCTTGGATTCACCTATTATTGCAGAAGAAATCTTATCTCAGTTTAAAAAAATGAATAATTTAAAGGAAAGGCCCAATTTTAGGGTCTTTCTATTTTTTTATTCAATAAATATTCCTTAAAACATCTCTTTAGAATATATGGTAAAAACAAATCGGGTTCCATCTATAAGAGTAATAAAAAATGTATATTTTAAAAATAACCTCGTTAGAATTTACAATTCACTCCTATTTACCAATCCAGAATATCCACTTATTATTTCAGCTAAGAGTTACAAACTAAACTAACAACAAGCGTATTAGGCGACATTTTATATTCAATGTTTTACGATTATATAACTAAGAGAGAAATGGGAAGAAGGGAACCCTAATGAAGCTAAGCATTTTAGATCAATCACCAATCGCATCCGGTCAAACCGCGCAGCAGGCATTGAACGATTCACTTTTACTCGCACAAGAGGGAGATAGACTTGGCTATAGCAGGGTTTGGTTTACGGAACATCATGATTTACCAGGATTAGCCTGTTCAGCTCCGGAGGTATTGATAAGCTATATTGGTGCGCAAACAAAAAACATTCGAATTGGAGCAGGGGCTGTGTTGCTTCCGCATTACAAGCCATATCGCGTTGCAGAGACCTATAATATGCTTGCAACACTTTTTCCGGGCCGAATTGATATCGGCATAGGACGTGCTCCAGGAGGATCGGCAGAAGCGACTATGGCATTATCCGATAATTATCTGCAAAATGTATACAAAATGCCTGACCTCGTAAAGGAACTATTGTATTTTCTTCGAGAGAAATTTCCAAAAGATCACCTTTTTGAAAATACTTCTGCTGCACCAATCCCAAAAATTCCACCTGTACCATGGGTACTTGGAACAAGTGAAAAAAGTGCAAAACTCGCGGCGGAAAATGGGGTTTCTTACGCATTCGGTGAATTCATGAGCGACAATGATGGGATTAAGAGTCTTCAGTATTATCGTGAACATTTTCAAGCAAAAGGGATCCTGAATGCGCCTAAAACAATATTAACGGTTTCGGCCCTTTGTGCCGAAACCGAGGAACAAGCGAAAGAGATAGCACTAAGCAATACACTCTGGAAAATCCAAAGTGGCTTTGGGGAAAGAAAAATGGTCCCAAGTATAGAAGAGGCGAGGGAGTATGCATGGAATGCAAAAGAAAAAGAACTGAAGGGAAAGATGGATAAAAAAATGATTATGGGCACACCTTCAAAAGTAAAGCACCAGCTCTTGGAGTTACAGGAGAAATATCAAGCAGATGAAATCATGCTTATTACTATAACTCATAAGTTGGAGGACCGTCTGAAGTCGTATCGTTTGATTGCTAATGAACTTCTGCTCAAATAATCAGGTAGAGCATTTTGTGTGCAATTTATCTGCATTTTCTATATGATGACTTTGCGTCCAATTAATCATAATTGAAAGAAGTTGAAGATATGAATGCTGATCAGCCTGCAAAAAAACTTAGAGACATTTCTTTTTCCGTACTGGACCTAGCTTCTATTGTCGAGGGTGGTACAGTATCAGCAGCCTTTAAAAATACAGTAGATTTAGCTCAGCATGTGGAGAAATGGAATTATAACCGTTTCTGGGTAGCAGAACACCATAGCATGCCTGGAATCGCTAGCTCTGCGACTTCTGTGTTAATCGGTTATGTTGCTGGAAGGACAGAAAAAATACGTGTGGGTTCTGGGGGCATAATGCTTCCAAATCATGCACCACTCGTCATCGCAGAACAATTTGGAACGTTAGAAGCTATGTATCCTGGTAGAATAGATTTAGGATTAGGTCGTGCTCCAGGAAGTGACCAATATACTGCAATGGCTCTCCGTGGCGATGTCCGTAATAATGGCCAAGATTTTCCTGAGCAGTTAGCGCAACTCCGCAGCTATTTAGATGCTGATTCAAAACATAATCGAGTCCGTGCTATTCCTGGTGAAGGGCAAGATATCCCGATTTGGCTGCTTGGTTCAAGCGGCTTCAGTGCGGCACTATCAGCACAGCTGGGATTACCATTCTCATTTGCAAGCCATTTTTCACCTGAAAATACTCAACCGGCTTTAGCACGTTATCGTAATAATTTTCAGCCATCAGAAGTTTTAGATAAGCCGTATGTGATGGTCGGTGTCAATGTATTTGCAGCGGATACTACTGAAGAAGCACAAAGAATTGCTACCTCTTATCAGCAGCAATTTTTAAACTTGATTCGAAATACACCTGGACAAATGGCTCCGCCAGTTGATACGATGGAAGGTATTTGGACAGAATATGAAAAAGCCATTGTCATGAAACAACTGAACGCTTCTATTGTCGGAAACCCGAAAGAAGTTGAAGAACAATTACAGACCTTTTTAGATGAGACTCAGGCGGATGAAATGATTATTAACTCTGCCATTTATAATCATAACGCACGCCTTCGTTCCTATGAAATCATTGCAGAAGTTACTGGAATGAAATAAGTGTAAATGTGAATGAGCTTGCAGATTATGTGTCTGCAAGCTCATTTTCAATTACATACCATATCTAATTACTTAGAATCTTATAAATAAAGTAAGGAGAGAAGCATGAAACAGGAAGAACCTTTATCACTATTATTTCACTTCACAGATAAACAAGATGTTAAAAAACCGTTATATTTTACGGAACCGAAAGAAGTTTTTATCGCCCATTCTTTACAGGATGTCCTCCCTCAATTCCAAAAGGTCCAGGCAGCAATCGAGCAGGGATATTATGCAGCAGGCTATGTATCTTATGAAGCGGCGCCTGCTTTTGAAAAGTCTTTTAAAGTAAAAGAAGGAGCAAAAATGCCGTTATTGTGGTTCGGTATCTTTGAGAAACCGGAAGAGTTCCCGGGAAAAATAACTGGTTCATTTCAATTAAATGATTGGGAATCAGAAACGGATTCCCATACATATCATTCTGGGTTTCAAACGATAAAAGCTGAAATCGAGAAAGGCAATACCTATCAAGTGAATTATACGATGCGATTGCAATCTATGTTCGAGGGGGACGACTTTGCTTTCTATGATAGGCTAAAGAGAGCACAACGATCGAACTATAGTGCTTTTTTGAATATCGGGACACATCGAATTCTGTCGGCTTCTCCCGAGTTATTTTTCCGCTGGGTGGATGGTCAGCTAATTACTCGTCCAATGAAAGGGACAGTCAAGCGTGGGATTACCGTGAAAACGGATCAGGCAAATGCGGACTGGTTAGCATGTTCTGAAAAAAATCAGGCTGAGAATTTAATGATTGTTGATTTGCTCAGGAATGACCTAGGAATGATTGCTGAACAAGGGAGCGTTCAGGTACCGAAACTTAAGGAAATTGAAAAGTACCCGACTGTGTGGCAAATGACATCAACCATCACAGCTAAAACGAAACCAAAAACAACGATTATTGATATATTCAAGGCGCTTTTTCCCTGTGGATCGATAACAGGAGCACCGAAAATCAAAACGATGAAAATTATCACTGAACTTGAGAATTCTCCACGTGAAGTGTATTGCGGTGCAATCGGCTTTATTACCCCGGAATGTGAAGCAGTTTTCAATGTACCTATTCGGACGGTTGTTATCGAAAAGGAAACAGGAAAAGCTGAATATGGGGTAGGAGGGGGAATAACCTGGGATTCTGTCTTACTTGAGGAGTATGACGAAGCCTTTTTAAAAGCTAAATTATTGTCAGAGGAAAGACCTACCTATCAGCTGTTAGAGTCGATTAAGCTTGAAGATGGCCAGTATTTTTTATTGGATGAGCATATTGATAGAATGATGCAGTCAGCTGGATACTTTGACTATCCGTTTTCTGAAACAGAACTTAGAAATAAGCTCCAAAAATATGCAGATTCACATTATGATTCGATGCAAAAAGTACGGGTTCTGCTTTTTGAAAATGGAGATTTTGAAGTTTCAGGACAAATAATCAAGACAATGGAAGCAGAAATTTCAGCTATCATAGCCGAAAGTCCAATATCAACTGAAAATCCATTTCTCTATCATAAGACGACTAACCGGGAAGTTTATGAAAAATTTCAAACTAGGCACCCTGAGTTCTATGACGTTTTACTTTGGAATGAACAAGGATATATTACAGAGTTCACGAACGGAAATGTAGTAGTAAAGATAAATGGAGATCTGTTCACCCCTCCAGTAGAATCAGGATTGCTTGCAGGGACTTTCCGTCAGGAGCTATTAAGGAAGAAAGAAATAAAAGAAAAATTAATAACAAAGGCTGATCTTCATAATGCTGAGGAAGTTTGGTTTATTAATAGTGTGCGAAGGGGATTAAAAGTGAATCTTACATTTTAAACCAAAATTGTCCTAGTAAAAGAGTACTGTATTCGTACATAGCAATTTGCTAAGTTATAGTAGATGATAAATATTGTTACATATGACTAGGAGGGAAATGCTATGGAGAAACAAAAAATCGCAGGTTTATCTTTGATAGAGTGGAAAGAGAAATATCCTTTAATAAAAAAACTTATAAAGACAGATGAAGTTTTTTGGTTGAATCCCAATTATGGAAGCAATCAGGGCATTTCAATCGCTTGGATTTAAGGTTACTGTACATATGTCGGCAGATGCCAAGCAGTGGAAAAAAGATAAACTAAGAAACCTTGGTGTCATTGTAAAGGAATATGAAGACGATTACAGTAAAGCCGTCGAAGAAGGGCGAAAAGAAGCATCTCTTGACCCAAATTGCCATTTTATTGATGATGAAAATTCAAAAGATTTGTTGCTAGGCTATGCGACAGCTGCAACACGTCTGAAAAATCAATTAAAAGGAATGTCGATCCTGGTTGACGAAGATCATCCTTTATTTGTTTACTTACCATGCGGAGTAGGTGGTGGCCCCGGCGGTATAACATATGGGCTAAAATTGGCCTTCAAAGACGATGTCCATTGCTTTTTTGCAGAGCCAACACATTCGCCGTGTATGTTGCTTGGATTGGCAACGGAACTTCATGACAAAGTCTCGGTACAGGATTTTGGAATTGATAACAAAACGGAAGCAGATGGACTAGCGGTCGGAAGGTCATCTGAATAGTAAGCGGCAGCTATACAATACAGGACAAAAGATTATTTGACTTGCTTCGAGAGTTGGCTGAGACAGAAGGATATTATTTAGAGCCGTCTGCCCTCGCAGGAGTATATGGACCAGTTCAATTGTTCAGTAGCGAAGAGGGAAAACAATATCTCAAGGATCAAAAACTTCAAGAAAAAATAAAACAGTCCACACATATTATTTGGGCTACAGGTGGCAGTATGGTACCAAAGGTCATGATGGAAGAATATTTAACTAAAAGTTAAAAAAGAAAAAGGAAGTTTACATTTGTGAACTTCCTTTTTCTTTTTAAAACCCCCAGGAGTTCAATAAAAGATGAATAGCTTTTTCTAATTCTGCTTCAGGTATCCCTGCAAAGCCTAATATAATTTTAGGAGGATGTTCATCTATTTTCTCAATGGAATAAGTGGAAAGTCCGTATATTTTAATGTCGTCATCAGCCGCTTTTTGAATTAGTGTTTGTTCATCCATCCCATTTTTTACGGTGAGAACAATATGCAGTCCTGATCGTTCACCAATGATTGATATTTGTTGATGATAGGGTTTAATCAAATCAATCACTTTTTCTAATTTACGGCGGTAAACTTTCCTCATACGATTTAAATGTTTTTCAAAATCTCCCTCCCTCATAAACTCTGTTAAAACATGTTGGTCAATCCTTGATACGGTTGAATGGTAGAAAGATAATTCCTCTTGATACCTCTGTAATAACGGAGCTGGAAGAACCATATAACTGATACGAATCGAAGGCATCAATGATTTGGAAAACGATCCTAAGTAAATCACTTTTTCTCCAACATCCATACTTTGTAAAGAAGGAATCGTTTTTCCACTATAACGAAATTCACTATCATAATCGTCTTCGATAATATATCTATTTGCTGCCCCTTGGGCCCAATTCAACAATCGTGTACGTCTGTTAACAGACAGAATTGTTCCATAGGGGAAGTGATGGGAAGGGGTTACATAAACTACATCAATTGAAGACTGCTCAATAGGGTTGACCTTCACCCCTTCTTCATCAACTTCTAATGGATATACATCATTTGGATAGCTACGTAAAATACGATAAATCAAGTGATAACCGGGATCTTCGACTCCGTATATGGTGGTTTTATCAAAAAGAAGAACAAGCTGCTGTAGTAAAATTTCCAGTCCCGCACCAATGATAATCTGTTCAGGGACACATTGGACCCCACGAGCATGATATAGATAGTGGGCAATTTCACAACGTAATTCATATTCACCTTGAGAATCTCCCAGTAAAAGAAGGTCTTGATGAGATTCATCGATTTTATTTTTAATATACTTTCGCCATTTTTCAAATGGAAAGTTCTCAGTATCAATTTGGCTTGGGTGAAAATGATAGAGCAATTCCCTTACTTTATTATCATTCTGTTCTAAGGGAACATTGTCAGTTTGAGTATACTCTAAATCCTCAAATGTTTGTATGTAGTATCCCTTTCTGGGAATAACTTCAACGTATCCTTCAGCAGTTAATTGTTCATAGGCAGTCTCGACTGTATTTTGACTAATCTGCAGAAACTCCGCTAATTTTCGCTTCGATGGCAGCTTCGTTCCAAAGAGAAGACGTCCATCAATTATCTCTTTTTTAATATGCGAATATAATTGTTCGTATAATGGTTCTTCACTCATACGATTTAAGTTACAGGTTAACATATTCATTTTGCTTCCGCCTTTTTTAAATAATTCGTATCTGACCCCATTAAATTATTGAAAACTGATACTTTCAATACGGTCATCTATTTTTTATACTAATTAACAAATCTAAAAAATGCAAATATTAGGGGGAAGTAGAGGGAAAATTATTAGGAACTGACCCCATTAAATTATTGAAAACTGATACTTTCAATACGGTCATCTATTTTTTATACTAATTAACAAATCTAAAAAATGCAAATATTAGGGGGGAAAGTAGAGGGAAAATTATTAGGAACTGACCCCATTAAATTATTGAAAACTGACACTTTCAATACGGTCATCTATTTTTTATACTAATTAACAAATCTAAAAAATGCAAATATTAGGAGGAAAAGTAATGGAAAAATTATTAGGAACTGACACAGTAAAAAGAGGAATGGCACAGATGCAAAAGGGTGGCGTAATTATGGACGTCATTAATGCTGAACAAGCAAAAATCGCCGAAGCGACGGGTGCTGTTGCTGTCATGGCTTTAGAAAGGGTACCTTCTGATATTCGTGCAGCTGGTGGTGTAGCAAGAATGGCAGATCCTCGTATCGTTGAGGAAGTATTGAATGCTGTTTCTATTCCGGTCATGGCTAAAGCAAGGATTGGTCACATTGTTGAAGCAAGGATTCTGGAATCAATGGGTGTTGATTATATTGACGAAAGCGAAGTGCTGACGCCTGCTGATGAAGAATATCATTTGTTAAAAAGCGATTTCACAGTACCTTTTGTATGTGGATGCCGTGACTTAGGCGAAGCTGCACGCAGGATTGGTGAAGGAGCATCGATGCTTCGTACAAAAGGAGAACCTGGAACAGGAAATATTGTGGAAGCTGTTCGACATATGAGAAAGGTTTTGTCCCAAATTCGTAAAGTGAGCGTAATGAGTGACGATGAATTAATGACAGAAGCAAAAATCTTAGGTGCTCCTTATGAGATTCTAAGAGAAATTAAGCGGACAGGTAAATTGCCTGTAGTTAACTTTGCAGCAGGTGGAATTGCTACTCCAGCAGATGCAGCACTGATGATGGAACTGGGCGCAGATGGCGTATTTGTGGGTTCAGGTATATTTAAATCAGAGAATCCTGAAAAATTTGCAACTGCAATCGTTCAAGCGACTACATATTATACTGATTATGAATTGATTGGCCGGCTGTCAAAAGAGTTAGGCAGTGCAATGAAAGGTATTGATATTTCTAAGCTTGCTCCATCAGAACGGATGCAGGAACGTGGCTGGTAATATGATAACCATCGGTGTTTTGGGTTTACAGGGTGCTGTTGAAGAACATTTAAATCAAATTAAAGCTGCAGGTGAACAAGCTATAATTGTTAAAAAACCTGAACAGTTAAAAGAAATTGATGGCTTAATTATTCCAGGCGGAGAAAGCACTACGATGAGAAAGCTCATGGATCGTTACGGATTTATGGAACCCATCAAAACCTTTTTTGAACTAAAAAAACCTGTCTTCGGTACATGTGCGGGAATGGTATTGGCCGCAAAGAAATTGACTGGGGATGAAGAGGCTTATCTTGGATTAATGGACATTTCCGTGAAAAGGAACGGATTTGGACGTCAGCGGGATAGTTTTGAAGCACAACTCTCGATCAAAGGAATGGAAGAACCATTTACAACTGTCTTCATCCGGGCACCATTCGCGGAAGAAATTGGTGAAGACGTAGAGGTATTAGCTCTTTATGAAGAACATGTTGTTGCTGCGAGACAAGAACATGTCCTGGTTAGTGCTTTTCATCCAGAATTAACAGGGGATAATCGTTTTATACAACTCTTCATCGAAATGGTGAAAGAATCTATCAGTAAAGTTGAAGTAAAAATGTGCTAAATATTAATGAGCTGTCCTATTTTAATAGGGCGACTTTTTGTATGCAATAAGATATAAAGGGAACTTTAAAAAAACATCATTTCGCTTGAAATTATTATTCAATAAATCAATAATAAAAGTGAGTAAATACTTACTTATTTATTTTGAGCGTTGAAAGGGGAATTTATATGACAGCAAGAGTGGCAGTTATTACAGGTGGAGCAAGTGGAATAGGCCGTGCAACATGTCTAAAATTTGCAAAAAAAGGGGACAAAGTCGTTGTTGCGGATTTTAACGAGGCCATGGCAGAAGAAACTGTTGAACTGATTAAGGCAGAAGGCGGAGAAGCTATTTTTGTTAAAACTGATGTTTCAAAGCAAGAAGATGTGGAAGCATTGGTCAATATCGCTGTAGATGTTTATGGAAGAATTGATATTATGTTCAATAACGCTGGCATAGGTGCGGGTGGCATGATTCTTGAACAAAATATGGAAGGGTACTTTAAAACGATCGGAGTAAACCAACACGGTGTGGCTTTTGGCATCATGGCAGCCGGACGTAAAATGAAGGAACTAGGAAGTAAGGGAGTTATTATAAATGCTGCTTCGGTGTTTGGCTATTTAGCTTCACATGGGACTTTCGCATACCAGGCTTCTAAAGGCGCTGTAAGAATGATGACACAAACAGCGGCTTTGGAATTGGGTGCTTATGGAATACGAGTAGTAGGTATCGCACCAGGCGGTGTGGATACTCCAATTATCCAAGGATATAAAGATATGGGAATCATCGATAAATTGAATGCAAGCCAAATGCGCGGCAAATTAATTAAGCCGGAAGCAATTGCGAATGCTGTTTATCTACTATCATTAGATGAAGCTGATGCGATTAATGGCAGTATTGTTATGGTTGATGATGGCTATGCATCTTTTAAATAATTTTGAAAAGGAAAACAGCGTCCTAATCCGACGATGTTTTCTTTTTATGTCTTATATGACTAATGCAAGTCTCATAGACCAAAGGTTATATTGACCGATTGGTATCATCAGGCTATTATGGAAAATAGATCGGACAAGCCGGTCTTATCTTTTTTAAAAGAAGGTTGATATTTTTGAAAAAAGGGCAGCAAACAAAAGAACGGATCATTAATGTAGCCCGGACTCTTTTTGCCAGTAAAGGTTTTGACATGACCAGAACGAATGAAATCGCTTCTGCCTGTAATGTTTCCGAAGCTACGATTTACAAATACTTTGACAGCAAAAAAGAGTTGCTTTTGGCTACGATTACTCCTAGTGAAAAAGAAGATGCGGAAGTTGAGACTAGCCACCTTTCTACGGATGAGCTTGTAGAGAATCACGTTATCACATTGATAAAAAAAATTCTTGAAAATAAAGAACAGTATTCGATATTATTTCGAGAAACTCAATACGATCAAGAAATTTCTAAACAATATGTTGAGCAAATCTTCAAGCCAAATGCTAAGCTTATTGAACTTCAGAAGAGAATTGATACTGGAGAGATTCACTATATTTCCGATATTATCTTATTTAATGTAGGAATTATTTCTTTTACATTAGCTTTATCGACCCATTATGAGATTCATCAACAGAAAACGGAACCGTATTTTACTGAGGAACGAATAAAGAGTATTGCTCAGCTTTTAGTATATGGGATTCATGGAAAAAGCAATAATACATAAATAAACGGTCATATTTAAGGCGTATGAGTCAACAAGCCGCAAATATGACCGTTGCTTTATCTACTATTAGTATTAGTTATTCAAGCTTGTACCTCTAGACTTGACGATACATTGTGCAAACTAGTGTAATCCGAAGAATGGAACTATACCTGTTATTTTGGAGATGCAAAAATTAAAAGGTCAAGGAAGAAACAGATTTAAATTTCAGGAAAAATAGAGGGGGATAACTGATGAAAGTTTCTGAATAGGTTATTCATATTAATCCCGAGTTAAACACTTGACTTTTATTTTTCTGAATATTACGATGATTATATGATACATGACTTTACCTAGGCAGGGTTCTTATCCGATTTATTAGTGATTGAGTGATTTTTATTGAATCAGCAAGTCTTATCGCAGATAAGAAAATAATAGGAGGAAATTTATATGAGCGAAATCGTAATTTTATCAGGCAGTCCAGCGAGTCCATCAAGAACTGACATCTCTTTAAAACATGTTCGATCACTAGTTGAACAAGTGGGGTTTACCACTGCTTATTACTCTATAACGGATTTTTCCGCAGATGATCTATTCCAAGGCCGGTATAATAGTGAAGATATAATAAAGCTTTCAGAAAAAATTCAGGAAGCTAGAGGTATCATTATTGGTTCACCAGTATATAAGGCATCTTACACAGGCGTGTTAAAAGCTTTGATTGATTTGCTACCTGAGGGTGCATTTAAAAATAAGCCTGTTCTGCCAATTATGATTGGTGGAAGTAACAGGCATTTATTGGCGATTGATTACGCACTTAAACCTTTAATTTCAATTTTAAAAGGTGAGCCGTTGCAGGGCTTATATTTTGTAGATAAGGAAATAGATAAGCAGAATCCAGAAAGCCCAATTAAAGATAGCGAATTAGTTGATCGTGTGCAAAGTCAGGTGCAAGAATTTGTTGAAGCGATTCAATTAAGAAATAATTAAATGCTGTTAATAGACTAAAAGTAAAGGCTTAAGGTTTTGAACTATTTTTATTTTCATGAGATTAAAGATTATTTATGTACAATCATTAAAACTAATTAACCTTAACAATTAGGCCTTAAACAATTGTAAAAAGAGGTAAGTAATGAAATAGACTCATTTTTTTTAAGAGTTTCTCTTGAAAATGAGTCTATTTTCATATTTAACTTATACAATATCCGTTCAAGGAAAAGTGTGTATAATAATAACAGTTCACCCATTTTATTAATCCAAGTTATTTTATAAGAAAACTCCATTGACAAGGAATAAATATATGTTAATATTTAAAATAATAAAACTTATCCAGAGCGACGGAGGGAATTGGCCCTTTGAAGTCCAGCAACCTGCATGATGGATGCAAGGTGCTACATCCAACAAAATGTTGATCATTTTGGAAGATAAGGTAAAAAATATTACCTTGAAAATCTTTCCATCATGGAAGGGTTTTTATTTCTGTAAAATTCGTTTGCAAACCATAGCATTGTAAGATGTTTTGGAATATATAAATTTAAGAAAATGCATTTTATAAACGGGTCAGCTATACGATAAGCTAGTCTCGGATTTTCTTAAAGGAGGAACTGGCTTGGAAAAAGAGAATCAGCTGGAGGAAATATTTGAACGCCTACAAGAAATGCTTAAGTCGATGAAATATGGATCCATAACACTTATCGTCCAGGATGGTAAAATTATTCAAATGGAAAGAAATGAAAAGCTGAGAATTAAATAAGGTATCTGCTGACTAGAAAACTAGAGGTGGATTTAACTGATATAAAAGAGAGTATTAGTTAAATTCGTCTCTTTTTTCTAGGGTCTTTTAAGCGTTAAAAAACAACAGCGAGTATTAATCACAAGTTACTCTATTCTGTGAAACATTTAGCAAGTTTTTAGAGGGGGCTTTAAGATTGTCTGCATTAGTAAACTATGAAAATTTCGACACAGAGATTTTGCCTGCATTTCCTGAGGACAGTGAGACAAAAGGTGCTTTAGAAGTTCTTGAGTGGGCAAATTCCCAATATGGTAACAAACTCATTTATGCATGTAGTTTCGGCATTGAAGGAATAGTACTTACGGATTTATTGGCAAAGGTCAATCCTTCAGCCAAAATTGTTTTTCTGGATACGGATGTTCATTTTGAAGAGACTTACAAATTAATTGAACAAGTTAAAAAGCGCTATCCGCAGCTTTCAATTGAAATGAAAAAGCCGGCATTGACGCTCGAGGAACAAGCAACTGAATATGGAGATGAGTTATGGCTCCGTGATTCAAATAAATGTTGCAGCATACGTAAGATCGCGCCGCTTACTGAGGTACTTTCAACGGCAACTGCTTGGCTCTCGGGACTACGCAGGGAGCAATCTGAAACAAGAGCATTAACGGAATATATTAATCAAGATAATAAGTTTAAATCAATTAAAATATGCCCGCTTATTCAATGGACATGGAAAGATGTATGGCGCTATGCCCATAAAAATGGACTTCCATATAATGTTCTTCACGATAATGGATATCCTAGTATTGGCTGTAAAACATGTACGGCACCTGCTATCAATGCCGATGATTTACGCTCAGGACGTTGGCAGGGCGCGCAAAAAACAGAATGCGGATTACATTTATCTTAATAAATAGAAAATTTAGGGGGAAATTAGTATGACAGTTAGCTTACCGCACGGAGGAACGTTGATCAATCGTTGGGAACCAGACTATGATATTACTAAAATAAACAACTCAATCGAAATTGATGAGATTGCTTTAAGTGACCTGGAATTAATAGGTACTGGGGCCTATAGTCCTATTAAAGGATTCTTTACAAAAGATGACTATCAAGCAGTGGTTAAGGATATGAGGCTTAGCAGCGGCCATGTTTGGAGCATCCCGATTACTTTGCCGATTACTGATGAAGTAGCAAAAGCTCTTACTCTAGGAGAAGAAGTAAAGTTGAATCATGAAGGAGAAACATACGGAGTTCTCATTGTTTCTGATATCTTCAGACCTGATAAACAATTGGAAGCCACATTAGTTTATCAAACGGATGATGAGAAACATCCTGGTGTGAAAAATTTGTATAACCGTGGTGAAGTATATGTCGGCGGGGATATTAAATTAGTTAAACGAATCGAACGTCCACTATTCCAAGATCATTATTTGGATCCTGTTGACACAAGAAAAACTTTTGCTGAAAAAGGCTGGAAAACAGTTGTTGGATTCCAAACAAGAAATCCTGTTCACCGTGCACATGAATACATTCAAAAAACTGCATTGGAGATTGTAGACGGTTTATTTTTAAATCCGCTAGTAGGTGCTACTAAATCAGATGACATACCAGCTGATGTACGGATGGAGAGTTATAAAGTACTACTAGAGAAATATTATCCTAAGGATCGTGTCTCCCTAGCAGTGTTCCCTGCTGCCATGCGTTATGCAGGGCCAAGAGAAGCCATTTTCCATGCCATGGTTCGTAAAAATTACGGATGCACCCACTTTATTGTTGGCCGTGACCATGCCGGTGTGGGCGATTATTACGGCACTTATGATGCACAAAAAATCTTTGGTAATTTCAAACCTGACGAGTTAGGAATCACGCTATTATTCTTTGAACATAGCTTTTATTGTAAAACATGTGGAAATATGGCTTCTGCTAAAACATGTCCGCATGGTAAAGAAGATCATGTTATCTTATCCGGAACGAAGGTTAGGGAAATGTTGCGTAATGGTGAAATTCCACCAGCTACCTTCAGTCGTAAAGAAGTCATCGAAGTGTTAATCGAAGGCCTGAAAAAGAATGAAGTATTTAACTAAACTAGTTTCAAATATATGTAAGTAGTAAGAGGGGGATAATAATGAGTAATAGCACGAATGTAACTTGGCATGAAGCGTCTTTGACTAAGGAACTCCGTCGTAAGCAAAACGGACATGAGAGTACAGTTCTATGGTTCACAGGACTCTCAGGCTCCGGAAAATCAACGATTGCAAATGCAGTCGCTAAAGAGTTGTATAACCGAAATATTCGAAGTTATGTCTTGGATGGAGATAATATTCGTCATGGCTTAAATAAAGATTTGGGTTTTTCTGAAGAGGATCGGACTGAGAATATTAGGCGGATCGGTGAAGTTTCCAAGCTTTTTGTGGATAGCGGGCAGTTCGTATTAACGGCATTTATTTCCCCTTTTCGAGCAGACCGTCAAATTGTACGCGATTTGCTTGAAGAAGGCGAGTTTATTGAGGTCTACATAAAATGTCCGATTGAAGAATGTGAAGTGCGTGATCCAAAAGGTCTTTACGATAAGGCACGTAAGGGAATCATTAAAGACTTTACTGGGATTGACTCTCCATATGAAGAACCTGAACAGCCGGAAATCGTTTTAGAATCCAACCAATATAGTGTTGAAGAGTGCGTCGAACAGGTAATCAACTATTTGACAACTAAGAGAGCGATTTAATCGAGGAGGAAAAAGTAGTGGTATATGAGAAGTTTTGGTCTGAAAATCCGGTAATTGCTAAAAACAAAACTGAAGTCTGGAAATTAGAAAAAGATGGTTTGAAGATCTTTGACGATATTCCTCATTATGCAGCAAATGGATTTGAATCCATTCCTAAAGAAAAGTGGGATATGTTCAAGTGGGCAGGTCTATACTTGCAACGACCAAAAGAAGCGGGCTATTGGATGATGCGTGTCGTTATTCCTGGTGGTATCCTTACTTATGACCAACAAATCACACTTGCTAATATTGCGAAAGATTACGGTAGAGATGTTTATGACATCACAACTCGCCAAGCTATTCAGTTTCACTGGTTGACTATTGAACAAGTCCCTGATATTTTGAACCGTCTAGAACAGGTTGGGATGACTACTGCTGGTGCATGTGGTGATATTACACGGAATATAATCGGAAATGCATTAGCTGGAATCGATCCTGACGAACTTTTTGATACACGTGACGTCCTTTATAATGTATTTGAGTATTTCCGACTTAACGAAGATTTTTCAAACCTTCCAAGGAAATATAAAATGTCAGTCAGTGCTAATGTTCATAATGCTGCCAATGCTGAAATTAACTGCGTTTCATTTAATCCAGCTACGAAGGTTATTGATGGAAAGACAGAAGTTGGTTTTCACGTTAAAGTAGGGGGTGGATTATCCTCCGTTCCTATGCTAGCAGAAGAACTTGATTTATTCATTTTACCGGAGAAAACAGTGGAAGTGGCAGCCGCCATCACAACGATTTTCCGTGACTTCGGTTACCGTGAAAAGCGTCATCGCTCTCGTTTGAAATTCCTTGTTGCTGATTGGGGTCCAGAGCAATTTAAGGAAAAATTGCTTGAATACACGGGTCCACTTCCAGAAAAGGGAGAAAGTGCATTGAAGGAATGGAATGCTGGCTATTTCTATGGTATCCATAAACAAAAACAAGAAGGACTTAACTATGTTGGAGTCAATATCCCAGTTGGCCGTTTAACTCCAGACGAAGTTATTGAGTTTGCTGAACTTTCTAAAAAATACGGAAATGGTGAAATCCGCAACTGTAATTCGCAAAATCTAATTATTCCTAATGTTCCGGATGCAAAACTTGAAGAATTAAAACAAGAATCAATTTTTGAAAGATTTCCATATCAACCAAAAAAATTCATTGGATATTCCGTTTCTTGCACAGGCATTGAGTATTGCAACCTGGCACTTGTTGAAACAAAAAACCGGATGAAAACTATTGCTGAAAAACTGGATAAAGAAATTGATTTAGATGTACCGGTAAGAATGCATATGGTGGGTTGCCCTAATAACTGTGGTCAACGAGCTATTGCTGAAATCGGGTTGCAAGGTATCAAAATGAAAAACCAAGACAAAAAAATGGTCGAGGCTTTTGAAATATACGTAGGCGGAACACTTAATGCTGGTGGGAAGTTCAATGAAAAATTAAAAGGGAAAGTGGAAGCTGAAAAGCTTTATGACGTATTAAAAGAGCTTATCCTGTTTTTCAAAGAAACAAAGCTATTGTCTGAAACTTTCTTGGATTTTGTAGAGCGAGTAGGAAAATCAGAATTACAAAGTAAACTTGATAATATTTTAACAGAGGTTGCTGTTTAAATAGCGGAAGGTAAGAAGAATATGAATCTATACCGTTTTGAAGTCACTATTAAAGAAGAACTAATTCATGTCATCATCGCCGCAGATTCGGATGAAAAGGCCTTCCAGCTCGTTGATATCGAGCTGGAAAAGCGTTTTTTGAAAATGCCTGAAGTGGATGATATATCATTATACGAAAAAAGAAAAATTAATTATGGAACAGGTTACGTATTATCGGAATTCGAAACAATTCTCTAAGGGAAGGCAGGTTGCATAATGGGGAAAGTATATCTAGTAGGAGCCGGTCCTGGAGATCCAGATTTAATTACAATAAAAGGATTAAAGTGCATTCAAGAAGCCGATGTCATTTTATATGACCGTCTTGTCAATAAAGAACTGTTGAATTATGCAAAAGAAGGAGTCGAATTGATTAATTGCGGTAAACTGCCGGATTATCATTTGTTGCAGCAAGATACAATCAATCGATTTCTAGTTAAATATGCAAAAAAGGGGAAAATTGTTACGCGATTAAAAGGTGGCGATCCCTTTGTTTTTGGAAGAGGCGGAGAGGAAGCTGAAGCCCTTGCAAAAAATGGCGTAAGTTTTGAAATTGTGCCAGGCATTACGGCTGGAATTGCTGCCACAGCTTATGCTGGAATTCCAGTGACCCATCGAGATCATGCTTCTTCATTTGCCATTGTTACCGGCCATCGGAAAAAAGACGAAGATGATAATATCAAGTGGGGATCTCTTGCAAATGGTATTGATACATTAGCTATATACATGGGAGTGAAGAATCTACCGTATATTCAAGGGAAACTTTTGGAGCATGGAAAAAATCCCAATACTCCAGTAGCTCTTATTCATTGGGGAACGTTAAAAACACAAAAGACAGCTGTCAGTACATTAGATAATGTAGTAGAAACAGCCAAAAGTGAGCAAATTTCCAATCCTTGCATGATAGTTGTAGGAGATGTGGTCAATTTACGAGAGAAGATCAAATGGTTTGAACAAAAACAAGCGGAAAATTTGTTGGCAAATGAGGCCTTTTAATGGAAGCTATATTATATATTTGCCATGGAAGCCGTGTCAAAGAAGCATCTGCCCAAGCGATTGATTTTATTCATGTATGCATGGAAGGACAATCTAACACAATTCAGGAGTATTGCTTTTTAGAATTACAAAGTCCTACGATAGAAGATGCCTATGATCGATGTGTGCAACGCGGAGCGACGAAAATCATTGCTATTCCAGTTCTTCTGTTAACTGCTGCACATGCAAAATATGATATTCCAGTAATTCTATGTAAAATGAAAAAACAGTATCCAGAGGTAGAGTTGAAGTACGGAAGACCCATAGGGGTCAGTGATAAAATGGTTGACATTTTAGTAGAAAGATTGAAAGAGACAAACGAAAAGGTAACGGAGAATTCACTAGTTTTATTAGTTGGAAGGGGCAGCAGTGATCCCGACGTGAAACGAGATTTAAGCCAATTAGCGGGTTTACTTAAGCGCAGGTTACCAAAAAGCCAAGTACAAGATTGTTATCTGACTGCTGCTTCACCAACTTTTGCAGAAGCATTGGAAATGGCTGAAGATTCCCAATCAGATCAAATTTTTATTATTCCTTACCTTTTATTTACCGGTATTTTAATGCAATCCATCCAAACAGCTATTAAAAAGATCCAGAAAAAAGGCAAACAGAATTTTGTTCTCTGCCGTTATCTCGGTTATCATCCGAAGATAGAAAAAGCATTATCAGAACGAATTCACGAAGTGTCTGAGGAGGGTGCTTATGTATCCAATTACTCTTAATATTGAGAATAGAAAGTGTATCATTATCGGCGGTGGTAAAATAGCTTACTTTAAAGCGGGCCCCTTACTAGAAGCAGGTGCTGAAGTAACTGTTGTAAGTCCTGAAATATGCGAAGGTTTCCAGAAGCTACAAGAGGAAGGGAAAATCCATGTTTTACTTAAAGAAGTAGAAGAAACTGACTATAAAGATGCTTTTTTAATCATAGCTGCAACAAACTCCTCAGAAATTAACGAGCAAGTCTATAAGAACACATCTCATAGCCAACTTGTTAACGTTATTAGTAATCAAGAGCTGGGCAACTTTCATATACCAGCTACATTGAATAGAGGTAAGCTCACAATTAGCGTTTCTACCAATGGGGCAAGTCCAAAACTCGCTAAAAAAATCCGAAATGATTTACAGGAAGTTTATGATGAGTCATATGAAGAATACCTTGAATTTCTTTTCGAAGTAAGGATGCATATAAAAAAGAGTTCATTATCAAAAGATGAAAAATCTCAGTTACTAAAAGATTCAATTGAGGATATTTATAAATATTCCCTTAAAGAAAGATATCGTTTTTTAGCTAGGCTTTTGCCAGTAGAAACTGAATATAAATCATTGGGCTGATCAGAAAAACTGAAGGCACCTAATCAAAATGAAACAATTATTTTGGTTAGGTGCCTCTTTGTGTCTGAAAATAAATTTTGAATGTTCTATTTACTAGAGAATTGTATGTAGGTCGGGTCGAGGGTAATTTAGGTTCTATCTAAGTAAAAAAAAGGGGGAAGTCATGAAAAAGTTAATCGTTTTAGCCTTTATCGGGTTATTAGCCCAATTAATAGATGGTTCACTTGGAATGGGGTATGGAGTAAGTTCAACTTCCTTATTGTTGACATTCGGGATCGTACCTGCAGTAGCATCAGCATCTGTTCACTTATCTGAAGTAGTAACTACAGCTGTTTCTGGAGCATCTCATATCAAGTTTGGGAACGTAGATAAGAATATGGTCTATCGTTTGATTATTCCAGGTTCTGTTGGAGCATTTGTGGGTGCATGTTTTCTGAGCAATTTGCCAGCTGAATTAGCAAAACCGTATATTGCTATCTTTCTATTTGGCCTAGGAGTATACGTTTTGTTTCGTTTTCTATTTATTTTCAAGCCGTCTAAGGAAAATGAAACCGTAAAGCCATTAACAGCGAAACAATCTATCCCGCTAGGACTTTTTGCAGGGTTTTGTGATGCAACAGGTGGAGGGGGATGGGGACCGATAGCGACGCCTGTTCTATTGTCCAAAAAAGGAATGACTGCGAGGAAAGCTGTCGGGACAGTTGATACTAGTGAGTTTGCGATTGCTTTTTTTGGTAGCCTTGGTTTTATCATTTCTCTTGGATGGGAAGCGGTTAATTGGCTTTGGGTTGGAGCACTGATTATCGGTGGAGTAATTGCCGCACCGATTGCGGCCTGGCTTGTTCGTATGCTTCCTGCTCAATTAATGGGGGTTTTAGTAGGTGGTTTCATCATTTTAATTAATGTAAGAACCCTTTTATCTACATGGGTTCCAGACGATGCACACATCTATATTTATGCAGTTATTGTCATTGGATGGATTGCAGGGATTTATTTTACAATCAATAAGATGTCTACGGCGAAAAAACAAGGTTACGTGGAACAACAGCAGAATGTTTCTTAATTGCGGTAGAAGGCAGAAGTTGATATTACAGATTTGTTTTAATAACTAATGAAAAACTCGTAGGTACATAGAATACCTACGAGAAAGGTCTTTCAATAAAAGCAATATGTTTTTGAGTATGAAATCTACCTATGTATTCTTCTGTATAGTTTACACCTGTTACAATGCAATAATGTAAATAAACATTGAAATGGCTTCTTTCATTAATAAAGGGAAGGGACGTATTCGCCTTGCAATAAAGAGACCACGACTAAAACTATCGAACCAAAAGGCTACCAGACATGATGAGTTCTTAACGTTTCATTCTTGTTCAGACTTTATAGGACTGATTTGACCATTTCTGGAGTTCGTGTCTAAACGCCTCATTGAATAATTCAGCTCCTACATTATTAAACGAACATGTATAAAAATCTCATCCCAACTCTCCATCATTCAATATTCCATTCTTTATTATAGATCCAATATATCGTTCCAATCTCTATTTACTGCTTTCAACCGAATGAATTTGATGAACCATGTTATAGCCCCGCTGCATAATCTGCTTTCCAGATAGATTCAGAGTGAACTAAAAAGTGATTTCTCTTTATCGACAGAATTCCGTTCGTTAAACGCAATAAATTATCAATCTTCAAGTTTTTTCGATGTAGTATTCAAAAGTAAAGTATTGCTTACAAGAACTTTATTAGTATGATGCTGAATAGAAACAAACAAGTTAGGCATGGTACAAGAGCCGACATAATTATTATTAAAAGGCGTTAAACTGAAAAACTGCCAAATAAGAGGTTCGTTATTAATTAAAATTTCTGTTAATTTAGAAAAATGTAAAATCGTGATGTGTTAATATTGGTATAAAAGGATTTTGTTGTAAAGGTATATGAAAAGGCGTTAAACTGAAAAACTGCCAAATAAGAGGTTCGTTATTAATTAAAATTTCTGTTAATTTAGAAAAATGTAAAATCGTGATGTGTTAATATTGGTATAAAAGGATTTTGTTGTAAAGGTATATGAAAAGGGGAGAAATTGATTGGAGCTTACAAAGAGAGAAAAATTGATAAGAAGAATTGACCGTCATCTTCGTATAACGGCTAGGCAACTTATTATGTTCGATACAGAAGAAGAGACGCTGAAGTTTCTAATAGATTCGTTTCAATCAGATTTAAACTGTGACTTTGTCTGTATTCTTTTGAATGAAGATGGATATTTAATTCCAAAGGTATTCAACGGTGAATCCGATTCATTCATAGAGAATTTCCCTATTAATATCAGGAATAACAGTTCTGACCTTTTAGAATATCCCTTGGCGTTTTCCGATTCGGAAGTAGAGAAAATACATGAACTTTCGGATGTGATTAGAAAAGAAAAGATACAATCATGGTTCACTGTTCCTTATAAAGGGGATTACGGAGTATCAGGTGTCTGTTTAATTGGTTTTAAAGATTTGGTTCCTTTATATCAAGAAATGGTATTGATTTTTACTGACTTTGGAAAAGATATTGCGGTTGCAATCAAATTAGCAAAGCAAAGAGAAGAACAAAAGAAAATTGGAATTGAGTGGATTACGGAAAGTTTATCCGTTAATTCGCCAATAGAAAAAACTATTGGGAAAATAATAGAGAGAGCGGGAAAGGGAACGCAATCAAAGAGAGCTTGTGTTTATTTATATATAGAAAAAGATAATAGTTTCATTTTGCAAGAACCATGCTTTGGCCAACCACTGTCACTAAAAAGAATCGTTCCCCAGAATAATAAACTTATCGACTACTTTCCATATCTTGCTCGCATGGGGAGGTAAAGCATTAACAGTTTCTTTAACGATGAATTTAAAAACGATTGGTGTGCTCCACGTAGAAGAGAAGGAAACTAACAACGGAATATATACAGCAGATGATTTACAAACTTTAAAATTAATGGCTCAACATATGGCTGCATTAATTGAAAATATCCGATTATTTGAAAGTGAAAAGGAGCATAAGCAAAGATTGCATATGCTGCTAGATTATCAGCAGGCTTTGGTAAAAGAAACGATTGAGCAAGATAGTTTTATTGGTATAACCAATACAGTCAGCGAACTTTTCTCTAGTTCGGTCTTACTCTTTGATCGGTTCATGAGACCTATTGCCCATTCCATGTATCCATTAGATAACGCTGACGTTCAGTTACTTATTGAACAGGCGACTTACCAGGTATTTCAAGGGCGTAATCAAGAAATTTGGCAGGCATCCATGGGTGACACGGAAAAAAAACTAATGATCTGGCCAATTAATCACGGAGGAGATCTTCTCGGACATTTGGCTATTCATCTAAACCAAAATCACATGGATGACTTTTTTAAGCTCAGTGTCAATATCGCTAGAAATATATTCTATTTGCAATTTATTAAACAAAAGCTTGTGTTTGATACGAAAGAACAGGTTAAGGATGGTTTTATCAATAAATTGTTAGTGCCTAATTTGATAAATGAAGAAGAAATCATTCAATATGCAAATGTATTCAATTGGAATTTATTTTTACCTCACCGTATTTCTGTACTTTCTTTTAATTTTGGAAACAAAGTTGAATCTGAAAATGGAATTATTGAGTTTCAAGAGAAAAAAACCTTGTTATTTAACCGGGTGAGGGAGTGGATTGCAGCATTTGATAAAGAAATTCTATTTGCAACTAAAGGGGAATTATTTATATTAATCGTCCCAATTTCAATAGAGAAAGATAACCCGAGGGAATTTTGGACTAAACTCTTTACCTATATCCAAAAGTGGAGCAAGACTGAACTGGCAAAGCCCTTCTATTTAGGTATAGGAGGAAAAACAGCAGCAATCGGTGACTATTTTGTTTCTTATCAACAAGCTGTGGAATCGCAAAACGTGATAATAAACCAGTTTAAAGAATCGAATTTTGTTCTTTATGATGATTTAGGAGCATACCCTTTATTTCATCATTTGAAGAACAGTACATCGACCCGATTGTTCATAAAAAAATATCTAAGCCCTATTTTAAATGACTCTGATGACAAAAATAATACCCTTTTTCAGACACTGCGAGCTTATTTAAATAATAATGGAAGCATTAAAGAAACTTCTGAGGAACTTTTCATTCATCGCAGTACACTGCAGTACAGAATGGAAAAGGTTCAGAGCCTGTTGGATATCGAATTGACTAGTTCTGAACAGCGATTTAATCTGCAGCTCGCATTTAAATTAAATGACATCATTGATTTGTAATTCGACATGATGATGAAAAACTAAATACTTTTTCCTTCACGGTGCAGGTATTTTTGACTGCCCTATTTTTTTATAATGAAAATACAGAATAAACAAAAAACAAGTGTGGTTTTTAAAAGGTTTGGTGATAAGACTTACAGAAAAATGAAAGCGATTACAGGGAGGGGCTAATATGATGAAGGACATACAGAGTATTCTTGAGAATGCTTACAAGGCTGAACCGGATAAGGAAGCTATATTCGATGGTTATAGGAGAATTACCTATAGGGAGTTATATTCAGATGTAGAAAATCTGTCATCAGCGCTTGCTCATTTAAATATTACAAAAGGAGATCGAGTGATGGTCTGCTTGCCAAATTGGCATGAATTCGTCACTATTACATTCAGCCTTGCTAAAATAGGAGCGATCATTGTTCCTTGTAATACAAGATATAAAGCAGATGAGCTCTCATACATATTAGAAAATTCGAGGTCAAAAGCAGTGTTTTTAATAGACAATAATGATCATATAGAGATTTTTAAGAATAAAGTAAATAACACAACAGTAAGTAAAGGACTTGAACAAATCTTTACGGTTCGATGTAAATCTGAAGGATATAGGTCTTTAGAAGAATTAATCGAGCTAGGTAGGGAAAAGTCTACCCCTAAAATCATGATTGATTCTCGAGAAGATATATTTTCGATTCTATATACATCTGGTACGACTGGTAATCCAAAAGGTGTAATGCTGACTCATTATAATGTATTAAAAACTGCTCAATTAACCAATGTAGCATTGGAAAGTTCGAAGGAGGATGTATTCTTAATTCCTGTTCCTGTCTTTCATATATTTGGGATGGCTGCATCGATTGTGCCAGCCGTTGAGGCTGGAGCAAAAATGGTTTTGTTGGAAGAGTATAAAGCATTAAAAGCCTTAAGACTAGTAGAACAAGAGAAAATAACAGTCCATCAAGGAGTCCCAACTATGTTTATTTTGGAGCTTAATCACCCTGAATTTGCAGACATGGACTTATCCTCACTAAGAACAGGGATTATTGCTGCAGCTCCATGTCCCGAAGAAATTGTTAAAAAAATAAGAATCGAAATGGGTTGTAATATTGTTGTTGCTTATGGTTCTACAGAGACGTCTTCTACACTTACTGTAACATCCTTGGAAGATGATGATATAATACGCTCTCAAACAGTTGGAAAGCCAACTTCTGGTTCAGAAGTGAAAATTATTGATTCAAACAGAAAAGAGATGCCTACAGGTGAAATTGGAGAGATAATCTGTCGGAGCCCTGGGGTCATGAAAGGTTATTTTGAGATGCCTGAAAAAACTAGTGAAGCCGTTGATTCAGATGGCTGGTTTTATACGGGGGATCTTGGAACAATAGATGATCAGGGGAACCTCCGAATCGTAGGCAGGAAAAAAGAGCTGATTATTAGGGGAGGTTATAATATCTATCCCCGAGAAGTCGAAGAATTGCTTTATCAGCATCATAGTGTATTAGAAGTGGCCATTATTGGTCTGCCAGATACTGTTATGGGTGAGGTGGCCTGTGCGGCTATCAAATTAAAACCGGGTAAAGAGGAAACAGAGGAATCCATTCGGGAATTTATTGAAGACCGTATAGCAAATTATAAAGTACCTGACCGTTTTATCTTTTTAGATGAGCTGCCTATGACCCCTAGTGGGAAAATTAAAAAGTTAGCGTTACAGGAAGAATTGAGAGCGAAATTGCATTCTACTTTACGCTAAATATAATTCCTTATTCGATGTGGATACTAAATATTATTTTTATTGCCTGTTTCTACACTGAAAAGAGCTCAGTTAAACTCAGTAAAAATGTTGCAAATACATGGACGAAGCAGGTCTAATAAATGTGGAAACCATTGAAATAGTCATAAAAAAAGATTTCTAAACTGATGGTATAAAGCGGTCATATAAGTGTCTCTTAAAGGGAATGGGAAGATGTATTCTATTGAATGGAAGCCTAGAGATTTAATTCTCAAGGCTTCTTTATATTCAATAATAAAAGAAACAAGTCAAAAAGGAGTGTCTGCAGACTAGCAGATGCTTTTTTTAAAGGAAGTGGTTTCGTATTTTGCATCAAACAGTCATGATTATTGAAGAGTCTCTTCCTAAAATTAGTAAACGCTTAATCGAATTTTATTGTATAATTCTGAATGAGAATAATCTAATTTACCAAACAATTGGAGAAGGGATACAATATGAGAAATAAAGGAAAATACCGGATTGTTATTGAGATATTGAGTATTATATTTGGTAGCTTATTAATTGCTATTGGTGCAAATACATTGTTACTTCCAGCTAATTTACTGTCTGGAGGTGTCATAGGGATTTGTATGATTTTGTACCACTTTTTTCATTGGTCAGTGGGAGTACAATATTTTATCTATAATATCCCACTATTAATCTTAGGATATATCCATTTAGGGAAAAAATTTATCCTTTATACAATTCTTGCTGTCATTTCTGACACCATATTCCTTCATTTTATCCCCATTCGTCTAATGTGGACGGATAATATTATTTTAGCTTCTATTTTCGGGGGTATAATTTCTTTTGCTGGCGGAGCAATCATGCTTCGTGTAGGAGGTTCAAATGGCGGATTAGATGTTCTTGGACGGATCATTGCTAAACACAAAAATCTGTCCATTGCAAAATTTGGTCTTATCGTTAATCTGATTATTGTTGCTATTTCTGCTGTGATTTTTGATGTACAGGCAGCCATGTTTACCATTCTTTCGCTATATGTTGGAGCTAAGACTTATGAATCCTTACTTAATATGGCGGAAAGAAGTTCTGTAATTATTGTGACGGATAAGGGAGAAGAGATATCTGAAGCTCTCAATCAAGCGTTCCATCGCGGTGTTACATCTTGGGACGCTTTAGGTGCCTACTCACATAGTGAAAAACAAGTCATACTTTGTGTGATTGTGAATATTCAATGGTCAGAATTATGTCAAACTGTACAAAGTATAGATGATCACGCATTTATTTCAGCCATGCCAGCTCAAAAAGTCATTGGTAATTTTAAAAATGTCTGGTAGAAAATAGAATTAGATATAAGGGAAGATCCGTTCGTAAAAGTAAAACCTTTGCGGATGGGTCTTTTTTTATAAAATGGTTTTTTTATCCTTTTGTTAAAGTACTAAATGAACGAGACATCTTTATGAAAAAAAGGGGGGATTTCAAGTAATTTCAATATCAATTATTAAAGCCCATGATTGGGAACAGGAATGTTCTATACTTTCATTCACAAGATCGTTTTGGCAGAAACAAAGAAGAAATCCTTCAGGATTGGCATGAGATCACAAAAAATATCCAAGCGGATATCGTTGTCATGGATATTCCATTATTGGATACTACTTAATTTAAAGATAGCCAAGGTCCAAGGTACATTCATTGCGGATCTTGTTTTACAAATCAATTCCTAGATGGTGGAAGTGGAACAGGACCGTATTCGAAAACTACGGAATGGGGCAATTGATGTGGCTTTGCAAAATGGTGTGCTATTCGGACGACCGAAAATTCAAGAAACGGAAGAGTTTAATGAAGTCTATGATTTTTGGAAAGCAGAAGAGATGACAGCTGGTAAAGCTAAAGCCATGTCAGAACTAGACATTATAAAGACGACTTTTTATAAGTTGGTTAAGGAATATGAAAAAGATTTTAAGAAGAGCATTTTATATATACAAGAAACTCGACAATAAAAGAAGAAGGGTTTGCTCAAGGAAGCAAATGCTATTCACTGGTAAGAGAGAGGCGTTTGGAATTGCGGAAAAAACCTCATTGAACCGAAACAAAAAGAAGAAAAATGAAGGAATCAACGTTTCTAATATCCAATATTTCTTTTTGACTATTTATACTGAAAAGGGCACAGATTTTATTATGATAGATTATAAATCTTCTTAAACTTCTAAAAAAGTTAGTGATGCAAATGTTAACTAAAGTATAGTTGCACCAATTGTGACCGGTGAATTAGTACAAGTTGCTGGCGAAAATCTTGCGCATTGATATGATATGTCAAATACAACTTTTAGCTCTAAATCAGTAGCGTTATATTTATTTATTTATTTAATCGTTCAGAGACGTCATTCGTTAATATCGGCAAGAGTACTATAATCTAATCAGACCTATATTGAAATGAGCGAAAAAATGTATCTAGGCGTTAAGAAATAGTCAAAATAGAGAGAAATTAAAGCACCTATTACCATTTGGTGTTTTTTTATTTTGAAGAATTAACGAAGCACCCCTTTTGTCATTTTGATATTTTTGCTAAAGACAAGGTAAAAAGCCACATAGTATGTTCACAATTTGTTGACTTTCTCGACTGTAAGCAAAAATTACTAATATATTACCAAGTTTTGTAGTTTATGTCATATAAGATCAAAATATGCATGATTTTGTAATGAAACTGTAAAAAAAAGTGTCGTGAATGAGTGATAGAATTAAAAAAAGAGATTTTCTGGAGGAAAATATATAATATGAAAAAAATTATAGTCGCATGTGTTGTGACCGGTTTGTTGCTATCCAATCCTTTAGTTAGTAATGCTGCATTAGGTGATCGTACGTTGAAAAGTGGAATGACGCATACCGAAGTTAAACAATTACAAGGGGTTCTGAAGAAAAAAGGATACTTCACTAGTAAAAACACGACTACATATTTTGGGACGGTTACGAAAAGCTCAGTTGTGAAATTTCAAAAAAGAAAAGGCCTAAAAGCAGATGGTATTGTCGGTTCGAATACCTATAAGGCTTTGGGGATAACCAAAAAAAACGCCCAACAAGCAAACAGTTATTCATCTGCTAAGCTGGTAAGTAACGCTAAAAAACATTTGAATGTCCCTTATGTATGGGGAGGGAGTTCGCCAAAAGGTTTTGATTGCAGTGGGTTTGTAAAATATGTTTTTAAAGAAAGTTCCAATGTGACTATGCCACGAACTGTTGGGGAAGTATACAAGAAGGGGAAAAAGGTTTCTTCCCCAAAAGCCGGGGATCTTGTGTTTTTTGAAACCTATAAATCAGGTGCCTCTCATATGGGGATTTATATCGGTGGAAACCAATTCATTCATAGCTCCTCCTCAAAAGGTGTATCAATTACTTCGATGAATAATAGTTATTGGTCGGATAGATATATAGGAGCAAAAACATATAAATGATAGGGTTACTTTTCTGACATATAAATATAGAGTTTAAGGCCAGTTCTGTTAAAAAAGGACTGGCTTTTGCTTTTTTTAGTACAATAGGGTTATTATATAGACCACTTCATTAGGTTTATTGAAAAATTCATGAACTTCTTTTTCTGCTTTTTTTATATTTAGGTTCGTGCCGGCTCCTCTTTTTTCGTAAACATCATCGTAACTTGTGAAAATGAGGTCTACTGGTAGTCTAAAGTCGTCGCCAGTCTGAATTGACCGTTTAGAAACATAATGATTAGTGTTTGGAAGATAAAGGGTGTGGGAAGTCAGAAAGAGTAAAAAGTGAGTATGATGTGAAAATTATTAATGCAGTTATTGAAGCAAATAATAATTCGAAGGGGCTCTGAAATGGGGACATCAAAAAAATAGGGATTTTGTTTATGATCTGTAGTATGTTTTTAAGTATCATCAATTATGTTGTTTAATCTAAGGCGTTATAAATTTTTCGAGTGAAATTAAGTAGATATGGATGTTTTGGGCACTACAAACTCCTGGCTTTGTTATTGACGCTTACTTAACTGGCATGCCTGTTTTTTTAGTTTTATTCTTAAAGTTACTGCATTTTTTGATATGTTATTATTTGTTGGAGGAGATTTATGGACGAGGCTGCTAAGTTAATAACTGACTTTATTTAAAGCCAAAGTCATACCAAATATGTGCTTCAATCTCCTATATAATATGAATTGATTATCAATAGGGGATGAAAGATAGGAGAGAAAGTCATGCATCTAGAAAAATTAATTGATCGAAGAAAAACACATTCGGTTAAATGGTACATAGAAGATCAAGATATTATTCCATTATGTATTGCCGATATGGATTTTCAAGTTTCAGAAGAAATAGTAAATGCCATAAGTCAAAAGGCACTGCACGGAATTTACGGGTATAGTACGTTTTGTGAGCGTTATTATGATGCTGTTCAGTATTGGTGGAAAACACAATACGATTGGGAGTTAAAACGAGAATGGATTTCTTTTAGCCCGGGAATCATTCCTGGAATTAATTTATTATTAAAAGCATTAACACAACCGGGTGATGGGGTTATCGTACAAGACCCCGTATATTATCCGTTCTTTTCTACGATTGAAACACAAGGTTGTACCATTTTAAACAATTCTCTCATTTATTCGAATGGTACCTATGAAATGAATTTTGAAGATTTTGAGGAAAAAGCATCACAGCCAAATACGAAAGTATTTATTTTGTGTAGCCCTCACAATCCAGTAGGTAGAGTGTGGACTCCTGAAGAATTGAGAAAAATAGGAGAAATTTGTGATAAACATGGTGTCTTTGTTATTTCGGATGAAATGCATGGAGATTTAACTTACTCAGGTTATAAACACATACCATTTGCAACGGTTCATCCAAACCATTTAAAATTTTCTATTACATGTGCTGCACCGAGTAAAACATTTAACATTGCGGGAATGCAAAGCTCTATTTTTATTATTCCGAATAGAGATGTTAAAGAAAAGTATGAGGCGCTTTTAACAGGATATGGATTAATGCGTCCAAATGCCTTTGCCGTGGAGGGAACGATTGCTGCCTACTATAAAGGTTTACCTTGGCTACAAGAAGTAAAGGAGTATTTGGAAGAGAATCTTCAATATGTTTGTTCCTTTTTAAAAGAATATATTCCTTCAATTAAAGTTGTGAAACCAGAAGCAACCCATTTGATTTGGTTAGATTGTCGAGATCTAGGAATTCCACATGACAAATTGCATTCGTTCTTCTTAGAAAATGTAAGAGTTCGCCTCGATGAAGGTATGAAGTTCGGTAGCGGTGGCTATGGTTTTGAACGTATAAATATTGCATGTCCGCGTGAGGTTCTAACTGAGGCTTTACTTAGAATGAAAGCGGCAGTAAAAGGAAAAGAAGAAACCTGCTAACGATTTTTGCTAGCAGGTTTCTTCTTTATTTTACTCATGAATAAATCCACTACCTTTCCATTGTGTTAGGCGGGTGTTACTACAGACTTTCCAGAAAGGAAAAGACCCTTTCTGTAAAGTCTGGTGCGTGTCGATTCGGCATTATATGGCCCGAAAACCTCGGACTATATGGGTGGCGCCAACACTCCTAGTTACCTATTACATTTTCAGCAAAATAATGTCGGAAATGGTAGGAAAATATTTTTCAGTTTTGTACAATAATATATAAGAAAATGGAAAAGGGGTTTTACAATGGAAGGCATATCCGATCATTTGAAAGAAAACCTAGATATTTTGTTTGTTGGCTTTAATCCAAGTATCCGTTCGGGACAGACAGGTCATCATTATGCGAATCCCAACAATCGCTTTTGGAAAATTCTCTTCGAATCTGGACTTACACCTAGAAAATATCACCCAACTGAAGATTCTTCATTACTAGATTTAGGCTATGGTTTTACAAATATCGTTTCTAGGCCTACCAAAGCTGCTGATGAAATCACAAAAGAAGAGTATAAAGAAGGCAGGAAACAATTAAAGAAAAAAATTGAAAAATATAAACCTTTACTAGTCTGTTTCGTTGGTAAGGGTGTCTATCAGGAATATCGGCAAATACGAAAAATTGCATGGGGACTCCAAAAAAATTCAGACGATGTCGTGACGAAGGAATTTGTTGCTCCATCATCAAGCGGTTTAGTAAGAATGAGAATTGAAGAAATTATTGAAATATATAGTGAGTTGCCAGTACTTATCGACAATTTAAAATATAGTTAATGTTACATACTAAAACAAGGGTGGAGTTTTATATGAGTCAGGATAGTGCGGAATGGAAAAGTGGTACTTTTTCCGATGTTAAAGAAGGTGAAGGCTTTTGGCAGGGCGTTAAGGATTGTATTCCGACATTATTGGGATACTTAAGCATTGGTTTTGCAGCAGGGGTAGTCGAAAAAACGTCAGGATTAAGCATGATTGAAGTGGCACTTATGTCTCTTTTACTATATGCAGGATCCGGCCAATTTATAGCAGCAGGTATGATTGCTGCAAGCCATCCGGTATCGGCCATTATTTTCACGATATTTTTCGTTAACAGTCGTCATCTTTTATTAAGTGCAGCATTGGCACCTTATTTCCGACATCAAACCTCGAGGCAAAACCTGATAACAGGAGCCTTATTAACTGATGAAACGTTCGGAGTGGCTGTCACCCAAGCGCAGAAAAAGAAAAAACTTGATTTTAAATGGATGTTAGGCCTGAATCTAGCAGCCTATTTAAACTGGTTTGTTGCAAACATGGCAGGGGGTTATTTTGGCCAGTGGATTCCGAATCCAGAAAAATACGGGATGGACTTTGCCTTGCCTGCTATGTTTATTGGTCTATTAGTTTTACAGATTCTAAGTAAAAAAAAGTTTTTCATAGATCTTGTAGTCGCTTTAAGTGCCATTTTAATTGTGGTTGCTATAAGTTTTATCTTTCCTGGAAGTACAGGCGTTATAGTTGCAACAATATTAGCTTCAGCGATAGGGATGGTGATTGAAAGATGGAAATAACAGGATATATCCTTCTTGTTATCTTAGGTACTTCAATTGTAACCTTCATCCCCAGAGTCGTTCCATTAATGCTGCTTAGCAAAATGGAGATTCCTGAGTGGGGAATCAATTGGTTAAAGCATGTACCAGTAGCCGTTATGGCTGCTTTGCTTGCACAAGAACTTCTTTTATCAGAGCAGGTCTTTTCAATTAAGGAAAATGCACTGAATTTAGCTGCGGCTATACCGACGTTTATAGTTGCCATTTTTACTAGAAGTTTATTAGTAACTGTTCTAATAGGAGTACTATCTTTGATGGTAATGAGATTTTTCTTTTAAAATAGGCAAAATAAAGACTAAACATTATAACGACAGGACAATATTACTAGTAGTGAGTAATCATTACTAGTTTTTTCGTGCTCATATATAAATAGCAAAAAATATAAAGTTTTTTCTTATCAAATAGGCATATAACGCTTTTTAGAGAACATTGAAAGCTTGATTATCAAAAGAGACCTTTAGTACATAAACTAATGTAAATGAACTTCTAGAATGTAGTTTCTGATAACTGAATTGAAAGCGCTTCTAATTTAAAATAAATGACAAAACGTTTAGAAAATGGAAGGCTGTCAACAATGAGAATAAGCAAATAGCTTCGGAGGTGTATAACTAATGAATGTAAACGGTGCACTAGAGGTTCTTGATCGTATGCGTCTTTCCAATGGAGCGTATACAGCGAGTGTTTCCAATGATTATAATTATGTCTGGATCCGGGATGTCGTATATACAGTATTGCCTTTTTTAAATGATACATCCGATCGTTATGAGAAAGCGTACCATGCTTTATTTGAGTTATTTCGAACCTACGAATGGAAAATAGATATTCATACTGAACAGAAACCCCAGTATCTTTTTGAATTTATCCATTCTAGATATTCCACTGATCTTAAAGAACTTCCGGAAGAGTGGGGGCATGCTCAAAATGATGCGATTGGTGCCTTTTTATGGGGAGTTGGTGAAGGGTATCGGCATGGTAAAAAGGTGTTAAGAGATGAGCATGATTTACGGATTGTTCAAAAGTTAGTTAACTACTTGGAATGCCTTCAATATTGGCAATCAGAAGATAATGGCATGTGGGAAGAAAATATAGAAATTCACGCTTCCAGTATCGGTGCCTGTGTAGCTGGTTTGAATTCCGTTAAAATGCTGGTCAACGTAAAAGAGGAATTAATTAAAAGGGGTGAGGAAACACTTCGTTTTTTGCTTCCAAGAGAAAGCTATACGAAAGAGACGGACTTAGCCCTACTATCTTTAATTTATCCTTACCGGCTTGTCGATCGAGATACAGCCCTTAAAATATTGCAGAATGTTTCAGAACGTCTTGAAAGAACAAACGGCTGTATACGGTATGAAAGGGACCTTTATTATAATGAAGGTCAAGAAGCAGAGTGGTGTTTCGGACTTCCGTGGCTGGGATTATGCTATCATGAACTAGGTATGATGAACAAGGCAAAGGAATATATAGAGAAAACAAAAAATATAATACCAGAGAACTGGGAAGTTCCTGAATTATATATCGGAGGCAGTAATATTCCTAACGGAAATACTCCTCTGGCATGGTCCGTTTCTTTATCTTATTTATTCTTAACAAAAACTAAAATGATACGTACTGAACAAGTAACATGAAGTTTTCGTACATGGCTACTTAGAGCTCTTCCTAAAATATGGGAAGGGCTTTAATTTTGTACTTTATTTTTACATAAAATGGTTATATTTTACGAAAAATGTTTTAAAATTTAAAAAAAGGGCATTAATTACAATAACTTCACCTCCATTTGAAGGATTAATATAATTTCCATCGAATATATATAATATCTGGGGAAGGAAGGGAAAAATGCTATCGAGTTCATGTTGATGGAGGGGTAAAATTTGAATACAATTATCGACCAGCTACAAGAGATTTATCCAAGCGAATTTGATTTGTATTTATTTCATGAAGGAACCCTTTATGAAAGTTATAAAATGCTTGGGGCACACTTTGTTACATCATCAGGTAAAACAGGAGTCAGATTTGCCGTTTGGGCACCCCATGCCAAGCAAGTTTCAGTAGTCGGTAATTTTAATAATTGGGATGGAAATGATCATGCTATGGAGCGGATTGAGCGTTCAGGTATCTGGGTGTTGTTTGTACCAGGATTACAAGAAGGAGAGCTATACAAATACGAAATACATACACCCGGAAATAAACGTATCCTAAAGGCCGATCCTTATGCTTTTTATTCGGAAATAAGACCAAATACAGCCTCTATCATTAAAAGGTTGGATAATTTTGAATGGCAAGATTCGAAATGGATAGCCGATAGGAAAAAAGAAAATATTTATCATAAACCTATGTCGATATATGAAGTTCATCCGGGAACATGGAAACAGACAGAGGACGGGGAATTTTATTCGTACCGTGAACTGGCTGATAGATTAGTTGACTATGTGATTGATAATAGTTTTACACACGTGGAAATCATGGCCATATTGGAACACCCATTCGATAAATCTTGGGGATACCAGGTTACTGGATATTATTCAGTAAATAGCCGTTATGGCTCACCAGAAGATTTCAAGTATTTTATAAACCGCTGCCATCAAAATGGTATTGGTGTAATTCTTGACTGGGTTCCCGCCCATTTTTGTAAAGATGCGCATGGTCTTGCCCGATTTGATGGAACACCTCTCTATGAACCAATTGACTATACTAGAGCTGATCGCCCAATATGGGGAACATACAATTTCGATTTTACTAAACCAGAGGTAATTAGTTTTCTCATATCAAATGTGTTGTTTTGGATGGACGTTTACCATATCGACGGGGTTCGTGTCGATGCGGTATCTTCTATGGTGTATTTAAATCATGATAACCCTTTGCCGGTAAAGTTAAAAAACCAAAATGGCGGTGAAGAAAACATTGAGGCAATACAATTTTTGCAAAAACTTAATGAAGTGGTTTTTAAGAAGTATCCAAACGCCTTAATGATGGCTGAAGAAGCAACAGACCGGCCACTTATAACTTCTCCTACCGATATAGGCGGTCTAGGTTTTAATTATAAGTGGAATATGGGATGGACTAACGATATTCTTCGATATATGAAACTTGATACGAGTGAAAGACCAAATCATCACAGCCTTTTAACCTTTTCATTTTTCTATGCTTTTTCAGAGAATTTCGTATTACCCTTTTCACATGATGAAGTAGTTCATG
Organism: Peribacillus sp. TH14; assembly: GCF_016651145.1. Taxonomy (NCBI): domain Bacteria; kingdom Bacillati; phylum Bacillota; class Bacilli; order Caryophanales; family Bacillaceae; genus Peribacillus; species Peribacillus sp. TH14. Next base: position 4,647,601 of record NZ_JAEKEK010000001.1, read on the forward strand.
GCAAAAGGTCTTTATTGAATAAGATGCCAGGTGACTATTGGCAGAAATTTGCGAATTTGCGTTTACTCTTGGGTTATTTTATGACTCATCCTGGAAAGAAACTTCTCTTTATGGGTGGGGAATTTGGTCAGTTTATTGAGTGGAAAGATGAGGAGCAATTAGATTGGCTGCTATTGGAATATGAATCACACACAAAGCTAGCACATTACTTCCGTAGCCTCCAAGAATTATATAGAGAAACTTCTTGCCTATGGAGACTAGATCATGATCAGGAGGGTTTTGAATGGATAGATCCTAACAATAGTAGTCAGAGTATTCTTACCTTTATGAGAAAAGGTAAACGCAAAGGCGATTATTGTATTGTAGTCTGTAATTTTTCTGCTCAGACTCATAATCATTATAAAATCGGTGTACCATCTCAGGGGAAATATATAGAGGTCTTTAATAGTGATTCTGTAGCTTTCGGAGGGTCAGGTCAGGTTAATAAAGAACCCATAAATGTAAAAAAAGAGCCTTATCATAATCAACTATTCAGTATGGAAATAACAGTACCTCCATTAGGCGTATCGATTTACATGAAGCAAACCAAAAAAAGACGCGGGAGAGTGAACGATTAATGGGAGCGAAAAAATGGATTGCAATGTTATTGGCAGGAGGGCAGGGTTCAAGATTAGGTGAATTAACTATTGGGCTGGCAAAACCAGCTGTTCCGTTCGGGGGTAAATATAGAATCATCGATTTTCCATTGAGTAACTGCACTCATTCTGGTATTGATACTGTTGGGGTACTGACCCAATATCAGCCTTTGATACTTAATGATTATGTGGGTAACGGTAAAGCTTGGGATTTAGATCTAGATGTTGGCGGGGTTTCTGTTCTTCCTCCATATCAAGGGAAAGAAGGCGGCGAGTGGTATAAAGGAACAGCCAATGCTGTTTATCAAAATATCCAATACATTGATAACTATGATCCGGAACACGTGTTGATCCTATCAGGTGACCATATTTATAAAATGGATTACAGCAAAATGCTTGATTATCATATCGAAAAAAATGCAGAGGCCACAATAGCTGTCATTCAAGTACCTTGGCAGGAAGCAAGCCGTTTTGGCATTATGAATACGAATGAGGCCGATAGGGTTACCCAATTCGATGAGAAACCAAAATATCCAAAGAGTAACCTGGCTTCTATGGGTGTTTACCTTTTCAATTGGAAGACCTTAAGGAAATACTTAATTAACGATGAAAAAGATGTGAATTCATCCAATGATTTCGGCAGCAACATTATTCCAAAGATGCTGGAAGATCGAAAAAAACTTTTTGCCTATCGTTTTAATGATTATTGGAAGGATGTTGGAACCGTTGAGAGCCTTTGGCAGGCACATATGGATTTATTGGAGGAAACACCAAATTTCCAGTTGGATGATCAGCAGTGGAAGATTTTTGCTCGAAATGCAAATCACCCTCCACAATATATATCATCAGAAGCAGAGGTCAGCCAATCGCTTATTAATGAGGGCTGCATGATACATGGAAACATTGATCACTCAGTTTTATCCTATAATGTACAGGTGGGATATGGATCAACGATTAAAGATTCAGTCATTATGCCTAATGTTACGATTGGTGAAAACGTTCATATAGAAAGAAGTATTATTGCCAGCAATTGTGTTATAGAAGATGGTGCTGTAGTAGGCAATTCAGCCGTTAATTCTGAAATTACCTTGATAGGCGAAAATCAGACCATTACAAATCCAAACAAAAAAAAGATTACTCTTAACTAGAAAAAGGGGACGATGTTATGGATAACGTGTTGGGAATTATTAACTTAATCAATGAAAGACAACATTTAAAAGAGTTGACTGCTCATCGTAATGTAGCATCTGTGCCATTTGGTGGACGTTACCGTCTAATTGACTTTACGATGTCGAACTTCATAAATGCAGATGTATCGAAGGTAGCCGTTTTTCCAAAGGAAAAATATCTTTCTGTTATGGATCATCTTGGGTCGGGGAAAGAATGGAATTTGGATCGGCGTTCAGGAGGGTTGTTCATCTTGCCTCCTATCCATCCAGATGAAACTGTGACAGGTGATATGAAACAGTTTTATGATCATCTCAGCTTTTTTGAGAGGGCTGATGCAGAAACAGTTATCATTTCTCCTGGAAGTCATGTATGCAAAATAGATTTTAATGAAGTACTTGCTTATCATAAAAAACATAAAGCAGATATCACAGTCGTCTATAAAGATTATGTAGGGGAATTGATAGAAAAACCAATTTATCACACCTGCTCAGTTGATTCAGATGAAGATATCACGGACATTAGCTTTTATACGATCCCTAGACCTGGAGACCATGTGTGTCTAGAAACCTTCATTATTAGTAAAACCCTTTTGGTGAAATTGATCAAAGGCTGTGTAGCTAGTGGGGAAAATGACTTCTTGAAAGATGCTGTAAAAGCTAACCTTCATCGTTTTAATGTTAAAGGTTACAATTTCACCGGAGATATGCCATTTATCCACTCGATTGAAAGTTTTCATTCAAGCAATATGAATTTTTTGAATCCCTCAGTTATCCGCTCTTTCTTCGGTGATACATGGGATGTTTATACAAAAATTAAACATGAAGCACCTACCAAATATTCAGGATCCTCTAAGGTTACCAATTCTTTAATAGCCAACGGTTGTGTTATTGAGGGGACTGTCGAAAACAGTATACTTTTTCGTGGGGTAAAGGTAAAAAAAGGTGCTATCATAAGGAATAGTATCATCATGCAAAAAGGTGAGATAGAAGAAGGGGCAATCGTAGAAAATATTATTACTGACAAAGAAGTAAAAATTACTAGTGAGAAAACAGTTATTGGTATAAAACAACCGACTGTAATAAAAAAAGCAGAAATTATTTAATAGAGGAGGTGCGGCAATGAATGTTTTATTTGCTGCTTCAGAATGCGCCCCTTTTATAAAAACGGGAGGGCTAGGAGACGTAATAGGTGCGCTCCCGAAAGCGCTAAAAAAACAGGGAGTCCATGTAAGTGTTATTCTTCCAAAATTTGAGGATCTTCCTTTTCATTTTAAACAGGATATGAGACATATTACGAGTATCGAAGTTCCTGTTGGATGGCGTCAGCAATTTTGCGGAATTGAAAAGCTTGTTGCAAATGGAATTACATATTATTTTCTTGATAATGAATATTATTTCAAAAGACATGGAAGTTATGGGTTTTTCGATGATGGTGAGAGATTTGCCTTTTTCTCCCGTGCCATTTTAGAAGCTCTACCTTATTTAGAAGAAAAGCCGGACATCATTCACTGTCATGATTGGCAAACAGGCCTGGTCAGTGTCCTGAAGAAAGCTCATTATCACAATCATCCTTTCTACCAAGATATTAAAACAGTATTTACGATACATAATTTACGCTACCAAGGAGTTTATTCAAAAACTGTTCTAGCAGAATTATTGGATTTGAGTGAATTGTATTTTAATATCGACGGACTAGAATTCCATGGAAATGTCAGTTATCTGAAAGCAGGTATTGCTTTCTCAAACATTGTCACAACTGTAAGCCCAAGTTATGCAGAAGAAATTCAGACTGCATATTATGGTGAGAATTTGAATGGTTTCTTGAGTAAACGAAGTGGCGATCTTAGAGGAATTATTAATGGGATTGATTATGAAGAATATAATCCTGTCACAGATGAATTCCTTTCGATTCCCTTTAACACCTATAATGGAAAGATGGAAAATAAACGTCAGTTACAGGAATCATTGAATCTCCCAGTCAATGATGGCATCCCTGTTATATCAATGGTAACCAGGCTGGTTGATCAAAAAGGAATTGACCTTATTCTTCATGTTTTTCATGAAATGATAAACCAAGGAATTCAATTCATTCTACTAGGTACCGGTGATGAACAATATGAATCGGTCTTCCGTAATCTGGCTGATCAATATCCAAATCAAGTTTCGGTGAATACATACTTTGATGAAGGATTGGCAAGACGGATTTATGCTGGATCTGATTTATTTTTAATGCCTTCTCAATTCGAACCATGTGGAATCGGGCAACTCTTGGCGATGAGGTATGGTACATTACCGATAGTAAGGGAGACCGGTGGGCTTCGGGATACGGTGATTCCATACAATCAATTTACTGACGAGGGAAATGGTTTTAGTTTTACGAATTATAATGCACACGATATGCTTCATACAATTGAGCAATCAGTAGGAATGTATAAATTCCAGCCGAAAAGGTGGAAGAAGTTGGTTGAAAATACAATGAAACTAGATTTTAGTTGGGCTTCGTCATCCGTAAAATATCTTGACCTGTATGAAAGCTTAATTCCTGTAAAAATCAGATAAAGAAAAAGATAAAACACTTACGAAATTTGTCTTCGTAAGTGTTTTTGTTTCTTTTGCAATGAAATATGGGTATATGACAGATATATAAAATATTGCAGTGTAGGAGAATGAAAAAATGAGAAGAAGAAGAATGGAATTTGTATTTTTATTTATTTTACTCGTATCGGTTTATATGATCGTTTTTAGTCAGGTTAGCTTCAACACGAAGCTATTTTTTATTGGGTTATATGTTTTTGTTATGTTTATTACAATATACTCACTGATGCTAGAAAATAGATTTGCGCATGATACTCTTCTATGGATGTATGTGCTTTTATTTTTCCCTGTATTTGGCTATGTCTTTTACTTGTTTTCGGGCCAACTTTATTTAAAGGGGTATTTGTTCCAAAGTAAAAGAAAAAAAGACCGGGAAGAATGGAAAAGTCTTGTCACTCATGTATCTTCACCAGACCTTACGTTCTTGAACAATCATCAGAAGTCCTTTGCAGCTTTTGCCAAGAATGCTTCTGAGACGACTATAAGTACAGCTTCAAAAACGGAAGTGTTGAAAAATGGAAATGAAACGTTTTCAGAAATCATTAAACAGTTAAAGAAAGCGGAAAAATTCATTCATATTGAGTATTATATTTTCCGTTCAGACAGACTTGGAACAGAAATTATAGATATTCTAATTGAAAAGGCAAAAAAAGGTGTAGAAGTTTTATTTATTTTTGATGCTGCAGGTAGTTTAAGTCTTTCAAATAATGAAGTTAAGCGGATGAAAAAGGCAGGTGTTAAAGCATACCCATTTTCGCCGTTAAAGCACGGATTTTTCAATCAAAAGTTTAATTTTAGGAATCACCGAAAAATCATCATCATAGATGGGGAAATTGGTTTTGTGGGTGGTTTGAACATTGGTGAGGAGTATTTAGGAAGAAATAAAAACATTGGATTTTGGCGTGATACGCATATGGTCCTTGAAGGGGAAGCCGTTTACATGCTTCATACGGTATTCCTGTTAGATTGGGAATATGTAAGTGGAGAAGATGTTTTAGAAGAACGTCCGGAGATCAATACCAGAGTTGAAAAAGGAGATGGAGCGGTTCAGGTTGTTGCTAGTGGCCCTGATACACAGCAGGGAATCATGAGTGATTTTTACTATTCTCTGATAACTTGTGCAACAAAATCAATCTGGATTGCAAGTCCATACTTTGTACCGAATCAAGCGATCAAAGCAGCGATTAAGCATGCTGCCTTAAAAGGGATACAAGTCCGACTTATGGTTCCTGCGGTAAATGATGGTTTTTTAACCCAATATGGGAGTCGTTCTTATTTCGGTGAACTTCTTCAATTTGGTGTAGAAGTTTACTCGTACAAAAAGGGTTTCTTGCATCAAAAACTTATCATTGTGGATGGTGATATTGCTTCAATTGGAACGGCAAACATGGATATGAGGAGTTTCCATCTTAATTTCGAGGTGAATGTCTTCCTTATGGGTAGCAGTTCCATTAACGATCTAGTCACTCATTATCAAGAGGATATGAAGGATAGCGAAAAACTAGATCCATTAAGTTATAATAATCGAGGTTTGCTGGAACGTTCAAAAGAATCTTTTGCCCGGTTATTTTCCAATGTACTCTGATGGGCAAAAAATCAAATCAATAGTATAGTTGTGATAGAAAAGAAAAGTTTGCTATAAGGAGATTGTAAAAGAATATGAAATTGGTTTCTTGGAACGTAAATGGAATTCGAGCTTGTGTAAAAAAAGGATTTTTAGATTACTTTAAAGATGTGGACGCAGATATTTTTTGTCTTCAAGAAACTAAACTTCAAGAAGGGCAGATTTCACTTGAACTAGAGGGGTATCATCAATATTGGAATTATGCTTTGAAAAAAGGTTATTCAGGTACAGCCATCTTCACGAAGGAAAAACCGCTTTCAGTCAAATATGGTGTAGGGGAACGCGGTGAGGAACCGGAAGGCAGAATCATAACACTCGAGTATGAGAAATTTTATATGGTTAATGTTTATACGCCAAATGCTAAAAGAGATTTATCAAGACTTGATTACCGTCTTGAATGGGAAGATGAAATTCGTAATTATCTGAGAGAGCTAGACTTAGTAAAACCAGTTATTTATTGTGGCGATCTAAATGTAGCACATCAGGAAATAGACTTGAAAAACCCTAAACCAAATGTTGGGAATTCTGGTTTCACATTAGAAGAACGAGGTAAAATGACTGATTTACTTGATGCAGGGTTTGTTGATACGTTCCGCCATTTTTATCCTGACCAGGAAGGTGCTTATACCTGGTGGTCATATATGAGTAAGGTAAGGGAGAGGAATATCGGATGGAGAATCGATTATTTTATTGTTTCCCAACGTCTCGTGGATTCTTTAATAGAGGCCAATATTCATTGCGATATTATGGGCAGTGATCATTGTCCGGTTGTTTTGGAAACAGCTCTTTAACTCGGATAAATTCGGTAAAATGGGGATACTATGGGTTATCCATACTCAACAGGAGGTAAAACGTTATGAACACATTTATTGTGAGTTTCCATCAAGAAGATAATGTTGACAGCATGCAGGTACAAAAATTGACGACCGGAGAATTTGAAAAATCAGCATCACGTGGATTCCGCAGGTTATTTGAACTGGATACAAATATGGGATCTTTCGTCTTTTTTGATGCAGAGGATGATGAAGGAGATTTATCACATCTTGTTCTACAATATGAAGAAGATAGTCAGGATCCTAGTGATTGTTACTCGTTCTCCAAAAATGATTTTTATGAATTCATGGCCCTTTATTTACAAGGCATGGATGAAATGGAAGAGGAAGAGGAAGAGGAAGAGGAAGAGGATGAAGATTATGGACCAATTCATCATCTTGCACACTTGATGTTTCATGTAGTTGAAGAAGGAAAGTCCGTTAAACCGTAACCGATTTTAGATTATGGTCTGTGAGGTACTTGTGAGCTTGATCAACTATCAATTAACACCTAGGAAGATCGTGTTCTTCTCTATAAATCGTGTCATAAACAAATTCACGTCTTGTATTCAAATCGTGAGATAGCCAAAAAATTATATAACGTAAGGAAAAGCCCATCTTGAAAAAGATGGGCTTTTGCAGTCTTTTTATTCAGCTTGCTTTATTTTTCAACCGATCCAGTAAAAACCCACCTTTAAAATACCTTGGTTCATAAGAAATAATGAAGGCTTTTGGTTCAAACTTTTCAACTGTTGCAATTAATTCTTGCTCTCGGTTTCGTTTTGTTAAAATTTCCATCCGATAACGGTTGCTGTCCCTTCCTTCACCGGTATAAAGAGTGACACCGAATCCAATATTTCTTAAAGTATCAATCAAATATTCATTTTTTGCTTGAGTATTAACGGTTACATTTATATAACCGATGGCGAGTTTTTGCTCAATTTTCGTTCCAAAAATAATCCCGATACCAAAACCAACTGCATATACAACCATGGCGATTATGCTTTGGTCACCGCCAAATACAAGAGATAAACCAAAAACGTATACTAACATTTCTGCAATGCCTAATATAGATGCCAGTACGGTTATATTTTTCACTAAAAATATAGTCCGTAGTGTATAAATTGGAACATAAATAAGTTGCAATAATAAAATGAGCAGAATTTCTTTCAATTGAGCACCTCACCAATTTTTTTATAATTTCTTTGATATTTCATATAGAATCGCCCTCCCATATGAAACATCTTCCATAATCTAATCATAAGACAATGGATGAATTCAATGGAAATATTATGTATTTATTCTCAGCATTTCTAATCATAGAAAATCCTATAATTTAATGTGTTTGAGAATTTCATAATACTCTTTTTTGCTTTAATTTGGTATCATTATCCTAAATAATTTATCTGGGGGATTGTCTATGCTTAATTATAACGGAAGAACATTTATAGCTAAAGATAATTCGGAAAATGGAGAAGTATCGGCAAATACATTCTTTTACTATTCACAAGAAGGAAATATTCTTACAGCAAGTTATGAAGGGGGAGAGATTATTAAAGGGACTTTAAAAGGTATTGTTAATATGGATGGGTCACTGGAATTTAGGTACAATCATATTAATGAAAAAGGTGAAATTAGAGGAGGTAGCTGTCTTTCCACGCCGGAAATGTTGCCTGATGGACGAGTCCGATTGCATGAAAAGTGGAAATGGTTAGATCTCGAGCAGAGTGAAGGTCATTCCATCATTGAAGAAGTGAAAAAATAAAGATTTTACATAGAGAGGTTTGGGGACAATTACTACTATTTGTCTAGTACGTCATGGTCAAACTGATTGGAATGCACTGGGAAAACTGCAGGGACAGACTGACATCCCACTAAATGAACAAGGAAAGATACAAGCACAGAAGTGTGGTGAATTTTTGTCTAAAGCAGATTGGGATGTAATTATTACAAGCCCTCTAAAAAGGGCTAAAGAAACTGCCGAAATCATTAGCTTCTATATTGATAGGCCAGTGATTGAAAAATTAGAATTCATAGAAAAGAACTTTGGCTCTGCTGAAGGAATGACAGCGCATGAAAGAGAGTCTGCATTCAGTGATAAAGTCTATCCTAATCAGGAGAGTCAGGAGTCTTTACGTGGTAGGCTGGTAAAAGGACTTCAAGAGATTCAGCAGGGGTATCCTGAGAAGAAAGTGATCCTTGTTGCACATGGCGCAGTGATTCATTTTATTTTACGATTGATGTCAAATGAGACAATCGTTTCAAAACAAATGAGGTTATTTAATGCTTGTTTAAGTACGATTAAATTTGAGATGGATTCCTGGATTATTGAGGATTTTAATCAAGTAAATCATCTATCCTAATACTCTATGATTTTCAAAAAGTTCTTTAGGAAGAAAAAATGAAATAAAAGTATAGTCGCTATTTAGTAGCTTATAAAGGAAAGAAGGAAATCATGACTATAAAAACTGCATTGATTTTAGGTGCAACTGGAGTCGTTGGTACCCATTTAGTTAAAGAGTTAAGTAACAGCAATAATTATAAGGAAATCCACTTGCTAACTAGAAGGGAAATAGAATCTAAAGAACCTAATTGCGAAGTCCATATTGTGGAGTTTGATAATTTAGTCAGATATGCAGATTTATTCAATGTCACTGATGTTTTTATTTGTTTAGGTACAACTATTAAGAAAGCCAAATCGAAAGAAGCTTTTCGTAAAGTTGATTATGAATTTGTTATTGAAGCGGCGAAAATGGCGAAAGCCTCTAATGTTGAGAAATTTCTCGTCATAACAGCCATGGGAGCCAATTCCAAATCCAAGTTTTTCTACAGTCGTGTTAAAGGCGATGTGGAAGGAACACTACAACAACTAGAATTGAATTCTGTACATATATTTCGCCCGTCCTTACTTCTTGGTGAACGAAAGGAATTTAGGGCAGGTGAAAAGATTTCTGGTATGATTGGTTCTTTTGCTAAATTTCTCTTAGTTGGCCCTTTACGTCCATATCGTGCCATAGAAGCAAACAAAGTAGCTGCTGCAATGTATGGTGCGGCCCAAAAGCCGACACTAGGGTATCATTTCTATAATTCTGATGAAATAGAAAAACTTACAACAAGGAGTTAATCATTAATTAGTGAAACGAGCCTTCATTAGGCTCGTTTCTTTAAAATTCGAAGCAAAAACTGAGATTTAATGTGAAAACAAATTATTATGGAGATTCATTCTGCTTATCAGGAAAAAAGGATCCGGGTTTTGGATGTACCTGTTAGCAGGGAAACATTTGGAGCTGAAAGGAATTTTGACTGTAATAGCAGGTGGAGATCCAGAAGTACTGGAAAAAGCCAGGCCAGTGTTGGAGGTAATGAATGGCAAAATAATCATTTGGTAGGCCATATTGGTGCTAGAAAAGCTATTAAAGCAATTAATCAAATGTTGTCAGGTCATGAAAAATCATTTCGATGGTCGGCATCATGTAATTAACACGCTATTTCCAACCATACTTCAATCTTGTATGCATTACTCGACTCAATTAAGCTTAACAATTAATAATCCAAGAAGGGTTACAAATTCGATTGTGCCGCCCATAAAGATATTTGGATATATATCAGATCTAATCTTCCTGATGAAACTTGATTCTAACAAGAATTTCCACTACAATTCGTAATGGGAGGGTAAAAGATGAATATTAAAAATTTTAAATATGATGAAGTTGGACTGAATCGTTTCTTTGGTCCCTTGGAAGCTAGTATCATGGAATATTTATGGGATAAAAATGAACAGAGTATTAAAGCGGTGCAGCAATCATTGGAGCTTGAAAAGCCTATCAACTTTAATACTGTAATGACAGTCATGAATCGTCTAGTCGAAAAAGGCATTCTTGAAAAGTGGTCTGAAGGAAGGCTTTCATTATTTCGCCCTGTGCAATCTAAAGCGGAGTTTTTAGAAGAGCAGTCAAAGAAACTGACTGAGAATTTGCTAGATGAATTTGGTGGTGCTGTCATTAGCCATATGCTTGATGCCATGAAAGACGCTGACCAAGCTTTAATTGAAAAATTGGAACAAAAAATTCAATCGTTAAAAAAGGATAAATTATAATGTGGAAGAAAAAGTCTTATTTTGTGATAAGCCTTAGTCTTTTAATTGCCGGTGTAGTATGGAGCCAAATGGGAGCGTTTTTGGTACACATCTTTTTTGGAGTAAATATTAAAGCCAACTTTTTTAAATTTTGCTTTAGTCTATTTAAAGAAGGTTCAGTATACTACTTTGTCGTCATCACACTGCTCATTATAGTAATATCCTATAGTATTTTGATCACACTATTCAAAATTGCAGAGCAATATCTCCTTTCCAGAAGGTTTAAACAAAAGCTTTTTAACTACAAAAACGTTGAAAAGACAAGGTCTATAAACGAAACATTCAAACGGGCCAACAAAGATATCTTAGTTGTGAATGCTGATCAACCTCTTGCGTTTACGCTTGGTTTCAGGCGCCCTTTCATTGTGTTTAGTACTGGTTTAATTCAATTATTGGACTTTGATGAGCTAGAAGCAGTAGTAGAGCATGAAGCCTTTCACCAAAAAAAATATGATCCATTAGTAATCTTTATTTTACAGTTGATCTCACAGGCGTTATGGTTTGTCCCACTGACAAAATGGTGTTATGAAAATTACAAAATAATTAGTGAACTATTAGCCGATGAATATGCGATTAATAAAATGGGGACTGAATTAGGCATAAGCGCTGCTTTGTTGAAGTTAATTAAACATTCTTGCTCTGATAAATCCTCTCCCGTCCTTGTCCACTTCTCGAATGAATCAGTTAACTATAGACTTCAGGAATTAGTTGATCCTAAAAGTAGAATTCCTTTAAGGGCTGATATTACCACGATTTTTGTTTCTATATATGTTTTGATTATACTATTGGGAATGACTATAGTGATTGTCGGATGACTTTCACTTGATTTTTTTATATCATTACACTACACTTTGTAGTGTGAAATATAATAAAAGGAGATGTGTCATGAAAAAACAAGAAATCGGTACCTTTTTATTAAGAGTAATGTTGGGACTTACATTTTTGATGCATGGTTTGTCAAAATTCCAAAGTGGATTGGATAACATTTCTGGATGGTTTCAAAGTATAGGCATTCCGGGATTTATGGCCTATGTAGTTGGTACAATTGAATTGGTTGGAGGAATTGCTTTAATTTTAGGTCTTGGAACAAGAATAATTTCTGCCCTCCTTATATTCATTATGGCTGGTGCAATTGTTTATGTGAAATTTCCAGCAGGCTTTATGGGGAATGGAGAAGGTGCAGGATTCGAATTAGACCTCATTCTTATGATTATTGCACTTCACCTAGTATTAAATGGAAGCCGATTCCTATCGATAGATTCTAAGTTACCAAACCATAAAAAAGGACAAGATTCAGAAATAATAGCGAGTTAATAAGGATATACAATATCAAAGTGTTAAGTTTTATGCTCACCAAATTGAAACGCTAGACTAAAGTCAAAAAAAGAGCTTATCAAATAAAGAGAACCCAAGAAATTAGACAATTTTTTTTAGTTAGTTAGGCAGCTTTGAGGGCATGAACCGAGTAATCTACTGGGCTCATGCCTTTTAATTTCACCTTGATGCGTTGGTGATTGTAGTAATGGATATAATCTTCTAGTTCTTGTTTGAAATGCTCAAAAATTGTTAGTCTTCAAGTAATATATATTGACGAACATACGTTCTTTATTATAAAATACAATCATGGGTAATAATGGTATAGTAGTTATTATCACTGACAAGTTCAAAAGGAAGCTTGGAAGTTACTCAAGATTTGTAAAGAAATTAGAACCAAAGGAGCTATTTAATTATGACAATGCGATTATCTCCCTATTTAATGATGAACGGAAATGCGAAGGAAGCGATCCAATTTTACGAAAAAGCATTGGGTGCAAAAGTCCTTTTTAATCAAACTTTTGGAGAAATGCCAGAAAACCCGGAATTTCCTATACCAGAAGAAGCAAAGGAACTTGTGTCACACGCAATGTTAAAGGTTGGAGAAACGGACCTCATGTTTTCAGATATGTTTCCAGGTCAAACTAGTCAAACTGGAGATCAGGTTACGATCTGTATTTCAACTAACGATATCGAAAAATCAAAACAAATTTTTGAATACTTGTCGCAAGATGGACAAGTAAAAATGCCGCTGCAGGAAGCTTTTTTTAGCCCTGCTTATGGGATTGTATCGGACAAATTCGGTGTAACTTTTCAAATTTACACAGAGGGTCAACAATAATTTTTTTCTAGTATAAAAAATAGCCCCATGTATGAAGCCCAAAGCAGCTGATTTGGTGACTTTTCCGTTCCAACATATAATCAATAGTTGAGCTTGTATAAATCCAAATTGGAACATCATATTGAAAATTCGCACGAAATAGCGGTTATTTTGAATGAGATCAATAAGAAACAATCAAGGCGAAAAAAATTTATTTAATGATTGAATATGATTGGGCAAAAGATTATAACTGAATTTTCCACTAATAGGGAAATGATTGGTTAAAAACGTTTCCAAGGTAACCAACTTAAGGCGCAATGGTGAAGAATAATTAAATCTCAATTTCTCATTTATATCACTGAGAGATTGGGATTTTTTTATTCTGGAATATTCTTAACGTTGTAACTCTGCGTTTTGCTTGAGGTACTCCTTATGGAATGATAGGTGCGATTCTTCATTAAGAAGGATCGCCTTTTCTTATGCCTAAAGTAATCATATCATGTATCAGAGGAAGAGAAGACCACGTTTGTGCAATATGTAGGCATTCGGAAAGTGAGGAATTATTAAATCCCAAAATACCCTATATTACAAAAATAACCTCGGCAGAATACAAGATTAACCCATATTTAATCAGTTAAGTATCAATCATCATTTTCTTAAATCATGTAGCTTTTCAAATAATATAATCAAAAATGAATTTAAAATGGTGAAAAATAGATTTTTAAAAGGGAATTCAATACTTTTGTTGAACATGAATATTATGGGCCATTTTGACAGTTTGATGATTTTTATTATTGTAACCGTTTACATCTATATATTTAGCCTATTTATCTTGATTATGGTTGTGGATTACAAGATATTTCACATTGATGTATCTCAACAAAATCATTAGCGAATGGAGGTTAACCCATGGTTAACACGATGGCGTTCAATAAGAATGATTCACGTTCCTTCCTCACAGAAGAACACTTATTATTTAAACAATCAATTCGTGAATTTCTCGACAAGGAAGCTATCCCCTTTTATGATAAGTGGGAAAAAGAGGGGGAAGTACCTCGCTCATTTTGGAAAAAGATTGGGGATAACGGATTTTTATGTCCATGGCTTGATGTGGAATTCGGTGGGGTAGGAGCAGATTTTGGATATTCAGTTGTTCTGGCAGAGGAATTGGAAATGGTTGGATCAGCCTTAGTAGGCATTTCAATTCATTCTGATGTTGTAGCCCCGTATATTGCTTCATTCGGAACAATAGATCAAAAACAAAAGTATTTACCCAAGTTCAGTTCAGGAGAAATGATTTCTGCTTTTGCAATGACAGAGCCAGGAATGGATTCAGAATTAGCGAATATCCAAACCACAGCCATCAAGAAAGAAGGGTATTATATTGTCAATGGAGCCAAAACGTTTATCACAAATGGCTTTAAAGCTGACTTATTGATTGTAGCATGTAAAACTGATCTTGATGCTAATCCTTCCAATGATGGAATCAGTTTGTTGCTTATTGATAAAGATACGCCAGGGCTTACACGAGGCAGAAAGCTTGAAAAAGCAGGCCAGAATAGCTCAGAAACAGCCGAACTATTTTTCGATGATGCTTCAGTTCCTGCTGGGAACATCCTTGGGGAGGAAGGGAAGGGCCTATCATATATAATGCAAAAACTGCAGCAGGAAAGACTTATGTGTGCGATTGGGTCTTTAATGGCAGCTAAGGACATGCTCCACTTAACGATGAATTTTATAAAAGAACGAAAAGCATTTGGTAATAAAATAAGTAAATTTAATAAGGCACAGTTTACCATTGCTGAAATAGCGACCGATATTCAGCTGGGTAGAACGTTTGTTGATGGTTTGATCTGTAAACATATGAATGGGGAGAATATCATAACTGAAGTATCGATGGCTAAATATTGGATTACGGAGATGTCAAAGCGAATATCTGAAAAGTGCATGCAGTTACATGATGGATACGGAAATATGGGTGATTATAAAATTGCCCGGCGTCATCGAGACATTCGTTTGACAACATTCTATACAGGGTCAGATGAAATAGTGAAAACCCTCATCGCTAAAAATATCGGGTTTTAATTCAATGTTAAAAACTTAAATCTATTAACTACCTTTATTAAAATGAGGTAGTTTTTTTCATTCCATTTCTTCAATGTAATTACATTGAACTAGTTTATTTTAATAAAAGGTTTAATATTTTTTCGTATGGGTATAAGAGACTGTGCATATGAAAAGTGAAATGAATTTGTAAAATTTGTAATTGTATGCGAATGATGGAGGTGCTTGTCGTGTTAAAAATTGAAAATGTATCGAAAGTCTATAAGGGAGGGAAGAAAGCTGTAAAGAATATAACACTTGATATAAAAAAAGGGGAGTTCATCTGTTTCATTGGTCCGAGTGGCTGTGGGAAAACAACGACAATGAAAATGATTAATCGCCTGATTGAACCGTCCGAAGGTAAGATACTCATAAATGGAGAAAATATAATGGAAAAGGATCCGGTTAAGCTTAGAAGACAGATCGGGTATGTAATTCAACAAATTGGTCTTTTCCCTCATATGACGATTCTTGAAAATATCACCCTCGTTCCAAAACTACTTAAATGGAGTGATCAAGAGAAAAAAGAACGTGCGCTAGAATTGCTGCAGCTCGTTGATATGGGTCCCGAATATTTAGAACGGTATCCCTACGAACTGAGCGGCGGTCAGCAACAGCGAATTGGCGTTCTCAGGGCTCTAGCTTCTAATCCACCACTCATATTAATGGATGAACCTTTTGGTGCTCTAGATCCGATCACCCGCGATGCTCTTCAGGAGGAATTTAAAAATCTGCAGCGCACACTTAATAAGACAATTGTTTTTGTTACCCATGATATGGATGAAGCGATTAAACTTGCTGATCGTATTGTGATTTTAAAGGCTGGGGAAATTGTTCAAGTGGGAACCCCGGATGAAATTCTCAGAAATCCAGCCAATGAATTTGTTGAAGAATTTATCGGTAAAGAACGATTGCTTCAAACAAGACCGAACGTACAATTGGTCGAACAAATCATGAGTCGTAATCCCATTTCAATTACTGAGGAAAAGTCTCTTACTAACGCTATCACTATTATGAGAGAAAAACGAGTTGATTCTCTGCTCGTGGTAGATGAAGAGAATGTATTAAAAGGATTTGTAGATGTTGAAACGATTAGTGAATATCGTAAAAAAGCTACATTTATTAGTGAAGTAATCAATACTGAAGTCTATTCTGTGAAACAAGACTCATTAATCCGTGATTCAGTTCAGAAGATTTTAAAACGCGGATTTAAATATGTGCCGGTCGTTGACCAAAATAAACATTTGGTCGGAATTGTTACTAGAGCTACATTGGTTGACATCGTGTACGACAGCATCTGGGGGGAAGAAGATAATCTAGTGGCTGAAATGGCTGAGATGTTTTAGGAGGTGAATGAGATGGAAACATTGCTCGATTTTTTACAAACGAATTGGCTAGAGTTGCTTTACAAGGCGTGGGAGCATTTATATATATCTATGATTGCTGTATTCCTTGGAATACTAGTTGCTGTACCGCTTGGCATTTTGTTGACCCGTATGAAAAAAAGCGCATCTATAATTATTGGAATTGCAAACATCATGCAGACGTTGCCAAGCTTGGCAGTACTAGCATTTTTCATTCCATTCCTCGGTGTTGGGAAGACACCTGCTATTATTGCGTTATTTTTCTATTCTGTTTTACCTATTCTCAGGAATACGTATACAGGCATTAAAGGTGTAAATAAAAGTTTACTTGAATCTGGTAGAGGCATCGGGATGACGAGTTGGGAGAGAATTCGTCTAGTTGAATTTCCACTTGCACTTTCCGTCATTATGGCTGGGATTCGCACTGCCTCCGTTTATTTAATTGGCTGGGCAACATTGGCTTCCTTTATTGGAGGCGGAGGACTTGGGGATTACATATTTATTGGTTTGAATTTATACCAAACAGAATATATCATCGCAGGTGCAGTACCGGTAATCATCATGGCTATCCTGGTGGATTATGTTTTCTCGATCATTGAACGAAAAGTCGTACCAAAAGGATTAAAAGGTATGAAGGAAGTTGCTTGAGGAGGAATACCATGTATAAAAAAATAAGAAAAATAAGTTTTACTACCCTTTTATTGTTTTCATTATTCATCAGCGGCTGCTCATTGCCTGGGTTGGGGTCATCTTCTGAAAAAACGGTTAAAATTGGTGCGCAGAGTATGACCGAATCCGAAATCTTGGCAAACATGATAGCACAACTACTTGAACGAAATACAGACCTTGATACGAAGATTATTAAGAATTTAGGTTCGAATTTCGTACAGCAACAAGCAATGGAGAGTGGGGATATTGATGTAGCCGCAACTCGTTATACGGGGACGGATTTAACGAGTGTTTTAGCTCAGGATATTGAAAAAGATCCAGTAAAGGCAATGGAAATTGTTCAAAAGGAATTTAAAAAACAATATGGATTCAAATTTTACGATTCTTATGGATTTGATAATACTTATGCATTTACGATATCAAATGAATTGGCAGAGGAAAAAGGCTATAAAAAAATATCCGATTTGGAAAAAGATGCAGGGAATTTGAGATTAGGTGTCGATAGTGCTTGGCTGAAAAGAAAAGGGGACGGCTATAAGGAATTCGTAGACACCTATGGATTAGAATTCGGAGAAACCTATCCGATGCAAATTGGACTAGTTTACGACGCTGTCAAAAATGGTCAGATGGACATTGTCCTCGCATACTCTTCAGATGGACGGATTAAGGTGAATAATTTGCAGCTTTTAGAAGATGACAAACAATATTTCCCTCCTTATGATTGTTCACCCGTTGTCACGAAAGATGCGTTAGAACGATATCCGGAAATAGAAAATCAACTAACTAAGTTAATTGGAGAAATCACAACCGAAACGATGCAGGAACTGAACTATGAAGTTGATGGAAACTTGAAAGAACCATCGATTGTAGCAACGGAGTTCCTTGAAGCACATAATTATTTTGAATAAATGGGAGGTGCAATCTAATGGAAACCTTGGAACAACTGGGAACGTATTACTCCCAGAATTGGATGTACGTACTTACTGAATTTTATCGCCACTTTTTAATGTCTGCTTACGGAGTTCTATTTGCCGCAATCATTGCTATCCCGCTAGGTATATTCATCGCAAAGCATAAAAAGTTGAGTAATTGGGTGTTTTCGATAACTAATGTCATACAAACCACACCAGCCTTAGCAATGCTTGCTCTCCTTATGTTAGTAATGGGACTGGGGACAAACACAGTTATTTTGTCATTGTTTTTATATTCTTTACTACCAATCCTAAGAAATACGTATGTAGGAATTACAAACATTGATCATGCCTATTTAGAATCGGGTAAGGCTATGGGGATGACGAAGTTCCAATTACTAGGAATGGTCGAACTGCCATTATCCCTGTCTGTCATCATGGCTGGTCTACGAACGGCACTTGTCGTTGCGATTGGTGTAACTGCAGTCGGCACATTCGTCGGTGCAGGTGGACTGGGTGATATCATTGTCAGGGGAACCAATGCTTCGAATGGTACCGCAATTATTCTCGCAGGAGCTATACCAACAGCATTAATGGCTATTCTGGCTGACATTTTATTAGGGTGGTTAGAACGTGCACTTTCACCAATTAAAAGAAAGAAATTAATACAATCCGAAGCAAAATAGGGAAAAAGAGCAGTTGCAACTGCTCTTTTTTTATTAAGGTTATTAGCCATAAATTCTTCCCTTTAGTTTTTTATTTCTAATAAAGGGTAACTATAAGAACAGTTGTAAAAAAATAAGGGGAATCGATCAAACATGAAACTTACACCAGAACAACGAATTGAACTCCATGGTTTTAATAATCTTACGAAATCATTAAGTTTTAATATGTATGATATTTGTTTTACAAAAACAAAGAAAGAACGCGAAGCCTACCTAGAATATATCGATGAGCAGTATAATGCAGAAAGGCTTTCGAAGATTTTGCAAAACGTATCGGATTTAATTGGAGCACACGTTTTGAATACGGCAAAACAGGACTATATTCCACAGGGTGCAAGTGTAACGATGCTTGTTTCCGAAGGACCTGTCGTCGAAGTTCCGACTGGTACCTATGAGGAATCCCCTGGCCCATTACCCAATAATGTTGTCATGCAACTGGATAAAAGCCACATTACTGTTCATACATACCCTGAGTTTCATCCGAATGAAGGCATTAGTACATTCAGGGCTGATATCGATGTATCTACTTGTGGAGAAATCTCTCCACTAAAAGCACTTAATTATCTTATACATTCCTTTGATACTGACATAATTACTATTGATTACCGTGTCCGAGGATTTACACGGGATAAAAATGGACGGAAATTATTCATTGATCATGATATAAATTCCATTCAAAATTACATCCCTGATGAAGTAAAGAGTTTATATGATATGATAGACGTCAATGTGTATCAGGAAAATATATTTCATACGAAATGTAAGTTGAAAAGATTCGATATAAATAATTATTTATTCGGCTTCACAGAAGAAAAATTAAATTCAGAGGAACGACAGGAAATTATAGAAAGACTACAAACAGAGATGGATGAAATTTTTTATGGAGCTAACGTTCCGCATCTATTAAAGAAAAACAAGCATTCCAATTAAGGAATGCTTGTCTACAGTTTTTTTGAGGGGTTGTAAAAATTCGACGTTGATTTCCACTCCAGGCACTCGCTTTCCGCGGGCGGTCAGGGAGCCTCCTCGGCGCCTTTGCGCCTGTGGGGTCTCCCTTGGACACGCATTTCCCGCAGGAGTCTCGCACCTTCCGTTCCAATCAACTTTGTTTTAACAATTAGATATAACCACTTTTGCCTACAGTCCTTTTTGTTTTAATATAGAAGTATTAAAACTTGAGGTGATGACGATGCTTTCGAAACATAATTCTATTCAGCGAGATCAACTTGAAATGATTACTTTGGATCAACTGGTGCCAGCGAACTATTTGGTTCGTAAAATTGAGGGGGACATTGACTTCACTTTCATTTATGACTTGGTGAAAGATATGTATTCAGAGATAGGGCGCCCAAGTATTGATCCAGTTATTTTAGTTAAATTGACATTCATTCAATATACCTTCGGTATTCGTTCGATGCGTAAAACGATTGAAGAAGTTGAAACGAATATGGCTTACCGTTGGTTTTTAGGTTACGGTTTCCATGATAAAGTACCTCACTTCTCAACGTTCGGGAAAAATTATGAGCGTCGCTTTAAAGATACAGACCTGTTTGAACGGATTTTTTATCGTATCTTAATGACAGCTTCAGAAAGAAAGTTAATAAGTGCAGAGCACGTATTCGTTGATTCAACACATGTGAAAGCCAGTGCGAATAAGCGAAAATTCGAAAAGAAAATCGTTCGTAAGGAAACACGAGCATACCAAGGACGCCTTCAAGAAGAAATAAATCAAGATCGTGAAAACAAGGGAAAGAAGCCTTTTCCACCGGATAAATTTGATAAAGAAGAAACCAAAGAAATTAAAGAAAGTACAACTGACCCTGAGAGTGGCTACTATGTAAAAGATGAACGAACAAAACAGTTTGCCTATTCATTTCATGCGGCTGCGGACCGCAACGGTTTTGTGCTGGGGACGATTGTAACACCGGGAAATACGCATGATAGTCATATCTTAGAGCCTCTTGTTGAACAAGTGATTGAGAAAGTTGGAAAACCTGAAGCTGTTGCCGCAGATGCAGCTTACAAAACACCAGCTATTACAAGCTACCTTTTTGGGAAAGAAATCACACCAGCTTTACCCTATACACGTCCACGAACAAAAGAAGGGTTCTTTCGCAAGCATGACTATGTTTACGATGAACATTTTGATAGTTACCTCTGCCCATCGGGCGAGATTTTAAAGTACTCAACAACAAATAAAGAGGGCTATCGCGAGTACAAATCACCCAAACACACTTGTGCGACATGCTCATTTTTATCACAGTGTACAGTAAGCAAAGACCATCAAAAAGTGGTGACACGCCATATCTGGCAAAATTATATGGAAGAAGCAGATCATCTGCGTCATCACAAGGATGTAAAACCTATATATGCGAAACGTAAAGAAACAATAGAGCGTGTATTCGCAGATGCAAAAGAAAAGCATGGTATGCGTTGGACTACTTTAAGGGGACTTAAAAAATTGTCGATGCAGGCGATGCTTACTTTCGCTGCCATGAATTTAAAGAAGATAGCCAATTGGACATGGCAAGGTCCAAGAATGGCTTAATAAAGTGGGCTCGTAGAGGCCCAATCTCTTAATCTTGAGCAAAATTCAAAGGGGATTTCAAAAGGGGTCCGGAATTAAAACATTCCGAACCCCTTTTGTCTACAAACTGAAACAAGCATTCCAATTAAGGAATGCTTGTTTTGTGAATATTAATTTAATTGTAATACGCGGACCAATACATAACCAAGAATTGATAATAAGATTGAACCGAATAGACCAGCAACAAATGGTTTTCCACCATATTTCTTGAATATTACAAGATCTATATTTAATCCGAGTCCCGCCATAGACATTGCCATGAGGATATAAGAAAGTGAAACAATGTATTCAGCAATAGCTTCTGGTACTACTCCTGTAGAATAAAGTGCACTAGTTGCTAAAAACCCTAAAATAAACCAAGGAATCTGGATAGATTTCCATGAAAATTTCTTCCCAGGATTAGCTGTTCTCTCTTTCAAATTCATTATGAATCCAATAAAAATTGCAACAGGAATGAGTAAGGCAACCCTTGTTAACTTGACCATGACTGCCATATCTACTGCCTCATTTCCACCTGGTGCTGAAGCGGCAATTACATGAGCAATTTCATGCAGTGTAGCTCCCGAGAAAATTCCGTATCCCTGATCTGATAAACCTAGGAATGGGTAAAGAATGGTGTAACCAAATGTAAAGGTTGTTCCCAATACCGCAACCGTTGCCACGGCAATCGCTGTATCTTTTTCTTTTGCTTTAATTTGTGTGGAAATCGCAAGGACAGCCGCAGCTCCACAAATTCCTGTTCCACAGGCTGTCAAAATACCCAGCTTTTTTTCGACCTTAAAAAGACGGGTCAATCCATAAACTATTAATATAGCAAATACAAGACTAATAGCTCCGACAGCAAAAGTTTTTGGTCCAGCATTAAAAATATCCTTTAAGTTCAAACGCATCCCTAACAAAATGATACCAAATCGCAAAAGAACCTTACTAGAATAATTGGTCCCTGCAACCACATAATCAGGCAAGCCGACTATGGATTTCCAAAACACCCCTATTAATATCGCTATGACGAGCTGCCCCATTATATGAAGGAAGGGGAGCTCTGCCAAGAATTTTGCTGCAATAGCAATTAGTAGGGTTAAAACTATCCCTTTAATAAAGCCAAGCTTTATTGTTTCTCTTGCTGTTTTTCCCAAGTTGAACACTCCATCTTTATTGTTTCCTTTACTTTAAGGGTAAATTAAAAATAAGTGAAATATATATTTGCTATTGTAATAATCACTTTTACTTATGGTAAAATAAATTATAAAGAGGAGGTAACTATGGATCCTTTAAAGGTTTTTGTAACCGTAATCGAACAGAAAAATTTCTCAAGAGCAGGTGATATTCTTAATCTGTCACAGCCGGGAGTTAGCCTTCATATAAGGAATCTGGAAAATGAATTGGGGACGAAACTGATTTACCGTTCCCCGAAACAGGTTCAAATAACAGAGCCTGGAAAAATCTTATATAGGCATGCAAAGCAAATGCTGAATCACTATGAGACAGCAATAAGAGAAATTAATGATTTTAATAACGTGGTAAGTGGGACTCTAAAAATTGGGGCTAGTTTTACAATAGGAGAATATTATCTTCCGAAAGTTTTGGCGGAATATTCTGTCCTATATCCTCTAGTTGATATTCAAATTATTATTTCAAATTCTAATGAAGTTATTCAAGGCGTACGTTCTAACCAGATTGATATAGGTCTGATTGAAGGGGAAACGGATTATAAAGATATTGATGTTAACTCATTCATGAATGATGAAATGATTGTCGTCGTTCCGCCTGATCATCCACTTTCACAAATGGAAATCATAGATGGTGCCATGCTTCAGGATCAAACATGGGTACTTAGGGAGCAAGGGTCGGGAACTCGTACGTATTCAGATAAACTTATAAACAAACTAGATCTAAACATAAAACGAAGCTTTATTTTTACCAGTATTCAAGGAGTGAAAGAAGCAGTTATGGCTGGTCTTGGCATTGCACTGTTATCCCGATTAACCGTGCAAAAAGAACTGAAAACCGGTGAATTGAAGACCTTTCATTTGAAAAATGAAGCCTTTATTAGACCTTTTTCAGTGGTGAAAAAGAAAGATTTCGAAGCATCAAAAGCATTGGAGATGTTTTTAAATAAAGTGAGAGAATTTGCGATAAAAGGACAACTAAAATGATACGGAATTCTATGTATAAAAGCTGACCTCCTCATTTACACGATTGAGGAGCCTGGCATTTTTGATTTAATCGAAAGCGCTTTCGAATTATTCCTTTTTTTTAAGAACCCGTAATAGCCTTAATTTCAAGTATAAGGGAAGTTCACGAATTTCGGGGTGCAATCGTCGTGACACTAGGTACATAGATCCTGTTACATTTAGGACATATGATAATACCCACGTCATAATGTTGGTGTGGATAAAACTAGAAAGTGAAACTTCATAGATGACACTAGAAATGGCTGTAGATATCAAGCCAAACGGGAAGGTATCTGTTTCGGAATGGATGAAAAAAGGAAATCAGTTACCCTCAACCAACATTTACGTATGTTCGCTTGATTACAAACATATTATTAAATAGGAAAAGACTAGGATGCTTTTTTTGTCCCTTTATTGACTTTTTCTATTTTATATTAATTTGTAAAAGGAGCGTCCACATTGGCTATAGAGGAGCAGAAAAATAAGCGAATTTCTGTTTTCGACAGAATTATAGGATTCATGCCAAAATTATATGTGATTGGGACTATTTTGATTTTTGTTTATACACTGGTTGCGATGGCCCTATTAGGAATCCAAACGTGGAAGGAGCCTGATAAAGTCGTCAATCCCGTAAATACACAGAATCCAGCTATTTCTGAAGGCTTTGAACATACATTGATAACGTTAATCATAGAACCGATTGTAACATCTGAGTTTTATCAAATAATCTTCAACACATTATTTCTTTACCTAGTGTGGATACTACTTTTTTTATTAGCACCGATTGCTTTTTACCGGCTAAAACACTTTAAGTTTTTTAATATAGAAATTGAGATTGAAAAACAAGATGCAGCTGTTTTTGAGGTGTTTAGCGTGAGCAGTTCAAAAATGAAATTTGCAAGCATATTTAACATCTGAGGAATTTCAGCTGGAGATATCAGAGGAGATTGCAAATAGCAAGGATTTTAAAGCTCCCTTAATTTATACATTGGATAGTACGATCGAGTTTTATTCCAATCAATTAGGACTTGACTTTACTTATGAAATTTATAACTTAAATCAATTCAAAAAAGCTAAGCTACCTAAATCCATCAAATCGATGCTTGATAAGTCCATCCAAACTGGTGATCCATGTATAACGAATAAAAGCAACAGTGACAGTGAATATTATAAGAATTTTCTCTTGCATTATTATGAAAACCTAGACGGCAAATTTGTCACGGTTTTAAGCAGTTATCAAACGGAATTCGATACCTTCGATAAATCACTAATAAAAATTCTACACAATGTCATATACGATTATTATCTACAATATAACTATATATATGATGTAACGTTGACGATGGTGAAGAATGAAGAAATTTCATACAATAAATAAAAACCACCCTACAAGTGGTTATTTTTTTTTGTAAGGTGATTGTTAATTATATTTTGAACGATTACATTATTACCAATAAGCTCAGAAGATTTCTTTACGTGTTGCTCTCTAAAATCCATGTTTTTTATTTTCTTAGACTTTTTCCCTTTTTTAAAATTATTGAAGGCGTTTAGAAAGGCTATTTGGATCACTCCCCTTATAGATTAGTATATTCATATTATTGATAAAGTTTCTAATAAAAAAGTCTCGTTAGAAAAAAAATTTTAAAGGTTTTGTATATAAATACGAGCCTTTAATAAGGTTAATTTCAATATAATATTTTTATAGAGTAAGTCAAGACGAAGTCTACTTGGCTCTAACATTTCTGGTTAGCTTTGTGTAGCTATATTTACTTAAGCATTATGAGTTTCTTTCTCAAAAGAGAAATCTGCCTTATTGCATCGAGCTTAGCGACACCAGGATGAGCTTTCATATTCTTTATTTCAATTCCTCTTTGTGTACTTTGTAATATTGTTCATGATTTATTTTGAATTTTAGCACTTATTGCCTCTTCGTTTTTCATGATTTTCACGAGTAGGATAGCCCAATAACTATTTAACCTGAAAATGGTGATACGACTAGAAGTGAGTGAACAAAATTCAAAGGATTCTAAGAACATTACAAAGAGGGAATAAGGTTCTTCTTATTTTGAAATCAAGGAATAATCCCATTTTTTAAAAGAAATAAAGAAATTCAGTAAAAAATATTGTATAGTTAAAAAGCAAGGTGTTCGAACAAACATTCGATTGTGATATGGAAGATAACTTCTTAGAAGAACAGGAGAGAGACAGTGAACGGGACAGCGCATATGGCATTAGGAGCAGCAGTGGGATTTTTAACAGCAAACACACTTCAAACCGATCCAACCACTACTTTATTCTTAGTTGGGGTTGGGGGTGTTTCAGGTCTAATGCCCGACATGGATATTGACGGAAAGTTAAGCAATAGAATTACCTTTTCACACAAGTTCATCCGAACTTTAGCACAAACCATCGGGATTCTCATGATTATTTATAGCGTTTTGGAAGGTTCTGAAACGGAAAAGTGGGTTGGTGTAGGAGCAGGAATTGGCATTATTATAATATCTACATTTATAACGCAAAGGCATATGCTGACCCTGACAGGATTAGGGGTATTAGGAGGCGGCCTATCTTTACAGGAAAACTGGTTATGGCTGTTAGGTATCTATATAATTCTAGCATCTTTCACACCTCATAGAAGTTATACGCATTCGATTGCTGGCATCGTTTTCTTTGGCGTCATTGCTCATCAATTCGAATCATCTTTGGGGATAGAGGGGATTTTCACTACTTGTATATTAGGCTACATAAGTCATTTAATTGCGGATATGAAATTTTTACCTTTTAATAGACGAGGAGTAAAGTTATTCTTGCCATTTTTCTCAAAGGAATTTTAAGTAAAAGAAACAGTGGTTCTGTCAGAACCACTGTTTCTTTTACTATTCATCATGAGATATGGTATTTTTTGATAAAGTAAAAAAATATTAAATATAAAATAATAGGAAATGATAACTATTATAGGGTAAATTTAACTTATCTTCCTCATTTTCAGATGATACGACTCTTGATCAGTTAGAGTTTTTGGACAGACGCTTAGATAGAATAGTGGAGATTGCATGAATTCGTATTAATGTATGCAATCAAACAAAGTGAAAAAGTATAAAAATGGAAGAATAAAAATTGATGGAGTGTATGGAAGAATCGTTTTTGGTGTTTATAACGCAACAAGAAGGAGAAAAAATAGAGAAAATTATTCGCGTTCTCGGAGATTTTGAAAAAGAGAGTTTTGATGTTAATACCATACATGAAATGGTAGTACGCCCCAGGTTCTTGATTAAATAGTAGCATTGAATCTGAACTACAAAATAACAAAGGGATTTGACAGACTCGAGTATGTTCACTTGATAATCCTATTACACGACCACATGCAAAAATAATTTGTTCATTTGGCTTTACAACTGAAACAGTGTAAACTAATTTTGTTATTAACAATATCAATGCAAAGGATGTCAAACATGAAAAAACCTCGTATTGGAATGATAGGTTTAGGAAGTATAGCTCAAAAAGCATATTTACCAATCCTTACTAAAGAAACGGATTGGTCATTTGTAGGTGCTTTTTCACCAAGTAAAGATAAACGAAAAATGATTTGCAATCAGTATCGTATTCAAGATTTTAATAGCTTACAAACACTCGCTGCAGAGTGTGATGCTGTTTTCGTACATAGTTCCACTAGCTCACATTTTGAAGTCGTATCTTCTCTATTAACTAAAGGAATAGATGTTTATGTCGATAAACCATTAGCTGCAACTGTTGCTGAAGCTGAAAAATTAGTAGAGTTAAGTGAAAAATCACGAAGAAAGCTTATGGTTGGATTTAATCGCCGCTTTGCTCCTATGTATGTACAAGCAAAACAACAAGCTCAAAACATAGCATCAGTTCGTATAGAAAAACATAGAACAGATAGTATGGGACCTTATTCTTATGATTTTAGAATGTTAGATGATTATTTACATGTAGTTGATACTGCAAGATGGTTAGCTAATGGTGATTTAGATGTGCTGCATGGAACAGTAAATATCAGTAGTGAGAATTACCTTGTTTATGCAGGACATGTTTATAAATCCAAGGAGGGTATACCTTTCTTTACAGACATGCATCGAAAAGCAGGTACTAATCTTGAGAGGCTTGAACTATTAACAGATGGAGCAATTTTAAGTGTTAGGAACATGAATACTTTAGAAATTGCTTCTAATAACAGCCACTCAACTTCATTTTCTCCATCTTGGGATACAACGTTAAAGCAAAGAGGATTTGAAGATGCTGTACAACATTTTATTAATTGTATTCAAAATGATGAGAAACCACTGATTGATGGACTAGAAGGTCTGAAATCTCAATTGTTAGTCAATCAATTATTAAAAGCAGTAGCCAAATAAATAATATCAATTTAATGATATTGGAGCGCTTTCTAACTTTTTACAAAGAGTCTAGCAAAAAAGAGACAAAATTTCTTAGAGTAGAAAATTCGTTCCTTCTTATGGCGAAAATTACTTAGCTTATGAATAAAACTAAACAGATAGTACATTTTTATAATGTAGCCCCTTTGATTGAATCTGCTCAAGTTGTTGGTGAAGCCATACATTCAGAAACAAACTCTGTTAAAAAGGGCTACAAACGGTTTTACAATAAAGTTATCATCGAAAAAAGTTAACACAACAAACATAAAAGTCAGATTAGATGAACATTTCGTGATTGTATCTGTATAAATTAAAAAAAACCTCAAATGAACACGAAAGACACTACCGGTTTGGGAGTGTCTTTTTCTTTATTATATATAAATGCTCTTGGTTAATTCAATAGCTATAGAGTGAAGGAAGTTAGAGTTATTAATCTATTTGACCCATTTCTCTCATACAGATTTTTAAATACCCTGTATGAGAATATGGAACATAATTTAGTAACCTTTAATTTAACTCATAGGAATTACATAATGATTATCTTTCAGACTTATCACCAGTATTATTGGTAGTTGTCTTTGAGTCATTCGCGTGTTTAACGCCTTTACTTACATAAGGTTTTGCGCTCTTTTTCTTGTTGGCACTAGTTTTCCAACGATTCCAACCCTTCTTACCCGTTCCCGTACCTGTACCCTTACCTGTTCCAGTTTTAGCCTTAGCTTTACTCATGAAATCACTCCATTAATATTGTATGGTTAGTTTAAACCATTTTACTTGATTATTATCCAAGTATGTTGAAATATACATCAACTAAGGAGATAAGTACAGAGAAAGGCTCAATAAATTTTAAATTGATTTATTTTTTTCACCAAAATACAAAGGGAATCCGATATTGACATAAGACATAAAAAACTGAATAAGGGGTACTTTTTGATTAGAAATAATGCTAACAAAGAGAGAACAGAAGGGAAGATCTTTTTAAAAAGTGAAAAAGTTATTTAGTATAGTACAAAAGCTTACATATGCATCTGTACGGTGTAATATCTTAGCTAATGATTTTTTTAAGCGGTTACTGAAATGGACTAAAAATATTCAAAAATTATAGGGATTTGTAGTTTACTTTATGAAGTTAATAGTAATGAATGTTGATTATAGCCTATTGATGGAGATATTAATAAGATCCTAATTGAAAGAATTATGATAAATTAAAAAATCCCCTTACCATTTTGCTCCTTAATAATTTTTAAGAAACCTCTTGCTGATGTTGAAAAATATCTTTTTTTGAACGGATAAAACCACAAGTTAAATTGGAGCGTTCATAATTAACTAAGGGAATTATAATAATTTGACCATTAATAACTCTTTCATCATTAATTACAGTAAATTCAGAGAGGAAACTAATCCCTATCCCTTCGGCTATCGAGTTTTTTATCGTTTCCGTATTAGGAGATTCAAATAAAACCTTAAGGGGTCCATATTGGCGTATTATATCATCTAAAATAGGTTTGGTTATGGTATGTAAAATTAATTTTTGATTTAGTAATTCTTCAGGTGTAATACTTTCTTTGAAAGCAAGAGGAGAATTTTCGCATACACAAATATACATTCTTCCTTGAAATAATGTATCAAAATGCAATACATTTTTATTTGAATTTCCCCACTTAATCCAAGTCATTTCATCAACCGTGATGAAACCTAGATCATGCTCATTGTTTGAAATTTCCCTAATTACATTCTGATTTTCCTCAATAATAATCTCTGTGTTTGGATATTTTTTATTAAAGGCGGAAATAGCTTTAGGTAAAAAAGTAAGTAAAGTACTCGGGCTAGCAACTATTCTAAGTTCTTTATCGATATTTGTGCTCTGAAATTTTGCTTCTCTTTCTAAGTCTACTAACAAATCGCTAATTTTATATGCTTTTTCTATTATTCTTTTTCCTTGTTCTGTGGGTTTGGTTCCCAACCTTGATCTTTTAAATAAGCTTAATCCAAATTTCTGTTCGAAATTTGATAAAGACTGACTTATAGTAGCTACAGAAACATGAAGGTTATTTGTCGCCTCAGTAATCGAACCTGTTTTTGCCACTTCAATAATATATTCAATTTGTTGTATTTGCATAGCATATTCCCTCCTTTCTTTAGGAAAACCTAAAGTAACCTTAATATATAACTGATATACTCCTATTAAAATTCATTATAGGATAAATTTAGAATATTTCAATAATTATAATTTATCAGCTAAATATACGATTGTGAGGAGGAGAGGTGATTATGGAAAGAGTACACAACGAATAAAGTATGGTGCTGGTAACAGATATTTTAAATGAATTTTTCAAAAGAAAGCAATGATTAGAAATGAAAGCCCTTACAAATTGATTGGATTTTAAATTTATTTCACTAAGTAATGATGAATAAGAAACTCTACAAAAATACTAAAAAGAGGTGAAACAGATGAGTGGAAAATACCGCTATTTCTTAATGATGATGATTACCTTTATTACAATTATTAATTATGTTGATCGCTCTATAATGGCTTATGCACAGGAGTATATAATAAATGAATATGGATTAAATGCTAAATCATGGGGGCATGTATTAGGTTTTTTTGGATACGGATATATTTTTGGCGGTTTTTTTGGAGGACTATTAGCCGATAAAAAAGGTCCTAAATTTGTGTGGATGCTTTCGGCTGTTACTTGGTCTATATTTGCTTTGGGTATGGGGGTTTCAGGGGATATTGGTATTGCCGTTTTTGGAGGTTCTGCACTTGCAGGATTTGCTGTATTTCGAATCTTATTTGGATTAGCAGAAGGACCTGCTCTTGTAGGCAATGCCCGGACGTTGGCAAATTGGGCACCTGTAAAAGAAAGAGCATTTTTGAATGGAATAGGTATATTAGGAGTCCCATTTGGAGCTTTAATTACGGCACCAATTGCCGTATTTTTAATTTCTACAGTAGGTTGGAAAATGATGTTTGTCGTATTGGGAGCGATTGGTATAATTTGGGCGATTATATGGCGCAAAATATTTACAGATTATCCTGAAGATCATCCCCTTGTTTCAAAAGAAGAACTAGAAGTAATTCGTTATTCTAATGACATAAAAAAGAATGAAGGTGGAGATAAGGCCATTTCCCCCTGGTATCATTTTTTTAAAAGTCCAACATTAATGTTAAATTCGATTGCTCACTTTTGTGCGAACTACATTAATTTTTTAATTTTAACCTGGGCTCCAAAATACCTGCAGGACGTCTTCAATTACGATTTAAAAGCGTTAGGTTATCTAGGGATGATTCCTTGGGCATTAGCCTGTATTACTGTTCTACTGGGACCAAAAATCTCAGATATTCTATTTAAAAGGACGAACAACTTGTGGATAGCAAGATCGGGACTATGCATGATTTCATTTATCCTAACAGGTTTGTTCTTTACACTCATTCTTACTGTTAATTCTCCATTAGTCATTTTACTCTTAATGTCATTGGGGACTGGTTCTTCATTTTTAGGTGGTGCTTTGTTTTGGGTAGTCATTCAGGACACTGCACCTACAAGAGTTGGAGCATATACAGGGGTTAACCATTTCATAATTAACGCAATTGCTATAGTCGCTCCGACCTTAACTGGTTATCTTGTCATGACTAATGGTTATCCAGCGATGTTTATTGCAAAGCAGTAGTGGTTTGCTTAATTGGATTCATCCTGATGATTTTTGTTAAACCAGGAATAAAAAATAATCAATCAGAAGTCATAGTAAATAATGCTCGTATGTAAATATTGCTCGTATAATTGAAAACTATTCGATTCAAATTGCTAATGTTACTTAAAATTTAAAAGTGTAAAAAATATATGTTTTGATTTAGGTAATCTTGAACGCTTCACTCTTTCTTTAGGAAAAATTGAAGTAACCTTAAAATTTAAGTGATTTACACTTAAAATCACCTAAGATAGAATAAATTTAGAATATTCAGATAAATTTAAAAGCCACCAAAATTAAAATGGAAAAGGGGAAGAGACATGGATTTTAGATTAACTGATGAGCAAAGAATGGTACAAGAAACAGTTCGAGATTTTGTTGAAAAAGAATTAGCGCCACTCGAAAATCAAGTGTTAAGAAATGAACGTGAAGGTAAACCTGGAATTACTAGGGAGGAATTACGTAAACTTCAATTAAAAGCTAAGGACATAGGTTTTTGGGGAATTAACTCTCCAGAGGAATATGGAGGAGCCGACTTGGGTCCTGTAATGAGTAGTTTAATACAAATGGAATTAGGTAGAACGATTGTTCCTTTTGATTTTGGAGGACATGCACCAAATCTTTTATATATAGCACTTAATGAAGAACAAAAAAAGAAGTATTTATTGCCAGTTGTTGATGGAGAGAAAATTGCTTGCTTTGCATTGACAGAATCAAGTTCTGGTTCAGATGCTTCAAATATGGAAACAACTGCTGTGAAACAAGGAAATGAGTGGATTATTAATGGGGAAAAGATATTTATTACTCATGGTAGTGAATCAGACTTTGCCATCGTATTTGCAGTAACAGATAGACAGAAAGGTATGAATGGGGGAATCACTTGTTTCCTAGTTGACCGCGAACTGGGGTACCGTTCTGAGCCAATTCCGGTGATGTCTGGAAGTCATCATGAACCTGCAACGCTAGTTTTTGATAATGTACGTGTTCCTGAAGAAAATGTTATTGGAGAAGTGGGAGATGGCTTTAAATATGCAATGGTGTTCATTAACCATAATCGTGGATGGGTTATTCCTTCTTGGGCTATTGGTGGTGCTGAACGTTTATTAAATATGGCAATAGAATGGGCAAATAATCGTGTTTCATTCGGAGAGCCACTTGCTGAACGTCAAGCAATTCAATGGATGATCGCTGATTCTGCTACCGAAATTGAAGCAGCAAAATGGATTTTTCTCCGTTCTGCGTGGATGGCTGAACAAGAAGGATCATGGAAAACTGGGCAAGATAGCATTCAATTCCGCCATCAGTCCTCAATCTCAAAGTTATATTCGACTAATATGATAAGTCGAGTAGTTGACCGCGTTTTACAAATTCATGGAGGTTTAGGTTATACAAAAGAATCGCCTGTAGAGCGCTGGTATCGTGAGGTAAGAATTTGGCGTATTTTTGAAGGTTCAGATGAAATGCTCCGCCGTTCAATCGCTACTAATTTACTGAAAGAAAAAGTAAAAGTCGGTGAATTGATGAAAGCAGGTAGTGAATTTGTTTTGAATTAACTCTATTTTTAGAAAAAGATCCGAAAATTAGTAAGCGTTTACATTTAAGAGAGTAATAAAATTTATTGAAATAAAATCCTAAATGAGAGTGAGTTGAAATACAAGATATACCTTTAGTCTACTTCCTCTTCAAGGTGGGTGGTGTGAACATAAGTGTCAGACTGTCTTTCAATTATTGCTTCATACTAAGCAGTAAGATACTATATCAGTATTTTTTGGAGAGGGCATCCCCTAATGAAATGCCCTCTTAGTTTCAAATCGAATAGTTAAGGTATATATCATTAATTTTTTTAGGGGGAGGTATGAAATGGGTACAGATTTTGATCTAATTGTCCCAGAATACTATAACATTGCTTGGGACATTGATGGCTATGCTGATGGGGAGCCCCAAGTAGCTATTTATTGGGAAGATGCAATAGGAATCACAAAGACCTTAACCTACCAAGAGCTCCGCCATTTATCAAATAAATTTGCTAATGTCTTAAAAAACATTGGTTTAACAAAAGGGGATAAGATTTTAATTGTCCTTCCAAGAATTCCTGAGACATATATTGCTTATATTGCTGCTTTAAAGTTAGGGTTAGTTATATCTCCCGGTTCAGATATGCTTATGCCTAAGGATCTTTTATATAGAATTAATCAATCACAAGCTAAAGCAATCATTTGTTATCATACCTTAACAGATCGGGTCCATAAAATTAGTTCAGAAACGGTGAGCCTTAGATATTATCTCACGGTTGGCGGCGAAGTGGAAGGATGGCAAAACTACGAGAATTTAATCAAAGGAATGCCATCAAAATTTGACCCTGTTGCAACCCGTTCTGATGATAGCGCTTTCCTTTGCTATACATCTGGTGCGACGGGGAATCCAAAGGGAGTAATACATGATCATGGATGGGTTTATGCACATCGAGCGTTATCCGTAAAAATTGGGTTTAACTGTGGACCGGATACTCTGATTTGGAGCACTGTTAGTCCAGCATGGATAAAGTGGGTACACAATGCCTTTATTAACACGTTAGGGTCTGGTGCTACAGGATTAGCTTATAACGGTCATCTTGATGGGGAGAAATATTTACAAATGATAGAAAAATACAATGTAAACTTTTTATGTGCTACCGCAACTGAATATCGCAAAATTTCTAATGTCGATCAATTAGATCGTTTTAAAATTTCTAGTCTAAAAAATGCTTTAAGTGCAGGGGAACCTCTTAATAACCAAGTTATCGATAAGTTTAAGAGACACTTCAACGTGAAGGTTGGAGATGGTTATGGACAAACAGAAAACACTCTACTAATTACATCATTAAATGACATGAATGTAAAACCAGGGTCACTAGGAAGATCAACTCTGGGTGATCTGGTAAGAGTTAATGATGATAATGGGAATCCATTACCATTTGGGGAAGTGGGAGTGATTGCAGTACACCGAAGTGTTCGAGGTTTATTCAAAGAGTATCATAATGATCCGGAACGCACGAAATCAGTATTCCATGGTGATTGGTATATGACTGGTGATCTTGCGAAGATGGATCAAGACGGATATTTTTGGTTTGAAGGTCGTTCAGATGATCTCATAATAAGCTCTGGCTACACCATTGGACCATCTGAAATAGAAGAGGCTCTGCTAAGTTATGAAAATGTGAAAGAATGTGCTGTTGTACCAAGTCCTGATGCAGTTAGAGGAGCCGTTGTAAAAGCTTTTGTTGTCATAGATAAAAAAGTTATACCGTCAGATAACCTAGTAAAGGAATTACAGAATTATGTAAAAACAATTACAGCTCCTTATAAATATCCAAGAGAAATTGAATTTGTTTCAGAACTACCCAAAACCGTCTCAGGTAAGATTCAAAGAGGGAAATTACGTCAGTTAGAAAAACAAAGAAAACAAATAGAAAACATAAAAACTCAAACTGTCCCTAAGGATGAATAATATTATGAATTAATAATTCTAATAATAATGATGATGATAGTGAATGTTGTTTCCGTAGTCGTAGCATATATTAACATAATTTTTTAAACAGTAATGAGCTCGCTAATGTCAAGGGGGAGCTGAGGTGCTTCACATAGACCATGCGTTACTATAAATTGGACAGACCGGTAGAGTGGACACATCTAGTTTAATAATCACCTTGTATTTTAATGAGTAATCTAAAACCAAGTCTTGAAGAGATTAAAAGGCCTAGTATTACCTCCTGAATATCGAAAAGTAAATATAAGTATTCCTCCTTTTTATTGGAGAGAAGGTAAAATAATGATGAACTGCCCTAAATCAAGCTTTTGATTTGTGTAATTGTTGGTATGTGATTTTTCATTGAGTAACAGGCACGGTTAAAAAGCACCTAATGACCTTAATACAGATATAACGACAACGAGAATCAATCCAATAAATTACCTTAAGTTGCAGTCTACATTAATTAACCTCATAAGAATTGAAAAGACACAGCCTGATTGAGGAGTGTCTTTTTCTTCACATTTTATTTGAATATTTTAAAAAGGTTTTGAGTTTTGTCACCGTTATTATTGCTGACATTTTGAATCATTCGAGTGTTTAACGTCTAACTACATATGTTATGTTGATCGTTCGGTTTTTTTACCTTTCTTGCCCGTACGTTTATCCGGTCTTAGCCTTAGCTTTATTTATGATATCACTTCATTAATATTGTATGATATTTTAAAGAATATTCTTGACTAAAATCAAATTAGGTTGAAAACTCACTAACTATCTAGATAAGTACAGGTTACTTCATTATTATAGATCTCGATTTTGTTAACCAGATGCTTATCCCTATTTTTTTACATATAGTTAAGTAATGCATAAGGGTTAATAATACAGCACCTGTATTCATGCCTAAGATGATGCCTCCCATGTTAAGAGAGGCTTGGGAGCCGAGAATATACATCATCACAAAGGCGACGATATGTGACCACACAGTATGGAAAAAAGCCTCTTTAACTAAGCCTAAGCCAATAAGATAGGCTTGCATCGGAATAACAAAAAAGTGAAAAAGAAAATAAGGACATAATAATTTTAAATAATAAGCAGCTGAAGTGGAGGAAAAAAAGAGTGAGGTCAAAGGTTCCGCAAAGAGATAAATAAAGACCACTGCAGGAACCCCA
Organism: Peribacillus sp. TH14; assembly: GCF_016651145.1. Taxonomy (NCBI): domain Bacteria; kingdom Bacillati; phylum Bacillota; class Bacilli; order Caryophanales; family Bacillaceae; genus Peribacillus; species Peribacillus sp. TH14. The sequence goes on from NZ_JAEKEK010000001.1 coordinate 4,684,001, forward strand.
TACAAGATTGTAAAAGACATCGATTTTTGTAATAAAACTCTCAATTTTTCCTCATCCTGTCTCTTGTAAGCATTCGATACATTAGGGATAAGCATTATCATTAGTGAATGAGCAATAAAAGCAGGGAAGAAGCCGATAGTCATCGCAACTCCTGTGAGCATCCCAAAATGTTCAGTAGCCATTACCGCGCCGAATCCTGCTGAGAGAAGGGCAGCATGAATCAGAAAAGGTTGAATCGCATTTGTTATTGCGTGAAAGATTCTTAGTCCCATAGTAGGTAGTGAAACCTCCAGCAACTTTTGACGTGCATATCTACCAGAGGTACGCGAGTTTGTACCACGCTTCATAATACGCATTTGAAGAATCAATAGGCTAATCAGGTATAAGAAGACGAGGAACTCACTGCCTATTAAAACAAAGAAGGCCATCAGCAGGGACTTTTCCTGGTTAAAATTAAATAAGGTAAAGATGAAGAACAGCAAGCCAAATTGAATAATATCTTTTAAAAAGTTGGAAAATGCAATCTTTCCCATCTGCTGAACGCCCATAAAATATCCTCTTGCAATCGACGAAAAGGCGACTATAGGGATTAAGGTAATAAGCAGCCATTTTATATATGGGTGGTATCTGTCCATTATGGATGAAAAGGTAAGAATAAAAGGCATGACGACACACATAACCAGCACTACAACCATAGCCATTTTAAGTGCATGTATCACAAGATTATAATGCAATGTGTGTTTATTTTCTGCCACGAATTTTGAAATGGAAATATGTAATTCAAGACTGGCAATCACATATATCAAAAAGAAAATCGGCAATATAGACATATAGAGCCCCATGCCTTCTTCTTGTAATTCCCTGGCTAGGATCATGTTCACTAAAAATTCGATACATTCACCAAAAAACGCTGCGACAATCAAAATGAGCGTTCCTTTATAGAAAGATTTCATGTTGGCACACTCCTAACAAAGGTGTTTGTATAAGATATGAGACATGCCATGGAATATTCATAAGGAAGGACATAAAGCGGAGGTACTTATTGACTTATCATGGTTTTACTAAAAAAATATAGATTAAGAATATAAGTTTTTTTAAGAACTACCTTAATGGAAAGTGAGCATAGTTTAACCTTCACATTAATCTTTTCATACTAATATTTTTCCCCTTAAATCGTTCAGAAAAAAGTACGGAAATAAAAATAACAAAACCCTGTTGGATTTTGCTAAGAATTTTCATTTTTATCGTTGATAATCCTCTTTGTTTTATTTGGGGCACATTGATTTAATCCATAGATTTTTCTTTTCAGCTAATGGCACATTATCGTATGGTGAGCGTATAGATAGATGTTACTTTAGAATAAAGTTTGATCATTTTCAGGGTTTAAGTACGACGAATACTCTCCGTTATATAGGAAGTTACCTTTATGCACTATGCAATAGTTTATTTAAATTGATTTTGTCATCGTGATATTCGTAATTTCATAGCCCGACTTTTCATATAATCCACGTGCAATTTTGTTATGGCCAAAAACGTGAAGTGAAATCTTCTTCATTCCTAATTCTTTAGCGATAATTTCAATTTCTTTCATTGCATTCTTACCATATCCCAGCCCTTGATATTGCTCAAAGATAATAAAATCATAAATAAAGCCTTCGTCATTATTTTTAGGTGATTTTTGTGCAATCCAAATCGTTCCGACTATGTGTTGGTCGTGAAAGATAGAGAATATATAATTAAACTCGGATTTTTCACCTTTTGGTAAAAGTTGAGTAAATTCTTTCCTAGAAAGATCCATTGCTTCATCTTCACTCCAATTTCCAGAAGCAACTTTGTCTTTTGCATAGTCATCAATTGCATGAATAATATATTGCTTAAAATCCTCTTGTTTAATAGGTTTTAATGTAACCATTTAATTCCCTCCTAATATATTGATAATTCTTCTATTAAACATAATATATTTTAAAAAAACTATCGCATACCTGTTAGCTTAATAATGTTAATTCCTCTTTTTTTATAAATGATGAGACTTTATCCAAAAGCCACAATAGACGCTTAGAGAACATAGTTTTTTTAAAAATTAATTCTAATTCAAGTCATCGCATATTTTGCGGAAAAACCAAAGCTTTATCTATATTTGCTGATTATTTCATTCTCATGATGTCCACTCTTAAAGTGACCTTTGTTTTATTATTAAAAGTTTTGGCTAAACCAGATGAACTTAGTTAAAAAAATTTAGTGATTTTTCAATTTTCCACTAGATTAGAAATGCCGGATAAATAGTAAAGGCCTTCTACTAGAGGATATATTCACTTTGTAATTCAGCCTATATTTTGCTATTCTGTATTCAGAGGAGATGATCAAAATGAAATTTACATCTATTAGTAAGTCAGACATTGATGAATTATGCATTGCGTTTGAAAGTTGTTTAACACAACATGATATTACATTCAAATATGTAGATATGACAGAAGATAACGGAATAATCTCGTTTATTTTTTGCAATGATCCGGAAAAGGCTAGATCAGTCGATTTAGAAGGCAAACAGTTTATTGGATTAGAAACAGATTACATAGCCAAGGAAATTTTGGAGCCAATCCTACCTCGGTTAAAAGAATATGCAAAAAAATAAAATCATCGTTTAAGATGATTTTATTTTTTTGATTAATTACATATTTGTTATCCTAAATTAAAAGCTGCTGTTATTTTTGAGGGTGAAATGGTAAAGGGATTCCGTTTTAATGCAAAGTCTACAATTGCTGGAAGCAAACGAATTTTCAACTTTTAGTAAACGAGTTAAACCTTTAGCTACTGATTTGAAGTTTTTTTATCTGAAACTAAGAGTTTGTTTCTTTTGGACAATACAATACTATTAGCCTTGTTGCTTTACTGACTCGATAAGGCTAGCTGTTTCCGAACATCCATTGACTCTTACAAATTAAATTGGAATCTTACACTAAGTCCCCATTTAAAATCAAAATGGGGACTTAGTGTAGCTAACAATTATTATTTGATACATATGAATTTAGTTAAAGAACACGAACTGCTTTTACAAAGCGAGGTTCCCAGTAAGAACTGTTAATGTTTGCATAAGATACACCTTTAGATGTTGAAGCATTAAGCATTTGACCGTTACCGGCATAAATTCCTACGTGATTAATTACTCCATCATTATTGGTATCAAAAAATACTAAATCTCCTTTTTGCAGGGTGTTCGAAGATACAAGTTTCCCAACCTGGGATTGAGCCGATGAAGTTCGTGGTAAGGAAATACCTACAGCTTGGAATGCTTTCAATGTGAATGAAGAGCAATCAAATATATCTGTACGTGATGTGCTTGCACCATAAACATACCTAGCCCCTAAATATTTCGCACCAGCAGCTAATATTTTATCAGCTTGTGCTGAATTAGTTGATATGGACTCTTTTTTAGCTACAGATGATGTAGCTTTTCCAGAAAGTTTAATAGACTGACCAATATGAAGAGTATTTGCATTTGAAATGCTTGGATTTAAAGAAAGTAAAGAATTTACAGTTGTATTATGTGCTTTAGCAATTTTGTCTAGGGTGTCACCTGATTTGACTGTATAGGTTTTACTTGAACTACTTTTGCTAGCCGTTGAACTAGATGTAGAGGCTTGTCCAGATACACGGATAGATTGGCCAATACGAATACGATCTGAATTAGAAATATTAGGATTTAATTTAATTAATGCACTAAGAGATAGATTATATCTTTTAGCAATTGTAGATAAAGAATCCCCAAGTTTAACCACATATTTTTCTGTTGTATTAGTAGTGTTATTCGTATATTTGTTGAATTCATTAATCTTTAAAACTTGACCTGGAAAAATAAGATTACTAGTCAAATTGTTTTTAGATTTTAATTTTTGGACAGTCGTATTATGTGTTTTAGCAATTTTGTCTAGGGTGTCACCTGATTTGACTTTATAGGTATCACTTGAACTACCTTTGCTAGCCGTTGAACTAGATGTAGGGGCTTGTCCAGATACACGGATAGATTGGCCAATATGAATACGATCTGAATTAGAAATCTCAGGGTTTAATTTAATCAATGTACTAAGAGAAAGATTATATCTTTTAGCAATTGTAGATAAAGAATCCCCAAGTTTAACTACATATTTTTCCTTTGTATCTGTACTTTTATTATAGTTGAATTCATTAATCTTTAAAACTTGACCTGGCAAAATAAGATTACTAGTCAAATTGTTTTCAGATTTTAATTTTTGGACAGTTGTATTATGCGCTTTAGAAATTTCGTCTAGGGTGTCACCCGATTTAACTTGATAAGAACTTGCATAAGCAGAAGTGCTGGCAAATAGGGTACCTATAATAGTTCCCGCGAGAATAAAAGAGTTTTTCGAATTCTTCATATAGGAAAGTTCCTCCTGATGTGGTAAAAAAATATTTAACCTTTATATTATAGGGCTATGAAATATATAAAAACCATGACAAATAGAATAAAAAAGTGTTTCTAAGATTACAAAATAATTTCTAATGTTACAGTTTCGTTGCTAGATGTCGTGTTTTAGGACAATTGGTGTGTATCAATGATAGTTATCTATAGGTTTCTTCTATTGATAATATAGTAATTTTCGGTAGAGATAGATCCTGTTGAAGGGTTTTAGAAAGAAAGTTGATAATAATACCTTTTAAAAAGAGGTATAAAGCATAGAGAATATAAAATCTGAGGGGAACTAGTAAGGTGGTTTGGATGCTCAAAAAAGAGGGAGATGGAACAATGAAGAAATTACTTACTGGTTTGGTAGTATTCACAATGGTCCTGGGGATAACTTTTTCAACCACCTCTGCATCTGATGGGATTTCACTATTCGCAAAGCTGGGATAGAAACTCTATTTTGCGGAAGGACACTCATGGGGTGAAAGTCTCTTGTTATTCGAGGAAGGAAAAGATCTGCAGATTTAATCTTGCATGGACAGTCATGTTATACGCCGTAGTTATGTATTTCGTTTATGGATAAAAAGAATTTGGCGAAGAGAATTTATAGTCGCTCAGTAATGACTGCAGCAAAGGACAATCTTTCAGACACCTGGGTTACCATAGTAAAGGTAGTATGAATCATCGGTTCTCATTTTAACCACAAATTTCCTGCTTTTAAAGCAGGTAAGGAAAAAAGAAGTTGTTTAATAGTTGTTTAGTGTAAAAATACTCTGGAAATGAGATATCTCCAGAGTATTTTTTCTTTATGTAAATACTCTCGCGTTGATTTTATGTAATGCCCAGTATGAAAAGCAATCTTATTTAACAAAGATTGCTTTTCATTACTTTACTTTCTTCTCTAGATAATCTGGACAAGATTAAATGACCATTTTTTTACCAGAATTTAATTCCACTTCCTGTTGAGGTGTATTTACTTGCTTGTTTTTCTTCACCTTAAAGTGATAAACAGCATAACAACCAAGGAAGAACGATCCGCCGCAATAAAGGGCCATCCGCTGTTCAGGAACAAATGCTAGACTAATCATGACGATGCAGTTTGCTATTAAGGCAAGAATGGGAATGAATGGATATAGTGGTACTTTGAATTTTAAATTTTCTACCTTTCCACCCTTACGGATATATGATCTTCTAAAAGCAAGAAGAGAGGCCGCAATGGCAATCCAGCCAATTTGTGCTCCTAATCCTGCAAGGGAGAGAAGAAAAACAAACACTGTTTTTGCAGCTACTACACTTGAAAGTAAAGACAACCCGGCTATTGCAAGAGTGATAAGTAATGCATTTAGTGGAATTCCTCTCTTATTTACCATACCGAGCTTTGGACTTGCCATTCCTTCTCTAGAAAGCGAGTACAGCATTCGTGTCGCCGCATAAAGGCCGGAGTTTGCAACTGACAACAAAGCCGTGAGAATGATAAAGTTCATAATGTCCGCCGCATAAGGCACTCCTATGCTATCTAGTACAACAACGAATGGACTTTCAGCGATTCCTGCTTTTTCCCTTGGAATCAATGCTGAGAGTACAGAGACTGAAAGCACAAAGAAGAAAAGAGTTCGCCAAACTGTTTGTTTGATAGATTTAGGTATGACCTTTTCTGGGTTTTCACTTTCTCCTGCTGCAATTCCGATTAACTCTGTGCCCTGGAATGAAAAGTTCACTGTAATCATTGTAATAAGTAGGGCCGATATCCCATTTGGAAAGAGGCCTTCACTGAAAAAGTTGGAGAAAAACGGTGCCTCCTGTCCGCCTTTCATATCAATAATACCAAACATAGCAGCACCGCCAACTACGATAAACAGTATAATGGCCAATACTTTAATGCTTGAAAACACAAACTCCGATTCGCCAAATGCCTTTGCTGATAAAGCGTTTAGTAAAAAGATGAGAAAAGCAAAGATTGCACACCACATCCAAACGGGTGATTCAGGAAACCATCTTTGCATAAGTTGTCCCGCTGCCAAAAACTCTAAGGCAACTGTAACTGCCCACCCTAACCAGTATAGCCATCCAATGGCAAAGCCGGTTCCAGGACCAATGAATTTTGTCGCATATGTCTGAAACGAACCGGAAACAGGCATGGCAACCGATAGTTCACCGAGACAAAGCATCGTTAAATACATGATAAAACCGCCAACTATGTAAGAGAGAATAGCACCGATGGCCCCTGCTTCATGAATGGTGTAGCCTGAACCAATGAAAAAGCCTGTACCAATACATCCCCCTATTGAAATCATAAATAAATGTCTTGCTTTCATGCTCCGTTTTAATTCATTTGGTTGATTTTCTACTGTTTTCATTGAAAAACTCCTTTACCTGATGGGTGCAAACGGTTTCATTTATGTTAGGACGTTTTTAGGGAATTAATGTTTCTCCATTAACAAGTTTTATGCTTTGATTTCAATCTTAGGTGATATTATCCCTTGAATAAGAGATTGCTTCTGCATGTAGAGAAACAGGAGTTAACATAGGTACCAATGCAAAAATAATTTCGATGACGTCTCTTAAGAAAGAAAAAGAAGCCAAACGTCTGGAAACTATAGATATAAATTGATTCATGTGGGCCATCCGTCAATGGGGAAGAAGCCCGCAGATGACAATATGGGCTTTTTTCAATGGACCATCTTTTTAAAAATTTGAGATTAATAAAATCGCTCTATATTTCTATCAATAACAGTTACTCAAAAAAAGTTCGACTATTTAACATCAGCCAGTAAATTAGGAGTGATAAGGTGATCGTCCGCTCCATAAAGTAATTTTTCTCCAAACAAAGAGCCCATTAATGCGACAGCAACTTCAGCTGTTTTATTATGCTCGTCCAAAATTGGATTTATCTCTACAAACTCTGCGGATGTAATGATATTGGCTTCAGCTAGCATTTCCATGGCAAGATGGCTCTCACGGTAACTAATACCTCCCATGACAGGCGTTCCTACTCCCGGTGCATCGTCTGGATCAAGACCATCAAGGTCAAGGGATAAATGAACAAGATCTGTACGTTCTTTAAGATAGGCAATCGATTCATCCATTACTCTTGTCATTCCCAATCTATCAATCTCATGCATTGTATATACTTTAATACCCTTTTCTCTAATTAACTCTTTCTCACCTTGGTCCAAGGAACGGGCACCAATAATAACAATATTCTCTGGTTTTATTTTTGGAGTATATCCACCAATGTTAGTCAGTGCAGGATGGCCAAGTCCCAAACTTACCGCTAGAGACATACCATGTATATTTCCTGAAGGAGAAGTTTCGGCTGTGTTTAAATCGCCATGCGCATCATACCAAATTACCCCTAAGTTCTCAGATTGCTGTGCTAAACCTGATAATGTTCCGATAGCTATACTATGATCTCCACCTAAAACTAAAGGAAATCGATTTAATTGAGTGACTTCAGCAACTTTTTGACTTAATTTTTCATTGCCTTCTGCTACATCCTGTAAATTCTTTAAATTAGTATCTGCATCACTTTGTGCTCTCTCTCGTATCTCTACTTTAATATCACCTTCATCATGGACAGTATAGCCAATGTTTTCAAGTCTTTCACTCAAACCTGCATATCTGATAGCACTTGGACCCATATCTACTCCTCTTCTAGTTTGACCAAGATCCATTGGAACACCAATAATTGAAATTTCTTTCTTCATGTATAATTCTCCCCCTTCAATTTTTCTTCCCTAGTATAAGGGTAAAAGGATAGATGACTCAACTCGACATTTTTTTGAATATTTATACGATTGAGAATAGAGAGAAAGGCATGGTAAAAAAAGCCTATTGACAATCCGTGAATCATGCAAAACCTTTTCTAACGAGGTTATATGTTATGTTTAAATACAGTGTTTTAAATTAGTACATAATCACGATGCTTACAGAGCTGCAAACCTCATTAATGAGAGGGGGCAGTTCTTTCAAATTAGACTTCCTAGTGAAGAGATGATTGATTTCTGGAGTAATAAATACCTTGAGCAAATCAATATACAAGCAGGAATTAGAGCAGTTACTAATATAAACCAAGGAAGGATTTTATATCTTCATATTGAATATATTAGGTAGACAGTTTTTTTCAGCATAAGAAAAATTTCTAATAGTATATTATTCTGATTTTTATTTCACATAGTTAAAATAATCATATTTCACTACATATATATCATCTAAAACATTGAGTGTTTTTGTATATCGATTTAGGTATTGTCTAGGAGGTATTTATGCAGAAAAGTAATAATAAACACAGTGAAACAATGGATCGTAGCGAAGCGAATGGTATTGAGTATCTATCGAATCGTTGGTCAAGTAAAATTAATAATTTTTTGGTACTCTGCATTTATGAACAAAACAATCAATATCATGATTTCAATAAGGTATTCAAATCACATAGGCTGGAGGGTTCGACAGGTTTTCTAACGTTTAAAGATGGATTAAATAATAAAAGCTTTGTTATTTGGGAGAATGCATATAAAGAAAATGAAGAACTGTTTGCCAAGTTGAGGCTAACGGCGAGAAACGAAACGATATCACAAATAGCTCAAAATGTTGTGTTTTACCTTTTATGTGAATATGAAAGAATTTCTTCTAAAAGTCATGCTATTTTAAAAGAAAAACAGTTAATAGAAGATTCAATATATCAAATGGAGAAAATTTTGAAAAAGGATACATTTTTGGTTGAAAAACCTGTTTGGGATGAATTCAATAGCTGGTTTAGACTTCAAATAAAAGAATGTATCCTTGAAGAAATAGCCATATCAATTGGCTTTAATGAAATGGAAAGACTTGATGTTCAAGAATTGAATAAATTATTTTATCATTTTCTCACTAAAAATTTTGCTGAAAACAAAGAATTTGTTTCGAAAATAACATATATAGTAAATGGGTATACCCAAGAGTGGGTTGATAAAATTATTTTTGAATTTAATTTAGAAACCAGTACGATTGAAAAAATAGAAAATCTTCTTTGTTTTAAAAAAGATTCTTTTCAAACATCAGATTTATTATTATCCACAATAAGAGATTTTTCTTTCAACTTAACTATTCAAGACCATCTGCTTGTGATGAATAGCGCCCCGTACCAATCAGTTAGAGACGCAATCTATAAAAAAAATTTCGGAAATGATGGGGATATCCCTTGGCCTGCAACACCTATTCAAAAAGGTAATACAGAAGGTTTTATACAAATTATCCCTATAGAGAACAATCAAACATCAATTATTGAGCATGCAATTGTTAAAGAAGCATGGAACCGAGTACAATTATTGTCTGATGTGGATGTGGATGTTTTTGATGCACTTTGCAGCCTTTTTTTATCCAAGGCAAGACATAATGAAGAAATAGTAGAAATCTATTTGAATGACCTACTATCAATTAGAGGGTTAAAGCCTAAACTTGGAGGAGACGGGCGTCGAGGTGGATATGAAGCAAGACAACGCGAACAAATTTTGAAATCGCTTACAAATATTCAAAGCATATGGATTAACATTAACAAAGCTGTCATCTATGAAAAAGGTAAACCTGTTCAGACAACACTCCAGGGGCGGACGTTCATTTTTAAAGATTATATGGGAGAAGAATATGGTATTTCAGAAGAAACATGTAGAAAAAAGATAACGTTTACAATTGATAAAGTGTTTGCTAAGTATCTAAATGGTTCTGCAAGGCAAGTTGCTCTTCTTTCAATTAAGGCATTGCAATATAATCCTTATAGACAAATTTGGGAGAAAAGACTTACAAGGTATTTAAGCTGGCGTTGGAGGACTCAAGCTAGAAAAGGAGACTTTTTACAGCCAAATAAAACAAGTACACTATTGGAATCAATCGGCGAAAAAATGAATAATCGCACACCTTCTCGTACTAGAGAGCGTTTTGAAAAAGCTATGGATACATTATTAGAAGATGGTGTCATCGCGTCATGGCATTATGAAAAATGGGATGAATCTATTGCGGATTATAAAGGATGGGCTAGTATTTGGTTGAATTCTATGATTTTAATTGAGCCACCGGAGATTATTAAGGACCAATATCGTTCAATTGAAAAAAAACAAAAAGTTCGAAGTGACATTCGGCATTCACAACAGGATTCTAATAGTCAAAAGAGAAGTGAAAATATTGGTGAACAAATAAGAATCACTAGAAAAATTCTTAATCTTTCTTTATATCAATTAGCAGAAGAACTAGAAATATCTGCTCCTTACGTGAGTAACATTGAGAGAGGAATCAAAAGGCCATCACATAAAATTCGAACGAAAATGATAAAATGGCTGGAAAAACAGGAACATAAAAATAAATCATAGCATTATACTAAACCTCTTCATCTATATGGAAGAGGTTTCAGACTGTAGACAAACTCGATGAAAATCGAGTTTGTCTACAGTTTTTTGAGGGGTTGTAAAAATTCGAACGTTGATTGGAACGTAGGGCACTCGCTTTCCGCGGGCGGTCAGGGAGCCTCCTCGGCGCCTTTGCGCCTGTGGGGTCTCCCTTGGACACGCTTTTCCCGCAGGAGTCTCGCACCTTCCGTTCCAATCAACTTTGTTCTAACAATTAGATATAACCACTTTTGTCTACAGTCTTTTTTGTTTTAATATAGGAGTATTAAAACTTGAGGTGATGACGATGCTTTCGAAACATAATTCTATTCAGCGAGATCAACTTGAAATGATTACTTCGGATCAACTGGAGCCCGTGAACCATTTAGTTCGTAAAATTGAGGGGGCCATTGACTTCACTTTCATTTATGACTTGGTGAAAGATATGTATTCAGAGATAGGGCGCCCAAGTATTGATCCAGTTATAGTTAAATTTGACATTCATTCAATATACCTTCGGTATTCGTTCGATGCGTAAAACGATTGAAGAAATTGAAACGAATATGGCTTACCGTTGTTTTTTAGGTTACGGTTTCCATGATAAAGTACCTCACTTCTCAACGCCCGGGAAAAATTATGAGCGTCGCTTTAAAGATACAGACCTGTTTGAACAGATTTTTTATCGTATCTTAATGACAGCTTCAGAAAGAAAAGTTAATAAGTGCAGAGCACGGACGCCTTCAAGAAGAAATAAATCAAGATCGTGAAAACAATGGAAAGAAGCCTTTTCCACCGGATAAATTTGATAAAGAAGAAACCAAAGAAATTAAAGAAAGTACAACTGATCCTGAGAGTGGCTACTATGTAAAAGATGAACAAACAAAACAGTTTGCCTATTCATTTCATGCGGCTGCAGACCGCAACGGTTTTGTGCTGGGGACGATTGTAACACCGGGAAATACGCATGATAGTCATATCTTAGAGCTCTTGTTGAACAAGTGCTTGAGAAAGTTGGAAAACCTGAAGCTGTTGCCGCAGATGCAGCTTACAAAACACCAGCCATTACAAGCTACCTTTTTGGGAAAGAAATCACACCAGCTTTACCCTATACACGTCCACGAACAAAAGAAGGGTTCTTTCGCAAGCATGACTATGTTTACGATGAACATTTTGATTGTTATCTCTGCCCATCGGGCGAGATTTTAAAGTACTCAACAACAAATAAAGAGGGCTATCGCGAGTACAAACCACCCAAACACACTTGTGCGACATGCTCATTTTTATCACAGTGTACAGAAAGCAAAGACCATCAAAAAGTGGTGACACGCCATATCTGGCAAAATTATATGGAAGAAACAGATCATCTGCGTCATCACAAGGATGTAAAACCTATATATGCGAAACGTAAAGAAACAATAGAGCGTGTATTCGCAGATGCAAAAGAAAAGCATGGTATGCGTTGGACTACTTTAAGGGGACTTAAAAAATTGTCGATGCAGGCGATGCTTACTTTCGCTGCCATGAATTTAAAGAAGATGGCCAATTAGACATGGCAAGGTCCAAGAATGGCTTAATAAAGTGGGCTCGTAGAGGCCCAATCTCTTAATCTTGAGCAAAATTCAAAGGGAAATTCAAAAGGGGTCCGGAATTAAAGCATTCCGAACCCCTTTTGTCTACAAACTGAAACCTCTTCATCTATATGGAAGAGGTTTTTTCGTTATTAAATGTGAATGTTTCTTCAAGATTCATGAATTCTTGATAAGGAAAAATCCTGAATGTATTTTTCATATTTTGTTATACTTTTTAATTTTAAGAAATTTCCCATATATGGTTTTCTGAAAAATAGTTCGGCGCTTATCTTGTTCCAATGTCGGGGTTATCGGTGCGTAAAGTCGGGGTAATCGAGAACATTTATTTTTAATAGGATTTTCGAAAACCTTACTGCATATAGTTTTTTGCGACATTTTTTAATTATTAACACCCTAATGTTTAAATGAATTTAACAAATGTGATTTTTATAGATTTTTATTGCCTTCCAGGTAAGATTACAACAAAGATATTTTCTGTATATGTGGGGGGAAGATTTTTGACAAAAGATAATAAGTTAAATAATTCTTATGAAACTCTTGAGCCATTATTTAATCCTAAATCTGTCGCAATCCTAGGTGCTTCTGAGAGTAAATACAAAATCGGATATTTACAAGTTAAAGCTCTTTTAGATGGCCAGTTTAGTGGAGAGATATATCCAATCAATCGTAAAGCAAAAGAAATCGAGGGTTTAAAATGTTACCCATCTTTATCAGATATCCCAAACGATATTGATTTAGCTATTTTTTGCCTAGGTGCTGAACAGGTACAGCAAGCTTTAGAGGACTGTGCGCAAAAGAAAGTAAAAGCAGCGATCATTTTTGCTGCAGGTTTTTCTGAAACCGGGGAAGAAGGTGTCAAACAACAGGAGACACTTACTGAACTTGCTAGAAAGAATGGCATACGGATAGTGGGACCTAACTGCGTTGGTTTAGTGAATTTGTCTAATGGTTTAATAGGTACTTTTTCACCTGCTATTCTATCTGTACCTTTAAATGATCAAAGAGGTGTGGGGTATGTTTCACAAAGTGGAGCGTTTGGTGTATTAACTTATATGGCAGCAGCGCAGAATGGGCTAAGCTTTAATTACTTCGTGAGTGTAGGAAATGAAATGGAAACTGAATTCTCAGATATTATTGAATATATGATTCATGATCCAAAAACAAGTGTAATAAGTGGCTACTTAGAAGGAGCTAAAAACCCAGATAAATTAAGAAGCTTAGCTAAAGAAGCGTTGGATAGAAATAAACCAATTGTTGTCATGAAAACAGGACGAAGTATAGCCGGTAGCAGAGCTGCTGCATCTCATACAGGATCACTTGCCGGATCAGATAAGGTATATGATGCCTTTTTTAAACAATCAGGCATGGTTAGAGCCGACGATTATGAAGATATCATTTCTTTTTCTAAGCTTTTCCTTTCCAATAAACTTCCAAATGGAAGGAATACGGTAATAATCACTAGTTCTGGTGGCAGGGGTATAAATGAAGCAGATCGTTGTGAGGCCTATGGTCTTAATATCATACCGCTAAGTTCGAAGACAACAACAGAGATTAAGCGCTTTTTACCTAACTTTGCAAGCGCTTCCAACCCTGTTGATTTAACAGCTGCTGCATCAGTTTCAAATCCAGAATTATTTATAGCTCCATTACGAGCACTTATTGAGGATCCAGATGTCGATAACATCATTTTCACAGAATTTCCGTTCAGTTGGACCGCTGAAAATCCATTATTGCAAGAGTTTATAGATATTTGTAGCCGTTCAAATAAATTTGTATTTATTACAACATTCCCGTTAGATGGTATGTCCCTTCCTCCGGGAACTCCAGAGCTTGTAAAAAATGGTATTCCAGTTATACCAGGTAATCTAAATCCGATTAGAGGATTAGCTAAATTAGTGGAGTACAGTGAATACTATCGGAAAAATCAGGAAGCAAACGTTTTCAATTCCTCAAAGAAAATAGAGAAACAAAGATTACAAAACTTGTTGGAACCCGGTACTACATTAAGTGAATCTCAAGCAAGTGATATTTTAGAACGCTATCAGATTCCGACAACAAAGCGGGTAATAGCTGAAAATGCAGAAAAAGCTTCCCAACATGCAAACAAAATCGGTTACCCGGTTGTGCTAAAGGTTGATTCTCCAGATATTCCTCATAAAACGGAGGCAGATGCCATTCGATTGAATCTAAAAAATGATCAAGAAGTAAAGAAAGCATTTAATGAGATAAAACGTAATGCACTAAATTATAAACCAGATGCAAAAATCAATGGAATTTCTGTTCAGGAAATGTTACCTGATGGAGTTGAAGTTATTGTTGGTGCGAGTAACGATCCTGTATTTGGACCAGTTATTATGTTTGGTTTAGGCGGAATATTTGTTGAGATTTACAAAGATATTTCGTTTAGAATAGCCCCTCTAACGAGAAAAGATGCGCTTGAAATGATTGAAGATATTAAAGGAAATGCAATTCTAAAAGGGGCGCGCGGAAAATCTTCAATTGATATTGAAGCCATCATTGATGTGTTATTAAAGGTTTCTGCTCTGGTTACTGATTATAAAGACTCCATCGAAGAGTTGGATATTAATCCTTTAATAGTTTACGAAAATGGGATCAAAGCGGCAGATGCCATGATTGTAGTAGGAAACAAAGTCGATGAAAAAGCAACCATTAGGGGGTAGAAAGCAAATGGATTTGGAAAATTTAAACGGTTTAACGGGCTCAGAATTTATATTTGAAGTCGAAAAAAGGCATATACGTCAATTCGCAGAAGCGATAGGCGACCTTAATCCTTTATACGTGGATGAAGAGTATGCTGCAAAAACGTCATATGGCGGCATTATTGCACCACCAACCTTCCCTATAGCAATTGGACAAGATAGTGGAGAAAGCCTTGACTTGGGTCTCGATCAAAAAAGAATGCTGCATGGGGAACAGGAGTTTATTTATAATCGTCCAATTCGACCCGGGGATATCTTATATTGCCAGATGAAAGTATCTGATGTGTACGAACGTGAAGGCAGAAAAGGACCTATGCAGTTCTTGGTACTTGATACAGAAATGAAAGATGAATCTGGAGTGTTGGTTGTTATTAGCAGAACGAATATTATTTACCGTCCTTTAAGGGGCAGTAATTCGCCTGTTTGAAAACATCATCAATTATAAGTGAGAAGCAAATTAATAAGAGAGGAATAATCATCCAAGACAGAAGGATAATTTGCCACTGAAAGGAGGAATTGAAAATGTTGATTTATGAAGGTTTATATGAAGGTCAAAAGCTTATGTCCCTCATCAAGCCGGCAGTAACAAAGGTGCAACTAGTCAAATATGCAGGTGCTTCAGGAGATTTTAACCCGCTACATACAGATGATGCCTTCGCAAAGGAAATCGGAATGCAAGGTGTGATTGCTCACGGAATGCTGGTAATGGGATTTTTAGGTGAATATGTAATGAAACTAGCTGGTGATACAGCGGTGCCGTCTAACTTTAGAATGAGATTTGGCGCTGTAACTATACCAGGAGACCAAATTACTTGTTCTGCGTTTGTAAATAATGTGTATGAAGAAAAAGGTCAGCGGTTTGTCAGACTTGACCTTATTGCTGAAAAGGAACCAGAGCAGGTAGTAGGTTCAGGCCAAGTAGTTTTACAGTTTCAGTAAGTAGTTTTTAAGCAATCAAAGGGGAGGTATTTTTTATGGGAAGCATGAAAGATCGCTATGCCATAGTTGGTGTAGGAGAAAGCGAGCGTTCCAAGAATTCGGGCACAACTCCGTTACATTTGGCATTGGATGCAGCACGAGCTGCATTGAATGATGCTGGCCTTCAAGCGAAAGATATTGATGGTTTTATGAGTTATTCAGAAAATGATTCTTGTACATCACATCAGTTAGCAACATATTTAGGGGTCCGTCCGAAATATGTAAAAGATATTATGGGTGGAGGAAGCAGTACGGAAATGTTGATTGCTGATGCCGTTGGACTTATTGAAACAGGCCAATTAAATACAGTGTTGATTTATCGTTCTATGAATGGTCGTTCTGGTGTGCGCATGGGCGGAGGCGGATGGGATGTAAATATGCTTCAATCAGCCATTGAAGGTGGAAGCTTTATCATTCCTTACGGAGCTGGTAGTCCAGCTCAATGGTTCGGACTTTTTGCAACTCGTCATATGCATGAAACTGGGCTTACCCAGGAGCATCTTGGACATGTTTGCTTAAGTTTTTATGAACATGCTCAACGGAATCCTAAAGCTTACTTTTACGGTAAACCTTTAACGATGGAGGAATATCAGAAAACACCATATTTAAGTTATCCGTTTAAAAAACATGACTTCTGTCTGGAATCTGATGAAGCAAATGCGATTATTGTTACATCAGCAGACCGAGCTAAAGATTGCAAATCCAAACCAGTATACATCATGGGTTTATCAGCTAGACAGTGTGTGTCACATGCACATTATTGGAATGATTTATCTGAAGTGGCAGCAGACTATGTTGCCCCTGAAGTATATAAAATGGCTGATGTAAAACCTGAAGATATTAATGTTGCTTCTATTTATGACTGTTATAGCTGGGTTGTCCTTCGTCAGTTAGAGGCATATGGATTTGCTCCACGAGGTGAAGTAGGGAATTTTGTAGCCGAAGGAAACTTGCGTATGGGTGGGGAATTACCTTCAAATACAGCAGGAGGAATGCTGTCAGAAGGCTATACACATGGGATGAATAACGTATTGGAAATTGTTAGGCAAGTTCGGCACGAATATAAAGGATCAGATCGTCAAGTAGAAAATTGCGAAATAGGCATATGTACTGGCTGGGCTGGTCCTGATATGGCTGGAGCTATGATTCTTAGAAATTAGGAGGGGACAAAATGGAATTCCAAAAACCAATTCCGCTGAAAACACAAGATAATAGTCCGTATTGGGATGGAGCAGACCGTCATGAACTGATTCTACAAAAATGTAAAAGTTGTAATGAATATTCACATCCTCCAGGTCCGAGTTGTGCAAAATGCGGCAGTACTGAACTAAGCTGGGAAAGCCAAGGCAGTGATATAAATGGAAAAGTCTATTCGTATATTGTTTCTTATCGTCCTTTTCTTCCAGGGTTTCAAGATGATTTACCGCTCATTATTGCGATTGTTGAATTAAATAAGTTACCACAGGTCAAATTAATCGGAAATATTCTTCAATGTTCACCTGATGATATTGAAATAGGAATGCCTGTTAAGATGGTTTGGAAAGAAATTACGGAAGACCGCTCACTTCCGCAATGGACTCAAGTGTAGAAAAATAATTTTGTTTAGCTAAAAGGAGGAAAGAAAACTATGGATTTTTCATTTACAACAAAAGAAGAAGAATTCCGACATGAATTGAGAACCTGGCTTGAAGAAAATTTACCTGAAGGTTGGTTAGATGGAACTAGCAAAATATCTAAAAATGAAGGTGAGTATGCTATTTTCTTGAGAAACTGGCAAAGAAAATTATATGAAGGTGGTTGGGCAGCGATTGCTTGGCCGGAAAAATATGGAGGTCGAGAAGCAACGTTGATGGAGGAAATTGTTTATCAACAGGAAATGGTTCGTGTTAAGGCGCCTGCACTTGTGAATTATGTAGGCATTCATATGGTAGCACCGACTCTAATGCAAATTGGGACAGAAGAACAAAAATCAAAGTATATCCAAAAGATTCTCACAGGTGAAGAGGTATGGTGTCAAGGATATTCCGAACCAAACGCAGGATCCGATTTATCAGCTATTCAAACAAGCGCAGTGAAAGATGGAGATCGTTGGATAATAAATGGTCAAAAGGTATGGACCAGTTTTGGTCATTTAGCGGATCGATGCTTTTTACTAGCTCGAACTAATCGTTTCGATAAGAAGCATAAAGGAATAACGGTGTTTCTTTTAGATATGAATCAACCAGGAGTAGAAACTAGACCTATCATTCAAATGGATGGTCAGCATGATTTTAATGAAGTGTATTTAAATGATGCGATTGCGTATGATGCTGAAATTGTTGGTGAAGTGGATGAAGGTTGGAAGGTTACAATCGCCCTGCTTATGCACGAGAGAACAGGAATCGGCGGACAGGTTTTTACACTAGAGCAGCAGTTTAATGAGCTTGTGTCTTTGACTAAAGAGTTAAAAGAGGATGATCAGCCATTAATGGCTAACCCGCTTGTTCGTAAAGAAATGCTAGATTTATATACTCGTACCCGTGGTTCGCTATTAAATTATTATCGGAATTTAACGAAAACATTAAAAAACGGTCACCCGGGAGCGGAAGGCTCAATGGATAAATTGATGGTAAGTGAACTCACCAAAGAGCTTCTTTCTCAATCGATATCTCTACAGGGTCATCAAGGCGTTTTATGGAAAGAAGATGCAATCACTGCCAATTCATACTGGCAAGATAATTATCTTTATTCCTTCGGCCAGACAATTGGCGGAGGAACGAGCGAAATACAAAAAAACACAATTGGAGAAAGAATTCTAGGTTTGCCGAAAGATATGGGACGTTAAGACTAAAAAGGGGTGATTAAAGATGGATTTTTCTTTAAATCAAGAGCAAGAGATGTTTCGAGGATATGTCCGAAAGTATTTAGATGATGCCGGGCAAACAAAAACTGCCCGTGAATTTATAAAAGGTGAAACAGAATCATTACAATCAATATTAACTGGTATGGCCGAATTAGGTTGTACAAGTATTAATATTTCGGAAAATTACGGAGGAATGGGTTTAGGTCCTCTAGATTTAATACCTGTTCTTGAAGAAACTGGTCGTTCTTTATTGCCAGGCTTATATTTAGAAACGAATGCACTTGCAGTTCCATTACTAGAGAAATTCGGTACGGAAGAACAAAAAGAAAGATATTTGTCTGAAATTTCGAATGGGACAAAATCATTTTCTCTAGCTTGGTTGGAACCAGGTGGAAGTTATAACCCATCTGGTATTAATCTAGCAGTAAAAGAAGAAAATAACCATTTGGTATTAAATGGTGTGAAATCATTAGTTCCCGATGCGGAGTTAGCTGATCATTATATCGTACTAGGTCGCACCAGTACAGGTAATGGTAAAGAAGGGATTTCATTAATTATTATTGATCGAACAGCAACAAACATGACTATCCAAAGCCAAAAAAACATTGATGAAACGCGAAGATTAGCAGAACTAACATTCACTAATGTTGAAATTCCAATGAATCAAATACTTGGACCTCTCCATCATGGCTGGAAAACTCTTCAAGAAGGGTTACTCTCTTTCAATGCGGCTCTTTCCGCAGTAATTGTCGGTAGTATGGAGAAAGTGGTAGAGATGGCTGCAGAGTATGCAAAAATTCGGGAACAGTTTGGTCAGCCTATCGGAAGATTTCAAGCCATTAAACATAGAATAGTAGATATGAAAATGGATCTTGAGACAGCTCGGTCCTTAGCTTATTATGCAAACTGGGCTTTGGAAAGTAATGCAGAAGATCGTGTTCAGGCTATTTCTTGCGCTCGATTATTTGCAACTGACGCATTTACCCGTATTTCTTCCGATAATATTCAGATTCATGGCGGCATTGGATTTACAGAAGAAATTGATTGCCATCTTTTTGTCAAGCGTGCTAGGTTCTATGAAAATTATTTAGGCAGTACAGAGCATTATTATAATCAAGCGGCTACAGCATTAGGTTGGTCTAACAAAGATGAAGCTATTATTTCTGTTTAAAAGGCTTACTTATTTTGAAAGGGCGGAGATTTTCATTGAAAACTGCAAATGAAATAAGAGAGTTTCATAATATCATTAATGGAAACCTGATTACTTCTTCTTCGGGAACCCGAATAGAGAGTATTGATCCTTCAACAGGAAAGGTCTGGGCTACATTTCCTTGTAGCACAAGCCAAGATGCTGAATCGGCAGTAGAAGCAGCTCGAGCAGCTTTTGAGGAGTGGTCGTCTCGACCGGCTATGGAGCGTGCTGCTTTTTTAAGACAAATAGGTGACTTAATCATTCAACATGGTGAAGAGTTAGCTGAACTAGAAACAAGAGATAATGGATGGGTAATTAAAGAAACGAGCTATGGTCTAATCCCTAGTTTAGCAAGTCTTTGGTATGATGCAGCAGGAGCAACGGCTGTTGGAAGTAAGGGGGAAACTGTTCAATTGGGTCCAACAAGCGTTGGATATACATTGAGGGAACCATTAGGGGTCGTAGTAGGCGTTCTTCCATGGAACTCCCCGCTTTTTACTTTTTCTATTAAAGCAGCTTATGCGCTTGCTGCTGGAAATACGGTGATTATCAAACCATCAGAAATGGCATCTATTGCTTCATTGCGATATGGTGAACTAATTAATAAGATCCTTCCACCTGGAATTCTAAATGTTGTATCAGGAAATGGAGTGGAAGTAGGAGATACATTAGTCAGTCATCCTAGAGTAAATAAGATTAGTCTAACTGGATCTGGAGGAACGGCTAGGGCGATTGCGCAATCAATAGCTCGGAAACCAAAGCCGATGATTTTAGAACTGGGTGGGAAGTCACCAAACATAGTCTTTGCAGATGCTGATCTGGATAAAGCTGCACAAGGAGTTACAATTTATGGAATCTTTAGTGGTAACGCAGGTCAACTCTGTGTAGGTGGATCACGGATTCTTATTCAAAGGCCGATTTTTGATGAGATGATTATCAAAATGAAAGAAGTAATAGCTCAGCAAATTCAACTAGGAGATCCAATGAATCCAAAAATCTCAATGGGACCAATTGCTAACTCCTCACAATATGACAAGGTATGCTCGTATATAGAATTAGGAAAAAAAGAGGGGGGAGAAGTTATCATAGGCGGTCGTCATGGGGGTGCCGCTCTATTACCTGACGATCCCCAATTAGCGGATGGTTATTGGGTTGAGCCTACGTTAATTAAGGTCAATAGTAATTCTCTTCGAATCTGCCAAGAGGAAATCTTTGGTCCTGTAGCAACCGTGATACCATTCGATACGGAAGAGGAAGCAATAGCCATTGCAAATGATAGTGCATTTGGTTTAGGAGCTGGCGTTTGGACATCGAATTTGGATCGAGCTCACCGGATGATTCGTCAATTAGAATCAGGAAATGTCTGGGTGAACTTGTTCCGTAGAGTTGGACCAGAGCTTCCATTTGGAGGACAAAAAGACAGTGGATTTGGAACGGATTCCATCCTTGAATATACCCGTGAGAAGACCTGTTATATTGAAATCGGATGAACCTCACATTATGTAATCTAGCTAGTAAAGAACTTGTTGTAAATAGAGAAACTGGAGGTTCAATAAATGGCACAAGGGTCTAATGGTGTTTTTTATGGATGGTATGTTGTGTTGTGTGGCTTCTTTATTATGTTCGCCGGCTTCTCTATAATAAATTCTTTACATAGTTTATTCATGGTCCCTGTTACAGATGATTTAGGGATAAGCAGAACCGCTTTTTCAATCGCACTTTCGATTGCCGGCCTTGGAGTGGCTGTTGCTTCTCCATTCATGGGTAAACTGTTAGCAAAAGGAAATATGAAATTGATTATGTCAATTTGCGTAATTATGGCCGGAGTAGGATTTATGTCATATTCACTAGCAAACTCAGCGCTATATTTTAGCATTGTAGGATTTATGATAGGTATCTGTGTGGCAGGATTCTCCAATATCCCAATTTCAATTATGGTAACCAACTGGTTTTATGAGAAAAAAGGAAAAGCAATGGGTTTAGCCTTTGCGGGTTCAGGTATTGGAGCTGCAGTGTTAAGTCCAATTTTAACTACATTAATCTCAAATTACGGTTGGAGAACAGCCTACGTTATTGCTGGTGCACTTATCATTGTTTTAACGTTGCCTTTAGTACTACTATTTGCCAAGAAAAGTCCTGCAGAAAAAGGACTAGTTCCACTGGGAGCAGACAAGATGGAATCTGCGGAGAATTTAGAGTCTGAACAGAGTGGCCTAACCATGGGAGAAGCAAAGAAGACAGCTATGTTTTGGATTTTTGTCCTAGGAATCGTTTGCTTTGCATTAGTTGCAGGCGGCGTTCAAATGCATATTCCAGCCTATCTAATGGATATCGGACATCCAGCCATCTTTGCCGGCACAATTTTTGGTATTCTTTCCCTTGCAAATACGGTAGGGAAGTTGATTTTAGGTGCAGTATTTGATAAGTTCGGTACTGCAGGTGGTGCAATTTATGTTGGATTTTGTATGACGACTGCTATGGTAGCGCTTCTGTTAGCTAAGACACAAGCATTCGCTTTCTTATTTGCAATTGCATTTGGCTTTAGTATTGTCATTTCCACATTAGGTCCGCCTTTTATGACTAATGATATCTTTGGAAAGAAAGATTTTGGATCTATTTTTGGTATAGTGCAAGTTTTCTTTGTAGCGGCAGGTTCCTTTGGGGTAATAGTTTCTGGTTTAATCTATGATGTGACTCAAAGCTACCGTGTAGCTTGGATTTTCTTCCTTTGTTTATTCATCTTCAGTATGGTCTGTGTGTTAGTAGCAAACAGTATGAAAAAAACAACGAAAGAAAAATTCAAAAACACTTCCAATCAAAAAATTATATAAAGTTGTTGAATCATGTTAATAGATCCTAAGAAATATCACTGCTACGACATTTCAACTTAAAATGTACCATTCCTATTAAATGAATGTTTTCTAAAAAAAGACACTAACTTTACGAGTAGTGTCTTTTTTCTTATCCATAACCAAGGTGAGTTATTCTCTATTTTGTCAATTAGTAATCAAATTCATCATTTATGAGAATATCCAAGAAATATTAAGAATATTCATGTGTCTGTTTAGGATTATTTGTGAAGGGGATTTTTGTCCCTTAATATCGGATCCAATTACAGGGCATGGATCCAGAGAGTATCACAGTGGCAGGTGACAGCGATTACCTTGATGTCCAAAGAGCGTGGAGGTCCGATTATCCGCCAACAATTCTGAAAAAAGTATCAGGTCGTTCGTCCTTATCATCAAACTTTTAGGTGGAAGTAGTAAAAGAGAATCTGTATGGGAAATACATACACAAATCTTTATCGAACATGAATTTGTGAACAATACCATAAGTATGCCGAGTCGCTTTTTCTATGTAAAGGTTGATTATCCTTGTAACGATGGATTATACCTCCTAATTTATTTTAGTATAGCTAAAGACTAAGGCTGAATAGGCATATCGAACACAAAAATCGTCATCGCAGTATCAATATCTATATTAATATCCGTAATCGAACTCAAAATATGTTGATTGTTGGAAAACAGGAGGGTTGAATAACTTAAAGCGATGGGAGAATTAGACGTTAAAAAGCTGACATTTTATAAGTTGGCATAAGAATACGAAAGAGATGTAAAAAGGATGATTATATATAGAAGAAACTCGTCTAAAAAGAGCATCTGCTAAGGAAAAGGCAGATGCTCTTTCAAGAAAAGGGGACTAATTTTTTGTGGATATGACATTCACAACGAAATAATCATCCTTAAGTAACGAAATGGAGTATTTCTAAGGTGAGAATATGATTTCATCACGAAAAATTCTTTACTATTTCATGGATTTTTTCAGGTTTCAAAAATGATGATATAGATTCTTCAGTTTGAATGGTAAGAGCAGCACCAGCAAGACCTAATTTGCAAGCACTAAATAGCGATTCTTCGTTCAGGATTCCGTAGATTGCACATGAAGAAAATGCTTCACCAGCCCCTGTGACATCAACTACGTCAGTTTTGAAAGGAGGCAAGTGTCCAGATTCCTCTGTAGAAAAATAATAAACCCCCTGATCACCAAGTGTGATAATAACTTTTTGAACGCCACGCTGTCTAATTTTTTCACAGGCTAATTGGCAATCCTTGATTGATTCGATTTTTATTTCAGCAAGTATCTCTGCTTCTTCTCGGTTAGGCATCAGCAGTTCTACACCGTCAAGACGAAATGGAAGTTTTCGTGCTTTGGCTGTAGATACAGGGTCAATGTACATAGGAATGTTTTCCTCACGGCAGCGGTTAATTAAATAACTGAGACATTCCTTAGGAATATTCGTATCCAAAAAAACAGCTTGGGAGGAAATGATATAGGACCATTTTTCCTCAAACATAGATGTTGTTATTTTTTCGTATATATTCATATCAGCCATGGAGACAATGCTTTCACCATTAATATCTAATAAGGTGGTAAAAGTCCCTGTTCGCTCTGTTGGTAAAACCCATACTTGACTAACATCCACTCCTTGTCTTTTCGTTTCATTCAGTATCCAGTTACCTTCTTTGTCGTCCCCTACACAAGCCATTAGAGTAGTGCTACAGCCGAGTCGACTTAAATTTTCGGCAAAGTTGCGTGCTATACCGCCACAAGCTTCAGTAATTTTTACTGGATTAGATGAATATAAACGCACCTCCTGATTTGATCGGGCTTTCCGGTCTGTGTTTGCCCCTCCAATACAGACAATCGATGATTCTTCTCGGAGAATATAGGCGCGTCCTTTTATTTCACCACGTTTCGTCAAGTTAGCAATATAATTGGCAACTGCAGGTCGTGATAAACCAACTTTACTTGCTAATTCTTGCTGTGATATGAAAGGATTTATTTTTATGTAATCTAAAATTTGTTTCTCTTTATCCATGAAGTAGCCTCACTTCTCATTAAACGATAGTTTATTATATAAACAAAAGTTTGTAAACGTTTAAATAGATTAATCATAATAACTTTAACTTCTGTTTGTTTACAAGATAGCCGAAATTTCTTAGTATACAAAATACCCTTTTTTCGAACCCAAGTAAAACAATAGGATTAATTCATTTTTTTGAAAGATATTAAAATTTTTTAGTATTCTCATTTCTAGCGACAAATAAATTATACGCTATCTAAATATTACAGACAAATGATTGGCCAATCAATAATAAACAAAAAATAGATTGTAAAAATGTTTATCTTTGATTTATATTGAAGATTATGATTTTTTGTTGGATTTTCAAAAATCATATTTAAAATTCAATGAATATTAAAAAATGATAGGAGGAATTAGAATAATGAAGATTTATCTGTACCCCTTGTTGGTAGTAATAGCGACTAGTAGTTATGGTTTAGTTTCAACTATCATAAAACTAGCAATGAGTAGTGGTTTTTCGGCATCTGAAGCTGTTACAAGTCAATTTTTTTCGGTTTTTGTATTGCAGTATGTATTTTCATTCTGACAAACCGAACAAAATTTAGCTTTAATGGAGTTAAAATTCTTTTCTTAGCTGGAGTATTTACAGGGTTGACAAATATTTTTTATGGTCTTTCTTTGAACTATTTACCTGCATCCTTGGCCGTTGTACTATTGTTTCAATTTACATGGATAGGCATGTTGATTTCTTGTATAACAAAACGAAAATTTCCCAGTCGAATTGAATTGATATCTCTAATAATATTGGTTGCAGGGACCATACCAGCTGCGGGTTTGATAGATGTTGATTTATCTCAAATACCTTTTCAAGGTTGGTTATGGGGTTTAGCAGCTGCTCTTTGTTATTCCCTATTTTTATTTGTAAACGGTAGAGCAACTACAAATATGAATACCACTAATCGCTTAGTATTGGTTTCATTCTTTGCTTTTATGATGTCGGTTGTTTTTCAGTCTCCAGAAGTTATTTGGAATGGAACCTTGTTTAGCGAAGGACTTTGGATTTATGGTTTGATATTGGGGTTATTTGGGATGATTATTCCGGTTTTCTTATTCACTATTGCAGTTCCTAAAGTTGGATTGAGTATGTCATCAATATTGGGTGCTATTGAATTGCCAATCGCAGTGATGGTGTCAGTCATATTGTTAAGTGAAAATGTTACTTCACTGCAAATAGTAGGTATTGTAACCATTCTTCTAGGCATGAGCTTACCAACAATGCTTAATAGAAATATATTGTTAATTAAAAAGAAAGTAGTACAACATTAGGCGCAAAATAAAATTTTCAATAAAATAACATGGTGTCATTTGTAATTGAATAATTATTTAAAATATTATTGACAATTAAAAATGTAAGCGTATACTAAACTTATGTTCATGGAATAAACAATTGTTTAAAGAAGTGAGGTGTAAAAATGGCTAATGATATTAATGAAAAAGAAGAGTTGATATTAGATATGATTCGAGAAAATCCCTTTATTTCTCAACAGGAGTTATCGGAAATTGTGGGTATATCAAAGTCGTCTATTGCTAATATTATTTCTGGATTAATCAAGAAAGAGTATGTCTTTGGCAAGGCTTATGTTTTAAATGAAATAGCTCCTATTGTTTGCATAGGAGGTGCTAACGTAGATAAGAAATTTTATACAAAATATAAAATTACTAATGAAACATCTAATCCAGTAAGATCTTCTAGATCGGTTGGAGGAGTAGCAAGAAATATTGCTGAAAATTTAGGTAGATTAGGTGAGGATGTTACATTAATTTCAGCAAGTGGTCTCGATTCAGAGTGGAAAGAGATTTATGAATTATCGTCACCTTTTATGAATTTAGAACATGTCTCTCAAAATGAAAATTTGACAACAGGATCTTATACAGCAGTTTTAGATATGAATGGGGATTTATCAATTGCATTAGCAGACATGGACGTTTTTGAGAATATTACACCTGAGTTGTTGATTAAAAACAGTAATATTCTTAGAAGAGCCAAATGTATAGTAGTGGATTTAAATTGTCCTAGTGAAACAATTGATTTTCTTTGTTTTTTCACATCTAAACATAATATTCCATTAGTCATTATTCCTGTTTCGTCTCCCAAAATGAATAGACTTCCAAAAACCTTGAATGCAGTTAGTTGGCTCATCGTAAATAAAGATGAAACAGAAACTTTTATGAATATTAAAATCAATGATGAAGAAGATTGGGGAAATTCAGTTAAAGAGTGGATAGATTTAGGAGTCAAAAATGTTATTGTAACGAATGGTTCAAAAGGTGTAATGACAGGTAGTGAAAATGGTGAGATTCATTATTTTCCTGCCATAGAAACACCAATTGTTGTTGATGTTACAGGTGCTGGAGATTCATTTTGTTCAGGCGTTATTTATTCCTGGTTACAAAAAAAGAAATTGATTACATAATAAAAGCTGGCTTGGTCAATTCCCATAAAACAATTATGTCGAAGTATACAGTTAGACAAGAATTATCAAAAAAACAATTAATGTTAGATATGGAGGCAATTTAAATGAAAAAATATATTGAATTATCTGCAGAGGTACAACAAGCAAAAGAGGAAGGAAAAGCAATCGTTGCATTAGAATCTACTATTATTTCACATGGTATGCCTTATCCTCAAAATGTCAAAATGGCTCGTGAAGTTGAACAAATTGTTCGTGATAACGGTGCTGTTCCAGCAACAATGGCTATCATTGATGGAAAAATTAAAATTGGTTTAACAGAAGATGAATTAGAATTATTTGGTAAAAGTTCAGATGTTGCTAAAGTATCAAGACGTGATTTAGCTCAAATTATTGCTACAAAACAACTAGGAGCAACGACTGTTGCTACAACGATGATTTGCGCTGATTTGGCAGAAATCAAAATCTTTGTAACAGGTGGTATTGGTGGGGTTCATAAAGGTGCAGAAACTACTATGGATATCTCAGCTGACCTTGAAGAATTAGCCCAAACTAATGTAGCGGTAATTTGTGCTGGTGCTAAATCAATCCTAGATTTATCGCTTACACTAGAATACCTTGAAACAAAAGGGGTGCCTGTAATTGGATATGAAACGGAGTGCCTACCAGCATTCTACACAAGAAATAGTGAATATCTATTAAACTTCTCCACTGATTCAATCGATGAAATTGCTGAAACATTAAAAACGAAATGGGAATTAAATCTTAATGGTGGAGCAGTTATCGCTAATCCTATTCCTGAAAGATTTGCTATGGATGAAGATTATATCAATGAAATTATCAGTCAAGCAATTAAGCAAGCAGAAGAAAATCATATTATTGGTAAGGATAGTACACCATTCCTGCTCGGAAAAATAAAAGAATTAACCGGCGGTAAAAGCCTTGATGCCAATATAGAATTAGTAAAACATAATGCTAAAGTAGGAGCCGAAATAGCAGTTAGTTTCAACAACAAAACTAAACTAATACTAAACTGAGTTCGTAATTAGCATAAACTCAACTTCTATAAAGTTAAATGTCTCAGATTATTGTTAACAACTAGACTTTATAGAAGTTGTTTTTTATAACATATGTAAACGTTTCCATTTAAAAGGAGAGCCTGAAAATGAATTTTATCTTCTTAATAACAGGAATTTTACTTGTTTTTGTTGTTGCTTTTTTAGTAAGTAACAATAGAAAACAAATACAATATAAACGTATTCTGATTATGTTAGCTGTGCAAATCATTTTAGTTTACTTCATGATGAATACTAGTATAGGGCTAATTGCGATTACTAAAATAGGAGTGTTTTTTGAAAAATTAATGGCGATTGCTGATTCAGGAATTCAATTTGTATTCGGTGGAATGGTGAATGAAGGTGCAATAACGTTTTTCTTTGTAGCGTTATTACCTCTGGTTTTTATGTCAGTATTAATAGGAATACTTAATTATATAAAAGTATTACCATTCGTAATCAAATATATCGGTTTGGTTTTAAGTAAAATAACAGGAATGGGTAAACTAGAAAGCTATTTTGCTGTATCTACAGCTGCGCTGGGACAACCAGAAGTGTTCTTAACCATTATCAAGCAAATACCACTCTTATCTCCAAAAAGACTTTACACAATTTGTACATCAGCAATGAGTGCAGTAAGTATGGCGATGGTTGGGGCTTATATGACAATGTTAGAGCCAAAATATGTTGTAACTGCTGTTGTATTGAATATTTTTAGTGCACTCATAGTTGCTAATATTATTAACCCATATGATTTAGACGATAATGAGGATTTAATTCAAATTGAAGAAAATGAAAGAGTTCCTTTCTTCCAAATGGTTGGAGAAAGTGTAATGGATGGATTTAAAATTGTTATTATCGTTGCTGCTATGCTATTAGGGTTTATTTCCTTGATGGAATTGATCAATGTGATTTTTCTAGGTGTATTTCATGTTTCTTTCCAAACGGTTATTGGTTATATTTTTGCACCAATTGCTTTTTTAATAGGTGTTCCTTGGGCAGAAGCTGTACAAGCAGGTGGAATAATGGCGACAAAACTAGTTACAAATGAATTTGTTGCAATGTTGAATTTTGGTGAGATTTCAAACCATCTTTCCGATAAAACAGTTGCTATTGTTTCAGTTTATTTAGTTAGTTTTGCAAATTTTGGAACTGTGGGTATTGTTTCAGGTTCAATCAAATCAATCAGTGAAAAACAAGGGAGCTATGTTGCAAAATTTTCATTGAAATTATTGTTAGGTGCGACATTAGCATCTGTAATTTCAGCTACAATTATGGGTATTTTCATGTAATTTTTAGATAGAGGTGAGATATGATGATTAAAAGAAGAATTATTATGGATTGTGATCCAGGACATGATGACGCAATTGCAATTATTTTAGCTGCTGCACAACTAGAATTGGAGATTTTAGGGATTACAACAGTTTCCGGGAATGCTGAAATTGAAAAAACAACTATGAATGCATTAAAAATTTGTGATTTAGTTTCACTAACGGATGTTGTTGTTTCAAAAGGGGCAAGCGAGCCATTGATTCGATTACGAGAAACTGCACCTGGTATTCATGGAGATTCAGGTCTGGATGGTCCAGAATTGCCCGAACCTTCTCGTAGCTGGAGTGAGGAGCATGGAGCTGACACAATCATAAGACTGTTAAAAGAGTCAAAAGAGCCTGTTACAATTCTTCCAACAGGACCATTAACAAATATTGCATTAGCTTTATCAAAAGCACCAGAAATTAAGGACAATATTGAAGAAATTGTTCTTATGGGTGGTGGAACATTTGGTAACTGGACTCCAACTGCTGAATTTAATATATGGGTTGATCCAGAAGCTGCAAAAAAAGTATTTGATAGTGGTATTCCAATAGTAGTTATGGGATTAGATATAACACATCAAGCCATAGCAACACGAGAAGTTATCGATCAAGTGAATAAAATTGATAACAATGTTGCTAAAATAGTTGGTGAATTATTAGTGTTTTTTGCATCAACATATAAGGAGATGTTCGACTTTGATGGGGCACCAGTACACGATGTATTAACTGTGGCATATTGTGTTGCACCAGAATTGTTTAAGACGAAAGATGTAAATATTACAGTGGAAACTAAAGGAGAGTTTACTGCAGGAACAACGTTAATTGATCTACATGGGGTCACTGGTAGAAAAGTTAATGCTAAGTTTGGATTAGAACTTGATGTAGAAGGTTTTTGGAAGCTAATGATTGAAGCACTTAAAAAATACTAGATTTGAGTGGTGTACTTGAAACATTAACGGAAGTATCTCATGATAAAACCCTAGATAGATTATAAGAGTCAAAAGAAAAACCCCAAGATATCATTGGTTACTGCGAAGAAAAATTAGCCGGCTATAAGAAACCAAAATCAGTAGACTTTGTACATGAGCTCCCACGAAACCCATCGGGGAAAATACTAAAAACAACATTGCGGGATTCCTTTGCAAACGATAGAAAGGGAATCTTTCATATAAAATAATTTTTTCTATTACCGAAACAAGATGAAAAGCAACTGCGTTGATTAGGCAGTTGCTTTTTTTATAAAATAGACTATCGCTAATAGGTTTAAAATAACAGCCTTTGCTCCTTGAGTAAAAGGCTGTTTTAGAGGATAAGGGGAGTATTCTGTTAAATAAGTTTATAAACACCTATTAAAAAAAGTTATAGTGTTGAATTTTTTTAGTCAATAACTCTAGTTTTTCTCAACTACAATACAAGCCATTTTATATAAAAGTCATATCATGTATAGAAGGCAGGATATGATCGATATTACGGCCCTTTTTCGCCTGGGGATTTCATGAAATTTACCTATACTCAAAAAATCATCTAGGAATCGATGCTTTTTTTCTCCTGTCTTTGTCACTGGATGTGAAGTGGAAGAGGAGGTGGAGATAAATAAGTATCAATTAAAAAAAGGAATGTGTTCCTGGTAAGCCAGTATGTAATGCACCGAAAGCCCGAGTATTTCTATAATATATAGTCTTTTAAGCCTGAACGATTGAAATTAATTTTGTGGAAACCATCCGGATATATGCCTACTTTTCATTTTGCGAAGGTCCGAGAGATTGTATTGGTAATAATTTTGCATTGATGAAAGCAGTGCTTGTGCTTGCGACTATTGCAAAGCGGTACAAGCTAAGGGTAGCTTCGAATCATCATGAAGTAAAGCCCCATCCATCTAATACCCTCAGGCCAAGCGAGGATTGCGCATGATCGTAGAAAAAAGAAATGAATTCGGTCGGCTATCAACCAGTAGCAAAATAAATAATTTCTCAACGCTCCAATATAAACAGCTAGAACACAATCTTTTACTTAGTGACTCTTCTAAGTATATGTTTTTCAATATCCCTGGAAATATCATTCTATAGTTACAAATTTTTAAAAAAAGGAGACGTTTAGGGGATGTGCCCAATTAACAATGGTAATGAAAGAATACAGTCTAATGAAAGTTCTATGTTGTCCCGTGAAGAGATAAAATCCATTGAATCCTGGATATCTCAAATGGGAAAATACCAATTTTTAAAACGGCAAAACAAAAAATGGTTACTGCTAAAAAAACTCTAAAATTCAAGTATAAAATGATTGGATATGGTTATAACAGAATTGTCTATGATCTCAATAATGGCTATATCTTAAAAATTGCACTGTGTGAAGTAGGATTAATAGGCAACGCAAATGAAGCATACATTTATTATAACTGCAATGAGGAAGCCCAAAAGTACCTATGTCCGGTTAAGGAGTTTGGGTCTGGCTGGATTATTATGAAGAAGTTGGGCACAAAAGTGCCACTTGCAATCATGGAATATACGAAACTAATCGAGTTGGAATTAAAATTCCTAAGATACGGCATTATTCCAATAGATTTGCGGTTAGATAATGTCGCATTTTCCGAGGATAATGAAATGGTTGTCATTGATTACGGCCTATTCACCATGGATCTCAAAAGCCCTGTGTTGCGTTGGTTCGATTGACGATGGGGGGAATGACCCAATCAAATGGTGCTGCTGACAGCATAAGATTTTTTATCGGTTCATTAGCAAATGAAGCATAGATGACAGCCATTGGGCTTCCAAGACAGGAATCCCAGAATAGGAATCTCTTCCGCTCTAGAATGCCTTAACGACTTCTGTAGCCCTTCTGAATATAATCCACAATATAGTTATTCATGCTGGTATATCCATCTTCATACCCATAAAGGTCGGCACCAATTAGAAATGAAACCCCGGTTACTGTTTTCCTAGTTTTAAAAGTAGGGATGGAAAATGTTCTTGATCTATTCACCCGGTATGGAATCATCCAGCTGGAAACACATGACTTAGGGATGGCTTCACAGGTGTTTGCGTTGTTTTGTCTTATTTAAAACAAATGGATGTTGGACAAGTAAGGGAATATTAACTAGATTACTAACTTTTTTTTCATCTTGAGGGACTAGCCGTTACAAGTAAGGACATTCATTAATAAAATAAAGAAAAGATGAAAGGAGTGTTATTTATGAGAAGAAGAATTCGCATCAGAAACCCTTTTTTTCGTTTATTAAAAGAGAGCCAGTTACTTCACTCGAGTATTGTTGATCAACATATTGAATTCTTACGTAAAGTAAGAGACTCTATAAAGTAAAGAGTCAGTTCTAGCTGGGGATAACAAAAACTGAAGACTACAACCAGCCGCCCTAGAAGTTGGTTGTGGTTTTTAGATATAAGCCCAGTTTTCTAGATGTATAGTCGCATTACTTCTCGATTGAGTTGTTTTGACTTAACCATAATTTCAAAGAAACGCTTTGTGAAGAATATATGATTGAAACTTCAAAACCTAATTCAAACCATATTGAAATTTTCCAAGTTACTAATAAACATGGTGTAGGAAACTAGTGTTATGTAATTTCGTTCAATGAAAATATTGATGGTAAAGAGTTACCTTTACTTACTTCTCTAGGACACGCCGTAGGTTATGGCTTTCCTTCCATCGTTTCGTGTATACCCAACAAACTTAGAGTTAATATTGTTTCATGGACACATTTTAGTTAGTCCTTACAATGATTTTTGAAAGGATGTGTCTGTCTTGGAACGAAAGAATTTAGGTAAAAAATATACTATTTTTGTCTTCTCATCCATTGTGTTGCAACCCATTTTTCGCCAGTTATAACTGGCGCTCCACCATGTAATGTTAGTTCGTTTATGTTTTTATCAGTATAGAAATATTCGAAATACACCGCCATTCCTTTTCGTGGGGATACTGAAAGATTTAGTTTAGGAAAAAAAGTTTCTCCTCCATACTCCACATCATTTAAGTACATGACGATTGTGCTAATTCTATTATTTTTTGTTGCTTTACTTGAAGATGTAAAAAAATCAAAATGAGCTTTATACTCTTGACCAGGAGTATATTTAAGAATTTGAATACCATCCCCATGTTCAATGGGTATATTCATAATAGATGATACTCTTTTTTCAATTTTGGTAATGATGTCATTTTCATTATCTTGAAAATACATACTACTACTTGTTCTTATCTCATTTACTTCGTGTGTAACTCCAATTTTAGAACGATGCATTTTGTCTTTTGACAATCTAATTAGTTCGTCACATTCTTCGTCACTCAAAACATTTCCTAAAATTACTATTAGTGGTTCTTCTAATCTAGCAATTATATTAATTTCTCTATCTTCTGTTTTGATTTTATTTCCAATGTGATTAAAAATAGTTTGTTCTTTACTAATTGATTTTTTACTATCAATTGTCAACTTTCATCGACTCCTTAAAAGATTTAATTTTCAGAATGATTAATTTGTTTTGTTTGTAAGAGATTATCTATGATAATTATATCATGAACCCCATTATATAACTGTTTCTTATTCAATTAACGGGTGCGTGCGATGCTTACCAGTTGTGTGTGCTTTATTACAAAGAGGATTTTGAATCGCATGAAATTAGAGAAATTCATCTTTTAGACCTTCGGAACTTGTAAAGACAACAGGAAATCGTAACGAATATATTGATATTAAAGGAATATCCCACTTCAGAGGACGGATTAACAGCAGGGCAAAGTAGACTAGCAAAAAAATAATGGACTCCGCATCTCGAAATCCATTGTTTCGTAAATAATCTCATAAATCCTTTGTTTTTTAAGGAGAGTTGGTTAAGAAAAAACTTTGTAATAACTCTAAATTGCTTTCCGAATATTATCTATTATTTTTGTTTATGTAATCCGGCCAAGTGGTGAGGAACTCTAATTCTCTAAGGCATTATTTTATTGAATTTATTGTATTTAAGACGCAAGCAAACAGCAAACTTGAATAATAGCAGTATACAGTACGGTACAACAAGTAGCAGGTGCAATCGGTACAGCTATTTTTGTTACATTAATGACAACGTATGCTCGCAGATCGTACGACAGAACTAAGTCATACAATGGATGCTCGCAATAGCAGGCTAACAAGCTTTACTGGATGCCATTAACTATACCTCACTTGTAACAATTGGATTAGCTATTGTTGCAACAATTTTCTCACTCTTTATCCGTAAACATATGCACGAAGAAATTTAAAATGGGGAGTCTATACTTCTATGAAAAATAATTGCCTTATTTATAAAACCTTAAATACGAATTTTAAAAGAGTAATCATAATTTAAAGAAATAGAGTTAAGTACTATAGTGGCTTTTATTATGTGTAGACCAATTTATAGTAATAGATTATGAAACTTCGAATCTTAAACAAATGGGGGCATTGATCCAAGAACGGTTAATGCTCTTTATTTGTACTAACGGTACAGGATTGTAAATAAAAAGAGTTTAAAATATAGGAAATAAATTTTCCACAAAGTACCTCTATTTTATAACTATTCTCCATAGTAAACTAGTAAAGTTAAATTTATCAAAATTTAAGGAGAATAAAATAATAGTGAAAAAATTCTTTGGATGTCTTATTATGTTCTGCCTTCTTTGTATTTGTCTCTTTCCAACCAGTGGTAAAGCATCAAGTAATACACTTTACATAGGTTCTGTTAAAGCGGGTACTACAAAGGTTTATAGTTCTCCTAAACTAGGTTCCACTATACTAATGACCTTAAAAAAAGGTGAGGAGTTTCCCATCATTTCTTCTGTCGTTGGAGATTCTACGAAGCCTATTATACATAAAGTAAAGACTGGAAACACATTATGGAAAGTAGCAAATCAATATGGAGTTTCAGTAAGTGAGTTACAGAAAGAAAACAAATTAACCTCTTCCGAAATTAATGTTGGCCAAAACCTGAAGATTCCCCAAAAGTATAATATCCATAAGGTTGTATCAGGAGATACATTGTGGAAGATTTCTACTAAATATGAGGTAACCACAAGTGATTTGACGAAATTAAATAACTTACGAACAGTTACCCTTAAAGTTGGTCAAAAATTGAAGATTCCCGATTATTACTACCAGGTTCAACTGCTTGATGGTAAAAAGGGATGGATAAAGAAATCTCTACTTCAAAAAAAGAAGCAAAGCCTTATCGTCATGGGCTGGAAACATAATGGATCGAAAGAAAACTACACCCAACAACTTAAACACCCCAATTTAAATGTAGTATCTCCTCGTTCCTATACGCTGAAGGATTCCGGTAATTTCGTTTCCGTTTCTGTCGATACAAAATACGTTCAATACGCTCATAACCAAGGAAAACAAGTTTGGCAACTTATCGGTAATAAATTTGACCCTGTTTTAACTGGTTCTATACTAGGCAGTACAAAAAAACGTCAAAAATTAGTTTCAGCTTTACGTGATTCACTTGTTAAAACTAAAAGTGATGGAATAAATGTAGATTTTGAAAACATCGATCCAAAAAATAAGAAGGACTTTGTACTTTTCATAGGCGAACTAAAAAAGGCCCTAAAACCTCATGGTATTAAACTATCGGTGGATGTCACTCGAGAAAATGACGACCCTTTTTGGTCAAAAAGTCTAGATAGGAAAGAACTTGGCAAAATAGCAGACTATATAATCATAATGGGTTATGACGAGCATTGGGGAGGGAGCCCAGTAGCCGGGTCCGTTTCCTCGTTACCTTGGATCAAAGAAGGAACTAAGCTTTTAATGAAAGAAGTACCTGCTCATAAGATAATATTGGCTGTACCATTTTATACGAGAGAATGGGTAACCGATCTATCGACCAATAAAGTGAAAAGTCATGACCGTACCATGGCTGAGGTCAACAAAATCATTTCATCTCATGGACTTAAAAAGGTATGGGATAAAAAGACATCACAAAATTACGTGGAGTATACTTCCAAAGGGAAAAAGCATCAAATATGGATAGAAGATAAAAAATCGATGAAGCTTCGGCTTGATCTGGTAAAACAAAATCATCTAGGCGGTGTATCTGCTTGGTACATTGGATCAGAAACACCTGACATTTGGGATGTATTTCATTTTAATCAATAGTGTAACAGAAAAACCTTCGGATAATGGAGGCTGTTCAGCTTGTAGAATACGGTCCTTTTTAGGGTCTAAATCTGCAAGCTTTTTTTGTGTAATTAAAAATAACAAATTACAGATAAAAGTAGTATAAACAATTTGAAGGAGGAATGAATAATGGCCATTAGGAAATTAACTAAAGTCGCCAATAGTTTGGGTATTACGTTTCCAGTTGAAATGTTGAAAACTGCAAATTTAGCTTTTGGAGACGAATTAGAGGTTGAGTTTAAGGGTGAAGAAATCATTTTAAGGAAAAATAAAAATGTGAAATTACCTAAAGGTGTAGATGTAGAATTTATGGAAATATTTTCAAACGTTATTAAAGGACATGACGAAGCATTTAAGGGATTGGTGGATAGATAATATGACGTTGGATAATTATCTATTTTTCCACTAATCAAATTATTGCTATCGATGCCATTCAATAAAAGTTTATGCTCCTACTGAATCAATCGGAGTAAAAGATCCCGGTCTCCTTGATTCTGCAGTGAGCAGACCCAGACAAACTGTTAAGACCTCTCTTAATTTCCTTTATAACCTTAATATTGTATATGTAATGTTAATAACGAAAAAGCTGACTACAAAAGCCCGGTCAAGACGGCTCCTTTAATCAGCTTTTCTTTTTTCACTATAGCATATAACCAGTTTGAATTAATCCCGACATGACTGTATCCTGAAATCAAACATGTATATTGAGTTGCTTACGGAGTCGTTGCATTTCAGAATTAAAATAGGCTTTACTGTAATCACATCCGACAATAGCAACGATATTGCCGTCATCATCAATAATTGGCGCAAAGCTTGTTTTCCACTCACCGTACCTGTCTTCGTATATGGGAGTAACACCCGCTTTACCATTAAACGCCTGGTAAGCGACATTAACCATTTCCGGGGGACCAATATATTCTTCCCCCGGTTCAATTACAAAGCCTTTGTCTGCAACGAGGTGAATCAGACGTCCATCCTCCGTCATGATAAATATAAAGACCCATTCAATTACGCCTTCCTTTTCTTGAATCATGGTAAGCTTTTGTTTTAATTTCTGGGAATAGGAAGTTTGCCGGTTCATATTTTTTTGTAGACTGATAACCTCTTCAGCTGGAATGATAGCTGCGGTTACAGCGGCAACGGAACGAAGCCGTTGATTTATTTGTTCTTCCAAAATTGCCCGTTTATTCACTGGTGAAAAGCGTGCCTCTTCAATTTTATTACGTAATTTTTTATATTTCCTACTCATCGTCGGCTGGCTGACTTCCAATACCTTTGCCGCTAGTTTTAATGATTTGTATTGTTCCATTGCCATGTTGATCAGTTGTTCCTCCACAAGTTCGACTGCTTCTTGCAAAGGCATTAGAAAATCGATAACAGGTAGTGAAGTGGGTTTGGGCCCTTTAAAAGGGAGGACCTCTTTAACCAAAGCAACATCCACTTCCGGTATTCCGCTTGTAATCACAAGCCTCTCAACTGTATTTTCAAGTTCCCGCACGTTACCGGGCCATTGATAGATACATAGCAAGTCGATTGCATCCGGGGTGAAGGCTACATTTCGATAGTACAGTGTATTGTACTTTTGTAAAAAAAATTGAACCAGGTGAGGGATTTCATCTACACGATTCCTAAGCGGCGGAAGATGGATAGGTACGACATGAAGACGATAATATAAGTCTTCTCGAAATTCACCTTTTTTCACCATTTTTTCGAGCGATTTATTTGTTGCGGCAATCACTTGAATATCAACAGGGTGTGAGGTTGTACTTCCTATTGGTGTGACCACGCGTTCCTGAAGGACGCGAAGCAGTTTTACCTGTACGTTAAGCGGTAACTCGCCCACTTCATCCAAGAATAAGATACCCTTATGGGCCAGTGTGAATTTCCCTTTGGCGCCGTCTTTCCGTGCGCTGGTAAAAGCCCCTTCTACATAGCCAAACAGTTCGCTTTCAATCAGGTTTTCCGGGATGGCGCCGCAATTGACAGGTATAAATGGACCGTCGCTTCTGTTACCCATATTATGTATGGCCCTGGCGGCTATTTCCTTTCCTACACCGGATTCCCCCAATAAAAGGACTGTTGCGCTGACATCACAAACCATTTGCATTTTATGAAGAACATCAAGCATGGGTTTACTGCGGATCACAAATGGAAAAGATGGCTTCTTTGATTCCAACAAAGGCCCCGATTGCCTCATTGATGTATCTGGATAAGAGTCTTTAATTTCTTTGTAGGCCCAGACCCATGCCCCAGATTCAATCGGGTACGCCGTCATCAGCATCTCTGGCCCCTGCCATGAGGGCTGCATGAAAGATCTTTTTTCATTTTTGCCCATTACCTCTTCTGCCAAGCTTGTAGAAAATAAATCTTGTTCAACATCCTTGATGGAACCACCGACATTAGCGGATTTGACTGTATGGAATAATGAATTCCCTGTTCCAATCGATTTCAGTATGGTGCCATTATTATCTGTCACAATAAGCTGATCGTAAATAGACAAGAGTGCAGAGGTGAAGTGATCCATTTATGTCTACCTGCCTTTCATTAAACTTCATAGTTTTATATTACAGAAATTTCACAATTGTTCAATAGTTTCAAAAATGAATATTCTTCCTATTGAAAACCCTGTAAGCATAGTGTTTCTGATTGGCATGGTAATTGCTATAAAGTAAAGAGAAGGGACTAAAATGCATGCTTGCAAAGGAGGGAGAACTATTTTGAATAAAGAGAATCAGTTTCAACAGAATATCAATTCTGAAGATCCCTTTATTAAAAACCTATATTCAGATTTGAATGAGCGGATCAATGCGTATGAGCAGGAAGATGCCGTGAAAATCGACAAAATGAAATGGAAGGATGCGACAGGTTCTATTTTTTTCATGATTTTAATCATCGTTTACCTCATCTATTCACTTGTTTAAAGTAGTTTTGTTTAGATCACCCAAAACAATAACAGCCTTATTTACAAGCAATACAATCATTATTTTATAGTTGGGAGAGAAGCGTGTGAGTAAAGAGAATTCCTCCATTTCAAAGGATGTGGCCTTTGGCTTTTTACCGGCAAGTAAAAATGACCGGATTTTTAATCTTCGGGATTTAATTTTAGTTCAGGTTGTTATTGGCCTCTCATCTTTTGGGCTGTTAACTGGTGGATACACAGGTACAATGCTTGATGCGAAGCAGTCACTCGCAGCGATTTTATTCGGTAACGCCTTCCCTATGCTGTTGATTGTTCCCATTACCCTTTATTTTGCGCGTTATGGCATAGACACTTTTGTAGGGTTTCGAAGTTCACTAGGGTATCTAGGATCCAATATCTTTTTCTTTGTTTTTCTTATTTTAACTCTCGGCTACATTTCCATTGCGCTTTTTATGTCTGGACAGGCTTTAGCAGAGGCTGCTAATTGGATGGGGATGCCCGCCATTTTCTCAAGCCAAGCAACGGGAGCGCCGTTTTTCTCGATTTTACTCTTTATCTGTGCATTTCTTGTAACGGTGAGGGGACCGGTAGCGATTCAAAAATATACCGCAGTAGCCGTTCCAGTTTTTATGGTTCTCATGTTTGGCCTTCTCGCAATAGTCTTGTTTGGACAGGGATTCACGAAAGTTGCCAATATACTTCCTTCTGAACCGTTTGAAATGACTTCTCGATCATTCGCGACAGCCCTGGAATTAAATATCGGTCTCGGGTTTTCATGGCTTCCGTACCTTGGTCAATACAGCCGTTTATCTAAAACAGAAGGAGGCGCATTTAAAGCAGGATTCTACAGCTTTGGAATCATCGTCTGTATCGCTGCATTAGTCGGGGCCCTTGCTGCATTAGTCGCTGGATCACTTAATCCTTCTGA
This sequence comes from Peribacillus sp. TH14, assembly GCF_016651145.1. NCBI lineage: Bacteria > Bacillati > Bacillota > Bacilli > Caryophanales > Bacillaceae > Peribacillus > Peribacillus sp. TH14. The sequence continues at coordinate 4,724,787 of NZ_JAEKEK010000001.1, forward strand.
CTGGATGTTTTCAATTGCAGGAAGTTGGGGCGGATTCATCGGCTTGATTTTACTTTCGGTAGGGAATGTCGGTGCAGCCATTTTCCTTATGTACTCACAAGCTGTCAGCTTTAAAACTGTATTCCCGAAAAAGTCATGGATGATTGCGATGGGTACAACGGTACCGACTATATTCCTACTTCTAAGCTCAACGTTCTACGATGCATTTGGTTCATTCATTGCTGTCATTTCTTTTATTATGGCTGTTCTTGGCGGCATTGTCGTTGCAGATTACTTTTTTGTAAAGCGCCAACGCATTTCGATAAGGGATTTGTATGACACGCAAGGCTCTTATACCTATTGGAAAGGCATTAACCCGTCGGCCGTTCTCACGGTGGTCATAGGAACGATCGTTTACTGGGCACTCTATAATCCATTGACTTTTGAAGCAAGTGACTTTTTCCTTTATACGGCTGCCGGAATTCCAACATACTTTGTCGCTTTAGTCACCTATTATGTTTCATCTAAATACATTTTCCGTTTTGAAGTTGACATGGAGCGTCCATCCGTTGAATTAAAGGAAGCTAAATAGAAAAAAACGCACTTTAAAGAATCTAGGGAACGAGAGGAGATTGTTCAATGTTTACACAAAGTTTAGATTTCAAAACAACTGATTTAGATACATTCCCATTTCCATTCACTTCAGGTAACTATCGTTATTCAAACGACTTGAAAAGACTCTCAAACATTAACTGTATTGAAGTTACACCAGAATACAAACTCCAAGTGGAAACGAAGCGTCGTCTCCTTCAAGAACAGCCGCATATAAGGTTTCAATCTTTTTCACACACATTAGAAATGCAATGGGAAGTATTGGAAATGCTAATCGACATGGCAACTGATCGCTATCCGGAGCATTTCGAGGTCATTAAAGATGGAGACAACTGGACCTTCAAGAACCACATTTTCGGGGAATCCGATTCATTTGTGTATGGCGATGCCAGCACACTTCCAAATGAGCCGCTTGATTATATAGGCCGCCATTTCCACAATGATTTTGTTTTAATGGTTCATCGCGATAGTAATTTCTATTTGGAAGTGGGGCAGGTTTCATACGCCGCACTCTTCTCGGCTAACTGGAATAAAGGCATGTCTTTCGATGAAATCCATGCACCTGTTCCATTTGTATCGCGGAAAGGTGATGAACTGGCAGATCGCGTTCGTAAGTTTTTATTATCCATCGAGCCAGGAAAGCCATGGACACGCATCAACTGGAACCTGATGGCGAACCGTTGGGATGTCAACTATGAAACGATGGATGTGTGGGAGCCGCAGCGTTCTGAGATAACACCAGAAAATGCAGGAAAGCTGGTTCGTTTGCGTGTTGAAGAACAAAAATTTTATCGCATGCCACGAAGCAATGCCATTCTATTCGTATTGAACACACAGTTCCTGCCACTTGAAGATTTGACATTGCGCAAGGAGTGGTTTGATCTGACATATAGCGTGCTGCAGGATATTCCAGAACCTATGGCAGAATACAAAGGGATCGCCCCGTTTCTTCCGCAATCAGTCGAATATTTGAGACGCATTGATGAAGAACAAAAAGCAAAAATAAACAATAAGTAGGAGGAAGAGGGCCTTGTACAATAGTCCAGTATTGTTTGATAAATCTGTTACGATCGTAAATCAATTTACTCCTCGGAATGAACGAAGAAAGTTTGTCGTCATTTCAGATCAAGCCGGATACGAAAAGGCTAAGAGTTTCACTTCTGAAATCGCAGGTACAGTGCCTGTCGAATATCTTTCTATTAACGGAATGCAAGATAAAGAGGAGATTAAGAGATTCATCTTGTCACAAAAGATGGGCACCCAATTTTATATTGCGGCTGCATGGAACAATGCCGTTATGGTCTTCTCGCTGGGGGTAGAAGCTGGTCTATCTGAAGCTGAGATCCAGACGGTGATTATCGGGCCTAAACGACGTTACGTATATTGCATGAAATGTTTCGAAGTGTCGGAAGTCGAAGAAGAAGCAGAGATTGCAGAATGTGACCATTGCAGAGCCAGTCTTGAAATAGGTCCTTTTTATTCAATCGTACGGGAAGGCTATATTGGTTACCCATTCATCCCAATCGGAAAAGAAGAAGAAGTAGGGAGCTGAACATCATGCGGGTAGTAGGAAATATTCAAATGAAAGTAAATAAGATCATTCAAGAAACTCCATTCGTGAAACAGTTCGAGTTAATTCCAGTTGATGGAAAACCGTTGCCTGCATTTACAGGCGGTGCGCATTTGACCACTTTCATGCCGGCCGGGGATACGATTTTCGAGAGAGAATATTCCCTTATCAGCAACCCAAGGGACCGTAAAAAATATGCAATTTCCATTCGGCGTGATGAGACGTCACGCGGAGGTTCTGCTTTCTGGCATGAACATGTAAAGGTAGATTCCAGGTTGGAAGTCAGTTTCCCTAAAAACAACTTCCCTCTCAGCTTTCGAGCTAAGCATCATGCTTTTTATGCAGCTGGAATTGGCATCACCCCATTTCTGGCAATGATGGAAGACATGGCTGCCGATGGGCAAACCTTCGAACTCCATTATGCAGCACGCACACCGGAATTATGTCCTTTTTATGATCTGCTGAAAGCCAAATATCCTGATCAATGTACCTTTTATTTTTCGAAGGCAGAAGACAAACGCAGAATGTTGCCAGAGACGATGATGGATCATCGCATTGGCACACATGTATATTTTTGCGGACCACTCGAGATGGTACAAGAGTATCGAAAAGCTGCCAGTTCATATGGTTATCCGGAACACGCGATCCACTTCGAATTATTTGCGACAAAAAATGATGGGCCGCAAGAACCTTTCATTGTCGACCTTACAGACAGCGATCGGTCCATTCACGTTCATGAAGGTGAAACACTGCTTGATGCGCTTTTAAGGGAAGGAATTGATGCACCTTATTCTTGTAAAGTGGGCGGGTGCGGAAGTTGTGAGATAGATGTTGCAGAAGGTGAAGTGGATCACCGGGATAACTTCCTTAGCGAAGAAAACCGTCAAACACGCAAGTCAATCCTGACTTGCTGCTCACGTGCGAAGGACGACAGACTTGTCTTAAAACTTTAACGATTCCGTACAGGTAAAATTTAAAAAATAATGAAAACCGGAGGCATAAAACATGACAATTTTAGAAACGGCAGTTTTAGAGCTTAAAAATTACATCGACGGTAAGTGGCAGACCTCATCTTCATATGAAGTAATCCCGGTAATTAATCCTGCAACACAGGAAGTCATTGCAAGGGCTCCGCGTGCTACCAAGGAAGATACAGAAAATGCAATCTCAGTAGCGAAAGCAGCTTTTGAAAGTGGAATCTGGTCAGGTCTAACAGCACAGGAGCGTGCTTCCTACCTATATAAAATTGCGGATAAAATTGATGAACGTGCGGAAGAGTTAACGATTCTTGAAACAATGGACAACGGGAAACTTAAAGCAGAGGCGGGCTTCGATATTGCCGATGCCGCCGCGTGTTTCCGTTACTACGCTGGCTTAATCCTTCATCCAGAAGGTGAAACTTACCAAGTTCCCGGTCCCGTGCAAGCGATGGTTGTTCGTGAGCCAGTAGGTGTAGCCGGTTTGATTGTACCTTGGAATTTCCCTCTTTTAATGAGTGTCTGGAAAATCGCACCCGCCCTTGCGGCAGGTAACACCATTGTATATAAACCGGCTGAATTGACACCTGTAACAGCAATGAAATTATTTGAAATCCTAGAGGAAGTAGGTATCCCTAAAGGTGTGGCTAATATGGTGATGGGCCGCGGCACTGTTGTCGGTCAGACCATTGCAGAAAGTAAGGATGTTGACATTGTTTCATTTACAGGAAGTACGGATGTTGGCCGCTCTATCATGAAAGCGGCCGCGGGCAACTTAAAGAAAATTTCCCTTGAGCTTGGCGGTAAATCGCCTAACATCGTTTTTGCAGATGCAGATTTAGAGACAGCCGTCGATTACGGATTATTTGGCATCTTCTTCGGTGCCGGTCAAGTATGTTCATCAGGTAGCCGAATTCTAGTTGAAGAAAGTATTTATGATGAATATGTAAAACGCTATGTGGAACGCGCAAATAAAATCAAAGTTGGACCTGGCCTTGCAGAAGACAGTAATATGGGGGCAATTGTCAGCGAAGCGCAAATGAATAGCATTTTGAACTATATTGAAATCGGGAAACAGGAAGGTGCGACACTTGCAGCAGGCGGTTACCGTCTTGTTGATGAGGGCCTTGACAAAGGATTCTTCATTGCACCGACTGTCTTCACCGATGTAACACCTGACATGCGCATCGTACAAGAGGAAATCTTTGGTCCAGTTGTTGTCATCCAAAAGTTTAAAGATGAAGAAGAAGCTATTAAACTTGCAAATGATACAGACTACGGTCTTGCAGGCGGCGTTTTCTCTAACGATGGGGCTAAAGGACTTCGTGTGATCAAGAAAGTACGGGCAGGCATTACATGGGTAAATGATTATCATCCCACATATGTCGAGGCGCCATGGGGCGGTTACAAACAGAGCGGGATTGGACGCAGTTTAGGAAAATACGGCTTAGACGAATACCAAGAAATTAAACAAATCAACATTAATCTCGATGTAAAGCCGGTCGGCTGGTTTCCAAATTAAGTATATATAATTTGAGAAGTAGCAATCAATTTAATCAAATCAAAAAACCTAATCCAAATACGGATTAGGTTTTTTTCAAATTGTCGATAAACCTTTTAAAGCCCTCAAAAAGGAAGTTAAAGATGTTCTTAATATTTCTTAATCTTATTAATAACTGAGGGCAACTATATGTATTTTAGATCCAGTTTAAAATCATACATAAGCTTATTAAGAAGATAATTATTCCACAAACGGGCCTGAAGATCAGAGCTGTCTTTAAGGCATTAACTTCTTTATATAACTATCGGGGCAGGATAGTTCGACAATCTATTGGGATTTCATGGTAATTCACGTTAAGGGAGGAGGATGAGAGATGACATACGCAGTAATTATTTTAGTAATTGGAATAATAATAGCTATTTTTCTAAGTATCAAGAAACCAAATAAATCGAAGTACAGCATTTGTTGGATAACTATAATGTTCCCTTTTCTTTTTATAGCTGGGGTAGTCCTTTTTTGGATAGGCGATTGATAAAAGAAATCTAAACAATTTATTTCTTCAATTAAAGGGGCAGTTTTCCTGTTATGAATGAAAATGAGATTTGAACACAAAAAGACCTCTTGATATGATGGAAGTGTCCCAAAGCTCGCCAGCGAAACGGATAAATACATCAAAACCAGGAGGCCAAATATGAAGTATAACCAAAATAAAAAAATCTCTTAAATTACTTCTTAAACACTTTTTGTCGGTGTCGGTATCGCAAAATTCAAACATGTAGCCAGAGCTCAAGACTTTAACAATGCATGTCTTCTATTCGCTTATTCGTAGTCTTTACACATAATTATTAGATTTTTTTGTGTGTTACAATAAAGACATTGGCATACACTGTCTCTTATTTTCTAACGAGAAACTTAGATAAAGAGTAACATTTTAGAATTAAAAGCTACAACACTACATTTATAGAAAGGGGAAAAGAACATGAATGAGATTAGAAATATTTATTGCGTTGGTCGAAACTACGTAGCACATGCAAAGGAATTAAATAATGAGGTACCTACTTCCCCATTTCTATTTTCTAAGCCTACCCATGCCTACATGGAAGCAAATGGTCAAGAGATTTACCTGCCTGGCAATCGTGGTTCTGTCCATTTTGAAACTGAACTTGTCATAAAGATTGGAAGACAACATGAAGTAGGCATGAAGGTAGATGAAGTGATAGAAAGTATGGGGATTGGGATCGATTTTACTTTACGAGAAGTTCAAAGTGAACTTAAGAAAAAGGGGCATCCATGGTTACTTGCAAAAGGGTTCCCTAATTCGGCTATTGTGAGTGAATTCGTTGCTTTTCCAGGAATAGAAGAAATAAAAAAAGTAGATTTCATGCTAATTAAAAATGGGGAGAAGGTTCAGCAAGGAAATATTAAAAATATGATTTTTGATTTGCAGACAATCGTGGATTTCACGGCCCTACACTTTGGATTGGGTGAAGGTGACATAATCTTTACGGGAACACCTGAAGGAGTTGGACCAGTTTTAGACGGAGATCATTTATCATTGGTATGGGATAATAAAGTTCTCGGTGAATGTTGTATTAAATTAGCTTAATTCAGTTTTCTTATATTTTTAACTATTAAATTTATCATAATATGAGATTCTAGATCTCGCTGTGTGGCGTATTTGTATTTAAAAAGGAGCGATTTAATGAGTATAATCCAACCTAATATTCTTGTCTTTAGCCCTATGCAAACAGATGTTGAGACTTATGCTGAAAGTATTCGCAATGATGGGTTTATGTCAGTAAAGACAGCTACAACTTTGGATGAAGTTGAAAAATATTTACCTGGTACTGAAGTTATTTTGGGATGGAACTTCCCCACACATCTACTAAGTAAACCAATTGCCTCATCTGTCCGCTGGTTTCAGTCAATGGGAGCCGGAGTCAATGATTTAATTGAAGACAAATCTATACCTGAGAGCATTATATTAACCCGAATTGTCAACCAATTTGGTACTTATATTTCTGAATATGTATTTTCGTTTCTCTTGTACATAGTGAAAGACAATCCCCGTATGAGACAATCACAAATGGAACGGAGATGGGATCCTTTCATTTCTGAAACTCTGAAAGGGAAAACAATCGGAGTAGCCGGACTCGGATCGATTGGTGCCGAAATTGTACGTAAAGCTCGAGTGTTTGATATGAATGTACATGGATTAAGCTTTAGCGGAAAACAAGCATCATTAGTGGACTGTCACTTTACTCCAAATCAATTGAGTGAATTTGTAAAAGATCTAGATTATTTGGTCCTAACCCTTCCTTTAACGGATTCCACACATCATATTATGACTAGGGACCTCCTTTTAGCAATGAAACCAAAAGCTTGTCTTATCAATGTTGGCCGTGGATTATTAATTGATGAAGAGAATTTAATATCTGTTATGCAATCAGGACATCTTCAGACAGCCATCCTTGATGTTTTTGAGACAGAACCGTTAACTAAAGACCATGTCTTCTGGACAATGCCGAATGTATATGTCACTTCTCATCTGTCAGGACCGAGTACTATTGAAGGCGTAAGCAGTTTTTTTATTGGAAATTTAAAGCGATTTTTAAGTGAACAGCCGTTACATGGATTGGTAGATCGGAAACGAGGATATTAACTAGAAGCATGAATAAACCGCTTTGAATCAATTCATTCAAAACGGTTTATTCATGTCGTCTATTATCTCTTCAGATTTTCCTTTTGTTAAACAACCGTTGAGAAAGACTTCTAGGACAAAGTTAAAAACTTCACTTGCTTTGAATTCACTACCATAGAAATAATTAGACTCAAATGGGCTAATTTTTGTTAGCAGTTATACTGTACGCAAAGCATTATTCGACAATAAAAATGATAAATTTCCGTACGCTAAGGCAGTTCCATAAAGGCACTTTGATTTTGAAATGCCTTTTAGAACTAATTTCCATACTAAATTCAGTTTATCTTGAACAGTACCATAAACGAACGTTATTGGTACTTTGTTGTTATTCCAAGAATTCAACGCTTAGCGTACATTTTAGCCAAAAAGATGGTGGGACCCCTTATAGAAGTTTGGTCAACATTACCAACGTCTGTCTACTTTTTAGTAGAACGGCATTTACTTTACCATTGCTTTATTGTTTACTAGACAATTGAGCAGCTATATTTTGTTGAGAGCCATTCCTGTCCCTTAAAACATTAGGGGGATGGCTTTTTTATTTGTGCGAAACAATAATTACTGACGATTATAGACCTCTTAAAATCTTTATTAAAAAAGGATTTTTTCGTTTTCTAATTTTTCAATCTACATGTAGACGAGTAGATTTGTAGACTAATCTACATCTTCAGACACTATTTTTCCTATCTGACAATTTCTAAAAAATTTTTTCATCGGCCTAATCTACATTCTTGATTCATCGCTTCATGAACATCTAGTAAGGGCGATTTTACCTTTTCTCGTAGGTACGCATCTTTAATCGCTTTTCCCCAGACGAACAATTCCGGCCAATAGTAGCCAGATCTTCAACTTAGGCCTCCGCTAGTAAAAATACGAAGCAATCAATTAATACTTCAAAATCTGGACGGAATTAGCTTCCGATATAGATGGAAACGAGCAGTTACCGATTTACTGCTTAGTAAACGAAGCCTTTGTCCAACTTCAATTTTTTTCATACTATTTTTAACAACAGGCTCCATATCCGTAATCGCCGCCGCATCCACCAACAAAGCTAGCTCCAAGATGATTAAGAGTATAAACAAAACGATTATAAAGGCGAAACCCCCACCTCTGTTCATAGGATAAAATGTTGGAGGTACCTCTTAATGAGCTGACAGGTGCGTTAGCAGAAGATCGGAAAGGCGGCCTTTTGAAAGTATTTGTTTCAAAGCTACATCCGCCCCCATCCGGCACAATCTCAGATGTCCCACACTCTACTGGTGAATCTTAACAACCCCTTTACGATGCAGAAACGCCGAAGCCCATTAAAAAAAAGGTTTTCCACTAATAAAAGACCGACTCTATTGCTTTGCAATGTAGGGAACTATCTGATGTAACCTGTTATTAATGCTTATTTAATTTTTGTGCTAGTATAAGAATAGATTTAATTATCAGTCAATTATGAATAATGGATAATCAGAAATGACTAGGAGGTAAACCATGGATTTAAGAGAAGACGTTTCTATACTTTTAAAACATATTTTGGAACATTCTTTTGATGAAATCTTTATTGCTGACGCATTGGGTAATATTTTATACACAAGTCAAACCACCGAAAAAATGTTTGGAATTTCATGTAAACCAAAAATGAATCAAAATATCTTTGACCTCGAAAAAGATGGCGTGTTTTCTCCCTCCGTCATTGCGAATGTATTGAGAAGCGCAAGAAAAGAAACCCTTATTCAAGAAACTATACATAATAGGAAAACTATCATCTCTGGCTATCCTATCTATGATGACAAAGGAATTTTGATTGGAGCACTTAGTTTCTCAAGGGACATAACAGAATTTGAATACTTAAAAAATGAAAACGAACAGGTTGCAAAAGCTGTGCAGTTATACAAAAAAGAAATTGAAAAATTAAAAAAACAGGCTATTAACACATATTTTCCTAATAATGAAAAAATGGGAAAAGTACTTGATGTCATTTCAAAAGTAACAGATTTGGATGTAACTGTTTTGTTAGTTGGCGAGTCGGGGGTCGGTAAAAACCGAATCGCACGAATGATTCATGAAATGTCCAAAAGAAGCATTCACCCTTTTATTGAAGTAAACTGTGGCGCCATACCGGAATCATTAATTGAGTCTGAATTATTCGGATACGAAGAAGGTGCTTTTACAGGTGCAAAAAAGGGTGGAAAACAAGGGTATTTTGAAGCTGCGGGGGAAGGGACGTTAATCTTAGATGAAATTGGAGAGCTCCCAATGAACCTTCAAGTGAAATTATTGTCTGTTTTACAAAACAAATCATTGATGAGAATAGGCGGGAATAAATCTGTTCAGCTTTCTTGCAGAATAATTTGTGCCACGAATCAAAATTTAGAAGAACTTGTAAATGCAAAGCAGTTCAGGGAAGATCTTTATTATCGTATAAATATTGTTAAAATTATTATCCCTCCTCTTAGGGAGAGAAAGGACGAAATCCTATCCTTGATTTTCGATATAACGAAAGAAATGAATAAGAAATATGACATGAATAAACGGTTTACACCAGCCATGCTTGCCTGGCTCGGTCAACAAGAATGGAAGGGTAATATTAGAGAGTTGCGTAATTTTATTGAAAAAGCAGTTATCACCTCGGGCGAAGATGAGATTGACCTCGAGTTTGATGGTGAAGATTTTGAACAATTTTCAGAAAAGAAAATGAAAGAAACCACTTTGCAAAAGTATATGGAATCTATCGAAAAGGAGTTTATTATGCGCATGTATCAAAAATACCCAAGTAGTATTAAGCTTGCAGAAAAATTGAATATTAGCCAGTCTACAGCAAATAGAAAGATACAAAAGTACATAGAAGAGCGCTAGTCACTTTTGACTATATCCTCTCATGAATACTGACTTTTCAAAATGGCATGGAAATTGCTTTTATTTGAGTGTAATTACATTTTGAAGGAGGCAATTAACATGTCTAATAGAAAAGAAAAAGATTTTCTTAATCTTCCCTTTACAGGAATCTGTACGTTTGGAAAATACCCGATTTGTACTGACCTCGATCAACTTGATGCAGATGTAGCTGTCATTGGTGTTCCAAATGATATGGGTACACAATGGAAATCAGGAGCGAGAATGGGGCCGCGTGGAATACGTGAAGGATCTACATTATATAGCTTCGGATTAGATGGTGCCTATGATATCGAAAAAGATATTATGTATTTAGGTCCTGATTGGAAAGTTGTTGATTGTGGCGATGTGGATATGGTACATGGAGATTTACTGCAGTGTATGGAGAATACAGAAGAAGCAATAAAAAAAATCGTTTCAAAAGGGGCGATGCCGGTTATTTTAGGTGGGGATCACTCTATTACGATTCCAGTAGGAAAGGGATTAGCTGAAGCGGGACCTTTCCATGTTATTCAAATAGATGCTCATTTGGATTGGGCAGATCATCGCTCAGGGCAACGGTATGGTCATGGAAGCTGCATACGTCGTTTGTCTGAAATGGATCATGTGGATAAGATTTTTCAGTTTGGTATTCGAGGAATCAGTAGCAGCAAAAAGGAAGATGTCGATGCTGCAAGAGAATATGGAAGTGTTATATTATCACCGCGTCAAATGAGAAAAATGGGAATAGAAAGCGTTTTAGAACAAATTCCAGCCGGGGAACGCTATTTCATTACCATTGATATTGATGGTTTGGATCCTTCGATAGCTCCTGCAACGGGAACCCCTTCTCCAGGCGGTCTCATTTATGATGAAGTAAATGAATTACTCGAAGGGATTGCGAAAAGGGGGCAGGTCATTGGGTTTGATATGGTCGAAGTAGCACCTCCATATGACCATGCGGGTATGACTGGACAAGTAGCGACACGGCTTACTTTAGACTTAATGAGTTTTATTTTAAAAGAAAGAGAAATAGTGAGTGCTACTAAAACAGAAAAAATTTCCTTATGACTTAGAAAATATGTCATTGGTTTATTTGGCTCTTAGATTTACATAGAAAACGACTTTCTATGTAAATCTTTTCAATCGATTCGACGGACGTATCACAGGGAACTTACAAAAAAGAACCGGAGGGGTGTCTATGAAAGTAGAGACAAGGAGCATTGAGTATATTCCCGAAAATGAACGGCATGGGAAAGCAAGAGGGCTATTCCCAGTTTGGTTTGGTGCCCAAATGCATTTGACCACTCTAGTTACAGGAGCCTTATGCATTAGTTTTGGATTAAATCTTTTCTGGAGTGTAATGGCAATTATTACTGGAAATTTACTCGGAGCCATTTTTATGGCCTCGCACTCCGCGCAAGGACCAAAACTTGGTATTCCTCAAATGATACAAAGCCGGGCGCAATTTGGTGTTATTGGTGCTGTGATTCCCTTAATACTTGTCATATTTATGTACTTAGGATTCTTTGCGAGCAGCGGTTTGCTAGGTGCTCAAGTCTTGAGCAACTCATTATCAATTGATTTGACATGGAGTATTATTATTATGAATGGCATCACTTTCATCGTTACGATGATAGGTCATGACTTAATTCATAAAATGCAGAAATATTTATCATGGTTCTTTTTTATCATATTCTTAGCTGCGACAATAGTCGTATTCAATTTGCCAATACCAGCAGAAAGCTGGTCTCCGGCTGGATTTGAATTTTCAACTTTCATGTTATGCGTTAGTATTGTAGCTACCTGGCAGCTCTCATTTGCTCCGTATGTTGCAGACTACTCGAGGTATTTACCGATTGACACCCCTCCAGCTAAAACATTCTGGTATACGTACGCAGGATCAGTCATAGGAACCGTATGGATGATGCTATTAGGAGTCCTTTTAGCTGTTGCCATTCCTGGTTACCTTGAAAACTCCGGGACTTATTTGTCTCAATTGCTTGGTAATCGATTTGTGTTTATTATGCTTCTGGCCATTTTTTTAGGCCAACTCTCTATCAACGTGTTTAATTTGTACGGTTCTTTCATGTCAACAGTATCAACGATTGAGCCTTTTACAAAATTAAAGGTATCTCCAAAAGTAAGAATGTTTTTTGTCTTAGGTATCACTATTATTGGAACTTTATTAACAATAATCGGAAAAGGGAATTTCTTGGAGTATTTCACCAACTTTATTTTGTTGATCAGTTACTTTTTAATCCCCTGGACGGCCATAAATCTCGTTGATTATTATGTACTTCGAAGGGGAGAATACAATATTAAGGACATGTTTGATTTAAACGGGCAGTATGGAAAGGTAAATTGGATTACAACCTTTTCATTTTTAATATCCATCATCGTTGAAATACCTTTTATCAATACATCTATCTATGTCGGCCCGATTGCCCAATCTTTTGGGGGTGCTGATCTTGCATGGATTGTAGGGCTGATTGTTCCATCTTTACTCTACTATGTAATGATGAAAAGAAAATTATATCATTCACCAAAAGTTTCACTCAGTGAGAGCAAAACTACAAATCTTCTTAGGTAATACAGTGGAGTAAGCATAGTTTCATGGACACATTTTAGTTAAGTCCTTTATTTCATTATGGGAGTTGCTTCGGCAACTCTTTTTTTTATGGGGGTACCGTCAGCAAAACGCGGATATACAACGTTAAGGGGATCTGGATGCAAAAATAGCCACTCCCTCCAAAAACTATTAATCTATGTCAAAAAGTATATCAATAATATGAAATGTTTCAAAATGAAAAAACATACTTAATGACACACGGAATATTACCTGTTTTCCAACGTGTCATTAAGTTTGCTTTTTGACAGTAGCTACAACATGAAAATACATTAAACATTAAATTACTGTTGTTAAATGGCAATAAAGATGTTTAAACCAGTAAATAAAGTTGCTACACATTATTAATATGTTGTTTAAAAACGTTAGTCATATTATTTCATTAAAGGGCCATTTAATGGAATAATAGGTTGGATAAAACCCCACTTTTTATACAGCCATCAGGAGTACCAGAGTGTCCTGTAATATTGATTTATTAACGATGTATAAAAATCAGATACGATTGACAGAAAGATAATAATAAAGTTAGCTGAATTTAAGTAAGTAATAACTTTCAAACGCTCGCTTCATCATATGTGGCATAATGCCACTCGTTGTGCATGTTAATGTTCCTTGTTTAGACGGTTTATTCATAATAAACATAGCACCTTCTTTTCCGAGCTCCATAAAATAAAGTGTTTCGTGTTGGAATGATCGAAGTGGTTCATGATGCATTTGTTTGACAATATTTTCAACAGCAAGTACGCCCTGGAGCTCAGCAGCACGCCCTGTTTTTGTTCCTTTGATATTATTTGCATCACCAACAACATAAATATTTTCCCATTGAACGGATTGGAGAGTTTCATGAACAGGTAGGATGCCATTTTCATGCTCAAAATCTTTCGATGATAGAATACATTCCTTTCCTTTATAAGGAGGCAAAACGAGTAAAAATGAATAAGGAAGTCGTTCTCCGTTATTCAAATAGACCTTTCCATCATCAACCTGTTCAATAGAAACATTACAGTAGTACGGTATCTGTTTTTCCGCCATTAATACTTCAAGCTTCTCTGTCGGCTCTTTTCCATTTCCGTCAAATAGCTCTTTTTCATATGTGAAAAATGTCATGGGGCATTTGATACGACGCTCATTGAGATATGCATCCAACTCAAATAAAAACTCATAAGCAATACCTTGGTTCGGATTCTCCTGCGCAACTCCTATAACAATTGGTTCACCTTCTTCCATTTCTTCAAGCTTTTTTCTTGTTTTAAGAGCAGATGATACATCATAGATAGATGCACTTTTTCCTTCTAATCCTTTTATTCTTGCCCAGTCAGGAGAAGCGCCTGATGCAAGTATTAAATAATCGTACTCAATGATTACATCATCATTACATATCACATAATTTTGTTTTGGCATAAGTGATTTAACACTTTTTTCAATGAACCTAACACCGATCTTTTCAAATGTTGGACGAAGTGGAAAGGAGAGCTTTTTAATACTATGTTTGTGAAATGGAAGCCAAATTAGTGATGGACGAAAAATAAATTCTTCCTTATCAGAAATAACGGTGATCTCATGTTGAGAATGTTTTAATTTTTTTCTAATCTCAACAACAGCATTTAACCCTCCAAATCCACTACCAATAACAACGATACGCATCGCATTCACTTCACTTCCACTTTTTTCTTTAGTTTTTTCTAAACCATGCCTATTTATGTTTTATTTCTACACGTTTAAATATATTTAAGGCGTTTTATAACTTATTTGTTGTAGCTCTTGAGATTTTTTAATATTCAATAATCGTGCGCTTTAGTCGAACAAGAAGTTAAAGGGTGATACATATTAAACATGTCTAATATGTATCACCCTTTATTTTTATAACTTTTTACAATTTAGGTCTTGATAAAAAAAGCATCTTTCTGTCATTCCGTATGTGTCGCTTCGGACTGATAACCACGGACTGTACGGCTCACGCCTACATTCCGTAGATTCCTGTTCCATTTACGGCTAAGGCCACCATACCAACGAGCCGAAAACCGGAAAATCAGGATTGAAAGATCAAAAGAATAAAAGACAAAAGGAGAGCAGCCGAAACGGCTACTTTGTTGTAATTCTCTTAGCGTATAAAATTTCCGAAAAGGGCGGTATAGCATTATTGCTACTTTCCGTAAAAGTACACTTTTATGAACGGTGTTTATCGAGTGTAAAAAGCAATCTACTCCCATTCAAATCATTATCACTTGGGGTACTAGGGCAGTACTAACGCAAAAACAAAGATACCCCTGCCCAACTTTTTAAGGCTGGTAACAGAGGCAATTGCAGTAAACCATTTAGATGTTTCAAATTATAGTATTACCCCAAACATGGTTTGCGTTTCCAAAGAGATTTAGCCTGTCATGATAACAAGTGCTTTTTAAATGGGCAGGGAATTGGGAAATAATGAACGTTAATGCGGCCACCGATATTTGTCAGATCAAAAAAAGAGCTTTAATTATCTTATGAACAAATATAAAAAACCACAAAAACTTCCTTTTCAACTCAGGTAGCTTCTGTGGTTGGATCCAACACATTTGTAATACAAAAGCGAAAGAATTATACCCCAATTTGGAAAATAAATGTTTATGTATCGTTTATGGTTAAGTTCCAATGCTATGTTCTACTGCATTATCCCAACTGGGAAAATAATACAATGCATTTTTCATTAACTCTGGATCTGACTTCTTTACCTCTTTCTTCCGAGGTGGCTTCCCTTCTTTTTCTACTAATTCAGAAATTTGATTCACGACTTCTTCAACACTCATACTTACTTCCATTTGTATCCTCCTTCTCGAGATTTAGTTATATATATATTTTCCTATTAAAGAAAAATAATACATTTTTTTCTATCTGAACTGCCCAGTTCGAAACGAAGGCGTCATTGGATTTACAAAATCGATTGCTCTTGAACTTGATCAATATGGCATTACTGCTAACTGTATTGCCCCATAAATAAAAGTAAAAGTGAAATTGTATTTACTCGTACGATTGAAACAAAAAGCTAAAGCAAAGACTGAAGCTAGTACTAGCAATGATGAAATGGATTCAATCGATATATTGCTTGAAGGTAAGAAAGCACACTCTAAAAGAATATACAAGCCCTACCCCTACTAGAAATGATGTTGGTTTATAAAAGTGTTTGATCATTTAACAATACACTATGTGTTATGAAACTAAAGCCGTCCTTTAGCATAAGAAAAGAATCTTAACAAAAATGTTTAATCAATCATAACTTAGATCAATAACATTTTTAACTTTTTCATATTTCGACAGCGTTTTCATTTGTTGTCCTTTATACTTTTAATTTGATAGAGAAATGATCAAGAGATATTAAAGTGGATTAAACAAGCGCTAGTTTCATAATGAATACATTATTTCTTATTGGTTTAGTTGCCTTAAGGAAAAGACAATCTATCAGTATATTAAACATCAGAACTCAATTAAGTTTGGCGGAGGGATATGAGTGAGGGTAAACATCGGAGTACAGCAGATTGAAAATTATGCTAAATTAGAAGATAAAGTTTTGGTAAAGATGGTTCATAGTGGAGATAGCGAGTCATTGGCTTTTTTAATTAATAAATATCAGAATTTTGTTCGTGCGAAGACAACCCCATACTTTTTAATTGGCGCAGATAAAGAAGATCTTGTTCAAGAGGGAATGATTGGTCTATATAAAGCTATTCGTGACTTTAGAGAGGACAGGATGACTTCTTTTAAAGCTTTTGCTGAACTTTGTATCACTAGACAGATTATAACCGCGATCAAAACGGCTACTCGTCAAAAGCATGCACCTCTAAATTCGTATGTTTCTCTTGACAAGCCTCTTTATGATGAAGAATCTAACTATACACTTATGGATATGATATCCGGAGAAAAAATAACGAATCCCGAAGCATTAATCATTAACCAAGAAAAAGCTGATGATATAGAACTAAAAATATCAGAATTGCTTAGTGATTTGGAAAGAAGAGTGTTGGCCTTATATATGGATGGACAATCATATGTGGAAATTTCTGAAGAACTAAACACGCATGTAAAGTCGATTGATAATGCTCTCCAACGAGTAAAAAGAAAACTTGAACGGCATCTGGGGATAAGGATGGCTATCTGATAACTTCGTTTAAATTTCCCAAATTGATATATAGTTCCATTTGTTTTTGTGAAAATTAAAAACGTCGTTATTTTCAACCCCAGAAGTTACTTGGAGGGCATAGGCAGTTTCTGTGGTTTTTTCATTGCCCATAAGAAATTTTATGTTAAATAGACAAACAAAGAAATTGTGCTTTACTTATTCCCACAATGGGCGCAATTCTGTAGCAAGAATTGTGTTCTTTCTTTATGTTAAGGTCATTTAAGGTATATTTAGGCAGTATAGCTAAATAAACTATGAATAAAATCACTTCTTAATATTTAACGAATAAGAGTTTTGTTACTATAAAAATAAGTGAAATAAGGAGGTGTTTACGGTTGGAAAAGAAAGTATTAGTTGTCATTGATGTGCAAACGGCCGTTGTTGAACACGGGTATAAACGCGATAAGACAATTGACAAAATCAACCGATTAATTCGTTGTGCAAGAGAGCAACAGATACCGATTATATATATTCAACACGAATATCCAGAAGGTCCGATGAGTAAGGGCGAACCTGGATGGCAGTTTCACCCGCGACTTGAGAAGCCCCTCCATCAAGAGGTTACCATCTATAAAACCGTACCAAATTCATTTACTCACACACCTTTAAAACAAACACTCGACAAGCTAGACGCAACGCACATCTACATTTGTGGGGCACAGACGGAATTCTGTGTTGATTCTACATGTCGAGGAGCCTTTGATTTAGATTATAACGTCACCCTCATCACAGATGCTCATACCACGAGTGATGCAGATCACCTATCAGCCCCCCGCATTATCGAACATACCCATGTAACGTTAAAGAATTTTTGGAGTCCAAATGCAACAATAACTTTGGAAAAATCACTAGATCTTGACTGGATAAAAAATGAAGTAAACCCCAAATAAGGGATAGACTAGTAACCTTTCATTTAGGGTTCTTCAGCAATTGGGCGCGATTCTTTAATAAGAATCGCTTTTCTTATAGAATTAACAGATGCTTTACTTCAATAAGGAAGATTGCTGAGGCAGCCTTTTTCTTATGGCAATAACGGGGCAGGATAGGTTTATTAAGAATAAAGTCGCATGTGCTATAATTTGGAATAATCAAAATGTAAGGTTAAGGGGAAATGTTAAACGTGGTGAATGAATTTTATTAAAGCCAAATAATTTTAGAAAATCATCTTGTTAAGTTAATTCCATTTGAAGAAAAATACAAAGAGCAGTAAAAAAATATCATTTATGATGAAGAGGTTTACTCTACAATAGAGTGTAAGAATGATGCAGAACTCAACAAGTACATAGATGAAACCGTTAATCAAAGAATGTTGGGCTATTCATATCCTTTTTTAGTGATTGATAAAAGAACCAATGAAATTGCTGGTTCAACAAGGTTTGGACATATTCAGTTTAATAATAAGCGATTGGAAATTGGATGGACTTGGTACGGTAAGCCATATATGAAGACATCGACTGATTGTCCTCTTTTAAGAGTTAAGGGGAACACAGCTTCTTCAAAGGAAATCGTCGCTACGCTGTCATAGTGGCCAATCGAATCAATCGTTTTATCTTCGGGTGCTGTATATGTATAGAGAAGTGCTTCATCTTGCTTTGTTACCTCAACACCCTCATCTTTCAATAAAAGCACGAGTATTGTCTAAATTGGTGAATAGGCTTCAAACGAAATGTCAACGGGTACTGCACGTCCATCTAGAGATAGAAAATACTCGAGTTGATCGTCTGTCAGTTCAACAATATCTTCTCGCAGCTCATAGCCATTTTGCTTTGCTAATACTTGTGTATAATCCGTTTCCCCATCCCCATTACCGTTCGAACGAGGCGGATAAAAACCTTTTGTATCGTGTGCAATTTCCATTACATACTATCATCTTGCTCAACTATATAGGAGACTGCTAGAGTTTTAGGAGCTTCGTAAAATTGAACCGACATGACAACTGGCTCTTTTAAATGCGTTTTAGGCCAAGCGAAATACGTTCCTAGCGCTATAATCACCACTAAAATTATGATCCATTTCTTCACCTATTTGCCTCCCTGCTCACTTCGTTTTAAAATTTTCTGCCTAGTGTTAAAGATTCATCCACTGAAACTTATAGGCAAATATTATTACTTCTATTCTATCGTAAATATCAAAAGCCGAGACTAATTAATTAGTCTCGGCTTAGTTTCAAACAAACGTACTAAAGCTTTTGATTGTATCTAGCGTGCAAAATAGTACTTAAAATATACGCAAATTACCGCCTAAAGTGACATACAAGTGTTTTCAGATACAGTAGGCATATCAGAGATAGCAAGCACATCTGATATAGCAACACATGATATGCCTAACTTTTTTCCTATTTCGTACTCTGTTTCAAACGAATGAAGTGTTCATTTTAAATATCAAATAGATATTTTTGTTGTTATTTCCTAAAAACACTCTACTATAATAGTAGGGAGGTAGCATTTGCCATGAAAAGAATACTAGTGTTTCTAGCTACATTTATGTGTTTGTTATGGATCCTTGCACCATTTGTAAAAGGTCAATTTCAAGAGGAACCAAAAGTCTCGGAAACAAAGGCTGAAAATAAAAAGAAACTTAAAGCCGAAAACGCTTCATCTCACGCTCATACACCTGTTCCGAAACAAAAAGTAACGGCAGCAACCATAGGCGCTGTGGGAGATATTTTAATTCACGATAGGGTGTATATACCCGCCCGCAAGTCAAACGGCTCGTATGACTTTAATCCGATGTTCCGATTTGTGAAGCCCTATCTGGGAAAAACGGATATTACGGTGGCTAATCAGGAAACGATGATTGGCGGGAAAGAAATAGGGCTTTCCTCATATCCTTCCTTTAATTCACCAGTAGAGGTGGGAGATGCTCTAAAGTCAAACGGGGTTGATCTCGTGACAATCGCCAATAACCATACACTTGACCGGGGAGAAAAGGCCATTTTGAATGCGATTAACCATTGGAACAGTATTGGGATGCCTTATACAGGAGCTTATCAATCGTCTGTAGACCAGCAGATCATTCGGGTATTAAAAAGAAACGATATTACCTTTTCGTTTCTCAGCTATACGTATGGAACGAACGGGATTCCTGTTCCTGCGGGGAAACCGCATCTTGTGAATTTAATTGATACCTCGAGAATCCAGGCGGAAGTTAAAGAAGCAGAGAAAGTTTCAGATGTCGTTGTGGTCAGTCTGCATTTCGGTAAAGAGTATGAACGGTTGCCTAATGATGAACAAAAGCTGCTTGCTCAAACGACAGCTAATGCAGGTGCTGATATTATTATTGGCCACCACCCACACGTTTTGCAGCCTGTTTCATGGCTTACAAAACCAAACGGCGAACGGGCATTTGTTGCTTATTCACTTGGGAATTTCTTATCCGGCCAGCAGGGAGATTACAAAGACATCGGCGGTATTATGCAAATTGGCGTAAAAAAAATCCAAACCGGGGATGATGTGAAAATCGAACTACAAAATCCAAAATTCCTGCCAACCTGGGTCAACCGGCCATATGAGATCATTCCAATGAAAGCCTTGAGTGATCAGTCCGACAAATATAACGAAATCCAAAAACATATGAATCAATTCATGCCTGAACTGTCATTTGATTTTTAATGAAGGTACAGTCTTTGGACTTGGAAAAAACTAATTGTTTTACATAATGAAAAAGCCACCGGCTATGTAGCCGGTGGACCGCATATTCCTCCTAATAAGGTAAACACTATTGTTCCAGCTAAACGGCTTGAACCAACAGACGAACACGACTCATTGACAAAGAACCTATTCCGCAAAACATATACGAAAAACTGTCATATGAGGTTATTTCTCTTATATCTAAAGTTGAAAGTGGTGGGATTTAGATAACATAGTCCGTATTATTAAGAAATAAGAAAAAACAAGATATTAACCCCTTTGTTCAACTAATAGGTGCGTTCGTATTATAAGGTCGACCAGTAAAAATTACTGGCTGACCTTTTTTAATAGAATCTATTATATCAGCGACCAGGGTAGGACGTACGGGTGCGGGGGACATGATCCCGTGAACTAAACTGTCCGCCCCCTACTTGTAGAAACATGTTTGAGGCTGTTGTTGGGACGTAGATCTCGTATAACAAGCGAAGCTATGACACTATATGGAGGACTAGGGGTACTGGTAAGTAAGTAAGTAAGTAAGTAAGTAAGTAAGTAAGTAAGTAAGTAAGTAAGTAAGTAAGTAAGTAAGTAAGTAAGTAAGTAAGTAAGTAAGTAAGTAAGTAAGTAAGTAAGTAAGTAGAGGAGGAAAATCAGAGCTGTCTTTAAGGTAGCTTTTTGTTATACAACTATCGGGGCAGGTTATTCAAGAAGGGTTTTCTCTAAAATGCTAGAAACATATACTTGTGTAACAAAAAGTGGTAGTTTATTTGCTCTTATTTAATGTTGCTTTGACCAAAAATTAAATTGAGTTTATTAAGAGGGGGGAAAAACATTGAATGTGATTAATCTGATAATTTATGAAATAGAACATACTTATAGTCAAGATA
Organism: Peribacillus sp. TH14; assembly: GCF_016651145.1. Taxonomy (NCBI): domain Bacteria; kingdom Bacillati; phylum Bacillota; class Bacilli; order Caryophanales; family Bacillaceae; genus Peribacillus; species Peribacillus sp. TH14. The sequence goes on from NZ_JAEKEK010000001.1 coordinate 4,746,281, forward strand.
ACTGGTACTCACCATTAAAACTTGTAATAAATGACCTGACTGTTGAGCAGGCAGTATGGAAGCCTAAAAACAAGACAATAAATTCTATTTGGGAAACTACTGTTCACTTGCTATATTACAAAGAGCGGTTGTTATTGCGGTTACAAGGAAAAAATGCAGAGTACACTTCAAATAACCATGATACCTTTGCATTTGAGGGAGATTCTCAAGAAGATTGGGATGCTTTAATAAGAAGAATGCATCAAGTCAATCAAGAAATATATGAGCACGTTCAAAAATTGAGTATAACAGATTTAGAAAATGATATATCTAAACATCCCCTATGGAAACATATTAATGGTGTAATCCGTCATGACGCTCATCATGCGGGGCAAATCATAGTAAATCGAAAATTACAAGGTGCATGGCCAGTCTATGAAAATAAAAACAGGTAGTTATGGAATTAAACATTTCTGTTGTTCAACTAAAAAGTGCGATACTTCAATAACGAAGTGTCGTTTTTTCTTGTAGAGCTAAAGGGGCAGGTTAGTTGAACAAGAAAAATAAAAAGCATTCTATATTGAATGGTTTTTACCTTTATCATAATTTGGTGATGTACTAGAGTGTGTTAATATGCGGTCTAATACTTTTTCAGTAAATGGCATAAAGTAAATAAGTATTAGCCCCCCTTTAACAAACGGTTAATAATGTTCCAACGCCAATTGGTCCATTTAAAATCATTGCCATTATCAAGAATACGAGGTAAATGAATGTTCTCGAAAAAAATATTTGCTCTAGTTAATTCTTGTATGATTAATGTTAATCGGACAACTGGAATCGGTGCAAAATTTGTATGTAAATATGTTGCAGTTCCTAATCCTATAACAACTAAACCGATTCCAAAACAAACATCTTTGCTGTACCATAGTTCAGGTGTTATCAAATTGTGCAATAAAAAAAGCCACATATCAATACCAAGACCCGTTATAAATGCCGTTAACAACCCCAAAACTTATGGTCTTTGTCTTTTTAAAAATGAATTACAACATATCAATATTAAAGCTATTATTATTTCCCAACTTCCCACAGTAAGCCTCACATTTATAGACAGTCCTAAAAGTGCATCAAAAGGTGAAGTTCCAAGGTCTGATTGTATAGTGAAAGAAATACCAAGGGTTAATATTAAAATTCCTAATAAATAAAAACATATTTCACTTTACTAGACCTCTTTATTATTATTTTTTTGTTGCAAACGCAACAAAGTTAGGTTAAATTTAATATATGTTATTTTTATTGCATTTGCAACAAAAATATGTACTAAGGAGTTAATTATGAATGAAATTCTTCGTGAAATTGGAATGATTGCAAGGGCATTAGATTCTATAAGTAATATAGAATTTAAAGAATATGACCTTACAAAAGGGCAGTATTTGTACCTTGTGCGAATTTGTGAAAACCCAGGAATCATTCAAGAAAAGTTAGCTGAGATGATAAAAGTAGATCGAACAACAGCAGCTCGTGCTATAAAAAAACTTGAAATTAATGGCTTTATTGAAAAGAAAGAAGATAAACATAACAAAAAAATTAAAAAACTCTTTCCAACAGAGAAAGGGAAAAATGTTTATCCTTTTATAAAAAGAGAAAATGATTATTCCAATATCGTTGCATTAGAGGGATTTTCCGAAAGAGAAGTAGAAACCATTTTCAATCTTCTTCAAAGAGTAAGAAAAAATATAGAAAAAGACTGGGAATTTGTAAAAAAGGGAAACAAGAGAAATTATTGATTATATAAAGGAGCGGCATATATGACTATAAATATAAAAAAGTGTACGCTTGAAGATTCACGCAAACTTCAAGAAATTAGTTATGAAACATTTAATGAGACATTTAAGCATCAGAATTCACCCGAAAATATGAATGTCTATTTGGAAAGGGCATTTAACTTAAAACAATTAGAAAAAGAATTATCCAATATTTCTTCGCAATTCTTTTTGTTTATTTTGATAATGTAGTCGCTGGATATTTAAAGGTCAATACCAATGATGCTCAGTCTGAAGAAATGGGTGCTGAATCACTTGAAATCGAGAGGATTTATATAAAGAAAAAATTTCAAAAACATGGGCTTGGTAAATATCTGCTAAATAAAGCTATGGAAATTGCGATGGAACGTAATAAAAAGAAAATCTGGCTAGGCGTATGGGAAAAAAATGAAAATGCTATTGCTTTTTATAAGAAACTGGGGTTTGTTCAAACTGGAGCCCACTCTTTTTATATGGGTGATGAAAGACAAATGGACTTTATAATGACCAAAACACTCATATAACTTTTTTTGAAAGGTGGATTATTATGTATATTCCAAAATATTATAAGGTCAAAAATGTTGATGAAATTTGGGGTTTTGTTCAAAAAAACTCTTTTGGCACGATTGTCACAACAGAACAAGGGAAACCAATTGCCACTCATTTGCCTTTGGGGTTAAATAAAAAAGGTGATGATTACTATATTACTGGGCATATGGCTTATGGAAATCCTCAGTGGAGAACATTTGAAACCTGTGAAGATGTGCTTGTAATGTTTCAGGGATCGAACGCTTACATTTCTTCTTCTTGGTATGGGCATGAAGAAGTTCCAACATGGAATTATCAAGCCGTCCATGTATATGGTAAAGCAAGCATTTTAGAGAAAGATGAATTAATAGAAGAATTAACAATAATGCTGGAAAAATATGAAGAAAATCGTGAAAATCCTGTTTTATGGGATAAACTTTCTCCTTATCTCTTAGAAAGTGAACTGAAAGGTATAGTTGGATTTAAGATTAAGGTGGGAGAAATTCAGGTCGCTGATAAATTAAGTCAGAACCGAAATGAAACAGATTATATTAACATCATTGATAAATTACAAAATGAAGGAAATCCAAATTCGAAACAAATGGCAGAACTAATGGAAAAGAGATTAAAAAATCACATATAACACAATTTTTATTCAACCCTCAGATGCAAGAATTAAAGAGCTGTGACGATGAACTGCACCCCAATTGTTAGACAACATCTAACAATTGGAGGTGCAGTTTTTTTGACTAAATATACGATAGACGAAAAATTACATGCAGTTTTAGAGTACATGAAAGGGAAAAAATCCTATAAATCCATCGCACAAGAAAGAAATGTAGGTTTATCCCCTCTGAAGAGATGGGTCGCTCGCTATCTAGAACATGGGATGGAAGGAATTGCTTCATCCTATACAAATTACACTCTGCCCTTTAAACTAGAGGTACTTAATTATATGAACGAATATGGGGCATCGATCAGCGAGACCGCTGTACACTATAATCTTCCTTCCGATTCTACACTTTTGAAATGGTCAAATCAGTTGAAGGAAGGAGGTATAGACGCCCTTAAACCAAAGAAAAAGGGGCGTCTATCCATGAAAAAAGAAACCAAAAAAACATCACCAGCTAAGGGCTCTCAAGAAGCACTTCTTGCCGAATTAGAATACTTACGTGCAGAGAATGCCTATCTAAAGAAGTTGAATGCCTTAGTTCAAGAAAAGGAAGCCCTACAAAGAAAGACAAAGCGAAAGTAGTCCATGAACTAAGGAAACAATTTGATTTAAATCTGCTTCTATCCATTTCTAACATGGCACGGAGTACATACTATTATTGGGTAAACGCCTTCGGGCGTGAGGATAAATACACAGAAATGAAATCCCTTATCGAAGAGATTTTCCATACGCATAAAGGGCGCTATGGGTATCGGCGTATCACCCTAGAATTACGTAACAGAGGTGCTCGCATCAATCATAAAACAGTTCTCCGATTGATGAATGAACTAGGATTGAAGTCTTTAGTTCGCATGAAGAAATACCGTTCGTACAAAGGGAAAATCGGCAAGATTGCACCCAACATTCTAGCACGTGATTTCAAGGCAACAAACTCAAATGAAAAATGGGTGACAGACGTCACAGAATTCCATCTAGCTGGGGAGAAACTATACTTATCGGCCATTCTTGATCTGTTTAATGGAGAAATCATCGCCTATAATGTCGAATCTCGGCCTGTTTATCCCCTCGTTTCCAAAACGCTGGAGAAAACCTTTGACCGCTTGGAATCGAAAGATTCACCCATTCTTCATTCATATCAGGGCTGGCATTACCAGATGAAACAATATTCGCATGATTTGAAAAGACATAACATTACACAAAGCATGTCCCGTAAAGGGAATTGTCTCGATAATGCGGTCATAGAAAACTTCTTTGGCCTATTAAAATCAGAGTTACTTTATCTTCAAGAAATTTCAAACAAGAATTAGAAGAATATATCCATTACTACAATCATCAACGAATCAAGGTAAAAGGCATGAGCCCGGTAGAATTCCGGGTTCATGCCCTCAAGGCTGCCTAATTAAATAAAGTGTCTAACTTTTTGGATTCACTTCACGATCAGCTCTTTTCTTATGGAGCTAAATCCAATTAATAGTATAGTCATTTGTACTAGATCCTTTTTGTGGTCTATTTCTTGATCGAAGAAAAATTCAGCTGAGGAGTATTGTACCAAATAATTTACATTGCTTTTATTTTTAGAGAAAATAAAGGTACAATTAATACTTATATAGTTTATTGATGATAAAAGATAATGAGGTAGGAAAAAAATGATTGCAAAAACAGAAGAAGATTTTAATGGTTTGAAGGAAATTGGCAAAATTATTGCCTCCATTAGAGATGAATTGGTACAAAGAACAATTCCTGGCATAACGACCAAAGAACTTGATGATATAGCCGGAGAACTTTTAGAAAAAGCAGGTGCAGTTTCAGCTCCAAAAGGTGAATATGATTTTCCTGGCTATACTTGCATTAGTCTTAATGAAGAAGTGGCACATGGTATTCCGGGTCATCGGGTTATTCATGAAGGGGATCTTGTAAATATAGATGTATCTGCTTCAAAGAACGGTTATTTCGCAGATACAGGAATCTCATTTGTAGTAGGAGAAGGAGAAGAAGTATTAACGAAAATATGCGACGTTGCTAAAAAGGCATTTGAAGCCGGTCTTAAGAAAGCAAAACCCGGTTCCAAAAAAAGTAGAATCGGAAAAGCAGTATTCGAAACAGCGAGACAGCATGGATTCACTGTTATCAAAAACCTTACAGGACATGGTGTTGGACGTAGAATACACGAAGCACCTGACCATATTTGTAATTATAATGATCCATGGGATAATGAAATATTAAAGGAAGGGATGGTTATTGCATTCGAACCATTTATCTCAACCTTTGAAGAAGAAGTATTCCAAAAAGAAGACGGTTGGACCTATGCTACAGAAAAAAGCTATGTAGCACAATTGGAACATACGATTATCCTTACTAAAAATGGTCCGATTATTGTCACACTTTAATTCAAGCATAGACGGAAAAGACTCGTATAAATATAAGTAGTTCGCTTACCGTGTAGGAAACTTAAATGGAGTAACATATAAATTCGTAACACTTTTAAAGAATGTTACTCGCATCTAAAAAAAGAAGGATTCGATTGGTGTATCCCACATCAACCCACTTAAATAAGGGAGTTGATGTGGCAGCTCTTTTCTTATGGAGCTAAAGGGGCAGGTTAGTTCAACAAAAAGTCATTAAAAAAGAGTAATGTTATACTTTTGATAAGGGGGAAATTAAATGATATTGGAAGCTGTTATGCTACAAGTTAAGGAAGGTATGGAAGCAGAATATGAAGAAGCATTTCGTGGGGCATCAGAAATTATTTCTTCAATGAAAGGGTACATATCTCACGAATTACAGCGTTGTATGGAAGTTGAGGGGAAATATTTACTACTGGTGCAGTGGGAAACATTAGAAGACCATACAATTGGATTTAGACAATCCAAAGAGTATCAAGAATGGAAAAAGAAATTACATAATTTTTATGACCCATTTCCAACAGTTGAACATTTTGAGAAGGTTAAACTATAATAGTTGTTCTTGAACTAACAGGTGCTTAGTTTTAGAACAAGAGTTGCTACGACAACTTTTTTTATGGACGAACGGATGATTATTAAATAAAGAGAGTTATTACCCTCTTTATTTAATATCCTTTAAGAATTCTTCTAAGGAATCATTTAATACAGATGGTTCCCATTCACCCATGCCGTGTTCAGCAGTCAGAACAGGATAATTTTTATTATGTATATCCACAAATATTGGGTCTCCTAAATCTTCATCGTAACCTATAACAAACCAACTTTCTTTCCAATCGCCTTCGTTATTGCCTACAAAGGAGTTACCTTCCTCATCTTCTCTATATCCTAGTTGTCCTTCTTCAAATTCATCTTTGGAAAACAGATGAAAAGAAACGGAGATCGTTTCCTCTTCTACGCCCTCAAAATTTATTTCAATCTCATTAGTTTCGAGTGCTTCAAATCTGCTAAAATCTTCTCTAAATCTTGATTTAACAATTTCCTTACCTCCCTTTTGACACATTGTCTATTTTAATTATATCTTTTTTCTTCAACTAACAGGTGCTTTACTTAAATAAGGGAGTTGCTTTGGCACCTTTTTTTGTATGAAAACACTTTAGTGAAAGGCCATACTTAAATAAGCCCACCATATTCTAATTTTTTTGAAGGACGTAAATGTACTATGTCGTTATTTTAACTGGTTATGCAGTTTGTTGTTCAGATGGAGCGATTGTATAGCCTTTCTTTTTTAGGTATTCGATCATTTTTAATTCTTTGTTATTTTGTTTTTCTTCAAGGTAATTTGAACCTAGTTCATGATAGGGTTCTCCTGTTTTTAAGATGTTGTAAGCTATCGTTAATAGTAAATGAGCAGAAGCGATTCGTCCCTTCATTTTTCCCTGCCGTTTGGTAATCCTTTTTCGATGTGAAGCAATTCGATTATTTTGCCTTGATGTCGCTAGTACACACTCTACAGCCATCGTTTTCAAAGCTTTGTTACCTTGTGTGGTTTTACTCGTTTTTTTTTACCAGCACTTTCGTAATTTCCGGGACTCACACCAGCCCAAGAGGCAAGATGTTTAGCCGATTTAAATACGGACATATCAACGCCCATCTCTGCAATAAAAGTAGCTGCGGCAGCTTTGTTCACACCAGGTATACCATCCAATAGTTCTACTTCCTTACGATAGGGGGACAGGAGTTGATCGATTTGTTTTTCCAATTCTTCTATGGCTTTTTCTAAATAACTCATATGCTCCCAATGGTAACGCAACATATCACGGTGATGACGGCGAATACGACCATTCATTGCATTTGCAATGTCAATAATACTTGCTTTTGTTCGCCAATCCACCATTTTTCGAAGACCATCGGTCTCTATTTTTTCACCGTTTAGAATCGCTTCAAGGATACGGCGTCCCGATACACCAAAAATGTCTGATAATACGGATGTTAGCTTGATATTAGCATCTTGAAGATTTTTATGAATGCGATTCTGCTCTGAAGTGCGATGATGAATCAATTTTTTTCGATAACGAGTAAGATCTCGTAAATCACGAATATCCTCCGGTGGAACAAAATTGCTTTCAATAAGTCCACATCTTAGAAGCTTGGCAAGCCATTCGGCATCTTTCACATCAGTTTTACGCCCTGGAACATTTTTGACATGTCTGGCATTGGCAAGAACAAGGTGAAAAGAATCTTCGGGAATATTCCATATTGGTTTCCAGTAGACTCCGGTACTTTCCATCACAACATCGGATACCTGAAGGGTAGTTAACCAATCACTTAAAGCCAAGAGTCCCGTTGTTGTAGTTGAAAACGTTTCAATAGAGGTTTTTGGCTTTTTATCTAATGGACCAAATAATACACAGGCTACTACTGTTTCTTGGTGTACATCTAGGCCAGCACACCGTTCAATCATTGCTTCCATAGGAGAATCACCTCAATAAAAGATTAACAATACATATGACAGGAGATTTGTTACAAAAATTTTTGTATACGTACTTGTAGTACACTAAATGGTTCTTCAATACTGTCACAACCAGTTTCTTATACAGGGTATCTTCCTTAAGATCCACCAAAAAAAGTTCAGCCTGGTTGTATTGTTATCATCCATTATTGTCAAGGGTTTAATGGGTTAGACTTTATTTTGGGTAAAGAGCAGGTTTTCGTGGTAGATGGTGGCGGCGAGGAGCGCCGCCATAGGAGTTTCTTATGGAACAAAAAGGGCAGGTAAGTTTATCAAGCTATGTAGACACCAAAATTAATATGTAATGGAAAAAGGGATTTTTGACGGTTATGTGAACAGGTAGGATTAGCAACTAGACATAGAGAATACCTATTATCAAAAGGGGACTTCTTTAATGGAAAAAGAAAACTTACTACCTGTAAAATGTTCGGCGTGCAAAAAAGAATTGGACGCAATTGACTTGGTCATAATCAATGAATCACTTCAGCTGACGCATATTCAATGCCCGAATAAAGGAGAAATAGCAATTATTGATGTAGGATATTTTAATGCTGTATCCCGAAAATACCTGACCTGTATTCATGAAAAAGCCCTATTAAGTAGGGGCATGTAAATCTTTCTTTTGCAATTGCATTGTGGCAGATTATGTACTGATTGTGTTTTCTTACACTAACAGTGCTTTACTTCAATAACAAGGGTTGCTGCGGCAACCTTTTTTTCTTGTGGAACTAAAGGGCCAGGATACTTGAAGAGTGTTGTTTGACCTTTATTCAACAATTGAGCCAGATTGTTGGACATTTCTTTAAATTCGCACTAAGTCTATCGGCGAAAAAATAAACATCTACACTTAGATTCATTACGGAGAACCATATCATTAATAACGGAGCGATTTTAACCATATCAGGCAAGATTGGCTTTTTATTTATTTAGGGTAGTACATTCATAGTGCAATAAAAAAGATCTTAAGGCTATAGCCTCAAATTCCTGCATATAATTTTATATTGATAAAAAGGAAGGTGGGCTGAATATGGACATGTATGATCTCAGAAAAGCGATCCATTACTATCAAACAAAAATACAAGAAACGAATGATCCTTATTATTGGTTCTTTCTGGCTGATGCGCAGGTAAGAGTGGGATTAACAGACGAAGCACTGGAAACAATTGATAACGCCTTGTCGTTCCCAAATCCGTATCCTTCAAAGCAAGAGCTACTGGAAATGAAGGTGAAGCTCCAGCATTTTCTTTCAAGAGAAATAAATCAGAACAACCCTTCAATTGTAACTGAAAATCGGGTAGATATTGACGGAGACGGTATAATTGATAATGTCCTTCTTACAGCAAATAAAACTCCTGATAGTCCACTATGGCAAAATATAACTCTTGTCATCCAAAATGGGCGAACAAATCACTATCAGCAATTCCCCTTAAAGGATAACCTCGGATACAACCCCACACTCTTTCTTGGTGATTTTACAGACAACAAGGTGGATGATATTTTAGTAGTCATGGATACAGGAGGAAGCTCCGGTACGATTTATACGTATGTATTTTCTTATATTAACGGTCAAATGAGGCAGATTTTTAATTCTGATGCATTCAATGAAGATTATAAGTACAGTGTGACCTATCAAGATCAATACAAAGCGACTGTGATTAGTCATAAACTAAAAGAAAAGTACATTCTTGAACTTACTTACAAGGGAAATGAATATTTAACTGAAATTTATAATAAGAATGGTATTTTGAAGGCATCGATAGAAGGCTGGGTCAATCCTTTGTCCGGTTTATATCCGGTCGATTTTAACAAGGACGGCACTTATGAGCTCGAAGCCTATCAGAGGATAGCAGGGAGGTACAATGCTGACTCACTCGGATTTGTACAGACCGTATTGAAATGGAACGGGCATGTGTTTGGTCCTGACCGGCAGAATGTGGCAATCTTTGGCGGGGAAATATAGCAGCTGGAATCATTATTTTTGGTATCTAAAGAAACTTCTTCATGTGTACGAGATTAATAGGCGATATTTCATCGCAATTTGAATTTCGGTCTACAATATCTGAATTTGATTTCGAGTCAGAATGATCTGCATATCGAATTTGTGAAATTACAAATGTATCAAGAGCTTCATGTATAGTTAAAAATTAGGAGGAGTTAGAAATGACAAACCGTAACAATGAAGCTTCACCACTTTATTATTCTAGAGTCGCAGGGTTCGGGCTTCTACTTATGGCTATCCTTGCTATGTTTTCTAACTTTTCTGTTTTTAATGGTCTTATTATATCGGATGATGCAGCAACAACTGCTAATAACATCATAACTAATGAGATGTTATTTAGAAGTGGATTTATTAGCTTTGTCATCGTGCTTATTCTTGATGTGCTGTTAGCATGGGCACTGTATGTTCTACTCAAACCCGTTAATAAGAATCTTGCGATGCTCGCCGCGTGGTTTAGATTGGTATACACCGCCATTTTTGGTATCGCTTTGCATAATTTTTTGAATGTTTTACAACTTCTAAGTGGTACTGAATATTTGACGGTATTCACAACAGATCAGTTCCAAGCTCAGGTGATGTTACTAATCGATGCTTTTAACAATGGATGGATTATTGGATTAGTATTTTTTGGATTTCATTTGTTTGTCGTTGGTTATTTAATAATCAAGTCAGGAGGCTACATACCAAGAATGATTGGGTTCTTCTTGGTCATTGCATCTGCTGGATATTTAATAGATAGTTTTGCACATTTTCTTCTACCCAACTACACCGACTACAAAACGATATTCTTACTGGTTGTAGCCGTACCCGGTGTGATTGGAGAGCTTTCATTAGCATTCTGGCTTTTGATTAAGGGTGTAAAGGTTCAACAGAGGCGATAGTTATCCAAAAAAAGGAGGGCTATCTATTGCTGTTGTTGAGCAAGAATTTGCTTTTATAGCTGACGACTTCGGGGATTGCTTATTATTAAACTTAACGGTGCGTTAGTTTAAGATCCGAGCTGCCTTTAAGGCAGCTTTTTCTTTTATCAACTATCGGGGGAGGATTGTTGAACAAGAAATGAGATAGAATACAGAAGGAAAACCTCACTCCTTGTTATTCCTTTTAGAACTAAACCAGCTAATAGGATGTCAATATCTTTCTCTAAAATTTTCATTTCCCTTATGATATACTATTTGGCCATGTCAAATAACCCTCCAGAATCCTTTTGGAAGGATTTCCCTCTGTTACACAAAACCGTTAATCAGGCTAAATCTAGGAAAGTTTCTTTTCTCTTTAATAAAGCGTAAATCCAATGAAGCAACTTATTAATACAGGCAACGATTGACACTTTGGCAGTGGAAATGAGTTTGGATTCCTTATATGTCCCACTCATGCTAACGTCTTGAACATCATGTATCCGATTATACAAGTGAACCATCTCGTGCATTAGGGTATCCATTGTTTCGTAGAAATCCAAGTCAAGAAATTCTGGTGTTAAGTTAATTTCAAACATCTTATGTACAAACGGCAACATTGTAGGTAATAACTTATAAAATAACCGAACTGGAACTTATTATTCACTTTGTTTTTTAACCGAATTACATGACAGATTCAAGTTACTATCGGTTTTAATTCGGGGTATATTTCTTCTTTCTGATCTCATACTAAAGATAAGAAGGAGGGGTATCCATGGCAAAACGAACAAAGAAAAATGATGCAGACCAAAAGAACAAACAAGGATTTGATTCAAGCAAAGCTGATTCAGAATTCTCTCAAGAATTTGGCAGTGCAAACGCTAATCAAGCACATAAAAATAAAGCAAAAAAAGAAAAAGCTTCTAAAAATCAAGGTGAGTGGAAAGGCATGCATTAATTAATACTTGCCAGACTCGACTTATGATAAGTGATACCTGCACCGAGTACAAAGGGTGGAGGCTTATCATGCTTCAAACTGTTTACTGAACTTTAAGTAAAGGAGCTTATTTAGATGACTCAATCTAAGCGACAACAAGAACGCCAATGGAAAGATCGTAAGCAATCGCAGAATCCACATGGTAAGGTCAGATCATTTGAACAATTAGCTGAAGATATGGGCAAAAATGAATCTGAAACTAAGTAAAACTGTTTAAGAATGAGAGGCTATCCCAAAGGTTCAGATCCCCACATAATAGTGAGGTCTCTCCCTTGGGGTACCCTCTCTTTGTCGTTAAAACGTTAGTCACGCTATTCCATTAAAGGGCCATTTAATGGAGCAACGAAAAAAGCCTAATTTCTATAAAAGCAAAAATGGTAAAGACATAAACGTTTACGTTGAGCATGAATCTTATAAAGGTGATCTTAAACCAAAATTCAATAAAATAAAAAACGTCAAAAAAGATTAGCATCTAGTCAAAAAGGGAATGGGTTTCTCCGTTCCCTTTTTGTTTTCCTTTAACAAGAAAAGAAATAATTAGTAATTCCTGGACAACTGAACTTTTTCCTCCGACAATGGTATCCCCAATTTCAAATTTTTAAAACTATAGTGTTTATAGGTGAACGATTATTCAGCAAGGCCATTGTTAATGTCTTATAATTACATTAACAGTATTTAATTTAAATCATTAATGGAGGTTTTGAAATGGATATATTCATGGAACGAGCAGTAGAACTAGCGGTAGAAAATGTTCGTGAGGGTGGACAACCTTTTGGTGCAGTACTTGTGAAAAATAACAACGTTGTAGCTGAAGGTGTTAATGAGTCGCACAAAACTTATGATGTTAGTGGACATGCGGAATTACTGGCTATCCGGCGCGCGCAAGAGCAATTACAAACGAATGATCTATCAGGTTATACAATGTATGCAAGTGGGGAGCCTTGTCCGATGTGTCTAACGGCAATGTACTTTGCTGGAATCGAAAAGGTTTTTTATTGTGCTTCAGTTGAGAATGCGGTTGAAGTGGGATTAGGGAAATCTAAAATTATATATGAGGATTTACAAAAAACAAAAGCAGAACGCTCACTTTCGATGATACAAATGCCATTAAATGAAGGGCAAAAAAATCCAATGAAGCTTTGGAAGGAGAGAACGTAGTCTTGGGAAACTGTGGGTATAATGATTCAGGAAACAAGTTTATATAAGTTTATTGATCTTCAGCAAACGGGAGCATTTCTGTAGTAACGATAAAAGTCCAATTTCTCAATTTTAATGCTGAAAAATTGGACTTTTAATATTTACTTATAGTGCAAAATAAAACCTAAAATGACATATTTGTTTATTTATTCTTGTTTCATGTCTAGACGTTAGTCTGTAATTATTAGTATAAAACACTTAAGACTTTTAGACAAAGGGTGATACATATTGTTAATTGGTTATGCGAGGGTTTCAACTACTGTCCAGGATTTAGAAAGGCAATTGGAAATATTAGAAAAGGAAGGGTGGGAAAAGCTTTTTGTTGAAAAAGTAACCGGGACAAGTACAAAACAAAGAGCCCAACTTTATGAAGCTATTGAATTTGCACGAGAAGGAGATACTTTAGTAGTAACTGAAATAGATCGTTTAGCTCATTCTATTATGGACTTAAATAAGATAGTTCATGAATTAGCTGAAAAAGGGGTTAATGTAAGATTTGTAAAAGAGGATATGAAATTTGATGGTTCAAACGAAGGAAATAGCTTACAAACACTGCTTTTTAATATTTAAGGTTCATTCGCACAATTTGAACGTGATTTGATTGTAGAAAGAACTACAGAAGGCCGGGAGAGAGCAAAAAGGCAAGGGAAGCATATGGGAAGAGCAGGACAAGATGAAAAGACTTTAAAACGAGCTATTCAGCTATATAATGAACGTGAAACAAACGGAATGAGTGTGAATGACATTGTAAAAGCTACAGGAGTTCCACGTTCCACGTTATATGCAAAAATTAAATAAAATAGATTTGGTGAATGGACTGATAATCTGGTTTATTACATCAATTCGAAATAGAAAATTCTTAAACTGACTAGTGCGTTAGTTGAGATCCGGGGCTGACATTTGGTGGCCTTTTTTCTTAATGAACAAACGGGGCAGGTTAGTTCATTAAGAAATGTAATTCTTGAGGTATAAAGTATGATTTTTGGAATGAAGAACAAGAGGATGTAACCGAAAAGAAATTGACAAAAACTTTTATTTAAAGAGTAGTAGTGGTTTCAAATGATCTTAAAGTTGCCGATATTTCTATTACTAGGCCCTGTTGGTTTTTACGGTAATTAAAAATAAAAGCAGACGGTACATCGAGAATCTTATAGAGATTCTATTGACCATCTACTTTTAAATGAACGTAAAATTGTTGAGGCATTTCAAATTTGCAATAATATTACCAGCTATTTTTCAAAACAATTTTTCCTATCGCCTTGCCTGACTCCATGTACTCATGGGCTTTTGAGACTTCATCAAACGTAAAAATGTTTGAATCCAAAAGCGGACGCAGTTTCCCTTCCTCAACCATCCTAGCAACCTTCATCAAAATTTCTCCATAATGTTTATGCATGTCCTTGTTTAATATCTTCAACAACATAAAGGTAACATGAAGAGAAAGTCCCTTTGAATGCACGGGGGAGAGGTCATGAGTCGAACGAGTAGCAATGGCTGTTACCGTTCCATGTACCGCTGCCGCCTCAAAAGAGCGATCAAGGTTTTCACCCCCTACCGTGTCAAACACGACGTCAAATCCTTTTCCGTTTGTATATTTTTGTACATAGTCATGAACGTTTTCTTCTCGATAATTAATAGTTATATCAGCACCAAGGCGCGTGCCAATCTCCAGTTTCTCTTGCGAAGAGGCAGCTGTATAGACTGTTGCTCCTCCCCATTTGGCTAGTTGAATGGCGATGTGTCCTACACCTCCGGTGGCCCCATGGATCAATATATTTTGTCCAGGTATAAGCCTTGCACGATTAAATAATGCTTCCCAAGCGGTGATGGAAACTAATGGTAAAGCTGCGGCTTCTTCCATCGTCAAATTTTTCGGCTTATGAGCAAGTAAATCGGCATCTGCAAGCATAAACTCTGCAAGTGCACCGCCAGTGCCTCTAAATCCACCCGCGCATCCAAACACTTCATCGCCAATTTTAAAATCGGTTACTCCTTCACCCACTGCAGATACCACCCCTGACACATCTCCGTGTAATACTGCTGGAAACTCGGGTGCAACGGCTGGAACTGCACCAGCACGAACTTTCGTATCAATAGGATTTACACTTGTAGCCTTTACTTGAATAAGTACATGTCCAGGTTTCAGTTCAGGTTTTGAAATCTCTTTATATTGAAATACGGATGGTTCACCAAAAGATTGAATAATTTGTGATTTCATTTTAGTCACTCCTTTTTTTTCTAAAAATAGGAAAATGTCTCATTACCTATTCATGGTCAGGATGATGGTATGTGCTAAGAATAAAGCTAATATAAACCTACTTTTACTTTCCCTTTGACCTTTATGATCCAAGCTTCTTCACTAATCTATGTCTAGGTGATTTATTAAATTGTAAATTATCTGTTAAAAGAAACCGGATGGTTCCATTGGTAAATGGAGGGGATGACAGAAGACCAAATTTAACAGAAACAGCTCCAGATGCCTATAAAATGGTAAATAATATCCCCGAAAACAATCCCAATTTCTTACCCTCCCTTCGAAACGATCATAAAAATGATTCCTTCATGTGTTATGAGATGATCTTGTTCCAATCCACTGCTGTGCTAGTTAGTGACATTTTCATCGGATTTTTTTACAAAACATCTTTAATGGTGAATAGTCCAAAAAGAGAGAATATTTAGTCTTCACTTGTAAAATCAATGATACTTTATATATTATAAATTTAAAAGTACGCACAATTTTGTGGAATAGGATAAAATTTGTAATATAGTATACAATTTGATACTTAAAAAAATTGGGGTGTTACTATGAAGGACTTTAAAACAGAAAAGTGTCCTGATACCACAGCTTGCCCTGTTGCAATTACAGTAGATGTGATAGGCGGCAAATGGAAAGGGATCATATTATATAACTTAATTTCCGGACCTAAACGTTTTAACGAGTTAGGGAAACTTATGCCCTATACCACAAAACGTATGTTAACATTACAACTTCGGGAATTGGAACAAGATGGTATTGTATATCGTGAAATATATCGAGAGATTCCTCCAAAAGTCGAATATTCTCTTACTGCTTTTGGGGAAACATTAAAACCTATTATCTACCTCATGGGAGATTAGGGAGATATGTACGAAAATGAGATTTTAATGAAACGAAAGACCTCAGAAAATGTGTAGCATCAATAGGGTCTCGCCGACAGATGATGTACGTTCTATTGCTGTAGTTCATTCTGAAGGAGGAACAGCCGAATGGACATTTGGCTTTCCTTTCCGTGATAAAAAATCATTTTTTGACTAACGGGTGCTAATTTAGTTAAAAAAGACCATCTTTTTTTTGGGAAAAAAAATCTCCGAATTTTTACTCCACTTAAGATTGCGAAAAATGTACTTAAACTAACACGTGCGGAAGCTAAAGATCGAAGCTGTCTTTAAGGCAGCTTTTTTGTATGAAAACACTTTAGTGAAAGGCCATACTTAAATAAGCCCACCATATTCTAATTTTTTTGAAGGACGTAAATGTACTATGTCGTTATTTTAACTGGTTATGCAGTTTGTTGTTCAGATGGATCGATTGTATAGCCTTTCTTTTTTAGGTATTCGATCATTTTTAATTCTTTGTTATTTTGTTTTTCTTCAAGATAATTTGAGCCTAGTTCTTGATAGGGTTCCCCTGTTTTTAAGATGTTGTAAGCAATCGTTAGTAGTAAATGAGCAGAAGCGATTCGTCCCTTCATTTTTCCCTGCCGTTTGGTAATCCTTTTTCGATGTGAAGCAATTCGATTATTTTGTCTTGATGTCGCTAGTACACATTCTACAGCCATCGTTTTCAAAGCTTTGTTACCTTGTGTGGTTTTACTCGTTTTTTTTACCAGCACTTTCGTAATTTCCAGGACTCACACCAGCCCAAGAGGCAAGATGTTTAGCTGACTTAAATACGGACATATCCACGCCCATCTCTGCAATAAAAGTAGTCGCGGCAGCCTTTGTTCACACCAGGTATTCCATCCAATAATTCTACTTCCTTACGATAGGGGGACAGGAGTTGATCGATTTGTTTTTCCAATTCTTCTATGGCTTTTTCTAAATAACTCATATGCTCCCAATGGTAACGCAACATATCACGATGATGACGGCGAATACGTCCATTAATTGCACTGGCAATGTCCGTAATACTAGCTTTTGTTCGCCAATCCACCATTTTTCGAAGACCATCGGTCTCTATTTTTTCACCGTTTAGAATCGCTTCAAGGATACGGCGTCCCGATACACCAAAAATGTCTGATAGTACGGATGTTAGCTTGATATTAGCATCTTGAAGAATTTTGTGAATGCGATTCTGCTCGGATGTGCGATGATGAATCAATTTTTTTCGATAACGAGTAAGATCCCGTAAATCACGAATATCCTCCGGTGGAACAAAATTGCTTTCAATAAGTCCGCATCTTAGAAGCTTGGCAAGCCATTCGGCATCTTTCACATCAGTTTTACGCCCTGGAACATTTTTGACATGCCTGGCATTGGCAAGAACAAGGTGAAAAGAATCTTCGAGAATATTCCATATTGGTTTCCAGTAGACTCCGGTACTTTCCATCACAACATCGGATACCTGAAGGGTAGTTAACCAATCACTTAAAGCCAAGAGTCCCGTTGTTGTAGTTGAAAACGTTTCAATAGAGGTTTTTGGCTTTTTATCTAATGGACCAAATAATACACAGGCTACTACTGTTTCTTGGTGTACATCTAGGCCAGCACACCGTTCAATCATTGCTTCCATAGGAGAATCACCTCAATAAAAGATTAACAATACATATGACAGGAGATTTGTTACAAAAATTTTTGTATACGTACTTGTAGTACACTAAATGGTTCTTCAATACTGTCACAACCAGTTTCTTATACAGGGTATCTTCCTTAAGATCCACCAAAAAAGTTCAGCCTGGTTGTATTGTTATCATCCATTATTGTCAAGGGCTTAATGGGTTAGACTTTATTTTGGGTAAAGAGCAGGTTTTCGTGGTAGATGGTGGCGGCGAGGAGCGCCGCCATAGGAGTTTCTTATGGAACTAAAGGGGTAGGTGACACGAAGAAGAAAGTTTGTTACACGGAGAGTTAAATGATGAAATTAAAGAAAAAAACCGTTCAGTTTTCTGAACGGAAACACATTTTAGATGTGTTGTTAAAGGATTTTTATTCCTGTTTTTATACTAAAGCCCACTAAAAATAAGCCAGTTGATTTTTGGAAAACCTTCTGGAATTCTTTCAAGTTTTTTATGGCGTAATCTATTAGATTTACAAGAGTTAGAAACCATAATGCAGTGAGCGAAGGTTCAGTATATCTACACTAGGTACACTTTATAAATGATTAACTTTCTACATTTATCCTCCTTTGGTGAAGCAAAGAGAATTGTTTCGCTAGAAAAGTTGGTGTATATGGCATATCATTTTGAAGCCACGAAATGATTGTCCCTATTAAAGCTGAAGTTTCATACCATATCAAAATTTCTTCTTTTACAATTTCAGTTAGAATATGGGATGACCTTCCGTTCTCCTCTATCTTAGTAACTATCCTCTCCCTTAAAAACATTGTTAGACGTTCTCTAAAGATTGGGACTTTCTTAGAAGCCAGAAGGTTTTTATAAAAATTCGAATGTTCAGCTATATGCTCAAGTAAATTTTCGACTATTTTCCAACTAATCTCATCAGAGGATGTCTGGTCCGTTGGTGTATTACTAAAAATCGTTGAAATGTCATCAATCATATCGTCTGCCATCTTTTCCAACATATCTGGAATATCACGATAATGTAGATAAAAGGTAACACGATTGATGGTTGCTCTCTCTGCCAATCGATTAACCGTTATTTTTTGGAGATCCAGTTCCTTAAGTAATTCAACAAATGCATCTTTAATTAATTGTCTTGTACGGAGTATGCGAGGGTCTGTGTGAAGCTGTTTCTTTTCCATCATAGCCTCTTTCCTTTCTCATCAAATAGTAAGCTACACTTCATAGTGTTACGTCGTATTTCTTCTCGATAAACAACATAAACCTTATTTTTGTATATTAATATACACTTTTTGGAATTTTGTAGCTTGAAAACATTATAAATTGTACTTATAATCTCATTTATACATTGTAAATTATACAACACAGTGTAAATTTAATCCACGATAGACCCGAGAGGATGTATGAAATTGAGTAAGAATGCAACAATCAAAAATTCTATCAGAAAGGGACCAATCATGTTTGTGTTGATAATAGGTGCTTTCCTTGCCACGTTTAATCAAACAATCATGAGCGTTGCCATTCCGGAATTAATGAATGATTTTAATATTAAAGCTTCAACAGCTCAGTGGCTTACAACAGGTTATATGTTGGTGAATGGCGTTTTAATTCCCATCACCGCCTTTTTAATCCAGAGATTTTCCACTCGTCAATTGTTCCAAACTTCGATGATTATTTTTCTAGCCGGAACGATTGTTTCTGCAGTCGCAACCAATTTCCCTGTACTTCTGACTGGGCGGCTGATTCAAGCAGCCGGTGCTGGCATTATTATGCCTTTACTCATGAATGTTGTGTTATCCCTTTTCCCTCCAGAGAAGAGAGGATCTGCTATGGGTTACGTCGGGTTAGCGATTATTTTTGCGCCTGCAATTGGACCAACACTTACCGGTTATGTTCTTGAGACATTTTCTTGGAAAGCCATGTTTTATGGCATGATTCCATTTACTATTATTGTTATCATCTGCGGTTTTATTTATCTGAAAAATGTATCAGAACCTGTCATTTCCAAGGTAGACTTTATTAGTATAGCCCTTTCAACCATCGGATTTGGTGCTTTGATGTACGGCTTCAGCGAAGCCGGCAATGCTGGTTGGTCAAGTGCAGAGGTAGTTGTTTCTCTAGTTGTAGGAATCCTGGCCCTTGTCCTGTTTACTTGGCGGCAACTGATCTCCAAAAATCCGCTACTGAATCTTAGAGCCTTTAAATACAATATGTTTACCTTGACTACCCTTATAAGTATAGGTGTCACCATGATGATGTATGCAGATATGATGCTGCTTCCTCTATACCTTCAAAATGCCCGCGGTTTTACTGCATTGGAGTCAGGTATACTGATGCTTCCAGGGGCACTCCTAATGGGGTTGCTAAGTCCTGCAGTTGGAAAGCTCTTCGACCGATTTGGAGCCAAATGGCTTACTATTATAGGGATAGCAATTATTATCATCTCAACCGTAGGCTTTATAGATTTGACGGACTCGACTAGCTATACGTTTCTCGTTCTGATGTCTACAGTTCGTCGTATTGGGATGGCTATGTTCCTTATGCCTATACAGACTGCAGGTTTAAATCAATTACCATCCAGTCTTTATGCACATGGCACAGCTATTTCCAACACTATCAGACAAGTAGCAGGCGCAATAGGTACTGCACTACTTGTGACAGTAATGACAAACAGTACAAAGAATCATCTTCAGGACTTAGCCACGGGAGGAGCACAGGGTGAAACACAAAAACATATGATTATGGAAGCTTCCATTCAGGGGATAAATGACGCATATTTTGTTATTCTTATCATCGGAATTTTTAGTTTATTGCTTTCTTTCTTTATAAGACGTGTTAAGAACGCTTCGGAAGAAAAAACAATAACTTTAAAGAAGCCAGCAAGAATTTAGAAGGCAAATCAACTATATAAAATAAGCATAAAAATATCCTAGTTGTACTCTAAGGGGGTGTTAAATAAACACTAAAGATTATCATCCTGTTGGTTTTTGAAAATAGTATTTAGGTTAACAGAGAGCTTAGGACAATATTTAAAGAAACAGATCACACCCATAAAGGGCACAAGGAGAAAGGAAGGTTGTTATGGAAAATCTAGATCAAAACTTACCAGATAAATCTATATTGGACGTATTTAGTGGTAAAAGTGTTGAAAACCCATTTCCGATATTCGCCAAGATGCGGACAATGGGAGCCGTTATTCCTATCCCGTCCCCGATCGGTGGGATATATGGCCAAACATGGATGGTCACGCGTATGGAAGAAGCAATGCAGGTGTTAAAAGATCATGCCCACTTTACTGTAGACGGGGGCTCCATCAATGGTAACAGTGATATCAGGCAGAACATTGCTGATCCATCTGCTCCCCCTACCTTCCTTAACGCAAAATCCATGCTTTCTGTTGATGAACCCGATCATCGACGGTTGCGCAGGTTGGTATCCAAAGCCTTTACGCCCAAATATATGGAAAGCTTACGCCCTCGCGTTCAGAAAATTGCTGAAGAATTACTTGACCAGGTACAAGATAAAGGAGAGATGGACCTTGTCAAGGACTATGCCTATCCCTTACCGATCAACGTCATTTCTGACATGCTTGGGGTGCCTCAAGCAGACCAGGCACAGATTCGGGTCTGGTCTGAGGCCATCGCGCACGGTCTGGGCCTAGGAAGGCAAGATCCCGGGGTCGCAGAGCAGATTCAAGCCTTTGGGGAATACATCGTGCAGCTTGTGGCCGACAAACGCCAGCATCCTGCTGATGACTTAATCAGCCAGTTGGTTTCTATCGAAGAGGAGGGAGATCGACTCGACGAAGCAGAACTAATCTCGATGATCTCACTATTGATCTTTGCTGGTCATGAGACAACCTCGAATCTGATTGCAACGGGCACTTTGATGTTGCTGGATCATCCCGAGCAACTGGAGAAGCTAAAAGCCGACCTCAATCTGGTTCCTGCAGCCGTGGAAGAACTGCTGCGTTTCAATGGGCCATCCACAATCGCAGGACCGCGTTTTGCTATTGAAGATATTGTGCTCGCAGGACAGCAAATCAAACAGGGAGATATGGTTATTCCCGTATTGAAATCAACGAATCGAGATGAGCTCCAGTTTACGGACCCAGAGGGACTTGATATTACGCGCGCAATCAAGCGTCATCTCGCCTTTGGACATGGCATCCATATGTGTTTGGGAGCGCCACTAGCCCGTGTGGAAGGAGACGTTGCGTTTTCGACCCTACTGAGACGCATGCCTAACCTGCAGCTCAGCGTCCCTCGGGAGAACGTCAACTGGCACTTCATGCTGAGCTCACAGGGGTTAATCTCCCTGCCGGTTGCTTTTTAGAGGAGAGATTGAACTCCCTACTTGACGGGTGGTAAGTCCAGAAGCCCCTTATTTACACTGAAAGCCAAAACTACAATTACTAATAAAGAGTCGCTCAAATGATGGGCGGCTTTTTTTATGTCCTATTCAAATCTGATCTATATTTCAATAATAAAAGTAAAAGGAATTTCTCGATCTTATTGGATTGACGAGTTACCCTGAAAAATTTCAAGACCATGCTACTTCATCCCGTTTAAGCTTATATAGAGTATGAAAGGGGGTGAGTGGCATGGCAAACCAGATTCCTATTATGTGAAACTATTCAGGAGGATTAATCCGAAATTTAAATACTAGTGTTTTTTACTTGTATCCAGAAATGTAGAAACGCGAGGTTTTCACTTACACTTTTGTTGTGGTTGAATTGTTGCATGGGAAGGTGGATTGTAATTCGGGTAAAAAACAAAGTGAATAATAAGTTCCAGTTCAGTTGCAAACGCTAATCAAGCATATAAAAATAAAGCAAAAAAAGAAAAAGCATCGAAAAATCAAGGTGAGTGGAAAGGCGTGCATTAATTAATAGTTGCCAGACTCGACTCATGATAAATGATGCCTGCACCGAGTATGTTTACTGAACTTTATGTAAAGGAGCTTATTTAGATGACTCAATCTAAGCGACAACAAGAACGCCAATGGAAAGATCGTAAACAATCGCAGATTCCACATGGTAAGGTCAGATCATTTGAACAATTAGCTGAAGATATGGGCAAAAATGAATCTGAAACTAAGTAAAACTGTTTAAGAATGAGAGGCTATCCCAAAGGGTCAGAGCCCCACATAATAGTGAGGTCACTCCCTTGGGGTACCCTCTCTTCCTTTTACAGGGTTTGTTCTTTTTTTAGTGAGCTGATTAACCTTACGAGTAACCCCCATAACGGGCAAGTGTTCGGAATGCTTTCAAGCGGGCCTATAGTTCATTAATGGTAATTCCATATCAAACCAACCTTTAACAATTAATTTTTAAATGAGGTAATTATATCTGCTGCTAAGAGATTAGAGCCACTTACTCCTTTCAAATATTTTAAACTTCCTTCACTTGACCAATCAATGTTTTGAATATTGGTTAAACTCTTAGAAATTTCAGTATTGTTCAATTGATTAGATGAAAAATTATAGTTGTCTGAAATAATGTGATTTCCAGCGATGGATAGAGCATTTAAACAAACTATATGAGTTAGTCTATATTTTTTGTAATCGCTCCATTGGTTAGGCAATATATTTTTTATATCATTAAAGTAATAGAGTGAAATATATAAAATTTTTTTCTTAGTGTAATTCAGCTAAATCTAACTTTCTTGTCAATAATTTTAAAAAATTATGGATGTTTTGTAGTGTGATATGCTTTTCTTTATTTCTCTTACCAATAAGAGGCCCGATGCTGTAAAAAGGGCTATCAGGATTAATAATAAGTTGGGTTGCAATCCAGATAAGATTATCGTTGTTTCTCTTCAAATATCTGCTTAATGAAGATCCAATTCCTTAGCCATCTGTACTTGTTGGGTTGACACTATAAGTGCCGATGATATAATTTGTTAAAAGAATGTAAGTATGGATGGAAGGTAGGCTTATTTTAATGAAACCACTGCAGCACGAAAGTGTAATTCCACTTTATCACCAATTAATGGAGAGGCTGAAGGGTTCTATTGAAGAGGGGAATTGGACGCTTGGTGATAAAATCCCATCTGAAAATCAATTAATGGACCAATTCGGTGTGAGCCGGAACACAGCAAAAAAAGCAATTGAGGAACTAGTACAGGAAGGCATCCTTTACCGAATTCAAGGAAAAGGTACATTCGTGGCAAAACCAAAATTGCAACAGTCATTGATGGGGTTTTACAGCTTTAGCAAAGTATTAAAAGAAAAAGGAATGAACCCCACAGATATCATTCTAAAAATAGAGGAAGTTAAACCAACTGCAAAAATCAGGGAAGCGTTGCTGCTTGGAGAAGATGAGAATGTCATTGAAATGAAGCGCCTTCGTTGTGCCAACGATGAGCCGTATATTTTGGAATCATCGTTCATTCCGAAAAACGTAGTTTCTGATACGGATCAACTTAAAAAAGTTGGCGAAATTTCATTATATGATTTATTTTCACAACAATTTAATATCGTAGTAACCAAAGCAAAAGAGGCATTTGAACCCGTCCTCATTCGTGCTGAAGAAAGTGAGTACCTTCAAACGGAAGAAGGCCGTCCGGCACTGTTGCTTGAACGAACAGCCTATGATATCAATGGAATGCCTGTTGAATTTTGTATATCCATTGTACGGGGCGATCGCTGCCGCTTTTACACCGAACTAACGTAAAGGTTGAATCACTCATAGCATTGTGTCTATGAGTTTTTTTAGTTCAACTCATACCCAAAACCCGCTAACATGAAAGATACGAGAAAATAGTATATTACAGTATAAAGGAATCAAATTTTGTTTTTTTATTTTTTTAGTTGTTGGGTTGACAGGTTAACATGCAGGAGTATATATTTGTATTAGTTATAATTTTCTGTCAATAACTCGGAGCTTGGAAACTTTTTTTAATCAATGTTGAACCTACAACCCATTAACTATTAAGTGAAAAGGAGTATGCTGAACGAAGTAAAACTACTCTTAAAAACATTATAAAAATTCAAAAAGTATTACTTAAATAGGATAAAAATTTGTTATCCTATTTAAGAAAGCGCTTAAGTACATAATTAAGAGGTGTTTTATTAGTGACAAGATTAAAGGATATTGCAGAACATGTAGGCGTTTCTATTTCTACTGTTTCGAGAGTAATTCAAAATGATCAGACTCGAAATGTTAACCAGGAAACAAAAGCGAAAATTTGGGAGGCTGTTAAGGAGTTAGGGTATATACCAAATCGGCATGCTCGAAATTTAGTTGCTAACAAGCAAGAAAAGAGTAACATAAGAACAATGAAAATTGGATGGGTAGCCAATCCAAAACAAGCGGAAATTAACCCTTACTTTGCAAATATTTATACAGGTATTCGTGATGAATTAACAATTAATGATTACAACTTGATTAGTATTACCAGGGATGAACTTGAAAACGAGGCACTACTTCTTAAAACTATACATGATTCGGGGATTGAAGGACTGCTTCTTATCGATAAGATTAATGATAGCATTATCGAATATATTCAACAAAATATACCTCTATTAGGATTGGACTTTTTTATACAGATAAAAATATAGCAATCGTAGACTACGATCGCGAGGCATCTATTAAAATGGTGGTTCAGTATTTGGTTAAGCAAGGTCACAAGGACATAGGGTTTATTGGTGGAGGTGTTAATGAAACTTTTGAAGATATGTATGCTGAACATCGTTTTAAAGGTTTTCAACATGCCATGGAAGAAGCCGGACTAGCTATCCAACCTGAATGGGTAAAGAATACACAGTGGAAAATGGAAACTAGCTATGAGGAAATGAAAAGTTTGATTAAAAGAGATCCATTGCATTTGCCAACAGCAATGGTTTGCGCGAGTGACTTGATGGCCATCCCTGCCATGAGAGCTGTCAGAGAGAATAAACTTAGAATTCCAGAGGATATCGCTTTCTTTGGGGTCGATAATATTGAAATGGGCAAATATTCGTCTCCACAGCTGTCGACGGTAGAAATCCCTAAATATGAAATGGGAAGAATTGCAGCTAAAACCATTATGGAAATGGTAGAAGGGAAAATTAAACTTCCGATAAAAATCATATTGCCATTTGAATTAGTCCTTCGGGAATCATCTAACATTAAACGAACCTAAGCGGTTCTTTTTTTGAAACTTGTTGGAAAACGTTTGGAGTAAATCAGGAAAACATTCGGAAAATGGAAGATAGGGGAGTATACCATGAAACAAATGACAGCAATAATTATCGGAGCAGGTGACAGAGGGGTAAGAGCTTATGCACCTTATGCCTTAGATTATCCTAATGAATTAAAGATCACAGGTGTGGCTGAGCCGTGTAAAGAAAGAAGAACTAAATTTCAACTAGAACATAATATTTCCAATGAAAATTGTTATGAGTCGTGGGAAGATGTTTTCAATCTAGAAAGAAAAATTGCAGATATTGCTATTATATGTACACTTGATCGCAATCACTTTAAACCGACCATGAAAGCATTGGAACTGGGTTATCATGTTCTGTTGGAAAAACCTATGTCCCCAGATCCAATGGAATGCATAGCGATGGAAAAAGCAGCCCAAAAGTATAATCGACATCTTACAATATGCCATGTATTGAGGTATACAGAATTTTGGGCAACGATTAAAAAGGTTATTTCCAAAGGGGAAATTGGAGAGGTAGTATCTCTTCAATTAAATGAAAATGTAGAAGTGATGCATATGTCGCATAGCTTTGTTCGTGGTAATTGGAATAATAAAGAAAGAACAAGTCCGATGATTCTGCAAAAATCATGTCATGATATGGATATTATTTCTTTTGTGATAGGCAAGGCGTGTAAACGTGTCAGTTCATATGGTTCGCTTATGCATTTTAAGGAAGATAATGCACCAATTGGAGCGCCGAAGAGATGTTTAGACGGCTGTCCTGTTGAACATGAATGTCCATTTCATGCTGGAAGGTATTATCTTGGTGAAGGAAAAGGATGGGCAAGGAAATTTACAGAAGACTATACGAATGAAGGAATCATAAAAGCATTAAATGAAACTCCATTTGGAAAATGCGTATATCGCTCAGATAATAATGTGGTGGATCATCAAGTTGTAAATATGGAATTCGAGGGTGGAGCAACAGCGACGTTTAGTATGTGCGGATTCACAAAGGAGCAAACACGTATTGTTCAAATAATGGGAACAAAAGGAGAAATACGTGGAAATATGGAGGAAAATAGTATTTCGATCTTTAATTTTCTTACCAAGCATGAAACGGTAATAAAATTTGACAATCCCATTGGTGGACATGGTGGTGGAGATAACAGCATCATTAGAACTTTCTTGAGAGAAATTCAAAATGGAAATAAACAAGATAGCGTTTCTTCCGCATTCGCTTCAGTAAGAAGTCACCTAATGGCATTTGTCGCTGAAGAGTCAAGGTTAAAACAGGGTCAATCCATTAATATTGACGATTATTCTAATAGTTTAGAAGAAAATACCAAGAGATAAATGTTCCCTATATTAAGAGAAAAGTACCATCTCCCATCTTCTTTGGAGTGTAAATTCAATATAAAGAAAGTTTGTTCACATCCCGGGTTCTGGTTGACACAATAAAGCCATCGTCTTATGACTAAAGTATTTTAAAAAATTAAAAAAATTATTTCCCGAGACTATTTTATTTAGTGGAGGTGGTAAGCGTTATACAAATCAGCATTCGTCTTATTTCTCAGTTATGTAGTAGTAAAAGTTTTAATGGATGAAATAAATGTAAGGGCTATCATGGGGGAACTTGTCATAAAACCATTCATGTTCTAGGAGTATTTTGTTAGAAATCTACTAAACTTTATTTGAAAGAAGGGTAACATGATGAAAAAATGGCTAATAATGCTTTTAACCGCAATTTTAGGATTAATAGGATTAGCCGGATGTAGTAAGGATGACACTGCATCAGGGGACGGAAAGGTTGAAATTACTTATGGATTTTGGGATAAGAAGCAAGTCACTGCCATAGATGAAGTTATCAAATTATTTAACGAAAAATATCCGAACATTAAAGTGAAAACGGAAATTACTCCTTATGGTCAGTATTTCCAAAAACTTGAAACTGCTGCAACTGGCGCGGCGTTGCCAGATGTTATGTGGATGAATGGTGCCCATGTTGACCAATATGCAGAAGGAAAGGTAATCCTCCCACTTACTAACCTTGCAAAAAAAGAAAACCTTAGCTTAGATAATTATCCGAAATCTTTGATTGATCTTTATACTGTTAAAGGAGAAATATTTGGTATTCCAAAAGACTTTGATACAACAGGCTTATGGTATAACAAAAAAATTTTTGATGAAGCAGGTGTGCCATATCCAGATGACACTTGGGATTGGAATAAGTTAAAGGAAGTCGCTAAAAAACTGACAGATAAAGATAAAAGTATTTGGGGCTATGCTGCATTAATGGGTAACCAAGGTGGCTATTATGATTTCATTTGGCAAAATGGCGGTTATATTATTTCTGACGATGGCAAGTCCGTAGGTTTTGATCAACCGGAGGCCATTGATGCACTTAATTATAATATTAGTTTCATTAAGGAGGGATTATCTCCAACACAAGCTCAAATGACAGAAACAGCCGCTTCTGAATTATTCTCTTCAGGAAAAGTAGCTATGATGTTTGATGGTCCTTGGATGGTACAAGAGTATAAGAATAATCCTGATATAAATGTTGCTGTAGTACCAAAAGGAAAACAGCGCGCGGTTGCTATTCATGGGCTAGCCAATGTTATTGCGGCTAACACAAAGCATAAAGATGCTGCATGGAAGTTTGTCCAGTTCCTAGGCTCTAAAGAAGCAGCAGAGATATTTGCGAAAACAGGGACGGTTATCCCAGCTTATAATGGTACACAAGATGCTTGGATACAAGCCGTTCCAAATATTAATCTTCAAGCCTTTATTGAAGGTGTTGATTATTCTGTTCCACTGCCTAGTGTGAAAAGCACAGGAGAAATATGGCAGTATGAAACGGACGTTCTTAAAAAGGTTTGGAGCGAAGAAGAAAGTGTAGAAGATGCCGTAAAAGAGTTAACAGAAAAGGCAAATGAGGCGCTATCTAAGAAATAGAAAAATGAAGAAGAGAAGATGTTTCTTCTCTTCTTTCCTTAAAAGGAGTGAATACAGTGAAGGAACATCCTCTACAGGTTGAAGTGAAAACGAATACAAAACTTAAGGTTTCTAACTTAACGAAGACAAGGAAAAGTTCAGACTTCTTTTGGGCTTATGTCATGATTGCTCCTACCATGTTAGGCTTGTTCATTTTTTACCTGTGGCCTATCATTCAGACCTTTTACTTTAGTTTCACTGAATGGGGAGCATTTGGTCATTATGAGTGGACGGGATTAGATAACTATAAGCGGATGCTCGAGGATGCTAACCTTATAAAATCGTTTAAGAATACGGGGATTTATATTATTTTTACTGTTCCAATTGGGATTTTCTTATCTATTCTAATAGCGGTACTCCTGAATCAGAAAATTAAAGGGAAATCCGTTTATCGCACATTATATTTCTTACCCGTAATTACTATGCCTGCTGCCATCGCAATGGTTTGGAAATGGCTTTATAATTCTGATTACGGACTGCTAAACTATCTTTTGTCTTTATTTGGGATCAAGGGTCCACAGTGGGTAAGTGATCCGAAAATTGCCTTATATTCGATTATTGTGGTAGCAATCTGGAGTGGAATTGGTTATAACATGGTCATTTTCCTTTCCGGACTACAAGGAATTCCAAAGTCCTATTATGAAGCAGCGGAAATGGATGGAGCGGGTCCAATCAGTGTGTTCTTTAAAATTACACTGCCACTGCTCTCTCCTGTTATTTTCTTTGTAAGCATCACTTCTTTAATTGGAGCTTTTCAGGTGTTTGATTTAATTTTCATGATGATTGGAAAAAGTAGTACAGCCTTGGAAAGCACACAATCGGTTGTTTATTTATTCTATCAGCACGCTTTCGTTTTAAACGATAAGGGATATGCAGCAGCAATCGCTGTTCTATTATTAATAGTAATCCTGATTATCACTGCAATCCAAATGGTCTTACAGAAAAAATGGGTTCATTATGACTAAAGGAGGGAGAACCATTGGAAAGAACGAGACAGTTTGTAACAAGTAAGACATTCTTTATCCATTTCGTCCTTATTGTTGGATCTGTGGCAATGGTCATGCCTTTTTTATGGATGATCTTAACCTCATTAAAAACTTATGCTGAGTCTATTCATGTTCCGCCTGTTATAATTCCGAAGGATTTCCAATGGGGGAACTATATAGAGGTTTTTGGACTTCTGCCCTTTTTCAAATTTATGTTTAATACCTTTATAATTACGGTCGTCCGGACAGCAGGGCAGCTATTTTTGTGTTCGTTAGCCGCCTATGCATTCGCTCGGATTGAATTTCCAGGCAGGAATATTCTGTTTATGTTAGCTTTATCGGTATTAATGGTACCAGGCCAAGTGTTTTTACTCCCGCAATATATGATTATGGTGGAACTTGGCTGGTTAAACACATTACAGGCGGTAATAGTCCCAGGTCTGTTTAGTGCATTCGGTACGTTCCTGCTAAGGCAATTCTTTATGGGGCTTCCAAAAGAACTAGAAGAGGCAGCCAGACTTGATGGCTGTAACCATTTCCAAATTTATTGGAAAATAATGCTTCCCCTCGCCAAACCTGGTTTGATTGCTTTGGGTATTTTCACTACTCTTTGGAGCTGGAATGAATTGATGTGGCCAATGATTGTGAATAGTTCTCCTGAAGCAATGACACTTTCTGTCGGATTGTCATCGCTCCAAGGTCAATATTTAACAAACTATCCTATACTTATGGCAGGCTCCTTTTTAGCGATAATGCCAATGCTGATTTTATTTATCATCTTGCAAAAACAATTTATTGAAGGAATTGCAGTAACAGGCGGAAAATAAATAGAAAAATATACATGCTTCAATAGGGCTAACTTTTAAACTAAATCTAAAATATTTCTAGAATATTGCAATATGTTGGGTTGACCCAACAAGTAGTGATGGTATAAAATAAATAAGTATAGATGGTAAGTATGGTTTTTGGAAGGCAGGCTTATTGTAGACACTTTTATACTGAATTTACGTTTTAAAAAACTCATAGTATTTTGGCTATGAGTTTTTATTAAATATAACTTGTACCAACAACCCAACTATGTAAAGAGGATATAAAAAGTCTGAAAGAATTGACTATTTTCTTTGTGGAAGTGGGAAAAAGTTTATGAAGTGTTGAGAATCGCTTGTTCACAAAGTAGACGATGGATAGGAATAAGAGGTGCAGGAAAATGAAAAAGGCAATCGGCATTGACATTGGAGGGACAAAAATTGCAGCGGGTATCATTACGGAATCGGGAGAATTGCTAAAGCGCGAGGATGTAAAAAGTGATCCTTCAGACCGGGAAAATATGTTTGCTAGAGTCATAGAAGCGGTGGAACAAGTTCTTGAAAAATCATCTTTTTCCTTAGCTGACATAGAGGGCATCGGTGTGGGTGTACCAGGTAAAGTGGATTGTGAAAATGGCATCGCTATTTTTCAAAATAATTTACCGTGGAAACAGTTCCCCATCACTGCTCGTTTACGGGAGCAATTCGGACTCGAGCAGATTAGTATTGACAATGATGTCTATATGGCGGCATTTGCCGAGTGGAAGGCTGCTCAGGTAAAGCGGAATGAGACATTTGTCTATGTGACTATTAGTACCGGAATCTCATGTTCCATCATTCAAAATGGTTCATTTTTCAGGGGGGCCGGATTCGCCGGGGAACTTGGGTTGATACCGGTACTTTCGAAGGCAGACAATAAGGGAAATAAGCGATTGGAAAAAGTGGCTGCTGGACCTGCCATCGAAAAGTTGGCAGAAAAGGAATTGCAAGTTGAAAAAATTTCCACTAAAGAAGTCTTTGCAGGCTATGCAAATGGGACTGGGGAATATCTACCCATCATTGAAGAAGTAACTGACAACTTAGCTCAAGGACTTTATACGATTTCCTGTTTATTGGATCCACATAGAATGGTTTTCGGAGGCAGTGTCATCGTAAACAATCCTTTTCTGCTTAAGTTAATGAAAGAAAAGCTAAAAAGCTACCAATTACCTGAACAACACCATATTTTAGGCCAAATGAGCATCAGCACATTGAAGCAAGACAATGGCGTCGTTGGTGCAGGATTGCGAGTATTCGAGAGATTATAAAAAAAGAGGAGTGTCGGAGATGTTTACACTTGATAAAGAAAAATTAGTATCGTTAGGTGCATCGATTACAACAGAGGAAATCAAGCAACAACCTGTTTTATGGGATGAAACCTATTCATTGTATACAAAGAAACACGTAGAGATTCAAGCATTTTTGCAAAAACTGGCTGAGCAACATGAACGAATTCGTGTCATTTTTACAGGTGCTGGAACTTCTGCCTATGTCGGTGATACGGTCACACCTTATTTAAAAGGAAAAGTGGATGAAAAAAAGTGGGAATTGCTGAGTGTACCGACTACCCATTTGGTGTCTAACCCCTATGAATTTTTAAAAGCAAATTTCCCAACCTTGTTGGTTTCATTTGCTCGAAGTGGCAATAGCCCCGAAAGTGTGGCTGCCGTAAAATTAGCTGAACAAATCGTAACGAACTTCTACCAGTTAACGATTACTTGTGCAAATGATGGCGAGTTAGCGATAAGGGCAAAAGGTGATGAACACAATCTTTTGTTATTGATGCCCGAAAGAGCCAATGATCAAGGATTTGCTATGACCGGAAGCTACTCATGCATGGCGCTAACAACATTACTCGTTTTTGATCCGCTTCCATTGGAGGAAAAAGGGTCAATTGTCCAAACGATTCGCCAAATGGGTGAAAGTGTTATTCGTAGAGAAAAGGATATCCAAAAAATCATCGATCGTGATTTTGAACGGATCATTTATCTGGGCTCAGGAAGTTTAGAAGGCTTAGCTAGAGAATCGCAGTTAAAGGTATTAGAGCTAACAGCTGGTAAAATTGTTACCGCATTTGATTCGCCATTGGGATTCCGACACGGTCCTAAATCATTTGTCAATGAAAAGGCGTTGGTTTTTGTTTTTGTTTCCAATCATCCTTATACACGTCAATATGATTTGGATATGTTAAATGAATTGCAGCGAGATAACATTGCCAACTACATTTGTGCCATTGAAGTCGAAGGCAAAACCAGATTTGTTGGGAACACGTTTTTATTCGGCAGAGATGCTCAATCCGTACCGGATGCTTACCTGGCATTACCTTTTGTCATGATTGGGCAAACTGTCTCACTACTAGCTTCCGTAAAAGTCGGTAATAAACCGGATACACCTTCACCGACCGGAACGGTTAATCGTGTAGTTAAAGGCGTAACCGTATACGAATATGAGTAAATAGAATGTACTTGAACGCTTAAGTAGTTTTATAGAATAAAGGGAAAGAAGCATGTCAACATTTATTTTCGCAGATAAGTTTTTCTTGAAGGTGGTAGTTCCTGGTTTTCTGGAAATTAAAGATGGAGAATTCGATATTTATTAAGAAAATAGACCCGATGGATCAGCAATGAGGTATTGCCACTGCCGCAGAAACCATTTATATGGCATGTACTGCACTTGCTAAGAGTGTTCAGTTCGATAATGAATGTGGGAAAAATTGCTGACTATATTGTGTTTAATCCTGAGCTGATTTAATCGCGACTTACATGAATGGTGTTTGTCGTTATCAAACCTAAACACAACCAGAAAGAGTATTTCGATGATTTTAGCTGTAACAATGAACCCATCGGCCGATATTTATTATCCGGTTGATCGATTCAAGTTTGACGATGTCAACCGGGTAGAAACGGTACGAAAAAGGGCTGGTGGAAAAGGCTTGAATGTTGCCCGAGTGATCGCACAGATGGAAGAAGAGGTCTTGTCGACAGGTGTGTTAGGCGGAACGATTGGTGATTACATTGTTCAGGAATTAAATAAAAGTAATATTCCCAATGACTTTTTGAAAATCAAAAATGAATCAAGAAATTGTATCGCTATTATTCATGAGGGAATGCAAACAGAGATTTTAGAATCTGGACCGACGTTATCCAAAGAAGAAGGGACAGCTTTTTTAGAAAAATTCGAATGCCTGCTTACAACCGCTTCACTTGTTACGATTTCAGGAATTTTACCGAAAGGGTTACCAACTCACTATTACCGTAAAATGGTTGAAATCAGTCGTAATAAGGGAAAGCCCGTGATAGTTGATTCGTCAGGGGAATCGTTATAACAAGTCTTGATACATGAGAAAAAACCATTTGCCATCAAGCCGAATACTGCGGAATTGTCTCAGCTGTTGGGCTTCGAAGCTGAGGCTGGAATCATCGATTTGAAACAAATGTTAAACCATGAGATTTTTAAAGGGGTTGTCGTGTCCATGGGTGATAAAGGCGCCTTTGTCAGGCATTGGGACGATTATTATCAGGTTACGATTCCAAAAATAGATGTGGTCAATCCTGTAGGGTCCGGAGATGCGAACGTTGCTGGGTTAGCTGTGGCACTGAACCGAAATCAAACGGTGGAGTCTGTACTGAAAACGGCTATGACCACAGGAATGTTAAATACCATGGAAGCCGTAACCGGTTTTATTAATATAAACAAATTTAAACAGTACTTTGATTTAGTAAAAGTGGAAAAAATAGATTGATAGGAGAATGCAAATGTTAGATCTCACCAAAAATAAATTAGAAGCTCTTAAACGTTTATCGGATGAAAATGGCGTGATTGGAGCATTAGCCATTGATCAACGTGGCTCATTGAAAAAAATGATTGCGTCTGGGGATGCAAATCAAGTGGGAGATGAAGGTATCATCCGTTTCAAAGAATTGGTTTCTGAGGAATTAACACCGCTTGCAACTGCTATTCTATTGGACCCAGAATATGGTTTACCGGCAGCAAAGGTCCGCGACAAGAACGCAGGTTTATTAGTGGCCTATGAAAAAACCGGTTACGATGCGTCAGAAGTGGGCCGGTTGCCTGATTTATTACCGGAATGTTCAGTAAAACGTTTGAAGGAAGCCGGCGCTGATGCTATCAAATTCTTACTTTATTATGATGTAGATGAAGAAGAGAAAATCAATAACTATAAGCATGTCTATATGGAACGGGTTGGATCCGAGTGTGCGGCTGAAGATATTCCATTTTTCTTGGAAATAGTCTCTTATGATGCTGGAAATAATGATGTGAAAAGTAAAGAGTACGCAAAAGTGAAACCGAATAAAGTGATCAGGGCCATGAAGGAGTTCTCCAAACCTCAATATCAAGTTGATGTGTTGAAAGTTGAAGTTCCGGTAGATATGTACTTTGTGGAAGGTTATGCGGAAGGCGAAATTGTTTACAGTAAAGAAGAAGCTGCATTTCTTTTCAAAGAACAGAGTGAAGCAACAGAACTGCCGTTTATCTTCTTAAGTGCAGGGGTAAGTGCAAAACTATTCCAAGAAACATTGAAATTTGCCAAAGAATCCGGTTCTACCTTTAACGGTGTGTTATGTGGCCGGGCAACCTGGAAAGATGGTGTGGCATCATTTGCTATAAATGGAGAACAAGCAGGACGTGCCTGGTTACAAGATACAGGTAAAAGAAATATTGAAGAACTGAATGTAGTATTGAAAGAGACAGCCAGTTCCTGGTTCGAGAAAGTAAAAAAATAATTCAATTTAAGCGCTGTGTCTTTTAATGAAGACAGGAATTAGAGGTAAAAAAAGCGATTCATCAACTGGTTCAACAATTAATGAATCAAGCGGTTGTCACTCAGCTAATTGAGAGGTAAGATTCAATGCCCTCAATCAAATCCTATCGTCCTGCATGTATTTTTACGAAGTGGAAGCTGCCGGGGGAGGGGGTGCTTACCGTGAAATCCCTGAGTTACTGGAGGAAATGATTGAACATGCGTGCTCAGGGATTATAGAAGATTATTTTGATGAAAAAGAAATTTATTCAAGCAAAATTGTGAACTTTCTGGCCGCTATTCCTTCATCAGTTAATCAGTTTTTTTATGAAAAACCTCAACAGAATCCGGCGTCTGCAACCTAGTATATCTATGAGTTCATTGACTGCCTTTTCTTTATTTGGTATGGAAGCGCTTTCGAATAAGAGGGGGGATTATTTGTAATGCTGAGTGGTTAGTCGATTCTATAACAGGGAGTATTGAGGCAATTTTAGAATTTGTCTTTCAGGAATACTAGGGCAGCTTTCATACGAAGCAGCATTGAAGATGCTTGAACTATCTGCAAGTCAAGTTGTCACGATTCATGATTCATCACTAGGTTTTCGTAATGGTCCGATATCAATTGTAAATGAATTATTTATGTCACAAGATTGATAGATTAAGAGAATTAGCTGCAGAACAATCAGGTTTCAGTAAACTTTGTGATTTTCACATTGTGCTGTTAATATTATTTTCGCTTAAGCGCTGGCTATGAAAAAGTCAATTCAACTCGGTGTTACTCCAGATAATCCAAGTCCAAATGGTCGGATAAATCATGTTGTTAAGGGTGTAACAATTCATGACTTTAAATAATGGAATATTCGTACTTTAAATCCAAGTTGAAATTCAAATCTTAAAATGTCAGAAAAAAATTTCATTTATGAAAGGAAGAATTTTTATGTCAGCTCCAAATATTTTATTAACCAGAATTGATAATCGTTTAATACATGGACAAGTGGGGGTTACATGGGTCAACCATTTGGGGGCAAACTTAATTGTCGTTGCGAATGACAAGGTATCCACAGATGAAGTTCAACAAAATTTAATGGATATGGTATTGCCTGATGTTATTCAATCACGCTATTTTTCAATACAAAAAACGATTGACGTCATTCATAAAGCGTCTCCTCGTCAAAAAATATTCTTAGTTGTAAAAGATGTGCATGATGCATTGGCACTAAAAGAAGGTGGAGTGCCAATCGATCAGTTGAATATTGGAAACATGCATTATGAAGAAGGAAAAAAACAGATTTCATCTACTGTATCTGTTGATGAAAAAGATATGGCTGCATTTAAACGTCTGGACGAACTAGGTGTGAAGTTAGATTTAAGAAGAGTACCAAGCGAAAAGGGACAGAATATATTAGATTTATTTTAAAAATAATTGGATTAAAGTAGAAAAGTCTGGTGTGTGAACAACGGGATGTCCGCATTTTTAGGTATGTGTAGGATCAGCAATAAATTTAGCAAAGATCCTTCAATCTCTAGCGAGGTCCCGTCTTTTCTAGTGCCACCAAGAACATCGTGGATAACATTAAATCACCTATATTTTTACAAGGGAGAGTAAACCTATGTTAATTGAAGCATTATTAATTGCTTTATGGGCTGGGATTATCGGTGTCGATCTATTTAATGGGTTGACACATATTCACCGTCCGGTAGTTACGGGGCTTGTAGTTGGTCTTATTTTAGGGGACGTTCAGACTGGATTAATGGTTGGGGGAACTTTGGAGTTAATTTGGATGGGGATGGTGCCACTTGCTGGTGCACAACCTCCTAACGTTGTTATTGGTGGAGTAATTGGAACCGCATTTGGTATTATTGCTGGTCAGGATCCTACCGTTGCAGTTGGGGTAGCAATTCCTTTTGCTGTAGCAGTACAAGGGTTAATCACTTTATTTTTTACAGCATTTGCACCAATGATGCACAAAGCCGATCAATTTGCACTTGAAGGAAATTATAAAGGTATTGAGCGAATAAATTATTTAGGCTTGGCGATTCTGTTTACATTTTATGCTGTAATTGCGTTTTTACCAATTTTCTTTGGGGCAGAAAAAGCAGCAGGATTTGTTGAAACAATACCACAATGGATTATTGGTGGTTTGTCCATTGCTGGGGGCATAATGCCAGCGATTGGGTTTGCAATGTTATTGAAAATTATGATGAAAGTCGAATATATCATGTTCTTTATTATCGGATTTGTAGTAGCTGCTTATTTAAAAATGCCTATTCTGGCAATTGCATTAATCGGTTTGGCAATCGCATTGTATGATTTTTACCAAAATAAAGAAAAACAAGGTCCAAATAAATATCAGCCTGGCGAGGAGGAGATTACCGATGGCATCTAATCAATATGAAGATGTAACTGAAGCCCCAGATTTACAACCGAAACAATTACGAACCCTAGCATGGCGCTCTCTACTATTGCAGGCTTCTTTTAACTATGAACGTATGCAATCGGCTGGATGGCTTTACTCCATTTTGCCAGGTCTACGTCACATTCATAAAAATAAAAAAGATTTAAGTAAATCAATGAAAGACCATATGGAATTCTTTAATACCCATCCGTTTTTAGTAACATTTATTATGGGTGTAATTTTAGCTATGGAACAAAAGAAAGAAGATAGAGAGGCTATTCGTGGAATTCGTGTTGCAATGATGGGCCCTCTTGGTGGTATTGGGGATGCAATGTTTTACCTTACTTTACTACCGATTACAGCGGGTATTGGTGCTTCATTAGCAGTAGAGGGGAATCCCCTTGGACCATTCGTATTTTTAATCG
This sequence comes from Peribacillus sp. TH14, assembly GCF_016651145.1. Taxonomy (NCBI): domain Bacteria; kingdom Bacillati; phylum Bacillota; class Bacilli; order Caryophanales; family Bacillaceae; genus Peribacillus; species Peribacillus sp. TH14. The sequence continues at coordinate 4,784,578 of NZ_JAEKEK010000001.1, forward strand.
CATTTAATATTATTCACTTTGGTGTCCGGTTTGGATTAATGAAGTATGGATATAAAACAGGTGTTAATGCAATTGCAAAGTTAAAAGAAGGTACAAAATTTGTATCCCGCGCTGCATCTATCGTAGGTTTAACAGTAGTTGGTGGATTAATTGCAACATATGTATCGTTTAAAGTTGATTATGTTTGGAAATCTGGAGAGGCAAAATTAAACATACAAACAGGTGTATTAGACCAAATTATGCCAGCAATGCTTCCGTTAGCATATACGTTATTAATGTATTGGTTACTTAAAAAAGGTCGTTCACCTTTAATGTTGATTGGCCTAACTGTAGTAGTCGGTTTGATTGGATCATTCTTTAATATTTTATAAATTTCATAACAAAAACAGAAATCGTTGATGCGAGAGGATGAGGTAAATGATTGGAATTGTGATAACAGGACACGGTTCTTTTCCAACTGGTATGCTTGAGTCAGTTAAGTTAATTGCAGGAGATATAAAGCAAGTTGAGGTTATTCCGTTTGAAGAAGATGTAGAAAAATTAAAGCAAATTGTCGTAAAAGCGATCGACAATGTTGAAACAGGAGCAGGTGTTGTATGTTTTACCGACTTAGCGGGTGGAACACCATTTAATGTGTGCTCCAAGATTGCTTCGGGTAAAGAAAATGTTCGAGTGATAGGTGGAACAAATGCCCCAATGTTGTTAAGTGCTTTATTTCAACGAGAACTCAGTCTTGATACGTTTATCGATAAAATGTTAAAAGATGGTAGGGAAAATATTAAGGAATTTATATTAAAACAAAAACAAACAGAAGAAGATGTGGCTGGAATATAAGTGGAAAAAAGGAAGCGTATACTAGATGGAATACTATATAAAAGCAAATCGATTTTTACTTGAAAATGAAGAAAAATCGGGTGGATATTTGAAAATAATTAATGGAATATTCGGCGAATTTGCCGAGACTATTCCATTAGGTTCCTTAGTGGTTGATTGGAGTGGACATATAATTGCCCCTGGTTTATTTGACACCCATATTCATGGAATTAAAGGATATGACATAATGGACGGAACTACGGAAGCAGTTCATGAAATCTCGAAAGCAATCTTACAACTTGGTGTTACGCGTTTTTTACCAACAACATTGACATCGTCTAAAACAGATTTGGATCAAACTATTTTCGCGATAACAGAAGCGGTCAGACAAGGACTACCTGGCGCACAATCAGAAGGTATTTTTTTGGAAGGCCCCTACTTTTCTGAACAACATAAAGGAGCACAGAATCCTATTTATTTTCGAGATCCAGATTATTCAGAGTTCCGAGAATGGCAATCGCTTTCGGAGGGGCAAATTATAAAAATTGCTCTAGCTCCTGAACGAGAAAACACTTTAAATTTTATTGAGAAAGTTAGTAAAGATGGTGTATTTGTCACCATCGCACATACTGAAGCAAGTTATGAATGCTGTAAGAGTGCAATTACTGCGGGTGCCCAAAACTTTGTTCATTTATTTAACGGTATGTCAGGATTACATCATCGTAACCCAGGTGCGGTGGGTGCGGCATTAATGGATACACGCACATTTTCGGAATTAATTTGTGATGGCTTTCATGTACATCCAGACATTGCAACATTGGCATTACGTGTTAAAGGGGACAAGCTTGTACTAATTACGGACTGCATGCGTGCAGGGTTAATGCCCAATGGAGAATATCAACTAGGAGAATTCACTGTTGTAATGAAGGATGGTATGGCCCGAACAGAAACAGGGTCATTAGCAGGTAGTACTCTGAAACTTATTGATGGAGTAAAGAATTTACAAGGTTGGAGCAATAAACCATTGTATAAAATATGGCACAGTGCCTCATTATCACCAGCAGCAAGCATAGGAAAAGATACGAAGTTTGGTAGCATATCAAGTGGAAAAATAGCTGATTACGTAGTCCTGGATGAGGAGTTAATTGTTCAAGCCACAGCTGTTGATGGTGAAGTTAGGTATAGAAGAGATTGAAGTGATGTGACGTATATAAACGTCCGATAGAAATTTAGGATAATAGTGATATTCATTTTCCTGTAAAACTAGAAAGCTAAAATCTATTTTCATATGAAGAGAAAGTATCGTGGGAGTAAAGTTAGAAAGGAAGGTTATGCTGTACCGGCCTTTAACATTATAACTTAGAAACCATTCAAACTGTCATTGAAGATGCAATTGAAATAAGATCACTCTGGCCTTTTTCGTTTAACATTCAATATCATTACTAAAAACCTATTAGGGGGTGATATAAGTGATTTTGACGGTTACAATGAATCCTTCTGTGGACATTAGTTATAAACTTGATAAATTTTCACTTGATACAGTTAACCGAGTTAATGATGTTTCGAAAACAGCAGGTGGAAAGGGGCTAAATGTTACTAGGGTATTACATCAGCTTGAGGAAGAAGTTGCTGCAACTGGGTTTTTAGGCGGGAATTTGGGGGATTTTATACGAAATGAAATTTCTATGCTTGGGATCCAAGACTTTTTTGTAGGGGTTACTGGCGACACTCGTAACTGTATTGCTGTAATTCATGAAGGTAATCAAACAGAAATCTTGGAAGGTGGCCCTGAAATTAAGAATGAAGAAGCTACTTCCTTTTTAGAAAGTTTTACTTCCTATGTTCAGCAGGTTGAAATTATTACAATTTCCGGAAGTTTGCCGATAGGTTTGCCTAATGATTTTTATGATGATTTGCTTAAAATTGCCGGGGCAAATAGCACATTAGTTTTACTTGATACAAAGGGTGAGTTGCTTGAAAATGCATTAAATAGTAAAAATAAACCTTTCTTAATTAAACCAAATCAGGAAGAATTAGCCGATTTACTAGGTGGAAAATTTGAAAATGAGGATCAAATTATTGAAGCTCTAAAGTCACCTATGTTTGAAGGTGTGCCATGGATTGTTGTCACGTTAGGTGTAGACGGGGCAATGATCAAGAGTAATGCAAATGTTTATCGTGTGCAAATACCTAAAGTTAAAGCAGTAAATCCAGTTGGATCGGGGGACTCCGTAATTGCGGGTTTCGCGACTGGGCTATCCCGTAAGCTCAAAGGTGAAGATTTAATAAAATTTGGACTAGCAATGGGAGTACTGAATGCACTAGAAGAAAACACCGGACATATTAATCCTGAAAACATTAATTGGTGTATCGAGCAGATACATGTAGAAGAAATATTATTATATTGATGATCACTACTAAATTATATAAATAATGTCGATTCCTTTAATAGTAGGGTTAAGGGTTTTACTGAAATGTTAGATGAAGGGTATTTGTAAGTTTAACACTCTTAGAGTAAGAAAATACACGTATTCAATTACCAGTAAGTTCCTAAACATAGATTTTACGTCAAAAGATAACAAGCGACAAGAACTACTCGATGCAAAAACTAAGGAATCCATTGCTGTACTTATGAAAATGCAATCACAATTTAGGAGGAAAACTAATAATGACACTTATATCAACGACACCAATGCTTGAGAAAGCAAAACAAGATATGCACGGTATTGTCGCGTTCAATGTTCACTCATTTGATAGCATCTTTTGGGTGCTAGAAGCTGCTGCTGAACTAAAATCACCTGTTATTTTACAAACAACGGTTAGTACGGTTAAATCACTCGGTGCTAAAAACATTGTTCAGGTCGCGAAAGCTGCTTCCGAACACTACCATATTCCAACTGGTTTGCATCTTGACCATTGCACGGACTTTGAAGTGATTAAAGAAGCCATTCAAGCTGGCTATACATCGGTCATGATTGATGCATCTATGTATCCGTTTGAAGAAAACGTCGAAAAAACAAAAGAAGTGATGAATCTCGCTAAGTCACTTGGCGTTAATGTTGAAGCTGAACTTGGCAAAGTAGGAGGCGTAGAGGACGATATCGTGGTAGCGGAGGAAGATGCTCAAAAAGCCGTACCAGAAGAATGTAAACAATTTGTTGAATTGACAGGTGTACTAACACTTGCACCAGCAATTGGCACTGCACATGGTATTTACAAGGGCAAGCCAGAGATTGATTTTGAGAGAATTGCCCAGATTGCGCAACTTGTAGACGTTCCACTCGTTCTACACGGTGGCTCTGCGATTCCTGACGAAGACGTATATCGCTGTGTATCTCTAGGTATGGCGAAAGTCAACGTATCAACAGAATTGAAAAATGCCTACTCAGAAGCAATTCGTAAGCATTTTGAGGATGAGTCGGAAAGTCTTGACCCACGTGCTTACTTACAAAAAGCAAAAGAGGCTGCCAAAGAGATGGCTAAATCTAAAATTAGAATGGTAGGCAGCGAAGGGAAGGTTGTACCATCGTTTGTATGAGCTAAAGTCTTAATTTCCGTAATACAACTTAACTTACTTATAATTGGTGGTTCTGGAGCAAAAATAATCAAAATAGAAATACCAACATGAAGCTTAACTAATAAAAAGGGATCTTTTATTCGTAATTACTACCATTAGGGTTAATGTTAATATAATGTTCGGAATTTAGGTGATAGTTTTAGTTGTTTCTTGATAGAGTTTCAAGTTTTTCACCAGAACTGTTTCGATAACCCCAACTTTGTTGGGTCATCGATTAGTTATTAAAAATCGGTCCATTAATTTCATTCTTCTCGTTTAGAAGAGAAGCTGATTAGAACATGTTGGACCATAAGAAAAAGAATATTGATTTCGTAATGGTAAAAAGATGTTAATAAGAATGGAGGATTACTTATGGTTGAAAAATCTATACATTCACAAGTCACTCAGGTATCCACGCTCGACCTGGGACAGTATTAGTGGGGGCGGTTAAAGCAGTTACATCAGAAGTTTTCATTGAGTATAAAGACAAACAAGTTAACTTAAAATCAATTATGGGTGTTATGTCACTTGGCATTCCAGAAGGTGCACAAGTAAAAGTAATTGCTAAAGGTGACGATGACGAGGAAGTGTTGAAATGTGTAAATCAAGTAATGCAAACAGAAGGGCTTGGGGAATAAAGGCAAACACAATCGAAGTACACCGACAATCTAGGAAATTGTTGCATCACATTTTTTGAAGGGAGGGGTATTATGAAAAGAGTTTAGTAGTGTTTTGTCGCAAAAAAGCAAAATAATGCTTAAGGGAATAATTAATATTTTTTGGAGGTGTAGTATTTTGTTAAAAAGAAAGAAAAAGATTTCTAATAATCTTAAAAAGCTTACAAGCTTGTTTGTATTAGTCATCCTATGGTTAACAGTAGTTCCTTTAACTGGTAAAGCCTTGGAGGATAATAGTGTAAATAATTCGGCTGTTGCTAATGAAACGTTTAAAGAAATTGGCATAGTAACTAAAATCATAAAAGACGGAAATAATGTATATCTTGATTTTTCAACAGGTGAAAAAATAAAAATTAGTTTCCTTAAGGATAACCTATTTAGATTACACTTGGACCCATCAGGTGATTTTCCAGAATATCCGACTCCTAATAAACCTGATCACGTCACAAAGATAATTGACAAAAATGAGAGCGATTACAATAAAAAATACGGAAAAATAAATGTAAAGGTTAATAAAAGCGATGCTAATTTTTATAAGATTTCTACAAAATCTGTAGAGCTAAGAATTGAAAAAGCTACTTCAAAGATGAGCTTATATGATAAAACTAAATCCAAGGTACTTTGGAGTGAAAAAGTGTCACTTAAATATAATAATGAAAAAACATTGCAAACTCTAGATACAAAAGAGAATGAATATTTTTATGGTGGCGGACAACAAAATGGATACTATTCGCATAGAAATAATTCAATAAATATTGCGATTGGTGGTGGTTGGGATGCAGGTGCTGCTTCTAGTCCAATTCCATTTTATTTAAGTACAGAAGGCTATGGTGTGATGCGTAATACATTTAAGCCAGGAGTCTATAATTTCTCTAAGACAGCTACCTTTTCTCATAATGAAAAAAGATTTGATGCTTATTATTTTGTAGAAGATTCAATTCCAGAGATCATTGGTGAATATACCGAATTAACCGGTAAAGCTGCTCTTATGCCGAAATATGGGTTTTATTTAGGAAAGGCTGATTGCTATAATGGAACTCATAATGGTCATAAGGACCAAAGAACACTACTAAATAATGGACTAAAAAGCTTAAATGAATACGGCAATAATGATATGCCTCTAGGTTGGTTTTTACCAAATGATGGGTATGGGTGCGGTTATGGAGGATTAGACAATTTAAAGAGTTTTGTCGATGAAGCTAATACGAAAGATGTTGAGGTAGGCTTATGGACACAAAGTAATCTATATCCAGATCCTAGTTTACCAGAGGATAGCCCTTTACGCAGAGACCTTGACGGAGAAGTTCAAGCTGGTGTAAGAGCAATAAAGACTGATGTTGCATGGGTTGGACAAGGTTATTCAATGGCTTTAAATGCAACACGTCAAGCAGCAGAAGGAATACAAAAAGCAGAAAACTCTCAAGGAGCACGTCCTTTCGTCATTTCTCTTGATGGATGGGCAGGTACGCAACGTTATGCGTCATTGTGGTCTGGTGACCAATATGGCGGAGATTGGGAATATATAAGAATGCATATCCCAACTTACATTGGAGCAGGCTTATCAGGAAATCCAAATGTTGGTTCAGATATGGATGGTATATTTGGAGGAGATAAGGTCATTCAGACACGTGATTACCAATGGAAGGCATTCACTCCTATTCAAATAGATATGGATGGATGGGCATCTTCAGGTAACGATTATAGTAAATCGAAAAATCCTTGGAATTATGGAGAACCCTATGCATCCATTAATAGAATGTATCTAAAATTGAAAGCTCAAATGATGCCGTATATTTATACAATTGCAGAAGAATCAACATCAAAATCAATGCCTATGATTAGAGGGATGATGTTAGAATATCCTAATGACCCATATACGTATGGTACAGAAACACAATATCAATATATGTGGGGACCTAATTTATTAGTGGCACCAGTATATAATGAAAATGATCATACAGCAGGTGTAAGAAACGGAATTTACCTTCCTGATGAAAATCAAGTTTGGATCGATTATTTTACAGGTGACCAGTATAAGGGTGGTTCAGTTATTAATAATTTTAGTGCCCCATTATGGAAGACCCCTGTATTTGTTAAGGCTGGAGCTATTATTCCAATGGCACCTGAAAACAATTCTATTAATCAATTAGATGGATCTGAAAATAGAGTATTTGACGTGTACCCATCGGGTAAGTCGAAATTCACATTATATGAAGATGATGGGAAAACCAATGAATATAAAAAGGATAAAAACACTAAAACCAAGATTACTTCAGATGTTAAAAGTGAAAGAGTTGTTATAACAGTAGGGAAGGCAAAAGGAAAAGGCTACAATGGCATGGTTAAGAAAAGAGGTACAGAATTTATAGTAAATACACGTAAAAATCCAAAGAAAGTTTCTATTAAGGTTGGAGGCAAAGATGTTGTATTAAGAAAGGTCACAACTGAAAAGGAATACAAAAATTCTAATAATGTTTATTTCTTTAATGAAAATCCAAACTTAAATAAATATTCTACAGCGGGTTCAGAATTTGAAAAAACTAAGGTTGCTCTGCATCACCTAAGCTCTATGTTAAGGTTGGGAAAACGGATGTTACAGCAAATACTATTAAATTAATGGTAGATGGTTTCAATAATACCCAAGTTAAGGATGTAGTAGATGAAGCAGTACCAAATGTTCCAACAGGCCTGGGAGCAAAAGATGCAAATATTACGGATAAAAGTATCAAATTAAATTGGAATAAAGTTGATGGTAAGAATACTTATGATTTATTGATTAATGGTGTAATTTATACAAATGTGTTTAAGGCAACCGATAGTGAACAAGTACCTTTCTATGTTCATTCAGGATTAACAGCCGATACAGAATATTCCTACAAAGTTAGAGCAGCAAACTCAAAGGGAGTATCATCCTGGAGTGATGAAGCTAAAGTTAGAACAAAGCTTGATCGATATAGAAACGTTCCTAAGAATATGACAGCAAAAGCAAGTAGTGAACAACCAGGAAGCGAAGGATCTAATGCTGTAGATGGTGATGATAATACTTTATGGCATACTAAATGGTCAGATGGGAATGTATTACCTCATACCTTTGAAATTGATATGAAGTTAGCTTATCAATTAGATAAGTTAGAGTATCTTCCAAGACCTGATGCTGGAAATGGAACCATCTTAAAATATAATTTAGATGTCAGTTTAGATGGTAAAACTTACAAAAATATTATCACTAATGGAACATTTGAAAGAAATAAAGATGTTAAAACCATTTCCTTTAACGATAACGTGACAGCTAGATACATTAAGTTGACAATTACTGATGCTGTAGGAAGATTTGGTTCTGCTCAAGAATTTAGACCATATAAAAAAGATAAAACAGTAGGAACTGTTGTGGGAGAAAATATACCAAATGGTGCAATTGATGATGAAGATTTACTATTCTTTGCTAGCTACATGGGTGTTGATAACACAGATACAGCATGGGATCAGGTATCAAAGGTTGATATTAATTACAATGGGGTAATTGATGCTTATGATTTAATGTATGTAGCAGGACAATTAGGAAAAACACCACTTAAAGCAACAGGTAGGCCAACTGCTGGTTTACTAGATATTAGACCTAATAAACAACAGTTAAAGGCAGGAGAAGAATTTTTAGTAGAAATAATTGGAGTAGGATTAAAGGATATCAATGCCTTTAATTTAGAGTTGAAGTTAGATCCGAATAAGTATGAATTGGTTAAAGAATGTCAACCAGATGGTAAATGTGATTCAAGTATTGTTCAACCAACCAATGTAACTAAGGGTATGTTAAATTACTCTATACTTGCAGGTATAGGAAATACTGAACAACGGATTATGGCGGCATTTTCCAACAAAGGATCTCAACAAACATTAGAGGGTAAAAATACATTAGCCACCATAAGGCTCAAGGCTAAGAAAGATATTGATTTTGATATGCCAATAACAAGATCATTGCTGGTTAATACAGATTTTGACACAATTGATAAAATTGGAGAAGTATTAAATTCAGGTGAAGAACCAGGTGAGATAGACCAACCTGAAGAGCCAAAGGAATTATTATTAACGAAAAGGGATCTGACTGTTACAGGAGAAGCAGAAAAAATGCAAGGGGGAGCTGCGGCTTTTGACAAGCTTATAGATGGAGATCTAAGCGAGGGTTCATTGGCCGAATTGAAATGGAGCATAACATCTGAGGATGGAATTTCACTACCTTTAAATGTGGAGTTTAACTTTAATAAATCACAAGAAATTACTAGATTTGAAGTTTTTAACCGTCCACAATACACTAATGGTAAAATCAAGAAGTTAAGTGCCAAAGCATATGATGAAGCTGGAAAAGTTTATGATTTAGGTACTAAAGAGGTTACTAAAGAGGATAAATCTGTAACATTCAATATCGCTGAAGCTAAGACACAAATCCCAAATGGTACTAAGCTTACAAAGGTAGGTATTGTTTTTGAGGAATCACATAGCGGTCCTCTTATGCTATCTGTTGCTGAAGTTCAATTTACAGCTAAGAATAGTGCTTATGTGGAATAATGGCATTAGAATTCAAAATAAAAGAGACCGAGGCAATAAGCAAAGAGCGGCACCTAAAATGAATCAGATAAAAGATATTAAATAAATAATAATGTGTACCAGCCACTTCTCTAAGCTTTAATGGGGTGGCTATTTTTAATTAATTAGTTAGTATGCAAAGTCAAATACACTAATTACACTTTCGGCCAGTGGAAACGCTCCAGCAAGCATAATACCGATATATCCGGCAATTTCTAACCCTCTAAACTGATCTTATGTATCCGCAATTATCGGATCCCCAGCCCTCCACACACCGTCCAAAAAAAACGTAAAATATTCTACATTTGAAAAAAAACTAGCCGATCTTTAATAATACTTCTGCGATACCGAACAAGCTCACGCAATTCTCGCTGATTTCTATCAGGGATAAAGCTTGCCTTCAACAACCCATGACGGAAGAAGTTGAGCAATCCACTCAGCATCCTGGCATCTGTTTTTCGACTAGGGACTGCTTTCATATGTTGTGGTTTAACAACTAAAAATTAAATTTCTTCAGCCTCAATTAAGTTCACGATAGGCTTCCAAAACACACTTGTGCTTTCCATAGCGACGTTAGTGCAACCATGTGATTAAATCCAATCCATCAGTTGAATTAAAAACACCGTTTTTGTAGAAAATGTTTGAATCTCCTTTCCTTCAGGGGTCATAATGCAGGCGGTAATGTTGTTTTTATGCACATCCATTCCGCATACTCGTTCACTGATAACTTCCATTGAAACCATCCTTCCTATGGCGAAAAATTAGAGGCTGGTGCAAAAACCAGAAAGAATAGGATTAATCTACCATGAGTGCTTCCCGTAAGGGAGTGACAGTCTGTGATGCACCGAGGTCGTTGGAGTCAGACTAACGGATGGGCTCTAATGGCACCATAGTTCATCGACCTTCCTCACCCAGCCATAGAATCAGTATAAATCCTCCGCTAAGAGTTTAGAACCACTTACTCCTTTTAAATATTATAAACTTCCTTCACTTGACCAATCGATGTTTTGTATATACTTAAATTCTTAGAAATTTTAGTAGTGTTCAATTGATTAGATGAAAAGTTATAGTTTTCTGAAATAATAGTGTTCCCAGCCATGGCAAGGGCATTTAGGCAAACTATATGAGTTAATCAAAATTGTTTATAATCATCCCACTGTTTAGCTGATATTTTTTTATTTAATTAAAGAAATAGAGTGAAATATATAAAATTTTTTCTTTGGATAATTCAGCTAAATATTACTTTATCGTCCATAATTTTAAAAATCTTACTAATGTAGCTCTTTTGTGATTTTTGAGCAAAACGGGCGCTTAATTGAATAAGGATCACAGAAATGATCAATCTTTTTTATAAAGTTACAATTGTTAAGAAAAGAACCACGGATAAATATTTGACTATTTTGAAAATTCTTGATAATATTTACGCATAAAAGAATGAATCGGCAATGGCGCCTGTTTCAATAGCTAATAACGAGCTATTGGGCAGGCGTCTTTTGCATTTTTTAGGGGGATAATATGAATAATAGAACCAAATTAAAAGCTTTATTTGGCATGATCGTTATTTGCTTGTTTTTGTATGCTCCCTTAGGAGCGGTCGCAAGCGGAAAAGCAGTTTCGACTCCGCAAAAAAGGGAGGGCCATTGTATTCAAGTATTGGATAAAGGGAAATGGGCTCCTGACACCTATAAGTCTGTTCAAAACCTAATTGATAAGCATGGTGCTGGAAGTACAGGATACGATCCAAAGCGAAAACCTTATGTTGTTTTTGATTGGGATCATACGAGCATCATGAATGATACGGAGGAGGCCCTCTTTCTTTATCAAATCGATCACTTGGCATATAACATGCAACCGGATGAGTTTTATGAAGTGATCAAAAAGAATGTGCCGAATGGACCCTTTTCACACGAGTTTAAAAACCTTCAAGGAGATGCGGTCACTCTCAAGGAAATTGCCGAGGATCTGAAGCGCGATTACGAATTTCTTTATTCCAACTATAATGGGATGAATGGAAAAGAGCGGTTAGAAACGCTTCATTCAACTGATCAATTTAAAGATTTTAAAGCGAAAATGTACTTTCTGTATGAAGCCATTGGGGAAACATACGGTGTTGAAATCGGATATCCATGGGTGCTTTATTTATTTGCCAACATGTCGACCGAAGAAGTTCAGCAGCTTGCAGAGGCTTCAAATGATTATAATTTAGGGGCGGAAATGGCATCGGTGACGCTTATAAGTCCTGGGGCCATGTTAGGAAAAGCCGGTACTGTTCAAGTTACATATACAACAGGACTGCGTCTGGCCTCGGAAATCGCAAACTTAATGCATACTTTTATGGAGAATGGGATTGACGTTTATGTTATTTCGGCTTCGATGGAAGAGGTGGTGGAGGTATTTTCGTCAAATCCAAAATACGGCTACAACCTTCCTAAGGAAAATGTCTTTGGGATGAGATTAAAAAAGAAGGAAGGAATTACTCAAGCAGAATATGAAGAAAATTGGCCGATCACTGCTCGAGAAGGTAAGGTGGAAGTGATCAAACACGCCATCTCCAAAACGCGGGGCGGATACGGTCCGATATTCGTAGCGGGAGACAGCAGCACAGATTATGAAATGCTGACAATTAAGAGTTTGAAACTCGGTTTAATTATCAACCGCCTCAAAACAGGTGATATCGGCAAGCTTGCGAAAACAGCTGCAGAACGGATGGGCAAAAACAACCCGAAATATGTTCTCCAAGGAAGAAATGAGAATACAGGCTTATGGATACCGACTGAATACACGATCAAGCTTGGGTCAAATGGAGAAAAATTGTTGGCGAATCCATAAAAAGATACGTCCCAGGAGATTCAGTCACACTCGGAGTATAAAATAAAGATTGATGATGACATCTTAGACTCGCTTTTATACATTCAAGTTACCAAAACATAACCAAAATCAGTGTAAATCATGCACCCTATTCCCATTAAGCCATTTTAAATGAAGATAAATCTTCTACTCTCATTTCGTAAACATAAAGTATTTTGGGTTTTATATATTGAAGAATTAAATCAAATTCGGTAGCAAACAAAAGTATTTATATAAAAGTAATTGACATTCAAGAAAAGTGCGCTTTCCTGTAAGAAGGATAGCGCTCATTTTGACATTTAAGGGCCATTTAATGGAATAAGACTTACAAACAAAACTGGATATTTATACTAATATTGGTGTGAGAATGTGGGGGGCTCTATTTTTTTCAAACCTGATATTTAACGATCTACAGGAATGCTAACAGGTGCGTTCGTATTATAAGGTCGACCAGTAAAAATTACTGGTTGACCTTTTTTAATAAAATCTATTATATCAGTAGCCAGGGTTGGACGTACGGGTGCGTGGGACTTGATCCCGTGAACTAAACTGTCCGCCCCCTATTTGTAGAAACATGTTTGAGGCTGGTTGGGACGTAGATCTCGTATAACAAGCGAGGCTATGACACTACATGGAGGACTAGGGGTACTGGTAAGTAAGTAAGTAAGTAAGTAAGTAAGTAAGTAAGTAAGTAAGTAAGTAAGTAAGTAAGTAGAGGAGGAAAAAACAATGAATCCAGTTGTTGGTCTGGATGTGGCAAAGGGAGAGAGTCAAGTTCAGGCATTTTTAGATCAATCTAAACCGTATGGGAAGAGCTTTTCAATGAAGCATCAAAGAGGAATTAGATCATTTTTTAGACTTTTTAAAAGAGATTGAAGAGGTGACTGGGCAGATGCCTATGGTCATTTTAGAATCTACAGGGCATTACCATACCCCTGTTATTCAATACTTGGAGGAACAAGGGATTCTATATATCTTACTAAATCCGATTATTTCTTATCAGGCAAAGAAGACCAGTTTACGAAAGGTAAACACAGAAGCAATCGATGTGTATCAGTTGTGTGTGCTGTATTATAAAGAGGATTTTGAACCTCATAAAATTAGAGGAATTAAGCTTTTAGATCTGCGGAATTTTCTCAAGACAACAGGAAATCGTAACGAATATGTATGCGAAAGCTAGACTTCAGTTTCACACCATTTTAGATCAAGTGTTTCCTGAATACCGGAAGGTTTTTGGGGATCCATATTCGAAGGTTTCTTTATTGATGTTAAAGGAATATTCCACTTCAAAGGCGGTATTAACAGCCGGAGAAAGTAGACTAGCAGAGAGTGTTATAGAGTTCTGTTCTAGCCGATCAGGTGAATGGGCATGGGGAAAGCAAAAAAAATAATGGATTCCGCATCTAGAAATCCATTTCAAAAAAACGTGTATGAAAGTCACGTAATCAATCTTCGTATGTATATTGAGTTGCTTTTTCATTACTAGGGACACCTTTCTGATTTGGAAGATCGTATAGTGGCCCTGGCAAATGAAATGGAAGAATATAAGATCATCCAATCGATTCCCGGTATAGGAGAAAAAATCGCAGCCACGATTATCTCTGAAATTGGTGAAATCGATAGGTTTAATCATCCGAAAAAACTGGTTGCCTTCGCTGGAGTAGATCCAAGTGTTCACTCATCGGGTAAGTTTACGGCAACCATTAATCGTATGACTAAAAGAGGTTCGAGCAGACTACGTCATTCTCTGTATCTTGCCGTACTATGCGGCATAAGAAGTTCAAGGAACAAAAAGCTTAAAGAATTCTATGATAAGAAAAAATCAGAAGGAAAACCTGCCAAAGTGTCAATCGTTGCCTGTATTAATAAGTTGCTTCATTGGATTTACGCTTTATTAAAGAGAAAAGAAACGTTCCTAGATTTATCCTAATTAATGGTTTTGTGAAACAGAGAAAAATCCTTCCAAAATTTTTGGAGGGATATTTGGCATGGTCAAAAATAATAGAAGTAGCTTAATAAAAAAGTTTGATCATTTCTGTGATCCTTCTTCTATTAAAGCGCCCGATAATTGAAGATAGTTCGCGATGCAAGGCTATTATTTAACATCTTACATTTTTGCGTTTGAAACCAAGTCGCCCTTTATCTACTTCCTTTTGAATACTTTCGGAAGCGAGTAGGAAACTGCTTTTTTCTTGTCCCGTTTGACTTCTACTGGGCCTACTGCCTTTGCGGTCTCGACCGCCTTATCATGGAGCGGCAAATATGAAATCCCCACTGTGTATATAAAATTATTCATAGCGTATTTAGTTCGTTCTGGAGAATCGTGAATCGTATTTTTCACATTTCCAAGCATATTGGCAATCTTGCTTTCGGAAAATTCACCGTCTTGGCGATTTCCCAAAAGCCAGCAGTAGCAACTCCAGCCCGCTGACATTCTCAGCTCTTCACCGCTTGCGATCCATTTATCGGAAACGTCTTGTGCAATATCTGTTTCAGCTAAAGTTACTGCAACCACATAATCGGACAGCATATAAAAATATGCCGCATCCATCCAACGCTCAAAATCCGCCTCAGCCATTGTTTTTGGGTCTGCAATTATGCCTGCAAAGTACATTGCGTCGTAGTTCCCTGTGGCGTAAAGCTGCTCAGCCAAAGGTTGATTTTTTTTGATCTTCTTGGCGATCGGTTTCATAGCGCCTGTAGCCACGCCAAAAAGCGGCTCGTGCGCGCCATTGGATTCGTAAATTTTCTTGGTTCGTTCCTTGCCGAGAACTTCAAGCTCCTGCATAACCATTTGTAAATTCATCGTTTAACACTTCCTTCTTTTGGAGGTTTTTCCCCCTAGATTTAAGACCCTCAAATCCATCTCTCTTAGCCTATAACAAATCTTTACATTTGTCAGCAAAACCAAAGTCTCAACATGTGTAGAGTGTAAGTGGAAACACATGGGATGTTGGTGAGTTCAAACTCGATTATAAAGATTTATCCTTATATCAAGGATTTTTGGATGAAGCAAACCTAAAAGAGATCATTTGTTCACATAATACAGGTAAGAGGAAATCAAAAAGCCCATGAATTTCATAGAATTCGAGAGCTTTTCCATGTAACTTGACCGTTGGGGACAAACTACAAAACAGTTAAACGAGCTTTTTACCGATTTAGAAGCGCATGGAAATTATTTGTAAATACTAACATACTTCTAAAGTGATTAAAATAGGATAAAAATTCAGCTGTTTATTAACTGAAAATTCTTAATTTACACAAAAATAAGTGTATAATATTATAAAACAGTTATTTAAGTTTGTGGGTTACTATTTCTTAATAAGGAGGCGATACTCTTAAACATGTATGGAAATTTATTTTAAAAGGAAATATTAGTAGGATGCAGAAAAGGAGAAATTTATTAGTCTAGAAAGGAATTAAAGCAGCTACAGTAGCCGCTGGGAATGCGGGTTTAGGTATTGCGTTTCCACCAAGTCGTTCAATGTTTATTTTATTGGGATTCGCTCCTATTGCAGCACTAGTTTCGGACGGTCAACTTTAGGTAGCGTTACTTACTGGGGGAGCTTATCAAATTTTATACAGAATATTTTTAACGATGTGGTTTGTTCAACGTTAAAAATTAAAGCGCTTTCAATAGAATTAGTTCAGCCCATTTGTATTCAATTAAACTATGTATTAATTAATAAATTAATATGTACAAAAAAATCACTATATATACATACTGGAGGTTTTAGGATGAAAAAGAAAAAAGCATTATCTGGCCTGATGGCTGTGAGTTTACTAACAGTAATTCCGTGGAGTTCTGGACATGCTGAGAAACCTCAATGGACAAATGTGAATACATATGAGGAACAGGACGGAAGCAAGTTTAATAGCGAAAACTATGACTTTGTGAAATTCTCACAAATTGGTTCCAAATTAAAAGAGATTGAAAAACTTTCAAACCGTGTGAAAGTTGAAGTCCGTGGAACATCAGCTGATGGAAACCCACTCTACGTTGTCACGATTGCTGACCCAACAACGCAAGGAAAGTTCGGAAAATTGAAGGCACTTAGAAAGCAAATGTTTAAGAATCCAGGCAAAGCTCAAGAATGGGTTGCCAATAATCCTGACTTTAAAGTTCCAATCATGATTAATGGTTCTATTCATGGGACTGAATTTGTCGGAAGCGATGCAATCCTTCAATTAATTGAACGTTTTGCTACCCGAAATGATGCAACAACCAAAGACGTTTTAGAGAATAATATTCTTATTTTCAATGTAGTACAAAACCCTGATGGACGTATTGATGCCACCCGTTTTAATGGAGAAGGAATTGACATAAATCGTGACTTTATCACCCAGTCGCAGCCAGAAACAAAAGAGATGGTTGAGCTCATTAAAGAATGGAACCCGATGGTGTTCCTTGATACTCATGGTTATGTGAAGAATTATCAGCCAAATCTGCAGGGGTTAATTGAGCCTTGTACGCCACCGCATAATCCTAATTACGAGTATGACTTATACGGAAAATGGGCCTATAAACAGGCAGAAGCGATGGAAGCGGAAATAATGAAGGATCATGAGAACTATTCAGGATCCTTGTATCAAAACATGAAAGGTACCTATATTCCGTTGCGCGATGATTCCGCCGGCTGGGATGATTACCCACCAATTTTCACACCAATGTATGCGATGTACCATGGTGCTTACGGTCATACATTAGAAGCGCCAACAAATGATTGGGATGGCGTACGATGGATGTATAATTCGATTATGGGGGCACTGAAATTTGCAACAGCTAACAAGCAATCCATGATTACTGATCAAATTGAAGTTTTTAAAAGAGGAATTAACTTTGACCATCCTTTTCATAAGGAAGGGTTATTTCCAAAAAACTACATACTTCCACTAGACCCTATGGATCCGACTGTTACGAATAAGGCAGTAAATCATTTGATCAATAATGATATTGAAGTTGTTAAAGCTGTGAATGCATTTGAAGCGGATGGAGTGCCATATCCAAAAGGAACTTATCTCGTTGAGATGGATCAGGCGAAAGCCGGATTAGCAAACACGATGCTCTGGGATGGGGAAGACATCACGAACGATACCCCAGCAATGTACGACATTTCCGCATGGAGTTTACCGGAGCTTTGGGGATTCGAGGCAGTAGCCACACAAAATCCTATTAAAGTCAATGCAACGAAAGTAAAACAGATTACAGGTCAAGGAACGGTTTCAGGAAAAGGACCGTTTCTGATACCGAACAGCTCTGTCCAATCGGTAAATTTAGTAAATGCATTGCTTAAGCAAGGAATACCTATAGTACGTGATGCTCAAGGCAACTTCTTTGCAAAAGCAGTAGCTAATCAGGTTTCAGCAGCGGTGAAAGAATCGGGGTTACAGGTTGGAACTGCTGAGGTACCATTAGATGCAGCGGCTATTACGTCTTTAAAAGTGGCTATATTAAAGGATGGAGGTATGGGTAAACAGAAATCACACGCAGGAACAAAGCTCGCTTTGAAAAGACTAGGTTTTGATGTGACAGAAGTTACGCCAGTCGAAGTGGCTAAAAATACCCTTAACGGTTTTGATATTTTTGTCTATAGTGGAACGGAAAGTCTCATTTCTACCAACCTATCTGAAGCTAATAAAGAATTTGGATTACAGAACGACGGGCAACTTAATGCGTTTAAAGACAATGTGACAAGCTTCTTAAATGAAGGAGGCAAATATATAGCTGTAGGTGCTGGTGCATCTAGAGCAACTAAGACACTTGGTCTTACAGACGACATCATTAATGTAGGAGGTTCCAACAGTAATGGTATCGTAAAAGTCGATTATGAGGGAACCGGTATAACAGCAGGATATGGAGAGGATGATATCGGCTTTGTCTATCGTCCAATATGGTTCACGGGTACGGATAATGATGAAGTCGTCGCGACCCTTGCAGATTCAGATAATTTCTTCGTAGCTGGTCACTGGAAAAATAACATAACCGCCAAGGGCCAAGCCGTAATCGTAAAAGAACAGAATAAAGATGTAACTCTTATTGGGTTAGAAGCAGGTTTCCGCGACCACCCGGATTACTTGTTCCGTCTTCTATCAAATGCAATTTTTGAAAAATAGTAGAAATAGCCAAAGCCGGATTCAGCAATGAATCCGGCTTTGGCTATTTGAAAAATGCTAAACGCTTGCTACTGAGTCTTGAACAATTATCTCAGCAACTGCTATTTAAATACTCATTATTTTAAATCATCTGTTGCAAAAACCGCTGAAGGACGATTCTTATCAAGAAGTGGTTGTTTAGCAGATTGAAAGGCGTTTTCTACCATTTTAAAGGATTACTTGAAAAATAAATTAAAAAATTGGAAGTCTAAACCTAGTAAAGCTCCTCCATCCAACTATAAAAACGTATATCAAAGACTTTTCTTCGTCTGTATTACCTTTTGGAGAAAAACGGACGGAAATGTCATCGTTATAACAAGAAAACGGTCTTTGATATCTAGGTATTGTCTATGATCATTCGATGTCACAAAAACTCAAAGTTGCCCAATATTATTTAAAAACTCTATTTAATGGTTTTTTTGTCATGCGCAATTTTAGTATTAATGTAGCAAAATAAAGAGAATACACTTTAAATTAACACATGGACGCTTAGCTAGATGGGGATTTTGTAAAACCCCTTTATTTAAATAAAACAATTTTATTGTTATTCAACATTGATAATGTGTATAAGTTTTGTTTGCTATACCCATATTAAAATTATTGAATTTACTTTTCCCCAGAGTAATAGTAAAGGGAGGTGAAATTTCCAATGCCTAAAAACGATTCAGCTTTTCAAAGAAGCGAACTGGCCAAGCTTTTAACAGCGTGCGGAGAGTCAGCAGACTTTCTTACTTTCAGGCTTTATGAAAACTCGCCCTTCTTCATTGCCTATTTTAAAACTTTAGTTAAACCAGAGATTATTCACCACGATATTCTCCCTATAGTTAAAGAAGAGTTTTCTACTTTAGAAGAAATAAAAGAAAAGCTGTTGATCGAGGATCTTTCTATTACGGACAATATACCGGATATTCAAGATAAATTAATGACCGGAAATTTGATTTTTTACAAGAAAGAAGGGCAGCCTGCCTGCCTGACTGTTCCGGCACCAGCCGTCGAAAAACGGCAAGTAGCCACTCCGGAAACGGAATACTCAGTCGTTGGTCCTAAGGAAGCCTTTGTTGAATCACTCGATACAAATTTAAATCTCGTGCGCAAACGTCTGCCGATTCCAGAACTGCAGGTTAAAGAACTGATGGTCGGAAAGTTATCAAAAACCCGGATCGCGGTCGTCTACGTGAAAGGAATCGCTGACTCGGACAACGTGAATACGGTCATCCAGCGGATTCAAGGGATTGAATACGATGAAATTGCCGACAGTTCGTTTCTCAGCCAAATGATTACCGATAATAAAAACTCGCCATTCCCACAGTTAGTCGACACAGAGAGGCCTGATCGACTGGCCGCCTTACTCGCCGAAGGGAAAGTTGCCATCTTTTCGGACGGATCGCCCACTGCGATATCAGGTCCCGTGTCACTCATTACATTTTTCACGGCATTTGAAGACTATCTTTCCATTTGGAATGTCGCATCCACTTTCCGGCTCCTCCGGCTCATTGCGGTTCTTTTCTCTGTATTAGCCACATCGACTTATGTAGCCATATTAACTTATCATTATGAAATGATTCCCCGTGATGTACTCAGCTTGCTGATTACATCACGGGGAAGTATTCCGTTTCCACCTTTTTTGGAAGCTGTTCTCCTTGAATTGGCGATTGAGCTTTTGCGAGAAGCAGGCGCCCGGCTGCCGACAAAGATTGGCCAAACGATTGGGATTGTCGGCGGTATAGTGCTCGGAACAGCGGCCGTTCAAGCAGGCTTGACGAGCAATGTACTGCTCATTGTCGTGGCCACGGGCGCGCTTGCTTCTTTCACTACGCCTATCTACCAACTTAGCAACGTGATCCGGCTGATCCGCTTTCCATTTATCCTGCTTGCCCAGCTGCTAGGCCTTGTCGGAGTCGCCGTCTGCTTTGCTTTTCTTATGTCTCATTTATTAAAGCTGACTTCTCTCGGTCGTCCTTTTCTTGAGCCGATCTATCCTTTGCGCGTGAAGGATTTCAAAGACTCTATTATTCGACTGCCGTTCAGTAAGCAAGCACTCCGTCCCCTCCAAATAAGAGCAAAAGACCGTGTAAGATTTCAGCAGGAGGCTCCGCAAAAAAAAGAATGGGATATTGACGACTAATTTGCATATGGAGGTGCTGTATCGCTGCCCTTACCGCCGGAGAGCCGGAAAGTCTCTCCTTTCTTTGTTTTTTATCTAATAGTAGCGGCGCAATTTGGCTTGGGCGTTTTCAGCTTTCAACGGTATATTGTTAAAGCCGTGGGCAATGATGCCTGGATCGCTGTTATTATCGCCGGTCTCTCGATTCACATTGTCTTGTGGATGATTTATCAAATATTAAATAAAGGAACGAATGATATTACTGTTATCCACAAGGAACTGTTTGGAAAAGGGCTTGGAGGGCTCCTCAGTTTGGCTTTGATTGTTTATTTGCTGACTTTGGCTGTCTCTGTGTTCCGTAGTTATATCGAATTGATTCAAGTCTGGATCTTTCCGCAATTGGAAACATGGTATATGGCCCTGATTCTCTCTTCGCTCGTTTATGTGTATGTAATCGGAGGCTTTCGAGTCGTTGTTGGGATTTGCTTCCTCAGTTTCATCTTAACGACTCCTATATTTTTTATAATGTTAGAGTTCCCTTTACGGCACGTGCATTTTTCTCATCTTTTGCCTATTTTGGATCATACCGCAGTTGAGTTCTTATCCGCCTCTAAAAAGATGACGTATAGTTTAACGGGATTTGAAACACTTTTTTTCTTTTATCCTTTTATAAAAAATGCTCCAAGCTCGCAAAAGTGGGTGCATTATGGAGCGGCGTTCAGTACTTTTAGTTATTTAGTAATAATGATCGTTTCCCTTATGTACTTTACTAAGGCTCAATTACTTGAGTCGATTTGGCCGACATTAACTATTTGGAAAATTGCTGATTTTCCTTTTCTTGAAAGGTTTGAGTTTATGGGGCTCTCCCTTTGGCTGTTTAACGCTCTTAATAGTGTTTGTATATTTATTTGGGCCGGCACGAGAGGACTAAAGCAGCTGTTTACCGTGAAGCAAAAACATAGCCTTATTTTCGTTATCATCATGACAGCTGTGGTGGCTGTTCTCTTGAAAAACCGCGAGCAGATCGAGCAGCTAAATACAGTAATGGGCTTGGTGAGCCTTTATGTCATGTATGCTTACATTCCATTTCTCTTCTTTTACCAAATGATTAAAAGTAAAATGAGGCGAACGTCATGAAAAGGTACCTCTTTTGGAGCATTTTTACGCTCATCCTGCTGTTCAATTATTCGATTGAAACAAAGATACTTGAAGATATCCAGCACGTTTCCGCCATTGGTTATGACTATGTGGACGAGGACCGGATGAAGGGAACAGCCGCCGCTCCTTTTTATCCTGCGGGGTTAGATGTTCAGCCGCTCAATGCCTTCTTTACGTCGGTCGGCCATACCGTTCTAGACATCTTACAAAAGCAGCAGATGGAGTCCCAAAGAAGACTCGTCACGGGACGTTTACAGAATTTTTTGATTAGTAAAGATCTGGCAAAACACGGAGTCGCCGAGCTTACTGATCCACTCGGCCGCTCTACCGATATTGGCAGAGATGTTTACATGGCGGTCGTCGACGGCAGCGTCGAGGAGCTGTTAACTTTTAAGTATCCTAATGCGCCGACATCTGCTCAATATCTTTCCGATTTCATGGAGAGAAATCTGAAAGACATTGTTCCTCAGCCAACTGTTCATGCTTTCCTGGATCAATATGACGGGTTCGCTCAAGATCCTTTTCTACCTATTATCGGGAAAAAAGACGATCATATTCAATATAAAGGTCTCGCTCTTTTTAAGGATGATCTCTACGTAGGAGAGCTTTCCAATAAGGACAGTTATGTATTTAAACTCTTTTACGAAAAGACTAAAACAGGCACGTATGAAATAAGCTTCAAAAATAAAAAGTACATAGCTACTGAAAATATTCGATCCAAAGTGAAATATAAAGTGTCCGGCAGCCAAGACAATCCGCGGGTGTCGGTTCATGTCTCGTTGATAGGAGAGGTTAAAGATGCTTCCAGCGTGTTGATGAAAGGGAACACCATGAAAGAAGTGGAGCAGGAATGGAGCAAAGAAACGACGAAAAGAGCGGAAAAGATGATGAGAAAATTTCAGGAGCTAAAGATTGATCCGCTCGGAATCGGCGAAAAAGTCCGGAGCCATTTTAGGAACTTTGATAAAGAAGCATGGAAAAACCGCTACCCAACCGTTCCTGTTGAATTTGATATGAAGGTTCGTATTGTGAACACCGGTATCACCGAATAGAAAGTGACGTCAAAAAAGGGAGTGACTCAAAAAAGGATAATTAAAAAATGCTTGAAGGCTTATACGATTATGCTTTTAAAAGTAAATTCCGTGTACCATTTATTGCAATGGAGTGATTTCAAAACTTATTTAGACGAAAGTTCAAAGGTTAAAGTACATCACGGATCGATTTCATTAAAAAGGAAATTCAAAGGAGGAAGAAAAATGTCATTTTTATGGTCATTAATTATTGGCTGGTTAGCAGGTATGATTATCGGACGCGATACTCCATTGGTAATATCAATGGTTTCGTAGGTGCTTGGTTAGGCTTATTCAAAATAGGTTCTTTTTATTTCTATTAAGATCAGTGTTTGAAACATCTTTTTAATCAACCTTTTTTCCAAACCAACAACTGAGGCTATATTTTAGTTAATACATTAAAGGGCGCACTTCTTAAGTAAGAAGGTGTCTTATTTTTTGTTTATTATTCAATAATAAAAGCAAGTGAATTTGCGAATAAAGGGAATTCTCACTTTAGCATAGTTATGGATGAATGATCCTTTGCAGAATATTTTAGAATTAATCTGCAAATATTTAAACAGGAACATATAAATAATCAATCACGTTTTTAGTCGGATAAAAATGGTAGTGTAAAAAGTTCTATGAAAACTAACTGAGCGTGTAGGGTCTTTTCTATTTATTGGGTGGAAAGGCCATGCAATCGTCCTTTACAAACGCTAATAATGGAGGTGTAATTATGGAAACAACAAGTTATAAAGGCACAAATAAAATGATTACAGGAATTGTATTTGGGGTCATCACATTTTGGCTCTTTGCCCAGTCTATGGTCAATATTGTTCCGGCCGTTCAGAAAGATTTAGGCATTTCACTTGGAACATTAAATATAGCAATTAGTTTATCTGCTTTGTTCTCAGGTATGTTTATCGTTGCAGCTGGTGGCCTTGCAGATAAGATTGGACGTAAAAAAATCACGTATTTAGGGTTAATTTTAAGCATTATCGGTTCCTTGCTTATTGTTTTGACTCAAGGCGCAGCATTATTAATTATCGGACGTATCCTCATAGGGATTTCAGCAGCATGTATTATGCCAGCAACAATTGCTTTAGTGAAAGCTTATTATGAGGGGGCTGATCGCCAACGTGCCCTCAGTTTCTGGTCCATTGGTTCTTGGGGCGGCTCAGGTGTTTGTTCGCTAGCTGGTGGTGCGATAGCAACATATATGGGCTGGAGATGGATTTTCATCTTTTCGATTATTTTCGCTCTTCTTGCGATGTGGCTTATTAAAGACACTCCAGAAAGTAAAGCAGAATCAACTGGTGCTTTTAAATTTGACTATACCGGATTAGTTATTTTTATCATTACGATGCTTGCATTGAACCTTTTCATTACTCGCGGAGCAGATTGGGGTTGGACAAGTACTATTACATTAGTCTGTGCGGTTATCACAATCATTGGGATTATAGTATTCGTCAAAGTGGAAAGAAATAATGACATAGCTCTAATTGACTTCTCTTTATTTAAAAATAAACCATACGCAGGAGCCACATATTCCAATTTCTTGTTAAACGCTGTAGCTGGAACACTAGTGGTTGCTAATACGTATGTTCAAGTTGGTCGTGGATTTACGGCTTTCCAATCTGGATTGTTATCAATCGGGTATTTAATAGCAGTACTTGCAATGATTCGTGTTGGTGAGAAAATTTTACAAAAATCCGGGGCAAAATCTCCAATGATTTGGGGAGCTATAATAACGACAGTTGGTTGTGCACTAATGGGCTTAACATTCTTACCTGGTTTTTCCTATACTGTTGCCGTATTCATTGGATTTGCTTTATTCGGTCTTGGACTTGGAATATACGCAACCCCTTCTACAGATACTTCTGTATCTAATTCACCTCCTGATAAAGTTGGAGCAGCAGCAGGGGTTTACAAAATGGCAAGCTCACTAGGTGGAGCGTTCGGAGTTGCGATTTCTGCTACTGTTTATGGTGCCATTGCAGCTGTTAGTAGTGTCGAAGTTGCTGCCACAGGTGGTATTATCGCAAACGTAATCTTCGGTATACTTTCAATCATTTCTATAATAGCATTAGTACCAAAAGATACTGGAAAAACAACAAACGAAAAAGCAACAAAAATAGATTACAGGAACAATACTGAGCCAGAACCAAATCATTAACCAAAAATTGGTATAGAAGAAGAACAGGATTTTGTTGTAGATGTCGTCAACCATAAGTATGATTTTAAAGGTATCACATAAAGGCTTTATATAGGTGGGCTTATTTCGCTAACAGGTGCATTACTTCAAAAACAGGGGTTGCTGCGGCAGCCTTTTTTTAATAGAACTAATCCAGCTAAGCTCAGCTATTCCTCTCTGTTTATCGTATCCATCCTATTGACATAACACCAATTTTGAACTACATTGGGCGTGGTTTAAACTTAAGTAATGTAATAATAAAAGGGGAGAAATTAGTTGTCATATTTACTAAAATTAATAAGAAAAAGTGAACAAATAACAAGCCTTTGGTCAGGTGGTAAAACAACTCAACTTGCTATTTATCCTGAAAATGGAGATTACTCGAAGCGTGATTTCAAATGGCGGTTAAGCACCGCAGATGTTGAGGTAGACGAATCCTTATTTACTCATCTTCCAGGCATTCAGAGAATTATCATGATCCTTGATGGAGAAATGTTGCTTCAACATAAGGGAAAGCACCATGTGCATTTAAAGCCATTTGAACAGGATCGGTTTGATGGCGGCTGGACAACCCGAAGTATTGGGAGGGTTACGGATTTTAATTTGATGTTAGCAGAAGGATGCGAGGGAGACCTTAACATGATTCATATTAATAATGGGATCCAACATGAAGTGTTGGAAAATAGGGAATCTACGAATAGATCCGAAGCCTTTTATTGTGTCAAAGGAACAAGTAAAATGAGTATAGATGAAAAAGAGCCTTTTGTTTTAGATCAAGGTGACGTAGTAATCTTAAACATGGATCATTCATGCAACAATTTAAATATAAAGTTATCCAATCACAATGACTCAATTGCAAAAATTATTAAGGTAAGTATTTTTTATTGATAGAGATATTTTGGTTCTAGTGCAAAAATATTTACTAGAAGTATAGTATTCTTTCGAATTGTGGGTTAAGAGGCTCAACCAAATAAATCAATCATTATTATTTGATGATTACTGATAGGTGTAAAAAATGGGGAGTGAACGATAAATACTCCAATGTTACTTCTTTTCGCATTTTTTTTATTGGCATTTTTGGATTTTGGTTAAGAATAAGGATTCTTTCATACGATTTTAAAAACAAAAGTAAATTGTTCTTCATGTTGGGCAACTATGAGTTGATTGGTGGAGTTCTTATTGGTATAGGCTTACTATTTATTGTGATTTTTCTCTAAGATTTATTTCACTCCCATGAAAATTAAAATATTCTTAAAACCAAAAAAGAGCATACAAAAGATAGACCCAAAAATGACTTTTTAAAAAAAGGCTGAACCTTATGAGTGATCTGATTGAGTTTGGTAAGTCGTTAAACAAAAACCTCCAATTATAGCAAATTAAGTAGAGGCTAGCGCGACGACCAAAAAAGGATTAATCTCCCATGAGTGCTACCCATAAAGGGCGCGACAGTCGGTGGTACACCGTGGTCGTCGGAGTCAGACTAACGGATGGGCTCAAAGGCACCATAATTCAACGACCTTCTTCGCCAGCCATTAAAACATTATCGACCTAGAAACCAATTTTCATTCTCTGTGGTGAAGCGCTGATTTTTGCGCTACATGGATGGCTAACGGGTGCTTTACTTCAAAAAGGGAGTTGCTTCAGCAGCTCTTTTTCTCATGGAGCTAAAAGGATAGGTTATTTAAAGAAGAAATGATTGATAAAAAGTTTGGATTTCACAAGTAGATAGAGGAGGTATCCATTGGATGCAAAAGGAATACTTCGATTCAGAAATTTATAAGGGTCGCCATTTTCACGTAGAAAATTTTGAACCTTTTTAGTTACCTTGGATTTTTTAACCATGTCTCTAAAAATTTCAATGTTTATTTTCATCGTATTATTCACTTATGTTTAGCCCTCAATCGTGCTAATTTTATTTTGTGAGTTTTTATTGCTGTTTAATTAACTGAGGGAGTTTAACAAGAAACAAAAATACAACTTTTTCACATAGAGTAGGACAAATCGTCTTTTTAATTCCATATAAACTCTTATCGTAGGTTTACATCAAAATGTTGGCGGTACACCATACATAAATTCGGATATTCTTCAGATCTAATCTTCCGGATGAAACCTGATTCTAGCAAGGTTTTCCAATACAATTCGTAGTGGAGGGTAAAAGATGAATATTAAAAATTGGCTGTTTTCTCAAAGATTGTTGCTAAACGAAAGCATCAGATATTTAAAAGAGTATGTTATATTTTGGATTATGGGGTCGAATGAAATAGTATAATTAAGCGTAATTTAACTTGTTTCGTAAGAGGTGCTGAGTTTGTTTAAAAAGAATATATTGATTGGACATTCAGAAGATGCTGTCCTGTCAATTATCGAACACTTAGTGAAAAATAACGTTCCATTTGAAATAGGAATCAAAGATATTTTAAAGCGGTCGTCTGAAAGATTCCGCTCGAAAAAAAACGATGAAGTATACGAAGCGTTTTATACAGTCGAAGTTCGAAAAAAATATGCGGAACAAGTAGAAGCTATTGTTGCGCAGTATGTATCGCGAGAAGATGTGAAGCATTGGTATAAAGTGGCGAAAAAGAAAAGTAGAAAATTACAATTGAAGGAAAAAGCACTTTATTTATTTGTGTTTTTTATAAACTGTATAGCGATACTAGCCATCGACATAGGTAAGATGGATGGAGCGGACATCGTTTCGTATATCGCTTGTGCCGTGTTATTGATGTCTGGTGTGTTTGTGACGACAAAATATTACAAAGAGATGCAAAAAGAATCGGGCGATTTGAGAGAGAATAATATGATGTTGATGTTCATAGGTATTGGTGTGATATTTTATGCCGTTTCTTCTTTTTCATCTTTACTTCAAATAGACATTTTTCATTTTCTCTTAATGATTCAACTGTGTGCAATAGTTTGATTTTTGACAAGCTGAAATAAGCATTTGCTCTACTCGCTTTTCAAATGCATAGTTTTTATGTAATTCAAGCCAATAATACCAATAGGGTTAATTGTCTAAATAATACGTACCAACGCCTTGAAACCGTTCCATCAATCCTTTCAACCGACGATGGAAATTATTAACGTATTGTATGTGGTATATTCCTTTTTTTACTCGTTGATTTTGATTTAGATTAACTGTTTCGTGCTTAATATTTTTGGATACAGCAAACTTTTTATAATTGGTAGCTGCATCAGTGCATAACAAAGATGAGGGGGCTATATGGTCCCTAATAGCTGCATCTATTTCTTCTGCTTTTACACGACCCTTTCCCGCGATTCTTGCAATAATATTGTGATATCGAACTTGTGCTACAATTACAGCAATTTTTTGATTTGAAATCCCTCGTTTTTCATCTTTTTCTCCCCGTTTTTTCGGTTTTCGATGTGTAAATCTACGACCTTTTAATGACTCACGAAAGAAAGTCTCATCACTTTCAACGATACCAGATAATTGATTGAACCCGTGACTTCCTAAAGCATTTAAAATCTTGTGCCTCCAATAAAATGAGGAAGATATATGAATGTTTAATAATCAGCGATTTTAGGTAATGTAACACCGTGTATCATCATTTCAATGTAATTCAACCACTTTCCTGGATAACGTGAACCTGAAAAGGGGGTGTTTGTCATATCATTAAAGGTTTGTCCGCAATCCTTACATAAATAACGTTGTCTGGAACGATACATACCGTTTCTTTTTACTGATATTTCCACAATGAATACAACCTAAACCGGCAGAAAAGCGAGTCTCCCTAATCTTTGTAAGTAACTTCTCTGTTTTATTTACTTCTTTTGGATATAGATCTTGTTCTAGTGCCTTAAATAAGGCTTGTTGATCTGCTTTCTTTAATTCACTGACCACTTCATACACATATCTCCACATTATCAAACGCCTCCTTGAACTTGTATTAGATTATATTAAACTATAATCAGTATTTTCAAAGGAGCAACAATCTATACAGCCTAAAAAAAGTAAAGATAGTAAGGGTTAAACTTACTATTTTTTTTGTTGCTTTATTTTAAGCATTTGAAAAAACAGCCTAAACAAAAGGCAGAGTGTGAATAACACTCCGCTTTTTGTCTATAGGTTATAATAATTTTCAGCTGTATAAGTGGTCCAGTTCCAAAAATCATTCCCCTGAGAAATAATATATCGATCAAGAAACAATTCGAAGTTAAGTTGAATGTCTTCGTCTTCGGAAAATTCTTCAGAAGGTATGTCGAAATTAAGTAAATAATTTGGTTCTTTAGCATTGAGTTTTTTAATACTTATAGCCAAAGTTCCGTCTAGTACGCTACCTATAGGAATAAAAGGTAGGGGATTATCTGGCTCATCCGCTTGCATATCTTTATATGCACTCTCGATTTCTTCTAAAGAATGAAGCCATAATCCTCCGCCTACATTGTCACCATCTTCGTCTATATGTTCAAAAAGCATACAACCGTTATGAATAAATAAGAAAGCCTTGTAGTCTTCCGGTAAAATCCACTCTGTTTTCTTTTCAAATTCCTCTATTTGTTCTCTAGTAGCCGGATTATTAAAGGAACAAACAATATTCGAATTTTCTACTTCGGGACCTGAAATAATCATACTTAAGTCTTCATCTAATCTATTTTTAAAACTTGTTAAAGTTTAATTAATAAATGGCATATAGTTAATCTCCTTAATTAGTAGTTTTTCCACCAAGTGTTAACTTCATTACGGTGTATTTTTACAGGAAGCGGAAATAAATTTTGAAATGCGTTAGTTCCACCGTATTTTATTGGAATAACGTGATGTATCTCGGTAGATCTTTCGTCTAAACCATACAAATAAACATTTGTCCTGCGCAAATAGGTCAGATCTTTTGAACGGGAACTTGAATTTCAAAGGTAATCTCGTTTGGTTTATCTGTGATCGTAATATCAACATGCATAATTTGCAGCGCATCGCCGGTAATTTGATAACCACCTTCATCAAGATAATCAAATATTTTACTCAAGCTTTCGCTTCGGTTCCATAGTAATTCTCCGTTATATCGGATACACGCAAATAACCCAGCCGGAACGATCCGTTGGTACTGTTTTGGTATTTTTTCTTTACTTTTTGCCACAACGAAAATGACTGATGGTTCTTCAAAACGTTTAGTTCTAAGATCCGCTTCCTGGATGAGAATGCCTAGTCTGTTACTGGCCAGAATCGGTGTCTTCTCAGCAAGCATATTTTCTAGCCTTATAACACCATAACAGAGTTCCAAATTATTATTGATTTTTTCATTCAATGTAATTAACTTCCTGCGTCCTAATTCACGAAACATAACCGTTTGAAGTTCCGTTTCTCTTGCCACGTGATCCAAATATACAATTTTTTCCCGGATATTTTCCTCCAAGTCAGTTAATTCGTTCAGCTTTGAAACAAGATCTGCGTGCTTTGCTTTAAGAATGTCCAAAGACTTACTAAAATTGCGTTCATTGAAATAATCCTTTATTTCGTCCGTACTCATTCCAAGTTGTCGTAATTCTTTGATGGTTCCTAAAACCTCGTACTGGAAAATAGAATAGTAGCGGTATCCCGAATGTGAATCGATATATTGCGGCTTGAATAAGTTAATCCGATCATAATGGCGCAAGGTCTCCGTAGTCATCCCTCGTAACTTTGCCATCTCACCAATGGTTAATTTTTCTTTCAGTATAATCGCCCCCTTAAAAAATATAATACAGGTGTTGACCTTTGTGTTACAACAACCTTTATAATCAAAATACACAATAATTTAAATCTTCTGAGTATTCTTTATAAATGTGAGGGAGCTGATTATGAAACGGAAGAAACTTGCTAGAACACTTACTTTGTCACAGGTTGTTTTTTTAGGGATTGCTTGGAATAACCCCATGGTATTTTTTAATACCTATGGAATAGCTACCGTAACCTCACATGGTGTAATTACGGGTGCGTACATTATTGCATTTCTAGCGATACTGTTTACAGCGCTCAGCTACGGAAAGATGGCAAAAGCATATCCTATCTCAGGTTCAGCTTATACATTTACTCAAAAGTCTATTAATTCTGAAGTTGGGTTTCTTGTAGGTTGGACAATTATGCTTGATTATATTTTAACACCTATGGTGACGTGTTTGATGTCCACTGTCTTTTTAAGTGCAGTGTTTCCAGGGATTCCACATTATGTGTGGATTATTCTTTTAACTACTATCATAGTTGTACCAAGCATACTAGGGGTAAAGACATCAGCATCCGCAAGTAAAATTTTCGTTATTGCTCAAATCATTTTCGTTTGTTTTTTCTGGATATTAACCGTCAAAAATTTATTAGATGGAGTTGGGACAGGAACTCTTTTCTCGAGTAAACCATTATTCAATTCAGAGGTTCCCTTGTCAGTAATCTTAGCAGGCTCTTCAATTCTTTGTTTTAGTTTCCTTGGTTTTGACTCACTTACTACCTTGTCAGAGGAAACAATCAATCCTGAAAAAACCATCCCAAGAGCTATTATCATAATGTTGCTATTAATAGGGGTTTTGTATATTGGCTCTTCCTACTTAGCACAATTGGTCTATCCGGGTTTTTCATTTGAAAACACTGATTCAGCAGCCATGGAAATCGCTATACTTGTTGGAGGAAACGTATTTAAATCATTATTTATTACTGCGGTAATTATTGGTAACTTTTCTTCAGGAGTTGCTTCAATTACAAGCGCATCACGTGTGTTATATGCAATGGGCCGGGATTCAGTATTGCCTGAAAATCTATTTGGTTATATTCATCCCAAATTTAAAACACCGTCACACGGAATTATCGTGATAGGAATAATTTCTTTACTAGGCGTCGTGTTAACTCTGGAGCAAGTCATCAAGTTTATCAATTTTGGAGGGCTCATTGCTTTTACATCTGTTAATCTATCTGTCATCTCCCATTATTTTATAAAAAATCAGAAACGATCTTTTAACGATTGCATAAGGTATTTATTTTTACCGTTCATTGGCGCAGTATTTACTATGTGGTTATGGTCACATTTAGAAATAGAGGCATTGATTCTTGGAGGCATTTGGGTGATATGTGGCTTAGCATATCTTCTTTATATGACAAATTTTTTCCGCAAGCCTCTTCCTGAGTTTCATTTTGATGAGGAGATCATTCCTCAAGAGGTAGAAGATATGAATGAAAAAATTCTTTCCCAAAAGGTAGAAGACTTTTAATCCGTTTTTTACACTGAAGTAAGTATATGTAACTAAAGGAGGTGTGAATATTTTGAAAATAAGGAAAAATGAAAGCGTTACCTATTCTTAAAACGGGATTGTTAAAGTAAGAATAACGAACAGGAGGTTTTTTCAAATTGTTGAAGCTGAAAAAGTTTATAAACGGTGAGTGGATGGATTCTTTGAGTAAACAAACGAGTAATGTTGTTAACCCCGCAAACGGCAAGATCATTGCGGAGGCTCCCAACGGAAATGCAGAAGATGCCAGGATGGCCATTGATGCGGCACGAACCGCATTTGATTCCGGGATTTGGTCGGACTTACCGGCCTCGGAACGGGCTTCCTATTTATTTAAAATAGCAGAGAAAATTGAAGAACATGCATCTGAGCTTAGCCAACTTGAAACAGCCAATACCGGAAAACCTCTTAAAGAAGCAGAGTTTGACATTGCGGATGCAGCGGATTGTTTTCGTTATTATGCCGGCTTAGTCACTAAACCGGACGGCCAAACGTATCCTGTTTCCGGTCCTGTACAGGCCATGGTTGTTCGAGAGCCGGTAGGGGTATGTGGACTGATCGCTCCGTGGAATTTCCCTTTACTGACTGGAGCTTGGAAAATAGCCCCTGCCCTTGCTGCAGGAAATACGATTGTATTTAAAACATCCGAGGTCACTCCGATTACGACTACTAAATTATTTGAGATTATCGAAGAGGTTGGCATACCAGATGGCGTTGCAAATCTAGTTATGGGTGGTGGTGCAACAGTAGGAAATGAACTAGCGGAAAGCGATAAAGTTGATATGGTTTCGTTCACTGGCAGTACATCGACAGGCAGAAGCATCATGAAAGCAGCAGCTGGAAATATTAAAAACATTGCACTCGAATTAGGCGGCAAGTCACCTAACATCGTTTTTGCCGACGCAGACTTTGAGACGGCCGTGGATTATGCTTTATATGGAATTTTTGTCAACGCCGGCCAAATTTGTAATGCAGGATCGCGTTTGCTGCTGGAAGAGAGCATTCACGACAAGTTTATCGATAGACTGATAGAGAAAGCGAAAAAGATCCGGGTCGGCCCTGGTGATCAACCGTCTACACAAATGGGTGCCCTTGTCAGTGAAGCGCATATGAATAAGGTACTCCAATATATTAAACTTGGCATAGAAGAAGGGGCGACATTAGCCTGCGGCGGCAAGCGTATCACAAGCAATGGACTTGAAATGGGCTATTTTGTTGAGCCGACGATATTTGTTGATACCAAACCGGACATGAGAATTGTTCAGGAAGAAATCTTCGGGCCAGTACTTACCGTGCAAAAATTTAAAGATGAAGCGGAAGCCATCCAACTTGCCAATGATACTCCATACGGCCTCGCAGCAGGTGTATTTTCACAAGACGGCGCGAAGGCTTTAAGAGTGACTAAGAAAATAAGAGCAGGAATTACGTGGATTAATGCTTATAATCTAGCCTACAATGAAGCACCGTGGGGAGGCTACAAACAGAGCGGAATTGGCCGTGGATTAGGAACTTTTGGTTTAGATGAGTTTAGTGAGGTAAAACAAATTAACATTAATTTAGAAGTGGAGCCAACCAAGTGGTTTGATCATTAAAAATGGATAAGTAGATATAAAAGAGTAAAAGAGAGTGAGTCACTGTACTATTACACTGTTTGAAAAATTGAAAGGGGACATTAATGATGATCTGGGATTTTAATTTCAATCTTCCTACTTCTATAGAGTTTGGGAACGGAAAAGTTAAAAATATTGGGAAAAGAGCAAAAGAGCTAGGAGGAAAAAAGGCACTTCTAATTACCGATAAAGGACTGGCGCAAACTGGAATTTTACAAAAGGTTACCGATTCGTTAGACCAAGAAGGTGTCAATTATATTGTTTTTGATGAAATTACTCCTAATCCAAAAGATGTAGATTGCCATAGAGCCTATCAACAATTTAAAGACGAGGAAATAGATCTTTTGATAGGTCTTGGCGGCGGAAGTTCGATGGATACAGCAAAAGCAATTGGTACACTTTTAACCCATGGAGGAGAGCTTAGAGATCGTTACGGTTTTAATTTACTAGAGAGAGAAATCACTCCACTTATTTGTATTCCTACAACTTCAGGTACTGGAAGTGAGGTTACAACAGGTTCTGTCATTACAGATACAGTTACAAAACAGAAAGAGGCTATACTTGACATTAGATTGGCTCCGAAACTAGCAATTTTGGATCCTGAATTAACTCTAACTCTGCCTAAATCTATTACTGCTGCTACTGGAATGGATGCACTTACACATGCTATCGAAGCTTATACCAGCAATATTGCTGAACCAATTTCAGATGCTCTCAGTCTTTATTCAATTGAATTAATTGCTAAGTACCTTCCGTTAGCTGTAGAAAATGGGAACGACTTAGAAGGACGGAAAAATATGCTTGTAGCCAGTTTAATTGCAGGTATGGCATTTAATCACGCGGATCTTGGTGCTGTACATGCTATGGCTGAACCACTTGGAGGTCTTTATGATACTCCACATGGGGTAGCAAATTCTATATTTCTTCCACATGTGTTTGAATTTAATATTCCTTCAAACCCTGAAAAGCATGCAATTGTAGCTGAAAAACTTGGAGCAAATAAAGAAGGTAAAACAATTGAGGAAACTGCCTATGAAGGTGTTGTTTTGTTAAAAGAGCTTGCTCGTAAAATTGGCATTCCTGATTTTCGAGATTTAAATAATATCAATCCTGAAGATTTCCCATTCCTTGCTGAAGGAGCATCCGTTCATTTGTGTACACAGACTAATTCACGAAAAGTGACACCAGCAGATTATTTGGAATTATTTCAAAAGACTTATGAGGCGAAAAACACAACATTAATTTAAAAATTTAACTAGATTAATGTTGATCTAGAATTTTTGAATCGGCGGTCGGCTTAATGGGAGTTTTAATTGGGCGGCCGCCATGGTTTACAGAAAACATGCGTATGCCCACTTGCTGCGGGTACATAAATAGCTATTTATGGATATGAGATTGCTATAAAGTAAGAATAACGAACTGGAGGTTTTTCAAATTGCATAAGTTGAAAATGTTTATAAACGGTGAGTGGATGGATTCTTTAAGTAAACAGAAGAAAAATATTGTAAATCCGGCAAACGGCAAGATCATTGCAGAGGCTCCTAACGGAAATGCAGAAGATGCCCGGATGGCCATTGATGCGGCACGAACCGCATTTGATTCCGGGATTTGGTCGGACTTACCGGCTTCGGAACGGGCTTCCTATTTATTTAAAATAGCAGAGAAAATTGAAGAACATGTATCTGAGCTTAGCCAACTTGAAACAGCCAATACCGGAAAACCTCTTAAAGAGTCAGAGTTTGACATTGCTGACGCAGCGGATTGTTTTCGTTATTATGCCGGCTTAGTCACTAAACCTGACGGCCAAACGTATCCTGTTTCTGGTCCTGTACAGGCTATGGTTGTTCGAGAGCCGGTAGGGGTATGTGGACTGATCGCTCCGTGGAATTTTCCTTTACTGACGGGAGCTTGGAAAATAGCCCCTGCCCTTGCTGCAGGAAATACGGTCGTGTTTAAACCAGCCGGGATAACTCCGGTTACCACCACTAAATTGTTCGAGATTATCAAAGAAGTTGGCATACCAGATGGTGTTGCAAACCTAGTTATGGGTGGTGGGGGAACAGTAGGAAATGAACTAGCGGAAAGCGATAAAGTTGATATGGTTTCGTTTACTGGCAGCACGTCAACAGGAAGAAACGTCATGCAAAAAGCAGCTGGAAATATTAAAAACATTGCACTCGAATTAGGCGGCAAGTCACCTAACATCGTTTTTGCCGACGCAGACTTTGAGACGGCCGTGGATTATGCTTTATATGGAATTTTTGTCAACGCCGGCCAAGTTTGTAATGCAGGATCGCGTTTGCTGCTTGAAGAGAGCATTCACGACAAGTTTATCGATAGACTGATAGAGAAAGCGAAAAAGATCCGGGTCGGCCCTGGTGATCAACCATCTACAGAAATGGGTGCCCTTGTCAGTGAAGCACATATGAATGAGGTACTCCAATATATTCAACATGGCATAGAAGAAGGGGCTACATTAGCCTGCGGCGGCAAGCGTATCACAAGCAATGGACTTGAAAAGGGCTATTTTGTTGAGCCGACAATATTTGTTGATACCAAACCGGACATGAGAATTGTTCAGGAAGAAATATTTGGGCCAGTACTGACTGTACAAAAGTTTAAAGATGAAGCGGAAGCCATCCAGCTTGCCAATGATACTCCATACGGCCTCGCAGCAGGTGTATTTTCCCAAGACGGTGCGAAGGCATTAAGAGTGATTAAGAAAATAAGAGCCGGAATTACATGGATTAATGCCTACAATCTAGCCTACAATGAAGCACCATGGGGAGGCTACAAGCAGAGCGGGATTGGTCGGGGGTTAGGAACTTATGGTTTAGATGAGTTTAGTGAGGTAAAACAAATCAACATTAATTTAGAAGTGGAGCCAACCAAGTGGTTTGATCATTAAAAATGGAGAAGTAGAGATAAAAGAGAGTGAGTAATGCTTACATCGAAGAAATTTTTGACTAATAATAGAGGATGCACTTTTTTGAATTCACCAATATTTTAAAAATTAAAAATTTTCAAATATTAATTCTGAAGATGGGCTTTAATAGAAAGAAAGCTGTCAGCCTAATTGTTTTATTTTACGAGTAAAAAGCCAGTTCATCAAGATTTGTCTTTTTTAAGACCTAATAAAACAAAAATAATATTTTACTATATATAATTATATTCTCCCGCGCTCTTTCTCTGTGGCGTTTACTAAGGAGAATCGAGTAATCAGAAAATATGTTGGTTCCTGATAGTCATTATTGACTACACAATTCCGTTTTGCCTAGTTTTATAGGTTGGCATAAAGCTTGCATATATATTAACGAGAACGTAATACAAGTGGGAGGCAAAGTACATGTCGAATAATGAAAAACAACATCTTAATTTACCTTTTACCGGAATCTGTACTTTCGGGAAATATCCCGTATGTCCGGATCTAGACCAGCTAGATGCAGATGTAGCTGTCATTGGAGTTCCAAATGATATGGGAACACAATGGAAGTCAGGCGCAAGAATGGGTCCAAGAGGAATTCGTGAAGGCTCTACATTATATAGTTTCGGGTTAGATGGAGCCTATGATATTGAAAATGATATCATGTATCTTGGCCCGAAATGGAAAGTTGTTGATTGCGGCGATGTAGACATAGTACATGGGGATATGATGCAATCCCATGATAATACGGAAGAAGCCATTCGAAAAATCGTTTCAAAAGGTGCAATGCCGGTTGTTTTAGGTGGAGATCATTCCATTACAATTCCAGTAGGAAAGGGCTTGGGTGAACTCGGGCCATTTCATGTGATCCAGATTGATGCGCATTTAGACTGGGCAGATCACCGTTCAGGAATGCGGGTTGGACATGGAAGCTGCATCCGCCGCTTATCTGAAATGAATCATGTTCAAAAGATTTTCCAATTGGGCATTCGTGGAATCAGCAGCAGTAAAAAAGAAGATGTCGATGCTGCCAGAGAATACGGAAGTGTCATCTTGTCTCCCCGCCAAATGAGAAAGATGGGATTTGAACAGGTTTTGGAACTTATTCCAGCAGGTGAAAAATATTATATTACCATGGACATTGATGGCCTCGACCCATCGATCGCCCCTGCGACAGGCACACCTTCTCCTGGAGGCCTGCTTTATGATGAAGTCAACGAATTACTCCATGGAATTGCAAAAAGAGGAGAAGTAATCGGTTTTGATATGGTAGAAGTTGCTACTCCTTACGATCATACGGGAATAACTGGACAAGTGGCAGCGCGCCTCTCATTAGACTTGCTTAGTTATGTTTTAAAAGAAAAAGAGAGAAACCAGGATGCAATCAGCGATCATCAAGAGCAGAACTTCATAAAGAAGCATTAGTCTGTTAAATTTGAAAGCGTTTGCTGATATAAAGTGATTTTCCTCCGTTTTATCTTTTCTTAGTTTCCTGAATATGTATAAAAATAGAGGCGATATCATAAAAAACACTTATGTAAATAATTATCCATTTAGAATATTTAGAGTATTTCAAAAAACGTATAGCGGTTGACGATTGTGGGAGAGTGCAATGTAGACAGCCACCGAAGGAGCAAGTTCCAAAAAAAAACCTTGGAACAAATCTCTCAGGTATAAGAACCACAATGGGACGCAACTCTGGAGAGCGCGTTTATAAAACGCCACCAAAGAGGAAGACTCTTTTTAGCATAGAGTTAAACTCTCAGTTAAAAGGACAGAGAAGGGAATGTTGCCAACGTTATCACTTTAAATGTTTTTGTTCTGGTTTGAATTGTACACCAAAACAAGGGAAGTTAAGTGACTAAAACTATTTAGCACATTAAAGATAACTTCGGTATTGAATTGGAGGTTTTTCTTTATGATTTCCAATAATAATGATTACGTAAACAGAGGATGCTTTTATCTAGAAAGCATCCTCTGTAGTGTATATTTGAAAGGTATAAGTAGTTTGTAAAAGTACACTATTATGAACGGTGTTTATCGACTGTAAAAAGCAATCTACTCCTATTCAATTCACAATTCACTTGGGGTACTAGGGGTATATAATTTATGAACTGTCAGAAAGCCCTATCTCTATATTTAAAATTCTGAAAATAAAGTTTTTTCAGATATTTGTTGAAATTTCCATTAGAACCATTTATTATACAACTGTTAATGCGATTTTATATCAGCGGATGATAATTGTGGGAGAGACTAAACGCATTGTTTAGCACCGAAGGGGCAATTCCCAAAAATTGGGTATGAATCTCTCAGGTAAAAGGACCACAATAGGACGCGTCTCTGGAGAGAGCTATGAGCCACCAAAGGAGTTAAACTCTCAGGTAAAAGGACAGAGGAAAGATAGGAGAACACCTATCTTTCCTATGCCCTTTTTATGCTGGGAAAGATAGCACAAACGAAAAAAGGAGGATTGTGCTATGAAATTTATTAAAGAATGAGTCTTTCTTTTCAATTTTCCTGACTACAACTTTTACCTTAGAGAGAATCTGCAATAGGTTGAATGCAATACCTTTATCTTTTCAAAGGCTTGGTAGATTATGTCGAGGTTTGCACCAGAACCAGAATATTTATCAGCAACATATTGAGTAATATTATATTAAAATTGTAAGCGTTTTCTTTGTTGGGTTGAATAATAATATGTCAAAATGTTATCGGAATATTATTATTCAATTATCTGGAAATTAGGAGTGGGAAATCATATGCAGGAACAAAAATTGTCGAGAGGCCTAAAAAACAGGCACGTACAACTAATCGCTATTGGCGGGGCAATTGGAACGGGATTATTTCTCGGAGCAGGAAAATCTATTCACTTAGCAGGACCATCGATTTTATTTGCTTACATGATTACAGGCGTAATTTGCTTTTTAATCATGCGCGCACTTGGAGAACTACTCTTAACCAATTTGGAATATAATTCTTTTGTTGACTTTGTAAAAGACTATTTAGGTAATATGGCAGCATTTATCACCGGTTGGACCTACTGGTTTTGCTGGATTTCAATCGCAATGGCCGACTTAACAGCAGTTGGTCTTTATACCCAGTATTGGTTTCCCTCCGTACCACAGTGGATGCCAGGTTTAATTGCGCTTGTCATTTTGCTATTTATGAATCTAGCAACCGTAAAACTTTTTGGCGAAATGGAATTCTGGTTCGCATTAATTAAAGTTATCGCTATTCTAGCACTAATAGTTATCGGTATTTTCATGATTATTAAAGGCTTTTCCACAGATTCAGGCGCAGCCAGTTTCACGAATCTATGGAGCCACGAAGGTATGTTCCCAAATGGAATAAATGGATTTATCCTCTCATTCCAGATGGTAGTGTTTGCGTTTGTTGGTATTGAACTTGTAGGACTTACAGCAGGTGAAACAGAAGATCCAGAGAAAGTTATCCCAAAAGCAATCAATAATATTCCTATTCGGATTATAATTTTCTACATTGGCGCACTTATTGTCATTATGAGTGTTTATCCGTGGAACGCAATCATCCCATCGGAAAGCCCATTCGTCCAAGTATTCGTGGCTGTTGGTATCGCTGCAGCTGCTGGTATCGTCAATTTTGTCGTCCTAACATCGGCTGCTTCGGCATGCAACAGTGCAATCTTCAGTACAAGCCGGATGGTATACTCACTTGCCAAAGATAAAAATGCACCTGTGCCATTTGCAAAACTTAATGCCCGTAAAGTACCTTCCAATGCACTGGCCTTTTCAACTGTCGTCATTCTAACTTCCGTTGTTTTGAACTATTTAATGCCAGAAGGAGTATTTACGTTAATTACAAGTATTTCTACAGTATGTTTCATCTTTATTTGGGGAATTACTGTCATCAGTCATTTGAAATACCGCAAAACAAGGCCAGATCTAGCGAAAATGAACAAATTTAAATTACCACTTTATCCAATTTCTAATTACTTGATCCTTGCTTTCCTAGCGTTCGTACTTGTTGTGCTTGCACTTGCGGAAGATACTCGTGTTGCCTTGTTCGTAACTCCTGTTTGGTTTATTTCGCTGATTGCGATTTATAAGATGCAGAAAACGAAGGTAAATCATGCGGATCAGAAAGAGGTAGCGGAAAATTAAGAGGCTACGGACAAAAGTAAGGGACCTACTATTAACTTTATCAAAATAGTCAACTTGCAAAAAACGATGATACAAGCGACCGTGAGTAATCTGGATGACCATATGTGACATTCATAAAGTAAGAATTTTCAAAAAAATAATGTTAACGCTTACAAGAAAATCTTGACATTCTTATTTCCACCAATTATTCTAAACATAATAAAATTAAATATGAGCGAATGACGGTTGTGGGAGAGTGCAATGCGACACGCCACCGAAGGAGCAAGTTCCAAAAAGACCCTTGGAACAAATCTCTCAGGTAGATGGAACCACAACTGGACGCACCTCTGGAGAGCGCGTATAAAGTAGTACGCCACCAAAGGGGAAAGGCCCTTTTAATATAAAAGGGTTAAACTCTCAGGTAAAAGGACAGAGAAGGGTAGAGAAAGCTAAACTAAGCTACCCTTCTCTGTTCTTTTTTGTGCGCAAAAAAAGGGTAGTGTTTCGTAGTCACTAGCTATGCAACAAACCTTTAATTCAAAAATTTTCAAGGGGGAGTACAAATGAGTTTACAGCAAAATGATTCAATCATTTTTCAAGCTATCAGAAACGAGCAAAATCGTCAGCATCAAACCTTAGAGTTGATTGCATCAGAAAACTTCGTCAGCCAAGATGTATTAGAAGCAATGGGAAGTGTAATGACGAATAAATATGCAGAAGGATATCCAGGAAAACGTTATTATGGCGGATGTGAATTTGTCGATGTGGCAGAACAAGCAGCTATTGAGCGCTTAACAAAGCTGTTTGGTGCCAAATATGCAAATGTTCAGCCTCACTCGGGTGCACAAGCAAATTTCGCAGTATTTTTCGCACTGCTTCAGCCTGGTGATAAAGTAATGGGAATGAACCTTTCACATGGCGGCCACTTAACTCATGGAAGTCCAGTCAGTGTTTCAGGAAAATGGTTTGAAGTAGTGTCTTATGGAGTTAGAGAAGATACCCAATTAATTGATTATGATGAGTTGGAAGCTATCGCAATGAAAGAAAAACCAAAATTGATTATTGCAGGGACAAGTGCCTACCCAAGAACCATTAATTTTGCACGATTTAGAGAAATTGCTGATCAAGTTGGAGCAAAACTTATGGTGGATATGGCTCATATTGCAGGGCTGGTAGCGGCCGGTCTTCACCCATCCCCAATCCCATATGCAGATGTTGTGACAAGTACTACTCATAAAACATTGAGAGGGCCTCGCGGGGGTATCGTTTTAACAAACGATGAAGAGATTATCAAATCGATTAATAAATCTGTATTCCCAGGAATTCAGGGCGGCCCTCTCATGCACATTATTGCAGCAAAAGCGGTTGCTTTCAACGAAGCATTACAACCAAGCTTTAAGGACTATGCGAAACAAGTCATTGAAAATGCTGCAACACTTAGTGAAACATTAAAAAATGAAGGTGCAGCTCTTGTTTCTGGCGGAACAGATAATCATATTGTCCTTTTAGATTTACGTCCGTGGAATTTAACAGGAAAAGAAGCAGAGAAATTATTAGAAGAAGCAGGCATCACCGCTAATAAAAATACGATTCCATATGATCCAGAAAAGCCATTTGTTACCAGTGG
Organism: Peribacillus sp. TH14; assembly: GCF_016651145.1. Classification (NCBI taxonomy): domain Bacteria; kingdom Bacillati; phylum Bacillota; class Bacilli; order Caryophanales; family Bacillaceae; genus Peribacillus; species Peribacillus sp. TH14. The sequence goes on from NZ_JAEKEK010000001.1 coordinate 4,827,194, forward strand.
TATCCGAATGGGAACAGCAGCATTAACAACTCGAGGCATGAAGCAGGATGAAATGGTGAAAATCGGTAAAGTGATTTCAGCTGTTCTAAAGAGTAAAGGGGATAAAGACGTTCTGGAGACAGCAAAAGAAACAACCAAAGGAATTTGTGATATTTATCCGTTATTTCAACAACCAATTACTGTGTAAGAAAAAAGGGGGGGACTCAATGGAATTTCAAAGTTGTTTTGACATAATAGGTCCAATCATGGTAGGACCGTCAAGTTCCCACACAGCCGGAGTCGTGTCAATCGGTAAATTCATCCATGAACTGTTAGGAGATTATCCAAAAGAAGTCAAAATTGTATTCTATGATTCATTTGCTGAAACCTATCAAGGACATGGAACAGATAAAGCACTGCTTGGCGGATTACTTGGGATGGATACCGATGATTCACGCATTAAAAACTCGTTGGAATGGGCAAAAGAGAATGGAATGCAGTACGAAATTGAATTTGAAAGCTGCTGCGAGTATTTTGACCATCCTAACACAACAATCGTGACAGCAAAACGCGGCGATTGTGTAGTAAAGGTAGGCGGAGCATCACTTGGTGGTGGTTTATCCAAGATTTTCATGATAGACGACGATATGGTAGCGATTCGTCTCAGTGCAGGTGATGACTTTTCAGCCCTTGCTAGTTCTTATCAACCAAGAAAGAAAGTAATGGACAAGGCTATATGATGGAAATCCAGACCATGAAAGAACTAAATGAAGCTTGTCAAAGAGAAGAAAAAAGCATTGGCGAAATCATGCTAATGATGGAAGCAGAAAAGTCAGGAAGAGACCAACAAGTTATTATCAGTATGATGGAAGAACGATTGATTAAAATGAAGGAAGCCGTTGATAACGGTATAAAGGATGCCTCAACCGCACCGAGTGGAATTTCTGGCGGAGATGCTTTGAAAATGAATGATTACGTTCAACAAGGTAAATCTTTGTCAGGCAGCTATATAAGCAATGCAATGAGCTTTTCATTGGCAACTTCTGAAAGTAACGCCCGAATGGGGGTCATTGTAGCTACCCCAACTGCGGGTGCAGCAGGGATTTTGCCTGGGGTACTGTTTTCGCTTCATAAAAATGATGGCACGCCTTATAAAGATTTAGTCATGGGGTTATTCACGGCAAGTATGCTCGGGCTTGTCATTGCGAACCGATCTTTCATTTCGGGGGCTGCTGGTGGCTGTCAAGCAGAGGTGGGCTCCGCAACGGCCATGGCAGCGGGGACAATCGTTGAGTTAAAAGGCGGAACACCACTGCAAGCCGTGAATGCGACAGCCATTGCGATGAAGTCACTTTTAGGATTGGTTTGTGATCCAGTCGCAGGACTTGTGGAAGTTCCTTGCATCAAGCGGAATGTGATTGGAACCTCAATTGCATTTTCAGCGGCCGACATGTCTCTAGCTGGGATTGAAAGCCGCATACCTTGTGATGAGGTAATTGAAGCCATGTATAAGGTTGGAAATGATATGCCAAGGACCCTTCGAGAAACGGCTCTTGGTGGCTTGGCAATGACAGAAACCGGTAAACGGGTGAAAGAACGTCTTTTTTGTAGGAAATCATGAATCATAATCGGGGGTAGATCATGGGTACTGAAACAGCATTAAAGCAAACACCGCTTTTTGAAGTATATAAAAAATACGGAGCAAAAGTTATTGATTTTGGTGGCTGGGCTCTGCCAGTTCAGTTTTCCAGCATTTTAGAAGAGCATGAAGCTGTTCGAACAGAAGCAGGACTTTTTGATGTTTCTCATATGGGAGAAGTACTTGTGGAAGGGAAAGATGCCGAGAGTTATATTAACTACCTTGTTACAAATGATGTAACAAAGCTTAGCATCAATCAAGCACAGTATACCGCAATGTGTTATCCAGACGGCGGAACGGTCGATGATTTATTAGTTTATAAATTAGGGAATGAAAAATATTTACTCGTTATTAATGCCGCAAACATTGAGAAAGATTACGAATGGATGAAGCAACATGTAAAAGGAGAGATGGCGCTCCAAAATATTTCGGAAGACATCGCTCAGCTTGCCATCCAAGGTCCAAAGGCAGAAAGCATTTTGCAAAAGTTAACGGAAATAGATTTATCAGAAATTGGCTCTTTTAAATTCGCCCAACATGTCAACATCTCCGGGATTACCGACATACTTGTATCCCGTACAGGTTACACAGGAGAAAATGGATATGAACTTTATTTAGCAGCAGACAAAGCGGTAGTACTCTGGGAAAAGCTCTTAGAAGCAGGAACTACGAATGGATTACAACCATGTGGACTTGGTGCACGGGACACGCTTCGACTTGAAGCACGTCTTGCACTCTATGGCCAAGAACTCAGTAACGATATCAGCCCGCTTGAAGCAGGAATCGGCTTTGTCGTAAAGACGAACAAAGAAAGTGACTTTATCGGAAAATCTGCTCTTACAGAACAAAAAGAAGCTGGATTAAAACGAAAATTAGTAGGGATTGAAGTAACAGGCAGAGGGATTCCGCGTCATGGTTACAAGGTAATTTCTCAAGGTGGAGAGGAAATAGGTATTGTTACATCCGGAACACAATCACCATCTTTGAAGAAAAGCTTAGGTCTTGCCTTGGTATCAGCCGACCAAGCTGAAGTGGGGACGCCGATAAAAGTGGAAATTCGTAATAAACTGATTGAAGCTGTTATTGTTAATGCACCATTCTACAAAAGATAAGAGGAAATATTTTAATAGAGTTATCGTGTAGTTTTTAAGTCGATTTCCGCTACTTTACATGCAGCCCGAAATCGACAACCTGCTATGAGTAAAATCGGTCTTTTATTATCTGAATTATAACAAAAATCAAAAAACAGAGAGGGAGAAAAAACAATGACAAAAGTAACATCAATTTTACGATATAGCAAAGAACATGAGTGGGTGCAACAATTAGAAGGAAATCGTGTACGTATTGGAATCTCTGATTATGCACAAAAGGCGTTAGGTGATATCGTCTTTGTTGAAAATCCAGCGATTGATGATGAAGTAACTGTCAATGAATCGATGGGAACGATCGAGTCAGTTAAAGCAGTTTCCGAACTTTATTCACCTGTTTCAGGTACGGTAGTTACCGTAAATGAAGAGTTAGAAGGCGCTCCAGAGACGATTAACGAGCATCCATTTGAAGCAGGGTGGTTAGTCGAAGTAGAAATGTCCAATCCAGAAGAATTAGATTCACTTCTAAACGAAGATGAATATCAAGCATTTACTAATGAAGGAGAGGAATAATATGACAGCCACTTATAGATACCTCCCTGATACGAAACAGGACCAAGAGGAAATGCTCAAATTTCTAAATATTTCTTCTATAGATGAGTTATTTGAAGATATTCCAGCTGAAATTAGCCTGCAGGATGAGCTAAACATTCCAGAGGCGGTTCCTGAACCGCTTCTTTTGAAAAAAATGAATCAGCTTGCTACAAAAAACAAAAATGCAAATCATTACCCAACTTTTCTAGGTGCAGGTACCTATGATCACTATATTCCAAGTGTGGTAAATCATATGATTTCACGTTCCGAATTTTACACAGCTTATACACCCTACCAACCGGAAATCAGTCAAGGTGAATTACAAGCGATTTTTGAATTTCAAACGATGGTTTGTGAGTTGACAGGAATGGATGTGGCTAACTCTTCCATGTACGATGGTTTTACATCGCTTGCAGAGGCTGCATCACTTGCCGTTGCATCTACAAGACGTTCAAAAGTACTTGTATCCAAAGCGGTACATCCTGAATCCCGTGCTATTTTACATACAGTAGCTGGAGGTCCGGGATACACAGCTGAGGAAGTAAATCTTGCTGATGAGGTTACAGATTTAGGGAAGCTGCAAGAACAAATCGATAAGGACACTGCTGCCGTAATTGTTCAATATCCAAATTTCTTCGGTTCCATTGAGGATTTAAAAGCAATTAAGAAAATTGCGGAAGAAAAAGGTGCCCTTTTAATCGTAAGCGCCAATCCTCTTGCACTAGCACTCTTGCAGGCTCCTGGGAAACTTGGGGCAGATATTGTGATCGGTGATATGCAGCCATTAGGAATCCCAATGTCCTTTGGCGGTCCACACTGCGGCTATTTTGCGGTAAGTAAGAAACTCATGCGCAAAATCCCAGGACGTATTGTAGGGCAAACAGCAGATGAAAAAGGACAACGTGGGTTTGTGTTAACATTGCAAGCGCGTGAACAGCATATTCGCCGTGATAAAGCCTCATCCAATATTTGTTCCAACCAGGCATTAAATGCTCTTGCCTCCTCTATTTGTATGACATCACTTGGAAAGCAAGGGATTCGTCAAATGGCACAGCTAAACATTGAGAAAGCTGATTACATGGCGAAAACTCTAGAACAAAAAGGCTTTACCATTATCAATGAAGCACCATTCTTCAATGAGTTTGTTGTCGAGCTTACTCGTTCGGTAAAGGAAGTCAATGAAAAACTTCTTAAGGCCGGTATTATCGGTGGATTTGATTTAAAAAGTGATTACGGCTTTGAAAATCAAATGCTGCTAGCTGTGACTGAGCAGCGAACAAAAGAAGAAATTGATCAATTTATTGATGTTTTGGAGGCGATTGTAAATGGTTGAATATAATGAGTTAATTTTTGAAATAAGTCGACCAGGGCGTGTGGGCTCAAGTCTTCCGGAAAGTGACGTTGACTATGTTGATATAAATGACAAATTTCCAAAGCATTTAATTCGTGACGAACCGGCGGAGCTCCCAGAAGTATCAGAGTTGCAGCTTGTCCGCCATTACACAGCGCTTTCTAATAAAAACCATGGGATCGATAATGGATTCTATCCACTGGGTTCTTGTACCATGAAGTACAATCCGAAAATAAATGAAGATGTGGCACGTCTGGAAGGCTTTAGCCGCATTCATCCATATCAGCCGGTTGAAACAGTACAGGGTGCATTAGAAGTTTTATATGAATTACAAGAAGAGCTAGCTGTCATTACAGGAATGGATGCTGTAACTTTACAGCCATCTGCAGGGGCTCAAGGGGAATGGACAGGTTTAATGATGGTTAAGGCGTATCATGCTCAAAAAGGTGAAACCAGAACGAAAGTACTTGTTCCAGACTCCGCGCACGGTACAAATCCTGCAAGTGCAAGTGTTGCTGGTTTTCAAACGATCACGATCCCATCCGATAAAAATGGATTAGTTGACCTAGAAGAATTAAAGAAACATGTGGGACCTGATACAGCTGCGCTAATGTTGACGAATCCGAATACCCTTGGACTTTTTGAAAAAGAAATTGTGGAAATCGCCCAGGTTGTCCATGAAGCAGGGGGCCTATTATATTATGACGGAGCGAATGCCAATGCCATTTTAGGTAAAACAACACCAGGCCAAATGGGCTTTGACATCGTGCACTTAAATCTTCACAAAACATTTACGACCCCTCATGGAGGTGGCGGTCCAGGGGCAGGCCCTGTCGGTGTGAAAGAGAAACTTACTCCTTACTTGCCAGTGCCGCGAATAGAAAAATCCGGGGATAAATATGTGCTGAACTCTGATCATTCGCACTCTATAGGACGGGTAAAAGGGTATTATGGAAACTTCGGAATTCTCTTGCGGGCGTATACTTATATTCGCACGATGGGGCCTGAAGGGCTGCGCCAAGTATCTGAAAGTGCCGTGATTCATGCTAATTACCTTCGCAAAAGATTAGCGCCATATTTTGAAGCGCCATTTTCACAAATTTGTAAACATGAATTTGTTCTATCCGGTTCTAGGCAGAAAAAGCTGGGTGTAAGAACGCTTGATATGGCAAAACGTCTGCTAGATTTCGGCTACCATCCGCCGACCATCTATTTCCCGTTAAATGTTGAGGAATGTTTGATGATTGAACCGACAGAAACAGAGTCGAAGGAAACACTCGATGCTTTTGCGGATGTAATGATTCAAATTGCCAAAGAAGTGGAAGAAAACCCAGGGGTTGTTTTAGACGCACCACATACTACGGTCATAGGGCGATTGGATGAGGTCCAAGCAGCTAGACAACCAATCTTGCGTTATTCCAAAGAGGAAGTAGTAGAGGAAGAAACGGTAAAGTCATAAATAAATGCTTGAACATGAACCACCAGGGATGAAAATAAAGAGAAAAGGAGAGTCTCATTATTTCATTCATGGTGGTTTGATGTAAGCGCGTGTAAAAAGGATGACAAAAAGAGACAAGAAGGGCGAGAAGAAATATTCTTTAGAATTAAAAAGACAGAGCAATGGAGAAATTCAATTGGTCTTTTTATAGACTATTGAACAACCTTAAAACAAAAATTACATCTGCTCATAGGAGTGAGAAATAAAATGTCCATCAGTAATCTTCGTAAACCAGAATGGCTTAAAATTAAATTAAATACCAATGAACAATATACGGGCTTAAAGAAAATGATGCGTGAAAAAAAGCTTCATACTGTTTGTGAAGAAGCAAGATGTCCTAACATTCATGAATGCTGGGCGGTCAGAAAAACGGCAACTTTCATGATTTTAGGAAGTGTATGTACGCGAGCTTGCAGGTTCTGTGCAGTTCAAACTGGGCTGCCTTCAGAGCTTGATTGGGAAGAGCCTGAACGTGTCGCAGAATCAGTAGAGCAAATGGGCTTAAAGCATGTCGTGATTACCGCTGTTGCTCGTGATGATTTAAAAGACGGTGGAGCAAAGGTATTTGCAGAAACTGTAAGGGCTGTGAGGCGGCGAAATCCATTCTGCAGCATTGAAGTTCTCCCCTCCGATTTGAATGGAGAATATGACAACTTAAAAACATTAATGGATACAAGGCCAGACATTTTGAATCATAACATTGAAACAGTAAAACGATTATCTCCACAAGTTCGTGCTCGTGCAACATACGAACGTTCACTAGAGTTTTTAAAGCGGGCAAAGCTAATGAATGCCACTATCCCGACGAAATCAAGCATTATGATTGGTCTAGGAGAAACAAAAGAAGAAATTATGGAGACGATGGATGACCTTCGTGCTAACAATGTGGAGATTATGACTATTGGCCAATATTTACAGCCTACTAAACGACATTTGAAGGTCCAAAAATATTGGAGTCCAGAAGAGTTTGAAGAACTGAAAAACATTGCCTTGTCAAAAGGGTTTAGTCATTGTGAAGCCGGTCCGCTTGTTCGCTCCTCCTATCATGCAGATGAACAAGTCCGTGCAGCAAAGGCTAATGCGTAATCATTTTTAAATAAACCTAGTAAGAAAGGGGAGAATCAGATGGTAGTCAAAATAACAGTGTCAGCCATAATTAAGCTGAAGGAAATGGCTCGTAAGGATGCACAAATTCCTCGTATTGATGCCGATATTGCCGGCGGCCGCGGGGTGTCGGTGAAGTTCTCCCTCGTATTGGACGAGCCCCGCAGAAACGATACAATTATTGAATATGAGGGAGTTCAGCTTAGATTAGATCTTTTTACTAAACGCTATTTAGATGAGGAGACACAAATTGATTATTTAGAAGATCGTGGCTTTATTGTCGGAGATAGCTTTGCATCCAGTGCATGTGCCATTGAAATAGATTAATAGAATCGTTACAGCTTACCTATTATATAGAAGATCGTGTTTAGAAAGGTTTTTTTCTTACAATATTCAAATATCCAAGTTTATGAAAACAAAAGGGGGAAGTATTAGATGAATCAAGAATATGACATTGTTATCATCGGAGGCGGCACCGGTGGATATGTTGCGGCCATTCGTGCATCTCAATTAGGATTAAAAACAGCGGTAGTTGAACGAGGTAAACTTGGTGGAACATGCCTTCATGCAGGTTGTATTCCAAGTAAAGCCTTATTAAGAAGTGCAGAAGTATATTCAAATGCAAAGAATGCAGATAAATTCGGTGTTATTGCCCCGGAAGTAGGACTGGATTTCTCAAAAGTACAGGCCAGGAAAGAAGAAATTACAGAACGTTTATATAAAGGTGTACAACATTTAATGAAAAAAGGAAAAATAGATGTGTACGAGGGTAAAGGAAGTATTTTACAGACAAAAGATGTTTTGGTGAAATTGAATAATGAAGAACGGGAAATGATATTAACCCCCAGAAATATTTTAATAGCAACAGGATCTCGTCCGAGAACACTTCCCGGTTTAGAAGCGGATAGCGAATATGTGATGACATCGGATGAAGCACTGCAAATGAAAGAGCTCCCAAATTCCATCATTATTGTCGGCGGCGGTGTTATTGGAATTGAATGGGCATCGATGCTTATTGACTTTGGATTAGAAGTGACTGTGATAGAGTATGCCGAGCGCATTTTACCAACGGAAGATAAAGATATTTCAAAGGAAGTACAGCGACTAATGAAGAAAAAAGGTGTGAAAATTGTAACCGGGGCAAAGGTTCTTCCAGAATCGTTAGAAAAAGGGGATGGAGTCTCTATTAAGGCGGAATATAAGGGGAAAGAAACGACATTTACAGCAGAAAAATTATTAGTATCCGTCGGAAGATTACCTAACGTAGAAGGCATTCATCTTGAAAATACGAAAGTTGAAGTCGAACGTTTTATTCAAACAAATGAGTATTATCAAACGAATGAGCCAAACATTTATGCAATTGGAGATGTGATTGGCGGATTGCAGCTTGCTCATGTTGCTTCACATGAAGGAATTATCGCGATCGAACATATGGCAGGAGAAAACCCTGTGCCTCTTGATCCAACACTTGTTTCAAAATGCGTATATAGCAGTCCAGAGGTAGCGAGTGTCGGTCTAACAGAAGAAGAAGCAATGCAGAAAGGATATCAAGTAAAAACAGGCAAATTCTCATTCCGTGCGATTGGAAAGGCTCTTGTTTTTGGTGAATCAGATGGTTTTGTCAAACTTGTTGTTGAAGAAGAATCTAATAAGATATTAGGAGCGCATATGGTTGGGCCACATGTAACCGATATGATCACAGAGGTTGGTCTTGCACAGGTATTAAATGCAACTGCCATGGATATCGCTCATACAATACACCCGCACCCTACATTAGCGGAAGCTATTGGGGAAGCAGCCCTGGCTGTGTATGGTAAAGAAATACATGCCTAGATAAAAATTCTAGTGAAAACTGAAAAAATGTGTTGTGATTGCAAAATTCTTTGTAATTCTTTCGCCCATCCTCACCGTATTTCAAGAATGATAGGATTCGTTATTGCAGTTACAGGGATTGTTCAATCATCGATAGTAGTATATTCAGTTTTGAATCCGCAGCTTTTTAGTGCTTTAATTACAATTCAATAGGATGGTGAAAGAACCTTGATTAAAGAAGTGAATGTTAACCGGGCTAAATTATTAATATCTTGCCCAGAGAAGCCAGGTATTATCTCGGTTGTATCTAATCTGTTATTAGAAAACAAAGCAAATGTTGTTCATTTTGATCAACATACGACGGATCCACAAACAGGTATGTTTTTTATGAGGATCGAATTTGATTTAAATGATTTTGATGTTTCCTATGCAAAACTTGAGGAAGACATACATATGCTGGCTCAGGCTTATTCAATGGATTGGAGCTTAAGCGGAAATAAGAAAAGAAAACGAATGGCCATTTTTGTATCTAAAATGGATCACTGTCTAATGGAGCTTATATGGCGTTGGAAATCGAATGAACTTCTAGTGGAAATTCCAATGGTAATCAGTAATCATCCTGATTTAAAAGAAGTAGTAGAGAGTTATGGTATCCCTTATTATCATATCCCTATAACTCATGAAACAAAACAACAAGCTGAACAGAAAGCTCTAGAACTACTGAAAGGGAAAGTAGACTCTATTGCCTTGGCCAGATATATGCAAATCCTTTCCCCTAAATTTATTTCCGAGTTTCCCAATCAAATTATTAATATTCATCATTCTTTCTTACCGGCATTTGTCGGAGCAAACCCTTATGCCAGGGCCTATAACCGAGGTGTTAAGTTAATTGGAGCAACTGCCCATTATGTTACGAATGATCTTGATGAAGGACCCATTATTCAGCAAGATGTAAAGCGGGTTAATCATAGACATACAATAGAAGAATTAAAGGTTGCCGGAAGTCATGTTGAAAGACAAGTTTTTGCCGAAGCTGTTTCCTGGCATATTGAAGATAAAGTTATTGTTCATGGTAATAAAACAATCGTGTTTGATTAAGTTCATATTAACACGTTGCAAAGATAGGAGATAGACAAAAATTTTAAAGATAATTGAGTAACTTATTTAATTTTTTCAATATTTCAAAAATAAATTTTTGCTGATACTATTAGAACAGACAGAATACTAGACTTGGAAGTATTTTGTTCTATCACAAATGCGATGCCAGTACTAGTTTGTGCCTCCCATGACTAGCTATTCCCTATATCAATACCAACATGTCCACTTCTTTTTAAGTATTAAAGAATACTATATGTCTGGCATTACTCCCCTAGGAGATACCGGTTTTTCAGTAGTTCATCTCTTGGCGATGAACCACGCTTTGGATTACGTGAAAAAACTTATTGGGCAGGGAGCATTCCTGTAGAACGCTAGATTTTAACTTCGAAAAAGAGCCCATCAGTGCGATAAGTATACATAATCACAACACGCATCATAAGGTGGAAGCTCTACTATGAAGTATAAAATGCAAAAAAAATAAAATCAGCTATTGAACAAATTTCGGATCGTCATCTCGTTGTCGGTGTGAATATTTCACAACTATTAAAAGTGTCACGAGCTGTAAATTTTCGTGGAATCGTCGTTGGTGATTCTCTTACTTTTGAAAATAGCCAAAGGGTATTCACTAGATTACTCGAATGGATTAAAAAACTACAAGATTCAAACAACTTATAATTAATTTCAGGGGTTATGAAATCCTGCGAGTAAGTGAGCTTTCGAGAGATATAGCTATCATACTAAGGGAGTTTGAAAAAGGATGTTGAAGGATTTTTTTGAAGACTTGGGAATAGAAATAGAAAGTCTATTTGATATATGCATAATCACATTGATTGTTTTTGTTTTTTTAAAAAGAAAAGGATGGATTAATTAAAGGGGGTTTGAAAAGGTAAGGTAGTTAAAGAAGACATAGATAGCGGACTTACACCGTCAAGTAGACAGCATCTAAAAAAGTTTAGGAAGCCATCGAGTTTCGATATTCAATCGAAGCTCGATTGTTGAGCCTAATTTCATGGGAATTTTCAAATTTGATCTACTTTATTCTCACAGTGGACTAGAGGGAAGACATGTTACGCTTATGTCTATAGGATCAAGAGAACATAAAGGCTTTATAAAAGGGTTCGAGATTCATTGAGTATTTAAGCTAATTTGCTCTTTACCAAAGGTTGGTTTTTTTATAACATTGGAAAAATATAAAGATGGAGATATGCAGCAAATTCATGCTTTGGAATACAATAAGTGCTTATTCTAAAAAAGTGGAAACAAGTCATCTAGATGACTCTTGTCTCAGAATTTAATCAGGTCAAATGTCGTCCTTGAATATGCCTCATCGATACAGGCAACCATTTTCTGTTTGAAAAAATGAAAAAAAACATTTTTAAGAAATGAAAAAAAGGTGTCTATAATAAATGGATTTCCAAATAGTAGAAATGTTAAGGGACTTTAAAGAAATTGCGAATTTTTGTTAAAAAATGGTAAATAAGATTCTGATTTTCTGAAATGCCTGTATGATAGTCTTGTAACTAAATTTGAACAATCATGGAGGCAGAAAAGGATGAAGAACCTTAAAAAATGGCTTATGGTATTGATGGCGTCTTTCATGTTGGTTGGTGTTGTCGAAGGTTGCAGTAGTGCGGGTACAGAGACAGAAGATACAGAAACGGAAGATAATCAAACTGATGATGGAGCTGAAACAGAAGGTACTGAAGACGATTCACAAACAGATGAAAACGGACAATAAGAAAAATAAAACAGTGGCTGAATCATTTATGGTTCAGCCTTGATTAATAATCAAAACAAAAATACCGACAAAGTTAAACGTTCCTAGATAGCCTAATTAACGGAATATGCATGTTAAAGGTAAACTAGCTTTCTATATTTTTCTTTTTGTAGAACTAACGGATGCGTTAGTTGAAGATTGGGGCTGTCTTAAGGCGACTTTTTCTTTATGCAACTATCGGGGCAGATTAGTTAAAGTACCCCCATAATATTCCTTAGTTTGATAAACTGAGAATGTACGTTTTATTAAGGAACCGTAGTATTAAAATTTTTAGGGGGCAAACAAATGAAAGAAACAGAGTATCTGCAAGTATGGAACTTGGATAAATTGTTTCCAGATGGGAGCCAATCATCTCAATTTCGTGAACATTTAAAACAATTGGAAACCAAAGTTTCTAAATTTGAAGAAAAATTAAAATTTTTTCATACTCCAAAAGAATTAAATGAATCATTAAAAGTTGTAGATATTATTGAATACATAATAGACATTCGAATGAACCTATCACAAGCCAATTCTTTTATAACCTGTCTTCTTGCACAAAACCCAAAGGATCAAACTGCTACAACACTACGAGGAAAAACATCTTCTATAAATGCTCGTTTTGAGTCTGCTTTTAAAAAAGTACAAAAAGTACTTGTAAACACAAATCAACATTTGTTGGAAGGTATACTAGATACTGAGGTTTTAAATAACTATAAGTTCATACTTAATGAATGGCGTAAAAAAGCCGAGATGCATCTTTCAGATGAAGAAGAAAGCTTAGTTTCAGATCTGATGGTAGATGGTTATCATGCTTGGGGGCAGTTTTATAATTCACTTGTTAATAGTATTAGAGTTAATGTTCAAATCGACGGAGAAAAAAGTGAATTATCTGTTGGTCAAGCGATAAATTTACGTTCACACCCTGATGAAGAGGTTCGCAAAGAGTCTCATAGGGCTTTGGAAGATAAATGGAACGAGCAAGAAGAACTATTTGCCAAAATACTGAATCATATCGCAGGTTTCCGATTACAAGTGTACAAAAAACGAGGATTAGAAAATATACTAAAAGTTCCTTTGATTGAAAATCGCATCAAAGAGGAAACACTGAATGCAATGTGGAAAGCCGTTAGTAAATACAAAAAACCTTTTACAAATTACCTAAATCAAAAAGCAAAAATGAATGGCGATGAAAAAATGCATTCGTATAACTTTTGGGCTTCTGTTACAAAAGGTAATCAAAAGATAAAATATGAAGATGCTGTGGATTTTATTTTGGAGCATTTTAGTCAATTTGGAACGGAATTAGAAAGTTTTTCTCGGCAGGCATTTGATAAAGGTTGGATAGAGGCTGAAGATCGTCCAAATAAATCAACTGTTGCGTTTTGTGCGGGGTTCCCACTTTCAGGAGAATCAAGAGTTTTTATGACATATGGTGGTAGAATTACCAATGTTTTAACCTTGGCACATGAATTAGGTCATGCATTTCATAACCATGCGATGAAACCGGTTAATGGAATGAATAAACAATATCCAATGAGTATTGCTGAAACTGCTTCAACATTTTCCGAAATGATCATCTTAGATGCTGCAATGGAAAAAGCTGAATCCACTAAAGAAAAATTGTTTCTGCTTGATGAAAAATTAAAACGTAGTGTGATGAATTTCATGAATATACATTCTAGGTTCTTGTTTGAAAAGAAATTTTACGAGGAACGTAAAGAGGGGATTGTTTCATCATCACGTTTAAATGAACTAATGCAAGAAGCAATAGATGAAGGGTATGAAGGTTCTCTTGATAATGCTTCTATCCATTCGTGGATTTGGACACCACATTATTATATGACCAAATCTCCATTTTACAACTTCCCATATACATTCGGATACTTATTTTCTCTAAGTATTTATGCAAAGGCAAAGGAAAAAGGAAAAGAATTTGAAAAAGATTATTTAGACTTGCTTCGTGATTCAGGAAGTATGTCCACAGAAGATTTAGTAATGAAGCATTTAGGGGAAGATATTACATCAGAAGCCTTTTGGGAAAAAGTAATTGAATTATGCGTTAAAGATGCCGAAGAATTTGTTACCTTAACATCTTCTTAAGTTTACGGGTACTTTACTTCAAAATAAGTAAGGTTGCTGAGGCGACCTTTTTCTTATGGCACTAACGGGGCAGGATAGTTTAATAAGCAACAAAACAAACAAAAAGTAAATAAATAATAATAAAGGCAATTAATGAACTGTAGGGTGATAAAATGGATAACTTTGAACGTATGCTGAATGAATTGCAACAATCAGCGATGGAACAAATGAAAAATTCAAATATTCAAATCGACAAAAATAAATTAAACTCGTTCAAATATATTATCTCAGAGTTAGTAAGCATTAGAAATGAGTTTGCGAGTAAACTTTCCCAATTACAGAATTCAAAAGAAAAGGAAATTGTCACTTTTGAGTATTCAAAAGGTGGAGAAACACTTCACAGAGGATATTATTGTCCAAGTCTGGTACTTGATTTGATCGTAGGAAATTTTAAAAGAGGTAAACTACTTAAAAGAAAACCGGATTTTGGGAAATATTCTTATGAATACGGCTTCGATGCAGACAATAGATTGATAAGGGTAAAAGGTGTAAATGAGTTTACCACTCCAGTTAGCCGTTTTGATGAAGAATTCTTGATTTACTCCGATGATATTGTTCTTGGAGTAGAGTTTAATAATATGGGTCACATTGATGTGGTGTCCAAATGTACGTACTTATGATAATGGGAAAATTGTTAAGTATGAACGTAGCGTATGTGGCACACAGGAGTACGAAAACCTTTACTACGAGGAATACTTCTATGAAAACAATATGCTTTCAGAGGTTAGCATATTTGATGTAACTCCACGTATTGAAATATACGAAGAGCAAAAATATAAGGTTGAAATTGATGAAGACAGTAAAATAGTTAAATTAATAGGTGGGTTTATGTCAAATGGAGTCGCGGAAAAAGATGTTTTGGATTTTTATGAAGTAATTTATAAATAGGACTTTTTTGTATGAAAACACTTTAGTGAAAGGCCATACTTAAATAAGCCCACCATATTCTAATTTTTTTGAAGGACGTAAATGTACTATGTCGTTATTTTAACTGGTTATGCAGTTTGTTGTTCAGATGGATCGATTGTATAGCCTTTCTTTTTTAGGTATTCGATCATTTTTAATTCTTTGTTATTTTGTTTTTCTTCAAGATAATTTGAGCCTAGTTCTTGATAGGGTTCCCCTGTTTTTAAGATGTTGTAAGCAATCGTTAGTAGTAAATGAGCAGAAGCGATTCGTCCCTTCATTTTTCCCTGCCGTTTGGTAATCCTTTTTCGATGTGAAGCAATTCGATTATTTTGTCTTGATGTCGCTAGTACACATTCTACAGCCATCGTTTTCAAAGCTTTGTTACCTTGTGTGGTTTTACTCGTTTTTTTTTACCAGCACTTTCGTAATTTCCAGGACTCACACCAGCCCAAGAGGCAAGATGTTTAGCTGACTTAAATACGGACATATCCACGCCCATCTCTGCAATAAAAGTAGCTGCGGCAGCTTTGTTCACACCAGGTATTCCATCCAATAATTCTACTTCCTTACGATAGGGGGACAGGAGTTGATCGATTTGTTTTTCCAATTCTTCTATGGCTTTTTCTAAATAACTCATATGCTCCCAATGGTAACGCAACATATCACGATGATGACGGCGAATACGTCCATTAATTGCACTGGCAATGTCCGTAATACTAGCTTTTGTTCGCCAATCCACCATTTTTCGAAGACCATCGGTCTCTATTTTTTCACCGTTTAGAATCGCTTCAAGGATACGGCGTCCCGATACACCAAAAATGTCTGATAGTACGGATGTTAGCTTGATATTAGCATCTTGAAGAATTTTGTGAATGCGATTCTGCTCGGATGTGCGATGATGAATCAATTTTTTTCGATAACGAGTAAGATCCCGTAAATCACGAATATCCTCCGGTGGAACAAAATTGCTTTCAATAAGTCCGCATCTTAGAAGCTTGGCAAGCCATTCGGCATCTTTCACATCAGTTTTACGCCCTGGAACATTTTTGACATGCCTGGCATTGGCAAGAACAAGGTGAAAAGAATCTTCGAGAATATTCCATATTGGTTTCCAGTAGACTCCGGTACTTTCCATCACAACATCGGATACCTGAAGGGTAGTTAACCAATCACTTAAAGCCAAGAGTCCCGTTGTTGTAGTTGAAAACGTTTCAATAGAGGTTTTTGGCTTTTTATCTAATGGACCAAATAATACACAGGCTACTACTGTTTCTTGGTGTACATCTAGGCCAGCACACCGTTCAATCATTGCTTCCATAGGAGAATCACCTCAATAAAAGATTAACAATACATATGACAGGAGATTTGTTACAAAAATTTTTGTATACGTACTTGTAGTACACTAAATGGTTCTTCAATACTGTCACAACCAGTTTCTTATACAGGGTATCTTCCTTAAGATCCACCAAAAAAAGTTCAGCCTGGTTGTATTGTTATCATCCATTATTGTCAAGGGCTTAATGGGTTAGACTTTATTTTGGGTAAAGAGCAGGTTTTCGTGGTAGATGGTGGCGGCGAGGAGCGCCGCCATAGGAGTTTCTTATAAAACTACAGGAGCGTTAGCTGAAGATCAAAGCTGTCTTTAAAGCAGCTTTTTCTTTATGGAACTATCGGGGCAGTTTAGTTGAAGAAGGATTTGAATCCGAAGTTAAAGAATAACTAATGAAATACATTTTACAAGGAGTAATTTTAAAGTAATAATGAGGAAGAAATCGTTTCGCTTATTAGAGAAGATAAATGGATGATGGAAATATTAGAATCTGCCAAATCATTGAATTTGCCTGATTGGTGGATATGTGCTGGATTTATCCGATCAAAGGTCTGGGATGTGTTACACGATTTTAGCGTAAGAACAACTATTCCAGATATTGATGTGATCTATTTTGATCCAACAAATATTGATAAATTAGAAGAAAAGAAAATCGAAAAAAACTAAAATCCCTTATACCCAATATCCCTTGGTCGGTAAAGAATGAAGCGAGAATGCATGTTAAAAGTAATATGCCTCCTTATTCTTCGTCTGTTGATGCTATATCGAAGTTTCCAGAAACAGCAACAGCTTTAGGAGTAAAGTTAGATGAAAATGACAATGACAATGTAATATTAACAGCCCCTTGTGGAATTAGTGATGTTATTAATTTAGAGGTAAAACCAACACCGTATTTTAAAGAGACTAAAGAGCGAGTGGAAATTTATGAAGATCGCATAACAAAAAAGAATTGGAAATCAACTTGGTATAAGATAAAAGTTAACCACATCAAAATCCCTTATTAAGCTAAAGGGTGCTTTACTTCATTTAGGAAGGGTTGCCGCGGCAGCCTTTTTCTTATGGCACTAACGGAACAGTTTAGTTTATTAAGAATAAAAGGAATTTCTTACTAATTAGTGGAATTTATATTAAAATGATTAAATCCAAATAACAAGAATTATAATTACATATGAAAGAGTGATGAAAATGAGTTTTACTATCCGTAAAATGCAAATGGAGGACATACATCAAGTTCAACAAGTTGCAAAAAAAAGTTGGAACTCTACCTATGAAGGCATTATCCCTCTTAAAATTCAGGAAAATTTCTTAAAGTATGCTTATAATGATGAGATGATGCAAAAACGTTTAGAGGGTTCTTTTATATTCGTTTCAGAGGTTGATAGGAAAATTGTGGGCTTCGCTAACTTCTCTCCTGTAAAAGAAGGCGGGGAGGCGGAACTTGGAGCGATTTATATAAACCCAGAATACCAAGGAAAAGGAATAGGAACTGCTTTGCTAAAAGAGGGCATTAAGAACTTAGAAGGTGCAAAAGAAATTTTTATCAATGTAGAAAAAGATAATCAAATAGGAACAACGTTTTACAAGGCAAAAGGATTAGAAGTTGTATCTGAATTTGATGATAACTTTGATGGACATACCCTTAAAACAGTAAGAATGGTCCTGAAACTATAATTCTGATTTGATAAAAGAACAATGATTTGAGAAGTTAAACCTTATGGTAACTATTTAAATCGTGTTAACCTAAATGGTGCGAAAGTTTAACAAAGGGTTGTCTGCGGCAACCTTTTTCTTATTCAACAAATGGGGCAGTTTAATAAATTAAGAAAATAGAAATGATTTTTATTACGGAAAAAGGATCCAAAAAAAGCTGAGGCCTACATAATATATGAAAATGAGTTGGTGTGTTGCTTTTTAGATAAATTCCCAATAAATAAAGGGCACGTTTTAGTTGTTCCCAAAACACATTACCAAGAATTCAGTGAAGTTGATGGAAAGAGTTTGAATGAAGTAATTCTTATATCTCAAAAAGTAGCTATTTCACTTGAAAATTTACTCAATACAGATGGAATAACCATTATGCAAGAAAATGGAATTTACAAAGATGTTGAACACTATCATATGCATATAATACCGAGGTTTAAAGGTGATGGTTTTTCTTGGATCGAACCTGAAATTACCGTGAATCAAGTTGATTTTATGGATTTAAAAATAAGTTTGCAGGGCTATCTTAGTAAAAATTTCATTTAAAGCTTATAGAACTCCCTCAGTTTAATAGATAATGCTCACGAATACTCGCTTATTCGCAGGATTTCAAACCACATGGTATAGGTTGCTTTAGATGAACGAAAGAGATAGGACCGTTTTGATAAGATGAGGGCAGGTTGAAATAGGGGATCCATTGAGAATCCCATATTATTACATATGTCGCACGCATTTTCCACGTCGCCCCTGGAGGCTTTCCCTCCCATGTCTCAACGGGTCATAATCCTATGCCCTTTCATTCCTTCGTCATGCCTATCCAAGGGGTGGAGGCTGGTTTTGCTAACGGAACGGGTCATTGCCCTTTTGTTCTATATATCCAGTACTTCGTGCTTTCTTTGAAATCCTACGAATAAGCCAACTTTCGTAAAAACAATGTGAATGTAAATTTACGTCGCTAGTTGTTCAAGAGGGAATACCATTTCCGGTTTATAGACAGAGCCATTACGAGCAATCCCTACTAGGACACGGGCGAGTTTTCCACATAGTTTCATGATGGATTTCATTTTCTTAATCTTCTTCACCTTAACATTGTTCGAGTGTAGGGCTTTAAACTCAGGGTTATTCATCACCAGACTCATGGTCGCAAGGAAGAGGTAACGCCGCAGGCGTGATCTTCCACGTTTGGAAAGAACAATTTGGCCTTTCCACTTCCCAGAGCTTGCCTCAGCGAGATGCAATCCTGCATGACGAAGGAGCGCATTCCCGTGAGCGAACCCACTCAGATCTCCAGCTTCTCCTAAGATGCCCGCCAGTGAAATTTCGCTGATTCCTTTAATGGCAAGTATTTGCTTAACGAATGGAATCTGTTCCAAGACGTTTGTGACTTCTTGCGTCACTCTTTCGAGTTGGGATGAAGCGAGATCATATTCCTCTAATAACTGTTCCAAGTGAAGTTTATACGCATCAAGGGCTTGTTTCGTACCAATTGAACGCTTGGCCAATGTAATCAGGGAACGGGCTTTTTTATGCCCGGAATGTCGCTTCATACATGATTTCCACCCGGTTACGATATCTTGAGGCTGTAAGGAACATATTTCAGCTGGGGTAGGAAAGAGGCGTAGGGTTGCGATTGCCCCTTTACATGATACGTCTTTAAACACTTGCCGGAGCTCGGGAAAGACAACATCCACCCAGCGATTAATCTGGTTGATGGAGCTAACAAGGCGCTTAACGATCACATCTCGGTTGGCCATAAGGACACGAAGTTTTTCAAATGATTCTGAAGTGGAACGAACGAAGGCATAATAGCCATTCTTCACCATATCAGCGATGACAAGGGCATCTTTTTTATCACTTTTGGATTGCGTATTATCACGATTTTCTTTGTTTCTTTTGACATGGTGAGGATTGACCGTAACGACATCAACGTTTTGTTTGACTAGCCACTTTGAAAGGTTTATCCAATAATGACCGGTAGGTTCCATTCCGACTATCGTGGTGTCTAGGTTTTTCATGTGTTTTAGTTCCTTGATCCAATTTAGTAATCTAGTAAAACCCTCTTCGTTATTTTCAAAAGACAAAGGTTTCCCGATCACAATGCCTCGATAGTTTACAGCACGGGCCACGTGTACGTGTTGGGCGATATCCACACCAACAACTAGATGTTGATCCGTAATTCTTTCAATCAGTTGATTTTGTTTGTTTTGCATTTTAAAATTCATAGTAGGGCTTCCTCCTTAAGATGAGTTTTGGTTTGTGTGTACTCTCATCATACTGAGGGGCTCTGTTTTTTTCAAAGCCGATAATTAATGCTCTACAGGAATGCTAACAGGTGCTTTACTTCATTACTAGGAGCTGATCAACAGCTCCTTTTCTTATAGAGCTAAAGGGGTAGGATAGTTCAAGAATGCTGTTTGACCTTTGTTCAACAAATGGGGCCAGATAGTTGAAGAAGGATTACTGAATTTATATATAGAATAGAACTATAGATCTAAATATAAATCAATTTAACTTTGATAGTACAAGGAGAGTTTAATGGGAATTAATTTTAATGAATTTTTCAGAGAAGAGTTACCGATTAATGACATACAAAAAGCTATGGGAAATGGAGAAGTATCTTCAAAAGAGTTGGTAATGTATTACCTATCTAGAATAGCAAAGTATGACCAAGACGGCCCGAAAATAAATTCTATTCTTGAAATAAACCCTGACGCAATATTCATTGCTGAAGCATTAGATTATGAAAGAGTAACAAAAGGTGTTAGAGGACCCTTACATGGTATTCCTGTCTTTATTAAAGACAATATTGAAACAAATGATTCAATGCATACAAGTGCAGGAACAATTGCACTTGAGAATAATATTAGTGGTAAAGATGCATTTCTTGTTAAAAAACTCCGTAAAGCAGGCGCGGTTATCTTAGGTAAGACGAATATGACAGAATTAGCTAATGGGATGTCATTTGAAATGTGGGCTGGCTACAGTTCAAGAGGCGGACAAGTATTAAATCCATATGGGGATGCTAATCTTTATGTTGGTGGTTCAAGCTCAGGTTCAGCAGTGGCGGTTGCAACAAATTTTACTGTATTATCAGTAGGTACTGAGACAGATGCTTCTATTCTTAGTCCAGCAGTTACAAACTCGGTGGTCGGTATTAAACCTACTGTCGGTTTAGTTAGTCGCAGTGGGATTATTCCCTTTACATATTCTCAAGATACAGCAGGACCATTCGCAAGAACTGTTACAGACGCAGCAATTTTATTAGGAACTTTAGCTGGAGTTGATAAGGCTGATCCTGCTACACATAAAAATGAAGGAAGGTTACAACAGGATTATACAGTTTATTTAGATTCTATGGGTCTTAAGGATGCTAAAATTGGAGTATTCAACAAAGCCTCTAATGATTATTATGACTCTGAAGAGTACGATGAGGCATTGTTTAATAATGTCATTCAAACACTAAGAAACGAAGGCGCACAGGTCTTTGAAAATATAGAGATCCCTTCTTTTCATAGGGAATGGAGCTGGGGAGTGTCATTATATGAATTGAAACATAGCTTAGATAATTATCTTTCAAAATTACCATCAAATACACCTGTGCATTCTATTGCTGAATTAATTCAGTTTAACAAGAATATCGAAGAAAAAGCATTAAAGTACGGTCAAAATAAGTTGGAGCTAAGAGAAAGTTTCCCTAACACATTAAGAAATCCTGAATATTTGAATGCAAAATTAGAAGATTTGTATTTTTCCCAGGAACAGGGTATTGATTTTGCCTTAAAAAAGTATAATCTTGATGCGATACTTTTCCCTTCGTATATAGGTTCAACAATATGTGCAAAAGCTGGTTATCCTTCCATAGCTATACCTGCTGGATATATGAAAAGTGGAAGACCTTTTGGTGTCACTTTGGCAAGTACTGCTTTTAGCGAAGGGGTTTTAATAAAACTCGCTTTTGCCTTTGAGCAGGCTACAAAGCATCGTAGAAGCCCAAAAATAACATGTTGATATATACTATACTCTCTTTTTTAAATCATTTTTAATCAAAACTAAAGGGACAGATTAGTTGTTTAAGAAAAAAAGAATAGAAGAGAATTATAATAAAAGGAGCTATATCAGTGATAAAAGGTTTATATGAAGCACATTTACCAGTAAGTAATTTAAATCGTTCAATTGAATTTTATGAAGGACTTGGTTTGCAATTTGATCACAAGGTTGAAGACAGATTGGCTTTTCTATGGATTGAAAAAGATAAAAGTTGGTTGGGACTATGGGAAACAGATAAAGTAGAAGTTGAGTATCATCCATCAATAAGACATATTGCTTTTCAAGTAGCGTTAGAAGATTTAAAAAACTCAGTTGTTTGGCTTGAAAATAAAGGTTATAAGCCAAGAGAGGGTTTTGGGTTTGAACCTATTGAGCCTTTTGTAATGCCGCACGAAGAATATGCACACGCTAAAATTCATTTTAATGACCTAGACGGAAACAGTTTAGAATTAATTTGTAAACTAGAAAACCCGAAAAAAATTAAGCAACGTATGTATTTAAGTGAATGGGAACAAATAAATGAAATGTAGTTTGCATCTGAAATAATATTCGCAAAATACTTCAACTAACGGGTGCGTTAGCTAAAGATCGGAGCTGTCTTTAAGGCTGACTTTTTCTTTATTCAACTATCGTGTAGAGTGACAATAAAGTTGTTACATTTACAATAAATTCATTTAAGTTATATTATAGTTGTTTAAAAAAGTCGTTTGTTTATAATGGGGAAGTCTGATATAATGATTTGATAAATTTTTAAGGAGTTTTAGAGAGGGTGAGGCAATTGACTAAAAAACTTAGGCAATTGAAAAACGTTTCAGTGTTCCAAACGCTTCTAACTTAGAAAAAATAATTTAGAAGCGAGGAATAATTATATGAAAAATCAAAGAATCTTTAATAAATCATTTCTTTTTTTATTTATAAGCAACTTTTTAGTTTTTATAGGGTTTGAAATGTTGCTCCCTATTTTGCCAGCCTATTTGTTAAGTATGAATGCATCTTCCATTCAAGTAGGTTTAGTGACATCATTATTTACGATAGGCGCTGTTCTAATCAGACCTTTTGTAGGGTACTATTTAATTGATAACCAACGGAAAAGTCTAGCTATTAGTGCAAGTGCAGCTTTAATGATTATTACAATGCTGTATCCTTTTCTTAATATTATATGGCTTTTTCTATTGTTACGACTTTTCCATGGCGCAGCGTGGGGGGTATCAACCACAGCGAATAGTACAATAGTAGTCGACTTAATTCCTAAGACACGGTTAGGAGAAGGAATGGGGTATTTTTCTATTTCAACAACGGTCGGGGCTATCATTGCACCGAGTATAGGTATCCTTATCTATGACTCTTTTTCCTTCGATATTTTAATTTGGTCATCAGTAGTACTCAGCCTATTGGCAGTAATTGCGCTTCAATTTGTATATTCACCTACTACTGTAAAGCGTGAGAAGCAACCATTTCGATTTTTAGATATGATTTTTGAAAAAGACGTATGGTTCCCAGCTTTACTGACGGTTATTACAACACTTGGTTTTGGAGCGATTATTACATTTTTAGTTCTTTTTGGGAAACAAAAGGGATTAGATCATATTTTTCTATTCTTCCTTATCAATGCAACAGTAGCAACTTTACTACGTCCGTTTACCGGAAAATGGTATGACAAAAAAGGACCTTGGTCTATCATCATTATGTCAGCTGTGTTAGGATTTTTGTCACTTGTTATGCTGTCATATGCGACAAATGATCTTCATCTTATAATTGCTGCGATTTTATTTGGGGCAGGTTATGGAACTGTTATGCCATGTTTACAAACATGGACGGTTCAAAAGGTAAGTGAAGAAAAAAGTGGCGCAGCCAATGCAACCTTCTTTTCCAGTTTTGACGTTGGTGTTGGAGTAAGCTCCTTTGTATTAGGTATTTTAGCTGAATGGATTAGTTTAGAGATGATCTTCCGGGTTGTTAGTCTAAGTTTTATTGTTGTTGCTGTTTTAGTCTATAAGGATTTTTTAAATGTTAAGAAAAGGTATAAAAATATATAAATCGATCTAAAACAATCCACCTCTATTAACATAGAGGTGGATTGTTTTGCATAAAAAGTCGATTATAAACTACATAGGTGACAAGAAACATATATATGAATATTTATAAAAATGATGTAGACTTTCTTACTATAAGTTCAATAGGAAGGTTAATACTTACTGGATCAGACGTTCCATGTTCAATTATATTTAAAATAGTTTGAGCTGAAAGGACTCCTTTATTAAATACATTCTGGCTAATTGTCGTCAAACTGGGTATTGAATAACGACTAATTACTAGATCATCAAATCCAACGATAGAATAATCTTTTGGAACCTTCTTTCCATGTTCTAGTAGTGCTTTAATTATACCAACCGCTAAAATATCTGAAGTTGCAAAAATAGCTGTTGCCTTATCTCCTAATTCTAATAGCTTTAACCCCATTTGAAAGCCAACCTCATAAAAACTACCTGTACCATCAAATAATAGGTCCTCATTCAAAGAAAGATTAGCTTCCTGTAGTGCTTTAATATACCCACTAAGTCGTTTTTCATCTACTGAGATCGTTTTTAAATCGTGTCCCATAAAACTAATACGTTTATGACCCATACCAATTAAATGTTTTGTAGCAATATACCCGCCCAGTTCATCATCAATTCTTATATTAGGATAGTTTACTCCATGTTTTTCATAATTATCTATTAAAACAATCGGTATATCTAACGTTTTTATTTCGTTATAAACACTCTCAGGAAATAACCCTAAAAAAATGAGACCATCTAAATTTCGTTTTTGAATCCAATTTTTGAATTCAATAGGATTCATCATACCAGAGATGAAAAGGTCATAGTTATGGTTCTTAAAGACATACTCCATTCCACCCAAAATTTCAGTATAGTAATGGTTTTCTCTAAAAATAGGGGCAAGAGAATCATCAAATGTAGGAATTACGACACCTATAATATTTGATTTTTTCTTGGACAAGCTGATTGCAGTGAAATCAGGTTGATAATTAAGCTCTTTAATTGCTTTCAATACTTTTTCTTTTGTTTCTTCCGATGTTTTGTTTATACCGTTAACTATATTAGAAACGGTTGTACGTGATACGCCTGTATATGCTTTGCTACATCGCGAATAGTAACTTTTTTTCCATAATCCCTCCGTTGACCGGTTAACTTAATATAAATTATAAAGATAGGTTGGTTCTAATGCAACACAAAGAACTGGTTAGATTTAATTTTCTAAATAAATTTAATTTTCTCAATCTTTTCTTTACAAAAAAGTAATTAGATGTTAATTTTATTAAGAAATATTTTCAATACAAAAAAACAAGAAAGGTTAACCGGTTAACAAACAAAAAAGTAAATGGTGAGCCTGATAACAGATGGGGAAAGTTTGAGCCTCTTGTATCAAGTGAACCGGTCAACAAAAATGAAGTTAATGTTTTTAGCAAGATTTTGAAAGGGTGGATGGGAAACAATTATCCCCGGATGTCTATTAAGGTTTGCACATCGTAAGTAATTGAGTGTTAGTAGGATAACAGAAATTTATTATCCTAATTGGCATCCACCTAAAAAAATGGGAGGATAAAAGAAATGGAAAAGCACTATGACATCATTATAATCGGTACTGGTGCTGGTGGTGGGACTTTGGCTTACGCATTAAAAGAAAGCGGAATGAAAATTCTGATTTTAGAGCGTGGCGACTATCTGCCAGAGGAACCAGAAAATTGGAATACGAAAGCAGTATTCACAGAAAAACGCTATAAGACGAAGGAATACTGGTACGACGAACAGGGAAATCCTTTCTCGCCAGGAACTAATTATTGTGTGGGAGGTAATACAAAAGTTTATGGTGCTGTTATGTACCGATTACGAAAAGAAGACTTTAAGGAGATTAAACATGAGGGCGGTATTTCGCCAGCTTGGCCGATAGACTATGAAGACTTAGAACCTTACTATGCTCGTGCTGAAGAACTTTATCTTGTACATGGTAAATCAGGAGAAGATTTAACGGATCCACCGCGGTCTTCACCTTTTCCTTTTCCAGAAGTTCCTCATGAACCGACATTAGAAAAAATTGCAGCTAGGTTGAAGAAACAAGGTCTGAACCCTCTTCATCTTCCTATGGCTGTTGACTTACACGAGGGCGGGAAATGTATACGCTGTAAAACATGTGATGGATTCCCATGTAATATCCATGCGAAGGGCGATGCGGATGTGTGCTGTATACAGCCAGCACTTAAATCTCAGAATGTAACTATGATTACAAATGCTTATGCTCATCGAATTTTGACTGATGAAAGTGGAAGTCGTGCTACTGCAGTCGAATTTGAGAAGGATGGAAAAATTTATATAGCAGTGGCTGACACTATTGTGGCTTCATGTGGTGCTGTAAATTCAGCTGCTTTACTTTTACGTTCGGCGAATGCCAAGCATCCTGAAGGATTAGCAAACCAATCGGGCTTAGTTGGACGTAATTATATGATGCATATTAACACTGCGGTCATTGCTTTGGAGCCTAAGGAAAATCCGACTGTCTTCCAAAAAACATTTGCACTTAATGACTTTTACTTTGGTAGCTCTACTTTCCCTTACCCTATGGGAAATGTACAAATGCTTGGGAAACTGCAAGGATCTATGATGAAAGATAAAAAGCCGTTCATCCCTTACCCAATTCTGAACGGTGTTGCAAAGCGAAGTATAGATTTCTTACTTATGTCCGAAGATCTCCCAGATAATGAAAATCGCGTGACTTTAACCGAAGACGGTAAGATTCAGGTTCAATATAAAGTGAATAACCTGAATGCTCATAAAGAATTAATTAAAGAGACAAAAAAAATGCTTAAGAGGGCTGGATATCCAATCTTAGTGGCTCAGCCGATGGGGGGAATAGAAACAAATTCCCATCAGTGCGGTACGATTCGTTTTGGTAATGACCCTGCTACCTCAGTCCTTGATCAATACTGTCGAGCCCATACGGTTCAAAACTTATATGTCATGGATGCATCGTTTTTCCCATCATCAGCAGCACTTAATCCAGTTCTAACTATCGTTGCACAAGCGTTGCGTGTTGGGAATCATCTACTTAAGCAAAAGACCATATTACCAGCTGGTGAAAGTATGCATTTGTCAAAGTGAAATTGTAAAAATGGCCTGATTATGGAAATCAATGAAGGTTAAAACTAGATGCATTACTAAATGTACGAAAACTGAGTAAGGTATGTAATTAAAAGAAGGGAAGTGAGAAGAATGAGTGAATTATTGAAAGCGGATACATTAAAAACGAGTACAAGTTTGAATGACAGATCAAATAAGATAGGAGTAATGGAGAAAGTGAGCTTTGGATTAGGAGATATGGCTTCAAATTTTATTTGGGGCATGACCGCGAGTTATTTACTCTTTTTCTATACCAATGTTTATGGTATTTCAGCAGCAGCAGTTGGCACCTTGTTTTTAATTACAAGAATATGCGATGCCGTTGCTAATCCAGTGATGGGCATTATAGTTGATAGAACTAAAAGTAAACATGGAAAAGCCAGGCCTTATTTGCTTTACCTATCCATACCTCTTGGGGTTCTAAGTGTATTAACCTTTATTACACCAGATTTTTCAGATACCGGGAAACTAATATATGCATATATAACATATTTTTTACTAGGACTCTGTTATACAGCGGTCAATCTTCCTTATGGTTCAATGCTAACAATGATGACACAGGATAAGCATGAAAGGCAACAATTAGGTAGTTATCGTACGATGGGAATGGGGATGGGTGCTACTATTGTAGCTTTT
Source organism: Peribacillus sp. TH14 (assembly GCF_016651145.1). NCBI lineage: Bacteria > Bacillati > Bacillota > Bacilli > Caryophanales > Bacillaceae > Peribacillus > Peribacillus sp. TH14. Next base: position 4,855,052 of record NZ_JAEKEK010000001.1, read on the forward strand.
TGTACCTTGCCATTAGTCAGCCTTTTCGGGAATGGAAATCAGCAGTTGGGGTTCCCAATTGTGATGGCCTTATATTCTATCCTTGGTACAATAATGTTTTTCCTTGTTTTTAAAAACTGTAAAGAACGATTTGCAGAGTATACAGAAATAGGAGATAAAGATGAAACTAGGAAACAAGTAATCAATATGTTTAAAAATAAACCTTGGATATTGCTTACTATTAGTTGTTTAATGCAATACTTAGGACTAGGAGCGGTGTCTGGTATCATTATCTATTATGCAGCGTATGTTCTAAACGTACCTGCAATGGCTACAATTTTATTGGTAGTGGTCAATGGAGGCAACTTCGTCGGTGGCCTAATTGCAAGCCCTATTTTAAAACGATTTGGTAATAGAAATGGAAATCTCATCGCCCTTGCCGGAGCTTTATTATCATTTATTCTTCTAATCTTTCTAGGTGAACAAACTATCCTTTTTACTATTTTGATGCTAATCACCTACATTTTAATGGGAGTGAGTTTTGCAGCGATCTATGCGATGTTGAGTGATACAGTTGATTATCAAGAGTGGAAATTTGGGAAGAAAAGTGAAAGTTTGCTATATTCTTCATATAGCTTCGCTACCTTATTCGGTATTGCGATAGGTTCTGCACTCGTAGGGTATGCATTAGGATGGGCGGGGTATGACCCAAACGCAGTTACGGATGGAGCTCGAAACGCCATCTCCATTATACTGTTTACTAGTGGCATTTTATTCACAGCACTTCAGATTCTTCCACTCCTGTTCTATAAGCTAGACAGATACCATGGACAAATTCTTAACGAGTTAAATGATAGAAGACCGTAATGGTGGAGCCTCCAAGCACTTTGTTATGAAAAAAAGATAACTGCTATGAGACAAGTTTAAGAAGGAATTGTCATGTGTGATAGTAGAGCTATTTATCTGAATATATTAAATTATATAAAAAATGTTCTTTACAAAAAATTATTAAAATGTTAGTTTTGTTAGTGAACCGGTCAACAAAGAAAAAAATTGATTCAATATGTTAAGTTGACCGGTCAACAAAAAACTAAATATAACAGGTAATCCTGATAAGAGTGATTCAATTTTGGGGTCTATCGTATAGGTGAACCGGTCAACAAAACGAGAAAAGGAGAAAAATTATGAGCAAATCAATCGATACCGTGAAAAATGAAGTCGAAAAATTGGGTAATGATGCAAGTAGTCGTAAGACATTAACAGGTAGTCAAATTATTGCGAAGGCTTTAAAAAATTATGGAGTTCCTTATGTTGCAGGTATTCCTGGTCACGGAAGCTGGACACTAATGGATGCTTTCCATCAGGAAGGCTGTGAAATTCCCTTTATCCAGATGATGCACGAGCAAAGTGCTGTTCATCTCGCAGACGGATATTACCGTGCTTCTGGAAAACCGATGGCTGCTATGACTTCCGTGGGTCCTGGTGCAGCAAATACGATAATTGGATTAGCCGCAGCCTATGCCGACTCGACAGCCACTCTTCTTCTTACTGGTGGGGTTGGAACCCATATGCGTGGTCACGGATGCATGCAGGAATTAGATCGTTACCACTCTAACGATTTTAATCGCGTCACTGAAGGAGTAACTAAGCGAAATTGGGAAGTCAGCCGAGTTGATGAGCTTCCGTTCATTATGCACCGTGCCTTTAACTCTATGATGAGTGGAAGACCAGGTCCCGTACATGTAGAAGTTCCAATGGACGTACAAGCTGAAAGTGCAGATGTTGAAATTCATGATCTTAAGAAAAGAATGCCGATGGGAAGACTTCGTCCTGACCCAGAGGCAATCGAAGCCGCAGCAAAATTACTGTTGTCCTCTGAACGACCAGTGATTGTTGTCGGAGGTGGCGCCATCACGGCAGAAGCTTCACCTGAATTGCGTCAACTGGCGGAAGTAGTTGGGGCAGCTGTAGTAACAACATGGAATGGAAAAAGTGCTATGCCTGAGGATCACCCTCTATTTGCAGGGGCAATTGGTCATACGGGAACAACTAGCGGCAATTTTCTAGCAGCGAATGCAGACGTAGTCATCTCAGTTGGTTGTCGATTCACGGATAGTTCTTCTTCAAGTTATGTAAAGGGAGTGACGTACTCTTTCCCTCCAGCCAAGCTCATTCACATTGATATTGATCCACAGGAGATTGGAAAGAACTATCCAACAGAAGTGGGAATTGTAGCCGATGCAAAGTTTGCCCTACAGGATCTGTTGGAGATCATAACGCCAGAGCAGGCAGAGGAAATGAATGAACGTCGCGGGAGTTATCATCTTGAGATTGAACAGAAAAAGGAAGAGTGGGAACAAAAGCTTGCTCCGCGCCGAGAGAGTGATAGCTCACCAATGACCCAACAACGTGTATTGGCTGAATTACGTAAAGTACTTCCTCGTGACGGAATTGTGGCTGCAGGTTCAGGGAATTGTGAAAGTGTAATTAAACAAGGATTTCCTTTATATGAGCCACGGACTTATATTCACTCAGGAAGCTGGTCACCAATGGGGTGGGCTGTTCCAGCGTCTCTCGGAGCAAAATTGGCAAAGCCAGATAAAAAAGTTGTATGTGTTGTTGGTGATGGGGATTTTATGCAGTCATTACCTGAGATTGCGGTGGCAGTGATGCACAATATTCCTGTAGTTTTCTTGATTTTAAACAACATGGGTTATATGTCTATTCGCGGTGGCCAGCGCAAACTGACCAATCGGCATATTGGAGCTGAATTTAGTTTGAAAAATGGAGAGCCGTACACACCAAATTTCTCTGAAGTAGCTAAAAATTTCGGACTTAAGTCTTGGAGAACAGAAACGCCAAATGAAGTGGCTAAAGCTCTCGCAGAAGCCTTAGAAACAGATGGACCTACATTAATAGAAGCAATGACTTCAAGGGATGCAGCAGGGCCGTTTACTCCAGGTTGGTGGGACTTCCCAGTGGCGGACTACATGGATAAAGAACGACGAGATGATTACGCGAAGCACCGATCTCTTCAGCAACATCTATAAGCAAAATTTGATTTTTTTGGGAGGGAAATCAAATGAATAGAAAAAAAGCATTGGTATTACATGGCGGATGGAAATGGCATTATCCAACCGAATTGGCTGACTTGACAGTTAATCGTTTGCTTGAGGGGTATGTGGTGGAGTGTACTGATGACTTAAGTATCCTGGAGTCAAATCGCTTACATGAGTTTGATGTAATTATTCCTATCTGGACTGCCGATGAACTCAGTATCATGCAAGAACAGGCGCTGGTTAAAGCTATCGAGCGAGGCGTGGGTCTAGTTGGTTGGCATGCATTAGCCGGGGCATTCGACAGTAGTCATCCCCATAAGTTCTTCAAGATGGTTTTGGGGGGGCATGTTCTCGGACATCCAGGTGATTTTATAGAGTATGAAGTTGATTTTCCAAAGGATGATCCTTTGACGGATGGACTTTCGAGCTTTAAGTTGTTCTCAGAACAGTACTATATGCATACGGATCCCGGTAATGATGTGATTGCGACAACAGTGATGGACGGGGATGAGTTTACTTGGTTGAAAGGCAACCAGATGCCAGTAGCATGGAAGAGACAATGGGGAAAAGGTCGAGTGTTTTATCACACATTGGGACATAGTACCAAGGAGTTTGAAATCCCCGAGGTAATGGAACTGACTATACGAGGAATCCGTTGGGCCACGAGGTAAACTAGTTATTTATGATAGAGAATAGGTAATTAATATAAAAATAATACTAAATGCACTTACTTTTTAAAACCAGTCACCTTAAGAACCTATAGAATATTGCAAAACATGAAATAAAAATATTGATCTTTAAGAGATGAATCTTGATAATTTCGATGATTCATCTCTTAAAGCAAAAGATATATTTAAAATGAACTTCCAATTTTGAATAAAAGTTGTTAAATCGAAAGGAGATAGAATAAGCTATGGCGATTACTTATCTAAAAAGTGCAGAACAGGCGTCTGAATCTGCTAGTCCAGAAATCAGTCAGACAGTTAAACAGATCCTGGAGGATATAAAAGAACAAGGCATCAAAGCGGTACGAAAATATTCGCAAAAGTTTGATATGTGGAACCCTGAATCGTTCCGTGTCGATGAAGAAATGATTGAGAAGGCAAGACGAGAAACGCCACCTGAATTGCGAGCTAGTATTGATTTTGCCCGTGAACAGGTAGATAACTTTGCTAGACGTCAACGATCCACAATAGGTAGCCTAGAGGTCGAAACTATGCCCGGCGTCACCCTTGGGCATAAGTTAGTCCCTGTAAATGCAGTCGGCTGTTATGTACCAGGTGGAAGATATCCTCTCATCTCATCTGCTATTATGACGATTACAACTGCAAAGGCGGCGGGTGTGTCACGCGTTATCGCATGCGCACCTCCAACCAGAGAAGGGGGCATTCATGCCCCACAACTTTACGCGATGGCAGCTGCTGGTGCGGATGAGATTTACTGCTTTGGCGGAGTTCAAGCACTTGCAGCAATGGCGTATGGTGTGGACGGTATCAAACCTGTAGATATGATCGTAGGCGCAGGCAATGCGTATGTGGCTGAGGCGAAACGACAACTATTCGGCCCGATAGGTATCGATTTACTAGCAGGTCCAACTGAAGCGTTGGTGATTGCTGATGAGAGCGCCGATGCTAGGCTTGTTGCAGCTGATTTATTGGGACAAGCTGAACATGGCCCCACGTCCCAGGTGGTATTGGTCACTGATTCGGAATTATTTGCACAGAAGGTTATCGAGGAAGTGGAACAGTGGTTGAAGACCTCTTGGCCTACTGCTGAAGTATCGGAGCAGGCATGGAAAAATCGAGGTGAAATTATTTTATGCGACAACCGGGAAGAAGTACTTCAAGTAGCTGATGAGATCGCCTCTGAACATGTTGAACTTCAGACGAGCGATAATAACTGGTATTTTAATCGACTAACCAACTATGGGTCACTATTTATTGGAGCACGGTCAACGGTTGCATATGGAGATAAAGCGATTGGGACTAACCATGTGTTGCCTACTGACGGCGCAGCTCGTTATACTGGCGGGTTATGGGTTGGAAAATTCCTAAAAACTCTGACGTACCAGAAAGTATCGGAAGAGGGAACAAGAGTAGTGGCTCCACATGTTGCAGCGATTTGTGATGCAGAACGGATGGAGGGTCATGCCATCACTGCACGTCTTCGCCTAGAGTATGAAGACAATTTGCTAAGTAAGAAATGAACTTGATGCAGAAATGTAGGAAGTCAATCTTGGTGTTTTGGTACTATGGACTCCTTCCCCTTCTTGGGGTATAAAAAGTCATTCTTCGGAAATTCACATGCGAGTAGTAGAAATAGATTGATTCCTGTACTTGGAAAGATGTTAACCTCTTGCTATTAACATAATCCTTAAGTCAATGGAGGTTTAAATGGAAACTAACATTTTATGTAATATTGACCGGGGAGTAGGTTGGTTAAAACTGAACCGTCCTCAGGCACTCAATGCTCTTACTGCAGAAATGGTAGAGAGTATGAAGACAACTTTAGATACGTGGAGAGCAGATCCAAAAGTGTCGTTAATCTGTATTTCAGGAGAAGGAACAAAAGGTTTGTGTGCTGGAGGAGATATGCGATTCTTCTATAATCAACGGAACGCTAACGTAGAAGTACATGCCCGCCGTTTCTTTACTACGGAATACCGGATGGATCTAATGATACATCAATACCCAAAACCAATTCTTGTTTATATGGATGGTATTGTTATGGGAGGTGGTGTAGGATTATCTGTCGGGGCAAGTGAAAGGATTGTTACAGAAAAAACAAAATGGGCCATGCCTGAAATGAATATCGGTTTCTTCCCTGATGTAGGCGCAAGTTACTTTCTGAATAAAATGCCTGGTCATGTAGGACGTTACCTTGCGCTAACTGGGGCAACTATAAAGTCTGCTGATGTAATTTATGTAGGAGCTGCGAATCGTTATATGGAAAGTACTCGTTGGGAGGAATTCATTTACGAGGTTCAAAATAAAAATTGGAATTTGGACGATGCAAGGAAACAAATTTGTGAGTTACTAGATTCCTTTTGTTCTCATCTAGTAGAAAAATCTCCTCTATCCGCCTTGCAATTAAAAATAGATAAACACTTTGCATATGAAACTTTGGAAGAAATTGTTGCTTCATTGGGTATGGCGGCTGATTCAGGAGACGATTGGGCATCTAAAACAAAATCTACAATCCAATCTAAATCTCCAACTTCATTGAAAGTAACTTTAAGCCAATTACAGAAGGGAAATAATCAGTCACTTACTTCATGTTTTAATATGGAGCTTAAATTAAGTATGAATTTTATGAAGAATCATGATTTCTATGAAGGAGTTCGTTCTGTGTTAGTTGAGAAGGATCGTAAACCACATTGGAGGCCAAATTCTTTAGCTGATGTAAGTAAAGAGGATATAGAGAGGCATTTTAATCATAATATTAATATTTCAAATTAAAAGGAATCTTCACTATGAAATGTGACTCTTAAAAGTAGAGAGTTAAACAACAACAAGTGGGCTTAAGGAAACAAGAGATGACTTCTGAGTTCATCAGGAGTCTTCTTTTTTAAAGGATGGGAGCACATTGATGTTATGACATTTAATAAAGGAGAATTGAGCATTATTTTGAAAGAAAAAAGATAATGAAAGGAGGAGAATTATGGGAGAATATTCAGAGTTTCGTATGCCTAACTCAGTTATATACGGTCAAAATTCTTTAACTCAGCTTGGGGAACAAGTTGTAGCTCATGGTAATAAAGTACTTTTGATAAGTGATCGTATAATGGAGAAAATAGGTCTTGTAAAAAAATGCGGAAAATATTTAGAAGGTTCAGATGTTTCTTATGTTTCATATTTGGATGTTAACACTGAACCGACGGATTTACATATCAATGAAGCACTTAATCTTTGCTTAAGAGAGCAATGTGATGTCATTGTGGCGGTAGGAGGAGGCAGTTGCATCGACGCTGCCAAAGCTGTAGCAGTAGTAGCAACCAATGGTGGATATATTGGTGATTATATGGGAGAGAATTCTACAATTAAGGAACAACCTATTCCTCTCATTGCAATTCCAACTACGGCTGGAACTGGTTCAGAAGTAACAAACGTAACAGTGATCACCAATACTAAGGAAGATATTAAAATGATGATTAAACATCCATCATTCCTTCCAAATGTAGCTATTGTGGATCCAATTCTTACAATTTCAACACCACCTCCAGTTACCGCCGCAACAGGAATTGATGCACTTTGCCATGCAATTGAAGCCTATATATCACGTTTATCACAACCATTAACAGAAAATTTTGCACTTTCGGCGATAGAAGCTATTTTGAATCATTTAAGAATAGCTTATGAAGACCGAGAGAATTTGGATGCAAGAGAAAAAATGGCAATTGCGTCTATGCAAGCTGGCCTTGCTTTTACTAATGCTTCCGTCACGCTAGTTCATGGGATGTCACGACCAATTGGAGCTTTATTTCACGTGCCACACGGTATTTCAAATGCCATGTTGCTTCCAGCAGTACTCGAATTTACTAAAGAATCTGCCATCGATGCATTAGCAACAATTGGTAGAGTTATATCTCCCGAATTGAAAACTTCGACAAATGAAGAGTTAGCAGATGTGACTATCAATAAGATTAAGCGGCTTTGTTACGATTTGAATATCCCGAATATGAAAAAGTGGGGAATCGATAAAAATAAATTTCAACAAGTAGTTCATAAGATGGCAACTGATGCTATAGCAAGTGGCAGTCCCGCAAATAACCCAAAAGTGCCATCTCACCAAGAAATAGTTGATCTATATTACTACTGTTTTGATTATGATTTTCAGGCCAACAAAAATACAATTAAATCATAAAAGTCTACTAGTTTATTAAAAAGGAGAATACAAAATGTCAACTACAACTAACACAAAAGTAATAAAAAATTATATTGGCGGTGAATGGGTAGCATCATCTACGGCCAAAACGGAATCTGTATATAATCCAGCTACAGGTGAAGTCATTGCTCAAGTACCACTTTCAACAAAAGAAGATGTAGAGCAAGCTGTACAAGCAGCTAACAAAGCCTTTAAAGGATGGTCAAAAACAGCTGTGCCAAAACGTGCGCGTATCCTGTTTAAATACCAACAATTATTAGTAGAAAATTGGGATGAGTTAGCGAAAATAGTCACAATTGAAAATGGGAAAAGCTTTAACGAGGCGTATGGGGAAGTACAACGTGGAATCGAATGTGTTGAATTTGCAGCAGGAGCTCCTACATTAATGATGGGGAAACAGCTTCCTGATATTGCAACAGGCATTGAGTCTGGTATGTATCGCTATCCAATTGGAGTTATTGGTGGTATTACACCTTTTAACTTCCCAATGATGGTGCCGTGTTGGATGTTCCCACTTGCGATTGCTTGTGGTAATACATTTGTATTAAAGCCATCAGAGCGAACACCACTTTTAGCTGCAAGAATAGTAGAATTATTTGAAGAAGCTGGTTTACCAAAAGGCGTACTAAACATCGTCAATGGTGCCCATGAAGTGGTAAATGGCCTTCTTGAACATAAATTAGTTAAAGCTATTTCATTTGTTGGCTCACAGCCAGTAGCTGAGTATGTGTACAAAAAAGGAACAGAGAACTTAAAACGTGTTCAAGCGTTGGCTGGTGCGAAAAATCATTCAATTGTGCTAAATGATGCAGATCTAAATATAGCAACGAAACAAATTATCGGGGCAGCTTTCGGTTCAGCTGGAGAGCGTTGTATGGCGGCATCGATTGTAACTGTGCAAGAAGAAATTGCAGATCAATTGATCGACAGATTAGTAGAAGAAGCGAACAATATTGTGATTGGCAACGGGTTAGAGGAGAATGTATTCTTAGGACCTGTTATTCGTGAAAATCATAAAGAACGTACGCTTAGCTACATTGATTCGGGCGTGAAAGAAGGAGCTCAATTAGTTCGTGATGGCCGTGAAGATGCAGCTGTGAACGGGAAAGGCTACTTTGTTGGGCCAACTATTTTTGATAACGTAACACAAGAAATGAAAATATGGCAAGATGAAATTTTTGCACCAGTGTTATCTATTGTACGTGTCAAAACATTAGAAGAAGCAATTGATGTGGCTAACAATTCTCGATTCGCAAATGGTGCTTGTATTTATACAGATAGTGGTGCAAATGTACGCGAATTCCGTGAAAATATCGAATCTGGCATGCTAGGTGTGAATGTAGGGGTTCCTGCACCAATGGCATTCTTCCCATTCTCTGGTTGGAAAGACTCTTTCTATGGGGATCTGCATGCCAATGGTACAGATGGCGTTGAATTCTTCACAAGAAAAAAAATGGTCACAGCCCGTTACTAGAAAGATAGTTAGGAAGAAGAGTGAGTAAGAAAAAACAATCCCTAAAATACAGTTTATGTCTTCCTTTAACTTACTAGCTTAAGAATCCACTCTCTGTTTTCAAATTTTCATGTTGCTTAATTTAATGTAGGATTTCTAAAATTGGAGGGGGAATGGTAATATGACTCACAATCTAAATGGGAAAATTGCATTAGTTACAGGCGGTTCAAGAGGAATTGGAAGACATATAAGTGCAACTTTAGCCGATTCAGGTGCAACAGTTATTGTCAACTATGCAACTAACCAAGAAGCAGCACAACAAACCGTTGATTTCATACTATCTACTGGAGGAAAAGCTCTATTAGTCAAAGGGGACGTGACAGATGAGGAATCAGTAAAACACCTTGTAAAACAATCTGAGGAAAAAGTCGGTGAAAGCATTGGTATTTTAATTAATAATGCCACTGGCCCCCAACCTGAGTTATCTATTGAAGAAAGTACATGGGACGATTATTTAGATCAACTTAATTTCTTCGTAAAAGCACCTTTATTATTAACAAAAGCTATTTTACCTGGAATGAAGAAAAAAACGAAGGTCGAATTATTAATATCGGAAGCGAAGTTATTCAGATGGGAAATCCAAATTTTTCAAACTACGTAACAGCAAAGTCTTCCCAAATTGGAATGACACGTTCCTGGGCAAGTGAATTAGGACCTTTTGGCATTACGGTCAATTTAATAAATCCAGGTTTTATCCCAGTAGAAAGACACGAGGGAATAGATACGAGTGAATATAAAAAAGGCGTTCCTCTTTGTAAAATGGGTGAGCCTCGAGATATTGGAAATGCTGTTGTATTTTTGGCATCCAATGAAGCAAAATTTATTACGGGACAATGTTTATCAGTTAATGGTGGAAATACTTTTGGCATATAGATGTTGTACTTTCAGAAGGGCATATGATTGATTGGTATTTAAGCAAATCAAGAAATAAACATGCAGCCAAGCGCTTTATTAAGAAAGCCTTGGCTTTTTCGCACGTGTCTAAACCTCTCGTGTAAACAGTAGATGAGAACACTGCTTACCCTATAGCACTTCAAGAGTTAAAAAAGGGAAACATAATCTGAAGGCATACAACTAAGGCAATTTTTTAGATATCTCAATAATAGAGTGGAACAAAATCAAGTCGATAACCCATGGAAATCAGGAGAGATTACAGCCGTTAAAGCCATAACGAATTTAGGCCTTAAAAAGACGACTTTTTTAAGTTGGTTAAAAAATACGAAAGAGATATTAAAAATAACCTTATATAATAGAAGAAACTCGTCAAAAAAATGGCGAAACAGTTAGGGTTATCGGTTCAAGTAGCAACACAAGCAGAACTTACAAAGGGAGACGCGAAAAAAGCAGTGGATGCTTTGTTTGAAACGATCGCCAATACGCTCGCTAAAGAGGAAAAAATCCAAGTAGTTGGATTTGGCACATTTGATGTGCGCGAGCGAGCAGACTAGAACGGGTAGAAACCCACAAACAGGAGAAGAAATACAAATTGCGGCTTCCAAAGTTCCTGCTTTTAAACCAGGTAAGGAATTAAAAGAGGCTGTTAAATAAAATTAATAGTTGTTTAGTGTAAAAATACTCTGGGGATGAGATATTCTCCAGAGTATTTTTTTCTTTATGAAAAGTTAGGGTTTTTACTTTCGCATCGGTTTTCACATAGGTTAATTGCTATGGTTCTTGACGTCAACAATATTAAAAAAGTTGAGCGTAATTTCCGAATCCAATTCATCTTGAATGAAGATTTTCTTTTCGTAGGGATCTAATTTTGTAACCGATCCGATCCTTGAAGAAAAGTAGCCATCTTTCCATGTAGTAATGTTTAAAAGTGTTTTTTCCTCTAGGCTTTCTGATAACAGCATTTCAAAGTGTGGATTTTGAATTAAGTCTGATCGTTTATAATAAAGTTTGATCAAAAGTCCTGTTGTGAAGCAGGATTTTTTTATTAAACAAAGGGCCAGATTGTTGAGGAACGTTTTCAATGCAGAGGCTTGAGAATAAAAGGAATATATAAGTTTATATAGAACTTTATACTAATAATAGAATGGTTGAAGGAGTAGCTTAAAATGCCTGTTAACACAGAAAAGATGGCTAAGGGTAAAACCGGTGAGCAAAAACAACAATTGGTTCAATAAATATTACCGTACTACAAATAACTATTCACTAAAAGATGTTTATAATTTCATTCTCCGTGACTTCTATTCTGATCGCTATAAAGAAAATGGATGAAGAATACTTACTAATATGATGAAGCAATGGAATCACTCCTTTATTTTTTTGAAAATAAAAAAACCGCAGATTTTACTTTGCGGTTCCTCTTCTCCAGTAATACCTATGCCACCTATTGTGTGACATCAGATAATTCGAACAACATTACCTTTTTCACAAATTTGCAATTATTTATATCACATACGTATATATTTATCTATAAAATAAAAAGAAAAACTAGATGTAAAATCATTTCTATCAGAAATCAGATTGATAAATACCTTCCTTCTCCAAAATGGAAAGTGCTATCTTTGCAGTAGAACTTCCACCTGCTTGCTTTTCACCTTGAATATGAAAGGCAAAGAAAAAAGTATTATCTACAGTTTCTACATATCCCACAAACCAACCATCAATATTTTCCCCGTTTACAACTGCGGTTCCCGTTTTTCCAGATAACAAATTACCATTTGATTCTTCTAAAAGTAAGGAGTCTTTCACAGTTTGAATATTAGATTGTTCAAAAGCGAATTCATTATCATAAAACTTTTTCAAAATATCTACCTGTTCAACAGGAGAAATTTTTAGAGAGGCATCTAGCCAATAATTAGTTATATTGCCAGATAAATCGCCATTTCCATAATTTATCTGTTCAAAATAATTCTGCAATTTCTTTTTGCCCATCTGTTGATCAAGTTTTTGAAAATACCATGTGGAGGAGCTTTCCATAGCTGAGAATAAATCTTGATCTTGATTCCATTCCTCATATGGATATAGGGTTCCATCCCAATTCATTTGAGAATTGTCCCTTGTAATAATCCCAGATTCTAGCGCAAACAATGCACTGAATATCTTATAAGTGGAAGTAGGTTGGAATCTAGTAGTGCTTTCTTTCTTATTGTATATAGTATACTGTTTCATTTTGGAATCATACAGTACCGCACTCCCTGAAAGTTCATCAAAAAAGCTACTGTAATCTTTGTACACTACATTGGTATGAGAAAAAGGATGTGTTTCTTTGTTCACAGCCGCCAATGCAGATATCGAAGGAATACTAATCAAAATGATCGCAAGAAGAATGATGAATACTAGATTACTTTTCATTTTTAGCAGATGTGATTCTACTTGAAAATTTCCGATTGTAACAATACGCCTTTTTACTTGTTTGTATGAGCTACTGATTTCCGAAGCAGCTAACAATGATGATGTTCGTTGCGAAAGAGAAGCAAATTTTAAAATAACCTCACCATATTTGAGATGTGATTCCTTATCTAGCGTTTTTAAAACTGCATAATCGCAAGAAATCTCCATCTCTGTTTTCATTTCCCTTAAGAAATACCATACGAGAGGATTAAACCAATAAACAGTTCTGGCCAGACACATGAAATAGTTTACTAGCATATCTCTACGTTTACAATGGTATAACTCGTGAAGCAATACACATTTCATCTCGTCAATAGAAAGCCTTGAAATATCTTTTGGTATGACAATATATGGATTGATAATCCCGAAGGTAATGGGTGATTTTATCAATGAGGAATATCCTAAGACAACCTTTTTATGAAAATGTATTTCCTCTTTACATGTATAAAAAAGCGCTGATAACTCTTTGTTTTCAACTACTTGTAGGCTTTTTTTTATTTTGCCAATTCTTAGATTGCTATATAAAGTAGCCATAAGCATAACAATCATTCCTAATATCCACACTATGAAAAAGACAGAATCCATCATTCTGAAAGACGATTGCTCAATTGACATAGAAAAATCTTGTAGCCAATTTGCATTTTGAACAATTGTTTCTTTCGTTTTACCTGTAGAATGGATATCAGATAATTTTGAATTACTTCCCAAGTTTATCATCCAGTCAAAAAAAGAGTTTATTTTTAGAAAATGAAAGGGGATAAAGGGAGCAATCAATGTCAAAAGAGAAATGACACTGATATGATATTGGGTGTTTACAGTTATTTGAATCTTTAATATTTTTTTTATGAATATGATCATGCAAAAAATCACAGACAATATAATATTACTGATGAAAAAGAGAGAAAAGAAAGAGTCGCCCATATTATTCCTTCTTTCTGTTCTTACGTTCTTCTAAAATTTGATACAACTCATTAATTTCATCATCTGACAGCTTATCTTTTTCCAAAAAGTTTAATACCATAGAATTAAGAGTACCATTATAAAAACGATTCAAAAAACTACGACTCTCAATTTCTAAATAATCACTTTCAGCTACATTTGGTGTATAAACAAATACACGACTTTCCTTATAATGATTCAGTGCTCCTTTTTTTATTAGCCGTAACAACATTGTTTGAATTGTTTTAGGGCTCCATTTACTAGTTTTGGATAACTTTTCAATAACCTCATTGGTATTGATATTAGGGTGTTTCCAGATTATTTTCATAACTTCTAATTCTGCTTCTGAAATTTGAGGTAATTTTTTCATATAAACCATCCTTAAACTTACGATTGTAATAATTTAATTATATTGTTCATATTTTAAGAAGTCAATGAAACGATAGGATAAAGAAAAAACATTGATCTTAAATATTACATACGTAATATTTAAGATCTACATTTCTGTAGATTAAATGAAAAAAAGATAGGAGAAACTTGTTTTTTTCTTTTTCAACATTGTAACACCTACTTTTATTTATTCTTCATGCTACCTATCAACATTCTTATTTTAAAAAGATTCTTGTATACTACTCTTTACCTTAAAACTTACGACTATAATATTTTGTTTTTTATATAGCTATCACTTTAAGAATAAAAGTATTGACTCCAAATCCTACATGTGTAATACTTTCAAAAACTACATATGTAATATTTTCATAAGTGGTAAACAGGGGATATAGATGATGGTAATAGCTCTTTTTCTTGGTATTTCTGGAATAACAGTAGACAACTATTTTCCGGAAAAATGGAATGTGAGGGGGAAATTTAGCAAGATAGAGTGGAGAAACTAATGTGAAAGAAAAGATACAACACCTTAAATAATGTCGAAATAGTAAACAACCTCTCAAAAACTTAACAAAGTCAGCGCATTTAGTAGACAAAGATAATAAATTATCATTTAAAAAATTCATGGAATGGAAAGAGTTTAACAAGTTGTTTTTATAGGAGGTAACGTAGTGAAAAAGACTAAACCGTTTATGGTACTGTTTATGATGATTTTTTGCTACATATTTATATCTGGATGCTCAAAAGAGAGTAAACAAAAAGAGAGGTTTGAGAGCTTTTCTCAAATGTTATCGAAACAAGATTATGGTAGGCTGATTGCTTTATTATCTTCAGTAAATGAAAAACTGCAAATCAGGCCTATTTGAGGAAGAGGGATGAACAATGAAGAAAGTAACAATATTGGTGCTGGTTGTAGCATTGGCGGCTGGGGGCCTGCTTCTGTGGCATTTCCTTAAAGCGAATCAGGCAACCCCGGAAGAAGTTTTTAATGAATATGTGAGACAATTTTCTGAACAAAACTACGAGGAAATGCTGAAACTTATTTCTGAAGGGGAATTGGAAACCTACGATTATACGAAAAAGAGTTTTACAGATAAATATGATGCGATTTTTTCAGGCATTGAGGCTTCTTCAATCGACGTTTTATCCAAGGAGCTGCTTTACGAAGAGGATAATGAAACGTATGAAGGACGCTTCAAGGTGAAAATTCATACATTTCTTGGAGAGGTGACAGCGTCCTATCAAACCTTTTTTATAGAAGAGAAGACGGATGACGGGAAGGCATGGAAGGTGAAATGGAATCCTGATTTGATCTTCGCTGGGATGGAGAAAGGAGATAAAGTCAGCGTGCAATCCTTTTTGCCGCATCGGGGCGAAATCCTTGACCGTAATGGAAATCCGCTCGCACTGGATAAAGATGTGTATGAAATGGGGATCATCCCAGGGAAGCTTGGAGAGTCCAAGGAAGCTGGAATAAAGAAGCTAAGCGCTTATTTCAAGATTCCGGAAGAAAGCTTTCAAAAGGCGCTTGATCAAAAATGGGTGACCGAAGATATCTTCGTCCCGATTGCTGCCATGCCTGCAGAGTTTCAGCCGGAAAGTATCGATGAGGATCTACCTGGAGTATTTTTCCAAATGAAAAGGATAAGGTATTATCCCGAAAAAGAAAGCAGTGCCCATCTGATTGGCTATGTGAAGCAAGTAACGAGTGAAGACCTCGAAAAGGACGCCGACCATGAATACACGTCAGGTGATTACATCGGTAAGTCCGGACTGGAACAAGTGTATGAGAAGCAGTTGAGAGGAAAGAAGGGCGGCATCATTCAAATAAAGAACGAGGAAGGCAAACAGAAAAGCACTCTTAAAAAAGTGGCTGCCATCAATGGTAAAAACATAAATCTGACGATCGATGCTGCATTGCAGAGTAACATGTATGAAGCGATGAAGCAAGATGCCGGCGCGGTGTCAGCGATACATCCGGTGACCGGGGAAATATTAGCGCTCGTCAGCTATCCATCCTTCGATCCGAATTTAATGGTGAGCGGGATGACAGAGGAGCAGTGGAAAGCATACAGTGAAAACCCAAAGCTTCCATTCTTGAACCGTTTCTCCAGCCTGTATGCACCAGGGTCGACCTTCAAGGCAATTACTGCCGCCTCCGGACTCACCGTCGGAACGACATTCCCGGAGAAGAAACGGGAAATATCCGGCTTGCAGTGGAAGAAGGACAACAGCTGGGGAGGCTATTTTGTCACCCGCGTAAAGGAAGCAAGTCCGGTGGACATGGTTGATGCACTGGTCTATTCCGATAATATCTATTTCGCTCAGGAAGCCCTGGAAATGGGAGCTGCCAATTTTGAGAAGAATGCTATGGCATTTGGGTTCCAGGAGGATTTCCAGCTGCCGATTTATTTGAAAAAGAGCCAGCTGTCCAATGATGGGATCGAGAATGAAGTCTTGCTCGCTGATTCTGCCTATGGACAGGGTGAAGTTCTGATGTCAATGGTCCATTTAGGGACTGCGTTTACACCGTTTGTGAATGGCGGAAATATGGTGATGCCTGTTTTGATAGCGGATGAAAAGGAGCCTATCCGCAAATCCGTCATTTCCAGTGAGGTTGCTTCAACCGTCCAAAAGGCATTGATTCAGGTAGTGGAGCGTGATACTGGGACTGCCCATAATCTTAAGACGGCAAAAGAGGTACTAGCTGCAAAGACGGGGACAGCTGAGCTGAAGAGCAAGAAAGGCGAAGACGGGATGGAGAATGGCTTTGTCGTCGTGTTTGATACAAAGAGTCCATCTATCTTGCTTACAGCCATTGTGGAGGATGTAAAAAATCGCGGGGGGAGCCATTATGTGACCGCGAAAATAAAACCTGTGCTGGATCAGTATTTAGCTGAGAATGAATAAAGGAATACATCTGTCAGTGGGATTTTTTCATCAGCTGATGGTTAGTTGGTACTAAATAAAAAGGAGTTGTGTAAGGTGAGTAAGTGGAGAGACAGAATGAGCTCCATCCGTGTTCTACTGGTGATTATCAGTAGTGTGATATACACTATTTTTCCTCAGCCTCTTACACTCAGTTTATTCTGCATCGTCGGCATAGCTTGTGTCAGTCTGACGACGCTAAACGAAAAAAATAGGAAAAAAGCGAGGGGACAGGACGTTGGTGGAGAGGAAGAAGACTAAAAAAAAGCGGACGAAATCGGCCATGCTGAATATTATCTTGACAGTTGTGTTTGTATTGTTTACCGTTCTGGTTTTCAGACTGGCCTTTGTACAGCTCAATGAAGGGGAAATGTACGAGAAGAAACTGAATAGCACCAATGTGAAGGAAGTGAGATATCACCTACCACGAGGAAAAATATACGACAGGAACAATCAAGTGATTGTCGATAATGAAGCGTCAAACATTATTGTCTATACTAAAAAGGGAAATGAAACAGACCAGGAACTGCTGGAAGTTGCTACGAAACTCTCCGCGTATATATCGATCAAAACAGACAAGATTACAGAACGAGACATGAAGGACTACTGGATCGTGACCCGTCCTAAGAAAGCACTTAAGAAGCTGACAGACAAGGAACTGCAGAACCAAGAGCTGACAAATATGGAACGTTATCAGAGGCAGCTGGACCGGATTGGTGAATCCGATTTAAAAGAAATCGGAAATGGTGAAAAGAAGGTTCTCGCCATTTTAAGAGAAATGAAGAAAGGCTATGCCTATAGCCCTCAGCCAATCAAGGTCGAACATGTAACAAATCAGGAATTAGCACGAGTGAGTGAGGCACTGAATGAAATTCCTGGAGTGGATATTTTGACCGATTGGGAAAGGACTTATCGGTATGGGGAATTATTCCGTTCCGTATTGGGAAGCACGACATCCCGGGAGGAAGGAATTCCGAAGGAGAAGCTGGACGGTTACTTATCAAAGGGTTACAGCAGGAATGACCGGGTAGGAAAAAGCCAGTTGGAATACCAATATGAAGATGTCCTCAGGGGCAGGAAGTCCGTGACAGAAATTGAAACGGATAGAAAAGGAAACGTTGTTAGAACCCATGAGGTCTCCGCCGGTGAGCCGGGTAAGGATCTTATGCTGACCATTGATATAGGTTTACAGGAGAAGGTGGAAGAGATACTTACTGCTGAACTGATTAATGCCAAGAGGAACGGAGGTGGGGCATTCCTAAATAAGGCCTTTGTAGTCATGATGAATCCTGTAACGGGAGAAGTTCTGGCTATGGCTGGGAAACAGATTGAAGAAGTCAACGACAAGTGGGTAGCGACCGATTATGCCCTTGGCACTGTCAATTCATCTTTTGAAATGGGATCATCCGTTAAGGGGGCGACAGTACTTTCCGGGTATGAGAGTGGGGCCATCCAGCCGGGCCAGTCTTTCCTGGATGAGCCAATCTATATGCTGAGTACCCCAGTCAAGAAGTCAGTACGAACGATGGGGATGGTCAATGACCTGACTGCATTGAAGCAATCCTCCAATGTCTATATGTTTAAGACGGCTATGAGTATGCTTGGGAAGACCTATTATAGAAACATGAAGCTGCCGCTAGATTCGAATGCCTTTGAAACGTTTCGCTATTATTTCAATCAATTCGGACTAGGGGTAAAGACAGGAATCGATCTCCCGAATGAAGCGAGCGGATATCGCGGCCAAGGCGGCTCCCCAGGCTATTTGCTAGATTTCACGATCGGCCAATATGATACTTACACTCCCATTCAACTGACTCAATACATATCGACAATTGCTAATGGAGGATATAGGGTGCAGCCTCACCTTCTTAAGGAGATCCGCGAGCCGCAAATGGAAGACCAAGATCCGGTCATTTTCCAAAGCGTCTCTCCTGTTTATCTGAATCGCATCGACATGGATAAGCAAAAGGTTGAACGTGTGCAAGAGGGATTCCGCAAGGTGTTTCACGAACAAGGCGGAAGCGCTGCCTCCCACTTCAATAAACAGCCATACAAAAGCTACAAAATAGCCGGTAAAACGGGGACAGCACAATCCTTTTACTATGATCCTGAATTACGAAAGACATATACAGATAAACCGACGAACAACCTAACACTGGTTGGGTATGCTCCCTACGACAATCCTGAAGTCGCTTTTTCAGTAGTCGTCCCAAATGCCAGGACAAACTCCCATCCAATTAGCCAGAAGATTGGACAGGGAATCATGGAAGCATTTTTCGAAGATGATGATCAAGATCAGCACGAATGATGAGTATATGGATAGGTAGGCTGAAAGGGCAGCTACTTTTGTGTCTTTTTATTGCTTGAAATTTTCAGGGAGTTCAATTGTATAATGAACATTTCAGTTTTCTATGTTTATGAGATGATTAAATTAAGTGAGGGAAATCGAATATGAGAAAACGAAAGAATTTATCATTTCTTTTAGCACTTATTGGTGCAGTTGTTCTATTAATTACAAGTGTGCAACTACCAAGTGAAGCGAATGCTTCCAAGGGCAAGCTGAATCATAAGAAGTTCGAGGTCGATGAATTTTTTACGAACTATGACGGAACGTTCATATTACGTGATATGAAAAGAGAAAAAACATTAGTCTATAACAATGAACGCGCGAATCAACGATTTGCACCGCAATCGACTTTTAAAGTGCCAAATTCACTCATTGGGTTACAGGTAGGAGCTGTAGAAGATGAATACGACATTAAATATTGGGATGGTGTTGAGCGAGAAATCGAGGTCTGGAACCAAGATCACACGCTTGGGTCTGCTATGAGAAACTCTGTCGTTTGGTATTATCAAGCCATGGCTCGTGACATTGGAGAAAATCGAATGGAGGAATGGGTTCAAAACATTTCTTATGGTAACCAAGATATTAGTGGAGGAATTGATCAGTTTTGGTTAAGTAGTTCACTCAAAATTTCTCCAATAGAACAAGTTGATTTTATGGAATCATTGTATAAAGAGAAGCTTCCATTTGATAAGGATGTATTGAAAACCGTTAAACGGATGATGATCCAGAAGGAAGGAAATAACTATACTCTTTACGGAAAAACAGGTCAAGGGTCAGGCATAGGGTGGTTTGTCGGTTTTATAGAAACGGACAATCGGGCGTATAGCTTTGCTACGAATATTGCTGGAACAAGTACAGACGCTAAAAACATTACAATAGACATTTTAAAGAAATATTATTTAATGGCAGAGTAAGGGCAGGAAATTTAATTATTAACATAATTTAAATATATAAGATAGGACCTGCACTATTGTGGAACAACATAAGTAGGAAATGATCAAACTTTTTTATAAAAACTAAGTCGCTGAAAATGAAGCCATTTTGATCAATCTTTAGTCAAAGTGGATTCATTATTTTTTGGAATTATGGATTAAATGGAATATACTACCAATTGAAAAAGTCATCAAATATGGATAGAAGATAAAAAATCGATCGGTCTTCGACTTAACCTGGTAAAACAAAATCACTTAGGGGTTGTATCAGCTTGGTACATTGGTTCAGAAACCCCTGACATATGTATGTATATCATTTTAATCAATAGTTTAACAGAACAACCTTCAGATGATGGAGGTTGTTCAGCTTGTAGAATAAGGTCCCCTTTTAGGGTCTAAATCTGCAAGCTTTTTTGTGTAGTAATAACAATTATAACTTTCTTTTGAAGGAGGAATGAATAATGACCATTAGGAAATTAACTAAAGTCGGCGCAGTTGAAATGTTGAAAACTGCAAATTTAACTTTTGGAGACGAATTAGAGGTTGAGTTCAAGGGTGAAGAAATCATTTTAAGGAAAAATAAAAATGTGAAATTACCTAAAGGTGTAGATGCAGAATTTATGGAAATATTTTCAGACGTTATTAAAGGTCATGACGAAGCATTCAAGGGATTGATGGATAGATAATATGACGTTTATAATCTATCTTTCCACTAATCAAATTATTGCTATTAATGCCATTCAAATAAAATTTTATTCTCCTACTGAACAAATCGGAGTGAAAGATCCCGGTCTCCTTGATTCTGCAGTGAACAAACCCAGACAAACTATATTCGAGAATGATGCTTACCCATCTATTCATAAAAAGGCTGCAGCATTATTCGAATCCATTTCAAAAAATCATGCGTTCCACAACGCAAACAAGAGGACAGCACTCGCTTCCCCCCTATTATGTTTCTGAAGATCAATCATTATCAATGGATAATGGGAATAGAAGAAGAACAGGATTATGTTGTAGATGTCGTTAACCATAGGTATGATTATAAAGCTATCGCAATAATCATCCAAGAGAACATAAAGGCTTTATAAAGGGGTTCGAAATTGATAACTAATTGCTCCCTTATTTCGCTAACAGGTGCATTACTTTAATACAGGGTTGCTTCGGCAGCCATCATTTTTACATGGATCCGGATTTAGTTGTAGAACGGGAAGGGTGGTCGTCTAACCATTATTTCACGGGACAATGAAGAAGTATTATTTGCCAACTTTCCTTCAAGTACAGCAGCACGGGCTATTAAATCACAAGATACAGCACTTGTTTTAGTTGCAAAGGAATATATTAGGTATGACCTAAAGTTTTCTGAACTAGCCAAAGAGGTTGATCTGCATAGAGCAGGGGAACTCTGGAAAAAAACCTAACCTATTGAAGTTACAGGAAAACGGTTCAAGTAATTTGGACCGTATTTTCTTTGTCTTTTTCTATAATAATTAGGTTAATAATCTCTAAGATGATAAATAAGCTCTTTGGATAGGAAGACAGAATAATGTCCAATAAAGCTGAAGTATTAAAAAGTATAGGGAAAATCGACTAGGTTGGTTACAAAGATACATTGATTCTCCAGAAAAAAACAACAGTTTTATCGACGTTCTTTGTGGATTGTTTTCATATCACAAATATTCGGGGGTGCAGTTCTTGCAGCTGGAGTAACCGTCGGAGCACTTCTTGTTTAAGACATGTTGAGTACAGATAGTATGGTACAGGTTAAAACTGGATGTATTGTCCTTATTGTTTCAACGGTCATCGTGTTAATAACAGGGTACCTATCATTTTATTTGAAAACCCGGACTCACCGTCCATTAAAAATAGGAAGAAGTAAAGACTTATCAAATAAATTTTGAAGGTATAAGGAACTGAATTTAATGTTCTCAATTCTTATGGAGATATAAAAAAGACAATTGAAAATGTTAACCAATTAATCTATTGCTTTCATTTCCAACATGCTATTTTGTTTTCACTAAAAAGTTTAACGGAACTGAAAGTGAAATTTACCCTACAATAGCAAGTGTTTTAACAACAGAACAGGGAACAAAGTTTAATTACAAAAAATTGATACTTAATTAATATTTTCTTTGCATAGTTTCTCTGATCTTATATTAATAATAAGAAACATCAACACAAAATGAGCTTGGAAGTGCATCCAAGCTCATTTATGTAATTCATAACCTATATAATAAATCCAGTAGTTTAAATGAACCAATTAATCCTCTTCAATATTCTCCATTTTTATATTTAAATCTTCAGCTTTAATAATTATCATGAATTTTATTTTCTTAATATATCCATTTTCACTTAAATTCAAATTATTTCCACCGCTAAAAAAGAATACGTATTCTGAAAATTCATCATCATTTCCTTCATAATAATTAATCTTCTCCACATCTTCCCACGAATAAGTATATTCTTTCAGCGATAAAAGAGTAGAATATGAAATTGAATCTTCCGATAATGATTTATAAGATTGAGAAGCTACATAAAAGGAAGTTATACTCAACAATATTTGCTAAAGATAGATACAAGCCTAAAATAAACTAAAAAACGGAAATAATAACATAAGATAATGATTTTTAAATGTTTCATTTTGTATATTTAACAGAAAATCTACTAGAAGAAAAAGTCCAGCGAGATTAAATTACACCATCATAATATAGAGTGTAGTTTTTATAGTTTCCTCCTTATTATTATAATATTTTTTTGCTGGTTGACTATTGTATAATAAGTAATATACTTACATAATGTGAATATTTTACTATTTTAAAAGGAAATTATAATTAAACCAGCAAAGAATCTATTATCAATTGGAATTTTATCTTTATCCTTGGGTATAGCAAACTCACATGCTTTTGCAGAAGGAACGGTTCTGGTGCAAAAACTTCAAGACAATGGCAATTAATCTTTAAATCTTGGACATACTGATACTATTAATCTAAAAAAGGTGCGTGATCAGTATGGAAAAGCAAAATTTATTCAAGTGGAAACATTATCAACCCGATATTATTCTTCTAACCGTCAGATGGTACCTACAGTACAACTTGAGCTTTCGTAATCTTGTGGAAATGATGGAGGAACGAGGATTATCGATGGCTCACACGACAATTATGCGTTGGGTTCATCAGTATAGTCCTGAATTAGACAGGCGACTTCGTCGTCATCTAAAACGTACAAATGATTCATCGAGAGTAGACGAAACGTTTATCAAAGTAAAAGGTTTCAATGGATGTATCTGTATCGTGCAGTAGATTCCGAAGGAAACGCCATTGACTTTTACCTGAGTAAAACAAGAGACCAAAAGGCTGCAAAGTACTTCTTCAAGAAAGCTTTGCGGTCTTTTCATGTTTCTAAGCCTCGTGTCGTAACTGTCGATAAAAATCCAGCGTATCCTGTAGCCATTCAACAGCTAAAAGACGAGTAAAAGGTGCCTGAAGGCATCCAAATGAGACAAGTGAAATATCTTAATAATATCGTAGAACAAGATCATCGTTTCATTAAGAAAAGAGTACGCTCCATGCTGGGATTCAAAACGTATGAAACTGCTACTTCAATAGTACGTGGCATTGAAGCCATGCATATGATGAAAAAAGGGCAAGTTCACCAAGGGGTGAAGTCTGCCCAAAATCGAAAAGAATTCATTGATAAACTGTTTGGCATCGCATCATAATCCGTAAGTTAGCAGGAAATTCATGTCCTATGTTTTTTTGAAATCATCTTTGCACCAGAACCCTATATAGAATATTATTTCATCCAGATTAAAAGGAGAATGGAAATATGCGTTCTATTAATATTGCGATTATTTCAGGTTCACAGAATACCAGTCAATATTTAGCCAGGCAGTTGAGTGACCTTTTAGGCAAATATTTATCTTTCGTTCCTTTTTCGAAGGAAGAGTGGGTGAAGAATGAGACAGATTATGATCTCATACTACTAAGTACCCAGACGATCTTTACCCACCAGCCGCTCCTAAAAGTAAAAACATCTTTAGAGAGCATGGTTATCAGACGTACGCTGTTAAAATCCAGCTGGGACAAAGTCTTATCGATCCAATCCGGTAGCAAATGGCTGCTTTATAACGATGAACGAGAATCGGCAGAAGAAACTGTTTCTTTACTTTACGAGCTTGGAGCTAGGCATATCGAACTTATTCCAGCTTTTCCGTCTATGGAGAAAATCCCTTCTATTACAAGTGCAATAACGCCAAATGAATATAAAATTATACCTCCAAACATCACAGAGGTTATTAACATAGGGGAGCGGGTAATTGATGTAAGCACCATTGTCGATATATTGACTCGGTTTGACTTATTGCAGGAAGATACACAGCATATTGTTTCCGATTACACGAAAAAAATAATTACTCGAAGCCAGGGACTCCATGTCACGATGGAAGGATTGATAAAAACAACAAAGGTTCTTCAGCAAACCGTTAACATGGTCCAAGATGCAGTAATCGCCTATGACCACCAAAAGAATATCACGATATTTAACAAAGCTGCGGAAGAAATATTTGCTCTTTCCTCTTGGGAGGTGGCAGGAAGAGATATTCTTTCTCTTTTTCACGACGAAAAACTAACAAGAGAGACTTTAGACACTCCTTTTACAGGAGTTCCTTTTATAATAAGAAACCAACAGGTGATCATGAACCATATAAGTATTGAAAATGGGGAAGTAGAAACCGTTTCGGGAGGAGTTCTAATCCTTCAAGTTGCAAAGAAGTTAGAAGAACTTGAGTTAAAAATAAGAACCAAGTTGAAGACGTCCGGTCATCAGGCCAAATATACATTTCAGGACATTATTACAGAATCCGAA
Source organism: Peribacillus sp. TH14 (assembly GCF_016651145.1). Taxonomy (NCBI): domain Bacteria; kingdom Bacillati; phylum Bacillota; class Bacilli; order Caryophanales; family Bacillaceae; genus Peribacillus; species Peribacillus sp. TH14. The sequence goes on from NZ_JAEKEK010000001.1 coordinate 4,880,222, forward strand.
GAGATGATGATGCTGATCGATATGGCAAAAAAGATGGCTCAGAGCGATCTAAATGTACTTATTCTAGGAGAAAGTGGAACGGGAAAAGAATTGTTTGCCCATTCCATTCATCAGTACTCGACTCGTGCAGCATTCCCATTTGTTGCAGTGAACTGCAGTGCTTTATCAGAATCACTGCTTGAGAGTGAATTATTTGGTTATGAAGAAGGGGCATTTACAGGGGCCAGAAAAGGAGGCAAGCCTGGACTATTTGAGCAAGCACATCGAGGAACCATTTTTCTTGATGAGATCGGAGATATTTCCTTATCTTTTCAGAAACGGCTCCTTCGGGTTCTACAGCAAAGAGAAGTCCTAAGAGTAGGGGGAACAAAAGTGATTCCTATTGATGTGAGGGTTATTTCTGCTACAAATCGTAACCTCTTAGATTTCGTCAAAGAAGGGAAATTTAGAGCTGATCTATATTACCGCTTGAAGGTATTACCCCTGTCCATTCCACCTTTGCGAGAGAGAGGAAAGGATATCCTTCAACTAGCTAACTTTTTTCTTCGTCGTAACGGATGGAATAAGAATTTATCAGCAGCCGTGTCGGAAGTGTTTCTGCAATATCATTGGCCAGGAAACATCAGGGAACTACAAAATACTATGGAATACTTATCGATTATGAATAATGGTCATATTACAACTAAAGATTTACCGTTTCTTGATTCTCTTGCTTACAAACCCATGGCTACTACAAATGTGGATAAACCCCTAAGCGAATTTTCTAAACTGTCCAAAGAAGACTTAAGCCTATTTATTCTCCAGTCAATCCTCAGTGAAAGACAAAAAGGTAGAAGTATTGGCAGGCGAGGCCTATGGAATATAGCCCAACAGAGGACGCTGCTTACCAGTGAAACTGAAATACGTATTCTACTAAAAGAGCTTCATGAAAAGCAATGGATTAAGGTTGGTAAGGGAAGACAAGGATGCCATATAACAGAGAAAGGATTGTACCAATTACAAAATGGGGTAAACGGGATAAACAGGATTTAATGAACTCTTAAAACCGTTTATCCCATTAAATTAGAGAAAAAATCCCTTTGCATGGTTTAATAAAAGTTGGCATACTTTTTGCATTATAAGTTAGAGTATTCCTAATTGACGTAATATTAAGAAAGAGGTGAACGGTTTTAAAAAAAAGGGGAGATTTGATTTGAATAAAGAAGTTGTGCCGGCTTGCGACATTAAACATAAAGATTCTATTGAAGGGCTTGCCTGTGAACTTATTCGTATGGAAGCTACCACATCAGAACGTATTAATGCCTCCATTGGATATTGTGCAGAATGGCTAAGACAAAGAGGGCTTACTATAACTTTGTTGGAGAATCAGGGATTAATGAGCCTTGTTTGTATCGTAAATGAAGAGAGAGAGGGTCCTACTATTATACTAAACGGACATGTAGATGTTGTGTCAGCTGCCTCGGAAGATTTCAGCCCTCGGATTGAAGAAAGGAAGTTATTTGGGCGAGGAAGCTATGATATGCTGGGTTCCGTTGCTGCAATGATGCACGCTATGGTTGATTTGTCTAAAATGGACCTTCTGGTAAAAATCATGCTCTGTATAGTACCAGATGAGGAACGTGGTGGATTTGATGGAACAGGCTTCTTAGTTGACCAAGGATATCGTGGGGAAATTGCCATTTGCGGTGAACCTACCAATTATAAAATTGCTGTTCAAGCTAAAGGTGTACTGCAATTGAAGATGGAGGTTTCTGGCATAGCTGCTCACGGCAGTCGACCGTGGCTAGGGGAAAACGCGATTTTTAAGGCGATGAAATATTGTGAGGCTATTGAAGCTATCGAGCAAATCCAAAAGACCAATTTATTTTTTACACGCCCTTCCTTTAATCTCTCGAAGATTGAAGCGGGCAAGGGCATCAATCAGGTTCCTGATCAATGCACGTTCCATTTAGATATTCGATATCTACCAGGTGAAGAAGTAAGCGAAATCATAGAGCAAATTCAACGTGCTGCTCCCGATGCAAATCTGGAAATTCTCGCTCAAGGTGCACCTGTGCTGACGGATGAAGGTCACCCCTATGTAGTCCAGTTAAAACAAGTCACTGAACATTTTTTGAACCGGAAAATTGAATTCTTTGGTCAAGACGGGACTGCAGATACAAGATTTTACGCCAACTATGGAATACCAGCGATTGAATTTGGGCCGGTGGGGGCAGGACATCACGGTCCCGAGGAATACGTTGAAATCGAATCACTTTATAGCTTTAAGGAAATTTTAAAGCTATTTGCTATTAATCTAGTAAAAATGGAGGAGTAAAAGATATGAAATTAAAAAATAAAGTAGCAATTATTACAGGTGCAGGATCTGGCAACGGAAGAGGGATTGCTCTTCGTTTTATGCAAGAAGGGGCTCATATTGTTATCGCAGATGTGAATGAAAAAGGGGCTCAGGAAACAGCAGAAATGGCTCCGCAAGAATCTAAGGTATTAATTGTTAAAACGGATGTAACCAAAAAAGCGGATGTGGAACAACTGGTAGCGAAGACAATGGAGACGTTTGGAAGAATCGATATTCTTGTCAACAATGCTGGAATTGTTGGCTTCACTCCTTTTTTTGAACTTGGTGAAGAAGAATGGGATCGTATTCATGATGTGAATTTAAAAGGTCCGTTTTTCTGTACTCAGGCGATCGCCAAGGAAATGATCAACCAGGGAACAAAGGGTAGAATTATTAATATCACCTCAGTTGAAGCGCATGTTATTGTCTCCAGCAGTGGAAGCTGTCAGCCGCACTATAATACCTCAAAGGGTGGGCTTAATCTTTTGACAAAAGCAACTGCTTTTGAGTTAGCACGTCATGGCATTACAGTAAACAGCTTGGCGCCTGGGGTAGTTCAAACACCATTTACTGAACAAGGACTTAAGATCCCACAAGTGAGGGATTGGATCATCGAGCGTCTTCCGGTTGGAAGAGTTGGACAACCGGAAGATATTGCCAATTCAGCGCTATTCTTAGCACTTGACGAATCCAGTTATATAACAGGAACGACACTGTTTGTTGATGGCGGTTGGACCATTCAATAAGTTCATGGGAGAACAACTTCTCCCATGATGAACTAAAACACAAGGAGGCATATAAATCATGATAGATCTCAATCGTTTACAGGATATGGTTGTCAAGGGACATATTGAAACCGTTATTATTGCAGCTGCAGACATGCAAGGGAAGCTTTTCGGAAAGCGTGTTACTGCAGACTATTTTTTAGAGTCAGCTCAGAAGGGAATTCACGCCTGCGCGGTTAATCTTGTTTGGGACGTCAGCCTCGATTTTCAGGATAACTATGAATTTTGCAGTTTAGACAATGGACTCCATGATATGGTGATCAAACCTGACATGTCAACGCTAAGGCTCTATCCGTGGTGTGAAAAAACGGTCCTTGTTTTAGGAGATTTACAAAATAAGGATCAGACTGAAATTTCAGTTGCTCCCCGTACAATCTTAAAAAGGCAAATTCAGCGCGCAAAGGATTTCGGATATAAAGTGAACGCTGCGAGTGAACTAGAATTCTATTTATTTAAGGAAACTGAAGATACATTGCGAGAAAAAAACTATCATCAGCTTTCACCGCTGTTCCCTTATCCTGTTGATTATTCAATTAATCGCCTCACACGTGACGACAGGTTTCTAAGCAAGATTACTCGCCATTTGACGATGGCAGGCATACCTGTGGAATCCATCAAAGGGGAATGGGGCAAGGGACAATACGAAATTAACTTAAAATACTCGGATGCACTTAGGATGGCAGACCATACAGCCGTATACAAAAATGCCGTGAAAGAATTGGCTGCCATGGATGGTTTAACGGCAACTTTCATGGCCAAACCAGTAACTGATGACTCCGGAAGCAGCGGACATACTCATATTAGTTTGTGGGATTTACAAAGTGGGAAAAACTTATTCTATGATCCGTTGCAAGAGCACGGCATCTCGAATACTGGACGCTATTTCCTAGGCGGTGTAATGGAATTAGCTTCAGAGTTCATGCTTTTTTATGCGCCTTATATCAACTCTTATAAGAGGCTGATTGCAGGAATGGGAGCACCCAATACGTTAACATGGGGAGTAGACAATCGCACAACCTCTTTCCGCAGTGATGGAAAAGAGAAATCGATGCGCCTTGAAAACCGTGTACCAGGAGCAGATGCTAATTTTTACCTAGTTATAGCAGCATGCATTGCTTCAGGACTCTATGGAATTGAAAACAAGATTGAACCACCTGCATGTACAACAACGAACGCATATAACCTAAGCAATATAGGGTCTCTGCCGCTTAACCTTATGGAGGCTGTAGAACGCTTAGACCACAGTGAACGAGTAAGAGCCTTGCTGGGTAACGATGTCGTTGATCACTATCTAACAGCTGCAAAGATGGAAATTCAGGGTTATTTATCTGAAGTAACTGACTGGGAGCGAAGAAAATATTTTGAGTTTATTTAATATAGAGGGAGAGGAAGTAATGCTAAGAGCTACGGATGGGAATTTTATGTGGATTAATGGAGAGAAAGTAACGGCATCTAAGGAGATGGATGTCATCAATCCAAGCACAGGCAAGATTATAGGAAAGGTTCCAGATGCAGATGAAAGCCAAGTGGATCAAGCCATTACTGCAGCTTCCGATTCCTTTGAAAAATGGGCAGAGCTTCCGGCTGATCAAAGAGCTGTTTATCTTCAGGCGTGGGCCGATAGGATTTTAAGAAACCAAGAAAAACTAGCCCGTCTTTTATCTATGGAACAAGGGAAGCCGCTAAACGAAGCGATGGGAGAAATATATGGGACCCAGCTCATTATTCGATGGTTTGCCGAGCAAGGCAAACGGGTGTATGGGGAGATTGTCCCTTCTTCTCAACCGGGTAAACAGCTATACGTTCTTAAAAAGGCGGTAGGAGTAGTAGGGCTGATTACGCCATCTAATGTTCCAGCTGCTATCTTGGCAAACAAAGTTGCTCCAGCGCTAGCTGCCGGCTGTACGGTAATTTTAAAGCCTGCTGATCAGACGCCGCTCATTGCCATTGCTCTTATAGAAGAATTGATAAAAACTGAAATCCCTAATGGGGTTGTCAATATCGTGACAGGTAATGGTAAGCTGATTGGAGATCAATTAGTTAAAGATGAGCGCGTGAAGAAGATTGCATTTACTGGTTCTACACGAGTTGGCAAATTGATTATGGAGAATGCTGCCTCACATATTAAACGGTTAACACTAGAATTAGGCGGTAACTGTCCAATTATTGTGTTCCCAGATACAGATATTGAAAAAGTTGCGGATGCAATTATTGCTAACAAATTTGAAAACTGCGGACAGGTTTGTAACGGAATCAATCTCGTCTATGTTCACGAAACCATTCATGATGCATTGATTAATGCCCTTCAACAAAAAATGTGTAAACTAACTTTCCGGTTAGACGGTCAATATGAAGGTGACGTAGGTCCTATGATTGATGAAGGATATAGAATGAAAATTCAGGATTTAGTAGACGATGCCTTAGCAAAGGGAGCGACAATTCTGGCTGGTGGCAACTGTGTAGTTGAAGAACCGTACCGTAACGGATACTATTATCAGCCCACCCTATTAAGCAGAATCACACCAGAGATGAACCTCACAAAGAACGAAATTTTTGGTCCCATTCTTCCGGTGATGGCGTTTCAAGAGGAGGACGAAGTTTTACAGGGCTGCAATGAAACGCCATATGCTCTAGCTGCATATGTCTATACAAAAGAAGCAGCTCGAATGCATAGGTTAATGGCCCGTTTGGACTTTGGAAATGTTGGTGTTAATACCACTTCTTTAGCGTGTCCTCAAGCACCATTTGGAGGAACAAAAGAAAGCGGATTGGGAAGAGTCGGAGGACATCAGGGACTTGAAGAGTATTTAGAACTTCGCTATGTAGCATTGTTACCTGAATAGATTTTAAAAAGGGGAGGATGTTGAATGGAATTAAATGAACAAATTCAAAACCCTGTTGCTTCAGAACCAGGAAGGAGTGCTGGGGTAGGGTATAAACAGGAACTGAATCGGGCCTTAACCTAAAAGATTTAATAATATATGGGGTTCTGATGCAAAAACTTCAAGACAAATACAATTAATCTCTAAATCTTTGATACTATTACTCTAAAATAGGTGCATGATCAGTATGATGCATACTGTATAAACTTTTAGTTTATATGAAAGCCGTTAGGAGAGACTAAAAATCTTTCAACTTCCTAAAATGACAAAATTCCCAATGAATTATAAACACTGTAAATACCTAACCGATTATAATAATACTTTTTAAAAAATAGGCTAGGTGATGATCTAGTTATTTAAAAACCACACTAAGACATGTTGTCCCCAATGTGATTTATTATTACAAATAGAAACAATCAGAGAACGAATGATATCTACTGCCCTTAAAAATGGCTTTATAGATTTCCAAACGATAGAGCTAAGTCAGAATCTAGATCAGCTCTTGAATAGATTAATATCAACTGATTCTGGACTAAATTGCACAGCTATTTAGTCCTTTATTTTTTCTTCAAGATGTATCTATTATACAAAACGGTTCTGGTGAAAAAATTTAAGACACTTGCAATGAATCTCTAAATCTTGGGCATACTGATACTATCAGTCTAAAAAAAGGATGTGTACCTGTATGAAACAGAAATGATTCTTCTCACAGTAAGATGGTACATACGGTACAACCTGAGTTTTCGTGATTTGGTGGAAAATGGAGGAACGAGGCTTATCCATAGCTTACACAACCATTATGCGGTGGGTCCATCAATATGGTCCTGAGCTGGATAAGAGAGTCCGGTGTCACTTCAAACAAACCGATTCTGTTGGTCGGAACTAACTATATTTGAAGAACGGTTCCTGTGGTCTTTCTAAAAATTTATGACAGGATGTATGATGAGGCTCTAAAAATTGATTTAATCTCAACTAAAAATAATATATTCTTATAAAAATTGAATTTATTTCCACACCCGTTATAATAATAAATAGGAATTTGTAAGCGAACACACTGTATAATTTTAATTCTTGTAAAAAATAGGAGGAAATCATGGGAAGATTAGTTCATTTCGAAATTCATGTGAATGACATGGAACGGGCAAAGAAGTTTTATGGAGAGGTATTCGGATGGTCATTTCAAGATTGGAGTGATTATGCAGGAATGCCTTACTTTGGAGCAGTAACTGGCGATGAGAATGAACTTGGGATCAATGGTGCTTTGATGCAGCGTCAAAGTGCTCCGCCGGAAACAAACCAAGCTTTAAATGCATTTGCTTGTACAATGGGAGTGGAAAATTACGATTTAACGGAAGCTAAAATTATGGAGAATGGCGGCAAGGTCGCAAAGCCCAAATATGCCCTGCCTGGAATGGCGTGGCAAGGATACTATATTGATACCGAAGGCAATATATTCGGAATTCATCAACCAGATGTGAATGCAAAATAGATTCGATAATAGGTGATTTAAAACATGAAATTACAAGACACGGCAGGCATGCTTGAAAATGTACGCAATATCTGTCTTGCGCTGCCCGAAGCTGTTGAACTTATTGACGGTTTCGGTCACAATACTTTTAAAATCAATGGAAAATCCTTCGTGATTTCAGGTGAAAGAGAGAAAGGATTCAGCTTATCTTTCAAGTCAGATCGGGACACTCAAGAGTTATTGCTACAGAATGAGAATTTTTTCAAAACACCGTATATAGGACATCACGGTTGGGTCTCTATTCAAAATCCGGATAGGGAAGACTGGGATGAATTGACCGATCTAATACAAGAAGCCTATTTACGGGCGGCACCGAAGCGTTTGGTTAAGAAATGGAATGAGTTGCATAAAAAGTGAAGTAAGGCGGATGATCTGCCTTTCTTCACTTTTACGGAAGGGTGTATGGTCAAAGTGAATGTTGAATCTTTTTTATCTGAAAACATTAAAGCGGCACTTAAGAATGATCCGCCCGGTGCATGGATGCCAGATCTTCCAGATGGTTGTATTCGCTTGAGTTCAGGCTATCCGGATCCTGCTCTCGTTCCTGCTGAGGAGCTCAAGGGAGCAGTAGTAAGACTTCTTGATGAGGAGCAGGATTTGCCGCTCCATTATCTCGGAAGTCCACGTATTGCAAGACTGAAGCAGCAACTCCAGATAAGACTGGCAGAGCGTGGAATTTGCGTTTTGGAAGAACAGCTTTTGATTACATCAGGAGCTTGCCAGGCGATTGATCTTATTGCCCGCATTCTCCTTGATGATAAAGCGGTCGTAGTGGTGGAATCTCCCACCTACATGGAGGCTTTAGAGATTTTTCAAAACTATACGAAGCAAATTATTAGTATACCTATAGATGAACACGGACTCCAAACATACCGATTAAAAGAAATGCTGGATGAAAGGAAACGTACAGGTCTCCCCCTCCCGCGTTTTCTATATACCATCCCATCCTTTCAAAATCCAACTGGGACGACTATGACAACTGAGCGTCGGAAGCATTTATTGGAGCTTTCCATCGAGTTTGATTTCCTCATTTTAGAAGATGATGCATACGGAGAATTATCCTTCGATAAAAGTCCGCTGCCAATAAAATCTTTTGATAAACGCGGACGAGTCCTTCACGTGGGTTCATTATCCAAGGTTGTGGCGCCAGGAATGCGAATTGGATGGATAGCAGGAGAAAGTGAATTCATTAAGGCTTTAGAGTGGTTTAAAAAAGATTTAGACCATCCATTTGCTCAAAGTACAATGGCTGTATACTTAGAAAACACCGATCTTGAGAAACGACTCGACCTTTTAAAAGATGTGTATCGTACTAAATGTACTGCGTTAATCCGTTCGATGGAACAATTTCTTCCAGAATCCGTTTCCTGGTATGTACCAGATGGTGGTTACTTTGTATGGGTGAGGATTCCAGGTGTTGATACGTCGCATTTATTATCACAAGCTTTAGCTGAGGGTGTTTCATATGTTCCAGGGAAATACTTTTTCTTGGATCAAAAGGATGGAATCGAGTTTCTCAGGCTCTCGTTCAGTTATGCCAATGAGAAAGAAATAATCAAGGGAATTCGAAGACTAGGACAGCTTATCTCATCTGTTTATCAAAGATAGTCCTGAAGGATTGTTAGTTAGTTGTGTTAATCATTGCAATGATTAACACTCTAAGCTATTTCGAAGCTTTTTTGAAAATGAATTTGAATACGCCTACTTCCTTAAAGGAGGTAGGTTTTTTGATAATGAAAGGATTCTTTATCTCTTTCGCGATGATTTTATGGACAAATGCTTTCATTCTTTGCGTAAACGAAACCATTAGTATTGCGAAGCACCGGCCAAGATTATAAGAAAAATTCCGAGTAAACTTAGCAAAATCTTCTTAGTTTTACTCATAAATCCCCCTTTCTTTAACACCTAATTTCATTATTTTCCATATTATCCTAACGTTTGTGTAGCATATAAAGATCCTAAAAATATTAGAATATATGAACTTGAAAGTCTAAGAAATTTGAGAGACCTCATGAATATTAGCAGTTTTGTTTTCTGTGCTTTGTGAAACTATTTGAATCCCTCTACATAATAGAAATATTTTGATACAATATTTTAGTAAAGAGGACCTCAAAGGGAGCGATTTTCTTGGATACTTTTCAAAGAGAAATGAATCATAATCGAGATGAATTCAGAAGAACTAGATGGACAATGCATCGTGAACAAGTTACAGGATTATTCGATGCTGTTTTTTTGAAAAAAGGTTTAGTTGATAACGTAGCAATATTTGGTGCAGGCAATTGCGATGATCTAGATCTTGACCATCTTGCGACTAAATGTAACTCCATTTATTTATTCGATATAGATATAGAAAGTATGAAAAAAGGTACGAAGCATTTTTCAGAAAGTACTCGTAATAAAATCAAACTGATTGAATTCGATGTAACAGGGTTGAATAAAATAGATTTTGAACATAAGCTTTCTTTTTTGCTAGAGCGCGGGGAAAAAGCCGATGATATTGTAAGATTTCTGAAAGATACTGAGAGTCAGTTAGGTCAGATAGCGGATGGAGTTTTCGCTGATTATATTAATCATTTTGATATCGTTGCAACATCCGCAATTTATACCCAATTATTTTATAATTGGGCAATAGATACACTTTCTGAATATGAGCACCAATATGAGAGGGAAGAAATAGAAAAGATTAAGGATGGCTTTCTTGACTTAAGAGATCAGATTGTACTTACCTTACATCACTCAATTTCTAAATGTTGCGTTGAAAATGGGTTTTATATTACATGGTCTGATATTTTAAAGATAGAGCCTGAGTATATGGATACTTTTAATAAAGGGCTTAATGCCATCTTTGCTTTAGCTTCTAATGTAGGGTATGGTGCAGCCCTGATTGGAATAAAAGATTTTATGGAAAAAGTGGATAAAAGTGAACTATCCCTTAGATATTGGCCATGGGACTTTAATGAAAATAAACAGTATTTGACTATGGGGCTTATTGGGAGGTTTCAACAGATTTAATAGTTGAAATAAAAAGAAGAAATTTAAAAGGATAGATAAAGCCATCTCATAGGCTTTATCTATCCTTTTCTAGTAAGAAAAAGTCTTCCTTCAAACATTTCAAAGTAAAAAGGAATACCACTCTGCAGGAGATTTAGTTTTGTGTGAATTGAATTCTATAATTCGTATTGCGAGTTAGAATATTCCTGTTCAATAGAGGTTACATGTAGGTGGATATCAATGCTTGCTTTCTCTATATCCTCCTTTATTATGCCTCAACTAATAGGTAATTTTACCACTGGATAATTTGCGAATAAGACATAATCATATGAAAAGTATAAAAAATCGATGAAATTTTTAACTTTTTGTCTAATGTATATAATTCCTAATGTAGATATAATGAAACTACTGAAAACTGAATATTCAAAATTGAGGTCCTTGGAGGTATCGGACGAGTGTAAGTATTGTGAGAATACTAGTCAGCATTATTTTGGTTATGAAAAAGGGATTTACAGATCAGAAATAAGGTTTTAAATACTGTCTCTTTAAAAGCGAAGTTCAATAAGGGGTGTGTTTATGCAAGCTGATATTGTGTTCATTAACGGAGAAGTTATTACAGTTGATCAAAGGAATAAAGTAGTCGAAGCGGTAGCGGTGAAAGGGAATCGTATCTCAGCAGTTGGTTCAAACCGAGAAGTTAAGGACTTTATCGGAGAAGAAACGAAAGTGATTGATTTGCAAGGAAAGACACTACTTCCAGGATTTATTGATGCTCATATTCACCTTATTTTATACGGGGTTAATCAGTTGGCAGTAAGTTGTAAAGATGAGCATATCAAATCTATAGAGGATTTGTTAAATGATTTGAAGGAGAAAGCATCAACCATCCCAAAAGGTGAATGGATACGTGCTTGGGGATTCAATGAGACGGTTGTGAAAGAAAAGCGTTATCCAACAATAGCCGAGTTGGATGCAATTTCAGTCGAACATCCAATTATAGTATCCCGTACATGCAGTCATATAAGCGTGGTTAATAGCAAGGCGTTAGAGATTGCCAAAATTAATGAAAAATCTGAAAATCCTACAGGAGGGATTATTGAAAAGGATAAGACGGGAAGGTTTACAGGCAGATTAATTGAAACAGCAAATATGATAATGACTGAGATTGCAAGTTATACAGAAAGTGAACTTATGAAAGCAGTGAAAATTGCGTCAGAGCATTTCGTTGCAGCAGGCATAACAAGTATTCATGAAGCAGGTGCTTATGGTCCTGAGAGTTTCCGTTTACTTCAACAAGCTGTTAAAAGTAAGGATATTCGTGTTCGTATATATGCAATGATTGGTTCATTAAATAATTCTCATGAATTTGTTAATAAAATGGTAGAAGCAGGTGTAGTAACCGGTACCGGGGACGAAAGATTCAAAATTGGACCGGCTAAATTATTTACAGATGGAAGTAGTACTGGTCCTACGATTGCCACTCGTGAGACATACTCCAGTGACCCTGACAATTTTGGCATTCTTTATTATAGTGAAGAAGAAATCTATCAAGTTTTAGGACAAGCACATAAAAAAGGCTATCAAATCACTGTGCATGCTCAAGGGGATAGAGCGATTGAAATGTATTTAAATTGTGTAGAAAAGGCGTTGGAGGAATCACCAAGAAAAGATCATCGCCACAGAATTGAGCATGCGGGGATCTCATCGCCAGATTTACAAGAGAGAATGAAAAATCTCGAACTCATCCCTATCCCAAACCCTCCATTTCCTTATGAATTCGGGGATATATATATCCAACACTATGGTAATCGAGTCAACCACATGTATGCTGTTCGTGATTTTATTGATAATGGCATCATTGCAGCAGGTGGTTCAGATGCTCCAGTTACTGATTATAACCCTTTATTAGGTATTCACGTTGCTGTTAATAGAAGAAGCCAATCTGGTTCTGAAATAGGTGTTGCTCAATCGATTAGCGTAATGGAAGCCATTAAACTATACACTTGGAATGGCGCCTATACGAGTTTTGAAGAAGATATTAAAGGCAGCATAGAGGTAGGCAAGTTGGCAGATTTCGTGGTTTTAACTGACAGTATTTTAAAAGTTAACCCGCTTCATATTAAAGATTTACAAGTAGAATCAACGATTATAGATGGTGAGATTCTATATATAGAGAATCATTAGTGGAAATATAATCTATCGTAGTGGGTCCTTCACATTACTTTTTCACTGCAAGGGTAGTATTCTCACTGCAAGGATTTCCCAAAGAGCTTACATTTTTTTTAAAAGTGAAAAGCCGAAAAAATCGCTTTAAGAAATTTAGCAGTTTATTTGAAAGGGGATATGCTCTATGAAAAAACAAAAATTATTAATTAATGGTGAAAGGCTAAGTAAAACACTTGAAAAATTTGCGGATTTTGGACGAACAGTAAACAATGGAGTCACTCGCCTATCACTGACTGAAGAAGATCGTTTAGTTCGTGATTACTTTTGCTCTTGTTGTGAAGAATTGGGAATGACCATTAAAGTTGATGATTTGGGGAATATTTACGCTACTTTAGCAGGAATAGAAGACAAACCGCCGATTGTAATGGGTTCACATATGGATACAGTAAAAAAGGGTGGACGGTTTGATGGCATCTTAGGAGTAGTTGCTGGTTTAGAAGTTGTGCGAACCCTAGTAGAAAATAATATCAAACCCAAAATTCCGGTTATGATTGTTAATTTTACTAATGAAGAAGGAGCTAGATTTGAACCTTCTATGATGTCATCGGGAATTCTTTCAGGAAAATTCGAAAAAACTATTATGCTGCAAAAAACAGATAGTGAGGGAACTACTTTTGAAGAAGCATTAAATGCTAGTGGGTATGCAGGTGAAGTAGAGTCTCGTTTAAAAGAAGCTACAGCATTTTTAGAGTTGCATATTGAACAAGGACCTATTCTTGAACGTGAATCACTAACCATAGGTGTTGTTGAATGTGTGCTTGGAATGGTTTGCTATGAAATCGAAGTAACAGGGGAATCTGATCATGCCGGAACCACTCCTATGAATATGAGAAAAGATGCTTTCTTTACTACGAATAGCTTAATCACAGAGGCTCGTCAAAAACTGGGTATGCTTGACGACGATTTAGTTTTTACGATGGGAAGGGTAAATGTGTTTCCTAATATTCATACGGTTATTCCAAATAAAGTTATTTTCTCGTTAGAAGCTAGACATAAGGATCCAAAAACTATTAGGCAGGTAGAGGAAATAATTGAAGGACTTACAACACCAGGTTCAAAAGATGGATGTGAAATCCAAGTAACAAAATTATGGGACCGGGATACCGTTTGGTTCGATAAGTCAATCTGTGATTTGTTAGAACAATCTACTAATTCATTAGGTCTTTCATATAAAAGAATGGTAAGTGGAGCTGGTCATGACGCCCAGTTCATAGCTAGTTACATTCCAACTGCTATGGTTTTTGTCCCAAGTATTAACGGTAAAAGTCATTGTGAAGAAGAGCTTACCACATGGGAAGATTGTGAAAAAGGAGTAAATGTGATTTTAGAAACTGTACTTGCCATACTGTCTAAATAAGAATTCTTAGTAAGAATAATTAAAATAGAATTGATTTGTAATTTGTTTGTTGTATGGATTTAAGAACATAAAAGGGTGACTAATGTTTATCCATCATACCATCAGTAATGGATAAAAGAATCCTTACTGATGGTGATTCATAATCTAAAGATTAACTATTGAACCTACGAATTACAGGGAGGGTATAATTTGAATGCTATTAAGCTATTGCTCTGGGTACCATTCATAGGGTTTTTAGTTTTTCTGCCCTATGCAAATAAAATAGAACCTTACATATTAGGAATGCCTTTTTTGTTATTTTGGGTTGCGTTTTGGATGGTGATGGCTTCGGTTATTTTAATGATTGTATATAAGTTCGATCCTGATAATAAAGGAAGTGATCTAGAATGAATATCTCATTATTTATTATTGCTATCTTCTTAGTTCTAGCACTTTATTTAGGGATAAAAGCAAGAAAAGGAAAGGATATGGATATGGAGCAATTTGCCGTAGGCGGCAGGGGCTTCGGTACATTCTTTATTTTTCTACTAATTGCAGGTGAAATTTATACAACATTTACGTTTCTTGGTGGAAGTGGATGGGCTTACTCAAAAGGAGCAGCGGCTTATTACGTTCCTGCATATATATTCTTAGCCTATGTACTATCTTATTGGTTAGTGCCCAAAATATGGAGATATTCAAAGCAACATTCAATTATTTCTCAGCCAGATTATTTTGCATCAAAATACAGCAGTCGTTCAATGGGGATGTTAGTGGCTGTTTTGGGAAGTTTGGCACTTGTACCTTATATAGTTATACAACTCAAAGGGTTAGGGATAATTGTTTCAGAAGCTTCTTATGGAGCAATTTCACCAGTTGCAGCTAGTATAATAGGTGCTATCGTTGTAACAACTTATGTAATGATATCAGGTATTCATGGCTCAGCATGGACCGCTATACTTAAAGATTTTATGATATTGGTAGTTGTAATATTTTTAGGTATTTATATTCCGTTCCATTACTTTGGAGGAATTCAGCCAATGTTTGAGACGGTTCAGTCTGCTAAACCTGAAATGCTAATCTTAGCTGATCAAGGGTTGAGTCAATCCTGGTTTATCTCCACGGTTTTGTTAAATGCTTTAGGGTTTTATTTATTACCACAAACATTCATGGTTGTTCTTTCGTCAAATGGAGAAAGAACGCTTCGTAAAAATGCAATTGCTTTACCACTATACACCTTGTTATTGCTCTTTGTTTTTTTCATAGGCTTTGCAGCTATTATGGAAATCCCGGGTTTGCAAGGGGCTGATGGAGATCTTTCGCTTTTAAGATTAGCGATACAAACATTTGATCCATGGG
The DNA here is from genome assembly GCF_016651145.1 of Peribacillus sp. TH14. Taxonomy (NCBI): domain Bacteria; kingdom Bacillati; phylum Bacillota; class Bacilli; order Caryophanales; family Bacillaceae; genus Peribacillus; species Peribacillus sp. TH14. The sequence goes on from NZ_JAEKEK010000001.1 coordinate 4,895,667, forward strand.
TAATCGGATTAATCGGAGCTGCAGGCTTATTGACCGCTCTAGTTCCGGCTTCCGTTATGCTAATGGCTGCATCGGTAGGGCTAACAAATAGTTTTTACAAAGTTTTGGTTCCGGCAGCTAATGAGAAACAACAATTAATTGTCTCAAGATTAATAATAATAGGTATCTCAATCATTGCCTTAATCGTAACGGTAACAGGTGGCGAAGCGCTAGCCATCTTGAATATCATGTCATATAGTTTAATTACTCAATTAGCACCTGCATTATTTTGCAGTTTACCAAAAAGCAATATAATTAATAAATATGGAGCAATTGCTGGGATATTTGCTGGAGTGCTTATTGTTTTATATGCGACAATTTCAGGTGTGAAAATAGCTACATTTCTGCCGAATATACCACACGTAATTAATGACATCAGTACAGGTGTAATAGCGTTGTTAATAAATATAATAGTAACGTTTATTGTAAGTGGACTAACTAAAAACATCACTATTCATGGTAAGCAAATGAATAATATGAATAAAAGTAATATTTCCTAATTCCTACTCTAGTTTGAAGTTGTCATGTCATACACTATCGTTGAAATGGTTAACTAGACCAAGGAGGGCTTTGGGCATATAAATGAAATTAATGATTATATCATTGCTACAAAAAGAAATAAATTGGGAGGGGTTCTGTGAAAGTCAAAATTACTGCTTGTCAATTTCGTGTAGAAAAAGTAGCATCGTTTAATGAATTCCAGAAACAAGTAGAAGACTTAATCAATCAAGTTCCCGAAAACTCAGATTATATTATTTTTCCTGAACTGTTAACTATCGGGTTATTAGCGACTTTTCCGGATCAGAATGCTTCGTCATTAATCAAGATCGACGAATATACCACTCAATATAAAGAACTTTTTAGTTCGATTTCAAGAAAAAGAAAGCAGGTTATCATTGCAGGCTCACATCTTGAATGTCGTGAAGATGAGTACTTTAATATTGCATACATTTTTGATAAAGATGGATCTTATGTTGAACATAAAAAAACTCATATCTTTCCTGCTGAAGCAAATTGGCAAACCTCTGAAGGGAATACACTTGAAGTGTATTCTATGGGTCCGGTTAAGATTGGCATAGCTGTGTGTTATGAAGCTGAGATACCAGAAATATCAAGAATACTAAGTGTAAACGGAGCAGACATTATTTTCTGTCCATCATACACTTTTACTGAGGCTGGTTTTTGGAGAGTACGCCATTGTGCTCATGCACGTGCGATTGAAAACCAAGTATATTTTGTTCATTGTCCTACTGTTGGTGAACCAGGAGACCCCCTACCTAATGGATATGGGCGTGCAAGCATATTAAGTCCTTGTGACAAAGCTTGGCTAGCCAATGGGGTAGTAGCTGAAGCAGAAGTTAATAAACATACAGTAATTACCGGTACAGTGGATATTGACGAACTCTATGAGAATCGGAAAAGTGGTGCAGCAACAACATTTAAAGATAGAAAGCGCCGTAAAGATGTTTATACAAAGTATGAGCCTTATATGCTGCTGAAATAATGTACAACATATTTTGTTAAATAGACTCTATTGTTATGGTAATGTAAGGCTGTCGAGAAACCCTCGACAGCCTTATCTATTTGTTGAGTTGATTCACATGATGGCTTATTTATTCACACAGCCTATTCTTGATAATTAAAGAGAATGTCCCAGGTTTCTGGACCAACAATTCCGTCTACTTGCAAACCGAATTTTTTCTGGAATTCCTTCACTTTGACTTGAGTTTTTAGTCCGAAAATACCATCCACTTTAATTGATCCCCCTGCGTCATTAAGCCGCGCTTGAATTCTAGTCACATTCATACCTCGATCTCCAATTTTAATAACATGACCTGGATAAGGAAACTCGGTTTGATAAAGTGCAGTCCAAGTGGACGGTCCAACTATCCCATCTGTGTTCAAATGTCTTCGCATTTGAAATTCTTTGACCTTCTTAAGCGTAATCGAACCAAAAATGCCATCCACTGAGATTGGGACGTTGTTCTTGTTTAATTGGTTCTGTACTTTCCTCACTTCAGGTCCTTGATCCCCGTATTTTATGACATGACCCGGGTAAGGATCACTTGCATTTACATAATGAGTGATGTTGGATTTGACAGCCGTTGAGGCTTCAGTCATTGTAGGGAGTAAAATTTGAAGTGCTATGAATCCAGCTGTAGACACTCCTATTAAGGATTTTTTCATGCTCATACCCATTTCCTCCTTAAATATTAAAATGGTAAACATAACACAGGTATAACCCTTGTTTCCTTTTTACATATTTTGTATATAATGTAATTATATACTCTATTGAGTTCTGATGCAAAAAAATTCAGGACAAATGCAAGTATTCTCTAAATCTTAGACATAATGATACTACTACTGTACAAAATGTGTTGGATCTGTATGGAAAACCAAAATTGTTTATAGTAACATTATCACCCAAACATGGATTGCTAACAGTGAGATGATACCCACGCGGTACGAATTGAGCTATCGTAATGAAGTTGAAATGATGGAAGTACGTGGCTTATTAATGGCTTACTCAGCAATAAATATACCTGCTTTCACAATGATATAGTAATTTGATGTTGTTAAGTTTTTATATTCAATGTCATAAGATTAATTTTATCATAATAATATATTCCTCAAATTATAAACAAAGTTAAGGTGAGGATACTTGCTATGTCAACCTTTTTACAATTGAATACACTATTTATTAATATCTTAATATAAGCATTTCCGTTTGTGTTAATCGATGTTTTTGTGGCTGAAAAAATAAAGATGTTTGTTAGTGAAGAAATGGTTGGGAAAGTAGTGCCGAAGACAACCTAATACAGTAGTTATTACGGAGATGAAGATTATTAAGAGTTAAGGGAGGAAGAATTTAAGGCACTCTCCACAAAAAAAGAGAGTATGGTTTTAAATGATAAAAACTACCTATAAGGATTAGATATCCTATATAATTTCCCAGGTAACTTTATGGACAAAACTATTGAGTTTTATGGTATTACATTTTATGGAGAAGCAGTGAGTGCTAAACTGCTCTCTGTAATATGATTCCGAGTTATACATTATATCGCTGATTTAGGGGGAATTATCCTCAATTTATTACCAGCCATTCAAAGCAACTATTTCGTATCTCATAGCCCAAGATTGGAATACACTTGAAGATTCTGACAATCCTTACACCTATAAAAAGTATTAAATTGCTGGAATTTAAAATGCAGAAACATAATAAGTACAAATTACGGTCTTTTGATTTAACGAAAACGTAAAAAACATCGGTTAAGATGACAACATTCATAGTCATCCTACTGATGTTTTTATTAAAAAAGCTCAATAAAAATAATCCGGATTTTGACCGTATAGGTTACAGGATGTTATTGATGAATAGGATAAACATCCGACAAATTCTCAAATAAAAATAATCTTAATATAGTAATTTATTATAATCGTAATCTTGAGCCTTTAAGGATATATTTTGTACTAATACTAAACAAGTTCGTTCAAAAACTTCAATACTTTTTATCTTCATAATTTCAAATCAAGTACTATTATTTATTTGATAGTTTCTAAGTACCTCTCTAAATCCTTATCCATAATAAAAACTTCGATTCTTTCACCTGTTTTAGTGCTAATATCACTATGGGAGGAAAGAACCTTGCATCCAGTATGATCTTCAACTATTTTTTCGTAATCCTTGGTGTACATTTCACGAAGAAGCGAACGCATTTTTTTTACAAGTTTTTTGCCGGAATTGTGACTGACAAGGTGCTTTTCTTCCACTGTCAGAACACCTTTAAAACGAGTAATCAACATGTCATTAATTAAATATGTTTTGGCTTCCTGTGGTCCTCTGCCAATAAGATCACGCTGGAATTTAATAAATGCTTCACTTATTTCAGCCTCAAGTTTCTTTTTAGAATTTAACATATTGCCTCCATTTTATCTCAGGAATTTATGGGGTTTATCATAATGCCCAATCTAAGTTCTTGTCAATATGAGTTTGTAAAACTTTAGAAAAATCCGTAATATATAGGATTTAAGAGTAAATAAAGGTTTTTATGGATAAATTTGATTGAAATGGACTTATATGAATGAATTTGAAGTTTTTTCGAGATTTAATGAGGTTTACAAACCTTTAATGGTGAGCGTAGAATAATCCTCATAAATAACAATTTGATATCGGCCAAATCTCAAGTAATTGAGAACGGAGGACCCACTATTATTGGGGTTAATTCTGCATTTGCAGAAGGGATGAGACACTCTTTCGCCATCCTACCCGTCAGCTAACTTCGTCGGCTAAAGCGAAGGAGGTCATTAGACCACCTTAATTCAGGAGGCTTTTTTTGTTGTGATTAAAGCAAAAAAGCAACCTGTCATTTCAGTAGGTCTTTTTATTATGCCTATAAATGAAAAGGTTTCTTGGAAGACTGATCGCAGAGAGAGCTGTATAGCTTGCTAGGCGTTAAGTAGACCAATGAGTACTTTTTCTCCAACAATATGTTTGTTTGTGCAAGTCATTCTTTTTTCCGCTGCGTGAATGTTTTTTACGCTGCTGGAATCTGAATAGAATTTGCATGGCTGCATACTGGAGAGAGAGTAAGCATTGGTCTATTTTTTATGTTTTAGTAGTTAGGATTATCTAACCAAGAAAAAATTAAGCGTGGAAAACAAAAAAAGTAAATGGAGCGATTGTATGGGAAAAGTACTGATTAGAAATTATTCAAATTTAGAAAAGATAAGCATCTTGGCAAGCCATATGCACACAAATAATCTGCAAATATTTGACTATGACAAAAAGTGGTTTAAGACCACTATCAATTTGCCCGAATGCACTAGCTTTTTATAACTATATCTCTTTCCTAATTCTCTTATTGATGGAAATAACTTTGTTAGAATTTTTTCAGAGTTCAAACCTTTCAGACTAATAGTTGTCACTTGTCATAACCAATATATTAGCATGTGTTAAAGAAGGGGAGCTGATTGTGTCATCGGCTTTTAACAAACAATGTTCTTTAGTTTAATTGCCAGTAATTATTAAGCGGTGGAAAAAAGAAAATTATTATTAATGGTTGTTTGGAAGAAGAAGGGAGAAATTTACATGGATTTTGTATCGATATTACTTATAGCTATAACTTTTTTCTCTTTTTAGGATTTATTCTTTTTTGTAACAAAGTTATAGAAAAAGAGGGAGAGTAGAAAATGTTTTTATTTCTTATCGTCGGAGCGATTACATTGTATTTAATTCATGCTCTAATTTATCCAGAAAAATATTAATAGTTACTAACGGAGGAAAAGTAAATGGATTTTTTACAAATCGGCGTGGTATTGGCACTTGTCGTTATATTCTCCATACCAATGGCCAAATATTTAACGAATGTTTATTCTCTTGAAATAACCAAACAAGATAGCATGTTTGGAAAAATAGAACGAGTTATTTTCAAACTATCTGGCATTGATACAAATGATATGAGATGGCAGCAGTATGCCAAGGCACTGCTATTGAGTAACTTAGTAATGTTTATTATCTCGTACATTATCATTCGCTTTCAAGGTGTTTTACCAGGTAACCCTAGTAAGATAGACAGCATGGAGCCATTGTTGGCATTTAATACTGCTGCAAGTTTTCTTACAAATACCAATTTACAGCACTATAGTGGAGAATCGGGTCTCTCTTATTTATCTCAAATGGCAGTAATTATATTCTTGATGTTTACGACACCCGCTACTGGTCTTTCATTATGTATGGCATTTTTTAGAGGGTTAACGAATCAGCGGAGTATAGGAAACTTTTATGTGGATTTAATTCGTTCAATTACTCGGGTGCTACTTCCATTATCTATTTTGATTGGTTTAGTTCTAGTGTCACAGGGGGTGCCGCAAACACTTAATCCTACGGCAATTGCTACCACATTAGAAGGAGCCACGCAAAATATTGCAAGAGGGCCTGTAGCTGCATTGGAGTCTATCAAGCACATTGGTACAAATGGAGGAGGTTTCTTTGGGGTCAACTCAGCCCATCCATTTGAAAATCCTAACGGTTTTACAAATGTCTTGGAAATATTATCTATGTTTCTGATACCTGCAGCTCTTCCATTCACTTTTGGATATATGGCGAGAAATAAGAAACAAGGCTGGATCCTTTTTTCAGCGATGGGATTAATGTTGCTTGTCTTCTTAAGTATTACTTATATCAATGAAAAAAATGGTAATCCAGCATTAGAGAAAATAGGTCTTTCACAAGAGAATGGGAGTATGGAAGGAAAAGAGGTTCGTTTTGGTATTGCTCAGAGTGCATTATTTACAAGTGTGACAACAGCTGCTACTACAGGCTCTGTTAACAATATGCATGATACCCTTACTCCACTCGGAGGCATAGCACCACTGGCCATGATGATGTTGAACTGTGTGTTTGGCGGTGATGGAGTAGGAACGGTAAATATCCTTATGTATTCAGTAATGGCTGTATTTCTTGCCGGACTTATGGTTGGCCGTACACCTGAGTTTTTAGGTAAGAAAATTGAAGGAAAGGAGATGAAATTAATAGCAATAGCAATTCTTCTGCATCCATTAATCATCTTAGTACCCTCTGCCATAGCTTTAGCAACACAGTTGGGTTCATCGGCTATTTCAAACCCTGGTTTTCATGGTATTTCTCAAGTAGTCTATGAGTTTACTTCTTCTGCAGCCAATAATGGTTCTGGTTTTGAAGGTTTAGGTGACAATACACCATTTTGGAATATTTCCACTGGTTTAGTCATGTTGTTTGGCCGTTACTTCTCAATGATTGCAATGATTGCTGTCGCTGGATCATTACTCGCTAAGAAACGTGTTCCAGAAACAATCGGAACATTTAAAACAGATAATAGTACGTTCCTTGTTATTCTTTTAGCTACTGTTTTAATTATTGGAGCATTGACTTTCTTCCCAGTAATTGCACTTGGGCCAGTCGCTGAGTGGCTAACGATTAGATAAATGTTGAAAAGGAGTATTCCAAATGAGTACAAAGCGTAAAGCAAACGTAAGTAAGAAAATTGTTTTAGAGGCGATTAAAGATGCGTTCAAAAAATTAAATCCAAAAGTAATGGCTCGTAATCCAGTTATGTTTGTAGTTGAAATAGGGTTTGTTATTACCCTTCTCCTTTCAATATACCCTGCACTTTTTGGTGGAATATCAGAAAGAGGATATAACATTGCAGTGACCATCATTTTATTTGTGACCATTATTTTTGCTAATTTTGCTGAAGCTCTGGCAGAAGGACGCGGAAAAGCACAAGCTAATAGTCTTAAAAAGACAAAGCAGGATACTAAAGCAAGGTTAATCCAGAAAGATGGCAGCATAAAAATAGTCGATGCCACAGAACTACGCAAGGGCGATACAGTTTTAGTGAAAGCCAATGATATAATTCCAACGGATGGTGATGTAATCGAAGGAGTGGCTGCTGTAGACGAATCAGCAATTACTGGTGAATCAGCTGCTGTAATAAAAGAGTCTGGTGGGGATTTTAGTTCGGTAACAGGTGGAACAAAAGTTATTAGTGACTATATCAAAGTCAAAGTAAGTACTGATCCTGGGGAATCTTTCCTTGATCGTATGATTAACTTGGTAGAAGGAGCTAAAAGACAAAAAACACCTAATGAAATTGCCCTTAGTACTCTGCTTGTTAGTTTGACACTTATCTTTTTGCTTGTATGTACTACGCTAGTACCTATTGCTTCATATATCAAAGTGACATTGCCAATCGCTACCTTAATAGCATTACTGGTATGCTTGATTCCTACAACAATCGGAGGTCTACTCTCTGCTATTGGAATAGCGGGAATGGACAGAGTAACACAATATAATGTAATTGCGAAGTCTGGAAAATCGGTAGAAGCAGCTGGTGATATTAATACGATCATCCTTGATAAAACGGGAACCATCACACATGGGAACCGCATGGCTGCTGCCCTTTTACCGGTTAGTGGTATAAGTCAAGAAGAGCTTAACAAATTTGCGGTATATTCATCTTTACATGATGAAACTCCAGAAGGCCGTTCTGTCATAGAATTTGCAAAAAAATCCGGCTTGTCTGAAAAAGAATTAAATAAAAATGGTACGGAAGGAATAGAGTTTACAGCTGAAACCAGGATGAGCGGAACTGACTTTACTGATGGGAAAAAGGTCAGAAAAGGTGCAGTTGATGCAATAATCGAAAACATCCTGTATCAGGGGGGAAAATTCCCAAGTGATTTAAAAGACATTAGTGATAAAGTAGCCATGCAAGGCGGGACGCCACTTGTTGTTATAGAAGGAAATCGTGTACTAGGTGTTATTTACTTGAAAGATACAGTAAAACCAGGTATGAAGGAACGTTTTGATGAATTACGAAAAATGGGCATTAAAAGCGTGATGTGTACTGGTGATAACCCGTTAACAGCTGCGACTATTGCTAAAGAAGCCGGAGTAGATGATTTTATTGCCGAAGCAAAGCCTGAAGATAAAATTTCTGTTATTAAGAGGGAACAAGCGGAAGGTAAACTTGTAGCAATGACTGGTGATGGTACAAATGATGCGCCTGCGTTAGCACAGGCTGATGTTGGATTGGCAATGAATACAGGAACAAATGCAGCAAAGGAAGCAGCTAATATGGTGGATTTGGATTCAGATCCTACAAAAATCATTGAAGTGGTAGCCATTGGAAAACAGTTGCTCATGACCCGAGGTGCTTTAACCACCTTTAGTATTGCGAATGACGTGGCTAAATATTTTGCGATAATCCCTGCTATGTTCATGTTGGCTATTCCTCAAATGAAAGCTCTAAATATTATGGGATTAGCAACACCTCAAAGTGCTATATTATCAGCTTTGATATTTAACGCCATTATCATTCCATTGCTAATACCATTAGCTATGAAAGGTGTCAAATATGTTCCTATGAGCGCCACAAGATTATTAACAAAGAATTTGTCTCTATATGGATTAGGAGGAGTGCTAGTTCCTTTTATCGGAATTAAATTTATTGATTTAATTCTTGTGATGTTTAGAGTAGCTTAAAATTAAAAATAAGGGTGAGAATTCATGTTAAAGAATATACGTACAGTTTTCGTACTACTATTTATTTGTGGAATTGCGTATCCGTTACTGATGACAATGCTAGCTCAGGTGATAATGCCTGTAAAAGCAGAGGGTAGCTTAATTAAAAATGAATCGGGTGAAATTATAGGCTCCGAAATGATTGGTCAATCTTATAAAGATCCGGGTTACTTCCATGGTCGTATTTCTTCCATTAATTACGACGCAACTGGCTCAGGTACGCCAAACTATTCTCCATCAAATAAAGAAATGATTGAACGGACATTAAATGATATTGAAGAATTTTTAAATGAAAATCCTACAGTAGATAAAGCAGATGTACCTTCTGACTTAATGACAAATTCGGCTTCAGGACTTGATCCAAATGTTTCTCCTCAAGGAGCGATTGTTCAGGTTCCCCGTATTGCAAATGAGAGAGGATTATCTGAAAAAAGTTTATATAATCTTGTTGACGAATACACGGAAAGTCGTTCATTTGGACTTTTTGGTGAACCTCGAATTAATGTTTTGAAGTTAAATATAGCATTGGACGAACTAGAATAATTTTAATTAGGAGAGTTTTTCTACTCTCCTTTTACCTTAGAATGAAACTGGAGGTAGTAATATGCCAGATCTATTTCGTAGAAAAACACCAGATGAAATTCTACAGTCGATCTCTAATATTAAAAAAGGCAGGCTGAAGATCATACTTGGGGCTGTATATGGTTCAGGGAAAACCTATCATTTGCTCCTTGAAGGAAATGAGTTAAAAAAACGTGGGATTGACGTAGTTGTCGGGGTAGTTTGCACATCGAGTAGTCCTAAAACACTTGAGCAATTAGGCTGCCTAGAAATTATACCTTCTATCGAATGGGAGCAAAACGGTCATGTTAGACAAGATTTGAATATGAAGGAAATTTACAAACGAAACCCGGAAGTAATTTTAGTTGACCAATTAGCTCATAAAAATCATTCATCTGCTAAAAACCCAACTAGATTAGAAGATGTTAAGGAATTAATAAACAATGAGATTAGTGTCATAACAACAATAAATATTTACGAGTTGAAAGGAGTGAAAAAAGTTGCAGAGCAATTACTACAACTGCCACTTCATGTAAATGATACTGTACCCGAAGATACATTGACGCAGGCAGATGAAGTACGTCTTTTAGATGTTACTCCTGAAGCAATTTTAAAACGTCTCCAGGAAGGGGAAATTGAAGAAAAAGACGAACAAGCCAAAGGACTTGTGCAATTATACAATAAGGATAACCTAGCGGTACTTAGGGAACTGTCACTCCGGTTTTTGGCTGGAGAAGTGGAAGAGGATCTAACTGAATATCGAGAAGAGGAAGGGTTATTGGGACCTTCAGGTGCTTCTGAACGGATTTTGGTATGTGTACAATATCATTGGAATGGATCCATCTTAATACGAAGAGGGGATCAAATAGCCAAGCGTTTAGGTGGGGAGCTATTGATTGTTAGCTTTGTTCCAACTCAAAGAAAATTATCTAAAGAAGAAGAAATGTTTAAAAGATCCATGCAAAAACTCATTAATAAATTAAATGGAAAATTTGAGGAAATGACAATAAAAGGGGAAGAAATCGCTGAAGAAATAGTTGAATATGCCATGCAACATTATGTAACTCGAATTATCCTTGGTCATTCTAAAAGGACGAGATGGGAAGAGATTATTCACGGTTCAATAGTAAATAGAATATTGAGAAAAACGAAAAATATTGATGTGTTTATTGTAGCAGACCGTGCAGAAGTACATGGAGAAAGAGTAATACCCGCTATTCAGTCAAAAACAAGGAAAAAAAATCCATATCAAAGGCTTTCTCCTGATGAAATAAAAGAAAAAATACAAGGAGTAAAAAGAGGTACGTTAAAAATTTATATTGGGGCTGCACCTGGTGTAGGAAAAACATATACCATGCTGAGGGAAGCAAATCAATTGAATCAAAACGAAATTGATGTTGTGATTGGATTATTGGAAACACACGGGCGTAAAGAGACAGCGAGCGCAAATTGGAACTTTAGAAATCATACCTCGAAAACATATTACATATAAAAACGTAGTACTTGAGGAAATGGACCTTAAGGCCATAATTATTCGCAATCCTGAAGTAGTGCTGGTAGATGAATTAGCACATACGAATGTACCCGGAAGTAACAACCAAAAACGGTATCAAGATGTAATTGCCATTCTGGATGCCGGAATTTCGGTTATTTCTACAATGAATATTCAACATGTAGAAAGTTTAAATGATAGTGTAAAGCAAATAACAGGAGTGTGTGTAAGAGAAACTGTTCCAGACAGTTTTCTTCATTTAGCAGACGAACTAGAGTTAATTGATATCTCCCCAAAGGCACTCAGACAACGGATGCAGGAAGGATATATATATGCTAGAGATAAAGTAGAACAGTCACTTAGCAATTTCTTTAAGACACGAAACCTTATAGCATTGAGAGAACTTACGCTCCGTGAATTAGCAGATGATGTGGATGACAGATTAGAGTCATTAAAACGAAAAGAGGGAGTAAGAGGGCCGTGGAGAAAAGAAGAAGTAATCTTTGTCTGTGTAAATCTTAGACCAGATTCTGAGCGCTTAATTAGAAGGGGATTTCGTATTGCCTATCGTCTTAAAGCTAAGTGGTTTGTTGTGTACGTTAAAGATCAACCATCTCTGTCAAATGATGAGCAGAATATACTCGATAAAATCATAAGTCTTACGAATCGATTAGGTGGTAATTTCGAATTATATTCAACTGCAGACAGACGATTAGTGGTTGGTGAAATAACTAAACAATTACAAGATAAAAAAGCGACACAAGTTATCATAGGGCATTCAGCAAGATCGAGATGGCAAGAAATTAAACAAGGTTCCATTGTTGCACGTCTACTAAGAGAGGCTAGACATCTCGATGTTCTTGTGGTAGCTGATTAAATGACATGTTTGGCTAGCGATGAAAGAGATCTCTTTCCCAATTTTCTAGTGCTAATACTTGCTAAGAAAATTTTTTTTAGAATTCTTTAGATAAGGACCGTAAAAGTTGTTGTAAATTTCAACATCTGTGCTGAATACCGAATATCAACGTTTTAAATTCCCCCAAAAATAAAAGTTAATCATCTTATCACCTAATAGAGTTGGAGTGTTAAGACGACGCTAACTAAAGACTCGATTTTTATCAGAAAAATTCCCTCTATGGTTTATAAAAAAACGGAAAAGAATGCTTACAAATGCTCGTTTTTCTTTAATGATCTTGCCTACATTCAATTGGTTCCTGTCCCGTTTTCAACAAACAAAGAACGACCCAAAACCATTATGTCTTTGGGTCCGTGCCAAATACCCCGCTAACGGTAACCAGATGGATAACTTTATACGAAAGGTCCGTGTATATTTTCTTAGTTTTACAACTAATTATAATCAAAAGCTCATGAGGACAGTTAGTTTTACGTCTGTTTTACAGATGAAAAAACGAGACATATCAGACTGTAAGAGCAGTAACAAAAACCGTCCGTAAAGTATTTCATAAATTTAGGGAATTTTACACTTACAGAAATATCCCATAATTGTAATATAAAGGGTGAATGAATTTCATGAAGGGAATGATTGATGCAATGAATAGAATGGTTTTATGTATTTCATTGACTTTTGTAGCTTTTTTTGTCCTTTTTGGCTCCCTTGATTTCTTTACCAACAAGGCATCTGCAGAAACCCACGCCTATGATGGAAAAAGCCCTTACTACAATAGTTGTGCGGCTAGTGCGGTTACGAAGAAGAATTTGAAAATTTATGCAAACGGTGCTTCTGCAAATTTAGAGTTGAAATTCAGTACAACTTGCAAAACCGCTTGGGCAAAGATTACTCTAAGCAGGCCAGCTAAAACTGACGGAGAGGCAACGGCATTAGTCGTCCGGAACACTGATAATAAACAATTTAGTTGTGCATCTCCTGGAGGAAATGGGGAGATTAATAAAGGTCAAACAACATGTTATACACCTATGGTATATGATTTAGATCCGCGAAAGGCGAAAGCAGTTGCATTTTGGCCATATACGGCAGGTGAAACCGGCTGGTATTAATGATAAAGCAAAAGCCTTCTTCTACTTTTATGTAAAGAAAGGATGAATGACTTGAATCATAAACTTAAAATGATAGGTTTATCGTTAGTAATGATGTTGTCGATGTTCGTTATTGATTTTTTTATATTTGGGAATAATCAAGCACTAGCCGAAAATCATAATTATGATGGAAAAAGCCCTAACTATAATAGTTGTGCAAGCTCGGCTGTTACGAAGGATACAAAATGGATTGATTCCGTTTCGTATGTAGAATTGAAATTCAGCACTACCTGTAAAACTGCCTGGGCGAAAGTTACTGTTACGCGTCCGGCTGTATACAATCATGAAGCGGATGCTAGAATCGTTAGAAGCACAGATGGTAAAGCTTATACGTGTAACAGCACAGGAGGAAATGGAGTTGTAAATAAAGGGCAGACCTCATGTTATACACCAATGGTATATGACTTAGACCCGCGCAAGGCACAGGCCCAGGGGATACATGCAATCCCTAATAGTGACGCCTATAAGAAAGCGGTAACTATTTGGTATTAGAAGTGGTCTTTTATCATCATATAATGATTAGATGATATATATTTCTTCAGAACAAGCCTAGCTCTTTTTTTGTGGATTTGTCAACCGAGAGCCATTCCATTGCGGAGTCGCTCTCTTTTTACTTTTTCTGAATGCCGTCCCTTTCCATCTGGATCTGGCTTAATACCCTATGATAACAAGTGTCGCTTTTATGTCTTGTAATTGATTCGTTATTGGGATGTGTACAAAGAGTTCCATGAAATCTTCGTATTAACTAATTCAATTATAATGGTTTGTTGAGAAGTATTTTATCTTGTAATGGTGATTATATAATTACGAATCATCCGAATAAATTGATTGGTACTTTAGATCGGAGCAATGATCGTAAAAATAGTAGTTTTATTTTTAAATATAAGGTAAAATATGGTATATTAATTACAGATTTTTCATTATATTAAAAATATAAGGAGTTGCAAACGATGATTTCATTTCCTAAGCCTGATGTTGAGCAGTTTTTGCGAACTTTTTCTATTGGTGATTTTGCACTTAGTCCAGATGAAAAGCAGCTGGTTTTTAGTACGAATTTGAGTGGTAAGTATAATTTATGGGGGATGAATCTGCCAAACACCTTCCCTTATCCGCTCACATTTGTGGATCAAAGCTGCCAAGGTCTTTTATATGATAAGCAAAGCAGGTTTATTATTGCTGGATTTGACCAAGACGGCAATGAAAATACTCAATTTTACGGGATTCCTTTGCAAGGTGGGGCGATGAAGGAAATTGTCTATCATGAAGATACTCGTAATTTTATGCCGATGTTATCGGAAGACAGCAATAAACTATATTACACTTCATCGAAAGGAAATCCGTCCTATTTGAATGCCTATTGTTTAGATTTAGAATCGGGGCGTGAAACAAAGGTTCTAGAAGGAAAGGATGCAGCAACGTATTTATATGGCTTAAGCCCAGATGAAGAAACCTTACTTTACTATAAACACTTTGCTAATACATATACTCTTCTATATGCGAAACGCGGCAATGAAAATATCCTGCTTACGCCTCCTACTGAGAAACAACACACAGTTAATGATGGTGTTTTTGTTTCAGATTCAATGGTATATTTATTGACTGATTATGATTCAGATTTTACCTATTTGGCTTCATACAACCTTGAAACAGACCAATTCAGTAAAGTTAAAGAATTGGAAAATGAGAGTTTTGATGGCTTAAAATATAGTAAAGAGCATCAATTATTATATGTAACTAGTCAAAAGGGTGTAGAGGATCATTTATATGAATACAATCTCCAAAGTACCGATTGGAAAAAGCTTTCGTCCCCTTGCAGTGTCATTGAAAAGCTTGAAGTCGCTAAATCAGGCACTCTGTACTTATTAGGAAGGAGTGCAACTAATCCTCATAATATTTATAAACGATTGGGAAATGAGTGGATATCATTAACTCAGTATTCTGTTCCTGGAGTAGATTCAAATGACTTAGTTGAACCGGATGTCATAACATACCCATCATTTGATGGTATGGAGATTGAAGCGTTATTTTTTAGGGCAAAAAAGGAAAATGATAATGGTGAAGTTATTTTCTGGCCTCACGGAGGTCCACAAGCGGCAGAACGGAAATTTTTTAGAGCTTCATTTCAGTTCTTTTTAAATCATGGGTACAGTATTTTCGCTCCAAACTTTCGTGGTTCTTCTGGTTATGGTTTGGAATTCATGAAAATGGTAGAAGGAGACTGGGGATATGGGCCACGCTTAGATAATGTCGCTGGTCTCGACTGGTTGATAAAACAAGGATATGCGCATAAAGGAAATATTTTATTAATGGGTGGAAGCTATGGTGGTTATATGGCTCTTCTTCTACACGGTCGTCATGCTGATTACTTTAAAGCGGTTGTTGATATTTTCGGTCCATCTAATCTATTTTCTTTTATCAATTCGGTTCCTGAAGATTGGAAGCCAGTTATGGATCAATGGGTAGGGAATCCGGAAAAAGATAAAGAAAAGCTTACTGAATATTCTCCAATCACTTATTTAGACTCTATGACAAAGCCAATGCTTGTTATTCAAGGCGCAAACGATCCTCGTGTGGTCAAAGAAGAATCAGACCAAATTGTGCAAGCATTAAAGGATAAAGGAAGAGATGTTGAGTATATGCTATTAGAAGATGAAGGGCATGGCTTTTCCAAGAAAGAAAATGAAATTGCCGTCTATCAAAAGATACTTTCATTCTTTAATCAATTCGTTCGTTCAAAAGAGAAAGCATAAACTAAAATTCCTGTTTGGGACACCTCCGAAGCTACAAAGGTTATGAAACTATTATAAATTACCAAATAATAATTGTATAACCTAAATTAGGATTTTGAAGGGCATAATTCTTCCACAGGACAAAAACACTAATTTAGCTAACACAAATTTTATTTAAGCTATTTCTAAATGAAGCGGAGTCCTTAGATGTAATAAGAAAATTAAGGAATTTAAAATGAAAAAGAGGTTGTTTCAAAATTCGGACAGCCTCTTTAAATTTTTTTATTAATTAATTTAAAGATGAAAATATGAAGCCGATTTAACTTTGCACAGTTTGTTAGTTACGAATTCAAGTGGAATGTATAATTGATAGAGATGAATGGAGAAAACAACTCCTTTATCAGATTTGTTCCATAAAAATATTTGCATATATATATTAGAGTTTTAGTGGGCTATTCCTTATTTGCCCTAAATACTCTATATCCCAAACTGTTTCCACAACTTAGGACAAGCCGATAATGTTCCTCTATGATTTGTTCCAAAGATTCATTTAAAGGAAGAATGAGGTTATCGACAGCTGATGAATTTTTTAATTCTTCTAAAACTGTATTCGACTTTAGAATTTTTAGATTTTTAAATCCCTCCTTTTTGAATGCTTTTAACCATTCCGATTGTGTCAAGACATTCGTTAAATTATAGAATTTCATTATTTCCTTTTTTTGATTAAGGTTAAGTTCAGTCTCTGCCGTCATATCTATAGAAATCAAAGTACCACCAGGTTTTAGGACTCTGTAATATTCACAAAGCGATTGTTGAATATTAGTGAATGCTGTTGTGGATTCAGCCATGATAAAATCAAAATAATTATTAGTAAAAGGTAAATCTTCTATGGAATTCATATAAACATTACTGGGTATGTTAGCTTGTTGAAATCGTTGGTTTGCATGTTTTACCATCTCAGGGTGATTATCCAATGCGTAAACTTGGCAAAGAAAGTGTTGAGCCAAGAATTGAGATGTTTGCCCTGTTCCGCATCCAGCATCAAGGATTATTGTGGATTGGTCTATTTTTTCATTCTTTAAGAGTTGTTTAGTTAGTTCAAATCCTCCAGGATGAGCCCCTTCAATTCCTAAGAATGCTAAGGCGTCTTGGTATGAATGATTCATTGCATTGTCTCCTTTAAAAAGTAATTCATTTATTTTATGCAGCTGAATCAATGCGTGATTGAATTCAACAAAAAGGTAAATTTGAAACAGACTTTTCATTTGTATTGGGTGTTTAATCTATGCAGGCTAGTCCCCGGATGCATACGATGTAGAACGATTAACAAGGGGAGTGTTAAAATGGGAAACCACAATTATTATCATAAGTGCAGGCAAGGTGTTGGAAGACCAGTAGAAATTCGTACAAATAGAGGGACGGTTCATCGTGGAATTATACATCGGGTTACTCCTAACCGTGTTTATATTCGCCCAATTGATGATGGTGGTAACATTGGAGGATTTGGTTATGGTTTTGGTTTTAATTCAGGATTTGGTCGGGGGGCTGCTAATGGATTTGCCTTTGGGGCTATTTCGTCCTTAATCTTTCTTGCATTTCTTTGGTAGTAAAATAAAATAGAACACTAAAAAACCTGAAAAATAGATTCAGGTTT
Organism: Peribacillus sp. TH14; assembly: GCF_016651145.1. Classification (NCBI taxonomy): domain Bacteria; kingdom Bacillati; phylum Bacillota; class Bacilli; order Caryophanales; family Bacillaceae; genus Peribacillus; species Peribacillus sp. TH14. The sequence continues at coordinate 4,913,261 of NZ_JAEKEK010000001.1, forward strand.
TTTTATTTTGTTTCGCGGAATGTCATATTAGTGGAAATAATCTAGATGAAAAAAGGTACAAAAAAATAAAGGGGATTTTCTCTTCACTTGAAACCGGAATTTTTTCAATAAACCTGAAGACGAAGCGTTAAAGCAAGAGAGCCAGAGGGTGATAGTACTCTTATAAACAGTTCACATTCTTGATTTTTCAGGGCATCTATAGAAATTGAATGTTAATTTTAATACTTTTTTCACTTCAGGCTGCTTTATGGAGGAAGAATTGCAAACATGAAAACCTTTGATATATATATTTAGGCATGAAGTTATCGTGCCATAAATTGTATGTAAAGTGTATAATTGTAATGGAAATGATAGATTTGAATCCCAAATCTGTGTAGCAAGGAGAAGTGTAATGATTGCCTTATATAAAATGAGTGACTCATTGGAAAATCAAATTGGAAAGCTGTTTCGAGGAGTAGGATACAAAACTGCTCGTTTTTATTCTGTGAATGCTTTGTTAGAGCAGATTATGAACCCGATGGTCATTATAACGCCCGCAATCTATCAAAAAGAATTAGCAGCTCTTCAAGTTCCAATTCTACCGCTTTCCATTCGTCTGGATGATATTGAGAAAACGAAAGAAAAAGAAGGTCTAATGAATGATTCTAACAAAATATGTTGTGTTGTTGCATCAGAAGAAGAAATTAAATGGCTAAAAAAAGAATATGATGAGAATCCACGAATCCCATTACATTTTGTCAGTAAAGAAGAGTTTTTTTCAGCTGGTATTCAACCGGATAGGGTGTATGTAGCTCCCGTTTGGATGAAAGACTTACTCACTCATTCACATTCAGGAACCGTACATCTTATCAAACCCTCCCTATCTTCTTTGATTTCTAGTATACAAATGGCAATTTCCATAGACAAATTAACAGCAAGTATAGCCATGGAAAGGTATCAGGTAGAAGCTATTGTTAAATCTGCTCATGATGGAGTTGTGGCAGTAGACCATGAGGGAAGAATTACAGTAGCTAACGAACATGCGAAAAAATTATTAGGTCTACAAGATGGAGTAAAAGGACATAAGATTACGGAATTTATCCCTCATTCCGATTTGATGCGCATTCTTGCAACTGGAAAAATTGAAATGGGGGATATTGCAACAGTCAAGGGGAGGCAAATTGTCATTAACCGATTCCCAGTGATTGTCAAAGGTAAAATTGTTGGGGTAGTTTCAAGTTTTAAAGAAATCACTAATATTCAAAAAATGGAGCTTAAACTTAGAAAGATGTTACATCAAAGTGGACTTGAAGCAAAACATAGACTGAGTGATATTGTTGGTCAATCCAAGGAATTGATAAAGGCTAAGGAATTAGCCCAAAGATTTGCTCAAACTGAAGCAACTGTATTAATTACAGGTGAATCTGGAACCGGAAAAGAACTATTCGCACAAGGTATTCATTTGGCAAGTCCACGTGTTCTGGGTCCTTTTGTTGCTGTAAACTGTTCTGCATTACCAGAAAGCCTGTTGGAAAGTGAATTATTTGGCTATGAAGAGGGTGCATTTACAGGGGCGAATAAGGGAGGAAAAGTAGGTCTATTTGAACTTGCTCACGGTGGTACTTTATTTTTAGATGAAATCGGTGAAATGCCTCTTCATATCCAAGCTCTATTATTGCGTGTTCTTCAGGAAAGAACAGTGCGAAGGGTCGGGGGAGAACGTGTTGTGCCAGTAGATGTTCGAATTATTGCTGCAACAAATCGAAAATTAGAGGAAGAAATTAGAGAAAAAAAGTTTCGAACTGACCTTTATTACCGAATTAACGTTTTGAATGTTGAGTTACCACCTTTGCGCGATCGATTAATCGATATTCCTGACCTATTGGAGGCAATTGTTAATCAATTCAACGAAAAACGCGAATCGAAAATCGTTAGTATTGACCAAGAGGTATATACATTATTTAAGGCATATGACTGGCCAGGAAATATAAGGGAGCTCAGAAATATAGTTGAACGAATGGTACTGCTTGAAGAGGGAACAACCTTAACAGTGCAAAGCGGCGAATTCCTTTTACAAAAGCTTAATAGGAACAAAAGTCAGAAAGATCTTTCTGATTTAAGCATTAAAGTGAAGGAACGAGAACTGATTGAGGAGGCATTAAAAAAATATTTCAATAACAAAACTAAGACTGCACAAGCACTTGGAGTAGACCGATCTACTCTATGGAGAAAACTAAAAGAATATAATCTGTAGTGTTTCAAAATTCAACACCTTGTTGTAATTTAAAACACTTATCGAAGGGTTAATAAAATAGAAAACCCTTTTGTCGCTTAATATATCTGAATTTTCAGTATTTTGATTTTATTGGCACGGTTTTTGCAAGTTATGAAATTGTAGCACATTATTATGAAACATAATGAGGTGAAGAAATTGCAAAAACACTTTTCCATCGCAATTATTCCTGGGGACGGAATTGGTCCAGAAGTAGTTAATGAAGGGTTGAAGGTTTTAAAAGTGCTTGAAGAAGTACATTCAGATGTAAGATTTGTTTACGATTTCTATGATTGGAATTGTGAGTATTATCTAAAACATGGAAGGATGATGCCAACGAATGGACTAAATTTATTAGAGGATTACGACACGATTTTATTTGGAGCCGTTGGAGCTCCTACTGTTCCAGATCATGTTTCGGTATGGGAACTTATTCTTCCAATCCGCAGGCATTTTCAGCAATATGTTAACTTGAGACCGGTCAAACTGCTTAAAGGGTTGGAAAGCCCATTGAGATATAAATCACATGATGATTTAGACTTTGTCGTAATTAGAGAAAATACGGAAGGGGAGTATTCGAATATAGGTGGTCGCCTTCACGAAGGCACACCTTATGAAACAGCGATACAAAACAATGTATTTACCCGATATGGAAGTGAAAGGATTCTCAAGTATGCCTATTCAGTGGCTGAAAGTAGACCAAAGAAAAGGCTGACGGTCGCAACAAAGTCCAATGCGATTAATCATACCATGCCATTTTGGGATGAAATCGTTAAAGAAATTGGAAATGAGTACCCTCAGATAGATGTTCAACTCTATCATATAGATGCACTTGCTGCTTATTTTATCTCAAAGCCTGAAAGTTTTGATGTCGTTGCGGGAAGCAATCTGTTTGGGGATATATTAACAGATTTGGGAGCCGCTATAGTTGGGGGACTGGGGTTGGCACCTTCTGGAAACATCAATCCTGAAAGGAAATATCCTTCGATGTTTGAACCAATACACGGCTCAGCACCAGATATAGCAGGAAAAGGGATTGCCAATCCAATTGCACAAATTTGGAGTATTAGTCTCATGATGGATCATCTTAGACTTCCTGAATTAGGAAAATTGGTGTTGAACGCCATAGAAGAAGTGTTATTCGATGGTACTGTCAGGACTCCTGATCTCGGAGGAACGGCTAATACCATGGAAATGGGAGATGCAATTGTTTCAAAAATACGGGAAATGAGTTTAAAAACCAATTTGGGGGAGAAAAAATGATTATAAAAGACTATCATTTATCTATTGGTGGACAGCAAGTACCTACAGAAGAAACGATTCCTGTATATAACAAATATACAGGTGAAGTATTAACTCATGTTGCTAAGGCAGAAAAGCAACATGTTTATAATGCTATAACAGAGGCACGAAAATGCTTTAAACAAGATCAATTAACTGCATTTCAAAGGTATCAAATTTTATTGAAAGCCTCCGAGTTGTTCCAAGAACGTAGAGAAGAATTTGAGATCACCTTGGTGAGAGAAGTAGGTAAGACCATTAAAGATGCCAAAGGTGAACTGGATCGCACAATTGAAACTTTGCGTTTGTCCGCGGAAGAAGCAAAAAGAATTACTGGTGAAATGATTCCGTTACAGGCTGTCGAAGGAGCGGATAATCGATTGGGGTTCACAATCCGTGTCCCTAAAGGAGTCATTGGAGCCATCACTCCCTTTAATTACCCATTATTGTTAGCGATACATAAAATCGCCCCAGCACTAGCATCAGGAAATACAGTGGTAGTAAAACCAGCACCAAACACACCTGTGACCACATTTCAATTAGTAGAACTGTTTGAAGAGGCTGGTCTGCCAAAAGGATATGTAAATGTGGTAAATGGTGGTGCCGAAGTTGGTGAATGGCTTTTACAGGATGAACGGATTGCCATGTATTCTTTTACTGGATCAGCAGGAGTTGGAAGATATATTAAAGAGAAAAGTGGAATGCGCCCAGTAACCTTGGAGCTAGGAAACAATTCTCCAAACATTATTCATTTTGATGCTGATTTGGACCAAGCGGCCAAGCTTACGGCTTCCCGTAGCTTTCACAATGCAGGGCAAGCATGTATATCTGTTCAGCGTTTATATGTGCATAATTCTGTATTGGATGATTTTACAGAAAAGTATCTTTCATATGTTCAACAACTGAAAGTTGGGAATCCGGAAGAACCGGACACGGATATAGGTCCAATGATTAATGAAAAAGAGGCGATTCGCGTAGAACAGTGGGTCAATGAGGCTATTTCAGAAGGTGCTGTTGCGCTTACGCCGATTCTTAGAGAAGGTTCACTGTTTTATCCAGCTGTATTAACTCAAACAACACCGAACATGAAAGTTGTTTGTCAGGAAGTGTTCGCACCGGTAGTGGCGATAATCCCTTACGAGGATATTTTGGAAGCATTAGAGTCGGCCAATCAATCGGATTATGGTCTTCAAGCAGGCATTTTTACACAAGATCTGGCTTTAGCCTTAAAGGCAGTCAAGGTGCTGGAATATGGTGGAGTAATCGTGAATGACGTATCAACCTACCGCAACGATATGATGCCATATGGTGGAGTTAAGAAAAGTGGAATTGGTAAGGAAGGACCAAGATATACGATTGAAGAAATGACAGATGAAAAAATGGTGGTGATTAACTTATGATTGAGAAATTATTACAGGGGAAAACAGCCATTGTAACGGGAGCAGGGTCAGGTATGGGGAAAGCCATTGCACAATTATTTGTTGAACAAAAAGCAAATGTAATCTTCGCAGACTTGAATATCGAGGCAGCAAAAGCAGCAAGCGATTCGTTTTCTAGCGAAAATGTCAAGGCCGTTCAGGTCGATGTTTCTAATAACGAAGATGTGGCTGCACTGTTCCAGGAAGTGGAGGACATTTTTGGAAGATTAGACATTGTAGTGAATTGTGCTGGTGTACCTCAGGTCTTCACAGAGGTAGAGGATTTAAGTATAGAACAATGGGATCGGATTATGGACGTTAATACGAAATCTATCTTTTTAACTACCAAGTATGCAGCTCCAATCATGAAAAAACAGCAAAGCGGTTCGATTATAAATATCGCTTCCATTGCAGGGGTACGAGCTCGTCCCGGTTTAAATGCATACTGTGCGTCAAAAGGAGCTGCCATTATGCTTACTAAGGCATTGGCATTGGAGTTCGCACCTTATAAAATTCGTGTGAATGCCATTAACCCAGGACCTGCTGATACACCGATGATCAATCAATTTTTGAATGGGGACGGGACACTGATGGAAGAAGATAAGAAAAAGATCTTTTTGGACAGCGTTCCATTAGGTTCCCTTATACAGGCAGAAGATATTGCGCAAGCTTCCCTTTATCTCGCTTCCGACTTAGCAAAAATAGTGACTGGTGAGATACTCAATGTAGATGGTGGACGTGGGATATAATTAGTGAGCTGGACGAAAATATAGATAACGAGACTCCCTTAATTAAGTGTATTTTTTCAGCCAAGCCATACGATATTGTGAAATGACTTTAAGCAATATCGTATGCATTCAAAAAATGTAAGTGTCCGCTAGTTGCATTTGATGTTGAGACTTTTGATTTTGCCATAATACTTTTAAAGAACGACTTCAATCTAGTATTTTTTAGTTCATCAGTATTTATAGCCTTTGAACCCGGTATAGCAGTCAAAGTTAGAGCGAATCTGTCTAACACACTATTGCAACCAAAATGTCAGCTTACTTTGAATTTACCTAGGACGATAGGACTTCACGAACCTCGATTACGAGACCGAAATCAGTAGAACTAGCAACAAGCTAGCTCACATGTTTCGTTAAATAAGACTTTCTTTTATGCTTCAACTTTATGTGATGTATCGAGGTACGAGATTACTATGGGCAGAGCCTACTAAATTATCCCCCTACAAAAAAGTAGGAGGAATCAAATAAAAATGGCTCAAGGATATCCTTGAAAGATTTAACTGGGCAACTGCAGTGATTCTATTAGTTAGAATAGTAGTAAAAAAACGAGCAAATCTCTAGTACTCCAATGTTAACAAAATTTCCTAAATAGGAGTTGTAATATGCAGGAATCTGAATTAGGAGCACGTACAATAAAAAAGGTATCCAGAAGGATTATTCCTTATATTTTTGTGTTGTATATCATTGCTTTTTTAGACAGAGTAAACATTGGCTATGCTGCTCTGGAGATGAATAAAGATCTCGGTTTAACAGCATCCACTTTGGGGTTAATTTCTGGTATTTTCTTTATTGGTTACTTTCTTTTTGAAGTACCCAGTAATATGCTAATGCATCGTATAGGAGCGAGAAAGTGGATTGGGCGAATAATGATAACCTGGGGTATTGTTGTAATATTAACAGCCTGGGTCCAAAATGCGAATCATTTGTATATCCTACGTTTTTTGCTAGGAGTTGCCGAAGCTGGATTTTTTCCAGGCGTTTTACTTTATATTACGTATTGGTTCCGAGGAAAAGAACGAGCTCGTGCAGTAGCCCTTTTCATGACAGCTTTGACAGTGTCCAATATTATTGGAGCACCTGTTACCACGTGGATAATAGATAATATTAATTGGGGTGGAATGGCTGGATGGCGCTGGATATTTGTACTGGAAGGAATTCCTGCTGTCATTTTAGGGATTACGACTATCTTTTATTTAACAGATCGTCCTGAACAGGCAAAGTGGCTTACAAAGGAAGAGAAAGGGTGGCTCATATCCGAAATTGAAAAAGAAAATCAAGGTAAGGAGATAGGCAAACACTCTAGTCTGAAAAATATTTTTGGGAGTTCTAGAATTTGGAGATTGTCGTTTATTTACCTTACATTAGTCACTGGTTTGTATGGAATAGGGTTTTGGATGCCAACTATTATCAAATCCTTTTCAAATATTTTAACAAATACTCAAGTCGGTTTGATTACAATGATACCTTATATTTTTGGAGGAATAGCGATGGTTTGGTGGGCACGCCGATCTGATCGCACTGGTGAAAGAAAAATGCATGCTGCCATTCCGCCGCTTGTTGGTGCTATTGGCCTTATGGGATGTGGATTAACTACGGATCCTATCCTATCTATAATCATGATGTCTGTTGCAACTGTTGGTATTTACAGTATTTTCGGACCTTTTTGGGCAATTCCTTCATTATTCCTTACTGAATTAGAAGCTGCTGTAGGAATAGCGCTCATTAGTTCCATTGGTAATTTAGGTGGGTTTATCGGCCCATATGTAATTGGATATGTACAGGATTCTACAGGTAGTGTAGAGATGGGATTATATTTTATTAGTATAGTCTTATTCATCTGCTTTTTACTCGTCTTTACAATTAAGAAAGGACTTGTTACTTCTGCTTCAGTTCAGCAGCAATCAAAAAACCTTAATATAAGGTAAAGAGAAACGTTAGTGCAGAACAAGAAATCGAATTGAAAATAGATATATACGGATTAATAATAGGGAGTCTGTAGAGGGAGTCTGTAGAGAGATTCCCTAATTTCATATAAGTAGGAGTAAGGTCATTGATATTAGAACTAAATAAGTAATTTATTTACCAAATCTTTTTTGACTACAAAATATGCAACTTCGAAAATATTAGGGTAAACGTCATTGATTTAATGAAAAATGAGAAACTAGTGAAAGTTGTAAAAGAAGAATTTGAGAAAGAATTAGAAGCCAAAGGTAATTACAGAACTCCTCTTCCAGAAGGAACAAACCCTCCACTACATTAGTAAGAAACCTGTCCATATAAAAAACAGAATGAAAAAAAGGGGGAAAGAAAATGTTTGTAAAGAAAAATCTTTTCATTTCGATAGTCATGTTGATTTGTGCTCTTGCCCTTGGTGGATGCAGTTCGAAGTCAGATAATTCAAACAATGATACTTCGTCAGCATCTAAGGGAGGTTCACTAAAAGTGGCTTATCCAGCACAGCCGACATCACTGGATCCACACCTGACGACAGCAAATGCAACACGCGACCCAGCAAGGCATATATTTGAGACATTAGTCACTTTAAATTCTAAATTTGAAGTAACTCCAATGCTTGCTGAATCCTATGAGGTTAGTAAAGATAGAAAAAAAGTTACATTTGTATTAAGAAAAGGCGTCAAATTTCATAATGGGAAAGAAATGAAAGCTGAGGATGTCATTGCTTCCATGAAAAAATGGCAAGAAGGGGCCGTTGCAAAGGCAAACCTAGGAAATTCTAAGTGGGAAGCTAAAGATGAATATACGGTTATCCTACATGTCGAAACACCATCTATCGTTCTATTACCAGTACTGGCAGAAGTGGGGCAATTCGCAGCCATCATGCCAAAAGAGGTGATAGAATCGGGTGGTACAAGTGGAATCACAGAATATATCGGAACAGGTCCATTTAAGTTTGTAGAGTGGAAACAAAATCAATACGTTCATTTAAAGAAATTTGATGATTATAAGGCTTCATCTCAACCTGCAGACGGTTTAGCTGGTAAAAAGGAAGCTCTTGTAGATGACATATATTTTCACTTCGTCACTGATAACTCGACTCGAGTAGCAGGGATGATTAGTGGAGAATATGACTTGAGCGTAATGATGCCATGGGATGCAGCACCACAATTTAAAAATGTACCAAGTCTCGAAACCATTCAAGCGCCTTTGGGAATTCACACTCTAATTTTTAATAAACAAAATGGATTCCTAAAAAATGTTAAAGCTCGCCAAGCGGTGAATTTAGCAATTGATAAAAAAGAGGTCTTAACAGCTGCTGTTACTGATGGTTATTTTAGACTGGACCCTGGATTTATGTTAAAAGAGCAAGGCTTATGGTACACGGATACAGGGAAAGAAATTTATGAAGCTAAAGATACTGAAAAGGCCAAACAATTGCTTAAGGAAGCTGGGTATAATGGGGAAGAATTAAGAATCCTGACAAGCCGTGACTATTCACAACATTATAATTCCGCCGTCGCAGTTCAGCAACAACTTAAGAAAATTGGTATGAACGTAAAGCTAGACGTGGTGGATTGGTCTACTCTATTAGATCGCCGAAATAAGCCTGATCAATGGGAAATGTTTTTTACTAGCTGGCCTGTTAGCGCAACCCCGCTCCAATATCCATTCTTGGATTCTAGAGCAAAGTTTGCAGGCTGGACGAATAACCCTGAAATAGACAAACTATTGGATCAAATTAAAGCTCAATCTTCCCAGGATAAAGCTAAAGAAACCTTTAATGAATTGCAAAAAGTGATTTGGGAAGATATGCCTGTTGTTAATATTGGTGCTTATGATTCCATATCCGTAAAAGCGGAAAAAGTCAAAGGATATCAAGAATTCCTTGGACCTGTTTTATGGAATACGACCGTTAAAGAATAAAATCAATTGCTCAGATACCCCTTCATACGTTTTACATTGTGAAGGGGTTAATTGTAGAAAGGAGATTTTTAATGAAAGCCTATATTCTACAGCGAGTCTTATCTCTCATTCCGGTTCTATTAACTGTAGCTATTGTAGTCTTTTTCATTATGCATTTAATACCAGGAGATCCAGCATCAGTAATGCTTGGGGCAGATGCAACTGAAGATGACATTGAAAGATTACGAGAAGAACTCGGTTTAAATCTACCTATGTATGAGCAATTTTTTAATTGGGTCTTTGGTCTTCTTCAAGGCGACTTGGGAATGTCTATTTATATGAAGGAACCAGTATTACAGGTATTTATGGATCACTTAGGTCCGACTCTTTCATTAGCGATATTGGCACAGGGGATTTCTATACTTATAGCTATTCCTATGGGAATTATTGCTGCCAAAAAACGGGGAACAAGCACAGACCAAATGTTCATGGTGGGTTCTTTGTTGGGAATTTCCTTGCCAAGCTTTCTCCTTGCATTATTATTATCTTTATTTTTCGCAGTGAAACTCCAATGGTTTCCGGTAGCTGGATATAAACCACTTGATGATGGTCTATTGGCTCACCTTGAATATCTAATATTGCCTGCCTTGTCTCTTGGGGCCATACAAGCGGCTTTGATTGCGCGGATGACAAGGGCCTCAATGTTAGAGGTACTAAGCATGAACTACATTAAAACCGCAAAATCAAAAGGTGTAAAAGAAAAATTAATCATTTATAAACATGCATTGAGAAATGCTTTTATCCCTATTCTGACTGTCGTTGGACAAACCTTTGGGACATTGGTAGCGGGAGCAGTAATTACAGAAACGGTTTTTAATATTCCGGGACTCGGTCAACTTATCATGAACTCAATAGTGCAGCGAGATTACGAGGTTCTCCAAGGAACAGTTCTGCTGGTATCCGCCGCTTATGTATTCATTAATTTAATAGTAGATTTACTGTACGGTGTGGTTGATCCAAGGGTACGGTTAAGCCGGAAATAGAGAAATGAATAGAAGGGGAAATGATTTATGGAAGCAAAAACAATAATACAAAAAACAGACCCATTGTATTCAAAAAATCATATGAAGAAAGAACGTCAATCTATCCTTCTGCGCAGGTATTTTTCAAATCGGCTTGTAGTTACTGGAAGTGTGATTATCTTAGTTCTCAGTTTAATCTCTATTTTTGCACCTTTGATCACAGTATATACACCTTATGACATGATAGTAACAGCTCGTCTGAGCCCACCAAGTGCTGAACATTTTTTTGGAACAGATAACTTTGGCAGGGATATATTTAGCCGGGTAGTTTATGGCACTCGGGTATCCATGACCGTTGGACTTACGGTAGCTGTGATAACACTGGTAATTGGAGCAGTAATTGGTTTGTACTCAGCTTATTATAGGACCTTGGATCATATCCTGATGAGGATATGTGATGGCTTAATGGCATTTCCAGCAATTCTATTGGCCATTGCGCTCATGGCAGCATTAGGGCCGAATATAGTTAATGTCATTCTTTCGTTATCTATTGTAAATACACCTACTGTCGCACGTGTCGTTCGTTCGGCCGCCATTGTAGTCAAAGAACAAACCTTTATAGAAGCTTTGAGATCACAAGGTGCCAGTTCATGGCGAATTATCTGGCTTCATATTGCTCCAAACACTATGTCTCCTCTGATTGTTCAAATCACCTACGTATTTGGGGTTTCTGTCATAATTGAAGCATCGCTCAGCTTTTTGGGAGCTGGTATTCCTGCGCCAGCACCAAGTCTAGGAAACATTTTATTTGATGGTAAAATCGTAATTTATAATGCCTGGTGGATGACAGTTTTCCCAGGTGCATTCATTATTCTATCCGTATTGGGTTTGAATTTATTCGGTGATGGACTTCGAGACTTGCTCGATCCGCATACCAATAAAGTAAAGAAATAATTTGATTACACGGTATTAATGAGGAGGACGTTTATGGGTAAAGAATGTTTATTAGAGGTTAAAAACCTGAAAACGACGTTCATGACAGAAAAGGGACCTGTTACCGCGGTTAATGGGGTTTCATTCGAGATATATTCAGGAGAGACCCTTGGGATTGTTGGAGAGTCGGGATGCGGAAAAAGTGTAACCTCTGAATCAATTTTACGATTGTTAAATGAAAACACGACTAAATATGAAGGAGAGCTGATCTATAAGGGCAGTAACTTGCTATCCTTGAGCGAAGATCAAATGAGACACATTCGTGGGAACGAAATATCTATGATATTTCAAGATCCGATGACTTCTCTTAATCCTGTATATACAATTGGCTATCAAATTGCAGAATCTTTCATCATTCATCAAAAGCTAGGAAAAGAAGAAGCTTATACCCAAGCTATAGAAATGCTTAAATTAACAGGGATTCCTTCTCCAGAAAAAAGGGTGAATGAGTATCCTCATGAGCTATCAGGAGGAATGAGACAGAGGGTAATGATAGCGATGGCATTGGCGTGTAACCCTAATCTACTAATCGCAGATGAGCCCACGACCGCATTAGACGTTACTATTCAAGCCCAAATATTGGACTTGATTCAAGGTTTGAAGAAGGAACTAAACATGGGAGTCATGTTGATAACACACGACTTAGGAGTAGTTGCTGAGGTCTGTACACGTGTGGTGGTTATGTATTTAGGTCAAATAATCGAAGAAGCTGAAGTAGGATCTTTATTTTCGGAACCCTTACATCCCTACACCAAAGGATTGTTAAAATCCGTTCCACGTTTGGATGGGGATCGTTCTAAACATATGCATGTGATTGAAGGGATGGTCCCGTCTCTTAATAATATTCCCCAAGGGTGTCGCTTTGCTCCAAGGTGTTCGTATTCTACAAGCCAGTGTGAAGAAAAACCACCAGAATTAAAAGAGATTGAAGACGGACATAAAGTGCGCTGTTGGCATTATGAAACTGTATTACAAGAGGGGAGGCGAAAAGGTATTGCAGACGCTGTCAGATGAAAGAGCTCCGATTTTACAGGTTAAGAATTTGAGGAAGTATTTTCCAATTTATTCTCCTCTTGGCCGAGTGAAAGGGCATGTTAAAGCGGTAAATAATGTAGAGTTTACCTTAAATGAACGAGAAACGCTTGGGCTTGTAGGTGAATCGGGTTGTGGGAAAAGCACAACAGGAAGAACCATCATGCGTTTAACGGAACCTACAGAGGGTCAAGCCATATATAAGGAAAGCGACCTATTTAAGTTAAAGGGGAAGGAAATTGAGCAAATTAGGCAAGAAATACAAATGGTGTTTCAAGATCCTCATTCTTCTTTAGACCCTAAGCAAACGATAGGACATGCAATTGAAGAGCCTATGAAGATACATAAAATAGGGTCAAAGAAAGAACGTATGGAAAGAACCTTGGACTTACTTCATAAAGTCGGACTTAGAGAAGACCAATATTACCGTTATCCCCATGAATTTTCAGGTGGGCAAAGACAGAGAATTGGAATTGCTAGAGCTTTAGCAGTAAACCCTAAAATTGTAATTTGTGATGAACCAGTGTCCGCTCTCGATGTATCCATTCAATCTCAGGTCATAAACTTGTTGCAGGAATTGCAAGATAACTTAAATCTTTCTTACCTCTTTATTGCCCATGATTTAAGTGTAGTCCGACATATAGCTGATAACATTGGAGTTATGTATTTGGGACATATGGTAGAACGCGCTTCAACAGATGAACTATTTTCTCATCCCTTGCATCCGTATACTCAAGCATTATTATCCGCGGTTCCAATTCCCGATCCTAAATTAAAAAAGGAACGGATTATTTTAAAAGGGGATGTACCGTCTCCACTTAATCCGCCATCGGGATGCATTTTTCATACGAGATGTCCTCATGTAATGGATCGTTGCAAGGTTCTATCGCCTGCACTTACAAAAAAGGGGGCCAATCACTTTGTAGCTTGTCATTTATATGAATAATATATTTACATTATTCTGGTTCACTACTATTCTCCCAAACTAACTTTTCTTTTTTAAAAGAAGAATCTAAACCGATAACGAGGTGAATTGATGTTTGCAGATTTAGTGTTAGTTAATGGTCAAGTAATTACATCAAACAAGGAATACGACGTAAATGAAGCTGTTGCTGTTACTGATAACCTAATTGTTGCGGTGGGAACGAATGAAGAAGTGAAACGATTAATTGGTCCTCAAACGGAGGTAGTGGATTTAGCAGGTAGAAGTTTAGTGCCAGGCTTTATTGACTCTCACCTTCATATTACTTTATTTGGTACAAATAAATTAGGAGTAAGCTGTAAGGAGCCCACAATCGAATCTCTACATGACGTTTTAAAAGAAATTGAAAAAAAAGTGAATGAAACACCAATTGGAAACTGGGTGCGTGTATGGGGATTCAATGAAACCAAATTATTAGAAAATAGATATCCTTCTAGAAAAGAATTGGATCTTATTTCTAGCAATCACCCGATCATTCTTAGGCGCGCCTGTGGTCACATTTCCGTGGTAAATAGCAAGGGGTTAGAGATAGCAGGGATTGATGGACATACCCCAGATCCCGAAGGTGGAATAGTGGTCCGCGATGAAGTAGGAGTTCCTACAGGAGTTTTAATAGAAAACGCACAAATGCCTTATTACGAATTGGCTGATTATACACATGAAGAGCTTCTACAAGGTTTGATGATGGCTTATAATGATTTTATCGCTTCTGGCATTACCAGTATTCACGATGCAGGTGTCTCTAGCCCGGAAAACTTTAGGGTGATGCAAGAGGCAGTTCGTAACGGACAGGTTCAGGTTAGGACTTATGCAATTGTCTCAACAATCAATAAGTCAGAAGAATTTGTTGACAAGATGATAAAAGCAGGAATTTCAACAGGTCTGGGAGATGAGAAATTTAAAATTGGTCCAGCTAAGGTTTTTACTGATGGGAGTAGTAGCGGGCCAACTGCTGCAATGAGGGAACCTTACACTGATAATTCGGAACATTCTGGTATCCTGTACTTTAGCCAGGAGGAACTTAACCGTATTCTCGGGGAGGCTCATGAAAAAGGGTTTCAGATCACAGCTCATGCTCAAGGAGACCGGGCTATTGAAATGATGCTTAATTGTATTGAAGAGGCATTGAAAAAACATCCTAGAAAGAATCACCGCCATCGGATTGAACATGCAGGAATTACAATGCCTGATTTAGTTGAACGGATGAGGCAATTAGAGGTTATTCCTATTCCGAATCCTGCTTTCTTCCTTGAATACGGTGATGGCTACATTAAAAGCTACGGAGACCGAGTCAATCATATGTATCCAGTTCGTGATTTCATTGATAAGGGGATAATAGCTGCCGGAGGTTCCGACAGTCCGGTCACCTCGTTTAATCCGCTTATAGGAATTCATGGAGCTGTAAATAGGAAAAGTTCAACAGGGCAGGATGTAGGAGGTAACCAGCGAATAGGCGTATTAGAGGCAATCAAGCTGTTTACATGGAATGGAGCATATGCGAGTTTTGAAGAGAATATAAAAGGTAGCATAGAAATAGGAAAGTTAGCAGATTTGGTTGTATTAAACGGTGCAATTCTCGATGTACCTACTGATCAAATTAAAGATATGCAAGTGAATTATACAATAATAGGCGGTAAAGTGGTATTCCAAAAAGAAAGCAATGATATATTATCCAAATCCTAATTAAATCAAGATATCAATTTAAATAGAGATAGATGAAGTATATGTTCCTTAAATAGGAAGGATGAAAGGAATTGAGAATAGGTATAGGTCATATTATGCATGAAACTAATACGTTTTCCGCTGTAAAAACAACTGAAGATTCATTCAAGAAGATTCTTTGGGCAAGAAACGAGGAGGTGTTACGATCTCACGATGGTGTAAAGGATTATATTGGTGGAATGATTGATAAAGGAAGGGAATTAGGAGTTGACCTTATTCCAAGTTTTTCTGCATTTGCCAATCCAGCTGGTACGATAACTAGAGAATGTTTTGAAACATTAAAAAAGGAGCTGTTAACAAATATACAAGGTAAAGGAAAACTAGATGCTATTTGCCTCGCTTTACATGGTGCTGGGGTTGTGGATGGAATTGATGATTTAGAAGGTGAATTACTAAAAGAGTTAAGAAAGATACTAGGCTATGAAATTCCCATAGTCGTCACTTTGGATTTACATGGAAATCTTTCTGAAACAATGGTAAATGAGGCAAATTTGCTATTAGGTGTTAAGTATTATCCGCATATTGATTGTTATGAAACAGGTTTAAAGGCTATGGATTTAACAGTGAAAATACTTCAGGGAGAAATCAACCCTGTAATGGTAATGAAAAAATTGCCAATTTTAATACCAATAGCCGCTGGTACGACGGATATGTCTCCTGCAAAAGATATTACTCAATTATGTCTGGACATGGAAGAACAAACAGAAGTGATTGATTGTACCTTTTTTCATGGATTTCCATATACAGACATTCCAGATGTATCGGCAACTGTCATAACGATAACAGATGGAAATGATGAAATAGCGCAAACTGTCTGCAAGGAAGTGGCCAAGGATATATGGGCTATGAGAGCAAAGTTTTTACGGGAACTTCCTGATCCTAAAAATGGGATGCTCCAAGCGTTATCTATTGGAGAATGTCCAATTATCATTAATGAATCTTCTGATAACCCCGGGGCTGGCGCTCCAGGGGACGGTACTTATTTATTGAGGGAAATGTTAGAGTTTAATATTCCCAAATCATGCTTTGGGTTTATTTATGATCCAGAAGTAGCAAACCTAGCTCACCAGGTAGGGGTTGGTGGAAAAATAGATGTGTCCATTGGTGGGAAAACTGATTCCCTACATGGAGAACCAATTGCTCTAACTTCTGCTTATATAAAAGCACTGACCGATGGTAGATTTACCACTTCATCACCTATGATGAAAGGATTTGAATTTAATCTAGGAAAGTCAGTTCGGTTACAGGTTGGGAATGTAGATATTATAGTTTGTTCAGTAAATTGGCAGACGTTAGACGAACAAATCTTTTTGTTACATGGAATTGATGTTACTGAATTTAGGATTGTCGCATTAAAATCAGCACAGCATTTCCGTGCTGGTTTTAAGCACCTTGCTAAAAAGATTATCTCTGTAGATTCACCAGGATTAAGTACGAGTAAAGTAGCTAGCTTTAATTATCAAAGAATTATTAGACCGATCTATCCGTTAGATTGCAATTAATTATGAGTCTCGTGTACCCAACATTAAATAAAAAAGGGAAGGCAATCGAAGGACTCTTTAACAGTGTCTTTTTTGGATATAACGATGATACCAACGTTTCTCTATTGAAGGTGAACCACCACTAATTTTAAAAAAACTTCTAATAGAAAGGGAGTATTTACGAATGAGTGTACATCAAATGCAGGCTAGGAGAATAAGAGATAAAGAGGATGTAATCCGACTTACCCAGTCCCTTGTCAAAATCGAAAGTGTTTATCGCCCCGGAGTTGAAGGGGGAAACGAAGAAAAAGTTGCGAACTATGTAGCAAACTATCTAAGGGATATAGGGATTGAGGTATTTATTGAAGAAGTAGAGCCAGGCCGTCCTAATGTTATAGGCATTGTTGATTCCGGCAGACCCGGAAAAACGTTACTTTTCGAAGGTCATACAGATGTAGTAACGGAAGGAGAACGTGAAGCGTGGAAGTACGATCCATTTGGAGCGGAAATTGTAAATGGAAGAATGTATGGCAGAGGGACAAATGATACAAAAGGAAATCTGTCTTGTATGATTACTGCTGTTCATTCCTTATTAAGAGATAAGGAATACTGGTCAGGGAAAATTATTTTATGCATTCCTTGTGATGAAGAGGGAATGATGATTGGTATTAAACATTTTATCAAACAGGGATGGGCAAAAGATGTGGCAGGAGCTATCATTTGTGAACCTGAAGAAAATGAAGTCTGCATTACACAAAAGGGGGCTATGCGGATTGCCATTAATGTTTACGGAAAAATGGCTCATGGAGCTATGCCTTTAAGCGGGATCAATCCGAATACACGTATGGCTAAAATAATCTGTGAAATTGATAAGTTAGAAACTCTTGAGAAAGAACGTCTTGGAAAGCACGATCTGTTGGGCTGGCCCTCCATAACACCGACAATCTTAATGGGACCTGTTCACGGGGAAGCACAAATTAATGTTGTTCCAGATCAATGCATGACCACATTGGATATTCGAACTATACCTGGCCAAGAGCATAAGGTTATAAAATCTCAATTGCAAAACATAATAGATAAACTTGCTAAAGATGATCCTGATTTTAAAGCAGAAATGGAAGTGATTGAGGAACGTCCATGGACCATTACCGACCGTGATAACCCAGTAGTCACGGCTGTTGCAAAAGCTGCTCAAATCGTTACGGGAAAAGAAGCGGTGTATAACGGAGTCCCAGGAGCAACAGATGGGACATTCCTGCATATGGCTGGTATTCCAATTGTCACGATTGGAGCGGGGGAAAGGGAAGTACCACACCAAATAAATGAATATGTAGATGTTGAAGAACTTGCGGAGACAACAGAAATCTATCGGACTGCCGCCCTTATTTTTTTAAATGGAGAATCATTTTAGTGAAAGGATATTAAATTACTGTACTCCCTTGAAATTGGATAAGTCTTATAGCAGATTTATGCGATTAATAGAGCAAATTCGTAAAAAGCCTTTACTCTTCAAGAGTAAAGGCTTTTTACACTGGGTAAATATTTAAAGTATTAGTTTAGTAACAGGAGCTAAACACTTATTATCGGTGTCGATAACGCAAAATTCAAACATGGTCCAGAGCTCAAGACTTTAGAGGAATAGAGTTTGGCTTACCCTGCTAAAAAGAAAGTGTGAAGTGAAAATATGGATGAATACAAGGAAGCCAAAAACGAACTTTTCCAATGTGGCACCACTTTCTCGAATCTCTTCGTACCCCTTTTCCAGCTAAATGGATTCACTACTTGAGAGGTTATTTAGCTTCTTTAATATCTCTGTAGTTAGTGGTAAAATATCACAGCGTGAAAAAAGCGTGCCTGATAACATTTGTGAAACAACCATTTTCTTAACTTGATGGCGATTGGGACTTACCCTCGGGAGCGTGCAGGACTTTGGTATATTAATTAATTTAAAATAGTTACTGATACGATTCTACCGTTATAATATATTTATATTTCATTTTAGAGGTGAAACAACATAATGAAAATTGGTGTTATAGGCTCAAAGTATTTTTTGGAATCCTTATCTGTCCATTATCCCTTATTTCCTGAAGTACAATTTATTTCCTTTCAGTACGAAATGCCGGAAGAAAGTAGTCTGTTAATAGAAGAAGCTGGTAAACAAACTGATTTAGTATTGTTTTCAGGTTCAATCCCTTTTTATTATGGGTACAAGCAAGTTAAAAGAAATTTCATTGAAGCTATATATGTCCCTTTTGATGAATTGACTGTAGCGCTCTCGTTATTTTCGATTTCTCATCGGGAACAAGTGACTTTGAATGAAATTTCTATCGATTTACCGGATCAAAGCCGGTTAATGAAGGTGCTGGAAGAATCAGAAATCGTAGAAAAGTCCCTTTATGTTAAGGATTACCCTTGGATATATAAGAGGGATGAAGAAACCCAGGCACTAAATATAGCTGAATTTGTCCACTTTCACAGCAAACAATATAGGGAAGGAAAAACCCTTTTTGCACTAACGAGTATTCATGCAGTTTATCAGGAGCTTCAAAGGCTATCCATTCCTTCTAGATATATGGTCCAGCCCAAACATACCTTAATTGAAAGCCTAACAAGAGCTATATCCTTGTTGAAACTAAAGAAAACGGAAGAATCTCAGATTGCTGTTATTTCTATTCAAGATTATCAACAAAATCTTAATGGGAGTGATTCATTTTTAAATTTTTTACAGAAGTTGAGTAAAAGGCTACAAGCTCGTGTTTCTCTTGAATACTTAAATCCATATTTGATTTATACAACACGTGGAGCATTGCAGGCGTTCGAAAACGATTTTTATAATGATATTATCGGACAAATGGAAAGAGAATTTCAAACTTTATTCCAAATAGGTATTGGGTATGGGTATACAATTCAGGAGGCGGAAAAACATTCAGCCCAGGCGTTATTTTTTACTAATAAATTTCTAAAGAGTAAAACGATTGCATGCTTGGTGGATGAAGATCAAAAATTACAAGGACCTTTATTTGAAGAAAATCACCTTGTGGAATTGAAAAACGAGGATGAAACTATTCAAAAACTAGCTAGTGAACTTAAAATGAGTGCAAAAAATATAAAGTTAATTCATCAGTTTATTTCCATAAACAATTTTCGAGCTTTTTCTGCGAGCAGAGCTAGAAGAATACATGAATTGCACCCGACGATCGGCAGAAAGATTCATTAAAAGGCTCATTGAAGGAGGCTGTCTTTTAAAAGGAGGTGAGGAACATCCTTACGATCAAGGAAGACCTCGAAATTTATATTTAGCTACAGAAAAATTCAAGAACCTAACTGGAATTTAAAAATTCAGACTTTACAGAAAAAGGGGATTAGTATATATTATTTTTATTAACGACATATAGCGACAGTATGAAAGGGGAGCTTAGTTTTGATTATCGAACGTTGTGAAATTTATGCCACTCATTTGCCTTTAAAAGAACCATTTGTTATTTCCTATGAAACATATAAGTATATGCCTTCTGTTATCGTAAAATTGATAGCCGATAACGGGCTAGTAGGATATGGTGAAGCAGTACCTGATGAACATGTAACAGGGGAAACGTTTTATGCAACATTCGAAGTATTAAAGCATGTCCTATTGCCTGCTTTGAAACAAGAAAATCCTTTTAATTTGGAAAAAATTCACGACATTATGAATTCGGCCATTATGGGAAATCCCTCAGCAAAAGCGGCAATTGATATTGCCTGCTATGACCTTATGGGAAAATACACAAAATTGCCGATTTATGATTTATTAGGTGGGAAATTTCATGAATCCCTAACTTTTGCAAAGGTTTTAAGTATTGACGAACCAGAGATTATGGCTGAAAAAGCTCAGGAAGCTGTCGACCAAGGATATACTTCGTTAAAACTTAAGGTGGGTTGGGATATTGAGTCAGATGTAGAGCGTATAGCAGCGGTTCGAGAAAAAGTTGGGGAGAAGTTTCCAATTCGGGTAGATGCCAATCAGGGATGGGGAACTTATGCCAATGCCCTTCCAGCAGTAAAAGCTTTGGAACCATTTCACCTTTCATGGTTAGAACAGCCGATTAGAATGGGAGATATTGACGGTCTTGCAGAACTCAAAGAAAAAACAACCATTCCCATTATGGCTGATGAAAGCATCCATCACGGGTACCATCTACAGGAACTAATTAAAAAGAAGGCCGTAGATAAAATCAATATAAAACTAATGAAGTGCGGTGGAATTTATCAGGCAATCCAATTGGCAAAGACAGCTGAGATTGCATGTATCAGCTGCCAAATTGGGTCCATGGTAGAATCCTCAATTGGATCGTCTGCAGGATACCATACGGCCATTTCACGAAAAAATATTACCAGTACAGAACTGACAGGTCCACTGCTATTCAGTCAGGACATTGGAAATCTTGATTATGAAATTCCCTATGTACATCTTACAAGAGAACCGGGGCTTGGAATTAATATCAACGAGGAAGTTCTTGGGCAATTAACCATAAAAAAAGAGCAAGTTTAATATTTTTATTGAAACCGGATGGAGCAAATCAATTAGGATGAGGTGAAATGATGGAAACTGAAAAAAATAATGTGACAGTTAAGAAAAAGGCATGGTTAAAAGTGCCACATACATATACACTCATATTTATCATAATCATCATGGCAGGGCTTGCTTCATATGTAATTCCTGCCGGTGAATTCGATCGTGTTGAAGATGAGAAATCGGGTAGAATGCTTGTTGTCGACGGAAGCTATCATGCTATTGATCGTGATCCTGTGAGCTTCTTTGACCTTTTCACGTCCATTCCATTGGGCTTAGAAAAGGGAGCCCAGATTATTTTTTATATTTTTCTTGTAAGTGGTGTATTTGGTATTATTCGCACTACTGGTGCAATTGAAGCAGGGGTCTATAAAGGGGTACGATCTCTTGAAGGGCGAGAAAAACTATTAATTCCGTTGAGTATGTTGCTTTTTTCCATAGGCGGCTTTAGCATGGGGATGGCAGAAGAAACCATTATCTTCGTGCCTATAGGGATCGCGATAGCAAGAGCTATGGGCTTTGATGCGGTTACTGGAACGGCTATGATTACCCTTGGTGCTGCTAGCGGATTTTTTGGAGGCATGCTCAACCCGTTCACTGTAGGGGTCGCCCAATCACTGGCAGAAGTACCTTTATTCTCTGGAATTGGTTTCCGTTTTGTTGTATATATTTTTGTCCTGGCATTTGCCATTTGGTATGTCAGCCGTTATGCAAATAAGGTAAAACGGAATCCTGAAAAAAGTGTAATCTATGATATTGAACAAAAAGAAAAACAAACGGCCGGATTAGTTGATTTCCCTGAATTGACCGGACGCCATAAGCTAGTTTTTCTAGCAATGATCTTTGGGCTGGCTTTTAACATTTATGGCGTGTTTAAATGGGGCTGGTTTTTAACAGAGCTCACAGCTTCTTTCTTGATTATGGGTATCGTTAGCGGGCTGGTTGGCGGTTTGCAACTTGGGAAACTTTTTGATTCATTTATTGAGGGAGCTCGAGCAGTCACATTTGGTGCCTTGATCGTCGGCTTTGCAAGGGCTATTACAGTAGTTTTAGAAGAAGGTAAAATCATAGATTCGTTAGTCTTTATGGCAGCTTCGGGGATAAGTCACCTACCACAAACATTGAATGTCGTAGGTATGTTCTTCACCCAAGCATTCCTTAATTTATTCATTTCTTCAGGCAGTGGACAGGCTGCGGCTACAATGCCAATTATGGTTCCTATTACTGATATTTTGGGATTGGAAAGACAGCTTGCCGTTCTTGCCTTCCAATATGGGGATTCTGTTACGAACTCAATTATTCCAACGTCCTCAGCATTAATGGGATACCTGGCTATTGCTGGAATTCCATATGAGAGATGGGTTAAATTTATTTGGAAATTAATTCTCGGATGGACTTTGATTGCTTGTTTAGCATTAATAGCGGCAGTCGCTCTCGGTGTCTCCTGAGAAAATAAGGAGCGGTTTGATGAAAGAATTATTGAAGGAAATAGAACCTCAAGTTTTGGAGATTTTCCGCCATCTTCATGAGAATCCTGAAGTGAGCTGGAAAGAGTTTCAGACTACATCTTATATTTCAAAGGTGATCCAACAAAACGGGATTGAAGTGACCACTTTTTCGGATATGCCTGGAGTAATAGGTAAGTGGTCACCAGTGGACAGTATAAGTAATTTAACGATTGGATTACGAGCTGATATGGATGCTCTACTTCAGGATGTGGACGGGACTTTTCGTGCTAACCATTCCTGCGGACATGATGCTCATATGACGATTGTATTAGGTGTCTTGCTTTTATTAAGAAAAATGAAGATTATTCTTCCAGGTACGTTAAAATTTATTTTTCAGCCAGCTGAAGAAGTGGGTGAAGGTGCTTTAAAGATAATTGAAAAACAGGTACTGGATGATGTTGACTTTCTATATGGTCTTCATCTGCGTCCTATTCAGGAAATTAAGAATGGACAAGCTACTTCAGGCATCATTCATGGCTCAGCTGATACAGTATTTGGTGAGATTCACGGATTTGACGGACATGGCGCAAGACCTCATTTAACTTTAAATGCCATTGAAGTGATTAGTGCGATTGTTGAACAAATTAAAGGAATCCGTCTAAACCCGCAACTATCTTATTCAGTCAAAATGACACAGGTTTCTGCGGGAGGGGAAAATGCGAATATTATACCTGGGTCCTCCAAGTTCAGCCTTGATTTACGTGCGCAAACAAATGAAGCGATGGATGAATTGATAGAGAAGGTGGACGATGTCCTGAATAAAATGTCTGTCTTCTATCAATGCCAAATAAGCTTCAAGCACAAAGAAAGAGTTTATGCCGCATCTGTTGATCAAGAAGCAGCAGAATTTATGGAGAAAGCAATCGAAAACACCTTAGGGGCTAAAGGGCTTGTGGGGCCTATTATTACACCCGGTGGAGAGGATTTTCATTTTTATACAAAAGAAAGGCCTGCAATCAAGGCCACAATGCTGGGTGTGGGCTGCGATTTAGAGCCTGGTCTACATCATCCCAACATGGTATTTAATCAGGACGCCATTTTCACAGGAATTGAGATATTAACTAGGGTAGTTATTGAAACTTTTGAAAAATATAACAAATAAAAATATAGTAAATCGAATTCTTATATCGCTATGAATCATTTCAATTATAAAAAAGAGCAGACCTTTATGGTGAAGAAATCGAGGAAGCAGAAAGAATTGTAAGAGCGTTCGAACAGGCATTAGCCAAAGGGGAAGGTGTATTACTACTGAAGGGAAAATGATCGACCTTCCTATTGTAGAACGTGAAAGCGTACCCTTCAATCAGTTAAATTATATCAATCGTGACGACTCCAGTTCCTACTGGAGCTTGAAGGGAGGAATATCTTATGAAGAAGATTAGAATTGGTTCAGGTGCGGGATACGCAGGCGATCGAATTGAACCAGCGATGGAATTAATACAAAAAGGAAATTTGGATTACATAATTTTTGAATGCTTAGCAGAAAGAACAATTGCCCTTGCTCAGCAAGAGAAAATGAAAAATCCTGATATGGGGTATAACCATTTATTGAAGTATCGTATGGATAAGGTCTTATCACTGTGTGTCGAGAATAATGTCACATTAATCACCAATATGGGAGCAGCAAACCCACTTGCCGCAGCTAAGATTGTTAAGAATATAGCAGAGGAAAAAGGCATCCATGATTTAAAAATAGCAGCAGTAAGTGGAGATGATGTGTATCCAAACATCGGGATGTACTTGGAATGCTCAATTATAGAAACCGGAGTACCATTGAAAGATGTGAAGTCTTCCATAATTTCTGCAAATGCCTATATCGGAATTTTTGGAATTGTGACCGCGTTGAAAGAAGGGGCAGATATTGTAATTACCGGCCGGGTATCAGATCCCTCATTAGTAGTTGCACCACTTCAGCATGAATTTGGTTGGCAGGATACAGACTATGAGCTTCTTGGTAAGGGGACAGCGGCTGGTCATTTACTCGAGTGTGCAGCCCAAGTGACAGGTGGTTATTTCGCCGATCCGGGGTATAAGGATGTTCCTGACTTATGGAATGTCGGTTATCCGATCGCCGAAGTACAGGGAAATGGGGACTTTTTTTTAACCAAGCTTGAGGATTCGGGAGGCATGGTTACGGCTGCGACCGTAAAGGAACAAGTTGTTTATGAAATTCACGACCCAACCCAATATCTTACTCCTGATGTTATTGCTGATTTCTCTCAAATAGAAGTGATAGAAAAAGTGATAAACCAAGTGCATATTACTGGGGTGTCTGGAAAAGAGAAGAGTGGACTCTATAAAACAAGCATCGGCTACGTGGACGGATACATAGTTGAAGCAGAAATTAGTTACGGCGGTTCGGGTTGTTTGGAAAGGTCAAGACTGGCGGAAGAAGTAGTGAGACACCGGTTGATTCAGGCTAATATAGAGATTCAAGAAATGAGAATCGATCATATTGGTTCTAATTCACTGTATGGATCTTCTATTTCAGAGCCGTTGTATGACAGAGAAAGGCTATCCGAGGTACGATTAAGAGTGGCTGCCAGGACGGCTGATAAAGGAGCTGCTGATGTGATCGGGCAAGAGGTGGAAGCACTCTATACTAATGGGCCTGCTGGAGGCGGTGGTGTTCGGGTTAATGTCCAAGAGGTTGTATCAATTGCATCCATTCTTATTCCTAGCGAAGAGATTACAATCGAAGTAACGTACGAGGAGGTCGGCAAGATTGAAACTCAAGCAAGTCACTCACTCTAGGTCAGGGGATAAAGGAAATATTTCAAATGTTTCCGTCATCGTCTATCGTATGGAAGATTATGAGAAAGTAAAAAAACAGGTAACAGCAGAAAAGGTTAAGGATTACTTTCACGAAATAGTGAAGGGTGATGTGGTTAGGTATGAACTGCCGAAAATTTTCGCATTGAACTTTGTCATGCAAAACGCATTAGGCGGAGGCGTCACAAAATCACTTACTTTGGATCGACATGGAAAAAGTTTGAGCTCGGCTTTAATGGATATGGAAATCGATATGGAAGCTGATGTGAATGACTCAAATTATTAATTTTCTTACGAAGGCGAGCCAATTATTCAGAGGTTCGTTTTTTGTATTCCGAAATTTTGGGACGATAAAAGTCTATATAGTAATTCTATGTAGATGGTGATGAATGTGTAAAACTCTTCTGTTCAAGTGGGATATCAAAACCAACTGCAATAATGAAGATTTTCTTTCGATTCCTACCTAAGATAAATAAGCTCGACACATTGTTATACGTCACTTGTGGCTTATACAAAACGATTGTGAGGTTAAGATTATTGGGATATGTTATTACTAGTGAAGATACATTCTACAGCTACTTGGTAGTATAAGTTGAAGAGCAAAGAGGGTCGCAGCTGAACCTTTCTCTTTCCGTTAAAAATGATAATCAAATAAAAAACTTGCGGGCAAACACAGTTTGCTGACCTTTTTTCATTTTTTTGTTCATAAGTATATCCGTAAAGGAATAAAAAATCATAAATGTTTTCGATTATTAAGATATGGAGGATAATAAATGAGCGAAGTATGGGAAAAGAAAGCAAGATTCGAGCATCAGTTTTGGCTGCAAATCTTAGGGGATCATTCCCGATTTATCCATGAGTCTTTAGCACCGGTTGAACTAGAAAATATTGAAATTGCATCCGAGTTTATTCAAATATTTGACACTCTCCTTGGTAAAGTCAAATCGGAAGATATTTCACAATTGACTTTTGCGGCAGAAGATGCGGCTTTAAAACTTCGAGAGTTTAAGTTAAACCTAATGAAAAAACATTTAGTAGGGAAAATCAAAATACATCTTTCACCTACATTTCTTAATCATATGGTGAACGAATTAGAAGAATATTTAAGGTTATTAAAACACTTTAAATCCAATCAAACCCCACCAGTTTATCATGAACTTCATCATCATTTGGTTTGGCTGTTAGATGCCGCTGGGCATGCAGGTGCCATATCATCCAATTTGGATGATGTTGAAAAACGATTAAAAGAGAAAAGTGACCAATATACGAAGCATTTTAATGAATATTATATAAAAGCAGTCGAATTGGCGGGATATTTACGGACTAATTTATCCACTTTTCCTGCATTAGAAAAGATGAATGTAGACGTCAAATTAGAAATAAAACTTTTTCAGCACTTTCTAAATGAATTGGAGGAACTAGAACTTAGTGCACAAGCTCTAGGAACATTTTCTCCATTAATGGCGGATCATATGTCGCGTGAAGAATGTTATTATTTGATGAAGCTCGCTGAATCGACAAATTCTGAAAAGCCTAACTGCGATCCAGCCAAACCTAGACTAAATGAGGGTATTTGAACAGCTAACCAGTTCGAAAAAGTGCACGATAAACTTATCTTAATGCACCCAACCTAACATGAAACTGTTAAATAACATAAGCAATCCAAGTTGTATTCACGCTATCAAACGAAGGGTATACGTATTGTAACTTTTATTGAACCTCTGAATTTATAAGTGAATAATTGATCCAAACCTAACTTCAAAATCAGACATTCTGATCGTTTATATAGACCTTATAGTCTAAACATACTGAATTTTTTAGAAAGGTAACATTTTTTTTGATAATAAGATGGGATGTATACTTGTCATTGGTGAAATGTAACCATTTATTTGTCTTAATATCATTACTTCTTTTAGAATCTAACCCTACAACATCCACAACTTGATAAACAAGGTATTTTTTAGTATTAGAAACACAAAAAGGATATAGAAACTTTTCTCTATAAGAAAAGCCCTATATCCTTTAAATTTCTAGCAAAAATGTATTTTCACATTTCTCCAGTGTCATAATTTAATTGCCAAATAATTCCGAACTTATCTGTTACCTGACCATAGAGTTTGCTCCAGAATGTTTCTTGAAGGTCCATAACTACTGTGCCGCCTTCTTTCAGTTTATTAAAGATAGATTTAATTTCATCCATGTTTTTATTAACTACTGCAAGGCTTATGTTGTTTCCTTCAACAAAAGGCATTCCAGGAAAAACATCAGAAAACATTACATTACTTCCCTCAATATTAAGCCTTGTGTGCATAACTAAATTTTTTGCTTCTTCTGGGAGAGGGAATTCAGGGTTAGGTGGTGTTTCTCCAAAGGTCATAATTTGTGGTGTTTCAGTCCCAAAAACCTGTGCGTAAAACTCTACTGCTTCACGGCAGTTCCCATTAAAATTAATATAAACATCAACTGACATTTGTTTCACTCCTATGAATTATATTGTTTTTCATTGCTACATGATTTATTTACATATTGTAACATTTAACTGTTTAAAATCAAAAATATTTCCACGAGTTCCATAAAAAAGGTTTCGACAAACTAGAAATAAAATACGAATACAAATGGAATATAAATTCAGAGAGATTGTAGTATCTACCAAAAAAATTTTGTCACTTTTAGAATACAATCCTTTTTCAATAAACTCCAATCTTCCTTATCCTCTTCCTTATCCTCGTTTAAATTCACTATTTCATAATAAAGCTCTGTCCTAATAAAAACTAATAACAATTGAAGGCACTGCAAAATACAAACAAATATTTTCGACCTCGAATAAATCCATTCTGAAAGGGGATAGATAAAAGGTAAGTTAATAAGGATATAAAACTAGTGTCTATTATGGGAAGGGGATGTATTTTTGAAGGCAGCAGAGCTTTTTGTAAAATGTTTAGAGGGTCAGGGTGTTGAATACATATTTGGAGTGCCGGGGGAAGAAAACATAGATTTGTTGGACGCGATAAATAAGTCGAGCATACAGTTTATCGTTTGCCGGCATGAAACTGGAGCAGCGTTTATCGCTGGGATGATGGGTAAGTTGACAGGAAAACCCGGAGTTTGTCTTTCAACACTTGGACCCGGGGCCACCAATATGGTGACGGGTGTTGCCTGTGCTACTTTGGATCGAATGCCGCTAATCGCGATTACGGCACAGACCGATCTCAACATGCAGTTTAAAGGGGCTCATCAATACATAAATATTCTCGAGCTATATCACCCGATTTCGAAATGGAGTACAACTATTTATGATGGTTCCGTTATTCCAAAAATTATAACTAAAGCTTTTGCATTGGCTGCAAAGGATTTGACTGGAGCCATTCATATCGAGTTTCCGAATGATATCGCCTCCGCCCTTGTGCATGGAGAACCTTTACAAACTCAGCTTTATGACAAAAAAGTACGATCATCTGAGCAAGCAATCAATGAAGTGGCTATGGCTATCAATCAAGCAAAATTCCCCCTATTTTTGATAGGGAATAATGCTTCAAAAGGTGGAGCATCTACTGATATTTTAACTTTAATCGAAAAGCTTAAAGCCCCTTTCACAGAAACATTTATGGCGAAAGGCGTAGTTCCAGAAAATCACCCACTGCATTTACAAACAATTGGACTACCAGAAGGTGATATTGTCAATAAAGCCTTTAGTCGCGCAGATTTAGTCATTGCTATCGGATATGACCCTATCGAATACGAACCTAAAAAATGGAACCCATTACTATCACCTATCATTCATATCGATGTACAAGACCATGAGTTAGATAACTATTATCCGGTAAAGGCATCCCTTGTTGGTGACTTGTCTGCAAATCTTTTACGTTTAATTGACCAAATTGATCAAAGGAATGAAATCGATCCATTTTATCGTAATGTAAAGGAAACGATATTGTCAGATCGATTGTTACATTCAACCAGTAATTCATACCCAATGTCTCCTCAACGTATCATTAAGGAAATACGGGAAGTTCTATCAAATGATGATATTTTACTATCAGATGTTGGAGCCCATAAATTGTGGATTGGCCGGCAATATGAGACATTAAAGCCAAATACATGTATCCTATCAAATGGGCTTGCTTCAATGGGTATCGCACTTCCGGGAGCAATTGGTGCGAAACTTGCGTGTCCTGATAAAAAAGTAATGGCTGTATGCGGTGACGGGGCTTTTATCATGTCTATAGCAGAGTTTGAAACAGCGGTTCGTTTGAAGGTACCGATTGTTATTATGATTTGGCGAGATGGAAGATATGGAATGATTGAATGGGAACAAAAAAACAAGTTAGGCCATTCATCTAATATCCAATTTAATAACCCGGATTTTGTTGCCCTTGCAAGATCATATGGTGCGAAAGGATATAAGGTAAAAAAAGCAGCAGAGCTAACAACAGTCTTACAAAAAGCAATATCTGAAGATGGACCGGTAATTGTTGAATGTGAGGTTGATTATCAAGAAAGTTTCAGGTTGAGTGAACGTTTAAAGGACTCTCGTTAGATGACTCACGAAACTTTAATAAATAAAGGAAAGAGAAGCCGAATATAGTATGCATGACGAACGATTGAAGGGGTGAGCATAAATTGTTACTTCAACCAATTACAGATCATGCGAAAATAGTCCACTATTCCTTTAATGAAAAAGCTTCTATTTCAAGGAAGATTACGGTCATTGCACTGTTAAGTACTATGGCGGCTACTCTCCAGGCAGCTGGCGGATTGATTCCGGCAGCTGGTTTGTTCATTAGTCCCCTTGCAACAACACCCGCTATCCTTAGTATGGTTTTATCAGAAAGATATGGTTTGCTTGGTTACTTATTAACCTTGTTTTTGCTCTTTCTCATTCAGCCGAATCAGTAGATTAATAGGTGTATGTAATTCCGGACAGAATACGTCAATTTCGTATCCTCTGGGTAATGCAATGTCATTCGGATTAAGATTTCTCTTCTTATTTTCGTTCATTCCTTTTCTGCCCCCTAATATCAAATGACAAGCACCTTTTCACCCCCAGCAACAGCTCTAGGGACAGCTGCACCAAAGCGAATTGATATGTTAGACAATTTGTATTAGACACCAACATTTTTTTAACCATCCAGAAGTTTCATTAATAGATATTCCATGTGTGTTATTCTCATTAACAAAGATTTAAATAGATTAAGAAGGATTGTCCCCTTTAAGGAACTTAAGAGACAAGTAGTATAGCTAATGGGGAGTCGACATTTTTCAATAAAAACTTAAAATATTGCTTCAAATAACACTTTATAAGGTGAGATTGATTTTTATTATAAAGAAAAACGCCAATTAAGGCGCTTAACAAAATATATAAGATACTTTGAACCGTTAATTATCTTTATCGTGAAGTTTATCTTCATATTCAGTTTCTAACATACCATACATGCCATTCATCTCTTGTTCATCGGGATCTGCCCCAAAGTCGTTATCATTTTTTTTGCTATTATTATCAAGAATTTCTTCTTTATTATTTTTCTTATTCATACATCTCACCTCCAACTATTAGGGTGTCTTATTACCAAAGTAAATATACTATCGTAGACTCAGGTACATTTAGGAGTAAGTGTACCAATTGTATATGGATACTATATCGTTTTTTATTAGTGATTATACTTATAATAGATTTTGGTATTCTAAATAGTTATTACTCTTACTATTTGTTAAAATATAAATAAACTAGAGATAACGGGGAGAGAATGTGAAGCGGAAACGGAAGAAATCAAACACTATTTTTGTAATCTTTATCCTGCTTTTTGTATTTTTGCTCATGAAGCAGGTCATGGAAAGTTCAATTGAGGGAAATTTCTTCACACCAGTGAATCCACCTGATTCGTTTGCGAATGTGAAAAAGTATAGCAACCTTCTGCACGATGAGTTAGCAAAATATGGGCTTGAGGAGCACACATCGACATTGATAGCCCTGATGCAGCAGGAAAGTCGTGGGCGGGGTGGTGATCCAATGCAGGCGTCTGAATCGGCGGGACTCGATCCAAATACAATTACCGATCCTACCGAAAGCATCAGGTATGGAGTGAAACATTTCCAGCGAATTATCAAATATGGGAATGAAAAGAACGTGGATTTCTCTACAATCATTCAATCTTATAATATGGGAATTGGTTATATTGATTACATTGCAAATGCAGGAGGGAAGCATACTGAAGAACTAGCGAAGCAGTTCTCGATGCTCCAAGTTGAAAAGAATCCTACGCTCTATGATTGCGGAGGCGACAAAGGAAATTTCCGATATCCATATTGCTACGGTGACTTTTCATATAGTGCAAAGGTAGCTAAGTACATTGATGAACTTGCAGATAGTGTACCTACTCATGTAAATGGAGAGTAAATAGGTGAAGTACCTTAACGGCCTCACCTGTGTTTTCAGTTCATCAAATTTGATCCTATACATTTTTAGATTTAAAACCGATATTAATCAGAGTGCCCAGCACCTCGGACATGGACTTTTAACATCTGGTTATAGTCCATGTCGATATCAGCGTGAACTGGAAATCTTGTTCGGTATCATAGAAGCATCATTGAAGAAAGAGCACGATAACATTACCTAATTCAAAAAGTACGTACTAGAGGGGTAAACATAAACAACAATCTAGCTCGGTTGTATTTGATATTATGGGCGTTTCATCTAAGGATATGCTTCGTGGCATCGCCGAAAGTGAGATCCTGCTATATGCCGGGATCATAAGACCCTATTTTGTATTAATTATTATATTGATTTGATTTTGTTAGGCCATTTTTTGTTTAATGCACTTATAAATGTTTTCACGTTCTTTTTATCTACCATAATGGGGGAATACACGTAGGAAAGCGTTCTGTTAAAAGACTCATTTTTCAACTGTATAATTGAAAGAGTCTTATGCAGAATGTCTCTTTCAATGACACTACGGGATAAGAGAGTTAGCCCCATACTATTTTTTATAAGTGTTTCTTTAATTCCTTGATTACTGCTTATGGTAAGAAGCGATTTAACTTTCAAACCATTTGAACGAAGGAAGTGGTTAAGATATTCTCGTGTACCTGATCCAACTTCTCTGGTTATCCATGCTTGATTCTGAAGGTCAGCAATCGTAACTTCATCTTTACAAGCGAGTTTATGATTGTTTGAAGAAACTATAAATAACTCATCCTGCAAAAAAGCGTGTACGGAAAGTTCTTTTTCATTTGTTTGACCTTCTATTAAACCTATATCTACTTGATATAACCTGACTGATTTTACGATTTCTTCCGTGTTTCCAATTACAACTTGAAGTTCAAGTTCCGGAAAGTCTTTTTGAAGGTCAATAAGTAAAGAAGGCAAGATATACTCGCCGATTGTAAAACTTGCGCCTATTTTTAATTCTCCTTTTATGGATTTATCATGTTCTTGAATGTCTTGTCTGGTCTGTTCATAGATTGTGATCATTTGCTTAGCGCGATCATAAAGAATTTCTCCTGTTAAAGTGACTTTTAAGAATTTAGGAGAGCGGAGAAATAATTTAGTTTGGAACTCTTCTTCTAATTTTTTTATGTGCAAACTAACACTTGGTTGTGACATAAGAAGCATTTCTGCTGTTTTTGTAAAATTCTTGACTTCTACAAGGGTCACAAAAGTTTTTAAAGCATCATAGTACATAGGAATCCCACCTTATTATTAATATTCTTAATAGTTGCAATTAATTATATATATTTTACTAATGATGTGCCTTTCGGTAAAGTTAATGAGAAACTTATTTTAGGAAGAATCTAGGTTGGGGAAGGCTATCGTCCTTTATTATGTTATTTTTTATTAATAGTGAGCTATGAAAAAGTGTTCCTTCCCTGTATGAACTGAACTTTCTAAATTTTTTTACAGTTAAAACCGACTTCGTCTATAGGAGTAAACGAGTTAATTTCATAGTTCTAAAAAATGTCTAAAACAACTCGTATAAGAATCAACTAAGATAAGTTTATATTCCTTTGTGAGGTGGAAAACGTGCAACTTCAGGTAAGTAACAGTCCTTTTAATCATGAACAGACAGAGCTTCTTAACAATCTACTGCCTAGCTTGACAGAAACACAAAAAGTTTGGCTGAGCGGTTATCTGACCGCGTCTTTGTCAGTTTTCAACGCAGGAACAGCCGACGTATCGGTGGCTCAACCCAGCGGGAAGACAATATCAAAAGAGGTTACCATCCTTTATGGTTCACAGACGGGAAATGCTCAAGGGTTGGCAGAGAATGCAGCAAGAAAGCTTGAGGGTAATGGTTTTCAGGTAACCATTTCATCCATGAGTGACTTTAAAGTGAACAATTTGAAAAAAGTCCAGAATCTTCTTATTGCCGTTAGCACGCATGGAGAAGGGGACCCACCGGATAATACTTTGTCCTTCCATGAGTTTCTTCATGGCAGAAGGGCACCAAACCTTGGAGATCTCCGCTTCTCCGTATTGGCGCTGGGGGACAGCTCATATGAGTTTTTCTGTGAAACGGGAATACAATTCGATAAGCGCTTGGAAGAACTTGGCGGGACCCGGCTATTTCCGCGGATGGACTGTGATCTTGATTATGATGAGCCGGCTGCAGAATGGCTGGAAGGAGTAATTTCGAGCTTAAGTGAGGAGCAAGGAAGTACTGTTTCTGCCGTTCCCGCAACAATAACACCAGTAAGTGAACACACGTATTCCAGGACAAACCCTTTTAAAGCGGAAGTTATGGAAAATATTAACTTGAACGGCCGTGGCTCCAATAAAGAGACACACCATATCGAGTTATCGCTTGAAGGCTCTGGAATTACATTTGAACCTGGTGACAGCCTTGGTATTTATCCACAAAATGATTCCATTTTAGTGGATATGCTCCTTAAAGAAATCAATTGGGACCCTGAAGAAATCGTGAAGGTCAACAAGCAGGGAGACCTTCGAAAACTAAGGGAATCGCTCATCTCCAATTTTGAAATAACAGTATTAACAAAATCGCTCCTTGAGCAAGCGGCCCAACTTTCAGGCAACGAGGATTTAAAGGCACTTTTATCAGCTGGTAATGAAGAAAAACTAAAAGAATATCGTGAAGGCCGTGATTTGCTTGATTTTGTCCGTGATTTTGGCTCATGGGGTGAATCGGCGCAAGAATTCGTCTCCATCCTTCGAAAAATTCCAGCCCGTCTATATTCGATTGCGAACAGCCTATCCGCGTATCCAGATGAAGTGCATCTGACAGTCGGAGCTGTCCGGTATGATAGTCATGGACGAGAAAGAAAAGGTGTCTGCTCCATTTTATGTGCGGAACGTTTACAGCCAGGGGATACGCTTCCTGTTTACATTCAGCATAACCAAAACTTTAAGCAGCCGAAGAACCCAGACACTCCAATCATCATGGTTGGACCGGGAACAGGCATTGCTCCGTTCAGATCCTTTATACAAGAGCGCGAAGAAACAGAAGCGATTGGGAAAACGTGGCTTTTTTTCGGCGATCAGCATTTCTTAACGGATTTCCTATATCAGACTGAATGGCAAAAGTGGTTGAAAACAGGTGTACTTACGAAAATGGATGTAGCCTTTTCGCGTGACGCGGATGAAAAAGTATATGTTCAACACCGGATGCTTGAGCACAGTAGGAAATTATACGAATGGCTTCAAGAAGGAGCGGCGGTATACATTTGCGGAGATGAGAAAAACATGGCACATGACGTCCATAATACACTTATTGAGATCATTGAAAAAGAAGGGCAGATGAGCCATGCTGATGCACAAGATTACCTTGAAGAAATGCAACAGAATAAACGCTATCAACGTGATGTGTACTGAAATATGAATGAAAAGGAGATATCAATATGGTGAACCAACTATTAAAAGCACCAGAAGGCCCGCCTAGTGATGTTGAACAAATAAAAGATAAAAGCAATTATTTGCGTGGTACACTGGGAGAAGTAATGCTGGATCGGATCAGCGCCGGTATTCCAGATGATGACAATCGATTAATGAAACATCACGGCAGCTATTTGCAGGATGACCGGGATCTCCGCAATGAGCGTCAAAAGCAAAAACTTGAACCTGCGTATCAGTTCATGCTGCGTGTCCGTATGCCAGGTGGCGTGGCATTGCCTGCTCAATGGCTTGTCATGGACGAACTGGCCCAAAAATACGGCAATGATACCTTAAAATTGACAACACGCCAGACGTTTCAAATGCATGGCATTTTAAAATGGAACATGAAAAAAACGATTCAGGAAATCCACGCGTCTATGTTGGATACAATTGCGGCATGCGGTGATGTAAACCGGAACGTCATGTGCAACTCGAATCCATTTCAATCGGAAATCCACTCCGAAGTATATGATTGGTCAACAAAATTGAGTGATTACTTATTGCCACGCACCAGAGCGTATCACGAAATTTGGCTGGATGAAGAAAAAGTGGTTGGCACGGCAGAAATGGAAGAAGTCGAACCAATGTACGGAAAGCTTTATTTACCGCGTAAATTTAAAATTGGTATCGCCGTTCCGCCATCGAATGATATTGATGTCTTTTCACAGGATCTTGGATTCATTGCGATTGTTGAAGATGACAAGCTTGTCGGTTTTAATGTGGCGATAGGTGGTGGCATGGGCATGTCGCACGGCGACAAAGAAACCTATCCGCAGCTTGCCAAAGTAATTGGCTTCTGTATGCCGGACCAAATTCTTGATGTAGCGGAAAAAGTCATTACGATACAGCGTGATTACGGAAACCGTTCCCTCCGCAAAAATGCAAGATTTAAGTACACAGTTGACCGACTTGGGTTAGAGACGGTCAAGGCTGAACTGGAAAACCGTCTAGGCTGGAGGTTGGAGGAGGCGAAGAAGTATCATTTTGACAATAACGGTGACCGCTATGGTTGGGTAAAAGGCATTCAAGGAAAATGGCATTTTACTTTGTTTGTAGAAGGAGGCCGTATTGCGGATATTGATGATTACAAGTTGATGACCGGTATACGCGAGATAGCCAAAATCCATACCGGTGATTTCCGTCTGACTGCAAATCAAAACCTGATCATTGCCAATGTATCAAGCCAGGAAAAGGAAAAAATCAGCGACCTGATCGTACAATACGGTTTGACGGATGGCGGTCATTATACAGCCCTCCGCCGCAGCTCAATGGCGTGCGTTTCCCTTCCAACATGCGGGTTAGCGATGGCGGAAGCAGAACGTTATTTGCCGGTTTTATTGGATAAGATCGAGACCATTGTCGATGAAAATGGTCTAAGGAATGAAGAAATTACGATTCGCATGACTGGTTGCCCGAACGGATGTGCCCGCCACGCACTCGGAGAAATCGGCTTTATCGGCAAAGCTCCCGGTAAATACAACATGTATCTCGGTGCAGCTTTTGACGGTAGCCGGTTAAGCAAAATGTATCGTGAAAACATCGGTGAAGAAGAAATTTTGAGAGAGCTGCGTGTGCTTCTTTCCCGCTACGCGAAAGAACGGCAGGAAGAAGAGCACTTCGGTGACTTCGCTGTCCGCGCAGGCATCATCAAAGCAGTGACAGACGGCACAAATTTTCATGATTGATGAAGATGCATCAGAGACAGGAATACGTTCCTGTCTCTTTTTTATCATTTCCCGCCAGAAGACTCCCTCTTCAAGCGTGTGAAGGGCGAGATGAATGGCGGTTGGGATAAGCCAAAGTAATCTTTGACAAACATACGTTCGGTAGTTAATAATAACTATAAGGGGGTGAAACCAATGGTCGTAAACAAAGCTTATAAATTTCGAATCTATCCAACTAAAGAACAACTAGTTCTAATCAATAAAACGATCGGCTGCTCCCGTTTTGTCTTTAACTTCTTTTTAGGCAAACAAAAGGAGAAAGATGCCTACTGGTATATTTGTGAAGAAATGAAGCAGAACGGCCAATTACGCTCTAATGAATGGAAAGGTTCTTTTCTGGATAAATACGCAACAATCAGGCGGAACCCTTCGGGTAAATATTTCATTTCCGTTTTAGCGGAAACCAATGTACAAGTACTTCCTAAAAATAATCGTTCGTGCGGTGTAGATGTTGGTTTGAAGAACTTTGCTATTCTTTCAGATGGTACGGTCTATCAAAATCCAAAATTCTTCCGGACGGTCGAAAAGAAATTGGCCAAAGCACAACGGATTCTTTCAAGGCGACAAGAAATAGCCTTGAATCAAAATAAACCATTGGCTGAAGCTAAAAACTATCAAAAACAAAAACAAAAAGTGGCTATCCTACACGAAAAAATTTCAAATGCCCGAATGGATTACTTTCATAAAGTTTCTACCGAAATCATCAAAAACCAGGATGTTATTGGAATGGAAGACTTGCAAGTGTCGAATATGATGAAAAATCACAAACTAGCTAAAGCTATTAGTGAAGTATCTTGGTACCAATTCAAAAAAATGTTGGAATACAAAGCAAAATGGTATGGTAAACAAATCGTGACCGTATCTAAAACGTTTGCTTCTAGCCAATTGTGTTCTAGCTGCGGTAACCAAAATAAAGACGTTAAACATCTGAATCTTCGTGAATGGGATTGTCCTTTTTGTTCTACTCACCACGATCGAGATATTAACGCAGGACTCAATCTAATGAATGAAGCCATAAGGCTTCTAACCGTAGGAACTACGGGAGTAGCCTAATTAAAAATTGGCCGATAGGCTAATGTTCTTAGGAATCCCCCACTTTAATCAGACCGTAAGGTCGATAAGTGGTGGGTAGTTCAATTGGTCCTGTTTGAAATGACTGTATTTTTTAAAAACTACTATTCAGACAGACAGGAACAAAAAACTGTGTATCATGCCATTATTAGGGGTGACAATGACATATTTATTGTCATCTGTACAGAAGGGAACGGGATAGACTTCACCTCTCCCTTTTTTTTCATCACCGATTCAATGCTCTACTATATCTCGAATGCTGTTTTGAAGTAGTTCAACAGGAATAGGAAATAAACGAAGGGGTGTTTTAAAAAGAAATATATACTGTTATAAAGTAACAAGTAAGGAACGGAAAAAATCACGGTTTTAGAAATATAAGAGAAGGTACTAGGACATCTATTTAAGAAGCGTAGGACGTGATAATTGGAGCCATTAAAATATTTTAAACAAAATATTGCACCATTAACCTCGATAGAATATATAAATAATCCTTTAACCTTAAATATCTTAATATCGTATTTTTTTATTTAAGCCTCGCGATTAAGTCATTTTATAGACTTTTTAGAACAAGAGGAGGTACCAGGACAGATGCCCTTAATTATTTTAGAATCTATAGGGCATTATTATTCCACCGTCGATAAATACTGCGAAATAAAGGGGGCGGAAAAAATGATAATTCGTTCGATAATAAAGTTTTTTCAATGATTGCTGGGTTTGGTAAATCTGTATTTATTGATTACTTATTAGTGATTGCTTAAAAAATAAGAGGGCCGCCAATTGACAGC
Source organism: Peribacillus sp. TH14 (assembly GCF_016651145.1). Lineage (NCBI taxonomy): Bacteria > Bacillati > Bacillota > Bacilli > Caryophanales > Bacillaceae > Peribacillus > Peribacillus sp. TH14. The sequence goes on from NZ_JAEKEK010000001.1 coordinate 4,952,384, forward strand.
CTTTGAATGTACGATCATTTACAATCTCATACTAAGATAAACGCCATATCAAGGTGATTATCTTTGGGATCTTTCTTTCACTGACAAACGCCATTAGCGATTTAGAAGACATTTTTTATTTAACAGGAAGCTGAACATGAAAGGTAGTTCCTTTTCCAACTACACTTTTAACTGAGATATCTCCTCCATGTTTATGTATCGTTGTAAATACTTGAGTTAGGCCTAAACCTGTTCCTTCGCTTTTGGTGGAAAAGAACGGTGTTCCTAGCATCTTTAACTTATCTTTAGATATTCCTACTCCTGTATCACTAAGTTTTATATGAATCCTTCCACTTTTATAATAATGTTCAATTCTAATTTTTCCCTTACCCTGAATCCCCTCAATTGCCTCAATTGCCTCAATTGCATTCTTCACCAGATTAAAAAAGGCTTTTAGAAATAAATTTCTCTTTCCAACTACTTTTCTCTCTGAATCCCTTAAATCCCATTCTATTTCCACGTTATAAAGTTTTTCTTGGAATAAAAACAAAAGAGCAGTTAACTCCTTACATAAATCAATGGGAACAAAAGGCTCCTCGTTTAAATCAGGTTTAGAAACGTGTAATAGATTTTGCAGAGTCTCTAATGCTTTTTCTAATTCTGCTTCCATCGTATTGATATAAGGATGAGGATGGGATTCTTTTAATAGCTGTAAAAATCCCTTTACTGAAGTAAGAGGATTTTTAACTTCATGAACAATCCCAGCAGCTATTTGACCTATTGATGCTAATTTTTCTCTGTCTTTCAAAAGAATTTCTGCTTTTTTACGATCTGTAATGTCTCGAATAATGACTTGAGTCAAGATCATCTCTTTCAAATAAAAAGGGGCAGCTGTTACTTCAATATCAATAACCTCTCCATTACTACAAATCATTTTTTGTTCCGCCAGTTCTAATATCTCTTGTTTTTCCAGCACCCTTTTTAATCGGTCATTACAACTAGCATGGTTATCTGGCGGGAGAAAAACGTACAAGTTTTTATACAATATGTCCTCAGGAGAAGCTAACTTTAGCAATTCCAAACAAGCTCTATTACAGTAAAGAATTTTTCCTGCCTGTCCAACAATCATAATTGAATTGAGGGAATACGAGATCAATTGATGGAAGTCAATGTCTGTTGAGTCAATTTGTAATTCCAAGTAAATCACTCCGTATTTAATCATTGCCATTAGTTTATCAGGAAACATGCTTAACTGGAATAAAAATTTTAACTTTAGCTCTTTTTAATTATTTGTTTAACTATTTTTTACACGTTCGTTCAAGAACAGATCATCATTCCTCAACATCATTAATATGTGGAGAAGTTTAGATAAAATATATTGAATTTCTATAAAAAAGAGTATACAAAAAAAAGCACAGCCTTATGAAAAGGGGTGCGAAGAGGTTAGGAAAGGGTTAAGAAATTTAAATGTACGACCCTAAAGCATAAGTAGTTTATGAATTAGGGCATGAATTTCAGGTGAAAATATATATTTGAACATTTTATCTCCTAATAATAGTTAAGATTATTTGCATCAAAATAAGATTTAAAAGATTTGTTTTATTGCACTAAACTGTTCTGATAGTTGAAGAAGGGTATTTTATTTGAATGTATGATAATAGTAATCATCAATAGTCCTTAGCAGTGTATTTTTCTTGAAACTTTCATTCAATTTCTAGATAGGATTGCCGAGTAATGGTAAACCTCATTCTAATTTGGAGATATGTAATTTGAGGTATTTTAAAAACTCTCTGGCTGCTAAAGAAAAATGTTTTTTCTTTGACCGTACCCATCCGAAGGATCGGTGGTTGGATTCAAAGTTTATTAATGATATTGGGATAATTTCTCCACTTTTAACATAATGGTCATCTTTTAGTGCTATATCCATCAAAAAGCTTATCGCTAACCCTTCTGAAACCGCTTTTTTGATGACTTCGGTATTGTTAGAAGCAAATAAAATATTCATCGGTCCGTATCTATTCATAAATATAGAGATGGAATCTTTCCATATTACCCCATCATACATCACTACTGTTTCATTAATTAGCTCCTCAGGAGTTATATGATCACTGAATGCTAAAGGAGAATGTTTGCTGACACACACCATGATTTTCCCTTCTAATAAGGATTCGAAAACCAGCTCTTCATGTGCATTCCAATCTATTTCATCAAGCATGGCTAATCCAATGTCAATTTTCCCTTGGGAAACATCTTCAATAATATTTAGTGACTTTTTTTCGGTCATGACAATACGGAAGTTAGGATAGTCCTTTTTAAAGTTTGCTAACGCTTTGAGTAAAATCGGCATGAATAAGCTGGGGCTGGCCGATATATTTAATTCTCCGTTTATTAAGGATGTTTGCTCTTGCGCTTCTTCTTGTATTTCTTCAATCTTCACAACAATTTCATAGGCTTTTTTAATGATGTTTTTACCCTCTGTTGTCGGCTGGGCGCCTAACCGCGAACGTGTAAACAAATGTATGCTTAATTCTTGTTCTAAATTGGTAATCGCCTTACTAATGGTAGATTGTGAAACATGAAGATTTTGTGCAAGCAATGGAAATAGAACGTGTTTTAGCTACTTCAACAATATATTTTAATTGTTCTAGATGCACAACATTCCCTCCTTTATATGAATTTGGTTCAAGTATATATGATATATAGCTATTTTACTTTAATATCAACCATATATAAAATAAAATTATGAATATTAAAACTATTCAAATAACCATGAGAATAATTGAAATCACTTTTAAAAGCAGGGATTAGAAAGGAGGAAAGTATGCAGGAAACAGTACAAATCGAGAATATAGAACATTTAAGGGATAGGCTGCTTCATTTCATTCACAATGAGTTGTTACCGTTTGAAAGAGAACACGAAATTGACTCAGAAAAAGAGATTCCGATGGAACAGATCAAATGGGTAAGAAAGCGAGCGAAGGAGCTCGGGTTTTATGGCATCAGCCTTCCTAAGGAGGCAGGAGGGCAATCACTTAGCTTGAAAGGGCTATGTGGTTTAAAGGAGGAACTAGCAAAATCAGGGGCTGCTTTATGGGGGCATGTATTAGGTGAAATAGGCGGTCCTTTGCGCATTGGCCAGATGTTAAAAATTTTTACTCCGGATCAAATAACAAGGTATGTAATGCCGGTAATTAATGCAGAAGCGGGATGTTGTTTTGCATTGTCAGAACCCGGGGCGGGATCAGATGCCCATGCCATTCAAACGACTGCAGTACGCGAAGGTGATGACTACATTTTACATGGTAAAAAGCATTTTATTAGCGCTGCGCCTTATGCAGATTGGGCCATTGTGATGGCGAAAGAGATTGTGGAGGCAGATGGTGAAAGAGTTACTGCCTTTATTGTAGAGAAACAAACAGAGGGAAGGTCGGGTTTTGAATTAGGAAACATTCAAGTTCCAATTTCCGGTGAACGGAGCACGGCCGAGCTAATCTTTAATCAATGCCGAGTCCCATCTACTAATATTCTCGGTCAACCGGGCAAAGGGTTGATGCTGGGGCTCAGCAGAATAAATGAAAATCGGGCTTCTTGGGGGGCTACCTACCTTGGCGTTGCACAACGGCTATTAGACTTATCTATCGATCATGCCAAACAGCGGGTACAGTTCGGTAGACCAATTGGAGATTTTCAAGCGATTCAACATATGCTAGCGGAGATGGCGACTGAAATATACGCCGCACGTTGCATGCTCTACGATGTCATCGAGAAGATTGATCATGGTGAAGAGGTGAGAGGAGCTTCATCCATGGTTAAACTGTATTCCTCTGAGGTTGCTAATCGAGTTGCCGACAAGGCTGTTCAAATCTTTGGCGGGCAAGGGTTAATGAAAGGACACCCTGTCGAGAAAATGTACAGGGACGTACGGATGTTTAGAATTCTGACTGGTACATCTGAAATTCAGAAAAACATGATTTCCAAAGAACTGCTGAAGAAATAAAAAAAGGATTATTGTGTCAACTATACATTTGGAAAAATTCGGAGTTTCAAATTGAAAAGAACCATATTTTACACTAACTTTCGTATTTTACTAGGGAGAGGAATTTTTCATGGATACTTTAACCTATCAGGCTTTTCTGTTCAATAGTATGAACAAATTTGATTACCAACCGGCACTTACTTGTGTAGATACAAATGAAACCATCACTTACAGGGAATTACTGGATAAGGTGGAGACGGCAGCGAACCAGTTAATTCGGCATGGCGTACAAATCGGAACCCATGTTGCGATACTGATCCCAAATAGTATTGAAAATGTTGTATATAATCTTGCTGTAAGTAGATGCGGGGCAACAGTCATCCCGTTAAATGATAAGCTGGGCGTTAGAGAAATCGAGTTTATCTTGAGAGATGCCGAGCCCCAAATGGTTATTATGGCAACCCAGAAACATGTAGAGTCTGTACTTGACTATCAAAAAGAGGCAGATAAAAACAGTGTAACGGTTATTGGTCTTACAGGCTTTGGTGTTGAATACCCAGAAGAATTCTATTCTGTTGATATGGATGATAAAAAAGGCAGCTTGACATTCCCTGTTGCCTCATTGGATGATTTAGCAACCATATCGTACACCGGTGGTACAACAGGCACACCAAAAGGGGTGATGCATTCTCAACAAGGCTTTGGAGCCTCACTCATGGCTTCATGCATGGAATATCCGTACGATGATCAGGACAAGGTACTGCTTTGTACGCCGCTTATTCATGCTGCAGGTGTACTGCTGCAGCGGTCATTAGTATCCGGCTGCCATGTCTATATCATGAAGGCGTTTCATCCAGAAGTGTTTTTGCAGACCGTACAAGAAGCGCAGATTACAAGTACTTTTGTTGTTCCAACCATTATTTACCGCTTGATTGATGAGGCAAAGAAAAAAACTTACAACGTGAGCTCATTGCGTAACATGAATTATGGTTCATCCCCCATCTCTACAGAACGTCTAAAAGAAGCATTTACGATTTTTGGACCTATTCTAAGGCAGCAGTATGGAATGACAGAATGCAGTATTTTAATTGCCAGACTCACAAAAAGTGATCATCTCTGGGCGTACGAGCACAAACCAGACGTGTTAAAGAGCTGCGGAAAACCGTGTATGCTAACCCAAATTCGCTTGATTGACGATAATGGATATGATGTAGAACCACTTCATCCAGGGGAAATTGCTGTCAAAACCCCTTCTGTCTCTGTCGGTTATTACAAAAGACCCGATCTTACCGAAGCGGCATATCGTGATGGTTGGTTTTATACGGGAGATATCGGGAAACTGGATAAGCATGGTTTTCTTCATATTATCGAACGGAAAAAGGATATGATCATTTCTGGCGGTTTCAATGTATATCCCGCTGAAGTGGAGAGGCTTATCAATCAGCACCCTGCAGTTGCGATGAGCGCATGCATTGGCATACCACATAATGATTGGGGAGAAGCGGTCTGTATATTTGCGGTGCTTCGTGAGGGTGAAACCTGCTCTAAGGAAGAGTTAATGGAGTTCTGTAAAGAACGAACTTCTGTCTATATGCTTCCAAAAGAAATCTATTTTGAGACGTCATTACCTCTAACAATGGTAGGGAAGATAGACAAGAAAGAGCTGAAAAAACCTTTCTGGGAAGGGACAGAACGTCTGGTAAATTAGTAAGACATCAACAGGCAAAGGACATACAAAATATGTCCCTTGCCAAGACTTCTATCAGTATTTTTTTAAATAAGATATTTTACAAAAAAATGAAAGCCCTTCCATTTCATGTTTTTGAAATTGGTTAAGTATAGTATTGATTACGGCTAACAGTGTTGATTCATACTGCGAAAGGGGGCGAATGGAATGCAAGCGTATGCGACAAATAAAAAGCGTAAAACCATTATTATCATTTTACTATTTATCGGAATGACATTAAGTTACATTGATAAAGCGTCGATTAACGTAGCCATCATTCCAATTCAGAAAGAACTACAGCTTAACTCTTTAGAATCAGGTTTTGTATTAAGTATTTTCTTTTTCAGCTACGCCTTCATGCACCTATTAGGAGGATGGCTTACAGATAAGTACGGGTCACGAAAAGTGTTAGTCCTTTCCATCTTAGCTTTTTCGCTTTTTACTACTTTTACGAGTTTTGCTTGGTCATTTGCATCACTACTTTTGTTTCGTTTCCTGTTTGGTATCGGGGAAGGCAGTGTTTTTCCTGCAAGTATACGATCGATTTCCGATAACTTTCCCGAAAATGAAAGAGGGAGAGCAAGTTCATTCTTTCTATCTGCACAAACGTTCGGTGGTGCGATAGGTTCCGTTACGATAGGGGTTTTGGTGGTTTCCCTTGGATGGAGATCGATGTTTGTCAGTATTGGGATTATAGGTGTTTTAGTCGCATGGGCATTTTGGGTCTATCTAAAATCTCCGGCAGATGCACAAATCAATAACGAAAAGCAGAATCAAAAGAAGGTTTCTTATAAAAAGGTATTTAAAACAAATAATTTTTGGAAGCTCTTCTTTACTAAGTTTTTTTCCAATATCGTGAATTGGGGTATGATTTCCTGGATGCCATCTTATTTGGTAAATAAAGGTTTAGATCTGTTGTCAGTAAGTGCCTTGATGTCCATTCCATATCTTGCTTCTTTTCTTATGTTTAATGTAAACGGCTGGATTTTAGATAAATATATGAGCGGAAGAGAAAAATATCTGGCTGTAGCAGGATCCATATCTTCTGGTGTCTTTCTTTATATGATGTTTAATGCAACGTCCGTTACCCTTGGGATTGTTTATATGACCTTTAATGCGATTTCCATCGCGTTTATCGGAACATCCCTTTACACGATGGTCATTAAATACTCACCAAAGGAGTTAACTGGATCTGTGACAGGGCTTGTCAGTTTTGGCGGGCAAATTGCCGGAGGGATTTCTCCTGTTGTAATTGGATTTGTTCTTACTCTTTTCAAGGGTTCATACAATGCTGCTTCCTGGTTTTTAATCACTGCTGCATTGGCAGGGGCCATTGCATCAATAACGATTAAAAATAAAGTCAAAGAAACAAAAGAAGACGTGCTTATAGAGCATTCTTTTTAATGAATAGGAGGAGGGATTTGTCATGCAGTCCATTACAAAGAATGATATGAAAGTTTTTCCGCCAAATTCAGAGGATATCGTGACGAAGGATAATTGGTTTACTACTCAAAAAAATTTGCAAGGGTATTGTCATAGCGGGGAACTAAGTTCCAACCGTATTATCTGGAGAGGAAACCATAGTCCCACCCCATTATCATATGCTAAAGATTCATTAGATTTAGCAAAGATAAACGTTACCAATGCTGAAAGTGTTTTATCGTATCTTGAGCGAACGAACACAGATGCTTTTTTAGTGATGCATAAAGGAGAAGTTTTATACGAGAACTATTTTAATGGATATAAATCATATCAGCCGCATGCATTGAACTCCGCGACAAAATCATTTGTCGGCTTGATTGTTAGTTTGCTTTCTGATGAAGGAGTATTGGATTTAAATAAAAAAGCTTCCTTCTACGTTCCAGAGTTAGAAGGAACAGGACTTGGTGAGGGAACTATTCAGCAATTGCTAGATATGCAAGTTCCTGTGAAATATATGGAAGCTGACACGCCAATGGGGATAGGCCGGGGGACACCGATTTTCATTGCATCCGGTTCAATGCCAAAACCAGATAACTATAATGGGCCGGAAAACCTATACGAATTTATGATATCGAGTAAAAAAGATAAACTACCTGGTACTGTATTTAAGTATGAGAACGGACAAACAGAAACATTGGGATGGATTGTCAAACGTTTGACAGGAAAAAACTTAGCAGAATTAATACAAGAATTCATCTGGTCTAAATTGGGGGTAGAAGAAAACGCCTTGATGCACTTGGATCAAATCGGTACGGATATAGCCAGTGGCGGTATGCGGGCTACATTGCGTGATTTGGCAAGATTTGGCGAAATGATGCGAAATAATGGTTACTACAATGGCCAACAAATCATTCCGGAACATATGATTAGGGATATTCAAAAAGGTGGGAATCAAAAATATCTTGCGGAAAGTAGCCATCATTATCTTTTAGGATTTTCTTATTATAATAAATGGTGGATTAGCCATGATCGATACGGGGGGTATTCAGCTCGAGGGAAGTTTGATCAGCAAATACACATTGCCCCAAAAGCCGATACAGTGATTGTTAAATTATCTTCCTATCATTCTCCTAATTCAGTGGGAATAGACGCATTTCAAGCGATACTAGATTATTTAGTAAAGCAATAACATCAAGCCGGGAGTATTTGTTGTTTTAAAAGCACTAAAAAAGCTACTTCACAGAATACGAGACTATCAAGAAAAGGAAAGCGGAAGGGTAACCTTTTATGGAAGCATTAAATAAATGGAAGAAGGGGCAGGCGATAGTGTAAAATTTGCACAGCAGCATTTAGCGAATGAAAGAACGTATTTAGCTTGGATACGGACTAGTGTATCTATTGTCGGAGTATGGTTTTGACCAGGTCTTTGCATTTTACGATTAAAATTAACTCGAATCATAATATTAATAACGTAGCGATATTCCTCGGCATCTTTGCCCGTATCGTTGGTTTTATAATAGGAGTACTGGCTACTCTTCAATATTCAGGAAAAGGAAAGAAATCCAGGATGGTATATTTAATCCTTCTAATCGTTGTATTTTCTTTATACCTTCCCTGTATTCCATCTTAATCTTCATTATTTTTATGTATCTTTCTTGTTATTTATATAGGTTAATAACAAAATGGGTTATTTTTAAAAAAACGTGTCTTAACGAAATTAAATTTTGCATAAATAAAAGTGATAAGAAATAAAGTGGTAAAGAATTATATGTAAAAATCCCCCACTAAATAAATTATAGAACTTCAAATAAAATAAGCAATTCGTTAAATATAAGGGATATTATAGACAAAACATTATTAAGTCCATTATTTGAGGGATCTTCTGGGGATAGGTATTTATAATATAAGCTTTGTAAATACGATGTTTAAAAATAACCAAAATAAAAACTGAATTTTGTATAAATCTGGGGGTAGAATATATTTTACCTCTTTTTACCTTGGTCGTCTAATGGGCGGTCATGCGAACGGACAGATTTACCCTGAGTTTATTTTCTATTATATTATCTTTTAAAGAAAGAGGGGTTTTATGAAAAGACAGTTGCAAAAGTCGAGTGGTCAGGTATGCGATTCAGATAGATCTAGTCCCAGAAACCAACGATTAACAATATTTAAAATCACTTCCTGTTCAAGGTCACATTCAAACTGAACATTTAATAAATAACCAATGGGCAGCATTTTTAAAAAAGTATCTGGTCTATTTGTCAACAGCCTCGTTCGGGTGCTTTTATTTTATTATTTCTCCCTTTTGCCTTGTAGGAAACTAACACGCTTTAAGACGTGATCAAGAAGTAGAAAAAGCTTTTGTTCTATATCGGAACGATGAATAGAATGGTACGGTTATTCATTGCCCTCTTATTGTCAAGACATCACTACATTTAATAGGTTGAATAGATTGTTTACAGAGTTAATATATCAAGTATTCAAAGTAACTTTGTACTCAATTTTTCTTCTTAGATTACTTTTAATATACCTGATTCTTATAGTACAGATAAAGCATTTTCCTGATTGGATCCGAGTTGCGTCAGGAAAATGCGAATTTACAAAGGTTAGATTTTGGTACAAGTCTTATAGAAATAGAATGAGTAGTTATGAATAGAGGACAACACCAACTAAACCAGAAAGAATAATGACATAGGCTGGATGCCAGCGTAATTTCAACAGGGAGAATAACGATAACCCAAAGACGAGTAATAAGCTTATCGAATGCCACGAAAAGTTTAGAGCAATCATATGATTGGAAATGGCAAAACTGATTGCTGCAAAGAGGATTAAACTAGTGACAATGGGTCTTAATCCATAAAACATCGATTGAACAACTTGATAATGATTCAATTTATTGAAGAAGGTGGCTATAACGATTACGAGTATAATAGCAGGAAGCAAGATTCCGAGAGCGGATGATATGGATCCTGCTAATCCAGCAGTCGAATAGCCAACGAGAATGGCACTATTGATGGTGATAGGACCTGGGGACATGCCGGCAATAGCGATTACATCGGTAAATTGTTGCGTCGTCATCCATCCATGCTGTGAGACTTCAGATTCTATTACGGGAATCATGGCGTATCCCCCTCCGAATGATACAAAGCCGATAATAAAGAAGGTGCTAAACAACTCCCATAATTCTATCATTCTATATCCCACGCTTTCTTGAAAATTAGTTTAACAGTTTATACCGATAACATTTCAGGAAAATATCGTCCAACTTCGATGGACCTATATGCCTGCACCCATGAAATATTCGAAATCATTTTCTTCTACTTTCTTTTCTTTTCGGTCCATGTTGATTTTGTAACCTAATTTCCTCTTAACAGAGATAGTCACAATCCCTGCTATTGCTCCTGATAATATAGCTAAAACCGGGTGAATGAAGAAAAGGACTGGAATCCCTACTATAAATATACCGAATGTTGATTTGTCAACAATAGCTGTTTTTCCTATCTTGATAGCCGCATAGGCGATGATGGCTACTATGGAAGCTCTAATCGATATAAATGCGGATTCTATCTTTGGATTGTCCTGAATGAAAAAATACAAAATGCCGAGGAGTAGAACAATTATAAAGGTAGGAAATGATACACCAATCATGGCTGCCATTGCGCCCTTCATTCCGGCAATTCGATGGCCGATAAAGGTGGCGGAGTTAATAGCGACAGCTCCCGGTACGGACTGAGATAACGCAAAAACATCTGTAACTTCTTCGCTTTTCAGCCATTTTCTCTTCTCCACTACTTCTTTTTCGATTAAAGGGATCATCGCGAACCCGCCTCCGAATGTGACAGGTGCTATTTTAAAAAAGGTCCAAAATAATTGGAACAGTGTTTTCCATTGTCCAGTCATTGTCATCAGTCACTCCCCTTTGCTACTTTATATAAATCTTATAATTAACATATCAAAGAAAAAGGAATGGGTAAATTGCAACTAAATCATTGGGTATAACAAAACGTTATACCTAGAAGATTTATCCGTTTTATATAGAATTTCACCAATAATTGAATAGGCTCACCTGTTCAGGGAATATAGCGTCGCTTTTCCATTTCACCATTTACCTATATGATGCTATCATTTTATTAAACTATTTAAAGACATGGAGGTTGGTTTCTTTTGAAACTAGAAAATCTAAGAATGTTTTGTTTAGTAGTGGATGAAGGAAGTATAAGCCAGGCAGCGAGGTTAAGTTTCTTATCACAACCCGCGGTAACAAGACAGATTCACCAATTGGAAAATTATTATAGCACTTTGTTATTCGACCGTGAGGAAGGGAGGCTGAGAGTGACAGAAGCAGGAAAGTTGTTATACCCTTTTGCAAAAGCCATTGTGAATGACTTCAACCATTCAAAGGAAGTGATTCAGCAATCAACGGGCGCTTACAATACAAACCTCATAGTAGGTGCATCCTTGACTATCGGAGAGTATTTGTTGCCGAGTTTGCTTGGGAAATTTAAAAAACAACAGCCTGAAGTAAAAGTAACATTAACGATAAAAAATACCCCCCGAGTTCTAGAGGATTTATCAAACGATGTTATTGATTTAGCCTTGGTGGAAGGACTTGTAGAAAATACCGATTTTATTGTGGAGAAGTTCGCCGATGACGAATTGATATTGGTTTGTCCATCAGACCACCCATGGAAAGACAGAAAAGAAATCCAGGTAGAGGAATTGGGAAATGAAAGGATGATCTGGCGTGAATCCATTTCAGGGACACGACTTATCGTAGAAAACATGTTAAGAGAGCACGGGGTTTTAGAAAAAATAGAAAGCTACATGGAGATTGGGAGTACACAAGCGATAAAAAGTGCGGTTGAATCTGGACTTGGAATCAGTATTCTGCCAAGGTTAACAGTGGCCAGGGAATTGGATCAAGGTTTTTTGCGGGAAGTGGGTATTTCCAGAATAGATATAACAAGAAATCTATGGCTAGTCAGAAAAAACAAGCGTTTTAATAAAATAGGGGTATCTAATTTTGTGAATTTTCTTCAATAGAGAATGAAGCATACCTTGATTTATCATTACTTCACTTCTTATTCACTTTAAAGAGATTTTCTATCCTTTTATTTAGACTATTTGGGATATGCCAATTTTTTAATTATTGGCTGGGTTGAAAGACGACGTGAACAGACGAATGTTGGGCCATTAGTACAAAAAAGATGCATGAATTTTTAATTGATATGCTGGAAGATGAAATTGCCTGTCGTATGTCACTTAGAAGACCGGAAGCAGGAATATACGATGTGAAAATCATTGAAACTGAAGTGCCAGGTCAATTCAGGTAAAGTACCTAAAAATATGGTTTTCTAATAATACAATACATAACCAAGGGTGAAAAACTGGAGCTGGTTAGAGGAATTTACATGAGTATGCTCTAAAGTTTTTTCAAAAAGGTAGAGAAGTGAGGTACTTTATCATGAAAGCCGTATCCTAAGAACTAACGATAGGCCATGTTTGTTTCTATCTCTTTAATGGTCTTACGCATCGAGCGAATACCAAAGGTACATTGAATGAATGTCAGTTTAACTAAAATAACTGGATCATTTCTTGGGCGCCCTACCTCTGAATACATATCTTTCACCAAGTCATAAATGAAAGAGAAGTCAATGGCGGCCTCAATTTTACGAACGAAATGGTTCGCTGACACCAGTTGATCTAAAGTAATCATTTCAAGTTGATCTCGCTGAATAGAAACAAGTTTAGAAAGCATCCTTATCACCTCAAGTTTTTATACTTCTATTTTAAAACAAAAAAGACTGTTGGAAAAAGGGGTTCTATCTAAATGTTAAAACAAAGTTGATTGGAAGAAAGGTGCGAGACTCCTGCGGGAAAAGCGAGTCCAAGGGAGACACTACAGGCGCAAATGGCGCCGAGGAGGCTCCCGGACCGCCCGTGGAAAGCGAGTGCCTGAAGTAGAAATCAACGTTCAAATTTTTACAAATCCTCAAAAAAACTGTAGACAAACTCAATTATTTATCGAGTTTGTCTACAGTCTGGGGCTGATCTTACTAGATCAGCCTTTTATTTATAGGCTCAAAAAGATGGTTTATTTAGCTTAAATTTCAAAATTAAGATAATTTAGCTTGGCTAATTCTTAAAGAACAACATTGTGTGAACGAGTTGACCAAGGAATGGAAAAAATTCTTATTCTGGGCAGTACATAAATTTCATAATGAGGCGGTTCGGGTAGGGTCTTTTTTGTAGCCGTCCTTCGTTTACTAATTCTGTAGGGTTCTTTCAACCTCCTCTGTATTTACATGAAAAAGATCTGCGATTTTAACTGTGGAAATGGAGATGTATTTCGGCTTTTTGGTAGAAGAAATAATCATAGTTTGTACTCGATGAAACAAAGTATCCTTTTCCATTTGTAAGCCTCCTTCCCTGTTCGTATATGAATATATAGAAACTTAACTAATTCCCTAAAAGGGTAACCAATTTAGATGTTCATATGCACCCTTTTTTCTATCTCAACTGTAAAATCTCGATAATGAATAATATTAATTTCAAATAAGGTAAATCTAAAAGGAACAAGGAGGGATATCATGGGATTTCATAGTCAGCCACGGATTGCACATTTAACGGTAGAGGCAGATACTCGAAAAGTCACATTGCCCCTTCACAGTATGCTTATCCTTGGTTTTTTGGGAGGGTTGAGTCTGCAAAAACAGCTGGCAACATTAAGTTTTATTGAAGATGCGACTTCTTATGAGGATTTTCTTCAAGCTATTAAAGATACGGGCTTCACTATCGAGACATCAAATCATTAATTTTCAATCTTGGTAAGCAAATACTTTTATTTTTTCATGATAAGGAGGGTTAAAAATGAGAATCTGTGAACTCTGTGGTCTAGAAGAAGAATTGGAAAACGTAAACAAAGATGAATCGGTACCTACTAGAATGCTTCATCTTTGCGAAAATTGCAGAAATGATCGGAAATTCGAGAACTTTCTAGAAACTCATCTTTAATAAAACAGGAGCTTACTGATAGATCAGCAAATTTTTTCCTCAATTCTAATCCCAGTAATTCTTCTCCAATTTCTAAAGTTTCAAAAAACCTGTTGTATTTATAGAAGGAATGGGCTTGCAAAGTATCACGTAGTCACAAAAAAACATTGTAGTCCTTGTGCAAGGGATGCATTGAAATTCACTAAAATAAAGTACCGACCTAAAAAAACTCGGTTAAATCAATTTGGTAACTACTAATACATCCTGAAACCTTGAAAAATTTAATCATTTCATACCATTTCTTTACAATAAGTTCATTGGTCTGTAGCAGGTTCTACACATTAGATTAGGATAATGAAACCGACGGAACACAAGGTGTTCTATTAGGGGGAGGGGTCGAAAAATGAAGAAAAATTCAATGAAAATTTTTCAAAGGCTTGTCAGTAAAGGTTTATTTTCAGCAATGGCATTAACAGCTGGTTCGATTTTAACGTTAGACTTTCCATCAAGTGTTGTACAAGCCGCGTCTGTGAAGGAACAAGCTCTTCCTCTAGGGAATTCTAATCTTGCGGAAACCCGGGATCAAACAAAGATTACGCAGGGCTTAACCTATACGCATATCATCCGTGGGGCCAGTTCGGAAAAAGATGTCTTTATCATTGATGTGGGATTTTACAAAACCAAGGAAGAAGCTAATAAGGTGAAAATTCAACTGGATTCAAAAGGTTACGAGTCCAAAGTTAAGAAAATTTCAGAACGGCCTGCCGACGATCATGAACAAGGTCCGCTTGGATACCTTGTACGTGTTGGATCATTTAAAGCGGAGAGAGATGCCAACAAATTAAGAGATGAATTAAAAGGAAAAGGATATGGTAATTCACGCGTTGTTTTTTCGGCTGAAGATGGAGGGAAATCTACGGGCCCTTGGGTTGTGAATATTTTAGAAATCGATCCAAAGAAGTTTAAAGGAAAAGTTTTATCTGAACTGGGAACTGAGATAGTACCCGGGAAGGAAAAATTAACTAGCATTTCAGCCCGTACTGGTGCGATAGCGACTGTAAACGGTGGATATTTTGTAATGGGACCGAGTGATGGTACAGAAGGGGATCTTGCTGGTGCGTCCATGATTGGTGGCGAGCTCATTAGCGAAGCGGTAAATGGCAGGACAAGCCTGGTTTTATCTGGAAATAGGGCACAGATAGCTTCAGTAGAAACTAAACTTTCAGTTACGGCATCTGATGCTGCAAAGAGAGAATTGGATGGCCTTAACCGTAAACCTGGCCTGATCCGTGGATGTGGAGGCATTGGTGATAATTTAAACTTTGCAAAGCATGATTTCACTTGTACGGATTCTGGGGAACTTATTCAATTTACATCCTCCTTTGGTGCTAAAACTGAGCCTGGGGATGGAGTGGAAGTTAATTTAAATTCAAAGGGTGAAGTTACAGAAGTACGCAAAAGCAGAGGCAGCTTCATTCCGCTTAAAGGCTCCATCCTAGCAGGTACAGGCGATGCCGCTAATTGGCTTTTGGCCCATGCGAAGCTAGGTGCAAAACTGAAAGTGAATACCAGGATTCTTGCTGATAAACAACCACTTAAGGCGGCACCGAAAATTAGTATTGTCAATGGTGGGCCGCAATTGCTGCATGACGGTAAAGAGAAGATTAATGCGGTAAAAGAGGGGTTCAATTGGAGCGAAAATCCAGAATTCTACTATAAATTTGGAGAGCGTAGAAATCCCCGAACTCTTGCAGGGGTCACTGAAAAAGGGAAAATTCTCTTGGTTACGGTTGATGGACGTCAGCCATTTTATAGTGTGGGAGCAAATTTTAAAGAGAGTGCCCGTCTCATGAAAGCTCTCGGGGCGGTTGATGCAGTAAACTTGGATGGCGGAGGTTCTACAACTATGACAGTAGGCTCCAAATTGGTGAATCGTACATCCGATGCGGCCGGTGAACGTCCGATTGGGGATGCGATTGTTATTTTACCTAAATAAAGGATGAGGAAACCTTATATCATTTTGTGTTATCGCTAAATATTACAATTCTTCACTTGATTGAAGGGATTTGTCGCTTAGATAAAAGCAGCTATAGATTTATTCCGATTTAACAGGTCGTCAGTGAAGAGTGTCGAGAATAGTATATCGACGGATTGGAATTCTTTTTAAAAGATGAACAGGAAACAGTTGATTTTTTATTTGGGAATTGCAGATGAAGTAACGAACCCAAGTATTAAAGAGGCCTTTCGCAGAGCGGCAGCAGATGAACAAAATCATGCCGTTTGGTTTTTATATTATCTTGTTAATGCGAAATAGCTAAAGCGATTTGAGATTGACGATAGGGTCCAGTAAATTAAAAAAGCAGCTAAATAGAAGGACAAGAGACATCGTTTAATATGGATGTCTCTTGTCTTTTTTATTAGGAAACTATTCTATCCTGTGGTTCTAGTAAATTAGAAAAAAGAATTATAAATGTAAATCCTCATCATATTCTGCCTCAACCGGTACAGGTGCTACATTGGACCTTTCCAGTGCCGGTGTGTCCGGACGGGCTGCTTGATAGACTGCTGCACCGAGCACTTGAGCCGTCTTTAACAATTTTTCCTTACTGATCAGCTCAATTGTATCCTTTGCCGTATGGTATTCCGGCTCCAATGGAGCATACGTAAACACCGCGGCAGGAATACCCACTTCTGTGAATGGCTGGTGGTCACTTCTTCCAATTTGATTATAAGGAATGGCATCATAAAGCCTTGTTCCTGCTGAATTTCCTAATGTCGTGACTGTATTTGGTTTTCCATCGTACGTAAACATGGCAAATTCGCCGGCATTTTTGCTGCCCACCATATCCATATTAAACATCGCTACCGTTCTGTTAATCTCATCTTTCGTAAGGCTTTGTGCATAATGCTTGGAGCCTAATAATCCGTTCTCCTCTGCGCCAAAGGTAATAAACCTGATTTCTGTATCAGAAGGTGCATTTTCCAGGACTCTTGCCAGTTCCAGCACAATGGATGTACCTGATGCATTATCACTGGCTCCTGATGAAACAGAAACAGAGTCATGATGCGCGCCAACTATAATAATTTGATTCGTATCCTTATTTTTCATCGGTTTTTTCGTGGCAATCACATTGTGAGAAGTGGCTTTTACAAACTCTGCTCCTTCAACAGACATATTTGCTGTCAGGTTATTGCCTTGCAGAGAAGAAATTAACTCATCACCATCGCTCTTTTTCATAAATAGTACAGGTAGATTACTCTCATTTGCCGGCAAGCTAAAAAGCGGCGTGGAATTATCTGTATTAATGAACACGACTCCGATCGCTCCGGCTTTTTTTGCATTATCCATTTTTTCTGTAAATGGGATCGTGCCTCTTTTAATTAAGGCGATTTTTCCTTCTACCGAAGCATGAGCTACCTCTGCCGTCGTTCCTAAACCTGCGTACACAAGCTCTGCTGACACTCCGCCGGAAGGTGTGTTATTGGAAAAGCGGAAGGCGGCCGTTTCATAATTACACCCATTTACTTTTAAGGAAACAGAGCTTGGGTGTTTATAGTCCTTAATAAAATGAAAAGGCTGGACCTCTACTTCGTTAAGTCCATACTCCTTAAATTTACCAGTTATGTAATCTACAGTCGTTTGTTCACTTTGTGTTCCGGCTACCCGTGGTCCAATATTTACAGCTAAATGTGAAAGATTCTGGTAGATTTTTTCAACATCGATTCGTTTGATCACTTTATTGTCAAATGCATGCTCGGACGGGTTTTCACCCTGGATTGCCATAACAGAATGTGATGAAAACAGTAAACTCCCTGCCAATAAAGAAGCTCCTAAAATCTTCGTTCCTTTTTTCAAACTCCTTCGCCTCCCCAAAAATAGAATACTAGTTTAGTATATGGCTAGTATGTAAGCGCTATCAATGAGACTTTTGTAATGTTTTTAAAAAAATACATATTATAACAAAAAATAAAGAAGTATGACAGCATATGATAGTCCACAACATGTCGTCTAGTCTTACTAAAGCGGCAACAACAGCCGAGAAAAATGCAGTTGTAATGCGCGCCATTAAAGAAATGCAACTTGCTCTTCCTTATGAAGACCGCGTCGGATTAAAGACAATAATGCGTGATAAATCTGTAACGTTACATTTCGGTTAGGGGAGAGACGATGGGATTTTTTAATAAACTTCGCGATATGAAAGATTCAGTAAGCTATAAATTAGATGATGTAAAATATTTTGTTGTTGACAAGGCGGAAGATGCGAAAGACTTTGTCAAGGATAAGGTACTCGATACAAAATATATTATTGCTGATAAGGCAAGTGATGTGAAGGACTTAGTAGAGGATGCAGCATATTATGTTACGGATAAAGCGAGTGACACCAAAAACTTTATTGTCGACAAAGCGATAGATACGAAGGATTTTGTTAGTGATAAAATGTTTGATGCACGCTACTTTATTGCGGACAAGCAGGAGATATTAGGGACTTTGTCAGTGATAAAACATTTGATGCGAAATACTTTATTACCAAAAAGGTAAAAATTAAATCAAAGGCGGATGTAGTGGAACTTACTTCTAATCTACTGAAATCACATTACTTAATAAATGTTTCAAAATAGATAGCGGTAACATTATTTTAGAATAGAGTCGAGGTAAATGCTCAGCTCTTCTTTAGAAGCAAGTTTTTTTATGATTGTTTCTCTATTTAAAGTGCAAATGAGGGAATTTGCATCGTTTCTATAGATTCTTTAGAAATTTCATGTTCAGTATCCTTAAAAAACAGTTACTCGTACTATTCAGACGTGCGTATAAAATTGGGGGACAAGAGTAAGCTACAAACGTATGATAAGCTGTTGCAGGAGGTGAATAAATATGAGTAATGGTGCAGGACGTTCTAAAAAGAACGAACCAAATGATGCAAACCATGTGAATGCGGAGACGAAAGCATATCAAAGACGAATGTCAGAAAAGAATAACCAAGAGCATAATGATGGAAGCAAGTATAAGGGGAAGGTTCAATAGGGCCTGATCTTTTTTGGTTTCCAGTATAAATTTCCTCTCATATCCCTCACAAATGTAGAAGAATATTTACTAGGGAACTGATATATCGATATCAGTTCTCTTTTTTGATATACCTTGAGTAAATCATATCTGTAACTAGTTTATATATATGGAGTAATGGGAAAAGCCTTGGAAATAAACATTTAAGGGCTATTTATACAGCTCTCAAATTTCTTCAATAGAGCTTGATCCCCGACTAACCGTT
Source organism: Peribacillus sp. TH14 (assembly GCF_016651145.1). Lineage (NCBI taxonomy): Bacteria > Bacillati > Bacillota > Bacilli > Caryophanales > Bacillaceae > Peribacillus > Peribacillus sp. TH14. The sequence continues at coordinate 4,971,747 of NZ_JAEKEK010000001.1, forward strand.
TGAATAGCATTTAAAAAGATGTAAATTGTGTTTCAGTTTGACTTCGGCTTACTAAACCTATGGGTGTGTTATTTATGTATGAGTTAGACTACAACCAATATTTTTATAAGAAAAAACGCTACCCTAAAGTTTTCTTTTAGTCAGGATCTTCAAGTTACAATCGTTAATTTTTATATTAACTAACTTCCTCAATACCCATATGCCAAATTATAAATATATCCATATGAGTATTCACATCCATTGATGTAGGAATTATTGGCCTTCTTGGATGATTTGAAAGACCTGGTTATTGTAATTATGCGTCCAACATTATTCTTCCTCTATTTTAGAATACAATAAATGATATGAAAGACTTCACGTGAATTCTTGGTTATTTAACAATATTCGGAATAGACTTAATAGGTAGTCGTAGGAAATAAAACATATAAATAAATAAAAATAAAAGCAGTAAGACTCGCATATTCTAACTGCTTTTGCACGTTATTATACAGGTAATCTTCATAAAAAAGTATAATTATTGGGACAGCTTGAATGACTTTACTTATTTCCAGGCGCTGGCTGGTCAACACCCTTTACCTGATGGCGATGTCCGTTTGCTTCAGTCGTATAAAAATCATAATTATGAACATGCATTCCATTTCCTACAGGAATAGCAGGACCCGAATATGCCTGGTAATAATGAGTATGACCATCTTCAAAGACAACATAACCCTCAGTGTAATGCACATGGTTATCATCCTTAATCATAACTGGAGGTGAAGTTACATCTAAACACAGATGAACATGGCCATCACTAACAGATGTATAGTCAACGGACCCATGATTATGGTTTGGCACAAATCCCTGAACAAAATCATCCTTTCCAACCATCCTAACACTTCTAACTATCACTTTTCCAAAGAATATTGGTCGCTATTTTTATAACCGTTCACCCATTTTTTTCATTAAATCCATCTTCCAATACCTAAATCATGTAAACGCATTGGTTCAAGTAATACATGGTTGACAAGATGCTACAAATTTGGCCTGTTTGGATTAAAATCTTATACTGCTGCCTTTTTTTATTGTATTTCCGATTGGTACTTGACATGCCCCTAAATTCAAGGGAAATATGTTTAAAACCATAAGATTTGATAAAGAATACCTACTTTCCATTAGCTCCCGATGACTTTCTGCTTTTAATTTCTTTTACCTTTCTTTGACGCTGAAAACGTACCACTAATCACACCATGCTTATCTAAAAAGAATACTCCTATTTTAGTAAACATTGGTAAGCTAAGTGATTTCCGGGGGTTATTCCCGGAATTCCATAAAACTAAAAAGGTTTGACAAACTTTCTAATCTTACCGTATGATAAATAATATACTTGAATATATTCTCCTAAGGGGAGTAGCTTTTACAACAATGTCGTCAATACGGAGTTCTTCACTCTCGGCTTTGTTGGCAACATTTTGTTGTTAGCCAGACCTTACCTAGTGGTAAAGGTCTATTTTCTATTAGTAAACCTTTACCGAAATGGTAAAGGTTTTTTTGTAGTCCGGATAATGTAGCCCTTCAAGAATTGTTTAAGCTAAGCTTGTGGAATGATAAATGAAAAACAAATAAATATAAATGGAGTGTATTCTTTGATACTGAGAAAATCTTTGTTACTTTTAGGGATAGGGTCTGCACAGATAGATTTAATCCTTCCCAAAAATACGTATAAATCTGGTGAATTAATAAATGGGTATTTCTTGATTAAGGGTGGTACCCAGGAGCAAAGAATAAGGAGGATTGAATGTGATTTAATTATGGATACTCATTCTACGGGAATGGAAGATATCCTTAAAACGAGCACCATTTTATCTTCAAGTGAGATTGATTCAGGGGAAAGTAATGAAATTCCTTTTAACTTTCGTCTGCCTACATTAAAGGAACCATATAAGCGAGGGGTTTCCTATCGCCTAAAAACGAGACTTATTCTTGATAAAGGGATAATAGGCAAGGATGATGATTGGATTTTAATCGATTCTGAATAAGAGTGGAAACGGAGGTGGGAACATGGATATTTTGAATTTTACAGAGCGGGTTTTGGATTATTTGAAAGAATTCTTATTATTGAGGCTTTTTATAATAGCTCTACTGTTATTGGCCGGTTATTATATATTGAACAAAATGGTTGAATGGTTCTTTAGAAGGTCTAATTTTTTTGAGGAAGAAGTCGAAAGAACGATACAGGGTGTTACTCGTTCTGCTCTAAGGTACGGTATTTCGGCGCTTTTCCTCATTTATCTGATTGGACAGTTTATTGACATAAAGGGAATACTGGCTGGAGCTGGGATTGTAGGGGTCGTTATCGGATTTGCCGCTCAACAAATGCTTAAGGATATCTTATTGGGATTTGTTAGGTTTTCAGATAATGAATTTCGAGTGGGGAACTTTGTTACATTTAATGGGACAAGTTCCGGGACGGTTGAGGAAATTGGCATCCGGTTCATGCAGATTCGGGAATGGTCAGGAAAACTGCTTACTATCCCACACAGTGAAATCAAGACGATTCAAAATTTTAATAAAGGGAGAATGCGAATCATTGAACGCATCACGGTGAGTTACCAAGAAAAACCAGATAGGGTGAAGCGGATGTTGGAAGAATTATGCCTCACTTGTAATGAGAAGTTTGCTGAAAGCCTTCTAAGGCTCGAGGACGGTACACCTGAAGAAGATTTTAGATATCTTGGCATTACGGATTTAAATCCGAATCTTAAATATGTTGGATATGAGCTATGCATAGTTGGACTAGTAAAACCTGAAGATTATTTTGAAACATCAAGAAATGTGAGGTTTGAGATGATGTCTGCTTTACATGAGCATCAAATTCAAATGCCATCTTCCAATTTACTTGTTCAGACAAATCCGAATCATGGAAGTTTGATGGAGAGCTAAAAAAGAAGCATCTTTTTGGATTTTTGTTGGGGCTATTTCGGAAGTGTTATAAATAATATTGGATTCTTATGAAATGACGGATTGTGGGGAAGTCATTATTAACTAGGACTGTTGAGGCAGAAAAATAGACTTAGCAACTATTCATGAGGTTGAAGAATATAAACGGGCTTTCTTAAAGAAAGTCTCAGTTTGTAGACAAAAGGGGTTCGGAATGTTTTAATTCCGGACCCCTTTTGAAATTCCCTTTGAATTTTGCTCAAGATTAAGAGATTGGGCCTCTACGAGCCCACTTTATTAAGCCATTCTTGGACCTTGCCATGTCCAATTGGCTATCTTCTTTAAATTCATGGCAGCGAAAGTAAGCATCGCCTGCATCGACAATTTTTTAAGTCCCCTTAAAGTAGTCCAACGCATACCATGCTTTTCTTTTGCATCTGCGAATACACGCTCTATTGTTTCTTTACGTTTCGCATATATAGGTTTTACATCCTTGTGATGACGCAGATGATCTGCTTCTTCCATATAATTTTGCCAGATATGGCGTGTCACCACTTTTTGATGGTCTTTGCTTACTGTACACTGTGATAAAAATGAGCATGTCGCACAAGTGTGTTTGGGTGATTTGTACTCGCGTAGCCCTCTTTATTTGTTGTTGAGTACTTTAAAATCTCGCCCGATGGGCAGAGATAACAATCAAAATGTTCATCGTAAACATAGTCATGCTTGCGAAAGAACCCTTCTTTTGTTCGTGGACGTGTATAGGGTAAAGCTGGTGTGATTTCTTTCCCAAAAAGGTAGCTTGTAATGGCTGGTGTTTTGTAAGCTGCATCTGCGGCAACAACTTCAGGTTTTCCAACTTTCTCAATCACTTGTTCAACAAGAGGCTCTAAGATATGACTATCATGCGTATTTCCCGGTGTTACAATCGTCCCCAGCACAAAACCGTTGCGGTCCGCAGCCGCATGAAATGAATAGGCAAACTGTTTTGTTCGTTCATCTTTTACATAGTAGCCACTCTCAGGATCAGTTGTACTTTCTTTAATTTCTTTGGTTTCTTCTTTATCAAATTTATCCGGTGGAAAAGGCTTCTTTCCATTGTTTTCACGATCTTGATTTATTTCTTCTTGAAGGCGTCCTTGATATGCTCGTGTTTCCTTACGAACGATTTTCTTTTCGAATTTCCGCTTATTCGCACTGGCTTTCACATGTGTTGAATCAACGAATACGTGCTCTGCACTAATTAACTTTCTTTCTGAGGCTGTCATTAGGATACGATAAAAAATCTGTTCAAACAGGTCTGTATCTTTAAAGCGACGCTCATAATTTTTCCCGAACGTTGAGAAGTGAGGTACTTTATCATGGAAACCGTAACCTAAAAACCAACGGTAAGCCATATTCGTTTCAACTTCTTCAATCGTTTTACGCATCGAACGAATACCGAAGGTATATTGAATGAATGTCAATTTAACTAAAATAACTGGATCAATACTTGGGCGGCCTATCTCTGAATACATCTCTTTCACCAAGTCATAAATGAAAGTGAAGTCAATGGCCCCCTCAATTTTACGAACCAAATGGTTCGCTGGCACCAGTTGATCCAAAGTAATCATTTCAAGTTGATCTCGCTGAATAGAATTATGTTTCGAAAGCATCGTCATCACCTCAAGTTTTAATACTTCTATATTAAAACAAAAAGGACTGTAGGCAAAAGTGGTTATATCTAATTGTTAAAACAAAGTTGATTGGAACGGAAGGTGCGAGACTCCTGCGGGAAATGCGTGTCCAAGGGAGACCCCACAGGCGCAAAGGCGCCGAGGAGGCTCCCTGACCGCCCGCGGAAAGCGAGTGCCTGGAGTGGAAATCAACGTCGAATTTTTACAACCCCTCAAAAAAACTGTAGACAAACTCGATTTTCATCGAGTTTGTCTACAGTCTGGGGCTTTCTTAAAGAAAGTCTGTTTTTTTATTTTCATGACTTAATACTTGGTAATTATTCTATAATAGTATTATTTTTTGAAATTTGCACTTGATTAATCAGAATGATTCGATTATTATATAATTAACATTAAATGGAAGGGTGACCTTTAAACAATGATATATAATCCTATTCTTTAAGAAAAAATGCGTGTTAAATACGAACTTTTTTCTGGATAGGATTAGTCTGTACATTAAAATACAAACAAAGATCATTGTGTTCCTTCCATCATCAGGGATATTTTGCCTTTTTAATTTGTATTGTACTGCCTCCTGTCCAGATATTTGACAGGAGGTTTTTATATTGGGGAAAAACGCATCTGTAACATTAAGTAATAAGGAACCTAACTTATTTACAAATCGTGTATTTCGGGCCATTATCTTTTCAGGATTATTTCTACAAATAGGGATATGGGTACGGAATTTTGCAGTTTTGCTATTCGTTATGGAACAAACAAACGGTGATGCCTTTGCCATTTCAATGATTTCAGTGGCTGAATTCGCACCTATTTTTATTTTTTCATTTATTGGTGGGACGTTTGCAGACCGATGGAGCCCGAAAAAAACGATGGTTTGGTGTGATATTTTAAGTGCAGTATCGGTATTTGCTGTGCTTATCGCCCTTATCTTCGGAAGTTGGAAAGTGGTATTTTTTGCAACATTAATTTCAGCAATACTTTCTCAATTCTCTCAGCCATCGGGCATGAAGCTATTTAAGATGCATTTGCCAGAGAGTCAAATTCAAACAGGGATGTCTGTATATCAGACCGTATTCGCCGTATTTATGGTTTTAGGCCCGATCCTGGGCACATTTGCCTTCCAATCATTCGGAATCAACATCTCGATTGCGATTACTGGCCTAGCGTTTTTACTATCAGCGGGTGCACTCGCTTTCCTTCCAAAAGATCGCAAACTGGATGAAGGAACCGTAAAAACGACATTATGGCAGGAAATGAAAAGCGGAGTGAGCTACGTGTTGCGAAAAAAAGAGCTAAGTCTATTAGGATTATGTTTTCTGGCAGCCGGGCTGGGACTTGGATTCATTCAGCCGCTCTCGATTTTCCTAGTTACCGAACAATTAGGTCTGCCGAAGGAAAATCTACAATGGTTATTTATGGTGAATGGTATTGGTATGATTTTAGGCGGTGCTGGAGTGATGATTTTTGCTAAAAAAGTGGCACCGCAGAGGTTATTGGCCTTTGGAATGCTTGTGAATGCCATTGGATTAGCGGTAATGGGGTTGTCGACCAACCTTTGGATTACACTTTCCGCAGAGTTCTTTAACGGGCTAATGTTGCCTTGTATTCAAATTGGAATTAATACATTGATATTGCAGAGGACCGAAGGCGAGTTCATCGGAAGAGTAAATGGAATCTTAAGCCCATTATTCACTGGTTCGATGGTTTTGACTATGAGTGCGGCAGGAGTGTTGAAAGAACAATTTTCACTCGTCGCTATATTTGAAACAGCAGCATTCTTTTTTATTATTGGGATGTTTTTCATTTTGCCATTGTACAATCAAAAGATAGAAACGAAATCATTGGAAACTCAGTCGCAGGAATAAGGAAAAGTCAGTGAAGTGGTGAAAATTTACATGTAAGTTGAAAGCAGAGAGCAGGCTCTCTGCTTTTTTGAATAACATGAATCTAGAAGATATCAACTTATTAAAGGAGTGGGTATTACTTAAAGATTGAATCTGGTTACTTAAACTTTGTACTTCATTCACTATGTTATTCATGAATAAATCGTTAAGAATAATATACTATTGGTTTCTGAAGGTAACAGATGCTAAAAACCATTAATAAAGAGAAGTATAACTATTGCCGGGTAAATTTGATGTTGCATCCTTATTTAAGGTTTGCCAGTTTGATAGGATTAACCGTATTATTTCAGATTCTAAGCTGTCGGAAAAAGTATTGCAGAGGTACGAAAAGAAGAAATTGAGATTGTGAATAAATAGAAATCATACCATGTTACGTTGAGGAAAAGTGAATGTTGGCTTTTCCTCTTTTTATTAGTTTAAAAAATGAACATGGAATTATTTGTTTGAATTAACAACAAAATCAAAAAAATACACTTCACATTAACGTTAGCTTAATAATTAATAAGTAATATTGAGTTGGAAGTAGGCCGTTTGTGGAAAAGTTGTTTTATTGTGGGCTTTGTTGAGAGCAAATGATGGTCGGAAACAAATCATTACAAGCATTAACAATTTTTCCGTTATTATTACCTGCATAGACAATAAATACTGTACCGACAAACAAGTCTTAGTTCCTCTAGATCTTTCATATAGGAAGATACAGAATTCAAATTAGAAAATTTTATTCCTTCTTTTTAGAGTTTGTCAAAGTAAGTGATACACAATTTGCGTTACTAACTTTAGGAGTGAATTTTTCTACTGAAAAAATGAATATAAGAGGGGGATTGAGTGGCGGGTTCCATGATATGAATACATTCTTATTACCAAAATTTCAATGATTTATTATATATAAAATAAACTAAAAGTACCTTGAAATTTGCTTTACTTACATAAATTTTTAGAAATTTCATTAGATTGGTCTTAATTGAAATCAATAAAATCATATTGTGAAAAGAGGAGTAGCAATGAAAGATGAGCAACTAAAAAACGAAACTGAAAAATTGTCAAATACTATCTTAGAAAAGGGAATGGATCGACGTAGTTTTTTGGGAGGTACAACGAAGATTGCCGGGCTTACGCTTGGATTATCGCTAGTAAACTCACTAAATGGACTTGAGGCCGAAGCAAGCATCGCATGTCGAAAAAGCATCAAAGTTCGGTTTACACAAAAATCCTGATTTGGTGTTTCCTGTTATTAGTGATGTGCATATGTTGAAGAGTGGTACAACCGATCTGCAAAAGTTGGGTAGCGCATTGCATCAATTGAATGAGTTGGTGCCAAAACAAGATGCTCTTGTTGTTGTTGGGGATTTAACAGAAAATGGATTTACGGAAGAGTATGATCGCTTTGTGGCTCTTTATAATGCAAAAAAACAAACGCAGGCCGCTTCTTTGTTTGCGATAGGAAATCATGACTATTGGAATGGTTTATCTGTAACAGATGCCCAAAAACTGTTTTTAAAGAAAATGGGGATGGAGTCTATTTTCTACCATAAGGTAATCAAAGGGTTTCATTTCATAGTTCTTGGCACTGAAAATGGAAAGACAGAAGGATACTTTTCAGAACAACAAATTGCGTGGTTAGGGGAGCAACTGCAGCAGGCGAAACAAGATGATCCTAAGAAACCGATATTTGTGTTTCTGCATCAGCCTATCAAAAATACAGTATACGGGAGTGAATGGGGATTCGAAGTTAACAGAGAGTTACTGTATAACACTCTAAAAGAATATCCGCAAGTAATTACGTTTTCCGGTCACACACATTATCCATTGGATGAACCAAGAGCAATCCATCAAAAGGATTTTACCTCTGTTGCAACAGCTTCTCTAAAAAATATGTGGGTAGAGGCTGGGTATCTTCAAGGAGAATTACCTAAAGGATCCGAAACCTTTAGTCAGGGTCTAATTGTAGAGGTTCATGGAAACAAAGTGAACATTCATCGTCGTGACTTTAATCAAAATAATTGGATAGGCGAGCCATGGGTAATTGACTATCCCGCTAAAAAAAATACATTTAAATATGCAGAAATGAGAGAGCAAGTAAAACCTCATTTCCCTAAAGGAGCAAGCATTACGGTTCTTGACACAACTAGTACTGAGATGAATGTCATGTTTACTCAGGCAAATGATAATTTACTGGTACATTCTTATAAAGTAGTGGCGAAGAACAAACAAACAGGACAAATAGCGAAAGAGTTTCGGGCTTTCTCAGAATTCTACAAAGATCCTATACCCAACCCATTCGTTCTGCCAGTTAAGGGATTGCAGCCAGGTATAAGTTATGATATCGAAGTATATGCGATAGATTCATTTGGTAATATGAGTAAAACATTCTTGAAAATAGAGGGAAAAACAAAAGCATTAGCTACTCTCTAATATAACTTTAGCTTTCAGGAGAAATACAAGAGGACAACCTGATGGAAAACAAACCGTGAAATCGGCGTACCATTTTTACATATATGGGAACAGGTGCTGCAGCCCTTGCAGCCGTAACTTCTGGTTTACTATTTTAAGAGAGACAGCCAATATAGAAACTGAGAGTTTGTTACGTTTTAGACCGAAGAAAAAAGGAATTAAATTTTAAGGAGGATACACAATGTTTCAAAATATTGGGATGCCTGGATTGATATTGATTTTAGTCATTGCCCTCATCATATTTGGACCATCTAAGTTGCCCGAAATTGGACGTGCTTTTGGCAGCACATTAAGAGAATTTAAAAACTCTACAAAAGATTTGATTTCTCCAGATGAGAAAGAAGAAAAGACACAATCCAAATAATTTTTTAGGAAGATGTAAGCAACAAGCTTGCATCTTCCTCTTGTTTTTACAAGTATTCCATCTGAAGAATGAGTACTCCCATATCCCAAATGTTTTGATAAAGAAAGGCGATGTTGAAAATTAAGTCTGGTGTAAAATATAAAGTAGTACCTATAAACAATTGGGCAACTGCAGATCATGTATCTTTAATAGCTAAGTGATATTTAGAAATAAAAGGAAGAGTGGCAATTAATGTTCTCTCTTTTTTCTTGTAAGGAAGTTTCCATTTTATTTCCGTAAAATGTCTTAGCCTGGGTTTTAGGTTTAGAAGTATCGTTTTTGCATGTGACTATATAATTTAGACAGTTTCATTTTTAATGGGCTCTTTTATTCAATTTTCGCGAAAATATTCAGTCGCCCTTTATAATGTTGTGATTTTTAACTAGGCGTAATTCTTGTACAAGGAATTGTGTCTTTTTTAGTTACATTAGTTATTTACCATTTATGGCAAGATTCCTTTTTGATACAAAGTAGAAGATATAACTACCTAAAATTAATGATATTTTAGCTAGAGGTAATTGTATAAATGTTAAATTACTTAGACAAACTAGAATGTTCAAATATGTAAAAGGGAAGGAAAGATGCAGAATGACAAAGGTATTATACATCACAGCTCATCCGAATGATGAAACTCAATCTTACAGTATGGCCGTTGGAAAAACATTTATTGAAACTTATAAAGAAGTAAATCCTAGCCATGAAATTGTGAATATTGACCTTTATAAAGAAAATATTCCTGAAATTGATGTGGATGTTTTCAGTGGTTGGGGAAAACTTCAATCTGGAAAGGGATTTGAAGAACTTTCGTCGGAAGAGAAAACTAAAGTTGGTCGACTCTCAGAATTATGTGAGCAATTCATTGTTGCCGATAAATATATATTTGTAACACCATTATGGAATTTTTCATTCCCACCAGTATTAAAAGCATATATTGATTCTGTTTCTGTTGCAGGAAAAACATTTAAATATACCGACAAAGGTCCAGTTGGCCTTTTAACTGACAAGAAAGCATTGCATATTCAAGCTCGTGGTGGTATTTATTCCGAAGGACCAGCAGCTGAAATGGAAATGGGACACCGATATCTAAATATCATAATGCAATTCTTCGGAGTTCCTTCATTTGAAGGATTATTCGTTGAAGGACATGCTGCAATGCCTGATAAAGCACAAGAAATTAAAGAAAATGCTATTACAAGAGCAAAAGATTTAGCTTCTACTTTTTAATTACCATAGAATCAACAACTTGTTGGCTTTTTTTATGTAGATTTATACTTAAAGCTATCAGACCTTCAACAATCAGGTGCTTTAGTTGAAGAAGCATTAAACAAACTAGATGCCTGAATTAACATAAAGAACCTATTTTGAATTTCAATATTTTTTCAAAATAGGTTCTATTATTAGTCGGAAATCCAGACTGGAATGTTAAATGTGATCAACTTTTATTTTAGATTTTTAAAAAGAGGGTTTAGTCCAATACTGTTTTGGCTTAGAAAAAAACGTAAAATAGTTAATTAACATCCTAAATATAAAAAGGAGTAGGGAGTTTTCCTTACTCCTTTTTTGCATGAAAAGATTTCCCCTGCAGAGAGACTATTCTTAATAAATTGAAGATAGGTATCAGTCGTGAAAAGGTCAAGACGTAGTGCTTGTTGCAATGACAGTTAAAAGATAAAAAAATTCTGCAAATCATAGTATCCTTGTTAATTACAGAATAGCAGTGAAAATTTGGTTAAATAATTTCTAGCTATATTACATAATATATAGGTCAAACAATCTCTCAAGGGCGTTCACATGTTAACTATGTAAAATAAGAATTGGAATAGTCCTTAAGGTACTCTAAGACTCAACACAAAAAATAGTCGGTAGGTTATGTACTAATAAAAACTTAATTGAACTGAAATTTTGTTAAATAGCTCTACGAACGTTTAAAGGATAGGAAAACACCAAGGAAGGGTTGAAATAATTGAAGACAATAATTAAATGGTCAGGAGAAATGGCTTTTTCTGGATCTACTCCGTCAGGACATGTAATAAAAATGGATGTCGCTAAAGTCTTTAGTTTTCTATATTATCTTGTTATTATAGAAGTAGCTATTAGAAAAATCATAGGAGTGAAGGACAATGAGTGTACATAAAGCCCTTTCTTTACATGCCCAAAAACAAAATCAACTTTTTACTGAATTTTCGCTTTTAGACCAACAACGTGAAGATTATATTCAAGGAGCTATTGAATTATGTAAAGCTGAAAAGGATTTTACAACAGACCAAATTAATCAAATCACTATGCAAATCAATGTTCTTGCAAATCAAAGGTTTATACCTACTCGTAAATTAGTTACCCCAGACATGGTTCGTTCATATGTGGAGTCATTGAAGTAAACTAATTTACAGATCTTAGATGTAAGAAAAAGCACCGAACATCGGTGCGAGCCTGACACTCATTATATAGATGAGTGTTTTTTTATACACGAATTTTAAACTACCAATTAAGATAGATGGCATATAGAAATATTTTTAGTTGTTTAGTTGGAATGATATTAAGAGGGATATAGAGTTATTAGATACTGTTGAATTCACCTAAAATGGTGGACACTTAAAAAGGTCCGATTTGGGTTTTTTAAATAGTAATAAATCAGGAATGATGAAAATAGAAAAACTATGGCATCATGAATAACATAGCTAGTTCAATTGTTTGTTCTTCGCTTTAAAAGCATGATTCTTTAAGGCACATGTAGGCGTGGCAAGAGTAAACCACCTTTCGATGATTGCGTAGTCCTTAGAAGGTCTGCTAAAGAAAAACCGAGTAAATGTTAGATTGAGGACATATGTCCTTTCCAAACTACGTGAATCTATCATTTAATATAGAGAGCAATCTAAATGGGTGAGTGAAAAATGAGAGGAAGTTTCTTCGCGTTTTTAGGAAGTGCCTTTATTACTTTGCAAGAAGTAGTTAATTAGCGGATGATTCAAGATATAAGAACTTGGTAAACTGCAACGATTACCTAATTGGGATTCGTGATAACACTATTTTAGCAGTGCTCCTTGCCCGGCTCAGTTTGATCTTTGGCATTGATTGTAATGGCGGTTCGGTGAAATCAAGCAGCAGATGAAGCTACCGCAGTTTATCGGTATTGAGTATGTTGGTAGCTAGCGTTGTGATATTAGTGCTTAAATAGTAGAACTTTTTCAGAAATGGAATGAATGAGGGGGAAGAGGCGGAAGCGATTCATGAAGCAAACCGAAGATAGACAGCAACTCAATTACTATTTGCATGCTCATCAAATAGAATCTATATTTAACGCTCCATTAATAGCCCAGTTGTCGTTGTATAGCTTTGATCAGGGAGAGATTATTTGTGCACAAGGAGAGCCATCACAGTATCTCTATATACTTGTGAAGGGGAAAATTAAAATTTATACCACCTCTTTGGAAGGTAAGAAATTGATTCTTTCTTTTAAGACACCACTTGAATTGATTGGGGATATTGAATACGTACAAGGTATTGATATTATCAATACGGTTGAGGCCGTCTCGTCTGTTAACATGATTGGAATTCATTATGATTCGTTAGGAAAATACGGAAGTGATTATACACCGTTTCTACAATTTTTACTCAAAACCATTACAAGAAAATTTTGTATTAAATCTAACTCTTTGAGCTTTAATTTGATGTATCCAGTAGAAATACGATTAGCAAGTTATTTATTGTCCATATCTTTTGATGAATCAGATGCTCATTTTAAAGGCCGTCTCAGTACAAATAGTTTAAGAGATGTAGCGGATTTAATCGGGACGAGCTATAGACATCTCAATCGAGTTATCCAACACCTATGTACAGAGGGTTTGATTGAACGTAACAAGGAGTTCATCCATGTTAAAAATCGAGAAGGATTGAGTGACCTAGCCAATCACAATATTTATGAATGAATTAGAATAGAATCATTAAATTGGGGAGTAGAGGTTATTATTGTAGGACTAACATTTGCACTGATCGTAGGTTTGTTAGTCAGTTCGCAAAATATAATGAATAGTAAAGCGAATGAAAATATAGGCTCTTGGGCTGCAACGACACTTGTATTAGGAATGGAATCTTTCCCTTTGCTGATGATTGGTCTCATCGTTGAAGGATATTTGCTTTGCAAAATATGAAGCCCTGGTACTGGTTCAGTGTCTTAACCGGAGTAGGTGTCTTCATCAGTATAATGAGGGCCATCAAGTTGCTTGGTCCCAGATATGCTAGCTCAATTTTGTAAATTACATACGTAGGAATGGAGAAGGAATTGTGAAAAAATATCAGACATTATTATTTGATGTAGATGATACACTATTGGATTTTGGCGCAGCAGAAAAATTAGCTTTGCGCTTGCTTTTCGAGGATCAAAATATCCACTTAACTCCTGAAATCGAAGCACAATATAAAAAAATAAACCAAGATCTCTGGAAGTCCTTTGAAAAAGGAATAATAGATCGTGATACGGTAGTGAATACTCGCCATTCACGTTTATTTAAGGAATACGGTCGAGAAGTTGATGGAGTATTAATGGAAAAGAACTATCGTAGCTATTTAGAAGAGGGGCATCAGCTTGTTAATGGGGCCTTTGAATTGATAGCCGATCTGCAAAATAAATATGACTTATATATTGTTACTAATGGTGTTTCCAAGACCCAGTATAAACGCTTACGTGATTCAGGATTATTTCCGCTATTTAAGGATATTTTCGTTTCAGAGGATACTGGTTTTCAAAAGCCCATGAAGGAATATTTCGATTATGTCTTTGCGCGAATTCCTAATTTCTCGATGGAAAAAGCATTAATCATCGGAGACTCCTTAAGTGCGGATATTAAAGGCGGACAGCAAACTGCTATAGATACATGTTGGCTCAACCCTAAACTGGAACCTAATGAAACTAAAATTGTTCCAACATATCAAATACAAAAGCTTGAAGAGCTGTATTGCATTTTAAACGTAGAAAAAGAATCAACAGCTGTTAGTCAGTACTGTTCCTGACTATCGCATTATCTTTGTTAACAGCTTTAATAAAATGATCAATTTTTTTATGAAATCTATATTAATTAGCAAGAAAAGAACCATTTTGATCTAACTTTGATTAAAATGGTTTCTTTTTGTATCTTGAAAAACATGAGTGTTAGATGTTTTTAATCAAACTTTTTTAGAACAACAAGGGTTTAATAAAGGGCTGTTGATGCGACTCTTTTCTATTGGAGACAAATAGGCAGGTTTAATTGAACATCAAAATGCAAACTTAATTAATCAACTGATAAATTAAACCTATCGATATTTATAAATATTATTAAATTTCATTATGCAAATTCAGGATATAAAATTTAGTAGAAAGGTAATTAGACTGGAGGAAAAAATATGAAAGTTTTGATTCGCATTTACATATTATCGATAATGCGTTACAAACCCTTGGTGAAAACTTTGTTGGTGTAACTCAATTGCCATACAATACATCAGATGATGAAATCATTAAACTTAAGGAACTTGGTGTGAAAGCTATTCGATTCAATGTAAATCGTGGAGGTTCCGAGGATATATCACGTTTAGATTACTTAGCGAGAAGAGTTTATGAATTAGTAAATTGGCATACAGAGCTATACATTGATTCTAACTCTTTAACAGAGATAACAACGATAGTAGAAAAGCTTACTTCGGTTTCGATAGATCATCTTGGTTTATCAAAAAGCGGTTTTACGAATCTTTTATCTTTAGTTGATAAAGGTGTAAGAG
The DNA here is from genome assembly GCF_016651145.1 of Peribacillus sp. TH14. Classification (NCBI taxonomy): domain Bacteria; kingdom Bacillati; phylum Bacillota; class Bacilli; order Caryophanales; family Bacillaceae; genus Peribacillus; species Peribacillus sp. TH14. The sequence continues at coordinate 4,986,851 of NZ_JAEKEK010000001.1, forward strand.
TAAAAGCAACTGGTTTCGGAAGAATTGATTTTGATGATGAAGAAGCAATTCGGACTATATACTCTACAAACCCAGATGCATTGATGTTCGGAACAGATTTACCCTCAACAAGGGCTAATAGGCCTTTTTGATATTCAGATATAGAGCTGATAAATAATATACTTGAGGAAGAAGAAGCTAAAAAAGTTCTTTATAAAAATGCACTTAATTGGTATTTAAAAATATCAGTATAGGAGTTGGTGAAATGGCCTTAACGCTATTACAAATTGATTAATTACTGCACAGTCCGTCTATTATATGCATTTTAAGAGAAGTGACTTGTTCAACTAATGAGTGCTTGAGTTTAATAATGAGGTTGTCTGCGGTAGCCTTTTATTTTGTTGAGCTAAATGGGAAGGAAATTTGAGTAAGAAAACGTTATAATATATGTAAATGAAATTCTAAGGGTTTGGTTTAATGAGAGGAGAAATCATGGAGGGATCCTATATGTTTAAATCAATTGATGAATACATTTTACAATTTCCTCATGAGGTTCAGGAAAAACTTAAAAGGTTAAGAAAAGTTATAAAAGAATCAGCACCAGATGCAGAAGAAAAGATAAGTTATCAAATGCCTACCTTTGTTTTACATGGGAATCTGGTACATTTCAGTCGCCTATAAAAAACATATAGGATTTTATCCAACTTCTAGCGGAATCGCCGCTTTTGAACATGAATTTTCGGAATATAAAAGTTCAAAAGGGGCAGTTCAGTTTCCTCTAGAAAAGCCGATGCCGTATGAATTAATAAGCGAGATAGTTAAATTTAGAGTTGCTGAGAATATAAAGAAAGCTGAAGGCAGATTGAAAAAGAAAAAATAATTTCATTCAAATTCTGTTGATTATAAATTCTTATTCAAGTAACGGGACAGTTTAGTCACATAACAAAATTTAATAAGAATACTTCTTTTTTGTTCTGTTATTCATACTTTTTCATAAATTGTTCAAGCAGAAGAAAATCATAATCTAGAAGTGAAAGTAAATTATCAAATACTTCTATATGGGGCAGGCTAGAAACAGGTGCATTTCTTATGCTACTAATTGGGCAGATTTATATAACAAAAAATGTAGGTACTTAACTTTATTTGTTCATCAAATACGGAATTAAAAGAGAAGCATAGCAAAACTTGGCTTAAATCTTACATTTGGTATATTCATTAAGTAGTTATATGCTTAAAAACAAAAGTATAATGCTCAAACGAAAAAAATATCAATATTAACCTAACTAGTAGAAATGGAGAGAAGCAAATGATTAATAAAGTCGGTCAAATTATGTTATATGTAAATAACCAAGATGAGACATTGAAATTTTGGACAGAAAAAGTAGGGTTTACCGTAGTTTCTGAAGAAGATAACGGCCAAATGAGATGGATTGAAATTGCTCCAACTAAGGAAGCAGAAACAAGTATCATTCTCCACAATAAAGAATTAATTGCAAAAATGCGACCTGAATTAAATCTTAATACACCGTCGTTAATGTTTTACTCGGAAAATCTCGATAAATTATATAAAGACTTTTCGGATAAAAATATCACAGTCGGAGAACTTGTAAGTATGCCATTTGGTAGAGTATTTAACTTTGCTGATAATGAAGAAAATTACTTTGCGGTTATGGAAAAAAAGTAAATCATATACAAATGAAAACGGATTCAGAAATATCCTTGACAGAAGACTTAAGTTCCCATATGATTAAGGTAACATAAAACGGACAACAAAATAGCAATACTAATTGGGTATGTGACTAAGTGAATCCCCACAAAAGTTGACAGATAGCTGTCGATTCTTTGTGGGGATTTTTGTTCGTTTATTTTATAGAAATGGGGAGATTACATGCCAAAAACAAGGAGAATGGCAAACATATTTGCAGAAGATGGGAAGTCAATCACATTGGCTCTTGATGGTTATTATTTCTCGACGAATACCAGGGGAATTGATGACACAATTGCCGAATTGCCAAAGATGATTGAAAATGGCCTTGATGCAGTACTTGTCACGTATGGTATGGCAAAGACTTACGCCAATTCACTTGCAGATGTGGGCATGCTCGTTCGTGCTGATTTATCGACGGGAGTGTTCGATTCAAGTGTACCAAATACAACTGGTTTGATAGTCGTTGAGGATGCACTGAAGCTTGGTGCAGACGGCATTATTTCAATGACGTTTCCTGGTGCAGCTAACGAAGCAGCCTCACATCAAATTGCCTGGCACCTAGCTCGTGATGCCGATAAATGGAACATGCCATTTATGTGTGAGACATTGCCTTACGGATACGCTGTTACGAATGAGGATTCCAATAATCCGGGAGTGATAGCCACTGGGGCACGTCTTGGTACAGAGCTTGGAGCTGATATTATCAAGACACGTTTTTCAGGGGAAGCAGGAGATTCAGAAATCGTAAAGATGGCTCAAAGGCCTGTTCTTGCCTTGGGAGGACCAAAAACCGAACATATACTAGATTATTTCAAATTCGTAAAACACTGCATGGATGTTGGTGCAAAAGGGGTAGCCGTTGGTCGCAATATTACGCAAAATGAAAAGCCAGCGGGTGTGGTAGCCGCGCTGAATGTAATCATTCACGGGAAAGGTACAGCAGAAGAGGCGTATGAAACATACAGAGCATACTGAAACCATGCAGCACATACAATGTGTAAGAACATGACTTGACACTTTTTTAGGAACATTTTACAATTGAAGGTTGTAAGCGCTATATTAAAAGGGTGGTCGAGATGTTTTCAGATAAGACAGTTATTCCATCAACAAGACAATTAAAAGATTTGGACAGTGCGCTCTCAAGTAAGTCGGAGTACGTATTGTTATCAGAAGCACATATCGGCAATTTAAAGGAATTGACGAAACGGTGTCATCAAGCAGGTAAGAAAGTGTTAGTACACTTAGATTTGATTGAAGGATTAACGAAGGATGCAAAGGGTGTTAAGTGGTTAAAGGAAATGTTCAAGGTTGATGGGGTCATTTCACCGAACCAACGTGTATTAAACACAGCTATGAAGCTTGATTTACTGGCAATTTACCGCGTGTTCCTACTTGATTCTCGTTCTCTTGAACAAGCTTTGAAATCTTTGGAGAATATTAACTTTGATGGAGTTGAGGTTTTACCGGGTCCTTTCGCGATTCATTACGTTAACCAAATTCAGTCAATAATACCAAACACTCATTTACTTGCGGGTGGTTTCCTTGATTCAAAAGTAAAGATTGAAACCGTCTTTCGCGCTGGATTTTCAGCTGTGACGACGAGTCAAAAAGAACTTTGGTAAACAAATACAACAAAATAGCAAGAATGGGTATGAGACCATGGAGAGTCCCCACAAAGTTGACAGAGTTTAAGCTGTCGTTCTTTGTGGTTTTTTTGTTTTAAAAAGAAGGAAAAAGGGGGAGTTTGCATGGAAATGATTAATTGGGTGATCAATTTAGGTCCGTCGGTGATGATGCCGATAATTTTTTTTATCATGGCGCTCTGTTTTCGAGTGACAATTGGCCGTGCCTTTAAAGCAGCCATGCTTGTAGGTATTGGATTTGTCGGTATTAGCTTAATTATCACACTTCTTCTTGAAAGCATGGGACCAGCTGCTGAAGCAATGGTTTCCCGATTTGATTTGCAATTGACAGTCATCGACCCTGGGTGGCCTGTAGCAGCGGCGATAGGCTGGGGGACGCCTATCGTTCCATTTGCCGTAGCGGGGATCATTCTTTTAAATATCATTCTACTATTCTTGAAAGTAACAAAAACTGTTAATATTGATATATTTAACTTCTGGGTCTTCATGGTTACAGGTGCACTTATTTATAGTATGACAGATAGTATATGGATTGCGACCTTGGCAGCACTGATTCACTTTGTCATTGTCTTGATTATTGGTGATTTGACTGCTCCACGTATTCAGTCTGACTTTAATTTAAAGGGTGTATCTTTTCCACATGGGACGACCGCCGTGTTTGTTCCGTTTGGGATAGCCATCAACTGGATCATTGAACGCATACCCTGGTTGCGCGATGTGAAGGCGGACCCTGAATCAATTACAAAGAAATTCGGTGTGTTCGGCGAACCATTAACACTAGGAGCGATTATCGGCGTCTTGCTTGGGATTCTTGCTGGCTTTGACATTGGATCAGTTATGACGCTAGGGGTGACCGTTGGTGCGGTCATGGTACTTTTACCTAAAATGGTTGACGTCCTTGTCGAAGGTTTATCAATCATACGGGAAGCAGCGGAAGCTTTCTTGAAGAGAAGGTTTCCAAACCGTGAATTTTACATCGCTATGGATACAGCGCTACTCATTGCCCATCCGGCAGTTCTGGCAACTGGACTTTTAATGATACCAACTGCGCTTGTGCTCGCAGTAATCCTTCCAGGTAATCGTTTATTGCCATTCACGGATTTGGCATCGCTTTCATTTCTATTTGCGATGTGTTCACCATTCCTTAAACATAATATGGTCCGCCTTTATATTACTGGAATCGTCATCATGACTATGGTTCTCTACATTGGGACGGATATCTCGGGCGCATTTACAGAAGCTGCAAAATTGGCTAATGTCGCCTTTCCAGACAATATTAGCAACACTACTGAACTCGCTAACTTAGTCGGTGGAGCTTCGACTCCGCTTGGATGGTTACTGATTAAAATCGCGTCATTCTTTGCATAGGGAGGAACGATAATGGAGAATTATTTACTGGGAATTGATAATGGTGGCACAGTCACAAAAGCAGCCTTATACACACTGTCTGGAAAAGAAGTGGAGATTGCCTCGCAAAAGACAAAAATGATAATGCCAAAGCCATTTCATACGGAACGGGATATCGATGAGCTATGGGAAGCAAACGTCAAGGTAATTAAAGAAGTGTTGAGGAAATCGGCGATAGATGCAGGGCAAATTGTTGGTATATCCATTACCGGTCACGGTAACGGTCTTTATTTAGCGACAAAAGACGGAGGGTCTCCTTATAACGGAATCATCTCTACTGATAATCGGGCGAAGAAGTATATAGATGAATGGTATGCAGATCCTCGCTTCGAGACTGAAGTACTTCCTAAGACTATGCAATCTGTTTGGGCGGGTCAGCCAGTAGCATTGCTAGCTTGGTTGCAAGACCATGAGCAAGAAGTAATTGATCAGTCTGATTATATATTCATGGTTAAGGATTTTCTGCGCTTTAAATTGACAGGAGAAGCATACTTGGAGTTGACCGATATTTCTGGCACGAGCTTATTGAATGTGAGAGATCAATGTTTTGATGAGGAATTACTTGACTTCTTCGGGTTACAAAAGATTTTGACTAAGCTTCCCCCACTTAAACAATCTACTGATGTGTGCGGATACATCACAAAAGAAGCTGCGGAAGCGACTGGGCTAAAAGAAGGAACTCCACTTGCTGGAGGGCTTTTTGATATTGCCGCGTCAGCCATTGCATCCGGTCTTGTGGAAGAAAATAAGCTATGTATCGTCGCTGGAACATGGAGCATTAATGAGTACATCACAAAAAAGCCAGTCATTGATAAAGATTTGTTCATGACGTCAATTTACTGTTTGCCTGATTACTGGCTCACAACTGAAGCGAGTCCAACATCAGCGAGCAATCTTGAATGGTTTATTGATAAGTTCATGGTTGGAGAAAAGTTTGAGTATGAGAATCAAGGGAGGTCCGTGTACGATCTTTGCAATGAATTGGTGGCTTCAACAGGACCGGAGGACAGTAATTTGCTCTTTTTCCCTTTCTTATTCGGGTCGAACACGGTACCAAATGCCACTTCTTGTTTTATTGGCATGAATAGTTGGCATAAGCAGGAGCATTTCGTTCGTGCCGTATACGAAGGAATCGTGTTCGGCCATATGTATCATATTGAGCGATTGCTTAAATATGGTGATAAACCAGTCTCCTCTCGCATTGCCGGGGGAGTAACAAAATTAGATGTATGGCTTCAAATGTTCGCTGATTCCTTGCAGATCCCCCTTGAAATTGTTGAAGTAAAAGAACACGGTACGCTTGGAACCGTAATGTGTGCCGCTGTTATGAATGGACAATATGGTTCAATTAAAGAAGCGGCTATTAAAATGGTGAATGTCGACCGTATTATTAAACCGAATCTGGATAAAGCAAAAGTGTATGCTGAAAAGTACAATAGGTATAAAGAAACTCTGGAGCATATGGAAAAAATGTGGAAGGTAGGTATATAATGCTATGGACTTAGGTATTCAAGGAAAAACTGCAATCATCACGGGTGGCTCACGAGGGGTAGGTCGTGAAACCGCCCTCTCCTTAGCGCATGAAGGTGCTAACATCGTCTTAACGTACCAGGGCAATCAAAAAAAAGCACAAGAAGTGGTTGAGGAGATTAAGTCGCTTGGCTGCAAAGCAGTCTCCTTTCAAGTAAACTTAGCCAATGCTGATGCAGCTGTTGAGCTAATTCATAAGAGCATCGAGCATTTTGGTGAAGTGGATTTGCTCATCAATAATGCTGGGGTGTGGCCAACGAGCTATGTGAAGGATATGAGCTTAGCGGAATGGAATGAAACGATCGAAATCAATTTGACTAGCGTTTTTCTGACGTGTCAAACATTTGCCAATCATTGCCTTGAACGAAACAAACGTGGCAAAATCTTAAACATCACGTCGCAAGCTGCGTTTCATGGATCGACGACTGGACACGCTCATTACGCTGCAAGCAAGGCGGGGATGGTCGGGTTTACGATTTCGCTCGCTCGTGAAATAGCGAAGAATGGTATAAATGTCAATAACCTTGCATTAGGTATTGTTGAGACCGACATGATCAGAGAATCACTTGAGAAGAATGAAGACTATTACGTCAATCGTATTCCACTTGGGCGAGTTGCTACAGCGAAAGAAATCGCTGACATTGCTATCTTCCTAGTTTCCGAAAAAGCAAACTACATTACGGGAGCGACGCTAGACGCCACAGGCGGCATGTTAATGCGCTAAAAGTAAAGAAAAATGATGATAAGGAGTGTTCAACGGTGAGATGCTTAGCGATTGCTGATTTATTTATTACAAAAGATATGATGGTACAGGGCTTGAAAAAATTAGTTGAAGCTGGAATAGAAGTAACTGTCCGCGAGTGGATACATGAGAATTTAGAACAGCTGCAAAAAGACAATTTAACTATCGAAAATGGAGGGAGCGAAGTCGTGGAGTTACCCGACACTTTGTTTGAGGACATCGAGACATTTGATATCGTCATTACGCAATTTGCCCCTATAAATACTAAATTAATCCTTGCTGCTAGCAACTTGAAGTTGATAGGTGTCCTGCGTGGTGGTACGGAGAATGTCAATGAGGATCTGGCGAAAGACAGAAACATTGAAGTCATCAATACTCCTGGGCGCAACGCCCGTAGTGTAGCTGAATTTACAGTCGGTTTAATTCTATCAGAAATTCGTAACATAGCTCGTTCTCACGCCTCTTTAAAACAAGGCAAATGGCGCAAGGACTTTCCTAACGGAGCGTTCGTGCCAGAACTCGAAGAAAGAACGATCGGTCTAATTGGATTTGGGAACATCGGTCAACTCGTTGGACGTTTCTTAAACGGATTCGATGCACGAATCATATACTATGACCCGTATTATAAAGGTCAAAACGACTTCGAACAAGTTGACCTTAACACATTACTTGCACAGTCCGACGTCGTTTCGATGCATGGACGATTAACAGAAGAGACAAAAGATATGATCCGTTACCAGCACTTCCAACAAATGAAGGACACGGCTATAATCGTTAATACAGCGAGGTCCGGCCTCATTAAGGAAGACGATCTCATTCAAGCGTTGCAAAATAATGAAATTGCAGGAGCAGCTATCGACACCTTTGACCATGAGCCATTGGGGAACAACAGTCCATTCCTGCAACTCGACAATGTGACAATCACATCTCATATGGCTGGAAGTACAAATGATGCCTTTCGAAACACCCCGAAGAAATTGGCGGAACGGCTGCTGGAGTGGGATAAGAAGAAATCATAAAGCTTTATTTATAAAAAAGAGCCCCGGTAATTTGACGGGGTTCTATGTCTGGAAAAAAATGAGTACCATCTTTTCACTGAAATCAATCGTTCGATATTTAGCAAGGTCGCCATCCATTGTTTAACGTACTTTTTTTGGATCGAATGAATCGGTATGAAACCCAACTTCTAATAATACATCATCTAAACATTCTTCATAATCTTGATGATTACCATGTAAATATCTTTTAATAATATCGTTGAGTAAGCCGCCGTATGTTTGAATCAGAAACGTAATGCTTTTCTCATTACGTTCCTATTATTATATTAGCTCATCACGAATATTAGGAAAATACACCCTATGCCTTTTTTGGTATTCCATTGCTTTTGTAGGTGAAGTGTATTCTAAACATTAATGGAATTTATTGATATTTAAGTACTAGATGTAGTTGATGCTGTATGGTTCGTTCCATAAGTTCCACTTGTTTCCTAAGAAAATAGCTGTTGATAGACTATTCATGGCTACCCTCTGAAAATTTCGTATATAAAATTACTTTTTCATCTGTGTTGATAGCCTATTTTTTTACCAGCTGTATGAAAAGAAAACGTAATATTTTAGTTAACGACGGACGATAAGAGGTATTCTTTTGTCTACAAACTGGGCAGCCGTCTTAAGTAACGGCTGCTTCTTTCTACAAATACCACTACTAAACCATCTATATTTCCCATATAATTGAAATACACTATGTATAGAGGTGAATTTATGGACTCTTCCTCGTTTTATTCTATTGTGATCATAATTGCTGTATTGGTCTTATGGCGTAGAACCAGAGCAATGTATCGTCCTATTAAGGGAAACGGGACCCGCATTCTCTTACCCATACTATTTTTGTTATTACCCTTTATTCTCGTCATTTTAAATCCAACAGCACATGTCGCTGGTTGGGAATGGGTTTGTGCAGGTATCTTTGGGTTCCTTTTGTCAATTCCACTTATTTGGACCACTAACTATGAACTCCGATCTGATCAGCATATTTATGCTGTAAAAAGCAAAAGCTTTATCATTACCTTTCTCATCGTACTTATTTTCCGGTTTTTGCTTCGTGATTATTTAAAATGGCTAGGTCCAGAAACAGAAGCATCACTATTTATGACTGTAGCACTAGGATATATCTTACCTTGGAGAATTATCTCTTTCATCAAATTTCGCCAGCTATACAAAAGTCGAATCCAAACTAGCGACAACATTGACTTTCGATAATACTGATTATGTGAATGGAAAGTCTCTTCAGAACTTGAAATAGATTCTATAGAGTAGACATAAATAAGGGCTCCCTGTTGGTATTATCTTCTTTAAGTAGACAGTGTAACATCCATGTATATACATGGATATTACACTATTACTTGGAGGGGATTTTTCTATTTTTCCTTATTTTGTAGAGATAGATAAACAACTAATATTAAAATAAGGAGTCCACCAACAATCTGCAAAAATCCAAATGGTAACTGCAACCAAAGAATACTACTGACAACAGCTGTTAATGGCTCAACTGTGCCAAGTAAAGTCGTTTCCTTCGCCGTTAAGTATTCTAAGCTTTTGATAAACATCCAAAAAGCGAGTGCTGTGCCAAAGAGGATTGTAAACCCTAACGCGATATAAATGGAAGCGGACCAATTTGTAGCTTCGATTGCCCAAATAGGATGTACAAAATTCATAATAATTCCGGCAAGTAACATAGCCCAACCAACAACAATAACGGATGAAAAGGACTCCAATAACGAACGTGCATAGAGTGTGTAAAAAGCTAATGATAGTCCTGAAATTACGCCCCAAATAACAGCTGATAAGGGTACAGATAAATTATTAAATGATCCATTGGTTAATAATAAAAAAGTACCAAGGAGTGTCAAACTAATGGCCAAAAGATCGGAACCTGTTAATTTTTGAATCCCCTTTACAATGAAATAAAAAATAATAAAAATCGGTGCTAAGTATTGTAGTAATGTAGCTATTGCAGCATTGCCGAGAGCGATGGAAACCATGTAAGAATATTGAACAAGTAACATGCCGAACAGACTGAAGGTGATTAACCGATTCCGACTGGTCGGCTCCCTCCAAATTTGAAAAAGATGCTTACGATTACTGCTCACTAATTGGCTACTAAGTAAGAGAATCCCCCCAATTAAGAGTCGTGTTGTCACAAACCAATCCACATCGATATTACCAGATTGAAAAAGATGCTGCGCGACTGTCCCACCAACTCCCCAAAAACTAGCGCCAAAAATGACATAGAAAATTCCTATTAAACGATTTTGTTTATTCATATAATCACCTATCAATATTAAGATATAATCAATATATAGAATATTAAGATCTATAAATAGCGAATTAATCTCTAAAAATATAAGAATATTGAGGTGATTAAGTGCAAATCTACAACATTTCTATTAATTCACAGTACCAAGAACTTGTACAATACAAAGATCCACAATGGCCAGTCATTTTCTATCATACTAATATTCGGAAAAATATTGTTGGCTATATTCCACTTCATTGGCATGAGGAGCTACAGTTTGTCGTTGTAACAGGTGGTCATGTATGCTTTCAAATTCATGGTGAAGAAATTAATTTAAATGAAGGAGAAGGGATTTTTATTAATTCAGGAGTAATTCATGAAGCACATGCCGATTCATGTGAGGGACGTTATATTTGTTGGAATGTAGGTGTGCATTTAGCCAGTTCGTATATTGAAAAGAAGTATATAGGGTTCCTTATTCAAAATGAAAAAGTTCCTTTTATCCCTTTTTCACCTAGTATCAATTGGCAAAATGACATTATGGAAGCAATCAAAAAAGGATTTGTCGCGTATGAGAACAAATCATTTGGATGTGAATTAGTGATTACACAACAGTACCTTTTCTGTATTGAGCGTCTGGTCACGAACATCGTACCTAATCATGGGCAGAAAAAAGTAGTTTACGATCCAAGAGTAAAAGAAATATTACGATATATGCATCATCATTATGGAAGTAAAATCACACTAGATGATGTCGCAAATGTTGCTTATTTAAGTAGAGCTGAAACCAATCGTCTTTTTAAAAAGCATCTGGGCCGAACACCTTTTCAGTATTTATTGTCTTACCGCTTAGATAGAAGTAAAGAGCTTTTAGTTCGAACAACAAGTTCTATTACAGAAATCTCTTTAGAAGTAGGTTTTTCAAGTACTAGCTATTTTATCGAAAAGTTTAAAACTGCATTTGGCATGACTCCGAATAAATTTCGTCTAGTTGAAAAAAAATTTTAAAGCCTTTTGGCAAGTTGCTTCATCCAAAGAGATATTGTTTTTTTTATTAATGGATCAGAAAATGATGAAAGTGGTTTAGGGTACGGTCATACCAGTTAGTTTCAAGATTATTCAGATCAAACCTTGCTATTTTTGATTGTTAAAGGATTTTCCAACCGAAAATCCTTTTTTCATTGCGGATAAGCGCCATTATGTGATCTAGATACTATTTTCATTTTCCCTTAATCTTCAAATAACAGGGAAGGATACTTTAATTAATATGTCAAATATAAGTATTATAAGGAGTTGAATTAAAATGAATTACGAAAAAATTGGCTCGGCTAGTGGAATAGTACTAGCTGTAAGTAAAAGTAATAAACACACATTTAGTAAGGATAATTGCAGTAGTATAAAACTTTTGAAAGGTTTGGGAGTCGAAGGAGATGCCCATTTAGGTAAAACAGTTAAGCATCGTTCACGTGTAGCAAGTAACCCAAATCAACCTAACCTGCGACAAGTTCATCTAATCCACTCAGAATTATTAGATGAGTTGAAAGATAGCTTTAATGTTACAGCTGGTCAAATGGGTGAAAATATCACCACACAAGGTATCGATCTGCTTGGTTTACCGAGGGATACCTTTCTATATATTGGGGAAACAGCAGTTATTAAAGTAACAGGCTTACGAAATCCAGGTGTCCAAATAGATCAATTTAAATCAGGTCTTATGAAAGCAGTTTTAGAACGTGATAAGCAGGGGCACTTGATACGGAAAGCAGGAATAATGAGCATAGTTATGGAAAGTGGTGAGGTTCACCCCGGAGACCCGGTTAGAATACAATTACCTCCTTTACCTCATATACCTCTTGAAAGGGTGTAATGTTTTCATTTGAACCTCTTTTTTGTTTGAAAAGTATTTAAGAATATAAGATTATTATCCATTCTATCCCCGGAACGACAGCAGAACTTTAAACCCTTATTTAACTGCCGATAGTCCTGAGTATTGTTTAATTAATGGTGCTTCAGCCTCTATTTCATATCTTCCAGCTGCTACTGATCACGAATCGGCTACAGCTTATATTTTGATGTTATGATGTTAGAATGGGTCACTGAATAAAATATTGTTCAAATTTAGTCAGCTGGCCTTGGTCCAGCGTCTATTCGAGAGTTTTCTACAGTCATGATCGGTCGAATGGTTATGTCTCCATTGACAAAAATTTGACAGGATAAACGCAAATGATCTTCCATTCCTTTTTCCTCAAAAGCCTTTTTTTCTTTATGTGTTACCTCAAAAAAATCACCTGCCAATATTTCTACTCTGCAAGTCGTACATTTTGCTTTCCCTCCACATCGATGGAGAATATTAATGTCGTTATCTTCTAGAGCTAATACTAACTTTTTACCCATTTCAACTTCAAAAGTTCCTTGGTCAAATACAGTTACGTAAGGCATCTTATACCACCTCATATATATAATATCTTCCAATTGGTCTTTAACATATTTATTGTCTTACCTTGCCCTTATGACATAATAAAATGTAAAGTCATTCCTGATTGATGTAAAAAGATGAATGAAGAAATGGAAAACTCGTTTTGCTTTCATTAATGAATAATAACTCTCTTGAAGACAAACTTTAAGTACATTAATAAATCTAGATTGAACAAGATGTAAACCGATATAAATAAATAAAAATCTAGATTGAACTTTTTGCGTTCAATGATGATTATCGCAAAAAAGAGAGTGAAAAAATAGAAGGGAGGTGCGTGTCTGTGAATAATGGTAATTGCGATTTTTCACCAATGAAACAAATATTAAAAGAGGATATTCGCCAAGTAATAACTGAATTACAGAATAACTTAGAAGCAATGGATAATGAAAACTATTGTCTTCTTGGAAATTTTGAAAAAATCAAAGAAAATTTTGTCTACATTGACATGAAAGCTGCAACTTTTTATTTAAACTGTTATTTGTCTCCGTTTACGGACAAATATCCCGAATTATCAATTTGTGTACAAAATATGTCGAATCTGAGACATGGTGGCTTAATTGTGATTCAACGGGAAGATTCTCTTGAGTCTTTGATTCAACCAGGAATTTCAATTGGAGCAGAATTAACCCATTCTTTATTGGAATCAATTTTTTTCCCTGGAAATCCACTACATGATGGTGCTGTACTGGTTACTCTTAATCATATTGATTCCGCAGCAAATGTCCTTCCACTTTCAGACAGATCATCAGGGGGTAAAAAACTTGGAACACGCCATCGTGCTGCTTTAGGTTTAACTGAACGAAGTGATGCTCTTGTACTGGTAGTATCTGAGGAAACAGGTAGAGTTTCATTTGCCTTAAATGGGAACCTGTACCCAATTACTAATCATGGGTCTCTATAGATAAGAATTTCTAAAATCATATTTTTTATTAATTACAGTCGCACTATATATAAATACAGTAACCACCTTTGGTGTTATCCTAGCTTATATTGGATACACAATTGGTCTCGCATTTTATTGAAATTCTGAACGCTTACTCAATTAACGGGCGCTTTAACGGGGGAAGGATCACAGAAATCATCAAAATTTTTAATAAAAGAATGATTCAAATGAATATATTAAGAGCGTGTTTTTGATTAAAATCTTTTTCAAAACACGCTCTTTCTTTTTTCGTTTATAAAGGTTAATAGTATTAATTTGAGCAAACATTATTCAAAAGTTACAAATGCAACAATTTCATTTTTTTGTAAAAAATATAGCTTGAACAATATTGACCAGATAGGTCAACGATAGTACAATTTGATTGACTGATGTGGTCAACCGTAAATTTAGAATGAAAGAAAAGAGGGCTGCCCCTATGTTTTCAAAATTTTTGAACATGGATAAAGAAAAACAAGACCGTATAATAAATGCTGCGATAAAGGAATTTGCCCAGAAGGGATATGACAATGCATCCACCAATGAAATCGTCAAGGAAGCAGGAATATCAAAGGGGTTATTATTTCATTATTTTCAAAATAAAAAGCAATTATATTTATTCTTGTATGAACATATGATCGATATTCTAATGGATAAAATTATGGAAAAAATAAATTGGGAAGAAAAAGACATTTTTGTCCGCTATCGGCAAATCGCATTACTGAAAATTGAAATATATCAAATTTACCCTGAAATGTTAAATTTCGTTAAGTCGATCTATAAAGACTCCTCCCCTGCAGTTAAAATTGATATAAACAGCAGGGGGAAGGAATTGTTCGAAAGTTCCTTTAATAAATTATTTTCCGATATTGATCTTTCTAAATTTAAAAAAGGGATTGATATTAAAAAGGCGATCAACATTATTAATTGGACATTAGAAGGGTTTGCGTATCAAATGCAAGAAAAAGTATCGTCCCTATCCCTGGAGCAAATCGCTAGCGATAAGACAATGGCAGAAATGGAAGAATACTTGGAAATACTAAGGGATTCTTTGTACGAATAAGGTAGTGATCCATCATTTCTAAAATTGGTAATTCCGCATACCGATGAGAAAAAAGGGAGGAATTATAATGAACGTAATAGAAATTAAAAATCTAACCAAAACTTACGGCAAATCAAGAGGAATATCCGATATTAGTTTTAATGTTGAACAGGGTGAAATTTTCGGGTTTATAGGACCGAATGGTGCCGGGAAGTCGACAACGATTCGCACATTATTATCGCTCATTTACCCAACGAGCGGCAGCGCCACTATTTTTGGGAAAGACTGTATTCGTTTTGCTCCAGAAATAAAAAAGGAAATTGGCTATTTACCATCAGAAGTTTTTTACTATGACAATATGAAAGTAAAGGAACTTTTAAATTACTCAGCCAGTTTTTATAAAAAGGATTGTAGTAAGAGAATCAAAGATTTAGCAAAAATAATGGACTTGGATCTCAATAAAAAAATTGATGACCTTTCTTTAGGAAACAAGAAAAAGGTCGGGATTGTTCAAGGGCTTCTCCATGAACCTAAACTTATTATTTTGGATGAACCCACGAGCGGGCTTGACCCATTAATGCAGCAAAAATTTTTTGAACTATTAGAGGAAGAGAATAAAAAAGGTGCTACGATTCTATTTTCGTCGCACATCCTCAGCGAGGTTCAAAGATTATGTAATCGAGTTGCCATCATTAAAGAAGGTAAAATCGTAACGGTAGAAAAGATTAGTACGTTACAGGAGAACAACTATAAAAAGTTTAAAATTGAGACGAAATCTGCCCTAGATAAGAATTATTTCCAAATCGGAGGGGTCAATAAATTAGAGGTTAACAATAACGTAATCAGCTTTTTATTTAGAGGTAATATCAATACAGTGATGAAAAGAATCGCGGAAATTGAAATCGCGAATCTATGGATCGAAGAGCCGGACCTTGAGGAGATATTTATGCATTATTACGAAAAGGAGGCCTAAGAAACTATGAATATCTCTATGAATATCTTTATGCATGATTTGAAGGCTTATCGAAAGTCTACAATCATATGGTCTCTATCGTTAATTGTGATCATCGTTATTTTCATGTCGATGTATTCCTCATTTGCAGAGGATGCAGAGGATTTTAAAAAAATATTGGAAAATTATCCGGCTGCAATAAGAAACGCACTTGGGTTTAATCAAGAAAATTTCTTTACTATTATAGGATTCTATAGCTTCCCATTATCGTTCATTACTCTTTGCGCAGCAATCCAGGCAATGAATCTCGGCACTTCTATTGTCAGCAAGGAAGTCCTTGCAAAAACAGCGGACTTTTTGTTAACGAAGCCTGTTACCCGTACTAAAATTTTGACAGCCAAGTTATTGGCAGCTTTTGTTTCGATTGTCATGACGAATATCGTTTATTTCGCGGCAGCTAGCTTTGTGGCATTACAAGTCAAGACTGATGAGTTTAGCTTGAAAATTTTCTTTTTGCTGTCGCTTACAATTTTTTTCATTCAACTCCTATTCTTAGCCTTGGGGATCATCATTTCTGTTATTGTCCAAAGGATCAAATCCGTGCTGACCGTCTCGCTTGCCACTGTCTTTGTTTTCTACTTTGTGGGAATGTTCAGTGATACGACAGGTGATGAAGTGAAACGTTATATTTCCCCGTTTAAATATTTCGACGCGGCTTATATCATTAAACATTCCAGCTATGAAGCAACATTTTTGATTGTTGGTGCAGTTATTATCATTCTTGCCATAGCAGCTAGTTATGTCGTCTATAACAAGAAGGATATACATGCTGTTTAAGAATGCTTGCTTTACTTGTGGAACGCTATATGGAGGAGTTGGGTCATGAATATATTTTTAAAAGAGATGAAGTATCATCGAAAATCGCTCATATTTTGGAGCATCGGTGTCTTCCTTATGGTGACATCAGGAATGACTAAATATGAAGCATATTCGTCATCGGGGCAATCGATAAATGATTTGATCGCAGATATTCCAAAATCGCTGCGGGCTGTATTGGGTTTCAGTGATTTAGATTTAACGAAGGCCAGCGGCTACTATGGAATGCTTTTTCTCTATTTATTATTAATGGCAACCATTCATGCGGTAATGCTTGGAGCAACCATTATTGCTAAAGAAGAACGGGATAAAACATCCGAGTTTTTATTCGTCAAACCAGTATCTAGAAGTAAAGTCATTACAAATAAGCTATTGGCAGCATTCACTAATATCGTAATCTTTAATCTCGCAACATTCGTTTCGTCCATTATTCTTTTAGGGAAATACAGCGTTGGTGAGGCGGTTAATGGTGAAATAGCCATATTAATGGCGGCAATGTTCTTTTTGCAGGTCTTGTTCATGGTCATCGGCAGCGCACTTGCTGCTGTAAAAAAGAAGCCAAAAACGGCTGCATCTGTAGCGGCTGGAATCCTTTTACTAACGTATTTGTTATCAATCGTTATTGATTTGAATGAGAACCTTGAAGGCTTAAGATATCTTACACCATTTAAATATTTTGAAGCGAAAAATGTAATGTATGGCGGCGGTTTGGATGTAATACTTGTAGTAATTTCACTAATATTGATTCTAACACTTTTGGTCGTAACCTATGTTTTTTATAAAAAAAGAGATTTGAATGTTTAGTACAAAGACCGTAATTTTCGGTCTTTTTTCATGGAAATAAAAAGCAACAATGAAATGTAAAATAGCCTATTAAATAAAACTTTTGAAAGCAAACAGCTAAAAGATTTATAAAAAATTCAACTATTATTACTCAGGATTTGTAAATATTTAAATCCTTGAGCTTTATTCCAGAAAAGGGCGCTTTTATGAAGTAACTAAAGCCTAATAAATAAATAGTGATGGCTGGAGTTAGTATAGTTTCATGAACACATTTTAGTTAAGTCCTTACAATGATAAAAAAATCATATAACGAAGATTCTTTTAAAAGAAATTAGATTCCTATAGATTCCACAGCTACAATGTGTGAGTTACAAGTTACTGATTCAGGGAAACAGAAAAAGGTCATTTATATATGTATGTGGAGACAGTAGCATCCCTAAAGATGAGGATAAACTGCGGCAGTAATAATGAAAAATGCTTTGGACAATACCAAGCGAAGTGTGGTAAATCAAAAACTAAATAAGGTACTTGTTAATATCTACTTTAATATGTTTTCATCTGAATCAATTTTTAAGCCTATTGAATCAGAAGAGCAAGAAGTAAAAAAGTATGAGTAGGTAGGCTCATTTCCATGCACTTGCACATTATATCAATGAGCAAGGATTTACAGGAATGACTTTATAGAAGCACAGTGCACCTACTTGGTCAGCAAAGATAGCCAGAAACTAGCGGAGTTTGCGTCTTTTAATGAAAGTTGTCAAAAGGTAAACGATGATAAAACGTTTTATATTTGTGAGAATTACGTTTGTTACAAGCCGATTACGGATACAGAAATGGCGATCAATTTATTAACCCGGTAATTTTACCGGGTTTTTGGTTGCTTTTTATATAAAAAAAGGCATATGATAAATAAGGAGTCTCAATCAGAAAAGATATTAAACGAAAGAGGATTTTAAATGATTACAATAAAAAGTGAACGAGAAATACATTTGATGCATGAAGCAGGAAAGCTTCTTGCTGCGACGCATAGAGAAATCGCTAAAATGATTAAGCCGGGCATTACAACTTGGGAAATTGAAGAGTTTGTCGACAAATATCTAGCAGAGCACGGTGCAACGCCGGAACAAAAGGGCTATAATGGCTACAAATATGCAACTTGTGCATCTGTGAATGATGTAATTTGCCATGGTTTCCCGCAAAAGAAAGCCTTGAAAGAGGGAGACATCGTAACGATTGATATGGTTGTGAATCTTAATGGTGGATTGGCGGATTCAGCGTGGACCTATGCAGTTGGTGAGGTTTCCGAGGAAGCTCAACGTTTGATGGATGTAACAAAAAATGCACTTTATAGAGGCATTGAAGTTGCCCGGGCAGGCAATCGCCTTGGTGACATTGGACATGCGATTCAATCTTATGCAGAAGGCGAAAAATTTTCTATAGTCCGTGATTTCACAGGACACGGTATTGGTAAAACAATGCATGAAGACCCTACTGTTTTACATTATGGTAAACCAGGTAAAGGTGCTCGTCTGAAAGAAGGAATGGTCATAACAATCGAGCCAATGTTGAATGCAGGAACATGGCATATGAAAATGGACCAAGACGGCTGGACCGCTAGAACAACGGACGGCAAACTTTCTGCTCAATATGAACATACTCTTGTTATTACAAAAGAAGCTCCGATTATTTTAACGGAACAATAAGAGTATTTAAAAAAGCAACGACCTAATAATTGGCCGTTGCTTTTTTTATGTCGTAAATATCATTATTTATTAGAAAGAATACCTCGACAGAATATTCTGAATTCTATTCAACCAATAATAGATGAAATCCCAAACTATAGTACTAAGTGGATTAGGTATTAAAAACTTTACTATTATGTGGTAGCACAGGATAATAAGGGGAGGACGAAGAAATATTTATTCTAACGAGTTAACTGATACACAATATAAAGGAGGTTTTGACAGTGAAGAAAGGGGAAAAACTGTCTACAACGGTAGAATCGGTTGGTTTAAGTCAGAGAGAATTTTTAACGATTTTTTTACTGCATTCTTTAACAGTAAAAACAAATTATCCAAGGGCGATTCATCAGGACCTGAAAAATACGTTTACTGGAAAAGTGCATAGCTATGACTACTTATGTAAGATTTCTAATACTCTTGTCGAATCCGGCCATTTATCATTATACACGAACAAGGGAAGAAATTATTATCAAATAACGGAAAAAGGGAAAGAACTTTATAAATGGTACCAGGAGAATTTTCTAGAACGCTTTTCTGAAGTGAAAAATGTCATTGACCGCTTTATGTTCGATTTAAAAGGATCTGGTGAAAACCCTCCGGTTGTGAACGAACTTCCTGAGGAATACCGATCTTATTTCTCGAAAATAATATCCGTAAAGGACTTAGTCCGTTATGTCACATTGAAGGCGGCTTTCAAAAAGAAGCCCATTTATATGGGGGAAATAGGGGACCTGCTTAAAAATCAGTTCGGTTGGATTGCTTCTAACGGGTATTTATACGATTTATCACATGAAATGGAAGAGACCGGCCTGCTTGTTGGCAGATGGGAAAGTGAAAAACGAACAAAACGTTATTTACGAATTACGGATGAAGGACAACATCATTACAAACAGATTGCTGATTCAGCCGCATATCAAGTACAAGAAATTCAAAAATACATGGCCAGTGTGGTTATGTTTCTAAAAGATAAATCCTGACTGAGAAATGAACAATTCGCTCCAGTTCTAGTTTCCTGAAGAACAGATAAATCCCCTTTAGCTGATGTAATGGGATGGTTCGATGAACATGCTTAAGTTGAACCAATCAGGGGTAAATATTATATAAAACAGTTCTTATCAAGGGGGAATTCACATGGTAGAGAAACACGATGAAATGGGCAGTTTGTTTACGTTTATTAAAGGTCAGGTAAATAAATTACCTATTTCAGAATCGAAAAAGAACAAAATGCTCGATCAGCTTTTGAAGCTTAAAACGATGACGGTCGATGCGAGGGAACCGCGGATTGCTCTTGTTGGGAGGCGCGGTTCAGGGAAGTCATCACTGATTAATGCAATGTTTGGCCAAGAACGGCAATACGTTAGCTCCGTTAAATCTGGAACTGGTAAAGGTAAATGGCTTTGGTATCCGAGTGATTCTCAACCTAAAATTCGTCTGCTGGACTCTCGTGGATTGGGTGAGAGTGAGACTCCTACGGAAGACTATGAAGAAGAGACACCAATGGATGAATTAATTAAAGCGGTGACTGAGGAACAGCCGGATGTGTTTCTTTTCTTAATCAAAGCAAAAGAAACGGATTCTCGGATTGAAGAGGATTTACAAGAGTTAAGTAAATTGAGGAAAATTGTGAAAGATAAACATCATTATGATGTGCCAGTAATCTGTGTTATCACCCAGGTAGATGAATTAGATCCGCCACATTATAAACAAGTACCTTTTGATGCCCACCCTAAGAAAAAACAGCATATTGATGAGGCCATCGGTTTAATGGCTAAGCGGTTTAAAGAAAGTGAAATCCCACTATTAAACATCATTCCAATTTGTTCATATATTGATTTTGATGAAAAGGGAATAATTGAATATGACATGCGCTGGAATATAGATTTGCTTTCTGATTACTTAATTGAGGCCTTACCCAGTGAAGCGAAACTAAAGACTGCAAAGGCGATACAGAGCCAATTCGTTAAGAAAAAATTTGCGCGGACTATCGTAGGTACGTTCACGGCCATTGCCAGTCTAATCGGTGCCGAGCCAATCCCTTTTGCTGATTTTCCAATATTGACTGGTATCCAAGGACTGATGATTGTTGTGATTGGTTTTATCGCAGATAAAGATATCAATACGAAAACTGCCAGTGAATTCATCACAGCTTTAGGAATTAACGTCGGAATTGGTTTGCTTGTCAGGGAAGGTGTTCGAGCTGCAGTTCGATTCATTCCAGGTGCTGGTCTTGCTGTTTCAGGTGCGGTAGCGGGAGCTGTTACTTATGGTATTGGTCAAGCTGCCATTGCATATTTCATAGAAAATAAAGATATGAATCAAGCGAAAGAAGCTTATAAGAATGCTAATAAACAATATAAAAATGAAGACATTAACTCTTAATGTACAGATTCAAACTGTAATCACCACTAAAGTGATATGATAAAGGTGAGTTCTAGCAGATGCTGATTCCCCTGCTAGATGGTATAGGATATTGTTTTACATATATAGAAGGGATGATCTTCATGTCGTTTTTTCAATCAGCAGAGCAAAAAGAATATATACAAAAATTAGAGGCGGCGATTAAGTCTTTTTCCGGACGATCTGAAAATCTTGATGAATCAAAAGGCTTTCCTTTTGAAAACATTCAGGAATTAAAGGATTTCGGATATCCTAAATTAACGCTAGCAAAAGAGTATGGAGGTAATGGTGGATCCTTGTATGATTTCCTCCTTAGCCAGGAGAAAATAGCTGAGTATTGTGGTCCAACTGCCTTAGGAATCGGCTGGCATGTAGGAACGGTACTTTCTCTGACTGAAAAAAGACCATGGGAAAAAGAGGTTATGGACGAATTGTTTGATGAAGTGTCCAAAGGTGCCCTCATCAACACGGCAGCATCAGAGGCAGGAACAGGAAGTCCGACACGTGGAGGACGTCCTGAAACGACAGCTATCAAGAAAGGTAATCAATGGGTATTGAATGGCAGAAAAACCTTTACGACCCTATCACCTGTCCTAGATATTTTCCTTGTTACAGCCTGGGTACCTCACGATGAGCAACTTGGCACCTTTTTGGTTCATCGAAACATAAAAGGGATAAGTATAGAAGAAACATGGGATATGATTTCTATGCAGGGTACAGGAAGTCATGATTTAGTGTTAAATGAAGTCATCCTTCCAGATAAGTATTATGTCATGCAAAGCAAACCTGGCAAGAAGAAACCTGAATCATGGCTGTTACATATACCAGCCTGCTATTTAGGAATCGCGATGGCTGCAAGAAATTATGCAGTCGAATTTGCGAAAACTTATTCACCAAATAGCCTGCCGGGACCAATTCGAGATCTTCCTAATGTTCAAAGAATGATTGGAGAAATTGAACTGGAATTAAGTGAAGCACGCCATTTTCTCTATTCTGTCGCGGAAAAATGGGAAACACAAACTGAAAATCATGATGAATTATCGAAAGAGCTGGGTGCGGTTAAGTTATCAGTCGTAAACAAATCAATATCTATCGTTGATAAAGCGATGAGGGTCGTTGGGGCCAAAAGCTTACAACGGACGAACCCATTGCAACGTTATTACAGAGATGTACGTGCGGGACTTCATAATCCTCCAATGGACGATGCAACGATTACTATGCTCGCAAAAGCAGCTCTTTATTAAAGAATTATATTTGTGCTGCACTGAAATGACTGTTTCAGTGCTTTTTTTTTGTCTTTTTTGAGAAGTTCTCACCTATTCATTTTTTAGACTGAATCGACCGCTTCTTGTTTCGTATTCTATTATGTACTTCAGTGTTTTGCGCTTTTCTTTATTGAAAATTACTCAATAATTTTACTAGATTAAAATTCCCTAACTTGTTATGATTTATATGCATTTCAAAATTTTCGCAAAACATTGAAAGTTCGGTGTAGATATGAATCTTATGACCAAAGATTTACTGATTAACTTTTTATTAATTCTTCTTCCCATCTTTTTATTGCAAATGGTGTATCTAGTGAAATACGTGTACCGTTTAGATGCATTAAAAGGATGGTTCTTAGCCATTTTTCCTATTCTTTCACTTGTTCTATGTATGTTATTTCCAGTAGTAATAGAAGAACACTTTGTTTGGGATCTCCGATGGATTCCATTTCTTTTAGGTGGTTTATATGGAGGTTATCGATTAAGTTTTTTATTAATAGCTATCACTCTTATTATTCGATATTTGTCGGGGGAGAAAATGGATTTTATATTTCATGCATCACTTTTCCGTTAATTGGTATTTCAATATCTTTTCTTTCTAAATACTATTTACAAATGTCTGTATTCAAAAAAAATATCGTTGGTATTTTATTAATCTTTACTGTTCAGATTCTTACACAGTTTATTGCAACACAAATATTTGGAATCAATATAGGTATAAGTTTATGGAAACAATACTTTATAATCCAAGTCGTTGGCATTGTTATTGTGATTATTCTGTGGGAGGCCATCCTTGCGAATTTTCAGATTTTAGAAAAATTAGCAAAAGCAGAAAAGTTACAAATCGTAAGTCACCTTGCTGCAAGTATTTCACATGAAGTTCGTAATCCCCTAACAGTAACTAGAGGATATATTCAAATGTTACAAGAGGAAGTTTCTTCGCAAACAAAGGTAAAGTATGCAAATATCGCTTTGAGGGAATTAGATCGAGCTACAGAAGTCATTAATGATTATTTAACGTTTGCAGCAACAACCCCTGAAAATAAAGAACACTTAAGAGTGTCCGATGAGATTCAGCATGCGGTAAATATTATTAAGCCCTTGGCAAACATGAATGGAATAGACATAAAATTATCGCTTTTGGAAGATGACGCTTATTATATCATAGGAGAAAGAAAAAAATTTCAACAGTGCTTGTTTAATATTTTAAAAAACGGCATCGAATCGATGCAAGTTAATGGTGAACTATACATACATTTAATCCATCACGCCCCAACTCTCCAAATTAAGATTCAAGATAAAGGCGTTGGCATGACAAAAGAACAAATAAGCCGCTTAGGTGAGCCTTATTTTACGACAAAAGAAAAAGGGACAGGACTAGGTATGATGGTTTCTTATAGTATTATTAAAAGTATGAATGGAACTATTAGTGTGTCAAGTGTGAAAGGGAAAGGAACTTGCTTCTGTATTAAACTTCCTATTCATAGAAACGAAAGTGATAGATTAAAGAATTAATCCATCCTAAGTTTGAGTGAATTGACGGTTTTGAGAGAATACTTTATCATTTAATTAAACTACCAATTATATGAAATAATTCAATAATGCATTTGATGCCAAAGGGAGATGATTTAAATGAAAACGCTTGCAGATGGACAAATCATTTGGGAACCGAGTAAAGAACAAATCGATCAGACGGTATTGAGTCATTACGTGAATTGGTTAAAGGAAAAGAAAGGTTTGGCGTTTCATAATTATCATGAGCTATGGAAATGGTCGGTTTATGAGCTAGAGAACTTCTGGGCGTCAATATGGGATTTTTGTGAAGTAAAAGCTGAAAGAAAATATGACAAGGTTTTAGCAGATAATTCGATGCCGGGTGCAAAGTGGTTTGAAGGATCGAGACTCAATTATGCAGAGAATGCATTATCGAATGATCAAGAAGATAAAACGGCGATTTTTTTCCGTTCCGAGCATATCAAGAAGCAAGAGGTAAGCTGGAAAGAGCTGAAAGAAAAAGTTGCCTCTGTCGCTCATTCATTAAGGAAACTTGGTGTGAAATCGGGTGACCGTGTTGTGGCCTATATGCCAAATATCCCTGAAACCGTCATAGCGTTCTTGGCAACAGCAAGTATAGGCGCCATCTGGTCGAGTTGTTCACCCGACTTCGGGGCAAGAAGTGTCATTGACCGCTTTAAGCAAATTGAACCGGTTGTTTTACTTGCAATTGACGGGTATCAGTATAATGGGAACGTGTATGATAAAACCTCAGTTGTTTCGCAGCTGCAAAAGGAAATAGCCACTATCAAGCATACAGTGTTGATTCCGTACATAGATAAAACGAACTTTGAGGTAAATCTGAAGAAAATAATTCCATGGTCAACCCTTCTAAACGAATCAGCGGATCTATCTTTTGAAAGTGTTCCATTCGATCACCCGCTTTGGATCCTCTATTCATCAGGTACAACCGGAATGCCAAAACCGATTGTACAGGGGCATGGGGGCATTTTATTGGAGCATTTTAAATCCACACGATTGCATCAAAGTATGACTTCCGAAGATACCGTTTTCTGGTTCACAACGACAGGTTGGATGATGTGGAACCTGCTAATGGGTGGTTTGCTTAATGGAGCGACAATAGTTCTTTATGACGGTAGTCCTTCCTTCCCTAACATGGATACTCTTTGGGAATTGGCTGAAGATACAGGCATGACATTCTTTGGAACAAGTGCCCCTTTTCTAACGAATTCTATGAAATTAGGAATCAAGCCAATGGAAAAATATAATCTATCGAAATTGAAAGCTCTTTTTTCTACAGGAGCTCCTTTATCAGGTGACGGATACAAGTGGGTATATGGAAATGTTAAAAAGGATATCTGGCTCAGTTCATCGAGTGGCGGAACAGATGTCTGTGCCGGATTTGTAGGAGGTGTGCCTACATTACCCGTTAGAATTGGCGAAATACAGGGACGGGCATTAGGTGTTCATGTCGAAGCCTTTGATGAACAAGGCCAATCTTTAATTAATGATGTCGGAGAACTGGTCATTACCAAACCGATGCCATCCATGCCGCTTTATTTCTGGAATGACAAAGATGGGATAAGATACTACGAGAGTTATTTTGATACGTATCCTGGTATTTGGAAACATGGTGATTGGATAAAAATTGACGATAAAGGCAGTTGTATCATTTATGGACGTTCCGATTCGACGATTAATCGTTCTGGAGTACGTATGGGTACAAGTGATATTTACCGGGTTGTTGAAGCGATTGAAGAGGTAATGGAAAGTCTTGTAATTGATAGAGAAGTGCTAGGGCGTGGTTCTTCCTTACTGATGTTTGTTGTTCTTAAGTCTGGCAACAGTCTAGACCCTACCCTGAAAGCAAAAATTAAGGAACAAATTAGAGGGAATGTTTCTCCTCGTTTTATCCCAGACCAAATTTATGTCATTGAGCAAATACCAAAAACATTGAACGGAAAGAAAATGGAAGTTCCGATTCGCAAAGTACTATTAGGTTTTGAGTTTGATAAGGTAGTGAATCCAGACTCTATGGGCAATCCTGAATCGCTTCAATTTTTCAAAGATTTAGCATTTGAATTAAATGAGGAAAAAATATTCTAAGAATACTGTGGCTTTAAAATAGAGTCGTGATGTTTAAAAAATGTTCCGATGAAGAGTGGTTAGATAAGATATCCTGTTTAATGCAGGATATTTTTTATTTAACGAAAGTAGTAGGTTGGTGAAAAAAGAGGGAAGTAACTTTTTTCTTAGAAGACAAGGTAGGATAGAGACAACGGAAGAGAAAAATTTGTTATCCATAAGATTGATGAAGAAGTCTCTTTGAGATTATTAAATGAAGATGACGCAGAAGGATTTTATATATAAAAAATGGCTCGGTTGGCTCGACAGCGGGAGAAGCTAAAAGGGTAAAGAAGTACCTAAAACACGTTTTAAATCTACATTCTGACTCAACGGATATTTATTAGTAGATAAGATCAAAACCCCTTGTTCAATATGGACAAAGGGTTTTGATACAAATAAAAGTATAACTTTTCGAGTTAGAAAAATTGTCAATCTCCACAAGGAAAGCTACTTTGTATGATCATCGCAGGAAAAAACCTGGGTTTTTGATTGTTCAAAGGCTCCCTGTGCTTTTCTAATTATTTCGCTAAGCTTTCTGCCAATCGGTTTTCTTTCCAAATGACTGTAATACCAAGGCCAATGACGATAATGACAGCAGCGAAAAGATAAGGATAGTGGATGTTTATGTCAAATAGTAATCCTCCCATAGATGGCCCGGCGATATTCCCTAAGCTCGTATAGGTTGAGTTCATTCCAGCAACAAATCCTTGCTCTTTCCCGGCAGCTTTTGATAAAAATGTCGTCAATGCCGGACGAAGCAAGTCAAATGCAAGGAAGATGAAGCAAGTTACCACAAGAACTGCCAAAAAGCTAGAGATCATAGTGGACGCTACCGCAAAAATTGCACCGACGATTAAACATAATTGGATAAGCTTTTTTTCGCCAAGGATATCTACCAGTTTTCCAAACATAAATACTTGCACAACAACTCCGAAAATAGAGCTTATTGTAATGATAATTGCAATATCCTTCGGCGTGAAGCCGAATTTATGATCAGAAAATAGGCTAAAAACAGTTTCATAGGCCGATAAACCAAAAGCGAGTACAAATACAATGATGAACGCAATAAAGTAAAGTGGATTAAGTGATCTTTTTAAATCACCAATAAAGTTTGTTTGCTTTGTATTAGCAGAAACTTTTGCAAGCTGTTCCTTTGTCATCGGCTCTTTTAAAATGAATATTGATGAAAGGCATGCTAAAAAAGCAATGGCCGCTGCCAGGAAGAAGGGTAAGCGTATACCAAATTCTGCAATAAAGCCACCGATCCCAGGTCCTATTATAAAGCCCAAGCTAATGGCGGCTGAAATATAGCCCATTGCTTTTGGCCTTTCTTGAACAGATGTAATATCTGCAACATATGCAGTAACACCTGGCATAATAAAGGCGGCACTGATTCCCCCTAGGATCCTTGATAAATAAAACACGGATACGTTCGTGCCTACACCAAAGATAAGTTCTGAAACACCAAAAAGGAATAATCCGATAATGATGATTTTCTTTCTGCCGTAACGGTCAACCCAACGACCCGCGAATGGTGACATAACAAGCTGTGATACCGCAAATATAGCAACAAGATAGCCCATCGTACTTCCTGATAAATGCATGATATTCATAAATGACGGCATAACGGGGATAATGAGTCCAATTCCCAGAAAAGCAATGAATATATTGCTTAGAAGAATAATTAATACCGCCTTTTGTTCTTTTATTGTTTTCTCCATGTATCAACACCTCCTTTCTTTATGAATCATTGATGTGAAATACCTCTCCAAAATACTGTCCAAGAGGCTTCTAATTTATCCTTCAGCCGCTTCTCATCATTGCCATATACAAGCTCCAGCAAAATAGAATCGACTACTCCTAAGAAGGCAAAGGTCGGCGTTTTTGATACATCTCCGACTATTACTTTAGCATCGATCCAATCCTGAAATTTACTTTCCAGTATCACCTGCACCTTATCTTCTATATCGATTACTTCCTTTTCGATTGCTTTCGCAAGATGTGCTGGCGGAAAAAAAGACATACGTAGCCAAAACTTTAACTGCTCATTTTTTTGGAAAAGATCGATTACCAATTGTAGAAATCCGTATAAATCTGATTTAGGATTTTGTGAATCAATTTCACTGAAATATTGGAGTTTTGAAGATAATTCAGTCTCTTTAGCATCACGTAAAACTTGTAGAAAAAGATCATCCTTTCCTTTAAAATGTGCGTAAATGGATTGCTTTTTCATGCCGACTTCTTCAGCTATTAGAGAAAGGGATGCTCCTTCATAACCATGAATTGTAAAATATTTTAGAGCTGCCTCCTTAATTTCATTGCTTTTCAATAAAATCACCTCGAATCTAACGAACGTTCGTCAGTTATATTAGCAAATTAAATAAACATAAGCAAGTGGAAAATATATTTAGATATCTAAACAAATAATTTAATGTTAAATACTTTAGTAATAATAAATATTGTAATACAGATTATTATGTCAGGTATCGACTTACATAACCAAACGGGCCCTATCTGTAATATAGTGCGACGCGGTAATGCAGAACGATCTTCAACCTAACAGGTGGATTTACTTCTATTACAGGGTTGCTACGCAACTTTTTTTATAAGTTGAGGTAATTTACTTATTATGGGAATCCGAACGATACTGAGAAATATGTTACAAAAGCATCTTAAATATCAACTTTTGAATAGCGACGAACTAAATATTTGCTTTGGTCTGACTAGACAATTTGAATTTGATAGTAGTTGTCTACCGTTATCGCCACTGCCTCTTACCAAAGAGGTAGAACGATAGGTATTTATTTCTTTGCAATATCCAGAAATACTAATCCAAAAAAAGCGTACGAAGAATTTAATAATTCAGTTTTACCTGCCATGGATTCAAGAACAAACAACAAAATCAGATACAGCAATTTTAGGTATAGAAGAATTAATAATCGAACGGAATGAAAAATACATATATTTCATAATGTGAGATTTCTATAATAACCATCTAAAGGTAGGTGGAATCGACGTCTTCTTCAACTTAACGGTGCTTTACTTCAATATCCGGAGCAGGTCAGCAGCACTTTTATGGAACTAACGGGGGCTTTAGCAGAAGAAGGTTCAATGAAATAATCAAACTTTTTTCAAAATGGAGTCTTTGTGTTAACAACCAAATAAGGTTACTTTTTATCAAACTTTATTACAAAGCTACAAATACAGGCGGAGCAAAATGGATCCGTCTTTTTTTGTCCCCATCTCTATTAGTTTTTGAACTGCTATTTAATAGTACCTATCAATTTTGCATGCTAAATCATGTTACATACATTCTATATGAAAAATTCTAAAACCCCCTTTTATCATTTTTTGTTTAAAACGAGACAAAACGAGACAACATTCTCATTTTGTCTCGTTTTGTTTCTTTAGAAAATAGATAAATTCCTAATATAGCGAATTTTCATTTTGGCACGTAAATTGCACTATATATTATTGACTCATTATTAAGATTGGGGGCTGGAATATGGAAACGATTCAAACTAAAGAAATTCAGTTATCACAGGACAAGGCTTATTGGATGTACAAAAAAATGCTTGAGATTAGAAAATTCGAAGACCAAGTTCATGAATCATTTGCTAAGGGAATCTTACCAGGATTTGTTCATTTGTATGCTGGGGAGGAAGCGGTGGCAGTAGGCGTGTGTGCCCACCTTACAGAAAAGGACAGCATTACAAGCACTCATCGGGGTCATGGTCACTGTATAGCTAAAGAATGCGACCTAAATGGAATGATGGCCGAAATCTACGGGAAAGTAACAGGTCTTTGTAAAGGAAAAGGCGGTTCCATGCATATAGCCGATTTAGATAAAGGAATGTTAGGCGCAAACGGTATTGTCGGAGGAGGCTTTCCACTTGCTTGTGGTGCAGCATTAACTGCCAAGTATAAAAAAACTGATCATGTAAGTGTATGTTTTTTTGGAGATGGTGCTAATAATCACGGCACTTTTCATGAAGGGATCAATCTTGCGGCTATTTGGAATCTTCCTGTTGTTTTTATTGCTGAAAACAATGGTTATGGTGAAGCCACACCTTTTAATTATGCTTCTAGCTGCAAAACAATAGCCGATCGTGCGATAAGCTACAATATCCCGGGAGTTCGAGTGGATGGGAAGGATGTAATTGCTGTTTATCAGGCAGCAGAAGAAGCAGTTCAAAGAGCTCGCAGAGGAGAAGGTCCTTCATTAATAGAATGCGTAACCTATAGAAATTATGGACACTTCGAGGGCGATGCTCAGAAATATAAAAAAGAACAAGACAAGAAAGAACATAAACAAGAAAAAGATGCTATTGCTCAATTTAGAAAATACTTACTGAATCAGAATCTGTTAGCTTCAACTGAATTGGTTTCCCTCGAGAATTCAGTTGAAGAGGCAATTAAACAAGCTGTTAAGTTTAGTGAAGAAAGCCCATATCCAGAGGCTTCCGATTTATTAAACGATGTTTATGTTTCTTATTAAACAATAAAAGGAGGAATTGAGATGAGTAGAAAAATCAGTATGTCACAAGCAATAAATGAAGCAATGGCGCTCGCAATGAGAAAAGATGAAAATGTCATTCTTATGGGAGAGGATGTAGCCGGCGGAGCAGAAGTTGATCATCTTCAAGATGACGAAGCATGGGGTGGTGTTTTAGGGGTTACAAAAGGATTAGTGCAAGAATTTGGTCGTGACCGGATTTTAGATACACCGATTGCCGAAGCAGGGTATATGGGAGCCGCTATGGCAGCAGCTTCTACGGGATTACGTCCGATTGCAGAGTTAATGTTTAACGATTTTATTGGGAGTTGTTTAGATGAGGTTTTAAATCAAGGGGCCAAGTTCCGTTATATGTTTGGAGGAAAAGCGCAAGTTCCTGTTACGATTCGTACGATGCATGGCGCAGGATTTAGGGCAGCAGCTCAGCATTCGCAAAGCTTATATGCCTTGTTTACAAGTATTCCGGGACTGAAAGTAGTTGTCCCCTCTTCCCCTTATGATGCAAAAGGGCTGTTACTCTCAGCTATCGAGGATAATGATCCAGTAATCTTTTTTGAAGATAAAACGCTATATAACATGGTAGGTGAGGTACCAGAAGGTTATTATACGATTCCAATCGGAAAAGCAGAAATAAAACGGTCTGGTTCAGATTTAACCATCGTTGCTATCGGTAAACAAGTTCATACGGCAATGGATGCTGCTGAACAACTTGCTGGTAGAGGCATTGAAGTTGAAATTGTTGATCCAAGGAGCTTGTCACCGCTGGATGAAGAATCGATTCTTTCCTCCGTCGCAAAAACAAACCGTCTTATTGTGATGGATGAAGCAAATCCAAGGTGCAGCGTGGCCACAGATATTGCAGCATTGGTCGCGGATAAAGGATTTGATACGCTTGATGCGCCAATAAAAAGAATTACTGCACCACATACGCCGGTACCTTTTTCTCCACCACTAGAAGATATCTATCTACCTACACCAGAGAAAGTAATTAAAGTTGTATCAGAATTGTTAGGAGAACCATCTATTCTTAGGGTGTAAGTAAAAATGAAAAAGGCTCCACCTTTTTGGCATTGATCCTCGAAAGTTGGAGCCTGAAACCAATGATAGGCAAAGAAACAAAGCTGAAGGGAGAAAAAAGACATGGCTGTTGAAGTAGTAATGCCGAAATTAGGCATGGCAATGAAAGAAGGTACTGTTTCGGAATGGAGTAAGGGAGTCGGCGATACTGTAGAAAAGGGCGAAGCAATAGCCAGCATTAATTCTGAGAAAATAGAAATGGATATCGAGTCGCCGTCAGAAGGTACGATACTAAACATAGCTGTACCAGAAGGACAAGGCGTCCCTCCTGGAACAGTTATCTGTTATATCGGAAATCCGAATGAAAACGTATTGGTTAATGAGCCTGTTGCTGAAGAAATCAAGCCGGAAAACCACAAAAAAGAAACACAGAAAAATCCAGATCTACCTAATTTGCCAATTAGTAAAAATGTGGATCGTGTGATGATTACCCCTGTTGCACGTAAAATGGCACAGGCCGCTAATCTTGATATTGAGAAAATTCAAGGCACTGGACCGGGTGGAAGAATTACTAAAGATGATGTACAGAAAGCAATTAAGAGACCTGAATCAAAGCCTGAAAATAAAGAAGATAGTATCTTAATCCCTGCGCAATCTATAGAGAAAACACAGGAGATTCCTGTAAACGGAATGCGGAAAATTATTGCCACACGTATGCAGGATAGCTTACAAAGTAGTGCTCAATTAACTCTTACGATGAAGGCAGATGTAACCGCTTTAATCAAATTGCAAAGACAAGCTACAGAAATTATTCAAAAACATGATGATAGTAAACTGACGGTCACAGACTTTGTTGCCAAAGCTGTCGTCCATTCATTAAAAGATCACCCTAAAATGAACAGTGCTTATGTAGAAGATAAAATCCATTTATTTGAGCATGTACATCTTGGATTAGCTGTTGCCTTGGAAAAGGGGTTAGTTGTTCCAGTTATAAGAAATGCGGATGTCTGTACACTAAAGCAGTTATCGAAGAAAGGAAAGGAACTAGCTAAGCTTGCTCGTGAAGGTCAATTGCCATCTGAAGAAATGAATGGCTCTACTTTTACGATCAGCAATTTGGGAGCATACGGTGTAGAACACTTCACGCCGATTTTAAATACCCCGGAAACAGGAATTCTTGGAATTGGCTCTGCTTATGATACTCCGCTCTATATTGAAGATACGTTGGAAAGAAGAACTATTTTGCCACTCAGTTTAACCTTTGATCATCGTGTCTTAGATGGGGCTCCTGCTTCTGCCTTTTTACAAACAATAAAAAGATATTTAGAAGAGCCAATGACTATGCTTTTATAGAAAAAGGAGGAAATCTCTTGAATCGTATAGCAATTATCGGAGGAGGTCCTGCTGGGTATGTAGCGGCAATTACTGCTGCCCAGCAGGGAAAAGAAGTGATACTGGTTGTCGATGGGCCACTTGGAGGAACCTGTTTAAACGAAGGATGCATGCCAACGAAGTCTTTGTTAGAAAGTGCTGATACGTATGAGTTGGTGAAAAATGCAGGTGAATTGGGAATCCGTCTCCCATCTAACACAATTGATATCGATTGGGAAGTGGTGCAGAAACGAAAGAAAGCTATTGTGTCGACACTTGTCCAAGGCGTTCATTATTTAATGAAAAAAATAAAATAAAAGTAATTCAAGGAAGAGCTTCTTTAATAACGAACCACCAACTTCGGATAGAAAATGACAATAAATATGAAGAGATTGAAGCTAGTAAAATCATTATTTCTACAGGTTCCGAACCGATTCCATTACCATTTGCACCGTTCGATGGTAAATGGATCATCCATAGTGGCCAAGCCATGTCACTCCCTTCTATTCCTACTTCACTTTTGATTATTGGAGGCGGAGTCATTGGATGCGAGTTTGCAAGTATTTATAGCCGGATGGGCACTAAGGTTACAATCGTTGAGATGGGTGAAAAGCTGCTCCCAGGGGAAGATGAAGATATCTCAGCCGTCCTACATAAAGAATTGGAAAGCCAAGGGGTAATAATCCATGCCTCCACATCTGTCAAAGACATGAATACCAATAATAAGAAAGTATTTTTAGATAAAGGTGATGGCAGTATTGACGAAGTTCATGCCGATTACGTACTTGTTTCAATAGGGAGAAAGCCTAGAGTAAACGGAATGGACCTAGAGCGGAATGGTATTGATTTTTCCAAACATGGTATTTCTGTAAATAATCAAATGCAAACAAGTAATTCTTCAATATATGCCTGTGGTGATGTGATTGGTGGAATCCAACTTGCACATGTAGCTTTTCATGAGGGAAGAGTAGCTGCTCTGAATGCCTGTGGACACGAGACTAAAGTAAATTATCGAGCAATTCCTCGATGTATTTATACTTCCCCTGAGATTGCTAGCGTAGGATTGACGGAAACAGAAGCAAGAAATAAATATGGTGATATTAAAGTTGGAGAATTTCCTTTTTCCGCAAATGGAAAAGCGCTTATTTCTAACAAACAGATTGGAAAGGTCAAAGTCGTAGTAGATCCTCAATTTAATGAGATACTGGGGTTTTCCATCGTTGGCCCACACGCGACAGAAATAATTGGTCAAGGAACGGTCATGCTCCATGCGGAAATTACGACTGATATTATGGAAGATCTAATAGCAGCGCACCCAACCTTGTCGGAGTGCATACATGAGGCATTATTAAGCGTTAGTGGCCAAGCAGTGCATACTTAAATGAACTGAATCCTATTGAATTGGGGGTATTTTGTATGGTTATTAGTCATCGAACAGCGATTGTCACTGGTTCAGGTCGTGGAATTGGACGTGCGATTGCATTGAGACTAGCTCAAGATGGATTGAATGTGGTGATTAACGACGTCAATTTGGATAGCGCCGAATCGGTTGTAAACGAAATTAAGGAACTTGGACGTGAAAGCTTTGCAGTGAAAGCTGATGTAAGTAAAAGAAATGAAGTATTCAATATGGTTGATCAAGTTGTGGATCATTTTGGACAACTTGATGTTATGGTTTCAAATGCAGGAATTGCCCAAATTAAACCATTGCTTGAAGTGACTCAGGAAGACCTTGAACAGATTTTTAGTATAAATGTAAATGGTGTGCTTTTTTGTCTGCAAGCGGCTGCTGAGCAAATGAAAAAGCAAGAAGGCGGGAAAATTATTAGTGCTGCCAGTATAGCTAGTTACAAAGGGTTTAGCCTACTAGGAACTTACTCAGCAACTAAATTTGCCGTTAGAGGCATTACACAAGCGGCAGCACAAGAATTGGCTCAGTTTGGAATTACGGTAAATGCATACTGTCCAGGTATCGTCGGTACACAAATGTGGGATCTTATCGATGAAAAAATGGGGCAATATATGAATCTGGGAAAAGGAGAAGCATTTAAAAAGTTTTCGGATTCTATTACCTTGGGACGACCTGAGACCCCAGAGGATGTTGCGAAGTTTGTATCGTATCTCGCCTCACGAGATTCTGACTATATGACAGGACAATCTATCATGATTGATGGAGGCGTCATTTTTTCATAAAAACAAGCATTATAGGAATAGGCATTACGCATAAATGATTAATAAGTAAGCTTCACGTGAATGATCATGTGAAGCTTTTATTGTGAAGTTTTTGTTAATTGTAATCAAAATATTGTAAGCGCATACATAATCTACTATAATAAAGTGGACCTCGATCAACATCCTTTTTATTACTCCACGGTATTATTTCTCTTGATTGAAAAGACATGCTCTTATTTTTCAAATGAATGTTGAAAATGTTTAAACCAGATGATTAGAGGAGGATTATATGTTATCCACTAGTTGTTATTTACGTACATGGGAACGTTTTATTAGTGAGGGGGTTCTCGATTCAAATCGCTTGGACAAGCGAATTAAGGAATCTTGGCATCGCTGTAAAAAAGAACAAGTCAATCCGTATCTAAATAAAGGTAATCATGTGTTAACAAATGATTTATTGAACGTTCAAAGAGAAAAAAACTCCGTACTTCTAGATGTAGCATCGCCCCAATTAACAAGAATGAACCAAGCGATTAAAGAGTCTGGAATGATGGCTTTATTAGTAGACCCTGATGGATATGTTCTTTCCCTATCTGGAAACGAAAAAATTCTGGATGAAGCAGGTAAAATAAATTTTGTGGAAGGCGTACGCTGGACGGAGGGTGAAGTCGGAACAAACGCTATTGGAACTGCTTTGAAAACGGGGGAGGCAGTAATGATTCAAGGAACCGAACATTACTCTATTGCCTCACATAAATGGAGTTGTTCTGCAATGCCTATTTTTAATGAAGATAGGATGTTAATGGGCGTTTTAGATATATCGTGTCCGGTTGAATATTTTCATCCATCTATGCTTGGTATGGTTGCCACTTTGGCGTATACGATAGAACAAGAGATGGCGGTTCGCTCCTATAAAAGAGAGTTGGCACTAACTCAGCAATCTATTGAACTAGCAGAAGCTTATCCAGACCGCCCCTTTATTGTTTGTAATCATAAAGAAATCATCATTTCAGCCAGCAAACAAGTTCGTCAAAAAATTTCTCAATCTATTGGAATGAGACTGTCTGATTTTTTAAACTTTGGATACCAAATTGAAAAGGAAACTCTTCTTATTTCTACAGAAGATAAAAGGGTATCAGGAAAGTGTTTATTTTTATCAGAAGGTCTTAGTCATACCCAAAATAGGCTTTTTCCAACTTCTTCGCCATCTAAGTTGTTTAATTTCAAGGGTGAAATGGGTATTAGTGAAGCGTTTCAAAACACATTACATAAAGTAAAGCTTGTTGCACCAACCGAAGCTAATGTGTATATATCTGGTGAAACAGGGGTTGGAAAAGAGCTTGTTGCTATGTCTATTCACGAAAATAGTCCTCGAAAAAAAGGACCGTTTATCACCATAAATTGCGGAGCCATCCCCAAAGATTTAATGGAGAGTGAATTATTTGGTTATGTCGAAGGCGCATTTACAGGGGCTAAGCGTCAAGGGCATACAGGGAAATTTGAGCAGGCTAATGGAGGGACCATTTTTCTCGATGAAATTGGTGAAATCCCACATGCCATGCAAGTGGCGTTATTGCGTGTACTTCAAGAAAAAAAAATCGTTCCGATTGGTGGTACAAAAAGTATTTCTTTAGACATTCGCATTATTACAGCAACACATCGTAACCTTGCAGAGCTTGTAAATGAAGGATCCTTTCGCCAAGATTTATATTATCGTTTAAATGTTTATCCTGTATTTGTACCACCCTTAAGGGAAAGGAAAGGGGATATTCCGTATCTTGTCCGCTATCTTAGTGAAGTGAATAACTGGAATATTCCATTATCAGAAGAATTATTAAATAGTTTAAAGGGTTACAATTGGCCAGGGAATATAAGAGAACTACAGAATGTTCTGCAACGATTGTCTATCTTGCTTCAAGATGGTCGAGTAGATTATGAACAATTATTAAATTCTATGCATTCACTAGCAATTACGCAGCAAGTGGATTGCCAGTCTCCGAAGGAAATTGATAAAAATTGGATTAAGGAAAATGAACTGACAACCCGAGAAAAAATACAAAGAGATTTAATGCTAGAGGCATTGCAAAGGACACAAGGAAATGTCACCGCAGCTGCAAAATTGATAGATCTCCCTAGAAGTACATTTTACAAGCGGCTTCATAAATATGGTCTATAGTCATGGATGTGTATTTTTCATTGGAATAAAAGATTATTTATATTTAACGGAATGCATGAGTATAGAGAGGGGTATGGCCTATGAAAACGAGAATTACTGAATTATTAGGAATAGAATATCCAATTATTTGCGGTGGCATGTTTCAAGTTGGCCGAGCTCAGCTTGCTGCTGCAGTAACTGAAGCAGGTGGATTAGGTATCATTACCTCCAAAACACAGGTTACACCCGAAGGTCTTCGTGATGAAGTACGCAAAGTAAAGGCATTAACGAAGAAAACCTTTGCTGTCAACCTGAATCTATTTCCAAGTCAAACTGCTACTCCAAATGAAGACTTTATTGATATTTTAGTAGAGGAAGACGTTAAAATTGTTGAAACCAGTGGCCGAAGTCCTGAGGCTTTAATGCCAAAACTTAAAAAGCATGGTTTTACTGTCATCCATAAGGTTGCAAGTGTCAAAAACGCACTGTCTGCAGAGAAATTGGGAGTCGATGCTGTTGTTATCGTAGGGAATGAAACGGGCGGCCATCCTGGCATGGGGGATGTAGGAACGCTTGTAATGCTCCCTAGAGTGGTTGATTCTGTTAAAATACCTGTACTAGCAGGTGGAGGCTTTTCAGACGGTAGAGGCCTTATTAGTGCATTGGCACTCGGTGCTGAAGGGATTGTTATGGGGACTCGCTTTATGGCTACGAAGGAAGCCCCTATTCATGATAACGTGAAGAACTGGATGGTTTCAGCAAATGAAGCGGATACAATCGTCATTCAGCGAAATATAGGAAGTCCTTCACGTGTAGCGTTAAATACTGTTAGTAAAGAGGTCGACCGACTAGAAAATGAGGGAGCCACTATAGGAGAATTAATCCCGCTAATAACGGGACAAAGAAGTAAAAGCGTCTACTTTGAAGGTAATTTAGACGGAGGGATCTGGTCATGCGGTCAATCAGTCGGTTTAATTAAGGAAGTCATAACAGTTGATGAACTTTTAAAACAAATCGTTCATGAAGCTAAAGGTTCGTTGGAATATATCCAAAATCGTGTCGAATCGATTCGAACTTAATCAACAAAGCTGTTCATATAGAATAGGAAAACGCATATGATTTCCTATTCTATTTTTTATTGATGAATAGTATAAGCGACTATATAAAATGATTTCTTTATTTGTCGTTAATATGTGTTATTTAAAAGTAATTATTCTCTACATAGATTACTCAACTAAAACAGGTCATTGATGCTTTACTTCAAGGGAAGTTCTGCTGTTGCAACCTCTTTCTTAAGGAATGAAAGGATCAGGTTAGTTGACGAAAAAAAATATGATAAAATACGGGTTTATATAAAAATATAAGCTATATGAGTTAGGAGATTTAAGAATGAGCATTACAATTAGGCAGGAACTATCTGAGGATTATAAAATTACTGAAAAAGTTGTAAGAAGTGCATTTGCTAATATGGAGTTTAGTGATAAAAAAGAACATGAATTGGTGTCTCGTATTAGAAAATCCGACGCATTTATTCCAAATTTATCTTTAGTGGCCGTGAATAAAGAAATTGTTGGCCATATTCTTTTATCTAAATTAAAAATTAATAATGACAATCAATTTGCTGAATCCCTTGCCCTTGCTCCTGTTTCAGTCTTGCCAGAGTATCAAAATGAAGGTATAGGAAGACTCTTAATTCTTGAAGCATTAAAAAAAGCAAAAGAACTTGAATACAATTCTGTTGTTGTACAGGGCACCCAGAATATTATCCGAAATTCGGGTTTGAAAAAACATCTTTATGGGGAATAAAAGCACCTTTCGAAGTACCAGAAGAGGCATTTATGGCATTGGAGTTGCAAGAAAATGCTCTTTATAATATTTCAGGAGTTGTTGAATATCCAAGTGCATTTTTGAATAAGGGAATACCTAAAAAAGGGTTAAATAAAAGAGCGCGATTCTTAAATAAGAAGCGCTTTTTTTATGAATTAACTCGTACGTTAGTAGTATAAAAAGGAGCTGGTCAAAAAAACTGTTATTAAGATAAAATATTTGTTCATGAGCTAATCTAAAGATATATAATCGTGATTCCTAGCCATACTAATAAAGATTAAAATTTAGTTAGGAGGCAGTATTATGGGAAGATCAAACAATCAAAAATCATCTAGCAGAAAAAAATCATTACCTCAAACTCCCAAAAACTTAAAAATAGAACCGGAACGTGTTAATGAAGAGTTTTCTCGTGAGCTAGGTGAAAGTCCGAAAATAAGAGCTACAAGACCTAAATGAAACTAAGATACGGATTGATTACATGCCTTTATTAAATTTTAGTAAAACAGATACAAAAGGGGCCACAATAAGTGGTCTCTTTTGTATGTTTAAAAATCAACATTATTAAGGTTTACAAAGCTATATGTTGAAAAGATCATATTGTGTTCATATTCAGTAACTTATTTTACCTTAAAGCTATTAATTATCGCGCAATATGCGAAAGTACTCTCCGATTGCTGAATCTTTGCATCTCGTATCCTTTTCTCGAAATGCTTAGTTGTTTAGTGATTTTTTAGTACATTACAGAATACTACTTGAAATGACTTAGTAGCTATTTGAGCATTATTGTGTTTAATATAGCGGAAAAGAGACTCAAACTTAATGTTACGTTTAACATTATTAGTCATAATATCTTTATTATGATGTAATTAAGTTTGATCATTTGAAAGCGGATCTACTTTGTTTTTCTCCATCATTATTTCCTAGTGTGCTTAATAAGAATGGTTAATTAATTCAGCATTAATCTACCTAAGAGCGGATTTAATATTTGATCAAAATGTTTGATATTTATTAACATATTTCTGAAAGTTATTTATGCTAACCGTTCCTCTAACAGCATTTTCAAACACAACTTTGTTTAAGTAGCATTAGCAATAAACAGTTAATTAATAATAAAACATATTA
This sequence comes from Peribacillus sp. TH14, assembly GCF_016651145.1. Taxonomy (NCBI): domain Bacteria; kingdom Bacillati; phylum Bacillota; class Bacilli; order Caryophanales; family Bacillaceae; genus Peribacillus; species Peribacillus sp. TH14. The sequence continues at coordinate 5,027,428 of NZ_JAEKEK010000001.1, forward strand.
ACGGTATTATGAGAATTATGTGGGTAGAGAGAGAAGACTATCTTATTATTTCTTATTGGTAAGCGGAACTTATGATATTTCAGGTTGTTAATTAAACAACTGCATAATTTTTGATGGATTTATTCAATTCAATAAGGAATTTCCGTTTTTTTTAAAATTATTTTAATATAACTTTTCCGAAGTGTTAACCCGAAATATTTCTCATTTTGCTTATATTTATATATATCAGAATAATAAATTTGTGATTTTAATTCTTTTTGACCTTTAAAGTTGAAGGATACCAAGTACAGAGCAAAATATTTGCTGAATTTGTAAGAGTTTTTATGTAAACAAATCGTGAGGAAACATTCTGATAATTAATGCTGGATTTAATTTGGGAAAAATCCGAAATAAACTACGAATGAAATATTAGATAAATATTAGATCCTGGTTAAAATAAAGATTGAAAATCATTTATGTACGTAGCCAGAAGAAATTAGCAGATAATTATAGAAATAAGTAAAAGTAAAGTAAATTACATAAGATTTGAACTTTCTGTGAAATTAGTAAGAACCGCAATAATGAGAAATAAAAAACACATTATAATGCTGAGATTCTAAATCAATCAAATTTTTAACGAAATTATGATATATGATAATTATTTGATTTTTTCTAACTAAATGTAATTTCTAAAATTAATAAATAAAACAGATTATAAATAATAAAAATCTGAGTTTTCGTCTCACTTTGTTAAGTATTCTTAAGATATGAGACAAAATTAACAATTAAAATACAACTTCCTATAATATATATTATGTAAACTAGAATAAAAATTAGTTATGATATAGTTAAACCTTTGAACCTCCTTTATTATCTGGACTTTGGAACCTCTACCTCTTAAGATCCTTAGAATTATGAATGCTTTTCATGTGAATTATAATTAGAAGTTATTGAACGAATAATTTATTATCGTATATGCACCTTTGACTATAGTGGTTTGTTTGTAGTTACAGCAAGCAATAGTTGAATCCATTCTGTACATTCAATTTGAAAATAAGCAATTTGAATATGTTTATAGCGTTTTTGAATGGGCTTACAGACTATCACGAAAACAAAACTTGAGCGCGTTTCATACAGCATCAAATTAGATCAAGTTCAAAAACAAAAAAATTAACCTTGACTCGGAAATTATGAATGGGATTGAAAATGGATCATAAAACTACCGGTATATGTCTCTGTAGGATTTAATTTAAAATAGTGTTTTTCCGCTTCTTAAAACAAAATACATCGCGATTAGCCAAACCGAATGAAGTGATTTTTAAATACTTGCGACAACAGGAATCGGACGTTCAGAAATCATGTTTCTTACGTAGGAACACATCTACTAAATTAAACGATATGAATTTATGGAAAAAAAGACTTTGCTGCCGTTTCATCCGCTTCTCCCCCCCAAGGGTTCGTTTCAAATCCACGATAAGGAAGTCTTTTATAAAGATGGAAAGTAATTGGGGATACGTGGCTATAAAGTGAAAAAGCACGGTTGCTTACTGCGCGTTTTTCCCTGTCTCATTTTACAGCATACGCTTACGCCCCCTTTTGTGTGTGAGGAAAACCATTTTAACATCGATTTACGGACTCTTCAGGAGCTTTTAGACCATGAAAGTATTACATCAACACAAGTATTTACGCATATCGCGTTTTTACAAAAGAAGAAAACCATCAATTCTTCGTTTGATATTTTGTAATCCCTTTTACTTAAAAAAATAACTACCTCAATTGGGTAGTTATTTTTAAATCTGTTTGATACTCCATTTGAGGATTTGTAGGTCGTTGATAGATTCCCCCATGAGTTAGTACCGGATAGGTTGAATATAAAAGGATTTGTCCTATATGTGGTTGCGTCGGTACATAATATTAGCTGGTTGAACAATGGCTAAGGCAGTCCATTGAAACAACATGGGCGGCATTACACCTGCTAAATAAAGGTATTTCAGACAAAGCTCCTTCCTTCTATATATACCTCACCACATACTATTAAAGGTTACCAGACTAATATTTTCAAATTCCCTTTGGACTCCAATACATTAAGGCTGCATGAAATGGATATTCATACTCATATTTCCCCTCTTTTTCTACCACATATTTATCAAGAATAGTTTTCACCTCATGGTCAGAATAATGCTGATCCAGAATTTTTGTAGTATTATCGCGAATCATTTCCTCATAAGAAGAATAGATTTTTTTGCTTTTCAATTTCACGATCTTACAGTCGGCTAGTATTCCAAGTTGATACAATACATTTAAAATGTGTATGTAATCTCGTTTTCTCAAATTGATTGTATATCCTCGTTGTTTCAATTCCATATAATGAGGTTTTTCTGGTCCTGTTGTCATACCTACGATAACTAAACGTGTTGCTGACTCATTCATTTTTAATAAGGTATGACCGATTTCTTTCATACGGTAGTAGCAATTAAAACCAAATACTACGTCATATTTCTCTCTTTTTGTCTCACTTTCCCACTTATTATGAATCAATTCCATGTTTTCGAAACCTTTTTCATTTGCCTGAGATGCCAAAAAACTGATAATGCTTTTTGAACTATCTATACAAGTTAACTTCCTGACTTCTTCAGCAATAGCGAAGGTATAATTGCCCCACCCAGGACCGATTTCTAAAACATGATCATCTTGATTTAATAATGTTAGTAGCTCTTGTTGCACAAGTTTTGCATAAGGGTCCTCTTTATGTTGTTTTTTCCCTTCAACCCTCGAAGACCAAAAAGCTTCTTCTGCTGCATCATCATTTAGCCTTTTCGGTATATTTCCAGTATGATCTACCATGGCTTGTCTCCAAAGTTCAATATAATCAAAATTATCTGTCTTCATCTTTTCTCTCCTCAAATTATATAATTTATGTATAATACTTTCTTAAACTATTCTACCCCATAGTTGCAAAAGAAAAAGAGCCGCAAATCAGCTCCTGATAATGAACAAAGCCCTTTTCAATAATGATCTCTCAACAGATTAGCATTCGTCATTCTTAACTTCGTTCAATGCTTTGTGTATTGACTCACTGTTACTTTTAAGGATTTCTATCACCCTATTTTATAGGTAATTATTCTAATAATACAATAAGATTATTCAAACAGAATGAAGTAATGTTTACATTACTTGCGAAAAAGGGAATGAGGCGTTCAGAAATCGTGTCTTTTACGGGAGAACAAGTCGATCTAAAGAATCAAACGATAAGAGTGTAAGGGAAATGCTGCCGCTTCTCCCACTCTATAAAAATTATTAAAGGTTTACACGTTTTTAAAATGCTGTTGGATATAAAAATTCACTTTATCAGGTACTTCAATTTGGATGAAATGCCCGGCATTTTGAATGATGTGAACCTGTGCATGTGGTAAACCTTCTTTCTGGAGCTTGTAGGCAAATTCAAAAGGGATATAAGGATCCTTCTCCCCCCAAATTATGGTGACAGGTATTTTGATCTGGTTTAGTTTTTGATTGTACGATTTAACCTTTTCTATATTTCCTGACCGGTATAGATCTAAGATGACTTTACCTGATTCGGGAGTTCTAAAGACACGATAGAAGTCTTCCAGAGTTTCGTCAACTATGTTCGGAATCGAATTCTTCATGTCAGTTTGAAATTGGGAATCATCTGACATGCGCTTCATTATTTTTTCTCCGACATTTGGTGTTCTCCAAATCTGAGCAAGTGAGTGCCACTTGTAATCTCCTGATATGGTTGTATTTGAAACAAAGAGACTTAGTATTCTCTCTGGATGATCACATGCCCATTTAAGTCCAATAAGTCCGCCCCAGTCATGTACAATCAGATGGAATTTATCTAGTTTTAGTTCCCTCGTAAAATCCGAGACAAACTGTTCATATCTCTCCCATGTTGAGGATTCATCAAACCGTTCACTTTCGCCGAATCCAGGGAGATCCGGTGCAATGGTTCTAAATCCACAAGACACAAGGCAAGGAATCATTTCCCTCCACAAAAGGCTGGACTCAGGTACCCCGTGCAATAAAAGAACAGGGGGGTCATTAACATTGCCCTTCTCAATATAAGATATCTTCTTTCCATTTATTATCATATTTTTCTTTTCCACTTTAATCTACCTCCTAAAATAAGTATGGTGAAACCTTATTAGCATAAAATCAGGTCATAGTTACTGGATTGTAGAAAGGAAATTTCTTTGGAAACAGACTATTGATAAAATACTGAATTGACTATTCAGAGAGACTCATTGAAATTTCTACCTATCTCCCTCTCTCATTTCTATGTTTAACTGCGATTTAATGCTTGTGTTTTTTTATACAAAGCTTATTTAAAAATGCATTCTCAGGGATTTTTTTATGATAAGTCTTTATTAATTCATGCATCTCCAATATATATTAGGTTTATGTTGATTTCGAAATGTTTCCACATCAAGAATACTTGCAATGCAAAATTTTTTATTTACATAGAACTTATAAAACAAAACAAAAAAGGTAAAGCATAAAAATCAGGCCTCACCTCTGAAATGATTAAAACCTATGTTTCTCTCAAGATATCAAAGCTAATTCATTTATCTTGTTGTTCCGCTCATTCATATACTGATCTAATCTTTACGGGTGTTTCATCAATTTATTTAATACCTTAAAGATAATTCATTTATCTCCCGCACCTTTTGTATCAAGGATTCTCTATATTAGCATTTTTAGCAGATGACACTTATCTAGGATTAAGGTATTACCTTTATTAATGAATTTAGTCATCTGTGGACTTTTGCTGAGTGAAGAAAAATATGAAAATGATAATGGGAAGGGCTATTAGAAATGCATTGTTTCTAGAACTTTTTACTGTAGGAATATCTGTTAATGACATTTTACTCATTCCCTCTTATATTAGTTAATAATTCTGGTGGTACGATATAATGCTTAGTTATGATTGTATTAAATAAGTTATAATCTTCAATTGGCAGTGCCGGAACAACTTCAGGATAACCAAAAATAGGACCTGAAACATTAATTGTAAACTCACCAGACGAAACAAAAAAGCCAGTCACATGTATTACATCATTGATTAATAATATAGCTATAATGATGTCCAGTATATCGATAAAAAGGTTTCCTTCTTGCGAGTGGTCCTTCCCTTCTAAACGATGTCCTCCAAAAAGAGGACCACCTAATGAGAGACTAAATCTGCCTGGCCTTACAAATATGCCAATGATTGTGATTTGCCCGGTTAATAATAGGATTGCTGAAGTAATTTCGATACTACGTTGAAAGGAGTGAATTACTTTTTTATTTGTATCAAATTCACAGGTCTCATTCAATATCATCACTCCCTATGTAGGCATTTTATTCAGATATACTGACAAACGTCACTTAATTGATTGATTTTTTATATTGTTTATTACTGAACGTATTGATTCTTCAATTTCTTTATATCCGGTGCAACGACAAATATTCGAAGAAAGCCATGATTTAATCTTTTCAGGACTAGGATTGTTGTCATTAAGGAGTAATGCCTGACAAATCAATATAAATCCTGATGTACAATACCCGCATTGAAAACCAAAATGCTCTACAAATGCTCTTTGAATCGGTGTATCCTTGAGACCTTCTATTGTAAGAATTTCTGTATCAATTGCCTCAATAGCTAACATTAAACAGGATTTTATTGGCTGATTATTCACTATCACAGTACAAGCCCCGCAGTCCCCATTTAAACACCCAGGTTTAGCTCCAGTAAGTCCGATTTTATCTCGGAGTACATCAAGCAATATATCTGAAGCCAGTATATCTATCTCGTACCACTCTTTATTTATTTCTAAATTAATTGTGATTCTTTGATTTGTGGGGTACCTATTCAAGTTCTTCACCACCTAAATATGACAAAATATTAGATAGGGTATTTTCTAAAACAAATAATCTATATCCATCTGATCCTTCAATATCGTTTAATATAGGACTTGGTAAATACTCAAAAGAAGCTAAAACTCGCTCCTTATAAGATAATTTCTTGTCATTTAGTATTTTTTCCATTGGAATTGAACGAAATGGATATGAGCATACCCCACTGAATGCAAATCTAATAATCCCGTCTTTTTTTAAAGCAGCAACTGTTAAAAGTGGGTATCCCGTGTCCCATTGCTTACGTTTCTTTACACTTAGGTATGGTGCTTTTAGATATTCTTTTTCTGTACCAATTTGAACTAGAAATTCCCCTTCGTCCAGGCGTAATTCTTTATTAAAAATCTCATTAATTAAAATTTTTTTTCTCCGCTTGGTCCTGCAATAATAACAGTACTATCTGATAATAAAAATGGCAGTACAGCCTCCCTATAAAAAATTTGTCCACATATATTTCCACCTATAGTAATTGAATTTCTTGATGAATAATCCGCAACCTCTTTTGAAGTATTCGTTAATAAAGGGAACACCTTGTTTTCTTCAAATACACTTAAACTCAATGTTGAACCAATGATTAGTTCATTGTTTTGAAAGCCGAATACCTTACATTCAGGAATACCCTTCAAATCAATAATCGCATCGGTATATATATAATTCAGACGTCCTAATGTTAAAATTTCTGTTCCTCCACCATAGTACAAAGGTTTTTTATCTTGTGATTTTAATGTTTGGTATTGTTCTATCGCTTCTTTTATGGATTTTGGTTTATAGTATTCGAAATTGTAAGATAACATCACAGTCTACTCCCTTTCTTCCCTCTCCAAATAAGTTCAGGGATTAACGGCAACTGGTTTAATGGTATTCCAGCAGCAAGAGATAAACAGTTACCGAGAGCGGCTGGCATGCCAAGAAGACCATGTTCTCCAAGGCCCCTAGCGCCATATGGAGCATCTAATTGTGGTGTATTTACAAATTCACAAATATATTCAGGATTTTCTCCATATCTTAACGGTCTATATGTTCTAAATTGAGGATTCAACACCCTACCAAAGTTATCAAAGTAGAACGTTTCACGTCCGCCAAAAGCTAAGCCCATGCTCATTGCACCCATTATTTGTCCTTCTGCAGTTTTTTGATTCAGTACCCTTCCTGCATCAATGACAGATATTGCCTTGACTATCTTGTAAGTATATTCATTTATGTCATACTCTACTTCAACCCCTTGTGCACCAACTGTCCATTCAGGTCCTGGCTTGCCTGCACCTGTTTCGGGGTCTAAATTTGTTATGTGTGGAATGGTATATTGTCCTCTACCGATTATTTGTCCTCCTATTGCACTTCCATCAGGATATTTATATCCATAAACTAACTGATTGAATGGTATTCCAATTTCAGGATCGCCCCTTAGATATACCCTTTCTTGACCGAGGTCGATGTCTTCAACTGGGGCTCTTAACACAATGGAAGCAAGTTGCTTTATTTGTAATAGAGCATCTTCGGCAGCTTGAATCGCTGCCCTCCCTGCCATTAATGTCGCACGACTTGCTACAGTTTTCCAATGTTCTGGAGTACTCTGTGTATTTACCTCCATCTGAACTTTTACATGATCAATATCCATCTTCAATTTTTCAGATACAATCTGTGCTAAAACCGTTTTCGTTCCTGTACCGATTTCTATTACTCCTGATATGACGTTTACACTTCCATCAGGATTAAAGGTTAAAATGACACCTGAGCCAGCGTTGGTATCAATCGTAGAAGTTTTCCATACACAAGCTATCCCTTTCGCCCTTATTGTATTTTCGTTTATTTTAACTAGCTGGCCCTCTTCCCAATTCATTTTTTTCTTAAGCTCACTTATACATTTAGGGAGATTACCTACCGTGCTAGAATTCAATTGAACCTGGGTTGGAGTGGAATTACCAGGGAGTATCGCATTCATTTCACGAAGTTCAAGTGGATCTATTCCAAGCTTTTTGGAAAGGGAATCCATAGTCCGCTCAAATGCAAACAAAACTTCTGAATGCGCAAAGCCACGATAAGGTGAGGCATATGGATGGTTCGTATACATACAAAGAGAATCGCACCAAATATTTTCTATATGGTAAGGACCAGTGCAATCAACTGCTCCAGCACGACTCAGGTCTGTAGCCTTGTCAGCATATGCTCCTCCGTCCCAAAGATAAGTCATTTCCGCAATTTGAAGCAAACCAGATTTTGTACATCCTAATTTCACTGTCGCATCTAATCCTATATGACATGGTGATGTCAAAATATCCTCTTCACGACTATTTTCAACTTTTACTAGCCTTCCATTAACAGCCTTTGATGCAATATAGGCTAATAGTTCAAGTTGTACCGAGGCTTTACCACCAAAAGCACCTCCAACTAGAGGCGTGTTTACAATAACATTTCCAATTTCAACACCAAAATAATCACTTATTAAACGCTTGATCATGAATGGTGCTTGAGAAGAAGAACTTATCACAACTTTATTATCTGCCCGAATTTCTGCCAAGGAACATCTTGTTTCCATAGCAACATGATCTGAAGGGGAAAAAGAAAACTTTTCCTCGACAATAATATCGCTCTCTTGCCAACCTTTTTTCATATCACCTTTTCGGATTTTGGTTCGATTTGCTATATTTGTACCTGGCTCAGGAAATACCTCGGATATTTTTTTATAGGTATCTAAATCTGGGTGGAGTAAAGGATATTTAGGATTTATGGCATCCATTGGTGAATTGATAACAGGTAAAGGTTCATAAATAACTTGAATACTGTCTGCTGCAAATTTTGCTTGTTTGGGTGTATCAGCAACAACAAGTGCGACAACTTCTCCATGATAGCGGACTTTATCTTGAGCTATGGGGTACCTATCCCTGATCTCTTCTCCTGTTAGCGGTAAATTCCCGCCAGTTATGATTGCACGAACTCCAGCAACTTTTTCAGCCTTGGTTATGTCAATATTTTTAATATTGGCATGTCCATACGGACTAATTACCTTTTTAACATGAAGGATTTTTGTTTCTTTATGGTCACCGGTGTAAATCGCTTGTCCTGTCACCTTATCCCATGCATCTTTACGAATTACACCTTTTCCGATAATATCCATATAGAATCCCCTCGTTATCATTATTATTCTTGGTTAATTGTTATCAAATATCAATTTCCCAAAATAAGTAATCTAATATATCATCAATGTAAGCAAACAGATTTCCCTCTAAAAAAAACACAAGTATTCCTGCGCTATCTATAACTTCAGAATATGTTTTGCCTCTTGGTTTCCTTGTATATTGTTAATTTCAGAAAAAGATATTTTTGTCTCTAAGTATTGGAGGTTGTAACAGTCTTGAAAACTAGAAGCAACTAAGGAGTAGATAGGTTCTTTTTGAATACTTCGATGATGGTAGCCACCATTAAAGCGAATACTAAAAAGGGTTTTTCGTGTTATGTAATTAACATCTATATCTTTGGACATTAAATTACTTCTAGGAGAAAAGTTTTCTATCAATTTCTGATCAACATACTCAAGCTCAAGCATAATATATACGTTCATTAACGTATGAATTCAAATATATGTATTACTAACTTTATGTTGAGTTATAAAGAAAATGTGTTTTTAGGGGGAATTAATAAATAATTCATTATATATACAATGAAATGTACAAAGTGTTTGGAGTGCATTTTGGAGCTAAGGTTTCCCATTAGAAGAACCTTTTGCTTTATGGCTTCATCTATATTGGTTTTCTCAGCTTATGCTTTGTAAGACAACACCTAATATGGAATATGATTAATTATTAACGAATTCAATATTGAGTGAATCAGAAGAACATTACTTTTGTGAATTTTAATGTAATGATATTTAAACATAAGAAAAAGGAGCAAAACAATGCTCCTTTTTCTTATGTTATTAAACTAAAACGCTAATAGTTGAACGAGTAACTTACTTTATATTCTTTAAAATAAAAATTGTGTCATTTAATATTTACTTTTTAGATAAGGCTGTCCATGTGTTTTCAAGCCAATTATCAAAGTCCGCTCCCTTTTCACCTTCGTAAATATCATAAATGTCCATTCTCATTTTCTTTAACTTCTCTTTGAATTCTTTAAACGTATGATCTTCAGGTAAGCTCTTCTTAATTCTTAACAGGATTTTTCGTAATCCCTTAATCAATTCTCCTTTTTTCCTTGAAGGTAATTGAACATCTTCACCGAATGCTTTAAGTTTACGGTAAGCGGCCTCTTGAATCTTATACACAGCATCGCTATTCATTATATGTGTAAGTACATCGATAACTTGTTTATTATTGAACTGACCTAACTCTTCAATCGCATCTAAACGTTCTCTCCAATTCGATGTACGATTGGCAGATTTTTTTAATTCCTCATAATTTGCAGGTAACTCAATTTTTTTGCTTCTTTATTATTCAAACGAATCATTTCTCCTTCTGTCTTTATGTAAGTATCTAAGGTTTTATAAAAAATTAAACCCGATACTACAAATATCCTTTTTACTAAGAAATTTATTCTTATATTTCTTATTATACCCTTTTCCATATGTTAATATAGTAAAATTTCAAGGCCTTATGATTAGTAATATCAATTAAAGGTTTTAATCAATCGAACTAAAAGGGGTCATCGAGGCGGCTCACCCTAGCTTTCGATAAAATGAAGTTAAAAAAATGGAATAGAAACATCCGCTTCTGTACAATAAAAATTAAACTGTTTATATAAGTTCTCCTTAGATTTCTTACCAACACATTTCGAGCAACTGATAATGCCATCTACCGAGTCAGACAGTTATAGTATGTATTGAAATCAATCATATAATTTCGTAACATATGCTTTAAGAATTGAGCATGAAATAGATTATTATGGATTAACAAAAAGCACCAGCAATTTCTCCTTATTTAAAGGAATTACTGGTGCTTTTTATGCTTACTTGTTCTATTGACTAATTACCGCATTGTTCTTTCCATTAATGTAATCCGCAAGCCTCAGTGAGTATTTCAACAAGTGGCATACTTTTGATCCGCTATGCCGCTCCCTCTCTTTGAATGCCAATGCTCATTTGCATCTGACAGCCAGGATTAACAGTGATGACTGTGGCCACATTGGAACTACTAGGGTCAGGTGGATAGAACAATCCCACTTCTTCAGCTTTTATATGTATATTTGCCAATTTTACTAATTTACTAATTTCATTTGCATTCTTTGGTTGAATAACTATTTCAGGTAAATACTCTCCAAAAGAAGCATCATAGCTATAACAATACCTTTCTGATAAATCATTAAATATTCTGTCACTGGGGATAATCTGACTTATTTCAGCAAGTACTTCTTTCTCCATGCTTCTCACTGCCTTCTCTATAATAATCTAGAGATAAATGAATAGAAAAAATCATCATACCCACTTTATAGTTTTCGAATAAAAATATGGCTGATCGAAAAGATTGTACACATATGAATCGAGTTTCACGACAGAAAAGATCATCGATAAGTGATATCACTTCTTCAGTCAAACACTTTATCATTTTCCTAACAAGAGACATACTTTATTGAACACCTATCCAACATTTTTTATTAAATGAGGTTTTTATCGAAGTGATTTTGTAACCTCTGTCATTCGTATTCAAGAATATGATAGCGTTGCAGTGTCCTGCTAGATATAATGAAATTAAAGGAAAAGGAGGGTTTCTATTGAAAATTGCATTGATTCATGCAACAACAACCGCACTAAATCCGATTGAAAAAGCGTTTCAGACAGTTGAACCAGACCTTGAGCTTCTTCATTTCATGGACACGAACCTGCTTGCTTTAATGGAAAAAAGCGGCACGCTAACTCCAGAAATCATTCGCCGCTTTTCTTTATTAGTGAACTTAGCCTATGACTCTGGTGTTTCCTGTATTCAACTTACCTGCTCTGCATTTAACGATATTACATCAATTTTACAACCTCTTTATCCTGTGAAGTTATTTCGGTCAGATGAGGCGATGCTTGATGAAGCACTTCAATATAATAGTATCGGTCTAATATCTACAGTAAAAGAAACACCAATCGCCCTTCAAAACTATCTAAGAGATAAAAACCCAGACTGTAATGTGGAATCCATAGTTGATCCTGGGATTATTCACTTATTATCGCAAGGAAAAAGAACAGAACATGACGAGCGGGTAAAAATGATGGTTGAACAAATGGATGGAAGAACAGAAGTGATTGTGCTTTCCCAATATAGTATGGAACATGTAGCAAAGCTGGTTAACCCTTCTGTCCCCATCCTAACGGCTCCTTTATCAGCAGCAAAACGGTGTTTATCTTATTTGAATGGACAAATTGTGTAAAAACCTGCAGGAAAAATGTCTGAAAAATTAATTAATTCAAGCTAGTGAATAATAAACTTATTGTCTACGTTTCTATTAACCGTTCGTATGATGAGAACCGCCGAAAACCTTTCCGACACCTTGAATTTTTTCAAGTATAACGATTAGAACGACTGATATGAAAATAACTACGCTTGACACGGAAGCAACGATTGGATTATAGGCATCCTGCATTTGTGAAAAAATCTCAATTGGAAGCGTACGCATTTCAGGTGATACCATAAAAAGAGAGACAGTTACATTATCAAATGATGTTAGAAATGCAAATAGTCCTCCTGAGATAGCAGCTGATCCAATAAGCGGAAGTGTCACTTTCAAAAAAACAGTAAGTGGATTAGCACCAAGTATAGCTGCAGCACGTTCAAGATTATAATCAAATCCACTTAAACCAGTTAAAACGAGACGCATTACATATGGGATACAAATGACAATATGGGCAATTAAAAATCCTGTAGAAGTACCGGCAAGCATCATTGGTGTGAAATACATCAACAGTGCAATACCTAAAACAAGCTGCGGCACACTTAATGGAGAAGTTAAGAGTGCCGTAATGTACGATTTGCCGGGTATATCATACTTTGCAATGCCAAGAGCCCCTAAAGTTCCAAATATGACGGAGAAAATAGCTGCTAAGGCGGCGAATTTGGCACTATTAATAAATGCTTCCAAAAACTCAGGGCGTTCTAAAATTTTGGTATACCATTGTAGTGAGAAACCTTCTGCTGGAAAACTTGGATAATTAGCACTTGTAAAAGAAGCAGGTATAACAACAATGAGTGGTATTAAGATATAGATTATTGCTAACACAGCAACAGCGATGCGAAGGCCACCAAGAGTTTTCATCATCGGAATACCTCCTTAAATTTCCCTTTTTCAAACATTCTAGTAAAGACAGCTACTGAAATGACCGTTGTTGCTAATAGAATATAAGAAAGAGCTGATCCAAATGTCCAGTGAAGCAAGTTATTTATTTGATCATATATGACAACTGGCATAACAGGTACATTTGCTCCACCCATTAGTGCAGGTGTAACATAGGCACTCATCGACAAGCTAAATACAAGAATGCAACCAGAGACAATACCAGGTATACTTAGCGGCAAAGTAATTGAAAAGAACCTTCTGAAAGGACTTGCCCCAAGAATTGCTCCCGCCTTATCTAAAGAAGGATCAATATTATATAAGCTAGCAACAATAGATAAGATCATGAAAGGCAGATATGCATTAGAAAGCCCGATAACAACTCCAATTTCCGAAAATAGTAGTTTCAATGGAGTATCTATAATACCTAGAGCCATCAACGTTTGATTTATCGTTCCGTTAGGCAGTAGCAATAGATACCAACCAAAATTACGAACCACTATACTTACCAAAAGTGGTGACACGATCAAGAGAGTGATGTACCCTCTAATTCGTGGTGAACTTTTTGCCATTGTCATTGCTACTGGATAACCTAGAAATAGAGAAACTAAAACCGAATATAAACTGATTTTCACTGTCAACCATAAAGAAGACAAATAGTAACTATCCGTAAATATTTGTGTATAGTTTTTCAAGCTATATACTGCATCTGCCCCACCAAGATTATCAGTTGAAATAAAGCTTAAATATAGAATGTATAGCATTGGAATGACAAAGAAACCAAAGATAAATAATAAAATAGGTGTTAAAAGGAGTAGTCCAGGTATCCAAACTTTTCTTTTTTTGAATTTAGGTTCTTTTTGTGGCTCTATTGGATTCATATCCTTTTCTATTTCTTGACTAGCATAACTTCTGATGGGCTCCATCCGATATACACCTCACTCCCATTTTGCCATGAAGAATTAAAAGAAGAAGTCAAAACTTGAACACTTTTCCCTTGTAATAAAACATTAATTTCCCATGACGTACCAAGATAATTAATTTGACTAATCTTGGCTTTATGGTAATCAAAAAGTGATAAAGCGGTTTCTTCTGCAGGAACAATTTGTACCTTTTCGGGTCTAATATACATCTTCACCTCATCCCCAGCTTTCAAATTGCTATCATTTCCCATGATATTATCTGCATCAACATGAGTGATATCATCACCTATTTTGACTGAAATTCTCCGCTTATCCACTTCTGAAACTTTACCTTCAAAACAATTTGACTTTCCAATAAATTGAAAGACGAATTCTGTTTTAGGATGATTGTAAATATCAGTTGGGGTACTGATTTGTTCGATTTTACCTGCATTCATAACCACTACTCGATCTGACATAGACAGAGCCTCTTCTTGATCATGTGTTACAAAAATAGTTGTTACCCCAATCTCCTTTTGTAAACGTTTAATCTCGGCTCTTAGCTCATGGCGTAACTTAGCATCAAGATTTGAAAGGGGCTCATCAAGTAAAAGGAGTTCTGGCTCAACTACAAGTGCCCTGGATATAGCAACACGCTGACGTTGCCCTCCTGATAATTCTCTCGGATAACGATTTTCCAATCCTGACATTTTTACTAATTCCAGTGCTTTACTTATTTTCTTTTTTTGTTCAGCTTTACCTACTTTTCGCAACTTCAATCCAAAGCTAAGATTTTCATATACTGTCATATGAGGAAAAAGGGAATAAGTTTGAAAAACCATACCTAAATCTCTCTTATATGGCGGAACTTTCGTTACATTGTTCCCTTTAATATAAACCTCACCTCGATCTGCATCGAGGAAACCTGCAATAAGATTTAAGGTTGTCGACTTTCCACATCCAGAAGGACCAAGAAGAGTAAGTAACTCTCCTTGCTTCACCTCTAAATCAATGCCATTTAATACAACATTTGATCCAAATTGTTTAAATGCTCCTTTTACCTCTACATCATTTTTATTTGAACCTAAGTGTTGTACTGGTTCAAGATGTGTATGTGTCCTTTTAATTTCTACATCGTTTTTTAAGACTTCCATGTGTTCAACCCGCTCCTTTTTATTTGAGTTTTTTACCTAGTTCAGGAGTTACTTCTTTTGCCCATCTGTCAGATACTTCAGCACGAATCTCAGCAAACTTAGCAAAATCAGGTTTGAATGTTTTATCGGTTTCTTTAAGTCCGATTGACTCTTCGAATTTTTCTGAAATTTTCATTCCTTCTACCGTCGGATAAAATCCTTTCTCAGAAATTAGCTCTTGTGCTTCTTCACTAATTAAATAGTTGATAAATTCAAGTGCTTCTTCATTGTTAGGTGTATTTTTCACAAGTGAAGCACTAAATGCTTGAAGCGGCACACCTTCTTTAGGAACAGCCATTTTGATTGGAACTCCTGAAACAGCAAGTTCGCCAATAGAATAACTTCCCATCACGGTTACGTCAGCAGCTCCTTGTTGGATAGCTGGCATCATTTGTGTTGAATTTTTATAAAAAGTATTCGAATATCCTGCAAGATCTTTTGCTTTTTCAAGCCCTGGCTCCATGTTGTCTGTACTGCCGCCATTTGAAATTGCTAAACCATTAAGAGTATTAAAGCCCCAATCATTCGTAATGTCTGAAAATGCCGTTTTACCCTCGTAATCTGGAGATACAAGATCGTTCCAAGATTCAATCGATTTTAACCCTTTCTTTTTAAATGTTTCTGTATTGTAAGCTGGTGCAATAACCAAGCCGAATACTGGAGCAGCAGCCTTTTCAATTGGAATGAATCGCGAATCTACAGATTTCATATTTGGAACATTAGACTCATCAACGGAATCAATAAGTCCCTTGTCTTGAGCTCGTATTACATCAACAGGTACAAAAAGGGCAACATCAATTTGTGGAGAGTTTTTCTGTAATTCCACTTTTGACAAAATTTCACCTGATAAACCCGAAATATAGTTAACTGTAATCCCAGTTTCTTCTTTGAATTTTGGAGCAATCACATCTCGAATGGCACTTTCAATAACCCCGCCATTACCGGCTATCGTAATTTTTTTCTCACCTTTTTCACCTGTACTTGTTTGAGTTGCTTCCCCCGGCTTTTGTGGCGTTGGATTACCACATCCTGCAAGCATAACCAATAATATTATTGAGAATAAACTAATTATTTTTTTCAATTGATGAACCTCCCCATTTTACTTTATTAATGAATAATTCCTTGTTCGGTAAAATAATTTATGGCACCTTGATGATACTCAATAGGAATTTGCATAGTTGCTTCATTTATTGAAATATCAGATGCGACCGGATGTGTATGCTTGCAACTCAGGCAGATGTTCATATAATGTTTTAACAAGATTGTACGCCTGCAAATCTGACATTTCGTCGTAAGTTAATAAGACATTTTTAATTGAAATCGTTTTAATATTCTTTTTCATTCCTTTATATGTGTCACTTGAAATTTCATTCTTTGTATAACCACCATTTTGTTTTTGAAGGCGGTCAATGATATCTTCCGGTATAGGTATAAATGAGAGATTCGTTTCCTTTGAGATGAAAGCGATTTCATTATTCGGGATACCTGAAGAGAAGAAAGCCACATCAATAGTACCATTACGTAATGCTTCTGCAGATTGAGAAAATGAAAGATAGGATAAATTCAATTGGTCAAGCGGTAAATCAGTTTCCAAGAGGACCCGTTCTGCAATCAGTCTTGTACCACTTCCTGACGTGCCAATACTAATGCGTTTCCCAACTAAATCTTCTAAGGAATCAATATTGTTTTGTTTCGTTGTAACAATTTGAACATAGTTTGAATAAAGGGTGGTTAATGCACGTAACTTTGATTTATTCGTTTCTGGCAAATCAAGTACATCTACAGTAGTAAACCCAATTTCTGCTTGATGTTGGCTAACTAATTCAGTATTTTCAATAGATGCATGAGTGACTTGAGTCCCCGATACAGCTCCATTATATTTTTCATACAAGTTGGACAATACTTGTCCTAATGAAAAATAAACTCCTGACATATCTCCTGTTGCAATAATTAGCAGCCGATTATTTAAATCCTGACCCTCAGAAATTAATTGCTTCTGAATTAAGGTATTAGCAGGTGTAGTTATTTCCTGCTGCTCATTCATAAAAGAGCATCCTGTTATGAAACAAAATAACAAAGCAGCTTTTATAAAGAGTGCTCCATTTTTCATATTGGCCCTCCTTTCTTAGTAAAGTTAAATGCAAGTACTGTGCCAAGTCGATTTATAGCTATAAAATGCAATTCCTGCCGAATTTTTGTGCATTTTAATCTTAAAAATCGGCATTTTTTGCCGGGTACCCAGAAAAAAATGCCGGTAAGTGGTTGATTTAATTTATCTCTTATTCCCCATTTGAAATAAGCTTAATTTTATCGCGAAGGCTTCTTTCTGAAATTTTTAGAATTTGTGCTGTTTTTTGTCGGTGATTTTTACAGTATTGAAGCGTAGCTGTTATTACTTTTTCCTCTATCTCTTTCATCGAGATTCCGATTGGGATACTAAAACTGTTAAAGTCTTCATTGGGACTGCCAGACTGTAATATTAGCTTTTGTTCTTGAACATATTGTGGCAGGTCAGTATCTTCCATATTATTTGAGTTTGAAAGGGCAACAGCATACTCTATAATGTTACCAAGCTCGCGCACATTCCCTGGATAATGATAATCTAGCAACAACCGACGTGCTGATGCTGTGAACGTCTTATCTTCCCGATTCATATCCTTAGCGTGTTTTTTGATGAAATAATCCATAAGCAATGGTAAATCTTCTTTTCTTTCTCTTAATGGTGGCATAGAAATTGGGATAACATTTAGTCTGAAATACAAATCCTCTCGGAACTTACCTTCCATTACCATTTGTTCTAGATTTTTGTTAGCTGCGCTTATAATACGGAAATCCAATGATATTTTTGTATTGGAACCAAGAGGTGTTACTTCCCGTTCCTGTAGCACACGTAATAATTTAGCTTGAAGAGGAAGTGGCATTTCACTAATCTCATCGAGAAAAAGGATACCCCCATCGGCAGCAACGCATTTCCCTTCCTTCCGCTGTGTGGCACCGGAAAACGCTCCTTTTTCATAACCGAATAATTCAGATTCTAGCAACATCTCAGGTATAGCTGCACAATTAACAATCTGCATTGGATTGTTTTTTCGTCTTCCTAAAGTATGAATGCTTCGGGCGACAAGTTCTTTTCCAGTTCCGCTTTCTCCTGTAATAAGAACACTTGAATCAATATCCTTCACTCTTTCGATCATTGAAAAAATACGTTGCATTGCTTTGCTGTTGCCAAGGAAATTTCCGAATCCTCTTGTCTTCTCTAATTCTTCATGAAGCGTCTCTAACTGATTGGACATCTGTTTAAATTCGGCTGCCCTCATTAAAAGCAATGACAGTTCTTCTATATTGATAGGCTTTTCGATATAGTAATAGGCCCCATTTTTTATTGCCTCAATGGAAGTATCAATAGATGAATAGGCCGTCATCATAATTACAGTAACATTGGGGGACCTGTGTTTAATTTTTTGAAGAATATCTAATCCACTTTTACTTCCAATCCGCAAATCAAGTAGAACAATATCAACTGAAATCTGTTCAATATGTCGAAGACCTTCATCTGGATCTGTAGTAGTGACAACTTGATAATCGTCTTCTAATGCAAAGCTAAGAGCTGTACAAATTGCAGGTTCGTCATCAATCACTAGCACATGTGGCTTCATATTTCTGTTCCTCCTTTTATAATCATAACAAAAGATTTAATAACATTATTAACTCAAAATGGCTTCTTGTTCTTCAGATAAAGGTAATAAGATGACGAACTTTGTTCCTGAATTAAGATAACTTTTCACATAAATATCCCCATTATTTTCTTTAATTAGTCTGTATGATAACGTAAGGCCTAATCCGACCCCTTTTTCTTTATTGGTGAAGAAAGGTTCAAAGATGTGATTTTGTTCCTCCTGTTTCATCCCCTTGCCCGTGTCAGCTATGACAATCCGTCCTGTTTTTTCGTTCATTTTATCAATTGTAATTTTAATAGTTTTATGCTCTGTTTCTTCTACCGCTTGAATAGAATTTAATACTAAGTTAAGAAGCACCTGATGAATTTGTTGTAAATCTATATAAAAAACAAGATCTTCATCAATTGTTTGTTCAAAATTAATTTGTTTTTTTTCCATAGTTACCTTATGAAAAGCAAGTAAAGAAATAAGTTCGTGAGCGTAATAATTTCGTATATTTGGTGGACGTGGACGTGCATAATCAATTAGATCAGTAACAATCGCATTTAACCGGTTTACTTCAGTAGGCAAGTGTTCCATAAGAACTTGGCGAAATTGAGGATTTTCATATTTACTCGGAAGCAGATCTATGAAAGTTTTTATAGATGTTAAGGGATTCCGAATTTCATGTGCAACACCTGCGACTAGTTGACCAAGTGCATGCAACTTTTCTTGAGTGACCAATTTTTTCTCTAATAGTTTCTTTTCCGTCTCATCATTCATGGAAAGTAAGAATCCTGTTTGTATTTCTTCAGAATTGTACATTTTATGTACCGTATACGAGATTACTTTGCGTTCACTCTCCTCATTTAATACCAAAACTTGAAAATAGTTTGTCCCATTTTTCTCTTCATGTTCTTGATAGGAACTATTAAATAACCTTATTAGAGTTGGATAATTCCTAAGATTCAAAATATTTTCCGCGGAGATGTTAAGAATATCCGATGCTTTTGTATTACAGCTAGTTATTACAAAATCAAGGTCGAATGTAATGATCCCTGTATTTATATTGTTTAAAATTTGATCTTTAAATGCTTTACTATTAGCAATATTTTGCCGTTGCATCTGTAAATCCTTATTTAAAAGGTGTAGACTCTTTGTTTGGGCATGGACTGATTTCTTAAGTTTTTGATTCCATATGTAAATAATTAAAAGGATCAGAGCTACTGCGGCTAAGATTATGATTAACCAAAAGATAAATTGCTCCAGCTTGGCAATTTTTTGATTGGATTGAGGCATGACCCATTTATCAATTATCTCGTTTAAATTTCGATTTGCTTTAAGTTCAGTGAGTGTATTGTCCATCATGAAAAGCAACGTTTGATTCCCTTGTTTAACTGCAATCGTATAATCTGCGGGTTCAATAACTTCATCAAGTATGATGTAATGATTTTCTTGTCTGAACTTTTTTAAATAATAGTCTGCAGTCCATTTGTTTCCGATAAATACATCTGCCCGTTTGTTCAATAATGTTAGAATACCCGAGTATTGATTAGAAACAGTAGTTAGGTTTGTATTTCTCATGTTCAAAAATGTGCTGATTACTGGCGTGTTATTATCAAGTACAACATGTGAATTACGTAAATCTGTGAGAGTATGAATATCATTTTGCTTGGCGTTTGGGATAATTATTGATTGAGACATTGTGAAATATGATTGGGTAAAATCAAATTGATTATCTTTTTCGGTACTATATGTACTACCAACAATCGCATCAATAGATCCATCCTTTAATGCCTTTTCCGCATCTTGCATACCCATAGGAATATATTCAAAATCAAGCCCATTATAATCCGCTATTTTCTCCATTATATCAATGTTAATACCAGTCAGCTCTCCATCCTTATTTTTAAATGAAAAAGGTGGAAGAGCCCATTCTCCCGCAATTTTATACGTTTTTTGTTCGGCAAAAATATCAGGGGACCATATTGTTTGAAAAAAGAGAGTGAAACAACAGATACCTAATATTTTATACAATTGTATTATAATTAAGAGCCCTCCTTAAAGTTGAAATTCTTAATTCCATGTAGTTATACTCTCGTTAAAAAACGCCATGATATTAATATTTCTCCAATAAGAACTTGATACCTTTAATATCAAACATATTATTAGTGAAATCTGACACAGTTTTACATGTTGCAACAAATTATTTGCCGCTATTCTACAATAAATAAATCAACTTTATTGTAGTAGGTAGCCACGTCGCCACCCTTGCATCAGCACGTTTGCAAAATCTGTATATATGTAAATCGGGCTTAATGTCAAAAGCGTAATTACTATATAATTAAGTACCACATATTCACACTAAATACAGAAAGCTAAGCAACTAAAGTAAGAATAGCCCCTCTCACATTGAGAAGGGCTATTCAAACATTTCATATAATTTTCATTCACTTTTAGAAATAGCATCTGATTCTATTTAGTTTAGTTTAGAAAAGATTAACCTAGCAGGTGCCGATTTCAGAGAATTCCAACAGAAATAAATAGTCCGCATAGGCAATTGTATAATCCTAAAAAGTAAACTCTTCCTCGTATAAAATTAATGTAATTTTGGCAAATTGAGATTAATTAAATTGATATATGTCAATAATATTAAGAAAAGGAGTGAATAAAATGTCGATACAACAAACTAGGTCAATTAAACACCAAGTAGTCTCTGAAACAGAGAAGACCTTAAGGATGTTAGTGAAGAATGAAAATATGTCTCCAGAATTACAAGATTGCTATAAATTAGTGATTGGACACTTAAAACATACAATGGGCCATAAATATAACGGAAAGTAATGTTTGGTCATACTCACTATTTAGATTTAGTTCCGGATGTTTATTAGATTCAATTTCAACTTAAAGTCAATTTTTTTCGTTCAGTTTACTCCATTTCACTATCTTATACAAAAACCCTAATAATAGGAAAACGTTTGAAAGTCTATTTTCTTAGGTTCAGATATAGAATCCAATTCGAACATTTAGGGTGTTTTCCTAATTAAATTTCATAGGACAAAATTGTCTATTCATTGATTATTTGCCCAATTTAATTTCTAACAACTCAAAAAGCTAATATTACTCTATAGATGGAAAAATTTTAAAAAGCATTTCCTTAAAATTACAAGGCTTTATTTATGGCAGGTTCTGTTATCTTGTTCAACTAACGGTTCAGATTTGATTCCAAATGCTCCTCTAGAGACAAAATTCTAAACGCTAACTCTTGATTTAGGTCCAAGACCCCTATAACAATCTGATTATCTTCCGTTATTGTTACATATCTTAAGGTTTCATCACCTTGAATCCGAAAATTGGTTTCCAATGGTGTTTCCATCTTTGCAAAGACAGTATCTGTGTACGTAAGTGGAAGAAAATCATCTAAACCTTCTTCGGGGTTACCTAGCCACTTAAACATAAAATCTTTCAATGAAAGTTGTTCAATCGTCGATAGATGATTTTTAAATGTTAATTTGTCTATTGTTACCTTTTTCAACTTAACCACTCCTCAATATTAAATAAAGTTTATACGTATAAACTCCTAACATCAAGGGTATTACAATGACAAACGATTTACATTTTGATTACTAGCCAACTTAATAAGCCATCTATTCCAACCATTTACTAAGTATCTAATTACTTCTTCTTAAATCTTTTTTTTAAATAGTAAGGTATTTTTTTTCAAATTTCCAAATCGTATTTCACCATTCCCTCTAAACAGTAGCTTTGCCTACCTATCATTAGTACTCATTTTCTTTTAACTCCTTATATATTTATCTACCATGAGGTTTTGTAGTTTCCTTTACCATTCAAAGGAGTTTTATAGCTATTATTTTTACCATCTTGCCATGTAGTATTTCCATTTTCATCTTTTATGAGAAACTTGAATTCATAGAATCGATCTGCGGCTAAATGGAATGTTCCACTCCAGTTGCCTTCTGGATTTTGGGTTAGCTTATATTCGTAATCTGCAGGATTCCACCTGCCGATTTCTCCTCTATCACCAATCAAGTAAACACCCTGATTGGGTGAGACAGGTACATTTTCAACTGTGAATGTAACTGGAATAGACTTACCTTCTAATTTATCTGCCAGCATCCTAAACTCATTTGTTGGATTTCCTTCATCATCGAATAAATATGACATTCTAAGCAAGGTAAAGCCGTCAAAATCGTAGTTGAAAACCATTTCTGCTATATTATCGAAACCCCATTCATTATTGATAAGAGGAAGTGCATTTTCACCGTTTAAGGAAATTCCTTTCTTTTTAGCTAAAGTAGCGATTTGAGTCACTAACGTTTTAGGAGCGCTATAGTATGGTGCAGTATGGGCGTCGTAATCACCCATTTCTAAACAAGTAAACGTGAGGGCCAAATTAGACTTTTTAAACTGCTCAAGTAGTTGAGAGTAATTATAGTAACCAGCGCTATACTCTGCTGAATGCGGCATAACTGGATCATTCATTTTCCAATGGACACCTGAGATTTTAGCCCCAATTGGTACATTAAAAACTTTATCAAAATGTTTATGGGCAAATTTCGAAATTTTTGAAAGATGATTTTCAAGAGCTCCTTGATACCACTCCATAAAGTCGTTTCCAAATTGTGTGTCACTTGCTTCACCACTAGTAAAAAATTCATCCCCGTTACCTGGCGGTTGAATCTCATTCCATTTTTTATACTCTGTTCCCCAAGCAGCATTGAGTTTTTTAATAGTGGAATATTTTTCTTTCATGGTAAGCCTGAAATTCCGTTTCGCACCTTCTGTATAAACTTGAAGCTGTCCCCTCTCAGGATAGTTCCAACCGTCTGCATTTTGATAGGAGGGATATCTCAATTCCCCAGCTGGACCTGCACTTAGATAGATTTTGACAATTAGATCCTTTTTATCAGCAAAGTTCGTTGCAAAGGATTTGTACAATTCGTTGTATTGATCAGCTGTTCCATCCCACCATGGAGCAAGTACTTCTTTATTCCAGTAACCACTTTCACTCTTGAATGCCATGTTTTCGGCAGAATCTTTCTTCCAGAGCCAACTTGGGATGGGATAGTTACAATCATCACCCACATTACCACCACATTGATGCGTAGATAAAATGGGCACCCATTTTAAACCGGAAGCTTCCACTACCTCCCCATATTTTTTATAATAGGACCATTCAAACTTATTATCTTTTTTACTCTCGACTAATCCCCACCAGATATCTGTTGTTATTGCATATACTCCATTTTCCTTCAACTGAATCAATTCTGCTTTAAATGCTTCCCAATCTGTTATTTCACCCAATGGCGCCATCACATATAGCTTGTAATCTGGTTTTACTTCTGCAAAGCCAGGTGAAGTACTTGATAAAGGAACAAAATACAGCATAAAGGTAAACATTCCAATAGATAATTTTTTCAAAAAACCACACCTTCCCTTATTGATAATAGAATCCGAGACTTAGTAATAAAATCAGAAATAAGGTTCATGATGTGATAACGTTTTCATTTTCGTGAAAAATAAAGTTGACCTTTACAAAAAAGTATATTTCACTTGGAAATATTTATCAATTATTTTTTCGGGAAAGAAAGGGAAATATCCGTCTCGCTAAGCAGGGACTTCAGGAATTCATAACTCCTCAAAAAGAAAAACTGGATAGTCCTAAAAAAGACTATCCAGAAAAAAATTCCTAATGGATCTCTTTCTATGTATGTTTAGTTAGGGATATATATTTTCGAACCGTTAACGATTCAAACTATTAATGAGCTTCATCAGCAAATGTCATTAATAGATTGGATCGGTATCTCTCAATTAGAATTTTCATTAAGGATTTTGCATTCTTAATAAGAGCTATTTCTTACATTTCCTTTTATTGATGACTACATCTTCATTTGAGGGTTGGTTCTACTCACTGCACGAAACAAGAACTTACTTCATATGATGTGTTATTGGCGGGGAGTAGATATGGAACAATCAGTATTATAGCCAAGGAAAGGTTGGGTGCAACAATATGAGGCAATATCCAATTCATAACATTCCATTTCAAAATCTTCAGGAAAAAAACATGTCATTTGAAGAGGTATTCGATCATATTGTAAAGTTCATGAAATTAAATCCATCTGGTAACTATCGATTGATGGTCGGTACTGATTCTCAAGTACATAAAAAACATACGGTTTTCATTACAGGCATTGTGATACAGCAGGTCGGGAATGGTGTGTGGGCTTGTATAAGAAAAGTGACGATTCCTAGAAGGATGACCCAATTACATGAACGTATTTCCCATGAATTGTCGTTAACTGAGGAGATTGTATCCATGTTTACGGAAGAAAGAAAAAATCAGTTAATCGATATTGTACTGCCTGCTGTATATCAAGGGGCAACGTTCATCATGGAGGGCCACATTGATATCGGGATTGGAAAACGGAACAAAACAAGTGAGTTTGTAAAAGAAATGGTAGCTAGGATGGAATCCATGGGAGTGGAACCCAAAATTAAACCCAATGCTTTCGTTGCCTCAAGTTATGCCAATCGGTATACAAAGCAAGAATAAATGTTGCTAATAAACAACACGTACGGTACCAAGCTGTAAACTATGGAAAAAATGTAAGACGGTTGAAAATAAATATATTAGTTCAATATAGGTTCGATATTATCGGTTCGGTTCTTCAGACTACAAAGCGATACATACAATTCCGATAGTACGTTGTGAAAAAAACAGCAAAAAACCGGCCTCAGACCGAGACCGGTTTCAACATTTAAAGATGTAAGCCGCCATTGCCGTATTCAGTAAGAAAGTTTTAAACCACCACTCCTCAAAGTGGGTGTTTGCAGAAACAATCCTGTTGTCCAAGTCAATGACAAGGCATAACATTCCTGTTTCAATATAAAACTCCCTATTACAGCTTAAAGGTTAAAACTTAATAATCATTACGAACAGCGCAGACTTGTATACTTATATTACCTAAACTCCGCTCATTCCACAATGTAAACAATTACCATTATCTAAAAAGATTCAGCAAAGCCCTATACAACCTAAAAATAGCTACGAATGAATTGAACATTTGTAAATCAAAATATCGGTAAATTCCCATTTTTACTAACTTAAATGATCACTGTCTCAAAAGTTTATGTAACACCCATTCGATAAAAATATATTTATATTGAAATAAACGATTGATTAAAAAAACCTATATAATCCCCATGTTTTTTCTTGAAGGTGTAATCCTGTTTTTTTGTCAGAAAAGGTGGCTGGCTACTGATATAATAGAATCTATTAAAAAAGGTCAACCAGTAATTTTTACTGGTCGACCTTATAATACGAACTATCCGATAGTTAAACAAGCACCTTATTTTCTATTGCATTATTGCGTAATTCTGAAATAAAAGCACGAGCGAAAGTAGACGCTCGGTGAATGTAATTTAAGATGGATAATTAATTTTACCAGTTTCTACTAATTTTTTTAACCCTTCAAACATATAACCCCAACCTTGTTCAGTTTGACTATTATATTCATCATGTGCTTTTTCAATGTCTTCCTCAGTCCAACCTTCTTCGTGAGGAACGACAATCAATTGTGTGAAGGTCATCTCGCAGCCATTTTCAAAAGGATTAATTTCAACGGTAATCCTGTCCTCCGTATCACTGAATTGAGGCATTTTAAATGTGAAAACTAATTTACTTGGTGAGTCAACTTCTATGTACTTACCAACTGCCCTGTAATCTTTACCTTCTCTATGGTCGACAATTTCCCAGGAGCCACCTACAATAGGCTCATTGTTTGCCACTTTATTCGTTGATTCCATTGTAAAAAACCATTTTCTCATCATTTCTGGGCTCAGCCAAGCGTCAAATATTCTTTCCGCAGGGACATCAAAACGACGAATCATAGTAAGTGTTGTGGTTGATGTATTAACCATCTTTATCAACCTTTCCTAAATAAGTTAATTATAAAATTGTACTAATAATCTAATGTTCTTCCTTTTTGGCTTTATTTAGCTCACGTTCAAGAACATCAAACTGCCTGTTCCAAAATCACTCATAAAAACGAAGCCATTCTATAACGGATGATAACGAATCGGGATTTAGACGACATATATATGTTCTCCCTTTCGTTGTCTTATTAAGTAATTCTGTCCGTTCTAAAACTTTGATATGCTTAGAAATTGCTGCTAAAGACATATCAATAGGTGCTGCCAGTTCTGAAACTGTTCGGTCATTAGAAGCAATAAGACGAACTATTTCTCTTCGAGTTGGGTCAGCCAAAGCTTGGAAAATATTATCTAGGTAATCATTATCTTGTTCAACCAAATGGTTAACTATAATGGATTAAACTAAATAACTCAACCATTTGGTTAAATAAGATCTTTGTGCCTTTTATTTTTAACAGATTCGTGTAATGTATAACATCAACTCTTTATTTCACTATCTTGCTTACGTTAGGTCAACAAGAAAAGCGATTTATTCCGATAACTGCCTAATATAGCGGAAGCTCTTCTATATAATGTAAGTTCCTCATAGAATAAGCGATGGATGATAAATAAATACTTAGCTGTAAGCTAAATTGGATTGCAACTCTTAAATCATTCCCTTTTCTTTATGTAGATAGGGTAAACGCTACTTTTGAAAGAAATAATATGAACAAATTATGTATACTCCAATAAAAACTAAAAATATATTATGAAATTACTAAAATTTCTCTTTTACTAATGTCGATCTTGTTGTAATATAAATGTAACAATTGTAATATTAATTGCGCTATTGTTACATAATTATCCTAATTAGAGATTGGGGAGAGAAAGTATGAAAAAATTTTCAGGTATGCTATTATCAATCATCATTCTTTTTTGTACAATGAGTACCGTAGTTACAGCACAAAATACATCACAGAATTTATCTGACAAAAATGCATTAAAGATAGCCGATAAAGCCAGCAATCATTTCTGGAATGCATTACATGGATACACTAATCAATCCTGTTCACAAAAAACATTTAATTATAAAGGTACAGAGTATTCTTACCTTTGCCAAGAATTTAATACTAAAGACAAGCTAGTTAAATACTTAACTGAAACATTTACTAATAGTGCAGTAGAAAAAGGGCTGACAAAGTATAAATATATTACGTATAAAGGAAAATTAGCTCGTCCTATAGGAGACGGCGACAGCATGTTAGAGTGGAGAAAAGCGAAAATTAAATTGGTCTATCAAAAACCGAACGTTAAATCCTATAATTTAACGGTCCCTACAGTCGACGGTGATTCGGTTAAAAGAACAGTTACTTTTTATAAGTCCGGATCCAAGTGGAAAGTTAATCAGTTCGATGCAGTTCAATAAGTTAATGGCTTTGATGAAAAACCTCTTATGCAGTAAACATAAGAGGTTTTTCATTTGCATGTTTCCCCGCGAGTTCAGATTCCCCATCACCACACTATTTAAAAGCTTCATATTAAGAACTGATTTAATGGATTATATAAATGAAACAGACTTTAATATTACATCTCATAAATAGTCATACGAATCAACATAATTATTTATGAGGCCCGTAAAACATAATTTAGCAATGAAGTTTTTACTTTTCAAGAAAGGAAATGCTCTTCAAATGCTTCACATGTTCTTTTATATCTTTAGTTAATCTTAACCATTCTGTTTTGGTTTTTAATGCATCAGAATCACTTGCATCAGGAGCTATTACTTCGTCTCTAAGACTTCCATAGGTCTTCTTGAGGTGTAAAGTCGCCATACTTGTTTCTGGTACAGGAATTTTATTAAACATCTCGTCACTAACTATGGCAATCACAGTTTCGAAACTTGGGTCTGGGATATATCCGAACCAAGCTGGATCATCATGTTGTGCTTTAAATTTAATATCATTCATCGTAACTTCCTTTAAACGTTTTACATTTTCCGAGCTATCGTATCGTGATAATAGCAATGCGGTATCTTTTTCAACATCGGGTAAAGATTGAATGGAATAAGAATCAGAAAAAGTAGGAGATTTCACATTCTTTGGTCGACGTAACAATCCTTGTTTTACAAGCTCTTCAGCTGTATCTCTCTTCAAAATTAACGTATTTAAATCTTCGATTGTAGATTGTTTAATTTTATATACGGCATTTGATTGAATTTTATTTTTATATTGATTAACTATGTCTTGTAATGGTTGTTCGTTACCTATCAGTAACATCCCATTTCTAGTCTGGGTTTCGTGCTTATTATCGAATAGTGAACAAGCACTCAAAAGAGAAATAGCCATTACTCCAATGATGCATATACGAATTATTTTCTTCATTTTACATTCTCCTCAATTAAATATATTGGACAACAATTCACATGGTTTTTTTATACAAATATCGAAGGTAACGCCAACGAATCACAAAAAAGTATACAATTTGTAAGAACATAAAGGATACAAGTATAACAAAAGAATCAGTTACAATAGAAAACGAAACTAGATTTTGTAGTGCAGTAAAGGCAACAATACTATGAACTACAGCTATTGTAATTGGTAAAAAGAACATGATACAGAGCTGACGTGTTATGATCTTTTTTAACTCGTTTTGAGTTAAACCAACTTTCGCAATCGTCTTGTATTGTTGTTGGTCCCTTTCTAGGTCTGTATATAGACGTGAGTATAGAAAACTTGCAGCAAAGGTAAAAAACACAATTCCAACTAATGCGCTGATAATGAGTAACATTCCGTTTTCTTGTTTGTCAGACAACCATTGCAATACTAGAGAGTTAAGATAATATTTTCCTTCTTCATCCAGTGGGATAGAGTGCTGTAATTGACTGGCAACTTCTTTGGATTTCTCCCAATCTTTCACAGCAAATACATGGTACTTTGGTAACCCCATTGCATTCAGGCTCATGTTTGGAATTTTTTCATACATGCTGTCAGAAACTACAACCATCGTTTTTCCAGTATCTTTTTCATTCCATCCTATATAGGATACCGTTTTCTTAATATGAAACTGAATATCCATATTTCCTTGCAATAAATCAATTGTTTTAATGACGTCTTCTTTATTTCTAAATTTTGTTTGCTGTGAAACTGTTGTTGGCACTATAATAGCTTCATCGTCATTTCTGAGTGTTTCTTTTGGATGCCCAAGTGCATTGGCAACGCTGTTAAAATCTGCCAAACTAAAAATAATAAGATCATTTTCGGTCTCTTTTGGAGTGGCAGTACCTTCATGATAGGAAAAACGAGCCTCTGACAACTGTTTTTTAATTTCTGAAACATGTGTTTCTTCTTGCTTGTTTTCAGGAGAGGATTGATAAGTAAAAGCAAATGGGTTGGTCATTTCAGCTAATCCTGGATTTCCCAGAGACATAAAAGTTCCAATCCCTGTGAACGAAACAGCTGAAATAATCGCTACCATAAAAAACATAATGGCATTATCTTTCATACGATATATTAATTCTGAAATTGTAAGTAGGTTGAGTTTTTTAAGAAGATGGATTCCTTACGTTTCAATATATACAACATATACACACTCAATTGAGTAAATAAGAAATATGTTCCTATTACAACCAACACTACGCCTATTGGAATCAAAACGAGCAAATTCTGATGCAAAGTAAAATAAAACTCTACTGCATACCCTACAACGATTAATATAATTGCCAGCAAAGAAAGTACAATAGATGCTTTAGGTTCTGGTTTTGGTTTTTCTTCAGACAGTAAAAGTTCAATTAGTTGTCCTACTTTCACTATTCTAGAAGTTAATAAAGCAATGGATAGAAACAACAGTAAAAAAGCTCCGACAGTCATTAAGATTGCTTTTATTGGTATATAAAACGCTAATCCTTTATGGATCGCAAAAATGTTAGCGCATATTATTAAAACAAGTTTAGCCAAAATAAGACCGACCGTAATCCCACATATAATAGCAGCCATTCCAATTAGCATATTTTCAATGAATAACAGTTGATGCAATTGTCTAGGTGACATACCTTGAATCATTAGAAGTCCAAATTCTTTTTTTCTCACTTTTAAGAATGCACTTACAGAGTATAAGAGGAAGAAAAATGAGAAGATAAATATTAAATATTGAGATGTCTGCATCCCTATCTTTCCTAGTATATTTATTGTTGCACTTATAGTAGTCAGTTCACCCTGCAGGTCAGGATGGAATACTAGTAGTGCGTATATAAAAAAAACCATCACAGAAAATGCGCTACTCAAGAAGTGAGCAACATATGTGCGCTTGTTTCGAATAATATTATTAAACGCGAACTGCCGAAAAGTCATTCCCACGTCCCCCTAATAACGATAAAACATCTAGAATTTTTTGATAAAACACTTTACGACTATCTCCACAATAAATTTCATTGTACAGCTTTCCATCTTTAATAAATACAATACGATCGCAATAACTTGCAGCCATCGCATCATGTGTCACAAGCATCATTGTTGTACCCAACTCTTTATTGAGTTTTGAAAATTGTTCCATCACATCACTTGCAGATTGTGAATCCAAGTTTCCTGTGGGTTCATCTGCTAGTAATAATTTCGGATTATGAATAATTGCACGTGCAATAGCCGTTCGCTGTGCTTGTCCGCCAGAAATTTCATACGTACGCTTATTTAAGATATCTGTAATCCCTAATTTTCCAGCAATAGATGCCACACGTTGATTCATTTCTTGAGGGGGTACCCCATCTAACGTAAGCGGTAGAATAATATTTTCTTTTACTGTTAATGTGTTTAATAAGTTAAACGATTGAAACACAAATCCTAATTCCCGTCTTCTAAATAAAGCTAATTGATTTATTGGCAACTGATGTGGACTTTCTCCATCAATGATAACTTCCCCTGAAGTAGGGGTATCAATAGTTGAAATCATATTTAGTAGTGTTGTTTTACCACTCCCAGATGGCCCCATAATTCCTACAAACTCGCCTTTATTTATCTTTAAATCAATATTAGACAGGGCTGTATAGGAAACATCCCCCTTATATATTTTACTTACATCGTAAACATTTAGTATTCCCATAGCATTCTCACCTTTCATTTCTGGTTGTTTATATTATAAAGTGTAACCAATTTTTCTTTTCTCTCATATCGAACTTCCTAACATTTATCTAACAACTTTGTAAGATTCAAAAAAAATACCGATAAATGATATTTCATTCATCGGCTAATGATATGCATAAGGGAATACAAGTTGAACTGTTGTTCCCTCTCCTATTTTAGATTCCAATTTAATTTCATGATGTAATTTAGTACATACTTCTTGTGAAAGATATAATCCCATTCCTGTCGATTCTTTAAATTTCCGACCGTTTTCTCCTGTATAAAATGGTCGGAACACGCGCGGTAAATCAGAAGCTATGATTCCCACACCTCGATCTTTCACTTCTAAAATAACTGTACGTTTGTTGATAAAGGCTGAAATTGTAATTTTTTCTTTGCTTCCTGTTGAATATTTAATCGCATTTGAAAGAAGTTGGTTAAGAATAAATCGAAACCATTTCTTATCTGTTTCTACTGTAAGATCTGGATCTACTTTTACTTCTGGGTAGACATCACTACGTATAAAATAACGTTTATTTTCATGAATGACAGAATCAATCATTTTCAGCAATGATACCCTCTCTACAATGAAATCTTGTTCAAATGTCTCTAGTCGAGCAAGATATAGCACAGTTTCTAATCCTTTTTTGATTCGCTCCGTTTCTTCCATTATACTATCAAATTCGGAACCTTCAGTTGCCTGTGTAATTAATTCAATGACAGAAAGAGGCGTTTTCATTTGATGAACCCATTGGTTCATAAAGGTAAGTTGTTCCTGGTGTTTTCGTTCCCATTTTTTTAATTGTTTTTGATAATGACGATATTGGACTTGTAGTAATGTATCTAACGCTGTTGATAAAGGAGTGAAATCCCTCTCCCTTATTGATTCACTTAGTGTATCCATTGGATTTGATAAACTTGTATAAAATGATCGATGACTACAATATCGATATACAAGGTATACAATTAATAAGCAAACACCGAGAAACAATGTATATAATACAATCGATACATGAGAAAAACCATCCAGCCAATATATTAAAAGGATGATGAATGATTGAATCATTGAAATACAAATAAGTGGGATATGTTCTCTTAAAAATAATTTCATTACTGGTTATCACCCTTTGTCCAAGTAGTATTCAAGCGATATCCGGCACCACGAACAGTTTCTAGTACATCACCAACTCCTAAATATTGTAATTTTTTTCGAACTCGACCGATATTGACACTTAACGTATTTTCATCTACATATGTATGAACGTCCCAAAGCTCTTCTAAAATTGCTTCACGTTTTACAAGGATAGGGGACTTTATTAATAACATTTCTAGTAATAATGTTTCTTTTTTTGTAAGTGTAACAACTTTTTCTTCCAATCGAAGTTCCATCCTTTCAGGAAAAAGGGTTAATCCAGATTTTTCAACTACACGTTCCGTTACTTTAGGTGCATATTCACCATACGCCCTTCTTAATTGACTACGAATTTTAGACATTACCACTTCATAGTAAAATGGTTTTGTAATATAGTCATCACCACCATTTTCTAAGGCCATCACTTGATCCATCTCTCCACTCCTTGCAGATAGAAATATAATTGGACAAGTAGAAATAGCTCGTATTTGGCGGCACCAATAAAAACCGTCAAAATTAGGCAGATTTATATCTAATAGCACTAAATCTGGTTTAATCTTTTGAAATGTATCTAAGATATTTTCAAAATCCTCTATAATAACACTTTGATATCCGTATTTTTTAATATGAATTCGCAGTAATTCAGCGATTTTTATATCATCTTCTACAATCATGATTGTATTCATATTGTACTCACCTCTAATTTAAGTGTGATTTTTAATGTTCGTTTGGCTTTTTATATTTAATTTTTAAGTTAATTTATAAAAGAGATAATATCTTACATACACCCTTAAATGCAATTAATATCAAATAAAGCGTATATCGTGGAGTTAGTATAGTTTCATGGACACATTTTAGTTAAGTCCTTACAATGATTTTTGAGAGGATGTGTCCGTCTTGGAACGTAAGAATACAGGTAAAAAATATAATAATGAATTCAAGAAGACTATTGTAGATCTTTATTACTCGGGTAATTCGGTCAAAGAATTAAGCGGCGAATATGGCGTATCAGAAGTTACCATTTATAAATGGGTTAAAGAATTTACCCCTATCAGTTTAGGGGAAGAGTCTATGACTCCAAAGGAATTAGCCGCCATACAGAAGGAAAACCTTCGGTTAAAGCAAGAAGTTGAAATCTTAAAAAAGGCTATGGCCATATTCGCGAAAAAGTAACCGAGACAGTTCTTACCGAATTTATTGAGGAACACAAGAAACAATATCCCATACAAAAAATGTGTGAAATACTAGACATCCCAAGAAGCAGCCATTATCAGTCCCTTCAAATAGTCTTATCAAACAGGAAAACCAAGTACTCACGAAGGAAATTCATCTCATTTACCAGGAAAGCAATGGAACGATATGGGGCTCCAAATATTCATGAAAGCTTATTATCCAAAGGGTTTTCCCTAAGTCTAAAGCGTGTTCAACGTTTAATGAGCAAGGCGAGAATTCGTTCTATTACTAAGAAAAAATACCGTCCCTATCCATCTAAAGAAAAGGTTATTTAATTGGATAATTTGTTAAAACGAGACTTCACTACTCAGACCATTAATGAGAAATGGGTAGCAGATATTACGTATATCCACACGTTAAAAGACGGATGGTGTTATTTAGCTTCGGTATTGGACCTTCATTCTAAGAAAATAGTAGGGTATTCATTTTCTCGTTCAATGACGACAGAACTGGTCATAAAAGCTTTCAATAACGCACACACTTCACAAAAGCCCTTGGAGATTTAACTGAAACATTTACTAATAGTGCAGTAGAAAAAGGGCTGACAAAGTATAAATATATTACGTATAAAGGAAAATTAGCTCGTCCTATAGGGGACGGCGACAGCATGTTAGAATGGCGGAAAGCAAAAATTAAATTGGTCTCTCAAAAACTAAACGTTAGATCTTATAAATTAATTGTTCCTACTGTTGATGGTGACACCGTAAACCGAATTGTTACCTTTTACAAGTCAGGATCTACTTGGAAAGTAAATCAGTTCGATGCAGTTCAATAAGAAAATAGCAAAAATGAAACACCTCTTATCCAAATAGTTAAAACTATATTGGATAAGAGGTGTATTTTTTATGAGAACTACCATTTGAATGGATAATTCTTTATATAGGCTCATATTTGTGTATGGCGCGGAACCTCACTTCTAATAAAGCACAGCAAGTATGCTGTGTATTAACGGATTTTTGCTTTTCGAAAGCCTTTATAGGATTCCAAGACTGTAAAAAATACATCGATTAGTATGACTCCCCAGTAAATCGAGCTTTTCCATTCATTGATAGAAAATAGATTCGAGATATACGTAATGAATTCGTGGGTGAATAAATTCGGATTACTGATGATGATGATAAATGTTATAGTGGATAGTAGCTGATAAATGGCATTGATCAAGGCAAGTTTTAGCGTCCATTGTCCTACGAGTAACTTGTAAATAGCCAAGATGACACCCAAGATAATGATGCAAAAAATCAGCGGCCAATAGGAATTCAAGACATCTTGATTAAAAGAGGGTGTCACAAAAATGAGGCCGTTATTTCTTCCTTCATAGACACCTAAGAGGTTGGCTGCGTTGAAATAAACGACAGCGAATATTGAGATAGCTAACAAACTTCCGAAAATCTCAATCTTAGGAATTACTTTTTTCTTAGAAATGTTCGGAATATGTTTTAAATCCTCTGGAGTCCATCGTTTCAAACTTTTTGTTAAAGGCATCTGATCCTTTGAAGTATCTGTGCGTTCTAAAATGGCAAATAAAAGCGTTAACCAAAAAAACACTTGGATACCTGTACTGATGATCCCTGCTATCCCTTTTCCTATTAACATGATAACTACTTCTATAATCGTTTTTTCACCAATATCTCCAAACACATTTTCTCCTATAAGTGCAATCAAGGAAATTACGGCTGCGATTGGTAAAATCATTTTTAATAGACTGATATATACATCATAATAACGTGGTCCAATCAAGTGCATCGGCCGATCTCGATAACCACTTGCCAGTGTAACCGGATCTCCTAATTTTAAAAGGACCTCTTTCACGTCTTGCTCGGTATAATCGTCTGGAAGCATATCTTCGATTGTAGACTGAAGCTCAAGCGCAATATCCTCTCGGTTTTTCTCTGGTAGTCTGCGGGTAACTTCCTGAATATAAAGTTCAATCAGTTCCATCGTCTTCCTCTCCTTTTAATAAAATATAAAGCTCCTGAGATGTTTTTTCCCATTCCTTCTTTAGTTGAATGAAAATTTCGTTTCCATAATCGCTTAAAATATAATACTTACGCGGTCTGCTCTCTGTAGTATCCCAGCTACTAGTCACCAATTCCTGTTTTTCCAGGCGTCGAAGCAATGGATATAATGTACTTTGATCAATGGTAATTCCCGACTTCTCTAATCGTTGGACAAGCGAATAACCATATTGGGGTTTTTTGAGCTGACTTAGAACTGCTAACGTCAAAGTTCCTCTGCGAAGCTCTGTTGTTAATGAATTCAATAAAGTGCTCACCCACTCACCTCTTCTCTATACTATGTGACGTACACTATACTTTATACTATGTATCATACACTATTATAGTTCCTACACCAACAAAAAATGTAAATATTTTCTGAAAAAGGATTTAGTGTATGGAAATTTTAGAATCACAAAAAAGAGAAGCGGTTTCCGCCTCTCTGCATTTCGTTATTAAAATCATACAAGAATGACCCATAAAATCATCGTGGTAATTATCGTAACTACGCCCTGGAGCAATGTTGCCATCGTTTGTGCTTTGTAGGCATCCGTTACTTTCATTCCACTAAATTGGGTGACTACCCAGAAGAAGCTATCATTTACATGGCTAACAGTCATCGCACCTGCTCCAACAGCCATAACAACCAGTGCAAGTGGGACAGCACCCTCAATACCTAGTGTTGGTAGCATTGGTGCAATCAGTGATGATGTAATGACTAATGATGCTGTGGATGACCCCTGAGCTGTTTTCAAACCAGCTGCAATAAGGAATGGAACTAACAGGAACAAAACTCCACTAAAGATGCTTCCAAGATCCCAACCTTGAATGATGTCAGCGATACCTGTATTTTTAATGACTGTTCCAAAAGCCCCGCCTGCTCCTGTAATTAATAAAATTGGGGCTGCATCTAATAAGGCTGTCGCAATCCAATTTGTTAACGTTTCTTCATCATATTTTGGTAGCAAGGTGAGTGCTGAGATAACACCTACAAGCAATGCAATCACAGGCTGGCCTAAGAAAATGAAAAATGAAGCGATACTTCCTTCTGTTCCAATCAGATTTAATACCGAACTAACTCCAATTAGGACGATTGGTAAAACAATCGGTAAAAAGGATTGAAAAGCAGATGGCATTTTCCCAAATGAACGAACAATCTCATCATAATCGTAGTCCAAATCATTTCGATCATCTTCTACCTCTATTTTGCTGGCCACTTTTATTGACCATAAATATCCAGCAAGTGCCGCAGGAATAGCGGTAATAAGCCCTATTAAAATGACAGTTCCTAAATATCCATCTGCTCCTATATTTCCTGCTGCTGCAATTGGACCGGGAGTAGGCGGCACAAGCGTATGTGTTGCATACAAACCAGTTGCAAGCGCAACTGACATTGAAGCAACAGCTACTTTTGCTCGTTTTGCCAAGGCTTTTCTTAAGCTGGATAGAATTACGAATCCAGAATCACAAAAAACAGGTATGGATACAATAAAGCCAATCAAACTCATCGCTAGCTGCGGTCTTTTTGGACCGACAATACGCAGTACAACCTCTGCCATTCGTAAAGCTGCTCCTGCCTTTTCCAAAATAGTTCCAATAATTGTTCCAAAAACGATGACAAGCCCAATGCTTGTCATCAAACCGCCAAATCCCCCGTTTATATTCTCTACAATTTGTTCTAGAGGCATTCCTGAAGCAAACCCAACAAACAAGGTTCCAAATAGAAGCGATAAGAACGGATGTAGCTTAAATTTAGTTGTTGCAAATACAATCAAAAAAACTCCGATGGCTAAAACAATAAATAACATATGATAACTCCCTATTTTTTATTTTTTAAAAGAAGCTAAAAAAGTGCGCATAACTTGCTCAGCTGAAACCTCTAAAAATTCAGCCCCTCTTTCCATAGCTTCTTGTAACGGCATGGGAGCGTTTACAAGACTATGAATGCTAGTAATTCCATGATTATATAAAACGTCAATACCTGTTCCAATTGAACCAGCTAAGACAAATACGGGAATGCCTTGCTTTTTCGCTTCTTCTGCCACTCCCATGGGTGTTTTACCTGATGCAGTTTGGTAATCGATTTGTCCTTCACCAGTAAAGACACAATGAGCTCCAAGGAGTTTTTCTCCAAGTTTGGTATATTCAATAACGATATCGACGCCTCTTTTCGTTTCGGCAGAGAAAAAGGCTTGGAATGCACCGCCAATTCCGCCTGCAGCACCAGCCCCTGCTTTATTATGCAAGCGAATACCTGTCTTGGTTTCTACCAAATCAGCCCAAATTGATAATGCTTTATCAAGAAGATCCACCATGACTGGTGTTGCCCCTTTTTGTGGACCAAATACAGAAGAGGCACCATCAGGTCCGACCAATGGATTTTGAACATCTGATGCGATTATAAACTCACATTCTGCTATTCTTGAATCAAAATCTTGTGTATTTATTTCCACAATTCGTGATAATTCCGCCCCTCCGAATCCAACCGATTTCCCTTCTAAATCTAATGTTTTCATTCCTAAAGCTTGGAGCATTCCCACTCCGCCATCATTGGTAGCGCTTCCACCAATTCCTAAAATAAATTTTCGACATCCATCGTTCAATGCTTTTTGAATGAGCTCGCCAGTTCCATATGTAGTGGCTATCAATGGGTTCAGTTTATCTGACTCGACTAAACATAAACCTGATGCACTTGCCATTTCAATCACACATGTTTCCTGATCTCCCAAGATTCCATATGCAGCCTGCACACTATCAAGTAATGGTCCTTTTACTGTAACTTCGACTTTCCGACCATTTGTTGC
This sequence comes from Peribacillus sp. TH14, assembly GCF_016651145.1. Classification (NCBI taxonomy): domain Bacteria; kingdom Bacillati; phylum Bacillota; class Bacilli; order Caryophanales; family Bacillaceae; genus Peribacillus; species Peribacillus sp. TH14. The sequence continues at coordinate 5,066,525 of NZ_JAEKEK010000001.1, forward strand.
AGCAACAAGACTATCCATTGTACCCTCGCCGCCATCCGCTACGGGAACTAGTAGTGTCTCTGTTGCTGGCAATACCTTTTTGACTCCCCGGTCTATTGCCTGCGAAGCTTCTAGTGCTGTCAAGCTTCCTTTAAAGGAATCTGGTGCAATAACAATTTTCATGGTCAGGCCCCCCTACGAATAAATTTAATATTAGGTTTATTATAATCTTCAGAAATATTTTAATCATCGTTCAAGCTATACAAAAAATTAGTATGACATATTTAGTTTTTTTGGCTATACTACATAGAAATAATTATCCTATGTTTGTTTTTTTCATTAATATCTAAATTTATAAAACTACTAGTATTAGAGCGGGTTTGAGTATTACCTTAAAACACTTATATAAAAATTAAAAGGTTAGTTAATAAAAATAGCTACACTTACTCTATCCCAGCAGTAAAACTACCTAAAAAACTATTTAAGGATGATTTATATGCTAACTCAAGAAATCGCAAGGGAAATTGTTAAACAAACAACTATTAGACTCAATCGAAATATCAATATTATGGATGAGAAAGGAATCATTATTGCTTCAGGGAATCCTGATCGTATTAACCAAGCGCATTTTGGAGCAATAGAGGTACTTAAAACCGGTAAACCTTTAATTATTCATGAACAGGATCGCCATCATTGGCTGGGTGTACTTCCTGGTATTAATTTACCCATAGAGTTCCAGAAAGTAATTATTGGTGTTATAGGGATAACAGGAGACCCCGCAGAACTCAAGGAGTTTGGAGAATTAGTGAAAATGATTACAGAAATGATGCTTAATCAATCATTTATGGCAGAACAACTCGAGTGGAAACAGCATTTGAAGGAACTCGTTTTTGAAGACTTACTTAAGGAAACGATTAATCAAAATTCAATAGATCAGCGACTCAACCTGATTGGAATGAAATTAGTACCTCCTTTTCAAGTAGGTATTTTGGAAATAAAATTGAATCCGTTAAAAAAGAATGAGGTGATCCAACTATTAGAAAATGTTTTCGATACACAACACACCCTTATTGGATTCTTAAACGTTAATCGAGTTTTCATACTAACTTCTACCCTTACTGAAAATTTAATGAAGCAAAAAATGAATACAGCTATCCATCAATTAATCGCAAAAAGATTTTCTTTGCGGGTTGGGATGGGTTCATTGGCGGAATCCGAATTATATATATGTCACTCATTCCACGAAGCCGAATCAGCCCTGCTACTCGGCGACGACAATCAGTCTTTAACTACATATACAGAAGTGGAAACCAAAGCCCTTTTGGACCGAATAGATGATCGAACGAAACAACAATTTCAAGAAAGAATATTGGGGAGCTTATCTGAAAAACTGATTGAAACACTCCAACAATTTTTCCTTAGTAACTTAAATATCGGCGAATGTGCAAAAAGTATGTACATTCACCGTAATTCTCTTATTTACAGAATCAAAAAAATAAAGGAAATCACCGGTTATAACCCTCAGGAGCTAAATGATGCAATAACCTTACAATTAGCCATTTGGGTCAAACAAATGCAGCGGAAAGTTTGATTTTTATTGAGTGATAAAGTTGTACCTTCAATCTAATTATGTTCCTTTCCTGTTTAAGAGTCTGAAGTAAATTTTTGTATAAATAATCGAAGTACCGAGTAGATTAACAATACATGATTCTTTGCATACAGGAGGGCTAGGATGAATAGCATCGCAAATATTTTAATTATTCTTGGATTTTCTATTATTTTCTTAATTTTCATTGTAATAGTTCTTTTATTAATCTATATGATTTTCTTTGATCGTAGGCAGAAACATCATGCGATTCTAAGGAATTATCCAGTGCTGGGAAGGGTTCGTTACTTTTTAGAAAAGATAGGTCCTGAAATGCGTCAATACTGGTTCAACAGTGATAATGAGGGAAAACCTTTTTCTCGAGATGACTATGAACACATGGTAAAAAGCTCAAAATATTTACGGGATGTCATTGGTTTTGGTTCAAAACGAGATTTCGATGAAGAAGGATTCTTTGTAAGGAATAGTATGTTCCCAAAATTGGCTGAAGAAGAAAAATACGACCGAGAAACAAAAGTGATGACTAAAAGATACGTCCTTATGAAGGATCCGCTTTTCTCACAACGAGAAGAAACATGGGGAGATGAAGAATCCAATGCCTATTTATTGGATGATGAGGATGCTGTGATTATTGGTCCGAACACAAAAAATCCCTTTAAATTAAAAGGACTTATCGGGATGTCTGCTATGAGTTATGGATCATTGGGGAAGAATGCTATCACTGCTCTGTCTGAAGGATTAGCTTTAGCAAAAGGCACATGGATGAATACAGGAGAAGGTGGCCTTTCCCCTTATCATTTAATAGGAGGGGTCGATATTATTATGCAAATCGGACCAGCCATGTTTGGAGTTCGAGATAGTATCGGCGAAATGGATTGGGATGAGTTAAAAAGAAAAAGTGAAATTCCAGAAATCAAAGCCTTTGAGGTTAAATTAGCCCAAGGGGCAAAAACTCGCGGAGGTCATATCGATGCTGAAAAAGTAAATCCTGAAATTGCAGAGATTCGAAAGGTTGAGGCTTACAAATCAATCGATAGTCCGAATCGATTTCATCAATTTCATGATGTAGAATCAATGTGTGACTTCGTTGACAAAATCCGAAACCATACAGGCATACCGGTTGGTATTAAGATGGTTATCGGTGGAAATGATAGTGTTGAAAAACTTGCCAAATATATGAAAGATACTGGAAAAGGTCCAGATTTCATAACATTGGATGGCGGAGAAGGAGGCACAGGTGCTTCTTATCAAGAATTGATTGATAGCGTAGGGTTGCCTATCAAATCAGCTTTACCAATCCTAGTTTCAACTCTTGAAAAATATGGCGTCCGAGATCAGGTGAAAATCATTGCCTCTGGTAAGCTGTTCACTCCTGACCGAATTGCCATCGCTTTAGCTATGGGAGCTGATCTTGTCAATATAGCCCGTGGTTTCATGATTTCAATCGGATGTATACAGACTATGAAATGTCAATCCAATGCTTGTCCTGTCGGGGTTGCAACGACTGATCCAGAATTGCAACAGGCACTAGTCATTGATGAAAAGAAATACCGGGTCGTAAATTTTCTCGTTACCCTAAGAAAAGGACTATTCCGAATATCAGCGACTCGCTGGTTTGGATTCTCCCGTTCGTTTCCAGCCAATGCATATTAGCTATAAGGACGACAAAGGAATCGTCACGTCCCTTGAAAATATTCTAAATGAAGTAAAGGGACAAATAAGAGTAAGTAAATAGTTGTAAAAGTACTAAACCACCGCCTATTTTGTTGATAGGCGTTTTTTTGTCGAAGTCTCCTCTTCTATTTCTTTCGATACGAAAAGAAATGAAAGTGAAGTCAATGGCCCCTCAATTTTACGAACCAAATGGTTCGCTGGCACCAGTTGATCCAAAGTAATCATTTCAAGTTGATCTCGCTGAATAGAATTATGTTTCGAGAGCATTGTCATCACATCAAGTTTTAATACTCCTATATTAAAACAAAAAAGACTGTAGGCAAAAGTGTTTATTTCTAATTGTTAAAACAAAGTTGATTGGAACGGAAGGTGCGAGACTCCTGCGGGAAAAGCGTGTCCAAGGGAGACCCCACAGGCGCAAAGGCGCCGAGGAGGCTCCCTGACCGCCCGCGGAAAGCGAGTGCCCTACGTTCCAATCAACGTTCGAATTTTTACAACCCCTCGAAAACACTGTAGACAAACTCGATTTTCATCGAGTTTGTCTACAGTCTGAAAGCTCATGTGTATGAGCTTGTATAAACCAAATTAAATTTTTAAATCAAAACTAGGAAGAAAAATTAAATGGATTGATAATACCATATGCCTTCACGTTTGAATTTACTGCATTGGTCGTTGGAATAGAGGTATTCAAGGTGTGCCAATGTTTCACCCACCGCAAACCGTGATTCGTGGATTGATAAATTTTTAAAAAGGACATTGCACGCGGCATTTACTGTTATCGGCTCTTTCATGTTTTTATAAACTTCATTTAATCGATCTTGATGGTGATCCAATAATTCCACAATTCTTTTATTGGCATTTTTAAAAGGTGTTCCATGTGAAGGGATGACATATTCAACGTCCAGCTTTTGTATTTTTTTCAATGAAGTAAAAAACGCTTCTAATGGATTGGTGATGCCTCGAAACCAATACGAGATATTTGGTGAAATCCTAGGTAAAATATGATCTGTTGAGAAAAGGACACTATTTTCCTTATTATATAGGGTAATTAGCCCATCTGAATGTCCAGGTGTCAAAATCACTTCATATTCGTACTTGCCAAAACATATTTTCATCCCTTCTTCAAGGTGATTATTCACAGTAGGATAGGGTTTTACCTGTGTGATAAAGCTAATTTCATCACTGGACATGGCAGATGCTTTATCATCTATAATACCGCATGCATCATAATTGCCCTTAAGGAATTGTAGTGAACCAGGTTCCCAATATGTCGTCCCCGCCAATTCATCCACTTGTGTCATCCAAACATCTGCACCTGTTAATGCTTGTAAAGTCCCAGCATAGCCGAAATGATCTGGATGATAATGAGTAAGTACGATATCATTAACATCGTGTTTTTCAATTATGGGATTCCATATATCCCTTGTTACTTTGTTGTTCAATCCTGTATCAATAATTGTCCACCCTTTTTCACCTTCTGCTAGAAAACAATGAACGTGGTCCAACCTAAAAGGCAATGGAATGGTAACTTGAGTAACTTCTAATTCATTCAGCAAGTCTAATTCTCCTTCCAATATAACTATTGAATTCACTTTTCTTCTTGGATTCCCTCCTTCTTTAATAACGAAAAAACATTTTACGCCATGTAGTTATGGGATTCCTTTTATGGGGACTGTTTGGTTATCATATTCTACAAACAAATAGTTAATAGAAGCAACTATTAAATAAAGTTATATAATTTATTAATTCGACGAGTTCTCTGATGTTCCTCTAATCAATATCCTTGGATTTATCGATAATGGTATAAAAATCAAATTATTATTTTCTTTAAATAGTTGAGTTGCTGTATAAAGCAACACGATAATCTTACATCAAATTCAATTCGTGTAGAAATTATTCTATAAGAGAGGTCATTTTGCTTGCTTATTCCATTGTAATCACTACTAGTTAACTTAATGAAAAAGAACCGCCATCACTATATGATGTGAAGTGAACCCAAAAAGTTAGACACTTTATTTAATTAGGCAGCCTTGAGGGCATGAACCCGGAATTCTACCGGGCTCATGCCTTTTAATTTTACCTTGATTCGTTGATGATTGTAGTAATGGATATATTCTTCTAATTCTTGTTTGAAATGCTCCATGCTTTCAAATTCTTGAAGATAAAGTAACTCTGATTTTAATAGGCCAAAGAAGTTTTCTATGACCGCATTATCGAGACAATTTCCTTTACGGGACATGCTTTGTGTAATGTTATGTCTTTTCAAATCATGCGAATATTGTTTCATCTGGTAATGCCAGCCCTGATCTGAATGAAGAATGGGTGAATCTTTCGATTCCAAGCGGTCAAAGGCTTTCTCCAGCATTTTGGAAACGAGGGGATAAACAGGCCGAGATTCGACATTATAGGCGATGATTTCTCCATTAAACAGATCAAGAATGGCCGATAAGTATAGTTTCTCCCCAGCTAGATGGAATTCTGTGACGTCTGTCACCCATTTTTCATTTGAGTTTGTTGCCTTGAAATCACGTGCTAGAATGTTGGGTGCAATCTTGCCGATTTTCCCTTTGTACGAACGGTATTTCTTCATGCGAACTAAAGACTTCAATCCTAGTTCATTCATCAATCGGAGAACTGTTTTATGATTGATGCGAGCACCTCTGTTACGTAATTCTAGGGTGATACGCCGATACCCATAGCGCCCTTTATGCGTATGGAAAATCTCTTCGATAAGGGATTTCATTTCTGTGTATTTATCCTCACGCCCGAAGGCGTTTACCCAATAATAGTATGTACTCCGTGCCATGTTAGAAATGGATAGAAGCAGATTTAAATCAAATTGTTTCCTTAGTTCATGGACTACTTTCGCTTTGTCTTTCTTTGTAGGGCTTCCTTTTCTTGAACTAAGGCATTCAACTTTTTTAGATAGGCATTCTCTGCACGTAAGTATTCTAATTCGGCAAGAAGTGCTTCTTGAGAGCCTTTAGCTGGTGATGTTTTTTTGGTTTCTTTTTTCATGGATAGACGCCCCTTTTTCTTTGGTTTAAGGGCGTCTATACCTCCTTCCTTCAACTGATTTGACCATTTCAAAAGTGTAGAATCGGAAGGAAGATTATAGTGTACAGCGGTCTCGCTGATCGATGCCCCATATTCGTTCATATAATTAAGTACCTCTAGTTTAAAGGGCAGAGTGTAATTTGTATAGGATGAAGCAATTCCTTCCATCCCATGTTCTAGATAGCGAGCGACCCATCTCTTCAGAGGGGATAAACCTACATTTCTTTCTTGTGCGATGGATTTATAGGATTTTTTCCCTTCCAAGTACTCTAAAACTGCATGTAATTTTTCGTCTATCGTATATTTAGTCAAAAAAACTGCACCTCCAATTGTTAGATGTTGTCTAACAATTGGGGTGCAGTTCAATGGCGGTTCTTCGCTTTACTTATCTTCCTCGATTGTTTCAACAAGAATAAATAGAAAATTATAGATTAGACTAAAAGCTTCTCCTAATGACATGTCTTCTCGAAATCCTTTAACATTATTCAAGGCAAAATTCACGTCCCATAGCCCATCACCTTGGTTGAACATCAAACTGAATGACCCGATACCGCCTTGAAGCTCCTTATTTAAATAGGCTTTTATAGCATCTCCTATTTTTTTCTGAAATTTTAATCCGAACATGGCGTTATAAGTACTGAATACATCATCAACTTCCAAAGAAAGTGCCTCAACCCCGATTAGTTCGAACCATGAAGATTCAAAGTAAAGGAATTCCTCTATATTTGTTTTTAAAAACTCAATTGGTTGAGATAAAAATGCAGCAGTTTCTTCAGAAATCATTTCTTCGCTTTCTTTATTACTGCGTTCGATATAAGCATCAGCAAAGCGGAAAGTGTTTTCTTTTTCTACGATAGAAATATCGTCAGGGATTAACTTATGTCTCTCTGCATAATCCAATTCTTCTTTAAACAATTCCAGCTTGTTTTCACTTAAAGTTTTTGATATGTATGCTTCCATTTGTTTTTTTAACATGGTATGTCCTCCTAGTATCTTTTCAAACTGATCCGTTTCAATCATAGCATATTCATTACAGATAAAATAACTATGTGAAAAATCAATTAATATATCGATTGTGGCAATCGTTTGGCGTCTTCGATATAGTTATACTAGAGGGTTTTATACAAATGAAAGAAATGAGATGTTAAACATGCAAAAAATCATTATAGTGGGAGCAGGAATTTTAGGAGCCTCCACGGCCTATCAGCTTGTAAAAATGGGAGCCGATGTTGTCATTGTTGATCGCCTAGATAGAGGACAAGCCACCGCCGCTGCGGCAGGCATCGTGTGTCCATGGATTTCACAACGGCGTAATAAAGATTGGTATCACCTCGCGAAAAATGGTGCGCGTTTTTATCCCAATCTAATTAAAGAGCTTGAACGGGACGGGGAAACAGAGACTGGCTATGCCCAAGTAGGGGCTATCAGCTTACATACGGATGAAGAAAAACTGCTGGCCATGCAGAAACGAGCGACAAAGCGAAAAGAAGATGCACCTGAGATAGGGGATATTACTTTGCTCACTTCTGAGGAAACGAATGCCCTATTTCCGCCTCTTTCCGGCGAATATGCTGCTGTCCATATAAGTGGAGCCGCACGAGTCGATGGACGGGCACTTCGTGATTCATTACTTCGTGCTTCACAAAAAAACGGAGCGAAACTTATGTATGGTGAGGCTGCTCTGACATATAGCGATTCACAGGTAACAGGTGTAACAATTGCTGATGAGGTCATTGCCGCCGATAAAGTAATTGTATGCGCAGGAGCATGGGCCCATCAATTACTAGAACCATTGGGAGTCAATTTTCAAGTCAGCTTTCAAAAAGCTCAAATTGTTCATCTAGGGTTGCCGGATACAAACACAAATAACTGGCCGGTTGTTATGCCGCCTAGTGACCAATACTTGTTGGCTTTCGAAGATAATAAAATCGTAGCCGGGGCAACACATGAAAATATGGAAGTATTCGATAATCGAATGACCGCAGGAGGATTACAGGAAGTTTTTAATAAAGCATTAAATACTGCTCCTGGTTTGGCAGATAGTACGTTTATTGAAGCAAGAGTAGGGTTCAGACCCTTCACTCCTGATTTCCTTCCAGTAATTGGCCCCATACCTGATTGGGAAGGTATCATAGTTGCTAATGGGCTAGGTGCTTCCGGTCTAACAATGGGCCCTTATATCGGCTCTCAACTGGCAAATCTTGCACTTGATAGAGAAATAGACATCGATTTAGAAAAGTATGACGTGAAGGGTGCTATAGAAATGTAACCTCTTGTATTAGCGCTCGATATATAAATACACGAAACAAATAAAATAGATTAAGAATATGAACTGTGCCCAAGAAATAGACGATTGACAACAGTAATATCTTTGATTTACCACTAAATGACCCCGGCCTTTGTCCAGGGTCATTCTTTTCGGTATGCAATCGTACTTCAGTTTCGAATTCAGAGAAAAAAAAGACAAATTCTCGTTCCGAACCGAAAGGCAGGAAAAGAATTTATCTTTAAAAGGTTTTTGGGGATAGAGATAAACGATAGGGTTTACAGGTAAAACTTATTGGTTAAAACGTCCGCGCTGGCGTAGTAATTCTCGGTTCAAGTTTGGATCCTTTTCAAATGCAGCACGTCCGTGAAGCCAAAAAATATTATTAACGACAACCAAATCACCAACAGGAAGTTCTAGTTCAATTACACTTTCATCAGCTTCCAATGATTTAGAGAAATCACGTAGGTATTTTGCTTGTTCAATGGACTCAGGATAAACAAATTGATCGATAAAACAAACACCCGGTTTGTTATTATGATTAAAGAAAGTTAAACGTTCAATTTCTTGATCAATATTTTTACTTTTTGGAGCTTTATACGTAAATTTTTGATTTGCTAATGGGTGATTGACGTACTTATCAAGTTCCTTCCAATCATCAAGGTGTAATAAACGTGATTCGCCTCCGCGGGCATTTTCTTCGATCGTCTTCATCATAAGCAACCAGTCTGTCGGCTCATCTACAAAGGTACCGTCTGTATGAAGAGTAAATAAACGATATGCCTGACGTAGATATGAATCGCTGCTATCTGTATCTTGTACACTAAAACGTGCATAGTACTTTCCAGACATTGCATCATGGTTTGGAGTTCCAAGTAAATGTGAAATCGCTGTTGCGAAAATAACATATTCATCAGTATTTTCAGAGACACCTTCTAAACCAAGAGTGAATCCGCCAGACTCTCGATCATGAACAATGCTCCGAAGTACTTCGCCAAACTCTTCTCCTACTTGGTCCAATAGGTAAGAAGCGACAATGCGACGTGCGTATGGTGTATATTCCAAATGTTGTACAGATTGATTATCCTTTAATACTACTTCTAAAAAACTTGCAATTGCCTCTTTTGAGATTTCAATATGATACAAACGATCTGTTTGCGGGTGAACTTTCACCTCATATTTTTCAGTTTTCTTTTCAAACTTCGCTTTCTTTTTTTCTGCAATACTCATGAATAATTCCTCCTGTTATTTGTAAAATAGGGTAATGAGTTAACGGGAAATATAAAAAGCCAGTCGCACAAGTTCCCTACTAAAATAGGATTCTACTTGTACAACTGGCTTATATTCACTTCACTGCTCTATGCAAATAGAGTCACAGCGAATATGCAGTTTATGTATTATTTATGTTTCCTGTTTCCAATTATTATAATCTATTCACGATTTTGAAAAGGTATTTTACAAAAGGTGATAATGTCATAATATTGGCTTAATTCAATTAAAACACTTTCGTATTCTAATGTCAACTCTTTTTACTTATTATTCAGATAAATTAAATCAAAAATCTAGTTCGGTTGTTTTGGTTTTTCCCCGGCCTTAATTTGCTGAAAATGGAGATCTAAGTCTTTTAATGCAGCGATCAACGCATTTGTTGCCTTTCCCCGATAATAGGATTGAATAGATTCTATCGCATTATCAACACCATCATTTAAACTAGTCCCTTTTAACACGCGTCCAATAAATTCACGTCCATGTTCTGTTGCCAATGTACAGGAAGCTTCTAGTATAACCCCATATTTAGCATCGACTTCTGCAGTAATGGTTAACGTTTCAAAGACACTTTTTGCTGCCATTCCCTGGGGTAAACGTGCGTGACCTGCAATAAATATTGTTTTACCATTAAACATGAGGCTTCTTCCTTTCTAAAAATGATTTATTTTATTAAAGCTGCTTCCAATAAGTGCGATTGTTCTGGAATACGGTTAACAACCTCTTTTCCAATTTCAATAGAAGCTGTAGCTGCAGGAGACGGAGCGTTACATACATGAACAGTACGTTTCCCCATTATAATATGAAAGTCATCTACCATATTCCCATCGTCCTGTAGAGCCTGCGCTCGAACGCCTGCAGGTGCCGGAATTAAATCATCTTCCTGAATTTCAGGAATTAACTCCTGGAGGCTTTTCGTAAATTGCTTCTTGCTAAAAGAACGGACATATTCATCCATCCCTTCTTTCATAAATTTACTCGCGAGTTTCCAGAACCCTTTGTAACTTAAAACTTCTGTTAAATCTTTTGCATTGAAGTCCGTTTTTTTATAGCCTTCACGTTTAAAACTTAACACAGCATTTGGACCAGCATCTACTTCTCCGCTAATCATCCGAGTAAAATGGACCCCTAAAAACGGAAATTTTGGATTTGGAACAGGATAAATTAAATGGTTAACGAGATGGCGTTTTTCTGGTATCAACTTAAAATACTCGCCACGGAATGGTACAATTTTCATATCAGTTTTGTACCCCGCTGCTGCTGCAATACGGTCACTGTGCAACCCAGCACAATTAATTACCAATCGTGCTTTTAGGGTACCGTTGTTCGTCTCAATCGTTACACTATCTGATTCCTCGTTAATTTTTTCTACTTTTGTATTTAGCTTAATCTCACCGCCATATTCTTTGACAATATCGGCGATTTTTTCGCTGACCTGACGATAATTTACAATACCTGCTTGCGGGACGCGAATCGCACCAAGTCCGTTTACATGTGGTTCGATTTCCTTTAATTCATCCACACTTATTTTTTTTATAGCCAGTTCATTTTGTAGACCACGTGTATACAAATCATTAAGAATTGGTAACTCATCTTGCTTTGTCGCAACAATGACCTTTCCACAAATATCATGTTCGATTCCATGTGTTTGACAGAATTCCGTCATTGATTTGCTTCCTTGGCGAGCAAATCGTGCCTTAAAACTTCCTGGTTTATAATATATTCCTGAATGAATAACACCGCTGTTATGACCAGTTTGATGATCTGCAACAACAGACTCTTTTTCAATAACTACCACTCTCGCATTAGGATACCGCTTATAAAGTGCCATTCCCGTTGATAAACCTACAATTCCCCCACCAACAATTGCAAAATCATACATAATTACCACTCCTTATTATTTATGGTTTTTTTAGCAACTCCATACACGTGATTAAATTATTCTTTGTTCGTAAAATATGATATTCCACAGATGCTCGAAGTTCTGCAGGATCGCCTCGTAAAGCTGCTTCATAAATCATCCTGTGTTCCCGCTGAGTTTCAGGGTAATAATCAATAAGCAAGTTGGGCGCAATTGGCGAGATACCTAGCGTTTCTACCATTTTTTGAACCCTAGGCCATGGACAACCTTTTCGAAGGGTTTCATGAAAAGCCGCATTCAATTGAATATAGTGTTCATTTGTTACATCGGATAACTGAATCTCTTCCATTTCAATCAATATTTTCTCTAATTGTTTTTTGTCTTCTTTTGTTAAATAGGGAAGTGACTTTTCAACAGCTAGGCCTTCAAGAAGAGACCTAGTATGGTAGATTTCTTCAATATCATCTCGGGTTATTGGAGTGACGATAGCTCCTTTGTGTGGAACCATTTCCACTAAACCTTCCATTTGAAGCTGTGTAAGCGCTTCTCGAATGGGCATTCTGCTTACATCTAATCGTTCAGCCCATTCCTCTTGAATTAAACGCTCGCCTTTTTTCAGTGTCCCGTTTAAAATTGCCTGTCTAAGACTTTTTGTTACATTGTTTACGATTGTTGACTTATCTCTATTAGCATTATCCAATTTATCTTCCACCTTTCAACATTGGATACAATTTTAACTATAACAACTATATAAAACGATTACAATAGTAAAAATAAAAGATATTGTATCCAATCCCAAAATAATTGGATACAATATCTCGAAAATCCACCTTTTATCTATCACAAAAGAAAGTAACCTTCTGCTACGCTTACTTTAGTTCAATCTTTAATTTTTCTACTCTACGTAATAATGTCGTTCTATGGAAGACGGAGTTTTTCATCAGTTTAGACACATCCTCTCCTTTGTATAGATTATATAATTATTAATGTTGGTATTTAAAAGAGGAAAAAAAACTTGGTCCTCTTTATGTTTTTCAACTATGCTTCCGTTTGTTATTTTGAAAAAGGTGATTCTTTTTTTCTGACTATGATACAATTAACTAAAAAACCAAATTTATACAAAGGAGTGAGGGTATAATGAGTAAAGAAGTATATATTATTGGCGATATTCGCACTAATAATTTCACGGATGAAAATTTATTCGATAAAATTGGGTCATTATGGAATAAAATGAATGATTTCAATATTGAAAATGATATTAAGTATGGGGTTTACCATCAATACACAAGTAATTATCGTGGTGACTATACTTTAACTATTGCTACTGAAACTCCAGTGTCAAATGAAAAAATTATTATTCCAGAAAATGAATATAAAGTGTTTGAATGTTTACAAGATGAGCATTCCATAAGTGAAACTTGGAAAAAGATATGGCAGACTTGAAGATGAAAAAAGTTAAATAGGGCATATAGCCTGGATTATGAAAAATATTATCCTGATGGAAAAGTGGAAATACATATAGCGATTAAATAATGCATTAACAAAAGAACCCTATAAAATATAGGGTTCTTTTGTAATGTCCCTAAAAAATAGTTATCTAAGATCTTTGTTATCTATACTATCCTTAGCTCAATTTCCCATTGAATTTAACACCTAATATCTAAGAAGAAAAAGACACTGTCATTACTCTTGTTGAGCAATATTCCCTCATGTTCTTTATTCTTCCCTCTTTATTTTAGATTCATCAAATATTTTGTTAGTACAGATTTAAATATCTTTTCTAAATATAAGGAATTCTACTTTCCAGTTATTTATAATGTGCGCTGATGGTTCTATAAAATAACAACTATTCCAAAAGAATATTATATTAATATGTAAGATATTTAATAACAAAACTTTTTTTGATTTACCTCATTTTATTCCCCAGGGTTTCTTATAAGATGTACCACCAATTTATATACAAATGATTCATCCTAGATAATTTACTCTTAAATTTAGAATTATAATTGAAAATAACTAGTTTACATAATGTTATTATGATAAATAAAAAAAGAACCTTATTGGTCCTTTTTTTAATAATAGAAATCCATCAATGTTTCGTCCATTAAATCCTGTGTGAGTCCTATGTATATCATCGTATCTTTTGGATTGGAGTGATTAAGAATTTGTTGAAGTAAAGCGATATCCTTAAATTTTTGATAATGCAAATAGCCAAATGTTTTTCGGAGTGTATGTGTGCCAACATCCGGAATATCAGCCATTTCTGCTGCTTTGTTTAAAACCCTATATGCTTGTACCCTAGTGATTGGACCATTTCCTTTTCGGCTAGGAAATAAATAGTTTTCACTTTTCAGGTTCATCTTCCGAACATACTTCCGGACCTCTTTCCGAAGTTGAGGGTTGACAAGGAACCGTTTAATTTTCTCTGTCTTTTGCTCTACAATGACGATATGCGTTCCCTCTAGGATATCTTTTACACGTAACTGTAAAAGATCACCGATTCGAAGTCCAATGTTAATCCCGATAGAGAACATCATATAATCGCGGTAGCTGCAATATTTTAATAGAGATTTTTTCATCTTATCTATGTGATCCAGTCGGCGTATCGGCTGGACATTTTTGATTCTTTGAGAGGTTGCTTGCATGAGTAACTCATTCCCCTTTCCTCTTCTTTCATTGTACGTGAATTGACGAAAAAAAGGCAAGTTTTTTAAATTATAATGCTCTCAAAAACCTTGATTTGACGCGATTTCGAATGTATCAATACAGGTCCTTTGTTACATTCGGAATATTCTTATATTAATAGTAGATAAAGAGTTTAATTCTCCCAATCCCCTTAAATGTATTTTAATAGCGTTTAGAAAGACTTTATAACAATCGCGATGAAATACCCTAACGATTAAAAATGGACACCTTAAAATCAATTTATGGGACCTGTTTTTTATCTTTTATTGTTTTTTTTATGAAAAATGTAGAAGTTCAAACACTGGTATTTTTTTCAGGATTATAATTTACAATAATACCCTTTCTCTTCCCTGTGACATTATACAACTTTCCCCATTTATTTTATTTACGATAATAACATTATGTAAACTATATATTTTTAATATTTATTCTATTACATTTGATAAAGAGCCTTACATATCTCTTCATCAAATGTAAGTTTTATCCAAGTCTCTCAGCGGATATAAAAACTTGCACCGTCAATCATCTCAATTTCCGGGTAGGCTCTTAGTTGATCCATCAATTGGAAAAGTGCACCATCTTTTTGCTTCGCTTCAATCATACAATCTAACTGTGGTAAACTTCCTTTTATTTGTTGTAAAAACTCCATAAACATATCCGGATCAACGTAATCAGCGTGTGCTCTAAATTCTTTTTCCGATCTTGGGCTAGAAATATGCATCTTCGGAGATAGTTTGGAGTAATCCCAAGTTTGGAGTATTCGATTCCAATGATCAATCCATTTTTCAGATGCCGAATGGTGCGCAAGGTAATGGTGGTAATCAAAAACCATGGGAATTCCTAGTTTTTCACACAAGTAGAGAGTTTCCGATAAAGTAAATGTAGTATCATCGTTTTCAAGAATCACCATTTTTTGAATCGACTCAGGTATAAACCCCCAATTATGTATAAACTGCTCTAGCGCCTGTTCATGTTCACCATAACCACCACCGACATGGAGAACACAACGATGCTCAGGGTCCAATCCCATTTTTTTTAATAAAGTATAATGAATTCTTAATGTTTTTAGAGAAGTCTTCAGTATATCGATATTCGAACTATTTAAAATGACGAAATGATCTGGATGAAAATCAATTCTTATAGCTGGCTGATTAGTAAGATAGGTTTTAATTTTTTCAAGTTCTTCTGAAATTGGTTCTAGGTAGTCCCATTCTGGAATTTCTGGGTGATTGACAAGGGGAATGAGTTTAGATGAAAGCCTAAAAAATTGGATATCATGAGCTGCGTTATGGATTAGTAATCGCCAGCAATTATTAAAATTAGAAACTGAAATGCGTTCAAGTTTTCTTATGGCTGCCTCCCTATCCTTAATTTTCGAAAACTGGGAAAAAGTCATGGTTTGGGATGGTGAGCAGTTTGGCACATGAGTACTCATGGCCACATAACCAAGGCGGATTAAAGTCAAATGGATAACCCCCTTATATTTTTTTGTTGTTTTTGTCAGTATTCCCTTATTTATCTTTAATATGAATAATAAAAAAGAGCCTCATAATTTGAACTGCCCCCCAATTGTTAGACAACATCTAACAATTGGGGGGAGCAGTTTTTTTGACTAAATATACGATAGACGAAAAACTACATGCAGACTTTTGAGTACTTGGAAGGGAAAAAAACTATAAATTTATTGCCTTTGTTACCAAAATGCTGGATAAAGCCTTTGACCGCTTGGAATCGAAAGATTCACCCATTCTTCATTCAGATTAGGGCTAGCATTACCAGATGAAACAATATTGCATGATTTAAAAGGACATAACACTACACAAAGCATGTCCCACAAAAGAAATTGTATCGATAATGCGGTCATTGAAAACTTCTTTGGCATATTAAAATTAGATTTACTCTATCTTCAAGAATTTGAAAGCATGGAGCATTTCAAACAAGAACTAGAAGAAGAATATATCCATTACTACAGTCTCAAACGAATCAAGGTAAAATTAAAAGGCATGAGCCGGGTCGATTACCGGGTTCATGCCTTCAAGGCTGACCTATTAAATAAAGTGTCTACCTTTTTGGGTTACTTCATTTCAGGCTCTTTTTCATTTATTTACTCGCTTGTAACTATTTAATTTGGAAATTCATAAACTTAAACCTCAGGAGTAGGTGTTGGTTTTGCATATCCACTCTTATATTTTTCATCCACTTTAGTACGGATATCTTTAATTGACATCCCATCCCTTAAATCTAAAATGGATTGAGCTGCTATTTCTAGGCAAACTCCACATCTAGTACCATGATCGTCCCAAACCACTTCACCACTTTTTTTATTTTCATGGATAAAACAATCGTAATTGTTTTTATGGTTAGCTTCTTCGCCACAACCACAGTAACATGGTATATTTTCTAATAGTTCCTGATTTTGAGCAACCGCTAAATAGATGGTTTTCATTTCTTCTGGTTTTCCAGATAGAAATTCAGGTGCTATTTCCTTACTGCTAGTCTCTTCTTGTAGATCTCCTGAAACAGTATGGGCTGAATGGCCTTCATGACTAGTTTCTTTATCCACAACACTTTTTTCTTCATTCGAACAACCGGAAAGTAGTAAAGATGAACAGATACCAATTATGGCTATTAATTTAAAATTCATTTGCACACTCCTTGAATATTATAGTTACTCCCATTTTATGGGGTGGAATGTATTTCTACAAGTTATTTCACAAAAAGTACATTATTAAATGATGTCTTCATGAAAAGATATTTTTAAATTATTCAAGTAATGTAAGAAAGGCATTCATCAAAGGACCCTTCCCTATTAATTTATTCTCATTTGTTTCTTCTTTGATAGCGTCAGTGGAATGGTTATGAACGAATTTCCGGCTAAAATCCAAAACCAGCTAGAGTTACTTATCCCAAATGACTCAGAGCCATTTTGCCTCACAATCGATAATTAAAATTTCAGTGACTTGTACATCCTGACAAGCCTCTACACAACGGCCGCAAAGGATGCATTGGTCCTGATCATAACGGAAAATGGATTTAAATTATCCATTACATACGGTTGATGAATGACCCATTATTGTAATCACAAACCGTACAGTACAGTTCATGGTTATACAGTATCTTGAACATTGCGATAACCTATGCTTCTTTGACATCAGGTGCAACTGTATCAATTACATCCCCATCTTTGAATTCGGTAGAACACAATCTCACAAGCTCTCCATTAACATTCACGAGACATGACATGCATCACATGTTTCAATCGGGTCTAAGTTTGGATGGTAACAAACATTCGAAACTTAAATCGAACTATTTGTTAGCAAATGTAAAATTGTTTGATTACCGTTCAGGATGGCCTCAGCCTCATTAATAATTATATGTACTTTCTCTGGCAAAATAATCGTCTCCTCACTAAAAAAACGAGAAAATTTATTCATTTAATATTTTCTGCACTAGGAAATTTTCCCTGAACTTAATTAATGATGGGAGATTATATTTCAACATTATTAGCTATTTCACTATTCCATTTTTTAGTAAATATTTCGATAGAAAGCTAAAAAAACAAATTCGAAGTGAGTGATCACCTATCATTCACTTCGAATCACTATTTTACAAATTACTTCTCAACACATATGAACTTAAAGGGGAAACGGTTATATGACTCCCCTGAATCCTTTCAATTTCTTCTAGACCCGCCCGCTGACCATTCGCTAAAACAGCCCATTCTCCATGGAGTGGGAGTGTAAAATTTACAGCTTCCCAGTTTGCATTATGAATAACAACAATCTTTGAATGTTCTGTCATTAGAGTAAATGCAATTACATTCGCCGGAGCATCAAGGAATATTAACTGCTGCTCGATGTCTTCAGCTGTTCTTAACCTGAAAGCGGAAATATTGTTTCGAAGCGAAATTAGCCCTTTTAAATATTCTACTTCATAATCAAACTCCGCTCTTCTTTTCCAATCCAATCGGTTAACCCAGTCAGATGATTGATAGCTATTTTCATCTCCATCCTTTGTTCGCATAAATTCTTGTCCAGCATGGATCATTGGAATTCCCTGTGACAGTAATACCACTGAGGAACCAAGCTTGTGCATCTGCTTACGTTCTTGCTCTGTCGCATCTGGATTGGTAATTACGAGCTTATCCCATAATGTATAATTATCATGGGCCTCGACATAGTTGATGACCTGGGCTGGATTTTGATAGGTTGCTATATGATCATCGTATTTCAATCCACCAGCTATCCCTTTTTTAATGATATCTTCCATACCTGGTTTGCCATTGATAAAGCCTTTATCATGTTCATTCATCACAAAGCCTTTTAGCCCATCCCGGATAGCGTCATTAAAATGTGCTATACCAGGCATTTTATAAGCATTCTTTTGATTCGCTTTCTGATCCTGAGACAATGTGGTATTCATATCCCACCCTTCTCCTAAAACAATAATAGTCGGATCAATTTCACCAACAGCTTTTTTCACTTCATTCATCGTTACCACATCATGAATCCCCATTAAATCAAAACGGAAGCCGTCGAGGTTAAACTCTTTCGCCCAATAGATTACAGATTCAACGATAAATTTACGCATCATTTTATGTTCGGACGCTGTGTCGTTTCCTACACCGGTACCATTGGATAGTGTGCCGTCCTCGTTAAAGCGAAAAAAATAGTTAGGTACAAGTTTGTTAAAGCTAGAATCATCCACCGAATATACGTGATTGTAAACTACATCCATAATTACACGTAATCCCTTATCATGTAATGCTTGGATCATCTGCTTCGCCTCACGAATTCTGAGCTTTGGTTGGAAGGGGTCAGTCGAATAAGACCCTTCTGGTGCATTATAATTCTTTGGGTCGTATCCCCAATTATATTGAGGTTCATTTAATTTCATTTCATTGACAGTAGCAAAATCAAAAATGGGGATAAATTGAACATGAGTCACACCCAAATCCTTAATATGATCGAGACCAGTTTTAACTCCTTCAGGACCTTTGGTACCCATTTCGGTTACTCCTAAAAATTTCCCTTTATTTTGAATTCCACTTTCAGGATGAATCGATAAATCCCTGATATGAATTTCATAGATAATTGCATCCTCAGGGCTATTCAGCGCAGGTTTATCATTTGTCCACTTTTCTGGGTTGGTGTCTGCTAAATCTATTACAACACCTCTATTCCCATTTACAGTCACTGCCCGGACATAGGGATCCACAGCTTCATTCCATACATCGCCCACTTTCACTTTATATGTATAAATCAACCCATCCTGATCACCGGATATTTCAACAGTCCACGTTCCCTTCTCCGAACGCTGCATATCAATTTCTAATCCATCTGTATCATCCCAACGTTTATAAGTAACGAGCTTAGCTTCAGATGAAGTAGGAGCCCATAACCGGAAGGAAGTTTTATCTTTTAAATAGGAATTTCCTAAGTCTTTTCCTTCATAGTAATAAAGATTATCCAGTTCTTCAGGATTTTGAGTATTTGCAATGGGTAGAACATCCGACTTATTATCGAGATCTTTATCTTTAGGTGTTTGATTGGTATTTTCCTCTTCAAAATAAGAAAGTGAATCTTTAATAGGTCATTCCTCCAATGAAATTCCTATTTCAAAACAGGAATTTATTTCATATATTTTTATTATTTCCTTTTTATGAAGGGTTGCTATCAAAAATCAGTGTGATATTTTCAATATGATTCCAACGCCCTAGGGTCTCAGGGATATATGTTAATAAACTTGATGTATTCATTTATCAATAATAAGTATTATCACCCGAAAAAAGTTCAGGAATAATTGAGAATCTCGATGTCCATTTTTTATAGTTTAGTTTATCTAAGTTGTTCCAAAAATCATAAACCTGTACTACTTTTACATAAAATTCTACTTCTGTGTAGAATATACCTCTCTTTGTCTTTTAAATAGTCATATTGAAATTCTATACCTTAAAAAGTGATAAAAAAAAATGCCTCCATAACAGTTTTACGGTCTTGGAGGCATTTCTAGTACTCTTTATGGTGTTTTGATTATTTTAACCTGATTATCTTCAACAACTGCCATGAAGTTTTTCACTTTAGGCTGATCAAAGATATAGTCAGTAATGCCATCTTCTAGCTGTTCCTGAAGAACACGGCGGAGCGGTCTTGCCCCGAATGATGGATGATAACCTAACTCGATCAGTTTTTGTTTTGCTTCATCTGTTACGACCAATGATATGTCTTGAGAAGTAAGTGTTTTGTCAAGATCCTGAATCATAATATCAACAATTTGCAAAAGGTCTTCCTTCTTCAGTGCTGAGAATTCAATGATGCTGTCAAATCGGTTCAGGAATTCCGGTTTGAAGAAACTGCCTAATGATTGTAAGATAGAAGCTTCATCTACGGCTGTACTTGTACCGAATCCCATTACTTTTTGTTTTTCCCCGACTCCAGCATTAGATGTCATGATAATGACGGTATCTTTAAAGGTAACAGTACGTCCCTGGCTATCAGTTAACCGGCCATCTTCTAGAATTTGTAAGAACATGTGCATCACATCTGGATGTGCTTTTTCAATCTCATCCAATAAGATAATACTGTAGGGCTTACGACGAACTTTTTCAGTTAATTGGCCTGCTTCCTCATGTCCTACGTATCCAGGAGGAGAACCAATTAATTTGGAAACACTATGTTTCTCCATAAATTCACTCATATCAAGGCGAATCATGGCTTCTTTATCACCAAATAATTCCAAAGCAAGGGTTTTCGCTAATTCAGTTTTCCCAACTCCTGTCGGACCAACGAATAGGAAAGAACCAGTGGGACGGTTTTTGGACTTCAAACCGGCACGACTCCTTCGGACGGCCTTCGCAACTTTCCTGACTGCTTCTTCCTGCCCAATTACTTTTTTCATAAGCTCCTCTTGAAGATGAAGCATTCTTTCCTGCTCATCTTCTTGCAGCTTGCCTACAGGGATTCCAGTTTTTTGTTCGATAATCTTTTGGATATCTTCGACAGTGACGTTTGGTTTAACTGAATTTACTCCAGCTTGCAATGATTTTTCCAGTTTTTCTTCTTCATCCCGAAGTACAGCTGCTTTTTCATAGTCTTCTTCATTTAGGGCCTGCTCTTTTTCCTTATAGATATTTGCAAGACGTTCTTTCATAACCTCTTCCTGTCCATCTTCAATGGTCAAGTTTAATTTAGAACCTGCCTCGTCCATTAAGTCGATTGCTTTGTCAGGTAGAAAACGGTCTTGAATGTAGCGGTTTGAAAGTTCAACAGCTGCTCTAAGCGCTTCCTCGCTATATGTGACCCCATGATACGCTTCATAACTGTCTTTTAAACCTTGCAAAATAACCAATGCTTCATCTGTTGTAGGCTCATTAACCTGAACGGGTTGAAAGCGGCGTTCAAGTGCTCCGTCTTTTTCAATTTTCCGATATTCAGACAAAGTGGTCGCTCCCACCAGCTGAAGTTCACCTCGTGCAAGTGCGGGTTTTAAGATATTCCCAGCATCCATCGATCCTTCGGCTGAACCAGCACCGACAATTTGGTGAATTTCATCAATGAATAAAATGACATTCTTTCTTTCCTGCAATTCACTGATTAATTGCTTCATTCGTTCTTCGAATTGTCCCCGGATTCCAGTGTTTGTAACAAGTGAAGCGATATCAAGCATATACACCAGCTTATTACGCAATTTAACAGGAACTGCACCTTCAACAATGGCTAGAGCAAGTCCTTCAGCAATCGCTGTTTTACCTACGCCAGGTTCACCTATTAATACTGGATTATTTTTATTACGTCTATTTAGAACTTCAATCACTCTTTTTATTTCTTCATTCCTGCCGATAACCGGATCAATTAGGCCTGCTTTAGCAGCATCTGTCAGATTCTGCCCGTACTCTTCTAATAATCCTCTTCCGCCGCTTTGTTGAGCAGGTTCCGGTTGAGGGATTTTACTATTATTAAAGGGATTGAATAAATTGTGGGATCCATTAAATTGGAAGTTCCCTAAATCTTTTCCTCCCATAGCTGCACCAAGTTTATTTCTCTCTTCTTTATAACAAGTGGAGCACAGCATAACATCATGCTCCTGACCATTCATATTTAGATGTACTTGAATATTAGCTTGGTTTACATGGCATTTTTCACAAAGCATGTAGTACTCCTCCTTAAAGTTTGTTGTTTTTATGAATCAACTTTGACCTTCTTTGACTTTCTGACTTTATTATACATTGACCTTCTTTGACTTTCAATAATTTTGACTGGAAATTCTTTTGGATTGTTTTCTCAAATTTTTTCTATTGATAACAGCCATATCGATAATCCATAATAGCCCTATTTCTATAGAAATAGGGCTTCATCCAAATTATCTGTATTTCATCTTCAGAAATTGGTTGCAATTTCCTTATAAATATAATGATAAATATATCGGAGAACAAGTATATTAGTTAATAGTGAAAATAAAAAGTTCAAACAACATTATTTTGATTTTGATGTAAAACATCAAGATTTATCATCCATTGAGATTATCTTGAGTTTTTGCATCAGAACCGATTTTCTTATAATTTTTTCGCCATTAATCATACTTTTGTTCTCATACTGTATTTATGATTAAAAACCAATACTCTTCAAATAAGCGAAACTCTGGCTAACATCTCGTAGACTACTATCACAATTTCTAGGATCACGCTCTTGCTCTACAGTAATGTACCCATGATAATTGATTTCTTTCAGTAACCTGTTAATGGATTTATAGTCAATGATGCCTTGTCCGATAGGGCACATAACTCCTTTGCCACATGCATCAAAAAAGCGGATACACTCAGTCATTACTTGTTGATATTTATATAGATTAATATCTTTAAAATGTATATAATCCAGTCTATTTGCACAGTCCCTAAGCCACTGTACGGGGTCCATTTTTGAATAATATAGATGTCCTGTGTCAAGGCAAAGTCCTGCAATTTCATGTGGAATATCCTGCATAAGTTTCTTTATTTCATCTTCAAATTCGATATAGCCACCAGCATGAGGATGGACTACCGATCGTACTCCATATTTTGTCCATGCATGCTCTGCCAATATACGGATATGAGTCATCATATTGTTCCATCCCTCTGGAGATAAGCGTTTTGCATCATCTGGGTGACCAGCTGTGTAATCCCTTTCATCATGTCCCCAATCAATTAGTACAAGATAAGGTGTTGGAAATTGCTGTCCTTCTTCCTGTATCGAAGGAGGAAGTTTGATAATTAGAGAACAAATCTCATCAACTTGGCGCACTAAGTGTTCCAAATTCGATTCTGCTACCAAATTATCAAAAATTGTTCCTGCAATAACTGTGAGATTATTTTTGGAAAGTTCTACTTGTACTCGTTCAATATCCATTGGAATATAACCGTAAGGACCTAACTCTATACCTTTATAACCAGCTTGTGACGCTTCTTGTAATACTCTCTCCCATGATGGAAGGTTTGGGTTTTTTGGATCATCCACTCCCCAGCAACAAGGTGCGCCTGCAATTTTTATACTCAAGTCAAACGCCTCCAATTAAGAATTTTTCCTAATTTTTAATTAAGTAAATAATAAAACATTTATACTCATTTATAGCCAAACCTCAAACTTTGTTATATAGATAAGAAGACCCAGCTAATAAAAGCACAACACATCCGAAAGGAGATGTCTTCTCAAAATGAAGTAGCTTTTATACATAAATTATTTGGTGTTACATAACTATTATGGCTTTATATCTCTACTAAATATTAAACTAGCACTCTCGTTTTTTTCATCGAATCAAATTCTTAGGTGTTTTGTTAATAAATGAAATTCCTAAATAATACATGTATTGTTTCTATATATATTGTATACGCTTACAAAAATCGAGAGTGGTTTACATTTCAATACTGTTATTTAATCACTCTCATCATTATGTCTTTCTGATCATCTTGATTATCATAGGTACGGAAGTAATGTTCCAGCTCCTCAAGTGTGCGCCCTTTGGTTTCCGGTATATATTTCTTCACAAATATGATTCCCCCTATTCCAAGAGCTACAAAGATAAAGAAGGTTGTGGACAAACCAATCGTTCCAAGTAATACTGGGAAAGCCAAACCAATAACTGAGTTCGTGATCCATAGAAAAAACACACTTAAACCCATACCGAGGCCTCTTAACCTTGTTGGAAATATCTCCGCGAGTATTAACCATGTTACTGGCCCAATAAACCCTTGCATGAAAGCGAGAAATACGACTGTCAAAGCAAGTACAACAAATGGAAGTGCTGCTGAATCTTTAAGCGTAAATGAGAATATCGCAATGAACAGAAGTGTCGTTGTAGTTCCGCTCAAACCAATTAGTAACATTGGTCGACGGCCAACCTTGCCGAGGAGCCAGATGCCGAAGAAAACGGCTAAAACTGAAATTGCGCCATTAGCGATGTTCCCGATTAGGGCGACCTCCGTTTGAAAGCCAGCATCTTTGAGGATTTCAGTACCATAGTACATAATCGAATTAATCCCCGTAATTTGTTGCACGACGGCAATACCAATCCCAATAAATAAGATACGGCGGACCCATGGCACAGATAAATCCTTAAAGGTTGCTTTCTTAATATCTGACTCTTCGGCGAAAGCGGCCTCAATTTCGCTGAGTTCCAATTTAGCCTGCTTCTTCTCACGTATCTGTTGAAGAACACGTAAAGCTTCTGCACTTTTCCCTTTTGATACAAGCCAACGAGGGCTCTCCGGTACTTTAAGCATGCCAAAGAATAAGAAAATCGCTGGAAGTGCCGCGATAACCAACATGTATCGCCAGACATGCGAGCTGTCACTCATTGTGTTACCAAGTATGGCGTTGAAGATGAAGGCTAATAATTGGCCAGTAACGATCATCAATTCGTTCTGACTAACCATTCGACCTCTTCTTTCCGCAAATGACATTTCTGCTAAATAGGTTGGAACCGTTACTGACGCACCACCAACAGCAAGCCCTAGAAGGAAACGAAAGGTAACCATAACCGTAATATTTGGAGCAAGAGTACATCCAAGTGCAGCAATAAAGAACAAAACTGCGAGATAAAGAATGGTTTTACGACGACCACCATAATCTGATAGTCGGCCGCCGAATAACGCCCCGATAGCTGCCCCAAAAAGAAGTGAACTCGCAACGAGACCTTGAGTGAATGGGTTGAGATTTAGCTGGTCAGCTTCAGACATATAAGGCAAGGCACCGTTGATGACACCAGTGTCATATCCGAAGAGAAGCCCACCTAATGTGGAGACTACGATAATGGTACGCAAAAACGACTTTTGGTTTACCTGTTTATTCATGTCAATTTCTCCTCAATTCCTTTTAAGAATAGATAAGTAATTTCCCATTTATATATCATTCTTGTCGATATGATAAAAACCCATCACATGATCTTTTAGCTATGGATATGCCACTCTTATCCACATTTCCATCAAATCAGACTGTATCGTAGGTAAGATCAAATCGTTAATAAAATAATATGAGACTGAAAATACTGCCATCTGGATAATTTTTGGCTTTTCAATTGGAATACGGTCCCTTATCTCTAGATTGATAGCATCAATTTATTCTAGTCTTTAAGAGTGATTGCGGAACCGTATTCCGCTTCCTTATAAAGTCTGAAACGTTTTTACGACTTAAAATATTCATAATCTGAACGATCATTAAGTCCATCTAATTATTCAAAATTTACCCAAACTGCTCCCTTATCTGCAGACCGCACACAATTTTCAATCCAGCGAACGCCTTCCAGTCCCGCGTCAATATCCGGATATATAAGATTCTTTATAGTTTCCTCGTCACCCTGGTTTTTAGCATCGATAGCGATAGCAAACTTAAGATAAATATTTGCCCAAGAGTCAGATAATCCTTCTACATGTAATGCTCCTAATCGTTCATCAGCATTACAACTATCATCTAAATACGGCATTGCACGAATCAAAGTTTGGATAGGCTCTCCCTGAATTTCATAGGTTAGTTCACCAGGTTTGCTATCCCACCATTCTAAACTGGCCTTAGAGCCTACAATACGAATTCTATGACCATCCATACATCCTGCGTTGATGGAGGATGTCCACATAGTTCCTACAGCTCCATTTTCATAGTGCATAAGTACATGGGCATTGTCTTCCAGCGGAGCACGACTTCCAACAAAGCTCTGACGGTCGCATAACAATTCTTTAATTTTCATATGCGGCATAATTAACTGGGACATATAATAAGTATGAGTGGAAAGATCTCCTAATACAAAACTAGGTCCTGCAATCTTAGGATCAACACGCCATTTTTGTGCAGCACTTGTTTTTTCTTCCTCAGTTGCACTAAAACCGTGGGTATACTGCAAATCTACCACACGTATCTCACCAATTTTACCTTGTTCAATCATTGCACGCATTTGTAGTAACATCTGATTACCAGAGAAACCATAAGTCACGCCAACAATCTTTCCTTTCTCCTCTGCAAGACTCTTAATCTCTCGAACTTCATCAGAGGTAAAAAACAATGGTTTTTCACAAATAACATGCAATTCAGCCTCAAGGGCTGCCTTACAGATTTCATAATGAGTACCATTAGGAGTTGCAATAGATACAACCTCAATACCGTCCTCCCTCTTAGCCTCCTCCACAAACATAGTTTTATAGTCGTTATAGCAACGATCCTCAGAAACACCAATATTGATACCAAAATCCTTTCCTCTGCCGGGATCTATATCAAATGCACCTGCGACTAACTGAAAGGCTGTATTGTCTCTTAGTGCACCGATACGGTGTTTATATCCAACTTGACTAAGCTGACCACCACCCACCATTGACCAGCGTAGTGCTCTTGAAATTTTCTTCTCTCCATTTATCATTGTACAATTCCTCACTTTCAAATAATTTTCTTAAGTTATGTTGTTTACGGACTTTTACTTTTACTTTTACTTTTACTAGAAAAGAATGCTTAATAATAAGACGATAATTGTCATTCTCTACAAAAGAAAAAATATAATTATTCAGCCATCCCACATTAACTAAAGTTCTAAGTTAGAACAAAGTCATCAATACCAGCATAATTTATATATTTTAAGTCAAAGAATAGACTACCCTAGCAGAAGCTTTCTCTATACTAAAAGCTAAGGGTTTGTTTTAAAGCATCAATTGAGGTTCTAACTCCTGCTTCTACAGACATAGTAAGATCTTCCATTTCCAGAGAAACTTCTTCAGCATATCCCATCATCTTAATCACAGAGAAAAATTCTTTCCACCACTGTAAATCTTGTCCACAGCCTACTGCTACGTAATTCCAAGCTCTATTAGCTACATCAGTAACTTCTTTTGTTTCCATCACACCGTTAATACCTGATAAATGTCTCTCAAGCCGAACATCTTTACCATGAACATGGTGAATAGCTCCTCCTAATTCTCTAGCTGACAAAATTGGATCTGCTCCCATCCATATTAGGTGGCTTGGGTCTAAATTTAAGCCTACAATAGGTCCAACTGCATTACGTAATTTAAATAACGTTTCAGGATTATATACTAATTGGGAGCTGAAATTTTCAAGGGCAATTTTTTCAACATCGCAAGATTCAGCTTTTTCAACTAATTTTCTCCAATAGGGAATTGCTACTTCGTTCCATTGATAGTCTAAAATATCTTTTAGAACTGGAGGCCAACTCACAGTATATGTAATCCAGTTAGGAATCTTGTCTTCAGGACTTCCTGCTGGTAGTCCACTCATCATGATCACTTTTTTACCCCTAATAATTTTGCTAATTCAAATGTTTTATCTGTAACTTCTCGATGCTCTTTACCTAGTTCCCCTGGGTCTAAAGGATTTCCAGAACAATTTAAAGCACACAGTTTAATATTACGTTTTTCTAACTTATTTAAAAATTCACTTCTTTTAAAATCACTTTCTAATAACTCATCTAATCTCAAATGAGGTGCTGAAGACCATCCTCCAGTGGTCATTTCGATCGTATCAATTCCCATTTCAGCAATAACATCCAACATTTTCTCAATAGGTAAGTGTCCTAAACTATCTGTTACATAAGATAATTTCATGATTGTAGCCTCCTAATAATCCATTTAAAAATAAGTCAGTTAGAATTGTAAAAATAGGACAAAATTAAAAACATCGTTATTCCCTTAAGACTTCTTTTTTTATTGAAAGACTTGTTTCTCAGTGATTAGTTGATTTGTAATTTTAGCCCTTTGTTTTCATCTAAGCCTCCATTTATTTAATACTCTTCATTTGTAAGCGTTTTTATTTTATTGAAAATTCAATAATTAATAACACTTACAATTGTTATTGTAGAACAATGCATCATAATCGTCTTTATATTGTGAGGACTAAATTTTGTCTTATGAAGACATCTTTCTAAGTATCAGTGAATTTTATTTAAAACAAGAAACCCTCTACTTTCAATGCATAGCATGAAGTAAAGGGCAATTGACTAATCTGTATATGTAGTTGTTTTTAATTTTGTGTAGAGAGCTCGGAAACGTCCAGGTGAACAACGTAACGCAGAAGTAAAAACGCGAGTAAAGTAGTGAACAGTTGTAAAACCAGTTTCTTCAGCAATATCTTTGATAGATAAATCAGTTGTTTTGAGTAATATGGCTGCTTTCTGTATTCTCTCGTTTTGAACATAGTCTGAATAACTCACGCCTAATTCCGAACTAAATAATCGTGATAATTGCCGACTGGATATGTGCAAATGAGTAGCTACATTAGTAAGTTTTAAGGGAGTAGATAGATTGTCTTTTATATATAATTTCGCTTGAGTATGGATTATCGAAGACTTTTTATGAACGATCTTGTGATTATTGGGATGTGAGTAAGGAACAAAAGTTTGCAGTAACGAAAGGATAAGGGAGTACGCTAAGTTTGTTAGTATTCCTTCAAAAGAAGTATGTTCAGTCTTTGTCGCTTGGATAAGCAGAGATTTCCAAATTAACGGAGCAATTGTATCTTCTTTTACATCAATAACCACTTCAGAACATTTTTTAGCTTCCTCTATTATCTGCTTCCAATCTTCGCTTGATTCTGATTCTATTAATTCAAACCCAACATATAGAAGAAATAGTCCACTTTCACTTTTTATTTGATGGTGAACGTCTGGCCTGGAAAAAAACATTGTGTTTTCTTTTATCGAATAGGTACAATCTTCATCTATATAGATTCCTCTCCCCTCAACCACATAACACACTTCAAAAAAAGAATGTTTATGCGTTAGGTTATCATAATGTTTAGGCATGACGCCCCAGTAATGAACAAAAAACGCCGCCCCATTTTGTACAATGCGATGAACATGTTCATTCAAAGAGATTTTTCCTGATATCAATATATTTGACAAAAAAACCCTCCTTCTCATAAAGATACAAAACTTTTTTCAATAATAATTAATCAAACTATAATTCAAACATAAAAGTTTGTCTATAAAGAGAAAAGTCATGATTCTGTTCTAGTACGAAGTCATTGACTTTTTAGATTTTGATCATGCTCAACCTTTGGCCTTTACCCTATAAATTTTACAAAGCTTCGCTGCTAATTTCCCCGTAATATTTCCCCCCTCTAGTTAGTAGAGAATTTGGGGATGATTTTTTTGCAAATAAGCTCTGTTAAATAATTATGTTGATATTTCATCAAACGAAAGGACCATTTTTCGGTCCTTTCGTTTGTTACCATCTTCAAAATCCTGCACCATCATAAGCCTTTCTATCTATGTTTGACAATCACCCAAAAGTATACAGCTAAATATAATATCGTGAAAAATAAGATTAAGATAAGGAGTGATTGTCTTTGTATCGTCAACCATTTTCATCCTATGAACAATGTATGGATTGGTGCGAATCCCATGGAGGATATGGTTATGAATGTGCCGATATATGTCAGCAGCATGCAGGGCCAAGCCCTACTGGTACAATACTTACTCAATGCCAACACACGCACCTATGGCACCTTATGGCTTAAGCCATAAGGTGATGATGTTCAACAAACCAAAAACAAAAGGTCCGCAATAATTAAAGGTCATGACGTTACACGCTTAAAGGATAGGATTGGTGTTTTTAGTGACGAAACCAAACAAGAGGAAAAAATCTATGAATCCATTACTATTAAATGAAAAGCTCGATATTACACTGAACGAAAATGAAAAATGGCATCTTTCATTTAAACGTCCAAAACAAACAGAGCTTTACATGATGAAGAAATTCATTAACCGTTACAGAAACGCTCATTACAAAAACCCAGACGAATCACAAACTGAATGCTTTTTGCTGATGAATGACATGCTTGTAGAAAATGGATACAAACCGAAAAAACATGTTTCAACAGTAACAAAATTGTGGGATTTACCATTTGAATCCTATGAATGGCCATATTACGATGAAATGAATTACGGTTGAGGACATTTATGTCTTCGACCTTTTTTATTTGGATGAAATAAAGACTGCCAGCATAAAAATAGTAAATTAGTATTAAAGCATCAGAATATTTAGTATATTAGGAGGATAAAACATGAAACCAGAAATATTATCAATTGCTATCGAAACATTAGGAGATTTGTTTTTCCGTAAGAATACAAGCACCGATTTCCTAGCCATGAGGACAATGGAGTATTACATCAGCGATTTGGATTTGCTTAGTGATACAACAACTGTAGCTGTGACAATTGAACAACAAGGAGCTTACGCTCTGGTTCCCAAACTACTATTATTCGATAACAAGAGCGCTGATGAAATTGAAGTTACTCTAAGTGGATTGGGATATATGAATGCTGAAATTATTGCGAGTAACATAGCATTTGAAGAGTGGAAAAAAAGGAGGTGAGCATGTGACAAAGTCACGAATCATTTTAACAATTCCAATTTTGCTATATGGAATTTTCATATTTCTTGTCATTCAAAACGATAAGAATATTCCACTTTATTTGCACCTTCTATTGGCAATTTACTTGATGTTGTTTGTACATTATGAAGAAAAAGGCGGAGCTTGAGGAACTACGTATCAAGTACCGCCTGTACGAATATTAGTCATTGGAAAGTAGGAGAAGCCATGGAAAAGCCAAATAGTTTACAAAAAATATATAACCCTAACCGACCGAAGAATAATGAACTTTTTCGAGCGATACAACAGTATCTTCAAATGAAACATCCAGACAAACGAATGACAGCCACGAGAACTTCACAATATATTGTGGCTGTCAGTATTTTTTCTGGAGAGCTGCGTAATGTTGAAAGTCGGATTTTATATAGTTGAAATCCTAAGGTCATTTGAAATGACCTTAGAAAATTACATATGCTACCAATGAAAAATTTTCTAATATTAGCTGGCTACATTTTCACCGTCATGACCATGATATTCGGTTATGGAGTAATGTACTTGAGCGGTGCTTTCTTGGACACAACCCCGCATACGAATCCTAAATCAACTATAAGTTGACCATGGCGCTTCAAAAGTTTGGGAAGGTATGCCAAAAGATGAATATCAAAAAATTAAAATTGCGGAGGAACAAAAATATAACTATGAATGGTATAAACCAATTATAGATGAATATGAATATTAAAAGGACCCCCGCTTAATAAGCGAAGTCCTTTTTTAAGCATGTAAAACCGTTCCATTTGGTGAAACGAAGTAAATTGAAGGAAGTGATAATATGAGTGCTCAAGATGAATTTAAAAATTTGGATGTTGGCAAATTAAGTAAGCAGGACATACAAATGGCCACTGTTTTAACTTTAGTAAATTTATTGAAAAAAAGGGTATTCTTACAGGTGAAGAGTATACCGAAAAACTCAGAAATATAGTGAACGAAATGAAAATTGAAAAGGATAATGAATAAATGAAAACAGACATCCTTTCGGGGATGTTTTTTTATTTGTTCACTAAACCGCCCTGGTTGATGTGCTTCACTAGATAATGAAAATTGCGTGTAATCGCCGTCTAAGACCCATTCGTCAACAACTTGCATGTGAATGAATCGGGCGTCCCACAACGGGGCGTCTTTTTTTGTTTTCATTATTGAACTATTAGTTATACCTTAGTGAGTTTCTATTCGTTTTCATAGGAAAGTTCCGTTAATGAATTTCTGTGGCTAGCGAGGATTTTTTCAATCCCTCGGTTTTCTTCATCTCTTGATAGTCGCAAATAAATAGCCACATGCTTTATGTTTTCGTTTGTAATCATTGGTACAACAACACTCCTCGGATTTCATGTGTCAATTATACCTCAGTTGTCCTCAGTTACTTAACTCGTACATTGAGAGAAATCTGAGGATGGATATACGCCAGTTCCCGATTGATGACGGACTGTATCTGCTAAATGTATGTACTTTAAATAATCTCCGTACTTAACAATTTGCGTAAGTGATTCCTCCTCTTTATATGGTGAATATATCAAGGAATAACTTAGAGTCTGCCCCACCGTTTTTTACATTTATTTATCCTTTTGAGATATCTTACTTACAATTCTACCTTACTTTTATCACTAATTTACAGGTTGACAGTTATATTTTATATTCTAACGAGGTATATGTTGAAATTAGTAATAAGCATAAATGTTAATATCTTTTCTCTGCAACAAGATTTTTCAAGCTAGGAATAGTAACGGCTATAGAAAACTAATTAGAAATAAATTGAATTCCATTCTTTTAGGAACACTACTATTAAAAACAGGAGGATAATATATATGACACCTCGAAATGTACCGGCAAACAAAGATAATGAAGAGAATGAAAATAAGGTCTCACCATTAGTTAAGGAAAATGAAATAGTTCAACTCAACCGATTGTTAGGTGCCGTCATGAAGTATTTATCCGATGATGAACAAGAAGAAATCGACATTGAATATCTACTAGAAAACACGGAAGGATTACGAGACTGGTGGAATAAATATAGGGAGCTTGATCGAAAAAGGATTGAAGAAGAAATAAAAAAATCTCTAGGTGATCTATCCTTAGAAGAACTTGAAACAATCCGTGAACAAATACGAAATAAAGAAAACTAAGAAAAATCTTTCTGCTTATGGATTTCCCCAATTCTGATGCGATTCTTAGTAAAACGCAAAAATCACATTAGCTTATATACTTAGGACCCTTTAGTTTCATCAGACAGTTGAATCGCCCCTAATTTGGGGCAGTATTAATGTTCTTTTATACAAGACTCTAAATTGTGGATTTTTCAGAGGAAGTCTTCATGTTTTTTTATATTTTATAAATCCAATTAATTTTTTTCAAAACACTTTAACTTCTACCATCTTTCATTGATGGTTTCTTCCGAAGATCTAATTGATCAATCACGGAATCTGTTCATACATTCAATGGATTAATTATAGTCTTAGTTGTCAAATGTTCAAACTGCTCTGTCGCCTCAACCATTGATAGTTGGGTCACTGCAAGTATTCTATTTTCATCTTTAATCAAATCGTTTAAGTATTTGTAAATTTCCTGATTATATTTCTCTCTTAATTCATAGCATAAAATCCATTTATTGTTATATAGAATACATAGAAAAAGCCCCGCAATTCGATATTGAATTGATACATTTTGTAGACCCGGCATTGATGCATCGAGTGACATCAATTGATAAATTTAAGGATACATATGCGCAAAAAAGGTTAAAGAACAAATTGAATGGATTGCCGAATGTAAAGTGGGTGCCATACTATTCTCAAATAGACTTATAGATAATGAAACGAAATCAGTTTAAAAAGATAAAAAAAGACACTAACGCGATAGTTAGTGCTTTTTCTTCAACTTAGACAGTGTATTTTTCTGATTTTACGATACGTTCCGCAATGGATCTTTTTCGTGCTGTTTTATTTATTGGTGAATGTTCGAAAAGGTTTGATAGAATGGCTCTCTGCCTTTCCAAATCTTCTCCAGATTCCATGGTAGTTAATGCTTCTAGAGCCGATGCATGAATTTGTTCAAAAGCTTCATGTACAAATACCTGTGTCATTTCAATCGCATTTAATACTTTGTTTTCTCCGTTTTTGGAAATTGTTTTTTCTGTCCTACCTACTATGCCTTCCATTGCGAAAATTTGAATCAACATATCGGCTAAGTTCGTCATTATTTCCTGCTCTTTTTCAAGTTCCTCTCCATACTTTCCGATTGCCATACCGCCTATAAATAAAAACATTTTTTTAGCTATAGACACTAAATACGATTCTTTAGCTAATGTATTAGTAAACGAACTTTGTGGGATAAAGGTTGCTGCCTCCTTTCTAAATTCTTCCATTCGTTGCACTAATGGAGATGCTTCCTTAGCTGATTTTTTGAATAATGTACTTGGAATGAGCAAACGGTTGATTTCATTCGTCCCTTCAAAAATACGATTGACGCGTGAGTCACGGTACATCCGTTCAATTTTGTATTCCTGGATAAATCCGTATCCTCCATGAATTTGTACACCTTCATCTACAACAAAGTCGAGCACTTCTGAACCAAACACCTTAACTATGGAGCATTCGATGGCATATTCAGCTATGGCCTTTTCTGACTGGCTCGCGATTTCTGGAGAAGAATGATCTATATCCCGCATGGAATCGTCAAACATTCCTGCAATTCTGTATACCATTGTTTCTAGTACATAAATCAGGATATTGATTTCAGCAAGTTTTTTTCCTATCAGTGGATATTTAGCAATTGTAGTGCCAAATTGGGTACGAGCATTCGCATAAGTAGCACTTAATTCAAGCGCTTCTTTTGCATTTCCAAGACAATTGGTGGGAAGCTTATGACGGCCTAAATTCAATATATTAAAGGCAATCAAATGGCCTTTACCGACTTTTCCTAACAAATTCTCGACTGGTATATGCACGTTATCAAAATAAAGCGGGCAGGTGGAAGATGCTTTAAGTCCCATTTTCTTCTCTTCAGGACCAACCGTAAATCCTGGAGTATCTCTTTCCACGATAAACGCACTAAAATGTTTTCCATCTACTTTTGCATAAACGATATAAATATCCGCAAAACCTCCGTTTGTAATAAATACTTTGGATCCATTCAATATGTATTGTTTGCTGTCCCTGCTAAGAACTGCTGTAGTTTTCGCCCCAAGTGCATCAGAACCAGCGGATGGCTCCGTAAGACAGTAAGCACCTACTTTAGTTCCTGTTACGATATCAGGTAAATACTTCTGTCTTTGTTCGAGTGTTCCGAAGTAGACGATTGGAAGAGAACCAATTCCAGTCTGTGTGCCAATCGATAATAGAAATGATGAAGTTTTTGATAATGCTTCTGAAATAAAGGTACTAGAAACCTTATCAAGTTCCAAACCGCCGAATTGCTCGGGAACATCCACCCCCAGTAGACCGATTTCCCCCGCTTTCCCAAGTAATGTTTTAGTAAGCTCATAGTCTAACTTTTCTAGTTTTTCTTCATTAGGAATAATTTCGTTTATGACAAAGTCACGAGTCATCTTAACAAACAATTTCTGTTCTTCTGTTATATCTTCTGGAGTAACGCATGTATCACTTTTTAGGTCTTCCACAATAAAACTGCCGCCGTATATTCCTTTTGTTTTTTGCATTAATATTGCTCCTTCCAAATAAATTAAATTTCAAGAATTATCCATCATTTTTTTTATTCCTTTAGGGTTCTTCGTAAAATCTTGCCTACACTGGTTTTCGGAAGCGTTTCACGTATATCCACAACTTTTGGCACTTTGTAGGGCGATAAATATTTTTGGCAATGGATAGTCAATTCATCTTTCGTCAAATATTTGCCTTCCTTCAGCACGATAACCGCTTTAACCGTTTCTCCACGGTAATCATCCTTAATCCCAACTACAACCGCTTCTAAAATCGACGGGTGTTCATAAAGAACTTCCTCCACTTCCCGAGGATAAACATTGTATCCGCTCGCTATTATCAAATCCTTTTTCCGATCTACAATGTAATAAAATCCATCACCGTCCTTCTTGGCTATATCTCCTGTATATAACCAGCCATCCTTTAACGAAGCTTCCGTTTCCTTTGGCATATTCCAATATCCTTTCATAATTTGCGGCCCCCTTATTACCAGCTCTCCTGCTACGCCTATGTCGGCTTCATATAATCCTGTAGCAAGGTCAAGGATTTTTGCCTCTGTATATGGTAAAGGAATACCCACGGATCCGTTTTTCCGCTTTATGTAAGAAGGAGTACACAAAACCCCTGGGGCTGCCTCCGATAACCCATATGACTCGGAAATTTCCGCTCCTGTCCTTCGCTCGAATTCATCCATCACTTCACCCGGTAATGGTGATGATCCACTATGGCAAAGTTTAATTGAATTGAGCCCAAACTTTTCAGCCTCCGGATGATTATTAAGGGCTGTATACATAGTAGGAACCCCTGCAAAACGAGTAGGTTTTTCCCATTTAATTGTGTTTAACACCTCTTCTAAATGAAATTTTGGAAGAAGGATTAAACAAGAACCTTGTAATATTCCTAGATTCATGCAAATGGTCATTCCGTACACATGAAATAAGGGAATAACAGTTAGGACCTTTTCCATGCCCGGTATCATTGTCTCCTTCAAGATCATGTTATGCTGTTCAATATTCGCAACTAGATTACGATGAGTAAGCATGACCCCCTTTGAACGGCCTGTTGTGCCACCGGTATATTGGATCACAGCAAGATCTTCTTTCGGATTTAACATAACCGGTTCAAATAGACTGCTTCCTGCTTTTATAATAGATTCATAGCTATGTTTGACTAAATCGCTTGAGGCTGATGGTTTAATGCTAACAGAAATGATATTCTTTATAGTAGTCTCAGCTTGAATTGACTTAATGATAGGAGTAAGGGAATCCGAGGCGATGATTGTTTCTGCAGCACAATCAGAAACAATATATTGAATCTCCCTTTTCGTAAACATCGGGTTGATTTGAACAACTACTCCCCCAATGGCTAATATCCCAAAATAGGCAACGACATATTGCGGGCAATTGGAAAGAATCAAAGCAATTCTTTCCCCTTTCTTGATGCCCGCTTTCTGTAGGCCAGCAGCAAAAGAATCGACCTGATTTTTCAATTGAGTATAAGTCCATATTTCTCCCTTATAAGATATGGCTTCATTTTTCGACCATTTAGAAACCGATTGTTCAAGCATTTCATATAAAGTAATGTTTGAAATCTCCTCATTTTCTCTCATTATTTCCCCTCCATTTAGTTATTTACATCGAAAAGGTAGCGCTTTCAAATCATGTGAATCAGAAATTATAGCGGCACTCTCTCTTTTCTTTATTACTTAATATGCAATTTCCATACCAGCATCGAAAGTATTATCAAAACTACTAATGGTTTAATACCATGTTCATTTTTGACTATCCACTTTTGACAAGATGATCAATATTGACCATCATCTATCGCTATGCAATAATTTCTATAAAAAGGATGAGGAGGGAATTTTATTTATAAAACTCGGTATTTCGAAACCCAGAATGTTAATGATTTGCTCTCACTGTTATCAAACGTATTAAATACTTCATCTGATGGTCTTTTCGTATGTAATATAGAAGGTTATCCGATTCTCTATAATGAAGCCTTATTAGAAATGACCAATTTGTCTCATTCATTTATAAATTCCTATGTTATTTACGATGCTGTAGAAATGATGGCGGTTCCAAAAACTAGCGCTGCGATTGTCCTTGAAACGAAACAAGCTTGTACGACAATTATTGAATATGAACACGGGAAAAAGTGTATCGTCACAGCCACTCCTTATTTAGATGCAGATAATGAAATATTGTTCGTTGTTTCCAACCTACGGGATATAACAGAAATGAACCGGCTGCAAAAAGAACTGGAAGAAACACAACAAATCAAAGACATGTATCAAAAGAACTTAGAGCGGTTGCGGAATGAAATAGACAATCAACAGCATATTATTTATCAGAGTAAGAACATGATGCAGGTGATGTCGCTTGCAGAAAGGTTTGCTGAGAATGACTTACCGATATTACTGTTAGGAGAATCTGGAGTCGGGAAAGATGTCCTGGCTAATTTCATTCACGAGCAAAGTAAACGAAAAGGTCCATTAATTAAAATTAACTGCGGAGCGATACCTGATCATCTTTTGGAATCAGAATTATTCGGGTATGAGAAAGGTGCTTTCACTGGTGCCAGTCAGGCGAAGAAAGGATTATTTGAAGCTGCACAGGATGGTACCATCTTTTTGGATGAAATAGGTGATCTCCCCTATTCGCTTCAAGTTAAACTATTAAATGTGGTACAGGATTATAAAATAAGGAGATTGGGTGGAACAGAAATGAAAGAAGTGAATGTCCGTATCATTACTGCCACAAATGCGGATATCGAAGGGCTAGTCAAACAGAAAGCATTCCGTTTGGATTTATACTATAGACTGAATGTATTATCTATTCATATACCACCATTAAGGGAAAGAAAAGAGGATATTCCAAGTTTTGTATTTTACTATCTGAGACAATTCGAACAAAAATACCACATAAAAAAGAAAGTGGACAATCAAGTATTACAGCAATTTATGGCATATGGCTGGCCTGGTAATATTCGTGAATTGAAAAACTTGATGGAGCGGCTATATCATTTGAGTGAAGGTACAACGATTACAACTGATTATCTACCTGAAAATTTGCTTAGACACAGATCTGGTTTAGAAAAAAGTGAATGGAGTGAACACGACCAGCACCGCACATTAAAGGAAGCTGTTACTTCATTTGAACAGGCTTATATTTCACGTGCATTAAGTCGTTCAACTTCATTACAAGAATGTGCAAGTCAATTGGGAATCAGTATATCCTCCCTAGTCCGAAAAAAAAGAAGTATTAAATAGTAAAAGTCGCTATATTTTTTTATGGCTAACATAGTGTTTATATAGCGATAATGTTATATTTAGATGAAAATTATTATATTTGGAGAGTGTTTATTATTCTTTATTTAATCGCGATTCTTTTCCCGCCTTTAGCAGTCTTATTAGCAGGCAAACCAATTCAGGCCGTGCTTAATTTGATTCTTACCCTATTTTTCTATGTACCGGGTTTGATTCATGCAATCTTGGTCGTTCATGATAAGAAAGCCGATAAAAGAATGAAGCAGACAGGCCGCCATTATTGCCCAGTCGAAAAGAAATGACTAAGTGTAAAAATAATCATTTTATGACCAACAACCCGAATAACGACGCTTTTTAAAGGCGTATTTATTCGGGTTGATCTGTCTCTAAAATTCACCAGTTGCCAATTTCCTTAAACAAGTTCAGCTATTTGGATCTGTGTGTTCTTCTTTGACCCTTATGATAGCATGCGTCACAAATTTGAAACCGTAAGCTATCCGGCAACTTTTTTCCACATCGCTTGCATTTTTTCTGATAATTAATCATTTCATCTTTTAACTGATCATGAACACCATCACTGATCTCTTCACGGACACGTTCCCAATAAATGGCTTCAGTTCTTCTTCCCATTCGGTATAGAAATAAAAGATGTAGACCTATGGCTTTATAGGAAAGTTCCAATTCCTCTAGATTCCTTGTCTTGATGATTGGATCTGGTAGATTGCTGCTCTCGGCAATGGCTTCGACCGTATCTAGCCACTGCCGGATAAGTCTAGGTTCTTTAGCTGAAAAGGGTAGATGTAGGAATCCATATAAATCCATTAACGAAAAACGTGCTTCGATTTCAGTATCTCGAATCAACTCGTAAAGCTCGCGTTCTTCTGTGAGGGATGCCTTTTTAGTTCCGTTTGGGGGCTCGAATTTCTCCCACAATTCAAAAAATGTTCCTAGATGCCGATAATACTTCTGAAAACGTTCAAATACTGCAGAAGTAGGAGCTATAGTAAAAGTTTGAACGGGCTCATCTACCTGTTCAAGCAGTTTATTCATTATTTTTATCTCTGCTGTAAAAGCAACCTTTCCGGTGTCGTAAATACCTTTTCTCCCTGCCCGTCCTGCGATTTGTTTAACTTCTTGTGATGTCAGTCTTCTTCTGCGTGTCCCGTCGAATTTTTCATTCTCAAGAAAGACAATGCGACGGATTGGCAAGTTCAATCCCATTCCTATTGCATCTGTGGCAACAACAACAGATGTTTCGCCACGATTAAAAAGCTCAATTTGTCGTTTTCTATTCTCAGGGGGCATGCTCCCATATATCATGCTGACACTATGCCCACTCCCTTGGAGACGGGAGGCAGTTTCTAGAACCTGCCTTCTTGAAAAACAAATAAGCGCATCCCCTTTTTTGGTATACTTCAATCCAAACTCTCTTGGTTCTATCTCCAAGGGAATGTCCCGTGTGTATTCATGCAGTTCCAAATTTGCTCCATTTAATAAGTTGAGAAGCATCATTTTTATATTCCTGCTCCCAATAATGTGTACTTCCTTAGCATTTGCTTGTGTGATTGCTCGAAACCAAGAAAAGCCACGATCTTTATCTGCAATCATTTGGGCTTCGTCAATGACGATTACCTCATGGTAGTCTTTTTCATGAAACATTTCGACTGTACAAGAGAAATGTTTAGCACCCTCCACTGACTTTTCTTCTTCACCGGTCTTTAATGAGCAAGGCACCCCTTCTGCATTTAGCTTGTCAAACACTTCTAGTGCTAGAAGTCTTAGCGGGGCAAGATATAAACCACTTTCGGCTGCCTTCATTTTTTTGAGCGCCTGATGTGTCTTCCCAGTATTGGTCTCACCGATATGCAAAACATACCTAACCCTTTTTCCTAATGAAGGAGTATAGGCCTTTCCAAAAATATCTTCAATAATCCTTTCCTCTTCTGCTTGCCTTCTGGCTTGTTCCGCTAATGCTTCAGCTTTTCTTCTTTCCCTGTTCTCCTCATCTTCTTCAAATATTTTCTGATGCAATGATTCATTAAAAGGAGTCTTCACAAGTTTCAGTAAATCAGAAAGGTATTCTTCTTGAAGCTCATCAAAACAAGCCTGTGACAAATCAGCCAATTCATCTCGAAGTATTCCTTGAAGGGCTCCCGAAGTCAATTTTTCCCCATATGCTTCCAAAAAATCATGGTGCAGTGTTACAGGTAAATGGTTAATGAACTTTTTGGGGGCGAATCCTAAAATAAACTCTGAAATT
The DNA here is from genome assembly GCF_016651145.1 of Peribacillus sp. TH14. NCBI lineage: Bacteria > Bacillati > Bacillota > Bacilli > Caryophanales > Bacillaceae > Peribacillus > Peribacillus sp. TH14. Next base: position 5,107,988 of record NZ_JAEKEK010000001.1, read on the forward strand.
ACCCTTTCATACCTATAAAAATAATTTTCATATTCGTAATGATTCTTCCCCCAATCAAACAAGGAGTGTATATCACCTGTTAGTTCTTCAAAAAAATCAGTCACCATTAAGTATTCTGTTGATTCAAACAAACCTGCTTCCACCAATTGTTCTTCTAGCATATATGGGGTAACATATTGAAATTTCGGTTTATTTTGCAGATCAGCTACTAATATTTCAGCGATATAATACCTAACATGCAAATATAAAAGAAGCGAACTCTCCTCAAAAAAAGTATTAGCTTCGTCTTGAAGCCTTTGTCGTACTTTCCACCGCTCATTAGCCAGCCGTTGTTCTTCTTGTCGTTTAAAGAAGTTTTCCCTTGCTTTTTTATATCTCTTTTCCCATTCTTCCTGATTTTCAGAGAAGGTTTTTTTAATCCAGGTTAAAACATCAAAAGGACGATAGCTCTTTAATTCATTGCGGAACAAGCTGTTGATTAGCTTGTGATCTGACCCTTCAGTAACAAAGCCCCTTTCGTTTAGAAATCCCCTTTTTTCTTTTCTAGGCACATCGTTTGAAGCCTTACTCAACCAGACATTAATCCATATCTGCTCTATATAAGACATCCTGTCAGATATGTACGTCGAATAAGAAGGTAATGTCTCTTGATTCTCTAAATAAAAATCCATATCCTGGATGATTTTTTGTTTTGTATTCTCTATTGCAAATGGGTATATATTTTCTAATTTTCCCATAATGATCCCCTTTTGAATTTCCTGTATGTAAGTTGACTCTTTTTCTTATTTATCCTCTCCAAAACAATTTTATAAATTATCTCCACGCATGTTTTATCTGCAAAATTCATAAGGACTTAGTCGTTCGTTAAAGAAACGTACAAACGCAACCTTGCAGATAATATGATAAATCATACCAGGTGTGTTAGGTAAATGGTACTCTTACCATTTCATGTACAGTATAATACATGATAGTTAGATTAGTTACTTATTATAATGGACTTTCATCGAGAAGTGATACAAATCACGTCTTATTGATTTTGCAGAGGAAACGTATGAATGACAATATATTGACTAATGCTTATGTAAAAGGTATATAAGGAAGATTTTAAATGAGGATAAGGAATTTAATGATTTTTCAATTTATCCGAAATATAATAAGGGGCATGAGTATACTGACAAAACATACTGAACTTAGAAATATAGAGAGTGTTACTTACATAATCGATAACATTATGTGTCCTTATAAATGAATTCAAACTGTCACGGCAATCAATATATTGCTCTTGAGTCTTTCTAGTTGTTTATGAAAAAATCCAGAAAAGCTAAAAAGACTATAGAAAAAGGGGAGCCTGAAAATGATTCAGCATGATATCAATTACTATAAAAATTTCGACTCTATCGCTAAGGAGGTATTAGCATTATTAGCACATACGATAGAGGTCAATACATTCTTCCTTTCTATTCGTACTCCCTTACAAAGTTTTATGATCAAATCTTTTAACCGAAATGCAGAGTTAATATTTGAAGGAGACACCCTTCCTTATAATATGGTTTTTTGCAAATTAGTTGTTGAAAATGATTTTGAACCGCTTGTTATCCCCAACTTAAAGCAACATCCATTGACAAGTGATCATCCTATAACGAAGGTTATTGGAAACGGATGTTTTATGGGCTATCCCCTTACAAATGGGGAGAATATCTTCGGGACACTTTGTGCTTTTGACATTAAACCTTTTGATTTCAAAGAGTATGATGTGATACTAGTTAAGTCTTTGGCAACTTTAATCAGTCAATCAATCGTTCTTGAAAATGGGATTATCAGGGACTCATTGACAGGTCTCTATAATCGGAACTTCATTTATAATTATTTCAATTATAATAAGGATAAAATGCACAATGAAATGGCTATACTTTATATTGATTTGGATCATTTTAAATATTTCAATGATTCTTTTGGTCATGATGTCGGAGACTTTGTTATTAAAAGGACGGCTGAATGTCTATTGCAATTTGTACCCGAGGATAGTTATGTGGCACGAATCGGCGGCGATGAATTTATCGTTTTGTTACCTACATCTCAGTGTGAGGATCTCTTAATAAGCACACAACAAAAGGCTGAATTCATTTTAAAACAATTATCCACCATGCCCATTCACATTAATGAAAATGTTTATTTTGTCTCCGCAAGCATCGGGATAAGTTTTTATCCTGACAACGGTACCGAAATGGAGTCACTATTGAAAAAAGCGGATTGGACAATGTATAAGGCTAAAGAGTCTGGACGAAAGAATATCCGATACTATCAAGAATGATTCCTGCACTTCTAAATAAATACAAAAACCAGTGTTTATTATACACTGGTTTTCCATTATCGTAAAAAGATCCAACGTTTCGCTTTTAACCTTTGCAGAAGCTTCAGCAAGTCAGCATTTTCTTTATGTATCCGTTTCTCAGATGGTGAAGCGGAGGGGGTCGGGATGTTCACTCTCTCGGGTTTTTTGTTCATATACTGAAAGACCCTTCCTATTCTTTAGTTTTGAATAGTATATGCATATTTCATCCAAATATCATAAGGGCAGAGGAATTTTCCTCTGCCCTTATACTTATAGTACGTCTCTTAATCGGCTGAACCGTGCAGTTTTTTCTTTTTGATTCAGGATAATGCGTTCATTCTGTTTCATCACCTTTTTAGTATGAGGGCTTAAGCCTACATCGGGAATCTTGACCTGCGGTTTGATTACGGCAACTGAAATCTCGCTGCCTGCTTTATCATAAATGCTCATTCATCCTTCACCACCTTGCTTTTGTTTTATGACCATATCAAACATCATGATCAATAATGCTATTAATAAACAATCCACTTCTGAAACGAAGCTTTCTGATTTAACATTTAGGATATAGGGTTCCATTAAAATACTTACAGGCTGCAATGCCATTTTTTCTTCATCGTTATAATACGTATCTTCTCTTTCCAATGTAGCACGGATGATACTGCCATTCAAGTTCGGATGCCCATTTAGCACCAATTGCTTGTCCTGTTCCGTTTTAAAAGGGAGAATCTTCACGTTCATTCCCTCTTTAGCTGCATAGGCCTGAAGCAGAATACTCAAGTAAGCTAGGTATTCCTTATTCGTTTGATAATACTCCGGAATTCCCTCTTTTTTCAAAAGGTGAAACATATTTTTTACCTTTTCGCGGTTGTCCGTTAAAAGTTTGTCACTTTCCGCAACAGCTCTTGTGGCATAGGAAAGTTCATTATCGCCGATTTTGGATATATACATACTCAAAAACACAAACATATCCACCAGAACAAACACAATCGCCATAATCAAAAAGTTCTTCCACTCAATGAATATACTTTTCGGATAGAAACTCCAATAAATCAATGCTCCCAAAATAAAAATGACATACCAGGTTTTCCTAATCGCTTCAATCTTCCTACTTACCTTATCTTTAAATTTCCAGGAAAGAACAACATATGCTAATAAAGCTATAAATACAATCCACACAAAGACTCTGAAAAACATTAACACATCGTTTTATCACCCTGCCCCTCATACAGCTGTTACCTTTCTCATCTCTCTCTCTATATATTATTCAGTATATATACATCTTTTCCCTGCATAGGGAGTGTGAAACTTATGTGCCGGTGGAGAGTTTTTCCCTATATAAATAAGACACTAACATATCTCGGTACGATTGACGGTGTGTTAGTCCTGTAATGACAAGTAAAGTAATAACCTCACCATTGTGAGGAAGGAATCCATCCCTCCGGCAGCCATTGAAACTACTAGAAACTACTCGATGTTACTTCAAACGGATACTGGTCTGTATTTTGGATGTACTTATCTGCCATTAACGCATAGAGAAATTCCCATTCCTCCTGATGCAGAACCTGTGATTCCAGCAAGGATAGTAGTAGTTACCTAACCATTTATTAGAGGACGTGTGAAAATACTTGAAATACCATCACGAACGGCTTTTAACTCAGGTAGCGATGTGATTTACTGCACCGAATACTTACATTTAATCTGATCTTAAATTCCGTCTTACCATTTCAATTATTTTCAGAAAATTCATATTTTTATGGTGAAGAACATAGCAAGATAGTATTCATACTGAATTGTTTGTCTCTTTCAATCACGCCGATTACGATATAGCCACTAGCCTTCCATACTGCTTCTCCCAACCTTTCAGTTGTTTTACTTGGAACAGGAACTGAATTTTCCCAATAACAAAGCCAGTTTTTTTCCTTCAGGAGAGCAATTCCCTACTGTTACTCCAAGGCTGAATCCCCTCGGGTAGCTGGGATCAGGAAAAACGACAATGTTAGCCCCTTTTTTCCTGATTCTGGGGTTAATGAAACAGCCTTTCCTGTACTTGCTTCTCGATTCATAATAACAGAAACAGCTTGGACGACAGCTACTTACAAATACGCTTACTATTTATTTTTTTACAGGGTGTCTTTCTAAGATCTTTTTAAAGCACTGTCCTAGGCCTCCTCGATAAAATGGACCGATTCTATTTGGAATCATTGATGAATAATGTAATCACTTTCAAAATCTAATTTAAACTAGAGTTGGTTGGATCCATGGAATATAAATGCATTCACTAATTTACCTACATCCGACTCCCAAGATCGAGCAACGCCCCCGCTACCTTGAATGATGCCGCCCTTGCATTTTGCCAAAAAGCTACTAGGGTGTATTCCTTAAATTAATAATAGATTATTGATATTATTCCATACTTTAGTGTTACCTTCTTGTTACCAGTCTCCAGAACTTCTTTCCCTTACTAGCTGGATGATCGTAATCAGTTGGCTGCTCTTTTAGCTTTTAAGTGATTGAATCTAAAATGAAACCTTTCCGTTTAATGTCCCGTAGTTCCTTACAAATCAATTCTTCTCTATATCACCCTGTTATTTTTTATATGCCTCCCTCCCATGATTCCATATCCGATCACATTAGCAACATAAATTCATCATAGCTTGATTAAAGATAGTTATATAGTTTCAAAGTTTTCTCATTTTCTAATACATCTCAATCCTATTATTATTTTCAAAAAAACTTTGCACCTCGATTCGAATTGTAATCATGTGTTTTAGAATTAGAACGCACCTAAACGGCCCTTGACCTGGCATTATTCTTGCATGTATTACCAATGAAAAAATTAAAGGAGTGATTTTCTTGTTTAATTTTAACCCTTCTGAAGAACAACAAATCATGATTGAAAAAGCAACTGCATTTATGAACGAGTTCGTTTACCCAAATGAAAAATATATGGTTCCACATCGCGGCCTGCCGGATGATATTTTAAAACCATTACAGGAACGAGTGAAAGAGCTTGGATTATGGGCCGGTCATTTACCAAAAGAAGTTAATGGAATGGGGATGGGCTTCGTTTCCCTCGGTTTACTGTCTGAAGTAATTGGTAGAAGTCCAATTGGTCCATACATTTTCGGCTCTATGGCACCTGATGCTGGAAATGGGGAAATTCTATGGAAGGCAGCCACCCCGAAGCAGAAAGAGAAGTACTTGGTGCCTCTTGCCAACTGTGATATCCGCTCCTGCTTTGCGATGACAGAACCAGAAGTTTCCGGATCGGACCCTACGACACTTCAGGCCCGAGCTGAACTGGAGGGCGATGAATGGGTCATTAATGCCCATAAATGGTTTACAACAGGCGCTATAGGTGCATCGTTTTCCATTGTAATGGCGATGACAGATCCGGAAGCTCCACGTCATCAAAGATTCAGCTTGTTTCTCGTCGATTCTGATAATCCTGGTTTTGAAATCGTTCGTGAAGTACCTATTATCGGCGATCATTATACTGGTGGCCATTGTGAAGTGCGGTATACGAACTGCCGCATTCCTAAAGAAAACCTTCTTGGACAGCGTGGTGAAGGGTTTAGGCTTGCCCAACTAAGGCTTGGACCAGGAAGAATCACCCATGCAATGCGCTGGATTGGCGTTTCGAAACGAAGCTTCGATTTAATGCTTGACTACGCTTCTCGACGTGTGACACGTGGAAAAACACTAACCGAGTTCCAATCGATCCAAAACTTCATTGCTGATTCATCTGCTGATATTGAAGCTGCTCGTCTAATGACGCTCCATGCTGCCTGGAAATTGGACAATGGTGATCAAGCTCGTAAGGAAATCTCAAGAATCAAATATTTTGGAGCAAAAGTGCTGCATGATGTCATCGACCGAGCCATTCAAGTGCATGGCGCTCTCGGAATTACAGGGGATACGCCACTTGAAGGCTTTTACCGTGAAGCACGGACTGCCAGAATCTATGACGGTCCGGATGAAGTCCATCGCAGCGTAGTAGCCAAGCTGGAACTCAAGGAGTTCATGGGGGGGGAATCCAATGTCCAAAAACCAGTCCAAAACACAAGCCAGTCAAATTGATTGGAACGTAATCGAAAACTACATCCGCTCACATATTCCTTTTTTACCGAATGATTCACTGCAGGCTAAAGCTTTCTCTGCAGGTTACTCGAATATTACGTACCAAATCAATATCGGAAAGTGGGAGGGTGTTTTCCGTCGTCAACCATTCGGAGACCTCCCGCCAAATGCACATGACATGAAGCGAGAGTTTACGATTTTGGGCAAGCTTAATCCCGTTTTTCCTTTGGCACCAAAACCGTTTTTATATTGTGATGACCCAGCCATTACGGATAAGCAATTTTATATAATGGAAAAGAAGGTAGGGCTTGTCCTTGATGATTCCCTTCCCCCTGAGTTGGATGGAAATCAAGCATATGCTAAGGCAGTCTCGGAAACGGTTGTCGATACACTTACACGTTTACACAGCATTGATTATCAAGCAGCCGGGCTCAATATGATCGGCAAACCGAATGGATATCTCGAACGTCAAGTCAAAGGCTGGATTAAACGCTACGAACGGTCGAAAACAGATGAATTAGACGGGGTAGGTGAAACCGAGCAGTGGCTGCTCGGCAAGCTTCCCTCCTCGTCACTTTCCAGTATTGTGCATAATGACTTCAAATTGAATAATATGATGTTCTCCTACAATAGCCCTGAAGCCGTGGCTGTTTTTGACTGGGAAATGAGCACAATCGGTGATCCATTAACGGATCTCGCCATCAGCTTGGCTTATTGGACCGAGCCAGGTGAAACCGAAACAGGACTCACCTCCGTTACTAGCAAGCCAGGATTCCTAACACGTAGGGAATTTGCCAACCTTTATGCATTAAAAAGTGGCAACAGTCTCAGTGATATTGACTATTATCTAACCTTTGCCTTCTATAAGATAGCCGTTGTCCTTCAGCAGCTTTATTATCGTTGGAAAAATGGGGATAGTCAGGACAGCCGGTTTGAACATTTACACATTGGAATCAAAAATTTAATGCATCAAGCAAATCGAGCAAAAAACCGTGAATTGTTATAAGTAACAATTGGAAGTGTCTACCCACACCTTGGGTTAAAAATTTAGATAAATGTTTAAAAGTACAAATTCCCACTTAACAGCGACTGGCGGATGTCAGTAAGCTGGATTAGTCTTCTACCCCAACGATTAGCATATGCCCTCGAGCCGATGGTGTCTGGTGCTAGACACCAAGACATTTCATATTATTTACATTTCCATAAAATATAAAAACAGCCCAAGACCAAGACAGAAAAACTTCACGATCATTTCTGTTCCAGATGGTTGTGGAGTTTTTCTTCTATGGGTGGTTTCATAGTATTCAGAGATCTGTTTCCGAATAAATGGATTCAAGTGATATCTTGACCAATTTCCCATGAATTCTGTTGAAGAAATTCCCTTGATCTTCATGTTCGATTCCTTCTGCGATATGACGAAAAGCAATCTAGAAAAAAAGAAAAATAATATTGCCAACAACATGGTAAAACAGAAAAGGTGAAATCTGTTGGACTTCACCTTTACTGTTCTTCTATAATAATCCGAAAAGAAAAACCATTGACTAGACTAATATTGTGTTTCTATAATCCATACTATTCCCCATCTAAATAATCAATGGCAAGTGCAATAAAATAACGGATAGATTCTATGAACTTATCAATTTCTACATATTCATCCGGCTGGTGAGCAAGTCGTGGGTTTCCGGGACCAATTATAATAGTTGGAATTCGTAAATGCGGCCAATACACTGAAGCGTCAGTATAATAATTAACACCTGAGGGCCTTAGGTCTAAATTAAGGTGATTCTTCCCTGTTTGAACAGCAAGTTTTACAAAGTCATCAAATTCATTTGTGGACACGGAATCCATTCGGTTAATAACCTTTATTTGATATGTTGACTGTAACTTCTCTGAAATCTCTTTGATCATATTCTCAATATCATGTAAAATGCTGTCATTATCCTGTCCAGGGACAGTTCGTATATCTAGAGTCAAATTACACTGATCAGGCACAACATTTGTTTTTACTCCACCTTCAATTGTTCCAATATTAATCGTTGGGTAGCCTAATAGTGGATGTGGAGAATATTCAAATCCATAGGTATGGAGACGATTCATTAATTCGTTCATCGCTGTAATGGCATTTATCCCTTGGTCAGGCATTGATCCATGGGCCGTTTTTCCGTAGGTGATAATTTCCAGCCACAGACATCCTTTATGAGATGTATACAGTTCGTTTTCACTAGGTTCCGATACAACTAACGCAGTAGCTTTATCTATTTGTCCCTTTTCTACGACTTTTTTTGCACCGTATCCATCAACCTCTTCTCCTGCAGTGCCGACAAACTGCAACTTCCCATTTAATTGAACACCAGCCCGTTCGATACATTCTAAAGCGAGGACCATTGCAGCTACACCGCTTTTCATATCGGTTGCCCCTCGACCAAATACTTTATTATCTATTAATTTTCCGGAAAACGGGTCGTGTTCCCATTCTACTTTACCCGTAGGGACCGTATCAAAATGCCCACTATACACTAAATATCTATCATCTGGTTTCACATTCGGGTATGTTACAAATAGATTTGCACGATCGTTACCGAGATCATCCAATTCGACTTGAAGGTTTGATGATTTTAAATAAGATTGAATAACCTCAGCAACCCTTTTTTCATTTCCTTGTGGATTCACGCTGTTCACTTGAATAAGTGATTGTAGAAATCGAACAGATCTTGATTCATCAATAAGTTCAAAAATAGAATGTAAATCAGTCATCCAATCCCACCTTTTTTAGAATGATGCTTCTTTAGGTTTTTTAGCTTGAAATTTTATTCACAAATACCAAAAATCAACTTGTCTCCATGTATATTGGGAGACAAGTGAATAATTGGAACTAGGTTTCTATCACTAATTTTTATTGGATATACTCAATGATTTGAACGGTCACATAACCAACTATTTAATATGCCTGCAAGTTTCCCGGTTAATGCCAAGGAAGCATGGCCGGCTTCCACAAGTTGATGGGTTTTATCTTCACTTGAAACCAAATCCATCAATGGAAGGCTTTGTCCTTGAGGTATAAGGTTATCATTTTTTGAGATAACAACTAATAGGTTTGACTTAATTTTACCCAAATCGACTTTATTACCACGAATAGTGAACTCGCCCTTAACGAGTTTATTTTCTTTCATGAGGTCATTACTTATTTGTCGGAAAGCTTCTCCAGTTAAAGGTACATGGCCTTTTGTCCATTGGTTCATACGCCGCCACTTTTCCACAAAACGCTTATCATTAGCACGGGTCAAAAGTGTAACATAAGGACTGTAGTAGATTGGAGAAGTTATGGACCTAAACATTGCTTCAATATAGACAGGAGGAATTAATCCGTAAACATCAATGAAGCGGTCTATATTAAAAGCACCTTCTTTTAGTCCCTCCGCCCATTTCTCAGGCATGGCAGGCACACTATAATCAATTGGTACTGCCGCACATACCAGGTTCTTAATTGGCTCATCCGCAATTGCGGCATACATGGCTGCAAGTGTCCCTCCCAGGCAATACCCGACTACAGACACTTCATCTGCACCCGAATGCCTTAATGCTCGCCCTACACCTTTTTTAATATAGTCAACAACATAATCACCCAAAGTAATGTCTTTATCTTCGTATCCCGCAATCCCCCAGTCTAATAAATACACATCATAGCCACTGTTTACAAGGCCTCCTATTACACTGGTACCAGGTGCAAAATCTAGGATAGTAGGGCGGTTGATTAGCGAGTAAACAATAAAGACAGGAACATCATATTTTTTTTCAACGGTAGGATAATGCCATAAAGTCGCCTTATTTTTTTTCCAAATAGCATGTCTTGGAGTGTGACCTTCACTTAGTTCAGGTCCACTGATGGCATTTGAAAATTCGTTCCAACGCGTCATCTCTTTTTCAAAATCGAAAGAGGGAATTGTATTATTATTTAGAGTTTCAGTAGCCAAATTTATTCCTCCTTATTATCATTTAGATGTAACAGCTAGGTTTTGTTCTTGTTTTGCTTTTGTATCAATGTTTTTGCCCATTAGCTCTTTAAGAATCAGAATCTCCTCTTTTAAGCTATGGATTTCTGCCAATTCACTTTTCACTTCTTGGAGATTTGATTTCAACTGTTTTACCTCTTCTAACTCTTTTTTGGATATCGTTTGCTCTTTTTTTAGCTGTTTTACTAGCTTAATAATGTCACGGGAAACTTCAGTAATGCTTTCCATTTCCTTATTGGAGGAATCAACAGAATCTTGTAATTTCCATAACTGTTCTTCCAGCGAGTCCAATTTTTCTTCCGTTTGGATAGCTAATTTCGCTACGTTAGACAAATCTGCTTTAGTAGGTACGTTCCATTGATTGGCGAAAAACTCCTGGTTCTTTTTAAAAAACTCCAGATAACGTGCTTGGGTATCCGAAGTTAATCTTGAATAGCTTACAAATTCCGGATTATTTGACGATCCTTTGATGAAATCATTTGCTTGTTTTTCCCATTGGTCACTAAATTTTTTAAACATATCATAAGGATCAAATGTTTTTTGATCTACCATTTTCTGAAGAACCCCCTGTATTTTGATTTGATTTAATTGATTCGTTTAATCCCTCCATATATGTATGAAAAGGAAAAAACACATTTTTCATTTGGTTATTCATTATTTTCAAGAAATCACGTTGTTTATTCTGGATAATGGAAGCAGTTTGTTTCATATTGTCCACATACAGATTGCGGTTATTTTGTCTAAATTCAACATGCTCTTTCAATACGGACATAAAGTTGTCAACATGTTCGCCATTTAGCAGATTAGCCCCTGATGTTAACTTTGTTGTATTGTTTTGAACATCATCTAATTGTTTGTTAATTTCCTCATAGGACTTTACTGGGAAAAAATATTGCAGGACAGTCGTTGCGTTGAGAAGTTCCTCTCTAGAGATTTTTTCCCAATGATGCAGCTCTTTAGAAAATTGTTCACTGAGTTCTTTACTATTTTTATGATTCCTTTTAACATTTTCTGCAAATTGGAGAGCAGATTGAAGTAGTACTTCCTCACGAAATTCTGTCCTTTCAACCCAAGCATCTAATTGTTCAAACGCTTGATTCCATAAAAGGTCTAAACTTGAACTTGAAGTGTTTTTTTCGATTTGGTGTATTTTTGCCATTATATTTTCCCTCCACGCTTTACGATCGAAGTCATTATTTATAGGACTTCGTCAAAAATTCATATATACTTCCCTTACCCACAAATAATCAAAGATAATAAAAATTACTAAGCAACCTTAAATAACCTTCTCTTGGTTTACCGTTGGAATAACTGAATCCGATACCGGCTTTTCTTTAAGTATGATTGCACAAACAACAGACAGGGCCGCTACTGAGGCAAAAAATATAAAAACGTTACCAAAGTCTTGTGAACCATCCGCCCCTACAGTCACTAAATAACCCGCGACAAGAGGAGACACAAACGCACCCAGTTGACCAATACCATTAGATAACCCAGTAGCACTTCCGACTATTTCCTTTGGATAGCGTTTAGGCAAAAAAGCATAAATTGAGCCGAAGTTTAAGTTAACAAAGAAACCGACAAGCAAGAGCAGAGTGAGCAACAGGGTAGGTTTCCCACTGTCTATCGCACCAAGCATCCACAATACAGGAATACTACCTATCCCTCCAATTAAAGCAACAGGTTTCATACGACCAAGAACTTTATCCATCAGCCATCCCCCTAATAACATAGCGAAGAAAGCAATGATATAAGGGGCAGAACCAAAGAAGCCCATTTCCTTAATATTCATCCCATGCTGCGTAACCAAAAAACTAGTTAACCAGGTAGTAGTTCCCCAATAAACGGCCAATTGACAAAAAAGAAGCAAAGTATAGACATAAAAATGAAAGTCTTTTAAGAAAAGCCCGTAGGTTTTTCTTTTCTCTTCCTTCGACATCTTTTCAATTGGAGAATCGTCTTGTCCATCAATATCCTGTTCCTTACTTATTCTCCCTTTAGCAATCATTTCTTTTGGGGTATTCGATACAAAATACCACAGTAAAAAAATTGCAACCGCACCCGGAATAGCAAGAACATAGAATACCGGTCTCCAATCCCCCCCAAAAAAGTAGAAAGAGATACTAGTGACTATAACTGGCACAATTGCGGGAGCAACTGCCCATGAAGTTGCGAAAAAAGAAGTGGCTCTTCCTTTTTCATTTTGAGGAAACCAGTTGTTTATTGCCCGAATCGCTGGGGCAAAATGATGTCCTTCTCCAAATCCTAAGCCAATACGTAATAATAAAAACTGGGTGAAGTTTTTGACAGCTCCTGTTAAGGCTGTAATGACAGTGAATACCAATATTGCAATGTACATAACCTTTTTAGGACCAATTTTATCAGCAAGATAACCAGCGCTTATTTGAGCAGCAGCATAAGCAAAGAAAAACACGGATGCAAGTTGTCCTACTTCGACTGGGGTTAAGTTTAAATCTTCCTGAATAAATGGAAGGAAGGTTAAGACTGCCATCCTATCAAAATAATTAATAATATAGACCAGCCAAAGAACGACAAGAACGACATAACGGTAGTTCCATGCTTTTTTCACAATTTTATTCAATATGATCGCTTCCTCTACATAGATTATGGTAAATCAATCCGCAATAAATAATTAGAGATGCTTTACTACTAAATAGTGTGAAATTTTAATTAAGCAGAAGATTCTTCAACTCGGCCTTTAAAACTTTGCCTGCCGAATTACGAGGAAATTCTTCTACGAATTGAATTTCTGTTGGGACCTTATAATTGGCTAAATATTCGGAAACAAAATCTTTTATTTCTTGCTTTTCAATGGTTTCATCAGCCTTGGGTATGATAAAGGTTTTTACGACTTCGCCCCAGAGAGGATCTGGAATTCCTACTACAGCGGCTTCTAATACTTTTGGATGATTATATAAAACATTTTCTACTTCAATCGAGAATATTTTTTCCCCACCACGGTTTATCATGTCTTTTTTACGGTCCATAATATATACAAAACCATCCTGGTCTATTTTTGCTAAATCTCCTGAGCGCCAGAACCCATCAATGAATGATGCTTGGTTCGCTACCTCATTGTCCCAATAGCCCTCAACCACCATTGGTCCCTTCATTAATAATTCTCCAACTTCTTCAGGTAAACATGGTTCACCCTTATCATTAACCACTTTTAATACTCCAACAGGAACCGGCAATCCAACCGAAACACTCTTGTTTTGATTATAGGATTGTGGCATTATTGTTGCTGGTGAAGTACTCTCGGTTGCGCCGTAAGCATTATGCAGATAGGCATTCGGAAAATGCCTTTTTAAATTATTAATAGTTTCGGAAGACATAGGTGCACCACCAAAGGCAATACAATTTACATTTGGATACCTATAATTTAGAAAATCTTGGTGAGACATCATCATGACATAGATGGTTGGGACGTTAAATAAAAAGGAAACATTTTCTTCAGCTGTTAAACGAATATATTCTTCCGTCCTATATCTACTCATGATAACGGATGTCCCACCTATTCTAACCATGTGCATTAACTGGCCAATCAAGCCGGTGACGTGAAAGAGAGGAACAGCGATCAATGTCCGTGTTTCTTGATTTAATTTTAGTACCTGTTCATAATTCATTGAGCTGTGAATGGCTCCTAAATGACTACCAATGGCTCCTTTTGGAAGTCCCGTTGTACCTGAAGTATACATAATGAATAACTCATCATCTTCCGAGACATTTATGTTTACAACTGAAGATTTTTGTTCTAGGACTTCAAAAGGAAGATAGTCTTTTCGCCTTGGTGTTCCATTTCCAATCAAGAAATAATTTTGAACATTTATGATTGAATCTTCATCCCTCAAGTTTTCTACTTTAGGTAAAAATTCATCATCCGTAATCAAAATTTTGGTGCCGGAATGTTCTACCATATAAGAAAGTTCTTTTTCTTTTAATCTCGTATTTAATGGCACAACTATGGCGCCAATTTTCGCACAAGCAAACACTAGTAAAGAGAACTCGATACTATTCCCCAATAAAAGGGCCACACGGTCTCCCTTCCCAACAAGCAAAGAGTTTTGTAAATTACCGGCAATATTTTCCACTTTATCGAGCATCTCTTGATATGTGAGTCGAATTCCATTCATGACCAGTGCTTCTTTTTCGGGATATTGTTCAACCGTTTCTTTCAACATAGACATGATATTTTTTGGCCGTTTTCCGAAAACCTTCATTTTACGATTAAAATGCATTTCTTCCACGATGTTCATTTTCATACCTCCTTAACTAGCTATTTATCTTGCAGTCCAGCCCCCATCGACATTCAATATTTGGCCCGTAACATACGCAGATGTATCAGAAGCCAAGAAAACCACTGGCCCTACCAAGTCTGAAATTTCTCCAATTCGTTTGATCATTGCGGAATCTATTATCTTTTGAAGCCTTTCAGGGTCAGAGAGCCAGTCACCAGTCATCGGAGTTTTTATATATCCTGGTCCAATTGCATTAACGGTAATATTATATGCAGCTAATTCTTCCGCCCATACTTTTGTCATTTGGTTAATGCCACCTTTACTTGCAGCATAAGATGTTTGGAATGGCATTCCAATCGTTCCTAAAATAGATGAGATATTGATTATTTTTCCATAGCTTTGTTTGATCATTTGTTTGGCACAAGTTTGACCAACTAGAAAGATTCCTTTTAAATTAACTTCTAAAACTGTATCCCAGTCGCTTTCTTCTATGTCAATTAATGGCTTACGAATATTGAGTCCCGCATTGTTCACTAAAATATCAAGTGAACCAAATCTATCGACAATTTGGCTAACCAAATCTTCCACTTGACACTTCTTAGTAACATCGCAAGAAATGTAGTGTGCATCAATATTTTCTTCCCTTAACTGTAAAACCGCTCGTTCTCCTTCCTCAGTTCCTCGGCTGGAAATGACAACTGTTGCATCATGATGGCCTAAAGCCTGAGCCATTCCAAATCCAATACCTTTACTACCTCCTGTTACTAGTGCAATCTTTCCTGCTAGATTAAATGTAGGCAAATTCATACTCTTTTTCCCCTTCCCCTTTTTGAATGACTGTTCTTTTGTTTCAGCAAAAGAATAATCAAACCGCCATTTATATATTTTTTTAGACTTACACAAATAATTAGTTAATGCAATTGCCGTGCCAACTTTTATAATTGGATGAAAAAAATTAATTCATGGCACCTTTTTTACCCGAAATATGTTTATATAGCAATGAATCGGGGTAGTAAAACTTTATTTATTACAAAAAAAGCCAACGAATATACGTTGACCATAATGGATTATATAAATTTCCCTTGATTACTTTCTTCATCATTTACCGTGTTTACAAACCTAATCTCTTCATTTTCTTTACAAGTGCCGATTGACTGATGCCTAATTCTTTAGCCGTGCTACGTGTTGTTTTATATTCTTGAATTTTCTCTTTTATTATCTTTCGTTCAACATTTTCAATGATTTCTTTTAATGTACTCTTTACATTTTGTTTAAGTTCTAATCCTTGTAACATACTTGGTGGCAAATCCTCCAAGCCTATTTGTTCCAGATCGGCCGTTACAACTAATCTCTCAATCAAGTTTTCCAACTCCCTAATATTACCAGGCCATGGATATTCCTCGAAGAAACGAATGATTTCCGGATGAAAACGCTTATTTAATCGGTTCTTTTTGTTCATTTTATTTAAAAAATAGAAGGCTAGCGGTACGATATCTGCTTTCCTTTCTCGTAATGCTGGTATTTTAATGGGAACAATATTTAATCGATAGTAAAGATCCTTTCTAAACTCGCCATTTTCGACCATTTCCTCCAAATTCCTATGTGTCGCTGAAACGACCCTTACATCTATTTTGAAGCTACTTCTCCCGCCGACACGAGTGATTTCAAATTCTTGTAAAACCCTTAATAATTTAACTTGAAGATCAATTGGCATGTCTCCAATCTCATCTAAAAAAATCGTACCCCCATTTGCTTGTTCAAATAAACCAGGTTTTCCACGACTGTCCGCACCTGTAAATGCGCCCTTTTCATATCCAAAAAGTTCAGATTCAAGAAGGTGCTTTGGTATGGCTGCACAATTCACTTTAATTAAAGGTTGGTTTGCGCGTTCACTTTCTTGGTGTAGGTATTTAACGATGACTTCTTTCCCGACGCCAGACTCACCTAAGATGAGTAAAGTTGAATCAACTTTTGCCAGTTTTTTAGCAAGAAGAAAAACCTTTATAATCTCTTGGCTTTGAGCTACGGATCCGTCAAGGTTCATATGCAGCATTTCCTTTTTTTTAAGTTCCTCGATTTCATTTAAATATTTTTGGGTTAAATTTATGGAATTTTGCAGTTCGGTCTTCATATGGTTTAAATCCGTTATATCCCTTACGTTCGTTACAACGTAAGCAATTTCCCCATTCTTGTCATATACAGGATTTCCAGTAACTAATAGTTCCTTTCCTCTTACAGTCTGAATAATCGTTTTTGGCGCTTTTCCATCTAAAACTTTCATTGTAACGGATTCAGAAACTAGGCCCTCTTTCACCACTGTTTTCATATTTTTACCAAGAAGTTCCTGGCTTTTCACACCAGTAACTCTTGAGTATGCATGATTTACCATCATTCCATTACCATTTTTGTCGGCAACGTATATCCCATCGTAACTTGACTGAAATATGGAAGCTAAGATGTTTTGGATGTCTGTATTGTCAACACTTTCTATCTTGGTGTCCTGAGATATGATGAAGTCACCAATTGTATACATATTTTGCATTTCATTCGCCCCTAAAAAGTGTTTTGTAAGAATAACAGGTAAAGCGTTTTTAAATAAACTTTTTGTTTTAGATAAATAGAATGATGAATTTTCGAATCAAAAAACATAGGTGATTCAAAATGTACTCAATTACATTTATTTATTTAATTCTCCAAATTGTTGGAAATCCCTTTTTCTTTTTTCAGAATTTTCACTATACTCTACATAGTTAACGAATTCTTTACAAAACTTCTAATTAGTTGGATGAATTTGAAAATGGCCAAAAAAATAACCCGTACAAGCACTAATGGAAAGTACCTGTTCATGGTTATTTCTCAATGAGATTTTTCATTTTTAATAATTAACGGTCTCGAGCTTACAATCTACTACTTATTTACCCCTGAACCTACCATAACTTTAAAACCGTCTTCCACACGACGTAATAATCTAAGCTGTGCTGTTCTAGCAAGATTAATGTATTCGTTTGAATTAGCTGTACGTTCTTTTCTATGTGTTTGTAAGTTCTCTACATAGGCTTTATTGTTTTCAACAGCCCTCTTTTCAAATCGCTCCATTATATCAAAGGATGATTTTAATGGAGTTAACATAATGTTTTCGAATCGATTCACGACTTCCTGTCCTTCATTAATGAAAGAACGATGTCCCTCTGACAAAACTTCCTCTGCTTTATTACTTTGGAATGAGTTCATAACATCCGCATTTACTTTTTTATTTCCTTCGTAAAAGGATGTGAGTGATTTACGAAGTTCAGCATTGAACTTTGACGTTTCCTCAAGTGTCCTAATGTATACTTCCTCTTGATTTTCAAGGACTTTGCGGGACCGCTCAATAGCACCTTCATACTGATTCCAAACTGTATTAACGATTGATTCAGAAATATAGGCCTTTTCAATTTGTTCATTCTTCTTTTGACTCATTTTTGTTCCTCCCCTTATTCTTGCTAGATTTCTCTATTGAATCCCTCATCTGAAATGAAGGCATATAGAGCTCTAAAAAACTTGAATACATACGGAAAAATTGATCCAACATGGATTGGTAGTTCTCCAAATGGGTTGCATGGGTTCTTAAATAAGCAACACCAGCGTCTGTGATCGAATATTTCCTTTTAGCGGGACCACTGCCTGTGGTATCCCATTCAGAACTCACTAAATTATCTTGTTCCAGTTTTCGCAATAGCCGATATAAGTTCCCTTGATCAAGGGTTTGGAACCCAAAGTTTTGCAGCTTTTGGATAAGCTCGTAGCCATGTAAGGAAAATCCGCTGAGAAGTAACAAAATAAATGGCATAATAAAATTTTTCGAAGGGGCTAATGATTGTTCTTTGTTGTCTTTTGCCATCCAATTTCACCTCGATAATTAATCTATATATGTATTTTACACCTATAAGTAATTACAAGTCAAGCGAGCACATATATATATAGTGTAATTGACTGAAAAATTAATAAAGTAAATCCATTAAGGGGCAAGAATTTAATTTTACAGAAAAAGGAATACATCACTAAATCTCGAATTAGTCAAGTACGGACCAAACTATTTGAGAACGGTGGTGACTCCCAACACGTGTTAGACAAAGAAATGGCATCCAGAACTTATACGACTTAGAACCGAGAACGTTTGTCACGATTAAGATTTTGTCTTGCGTTATAATTCAAAATAGCCATGGTTGGGTGCTCCTAAGAATTGAACTATGCTGATGGTATATGTACGAGTGGAGTGAATGGCGAGCTCATCCACTATTGTACGAAAATTTTATTACTAGCAGCTTGACGTTACATTAAAAGAGAGCATGCGGACATCGATGCAATTACCATGTTTCATTCTTCGTATTTATGGCAATTAAATCAAAACAAGTTAAGGGGGTTTTGATTGTGAAAAAGACAGCTGTCAGTAAAAACGAAATGCCTTATTTACGTGTTGGTTATGGCGAATCTTTAATTCTCATTCATGGACTTGGTGAAATAAAGGAGGGTTGGGGGAAACAGTTTGAATTAGCAGATCAGTATGACCTGATTGTTCCTGATTTAAGAGGACATGGTGATAATCTAAGAATGGACGGAATAACGATTAAAAATTTTGCAAAGGATATTTTGTCCTTACTTGATGAATTAAAAATAGAAAGCGCTCATATTTGTGGAATGTCAATGGGGGGTATTGTAGTACAGGAAATTTATCGGCAAGCACCAGAAAGATGCCTATCCTTAATTTTAGTCAGTACGTTTTATCATGCCCCAGCACAGTTTAGAACAATCTTTTTCCCTGTTCGAAAGGCAAGGGCACTCTTATTGTCTTCCGAGGAGCAAAAATTAATGGCTGCCAAAACTTGTTTATACTCTTGGAAACAGGAGAACATGGAAGCATTCTTCAAGTTTTATAAACCAAACAAAGAAGCTTACGTTAAATCTATGGAGGCATGCCTAGAAATCGATAATCGCTCTTTATTGCCGAAAATTAAAGTTCCTACACTTGTTATTGGCTGTCAATATGATTCAATAACCCCAGTTTGGATACAGATTCTTATGCACGAACAAATCCCTAACTCTGATTTAGTTATTTTCCAAAAATCAGGACATATTGCAAAACTTGAAGTTACGGAAAAATTCAATCACACATTGCGTCACTTTTTAAATGAAAACGGACTGACTGAAAAAGCTGGATAACTTGTCGAAGGAGTACTTTCTTCCCTTTTATCTACCCATTGGAATCAAAGAATATTATTAATTCTAGATCAACACCAATAATTCAGTCTCAGAAACGAAGAAATGATTCCTTTTTCAATGGAAGCATTTCTTCTTTATTTTATTGAACATTGATCACTACATTGATTGTTAATGCTTAGATTTTATTTTCCCACCCAATCCGTTCCTTTGAAACAGTTACAGAAGGAGCACGGAAGTTATTTTACAAAATCAAAAACTCATTCGAATTGAGTGAGTTTTTTGCATGATTAGAAATTAAATAGCTGAATATGTGCAAAGGATATCATTCTTTTCACGGCTTTGAGGGGAAATCAAATTATTTGAACAACATCGGGGGACAAAATCATCGGTTCATTAAGAGACAAGTCCTACTTTAACGTTAATTCGTTGACATTTTTGCCTTTATTAAACTTATTAAAATAACCCTAATCATCACTTCATGATTTTAGGGTTATTTCAGCATATCTTTAGGTAAATTGAATGAATTTATAATTCACATCCATTTAGAACAGTGGTGACTCCCAACACGTAATATAAGACAAAGAAGCTTTAGGGTATTCAGGAGTCCTACGCTTTAAGACTGGATATTATTTTGCCTTACATTTCAAAATAGTTATTTTAGATTTGAACTATGCTGGAAGATATATTCTTTGTTCGAGAGGATTGTCGAGCGCCTCCCTACTATCAAAGACTTGATAAAAAGATTAAAACATGACCTTAACTTTCGCTGCGAATGTAACAATCACGTTTCTGATATACATCCTCCGTTACTTCCTATTCCCGTTTAGTCAAGAAATCTCAGAAATAATATGCTGGAAAAAGTGCAGGACTCCATTCCTCTTCATGCTATGAAAAGGGTTTAGTTCTTTTAGATGCCACACATTTTGAGCAAGAGACGACCGTACAACTGCACAACATAAAACTCTTACCGGAAAGAAGGCAAAAGATTATAGAAACAATTATTAAACACTCAATTACAAGTGATTAACCATCCGTAATTATGGAAACTCTATTAAAACAAGTTAAGGAGGTTTTGAATGTGAAAACGATAGCTGTTAGTGAAGACGAAATGCCCTATTTGCGTACTGGCAATGGCGAACCTTTAGTTCTCATTCATGGACTTGGTGAAATAAAGGAAGGATGGGAAAAACAGTTTGAATTAGCAGATCAGTATGACCTGATTGTTCCTGATTTAAGAGGTCATGGCAATAATCCAAGAATGGACGGAATAACGATTAAAAATTTCGCGAAGGATATTTTGTCCTTACTTGATGAATTAAAAATAGAAAGCGCACACATTTGTGGAATGTCAATGGGGGGTATTGTAGTACAGGAAATTTATCGGCAAGCATCAGAGAGATGCCTATCTTTAATTCTAGTCAGTACGTTTTATCATGCTCCAGTTCAATTAAGAACATTGTTTTTCCCTGTTCGAAAGGCACGAGCACTCTTGTTGTCTTCCGAGGAGCAAAAATTAATGGCTGCCAAAACTTGTTTATACTCTTGGAAACAGGAGAATATGGATGAGTTCTACAAGTTTTACAAACCAAACAAAGAAGGTTATGTAAAATCTATGGAAGCATGCCTTGAGGTCGATAATCGCTCTTTGTTGCCAGAAATAAAGGTTCCTACACTTGTTATTGGTTGTCAATATGATTCAATAATCCCAGTTTGGATACAGATCCTTATGCACGAGCTAATCCCTAATTCTAAATTAGTTATTCTTAAGAAATCAGGGCATATTGCAAAGCTTGAAGTAACAGAAAAATTCAATCATACATTGCGTAACTTTTTAAATGAAAACGGACTGACTGAAAAAGCTGGATAAATGGGAAGGAGTTCATCCTTCCCTCTAAATTCTTTAATTGTTTCCTTTGGAACTGACAAGTTTGTCACTTTACAAAGAGCAACTTTACCTCTTTTAGTTCATCCTTTAAATTATTGATTTCATTATTCATCATTTCCATACGACTTTCTTTAAGTACAAGACTCATCTCATTCAATACTTCTTTCAAGGAAGTGAAGTTACCTTTTTCATTCCATTTTTTTGATATGTTGTATGTTATGTCATCTAAATGATCTAGTTTAGTTTCATTCATAATATAATGCTTAGCAACATTAACTATCTCTTCTTTACTCATGTAATTCATGAAGTCCAACCAATATTTAATAATGGCTCTTTGGTCCTGGACTTGGTTTAGGTGTGACCCTACTAACTCTTCTACCAGCAATACGAATCGTTCGCAATTTGCCGTCTGTTTAATATGTTTATTCCACTCTTCTTCAAGATTTTTATATTCAATATATGTCTCATTTTCCATACCTGGCATTCTATTCTCCTAATCTACTAACCCCTATGGTGTCCAGATTAAGCGTAATGTAGTATAGGATTTTAGTCAATTAGCAATTTTTGAAATATTTGGTACGATCACATAATAGAATCATATATAATGATTAAAATATTAATTACAGAAAAGAGGTATTTTCATGCCATTCGTAAATCATGACAATGAAAGCCTTTACTATGAGGTTCACGGACAAGGTGATCCTTTATTGTTGATTATGGGGCTCGGCTATAACTCTTTATCCTGGCATAGAACGTTGCCCACTTTAGCTAAGCGCTTTAAAGTAATCGTTTTTGATAATCGTGGTGTTGGTAAGAGCAGTAAGCCTGAACAGCCATATTCTATTGAAATGATGGCTGAGGATGCAAGAGCGGTCCTTGATGCTGTTTCGGTTGACTCAGCACATGTATATGGGATTTCAATGGGTGGAATGATTGCCCAAAGGCTGGCAATCACTTATCCGGAACGTGTTCGTTCTCTTGTTCTAGGTTGTACCACTGCGGGTGGTACTACTCATATTCAACCTGCTCCAGAAATATCTACTTTAATGGTATCTCGAGCCTCCCTTACAGGTTCTCCAAGGGATAATGCCTGGTTAGCGGCACCAATAGTTTATAGTCAAGCTTTTATTGAGAAGCACCCTGAATTAATTCAGGAAGATATCCAAAAGCGAATAGAAATCATTACTCCGCCAAGCGCATATCTGTCTCAACTACAAGCTTGTCTAACTCATGATACATCCAATGAACTTGATAAAATAAACATACCAACATTGATTATACACGGTGATGCAGATAATTTGGTTCCATATGAAAACGGTAAAATGTTAGCTGAACGTATTCAGGGTTCTCAGTTTCACACCGTATCCTGTGCAGGCCACATTTACATAACAGAAGCAGCTGAGGAAGCAAATGACAAAGTTATACAGTTTCTAGCTCATCAATAAAGTCAGCAAAAAGTATCTGTGGGGCGATTGCAACTGCTACAATACTTCCAGATCAAGTATAGGAAATTAGCGGATATCGCAATAAAATTACCTGGCTCACCAAAAGGTCAGTAAGAAGGCGATTATAAACCAATCCATCTAATGGGCTCTCTTGTTGAGCAAGCGCTTTTACTTTTCTACGATGCTGTCATCCTTAGATTTAAAGACAAAAAGAAATTGGATCCAATAAAATGTATGGACGACATGCCAATCAATGATGAAATAAAAAGTAAGATGTAAAAAACAGCAAGGAATTCTTCTGAATTCCTTGCTGTTTTTTGAATTAAGATAGTTGATTGAAGTTTATTTTAATGGAATTATTTTATTTTAAAACCTAACCCAAACATTTTATATATGGGCTAAAATCAAACATATCCTTCACTCCTTCTGATTATTAATTATATTCAGTTTAGTAATATGCAATAACCTGCCAGTTAAGGAATAAGATGTAAGGCTTTTTAGAACATCACAGTAAATAACCTTCCAAATTCTGTGTTATGATAAGTAAACGAAAATATTGATTAAATTTAGGAGGAAAGTATATATGCTTAAAATTATAAAGTTTTTAACTTTCTTTTTTATTTCAGGTACACTTTTTTTGTACCTTTATCCTCCTTTAGGGAGACGAGCGACTAAAGAAAAAATAAAAAGTTTCAGCACGAAGGAGAATTTTGTTGATGGGAAGTTCATCAACCAGATTCCTGCAAGTCAGGCGATGAGCCTCAAACATACAGGTTCGATACTACGGGATTATATAAAAGGAAATCCCAATAGGCGGCCCGACAATCCTATTCTGATTGAAACTAAAGAACATATGATAGGTGATTTCAATAAAATCACCTGGTTTGGACATTCTGCCTTCATGTTGGAGATGGATGGAAAAACCTTATTAGTGGATCCAATGTTTGGTAAGGCCCCCACTCCCTTTCCACTGTTTGGAAATAAGCGGTTTAGCAGGGACTTGCCTATAGATTTGGAAAGACTTCCTCCAATCGATGCGGTTCTCCTATCACATGACCACTATGATCATTTAGATTATTACTCTATAAAGAAGTTAAAAGATAAGGTCGGTCAGTTCATTGTTCCACTGGGGGTTGGGGGCCATCTTGAAAGATGGGGCGTTAAAAAAGAAAAGATTCAGGAGCATAATTGGTGGGATGAAGTTAATTACAACGGCCTGCATTTGGTTTGCACGCCTGCGAGACATTTTTCCGGAAGAAGTTTACGCGATGGCAATACAACTCTGTGGTGCTCCTGGGTAATTAACGGAAAACAAGACAAGATATTTTTTAGCGGGGACAGTGGGTATGGTACACATTTTAAAGAAATTGGAGAAAAATTCGGTCCATTTGATCTTACATTAATGGAATGTGGCCAATATGATGAGCGCTGGTCCACCATCCATATGAAGCCTGAAGAAACAGTTCAAGCAAACATCGATGTGCAAGGAAAACTAATGATTCCGATTCATTGGGCAGGGTTCACATTGTCATTTCATGACTGGACAGACCCAATTGAAAGGGTAACTAATGCGGCCAAAGAACATTCCGTTCAGGTTTCTACACCGCAAATAGGCGAACCAGTATTTATTGGAGTAAAAGAGTTCCCTCAAACAATATGGTGGAAATAAAATCAGTCTATCCTAATTTGGGATAGACTGATTTTATTTATTTAACTGTGTTCTTTCTTACTTATAATAAAGATTCATTTTTATAGTATGATCTTTCTTTCCCCCAAAATAATTTGTTCCGATTACACCTAAAATGATAAGGACCGACCCGATTATATCGTAGGTTGTAATCTTTTCATTTAGAATAAGTGCTCCTGCCACTATCGTGACAACGGTAGAAAGGTTTGCAAAGACACTCATTTGTGACGCCTTGATTTTTGATAAAATGCTGTTGGATAGCAACGAAGTGACCAATGAGGCCAATATTCCTAAATACAAAATGGAACTGATGAATTCCATGCTCAACCATGGTGAAAAGAATTCCTGCATTGTTCCTTGGTTGATGTGGGAACTGATAGCGGTAATGTTAAAAATGACGAATCCTATTCCCATCATAAAAAAGGACATTTCACCTGGGGTATAATCTTTGGCTAGTGAACGGGTCATTGTCGTATAACATGCGGTAGCAATACAGGATAGAAGGATTAACACCATTCCGAGCATGTCGGAAAAATTGATTGAGCTCCCTTTCAATACAAAAATAAAAATGACACCCACTACCGATAAGACAATCGAAAGCTTCTGATATAAAGACGTTTTTTCCTTTAAGAAATATCCCGCTATCATCACCGTTATAATCGGGGTAACGGCTGATAAGATTCCAGCATCGGTGGATTGTGAGTATTTAAGTCCGAAGGCTTGAAAGGCAAAGAAAAGAGTTGGAAATACTAATGACAGCGGAACCAGTTTTTTTGCTGACTCCCACGTGTAATTTACTTTGATGACTTTAAAAGCAACTAATAATGATATGATGGCGAAGGAAACGCTGAATCGGAACGCCAATGTATCAAGTGGATTTGATTCAGCAATTGCCATTTTCGTGAATAAGAATGATAGGCCGACAATACTGGCATGAAATATGGCCAACATATATGCAAAAGATTGGGATTTCATAGATGCAGCTCCTCAACTAGACTACTATATATCCATTTTAGGTATAGTACCCCTTGAATCTGAATTGCAACCCAAGTTTAAAGGTAAAAGATACAGGTCCCACGATCCTCCCCTTAAATATTGCAGGTTATATTAAGCTTCAGTAATCTTATTATTCTTAGGAAGGACAAAAATTGTTACGATTAGCGAAGTTTTTACTCTTGGTTATATATCTTTTGGTTTTTATTATATTTGGATGGTTTTAGTATTATATGAATGACTAAAACTAAGATTCCTAAAAAGGCAATAAGAAAAAGCAAATCCGTAGGTAAAGGATTTGCTTCTTCTGTTCTGCTTAAAATATAACTTGAAACAATACCTAAGTACTTAACATTAAATCTCCTTTTAAGTTTAGTATGTAAATTAAATTGGAACTAACTTCATGAAGTTAGTTCCAATTTCGATGTGTGTAATACAATCTGATTTCTTCAAAGCAAATCAGTATATTTAATTTATTTTAGTGTGATACAAATTAAAACCCTTTTAGGGTGAATGGTCGGTTGAAAATATGGTCTGCGGATATTGATAATAAAAGGTATTCAGCAAAAAAGTTTACTTGGTAACATACCTCTTGTAGTGATACCTTTAATTATATTGAAAAGCTTCGATTTGTCGGAAATACGATTGAATATCTCAAAGAAACCCAATAATGAATTTCCTAGTCTAGATGTAGCATGACTTCATTTTCTTTAATAATGCTAGAATAGATGGAGATTCTGTAGCTAACTTTCAGTTATTATCACTATTTATTCACAAAATAATAGAAACGACCATTAAGACATTACTAAATAATGATTATTTTCCATTTTCACTTATGATAAAATTTCAAGGAGAAAGTGAGGTTAACATATGTGACCACTATTATATTTCTTTTGGCCGGTCTAGCTGAGATTGGTGGGGGTTATCTTATTTGGCTTTGGTTAAGAGATGGAAAATCCATTTATTTAGGATTTATTGGAGGGATCGTTTTAGTTTTATATGGCATCATTGCAACATTCCAAACGTTTCCAACTTTCGGGCGTGTATATGCTGCATATGGCGGTGTTTTTATTGTGTTATCGGTATTATGGGGATGGGGCATCGATAAGAAAACACCTGATTTATATGATTGGATTGGGGCTGCAATCTGTTTAATTGGGGTGTCTGTCATCATTTGGGCGCCGAGACATTAGAAGTAAAGGGCTTTAAAGCCCTTTACTTACTCAAAGCAGCCGATTGATTAAATATTTTTCGATCGTAAGCGTACGCAATATAAAATCTCATGTCCTCTCGGGATCATTATTTAGTTGTCTTCAGATAACCTTGGAATGAATGTTTTACTAAACCAATTTCTTTTCCTTACTACTAACGGCCATATTGCTGGATTTTTCCTGTATAAACCAAATCGCAACTGCCGCGATAATGCATGGAATGGCAAATGCTAAGAAATTAACCTGCAATGACAATTTCATATCAAGCAAGACCCCGCAGAAAGTAGGAGCGATAATTCCACCTATTCTTCCTACACCTAATGCCCAGCCTACTCCAGTTGAACGGATTTCGTTAGGATAAAACTGTGATACATAAGCGTTCGTTACGATTTGTGTACCAGTTGTAGTTCCTCCCGCAATGGCAATTAACACATAGAGCATGATCATGCTTGGTTTAAAGCTCAGCATCGTAAGTGTTGCAAACCCTATGACTAAGAAGGAAACCAGAACCGCTTTAGATCCAAATCGATCAGCAAGCTTTCCTCCGACAATTGCCCCAAATACGGCGCCTAGGTTAAGTGTCACAAGGAATGTTAAGCTGGATCCTAATTCATATCCTGCCCCTTCCATAATTTTTGGAAGCCATGTACTCAATCCGTACATCACAAACAGGCACATGAAAAAGGCGACCCAGAACATGATTGTACTAACTGTCCGACCATTTTTGAATAATTGTT
This sequence comes from Peribacillus sp. TH14, assembly GCF_016651145.1. Classification (NCBI taxonomy): domain Bacteria; kingdom Bacillati; phylum Bacillota; class Bacilli; order Caryophanales; family Bacillaceae; genus Peribacillus; species Peribacillus sp. TH14. The sequence goes on from NZ_JAEKEK010000001.1 coordinate 5,135,826, forward strand.
TCACCGGGAAACCAATAGAATCATTTTTACTTTTCTCATGAAGAACATAATAATCATTCGCAGTGTATTTCCCGTTTACATCCACTTGATTCAGTACGGCCGCCAATTGGCTTTTTTGGTTTTTTAATATAAAATAATTCAATGATTCTGGTAACATTTTATAGAGAATCGGCATAAAGATCAGTGGAAGAGCACCAAGCCATACCACTGCGCGCCATCCAAAGTTCGGAATCAGATACATCGCACCTAATGATGCAACAACACCACCTAATGCATGTCCACTGAACATAATAGCAACCAGTGTGCTACGAATTTTTTTCGGAGCATATTCAGTAATAATTGCTATTAGATTAGGCATGACTCCCCCCAATCCTAAACCTGCAACAAAACGTTGTATTCCAAAAGAAGTTGGCGTATCCGCAAACCCTGAAGTAAAAGTAAATATAGAAAAAATGACCGTACAAATTAAGATGACTTTCTTTCTTCCAAATTTATCAGCTATTGGTCCAAAGACTAACGCGCCTATCATCATTCCAAACAAAGCATAGGTCGCTAAATAATCCTGCTTCTACAGCAGTGATTTTCCACTCAGTCATCAAAGATGGTAGGATTGTTCCAAGCATGAACATATCATATCCATCACAGATAATGATAAAGATACAACATAATAAAATCTGTAAATGAAAGCGGTTAAATTTTTGTTCATCAATCATTTCAGATACACGGATTGTGCGCATTTCCTTCGCCTCTTTCTTCTTTTCCTTTATTGACGAAAGTCTAAAGGAACATTCTAAGTTTTTTGAAACCAGCTAACCACCAAATAAAAAAATAACAATAAAGACTTAAATTACACTTATATAGAACTAAGTTCACTATATATTAACTTAATTTTTAGAATATTGTCAATTATCAAAGTCCATAAAGGTTCATAGAATAGGAAAAACTTTTTATAAAAAAAGGCAAAAAAAAGCCCTCTAGTCAAAAGAGGACTTTTTTGAAAATAAAGAATTTAGGCATCTAATGCTTCTTTTCTCTTTCTTTTTTAGATTCTGTTATTAGATCATACCCAAGATAAAGGATAATGACTGCGCCTAACAATTTAATATATAACGGAATATCCGCTACAAAGAAATATATCATTGAGAATAATGTTCCTATTATAGATAACCAAAAAATTAAATGTTTTAGAATTTTTTTCAAAGTAATGACTCCCTCTCAAAAGATGAGATTAATTATTCTAGTTCGCTCCACTTCAAGGAGGAATATTAATTATCCGTTCTTTCATTTTAACATTTATCCTTTAAATAATGGAGTAAATCATATTGCGAAATATGAACAATTAAGCAACTTTTCATAGAAATTTTATTATTGCTCTAAAACTTAGACCACATTATTTATGATATCATTTATTTTTACAACCTATCATTGACAAATATACATTTTCCACTCCCCTAATAATAATTACTTTGTCATTTAAGGAATTTATAGATAATGGGGTTTACAATATAGTTTGCATCAGTCATCTATTGAATCTCATTTTTGTAATGATTACACTTTATCCAGACAGCACCCTTCGTTATTTAGAACATTGTGTCCTTTGAGCAGATCTGCGAAGAAACTAATTATAAGACTAAGAAAGAAATTTAATTAGGAGCAACTATACAAGCTCTCCTAACATAAAATAAACATGAAAATGGCAGCTGTGGATATCACCTACGTCGCCATTTTCATGTTTATTCTTACAGTATATTCATTTTATTGGAGTCTACCTTTATTTCTTCACTTTGTTCTGGTTGATTATTTTTATAATAAGCCATCTTCACTGGAACAAAGGATAAAGCAATCGCGGCAATAAGACCAGGAATAGCAAAAGCAATAAAATTCAATTGAATTGGTAGCGAGATTGATAATAGGAATCCACCAAGGATGGGTCCGAGCATACCACCAATCCTTCCTATTCCAGATGCAACCCCAAGTGCAGTCGATCTAATATTTGGTGGATAGTACTGGGAAACATAGGCTTGTACAAGATTTTGGGCGCCAATCGTACAGGCCCCTGCAATCGCTACTAATGTGTAAATCATGAAGGAACTTCCACCCATTCCTAACAGTGTCAAACTAATTGCACCTAGCGCATACAACGGTACAAGCATTTTTTTAGAACCATATCTATCACAAAGCTTAGCTATTATAAGAGTACCTACGATAGCTCCACCTTGAAGAACGATTAAGAAACCTAGACTTGAATTCAAAGCATACCCCGCTTCAATCATTAGCTTTGGTAGCCATGTATTCAACCCATATACCATCAGTAGACACATGAAAAAGGCAACCCAGAACATCAAAGTACTTAGAGCGCGGGAATTTTTAAACAATCCGACAATCGGCAGTTTCTCATCTGATTTTTTCACTTCTATAATTTCGTCATGTATGGTGAAATTGCTATCAGGACTGACTTTGGATAATACTCTGATTAATTCCTCTTTTCTGTTAATTCTAATGAGATGTGTGGAGGTTTCTGGTAAATGCTTCATCATGATTGGTAGAAATAGTAAAGGTATGCCGGCAAACCAGAATATGGACTCCCAGCCTAATGAAGGCATAAGTAGGATACCTAGTATCGGGGCAAGCATCCCCCCGAATGAATAGCCGCATAATACAATCGAAACGACCATGCTTCTCATTGTTTTCGGGGCGTAATCCGTCAATAAAGCGATGACGTTCGGCATAATGCCTCCCAGTCCTAACCCCGCTAAAAATCGAAAAGTAGAAAATATAGTAGGTGTACTCGCAAATCCACATAGCAATGTAAATAAACTAAATAAAATCAATGAAATGGCAATGACGTTTTTTCTTCCAATCCGATCCGCTAATGTCCCAAAAAAGATGGCGCCGAACATCATACCGAATAGACCATAGCTTCCCATTGCTCCCGCTTCCACTGAAGTTAGATTCCACTCCTCTGTTAACACTGGTACAACCGTTCCATAAACGACAAGGTCGTACCCATCAAAAAGGATGATAATGAAACACCATGCCAACAAACCGAAATGAAAGCGGTTAAATTTACTGTTACTAATTACCTCTGTCGTGTTAATACTAGCCATAAAAAATTTCCCCTCTCTAGGTGACTATCAATATCCACATGATAGCGCTTACGGAATTGCTAATAAAAAAAATAACTTTTCACTAACTTTACACAAATAGTGAACCGAGTTATCTAATTGTTATTATAATAGGCAATTATCTGATATTTCAATAAAAATTTTCACAAATTAGTCATAAACATCAAAACACCAAAGCATAAGCCATCTTGAAATATAATGAATTCATGAGTGTAATGGAGAATTAAGATGATTTCGATTGAAATCGTTTCCAAGTTACCTGTATTAAAAAATTTTTTTTTCACACTATAATACAACAACTATTTATTATAGATATGTTATTCAATAGCTCAACAGGATGAAAAAACAGAAAAAAACCAGTCCCTGATCGGAACTGGTTTCTAATTTTAAAGATAGAGCCGCCATTGCCGTATTCACGTAAGAAAGTTTTAAACCACCACTCCTCAAAGTGGGTGTTTGCAGAAACAATCCTGTTGTCCAAGTCAGTGACGAGGCATAACATTCCTGTTTCGATGTAAAACTCCCTATTACAGCTTAAAGGTTAAAACTTAATTATCATTACGAACAACGCAGACTTGTATAGTTATAATACATAAATTCATTCTCTCTTGCAAGACTAATAATTCCCAAGTAACAAAAAAATTTTTGTATTTCGTAATTAGTTATTGATTGCAATGAGACTCTAATAGTGGATTCTGTAATCCTTCCATAAAAGACTATCTATGTAAAGACATTAATTTTTTCAAAAAAGTATAATATGTTATGTAACAAACATTATAATGAAGAAAGATCTATAGAATTTCATGTGATTTATAAGATATAGGAGGTAGAATCTAAAGGTTTTTAAAGTACTATTTATCCCTTTATATATATAGACTCTTACAATTAATAGTAATTTACATTTGCAAATGCTCGTCAGGGGTCTATAATATTATATATCAGATTTGATAGGAGTGACTAGCTATGCTTTCAAACATTGGTTTTCCTGGTTTAATTCTAATCTTTCTTTTAGCATTAATTGTCTTTGGGCCGAAAAAACTTCCTCAAATCGGACGCGCTGTAGGTACATCGCTTCGAGAGTTTAAGGATGCAACGAAGGGAATAACAGATGAAATTCAAGAGGAATTTAAAGAAGACGTTCAAGTCGCGAAAAAAGAATCGGTAAAATAAAAAAACAATGAAAAAGACGCCTGCACGCAGGAGGCGTCTTTGATGCGTTTGAGGCGGGAACCGTCAGGCCACATCCCGACGTTTAGCTTAAAAAGCATGTTCTTCGACTTACACAAATTAGCTCATCGCTTTATTAATATAACATTTAACCTGTATTATATCAAGAGAATTATTGAAACTCCTTAAAGAAATTTCATTGTTGTAAGTTTAAAACCGCTTCTTTTTGTAATTGGTTATAAATTAATAAAAAACCATGTAATTTTATCCTACTAACCAGGGTTGATGTTTTCGATTAAATATTCTACCGAGGAAACTTGTCAAATATAAAATTTAAAATCTATATTCTCTACTGAAAAAAATAGGTATTAGCCTTCTTGTAAAGATACTACACTCCTTTTTGCATCATCTTTTAGACGACCTCTCTCCTATTTACTTTTAAAATCCAACATATTGTTTATTACTGATTAACTTCAACTCCATTTAAAATAGCTTTATCATTGTTGTTCAAGCTTCAATATATACTTGCCACTTTTATTTCAACCATAACACTGCATATTAGTCTTAAACTACTTTGACTTTCTCCACCTTTAATTTAGAGTTAAACAAAAAAACACTCCGATGAGTGTTTTTTTAAAATTATTATTTTTCCTGCTGATTAAGATTGGAATGTTTTCGAGAATAAACAAAGTAAATCACGATACCAATAGCCATCCAAATTAAGAAGCGTATCCATGTATGGCTACCTAGTTGTAACATAAGGAATACACAAAAAACGATGGCTAAACCTGGCACAAGCGGTACGGCCGGACAATAGAATGCACGTTTCATATCTGGTCTTGTTTTACGTAAAACGATTACCGCTACCGAAATCATCGTAAACGCTGTTAACGTTCCGATATTAACCAATTCGGCCAATTCACCAAGTGGTACAAAGGCTCCTAGTAAGGCTGCAATTATACCAAACATCCATGATGCCGCATAAGGCGTATTATATTTCTTATGAAGTTTTGATAAAGATTTAGGCATCAATCCATCACGTGACATCGCAAACATGATACGAGTTTGTCCATATAACATAACCAAAATGACCGTTGTCATTCCAATAAAGGCTCCAAGGTCAATAATTCCTGCAATCCAATTCTGGCCTGCACTTTGTAGTACTAAAGAAATCGGGTGATCCAGTGCCGTTGCGAACTGAGCATACGGTACCACACCTGTCATAATTAAACTAACAATCATATAAAGTACAACACAAATAATCAATGAACCGATTATTCCTCGTGGTAAATTCTTTCCTGGATCTCTTGTTTCCTCAGCTGCAGATGCTACTGCATCAAAGCCGATAAATGCAAAGAACATTAAAGCGGCTGTAGAAAATACTCCACTGATTCCGAATGGCATGAATGGCTGCCAGTTTTCAGGTTTCACATAGTAAATAGAAGAGACGATAAACAGCAAAACAACGATCACTTTAATAACAACCATAGTGTTGTTGATCCTGGTTGTTTGTTTCGTACCTCTAGAAATCAATAAAGTAATAGCCATAACTATTATAAAGGCTGGCAAGTTCATATAAGTTGTAACACCCTCAATTGAACCAGGTGCTGCCGTTAGCTTCTCCGGGAAGTTAATCCCGAATCCACCTAAAAACGATTGGAAATAACCAGACCAGCCGGCCGATACGGCACTAACCGCCAATAAGTATTCAAGGATTAAATCCCACCCTATTATCCAGGCAGCAAATTCACCTAGTGTTGCATACGCATAAGTGTAAGTTGAACCAGATACCGGCACGGATGATGCAAATTCAGCATATGAAAGTGCTGCGAATAAACAAGCAAGACCGGCAATGACAAACGATAACGAAAGTGCCGGACCAGCATTAACTGCTCCAGTTCCCGTTAATACAAAAATACCAGTGCCAATTATTGCTCCAATTCCAAGCATCGTTAAATCCCAAGCACCTAGTTCCCTTTTCAACCCCTTACTGTTGGAACCAGCGTTTTTCAATAAGTCCTCAATAGACTTCTTTCTAAAAATACTCATGTTTTCTCCTCCGCAAATTTAAAAAACTATTCAGAAGATAACAAATAAATGTATTCACTTACTTTTTACAGTAGAGAATTTTCGACAAAATTCAACAATTCCTGAATTATCTGACTTTCAAATTATACGTATTAAACCCTTATACGTCAATGGTTTTATTATAGTAGAATTTCTATTTTGAAAATTCGTTGAATATACCTAATGATTTTTCGACAAAATTCTCTATCAAATATTTAGGCGCATTTACATATAGAACGTTAAAATAAATATCCAAATTTTATAATCTTACATGAATGGATTTGACAAATCCTGAGCTGGGATACCTACTTACCCTTTTAGATCTTCATTTGATTCTATTTTCCAATATATCCAAATTTTAAATAGAGACTCCAATTTATGTTCCCTACTCTTATTATGGAATAATACACCATAATTATTCTATCCATTCAAGAACTAAACGTTTGACGGAATCGATGTACATCTCTATACTTATTAAGTCTAAAAAGTACGGGAAATATGCTTAATTGGAGATGGTGACTTTCATGGATTTTACGATTACCTATCTGTCTTTTTATTTAATACAAGTTGAAGGAAAAGGCGATCAGGCTGATAAACGATTTAAACATTTTCAAACACTCGATACCCAGGAATACGAAGAAAGTCCTTTAAAGGATTTTTTGGATGGGGAATTGATGAAAATCTCCAAACGAAAAGTAGACCGTCATCCAAAAACTGAACAAATACCCACAAAAATCGGTTCTTTTATTGTTGAAGAAGGCCATGCACTTGATTCCAATCCTAATTACAATGTATTTAACCGTGTCCGCTTTGCCGGTACAAAAGAAGTCTTCCAGCAGGAAAATGAACAATTCGCTCAGTCTTATATAGATACAAGTGCAGTGCGTGGCGGAGTCTTCCTAGTCGCATCTGCTAAATTAACGAAATATCTAGATGAACCGTTCGTCTTCTTATTAAAATGTGATTTCGAGCCGAAGGTTGCTTCCATTTCAGATGAACGAACACTAATTCGACACGTTGAAATGGCAATCACCACTAAAAATATGAAATCAATCCAATACCCCTACATGCCCGAAGAAGGGATGGTCGAAGAAGGCGAGCTGAAAATCCACCAGGCTTCACATGCACGCTACTTCGAGGACTTTTTGAAATTCGTTGAATATGGCGAATCGATGCCAGAAATCATGAAAAACCAGGTCATCCACATGGTCCATGAACATGTATCCGCTCAATTCGAAGAAAACAGTGACGAACTGCACAAATTCGAACAGGACCTCGAAATCTGGGAAACAAGCGAAAAGCGGGAAATCCAGGAACGCCTTGAAACCCACCAAGTCGTCGAAGCCACAGCCCAGATTGTCGAACATACACCTGAAGCTGAATTACGAATGAAACTAGGCAGTACATCAATCAAAGGACTTCTAGCCGATTTCGGCGACAGCATCCATTTAGGGAAGATTAATGGGAAGTATGTATTGATGATAGAAGCCGATTCAATTCAATTCGATAAAGGCGTTTCGCCGATTGAATTTCATAGACCTGATGATTTGCAAATTTTAGTAGAAAAAATCCTAAATAAAAATTGATGAAAACCCGAGTCACAAGAAAATTTGATGATTTGTGACTCGGAACGTGACTCTAGAGTCACACTATACCTGTGTTGTATCCCGATTATGGCGGTCTTTGTGACTGCCTATTTTTTATTTTTCTTCGATTAAATAATGTTATCTTGTTTGTCTTAGGCCACCACCCAGCACTATGTTTGTATTCAACTCGACTTACTCCAGCTAAACCAACAGCAATCAACGCAATAATAAATTTGACCATATAAAGTTTTGTATATTTAGCGACAATTCCGTTCCACATCCAAACAGCCTCTAACATCATGTTTTTTCGATCCTTTTTTTGTCCCTGTTATCCCTTCATCTGCGTATATGTGGTACAAATCATAGCCTTTTTCCGAACAATATTTTGTGTATAGTACTCACTCTGAGATTGAAACGATAGCTTTTGTTCTTCTTTATCTGTCGATATGCTTGTTTAAATAGCGACTTTCACTAAATCACTCCTACAAATTTGCCTTAAATTTTCAAATTGTACGAAACAGGCATATATTTGTAAACAGTAAATATAGTCAACCCATCACAAGTAAATAGGATATTCAGACAAACAACCACAAAACAATGATTAATTACCCATTAGTTAATATAACACAGGTAAAAAGACCTTATATATCTGATAATTATATAGCTATTTTTATTCATTTTTCAGGATTCGTGTTATAAAAATTGTAAACACATCCATATTTTTCTTAATTATGTTACCCTGTTCAAGGGCAAGTGATGATAATAGCAGAAAAAATGTTCGGGGGAAATGAAAAAGTTTATATCTTTATTATTAACACTAGTAATGAGTTTAACAGTAGCTATTCCTTTTGGTTCAGCTCAAACTTAAAACGACATCAATGAGGAAGAAAACGGTTATGTTTTTGATGAAAGTTTCACTCAAGATCAAATTGATAAAATAATAGCAAACGTAGAAAGTGAAGAGTTGCAGGAACAGGCCGAAGAAGGGAATCTTTCACAGCCATATATAGACGATAGTGGAACATTTATTAAATTTGATGATGTAAAGGCTCTAGAAGATGGATTGCCGTTGGAACTTGTGCAGAATACTAAAGAAGATTATGATAAAGCTAATGCGTATTTAGCAAAACAACAACCCAAATTCTTTATTCAAGCAAAAGCAAACTGTGGGGGAACAAACAAATTTGTAGGTAATATTGTAGCTGGTACAGTATACGTTGATTCTTGTAAAACAAACAAAATTATTGCCATTATTGCTGGAGGAGGCGGAGCAAGCTCTCTTGTTGCATTACTTCCAGGTGGAGCAGCAATAGCTGTTGTTGCAGTTGCAATATACACTATTGGTGGAGCGGTTATTTCTTACAATGCTGCAGATGGCAATGGAATCAAAATCAAGATTTTAAAAAAGCCAATCACAGGCAAGGTTTACTCATACTGGGTAAAACCACAATAAATAATGAAAATGGTGATTAAAAGTGAAGGTATTAAAATATCTGTTAGTGTTGTTGGCCGTAATATGCATCACAATGAGTGCTTACACATACTTCAACCCGAATCAAATATCAACTCAGTCTTTATTTTTTATCACACCAGTTATTTTGTTGATATTATTAATGATGTTGGTACTCCAAAGACCAAAAAGTATATAAAACTGCAAAAAGTAATTATCACTCTCCTAGACTTTCTAGGGATTTAATGGTCTTTTTAAAGTCTCTATTAAATTTCATCATAAAAAAAGCGGTAATACTTGGTCCAGTATTACCGCAAAATGTATAAACAGATAGCTTTTAAAACTAATTTAATCTTGTTACTAGCTTACCTTTACTGTTTTACTCTTACTCTTGTTTCCTGATTTGTCTTGAGCGTATACCTTTAATGACGAACCCTTCTTTTGTGCCTTAATTTTCACCTTAAAGTTTCCTCGACTATCCACGATTCCTTGCCCAATCTTCTTACTTCCATTGTAAATATAAATAGATGCTCCTTTTTCACCTTTACCAGTTACTGTTACTGTCTTACTTGTAATTTTATTAACTGTTGGTACGGATGGAGCTGTTTTGTCTATTACCTTAACTTTTTTACTTCCACTTTTATTACCTGAAGTATCTTTAGCATAAACAACGATGGTTGTACCTGCTTTTTGTTTTGCAATCTTAATCGTATATTGACCATTTTTTGCAGTTGTTTCTCCAATTTTCTTGCTTCCTACCATCGCATATACCTTTGCATTTAATTCAGCTTTACCAGTAATAACAGTGGCATTATCATATACATTATTAACTGTTGGTATCGATGGAGCTGTCTTGTCTATTACCTTAACTGTTTTACTTCCACTCTTATTACCTGAAGTATCTTTAGCATAAACAACGATGGTTGTACCTGCTTTTTGTTTTGCAATCTTAATCGTATATTGACCATTTTTTGCAGCTGTTTCTCCAATTTTCTTGCTTCCTACCGTCGCATATACCTTTGCATTTGATTCTGCTTTACCAGTAATAACAGTAGCATTATCATATACAGTATTGACTGTTGGTATGGATGGTGCTGTTACATCTTTTATCACCACAGTACAGCTTGCAGTCTTAATTCCATCCTCTGTGGTTACTGTTATGGTAGCTGTACCCTCCTTTTTTGCGATTATTTTACCTGTGCCATCAATAGCTGCGATATCTGAATGATTACTTTCCCATTTAACCCTTTGATTTGTTGCATTAGAAGGCAAAACATTAGCAGTCAAATTAAATTCTTCTCCAATTTTTAATTCAAGATTCGTTTTGGAAAGAGTAACTCCTGTAACTATAACTGGTTTTGTCTCTATTCTTAAAAGTTCCCCACCGATAACGCCATAAAGCTCATTATTGACCCAGTAATTGTTCAAACCTATTGTATATAGTTTTATTGGCTGACTTCCGTCATTCTTGATAAAATAGTAGCCATTACTAAACCTAGCTATTACATCACCATTAGCATTTAGAGATACAATTGATGTATCAGATCCTAAATAAGTGATTTGATTAGAAATACCATCTTTCCAAATAAAAATTTGCTTTGTTCCATTTATATAATTGGTATACGCCACATAGCCATTGTTAATGGTATAATCTCTTCCAGGTGAGAAATCATTTGATGATGTAGCAATCGTCTCATCTTTTCCATCAACATTCAAAATTAAGAAATGTGTATTCTCATTATATCGATGTCTTTCATATACAGTTAAGCTTCCATCCGACACTGGATATACATTAAAATAACTTCCATCAGAAGATAGCCTACTTGTATTTCCATTGGAATATTTATAAATATTGTAATTAAATATTGTATCCCCTGACCCATTCCATCCAGAACCTGACCAATAAATCACATCACCATTAGATGTTACATTATTCATCCAATTTCCTGCTTCGTTAGATACAAGTGTGATATTATCACTCTCTAGATTCTTTAAATATAATTCGACTCCAGAAGCAATACCAGGTGTTGTAAGAGGTTTTAAATCACCATTCCAAATTGCATAATGACCATTAACCTTTAAAGAATTATTTGAGTTTAATCTCCCTAAATAAGTAAGAGTACCATTTTTATATTCATATAAACTATTGGAGATATAATATGGATCAACATTTTGTACAACAAGCATCACTCCTAAAGGAGTTAAAAAACCATAATCCACTTTATTTATCGAATGAGAAAAAACTAATGTTTCGTTTGTTGTGTGTAAATCTTTTATTCTTATATCATTATTTGTTCGATATAATATTTTATTATCCTTATAATCTAATATTTCCCCATCAATTCGATCTTTTGGGCTTAAGAGTGGGCTATTATCAACATAAATTTCCCTAGTTGTAGTAAATGTGCCCCCAGATTCATTTGAAACTACAAAAGTCATATAGATTTCTTTTCCATTATATTTACTAATATCAACAGTCTCATCGATTCTATTTACTCTCTCCAGCAATTTCGTCCCATAACCTTCATCATTAGAAGAGGCATATACCCCTATTGTAGAGGTTTCACCAGCTAAATCAGAAGCCTCTGCAGTGATCCGTAATTTTCCATTTGTAAAATCAAAAGATTTAGGAGAAATAATATTTAAACCTGGTGGCTGCGTATACTTAAATGTCGTTTGTTTCGCTACAGCATTCCCATAAACATCATAGACAGTGACTTCAAGTGTTTTTATTCCTCTTGATAAACCATTCAAATTTAATGTACCAACCCATCCTGGAAGATGTTCACCATAAGCATTGTTATCATATGTTAGAAGGATTTCCTTTCCCTCAACCTTTGCCTTAACTTGACTTACTTGATAGGTGGAGTTCGGTTTAGAAATAATAACTTTTAATTCATCATTTTTCGTAGTATTTGACGTAGGGGAAATAATACTAAAAGAAATATTTGGCTTTGTACTTTCTGCCTTAACCACTGGATTTATACTGAATCCTGATATGATGCAAATTAAAACAATTATTACCCATTTAAGCAACCACTTCAAAATTTCGCCCCCTTCTATAATATCAGTTAAATTTTACCATAATAATAGGAGGACTGTATTACATTTTCTAAATACTGAAATTATTCATATTATTATTTGAATATTTATCCTTTTATGACTTAATTTGAACGTTGTACCCTCTTTTATTCCGCTCAAAATCATTTCTAATGTGTCTCTTGCTTTATTCTGACCACCTAAACAATATTTAGTTAAAAATATTTCATCTATCACAAATCAAAATTACATTCCAGATGCTTCCTTTCTTTTGTAATTGACATCAAAACTTTACTATTTTTTTACCCCAATTTAATGTTGAGTTTGAAATTTCTATAATATAATTAAACTAATAAAAATAACTCATCATATGGAGGGTACAATCATGGACACAAAGGAAAGACAAGCATTAGAGTTATTGTTATCTCCAGAATTAATCAATAAGCTTGAAAGCTTATCAGCTAAAACAGACATGTCTATCCCTGAATTATTAGAAATATCTGTAGCTTCCCTTATAGAGAAGATGAGCAATACTACCGAACTAAATGTTGGGCTTAATAATAAAGAAATGATATTAAGAAATAAAATCATCATTAATCAGAATAAAGACGTATTAAATATATAAACACAAAAAAGCACTCGACCATTTAAGGTAAAGTGCTTTTACTTTTTACAAAATTTAAACCCAATAATGAATTGACCCAAAAGATCGCCCACTTATCATTATTCTATCAATACCAGGTGGAGTGATTTTGGCTTGATAAGTGTTACTACCTAGAATTTTATAGTCAATTAATCCTTTATCTTGTAGATACTCATACACTGGATGCTCTTGTTTTTCATCATCGTTTTCATAAAGATCCGTATATTTGATACCTGCTACTCTTCCGCCACTTTTTTCGTTATGATCATATAACTCTTAAAGTTCTCTATGTGCTTTCTTTCCATCTACAGTCATTTATACCTTCTTACTCTACCTTTATAATGGATCTATTTCCTCTTGCTTGTGGTTCATTATTTTCACACTCCTAGGAAACACTTTATTTAATTTTTATATGAATTACACAATTTATATATTTGTACAAATTGTTCCTTCGTACACTGAACGAGGATTTTGTGCTCCTCGCCTTCTTCGTCGATCAAATAAATGTACGCAGTCGAGTTGTCTTTTTTCATTGCTCTGACAGCAACTTCAGCGATTGTACCGACTGAACCCACAAGTGCCGTACTAAGTATAGTACTACCATAAGCTTTACCGACGTTTCGATCTCCACTTTGTTCCCACTCAATCTGTGAAAGTGTGAAGTGCTTATGTCCAAATGCCGTTGTGACCTTGACTTCGCCTGACTTCCTCCCCTTTATTACAGACATTCTATTAACGAGCCCTTTGCCTTCGACATTATCAGTTAATACGTGACCGCCCTTCAATACGCTGACCCGAGGTCTAAAAACCTGTTTCCAGAATCCCATAATAGTACCGTCCCTTTTCCTTATATTATCTTATATGTTATATGTACGCATCCGCCTACAAATGGGTTCATCTTTTTTCGCAGATGCCTATTTTTGTACCAAAAAACCTTAACCATCGTCGTTTTTCTTCGGAAAGAATGATTCCGTAATCTGGCCGATGTTCATCACAAGTCCTTCGTTAATAAGTATTCATCTGCACTACTAAGAAAATGACTATTGTAACAATAAAAGAAAATAAAGGAATTAAAGGATTCATCCAGGATTGCTTCGTCTAAAACTTCCGAATAATTTTCGGGAGTTAACGCCAAATTTACACTTGCGAATCGTCGTCGCCAATGATGATTACGCGATTTACTACTGCAAGGCCGCTATCAACCGCGGTCAGCGCTATGTTTAAGTCGTCCATGTCGAGGTCTATTTCGTCCTCACTAACGAAAATCTGCAGGTTAGGTAGAAAGATGCCAACACTTCGTCAGAGTGAAGATTACTCGCTTATAATCAATATCCATTTGCTCAATGGTGTTTACTTCTTATTGATGATTTAATAAAGAAAAACCTTTCGTAAATAGGGATAATAGTGATATTTTATTGTAAAACAAATATAAAAAAAGCCTGAGCATTGTGCCCAGACTCTTATCCTGAAATTATTTTTGGTATGTTGTTTTTTTAATTGCTATCAAAACCCAAAAAACCATGATTATTGGAATAAAAAATAAATTCAAATTAATTCTTCTATCAACGATAATTGAAAAAATATCGTTAATAATTAAACTAACTAAGCTTAATAAAATGCATATAAGCAAAGAATGTATCAATAATTTCAGCAATTTCACTCTCGAAAAGTCAGCTATGTCAAACATTGTGTTTCCCCCTTAGTTTCAGATATTTTACCAGTATCCTAGTGTTTTACACGTTTTTTAACTTTAGGTTTCTTTTACCCCATTTGTGGCAAGTTGCATAAGCTCCTAATTTATACATGTCTTGAACAATTAAAGTAGCACCAGTCACCCCGACAACGGTTCCAAATACAATTTTTAAAGTTTTTTCCAATGCTGAAGGCGGTGCGAGCATGTCTACCTGTAGCTGACGCTGTTAGTTCGTCTATTTGAATAACATCGTCTTGTTTAAGTATTTCCTTATCTAATAATCTTGTTTCACTTTCAATTTCATTTAATTCATCTGAAGAAATTTCAATAAGTGCCCTTTGGAGATTATTAATTTCTGTATTCGATAGACCATATTCCTTAGCATAATCTACGTTTAGCTTAGTTTCATCATTTTCTTTAACAATACCATTTTGTATAACTTCTAATACTGAAAGATTTTTTCCTTTTCAATAGTAGTAGGTAACGTGTCAGCATATGCCGATTACATTGCTCTATTGTCACTTATTAAGCCCACCTCAATGCATACTCTAACTTCATGTACCTTTAATGCCGAGAAGTTTTTTGTCCAGAATTACAACATAATCTTTTTTCTTCTTTATCTCATTTAAAATCATAGCTCCTTATAAACTTCTTTCATTCATATTGTTTCCACTCCATAAATAGCCTTTAAATAAATCCTTAACGAGAAAGATCCAACATTTTTCAGTTGTTTAACTTTATCAAGTGCATCTGTTAATAAAGGATCAACTGAAATTTCCTAACAAAAAAAGCAGCTATTAAGCTGCCTATCTTACAATCAAGGTTTATTCGATGTCACGTATGTACCAGCTATTAAATCATGAATTGCTCTATGATCTTTTCTTAAGCCAACCATAAACGCGCTAACAATAAATCCTATTCCTAATGTGATTCCATAAACTATTCCAGCAACTAAACATCTTAAAAGCATAGTACCTATACCTAATTTTTTACCGTCAACCCTTACTATACGTATACCCATCATTCTTTTGCCTACTGTATATCCATACCAAAATATTGGTACGAACATTGTGTAAAGAAAGACGACAAAGGTTGAAATACTATCATCTTCCCATTGACCAGTGATCAAACCAAAAATTACCGCCAATGGAATGCCTATTATAATGCCATCTAGAACTTCTGCTAAAAATCGTTTCCAAAACCCTACTGAATTGCTCATATATGTTCCTCCTGTTGAATTAGTTACAATTAACTATTTTACCATATTCCAGGTAATTTAACGAGCTTTTAAAGAATTAAATATAGTTAAAATCGCTCTTTTTTTACCAAACATCCGCTTAAGCTTAATAGATTATTTTATCTTTTCTTGAATATATTTTTGAGTTAGTATACCCGTACCATATACGACTGAAATCAAACCATAGTAAAAGAATATTTTAGAAAACCTTGCTTTACTAGTAAACTCAATGTATGAAAAAGTTGTATAAATAAAACCAATAGCAACTATTATTGATAAAATCAAATGCCCTTCACAGGCCTCATCATAGTTTCCTTCCAATACATTAACCCTAACCAACAAACCATGTTTCCTACCCGATTGTTAAATAACAGATAGTAAATTTTATTTTAAACATCTAATAACATTGTTTCTATAAATATTCCAAAATATCTTTATAAGCGATGTATTTGTTTCTTGTATTGGATGAACGCAGACTTTGAATTAGAATTGTATTTATAAAAACCTTATCCATTTAAACGGTATTCTCTCCCTCCTTATAGAAGCCAATACGATTCAGTTCGTTAAAGGGGTTTAAAAAAACAGGATGATTTGTGACTCGGAAACGTGACTCTAGAGCCACATTAATGTGGTATTATCCATTTTAATTAACTTGTGCGAATACCTTGAATGCAATATAGAAGATGTAATTGAATTAGTTCAAACAGAAGAAAACCACCAGTAATTGGACTGGTGGTTTCAAGATTTTATAGTGAAGTTTTTGTTTTTAATAATGGTCTATTTGCGCACCCAGATTATCCAGGTCTTGTGAAATATTTAGAATGATTAAATATCTCCATTCATTTTTAAGTTTCCCTAAGTCTACAACCTGATGAACCTCTACTACATCATTTTCATACTCTTTACTAGTCTCGCAAATTTCATATAAACTATCTACTAATTCAGTATTATCCCAATTCCTTATATCTAACTGTACGAATGTTTGACTTTTCTTTATACTCATTTTCTTCTCTCCGAGTTTTTGAAGTATAACGGATATTGAGTACTCCTACTTGATTTAGTTTTATTAGAATATCCATTGTCTTTAATGATTCATCTGTAACAACAGATATAATATTACCGTGAATTTAATGTTTTACAACCTTAGTAGTTGCCTTTGAACTAACATTTCCTGCTTTATCCTTTGCAGTTATTGTAAGGGTAGTTCCCTTTTTCTGTGCTTTTATCTTAACTGAGTAGCTCCCCTTAGACGTTGCTTTCGCTGAACCAAGGGATTTACTACCTACCTTTACGGTCACAGTCGATGATGCTTCAGCTTTCCCTTTTACAACTTTATCATTATCATCTACCTTACTTACCGTAGGCTTACTTGGTGGAACAACATCTAACACTGTGACAGAAGCACTTGAACTCACATTCCCTGAACTATCTTTTGCTGTGACCGCTAATTTAGTTCCCGCTTTTTGCACGGCTATTTTAATAGAGAATGTTCCTTTAGTTGTTGCCTTTGCAGAGCCTAATACTTTACTGCCATTTTTAACAGTAACCGTAGAATTAGCTTCTGCTTTCCCTGTTACTACTTTGTCATTATTATCTACCTTACTTACGGTAGGTTTACTTGGTGGAACAACGTCTAGAACAGTTACAGAAACACTTGAACTCACATTCCCTGAACTATCTTTAGCTGTGATGGTCAATTTAGTTCCCGCTTTTTGCACGGCTATTTTAATAGAGAATGTTCCTTTAGATGTTGCTTTTGCAGAGCCTAACACTTTACTTCCTCTTTTAACAGTAACCGTAGAATTAGCTTCTGCTTTCCCTGTTATAACTTTGTCATTATTGTCAACCTTATTAACACTTGGCTTAGATGGCTTAACATTATCTACAAATCCAGTTGAGATAGCATATAAATCCTCTTCTGTATTATTGTCAATGTAGTCATTATCAGTGTCTATAACACCCACATAATATGTGCCAGCTTTAGCTTGATACGCTTGTACTTCAACATCATCCTCATATTCACTACCCAAATATTCCAAATTGCTACTCTCAACAAAATCTTTTTGTACGGCAGTAAATAGAAGATCAATGGAGTATGTGTTAGTTTCTCCTCCTACTAATAAAATTCCACTCTGAGGTACTTTTACTTTATAAAAATCAACATCGTACAAAGGAAGTAGTTGACCGATTGTCGGTTTTTCATATGATGATATATTTGCTGAATTAAAGTCGTCATTATATTCACTTTCAATCAAGTAATCTTCATCAGAATTGCCACTACTCATCCTACCCATTTTATTGAACCTATGTAATGAGTATGATTGAGAACCTTTTAATGCTTGTTCAATTTGGTTAAATGTTTTAGGATCAATAGCACCTTTTTGGAGAGGTTTTTCTACTTGACTTTCTATAGCTTTCCTAACCAACTCGTTCTTGTTTCCTTCAGCCTTAACAATACCCACGGACACTGTGGAAGCTAATAACCCTACCGCAACCAATGACAAAATACCTTTATTACGCACGTTTTCTCCCCCTGAATTCGTTATAATGAACCATTTACTATATTTATCCTAATACATATGTACCTGAATTACCATATGTTTCTATATATATTTTTTCACATAAAAATACATTTCAAATGAGAGTCATTAATCTCTCGACTTTGCTCATTAAGTCACTTCAGCAGTTTTCTATACAAATAGATTCTAGTATGGTTATTCACAATTCTTTGAGCTGACTGTTTTAATGGTCCTTCAATTCAAAAGAACCTTTATATGATGAATCCTTCCCTTTGAACTTTACGTATTTGCTACCGTCCCTTACATCTGTGTAAAATTGAGGAAGTTGTTGAGTTTATTGAAACAAAAGAAAACCATCAATCCTAACCGACTGGTGGTTTTTTTGGATTATTCATTTTATGTAAACAAAAAGCTATGTTTTGAAAAAATGCGACTATTGAAAAATAATAAATCACACTTCTCCTAAGTATCCTTTTAAGGTAAAATTAACCAATATAAGGAGACTCATTCATTATGGGTGAATTATTATCATTAGCATTAGATTTTTTATTCGTTGCATCAATGTCATTACATAATAGTACAAAACATACGGATAAACACCTTGATATGTTAAAAGAATACGATTGGTTTACTACTTTGTATTACAACCCTAAATATACTAGGCTTTTTAATCATAACAAACAAATTCGTGGCTATATAGGACAACGCTAGTCAATTAATAGGATGATTAAGAAAAAGAAAACAAGTGAAATACTTATTATTATGCTTGATAAACAAGCAAAAAAACAAATCGTATGATTGTGTATTCATATCTCTTTTCACCAACATTTCTTATGACTTTGACTGTGTTCCTGAGCAACAATTTATCCAAACACAGTCTAGTAATATTATTGTCACTAGCTTTTTTTATTATCTTTTATCTCTGATTTTGTAGTATTAATTTTTTCCTCTATTTTGCTTTAAGTTTAAATTCACATTTATTAACTTTTCTATGAGTAACATGTAAAATTATGAATATAACAAAGTGGTATTTCCATTTAAATTTCTTTACTCTTTAACTTCAACCTCTACAATATCTTCAAATTTTATTTTTATAATATATCCCTTTTCTTTCTCCAACTCTAAATGAATCAAATTAGTTATTGGGTCTAATCTATGTAATAATCCTGTATACTCCCAATCGAAGCCGTCTTCCCAAACAGTAAACTTTACTGGTGAACTAAACTCCATAGCAATGTGTATTTTGTTTTCAAACTCCTCTATTTGGTATTCATCTAATATTGGTTTTACTTGCCGATAATAATCTTTATTTAAATCTTTTAGTAATTTAACGTGCTCAGGCAAAAACATAGCTGATTTCCATTTAATATTTCCGCGATCTTTAAGTGACATAGGAACAACTCCATTCATTCTATAAGTTATATTATAGAACATTTGTTCCGATTTATGATAAAAAAGATACATCCAATGATTGGTCGCTTTAACGTTGTTACTAAATTTTTATCCAATCTCTCGCTCCCTTCCATCCTTTGTACGCTTTCATTAATAGGGAGTTATCCTCTAGATAATCTTCTCCCTTTTCAATTATCATAGCGTTGGATATATCATAATTCCCTGTAAGATATACTTCAGCACCATCAATATACCCTTCGTCTTGTAGGAATTCAACAGGATCATTAAGCGCATTAGGTTCAATCCCTAAATCCACATGTTTAAAGGCGTAATTTCCGTTGTCTAATTCCTTTAAAATAGCCAAACATGGTGTCCATGCTTTGAATAGTTTGGTAACAGGGTACCAATAAACAAAGCTAATAATCCAAGTTCGAATATCTTTTGTCTCCCCATTTCGAAATTAATAAGCCGACCTTTTGGACGACTTTGGATTTGTTTCTTATTTATTTTTCAAGATACCCACAGTTTCTTCCTAATTAAAAGGACTACTAGGGAATTCATTATCAATGATTGTAACTAATATATTTGACAAGGTTCATGTAATCCTACCTATTTAATGACAGATAAAAAATAAAATCTAACTGTGTAACTAAACAATTTTACATATTTTCCCTATTCTTAGGTTTTTCTGTAGTACTATCTGTAAATCGATAAGGCATAGTAACAGTCAACATTAAAACTTTTAGATTTCACCGTTTTCAAGCCTACTAAAATACTCAATTTTACTTATTAGCCCTTTTCCATTACAAGTAAGACAGTCAGTATATATATCATAGGCACCTGTTCCGTCACAGACATGACATTGAAAGTGTGTGTCAGGTATTTCTTTTTGTTTGATTGAAAAAAAATTTACAATAGTTTCTGAAAATTTCATCTCAATAAACTCCTTTTTCACAATCATACAACTAAAAATCAGGAAATTACCTAGGATTCCAAAAATTTACGAAATTCACGTATATTCATTACAAAATTTACATAGATTCCAAAAAACTTTCGATTTTATTAATTAAAAATGAGTGTTAATTTACATAATTTCGTTAACATGAAGTTTCTTTAAGATGTGTAACAACAAAGTGCCAACATTTATGGTTGACTCAACGTATCTTGCTTAACATTTTAGTTTTTTTATGTAAAAACCGACTTCCTGTGCTAGGGATATCTCTTTTCTCACCTAGATAAAATACTAACGATTATCATTTATATTTTTCATTTTCTAAAATAATCACTTTTTCCTCACTTGAGAATTTCCCTATTTGTTTGGTGTTTTCAACCAACCGAAAAATATTATCACAGCATTGTTTGGCACCTATAATTAATAATGGTACACCAATAAAATCAATTTTTAATTGTCTTGATAAAAAACCCCCAATTGACATCACAAACGGTACAGTTGGTGATGTATTAGAGAATATTATTTTTTCATGAAATTGATGTTTGTTTTGCAGTATGAAGCTTAAGTTTTTTAATGCTGGAACAACAATTTTGGATGATCGCCGTCCTAGAGTATATACCGAGTCTCCATTTTCATCTATCCCATGGAAAATAATTTTCCCTGAATCATCTTTTGTTAATTTATTGAAGTAATTAACATTTAATATTTCTTCTTTAGTTAGTTTTCGTTCTGATTGGATAATTTCTTTTAAATGATAGGCAATTGCTAGAGCCGTGGTATGTGTCCCACCATAGTCATTATAGATATAAATCATGATATCATCCTTTATATTTTTATCTATGGCTATTATGGTCATTATGGTCATTTATTCTAGTTCCAATTCAGGGGATTATCTTTTAGCTAGTATTACACAGTTGATTCCTTCTGTTCATCGAATCATTTTAAACTTAACTCTTATAACATGATCAGTTACTGTACCAGTACTACCTATAGGTAACCCTTTGTTTTAACCATTCGAGATGTAGTGATCCCCATGGAATAAAGTGCAGTTTTTCCTTGAGAAAAACTTGTTCAAAGAACGCTTGGTCTATATTCTTCAAGTAAAATCAGTTCCCGAATTTGTAGTAGATACTATAAATACATCCAAATAAACGACACCTTTTAATCCTCTTTTACTTCCTTATATTTTTTAACTTTTAAGATAAAATTAAACATAATTAACATGTTATGATATTATCTGCAAATAATAATGATAAGAATATAAAAAGGGGATTATAAAATGAAAATAGTTTTTAAAAAAACTTTTATAACACTTTTGGGATGCCTCATACTCTTAAATATGTCCGGTATTACTACTAGCGCTGCCAACACAGTCCCAACAAAAACGACTACTATAGACCGGGTATTTGAATATTTAGGCCTGAAATATGAAAATGCTATACAAAACTTTGATTATGGTGATAAAAATGAAGTTTTTATTACTCAGAGAGTTAAATCGGCTACAGTGCTTTCACGTTGCATTATAAAAGGTGAAAAATGTGAAGTAGAAGATTATGTAATACTTGGAGACTATGGACACGGAGAGTCTTTAGAAGTGATAAAAGAGAATGGAAAAACTTTATTATGGGTAGGGAATACCGTAAATAGTGGTGATAGCAATAAATGGTCTACTGATATATCACTTATTGAGTATAAAGTTAACCCTGCAAAACCAACGGGCGCAGAAATAGTAAATGTAAAAACGATAACAAATCTAGAAGAAGTCACATCAAAAATAAGTGGTAGTGCCTATAGAAGTGCTGTTGCAATAGCAGATGGCAAAGATCGTATTTGTTTTAGAATTCAAATTGGAACTTCAGCATCTAATACCTACTACGCCGTATATAAACTAAGTGACGTAACAAAGGCATTAAAGGCTTCATCAGATAATAAAATGTCCATAAAAGATCTAAGCTCATTGCAGTTGACAAATTTCACAGGACTCACAAGACCCAATAATTCCTTTCAAGGATTTGATATCACTGGAATAGGTTCTGGTAACAAATTCCTTTATCTGTATGGCGGTGCAGCAGGTGATACACCTACACTCTATAAATATTCTTATACTAACGGTGGTAATGCCGAGCATATCAACACCATAAAAATAACAGGAAGTTATGTTGGCAATCTTGAAGCAGAGGGAATTAAAGTTGAAAATAATCCAAATAATTCAAGTGTAGAGACTGTATTTTTAAGTTTAAATCCCGGATTAGATTCTTCTGGAAATCAAAAACCGATTCGATTATATACTCTGTTTGAATAGATAGAGAAAAAAAAGCCCCTCTCGATTTAGAGATGGGCTTCTAACGTGGTGTGATTCTAGGAGTTATACAACAATTCGCCCATAAAGTTATTGCATATTCATGCACACAATTTTATGTCATGCAAACAACTTAGCAAATGTATTTTCACCAGCGATACCATCTGCTGGTAATCCGTTAGCTTTTTGAAATACTTTTACCGCTGATTTTGTGCCACTTCCAAATATACCATCTACCCCATTTGGATTGTAACCTTCAGAATAAAGTACAGCTTGTAAGATATATGTGATATTCCCATTCGCCCCTTCTCTAATAATGGGTGAAGCTGCCTTTGTATTATGACCCCATTTCCCATCGACCTTAAGCTTTGCTCTATATTGTTTATTTAGCTCCCTTTGGAACCCCTTTATCAGCGCCGTCTTAGTGTTAGGTCCATAAAAACCATCCACAACGATTCTTGTATTATACCTACTGTTTAATGTTTTTTGGATTTGTTTTACAATCTGATCACCAGTAGGCACTTTTGATACCAAATTGGGTTTTTTGCCTGCTTGTAATTGTGAATAGGATAATCCACCCGTCATCTCCAAATGAGGATAGTCTTTAAACGAAGCCCAATCTCCACCCCATTTAAAACCCAAATCTTTACCAATAGCAGCTACACGTTTCCACTTTGAATCAACTGTCCATATTGCATTCTTCCCATCATCACTCACTATGATATAATCAATGGCTAGTCCATAGTTGTGATAAGATTGACCTGGCTGAGCGTTTGTCACTTTTGGTTTCGATAGATCACTATAATTTTTCCCTTTATAACTATATCCTAGGCGACCTTGACCATATAACTTTGCTTGCTCTTCCATAGAACGGTAGCCTGCGATGATTTGAACAAAAATACCTTCTTTATAGGCGCGTTTAATCATTTCTAATGCTGATTCTTTCACCACTGGATGTATACCACTGCCCATATTCTTTTCGGATCTGGTTAATAACGTTTGTAATTTTGCCTTCATTTTATTCACCTCATATTATTTTTATGCAATTTAATCACAAATGCTTGTACACCTAACTGCTCTTTGCATAATAAAAAGCCACCCCTAATTAAGAGGCGACTCGTATTTTGTTACTTATTATTTTTTAAATACCGTACAGTTTGTTCTCACTGTTTATTAAAAGGTAGTATATATCATAAAAAAGAAGTTATTAACCTAGCCCAAATGTGAAAGCCAAGTTGTTGCAATCAGTTCACAAAAACATATAATAATTTTGCCATCCAATCCTTTCCATCATATAATAGAAGTAATACAGCTGAAGGAGGAATACATTTGAGCGGAGATAGAGATCCAATAGATGTAACTCTGGCTTCTCATTTAAACATGCGACTCACTCGTTTAGCCGAAGAAAGGAATATCCAACTGGAAAGGTTGTTGGATAAGTCTGTCGAATTATTACTTGAATATATGGAAGATAACGAATTAATTAATGACCATGTTAAGTTTAACAATGTTGAAGCAATCAATAAAAATAAAGAGATTATCTTACAAAGCAGACAAATTTTAAAGAAAGAATAGTTCCATGTAAAAAACACTTACCATTAAGGTTTAGTGCTTTTTCTATTATTACACACATCACTTTTATCAAATTTTCACTTTCCATGACATTAAGTCATAATATGACTATTTGGAGCCTGGTAGTTAAAGACTAATCAATATGTTTATCACTTTTATTTTAAAATATCCCCACAGTTCCTCCATACATCCAGCAAATAACTCCTGTTCAATCCTTTTCTTGCCTATTACTATACATATTATTCCCATTTAGATTTTTATCATATAAAAGGGCAGTCTCTAGGACTGCCCCTAAAAATATTACTATTAATCGGTATACACGCACTATCATCAGGCTTTTTATTACGTATTTGCTTCTAAACTGTAAAAAACCTTCTAAAACGGTTGCTTCTTACTTTTAAGTGATTAATAAAAACGATGCCTGTTCTTACATTTGCAACGCTTTTTAGGAACCCAAACTGTACTTGGATCATTATTCTCAAAGCATTTTTCTATAAAACAATTCATCCTAACACCCTCCTTAATATTGTATATGCATAGACAAAAAGAAGGTGTGGACAAGTACAGAAAAACACTCATAAATAATTTGGTTTTAAAGACTTATTGAAACATACAACCCTTTTTCTTGGTTTTAACTGACTTTCGAATTCTTCTGCATCGTGTTTAGGATTTTTCTTGAACTTGACTTCTATTTCTGAGATTCTTTGGACATGGTATTACATACCCGTACCCGTACCCTTAACACAATCACTCTTGACTGCAAACTTCTGTACGAAATCCTTAATCTTCATATTATCAAAAGTGACATTCTTGTAGCTGTTTCCATACGCAGTAGCTAATTCCTCGACCCTAATACGAAGAGGCAATTTCTCTTTGCCGATTTCCGTGCCAAAGGCTTGGACCTTCTGAACCAGCTTTTGCGCAAATTCCTTACTGTAAGGGATGAACTTTGTACCACTTGCTACTTTATCAGCGACCTTCGCAGCATCTGCCACACCGCCAATTCCAAGGGCTATCATCAGCCCGTTCTGGCGCTGTTCTTCGGTTAGATGGTTTCCAAACATGTCTATACCTGTGACCGCTTCGGCTAGTCCGTTGGCTGCGGTGAGCACGTACAGGCCGTATTCGGTTTTCTGGAGGAGGCTACAGCCTTTTGTCGTTTTATAGACAGCGAGTGCATGATTCCCCGCGTTGAGTCCTTTGGCCGTTTTGTAGATGGCGCTGCCGCCTTTGATGGCCCGGCCCCAGCCGACTACAGGGATAAATCCAGCGGCGGCCATAGCTCCGGCGGCGATTCGTTCGGCTTCGGACAACTTGCGGCCCGTTACTGGTTCGACTCCGGTTGATGCCCTGATTGAATGATAATATCCCGTGAATTCCCATGTCAAGGTATTTATCGTATCCCAGGCCTTTTCATACCATGGGCGGTTTTCGAGTTCTTCCCATTTCGCGTTCGATTTCCTTGGCTTCCGCTTGTTGCTTTTTGAAGGTCTGATAGTCTTTCATCTGACCGGCGACTTCATCCTTCACTTGATAGACGTCACTATTCTTAAAGGCCGATTGGTTAAAAGTCATCGGCGAAACGTTGCCATCCTGTTTCGTGGCATCAAGCAAGGCACGGAAAAGGCCAACAGCCACGTTTTCCTGCCCGACGGAGACATCATATTCCTCCACCAATTGCCGGTCGACATTTTCGACCTTTGTCATGGTGTCATCCAGTCTTTGTCCGGCCAGCGTGATTTTTTCATTAAAGTCTTTTTGGTCGAACATATGAAGAGGAAGGATATCGTCAATGCTGTTCAGGAACCTTTGAAGATCACTCGCTTGTTCATCGACAAGCGACTTCGCTTGATTAATGCCATTCGAAACTTCGCCATCTAAAAAGGGAACCTCGACCACCGTATCTCCGGAAAGGTCCGCTTCTTCCAGACTGGCAGGAATACCTTCCAAAAAACTGATCTGGGTAGTGAATAATTCGATCCAGGCGTCCGCCACATCGATTTGTGCTTCATAGAAGCTTTTGATGGCCGCGGCCCCGGCGCCTTGAAACTCGTGATCCAGGCTGACGATACCCTGAAATTCCTTTTTTAGGGCAACGACTTCCTTCTTTAGTTCTTCATATTGCTTGGCACGCGACTTGGTTGCGGCCGTCAATGTCTTGGCTTCATATATTTTCATCGCGGCTGATACCCATTTGAAGACGAATGGGTGATGGCATCGTCCTGTTCTTTCAATAGATCAATGTTCGCCTGGGTATCTTCCACATTTTTTTGAACGATTTTGATATATCGCTCAAATACTTTTTCGAGGTTTGCTTCACGGTCGATCCACTTTGAGGTAAATTCAAGCTTATTTTTCCCAAGCTCGTCGGCCGGCAGATTTCCAAGCGTTACTGTACCAAGAGCAGTCTTTACCTGATTAACTTGCTTTGTTACTGCAGGATGATTCAGTTTGATTGTCGCCATTAAATCAACCGCCTTTTTAAATCTGATATTTTACTTTCCAGCTGCCCAAGTGCCTCCTCACCTTTGTCTAAAAGGTGATCGGCTTCTTGGGCTATATTTCCAGCTATATTCATAAGAGTTTTCTCGGCATTTAGCTTTGTAATCATCGCTTCAATTTTCCATTGATAGTCGTCATAGTCGTCATGGATGATGCTATACATCAAATTATAAGCATCACCACGGGCTTCCTGGAAATCATCTGAGCGGCTTCCTGTCCAACTACTACCCATCTCCGGATTTTTAATATTTCTAATCTCGTTAAGACACATACTTTGTTCTTTTATAATACCGTCTTTCGCATTCACTAAACGTTCAATTTTTTCGTCTAAACTAGCTATTTTACTGGAGATAGCAGAGTGCATGTTACTCAATATGTCTGCATATACCATAAAGACTCACCTCAAAAATAGTATATTTCTATTATAACTGTCATTTTTTTCATATTTTCTATTATAAGGATTAAAGTCTGAGAGTTAAATAGGGAATAATATGCTATTTTGTCTGTAAACAGAGAAAATTGACATAATTATAATTAAGTACAACAAATTCTTTATACCCTGTTTTTTACCAAAATTAAACAACAAAAAAACACTTCATCTACTAAGGAATGGAAAGATGGACCCTCTACTGAAACACAAAATTATCTTAGAATATGATGTCTTAAATTTATTATCAGACATATTGAAAAGCTAGGTAAACTATGAACAAACAAGGAGATATTCATTCAAATAGAACTCATGGTTTCCTAAATTCAGTTAAATTCACCAGAATCATATCTGTTTATCAAATTTTCACGAACAAATTCTCTGCAAGTAGAAGATAAATGTGATCTTTGAGGGTGAATCAAATCTCCAAAAGGCATATTCTGGACAAATTTGATTTCACCTTCAAATTCCCTTTCAGCATCAGCATCAAAACCTACTATTTTCACAAAGTAAGTTTTGTGACCAGTTTTCATAAAATCAATTATTGTTAACATGTGATTATGTTCTTTTTGCATACTTTTTCCTCCACCAGATAAATCAAATAGCCTTTACGTATTGTTAAAAATCTAACTTATAATAATAATCCAATATACCTGTTGTTACTAGAACATAATTAGGCTCGTAATCACTAATTTAGCTCTTTGTTATTTTAAACAACTTATAAATAAAAAAGCCAATCAATACAATCAAGGCTAAAATTGTTACTTTCATTTTCTACTTGATCTTTATCTTTTCTATGTATCGAATGTTGTATAGCCACCGGCTAGACTTCATATATTAACTATACCTTTATTTAGTCTGCCATTGCATCCTTGCTTAAGTTTTACGGATAAGGTCTTCTTCTTTTCCGAATTACTCCATTTTCATTCATACCATGCATTTAATTCTTCTTTAAATGTTTCCTAGTTTTGCCCTAAAAAAGATCAACCATTGTGCTGAGCTAAAAATAACTGAAAAACAAAAAACACACTCGATATTAATGAGTGTCTTAGCTTAATCGTTAAACGATTGCATTCATTTCAACTATCCTTCCTTCTCAATCATACTAGCTATATTTTCTATGACATCTATGTAAAATGATGCAGAATAAACCTAATAACTTATCCCTTCTATATAAAATTATAACCTGCTATAATTTAGGGATTGGAGGTGTTATTCATGAAAGACTTCATCCAGATATTAGCGGAAATCGTAAACAATATTCATGATTTTATACTATTATTTGTAAGCGACACTCTAAATTCAAATGCAACGGACAAAGATCTACATTTTTGGATAATGGGGATTATAGGAATTATTATATTTTTGTTTGTGTTATTTTTATCTAATTTAATATCCCGGATGCGTTTTGGGATTACCATTCTTTCTTTCCTATATACCTTTACTGTCATGGTTGTCTTAGTATTTGCAATTGAAATACAACAAGCTCTAACTAGTAGAGGAAATATGGAATTTCAAGATGCTGCAGTAGGCCTCTGGGGCTTCATCGTATTTTTCTTAGTTTTTGCTGCAATTTCCTCACTGTATTTATTGATAAAAAAATTCTTCAAACAATCAAAAAAAAGGTAACAAGAGATCACCTTGCTCTTAACATTACTTACGCTAGTTTATCGGAATTTAGCTTTGGAGTTATATAAGAGGTTATAATGAGAACTTTCTCTGTAGCATATCTTAGAATGGAAAAAGGGAGTAGTTACAGAGAAGCTGGCATTATGTGGAGTAATAGATTTTACAATCTTAGAATTTCAGATTTACTTTGATTCATTTTCATTAAATAAATCAATGCTAAACAGATTGAAAGAATCGTCGTCATTTAAACTTTCCTGATTATGTCCAGATATTTCAGAGCTATTTTCCTTACGACGGCGGTTTACTTCTCTTAATTCCGCTTCTAGAAATTCTGCTTGACCGTGTGAAAGCTTAATCGTTATTTCATTATTATTATCATCTGCCGCTTTCAAAAGAACATAACTGTCAGTCTGCATTGCGTAAAGTAACATTGCTAAGTGTTAAGTTCATGTTTTCGAGTTCATATCTTGCCTTCATATCGTAAAAAGAACCTCCATCGGAAAACCATTTAAAATTATATATATTAAATATACTCTACTTCAAGATATCTAAATATACAAATACTTTGTTTACCATTTTCCGATGCAAAAAGCGGTCTGGTACCTGTATATGGAGAATCCCTTTATATTAAATAGTCTTCCTATAAATGGAATTATAGTCTACAACTAAAAAAATCACCGCATACCTCTCAAAGTGTGCGATGATTTTATTGTTCATATTATTCTCCCTTTAGCATTCTCTGTGCCACTTAGGCCAGTTGGCTGGCATAAGATTTGATATCTATCATGGTTGTTGAAATCTCTTCTGTGACGGCTGACTGGTTTTCAGTTTCTGCGTTAATAGAAATAATAGTAGAACTAGAAAGACTGTAAGGGTTTTGTTCCAGAGGAATCGTCATCACCTCAAGTTTTAATACTCCTATATTAAAACAAAAAAGACTGTAGGAAAAAGTGTTTATTTCTAATTGTTAAAACAAAGTTGATTGGAACGGAAGGAGCGAGACTCCTGCGAGAAAAGCGTGTCCAAGGGAGACCCCACAGGCGCAAAGGCGCCGAGGAGGCTCCCTGACCGCCCGCGGAAAGCGAGTGTCCTACGTTCCAATCAACGTTCGAATTTTTACAACCCCTCAAAAAAACTGTAGACAAACTCGATTTTCATCGAGTTTGTCTACAGTCTGAATGGAACCTTTCACTTTAGGAAAGGTTCCATTTTTTACTGCTGGGTTTGGCCCAAAATGGGAATATTTGAAAATCTCATGATTGGTTTGCTTCCCCATAACCATAGTATTCTACTGCATCTTCTAGTAATATGGGCTCTAATAATAGAATCGTAATCCTGCATTTTCAACAGTGATTGGCGTTTATCATTCAATTACATGCTGAAGTCCTATCTTAACTAAGCTTCTCCATTATTCCTTCATTTCCACCAAGTATCGTACACGTTAATGGCTTCATTCCGTTTATGTTCGGTTTTTGTATACCAGCCTTCGATGATTTCGGCCGCTTCCGTTCTTATCTCCTTACCTTCAAGGTAATCATCGATTTCATCATAACTCACTCCTAAAGCCACTTCATCAGGAATCAGAGGTTTGTCATCTTCTAGATCTGCAGTTGGAATTTTCGTATATAGACGCTCAGGTGCTCCGACGAATTTCAGAATTTCTTTTCCTTGCCTTTTATTCAAACGATATAACGGGATGATATCCGCTGCCCCGTCACCATGTTTTGTAAAGAAACCGGTGATTGCTTCCGCTGC
Source organism: Peribacillus sp. TH14 (assembly GCF_016651145.1). Taxonomy (NCBI): domain Bacteria; kingdom Bacillati; phylum Bacillota; class Bacilli; order Caryophanales; family Bacillaceae; genus Peribacillus; species Peribacillus sp. TH14. The sequence goes on from NZ_JAEKEK010000001.1 coordinate 5,166,880, forward strand.
ATGGTCTGTACCAAGCACGACACCTTTATATAGTCCGGCTAAATCGTATTGCACCTTCATCCGCTCACGTGCTTTGACATTTCCTCTTAAGAAATGGGATAGTTTTTCACCCGTAGCGTCTTCCACAGCCTTTACCGATGCATCCACTGCTTCCTTAATATTAACTGTTACCGTTTGACTTGGCTTAATGAATTTCAAAGCCAATTGTCTGTCATCTTCATCAGCCTGTACACCGTATGGAAGGCTCACAGCAACAAATTTATATTCTTTGCTGTTCGTTTCATGATTCAATTCATTGACAGCAGTTTGTGCAATATAGCCGCCTAGCGTTGAATCTTGACCTCCAGAAATACCCAGTACAAAGCTTTTTAGAAAAGCGTTTTTCTTCATATAATCTTTTAGAAGATCGACACTTTTTCTGAATTCAGCTTCAGGATTAATCTTTGGTTGGACAAGTAATTTTTTTACGATTTCATTTTGTAATGGACGCATTGGCATAGCCCCTCTTTCCTTATAAAATAGACTCGTTATTTCGTAAACATTCTCTCAACATTGGCTTTTACTTCATCTATATTTCTCATTTTATTATCCCAACAGTCCTGGCTTAAGTCGACCGGATATTCTTCAGGATTGAGTGCACGTAAGTACTCTGGCCATAATACTTGAAGATTTTTTTCCGTAAAGGTCTTGATTTCATCAATGGATGGTAATTCATAGATTAAACTTCCGTCCATAAAAATATCCTCATGCAGGTCCACCGCATCGAAATCAGTGACAAATTTACTTAGGAAAGTATGGACAGGATGGAACATTTTTAATTTTTCCTGTTCCTGAGGCTTTTCATATTCCATAGCCAAGTAGTCGCCTTCTGCATGGTGGTTGACTTTATTAATGATTCTGTATACTCGTTTTAGGCCAGGTGTCGTTACCTTTTCAGGGTTAGAAGAAATTTTGATGGTATCTCTCATATTCCCATTTTCGTCCTCAATTGAAACCATCTTATAAACGGCACCTAATGCAGGCTGGTCATAAGCCGTAATTAATTTGGTCCCGATTCCCCAAATATCGATTCTTGCTCCTTGTTGCTTCAGGTTGATAATCGTATATTCATCCAAATCATTTGAAGCGACAATCTTCGCATCATGGAAACCTGCAGCATCTAGCATACGGCGTGCTTCTTTTGACAGATAAGCCAAATCGCCGCTATCAAGACGGACGCCAATGAAATTAATTTTATCGCCCAGTTCTTTGGCGACACGGATTGCATTCGGGATGCCGGAACGTAGCGTATCATAAGTATCCACCAAAAATACACAATCTTTATGAGAGCTTGCATATTTATGAAATGCCGTATATTCGTCTTTATAGGCCTGAATCATGGAATGAGCATGTGTCCCTGAAACCGGAATACCGAACAGCTTACCTGCACGGACATTGCTTGTAGAGTCAAAGCCTGCAATGTAGGCAGCGCGTGCTCCCCATATTGCGGCATCCATTTCTTGTGCTCGTCTTGAGCCGAATTCAAGTGCAGATTCATCGCCAATTACTTGTTTGATACGCGAAGCCTTTGTCGCAACGAGTGTGTGATAGTTCACAATGTTCAACAGCGCTGTTTCTATGAGTTGCGCTTCACCAAGAGGTGCCTCTACACGTAAAATCGGTTCGTTGCCAAAAACAAGCTCGCCCTCTTTCATGCAACGAATCGTTCCAGTAAAACGGACGTTCTGCAAATAATCCAAAAATTCATCATCGTAATGTAATTCCGATTTTAAATAGTTGATATCACTTTCTGAAAAGCAAAAGTTCTGTAGGTAATGAACAATTTTCTCTAGTCCTGCAAAAATTGCATATCCGCTGTTAAATGGAAGCTTTCTGAAAAAAACCTCGAATACGGCCTTTCGGTTATGTGTTTTGTCTTGCCAATAAGTTTGAGCCATATTGATTTGGTAAAGATCTGTGTGTAGTGCGTAACTGTCGTCGTTGTACTTTTTTTCCATGGATAGTTCCTCCCAAAAGAGAAGCGGCCGCCTCTCTTCTATTCTGTTGCGTGAATAGATATTAAAGAATGGTTGCTCCAAGTGATCCTTTAAAATGTGTAAGTGCCCATTCGTGACCCGCACTATTGAATGAGGCCACTGCATTTTCGTAAACAAAGATATTATAGCCTAAATTGTAAGCTTCAATTGCAGTATGTAATATGCAGATATCGGTACAAACACCGACTAAATATACGTCGGTAATGCCCCGTTCCCTAAGTCTGATATAAAGGTCCGTTCCTGCAAAAGCCGAATAACGTGTTTTATCTATATAATAAACATTCTTTAGATTTTTATTTGTTTCATATTCCTCTTTTAACGTACCATAAAGGTCTCTACCCATTGTACCGCTAATATTATGTGGTGGAAACAATTTCGTTTCAGGATGTAAGCGGTCTCCTTCTTCATGAAGATCAATCGCAAATACCGTGTATTCCCCTTGCTTGATAAATTCCTTAGTTATACCGACCAGTGTATTTTCGATTTCCTGTCCAGGCTTTCCACATGTCAATGCACCGCAGTCTGCCACGAAGTCATATGTATAATCAATATTGATTAAAGCCTTTTTACCCATTTCACTCATTCCTCCTAATAATAAATAGAGTCCATGACAATCTCTGTATTAAATCGGTAAAGTTGTGAAGGCCGAAATGAATTACGTTTAGTTTTCTTCTGTAAGCCCTTTTCATCCAATACTTTCTCCAAGAACGGGAGCTTTGGGGCTTTTGCAAAAAAAAGTGAATCTGCACTGATTTTCGCATCATCCCTAACTGTTAGTAAAACACGTTGGAGTTCTGAAAGTGTAAATTCTTCTGGTAAAAACTTTTGAGCTATCGTTGTTTGCACCATTTCTTTTTTCATTAAATTTATCGCTTCATTAATAATTGTATAATGATCAAAAGCAAGTTTTAATTTTAAAGCTTCCTGTATCGTGAACAATTCCACCTCAGCTGCATCGTCATTCGCTTTTCTTTGATGAAGAAATTCTTCCTGAACAATTGCATAAAAAGCATTAGAGATAATCCACCCTCTCTGATCACGTCCCGGATGGTCATATACACCAAAATGCTTCACATGAAATCCTGTCACACCTGTTTCTTCTTTTAATTCTCGTTTGGCTGCCTCATAGGCTGTCTCGCCAGCATTCACAAAGCCACCGGGTAAAGCCCATTTATCACCTTCAACATTCGGGCTTCCTTCCCTATCTTTTGTAGCACGTTTGATTAATAATAGCTTTAATAACATTTCAGGCGGGGCTTTCTCGGCCGTCTTCTTGGTGGTAATCGTAAAGATCGCAATATCTGCTGTGTATCCATCTGGAGTAATATATTTCTTTTTTTCCTGCTGAACCATGGCAACTCTCACTTTCTTTTACTAAGACTGAAAACGTAGTAATTAGTAAATCATTAATTACTAATTATAGTACTCTTCCTTGATTAATATTGCAACACTTAACTTAGTAAAATTTTCATATTATTAGAAAAATCATTCATCATATTCTTCCGTACTGCAAAATAAACAGCCCGGTCAACATGACCGGGCTGTTTATTATATTTATTATACGGGATATACTCCGTGTTTACGCTCAGTAAATGTCATTTGCTTGCTACTATATGTTTCAAACCGAGCGCTCAATTCATCACGCAGGTCATTTGGCTGGATAATAGCATCAACAATCATCTCTGAGGCTAAGCGGTAAATATCAATATCTTCATTATACTCATTTCGCTTCTGCTCAATGAAAGCAGGTCGTTCTACTGCATCCATTGCACTGATTTTGTTAGCATAGACTGCGTTAACCGCTGCTTCCGCACCCATAACAGCAATCAAAGCAGTTGGTAAGGCGAGAACGCAATCCGGTTCAAAAGCAGGACCTGCCATCGCGTATAATCCGGCACCATAAGCCTTACGAACAACGACAGAAATTTTGGGAACCGTGGCTTCGCTCATTGCAGATATCATTTTCGCACCATGGCGAATAATGCCTGCCTGTTCGACCTTAGTTCCAATCATAAATCCTGGAATATCCGCTAGGAACAAAAGTGGGATATGGAAAGCGTCACATAAATTGATGAACTTGGCGGCCTTATCAGCAGAATCATGGAACAGAACCCCCCCTTTGACACGCGGCTGGTTGGCTATAATTCCAATCGTATGGCCATTTAACCTTGCAAGACCAGTAATCAATTCAGGGGCAAATAATTTTTTGATTTCGCAAAATGAATTACGGTCTATAATCCTGTCGATGAGGTCATACATATTAAATGCAGCATTTTGATTTTTTGGAATCAGCTCTTCCAGCGTTTTTTCAAATTCAGCAGGTAGCTCAGGTTTGGTAGCTTTCGGCTTTTGTTGATAATTTCCTGGAAAATAGCTTAAGTATCGGCGAGCAAAGGCAATGGATTCTTCTTCTGATTTAACGAGTACATCACCACATCCTGAAACGGAACAATGCATTTTCGCTCCACCCATTTCCTCTTCGGTCACTTTTTCGCCAATGACCATTTCGGCCATCCTCGGTGAACCTAAATACATGGATGCATTTCCATCAACCATAACAACAATATCGCAAAAAGCAGGGATATATGCCCCACCTGCTGCGGAAGGACCGAACAATAGACAGATTTGAGGCACTTTTCCAGATAGCTTCACTTGGTTGTAAAAGATCCGGCCTGCCCCACGGCGTCCAGGAAACATTTCGACTTGATCCGTTATGCGGGCACCAGCTGAATCAACTAAATATAGTAGTGGCAATTGTAACTTATCAGCGGTTTCCTGAATGCGGATGATTTTCTCGACAGTCCTCGCTCCCCAAGAACCTGCTTTTACAGTCGAATCATTGGCCATGACACAGACCCTCTGTCCGTTGATTTTGCCGATGCCTGTAACGACACCATCTGCAGGCAGCCCATCACTCGCACAATTTGCGAAGAAGGCGTCCTCGATTTCAACTCCTTCGTCAAATAGAAGCTGTAGCCGATCACGTACGAAAAGCTTCCCTTTTTCAGCATTTTTTTGATGATATTTTTCTAAGCCGCCTTTTTTTATCGTTTCTACCGTTTCTGTAAGTTTATCCGTCGTTACCATCTATGTTCCTCCTTCAATTGAAATCAATTACCCGTAAATACCGGTTTGCGTTTTTCCTTGAATGCTGACAGCCCCTCCAGTCGGTCACGGGTTTGCAGTGTTGTCTGATAGCAGTCCTTCTCGATTTGCAATCCAGTTTTCAAGTCTGTATCTGCCCCTTGATTCATGGCAGCTTTTGCCGCTCTTAGTGCTAAAGGGGCATTGACAGCAATTTCTCCAGCCAGTTTTTTCGCTTCCTCAAGTAGATGTTGAGGCGGGTACATATGGCTGATGATTTGCATGGCATGTGCCGTTTTAGCGTCCAGTCTCCTTGCCGTATAAATCAGTTCTTTCGCTGTCGCCATTCCGACAATCCGCGGCAACCGCTGAGTACCTCCACCGCCTGGAATTATTCCAAGCGCAGTTTCAGTCAGTCCCATCTTTGCCGTTTCAGATGCTATGCGAATGTCACAGGCAAGAGCCAGCTCAAGTCCTCCGCCAAAAGCGGAGCCATTAATTGCAGCAATGACTGGAACTGGAAGATTTTCAACCGCTGTAATCGTGTCACCAATTAGCTTTAATGTCTCCCTGACTTTCTCGTCATTCATCCCTGCTCGTTCCTTTAGATCTGCACCAGCACAAAATGCCTTTTCTCCAGCTCCTGTTATTATGACTGTCCGCAGATTAGACTGTAATTTCAATTCATTTAGTCCTTCGTATAAGCAATGAAGTAGTTCTGTGGATAACGCATTGGCAGCATCCGGCCGATTTAAGGTCACAATGGCAATTCCCTGTTCCTCATGACTAATCTCTACTATCGATGTCATAGTTTCACCTCATGTTTTTTTATTGCGCGTTATAGACAGCCATCTGATGGCTAGGCAATGGTTTTTCCAAGAAGCTTTGCATCATAGACGCTGCACCTATAAGTTTCCCTTGATCGATTCCCGTGTGAATCCCCATATTATGTAGCATATGAATCAGGTCATCCGTAGCTACATTCCCGCTCGCACCTGGTGCATATGGGCATCCCCCTAAACCACCGAGCGCGGAGTCGAAAGTTTTAATCCCATAATCTAGTGATTTGAGGACATTAGCGAGAGCCATGCCTCTTGTATCATGAAAATGGAGAGCAATTCGGTCTATATCGTATCTTTTTACAGCCTGTTCAAGGAATAAGGCTACCTGTCTAGGAGATGCGACACCGATGGTATCTCCTAATGATAGCTCGTTGATTCCGTTTTCAAACAGCTGATCACAAACCTTGAAAACCTGTTCGATTGAAACCTCGCCTTCATAAGGACACCCGAATACAGTTGAAACATAGCCTCGAACTGATTTCCTGCTTCTTGCTGCTGAATCGATAACTTCCTTTAATACAGGAAAGGTATCTGAAATCGTTTTATTTATATTCTTTAGATTATGGGTCTCACTTGATGACATGAAAACTGAAATTTCATCAATATCCGCTTCTAGGGCCGACTCCAATCCTCTTTGATTCGGAACAAGAGCCGCATAGGTGATATCTGGATTCCTATTGATACTTTTGGCTACCTCCACAGCATCACTCAATTGAGGAATCCATTTTGGATGTACAAAAGAAGTGGCTTCAATATAGGAAAGGCCAGTATCAGAAAGCTGATTGATCCAGTCTATTTTTCTTTGCGTCGGTATAATGACCTTTTCATTTTGAAGCCCATCACGCGGACCCACTTCTTTAATGGTTACTTTTTCAGGCCAATTCATTTTACCCCTCCGTCTCTTTATTCAATGACGGCCAAAACGTCGCCCTCATTTACGAAATCCCCTTCATTAACTTTAAGTTCCTTAACAGTACCCGCTTCCTCAGCAGCAATGGGGATTTCCATTTTCATGGATTCTAAGATTATGATATCCTGTCCATCGGTAACACTTTGACCTTCACCCGCTACGATTTTCCATACGCTTCCTGCCATACTTGCTTTTAATTCTGCCATATCATATTCCTCCAAATAATTTTAGTTTTTAGTAACGGATCGGTTTTCCCTCCCGATCCCCGACAAACAGTTTATACAGTAATTTTTTTAATATATTTATCAATAAAGTCCGTTGTTGTATCGCCTTTAGAAAAAGCTTCATGGACGATTATTTCCTTAAGTAGAGGAAGGTTCGTTTTAATTCCATCTATTTTATAGGTGTTCAATGCTTCTCTTAATCTATCGATGGCTTCATTCCTCGAACCACCGCTTACTACCAATTTGGCGATCATAGGATCGTAAAAATGTGAAACGACCGATGTGTTCTGAACGGCCAGTTCATGACGAATTCCTTCACCTTCAGGAAGTTTCAAACCGCTAATTTTCCCCGGTGCAGGATAAAAGGTTTTGGGATCTTCCGCATAAATGCGCACTTCAATAGAATGCCCCTCCCTTTTCACCTCTTCTTGTGTAAAGTCGAGTTTGTTGCCTGAAGCAATTTTAATTTGCTGTTCAACAAGATCAAGTCCTGTGATTTCCTCAGTGACCGGATGCTCGACCTGAAGGCGTGTATTCATTTCTAGAAAATAGAAGTTTTTATCGGCATCAACTAAGAATTCAAGGGTACCCGCATTACAATACCCGATAGCCTTCACCGCTTTTACAGCGGCTATCCCCATCTGCTTTCTTGTTTCTTCATCAAGAAATGAAGAAGGGGCTTCTTCTACGACCTTCTGGTGGCGCCTTTGAATGGAACATTCTCGTTCCCATAAGTAAACAGCATTTCCAAATCCATCTGCTAATACTTGAATTTCGATATGACGGGGTTTTTCAATCAATTTTTCAATGAACATGTCTCCATTACCGAAAAATAATTGAGCACGTTTTTGATTCCCTTCGAATGCTTTTAACAGTTCATCGGCATTTGCAACTGCCTGCATACCGATACCACCGCCGCCGGCTGACGCTTTCAGCATAACTGGATACCCTATCTTTTCGGCAACTGCCGCTGCTTCAGCGCTATCAATTAATGGCCGTGAGAATCCTGGCACTAATGGAAGCCCTGCTTGCTCCATCTTTTTTCGCGCTTCAACTTTATTGCCCATCTGCTGGATAACTTCAGGTTTGGGTCCAATGAAAATCAATCCAGCATCTTCACATGAGCGAGCGAAATCTGCATTTTCACTTAGAAATCCGTATCCTGGATGGATGGCATCTACACCGGCCTCTTTAGCTATTTCTAAAATCTTCTTGACGTTTAAATAGCTTTCCTGAACTCTGGACCCTCCCAATAAATAGGCCTCATCCGCATATTCTACAAATGGTGCTTCCGAATCTGCCTCGGAATAGACAGCGACCGTACTAATTCCCAAATTCTTGCACGTACGGATTACACGTGATGCAATTTCTCCTCTGTTTGCGATAAGAATTTTTCGAATCATTCGATATCCCCCTTATTTGGTACGTTCCGTTAATAGTTCAAGAGTTTGCTCCCGAAGCTTATACTTTTGAATTTTCCCAGATGCAGTCATTGGATATCCATCAGTAAATTGAATGTATCGAGGAATTTTGTGAAAAGATATTTTCCCTTTGCAATACTCTCTCAATTCTTCCTCCGTCAAGGTTTCTCCTGCTTTCAAAATGACCCATGCAGCTACCTCTTCCCCATACTTCTGATCGGGAACACCAAGGATTTGGACATCGACTATAGCAGGATGCTGATAGAGAAATTCTTCTATCTCGCGCGGGTATATATTTTCCCCACCGCGTATAATCATATCTTTCAGTCGGCCAGTAATCTTGCAATAACCGTTTTCGTCCATCACCGCTAAATCTCCTGTGTGGAGCCAGCCCTCCGAATCAATCGCTTGCTCCGTCGCTTCCGGATTATTATAATACCCCTTCATGACATGGTATCCTCTTGAACAGAGTTCTCCTTGTCTGCCCCGCTTGACTTCTTCTCCGCTATTAGGATCAATGATCTTCACTTCCACATTCGGAAGAGCCTTTCCCACTGAGGATACACGAAGTTCAATTGGATCATCGGTACGGGTCATCGTAATTCCTGGGGACGATTCCGTTTGACCATAGGTAATCGTGATTTCAGAGATTCCCATCTTATCCACCACGTTTTTCATAACTTCTATCGGACAAGTGGAGCCAGCCATTATTCCAGTCCGTAATGAACGTAAATCATACTGATCGAAGTCATCGAGATTCAATTCAGCAATGAACATAGTCGGCACCCCGTGAAGCCCCGTACATTTTTCAGCTTCCACTGTCTGTAGCACAGTACGTGGATTGAATTCTACGATTGGCACCATTGTGGCTCCAACAGTAACAGAGGCCATTGTACCAAGGGAACAGCCGAAACAATGAAACAGTGGGACGGGGATACAAAGCCGATCATTCTTTGTAAGCTTCATACAAGCTGCAATATTTAGCCCATTGTTGACTAAATTCGAATGTGTCAGCATGACCCCTTTTGGAAATCCAGTCGTCCCTGAAGTGTATTGCATATTAATGACATCCTCAGGAGCAAGGTCCTTCATTCGGATGTCCAGCATCTCCTCCGAAACCGATTCGCTTCCGCTTATGACGTCTTCCCACGAAAACGTACCAGGATAACGCGTTTCACCTAAGATAATGATATTCTTTAATTTTGGTAGTTTTTCAGATTGTAACTTTCCTGGTTTAGCCGTTTTCAATTCAGGAACTATCTCATAAAGCGTATCTATATAAGAATGATCCTTAAATTGTTCCATCAGGATTATCGTCGTTGCATCCGATTGATGAAGCAGATATTCGAGTTCACTTGTGCGGTAATTTGTATTGACCGTAACCAGCACACCGCCCATTTTTGCAGTTGAAAATTGGGAAATCAGCCATTCCGGTTTATTAGACGCCCATATGGCGATATGTTCCCCTTTTTCAATCTCAAGTGACATGAAACCGCGGGCCGCCTTCCGGCAAACTTTTTCAAATTCACTGTACGTATAACGAAGACCTAGTTCGTGATAAACTACCGCTTCATTATTACCGTATTCTTCAGCTGTCTTTTCAAGCAGTTTTCCGATAGTAACATCTAGCAAATCAGACATCAAACTCCTCCCAATAAGTAAAAGTAAGTATGTACGCTTCTTGCTGTATAGAAATAATCTGCCTTTCACCAAAATGAACAGAAGCATTTTGGTTCATTTGCGTTCTAAAAAGATTAACAGCCCAATTGTCTGGCGATTACGATTCTTTGAATTTCTGATGTCCCTTCCCCAATTTCTAGTAATTTAGCATCTCTTAAATAGCGTTCCACCTCATATTCCCGCATATATCCAGACCCGCCATGGATTTGAATGGCTTGATTGCTCGTTCGGAACGCAGTCTCACTTGCAAAAAGCTTAGCGAACGCCGCTTCTTTCGCAAAAGGTTTTTTATTGTCTTTTAACCACGCTGCTTTATATACCATATTTCTTGCTAATTCAATCTCCATCGCCATATCAGCAAGTTTGAATTGGATTGCTTGAAAATTTGAAATAGATTTACCGAATTGAACTCGCTCTTTTGAAAAAGCTAAAGCCTTATCAAAGGCTGCTTGCGCAATACCGACCGCCAACGCGGCAATTGAAATCCTTCCACCGTCTAAAGTGAATAAAAACTGTTTGAATCCTTTTTCTGGATCCCCCAATAAGTTCTTCTTTGGCACTCGAACATTATCAAGAATGATTTCACATGTATTTGAAGCTCGAACTCCCATTTTTTCATAATTACTATTAATTGTTATTCCCGGTGTATCCGTTGGGACGATGAATGCAGAGATGATGTTCTTGCCTCGACTGTCTTTTCCCGATACAGCCGTTACGGTGACAGTTCTGGAATAACTTGCATTAGTTATCCATGTTTTCTCGCCATTTATCACATATTCATCACCTTCTAATACTGCGGTCGTTCTTGTACCGCCCGCATCAGAGCCCGCATTCGGCTCGGTCAACCCGAAAGCTGCCAATGTTTCACCGGTCGTGATTGGAATAAGGTATTTTTGTTTCTGTTCCTCGGTACCGAAATAATAAATCGGGCTTGCTCCAAGTGAAACAGCTGCTGCATAGCTTAAACCAGTGCCTCCACAGGCCTTGCCAATCTCCTCAACAGCAATAGCATAGGAAATCGTGTCTCCGCCTGAACCACCATACTCTTCAGGGAATGGAATCCCCAGTAGCCCCAGCTTCCCCATTTTTTTGAATACATCCGCTGCAAACATGGACTTTGCATCCAGTTCTATCGCAATTGGTTTTATTTCTTTTTCAGCGAAATCTCTTACCATATCCTTAATCATCTGCTGTTCTTTTGTAAGTGAGAAATCCATTTCTTTATTCCCCTTTCTAATGAGACCGACTAGTTGGTCTGTGAAATGCAAGCGTTTTTATTGTTAATCCACAACCATCTGATTTTTTAGTAAATATGGCTGGGTTATTGCGTCTTTTTTTTGTTTATCTGTTAATAATGCCTGTAATATTAAATCGACGTAAATTTCTCCAATTTCCTCAATTGTTTTTCCCCCGTCCCTTTTGTACCATTTATAGGACCAGTTCACCATGCCTAAAATAGACATTCCGGTGATTTCAACCGGCAGTTCGCTGCGGAATTCACCCTTGTCTATTCCTTCTTGAATTACGGAAAATATGATTTCTTTATACATTTGACGCTTCTTTTTGATTGCTTCTACATAAGGTGGTTTTAAGTAAATGCTTTCTTGATAGAAAACTGAGATGTGTGGTTTATAGAGGTCAAAAACTTTAACAAATGATTGAATAATCTTTTGCATTTTTTCTGTTGGGTGGGTACTTGCTGAAATGGCTTCCTGTGCTTTCGTTAAAACATATGAAATAAAGTAATCATGAATGACAAATAAGAGTTCGTCTTTAGAAGAAAAATGGTGATAAAAACCACCTTTGCTTGTTCCGCACTCCTTTACAATTTCGTTAACGGAGATGCCATGAAAACCATGCTGTTCAAAGAGTGCCAGCGATGTTTCGATTATTTTTTCTTTTAACTCCGTAAGACAGCACCTCCTGTTGTATCCGCTTACATTTTATCCAGTAATATTAAGATAAATAGTATGATTATACATAAACTGGATTTATTTAGATTTTACCAAATATTTTATATTTGTCAATTTTTAATTACAAACTAAAAACAGCTCTCATACTTAAGAGCTGTCTCCTATTTTATTCAAGCCAATAATGCCTTGGTGATACATAGCAAACAAGATGTTTGAATTCAGAATAAGTTGAGTGGAATTAACTCCTTTAGTGTTTCAAGATCCCACTCCGCCTCAAGCCTTGTGCACTAACTACTCTTTCTTCTTTACCTTGATTGGTTTAACCTGGGCCTTTACAAGTTTCCACCCATCGTTGTAGGTCCATACTGATTTAATCTCCATCAACGGATCACGCTCGTCAGCCCCTTTCACATATTGAACCCCCACAAGGCCCTTTCCTTTTCCAAAAACGGTCTTGAGGTTCAATGACGAGTAGGGATCAACCAAAAGCTCGGTCGGTTCATTCAACTTTCCATCTTGATAAATACCTAATTCTTCATAATCTTGTTTTCTTGAACTGACATCTATCACCACAGGCTTTTGCCCTTCAATAATGATTTCCGCTTTGTAGCCGTCAAGAAATTGAGCCATTACAGGAACAGATGGCGGAACCTCTAATTCCTGAACTTTTCCATCTTTGAACGTGAAGGCATAACTATTTAGTAAGCGATCAGTACCTTCCATCAAAACCGTGACTAAAACATCCTGAACCCCATCATTATTCAAGTCAGCAAGCATGAGGTCGGGATTATACCCTGCTTTTAGAGGTACGCTAATTGTACGGCGGTTGCTTTCAACACTCAGCTCTATTTTTTTAAGAAACTTGCTTCCTTTCTCATACGGCAATCCTTGAACCTGGATGATATCTATTTTTTGGTCACCTGTGACATCTCTTTTTGTCGAAATATAGGTCCCATCAACTTGAAAATTTTTATCATGTGCTTCAACTGCTTGATAACTTAAAAAGAGTGAGATGACTAAAACCGCATATTTTAGCAAATCTAACTTTTTCATAGTGATAACCTCGCTTTTAGAAGATATACTAATTCGTCATTTGTCGCCGTTTGAATTTTCGACGTTGATCTTTCATAAAGATGGACCAGAAATAATAGAAACCTGGAACTAAAATCGCAAAGCCTACAATATATGTGGCAAACACTGCCCGGAATGACGTCGGGTCGGTAAAACCTGAGAGGATTGTTACATTCGGATAAATGATATATGGCAAATGAGCAATCCCATAAACATAGCTGCCGACCAAATACTGAATGATAATCGCTATGACAGCGATTCGCGGCATTCCTTTAACCTCCCGTTTGGAAAAATAAGGAAGATATAGAGCCACTCCGCTAATGATAAAAAAGACTAACGAAACGAGTAATAATGCAGAGTTTTTCATCATCCCCTCGTAGAGCCAATTCGCTTCACTTTTTAATGTAATCATTACCATCATAGCCATGACTAACATAAGCGGCCCCGTTATCATCGCGTCCCGCCGGTATATTTTATATGCTTTCATTTCATCAGCCTGTTTTGAGTAATCAGATAGAAGTAACGATGATAAAAACAGCGTGCTCAAAATTCCGAACCCCATAAAGGCATATTCATTTGGACTTGTGAAAAGCTTGAAAAGATTAAGTTCTTCATTTCCTCGCATTCCTTCAACAAACCCAAGATGGGTAATCGGCAAAACACTGATTAATAGCCCGGGAATGATTAATCCAGTTAACCCCGATATATACGTTAATGCTTTTTCATACTTGTCGACACTATGTGAAAAAACTAAGAACGCACTCCTAATACAAAGAAGCACTAAAATTAAACTGGCGGGAACAATTAATGCTACCCCAATGGTAAAAACTGCCCCCGGAAACAAACTATAAATGGCAATGACAAGGCCAACTACGAAGGTATTAGTCACTTCCCATGTAGGAGATAAATAGCTGTTTGCTATCTTTGTAGCATTCGTTTCTTCCTTTTTAATGTAAGTCATTGCCCAGAAACCAGCTCCAAAATCCATCGAGGCCATAATTGCATAAAGAAAAATAAAACCCCACACTAGCGTTATTGCAAGAAGTGCATCACTCATTGGCTTTCCCCCCTTTTATGAATTAGAATCGAACAGCCTCTCATCTTTCTGTTCGGCTATATATATATCATCCATCACAGAATGACGTTTGAAATAATACAAAAGTGTAAACACGACGGATACGCATAAAATGATATATACAAGAATGAACATCGTGAATAAAAACCCTAGATTTTCATATGAAGTTACTGAATCCGCAGTGGAAAGCATCCTGTATATCGTCCACGGCTGTCTGCCTGTACAAGCAAAAATCCAACCGCATTCTATCGAAATCACCGATGACGGGCCTGCAGCAACAAACAGCCATAGAACCCATCTGGGATAAGTATCCTTCTTCAACCACTTATTCCAGACTAAAGCGAACAAGGCTAAAGCGATTAAGCCTGAACCAATAAGGACCATAGCATTGAATAAAATATGGACATAAAGCGGTGGCCAATACTCTTCTGGAAAATCGTTCAAACCGGTAACGACTGTATCAAAACTATTGCCTGATAAGAAGCTTAATACCCATGGAAATTCAATCCCATACTTCACTTCCTGAGCTTCCCTGTCGGTATAGCCGAATAAAGTAAGTCCTGCATGGTCCTTTGTTTCAAACAAGCCTTCTGCGGCCGCCAATTTTTCCGGCTGTTCCCTATATAAATGCTGGGTCGTCGCGTGACCGTTAAGTGCCGTCAAAAAAGAGAAGACCAATCCTAATACAATGCTGAGCTTTAATGCTTTTTGGTGAAAATTAAATTCAGTAGTACCAAATTTATTCTTCAACATCTTATAGGCTGCAACTGCTGCTACGACAAAAGCACCTGTCGTATAAGCTGTCAGTGCAGTATGTCCTGCTGTTACTAAGAAACTTGGGTTAAAAAAAGCCGCCCAAGGATCAACATCGACAATTTCCCCATTTTCAAACCGAAACCCAGCCGGTGTCCCCTCAAAAGCATGTACATTAGAAATCAAGACAGCTGATGCCATAGCTCCAAAAGCAACAAAGAATAAACTCACGACACGAGCCCATGGCTTGATTTTTTCAGCAGCATACACGTAGATGGACATGAACAACGCTTCAATCATAAATGCATAAATCTCAATCTGGAACGGAAGCGCCATAACTCGCCCAATCACTTCCATGAATCCAGGCCATAAAAGTGACAGTTGTACACCCGCAATCGTACCAGTCGGAATCCCAACCCCAAGCAACACCCCTAATGTTTTAGTCCATCGTTTCGCCATGACAACATACTGTAAATCTTTTGTCCTTTGGTACATCAATTCTGCCGCCAACATCATCATCGGCAACCCGACGCCAATCGTTGCAAATATGATATGTACAGCCATATTCGTCCCGAACATCGCACGGGCCATTTGTATATGATCCATACTGTCTTCCTTTCTAACCTTTGTCTCCTGATAGTATCTCCGCATAAAAGGAAAATATTTAATAAAATCCCACATACTATGTTTCCTGAGTTTTTGTCGGAATTTTGTAGCCTGTTTACCGTCTTTTGAGTATTAGAATATATTTATTCTGTCGAGGTTATTCTTGGGATATATTATTTCCAGTTGATCGCTTCTTAACCTAGCTTAGATTGCATGTACGAACGGCGATTTTATTATAGCTGTGCAAATAATAAATATTTCCTTCTCATAAAAATACACACATACCCTACATTATAGTAGTCTATGTGTGTATTTGCGGTCGGCATTGACATTTGCCCAATTTTAGGAGGGATTTTCACAAACATCAGATTAAAAGCACGGGTACTAGCCTATATATGTATTTTATATGTCAGGATCCTAAATACCCTTTGAACCTTCTTATCAATCACTTCCTGTGAATAATAAATCATCCTGTAACTGAATTAACATTTTTTCATTCCTTACATTTTGATTTATTGTCTTTGCACCTCGTAGGTTATAAGTTTTATCTTCTATATGAAAGTTAAGGATAATCTACATTTAAAAACGTAGCCACATCTTTGCTTTTTTGTTTTCTCTGTTTCCGCATACTTGCTCGATCTAATGCCGTTTCATGTAATTTTTTTTCTTCTTCTGTTTCCGGAATAACTTGTGGAACACGTGTTGGACGTTTATGTTCATCAAGTGCAACAAATGTTAATAGAGCAGTCGCTGCAATTCTACGTACACTGCTTTTTAAATCTTCAGCAATAATTTTCACAAATACCTCCATTGAAGATGTGCCTGTCCATGCCACATAAGATATAAAACATACTGAATCTGTTGTACGAATGGGATGTAAAAAGTCAACTGAATCTGTTGAAGCAGTTACACATTCTCTTCGGCTATGACGTGCTGCAGAAATCGATGCTACTTGATCTACGTCACTCATTAACCGGCCGCCAAATAATGTATTATGATTGTTCACATCATTTGGGAATATACGACTTGTTCTTATCACCCTTGATTCTCTGCAATATTTAGCTTCTATAAACCCGTCCTCCTAAACATGGGACCTAAAATCACCTATGTAAACTTTTAGTATATGGTTATATTATGATACAATTTTGAGCTTTTTATCCTTTAAACACTATCGGCCTACGTAGCCTAGTGTTCCGAGAATGCGCAGCTTACTTTTTAATATCATTCACCAATTTACTTTATAGGTGTGGCTAGTTTTGAAGTGCTAGCCAGCCCGCTACCCACCTTTCATAATAATCATCTGGAGACTGCAGCAGATTCGCTTGAACAGCTGCTTGTCCGATAATGACACCACCAACTACATCATCCTGCATAACCATTAGAGATTTTAGATTTTCCAGCTTTTGATCCAATTTAATATGCAAGGTTTTGCTTCTCATGGTGAACTCCTTTGGTTAATCGAGTTAAAACTAGTTCCTCTTTTTCCAGTTTTATATACGAAAGCGTGCAATCATTTAGACCCTAGTTTTAAGGCGTTTACAATAACATCAATTTTCAAGACAACATTCCCCTTCTTCCTTTGGAGTATGCCCATGATACCAAATGTCAGATTGTATTTTAGTTATTGTTTTCTTAAGAAAAAATCTCTTAAAATGAACAACGATAAAAGACACATTCTTAACTCTTAATTTTGAATCGATATATCTTACACAGTTTTCTATCATGCTGAAAATCAATCTTGACTACACCTCAAAACATTCACCCATCCTTTCGTCGATTAATAATCCTTCTTTAGAATAAAATGATTTCCGAATGACACACTTTACGCATAGGGCCTAGTGGCTCTATTCGGCTTTGTGGCAAGTAATGTACCATTTACGAAACAAGTTACAATTATATTCTAATAAGGTTAATATGGGATGTAATTGGAATAATAGGATAATAAGCTTAAGTTTAGAGGTGGAAATGTTGTTTAACCGCAGAAATTCCCAAAAAAACTTAAATCAAAAAGACGATTTTAATAAGGTTTCCGATATACGAAGCCTATTTAATTCCCTTTCGTCATCAAATGATTTTATAAACCATCAAGGCAACTTAAAAGGAATTGGCTATTGGGTATCTTTTTATCGCTCTTTAATTGACGGGCAAGAACTACATGAGAGCGTACTATCTGTAATACCAACTTTAGAAACGATTAGTTTGGAACAAATTAAAGAAAATATCCCCATAGAGAATACTCTAATCACTTGCACTAGGAAGGTAATTGAAGAAAGGATAATGAGAGGCGAAATTGCCATTCGTTTAGATACCAACCTCGATGAGTGTTTGTTGATAAATATTGCCTCCAAACAAGGAAGACAAATTGGTAAACCCGAGCTTGAATTTGGAATCATTAGTCCTCAAGAAGCTTTTGTCGAAGATATTGATATCAATCTGAATCTAGTGAGAAAAAGACTGCCTATCCCAGAGTTACAAGTAAATGAATTAACTGTAGGATCCTTATCTAAAACAAAAGTAGCTGTTATATATATAGAAGGAATTGTTGAACAGGAAAATGTCGATACCGTTATACAACGAATCAATGAAATAGAGTTCGATGAAATTTTGGATGGATCCAATCTAGCGCAAATGCTTTATGATGATTCAAATACTCTATTCCCACTTTTCTTACATACGGAAAGACCCGATCGGATTGCAAGTGCTTTGTCTGAAGGTAAGGTAGCCATGGTGATAGATAGGTCTTCTTCTGCACTAATTGCTCCAACCATTTTATTGGAGTATTTTATTACCATGGAAGATTATAATATGCCCTGGGTTCCAGCTTCCGCTTTCCGATTATTAAGAATATTCGCGGTCATTTTTTCTATATTCGCTACACCTCTTTATGTAGCCGTGCTGACCTTTCATTATGAACTGATTCCTAAAGACCTTTTGGAGACGATTGTTGCTTCAAGGAATTTGATACCTTTCCCTCCTTTAATTGAAGCTTTATTCTTAGAGATTTCAATTGAACTGTTAAGGGAAGCCGCTGCCAGGTTACCAACAAAGGTAGGTCAGACATTAGGTATCGTCGGCGGTATTGTTATCGGTCAGGCTGCTGTTGTGGCTGGACTTACCAGTAATATTTTATTAATCATTGTCGCCTTATCGGCACTAGCATCATTTGTAACGCCAATTTATAAAATGGGAAATGCTATTCGATTACTTAGATTCCCCTTTCTACTAGGGGCACAAATCTGGGGTTTGCTTGGGATAACCCTTGCTTCCGTGTTTTTAATGACACATCTTATTAAGTTGACTTCAATGGGACATCCTTACCTAGAACCAATATACCCGTTTCGCATTAAAGATTGGAAAGACAGCTTTGTTCGGCTTCCTTTTAATTTTTTCCAGTCACGACCTGTAAATTTACGAACAGAGAATGTGACAAGACAACCACAAAAGCAAAAAACATCAAAAAAAAGAAAGAATGATTTTAATGAGTGATAAAAAATGAGGGTGCTGTATGAACCAAGCTGGTGTAAATGATAAATATAAAGTATCACCATTCTATGTATTTTTTTAGTACATTCCATGCAAACAGGCATAGGTGTGTTGAGTTTCCAAAGAGTTTTAGCGAAGTCGGCGGGGACGGACGGCTGGATCTCCATAATTCTAGCAGGGCTAATTGTTCATATTATGATTTGGATCATCTATAAAATATTCAGTATCGTTCCAGGGGATATCATTTCCGCCAATACACAGGCATTAGGGAAATGGCTTGGGAATTTTTTCAGTCTGTTATTCATCATTTACTTTTTGATTCTTGGGATGACAGTAATAATTAGCTATATAAATGTCGTACATGTTTGGATGTTTGAAGAAGTACCTTCCTGGGCATTTGCTCTAGTGTTTCTAATTCTGATTTATTACATAAATTCTGGGGGGTTCCGAACTGTTACCGGCGTTACCTTTTTAAGCGTATTGTTGACATACTGGCTTCTATTTGACCTCATCTATGCTATGAAATATGCTGAATTTACGAATTTGCTTCCTATTTTTGACCACAGCATTTTAGATATACTTAAAGGAGTACAAGATAATTCATTAACCATGATTGGATTTGAAATGATTCTGATATTTTATCCGTTTATCAAAGATGCTAAAACTTCACAAAAATATGCCCATGGAGGTGCCTTAACAACTACGTTACTGACCGTGTTCATTTATTTAGTTTCACTGGTCTTTTATTCACAAAAACAGTTAGTCCTGACTATTTGGCCGACACTGACAATGACTAGCGTTGTCGAGTTGCCCTTTATTCAACGTTTCGAATATATTGAGATCTCTTGGTGGGCCTTAGTTATCATACCCAATATGACCATTTCATTATGGGCTGCCAGCAGGGGATTTAAACGCTTATTTAATGTTCAGCAAAAGTATCCATTATGGTGTATGAGTATTATTATTCTGCTTATCAATATTTTTGTTTTTGATATGGATTCCCTTTATATTTTGAATAAAATTATCAATCCATATGGCCTGTACTTCATTTGTTTATACTTGCCTCTTCTTTTGTTAATCATCTATACAAAGAAATTGAGGAAACGTTTATGAGAAAAGTACTTCCTGTTATCCTAATCTATTCACTTCTTTGCAGCTGTGCACAACAGAAAGTAGTCGACGAAGTGAATATGGCCCAGGCTATTGGCTACGATTTAACAAAGGATGATATGATCGAAGGAATGTTCGTCATCCCCATCTTTCAACAAGAAAAGATGGGGAAATATCAAATCTTAAGTGGAAAATCAACGACAACGAGTGATGTTCAAGCTATTGTATCAAAAAAGGCAAATAAGCCGGTGCTCCTTGGACAGACACGAATCGTTTTTTTTAGTGAGAAAATCGTTCAACAAATTGGAATGACAGAGCTAACCGATTATATCTACCGTGAACCCCAACTTGGGAACAGGGTTATTTTGGCAATTGTCGAAGGGAAGGTTAAAGATGTCATTTATACAAAATCTCCTAATAGCAATGTGAATATTGGCATTTTTTTAGCCGATTTAATTACTCAACAAAAAGAATCTGGTAACGGACCGGATACTAATCTCCATATTTTTTTAAAGGACGCTCTAGCAGATGGCGGAGATGCGTTTCTTCCGTTATTAAAAAAACGTAATAACGATATTATGGTTTCTGGAGTAGCATTGATACACGAAAATAAAATAGTGAGTAAAGTGAAAACCCAAAATATGTTTGTATTTAAGACTTTAGTTCAATCCCATAAACGAGGAATTTATAAATTCAGTTTAAAAGATAAGAAAAAAAGCGAAATTGTGGTAGAGAGTATCCGAAGTGGTTCAAGTTATAATGTTTCAAACTCAGGGAGTGACCCCTCGATCACGATTAAAATCAAAATTGAAGGTCAAGTAAAGGAATCCATGAGAAGTGAAAACCTAACAAATAGAAAAATGATTAAAAAAATTGAAATGGCAATGAAACAGGATTTAACTAGGGAAGCTAACAAACTTATTAATGATTTTCAGAAAAAAAACATTGATCCGATTGGCTTAAAGGAGAAATATCATGCCAAAAATAAAAGAATGACATATGAAGAATGGAAAAAGATTTATCCTAATATGACGATAAAAGTAGAAACTGAAGTTCACATTCTTCAAACTGGCGTTTCGGAATAAGGTCAATTAATAGATGAAGTAAATGGCATCTAATTACAACCTCTTTATTCCTTCAAAGGAGTTGATAAAGGTAATACTTTTATGACCCGATAGGGCTAAATTAATATTTCACAAAAGGTAAAAGAACAGAGTGAAAATTTCACTCTGTTCTAAAAATAGAGATATCACCCTCTGAAAAATGAGGATCTTCATGGAACGAAAAAACCATAGTTCAAATTGACTTTTTTACTTACCCCTTTATTTCTAAAGACGAGCTTACAGTAAAGTCAGCCTCTGTATTGCGTTTCACTTGATCAAGTGTAACGCCGTTCTGCAATTCGATCAATTCCATACCTGCTTCTGAAAATTGAAAAACAGCCAAGTCAGTAATCAGGCAATGGATGACATTCTCTCCCGTCAATGGCAGTGTACAGCTCTTTTTCACTTTTGATTCCCCATGCTTGTTCACATGATCCATAATGACAACGATTCGTTTTGCCCCTTGGACGAGGTCCATCGCCCCACCCATTCCTTTTACCATCTTCCCAGGGATCATCCAGTTAGCTAAATCCCCTTTTTCGGAAACTTCCATTCCACCTAAAATGGCAAGATCGATATGTCCGCCGCGAATCATCGCGAACGACTCAGCACTATCAAAAAAGGAAGCCCCGGCTTTTGCCGTTACTGTTTCCTTTCCTGCATTAATCAGATCCGGATCCACTTCATCTTTATTTGGATAAGGCCCAATTCCAAGTAAGCCATTTTCTGATTGAAGCATGACATTGAGGTCACCAGGAATCATGTTAGCAATCAAGGTCGGCATGCCGATTCCTAAATTCACACACATACCATCTTGGATTTCTTTTACGGCCCGTTCTAATATTTGTTGTCTTGACATTCGAAAACTCCCCCTTTTTATACGTTAGTGGTTGTAAGTTTTTCAATTCGTTTTTGATAATGGTTTCCTACAAAGATTTTTTGTACATAAACCCCAGGAGTATGAATTTCATCTGGATCAAGCTCTCCAATATTAACAAGCTCCTCCACTTCGGCAATCGTGATTTTCCCCGCGGTGGCTACAACTGGGTTAAAGTTTCTTGCCGTTTTTCTATAAATGAGATTACCAAACGGATCTGACTTCCATGCTTTGATAAAGGCGAAGTCCCCGACTAGCCCTTTTTCCATAATGTATGTGCGACCATCAAATTCCTTATGTTCTTTACCTTCAGCCACTTCTGTCCCAACTCCAGTAGCTGTATAAAAAGCAGGAATACCTGCTCCACCCGCTCTTAGACGCTCAGCAAGCGTCCCCTGAGGAACTAGCTCAACCTCCAGTTCTCCATTTAAAAATTGTTGCTCAAACAGTTTATTTTCACCTACATAAGAAGCAATCATTTTTTTGATTTGCCTATTCTCCAACAATAGTCCGAGACCTGCATCATCGACTCCACAATTATTGCTGATAACAGTCAAATCTTTTACTCCTTTATCACGCAAAGCATGAATTAGATTTTCTGGAATTCCACTTAATCCAAAACCGCCAACAACAATCGTTGCTCCATCCTCAATTTGTTGAATGGCACTATCCAAAGAAGACAATAATTTTCCCATTTTCTCCATCTCCATTTCTTAGTTTATTCTTTTAAATAAACAGTGATGCTGAAAAAGCAAGGATGAACACTGTAACCGTTTTCAAGATCGTAATAACAAATATGTCTTTATACGATTGCCGATGTGTCAATCCTGTAATCGCAAGTAATGTAATAACGGCACCGTTATGTGGAAGCGTATCCATCCCTCCGGATGCCATGGAAGCAATACGATGAAGCATTTCCGGGCTGAACCCAACAGTTTGTGCCACCTGCAAGTAATGACTTCCCATTACCTCTAATGCAATGGAAAGTCCACCAGAAGCAGATCCGGTAATTCCTGATAGCACATTGACAGCGACTGCTTCCGAAACGAGTGGATTGCTGCTTGCGTTGAACACCCAATTTTGAATCACAGAGAAACCCGGAAGCGTTTTCACAACATTTCCAAAACCAACCTCAGAAGCGGTATTGAAGATTGCTAGCAAAGATCCCATTGCAGCAGCTGTTAAACCACTTGCCAGTTTGACCTTTATGCGCCCAACATTCAGAAGCATCGCTGCTAGGATCCCGATTGTCAGTGCAACAATTAAAGACCAAGAAGAAGTTACGGAGCTTACATCAGCGATATTGAAGGTTTCCTTTAACATCGTGCCATCATACCAGTTCTTTACGGAAATAGCACTGCGACTGAAAGCGAAGTTGAACGCAACTACAAGCACAAGTGGTACGATGGACAGCCAAAAGTTAGGCAGGTTTTGCTGTTCGCCACTTTCGGGTTCATTAGTATGTCCTTCCCCGTAACCTTCACCTTTTGCTAACGCTTGTTTACGACGATGTTCTAACCAGATCATTCCACCTGTGAATACCATGATTGCGCCAATGATTCCGATTAATGGTGCCGCATACGTATCTGTTCCAAAATAATTCGTTGGAATGATGTTTTGAATCTGCGGTGTTCCAGGAAGCGCATCCATCGTATAAGTGAAAGCACCCAGTGCTATGGTTCCTGGCAATAACCGCTTTGGAATATCCGCCTCTTTATAAATCGCTGCAGCAAATGGATAAACTGCAAAGGCTACAACAAACAGTGAAACCCCACCATATGTCAGCGCTGAACAGGCTAGGACTACAGCAAGAATGGCCCGCTTTGAACCTAGTGATTTAACGATGGTCTTGGCAATAGATGCTGCTGCACCACTCATCTCCATTACTTTCCCAAATATAGCACCTAATAGAAATATTGGGAAGAATGATTTTACATAATTTGCTGCATATGTCATATATGTCTCTGTATAGCTCGGTAACAAATGACCACCAGATAAAATGACCGCCAATAATGTAACAAGCGGTGCTATAATAATGACCGGATAACCTCTATAAGCTAAAAAGATTAAAAGTCCAAGAGCCACAACAATGGCTAAAATTTGAATCACCAATACAATTCCCCCTTTTCTCTTCTCCCTATGCCCCCAAATTCACATTTTCAATCGGATTTTACAATTCGAGCCTGCCTTCCCCAAGTCAAGCTGAATGATTATACTACTACTTCCCCCAATTGATAATGCTTTCAACAAACTATGAAACTTTAAAATTGCTCCCTATCCATTTTCCCAATCGTAGCCCTTTGTAAAATGACAGATGGACCATTCAGTAAAATACATATGCAATATTCGTGCCAACATAATTAAAATTTAAAATCACTCATCTATTAAAGCATTTCAAATCATTTTCCTTCCCCTTTTTATTAACTGTAGAAGCTAAAATCCTCTAAAACTGTTCAGGTTTCTTTACACTCTATTTATAACCTCAAAAAAAGTGTAAGCCTTTTCATACACTTTTCAAATTACCTCTCGTTTAATGAACGGATTTCTTAACACATTAATAAAAAATCCAAACAAAGAAAACTCGCCGACTTACACAAGTGTCGTAGGTTCCTAATAAAGACCACTACGAAACATCTATATTAATCCTCTAAAAGAGGTTGTTCAAAAGTATAAAAAAGTACCCGTTGCAAATGCAAGGGTACTTTTCTACAATCATAATTCATAAACCATACTTATTCATCTTCTCATAAAGTGTCGTCCGACTCACTCCGAGCCGCTTTGCCGTTTCGGATTTATTACCTGAAGTCATTTCCAGACAAGAAAATATTGTAGCACGTTCGGTTTCTTCCATTACTTCGGCTAAAGTGCGGATTGGGGCTAGTTCTTTGTGACCCGTTATTTCTTCAGGAAGATGCTTGGAATCTATCATTTCCTCTTCATCAACAATATTCAACGCGCGTTCAATGATATTTTCCAGCTCACGAATATTACCCGGCCACTTATAGAAACGAAGTAGCCGTAAAGCTTGATCACTCATACCCTGTACACGCTTTTTCATAAGGTTTTGGTATTTTTCAACAAAATAATTCACCAGAATTTCAACGTCCTCTAATCGCTTCCTTAAGGACGGAACGTGAATTTGGATGACCTTTAACCGATAATACAAATCAAGCCTGAACTCACCTTTTGAAACCATTTCTTCTAGATTGCGGTTCGTTGCCGCGATTACCCGTACATCAATCTGAACACTGCCCGTAGAACCGACCCGTTCAATTTCTTTTTCTTGTAAAACACGAAGTAATTTCACCTGCATATGCAGTGGTAGCTCACCGATTTCATCAAGAAAAATTGTCCCGCCATCAGCTGCTTCGAACTTACCTGCCTTCCCGCCTTTTTTTGCACCGGTGAAAGAACCCTCTTCATAGCCAAAGAGCTCTGACTCTAGCAATTCTGCTGGGATAGCTGCACAGTTCACTTTAACGAATACACCCATGGCTCGTCTGCTTTCATTATGAATGGAATGGGCAAACAGCTCCTTACCTGTTCCGCTTTCACCCAGTATCAACACATTTGAGTCACTTTTAGCTGCAATTCTGGCTTGTACTTTTACTTCCATAAGAGCAGGACTTTTCCCCATAATATGATCAAACGTATAGGATGCTTTATTTCTCTCCCGAAAATCACCTTTATACTTTTTTAGCTCTATTTCCAATAAGTTTACCCGTTTGGAAAGAGCCGTAAATTGCCCGACATTTTTAAATAATATTTTCCCGACCGCCCCTACGATTTTACCTTGTTTCAGAATCGGGGAACGGGTCGCAATAATGTAATTATCTTTAATTTTTTGTAATTCAGCGACTTCCTGTTTGCCAGTTTTGGCTACTAAATGCATACGGGTATTTTCGATGATTTCCGTTACATGCTTCCCAATTGAGCTTTCCTGATCGACCCCAAGAAAATCAGCATATGCATGGCTCAACATTTGTACATACCCTTCCGTATCGACCATAACCAAACCATCATAGGCAAATTCAATAATATCTTTAAAAAGGATTTCTTCATGATTATCAATATTAAGAAAATCATTTTTATTGTTCGTAAATAACAGGAAATAAAATTGATACTCCTCATCAGCCACTTGAACAATCTCTTTTCTAACAATCACATTATTACCGTTCAAATAAATAGGCGTATTTACAGCTGACAATAGATTTTTTTTAATAATCAACGTTGTTTGCTGATCAAATTGATCCTCTGAAAACCCCTCAGATAATACGCGATTGTATAGGACGATTTCTTTTTCGTTTTTCGTTACCAAAATCCCAAAAGGTAATTCTTCCAATATCGCTTTTACTAATTCTAATTGAACCGTTTTATTATCATTGGCCATACCTATTCTCCTTAATCCATCTGATGTTTACCCATTATATCATAGGAAAATAAGACCAAGTCACCTTTACCGTTCAACAATCAGCGCTGTACCCTGCCCGCCACCAATACATAAAGTAGCAAGGCCCGTTTTTGCACCTCTACGCTTCATTTCATACAATAATGTAACTAAAATCCGCGCACCAGAAGCACCTACAGGATGGCCAAGTGCTATCGCACCGCCATTAACATTCACTTTTTCTGGATCCAGTTCAAGGTCCTTCAGCACAGCGAGTGACTGTGCCGCAAAGGCTTCATTCACTTCCATTAAATCAATTTCATCAATTTTCAATCCCGCTTTTGCTAAAGCTTTTTTTGTCGCAGGTACTGGACCGTATCCCATGATTTTTGGATCAAGCGCAGCGTTAGCATATGACTTGATAGATGCTAAAATTTCCAGTCCCAGCTCGTCAGCTTTTTCTTTAGACATCAATACCAGCATCGCACCGCCATCATTGATTCCAGACGCATTTCCGGCCGTAACCGTTCCATTTTCCTTAAAAGCAGGTCGAAGTTTCGTTAGCTGGTCTATCGTTAGCCCATGGCGTGGATGTTCATCTTGGTCAACTAAGACCGTTTTTCCTCTGCGTTTATATTCAACAGGGACGATTTCATCTACAAATCGACCTTCAATTTGGGCCTTTTCAGCTTTCAACTGACTATGTAAAGCAAATTCATCCTGCTTTACACGACTGATTTCCCACTGTGCCGCAATATTCTCGGCCGTTACACCCATATGATACTGATTAAAAACATCCGTTAAGGCATCATAAGTCATTGAATCCACGACCTCGGCATTCCCCATCTTCTGTCCAAAACGGTAATTCGGAAGTAAATACGGGGCATTGCTCATGCTTTCAATACCCCCAGCAAGAATCACATCGGCATCACCAAGTGCTATGAATTGGGCCCCCATAATTACCGTACGGAGCCCCGACCCGCAAAGCTTATTGATGGCCATAGCTGGTGTTGTTTCCGGGACCCCTGCATGAATCGCAACCTGACGTGCCACATTTTGCCCTAACCCGGCCGATAGAATATTCCCAACCAATACCTCATCGATCATGTCAGCCGAAATATTGGCCCGCTTAATTGCTTCTTTAGCTGCTACCACTCCCAGTTCAACCGCTGAAACATTGGCAAGACTACCTCCAAGCGTACCAACTGGTGTTCTTGCTGCTCCTACAATCACTACTTCTCTCATAATACTTCCTCCTTCTCCATTTTTAATTTTCCTAGTTTAATAAAATTACGGTCCCTCTCATTGATTTTCTGAGAAACGGTAGATTCCTCATAAGTGAAAATCCCTTCACCTGACTTCGCCCCAAGCTTCCCCTTTTCCACTAAATCCCGAATAATGATCGGGGCTTGCTTACTTTGGTCCAACTCTGGTGCAACATTATCAAAAACGCGCTGCCATGTATCAAGTCCCCCAAAATCAGCAATCTCGATTGGCCCAGTAAACGCCCAGCGAAATCCAGGTCCCGCTGTAATGGCTGTATCAATATCCTCAGCAGTGGCTACGCCCTCTTTTAAGAGATAAAAGGCTTCCCGCATCAAGGCAGTCTGCAGACGATTGGCAATGAATCCTGCTATTTCTTTTTTTAAAAGAATCGGAGACTTGCCTATTTTACGAATTAAATCAAGTGTAGCCTCGACGACTTCCGGCTTTGTTACATTATGCTGAACAATTTCAACTAAAGGAACCAGATGCCCAGGATTAAAAAAATGCGCGATTATCATCCGGTCCGCAAACGAAGCAGTCTCCATCAATCGAGAAATCGGGAAGGTGGATGTATTTGAAGCAATAATTGCATCCTCTTTCACTATTTGCTCCAATTGTTGATAAAGGTCCAACTTCAATTCAATGACTTCCGGAATAGCCTCAATTATAAAGTCAGCATCCTTGACGGCCTCCTTCAAGTCAACCTTATATGTAATATTAGATAAAGCACCCTGCTTTTCCTGTTCAGTCATAGCACCTTCTTCAATGAGCAGGGATAGATTCTCAGATATTCGATCTTGGGCTTTCGATAGAAACTCTTCTTTAATATCGTTGATAGTGACGAAATACCCGCTAACTGCGAATGACTGAGCGATTCCACTCCCCATTACACCTGAACCGATAATTGCTATATTTTTGATCATCTCGTTTCTCCTTTCTTATCCATGATATTTCCTACATTTTACTCAACTTATATACATGCAATATCCATGCCAACACTAAGAGAAAATAAAAATCTTTTGTTATTTTGAAAATTATGATAGACTCTAAATCAATAACCATCCCCCCATATTTTTATTACCTTCCCTTGATATTTTAAATTTGCTTTCATATGAATATTCCCTATATATCAAACTAAACTTTTTGACAGATTTAGACCGTTACATTTTTTTTGGAGGAATGTAATATGGTTAAAGATAAAGTGGCGATCATTACGGGGTCTGCTAGAGGAATCGGTTTTGAAATTGGAAAGATCTTTGCTGAAAATGGAGCAAAGGTCGTTCTTTCAGACCTTAATCAAATTACAGTTGAAGATGCAGCTCTAGATTTAAGAAACAAAGGCTTGGAAGTCACCGGCTTTAAAGCAGACGTAACAAATGAAGAAGAAATTATTCAACTAATCAAACAGACCAAAAGGAAATATGGCCGAATTGATATTTTCATTAATAACGCTGGACTTCAGCATGTTGCTCCGATTGAAGAGTTCCCAACTGAAAAATTCGAACAGATGATCAAAATTATGCTAACCGCTCCATTCATAGCAATTAAAAACGTTTTGCCCATTATGAAAGAACAAGGTTTTGGCAGAATCATTAATATCTCTTCCATTAATGGACTGATTGGATTTGCTAATAAAGCAGCGTACAATAGTGCAAAACACGGTGTAATTGGATTGACGAAAGTCGCCGCCCTTGAAAGCGCATCTTCGGGAATAACAGTAAACGCCCTTTGCCCAGGATACGTGGACACACCTCTCGTACGCGGCCAACTGGAAGATCTAGCAAGAACAAGACAAGTGCCACTAGAAAGCGTTTTGGAAGAAGTTATCTATCCGCTCGTCCCACAAAACCGCTTACTCGACGTAAGCGAAATCGCCGACTATGCCATTTTCCTAGCAAGTGACAAAGCCCGAGGCATCACCGGCCAGGCTGTTGTGTTGGATGGTGGTTATACAGCTCAATAAAAAGAAAAGAGCTCCTACCAGAGGATTATAACCCGGATAAAGGACACTTAATAAAGCGCCCTTTATCTGGGTTTTCTTTATCCTACGAAGGAAACAAATAATAAATAAGGTGTTATTTTTTATTGACATTAAAAATGGTAGGTCATATCCAAACAAAAAAAGAAAGAAAAAAAGAGTTAGTAGCCATTAACCACTCACTCCGCAGATTTCAATTTCATAGGTACAAAATAAATTCATACTATTTAATCTTAAAGTTATAATTGAGAGTGCCTAAAAATTTAAGAAATTCTCAAATTCTTTTCAAATTTAAATTGGAATAATTTCTAAAAAAACGTCTTAAAAACCTCTTGGTGCTGACTACATTCATTGCAGATATATTCTATTTCTAATGCATCTTCTCTTACTGTATGAACTGTCTCTTTTTTACAAGTTTCACAAAATCTTTCTTCGCGTATTTCTTCCATTACTAATCACTCTCCATGTTCATATTGTCTTTTTTTACATTATTTTGTGTAGCTATTATATTTTGTGAATAATTAAAGGAAAAATACCATTTTTTCCTGAAGGACCTCCATAATGAAAAAGAAGAAAAGAATTCAGAGACAAAAAAACAACATTATGATGCGATTTCTAGAAACAAGAAGGCTCTGGGTGCCCATATATACGTATCGGCATTTGGTTATAGTAACTTATACCAGAAGCTTTGAATGACTTCAAATGAGTTTTAATATACAATTAATATACATGTATATTAATTGTATATTCGAAAGGAGCACCATGGAAGCAAACCATTATCAGTATATTAAAGAGCAAATTGAATATTATTCATCTAAACCCTTAAGGGAAGCAATATTTTACGTTGTTAAGAGTGCAATTATAGAAGGGGTATTTTTACCTAGGGATCGTTTAACGGAAGATGATATCGCCCAACAGTTTAACTATAGCCGTACACCGGTTCGTGAAGCATTGAGAAAATTGGAACAGGAAAACATTCAAGGGTATGGTCAAAAATTACTACCTTACCATTACCCTTGAAAATCACTTTTAAGACTACAATTTAATGCACTACTAGCAAATCATGCGAATAAGGAAGTACTATGCATTGGCTGAACTTTGGCTTTAGGATCAATATAGGCTTTAGCATTATTGACTGCAGTAGGACCTTCACCAAATCCTGTTGTAATTAATTTAACCTTTCCTTCATACGTACAAATATCCCCGGCAGCGTATATGCCTGAAATATTTGTTTCTTGCTTGGAATTAACTATAATTGAATTTTTCTCAAGTTTTAGACCCCATTCTTTAATTGGGCCAAGAGAGGAAATAAAACCATAGTTAACAATTAGGTCATCTATATCAACTAGTTCTTTTTGTTGAGTCTTAGTGTGTTCTAAGACAATTTTAGTGATTTGATCTGCTCCTACCAGCTCTGAAGGAACATATGGTGTTTTGACTTCAACAGACGAATTCATCAATTGGTTTACACTATGTTCATGAGCACGAAATTTATCTCTTCGATGTATCAATGTTACTTTTTCAGCGATAGGCTCAAGCATAAGTGCCCAATCAAGAGCCGAATCTCCACCGCCTAGAATCGCTACTTTTTTTCCTTTGAATCGAGTCATGTCATTCACAAAATAATGTAAATTCTTGTTTTCAAACTGAGTTGCATCTTCTAGTTCTAATTTACGAGGCTGAAAAGCTCCATTCCCTGCAGTAATAATAACTGATTTAGAAATATGAGTATCTAGGTTTGTAGTGATTTTAAATGTCCCATCTTCTTGCTTTTCAATCAGTTTAACCGCTTCGTCAAGACAAATCGTCGGTTCGAATACCTTCATTTGTTCTTTTAAATTCTCTACCAATTCTTGAGCCCGTACTTTTGGAAATCCAGCTATATCATAAATGAATTTTTCAGGGTAAAGAGCGGTGAGTTGTCCTCCCAATTGTGGAAGACTCTCTATGATTTTCACCTTTGCTTGCCTCATTCCACCATAGAAAGCTGTAAATAAACCTACTGGACCGCCACCAATAACTGTAATATCATCAATCTTCTTTTCTTCTATCATCAGTAATCACCTCGAGTTATACCCTATTAGAATCAATCGTTCTTCTTTCTGGTCATGGATCTATAAATCTTGAAGGGCGGACTTGCCATATTTCTAGTGATATTTCTCATTACCTGATAAGTGATATCAAAATACAAGGAGTCAAAAATGTTAAATGTCCGGCTTATGCTTTTCAATGTAGCAATAATAAATAATGTCAAACTAGCGACTTTATTTTCCTTACTAAAAAATAACATGATTCTAAGGAATCATATAAACCTGGTACTAGTTGAGACCATTTTAAGATATCTCCAGTTTAAAAGGATTACCATCAAAAGAAGCTTGGGCTATTTTTATAGATTCGGTTGGACATCCTTCTAAAGCATCTAGCACATCCTCCTCTAATTCATCAGGGATGACCGCTGTTCCTTCATTATTATCTAATGTAACAAATGCAATACCTTCTTCATCGTAATCATAAATTTCAGGAGCTGTAGCTCCACATGCTCCACAAGCAATACAAGTTTCTTTATCAACAATCGTATAATTAGCCATTTCCCCTCGTTTTCTCTCCTTTCTAAGTTCCAGTTTCTACCCAAGGCTCATACAAATCTGGTTGTAGAAATCTGGCTATTTCCTATGCTTTTTCTATTTACTCATTCTTGTTCAGATTTTCTATGTTTCCAAATTAATGCTTCACTGAGTATTGATAATTACTCATTATGTAAGTCATAAGTGTTCAGACACTTTAATATGAACACATATTTTAGCTGGTAATTGAATGACATTCGTTTACGTATCAAAACGTTCTAGCAATTCAATAATCACTTTATATGTCGATGTCGTGTCCATATATGCATATCGTCCTTTTCCGTTATAAAAGTTACCTGTCTGAATGACCGGATAACCCATTTTTTCCAACATCTTCATTTTCTCATCCATATCTTTTACGACAAACGAGATATGGTGAACTCCTTCCCCATACGTTTCAAGATGATGCTTCCAAGTACTCGGAGAATCGCCCGGCTCAATCAATTCAATTTGAATTAATGGCGTATTGAAAAATATATATCTTGATTTTCCTTCGGTAGGCTTTCCTTTGTAAATCACATTTGTTACCTCAGGGGAACCAGAGTGAATGATCGACGGTTTTTCCATATCTAGTAATCTACAGTAGGCATCCGCAGCCGCATCAAGGTCTTTAACGACAATTGCAAGCTGTTCTACTTTGTTAGTCCCTAAAAGCGGCTGAACGCTATCATCTTCCGGTTTTTCCCACACTGTTTGCCTCGGTTCTGCACTCTCAAGCAGTTCAACTAACGTTTTATGATCATCTAGTGTATCTACATACACGTACCGGCCGTCACTCGAGGTAAATTCACCTGTTTGCAATACTGGATATCCACTTTTCTCCATCACAGGAAGCCTCTTTTGGATAGAGTCAACATCAAAAGCAATATGATGAATTCCTTCACCTACTGTATCCAAAAACTCACGCATTGTTCATGGATTTTTATCCGGTTCTATGAGTTCGAATTGGACGGTTGGTGTATTAAGAAAAGCCAGTTTAGATTTTGAATCTGTTGGTTCACCTTTAAAAATCACCTTCGAAACAGTACTGTCACCAGTTAGAAATGGTTCAACCTTCTTAATGCCTAACAATTTTGTAAAAGCTACATTAGCAGATTCAATATCTTTTACAACAAATGCAAGCTGATTAATATTTCTATTGCCTAATAGTGATTCAGTCATGTTTATAAACCTTCTTTCTAAAGTCTATTTATTCTAAACATTCATTCAGCCAAGTCCCCTCACTGACAATCCACCATCACTAGAAATGACTTCACCGGTAATCGCGCGCGCTTCGTCAGAAGCTAACAGTACATACGCAGCAACGTGATCTTCTGGCAACTGGGCAAGTTGAAGTGGGTTTCTTTTTTTAATGCTGCTTGCTTTTGTATCATTATCCACGACTTTAACAAATGGGCGCAGAGGTGGAATGACCGATAATGCTGTCAGTGTGCCACCAGGCGCTACAGCATTTACCCGAATATTTGGAGCTAGTTCGAACGCAAGTTGGCGCATTAATCCGATTTGAGCGTGCTTGCTTGCTGTGTACCAAACGCCACCTCCATCAGGATAGAAACTTGCACCAGATACAGTAAAAATAATATTGCCATTAGATTTCTGCAGTTCTTCAAGTGCTGCTTTCGCACCGAAGAAAGAGCCTTTAACGTTAATATTGAGCAGGAAATCATATGCTTCGGAAAGTGCATCGGGAGTTACGTCGGCAAATTTAGCAAATCCATCGAAGACTCCTGCATTAGCGACGAGAACATCTAACTTCCCAAATTGCTTAACAGTGGCCTGTACAGCCTTCTCATTGTCTTCGTATTTACTTACATCTCCTTGGTTAATGAGAATTTCTTCACCAAATTCCTCTTTCATTTTCTTTAGCGTTTCTATAGAGCGGCCGATAATACTGACTTTTGCCCCTTCTTGTATAAAACGTCGAGTGACAGCTTCTCCTATACCCGAATTACCACCAGTAATCAACACTACTTTATCTTTTAAGGCCATTGCCATTGTAACCAACCTCCTTGTTATCTTTTTTACGATACTTACTGTTATACGAAGATAGCGAGGTTCCTTGTATTTATTGTTGTTTGATCAACAATGAATATCCGTTTGGAAAGTTTCCATTTACCATCTTCGAATATGAATTCATCATTTCGTTCCCCCGAAATCAAATCGTGTTGAATATCAGTGCTACGGCTTCGATAGATAAGTAGATAGCTCTTAACGACCGCCTTTTCACCTTCAACAAAGTCTTTAACACGCACGTTGCTGACAAAACGCCGCGTTCTGGAAGGAGGAATTTCTGCCCATGCATAATCCGTTTTCAAACGATCTACGCGGAGCTTAAGTAATTCAATATCATCATTAAATGTAAACATTTTAGTTGAATAATCCGGACGTTCAACTCCTTCCTTATTGACACGTACAGGCATTTGATAACACAAACTCGAATGCATTAGATCGAACCATTCATCAAATTCAATATCATCAAGTAATTGTGCTTCATCATACAACCACTGTTCAAATTCACATTTAACAAGCATTTCTTCCACTTTCATTTTTCTTCCCCCTCCCGCTTATCATTTCGTCATTAATTCCAACCAGTATTTATAAAAATTCCGTTGACTTGCTTCTGTAAATTTATCATCGTAAGCAACACCTGGTCCGATAAAATCAACAGGTTCGCGATGAAGACCCATTGTATAATTATAAGTTAAATTCTTTAGAAAAGGCATCGGACCCTGGGCGGCTTCAGTAATGTCCGTAAATACTTCCGTGTCATCTTGCTCAAAAATGCCAGATGGGCTAAACGTCAAGATAAACGAATCTCTTGAACGATCTTTCCAATCTTGAGAGGCGTTTTTTTCAACGAGCATCCAAGCGATTACTTCCATCTTATTGTGACCAATTGGCCGCCACATTCTAATTGAAGTGTTAGAGATAAACTGGTCTTTAATTTTTGTATGAGAAATTAAAAATGATAAGTTCGGGAAAACGTTTCCAATCATATTTTTTAAGTTTGATAATACTTCATATTGTTCTTCTGACAAA
Source organism: Peribacillus sp. TH14 (assembly GCF_016651145.1). Taxonomy (NCBI): domain Bacteria; kingdom Bacillati; phylum Bacillota; class Bacilli; order Caryophanales; family Bacillaceae; genus Peribacillus; species Peribacillus sp. TH14. Next base: position 5,202,362 of record NZ_JAEKEK010000001.1, read on the forward strand.
TTACTTTTAAATTCATTTTTCAATTCTTCCGGGAAAGCAAAATCAGGGTTAGGTGTTCCTAAGTTTAGTCCATGTCCGTTTTCCGTATGAATTTGAAAACCACGCTTTGAATACGTTGCATTAGGTACCATTCCTAGTTTTGCAATTGAACCATGTGTGACCATCGTATGATAGGAATCACCAACAAAGTTATCAGAACCTACTTTCCAGTTAGAACTAACAACAAATCGTTGAGGGACCCCGATTACTTCCATTTCTGCCCGTCCTACAAGGATATCTAAATACCATTTAATATCACCTAGAAACTCTTCAAGCGGCTCTACATCTTCATTCCATGTTCCAAATAAAAGACCTTTATAGGATTCAAGCTTCACTTGGTGAAGCCCCATTTGTGAACGATCAAGCGTCCCGCCATAAATATCTTTTTGAAGTGGCACACCCACAAGCTCTCCTGTGTTTTTAAAGTTAAATCCATGATATGGACACGTAAATAAAGTCTTGTTACCTTTGTCAGCCCGACAAAGTTTCATTCCACGATGGGTACACATATTATAAAAAGCACGAATTCCCCCTTCATTATCACGTGTAATAATGAGCGAATATCCTGCGAGGTCACGTGTCATGTAGTCTCCTTTGTTCGGGACTTCAGATTCATGACCGACAAAGACCCATGTTTTCAAAAATACTTTTTCATGTTCTATATCGTAAACCGTTTGATTGCCTAGGAGGTAAGCAGGTATTACTCCTTCCTCTGGTTTGACCGTTTCGTTCAAATAGCTAACAACTTGCTGTTTCGACATTTCTTCTATGGATTTATCAGTTTTAAGCATACTTGTAGTCTCCCCTCTATGAACATGACATGACTTAAATCAATTATTACCCAATTTGAACACTCTTCTCTTTGTTTTGCAGAGTAGCCAATACACTTAACGCAGCTAAGTAACTCGTTTTCGGATTGTTTGGCATTGGATCATTTTCTACTTCAAGTTTAAGTTTTCCGAATGAACCTGACGCTTCAATAAGATGAATATTTTTCAATACATATGGATCGGCAATGATTTTCACTTTCGTCTTTTCAGACCCGAGACCAGCCAAAGACAATACAATAGCAACATTAATATTTCTCGGAAACTGCTTAATTGCTTCCGCAGCAGAACCTTCGAATAATACCGTTTCTTCTTCTAATGAAGAACCTGCAGGCAACGCGCTAGGCGGTTTTCTCGTTGTAATACTCACGGATTCAAGTCCATTAACTGCTTTTGCCGATTTAAGTACATCGAGACCTCCGATTGCACCGGACGGGAGGAAAATATTAACGTTATTTTTTTGGCAGAGGCGTTTAATATTGTCTTCATAAGCAGCATCGGCCATTACACCTATGCTGCTTAATAAAAGATTTTTTCCGCTTTTTATCACTTTCAATGCGTACTCTTCAGCAGCTTCAATTGTCGCTGCTTCTATGACTAAATCCACATCTGAATTAAGGAGAGAGTCAACATCACTATACGACTGTGTCCCAAATTCTTCAACTAGTTGAGCTGCTATTTCTTCACGGCGTGCATAAATCGAAACGATTTTCCCTCCTGGAAGAAGTCCGTCTTTATTTATTGCCTGAAGCAGAAATTTCCCGATATTACCGCATCCAATTAGCCCTAGTTTCATGTAATTTCATCCTTCCTCAATCAGCAAACCCATATGAGTCTGCAAAGAATTCAAGTCCACAATGTCTCGTTTCGCGGGAAACACCACTTTCTTTTAAACCAGGAAAATCGAGGGCCAATTCGTTGAAAACGGTATGGTTATTATGGAAAACCGCTCCTGCTTCGAGACGATCGGCCATCGCTATAGCTAATTCTTCATTCATAGTCCAAACAGACGCACGCAAACCAAATTCACTATCATTCGCTAACCTTACCGCTTCATCAACATCAGAGAAAGGCAAAATAGGGATGACTGGTCCAAATTGCTCGACCCGGACCACTTCGCTTTGCTGATCGACTCCTGTAATAATAGAAGGAAGCATATAATAACCTTGATCCCATGTTTCTGGATTAAGTTGTATCCCAGTAGTGACAACTTTTCCACCAGACTTAGCCGTACGTTCGATCAACTCATTCACAAAGTCAAACTGTGCTTTATTATTCAATGGCCCCATTGTTACATCAGGCTGAATGCCATCACCAACCACGACTCGGCCAAACTCTTTGGTTAATTTTTTCACAACTTCGTCAAAGCGTGATTCATGGACATACACTCGTTTAACAGCAGAGCATACTTGGCCTGCAGCTCGTAAAATACCCATTCTCAAACGTTTGATTGCTGCTTCATCCATGTTGGCATCTTCCAAAATAATAGCAGGATCATTACCTCCAAGTTCCATATAAACTTTTTGTAGATTTCCTGCTGATTTCTTCATAATTTCTTTTCCAGTTTCTGTACTGCCGACAAAAGCAACGGTACGCACACGAGAATCAGAGCAAAGTGTGTCTCCGATTGCTTTTCCTGAACCAGACACAATATTAATGACTCCTGGCGGAAAATGTTCAGCTACCACTTTTAAACAAGTCATTATCGTTAACGGACAATTTGTAGCAGGTTTCACAACAACAGTATTGCCTGCTAAAATCGCTGGTATGACTCGTTTAAATGTCAAAATCATCGGAGAGTTCCACGGTGTGATAATTGCCGTGACACCTCTCGCTCTTCTTCTGACTTGTACATTTTGATTTCCTGGGAGCACTTCTGGTTGCCACCAGTTAAGTACCTCTGTTGCACAACCCTTCATGACCTCAACACAACGTAGTAAATCCTTTTTAGCTTCAACAAGCGTTTTTCCATTTTCTCGAACAAAAACTGTGACATTTTCCTCAATTATTTTAGCCAGTTCCTCTGCCGCTGTATTCATCCGGGTAGCCCGGTCCTTTACATCAGAGCGAGACCAGGTTTCATAAGCCTTCACTGCCACTTCTATCGTTTCATTTACGATTACCTCAGAACAAATTGCCACTTGGCCGACTACTTCTGACGTGTTTGCGGGATTGATTACATCAACTGTTTCTGTTATTTCTTTCCATTCTCCATTAACAAGGTATTTACCTGAAACAACCGGATATGTCGAAATCATTCTCAATCCTCCATTAAAGTTTTTTTGGTTTAAATGCTTCGGCTGCTCCTGGAGGTCCACCAAACGGCTTTGCCATTGGTCCCACAGCTTCCATATCAACAACGATCATTGAAGGCTTACGTCTTTCTTTTGCTTTTTTCAGTTCGCTTACAAATTCATCCCCAGAACCAATCCGTACAGCATCAAAGTGCATGGACTCAGCAAGTTTCACAAAATCTGGACTCAATAAATCAACTGCTACCTGGCGCCCATAGGCAGCTTCTTGAATATTGCGGAGAACACCGTAGCCTGAGTCATCAAATAATACAATGATAACAGGTAAATTTTCTTCAGCTGCAGTAACCATTTCCCCGACATTAACCATAAAACCACCATCTCCAGCCATCAGCACAACTGTTTTATCTTGACAGCCCATTTGGGCGCCAATAGCTGTTGGAAGGCCTTGACCAATTCCGCCACCAGATGCATGAATTGAGGTTCTCGGTTCATAAATTTCAAATAAACGGCTGCCCCAAACGTTTGCCTGAACAGTAACATCTCGAACAATAATGGTATCGTTCGGCAAATTTTCTCTCATGCCATCTACAAATTGCTCATACGGTCCAAGCGTTGCACGCAGTTGTGCGCGCACTTCATTTCTAAGTGAACGGACTTCACTTACATAAGAAGGATCTGCATAAACTGACTTTTCTTCAAGCTTTTGAATGAGGGCCGCTAACATATCTTTCGCATCGCCAACCAAACCTATCGTCGACTTATAGTTACGGTTAATTGCCTGCAAATCTGCATCGATTGCAATATGCTCTTCAGGTACTGGTACTTTCCAGTTGGACGTTTCATTCCCTCTAAAACGAACACCTACGCTGATTAACAAATCCGCATTTTGCAAAAACTCTTTTGTGGACTCATAAGCCGCGAAATGTCCTATGCATTGCTCGTGGTTTTCGGGAATCGAACCTTTTCCTGATTGGCTTGTTATAACTGCTGCACCAAGAAGTTCCGCCAATTTTTGCAGCTCTTGCGAAGCATTAGCACTTATGACACCACCTCCGGCCCAAATCACTGGACGGCGCGCTTCAACCATTTTTTCCACGGCTTGTTCAGGAATAAATGCCGTTGATTGTTTTTCAGATGTTGCAACTTGTATTCCATCGAGAGAAATATCCTCAATAATTGCCGATTGATAGTCAATTGGAATTTCCAATGTAACTGGTCCAGTTGGCGCAGTTAACGCTTCTTGAATCGCCTTTCTTACAACCGCAGCTGATTGTGCCGGATTTCTAAGCCTTACAGCATTTTTACAAGCACCGCTCATCATCGAGAGCTGGTCTTTACATTCATGTATGTATCCTCTACCTGTTCCAAGATATGTTGAAGCGACTTCGCCGGTAAGATGAAGAAGGGGAACACCAGCGGCCCAAGCTTCTACTAATGAACCTGCTGCATTTCCTGCTCCTGTACCTGTACTAGTAATTACTACACCTAGTTTTCCAGTCGCACGTGCATAACCATCGGCCATATTGACTGCACCGCTCTCTCCACGTGAACAGATGAGTTTAATGCTTCCTTCTCTAAGAATCGCATCATAGATAGGCATATTATGAATACTGACAATCCCGAAAGCAGCTTCTACGCCAGCTTGCACTAGCTCTTTTACGATGGAATCAGCGGTCGTAAACTCTATTTCTTCTTGTTTTTTCATATTGTTATCCTACCTTTTTTAAGTAATATTATTAAAGCGCTTTACCGATTGCTCCTGCAGTTTCAATCGTCGATCCAGCTACATAACTAGCTTTATCTGAAGCAAGAAATACAATAACACTAGCGACTTCTTCCGCCTCACCTACACGGCCAAGTGGAATATTCCGTTTTTTCGCAAGATCTCCATAATATTCTTCCGGATCCATATCAGGTGCATTTTTCAATCTTCTGCGCTCCCATTGATCAGTCCGTATCAATCCGAGGCTAACTGAGTTCACCAAAATATTGTCAAAGGCTAGTTCCTGAGATAGCGTTTTGCTTAAATTTAAAAGACCCGCCCGTGCTGCTGCCGTCGCTACCATGTGACGCTCAGGTTCTTTTGCAAGCGTTGCATTAATATTGATAATCCGCCCGCCACCCCGTTTAACTAGATGTGGATGCGCAGCACGAACGGCATATATGATAGCAAAAAACTTTAATTGAATTTGTTCATGCCACTGTTCATCTGTAATATCAAAAAAGTAACCCATCACGCTTTGTCCAGCTGCATTCACCAATATATCGATCCCGCCAAACTTTTCTGCAGTACCATTAATAAATGAATCCACATCCGATTTAGAAGTAACATCACAAGTTGATGCCAAAATATTTTCTTTGTCCCCAAATGACAGCAAGTGACTTTGGGCATTTTCCATACGATCTTTGCTTCTTCCGCAGATAGCTACTTTTGCACCTTCACCTAGAAACATTTCTGCTGTTTTTAATCCAACACCAGACGTGCCTCCCATAATAACAGCAACTTTCCCTTTCAAGCCTAAATCCATCTCGTCACTCCTTTTATAACAGGTTTTTCTTACACGATATAGGGCTAAAAAAGAACAAGATGTTACATCTCAAGTGAATCTATAACGTCCTGCCCGATGACAATGGGAGGTAAAGAATTCCGCGAATTATATCTTTTTCCACTCATCTTTGACCTCATTTCCCTCCAATTAACGAAACATCAACTTTAGAATCTACCCAGCCTAGATCCGGTTCCCCCCCCATTGCTTTACGGGCTTCAGGCTTCGGGGGTCCTGCAATACCCCATTGATCCATTAAGTGAGGTACTCGTTTCCAAACACGTGCTCTCCACTCAGATTCATCTTCAATCGTTTCGAGATAGCATGTATACTCCATTACAAAACCGCCTAGATCCTGGAAATAACAGAAAATATTGTCTCCTGGCCCATGACGTCCAGGTCCCCAAAGTTCTGACAGTCCTGCTTTTCGAACGTTACTTATACCACGCATTAGTTCATCGACAGAATCAACCTCATAAGCAATATGATTGACTGAAGCATGTTCATCTTGGTTGAATGCTATGGAGTGGTGTTTCCGGTTGCACCTTAAGAAAGACATTTGGTGCTCGCTCCAATCAGTAACTTTAAAACCAAGTACATTTGTATAAAACTCTACAATCATATCTAAGTTTTTTGTATTCATGACGACATGATTCAATTTCACAGGATCTACATTTTTCTTGTTCCAAATTGACGTTTGAACTTCCACCCATGCTGAAAGCTCAATAACACGGTTTTCAGGATCAATAAATCGAAGTCCATAACCAGCACCAGCTTCATCCAAATACCCGGGTTGTTCGATAATACGCACGCCTTTTGATTGTAATATTTCAGCTGCACGATCCACTGCGTTTTTATCGACCATTCCAAATGAGATGTGGTGCAAACCACGCTTTTCTCCTTTGTAAAGGCTTAAAATATGATGTTCTGGGCCAGCCCCGCGAAAATATACTGTATTCTCTTCTTCTGGAACATCCACTCTATCCAAGCCCCAAACCTTCTCATAAAACTTTGCCTGTTCTTCAAAGTTCGGAGTGATCAAACTAATATGCCGTAAATGAGTAATTCCAAGCATCTTTTTATGCCTCCCATTAAATAGATTGCTTTTTTGATAGATTGTCTTGCTCACCTTTAACAATCTAATCGAAAGGGGCGCCTCATTATTTTTCATAATGTAGGTGCCCCTCTTCTTTTAATTGATCAGTCTTTAATGATGGCTTCTCTTTCCTTGGACCGTTGTTTTCGTAATTCTTCAAGCTCGCTACCTTCTGGATATGTTGGCAAATTAGGCTTCACCGCTCCAAGCATAACAAGCATGCGCGCCTCTTCTTTCCCATCATTTCTAATTCCCCGATACACTCCCGGAGGGCTGCTTATGCAGTCTCTTGCACTCAATTTAATCTCATGTACTTCGCTGTAGCTGTCTTCTTGAATCAACGCTGTAACTTCTCCCTCAAGAATGAAAAATACTTCTTCTACATCATCGTGGAGATGTAACGGCCCGACACATCCCGGAGGAAGCACCATTGTACTTAGTGTAAAATGTTCCCCTGCAATTACATTTGTATCATTATTCGCTGTGGCACCTCGTCCAATATATCTCATTTGAGCACGTCTATAAGCTGGATCAATTTCCTCTTGGAACTTTAAGACGTTCCAATCGAGTGTACGGTCTTCCAAGCGTGCAACATATTTTTTTTCAAATTCTTTCACCGAAAAAGTTTCATTTGTCATTTTAAAAATCCTCCCTTATTTGTTGTTTCTAAATCTTATATTGTTTCATAAGCAAAACATTGTTTTATCTATGAATTAATTCTAAAATGAAAGCCCTTCATTGTCAAGATAAGTTTTTAGAATATTTGAAACTTTGTTTATAATCAAAACAACCCTTTTTATGAACATATGTTCAAGCGCCTTATTCAACAGGGGGCTGGAACTATAACATTCATAAATTTTTTTAAAACGACAAAAAAGTGCGGATACCCATAAAGACTGGGTACCCACACTTTTGAAAAAGGTTATTCATTTTTCAGATTAAAAATCCAGCTTTTTAGACGTCCTTATGATGAAACATATTTCCTCCACTGTATCCCATATGAGAGGATAGCTGTTGAGAAACTTCCAGTAATTTCGGCAAGGCAATTTTATCGATAAAATCTTCCTGATAAGCAGATTCTGTTGCCACCACATTCAAAGCAGCCAATACTTTTCCAGTCCGGTCAAATATCGGCGCTGCTACAGAACGGATACCAGGGTGAAACTCCCCGCTTGTCATCGAATATCCTTTTTGCCGAATAGTTTCCAACTGCTTCTGGAATTCCCCCGGCGCTGTAAGGGTTTTGTCTGTATAAGGAGTGAGGTTAGTGATTTGGAACATTTGCATTAACATTTCTTTTGGCTGATAGGCCAGCAGTAATTTCCCATTGGCTAATGCGTGTGCTGGTAGTCGCAAACCAATGTTCACATTGACAGCTGATACACCTCTGATTGGGGCACTACCTACATATACCACTTCCTGACCATCCAAGATGGACAAATGACAAGATGCTCCGATTTCATCACGCAGCGTCTCCATATAAGGTTGGACAATTTCCTGGAATTTCAAGCTGTTTAAATAACTAAAACCCAATTCAAGCACTTTTGGCGTTAAATTGTAACGTTTTGTATGTTCATCCTGAGACAGGTACCCAATATTTTGTAGTGTAAATAATAAACGATATGGCACCGTTCTGCTTACTCCCAGTTGTTTCGCTATTTCTGAAAGCGATAAACTCGGCTGTGATTCATTAAAAAGCTTAATGATTTCCAATCCTCTTACTAATGAATTGGCACTATACTTCTCTTTCTCTTCGCTTGCCATTCAAGTATTCCTCCCGTTGTAAATTCATTACATTTCGGCGTCGCAAAAAACTATGCAGAGGAGATACCTTCAACTATTTTAATCTTTTCTACACTGAAATAAAAAAAGATAGAGACAATTTAGAAATCTATCTTCATGCAACCATTCATCGATTAAGAAAAAGTAGAAAAATGTAATTCCCGACTTCAACATAGCTTTATCACAGATCACCTGAAACTTAGAAAAGGACATGCAGTAAAATGTCCACCGTTCTCTGCAGTTTTCCTAGAAAATTTTCTTGTTTTATTTATTTCCTTTTTTGTTTTTGTAAGCATTTATTTCTGACCTACCGGTTGTTTCTGTAAAAACTCAGTGACATATTTATTGAACACTCCAGGATCTTCTTGATAGCATAAATGACCTGTATTCGGAACGATGGCAAACTCTGATTTCGGAATCAATTCATGAAAAATCTTTGATTCACTTACCGGAGTGACCTGATCCAGCTCTCCACACATAACAAGTGTCGGAATAGATATAGAAGAAAGTATCTCCATTTGGTTTAAATTTGATAAAGAGTAGGAAACAGACCGGTATCCAGGCGGTCGCACTTGCGACATAATTCGTTCTGCTTCTTTCACTACCTCAACTGGTGCATTTGGCGACACTAACGCTTTCACCCTTTTTTTCGCAAGTTCACTAGGCTTTAACGTATCGATAGAGTGTAATCTACTCTGAAGCTTTCTTTTATTTTCTTCCGGACTTACTCCGGCTGCTCCACGTGTCGCATCTGATATAATCAGCGCCTCTACCATTTCTGGAAAACGGTTCGTAAAATCGATTGCAATTGCCGATCCCATTGAATGCCCGAGTAGGTAAACTGAGTGCAGCCTCAGACTCTCCAGGAATTCTTTCAATACATCTGCAAACTGGGAAAATTCTTGAAATTCTTCTTTTGGATCGGAACTTTCACCATACCCAGGTGCGTCCCAAGCAATTACTCTAAATTCTTCCTTCATCTGACTGAGTTGATGTCCCCAAGATTGAGAATTATTTCCCAATCCATGTAGAATAACAAGCGCTTTTCCTTCACCAGATTCCCGATAATGAATCGAGTATTCTTCTAATTGACAAATTGGCATCCTTTTTAACCTCACAATCTTTTCACTTTCACTAATAAATAGATTTTAATGTATATTTTTAATTAAAACATATTTCCGTATATAAAACTAATTGGGGGGTCCAGTTTTATTGTCGTAAATGAGGGAAGAACTTCTTATTCCCAAAGTTACAGTTAACTACACAAACTTTACTAAAAATATAAATTTAATACACTGAAGGTAAAATATTGATTTAGTGTATCTAGTAACATTTTCTACTATTTATCTAATCATTTCCAGTAATAAATATTTCATATACAAAACATTATTAATATATAAATTATAGATTTTTCTTAATTTAAATTCAATATGAATAAATCAGAATCTTTCGATTTAAGTTTGAGTAACCTTTTTGGACGCAAAAAAGTCATATACACATTTCTAATTAGTCTCTGTTGTATCACCCAAAGAAATGGACAATACTAGTTTTTTTGTTTGGCAGTATTAATATCAGGGCAAGTAACTTCTTCCATTCAGGATGTTAATTCTTATGTACCTCGATAAATCCCTTAAAATCTTTCTCAGTGATCTCCCTTAAATTGTTATGGTCTTTTTAAGATTTCAACTTTCTTCCTTAACAGAAAGTTTCCCTCTGCATGTTGACTAAGAAAGCACTCTTCCCCTACATCAATAGATGTTTTCTTACCTATATTCTCACGGTCCAAGAATTGCAATCCTTTCAAGTACAAATTAGAAAGACTTATTGTGCCCATGGAAATAAACCGTTTACAAATCACGTGACTTTTTAAATAAAAAACATCTTTATAAAAATGTTAAAATCACAAAAGTTTATTTATTCAAAAAATATAAAATTATTAAAATATTAAATTGACAATCAATTCTATTTATTTTATCGTTAAGAAAGTAAAACTTTGTTTTCCTAGCAAAACATCACCAGTGCATATTTATCGGTCAGTATTGTGAAGAAAGGCGGGATACAGCTCATTAACGAGAAAATCAAAACTAGTACATATACAAAATTACTTTGATTAGGGCAACCGTAATTCACTTATACTCGATGGTAAGTGTTTTAAGCATGCTTAAAAATCGACAAGGAGATGGTATTATGTTAAATGGGCAAAAAAGATGGTTATATATTGCCGTTCCAATTTTTTTCTTTTGGTTTTTCGGACAAATTGATAAGGTTGGCATTTCCATCATTCAAACAGATCCAGAATTCTTGAATGCACTCGGTATGACAGGCGATGACAAAAATGCAAAGATCGGTCTTCTTTCTTTTGTATTCACCATTGCTTATGGAGTTTCAAATCTTTTTTGGGGCTTCATCATTGACAAATTAGGTGCCCGAAAAACAGCCATCGCCGGTTTATTCGTATGGACACTTACCATGATTGTGTCAGGCCTCGCTAATTCATATGAAATGTTTTTAGTAAGCCGCGTTATTCTTGGTTTTGGCGAAGGGATGATGATTCCTGTATCAGGTAAATTCATTTCTAGCTGGTTTAACAAACGCGAATTAGGACGTGCACAGGCATCATGGCTTACTGGAAACTATTTAGGACCGGCGATTGGAGCCATTGTATTGGTGCTTGTTATTTCCTCTCTCCACTGGCAAGCTGCTTTCTTTATGCTTGCGTCCTTCAACTTATTTATTAATATCCCGATGTTTATATTTATGACAAGAAATACACCAGAAGAGCACCCGCGAATTAGTAAAGAAGAACTGGCTTTCATCCGTCAATCCGATGATGAAGAAAAGGAAGGAAACTCCTCTGTGAATAAGAGTTTCACTCAGGATTATCGTTTCTGGATTGTCTGGTTTGGCATGCTTGTATGTTCTTTTCTTTTCTTTGGAATTAGTATTTGGCTCCCTACCTATCTTATCGAAGCTAAAGGATTCGAAAAAGAAGGGATGTCAAGCATTACTTCCCTCTCCTGGTTATTTGCTTTAGGATTTGTCCTAGCCTGCGGTTTTCTGGCCGACAAGACGAGGCGTCCAAGTTTGATGGCCTCGATTTTATTTTCAATGACTGCTGTCTTTTTGACAGTAGCAGTTTTCATCCCAAATCCAATTATAGCGGGGATTTGTATGGGACTGGCAATGGGATGCCAAGGCGGTGTGTTCCATCTAAGTAATATGCTCATGGTAAAATACTCAACACCCGAAACAGCAGGCCGGGCAGCTGGTCTGATAGGATTTACAAATATTATGGGTGGCTTTTCAAGCTATATCATGGGTTGGCTTCGTGACTTATCAGGCGGGGACTTCAGTACATCAATTGCGATGCTGATTTTTGCAGCTATTTTAGGTTTAGGTGCTTATATATTCTCAATCAAGAAGGAAGCAGCTGAACTTCATTTAACACCCTTGTCTGCACAAAAAATTCAATTATAAAAAGAGGTCGGAGGCTCCTAGTCTCCGACCTCTTTCATAGATTTTCTAAACCCTGATATATCAAGGATATTATTATTTTGAGCAGGAATATGTGCAATTGCCAATATCCCTATTCTGTTATTTCATGAAGCTGCCCTAGTACTTTGAGTTTTCATACTCTTGTACCTTGGCAGCTTTCATTGTTAGGTTGATAGTACGCTTTAGAAAAGCAAATCAAATTTTTGCACTTCTCTTCAAAGTACAATCCCAGAGTTTGAACCGACATTGCATCTAAACCGCTTGCCAGGCTGCAGTTGGATGATGTTAATATGGCCCAAGAAAAGGAAAAAAACTCGTTAATATAAGCCGTTTGCTTTCTCTACTTCACCTCGAAAAAGAAAAAAGTAATCGAAATCATCATCTTTTAATAAAGACTGCTTACCCCTACTTAGAGTAACTCTATATCTTCTTAATCCATAATTTTATGGGGAATATTTTTGTATAAAAATGTCGATAGTTAAAATATTCAAAAAATGACAATTCCTTAATTACCCATGTTATATTGTTAATGAAAAAATACTAATCAAGAAATGTAAGGTGAGTGTGTGACAATTGAAGTTTTAATACTCCATTATATTCAGGAAAAACGTCAAAAGCCTAGCCATGCAAATGAATTATTAGATTATATTCAGCAAGAATATGTGAGCGGTAAGTTGTCAATTTTGCAATATAGAAGTCTCTGTCAGGATTTATACTTTCGAGGGGCAAAACAAACTAACTCTGTATGAACCTTTCCACTAAATCAATAATTGAACTAAAGGTTACTTCCACTTCTAATGCTAAGACTTCCAGTCGAGAAACGTTTTCAGTTATTTATAATGCCCTTAACTTATAACATGGATGAATCGAATTCGCAAAGTAGCAATACAAGATCCGAAACTTTCATCAAAAAACCTCCGTGATATGTCCTTGAACTAGACGTTTCACGGAGGTTAGAGGTTAAGTTTTAATAGGCTTTAAATAAATATATCTAATATTAAAACCAGACCAAATGCTACAAAAGAAAGTATGGTTTCCATAACTGTCCATGTTTTGAACGTTTCTTTTACGGTTAATCCAAGATATTCTTTTACTAACCAGAAACCTGCGTCATTAACATGAGAAAACATAAGTGATCCAGCCCCTGTGGCAATAACAAGTAATTCTAAGTTAACACCCGTCATATTGGCAACAACTGGAGAAACAATTCCGGCTGCAGTTGTCAAAGCGACTGTTGCAGATCCAGTGGCAATCCGAATTAATCCCGCCACCAAGAACGCTAAGACAATTGGTGATAATGATATTACTTCAGACATGGAAGCAATTGCAGTCCCTACTCCACTATCAATTAAAATTTGTTTGAATCCGCCACCCGCACCGATAATAAGTATTATGGAGGCTAATGGCAATAAACATTCTTCTGTTAGTTTTTTAATTAACGATTTGTCCATCCCTTGTCGGTATCCTAAGAAATAGTAAGCTGCAAAACAAGAAATTAGTAAGGCTATGACCGGGCTCCCGATAAACAATAAGAATTTTTCAAAGTAACCCGGTAGTGGTAAATAAGGTGCCACTACTGTTAATACCATTAATAATACAGGTAAAAGGATGATAAAGAACGAAACTCCAGTCCCAGGTAAACCACTTGACTTTGTTTCTACTCGGATTAATTCCGGTTCTCCCACAGGAATAACCCGTTTATGAATCCATTTTGCGAATAAAGGACCAGCAATTATAGCTGTTGGGAATGCGATGATTAATGAGTAAAGTAATACGTGTCCCATGTTTGCATTATAAATGCCTATAGCCGTCATGGCTCCCGGATGCGGGGGTACTAAACCATGGACAATCGATAAACCAGCTAATACTGGAATACCAATTAATAAGATGTTCACTTTGGTTGATTTACGAATGGAAATGACTAAAGGTAGCAATATTACTAAACCAACTTCAAAAAATACCGGAATACCAATAATGAACCCAGAGAGAAGCATAGCCCATGGGAGATTCTTCACACCGAATTTATTAATGAAGAAGTCTGCTACCTGCATACCAGCTCCTGAGTCCGACATCATCTTTCCTAAGATGGTACCCAATGCCAAGATACCAATAAGATGACCGAGGACAGCACCGACACCCGTTTCATAAGCACCTACAATCTTGTCCATAGGCAACCCTGAAAAAACTGCTAAAAATAAACTGGCTACAGTTAAGCTTATGAATGCATGCCATTTCCACCATGATACTCCCAAAATAACAATTACGATTGCTATCAGCGTGATTCCTAATAAATATAGATCCATATATTCTCCCCATCCCTAAGAAATCGCTTACAATCAAACCAATACAATAAACAGAATTATTGTATCGGCTCGTTATAGGTCACAATATAGTTCTGTTTAGCCGTATTGTAATACCCTTCACTATATTCCATTACATTACCTTCTCCATCACTAGAAATCCGGATCCTCTTTAGTACTGCTCTGTCTTTTTCCATTTTCAGTGTTTCACAAATGTGATTAGGAGGAATAGCAACGGCAAACTCGTCTCTAAATGTTTCAAGTTTAATGTTTTGATCTTCCAAAAAACCATACAATGAATTTATCTGAATTTCTTTTAAATCTTCTTCGTTTATGTCCAATAAAATATAATGTGTAAAGTAAATATATGGTTCATTGTCCAATAAGTATATTCGCTCAATCTGAATGCAATTTTCTCCAAATAAAGGATAGAGGTCTGACTCTGAAGATAATTCAATCTTTCTTACGCTTAGCACTTTTTTTATAATGTAGTGACCTTCCTCAACTAATAACTCTGTGAAGCGTTTTCCTTTGGAAAGCCTCACAATCGAAGCATTCGCGATTACCTTTGTTCCTTTACCGCTTTTCTTTTCAACATAGCCTTCTTGAACAAGTTCTTTAATTGCGTTGCGTATAGTAATTTTACTCACATTAAATTCTTCTTCTAATTGAGGCTCGGAGGGAATGTTTGTGTTGATAGCATAAACACCATGTAAAATACGATCCTTCAATATTTCTTTTATTTGTAAATACAATGGTCCTTTTTTTCTATTCACATTCATTCCTTATCTCCTACCCTTATCTCTTTATATCTTCCATTTCCCCTGCCATAGCTGACAGTATCTCATTTTCCGTTGACATTGGGGTATCCCCGACAATCGTGCATGCCAACATTCCTGCTGCTGCTGCAAACCGGACAGTTTTCTCAGGTGAAAAGCCTGCCAATTGGCCATGTAAGATCCCGCTGGTATAAGCATCACCTGCACCAATTCTATCATATACAGAAAAAGAGTTGTTTTCAGAAAAGTAAAACGTTTGATCTTTATACATGTACCCGCGTAAAGAATGGGTATTGTCACTATTAATCGAACGATGAGTGCCAGCTATCGAGTGAATATTGAAGGTTTTAGCAACTTTAGGAATTAGCTCTCTAAGCTGTTCTTCTCTTAAGGTACTCACTGCCTCCATCCCTAAAACATAAATGGCATCTTTTTCATTCATCATGACAATATCAGACAACGCAAGCATTTCTTCATAATGAGATTTTGCTTTATTGTAACCACCCTCCCATAAGGAGGGGCGGTAATTACAATCGAAACAAACTATTCCGCCTTTTTCTTTTACTTTTTTAGCAAGCACTTTCATACTTTCACGCACATTATCCGCCATTGCAAGGGTAATCCCACAAAAGTGGATGATATCTGTATTTTCTGCAATCACTTCAATATCATAATCAGACAATGACGCTGTATTAAAGCTGCTTTCCAGACGATTGGAGTAAGTGACACGGCTCGTTCGTTGTCCAAAGCCATTTTCCAAAAAGTACATTCCCAAGTATTTGCCGCCTCTAGTAATGAAATTCCGGCTAATTCCTAAGCGTTGCAAGGAAGAAATCGCTGCATCTCCTAGAGGATTATCAGGTAGTTTTGTAACAAGGTATCCATCATGCCCAAGCTTTGTCATCGCAGAAGCAACGTTAACTCCTGTGCCTGAAAAAGAGTATTGTAAGGTGTTAGCCTGTGTCAGTAATTCATATCCTGGCACCTGCAAACGCATCATTACTTCTCCGAAAGCTACAATCTGTTTACGCATGTCTATCAACCAATTTTTTTGTTATGGCTAATAATTTCCGTACATCCTCCTCATTTGTTTTTCCAGTCTCTTTATTAATAATAGAAGAATAGATATGAGGAATAACTTTAGGCACTTTTGCTTCTAATGCGATTTCTAATATAGTCTCAAAATTATTTAAATCAATACCACCAGTTGGTTCTAAAGCAAACCCTTCTTCACCACAAGCTTTTGCAACCGCACGATACTCTTCTTCATGCTTTAGCCCTTTCATCGGGAAGTATTTCAATGCATTTCCTCCCATATCACGGACTAAGGCAATCGCAGCTTTGATAGGTACAATCGCAAGATCACTAGCTTCAGCACTTACAGGGCCGGTAGAGATATTAACGTAGCCTACTTTACCTGTTGGGGAAACCAGGGAATTTATCCAACTATCTTTCTCTCCTAAATTGGCCCTTGTCGCAGCTACGGCAGGGAAAACTTGATTAATATGACTACCAGGGTAGTATTTAGCAATTTCAGCAACGACGGCTGCCTGCTTATTATCTCCAGCACCTAATCCAATCGAAACAGCTTCATCAATAGCAGCCCCGTATTCCTTCATCGCTGTAACACTAGCCTCTACAGTAGGATAATCTTTCGAAAGTACCCCAACTAATACATGCCCTTCGGCAGCTTCAAAAACTTCTACTGCATTTTCTACACTATTAGCGAGAACATTTAAAGCTACACGATTATTTAGAAAACGTTTGTTTATGTTAGTCATTCTTTGTTTCCTCCTAAGATGGCTTTTAATTGAGCTTCAATGACGAATATATCATCACCTTGCAATGGTCGTGGATCAATATCGAAAAAGCCCTGGCGAACTCCGTAATCACGGGTATAAATAGCAATAACTCCATTTCTCAGCTTATCATTAACTTCCTTCGCAGTTGTATCCGTAATCACAGGATTAATATGAATGCGTGCTCTATAGATTGCTCGTCCAGCTTCATCCTGTACAATCACTACTTTTACACCGTCAATTGATTCAAGTGATGTGAGAACTTGTAAACTAGCTTTTTCTTTTTCACTATTGTCTGTTTTGATAAAATACTCATCCAATGCCTGAAGCAATCCAAATGTTGTTTCCTTACCGACCTTCATACTCCGTCCGATACAGTGTAATTGAACCTTTAACCATTCGATATACTTTTTCTTCCCAGCAACGATACCTGATGTCGGACCCTCAATCGCTTTAGATCCGCTATAAATGGTTAAATCCGAAACCTTTACATATTTTCCCAAATCTTCTTCCGCCGCAGCATCAACGATTAGTGGTACGTTATTCGCTTTGGCCACTTCCCAGGCTTCTTCAACTGAAATCATATTTTTTTGAACAGCATGATGTGATTTTACGAATAAAATGGCCGCTGTATTTTCATTAATGGCATCCGCAATATGCTCTGCCTTCCCTTCATTTGCATACCCTACTTCAACCAATTTTCCTCCACCCAGGTAAATCATGGTTTCTACCGGCGCCCCATATTGAACGTTATGGCCTTTCAGCATTATGACTTCATTCTTTTGAATAGGTTCTTGATGAAGTCTTTCGCTTTTCCTTCTGTTTCCTTCTGTTACAATAGCGGCTACTGAAAGGGCAATTCCGCTTGATGCTGAGTTTACGACAACCGCTGCTTCAGATTGAAGCAATTGCGCAATATGTTGTCCTGCCTTATCAACCAAATCTGAGATTTCAACGTAATTTTGACCGCCAGTTTTCATGGCATCCATTACGGTATCTGTAGGGGCAGAAACACCTAATATGCTCATTCTTCCGCTTGCATTAATAACTCTTTTCAAACCATATTTAGCATTCAATGAATTCTCCATTTATAACCACTCCTTTTACATCAACTCTTTGTTCTGCTACTCGCTTTTCGCCCTCGGAATCCAGTAAAGGGGTCGATTCATTCTCAATTGAGAATAATGTGAGGTTCGCGATATCTCCCACAGAAATCCTTCCCAGCTCTGGTTTCTTTAACCACTCTGATGCATTAATAGTAACCGCATCAATTACCTCTTTTAGCGGATATCCCAAATACAAAAATTTAGAAAGAACATTTGCCATACTAAAAACAGGGCCATTCAATCGATTTCTCCGGTATATATCCGTACTAATTGTATTGAAGTGGATACCACACTTTTTCGCAGTTTCTGCTGTTGGGAAAGAAAAACTTGCAGTTCCGTGACCAACATCTAAATGAACACCCCGTTCAATAGCCTGACTGAACTCAGGTAGAGGCTTTCCTTTATCATCAAATAAATTATTAGCTTTCCCATTTAAGTAATGTGTAATAATGTCTTTTTCCTCAAGTAATTCAAGGACCTCTTTTATATCAGGTGGTCCTGAACCGATATGGACCATAAGAGGTAAATCAGTATCTTCAGAAAATTTTCTAGCAATTTTTAATGGTTCAACACCATTTGTACCAACCACACTTTTACTAATTCTTGCTTTAAGACCTATGATAAAGTCTCTATTTTCGGCAATGGCCTTTTTTAATTTTTCTTCGTTTAGCCAAGATATATCTGATAACTCATCGATTCGCTTCAATCCGATTCGTGAAATATTTAGGAAGGCGAATACATTCGTTTTGGAATTTTTACAACTACTAACCAAGTCTGGTAAGCGGTCTGCTCCAGTACTGCCAGCATCTATAATCGTTGTTACACCTGTTTTATAACCAATCTCGTCAACATCGTCTCCATACGGATCGAATTCGGGAAAGGCATGTACATGCATATCAATCCAGCCGCTGGAAACAAATACTTTGTGTTTGTAGTCCATTACTTTTTCGCCGATTCCAGTTCCGGGCGGAACAATTTCTACAATTTTTCTATTTTCCAATATGATATCTGCAGCATTTCCCTCTACCATTTTTACATTTTGTAGTACGAACCTACCTGTCATTTCACTCATCCTTTTCGGTACGCCCTAAAGATTGTTAAATAGCGATTTTGTATACGTTTACAACTCTTATAAGTAGTTATTTATTTCACTTAACAAAAATAGATTATCACATTTTTCTGGATTAATCAATATAACGTTATAATGTTTAGTTTTATATTTTTTCGGAGGCATTTTCAAGTTCTAATTATGCGTAAGTTGCTTTGCCTGATAATACTTGAAAAAAATTTTTTCTCTTAAACATAGGTCCCTAGCTATAAGTGGACATTATTAATAATAATTAGGTATAAAGAATAACGAAGGTTTGACAGGGCTTTTTAATGCAGAAGGAAGTTAAATCCCATAAACAGTGAAAACCACATATTTGTTTAAACTGATGGAGCTAAATACAAATTTGTGGTTTAAGCCATTGTTGGACTCCTTAACTTAACCCATTTACTTTGCTGACGTTTTTTCAATTCCTGCCTTATGAAAAACTGAATTTCCCCAACGCAAGAAAAAAATTTCAATGTACCAATTCTATTTATTTCATGGAATGTGAATGAAGTTTCTAAAATGTTAGATTAGGGTGTCTTAACAGGTCTTAAAAGCACTAAAAAAGGATCTTCAATTAGAAGATCCTTTTAGAACCGCTATATTACATACAATAATCTTAGTATTTAGAAACAGTTGATAATAACCGTTTATCTGAAAAACAAGTGAGAAAGCCTTTAATTTACCTTCTTCGATCCTTTCCAATGTATTTCTCTCAAACGATATTTTTGCAGTTTTCCAGTTGCTGTTTTTGGTAAAGATTCCACAAATTCTACTAATCTAGGCGCTTTAAAGTGAGCCATTTGAGACCGGCAGTAATTAATAACTTCTTCTTCAGTCACATTCGCATTGGAATGCAGCACAATGATTGCCTTAGGAGTTTCTCCCCATTTCTCATCTGGAACGGCAATAACAGCCACTTCTAATACATCTGGATGTTTATACAACACCCCTTCAACCTCTGTAGAAGAAATATTTTCTCCTCCGGAAATGATTAAATCCTTAGCCCTGTCCTGTATTTCAATATATCCATCAGGATAAGTTACTGCCAAATCCCCAGTATAAAACCATCCACCTCTAATTGCTTCGGCAGTCTTTTCCGGATCCTTATAATATCCATCCATCACAACATTGCCGCGGGTAATGATTTCTCCTAATTCCTTCCCATCCCAAGCGACTTCTTCTCCATCTTGATTAACAACTTTTGTTTCCCCGTTAAAAACCAATTCTATTCCTTGTCTTGCCTTAATTGTTGCTTGTTCGTCAAGCGATTTAGATTCAAATTCATCCTTCCACTCGTTATAAAGAATGAAAGGTGAAGTTTCTGTTAATCCATACACATGGATCATATTTAAACCAAGAATATCTTGTGCTTTATGAATAAGAGCCGCAGCTGGAGGAGCACCAGCTGTCGCCATACGTGGACGCATCTTGATATTAGTTTCTTTTGCTTTCGGATCATTCACAAGCATATTGACGACAGTAGGTGCTCCACATAACAATGTAATATTTTGATTTTCAAATAAGTCCAGAATAAGAGGAGGATCAACTTTTCTTAAACATACATGAGTACCACCAGCGACCGTAACCGCCCAAACCCCCCCACCCATTTGCGTGAAACATTGGTAAGGTATGAAGATACACATCATCATGTTTTACTCCAAGATGATACATGAAATTTGCAGCGTTAATGTAATTTCCACGATGAGTTAACATAACCCCTTTTGGTTTTGAAGTCGTTCCACTCGTATAATTTAAAGTCAGAAGCTGATTTTCATCGATTACAACCTCTGGCTGTGCTTCAAAATCAAAATCTTTAGCTTGTTGAATAAAGTTCTCATAATCTATACCATTTAAAGATGTTTTATGCCCTGTAACAGATACCATAATGATTTTATCCAAGGCAAGTTTATGAACGATCTTCTCAATCGGAGCAATAAATTCTTCATCGACGACTAACATTTTTGAATCACTGTGACTGATAATATACTCCAGGTCCTCAGCTGAGAGACGGTAATTCAAAGGCACCATTACCGCACCCATTTGACAAATACCATAGAAGCATTCCAACATATAATGAGTGTTTGGCAACATCACTGCAACATGGTCACCTTCTTCTATACCCGCTTTATTTAAAGCCATAGAAAGTTGATCTACTCGCTGCCCAAATTCCTTATATGTAAACTCCTTCTCTTCATCAATGACAGCCACTTTATTCGGATAATATTTCACCGCCCTACGCTTCCAGTCCATTGGGGTTAATGGGGAAAACATCATAAACAACTCCTTTTTTTAACATTTATTTGCCTGAATATTTGTAAAATTCAGTATACTTACCTCTACTAGTTTCGTCAATGTTCTAATTAAGAAATGTCACCCGACAAAAAAAAAAATTATTTCCATAAATAGTTAGCCACTCACTTCAAATCAGTAAGCATTTAAAGAGAATCTTATACTAGTCTTTTCTATTTGAAAGCTTACTAACAAAACGATTTATAAGGGATTATTTTCTCTATTGCTACAATAGGCTTAATAGTAAAAAAATTCTTAGAGGTAACAGATTATGAGTCTGCAAGGAGAAGTTTCAGTTGTTACTAGAAGCAGATGAGAGGTGAAGAAAGTCTAGAGGGTTTTTGTTTTAATTGTTTTTCTACTCGGTGTAAACAATGGATTGATCGCCTATCACCCGCTGTCATCTCATAGAAGAGTTAAAGCAGTGAGATTATTGCGAAATTCACTGCTTTTATAGTGGTTTTTATTGTACAAAGCTTAAGATGATGATGACATCAAGTTGACTACGCTTGCATAATATTGGTCAGTTGAGGCTCCTAAAAAACCATTCAACTTTCCTCTGACTTTTTTCTATAGGTTGTTCTCTATACGTGACGACACATGTTCGGTTAGTTTTCCCACGATTTGTTTAAGTCGTTGGGTTTCTTCTTCATTTAATACACTATAAAAATCTTGAAAAATATTTGCGAAGCACTTATTGATAGAATGATAGGTTTCTCTACCATTTGCGGTGGATTTAATATAAACGACACGTCGATCATCCTCACTGTGAACTCTTTCAATTAGATTCTTCCGTTCAAGCCGGTCAATTAACGCTGTCCCAGCTGCAGGCTTAATTTTCAAATGATTTGAAACATTTTTAACAGCTATGGATTCCTTTAAGACAATTAATTGTAATGCGTGATATTGCACGGAAGTTAAATCGTATTTAACTAATAACGGCTCAATTAATTCCTGTGAGAGACTACTAAGCTCTTTAATCGCAGTATGTAAATTATATAATTCACTCGAATACATATTAGACAATCCTTTCTTATTGACAACTATCTATCTAAAACTATAACATAATTAACGTGTCAAAAAATTAACCATGCGAATTAAATTGGTTATTGATATTTAAAAGAGAAAGAGAGGCTGTTTATGTCAGCAGAACAACGTAAAAAGATAATTATCCTTATGATCAATATGTTTATTGCAATAGGAAGCTTCGGTATTATTATTCCAATCTTACCTGCATACCTGGCTTCCATTAATCAAGGTGGAACTGCTGCTGGGCTAATGATTGCCATTTTCGCAGGTGCACAACTTATCTTTTCGCCAATTGCCGGAAAATGGACTGATCAATTTGGTCGTAGAAAAATGATTATATATGGATTAATTGGTTTGACTATTTCCATGTTTATTTTTTATGCTGTTAATTCCATTTGGCTACTGTATGCTTCTCGGGTTGTCGGTGGGGTCGGGGCTGCTTTGCTTGTACCAGCAATATTTGCTTATGTTGCTGATATCACCACTTTCGATCAACGGGCTAAAGGCAATAGTTTAGTGTCTGCTGCCATGTCCCTAGGGATCGTTGTTGGCCCAGGAATTGGTGGATTTTTAGCTGACTTTGGCTTAAAATTTCCATTTTTGATTTCTGCGCTAGTATCACTCGTCGCAGTAATATTTTCTATTTTTGTTTTAAAGGAAAGCGAAACGAAACAAGCTTCACAAGGTATGGACATGGCAAATAACGAATCGATGGTTCGCAAAATTGCCTTGTCTGTAAAAATGCCCTATTTCATTCCTCTTATCATTACACTTGTGATGAGCTTTGGATTAATGGCATATGAATCTGTTATCGGCCTTTATCTTGACAATCAATTTAATTCAACACCTAAGGACATCGCAACAATGGTTACAGCTACTGGTATCGTCAGCGTAATCGTTCAACTCTTTGTTGTCGACCGGATTGTTCGTCGTTTTGGGGAGGTAAGTGTGCTAATTATCTTTATTAGCGTCGCAGCCATAGGATTCCTTCTTTCACTTTTTGCTTCAAGTTACCTAATTTTCTTTGGAATCTCTCTCATCATCTTCCTTTCTACCTCCATCCTTCGACCAGTCTTAAACACACTGATTTCTAAGATGGCGGGGAATGAGCAGGGATTTGCGATGGGTATGAATAATGCATATATGAGCATTGGAAATGTGCTTGGACCCACTCTTGCCGGAATGATGTATGATGTTCAAATTACCTATCCTTTCATTTTAGGACTCTTACTCTTGATCCTAACTTTAATGATTACAATGGCTTGGCAAAAGAAATCCCTTCATGCGAAGGCATTATCGTAGAGCTACGATAAAAGATAATGTATATATTTTTAACAATACCCCGAATAGTAGCAACTATTCGGGGTATTGTTAAATTTATGTATTATTGAAAATAAGGGAAGCTCCTCACCTTTGAAGTCTCTCTTTATTATTCAAAAATATTTCATTTTAAGTTAGATGTTTTAGCGCTTCTCTCTTGCTAAGAGGTTTTAATTGATGATTTAAAACAAATGATTTCACGCTCTCGGGGTTAGTTTTTGCATATTCACGTAACACCCAACCAATTGCCTTTTGAACAAAGAATTCATCGCTATTTGCTCGTCTTATTATGTAACGGAATAGACGTTCTTCATCCGTTCCGCCTTTGTATTGTAGTTGATATAATATCGCTGATCTTTGCAACCAAATATTCTCATCTTCAATCCACAAATCGGAGTATTGAGGAATAAGTTTAGGATAAGTTGAAAACATATAGCCCATGATATGAGGAGAAAGTACATCTACTGTATCCCACCATGACTTACTTACAATCAAATTGACTAACCAAGGCATATCCTCAGGGCAGAGGTTCTTTTTTTCCTTTTCAAGAATATCAAGGGCTGCTTTTTGGTATTCCCTTTCTGGGAGGTCCCAAAGCATAAGAATGATATCTTTACGATTACTTTCCGTTGGCCATCCGTGTTCCTTCAGAAACTGTTTAGTTAATGTTCGACGAATAGGGGATCGAATCCCCAAAAATTCAAATTGGTTCCTCAAATATTTTTTAGACCATTCTGCATATTCCACATCAGTGTGTTTTGAATATACATTAACCAGTTCTTGAATATAAGAATTCATAAATACCTCCATAATTTAATACACTTTGAAAAATGTTCCCCAAAATTGATTTCCCTTCATGTAACTTTATCTTGATATGTAAGGACCACTAGGAAATTAAAACCCTTGGAACTAACACTAACCTAAAGTTCCTGCTTTATCGACAGCAGTAAAAAGCAACCTGTTTATTCCTTTTGGAAAAACAAGGCTGCCTATTATTTTCATCTTCTGATTTCATTTTGATGCAAAAAGAGAAAAAAGAATTCAATGGGACAACAAAGTATTTCAATTAACATATATAGCTTTTTTCCCTTGACTGCTTTCCAACGCTGCATCAATGATCTTAATGACGGATAGCCCCTCTTCCGATGTGACAGGAGCCTTTTTCCCCTCAAATATACTTTCTGCAATTTCTTTATAATATGTTAAATAAGATCCATGTAAAGTTTGTATTGTTTCATGTTTCTCTTTTTCTCCATCAATCGTAACCAACTGACCATAGAATTGAGGATTATCTGCACCCCAAGAGTTATCTATAGGCTTTTTCCCCTCACTTAGCGCAGCCTCTTGTCCATCAAGCCCATATTTAATAAAAGTTCCTTTACTTCCATGTACCTGAAACCGCGGTCCATTAATCGGAACGATTGACCCTGAATGCAATATCACTCGCAGCTTTTCGTACCCTAAAATAACATGAAAATAATCATCCGTTTCTGCATTCTCTCTTTGCGCAAAAACATCTGCCCATACGAATTGTGGCCAACCAAATAAATGTAAGGCTTGATCAATTAGATGTGAGCCCAAATCATATAGCATGCCAGCTCCTGGACCCTGCTTTTCTCTCCACCTATCTCTAACCACTGGTCTGAAGCGATCATAATGGACCTGATATGTATTGATTTCTCCAAGTACACCATCATTCATAAGTTTTTTAATTGTCAAAAAATCATTATCCCATCTTCTGTTATGATAGATACTTAAAAGAAGCTCCTTTTCCTCAGCAATCTGTATGAGCTCCTCTGCCTCCCATGTTTCTACTACCATCGGCTTTTCCAAGATAACATGTTTTCCAGCAAGTAAACTTTGTTTAGCCATTTCATAATGCAAACCGCTTGGTGTCGTAATAACTACTAAATCAATCGCTGCATCTTCTAAAACTTCTTCTAAGCTACTTACTACTGCCACGTGCTTCAAATCCTGCTGCACTTTTTCCTTTTTAGAGCTTACTACTTTCGCTATTTCAAACTGCTCTAAAACACTTAGCAAAGGCGCGTGAAATGTAGCACCTGAAAGGCCGTATCCAACTATACCCACTTTAATTTTTCTCATTTTGCTTCCTCTCACTTTCTTGATCTTCTGAAACAATTAAAGGATAATCATCCACATACGTTCACTCTACTTATTCGGATAGGTTTCTCTCAAAAATTTTACAGATTGGTTAATTAACTCTTTTAAAACATTAAGATCAATATCTGCTACTTTATTTATGTAAACACAACTTTTTCCGGAAGTATGTTTTCCAAAGCCCTTTAATAATTCCTCTCGTTTTGTGTCACCCGTAGCAAAATATAAACTGATTTTTGCTTTTCGAGGTGAAAAACCTACAAGAGGAGCATCACCTTCATGACCAGATTCATATTTATAATGATATGTACCGAATCCAATTATACTCGGTCCCCACATCTTTGCTATAAAACCTGTCGTTTCAGTAAAAATATCTAATAATTGATATGCATCCTCACGCTTTTTGGGGCTGTCGACATTTTCAATAAACTCGATAACACTGCTGTCAGTTTCTTTGGTTTTTGGTTGGTACATTAGAATCTCTCCTATACTAAGGGATTTAATATATATTTTTCAAAGATAACATATGCTTAAAACTCAGATCATTTGATAATCACAATTGCATTTGTTTTAGCAGGTATATTTATGGTTTCACCAGGCTTACGGGTGCGGTATAACGACGTGGAGGTTATATCTGGTGAAGTTATTGGCAATTGAAGCCATCTTTAGCCGAAAATTACGCAAGAGTATGAGTAAAGAATTCTTTCAAATGATTTTATGTGAGATTATATTATTTAATCTCTTAATTTATTCTCCGAACGTCATCCAATACCCTCCAAACAAATATCCTTAATTTATTATAGAACATTGATTTGTTTTATTCTAATTTCTACCCAGTGTTCATTAAAAAAGCCAAAATAAATGTTTTTTGATCAAAGTGTACTCAGGCTTGATAATTCGTTACTAAAACGCTTTCTATAATAATCTAAAACGATCAGGTATGGAACGGGATCTCATTCCTGATCGTTGAGTATAATCCTTGTCTATTAATCTCGCAAGTAAACTAGTTGTTCTTGCAGTTCTAGATGAAAGATGAAGGATTACTCGAACAACTAATAATGGGAGCTCTATTGTCTACGAATCTTTTCAATTTCATCCGCTACGAATTGTACCTGCGTACCCACAACGACTTGAATGCTATGTGGACCAACGATATTGATTCCCGCGACTCCTGTGGATTTAATTTTATTTTGATCAACTGCTCCCATATTCTTCACTTCTACTCTCAAACGGGTTATACAGTTGTCAACAGACATTACGTTAGCGTCTCCACCTAAGCCTTCATAAATCGCAGCAGCCATCCCAAAGAATTTACTTCCTGTTGACTCAGCATGGTTGCTTGCATTTGCCTCTACTCCTCCACCATTAAGTTCTTCATCTGTATCATCCTCCCTCCCTGGAGTCATTAAGTTAAACTTTGCGATCAAGAAGCGGAATAAGAAATAGTAAATGACAGCGAAAGCTAACCCTTGAAGAAGGAGCATATAAGGTTCATTTGCCAATGGCAATCTTGAACTTAAAACAAAGTCAACAAAGCCTGCACTAAAACCAAAACCTGCTGTCCATTGAAAAGACGCAGCAATGGCTAACGAAATACCTGTTAATAAAGCATGAACAACAAAAAGAGCGGGTGCTACAAACATGAAGGCAAATTCAAGAGGTTCTGTAACTCCTGTAAAAAATGAAGCAAATCCTGCAGCGAGCATTAATGACGCCACTTGTTTTTTCTTTTTAGATTTTGCTGAATGGTACATAGCAAGTGCCGCGGCAGGCAATCCGAACATCATGACAGGGAAGAATCCGGCTTGATACATGCCTGTAGTTCCTTTTGTTCCAGTTCCTGCCCAGAAATTACCGATATCGTTAAGCCCAATTACATCAAACCAGAACACGGAGTTTAATGCATGATGTAAACCCGTTGGTATCAATAACCGATTGAAGAATCCATAAAGTCCTGCACCTGCAGCACCTAATCCACTTATCGCTTCACCGAAATTAACTAACCAAGAGTAGATGAGCGGCCATACAAAAAATAATATAAGGGAAACGAGTAACATAATAACCGCAGTCAGTATGGGGACCAGCCTTTTACCACTAAAGAAAGCGAGGGCATCCGGCAGCTCGACCTTACTAAACCGATTATACATAGCAGCAGCTATAAGGCCCGAGAGAATTCCGACAAATTGATTTTCTATTTTCTCAAATGCTGGATTTACACTTTCTACATCAATACCTTGCAGCATAGCTACTGATTCTGTGGCAAGCAATGTCGTTACGACTAGATAGGCTACCAGCCCACTCAAAGCGGCTGAACCATCTTTTCCTTTCGACATCCCCAATGCAACCCCGACAGCAAACAAGATAGACATATTGCCAATGATGGAAGAACCAGCTTTAATTAAGAAAGCCGCTATCGGACTTCCATCTCCCCATCCTGCTGGATCTATCCAATAACCAATCCCCATTAAAATGGCAGCTGCCGGCAATACGGCTACTGGCAACATCAATGAACGGCCAATTTTTTGAAGATATTTTTTCATCCCACTTTCCCCCTGACAGTTATTAATTTAGGATAACCCTATACACCTATTAGACAGCGGTTTCTTCTTTTTTAGAACTTCTTTTCTTTTATAAACTGTCTATTTCTAGGGAATTCTTAACGGTATACCCCTTTAATAAAAAAAAAGAAAAGCCCTTACAGACTTTTCTAAGTTCCTCCGGTTATTTATAGAGTAAATACTGTGCGCGAACCTTTTTAAAAGCATCTTGCTCTGGCTGATATTCTTTCATAATTTCATTCACAGATGAGCCTTCTTTAATCATTGCTCTCACCCAGTCATTACCTATTAATAGACTGAAATTATTGGCTGCGAGAAATTCGAAATCATCTGGATAAAGATCATGAATGGTCTTGATAATGTGCAGTCCAGTTGGTACAGCCCTAAATTCATCACGATCAGTTACATAGATTTCAACTCCATGGCTAAGTTTACCTGCATACTTTGAAAACGAAGGTGTAAAAGAGGCAGCCCTAAATTTCACACCGGGCAAACGTAGTCCATTTAATTTCCCCGCAAGTTCATCGCTGTTGATGTAGGGTGCACCGATTAATTCGAATGGCTTAGTCGTCCCTCTGCCTTCCGAGACATTTGTTCCCTCAATTAGCCCTGTAGCTGGATATACAAATGTAGTGGACACTGTTGGCATATTTGGCGATGGCAAGACAAATGGAAGCCCAGTTTCGTCATAATCCATCGAGCGCTTCCAGCCTTTCATTTTAATGACCTTTAAATCTGCACCAATTTTAAACTCTTTATTAAACAATGTAGCGAGTTCGCCGACTGTCATCCCATGTTTAAGCGGAATCGGATACAAACCAACAAATGATGAGAATTCCGGTTCAAGTACTGGTCCATCTACTGATATCCCCCCTTGCGGATTCGGCCTGTCTAACACGATAAACGGGATGTTATTTTCTTTCGCGGCTTCCATTGCATAGGCCATCGTATAAATATAGGTGTAATAACGCGTTCCGACATCTTGGATATCAAAGACAAGAGCCTCTACACCTTCTAACATTTCAGGCGTTGGCTTTTTCGTTTTACCATACAAGCTATAAACGGGCAATCCTGTTTTTTCATCTATATAAAATTCAACGCTTGCCCCTGCCTGCGCATCTCCACGAACCCCATGTTCGGGTCCATATAACGCAGTTAATTCAATATCCGGATCGTCATACAGCAGATCAACGATGCTCGTTAATTTGGAATCGATTCCTGTTGGATTTGTAATCAACCCCACCTTTTTTCCTTTTAGTACATCCTTCTCATCTTTTAAAAGAACTTCAATACCAGGCATGACCTTTTGTTTTTTCTTTTCCTTATCGGCAGTAACACTTTTAGAGGAAACTATACTAAAGGCCAACAGACAAATGGTGAATATAATAAGAATTCTTTTCATTGTGTTTCCCCTCTACTTTTTAATAGGCTTGCCAGATTTAATATCTAATCCATACCCAAATTTATAAAGGCTTTCGGATGGTTTTGTCACGGATGGAATATCCACTGGCAACGTCCCCCTCGGTTTTGATTCTCCAAAGATCGTCGCGATGCCTGCCGGTATATTTGGCTGCCTATACCGCCCATTTGAATATCCTTTAAATCCGTATACAACCATCACGGCTTTTGCTTCTTCAAAATTGGCAACATCATAAGGGTTTCTTACACTCATTAACACAAACCCTTTATCTTTTTTCTGTGCATATTTCATGGCCGCTCTTGGAAAGGCTGTTGCCCACTTGCTTGAATCTTGAATACTGTCATCAATCACTCCATCATTTACGGCCGGATCGTTTTTTACAATATAGGACCCAGTAATGACATAGTCGGCTTCATCAATGAGTCTTGCCACTTCAATAGTGAATGACTTTTCTGAAAAACTCATACCTGTAACTTGGACTTTCTTTATCCTCTTTTGATCAACTAATTCATTGATGCTCCTTGACATAGATTCAATCTGATCGGCAAAAGGAGCAAGAACTAAAATATTTTCATTTTTCTTAGGTTTGAAGGGCAATGTTTTATCTTCATTTTTCAAAAGAGTGATTGCATCTTCCGCAATTTTCCTTTCTTTTTTCAAAGAATTTTTATTACCGACCACTTGAAGAGCCCTTAATATTTTTTTATCAATTGGGGTGTCGGCAGCGACTTTTCCCAGCTTTAGAATCCCTCTTTTCACTTTTAGCTCAAGTATTCTTGTTACAGAACGATTGACTTGATCAAGCGGAATTTCACCACTTTCCACGGCTTCCTTCACTGCATCGAATACAGAGGTTATATTCTTTTCCATTTGAAGCGAGTTTACTTGTGCAGGCATCAATGCAATATCAACACCCGATTTCAAGGCCAAAACAACAGCATCTTCTTGTCCAAAATTGTCCGCAATGGCTTGCATATTCAATGCATCTGTAACCACTACGCCATCAAATCCCATTTCTTCACGTAAAAGACCAGTAATGACCTTCTGTGACAGTGTTGCCGGGACCATAATTTCTTGTCCGTCTTTTTTACTGATATAAGTAGTATCATCGAATGCAGGAAATTGAACATGTGCGGTCATCATCATATCTACTCCAGCATCGATTGCCTTTTGGAAAGGAACTAACTCGATAGAACGTAAGCGCTCTTTATTATGCGAGACAAGGGGAAGACCATAATGACTATCAACCGCCGTATCTCCATGACCAGGGAAATGCTTAGTCGTTGCTATCATATTCTGACTTTGCAATCCTTTTATGGTTTGAATCCCAAGTTTTGATACAAGATCTGGATCAGAACTGAAGGAACGGACGCCAATAACTGGATTTCCAGGGTTATTATTGACATCAACAGCCGGTCCAAAATTTACATTTATACCAAGAGAGGACAATTCCTTGCCGATGATTTCTCCAGACTGATAGGCGTAATTCTTATTTCTAGTTGCACCCAGCGCCATATTTCCCGGAAGATTCGTTCCTGTTTGAAGGCGAGTTACGATTCCTCCTTCCTGATCAATAGTTATAAATAGTGGAAGATCCCTGCTCGCATTCTGTAAACCATCTGTCAGCCGTACCGTTTGCTCGGTATCTACAACATTTTCAGCAAACAAGATCACTCCGCCTAAATGATATTTTTCAATGATGCTTGCAACTTCTGAGTTCATTTCTATAAAACCTGTTGCTTTTCTTTCTCCTTGTTCTTGCCAATTACGAAAATCTGGCATGAGCATTTGACCGACTTTCTCCTCAATGGACATATTTTCTACGGTTGTCTGAACATCCGGCACTGGTTTTTCTTCCGCAAACTCCCTTGCTGATGTAATTCCACCAAGAGTGGATAAAGCCAAGGAAAAAGCTAACCCAGCAGGTGCCCATATCTTTTTATTCATTTTGGCATTCTCCTTTTTACTTTTTAATCTCAAAAGGCTTTCTTAGCAGTAGTAGGTAAAAAGGTTTCCAAGAGCTTTAATCAATATCTGTCTAAAGAAGTCAGTGAATCCTCATCTATCTTCAATGCTTCTTAAGTGTGTGATGATGTGTACTAAATGTTGTTAGCCTTATGATCGTTTTTTTACAAATTTCTACTCTCTTATGAAAATAAAGGCAGCACCTTGAAATCCCAGTAGCCACCTTTTTCAATTTCTCATTCACTTTTTTATTTTCCAAGGAAAATCCAGCTCTTTTTCTGGGATCTTAGCTTTCTTAATGACAGAAAATCCTTTTGTTGTATCATTAGTTGCTAATTAACACTTCGTGGGCAAGGGCTTTTAGTTCGTGAGTGTAATAGAGTGTAAGAACTGAAGTGAGTGAAATGATCACCTATTTTCTGTGTATTTCTAAATCTATATATATAATTCTTCACATTGTAGGTTTACGGATTGACCAGATTCCAGAAGTGCTAACAAAGGAAGATCTTCCTCTATAACTAGCCCTATCACATTGACTCGATGATTTGCTTCTAAATCTCGCCTGCAAATTTGGACCTCTCCCCGATATCGCCCATATGCATCATTGTCCATCGTAATGGAACCAAGGTAGCGTTCGACAGTATTTTGCGGTTTAACCTGTGTTGTGACACGGGTATGTTGTAGCCGATACACATCCCTTGAAACATCTGGCCGCAAATCGTAAATACCGCTTTGCAAAACGGAAGACTTCACGCGAATAGATAGAATATTCCGATCATTAAACGCGGATAGGTTCTCAATCAAATCGTTTTCCACACCTTGATCTCCAATATATACTCCATTCACATGCTGAAACAGTTCAACTCCGGCAGCAAAAGGATTCATAAACCTGTGTTTTTCAAGCGTTGGAAGGCCATCATGAAGGGGTCCTCGCTTACTTCCTGAACCCGGGATAAAAGCAACAATAGGTATCCCATATTTCTTGAACATTCGATTTTGATTTTGAAAGAATTCTTCCTCGAGACCCGTTTCACGCCTTGGATAGAAGTTATGCCAGGCTATGAGTCTATCAGGTTTTATTCCGCTCCCAAGTGCGGCCATTAGTTCATCTTCCTTTAACGTACTTGCGTTTAGCGAAAGAGAAAATACCTCAGATAAAGATCTTATCGTTTCATAGTCAAACCCATCATCCAAGCGAATTCCCTTAACCCCTAATGACGATAACTCCTCAAAATTGCTAATTCCCAAATGACTAAGCGTGTTTAATGAGACATCTGCATGGATTTCCATTTCATATGACTCTACAAGCTTTAATAGTTCAACCATTCTTTGTACGTGATCACCTTTTTCTTCAGGAATATGAAGCGAGGTAAATGCTCGCTTCACACCTAAGTTTGCTGCATGAATGATTTGTGTTTCTGCATCTGGGTCTTGTAGATAAAAAGAGATTCCAATCACTTGAATTCAACCGCCATTTCATCTTTAAATCCAAATAAGTACGTAAAAATAAATCCTGCTGCGTAGGAAATGAATAACCCTGCCAAGAAAAGCACAATTTGGTTTGGATGAACTAAAAAGGTAAGTGGTAATCCAGATACACCGATTGCAGTGGTCGCAATTCCGAAGTGAGCTTGAAATGCGCCTCCTACCCCTGCCCCTAGACATGCGGTTAAGAAAGGACGACCGAGTGGTAATGTCACTCCAAATATAAGAGGTTCGCCGATACCAAGCATTCCTGATGGAAGACCTCCACCTATCGCTCGCTTTAGGCTTGCTTTCTTCGTTTTGAAATAGATGGCAAATGCCGCACCTACTTGGCCAGCTCCACCCATTGCCAAAATGGGAAGCAGAGGATCGTCTCCAATCGCGTTGATCAATTCAAGATGAACAGGTGTTAAACCTTGATGCAGACCAGTTATGACTAGCGGTAGGAATGTTGCTCCAAGCACAAATCCAGCTACAACTCCACCGAAATCTAATATATTTAATAAACCTGTTGTAATTGTATCCGATAAAAATCCTCCTACCGGCATAAATACAATGTAAGTGACTATCCCTGTAATAAGTAAAGAGATGGTTGGAGTCAACATTATATCCAGTGATTGAGGAATGAATTTCCTTACCTGCTTTTCTACCAATGCTATAAAAATCGCGGCAAAAAGGACTCCAATTAACCCTCCACGTCCTGGGAGCAAGTTTTCACCAAACAATGAAATGTCGCCTACTGCCGGGTTGATAACCAAGATACCAGCCAGTGCACCAAGTGCAGGTGATCCCCCGTATTCCTTTGCCGCATTAGTCCCAACTAAAATCCCAAGGTAAGCAAATAATCCAGATCCAATAACAGTTAATATAATGGCTAATTGTGAATCTCCCGCAAGCCAGCCCGCTTGAACGACCGCTTTTGTAATCCCTGTAATCAGGCCTGAAGCTACTAATGCAGGAATTAACGGGATAAAGATACTCGCAATTCTACGTAAAAATAGTTTAAAAGGTTTTGCATTTTTCCTATCAATCTCTGATTTGTTCTTGGTAGCAGTTTCTTTTAAATTAAAATCTTCAGATGATGCGAGAAACTTTTCAAATTCAGCGTACACCTTGTTCACTACTCCTGGACCCAGAACGATTTGAATCGTTTCTTCTTCGATGACACCAAGAACGCCTTCCGTTTTTTTAATTTCATCCATGTTTACTTTTGAACGATCGATTGGTGATACCCGCAGCCTGGTCATACAATGTGCAGATCCTACAACATTTGATGCCCCACCTAACTTTTCTAATAATTCTCGTGCTAAATCGGCGTACTTATCCCCCTTGCCCATTCAAAAGCCCCCTTTGTCAAAATCTCCAAATGAATGTTCATTTATAACGATCTGTCATCGATTGGATGGCTGCCCGTGTGTTATCAATATATTGGACAGTCTCTTCGTACTGTTCTGACGCCATTCCTAAAAATAAAATATCAATCATATATAACTGTGCCAATCGGGAAGATGTTGCAGCACTTCTAAACGGAGCTTCATTTGAAAAGGATGTATACAGCGAAGCGTCACACAAAGAAGATACCGTTGTTTGACCAAAATGAGTCAGGCCGATCGTTTTGACTCCTCGATCTTTAGCAAGTTTTAATATATTGACAACTTCAGGTGTTTCTCCTGAGAATGAAATAGCAAAAACGATATCATTTTCATCCGCATTGGCAATCAGAGTTGCAACTAAATGCATGTCAGTAAAGGCAGTTGCCCCTTTGTTGATTCGAAGCAGTTTTTGCTGAGCGTCTGCGGCAACAATATTCGAAGCCCCCACTCCACAAAAGTGAACTGTTTTAGCGTTCAGCAGCAATTTAATTGCATTGTTGAGATTATCGTGATCGATAATTTCAGAAGTGTCACGAATAATCTGAATCGTATTACTGGTTGTTTTTTCAACAATCCGATACAGTGATTCTGAAGGCTCAATATCTCGGTAACCCTGTTCAACAGACTTCATTAAATCCCCAGCAATCCGCATTTTCAAATCTTGAAATCCTTTCAAACCGAGAGATTTGCACAACCTTATCACAGCAGCCCCGCTTGTATGAGCAGAAGTGCTCAACTCCTGTACAGTGCTATTCACTACCTCATGAGGATTCTGTAGGATATATTCTGCTAGTTTTTGTTCTGATTGTGGAAGCTTACTTAGCATCGTCTGTATAATGGATAATCCTCCAGTAACCATTGCTTTCTCTCCTTAATCCACGCGCATCGAGATGGCTTTTCTGACATCTCCATCCGCTTTTTCTAGTAACTCCGTTGATTGATCATAAGTTGTTGAAGTCTTTATCATTACAATCGCTGGTTTAACCTGATTATTCGCCTTTTCGAGCATTTTCATTGCAATATCATATTCAACATTCGTAACAGTTTGTATAATGCTTATTGCACGATCCTTTAGTTTTTGATTGCTTACATTTACATCTACCATCAGATTTTCATACACTTTTCCCATTCTAATCATGGTAGCTGTTGAGATCATATTAAGTACCATTTTATGTGCAGTTGCCGCTTTCATTCTCGTAGACCCTGTTAAAACTTCGGGTCCGACCTCAACTTCAATTCCAATATTAGCGACTTCCGTGATGATGGAGTTTTTATTGCACGATAAAGCCACCGTTTTTGCTCCTACCTTTCTTGCATAATGTAAAGCTCCTTTCACATAAGGAGTACGACCGCTTGCTGCAATGCCGATAACCGTATCATTAGCTGTAAGATCCACGTTTGTTAAATCTCTTTTCCCAAACTCTTCTTTATCCTCTGCTCCTTCAATTGCTCGAACAAATGACTTTTCCCCTCCAGCCATTATTCCCAGCACCTTATCCGGTGATGTGCTGAAAGTCGGTGGACATTCCACTGCATCAAGAACACCAAGTCTACCGCTCGTTCCAGCCCCAATGTAGATGAGTCTTCCTCCTTTCATTAACGATTCATAAGCAAATTCAACCGCCGTTTTAATATCTAATAAAACCTCCTGTACGGCTACTGCCACTTTTAAATCTTCGTTGTTAATAGCAGTAATAATTTCCAGTGTATTTACACTGTCGATGTTCATGGTACCTTCATTGCGTAATTCAGTCGTTAATGAACGCAGTCGTTCTTCCATAGACAAATAGATCCTCCTATTATCAATTACTTAAATATAATTTCAATTTATACTCAATTATCTTGAAATTATATTTTATATTATATTAAATGGCGACGCTTTCATTACTAAATAACAAGATTTTTTTGTAAGTTTAGTATCATTTTACTTTTTAATACCTGATTTCAGAAAATCATTCTATTATTTCAAAAGAACGCTTACCACGTCATATTATGGAGTATGTAATACCACAGCCATCAGATGGATTCTTAGAGGATAAACCTGATAGCATAATATCTACTCTTATGAATACTTCGGAATTTTCTTATATTGTAGACGGTGTTATTAGATTATCATCTGCATTTCTTTTAAAAAAGAATAAAATCATTTACCTTTTCAAATAATAATTAGACAAATAATAAGGGAGGGATTTTTGTGGATGTTAATCGTGTAAAACAGATTCTTTCTTCACCATCTGACATTGAGGTGAGATATAATGGCACTTCAGTTTGGATTGATAATATAAATGAAGATGGAAGAACAGCTACTGTACATCTAAGAGGGCCATTAGAGGAAAGGTCAGAAGTCGGTATTGAAGAGCTTAAAGAAATATAAAGAGTAATAAAACATTATCCACCCATAACATCCCGAGAGAACAAAACAGGAATAGTTGCAGCCATACTTAATGAATTAGTATGGCTGCTTATTAGTGAAATCGAGATGAATATGCTTTGAACTGCCTGTGAATTTCATTTCATATTGGGTTCATTGTTGCTGAGAAGGCTTGTAGTTAAATTGAATTGTTGAGGTAAGTTAGGTAACTGTATTAGTGGTTTCTCTGAAGAATTTGGTCGAAATGTATTTGGTCCTTCACTATTCATTAATATATACACAATTATTAAATTAAAAAAAGCCACTCTCTTTATGAGGAAGGCTTTGTTAATGATAATTGAATTATCGTTACATTTTTTCAACTTTAATCAGACTTTCTACTATCCAATTTAGTGTCCGTTTATCTTTTTCCTCTTCTGTCAGACTTCTTGGGAGTTCTATCCATTGATCTTTTTCAGGGACTAAATGAATCTGCCCCCTTAATGAATTTGGCACTTCCCTGTCCAATAAACGTATCTCTATATCATTATTAATAGTTACATATATATGACCAGTATATTCGATTTCTTCAATTTTCATGTTAAAGTGACCTCGGGTATTAGGACGGCACCATATATGATTTCCTTTAAGTTTTCTCAAAGAGTATTCAAAACCAAAAAGTTGTTCTTCCGATATATAATAATCTTTGATGTAATACAAATTTTCATTATGTTTTTTGTCATTCACATCATACACATCATACGTAAAATGTATATTTGAATCTTTTCTTATCTTAGGATTTTGGTCGGTCCAATTGTTATTTACCATTATTGGTCGTACAAAAGATTCTAGCCTTTCTTTTACTAAATATTCAATATTGCTATGATCAAGATTACATCCAAAGGTAAATAAAAAATAGTCTTTCAATTACTTCTAGCCCCATTTCAGCAATGAATTATTATTTAATCTAATATTCCCCCTATAATCAGACAAATCATCTTATGTATGGTAATGACAATTTATTGAATTTTCAGATTGATTTTTAAATACATGAAATCTAAAGTAAGGATTCCATTATCACCTAATAATTCAAAAATATGCTCTCCTTGTTTGATACCATTATAGGTGCTGTACTACCTAATGGTCCTACACGTCTAGAATATCCATACTTACCATATCTTTTTTTTTCCCATAATATCTAGAGTAGACCTTACTTTCTTATAAAAATCTTTTTCAATCGTTACTTAGGAAAGTAAGGATCCGTCATCTACTCTTTTACCAGAGTTGGAAATAACTACACGAAGCTCACATTTTGCTATTGTCGCCTTTATTATTGTTTTTCTATCGTTCAGGCCTTTACTAGAATATTATCATTTCTAGAAAGTACCTGACAGTATGAATCTTACCCTAGTAATGGATACATTGTGGAAGAAACAAAAAAAAGAAACGTGTACTGGAATCCTTCATTTGAAGGATTCCAGTACACGTCCAAGAAATACAACAATCTACTCTATCAGTACATACTGGTAGAATTCTGCCGCACACTACCTACTTTTTTTATTACTGTTTACTTGATTATCAGGGATATTTTTCGTGACACCAGCACTGGCTTTGTTCACCTTAACGAATGGGAACTACTTTTCCATCTTCAACCGCTCCAACGACAATTGTAGATGCGAATCCTCCATTCTCATCAATTGTTGGGATATCGTAGATTTTCTGTTCAGCAGAAATATTAGTCAGCCCGTCCTGCATATGTTCGCGAATCGCCTTGACGTCATCCACGCTTCCTGCTGATTTCATCGCTTCTACAAAAGCATACATCGCGATGTAATTCAAACCGACTTCGGAGCTTGGATCTTCCTTATAATTTTTTTGATATTTCTCAATAAAAGCTGGCACTGCTTCTTCATCGGAGTTAATCAGAGGTAGGACACCGATTGAGCCTTCCAATGTTTCATATGATCCTGCAATCGGCTTCATTTGATCCAGCTTCGCCTGATCCATAATAATAAAACCGCCTTTAAACCCTAACTCACGAGCTTGCTTCGCTACTTTTGCCGTCGGTTCAGACGCACCTCCGATAAACAGCACATCAGGATCCTTTTTCAATGCATTTGTAACAATCGTAAAGAAATCTGTTTCTTTAGCAAAATCAATCGAGGAATTATAAACGACTTTACCACCTTGCTTTTTCCAATGAGGGAGAACCGCTTCTGTCCAGTCTTTTCCGTATTGAGAAGAGGTTGGCAAAGCTGCAATTTTTTTGCCGAAATGTTCCATGGCATACGTTGTAAACGGTTCGATATATCCTTCATAATTCGGTGGAATTCGTACGGTTAATGAATTTCCGCTTTCGGTAACTGAAGGCTCACTCGTATAGGCGCCAATGATAAATTTCTCTTGTTCATTAAAAACCTGCAGCGCCAGGACACCGCCGCTATGCGGCGTAAATATAATCGGTGTATCATATTCCTGAATTAAGCGTTTAGCATTCGAACCTGTTTCATTCGGTAAGTATTTATCATCCAAAGAAACGAGATTAAGCGTGTATTTTTCCCCATCTACTTCAAACCCTCCGTCATCATTGATTTCATTGACGGCCATTTCCACACCATTTAACGTTCGTTTCCCATACAATGCTGCAGCCCCGCTTAACGGACCGCTAAAACCGATGTTAACGACATTTCCTCCTTTACCTTTTTTACCACTACTTGATGCGGGGCTGTCTCCCTTGTTACAGCCAACCAATGCAGTTACTACTACCAGCATGAATACAAATAACACTTTCAGTTGTTTCATATAAATAAATCCCCCATTCTTTTTTTCATGCTCCAATATACGCTTTCCGTACTTCACCATTAGCCAATAAATCATCTGCTGTTCCTTGAACGACAATTTCCCCATTTTCAAAAACATAACCTTTATCTGCAATGCTGAGGGCAGCATTCGCATTCTGTTCTGCAAGTAGAACGGTGATTCCTTCCCGGTTTATTTCTTCGATAACCTTAAACATCTGTTCCACAATCAAAGGTGCGAGTCCAACCGAAGGCTCATCAAGCATCAGCAGCTTTGGCTTAGACATTAATGCCCTACCTATGGCAAGCATCTGCTGTTGCCCACCGCTCAGACTTCCTGCATCATTATGATTCTTTTCTTTTAAAATCGGGAATAAATTATATACCTTTTCCAAAGAATGCTTGATTTCCGCCTTTTTCTTTCGATGCACATATGCCCCCATCCTCAAATTTTCCTGGACAGTCATTTGCGGAAACAGTTTACGTCCTTCGGCACACTGAACAATTCCAGCTTGAACATTCTTATCCGGGGCCCGACCGCCTATAGGACTATTTTGAAAATAAATTTCTCCTTGAGACAGCTTACTGATACCACTAATGGAACGAAAAGTCGTACTTTTACCCGCTCCATTCGCCCCCAATAAAACGACAATCTCCCCTTTGGCAACTTCGATATTCACATGTTTGATTGCAGTAAAACTTCCATAACTGACTGCAACATTAGATAACTTTAGCACTAGCACTACCTCCCAAATAGGCTTTAATAACCGCTTCATTACTTCGGATTTCCTTAGGTGTACCCTCGGCAATTTTTTCTCCGTAATTCAAAACCATGATGTGGTCAGCCAAGTTCATAATCATATGCATTTTGTGCTCGATTAAACATATCGTAAGACCGGATTGATTTAACTTCTTGATCAGAACTGTCAGTCCTTCCGTTTCATCCGGGTTGATTCCTGCAGCGGGTTCATCAAGAAAGATAATTTCCGGGTCCGTTGCAAGAGCAAGGGCGATGGCTGTCCGTTTCTTTTCCTCCTGCGAAACACTAGCGACTATTTTGTCAGCCACATCCGTTAATCCAACAATCTCCAGCACCTCCATAGCCTTATCCCGACATGCCGCTTCCTCTCGTTTTAAGCGTTTTGTTCTTAGAATGGCGTCTACCAAATTCGATTTGGTGCGTAGTCTATGCCCAACAATGACATTATCCAATACGGTCGATTTATCAAAAAGACTGGTTGTTTGGAAGGTCCTTGAAATTCCTAGCGCTGCTATTTCATTAGCTGGAAGCTTGGTGATATCAATTCCTTTAAAAATGACGGTTCCAGTGCTTGGACGATGAAAGCCGCTAATCAAGTTGAAAAAAGTGGATTTCCCCGCCCCATTCGGTCCGATAATAGCATTGATTTTTCCTTTTTTAATCAAAAAATCCACATTATTGACTGCTGCTAAGCCGCCAAACCGCTTTGTCAAATTCTTAGTTTCAATAATCATTTTCATCCCTCCCCCACTTTAATAGAAACATCGTTTCTCAAAACAGGCGGCTTCTTATCTTTTCGTTTGATTTTCCAATCAAAGATGGCACCTGCGATTCCACGTGGATAAAAAATGATGATTAATGTAAGCAAAGGTCCGAAGATCAACATTCGGTACTCTTGAAGAAATTGCAGATTTTGCGAAAGTATTACGAGCAGTAACGTTCCCACCAACGGTCCCGAAAGTGTCCCAATTCCACCAACTAAGAGATACATCAATAGGTCGAACATAATGGAGGTGGAGCCGATATCAGGTCCAATAAACCGAATGAATGAAGCATACAGGGCTCCAGCCAAACCTGCGAAAAATGTAGAAAGGACAAAGGCCGTCAGTTTATTCTTCATCGTGGATATACCAATCGTTTGAGCAAGGTCCTCACTATTCCTGATGGCCATATACGTTCTACCTGTTAACGAATGGATAATCCGATACATGACTATGATCACCGCAAGCAGAAACACAAGGACAAGATAATATTGTGAAGTTGCCGTATCGAATGTTATTGGACCGATATTACCTGGGGCAGGGATGCCAATCAATCCTCTAACTCCCTCCGTCAGCCCCTCCCATTTATCAATGACCAGATATATGATATAGCCTACACATAATGTGTATATGGCGAAAAAGTGTTCCTTTGTCCTCAATGCTATTAATCCGATTACAAATCCAATCGCACATGTGATCAAACAGGCCCCCACAAGAGCCAGCCAAAAATTCATTCCAGATTTTACTGTCAGCAGCCCAAGTGAGTATGCACCAATTGCAAAAAATCCAGCATGAGCAAGCGAGAGATAACCAGTATAGCCTGATAACAAATTGATTCCGTAAACAGCAATTGTCCAAATGAATGAGAGTGTTAACATATGAAGATAATAGTCGTTTTGAC
The DNA here is from genome assembly GCF_016651145.1 of Peribacillus sp. TH14. Classification (NCBI taxonomy): domain Bacteria; kingdom Bacillati; phylum Bacillota; class Bacilli; order Caryophanales; family Bacillaceae; genus Peribacillus; species Peribacillus sp. TH14. Next base: position 5,244,612 of record NZ_JAEKEK010000001.1, read on the forward strand.
CGATAATAGGGAATAAAAAAGCTAAGATGATAAGAGCAATAATTCCATTTCGTTTCGTCAAAATCTTCATGCTACCTCTCCCCCTTAGCAAAAAGTCCCGTTGGTTTCACTGTTAGAATTACAACTAAAAGAACGAATGCAATGATGTCTTTATAATCATTTGAAATATAAGTTGCGCCCAGGCTCTCGCTGAAACCAAGGATATAACCGCCGACAATCGCCCCTGGAATACTTCCCATGCCTCCCAGAATGATAATGACGAATGCCTTCAAGATGACGAGATGTCCCATGCCGGGGAAAACGAGGTTAATCGGTGAAGCAAGAGATGAGGCAATGGCGGCTAAGCCACCAGATATCATGAAGGTCAGCATAGCGACTTTGTTGATGTTAATCCCTACAAGTGAAGCTCCTTCACGATTTTGGGACATCGCAATTATCGTTGAACCGGTATACGTTTTCTTGAGGAAAAGATAAAGCAAAATCATCACCACGATAGCCGAAACGATAATCAACAAGCGCTGCAGTGTAAACGTCAACCCCATGATGTTGACGACTTGATCGTAAGGAGAATTCATTGTATGGAAATCGGCGCCCCAGACAAATTGCGCAAAGGCTTCAAGAAAAAGAAGAATCCCGATTGCCGCAATTTTATCGTGCAATGGCGGTGCCTCCCTTAACAAGCGGAACACGAAACGTTCCAATAGAACACCCATCAAACCAACAACGATTACGGATACAAACATAGCAAACCAATAATTAACGCCATATAACGTCATCATTGATAATGTGATGTACCCTCCCAACATATAGAGAGCTCCGTGGGCAAAGTTCGGGATATGCAAAATTCCATATACAAGCGTCAATCCCAGGGCAACTAAACTATAAACGCTTCCAATTGTCAAACCATTAAAAAGCTGCTGGATTAAAATATCCATTTACTTCCTCCTTCTTAATTATTGAATTTTTATCATGCTATTTGGTTATTCCTGCTTCACAATCAAAGGCATGCCTAGAAAACCAGCCATTCAAAAAAGTGAGAGGCATCTATACATTAATCAAACTGACGATTTTTGATTCTGTTAACGGCAACGGAATTCTAATACTGTTTACCCTACGCTCGCCCGATAATGGATTGCGACAAGCAGTTGAAGAAGCCTCCGATAAACCGTAGCCTTCAATGATTTTTATTTTTGTTAGCTTTTCAAACTGATGTAACATCGTAGGAGACAAATGGGCTGAATCACATAAACAGAGCTATAATGTATGCAAAGCATTATGAGTATCACCGAGTTCTTTGATTAAAGAGTTTTACATTTGTGGTAAGCCAGGAAAAATGGTCACTTTGCAAGTCTCGCTCAACTCGATTACCCGTTTAGCCTAAAACACGGGCACGATGACATTCGCTGCACCAAGCATAATAGCCAAGTTCATCGTGATAGTCATCATATACACATGATAAAGCGGAGAAGCCGTCATGATTACTTCCTCACCGAACTGAATCCTCGATTGAAGAAAACTTTGGTTCTGAATCACATTGGCAACTAAATTAAAATGGGTTAGTTCCACACCCATTCTCTGTCCGGAAGTCCCGCCTATATACTAATCACAGCCATATCTACTTTTGGACTTATAGTCGCTTCCCCTACCTCTTTCGGAGGGGCATGGATAAGGTCATCAAGATATTCAAAAGGCAATGTGAGTCTTATTTCTTTATTATCACCACCTACATATATACGAGGTCTTGAAGTAGCTGATAAAACGCCCAACTTGTTAGCGCTTTCATTTCCAGTGACTAAGTATTGCAATTGTACGTCTTCTTGAATCTCTCACATTTCTCTAACCATACATAACTGGTTGATTAGTATAATGATCATTCCTAGTTTAATAGCAGCATAATAGGCGATTAGATAATCGGGTTGATTACCTAGCAAGAAACCAATTTTATTACACTTTTTTGCCCCAGCCTTATAACAAGCAGTTGCAAGACCATCCACATTTCGCATAAGTAATCATTTGTTCTTCATAATAAATGGGCGCCCGGTCCCCAAAACCTCTTTACGGAAAGCATTCTGTATAGTCTGATTTTAGGGATATTCGTAGATTTCATCGTCTGAATATAACCGCTTTCCCATGGTCGATCACCTGGATCAATCAACTATCTCACCTCACACTTTCTACATGGAAATTCCGTAGATTAATTCCTTATTAATATGCAAGTGCTGTGCCATAGTTAAACACAGTTACTGTGGCTATTTCAAAGTCCCAGAAAATTCATTATTGAATCATATAAATGAAAAAAAGGGGTTCTATATAGGATAGTCATCATTCACTTTTGACTGAAAAAATCATTTCTGAATTAAGTTAGTTTCGTGAATGAAGACCTAAAATATTTGTTATTCAACGGGTAGCGATAAATAGTAAGAGGGGATTTCCGATAAACGGAAATCCCCTCTTACTTACCTATCCTTTTCACTGACCTTTAATTGATATTTTTTAAGTTTCCTCACAATTGTCGCCTGACTCGAATCTAGGGCTTCTGCGATTTCATATGTAGTTTGGTAGGTTTGCGCCGCTTTCGTCAATATTTCCTTTTCCGCTCTTTCTACCGCTTCTTTTAAAGTAAGTGTGCCTTTAAGGTTGGAATGATTCTGATTTACCTGCTGATATTCTTCCGGAAGATCGCTAAGTGAAAGTAATTGATTATTTGTTAGGACGACGAGCCTTTCCACTATATTATTCAACTCACGGACATTTCCTGGCCAATCATATTGAAAAAAATATTCTTTCAATCTCGAATCTATTTCTTTCGAGAATTTATATTGTTCGTTGGCTTTTGTTAAAAATAAATCCGTCAATGCTAGAATGTCTTCTCTTCTCTCCCTTAAAGGGGGAATCGTAATTGGTATGACATTCAGCCTGTAATAAAGATCTTCACGGAATTCACCTACTTTAACCATTTCCAATAAGTTGCGGTTCGTGGCTGCGATTATTCGAACATCAATTTTTTTGGGCTTCGTTCCTCCGATTCTTTGAATCTCCCTTTCCTGAAGTGCCCTAAGTAGCTTTACCTGCAATTGTAGAGGAAGCTCCCCCACTTCATCCAAAAATAAAATCCCACTCTCAGCCACTTCAAACATCCCTGGTTTCCCTTTTTGATTAGCTCCGGTAAACGCGCCGCCTTCATATCCAAAGAGTTCGGATTCCAATAAATCCGCCGGAATTGCCCCGCAGTTTATCTTTACGAAGTCTCCTTTTTTAGATCGGATGCTCCGGTTGTAAATATTACGGGCCAGTACATCTTTTCCAACGCCCGTTTCTCCTAAGATCAGTACTGTCGCATCAATATCCGAGATTCTTTCGGCAATCTCATAAATCATTTTCATCTTATCACTGACAAAAACAACCCCATCCTGACTTGTTATCTTTCGAAGTTTTTCAATTTCCTGCTTATATTGATTATTCAATTCATTAACTTTCGTCAATTCATGCATCAGTTCATTTAAATCTGACAAATCACGTATGTTCGTAACGACTTGCTCAATTTCACCTTCTTCATTAAAAACGGGACTTCCTGTAATTAATGTTTCTTTTCCAGCAAAATTATCCTGTACGACTGAAACCGTTCGTCGCAGCTTCACTACCTTATGTGTCACCGAAGTATTCAAAATACCTCGTTTTATTAATTGGTCCACCGATTTGCCGATATAATACTCTTTCGGAATGCCAGTAATCCGTTCAATCGCTGAATTTGTGTAAAGTGTAATGCCATTTTGATCGGTGATATAAATCCCATCATAGGAATTTTCAATAATGGCATCTAGAGCGCGATTCAGTTTTTCCGTTTCATGGGCATCAACCAATAAATTATCCAAAAATTGTGTTTCACTGCCTACATAAAGAATATCGCCATTATCCAATTGTGTCAGAAATATAAATAAATACCGTTTGTCATGCAGGCGTGCAGCTGCCAATCTATTATTATCGAGAAATTGCCACTCTTCAAATTGTTCGGTAAGTAGTTTCTTCCCATTCTGTCCTATCCGATCATTTAGGTAACTGCTCCAATCCCTAATCCGGTATTCAGAATCAACGACTAGAGCAGGAAAGATCCACTCTTTGAGCAAATTAATTTGAGAATCCTGTTTTACATGATTCATTAATAATATTCACCGCCGCAAAAAGAATTCTTTTTTAGTACAATTCTGGATAGATTTCGAATCTCCTTTAATATTGTCGAATTTTAATCCTAAAAAAAGTAGTGATGAAATAAATTTCACCACTACTTTCCTTTAGTAGGTCCTAAAAATAACCTCACCACTGATCGCTTCCTTACCTGATTGGTTGATTGCTGCTACATTGAAATAATACTTATCTTCCTTTTTCTCTTTTAAATCTGCTTGAAGGGTTATAACATCATTCAAGAAAACCATACCTTTGAAACGAATCTTGTATTCTTCAATGTACCCAATTTCATATAGATTACTGAAAATCTTTGCCAGGTTTCCCATCGTCCACATTCCGTGTGCAATAATCCCAGGCAAACCAGCATTTATTGCTTCTTCATCAATCGTATGAATGGGATTAAAATCACCTGATGCCCCTGCATACTTAATGAGATCCAAACGTGTTACAGGTCCAAGCTCTATCGAATGCAACGAGTCGCCAATATGCAGTTCAGTTAATGTAGTCACTTGCTCATCACCATCCTTTTTATCGTTTCATTGATAATGACAAGTTGTTCAGCGGTAAAAACAATTTCTCCATTTGCATCTGTCCCGTAATTTTTCAAGGCTAGGAATCCCATTTCCCCTTGCTTCCCTTTTTTCTCATAGTAGTCCCTCACTTCTGTATAACAGGTAATTTCTTCTCCAACCCTCAGCGGACGGTTATAATGATATTTCTGTTCACCGTGTATCAATCCTTTATTTGGGAGGTCTAAGCCTTCAATCGTTCCAAAATCAAAAACTCTTGGAAAAGTTGGGGGCGCAATATTCGTACCATACCTTGATTGCCTACCTTTTTCTTCATCGATGAAAATCGGATGCGGGTCACCAATTGCTAACGCAAATTTTTTAACGGCTCCCCGTTCAACCAGATTTTTAACCGGTTTAGATTGTTTTCCAATACTTTCATTGAACATATCATCCCGCCTTTACTCTTAATTTTTTGGACCACCCGCAACATATAGAACTTGCCCACTAACGAAAGATGATGCTTCATCAGCGAAAAATGCAACAGCATTAGCGATGTCACTTGGCATACCGCTTCTAGCAACTGGAATACTGTTTGCCCTATCCTGGATAAATTGTTCAAAACTCACTCCCATTCGCCGTGCTGTTTCTTTCGTCATTTCGGTTTCAATAAAACCAGGTGCTACCGAATTAGCCGTTATTCCATATTTACCAAGTTCAATTGCGAGTGTTTTTGTTAACCCCTGCAACCCCGCTTTTGCCGCTGCATAATTAGCCTGACCGCGGTTACCTAGTGCCGAGGTTGATGATATATTAATAATTCTCCCATATTTGTTTTCCACCATATACTTCTGAGCCGCACGAACCGCATTGAAGGTACCTTTTAAATGCACGTCCATTACTGTCTGCCAATCTGAATCGGTCATTTTAAATAGTAAATTATCTCGAATGACACCTGCATTATTCACAAGAATATCTAACGAACCGAACGTATCAGCTATTTCTTTTACTGATGCTTCTACCTCTTCTGAATCCACCACATTGGCGACCCTTGTAAAAATGGTATGGCCTTGATCCCTTAGTTCATTTCCTGTTGAGGTCAAAACTTCCTCATTTATATCTATGATAGCAACCTTTGCGCCTTCATTTGCAAATAGTTCTACGATTGCCCGTCCAATTCCCCTACTTCCACCAGTAACTAAAGCGGTTTTCCCTGAAAATCTTCCTGTCATAATCTTTTCCTCCTAATCTATTATAAAAATTGTCCTAATTTAACATGTCCTTTAATTAAATTCCGTGAAATAATCATGCGCTGTATTTCATCGGTCCCATCATATATTCTCCAAAGTCTTGCCTCACGGTACCAGCGCTCAATTGGAAGTTCCTTCGTATAACCCATGCCCCCATGTATTTGCAACACGCGATCAACGACACGATTCCCCATATTTGCTCCATAGAGTTTAGCCATAGAAGCTAGATGACGATTGTCTTCTCCATGATCTAGTGTGTAGGCGGCATTTAACACAAGCCACCTTGCAGCTTCGATTTCAACAGCCGAGTCAGCAATCTGCCATTGAATAGCCTGGCGCTCAGCGATTGGTTTACCGAATGTGACGCGTTCTTTTGCATAATCTATAGCCATTTGCAGCAATCTTTCTGAAGAACCGACAGCACGTGCCCCCACGATCCATCTTGCAAAACCAATCCATTCAAGGCCAAGTTTATAACCGCCATGCACTTCTCCTAAAATATTTTCCTCGGGTACCCGAACATTATCGAAAACTAAACCAGCCGGTCCCCATTCTCCCATCGTGTTGATATACTCAGATTTCCAGCCCATGCTCCGATCTACGATGAAACAGGTGACCCCTTTTGTACCAGTTTCTTGATGAAGTTCTTTATCGGTAACAGCAATGACCATGACGAAATCGGCATCATTTCCACCTGTAATGAATGTTTTTTCTCCATTCAGCACCCACTCATTGCCATCTTTTATCGCAGTCATTTTAATATTTCGAGTATCGGACCCGGCTCCCGGCTCCGTCATCGCAAAACAGGATTTTTTCTCCCCATTAATCGTAGGAATCAGATACTTCTTTTTCTGTTCTTCGTTTCCATAATAAAGAATATTGTCCGCAGAACCGCCAAAGCTGAAAGGTACAAACGTTTTTGATACTTCCATCAAGACTATTGCCATCATCATCTGCCCTAAGTCGGCCCCGCCAAACTCCACCGGCGTATTAATGCCCCAGAACCCCGCTTTTTTTGCTTTTTCCTGTAATTCTATTAATTTCCCTTCAGGTAAACTAGGTTTTCCTGCTATTTCGTTGCGAAGTACTTCATTTTCCAAAGGAATTAATTCATTTTCCACGAACTTGCGTATTGTTTTTTGTACCATTTTTTGTTCATCTGATAAACGTAAATCCATTATAACCCCTCCATTTTCTCATTAAACTATTTTTGATAATTTTTCTTTAATTGTCCTGTAATGATATTTTTCTGGATTTCGGACGTTCCTTCATAAATTCTAGTAATTCGTGCATCCCGATAGAAACGTTCGACTGGATAATCCTTCATGTATCCCATCCCTCCATGAATTTGAACTGCTCTATCAGCGATCCTGTTATATACTTCCGAACCATACAGCTTCAGCATTGCCGCTTCTTTAATAATTTTCTCTTTTTGATCGACCATCCATGCAACCCGGTATGTGAATGAGCGGAGCGCTTCTACTTCCATCGCCATTTCGGCAATCATATGAGATACGGCTTGATGATCGATAATAGGAACATCGAATTGTTCACGTTCAGTAGCATAATGGATTGATAAATCAAGCAGGTATTGGCAGGACCCCAAATTTCGTGCGGCAAGTCCCGCCCGGCCATTTGCAAGGATTTTTAATGCATTGACATAGCCTTTCCCAACTTCCCCTAGTACATTTTCCACCGGAACCTCACAATCTTCAAAAACCAGTTCGGCAGAATGTGAGCCCCGAAGTCCCATTTTCCTTTCAATGCTACCAATTTGAAAACCTGGGAACCCCTTCTCTACAATGAATGACGTGATTCCTTTTGCTCCTTTTCCCTTATCCGTTAACGCCATAACAGTAAAAATATCGGCCACATCTGCATTCGTTATATAATGCTTAGTCCCATTAAGAATATACTTATCTCCTCTTTTGACAGCAGTCATTTTTAGATTCGTCGCATGAGATCCGGCAGCAGGCTCAGTTAAAGCGAATGCGCCAATTTTATTTCCGCTTGCCATATCTGGCAGGTACTTTTGCTTTTGTATTTCATTGCCCATTTCTACGATTCCGACCGTCCCTATGCCAGTATGGGCACCAATTAGAGTGGTATATCCATTATGTGTTTTACCGATTTCTTCATATAAAGCACATTTCCCTACCATCCCAATGCCTAGCCCGCCGTACTGTTCTGGGATACTGAGTCCGAATAGCCCGATTTCCTTCGATAATTTGATGATGGATTCTGGAATATGATCATCTTCCTCTATTTGCATTGAATATGGTTCAATTTCTTCTTCGATAAACTGCCGTATATTTTCTTTTAAAAGTAGGATGTCTTCATCTAAGCGAAAGTCCATTTGCATTCCCCTTTTTACCTATGAATTATTTGTTAGCGTTTTCATTCATTACCGGATAAGCAGCTTTATATTTTTCTTGAAGCTTTCGTTTTAAAATTTTACCGACCGCAGTTTTGGGAAGTTCACTTTGAAAGGTGATAACTTCCGGTACTTTAAAGGCGGCGAGCTGTTTTCGGCAGTATTCATTCAGTTCCTTTTCAGTTATCCATTCATTTGGCTTAATAACAACGGCTGCATGAACGGTTTCACCACGATATTGGTCGGGAACACCGAATACCGCTGCTTCAAGTACCTTTGGATGGCTGTAAAAAACCTCTTCAATTTCAATAGGATAAATATTAAATCCGCCTGCGATAATCATTTCTTTCTTTCGTCCAACGATGTAAAAGAAACCATCTTCATCCATCTTTGCGATGTCACCGGTATATAGCCATCCGTTTTGAATCGCCTGCAACGTTTCTTCTGGCATGCCCCAATACCCTTTCATCACCTGAGGTCCCTTAATAACCAATTCGCCAGGTGTATCAACCAAAAGGGACGGCTCACCTGTAATACTGTCAATAATGGCGGCATCTGTATTTGGGATAGGTATACCAATACTTCCGGGTTTTTGCAGGCCTCTAACTGGATTTCGATGCGTCACTGGTGAAGCCTCAGACAAACCATATCCTTCAGCAATCATTGATCCGCTTACTTCGTTAAAACGTGACAATACATTTAGAGGCAATGGCGACGAACCCGAAGTGCATGTTTTCAAAGAATGCAAATCAAAAGGATGGGATTGGTAATATTGTAATAAAGCAATATACATCGTCGGCACAGCTGGGAAAATAGTCGGTTTGAGCTTATTAATAATATCAACTATCTCAGCCACCTCAAACCTAGGTACTATAATTAAATTACCTCCATTATAAAACGTCAGATTCATAGCAGAGGTCATACCATATACATGAAATAGAGGAGAAACGGCAAGTACCCTTTCCTTCGCCTTTTGAGTATTGATTTGTGAAGTAGCCGCGCTTTGCAAGGTGTTAGCCACGATGTTTCGATGTGTTAGCATCGCACCTTTTGAACGCCCCGTCGTTCCTCCTGTATATTGGAGGACAGCAACATCTTCATCAGGTTCAATTGGTACAGTAAAATCTTCCTCTATTATTTTCATAAGCCTTTTTGTCAGCTCACACCTGCCATTTTCCATAGACACGCTTATTGTCTTTTCAACACGTGTTTCTGGTAATATGGCTTCTACCGTGGGATAAAGTTTATCGAGCACAATGATGTGTCTTGCACCTGAGTCTTTTAGGACATGTATCAATTCGTTCGCCTTATACATTGGATTGATTTGAACAACGATCGCACCATTCAAAAGTGTTCCAAAAAAACTAATCGGATATTGAGGACAATTGGGCAGCATAAGAGCCACACGATCTCCCTTTTTAACCCCATCATCAGCAAGTATCCGGGCACATCTTTTCACTAACTGCCCAAACTCAGAATATGTATACGTTTGATCCATAAACGTAATCGCTGTTTTATCCGGATACAGTCCAACTGATTGGTAAAATAATTCTGTTAGAGATATTTCAGGTATATCAATTTCCATTGGATTTCCGGACGGGATATGCTTGTTCCAAGGTCTATCCATTAGTCCTCCCCTTTCTTCATTCAAAAAATAAAGAAGTCATGCTAATAATATGCAAGGAGTGTGCCAAAAATAAATCGTACTGGTGCATAGATTCTATCAGCATTAGAATTCATAATTGAATTATTTGTTGTTTGGATAAGATTATTAGCTTGCTAGTACAAGGATTTAAAATTGACTCAATAATTCATTTTTGATTTAAGAATATAGCCCGAAAAAATAATAATTGTAGTAGTTGCAAATAATGGGATATTATCAGGAGATTATTTGGTCGATGAACATGATACATAACCGGCACCCTACCGTTTATTTGTTTTGTTTGTTTTTCATCATAATAAACTAAATAAAAGGGATGCTGATTATTGTCAGCATCCCTCAGTTTGTAGACAAAAGGGGTCCAGAATGTTTTAATTCTGGACCCCTTTTGAAATTCCCTTTGAATTTTGATCAAGATTAAGAGATTGGGCCTCTACGAGCCCACTTTATTAAGCCATTATTGGACCTTGCCATGTCCAATTGGCAATCTTCTTTAAATTCATGGCAGCGAATGTAAGCATCGCCTGCATCGACAATTTTTTAAGTCCCCTTAAAGTAGTCCAACGCATACCATGCTTCTTTTGCATCTCCGAATACACGCTCTATTGTTTCTTTGCGTTTCGCATATATAGGTTTTACATCCTTGTGGTGACGCAGATGATCTGCTTCTTCCATATAATTTTGCCAGATATGGCGTGTCACCACTTTTTGATGGTCTTTGCTTACTGTACACTGTGATAAAAATGAGCATGTCGCACAAGTGTGTTTGGGTGATTTGTACTCGCGATAGCCCTCTTTATTTGTTGTTGAGTACTTTAAAATCTCGCCCGATGGGCAGAGATAACAATTAAAATGTTCATCGTAAACATAGTCATGCTTGCGAAAGAACCCTTCTTTTGTTCGTGGACGTGTATAGGGTAAAGCTGGTGTGATTTCTTTCCCAAAAAGGTAGCTTGTAATGGCTGGTGTTTTGTAAGCTGCATCTGCGGCAACAGCTTCAGGTTTTCCAACTTTCTCAATCACTTGTTCAACAAGAGGCTCTAAGATATGACTATCATGCGTATTTCCTGGTGTTACAATCGTCCCCAGCACAAAACCGTTGCGGTCTGCAGCCGCATGAAATGAATAGGCAAACTGTTTTGTTCGTTCATCTTTTACATAGTAGCCACTCTCAGGGTCAGTTGAACTTTCTTTAATTTCTTTGGTTTCTTCTTTATCAAATTTATCCGGTGGAAAAGGCTTCTTTCCATTGTTTTCACGATCTTGATTTATTTCTTCTTGAAGGCGTCCTTGATATGCTCGTGTTTCCTTACGAACGATTTTCTTTTCGAATTTCCGCTTATTCGCACTGGCTTTCACATGTGTTGAATCAACGAATACGTGCTCTGCACTAATTAACTTTCTTTCTGAGGCTGTCATTAAGATACGATAAAAAATCTGTTCAAACAGGTCTGTATCTTTAAAGCGACGCTCATAATTTTTCCCGAACGTTGAGAAGTGAGGTACTTTATCATGGAAACCGTAACCTAAAAACCAACGGTAAGCCATATTCGTTTCAACTTCTTCAATCGTTTTACGCATCGAACGAATACCGAAGGTATATTGAATGAATGTCAATTTAACTAAAATAACTGGATCAATACTTGGGCGGCCTATCTCTGAATACATCTCTTTCACCAAGTCATAAATGAAAGTGAAGTCAATGGCCCCCTCAATTTTACGAACCAAATGGTTCGCTGGCACCAGTTGATCCAAAGTAATCATTTCAAGTTGATCTCGCTGAATAGAATTATGTTTCGAAAGCATCGTCATCACCTCAAGTTTTAATACTCCTATATTAAAACAAAAAAGACTGTAGGAAAAAGTGTTTATTTCTAATTGTTAAAACAAAGTTGATTGGAACGGAAGGTGCGAGACTCCTGCGGGAAAAGCGTGTCCAAGGGAGACCCCACAGGCGCAAAGGCGCCGAGGAGGCTCCCTGACCGCCCGCGGAAAGCGAGTGCCTGGAGTGGAAATCAACGTTCGAATTTTTACAACCCCTCAAAAAACTGTAGACAAACTCGATTTTCATCGAGTTTGTCTACAGTCTGAGGGATGCTGATTATTGTCAGCATCCCTTTTTATAAAAAAATTGTTTACGACTCTAAAGCAGATTCATCCTCTAAAGATATCTTCCACAATTCTTTCGCTTTTCCACTTACAGTTTCATCAAAAACAAAAGATCCATTCGTGTAACGATCATGATTTTTTAATGAAGCAGCATGGATTGTTTCAATTATGCCCTTTTCAGAAAGAATGAAAAGACTGTCGGTTTTATTGACAGTTTCAAATCCAATGACCCGATGTGGATTCGATTTCAATTCTCTCAAGACCACGACCCCGCGTTTTGCACGGCCAGTTTTTTCAAACTCGGTTAATTTCATTTTCTTGATGGCTCCGCGCTGGGTAACAATCAGAATTGATTCTTTACTATCCTTAGCTAAAACCTTGCCGCCAATAACATAGTCATCTTCTTTTAAATTAATCCCCTTAACTCCTGCTGCACGGACTCCAACGACACTTACTTCTTCTTCATCAAACCATAAACCGTAGCCATTATGAGTGACTAGGAAAAGCTCGGCCTGACCATCTGTATGATGGACATCAACCAATTCATCATCGCCCTTTAAATTGACACCAACTAGCGGTTTCGAATGCCGCTGTGCTTTATAGGAAGCTAGTTCAGTCTTTTTCACCATACCGTTTTTCGTGACGAACACTAAGAATTGCGGCAGGGTAAAGTCTTTGATTGGAATCGCTTTTATGATTTGTTCTTCTCGATCAATAGGAATGATGTTCGCGATATGCTGGCCGGTTTCCTTCCAGCGAATATCAGGAAGCTGATGAACTGGACAATAAAGGTAATTACCTTTGGAAGTAAACAGCAACAGAACGTCTGTTGTATTCATTTCCAGCCGCTGGAGCATTCGATCGGAATCTTTCATTCCAAAATCAAGCCCGCCTGATGCTGAATACGATCGTAAGGACGTCCGTTTGACATATCCTTCTTTCGTCACTGTCACCATCACGTCTTCACTCGCGATTAAGACTTCAAGATTGATTTTGATTTCTTCAATCTCTTTCTCAATTTTAGAGCGGCGTCCGTCATCAAACCCTTTTTTAATGAATCGTAATTCTTTTTTTATTACTTGAAGAAGTACCCTTTCACTGCCTAGGATTTTGGTCAATTCCTCAATTTTGCTGTTCAACTCCGCTGCCTCTTCTTCAAGAGCCGTAATATCTGTGTTTGTTAAGCGGTATAATTGTAAGGATACAATAGCTTCTGCTTGGGCTTCTGTAAAAGAAAATTTAGCGATAAGGTTATCTTTAGCATTACGTTTGTCTTTAGACGCACGGATGACAGCAATAACTTCATCTAAAATTGACAGTGCTTTCATTAAACCATCGACAATATGTGCCCGGTCATGTGCTTTTTGCAATTCATAACGAGAACGGTTTACAATTACTTCTTTACGATGATTGATATACGCATCGAGCATTTTTGGAAGGCTCATTAACGTTGGTCGTTTTTTATAAATCGCGACCATATTAAAATTGTATGCAATTTGAAGATCTGAATTTTTGTATAAATAATGCAGGACACCATTTGCATCTGCTTCTTTTTTCAGTTCAATTACAATACGTAAACCTGTACGATCAGTTTCATCACGTACTTCTGCAATGCCTTCTACTTTCCGATCAAGACGGAATTCATCCATTTTCTTAACAAGGTTCGCTTTATTGACTTCATAAGGGATTTCAGTGATGACGATTTGCTGTTTACCACCACGGATTGTTTCCACTTCAGCCAAGCCACGAATTATGATTTTCCCTTTACCTGTTTCATAGGCTTTACGGATACCTTCAATTCCTTGAATGATACCACCTGTAGGGAAATCCGGACCTTTAATGACCGTCATTAATTCTGCTACTGTTGCTTCTGGATTATCAATTCGCATTATAGCAGCATCAATGACCTCACCTAATTGATGCGGAGGGATTTCCGTTGCATAGCCTGCAGAAATTCCTGTCGAGCCGTTAACAAGTAAATTAGGGAACATCGCAGGTAATACGATAGGTTCTTCTGAGGTATCATCAAAATTCGGGACAAAATCAACAGTTCGTTTTTCAATATCACGTAACATCTCAGATGCAATTGATGAAAGCCTTGCTTCTGTATATCGCATTGCAGCAGGCGGATCTCCATCAATACTACCGTTGTTTCCGTGCATTTGGACCATGACTTTACGCAACTTCCAGTCCTGGCTCATCCGTACCATCGCCTCGTAAACCGAAGAATCTCCATGAGGGTGATAATTACCAATTACATTTCCGACTGTTTTTGCAGATTTTCTAAATCCTTTTTCCTGTGTATTTCCTTCTACATACATCGCATATAATATCCTGCGCTGTACCGGTTTTAACCCATCCCGTGCATCTGGAAGTGCTCGATCCTGAATAATATATTTACTATAACGCCCGAAACGGTCTCCAATAACCTCTTCAAGCGGCAAATCACGAAACGTTTCCTCAAATACCATCGTTATTGACCTCCTCTTCAATCGACATATTTTCATTATCTAAAATATTCGATTCTTCTTCGAGACCAAAAGCGACATTGGTTTCAATCCATTTACGGCGTGGTTCCACTTTGTCTCCCATTAACGTTGTCACACGTCTTTCTGCACGCGCACCGTCATCGATTTTCACGCGTATTAATGTTCTGGTTTCCGGGTTCATTGTCGTATCCCATAATTGATCGGCATTCATCTCACCCAGCCCTTTATAGCGCTGAATCATATAGCCTTTCCCCACCTTGTTTATCGCTCCCTGAAGTTCATCATCACTCCATGCATATTCAATGACTTCTTTCTTCCCGGTCCCTTTACTCACTTTATATAACGGCGGCAAGGCTATGAACACCTTACCTGCCTCAATTAACGGCTTCATATAGCGGTAAAAGAATGTTAGCAGCAGCACTTGGATATGGGCGCCATCCGTATCGGCATCAGTCATGATAATCACTTTATCATAATTAGTGTCCGAGGTATTAAACTCGGCCCCGACGCCTGCACCGATAGCATGGATAATCGTATTGATTTCTTCGTTTTTAAAAATATCCGCTAGTTTTGCCTTTTCTGTATTGATAACTTTACCCCGTAATGGCAGTACCGCTTGGAAACGGCGATCGCGGCCTTGTTTTGCGGATCCTCCTGCAGAGTCCCCTTCCACAAGATACAATTCATTCCGCTCAGGATTTTTAGATTGAGCTGGTGTCAATTTACCAGAAAGGATGGCATCCGACTTTTTCCGTTTCTTCCCACTTCTTGCATCTTCACGCGCTTTACGAGCAGCTTCACGTGCCTGGAATGCTTTAATTGATTTTTTCACCAGCAGTGCACTAGTAGTCGGATCTTCTTCAAAAAAGTAAGCCAAGTGCTCCGACACGATTGAATCAACAGCCGAACGGGCTTCGCTTGTTCCAAGCTTGCTCTTGGTTTGTCCTTCAAATTGCAAAAGTTCTTCAGGGATACGCACAGAAATAATTGAAGATAAGCCTTCTCGTATATCGGTACCTTCGAGGTTTTTATCTTTTTCCTTAAGCAGCCCCATTTTTCTAGCATAATCATTAAATGCCCGTGTCATAGCCGTTTTTGCGCCAATCTCATGGGTGCCGCCGTCTTTTGTACGAACATTATTTACAAAGCTTAGAATATTTTCTGAATACCCATCATTAAATTGAAAAGCCAGGTCGACTTCTATCCCATTCTGTTCTCCTTCTAAGCTAATAACACTATGAAGGGTTTCCTTTTCTTCATTTAAGTAGGCTACAAAGGCTTCAATTCCGTTTTCATAATGAAAAGTCTCATGCAGGTCATTACGTTCATCCGTCAATTCTATTTTCATGCCTTTTAAAAGAAAGGCTGATTCGCGTAGACGTTCAGAAAGGATATCATAATTAAAAGTCGTAACCGAAAAAATTTTCGGGTCTGGCTTGAAATGGATTTTCGTCCCAACTTGGTTGGTCTTTCCAATTTTCTCTAGGGTCGTTTCCGGTTTTCCTCCCTTGAAAAACCGTTGTTCATAAACAAAGCCATCCCTTTTAATCGTCACGACAAGCCATTCAGACAATGCGTTAACGACAGAGGCACCCACACCATGAAGGCCACCGCTCGTTTTATATCCGCCTTGTCCAAATTTACCGCCTGCATGAAGAATCGTCAAAATGACTTCAGGTGTTGGTTTCCCCAATTTATGCATTCCAGTGGGCATCCCACGCCCTTTATCTGTCACACTTATACTGTTATCTTTATGTATTTTCACACTAATCTGGTCTCCATATCCAGCCAAAGCCTCATCTACGGAGTTATCTACAATCTCGTACACTAAATGATGAAGTCCACGTGCATCAGTACTGCCGATATACATACCGGGACGTTTTCTGACCGCTTCAAGTCCTTCCAGTACCTGAATTGCATCATCATTGTACTCGATTGTTTTTACTTTCTTTGCCACAGAAATTCCCCTTTCCTTACTAAACACAATTTCCGGGCCAAATCATACTGCAATGAAATGACTCTCTAGCTCTTACAAAATAATTCATACGTTGATAATCATACAAAAAGTATAATACTTTCACGAACAAAGAACAAGTGTTCTATTTTTTTAGTCCCTTTTATTAGCGTTAGCACCATCCGTTAGAACTTGTTAGTTTTGTAAACGTATCTTAGCTACCGTTCTAATTGTAGCGGTAATTTTTCATTTGGCAAATACACTTTTACTATTTCGCTTAAATTATTCTTTAAAATGATCGATATGCCCCCACGTTCTCCAAATCCAGTCATAGCTAGGCATTATTGGATTTCTTCGGATGAAGCTTTCGATACCTTTAAGAAAGAGCGGAAAATCCGCTCTTTCCAATTTACTTCGTAAGGGCGTGTTCAACTTTTATACATCGATCCATGATGACAGTATAACCTTTTTCTTTTAGATAATCATAAGCTTCTTCATTTTCAACCCCAAGCTGCGCCCAAAAAATATCAGCATCGATTTCTGCGAATTCTTTTGCAATCCCCGGGAGGAATTCAGAACGGCGAAAAACATTGACGATATCAACATGTCCTTCAATATCTTTAAGTGCTTTTACGGCCTTAACGCCCAGCACTTCAGATACAGCTGGATTTACCGGGATGATTTCATATCCGCTATCCTGCATTGCTTTTGATACCATATAAGAAGTACGCTCGGGGTTATTTGATAATCCCACAACAGCAATGCGCTTCGATTTTTTTAACATCTGACCCATTTCTTCTCTGCTTGGATTTTCTATCATTTTTATCAATCCCCTTTATAATAAAATGTATTCTTACGCATAAAGTATTCCTCAACATGGATATTTTACAGAGAAAAGCTGACTATTACCATTATTAAGAAAAACAATTATACAAGAAATAACTTGCTTCGAAAAGGTAAGTCTCTCTTAACTTCCTTTATTTTCATACAGACTACCACGGATTGCATCAATTTATACACTATAGGTAACCCGCATATCTTATATTTACGAAAAAACGAATTCATAAACCTCTCCACCCTATATGAACATAAACGTATATCAAATGATGTATGTTCATCAAGGAAAAATCTTTTTTTAGAGGATTTTTTTTTGGACAGCCATACCATTTTGTCACGAAAATGTTACAATAAGAGGAGCTTATCAGGTATTTAAAGGCTGTTTTAGCTGTTCCTCCACGTCCAATATCGATAAAAGGAACATTCAGCCTGTTAACCGAGATAAAATAAGAAGATTTTTCTTTAAAGAAAGGGTCATAGAATGCTTACATTTATCACTTTACTGTCTGCCTACTTGATTGGTTCGATTCCATCCGGTCTAATAATCGGAAAAACCTTTTACAAAATCGATATTCGGGAGCATGGCAGTAAAAATCTAGGCGGGACAAATACCTTCCGGACACTTGGTGTCAAGGCAGGGCTAACCGTAACTATCATGGATATACTTAAAGGGACTCTAGCAACTTTTCTTCCGTTAATGCTAGGCGTGGAAATGAATCTATTGCTAGCCGGAGTTTTTGCAGTAATCGGTCATATGTTCCCTATTTTTGCAAACTTTAGGGGTGGGAAAGCAGTCGCAACATCGGCTGGTGTTATCCTTGCATATGAACCATTATTTTTTCTTATTGTCCTTATCATATTCTTTATATCCTTATACATATCCAAATATGTTTCACTATCTTCCATGATTGCTTGTCTACTAGCTCTCATTTACAGCTTAGTGTTTCATACCGATGATTGGGCTCTTATTATTGTAATTGGCATTTTAACGATTTTCATTTTTTACCGCCACCGTGCGAACATCAAACGAATAATCGATAAAACTGAACCAAAAGTAAAATGGTTGTAAGAGGAGGCCATTGGCTTTTTTAAACAAAAATAAAAGCCCGTCTTTACGGGCTTATTTCTATTCTAAAATTAATTGGCCATATGCTTCAGAATCCTGGCATGTCCTAACACCTTTTCCGAATAATTCCCAATTTTCTAAATCATTATGTTTTTAACAAACTTCATTGTTAATATTAAATATGTTCAGCAGTATTACGTTTCACCTTTTAATCTCCTACCTACTAGCGGAAGCAAAAGACTGACTGATTGATTCATGCAAATTGCCCTCATAAGGATTGAATAATTGAAGCATTGAGGCTACACTAGAACTAACCAAAAATCGTCTTTAGGAGAAGAGCCATGAAACCATTACAAATATCAACTGAAACTGCATTAAAGTTATCCGAATCTCTCAACATGCCATTAGAGCAAATCATGCATATGCCCACGCCCATCTTGCTGAAAAAGCTGGCTGAGGCTGAAGCCAAAGAAAAAACAAAATAGCTGCAGACATTGCAGCTATTTTTGTGTGCGATCATAGATAGGTGAAACAACCTTACCGATTACATCTTGAAAGGCGTTCCACTCTTCCCATTGAACTTGAAATTGAGCAACACCCAATTTCGTCGCATAATAGTATTTTCTTTTAGGACCTTCTAAAGAATCTCGCCAATAACTTATTAGATACTCTTTGCCTTCTAGCCTTTTTAAAGCGGGGTATAGCATACCTTCTTTATAATGCAAATAGCCATCACTTAACTGTTTAAGCTGTTCAATCATTTCATACCCATACATATCCTTTTGAGCTAATAGTGAAAGCAGCACCATCTCCGTACTCCCTTTTAGCAGCTCTGTTTTCCGCAAATCAGCTACCCCCTCTAAATTAGATGATCTATCACTATATCTTCACATTGTATAGTTTCCGAAATATTCTATTGGAACTATAAAAAGCTTGCTTAACTCACTATAATACCAATATTCCAAATATTCATCTGCTAATTTATGTTATATAGCTAAGGACATAATAAATACTTCCGTTGAATTCAAAAAAACCGCTCAAAGGCGGATTTTAGTTGGAGAAATACTTTTTTTCATGTTAGGCAATGGCTTCTTTTTAACGGAGAGTAAAAGATTGTTTTCATATGTACAAGCAAATTCGTATGGAGGGTCATCCAGTAAAATATCGCTTAGATAATACTTTATGTTGGGCACAACTTCATCTGCCTCCATAACCCATTGATATGGCTTCCAGGCAAGTTCTCCTTCATCGCAAGCTAGAAGTCCACCCCCGGTATCTTCGGCTCGGTATACATACATTCCTCCCGTTTGATTCCATGTCACAATCCCACGAAAGGTCAGTCCTTTTACCTTCAAACCAGTTTCTTCAATAATTTCTCGTTCCATCGACTCATCGATTGTTTCACCTGGTTCAATTTTCCCGCCTACACCATTCCATTTATGTTTATTTGGCTCTTTTTTGCGAAAAAGCATTAAGACTTCATTTTTGCCAGATTTTTTTCGAGTAATAAAACAAATATTGTATATAATCTCCATAGCGATTTCCTTTCTATAGCGCACAATATTCGCATCTGCTATATAATTACTTTATACTTAAATAGCGAACCTCTGGGAAGGAGAATTTGAATGAAACTAACAATTTCCGAACAAGCTGCTAAGTGGTATAGCGATGAGTTAGAGCTTCAGGAAGGCTCTCATTTGCGCTTTTATGTAAGATATGGAGGACATAGTTCCGTTCAAAGCGGCTTTTCATTAGGTATCATGATAGAAGAACCTGAAGCTGTGGCAGCGGCAACTACATTGAATAAGATTACTTTCTATGTGGAAGAAAAAGATATCTGGTACTTCGATGGTCACGATTTACTTATCACCTTTAATGAAAAACTAACTGAGCCAGAATTTCATTACGAAAAAAGTGCTTGATACATGCAGCAGCGGTGTAGACTGCTGTTGCAAAATTCCCTATTCAATTGACCAGCCTTTCATTAATATCCTCGGCTTTAAGAATTTCCTTTTGCCTAGCCCCCAATAGATCAAAATGAGAATAGCCATCCTTCCGGTGATGAATCCATTCTTTTTTCAGTCCGTATTTTTTGCCCCACTCTGCTAATCGTTCTAAATCATTGCACCCAACTTTTGTCACGGTCTTACAACCAGGAAAGCGATCATCGAGCCAATAATGAGTCAGAAATGCAATTTGTCCCTGATCAATTTGCTGCTTCCAGGCTACTACGTCTACCCGTTTTATCCCAAACGCCATCCTTAATTCACCTCAAATTATGTAATTACATTAGTTAATCCTGTTTTTTATTTTGCTCATAGGCCTCATGCCAATCAGGGAACATACGTTTAATAGATATAGGTCGGAAGTTGTCCTTTTTAACGCAAACATGTGAAGACTGGCCGGTTGCAGACACTTCATTTTCCCCGTTAATGATTTCATATCCATAAATGACACGCAGACCATCATATTTTTCAATCCAAGTTTTTACCTTTACTTTATCACCATAGCGGACAGGTATTTTATATGAAGCCTGGATATCCATAACAGGAGAGAGGATACCAACCGCCTCCATATCAGCATAATAAAACCCTAAATCATTGATTAATTTCGTTCTGCCAAGTTCCATCCATACAAAATAATTAGCATGGTACACTACACCCATTTGATCTGTCTCTGCATATCGAACCTCAATTTCATTTTCAGCAATCAACATCATATTTCCCCACTTTCATTTCTATTGCAATATACATTTTACCATAACTTCCGGCTAACTTTCATGTAAGCGAATCTCCTACTCTCCATTCTTTATCCATTCATCTAAAAACGAAAAATCATAAAAGAAGGGGGAGAAAGAACCTTCTTTCTCCCCCTTTCTATTTATTCTAATTGATTATCGGTTTTATAACCTCTTTCACGAGCTTGTTGTTCATCTTCTACTTCTGACATCATGCCAGCAATACTCTCTTTCCTTCGGTCGTTTTTGGCCCTTATCGCCTCTTTATCCGCTGATGAAGAGAGTGACATTGTTTCATTTGCGACCTTTATGTTCTCTTCTGTATTCTGAATTGCATCCTGAAGTTTTTCAACATTATCCAATCTGTTGTCTTGATTGTGTTTAAATGAGCCCATTTTCTATCGCCTCAAATCATGTTATTTTTTTGTAAATAGTTTACATAATATTATTACAAGTATTTAATTAAAAGCAGTTTATTCGCCTTTTGTTTGAATAACCTGAGCATGCTTACCAGATTTGTCCTGCATTTGCTTTCCGTTATTTCCTCCTGCCGCTCTCGGCTGTGTACCAAGATGGCTTGGTCTGAAGTGTTTAGAATCTTTTTTAGGATTACCCATTTTTAATCGCCTCCTTACCTTATCATTGTTAAAAAAGCTGAAATTCATGAGTGCCAGTTTTTGAAAAGGCACTATATTTTTTAAACTAAACCGAAAAAGAGCCAGCACTTTGAAGAAAACTTCAATGTACTGGCTCTTTTTTTTCGAAAGAAAGCCCTTGCAAAGGTTATTCAGCCTTTTGCATATGTTTTTTCTCAAGTCGTTCCTCAAGTCTTTCCATTTGTTTAACGTCCATCAACAATTCTTTTTTATTTTCTTTAATCAATTCTTCAAACGTCCGTTTTCTTTTTTTCATGTTTTTCACCTACTTGTTCATAATATAATGTTCAGCATTACCCAATTAACGTAAAATTATGACTATATGGTGCGAATTCTTTCAATTGTCATAATTATCAGTTATTTATATTTATAAACACCCCTTTATATCACCCTCTATACTTTAACCCATTTTTCATAGGCAGTAACCTTATTTTTAATATTTTTTTGATTTTTCAATTAATTTATGACAAATTTGTTACATATAAGCTAAATCAATAACCACTATATAAAAAAATACGGAACCCCATAAGGATTCCGTCAATTGATGCTATTGATGTTTCGTTCCATATCTTTAAGCTGCATCGCTGAAATAACTTTATTTCTGATAATACCCTTACTGTCGATAAAGTACGTCGTCGGAATACTAAGAATTTTATAACGCTCATTTACCGGGTTTTTTGCACTCTGACTGTCTAAAGGAATGGTAAAAGTGATACCATTATCCTCAACAAATGCTCGTACATCATTTTCCGGATCAATGTTGACAGCTAGAATGACGACATCTTCTCCTGCCTGTTGCGAATATTTCTGCATATCTGGCATTTCCTTTTTACAAGGCGGGCACCACGTAGCCCAGAAGTTCAGCATTACTTTTTTCCCTTTATAGTCCGACAAATTAACCTGCTTGCCATCGAGCGTCTTTAGGGAGAAATCTGGTGCCGCTGCACCAATTTTAAGTCCGCCCAGGGAATCATTTTCAGCATTTTTATCCGGTTTATTATCCATCGCTTGCACGATTGCTATCGTAAACAGTGACAGTAAGACCACCGAGGCAATAATTTTTTTAAGCATACTCGTCCCCCTAGTCCCATTACAATATAATATTTGTTCAATTCCAGAAATAGAACAACTTACTTCCATTTCCACTAACCTCTTCCATCTTATCAATAAATGCATATTCAGAAAAGCGTTATTAATAAAAATCACTATATATTACTCCAGTATTTCATAATCTTGACACAAAAAAAGCGGCAAACCTAGCATGTAGGTTTGCCGCTTCTCAAAAGCTTAAATTAGCCTTTTAATTTATTACGTAATACCATTTGAAGGATACCACCGTGACGGTAGTAGTCGATTTCGATTTCAGAGTCGAAACGAACAAGTACATCAAATTCTTTTACGTTTCCAGCTTCATCAGTAGCTGTAACTGTTACGATATCACGTGGTTTAACTGTTTCGTCGATTTTAACAGCAATCGCTTCTTTACCAGTTAATCCTAGTGTTTCAGCGTTTTCGCCTTCTTTGAATTGAAGAGGAAGAACACCCATTAACGCAAGGTTAGAACGGTGAATACGTTCGAAGCTTTCAGCGATAACTGTTTTGATGCCAAGAAGGTTAGTACCTTTTGCAGCCCAGTCACGAGAGCTTCCCATACCGTAGTCTTTACCAGCAATAACTGCAAGACCTGTTCCATCAGCTTTGTATTTCATACAAGCATCATAGATAGCCATTACATCGCCTGTTGGCCAGTAAGTAGTGTAACCACCTTCTGTACCTGGAGCAACTTGGTTACGGATACGAATGTTAGCGAAAGTTCCACGCATCATTGCTTCATGGTTACCACGACGAGAACCGTAAGAGTTAAAGTCACGTGGTTTCACACCGTTTTCACGAAGGTAGATACCAGCTGGTGTATCTTTACCGATAGCACCTGCAGGAGAAATGTGGTCAGTTGTTACTGAGTCACCGAATTTACCTACTACGCGCAAGCCAGAAAGTGGGTTAACTGAACCTGGTTCTGGTGATAATCCTTCAAAGAATGGAGGATTTTGAATGTATGTTGATTTAGAATCGAAAGCGTAAATTGCTTCGTTGCTTGTTTGGATTTCATTCCAACGTTTGTTATCGTTGAATACTGTTTCGTATTCTTTACGGAATAATTCCGGTGTAACTGTTGCTTTAACAGCAGCGTTAACCTCTTCTTGTGATGGCCAGATATCAGCAAGATACACATCGTTGCCGTCTTTATCTTTACCAAGTGAATCATTGTTAAGATCGAAGTCCACAGTACCTGCAAGTGCATATGCCACAACCAAAGTTGGAGAAGCAAGGTAGTTTGCTTTCACTAGTGGATGAATACGACCTTCGAAGTTACGGTTACCAGAAAGTACTGAAGTTACTAGTAGATCTGCTTCAGCAACTGCTGCTTCGATTTCGTCCGCTAATGGACCTGAGTTACCGATACATGTTGTACATCCGTAACCAACTACGTTGAATCCTAATTGATCAAGGTATGGTTGAAGACCTGCATCACGAAGATAACCAGTAACAACTTTAGAACCTGGTGCTAATGATGTTTTTACATAATCCGGAACAGTCAAGCCTTTTTCAACTGCTTTTTTAGCAATAAGACCTGCTCCAAGCATTACGTATGGGTTAGAAGTATTTGTACAGCTTGTGATTGCAGCAATTGCGATCGCGCCTGTTTTCATTACCGTTTCTTTACCATCGGCAAATTTAACAGTTACTTCTTTATCTAATTCAGAATTGTCCATGCCGAAACCTTGGTTACCCATAGGTGCATTGATAGCATCATGGAAAGATTGTTTCATTTGAGAAAGTGGAATCAAATCTTGTGGGCGTTTAGGGCCTGAAAGGTTTGGTTCAATTGCTGAAAGGTCGATTTCCACAACATCATTGTAAGCTGGATCTTCGTTTTCAGGAGAGTAGAACAATCCATTTTCTTTGCAGTAAGATTCAACAACTTTAATTTGTTTTTCATCACGGCCTGTTAAGCGCATGTAATCGATGGCTTCTGCATCAACTGGGAAGAAACCAACTGTAGCACCGTATTCAGGAGCCATGTTAGCAATTGTTGCACGGTCAGCAAGTGGAAGGTATCCTACTCCAGGGCCGTAGAACTCAACAAATTTACCAACTACGCCGTGTGCACGAAGAACTTGAGTTACTTTCAATGCAAGGTCAGTAGCTGTTGTTCCTTTAGGAAGTTGACCAGTTAGTTTCACACCAACTACTTTTGGTACTGGGAAGTATGAAGGCTGTCCAAGCATACCTGCTTCTGCTTCGATACCGCCGACACCCCAACCAAGAACACCAATACCGTTGATCATTGTAGTATGTGAATCTGTACCGAATACAGAGTCAGGGAATACTTCAAAGTCGCCGTTTGGAGTTTCAACCGCATGTACTACGTTCGCAAGGTACTCAAGGTTAACTTGGTGAACGATACCAGTTGCTGGTGGAACCGCACGGTAGTTGTTGAATGATTTTTGAGCCCAGCTTAGGAACTGGTAACGCTCTGCATTACGTTCGAATTCAAGATCCATATTGGCATCAAGAGAATCAATTGTACCTGCTTTATCAACTTGTACAGAGTGGTCAATTACAAGGTCAACTGGAATTTCCGGGTTGATTTTATCAGGATCTCCACCAAGTGCAGCGAATGCATTACGTAGAGAAGCTAAATCTACAACAACTGGAACACCAGTGAAATCTTGTAGGATAACACGTGAAGGCTTGAACGGAACATCTATATCTTGTTGCTCGCTTGTTCCCCATTTAGCAAGGTTCGCAACGTGTTCTTTTGTGATTACTCTTCCGTCTACTTGGCGAAGTACTGCTTCAAGTAGGACTTTAATGGAATATGGAAGGCGTGATACTTGGCCGTCCCCTGCTTTTTCAATAGCGTCTAGGCTGTAGTAGTTGTAGCGTTCCCCTTCAATTTCAAAGGATTTACGCGCTTGGTATACGTCATTTTTCGTCATGAATATTACCCCCTATTAAACTGTCAGAACTTATTCTGCACATAAAAGTAAAACCTGGTTCACTGAAACCATGTCTACTATAAATATAAGTAAAAAAGTTAGTTTGTCGAATTTTCTCTCTGTTCTCCCACCCTAACTCTTCCTTCGACTTAATACTAATATAGAATTGAGTATAAGTAAATAACAAGAAAGTTATTGTTTTTGATAAGTTTGACTTATAGAAAAATCTCCTTTATTTATTAAAGTGCTTTTGGGAAGCCTTACTTGCATGTTGTTTTTCTAAAATGTTCTAATTATATACCTGATAAATTATTCCAATAAAACATATTAGTAATGCATACATAATCATTCACCATTATCACACTCTATGAGTGGAGGTGTCGAAATGGCAAAACAAAAGGCTAATCATGTAATACCCGGAATGAACGCTGCAAAAGCACAGGGTAATGGAGCGGGTTACCATGATGAATTAGGAAATGAACCACCGTTAACCGAGATCCAAAGGCAAAATAATAAAAAACGAAAGAAAAACCAATAATTTCCTTATTCTAGCATTAAATAGTAAAGGCTTTTTGAAAATGCAGATGAACTGCATTCTTCAAAAAGCCTATTCTATTCTAAAAACAGGGAAAAAGCGCTTCTACTAGTGCCTTCAGGTATAGAAATCAATAATCGTCTGAATTGACTTCATTTACAATTGCCTGAATATCCTGTTCAAATTGTTTTAATTGTTCTCGCTGATGCTCAGAAGCGGTGACTAAAGCTGATTGTATTTGCTGAAAGGCCTCATTTACTTCCTGCTTCACATGTTTCAATTCTGTTCCGTAATTCGGCGCCGTTTTTTCAATGGCTGAGTACATATCAGTTACTTGTTGATGGCTTTGCTGAGCTTCTTGAAAAGTCCTCCGCTTATCTTGTTTATCCTGCATTAGATTCATCTCCTTAATTAGTATCCATCCATAGCATGTACGAGGTATACAAATATATGTATATGAATAATTTTTCACCGATTGATTATCTTAAGGTGTAGGAGGGATCGCACATGAACAAAAATGATGGTAAAGATATTCGAAAAAATGCACCTAAAGGTAATAACCCAGGTCAACCTGCCCCGCTAAGCGGTTCTCATAAGGTAAAAAATAGACAGCACTCCCGTCAGAAACATAATAGCAGTCACGATATGTAAACGGTTCTGCTTATATATTCGTTCCATAACAAAAGCGGTGCCGCCTTAAAGGGTCGACATCGCTTTTGTTTACATACTTTTTCTAATTCACAGAATGACCAAATGCTGGATTCAAAATAGTCCGGACTAATCTTTTAATATTTTTTGGGTACGCATTAATTACCCAGATATATCTCTGCACTTGAGTATAAGGCTATAATCTTGGGGGATTTCGTTATCCATTTAGGACTTTTTCCAAATGTTTCACTGTTGGTGTCAACTGTCAAGTTAGCGAAGAAATATGCTTCACGAAGGCGACGTGATGGTGCACTGTCTTTTAAATAACCGGCACTCCCGTTATGCATCATACTTGATTGAACGGCTTTAATTGTTAAGTATTCCGCTTTAAGGCGGATATTAGCACTTGGGTAACACCCAGACCGAGAGGAATTTGGTAAGCTATGAATGCCGGACGAATCTGCTCCACAAATGTATCAGCATCTTCAGATAACACCCAGAATACGATTATTTTCGTTGACACCTGCTATTAATCCGAACCAATGATTATACCAAGGTTTGAAACAGACGCCAGAACACCTTTAAGAATATAGCCGCCTTCTGTAGGTTCTGCGCTTAAGTTCAGCTTTTCAAGCCCTGCTTAATATTTCAACAAGATAGACTGTCCTGTTGCACCTAACAGTTCCCATTCTCAAAAGATGACACCAATTTACTTTTTATCACTTCATTATTAGTTACGGATATACGTAACTGCAGCAAGGTGGCACCAGATACAAAAAGCTGTAGTTATGCATACTTTAGCTGTTTCCTCTTCTACATGCATCTCATCTAATAAGATTTCCTTTTGCGTCTTATTAATAGAAGAAAGTAAACCAGCTTTCCCTAGCTTTTTTATATAAGAAAGGTACACGGCAAGTGTATAGAGGATTAGTCAGCAGTGATATGAGAGGTTTTAAATAAGTAGGACTAGCATAGGTTGAAAACTAGGAGAAAAAGGATATCTGCTAAATTCGTTTTGTTATGCAGAAACTCTTTTATTTCTTTGGTTCAATGAACCTGAAAAAGGCACACTGATGTCAGACAAAGACGTAGGCTTTTCACGCTTAACAAGGTTTCCATCCCCTACTTGACCACCTAAGCAATAATATCGGAGGTAAATATATGCTAGTTTTATGGGTGATTGATAGCTTGAAATAAACGGATAGCACATCTTTGCCTAACACTCTTTCAGTGTGAATTTTCATTTTACTGACTGCAATAATTTAGCCTAAATAGCGATGATACAACGATTTTGCTTCTGCGATTTCTTTTGTTCCATGAATCAGGGCCCGACCATCTTTAAAAACAACTAATCGATGAGGCCCGATTGTGAATGAAAGTAAATATGGATTTCGAACGATTTTACCACCTTGAGCAAGCAGATTTTTTTCAAGTTGCACTAAATCTCTTTCAAACTTCATTGCTGGGCGAATCTGGACAGACTCCCTCCCGCATAAAACCGCTGTTTTTGTTTTATTTAGATAAGAAAGGTGTGGGTAGGTTCGCTTTGACCCACATGACAAACAGCTGTCTTTTTTTAATTTCTTTACATTTATGGCTGTATGCTCATTTTTCCAAAGGTCAAATGAAACGATTTTATTTCTAAGGGAATCATAATCTTCCACAAGAATTTTTAATGCTTCAGTCAGTTGATAAGCAACAACCGTTTGAACGGCGGGACTAATAATTCCAGCCGTATCACAGGTTAATCCACCAATTGGAACCGTTTCCAGCAAACAATTCAAACATGGAGTTACTTCTGGGACAATTGTGTAACTTATTCCATAGCTCCCCACACACGCTCCGTAAATCCATGGAATTTTGAATTTTTGTGATATATCATTAATCAGCATCCTTGTATCAAAATTATCGGTGGCGTCCAATATTAAATCGACTCTGTCAACGAGTCGCTCCAGTTCCTCCACTGACACATCCAACACATGTGATTTTACAATTACATCTGAATTTAGCGCTTTCAATCGATTCTCCGCCGCCACTGCTTTTGGCATTCTTTTTTCAGCATCTTCCTCACAATAAAGTTGCTGTCTTTGAAGATTACTCCACTCCACATAATCTCTGTCAACAATGGTCAGTTTTCCAATTCCTGCTCGCACAAGTCCTTCAGCACTTCCCGTACCGAGAGCCCCTGCTCCAATCACCAAAACGTGTTTCTTAGAAATTTTCTGTTGCCCTTCGACTCCAATTGGTGAAAAGAGTTCTTGGCGTGAATAACGTTCATTCATCCAATGCTCATTCCTTCAACTGGACTGCTTGCTATAGCGTACTCATTTTTTTCAATTCTCCCTGCTTCATACCCTAAGCGCCCTGATTCAATAGCAAGCTTCATTGCTTTCGCCATTTTGATTGGATCTTTGGCACCCGATACAGCTGTATTAAGCAATACACCATCTGCCCCTAATTCCATGGCAATCGTTGCATCCGATGGTGTTCCAATTCCAGCATCAACAATTACCGGAACATTGGACTGTTCAATAATAAATCGTAAGTTTAGTCGGTTTATAATACCTTGGCCTGATCCAATTGGAGAAGCTCCAGGCATAATCGCATGACATCCTACTTCTTCTAAACGTTTAGCAAGTAACACATCATCAGAAGTATATGGTAACACTATAAAACCTAGCTTTACTAATTCCTCTGCTGCCTTTAGTGTTTCAATCGGATCAGGCAATAGTGTTTTTTGACAACCAATCACTTCTACCTTTATCATGTCACAAAGCCCAGACGCCTTGGCAAGCTGAGCTATTCGGACAGCTTCTTTGGCCGTTTTAGCTCCTGCTGTATTGGGAAGAAGTGTATATTTTTTCAAATCAAGCTTTTCTAAAAAATTTGGTTGGCTAGCTTCAAAAATATTCATTCTCCGAACTGCAAATGTTAATATTTCAGTCTCTGAAATCTCCACTGCTTGCTTCTGAACATCGAAACTTGAATATTTCCCAGTACCTAATAGTAATCTTGAAGAAAATTCATAAGAACCAATTTTTAACATATCATCCGCCTCCTACAAAATGTACAATCTCAACTTTGTCTCCATTTGACAAACGCGTTTCATTCTGATATTCTTTTTCTAAAATTTCATCATTTAATTCCACAATCACGACTTTCTGATGTAAGCTAAAATGCTTTGCAATAACTCCGCAACAGTTGACTCATTAGCAGGAATTTGTATTTTTTCTCCATTAATAATTAATTCCAATTCATTCACCTCTATTATGAAAAAATTGTATTTATCGAACGATCCACTCGAAAAGCAGACCATTCAGAATTTGCCTTTCTTTCAACTATATCTGCTATAAGTACACCCGTAATAGGAGATAGTAGAATTCCATTCCTAAAGTGACCCGTTGCAATAAAAAGTCCATTGTATGCTGGATGTTCTCCAAAGTAAGGTAGGCCATCTCCTGTTTGAGGACGTATTCCAGCCCATGCTTTTTCCCACTCCGTTTCTTTAAGTGCTGGAAGCAGATGTGTTGCCTTTTCTATTAATGTTGAAATTCCTTCGATACTTACCTTTTGGTCAAAAGTGTGAGCTTTAACCGTCGCACCAACAATGATTCTCCCGCCAACTTTAGGTACAAGATAGCACCCATGTGAAAAAATCGTTTTTTCAAGCAATGGACGATTAGTCAAAACTGAAAAGCACTCGCCTTTTACGGGATATGTATCAAGCTTTACCTCGGCCTTTTCTAGAAGAAAATTGCTCCATGCTCCACTTGCTACTATTACATTTTCACTAAAAAATTCTCCTATATTAGTGACCACACCTCTTACACACGCGTTTTCAATAATCAAATCAGAGACATGTACATATTCCTTTATATCAGCGCCTAGAGCAGCAGCAGATTTAGTAAAAGCGAGCGACAACCTAGAGGCCGAAACTTGTCCATCCTTTGGAATATACATACCACCTCTAATCTCATCAGAAAGAAGAGGCTCCTTTTTTCTTATTTCAGCAGTTGTAAACCATTCCGCCTCAAGCCCGGCTTTTTGCTGGATTTTGATCATGTTCTTCAAATCTGATTCTTGTTCACTAGTAAGTGCTACCTTAAACATTCCTTTGTTAACTAATTCAATATCAATCCCGCTTATGTCTTTTAATTCTTCCGACAGCTCGGGAAACATCCCCCTGCTTTGTCTTGCTAATGTAAAAAGCGGGTTATCAGATTCTAACTCGGATTGCGCTCCTAACATCCCGGCAGCTGCACTAGATGCTTTACTAGCAAGTCTATCTTTCTCTAATAAAAGGACTTTTTTACCTCGTTTAGCTAATTGATAAGCAATAGACCCTCCAATTACACCACCACCTACAATGATCGCATCATATATGGAATTCATCTTATATCTCCTTTCCTAAAGACCTTGCATACTCTTTTGCAGATTTTATTGGATTTTCCGCTTCTAGAACACCTGACATAACCGCGATCCCTTGTGCACCTGAATTTAGTACAAGTTGACTATTAGATGGTGTTATTCCACCTATTGCAATAATAGGTAGTTTGATATTCATCGTGATTTTTTGAAGCTCCTCTACTCCCTTAGGAGCGAGACCTCGTTTTGAGTTTGTTTCGAAAATATGGCCATAAATCGCGTAATTGGCTCCATTATGGAAAGCAGCCTTTGCTTCATCAAAGGAATGAATAGAGCTCCCAACCCTGATTTCTGGAAATGCTTGCTTTACGACTCTGACATCTAAACTATGAAAAGCCAATTGCACACCAAAAACCTTCATAGCCCAAGCTACATCCACTCGGTCATTAATAATGATTTTAGACAACGGAATCTTTTTTTCATGTAATAAGGTCACAGCTTTATAGAGTTGTGACGCACTCATCTGCTTTTCTCTAAGATAAAAGAAATCAACATAATCCTGAATGTTTGAAGCAATCTCAACAAACTTTTCAATTGGCTGTTTCCCAGTAGAAATAATATGCAATTCTTGTGCATTCATACTAAGAACTCCTTAACGATAATAATCAATTCTTCTTTAATCAAATTGATAAATACGGAAATTGGACAGATAGATAAAACCCTGCCAACAACAAGATGACAAAATACAGAATGAACCCATGGTCATTTTTAGAAAACCCAAATTCATAATAGTATGTTCGATTCCTGGTATCTGAAAATCGTTTGGCCTCCATCGCGACCGCAATCCGGTGAGCCCGTCTAATACTTCCGGATAACAACGGAATGGAGTAGGCTTTCATTTTAAAATATACGGATCTTATTCCTTTTTTCCTTTCGACGCCACGTACCCTCATCGCATTCCGTATCGTTTGAAATTCCTCCAACATGATAGGAATAAGCCTTAACGCCGCCATGAAACTATAAGCATATTTAGGTTTAAGCTTAACTTGCTGCATTAAGGAATAAAACAGGTTGACAGGTCTCGTCGTTAACGAAAAAGTTAATCCAAGTACCGCAAAAAGCAAGGCTCGAAAGCCAACCAATAATCCCCTCATGAAACTCTCTTCCGTAATCGAAATGAGTCCCCACTTAAACCAAAGTGTTTCCCCTTGTCCGAATAATATCATTGCAGAAGAAGTAGATAAAAAAATGAAACAAAAAGGAATTGATAGGAGTAAAATACGTTTTATCGGATGACCGGAAAAACACAAAAATAAGAGTAAAACACCCATGGTAACGTTAATCATATAATTTAGGTCTTTAATAAATAACGCCACCATACATAACACAATTAATACAAAAAGCTTAAGGCTTGGATTAATCTTATGGAGCCATGTTTCTGCACTCGAAACATTCACTTACATGACACCCCTTCTATAGTGATAAAACTTCGGTCTCTAAAAACGCTAGTTGCTTGCTAATCTTTTCATCACTAATTACTTTCCCATCCTTAACCGTCCAGATCCTAGTTGCAAAGTTTTTTGAAATATGATCATCATGGGTTACCATAATCACTGTAATACCCCGCTTTCGATATTCCTCGAACCATTCCAGTAAGGCAAAGGTATTTTTCGAATCTTGGCCAAAGGTAGGCTCATCTAAAAGAATGATCTTTTTTTCTTTCACTATTGAAGCCGCTACACTTAATCGCCGCTTTTGACCCATCGATAATTGAAAAGGATGTTTATCGCGATGGGCCGTAAGGTGGAACACTTCAAGCAGTGCATGAACTCTCTCTTCTATTTCTTTTGGAGGCTTTTTGTCAATTCGTAATGAATAAGCGATTTCTTCATATACAGAATTCGCAACGAATTGAAACTCAGGATTTTGAAAGACAAACGTCATGTAATCTGTTAGATTTTTCACCTTTTTAATCGAGGTTCCCATCAAATCATAATAACCATTCGTTTTAATGAACTGCATCAGTGCATGCAAAAGCGTACTCTTGCCCGCTCCATTTTCTCCGCTGATGACAATCCATTCCCCTGAGTGGATCTGCAGCTCTTCAACCATAATTTTTTCTTCCTTTTTTCGGAAACCTCTAAAACCTTGCATTTGCATAATGGTACCGCCATCATTAACTTCCGTTTGTTCACGAATGGGTGCATGGTCATGAATATACTCATCCCAAACACCAGGGAACCAGATTCCATGTTCTTTCATTTTGTTTTTGTATAATGAAAGAATGTTGTCTTTGGGACCATCAGCAATGATTTGACCGTTATCGTTAAAAAGCACTATTCGTTCGATAAATTCTAAAACATGGTCAATTTTATGTTCAACGATAATAACGGTCTTGTCTTTGCCAATTTCCTTTAAAACACCCCAAATTTCTTTTGTTCCAACCGGATCAAGCATAGCGGTTGGTTCATCTAAAAATATCACTTCAGGTTCAAGTGCCAATACTGACGCAATCGCTAAACGCTGTTTCATCCCGCCTGATAATGTATCAATACTTGTATGGATATCATCTAAGTGTAATCCTACCTGCCGGATATGATTGTGAATCCTTTCATTCATTTGCTGCTTAGGAACGGAAAGGTTTTCAAGGACGAAGGCAATTTCTTCATCTGCAAATGGCATACAAAACTGACTATCTGGGTCTTGAAAAACATATCCCCATGAAGAAGGGCTCTCCAGTTCTTTCGCTTTCATCGGGACTTCAATGGAATGTGGGATCAGCCCACTTAACACTTGCAAAAGTGTAGACTTTCCACATCCGGACGGTCCCAACAATAGAACTTTTTCACCTTTATCAAACGAGACGGATAAGTCCTTGAATATCAAGGACTCATCACCGGGAAACTTCAATCTTAACTTTTCAACAAGAGCTATTCGTTCCATACTTATCAACCTCTACTTTTGATCCAGTGCAGCATAATCCTTACTTGATACTGGACGAACTAGATTAGTTACTCCTGTTGCTTCTAATACTTTTACTAGATAGTAAGCAAATACACCAGCAAAGAAAATTGACCCGATAAATCTTGCAATCATAAATAATAGTAAATTCCAAAGAGAGAGGGCACCAATTTCTCCGTATGCAAAATCCATGAGGACCGATCCTACACATGAAGCTATCGCCGCTAATACAGCAACCGACATATTAAACTTTTTATACCTGAACGCCATAAACACCAGTTCCGCGAATACTCCTTGTACAACTCCATATAAGAGTACGGTTAATCCCCACGGTGAACCTAAAAAGAATTCACCGGACGCTGCCGCGATTTCTGCCAACAGAGCCACACCCGGTTTCCTCATAACTAAAAAAGCAACGGGCCCTGCTATAAACCACATTCCATAAATTAATTGATCTACATGTAACCCTAATGGTTTAACGGAATAATATATCGATCCCCAAAGGATATAAACTATTCCAAATGCGACGGCAATCACGATTGTGACTAAAATATCCGTTAATTTCAACCCTTTTCTCATTGTCAATCTCCTTTATACTTCTAATGTTTCCTTATGCACTGGCCAAGTTTCTAAGCGATAAGCCATTTCCCAAAATGAGTATTCATATTGACTGCTAAGGATAAAATGCTCTTTCATTCTTTCTTTGTCTTCTTCCGTTACTTTTTCAGCGATCTCATCAAGTCTCGCGATTTGTTCTTCTACCAACGTACGGAACCATTCTCCTCCGTATGCCGCAATCCACTCTTGATAAATTGGCTCATCAGGTATACACCCTTGCAGTTTTTCACCTATTTCATAGTACAGCCAGTAACACGGTAAGATGGCCGCAATCACATCCCCTAAATGGCCAGAATACGCGGCACGATACATATGGGATGTGTAGGCATAGGCAGTAGGAGCAGGCTTAAAGTTTTTCCTTTCTTCTTCTGTAATACCTAATCTCTCAGAAAAATTTTCATGAAGCTTTAATTCAGCTTCATATGTTCCTTGTGCATGGCTTGCTAGTCGACTAGTTGTATGTAAATCTGTTGCTTTGACTGCACCTAAAGCTTGAACTCTAGCAAAGTGAGATAAATAATATGCATCTTGCATGACATAAAAACGAAAACACTCTACTGGCAATGTGCCATCTCCAATTCCTCTAACAAACGGGTGATTGAAGCTTGCTTCCCAAATATGATCTACTTCTTTACGAATGACCTCTGAAAATTTCATTTTCTATACCTCCAAATTTGTATTTTATTAAGCAATGAAACTGGATAAATAATGATTGGTAACCTATAATCACCTCTTTTGAGCAAATAAAAAACCACTTCCTTTACCGACGTAAAGAAAGTGGTTGTACTTGAAATAATACATAAACGTATTGTTTCATGACCCCACTTCCCTACGCTGGTGTAAACCAGATCAGGTTCTAAGGGTCTTAAAGTTATACTTTAATCTCAGCTTCTGCGGTAAAATTGACTTTTACCTGTAAAGCACCCCTAGTGGTACAAATTGTATATTTAGTTCATTTGCCTTTATATTAACACGTTCAATCTAATTGTCAAACTTATTAAATAAAGTTTTTTTAGTAATGTATAAAATCCAACGATATGTTAAATAAAAAATCGCCTAACATACTCTTTGGAAATCGAACTTAATCACATAAAAAATATTCTCTATTAACCTTAAGCAAAGTTTATTTTACTATTAATCCTGCTTTCCTAATTATCGTTGGTACTGTTTATGAAGCTGAGCCGCTATGATATTCTTTTGGATTTCGGATGTACCTTCATAAATTCTCGTAATACGTGCATCACGATAAAAACGTTCAATGGGATATTCAGAAATGTAACCAATCCCTCCATGAATTTGGAGAGCCTTATCAGCTACACGATTATACGTTTCTGAACCAAGTAACTTGACCATAGCCGCATTTTTAATGACGTTCTTTTTTTGATCAACCATCCACGCAACGCGATAGGTCATGGATCGAAGGGCTTCTGTATCTAATGCCATATCTGCCAAGTAATGTTGAATAATTTGTTGTTCGAAGATTGGTTTGTCGAACTGAATTCTCATATGAGCAAAATCAATCGACATCTCAAGTAATTTTTCACACGACCCTAGGTTTCGTGCTGCCATTCCTGCACGTCCATTCGCCAAGATTTTCAGGGCATTCATATACCCTTGCCCCTCTTCACCCAATACATTCTCAACTGGAACTTCACAATCCTCAAAGAAAATTTCAGAAGAATGTGAACCATGAAGGCCCATTTTCCGTTCGATTTTTCCTAGTTGAAATCCTGGGGAGTCTTTTTCGACGATAAAAGATGTGATTCCTTTTGCACCCTTAGAAGGATCTGTAACAGCCATTACTGTAAACACATCTGCGATTGGAGCATTAGTAATGTAATGTTTGCTTCCATTCAGGATATACTTTTCACCCTTTTTAACCGCTGTTGTTTTCAGATTTGAGGCATGTGAACCTGCGCTTGGTTCAGTTAAAGCAAAAGCGCCAATTCTGTCACCTGATGCCATGTCAGGTAAATATCTGCGTTTTTGTTCTTCATTTCCCATCTCTACAATTCCAACGCCGCCAATTCCCGTATGTCCGCCTATTACTGTTGTATAACCGTTATGTGTTCTTCCCAACTCCTCTAGAATGGCGCATTTCCCTACCATATCAATGCCTAACCCACCATATTCTACAGGAATGCTAAGGCCAAACAGTCCCATTTCTTTCGATTTCCCCATAATGATTTCTGGGATTTCATTGCTTTCTTCAATTAACATGGCATGTGGTTCTACTTCGTTATCAATAAATTCTCGGATTCCTTGTTTTAAAATTTTGATATCGTCTGAAAATTCAAAATTCACGGTATTTTCTCCCCCTTCTATTGGTATTAGGTTTAATTCCTTAACCCGATTTCTTTTACATATAGGAGGATACTATTCTCCTAAGCTTCGAAATAATACAAATGGCTATCAAATCAAACAAAATCAACCTATTTGACCCACTGGGTGATTAAAAATCCTAAGAAATATTTTCAGGCTATAGTTTTACTTTTTGTGATTACCATTTAATCAGTTTCATAAAGTCAAACCATGGTTAAGCCGCCATTGACGGAAAGAGTTTGCCCAGTTACATATCCTGCTTCTTCCGAAACAAAATAGGCCACAGCACCGGCAATATCTTCTGGTTGAGCTAAACGACGGAACGGAATCGCTTTCTCCAAAGCTCCAGCTATTCCTTCATTGTAAGAACCAATTTCTTGAAATAAAGGCGTGTCGGCTGGACCTGGCGCAATACAATTGATGTTAAGCTTATGACGTGCCATTTCTCTTGCTATTGTTTTCGTGAACGCAATGACCCCACCCTTAGCAGCCGAATAGACGGCCTCACCGCTAGATCCAATTCTTGCTGCATCCGACGCAATATTGACTACCTTTCCGTAACCGTTTTCAATCATAAGCGGTAAAATTTCCTTACAAGTATGAACTTGACCCAGTAAATTAATATCGATAATCCTTTTCCAAGTGCTTGGATCACTTTTTAGGAAAGGTTCTACTTTGTCCCATCCTGCATTATTAACCAATACATCAATCTTTTGATAAAGGCTCACTGATTCTTCAACTGCTTTTTTCACACTCTCTAAACTCGTTACATCACAATAGACGGCCTTAGCTTCATAACCCGCTTGCTCAATTAAAGAAACAGTTTCTTCTGCGTTTTTACTATTGATATCGGCCACAACAATGTTCATATTTCGAGAGGCTAATGTTTTAGCAATCTCTCTACCAATTCCGCTTCCTGCTCCAGTGATAAATGCTACTCGGTTATTCATCATAAATCCCTCCATTTTTATCATGAAATTGCTATGTGGTTACATTAACTGGTCCTATATTTTGTCTTGTATCTTTTCGTTTATCATTTCCCGAAGACGGAACTTCTGGATTTTCCCGCTAGGAGTACGCGGAAAATCATCCATGATTTCAAGTTGTTCTGGCCAATATTGTTTGGCCAAACCTTTTTCATATAGAAATTTCTTTAATGATTCCATTGTAATCGGGCTCTTCCCTGGTCTTACGCTGATACATGCACATGCTTTTTCCTGAAGCCTAACATCTGGTACAGCAATGACCTGCACGCTTGAAATATCCGGGTGTTCATATAATACGTTTTCTACGTAAGCGACTGGTATATTTTCACCTCCACGAATGATAATGTCTTTGTTTCTTCCAGAAATCCTGATATATCCTTCTTCATCCATAATTGCTCGATCACCGGTAATGAACCATCCGTCCTTATGTTCTGCAATGGTGTCATCAATCCTCTTCAAATACCCGACAAATAGGGCAGGACCCCTAGCAAGTAAATCACCTTCTTCATTTGGAGCGCAGATCTTTCCTTCAAAATTCACTACTTTCAACTCCATTTCCGGAAATGGAACCCCATCGGTATTTGTCAGTTTTTCTGCTGAATCTTCAAGTCTCGTCAAGGTCACTAGGCCATCTTCTGTTTGTCCCCATCCTGACAATATTTTGAACCGTACTTTTTCTGCCGCGTCTTTCACCAACTGCCTTGGAATCGGGGCGCCTAAAGCTACAAAGACTTGGAATGAGTTAAGATTGTACGTTTCTATTCCCTCCATTTGAATCATATCTTGCAGAAAGGGAGTCGCACCCGCTGTAAACGTTATCTTCTCCTTCTCAATCCATTCAATAAATTCATTCGGATTCCAAATGTCTTGATAAACACCTGTACCCCCAAAATGAGTTGGTAGCCTCACCCCATAACCAAATCCAGTTTGATGAGCAAATGTTGACGCCATGAATAGGACGTCATCGGATGTTAAATGTAAATGGTCAATCCAGTAATTCGTTGATACACAAAGAGTATTATGTGTATGCATGACTCCCTTTGGACTCCCCGTCGTTCCCGATGTAAAGATAATTTCGGTAACATCATTTGGGTCATGTATGATTTCATCCAAAATGGATGCATCCATCCGCTCTTCCCAAGGTTCCTCAAGCAAAGAAGAGAAAGATTTCATCCCATTCGGCACTTCGTCCCCTATCACATAAATATGTTCTAATGAAGGCCATTTATGGCTTAGCCTCTCAATCATGGCAGGATAATAAAAACCTCGGAAACTATCTGGAACAACGATCATTTTAGACTCTGCCATTTCGACCATATAGCCAATTTCCCGATCACGATAAATCGGAATTAAGGGATTGCTTATGGCGCCTATCCTTGTAACCGCATAATGAAGGATAATGAACTCATTCCAATTAGGCAGTTGAAAAGAGATAACATCTCCTTTTCCCAATCCTATATTCAAAAGGCCTAAAGCGATTCGATCAACCAACTTACCGAGTTCCTTGTAAGTAAAACGGCTTTTTATATCAATAATCGCTATTTTATCTGGATCATTCTCTATCGCATCATTTAAATAATCTAAAATCGTTCGATTTGGCCAAATACATTGATATTTTTCCACATATTCTTGACTCAAAATCGTATCCAATTTCACTAGTTTCCATCCCCCTCATTACCTTCTGAACTTTTTAAAATCTACTGGCCGCTTTTCTAGGAAAGCATTCTTTCCTTCTTCCGATTCTTGCGTGTTGTAAAACATCGCTAGACTGCCCATCGATAGCTGAGAAATCCCTTGGATGTTTGCACTATCAGCATTAAAGGAGTATTTAAGCATTTTAAGCGCTGTCGGGCTCTTCTCGAGAATCTTTTCCGCCCATTCTTCTGCTGCTTGTTGCAGTTGTTCTGCGGGAACGATTTTGTTCACAAGTCCCATTTCTTTTGCTTCTTGTGCAGTGTATTGTTCACACAAATACCAGATTTCCCTTGCTTTCTTTTCACCGACAATTCGGGCTAGATAAGCAGAACCAAATCCGGCATCATAACTTCCTACCTTAGGCCCACTCTGGCCGAATTTTGCCGTTTCAGATGCAATCGTTAAATCACAAACGACATGAAGGACATGCCCACCTCCAATAGCAAATCCATTAACCGCTGCAATAACAGGCTTTGGGATATTGCGGATTGTTTGGTGTAGATTTTCAATTTCCAACCCCATCCCTCCCCCTAAACCTCCAGAATAATCATATCCACCTTCTTCTCCTTTTTCTTTTTGATCTCCACCGACACAAAATGCCTTCTCTCCAGCTCCTGTCAAGATTACCGCGCCAATACGGTTATCGTCCCAAGCATCACGGAAGGTCCAAATTAATTCTTGAACTGTTCTTGCACGAAAAGCATTGTAGACTTTAGGCCGATTCATTGTAATCTTTGCAATCCCATTGGTTTTTTCATATAAAACATCTGTTAATTCCATCGTATTAATCCCTCCATTGTCATAATAGTTTCAGAATAATTTTCCCTTGAATCACGTCAATACGAAGTTCATTCCTACATCGAACTTTTATTGTGATCCAATTTCGCTGTACATTCACATCAATAATCTCTATCTCTGCTGTAATCGTGTTGTCGATTTGAACTGGATGTATGAACACTAATTCCTTTTGTATAATGACACATGATCCACCTGGCAACTCTTTACTGATTGCCTCTGTTAGGAGACCTTCGCTTAAAATTCCTGGGACCAGTGAGCGACCTAAATCTTTACTGAAAAATTCCGGGTCATAGACATCATTGAAATCCTGCGTTAACAAACTCCAGCGCTTCACATCATCCTCTGTAAAGGTTCTTTGCACTCTTGCAATTTGACCGATAAAATAGCAATTTACCTTTTCCATACACTACAATCCTCTAGTTTAATATGATCGGAATTCTTTTCCAATAATGTCTTTTGCAATGACCATCATATTGGCTTGAGCAGTTCCATCACCAATTTCTAAACCAATGACGTCACGTAAACGTTGCTCTAGCGGCATTTCCTTCGTATAAGCATAGTGGCCGTTCAACAGTAAACATTCATGAATGGCATCTACACTATATTTTGGACCTAACCATTTTACTGAAGCTGATTCTTTACTATGGTTCAACCCTTGATCACGAAGCCAAAGTCCTCGATAGGCTTGCCACTTCACAAGCTCTAACTGAGTATAGTGAGTCACTATTGGGAATGAAACTCCTTGATACGTTGCCAACGGCTTGTTAAAAGAATGTCTAACTTTCACATGTTCGATGGTCTCATCAATACTTTGTGAGGCAGCCCCAACACATTGCAATCCAATTAAGAGCCGGCTTAGATCAAACCCATTCATCACCTGGGAAAAGCCTTTATTCTGAAGACCGATCATATACTCTTCTGGAACTTCTACATCGTTTAAATAGATAGAACCTCTGCTAATTGGAATATTACCCATGTCTTTGTAACCTTTGCATTCAACTCCTGGAAGATTGGCAGGAACTATAAAAGCGCTAATTCCCCGATTTCCTAATTCAGGTTCTGTTTTTGCAAATATAACAAAGGCATCTCCACATGTAGCTACGCTAATTCCTGACTTTTCTCCATTAAGAACATATACATTCCCTTTATGTACTGCTGTTGTTTTAATCCCGCCTGCATCCGTCCCTGCCGATGGTTCTGTAATAGCGATGCCGACAATTTTTTCCCCGCTCGCAATTTTGGGAAGCCATTCTTTTTTCAATTCCTCTCTAGCGTGATTATTGATAATTTCACCTATTAACGCATTCAACATCACAGCATAGGTTAGATTGAAATCACCTCGTCCTATCTCCTCCGCAGCAATCCCCGTTGTCACACAGTCGGCACCGCTACCGCCATACTCAACTGGAATCCGCAGGCCATTTACGCCTAACTCCCCAAGCTTTTTCCACAAGTGTCTTGGAGTAATCTCTTCTCGATCCCACTTTGTATAGTGAGGAAGCAGTTCCTCCTTCGCAAATTCTTTCAACATTTTACGAAAATAATCTTGTTCTTCTGTAAAGGAAAAATTCAACATATTATTACCTCCTTTGTTATGTTTAACGAAGTTACAAAACAATCTATTCACGGGCTATCTTATGATCTAAGTTAAGTAACTTCATCCTTTGTCAATCTATTATTGCAAGTTGTGTGCCAACTTATTTTTGCTGCATATCAGGCTTCATTTAATATCGTTTTCGCATTTTTAATTTTTTTCGCAATCTTGCAAATCAAATATGCGAAATCAAAAAAAGAACACACTTCTAAAGTGTGTTCAAAGGCTAACTTGATTTATATTTCACTTATCAACTTTATAGTAACGTTATTTCAGCTTGTACTTCGCAATTTTTCTATATAAGCTCGCAATATGAATTTTCAGCTTTTGAGCGGCTAAAGAACGATCTCCATCCGACTCTGTTAACGCACGCTGAATAGCAGATATCTCAGCTTTCCCGACCACCTCATCCAAGCTACTTGAGTAAGAAATTCCCAGTTCCTCTACCTCATCATGCAAAGTTAAATTAGGTGTAAAATATAAAGAGTCCAATGTTAAAGTCCGTCCCTCTACGATATTCATACCTCGTTCGATAATTGCTTTAAATTCACGAACGTTTCCGGGCCAGCTATAATTTGAAAGCCATTCTTGGAGTTTAGGCTCAATTTCTCTAACGTTACACCCTAATTTGTTATTAAAATAATCGATAAAATAATAAGCTAACGGAAGAATATCTTCCGGCCGTTCCCTTAATGAAGGAATTTTCAATTCAAAAACATAAAGACGGTAATATAAATCTTGCCGGAATTTTCCTTCTTGAATAAGGGTTTTTAGATCTCTGTTCGTCGCCGCAATAATACGGATATCGACATTCTTACTCCCTGTTCCACCGAGTCTTTCTACTTCCCTTTCCTGTAAGACACGTAAGAGCTTGCCCTGAGCCTGATAAGGCAGTTCAGAAATCTCGTCTAAAAAAAGGGTACCATTTTGAGCTAATTCTATTTTCCCAGGTTTACCTTCTTTTTTCGCACCGCTAAATGCCCCAGCTTCATAACCAAAGATCTCCGATTCAAATAATTCATCTGGTATTGCAGCACAATTGACCGGAACAAACGGGTGTGATTTTCTTGTACTCAAACCATGAATCGCTTGAGCAAACAGTTCCTTACCTGTTCCAGTTTCTCCGGTAAGCAGCACTGTTGAACTACTGGTAGCAATTCTAGC
This sequence comes from Peribacillus sp. TH14, assembly GCF_016651145.1. Taxonomy (NCBI): domain Bacteria; kingdom Bacillati; phylum Bacillota; class Bacilli; order Caryophanales; family Bacillaceae; genus Peribacillus; species Peribacillus sp. TH14. The sequence goes on from NZ_JAEKEK010000001.1 coordinate 5,288,125, forward strand.
TGCCAGCTCTTTTATCCGTTCAATCGCTTGGCTTTTTCCAACAATCTCTTCAAAGCCATATCGACTTTGACTTCCAGTTTTTTTCTTAGCTTTATGCCTATCCAAGGAATTGGCATAATATACTAAATCAGCGTATTCAAGCTCTTCTTGTCGGATGATTACATTATAAATGGTAATGCTTTTTTTTCGAATAGTTCTAATAAAACAAGAGTGTCCTGAGATCACACCGGGAAACACATGTTTTTTATCAGGATTTTTTAAAGAATTATTCGTAGAAGTGTGAATGACCTTCGCAATGGACTCCCCTATCAAATCAGTCGGTATTATAGTGAAATGCTCATAAAAATCAGCACTGGCGCCTATAACTTTTCCGTTTTCATCGACTTCAATTGATCCCCAATTTCTTTTAACGTTTTTGACGTTTTCCATTCACATCACCTAACATCTTGATTAGTTAAAACTAATATCACAACTTGTCCTTTAATAACTTCAATTCCTGCTTGATTATAGCAAGTCACCTTTTGTGTCACCCAATCTCTATTTAAATTAATGTCAATAACCTCCAGCTCAGCCGAAATCATATCTCCTATATGTACAGGATGGTAAAACACTAATTCCTTTTGTAGTAAAATACAGGCACTGCCAGGGAGTTTTTCACTTATTACTTGAGTAATAAGCCCTTCTGTTAACAAACCAGGAACAATCGGCTTGCTGTAATTGCTTCTCCACTCCTCTTTATTCACTTGATAAATCGGGCTATAATCTTTTGTTAATTCACTGCATAACCTTACATCTGATTCATTAAAAGTACGCTGAAGACTAGCAATCTGTCCGATAAACAAATCTGTGATTGTTAAGCTCATAACTTCCCTTCTCTCTATTTTGAATATTCTAACTATTTTGCATATAATACTAACTATACATAATATTCAATGCAAATGAAAGGTGTAGCGTGGACAATTACAACACATCAAATATGGAAAGTAACCTTTTAAAAAATAAGAGTGCTCATAAGAAAAGCAGCATCACTTGTTTTTGTGATGCCACCTAATACTCCTTCAAAAGAATGATTTTTGCTCAATCTAACGGATTTTCTCCAAATGCTTCCCATAGCAAAGGAAACTTTTGACGTAACCCCTCTTCATCATCCTCATTCCAATCAAATTCTATTTCTGGTTCGGTATAATCATCTTTCGCCAATTGATGGTATAATTTATCATACCTATCATCATCCAGCCCCGTTTTCTCTTCGTAGGCCATACATGCTGCAGAAAGCAATTCTTCCAGCTGGGGTATTTCTTCTTGCTCTTTCAATAATATAAAATAGGGAAGCAGTGTTTCAGGATTTTGTATAGCCGCTTCATAAGGGTCTTTTCCAAGATATAAAACCCATGCTCTGAAATAGTCAAAGCAATCATCTGAACACCCACCCATGACAATATAGGCAATTGCCCATAAATTGGATGTGTGCAACTTGTAATAGTATTGTTTAAAAATCGATTCAAACATAATTATATCTTTCACAGGTTTTCTTGACAATTGAGCGACTAACCACTCGACCTGTTCATCAGCATCGTTTCCCTTTTCCTTGCATCTATCCAGTAATCCCCAAAACAAATCTTCTGTCATCGAACTATCTTTTACAACCTGATCTGACAATTGGGTCACCACATACCCTTTTTTAATTTTGGATTGAATCAGTTTCTCTCCTTCGTTTTTACAGATTTCTTCTGATTCAAACTCCTTTGATTTCACCGAACCTATAGTACCTACTTTCCCATATGTCACGGTAAATGTGTTTCCTGCAATATGAATTTTCCAGAACTTATGTGATGTGGCGTCTTTAAAAATGAGTAGTGTTTCCACTAATAAACAGCTCCTAGATTAATATCTTATATCTCAATCTATTAAATTTTTGATAGCAGAGTAACGATTTATCTATATGTACACCTGAGATCTAATAAATATTCTACTCGTTACACTTAATACCAGTATTAATGACAATCCCAATTGTATAAAACGTTAGAGAAATCAAGTTTCTTTAAATCCTCTACCTTGATGAAGAAGTTAGCTACGCCGCAATCTCCCCACATAATCTCATTATCATCGTCTGTATCAATTTGTAGTAATAAGACGTTATAATGCTTATAAGATCTATCTTCCCTTGGATCAGATTGCGTAAAAAAAGCATATCCACCAATCTTATGACCCTCATTAGATAGGTTTTCTTCATACAATTCCAAGAGAGTAATTTCATCTCCATTTTCATCTTCTCCTATTATTTCCTCAAAATCTAATTCACCATAGAATTCATCAAAAGCTCGATCAGAGGTAGAAACGGCTTCAAAATTTACCGAGAAAGATAGACTAACCTCATCTCCAATTGGAAAATGCTCATCTTCAAAAGTGGCCATATATGAGAAATCAGTTGTCACCTCGCCTTCCTTCAAGATATCTTCATGATAGATGACCCGGAAATTCTTTTGGTTGGTTTGATTATTAAAATCAAGCCCCATAACATCATCGTCACCAGAAAGGAAAATTTGCAACATACCTTTTTGTGGCATATCATTTAGTACACGTGGTAAATCTTCAAAATTGATTTGCGCTAATAGTTTCATATAGTTCCCTTTTCCATCGATTGGGTGTTCAAAATTTTTAGGTAAATAAGGATAGCCTGCAAACTTGCTTGCAAACAAAGTCGGCTTGTTCGTTGATGTCGAGATTTTTATAGTCGGTTGCATAGTTGATTCAATGTCTTTCCTGAATTTCTCTAATTCTTTAGGTAAAGACAAATGTGGCCTCATAGTCATCAGATATCTCCTTTTTATAAGCTTTTTATTATTATACAAGGCATAAATAGCAAATACTATCAGAAAAGTAAATGATAACCATAATGCTTCTTTTTCCAAACTGTTTTGTTTTTTAAAGCATCAAGAAAATATAATGTTAATTTAAATCATAATTGTCCTATGTGTGTATGACTCCAATGTAAATGAAGAGGTGAGGAAAGTTTCAATTTGGCGTTCCATTCGAAAGTTCTTTCAGTTTTTTGTAGATAAACCTATTAAAAAAGGTGCAGTTTTGTATGATCGATACGAGGTCATAAGTGTTATAGGAACTGGAAGTTACGGCATTGTTTATCTCTGCAACGATTTGAAAACAAATGAGAATAGAGTAGTCAAACAGCTTCGTCCAAGTAAACGCCGTATCAAAAAAGAGATTAAGCTGTTTGAAAATGAAATCTCTATTCTGCGTTTGTTAAACCACAAAAGTATGCCTAAGTTATATGATGAATTTTCAAATAACGGATATTTTTATTATGTAATGAATTACATTGAAGGGGACAATTTGGAAGACCAAATTTTCTTAAATCATAAAACCTTTAAAGAGAAAGAGTCTCTACTTTTACTTGCTCACCTGCTAGAATTAGTAGCTTATCTTCACAAAAATGGTATGTACCATCAAGATTTACGAATTCCAAATATTTTACTAAAAGACAAAGAGCCTTTTTTAATCGACTTTGGTCTGTCGAAACAGATTGTCTCGGTTGACCCATTTTGTTCATCATCAATAGAATTAGAAATGAAACAGCAGGACTATTATGATTTAGGAGACATACTTTTATATTTACTTTATACGACTTACTCTTCCAACAATAAAAAAGTTCTTCCTTGGACAGAAGAACTTTCTTTAGAAAAAAAAACCGTACATTTACTAAAAAGGTTATTAAGAATTCAAGAACCTTATTCAGATATCAGTGAACTTTCAGCAGATCTTCATGCTGCACTTATATCTAAAGAAAAATAAATTAATTCATGGAGGGGTATTAACTGCTACTCCTCCCTCCTTTTCGTTTATAGCGGTTACTACCACTCATTGGAGACCGTTTATACCCCCTGCTGCTACTGCTACTGCTGCCTCGGCGATAATGGCTATGTCTTCCCTCGCTGCTGCCTTCGGAAAGCTGCTTAATTTTCTTCATTATTTTTTTAAACATATTTTTCACCTCTTTTCTTCTTTTCTAGCGCTTACTGTTTTATTGTTATAGCCTAACATATACTAGAGATAAACCTTACTAATAAGTACTTATTAAAAATCTTCGTTTGTTAAATCTGTTTAACTTCAATAGCTACCTTTTTCAGCGCAATATAACTAAATGTTAGTACGGCCTAAATTAAACGCAAATAAAAGAATAAACTTTTAAAATGAAACTTATTTAAATAAAAAAACTCTGGAGACTTTTCTCATCTCCAGAGTTTTTTTCACTACATGTTTATTTTATTTTACAGCTTCTTTTAATTCCTTACCTGCTTTAAAAGCGGGTACTTTGCTAGTCGCAATTTGTATTTCTTCACCTGTTTGTGGGTTTCTTCCTGTACGAGTCGCACGGTCGCGCACTTCAAATGTTCCAAATCCTACTAATTGGATTTTTTCCTCTTTAGCAAGCGTAGTTGTGATTGTTTCAAACAATGCATCCACTACTTTTTTAGCGTCGTCTTTTGTTAGTTCAGCTTGTGTCGCTACACTACTCACTAGTTCTGTTTTGTTCATATCAAACACCTCATCCTTTTAATTCTATAAATTATGTAGAGAAGCCAACATAACATATCTTGTATATGTCTGTCACTTAATATGACTAAATAAAAGAAAGTTTAACCCTGTAATTAATGGTGAATGTGATTTTCACGAAAGTAAATCATATAAAAACGAAAGAATATTAGTTCATTTGAATCCTTACGATATACAATAAAGCGCAATTCTTTCCATGATACATGGAAAGAATTGCGCTTTATTTTGGATAATAATTCACGATAGCTTGATGGATAAGGTGAGACTACTATTCAACTTTCCATGGTTTCAAACTGCAGCCATTCATAAATAGTATCCATATCTATATTTTCTTCCAAATGTGAAGCTAAGAGGTTATAAGCTTCTTCTCTTCGCTCTAAGTCACTTTGAACATTTTCCTTCACTTCATCTAATCCTTTTGACCTTCGAATTTGATTAACTAGCATTCTTGTAAACAAGCGATTATGGAAAATCCCATGAAGATAGGTTCCAATGACTTTGTTGTCTGCAGAAATAGCCCCATCCTCTCTTCCATCCTTCAATAAAAGAAATGGCCTTACTAGTGCAGAGTCCAATGATGTTCTCCCTAAATGGATCTCAAATCCGGTCAGATTCATTTCTCCTTCCATGATCCCTGAAGAAAGAACACCTTCCATTTGGACCGTTTTCTTTTCTGCATTAAAAACGGTTTGTACTGGAAGAAGAGAAAGTCCTATTGCATTTTCTCCGCAGCCCTCGACAGCATCAGGATCGAAAAGATTCGTACCAAGCATTTGAAATCCACCACATATCCCAAATATTAATGTCCCTTTTTCACGCAAATCTTGGATAGCCCTATCCAGTCCTGCTCTTCTCAGCCACTCTAGATCTTCCATCGTGTTTTTTGTACCTGGCAAGATAAGCAGGTCAGGATTCCCTAATTCTTGCACACTGCCTACAAGTCTGACGCCTACACCCGGTTCATCAAAGAAAGGATCCACATCTGTAAAATTGGAGATACGAGGCAATCTTAAAACGGCGACATCGATTGGAAATTCCGCCTTTTTAGGTTTTTTAAACCGCAAGGAAGATAGTGCTAATGAATCTTCCGCTTCAATATTCACGTCTATATAAGGAAGTACACCGAGGACTGGAATCCCTGTTTCTTTTTCCACCCATTCAATGCCGTCATCCAATAACTCACGCATCCCACGAAATTTATTGATGATAATCCCCTTTACACATTCGCGTTCATCCTTATCCAATAAGGCAAGTGTTCCAATAATTGACGCAAAAACTCCACCGCGATCAATGTCAGCTACCAAAATGACCGAGGCATCTGCAAGTTTGGCCATACGCATATTTGCAATATCTCGGTCCTTCAGGTTGATTTCAGCTGGACTTCCTGCTCCTTCAAGAACGATAATGTCATATTCGTCCTGAAGTTTTTCCACCGATTTACGAACGATGGGCATGGCCTCTTGGACAAATTGATATCGATAGCTTTTTGCATCCATATCAAGAAAATGTTTTCCATGCACAATGACTTCTGAAACCATATCCTGCTTCGGTTTTAATAGAATCGGATTCATATCAGTGGTTGCTGTAATACGTGCAGCCTCGGCTTGTACTCCTTGAGCACGGCCGATTTCACCGCCATCCAACGTTACATACGAATTTAAAGCCATATTTTGCGATTTGAATGGTACGACTCGTAATCCTTTATTGGAAAAAACCCGGCACAGTGCCGTACAAATCAAACTTTTCCCTACATCAGAGGACGTCCCTTGTATCATAATGGATCTTGCCTTCATTCGACTCACCCCTTAAAACTCTAATCCTTTGACAGCGCCGATTCCCTCTTCATAGTAATGCTTAGTCGCATCAATATTAGAGACTAAATCCGCCAAATCCATCAGTTCCCGTTTGGCATCTCTGCCAGTAACGACTAGATGCATATGAGCGGGTCGATTACGAATCACATCGATTACTTCTGCTAGTGGCAAGACATCTTCAATCGGGAACTTAGAGATGGCTAACGCATTGTTTAACTCATCCAGAACCAGTAAATCGATGGTTGAATCACAAAGGGCCTGTTTTGCTTTTTCCCAAGCAATCGTTAGTGCCTCCCGATGCTCTTGTGGTGTTTTGGTCCATGTAAAACCAATCCCGAGTTGTTCCATTTCAACCCCTAATTTCTTTAAAGCCAATGCCTCTCCATATGTACGCTCTGGAGATTTTATAAATTGGAGAAATTTAACGTTCATGCCTCTCCCAATCGCCCGTAAAGTAACACCAAGCGAGGCAGTCGTTTTCCCTTTCCCATTTCCGGTATATATAAGAAACAATCCTCTGCGAGCCATCTTATTCGCCTACCTTCATAGCCAAACTGTTTTTTCTATGTATGAAGTTCTTTTAGTAGCAGGAACAGGTTGACCCTTTTTAGGATAGCCTATAAAAATAGTACCGATTACTTTTTTGTTTTCCGGCGAACCGATAAATTCGTGCAGTCGTTCATCTCTGACAAGGCCTACTCCTCTAGTGCGCCATACAAAGCCAAGACCTAGTTCTTTTGCTGCAAGCCACATCGAATGGACAGCACAACAAGAGGCAAACACATTGTCCTCGGTTGATTCCGGATCGTCAGGCAAAATATCAGAGGTTACGACAATGATAAGCGGTGTGGTTTTTACAACTTCTAGTGAACTATCAATCAATTTCGGCTTGGTCGGGAAACGCTCATGTAAATATTTTTCTGCCAACTGTTCGTAGCGCTGCTTCGCGTCTCCTTTTATTACATAAAACCCCCAAGGTTCACGTAGTCGGTCATTAGGGGCATATGTAGCTGCTTCTAATAACTGCCTGATTTTTTCATCTTCTACTTCTTGCTCTTCATAGTTCCGAATAGCTCTGCGGTCTTTCAATTCTTGAATGATAGACATTTAGACTCGTTCCCTTCACTCGTAGACTCTGATTCAATCACTTTTTCAAACCATTGGATTTTTTCTCTTAATTGAACGACTTCACCTACCAGAAAGATTGCCGGATTTTGAATTTCCTCTTTCAAAGCAAGCATAGAAATCGTGTTCAAGGTTCCAGTTATCGTCCTTTGTTTATCTGTAGTACCCCATTCAATGACAGCCACTGGTGTTTCTTCGTCCCTACCATGCTCTATCAATTGTTCGCAGATAAATGGCATATTACCAATTCCCATGTAAAAGGCGATGGTATCAATTCCTTGAGCCAATGCCTGCCAATTCAGGTTGTCTTGACCCTTGTAATCACGTCCATGGCCGGTCACAATCGCAAAACTCGACGCATGTTCACGATGGGTAACCGGTATACCGGCATAAGCTGGAGCTGCAATGCCCGCAGTTACTCCTGGGATTATTTCATATTCTATCCCATTAGCCGCCAGGACCTCAGCTTCCTCTCCTCCCCGACCAAAGACAAACGGATCTCCTCCCTTTAGGCGGGTAACATTTTTCCCCTGCAAGGCCTTTTCTACCAAAAGTGAATGAATTTCTTCTTGAATGAGATGATGTCTCCCGGGTGATTTCCCGCAATATACAAGCTCCGCATTTTCTTTTGCATAGGTTAATAGTTTTGGATTGACGAGCCTGTCATAAGCTATGACATCAGCCTTTTGAATACATTCCATTCCATATACCGTAATTAGTTTCGGATCTCCGGGACCCGCACCGACCAGATGTACCTTTCCCGGTTTCATGCTCTTGCCTCCTCTTATTTATCAAAAAAACAACTTTTCATTGTTGATATGTTTCGTGTCCCATCAGTTTTTTTTGTTTTAAGCATGCACCTATCCAATTCTCAACAAGTTTAGGATTGGAAGCAAAATGAAAATGGGTATAACCAGCAACCAGATTACCTATTATGCACCCTTCTTTCTTTGAACCAAATCTTCCTTTCGCCTCGTAGGCATGCGGAAGCACATCATCTGACTCAAATGTGGAATAGTGGAATTCATGACCTTTTGCCTGCTCACAATCTTTTATTAAAAAATTGCTTTCGGTTCCAGTTATTTCACGATATCCCAGTGCCGCAAGCTTTTTCTGCATTTTGATCCTACCTGGAATCAATCCTGCCATCGGATACATTTCTCTAGAAGTTGTTTCAATAGATTTGCTCAAAAACATGAATCCACCACATTCTGCTAGAGTTGGCAAACCCTTTTCAATGGCATTTCTGATGGATTTTATAGCAATTTCATTGCGAGAAAGTTCATCTGCAAATTCTTCTGGAAAACCGCCTCCAAGGTATAAGCCATCCGCATCCACCGGAACTTCATCCCCTTTTAATGGAGAAAAATACTTGATGTTCGCTCCTTTTGCTTCAAGCAACTCAAGGTTTTCCTGATAATAAAAATTAAAGGCCGCATCTTTTGCAACGGCTATGCACACGTCTTTCTTGCTACTAGACTGAAAGATTCCTGAATTCCCACTGGAAATGGTGCTGGTCTTAGCCAAGAGATACAGCTGTTCGATATCAATCGTTTCCATAACTAAATGAGCGAGTTTATCGAAAAATGGTTCAAGTTCACCTCGTTCAATGGCAGGAATTAAGCCTAAATGACGGCTAGGAATATCAATATCTAACTCTCGCTTCATATACCCCATCACTGGAACATCGCATTCCTGCTCGATGGCTGCTTTGACAATTTTGTAATGCCCCTCACTTCCCACTTGATTGGCAATTACTCCAATAATGTTCGGACCCGTAGAAAAAGCTTGAAACCCTTTAACAATCGCAGCTGCGCTACGCGCCATACTCGCACAGTTGACAATTAACAAGACAGGACTTTCAGTACTCATGCTGATTTCAGCTGTTGACCCCGTATTCGATAAAGGATTTTTTCCATCGAAAAAGCCCATGACTCCTTCGATAATCGAGATATCCGCTCCAACGCTTGCTTTGTTAAGTATTTCTCGGACGATATCGTGCTCAAACATCCAGCTGTCAAGATTTCGTGAAGTTCGCCCTGTAACGGCTGTATGATAGGTTGGATCAATATAGTCAGGACCACATTTAAAACCCTGAACGGTATACCCTTTCTTCTGGAGGGCTGCCATAATTCCGATGGTCAATGTCGTTTTTCCGACCCCGCTTCCGGTGCCAGCAATAACTAATCTTCTATCGCTCATAAATATCCCCCCTTCCTTATAAAGGAATAATCCCTACAGAAATAGTGACATTTCCCGATTTTTTCTTAACCAGCTCCAGTTGTTCCGCTCCTGTAAAAATTCTAACAGCTGGCTCACTCACACCATAAGCACCTGTGTATTTATATACTGTGTCTGACGGAGCTTCAATTTTAGCCTGATTAAGTTCTTCCGGTTCAAAATACACAAATTCCCAACCGTGTTTTTGAACGACTTCGAGCAAACCAATTTCATCTTTCTTTATTGAAATTGTACATATTGCTTTAACACTTTTTATTGAAAATGATAGTTCCGCTAATGTTTCCACAATTACCTGCTCAATTTCAACGGCTGATGTTCCTCGATTACAGCCGATTCCAAGAACAATGACTTTTGGACGAAATACAATACCATTGTCCAGGATCTTATTTTCAGTCTGCCTAAGCTCCCGATGAGTAACTACTAAGGCTGCTTGAGGCTTTGCTTTAAGGGCGTCATCAATTGACGGATAAACGATTATTTGTTCAGGTAATACTGTTTCATACGTCCACCAGTTCCGTTCACCCGACTCCTGAACGATTGCAACATGCTCTTCATTTACAACGGACGCACTGACTGGCGTTAATTTTTCCGCAGAATCCCAAACCCAGCCAAAGCGCTGGCCAAATAAATCGACAGGAATTGTTTTTTGTACATCTGATGCAGTTGTAATAATTGCATTTGCATCAAGCGCTGCTGCAACTTCCTTGGTAAGTTCATTTGCTCCTCCAAGGTGTCCTGACAAAACACTGATAACATTCTCCCCTTTGTCATCAATGACAACAACTCCTGGGTCCGTTTTTTTATCCTTCAAAATTGGAGCTATCATCCGGACGACGGCACCGAGTGAAATAATTAAAATGATTCCTTTATATTCCTTGAATAAAGCGGGTAACAGCATACGGACACTTCCCGAAAAAAGCTGGATTTGTCTGTGCTCTTCATCCCCTTTTTCAAACTTGCTCATGTAATATAGATCAGAATTTGAAAAAACAGTGTGTAATTTTCTTGCTAGTTCTACACCATGCTTTGTAATCGCTACGATTGCATAAGTATGAGACTGTTTTATGGGGGCTAGTTCCTCTTCTTTTAATTCAATGATCATGGCTTGACACCTTTTCGGAAACCGTGGGTAAAGCTCGCATCATATAGTTTGGAACGGTATTCATCTTTATCATGGATATTAGGGTCTAACGCCCATCCAGCCAAAATCATTGCATGCTTGCGGATTCCATTTTTACGCATATCATCATCTAAATTCACTAAGGTAGTACGAACAATTTTTTGGTCCGGCCATGTTGCCCGTTGAATGACTGCAACAGGCGTATCATCTTTCCACCCCGCTGTTTGGAGTTCTTTGACGATTTTTTTTGTTAAGGTTGCGCTTAAGAAAAGGGCAATCGTACAATGATGACTCGCTAAATCTCGTAATTTTTCGAATTCTGGAACCGGTGTCCGTCCTTCAGCTCTCGTTAAAATAAGTGTCTGAGTTAAATCGGGAATCGTCAGCTCGGCGCCAATTGCTGCTGCTGAAGCAAATACTGAACTAACACCAGGAATCACCTCATAGCCAATATCCTCTTTCTTCAATAGAACAATTTGTTCCATGATTGCACCGTACATAGCAGGATCTCCTGTGTGAATACGGGCTACCATTTTTCCTGCTTTAACACGATCAACCATAACATCAACAATTTCTTCCAAATGCATTCCAGCCGTTTTCAGCACCTCGGCATCAGGTTTTGCCTTTGCAATCAATTCTTCATTTACTAATGAATCCGTATATAAAATAACGTCTGCTGTTTGGAGAATATTCAATCCTTTTACCGTAATCAAATCCGGATCTCCTGGACCAGCACCTACAATATATATTTTCACTTTCTCACCACCATCAAAGTTAAGTATTCTAGTTCAAGTCCTTCCAATTCACTTAAGTTCCAAATTACTTCTTCATCGGAAGTGACTTTGGTTACAACTGAAGCCTTTTCAAGCAAATCTAAATCTTTTAATACAGTTATCATTAAATCGATTACTTTTGCGACTTTAATGAACACTACAGCATCATGATCTTCAATCGCCTTCTTCATCGCTTCATAATCATCTCTTGCAGGAATAATCGCGACATGATCATCGCCATCTGCCAAAGCAATGCCCAATCTTGAAGCTGACCCGTTAAACGAAGAAATGCCTGGTACCGTCTTAATCTCAACTTCAGGATGCAATTCCTGCATCAATTTCATCATATGTATGAACGTACTATATAAAAGCGGATCTCCTTCTGTAACGAAAGCAACATCCTTACCTTCATATAACTTTTGCCAAACCTTCTCAACTGTTTCGTTCCATTCCCGATCCAAAATCGTTTGATCCTTCGTCATCGGAAAAACAAGTCCGAGCATTTCCTTCTCCTCAGGCCGAATGTATACTTCTACGATACGATGGGCGTAGCTTTTGCTACCTTTTCTTTTTTTCGGATACGCAATAACTGGCGATTCCTGAATGACTCGAAACGCTTTTACTGTAATAAGCTCCGGATCTCCAGGACCGACGCCAAGACCATATAATGTACCAAGATTACTCATTCATGTCTTCCTTTCGTTGTGCAGTAATGATATAAACCGGATTCAGCGGAACAAATCTGTTCATTCCTAAAATAGGCTTGCTTCGTGAAATTTGAGCGTGCATGATGGAGGTTTGAAAACCTGCTTCTGCAAATGCCTCGTTCGCACGGTAAAGATTTTCTATCGTAGCGGCATTAAGGACAATCCTTCCGCCTTTTTTCAACCGATTGCAGCAAGTATTGATGAGGTCTACCATCTCTCCGCCTGTCCCACCGATAAAAACGGCATCCGGATCAGGAAACGTTTCTAAGCCTTGCGGTGCTTTTCCATGAATCGCCGTTAAATCGGTACGAAACTTACGTTGGTTTTGTAAACAATTTTCTAAATCCGGCTCATTTTTTTCAATCGCAAAAACTTGACCTTCAGGTGAGAGCTTCGCAGCTTCAATCCCCATTGAGCCCGTACACGTCCCAACATCCCAGACTATGCTGCTTTTCTTAAGTTTTAACGCATGAAGGCTTAATACTCGAATTTCCTTTTTGGTAATGAGACCTTTATCTGGCTTCCGCTGCGAAAATTCTTCATCTTCAATGCCTAAAGACCAGCTCGGTCCTTCAGATATCTTTTTCAAAATGACGACATTTAACGGAGAGAATTTCCGCTCTATCATTTCTTCAAGTTCATACCAGCCTGAATGTTCATTTTCTCCTTGAAGATTCTCCGCCACAAATGCCCGATATTCTGTCATACCAAATGATAGAAGATATTTAGCAAGTTGATTAGGACTATTTTCAACGTCAGTAAGCAATGCAACTTTTGCTTTCCCATCGATCCGTTGGGCCAACCCTTTCATACTTCGACCATGAACACTAACAAGGAAAGCATCTTGCCAGCTTTCACCCATTTTGGCAAAAGCGAGTTGAATTGAACTAAAATATGGGTATACTTCTATATTCATCTTGCTGGAAAGATAGCCGCCAATTCCGTAAAATAGCGGATCACCAGAAGCTAAAACGACCGTCGGACGAGTCTCTTCCTGTAGTCGTTCTACAACTGCTTTCATGCCGCCCTTTATGACAATTTTCTTTCCTTGATAATTCGGGAAGAAGGACAAGACCCTCTCACCGCCGATAAGCACTTCACTTTCTTCAATCCATTGTGCATATTGAGGCAGTAAGCTTTCTTGACCGTTATCTCCTATCCCGATTAATTTAATCGATTGAGTCAATTCCAACAGCCCTTCCTAGTAATTGTCCTTTCAACGAATAAATCGCTGTTTCCATTTCAATGCCGCCCTTCACTTGCTTTAATCCTGAGTGACAGCAGGCTTCACAAAGTTTATTGAAGAATTCTTTGTTATCAATCTCGGCCATCATATCACCGACTTGCGATGCGGTGTTTGCGTTCTTAATTTCAAAAACAAGATTATCATCTGCTCCGACACTTTGGGCAATTTCAGATAAAAAGCCGAAGTCGACTGGTGCACTTTTTGAATGCACCATCATCACACCTTGTGCAACTTTCGAAAATTTCCCCATCATACCGACAAGAGATACCTTTTTAATTCCCTGTCTTTTGCATTGCTTTAGCGAGAACCCTACAAAGTCACCCATTTCAATAAAGGCTTCTTCAGGTAACCCCTGAAGAAGACCCATTGCATACTTTTCGCTTCGACCACCTGTCGTTAAGACAAGATGATCACAGCCACCAGCTTTAGCAACACTAATCGCCTGAACAATACTTGCCATATACGCGGAACTGGAAAAAGGAACGACGGTGCCCCTTGTTCCCAAAATGGAAATGCCACCGACAATCCCTAACCGGCCGTTTAATGTTTTCTTCGCAATTTCTTCACCTGCTGGTACGGATATAACGACTTTCACACCTCTATTAACCTTAAATTCTTCTAATGTTTGTTGCACGGTTGTTAAAATCATTTTGCGCGGCACAGGATTAATTGCCGCTTCTCCGACAGGAACAGGAAGACCAGCTTTGGTCACGCGACCAACACCAATCCCTCCATCCAAGATGATGCCAGGTGTATCTACCCAGCTGACAGTAGAAATTATATGTGCCAGATGAGTGGCATCTGGATCATCGCCAGCATCTTTAATTGTTTCTGCACTAACTGAATTTTCCGTTATATCATATTTCTCAATTGTAAAAGTAGCATCTCTACCTATAGGCAAAGAAATCGTTGCCTCCTCAAGTGCATCACCAGTGATCAATGCGATCAATGCCGCTTTAGTTACTGCTGTTGAACAGGCTCCGGTCGTATACCCATGCCGCATTTGGGAGGGATCTTTCTTGACTTTCTTTTCCATGATTTAACCTAATCAGCTAAAAGGGAAATCGCATTCAATGCCGCAACCGTGACAGTACTTCCGCCTTTTCGGCCAACATTTGTAATGAATGGCACTTCGGTAATTTTTGCTAGTTCTTCTTTTGATTCCGCGGCAGAAACAAATCCAACAGGCATACCAATAATTAAGTCGGGTTTAGCAATCCCTTCTTTAATAAGACGAATGAGTTCTAATAATGCTGTTGGTGCGTTACCAATGGCATATATCCCGCCTTCATTTTCCTTTACGGCTTTTTGCATCGAAATGATGGCTCTTGTCGTTTTCAATCGTTTTGCTTCAACCATTACATCTGGGTCTGAAATATAGCAATGCACGTCCCCGCCATGTTTTTGAAAACGTTTTTTCCCCGTTCCACTTTCTATCATTTGAACATCGGCAATAACATGTCTTCCTTTGCGGATTGCTTCCACACCAGCTTGAATGGCATTTGGATGGATAATGACACTTCTTCCTAATTCAAAGTCTGCTGATGCATGAATTACACGGCGAACTATCTTCCACTCATCTTCTGAAAAATCATGATTACCCATTTCTTCAGCAATAATTGAAAAACTATAATCATATATTTTATCTGGATCAACCGTTAGGGGTTTAAAATCTGTTTTAAAATCCATCGTACATTCCTCCTATTTTTCGTTTAGTTGTTTTTTCAAATCGGCAATGACCAGATTAAAACTGGAATGAACATTTTTATAATCAACATCAGGACGAGAAATCATAATCGTCTCAATTCCACATTCCAATGCTGCTTCCAATTTCTCATCAACAGATCCAACCTTGCCACTTTCTTTTGTAATCATTAACGTGACACCATATTGATTGTATAGCGCTTTGTTCAATTCTTTTGAAAATGGACCTTGAACAGCGACTATATTTTTTTGCTCAATGCCTAACTGAGCACATTTTTCCATATTATCAATGCGCGGAAGCATTCTCGCTATCACTCTTGTATTCTCCAGACCTACTAACTCTTTAGCAAAAATCGCTAAGGTTTTACTTCCAGTCGTTAGCATAATAACTCCCCGCTTTGTAGCAGCAAGCTTGGCGGCTTCAGCATAATCACGAACCATAATCAATTTCTCATTCTGGAATCGTTGACTTTCACGTTCATAACGAATATAAGGAACATTTGCTTCCTTTGCTGCCTGAAGAGCGTTTTTCGATGCTTCTTCTGCAAATGGGTGACTTGCATCAACTACCGCATGAAATCCTTTTTCGATGATTAAAGATGCCATATCTGTTGCAGTTAATCGTCCAATTTGAGTTGCTATCTTCGCATCTTGCAAACTTTTTGCTGCCGACTCGGTTACTACCGTTGCCAAAACTTGGAATCCAACCCGTTGGATTTCAATCGCTAATTCCCTTGCATCGCTTGTACCCGCTAAGAACAAAATCATTTTGTCGTCCCCACCACTTGCTCATCATGGTCATGGTGGTCATGTCCATGGTCTGTTTCATGACCGTGATCGTGGTCATGGTGGTCATGCCCATGGTCGTGATCGTGGTCATGATGATGATGGTGATGGTGGGCATGGCCATGTTCCTCCACATGTTTACGATAGTTTTCTAGATCACGGGTACCACTTGACCTTCCTTCGCTAGCTTCGATTACACGTTCTTTCAGTATGGTTTGTAATGTTGGATGATAACCAAAGTATTTCGCCAAAACAAATTCATGCTCTGGATATTGGTCTTGATAGCCTGTTAGCATATTCTCCATTCTCTCCATTAACACACCTGTGAAGAGGAAATATGGAAGCATCACTATTTTTTTGGCACCTAACCGAATACAGCGTTCAATGCCTTCATCAACAAACGGATCCGTAACACCCATGAAGGCATTTTCGACCCACTTCACATTTAATTTTTCCCACAATAATCGTGAAATTTTATAAATATCACTATTTGCATCAGCATCACTTCCACCTCGACCTATCAGCAATATTGCTGTCTCCGGATGTTCCAAAGATGTATCGAATCCAACTTCCTCAAGGCGATCTGTCAGAATCGTTAATACTTCCTGGTGAACCCCAATCGTTTGTCCATATGTGAATGTAACCGCTGGATACTTATTCCTTCCATCCTCTATTTCAGCTGGAATATGTAATTTTGAATGTCCTGCATGCAACAAAATAATCGGAATGACAATAACTTCAGTGGCTCCTCTTTTTATGCAATTGTCAATGCCTTGGGATATACTTGGCGTGGCAAATTCCAAGAAGCATGTTTCAATTAATAAAGAGTCGTCCATTGTTGGAATCATATTTTTAATAAAATGAATAACTTCGTCGTTTCCAGAAGCTAGTCTGCTTCCATGTCCTACGAATAATACTGCTTTCATTTGTTATCCCCCTCTTGATTAGTCTTCACAAGGCGCAGGCTCTATTTTTATTTTGGGAGCAATGTCTTGATATAAATAGCCCTGTATCTTTTTCGCCCGTTTGAAATATTTAAATAGTCGTTCATTAGGATGAGCATTTTGTTTATATTCGTTGACAATGTTTGTAATTAATTCAACTAGTTGATCCGGTTCAATTCCTTCTGCAACTGGTTGACCAGGATGAGCCGTTCTGCCAACAGGTTTCGCTCCAAGGAATAAATCAAATTTCCCTTTTCGGAAAACGATCCCTATATCATCCATCACTGCACTATAACAAGCCATTCCACACCCATTAAAACCAATGTTCAGTTCCTTAGGCATATCAATCCCACCAAGCACCCTCTGTATTTCATCCGCGTAAGGAATGGATTCCACTTTTTCACCATCACAGAAATCACAGGCTTTTAAAGTCAATACATCCCCAATTGGCGATAATAAAAAGTTTGCTGATTGCAATTTTCCAGTAATAACTTCTGGATCTGTTGTAGGAATCTTTAAAACGATTTTATGATTTGGCGTGTATTCCATCGTTCCCTTTTCTCCAACAACTTCTGCAAGTGTCATCATTTGTTTCGGAGTAAATTGCTTGTTCGCCACACCTGGGCTAACGGCAAGCTCGAATACCGACTCAATTTTTTGCTGAACAATCGGCGTAATTGATTGCTGAACTGTTTGACCCTTAACTCTTGTGAGTGCTTCCATTGCCACTTCAAAAGAAGTGCTCTTTTTTTCTGGTGCTTTTGTAAGCAATCCAACTCCGCCAGTCGACTCGGTGTACGCTTCCTGCATAGAACCTGTTTCTTGATCTAATGCCCAAGGTTCTGCTTCTTTTTGCAAGCGTTGATGCGGCTTCAATGGTTGCTTTTCCGAATTCAATGTATACTTTCTTTGATATCCACGTGGCGTGATGATTTTGTCATCATATAAAAAGGAAGATGAATTTCCAATAATGACGGTTGTTAGCATCCCTATATCGTGATTTAACATGTCTTTCAAATTGGTTATCACAATATCCTGACGATCGCGATAAGCACTTTTTACCAATCCGACAGGTGTTTCGGGCGAGCGGTAACGCAGTAAAATGTTCTGTGTTTCAACAATTTGCCTTGTCCGTCTACCGCTTCGAGGATTATAAAGTGCAATGACAAAGTCAGCCATTGCTGCAGCCTCCACTCTTTTGGCAATCAGATCCCAAGGCGTTAAGTGGTCACTGAGGCTGATGGTACAGGAATCATGCATGACAGGTGCACCAAGTAAAGACGCACATGAATTGATGGCAGAAATACCAGGAACGATTTCAATGGCTACTCCCGTTTCTTCTTTCCAGCCTTTTTCAATCAATACTTCATAAACCAGCCCTGCCATTCCGTATACCCCTGCATCACCACTCGAAATTACAGCCACTTTCTTTCCCAACTCCGCCTGTTTCACTGCTTCTTGTGCACGTGATACTTCTTCAGTCATACCTGTACTTATAATCGTTTGATCTGTAAGAAGGCCCTGTATGAGTTCCACATATGTTTTGTAACCAATGATGAAGTCACTTTCTTGAAGGGCTTCTACAGCACGTTTGGTAATATGTTCAAAATTCCCTGGTCCAAAGCCAACGACAAATAATTTACCGTTTGTACTCATTTAGACATCTCCTTTTACAACTTGTCTTTTGAAATTCCTGTTTGAGCTGGAAAATCTGGATTAGGAGTCATTTCTCCATTAGTAAATTGGTAAATCATCTGTGGAATGAACTTCTCATCATCGAGATTACGGACAATCTCTCGTCCAAAATCAGGTGAATCCACTCGATACCATGTCCCTTGAGGATAAGCAATCACAACGCAGGCATCCTTACACCTTCCGTTACAGCGAGTTCTAGTAGTATGAATTTTTTGATTCAGACCTTGTGAAGTAATTTCATCACGAATTGCTTGCGTTATTTCTTCGCCACCTTTTTTCATGCAACTGCTGCCGTTACAAATCAAAAGATGCGAATTTGTGCCTTTTAAGTTCCAAGTTGTCATCTTCTTCCTCCTAAATCTGAGAAAAGGCAAAATAAAAAACCTTA
This sequence comes from Peribacillus sp. TH14, assembly GCF_016651145.1. Taxonomy (NCBI): domain Bacteria; kingdom Bacillati; phylum Bacillota; class Bacilli; order Caryophanales; family Bacillaceae; genus Peribacillus; species Peribacillus sp. TH14. The sequence continues at coordinate 5,307,240 of NZ_JAEKEK010000001.1, forward strand.
ACTGTTAGAGTTAAGGTTTTAAAAAAACTATATGAAAAGGGAGCCTCCAGCAAGCAAAGTGAAACTCTCAAAATCTCCATAGTCCTTCTACCTTTCCCTCCGAAAAGTATCACACAATTTTAAAAGCAGGTTTCCTGGCTTACGCTTCAATTTACTTTTGTCCCTTCCCAGCTCTAGGCCAGTGGTTATCGACAATTTCATCAGCGTTACAGTAGCGGGGGCTGCATCGGATTCTCACCGATTTCCCTATTATCCCTTGCGTGTTCATACAAGAGCACTTTTAAATTGAAATATTTGGTTTTATAATAATATATTTCTAGTTAACTTTATCTATCATATAACAACTTTTTTAAAATTCAATAGTTTATTCCGACTGTTTTGAAAAGTTTAATGGTGAAAATCCAGCTTAATGCCTATCCTCACTGCGATTTTATCCTTCTCAAAAAAAATATGAATAGAGTGTAGATGGAATCATTGCTTTATGGTACAATAAACGAGAATTTTCAAAAAATTACATAAGTTTTATGGTGCTAGATTCCTCGGAATTTAGCTTAATAGGGAAGTCGGTGTAAATCCGGCGCGGTCCCGCCACTGTAAAGGGAAGTCCTAATACGTAATGAATAATCCACTGTCAAACGCGATGGGAAGGATGTATGAGGATGATGATCCAGAGCCAGGAGACCTGCCATGAAGCGTGAAACTGTTTACAACCTACGAGGATGGGTGTGCGGATCAGGCAGCTAAGCTAATATTTGTATTATGCTGCAAACTTACTGTTCATTACGCACTTCTTTCTTTTTGAGAGAAGTGCTTTTTATGTTGCCCGCCACTTCTCTTCTCAGCTTTAATCATTAAAAATAAAAGCGTTGAAAGGAGAAAAAATGAAAAAAGCCAATTGGAAAATACTTTATTTTGTCATTTTACTACTTTTCGTACCAAAGAAAGCAATGGCAATGCATATTATGGAGGGCTTCTTACCGATCGAATGGGCGATATTCTGGTGGGCTGTGACACTTCCATTTTTAATCTTGGGTTACCGTTCTATTAGGTCTAAAGTGAAGGAAAACCCAGAAACAAAAATGATGCTGGGTCTGTCCGGCGCATTCGTTTTTATTTTATCAGCCCTAAAAATCCCTTCCGTTACAGGAAGCTCTTCACACCCTACCGGCGTCGGTTTAGGTTCAATCTTGTTTGGGCCACTGGCCATGAGTGTCGTCGGTTCTATTGTTCTGTTATTTCAAGCTGTATTACTAGCTCATGGAGGACTAACTACGCTAGGAGCCAATGCCTTTTCCATGGCTGTTTGCGGGCCGTTCATTGCTTATTTTGTATTCAAAGGCGCTACTAAATTAGGTTGGTCCTTCTCTCTTGCTGTTTTCTTAGCAGCAGCTTTCGGAGATTTGGGCACCTATGTGATAACTTCTGTACAACTTGCTTTAGCTTTCCCATCGGAGGTAGGTGGATTCATGGCCTCATTCACTAAATTTTCAGGAATCTTTGCCCTTACCCAAATACCTTTAGCAATCAGTGAAGGTTTATTGACAGTCGTTGTCATGAATTTCTTGAAGAAATACAATCTAGGCGAATTGAAATTACTGCGAGTGTTATCTAAGGAGGCTCGTTAGCATGAAAAAAAGTTTATTGTTGCTTTTTCTAGTCGTCATACTTGCTATAATTCCGTTAATCACCCAACAAGGAACAGAATTTGGTGGAGCTGATGGAGTGGCGGAAGAAGCCATCACTAAAATCCAACCAGAATATAAGCCTTGGTTCAACAGTATCTGGGAGCCGCCAGGTGCAGAAACCGAAAGCTTATTGTTTGCTCTCCAAGCCGCGATTGGCGCCGGATTCATAGGATACTTCATCGGCGTTATGCGACAAAAAAATAAACAGTCCGTTCAAGAAAAGGACGAACAGGCAAAACATGTTACTCATAGATAAATACGCCTATTTCAACCGGCTAAAGCATGTACATCCTTTAGAGAAAATGATTTTTGCCCTCTCCCTTTTGTTGTTTTCTTTAGCAGTGAGGGATACGACCGTCTCACTCATCACCTTTACCGTGATGAGTGCTTTTATCATTTTCGGGGCAAAAATCCCAATCTCTTATTATCTAAAATTACTCTTATTACCTGGATTTTTTGTACTATCAGGTACAATTACCATCCTTTTTTCATTCGCAAGTAAATTCACTTCGATACCAAATGTATGGTGGTCCTGGAATTTCGGTAGCTGGCAAATATTTATCAGCGAAGACAGTATAAAAACGGTAATTGGTCTAATCGTTGTTGTATTAAGCAGTATCAGCTGTTTATATTTCCTAACCTTAACTACTCCCATCACAGTTATACTATATGTATTGCGTAAGCTGAAACTGCCTTCATTGCTGATTGATTTAATCGAATTAACTTATCGCTTCATCTTTATTTTTTTAGATACAGCTATGGCCATTCATCAATCACAGTCATCACGGCTTGGGTATAGTTCAGTGAGGAAGGGAATTCGATCTCTCGGGTTACTCATATCTTCCCTGTTTTTAGGAGTGTTTCAGCGCTCTGAACAATTAACGATGGCAATGAACGCAAGAGGGTATCAAGAGAATATTTCATTTATCGATGACTCTTACACTTATTCCTCTCGTAATTGGCTGATTACCATTGTAACTCTAGTAAGCTTATTCTTTATTTATAGATATATATAAATTGGGGGCAGTTCGATAATGGAAGAACATATTTTTAATATAGATGGCCTCACCCATCAATTCGCAGATGGGACGTTCGCATTAAAAGATCTTTCTCTTACTATTCAACAAGGTAAAAAAATTGCTTTATTAGGCAATAACGGTGCCGGTAAGTCAACTTTATTCCAACATTTAAACGGTCTATTAAAGCCAACAACAGGATCCATCAAATTTAAGGGAAAGAAATTAAAATATGACAGAAAAACATTATTACTATTACGAAAACAGATTGGAATCGTTTTTCAAGACCCGGATTCACAACTTTTTTCCGCTAATGTTCAACAGGATATATCGTTTGGACCGATGAACTTAGGTTGGGAAAGAGATGTCGTGCGGGAGAAAGTTGAATGGGCGATGGCCCAAACAGAAGTAACAGAATTGAAAGATAAGCCCACCCATTTTTTGAGCTTAGGACAAAAGAAGCGTGTTGCCATAGCTGGTGTGTTAGCCATGGAACCCGAAGTCTGGATCCTAGATGAGCCTACGGCGGGATTGGATTCTTATTTTTCCAAACAGATTATGGCTCTTTTGGATAACATCCATCTCCCTGATAAAACAATCATTTTATCAACCCATGATGTTAACTTAGCCTATCAATGGGCTGACGAAATCATTGTCATGAACGATGGAAAGGTCATATATCAAGGAGATCCTGTCACTATTTTTCATCATGAAGACCTTTTGTATCAAGCACATTTAGAAAAACCATGGATATTTGAAATGTTTCAATCACTTATTCAATCAAAGATATTCACAGAAAAAGACCCTGCCCCTAGAACGAAAGAAGAATTACTTCAAAAAATGGAGATTGAAAAGGTTAATTAAGAAGCAACCCCTAGCCTGTTTCATTAGGTCAAAACAAACTAGGGGATAAAATGGAGATATTCTTCACTATCCAGGTAATTGAGTCGGTACCCCAATACCTGGATAGTTTTAACCTCAGAGAAACACAAGTAGCTGCAAAGTATCACTCTTGAAAGCTCATGCAATGCCCTGGTATTTATCCCTAATTATTTTATTGGCTTTCTTCTTCAGCCTCTTCCCCTTTTATCTCTATATTCTTTCCGTCTACATCATCAACTATAGATTGCATTTCACCTTCCGTATAGGTATCCGAAACTTGCTCGTGGGTTTTAGCAAGCCCATAGGACAATGTATCCTTTCGTTTATAATCACTGACGTCATAAATTCTTCCAGCTATATCTAAAGAATCCTTTTTTGATTCCTTGCTATCCATAGAATTCACTCCTTATTTCGAATTATTTTTATCTTGCCTATTTTATTAAAACAGGGAAACTTGGTTTCATTTGTCATCTCATATAGATTGACAGCATGAAGTAATAACAATGGTATTTTGCGTAAAAAATAATCCAATATTCAATAAAGATAAAAAAATGATTTATCACTGATTTAACAACCAGAGGGTTCAATCTTATTTGAATGGGAAACATGGAGGTATTTCAGTATCCATATCCATCATTCCTATCCATTTTTATGAACTCCGTTTAATGTTATTTTTTCAAAAAAGCGCCCAATTGAAGTTGAAGAATGAGGTTAATTTCATCCTCCTTTTTTATTTGAAATTTTCCTTGTTTCTGATCCATTAGCTTATAAGCACTATTACTTTTCCCTTAGGTCCAATAGAAAAAGCAATTACTTGGAATAGGAACCGCCTTCATTCTCTGTCAACAATCTTTGCAAAGTCGTCAAGGCTAGTTGAATATTTGATATAGATTCGTGGTAAAAGATAGAGTTCGTCTTTAATGCCCTTCTCAGAAAATGGTTCAGGAGTTGTCGTAAGTCCAAACAAATAATATTTCTTCGTTTCTGCTACGACTTTGTCATTGAAATTCCCGTATGGATACGCAAGTGCATAAACTGGTTTGCCCGTTATTTTTTGAATTTTATCTTTGGACCCTTTCATTTCATATTCATAATTTTTAATTTTCGTCAAGTCAGGATGTGTAGCAGTATGAGACTGAATTGAGATCATACCCGAATCAGCCATCGTTTTCAAATCCGATTTCGATAATCGGTTTGAGCGACCAATAAAGTCAGATATAACAAACATGGTACCAGATGGTTTAAAACGTTCGTTTTTCAATTTTTGAAAGATAGCAAATGCATTCAGGTTGTTTTTGTATCCGTCATCAAAGGTAATGAAAATGGGTTTGTTTACTTTATTAATGTCTTGCCATCGATCAAAAGTTAATAATGTGTAGCCATGGTCTCGTAAATAAATCATTTGTTTCTCGAAATTCTTTGGGGTTACATATAACTCCATAGAACCGTGTCCATTAAACTCGTCAATCGAATGATAAATTAAAATAGGTACTTTTCGTTGAGCAATAACTTGTGATGGAAAAATTAAGATAAGAAGACATAGGAAAAACATTGCTATCTTTTTCATAAAACTCCTCGCTTTGTATCCTTTTTATATCTTTTCAATTTATTGTTCCTCAAAAGCATAGTTCTATTATGATTTCTCTCATATTTCATTCTATCTTCCATTTTGATCAATGGTGACTTTGATATTCCCAAATGAAAAGTAATTCCCTAAAACACTAAGGAATCGGCTTTTTTATAAGTCCTCCTTCACCAATAACCCTTTTTGCTTAATAAGAATTTCTGTTATTCTTCATCATCAATTTCTTCTTCAGAGTTTAGAAAGAAGATATGCAACTTCTAGATGAACTTTTCCTTCCACCACTCACCTCCCCCTTTAGTAGGTAAGAAAAAAAGGTTGCCGCAGACAACCTCCCTTATTAAAGTAAAGCACCCCTTAGTAGAACAAAACTTTTTCGTTTAATTATCAAATAACTCAAAATTAGTAAACGGAATGAACGTTTGTCAATTTAAAAATCGTTATTTTTTTACAGACAAATATATTTATTTTGCTTCACTGTTTTTCTGTTCTTCCTTTAGATAAAAACCATCCACCTAATGCAATAAGCAGCATTACTGACCAAAAGATTGTATTCCAAATAGGTCCTTCAACAAACTCGTGAGGAATAATGTGCAAGGCTGGATGCGCAAGAGTATGCATTAATAACTTAACCCCAACCCAACCAACGAGTAACATTGCTGCAGTTTCAAGACTAGGGCGTTCTGTCAATATCTTAACGAAGTAACCTGCTGCAAACCTAATAACAATTAAACCAGCAATTGCTCCTAATAAAATAACTATAAATTGTGCGCCATCCATCCCCCCAATTTCCCCCATTGGTGTATCTGGCAGGGCAATGACAAGAGCTACCGCTGCTAAAATAGAATCAACAGCGAAGGCGATATCAGCTAATGCAATTTGCACAATAGTCATACGATAGCTTTTCCCTTTTTTCTCTTTTTCTCCGTGGTCCTTTTTTAGTAAATGTTTTAATGAGATGAAAATTAAATAAGCAGCCCCAATTGCTTGAACTTGCCAAACGTGGAAAAGGTACGAAATAATAAAGATTGCACCAATCCTAAATATAAAAGCTAATAGCAACCCAATATTAATCGCTTTTTTTGCAGTTCTTCTGGTAAATGTTTTGACATAATAGCTAAAACTAAAGCATTATCTGCAGATAATAAACCTTCTAAAAAAATCAAAATAATTAATACCCAGCCATACTCTAATAATAAAGAAAGTTCCATATTATCCCCCTATAAATTATCACTTCATAAGCCAGTATAAGTATGCTACATGAGTTTAATAACGTTTTGTATTATCGGTATTATATTTCACCCAGCCCATATTAAAGAAAGTTTGCCTTTTTCTTATTCCAATATTGTCTCAACGTATCCACTTCCTTATTCAACTCTTCTGCCCCGATAGTGGAATAAGAAAGGACATATGCTTTTTATATGCTGATATCCTCCCACCTATAAACGAATAATTTAAGTTATCATCTGCAATGTTAGTTAACATGCTATCCACTATTTTAGCTCCCATTGCCTCATAAGAAGTGGCAAGAACTATTTTTCTCTAACCCTTTAACACTAGCCGAATTGAAGTCTAAACTCTTAAATTCAGGAAGGAGTTTTTTTAATAATTTTTTTCTATCTCTAAAACTTGAAGTTCGTTTAAAATATATATAGAAGTTACGTCCTATGTCAAAATTCAGTTTGACGAGTTAATTCTTATTTCACTAAAGAAGTATTGAGTTGAAGAAGGCGATTTAATTAAAATAACGAAAATGATGTATTAGAGGTGATTAAATTTAACAAAGTTTTTGTCTTAGATGGTGAAAATTTTTCGGACTTTAATGGACTCTGTAACGAGTTTTCGAATGTAGTTCTCTCTGGAAAATACAAGTGGAATGGAAGTCTCGATGCATTTAATGATATTTTATTTGGTGGTTTCGGTGATATAGAAGTTGAAGAAGAATATACAATTTTTTGGAGAAATTCTGTCAAATCTAAAATCGATTTAGTGTACGGAGAAACAATAACCATACTGAATGAGATGTTGAAAAATTGCCATCCAAGTAATGAAGAAAAAGTAATTAAAGAAATAAGGGATGCAAAAATGAACATTGGTTCAACTATATTTAATTGGGTAGAAGAAATTATCCTTGATAATAAAAATATAACGTTGATTTTGGAGTAATCCTTTATCAAGTAAAGGGTAGCGTTAGTTGAATTAAAAAGGGAACTTAATATGTATCAAGAGTTCCCTTTCTTAATGTATACATATCAACATTTAGATTTAACATCGCCTATACAAAAAAAGCTTATAGACTTGTCCCAAAAAAAGGGACTTTTCTACAAGCTGAAATGCCTTAATTTATCTTTAACTTTCGATTGCTCTTACTCTCATCCACATTATCGGATGGATCACCCCAACATTCCACATTCTTCAAACCTTTAATATTGTTTACATGGAAAACTGGGTTTTTTCCACTCTTCTTTTGTTTTTGATAATCGGCTAGTGCAGCAAATGCAATTTTTCCAAGTAAGGCTATGGCGATTAAGTTGATAATGGCCATTAACCCCATCAGCAAGTCAGCTAGACCCCATACAAACTTGAGTGAAGCAAGCGAACCGAAAATCACCATCCCAACGACTGCGATACGATATAAGTTTAGCCAAACTTTATTTTCATTAATAAAGCCAATGTTCGACTCTCCATAATAGTAGTTACCAACTATGGAACTAAAGGCGAATAACAGTACGATAATGGCAAGGAAAATGCCAGCCCAAGATCCTAATGCCGTACCAAGTGCATTTTGGGTAAGGACTATACCATCTGTTTCCTTCGATGTATACAGGCCTGAGAACAAAATGATGAAGGCGGTCGAACTACAAATGACAAGCGTATCCACAAATACACCAAGAGACTGAATGAGCCCTTGTTTTACGGGATGACTGACATCTGCTGTCGCACCTGCATTAGGGGCACTACCCATCCCGGCTTCATTAGAAAATAGACCTCTCTTGATTCCTTGCATCATGGCAGCGCCTAGTGCTCCGCCAGCAACTTCCCTTAATCCATCAAAAGCACTTTCAAAGATTAAAACAAAAACACCAGGTAACTCGGTAATATTCATGATAATGATAATCAATGCTACTATCACATATGCTCCTGCCATAATCGGTACGATGACTTCAGATACTTTTGCAATCATTTTAATGCCTCCAAAAATGATGACAGCCGTAACAAGAGCAAGGATGATTGCCGTAACCCACTTATCGATCCCAAACGATTCATTGAACGCACTTGTGATCGTGTTGGCTTGTACAGAGTTGAAAGCAAGCCCAAATGTAAGCGAAATCAATACAGCAAACGTGATACCCATCCAACGGGCATTCAATGCTTTTTCCATATAATAAGCAGGGCCACCTCGGAATGTATCGCCATCCTTGACCTTATAAATTTGTGCAAGTGTACTTTCAATGAAGGCAGAGGCAGACCCGATAAGTGCTATTAACCACATCCAGAAAACGGCTCCTGGACCACCCATTGTGATGGCTATGGCAACACCTGCAAGGTTACCTGTTCCAACCCGTGAAGCAGTACTGATGCAAAAAGCCTGAAACGATGTCACACCTTTTTTATCCGCTGTGGCACCTTCTCCCAAAAGCCTGAACATTTCCCCTACCATTCTGAATTGGACAAACTTCGTACGAACGGAAAAATAAAGACCCAATCCAATCAGCATAATAATCAGTATTTTTGACCACAGTAAATCATTTGTTCCACTAATAAAACTTCCTAACATCTCCATTAAAAACAAACCACCTCTAATTATTAACTTATATATGATAGCAATTGACAACCATTGTTTATTTCCCCATTCTCTCGGTAAGATAAACGATAGAAGTCCATAGTAAAAAAGGGAGATTCAAGAATGAATCCCCAATACAATAATCTATTATATCCTACCATTCAATTTATTTCATTCATAAATTTGAGGAATGAATCGGGAAACTCCCATCGAGAATAAGAATGATATAATATTCTGTATCATTTCTAAATATAAATAATTATTCTCCCACGCTTTCTGATACTTTCAATTGAACCCTTCTAAGATCAAAATTGTAAAGAGTTCTATGAATAAAAGCTAAATATATATTTATTAAAATGGACGCATATAAAAAAACACCCTAGATCTAAAGATTCAGGGTGTTTTTCTGTTTAATTCACTTTTTCAAGAAGTATGTTTCTTCTCTTCGCTCCCTGAAAATCGCGGAAAACCAATCAAAATGGCTATGACTCCACAAATCCCAATTAATACTGGGTAAAAAGAATAGGGTAAAATACTTACAGGTGAAATTTGTGCTACCCCCGCCGCAACAAGCAGTTGTGCCCCATATGGAATTAACCCTTGAATACAACAAGCAAAAACGTCAAGCAAGCTCGCCGATTTACGGGGATCGATGCCATACTTTTCCGCAATATTTTTGGCTAGCGGACCGGCAATGATAATAGAAATCGTGTTATTTGCCGTAGATAGATTTGTCAAACCGACTAAACCGGCAATGCTGAATTCAGCACCTTTTCTTGATTTGCTATTACGGGTCACGACGTGGAGAAGATAATCGATGCCGCCGTTATGTTTGATGACTGACACAATACCAGCAATTAAAATGGCAAGAAAAGAGATCTCATACATTCCCGCCATTCCATCCCCCATTTTTTGAATGACGCCCATCAGTTGATAACTACCATCCGCTAACCCGATAATTCCGGCAAACACAATACCGATGGAGAGGACAAGGAACACATTGACTCCAGCTAATGCAGTGATCAAAACGCAAATATAAGGTAGAATCTTCACCCAATTATAGGAATGTTGAGAGATAGCTGCTTGTTCACCCATTGTTAAAAAGCCAAGGATGACACATGTGATGATGGCCGCAGGTAAAACAATGAAAAAATTCACTTTAAACTTATCCTTCATTTTCGTTCCCTGCGTTCGAACAGCTGCGATTGTCGTATCTGAAATGAAAGATAGGTTGTCACCAAACATCGCACCACCGATAACGGCGGCCATTGAAAGGGCAAGCGAAATATCGGTTTGTTCACTAATTCCTACACCTATAGGTGCTAGCGCTACGATTGTTCCCATGCTTGTCCCCATAGATAGAGAAATAAAACAAGCGATAATGAAAATACCTACCATTAATAGATTTTGCGGAAAAACCGATAACGCAAGATTCACCGTTGATTCTACCGCACCCATTCCATTCGCCACTTCTGAAAAAGCACCGGCCAAAAGGAAAATGATAACCATTAACATAATATTGGAGTCCCCGGCACCTTTACAAAAGATTTCAACTTTTTGATTGAAAGACTCTTTTCGATTCATTGCCAATGCAGCCGCTGATGCAATCGCAATCGCCACAATCACCGGAAATGAATAAAAATCTCTTGTAATAACCCCGGAACCTATAAATAAAATTAAAAAAACGACAAATGGGACTAAAGCCCAAGGATTCCCTTTATTGTTTGTACTCATGATGAACACCTCTTTTTATTTTTCCCATGACAAATATGTCATAGCCCTTATTCATTGAACTAATTCGGTAAAAAATTCTAGTAAGATCCAACATTTCTTTCATATTATTGTAAGCATGACTCCAAAAGCATAATAGCCAATACGAAGCTAAAGCTAAACCATCGAACGTGAAAAAAGACCTCTTCTATTAAACAATAAGAAGAGGTCTTTTAATCTATAAAAAACACCCTCCTCATCTTTCAGACGTATTCGCCTGCTGGATTTGGCACAGCACTCCTATTAAGTCTGCTGCCGAGACATCTTCGGGCCAGTCCCTCCGTCTCTCTTGATAAGAAGATCCAAATTACGTAATGATATTATCAAATGTTCCGATGTCTACGAGTAAAGAATCAGGCAGGTTAACAAGTGCACTGCATTGTTCGATTGCTAAGTTGTCTTTTTGCAGTCCTAGCTTTTCATCCATTCACTCTAGGAAAGTGACATCGATACCCGCATCGAAAAGCAAATATAAGAGTACAGTATTTTATGTATTTCCGCAAGGTGTAGCCTAAAGTATTTTATAAAGAGGCTTTTTTCAAATGAGTAAAGAGGAACTTATGAATGATGATAAAGTACTTCACCTTTAATTGAAAAGAGAAAAACAAAAAGAGGTCCTAGGACCTCTCAGCAAATTTGGTGTATTAACTTAGGTGAATTATTTTTAGGTGAGTTCACATCATTCGATACCTCAAAAGCTTCCATCTGTTCAGTATCAAATGATTTTAAGTATTGCTGTAGATATGCAGTATCATTAATTGAAGGATCCAGCCAAGTCTTTTCATCTTCAGGTTTAAGTATAACTGGCATGCGATCATGAATACTAGTCATTAGCTCATTCGGAGTAGTGGTAATAACTGAGCAGGAATATATCGTGATACCTTCAGGTGATTTCCATGATTCCCAGAGACCAGCCATTCCAAATGGGGCATTACTCTTAAGTTTTATTCGCATAGGTATTTTACGTTCTGGTGTCTTCTTCCACTCATAAAAAGAGTCGGCAAGTATCAAACACCGTTTCTTCTTATACGAATTCTTAAAACTTGTTTTCTCAGCAATGGTCTCCGCTCGGGCATTAATCATCTTGTAGCCCATTTTCTCATCTTTTGCCCAGTAAGGTATGAGTCCCCAACGAAGATATCCAAGTCGATTCCTAGATCCGTCATTAATAACGGATAAGACAGAGTGAGAAGGTGCTATGTTGTAGCTGAATTGGTACTCGGCATTAAATGGCGCTTGAATATCAAACCTGTCAATTATTTCTTCAATGTCTGTGAAAAGGGTGAAACGCCCGCACATAATATCGCCTACTGTTTTAAGATTTATTATGATTGTAACAAATGGAGAGTTCAGTAACAAATTAGCGTTCTAAAATCCTAATGTCAGTAAAAGGTTGATTAAATAATTCGCTAGTAATCAATAGTGTGCCAAGGACTTCTCTTTCATCTTCAGCTTTAATAATTTCTGACAGAATTACTGTGCTGCCATTCTTAACTGTAACATTATATTCATTCAAAGTTTCACCCCCTGATATGACTTGATAATTGTTATTATAAACCAAAAACACACTTGTAAAAACTAAAGAGCACCGTCATCAATTAACTAAACGCAAGGAGAAAAGCATTGAAAACATACGTTCAATTATGCAATTTTTTTAATCTAGTGATCAAGTGAAGAGTTAATTTCATCTCGTAGGATCACTAGTTATTTACACGAAATTCCCAAGCAGGTTTTCATAGGTAATTCGTTTTTTGACTACTTCATATAGGCTACACTGAAGCCCATAATTTCATTGATTATTACTGAAAAGAATGATTTTTTATTTCAACACAAGTATGGATTACCATGCGTTTGTTTTAATTACTTATATGTATAGAGTGATCGCTATTAATCTATCGCTCTGGATCAGCTTCAAAAATTCACCCTTTTCTTATTAACTCTTAATTTCATTTAAAAATTAAATGTAAAAAATATAATCCTCCGGTAAGACTCTTTTTAAGAACTTCTTTGTTCTTTCTTCTTTTGGTTTCACAAAAATATCTTTAGGTGATCCTTCTTCTACTACGACACCAGCATCCATAAATATTACTCTGTTTGCTACATCCTTTGCAAAAGACATTTCATGCGTGACTACTAACATGGTTGTTCCTTCTTTTGCTATTTGCTTCATTACTGTTAAAACTTCACCGACAAGTTCAGGATCAAGTGCAGAAGTTGGTTCGTCAAATAGAATAATGTCAGGATTTAAAGCTACTGCTCTCGCAATGCCAACCCTTTGTTGCTGACCACCTGATAGTTCAATTGGGTAAGCATTGTATTTTTCTGACAGACCTACTTTATCTAATGCTTTTTTACCAATCTCATTTGCTTCGGCTTTCGCAATCTTCCTTCCAATAACAAGACCTTCTGTCACATTTTCTAATGCCGTTTTATTATTAAACAGATTATAATTTTGAAATACAAAAGCGATCTTTTGCCTAATTCCATGAATCGCCTTTTTTGATGCTGTTTTAAGATTTACATCAATATCCCCAAAAATTGCATGTCCTTGATCTGCTTTTTCAAGAAAGTTAATGCATCGAAGTAATGTTGTCTTTCCTGAACCGCTTGGGCCCAGAATTACTACCACGTCACCCTTTTCTATTTTTAAATCTACACCTTTTAAAATCTCATTTTCTCCAAATGATTTATGGATATTTGTAATTTCTAACATCATGTCCACCTCCTGCTTCATTTCAAATACCTACTGCTCTATACCTACTTAAACGTTTTTCATACAGCTTAAATAAATACTCTACTAAACTACATAAAATCAGGTATACAAGAAAGATATCAATATAAGCCTCAACATAATTGTAGCCTACATTGGCAGCTACCTTGGCTCTTAGAGTAATTTCTTGCAATGACAATGCATATCCGAGAGATGTTGCTTTAATTAGATTGACTGTTGCTGTACAAATATTTGGTAATGCTACAACTAATGTCTGTGGAATAATAATTCTTCTAAATGCTTGGACATTTGTTAATCCGACTGAATAAGCAGCTTCTAGTTGTCCCTTACTCACTGTGCTTATTGCTGAACGAAACACTTCTATTAGAATAGCTGTCGTATTCAATGAAAAAACAATGAATGCGTACCAAATCGGATTTACATCGTATACATTCATTTCGATGTTATACTTATCAAATATCGAAGCTAGCAATAAGGGTACACTGCTATAAATAATAAAAATTTGAATTATGACAGGAGTTCCTCTTACAAAGGAAACATATATCTGTGCTACACGATTTAAAACTGGAATTTGATTTATTCTTGTTAAAGCAAGCAAAAATCCTAACGGAAGCGCAACAAGTAAAGCTACAATTGTAATGAATAACGCCGTGGGCACCCCTGATAATGCTACAAAAAAGGTTTCCACTAAAAATTTATAATCCAATCCTTCTGACACTCTGTCACCCCCTATGTAGTTGTTATCACTTGTTTTCCTTTACTAAATACCTTCTCTAATTTTAAGAATAGTTGTTCAATAGCAATTGATAATATCCAGTAAATAACAGCTAAAGCAAGATAAATTTCTAATGCATGAGTATTATAATTCCCAGCGATTATAAGTTCTGCTTTCCCCATGATATCTATCAATCCGATTGTATATGCTAGGGCTCCTTCTTTCATCAACTCAAGTAAGCTGTTACCGAAGTTTGGTAAAGCAACTACAAAAGCTTGCGGTAAAATAATTCTCCAGTACGCTTGTGTATTACTTAATCCTACACTTACTGCAGCTTCAAATTGCCCTCTATCTATAGATTCATACGATGTTCTGATAACCTCAGACATGGCAGCTGCAAATTGAAGCGAAAAGGTAATAACAACAAATACCGCTTTGTCAATGTCGTTTAGGTTTACGCCAAAATTATCTGCAATTGCTGGAATCCCATAATAAGTTAGAAATAGGAGAACAATAGATGGTGTACATCTTAATATTGTTGTATACCCATAGGCAATTTTCTTAGCAATTTTACTATTTCCTATTTTCATGGCTGCTAAGATGAAACCTAAGATTGTCCCGAATAGGACCGAAAGACCAGCAACCATTAATGTTACTTTTAGAAAAGGAATTAACATTGGTACTGATTCAACTATGTAATTTACATCAAAGTATTTCTCCATGTTTCACATCCATCTTCTTTTTCCTATTTAAAAGGTTCAATATTCAAAACGTAATCATTCTTCAATATTAGAGGTATATATACAAAAACTTGCCACTCCTTTACTTTTTTGGTTTGAATTGAGGTTACCCACTCAACAACCTAAAATAAGAAAGTGACAAGTATAGCCTCAGTGATTGACTTTTTTAGGCTCTGGTAGATTAGAGTGTTGTTATCTTTTTACAGTTTCCAATACCTCAAACAAATCTCTTCCGTAAAATTCTGTACTTAACTGATTTGTCTTCTTTTCTTCTTTTAACTTTTTGATTGCTTCATCGTAAGCGTCTGCAAATTCTTGTTCTTTTTTGTTAAACAATGGCCAAGTTTTGATTACTGCGAATTCATTGTAAACGAGATCATTTTTTAAATTATGATATGGACCATCTTCTGCTACTTGCTTCTTAAAAGCTCCCTCAATAGCTATTCCACCGTCTACACGGCCTTCGTTTACCCATTGAACTACATCAACTGTGAATGCATCTCCGGCTTTTAATTTTACTTTATTGTCCTTATTGGCCTGGTTATATTCATCAACAATTGTATATTGCGCGTTGTTTGCAGCAATTGGTGCTAAAGAAAAACCAGCTGAAGCAAAGTCTTTTAGATTTTTTATCTTTTCATTTTCTTTCTTTAACACAAGTCCTGCACTGCTTAACCCAAGGAATTCTTTAGGAAAGATAAACTTCTCTGTCCTTTCCTGTGTCCAGAAAGCATTTTTAACCCCTGCTTGATATTTACCTTGTTCAATGCCTACTAATAAGTCATCACTTGATGTCCCAATATATTCAAATTCGTATTCTGGAAGTAATTCATCAACCAATTTCATAACTTCTACATCGTAACCAGTTGGATTTCCCTTCTCATCTAACCAAGACATTGGTTTTGACGCTTGGTCATATGCTATTTTTACCTTTTTTACTTCTGTGTCGCTACTACCTTCATTTGTATTTGCTTCTTTTCCGGACGATGTACTTGAACCGCATCCTGTTAAAAGGGTTACTAATGCTAAACCGGTGGCTACCACATTGAAAAACTTTTTATTTTTCATAAAAAATCTCCTTCTTTTGTTTATTTGTATAATGCTTATTACATACCTTTAACTATCCTCATATAGTAGATCCACCCGTCGCCCTTGAATACCAACTATTTTGGTAGGTTAAGTGAGGTAACTGATAATTTAAATATTAGATTGATAATATTTTAAAGTCAATGTATTTTTTGGAAATCTCTAACTTATAATTTACTGGATATAAATTCCTTGACAACTTAAACCGTCACAATTATCATTTAAACCAATAAGAATAATAGGGATTATTTTGTTAAATTAAATAGGTAAACCTTTAAAATAGCAGGAGGGCAAAACGTGATTAACTTATTTATTAAAACAGAGAGTCAAAAAACGTGGTTACAAAAGTTATATGAACTAGAATCAAAATTCAAAAATAATTCTGCTCAAATTGATGAATTAGCAACCTTCCCAACAGAACACATTCAAGATTTAATTAATATGGGATATACAAGTTCAACTCTTCCCAAAGCCTATGGTGGCGGAGGTTTAAAAATATATGACATGATACTCCTTCAAGAAACATTGGCTAGTTTTGATGCAACAACAGCACTTTCCATTGGCTGGAACCTTGGAGTGATAGGCGAACTTTTTGAAAAAAAGAGTTGGACAGATAAGAACATAAACTTTTTTGCTCATGAAGTTCTAAATGGCGCCTTAGTGAATCGTTCAGTTAGTGAAGCACAAACAGGAAGTCCAACCCGGGGAGGCCGTCCTGGAACAAAAGCTGTCAAAAAAGAGAATTCTTGGGTTATTTCAGGACGTAAAACTTTTACAACCATGTCCCCAGTATTAACTTATTTTCTAGTATCTGCATGGATTGAAGAAAAGCAAAAGGTTGGATTTTTTCTCCTACATAAAGATTTAGTAGGACTAACCATAGATGAAACATGGGACGTAATTTCAATGAGGGGAACTGGAAGCCATGATCTGGTTCTTAAAGAGGTAGAAGTAGATGATTCAAAACTTGTCGAACTTCCTGAAATACCAAGTGGCAGCCAATTGAATGCATGGATTCTTCATATTCCAGCTTGTTACCTTGGCATTGCGCAAGCTGCAAGAGATTACGCTATACAATTTGCTAATAATTATTCGCCAAATAGTCTAAATGGACCTATTAGCCAGCTAGCAAATGTCCAACAACTTCTAGGAGAAATTGATTTGGAATTATTGAAAGCAAGGCATTTCTTATATAGCGTTGCAGAGGCTTATGATGATGAATCACGAAGAGCTCATATCACCAATGAGCTTGGAGCTGCTAAGCATATTGTTACAAACGCAGCAATTACAATTGTAGATAAAGCTATGCGAATAGTCGGTGCAAAAAGCCTTCAACGAAGCAATCCTCTTCAAAGGTACTATAGAGATGTAAGAGCCGGTTTACACAATCCTCCAATGGATGATGTAACAATAAAAAAATTAGCATTATCTGCAATTGAACAGGAGAAATCTAATTTTAGTTATCCTGCACCATCAAAGTAATTTTTGGGGTAAGAGAGCCTGTCCCCTCCATAAATAATAATGTAGCTAAATCAGGTTCTTTAAAATTTTAAACCGGATTTAGCTTAATTCGTCGTATAGTTAATCTTACTTATATTGAATGAGAGGGATTTTATGATCAAGCTGCTTCACCCTTCACTTGCGTTATTTCTAAGTCTGCTTTCGCTCGCGGGCTTTATTTTGATTGGGTGCACACATCCCAAGTGACATCCTTGGCGGCTTTTTCACAGGTGGGTTTTGGCTAAAATAATTCCCCTTATGCACATAGCACAAGGGGAATTATTATCATTCAATTAGGTTTATGACTATCATCACTTTCTCTTCGTTCTCTAAGAGTATTTTTCAACGATAATAGACCTAAAACTTAGAGTAAAAAAATTAATTGGTGATAGTACCATCATCATCAGGATCTTCCACATCAGTTTTGTCTTTTTCTAACAGTACTACTTTATCTTTTTCGTCCCATTCTACTTTGTATCCCAATGATTTCGCGACTTTTATAACTGGTAAATACGATTTATTATCTGGTTTATATGTTTTTAAATCCGCTGTGCCAATTACACCTAAACCAAGTAGCAATTTATCTGACTGAATATAAGGTTTTCCATTAATGATTTTCATTTGATTGGCTGTATAGGGATATACGGCTCCATTCACTTTCAAGGTAAACGGTCCCTTCTTCTCTTCTCTTATTTCTTTTGGCTTTTTCGATTTATAGGATATCCTATCTACCCCAAGGACTGTACCTTGTCTCGTATTATCGGCTCCTCCATACATTTTCCCATGTTCATAATCAAAAATAACAGCCTGCACATTTCCAATATGCTGCGGTTGTTCTTCATATACATGCCCTTTTGCCATTAACTCCAATCTTGTATTTTGTTCAATTCCTGGTTCCCATCTCACAGTCGGATAACTAGCGGAATAAATACGAGGCATTAAAATGGCTTCTTGAATCGACATATGATGATCAATCACATTCATAATTGTTTCAGACACCGATGAGATAATCGTTGCTCCCCCCGGAGAACCAATGGCCATAAATGGCTGACCGTCTTTTAATATAAAGGTTGGAGACATACTGCTTCTCGGTCTTTTTCCTGGCTCTACTTGGTTAACGCCGCCCGGAGTCGCATCAAAATCTGTCATTTCATTATTAAGCATAAATCCATAATCAGGCACCATAATACCTGATCCAAATACTTGTTCAATCGTTGTCGTATAAGAAACCATATTTCCCCACTTATCCATGACAGAGAAGTGAGTCGTTTGTCCAATTGGGGTCTTCTCTTCTTTTACTTTCACCCTAGAAGTAGGTTCTTTGCCTTCATATTTCCATGGATCTCCTTCTTTTACATCAGCGGTTGATCTATTTGCCTTAATAAGTTTTCTTCTTTCTTTTATATAGTCGTCATCTAAAAGTCCTTTTTTAGGTACATCATAGAAATCTTCATCTGCCATATACGCTGCCCGATCAGCAAAAGCCAAATGCGTTGCTTCAGTTAGATAATGAAGATATTCTGGTGAGTTTGCTCCCATCTTTTGTACATCGTAACCTTCCATTAATTTCAGGATTTGTTGGACAGTCAAACTGCCAGAACTTGGTGAAGCTGCCCCTGCCAATTCGAATCCTCTATATTCCGATCTAATCGGTTCTCTTTCTTTCACCACATAATTCTCTAAATCCTCTGTAGTCATTGTTCCTTCGCGTTTTTGCACTTCTTTGGTAAGTGCTTTACCAATTTGGCCACTATAAAATACTTCCGATCCTTGTTTTTTAATTAATTTAAGCGTCTTTGCCAGATCTGGTTGAACGAGGGTATCTCCCTCTTTCAAGGGTTGGCCGTTAGGAACAAACACATTTGCTGCCGCTTGATTATTTTGAAGTTTTTTTACATTTTCATCGATGTATTGAGCAGTGATCCAATTGACTTTAACCCCTTTTTCAGCTTGTTTAATTGCTGGATCTATTACTTGAGATATATCCAACGTTCCATATTTCTCAAGAGCTGTTTCGACACCCTTTAACGTTCCTGGAACTCCTACTGCTTTTCCAGTAGTGTGACGCTTACTAAAAGGAATTGGTTTTCCTTTTCCATCTAAAAAAAGTTCAGGCGTTACATTTTGCGGGGCCATTTCACGACTATCAATCATCGTAATTTTATTTTCCTTTTTACTATAAATCATAATGAAACCACCGCCACCAATTCCAGACATCATTGGTTCCACTACGTTTAACGACAATTGAATGGCAGCTGCAGCATCGACCGCGTTTCCTCCCTGTTTTAATATTTTTATACCAGCCTCAGCAGCTAACGGATGAGCAACGGATATTATTCCTTTTGTTGCCCCCTTTTTCATTGACTTATCTACCCCAGGCACACTTGCAAAAGCCGGTGTAATCATACAAAAGAAACTGAAAGTAACTAAAATAAAACTTTTTATAAATTTCATAAATTAGTCTCCTTTCAAAATGATTATTGTTTCTAAAACAAATGAGATAACTAATGAAACTTTTACTGATCTACACAAATTCACAAAGGGCTGTTACAGGATTCGACTACAATTCACTATTATCAGACGGAATGTGCGTGATGCACTCTATACTATATAAAAGCAGTTTGAACTGACTGAAGCACATTCTTTTATTCTCTCTTTTTGTCAAAATATGAATTGGAAACTTTACCTCATTAAACCACCCCCTTAAAATCAAAAATTAAAATTTGATTTAGATTTCTTATGCTATAAAAAAAACCATTACCTGCTTTTCTTCAACTCTAGTATTTATTGATACCATTCGTTGTCCTTACGATTATAGTCACAAAGAGTACAAACACATACCTTACACCCTCTGCTTGCCCATATAATATCGTTGCAGGTATGATTTCTACATATTTTGTTTATGTTCCAATATATTAGAACTGTTATCCTTGTCTCGATTCCTCAAATATTGTAAACCAAGTAATATTACAAACGTAGTTAATCCAATAATGTCCGAAATTGTTTCAGGATAGATTAATAGCAGCCCAACCACGATAGCAAGGATTCTTTCTAACCAGTGCATCCCCCTCACCCAGTAACCAATTACACCGGCTCCAATTGCGATCATACCCGTCATTGCTGTAAGAACAACCCATGCAACTTCCATCCAAGTTGTATCAATCATAAGCATTTGCGGAGAAAGTACAAAAATGTATGGAATAATAAATGCGGCTATTGCCAGTTTTGATGACTCTATCCCAGTTTTTATCGGTTCTCCACCAGAAACTCCTGCAGCTGCAAAAGCTGCTAATGCAACTGGTGGTGTTATGTCTGCAATTATTCCAAAGTAGAAAACGAATAAATGTGCCGATAAATCCGGTACACCTAGTAAAATTATTGCAGGCGCCGCAATTGTGGATGTGATTACATAGTTTGCAGTTGTCGGTGATCCCATTCCCAAAACAAGTGCTGCTACCATCGTTAGCATAAGTGTTGGTATTAAATATCCACCAGACAAATCGATTAAACCATTTGCCAGCTTTAGCCCTAATCCCGTTTTCGTCACAATTCCTACAATAATACCTGCTGATGCAGTGGCAGCTGCTACTGCAAGTGCTGTACGAGCTCCATCAACTAATGCATAAATAATATCAATGAATTTCATACGTACATCTTTGTTAATAAAGCCCACTATGACAGAGATGACAATTGAGTACAGTGCAGACATGTGTAACCGTTATATTTGACATGAGTAATAAAACAATGGCGATTATCGGAATTAATAAATAAATCTTACCAAATACTTCTTTCTTACTAGGCATTTCTTCTTTGGTTAACCCACGCAATCCAAGTCTCTTCGCTTCAAAGTGTGTCATTATCCAAATTCCTGAAAAGTAAAGTATGGCTGGAATGGAAGCTGCTTTAGCTATATCCCAATACGTAATCCCGTTACCAATAAACTCAACCATTAAAAATGCAGCAGCCCCCATTATTGGCGGCATTAATTGACCACCTGTTGAAGCAGCTGCCTCTACTGCACCAGCAAATTCCTTTTTATATCCAAGGTTTTTCATCATCGGAATCGTGAATGCTCCTGAAGTAACAACATTAGCTACAGAGCTTCCGCTTATCGTTCCTTGAAGAGCACTTGAAAAAATTGCAACCTTTGCAGGCCCTCCTATTCTTCTACCAGCAATCGCTGTTGAAAGATCATTAAAATATTGACCAACCCCTGTTCGAATAAGGAAAGAACCAAACAATAAAAACAGGAAGATAAATGTAGATGAAATCGCTAATGGTGTGCCTAATATCCCCTCCGTAGAGAAAAACATCGTTTGTACCATACGCTCAAAGGTTAAACCACGATGTGATAAGAACCCAGGCATATATTGTCCAAAAAGTCCATAGAGAACAAATACTATGGCAATAACCATAATGGGAAGACCTACTGCACGCCTAGTAGCCTCAAGTACAAGTAGAATCGCTACTAAACCAACTGCAAAATCCAAAGTGCCTAAACGACCAACATTCATAACGAGATCCTCGAAAAATAATGGCCAATAAGCGCCTACTCCAATACTAAGAACAGCTAAAATAATATCGTACCAGGCAATTTGGAACTTTCCCTTTTGACGTTTCTTGCGGTTTGCGGGGAATAGTAAAAAAATTAAAGAAAGTGCAAAACCTAAATGTATCGTCCTTTGAATTTGTGCTGTAAAAACACCAAAAACAGCCGTATATAATTGAAATAATGAAAAGGCTAAGAGACCGATAAAAGCAATGTAACCCAAAATACCTGTTAATTTCCTTGTTCCCGCTTCAGGATCGTATTTTTCTAATAGTTCCTGTTGTTCTTCTTCCGTTAAATACTTCGCTATTTCGTTATCATCAGCCATTTATATTCACTCCATTCAATTGTTCCCAAAATGAAATTTTTTTGGAGAAATTCTGATCCATGTGCCTGGCTTAATAAAACTTGAAAATGTGTATGTACACCCCTTATAAATTAACCGATGATTTGCTCTAACTTTCCCTATTCTTAAATCAATATATGCAAATTGGCGATTCATATTTTTTATATAATAAGTGCCGTCTTTCTCTTCAAATACTTCGTCACCTTCTGCATTAGAAGGCATACCAACTGCAAAATCTTTATATGCAAGCTCGGTTAGTTTCATTTTCTTGTCGGATAAGTGATAAGTTTCGAGTACTTCTGATAAGTGAATAGAGTGTGTATACTTTATTTGAACAGTTTTTTCTTTTTTCAACGGTAAATATGCTAGTAATTCCTCTTGATCCTGGTAAGAAAAAGCAATGACTTGTTTATATGGAAAGAAGAATAGAAAAGCGCTAAACAATAGTAGAGGTATACAATAAATCGTAAATTTCTTCACTCTCATAGATACCCCTTTCAAAATTAGGAATCTATTTTCCAGAAAACAAAAGTCGATAGAACACATATAGCGTACTACCGACCATTATAGTGTTTACTGAGTTACACCTTTTTCTTTAAAGTATTTAGCTGCACCAGGATGAAGCTCCATATCCCCTAATCCTTCAAGTGCCGTTTCAGGTTTAATGAACTTACCTTTTGCATGTGTGATTTTGTCTGTATTTTCATAAATAGCTCTTGTCATTTCGTATACTAATTCTTCATCAAGATCCTTTGATACAACTAACATTGCTTTAACAGCCACCGTTTTAATGTCAGATTTTATTTTATAAGTGCCACTAGGAATGGTATCCTCTGCATAGTATGGATATTTGTCAACCAATGCTTGAACTTTGTCGTCTTCCATTGGAATAATGACAATATCATTTTGTACAGATAACGCTTCAACCGCACCAGTTGGTGTGCCTGCAGTTATAAATGCTGCGTCAATATTACCTGCCTGGATTCCGTCAGTTGACTCATCAAAAGATAGATTTTGTGCTTTAATATCTTTGTCTGATAATCCATGAATTTCTAGAATTTGCATGGCATTAATGTATGCTCCTGATCCAGGTGCGCCCACTGATACTTTTTTTCCTTTTAGATCGCTAACTGATTTAATTCCACTTTTAGCTGTCGTTACAAGTTGTACCGTTTCCGGATATAAAGAGCTGATTGCTTGGATATTATCAATTGGTTTTCCTTCAAACATTTCTTTTCCTTCAATTGCATATGCTCCGATATCTGTTTGCGAGAAAGCAATTTCAGCTTCTCCCACTCTCAAGGTTTCCATGTTTTCAGCTGAAGCACCGGATGTTTGGGGTGTTATATTCGCCTTTGTGTTATCAGAAATGATATTTCCAATTTGTCCACCAAGTGGATAATATGTACCGCCAGTTCCGCCAGTCAATAGACTTAAGTTTTGGCTTCCACCGCCGGAGACACCTTCTTTACTGCCACTACATGCTGTCATGATTCCGATAAGCATCAAGATACTAACTAATAGAAAGCCACTGTATAATTTTTTCATTAAAATCCTCCTTTTGCATTTTTATCACCATTTAATAGATGATATTGTTAATATTCTACCGACTACCTTGATTTACCTGTATTTTCCAGTTAGACCTTAGTACTGAAAAATCTCTAGGAATAAATTATTATTTCTTACAAAATCAGTAAAATACAAGGCGTAAATGGGTCAAAATACTGCAAATAAATAAGAAAATTCAATCATTTGTGAGTGGAAATCCCTAATTATACAGCTCCACCCTTTATTAAAGGATAATATTGACTCTTCTATATTAGAAATATATTATTGTTATAAACTTATAAGTGTTCATTATAAAAATTACCTTTTTGGCAGTGATTCTTGAAATCCAACTGAAGTGAGTGATCATATGAATTTTCTATCTCTACGCTATTTTATAGAGATTTCTAACCATCTTAGTTTCAGTGAGGCATCCAAAACCCTGCATATTTCCCAACCCGGGCTAAGTCAACAAATCTCTTCCCTTGAAAAACAACTAGGTTTTAAACTTTTAAATCGAACAACAAGAAAAATCACATTAACAGAGGAGGGAGAGTACATCTATAAAAAACTCGCTCCTTCCTTCGATGATATTGAGAAAACGATCAATTACATAGTTGAAAACAAGATTATCCCCAAACCTAAAATAGAAATCGCTACCGTACCCTCTGCAGCTAGCATTTATATCCCAAAGCTATTAAAAAAGTTTCTTGGGGAATATCCTGATGTTGAATTTTATCTACATGAAACAACATCATCAAGGGCTGTCAAACTAGTTAATCAACAAAATTATCACATCGGGTTTATCCGAACACCCATTCACAATAACATAATTGCCCATGAAGGATTGAACATGATTGAATTCAAAAGATTTCCATTACAATTAGTGGTTTCAACTGTTCATCCACTAGCTCAAAAGGATTCTATACACTTATACGAAGCAAAGGATGAATCTTTCATTCATTATGATGCGGTTCAAGCACACTCCCTTCAATTTCTATTGGAAAAGGCTTGTTTAACTGCTGGATTTTCTCCGAAAGAATTATGTAAAGGATCGGAATTATTAACTATAGCTAATTTGGTCTCTAATAACCTAGGCGTTGCTCTCATGCCCAAAGATATGATTGGTTTGTTAGGGACAAGTAACGTTAAAGCTTTAGACATCGATAACACTGAATTAACTAGTTCCATTTCAGCGATATGGAAAAACAACGATGATACGTCATTATTAACTAATCAAATTTTGCATACTCTACAAAACGATCCAACGTTTTACGATAGATAAGAGTTTTTTATTTTGATCCAGAATAAACATTAGGTTATTTTTAAAAAAGAGGCCCTACCAAAAGTAAAACCTTTGGTAGAGCCTCTTTTACATAAATTTATATTGATTATTCAATTTCAATTATAATCCAAATAATTTTCCCGCTTTGAACAAATACGTTTCTTGATAATTCCCCCTTTCTTTAAGTACTCCCTTCTATAACCAATATTTATAAGTATATAAAAATTTACTATTTTTATTATTTATCTTACCATGTTAGCATTTTTTTATACGATATTTGAAAGGATGAGAGATTATTGACTAAACAACATTCAAAATTTTCAGTATTCGGACTCGGCCCTATTGGTATAGAAATTCTCCGCAGTGCATACCAAACTAATCCACACTCGATTATTGGTGTTATAGATATTGATCCTGAAAAGATTGGAAATGATATTGGGTTATTAATCAATGAAAAACAAACAGGACTAAATGTAGTATCCAGTATACAAGAAGTAAAAACGAACACAGATCATCCTGTCGCCCTTCATGCAACCGGTTCTAACTTACAACAAGTATGGCCACAAATCAAAGAACTTCTAGATCATGGTTTTTCAGTCGTTTCTACCTGCGAACAGCTTTCTTTCCCCTGGGACCGTTACCCTGAACTTGCCAAGGAAATAGATGATTACGCTAAGGCTAAAAGGCTTAGTGTCATTGGGACTGGCATTAATCCAGGATTCATCATGGATACATTGGTCATCTGTTTTTCAACAGTATTAACAACGGTCAATAAAATAATTGTCAACCGTAGGGTAGATGTTTCAAAACGACGCATTCCCTTACAAAAAAAAGTCGGTATCGGTATGCCCAAAGAAGAATTTGAATCCTTAGCTGAACAGAATAAAATTGGGCATGTTGGGCTTGAAGAATCTGTCAGATTAATCGCTTATGGTCTCAATTGGAACCTTGCAAGTGTAAACAATACAATTGAACCGACGATTGCTGGAGAAAATATTACCGTTCCACTTACTTCCTTAAAACCAGGAGATGTAAATGGCCTTCATCAAGTATCCAAGGGCAAGACCTCAAATGGAAGGGAAATATGCTTGGATTTGACTATGTCTGTTGGAATTAATCAAGAAGATGAAATTATTATTGAAGGAAACGAAACGCAAAGATTGATCATTCCAAATGGTATTTTTGGAGATACTGCGACCGCTGCAATGGTTATCAATACCGCTAAGCAGATCGATGCCATTCGCAAACCAGGGTTACTTACCATGGCTGACATTGGAGTACCAAGGAATATATATCAATCCGAATTTGCACGTATTTAAATGCAGAAACAGCATCACTGGGGCGAAGTGTAACCTGCTCTAATGGCTTAAAAAAATAGACAACACAGAATATGTTCATTTCTTCAATAGTTTATTATATTTCCTTGACGTGTACGAGAATTCTAGATTTGAAAATAGGATGATTCCCGTACACGTTTCGTTTCTTATTCGATGAATTTCCTAATTATTACCAATTATGTTTTAGTTCATTTTATTTGTTCCCTTACAAGAGTAAATATCGTATTTTAACAGTCTACGTGGACAGATTAAATTATAAAATAAAGTATTGTTTTATTTTTCTGAGGCATACGCCGTATAAAAAAATCAGCTTCTTCACAAGCAGATATTTATTCAACAAAAATGTTATGGAAGACGGTATCAAAACTATCATAGGTGACTATGATACTGAAAAAGGTTGGAGAGCTCAATTTATATGCTTAGATGTTTTAACAACTCAATGAGGATAAAAACTGTTAGTAAAATGATAACAAAAACCCCAAAAACCACCTAATCGTAAATGATTAGAGTGGTTACACAAATTATTCCCTTAGTTGAGATGAAGCATTCACTACCTTCAAGGAACCAAGTGGTAAAAGGTTCTCCTAAGAAATATCAAAGAAAGGTCTGCTCATGGTTGTTTCCGTTCGGGAATGGCTTTCCATAGTCCTATCCCTCAACTTTTAGAAATTCCAAGTAAATCTTATGGAAACAAAAATCAGATAGTATAGTACTGAATTGAATTGGGGGACATACAAAGTTTATTAATCTGCTACCTCTTTTTCGGTTTTAGTTTACGAAGTTTGAGAACCTAGTTTCAATGAAATTCGTCTGGCGGCATTCGTTACTTTTTCAATTAATTCCGGCAAGCGATCTTCTTGAAATCTTGCATCAATTCCAGCTACGCTTATACCTGCTACAATTTGATTTTTACCGTTAAGTATTGGTGCACTTACGGATTTTGTATAATCCTCTAATTCAGAGGAAGTAATCGTATAACCTTTCATTCTTGCATCTTCCAAAGCATGACGGAGTATTTTTTTATCTGTTATCGTTCCAATAGCAATTGGTTTTAATTCTATATTTTCGAGATATGCTTCACACTCTTCTTCAGACAAATAGGCGAGTATTATTCGAGAGTCACCTGCGTACAGTGGTGAACGCCTTCCGATTGAAGTATATAAACGAACAGGATGCAACGTATCTACCTTTTCAATATACATGGCTTCGTTAGTATCTCTCACAATTAGATTCACAGCTTCTTCAACATCATCTCGAAGTTCTTTCATAATGGGGTATGCGATTTTTCTTATATCTAAACGCTCCCCTACGAGTTGTCCAAACTGCAAGAATACTAGCCCAAGTGAATAATAACCATCATCATCTCTTGTTAAAAACCCCATTTCTTCTAATGATCCAATCATACGGTGCAGAGAGGTTTTTGGGAGGCCAGAAAGTTCCATCATTTCATTAAAAGTGAGCCTGGAATGATTTATGAAAAGGTTAAGAATCTGCATTGACTTTATAACGGTTTTATTTTGTGATTGCATACATGGCTCCTTTCATGATTTTAGTATTTTTATTAGTGCAGAAGATAGAAATTGGTGTTCACCTATACTATCAATTTATTATAAAACAAAGCACAAAAGTTGTAATTGAATAAGACTGTTTTCGCATAGATTGTTATTTTGCATAAATGCTCTGAGCACATATTCATATTAGCTTCGTAGCGGTTTTCTTCATAACTTTCAACTTTTATTTGCTTGTAAATTGGAAGCTTTCGCCATGGGTTATAAGCTTAACAGACCCCTTAGAGGATCTTTAATGGGAATATTATCTTAATGCGTAAAGCTATCAGGAATTCCTTGGGAGCTAAATTTACCTGATCGTTACAAAAAAAATTTCTTTACAAAGGTATTTCCAAAAATACTTTTGTCCCTTTCTCCTCAACAGAATGAAGGGAAAGGTTTCCACCGGCAGCTTTGGCTCTCTCTTCCATACTGAATATGCCTACTCCACGGGTAACCTTTTCTAAATCAAATCCCTTTCCTTTATCCTCTATAACCACACGAATTTCGTCATCTATTTCCCGAATCGTCACTGTTGCTTCTTCGGTTTGAGCATATTTACGAATATTCGTTAATGCTTCTTGGATTACACGGTAAATGGTAATTTCTTTGTTTGTATTCAGACGGCAATTTAAATAGCAGTCAAAATGGATCTTGATATGGTGATGCTCTGAAAACCGGACCAAATAAGAGCGAATGGCTGGGAACAAACCAAGATCATCAAGTACTGATGGCCGCAGTTCCCATGATAGGTGTCGGAGTTCTTCGATAATTTCAGTTGCTTCATCTCGCATCTGATCTAAAAGAGGATGACTCATTTCTGTCTGCAGCCTGTTAATCGTGATGAGATGGCTGTATAAGTTTTGTCCGATACCATCGTGAAGCTCTCGAGAAAGGCGTTTCCTTTCATCTTCCTGAACATCAATGATTTTTCCCGTCATTTTCTGAATCTCTTCTTCCGCAATCTTCCTCTTGGTCACTTCATAGCGAATCGCTAAATACTGGTATGGTTTATTGTGCTCATCAAGAAACGGAACTATAGTCGTATCTACCCAATAATAGGTTCCACCCTTGGTCTTATTTTTAATCTCACCTTTCCATACTTTCCCCGATGAAATTGTTCTCCAAAGATCATTGAAAAATTCTCTAGAATGAAATCCCGAGTTAATAATTCGATGATTCTGTCCAATCAGCTCTTCCTTTGAAAACTCCGAAATCCGGCAAAATTGATCATTAACAAATTTGATGGTCCCTCTTTGATCGGTTATAGCTACAATTGATGAAGCATCCAAAGCAAATTGAAAATCGACAAGTTTATTTACGGACTTTTTCAGTTCCTCTACAACTCGTTTATATTCGGTAATTTCCTTCCGAATTGCCAGGTATTTATAAGGGCTCCCTATTTCATTTAAGAAAGGGACAATTGTGGTATCTACCCAATAATAGGTTCCATCCTTTGCTCTGTTCTTAATTTCGCCCCTCCATACACTTCCTGTCGAGATTGTTATCCAAAGATTTTGCATAAATTCCTTTGAATGATAACCTGAATTGATAATTCGATGATCCTTCCCTATAAGTTCTGCTGCTGAATATTGGGATACAGCACAAAATTTCTTGTTTATGGATTGTATCTTGCCTTTTTCATCTGTAAAAGCGACAATCGTTGATTCATCGAGTGCGTACATTAAATCAACCAGCTCATTTATGGGATAGGTTTGCTGTTGATTAAGTCGTGATTGGTCTTTCACTTTATGGAACACGACTAAGTAAAAGACCTCTTTTTCAAGCGAAAAGGCATTTACCCTGAAAAAAAGTGAAAAAGTATGTCCATCCCTGTGGATTCCGAACTGGTGGATTATTTCCCCTTCCCCACTGGCCTGAAGATTTGCTCCTGGCATAAGATTCAAAAGCTTTTCTCCTATTAATTCATGATTTAAATAACCAAAATTTTCATATACCTGTTGATTCGCAAATGAGATGACGCCTGATTCATTAACGAGAATTGTCGCTTCGCTGGACCCAAAAGAATTCTCTTTTTCCATTTCCAAATGATTATTCCAGTCCATACATAGTCCTCCTGTTGCCGTTAAATTGAGCTGTTTAATTCCTTTTCCAATCTTTTCGCTGCATCAAGGATCGTATGCTGGTCACTTTCAGAAATAGGCTGTTTTGTTCTATTACCTACTAATAATACACCTTTGAGAACACCTTTAAATTGAATTGGAACTGCGAAAGCGTAGCTGAGATTTTCCGCGAGCATGATAGGATATTCTAGTGCTTTACCCAGAATATTATTAGGAAAATCTTCAATTCCCATCGGTCTGCCTGTTGATATTACCTTACCTGCTATCCCTTTTCCATATCGAACTGTTATTCTTTTGTATTTATCATTTCTGTTCCCGGCGGCATAATGCCAGCTTACGTCTGGACCGATGCTGTTTTGTAAAGCCAGTCCAACAAAATCACAGTTCAATTCTTCTAATACTTGTTCACACGCTTGTTTAAATGGTTGATCTTTTCTCGATTTATTGCACACGTTAAATTCCATACCCTAATAACCCCTTTTTTAAAGCAAATGCAACAAGTTCAGGTCTTGTTTTCATCTGAAGCTTCTCCATCAGGTTTCCTTTATGGGTTTCAACCGTTTTCACACTTATAACAAGCTGTCCGGCAATTTCTTTATTGGAAAATCCTTTCGCAATCAAGGTCAGGACCTCTTTTTCACGGTCCGAAAGCAGATTGAAAGTATCAGAGGTCCCCTGCTTCACACTGCCTATGTATACTTCCATTAACCTTTTAGTTGCAGATGGATGAAGGTAAGCATTTCCGGTCGAAACAGAGCGAATAGCTACCAATAATTCTTCATGTGGTGCAGTTTTTAAAATACAGCCTGAAGCACCCGCTTGAATAGCTCTGAACAAATATTCTTCATCATCATGCATAGTAAGTATTAATATGGCTACTTCAGGCATTAGTTTTTTCAGTTCTGAAGTTGCTGATAAGCCATCTTTCCCATGAGGCATGCTTAAATCCATGACTACCACATTTGGCTGGAGCTCTAGTGCTTGCTGTATTCCTTCGTTCCCCTCGGAAGCTTCCCCTATCACTTCCATATCAGAATGATTATTTAATAGCATCTTTAAGCCCATTCTTACAACGGCGTGATCATCGCAAAGCAAAATTTTTATCAAAGCTGTTCCCCCTTAGCTTTGTTCGTATATGTATTGTTATAAATGAATTTGAAACAACAACGGGGATTGCTCAATTAGCAAACCCCCTGTTTAGTCCATTTTAATATAATGGAAGAGAAATCTCTATAGAAGTCCCTTTATCTATTTTTGAAAATATGGTACATTCTCCGCCAATCAAATGCATTCTTTCACTCATGGCTGCAAGCCCGCTCGACTTATTCATAGCCGTTTCCACCTCAAACCCTTTTCCTGAATCTTTAATCATAATCAATAACCTGCTTTTTTTCCATTTGAATATTATACTTGCCTTCATCGTATCAGCATACCTTGCTATATTCACTAATGCTTCCTGGCAGACTCTGAAAAGTGTAATGCTATCTCTATCAGAGATTTGCGATTCAACACCCAGATTCTCTACCTCAACTTCAATGCCATATGTTGAAGTGTATAATTTTATATAGCTTTTCATAGCAGAAATTAGCCCCAGAGTTGTAAGGGTAGGAGGATGCAATTCTACAGCCAAGAGCCTGATTTCTTGAATTGTCTTTTCCAATAGCTGGCTCATATCACCTGCATAGCTTTTCATGGCAGGCTGTTCGATTGCCTTTTCAATGAGCTGCATACCTGTAAAAAGACTGTAGAGGGACTGTCCCACGCCTTCATGAAGCTCCATTGCAATTCGTTTAATCTCTTCTTCATGAGTTTGAATAATATAAGAACTGATGTTTTTTTTGAGTGGCTGAGTATTCATTCCCACCCTCCTTAATCGTTTGTCGCAAATTATCGGGCAGGCCGACTAATACGAGACGTCCTCCCAAAAGTTACGCTTTCGGTCGAGCGATGTAAAAGCTGATGAAGAGTTTCTGTCCTTAGGGAAAGTTTGCACTAGTACTTCTTGTACGTCGAAAACTCCGCTTCAAAACTGGGATTCAATGATTTACTGCACATTGATTTTTTATGATTTTTTCATTTTATTACTTGAAATGTCACTAAACATCCCGGCATATTGAACAACATCCCCAGCATTATTCTTTATTGCACTAATTGTCAGCCATTGTAGATATTGTTGTCCATCCTTACGGCTATTCAAGATTTCACCTTGCCAGAAACCATTTTTTTCAATAGATTTCCATAAATCCTTATAAAAAGTTTGAGGCTGTTTACCTGACTTAAGTATACTAGGATTCTTTCCAATTACTTCATTTTCCTGATAGCCCGTAATACTTGTAAACGCAGGGTTTACTGAAATGATTTTACCACTGGTATCGGTGATCAAAATGCCTTCTATTGTATGGTCAATAACTTCTTTGGCAAGCTCCATTTTACCTTGGAAATACATCCAGACGACTAAAATCAAACTTGCAAGAGCAACTTCTGACAATGCCATGAACCCGATTGCATAATGGCCTGTGATATTGAATAACAAGGATAGAATTAACGGCGGGAAAAATCCTCCCAAACCGCCCATTGCGGACACAATTCCATTCACAATACCAGCCTGTTTTTGGAAATACATCGGCACTAGCTTAAAAATAACACCATTTCCCATTCCAGCACATAGAGCAATACTTAAACAGCCAAATGTGTACCAGCTAATTGAAGGAGCAAAGGATAGGATCATTGCTGAAATCGTATAAACTCCAAAAACAAACATGAGCAGAATAAGAGAATGGAAGCGGTCGGCAAGCCACCCGCCAATTGGTCTCATAAGAGTAGCAAGGACAATAAAGCCTGCTGTCCTTATACCGGCATCAACTTTATCTAATCCAAAGTTCGCTACAAGAAAGTTTGGCAGGTAAATAGTAAATGCAACAAAAGAACCGAATGTTATAAAGTAAAATAAGCTTAGCAGCCATAGTTTTTCATTTTTGTAGACACCCTTAATTTGTTCTAAAAGCGGTGTTTTAACTCTCAGTTCCCTTTTATCTCCTAATAGGAAGTTACCTGCAATAAAGACTGCCAAAATTACAAGGTAAAGCTGCACGGTTGTAGACCAGCCAAACTTCGTAGCTACAACAGGGGCTGCAAACGCTGATATAGCCGTTCCAAGGTTTCCTGCACCGTAAATTCCGTTTATAAAGCCATGGCGTTCCTTAGGATAATACTTTGGTAAAGAGGTTACTCCTACAGAGAATACGGCTCCCCCAATACCAAGAAAAAGCCCTCCAATCAACAAATCAGCAAGAGAGTCCGCGATACTGATATAATAAACAGGGAATAACAGCAATATAAAGCTAATCAGGAAAATTTTCCTAGCCCCGAACTGATTGGCGTAAAAGCCAAGGGGAATGCGAAGAATAGATCCTAAAATAACAGGAACAGCTGTTACCAGTGCAAGCTGACCATCCTGTATAGCGATATCTTCTTTAATAAAAGGCAGCAGGGAAGAAATTAATACCCACACCATAAATCCTACAACGAGATTTAAGGTTTGTAATGGAAGCTGAATTTTTCTAAACATCCTGACCACTCTCTCTTCTAATTATATATTGTAAACCCGAATTTTCATCAAAAGCTGACCACTCATTTTCATTTTTAGTCACATTGGATATCAATGGGACAGCCGAAAAAGTTAATGTCGTCAAAATAAATACGCAGATGTGTTTTGTCAGGACAAAGCTCCACCTTAACAATCGTTATAGAAACGAAAGGAGCTTTATCCTGGCCATGATCATCGAAGATGGCTACTCTTGCTTTTTCCGATACTAATGGTTGTATATCTTCTACATTAATTTGTTCCACAGGTATTGCACCCTCTCTTTGCCAGGTAAACATTCATCTGATAACCCTGCAAATATTTCCAGAATGTATCTTTTGCATAATTCTCGATAAATTCCATTGTTTCCTCTTCAGACTCCCATCTGCTCATTCCCTTTACTTCGGCAACTACAATATCAACCCCATCTATTGACTTTTCATCTAAATACCAGTTAAGACGGACATCTTTAAAAAGGTCTGAAAGGAGCTTATCGATTTCAGTAGCAAAATTTCCAGATGCTTCTTTTATAAAACAAAAATCAAGGTATGTTTCACTGTTCATTTGATTCACGCCTTTTCATTTTTCGTTTTTTTATAAGTAAATAACGCTAAGGGAAACACCACAATGTTTAATCCCCCAAATATTAATACATTTACATAATTTTCATAATAATATTGGTGAACCATAAATTGGGTAAATACAATATTCATCATAAAGAAGGCACAAAGCAGCGCGACACCAATAAACTTAAGCCTCATAACGCTTCACCCTTACTGCGTATACCGCGCCATTTTCAACTTTCACCTGAATCTCAGGCAGCGGCCTTCTTGGCGGACCGGCAGTTGGAGCACCTGTTTCAACATCAAATTTTCCATGATGACAAGGACAAATCATCTCTCCTTCTTCCTTCACCCAGAAAACCGGACAGCGAAGATGTGTGCATGCATTTTGGTAAGCTACGTATTTCTTTTCTGACAATCTGATCAAAAGAGCATCATCATGATCACCTGGAAATTTAAACTCTAATGCGTCACCAATTGCAAGTTTGCTTACATCTGTGATTTTTTTGTGAGGATACTCCTTTTCCCCAAGCCCCAGCAATTCTTTAGCCGCTACCGCCCCCCAAGGAAGGGAGGAAATTGCGAATACGCCAGCAGCCCCCACTAATGTTTTCATGAACCCACGTCTGTCAAGCTTTCTTTCATTATTCCGTTCAATATTATGAGTGTAATTATCTTCATTAAAGGGAATTTTATTATTTTTATCTGACGGCACCTTAATCCCTCCTAAAATAGCTTTGTTATCCCCTGTAAAATACCAGGCAAATTTACTTTAACGTTCGTTTCACCTTCAAGATACGGTATGCTAGTCACCCATTTTCCATTATCTAGATTAAATTGTTTTTTCTTATTTTCAATTTCTTCATCTGTTAGCCATTGAAGTGTATTAGACGGGCAAACACTTGCACACATTGGCGGGATACTGTCTTTTGTCCGGTCGATACATAAATCGCATTTGTACATTAAGTTTTGTTCAGTATCAAATTTTGGTATTCCGTATGGACAAGCAATCGTACAGTTTTGGCAGCCGATACATTTTTCAACGAGAGCTGATAATACGGCCCCTGTTTCATGGATTTGGATTGCCTGGGCTGGACAGCTTCTTGCACAGGCTGGATTCACACAATGAAGGCACATAAGAGGCATGGTTTGCCGATTAACCATAGGGTTTACATCGTAAACGTAGTTTCTGTTCCGCTCTTCATGCCCTCCGCATTGTGTACATGCTGCAAGGCATGAACGGCATCCTATACAGTTTTCAAGTTCTAAGTACAGCCTCTTTTCCATTTATTGCACCTTCTTTATTTCTACTTTTTCCAATTGAGCAGCACATGCCTTATATTCCGGCATACGGGAAATCGGATCCAGTGCTGCAATGGTTAATAGATTGATAGATTGCTCGTGACCAAAGTGGTACGGAACAAATACAGTATCTTTACGAATTGCTTCTGTAATTTTCACTTTATAGATTGCCTCACCTCTTCGGGTAAATAGGCGGATTCTTTCTTCATGTTCCATATTGTATATTTTTGCTGTTTCCGGATGTACTTCGACGTATGGCTCCGGACACATATCACGCAGGAACTGGATTCTTCTCGTCTGGTTCCCTGATAAGTAGTGGTAAACGACACGTCCAGTTGTTAAACGAAGCGGATATTTTTCATCTGGCTCTTCAGCAGGGGGGCGGTAAGGAAGCGCACAAATTTTCGCTTTGCCGTCTGCGTGATAGAATTTTTTATCCAGGAACATATGCGGCGTTCCCTTATCATTTTCATCCTTGCAAGGCCAAAATACACCGTCCTGTTTGTCGATTTTATCCCATGTAGCTCCATAATAATCAGCATATCCGCCTTTACTAGCCAGTCTGAATTCATCAGCTATATCTTTTGCTGTTTTCAAATTTGAAAAATATTTTCCTCTTCCGAGACGTTCTGCAAGCTCTACTTGTATTTGCCAATCGGGCTTAGATTCACCGATTGGTTCTTGTGCCTTATTTATCTTAATAATTCTTCCTTCCAGGTTTGTAACTGTCCCTTCATCTTCTGACCACGTTACAGACGGCAGGATCACATCCGCAAACTCTGCTGATTCAGAAAGATAGAAATCCGAACACAACATAAAATCCAGGTTTTTCATCGCGCTTCTGACGAAATTTAAATTCGGCGCGGATACTGCAGGATTAGAACATAGCAGATACAATCCGCGGATCGTTTTTTGTTCCATTAGTTCAAACATTTCATAAGCAGAAACACCCGGATGAGGCATTTCTTCCGGAGTGATTTTCCATACTTTACAAACTTCTTCTACATGTTTAGGATTTGTAATTTTTCGATATCCTGGCAATAAATCCGCTTTCTGACCATGCTCTCGTCCACCCTGTCCGTTTCCTTGACCTGTGAATGTTGCTACACCAGACTTCAGACGGCCAATCTTACCCGTTACAAGCGCCATGTTTGTATATCCAGATACATTGTCAACACCCTTATGCTGCTGTTCAATTCCACGGGCAAACATGACAACTGCATTCGGTGCTTTTCCATAAATCTCTGCTGCGCGAATGATTTTTTCCGGTGCCACACCTGTAAGCTCACTCGTATATTCCGGTGTAAATTCTTTTACAAGCTCTTTTGTTTCTTCAAATCCGTTTGTATGATTATTAATAAACTCTTTGTCAGCATAACCCTTTTGAATTAATAAATTTAAGATTCCATTAGCAAGGGCAAGATCCGTTCCCGGTTTCAGGTCAAGGTGCACATCTGCTCTTCTCGCAATTGGCGTTTCGCGGGGATCCACCACGATAATGTATCCGCCTCTTTCTTGAACGTTCCAGACTCGGAACATAGAAGTTGGATGACATTCTGCTGTATTACTTCCTGCAATAAATAAGCAATCCGTTTCATGAATATCTGTCCAGGGTAATGTTGAACCTCTATCTATGCCGAAAGAACGAAGGAATCCCCCGGCCGCACTAGACATACAGAAACGGCCATTATAGTCAATGTAGCGCGTTCCAAGAGCCACACGTGCAAATTTCCCTGTTAAATAGCATTTTTCATTTGTCATTGATACGCCGCTGAAAACGGATAATGAATCTTTTCCATATTTATTTTGAAGCTCACTGAACTTTTTCACGATTAAATCATATGCTTCATTCCAACTTGCTTCACGAAAGCCTTCCTTTGTTCCCTTTAATGATGCATCATCACGAATAAGCGGTTTTAAAATACGATCATCATGGTTCGTCTGCTGGTAAGCTGTAACCCCTTTTGGACACATTTTCCCAACCGTTACAGGCCAGTCATAACGTGGTTCAACCCCAATGATTTTATTTGTCGCTCTATTTACCCTTAAATTCATTCCGCACTGCATTCCACAATATGCACAATGCGTTTTGACCAATGTTTCATTCGGGTGTATCACATTCTCTACTTCTTTAAAAAACTTATCCCTTTGCATTCTGGTTTGCCTCCTTAACTTTTAGCTCATGGATAGGGAAACCGGAAAATTGAGCAATCCGGTATTTTCTTCGGCAAGGTAGGCACATTTCAGCGAGATGATGGCCTTCCTTCGTTTGAAATTCGATATCGTTCACGCCGAGAACCTCTACGACATCTTTTGATTGTTCTGTTGAAACAAACTCATCACCACACACTTTGCATCCTTTCATGGATTGTTCCGCATAATGCTCTCTGTAGTTTCTTGCAAATACACTCATTGGGCGGAATGGTATGTGAGCAAGTTTTCCGAACGGAAGATAAATCAATGTAATAATGACTGACCACTGGTGAATCAGGGACATAGCTGGCTGACCTGCACCGTGCAAAGAGATGTTCATAAACGTTAGTGACAAGCCTGTAATGCTAACTAATAACAGCATATATAATGGAAGAAAGTCATACATGAATTTTTGTTCTGCTCTTGCCTGCATATTTTTCAAACGGCGGTATAGAGCCATGCATACTCCGGCGATAACCATCACAGCTGTAATGTTCAGAGCGTTATATGATAAGTTCGCAATGATCCCATTAGCTGGTACTGTTATTACCCGGATCCCCATTGCGATAATGTTGTAGTAGCCATTTTCGTCCATGGTGAAGTACATCCATCCAAATACTAGAGGAAATGTCACGAAGCAGGAAAGAATACATCCCCATCCGATTAGAATGTGCTGAGTCCATCGGTAAATTCCCCTATTCCAGATGAAATTGTATGTTGCTAAATGTTCAACTGATGTTTTAGGCGTTGATTTTCTAAATAGAAGTTTGATGCCTTTTTTTATAAAAATCTTTGTTGGCGGCCTTTCTCCCCATGCGATATACCTGTAAAAGACCCCCCCAATAAAAATAATCGTCCCCACCATATAGCCATAAAGGTTTAAATCTACGTGTGTAAACATTCTTGTGCCAAAAAACGATAAGGTTACAAGTCCGCAAACTGCTAGAAACATAGACTTAGCAAAATGTGATGCAAATGCATTATCAATTGATTTTCCTGTTTTTTGATTTGCTGCGACTTTTGCCTGCATTACTATTCCTCCTCATTCAAACAATTACCATACCCTTATTGTAAGAGGTGCCCCGATTTTTCCATATCGGGGAACTTCCCCATCCTAAGGGGAAAATTCCCCTATCTTTGAAAATAAAAAAACAGCTCTGATGTGCAGAACTGCCTGTACTTTATTTCAAACCTCCTATTTTCCAGTTTTTTTGTAATTTATATTATATAGGAGGAAATACAGATGGAATTTTTTCTTGATGTTAGGCTGTTTTCGGAGAATAAACAAAAAAAAGAAAGTGCCCTTTTAATAAGAGTACTCTCTTCCTTTTTGCTACTTCTTGATGTGAAATAACTATATAATATGCTGTTTTTTTAGAGCTAATGAAATTGAAACCTTTAATACATTTAATTGTTGTTCTTTTTGAAGGAAAAGCTGCTCAGCTTCTTTTAAGGATACTCGTGAAAATTGAATAGCTTCCCCTGGTTTGACCTGAGCAATTAATGGTAAATCTGCAGTTATCACTTGAGCTATCTTAGGATACCCTCCCGTTGTTTGGCTATCCGCAAGAAGAATGATAGGGTTTCCATCAGGAGGAACTTGAACAGACCCGTTAATTACTGCTTCAGACAATAGCTCACGTTTTTCTTGTAACTCCAGCAAAGGGCCTGATATTCTATAGCCCATACGATCAGATTGGTTTGAAACTTTAAACAAATTCTCTGTAAAACTAACTTTACTAGAGGCCGTAAAATAATCGTACTGGCTTCCATCTATGAAACGAATAACTGGCATGCGACTTGGCATAAACTCCTTTTCATTGACAAACCACTTTGGAGCGGTAAACGCTTCCTTAAACTTCCGGTTATCTAGAATAGTAGAAGTTTCATTAAAATCCACAACATCATCTACTTTTAATGCTCTTCCATTATAGCCGCCAATTTCCCCTCTTAAATATGTACTTTTACTATTCATAACTGTAGAAATAGCGTATCCTCCCGCTACAGACAAATAAGCCCTACAACCTGATTTACATCCAGCGAATCGAAGAATCGTGCCTTTTTTTACATAAACAGGCTTCCACATTGGAACAGCTTGACTGTCAATAGTAGGTGATAAATTTCCACCTGTTATCGCGATCAAGCAATTTTTTTCTATTTTAAGAGTCGGACCCATTAACGTAATTTCCAGGGCCGCTTCACCTTCTTTATTGCCAACTAACATATTGGCAATTCGTAGGGAATATGCATCCATTGCCCCGCTTACAATCACTCCATGTTGCTGAAATCCTTTTCTTCCAAGATCCTGAATACTAGTTAATAATCCCGGCTTGATTACACGCAGGCTCACTGTAACCCCTCCTTTAGAATAATTTCTTTATACTCTTGATTAGAAATTGGATGGAATTTCACAATGTCTCCTGCTTGTAATAAACTTGGAGGATTTACATTTGGTAAAAATAGTTTGGTTGGCGTTTGTCCAATTAATTGCCACCCTCCAGGTGTTGATATAGGATATACACCCGTTTGCATACCTGCAATTCCAACTGCCCCTGTTGGTATGGTCATTCTTGGAGAAGATCGTCTAGGCGTTGAAATTTTTTCTGATAGTCCACCGAGAAATGGAAAACCTGGTGCAAATCCAATCATATAGGCTAGGTACTCACCGTTTGAATGAATATGGATGACTTCATCAGTAGATAAATTATTATAACGAGCTACATATTCTAAATCCGGGCCATATTCATCCCCATAACATACAGGAATAGAAACTGTTCGATGTGTCAGCTTTTTATCTTCTTTTAACCACTGTAGTTTCCTTTCCAGGATAGAACGAACCACTTCATATGGAGAAATTAATTCATCGTTATTGCTTTGTTTTTGTTTCTTATAGATAACTAGAGGATCATAAAAAACTGTCAAATTTGTAAAAGCCGGCACACATTCTATATATCCAACAAAAGGTTCATCTTCAAGCAAATCCATAAACATTTTAATTTTTTTGTGAATGTCGTATTTAATTTCATTCCCAAATGTAATCACGATTGCAGAATCGCCTAAGGGAGACAGTACGCATGTAGTATTATTCAAAAGCTTTTCCGGCATAGAACTCATCTCTTTCTGTTAGTTATAAAACGCCTAATTTTTCATCACGAATATCCGTTATAAACATATGTCCTGGTGCATGCGTAATCATAATCGCCGGTTTTGTTTCCATTGCGATAGATTGAGGCGTTACTCCACAAGCCCAGAAGACTGGCACTTCTCCTTCACGAATCGTTACTGCATCACCAAAATCAGGCTGCTGTATGTTAGAAACACCAATCACCCCCGGATCTCCAATATGGATTGGACCACCATGAACAGCAGGAAAACGCGATGTAACTTGAGCCGCTCGCACCACATCTTGCTGAGGAATCGGACGCATGCTTGCTACCATTTCCCCGTGAAATATCCCTGCTTCAATACATGAAATATTCGTTTTATACATCGGTACATTACAGTCCTCTTCAATATGACGAATGGAAATATCATTGTTTAAAAGGGCATGTTCAAATGTAAAGCTGCAACCGATTAAAAATCCAACCATATCATCTTCCCAATAATCTGAAATATCCGTTACTTCTTCCACTAATTCACCATATTTATATATCCGGTATTTTGGAATATCTGTACGTATATCACCAGACTGAGCAGCAAATTTAGGAATAGGAGAACCAATTTCTGTTACGTCTAGAAGTGGACAAGACTTAGGATTACGCTGACAAAATAATAAAAAATCAAAAGCATGCTCTTTTTTTAAGATGGCTAAGTTTGCTTGTGCATAGCCGTTTGCCATTCCAGCAGTCGGTTTAATCAATTCATTGTTGCGGATCATTGCGCGCAATTCAGCCGGGGTTGCTTGCGAAAGATTAATCATATTATACATCTCCTATAAGTAACTAGCAGTTTTTCACAAACTGCTAGTCGTAATAATTAGATTGAATCTATAGTTATTAAAATAGTGATGGTAGTTG
This sequence comes from Peribacillus sp. TH14, assembly GCF_016651145.1. Lineage (NCBI taxonomy): Bacteria > Bacillati > Bacillota > Bacilli > Caryophanales > Bacillaceae > Peribacillus > Peribacillus sp. TH14. The sequence goes on from NZ_JAEKEK010000001.1 coordinate 5,349,081, forward strand.
AGAAATTAATGTATATCCACCCATTAACGCCATAACAATTACCACAAATACACCTGATATCGTTAACCATAAAGGATGTTTATAATCACCCACAATATTCTTCTTATATGCCGCAATTAAAAGTGTACCAAGTGCAATTGGTAAAATCAGACCATTAATTGCCCCCACTACAAGTAGTACTTTAACTGGTTGGCCAATTAACAAAAAGCAAATTGTTGAAACGACTATAAAGGCAATAATAATCCAGTTCGCCTTTTTATTTATTTTTTCACTGAATGTTCTGATAAACGAAACAGAAGTATATGCAGCACCAACTACTGATGTGATTGCTGCAGCCCACATAACAACACCAAAGATTTTATAACCAACATTTCCAGCAGCAAGTTGAAAAACGGATGCTGCAGGGTTTTCAGAATCAATTTGCAAGCCTTTAGATACAACACCTAGAACTGCTAAAAATAAAGCAATTCGCATAACTGTTGTTATTAAAATACCCATTACTGAACTCTTTGTGACTTCTGGCAGTGCTCCGACACCTTTCACGCCTGCATCCAATAGACGATGCCCACCAGCAAATGTAATATACCCACCTACAGATCCTCCAACTAAAGTAACAATTGCGATAATATCAATCTTATCGGGTACAAATGTCCTTACTACTGCTTCACCAACTGGAGGGGATGTTGTCCAAGCAACGTACACCATCAAACAGATCATGAACACGCCGGCAATTTGTGTAAAACGGTCCATCGCTTTACCTGCTTCTTTTACAACAAAAATTAATATTGCAATGACGGCACTAATTGCCGCCCCAACAGTTGGGGAAATTCCAGTCATCGCATTTAGACCAAGTCCAGCTCCTGCGATGTTCCCTATATTAAATGCTAGCCCCCCCATAACTATGAGTGCCGCTAGAACATAACCTAGTCCTGGAAGAACCATGTTTGCAATCTCTTGTCCTCGTTTTTCAGATACAGCAATAATGCGCCATACATTTGTTTGTGCAAAAATATCAAGAATAACTGAAATAAGAATAACAAACCCAAAACTTGCTGCAAGACTTTGGGTATATACAGTTGTCTGCATTAAAAAACCTGGTCCTATGGCTGATGTTGCCATAAGAAATGCCGCACCTAGCAATAATGTCCGGTTAGTTTTTGGCTTAGAATGATTTTTTTCTGGTCAGTTGTTGTATTTTTGATTGGCTCCAATGGAATCTACCCCCTAGATATGATTTTATATAGAAATAGACTTAACTGTAATTTCAGATATTTCTAAGGATTTTTTTACATGACGAGCAAAGGTTAAAGCATGTTCTCCGTCCCCATGAATACAAATTGTATCTGCCTTTAAAGTCACATCAGTTCCTTGCTGTGACAAAACCTTTCCTTCTTTAACCATTCGAATAACTTGTGCAACAGCATCATCATCATTTTCTATCAATGCATACTTTTCCATTCGAGAAGTCAATGAACCATCCTGCTGATAAGTTCGATCCGCGAACACTTCACTAGCAGTTTGTAATCCAATGGTCTGTCCAGCACTTATTAGTTCACTTCCCGACAAGCCAAATAAAATGAGCTCAGGATTAATTTTGTATACAGCTTCAGCAATGGCAAGAGACAACTCTTTATTCTTTGCCGCCATATTGTACAAAGCACCATGTGGTTTAACATGTTGCATACTCCCGCCCTCTGATTGCAAGAAGCCATTTAATGCACCAATTTGATATACAACAATATCATAAGCTTCCTGTGGAGAAATATTAATATTGCGTCGGCCAAAACCTATTAAATCTTGTAATCCAGGGTGGGCACCAATTTTGACATCTTTCTCTAAAGCAAGTTGAACCGTTTTTCTCATAACGGTCGGATCACCAGCATGAAAGCCACAAGCAACATTGACAGATGTTACATAATCCAAAATCTCTTCATCATTCCCAATTCGATATGTGCCAAAACTCTCTCCTAAATCACAATTCAAATCAACTGTATTCATTGAACACTCCTCCTATTTACAGAAATTTCGAAAATTAAAACTTATAAATATGTAGAAAATCTGTATTTCACTTTCATTCAATTTCACAAATCCCGAAATTCGGAATTAGTGTTTCATATTTCGGAATATTCTCATTCTAGCATGTTTTTATTATTTCGACAATATAATTTGTTAGCTAACCTAACATATGTTTTTGTATTTTTTATTAACCTTGAATATATTGATATATTCTTCAATTGATACAGAAGATTATTCTATATAGATTAAAGTAAAAAAATAATCTATAGGTGTAATAACAATTAACCAGTAAAAACAAATGCTAAGGCATTTTCCAATAAAAAAAGCCGTTTTTTCCTTAGATAAGGAATCAACGACTTGGATTTTCATTCTATATGTAGGTTCATGTTAAACTTGCGACTTTGTATTTTCATCCCGATAGCAAAATATTTTTTTCAAGTCTTCTCATTTTTAATTAAATCGATTTATAGAAAATACTGAGATATCATTCTCACTCTTACCTGAAATAATTAGGTCACTTAAAATCTCTCCAATAACACTACTGAATTTAAACCCGTGCCCAGAGAAACCTGCTTCGCAATAGCAATGTGTGGATAATTAGGATGGGTATCCACTATAAAGTTCTCATCAGGGGTCATTGTATAGATGCAGTTTTTCCCATATTTTATTTTTTGACCGGTAGGCATAAATTGTTGTAGGAACTGTACCAAATCTCCCTCATCTTCATCCAATTCACCAAACCCTGCTATAGAATCATCAGGATTAATGTAATTTCCCCCATCATGTCTCCCTAATTTTAAACCACTGTCATTTATACTTGGAAAGCCATAGTATGTACCTACAGATGTATCAAAAGTGAAGGCCGGAAAGTTTTTGTAATTATATAATTCATTTGCTTCAAACCATGCAAATGTTTTTCTGATAGGGGCTAGAGGAACATTTAAGTCTAACATCGCTAAAAGTTTTGGTGACCATGCTCCCGCTGCAACAACTAATGCTTCTGCGTAGAAAGTCTGTTCATCAGTTTTAATCGTGACCCCATTTCTATGAACACATATCTTCCTTACTTGGCTATTCACAATGATGTTAGCACCATGTGACTCCGCAAGTTGTTGATACGCTCGAATACACTCTTCACTTTTTAACACACCCGAAGTCGATTCAAAGCAACCAATATAATCTTCTGGTAGTGAAATACCTGGCCATCTTTTATGGATTTGATTTGAATCTAGGATTTCTAAAGGTAAATTAAATTTATTTGAACTTGCGATTACTTGCTTAATAAATGTGGATTTTTGACTGCCTGCATTCAGTACACCTGTTGGAAGAAATAACTGTTTATCCGTAAGTTTTTCTAAGTCATTCCATAATTTTTGAGATTTAAGTGCCAAAGAAACATACTCTTCCCCTTCACCATAAGCATGTCTTATAATTCTTGTTTCTCCATGATGACTGCCCTTATTATGAGGAGGAACAAAAGAGTCTAATAATAATACCTTTTGTCCATTTTTAGATAGGAAATATCCTGCAGACATTCCCATAGATCCAGCTCCTATTACAATTACATCATAATGCATTTTTTCTTTACTCCTCCTATATTAGGTGATTAAGCCTTTTAGATAGTATAGTTGGGAAAAAACTATGCTTTCTGCTATAAGCGTGATGATAATAAATTCCTAACTTGATGAAAGATAAAAAAGGAAGCCGCTTTACTTAGATTGGTTAGAGTAAAACAGCTTCCACTATAGTTTTAGAACTCAATTTCACCAACCGCCATTTCGACTAGTTTGACTATTTCTCCTTCGTGAATTTGCTCATAAACGGTTTCGATATCAGGATAAAAAAATCGATCTTCTTTTACCATTGGGACTTGGTCGCGTATTAAATGGTACACACTTTCCGTAATCGGCGACGGTTTCAAGGGGTGATGAAAATCCATTGCTTGCGTGGCCGTCATAAGCTCAATGGCTAAAATATATTCAAGTTTCTTTGAAATCTGATATGCTTTCTTCGAAGCATAATAGGCAAAACTTATCAAGTCTTCTTGGTTAGCGCATGTTGGGACATTATCTACGGTTGCAGGATGTGAAAGAACTCTAATCTCATTCAATAGTCCCGCAGCTGTATATTGTGGAATCATGTAGCCGCTATTTAACCCTGGATTAACTACTAAGAAATTAGGAAGTTCACTAAGGTGATGGTTTACTAGACGATCAATTCTTCGTTCGGTAATTTTCGCTAAATTCGCTAAGGCAATGCACATCGTATCCGCGTAGATTCCTACGTAGGAACCATCAAAATTTCCACCCATGAGTGCAATTCCATCTTCCTCTTCCGGAAATATAATTGGATTGTCACTTGCAGAGTTCATCTCATTCTCAATAGTAACCGCAGCGTCCTTCAATACTCTCTTTATGGCACCATGAACTTGTGGAATACATCGTATGCTAAGCGCATCTTGTAATCTATGTTCCTTGTATGTATCAATGATTTGGCTGCCCTCAAGTATTCTTGTTACATTTCTGGCTGTCTTAGCCTGTTCCTCATGTTTCTTTACGGTGTGGGAACGAGGATCAAATGCTTTAATTGTACCTTTTAGCACTTCTAAGGACATAGCCCCTGTAATGTCAGCAGTTTTCGCTGCTTGCATGCTATTGTATAAGGCCAAGATAGCCATCGCTGTGACAGAAGTAGTTCCACTTGTAAGTGCCAATCCTTCTTTAGCACCCAACGTAACAGGTGCTAATCCAGCTTTCTCTAACGCTTCTATTCCAGGGATGAGCTCATCTTTATACCATGCCTTCCCCTCTCCAATCACTACTAAGGCCATGTGAGCTTCAGGAGAAAGATATCCCACTGACCCATCACCTGGAACAAACGGAATAATATCGTGATTTAAAAGTGAAGAAATTAGATTTAATACTTTTAATCTGACTCCTGAAAAACCTTGACCTAAATTCACAAGAATCATCAATTGAATGGCTCTCACTACTTCTCTTTCTAGAGGCGGTCCAACAGAAACTGCATGAGAACGAATAATATTTCGTTGAAGAGTTTCTGCATCTTCAGAAGAAATTATCTCTGTCATATTACTGCCAAATCCTGTTGTTACACCATAAATCAATCGATTTTCATCTAAAAACTTGTCTATTAGGCTACGGGATTTATCCACCCTATCACAATATGTTTGAGTAAAGGAAACGATCGCCCCATATCTAGCAACCGCAATCACTTCTTGGATTGAGATAGCACCATCCCCAAGTACAACCTCTTTAATATCTTTAGGGCGTATACAATTTATTGTTGTCATGATTCAAAACTCCTCTCCTTTCGAAAATATATTCAAGATTAAACAAGGAGACGATAGTAACGCTTTTTCTCAATTATTTACTAGAAAATAATCTTATGTTATTTTCTTATTTTCGGTAAAGAGAATATTAGTTCCCTTCGGAGAGTTACCCGCTTCAAGCAAAGGGTCACTTGCTTCATGTAAGGAAAGATTCTTCGTTTCAGGTGCCCAGGCAATCGATACAATCAAACCGATTAGCAGAACTACAGCCATACCAATCATTGAAGTACCCAATCCAAATGAATTTAGACTAATAGGCAGCAGAAATGTTCCAATTGCAGAACCAATCCGACTAATTGCTGTTACCATACCTATTCCAGATCCACGAATCTCAGTTGGAAAAAGCTCTGCTGGGTATACTAATGTAAGGTTTGATGCTGCTGACATGAAAAAAGTAAAGATCAAGAAGGCTATCAACATTAAGAACTGAGAACCATTGTGTAAGAAGTTGAGTGAAAACAATGAAACAGTAAGGATTGTAAAAGCCCCGATGGTAAATCCTCTACGTGAAAATTTCGCAAGCAACCAAAAACCAACAATTGCCCCAACAAGCAAGAATAGATTTAACATTGTATCGGCAAAAAAGTTTTGTTCAAAACCCATTGTACTTAGTATGGACGGTAGAAAGGTGTAGATTGCAAAGTACGGAATAACAAGAGTTAATTTGAATATTCCACCAAAAGCCAAACGCTTACGAAGCTTTTTACTGAAAAGCCCACGAAATCCTAGAGTCTTTTGATTTTCAGCACTAGTAGTCGTTTCTCCCATTTCAACGTTCGATCCAAGGTGTTTCTTTACAATCTGGCGAGCTTCTTCGACACGCCCCATGCTGACAAGCCATCTTGGTGATTCAGGCGTTCCTATCCGTAAGATTAAAACCACAATAGCGGGAATAGCAGCACTAACAAGCATCCAACGCCATGAGTCTGAACCAACCTGTCCCAAGTAATGACCCACAAAGTTTGATGCTACATATCCAAGCGTCCATACTACGTTTATAGACGCGAGGAGCGAGGAGCGATACTTTTTTGGTGAAAACTCGGCGAGTAAAGTCGTACCGACAGCGTAATCTCCTCCAAGTCCAAAACCAATTAGTAACCGTAAAATCAAAAGCTCTTCTGGACTACTAACAAAAAATTGTAAAATAGTAGCAATCGTGATAAGTAAAAAGTTTACGAGAAAGATTTTCTGTCTGCCTATACGATCAGAAAGCCTTCCAAGTACCAAAGCTCCCGCAAAAAGACCGACTAATGCAGAACTTCCGATCAATCCCGTCCACATTGCATTTAGCTCCAATTGAGGACCAAGTACTGTCAGAGCCATCGCGATGATTCCAAGTGAATAACCATCACAGAAGCTTGATCCAAAAGTAAGGCCAGCAATACGAAAATGAAACTTTTTAAATGGTGCATCGTCAATCGTGAATTTTTGTTCGCTCAAAGAATCCCCTCCATTTTTAGATTTTTCAGATATATCAACTTAAAAAAATACTTTACAATGAAATATCAGTTAGGACATATTCCAACAAAATCACTAAATTTTCCGGCCTCCGCAACAACTAATTCAAAATGAATAATCTATATACAAAATGCCAACTCCAGCATGCTGTACTATACATTCATTATTTCACCATTTGTTATCGCTTTGATATATTTTTACCTCCTAGCTATGAACCTAATTTTATTATGAAAATCTCACAAAAAATATTATAAATTAATGATTATCTTATTATTTATATTATAATATTATATTTCTATTGTATTTTTATTAAAAAACACAAAACATTTATAAATATAAACACTTATAACGAAAATTCCGCTAGTATTATCTCTTTTGTGCCAAACTAATGTAACTCAAGTATTATAGATTTCATCATTTTGCAAATACTTTCAACTATCCTCAATTTTCTATTAAAGAGTCTTCTACCAAATCACCTATGGAACCGAAACTATCATGATTAAGCTAAACAATAATCATTGAAATAAATGACTTCACTAAGGATTTTACACCCTTGTATTCTCTCGAATTTTGCCCGTGCTTCCTTTTCAGTGTCATACTCAAACATTTTTATACTGTTCTTCGCATGGACAGTGATTATCCACATAAAAATTCCCTCCCCTTAGAAGATTTTATTTTAAACCCCTTATTTTCCTATTTAAATAGAGATTTTCACATTTTATACCCAGCCACGGAAAGACGAAGCTTCAGCCGACTTTTTAATTCCAACCATATAGGCGGCTAAACGCATATCCACTTTATAAACCTGTGCGTTTTGATATATATTTTCAAAAGAATCAATCATTACTTTACGCAGTTTTTCAACAACCTCTTCCTCTGACCAATAATACCCTTGATTATTTTGAACCCATTCGAAGTAAGAAACAGTTACCCCACCGGCACTTGCCAATATATCCGGAACAAGGAGGACTCCTCTTTCATCCAATATTTTGGTTGCTTCGAGGGTTGTTGGCCCATTTGCTGCCTCCACCACAATCGATGCCTTAATACGATGGGCATTTTGTGCTGTAATCTGGTTTGAAATAGCTGCCGGTACAAGAATGTCACATTCTTTTTCAAGTAATTCTTGATTCGTAATAACATTGGTAAATAAGTTCGTTACTGTTCCAAAACTATCACGTCGATCAATCAAATAATCAATATCAAGTCCTTTTGGATCATAAAGAGCACCATTTGCATCAGAAATGCCGATCACCATAGCTCCTGCATTATGCATAAATTTTGCCAGAAAGCTCCCTGCATTCCCAAAGCCTTGAATAATGATGCGTGCACCATGTAAGTCAATGCCTTTTTTCTTTCCCGCTTCTTCAATGCAAATAGTTACGCCACGTGCAGTAGCCGTTTCACGACCTTGTGACCCTCCTAATACAATCGGTTTTCCTGTTATAAATCCAGGAGAATCGAATTCTCGAAGGCGGCTGTACTCATCCATCATCCACGCCATTATTTGAGAATTCGTATACATATCAGGTGCTGGTATATCTTTTGTAGGGCCAACAATTTGGCTAATAGCACGAACATATCCACGACTTAATCTCTCAAGTTCTCCAAACGACATTACCCTTGGGTCGCAAATAATACCACCTTTTCCCCCGCCGTAAGGAAGATCAGTAATGCCGCACTTTAAACTCATCCAAATGGATAATGCTTTTACCTCATTTTCATTTACTTCTGGATGGAAGCGAACGCCTCCTTTCGTAGGTCCTACAGCATCATTATGTTGAGAACGGTAGCCGGTGAAAACTTTAACAGAACCATCGTCCATTTTGACAGGTATACGAACTGTCAGCATTCGAAGAGGCTCTTTTAATAATTCAAATAATTCGTTTGAGTAACCTAGTTTATTCAGCGCCTCTTTGATGACCGTTTGTGTTGAAAGAAATAAATCGAGTGATTCATTTTCCTTTTTCTGTTCCTCGGATAAGCTCTCCGAAGTCTTTATAATTGACATGATATCCACCCCATTATTAGTAATTAAATTTATCCCTCGTTGTCTTTTCTATTGCAGTGGAGGATTAAACCTATTTAGAAAAACAATTTTGAGACGCATCATACAAATAGAACATTTGCTTTGTGTCTCGTACTAATCCATGAAGCGGAAATCAAGAGAAAGGATGTGTATAGGATTATCAAAAAAGAAAACATCCAATGCAACATCCACTTATCTTGGATTAAGAAGCTAATCCAACCTCTCTTATATCAATATTTATTGTTTCTCTTTTAGCATCATCTTACAAAAAAGGAGCAATCGCCGTAACCATTGCTCCTTATAAGCTGTAAGTTCTTATTTATTGGTCTTAATCTCTTCTTTCTAATTTACTTTCTTTGTTGAAACCCTATTTCCTAGAAAGACTATGTTTTTAACTGACCATATCATTGGTTGATTTAGACGAGTTACTTTGTTTACCTGGTTTCACAAAAACCATGGCTATCATTCCTATTGTTACTGCAATGGATGCTGCAATAAACATTGCATTATATCCATGTTTTGCTACAAGACTTCCTGTTAGGGTCGGTGCAATAATAGTAGCTAGATTCGCAATAAAATGAGTTACTCCCCCAAAAGTTCCTGCTTTATTTGGCTCTGTATCAAGAACAACAATCCAATAGATAGAATTTGGTAAATAATTAAAGGCATTGCCTATACACATTAATGCAAGTACTGCTGCTGCACTCTCAACAGTTGGGATCAACATAAAACAAACAGCTGTACAAAATAAGGAAACTACTGTGAACCAAGATCTAGCAATACGTAAATTCCCTGTTTTTCTACGTAATATATCCGAGATTTTACCACCTAATAATCCAGTGATAATAGCTCCTACCCAGGGAATCATACCAATATATGAAAGAGATGAAAGTGAATAATTAAATTCATCTTGCAGATATTTGGGAGTCCATGTAAGTAATAAAATATTTACATATAAAAAGGCAAAATATCCAATGGCATTCATTACTAACGTAGGGTTTTTAAAAAAATGGTACCACGGTACATTTATTTGTTCGTCTAATTTCGTTTCGCCTTTAATTAATATATCTGCACTTCGAATTTCTTCTAGTTCGGTTTTCGAGACTCTTGGATGATCTTCAGGTAGGTTTGTAAATACTTTGTTCCAAATTACTACCCAAATAAAACCTAATAAACCGAGAATAACAAATGTTACTTTCCAGTTAGTGAATGTTAGAAGACCTACTACGATGGGTGCAGTAATTAATGCTCCAATTGGCGTCCCAACTAATCCAAGTGCTACAGCAAACCCTTTTTCTTTAGGAGATACCCAGTTTGCCATAGTTCGGTTCATTGTTGATAAGGTAGGTCCTTCAGCGAACCCAAATAAAACACGAAACACCGCAAATCCTGCCAATGCAGAACCTCCAAATAATGCTGCACCTATATGACCTGCGAATATTGTCCCAATTTCAAAAAAAGACCATGTAGTTCCAGCAATGATCCACATAAATTTAGGACCTTTCTTATCTGCTAAAGCACCACCAAATAGCGCTCCGAATATATAACCATATCCAAAATATCCTAAGATTGCTCCCCAACTTACTGGATCTAAATTGAACTCCTTGATGATTTCAGCTTGGGCATATGAAAGTGCACCTCTATCAATATAATTTATGATTGTAATAAGAATAATCATAAAAATAATAAAATAACGATATTTATTTCTCAACATGTAGTTCCCCCTTGATGTGTGATAGAGAGCAGCAATACTTACTGATTTTAAACATAAAAACTGTAATCATAAGACCCTTTATCTAGTCTGTATTAGCAACCTGTAATAAATTGCAGCCATGCATACCCTGACTTTGACTGTTTCGGCACCCGTATAGGCTTTGCTCGGATCAAGACAGACAAAATCAATTTGCATGACAATCGTGTGCTGGCCAATATCTAGTAAAATATCAATCAACTCATTAGCTGGCATTCCACCTTGGGTAGAAGCATGTACACCCAGCGCAGCTAAAATATCAAGTATATCTCCTTCATTGACAATTCGGAATTCTGTTAGATCCACTTTTTCATCCAAGTTGTAGGTAACAAAGCCTATTCACATCCGCCGAAATTTCAGCGGATATAAAGAGGCTCCTGATACACTGATTGAGGACCGTGAAATGGGTGCTCCATAAAGGATAAGGTAAGGCGTATCTTCTTCTGGTACATCCCAAGATCATCAGGCTTTTGAAGCCATTCTTTCTCTATATTATTTCACCACTTGTACGCCTTTTTTCCATACGGACTTAACGTGGTTAACTCCAAATAAATATTGCAATTCCTGATAGTTTTCTACATTCCATAAAACAACATCTGCTTGTTTTCCGACTTCCAGCGATCCTACCTTTTCCTGCCTATTGATCGCACAAGCAGCATTGTATGTCGCCGCCGTTAATGCTTCTGCTGGGGTGAGCCGCATCGAGATGCATGCTAGATTCATAACCAGGGGCATAGAAGTCGTCGGTGAGGACCCGGGATTGCAATCCGTCGAAATGGCCACCGCTACACCTTCATCTATCATCCGTCGTCCTGCAGCCGCCTCTTCACGTAAATACAGAGCTGTTGCTGGAAGGAGGCAGGCAATCGTTCCTGATTTGGCCATATCTTGAATGCCCTCTTCTGAAGCTTTCAATAAATGCTCGGCTGAAATAGCTCCTATTTTCGCAGCTAATTCTGCGCCACCATAAGACTCAATTTCATCAGCATGAATTTTAGGAATCAAACCGTAATTTTTTCCCGCCTCTAGAATCCGCTCCGATTGTTCAGGTGTAAAGACGCCTTTTTCACAAAATACATCATTAAACTCTGCCAGCTTTTCTTTTGCTACAATGGGAAGCATTTCATTAATCAAATGATCGACAAAGTCATCTTCACGACCTTTAAACTCATTCGGCACCGCATGTGCTCCCATAAAAGTTGGAACAAGATCAATATGGTGCTTTTCCTGAAGCTTTTTCATCACACGCAACTGTTTCAACTCGGTTTCCAGATTCATACCGTAACCGCTTTTCCCTTCCACCGTTGTCACACCATGAGCGAGAAACGAATCAAGTCGACGAATGGTTTGTTCCATCAATTCTTCTTCACTTGCTTCCCTTGTCATACGGGTGGTTGCATGGATACCGCCACCCGCATTCATAATGTCCATATATGTTGCACCTTCAAGACGCATTTCAAATTCACTTGCTCGACTCCCGCCATATACAACATGCGTATGGGGATCCACTAGACCCGGTGTTACAAGGTAGCCAGACGCATCGAAAACTTCAGCTTCATGCAATCTATCTGCATAAAGCTCCTCTATTTCTTTAGTCGTACCGACAGCTTGAATCAAACCATTTTCCATCCACAAGCTGCCATCTTCGATCAATCCAAGGTCAGACATAGCCTCTTTTGAACGGGGACCTTTTTTTACTGATGCAAGAGTAGCGAGATTTGCTGCATATTTTATCCAAATTGGTTTTGTCATGACTTATCTTTTCCTTTATCAAGCATTGGGATATTAATTCCTTTTTCACGAGCAGTTTTCTCTGCCAATTCATATCCTGCATCCACATGTCGCACTACACCCATACCCGGGTCTGTTGTTAATACACGTTCAATGCGAGCCCCTGCTTCTTTTGTACCGTCAGCCACAATAACCACACCTGCATGAAGTGAGTAACCCATTCCTACTCCACCGCCGTGATGTACGGATACCCAGGTAGCTCCACCGACTGCGTTAACCATGGCATTTAAAATTGGCCAGTCAGCTACCACATCTGATCCGTCTTTCATAGCTTCAGTTTCACGATTTGGCGAAGCAACAGAGCCTGAATCCAGATGATCACGCCCAATTACTATTGGTGCCTTTAATTCTCCGCTCGCGACCATATCATTTAGAATTTTTCCGAAACGGGCACGCTCGCCATACCCCAGCCAGCAAATCCTAGAAGGGAGGCCTTGGAATTGAATTTTTTCCTGAGCCATTTTAATCCAATTGCATAAATGTTCATTATCTGCAAATTCACGTAAAATCGCCTGATCTGTTTTATATATGTCTTCAGGATCTCCAGACAGTGCTACCCAACGGAAAGGACCTTTTCCTTCACAGAATTGTGGGCGGATATAAGCTGGAACAAATCCAGGGAAGTCAAATGCATTTTCCACCCCTTCATCTTTCGCCACTTGTCTAATGTTATTACCATAGTCAAACGTCACTGCACCTTTTTCCATCATTTCAAGCATTGCTCTAACATGTTTGGCCATAGAAGCTTTAGAGCGTTTTACATACTCTTCTGGATTCGATTTGCGCAATTCAGCTGCTGCTTCAAATGACATACTTGAAGGTGTATAACCGTTTAGTGGGTCGTGTGCAGATGTTTGATCGGTTAACACGTCCGGGATAAAGTTACTAGCAATCATTTCAGGAAGAATGTCAGAAGCATTCCCAATCAGACCAATGGATAAAGCTTTTCCTGCTTGTTTTGCTTCTATAGCTAAACGGATAGCCTCTTCTAATGAATCCGTTTTCACATCCGTGTAACGAGTTTCAATTCTCCGGTCAATTCTTGTTTCATCTACATCAATTCCGATACAGACACCGCCGTTCATTGTTACGGCTAGCGGCTGTGCCCCACCCATACCGCCAAGACCCGCAGTTACTGTGATAGTGCCTCTTAAAGTATTATTGAAATGCTGCTTCGCTAGCTCCGCGAATGTTTCGTAAGTTCCTTGTACAATTCCTTGAGAACCGATATATATCCAGCTGCCAGCTGTCATTTGTCCATACATCATCAACCCTTTTTTATCGAGTTCATGGAATGTTTCCCAATTTGCATAAGCCGGGACAATGTTCGAATTTGCAATAAGTACACGTGGCGCATCGGTATGAGTTTTAAAAATAGCCACCGGTTTTCCAGATTGAACAAGTAAAGTTTCATTGTCTTCCAGTTCTTTCAGTGATTTGACAATTGCATCAAAGCACTCCCAGTTACGAGCTGCTTTTCCAATTCCACCGTATACCACAAGATCTTCTGGGCGTTCAGCTACTTCTGGATCTAAATTATTCATCAACATTCGAAGAACGGCCTCTTGTTGCCACCCTTTTGTATTCAAATCTGTACCTTCATATCGTATAACCTTGTTTTTTGTATTAGCATTCATTTTTTACAGCCTCCTTGATGTGTTATATTTTCATTTTAAACTAAAAATTCAAATAATTTATTATAATTTGATGATATTTTTATGAATTGTTTTCATATTTTTTTATTTGTTTTATATTTTTATAAACAATTTCATTTTTTTCATTTGTAGCCCAATAAAAAAAACGATTCAGTATTAGCTGAATCGCCTTTTTTCATAATCCAGACCGATAAGCAGATGGTGTACACGCTTCAAGCAGTTTGAATTTTGCATTAAAATATGTTTGATGTGAATAACCCGTTAATTGTGCAATTTCTTCCAATGATAAATCCGATTCCTTTAATAGACGTTTAGCCTCTCTAATTCGAACTTGATGCAGGGTATTGCGAAAAGACTGACCGGATTCGGCTGCAAAACGACGGCTTAGAGTGCTTTTATTAATACGAAGCGCATCAGCGCATGTTGATAAACTCCATTGGGCATCCCAATAGTTAGACTCAATTAACTCCCTTGCTTTTTCCACAAGTGTGCGCGCCCCATTTTGTAATTGCTCATGGTCCTGAAGAAGCAAACGGGTGGTAAACATAAGCAGCTCTTTAACAATTTGATAAATAACTGGTTTATGTACTATTTGCTGAAAAACTTCATGATAGATTGCTTCTAAAGAAGAGTTTTGGAGGTTGTATGATTTCATATGCCTCCTGATTTGTGCAAGAACACTTGTAAGGCGAATGCGAACTATTTCAGGGTCAGGGTATGGTTGCTGAAAAGTCAGAAATTCATGCTCGACCCAATTCCTAATCGCTTTCGTATCTCGTCTTTCAAGCATTTCAATCCATTGCCGTTGTTCCAGAGGAGTGAGAAATGGATCCATCTCTTGAGAGGACATTTGTTGACTTTCTGCTAAAATAATATCATAACCTTCGAAAAAAATTCGCCTCGTCAATTCACGAGTTTGCTGGTATGTATTTTTTAACGAATCATCTGAAGTTGCTACTTTGATTATTATGGCAAGAGGCTCATCCATACGTTCTTTCCAGTGAGCAAGAAACGCTTGATACTCTTCCTTATATACATCGACTTCCTTAGTTTCCTGGACGCATAAAATAAAATCCGATAACGCAAATATTTGATTATTGCCGGTAAAAGAATAACGTTGTAATTCATCATAAACTAAAGGAAGCGTGTTATGATGAGGTGTCAAAAATGCGACCATCGTTAACCTACTGTTATGTCTCCGCTCTGTCAAAAAGAAATCAGGGTAACCGATGGCCAACGTATTCTCTACTTCCATTGTGTTATTTGAGAGATAACCTTGACCGTTTCTCAATTGATAACGTAATTGTTGAATATGTTTTACTAAGTCTACAGAAGAAAAAGGACGGAATAAAACATCTTCCGCACGAAAACGAAGCGCTCGATATGCAGTTTGAAAGATTCGCTCAGATGAAACTCCTAACCATCGAATACCTCGTTGCTTTAACTTAACACCCAACATCTCACTTTCACTCGTCCATAAATCCATATCCAAAATGACGAATTCTGGTTGTTGATTTTGCATACCCACTTCAAATTCCTCAATTGTTTTCCACAGAATCAATCGAACTCCAGTAAGATGAGACTCCACTATCCACCGGATTCCTTGAGCTTCTATCTCATCTTTTGCCACCAAATGGATTTCCACATTATTCCCTCATCTCTTCTTGCATTTACTTTCATCAAGGAAACGTACCTATACATTAAAGTCGCCTTTAAAAGAAAATGAATAATACAATTATTTTCTAAGAAGCTTTCACCTTTCCTTCAATTCTATTCCACACAGAATGTTAAGAACAAGTCTTGTTGAGCAGACTTC
Source organism: Peribacillus sp. TH14 (assembly GCF_016651145.1). Taxonomy (NCBI): domain Bacteria; kingdom Bacillati; phylum Bacillota; class Bacilli; order Caryophanales; family Bacillaceae; genus Peribacillus; species Peribacillus sp. TH14. The sequence goes on from NZ_JAEKEK010000001.1 coordinate 5,364,945, forward strand.
ATCCATTCGGATTTATTAAAAGTTTTTACAGAAGGAACTAACATTAAGAGCAACCACTGAAGATAACTGCTATCTTACAAAGACTTACCATTAATCTAAATACGAGTCATTGTTCGTTCATGAGTTTCTTATTCTTAGTATATTAACTGTCTTTCCAAGTTTTCAATTCACGCTTTCTAAAAAATGGGTGGGGCAGTAAAAGAGCTTGTTCTTTCTTTACGATACAACTATATTAAAAAATAAAAAGAAACACCAGAGAAAAATCTTACACTTTTCAATGGTGTTTCTTTTTATATCCCTTTTAAGGCACACAATTTAATTTTCATTTAAATCAGTTATAATTGATTAATATTGACTTCAACTTCTTTTACGATGTTTTCATCTGAAGCACTTGTCAATTTTAATGATAATAGGGTGATGACTCCTATTACAAGTAATCCAGATAAGATAAACATACCTTGAGTAAAAGCAACAGTTCCGAGAATCATCGGTCCTACAAAACCGCCTAAAGCCGCAAATGAATTGACTAGGGCTATTCCAACTGGTGCAGTGGATTCAGTGAAGAAAAAGGTCATATATGCAAAGAAACATCCACTGAAACCGTATAACCCGAAAGATGTAATCGTTAACATAAGCACCATCATAAAGACACTATCAGAAAAGCCGCACCCAATAAAACCGATAACTGCTATCATGAGACAAACGAGCAAGTGTGATTTATGTGCATTGGTCCGATCTGAATTCCAGCCTACAAACATAACGGCAGGTATCCCGACTAACGATGGAATCATCGCTAACCATCCAATTTCTAAATTGGTTGTTGCATTTTCCGATAAAGATTTTATGATGGTTGGAATCCAGAATGACAATCCATAGATAGATGTGTACCCTGCGAAATAGAAAAGTGCCAACTTCCATATTTTCGAATCTTTCAGCATATCAAGCTTTGTGACTTTATTTATTTTCGAGCTTAGTTTTCTTTCCGCACTCAATTCCCCTTCTAACCAATCACTTTCTTCCTTAGATAACCATTTAGCGTTAGTCGGTCTATTAGTTAAATAGAAAACAACAACAATTCCAATAATAATGGCTGGAATGCCCTCAAGGATGAACATCCATCTCCAGCCTGCCATACCAAACCAGGAAATATTGTCAAGAATCCACGTCGACACAGGCGCACCAATCAATCCGCCTATCGGTAAGGCTAAAAGCAAAACCGCTGTTGCCCGTCCTCTTTCGCGGGCCCTGAACCAATAAGTTAAATACAAAATTATACCAGGAAAAAAACCCGCTTCGGCGACACCTAATAAAAAACGGAGAATGTATAAATGCATCGTTGTTTGTGCAAAACCTGTTAATATTACCACGAGTCCCCACGAAATCATTATACGGGCAATCCACATCCGAGCTCCCACTTTATGCATGATCATGTTGCTTGGAACTTCAAAAAAGAAATAGCCTATGAAGAAAATACCAGAAAGCAATCCAAAAACTTCAGCGGATAAGGCTAATTCAGCATTCATTTGTAAAGCAGCATAGCCTAAATTGACCCTGTCCAAGTAAGCAATGATATAAAGGATCAAGATAAATGGAAGAATCCGTTTCATCGTTTTACTGATCGTTCTTTTCTCTATTTCACCACTGGAATGATTCATGATTATTTCCTCCCTTTTCATGCTACTATTTCCCAAAAAATAATCCGTTTACTGCACATCTCTTTTCGTGCTTCCCGACTCTCTGGTTCATTCCTAGGACTATCAATTTATCCTGATACCACCTCCCTCCATTTACATATACTGAATCCAACAATATTATAAATACAATCCATATACTCAGGGCTAAAGAGGAATAAGCCTTTCTAGATGATAGTAACTGATTGTATAGGAATCTTCAGAAAAATCTAACGAACCTTATCACCAAATTCTTCTACTTTGAAAAACCTCCTATTTAAACTGAATGAACCTCCCCCATACTTATCTTGAATTTTGTAAACGCCTTCTAAATGTGCAAAATGCAATTAAGAAAGCGTTGTGATTATTCATGATCTACGTTAGATTAAATAGACCAACAATCCTTTAACTAGACTGTAGTCTGATATTAAACTATATAGGAATATTCTGTCAATTTACATTTGGAGGTTTTTTATGATTGAACCCAGAAAGAAACAGCTTAGGGGAGAAAAGACTCGTGAAAAAATTTTAAAAATATCTTTAAAGCTATTTAGCGAAAAAGGTTATGATAAAGTTACCGTTGACGAAATCGTGAAAAAAAGCGGCACATCAAAAGGGTCATTTTATCAACACTTTTCAGCGAAATCGGACATCTTTTTAGTGAGATTCACAGAAGTCGATGATTACTATCGCGAAGTCTTCCGTTCGTTCCCAGTCGATATGGACCCTACCGAGAAATTGTTTATTTTCATACGCAAATTGATGCGTTTTCTGGAAGAAGAAATGGGCAAAGATTTAATGAAAGTGATTTACAGTTCCGCTTTAGATTCAAAAGAACATACTTACTTTTTAAATTCAAATCGCTCACTCGTCCAAATTATTCGTTCATTAATTGAAGAGGCGAAAGAACAAAACGACATTGGCACTGACCAATCAGTTAACGAAATTTCACAACTTATCACCCAAAGCCTGATGGGAATCATCTATCATTGGGGATTAAACAACTCAGAACAAAGCTTGGAATCACTATCCATACCGCTAACCGAAACAATCATTAATGGGCTGAAAAGAACAAATACATAAATCAAAAGATTCATTTTCAAAAAATCTGACATTTAATTCAATATTAACCCCAATCTCATTGAATGGTCAGGGTAACTCCATTAATCTATAAAGTTCATACATTTTCATTATTTCACTTGAGTGTCAGACATTTTAAACGAGGAGTTTAAAGCCAGATATTATGAAACGATTTTTCTTTATCATCCTATATGCAATCTTATTTGGATTATCACTGCAGGCTTTTAATTTCAAGCTTGACCACCCTATTGCAGAAGATATCAGCCGGCTGATGCCCGTTAAAATGAAAGCGATAAAGGCAGAAGATAGTGAAGAAGCAATCAAAAAGGTCATTTTAGAAGCCGGAAAAAACGATGATCATATTTCCATTGCCGGAATGCAACATAGCCAAGGAGGACAGACATTATATCCAAATGGTATTCTGCTAGATATGAAACAATATGATAAAATACTTGATTTGGATGTAAAAGAAAAACGCATCACGGTCCAAAGCGGAGCAACCTGGGCTGTTCTCCAGGAATATATCAACCCATATGGACTTGCACTGAAGGTCAGTCAATCTCAAAATATTTTTACCATAGGCGGTTCTTTGAGCGTTAATGTCCACGGCCGCGATATTCGGCATCATGCCTTGATAGAAACTGTGGAGTCTTTTAGATTGCTAAACGCAAAAGGACAAATCCTAACAGTGAGCCGCAAAGAAAATTCGGAGCTCTTCTATTCGGTTATTGGCGGGTATGGTTTGTTTGGAGTAATACTCGACGTGACACTCCAACTTACCGATGACGAACTTTATAAAATTAAAACTAAATCACTCCATTATAATGAATATACGTCGTACTTTAAAAGAGATGTTCTTCAAAACGATGATGTTAAAATGCATCTGGCAAGAATATCGGTTGCTCCTGACTCCTATTTGGATGAAATGTATGTAACGGATTATTATAGGGCAACTGACCAAACACAGCTATCTAACTACAATACTCTCAAACGGGAAACGATCATCGCCGTGCCTAAATTCTTTCTTGGCCTCTCCCGTTATAATGACTGGGGTAAAAAAAGGTTTTGGGAAACTCAAGAAACCTACACGGCCAATATTGATGGTAACTTGATTTCCAGAAATAATGTGATGCGGTCTGACTCTGCTTTTATGGATTACAGCCACCCCTCCAAAACTGAAGTTCTTCAAGAATATTTCGTTCCGATTGATCAATTTGCTGATTATATCGATGATTTAAGAAAAACCTTATCTGATGAAAAAGAGTTTAATTTATTAAATATTACCATTCGTTATGTGGAACATAATGATGAATCACTCATGTCCTATGCCAAGGATGATATGTTCGCTCTTGTAATGCTCATCAATCAAGGTACAGATAACGAAAGTAAGGAAAATACGGGAAGGGTCATCCGTAACATGATTAATGTGACGCTTGACCATAACGGTAGCTACTATTTGCCCTATTATGGGTATCCAACAAAGACACAATTATTTGAAGCGTATCCGCGTACCGATGAATTCTTTCGATTAAAGAAGAAATATGATCCTGATAATCGCTTCATGAATCTTTTCTATAAGGAGTATCATCCATGAATTATAAACGTTTTGTTTTTTACCAAGGCACTGTTGGAATGGCTGCCAGCATGATTTTCCCTTTTTATATTTTACTAATTAAAAATGTAGGCACCAGTTATTCGCAATTCGGATGGGCATATGGAATATTCTCACTGACTGCAGCACTTAGCTATCCTTTAATCGGAAAATTCACTGACAAAGCCGGTGACAAAGCATTTCTCCTTTTCTATTCATGGGGAATGGCACTAATCCTTCTTGCCTTTCCTCTCGCATATGAAATTTGGCATGTCTATCTCCTGCAGATCATAATGGGGCTCCTTGGAGCTGTACAAAAAAACACTGAAAAAACGGTACTTGCAAGATATGTTACTAAGACAACAGCGGGTGAGGAAATTGGAAACTACCATGTCTGGACATCCATAGGTGCTGCAGCTGCGGTGATTGCAACCGGATATTTAGTCGACTTTTTAACGATTGGCAGCATCTTTTACCTTGCATCCTTAATGTTTGCCTGGAGTGGATTTATTATAATGAAGATGGAGAAAAACACTTCACTATATAATGTAGAATAAATAAAAAATATAAGGATTTATTACTGGTTAGCGCTAATAAATCAGTTACCCCTTTTAGTAGAAGAAGCATCTGCATTAACCTCAGCAGATGCTTCTTCTACTATATAAATCATTTGCGGATCAAAAAACAAAAAATGATCTTACAAAGTTATATTAAACCTGCTCCCCTTTTCTCAATTTGGTTTCGTTAAATATACGAATTCTAAAATTACTTTGTTTATAAGTATAAAGATAACGGACCAGAGTTCAAATAATATAAAAAACTACTTTCTTATCAACATGGTTATTATTTTTTCGTCTGATAAAACTAATGACATCATAATAACACCCATTCCAATCAACTGTTGAATAGACAACGCTTCATGTAAAAAGAAAAAGCCTAAAATCATTCCTATGACTGGCACAATATAATTACTAAATGACGTAAATAACGCGCCTTCTTGCCGAATCAGCCTATTAAATAATGCATAAACAACACCAGCGTGGAAAATGCCTAAAATGACTAAGTAAATAGATTGAGATCGTTCTAAATCCAATTCGAAAGATTGCTCAAACACTAGGGACATTGGGATGAGCATTGCACTGGCAATCAGTAATACATTTCTCATATGAATAACGGAAGATCCCTCGTTTAATTTCTCCAGGATAATCAATGATAATCCAAAACTCATAGCTGCTAATATCAATAGGATATTACCCTGAATGCTGTTGAAAAGATCTTGAAAACCGTGTGTTGGCCAGGAAAGAAAGACAATACCTGCAAATCCGAATAGGATACTTGTAATCTCCGGCATTGTGCTTTTTCTTTTGAAAAATGCTATTAAAAAGAGGATAGTAAAAACAGGAACCATTCCAATCAACATCGCTGCGACACTGCTAGGCACCGTTTTCTGGCCTTGTGCAATGAATGCAAATGGCAGTACAACCTCGAAAACCGCAATGATTATATACCATTTATAATAACTCTTATTTACTCTTCGCTCTTCTTTCGATAAAAAAAAGCCAATGAAGAGTAAACAGATACCACCTATACATGCTTTGATGGCTGACAAAGTAATAACCCCAACATCATCTATAACTAATGCAATAAAGAAGAATTGAGATCCCCATATACAGCTAATCAAGAGTAATAAAACATATTTATTCATTCACTTTACTCCCCTTTTTCATCAATGGATCGGCAATAGTCTTATTAATATGCTTTGACCGATTACTACCAAGATAGTTCGTGCCAATAACACCAACAAGAATAATCATCGCACCTACAACGTGATAATAGTGAATGGATTCATGTAAGAAAATCACCCCAGCTATGATCGTAATCAATGTTGCTAAATTACTAAAAACGCTCATTTTAGAGGCAGGTAATATAGATAATGCATAGTTTGATAAAAACCCAGTAAGCAGTGACGATAATGCACCAAGATATACGATTGAAATGAGAAATGAACTACTTGTTAAGGGTAAAAAAAAGCTACTAATTGATTGGTTAATTATATGGTTGATGATGGCCATGCTATTAAAAGCAACAAAACCAAAGAACGTCATCACATAAGTTAACGTAAATAGTGAATATTGCTTTGTTAATGTCCTTGCTAACACATTATAGAAAGCTGCAGCAATTGAGGATAATAAGATCAGTATCGTTCCTTTCAAACTATGAGCCTCAAGTTGCAAGTCGTTCATGACAAAGATAAAGATAACCCCCATCACAGATAAATAAAGAAAAAATTTTTGACCTTTACCAGCATATTCTTTCAAAAATAATGAAGCTGATAATAACGTAAAAATTGGTATGGTCGCTTGGATAATACCCGCTTCTGAAGATGAAGTATAAACGAGACCAAACACTTGAAATGTAAAGAATAAAATTGGATAAAGGAACACCAACGGAAGAATTTTCAAAGTATCCTTTGCACTCATCTTCACTGAAGACCTCCTATACAACAGCTTTAAAATTATAGCGATCAAAAAAGCCATCGTAAATCGATGTGCTAAAGTATCTAGCGGACTCGCTTCTATTAATGATATTTTTGTAAAGATAAATGAAAATCCAATAATAATGGCATATACTATCGCCGCAAAATAGGCTTTTTTTTGTTCTGACATATGCGTAAATCCTCCTTTTCATCACTCGGCCGGTTGTTAGTATCGTATTAAAAGTTCCACTACGATACAATACAAATAAGAAGCATCTGTAACGGTACAGTTTATAGGAGGTATACATGCTAAAATACGTAGCTTTGTTTAATGAATTTGAATCTCTCATCCAGAATGGACAGCTCAAAGCGGGCTTTAAACTCCCATCTATTCGTCAATTAAGCGATAAACATCAATGTAGTAAAAGTACAGTCTTGAAAGCCCTGCAAGAATTGGAAAAGAGGCATTTAATCTACTCGGTTCCTAAAAGTGGATATTATGTCGTGCAAAAAGAATTTGATGCTAAAAGTGAACCAACTTCGGAAATCGATTTTGTTACCTCCGCTCCTGCTTGGCATCAATTTCCGTATCATGACTTTCAACATTGTATCAACAAAGCCATCGATACCTATCAGCAAGAATTGTTTATCTATGGCACTCCAAAAGGACTACCCTCTTTAATTAAAGTGATACAAAAACAATTAGAGCAATATCAGGTATTCGCAAAAGAAGAACAGATTTTCATTACTTCTGGCGTGCAACAAGCACTTTCCTTATTAACGTTCATCCCCTTTCCAAATGAACGTACTCATATACTTGTGGAACAGCCCAGCTATCATCTATTTGTGGAACAATTGAAAGCGTACAAGATTTCCGTGCTAGGAATCCAAAGAACAGCAGAAGGTATTGATTTAGGGGAATTAGAGAGGATTTTTAGAAGTCAGGATATTAAATTTTTTTATACGATGCCTCGTTTTCATAATCCGTTAGGGACTTCTTACTCTAAAAAGGACAGAGAAGAGATACTAAAACTTGCTGTAAAGTATGGTGTTTATATTGTAGAAGATGATTATTTAGCAGATTTCGAAGAAAATTTGAAGGTAGACCCTATTTTTTCCGAGGATACTCATCACATGGTCATTTATTTAAAAAGTTTTTCTAAAATAATGTTTCCAGGATTACGCATAGGTGTCGCCGTATTGCCTAAATCATTAGTAGACAGCTTCCAACTTTATAAAAGAACAGCCGATATTGATAGTTCAATGATTTCACAAGCAGCCTTGGAAATCTACATAAAAAGCGGCATGTTTGAACGTCATAGAAACAAAGTACGTCTGTCCTATTTAATGCGTGCAAACTTGCTATATGATGCTCTAGAAAAGCACTCTACCCTAGGCTTTTATCGCCCAGCATCCATATGTATGAATTCTCATATCGTGCTACCTCATCGTTTAAATAGTGCTCACCTCATAAAAAACTTACAGAATCAACAAGTACTTGTAGAGACGATAGGTCAAAATTATATAGACGGCTTTCACCAAGAAAAAATATTAAAATTAAATGTGTCCAATACAAATATACAAAAGCTAGACCAAGGAATAGCTCTCATTTTTAAAGAATTGAATAACAAACAGAACTATTACCTATAAACTAACTTAAAATGCGACTTTACATTTTGAAATATCATTTCAGGATAACATTTACATTTGTGATTCTGAAAAAGCATGTGCAAAATGAGTACAAAGAAAGAGCCAATTTAGTATTGGCTCTCAACAAAGTTTTTCTTCCTAGTCCACTTTATTTGTAAAATTTAATACGGTCTTCAAGTGGTTGGAATTCTTTTTCTCCCGCTGGAGCAGTTGGATTACCAAATGGCATTTGCGCAATCATTTTCCAATTATTTGGTATACTCCATTCTTTTTTCACTTCATCATCAATTAGTGGATTATAATGCTTTGCAAAGTTGCTCCTAATCCTTCTGCTTCCAGTGCTGTCCAAACAACCAGTTGATGCATACCTGAGGTGTGTTGTGACCAGATTGGGAAGTTATCAGCATATGTTGCAAATTGTTCTTGAAGCGATTTCACAACAGATTCATCTTCCAAGAATAATATTGTTCCGTATCCAGATTTAAAGGAATCCATTTTTTGTTGAGTACCTGTAAAATCTCCCCCTCCAACCGCTTTTCTTAACGTTTCAGTAGTAATATCCCATAATTTATTATGTGCTTCACCAGTTAACACAACAAGACGGGAAGATTGAGAATTAAATGCCGATGGGGTATGTTTTACAGCAAATTCAACAATCTCTTTAATCTTTTCATCTGATACTTTTACCTCATTATTTATTCCATAAATAGAACGTCTTTCTTTAATAGCTGTATAAAAATCTTTAGTCATAACTCATTTCCTCCTGAACTATTTTTAAAATGTATCTTGAATCATTCTTTTCATATTATTTCTACCTGTTTTAGTATTAGGAACAAACCAGCATATAATTCGTTTAAAGATGTAATTCACATCAATTATTCTTTAATGAATTCCTTTGTACTTCTTACTGTATCAATTGGACGAACTAATTTTTCAATTTGTTCACGTTTTGGTTCTAAGAATGGCGGTAAAGATAATTTTTCTCCTAGCGCTTCGTATGGCTCATCTCCCATAAAGCCAGGGCCATCTGTTGCAAATTCGAATAAAATTTGCGGTGCCACTCTTACGTAAAGTGACTCAAAAAAGTGACGGTCTACATAACCAGACGTTTGAAATTGGAAGCTTTCCATTCTTTTAATCCATTCTTCTAAAACAGAACGGTCTTCAACACGGAATGCAGTATGGTGAACAGTACCAAAACCTTGCCGTGCTTGAGGAAGAATTGCATTATGCTCTACAATTACTTGAGCACCATTCCCACCTTCTCCAACTTCAAATAAATGAAATGATCCTTCTTTCCCTATTTCTTTAAATAATAAAACTTTTTCCAACATTTCTTTAAAATAATCAAAGTTGGCAATCCGTATAAAAATGGGGCCTAATCCTGTAATAGCATATTCTAAAGGAATAGGTCCTTTTTGCCATGGTATCCCCGCAGCAACGCCTTCATTGTTTTCATCTGAAATCAATTGATATTGCTGGTCATCAAAATCAACAAATGAAATGATTTTTTTACCAAATTGTTCTTGAATTCCGGTATTTTTAACCTCTAGACGATCAAAACGTTTAACCCAATACTCTAATGCTTTATCATTTGGTACACGGAAAGATGTTTTTGAAATTTCATTAGTGCCATGTACTCCTTTTGGAATACCAGGGAAGTCGAAGAAAGTCATATCTGTACCTGGACCACCAACATCATCTGCAAAAAATAGGTGATATGTTTGAATATCATCTTGGTTTACCGTTTTTTTGACTAAACGCATTCCTAAAATATAAGTGAAAAATTCATAATTCTTTTCTGCACTACTTGTAATGGCTGTTACGTGGTGGATTCCTTTTAATTCATTCATTTATATTCCTCCTACTAAAATCGACAATTTGGCTTATTGGGTACTGTCGCTTTTTGCTGATTCACTCATTCGTAATCGGTTACTACATTTTTCCTTTAACGTCGATTGTCTATTCAAGTGATATTGTGTTTAGAGTTTTATCTTCAGTCAATTATCTCGAATTAATATATCTTCATTTAAAGATAATTTATCATGGATATCATTCTCTGTCAACAAATATGGATTATGATTACAATTATGCAACCTTTGTTAATATGACCTTACTTGAACTCAATCTTTTTACTCGCTGTTACTCATCATAATAAAATCCATTTATTAATAGTTCTCTATCTATTGGCAAAGAAAAACCCGAATAGAAGACTTTTTTAGTGTCGCTGCCATTAGGGGGTCATGAACTTCTTAGATATATAACTTTTCGCTAATACGTAATGCGACTACTAAAAGTTATTTCTTCCTAATCAATTTTATTTATAAAATTTAACACGATCTTCAAGTGGTTGAAATTCTTTTTCTCCCACTGGAGCTGTTGGATTACCAAATGGCATTTGAGCAATTAGTTTCCAGTTACTTGGGATGTTCCATTCATTTTTCACTTCATCATCAATTAGTGGATTATAATGCTGTAATGTTGCTCCTAATCCTTCTGTTTCCAATGCTGTCCACACAACTAATTGATGCATACCTGAAGCTTGTTGTGACCAAATTGGGAAATTATCAGCATATAAAGCGAATTGTTCTTGAAGAGATTTCACAACCGCCTTATCTTCAAAGAATAATACTGTTCCATAACCGGATTTAAAGGAATCCATTTTTTGTTGAGTACCTGTAAAATCTCCTTCTCCAACTGCTTTTCTCAACGTTTCAGTCGTGATGTCCCATAATTTATCATGTGCTTCGCCTGTTAACACAACAAGGCGTGCTGATTGAGAATTGAAAGCTGATGGAGTGTATTTTACTGCAAATTCAACAATGTCCTTTATTTTGTCATCTGAAACTTGTACTTCTTTATTGATTCCATAATAAGAACGTCTTTCTTTAATAGCCGTGTAAAAATCTTTTGTCATAACGTTTATTCCCTCCAGAATTCTTTATATTTATCTCGAATACATATATCTTTATTTCAAAGTAATTTTAAACATAAAAAAAATAATGTCAAACATTTCATACTGATCTAATTGTATTGCTGATAGGAAAAGGCTGTCGTTTCTTCTGAGAAGTCCTTAGTAATGCCTGCTTATCCGAGGCTGGGCTATAAATGATGAGTGATTGTATATGGGATAAATTGAGAAGTTGCTTAATTTGAATTAATAAGTGGCTAGTTTCATGAAGGTTCAGTTTTTTTGGGAACAGGTAATTGGAGATGTCGCTAGTATCGGAAAAATCCGCTTCCAATTACCTTATACTTCACTTGTTTAGAAATACATCATATATTCCCCAATTCATTTGAACTTACATGTTTGCTAAAAAAGCTTAAAAAATGTCAGTAGCATTGGGCGATAAGTTTTGGATATGTTTTAGGTATGTAATAACACTCTTTTCATTTTCATAAGGATATTCATAATTCAAATGTTTTCCAACATACATCGCTGTACTATCAAAAAGATCACACATTGAAAATAAAGCTCTCCAAACACCATCATAACTTCCATCTGCATAAGTGGAAAGAAGCTTCTGCCAACTCTTTTCAGTCAAAAAACACTCCAAATATTTGCCGTGTTTACCAACGCTTACTGAAAAGTTCGTTTCAATACCTACCTGCCATTCTAGCATTTGAATAAGCATTAATCTGACATTGTTAAGATGCTCTTGTGCATATAGAATTTCCTTTCTCCATAAACCCTTTGCTACATAAGTTGATACCCACCAAAATTCAATGCAACAATCATCAAAGAATTCGGTAGAAGGTTTTTTAATCCAATAATCTACATCGGTCGGATTAGGAATTGAAGGAAGGCAATTATCCTTGTCCATTAAAATAATCGTAAGTTTATCCTCTTTGCAATAAACATCTTTTTCATCGAAAGGAACTAATAATAGGTCAATACGGTTTCCGTCTGTAAACTGCATTAAATAAGAGAAACGCCCTCCTAATTCTGGTGGAAATAATGACATTTCTTCAGGTTTTTGCATAATGATTCGTTCACCAAAAACATCAATCCATTTATGGTCTCGTATGAAAGATTCCATTTCGGTCACAATATAAACGATATCATAATCCTGAAACACATCTTTTGGAACTTTCGTATTCGTTCGTGAACCATTCATTCCCACAGCACGGACTCGATCATCTTTTTCTGCAATTTTTAATATTAATTCAATCATGTCAGCTTCAGTCCGCATACATTTACCTCCAGTTAATTAAACACGCCTTATGTGTAAGGTATATTTTTCTCAATAAATGGAGGCACCTTCCTGAAAAGCAGTTTCAATAATTTCTTTTATTCTAGCTAAAAATTTACCGCATACTAAACCATCAAGTACCCGATGGTCAATCGACAAACATAAATTCACCATATTCCTTACCGCGATCATATCATCAATGATTACTGGACGTTTGACGATAGACTCAACTTGAAGGATGGCTGCCTGTGGATGGTTAATAATTCCCATCGACTGAATAGATCCGAATGCCCCCGTGTTATTAACTGTAAATGTCCCATTCTGCATATCTTCTGGTTTCAACTTTCCTGTTCGCGCTTTTTGAGCGAGTTCATGAACCTCCCTGGCTAGTCCCTTAATTGATTTTTCGTCCGCATGTTTAATCACTGGAACAAAAAGAGCATTACTCGCAGCTACAGCAATTGATATATTAATATCCTTTTTTTGAATGATTTTATCACCAGCCCACATAGAGTTCATCTCCGGAAATTCGGTTAGAGCTTGTGATACTGCTTTGATGAAAAATGCAAAGTATGTTAAATTATAGCCTTCTTTTTGCTTGAATTCAGCTTTTAATGAATCGCGATTCTTAACAAGGTTTGTTGCATCGACTTCGACCATCATCCAAGCGTGCGGGACTTCATGTTTACTTTTCACCATATTGGCTGCAATTGTTTTTCTGATTCCTGTAATAGGAATCTCTATATCGCCAACTGAATGGACTGATGTCTCAATGGAAGAAAACGATTTTTCAACAGGATCTTGTTTTGAAGCAATAACTGTTGGTGCCAACTCCTGATTTTCTTCAATTTTATTCACTCCTTTTTCAAGAAGTTTCACTAAATCTTTCCGGGTGATTCTTCCGTCTCTTCCCGATCCTTTGACTTTAGTTAAATCAATGCCATTTTCCTGTGAAATTTTTAATACGGCTGGTGAATATCTTGTTTTAAGGTGATTAGTGCTAGTTGTTGTTTCAATCGTTTTCAGGCTTTCGACTAATTGTTGGTCACTGTCTTCCTTCTTTTCACTGACATTTTCCACTTCTATCGCACAAATCACTTCGCCAACTACCATTGTCTCATTTTCTTTTGCAAAAATTTCTATAATCTTTCCGGTAAAAGACGAAGGGATTTCCGCTGTGACTTTATCAGTCATCACTTCCGCAATTGAATCATATTTATTCACATGGTCTCCAGGCCTAACGAGCCACTTGCTGATTGTTCCTTCCGTAACACTTTCCCCTAGCTGAGGCATTTTCATTTGTTGTATTTTCAATTTTCATACCCTCCCTGCCGATAATTTAATAGGCTGCAAGATCCCGTAGAGCTTTTTCTACTTTTTCAGGATTCACCATAAAGGATTTTTCCAATGGTGGAGAATATGGCATGGCTGGAACATCCGGACCGGCGAGTCTCATTATCGGTGCATCCAGATCAAAAAGACAGTTTTCTGCAATAATGGCTGACACTTCACTAATAATGCTTCCTTCTTTATTATCTTCTGTAATTAATAGAACTTTTCCAGTTTTGCATGCTGCTTCAATAATGGCTTCTTGATCTAATGGATAAACGGTTCGTAAATCAAGAATATAAACAGATATCCCATCACTGGCCAATTTTTCAGCTGCCTGAAGCGCAAAATGAACACAAAGGCCGTAAGTAATCACGGTAACGTCATCACCGTAACGCTTCACATCTGCTTTGCCAATAGGTAATACATAATCATCAGTCGGTACTTCTTCTTTAATTAGGCGATAAGCACGTTTATGTTCAAAGAAAAGAACTGGGTCTTCATCACGAATAGCTGCTTTTAATAACCCTTTCACGTCATATGGCGTGGATGGCATGACAATTTTCAGCCCTGGTTGATTGGCAAAAATGGCTTCTACGGATTGTGAATGATATAACGCCCCATGGACTCCGCCGCCGTATGGAGCTCTAATGACTATTGGACATTGCCAGTCATTATTAGAGCGATAACGTATTTTGGCAGCCTCTGAAATAATTTGGTTGATTGCAGGCATGATAAAATCAGCAAATTGCATTTCTGCAATCGGCCTCATTCCATACATAGCCGCACCAATGCCAACCCCAGCTATAGCCGATTCAGCAAGCGGAGTATCAATAACCCGTTGTTCTCCGAATTGTTCATATAAACCAGTTGTTGCTTTAAAAACCCCGCCTTTTTTCCCTACATCCTCACCTAGTACAAATACACGCGGATCGCGTTCCATTTCTTCGCGTATAGCCATTATCACTGCATCTATATAAGAAATTACAGCCATCTTCTTTCCTCCTTACTTATCTGCATAAACGTATTTCGAGAGCGTTTCTTCATTTGCATATGGAGCTTTTTCTGCATAATCAGTCGCTTCGTTCACAACGTCCATTATCTCGTCATTAATTTGTTTCTCAAGTTGATCATCTAGGACCCCTGTTGCTTTTAAATAGGCACCAAATGTAATAATCGAATCTATTTTTTTTGCTTCTGCCACTTCATCAGGTGAGCGATACATACTGTCATCATCATCGCTTGAGTGGGGTGTTAACCTATATGAAACAGTTTCTATTAAACTTGGCCCATCGCCTCGTCTGCCTCTTTCGGCGGCTTCTTTTACCACCTGGTATACTTCAATCGGATCATTTCCGTCAACCGTTACACCTGGCATTCCATAACCAATGGCCCGATCCGATACTTTTGTACACGCTAACTGTTTTTCAATTGGAACGGAAATGGCATATTGATTATTCTCGCACATCAAGATAACCGGGAGTTTATGAACGCCAGCAAAATTTGCTCCTTCATGGAAGTCACCTTGATTAGATGAACCTTCTCCAAAAGTAACAAATGAAACGATATCTTTCCCTTCCATTTTTGCAGCTAGTGCAATTCCAACCGCATGTGGTACTTGAGTTGTAACAGGCGATGAACCCGTCACGATGCGATTCTTTTTTTGCCCGAAATGGCCAGGCATTTGACGCCCCCCTGAATTCGGATCTTCTGCTTTTGCAAAACTGGATAACATTAGATCTTTAGCGGTCATCCCAAACGCAAGCACTACTCCAAGATCTCGATAATAGGGAAGTACATAATCCTTTTCACGATTTAATGCAAACGCAGCCCCTACTTGAGCGGCTTCTTGTCCTTGACAAGAAACAACAAATGGAATTTTCCCTGATCGGTTTAATAACCACATCCGCTCATCTATACGTCTTGCTAATAACATCACTTTATACATCTCAAGCACTTTTTCATCACTGAGACCTGCCTGTAGATGACGGTTTTCAACCATACGTCATCATCCCTCCTAATAATTAGTACATTTTTCTTTTAAAACCGAATGTTAGTCTTCATACTCGCACCCTTAAATACAAAACGGAACGCTGTAACCTGAAACACAATACTTTCTCTTTAACTGATTTTGACAAAATTAAATTTGGTTATGTATCCACCAGGGATGAAAAGTTCCTATTATGTAATACATGCTTTCTATTTAACACCATTCTCATTTACGTTATCATCTAGTGTTATTACCTGGTACTAACTTTAGTAATATTATCCTAACACTTTCTATCTCACATTTTCAACTAATTCCACTTTGGTAATCAGATTATTTTCTTGTCTTTTGAATTAAGAGCAAATCAAACAATCCACAAGGCATCGTTAAGAGCACTGCTTTATCACTATTCTTCCTTCCACTCTCATAACGCTTTCTAGGGTAGCAAACGGATTTTAGTCAAAAGAGAACTCTATATACTATAAAAAAATCACTCTACGCAGTTTAATATTGTAAAACAGTAAAGCACCCAAGCTCTATCAAATTCGAAGATTTCCTTATTAATTAATCAATTTTTTTAGTTTGTATTCCAGAACTCAATTATTGAATTAGTTGTCCATATACCTAACCGAATAATCGAGCCGCATAGATAAACCCCTTACCTCCTTTGTTGAATAAGTTTAGTACTTGACTGAAGTTTAAAACTTGTTTTTTAGGTTAGCACTAAGGGCAAGATACACACTGAAATGATGCAATTGTTTTTTGCTTGACTAAGCGGAAAAATAGATGTAAATTTAAATAATTCATAAAATGAACTGTTCGTTATGGAACAGTTCAAAATAGGAAGAATGGTGAAGTTGAGTGGAGAGTGAAAATCAAGAATTAATGCGTTCAGTACAACTATTACGTTCATTTTCGAACGTGCAGAAAAATATCATGCGATTCGTTCAAAAAACAGCAGTAGAAAATGGATTAACAGTTCCCCAATATTCTATTTTGATGGCCATTATTCTTCACGAGGATATGACTCAAAAAAACGTTGGGGAGAAAACATTTCTTCCAAAAAGCACACTGAGCCAAGCGGTCGATGGTCTCGTTCGAGCTGGCATGCTCCATCGTGAGCATGTGGAGGGCAACCGGCGTGAAATCCAGTTGTCCATCACCGAAAAGGGAAGAAATTTGTTAAAAACGATTCATATGCATGAAGGCAGTATTCACCAAATCTTTCAAACGGTCATTGAATTACTTACTGAAGAACAGTTTGAAGAGTTACTTGAAACGCATCTTCAAATTACAAACTATTTGGAAGCACAAGCAACAGAACAAGGAGAGTGTACAAAATGATAAAAATACTGAAAAATTTATCCGTTTATAAGTGGATTATTTTAGCAGTTTTCGGTCTAGTCTTTGTTCAATCAATGTCGGACCTCTTTTTGCCTACACTAATGGCCGATATTATTGACAAAGGTGTCGTTCCTGGAGACACCTCCTACATTTGGAAAATTGGTGGTTTGATGTTGTTAGTTTCAGCTCTTGGCGCTTGTGCTTCCATTATCGCAAGCTACTATTCGTCAAAAGCAGCAATGGGAATGGGACGCGATGTCCGCCTGAAAGTCTTTAATCATGTTGAAAAATTTTCGTTACAAGAATTTGACGAAGTCGGTACCGCGTCACTAATTACACGGACGACCAATGATATAACACAAGTCCAGCAAGTGGTTATTATGATGCTTCGTATGGTTATCAGTGCACCTATTATGCTAGTCGGCGGAGTGATTATGGCCGTTTCGAAGGATGCCAAATTATCCCTTGTTATTGTCGTCGCAATGCCTGTGTTGATTGGTTCGATCCTGCTTATTCTATATAAAGGTGTGCCTCTTTTTCAAACGGTGCAAAAACGATTAGACCGGTTGAACCTTGTATTACGAGAAAATTTAACTGGGATTCGCGTCATTCGTGCCTTTAATCGTGAAACCCAAGAGAAGGAACGCCTTAAGAAAGCTAATAAAGAATTGACAGATGTCTCGATTAAAGTAAATAAAGTTATGGCCTTTATGATGCCTATAATGATGCTTGTCATGAACTTGACGGTTGTTGGTATCATTTGGTTTGGTGGAGTTCGAATTGATAACGGCGGTATGCAAATTGGGGACTTAATGGCCTTTATCCAATATGTGATGCAAATTATGTTCGCACTTGTTATGGCATCCATGATGTTCGTTATGGTTCCTCGTGCGGCTGTGTCGGCAACTCGGATAAACGAAGTCCTTGACATGAAACCTTCATTCCTAGATGAGGGAACAGATAAGGCAGATCGTGAACACGGTACACTTGAATTTGAACATGTATCGTTCAGTTACCCAGGAGCAGAAGAACCTGCATTATCGGATATTAGTTTTTCTGCAAGACCTGGTGAGATCACCGCAATCATCGGTGGAACAGGTTCAGGAAAATCAACGCTCGTCAATTTGATCCCTCGCTTTTATGATATTTCAAGTGGATCTATTCGCGTTAATGGTGTTGATATTCGTATGGCATCACAAGATGAAATCCGTTCAAAAATTGGCTTTGTGCCACAAAAAGCCATCCTCTTTACGGGTACTATTGCTGACAACATTCGCTTTGGAAAACAAACAGCCACACAGGAGGAAATTGAGCATGCGGCTCGTATTGCGCAAGCAGAAGATTTTATAAGCAAAATGAAAGACGGCTATAATGCAGAAATCGAACAAGGCGGCTCAAACCTATCAGGTGGACAAAAACAACGACTCTCGATTGCAAGAGCACTCATTCGAAAACCAGATATTTATATATTCGATGATAGCTTTTCTGCACTTGATTTCAAGACAGATGCCAACCTTCGTGCAGCCCTGAAAGATGAAACAAAAAATGCGACGGTATTACTTGTTGCACAGCGTGTTAGTACGGTTGTAGACGCTGACCGAATCATCGTGTTAGATGAAGGACACATTGTAGGCATGGGTACACACCAAGAGTTGCTTAGTACAAACGACGTATACCGTGAAATCGCCTTATCACAGCTCTCAGAGGAGGAAATTGCATGAGTAATCAAAAAAAACCTCAAAGCGGCGGGCAAATGGGGCATGGCCCTGGTGGCGGTAACATGATGATGATGGGTCAAAAAGCAAAAGATTTTAAAGGAACACTAAGACGTCTCTTGGCTTATTTAAAACCCCGACGCAACAAATTGATTGCCGTGTTCTTCGCTGCAATCATGAGTACAATTTTTATGATTGTAGGGCCCAAAATCATGGGAACGGCGATTACAGAATTATTCGAAGGAGCTTACGGGAAATTCCAAGGAATACCAGGAGCAACTATTAACTTTGATAAAATTGGACAGATTCTTCTACTACTTGCTGGACTGTATGCCTTAAGCAGTCTTTTCAACTATGTACAACAATACATTATGTCTAGTGTTGCACAAGATACAGTATATGATCTTCGAGAAGATGTTAATAGAAAGCTTGAGAAACTTCCTCTCAAATATTTTGAAGGACGTCCTAACGGAGAAACACTAAGCCGAATGACAAATGACATTGATACAATCGGGAGCACCCTTCAACAAAGCTTAACGCAGTTCATCACATCAATTGTTACAATTTTGGGGATTATCATTATGATGCTTTCGATAAGCCCGTTATTGACATTAATCTCGATTGTCAGCTTACCTTTGTCAATATTTGCAATCCGGCCCATTTTAAAAAGATCCCAAAAACATTTTGCCGATCAACAGCGCACACTCGGACAATTAAATGGGCACATTGAAGAAATGTATACTGGCCATCAAGTCGTTAAAGCATTCGGACATGAAAAAAAGGCAAGCGCCCAGTTTGTTTTGGTTAATGAAGAATTGTATAAAGCGGGAAGTAAAGCACAGTTTATATCTGGTATCATCATGCCTATGATGTTCTTTATCGGAAATTTGAGTTATGTCCTTATCAGCGTTGTCGGCGGGATATTGGTAACGCAACGTTCGATCTCAATTGGTGATATTCAAGCATTTATCACATATTCAAAGCAGTTCACCCAGCCGATCACACAAACAGCTAACATTGCAAACATTATTCAGTCGACGGTTGCTGCAGCTGAGCGTGTCTTTGAACTACTCGATGAAGAAGAGGAAATGAAAGAAAAAACGACAGCTAGTATAATGAGAGCAAATGGCGATGTAACTTTTGAACATGTAGATTTTGGATACGGTGAAGACTTGTTAATTAAAGATATGAACATTGATGTCTTGTCTGGACAGACGGTCGCAATTGTTGGACCGACTGGTGCTGGAAAAACGACAATGATAAATCTCTTGATGAGATTTTATGAACTCAATGGCGGAAAGATTAAGATTGATGGTCTAGATACACGGAATATGTCTCGGAATGACCTTCGAAAGAACTTTGGGATGGTGCTTCAAGACACCTGGCTCTTTAATGGTACGATTAAAGACAATATCGCTTATGGAAAAAATGGAGCAACAGATGATGAAATTTTCGCAGCTGCTCGTACGGCACATGCCGATCATTTCATTCGGACACTACCAGATGGTTATGAGACAGTCTTAAACGAAGAAGCCTCGAACATCTCACAAGGTCAAAAGCAGCTTTTGACAATCGCACGAGCTGTCCTTGCAGATCCACCAATCATGATATTGGATGAAGCGACGTCGAGTGTGGACACTAGGACCGAGGTCTTTATCCAAAAGGCGATGAAGCGACTGATGGAAGGACGTACTAGCTTTGTAATTGCCCATCGTCTCTCAACGATTAAGGATGCAGATTTGATTCTTGTTATGGATCAAGGAAAGGTGATTGAGCAAGGAACACATTCAGAACTTTTAGAGGTAAATGGTTTCTATGCAGATCTTTACAATAGTCAGTTCACTGAAAATGTAGCTGGATAATAAGAAAGAGGCTCAATTTCAAATAGAAATTCGAGCCTCTTTCTATTAAATTCATATCCACAACTATATAAAATTTTGAACAACTCCATCAATCCTTACAACACAAAGATTATCCAAATTAATTTCTAGAACGGGTTATGGGTGTTAGAGGTTTTTACATTATTCACTTTACATATCTTTCTCATTTAAGAAGTACAGATGCAAATTAGCTTATGTTGCCTCAACTAATGCCCCGTTTAGTCATCTATGAAGCAGGGATAATATATAAGCCTATATCAATACCCCCTTTTATTTCCTTTTTTTACGAATTCCCAATCTACCTCAATATTTTTTCTGACCTTTTGAAGAAGATGAAATATTGTTTCTGTTTCTTCCAAAGAAAATCCAGATAATGCAACCTTGTCGGTATACTCTCCTTCTTTCTTTAAAAAGGGATAAACATTTTCGCCCTTATCAGTTGGATATAACTTTTTAATTTTTTTGTTGTTATCATCATTTTTCTTTTCAATAAAACCTTGAATCTCCAGTTTTTTAATTGCACGAGTCGCTGTCGTGCGGTCAACCTTTATCATTTCTGCTACCTTTTCTTGAATGATTCCAGGATTTTCACATATTCGAACAAGATACAAATACTGCCCTTTTGTAAGGTCAAATTCTTTAAATTCTATATTACTTATAGAGTCCAATGCTCTTGCTATCATTCCAATTTCACGAAGTATTTCCATCATTAAAAAAACCCCTAACTTTTTTGTTGTATTTACAACAAAAATAATTTCATTTATACTAATAAAAGGTCATAAAGTTATTATGACTTGTATAATTAAATAAATCTAGAAAAGGGAGGAAGATCATTGGATTCAAAGAGAATAACAGTAGATAGCGATTTAAAAAATGCTTTTCATATCAGAAAAGAAGTATTTGTTGAGGAACAAGGTTTCTCATTAGAAGATGAATTTGATGAATTTGATACACTTAATGGACTATCAGAACATATTTTAGTCTATTATAATGAAAAACCTGTCGGAACTGGAAGGTTAAGAGTTGTTGATGGTTTAGGTAAATTGGAGAGAATTTGTATCTTAGAGCCTTACCGTAAATTTGGTCTTGGAAAAATAATTATTAAAACATTAGAAGAAATCGCAAAAGAAAAGGAAATATCCCAGGTTAAATTACATGGGCAAACACAAGCAGAGGGTTTTTATAAAAAACTCGGCTATCAAACTTCATCAAATGTTTTTATGGAAGATGGTAGTCCACATATTTTAATGATAAAAGAATTAGCTAATGAATAAATGTGTTAAATGTGAGTAACACGAAATTTATCCTCTATGTGTTAGGAATCATACTATTAGCCCTTGGTTGTTCTTTAACCATACAATCAGACCTTGGAACATCACCATTTGATGCCCTTTTGGTCGGCCTTTCTATACAAGTCGGACTAACGGTTGGAAGCTGGGAATTTATAATAGCATTTATCATGATATTTTGTAATTCACTTTTAAAAAGACAAAGACCAGAATTTTTTGGTTTACTAACAGCTTTTATAACAGGTCTTGGAATTGATATATGGCTTTTTTTATTACATAACTTGGTTCAGCCAGAACAAATACTCATTAAACTTGTTTGTTTAGGGGTTGGATTAGTTGTTATAGGACTAGGAACAGCTATCTACTTACATGCAAATTTTGCTCCAATTCCTGTAGACCGTTTGATGTTCATCATTCAAGATTTAACTGGAATGAATATACTGTTTTCAAAAACATTAATTTATCTTGTTTTCTTAGTAATGGCAATCATATTCAATGGACCAATTGGTATCGGAACTCTATTAACCGTTTGTTTAGGAGGGCCAATTCTCAATTATTTCATCCCATTAATTGGTAGTTTATTAAATAACCCTAATCCAACAGCAAATAGAGATAAAGATAAAAACCATTCGATATAGAATGGTTTTTATTTGCAAAGAATTATCCTTTAGTTTGCACAATAATCTTTAGTCCACAAATCTGGCATGAACAAAGATCAAAATGCACTCTTGAACTCCCTCAGTTTAATAATGAAAAAGCTGCCTTAAAGACAACCTAAAACCACAGAAAAAATAAGTAAATCAGTGATATTCATTCGCCTTAACCTTATACTCACCATCTGTTTTGGTGCTCAAGCAAAATACTATTGAATCCGAAAGTATAGAGTATGTATAACCTTGAATTTATCCACCTAAACCCCATTTTACGTAATGACGCGAGGTTTAGAAACATGAAAAGACCGTTAAGCTTTCTTGAAGAAGTGTTTGCAGCCTTTTTGTCTCTTGTTTTACTGAGATAAAAATCAATCGTGTTTCCTTTGGAATCCACTGCACGATACAGATACATTCATTGACCTTTTACTTGATATACGTTTCATCGACTCTCCAGGAGTCATTTATGGCAGCTGCTTAAGAATATCAATAAAGTAATATAAAATTATAATGATAGTTGAATGCTAATCCTCAAGAAAAACTAAAATAGCTTTAATTAACAGAAGTTGATTCTCAAACTATTTATTTTGAGTATAAAAACTTTTTAATTGCCAATATTCTGTTCTATGTAAACAAAAGGTATTTCGCATAGGAAGTTAGCTTATACAATAATCTTCAACTATAGCGCCCCGATTGTTGAATTACAGTCCAATCTACGATATGGTCCTTCTAATAAAAAGCAAACCCTATCGCTTAGACAGGGTTTACTTTTTACTTTCATTCGTTAATTGCCATCAACCACTTCTTTTAAAAGTTCATAAGAACGTTTTTGTTTGTCAGGATTATAAATATAAGATACAGCCATGATTTCGTCCACGTTATACTTCTCTTGAAAACTCGTTAACTGTTCTCGTATCGAAAGTTTACTTCCTAACAAAGTCACACTGGACATCGATGTAGCCATTTCTTTCTCTGGCTGACTCCAAATGTGATCCATGTTTTCAATTGGAGGACTTAACAGCGTTCGTGAGCCTCGCACAACATTCAAGAAAAATTGCTGCATCGTTGTCGATTCAAATTTGGCCTCTTCATCACTTTCTGCTGCAATCACATTAAGACATACTATCATATATGGAGAGTCCAGATATTCTGATGGCTGGAATTGATTACGATAAATTGCAATGGCTTCATCCATATACCTTGGTGCAAAGTGGGAAGCAAATACATACGGCAAACCTAATTTAGCTGCTAAAACCGCTGAATCCGTTGATGAACCGAGGATATAAATCGGAACATTCGTGCCAACACCTGGATAAGCTTTTATATAACCTTGAAGCTCTTCGGGCCCAAAATAAGCAAGCAAATCCTTTACATCTTTTGGAAATGTGTAGACTGAATCATTTTGAGAACGTCTCAATGCACTTGCGGTCATCATATCTGTACCAGGAGCCCGGCCAAGACCCAAGTCCAATCGATTAGGATAGATAGTTGCCATAGTTCCAAATTGTTCGGCTACTACCAAAGGAGAATGGTTAGGTAGCATAATTCCGCCAGACCCAACTCGTATGTGTTCTGTATGTTCCAAGATATGTTTAATTAAAATCGAAGTAGCTGAGCTCACTAGTGTTGGCGTATTATGATGCTCTGCAACCCAATATCGTTTATAACCCATTTTCTCAGTGGCTTGCGCCAAATCAACCATTGCATCAATGGCTTCTTTTGCCCCCTGCCCTTTGCGAATAGGGGCCAAATTTAAGACCGATACAGGTATTTGTATATTTGACATTTAAAATTTGTCCTTTCTTGATGAAGTTTCAATTCTATACTAACAATTAAAACCCTAGAAACAAACTTAAATGCTTGGGTGGAAATTCAAATGTATAATAAGCACCTCAGGTTGGTCAATCAAGCCCTTTATAGGAATAACTTGACTGGCGTTTTTATCTGTTCAAAACCATCAGAATCTACATTAACGATTAGAGAACCAAAAATACCCTAAGCCTCTCTACTTTCTTAGAAAGGCTTAGGGTATTTTATCCAGTCGGTAATACTTATTAGTACATTTACAAAATTAGTTGTTCTTTCGGGACATTTTCATAGCAAATGAATACATATCTGATCGGAATAAACCTTTATAATATTCTACTAAATTACCATCAGAATCAAAAATCATTCGTTCTGTAATTAGCAAGCACATAGCTTCTGTTATACCTAAATGTTCAGCATCTTCTTTTGTTGGAAAGCCGCATGTTATAATTTGTTCTGCTTCACAAAAGTTAATATTTAGATCACCTTCGAGTGCATCATACAAAACAGTAGTACTTAAATCAAATTTCGTTAATTTTTGTCCAAGTTCTAAAGAATAGTAATGCAATTCAATTGCGATTGGTAAATCCCCCTGTAACCGTAGCCTCTTAATATGGTATGATTCATCCTCAAACCCATTTGCATCGGCTATATTTTCAGGAGTCAATACACGACCATGATTTAGTAATTTAATCCCCATATTTTTAGTCGTCTCAGTAAAACTAATCATCTTAAGCCATTCTTGAACTGGTTTAAGAGATACAAAGGTCCCTTTACCATGCCTTTTTTCTAATATCCCATCACGAACTAAAATAGATACAGCTTCTCTTACAGTGCTTCTACTAACAGAATACATATCCATGAGTTCTCTTTCACTTGGGATCTTGTCCTTATAATAACCTTGTAAAATTTGGTCTTCTAATATTATTTTTAATTGAACATGTAATGGGATTGGATTGTTAAAGTCTAGCTCCATAAAATTTCCTCCAAACAGAAAAAGACATTGTGATGTTCGTATCAGTGATTATATTGTAAACCAAATTGTAATAATATTCAAATAAATCGGTATCAATTGATTCGTCTAGTTTAGAAATAAATGTGAGATGTTCCCTGTCTTGTTTTCTATTAAACTCTCACTTTCGAACAATCAGAAAAGTTTTGTACAGTGATTGCTCTCTAAACGGTTCCAATGATTATTAAAAATAATTTACTATGTTCATACTCTTCGCATGAATTAAACGAGTATCCATGGATATAGAAAACCCTGAATAGTGACAACTATTCAGGATACAGTTCAAAGTGGGAGATGTTTACGTTTAAAAAATACCCTTACATCTGGATTATGTTATCTGTATTAAATAATTCCTTAGTGATTTTATAGACAACACTGGAAGGCTCCACCAAAAAATATAAGATCCTCTACCTTTAGACTATAAAATACGAGATTATAGAAAGAAGCAACGAGGTAATGGTCATTGCCAAAAGTGGACGCATGGCTTTTGTACGAAGCGCCTGCAAGCTGACATTTAGTCCGAGACCAATCATGGCCATTGTCAAAATAAATGTAGTAGTTTTAGAAATACCCTCCATTACGATTGGAGAAACTGAGATATATGTTCCAAACACATAACTTCCAATTAAACTCATAATTATAAAACCAACGAGGAACCATGGAAAATCTATTTTTGCATCTTGACCCGTTTTTTCCGATGAACGTTTTTTCATCCAATACATAAAAATGAAGCATAATGGGATGAGTAAAAAGACACGACCTAATTTAGCCAATAGCGCAATAGCTAGCGCATCTTCACCTGCTGGGGCTCCTGCCAATGCAACATGGGCTATTTCATGAAGACTGATTCCAGACCATATACCATAATCCAACGCTGATATTGGAAGGATAGGACGTATTAGGGTATAAATTATGGAAAAAAGTGTCCCCATTAAAGCGATTATCCCTACACCTATGGCCGTATCTTCTTCTTTTGCTTTTACGATAGGAGAAATTGCTGCGATAGCTGCTGCACCGCACACACCCGTTCCTACCGCGAGAAGTAGCGAAATTGAAGGGTCAGCTTTTAACCACTTTGCAATCAGAACCATTACGATTATCGCAAAAGCTACGGTTCCTATGTCACGAACCAATAATGGCAAACCCTGATTAAAAATCACATCAATATTTAATTTCAAACCATATAAAATAATTGCAAAACGGAGAAGTTTTTTAGCGGAAAATTCAATGCCCTTACGGAATTTTTCTGGATAGCCTGCGATTTGGCGATAAATGACCGCAATAATAATTGAGCAAGCAAGCGGTCCAATTCGATCAAATCCTGTAATTTTAGACAGCCCCAAACCTAAAAGTGCGATAAAAAATGTAAAAGCAATACCACCAATCCACAATAGTAAGCTTGATTTCTTTTCTTGTAGAGGTAATTTTGAATTTTGTTGTCCCTCACTTGTTTCCTCTAGGGGCTTATATTTTTCTAATTGCATTCATTCCTTCCCCCTTTCCAGATAAATTAAGACCACTTGTAACCCGGTTTGCTTTAAAAATCATGTATCATCGCTACATTTCTATTGTTTGAAAAAGATCAGTTTCTTCTATAATATAGGGAGGATTTCCTTTAATAAAGTACTCGTATTCTGTTAAAAAAGGTAAAGTAGGTTTTTGATTATCCCATAATTCAGGAACGGCTAAAGTTTGGGAACGATGAGACCTTAAAGCCCGAATCTTTTTTTGCAGAGTTTCTGAGATATTTACTTTAGTCACACTTTTCAGCATGCTCTCTTTTATCCATTTTTCATAATATGTATGCCAAAGGACAAAGTACAGGCTCTGAGCCTTAAAGGCAGAGAAAACAGAATCTGGATAAAAATCTGAATCACCTGATTTTGAAAATGCTAATGTCGCTGCACGACCAATTGCACAATGGTCTGGATGTCCCCCATATTTCTCATTAAACGTTACTATTACTTGAGGTTTAATTTCTCGAATCACTTTTACAATTCGCTCTACTAATAAATCTATATCTTCAAACTCAATTGTTTTATCCCTTAAATTTAAATACCGCAGGTCGTTAATCCCTAATTCTTCGCATGCGTTTTTTAACTCTAGTTCTCGTAATTTCGGCAATGATTCTCTCGTTGTAAGAATGGGATTGCCCATACGCCTGCCCATCTCACCTTTTGTTGCACAAAGTAAGGTTACCTGTACACCAAGTTTAGAAATTTTGGCGATCGTTCCTCCACAAAGAAATGACTCATCATCAGGATGCGCAAGTATTACCAATAACTTTTTTTGAGATACCATAATACCTCCGCTTTTGTATTAGTCTATCAGCGTTTATATAAAAAAAACGGACATGGATGTCAAAACAGTTAGACATATCATGCCCATCTTTAATCGTGACCAATAAAGTTATCTGAAGCTTTTATCTACATTAAGGGTTAACACAATTCATACAAAACAGATTTAACAGTTTCTATGACAAAGTGTAAATCTTCAACAGTTGAGGATAAAGGCGGTGCAATAATTAATACATTCCCGTATCCAGGAACTGTATCTCCGTTTCTGCCAATAATCAGGCCTTTTTTCTTACAAGCCCCAATTACCTTTCCCATTAGCTCTTCAGATACAGGTGTTTTTGATTTTTTATCTTCTACTAGTTCAATTCCATATAAAAATCCAATTCCACGCACTTCTCCAACTTTTTCTAGAGCAGTCAATTCAAAGAGTTCACTTAGTGTTGATTCACTGAGTTCAGATACTCGTTGAACAATATTTTCATTTTCGATAATTTCAATGTTCTTGAGGGCTACTGCGCAAGATGCAGGGTGACCTCCGTAGGTTGACACATGTCTAAAATGATTTAAATTTCCGTTCTCTTTAAATTTTTCATAAATCCTAGAGTTCACAGCTGTTGCTCCTAGTGGAAGATAACCGCTGGTCAATCCCTTTGCCATTGTTACAATATCAGGTTGAACCCCATCAGAGTGCATAAATCCAAACATTTTTCCTGTTCTGCCAAAACCTGAAACCACTTCATCCACAATTAAAAGAACATCATGCTTCTTACAAATTTCCGAAACTTTTGTTAAGTACTCTTTTGAAGGGATAAGGACCCCGCCGCCTGATATGAATGGTTCAAGTATAACGCCAGCTACAGTCTCTGATCCTTCAAAGTTAATAACCTGATCAAGATATTCTGCTGCAAGGAGGTCAGAGTTCTCTGCGCTTTCTCCAAATGGGCTTCGATAACTATATGGTGGTGGCACATGCAGAAAACCCGGAACCGCTGGGTCATATTTCACTCTCCGATTCGCCTGAGCTGTTGCACTTAAAGCACCGAAAGTATTACCATGATAGGCTCGATACCTAGAGATGAATTTGTATTTCCCCGGGTTCCCATTTTGAGAATGATATTGACGAGCAATTTTAAAAGCGGTCTCATTCGCTTCAGATCCACTGTTAGTGAAAAAAGTTGTATATGAACCTTTTAAATGTTCACTTATTTTAGAAGATAGTTCAATAGCTGGCTTATGGCTTAAAGTTAATGGGAAGTAAGATAAATTCACCATTTGCTCATACGCTGCTTGAGCAATTTCTTTTCGTCCATGTCCTAAATTCAAGCACCATAATCCAGAAACCCCATCTAAATATTTATCCCCTTTTGTATCGGTAAACCATGAGCCGCTTCCTTCCGTTGCAATCATGGGACTTTCCTTTTCGTTATAACGATGCATCGCATGCCATAAATGATCTTTATCCATTTGAACAAGGTCTTTCGTTTCAGTTTCTAATTTCAATATTAAAACCCCCTTTTTATTTATTGAAATGAATTTTAGTTAAGTTACCTATACCGATCCAACTCAAAATAGAAAACAAGAGTATGAAAATATTGATGTTAAGTAGTAAATAGACGCGATAACTCAAAATACATCCATTAAGTATCGCGTCCGTTATAACATTCTTTTTTAGAAATTATTTATCCCAGTTTTTATGATCTAAATGAGCGTACTTTTCTAATAATCTAGTAGGCATTTTTAAAGCGTCTTTTCTAAATGGAGGCGCTAATTGGGTTCCATCCACCTGAATATCAATGACGGTTGGTTTGTTTGATTTTATTGCCGCTTCTATGACAGGTCCTAATTCTTCAGGTTTTTCCACTCTAATTCCAACTGCCCCCATCGAACGAGCAACTTCTGCAAAATCTGGATTTTGGATATCTGCCCCAACGAAACGATTATTATAAAAATCGACTTGGTTCTTTTTCTCTGCACACCATGCATTATTATTAAAGACGCACGCGATGACTGGAATGTTTTCTTCAACTGCTGTACTTACTTCATGTAAGCTCATTCCCCATGCTCCATCTCCAACGATTGCTAAAACAGGTGTATTCGGCTCAGCTAATTTGGCACCAAGTGAAGATGGATAAGCAAAACCGGTGTTTCCGAATGTTAGGGCAGCGATGTGTCTACGGCTCTGGTTAAATTTCAAGTAAGCGTTTGCAGTTGATGATACATTACCAATATCTGTTGAAACAATAGCATTCTCAGGTAACACTTTTGTTAATTCTAAGAGGGCGCGACGCGGGTTAATTGGTGTCCCATCTATCATCGCAAGTTCTACTAGTTCTTCTTCCCATTTTTGTTTTTCATTTGTTACTTCTACCATCCGCGCTTTTTCTTGTTTTAGGCTAGGTTTAATTTCCTTTAACCGTTTCATAATTTCTCGACTAGCTTCACGAGCATCACCGATAATACCAACTTCAACTGGGTGGGTTCTAGCGATTTGCCTTGGATTAATATCTATTTGAATTATTTTTGCCTCTTTAGGGAAATATTCAATGTCATAACATGGTAATGTACCAAATACGGATAACCTTGTACCAACCGCTAAAATAACATCTGCTTTCTTTAGTGTATTCATAGCAGCTTTTGATCCCATATACCCTATTGGGCCAACAGCTAACGGATGATTTGCAGGAAATGCATCATTATGCATATAGGATACAGCTACCGGAGCTGTCAAGTGTTCTGCTATATTTTTAATTTCCTCAATACCATCTGAATCAACTGTCCCTCTACCTGAAATAATAACTGGATACTCAGCCTCAGCTAAAATTTCAGCTGCTCTATCCAAGGATTCAGATGACCCGCATCCTCGTGAATCTACGCGATATTGATGTGGTTGAAGAATTTGATCCTCCACTTCACCATAGAAATAATCACGAGGGATATCAAATAATACAGGTCCTCTTTCAGCATAAGCAATTCGAAATGCTGTCCGTAGACAATCAGCGACTCGACCTGGGTGGGTCACTCTCACCGTTTCTTTTGTGATGGCCTTGAAAATGGAAACCTGATCACATTCCTGAAAACCATCCCATCCAACAGTTGGTGTACCTGCTGAAGGAGATATTACTACCATAGGAGTATGAGCTTGATTGGCCGCTGCTACAGAGGTTACCATATTGGTCATTCCAGGTCCGTTTTGACCGATAACAACCCCAGCAACACCTGAGACACGACAATAAGCATCTTCCATATGAGCAGCACTTTGTTCATGTCGAACTCCAATAAATCGAATGCCTGCTGTTGGCAATAAATCAAGCATATCCATAAAAGCAGAACCTAGAATTCCCGATATATGTTTGACTCCCTCTGCCACTAATGTCTCAACAATAGCTTCACTTGGTGTCATTTTTACTTTCGTTCCTCTTAACATTTTTGTTTCGACCATTGCACATTCTCCTTAACTTTAATGTATTTCTGATAATGACGTTGCAACGTCCGTACCAGTTATAAGATGTATAATACTACCATTCTATTGAACAGTCAATGAATAAATTGAATATTTTGAATTTATTTAAAATTAATATCCTTGCACATACAGATAAGAGTGGTAATATCACATTTTTTTATTAATATATCTGTTTTAGCTCCCGATAAAAGTTTCTTTTTTTCTGTCAATCTGTAATTAATTCTATCAATTATTTCTAATAAATCTCCTATTTCATCAATAACGAAGTCGGCACCTGCATTTAGAAAACGATTTTCAGCATTCTTCATTCGCTTTTTGAGCTCATACGGATCCATTTCGTTGATTTCTTGTTCAGAAAGGCCTATTTCGCTGCCGCCTTTTAATACACCAACAGTCCACATTCCAGCATGAATCCCCTCTTTGATGTCACTGATTGTATCACCAACCTTTACAATCTTACTTAGTGGATATACTTGTAGGTTAATAGCTGTTTGAAAACACATCCAAGGAGCAGGACGTCCTGTAGGCACTTCTGAAGACGCGACAATAGAGTCTGGTTGATAGCCCCACTTTTTTGCCTCTCCTGATACAACATCTATCATTTCACGAGTATAGCCAGTTGTTGAACCGATTTTTATTCCTCGTTGTCTTAAACCGCTAACGAGTTCAATTAAACCAGGTACAGGCTTGGCGTAATTTTGGAGAACCTTGAATAACAAATCCTCAAAGTCCCTATATAGAGCAT
This sequence comes from Peribacillus sp. TH14, assembly GCF_016651145.1. Lineage (NCBI taxonomy): Bacteria > Bacillati > Bacillota > Bacilli > Caryophanales > Bacillaceae > Peribacillus > Peribacillus sp. TH14. The sequence goes on from NZ_JAEKEK010000001.1 coordinate 5,397,119, forward strand.
TTACATCTTTTTCATTTGGTTCTTTCCCAAATGCTGTAACCCATAAATTCGAGATCCTAGTCATTTTCAGGAGTTCCCTTATGTGGTCAATTTTTAATAAGCCCATTGGTTTTCTTGCTTCCTCATGGGTAATATCAATCCACCTTATACTAAATACTTCTACAAACACTTGGACCGGTGCAAAACAACCATAATCAACCGTTGTGCCAGCCCAATCAAATATAACTGCCTGAACCTTCCCATTCAGTTCATTTGTACTTTCCAAGCTGTTTCCCCCTCCCAATTTATTGATCCCTCACAAAAAGGGGCTTATTCTAAAAAAGCACGTAAAGTCCTCTTGAGACTTTGCGGTAATTGTGGACTGACAATGAAGGAATGTCTCATTTATTAAAGAGTAAAACAATATGATTTACCTGAAACTGAATTCTATTAAGTACTTTTTACAGATAAATATTAAGGAAATCATATAGTCTAGCTAAATAATGCTGATATTTGAAGAATGTTCATCTGAGGAAATCCATAGAAGCAAACGTAGCAATAAATATACTGATTTTAATTGGTTAAGTTGAATCCGTATAGCTTTGCAATTGTCATTTTACCAATGTCTATTGATTGCGTAGTAGTTTAGATTAATTATATTTAGAATTTCTCAGAATTAGGGGGCTAGGAACAATATTTAATTCATTCTCCATATACTTCGCTTTTTTTCGTCGAAATAAAAAGAAAGAACATATAACTATAAAACTGAATAGCATCGTAAAAATAAACTGTGGACGCTGTGAATCTATAAATGCCATTAATATTAAAACGGAAATCATAGAAATGATGGTTGCATAAGTTAAATATGGAAATAACCACATTTTAATCTTGAAAATCCCAGGATTCTCTTTTTCCATTCTTTTCCTTAAACGGAGATGAGAAATCGCAATGGCTAGATAAACAAGAATTCCAATTCCACCAGAAGAATTTACTAAAAAGAAAAATATTTTGTCAGGAGAAATATAACTAAAAATTGTGCTAATAAAGGCAAACAGTGTACTTGCAATTACCGCCAAAACTGGGACCCCATTCTTGCTCACTTTTGAAAATAATTTTGGGGCATCACCCTTTTGTGCAAGAGAAAATAACATCCGAGAGCTCGTATAAAGTCCTGAATTCAAACAGGACAGCAAAGCGGTTAGAACTACGATATTCATAATTAAAGCAGCTGAAGGAATTCCCATCATTTCAAGAACAGCAACAAAAGGACTTTTAAGCAAGGATGCTGAATTCCAAGGCAAAAGTGTCACTAGTATAGCTATTGAGCCGATATAAAAAATAAGTATTCGCCATACCACGCTATTTAACGCACTTCTTACAGACTTTACTGGATCACTAGTCTCTCCAGCTGCAATGGCGGGAATCTCAACTCCAACGAAAGCGTGAAAAACAATCGCTACACCAACAAGAACTGAACTAATCCCGTTAGGAATAAAACCACCAAAGTTCAAAAGATTAGAAGCGCCAGGTGGCTTTATCGTTGGTATTAAACCCAGAATCACCGCTACTCCTAGACATAAGAATAGAATAATACTGACTATTTTAATAATAGAAAACCAATATTCAAATTCGCCAAATGATTTAACAGAAAATATATTTGTTAGTTTTAATAGAATTATTAATGAGAGACTTATTAACCACACTGGAACTGAAGGAAGCCACTCATGTATTATCGCTGCCCCTGCTGTTGCTTCTAGTGCAATTACAATAACCCAAAAAAACCAATATAACCAACCTGTAGTAAAACCGGCCCACTCACCAATCCCTTCTCTTGCATAAACAGCAAAAGATCCTGTATTAGGGTTTACTGTAGCCATTTCTCCGAGCATTCTCATGACTAAAACAACGATTAAGCCTGCTAATACGTATGATAAAATCGCTCCGGGGCCTGTTTGACCAATAATAATACCGCTTCCTACGAATAAACCAGCTCCTATTACACCACTCAAAGATATCATTGTTAAATGTCTTTGTTTAAGACCAGGTTTCAATTCTTCTTGTTGATGTTTCATAACCTCCACCAACTTTCAGTAATTTGGGGAACCACCTATTGATAACGCTTACATCTACTTAAAAAGCCAGGCTACTCTAAAACAACTACATAAACTACCTTTCCCTTACATACTCACAAAATAGTGAAAAAAATCATACATAACCATAAAACGGTGCAGATTTACCAATAAATAGACATTTCCGAAACAAACACTAGCGTTATTCTTATGTGTGTAGACACATAAGAATAGGTCTTTTCAGCTTATTGCTTAATATTATTCACGCAACCAAAGAGACGAAGCTCTAGATTTTCTGTTATCCTATTTCCTCCTCCATATAGTTTATTATGACAATCGAAACGGAACTAACATCACTACGTCATGATGTTAGTACCACTTTCTATGTGTATAATACACTCTGACTTTTTTAAAGTCAATTTAAAAATCAGAATATTTGGACAACCGTTCAAGAATCATTATAAGAACATAATTTTAATGTTTACAAAACACCAGACTGACTCCTGATCTCGTAATTCTATTTTTCCGTTTTAGCTGTTTTGTCCAATTGCCCTTCGGTATCTATCAATACTGCCTTCTGATTTCTATTAAGCATTTTCTTTAAAAGTGACGAAAAGATCAGCGTAAACGCAACACCCTTAATGATCGAAGTATAACCATAAACAAGCAGACCCAATAATAGTACGATAAGATTAATTATCCTGATTGTCGTCGCTATATCTATTTTTTTATTTTTGTGATGTAAAATTAAAGCTATAACATCAAACCCCACAGTGGATGCATTTGCTGTTATACATAAATAGTATCCTAGTGCTATCAAAATCGAAGAAATGATAATTACTACAATGATGTTTACATCAATGCTTATATTAAGTGAATAAAATAAGTTAAAAAAAAGCATATAACTAAGGGAACTTACTATTGATTTGAAAAAGTATTCTTTCCCTAGAAAAACTAAACATATAATTAATAATAGTCCTGTAACAAAATTGGCAAGCATGGCTATGTTATAGCCAGATAAGGCATTTAATAGTAACGCGGAACTCGTCACACCACCATTAATAATTTCATTTGGTACGATCAAATAAGCATAGGCAAAGGTCATTGAAATATTTCCCACAATAATTTTAATTAAGTCCTTCATTAATTTTGTCACCTTCCTATTACAATTTAAGAAAAAGTCTAAAAATTAGCCAGTAGAGCTTTCTCCTCCTTCGATATATATATTTATACTTGAACTATATGAACAACATTCATTTGTAAGTTCAAATATTCAAGATTCGTTCAAGTTACATTTAGTCTTTACCGCCACTGCTTTTTGATATAAGTAGAATGAATTCCTTGCTAGAAGCTCTCTTCCCTCCTTATCACCGTAATATTCATGCAATCTGACAATAATTGTATTAAGCCTCCTATTAAGTTAAAAGGAATCTTATTTTGAAATAGTCCTACTCTCAGAACCTGATTCATTCATTATCAAAAGTAGTAATAATATTGGCAGACAAATTAAAAGATCGTAGAATTATCAAGTGGCAGTCAGCATCATTTCTTCCTGAACAATCCAATAGGCTCGAGAACGGTTAGGAGTATATTAAAGCAAACCAAACCCATTTTGAGTGAATACTCAATTGAAGAATATTATTGCTAAAATTATGAATCTTATCTTTTGTATGAAAATTGGATTCCGAGACGTTTCATTCTCCTTATCAGATTTGCATGGTCAATGTCGAGCTTAATGGCGACTTTTCTAAGGCTTTGTGAAGATTGATGGGCATTTAAGATCATCTGAGATTCAAATTGAGCCATGGCTTCCTTTAGATTAAGATTATTTGTGGATAATAGATTAATATCTGACTTTTAATCGCGGAATATTTCTTGGGGAATTTCTAAATTCCATTTATCTCTTATATGTTCTAGCAAGTCTCTAGGGGTTATGAATGGTACTGAGGTTGATACTACTAAAAACTCTATAATATTTTTTAATTCACGAACATTACCAGGCCATTGATAGCTTTCCATAATCTTTAAAGATTCAGGCATGATTTGTTTTTTTTATCCGTACTGCTCACAAAGCATTGTAAGGTAAACATCAATAAGAGGTAAAATGTCGGATTTCCGCTTGTATAACGGTGGAATATTCAAATGAATCACATTAATTCGGTACCACAAGTCTTCTCTGAATTGTTTTTTATTAACAAGATCCCTGAGGTCTTTACTGGTGGAACAAACTAACCGAAACGTAAGAGGAATTAGCTTCGAATCACCTATTCGAGTAATTGCTTGATCTTGAAGAACACGAAGCAATTTAGCTTGCATCAACAATGGTAGTTCACCAATTTCATCTAAGAGTATGGTGCCTGTATTAGCTTTTTCAAAAAGACCAGCCTTCCCTCCTTTTTTTGCCTTTTCCATTTAATTTTGCATTTCCTGACTTCTATAAACAATTTGTGAAGTATTAATTCTTTGTTTTGCTTCAATTTCTTTATCAGGTTCAATTATTTTCGCCATTATCCACTCTCCTTTTGTAGTCATTTTATTACCAGGTCGGTGACAATTCAACATCATTATTATATAAGTTGATATATAATATCTAAATATTTCGTGCATTCAAACTTCGGCATAATTCTTGCATCTGTAAATCAATAGTACTGAATCCTAAACTTTTTGAGGCTTGATAAAAAATTGAGAAGACATTCATAAAAAAACCAAGAAAAAATGACAAACTCCTTAAACAAAAAAGAAAAAATGACACCTAGAGATTAAATAGAGGTCACTTTCTCAAATGGGTGTTCTTTATAACGATATGTTCGTTTTTTATAGAGATATGCACTCCCTATTTCCAACTGTATGAAATAAGTTTACCTCAGTCAGGCATGTACAAAATACAGCTCACATGAAAGATGCTTACACACTCAAGCGGTAAGTTTTAAGAGATGTCAATTTTGCTAATTGGGATACTAGTCATAAAGCGTTATATATAAGAAGTCAACCCTTTTGGTTGTCCTTCCCTTCTTAGAATGATAAAAATTATATTGGTATATTGTATTTTTTCTATATTTTCACAATTGGAATCAATTATATGATTATATTTATGTTAGGGAGGGAAAAAGATGGGAAAAACACTATATCAAGACCAAACATTAGTGTTAATTCAAACATGCCAGATTCATGATGAGGTATTAAGTGAACATGGCTTTTACATGATTAAGGTATTGGAAAAACGTATGAATATGAGTGAACAGTTAAAAAAAACCGAAATCTATATATATTGAAAAAGTGAGATGATTGGGAGTGGATTAATGGTAGGAAAGAATGTTTTTATTCAAGGATTTGTGCCAAACCACAATCATAGATCCGTTTACTATACATCTGTTGATGCTGGCCATGTTCATCAGTGTTTAGATGTAACTTCTCCTCCTGTTATGAGTAAAGATGATAACCATGTGCATTACACGGAAGGATTTGTTGTCTATGAAGATGGCCATACTCACTATTACCAGGCATACTCCGGCCCTGCTTTTCCTGTAGGAAATGGTATGCATGTTCATTACTATGATTTTAATACAACAGAAGCCAATGGACATCGCCATCGGCTGAAGAGCGTTGGCCAGCCAGCTCCAGGAAACAAGTAAAGTAATTCAACTGTTCCAAACACCTTTTCTTTTTTATTAAGGCTTCTCTGTAATTAATTATCTCTCCCTGGCTTGTAGTAATAAGGATCGCTTTTATGTTCCTTAATTTCATTATTATCTATAAATAACTTTCCATCTTCTAAAAAAGTTGCTAATGTAATATTCTCTATTTTTTCACCCATTTTTTCGAGCTCGTTAATTAGCCAGCTTTGGTTTAATTGTAGATATTTTAAATTATGGTAAACAATTTGACTGTCCAGTATGAGTGGGATAGGAAGATATTCTCTCTTGACACTTAAATTTATATCATTAGGTTGAACTGGTCGGTATTCTGACTTGGGAATAACACTAATACTTCCTGTTTCCTCCATCACTGCAATGGCAATGTTTTGAGTATCGGTATACCCTTTTACTCTTAAATGTGACAATAATTCATTTATTGGCATACGTACCTTTTTCAACCCCTTTATATCAATATCCCCGTTTTGAATTAATACCGTTGGACTTTCATATAAGACCCATCTTAATTTATTATGTAAGGATATACGTATAAAAATTTTATATAAAATTACTGTAATTCCAGCATAGGTAATAGCCTTTCCCAAATTATTATCCTCTACTGGGGAACTGATGATATTGGTAAGGACAAGAATATACAATAAATCGAAAGTGTGCATTTGAGCTACTGCTTTTTTTCCACTCAACCTTAAAAATAAATATCCTACAACAAAAATCAAGAATGTACGGTAAAATGTTTCCAATTTTGCATCACCTCTTATAAAAATTCTCAACTTCTATCAAACGTACTAACTGAATAAAAGATATCTTTAGTATTAGAAATTTAATTCGTATCTAAACCGGAAATTTTGGATTTGCAAAGGTCAAGTAAATCATTTTAGACAAACACGACTTAAATGGTCAATTTGTCCAATTAATCTTCTTGAAAAAAAGAATAGGTACCCCTCATTTCAGTATTACCATGGCATAGGTAGCTTCATATAATATTTCTCTATTTTTACTGAGACACCTTCTTCAACAAAACCTGCTCATTTAGCTCCATAAGAAAAAGAGTCGCCGAAGCAACTCCCTAATTGAAGTAAAGCACCCGTTATTTGAAGAAAATTTTCAACAATCTCTTTGTTTCGTACTGTTTCGGTCAATTGTTTTAATTTTTTTAATGAAATAATAATGTTTGTAGAGGGCGAGCACTACCAACAGGATTTTCACTAAAAGGATGTCCACAAAAAATACAGAAATTATGATGAAGAAATCAGCAACTAAATTGATTCTGATTTTCTCTTTTCGGGTCATACCTTTTTTTGCAGGAATGCTTCAACGTATTTTTCATATAATGAGGTGCTTTTGAACCAGTTTTCAATCGACTTGGAACTTTTCGCAAAGCAAAAAGCAGCGAATAAGTAAAACGGACCGCCCGGCAGAACAGGTAACACAGTCCCTGCAACACCGATCACAAGTGATATGAATCCAAGAAGCAAAAATAGGATACTTTTTACTTTTTTAATTGTAATCACCTTTTTATTTATATTCTATTCCCTTATAACGTAAAAGGGAAGTCCAATTGATTCAACATCACTGAATAGTATCTTACCATTTTCTTATTGGCTCCCTCAGTTTAATACGATTTTCTCACAAATACTCGCTTTGTCTATATAGATTTTTCGCCTTTATTATTGAAAATTGTTATCCTAATCTTAATTACACATTTTACAATGAGGAGAACACTATATCCTCCAAAATGATAAATGAATCAAAATATTGGTTAAAGTGTAATAAAATCAATAATACTGAACTCGGAGAAAACATTAATACAAGTTTTTCATTTTAACCAAATCTAATTTGAATTTTGGTAACAAATGACAATGGAAAAGTATCATGATACAATGTCTCGATACTTTTCTATTTTTTAATCTATGTCTTAGTTTAAACATTCCTTAACATCCTAAGCCAAAATCTTTGTTGCGGCTACTCCTTTAACAAATTATTAGATATGATTGTCGGTTTGAAATAAGTTTGATCCAAAGTATGTTGAAATATTGTTCATTGAATTTCTCTCCATATTAAATTTTATCCCCTTTTAATCCTTTCCATGATTCATATTTAGTTATTAAAATTGCTTTCTGTTTCTCATTTAATGCTACTAGGCTTATTTTCGGTCTGCCTAGATGTTTGCCTTTTGCTTTGGCCGATTGAATTCCTTCTCGTTGCCTCCTATTAATATCCTCTCTTTCTTTTTCAGCAACGAACGAAAGAACCTGCAATACTATAGTAGTATCAATGGTGACAGGCACCACAAAAATACACTGTCCACGCGGTGTGGACAGTCATCTGAATGTGATTTTTTATACTATGAGATTTTTATTTATGGCGGCAGTTTTTGCAGACTTTGATGGTTTGGTTTGTTTCAGTTTTGTGCGGGTAGAGAAGCTTTACTCCTGTTCTTTCACACAGTGGGCATGTCCCTCTGCCATTTGAAGGCAAGTAGCTGATTGTTTTTCCTCGGTTTCTTTTTGCCATTCCCCATCATTCCTATTCATAATAATTCTTGTTTCTTTATTAAATGTTGGACTGGCACAAAGGTTGATAGGCATTTAATGGTTTTTAACAATAGAGCCGCAATTCACATGAAATATATTACAAATTTCCTTTTACAAAATTAAACAAAAAGCAACAATATTAAACAATAAAAACAGTTGATTATCAATATGCAGTTTATAGAAATTATAATGGGATAAAATCTAGTAATTTTGCGCTCCTAAAATTACTAGAATTTTCGAGTAGCACAGTACTTTTTAAATAGGAAAAACAACCTAAAATTTAATCTTCTAAAATAAAGTATTATATTTTCTCAATAAAATTTTTGTAGAGCGGATTTTTAACTGCCCCTGATTTTACGACAAGATATTAAGTACATTCAATTTACAATAAACTTGTATTAAAATTTCTAGCATTTTGGGGGGACAGTTTTTGACAAAACAGAAAAAACAGAAATGGAAAAGGAATTTAGTGGTGATGACTGCCATAACCGGACTAGGGTTCTCTACATTTTATCCAGGCCTAAGTATTCCGGTTGCAGCGGTCGAACAGCCTGACCAGCCGATTCCTAAGGAGGAATCGGTCTCAATTGTTCAACTTGTAGTACCAAATGATAAGGCAAAGGACAAGCTTCTTGAGCTTGGAATTGACCTTACCCACAGAATCGAAGCACACGACGGAGTCTATGAAGTGGATGCCGTTGTCACACCAACAGAAATTGCCATGTTAAAGACCTTTGGCATCAATGTAAAAGAGACCCTGATCACCGAAAATCAATGGAACACACGCGTGGCAGAGCGGCAATCTACTGTCCAGCTGCAAGCCAGTCTGGCAGCTTCCGAGGATACACTTAAAGTCCTTAGGGCAAACCATTTTACCAATCAATCAGGAACCTTCCTATATCTCGAAGTGAAATCAAGCGCCGGTGCGACTGCTAGCACAGCACTTAAAGCAACTTGGACCGAGAACGGTGAGGAAAAATCTGCTACACTTTCTAGATTGGTAGATTACGGTGAATATTTATATCACTATTTGCTTCTACCAGTTAGCGCCATTCCTTCATCTGTTAAAATTGAAAGTAATCTTGGAGGAACAGCTACGAGCACCATTACTGAATGGTTAGGGAAAGAGCCGAAACATCCAAAAACAGATTATGTTACGGATTTTGTTGACCACTATATGGCACCAAATGAATTATATGAACGTGCCGAAAAACTTGCAAAAGAATTCCCGAACTTGGTAGAAATCATTGATATGCCAAATAAAACAAATGGTTACAGACGTCTTGCCCAAGCAACTATCGGCGGCACGACCAATCTCGCAGTTGTTGTTTCCTCAAAAGCATGGGGGCATGAAGGCGGGAATGATGTCTCGGTAGAATTCAAGAATCCGGGAACCAATAATGCACCACTAAAAGTGACTGTGGATGGTACCAAGATTTTAGTAGATTTAGCTACTGATTCGTCAGGAAAGGCAACAAGTACTGCCGCACAAGTGGTTAAAGCACTGAATGAGAATGCTAGCCAACTTGTCACTGCGACTACATACCGCGGTAATACTGGTGCTGGTGTTGTCGCACCAACTACAAATGCTGCGATATTAACTGACGGCTTGAAAGCAGGGGCAGACGTTTCCAGTGATCCTTTTACAGTAAAAGCGATCCGAATCGGCAAGCATCGTGACGGTTCTAAACCAGGTGTTCTTGGATATGCTCAGGAGCATGCCCGTGAATGGGTGACCCCACTCGTAACAATCGAAACGGCGGAAAGACTACTGCGAAACTATAGTCAAGATAGTGAGACAAGAAAGCTTGTCGATAATCTTGATATATTCCTTGTACCTTCAGTAAACCCTGATGGTGCCAATTACAGCTTCAATGATTACAATATGCAGCGTAAGAATATGACCAATCACTGTGGTCCCACTGCCTCTGACCCTGGGTACCGTAATAATTGGGGAGTTGACCTTAACCGCAACCATTCTGTTGGTTCCGTTTTTGATGGCTATATTGGCGGAGGTACAAGTTGTACGGGAGAAACTTACGCTGGACCAGCTGAAAACTCTGAGCCTGAAGGAAGAAACCTTGTCTGGCTTGCTGACAAAAACCCAAATATTAAGTTTGCAATGAATATTCATAGTTATGGCGGCTACTTCATGTGGTCCCCTGGTGCTTACGATTCAAAACGTACAACACTGCCACGCCCATCAGCTGGTGAAGAAGCGTTTTACTGGGCAGCTTCTGATAACATCTTAAATGATATTCAGGACCACCGCGGAACGGTCATTCTACCTAGCCGTACAGGTCCAATTCCTGACGTACTATACTCTGCTGCAGGTAACTCTGCGGACTACCTATGGTATGAAAAGGGGATTTATGCCTGGAACTTCGAAGTAGGGGCAGATTTATGGAATAAGGATACAAAAAGATGGCAGGCAGCTGGATTCCAGCCAGCCTTTGTAGAAGGTCATGAAGAAGCAATGGAATTTGCCAATGGGTTGATTGGCTTAATTAAAGTAGCCTACAACAGTGCAAAAGACCATCAGCCGCCTTCCTCAAAAGCTACACCTGGAAACGGTAAATACACAGGTCCAGTTGATGTTAAGATTGAAACAAGTGAGCCAGCCACCATTTATTATACGCTTGACGGCAGCCGCCCTACCTTCCAATCAGCTAAAATTAAATTAAGCGGCACCCGTGAATTTGCAGAAACATTAAAAATTGAAAAGACAACAACCATCAATTATTTCACTGTGGACGCCGCAGGAAACATTGAGAAAAACTACAATCCACTTGGTAATGGGAAAAACTATAATTCTGTAACGCTTACAATAAAATAACGGTTTGCAAGGGGTTGGCCTTACGGGGTCAACTCCTTTTTCATTGGTACCTTTGAACTGATAGACTTTCTATTATATTGGGCCTTCTTTTTATATTTCAGCCTCTTTAATAGGTGGCCATAAAATCAACAAACCTCTAGCAAATGCTTCTGCTATTCCAAACCCGTTGTCACATAGCTTAATAGGATTAAAGGCGATAACCCTAGTACAAATTATCGCACTTTTCAACTGTAATTATATAGAAAAACTATAGTTTCCAAATTTTCAAAACAGGCTCCTTCGTATTCGTAACCTTCCCCTTTTCTTCCAGATATCTATATGTCGCCTTTAGATTGTGATATCAAACATCGATCCCTGTTTCACCCTCATATCTCGGTTCATATCCTTGGTTCATTGCTGCAACCTTAATATAAACATCCCGGTAAGAAAATGTCCTGTCAACAACACTCTCCTCACACAGCTGGCAATAGCGAATGCAAGCTTGCAAATCTCCTTCTTCGATAGCGGGAGAAAGGCTTTCCATTTCTTCATGCCTTTTAACTCTATCTTGCCACTCTTGGCGTCAAGATTAGTAGCGTAAAAGCCCGAGAAAAGGAAATGAAGCATTTTAACCTCTGTTTGGGGTCCTTATCCAATCAGCCGCATTACTAAGAAAATGTATGAAGAAAGAATTCTGGAATAAAACGAAAAATACAGCCAAAATTATATGAACGGATTTATTTTCGCTCGAGAGTATGGGCATCCACAATTAAGAAAAGTTATTGAGACCCGGCTAAAAAGGCTTCTAAAAAAAGCAGAAATAGAAAAGAACATTACTCCACACTCATTTAGACATACGCACACTTCATTATTGATTGAAGCTGGAGTTGGCATTAAAGAAATTCAACAGGAACTGGGACATACAGATATTAATACTACAATGAATATCTATGCTCACATGACCGCCAATATGGAAGAAAAGGCCTCCCAACATTTTAGCAAACTGATGAAAGACCTTCTCATATAGTTAGCTTTTTTGTCACAGGTTGCCGTGTTTTTAAAAAAACGAGGACAAATCCGAGGACAAGAATAGCATATTATCATTTTAGACGTTGATATAACAAGGTTTTTAACCCCTTATTACATCATGCTGCCCATTCAATTAATAATTTTATAGGAAGTAACAAGTTAATAATATCAACACTTTTGGTAAAAGCCACCTAAAATAACTTCACTTAGTGTCATGATATTTCAATGTCAGGTGAGCAAATAGGTGAGCATTTTCAATTATATTTTAACTGATATGAAGAACCTGAAAAAGACCCCCTATTACAAGAGGAAGCATATTTTTAAATAAACCTAATCCTATATTATACCGGAAGGAGAAAAATTATCATGAAAATGAAAAAATCCTTAAATCGAATTCAAGTCTGCATTATTAAAGAAACACATAAATGAGTTTGAAGAAAAAGATGGCATTTTAACTGAGGCTTTCATTTTAGAAGGAACAGAAGATATGATTTTCTATGTCTATAAATTTGAATCTCCCTGCAAAACTGTGAAAGGTGCAATATTATTATAAAACATTGAGAGGAGATTTTATAAATGAACTTTCAAAAGATTCTTAATGGGTGTCTTATTTTATTCCTTGTATTGAATGTTTCAGCTTGTGGGAGTGAGGGTGTAAAAGGAAATGGTAAAACAACTGAATTGAGTCTGGAGGAAGCTGAGCAGTTTGAAACAGGCTTTTTATATGTAAGGTCACCATTTGAGAGTAGAAAAGAAGAAGAAGATTTTAAAATCAAGGAAATTGAACGTGTAGCTAATGCAAAAAACATTGATTTAAATATTTATCATGCTAAAGAAGATACTTCAAAACTTGGACGAAAACAAAATTCGTTAACATTTGCTTTTTATCAAGATGGTGAAGTAAAAAAGAAACTAGATTTTATCGATCTCTCAGATGATGATATTCATTTTGAAGTAGCAACATTTGTTCAAAGTGTGCAGCAGGAATATTTGAAATAGGTTAACTAGGGGGAGATTGCATGGATGAAGAAGTAGCAAGGATACTTGAAAAATTCTCTGATTTTCTCGAAGTAACCAATCCGATCAGTTATATGCTTCGTTGGATAGGATGGGTCATTATAAAAGGGCTTGCATGGCTTGTTGATTCCCTATCAAACATAACAGATTCAATCCTGGGATTAAAAATGTTTTACGACAGTGTTGAAATTACAAGTTTTGTAGAATTTCTTATTCCCCTCTCTGTGATATTGATGGGGTTTTCGCTTCTCTACACAGGATATCAGCTCATTTTTCAAAAAAAGTTGGATCGTGAAGCTATTATATTGAATGTTTTTATGATAATGTTTTTTTTCGCTTTGATACAAGAAGGTATGGAAAAGGCAAATCAATTCACAGATAAAGCTATTGATGCTCTTGATGTTGTTGAAGAAGGTTCAATTAGTCAAAAAGTTATTAAAGACAATATGACTGACCTTGCTCAATTTGACGTAACGGGTTGGAATACTACTGAACTTAAACATCCTAACCGAATTCCAAAAGATCGAATTTTAAAAATTAATATCACACAATCTATTGATAAAGATTTTGAACTTACAGGGGGAAAAATGACAGATACAGGGCGTGAGGTTTACTCTCATCGTTTGGAGTATGACGATCTTGGTAATGCCAAGAAAGTTAAATTAGATAATGGTTTCTTTACTGCCTTTAAAGAAAAATATTACCGTTGGGACTGGAACTTTTGGACAATTGCAATCACTTTAGGTATAACGGCTTTTACAATGCTGACAATCGCTATAAAACTAGCAAAACTGTTCTTTGAGTTAACATTCAACTATGTATTAGCAATCATTATAGCCCCTGCTGATATTCATTCAGGGCAAAAGACAAAGCAAATACTTCAAAGCATCCTAAATACTTTTCTTGTGACAATTATGATTTTCCTTTCAATGAAAATCTATCTGATTGGTACAGAGTTTATTACCGATAAATTGGATGGTGTCGCCTATTTAATTGCATTATTTGCTTTCTCTCTTGCTGTAATTGATGGTCCTAATATCGTTGAACGGTTATTTGGTATTGATGCAGGACTGAAATCTAGCTGGGGTGCCGTAGCCGGTGGTTATGCTGTTGCAAAAGGCGTAACCGGTGCAACAAAGGGTACTGCAAATACTTTGAAAGGATTATCAAGTGAAGGTAAATCGGCCACATTGAAAGGTCTAAGTGGTATTGCAGGAGTTGCAGGAATGGCACAAGGCCTTAGAGCAAAAGGACGTGACCAATCCACAGAACAGACTTCGAATGTTTCTGAAAGTGGTCATTCTGCAGATTTAAAGGCACAAGATCAAATTCAAGAAAAACAAAGTCCAAAAGGTTCGGAAGGCTCCAGAGAAATTGATGCTGGAACGCAAGAAGTTGCTTACTCAATTGAACAAGAAATGGCACATCAACAACAAGAAGAAGGACAAACAGGAAAAGGGAAAGTAATAGGGTTGCATGGTCAAATGGCTCTGAATGGTGTCTCCAGTAACGGAAAACGGAATGCAGCTGTAAATAGTTCACACTCCAGTTCATCTGAATCGCCAAGCCAAATGAACAATGGCGATATAAAAAAAAACGAGAAAATGTCAGGTGACTACGACAGTCTCAGTCCTTCATCCCCTTCCTTTTCACAATCAAATTATCCTTCGATTTCATCTGAAATGGAAGCAGAACCTAATAATGAAACACCACTACAAGAAAAAGGAACTGACCGAGAAACTCGTCATGTTGGAAGCCTAATTGCTGATAATGTGCAAAACAGTCAATCAATAAAAACGGTTAAACGGACCTATCAAATTGGTCAAAATACAGGAGAAAGTGTAAGAAACAACATCGCTAAGTATCGTCGGAAAAACCAATAAAAAAGTAAAATTAAAGAGAAGGTTTCCTTCTCTTTTTTTAAAAAGCAACCAACAAAAGGGAGACACGAAGGGGACATTGGTCGAAAATAAGGGGACGTAAAGGGGACATTGATTAACATTTAATGATATCACTAAATACCAGCTTTTTTAATAATAATGTAAGACCCATGTCAGCCCACCTATATCAATCAGGAGCCCCACGTCAGCCCACCTGAAAGAAATTAACGATATCATATTAAACACTAGGCTTTGCCTAGGATATCACCCATGGTGATTTCAGTTTTTCCTTATGCTCTTTCTCACTCTATAGCCTTTAAATCCATATTTTGAGTTTTACCAAAAAGGAGAGTTAAACAATGGATATTTTTTTAAGAAATATAGACCCAGTAGCAATGAAAAAAATTGATGAAATGGCAAAAAGAAAATCAATATCAAGGCAAGAATTCCTTAAATCAATTGTAGAAAAGGTAGCATATGAACCAGAAATAAATGAAAATGAATTCCGTTTAGAAAGTATAATAAAAATGAACTTTCAAATAATGAAGGAAGCAACAAGTACGATTAATCGTTTTGAAAATTTATTAGTTGAATTAACGGAAGAATAAATGAAGATCCATTTTCTCCTTTTTTCTTGAAGGTATTTTTTGGTTAAATTCAAAATAAAAATAGAATGTAAAAGTCGAGGGCTACAAACATTTTGACCAAAGGAGCGTATATCACATTTGGAATTGGATACTTTTTGTTAAATATCTTTACACACGTAACAGACTACTTAAAGGAGCAGACAGCGGAGAAATCCCAAAAGTATTTGAGCTATGAATTTTGGTCAAAACCAATTTTCTGATATAAAAAGACCGCCAACCAAAATGGTTGAGAGCCTTTGAAAAGGTATTAGAATTAACGTTTGACAACAGAGGTGCACGACGTGCGCCTCTTTTATTTTTCGTTAGACATTAGCGCTTTCGTATTCAATGTCAAAAGCCTTAATTTAACGAGTTTCTACTATTTAACATCGCTTATTTTTAAGATTTTTCTCATAACAATTCGGACATCCACTATGATTACCATTTCTATTGTATATTCGTGCCCACCATTCGTGACTGCACTTTTTACATAACCACCAAACTTTAAAATGCGAGTTTGCAAAGTAATCTTGCGGGCCTTTTTCATTTTTAGTTGGATGCCATTCATTCGCCAGTGTAGGATTTACATCAGCTAAATTATTAAGTTTATTTATTCTTCTATTTCCACAATCAGGACAATTGTTACCCCCATGTGTTCTACTTGCAATTGTAGCGGACCATTGATGCCCATAAATACAAACCCAATTTACTTTTTCATGACTTGCAACTTGAAAATTTTCTGGTTTTAAATCCCCATTCTTATGGTAATCCCATTCATTTAAAAGTGTGGGTCTAATAGTGGCTAATGAATTTTCATATTCCATACGATCCATTAAATCTAAAATTGACACATTATCTCTTTCAATATTTATATCAGGAATTTGTTGAATATGATCAATAAATATCTTTTCAAGACACGTTTGAAATGCTTTCATAGAATGATTTTTAAGATCATAAAAAAATGTATTTGGATTCGGTGATTTATATGTAGGGCATTCCGGTTCTCGAATTCTAATGAGCTTTGTATATGGCATTTTTTCTAGTAACGCAATGTCTTTTTTTATATCACGCTTACAATCCTTATGATATAGACCTCCGTCATACTCAATTACTAACTTAATCGACGAAATGTAAATATCCAAAACCATACGTGTACCTAAAAGTGGTGTTTCCATCTCCACATCATCAAAATGTTTTTTTAAATAATAAAAGAGTGCGTATGATTGTTTCGACACTTTCTTCGTTTTATTACACCTTGGACACCCTGTTCCGCCACTTGTTCGATGCTTTGGAGTTGTTTTCCACTCATGGCCCTTCTTACATCTCCATAGAACCTTAACCGATGCACCAGGTGGGACATCTTCTGCAGTCTTATTTATATTCTCGATACATTCAACCCATTCATTTGCTATATGCGGATAGAGCTTAGCTAAACTGTTTGTTTCATTAACTCTTAACCCACGACAATATGGACATCCATTACTACTTCTTTTTCTAGTCATTTGTTTAATTGGCATTTCAAACGAATGACCCTTTTCACAAATCCAATAATATTTTTGATTGGAGCCTGCAAGCACACCCTCTGGAGTAGATGGATTATTTCTCTCATTGTCCCACATAGCTACTAGGTCTGGTCTTTTTCCTAATAATGAGCGTTCAAAACATACTTCTAACCCTTTGCAATATGGACACCCTGTTCCATTAGTTCTAGATGCTAATTTAGCCTTATAACTTGGATGCCCTTCTTTGCATTTCCACCATACATGCTGTCTACCTTTTGGAGGAACATCACTAGGCTTTATATCTCCGTTTATTTCATAGTCCCATTCATTGGCCAATTCTGGATATACACTTGCTAGACTTTTCTTCATTTAAACCACTCCAAAAAAACACAGCTTCTTAATTCATTCATATCCAAAATTTACAACAATTAGACTATGGAAGAGTGTCCTTACTTTTATTTTTTGTCAACTACTGTAGCTTTGAAAAGAAGCTTGATCAAATAAATACTAATAACCTTGATAAACGAACAAAAAGAAAGAGCCTGATTTGAAAAAAAGATTAATCAAAACGGGCTCTTAATATATTCAATTTAATCATTCTTTTATAAAAAGGCTTAATCAAATGGTATTTCTTGCTTAACTAGTACACCCAGTTTGTTGAAGAAAAAAAGTATGTTTCTTGAAAATTGGTGACATATTTTTTTCTTTTTTGTGTAGCTTTGAAACAAATATTGATCATTTTCCATACCTATTATAGAACTAGTCGAGTAGAAGGGAACCTTTCTACCTTGCGGTAGATTAAGTTCCTCCCCCCTCACAGAACCGTGCTTGCGCTATTCACGCACACGGCTCCTCCTAGTTACCATTCACAAAATGTAGCTAATCTCTTAGATTCAGATTTTGCTAATTCTGCTATCCTTAGTAGTTTTGTTTCCATTTATCCCTACCTCTGAGTGTAGTAAATGTTTCCCTAGTAAGGGCGATAACTGGTAGCTAGCCTTTCCTCCATCGGCATTACCCAACTTCATTGGTACTACGCTGCTATCCGACTCCCTGCACAGCATTTGGTTTCCTTGCTTTTTATCGCTTGTACACCATACTCTTCTAACAAGAAAAGACCGGTAGGGTCTCCCGAGTTGCCGTATCATATCGATTTTAACGTGCCAAGGTCTCTGACTCCAGAGAGGTTTTATCCATCTTGCCCTTAACGAAGGATAAAATGTAGCTTTCTGCAGTGCGTAAGGCATCAGCCCTCTCGATTTACTAACATTATGGAGCTCAATCCCTTCAACCATTTGGCTTTCGGCCCGCCACCTAACTGTCACGCTTAAAGACTAAAGTTACCTTTAGCCCTCCAAGACTCGCTACGAGCGAATGGCTAGTTCTTACTCGACGGGAACCCCACCCGCTATATGATACGACCTAGGCTCGGCCGCACACGCGACCGTTAGTTGCATAAGATAAAGCTACGACTGGCAACGATTCATATCAAAATAACTTATTTTTTAATCAGCGATATTAACTGTAATGTTAATAATCAGTATTATGTAAACAAAAACTAATGAAATACTTTCTTAAAACAACATCTTATATTTTTTCACAGATCTACCAAGAGTCATTAAAGTCATTATTATAAAATAAAAAAAAGTCAAAAGCCTTGAGACTTTTCACTTTTAAATACTCTTGAATATATAAATAGTGGTTTCCTTAAGAAAAGATCTCTTCCAATCCTCATCTCATCCCAGCATTAATCTTCTTTGTGCTCTTTAGTTCTTTCAAAAAGAGCAGGTAAATTATCAGATTCCAAAGTAAATAGTCGATGACTTTTCTTTGGAGTGGATCCCTTTCTTAATATTAAGTTGTAATCCGAGTTATATTTTTCTCTTGTTTTATAAAGATCACGAATATATTTATCATACTGATGTTCCTTTTCCTTATCAAAGTTGTATAGCTTTGCAATAAAATCACTATCTCTAATTAATTCTTCAAATAGTTTTTGATTTTTCACATCAATATTAGGATTAGAAATTAATACAGACTCATTAAAGCTAATACTACTTTCAACAGGAAAAAAACTAATATTTTCAGTTGGCATATCAAAAAGAGCACTTATTTCTCTTTTAAGATATTCTTTAGACTTATCAGTATAACTTATAAAAACTAAGTGTATTTTCTTAAACAACTTAATTTTACTCTTAAAAAATTCATGTTCTTCTGATTTAATAGGGTAATACTTTTCTATATTTATACTGTTTGATCTTGTTTCTTCACTTAACTTTCCTGATAAATAATACCGTTTTAAAGCATTAATAATTTGGCTACCTGAAATCCCAATTTCAGATAATAAAACCAACTCATATTCAGAGGTATTTTCCTTTAGAACTCTCGATACAAACTCATCAAGCTTAAGCTGTCTTTTACTTTGAAATTGACTTGTCATTCTATGAAAACCGTTATCATCTTCAGCAGATTTAATATGGAAAAACAAGTTATTCCCCTCAAGCAATTCTTTAATTTTAGAGAAGTAGCTCGCTATCTCTTCATCCTTAATATATTTATGACTTGCTATAACATTAAGAAGAGCTTTATGATATTTTTTGTCAAACCTTCTAATCCACGATACTAAATCAGATCTTATATGCATTAATTCTCTTTCAATATAAAAAGATTGTTCTTGTATTATTTTTACTGCATTATCAAAATTCCCATCGTATATAATATTTCTTTCTACATCTGTGTTATTTATAAAACAATCCAGATTAATAAAGTCCATTTCTTTTTCATATCTTTTATACAGCTTTTCTCTAGTCCTTATACAATCTATAGTTCTTCCGATAATATCAGGCAAAATTATAATATAATATTTGGAACCATATTTATAAATAAAAACCTGTTCCGTATTTTCTAATACATTTATATCACTTAACTCCAAATTTTTCGCGAAAGGTTCTTTTTCTTTAGCGTTATACAGAAATATCTCTGACCATTCATCTTCTGGAATATTAGTATACTCATCATTTAGACTTATTTCATTCAAGTTATCATCAAATTGAATATCACCTTTTTTAAATAATTCTAAAATTTCATCACATTCTCTTTTCTTATCAACTTCTGAAAAGCTTTCGTTTATAAAATACCTCATAAAATTCATTTCTTTTTCGATACTTTTTGAAACAACTTCTCCGCTGTAATTTCCAACTGATTGCGTAGTATATTTCACACTATCACCTATAGTTTTAAATATTCCATAGAGTGTCGAATCATTAGCACGAATAGGGTAAAATAATAGCTTTAATTTATCTTCATTTTCTTTATAAATAGAATGATAAAACTCTAGGTAACTATAAAACCCTCTGTTATTTCCAAGAATATTAGATTTTTCGTCAACAAAGGAAATGATAGATTCAAATTTACACAGTTCAAAGTAAAATGGATCAGTAATTTTATCATTATCTAATATTTTATATAGGTGTTTTAAATAACTGATTTTCCAGTCTGGATCAACTTTTAATTTATCTGGGAAAAAGTGAGTATTTAAATCCTTTGTTTTTATTACATAGGGTTTACCTCTATATAATTCAATGTCATTATAAACTCTCTTAAAGAATGCTTTATAGAAATTTTTCTTATCATTATCAATAATCTCAGTTTCTGACAGTATTAATTTCTGATCATAGCTTGAAAATGGTATTAAAGGAAAATATATATCTTTATGAATTAAATCGTTATCACCCATAATATTAGGGAAAATTTCTGGATTTTTCAAATATTTCTCTTTAAAAATATTTAACCCCTTTAAGACATCTAAAAATTTCCCAATATAAGAATAAAAGTCCTCTTCATTTTTCATAAACTGATTCAAAAACACATAATCATTTCTATTATAATTAAAAATTATTGATACATATTCCCCTTTTAACCACTTTTCTTCTTTAAATTGAAGCCCTTTTAGATAATCAAATTTTAATGTCAAGACCTCTTGTTTTGAAACTCTAACTAGTAGTTGATTTGCCCTTTGCAAAACGATTCTATCATTTTCAATAATATTTCTTTGTCCAATTAATTTATTTGGATACATTTGAACATTTTCTTCGTCTAAAATCCACGAAATAAACTCCAAATTATATTTAAGTTGAATTTCTTTTATTATGTCTATTCCTTCTTGATTTAAGTAATCGGTAATATTTTCTTCATCACCTTTTATCTCCATTAAAAACAAAACAAGCCCAGTGTGAAAATGATCATACAATTTTAGATGATCTATGTCCCCATTCCCATCTACGAAATTATCATGAATTTTAATAATTAATATAGTATTTAAATTGTTTTTGTCAATTTCCTCAAAATTCAAGGAAGATGTTCTTTTTAACCAATTATTATAATCAATTTCAATATTTGGATAATTCCTATTGACATAAGTTATCAGGTTAGTCCATACTCTCTCTATATTCCGATAATTCTTTTCACTCACTGATAATAAACAGCAGAGATTATAATACTTATTAATAATTTCTCTATTGTCTAAATAAGAAGAAGAAAAATCCACTGGTTCAGTAGTACCCATTGTTTGATTTATTTTGTAAAAAAACATTTCAGACACTCTAAGAAGAAGACTCGATGATAGGCTATTATAAAACACTAAATTATAACTATTAGTGACGAATCTTTTAATATCTCTTTGTTTCCATAAGATATTCAAAATCTTTTCTTCTAAGACAGCCGGAATTCTCTTATTAAATTTAAAACCTATAACTTTTAATAAAGTTTTATCGTTAACTTCATTTAAAAAATCAGATTCTATATATTCATTATCTAATAACATTAAAGAAATTATTAATTCTAGTTCATAATCTACCAGCATTGTTTTATCTAACACTTTAATAACACTTATTATTTTATTCTTATCATCAAAATTATTGTAAAATACTCTTTCAAATAAAGCATTTAAGAATGATCCTCTAGCCAACCCTTCTAATAACTTAGTGTTCTCAACAAAATTTTCAAATGCATTATTATTTGAAAAATAAAAGCTAAAGTAATTTCTAAACAATGATCCTCTACCTATCTTTAAACTAAATAGATATGTCTCAAGTTTTTTCTTTTCTTCCAATAATCTTTTATTATCATTAAAATGTGTAAAGTAAAAGCTTAAGTTGTCTTCATTAATTTCATCTATATTTGGTTTTACCATTTTAGTTAAAATTTTAGTCGCTCTTTTATTGGTGAAATCGGAATTTATTTCCTGAGTTTTCGAAGCATTATCAACAAAATACTTATTATTATTGAAGTAATTCTCAAATGCATTTCGTGAATTTTTAACTTGTAATAGAAGATATTTATCCCAGTTAATTTCTAAGTCTAAAGAATCTAAATAGGATTTTATTTTCCCTAATACTATTTTTGCCATTTCCTCATCTTCCAGAATTAATATAATATCATCAACATATCTGTAATAAAAGTTGAAGTTTACCTCAATCAAGTTTTCTATATATTCATCTAATTCTATTAGATAAACTTCTGCTAGATATCTCGCAAAGGCAGGGCCTTGAGGTACTCCTTTATCATCTAGTTTTTCTGCTTCACATAGATTCATTAAATAATCTATTAAATTATTATATTTATTCAACTGTTCTTCACTTAATAAACTTATTTTTTCTTCAATTATCTTTGATGGGCCGTGAATAAGTTTCGTTCTTAATCTTCCCAAATTAATACTGGAATAAAAGTTTTTAATGTCAAGCTTTAAAACATAATGGTCTTCTAGTAAATCTTCATTTAGTCTTTCCATAATTCTATTTCTATAAATTAACCATTGTCTGCATCCAAGGTTTATAGATATTATAATTAGCAAAACTATTTTCAAATTTATATCCATACGAGTTATCCGAAAACTCAGTATAATAAAAGGAATTCAAAGTTTTAATAAGGTATGTAGATATTATCTTTTCTTCTGCTGGAAGAGCATAAAGAGTCCGTATTTTTTCATCTTTTTCATATCGATTAAATTTATAGAAATCGTTTATTTTATATTTACCGTTTAGAGTGTTAGTAACCTTCTCTTTAAAATCTTTAAGATTAATGTTGTCTAATTCTAAGTGTGTAAATAAAAATGGTATTTCATCGTTTTGCTTTGTATACTTTTTTTGAACTTTTCTAATCCTATCAATTTCAGATTCTTTTACTTCAAAAGCATCATATGGTACCAACTCCGTATCTTTTAGATACCTAAGAGGAGAGTACTCTTTTAAGTTAATAATTCCTTGTTTTTTTACCACCACATCATTGTCACAGTCACAATTATACTGTGGAAATTTAGTTCTTAAGAATACACAGGTTGGAGGATAGAGATTTAAATTTTCAAGTTTTTTCTTAGTAAGATCTGGCCTGAAATTATCTATTTTAGAAAAAAACTCCCACAATAGTTCCTTTCCATAATTATCATTTTCTGAAGTTTTCAATCTATTTAATAATCCTACAAAAATTACTCTTTCATTTTCATTAAGGTTGTTTGGATAATTCTTTAGTAATTCCTTAACTATGTTACATTGGCTTAACTTATCCAAAATACTATCTAGATTTTCTCTTGTTTCCTTTAAGATTCCTCTTGTTGAAATAAAAGGATTTAATTGCTTGTTATCTTCTTCAATTAACTCTATATCTAATTTTGTTACTACATCATTAAACTTTTGTAATTCGTAATTTGACAATATACTTAATTGTGAATTAAGAAAACTTTCATCAAGATTACTTCTCCAATTATCCACGGAATTAGAAAACGAATAAATATCTTCAATAAGATAAGAATAACATTGCGATTTAGTATGAAATGATAAAGGAAGTTTAACTCCAAATCCTACCCTGTTATTGTTGTTATTTCCGTTTTTAGGAAATACATCAACATTAATGTTGCTATTTTTACTTTCTTTAAACTCTTCTTCTATTTTCTGTATTAACTGGTAAGCATGTGACTTTTCAATAGACTCAGTAAAGACTATCCAAATGTGGATTCCTCTGTTACCTGAAAATTCTGTAATATATTTAATGCGTAGTGAATCTAAAAATCTGCTTACCTTTTTTACTTCATCAATTAGTAAGTCCATATATTTATCAGGATGTTTTGAATCATTCCTTTTTATTACCGCTTTATCTATGTCAAAATCTAGACATATCCACTTTAATTTAGTTTTTACTTGCTGATATGTAAGATAGCTTTTTTTATTTACTAACATATCGTGTATCCTTAGTGGATCCATAATATTATTTTTAGTATTATAATTGCCATCTTGTAATTGTTCTGCAAAATATTTTTTATTCATAACAAAAAGTTCATAAAGCTTATTTGCAAGGCTTTTATATAGTTTTTTCTTTGATATATCTGTGGTCCTTATTTCCATTTAATTTGCTCCCCTCATTTATAAAAAAAATATACACTTTATTTAAATCTAAAAGAAATCAACCTAGTTCAATTCTACTATTCATAACAATTTTATCCAACAAAAATTTCAAATATATTTATCTACAGTAAAAATATGTTAACTATATTTTTTTGGAAGTAAGCGCTAGCAATTGATGATATAAAATTACATTTTATTTAACTATAATGATTTTTAACTACGCGACTATACAGGAGTAGAAATTTCTGTGGTAGCATTTGGTCTATTTGAATAAAAATTATTGTTGTTTAAAGACAAAACGATATATAACCAAGTACATTGTTGATAGGTTGGATTATTATTTCCTAGTCAGTTTATCCGCGTATTGTAGGAATTAAGAAAAACCAATGTTTCCTTAATAACCTCTATTACAAAACATACGTTTGTTGGGAAGAAAATGCATAACTCGAATACATAGGAGTAAAATAGTTTATAGAAGAAATTTTAATTATAAAAGTACAAAAAAGGAGCATTTGCTACGCGGCAGATACTCCTTTTTTGACTTGTTTCCTCTATTATATTGAGCTACTTTTAAAAGCCCTTTCATATTCTTTAACCAACTTATAAAAAGTCGTCTTTTTAACATTTAATCCTCCCATGGCCTTCACAGCTGTTATCTCTCTTGATTTCCATCGATTATAGACTTGTTTAACTCTTCTGTAATGGTTGCTTTCGGTCGGCCAAAAGCGATGCCATTTTGCAATGCCACATCAATTCCTTCACACTGCCTTTTTCTAATTCGTTCCCGGTCCTCTTTCGCAATCCAGGAAAGTATCTGCAAAACTAAACCGGCAATGAAAGTCCCGAAGCTATCCTTAAATTGTGTAGTATCCAGCAAAGTCATATCCATCATAACAATATCTGCTTGGATTTTTTTGGTGATGTCATTCCATTCCTAAAGAATCTCTTCTTTGTTCCGGCCAAAACGATTCAATGAATGAATATAAAGAACATCCCCTTTCCGGATGTTACTTTTAATAATTGATATTGAACTCGTTCAAAATTTTTTCCACTTTGTTTATCCATAAATATATCCCCTTTCATCAAGCCCTTTTTCTTTCATGGCCTGTAAATGTCTACCCCGTTTTGTTCTTTGCTGCTGACGCAAATGTACCCAATTTACGAACGTCCAGTTTCTGTTTTATTTCTCTTATTCCACCAAAAAACGTTCGTATAAGTGTATGTTAAAACAAGAACGTTCGTAAAATATTTTTATACTTTAACGAACATTAAAACAAGGTCATTTCATACAAAAAATCCCGTTCGTAAAAGTGTCCTTTTTCGAACAATGCAAGTCCCAATAAGTTTACCCTATTGGGATAAATGCAAAAAACTTCTAGTGTACATTTTCCTATTTGTGAACGGGACTCCTTAATAGATGGTTCAATAGAAAGTACACGATTCATTTCTTTAGTCTTCAATTTTTTGCACCAGAACCCATAGATGAGGGTCACTAATATTCTTCATCCTTGTTTTTAAAAATTTTAAAATATTTTAGCTCCCCTTCCAAAACGATAATTCTTCAACCATTTGACCCTTGCAATATTTTGGAATTTTCTGCAGACCATTCATTAAGCCACTTTATCGTTACCTCTTCACGATGGGCTATTTTAATAAGTTTAGGAATCTCTATTTCGACGGCCACTTCTCCATCTTTTCTTGCATAAATAGAGCAAACACTCTGAAATCTTTGTTCCTTCATTAACACATCTACTTCATAAAAACCATGACTTGGTAGCGTATTAAAAGAGGATACTTCCATTCTTACTTTAGACACAGGGTTTAAGCGAAGAAGCGGATATACTTGAGTTATACATCCTTTCGTTTGATAATGATCTCCCAGATAATCAGCAATTTGATTGACCTGTCCGGAGTTCAAAAAGTTCCTAATCACAGTAGAGCTTATTTTTTTTCCGTATAATTCTACCTTTGGCACCATATTTACACGAAATGCCCCTTTTCCATGTGTTTCAAGAGTTTGCATGTTACCTAATCCTTTACTGCCATATGTAAAGTCAAACCCGGCTACGACATCTTTTACTTGTAAGGAAATAAGATATTTTTGGACAAATAATTCTGGTTCTAGTCTTGCAAAATCTTTATCAAAACGGACCACATATAGTTGCTCGACACCCAGATGCTCAAATATTTCTATTTTTCTTTCCAATGATATTAAATAATTAAACTTCACTTGATTTAATACTTCTTTTGGATGTGGAAAAAATGTCAGAACAGCCAATTTTAATCTCTTTTGTCTTGAGATACGCTTAGCCTTTTCTATCAGTTGTCTATGCCCTAAATGAATTCCATCGAAAAAGCCAAGAGCCATGACACATGGTTTTGATTCGGTTAGTAAACATTCCGAAATTTGATTAAGAAAAGTGGTTTTCAAAATAACCAGCTCCTTCCGGCTTTCCATCTTATTTTTGGCTTTGTAACATTCCTCTGTTGAGAATGGCTCGTATCCTTTCACATCCCGAAAGGATATGAGCCATTATGATTAATTAAACAATTTCACCTTTCTTGCTCGGTATTAATATTATTCCAATTACCGCAACTAATCCTGCAATAACAAATGTATAGAAACTCCAAATTAAGTCCACATTCATACTTAACAAGAATCCAACAAGTACTGGTCCTGAAATGGCCCCTATCCTTCCGATCCCAAGGCCCCAGCCTAATGCAGTAGCCCTAGATTGAGCAGGATAATACTTTGTTACGAAAGCATTCATGATTTGTGTACCACCTACCGCACCAAAACCAGCTATCCCTACTAATAAATAAGTAATTGCAATCGGTGGTGCACCAATCGTTAAAAAGAAAGCACTTAACGCGGCAAAGAAATAGGAAACTCCGATTACCCTTTTTGAACCCCAACGGTCAGCAATTGTACTAGCAAAAATAGCTCCTATTCCAGCTGTAAGATTCATGACTAGTAAAAATGACAAGCTGGAATTAAGTGAATAGCCCAATTCTCTCATGATTTGCGGCAACCACGTGTTTAGTCCATAGACTAAAAAGAAGCCCATGATATACGTTAACCAGATAAACAATGTGGCTCTAAGATACTGCTTCGAGAAAAGACCTTTAATTGATTTTTTTTCTTTCTCTGCCCCTTTTTCAATTTTTGCTTCTTGGTCCATAAATATGGAAACATCCATTTGATAACGCTTACAAATCATTTCTGCTTCTTCTTTTCGATTCCGAGAAAGCAGGAAACTTACTGATTCCGGTAAAAACTTAATCATGATCGGTACCACTAATAAAGGAATCGATCCGATCCAAAACATCAATCTCCAACCAAATGAATCTAAAAGGAAAATGGCTAAAATAGCTCCTAAAACTGTACCAAAGGAATACCCCGAAAACATAAGTAAATAATTTAGTGATCGACGATGAGAAGGTGAATATTCAATGACAAGAGCAGAAGCAGTTGGAATAACCCCACCTAGCCCAATCCCTCCAATAAAACGAAACAAACCAAACATTTCTGGTGAAGTAGCCAATGCACAAGCTATCATTGTCAGTGAAAATAAAGTCACAGCAATCACTAATGTCCATTTTCTTCCGAAAAAATCAGTAATTGTACCAATCAAAATAGCTCCAATTAGCATTCCAAATAGCGCATAGCTTCCTATCGTACCTGCTTGAGCAGGTGATAATCCCCAAGGTTTGTAGTCTAATAAACTAGGCAGAACCGCTCCATAAATGCCCAAATCATAGCCATCTGCAAATATACAGAAAAAGCAGATGCTCAATATGAGATACATTAAAGAACGTGGAACCCCACCTTTTGCTTTTGAGGAGGTTTCTATATTTATATTTTGAGGTGTTTCTTTAACAACTTGACTCATTCTCATTTCACTCCTTAAATTAGGCACATAAAATTTTTTAATGGGTCAATCACTATTAAGCTCTCCTTCTAATTTCCTTAAAAGGAACCTCTAATACTTATTAATTAAGAAAAAAAGTGATAAGTTAGTGTGAAATTTTTTTTATTTAGTAAGGATTTTCTCGACTCATGTTTAGGCTGTTCTCCACACAATCTTAAAAGTATTGAGCTTGCGGGCTAACAGCCTAACTTTTTTCACTATGTTCTTATTTAAAAAACGCTTTATCGCTTTTCTAAAAAAACTATCGCACTTATTTTTTCTCAACCCAGCTATATTGATAGTTGACATCTTCCATCTGCTGCGCCTTCTTAACGACTTTTAAAGGACGAAATGTATCAATCATAACCGCCAATTCCAGTGTCTCTTTTTTACCGATACTTCCTTCAACTTTTCCAGGATGTGGACCATGCGGAATGCCCGATGGATGGAGTGTAATAGATTCTTGCATTACTCCTTTACGGCTCATAAAATTCCCTTCCACATAATACAAGACTTCGTCACTGTCCACGTTACTATGGAAGTAAGGAGCCGGAATGGCTTCTGGATGGTAATCATATAAGCGAGGCACAAAAGAGCAAATAACAAAATTATGTCCTTCAAACGTTTGATGGACTGGCGGTGGCTGGTGAATGCGCCCAGTTATTGGCTCAAAATCACTTATATTAAATATCCAAGGATATAAATAACCATCCCAGCCAACAACATCAAGCGGGTGATTCGCAAAATAATGGGAATGCAAGTAGCCTCTGGACTTTGTTCGCACTTCGAATTCCCCTTTTTCAGTGTAGGTCTCCAGTTTTTCAGGTCCTTTTATATCTCTTTCACAAAAAGGACTATGTTCAAGAAGTTGACCAAATTCATTTCGATAACGCTTAGGAGTCGTGATCCAGCTATTTGTTTCGACAACAAGAAGCTTGGATTCTCCTTTATCTGGCGCAACTTGATAAATCGTCCCTACCGGAATAACAATATAATCACCTGGCTTATACTGGAGAGTTCCAAAAGTGGTTTCAATTTTCCCCGTACCATGATGGACAAATAACAGCTCATCTCCATCTCCATTACGATAGAAGTAATCCATATTTTTGATGGGATTCACTACACCTATTAACAAGTCTTCATTTCCAAGAACATATTCCCTTCCCATTACAGCATCACTTGGTTCTTTATTCACATTGTCGGTGTAAAAATGACGGGGACGAAGCGCACCTTGCTCTTCGTATACCACATGACGATC
Organism: Peribacillus sp. TH14; assembly: GCF_016651145.1. Lineage (NCBI taxonomy): Bacteria > Bacillati > Bacillota > Bacilli > Caryophanales > Bacillaceae > Peribacillus > Peribacillus sp. TH14. Next base: position 5,426,786 of record NZ_JAEKEK010000001.1, read on the forward strand.
TCCGATTAAATCTGTTTTATAAAACTGGGTAGGAGGGTTATGATGGTATAAAATCGACTGAATCCCTGAAAATCCTTTTGTTCCCATAACTTGCTCTCTAAATAAAGAGTCATCCTCCTTACGAAACATGATGTGCCTCTTAGGAGGTATTTTCCCCATTTGTTGATACCACGTCATGCTAATAAGCCTCCTTTATAAATAAATTACCTTATTGAAATCAGTTACCAATATACGTTGGATCTTTCTTTCGCAATACCTGTTCACGGTCAAGCGCCGGCTCGATTACTCCGACAACTTCTCCAAAGCCGATTCGATAGCCTTCACCTTGGCACCAGCCTGTCATCGTCAGCTCATCCCCGTCTTCCAGCCACTCTCTCTGTTCCTCTTCGTTTAAACGAATTGGTTCTGTACCTCTCCATGTCAGCTCTAGCAAACTACCGCGGGAGTCTTTTTCAGATCCGCTAATCGTACCAGAAGCAAGTAAATCGCCTGAGTTCAGGTCGCATCCTCCAATGGTATGATGGGCGACTTGCTGAGCTATACTCCAATATAAAGATTGATAATTACCTGAGCAGATTCGTTTTGGTGTACTCATCCATTCGCTTCGTAAATGCACTTCAAGTTGAATATTAAATAAACCTGGCTCTGGCTGTTCGAGATATTCTAGCGGTTTCGGATCCTGGATCGGTCCTTTTACACGAAAAGGCTCTAGCGCTTCTAATGGAACTACCCACGGTGAAATGGAAGTTGCGAAATTCTTAGCTAGGAATGGACCTAAAGGTTGATATTCCCATGACTGGATATCACGAGCACTCCAATCATTTACTAAAACCATTCCAAAAACATGCTTTTCTGCCTCTTCAATCGGAATCGGTTCTCCACGTTCATTCCCAATACCGATAAAGCATCCCATTTCCAGTTCAAAATCTAGTTGTCTACATGGCTCAAAAATCGGGGCACGATCAGGTAACTTTATTTGACCTAAAGGACGTCGAACATTCGTCCCACTCAAGACAACAGAACTAGCTCTTCCATGGTAACCTACAGGCAAATGAGTCCAGTTAGGCATTAAAGCATTCTCTTTACCGCGAAACATAATGCCAACATTCGTCGCATGCTCTTTGGAAGCATAAAAATCTGTGTAATCGCCAATTTTGACAGGTAGATGAAGTTTCACACCTTTTCTAGGAAGAAGTACTTGTTTACGAAAATCATCATTATCTCTTAGTTGCGGTTCATCCTTTGACAATAAGAGTTGGAGCTTTTTTCGTACTCCACTCCAAATCCCCCTTCCCAATTCCATAAAATGATTAAGCGAGGACTTGTTAAAAACCGTATTTCCTTCGTCGATAATGTTCTCAAAAAAACCTTTCTCTTCCAAAAGCGATAAATCTAATACATAGTCTCCAATAGCAACCCCAACTCGAGGGTTTGGTTGATTATTTGTGCTAAATACTCCATATGGCAGATTTTGAATAGGGAAATGAGAATCTGCATTTACTTCGATAAATGATTTCACTTGCTGGCCTCCTGTCGATTACTTAATTCCAATAATTCATCTCTTGGTTCATCAAAACTGCAACTCCCAAATGAACATAATGAATTTTTTCGAAGCTCTTTCATCTCTTGAGATGTAATACTTAAACTTTGCCAAGCCAAACGATCATCAGCGATCGTAAAATGATTTGTATTTTCATCGGAAATGATTTTCTCAATCCTTTCTTCATCTAGATTAAGATGATAAGCAAGCATACCTGCCAGGAAGATGTTAAGAAAACCATGCATCTTTGTGTTAACTTCTTCCCGATATATTCGAATCGGGTGATGTAGTCCAGCTGTGAACTTTATAGGTAAATCTCGGTCACGACATGAAGCGATTACAAAAGCAACTTTTTCAGGGCTTGGAAACATCTCAGCTTTTATTCCACCGGTTCGCGACTTAACTCCTAATCTATCTTTATGTAGTGAATTGAATGCTTCTATTGCATCCAACGTGCTGCATAAATGCTTTTTCCAATGGTCGTCGTTAAGCAGGGACATTTCACAGAATGCTTTCATTCCTAATTTTTTTGCCCCCGATGAAACTTCTTCTAACAGATCCTGAGTTGGCACAATAGATGGCAAAGGCATTTCAAACGCTTCTACGTTGGACCAAACATTATATTTATTAGAAAAAGCGTGAATTTGCTCTAAGTCTTCTTTAAGCTGAACGATACATTCATTCTCAGACTCGCTTTTTCTACCGACAACTGAGAGATTTAAAGGTTTTTTCTTTAAAAATAAATCAGTATAAGCTTGAAGTTCATTAATCTTCTTGACAGGTATAATGAACGGCCCTAACATCCAAGCATCTTCACTATTGATATAATTCGCATAATTTTCAATCGCAGCATCCAATGGTAGATTAGCTGGCGGAAATAATCCTGCATAATCAATTAAATTTTCTAACAAAACGTGGAGATTAGGATTATTTTTCATTTCTATCCCTTTCTTATAACACGTAATTTTTCACATCTCTTAATATTCGAATTTGCTTCTCTCTTGGCAACGTTGATGTAATCCGTTCCCAGTAAGTGATATTTGAAAACACTTACTGGGAACGGATTTAAATATATATCTTATTCTCTAATTAACATTTGACCTAAGCCATGTTGCATATGAACCAGTTCATCAGCCAAATTCCGGATACGCATCACAATTTCCTCATCATGAATCTCATTTTTATCATTATAATGACTTGTATGAGCGTACACGTAACTTGGTGCAATATAAGCACGCAAATAGCCCGCTATCGGTTTTAATTGATTTTCAACCATTAAGTAATGCTGGTTTGTTCCACCATTAGCCGCAAAGCCCATTACTTTGTGACGGAATACGTCCGGGGGAATTAAGTCAATTAGATTCTTTAAAGGCGCAGGGATTGAACTATTGAAAATGGGCGACCCAATCAAATAAAAATCTGCTTGAGTCACTTTCTCTATTACTTTTCTTGTATCTTCGTTATAATCATCTAGTTTTCTGCCATCGCAAAATTGTAGATCATAATCCCTTAAATCTAACATTTCCACTTCTATTTCAGGATGTTTTTGTTTTACTTCATCCAGTATCCTTTGCACTAAGACATAGGTTTTTATACCTAAAATTGTCCCTGATATCCCAAGGAGTTTCATAAGTTCCTGCCTTCCTTTCTTGAGGTTAATAACTCAAAACGTTTTACAAATTCTTTCTTATTAGACACCTTGATCGACTTCAACTAACAATTCTTTTTCCGCGGATTTATTAAATGCCGGCATCACTTCTTTTGCGATCAATTCCATTGATTTTAAGACTTTTTCATGTGGTAATCCGCCAAAATTCATAAGCATCATGATATGATCACAACCAGCATCCTGATATCTTTTCAGCATGGCAATAACATCCTCAGGCGAACCAATTAGTACTTGCTCTCTATCTCTTAAATCCTGATATTTCGCGCTTTTGCCATACATACGTGTGTCAAGATATAAATCTAGATGAGGTTTAGCAATTGCGATAGCTTCTTCTGTTGTTTCTGCTACATAAGTATGAAGAGCGAGCGGAACTTTCACTTTCTTCTCATTATGACCTGCTTTTCGATACGTATCTTTGTAACTATCGATGATATCTTTCAATTCAGCAATTGAATTGCAGGCGACGTAAGGAACTCCACTAATGTTATAGCCCATTTTCCCAACAAAATTAGCACCATTATTACTTAATGTACCAATCCAAATTGGCACTTCCTTCTGTTTAGGGATAACTTCAAGTTTAATATCTGTAAATTGATAATAATCTCCATGATGTGAGAATTTCTCACCTTTCCATGCTTTTTCAATTACAGCAAGGGAATCATTGAATCTTAATGCTTTATCTTTCCCCTCAACATTAAATCCGGCAAATTCATGTGGAAGATAACCGCTTCCTAAACCTAAATTTAGTCGACCGTTGCTTAATACATCTAGTAAAGCGTAATCTTCTGCTACTTGAATCGGATTCTTAAACGGTAATGTCACAATGGCGGTACCTAGTCGGATGTTCTCTGTCCGTTCTGCTGCTATAGCAAGAAACGTTTGAGGTGTAGTTAAAATTCCATACTCACTAAAATGATGTTCAGCAAACCAAGCAGCGTTATATCCTAAACCATCCGCTACAACCGTTTGTTCTAATACTTCATGCAATAGTTGCTCTGGTGTACGTTCAAATGTTGCTTTATAATTTTTATAATTGTCAAATACCGTAAATAAACCAAATTCCATCTAAAAAACCTCCAATAATTTTTTTAACAAACAAAAAACCAGCAGTAATAGAAATTAAACGAAGTGATACTTCATTTAAAATTCTTATTACTACTGGCTCTTTATCTACGTATTGAGGTTCGGCCCTTGTCCTTGCTCAATAGATAATCCAGTTAAACACTAGCTTTATGTTGTTAGTGTTATTATATTATAAATTTTCAGTTATTTGCAAGCGTTTTCTTTAATCTCGAAATTATTTTTTCTTTCTTGATAACTTTTCTTAGCTGTAAGCAATGCTTGAATAACAGCCTTCTGTGGCGGAACAATAAACCTTTTTTCTATATCTACAATAATTTCATCCGTATTAAATAAGGATTTTCCTCGAAGTAATTCACTTACAAACTCATTTGTTAATTCTTGTAAAAAGGTAAATGTTGCTTTTATGATCGTATCAGTCTCCGTATCAACCATAAGGATACATCCTATTGTTTTTTGCAACTCAAAAACTGGCGTACCCTTCGGCAATTGAGCAAATCCTGCTACTAGAACATAACTTTCCTTGACTTCTATAGACATAAATTTTCATCCCTTCTTCCGCAATTACTGAAATAATAAATATGCATTTATATTATTATAATCTATAAATAATGTATTATCATTATATGGTTCTAGTGCAAAGATAAAATAAAAGAGAATAAAGCACATATATTCCTAGCGGAATCGTATCTTATACTGCAAGCCCAAACAATTGATGGATGAATTCTTTCTGATTTTGCCCTGACTAATCACGTTGATGGCAATTGCGACATCACTTGGAAAATATATATATACATTAGTTGTTCCAGATGCTACACCCAAGCAAATAGCTACCATTACAAAACTATGTATTGTTTTAATATTCGGAATTCCCTATAATTTGCCTTAGACAATGAAAACTCAATAGGTGTACTTTTTCTAATGGCATATAGCTTTGTAACACAATTATCTCCAGCAATCATTAGCAGTGTGGCTTTGAAATAAAGTTGAACTGTTTATAAAAAAGTCGCACCGTTTTGAAAAAAGTTTAACCGTTTGCAAAAAAGATGAACCGGAATTTCCTATCTCTTTAAAGATTGCGAGACCACTTACTATTTTATAGGTGGTCTTTTTAGTTTTTAGGAAAATAAAAAAGACATCAAATTATTCAAGAGAGTATAATGGTATGTATTAAAAATAAGGAGTTAAAAATGAATCTATCAGAATTATTTCAAATGTGGGTAAATCATCCAAAAGAAGGAAGTGGTAGAAGTAATTTAGACAATACAGATGAATGTTGGAAAAAGGTATTACAAAATATTCGTAATTGGGAGAACAGTGAAGATAAAAAAGAAAATGAGTTTGCAAAATATCTACTGTATACAGGGAAAATAAGAAGAGTTCATTTAGACCTTGATGAAGTGAATTATAATAATCATTATGTTTCATGGACATCAGCTGAAAAATTAGAAGATTTATATTGGTTCGATTCATCGTGTGCTCATACAATAATTACAGCAGAAGCAACAAAAGATAATCCAGGAATTAGTGTTAAAGGATTTATAGAAGCTATGAAACTTGATATTAAAAATTTTGAATTAAACTCACCGACTATCAGAGCAGAACAAGAAGTGATTTTTCCATTACAAGAAAAATCAATATTAAGCATTGAAAAAATAAAAATAAAATAGAGATGAAAAATGACATTAAATCCTTAGGAACAGAAGGGTTTTTTGACGTTAAATAATAGTTCTAGTAACCACTTACTCTATGGAAAATATAACCCTTCTTTCAAATTTACTTATGATATTGCGAAGGTTTTAAAAGTACCTATTGAAGTTCTGTTTTGGTTTGAAGAATAGGTTAGGTATAAGTAAACAGTTAAAATAGATATGTTCATGAGTTTTGATCAATCTTTTTTATAAAAACTAAATGCAGATTTCTAACAAAAGACTCCATTTTGATTAAACTTTTTTCAAAATGGAGTCTTCTTATTTACCATATAATATGGGTTTGTGGAGCTTTTTTGATTAAACTTTATTTCAAATCAACAGTTGGATCCACATCCTTGGGATGATGATGAACCGTTGTCACAGAATGGATATACTTATGCGAATAATAATCCAGTGATGAATGTGGATCCGAATGGATTAAAGCCTAATAGAATATTTTACGCATTAATGACTGGCCTAGCATACGTTGTTGCAAAGCAGTTGTTGGAGATGTAAAAGACATAGTATTTGTTGCACAAACTTTATATAGTATGATTAAAGATTATTTTGATGTAAAAAAGGCAAAATCACAACGTACAACAGAAGCGAAGAAGAAAGGTCGTTAAAAACTCTCGAGCTCTTAGTAAAGTAATAGGGAAAAGAGCAAAAAAGCAGACTAGGATTGCTGGAGTTGCTGCTTTAAGAAAAAGTTTCGGTGGATGGTATTTATTGGGTAGATTTTCAGTTGGGATTTATCAAGGAGGTCGTAATAAGTATTTCCGATCTGCTCCATGTTACAGATCTGCTTATACTTATGGTTCCTACGTTGCAAAAAAAAGGTTAGGTTAAAATAAAAGGAGCTTATATAATGAAATATTTAAAACTTTTTATCTTTATTTTTATTTTTATATTTTCTGCCCACTACTTGCAAGCTACTTGGGATAAAAATAATATAAGCATTAGTACAATCATTTTATCGATTGTTTGTATTTTTTACTCTATGGTAATGTCAGGCAAATTAATGGATACAACAAAACTCTACGTTTTGCCTATTTTTTTAATTATTGGTTATTATCTTGCGGATTGGATTTTAAAGATTGACCATCTTATCAAATAATACTTGTTTTTCGGTTTTACTTACGTTATAAACATACTTTTTCTTTGTTTTTAAACTGCTTAATAGAAAAACAAAGAAAGAAAGGTTCGTTGCAATTTCATTCATCTTTCTATCCAGGACCTGTGGATGTATGGGTTCGAAACTTCAGACATGTGGAACAACTATTTGATTATGGAAGTGCTATTCGTAAAGTCATGTATACCACAAAGTATAAAGTATCCATTCTAGATATCGGAAGGTTACAAAAAAGGAGCATTTCCAAATGAAAATACCCTGTTTAAAGTCCTCTATTTAAGCATTCAAGAACTAGAAAAGAAGTGGGATGGTGGGTTTATTCAAGACTAGTCCTTGGTCCTGAACCAACTTTTACTCCACGAAAATCTCAAAGACCGAGCACCTAAAGACATAAAGCCACTGTACCCAAGCATTCCTACTCTTGCCATATGGGTCACATATTGAAGTGTAAAAGAATTTGAGGCGTCTTTTTTAGGAAATCAGCTATTTGGATGGGATAATGTTTCTTAATTAATCAAAGTGGAATGACATAAAACATAATAGGGACAAGGGGAATCAAGTATATTTTATACTTGATTCCCACTGTATTTCAGGGTGCGAAACTTAAGTCATAATACGAGCTATAGTCTTTTTCGTAACTCCCATGCAATCTGCGCACTTTCCTCTAATTCTTCTAATGCAAAAAATGCTTCCATGACATCTTTTCCTGGTACAACCGGGCCATGATGGCTCAAAAGCCAGCCATTATTAGCCTTTACTCGTTTTTCAAATACGTTAAACAGTTCTTGACTTCCTGGTTTTTCATAAGGAATTAAGCCAACAGTTCCCAATTTCATTTTCAGATATGGAGTATGATCCGGCATACAATCTGATTCATTTAGCCCAGGTACACAACTCCAAAGCACACTATAAGTACTGTGTACATGAAGAACTGCACCTGTATCTGGTTTTGCTTTGAATACTGATAAATGTAACGGCCATTCTTTACTTGGTTTTAATTCATTATATTGATTTCCATCAATGTCCATAACAGCAAACTCACCTGGTTTCAGAGTTCCAAAGCATGCTCCAGTAGCAGTAATATAAATTTTACCTTCATGTACAAAGCTTAAATTAGCAACGCTTCCACTAGCTTTACCACGTTGAAAGAGACTATGGGCAACCCAAATAGCATTATCAAGCTTTTTATCTAATGTTTTATCCATACTTACCACTTCTCTCTATTATGTTAAGGATAAAGCGCGAAGAAAAAAATCGGATTTTCCAAAGTTTCCACTTTTAAACACCATTCGAATTCGATTATCTTCTGTAGGTATCAAAATGGGTACTCCAGGTACAATACTCTTTCCAATATGGTATCCAGTGTACCCGAGCCTTTTTGCTACTGCTCCACTCGTTTCTCCGCCAGCAACAATTATTCTTTGAAAACCAGCTTGAACAGCAAGTTCTGCTAAATCTGCAGTTGCATTTTCTAATTTTTCAGCAAATTCTTCTTTACCTTTTTCCTGAATTCGTTTTACATTATTGGGTGTGTCACTGCTATATACTAGTATAGATTCTTCTTTGTTTTGAGAAATCACATTCCAGATCTTCTCTACCGATTCTTCGCTTGATATCAATTTCATTGGATCCATAAAATAAATTTTACCACCAGATTTTTGATATTCTAAAATCTGGTTTCGAGTCGCTTCACTGCAACTTCCTGATAATATTAACGCAGGTGACTCAGAACGTTCAAATCTATCTGCTTCATCATTTTTCTTATACATTTTTGCCAATGGGTATGCTAGACCACTACCGCCAGTAATAAGTTTAAGATCTCCAAATAACTGTACCAAATTTTCCGCATCTACATCTTTCTCATAGTCAGGTACTATATAAAATTGTGAATGCTTACTTTTTATTGTTATTCTTTCAATAAATTCATCTACTTCTTCCTTGTAGAAAGAGTCTGAAATTTTCACACTGGGGAATTTGCTTTGTGCATTCATTAAACGGACTAGATCACAATCCCACATTGGTGTAAGCGGATGATCCTTCATTGGGCTCTCATGCAATGGAACTCCATTTACATATAAACATCCTTCCTTAACACTACGCCCATTTACCGGAAGCGCAGGACAAAGAATAGTATAGGGAACATCTAGCTCTTCCATTACAGCATCACAAATTGGTCCAATATTACCCTTAGGTGTAGAATCAAATGTTGAGCAATATTTTACGTAAAACTGTTGTGCACCTTGCTCTTTTAACCACCTTATTGCCTCGAGGGAATCTTTGACAGCGTCTTTTGGATCCTGAGTACGGGTTTTTAAGGCAATTACACATACCTCTGCCTGTGGAGCCTCATCAACTTTAGGTACTCCATTGTATAAAATAGTACTAAGTCCACCTTTCACAAAAAAAGAAGCGATATCACTACCACCGGTAAAATCATCTGCAATACAACCAAAGCGCACTAGATTCACCCCCTGTTATGTTATAATGATGCATTCTGACAATCTAAGAAACTCTTGTCAACTTTACATCTTCAATATAAAAAGAAGATAATAACAATTTACATATACGAAAATTATAATTCATTCTTATGCGGTAATAATTTTTAGTGTTATTTAATCGATTGACCTTTCTACAAAGTTTTTTTACGAACCTTTACACCTAACAAATCTTCATAGTAGCAAATCATTGCATGTTTGTAGTAATCACCTTGACCATTATTTAATGCTAATTGATAGGTTTGCATTGTCCCGTTTAATGTTGGTAGCGGAATCTGGTATTTCACTAATACTTCATACATACTTTGCATATCTTTATATGCTCTTTCAAGTGAAAATCCATGTTCAAAATTCCCTTCTAAAACCTTAGGAAGCAATGTTTTTGAAGCAAAACTGGACCCTGTAGCTGTCATTAATACGTCACTGAGCTTTTCGGGATCTAAACCAAGTTTAACACCAACTGGCAATAGTTCACTAAAGCTTGCACAACAAATATTTAACGCGCAGTTATTAATCATCTTCGTAAGCTGTCCAGCCCCGTTCTCTCCCATGTAGAGTACCTGTGTCCCCATTCTATCGAGCATAGGCTTAATTGTATTAAATATTTCTTCATTCCCACCACACATGATACTAAGTGTTCCTTCCATACTTTTTGCATGTTGACCAGAAATTGGACAATCCAGATACTCAATTCCATTCGCTCTACAGTTTTCTGCAATTTCGATTGCACCTAAATAACTAATTGTGCTAAAGTCAACAATCTTCTGACCTGGTTTCATATGCTTTAATAGACCGTTCTCGCCAAATACAACTTCTTTTACAATCTCTAAGTCTGGTAAACATAGAAATATAAAATCACTATCTACTGTATCTGTAATATTCGTTGTGGTTTTAATCCCTTTTTCATTGAATTGCTCCAATGCATTTGGATTTGCGTCACATACTAGATAATCAATCTCACCTTCTTTTTCACTGTTTGCAAGATTTAATGCCATACCCATGCCCATTACGCCTAATCCAATATAACTTACTTTCATTGAAAAACACTCCTTTTGTTTTTAAATTATTTCAAGGCTCTTAATCGAAATTCGTATAGTAGTTGACTATTTCTAACTTTTGAATAACTTATCATTAATTACCACTACCAATTATTTACTTTTTCGCTTTCTAATGCACCGATTACCGCTTTTACTGCTTCTTTCGGACTAGACAACACTGGTAGTCCTAAGATATTGGTTTCCTTTTCTGCAGATGCCTGTGTGATCTGTGCAAGAACGATCACTTCACATCCTCTTTCTTTCAATTCCGCTGCAGCAAGACAATTAAGACGATTATGTTCTTCCTCATTTCCGGCTTTCAATTCAGTCATAGCCTGCGTATTAATTTGTGTATCTACTTCAACTTCTTTACCCAACACTTTGGCAATCCTCTCCAATTGGGCTTTTGTTGCTGGTCCAGATGGTGCAGTCGTTGCAACAACGCCTATTTTTTTATAATGATTGACTGCCTTTTCTAACATCGGACGATCAACCGCAAAGATCGGTACTTTGATAAATGGCTTCACAGAATCTACAATAGGTGTCAGCACGGTGCATGCTACAATGATTGCATCAACACCTGCGTCCTGTGCTTTAACTGTAATATCTATAAAATCTCGATATGATTTATCATCGATCCCATTAATTTGGTTTGCATAGTACTGAATATTTTCATCAACAAAATTTAATACAGTTACTTCCGGGGCTAGCTTTTTGAATGCTGCATTTAATGGTGGTACAGCATTACAGGTTGCATGAATAATACCAATTTTCATATCTATTCTCCTCATATTTTAGTAGTAATAGAGTTTAATTCATCTGATGTTTTTTAGAGTATCTATCATTTGATCAATATTTAATATTTTTTCTTTAAAATTTAGTGTATGGCTTAATCGACTGATATGGGGCTGTTTTAGCATTGCTTCTTCCAAGATGTCTAAATCCCAGAATATTTCTTGCTTATTACTATCCGCGACTACTCTCTTATTTGCCATTACTATGACACGGTCAAAATTTTCAACGACAAATTCCATATCATGTGTAATGGTAATAATGGTTTTCCCTTCTTGAATTAATGAATTAATAATAGAACCTAATCTTTTAATTGCAAGAGAGTCTTGACCAGCTGTTGGCTCATCTAAGATAATCGTCTCTGTATCCATTGCAATCACCGAGGCAATTGTTACAAATTTTTTCAGGGAATAAGGCAAATTATACGGATGTATATCTAAAAAAGGCACAATTCCCGTTAATTCTGCTGCCTTCATTACGTTTTCTTCAATCTTTTCCTCCGAAAATCCAAGGTTTTTAGGGCCAAACCTTATTTCGCTTTTTACATTTTCATGAAAAATTTGATCATCAGGGTTTTGAAATACATATCCTACCTTTTTAGCTATCTGAGCCGTTGTATATTCTTTTGTATTTAAGCCTCCAATAATGACATCACCTTGTGTCGGCTTTAATAATCCATTCATCATTTTCACTGTTGTTGTTTTCCCGGCACCATTTTGTCCAATTATGGCTACCGATTCACCCTTTTCGAAAGACATGCTTACATTTTCAACAGCCGTAAAACCATTGGGATAACAATAGGTAACGTCATTTAACGTTAAAAAGCTCATGATTTCACCCCTTGTAATGCCATCCATTCTTTCATCACTTTAATGGAGTCACTTTCAGTAATGGGAATTCTTTCGGTATTCATATTGTGTTGCCGCATTTGTAAATCTAATAGTGTAAACTGAGTTAATCCTACGCCATAGTACTGTGTATCTTCGTTAGATAGTACATCTTCCGTTCTTCCTTGTTTCTTAATCCGTCCATCCTGAAGAACGATAACATAGTCTGCATACTCAGCAATTAATTCTATTTTATGCTCTACTAAAATAATTGTTTTCCCTTTTTTCTTCATAATATCTATTGCCTTAAATATTTCCTCCGTACCCTTCGGATCCAATTGTGATGTCGGTTCATCAAAAATTAGAATCTCCGGCTCCATAACCATAATAGATGCTAGAGCCACTCTTTGTTTTTGTCCGCCTGAGAGTTCATTCGGATTTTTGTGTTGTATATACTCTATGCCAAACAACATTATTATGTCTTGAACTTTCTCCTTAATAATACTTACTTCAACCCCTAAATTCTCAAGGCCAAAAGCAATCTCATCAAAAACGGTTTCTTTCACTCCACTGATTTGAGTAAAAGGATTTTGGAAGACGAAACCCACCTTTTGCGCAAGATCACTTGTATCCCAATCACGAACATCCTTTCCGTCTATCAGCACTTCACCACTAATATCTCCCTTAAAAAAGTGTGGAATAAATCCTCTAATGACATTACAAAGTGTGGTCTTTCCTCCGCCATTGACACCAATTACGGCATAAAGCTTTCCGCTCTCAATTTCAAGATTAATATTATGCAAAACCTCATCACTACTAGTAGGGTACTTGTATGATAGATTTCTTATCTGTATTCCACTCATAAGAAAAACCTCCAGATCAAGATGTAAACTAATAGAAACAATAGTATGGCAATAGTTAATGTGTCACTCTTAGTCTTTTCCAATTGATGTAAACTTGTCTTTTTGGTCCGGGCTGTAAAAGCCCTTGATTCTAAAGTGATAGCTTTCTCATCTGTGCTTGAAAATGACGATAAAATCAAAGGGGTTAATGCTGGTATAAATGCTTTCATTCGTATTCTAAAATTTCCTTCCGTTTCCACACCGCGAGTTCTTTGTGCATCCATAATTCTTAACAAATGTTGTCTCATCTCCGGAATAATATTAAGTGCGGATGAAAGCACATAGGTAGCTTTTGGAGAAATCCCTAATATTTCTAAAGACCGCGTTAAATCATTTATTTTTGTGATCTGGAAAAATAAAACAACTGATGATCCTATCGCTAAAATTTTGGATGTTAATTGTAAACTAAAATCAATTCCTTCTTGTTTAATTGAGAATATATTCCATGACCATAATATTGTATCTCCCGGATAGAAGAATGCTTGCAAAAGAAAAATCATGAAAACGATAGAAAGCAAACCCTTAAAGACGATGTCTACAAATAGCTTTGTTTTTCCAGCTATCATAGCGATGAATAAGCACAACACGGGGACCAAATATGAATATAAATATCCTGGTAAAAGTAACGGTGTTATCATCAAAAATAGTGCGATAAAAAATTTCGTTGTTGGGTATAGATTTAGAATAAAGGTTCTTAGCTTTTCCAAATGTGTATCTCCCCTTTCATTTAAAGGTTCATTTTTTTCGCACCACCAAGGCTAAAAAATTGGGTGAAAATCCGTTAATGAGTGGCAAACAGTTTCACTCTTTGACGTATTACTATATTCTTTTAAGATGCCTTCTTATTTTTAATATATAGGTGTCCATAGTTTTGTTTAGAAAGGTATTGATCTGACATCTTCCGAACAAGCATATAGGCAACAAATATAGAAAGTATTTTATCGATACTTTCGACAAATATCTTTTGAGTAAAGACGGCTGTCCATATTTCTTTTCCTGAAGTTAAAACAATGGCAGTAAGTAGATCTGATCCAGTTCCGGATGCTCCTCCAAATACAATAACTGTTGTCGGAGTCGCGATTAGTATCGCAACAAGTGCCACAATAAAACCAGTAACCGCAACCTTCCAAGCTTTTGTTGTCATTCCCTTCTTAGCTAGGAGACCTACTACAACTCCTGAAGCCATGGAAACCGGCATAAACGCCAATTGAGTAGGGTTAAATATCCCAAAAATTAGTTTTGAGACCCCTCCTGTTATCGCTCCAACCCATGGGCCAGCTACCATCGCGACAATCATCGTACCAATTTGATTTAAGAAGAGAGGTATCTTTAACAATTCGACCAGTTCTCCAGCAACTACATTGACGGCTACACCAATAGGAATGAGCAAAATTGCAATAAGTGTAAAATCTTTTTTTATCCTTTTCATACATCTTCCTCCTTTTTACATGGTTTTACAGAGATTTTGCCCCCAGTTGCTTGCGAATTTCGAATTGGTGGTTCACTCTCAGGGTAATGTGGAATAACTTCTTTTATGACTCCATCTTCCACCAATACACTGCCCTGGATAGTACCTACTTTATCGTCCATCGTGATAATAGTGGCACTTTTAATTAGTGACAACCTAATGCCACTCCTTTGCGGACTAAATATCTAAAAAATAAAAAAAGACGAATAAAAATAGTATATTCCTACTCGCTTCTTTAATTGTTCTAGAATCATCTCCTGTTTTTAAAAGACATGACCTATTGTGCTTCTAAGGTAGAAATACAATCGGCAAACCGTTTTGCCACTCTCTCCCCGTCAACTCCCATGAGGATCGAGGTATTGGGTTCTGGATTACCCCACTGCCCCGTAAATTCTGCGATGGTCTGACCAGCTGTCAGCTCCCCCGTCGTCTCAATCGAAACAAAGGCTTGCTGCACCTCAAAGAGTTCGGGCCACAGCGCATAGGCCACGGCTGGCACGTCGTTGTAATAGACGCCTGTCTCTGTTTCTGGGGTTTGCAGCGAGACGATGTATGCCTTACGACGGAATTCGGTCGCCTCTAGGAGAAAAGCTCCGGGACGAGTACCCGATACCCTAATGCGATCAAGATTTTCTTGTGATATCCGCACCTTTGTACATACATCGAGACCCACCTGAACGATTGGCGCACCCGACTCGTACATCACTCGTGCAGCCTCCGGATCACTAGCTAGATTAAAGGACGCCACAGGGGATATGTTTCCGGCAACACGGACTGCGCCGCCCATGACGATGATTTTTTTCACCTTATGTGCGAGACCGGGGTCGATGGAGAGGGCGAGTGCCACGTTGGTTACAGGACCTAATGCTATAATGGTAATTTCGTTCGGGGCCTCGTTACAGCGCCTCACGATCTCCATCGCGGCATACCCCTTGGCCTCTGATACGGTGGGGTTGGGGGCCTCGACGCCACCGAAACCATTGTTTCCGTGAATGTGCTTGGCAAAGTACGGTTGACGTAAGATGGGTTTGCCAGCTCCCCGGTAAACAGGAATATCTGTTCTACCGGCTAGTTCAAGTAATGACAGTGTGTTGCGTGTCGAGGTTTCAACCTCGATATTCCCATATACTGTCGTCAAAGCTTCAACTTGGAGCTCCGGGGACGCGAGCGCAAGATAGATTGCCGCAAGGTCGTCGACACCCGGATCAGTGTCGATAATTACTCGTTCCACCATAATTTCTAATCCTCCTTGTATCTTAAATTTAAATTTACAACGCCTTTTATAGAAAAAATATCGTGAGATGCATTAGCACCAACCCCTCATTTGAATGAGGTTTCGGTATATAAAAGGGGCCTACTTGGCCCCCCAAAAGCCTTCGATACTCTGATTCTATTAAAATTGCGAGTACATTCGTGCTACTATACCAATTGAGGGTTTCTTTCTCTGTCTACACCCTCGCAAAAGCGACGTGTTTTCTCCTCGTCAACCGGGTTCGTCATGATATCGTCAATCTTGGCGCCATATCCAAAGACCGCACCATCCGCATATTTGAGAAGATTCGCAGTCTCGACTTTCATTCCACTACCGATAATGATAGGAACATCAGGGACTGCACGCCTTACCGCCTTTAAATTCTCAACTGAAGGAGGTTGTGCCGATTCCTCACCGGCAAGAATAATTGCGTCCGCCATCCCACGATAGGCCGTATCCCGAGCCAAGACATCTATAGGTCGAGCCGCCAAAGGAGCCGCATGTTTTGTCTGAATGTCAGCAAAAATCTTGACTTTATTCTCCAAACCAAGATATTTGCGATATCTCGCTACTAAGTGGGCTGTACCATTGATAAGACCTTGGTCGGTCACGTACGCATCGGTTAGGACATTGAGTCTGATAAAATCTGCTCCGACTGTTCCAGCGACCGCTAGCGCAGATTTCCAAGAGTTTCTTAGTATATTAATACCCATTGGAAGTTTCACTTCGCGACGAATTTCGTGGGCAATCATTGTCATCGCTGCCACTGTTTCAGGTTCCTCCGTTTCAGGGTAAAACGGATAATCGTTGAAATTTTCTACCATAACGGAACTGGCTCCGCCCTTTTCCAGACTTTTCGCATCGCGGATCGCAGCTTCTAAAACTTGATCGATCTTTCCATCGTAAAGGGGTGATCCAGGTAATGGTCCTAAATGAACCATACCCAATACTGGTTTTTCTACTCCGAAAATATTAGTAAATGAAGTTTTCATAACAAACTCCTCCTTATTATTTTTAAATTTGATAAATGAGACCCGAGGCATTCGATACTCTGGTAATGTTTAAATTACGAGTATATTCTTACTACTTAATCAATAGAGATATTCTTTCCCTTTCTACACCCTCGCAAAAGCGACGTGTTTTCTCCTCGTCAACCGGATTCGTCATGATATCGTCAATCTTGGCGCCATATCCAAAGACCGCACCATCTGCATATTTGAGAAGATTTGCGGTCTCGACTTTCATTCCACTGCCGATAATGATAGGAACATCAGGGACTGCACGCCTTACCGCCTCTAAATTCTCAACTGAAGGAGGTTGTGCCGATTCCTCACCCGCAAGAATAATTGCGTCCGCCATCCCACGATAGGCCGTATCCCGAGCCAAGACATCTATAGGTCGAGCCGCCAAAGGAGCCGCATGTTTTGTCTGAATGTCAGCGAAAATCTTGACTTTATTCTCCAAACCAAGATATTTGCGATATCTCGCTACTAAGTGGGCTGTACCATTGATAAGACCTTGGTCGGTCACGTACGCATCGGTTAGGACATTGAGTCTGATAAAATCTGCTCCGACTGTTCCAGCGACCGCTAGCGCAGATTTCCAAGAGTTTCTTAGTATATTAATACCCATTGGAAGTTTCACTTCGCGACGAATTTCGTGGGCAATCATTGTCATCGCTGCCACTGTTTCAGGTTCCTCCGTTTCAGGGTAAAACGGATAATCGTTGAAATTTTCTACCATAACGGAACTGGCTCCGCCCTTTTCCAGACTTTTCGCATCGCGGATCGCGGCTTCTAAAACTTGATCGATTTTTCCATCGTATAGTGGTGACCCAGGTAGAGGTCCTAAATGAACCATTCCCAATACTGGTTTTTCTACACCGAAAATATTAGTAAATGACGTTCTCATAACAAATTCCTCCTTATTATTTTTATCTTATATTTTTTCATGTATTTATCATGGTTGACTTCTGGTCATACTGATTGAGATCCCAATATCCCAATCATTTGCACATTCCTATGAATCTTCTACTGATGCATGTTGAGTTTCATACGGGCACGCATTTATTCTTTGATGCCAGTTGAAGCCACACCTAATTCGATCTCGTCGATAGGCAGTGCAACATCCGCATCCATACTTGGCGCCCGAAGCTGCGCTGTGAGTCCACCATCGATGGCTAGGACATGGCCTGTGATGTAAGAAGCTTCCGGTGACGCCAGGAAACGAACACCCTGACCAACGTCTTGAGGCATTCCGAGCCTACCAAGTGGAATGAGATGGTCGGGCGAGGACTCTTCCCCTACAGCGGTTCGGTTTTCAACCCAGATGGCACCCGGCATCACGGCATTAACCCGGATTTTCCATGGAGCCAGATCAAGTGCCATTGCTCGGGTAGCAGCCTCGATCGCACCTTTCGTCGCGTCGTAAGCGACACGATTTCGATGTGCGCGTGTAGCTCCTCCAGAACTCATATTGATAATGACCCCGCCTTCACCTTGGTGAACCATGACTTTTGCCGCCATTTGGCTACAGTGGTAAAGACCATTAATGTGTATATTCATTAGGTTCTCCCACATACCGTAGTCTGTTTTTAGAAAGTGTCTTTCCGAGAGTGGGCCGTGACCAATGCCTGCATTGTTAACGAGCACATCTATACCGCCTTGGAAATGGTGGGCTTCCTCAAAGAGTCTTTTCACATCGTCGCTTGACGAGACATCCGTATATACGAATAGGCCTTCCCCCCCCAAATCGACGATCTCCTGCACACATCGCTCACCCGCGTCAGCGTCAACATCAGCGATGACTACCGACGCACCAATCTCAGCGAAAGTTAGGGCGATACCTCGGCCGAGTCCCTTTGAACCACCGGTCACGATAACACGCTGCTTTAGTCTATTACTCAATTTTATTCACACCCCATCTAATTTCAGTTATTAATGTGTTTGGGCAAAGTTCGGTTGACAAACGACTTACTTGTTTCACCATGATTTCTTCCACTTTCACTCTAATAAAAACGCTAATCTGCTAACTTATGAGATTCTAGTATGTAAGCCTTTTCATTACCTTGATTAGAGAATATAGGAAATTAAATTTTCTAGGTTTTTCATTCCCCTTTAATACAAGGCTTAATCAATTCATTTCTGGTCGATATGCTTCTTCAATTGGTTACAAGAAAAGTCGACTTTCATCAAAAACCTTTCGATCCTGTTCTTTGAATTGAATTAAACACCATTTGAATCACCTCCCTTAATATCTTTAAATATCCAATGTTTCACCAGCTCCTTATATCTTCAAATAACCAGTTATTACCATTTGTCATATATAGTGAATTCTAATCCCTACTCCAATGTTATAGTGGTATAATCATCCAACGTATCAGAAAACCAATATTGTAAATCGGCTTCCCTTTTATTGAGATACATTGGCTTCCCGTTAACAAGTTTCATAGGTATATCGTGTCCAGGCACCAAAATACTACCTGTCTTTCTTTTCCATAAACTCCATAAATAATCAATTGAACTTTGACTTTCTAATAAATTTAACGTCATGTCTACATTGCATGATAAAAGTTCAGCCATATTTTTAGCTGCATCCCCACTAAATAACAAATCATAATCACCATTGTCTACACTGTATGCCATGTGACCTGGTGTATGTCCTTTAGTTTGATGAGCAACAATACCAGGAACAACTTCTTCGAGATTGTCGACTAACCTTATTTGTGAGGAACAATTTAATTCCTTAATATACAGTTCAGGTACATGCCATCCCCCAGGTGGTTCATTTAATGCCCAATTCATATCCACTCGACCCACTACAATGGTCGCGTTAGGAAACAAAGTCCAATTTACACAATGGTCCCAATGTGTATGGGTCAATAAAACCATTGATATATCATTTGGAGATAAACCTTTGTCACGTAGCCTCCTTAATAAAAGTGGCCTGACACCAAAACTGCCGACATCAATAATAATATTCTGGTCATTTTGGGACAACAAGGTAACCGTACTCCATCCAAGCCCTCCATGGGTTGAAGACTTTCCGGGAAATCCTTGGATAAATATGTTGTAGTCAAACATTACTATCCCCTTTCACCTTAGTACTAAATTTTTACCCTATTCTTATTTCATAAATATTGGAATTATATGAATTTTCAGAAAATAACTCTTAAATGACACCCTTTGTTCATGAAAAAACCTGACATGCCATTCGTAATTAAAGTATGAGGAATACCAAACTTTTTGTTCTAATGCGGTAATTCTAGCTACCTGCAAATATGGCCTAGTTTCACATATATAGTCATGAATTTACTTTCCTTGTTCAAAAGCATTCCAAATGACGGATAGGGCATGTCCCCCATATTTCTTCATAAAATGGGAGTTTTAGCTGATTAATCAATTTTAAAGAGCCATCTTCAAACTAAATGGAGAGTACGAGGTTTTGTTACTTTAAATCCTGAACAAAAAATGCAACTCACCTCCAATCAATTTTTCATTGTTTCCCGATTTGCATTTACATTTAATCGAGAAACAATGAAATACTGTTTTGCTGTAGCTTCATGAAGGTCTGTTACATTATAGGCTTCTTAAGCAAATACATGGTTAAGATTATTAAAACTACTGGAAACGTTTCCACATTTACAACAAATTATTCATACTTAGCTAATTATATTCAAGGTTTTTTGAACTGCACATATGCCGTGATTCTTCATTTGGTTTAATATTTCACATTGTAATTGGCTTTCATAAAAAAATTAAGCAAATACGTGGGTAAGATTATTAAACTAAGTGGAAACGTTTCCATTATCTAAAACAAATTATACATACGTAGCAAATCTTTTTCAAGAATTTTTTGAAAATTCACATAAATATATTTATAGAAATTCCAAATCAGTTCTATGAAAAATTATTCTGAACCATCTATTTACAGATTCTTTAACTCATTACTTACTATGAACCGCCATAGTTGACTCTCTTTCGATAAAAGTTGGATAAAGTACAAGCGTTTCTTTAAATATTTGCTTTTCCTTAATTGATTTAACAATGATTTCTATTGCCCTTTGTCCCATTTCTTTAATAGGTATGTGAATAGTTGTCAACATAGGAGACAAAATTTCTGCATATTGAGAATCATCAAAACCAACAATTGACAATTGTTCGGGAATTTTAATATTAAGCTCCCTTGCAGCTTTATAGATCCCCACAGCAATACTGTCGCTTCCAGCAAATATTGCTGTAGGTCTTTTGCTTTTTTGTAACAATTTCAATGCATTTTTGTACCCACTTTCAATATAAAACCTGTCAAAAATAACAAAATCGTCATTTATAGGAATTCCACTTTCATTCAATGCAAATTTGTATCCTTTATGCCTTTGAATTGATGAATAAGAATCAATTCCCCCAGAAATAAATGCAATATCCTTATGCCCTAATTCCAGAAGATGACTCGTCGCATTATATCCACCATCAAAATTATCAACTAATATTTCATTAACAGTTAAGGTGTGGAATTTGCTTCCTAAAATAACAATAGGAAGCTCGGGAAATTTTTCCTTCACTTCTTTTATATTTTTATCCTTAACTTCTGGAGATGAAAAAATGATCCCATCGACTCCCTTTGCAATCAATAGGTGTATATACTCTGCTTCTTTTTGTAAATTGTTATCAGTATTACATAAAAAAATGTTAAACCCATGACTATTTGCTCCATCTTCTACTGCTCTAGTCAGATCCGAATGAAAAATATTTTTAATATCGGGTATGATTAAACCAAGGGTTAATGTTTGTTTCTTGATCATTGCAGCAGCAAGTAGACTCCCTTTATAATCAAGTTTTTTAACTGCATTAAGAACTTTTTCTTTCGTTTTTTCACTAGTATACCCACTCATATTTAGTACTCTCGATACAGTAGAAATTGAAACTTTAGCTTCCCTAGCGACATCCTTTATAGTTGCCATCATGATCACATCCTTTTGGAAACGTTTCCTCATTTTTTCTATTGTTATAATTCTACAAAATTAGCCGATTTCCTCCCATACCTATCCAATATCATCTAAGGCCCCTTAGAGCATTTTATGGATTTGGGCAGACTTCACCCCTGGATGAACCTACTTCTTTTTAATCATATGCATCGCTTCTATACTACTTAATATGTAAGTAGCTGTACGAAATGATTTTAATCCTAACATCGATCGAACTCGCTACTTTATAAAACTATGATCCTATTCTACCATATTATTGAGATATTTCACTTGTCTTATTTATCTTACGAAACGTGATGCTATAACTTCATATCTTTATCGGTCTTTATCTTTGAAGTTGTTTTAATATCACCAATGGCATCAATTCTAAAAAACTTTATATCTTTGTTATACTTAATACTTAGATACTTGGAATCAAACTCCAAGTATGCGCACTTTTCATAAAGCTCTTGTTTACAACATACAAATAAAGCACCTTACCGGTAGTAAAGTGCAATAATTAAGAGTTTTGTCCAATTCGAATTACTTCCATTTATAAAAAACTCTTCGTGCTTCGTCAAGGTTTATAATAAGATCGTGTAAGGTATGCGATAGCATTTCCTGATTGGTAGTTTCAAAATTTATTCCTTCTCGCAAATAATAATCTTGTAGTCCTCTATCAAGTTCAAATATAATTTTGAAATCCCCATACATCATGAAATGAGAATATCGAGTGAGATGACTATTTATTTCTTTTTTTGTTTTGTTTATAACAATCTTAAGAAATTCCAACCTTGGAAGAGTCTCTTTATCAGAATAGAAAAAGTTATTAATTTTAATACTCGTTGTCCAAAAACCTGATTGTTCAATTTTTAATTGTATATCTTCAGGGGTATACTCGTAAATTTTCCAAGGATAGAAGACCTCAGTTGCCTGGGGAAAATGATTTTTATCTTCTTCACTAAGAAAATTATACTCATTTAACTGAACAATTTTACAATTGAATTCAACAAATTTTTCATCTATAAGCATTTCAGCCAAGGCACTCTCTAATAAATTAATTAGATCGCCAAATGCATGATCAGTTAGGTACCTTTTATTAGCAGAAGACTTTCTAGACTCTTCAGAATAAAGAAAATCTAAAACATATACCGTTACTATTAAACTAAGCACATTTACTATAAAAGCTTGGAATTCAAACCAGCTGAAATATCTTTCAAATATGAGTGATAAAAGCACTATAACTAAAAATAAAAGATTAATATACCATAGGTCTTTTATTCTTTTGTAAAAGCGTGTCATACCATTTTTAAATCTGATATGTTTATTATTTATTTCTCCCCTTTGTCCGTGCTTAATTATCATTTTAAGAATATATCTAAAACAATCAGCCAATAGTCGGAATATAACGCAGATAATAATTAAAAATAAAATAATAGTTAGAACGTTCTCTTTAAAAATAGGATAATAAAACAAGTTTAGAGCTATTATTATGGTAATAAACGATAACAAATCACTTATGTCCTTTTCTTTACTATTCATAAAAAACCACTTATAAGTACGTTTAAGAATTTTCATACTATCCTGCTTTCATTAGCTTTTTATATTATTAAATATACCATATTTCCCAAAATGTACTTTGTTGTTTAATTAAATAATTAATGATTGATTAAAAGGTCTCCTGAGCCCCCATATTAGCCTAAATAAAAAGAATCCATTTTGAAAAAAGATTGATCAAAATGGATTCTTTTCTTGGGTATATATACAGTTTTTATAAAATTAGAACCTTAATGAACTCCCTCAGTTTAATAGATAATGCTCACGAATACTCGCTTATTCATGTGTCCGTCTTGGAACGTAAGAATACAGGTAAAAAATATAATAATGAATTCAAGAAGACTATTGTAGATCTATATCACTCGGGTAATTCGGTCAAAGAATTAAGCGGCGAATATGGCGTATCAGAGGTTACCATTTATAAATGGGTTAAGGAATTTACTCCTATAGGTTTAGGGGAAGATTCCATGACTCCAAAGGAATTAGCAGCCATACATAAGGAAAACCTTCGGTTAAAGCAAGAAGTTGAAATCTTAAAAAAAGCTATGGCCATATTCGCGAAAAAGTAACCGAGACAGATCTTACCGAATTTATTGAGGAACACAAGAAACAATATCCCGTACAGAAGATGTGTGAACTATTAGAAATCCCAAGAAGCAGCCATTATCAGTCCCTTCAAATAGCCGTATCAAATCGCGAACAGGAAAACAAAGAACTAACAAAGGAAATTCATCTCATTTACTTGGAAAGCAAGGGACGGTATGGGGCTCCAAAGATTCATGAAAGCTTATTAACCAAGGGTTTTCCCCTAAGTATTAAGCGTGTTCAACGTTTAATGAGCAAAGCGAGAATTCGTTCTATTACTAAGAAAAAATACCGTCCCTATCCATCTAAAGAAAAGGTTATTCAGTTGGATAATTTGCTAAAACGAGACTTTACTACTCAGACCATTAAGGAGAAATGGGTAGCAGATATTACGTATATCCACACGTTAAAAGACGGATGGTGTTATTTAGCTTCGGTATTGGACCTTCATACTAAGAAAATAGTAGGGTATTCATTTTCTCGTTCAATGACGACAGAACTGGTCATAAAAGCTTTCAATAACGCACACTTATCACAAAAGCCCTCGGAGGGCTTAGTTCTTCATACGGATCTTGGCTCACAATATACAAGCAGTGAGTTTACTCAACATATCCAAAACCATTATATTAAGCAATCCTTTAGTCAGAAAGGTTGCCCGTACGATAATGCCTGTATTGAATCCTTTCATGCGCTATTAAAAAAGGAAGAAGTCAACCACGTACAATATCTAGACTATCAAACAGCTAAATTAGCAATGTTCCAATTTATTGAAGGTTGGTATAACCGAAAAAGAATTCACAGCGACTTGGGCTATCAAACCCCACAAGAAATTGAAAATCGTATTAGGAATACAGCTTAGGATTTAACTTATTAGTGTCCAAAATATTGACTCAAATCCATATATGTATATGTGAAATATTGAAAATTATCTTCACAAAACTTTATACCTTCCGTGTACTTTCTTTTAGCTGTCTTTTATTATGAATAAAATACTCTGTAAACTTAAGATATTTGCCTGACTTATATCCTGTTTTATCTAATTCGCTTTCATTTGACTCATCCTTTAATTTGTTCAAATTATCAGTTTTGGGGTTATTAGGGTTTGCAATTCTTTCAGTATAGGATAACGAATCAGTACCGTTATTCTCATAGTTGTTAACTTCAAGAAAATTAATAATAAAGTCTTTTAACTCTTCCTTATAATCATTACTATCTGTATCTATTTTATTATTTAACTTCTTTAACAGGATTAGGGCGTTATTAAGTCTAATAACTTTTCTTGGTTCCACACCAGAAGTATAATTCTTAATTGTGTCTTTAATGACCTCTTTTTCTGATTTTGTAAAAGAAGGGAAGTTTTCCCTTGTTATACTTGAGGATATACTTTGATCCTCCTGTTCCATTTTTTCATTTTTATTTAGGCTCAATATACTACTGGCTTCCTCTTCACTGTCTTGTTCAATCGTACGTGATGGTGAACTATTCAATTCATAAGCTTTATGCTCATCAATTCCTATAAATAATTTGTCTATTAATTCTGTATAATCAAGCTCTTCTTCAAGATACAAGGTCAAATCTAGATATTTGTCCATATACTCCTTACCTAGTTTGTAATAATTTATATAAGCATCTTTTCCTTCCCCTTCAATATAACTATGATAGCTACTTAAAAAAGTTTCTGATCATCTAACGACACATTTTTACCTATTATGGGAAACAATAAATCATGATTAAATGAAAATGAAAATGAAATAACCGATTCATTTACTTTTACTTTCATTTCCTCTTGATTTATTTGCTTGTCGTTCATTCCAATTCCTTTAAATAACTGAATAAATTCTATGATGTCTGGCAACAACTCTCTATGTATACGATCCAGTTCGTCTAATATCAATAATACCTTTAAATTTTTTCTCTTTTTAGTTTTATTCATCAAAGTTATTAGCTGTTGATACTCTTTGACACTTTGAATAAAGTCTGCTGTCTTCGTTTCTATTATCACCTAATAAGACGTTTTGTTTAAATATTGATGCTCCAGTTTTAAACATTGTAATAATTAATGTTATTACGGTTATCATTGCCGCTGATTCTTTATAATCTTTGGGTATCAGCTTACTTGGCAAAGAAGAGGTAAAATTAAAATACATTATGATAATGAGTAACACTCCATACCAAGCAAATAACAACCATCTACTCTTACACCAATCCCAAATATTATAGAATAGAAATTGCTTTTTAAAAGAAAAAAAATTAACATCAGAGATTTCCTTTGTTGTTGAAAGGGTATCTAGTAGTTGGTTTAATATAGTAATCCATAGCTTTTCTTTTTTATCGAATAATGAACAGTCCACTTTACATATTATGTACACATTTTTTTTGATTTTTGTTTATTTATATGTTCCATTAACATCTGAATAACTGAGCTTTTACCCATTCCCCATCTTGCAAATATGCCGAAATAAAATGGAGAAGAATTCTTCTCACTGTATTCAATATAAAAATCGCCGAGTTCCTTAACTAGAAAACTACGTCCTAATAAGTCTCTAGCAGTAACATGATCATTTATCCCACCCTCGCCATTTGGACTGACAGTTTCTTTAAAAGAAGTTTCACTATTATGATCATTTATCCCACCCTCGCCATTTAGACTAACAGTTTCTTTAAAAGAAGTTTCACTATTTATACTCATTAATAAACCTGTCATATAGCTTCTTTTTAATGAAAAAAACCTTGGTTTAGCTGATATATTTGAATTAGGTTGGTTAATGGTACCGTTCCCTTTTATGGGTCTAATACACGCTCCAAGATAAATAGTATCCCCTTCTGAAAGAAGATGTGCCTCACCATTTTTCACTTTGCGCTGTATTAACTCGAAATCATTTTTAATAACCTGTTGGTCTTGTAACATGTCATATAGCTGACAGTATTGAATTTCCATGTCGGTACGTTTTTTGTAACTCACATACTCGTACCAAATAATTAATACCTTTCTATTTTCACGTAGTAATTGACTAGATTCGAATTCCTCATTAACAATATCAAAATAATTTATACGACTCATTAATAATCTCTCTTTGGAGGTGGCCTTTCCGTCATTATTCCTTATGAAGGGTACGACTTTCAGTTCAATTCCTATAGAGTTAAGATTTGTTTCATCATTAAGTTTGTACCCGTAAAAGCCAGTCTCCACTACTTTCCTTAAAAGATTTCCACTACCCGTACTTCCGTCCTCTAACAACTTTAGCTTATCTATTTCACCAAAAGTTTTTCCTCTTATACTTTCGGTAAATCGCATTAGTTCCATCTCTGATTCAAATATCATATTTTTCCCTCATTTAATAAATGTATCTATTATGTTTGTTCCTACCCTAATTTTAAAATTAATATAGAAATTGACGATCACTAATTAAAGTGTCCCCTTTGTTTTCTTTTAGCGTCGCTTATAAGACTACAGAAATACAAAAAGTAGTACTATCTATGTGAAAGGTTAGGGATTAGCAGTTTAATTTCTATAAGGATCATTAAGAATAATGAACTTTTTTATAAAAACTGGATAATAAAAAAAACCTTTTTTGATCAATCTTTATTCAAAAAATGGTTTCTTTTCATTTGTAGAAAACTAAGGCTTCAAGTGACACTTTTAATCGCAATTTATTCTAAAGTTACAAAAATGCTTCTGAAATTAAAAGGCAAGGGAGAACCATACAAACATCTTACAAAAGGA
Source organism: Peribacillus sp. TH14 (assembly GCF_016651145.1). Classification (NCBI taxonomy): domain Bacteria; kingdom Bacillati; phylum Bacillota; class Bacilli; order Caryophanales; family Bacillaceae; genus Peribacillus; species Peribacillus sp. TH14. The sequence goes on from NZ_JAEKEK010000001.1 coordinate 5,454,499, forward strand.
ATAAGGCAATGACGTCTAAATGTTTAATAACCACTCCACTAAACCAGTCCAAGCATTTTTATCCATAATTGTGCCCTCTTAAAACAATCATAACTTTATTTCCCTATTCATCCAATTCATGTATTTAACAATAAAAACAGATAAATCCCTCTTGTGGTTGGTATATTTTTATGTTTCATTATTATACATTTCTCTTTAAAGCCGTCGCCTTGGTATACACCTATCATTCTCAATCATTGAAAGGTACATTATCCGAAATGTCTATCCTGAAAATTTTGTTCATAAAATCTAATAATTTTTCTTACTTTTACATCAATCTCCCTTCTATATTTATCACCTACAGCTATTTCATTAGGAAATTCGCGTACACTTCCTGATTCTATTACATTTCTAAATTTTTCGAATACATCACGAAATGATTCTTTAAGTTCCTTGTCAGCAAAATAATAACTCAATTCTAAATATAATATCTTTTTGCTATATTTATCTTCTGCCATAGGTTCTAATTCATATTTGATTTTACCAGTCGCGCCGCTTTCTGTATAACCGCTATCCAAGCATTCTTGATATATGTCATCTACTAAGAATACAAATTTCTCATATATATTTTCTAAGTTCCCTGGAAATTCAATAATAGGCATCGCAACCAACTCCTTTGTCACATGGATTGTCTTCTATTCGATTTTGAAAATACACCGTTACATTTACATTGTATTTATCTTCAAAATTTTTAATAACGCACCTGCAAACTTGGACAGGGATATCTACGAGTCCAAAGTACAATATTATTTTTAAATACTTTATTGTTTTCAAAAGCCACTTGTTCCAATATTTTTGATTCTGAATCATCCCAACGATCCCATTTTTCCGAATGTTTAGTACAATCGTTATCATAGGTCTTTGTATTAAATATGTTTTTACGACCTATTAGTTCTGGACGGTAACCAATGGTATATTTATCTTCAAAAAACTTAAGGTACTTAAACTTTTTAGAATGGTTAAATCCACTATAGGCTATATATTTCCGTACAGAACCACTTGTTTCATAATAGTACGCACACGCAAAATTGCCGGCCTTCTTAGCTATTTCATAATAATATTTATCCTTGTTTTGAATATCTGGATTTTCAATCAGATCCAGGAGCCTTTTATTATAATCGTCAATTATATCATTTATTATTTTATCGTTATTATCATATTGATTTATTTCCATTATTTCGCTCCTTTGTTATATACAGTAACACCAACAATAATTTTGTAGGACAAAATTATTCAAAGCAATTGAGAATTTTATTTTAGGTATAAGTGAGCTACTGTTAAACAGTAAATACATTACCACAATTAGAAGAGATTTTAGACCAATTTTAACAACCTTACCCCAATAGATAAAGGGCTAGGGTTGCGCTATTCAACGCATTTTACACTTTGTTAATTTATTCCATTGGTTAGGCAAGGTGAAATAATTTCGGAACTTTCTCATTACTTACTGTAAGAAATAACTAAAGAGACTCTTACCATTAAGGGCCCTTGCTATACTAATTGGTTTGAAGTTGTCTAACATTACTCAATGTTAGATTAAAGTCCTTATCCAACAATATATCTAGTTCCAGTGAGATTTTATCGTCCTTTTCTTCTACCTCCGCTTCTACATTGGCTTTAATTTGAATATCAGTATTAACTAATTTAACTTCATAAAAATGTAATTCAAAATCTTTAGTTCCTTCTATCTGACAGCAAGAAGTTACTTTCTCTGCTAATGTTTCATTATCAATTTCTGAGTCAATTTTATTTGAAATAGAACCGAAAATAGAAATTAATCTATCTATTAATTCCGTATCAGAAACCTTAAATAATTTTCCGTATACATGATGAAATTTATATTTACAGTGTTCAATTAAAATTCTAATTGCTTCATAAATATCCAAATCTTCAGTAAGGTCATCAAACATTGCAATAACATTTCGTTCTAAATCTCTTACTTCAATTGGATTCTCAAAAATATAAGCGATGATTTTTAGCTTGTCAGTAACATTCGGATGATTTTGTGTAAGTAACTGTAGTATTTGTTCTGCATCTTCTTTATCATAATATAATATTTTTTCAATCACAGTTTCGATTTCATCGAAAGTTAATTCGTAAAACTTATTTATATATGTTGGTATTTCACTTAGTTCCCTATGATTCTCAAATATTTCTTTAATGGTTCTATGGTGTGCAGTGTCATCGGGATAAACCTCTTTTGCAGCCACTATCGGCATAACTTTTCTAAATATTTTTTTATAATTTGCTATTTCACCATTATCTGTAGTTGACCAAAATATATTTACAAACTTAGTAAAGAGCTCGTTCTCAGCAGCCCAATTCCCTGTAATTAAACTCAATTTGTTTTTCCATCTTTCTAAAGTCTTCTCAAATACATGCTGATTAAAAGCTCTTACAAATGAATAACAAACTAACAAAGCTTCTTGTACAGCTATTAAATCAGGTTTTAACACACTTTTAACGTCGTCCCTACTTAAACCTAATTCTTTTGCATTATGACCATTTAAAATTCCACCACTATGTACGGCACAGTGTCTAAGATGACAAATCTTATTAAATTCTTTCATAGCTACATCTAACGAAGAATTCTCTTTTATATCAATATCTAACAATTCTCTAGTCTTACTTTTAATCTCTTTTCCAGAAGCAAAAGAACTTGCATCAAATAATCCTTCAGCAATCTTAGATAAATCGTAATAGTCTACTGAGCCAAATTTGATCATTTTATCAGATGCTTTGTCCCTTGCTTGTGGGCAGATATTAATTACGTAGCAAAAAACGTTTCTTAAATATTCTTCTACAGCCGAAACATACCCCATAATCAATAACCTAGTTATATCCGGGTACTCCCCAACTATTTCAGGTTTTGTTAATTTAACATACTTAGTACAAATTTCGTAAAAATTATCAATTGGACTCTTTATTATCGGAGAACATTCTTGAAAGAACTTCTTACTTTCAAGGATTACTGTTTCTTCACTTTTATTCATTAGAGGTGGTAGCATATTATTAACCCCCTATAAACTCTTCAGCATAGTCTTTTATTTTTTGAGCCCAATAACCCTGAATACCTTTTACTTTTTTCAGTTCAACTCCATTATCATCCATTAAAATATCCTTAATAATGACAATATTCGAACCTGTTTTAATCATTTCAACCCTTTTAGATGTTAAAGGTAAGGCAGAAATATCTTGTTCTATTAATTCAAGAAAAAGCGAAGCACTCTCCAATTTTGCCCCACAATAAGCACAAAACTTGGCTTCATCAAAAGTTCTTTGGTTTCCACAAGATGAGCAGGGTGGTAATTCAAACTTGCATTTCGCAACCATCTCTTCAGTAAACAACGATTTAGAAACAAACCTTTTAAATTGCCTTGTTTTAGTTTTCTGTAGACATTCACTTATATACTCAAATGTCTTTACCTTACCTTGCGCAAGGGCATTGTATTGTATAATTTTCCCTAGATGTATCATATATCGCTGAAAAACGCCTTTTGTCCCCTTACTAATATCTTTATCTTGAGTTACTAAGCCCGCATATTCTAAAATTTGTATTACTTTTTCAAGTTCTGTTGGCATTGGCGCTGAAAGTGCAAAATATACAAATTTCCTGTCTGGTTCTTTATTTTTATTTAGTTGTTTAATTTCTTCTAAAATAATATTTAATAAATCTATACCTGCATTGATAAAATTTTGATACCTAGGCATTCTTGATTTTAATGAAGAATGGAAATGTTCAACTGTACTTACCCATTCGTTTACTGCCTCATAATACTTAATATTATTAATAGAATCCTTTGATTGTTCATCATTTAATAAGTATTCAGACATAACAATTAAAGCTCTAGGTATACCATTTGTCGCATAATATAACATAAGTACGCCATCTCTTTTTTGTTTAATACATTATATTTTTCCTCCCCTAACCTTTTTCTTAATAGTTCATCACAGAATTCCACATATCTATTTTGTGAAGGTGAATATCCGGCTTCCAAGAACAATGCATCATGACCAATATTAAAATAAGGACTATAAGTTGTTAAACCAGGATAAACTGCTGCCTTTGCCGTAACATCCCTACTTTTTAAAATCCTAAAAAGTTCAAAAAACTCTTTTTGTAATTCTGAAGAAAAAGCATGTGCTGCATCATCCAATAATAAAACTGCCCTCTGTCTACCAGTTAATTTAATTAATTCACTAATAAACTCCAAAACATTTCCAACACTCATTTCAATTTGTGCTATTTGATTAAATTTTTCTCGACCAAGAACTCCACCTTCTAATGTATAAACTAACCTTTTTAAATTGTCAGTTGTAGTTCCAAAGTATTTAGAAACCAGCTCTTCAAATTGTGTTTTATCATATTGATTACATTCTAATAGGGAAAATTTTGTCTCTATCACTAACTTGGCAAGAACCCAATTAATAAATATTGAATTACCATTAGAAGCATTATAGAGGAGTGGCTCAATATGTAAATACTTCTCGAAATTAACGTATATAGGAAGTATTTCACTTTCTCTTAGACTAGAGTAATATGCCCATTTCATTAGCATGCTTTTACCTGCACCACGAGGTCCTATCAATAACTTTGTTGAATTATTAAGTAGCTTTTTAATAATCTGGTTATCTTTTTCAGTTAATGACATCCAATTAAAAATATCACTTTTTTCTAATTTTTCAGCTCTTTCCTGAAATATATTATTTTCTAAGAAAATAGCAGACTCTAACACTCCAGCATCAACCCCTCCTAATTATATGTTTTAAGTGTAACCGGGTTTTCTCTTACTTTCTACATTATTATGTAATTATGGATAAATATTCTCTTGATTTATTTATTTTACGGTAATGCTACCTAATTTTAAAACTGTGATGTATCCATACACTACAACTGTATAGTCATATCTTTTTTTCACAGCATTATCTGAAACAACAATATTCGGATTGTTCGTCATAATAAAACCTCCTGATTTTAAGATACAAATCACGAGGCTAATTACTTGCAGTTACATAAAAACAGACTGAAATTCATTATTTTGTATTCATTTAAAACATTGATATATCAACGCTATTTGCTATATTTAACTAAAATTACAAAAATACAAGCAAAAAAAGAAACGGTAGTATACTATAATTTAGCAAAGACTCATATTAACAAATCTATATAAATAGATAATAACACTTGTAATTATTGTATTCTTGTATTTATATCTTTAAAAAGGCTACTCTATCAACGTTTTAAGGGTTACAAAAGAATACAAATCATGTATCCTCATGTAACCCTTCTTTTTTTTCAAAACTCTTTTGTGCTGAAGTCAAATCCCAATTTTTTAATAATATCTTTATTGATTAAAATTCCTTTATGAGCCCTTCCTCTTTTATTAATCGTTGTGTAATCCACATCCAAGTCCTTGTTTTTAAATGTGACTGTCACATTTCTCTTCACCCAGGCGGATCGAATTTGTTTTGCATTTACCCCTAAACGCTCTTTAATGTAAGCTGGGGTTAAATACAATTCCCCCTTGTGATATAGAGCACTAATAGTTTGTGTAGGTTCACATTCTACATATAATCTGTTACGATTTGAATCAATCTCTTCAAGTAACTGTTCAAGCTCTAATAAAGGTCTATCAACTGCCTTGTTCTCATTTGATATTTTGTAGAAAAGTGCCTCCAGGGCGTTTAAATCCACATCTAATCCTTCACGATTAAACAGGTCATTTAGCACCTTTCCAATAAACACTATAAAGGAGTAATGAAGAGAAATTCTTCTAGCAACATCATTCTCAACTGATTTTTCCAAATACATTTTTCTGTACTCTTCAAATTCCTGTAAATAAATAGTTCGTTTATCTTTCCAACGTTTTAAGAACTCAATTCCAATTGCACCATGATTATCAGTAAATGAGGTGTAAAGTTTTCCTGAAAAGCTTTTGTCTTCACCTTCAAATGAGAACTTAGTAATAGGAATTACTCTTGCTGCTACACCTTGAGCTTCTGCATAGGCTAGGATTTCATTTTCACCAGATGTTACAATGATGGATCTCCATGATGCGGTGTGTTGGCTGCCTGTGATACTTCCTCTTAGCTTTCCTATGTTATTCACAAACTGATAGATCATCGTTTGAATCATTTTGGTGTCGTTTACTCCATTAGAATCATCAAGTATCTGAGGATAAGAATTCAGGAATGCAGATCTTCTTTCTACAGCCACTTTGGTTGTGTTAAAAGATCCAATATACTCTTTAGGACTCCCCCATACCGATGCACAGAGTAGAAGTAAACCACTTTTACCACTGCTAGATTCTCCTGATACATCTACAACTATGGGCTTCATATCAAACTCATGTAAAATAACCGAAGCAAAGGAAGCTAGTAAAGGGAAAACTGCCTTTGGGTGATCCTTCACTAAGTTCAAAACATCTTCAATCTAGCTTTCAACAGTCCCTTTTACTTGAAATGATTCTATTAGTTGTTGTTCCCCCCCATCTCCCGGAACTATATGTATATCTTTCGTTGAAATGGGATGTATGAAGTTTCCCTTTACATCCCCTAGCCGATTTACCATTTTGACTGTCGGTATTTCGTTTAGTCCTATGAATAAATCAAAGTATTCAATAAGGTTTTTAGAGTTTGAATCATTGCAACTTAACCCTTTATCTGCAAGTGCCAATAATTCACGCCTTGAAGCTAACATACCCGCAGGAACAGTTTCCTTATAGTCCTTTCCTTTGTTACGCCAACTAATTTCATAATATATCTCGCTTTTTTCAATATGTTCCAAGTATTTAGTTATGAATGGAACATTCCTGCTCACAAAGATTTCAATGTCTTGAAATTCTCCGTAAACCTTTTTCACTTCTATTCTATAAAGTGAATCATGCTTAATTCGATATGGCTCAGGTATGACAAATCCCGATACTTTATCAAAGTCATTGTTGCTTGATTCTGATTGTACCAACTGCTTTTTTCTTGTAGTAGACTCTAGTTTTCCAATACTAGCAATAGAGGCTTTTACATCATTTATAGTGTAGCTAGCGTCTTTATCAATACAGAAATACTTATAGATTAATAGCATGCTTTTCTCAACTTGCTCCATCGGTACTCCCGTTGATTTCAACCTTCTTCCAAAATCATAGAGTGATTGATTACGTGATCCATTTTGCATAGGAATTGAAAACTCATAACCTTTTGTCTTTTCAGCATTCCAAACTGGTCTTAAGAACCAAGGCAGTTCATTGGGGTGATCCGTTATTTGGGATATGAACCTACCTTCTGTGTTATAAGTCGGAAACACTATTAAACTATTAGTTGTGCCAACCCGAGTGTCTACTACAATCCCTATGGACGAAAAGAAATGACTAATCATTTTCACATGAACGTTCTCATTAGAAGTTGCCTTAAAAATAAATTGAAAGCCCCTTGGAGTTTTGATTAGATGATGATGGAATCTTTCTCTTCTGAGCAACTCTACTAGATAAGAAGCATGTTCTAGAATATCTACATCGATTACAATAAAACCTCTTGGAATTACTGCTCCAATCCATCCACCCTTTGATAGATGTTTTTGTATTTCCTCTTCAGTTAAACTTTCTTTATTTTTATATGACTCAAACGGTCTTTTAGCTGCACTATAGTTGGTATTCCCATTTAAATAACCTAGACATTTAATAATTTTCGCCCCTGGGAGAACTTTTTCTACACATTGAGTGACTGATTTCCCATTATCCATAGCACTTCCCCCTTTTATTTTTGCATTTGCTTATTCCTAAATTCGAATATAAAATAAGAGTGTAATGTTTTTTTACGCCTATTAACTCACGCCTATGAGTTAGTAGGTTTTTTTGAACGTTCTTCCATCAAAAACACAGCCATCCACAAATTATAGCTTCCGTTTATACTTCAAAATATCACCGCCATTGTTACGGACTTCAACGTAATATTTCTTCATAAACTCTTGAACTTCTTTTCTATTAAACAACCATTTTGAACCTAATCGTACTTTTGGAAATTTCTCATCATATAAAAGATGCGATACGATTGTATTCCATGACATGTTCAAATAAGTTACCAATTGCTTTGAGTCCATGAAAAACACTTCCATCTCAATCTCCTGTAAATGCTCTTCTACTTTCTGAAGGTATAGTTCTTTCAATAGTTCCTGATCAATCTCAAAGCTAATCATTTCTTTTCCCCCTGTCCATTTTGATTACAATCGAAACTAATATGGTTGCAATTGTTTACAACCACAGTGTAAATCATTACCATAAACTTTGCAACCACTTTAACAAAATCGTTCACAATTGTGTTATTATAATGAAAACAGACGTGAAAGTAGGTGTGAAAATGAAAAAGGTTAGTGCCTTTGGAGAGGAAATAAAGCGTATTAGAAAATCGAGAGGCTTGTCTATAAGGTTTTTAAGTGAGAAATCTGGAGTTTCTCATTCTTATATCTCTCAAATCGAAAATGGAAACAGAGATACACCACAACCAGAATTAATCAAAAAAATAGCAACCGGCTTAGGTGTAGACTACTTCGCATTAATGAGAATTGCCGGTTTCATGACACCAGATCGAAAAGAGTCAGATGACATTTCAGAGCTTTTGATTACTTTACCCATTGAATATAAAAAACAATTTATTGTTGAAAAGAAAGAAAATATTCCATGTCCTGATGATAACGAACCTTATATTAATAAACATGAAAATCAGGTGACCCTTAGATCCGATATAAAGAAATTTCAATCTAAACTTGAGTACATGGTTCATGACAAATTTATATTTCTCCTTGCGTTACACGGCACAGCAGGTGACTTTTTAAAAATATTGAGATTGCATAAGAATAAAGACATCACCGAAATGGCTAAACATTTAGATACAGATAGTAAGACATATAAGTCACTTGAAGAAAACCTCAAAAGTAATTCAGCACTTCTAAAAGAATATGGAGAAAAGCTCGGAGAAATATTAGGTGTTGGAAATTTTGAAGACTGGCTAGAATTAGTAGCTTCAACATTGATAAAAATTTTGCCTGTATCAACAATCGTCGGTGCTCACACAAAAAGTGATCTCGAAATAATAGAAATCAGTGTACCATCTGTCTATCAAAAAACAGATGAGAATGGAATCGGCTATTATATTACCTATACAGAGGAAGAATTAAAAAGAAATTTATTTAACCTTGATAATATACTCAACCAAGAAGTACACGATGTTTTATATAAAGATAAAGTGTTATCAAAATCTGAAATAGAAAAAGTAAAGACGATGCTGAAATTGTTATTGGAAGATGACAATTAAAGGAGGCACATAATGGCTTACTTCCGTAAACGGGGGGATAAGTGGAGTTACACCGTCAACCTAGGTATAGACACTATTACAAAAAAACGAAAACAGATTACAAAATCAGGATTTTCTTCAAAAACAGCAGCTAAAGATGCAGCTAAAGAAATGGAATTCAAAATTTCTAGAGGAGAATTTGTACAAGACTCTAATATGAACTTTCATACGTTAGCAGAAAAGTGGCTTGAAAGTTATTTAACACAAGCTAAAGTAAGTAGTGTACGGGCTAGAACAAAAGAATCTAACGTATTACTTAAACAGTGGAAAAACACACCAATAAAAAGTATTAATAATTCTGTTTATCGAGAATATTTAAATGAACTTAGCAAAGTGTATTCACTGAACTATACAATTGGCATTCATACGACAGGCCGAATGATGTTCAAATTTGCCGTAGAGTCGGAATGGTTACAACAGAATCCGACAGAAAATTATAGCCTTCCTAAACAACAAGCTACTATTGAAGAAGTTGAAAAGGAGAATCTCAGAAAGAAATTTCTAGAAAAAAACGAGCTTATAGGATTCTTATCCCTTGCTCGTACTGAAGGTCTTAGTAATGACTATACGCTGTTTTCTCTATTAGCCTATTCAGGAATTCGGATAGGTGAATCGTTAGCCCTCAAGTGGTCTGATATCGATTTTAGGCGAGGATCTATAAGTATTTCCAAGACTCTATACAATCCCACCAACAACAAGGTGAATTACACTTTGCTTACACCAAAAACAAAAGGTTCTATCCGTACAATCAAAATGGACGATCAGGTCATGAAGTTATTGAAAAAGCATCTAATACAGCAAAATAAAATGAAAATACAAAACACACATACTTACATGGATGAAAACTTTGTCTTCACTTCACCAGAGGGATATCCATTAGTGCAAAAACTGCCAGCAATACGTTTACAACGTCTTCTTAAGAAGTTACCGCATATCCACAAGGAAGTAACGTTGCATTCGTTCAGGCATACGCACACATCGTTACTGATCGAAGCAGGAGTGGGGTTGAAAGAAATTCAACAACGATTAGGACATACAGATATTCAAACAACTATGAACATCTATGCTCATATGACTGACAACATGGAAGAAAAGGCCTCCCATCAGTTCAGTAAACTGATGGAAGACCTTCAACTTTAAAAGATATATACATGTTAAGTGAGCAAATAGGTGAGCATTTATTTCTAAAAACTCGTTAAACTCCTTTATATCAAGGGATTCAAAACCTTATTACATCATGCTACCCATTCATTAACCATCATGGTCGTATGAACGGTTAAACATAATGACTAAAACACGTTTTGGATGTATCGGAAACGGGTTTTACAACATCAATCAAAGGCATTATAAGGCCCTTCAATGATTTAGTTGCAATAATAATGCCAAATTCCTTTCTCCATTTCCTTATTAATTTCCCCTTGTAATTCAAGATAATCTAGATAACCAATAATTTCAGACATAATATTGAAAAACTGCTTTTCATACTTTTCTTTATATCGTAATTGGGCAATTCCACTTGCGGTTGAAATTCCGGATTTAATAATGCTTATGTATTTGTTGGCTTTTTCATCAATCTCTTTTATTCTTTCTTTTAATAAATCAACAGGATTTTCTATGATCATACCATGACCTGAAAAAACGAGTTCAACATTCAATGACGAACATTTCTCTAATGACTGCTTTTGTTGGACCAAAGATTTTGTACGGATTCCATCATAATCTGGTTCAATGAAGGCATTGCTTGGAATATTTTCAATTAATAAATCTCCAGCAAATAGCCACTTACACTCTTTTCCATAAAAGGAAACCTGGTCTGGAGCGTGCCCTGGGATTTCCAAAATATCAAAGCCAAAAAGTTGGTTATTGGTAATTTCTTGGATTTCGCAATGGATTTTTTTATCCTCACCTAGAATAATAGGATTGCGTAAATTAACTACTTGTTTATCCCCGATTTCCCCACATCCCATCTCCTTGTATAGTTTTCTGAAAAACTCTATTCTCATTTTCGTATATTCTTTATCTCTTTTCAGTACAAGTATGGCATAAGGATGAGCGTATACAGGAATGGAATGCGTAGATACAATTCGGTTGACTAAACCAATATGGTCCAGATGATGGTGTGTTAGTAGAATCCTCGTGATATCAGTAAGTGTGAAATCATGATTCTTTAAAGTCTTTTGTAAGGAATTCCAGCAATCATCTGTGTTCAATCCGGTGTCAATTAACGTTAAGGAATTCCCATGTTTCACTAAGAAAAAGTTATAACTTTTCAGTTTATTGGAAGCAGGGACAATGATGGGAAATACCTCCATATTATTTTGTTTAAACAACACATTCCCCCCTAATCTGTTATGAAATTAGAATAAGAACAAGATTAGTCCACATCTTTCAAAGATGAGGCGGACTAATTTGTTCTTTAATTAGATACTAGATGTGACTTCTTGCTCTGGAGTTGATGGTACTTCCTTTGAATCAACTTTAGCTGGTGCTGTTTCTTTGAAGAATAATGAGAATAATAATGCCAGCACACCTGCACCAGTAGCTACCAATAATGGTGTTTGAATACCATATATGTCTGCTAAAGCTCCATTCACCATTGGATTTAAGAATCCACCGAAGAACTCACCAATACCGATTGTTAATCCTACTGCAAGACCTGAGTACTGTAATGGAACGGACTCAACAGGAATAACTGACATCGACATACCAATTACACCTGAACCTGCGGCACCGATGAATAAAAGAACCATCATTAATGGAACTGAATCGACGAATACTACTGTCAATGGTACGAGAATTAACAACAAACCAGATACTAAAGAAGCCGATTTACGACCAGTACGCTCTGAAAGCATTGGGATTAAGAAACCGAAAAGTGCATAACCGACACCGAATGCAGCCATTACGAAACTCATTGTCGTATCTGATATACCTTTTGCTTGGACTAAATATGTTGGTCCGAAAATTTGGAATGCCATAAGTACTGTCATCACTAAGCTGAAAACAATAATGGATAACCAAATATTACGGAGCTTAAGAATATCTTTAACTTTAATTTTTTCAGTCGATTTTGTAGCATGCATAGTATGGTATTTCGCTGGATCTGGATTTTTAACTGCTTTTAAGATGACTAAGCTTAAAATAATCCCTGGAATAATCGTTAAATAGAACGCCATATGCCAGTCAAAATTAGTTGCTAACGCAACGATTGCTACAGGCGCTAAAATGCTACCGAATAATGCGTTACTTGTGTTCATTGTGAAACCTAAGTTAAATCCGCGACGACGCTCCGAAGATTCCATTGCTAAAATCGATTGTGTTTGCGGAATCAGTGGACCTTCTACAATACCCATTAATAGACGTAGTACGAATAACATAGCGAATGATTGTGCTAAACCATGTAATAATGAAATAACTGAGAATGCGAATACTAAAATTGCTAACATTGCTCTCTTATTATTCACTTTATCTGAAATAAATCCACCTAATGGACCAGCAACTGACCAAGTTAACGCAAGAGCTGCTCCAAGCAAGCCTAATTGCGTGTAGTTTAGTCCTAAATCTACAGAGATCATTGGGAATAAGTAGTTAATCGCTAAACGGTCAAAGAATACGAATCCAATTAGAAAGAAAAAGATTACGGTCAATTTGTTCTCATAAGTCCAAAACTTTGGTTTTCCCATTATTAAAACACCCTTCCTTAAAATCACGTATTGTTATAGCTAATAAAATAAATCATAAAATACGGTGATACCGAGTTGATTAGTAAAAATTACAATCATCTGGATTTCAAGGCCTAATGAGGTCGCCTAACCTTCTGTAAAGAAAGCGATGGATATTGATTCCCGATTAATAATCCAAGAAATAGGAAATAATCAATGATGGGTGTTTCTTCAAAAACAAAGTTCGAAATATTACGAATATATTTTACGAGCCATGACCTGCTTCGTATATCACCCAGTTCCTATTAGTATTTTCAATTTTATTTATAGGTATCATAGTCAAATAGAGTTAATAAAGATAACCATTGTTTTCATTGGGTGTTCGATCACTTGTAAGTGCTTTCAAAAATATTGTAGTTATAGAAATCAATTTATCTATCTATTTTACGTAGCATCAGTATAGATGTACAAAAAGTTCTATTATGGGGTCAATCCAATTAATTTCTCTGAAAGAGGGTGACTTGAACTATTTCAAATTCAATTGATATAAATATGTACGGATATGTGGCGGCAATGGAAGTTTACAATTCACCTTCTACGATATTGTAAAAGGAAAGCGACTATAAGTTAGTAGCATCAGACTGTCAAGAAAACCTCGACAGTCTATTTATTTATCAAAATACTTTAACACATTAGATCTCTTTATTTAAAAAATCACCTGTACGTTTGTAAACGTCTTTATATTCATCAAGATGCGTGAATTTACCTAAGAAACCGTGAGTTGCACCTTCGTATCTTTTTGTTTCAACATGTACACCAGATTTTTTTAAATTCTCAGCAAATAGTTCCCCTTCATCTCGCATTGGATCATATTCTGCTGTGATGACAAGTGCTGTTGGAAGATTTTCTAAATTTCCTTCTCGGATTGGTGAAACAAGCGGATTATCAGTATCTACATTTCCTAATAAATAGAAGGAATTATGTTCAGCTAATTGATCACTTTCTACAAAATAGCCCTTTCCATTTTCCACTAATGATGGGTAACGAAATCCACTGAAGTCAAGGTCTAGTGATGGATAATACAATACTTGCTTCGTAATGATAAATTCCTGTTTGTCACGGGTCATTAGAGAAACGGCAGCAACTAAGTTACCACCAGAACTATCCCCTGCAACTGCGAGGTTCTTCCCATCCCATTTTAATTCATCCTTATGTTCTGTTGCCCATTTTGTGACGTTATAGCAATCTTCTAATGCAGCAGGATATGGGTGTTCAGGAGCAAGACGGTAATCAAGAGAAATGACTTTATATCCGGATTCCATGCAAACCGGGCGTACGATTTCATCATGACTTTCTAAATTTCCAGAAAAAAATGCTCCACCGTGGAAATACATTAGAAGTGGATAAGAATCTCCTTCCTTCGGCGTATAAATTCTTACTGGTATATCCGCTTCAGAAGTCGGAATTGTTTTTTCTTCAACAGAATAAACTTGTACACGTTTTTCAACAGGGAAAACGGGTGCATTGAACACTTTTCTATGTTCTTCTGGAATGATTTTCTGTTTCTCATCAGTTACTGGAATAGAATCTAACACTTTTTTTATCTCGGGATGTACAGGCATCTTAGAGAACCTCCTTCTTTCATTTATTCCGTTTTATTATATAATTAAATAGCAGAGCATTACCTACTTGAATATTAGTTCATACCTCGTTCTAAAAACCATATATTCCCTAGTAATGTAAGTGGATTATACAAGAAGGCTGATTAGATGTTGTCGCAAATAACCAGCCTCCACTTTTTTAAAAATGAGTTTTTTCAGGGAATGCAGTCTTTGCTTGGTCTGTTGGGAATAGACGAGATAATTCTTGGTAAAGCTTTGTAATTGGTTTACGCTGCTCTTCATAGTTTTGCAAGCTTTCCGCAGGTGTTATAGTTCCAGCAACTGCTTCAGCAATTGCTTCTGCTAATACTTCAGCATCCTGGATCGCCATGTTTGCACCTTGGCCTTGGTTGTGAAGCATTGCGTGAGCAGCGTCACCAACTAATGTTACAGTGTTTGTACTCCATTTAGTGAGTGGTTCAAGATCACTTAATGGACGAGTTACGATATCTTCTAGCTTGATATTCTCAACAATTTTTTGAAGTGTAGGTCCAAAGCCTCTAAAGCTATCCATAATTTGTTCTTTTGTAAAAACAGGACGCAATGCGAACTCGCCAGGTACTGTGATATCTACAGATACTTGTCGGCGACTTTCTAATGGTAATAAATAAAATGAATCATCACCGTTTACGTATATACGTAAAACGTTTTCTTCTGAAGCCATACCAAGAGCCTCTTCGAAAGGAATTAAAACACGGTGTGCTAAGTAACCGGAATAGACTGGCTCAACATGGCCTAATACTTGATTGCGAACTAGTGAACGAATGCCGTCAGCTGCAATTACGATATCAGCTTCGATTGTTTTACCGTTTTCAAATTTCACTTCTACATAATTACCATGGTCGATTATTTCAGTTAAACAGTGGTTTAAGTGAAGCTGGTCTTCTGGAATATGAGCTACTAATAAATCTAATAAATCTGCACGGTGAATTAAACGAGCATAAGCATCTGCTTCGTCACCCGTTAATACTGGCCAAGTTTCTCTAATTAATACTTGGTCATCTCCCTGGATAATTTCCATGAGGTTACTTCGTGCAGTTACTTTTTCTAACTCTTCATATAAGCCCCATTTTTTAAAGCAGTTTACACTTGGCGGACGGACACCGATACCAGCACCAACCTCTTTTAAAACAGGTGCTTGCTCATACACGTCAGCACGAATTCCTTTCGCTTTTAATGCATTCGCAGCTGATGCCCCACCAATACCGCCGCCAATAATTGCAATTCTTAATTCAGATTTTGATTTCATAAATATTCCCCTCCTATGCAATATCGATTTCTTTTGTTTTTTTGTCATAAGCATGCCTTAAAGGAACCAATGAAAAAGCAATAGCCGCTATAATACCTGGAATTGCAAACGAAAGAAAATTCATTTGCGCAGATAAATTAAGTGAAACTAGGAAGCCTCCAAATGCCGGCCCTATAATCCCACCAATTCTTCCAATTCCCGAAGCAAAACCTATGGCAGTTGAGCGAATTAATGAAGGATAGTATTGTGATACAAAAGCGTATGAAATATTTTGAGCCCCCATTGTACATGCGCCAACAATAAAAACTATTAAATAGAGAATAGTCATGTTAGTTTTAAAACCAAGAAGCGTCAAGGAAACCGCTGCCATTATAAACATCGGAACGAGCACCTTCTTAACTCCATATTTATCTGCAAGACCTCCAAGGATTAACGTTCCAACAATAGCACCGATATTTAAAACAATCATAAAGGATAAACTTGAACTAAGAGCATAGCCAGCACTAAACATCAAATTAGGAAGCCAAGTACTGATCCCATTAATCATTAACAAACACATAAAAAAGGCAACCCAAATCATTACCGTACCAAGTGCGCGATTATTTTTAAACAATGCAATCACAAGAGAACTAGGATTTTTTTCTGTTTCTGTACTTATTACAAACTCCATATCTGATGTTAAGGATACTTTGTCATTAACTTTTGAAAGAACCAAACGAAGTTCGTCTATTCGGCCTTTCACCAAAAGAATAGCAGGTGAATCATGAAAATACTTGACCACAAAAGGAATGAGCAAAAGTGGAATCGCTGCTACCCAGTAAACACTTTTCCACCCCATAAGAGGTATAAAGTAAATACCTACAAGACCTGCCAAAATACCACCTACAGAAAAGGCACACATCACGATTGATACCATGGTGTTATGCAAGTGTTTCGGTGCGTAATCGGTCATGATGGCAATCACATTTGGTAGGACACCGCCAATCCCGATTCCAGCAATAAATCGGAAAATAGAAAACATTAATGGACCAGGTGCGAATGCACATAAAAACGTAAAGATACTAAATAGGACCACACTTAAAATAAGGATATTTTTTCTTCCAAATTTATCAGCCAAAACTCCAAAGAATATGGCCCCTAGCATCATTCCGAAAAATCCGTAGCTACCAATGGCTCCTGCTTGAACAGGTGATATGGACCATTCCTTCATAAGGATAGGTATTACAGAACCATATATAACAAGGTCGAACATATCAAAAACAATAATGATGCAACAACAAATCAATAACCTCAAATGAAAGCGATTAAATTTACCTTCATTAACGACGTCGGTAATATTTATTTTAGCCATCCCAAACCCCCAGCATAATATAGTAGATACACGCTTGAATCTTAAATAACCGGCCTACTCCCCAATTGCTTGGAATTTCCTAAAGCAAGACAAACTCCAAAATTCCATCCCGAACCAAAGAGTTTATCCGCTACCTGACATTCCTGGATTGTTTACTTTTAGCTACGGTCAATTGTATGTTTTATGGTGTACCTAGTCATTGTTGCAATTCGAGAGCCTCTGATTGCATGTCGCTGGACGCATGTAGCTTAAGAGGAGCAGCAGTACATTCCTGCACGTATTCGAATGTAACGCCAGGAGCGAGTTCCCGTACGACAAGGCCATCATCTGTCACATCGATTACCGCAAGGTTTGTATAGATACGATTTACACAGCGAGGCGCAGTCAGTGGAAACGAACATTCCTCAACGATTTTCGCCTCTCCTTTATTTGTAGTATGTTGCATAAAGAGGAAAACACGCTTGCTGCCAACAGTCAGGTCCATGGCTCCTCCTACACGTCCAAGAGTAGCGTTAGGGAGTTTCCAACTCGCAAGATCACCGTACTTAGAGACCTGGAATGCCCCAAGTACTGCTGCATCAAGGTGACCGCCACGGATCATTGCAAATGATTCTGACTGCGAGAAATAGGAACCACCCGGTCTTAATGTAATTGGTTCTTTTCCGGCATTCACGAGGTCCATATCTTCTTCACCAGGTTCAGGTTTTGGACCTAATCCAAGAAGACCATTCTCACTATGGAAAATGATTTCTCGACCTTCAGGAATGAAATCGGCTACAAGCGTCGGTAAACCAATCCCTAAATTCACGAACCATCCATCTTCTAGATCCATCGCTACTCGAGAAGCCAATTCAGGCATTGTCCATCCAATTACTTGTTGTTGGTCTTTACTCATTCACTAACACCTTCCCTTCATGTTGCGCTTCAGCTTGCACTAAACGATGTACGAAGACACTCGATGTTACGATTGTTTCTGGATCGATTTCTCCGACTTCTACAATTTCGTTTACTTCAGCAATTGTTGTTTTTGCCGCTGTCGCCATCACAGGGTTAAAGTTGCGCTGTGTCTTCCGGTAAACAAGATTGCCCCAACGGTCAGCCCGATGTGCTTTAATAAAAGCGTAATCGCCTTTGATTGCATGCTCTAAGAGGTGCATTTGGCCATCGAATGTACGCGTTTCCTTACCTTCTCCAAGTTCGGTGTGGGCCCCTGTTGGAGTGTAAAAGGCTGGGACTCCTGCTCCACCTGCACGGATTCGCTCCGCTAATGTTCCTTGAGGGGCAATTTCTAATTCTATAGTTCCTTTTTTGAGACGCTCAATCAGATCATCAGCGTGTGGACCAACAGGGAAAGAGCAGATAATTTTTCGTACTTGATTGTTGCTAATAAGCGCTGCCACACCGTCGCTAACTGCGCCAATATTATTTGATACTACCGTAAGATCCTTAGCTCCCTGCTCCACAAGGGCGGCAACAAGATATGACGGTAATCCGCTTCCCCCAAATCCGCCAACGAGCAACGTTGCTCCATCCTGCATATCTGCAACGGCTTTTGCTGCATTTTCAAACTTCTTCTGGATCATTTAGATTTCCCCCCTCTCATTTATGTGCAACAATAAGTTCTTCTTTATAACCATGCATCGTTACAAAGTACGCGCAAGGTAAGTTCCGTGGATCCCCTGTATAGCCAATCTCATCAGCAATAGATCCAAACGGTCCATATAGTCCATCATTTCCAGTGAACTGTGCATCTATCGATAAATGTCGCTGAACAACGTCAGCCAGCTTCGTATCCATTTCTAGACTTGCTCGAAGCACAGCAGCAACCTCATCTCCATCTACCTGTGGATTGACAATCGCTCCGTTTGCGTTCCTAAAATGATGTCCTAAGTACAAGCGCTTCGGACGCACTTCTTCGAGAAGATGCTGTAAGCTTTGGCGATAGTGAGCAGGGTGTTCAATTGTAGGAATCCTACTTTGCGCCCCACCATACATTTGCACA
The DNA here is from genome assembly GCF_016651145.1 of Peribacillus sp. TH14. Lineage (NCBI taxonomy): Bacteria > Bacillati > Bacillota > Bacilli > Caryophanales > Bacillaceae > Peribacillus > Peribacillus sp. TH14. The sequence goes on from NZ_JAEKEK010000001.1 coordinate 5,473,805, forward strand.
GCGTCGGCTGCAAAAGCCCAGTTCATGCCATCAAGGACAAATGTCACCGATCCGATAGAGTGTCCTGGCGTTTCCACTACCGTAATCGACACATCACCACCAAGTAATAAGCGATCGCCACCAACAACCTCTACTGTTGGCTCCAGATCTTCTCCGATATCGTTGAGCAGGATGGCTGTATGCTTTTCCTGCGTTTCCGTATCCAAGTATTGTCCTTGAAGCTGTTTGTAATCTGTAATGTGTGCACTACGATTACGTAGTAAATATGCTTCCTTCTGAGGGATCACAACTTCTGCGCACCCCCTTGTTTTCTCCCATATCGCTCGGGCACCACCAAGATGGTCAACGTGCCCGTGAGTCAGAAGAATCCAGCGTATATCCTCAATTCGTAGGCCATGCTCGGCAAGAACTGTCTCAATTTCCTGTGAAGCTGATGATGCAATTCCTGTATCAATAAGTGCAGGCTCCGGTGCGTCGATATAGTAGGCATACGCAGATGTTCGACCAAATTTACATTCGATCGGTATAACACGTACTGAATTTGTCATGTTTTTCACCCCTATAATTCAGTTTATGACTACAACGCCTTATATTTAAGAAGAGGTGCTGTGGATGTTCTTTAGCAGGAGATGCAGTCAATTCAGCACACCATTATTTCGTTAATTTGTTTGTAACGTCAAATTCTTTAGGAATTACCGGTAATACTAAACGTGATGGGTGCTCTGCATCACGATAGATTTTGTGCGCTGTCGCACGTCCACACGGTAAGTGGTAGCTATCTGGTGGTAATAATTTTGCATCTTCTCCATCAAGTGGTTCGTTACATGCAAGCTCTAGTTCAATACGATGTCCTGGTTTAATTAAGAATGAGAATGGATATAACCGAATCGCATACTCGATAATTTCACCAGGTGGTACTGGTACCACACGGTTGTGTGGATGCCAAGGCTCACCGTATGTTGATTTTTCTTCATTTAGTTCCCGATGAGATGCTTTTAAATAACCTGATGTCATTAACGTACGTTTGCCACCTGGATCTACCTCATAAAGCTTCGCAATGAAGTTTGTATCATCTGTATCGATTTCTACATGGATATATAATGCCCCTGTACCTGTCATTTCTGCAGGCTTTAGGAATTTATCACTCGTCCATTTAATCGTCTCGGATGTTGTTGTTACTGTTAATGGCGCTTGGTAGAAGCCATCTGGATGTGCATATTCAGATGTTAATGGCTCCGGTTTCTCGCTAATTTTATGGCGAGGGCGTAAGTAGAACTCTTTCTTTTCTTCATATAGCAATGGCCAGTGATCTTCTTTACGCCATTTGTAAGAACCTTCTACAGAGAACTGCACTGTGGGTTCGTCCATAATGCCATTGTCAATGCCTTTTAACCAGTAATCATACCAGCGGAACATTTCATCATGGCTTTCATGGAATGGACGCTCTAACATTGGTGGAAGCGCTTGGACATCAAGCTTTTTAATGCCTGATACTTTGTGGAAGCATTCGATTGTGCCTTCAACGTTCCAACCGCGACCCCATTTTGCTTGGAAGTAAGTTGGGATTTCTACTTTATGGGCTACTTCTAATGCGCTATCTTTTTGCCAGAATGGGCCATCAAGTGGATTTAATAAGTAATCTATCCACAATTCGTGCCGATCTTGATAATGTAAAAGGTGAACGAAATCTGACCAATGTGCGATATCTGGATCGTTTAAGCGTTCTTGCGTTTTTTCTTTAAGCTCTCCTGGAGTGAATACTTTCGAGCTCTTACTTGCAACGTTATTGAATGCATTACCACTATCGCCGCCGCGTCCTTCACGAGAAGCACGTGGCATTAACCACATGATACCGCCGTGATAACAAAGCTCATACAGATCGAAGTGACCACCGTTCGCAAAGATTGCTTTTAAATGTGGTGGTTGCTCCGCTGCACCTAAAATTTGAACAGATGCAAAGTATGAAATACCGATCATCCCGATATTTCCGTCACACCAATCTTGCTCAGCCATCCATTCCACGATGTCATAGATATCTTTTCCATCTCCATGACCACCAGAATTATAATTACCGCACATTTGACCTTCAGAACCACCTGTACCACGTATGTCTGCGATAATATGAGCATAGCCTCGTGATACGACTTCACGAATGTCACCTGCTTCAATCGCTCCGTTCCATAGATGACTTGGACGTGCTTGTGGAGGTAATGTTAGCGCTTGCGCTTGTAATTCTTTACCGTATGGGCTAAGAGCAAGTAATGCTGGTACTTTTTCTGTGCCTTCAGGACGGTAAATATCTGCAGCGATATGCACGCCGTCACGCATTTTAATGCGTACGCCCTTAGTGATAATCATTTAAATTCGCTCCTCTTCTTAGTCTTTCTAAGTATTTTTTGAATCTGTATAGTGACAGTTCAATCAATAGGAAATTGAAAATGTTCACAATAATCAGATTTTTTATTATTCATTACATCCGCCTATGTTCTAATAAAGCGAAGTAGCAAAGCCTATTCATTAAAATCCTCAGGCAGGTGTGAAGCACGGTACAAAAGAACCTGGATTATCTTCATCGCCACTTTGCTTGAATACCACTTTTACCTTTTGATTGATATGCACCGTATCTAGGTCACAATCGACGATATTTGTCATCATTTTTGGACCTTCATCGAGCTCAACGAAGGCGATGGCATATGACACTCCTCGTCGCATCACACTATAAGTGTAGATACTACCAGTGCCATTTGCTTCTTTCCATGTCGTTTTCTCGGTCATACAATATGGGCATAACACACGTGGATAATAATGATACTCACCACAAGAATCGCACTGCTTTATCAGAAGCTTTCCTTCTGCAGCAGCATCCCAATATTCCTTGTGTTCTGGATGAATCTCAGGGATCGCCATCGTTCTATCTTGATATTGAGTTCCCATTCTACTACACCCTCTCCATGATCAGTGTTGCACTACCGTGACGGCTTGATAGTCCGCCACCAGTACCATGAGCTAACGCAATGTCACAATTTTCCACCTGCACTTGCGGGTGTGCTTCGCCACGTAGCTGACGGACAGCCTCTATCACTTTAATGATGCCACCTCGGCTTGCTGGGTGATTGTTATTTAACCCGCCACCATCCGTATTGATTGGGAGCTTACCTACTCCTGAAATCAGGTTCCCATCAGCGACGAATTTTCCACCCTCGCCTTTTTCACAAAAACCTAAGTCTTCAAGTTGCATTAACACCGTAATTGTGAAGCTATCATAAATGGACGCATACTTAATATCTTGAGGTGTAACCCCAGCCTCCTCAAAGGCTCTAGGCCCTGACCAAATAGCGCCTGTATACGTAAGATCCGTTTTGCCGCCAAGTAATCCTTTAGGTGCTTCGCCACAACCCATCACTCGGACAAGTGGACGCTTCAGACTTTTGGCAATCTCGGGTTTTACGACAACTAAAGCACCGCCACCGTCACTTACTACACAGCAATCCAGTTTATGTAATGGATCAGCAATTATAGGGGACTCAAGTACGTCCTGAACCGTCACTAAATCACGCAGCATTGCGTTTGAATTATGCCTGGCATGATGTGAAGCTGCGACTTTGACCCATGCTAATTGTTCACTCGTCGTGCCATATTCATGCATATGACGCATTGTAGCCATCGCGTACTCATTGACAGCAGTCGGTCCAAAAGGAAGCTCAAACGGTGTATCTGGAACATTTGCACCAACGATCTTCTGTTTGACACCACTTCTGCCCTCTGAACGTGGACGACCCGCCATTGTAATTAATGCAACATTACATTTTCCAGCTGCGATTGCATGTGCAGCATGGGAAACATGGGCAATGTACGATGACCCGCCAGTGTCTGTACCATCTACATGCCGTACATTGAGACCTAAATAATCGACCATAGACAGCACACCACCCGGAGCGTCACCGGCACAAAAATATCCGTCTACATCTGCAAATGCTAGTCCAGCATCTTCTAATGCACCTTTCGCACATTCTGCATGTAAAGCAGCAACGGATTTATTCGGAGCCTTACGCAGTGGGTGCTCGAACGCCCCTGCAATATAGGCCAATCCTTTAATACTCATATTCGTTATCCTCCCGCTATGTTGTTCAACTATTTTCCGAAATCATATCTCGTCACTTTTCACAGATCAAGGCGAGTAATTAAAGTGGAGTGTAGGCTTCTAGAATCAGAAGCAGAAACTGCCCTTCTTAGGCCTTTTGTGTTAACACTACCGTTTTCACGAATGAACGAGGTTTTTGCATAGTTAGGATTTTCGCAGGATTGTGTACTAAAAGTTGTTCAAATATTTCTTCACCAACACCCGCTTTACGAAGATCTGGTAAGAATTCTTCAAACAGGTAGTTTACTGAATGTCCTTTTAATCCTGGCCAGCCAAGAGCACAGCAGTTGGCATCAGCTGAAATAAGTGCACGGTCAACAAAACCTTTATTAAGGAAACGAAGGAAATGCTCAACACGATCTTGACGAGGACGTGACCAATATGGTGAACTTTCCATCTCACTGTCATAGCCAATTGTATCGAAGCCTACCCATCCACCTAATTCTGCAATCATCGTATCACGGTCTTCATCGAGATATCCGCCATCATCAGCATGCCCCATAAGTACGCGATCAAGTGGTAAGCCTTCTTCATCGAAGATTGCAATTGCAGATTCAGCATCTACGCATAAATGTGTAATAATTGGGACACCCGTTTGTAATGCTGCACGTGCAGCTGCACGGTAAATGCGTTTATCAAGTTCGCTTAGTTTACCACCGCGACTTACCCCTACTTTAATAGCGCCAGCTTTTGCGCTCGTGCCGTCAATACCAACTGTAATTTCATGGATGAATAAATCCGTAAGATATTCGACTGGTTTGTTACGGAAATATGGTAGAGCTGAGTCACCTGCTACAAAGCCTGTAACAGCAATAATATTGACCCCTGTTTTTCGTGAAAGCACTTGGAAATATTCGACATCGCGTCCGTTTCCAATCCCTGTACAGTCTACGAATGTTTTACCGCCGTGTTCACGGAAGCGACGTAACTTTTGTACTGTAACATCAAACGCTTCTTCAGGTTTTTTCCACCATTGTGTATCTAGGTCACATCCAGGTAGACCGAATCCAACATGCTCGTGCATTGCCGTAATCCCTAAGTCTTCCGTCGCGATTGGCCCTAAAATCGTATTTACCTTACCCATCCTTTATTCACTCCTCACGTTTAGTTTTGCTCTGTTACCATAACAGATTCTTTTTCTGTAGCTGCTGAAGCATCAACAGTAATTACACGTTGTGGGTTTTCTTCTAATAAAATGCGAATTTGTTCATCAGTTACACCTACTCTACGTAGGGTTGGAACAAATTTTGTTAGTAAGTAATCGAAACCAAGCTCTTTTGCATCATGACCTTTTGCAACGCCAATTGCATTTGTTGAAATTAGGACACAATCACCAAAACCTTCTTTAAATAACGCTAAAATTAACTTTGCACGTTCTTCATCGTTCACGTAGCCTTCGTTTGTAGCCCAACCAACATGGTCTAATGCCACCATGGCACCGTAACGCGCAACAGCGAATGCTTCTTTACGGCGGACAGCATCTAGACGGTCAAGCCCTCCGATGATGACACGGTTTGGTGCAATGCCTTCACCTAATAAAATTTCTAGATCATTTACAGCATCCGCGCCGTATTGAACTGATACAGGTACTCCTGTTGCGAGAGCTGCTTGTGCAGATCCACGGAAAAGATTAATTTCTTTTTCTGTAATACCACTTTGACTTGCGATTGACGTCACTAATCCTGCTGAACTTGAACGTTCAATACGTGGTACAACGATTCCTTCTGTCACCTCTTTTGCGAACAAATCAGCAAATTGTTCTGCTGACCATGGTGTAGGCGGATTCTTTTGTGGTGTAACAAAGTATCCACTTAACATCGGCTCAGGTCCTAAACCTGTTGACGCTACGATATGTATACCTGTTGTTCTAGAAAGAGTTTCATAAAGCTTTACGTCACGACCGTGGAACATACCGCTACGATCTACAATTGTTTTTCCACCAAGTCTACGAAATTCAGTAAGCTCACGCTTTAATTCCTCAAATATCTTACTTCTATCCATATCGATCTCTGGTGCATACTCCGCACCAGGCATCACAGAAAGAAGTGATTCATGAATAAGCACAACACCTAGTTCTTGAGCAGGCACTAGTCCAAGAACAGTACGAACAACGCCTGAACTTTTTTCTTGTAAATTATCTAGCATTGTAAAACCTCCTATCATTTAATAGTTCTTCACCTTAGAGGTGTCGAAGGCGGTGATTTAGTTGAAAAGAGAATCACTTAAACATCGCTTTCTTTTCCGATAAAACAGCTTCAACTGCTGCTAATAAAGCCGAAACTTCTGCAACCCGAGCAGCCATATCAACTGTTCGATGTTTGGAAACGTATACATTTTTAAGTAAAAATGTAATGCTTCCGGTTCCCCTTTGCACAACGGTTTTCCATGTTTTTTGAATTTGGAAACGGAGCAAAAAAAGAAGCAATCGTGGCATCAAGATTTTTCTCCCATACTTCACTCTGGGTATCTTCAGGAAAGTAAGCTAGCATCCATGAATGCCTTATTGCTCGTTTCATGTTTACTCCCACTTCATACTCAGGTATCGAGCTTTCGTCTTGTTCTTCCATAACTAAAATATATATAAAACCTCTTATTTTTGGAAATATCAAAAAATAATCATGGTAATAACCTTTTCCTTATAACGTTTGTTTATTTTTCAGATTCCAATTATAATAAATTCATAATCTTATGAATTTTCAAGTAGTACAGGGGAGATTGGGGATGGACATTCGTCCATTGCGTTATTTTATTGCAGTTGCTGAACACTTAAATTTCACGGTAGCATCAAAGGAATTGTTTGTAGCACAACCTGCTGTGAGTCAACAGATCGCCCTTTTAGAAAAAAAATTAGGTGTAAAACTTTTCCTTCGAGATAAACATTCCGTTCAATTGACCAACGCTGGAGCTGTTTTTTTGAAAGATGCAAAGGAGATCATAAAGAAGCTTGAAGAGTCGATTGAAAATGTCCAGCAAGCTGAGGAAGGGTTAATTGGGACACTTAATATAGGATTATTGAGCATACCCGTGAGAGAATTTTTGCCCCTTTTGATTCGAAAATTCAGACGCAAACACCCAAATGTAAAAATAAGGTTGAGCTATTATCAAGTTGGGCAAATGATTGAGAAATTAAAATCCGATGAACTAGACATAGCTTTCACACTTTCACTTGGGTTACAAAGTATTGGTGGACTGGAATACAAAACTTTATGGCCTCAATCCCATTGTATTATCCTAAATCAAGACCACCCCCTTGCGAATAGAGCGAGTATCAACATTTCGGAATTAGCCCATGAACCTTTTGTCATGCTGGACAGGCATGAAGCTCCTCCAGGTTTTGATTTATTGCTGGCTGCATGTGCCAATCATGGTTTCTCTCCAAACTTGGTTAGCACAGCTTCACGGATTGAAGCAGTGTACATGATGGTGGATTCAGATATCGGCATTACCATTCTTCCGAAATATCTACAGCTATACGCTCCTCCTACACTTCGTTTTATTGACATTGAAGGAGACAATCTTAAATTTGATGTTTTGGCTTCTTGGAAGAAAATAAATAAGAATCCTACTTTATCTTTATTTATTGAAGAACTAGAGTTGATGCACTCACAACAAATAGTTGATCCCTACAAAAAAACCACTCCCTAATGATAATGATAGGAAGTGGTTTTTGCTATTGATATAAATTATTAACATGACAACTTGACAAAATAAGTGAAAAACCGGGGAGAATTAGTCTTAACTATTTCTCCGATGCATGGCTTAATAGCCTTACATCATGCTGCCCATTCCTCCATATTAGGCAGGCCCAAGCCACCTGCACCAACAGGTTCTGGTTTAGCTTCTGTTTCCTAAGAAGCTAGGAATTCCCCTGCTGGTTTAAGAGACTATGGGAATAAGATGATCCATTCAATAATGGACGTGCTGAATTTCCCTGTCATGTAACAGGAAACGCTGATTGCTCTCTTAAAAGCCTTTTTCGATAAACAATATTAGACAGCTGTACACTAACTTCATAAAGAACAAGCAAAGGGACAATAACCAAAATGTCCGAAATTAAATCCGGGGGCGTAATCAGGATTGATACGATAACCAGGGCAAAATAAGAAATCTTACGTGACTTTTTCAGCCTTGTAGGATTTAATATTCCTAATCTTGTTAGGAACATGACCACAAGCGGCATTTCAAATAAAATACCAAATGGTAAAATCAAGTTAATCATAAACCGAAAATATTTTTCCGCAGTAAACATCATCTCGAACTGCCCAGCGGAAAGTGAAGTCAGAAACCCTAAAACAATAGGAAATAACACAAAATATCCAAAAGAGATTCCTATGATAAATAAGATGAATAACCCAGGGATAAAACGAAATGTAACCTTCCTCTCCTCAGGTTTCAATGCAGGTGCTACAAAGCGCCATACCTGAAATGCAGCTAGCGGAATAGTTGCAGCTATTGCACATACAGCAGCGATAATCATATAGACCCACAGGATCTCACTTGGACCGAGAACTGCAAGTTTTCCTTCTAAATCCTTAATAAGCAGTTCATATATATCCTGTACGAATATGAAACTCAATATGAAGAAAGCAACAAAACCTATCAGAGTTTTTATAATTCTGCTTCGGAGTTCCTCCATATGCTCAATAACGTGCGAATCCTTGCTTTCCATATTTGCTCCTCCTTTTTTGGTCACTTTGCGTACAAACCAATAGCCCCCGAGTGGTGGCAAGAATTTTATAATATAGCTTGAAGAAAAAAAAACACGGAAATACTATTTAAGCTCCGTCTAGTCTGAATTTCTTTTGAACTTATTGGCAACAACTATTACAATATTGACGACATACAAAGAAGCAGACGAGTCTCCCCGCCCGCTATCTCATCATTCCTATTTATCCCTCTTTTTTAACAGCTGTCACTTCAGAATTATTCTCTTTTTCTTCCTCTTTATCTGAATCAGATACTAATCCTTTGGTTGCACCTTTGAATTCTGATAAAGTGCGTCCAAAAGCCCGACCGATTTCCGGCAGCTTGGAGGGTCCAAAAATGATTAGAGCAATAACGAGCACGATGACCAACCCAGGAATTCCGATATTTGAAAGCATTCTCAGACCCACTCCTTTTTAGATACTTTTCCATTTTATATATGTTAACTATTATTAACCTTCAAGTATCACTCTGGATAACTATTAATTAGTGACTTTCCCCCGCTTGTTCACCCTTTGTTTTTCATGTGCACGATTATGGGCGCGCGTACGATCTTCTTCGACTTCATTAGTTTTTTGAACTCCTTCAGCAACTATGGCTGATGATACTTTTCTGAGTCCAGCTTGATCTTTATCAAAAACAAAGGATGCTCTTGTTGAAATATCTGCCCCAGGCTCTGTTACGAATGGAACCACACGGTAATCCGCCCTCCATTGCTCTGGTGTTACCTTGCATCGGACGTACCCACGGTAATCATTGAAGAATTTAATATGTGGATTTTGGCTTAATATTTTGTCAGTATCTGCTCGTTTGTCTGCCCCGTTTCCACCAGATGTGATGGATGTACCGACAAATTCCACACCGAAAGTCTTTGAGTTTGGATCATTGAAATCAGTTTTTAAATTGGAAGCCCAGCTAGCATGTACATCACCGGTCAATACGACCAGATTTTCAATGTTTTTGCTTTTTACTACATCTATCAAACGGTCGCGTGCAGCCGGATAACCATCCCAAGAATCCATACTATATTTTGGAGCAGTAGGTGTTCCATAATTCCGCTGTGCAAAGAATATCTGCTGAGGAAGCACATTCCACTTTGTTTTTGAATTCGAAAGATTCTCAGTTAGCCACTGCTCCTGCTCTGGTCCGAGTAATGAACGCTTCGGATCAAGAGACTCTGGCGTTTGCGGTGAGCTACCATCTCCGTTTGCCTGATCATCACGGTATTGACGTGAATCAAGTACAAAGAAAGAAGCCAGGTCACCATATGAGAAATTCCGGTATAAACGCATATCAGCCCCCTTTGGCAATGACGATTTACGAAGTGGCATATGCTCGTAGTAAGCCTGATAAGCAGCTGCCCTGCGTTTGATAAATGCCTCCACTGATTGTCCCTTTTCCGGAATTACATTTGCATAGTTGTTTTCAACTTCATGGTCATCCCATGTCACGACCCATGGGAATGCAGCATGCGCTGCTTTTAAATGTATATCAGAACGGTATTGAGCGTATCTGTTTCGATAGTCCTCAAGTGTAATAATCTCCGGACTGTTATGTACACGGACATTACCCGTAGATGAAACATATTCATTTGGACCGTACTCATATATGTAATCTCCAAGGTGAAAGACAAGATCAAGATCTTCTTTTGCCAAATGTTTATAAGCTGTATAATAGCCATGTTCAAATTGTTGGCATGAAACAAAAGCGAATGTCAGACTAGAAACACTGGAACCTAATAACGGAAGTGTTTTCGTTTTCCCTGTCTGGCTTACTTCCCCTCCACTTTTAAAACGGTAAAAATAAACCTTGTCAGGTTTTAACCCGCTTACTTCCACATGGACAGAGTGACCCAGTTCTGGCCTGGCTATTTCCTTGCCATTCTTTACAATTTTTCTAAAATGCTCATCCTTTGCAATTTCCCATTTAACTGAAACAGCTTCATGAGGCATTCCCCCGCCATTCAACGGATCTGGAGCCAACCTTGTCCATAAAACAACACTATCTGAGAGTGGATCACCAGATGATACACCAAGAGTAAATGGATAATCGCTGAATTTTGGGGCAGCATTTACCTCAATCCCTCCCATTGATTGCGCAAGGGCAAGACCCAATGAAAGTCCGGCAAGCTTACTCGCTCCCTGAATAAAATTCCGGCGGTCCATATTTTTGCCTAAGCTTTCTTCGCTCCAATTCTTAATCAATTCATCCATAGCTTTTTCATTCTTCATTGATCTTTCCCCTCCTATATAATTCTTTGAATCTGGTTTTAGTATAGGGGGACTTTTTAAAAGACATATTAAGGAATGTAAATCACTAATTTTTAAATCAGGTATTTAGATACGGGACTTTGGAACCCCATAAACAAAAAAACAATATGACTTAACCATTCATTAATCAATTTCCATAATATTCTACATAAGTTGACAGTCTTTTTTCCTAATTTTCTTTATAAATCCTTTATTTAATCGTTACAAATAGGTTTCAGTTCGATTAGGTTGCATCTATTAATACTTCATATTATGTGATAATCGTATCTCAAAAACCGAAGGATACTGTCGTCTTTGAAGTTTCATTCCCCTCGATCTGCAAATCATTTTCGCACCCCAAACGACAAAATCTGAGCTTTCTGCTTTTCTTTATTTCGCTTAATGACATTAACTTAAGTCCATGTCCAGAATTGCAGGCTCACATATCATTTTTAGGTCAAATGTACGTGACTTTATTTTCCCCTTCCAGATAAGTGTAGAAGAAAACGTTTCCTGAAAGAGTCTATCAACATATCAAAATCGCAATTAAACTGGATCCAATACAATTCACTCTAAACATGAATCATAAATTTTTTAATAATAATCAAACCAATATCCTCCTCTATACGTTTATTTATAGTAAAGGGAGCAAAATTACAGCTCGATTAAAAAATTTCGAAGGAAGGTGGTTAAGAATCTGTCGCAAATTGACATATATTTAATTCTCCTGCTTATCAATCTGGCTTAAGTCTTAAAGGATCGTATTTTAACATTTATCAAGAAAATAATTTCACGGGGTGAAGAAATGTTGAAAAAAATGAAGTTTATAAGTGTATGGATTATAGCCTTACTAACTGTGGTTATTCTACCAAATGTAATTGGTGCTTCTTCTACTAAAAGTAAAATTCCAGTGTCAGAGACAGGCTTTGACACCCACATCACCAACAATTCCCTTGCCGTAAGTCCGGATGAGCAAATAGCAGTTGTCTCAGATAGCCGTGAACAATCCGTCCTAGTCTATGATCTTACAAAAGGCAAGCTGCGCAAAAAGATCGACGGCTTTGGTTCACCGAGAAACATCGTGTTTATTGATGGCGGCTCCGAGTTTGTCGTCTCAGACAGCACGCTCGGTACGCTTCGTTTTTACAGCACAAAAAACTTCACCTTGAAAGATGAAGTCGTCGTTGGTCCAGGTGCATTCGGGACTGCTGTCAGCCCTGATGGAAAGATATTGTATGTGAACAATCAAGCACACAATTCTGTCACTTTCGTGGATTTGGAAAAACGAAAACCGATGGCCGTCATTACCGGTTTCGCCCAACCAAGACAAGGCATAAAAGTCTCTCCAGATGGAAAATACATCTTTGTCACGAACTTTCAAGGAGATAAAGTATCCATCGTTGATGCCGCAACACAGAAAATCATTCGTGAAATATCAGGTTTCTCTATGATTCGCGGAATTTCGATCACTGCTGATGGAGGTACATTGTATGCCGCGAACAGCGGACGCAACAGCATTTCCGCAGTTGATACACTTGACGGCAATATAAAGAGTGAAATCAAAGTGGGTCGTGAGCCATATGGTGCTTCTCTTTCGCCTGATAACAAGCTCCTTTTTGCAAGTAATAAAGCTGCAATACGATTGACGTAATCAATGTCGCTGATCACCGCGTAGTTAAAACAATTGACGGTTTCAATGAACCCAGACAAGCAATTGTCTTTAGCCACGACGGGGACCGGGCTTATGTATTAAATCGGGATCTCTCTATTGCACGTGTGAATGTTAAGACCTTCTCCATCACGGATATAATTCAGAATGAGTCAAAAAAGTACAAGCTTAAAAGGCTAAGATCAGACAAAGTAGGGACATATTTAGCAGACCAAGAAGGAATGACCCTTTATTATTTCACAAAAGATGATTCTACCGTCAGTAATTGCAAAGGTCAATGTAGTGAAATTTGGCCACCTTTCCATGCAGATAACATTATCTCCGCTAAAGGATTCAACAAAAAAGAGTTTAATACTATCATAAGAGATGACGGACAAAAGCAAACAACTTATAAAGGGCATCCACTTTATTACTTTGTGAAAGATAAGCAGGCCGGTGATATAAATGGACAAGGCGTCAATAATGTCTGGTTTGTTTTAGGCAAAAAGGTTTTTGAGGAATAATTACGTTGAAAAATAGTTTTGTTTCATAAAAAATGGTCCTAAAGTATAATAAATGTCACTTTTTTATTCTAGAATTTGCTTAGCGCATTTTTCCCGCAAAAAAACTGCCGAGACCCCTTATATAAAGACTGAAAAAAAGCTGAACAGTATATTGCTGAACGTTTTTAATGAAGTACCGTTATACCAAACCGAATAAGCTGTTGTTTTTGAATAAAGATTGTTAATAGTGGTTACTTATTATTGGAGAAAACTCTAAAAAATTCTAGCCACCTTCTAATGATAGGTGGCTTTGTTTTATTCGAATAAGGTACTGGTTTATAGTCTTCATAAAATTTTAACTTGATGGTGATAGATTCTGCCGACAAAACACAGATATTATACGCTATCGCGTTTTTCACTTTAGACCCCATTAAAGAATAAATCGGCACTTATATTATTGATAAAAACAACGGAGAACGGAATCCCATATAGATGTACCAGTATAAGAGATGGAATGGCTTTACACCGGAGCTTAAACACTTGATTTTTCAGATATTCCGTTACTAACCTAATTTCCCACATCACAAACCTATAATTAACGCATCACAATATTCCCGGATATGGAGGCAGCACAGATGACAATAACTTTTTTGAAACAGGATGTTTTAATCGTTCAATTTGTTCCAAATCATCTAACCATTCAACAACCTCACCATTGTACATTACCGCTAGACGGTCTGCGATGTAATTGACTGCCTGTAAATCATGGGAAATAAAGAGATATGAAAGTTGAAACTCTTCTTTTAATTGTGCCAAAAGATTTAATATTTGTACTTGAACAAGAACATCTAAAGCACTTACAGCCTCATCAAGAATAATTAACTTTGGCTTTAAGGCAATCGCTCTTGCGATATTGATTCTTTGTAGCTGTCCTCCACTGAACTGGTGTGGGTATTTACGAATATCTTCCGGGCATAACCCAACGATCTCCAAAAGCTCCTGTACTTTCTTTTTCTCTTGAACAGACGTAAGCCTTTCGTAATTTCTTAACGGCTCAGCAATGATCTCCCCTACCGTTAGTCTTGGGTTAACAGCGCTATAACAATCTTGAAAGACAACTTGCAGATTTCGCCGTAACTCCTTTAATTCTTTTGCCTTTAAACAATAAAGGCTCTTCCCCTGAAACCATACCTCTCCCTGATCCGGCTTTTCCAGTCCCAGAATAATTTTGCCCAGGGTACTCTTTCCAGATCCACTTTCTCCAACAAGGCCTAAACATACTCCTTCTTCCATAGTTAGAGAGATGCTCTTAATGGCTTCAACAGATTTACGCTTCCCAAAAATAGGGTTCCCCAACAAGTATGTTTTCTTTATTCCTTTCAACTCAAGCAAGCTCACTCTTCATCCACCTAACTCTTTATCTTGATTTTACACATCGTACTAGATGGTCTTTTTCATACTCTTTAAATTCAAGATTATAACTAGAACATGTATAATCTGCGTCCTCACATCGTTCTAAAAAAGGGCATGTTTTTTCACTATTTATTAAATAGGGGCGCGAAACGCTGGCACGTTTTTCAATCTTTATCTTTCTTCTTGTTAATCCAAGTCTGGATTCTAACAAGACTTTGGTATACGGGTGCATTGGGCGATTTAACAACTTCAACACTGGTGCTTTCTCAACGATATAGCCGCCATACATTACAGCTACTTCGTCAGCTAACTGAGCAATCACCCCTAAATCATGTGATACTAATAAAATGCATGTATTGTATTCTTTCCTTAACTTATCCAACTGTTTCAAAACCTGGAGTTGGTTTGTCGAATCAAGTGCAGTCGTCGGCTCATCAGCAATGATGATAGATGGACTTAAAGACATGGTAATCGCAATCATAACCCGTTGCAGCATCCCGCCGCTTAGCTGAAACGGATATTGCTTCAAGACATTCTCTGGATTAGGCAGGTCCGTTTTTTCTAAATACTCCACAGCCATTTTCCGCGCTTGCTGCTTCGTTATGGGCAAATGAGTTCTAAGTGTTTCAATAAAATGCCGCCCTATCGTCCTCACAGGATTAAAGGCGATCATAGGGTTTTGCATAATCATAGCGATCTCACTACCCCGTACTTTCCTTAAGTCTTCTGTGGAAACATTTAAAAGATCAATATTTTTAAACTTGATACTCCCTTGTACCACCTTTGCCTTTTCAGGTAAAAGATTTAACAAAGACATGCATGTCATCGTTTTCCCTGATCCACTTTCTCCGACAAGGCCCAACACTTTCCCAGCCTCCAGCTTAAAACTGACATCATGGACAGTTTGAGTCACTCCATACGGTGTCGTTACAATAACATTCAATTTGTCTACAGTTAGAATGGGGTCTTGTCCCATCTTCCATCCTCCCTTCTATTCCTTTTTTAGGTCTAGAGCATCCCTCAAAGCTTCGCCAAACAAGTTAAAAGCAATCACAACGATGAAGATCATCATCCCAGGGTACAGCATCAATGAAGGGGTTTCTCTAAAAAATGGCTTACTATCATTGATCATCATTCCCCACTCTGCATCTGGAGGCTGTATGCCAAGACCTAGAAAAGAGAGACCAGAAATTGCCAAAATAACTCCTCCGATGTCCATAAAGATTAATACAACAACTTGAGAGATGATGGCAGGTAAGATATGTTTGATGATAATGCTACTCCTTGGTGTCCCGCATATTTTGGCTGCTAAGACAAAGTTTTGCTCCTTTACACTAAGTACCATACCTCGAATGACGCGTGCATAAAAAACCCATTGGACAAGCACCATCGCCAAAATCAGATTGCCAAGACTCGGTCCTAAAATTCCGACTAAAGCAAGGGACAGAAGAAAGCTTGGGAATGCCATGAGTATGTCACACATTCTCATGAAGAGATAATCAACCTTACCCCCTATAAAGCCTGCATAAATACCAAGTGGGATACTAATAATTATCATTAATCCCATGACAAGGAAAGCTGTTCCCAACGAGGTTCGTGTTCCATAGATTAATCGGGACAAAATACATCTCCCTAAATGATCAGTCCCCAATGGAAACTGAGAGGAGGGCCCTTGCAGCTTCTGAACGATATCAATCAAGTTCGGATCATTAGGAGCCAAAAAAGGAGCAAAAAGAGCCAATACTGTCAGGAAGGAAATAATCATGATGCTGATCATCATGAGCTTATGTGTCATCAGCTTTCGTTTCACGTTTTGCACCACTCTTATTTCTCTCCCTCCCAGCGTATACGAGGATCCAGGAAAGAATATGTAAGATCCACAAGAAGATTACAGACCACAAAGATCACGCCCATAAATAATACACACCCCTGAATCATCGGATAATCTTGATTTAATATAGATGTGACAAATAACTGTCCCATGCCGGGCCAAGCAAAAATTGTTTCAACAATAACCGCTCCGCTTAGCATGTTACCGAAGCTCATGCCAAGTCCAGTTACCACAGGTAGTAAGGACTTTTTTAAGACATGCCTGATAACGATTAGTCTTTGACGCAACCCTCTCGCTCTAGCATAAACAACAAATGGCTCATTCAAATTTCCCAGCATGCTAGCCCGAAGCAATCGCATATACGTACCTATATACGCAAAAGCCAATGTCAAGGAAGGAAGCACTAGATGAGCCAAAGTCCCCCTTCCCAATACAGGAAATAAATCTAACTTTACTGATAAAAAATAGATCAAGAGAAAGCCAAGCCAAAAGGTTGGCATAGAGACACTTACAAAGGCTAGTATTCTGCTAAACTGATCAACAAATTTCCCCTTGTAAATAGCAGAAATCATTCCTAAGGGTAAACTAATAAAAACAATAAAGATAAGCGAAGCAATTGTTAATTGAACTGTTGGGAAGAAATGTACCACAATTTCTTCCCATACAGAGTTATTGGACACATAAGACATCCCTAAATCCAATTGCAACACTTTTCCCAGCCACTCAAAATACTGGACATATAAAGGCTTGTTTAATCCAAGCTCAACTCGAAGGGCTGCCACTGTCTCATCCGTAGGAGGTATATGTGACGCCCTTAAGTAAGCTACTGCCGGATCTCCAGGAATTAAGTGAAGCAAGATAAAAGTGATGAGCGAAATTCCTAATAAAATTGGAATTAAACTTGTGAGACGTTTAAAAATAAACCAACTCATGTAGCACTCCTTAAGTTGTTTTTAAGTATCCCCACTTCAATTAACGTCAATTGAAGTTAAAGGGACCTCAGCTTCTTGAGGTAAAAAATCTACTCCACTAATGTTTTTTTGATACACTGCTATATTAGACTGATAAGATATCGGTAAATAAATTGCTTGTTCGTGCAATGTCGTTAATATTTCTGAATACAGTATTTTTCTCTCTTCTTCGTCTGTAGTTAATAATACTTTCTTAATTTTCTGGTCTATTTCTTTTTTTACTGGCAACCCTAATTGAGCGTTATAATCTGGACCACCATTTTCCGTATTTGTCGTCATAGAAGCTAAATAGGAATGTGGATCAAATGGTACAGCCCAAGTAGATGTAAATAATAAATCAAATTGACCTTGAAATGCATTTGTCCAAAAAGTATTAGTTTCTTGACTAGTCAACTTAACATCTATTCCTAGCTTTCTAAAATCACCTTGGGTAAATTCTGCGATTGACTTTTGGATGTTGTCTGTACTATTAAACAGTAATTCCAATTGCAATTCTTTTCCGTCTTTTTCTCTAAATGGTTTCCCCTTCACTTGTTTCCATCCGGCTTCATCCAATAACTGTTTTGCTTTTTCTGCATCATATTCATATGGCTTTATATTAATTTTCGTGTATGGCAAAGTAGGTGGAAACAAAGTATCAGCCTTTTTTTCCATACCATAAAAGATCTTATCAATAACAGCCTGTTTATTAAAAGCATGTTGGAGAGCTAACCGAACTTTAAGGTCTTTAGTCGCTTCTCTGTTTGAATTAAGAAGAAGCGTTCTTGTAGCTGTAGGTTCTGACAATTTGGTTTCATATTGCCCTGAATTCTTCAAAAATTGGAATGAATCTTGGCTTATGACTCCGTTTCCAAAAATAAAGTCGAGTTCTTTTTTCTCAAAAGCTAATACTCTTGACTCACCGTCAGTAATGACTTTAACAACCACCTTATCTACTTTAGGTTTAGTACCCCAATACTGTTCATTCCTTTTAAAAACTGCAAACTCATTTTTCTTATATTCGCTCAATACCCACGGTCCTGTGCCAATCGGAGACTTGAGTCCGTCCTTAAATGTGTTTTGACTGTCAGGAAAAGCAGCTTCTCCTACAAATCTCAACGGTCTGATGTAAGTTAGTTCTTGAAGAGTTGGATAATACGCGTTGTTCAAAATAAGTTTAAATGTATATTCATCTATTATTTCAGTACCTTTGATTTGGTTAATTAATTCCACCCATTCATGTTGTTTGCGATTATCTAAAATGGTATCAAAGTTTTTCTTAACGATTGCAGCATTAAAGAGGGAACCATCGGAAAATTTAACATCTTTCCTCAGATGGAATATATATTCTTTTCCATCTTTCGATATATCCCAGCTCTCTGCAAGCCAAGGCTGAATTTCTCCGCCTTCACCGTAATAAACTAGGGATTCATATACCATAGCCTGGGAAAAAAACTCATTCGGAAAATATGTGTGTGGATTTAAGTCACCTATATCCCCAGGCCATGAAAAAGTAACAACTTTTTGTTTATCTTTATTTGATGTATTTTCTTGATCTATTGTTGTGTTGCTGCAACCAGTAACAAAAATTGTGAAAATTACTAGTAGTCCAACAAAAGAATGGAATAAATTAGACCGTTTTAAAAACATGTTTTCCCACCTTCAATTATGGAATTTTATCTATTTGAAAAATTACGAAATATAAAAAAGCATTTCCAACCAGATTTAACGGTCAGAAATGCTTATAGTTTAAGAACAAATTCGTCTTCTAGCACTCTAACACCTCCCTATCTCCCGTAGGTTTAACAGCATTTTTAGAACGGGCAGGTTTTCTGACTTAGGTTCATCATCTCCATGCGTCTTCCCGGATATTATCCAGTGACTTTCTTGCATAGGACTCACCATTACAGCGGCGGGACCGTGCCGGATTTTGCACCGGCTTCCCTTTTAAATATTCGCTTTTAAACGAATATACCCATTCCAATACTATATGAAATTTTCCTTCATCTTCATAGTAAATAATAGAGCTTGTCTATCCTAAAATTATTTTGTCGAAACCATTTGTTACTTCTTAACACTTTATTAGTTTCATCTCTAAGTAATTTTTGATAAACCCAGCTACTAATCCTATCCATCTAGCAATAAACGAAATACAGTTAGTAAAAAGGAGAATAAACAGGTTCTCTTTAAAATTCAACAAATATTAAATTCTCCTAAATTATACAGTTTTACGAATACAACTCACTCAAAATGGAGATATTCACTATATGAAAATAAAATCAAAAAAAGTTTACCTAATACAAATTATATTCTTTATTGCAAATTTATGCTATATCAAATTAAAGTCCTGATGTTTTTTAACGGCTCGTTATGTATGGAAGTAATAATTTTATATGAATAGTTATCTGTAATTACATATATCGAATGATAGTGAGGAAGATTTGTATTGCTCCCGCCAGAATTTGTTTACTTTTAATAAGTAAGTACTTACTATAATATTTAAAATCATCCTAATTTATGTAATAATAAATATACTACAATAAAGGAAAGGTTTTGAGGGGATTTTCGTTGGAAAGTATGGAACTGCTACATAATAAAATAGAGACAATGAGGAAAGAATTAATAAATACAGCCCTGAAACATGGATTCACCTCACCAAAAACATTATATTTGAGCCAAGAACTTGATAAACTCTTGAATATACTTGTGCATGAACAGGAGTCGCTAACTCCAATAGGCCTTCAATAAGATGTAAGGGTGCTTCTCCACTAAGTAAGTATGCTGTGTCTTGTAAGTCAAATTAGTGGAAAACAAGCAACTATAAATATCAACAGAACTATTTAACAGAGACTAAAAAAAGCATTGATACGAGTACCAATGCTTCTCCAAAATATTAATTTTATCTTTTAAGCTTTACCCTTTGCAGTCGAAGTGCATTTATTACAACGGATACAGAACTAAATGCCATGGCAGCACCTGCTAACCAAGGGGCAAGTAGCCCAATAGCCGCAATCGGTATTCCTATTACGTTATAGGCAAAGGCCCAGAACAGGTTTTGTTTAATATTTCGCATGGTTTTTCTACTCATGTGAATAGCATCTGCAATGCTGTTTAAATCCCCACGAATTAAAGTAATATCCGCAGCTTCCATGGCCACGTCTGTCCCCGTCCCGATAGCCATACCAATATCAGCTAGGGCAAGTGCTGGTGCATCATTGATTCCATCTCCAACCATAGCCACTTTCTTTCCAGCTGCTTGAAGTTTTTTCACTTCTTCCGCTTTCCCTTCAGGAAGTACTTCCGCAATGACCTGGTCAATGCCAACTTGGTTTCCTATGGCATGAGCAGTCCTTTGATTATCACCCGTTATCATGATGACCAGAATATCCATCTCTTTTAACCTTTTTATGGCTGTTTGAGAAGTATCTTTTATGGTATCCGCCACAGCAATAAGACCTGCATATTCACCATCAATGCTAGCCAGCATCGCGGTTTTACCTTGCCCTTCAAGGTCTTCCATGGCCGGTAGTGCATTTGTAATATCCACGTTATTTTGCTTCATTAATTTCCGTGTTCCCACCAGTAACACTTTTTGATCCACTACAGCTTTTACCCCGTAACCTGGAATAGCTTCGAACTCCTGAACCAATCCAAGTGATATTTTTCTTTCTTGAATTCCTTGAACAATTGATTGTGCAAGTGGGTGTTCAGATTGTTTTTCAGCGGCCCCGATAAGAGATAAAAAGTGTTGTTCACCCATTCCATTTTCGATGAGGACATCGGTTAACACTGGTGTACCATTAGTAACAGTTCCCGTTTTGTCTAAAATAACCGTATCAATATGGTGAGTAGTTTCCAGGTGTTCTCCGCCTTTAAATAAAATACCGAACTCTGCGGCACGCCCTGACCCGGCCATGATTGATGTTGGAGTAGCCAAACCTAAAGCACACGGGCAAGCTATTACAAGTACCGCAATCATCGCTTCAAAAGCTGGTGTAAATTCACCAGGATTAACCCAGATCATCCATACGAGAAAAGTTAAAAGGGCGATTCCGACAACAATGGGTACGAAAACACCAGAAATTTGGTCAGCGAGCCTTTGAATTGGAGCTTTAGACCCTTGAGCGTCTTCTACCACCTTGATGATTTGCGAAAGAGCGGTATCTCTTCCGATTTTTGTGGCCTTCATTTTGAGAAAACCATTTTTATTCAGGGTTGAACCAATCGCGGTATCTCCCATGCTTTTATCTACTGGAATGCTTTCTCCTGTTAACATGGATTCATCGACGGCAGAGTTCCCTTCGATGACCTCTCCATCCACCGGGATTTTTTCACCTGGCTTCACCAAAACTGTATCTCCAACAATGACTTCTTCTAGAGGTATTTCGCGCTCTTCACCATTCCTCAGCACCAACGCTGTTTTGGCCTGAAGTCCCATCAATTTTTTAATGGCTTCTGATGAACGTCCTTTTGCTTTTGCTTCAAAGAGCTTCCCTAAAAGAATGAGGGTGATAAGGATGGCACTAGTTTCAAAATATAGTTGTGCAGTATGGTGGTGGACTCCAATGGCGATGATCGATTGATAGACACTATAAAAATAGGCAGCGGACGTTCCCATTGCAACTAAAACATCCATATTCGCACTTTTGTTTTTCAAAGCCTTATATGCCCCTACATAGAATTGCTTACCAATGATGAATTGCACAGGCGTTGCGAACGCCATTTGCACCCATGGGTTCATGAGGAAATCCGGCATATAAATAAACGAAGTAAAACTAAAATGACTTACCATCGCCCATAACAACGGGAATGACAAAATTACGGCAAAAATAAATTTTCTCTTTTGTTTTTGAATTTCTTTCTGGCGAAAATCCACCGATTCCTTGTTATCATCCTTGATGATCGCCCCGTAGCCCAACTTTTCAACTCGTTGAATAATATCAATTGGGGAAGCTTCAGAAGGATCATATTCAACGGTCGCGTTTTCAAGTGCCAGGTTTACATTGGCCTTGGATACTCCATCCATCTTATTTAGCCCTTTTTCAATTCGTGTTGCACAGGCCGCGCAGGTCATTCCCGTAATGGTAAACTCTTTTTTCTCTTTTACCACATCATAGCCAAGATCTTGAATTTTCTTTTCAAAGTCCTGGGTACTTAACTTTTCTGTATCATAAGTAATGACTGATTTTTCAAGGGCCAAATTAACAGTGGCCTCTTCAACACCTTCCATTCTATTTAACCCTTTTTCAATTCGTGTTGCACAGGCCGCGCAGGTCATTCCTGAAATTTGCATACTTGTTTCTTTTATATGTTTGCTCACTTTATCCCCGCCCCTTTATACCAC
Source organism: Peribacillus sp. TH14 (assembly GCF_016651145.1). Taxonomy (NCBI): domain Bacteria; kingdom Bacillati; phylum Bacillota; class Bacilli; order Caryophanales; family Bacillaceae; genus Peribacillus; species Peribacillus sp. TH14. The sequence continues at coordinate 5,496,588 of NZ_JAEKEK010000001.1, forward strand.
CATGGGGTATAATATATTGTAAAAAAGAAGTGCTTTAAAAGCACCCTTATTCCTTATTCAACATCGTAGCCTTGATCATCAATGGTTTCTTTTATTTTTTCAAGTGATACTTTTTCATTATCAAACGCAACATCTACTTTTCCTGCGTCTAAATGTACTTTTACACTTTCTACACCCGAAAGCTTTCCTACATTCCCTTCAACTGCATTCACACAATGACCACATGACATTCCAGTTACCTTCAATGTTACGTTTTCCACCCTAATCACTTCTCCTTTATTTTTTCATTAATTTTTGTATCGTTACTAGCACTTCGTCAATGACCTCGGTATCCCCATCATTCAGTCGGTCTACTACACAATTTCTTAAATGACCTTCTAATAAAATCTTTGCCACACTATTCATGGCACTTTGTGTCGCAGCTATCTGGGTAATAACATCATCACAATAAGTATCTTTTTCGATAAGACCCTTAATACCTCGAATTTGACCTTCGATACGATTTAAGCGGGTCGTTAAATTCTTTTTCACTACTTCAGAGTGATGACTTTTTCGGCCGTGGGAAGAGGTAATACAGCATTCGCCATTTTCATCTTCAATGAACGAACCTTGCTCATTTATTTTTTTATCCATCTCTCACCCCTCCTTAAAATCATAATACCATACCCCCCTATCCTATGTAAAGAGAGAAGCTTATGTGTCAATATTTCTTTATTCTTTGCTTTTGAAGGATATCTATTCCTTAGAAATCTGTTTAACAAAACCACACACAAAATACCCCATGTGAAGCTAAACAAAGGGTTGAACTAACTGAGTCTTCTAGCGATGCAAATAAAAACACTCATCTCCGGAGAAATGAGTGTTTTTAGGTCCTACCACACTAGGCTGGAATAATCCTGATTAAGTTCAACGGGTTTCTATTTTTCACCTGCAAGTTCGTTGTCTGTTCTAAAATTGTAGTTAACACACCGAAATTAATAGATATATTTGTTTTCAAATAAAGAGTGGTCTTACTACGTACCTTTTAGTTGATTACACGAAAAAGTCATATGTTTTTTAATGATTACCAAACAAATAATCCTACAATCATAGCACTTAACAAGGAAACAGCCATCCCGCTAAGCAACAGCTTCCAAACATTCCGACCGATTATGTTCGATTTCTCATCATTAAGGATGGAATTGAATGTTCCATAAATCATGCCTACTGTACTGAAGTTGGCAAATGACGTCAGATAAGTGACAGCAACAGCTACTGTATGCGGGGGTAGTGTACTGATTTTATCCTTTAAATCGAGCAAGGCAACGAACTCATTCGTGGCAAGCTTGATTCCCATCAATTGAGCGACATACATGGCATCATGTCCAGTTAATCCAAGCAGGAATGCAAATGGACTAAAAATCACAGAGAAGATTTTTTGAATGGTCAGGCCATCCACAAAGAAACCAAATATCCCATTCAAGCTTGCTGTTAACGCCACATAACCGATAACCATTGCCATGATGACGAAAACCATCTTGGCTCCCACTAGCATGCTGTTAGAAATGGTGGAAAAGAAATCTTTACGTTCCTCTTTAGTAGGAACATAAACGACATCTTCTTCTTTACTGACACTGACTGGGTTGAGCATGTTTGCAATCAGCAAGGCATTTAAACAGTTTAAAGGAATGGCGACAAATACATATGTTGCAGGTACCATGGATAAATATGCTCCAATAATGGAACCACTGATACTACTCATACTCATGATTCCAAATGTCAATAAACGCTGATCTTTAATCGCAGCGAGTTGAATCCGGAGAACGGCAAGTGCCTCTGTATTTCCAAGAAACATCATCTGGATGGAAAAGAAACTTTCAAGTTTTGGCAATCTAGACACTTTTGAAATGAGCCATCCTACTTTATCGATAATCCATGTGAGTATACCGAAATACGATAAAATATCAAAAAACGTTATAATAAAAATAATTGGCATTAAGGCACTGAAAAAGAAATCAACTTGCTCATTTGCCATAACAGAAGGAAAGACAAAAGAAATCCCTTCATTTGCACATGAAATCAACCAAGTAAAGAAAGATGCAATTTGATTAATGACCCATGCCCCTATTTTAGTCGATAACATAAACCAAGTAATAAGTAACTCTAACACTAACAAGCTAAGAATGGCTTTCCAATTAACATTTCTTTTATTAGGTGAACAAAGGTAAACGATGCCCATCACAACTAAAACACCTAGTATATTCAACAAAAAATACATGCTATCATCCCCTTTGATTTATCTTTTCCAATTTTTTTAATATAAAAAGCATTATTTAATATAAAAAGCCCTTATTTTTCACACTTTCAGCCACAGGACAGAAAGAATGAAAAATAAGAGCTTTTAAAAACAAAGTATCTTGAGTCAAATAAGAACCTTTTATAAGTAGCAATATCAAACTTACTTAGGGAACGAGTGACTAAATACCTGTTAGGCCTCTTTTATTTCATACTTCCCTGTAGTCCGGCATTTTTAAGGCGACCAGGTAGAAACTATCAGACCATTTACACTGATATTATACAAGGATATTAATTTAACGCGTTTTATAGGAATGAGTAACATTGTAAATTAATTTATTTGTAAATACAATACACTTTCTAATAATCCGAATTATTATATTAATATATTTTTTCAGATAATTAACGAAGGAAATTTATTGTTCCACCATCAATTCATCTCCTTTACATTAATGTCTATTACTTATTCTACTCAATAATATTAGTTGTTAATTACTTATAAGGAGCAAAGTCAGCAACAATCAGCTGAAAGTAAATATTACAAATAAAAGGCTAAAACCCTTGATACATCAAGGATTTTAGCCTTTCCAATAAGTAGTCCTGTAATGGAATTGAATAAATAGAGTTCATTAAAGTAAGTCTAGACTTCATAAAAAGCTACCGTCTTTATTATATCTTTTCTATACATTCTCAACATTCACCAACGTTATAATCCTCCCGATTCATAGATTGTTGAAATGGCTCTGCGTGACTGATCCTAATGTTTACAGAACTTTGCAAAATCATGCTTTGGTATAAAAAATACCACTTTGACCATTCCAGCGGTAAAAAGTTGCTTCTCTCGTATACCTGTTAACCTTCCTTTTAAACCTGGATACACTCCGTAAATATTCCTACTTTATCTATATTCTCTTACTCAATCAACTTCTGGACTGTTATTCCAGAAATAAAAAATTGACTTCCCTGTATAACAAAACTAATATGGATAAGTCAGCTTTATGGAAGGTGGTTTATGATGAACTATCAGGCACTTTTGCAAATGAATACCATTTTTATTAGCATCCTAATTGAATCCCTTCCCTTCATCCTATTGGGAGTCCTTATATCTGGAATAATCCAAATGTTTGTGTCTGAAGAGATGATTGCAAAGATTATACCGAAAAACCCAGTCTTGTCTGTCTTATACGCAATAGGTGCAGGAGTCTTATTTCTTGCATGCGAGTGTGGAATTGTCCCGATTACCCGCCGCTTAATTGCTAAAGGTGTTCCTCTTTCAGCGGCCATTGCCTTTATGCTTTCTGCACCTATTCTTAATCCAATTGTTCTGTTTTCCACTTATATTGCGTTTGGGAATAGTTGGAGTATGGTTTTCTATCGTGGCGGAATTGCATTTTTGGTCGTCATTATTATTGCATTCATCCTATCCTTTCAATTTAAAACTAATCAACTGAAACATGATCATATAGGACATACACATCACCATTCTCATACATTTAAAGACAAAGTAAAAGGAATGTTTAGACACTCGATTGAAGAGTTCTTTTCTGTAGGAAAATATTTAATTATTGGCGCACTTCTGGCAGCTGCCATTCAAACCTTTTTGAAAACATCCCTATTGCTTGAAATTGGTCAAGGAAATCTATCTGGGAATGTAGTAATGATGGCTTTGTCTTATGTCATGTCCTTGTGTTCTCAAGCAGACGCCTTTGTTGCAAGTTCTTTTAGAAGTACCTTTTCGACCTCTTCTCTAGTTGCTTTTCTTGTATTTGGGGCCATGTTCGATATCAAAAATACGATAATGCTTTTAGGTACGTTTAAAACAAAATTTGTTTTATGCTTGATGGCCTATATTTTTATTTCCGTACTTGGCTTAACTTTATTGTTTATTTCTTAAAGAGGGTGTTATATATGGTTCGTTTATTTATATTACTTGGACTTACTTTTTTATTTATGCATTTACACGCCTCAGGGAATATATCGAAATATATTAATATGGAGTACTCTTATGTTTCACAGATTGCTATCTATATACTTGCTATTTTTACGTTAATGGGCTCTTACCTTTATTTAAAAGAAGGAGATCAAGAAGAGTGTGAAGAGTGTCATCGAGGACATGATCACTCTCATGAAAACAAGGTATGGAAAAAAATCCTTACTTACTCGCTATTTTTGATTCCCATTTTCACCGGCCTTTTTCTGCCTGTTGCCACAATGGATTCAAATATCGTAGAAAAAAAAGGATTTCATTTCCCAGTATACGATGACACAGATGAATATAGTCAGCATCAATTTCTGCAGCCTGATACGAGTCTTTATTATGGTAAGGATGACTATTTAACTTTAATGGACCAGTCGCTCCAAAACTTAGTCGAACATAATAGTCTTCATTTAACCGACGAAAACTACCTTACCGATTTAGAAGCCATCTATTACTCTCCTGGAAAGTTCACCGGTAAACAAATTACGTTAACCGGATTTTCCTACAATTCAGAGGATGTAGCCAAAAACCAAGTATTTCTGTTTCGTTTCGGTATCATTCACTGTGTCGCAGATTCTGGGGCATTCGGTATGTTAATCGAATTTCCGGAAGGGATGAATCCTAAAAATGATGAGTGGTATTCCGTGACAGGAGAATTAGAAACCATTTATTATCAGCCATTTAAGAAGACCATTCCGATACTCAAAGTATCATCATATAATAAAACCGTTGAACCTAAGGATCCATATGTATATAGACAATATTAGGAGCTTAGCCATTAAAAGGTAAGGATACGATATCCTTACCTTTCTTTGTGGTGAAAACCTATAAAGATACAACAGATTACTCCAATCTTCGCTTTGTAATTTAATATCTCTATCCCTGTGTTTTCCCTTTAGATTTAAATAGCCTTTAAAGAGGATAAAATGAGCTTTCTTTAATCCCGGAGATTTCTTTCGTTCTTATCCAATGCTTTAGTCACTTTTTGAACGAAGTTGTACTTATCAACAATGGTCTATGCTTTAGGAAAAGTTATCCAAAATCTATTTAGTACAAGACAAAAAAGAGCAATCTTAAGATTACTCTCTCTTTTGTTTATGAGTTTTTATATTCTATTTGCAAACTGAGTTTGTATATAAACCTATTCATTTCATAAAAAGATTGGCTCTCATTACCTCTAATATACGTCTGCTTTGTAAATAATCTTGTTCCCGTTCTTGTTCAACCTTTATACGTTGCTCCAGTTTTTGAGCATATTGTGCATAACCGATCCCATGAGCCCGAAACATAGCTTTTTCCATTGCCAACGTGTACGTTAAATCGAGAAAATTAATGAAGAATCAATCCTTTCTATATTTAATATCGTACACATCCTATCATTGAATGAGAAAACATGCAAAGCTGCTCTGGACCTATATTTACTGATAATCGGGCTTCTAAACGATTGGTCTTCATTCAGTGCATGTAAACGCCATATCCCTCCATCTCCCTTTATTTCCCTTTTACGCAACATATATTTTTACATTCTTTTCTTCATCTTTTAATATAAGTGACTTAATAAAATCTTAAAGGTATGGTCTTCAAAGTGATGATCAAAAATGTATATTTCCTCTATATTTGATATGGATACCGGTTTAAAAAGCTCATTAAGTAAAACGTTCTAACATTATAATACGAACCACCCCTTAGCCTACAAAAGAGAGAAACTGCATCATAAATTGATCAAGATATATTTTAACTGCTTAATAAATGTAAAGAAGGATATGTATAACAATCTTATTACTTTAAATTGACTGAATTTTCATGTTTGTACTAATAGTTAGTGAATGAACAAGAAAAAGAATATATACTTGAAGACAGAGAACTTGTCGAAACCGCTAAAGTTAGAGTGTTCCATATCAGGTTGGATGAACTTGTGGGGAAATCTAGGAGCATTTGTATCACCGTTATTATGTGGATGGCTAACAGAAAATTTTAGTTGGCATATCACATTAGGAGTAACTGTAATCCCTGTGTTTTTGCAACTATTTTATGGTTGTTTGTGAAACCAGATACTTCATTATTAAATACTATTGAGGAGTGAATTATATGAATTATTTAGTATTTCAAATGGATTTAGAAGTTGGGAATCCAGAAGAGAATAGGAAAATCATTGAACGCTGGTTAGAAGCTAACTACAGTGATGATTTGGATGTTGTAGTACTTCCTGAAATGTGGTCTACGGGTTATGCGTTAGAAGAATTGAAAGAAATCTGCAAAGAGGATGGTAATCAATCAATTGAATTTTTACAATCACTGGGTAAGAGGTTTAATGTAAACTTGGTAGGTGGCTCGATTGCCGTATTAGACGGTAAAGGTATCTTTAATCGTGCGGTTATTGTAAATCGAATGGGTGAGATTGTTCACACATATGACAAGATGCACCTTGTTCCGATGTTAGATGAGCCAAAGTTTTTAACGGGAGGTCATAATCAAGTTAAAGTATTCGAACTTGAAGGTGTGAAGATGGGGATTATTATTTGTTACGATTTACGATTTCCTGAAATTATTCGTGACTTAGCATTACAAGGTATTCAAGTGTTACATATCGTAGCAGAATGGCCACTCGCAAGGGAAACACATTGGAATATATTACTTCGTGCGCGCGCAATTGAGAACCAAATGTATGTTGTTGCATCAAATGTGGCGGGAACAAAGTTAGGAGTGGAATTCGCAGGTTGCTCACAAATTGTAGATCCATGGGGAGACATTGTTCAGAAATTAGATCAGAAAGTGGGTGAATTAAAGGCCACTTTAGATTTAGAGAAAGTACCGCAAATAAGAAAAGAAGTCCCTATATTCGATTCCAGAGTACCAGAGAAGTATAGAAAGTTATAAAGTAGGAGCTACTTCAGAGTTCAATCTTTGAAGTAGCTTTTTAGGTTTAATAATAGTTCTAAACCACTTGTAACACCTAGAGTTTTATATTCATGGTAGTTCAATAAGCAAAAAATTTACATAAAAAAAAACCCTTAGTTACTCTCAGAGGGTTGGTTTGTATCTCTTTTTATTTGAGTTTCTAACCCAATATACATGAAATTAGGATCATATACTTACCTTTTCTCTATCTGTAAGGTTACCTAAACTCCCTTAAAGCCTTTTTTATATTTTCTAATTTCTGGTGATTTAGTTTCAGCATTCCATGCCCTTCTTGAGTCTTTGATTTGCCCAGCGAAACTGTATTATTTAAGAGTTCATTAAATTCTTCTACCTCTGTTAATTTACGGCCAAGTTTTGTTTCAAATTTATTTATCAAAAGCGCAACAGCCCCTGACACATGTGGTACAGCCATGGATGTACCTGATAAGACGGCAAATTGGTTACCAGGAAAGGTTGATACAATTTTCTCCCCTGGGGCCACTAAATCCACTTCACCATTAGAATTACTAAATCTAGATATACGTTCACGCAGGTTAACTGAGCCTACTGCCACAACTTCCTGGTATGCAGCTGGATAACTGTACTCGTTTGTTTCGGCATTTCCATCGCCTTCATTACCCGCGGCACACACGACCATTATATTAGATTGAACGGCGTTTATAATCGACGAATGTAAGGCCGGGTCATCATCCGGTCCCCCTAATGACATAGAGATAACCCGTACTTTTTCACCTTTAGGGCCTGTCCAATTGATAGCGTAATTAATAGCTGAAGTAATGCTTTCTGTTGTTCCTTCTCCTGATCCATTTAAAACCTTAAGTACCAGCAACTTCGCTTTAGGTGCTGCACCTACAACTCCAAAACCATTTTCTGCTGCTGCAATGGTTCCGCTGACATGAGTCCCATGTCCGTTATTATCGGCAAAGTTGAAAGGATCACCATAATAATCTTCCGTGAAATTATATCCTCCAATAATTTGACCAATTAAATCAGGGTGATCTGGTTGGCATCCTGAATCGATTACGGCTACTACTATGTTCTCACCCTTAAACCCTTCTCTCCAAATAGAGCGTGCACGAATCATTTTAATACCTCTTGGAACTTCCGAAGTGATTTCTGTTATTCCTTCTACTTGGAAGGGTACTAACTGAACATTTGGCAATTCTAGCCTCTCCCTTCATATTAACCCTAAAACGGGCGGAAGCATCGCCTTTTTTTGTCATGACAAATAAGGGAAACCACACTTAAAACCCGTTTGGGAAAGCTGAATCCAATAACATTGATTTCAGCCTTTCTTTATCCTATGAATGGAGACAAGCTTTTGCTATAAACCTTAGTCTAATTTGATATTTTAGTTTACTTAATCAAAAACCTATTAGTGAGATGAGGTAGATATATCACCGCTTACAATTACTTAATAAGATAGTTGAAAAAAAGAAATAAAATCTATAATCAGTCAGAACCTTAGTAAAAATAGTAATTACATGAACGACCTTATCGGAAAGAAAAAAAAGCTGCCTCCTCGGCAGCTTTTGGTGTTCCATTATAATAACCAACATAGATTTACCTTTATCATGCATATAAAAATATGGACAAGGTAAAGGTGGAATAATTGATGACTAAACAAACTCTTTTTTAAGAACTATGCTTTTTAAAGCCTTATGATTTACAAAGGTATTTGGATTTGCCAAAGGAATAATAAACTTAGCATCTCTGGATCCCTCTGCCCAAAAAGCTTATGAAACAAGTTGGTATAAATAATTCTGTTGCTATTTTTCGTAAATTTGCTAATAGGTACGTAGGCACGTATTCACTTATTTCTCTTGTTTGTCTTCCCAAGGTTCAAATGAAAATGGAATTCCAACCATTTTAGCAGTCAATTCATCATAGGAAACTAAATCTTTTTTTGACAACTCTTTTAAAGAGCGTTTCCCCATCGCTCTTAATGCGATTTTCATTTCTTCTATACTTGCTGTAAAGAATTTCTCTGCTGCTTTTACTCCATCTTCTATCTTAAATTGATCCTTGAATTTACCTTGATTCCAAACAACTTGTGTAGGTGGTTCAAAGGGAAGAGACTTCAATGCTTGATTATGGGAGACAGCAAATAATATAGCAGATCCTACATAAACAGCATCAGCACCGAGGGCAAGTACTTTTAAAAAGTGCCCAGGTACTAATAGCCCTCCTGAGACAATTAAACTAATTTGTCCCTTCATTTTTCTCTTTTCTAAATGATTAACAGCCCGGACAACTGCATGCAATGTTGGTATTCCCATGTCATCGGATAAAATCGGTGGTGCACCATGTGTGGTCGCTTGGCCGCCGTCAATCGTTATGAAATCAACACCAAGTTCAATTAAATGATCTATATCTTCTTCAATTTTCCCCCTGCCCCCATTTTTACACCAATGGGAACACCACCAGTTATACTCCGAAGTTCGTTAACGAGTTTTTTAATATCTTTCAATGTTTGATTTTCAAAAAAATGTTCAAAAATGACTCCATCCTCATTTTCTTTTAGCCCCATCACTTCACGAGCCCGACCTGTTAAATTTTTGGGTGAAATTTTCCCACCCATCCCAAATAATGCTCCTTGTCCGAACTTAATTTCAATCATGTCGGCACGCTTAATAAGATCTTCTTCCTTTGACCATTCTGTTTTTGAAAATTGTAAAATATATTTTCCTGCTTTATCTAATTCTTCAGGTATTACTCCGCCTTCTCCGGAATTAATCGCGGTTCCTACATTTTTTGCTGCTTCCGCCAAAGAAAGCCTCGTTTGTTCACTAAGTGCGATACCATAGGCCATCCCTGTAATCATAAGAGGAATTTTTATTTTCATTGGTTTTTTTGCTTTTGGTCCAATGGTTACCTTGACATCAACGTCTTCTTCACCATCAATAGGAAACGGTGTCGTTTGTGCAGGGATAAAGGTAATTGGATCCAAATGTGGCCATTTTTTTGAAGAGCCAAGCGGGCGATGCAGTAAGTCGCCTGTTTCTGCACGCAAGCTATTTTCAAGCATATTTTGAACGCCCATATGCCTTAGGCCTGGCATCAACTCCATAATATTTTCTTGATAGCTGTCGGTTAAAATGATTTTTCCCATCTTCTTAACTATACGTTTCATAATCCAACGCCAACCAACTAGCATAAATAAAAATAGGACAAATATTATTGCAATCATAACAAAAGATAAATAGGATAGAATGTTCGACATATTCACTTCTCCACATTCAATTTAATTAAACGGTTCAATATTGTTGTTATTTCCGAAAAAAGGTAAATTGTGTTTTTTATAATGATATCACTCACCGCTTTGTAGGGGGTAAGTCACGAGCAATTGAAAAATACCTGTAGTTTTAAAAGCTACACCAAATGATTTTCTGAATTTTTTGTCCCCTAAGCTAAGTTAATATAAAGATAAAGGAGATACTTTTCATGAACTTACTAGATGATAACGCTCACCGTCCGTGGCCAATACCTTCAAAAAAATGGATTATGCGACAACCTTGGAGAAATCTCTTGTTTTCCCATTGGCCTATTCCAGCTGAAACACTGAGACCACATATTCCTCCACATTTAGAAATTGACACCTTTGATGGATATGCCTGGTTGGGAGTTATTCTTTTCGTTATGGAGGGAATTTATCCTCGTGGATTGTCATCTGTATCACTAACCCCTAAATTTTCAGAAATCAATGTAAGAACGTATGTTCAATGTGATGGTAAACCCGGTATCTTTTTCATGTCTCTTGACGTCGAGGACTGGGCCTCCTATACAATAGCCAAGAAATGGTTTCGTTTGCCCTATTATTCTGCACAAATTTCTTTTGAAAAAAAAGGACAAACCTTTCATTGTCAAAGTATTCGTAAAGGAAAAACAAATACTCCAATTAGATTTAATGTAAAATACACTCCTTTACCAGAAGTTTTTTTTCCTAAAAAAGGAACTTTAGAACATTGGCTCACTGAGCGATATTGCTTGTATAGTACGGATAATGGAGTCAATATCTATTGCGGAGAAATACACCATCGTCCTTGGCCGTTACAAACAGTAGAGGCAGAGATATGTAGGAATACACTTTTTACTCCCTTTAATTTTGACCTTACTGAAGTCAAACCAATTTTTCATTTCTCTAAAGGTGTTGATACACTTATATGGAATATTAAGAAAACACGGTACTAGTGTAAAAAGATTTCTTAGTACTATTCATTTCTTTCGAATTCGGGGATTAAGAAATTTCAATTAACTTCAATGCAAAAGATCCCCTCACATCTAATATTTACGTACCTAGTGAATCACTTTCAGGTAATCCTGTTTCTTAATGAGTACAATGCGGATAATTAATTATTTTTCAAAAAAAATTTTGGTTATATCAGACGACAATATCATTGTTGAGTATCCCTTAATGGTCGTTTCGATACTACCTTATAAACCACTTATAAAATAACCCTTAGCGTGTAAGTAATTTTGTAACTCACCGCAATTCACATAAAAATAATTAAATATTATCTTGCATTACAAGGTATTCATCTTCATAATAATTATATACCTTGTATTGCAAGACATGGAGAGAGGTGACATTCATTTGACCACTACACAGATGATGAAAGGGATATTGGACGGGTGTTTATTGGCAATCATCAAAGATAAAGAAGTATATGGATATGAGTTAGCTGAAAAATTAGAGGGATATGGATTTAATTCATTTAGTGAGGGAACCATTTACCCTTTATTGATGCGTATGCAAAAAGAAGAACTGGTAACATCTACATTAAAAAAATCAACTGCTGGGCCTAAAAGAAAATATTATTCCCTGACCCGAAAAGGAGAACAGGAATTAATAAACTTTATGGAACGATGGGAATATTTGAAGGGCAATGTCAATCGGGTTTTAAACCATGAAGCAAAAAATGATTAGTTTAAATAATCCAAAAAGGGGATGAAGAGTTGAAAAGTACAGCTGTAAATCTATCTTCTAAAAGCAAATCTTTCTTAGAGGATCTTCGAGTTTATTTATTTTCCAGTGGAAAGAATTCAGATGGAATTGAAAGTATTGTGGAAGAATTAGAGGTTCATCTTATGGAAGCAGAGAAAAAAGGGAAGTCAATCGACAACATTATTGGCCAATCACCTAAAGAATACATGGATCAGATATCAAACGAGATGACTACTGATTACCGATCTTGGTTTAAATATATCGTCATTATCATTTTTGGTGCTTTTTCTTTCACAATTATTAATGATTTATTCAAAGGAAACCTTTCCTATTCACTACTGGAATTAATCGGTCATGTATGTATTGCTGCGATTTTCATATTGGGCATTTTTAGTGCGTTTAAGTATGTTTCTGCAAATAATATTTCCAGAGGAAAAGAATTTGCAATTTATTATGTACTTGGGATGCTTCCGCTTGGTCTGTATATTGGCTTGATTTTCTTTAATAGAAATATTGAAACACCTGTGATTCAATTTGGGACTACGTGGACGAATATTACAGCAATTATTACTTTTGTTTTTCTTATTGCAATCTCGTGGTGGGCTAGATCATGGGTCGTCATTATTATTTTAGCACTTTTAACATTACCGGATTATTTGCTAAGTCAATTTGCACTTCATGGTGACTCCCAATTAATAGTAGGTACACTTATTAGTTTTGGAGGCATTGCTGTTTATCTTTTTATTACTAGTAAAATAAGCAAATTTGATTAACAGCAGGTTCAATATTTATATATCTGCTCTGATTTGGGAGTAATAAATGGCGTATCAATGTAAGGTTTCATCGCCTACTTACTCAAGGTTTTTTTGTGCCACCTTTTTAAACTCATGTCAATGTTCACAATAATGTTGTTAACATGAATAAATAGGATTCCAAAAAAAACAGCATAATAACAATTGCTATAAAATCAAAAAAGGTATGAGGTGATTGCCCTCATACCTTTTTCAGACAATAAATTAATATTATCTATTTATTTATGCGTCATCCGGTTGAGCAATATTGTCATCTGAAAATTCCTTAATTACTGTTGAATACCTTCTTTAGAGGCAAAAGCACCTCTATATCGTGCAGCAGGGTGACGCTCGCTGAGACGATTTACTCCAAAAAGCTTATGACGAAGTGTAGCTGGTTCACCGTTCTCAGCACGAGCTAAACCACGCTGGCGAAGAACAGGCATTACTTGATCGATAAACTCTTCATAAGACCCTGGAATGGTTGCATTTATTACATTGATTCCATCGACGCCTGCATTGCTCCACAGCTCAAGCTGGTCAGCAATTGTTTCAGGAGTTCCTACGATACGTGTCGTTCTACTACGCATTTGGGCAATGTCTTTAACATTAGGCGTACGTCCTGGTGTGCTTTGCTTTAACCATTCGAATGTGCTTCTTATTCCCTCAGTTTCGATATTTTCAAGCGGTGTATCAAGCCCAACGTTTCCTAGGTCAACCCCCATACCCCCTGCCATATGAGCGATCATCATATCGAAATCAACCTTATTATCTAGTTCAAATTCTTTACGCCGAGCATCTTCTTCGGTCTCCCCAACGACGAAAGACAACCCTTGATAAAAGTGAATATCATTACCATCCCGACCATTTTGAATAGCTAGACGTCGAGTATCATTGATTAGCTTACGAGCATTTTCAGGATCAGGGGCTACAATAAAGACAGCCTCAGCATTTCGAGCAGCAAAGTCTCGGCCGGCAGGCGATGATCCTGCTTGAAACAACACTGGCGTTCGCTGTGGTGATGGTGAAACAAGATGCGGACCTTCGACTTTATAGCGCTCACCAACATGGTTTATTTTATGAACCTTTGCTGGAGCTGCATGAATTCCACTCTCTCGATCTTGTAATAGCGCTCCCTCATCCCATGAACCTTCCCAAAGTTTATACAATACATCTACATATTCATCTGCCCACTTGTATCGCTCATCATGTGGGACAAGTTCATCGTAACCAAAGTTTCGAAAAGCATTTTCCAACGAACTAGTAACCATATTCCAAGCAATACGCCCCTTAGAGATATGATCGAGCGTTGAAACTCGGCGAGCAAAATTAAAGGGAGGTTCCTGCAGTGGAGCTGCAGTAAAAGCTAATCCTAGATGTTTTGTATTCACTGCAAGAGCGGACATTAATACTATTGGGTCATTACTGGGTATTTGCAAACCGGTTTCAACATGAAAATCCCAACCGCCACGGTGGTCACCGTACAAACCGATTACGTCTGCGAAAAAAATGGCATCAAAACCACCCTCCTCAAGCCTCTTAGCCAAAGATACCCAAAGATCTACATCGTTAAAGTTCAACTGATGACCTTCTTCATCACGCCACATTCCGTGAGTGATGTGAGATGCTGTATTCATAACAAAAGCAGAAAATGATAGGGGTTTAGTCATGTTATTTCGTCTCCATTCTATGAAATAAATTCATTTTTTTATTTTCAAAACGCCCTTTTATATTTGAAATCTATAATTCTGGGACTTTTTCTCTTTTGTTACCCACTACTATCTAATTATTCAAATTATTTATTCGTTTTTTACAATTTCATTTTTCACAAGCCATAAAAACACGTGTTTGGTTTGCATCAATACAATCTCTCTAGTCATTAATTCGGAATAATGCTTTCTACATAACTACGAACCTTCTTTTCTGTCAGTTCTCCAGAAATGGTTTGAGTAATCTCACCATCTTCATTAATTAAATATGTAACGGGGAGATTATTAACCTTATATTGCTCAATAGCTTCCCCAGTCCGATCAAGTAAAATGGAAAAACTCAATTTTTTTTCTAAGACAAATGGACTGACTATGATTCTAGGTTCTTGCGCATTTACAGCTAGAATTTCAATTCCCTTATCTTCATATTCTTGATAGACGTTATTCAAATAAGGCATCTCCTTTTCACACGGTGGACAATAGGTCGCCCAAAAATTAAGTATCACACCTTTTCCACGATAATCCGAAAGTTTTACTTCATTACCCTTTAAATCTTGCAAAGTAAAATCAGGAGCAAGATTACTTTGATCTATAGTTACTGCTTCTTTTTTAATAATTAAATTCGTGTAAATTGTATAACCAAGTCCTAACACTAAAATCGCAGTCACTAAACTTTTTATAAAGAAGTTCACTGGCTTTTTTTCTATACTCATTAGAATGACCTGGCCCCTCTCAATTACTTACCTGGAAAGATAGTTCCGGCATTTCATGCAAAGTTTTATAGCTAACATGTGCAATCACTTTTTTCTGTCCTTGATCAAAAAACTTTGTTTCTAACAAATACCTTCCATCTCCCTTATTTTTAGGAAAGACCGATCCAATTGATATTCCATTTTCAATAATTTCAAATTGAACCTCAGCCTCTTTGCTAACATTTTCGGTCCCATATTTCACTTCTGCAGTAAAAGCGACAGCTTCATTGATCTTAATTTTTTTAGGATTACTTTCCAATAATACCTTCAATGATTTCGGTTGCTCTAATTGTTGTTTATTACCTGAATCGGAACATCCTATTAACAAAAAAATTGATAGTATAAATATTATCGATTTCACAAAATAGCTCCTTTATCAAAAGTAAATTCTCTTCTATAATCTTCTAAATTTAAAATTGCAGAGAGAACCTCATCATCATTCTTTTAACTACACTTCTTAGTCTTCTTCGTTTCCTCTTAGAATTTTTTCTTTTCTCTTAATTGGCCTCATTTTTCAAGTTTGTCCAAAAAAGAATACGTTTTTTGATTTTTTCAAAAGTAAACATAACCAATAAGATAACGATACTATTAAAAATTAATCCAGCTAAAACATAATCATATTGAGTAAAATCAGTGTAGAACTGGATAAAGTAGCCCATCCCCGATTTAGCTCCAAACATTTCTGCGGTCATTAATATTAGAAAAGATAAATTAAGTGCTGTTCCTGTACCACTTAATATAAATGGCGAACTTGCTGGAATGATTACTTTTAAAATCAAATCTTTCTGCTGTAACCCGATTGTTTTTGCATTATCCCAAAAATGATTATCAACCAATAACACACCTTGAATCGTGCCTAGAAAAATAGGCCAAAAAGCTGCAAGGAACAGAATGAAAATAGACGCTAATTCAAATGTTGGTAACAACGCAATAGCATATGGAATAAATAATGTTAAAGGCAGTGGGCTAAAAGCATTAAAAAATGGTGTTAAGATTTTCCTTGATTTTGGATGAAGTCCAAAGAACAGTCCCCCTCCAATTCCTAGTATTAGAGCTAGCACAAAACTTGGGACTAATAATTTCATAGAACTTACAAATCCTTGAAATAGTTCAATTAATGCTTTAAAGAATGCCATAACAACTATTTCTGGAGATGGGAAGATAATTGGGCTTAACCATCCCGTGAAATTTGTTATATAAAACCATAAGGCGAGTAAAGCAATTGTAATTATCGTTGTATATATATAGATAGAAAAAAACTTTTTCATCATATTCTCCTTATCATTTGAAGTCTAAGTTTTGCTCATTATATCTTTGTAATACTTGTTTATAATATTCATCATTTGGATTCCCTTTAATCAGCTCATCTAATGCTTCTTCATACATAGAAAGATCGAAGTGATTTTCTAGATTAATAGTTTCTACGTCTGAAATATACCCAATATCTTGCATTTTTTTCCATGTGTTAATAACTTCCCTTTTGTTTGGGTCTGCAGAATTGATTAAATGTTTCTCATTAACTATTTCGTTCACTCTTTCTTCAGGTAATTGTTTAAAAGTAGGTTTCGAGGCTTCTAAATTTTTCTTTGGATTTTCTAATTTTACACGTTCTGCCTTTATTAGCCCTTTCATGAATTTCTTATAAGCAACTGCCTTATCACCAGTTATATTGCCTCTTACGGTAACTCGGCAGCAAAGATCATTTGGACTTAGATCATTACTCCAAAAAATAGGGGTTAATCCTAATGCCTCCGTTTTTGTCATATGCCCTGTATTGGAAAGTCCAACATCTACTTTTCCAGAATTAACAGCTTCAAGTACATCTGCCACACTTTTTACTTCTACAAATTCAACATCTTTATGAATATCAATTCCAGCATCATCTAGCGCTGACTTAAAGACAACATCAAGTGTTCCTAAACGAATAGTCGCAATTTTCTTTCCCTTGAAATCTTCTAATGTTTTATATTTACTTGCATTTTCTTTTTTTGTGACAACCGGCTGTCCACCTTCCATATGACCTCCAACAAATTTAAAATCTGCACCTTGGGCAATATAGTTTAAAGGTGTTGCTGTACCAAATGTTAATGCAATATCTATTTTGTCAGCTTGTAAAGCGTCCAATCCCCCACTAGTAAAGGAAACCATTTCTACCTCTAAATTTTCATCCTCAAAAAACCCTTCAGCTCTAGCAATATCTGCTAGAGGAGCTCCATATAATTGACCATATCCAACCTTTAATTTATATGTTTTCTCTTGCGTAGATGCTTTTTCTTCATCACCATTGCAAGCTACTAACGTTAAAGCAAAGAACATCACAATACCGAATAACCACTTTCGCTTTCTCACGCAACCATCCTCCTAATCATTTTTAATATTATTTATATTCCTTCTCCTGCTGAACGGATTTCATGACCTTGTTCTAATTTTTCAAAGATTCCTTTGTTCATAATGTCTAAAATATAATTTCTTAATTCAATAAACTCTAAACTCTCTATTAACTTTTTACGATTTCTCGGCTTAGGAAAAGGTACATTAATAGTCTCAACAAGACTTCCAGGTGGTCCAGGTGAAAATATCACAATTCGATCCGCTAAAATAATAGCCTCTTCAGCATCATGTGTAACAAATGCGATAGTACGCTGCTGTTCATAATTTACTTGGAGAATCAGATCTTGTAGCTGAATTCTTGTTACTGGATCTAAGGCACCAAAAGGCTCATCCATGAACATTAAATCTGATCCTAAAGATAGCGCCCTCGCAATTGCTGCACGCTGCCTCATCCCACCTGACATTTCTCCTGGATATTTTTTAAACGCATGACCTAACTGGACTAATAGAAGATAACTTTGGGCTAAGTGCTCCAATTCCTGTTTTGTTTTTGATTTTTTTAATTTCTGCTTTAAAGCAAGAATTATATTTTCTTCTGCCGTTAGCCAAGGGAACAAAGAATAATCCTGAAATACAACTGCACTATCTGGTAAGGATTTTGCTATTGAATGTCCGTTGACAAGTATTTCACCCTTCTTTGGTTGAGCTAACCCTGTTAATAAGCGAAGAAGAGTACTTTTTCCAGAACCACTAGGACCCATAAATACGACAAATTCCCCTTCTTTAATCGTTAGATCTATATTTTTTAGAATTTCTACACCGTCATAATCAAAAGCAATTGACTTAGCTTCAATTTTATTTCGTACATTGACTATTTCTTCTTTCACTGTATAAACTCGATCAAGGACTTTTGCCATTATCGCTCCTCCAATTCTTTAGATAATTATTACAAATCAAATGTTGTTCATCTGGCCATTAATAAATGGTTTTATGTTGGTATAAAGCATTCATCCGCCAAACTATTTGCATATTTGGGGAAGAAAATAAACAAAAACCAGAGACGAATTCCGTATTTAGAAACTGTCTCTGGTTATCCAGTAAACAAAATATTAAATTCCAAATTTAGTAGTTGTTAAAAACATCAAGAAATAAATCTATCCATATAGCAGATTTTTCTACTATTAGAATACATATTCTTTCTACCTAATTTTTTAATTTATTTTCCATCCCCCCACAGCTCAAGTGGTAAATTAACTAACTCCCTACCTATTTGTTCGCGGGCCAAATTATTTGAAGGAGCCATCGGGATTCCGCCTCTAGCATCGCGGTAAATTCGTTCAAAAACCCCCTCGATGTAACCAAAACCACCTGCTACGTCCATTGCAACCCGAGCTGCAGAATCTGCTAATTCTGTGGATTGAACTTTAAGTTCTGTTACCTCAGTATTAAGTTGAGTTAAAGGTTGGTTGGTCTCAAGTAACTCATCATAATGTCTAGCTAAATCAAGTTGCCAAGCTCTTAGTCCTGTAATTTGAATTTTAATCTCAGCCAATTTTTGACGAATTACTTGATATTCTGCTAGGCTTTTGTTGAAACCTTTATGAATCGTTTTTGTGACATGTGCTACCGCGGCATCTAGAGCACCTTGCGCCACACCAAGCCATACTGCGCTTAAACCGAGGACAGTACCGGTGCCATTCAATATATCTCCGCTAGCAGCGTTCAATAAATCACGATGGCTTACTTTCACATTTTTAAACGTAAGTGGTCCACTATGATTTCCGCGTACACCTAATGCTTTCCAAGGTTTTGCTCTTATCCCTTCATCATGACCATTCACAATAAAAAAACTATGATCACTCGGGTCGTCACTATTTGCGGTACGGGTTTGAACGACATAAAAGTCCGCTTGTCCTCCACTTGTAGTAAATGACTTCTCAGCATTTAGAATAAAATCTTCACCGTCTCGTTCTGCCTGACTTAAGTTATACCAAACATGCCCCCCAGTAGCTTTTTCACTTACTGAAAAAGTACCGATAGCACCTTCACGAATAGGCAATAACCACCGATCTTTTTGATTATCATTACCAAAAATATTAATTACTTGAGCTGCACCAACATGCATCGCATATACAAGACCTGTAGACGCATCTACCCTGCCAATTTCTTCTGCCACAACGGACAAACCTACATAACCTAGGTTTAAGCCCCCCCATCTCTCAGGAATCGTTACCGAAGTCCAGCCTTCTTTTGCTAGGGCCTGTAAATTCCCTCGTGGAAACATGCCTTCTCTATCAATCATATCTGCATTTGGTTTAATTACTTTTTCAACAATCGGTCTAATCTTTTCTCTAATTTCCTGGATGTACGCTCTTGAATTTATATTTTTTTCTAATGCTGCATTGCTCATTTTTATATCCTCCAACTTTTTGTTTATAGATAGAAAACTCACAATTATAGACTTATCTATATCAAACTCTATATGATAATGAATACAAGGAGAAAACTTTTAGTAGATCGCTTAATGTCCATAGCAACCCATCTACTTAAAAGTAAATTTGCTTCAGCGGAAGCTTAGTACCGTTCACAACGTAATTACCTATAGCACGTGCTTTGTAGACAGTTGGATTATGAGAAGCTATGGTACGGATATTACGCCAGTGACGATCGAGATTCGCTGACTTTCTCGTTGCAGATGCTCCTCCCACTTCAAAAAGTAACGTAGAAGCTTGCAATGCAAGATCGTCCACAATAACCTTAGCCTGAGCCGCCCGAAGTGAAGCATCATGACTTAAATCATAGTCAATCACGCCGTCGACCGCTGAATTCACAGCAATGTCCAGTGCATCTACAGCAGCGAGAACAATCGCTTCGGACGCGAACGCACTACTTGAGAGCTGTCCAACAACCTGTTGTAGTTGCGGGTCTGCAGATGCAGTGTCTGCAGCAGCAAAACTAAATGTTCGAGTTCGTTTATGAACCAAAGCTGATGCGTCTGCCACTA
Source organism: Peribacillus sp. TH14 (assembly GCF_016651145.1). NCBI lineage: Bacteria > Bacillati > Bacillota > Bacilli > Caryophanales > Bacillaceae > Peribacillus > Peribacillus sp. TH14. The sequence continues at coordinate 5,517,291 of NZ_JAEKEK010000001.1, forward strand.
CATTACGCAATATGCCTGAAATAACCGCATGGAGATAAAGCTGTAAATATGAATTGAATGGCGTCCTGTCATCACGGATTACAGTCACTTCACCTTTATTGACGAAAACATTGTTTAAATGTGTCGTGCCACTCCCAGTCAATCTTTGTCCGATTCCATCCCAATCGTCTTTTATTATGACACCTTCACGATCAGTTGGGATGATCACGGATACAGGTATTCCATCTAAGGTAGATGCCGTAACAAATACCCAGTCAGCATACATGGTACCTGTACTAAAGTACTTCGTGCCGTTCAATCGGTAACCCTCACCTTCAGGGGACAAAGTTGTTTCAAAGGCCAAATGCCCCACATTTTTCGATGAAAGCTCAGTAAAAGCATTGCCAATGATTACTCCATCTGCTATTCTTTGTAACCACGTATCACGTTGTTCACTTGCAGGATTTCGAAGTAATTCATCCACATTGGAAAAATGAGAACGAAGGCTATGCGCGATATCTGGATCGGCTTCAGCTAATCGAATGATGACATGGAAAAGTTCACGAATACTAGCACCGCCACCCCCTAGTTCAACCGGTAAACGAAGAGCACCAAGTCGGGTTCGTCGGATTAAATCGATTGCATAATAAGGGCGTGCTTCGCTACCAGAACTCCGACGGTTCTCAGCATCTATTGCAATATCTGTAATCAATTGATCTAATTCAGCAGAGCCAACTTTTACTGGTTCAGTAAAAGTTAGTGAAGTTAAACGATCTTTGTTAACACCTAAATTTAATTGTTTTTGATTAGACATTTTTTAAATAACTCCTTTAATTATATTTTAAATACAATTATTCACATCATATTAGTCGTATTTATTTATAAAAAAATAATTAAATAGTATTAAGCTTGCTCATATTACTGTGTAGTTCCTTTCATGACAAAAGCATCAATAACATGCAGTAGGATGACGTTTATCATTTTGTTTAATCAAATACTTTTTATGTAGTAAATCATTTTGAGCTCTCTTGAAGACCAACTTTTCTATATTGGTTCCCTACGTGGTTTTCTGGTAAACGAGCTTTTTTTCCAAATAGCTTTTCTCTGAAAGTCCCTTCTTCATATTCCATTTTCACTAATCCTCTTCGTTGAAGTTCTGGTATGACAAGTTCAACAAAATCTTTAAAAGTTCCTGGTGTTATCGCATATGCAAGATTAAATCCATCGATATCCGTATCCTCAATCCATTCTTCTAGCGTATCAGCAATTTGCTTTGGTGTTCCGATTGCCACGGGACCCATTCCACCTATACCAGCAAAATTCGCCAACTCACGTACTGTCCATTTTTTATTAGTACTTGCTTTTGTCAAACTTTCGAGCATTGATTTAATTGCATTTGTTTCAATATATTCAATTTCTTGCTCAGGATCATATTCAGAGAAATCAACTCCTGACCACCCACTTAGTAAGGAAAGGGCTCCTTCATAACTTATATATTTCGATAACTCTTCATATTTTGCCCATGCCTCTTCTTCTGTTCGTCCCACAATTGGTGTAAGTAATGCGAAAACTTTCACACTTTTTGGATCTCTTCCTTGCAAATTAGCTTGTGCTCTAACATCTTTAACATATAAAGAAATCGCTTCTTTTCCAGGACCAGAAATAAATGTACATTCTGCATGTTTGCCTGCAAATTGTCGGCCTCTTGCAGATCCACCAGCTTGATACAAAACAGGAGTTCTTTGTGGTGAAGGCTCACACAAATGAATGCCTGGCACATCGAAATATTTACCATGATGGTTGATTTCGTGAACTTTTGTTGGATTGGTATAGATTCGCTTCTCTTTATCTTTCACAACTGCATCGTCTTCCCAGCTACCCTCCCACAATTTATAGCAAACTTCTAAATATTCATCGGCTATATTGTATCTTTCCGCATGTTGAAATTTATTACCGATGTCGATATTTTTCGTTCCACTTTCTAAATAGGAAGTAACAATATTCCAAGCAATTCGCCCGTTAGTTAGATGATCCAATGTAGACATTCTTCTTGCAAACGTATATGGGTGTTCAAACGTTGTCGAGCATGTGATTCCAAATCCTAAATGTTTAGTTTCATTAGCCATTGCTGAAACGAGCAGAATTGGATCATTTACCGGAACTTGTGTTGCTTCACGAACTGTAGTTTTTTTATCTCTACCATACACATCATAAATCCCTATTACATCCGCAATAAACAAACCATCGAACCGTCCTTTCTCCAATGTTTGCGCTAACTCCACCCAATATTCAATCTCATTATAGCGATGTGATTGGTCTTCAGGATGTACCCACAAACCTGGTGATTGATGGCCAACACAATTCATATCAAATGCATTTAATAAGATTCTTTTTTTGTTCATTTTTTTGTCTCCTTTTTTCTTACTTTTTGAAAACTGATAATACAATAAATATTTGATAGTAAAAGGTTTAAAAAAACAAAAAACCAGAGACATCTTCTACAAAATCAGAAATTGTCTCCGGTTGACCGGCAAACCATATATTAACTATTCCTATGTTATTACTATGTTTTATATTAGCGGGCATACTTCACGTTGTCAATACACCTTATGCACTTTTCTTCAACTTTTTGCTGCACATATAAAAGGTAATTTCCCCTAAAATCCAACAATATAAAATTAACAACTATAGACATAACTCCGGACAACCATTGAGCAACATGTAAAGGATACATATCAAATAGAACAACAACAAGTACAAGTCCTAATGAACATCCAATCATATATTCTAATAGTAAAATTAGCGAACAAGCTAAATCATTGGTACAGTACTACCATCAAAGAAAATCCGACTTTCCATCGAAAGGACTAATAAAATCTCATTCATTTGGATTGTTCTCTTTATCTTTTGATACAGTTCTTTATTTTTTTTGCCTTTGTTACCCGACAGCTTCATTTAATATTTTTTATTAGTCCAATGTATCGAACCCGTATCACAATGAGGATGACTATCTAATTGAATTCTTTTGTATTCATTTTCTAACTCTTTTAAAGATAAGTTCAACAGTTGTTCCTTATTCTTATATACATTAAAGACAATCAGTTTATTAATTAATTTTCGCCTTATTTCTTCCATATCTTCGCAAATTTTATACCCCATATGACCTTCTCCTTTTCATCGTTTGTAGAATTGTAAAGGATTTAAAAAACCTTCTTCAAGAATGAGAGGTCCGCATTAAACTAGATTGTGGTAGCACGGAATTCTAAAAAAATCTTTGCTAGAAGTTTCAAAGGCCCTTTTCCTTCACCTCTCTGAATAAGTTTTACAAAGTAAATTCATGTAAACAAACAACTCCTAAGAAAAAATACTCCACTAAATTAATTGAAATTCAAAAGGTAGATATCCCATAATCTTTAAAACTAACTAAAATTAGATGATCTTACCCTGGGTTATTATCGGAATACGTTTAATGCTTCAAACGCTCATCTTTTTTTATCACTAATTTTATTATATTCTTCCTGTAAATCAGATAAAGTCATTTCAAATAAATGAGTGTTATTTTTCTTATAAACCCCTTCTTCAATTAACTTGTTTATCAGGAAAACCTTTTTATTATTTAGAGCATTACGTAATAATTTTCCCAAGATGTAGCCTCCTTTTATAATCAAATCATTTCGTTGAATAGTGGTATGTAGCAAAGAATTATATTGTTAATTTTAGTTGTAAAACGCGTTTTCTTCCTGTTCCACCTCCTTCCATACCGTTGATTTCTATAGCCAAAAGAGGCCCTCTGTCCAAGATACACTTCATCTTGAATAGAGAGCCTCTAGTAATCTAGTCAGCACATTTTATTAGTTTGAATATTTAAGTTTATACTAAATTATATTAAACACATATGTCAAGTATGAATTAAATTATATACTCGACTGAACTTATTAATAAATGACTCCGAGACCCCTCCCCTAAGCAAAACGTGTTTCACGGATACTTTTCAGAGTTATGTAATTTTATCAGGGACATCAGGGGAAAAATCTGGCCTTCATAACATAAAACAGTGTCATTTGCTCTGATTTGATAATCCGCAAAAACAATCTTATACTCTTGCCACATATTTGAACACCACCCATAAAGTGCTTTTATACGAAAACACTCAGTAGTGGAGTAAGAGAAGAATTTTTTTTATTTAAAGACCTGTTATAACATACTGTTGATTTTTCACAAAGAAAAAAGGACCATATTAATAAGGTCCCTTGGTAAAACATCTTGATTTAAGCTTGAAGAGCTTTCTGTAATGATTTTTTCATTGCTTCTACAAAGTTCTGACGTGTTTCAACAGATAATTCTAACAAGGAAAGATAGGGATTTAAATCCTCTAATTCAACTAATAAAAGTTCACCTTGTTCATTCCGACAAGCATCAACTCGTTGAATCCCCCAATCAAGATTATTCCATTCAATAAATCGGTTAGCAAAAGTTAAATCTTCTTCAGTAGGCACATAATCTTTTAATTCCCATCTTTGCTCTTTATCTGGTGCATAAAGAGCATACTGAAATTCTTTATCGATAAAATAAAATGAAACCTCATACTCAAAGTTGATAAATGGTTGTACCAATGTGTTTTTTGATTCTGAATCAACTTTATCTCTCAATTCATCTTTCGTGACAAATTCCATACCGATAGAATCTGCACCATCTTTCGGCTTTACAATATACGTTTTTACATTAGGGAGTTTATCTAAAGAATCAAGAGTATCGATAGTTGGAATAACAGGAAATTTAGCATTCGTTAATTCAATTAAATATTCCTTCCCGTTCATATCAGCCATTCCGTTAAATGAATTGTATGTTTTCAAATAACCAGAAACTACTCTATTTCGGAATGCTTGATACTTATCCTTAAAATTCGCTACTGGACCAGCATTTCGAAATACAATTAAGTCAAAATCTTTTTCAAACGTTTCGGTATCTTCAGGATGACAAATGACCACCTGAAAATCTTCTCTAAGCTTCGAAGTAAGGAGCAAATCCTCCTCATAATAATTTCTTCCTTTTGCTTCATAGTATAAATCTGTTACGAATAATAGTGTCTTCATTACACCTTCACCTCTTTACAATTATTTTCATTGATTTAAAAAGGATTAAAAAACAAAAAATCCCGTCTCATTAAGAGACGAGATTTTAACTCGCGGTACCACTCTTGTTTAATAAAATGCTTCGAAAGCACTTTATTACCCTTACAAACGTACAATCATACGTTGTTCCTTGTAACGGAGGAAACCGATAAAGCTTACTAATACATTCGGCTTTACTTCTCAGAGATGATTTTCGGTTATTATCTGGACACTGGCTTCCAGCAAAACACCAGCTCTCTTTGGAACAGAAACTATAACGTACTCTTTCTCTTCATAGAATTTTAAAAATTAGATTATTTTGAATTATTTTATATTAGCCAGCAATTAAAATCAATGGTTATTTGATGAAATTAATTTTCTGCCCCTTTAGCTCGATAAGAAAGGGATCATCAGCGACGACTTATTAAACTCTTGCACCCGTTTGTTTAAAAAGAGAGGGGATTTCTGTACTGGCTTCATCCATCCTTATAATACTGATGAATAACAGAAAAGAAACCTATCCTTTCTATGGTGGTGATGGAGTTAAGAACCAGTTTCTTCATTAATATTTACTAACTTGTTTTGCATTCTCCTATTAACAATTGAGTGCTTTAGTTAAATACGGTGCTGATTTTTTCTACTTTTATTCGACTCTCATCTGAATGATGAGCCATCAACAGCAGCTTTGCATTTAATAAAGAAAGAATTTAGCTGGTAAAAAATAAATATAGTTTTCCTATTAAGTCTCCTTATTTATTCTATGTATAATATCGAATGCTTCTCCACATTAACTCCATATAACACGGTTATAATGATACAAGAGGTGATACCATGAGGAACTATCATATTCTTGTAGTAGAGGATGATCATGAGATTCAGGAATTAATTAAACAATTTTTAATGACACAACACTATACTGTTGAGGTTGCATCAGATGGATTAGAGGGAATGAAACAATATAATAAGCAATCCTTTGATTTAATTCTTTTGGATGTGATGATGCCAAACCTTAACGGATTTGAAGTTGCCAAAATGATTCGAAACCAGTCAAATGTACCAATTATTATGCTAACCGCTTTAGAAGAAGAACAAGATCAAATGAGAGGTTTTGATCTTGGAATCGATGATTATATAACTAAACCTTTTTCTTTTCATGTTTTGATAAGACGAGTCGAAGCAGTACTGAGGAGAAGCTATGATCAAAGTACAGCTAATCATTTAGTTTTTAAAGAAATGCATGTTGATTGTGATGCATATAAAGTATATGTAAATAAAGTTGAAATACCTTTAACAACAAAAGAATTTGAGATGCTTGCAACTACTCCTTCAAAATGAGAAAAAAGTACTCACAAGAGAAAGCATCGTAGAAAAAGTTTGGGGATACGAGTACTACGGAGAAACACGAATTATCGATACACATATTAAAAACATACGAAAAAAATTAGAAATACCCTACATTAAAACAGTAAAGGGAATTGGTTACAAAATCGATGAATAAGATATTAAATATCATGAAGATGAAGAGGATTACCTATAAACTCTTTTTGATTACATCCCTTATTTTGTTAGCCTTTGCAGTTCTGATCTATTTAACTTTATACTTCTTTCTCCCTACATTTTATGAGCAGTATAAAACAGACCAGCTTCAAACAGGAATAGAAGAAATAATTGATAAATCTAAGGATCTTTCTTTTCAAAATGCGATACCACTTTTTGATGAATACGCTCAAAAAAATAATGCAATCATCTACCTTCAAAATAATGAAGGAGCAATAATTTATTCTCCTTTTTTATCTTTTATTCAAGGTAGTGCTCAAGCATTACCAGGTGTAAAATTCGATAATACAAAGCCTTTAAGAAATTCAAATAACCTTTCCAATTCATTTGATGTTGCCATGCCAATCCAATTCCAAGATGGTAACTTAACGCTCGTAGTATCCGCAACATTTCAACCTATTAATGAAGCTTCACAGGTCTTGGTACGTTTCCTTCCTTATATCAGTATCATTGTAGTTGTTATTGGTGTCGGAAGTGCTTATTTATATTCGAGGTTTATTACAAGACCACTCATTTATATTAATAGAGGGGCACAAAAGATGGCGAACTTGGATTTTTCCGAAAAAATTGAGGTTCGTTCCAATGATGAATTAGAGGAATTATCCAATAGTTTAAATGATATGTCACTTAATTTACAACAAACTATGCTTGATTTACAGAAAGCGAATCAGCAATTACAAAGCGACATTGAAAAAGAAAGAGAAATAGAAAAAAAACGCAGGGAATTTTTTTCAATTGTAGCTCATGAATTAAAGACTCCTCTCACTGTTATGAAAGGACACTTAGAAGGAATGATGTATAATATCGGTCCCTATAAAGACCGGGACACATATTTACAAAAAAACTTTCAAACCGTTCAGGATATGGAACAACTTGTTCGTGAGATTCTAGGTATATCCAAATTGGAACAACATACCTTTAAACTAAAATTAGAAGAAGTAAATCTCGCGGAATTAATTAATATAATCACAAAAAATCTCGGTTTTTTTGCTTCTCAAAAAGACATTCAAATAATAAAACAGATTGGTTCTCACCTTTCTGTTTTTACAGATCGTGCTCTTTTAGAAAAAGCCTGTAAAAACATTATTCATAATGGGATTATGTATTCACCGCATGGCGAGAAAGTATATATAAAGCTAACTCAGGATTCAAAACAACACCACATCCAATTTCAAGTCATCAATACGGGTGTAAAAATTAAAGAAGAGGATATACAACATATTTTCAAACCATTTTATCGAATTGAAAAATCAAGAAATCGAAATACTGGGGGGAGTGGCTTAGGGTTATATATTGTAAAGCAAATTTTTGAAGCCCTTTTTATCACGTATTCTATGAATAATACTGAACAGGGTGTACAATTTTTAGTTACCATTCCATTATCCATAAAGTAAACAAAAAGAGTCTGAATCCCATTTCTATAGGATGAAATGAGATTCAGACTTTTATTTAATTTCTATGAATTTACATAATCATAAACACTTATAACTAAATATGAGTGATGTTATGTCTAGTTGAATTAAATTTCCAAATTGTTCATATACTCGAAAAGAAACAAAGTAAATGATTAAATAACCGAAGTACATAGCAAAAAAGATTCTATATTTTAAAATATAGAATCTTTAAGCATGTATTTTTTTACTCATACTCATTCATTGGAGACTGCATTATTTTTACCTTCTGAATATTTCCTAATGCTCTTCTTTCATTTTTGCCTATCTTCTGAACCTTAATAGGGCTTTGCTTCCCCCTTTGTAGAGCCTTCCTCAGACCCTCCTTGATTAGGAGGGGACACGTCTCCCTGATTTGGGGACATGTCTCCCTGATTTGGTCCCATTTCATCTTGATTGGAAGGGAAAAACACCTCTGGATTATCCTGAAATAAATCTTGATAACTATCTTTTTCTTTTTCATTCAATTCTGGATTATCCCCTAAATTCATCAAGTTTGTAAACGAACCAATTAAAAGACCTATTGTTATTAAACCAATGGATGTTGCAATTTTAATCCATACTTTCATCCACATCTTCTCATTCCTTTTTCATGTAGTTGAACATGTTCTCTAATTAAATTTATATTACTTAGTTATATTTCTTTTTTTATCTAACAGTGTTACCGAAACGAGTTGTAACTTCTACTATTTATTTGCCTTACAACTCTTTGATTACTAAATTTCTTTTTTCGAGATACACCGCTTTATCAGATTGTTTAGCCACCTCTTGTGAATGAGTGACGACAATGATACATTTATTTTCTTTATGAGCAAGTTCTTTAAATAACTCGATAATTTCCATGGAAGTTTCTTGATCTAAATTCCCAGTTGGTTCATCAGCAATTAATAAATCTACATTACAAGATAATGCACGAGCAATCGCTACACGCTGTTGCTGACCACCGCTAAGCTGTAATACCTTTCTTTTTGCTTCTCCTTCTGTCAGCCCTACCTTTTCTAATAACTCAAGTGCTTTTGCTTTTTTGTCTTTCACATCGACTCCTGTAATCTCCATCGCAGTGACTACATTTTGAAGAGCAGTCATATACGTAATGAGATTATATGATTGAAAGATAATCGAGACATGTTGGTTTCGATAGGAATCCAAACCTATCTTCCTTATATCTGTTCCTTTATATACTACATTCCCTCTACTTGGGATATCTAATCCACTTGCTAAACTAAGGGTCGTTGTTTTTCCTGATCCCGATGGTCCTAAAATGGTATAAAAGTGTCCGGCTTGAAACGCAAAGTTTACATTATCTAATATAGTGATTTTTTTATTATTGCTTTGATAATGGTAATTCAGATCTTTAAACTGTAAAATAGTGTCCATGTGTATATCCCTCCTATTAATCTTTTAATAAAATTTCTTTTGGTTTCAATCGAAGAATCGATAATGCTGGAATAATGGTTGATACGATTGCGATTAATAGACCTAATCCACCTACTTTCAGCACATCTTGGGATGTTACACTTACATCAATATTATCAATAGGATCCACTTCTTGACCTTGGTCATCATTCATCCCAAACATAATTGTTTGTTCCCTAGGATTATTTTCTTGCTCTTCAGCGGTAATTTCTTTCTGCAATAAACTGTCTCCCATTTTTTGAGACACTGTCCCACCTGTAAATATAGAGAGGCTAAATGCTAGAACTGCTATACATAATACTTCTACTAAGAGTTGGCCAATTAATTTCCCTTTTTTCTCGCCAATCGACAGTAAGATTCCTAGCTCCTTCCGTCGTTCTTTTATGGTCAACATAATGATAAGACCTAAGATAATGGATCCTGTAATTGAAACCAGGTAGATAATCCATTTTGAAGTGGATGCCATGTTCTCAATAGGGCCTATCATTTTTTTATATAAGGCATCATGAGCATCTAGTTTAAAAAGGTCAAAATCAATGTCTGTTTTCTTTCCCTTTGCTTTAAAAGCATCGATATGATTCGGGTCAGTTAAGTAATAAATTGCTTTATCAATTGGCGTGCCATTCATATCCTTGTTTCCTGAAAATTCTTTTAACGATTCGTACGAAACATATATTTTGTTAGATGGATGAAACAACGGTGGTGCTGTTTCCATTTGGCTAGTTATGTTGGATGTCTCATAAATCCCTATTATTTCTAACTTTATTGTCGATTTCCCATCGTCTTTTTTGATTTTTACCTTATCACCAACTTTAAGTTTGTTATGTTCAGCTAACTGTTTTTCAACCAAGGCTACTTTCTTATCTTTGTCTTCTGCTGTTATTTCACGACCCTTAATGATTTCCTCCGTTCCTTCTGTAAATTCTTTCAATAAATCAGAGCTTCTCACGCCGGTAATTGATAGATTTGGCATTTCTCTATCAGGGTTGCCTCCACCAGCTATGGAACCACTCATCACGTCTTCATTTCCTTCAATATTAATGGGAATATAACCATCTGCTAAACCCTGAGTTTCTTTTAGATAGTTGAAATTTTTCACATAGGGTGATTTAGCTAACTTATCTGCTTCCTCTGAAGAAATTTCTGGAAATTGTACTGGCTCATTAGGATTTTCTTCTCTCTGTTTTTCAATATATTTTGGAAGCTTTTCTTGATTTAATCCTAGCGTTACGTCAACTCCCAATTTTTTTCTAGCGAGATCACTCGCTGTGTCTGTGACATTTTGCATGGCGAATCCTGCTAATACTAAATTAGTAACAACTAAAAAAACAGCAAATAAGATAAGGGATTTTCCCTTTCTTGCTCGTACACTTAAAAGTGCGCGTTTGATAAAATTCATTTTTATTACCTCCTTGATATCTCTAATGTACAGGACTAATCTAGAGTCTATATGGAGATATAGAGGAGTTTATATGGAGAAGTGTGGTGTTTTTACCAAACGATAAAAAAGGTTGTTTAGTTACGAAAAAGAACCGACCATTTCCGTGTTCATAAAACAAACTAATTAATAAATAAAATAAAAAAGCCAATTTTATTAACGTACAGGAGATTGGCTTTTTTGATGGAGGGGCTTAAAGACTTATTGATCTAAATCTAAAGCCACAAACAATAATTCGATAATACCACTAAAAACAAAAAGTAACTTAATGGAATAAAGAAGAAAGGCTTAACCAAAGTACCATCCGGAGGAATGGAGAGATAACGGGTATTAAAAGTATACTTTTTGCTAATAACGTCGGTTTGTATCCTATTCCATAGAGGTAAAGGTATAAAGTCCCCGAGTAATTTCATTGATATTGTTTACTTTCTCTATAAAGTGAAAAGTTCTCCTAACTTGCCATTGTAAATAAGATCTTTACTTTGTTAACCAAGCTAATTACGATACTCAGCCTGTCCGTTTGCCTTCAGTTTTCCGTCACCATGGCACACTTTGATAAAAGCTAACCACCATGTCAGACTTACATGAAAAAAGCCAAGGTCAGCGACTATACAAATCGCTGACCTTGGCTTTAATAACTACTATTTAATGTTGTATCTATTCTCTAACTTATTTTAATGCGTAAACTTATCAGTATAAAGTCAAAAAAAGAAAACCATTTTCGAACCTAAATAAAGAGATTGTTTTACTACTTAGTATCCTCTTTTATTACCACTTGGGTCTCCAACGACATTCTGCCCATATCACTTTGGCTTCGCCATACCACATAATTATCCGTTTTTTTATGAAAAAAGTGATGAAGTTAGGCAGAATCTCTGCTAGCTTTCAGCGCTTTTGATTCACTCTTAATAAGCTCTCAAAAAGTGAGTGATTTCATACTAAAAAATCGCAACTATTTTATCAAGTATTCCAGTACTATCAAGAAATACTATGATAATTACTAAAGGAATAATGAACCTCATTATAAAAAACCATATATTAAATGCAGAAGCCCCTAAACGAGAATGCTGTAATAGTTCCTCTCTCAAAGTGCTTTTCTTAATCTTAAGTGGTACGAAAATAGAGATTAAAAACACTCCTAGTGGCATTAATATATTACTAACTAAATAATCAGCTGAATCAAATAAATTTTTCGAGAAGATTAACATATCAGCAAAAACGCTATAGGATAATGCAGAGGGAATTCCTACTGCAAAAATTAAAACACCAATAATAAATGCATATTTTGTTCGCTTCTCCACTTTTCCTTTAATTAGTGATGCGACAATTATTTCTAACATAGAAAAAGCCGAAGTTAATGTGGCAAATAAAAATAATGCTAAAAAACCTAATAAGAAAACTTCTCCAAAAACAATTTGATTAAACACAGCAGGCAGTACAACAAACAACAAACCAGGTCCTTCAGCTGGTTCTAAACCTAGTGAAAATACAGCTGGGAAGATTGCTAATCCTGCTAATAAAGCAATGAATAAATTCATTGTAACGATTGAAATGGCTGGTTGAATTAAGCTTTCTTTTTTTGAAAGATATGAACTATAAGTAACCATTACTGATACGCCGACACTTAAGGAGAAAAACGCTTGACCCATCGCATACAGAATACTTTGAGATGTAATACTCGAGAAATCAGGTGCTAGAAAGAACTTCACACCTTCCATAGCGTTATCGAGTGTTAGTGAGCGAATGATTAGAACAAAAAATAGTAAAAATAAAGCGGGCATCAAAATTTTATTTACTTTTTCAATGCCATTTTGAATCCCCTTTGCTACAACTAAAACGGTAATCGCCAAAAATGCAAATTGAGCTACAATCACCAAGATAGGATTTCCAATCGTCTCGTTAAAGACAGATCCATAATCTGCGCCCTCACTAATTATTCCACCAAATAAACCTTTTGCAAAATAAATAACAATCCAACCACCAATTACACTATAAAAAGACAATAAAAGAAAACAGGTAAATACCCCTAACCTACCAATCCAATGCCAATTACTATTAGGAGCTAAACTGCGATAAGCACTAACTGCTTCCTTTTGTGTACTTCTACCAATAACAAACTCTGCTAATAACAATGGAAAACCTATAAACAAAGAAAATAAAATAAACAGAAGGAAGAATGCGCCTCCTCCGCTTATTCCAGTTACATAAGGAAGCTTCCATATTGCGCCTACTCCTATAGCTGATCCTGCTGCTGATAAAATAAAACCAATCTTCGATGACCATTGCTCTGATGTTTGAATGCTAATCAATCCAATCTATTTTTATTACGTCCTCTACAAAACAAAGTAAAGAACAAAAAAAGCCACGTCTCTATCGTTAACGATAGGGACGTGGCTGTTCACGCGGTACCACCCTAATTGGAAACAATACATGTTTCCCACTTGTTAAAATAACGGTTTAATCCGTTTTATACTACTTTCTCAATGTTGTAGTATAAAAAAGCTCCAAGAATGAAATTCACCTAAGTCTTTGTATCAGTTTGCACCAACCACTGATTCTCTATTAACAGGGAGACCGGCTTAATAATGTTCTTTTCTTCGCTCATTAAATATTTTGAATAATAAACGAAATTATAGTATGATAACATCCGATGGTCAAGCCCTTTTTTCAGAATTTAATATTATTTAACCCCAATTACTCCTCTCAACTCTTTATATACACCACATTACGAGACATTTCCAAAATTCAAATTTATTTTAAAGGTGTACAAACTGTGTACTATGTAGCACTAGTATTTGCTTGAAATTCTCTTTTCCTGGCGTTAACTTTAAAGAAAAAAGAGCAACAGATTGAAGAAGAACAAGTCACATTATTAGAAATAAACCGCTTGATTTTTGGGCAAATAGAAAGAGCATGTTCAATTAAATGATTCTTTTATAAAAAGTTTAAATATTTTCTACCTGTGTCGCTCAAAAATCGCACTTTTGCGATGACCCTTTGACCATTCTATTTTTATTTTTGCTCTGTATAAATTAATCGCTCCTAAAGCTACAGCGATTCCAACAAGATATAATGCTAGCTGATAACTATTCAATATATTTACGACTAAACCGAATAACGAAGGTGCTATAACAATAAATAATTGATTTAATGTCAAAGCTGAACTCACCGTTAAGCCTATATAACGGGGATCCGATTGCTCTGTGACACAAGCAATAAAAATTGAATACCAACCAATTGCTAAAAACCCTAATAGTAAACAGAATAGCAGCATCAATATTTTTATTTCTACATGAATGATTAGTGGCAACATCAATGTAAGAATTACTGTAAAAACCATCACAATAAGCAATAATCTTTCTCTATTATGCTCAAAGAATTGATCACTCATCCATGCGATGACTACCCGCCCAATCATTCCACCTATTAAAACAAGGCTTAAATATTTCCCTGCCTCTGTTAGGGAATAGCTACCTTCTTGATGAACATAACTCATAAAATGTGCAATGATAATCATTTGTAATGACATCATTACAACACCTACAATGTACATCGGATATAATTCTTTATTATTTTTGATAAGATTCATTTTCTCCTTAAAGGACACCGATTTCGATTCTGGAGGACTAGTATTTTCTGGCTCATGATAAAATAATAAAAAGAGTAGACCTCCTATAATTGCTACAACTCCTTGTACAACATGCGCGACTGACAAATTGAAATGATAAAATGTATAGGTTAACATTACAGAGGCTAAAGCCCCTCCTATTGGTATACCGGTCTGTCTTATTCCTAAAGCTAGACCTCTATGTTTGTTGGGAAACCATTTTACGATAGCAGTACTACCACCAGTTTGAGCACTGCCGTACCATATCCCAACCAATAATAATAAAAGCAGCAATACAATATAATTATTAACAAAAACGAGTGTTAATGCTGAGAGCCCTAATAAAATTGTCCCCCATCCAATAATTTGTTTTTCCCCTTTTTTATCCATTAAGTAACCAAACACTAACATTGAAAACATCGGACCAATATTTACAGCTGAAACAATAAAGCCTGTTTGCAATGGTGTTAAGTTCCATTCAATTTGATAGAATGTAGCGATAGGTCCCATGCCATATGTCACAAATGTTGCTTCGCAGTTTGTGATAGTGTAGCCACTAATACGATTAACCATTTATAATATGTATTCATTAATGCCCCTCCAATATCTTGCTATTACATATGTATTCAATCAGTAAAATTCGGCTATGGATATTTATTATAGAGTGAATAGTCTCGTAATCTATTATTAGCTTGTAGCATCATCTCGACTCCTTATTTATTAAGCTAACTAGAGTTTACTCTCCTTACTGAGAAGCGTAAAATGGAGGAAAATGATAGGATCCATAAATTTTTTTTATAGGGTGTGTGACAAACAAAATGAACATCGAAGAAATTACATTAAAAATTGAAATATTAAATCGACAAAATTTAAGTAAATCCGCAGAAATCACAAACTATACTCAATCCGCACTTACTGCTAAAGTGAAAAAAATGGAGTCAGAAATTGGAAAACCCGTTTTTAAACGAACACCCCAAGGATTGAAGATTACTAGCGTAGGTACTCAGTATCAAAACTATCTTCAACTTATTACTCAAGAATATGAAGAATTTTTACAATCCATTGGTGCCTATCAGCTTAACTCTAAAGTGAACTTTGGCACATCACATACAACCTTAAAAATCTACGGAGCCCCCCTCGCCAATATGTTGAATACGAAAGACATTCAATTGGATGTAGACTTCGCAGTAGATTCTAGTAATGCCATAAATCAAAAAGTACACAATTCCGAATTGGATTGTGCACTAATTAGCGAACCTATTAAAAAATACCCCGATTTAGCATACGATATTGTTGCCACTGAAACATTTGAGATTATTTCAAGTAATGATCATATAATCAATTTCGATCAGAAAACACCAATTACATTGCTCGTTTTGAGTAAAGGTTGTATGTATACAAGAGCTGTAGTTGATTGGCTTATGGATAATCAACTACAATATAAATTAAAGGAAATAAAATCTATTAGTAGTATTCAAGATTTTTTACAAATCAGTAATACCATTGCTGTATTAAATACTAAGCTTATTGACTTATACAACTATACAAACATTCACTATTACACTTTAAATTTTGACAATGTCCTTAATACCGTTTTCATTTATAAGAAGAACGAAAGTAAGCAGAACAATATTTTACAATTAAAAAATGTACTTGAGGCGATTTGTTAATTTTCTATTAATAATAGAATGTAAAAATTTTAATAGGAATATCGCATAAAAAAATCCAGTTTGAACAAAGAGTTTTCAAACTGGATAGGATGCAATGGAATTCATTCTCTGCTGACTTCCATTGATCATATACTTGATTAAATTCTTCCATAACAGTGAATAATCGACCAATTAAAGTGCAGATTAAATTTCCTATTTTGTTACTGCTCCTGCTTCAACTAGTAATTCTACAAGATGTAGAGCCCTTATACTTTCCTCTAGACCTTCCCTTTTTATACCCAATTTCATTTGTAACAAGCAACCGGGATTTGTCGTTACGATAATAGAGGCTTTAGTATCCTTTGCTTTTTCCATCTTCAAATCTAAAATATCCATGGATACTTCGTAATTAACTAAATTGTAAATTCCTGCTGATCTATTTTATTCTTCACCTGAATCACCATATCAGGGAGGAACTTACCAAAAGAAGCATTGTAACTATAACTATGTCTATCAGATATACTCGTAAAAATTTGGTTAGAAGGAATGATTTCCTTTACTTCATTCAATTTTAAGTCCATTTTAACTGACTCCATCGATTAACCAATATTTGTAGATACAATTTTCTCTTCTAAATATTCTTTTTTCCTAACTTTTAATCGTTTTACTATTTCTACAAATTTGTTGGTAATTCGGCGGCAACTTCATGATGAACATAGAATAGATTCCTACAGACGCAGGTTTGTAAAACATTATTGACGCCTACTCACTTGCAAAATCCAAATAATTCTTCCCATTTTTGTCCTCTACTATTGAGTCTTAAGCTTTCGTAACTCAAATTTCATCCCTTTCCTTGTAATAATCACGTTTCCAAAGTTCAATATATTCCATCGCATTATGAACATTTTCATTCTTATCTTCTTCCGTTAGCTCCCTAACCACTTTAACAGGAATTCCTATAGCTAGTGCTCCTTCTGGAATAATCCTGCCTGGGGGTACAACTGCTCCAGCTCCTACTTGTGCTCCCTTTCTAACGGTAGCCCCATCTAGAACTTTCGCTCCAATGCCGATCAAAGCCCCATCCTCAATTTTACAGGCATGTAGGATAGCTCCGTGTCCAACAGTTACCATTTTCCCTATATGTAAAGGGAAATCGGGTGTAACATGACAGATACAACCATCTTGTATATTGCTTCCTTCCCCTATTTCAATGAAATTTTTATCATCTCCCCTTAACACGGCTTGTGGCCAGACGCTCACATCTTTTGCAATCCTAACATCTCCAATAATTTGCGCTGACTCATGTATAAAGGTTTCAGAATTAATGGATGGAACTCTTCCTCTTAAACGATGAATCACCAACACCATCCCCCTATCACTCTCGTAATTAATATTAGGTGTTATATATTTAACTCTTTATAAGATTGATCAGATTTTTCTAATCCTAATTCTTTTAAAATTTCCTCTGTATGCTGCCCTAGCAAAGGAGCTGCATTTCTTATTTGACCAGGATTTTTTGATAATTTGATAGGAATACCTAACGCCTTAATTTTTCCAGCAATAGGGTGTTCTAACTCTTCAACCATTCGCCTGGAAATGGTATGTGAATCAGTTAATGATTCTGGATAAGAATTAATTGGGCCGGCAGGTATCCCTACCTCTTCAAACTTCTCCAGCCAATAACTTCTTGGGCGTTTACTTGTTTTTTCTTCAATTAATTGTATGAAAACCTTTAAATGCTTGATCCGTGAAGGATCATCGACAAATCTTTCGTCATTTAGAAATTCGGGTCTTCCTATGATATGACAAAATACAGGCCAATGATGTGGCGTATCTGCTCCTACAGTGAAATAGCCATCACTCGCTTGAAAGGCTTGATAAGGTGCCGACAATCGGTGTCCGCTCCCAGTAGGCTCTGGTGTTTCACCATTAACCCAATATTGCGTGCTTTCCCAAACAGATAAAGCAAGGCCGGTATCAAATAAAGAAGCATCTATAAATTGACCTTCATTTGATTGAACACGTGCATACAAAGCAGATAATATTCCATAGGCAGCGAACAGTGCAACACCCAAATCTGTGATAGGCAACCCACACTTTACTGGGTTTCCGCCTCTTTCTCCGGTCACACTCATGATTCCCGTCATTCCCTGCGCAATTAAGTCATAGCCCCCGCGAGATGAATAAGGTCCATATTGACCAAAACCGGAAATAGAGCAATAAACTAAACGAGGATTAATCTTGTTTAGGGTGTCATAGTCAACACCCAATCGCTTAACTACACCGGGACGATAATTCTCAACTAGTACATCTGCTGTTTCAATCAATTTATAAAATATTTTCTTGTCTTCATCATCTTTCAAATTCAGCGTCATGCTGCGCTTATTTCGATTAATTGCCATAAAAGCAGCACTTTCTCCATCGATGTGAGGTGGCCACCTTCTAGTATTCTCACCAGTGGGTGGTTCAATTTTTATTACATCAGCTCCCATATCGGCTAGTAACATACTGCAATAAGGACCTGCCATTACCTGACTGAGATCTACGATACGGATACCATTCAAAGCACTCATCAAATCAATCCCTTCTATCATTTACTAAATATTTATTAATCTATCAACACAGTATCCTCCATCAAACTCATAAATAAAGTTCATTGTTACGAAGAATAGTTACACCGTCTATTTCCACCATAGCGTCTTTAACAACCATATCGTAATGACCTTTTGCCTTAATTACCCCACCAATATAAGCATTTGTACCTAAAGCAACGTGAATGGTGCCAAACACCCCTTCGTCACTTAACATACTATTTTCTAACTCACATTCCGGGTTCATACCAATTCCAAATTCACCTGCATAATAGATGTTCCCATCTTCATCATTTCGTTCAATTAATATTTTTCTAAACAAATCTGCCTCCTTTCCCCCTGTAATGGAAACAGCCTTCCCAGCCTTAAACTCAACAACCACAGGAGTATCTATAAGACCAACTCCTGGTATACTTCCATCTACTACTAGGACCCCTTCTGCAGATCCTTCAACAGGTGCTATACTGGATTCAATGCAGTGCACAGCAGATATATCCTTGGTATTTGCAAAACCTGTTAATGCTCGCCCTTCCCTTCCTTTAATGGATAGTCGTAAATCCGTTCCTTGAGTAGTCGTTACCCTAACTACATCACCCTTGGTTAATAAATTTGCTACTTGTTCCACTTGGGGTCTAAGTGAAATAAAATCAGCTTGTAAGCCTTTACTCAACAAAATGTTTTCATGGGATTCTGGCAAGACTAAAACTCTAGCACCAGCCGCTTGTGCCTCATGACGAGCATTCGTGTGTGCGATGTTATAAGTAGTTGGAGCAATCACAACATCTACTTCTTTCATAGCTGCGGCAA
This sequence comes from Peribacillus sp. TH14, assembly GCF_016651145.1. Taxonomy (NCBI): domain Bacteria; kingdom Bacillati; phylum Bacillota; class Bacilli; order Caryophanales; family Bacillaceae; genus Peribacillus; species Peribacillus sp. TH14. The sequence continues at coordinate 5,536,897 of NZ_JAEKEK010000001.1, forward strand.
CTGGATCGGGTAGAGCATCACCATGCCCCTTTCTTGGTGGCATGGACATCGTAATCGGTTCAGCACCTAAAGAGCAGGTTACATCTGCCAATGTTTTAGCAATACTTTCTGTTTGAAAATCAGTTAAGATCAACACTTTCTCGCCTTCTACAACTCCTGCCAAAACTTTTATCAACGCATAGGCTCCTGGATACATCATAACTTCATTCATAACTTGTGAATCCTCCTCTTGGTCTATAAATCTCTTTATCATCTTCCTTGGAAAATTGGTATTTGTTTATTAAAAAAAGATTCAATGGCATGTTTATGATCTTGCGTATCCTGGCAAGTAATAAAAGCATCTAACTCAAATGCCATGGCTTCTTGCCAATTTACATCCATTGTTTTTTGAATTGTTTCTTTAGCATTCCTGACTGCAATTGGTGCACGTGAGGCAATCATTTTTGCCCAATCTAAAGCTTCATTCATTAATGTATTATGAGGAACAACTTTGCTAGCCAAACCACGTTGAAATGCTTCATTAGCTAATACGGTTCTCCCAGTTAATATGACTTCCTTTGCATAAGCTTCTCCCATCAACCTTACAAGTCGGGTAGGTCCGACAACTAATCCTACTTTAACTCCTGCTGCACACAGCTTTGCTCGATCGGACATAATTCGAATATCACATGCTAGGATCAGTTCAAATCCCCCACCAAAAGCATATCCATTAACAGCAGCAATCACTGGTTGTGGCATTTCATTAACAACATCATAAATGCGGCAATCTTCTTCGAGAAAGTAGCGTACAGTCTCAGGGGTCAATTCACCTTCTTCATTTAAATCAGCTCCTGCACAGAATGCCCGGTCACCGTCTCCTGTCAAAATAATGACTCGAACATCAGTACGGGACTTTAGATTTTCCATATACGGCACAAATTCTTCACGAAATTCCTTCGTCAAAATATTCATTGGTGGGTTATTTATCGTTATGGTGCAAATCTGGTTTTCAATATTGGGCTTTATCCACTTCATTCGTCCCCTCACCTTTCTAAATTTGCTGATCCACTTCTACCGGCACCTCACTTCGGTTAGAGGAATCTTCTAATCGACCGTCAATCCCTTTGCTTCTCTGGAATTTATCCCAAAAAATCACAGCAATTGGACAAAGAATGGAAGTAGTAATAGTAGAAATAGAAATTTGAATTGTAGCTAGATTAGCTATTTGTTGAAATCTTTGTGCCTCGTCTAATGACATAAGTCCTGCTCCTGCAGCAACAGAAGCAGCAGCTGCTATGGCTGCTGGTGTTCCCACTGCATTCCCTGCGGTTGATGCCTCGGCAACGGGACCAATTGTACTTTTCTCACCAAATATACGATAAACGAGGACTCCTGTTAGAGCAGTAAAAATGACGGTTACAAAACCCAAGACAAGACCGCCCCAAACAGCTTCAGCATTAAAGAAACTCATGAAATTCATTCCTGCTCCTAGACAAAAAGCAAAAAAGGGAACAAGTAACGTTTCACCTGGCTTTAGAAATTCCCTAATGTCCTCATCCAAGTTTCCTAATAACATCCCTAAAGCAATTGGCAACAATACCGCGATGAATGCGATAGCAGGGAAGTTAATTCCTACTATTCCCAATGCCATCATGGTAAAGAATGGACCATCATTTAAGGTCAAAACAGAAATTGCTCCTACATCTGAACGGTTACCATATTGTCCGGTGAGAACGGCATACATTCCTTCATTTCCATTTGTCATTGCAGCAATAATGGCAAGAGTGGATAAGCCAAGCAACCCGTTCATAGGATCAAAAAAGTAACCGAATAGAAGTCCAATTGTTATTCCAGTCAAACACTTACTAGAAGTTAAAAGAATTCCTTTTTTTAAGGCTTTTCCACCCACTCGTAAATTCATCTGACTACCTGCACAGAACAAGAATAAGCCGATAAGTGTCAATGTCCCGTTTTTAAAGAGAGCTTCCGAAAACCCTCCAATTCTCATAAACTCATAAATGCCTTCTTCGACAGGTGTTACTCCTAATGATTTAAGAAACTCCATAACAAGTGGAATATGAAGCTGATCAATCGTATTAAAGAGTGCCCCCAACATGAGTGGAATCACCATAAGCCCCCCCGGTACTTTTTCAATCCTCTGCTTGATCCTCATAACATCACTCCCAAATGGAATTTTCGTAGAAAACGCTTACAATTTCCGAAAGATTATTTCTGTTATGGAAATCGAAAATACATTAGTTTTTTCATAAATCACCCTCACCTTTCATTTTCTCTTTCAACTATTACTAATGCAATTACTGTACCAAGTTGTTAGGAATATCAAAAAAATTAAACAAACCCTTATTCTAGACGAATTTAGCTTTACTTTTCAGAGAATAGTCAGTAGCAGGACCCTTTTCTTTTCGCAAAATGCAAATTAAAAAAGGAGGTTAGCCCTAATAAATCTTAAAAAGGACTAACCTACTACCGATTTCTTCATTAATCGCAAAATGCAAACTACATTTGCATTTTGCGATTAATTTCAAACTTATTGATTTTCCGATATAGAGTCGCAACGTTTATTCCTAAATCCTTCGCAGCCTTCTTCTTTCCATTCAATGTATCACCATGTTTTTTTAAAGATTCGATAATCATTTTTTCTTCCATATCTGCTAAGGTTAACCCTTGGTCTAAAACACTTTGATTAGTTTTGACCCTAACTCTAGTGGGTAAATTTTCTAATGTAATCCAAAAAGATTTTGCCATATTGATAGCGTATTCCACTGTATTTTGTAGCTCTCTAATATTTCCTGGCCAATTATAAGAACATAGACATGCTTCAGCTTCTGGAGTAAAGCCCCTTACTTGCTTTCCTGTAATATTCACATAGTGATTAACAAAATGGTGAAGAAGGACGGCTACATCTCCCACTCGTTCTCTTAATGGAGGAATGTGAAGAGGAATAACATTTAATCGATAAAATAAATCCTCTCTAAACTCTCTATCCTTTACCATTTGCTCTAAGTTTTTATTGGTTGCTGCCAGCACCCTCACATCAATATCTAGAGAAGAATTAGAACCTATCCTTTCAATCCTTCTTTCTTCTAAAACCCGTAAAATTTTAACTTGTAGGTGAAGAGGCATATCACCGATTTCATCCAGAAAAATAGTTCCGCCATTGGCCATCTCAAACTTTCCAGGCTTCCCTTTTTTCCTCGCCCCAGTAAATGCTCCTTCGTTATATCCAAATAATTCACTCTCTAGTAGATGTTCTGGAATTGCAGCACAATTAATCGCCCTAAAGGGTTTGTTTACCCTTTGACTTTCTTGATGCACGGCCCTTGCGAAAAGTTCTTTACCCGTCCCACTTTCCCCCAAAAATATCATGGTGGAGTCAGAGGTTGCTATTTGTTTAGCTATATCTTTCACTTGTAGAATGGCTTTACTTTTCCCTACGATAATGTCAAAGGTTGAATCATCTACCTCTGACGTAATCGAATATGCTAATTTTTGTACATCCTTTAAGTCCTTAAATGAAATAGCAACTCCTATAATACGATCATCATGAACAAGTGGAATAATACTACCGATCACCTGAATCTTTTTATTATGTATTTGAAGTGAAAATTCAATGTCTGAATATCCTTTCGCTGTTGATAAAACTTTCGAAATAGGTAAATCAGGAATGATATCGGATACATTAAGAGTTAGGATTTCATTTCTTTTCATCTGCAGTGTCTTTTCTGCAGAACGATTTAGCTCTAAGATATACCCGTTTTGATCTACTGCGATAATTCCTTCATACATCGATTGTATAGCCACTTGAAGCATTTGAAACATGTGTAAATATTTTCCCAACAACGATTTTGCATTTATTTTACTGCTTATTAAGTCAGCCATTTTCCCAAGGTAATTCGATAAAACAAGGTGCCTTTCTTTAAATTCTGCCTTCTGTTCTTCAGAAAATGCGGTTAAGCTAATCACCCCTACGTTTTTCCCTTCATGTTTCAGAGGAAAGGACACATCTGCTTTTTCAGGGCAGTTTCCATGGAGAATGCAACTTTGACAAACATCATGAAAACCTGGTTCAAAGTTATAAACATGCTTTCCTGTTTTTATCACTTCTTTTATAATATGTCCTCGAACCGGCTCACCCACAACAGCATGATGACCACCTCCTGTAGCAGCAACCACCACTTTATTCTGATCATAAACAATAACTTCCAAATCCAATACAGACTTAATTGCTTCTGCTACCAAATTCACTTCTTCTTGCACTTCAAAAAGGATCGATTTCCCCATCTTCCTCCCCCTATATAGTAAGGCATAGATCCTTAATATTTTTCGTTATATATAATTCTTCTTGTTAAAAGGAATACCTTCTTTTTATAAAATGAGTTTATCAAAAGAAGGTACTATATTGTGCTTTCGAACTCTTATATAAATGGGTGTGAAATGGCCAATTCTCGTTCTTCTGCTATTGCCAATAAAAAATTATAGTGTTCATAATAAACCGTTTCACATTTTTGCTTCAGGAATACGTTAGGACAAAGTAATCTCTTATGCTCTTTTATAAAAAGAGGTCTGGTTCTACAATGTTAAATCATAATCGGATATGTGTAGCAAAAATAACTGAAAGACGAAAAACGATATCTGCATCTATTTGCACTAAGGACTTTTTGAATCGTATTAACTGGATAGGTACGGCCAGATGGTATTATTGCTCGTAGTTGGAAGATTCCCGGCCATTGTTTAGGGTTTATTACATTCTTCTATTTGAAAGGCCATTCAGGGGATGCAAAGAGAATTAATTAATTGCCGAACTAAAGAAGTAAAAAGAAGCTTATAACGAATATTCAGATTGGTTTAATTGCAACGATTCCGCATATCGTCATCCCTTGAAGTTGTTTAATCAGAAATTTAATTCACTCAGACATGAACTGTGAATGATTAACCGAGACACCTAAATGATATCAAAGTTGTTTATAAAACCCGATAAAAAACTGTTTGTCTTGTAAATGTTTGAAAGAAGTTATTTTACCTGTTTTTTTAGGAGGAAGAATTTGAAGAATGTATTACCGCCTTACTATTGTTAGGTCTGGATGCCTGCAACAGTGCCGAAAAGTGGAAGAACTTGAATAAGGGCGCTTCAGATTGCCTGTAGTGAAAAATGCCTCCTGAATAATCTTGCCTTTTAAAAAAACAAAAAAAATATGAAGAATTTACATTTTATGTGAATTCTCCACTTTAAAATCAAGCATTCATATCATTCTATTTTGCAAGCAGGAACTATTTGAGGATTTTCAGTAGTATAATTTCCTTACCCGAATTAATGTCATAAAAGCGATAAAGCAAACAACCCCGAATGAAACCAAAAAACCAAACAGCTCCTTTAAATGATCCGCCAAAAGCGTCTATAACAAAACCTAGAGCTAAAGGAGCAATAAAGCCAGCTACCTGCATCCCTAGATTGACCGATTGACCCCCCTACCGCAGAACCCCCTATTGCTTCTGGTAAGCGTTTTAGTGGCAAGCTAAAAATAATAGTAGATAATGCCGCTGAAAATATAGGTATAATGGATTGATAATGGAAGGAAAATTAGATTGATGCACTCTTCAAATAATTATAGATGTTGGTATTTATAACATTAAGCTCAATTGTTAACGCCTTTTAAAGATGCAATAAAAAGTTAAGAAGTCCTTACCGTTTCTTGACCATATACTGGTTTTCCATCAATAAAAGTAGCCAGAACTGAAATGTCCTTAATTTCTTCCGGATGAATGGCTGTAGGATCAGCCTCGAGAATGGCAAAGTCTGCATGTTTTCCAATTTCGATGCTTCCTGAACACGCTTCATCAAAATTTAGTTTTGCTCCATAAATAGTCATGGACTTTAATGCAGTTTCGACATCAATACGCTGCTCTAGGCCTAAAACATGGCCCTCTCTCGTTATTCGGTTTACTGCTGCCCACACAGAAAACAGCGGTGAGATTGGAGTAATTGGACAATCAGAATGCAGGGTAAACAGTAAATTATGAGCTACAGCCTCAGCTAAAGGGCTAATACGCCTTCCCCGCTCTGGCCCCAAGAAAATTTGTTTATGCCTGTCTCCCCAAAAATATACATGATTGATGAAAAAGGATCCTGCTACATCAAGTTCTTTCATCTTCACCACATCTTCAGCGGTGGCGCTTTGGACATGTTCGATTCGATGGCGGTGATCTGCACGTGGGCTCTTGGATAAAGCATATTGGTATGCTTCTAATATCGATCCGATGGCACGATCCCCGTTTCCATGGGTTGTGATTCTAAATCCTCGACTGTGCAGGTCTAAAACTTCTTCGTTAAATGCTTCTTGCGGATGGATGAGTTCTCCATAAACATCTGGATTTTGATAATACGGTTCCCGCAATGCTCCTGTTAAGCCTTGAATGGAGCCATCCTGGAACATTTTGGCGCTATCTAATTTAGCCCGGCCTCCAGATCTTTCTTGGAACTCTTTGTCCAGTTGAGCAGGAGAATATCCTCCGAAAGCTTCTCCTTCACGAAGCTGCTGGTGCATAATCATTAATTGCGTACGCATCGGATTAATCCCTTGCTCAGCCGCTTTAAGATGAATCTCTAAATCTTGCAAATCACTAGTGAAGCCTACAGCTGCATCTGTATTCGTTGTAATCCCTTGAGCTAAATAATCTTTTGAAGCCTTCCCTAGCATGTCAATCTGTTGTTTTACTGTCATTTGAGGAATCTGTTTATTAATCGGTATCATAGCTGCTGGTTCATAGATTACGCCATTCAGTCTCCCTTTCTCATCCCGCCCATAATGGCCGCCTTGAGGGTCAGAAACATCATCTGTTAAACCAGATAATTGTAAAGCAAGTGAATTAACTGCGGATATGTGTCCTGAGGTGTGTGTGATGATAACAGGTTTATTTGGCGAAACCTTATCTAAGTCTTCCCGTGTTATATGGCGCTTTTCATACAGAAGGGTATCATCATATCCATATCCCTTGACCCATTCCCTATTGGGAGTTTCTTTTGCTTTTGCTCCAATTACCTCCAATATATCTTTTATGGATTGATTAGGCGGTGTGCCGCAATTCACCTGTCTCATTATTTGGCCATACGCCAAAATGTGATTATGTGTATCAATAAATCCTGGAATTAAAGTAGATCCCTTTAAATCAACAACATTTGTACTTGCTGTCACTTCGACGGCACTTTTAGGAGGCTCGCACTCCCTCCAAATACCAACAATTTTGCCATTTACTACAGCCACAGACCCAGCACGACGATTCCTATTATCTAAAGTCAGTACATTGGCATTTTTAAATAAAAGATCGATTTTAATCATAAAAAATCCCTCTATTCTTTAAATATTTCATCATTCCGTTAAGATTCTATTGCAATGACACTATGGTCTGCAGTAACATAATCAGTTACTCTGGCGGGGAGAATTTTTTTTCAAGGGAAAATAGTGGCCTTGAACTACCCACCACTTATCGACCATACGGTCTGATTGAAGTGGGGGATTCCTAAGAACATCAGCCTATCGGCCAATTTTTAATTAGGCTACTCCCGTAGTTCCTACGGTTAGAAGCCTTATGGCTTCATTCAATAGATTGAGTCCTGCGTTAATATCTCGATCGTGGTGAGTAGTACAAAAAGGACAATCCCATTCACGAAGATTCAGATGTTTAACGTCTTTATTTTGGTAACCGCAGCTAGAACACAATTGGCTAGAAGCGAACGTTTTAGATACGGTCACGATTTGTTTACCATACCATTTTGCTTTGTATTCCAACATTTTTTTGAATTGGTACCAAGATACTTCACTAATAGCTTTAGCTAGTTTGTGATTTTTCATCATATTCGACACTTGCAAGTCTTCCATTCCAATAACATCGTGGTTTTTGATGATTTTGGTAGAAACTTTATGTAAGTAATCCATTCGGGCATTTGAAATTTTTTCGTGTAGGATAGCCACTTTTCGTTTTTGTTTTTGATAGTTTTTAGCTTCAGCCAATGGTTTATTTTGATTCAAGGCTATTTCTTGTCGCCTTGAAAGAATCCGTTGTGCTTTGGTCAATTTCTTTTCGACCGTCCGGAAGAATTTTGGATTTTGATAGACCGTACCATCTGAAAGAATAGCAAAGTTCTTCAAACCAACATCTACACCGCACGAACGATTCGTTTTAGGAAGTACTTGTACATTGGTTTCGGCTAAAACGGAAATGAAATATTTACCCGTAGGGTTCCGCCTGATTGTGGCATTGATGATTCGCCCTTCGACTTCGCGGCTTTTAGCAAAACGAACTAGACCGAGTTTTGGCAATTTGATTTTGTTTCCAACAATTCCAATATTCCCATTCGTATGTTTAGTCGTATAGGACTGGATAGGATTCTTTTTCGATTTGAAGCGTGGTGACTTGTTTTGCTTTTTATAATATCGACTATAGGAATCTGCTAAATTTTCCACCGATTTCTGTAAGGCAATACTGTCTACTTCTTTCAGGAAAGAATACTTTTTCTTTAAAGCTGGAAGTTCTTTGATTGTTGCGTATTTATTCAGAAAAGAACCTTTCCATTCATTAGAGGGTAATTGGCCGTTCTGCTTCATTTCTTCACAAATATACCAGTAGGCACCTTTCTCCTTTTGTTTGCCTAAAAAGAAGTTATAGACAAAACGGGAGCAGCCGATCGTTTTATTGATTAGAACTAGTTGTTCTTTAGTTGGATAGATTCGAAATTTATAAGCTTTGTTTACGACCATTGGTTTCACCCCCTTATAGTTATTATCAACCACAGAACGTATGTTTGTCAAAAGATTACTTTGGCTTATCCCAACCGCCATTCATCTCCCCCTTACCGTTGGGTTCTCGCCCTTCACACGCTTGAAGAGGGAGTCTTCTGGCGGGAAATGATAAAACACATCCTTTCTTAAATGAATTGAGAAGTTTTAGACTACCATACATGCGCATTCATTCTTACTAGCATCTTTACCGTCCATCAACATCACGTCGTCCGAACCAGCAAAAAGAACATATTTAAATTAAATCATTTATATTCATAATTTTCAATATTTTCAAAATATATTTTTCGTTTAATTAATTGAACTAAATTCATTATACTTAAGGTTTTGCAAAAAGGAAGAACATGAAAAAAATACACATTAGTCTGTCAACTGGTCCATAGGCCAATTAACGAAAAAACGCCCGGAATCTAGACGTGATGCTAATCTGCCTACTGCGAACATATCTACTAAAAAACCCCACATATTCTCATAGACTCTGCTCAGCTTTCAATAAGTTAATATAAAAATTTTATTCGCGAATAGCTTTTCAATTAATAATAACAATGTGAGCAGATCATTAATCAACTGCAATCGCCCGAAGCATGCAACATGAAAAAAGACTCAAATCCTTGTAAGGATTTAAGCCTTTGATAGTTAATGACCTGTGAGGGATTTAAACCCCAAACCTCACCCCTATCAATTTTCCGAACTATCTTTTAAACAGTATTTTTGCAAGAATAGAATACATTAATTCCAATAATTCAAGTACACAATGTTTTTTATGCAAATAGATTCTCTTAATTCCATTGTTTCTAGAAATTCTGTGCAATTTTTTATCATTGAATAATAATTGAGATGAGGGTATGTTTTTTTTGCGAAACACTCCACATATCCAGAGGGTATGTTACAACACACGGAATATCGGTTATGGTTTACAACATCAATCCAGGCGCATTTTGCATAGGCGGTACATTTATATTTGGTCTAAAAATCAACCTTTACCAAGTACAACCCAGCTGCCTCCGCCATACGACCCGTTTGGATTCTTTCTTTTGACTCTAAAATACTTGGTATATTTTCAGCATCTATTTCACCCAACCCAACTTCTATCAACGTTCCGACAATCTTTCTAACCATATTATAAAGAAATCCATCCCCTAGCACTGTAATTTGGATGAAGCCGGCATTTTCTTCTATATCAATAGAATATATTTCACGAACCATGGATTTTTTCTTAGACTTTGCATTTGAAAAAGCAGTGAAATCATGTTCACCTATAAAATATTGACATGCTCTTTTCATTCTTGTGATATTTAGCTTTTTCTCAACATGCATACTGTACTTTCGCATGAAAGGATTTGTATATTGCTCATTCCAGATCTTATATAAATAGGTTTTATCCTTAGCATTATAACGGGCATGAAAACGTTCAGGTACTAGCATAACCTCTACAATGCTGATATCTTGGGGTAAATATCTATTCAAATAATTCATAATTTCAAATTCAGTCAGATTTTCACCAATCTTAAAATTGGCGATTTGAGCAAGAGCATGTACACCGGCATCTGTTCTGTCGCATCCGATGATTTCAATTTTTTCCCCTACCATTTCCGTTAATACATTTTCTATTTTCCCTTGAATCGTATCATCGCTATTACCGAGTCGTTGCCAGCCCTTATAGCGCCCGCCATCATATTGAATTGTCAATTTATAATTGTTCATTTCTTCCTCCTTATTTTATTACTTTATAGTCTTCTAAACAGAAAATTCTTGATAAAATACAAGCCCCCATACAACTCCTGCTGTATGAGGGAACATATCAGTTTTTCTTAAAAACACAACAAATTGTTAAGATGTTATTGGTCTTTGTATTATATTGTAATGTGTTTTTGTACAACCAAAAAATATTTCTCCGAAGTTCCCCGATTCCCACGGTTCAAATTAAAATAAAGATTTCCGACGAACCCCTATTTTGCTCCTTTTTTATTTCAAAAGACTTTTTTTGAGAGAGGAGAGAAAGAAAAGATAGGAATGGCAAGGGATTGACATAAAAAAAATCCCAAAATCGGAAATGTCTATTTTCACGAAATTAGAGTTAGAATCGGAAACGGTTATTATTGGGTTATACTTTTAAAACTAACTTTGTCACACACTCCACATGTGCGAAGTGTATGTGGTGATACATGGAGTGTTTCTTTTTATAAAGCTGTATCCCTTTAATTCCCTATAAATCGGGTTGAACTGACCTTCGTTACTACTTTCACTAGTCTAGAGTGAATGTAATAACAGGATAAAATGCTCCACATTTCCAGGTTTCTTTTGGGAGCACATTACAAGGACTTTAATAAATGATTTATGAAGATCGAACATATAATCTATGCCATTCCATAATAAATCCTAGCACTCAAAGTGAAAAGTACTTCTGCATAGTGTACCAAAGAGGCTGACGTCATGCAACGAACGAGACATTCAAAAGATTTTAAGATGCCTCACGAGCCGAATAAATAATCAAAGTGAGTGGCCCACTTTGTCTATCAACAGAATGTGCATTAAAAAACTATTTTTTGTTTGTTATTCATAAAAGCTATAGAAGCAGGAGAACTTGATGAACGCCTACAAGAAATTGAAAAACATATAACGCTAAAATAGTTGTACTTCAGCTTCTAATCTAGCATTTTTCTCTTCCAATGTTTCTTCTTTTTTACGAGACCTTTCTGAATGGTTTATTCGTGAATCACTCAATCCCAAAACACCCGATTTTTTATAAGCAGTACGCCTTCTATAGGTCGCTTTTTTAACCCTGTCAACATCAATAATTTCAATATCAAATCCATACTCCTCAAAAATAAGATGTGGTAGCTTTCCTTTTTCACTTTCAGCGATAAATATTCTTATAAACTCATCTGTATATGTAATTGACTTTGAACTAACAGATTTAACATAAGGATTATTCGATAAAATATTTATTTCTTTTTCAGTAAAGTGTTTTTCATTTGAAATTCCCCAATTCGATTTTTAACTCTTAATACAAAAAAGTACCCTATAAAGTAGTCCTTTTTTCAAAGTGTATACTCTATAGGGTACTTTTTACAATACTGAAGTCATTTAATCGTCGCTTAATTAGCAGGTTGTCTTTTATTAAACTGTCCGAAATTTAGGGCGTAGTTCATCATCTAAAGGGTACTATCATATAGCAGAACAACAGGTATAGAAAATAGAGAAAAATAAATAATAATCAGGAAAAAATGAATCAGTTTAATCCACTGCTGAAAGACCAAAAGAAGAAACCAAAATATGTTTCACTCCTATATCTGTCCAGCTCTTTTCTTTAAACGTCCTACAAGTGGTACTACAATTATACCGGCTATTACGACCTGCATAACGTTTCCGGGGATGGAGCCGATTGGCTGTATCCAGTTACCGTAAAGGATAACTTCGGCAAAATAGTAGCCCACGATTTTTATAATCAGTGCAACGGCAACTGCCAGTGTGTATACAAGTTCTCTTTTGCCGGGTACCTTTTCGGAGATGAGTCCGGCTAAAAAGCCCATTGCACCTACGATGATGAATGTAAACGGTGCCCATGCTGCCCAAGGAGAGATAAGATCGGAGAAGCACATTCCGATGGCGCCTGCTATGGCTCCTGTTTTTTTGCCGTAAACGAATGCTGCTATAAAAAGAGGAACGTTACCCAGATGGATTAGGCCTCCGTTACCCATTATTGGTAGCTTTATGCTGATAAACATTGTGGCTACAAGGGTAAGTGCGATGAAAAGTGCATTGATGACTAAGGCTCTTGTTTTAGTTATTTCTGTCGGTAAGTATGTTGAATTCATATGATAACCTCTTTCTTTTTTTTAAATATTATCATACTCCTAAACAGATTTGTTGAGTTAATTTAAATATACATCTAGTAAGAAAACAGTTTTGCAGACCCATACTATTTAACACACCCTTACATGGAGGTTTTTAAGTCAGAAAAGTAGGTAAAGTATGGTGTATTAAAATTTAGGGATAAAATGGAGAGGTCAAAAAAAAAGAAAAAGCCCCAACCCTTGAAAAGGATTTGAACTCTGTTTTGAAGATGACCTGTGAGGAACTTGAACCCACGACCCCTTTTAAAAGTCAAGGCTACTATGTAGAAGTAACTAGCCCCTCTGGTGATTTTGGTGGAGATTTAATATTTAAAAAAAGAAAAGAGAAATCTGTGGTACAAGCCAAGCGATATGGGGAAAACAAGAAGGTTGGTATAGATGCGATAAACGAAGTGGTAGGAGCTGCCGGATACTACAATGCAACTAAAAAGATTGTAATTACCAATCGTTATTATACCGTTGCTGCAAAGATACCTGGTAAAAGGAATGGGGTTACTTTACTTGATAGGGATGACCTAGTAAGGATGCTTAATCAATACAACGATGCACAAATTAGATTTTCAAAGCAGAAAGAACCTATTGATATATAAATTAATTTTTTTATTAATGCTGATTGAAAAGAAGTGTTACTTAAATATTAGCTATGAAACGTCTTTTATTTATGCATTAAAACTATTTTTTAAATAACCTTTTAATAAAGTATCTGAATTGATGGCTTTGGTGTGAAGGAGAGGCGGACAAGAAATGCCCTTAATATTATGGAAAGAATTCCATTGTAATATGAAAAAAATTGTAACAACCAAACTTTTGGCGCTTCAATCGATTATGGATTATTTAAGGTGCCAAGAGCAGGATTCTCATACTCTTGACTTGCCCAGGTCTCACTTTACCAAGCACTCTACTACGAGTACACCTTATTCTGCCTAGCTTTCGCTATGAGGACGGTCAACTTCTGGGGAAGTGTATTCCCTTTTAACGGGAGACACTACGAGAGTAAATCGTAGCCAGGGCAGACGGGTTACCCAACGAAAAGCTTTTTCATCATATTACAACAGCATATTTGCCTTTCAAACATACTGAGGAGCGCTTCGCCACATCTATAATTGGGATTAAAATAGTTAAGATGGATTGTTTTATCCATGTTTATCATTTTAAAGTATTTTCATTAAATCCTTTTTCATAGAAGTATCTTATATAACTACCGAAAGAAAATATAATCGTTTTGGCGGTTCGTACATATCCCAATTAAATTTATATGAGTTATTAAAAATAAGTTCAATATCCTTTCCAATCTTGGTATATGCTGTCTTTTACATTCTAGCAGGTTTCACAGCATAGCCTTTGTATGATGGAAAGTCTTCTCCAGCAGTAGAATCTATAACTCCACTAAATAATAACCTCCATCTAGTATTTCTGTGATAGGTGCACTCTATCTTAATTATTAAAAAATGTATTACTTGAAAGTTAATATTCTAGAAAAATATTCCTAAAAGGAAAAGAAAAGGATTATCGAATACGATATAATAAGGATATTAGCAAGATGATAAATCAAGAAGGAGCTCAGATAGACATAGTGTCACTGGGGTCATCTGTTTTCCCATTTACTCTAGGAGGTACATTTTGAAAGAATCTAAATCGAATAAAGGATGGTTAAGTTTGGGGGCAATCGGGTTATTTTTCCTGGGAAAAATGAAATGGTTGTTTGCGCTATTGAAAATAGCAAAAGTAGGTTCTCTGATTTCTATTTTCGTTTCTTTAGGAGCTTATGCCTTGGTTTACGGTTGGAAATTTGCCGTAGCCCTAGTCTATCTAATTTACATCCATGAAATGGGGCATTTACTTGCTGCTAAGAGAAAAGGCATCAAAACATCCAATGCCATTTTCATCCCTTTTGTCGGAGCGTTAATTGCCCTTAAAGAAGAACCCAAGAATGCTAACCAAGAAGCTTATCTTGCCTTCGGAGGTCCTTTATTAGGTACATTAGCATTTCTACCAGCCATCCCCCTATTTATGATGACGGAAAATCCATTTTGGCTTTTAGTTATTACACTTGGAGCCATGATTAACCTATTTAATCTAATGCCTGTACATCCTCTTGATGGAGGACGTATAGTGGGAGTCATCTCCACAAAGCTTTGGGTATTAGGGATTATCGGGATGGTTGTATATTTGTTTTTCCATCCAAATCCATTTTTAATTCTTTTCTTATTATTGGGTATTTCTAAGTGGTGGAAAGAATTCCGAAGTGAGATAACTAGAAATCAAAGAGATAGTGTTATTGAATTCAATCAATTTGGTTTAGAGCAGCTAGAGGAATATGCAGGTGCGACAGAAGAAGAAAAAATTCGCCTGTTTAATATTTGGAATGTGGAATTAAATCAACTAAGTCAGAAGCTAAACAAAACGAAGACTTGGCATATCCCACTCCTAGAAGATAATAAGCTAAAAGAAAGACAACTGAACGAGTTAAAAGAAAATATATATAACTCATTAGTTGATGCTGCTAATTCGAATGAATACCAGTACGGACCGACCGATTTTGAAAATATAGGCACGTATGAACGAATAGTAGCAACGTTCTTTAAAGAAGTGCAAGAACAAACTGAAATTAGGGATAAAGAGAAATCCTATTACTCATCGAGTCTCAAAACAAAAGTCATCTGGTTCTCATTATATATTGGGCTTGCCATTTTCTTAATGATAACAAGCTTATATGCAGGTGATTTAATGGAACAATATAAAAATTTATTACCGTAATACATTATGAAAAAGGGACCTCAGTTTATGAAGGTCCCTTTTGTTTGTCCAATTTATCATTGTTTAGGCTCATTAATCAAAATAATTCATCCAGTAGCTTATCACTTCTTTTTTTTGTGTATAATAATCATCCTTGCCATCAAGGTAGAATGCCTCGCCGCACTGTTTTTTTGTTATTTGAATAGTGCTGTATTTAATTTCTGTACCACTTTCTCCTGTAAAACTGCCATTTCCTACAACATGTGTACATTGTTCGTTAATAGAAGTTCTATCCCCGTTTTCGTTTATGTAATAATATTTATTGTTCACAGTACCGTAGTTCATATCTTTTGTTGAAGTAAAATAAACACCATATGGATGGATTTTGGTACCTTCCAACGCCTTTAAATATTCTAATTTCACTCGAATAACTGAATACTCATCTTCTTTTTCTAACATTGGTTTTTTCGGAACATCATAAAAAACTATAATAGAACCCTCGAAACCACTAGGAATAAGGTACAATTCATTTGTTTCTTTTTCTAGGTGCGAACAACCTCCAATCAATAACAAGGACATAATTATAGAAAAATATCTTATCATAGAAATTAACTCTCTTTCTAACAGACTTTTAGACATTTTTTCTTCACTTAATTATATAGTTCTTTTTAACATTATTAAACAAATCCGCCCCAATACTGCAATAAGAAAAAGTCGCCTCAGCAACCTACTTTCTTAAAGTAAAGCACCCGCTAGTTAAACAAAGTTACTTAGTGAGAGCTGTTTAACAGCACACGATTATTACTATAGAGAAACCACGCTTTTTGATTTTATTGAACATACCATTCGGAGAAAAGCCAAAAAGATGGTCTTATTTTTAACCTCCATCGTTAGCTGAATAAGCAAAAAGCTTTACCTACAGTTCCTTGAAAAATTAATTATTACAAATAATTGACCTGTAATACGTTTTACTCCTTCTCTATCCGCCACCAATTAAGTAAATAATACTACAAAATGAACTATGTCTTTATAAACAGAAAAAGACCCAAATCCCTGTTATATCAAGGATTTAAGCCTTTGTTAGTTGATGACCTGTGAGGGATTCGAACCCACGCCCCCTTCCCTGTCAAGGTAAGGGTCCAATATCCCCAAAAATCTTATGACAAAATCCCCATCCAAATTTTCACAGCCGTTGCCAAAATTAATAAAGCTAGGATGACTTGAAGTATTTTTGTATTCACTTTTTTACCAGCCATCGCTCCTAGTGGAGACGCTATTAAGCTTGCTATAACCATGATCAAGGCAGGATAGAAGTCAACTTGCCCTGTTGAGATTTTCCCTACCGTTGCGCCAATCGATGAAATGAATGTAATCGCTAAGGAAGAGGCGATTGTTACCCTAGTTGGGATTTTCAAGACAACTAGCATAATAGGAACTAATAAGAATCCACCGGCTGCACCGACAATCCCTGAACCCAAACCGACAATTAAGGCTAAAATTGCTGCAAGCCATTTGTTAAAGGTTACTTGATCCAAAGGAACGCCATCTATTCCTTTTTTAGGAATAAACATCATGACAGCTGCTATTAGAGCAAGTAGGCCATATACGATATTTATCCCGTCTTCAGACATGGATTGCGACCCAAAACTCCCAATGACACTACCTATTAGTACACTAACACCCATATAGATGATGAGCGTCTTATTTAAATAGCCACCTTTACGATAAGCCCAGACACCACCTATGGATGCAAATAATACTTGTACTGCACTTATTCCTGAGACTTCATGAGTACTAAAAGCCGCTAAACCGAAAAGTGGTGGTATATACAAAAGCATTGGGTATTTAATGATGGATCCGCCTATACCTAGCATTCCTGAAATGTATGAACCTATAAATCCTATCAAAAAGATGGTTATGATAAAAGTAATATCCATTTTTATTGCCTCCTTGAAAAGAAGGGAACCAATAGGGTTCCCTTATCATTATCAGCCTTTTCTAATCCAAAATTTTAGAACTTCATTTTCTTCTGCAGTTTCTACTAGCTCATGGCCACCAGATTTTGACCAAGCAGCTAAATCTGCTTTAGCGCCTTTATCTGTCACATGTATTTCTAACACTTGACCAGATTGTAAATCATTCATAGCCTTCTTTGTTCTAACGATCGGCATCGGACAAGCAAGTCCCTTAGCATCTAACATTTTATCTGAATTCATCATACATCTCTCCTGTTTTCGTAGTATTTATAATCTTTTCTTAAGTTTATCGAACCGCACAACGATTTGGTCCAATTTCCATTTCGCGCTGTTTTTCCTCATCAGGGGTGATTTTCCCCATATTCGTTTCACGGATTTCTTGATATGCGTTTGGCTGTGGAGGTAAGTTTCCTGTAACCAACTCTCTGAATTCTGTTTCGTCAGCAATGTTCAAACCATGATTTTCTGTAAATAACTCTCCTAATTTCTTTGCAACACTGCCGTCTTCATTTAATTCTTCAATGATCATAAAATGAGATGGCAGTACGATTAACTCGTCTGACAATTCTCTATAGCGAGTATAAAGTGTTTCTCTCAAGTCTCCTACCCAATCCTCAGCTAATCCGGCTAAGTCCGGTCTACCAATGGAATCGATGAATAGAATATCTCCTGAAAGCAAGTATTTTTCATCGACTACAAATGAAGTGGAACCAATCGTGTGGCCCGGGGAGTATAGAGCATGAATATTGATAGCTGTGTGACCGATCGTAACCACCTTACCGCCTTCTAATGGCTGATATTCAAAAGTTACTTCTGTTGCATCTTTTGGTGGTAGCCAGTAAGTTGCATTTGCACTTTCTGCTATTTTTCTTCCACCTGAAATATGGTCAGCATGTAAGTGCGTATCAAATACATGAGTGATCTTCGCTCCAATACTATCGGCAAAATCAACGTAGATATCAGTCATTCTTGTGGAATCAATAACGGCTGCTTCACCATTAGAAATGATCATGTAAGATAAACAACCTTTACCGAGACGTACAAATTGGTAGATTTCTCCGCCATTATTCAAATCCCCAATTTTCACTGGTTCTAAGTGTTCACTCCATGCTTTCATTCCGCCCTTCAAATAAGAAACATCCAGCCCTGCTTCAGATAGCATTTCAGCAACCATAATAGATGAGCCTTCTTTTGCACAGACAACTAAAATTTCTTTATTTGCTGGAATTTTATCGATGATTTCTTCAACGCCATCCAGTAAATCAAAGTAAGGAATATTAAGGAATTCAAAGTTCTCTCCTTCAATTTTCCAATCGTTAAAATCACTTTCATTTCGAACATCCAAAATAAATAATTCAGCTTTATTGATTACTTTCTTTGAAACCTCTTTGGCTGTCATTTCATTTAACGCCATAAAATATACCCCCTATAGTATTTAGCGTTTCAAAATTTTTTACCTGACTTAAAAGGTTAAAGTTACATCCGCATCTTTCGCGAATTCTAAAAATGTAACAGCTCCACCGACTTCGATGCCGTCAATGAAGGCTTCTTTTTCCAAGCCCATAACGTCCATGGTCATTTGACATCCAATAAACTTGACGTCCATTTCTTGTGCCATAGAAAGTAACTCAGGAATAGAAGGTGCATTAGCCCTCGCAAATCCTTCTGCAAAATGTTCCTTACCTTCTGGCATCGGTAGTTGTTGATTCGCTACTTTATGGATTAAATTTAAGCCTTCGAATGTAAAGAAAATAGCTACTTCTTGATCCGTTGCTGCTGCTGTTGCAATGTTAAATACTTTATATGCGTCAAATAAACCACCGTTACTAGCTATTATCGCTACTTTTTTAGACATGATATGCCCCTCCATTTTTAGGATTATATGTTATTCATTCACTGATTTTTGTGTAGGACCATTCCATTGGCTCATGCCCGGTTCAACATTAACCACTTGTTTAAATCCTGCAGCTGTTAGTTTTTGTGCAGCCAGGTCACTTCGGCTACCGGTTCGGCATATGACAAAAATCTCAGACTCTTTATCCAGTTCACTAAAACGTTCTTCTAATTCACCCATTGGAAGGGATTTAGCAGCTGGAATATGATTAAACGCATATTCTGCCGATTCACGTACATCAAGTACTATCGTGTTTTGATTTTCTTCTATTTTTTGTAGAAGTTCTTCATTTGAAATGACTTTTTCATGCTTTTTTACTTCATGCTCTTCACCACTTGCTTTCCGAAGATAATGTTTAAGAACGGTTCCTTCTTCAACTGTACCCAAATATTGATGACCTGTACTTTCTGCCCAAGCTTTCATATCTGCAGTTGACCCTTTATCCGTCGCTTGAACTTCTAGCACTTCTCCTGCTTCCAGGCCGTTCATTACTTTTTTCGTTCTTACTATCGGCATTGGACATGCTAATCCTTTTGCATCTAATACGGAATTTGTTTCAATCATGTTTTTTTCCTCCTTATTTGCTAATACAGATGGGGGTATTTAAGAATTTAAAAATTATTCTATTGGACCGTTCCATTCAAGCATACCGCCTGTCATATTTAGCACTTTATATCCATGATCTTCAAGTAACTTTGCTGCCATTGAACTTCTGCCTCCTGAACGGCAAACCATGATATATTCTTTTGATTTATCCAAATCTTGCATTCGAAATTCCACGAGGCCCAATGGGATATGCGTAGCATTGGGTATTTTCCCAGCCTTTACTTCATCTACTTCCCGAACATCTATAATATTAATTGTCGAGTTTCCTTTTAATAATGCATTCACTTCATTTGGTGAGATTTCTTTCATGATTGAAATACCTCCTTTTAATTGTGCCAAGCACTCATGCCGCCTTTTACGTTGGTAACTTCTTTAAATCCAAGTTTTTTTAATGACTTACTTGCTTTACTGCTTCTCATCCCACTTTGGCAGATGACAAAGACTTCTTCATCTTTTGAAAGTTCTTGTGCTCTTTTATGAAGTTCGAATAAGGGAATATTCTTAAACTCCTTAATATGATTGCCCCTATACTCATTAGGTGTACGGACATCAATAAATTGCTTACTTCCTTTGTTACTTAATTGAGCTTTTAACTCACTCGTATTAATATTCTTAATTCCCTTTGCCGGGACAAAGCGCTGAAATAAAAACCAAGCAATTGCCCCTATTATTATGACATTAAATGCTGTTCCCATTTTAATATCCTCCCCTCCTTACCATGAAATTTACCCTATTTCACATTTTATTACTTAAATGAATAAGTTTACATTACCATCTTCTGCGTCTGCTAGATAAGCTGCCACACCCGCGTATTCTATTCCATCTAATAATTCCTCTTGTTGCAAGCCCAATAAATCCATTGTCATCGTACAAGCTATTAATTTGACCTCTTGTTCTTGAGCCAACTCAATTAAATGAGGCAGTGACATGGCGTTATGTTTTTTCATTACATGTTTAATCATTTTAGGGCCCATTCCAGCAAAGTTCATGTTGGATAACCCCATCTTATCAGAACCTCGAGGCATCATTTTTGCAAACATTTTTTCAAAGAAGCCTTTTTTTAATGTCGATGGCTCATCTTTTCGTAAAGCATTTAATCCCCAGAAAGTATGGAAGATGGTTACTTCATGATCATAAGCCGCTGCACCATTTGCGATAATATAGGCCGCCATGGCCTTATCATAATCACCACTAAATAAAATGATCGTTGTTTTTTTCTTTTCAGTCAATTTGTTTTTCCCCCTTGATTCCTAATTACCCGTATGGGTATATTTTTCATTAAAAAAATATTCTTTTAAATGGATACTTTATTAGTTTAGTTTCAAATACTTTAAAATACCCAGTAGGGTATATGTTATGGTAAAAAGTTTATTTCGTCAACCCTCTTCTTTTGAAATGTTATAAAAGGAACTGGATACACCAGGTTTTTTTGAGAGATCCCTGAATACAGAAGGATAGGCTCCTTAACCACATCCTCCTGTATGTTTTAAACCATACATATAGGTAAACTATCTTGATTAGATTAACAGACACCTCTTATTTAAACGGACCATGATTGATTTGTGTTAATCCTTCATTCACTTCGAATATTTTCCCGTTAACTGTCTCAATACCAAATCCTTTTAATCGAGCAGTGTGCATAGTTAAGTATTTTTGAGCTGATTCTTTTGACTCAAACAGATAAATACCACCAGCCTCCTTTGCCTCGCTATCTTCAGTCCAAATTTTCCAAATCACCCCTTCTTCATCATTGATGCTTTTTGCTAATTCAGTAAATTGTTCAACCATGTCATTACCAAATGGTCCATCCATTTTAAAATCCACTTGTAAAATATAAGCCATTTTTAACACTCCTTTTTAAATAACTAATAAATTCGTTTTGTTTAGATTTTGTGTTAATCGAGGTACAACGACACTACCTTGTACATTTTCCAGAATATCACCTAAATTTACCGTTGATGACAGCTTACTTTACTTCTTTTATCTGCTTTTTATCAATAAATTAACAGCTTCTTTTACAAGATGTTCAGTGCCTTCACCTTTCTCTATGTTTTCCCGAACACATTGTTCTAGATTTGCACTTACAATAACGCCCATAGTCCTATCAATTGCATTTCGTGCAGCAGACAACTGTGTGACGATATCTCTACAGTCTTTTCCCTGCTCCATCATTCCTAGAACTCCTTTAATTTGTCCTTCAATTCGCTTTAACCGATTGATGACGCTTTTATCGTATTCCATATTCTACCCACCCATCTATTTACAAACACAATCACTTATCTCATAACTGGTTACCTTAATTCCTTTTCCAATTAAGAAGCGCAGCCCCAAGTTCACTTCTATTTTATCGGAAGCAATTACATGAATGTTTTCATGTGGGATTTCTTTATTAAAACGTTTCAAATATGCATAAGGGATATTCAAAGCATCTCTATTGATATCATCCTGTTTTTGATTATAAGCCCTTATATCTAATAAAATAGCGCTATGATTTTTACTATTATTCTTTTCGCAAGGAACGTTTTTAACAGGAACATAACGTTTATACAAACTAGGGACCAAAATCACGACAGTTAATAGAAGCAAATAAAAAATCAAATCCACCACCTGTGTTTCAATTTATAACCTCATATTATACCTATGGGGGTATGTTGTCAAGCTAGTTAAACTTACTTCTAAAATGATTGTCTGCGATGTCGATATATCAGTTCCTAAATATTTTTCTATATTTGTGAGTTATATGGGAGAAATTTATACTGGAAACGAATAATATTAGTCCCTACTGAACCTTCCCCTTATACTTTCTTCTATCATTTTTTCTCATTCTTTTTTGAACCTCCTGATACTCATAATTACTCCCCCTCGAGACAACTTATCAAACGGTTAGAAACTTATTCTTGTCCCAAAATTTTATTCGCACATGGGCAACTGTTTTATCAGGATATGTAAATTTCTGAAGAATCTACAAAAATGATAACATCCCTTAATGCATGTGGACCTCTACTTAAAAACGTTTATTCAAAGCCATACTATTTTTTTTTGACGAGTTTTTCTCCTATTTACAAAGGAATCTAAGCAGGAAACCACTTGAGACGTTAGCGATTGATGCCATATACCTATTGAAACTCGAGATCAAGCTCCCTAAAAGAAAAAAGAATCTGAACTAAAACGCTAACCTAATAAATCTCATTTATATTAGATTATAACAGTCAGGTTATACTAGAATGGTGGTGCTCAGTGATGTTCACTCCCCGAATGAGCATTATTTTAATTCACCTCAATTTTCAACTCTGTTGAGGTATAATTCTCGGAGTGGTTAAGCATGGAAGACCTTTCTTTATAAAGATTTTAATCATTTGGGGTTTTAATTCACAAACGCAGAAAACACATATTTCTAAATGAATAAAGCCGATGATTCCTACCTAGGAATCATCGGCTTTTTACAATTAACCTGAAACTAATAAAAAGGAGAAATTTAATAGAACTATCCCCCCTCTCCTTCTTTGATACTGGATCGCTTACGCTTAGTAAATCATTTATGCAAGGCTTCCCCATCGTTTTATCTTCATTTAACTAAAAAGGGCCTCCTTCCTGGGTTTTTAATTCGCATACAAGCGATATTGGTCACTTAATGTATCTCCATTACCGTAAATATAGGCTTTTGAGCCGGATGTATAGGAAGAATCGTCGTACTTCCATTTGATTCTGAGACCCATGTTCCCCCCTGCTCCATATGTGTTCTCGCCATTCTTTTTAATATATTGTGAAAAACTTGCCCATGTCTTGGGGCCAACAACACCATCCACTTGGAGATGGTTTTCTTTTTGATATTTCTTTACACCCGCTTCGGTTTTCGGCCCAAAAACCCCATCAACGTCAACCACTGCTGAATCAGTATAAAAACCCATTACATTGAGGATATACTGCATATTTCTTACTTCCACCCCAAGAGTGTCCTTCCGCAAAATCGAGTTTTTATCCCAGCTTTGCGGGTGGTGAAATCCTCCAGCAGATGCTGAAGCGGTGGAAAATGATATACCCAGGGCTATTGATAATACTACCAAACCAGTAAGTAATTTCTTCATAGCTCCATCTCCCTCTTTTTTGTTTATTCAATCCACCTTACTAATTCCCCTTAGATTTTATATTCCCCTTCCGACAAATGTCCTGTTTATTTTGAAATTGCTATACAAAAATAGTCACCAGAAGGACCACAGAATAGGATAAGTTGTACGTACAATAGAGACAACCCTTAAAGCTTTAAAAGAAGATCCTAGCTATAAATCATATCCCACTTTGGGATTCCTTTACTATCCGTTCACGACTCATTTTCCTTAGTTTAACGTACACCGTTCATTTACAGGAGAAGTTAAAAAAAATGGAGGTAATTCACACAAGTATGGAGAATATGTGAATAATAGTCGTAATGGAGTGTGAAATATGAAAATAAAAGAGCTATTAGATGAACTATCAGTAACTGGAAATACAATAGCAAAAATTGCACAGGACAAGGTTGGCATTGGAGAGAAACGATTAAAGAATGCGTTACACAATGCAGGATATGAATACAGGAACAAAAATCCGAAAGGCTGGTTTTATGCAAAGGAAGGGAAAGAGCCCCTTTATCAGTCAGTGTTTGAGTTCATTGAATCAAAAAATAGTTTACCTAATGTTAAACAAAGTTCCCCCGACCTGAATATTACTTTACCAAGAAGTTCACAGCCTATTACACTCGATGTGAAGAGTGTAAGAAATGGTGAAAAATATATTCACACCGTTTTCACACCTGAAGAAGTTACGATATTAAAGGAACTGATAAAGTCATATGTTCTTGATGATCAGCAAGATAGTCAAAGAGATGATCTTTATCAAAGGGTAGTCACTTTAGAAAAAGGCAACAAAGTAAGAAAAACGATTGTCATAAACGAAGAAGTTGGGACTTTGCTTGATAGGTTCGCAGATCAACAGAAGTTTAATAAATCCGACATAATAGAACTTGCCATATTAGATTTAATTAACAAATACAAATAACTACTTAACAATATCTATTTTATGGCTCCTAGCAAGCCATAAACAGCCCTATCATGTAACTGCTTAAATATGCTTTTCTTTGTGTGTTTACTATTTAGAGTTCAGATCATAAATGGCGGCTTTCCTTCCTCATCATTGTTAATGTATTCGTTAATTGTTTGATTTTCTATATCTCTAGTAGTCAAAGGTTTCAGACAGACTGACTTGAATATCAAGCAAATTCAATTTTATGTGAACTTCTCAGAGTTGATTTTTTCTAATTCTCGAAGTCAACTACCAAATATTAGCTAATTGTACTTACCCTAGCATGTCCATATTTCTTGGCGTATCCCACTTTTACACTTTATTTATGACCCTAAATTATGTCACCATACAATACCTTACCATTACTACACTATCAAAACGGGTGGCCTATACTTTTATGTTTTGGGTAAGGTTAGTTCAAAAAAAAAGAGACTGACTATAAAAAACCAGTCTAATGTGACGTCAGGTGCTTCCTCACGTCTTATATAAATTATGCAAATGTTTGGACAAGCGTTACTCTATCGATTTATTTATGACTAGTTCATTTTTGTTCTTGGTCAAAAACCTCATCCAATATGCATATATAGTATGTGGAGATAACAACAAAACATTTCTTCTATACGTCTATTACTTGGTAGATAGATATTAACAAGGTTTTGTTAAATGTTATTAAAATAATTCATTAAATAGCAAGGTCCCTCTACTATGTTTACTAAGTCACCAATGCTGATATATTATGTTCATTTTTACATAATCAATGGGAATTCACAGAAAAATACTACTCTATGGTAAAGAAAGTAGATAAAGAGAGATGGTCTAATGAATAAAAATAGACTATTTAAACATCTTTGAATGCTTCTTTCAATAGAGATTCCTAAAGATACTAATATAATATTGAAGAATTGGTTAAAGAAATAGAAAGTGAAGGAAAAATTAATTTAAGAGGATGTATTCAAAGAGAATGCTCGGTTTATTTACATGGAATGATTAAGTATGCACCCGAATAATCGGGTGTTTTTTTATTAAGGAAATCGGACTTCTTTTAACCGCCACCTGTTTCATAAAGAACTTAAAAGTAACAGATTTATTGTCATCCAACAGCATGGAAATCCAAATTCTGATTAACTTTCACTTAGTTCTTTTCTTTTCCCTATTCAACATTTATGTTAGGAAATTAATCACTACTACACTACTCATCATTTGCCTTTGATAAATTTTCTGAAATTATCGTAATCAGTCTTAATGTAATGAAATACCTTTGCGTTGCCGTCATGATCTGGATGAGTTATTTTTAATAACCCTTTATATTCTGCTATCACGTCTTTATTACTCGCCATTTTTGCAAGTCCCAATTTTTCACTATAATCATTTGATTGATTATTGGAGTCGAAATTGTAATTGTCTCTTTTGTTTTCTTTTACTTTTATCAATTCATTACGTAATTCAATATTTTCTTTTAATAAATCCTTTGTTTCAATTTGTAATTTACTTTTCTCATTCTTTAGTATTACAACTTCCTTTTTAAACTTATCTCTTTGCTGGATTAATATTTTTTTTGCAGACTCATGAAGTTCTTCAATTCCTTTTATATGCTTATCTTGTGCTTGTATTTTTAATTTTAATCTGTGAATGATCTCGTCCTTATTTTGATCAATACGATCATTTATTGACACCTTTGAGACTGTATCAATAATTATGTATCCAGTTTCCCTATTCCCGTTTCCCTCGTATTTAATCTTACCTTCACGCATCCAACGTCTAACAGTTTGAATACTAATACTTTCTGTTATTCCTGCATCTTTTAACAGGTCAAATGCTTGATCTGTGTCATCAATTATGTATCCAGTTTTTCTATTCTTGTTTCCCCCCTCGTATTTAATTTTACCTTCACGCATCCAACGTCTAACAGTTTGAATGCTAATACTTTCTGTTACTCCTGCATCCTTTAACAGGTCAAATGCTTGATCTGTGTTCACGATGTTCCCCCTTTCACTCTTATTACGCATGTAATGTTATTTATTGAGCGATATTAGACTATTAGAAAAAACGAGTCGTTTTTTGTACCTCGCCGCAACGAAGAAAAAGATATTTTCTAAACAATCAATTATATGATTGAGTTAATTCAAGACTTGTATTTTCACGTTTTTAACGCCCCAATTTAAAGCATCCTGCTCATTAGGAATAAAGATATCTACTCTATTTCCTTTTATAGCACTGCCGGTATCCTCTGCCGTTGCGTAGCCATAGCCTTCCACATACACTTTTGATCCAAGTGGGATGACAGATGGGTCAACAGCTACTACTTTTGCATCCGGATTTGCTTTTAAGTCGATTCCAGTAGCTGTAGTGCCGCTACAACCTTGACAATCAGCAGTATATGCAGTTGCTCTTACAGTAATCTCTTTTTCTATGCCTGATTGATTCGTAAATTCACTGTTAGATACTGTTTTTTCTTTTTCTGCTTTTTCAGCTGGTGCTGCTGGCTTTGCTTGCTCAGCTGGTTTCGTTTGCTCAGCTGGTACTGCTGGTTTCGCTTGCTCAGTTGGCGCTGCTGGCTGTTCAGGCTTAACACTCGCTGCCTCATCTTTGTACGTCCCAGGTTTAATAACTAGTTCCTGCTTTGGATGGATTGTATCTGAATTTAAACCGTTCCAAGATTTAAGGTCATTTACTGATACTTGATATTTGCCTGCAATTTCCCATAACGTGTCCCCGGACTTGACCTTATAATGCTTTTCTTGAGAAATATGTAATGTTTCTCCTGAATAAATCGTGTCTGAAGACAAATGGTTCCAATCCTTAATATCTTCTATTGATACTTTATACGTTTGAGATATCCCCCATAATGTGTCTCCATCTTTCACATTGACATCTTCTGCTTGTACCGGAATAGTGAATGCACCTGATATTGCAGCCGCTGCCGCTAACGATAAGATTGATTTTTTCATATGTTGTTACCTCCTTGTAAGCTAGTAAGTTAGCTAATTTTTTCAATAATAGCATAGTTATTTGCTATACAAAGAACAAACAGATAAAGAATAGATGACAGATATCACAGAAGGATAACGAAAAGATATCAAATTTTAAAATAACACTAGAATAATTAATCCTATATGTCCGTCGTATCAAATCACGACACCACTGGACGGAGTTTGGTTGTTTTACTGGTCCGCACCATCCAGATAGACTATCTTCCAGAAAGAAAGTACTTCAAGAAATTGCAAACATTTGTCCAACCCCATTATTGCTTCATATGTAATTTCACACAGCCCTTATCCAGAAAGCAGATAAAAAAAAGAAGATGATTCAGTTCATCTTCTTTTCTCTATATATTAATCGCTACCGGTCACGAATAAATCTTCTTTAAAATAGGCGAGGACCTTGCCAGCTTCCACTTGTTCCCCCTCCAGTACCTCCAATGATTCTATCTCACCGCTGACACCAATATGGATGATTTCCTCACGTCCATCTGCCGTCTTAATATGGAACAATGGTTCCCATTCGTAGAATCCGGAATTTTTGGTTATTAAAACTTTTTCAACTTTACCATGACAAGGACTAAGAATCACATCAACGTACATATATTTCACTCCATCCTTCAATATTGTTCAAAATGAAATTGGGATTGTAAGACTGACTTGAGAAAGTATTGAAATTCAGAAATATCTTCTTGTTCAATGCCAAGCTTCGGAGCCCAGTACTGATCTAAATGAATATCATCGGCACACATTAGGATCATTCTCCCGCTTTGAAGGGAGGTGACCATTGCTTTACCTAAAAACTGAGCCGAGTAGGCAATAGTCACATCATATCTATAATTTTTTGACAATAAGCAATAATGATGAATAGCCTGGTTTTCTTTATTTTCAGAAATAATATCAAAATTCAACTGATTGCCTCCTTTCTTGTAAAGCCCTAATTAGTTTAGAACCTGACCCACCCTCGGAGCCGGGATGCTTCTGCTATTTTACGAATCCCTTCTATATAAGCAGCAATTTTCATGTTCACGGAAAATTTTTGAGAAGTATGATAGACATTCAAAAAGCTGGCTGTTATCTTTTCTTTTAAACGTGTATCTACAAGTTCTTCTGTCCAGTAATATCCTTGATTGTTTTGGCACCATTCAAAATATGAAACAATCACTCCTCCTGAATTCGCCAAAATATCCGGGACTAGTAATATACCTTTTTCATCGAGAATTTTGATTGTTTCCTTTGTTGTCGGTCCATTTGCTGCTTCAATTAGGATTTCACATTGCAGTCGTTCGACATTATCTTTATTTATCACTCCGCTAATAGCTGCGGGAATTAGCACATCACACTCTTTTTCCAATAATTCTTGATTGGATAATGAATCTTTAAATAAGTTCGTAACGACTCCATACGAATCCCTGTTTTCCAAAAGGTAAGGAATGTCTAAGCCGTTTGGGTCATATAATCCGCCAAGCTCATCCGAAATCCCGACAACCTTAGCTCCCAATTCATGCAAATACATTGCCAAATAACTTCCAACATTCCCGAATCCCTGAATAATTACCCGCATACCCTGAATAGGCATTTTCTTTAAATCACTTACCATTTGAAGAGTATATAATACTCCCTTGGAAGTAGCTGTTTCTCTGCCCTTCGATCCTCCTAATGACAATGGCTTACCCGTAATAAAGCCGGGTGAATCAAACTCCCTGATATGATCATATTCATCTAGCATCCAGGCCATTATTTGAGAATTTGTATACATATCCGGTGCAGGAATGTCCTTGGTCGGCCCAACTATTTGACTGACTGCCCTGACATACCCTCTGCTTAATCGTTCTAGCTCAGACAAACTCATCTGTCTGGGATCACAGACAATGCCACCCTTTGCTCCTCCATATGGAAGATCTGTTATTCCGCATTTCAAACTCATCCAACCCGCCAAAGCCTTAACTTCTTCAGGAGTGACATCCGGATGAAACCGAATCCCTCCTTTCGTTGGACCGGTTGCATCATTATGTTGAGCCCGATACCCTTGAAACATCCTTGTCTCACCGTTATCCATTTGGATAGGAATACAGACTTCTAAAAAGCGCATTGGTGTTTTTAAAAAATCAAAAACCTGATCTGGGTAGTCCAAAACATCAATTGCTTCTTTTAAGATATCCTGGAATTCTTGCAGAGAATTATCCTTTTCGCGTTTTTTAATCCCCTCAGTTTTAACTGCCATTTTAGCACCTCATTTTTTATTCTTATAAATTATAAAGCAATTTCCGTGCCAGCTTTAACCATGTTGCTGGTTGGTAGTATATCGCCACTTTCCTACATGGATTCACGCTTTATTCATCCAGACTATATGTATACATTCATAAGCAATTCAAATTTGCATAATGTTAAAATATGATGATGAAATAAACAAATAGAAAAAACGCATCCTTTTTAAAATGCGTTTTTCCTTTCAAACTCTATAACTGAATTTCTTCAACTTGATATTGAGGTGGAGCTGTTCGGAATGCCTTCGTGATAAATAATAGATAACAAAAACCAATTATAAACCAGCCTAACCCCATTATTAGTGAGCTAGTCTCAAGATTAATCCAGAGAATAGCAATTGAAATAGCTCCGATTAAAGGCATAATTAAATAATTGATACACCCTTTAATAGTTCGATGCTTCTTCTCTCTGAAGACAAAATGGCTGATCACTGACAGATTTACAAAAGTAAATGCCATTAATGCACCAAAGTTAATCAGTGATGCGGCAGCTACTAAATCAAAAAACAAAGCCGACAAAGAAATGACTCCAACTATGACAACATTAATAGCTGGTGTTTTCCACTTAGGGTGGATAAATCCAAACCATTTTTCCGGAAACACTTTATCCCTGCCCATAACATATAAAAGACGTGAGACACTGGCGTGTGAAGCTAGTCCTGATGCTAGCGTATTGACGAAAGTTGCACAAAGAAAAATGGATTGGAACAGCTTCCCACCTACATAAAGGGCGATTTCCGGTAAAGCAGCATCTGGTTCCTTAAAACGGGACATGTCCGGGAAAAAGAGCTGAATAAAGAATGAAGAGGTGATGAAAATAATTCCACCCCAAAGGGCCGTTAAAAAGATCGCTTTCGGAATCGTTTTTTTCGGATCTGGTGTTTCTTCTGAAAGTGTTGTTACAGCATCAAACCCCAAAAAGGAAAAACAAAGAATGGTTGCTCCAGTTATTATAGCCGAATAGTCCATTCCTACATTTATGAAAGGCTGAATTGTAACCACTTCGCCTGTACCTTCTCCATTATGCAAGCCTTTGACAACAAGAATAATGAACACCACCATGATGGCAATCTGAATTAAAACAAAAAGGGTATTAAAGTTAGCAAGTACGTTAACACTCCGGAGATTGAGAATGGTGACAATCCCTACAAACAATACTACCCATATCCATGTTGGAACTTCTGGAAATAATGCTGTGAGATAGATTTTGGTCAACAATGCATTTACCATAGGCAAAAATAGATAATCTAACAACGAAGACCAACCTACCAGGAATCCTAAATGTCGGTTAATTGCCTTTTGCGTATAAGTATAGGCAGAACCAGCTGTCGGGAAAACTTTTACAAGTTTCCCATAGCTTGCGGCTGTAAAAAGCATACCCACCAATGCAACGATATACGCTGTTGGGACGTGCCCCCCCGTAATTCCAGATACAATACCAAATGTATCAAATACGACCATGGGCGTCATATAAGCTAACCCCATCATAACAATTTGCCATAATTTTAGAGTTCTTTTCAGTTTAGCACCATTTTCCACCTATCATTCCTCCTTGTAATCGCTTTCATTTATTAGGATTAACACATCTTTAATAGATTTAAAGACCTCCCCATTTTTCAAATTTTCAAATATATCTAAATGCAAATTCTGTGCCAAATGGTTACCTGTTTACTTAAATACATGAATTTCGCAATAATAAGCTTTTAAATTATGCAATATTGGACAGCGTATTGGATTTTATTCACGAGAATGAAGTAGTACATCGCCTTCCGATAAGCGATTCAATTTTTCATAGATTATGCGCTCCTTCATAACTCCTGCAAATAATATCTAGTTAGAACATATAGATATCACTTAATAGCGACTTGGCATGATATTTGCATTGTTTCTCTACTATGAAAGAAATAAGAAAATGGAGGAATACAAAAATGAAATATCCGTTATCTCCTGACGTAAAACCAGAGTTTTGTACGACCGGATCATTCATGCGCTTACCTGCTTCAAGAGAAAATGCCAAATTGGCAGTATTAGGTATACCTTTTGATACAGCTGCTTCATTCAGGGTAGGAGCACGGTTTGCCCCACAGGCAATCCGCCAGGCATCTATGACCTTGTTTCCTTACCATCCGATACACAAGGTGTACCCATTTGACGATTGTAATGCCATTGATATTGGGGATATTTCAGTGATTCCCCATAATATACACCGAAGCTATGAGTTAATTGAAAGTGCGATGACAGACTTAATGAAAGAAGGAATCATTCCAATAGGTATTGGCGGGGATCATTCTGTAACATTGGCAAACCTGCGAGCTGCCGCAAAAGTACATGGACCTGTTGCAATGCTCCATTTTGATTCACATACTGATACCTGGGATACCTATTATGAAGAGAAATATTGGCATGGTTCCCCTTTTATCCGTGCATATGAGGAAGGTTTGCTCCAAACGGATAAAGTTTTCCAAATTGGAATTAGAGGGACGCTCAATCATCCAGGAGATATAGATTCCAGCACGGATCTAGGATACAACGTGATAACTACGCCTGAACTGAAGGAAAGAGGAATCGAGGATGTATTGAAAGAAGTCAAGAAGACCATTGGGGATACACCATGTTTCTTGAGCTTTGATATAGATTTTGTGGATCCATCCTGTGCCCCTGGTACAGGCACCCTAGAGGTCGGCGGTCTAAACAGCTTTGAAACCCTAGAGATGATTCGTTCTCTGCAGGGATTTAACTTTATTGGATTCGACCTAGTGGAAGTCCTCCCCCCCTATGATCCAACACAAATCACATCACTATTGGCAGCCACTATCATTCATGACTTTGCTAGTTTAGTAGCCTTAAAGATAAAAGAAGAAGAACTAGAAAAATCAACCCAAAATCATTCATAATATTGTTATTAGAATCTTGTGACATTAACATAAAGAAGCAGGAACCTTAACTATGTTCCGCTTCTTTTTTATCAGCTAGCGATAAGGCCCTCATTTTCAAAACGAACCAATTCGTGAGCGAGTGTAGGTTAAGTGGGTGATGAATCTCTAGATTGATAAAGATTCAACTGAAATAGAAGCATTTTTAACTAACAAAAATTTTGGACAGGTCTATATGTCAGAAAATCAATCTGCATCTATTTATGGAAGGCGAAGCAATAAAAATTAAAAAAGATAGGAGAAATTAATATGAAAATACCAGTGGAAAATATTGTAGAGTTAACTGTAGAACATCAATTCTTACAGGCTTATCCGATAATAAATCAGTTACATACTGATTTGACTTTAGAGGAATATCTAGAATTATTAAATGATATGCGTAAGGATGGTCAACAGTTATTTGCTTTATATCATGATACAAGCATCGTAGCTTTAGCAGGTATTAGCTGGCATGAAGATTTGTATAATGAACGCTATGTATTTGTACAAGATTTGGTTACTGATGTAAATCATCGCCCTAGTGGCCTTGGATATAGGCTGCTCAGTTATATACATAATTGGGCAAAAGAACAGGGTGCTGAATATATTTCATTGGAATCTTGATTTCAACGTCTTGATACCCATCAATATATCAAAAAAATTCGGCTATACTATATTGTGTTTTCCGTTTAAAGTACAATTTTCAGGAAGGGCTAGTACCTATTAGGTGTAGCCTTTTTTCGTACCTAAAATTACCTCATATCCTACCTATGATATTTTGAAGTTTTGAATAAGGGTTAGCTTTTAATGAATTTTTATAGTTTTTATAAAAATGAAGTTTACTTAAACACTTTGATTTTGATGAAAAGTTGATTTATCAATGTTTTTCATGAATTTCTTATCAAACTTAGTTTCACTTTATAACAAAAATTACATGTAGATGTAATGGAAAAGAGCCTTAGTTGAAGTATCGCCATAGTATTAATAAAAATTCCATTAACACTAAATAATTATTCTCCCGACTACTTTTTTGACGAGTTTCTTCTTTAATTAAATAGTACTAATTTTAAACTACTTTCGTATTGCTTCATTAAAGGTCGTCTTTTTAACGTCTAACTCCCTAAGATTCCCAAAAATAGAGTAACCATTTAGGTTACCCTTTCTAAGCTTAATTGCTATTATCTTTATCGGGTCACTCAAAGGAGACCCTTTTTATGGCTGTGTTTCCGGCTCCTAGACTAAAATGTCAAGATAGTAAACATAGTTACCGATTGCTACATCAAAGAGTTCAAATTCTGACATGCTTAAATAAGATTGGCCAAGAATTATCACCCTTTATTTCTTCTTTCCGCTAGGAATATCTCAAAGTAAAATTTTCCCTTCCTCGCTTACCCAATGATGATCTATTCTATCACCACTAAATTCCTTCCCATGCTCAGAATCAATATAATAGTGTTCTGCTTTGCGAAAAGAGAGCTTCTGGAAATTCCCTCATATTGCTTTTATAAGAGCCCACACTAATAGCTAATTTATGATAATACAGCTCTCCGACGTTTGGCGACACTGGAGTTAGAAAGGTAGTAGCAGTAAAAATGCATATTTACTATGAAAAGCACACAATTAGAATTATTTTTAAAGATTTAAAGATCATCTAAATCATCTTCATCTATTCTTGGAAGTTCTGGTTCGATACCTTGGAAAATCATTTTCAATTCATTTTCTAATGAATCTAAGTGTTCTGTCATGATTTTCTCTGCATATTCAACATCTTGATCTTTAATTGCTTTAAAGATTGAAAAATGTTGGGCATAAATTGCCTTATCCATTCCACTGTATTGCCCTAATTTTTCTCTTGTGATAGATAAGACCTCTATAAATAAATCGGATGCCGCTTCCATCATTATTGAGAGAACCTTATTTTGACTGGATTTTACTATATAAGAATGAAATTTATGATCTGCAGCTACACTCTTCTGAAAATCATTTTCAATGAATGCCTGTTTCATTTCTTCTAATATTACAGATATGATCGCCAGGTCATTACTTGTTCTCCGGATTGATGCTAATTTTATTGCTTGAACCTCAATGATTTTCCTAGTTTCTAACAAATCAAATATAGTGACACTATCCAAAGCCATTGTATAGGATAGGGTATGATATATCCCTTTCAACTCAGGTTCCTTAATAAAGGTACCACCAGCCTTCACTTCAACCATACCAAGCATTTCTAATGATTTTAAAGCTTCTCTTATTACTGTCCGGCTAACCTTTAACTGTGTAGACAATTCGCGTTCAGATAGCAATCTATCTCCTGGTGATAACCCACCTTCAAGAATTAAGTGTCTAATTTCCTCCATTATTTTTACGTACGACTTTACTGAAGACTCTTTACTTAGTTTAATTTTCAGTACCCCCTTTTACTCTCTTAATAAAATATATTTCTATAGTTTTTAGCTCATAAGCTAATTCAACTTTTGGTCAGACCAGGTAGTTATTCCCAATTATTATACGGGACTTCTAGTGGTATTTCAAAGTATTTTATATTATTCAAACTATTTCTAGATTTTTTTATGAAATAACTTTTATATTATCTTTGCCTGTTTTCCTTGATCATTTTAATCCTCTGATTAAGTACTCCTACAGTTAAAAAAAACACCAAAAGCACAAATAAGCCGCCAAAGATTTGCTCATTCGTTATTTCCCCTCCCAATAAAAAAGCAAGAAATTGCAGTAAAGGTAGGATTTAAATTCAAAAGAAACTCCTGACTCTTTTAGTCCGATTTCCCTAACTGATACATTCTGCCTTAAAAATTTCTAGCCCTCCAACAAACGCGAAGGGGCAAAAATGTCCATAGAATAACGGCTATTACCATTAGTAGGGCACCTTTATTATATTTAGTATAAAAAATCCAGACAAGTTTCCCTGTATCAATATAACTAATACTCCTATTATTGAGATGACCAACCCCAAAACTATTGAGATAACTTCTCTTTATGTTAGGATGTGATACTTGTGAGGAATATTAGAGTTTGAATCTACCTAATACTGGCCAACTATTTTCGGTCAGGTAATTTTATTTCTGGAACCTATATCTTTTCGTAGATGTCACCAATCTGGACCACTTTCGCACGTTGGTTATTAACATTGGTTTTATTAATAATAATTGCGTTTACCAAAAAGCCTAAGTGGGAGGGTTATAACGTACCCCTTTTAACAGAACTTGAGCATACCACGGTAACGAATGCTCGCTTTAGTTAGTCCTTTACAACCAGGATTACCCTTCTTTTAGGGAGTATCTTTCCCAATCAAATTTTTTATATAAAAAGAAGTCATCCTAAACTTATAAAATAGCTTTGTATAGCTACTATGTTAAGAAGACTCCTAATTTTTTTGAATAATGATAAAGTGTTATCTATCTTTATAAAAAAGAGAAAGCAGACTTCTTTTATAGTCTGCCAATGTAACTTCATTTTTCATTTTTCACTTTCAAAAAATTTTTTTAAGTTACGTTTTCTTTTAATAGTTTGATACATCCTCTTTTTCATCCATTTTGCTCGCTTTATCTTGGCTCGCTTCTTCTAAGCTAAGGTTCTTTGTTTCAGGTGCCATAAAGACGGATACTAGTAATCCGATAACGTTCAATCCTGCTGCTATTAGCATCGTGGGTCCAACTCCAAATGTTGCTAAAGCAATTGGTAAACCGAATGTTCCAACTGAGGCACCAATTCTAGTTACTGTTGTAGCAAATCCAACTGCAGTCCCTCTAATTTCTGTCGGGAATAGTTCATTTGGATAAGCCCATTCAAGAATAGCAGGAGCTCCTGCGAAAAATGCATACATAAAGAACAAACTAACGATGATCCAACTGCTTGCTTCAGGTGCTAACCCCAGACCAAGCAGGGCGATTGTGGTAAAAAAGAATCCCCCGATACAGAGAGATCTCCGTCCAATGCGATCAATAAAGAACATAGAGACCGTACATCCAATTAAAAACATGAATGAAATTAATGCCGATCCAATATGGGACAAATCCCCTTTATTTAAATTAAAGGTTTCTAACAAAGTTGGTGCAAATGTATAAATCGCAAACATCGGGATTAATTGAAAATTCCAGAATAACATGACAAAAATCGTACGTTTTCGATAGGCGGGCGAAAAGAGTTTCATAAGACTTGGTTTTTGAACTGGTCCTGAAGGAATATCTTCTAGTGTCGTGGATTCCCCATAGATATTTTTCATGATTCGTAATGCCTTTTCTTTCTGTCCTTTGCTTAAAAGCCATCTTGGTGATTCAGGAGTATTTAAACGCATTAATATAACAATTATTGTGGGTATAGCACTTGATCCTAACATCCATTTCCAAGCATCTGGTCCTAAGTTTAATAAAAAGTAGCCTGCAAAGTAAGCGACAGTTGCACCCAAATACCAAGATATAGTAAGGAATCCGATCATTTTTCCTCGATATTTTTTAGGTGCAAATTCAGTTAACAACGATGTGGCAATTGGATAATCAGCCCCTATGGCTATACCTAACAACACTCGGATAATAAATAGCTGTTCGACATTTGTTGCAAATATTTGAAGTATGGATAGAACAAGAAATGCTATTAGATCCAAACGATACATACTTTCTCGGCCAACCCTATCCGTTAGATAACCGAATATTATTCCACCAATGAATATTCCAATTAAAGCAGAAGAACCCAGTAGCCCGTTCCATAAACCGTTGATTTCAAATGATTGATTTAATGGGATTAAAGCCATTGCAACGATGCTAAGTATATAACCATCAAGAAAAGGACCACCTGCTGTAAATATTGTTAATTTCATGTGGAATTTCGTTAATGGTGAATCATCAACAATATTACGCGCTTTGGTTGACATTACTATTTCCCCCTTTGATTAAAAGGTTTCTTTTTTTTCTTCATAATAATTTGCGCTTCATTTCTATTTTGTTCCCATTTTTCAAAAATCTGTCTGGATGAAAGGTGGGTAAAATGAATTTTGCAAATAGCCCAAAAATTTTAACACTCTCAATAGCTTGTATGATTAAGAAATACATTATGAAGAACTAAGAAGGAAAAGTAATGCTTTACTGGATTAAGGATTTTCGTTATTAAATTGACAAACAAAATCGCATTTTTAACGAAAATCCATAAAATATCACGAATTAATGGTAAAATACTAAACTGAGCCCCCACAAATAATTATTACTAATGATATTGAACCAAAGCAAGCGATTTTCAGGACATCAAATTAAATACGTTGTCTGCCGGTAAATCATTTTTATTAATGTCGTAAAACGTAATAGAACCACGTTGTATTAAATATTTTATTTTTACAAAGTATGTTCAACCTTATTCGAGTATACTTCCATACCTCTTAACGCTAATTCTTTAAAGAATGCAGCGGTTTCAATACATTTTTCCGGAGGATATACACCTTTTCGTTTAACTTGGCCCTTTGCAAGCATTTGAGCCACAATGGATGGAGGTACAGATGTTTTCAATGCTCCAGCAGGAATATTCCATTTCTTTTCACTCCCAACATAAACCTCAACTACAACTTTCTCTTTCCGACCATTTTTTTCACCTGTTACGTCAACACGAGTTACACTATACTGATCTTTATCCACTTTTGGTTGTATAAGTTGATTAGCAACAGTTAGTAATGCTTGCCTTGGAGATACCTCAACCCCACCCATATTAATAGGTTCCTTACTACCAAATCCAAGCTGAACTAAAAACTCCACTTTCTCATGGAACTCCTTTGGAAGAGCAATGCTGAAGGTAGTATTTTTACAACCCTGGTCTTTAAATGAATCATAGAGTGTAACGGGCTCAGGATGAATTGTATATACAGGATTTGCAAGGCCAATCGGTTCCTTAAATTCAACAGGTCTAGAAATAAGTGGATCAATTTTCGTTATTTCACCATCTTTTACAATCACTGGATTTAATGTATACTCGTCGATAATAGTATCTAGCATATATGGTGTAACTAACGGAGAAGAGTATTCTGTAAAATCCTTCATGGCAATTGTAATATCAATATCAGATACTGTATCTAACTGTTCTACCCCTGCTAATGCCATCATATTTGAAATTCCAGGACCACTTCCCATTCCAAGGACGGCTGTGATCCCGTTTGCCTCAAATTCTTCTGTCAATTCTAGTTGTTCTGCAGTTTCTTTTGGCCAAGCACCAAGGTCTACATAATTGACTCCCGCCTTTAATGCTGCCCTGGTTACATTCGGACATAGAAAAGCTGGACCGCTATTGATAATAACATCAAAGTCTTTAATGACATTGGCAGTTTCTTCTTCTTTAAGAACATTAATCTGCTTGGCTGTTAAACGTGGATCTCCGATTTTCTTAGCTCTTTCTTCTGCTTTTTCTATTAAAATGTCAGCAACCATAACCTCTGTAACTTCATCATTTTCTAACAAATCATAAATTGTCCCTAATGCTTGGATTCCCGCTCCACCAATAACTATAATTTTCATCTTAATTCCCCTCTCTCAATAAATTAAATAACAACATTTTGATTGATTCCATTAAAAAATTGAACTAGATTATTTATTGCTATAATAAAAATTTCTTTTGAAGCCTCGGGTGTATTAAATGCAATATGCGGACTAAGAACTACATTTGATATTGATAGTAGCGGGTTATTTTTCAAAATAGGCTCTTCATCAAAAACATCAATACCAGCGCCTGCAATTCGTGATGAAGAAAGAAATTTAACTAATGAAATTGTATCGATTAATTCTGCTCTTGATGTGTTAATTAGATATGACTCTCGTTTCATCAGTGAAAGTTCCCTTTCGCCTAATAGTTTCCTCGTTTGTTCAGTTAAGGGCAGATGAAGTGAAACAAAATCTGATTGTTCTAGAAGCTTTTCTAAGCTAGTAAATGTTACACCTAATTTTAGGGCTCTTTCTTTATTTGGGTTAAAAGTCCAACAAATGACATTCATACCAAGTACCTTACATAGTTCAGCCATTCTCTGCCCTATTCCACCCAATCCAATCAAACCGATTGTTTTTCCCTTTATCTCCATGATCATCTTGGACTGATCCCAAATCCCACTTGTTACATTTTTGTGGTTCTGGTTAATATTTTTTGCTAGCGAAAACATTAATCCTAATGCATGTTCTGCAACTGAATTATCTGCATATCCAGGGGTATTTGTAACTGTAATACCTCGAGACGCTGCAAATTTCAAATCAATGAAATTAGATGCACCAATCCCGGTAAATGAAATGATTTTCAATTTAGGGCATTTAGCAATAACCTCATTCGGTATTAACCATCCCAGAAGTATCCCATCGGCATCCTTTACCCTGTTAACAAACTCTTCTTGAGTTTCTGGTCTTCCTTCATAAACACGAATTTCGGCAAACTGTTGTAATGGATCGAGAAGTTCATCCGTTAGTAATTTTTTAAATTGCGGATCTGCATCTGGATATACTATTAACACCTTTATCACCCCCTTACCAACTTCTCTACTAATTTGAGAAACTTTTATTAACAGATATGAGTGAAATGACAGTCTTTAAGTACTATGTTTTCAGGCTTTCTTTTTAGATATAGTACAATATCCTTTTCTTCTTTTTTTACATCGTAGGTTAGAAGGGAAACCTGATTAGGTGAAAAAAAGGACTTTCCCGTTTTCAAATCAAATTCCCATCCATGTAATGGACATTTAATTATTTCATTTTCTAACCCATATTTATATTCCTGAGGATTAGAGGTCACCATTGTACCCGTTACTGGTCCGTAAACCATGGATATCCCTTGGTGTGGGCATTCATTTCGAAAAGCGTATATTTTTTCATCTACATTTATGATTGCTATTTCTAACTGGTCTACTTTAATTAGTTTTCTTTCTCCAGGTTTTAGTTGATCAGAAGGAAATAAAACAACACGATTTTGACTTTGTGTATTTTCTACTTCCAAGAATAATTTACCTCCCTTAAAAAAAATTAAAACCTAAATGTTTCCAAAGCATTTTCATAGTATATTTTGCGTTTTAAATCATCTGGGAACCGAAGAAAAACTCTTTTGAGATTGTCTCCATCCCAATGAGGATAATCACTGCAAAATAATAGCATGTCCTCTGCATTTACCATTTGAATCATTTCTAGAAGATGATTTGGCTTAAATGGTTCCTCAATTGGTTGTGTGCCTAAACGAATATTTCTTCTGATGTATTCACTTGGAGGTATTTTCAACCAAGGAACTTCCTGCCTTAGCCCCTTCCAGTTTTTATCTAACCTCCACATTAAATGAGGTAACCAGCTAACACCGTATTCAATAAAAGCAAACTTCAATTTTGGAAACTTCTCGAAAACTCCTTCAAAAACTAAGCTCGGGATCTGCCTCATTGCAATGATTGGCAAAGTAGAATGCCATTCGATGTATGTTGATGCAGGACCAATCGCCTGATCAGGAGAGTATTCTGCCGTATTCTCTGCATCAGGATGAACTACAATAGGAAGTCCGTACTCCTCAGCAATTTCATAAATGGGCCAAAAATGACGCTTACCAAACGGGATGTTAACTACGCGCAAGTTAATTCCGACTATTCCAGGTTTACGACCAATTCTTTCTATTTCTTTAACACTTTGTTGTGGGTTTAAAGGGATTACTTCCATAGTCATTTTGAATCTTTTGTCACTTTTTATCCAACGATCGTAAAGCCAGTCATTCGTTGCTCTTGTGTATTCTGCTGCAAGGTTAACATTATGATAAGCTCCCATAGTTCCATGACCAATATTTAGAATACCGTGTGTCGTGTTATAACGATCAAATAAATCCTCTGTTAAAAATTTAGGGTCCGACCCAGGTATACCTCCACAAGGAGGTATCGCATCAGTCCGAAGTACATGTCCCGGATTTCCATACCTGCCCTTTGGAAATTCAAACCCACCATTATTTTGATTTTTTAACCTATCATTCTTAAATTTACCAATATTAAGTTGTTTTTGATATGCTTCATCAAGATATAGAACTAATTCATCAAGTGAAGACAAAAATGGGTGAACATCACAATCAATTAAACTAAAAGAACTCTTTACATCAAAATTGGTACTTTGGTTCTCCTTTGATAATACATCCAATCGTTTCCACCCTCTTCATTGTTAAAGTTATCATATCTTTAATATAT
Organism: Peribacillus sp. TH14; assembly: GCF_016651145.1. Lineage (NCBI taxonomy): Bacteria > Bacillati > Bacillota > Bacilli > Caryophanales > Bacillaceae > Peribacillus > Peribacillus sp. TH14. Next base: position 5,579,142 of record NZ_JAEKEK010000001.1, read on the forward strand.
CAACTCCTCTCAAGGTGAAAATTCAAAATGAAATCGTTTACATTAATCCATAATTTACACTGCTAAGTTGGTCTGACCATGGAATACCGTAATTATAAACCAGAAAATTACATTAGTCAAAATATTTTAAATATTTTATTAACTAATTTAATTAACATAAAATTTGCCTATGGACCTACCCTTTAGTTATTTATATGGGAAAGAATATTTGATACTAAAACGAGAAGTAGCTGGAGTCGCATTGTGAAGATAGGTATTTTTCAAGGAAGGAGAAATCATCTAAAACATGGAGGGAAATTTAACAAGCCAAGAGGGCAATCGAATAGAAGGCATATTAATACAAATGAAGCCAATTTGTAACGCAGGCCATCCTTTATTACTCTTTTAGAAGGGTGAAAACAGAGCTTTATAATACCTTCAATTTATCTCCATATTTTATAACCAAAACTCATTATTACGAAGTAATGTTTTAAAACAAGGTAATATTTAAATAGGAACCGTTTTATATCCAAATGGTTCCTATTTTCATTGCTATAAATTCCAAATTTTCTTTAAAACTAATAGGTACTAACACTTTATCCCCATATACCTTACTACCTTATGATGTGATAAGCACGGATCTAAACTTAACCCTATTGTTTTATGCATAGCGAGATTTACTCCTAAAAACTTTTAAAAGTCTTCACGTAACCGCATAACTCTTCCTCCTTTTTTATTTTTTATACAAAACAATCTTAATTATTCGTTATTTTAACTATTGAATCAATTCATAGGGACGCGACATAAAACTTTAGAATTTCAGAGTCCATTTTCAAAAATGATTATGACACTAACTGTGTTTGTGTTTGACGTTGTAGTTCTAAATTAATTCGATTAACACCGTTGTTGATTTAAACCCTCCTGATTTGAGAGAACGGTTAACAGGTGTTTAGATTAAATTGGAAAAAATATTGAGTGCAAAAATCTGCTGTGACTCTACATCCATTTTATTTCGCTGCTTTACAACAACATCGTGAGCTTATCTGTGATTGAAGATGAAGTTGATACAGTACATTTTTTGTATAAAAAAAAGTGGAAAGGAGAAGGTAATATTGAAAGTAAAAAGCCAATAGAGAGGACGATAAAAATGAATCAAAAGTGGTTAAGACTATTATCAGTTGTTTTTCTTTCTGCCATGATGTTAATGGGTTGTAATACTACAAATAAGGATAATAATCCAGCTCCTCCTAATAAAGAAGAACCAGTTGAAGATCCTAAGGATGCAACTGACCCAGATAATATCGATGATAATGACGGGGGCACTAATACAGAAGATCCGATTGAAGACCCTAAAGATGCAACTGACCCAGATAATATCGATGATAATGATGGGGGCACTAATACAGAAGATCCGATTGAAGACCCTAAAGATGCAACTGACCCAGATAATAAAGATGAATAATAATTTAAATAAGTAAACAGCAATAAGTATTAATACCGTTTGTTTTCAAAAATGTAAAAACGCTGACCATAGTCAGCGTTTTTCAGTTTGACGTTTATTTAAATTTGTAGAAATAGCCTAAAGAGACATTGATATTCACCTTACTATGTTTGCGCTTCAGTAATTTCTTATACGGCTTGTTTAAAGCATTCTTCATATTGTAGCTGATTCCCAGCAAATTGTTTAATGGGTATTAATAAGTTCCGAGCATTTTGCTAACAATAAAAACATAATAGAGGATAAATTTTTGTTCTCAAACCTCTTTACATGTTAAAAATTAACCTTTGTTCAGCAAAAATCATTCCATCGCAGTCGTTAATTTCCCAAAGATTCGCCCCTTAAATAAGCTGTCTGTGTATACCCTGAAAATTGGGCATGGCAGCAACTTCCTGCAATGCATGGACATATGAAGTAACTTTTGCTTCTTCTCATCCACATTTTACAAAAAGGGCATTAAGATTTAATAGTTGTGATTATAAATGAGGATATAATGATTGTTTGATTCTTATTCTGCCAAAAACGCTCACTTTGTTGACCCCATGTCAGGCAAAAAGCAATGATGAACTTCTAGGGCGGGCAATTTCAATGCTATTAAAAAACACCTTACAATTTTCGTACAATAAATGTATCTCCAAGTAATTCCCAATTCTGAGGGAAAGGATAACCAAGTACCCAATAACTGAGACCCCTTGCCCTGTAACTCTTCACCAGGTCGAATTTGGCTTTAGCACTGCGTGCGTCCTCAAACCAAACTTCATGTGTGCGTCCCTGACTGTCTTTGTATCTATAATAAGGTGATTGGGCTGTCTCGTCATATTTTATTTCTACATTATATTGGGTGGCACGCCTGATGGCTTCCTGCATGTCGAAAGTCTCTGCTTCTTGACCCTCTATATGAGGAACAAGCCAGTCACGTGCATAAATTTGAAAGCCTATAAAGATTTTGTTTGTTGGAATCACTGTAACTGCATAGTCTAGAACCCGCTTGATTTGATTAATGGGAGAGATAGCCTGTGGCGGTCCCTTTCGGTAACCCCATTCATATGTCATCAGCACAACGAAATCGAGCAGCCGTCCGTGAACTGGATAATCATGTGCTTCAACTAATAATCCCTTTTGATTGGCACTAGTTTTTGGGGCAAGGGAGGAGGACACAAAGTAGCCTTCAGAACGCAATCGATCCACTGCTCTTTGGAGGAACCGATTGTAGACATCACGGTCCTCTGATGCTACACTTTCAAAGTCGATATTCAATCCACGGTAACCTTTATTTTTCATCGTATTTATGACATTGGTCAATAATTTTTCCACTAAACTTAAATCAGAAAGTATCGTATGTGCAAGCTTTGTTCCCGCTTCAGTCGCGGAAAAATTCGTTATGCACATCATGGGTACAACTCCAGTTGACTGCGCCGCTTGTATGGTCGGGTTGTCATCAATGACTTCTAAACTCCCATCTTGCCTCATTCTATAACCAAACGGACTTACGTATGTCAAATCGTAGGCTACTTCACGTACCTGCACCGCACCACTTTGCCCATAAACGTTTGTAAAACCATTCACATCAATCGTGGGTTTCGGTTTCTGGGGAATCTTTACTATCTGTCCGGGATAAATACTAAAAGGGTCTGTAATTCGATTAGTCTGCATAATGGATTGAACTGTTGTTCCATAACGTCTTGCTATGTCATAAAGGGTATCTCGTTCCCTTACTGTATGAAAAATGACCGGAATGGTAAGTCTTTGTCCTGGATAGATATTAGAAGGATTTGTGATGCGATTCGTTTGCATGATTTCCTGTAAGGTTGTTCCAAACTGAGTCACGATTTTTTCGAGAGTATCCCCTGGTTGAACTCTGTACTGAAGATAAGGTTCAGGAATCAAAAGTGCTAGGCCAATCACTAACTTTTCGGGATTTTCAAGGCCATTGATCCTAACTATTCGGTTGGTGCTGACACCATATTGCTGGGAAATCTTCCACAAGGAATCCCCCTTATTCACCACATGGATTTTCAAATGCACTGCCCCGCTTTCCTTCATATATTTCATTCATTTTATTCCTTGTAAAGACCTTATATGCTTCATGGTGGTTTCGTTATTCCATAATGCTCAGTTTTTTCGCTCTTCTAGCTTATAATTATTACAACAAATTTCTGGTTATTTAAAGTACATACAAGAAACCGTGCTACATTTTTTATCCCAGATCATTGCTCCTACAATTCAGTCATTTTAACCATCATTGTATATCTTTTACGAAATGGAGAACATTAACTTTGAAGGGCGAAACGTTCAGGGCTCCCAACACTTCATCTCCCTGACTCTCGTCCTTCATGTTTTTTCTACATTCTATTGTTGGGTTATATGAGGTATCCAATGGTTTCCATCAATTAAAAATACAAAAAAGCCCTTTTTTCATCTACTAAGGGCTTTTTTTGTTCATAAAAGTGTACTTTTTCGAATGAGGTAAAATTACATTTTCCAAATTTTATGAGCTAACGGTATCTATTACATTTATTACAAAAAGCAAACCGCATGTAAGGTTCAATAGCTATAGCTAGTGTTACTCATCCAAATGGTTACACTACACTATATTTTTCATTGACATTTATAGGTTGATAGTCTTTTATCCTTAACCTTTTATCTGCATAGGCAAGATTTTTCAAACATTCTATTCGAACTTTTTCGTCACATACAAAGTCGTATAAAATTTCATTTTCTAATCTTGAATATATTAATGAGATTTCATCTTCTTTAGTCCATTTTCCCATTCGACTAATTTCTAAGTGTCTTAGCATTTCTTGTTCAAAGTATTCTACCGTACCGAACAAAACAGTCATTATAATTACTCCCCCTTCCTTATCCATGATTCTCCTTTTTTTCTTTCTTAACTTTGTTTTTTTTATCATCTTTTCCCTTATTTTTTTCTTATCTTTGTTTTTTTTATCATCTTTTCCCTTATTTTTTTCTTATCTTTGTTTTCTTTATTTTTGTTTTTTATTTCTTTTAAATGTTTTTTATTTTCATGGCTTTTGTTCTCTTCAATTTTTGGTGCTTTGATTCCACTTTGGTTTTCATTATCTTGTTTTCTCTTTTCTTCTTTAGCCTTTACTTTCTTTTCTAATTGTTTTATATAGTTGCCTCCAAGTAATGATAGGTCAAACCCTTTAGTAGGGACCTCATTGCCAGATTTCAATAAAATCTCTTTAAAAATAACAGTAGCAGTTCCACTACTGGACGATGAGAGATAATGGGTTTGATCTGTTTTGTCGTATCCTAACCAAATGGCTCCTACAACTTGCGGAGTATACCCTACAAACCAATGATCCTTCGCTCCATTTTGCGTAGAAAATGGCAGTTGTGTAGTTCCTGTTTTACCGGCAATTTCTCTACCTTCAATCTGAGCCTTTACCCCTGTTCCTTCGTTTACAACACCTTTCAGCATAAAAGTGATTTTTTGGGCAACAGATGGTTCTGTTACTCGACTTTCTTTTTTATTCCACTTTCCGAGTGTTTCGCCACTGGCGTTCTCGATGCGTTGAATAGCATGTGCTTCTACCATAATTCCATCGTTAGGGAAAGCGGAAAAGGCTTGTGCCATTTGCAATGGAGAAGTTCCTTTGTTCATACCCCCTAAAGCTAGACCGGGAATATAGTCTTTTTGTTCCAATGTGACTCCAAAACGTTCCACTGCCTTGCCCCCGTACTCTAGTCCTATCTTTTGCAACAACCAGACAGCTGGTACATTATAGGAATGAACTACAGCATCATACATAGAAACGCTACCGCGAAATTGTTTGTCATAATTCTGAGGTTGATATCCATCAATATTAAGGGGGCTATCTTGTAACATATCAAAGATGTCATAGCCTTGTTCCAACGCAGGGGTGTATACTGACAATGGTTTCATTATTGACCCTGGTTGTCTTTTTAATTGTGTTGCACGATTATACTGGCGGAAGCTGTGCTCTCCTCTTCCTCCAATAAGAGCATTGATTCCTCCTGTCGAAGGGTTAATTAAGATTGCCCCACTTTGAATCAATCGATCTGGCTGACTTTTTGGAAACATATTTTCACTTTTATATACCTCTTCAACAGCATTCTGCATCCTAGGATTTAATTCTGTATAAATCCGGAGACCACCTGAAAGCACTTCGTTTTGTGTGAGATGATACTTATTAATTGCCTCATCAATAATGTTATCTACATAATGAGGATATTTCCCTTTATAGTCTTCTGTTTTCTTTCCTTCTAACACTATCAATTGTTGCATGGCTTTCTCTAAATCACTTTCGCTAATATAGCCTTCATTCTTCATAAGTGACAATACAATATTTCTACGCTGAATTGCCTTGTCGTAATTTTTAAATGGCGACAGGATAGAAGGTGCCTTAATAAGTCCTGCTAGCATTGCGGACTCACTTAATGTTAATTTGTTTACGTCTTTTCCAAAGTATACTTGAGCAGCCCGTTGAATTCCCCAAGCACCTTCTCCAAAATAGATTTGATTTAAATATCGTTCCATAATCTTATCTTTAGAGTATGTCCGTTCAATTTTTTTAGTAAAAATGAGCTCTTTGAACTTTCTTGTATATGTACGTTCCTGGGTAAGAAATACATTTTTAGCTAACTGTTGTGTTATTGTACTTCCCCCCGCTACAATTCCCCCACTAAATAGATTCTTAACCATAGCTCTAGCAATACCTACGTAATTAATACCATGGTGATCGTAAAAACGCTGATCCTCAGTCGAAATGACTGCATTTATCAAATCGCTAGGAATTTGTTTAATACTAACTCCCTCAATATTTGAAGTCGAAATCTTACTTGCAACGCTTCCCGCTTGGTCGTAGATAATTGTCGGTTGTGGTACAGGATTCTCTAATTTACTTACATCAGTGGTCCAAATAAACATATTAAGAATAAGTAAAACGCATATAGTAAATGTTGTAACTATGGCCATTATCTTTAATAGAAGCTTTTTGGAATACCTCTGATTCCATATCTTTCTTAATGCAAATTTTCGTTGTTGTCTCTTATCCATTCTCCCCATGCTATGTAACCGCCCTTAAATAAAATCAATATAAAAGAATAATATAATCGTTCAGGAAAATGGAGTTAAACCCTATCCAAAAGTTAAAAATATAAGTAATATCATTTTAATCAAACGTACATAACGTATAAAAGCAGCCTTAAATATATCCTTACCTTTGTCGTTATTCAGATTTATAAACATAATGTTTTCAATCGTTTTTAGCAACTCTAGTAAAACGTCTTCTGATTTTTCATCCAAACATTTTGTTACTTTCTCTCATTTCACATCAGTATCGAGGGTAAACAAACACTGAATTCTATCAATAAATGAATCACTTCTTTCTTTTCCTATATCAAATTATTTCAGAATATTTACAAAGACCGTTATTGATAGTCATAATACATTTATTTTTGTATTTTATATAAACCAAATTAAAAACATTATTGCATATACTATTTTCAGATTTCCATACTTAATAAACTTCGAAAGATTTTACTTTTTTATAGGTGTAAAGACATTATATTTTTTAAAATTGTATTTGAGACAATATACAACAGGGGAATTATACATTTTTTCACAGAACATTCTTTGTGTACTATTCCATCTATTAAAGAGAACTTATACAATCAAATAGAACTTAATCTTAACGTTATTATCAAGGTTATGTATTAAGTCAACTCTTAGAATATTTAGTTATGATAAGAGTTTTAGGATGAAAAACATTGACCTAAATCCAGTACAACCCATTTTTTAAGATGGTCTGTACTGATTTAAAAGTGTACTTTTACGACCGGGTAAATAACTTCTATCTTGAACAACCCTAATCGAATAATTTCGCACATGCATTTCCTGTGCTCTAATCTGTTTTAAAAGGGTATACCCAAAATAACATTTGGTACATCAACTATTGTCTGTTAAACAAAATATGACTTAGAAAAAGCCGATTTCCTTTAAGGAGTCGACTTTTAACATTTCTTCAACAAAACCTATTGAGCAAAAAACAATGGATCTGTCCACGTCGTAGATCTGCTCGATAAGTAATATACTGTTCACTATTTTTCTTGCATGTTTGATTCTTTCAATTGTGGACTCTACAAATGGCTGCCTAAAATTAAAGATAAAAAAACCCGAATTGGTTTCTATAGGCCTGATTCGAGTTTTTTTTATTTTCACTATATACTTTTAGTTTTAGTTAAAACCTCAAGAGATTTATTTAAGAGAAAGTCTTTGCTTATCGTTCCTATGCTAATAAGTCAACATCATTTGATTGCGCTATTTGATTATTCTTTTTAATAGAAAGTGCTGCGATTATTGAAATTCCAGAACATACAATTAAGAACCAAAACGCTCCGTTAAAAGAACCTGTAAGGCTGATGATAAAGCCCATGACGAGTGGTGATATAAAACCAGCCGCCTGTGCCCCCATATTAATTACACCCATTGCAGAACCGATAACCTTTTTGGACATGATTTTATGCGGCAAAGCAAAAGCAACTGTAAAGGCAAAGCTCTTAAAGATCATACAAAGATTCAAATATACCATTGCTGCCACAATGGAGGCTCAAGTATAGGAATATTCCAGACATCAGCATGCCAAATGCCGCATAATACTTTTCCAAATTATTAAAAAAGCGGTCAAGCAGCCATCCACTAAAAAGCATAGCAACTCCTGTAGAGAGACCCGGGAGTGCTGCATAAAAACCCATGGACAAAAGATCCATTCCCCTAGCTTCCATTAGATAGGATGGAATCCAGGAGGAAAGTCCCCAGTTGACTATTCCGGCAGCAAACCACATGACAGTTATTTTCCACAATCCAGAATTCGCCAACAATTCCTTCAAAGGAACACTATTCTCTTTTAATGTTTTGTTAGAGGCAGTACTTTCTTTTGGTTTAAAATACACCCAGAAAGCAATTGTTAACAAAATTCCTAGCAATCCGATTACATAAAACATGTTTCTCCAGCCCATAAATAAAATCATCGGTGCAGCTACTAACGGAGCAAGCGCCATCCCAAAGTAATTGGATGACATTAAGTAAGCAGAAGCCTTTGGCCTTTCATCCCGGGGATAATAATCCGCAATACCTTTTTGCGAAGCGGAAGGATATCCTCCTTGACCAAGCCCGAAGAGAAATCGTATGACAAGTAACGAGATTAGAGACCAGGCAAAACCAGTAAATACGGTAAAAACCGACCACACAATGATGGACCATATTAACACTTTTCTTGAACCCAGTTTATCTGTCAGCCATCCTCCTGGTATTTGCATGATTGCATAGGATAAGAAGAAGCTACTCAAGATTGCCCCTACTGCAGCAGCATCCAAATTAAATTCTTCTTTAATAGATACAACAGCTACACTCATGACCATCCGATCCAAATAATCAACCAGATAACCAACGAACAGCAAAAATAGTATAAAGTGCTTGTTTTGGGACCTTCCAATGTAACGATTCATCTTATTCCTCCCTTTTCTTTTAATCTTTCATTTTTCAACAGACTAATTAATAGTGAAGTATTTATAAAAAATTACATTTTTCCAACTAAATCTATTTTTGAATGTCGGACTGCTCTAATTACATGCCCATCTCGTGCACCTGTGTATCTCCCATGATGAACGGTTAATTTTCCGTTTATATAAACCATAAGTATGCCTTCAGGCTCTAATAGCGGATCATCAAATGTAGCCCGATCTTTAATTTTTTCGGGATCAAATATAACAATATCTGCCTGATATCCCATTTTTATTAATCCCCTATCCTTCAATCTCATGAGCTGCGCAGGTGCACCTGTCATTCGACGAATTGCTTGTTCAAGCGTCAAAGCTCCATCTTCTCTTACGTACTTGCCTAATACTCTCGGAAATGTCCCATATAATCGAGGATGCGGCTTGCCACCAAAAATTCCATCTGATCCTACCATTTGCAGTGGATGACACATACCCAACAGAACATCATCCGCAAAGCCCCAATGAATAACCATGGCTACATTTCCTTTTTCCTCAATCAGAATATCAAATGCGGCATCTTCAGGGGACTGCTGCCTGATTTCTGCAATTTCAATCATATTCTTACCTTCAAAGCATTTATTCGAAGCCGTTTGAACGGATGTAATAATGATATTTTTCCAACCACAATTTAAAACCCAGTTTTCGTACTCTGTGTTAGTTTTAAATTCATTGGATATTCTTTTTCGGACTTCAGGAATACCCAATCGAATCAGCGTCTCTTCCGTTCCTCCTGAGTGCATCCAAGGTGGAAGAATGGCATGAAAAACGGTTGAAGCAGCTGAATATGGATATTGATCAAAGGTAATTTCAATTCCTTCCTGTCTTGCGGCGTCCATCTTGTCTAGTGCTTTCTTAAATTTATCCCGATTTCCCTGGCCTATTATCTTAAAATGGGAAATATGAAGTCTTACATCGGATTGTCTGGAGACATCTATGACTTCATCCAAAGCTGACAAAGAATGAATGCTTTCATTGCGAATATGGACAACGAAACAGCCGTCATATTTGGCGGTACCCTTACATATTTCAATTAATTCTTCCTTATTCGAGAAAATATTTGGGGGATATACCAATCCGGAGGACAACCCTACTGCTCCCATACGCATTCCTTCCTCGACTAACGAACGCATTTTTTTCAATTCTTGTTTAGTAGCGGTTCTATTCTCAAATCCCATGACCAAGGAACGGACAGCTCCATGAGGTACCAGGTAAGCAGCGTTGCCTACCATTTTTGACTTTTCGAGAAATGAAAAATATTCATCAATGCTATTCCATGGCCATTCCCCTATATCGCCATTTAGTCCGCTTAATTGCTTTTGCCATAACGGCTTTGTTTCTTCTGATACAGGAGCGACAGAAATACCATCCTGTCCAAATAATTCTGTAGTCACACCTTGAAGTGCCTTTATTTTATGAACTTCAGGAACGGTGCATAGTAAATCAGAATGGACATGAGGATCAATAAATCCTGGTGAAACCGCCAATCCTTTAGCATCGATAGTTTGTACAGCTTGTTCTTTGCCTAAATTTCCTATAAAAGCAATTTTCCCATCCTTTATTCCAATATCCGTTTTCGTCCATGGGTTTCCTGTTCCATCATAAACTCTTCCATTTTTTATTATCACGTCTAGCATTTTGCCACATCCTTTATAAGTTTAGTTAGACTAATAGATGATTTCTTATAGAATCAAAAGGGTATATAGGTCTGCTTATATTCTTGTAGTCAAAGGTTGATAACTTGACACTGCTTAACCCAGGCGAGTCAACCGTTATAATTTCTTTAGCAATAGGCATGAAGGCTGCTCGGAAATGGTGAGCTGATTTCAAACCAACAATACTTGATTTTTCAACATCTATTCCATGAAGGAGGAATATTTGTTCATCAAATGTCTGTGAATTTACAGAACATACGATGATATCCACTTTTCCGACCGATAATCTTGCACTTCTCCCCAAGTTTACTTTGCTACCATTCCACATCGGTGAGGATTGAATAAACTTGCCATCAGACAGACTTTTTACATAGGCTAATATTTTTAGAGGTTTCCCGTGTAATGTATCTGTTTTACCTCCTAATTCCACTTGAATCAGGGAACCCACACCTTCTTTATGGGCTATTTCCGCTACTCCTGGATCAAAAATAAATCCAAAGCAACTATTTGGAATGTTTGCTTCAATCATTTCCTTCAATAAAAAGGTGCCATCACCTGGTGTACCTGCACCAGGGTTATCGGAAGCTTCGTTAATGACGATGGGCATTTCATTCCGAGTGGAAGCATATGAAATTGCTTTCTTTGGTGAAAGCAAGATAGGAAAAAATTCATCTTTTTTCTCAAAAATTCTAGCAGCTATATCATCTGAAATTTTCTGTGCTAAAGAGGGTTCATTATTCGTAATGGTAATAACCGAAACACCTGCATGAGGAATATCTGAATATGGAAAGCCGTGAAATACAGTACAATCAAGCACCTCAGGATGACTTTCCCATTCTTGGCACCAGTCATTGATTTCATTAATTGGAGAATAGTAAGAAGTTGTAGTAGGAATAAGTAATGGTAATTTAGTTAAAGCCATTTCTGGGTTGACTTTCCCTTGAATAATACAAGCTGTTACATCAATCGCTTCAATCCCCCTTTCATAGGAATCCGTATGAGGGTAATCTATATTGCCGAGTAGTGCATCTGCTTCTTTAACCATGGTTTCGGTAATATTACCATGCAAATCCAATGCAGCTACGATAGGGATTTCGGAACCCACAACGCTTCTTAATTCCGATAAAATCTCACCTTCAATATCGTCAATTCCTTCAGCTACTCCGGCTCCATGAAGAAACAGACAAATACCATCAAGTTTGCCAGAATTCATTATGCTAGATATTAATAGATTTTTTGCAATTTGAAATGCTTCCTGTGTTATCGTTCCTGAAGGATTGGCCATGGCTGCGAAGGTCGGCACAATTTCAATCCCAAGCTCTTCTCCCCGGTCAATCATCCCACCCAAATAATCTAGGACACCAGTATGCCTTTCGAGAAGTTCCTTTCCTTGGGTCCATTCCCATATTTTAAATAAGTCGACAGTCGTTCTTACTCGAGAAAACGTATTCGTTTCATGGGCCAACTGACCGATTGCTATCCTCATAAAATAACCCCTTTCTTCAATAGTAAAAAAAACTCTATCTAACAGACTCCATAAAAAATTGAAATTCATAAAGCTGTCGCGGTCTACCGCGGTGTATAGGCTGTTCCTCACCAACAATGACAGCTAAATTAGTATTTTCAAGTGTATTAAGAATTCTCCTTGCGCTCCTAATGGTCAAACCTAGACCGTTAGCAAGATCATTTGCCGTGATGCATTTACTGCCGAAGCACTCACAAAAGGAAAGTAATTTATTGATGGTTGCAATACTGAGTCCAGCTTTTTTTGCTAAGTTCATTAGATGTGGGTCATCACTCCGTAAGGAATATTTCAATCTTCCATCTTTTCCAACAGGCCCATAAACTGTTTCATCCATGTCAACCACAAAGCAACTGGGTTTATTCACTTTTGCCTTCGTAAGTGCTTTACGAGCACTCACTTCTGCTTCGTTTGCAGTATGTCCAAATCCAATTCCGATGGTGGTCTCTATATCAATTTTCATGGCTATCTCATCTAATAACGGAGCTTTTTTATATTTTTGGGTCGTCCTCTCAATTGCACCGCGAGTGGTTATAAATCGCACCTCATCCCGTTCTGACCAATCAAAAATAGCTTGAGTTTCTTCACAAAAATCTATAAGAAGATTTTGTAGTACAGCCTTTTTACGCTGTTCTCCATACTCTGATAATGGCTTATGTAAAGACGAAAGCAAATTATTAAAATGCAGTATTCCAATCGCAATTTGGGTATCGCTTTGGAGCAAGGCCTTCCCTTCTAAAAGAACATTATTCAGGCTGGTTCGAATAGCAGACTTAGTAGGGAGAACCCTGAATACTAGCACCCCTAGCCCTTTTAACGATTCATATACGGATTTAACACAAGTAATGGCTACTTGAGTTTGATTGTTACTCCACAGTTCATAATGAAATTGAACCATTTCCTCAGCTTTTTGATCGGTATTCAGAAAAATCTTTTCTGGATATATCTCTAAATCCTCTAGACACTCTTTTACTTCTCTATTCGGCAATGTATCTATACTAATCCTCAATGGTGCTTTGATTGGGTTAAACTCAGTTTCAGTAATAATTTTAAAAAGAGTACGATACAAAGATGTTCCTGTTGATGGAATAAAAACCATTGGCTTAGTAATGTTTTGGTTTTTAGCTATCTGATAAGGGATAGTGCCTGCAAATAATAAAACATCCGCTTCGTCGGCTCTTTTTTTTATCACATCTAATGTTTCCTGTTCATGATTGTAAGGAGCAGGTAACATGGTAATAGCGGAGTATGATTGGCCGATAGTGACTACTAGTTCTACTAAATCCATAGGGCCGATAACTAATACTTTTGTATTCATTCATCCTCCTGCTTTTTTCAAAATATACTGAATAGTTAGATAGTTAATGTTACTTATAACATTAACTATCTAACTATTAAAAGTAAATGTCTGTTAATGGACCGAAATACGATTTTTTTGAGCAATCAGTTATTTATTTGGTCTTTCTCTATTCGTTCCACTAGAGGATACATATTTTTGTACATTCAGTTCATTAATAGACCTGGGCCCTTATTGATAAATTATCCATATCATACGTTAATCGTGTGATATTAGAGAAAACATTTCTATTTGCCACATCAATGACTGTAACAACCCTATTTCCTCAATCACCACTAACCGGGGATATAGAAGATCCATCGTATATTTTTGGCTATGTTAAAGGAAAGGGTTGATTTATAGGTTCAAATGTAGGTGCTATTTAAAATAATGATAAATGGAATTACTGAAGAGACAAAAGGGAACAAGAATTTTTATAAAGAACACCTCAATGATGAATTTATAATATTATTCCCAATAAAAATAACTTGGAAAAGTATCTCCAAGCTCATTTGTTTTACTGTCTGATTTTTTACTAGGCCACTCGCTAGTCCGATAGAAATCTTATTCAGAATAAAGCCAAGGGATCGGTGGGGGGTACCAGCTTCAGGTAAAAGATAAACAAAAGTGAAAAAGAAACAAATTAAAAGACCGAAAATAATAATGAATAAAGAAAGGAATGGCTTAATCTTTTTAATAATCCCATACATACCACATAGGATACTTATAACACCTATAAATAGTTCAAATAGTGCTACTGGATACACAGAATAATGCTCCATAATAATTACTCTAAAGGAATTAAAGATTGTTATTGATAGAACAAATATTATTTGTAAAGCTAGACCCCAATAAGGAATTTTCATTTTCTTCCTCCTAAAATTACATATCTCATATTCACTTTAACATAGATACCCAAAGGGCCCTTTAAACACTTCACAATTCAAATAAATGCATGGGAAACGACCATCCATATCAATCAACGAGTTTATATTTTATCTTTTTTTATATCAACCTTAACCTTTAACTATGCCATATTTTTTCTAAATGAAAAAAGATTTGCCTACAGTTGTTATGTAGGCCGGTGGTGATATAACCTTATAGGGGTAGCGTAGCTGCAACTGCATCCACCTTAATACGACATCAGATATTAAGGCTTATAATTTCTTTCAGGACCCTTGTTAAATTTAACTGCCCGGTTTGTTGCATACAAAAAAGGTTGCCTCAGCAACCCTCTCAAATAAAGGTAAAGCACTTGTTCGATTAGTCCTATTTTAACTTCGAACTATGACATGAACCTTTATATTATTTACGCGACTTTTTTATTGGGCCATATTTTTGACTTCCATCACAGGCTATCAAGCAAACATCACTCTCATTTGCGGACAGTGCTAGCCGTCCGAACTGCTCTGAAGGTCGGGCTTGGTTCCGATGACGACGGTGGCGTCCAGTTCGTCGAATCTGGCCACTTTCGGTACCAGCCCGTTGCGAGTGAAAATCTCGACGGTCTTCGGCGCCTGTCGCTCGCTAGTCTCGACCAGCAGGTGGCCACCCGGTGCCAGCCAGATTGGGGCCGCGTTCGCCACCCGTCGCTGGACGTCAAGCCCGTCCGCTCCCCCGTCGAGCGCCACCCGTGCCTCGTGTATGCGGGCCTCCGGGGGGAGCAGTCCGATCACCTCGGTGGGTACGTAGGGTGCGTTGGCGACCAAAACGTCGACGCGCCCCCTAAGTGTGGAGGGCAACGACTCGTAGAGGTCACCTTCGTACACGTAACCACCTGCGACAGTGACGTTGCGGCGGGCGCACCGCACCGCCGCCGGGTCGATGTCGGTGGCGTACAACTCGATTCGTTCCAGTGCAGCGGCCACCGCGGCGCCCACCGCGCCCGATCCACAGCACAGGTCAACCACGATGGCTCCTGGTCGGGCGATGTCGGCGGCCTGTCGGACGAGAAATTTGGTGCGTTGACGGGGTACGAAAACTCCAGGGTCCACCGCTATTCGCAGTCCGCAGAACTCCGCCCAGCCAATGACGTGTTCGAGGGGCAAACCGGCGGCTCGGCTGTCAACCATGGCGGCAAGGTCGGCTGGAGTCCGTTCCGCGGAGAGGAGCAACCGGGCCTCATCTTCGGCGAAAACACAACCGGCGGCCCGAAGCCTGCTGACTATGTTTGTACAAGTGATATCTCCATGAAAGCCACCATAATTCACAAATGATCCTGCCTCGGCATGGAGTGTTACATCATCAACATTTTTTGAAGTTGCAGACTCAGTTGTTAACTTACTTCCATCAACACAATTGACTCTCCCAAAGCTCAAAGTAGCTTTCCTTAAGTCCATAAATCCCCCTCATTCCCATCCTCGTAACTATCCGGTTAGCACAATAAGAAGCAGGCATTGTTATGTTATAACCCCTTTTCTTAAACTTAAGCAATCGTTTCGATTAACTAAAAAAGGCGTACCACTATCGTAGTAACACCTTCCTTTTTGAGCCTTCAAAGTTATATATTCGTCAAAGGGAAAAAAAATCCCTTTTTCCACTAAACCGCCCCGTTAATTGCATAAAAATAGGTTGCCTCAGCCACTCTCTCAGTGAAGTAAAGCACCCATTAGTACATTACTTTTTTTAGTAAAAAACTCATATCCCCCCCATTTTTTCTAGTGTAATCAATTGTATATTGTTCCAATTCTAGCAATATATTAATATTTTTATGATCACTCGAAATATTGATAAGTAATGGTAATGAAAAAAAGCTTTGGCTTCTTCAACTAACCCAATTCAATTTGACCATTAATACTTTTGAGCATTGCAATACTAACTATGCCTCATTTCTTCAGTTTCAATAAGTCGGTGACTCCCTTGGGAATTAAACATCTTTTAGTCTTACGAGAACCTTATCAACCGATTAAGATTGGCCTTGCATGATTAAATGACTCTTCAAGAGTCTAGTGGCTATTCCTCCATGTTGATTTACATCCATTGACCTTTTACTTTGATATACTTTTCATCCACTCTCCAGGAGTCATTTGTTGTATTAAGATGACGCTGTATTCCTTCACCTAATGTCAATCAATATTGATGACCCAACGCATAAATCGTTGTATGAGCCATCGATAAGCCACGTTCTTCCCCTCATCTCCACTACATTAAGAAAGCTCAAGTTGCACCGCAGGTACCATCTCATTGTTAACAAAGTATATGAGTCAAACTTATTCAAAATTAATACTTCATGATGAAAATCATCTTGAACATTAATAGTCATTAGATTTTGCACCAGGATTGAACTGTCCCTACTTTATTTTTGAGACAATTAATCCAACTACAATAATCGAAAATCCTAATAAAGTTTTCCAAGTAGGCACTTCCTTTAAAAATATGTACCCCATTATCAATGCGATTAAAATTTCTATCCCCTTAGAAGTAACTAAGACATATGTCAGGTTATGTATAGCTTTAAATCCAAACTTTACTCCATAACCTATCAGCATATTAGCAGTTAAAAATAAAGGTAAGACACGAAGATGGAACTTGAGTGTTTCCCAAAAAGCTGAATCAATGTGTTTACTTTGATAAGAAAAAATCAGGTTTATCAGAAATAATCCTAAGAACAAGCACGCTAGACTGTAAATATAATTCATGCACACACTCTCTTTACTAAACTTCTTGTTTTTAGCATTAGTTTATCCTAAAAGGTTTTTCTTATACCATAAATTTTGCATAAGGTAAAAAATATGGTTCTGTCACAAAAATGAATAATAACTATTGTGAAGATATCTTTTATTTGTCATTAAAAACTTTATTACAAATTAGCCTTATTTCTGTCCGTAAAATAGTAAAAGCAACTAGTATCACTCATACAAGTTGCTTTTTTTAAAGAGACCTCTTATCAAAAAACATTGTAAAAGATTTAAGACAGCAATCACAACCGCAATACACCATGAGAGGATCTTTTTATTTAGGCTCATTTAAACATTAATTTTGATAGTTAAACAAAAGAAAAAGGAAATTAATTTAGTCCTTTGTATGTCTTCTTGACCTAAACCAGCTAATAGGAAATACTTTTTTGCAATCAGATTTTCAGAGATTATTTTTTTTTGAAAACTTTTTCAAAAAAATCAGCTCCTAGGTGAAAACAATTGATATCTCTTGCTTCGTATTGAAAACGCTTTTATAGGGATTTAATATATAGCTATAGGGAAGAAATACCCCTTATTAATAGAGAATCAAAATATAGAGAACATTATAGGCTCGTTAAATGAGGGAGGAATTTTTATGAAGAAAGCTTTTGAGAAAGCGCAGCAGTTCGGTAAATCTTTTATGCTCCCGATTGCCGTTTTGCCAGCGGCCGGTTTATTGCTGGGAATTGGCGGTGCTCTTTCTAATCCAAATACAGTTGAGGCCTATCCTTTTTTAGACTTTGCCTGGCTGCAGGCCATTTTCACGATCATGAGTTCTGCAGGAAGCATCGTATTCGGTAACTTGCCGGTCATTTTTGCCGTAGGTGTTGCAGTAGGATTGGCACGTTCGGATAAGGGGACCGCTGCACTGGCAGCCATGATTGGCTATTTCGTCATGAACAGTTCAATAAATGCTCTGCTTCAAATAAACGGGGAACTTGCCAAAGAGAATTTGGCAGGTTCCGGACAGGGAATGGCGGTCGGGATCCAAACACTGGAGACTGGTGTGTTTGGCGGTATCGTAGTAGGTATCGTTGCCGCACTTTTGCACAATAAATATAATAAAATTCAGCTTCCGCAAGTGTTAGGATTTTTCGGTGGTTCCCGGTTCATTCCCATCATCGTTTCCTTCGCGTCCATCTTGGTTGGAGCCGTGCTTTTTATCGTATGGCCTTATTTCCAACTTTTCATAAACCAATTAGGTGCGCTGGTAACGAGCACAGGTACGATTGGGACTTTCTTTTACGGATTCATATTACGGATGCTCGGGCCGTTAGGGTTGCACCATATTTTCTACCTTCCCTTCTGGCAAACAGCTTTAGGCGGAACGATGGAGATTAAAGGGCAGATTGTCAGCGGGACCCAGAATATCTTCTTTGCGCAATTGGCCGACCCAACTACTGTCAAGTACTATGAGGGTGTTTCCCGGTTCATGTCCGGAAGGTTCATCACGATGATGTTTGGTTTACCCGGCGCGGCATTGGCCATTTATCATTGCGCTAAACCTAAAAATAAGAAAGTCGTGGCCGGCTTGCTTCTTTCAGCTGCCTTAACATCATTCTTAACAGGCATCACCGAACCGCTTGAATTCAGTTTCTTATTTGTCGCCCCGATCCTTTATGTTTTTCATGCCTTGTTTGACGGACTTGCCTTCATGATGGCAGATATATTCAATATAACGATCGGTCAAACCTTTTCTGGAGGATTTATTGATTTTACTTTATTCGGGATACTCCAGGGCATCAGTAAAACAAACTGGATTTATGTACTTCTAGTCGGCATTCCGTGGTTTTTCCTATACTACTTCACTTTTAAATTCTTGATCAGGAAGAAAAATTTGAAAGTGGTCGGCCGTGAAGATGATGAACAGGCCGCTGTTACACAAGTAACGGCTTCAGAGAGAACCCAGACCATCGTTAATGGATTAGGCGGACAGGAAAATATCGATATAGTCGATTGCTGCGCAACCCGTCTACGTGTCACTGTAAAGGATGAATTATTGGTAAAAGATGACTTAATTATGCAAACTGGTTCAAAAGGTATCGTGAAAAAAGGAAATGGTATTCAAATAGTATACGGTCCCCAAGTAACGATCATCAAAAATGAAGTGGAAGAATACTTGGGTCATTAAGAACATAGATAACGATAAGGACGTGTTAAACATGCAACAGGTGCTGGATAAAATTCACAAAGGCTTAATTGTATCATGTCAAGCATTGGAGAATGAGCCGCTGCACAGCTCTTTTATTATGGGACGTATGGCCATTGCTGCCAAAGAAGGCGGTGCAACGTGCATTCGCGCCAACTCTGTAGCTGACATAATGGAAATCAAGAAAAATGTGGACCTTCCAGTCATAGGGATCATTAAACAGGTGTATGGACAAAACGATGTCTATATTACTCCCACCATGGTCGAAATTGATGCTTTAATGGAAACTAAAGCGGAAATCATTGCGACGGATGCTACTGCTCGGATAAGACCGAACGGTAAAACGTTAGAGCAGTTTTATTGTGATATAAGAGCAAAATATCCAGATGTTCTGTTAATGGCTGATGTATCGACCATAGATGAGGCTGTATACGCTGACCATTTAGGATTTGATATTGTAGCACCTACACTCTACGGCTATACAAATGAAACAATGGGACAGAAAATTTATCAAGATGACTACGCTGTGCTCAAAGAGATAATAAAAGCAGTGAAAAATGCAAAAGTTATTGCAGAGGGAAATGTCATAACACCAGAAATTGCTCGTTCTATATTAGATATGAATGTCCATGCAGTAGTAGTAGGTGGCGCTATTACCAGGCCACAGCAAATCACAAAAAGATTTGTAGATGCTATGCAAAAATAGAAACTTTGTAGATGTGCACCGAACATAACAAAAGAATGAAAAAGACTCAGACTATCAGCAGTTTGGGTCTTTTTCTCGATTAATATTGTTGTAGCTGCAACTTTATTTAAAACTATCGGTTATAGACGTTCTTAATGGTTACATTAAACTATACTAAAGAAAGCATACATTTAAGAAATTCAACCTGAAATGGGTGGTCAAATGGAATATCTAGCAGAAAATCTCATATATGGAATCGAGTGCAGTATGAGCAAATTCACAAAAACAGAAGAAGAATTAGCCAAATATATTCTTCAACGCCCTGATGAAGTTAGCCAGTTGACAATAAGTCAAATTGCTAAAAATCTTCACATTTCGCCAGCAACCATTACGCGTTTTTGCCAGAAACTAGCTTTTTCAGGATTTAATGAGTTTAGACATGAGTTAAAAAGGTTCGTTGATCTGCAAAATACACCGATAAGCATGAAAAACATTAAGCAGGTAGATTATTTCGCTAAACTGTACCAAGATCACTTAGGAATCATTGACAACACCTTTCGTATAGCTACTTATGACGATATCCAGAAAGCGGTATCTTTCCTTACTCAGGCAGATAAGATACATGTCTATGGAATAGGGAGTTCGGGTATAGCCGCCCAGGAGTTTAAATCCAAGTTTTTCCGAATTGGTTTACATGTTGAGGCTGTTACGGATACTCACCAGGCAATGATGGATGCGGCTTTAAGTAACCAGAATAGTGTTGTCATTGGCATTTCCATTTCCGGAGCAACAAAAGAAGTCATTCGTGCTGTTAAAATTGCAAAGAAACAAGGCTCACTCATATTAGTTTTTACAGGTGATAAAAATTCTGAGCTTTCACAGCTGGGTGACTTATCATTATTAGTAACCAGTAAAAGTAGCATGCATATGGGACAGAATATTTCTCCCTTACTTCCGCTCTTATTACTTTTTGATTTAATATATACAGAGTTAGTAGCAAAAGATTATAAAAACAGGATAAATATTAGAGAAAAGACTTTACAGGTATTAGCTGATACTGATTAGTTTTCTTGGAACCTTTACGTCCTAATTTATATTAGACATTTGATTGCTCTATAATACTAAGAAACATACTTTCAAAAGGCCGCCAATTGGCGGCCTTCTTATGGCGCTAACGCACCTGTTCGTTGAATTAGATATATTTATTTTTTTAAAAAGTTTTAAATTATATTATCTTCGTAAATAGATATTTTCAGCTTTATGATCTGATCCTTTTTTTAAAACTAGATTGGCACGTCCTTTTGTCGGTAGTATATTTTCATGTAAATTTTTCAAATTAATTTCTTCCCAAATTTGAGTCGCTTGTTTAATAGCATTTTCTTTAGACAAGTTAATGTACCGATGAAAATAGGATTCGGGACTTTGAAATGCTGTCTCTTGAAGTAGAAGAAACCTTTCAACATACCACCTTTCTATGTCATGTATCTCTGCATCAACATAAAGTGAAAAATCAAAAAAGTCACTGACAAATACTTGATTTTCTTTGTCAACTTGAAGAACATTAACACCTTCCACTATTAAAATATCTGGATTACTGATAGTTTGTACTTCATTCGGCAAAATATCGTACGTCAAATGTGAGTAGATTGGAACTTCCACTTTATTTTTTCCAGCTTTTACATCTCCGATAAGATTAATTAATTTTTGTGTATCATAACTTTCAGGAAACCCTTTTCTTTTCATCATTCCTTTTTCTACTAAAATCTCATTTGCGTACAAAAAACCATCTGTTGTGACTAGACCTACATTTCTATGGTTATCCCATCTAGATAATAATGTCTGAAGTAACCTTGCTGTTGTACTCTTTCCTACAGCAACACTTCCTGCAATTCCAATAATATAAGGGGCTTTTTTAGCATTATTTTTTAGAAATGAAGAAGTAGCTGTGTTAAGTTGCTGATAAGCTTCGACATATAAATTAATTAAACGAGTCAAGGGCAAATAAATCTCTTCTACTTCCTGAATAGATATTTCTTCATTTATTCCTTTTAAGTTATCTAATTCTTCTTCAGTTAAAGGAAGAGGAGTATGATTTCGTAAAGATGCCCACTTTTTTCGATTGAATTCAAAATAGGGAGTATAGGAACTCATGATTTTCGTTACCTCACTTTTTAGAGTTACTTTCAGTTTAACAAGGATGGTGGCCAAAAAAACTCAGGAACCATCGATGTTTCTAATCCCTTATTGACATAAAGCCCCTGTGACTTGAGGAAGAAATTGAATAAAAAATTATGCTCCAGTAGGCATAAAATGCATTACTTAAGTTTAATCATTCTTGGTGTTTAATTTTTGAATGATAACCCATTTGTCTCCAAAGCAGTCCTAAGTTTAGGTATAGAAGCTGGTCCCATACCGTGAAATTGCAAAATCTCTTTTTCACTAAATTTTGATAGCTGTTGTAGTGAAGTTACCCCATTGTTTTCCATTGCTCGTCTGGCTGGCGCAGAAAGTAGTGAAAGAAATCCGTTGTCAGGTTTGCGCTCTTGCTCACAAATAGGGCAGGTCGGACAGTCGCTACCCTTATAATATTTGTGTCCTTTGTTGCAAGTCCTTACATTTTTCTTTGAAGTTGTCATTTCTAATGTCTCCTTTTCTCAAGAATTTTTTAGCAGTCTATCTTCTGCCAACTTTTCAATGGATTACTTAAGAAGTAATAACATCATAGGTATATCAAGCTAAGCATTAGCGGCTACGTATTCGCCCCATTCCTGCTGTTATGTAACTAAACTCCCTCAATAAAAAAGGATATAACTGGACATTTGAAGAAAATGACTCATAGGAAAGTCGCCCCGTTAGCTCCATTAGAATAAGAGTCGCCAAAGCAATTTCCTTAATAAAATAAAGCACCTGTTAGCTTAATAATCCGTTTTATCGTTTGTCATTATCTAATTCATCATCAAGAAAAGACTTTTTATCTTCCTTTAAATTCATACTTCTTTTCAAGAAATTGACCAATAATTGAACTATTAATACCTTTCCTTACTGCTGTTTCGATAACTATAAATAGAATAAATAACCCCAAAATATAAAAAACAATAGGTATGATAGCCTCCACTAAAAATCCCCCAAACTAATAATCAATTATTTCCTTTACTTTACCATAAAATTCAGAATTCCTTTTGGAACTAACCTGCCCCATTCGTAATATAAGGTCAGCCAATTATTAAACTGAACCCTATGTAAAGGATTTTTTAAAAAAGGTCCTGCCACTTGGAGAAGGTGATTTCTGTATTGAACAGGAGTCACCTTCTTTAAGTTCCATTGTAATCTTAAATTGTTATAGTACGTCATATAACTTCTAATTTCCTTTTTAAGTACTTCTATTGTATTGCAGGGTTTAATTTAGGCTTCATCTTTAAAATGACCAAAGAAGGACTCTAGTGGAGCGTTATCCTAACAGTTCCCTCTTCTCGACATGGATTGCCCAAGTCCTAGTTTTTTTTGAAAAGTGGACTAGTATAGTGTACTCCGTGATCAGAGTGAATAGAGGCCCCTTTTTACTCGTTTATTCTTCGTTAACTTTACTAATGTATCTGTAGTTAAATCTAATGTCATTCGGCTAGACACATTATAGGCAAGTATTTCATTGGTTGAACCATCTTTAATCGTGGATAAATAAGACTCATCATTAGTTAACATAATGGATCCTTTAGGAAATAAAATACGCAAAGCCCTTTTTTCTTCCCCACGGGTTGGGACTTAGAACAAACACCTATACTACCTGTTTTCTATTTTCAATTGGAGCCAGTATTGTATAAAAACCAGAGATATAAAAAAGGTCTCATCATCCATCTCAGCAGGGATTAAAGTGATCATATTTGTCATCAATTCGGTTCCGAGTTTAAGACGTTTGTCGGTAAAGCCAAATAATTTCTACTTCTTCTAACTAGGCTAAACTTTTCTTCGATCAAGAAAATGACCATAAAAAAGATCTAGTTCATATGACTAGATTCTCTTTTTAATATCTTCCCTTATTGATTCAATGATAGTATCAGATAAATTTGATGGAAGAGATGAACCATCCTCAAAAACCCATGTATTAATTATTTCAAGATCTGCTTTATTAAAAGTAATGCTATAATCTTTATAATTGTGAGTAAAATCAGCTGTAACCGTTTCTTCACCATCAAACTCGTCATCAATAATCATATTTTTTATTTCATATGGCTTCACGATCTAATCTCCTTTTTATTTTCATTCTTGTATATAGAATTGACCTAATATGATTGTTTATTCACTTTTTTCACCCAGCCTGCCCAAATCAAAAAACGGAGGGCTACTTTCATCGTATCATATATTTGCAAGACCATATTCCTTACATTGTCAACCACTCAACCAGACACACTATTAAGGTGAATGAGAAAAAGGTATTGTCAAAACAAAAATACCCGCTCGTAAAAGTCAGCTTTCGCGAACGGGTCATTAATGATTAACATAAGGGTGTTGTTCTATAAAACGTTGCTCCCATTGAATCTCTATGAATAACAGTTGACACCCTTCTCAGAAGAGTTAAAATCCCCTAAAACTCATGTAAAGTTTATAGAAGAATTGATTATACTACTCATGCAGAATGCTTTCCAGAAGTTTTAGTTTTTTACAGTCGCTAACATCGATTTAATCCGGATCCAAGGACGATCGTTTTCCCATTCTAAAGTTATAGGAACACGAAAGGTCTTTTCTAACAATGATTCTGTTAATGTGTTCTTTTTATCGCCTTTTGCAATAACGTTCCCTGAATTGATTAACAAAGCATGAGTTATTGATGGAACGATTTCTTCGATATGATGTGTAACATATAAAATGGTTGGGCCGTTCGGTGCAGCAGTCATATCTTCAATAGTGGTTAATAGTTCTTCCTTAGAGTAAATGTCCAATCCATTACAAGGCTCATCTAAAATTAATAAACGAGGCGAAGACATTAGAGCCCTTGCAATCATCGCTTTTCTTTTTTCACCTTGAGAAAGAGATTGGATGAATTGGTTGGACAAATGTTTGATTCTAAATTGGTCTAGTAATTTATTTGCTTTTTTTACATCATTCTCTGTAATTTCCTCATATAATCCAATAGAAGCAAATTTACCACTTAAGACTACTTCAAGTGCTGTATCATTCGGCCGTGATTGATATTCCTGATCTAAGGAGGAACTCACCCAGCCTATGGATTTCCGTAGCTCAGGTATATTCGTTTTTCCAAAAATGTTTCCTAAAACAGAAACTTCGCCACCACTATTGGGCCATTGATATCCCGTAATCATTTTTAAAAGAGATGTTTTACCTGATCCATTTAAACCTAGAAGCGCCCAGTGTTCCCCCGTTTGGACTTCCCATGAAACCCCATTTAATATTTGGTTCCCATTGCGTTTCCAGTTAATATTCTTAAGTGAGATGACATTGTTGCTGGTTTTTGTTTGATTCATCTTTATCCCCCATCTGTCTTATAGACTCTCAGCCATTTCGTTTTTCGTTATCACACAATACGCCGATTTTATATAGAATGCCCTTTTATAATCCCTTTTTTTAACTTCATTTATATCGTTTTAAGCCTTTATGTAAAAATCCCCTTTCTTAAGGTGTGTGTCAGTTAAACTAAAATTCATTCAACGTTTTTATTTCTTATCTATACTTACACCTCAAGAAAGTTTCTCAGTATGACTCATTTGCATATTAAGAATATTTAAAGTTCGGCTTGCGTTTTTCTAGGAAAGAATGAACACCTTCTCTATAATCCTCTGAAACAAAAGAATCGATTACAAGTTGCGCTGTCTCTTGAGAATCCTCGGTAGCTCCCATTAATACTTCATTAATAATCTTTTTTGTCCCCCGTACTGACAATTGAGCATTTTTACAAATTAGTTTTGCATAATCCAAAGTTTCTTTTTCAATTGAGTCTGAGGAAAATACACGATCCACTAACCCAATTCGAAAAGCTTCTTCAGCATCTAATAAACGGCCTGTATATAGAATGTCTTTTGCTTTTGCAGGACCTACAAGGTCGACAATATTCTTTGTTCCAGGCGTATTATAAACTAATCCAAGCTTGGCAGGGGTAATGCCCAATCTTCCATTTTCATCAGAAAATCTAAAATCGCATGCAACTGCTATTTCACAGCCCCCTCCCACAGAAAACCCTTGAATCATGGCGATTGTTGGTTTGGAAACATCCATTATGGCTTTTTCTGCGACCAGCGTTGCCCTATTATATTTATCAGCCCCTTCAGCTGTATAACGTAATGTTTTAAATTCGCTTATATCTGCTCCTGCCGAAAACGCACTATGATCTACACCTTTAAAAATAATTACTTTAACCTGTGAATTTTTTTCGCATTCTTCTATTAAATCAGGTATTTTCGTCCACATTTCGTAACTAAGTGCATTCCGTTTTTCGGGTCTGTTGAAATTGATAAACGCTATATTTCCTTCTATTTGGAGATAAAGTGGCTCATTACTAATACTATTTTTGTTCACTACCTCTAGATTTTCAGCCATCTCTTCTACGTCCCTTCTATTTCTTTTTTAAATATAGTAGATTCTTCGGGTAACCTAACACCAATACCACCCTTTTACTGGTCTAATTTTCTCTTTCTCTACAAATAATTCAAAAGTCTCACAATTATTAGTATGGTGAACTTTACATTGATTGGACTTATCTTCAAGTTCTCTTCATTCAGAAATACTTCAGCCTACTCCTTAATTACACCAATAACAGGTATCGTTGGATCTACATGCTATTAACCATGTCACCATTTTCCTCCATAATCACACTTAAGAATTTCGTTGTATCTTCTTCTCCAGAGTAAAAGCTTTACCTGTTCCGAAATCATAAGAATGTCAATATCATCATTTTTCTAAAACAACTCAATACCTCTACTCCCCCTCAATCATTTTCATATTAATAGCATTTCGTACTAGAGGACTGCTAAATGTTAATAGTTTAAAACCTTCTAATGTTTCCGTTTCCATCTACAACCCTTTTTTTATTCAATGTCCATTTAATGAAGAATCATTTCAATCCACACTTTTTATATTATTTTAAATATTTTGATAATTTATGACAAAAAATAAAAGATACATTCCTTTATTTTTTATTTTTTTCAACTGCTTCATAAAACCTTCTTTTACCACTTTCAATATGGTCTTCTAACACTGCTTTTGCAAGATTAATTTTCCCCACTTTTATAGCATTCCAAAGCATTTTATGCTCCTCATACGATTGCTTTACACTTTCAGGAGTTTCTAAAACTATCTTTTGTAAGGTTATCAATGGTGTTCCCAAACGAGAAAAAATATTTTTAAAAACCTCATTCCCTGATAAAGACAAGACTTTATAGTGAAAATCATTATTTAGTTGTGCATAAACTTCCATATTTGCAGTAGCCATATCACTAATTATTTGATCAATTTCATTTACCGGATCCTCTTGTAATGGATATTTAAGGCGGCTTAGTGACATGTTTTCTAGAGATCCTCTGACTTCAAATAAATCACAAAGATCCTGTTTGTTGTATTTTTTTACAAATGAACCCCTTTTGGGAATTCTCTCGATCATCCCTTCATTTTCTAATATATAAAGTGCTTCTCGAACTGGACCTCGACTAGTACCAAAACTATTCGCATATCGCTCTTCAATTACTTTTTCCCCGGATTCCAAAACGTTATTTATAATATCAGTAACGATTTGACTTGCAATAATTTTTGGAAGATGCTTATCGACCTCCATAATAATACACCTCTTTTACAAATAACTTTAAGCGAATGCTCAAAAAGGAGGAAAAAAGCGAATCAATGAAGAGATTCACAATACTAGGGTCAGTTTCCTAGAAATAACTTCGCGATAAGAAAAATCTTTTTTCTTTTTGCGGAACTTTTCCTGACCTTTTTGAACAACCACTTAAGAATGATATAATGTCTTTGAGTATATTATATGTTATCTCTAAATTCCCTTCAACAAATTGTTAACAATTTATACTTATTTTCCAATAATCTAGTATGCATTTAAGATTAAAACCTTATTATTCAAAAGATTTTATGTTAATCAGTTTTTCTAATCACATTTTTTGTTAACTATTTTATTTATTTTATTAATGGATTAGAAGGGAACTGAATCAAAAGTAATTTCTTTCAATTCGATATTTGCTAGAATATAAAAATTATCTTTAAAAGGTAATTTTATATAAACTGGAAGTTAAGGGGGATTTTTCTTGAAAGTTTTTGCATTAGTTGGAAAAAGTGGTACTGGAAAGAGCACTTCTGTTCTTCAATATACCCATAAAAAAGGGATTCCTGCCTTTATTGACGATGGTCTTTTAATTGTTAAAGGCCGGAAAATTGCAGGAACTTCTGCAAAATACGAAAAAAATTATATTAAGGCGGTTAAGCGTGCTATATTTCATTACGACGAGCATCAAGAAGAAGTAATAAAAGCTATTCATAGAGCTTCGATTGATAAAATTTTAATAGTAGGTACTTCAATCAAGATGGTTGATTTAATTGCCCAAAAATTAAAATTAGGGAAAATTGACCAATATACTGATGTATCTGATATCCGTTCCAGTAAAGAAATTAAAATGGCACTCTTTGTACGAAAGACAGAAGAAAAACATGTCATACCGATCCCATATATTCAAATCGAACCTAGCATGGTTAAAAAGATAATCTTAAAGGGTAAGAAAATCTTTTCTAATCAAAAAATATATATTGGTGAAACAACAATTATTCAGCCAAACTTTAACAAAGGTACTATCTTCATATCTGAAACTGCCTTAAAAGATATTACAATTTTCAGTTGCAAAAACATAGTCGAGGTGTCAAAAGTTAGCAACATTAGATATAATTTCTCCAATGTCCCTAAACTACAAATACAGGTCGAACTCGTTTCCTCAATTGATCAAAATATTATAAAAATGATCGAAATGATTCAAGAGAAAATCACCTTTATTCTCCTTTCTGTCTTGGAAATTGAGCTAGATTCAATCGATGTTTATATTTCTAGTCTTACTTTAGAAAAAGATTAATAGAAAAGAGGATGAAAATATGAAGTGACTCGTTAACCTCACTCCTTCATTAATCATCCTCTTTCACATTATGGAATTAATAGAATTTTCCCTACACTATTCCTACTCTCAATCCATTTATGTGCTTCTGCTGCCTCGTTTAATTTAAATTTTTTACTTATGACTATTTTTAATTCCTTGTTTTCAATTAATTTCAATACATCTGAAACTGGTTGAGCTAATGCTTCTGGCCGTGCCTTTAACTGGGTTCCTAAACTATATCCTAATACGGAACGGCATGTTTTATGGAGATCGTTGGTTTTGACTACACCTGATTCTCCTAATGAGCTTCCAAAACAGACAATTCTTCCGAAAGGAGCAAGATATTTCATACTTTCTTCAAAAATCTTCCCCCCAATTGAATCGAGAATAACGTCAGCACCTTGTCCATTTGTTAATTCAAGGATTCTTTGCTCCATGCTTTCTGTATTGTAATTAAGCACAGCATCTGCACCTGCACTTTTAGCTGTTGCAATTTTTTCATCAATTCCCACTGTTCCAATGATCATCTTTGCACCCAATACTTTTGCAATTTGTATTGCAGTTGTACCTATTCCACCAGAGGCAGAATGAATAACAATGATTTCTCCCTTTTTTACATTCGCAGATTGTGACAGTAGATTATATGAAGTTACTGAAACAACTGGGCATGCTGCTGCAATATCAAAGCTAACATTATCAGGAATGACATAGGTTAGTTTATGCCACACAATATTCTGAATAAGAACCGTTGGCTGGAAAGGCAATTACCCGATCCCCCACCTTTACATTTTTCACTGAATTACCTACAGATTCTACTATCCCAGCTACATCTAATCCTGGTATAAAAGGCGGGTTGCCTTTTCCATGATACTTACCTAATCTTGCTTTTATATCAGCAAAGTTAACACTCACTGCGGCAACTTGTATTAGAACTTGGTTTGGAGCTATGAGAGGCACAGTTGTTTCTATTACTTCTAATACCTCTGGACCTCCAAATCGATTAACATAAATGGCTTTCATCAGATTATCACTCCCTTTTTTATCTGGGGAGAAGAAAAATATTTTCAACAAGATTATAATTTCCAGCAAGTCGACCTACTGGTTGTAATTCTTCTATATTGACCTTCCCATCACAATATAAATCGTCAATAATATGATATTGAACAAGTCTGCCAATTACGAGATGATCTGATCCAAGTTCGATAATTTTCTCTAATCGACATTCCATTTTTATATCTGCTTCCATTATTAATGGAGATTTTACTATCTTACTTTCCATTGGTGTTACATTTACACTCTTAAACTCATCAACCTCAGGTTGAAAATTACCAGAACTTAAATGCATCTGATTTGCAACATTATTGGACACTACATTGATGACAAAATCTTTTTCACTACGTATATTTGTCAACGTATCCTTTTCTGTTCCATTTCTTTCACCGACACCTGGACCTATTGAAATGCCGAGCATTGGCGGGTTTCGCGAAACAACATTGTAAAAACTGAAAGGTGCTAAATTATATACTCCATTTCTACTAACCGTAGAAACCCATGCAATCGGTCTTGGGACAACTGAACCAATGAGCAATTTATATATTTCCTTAGGTGTTAGCGTCTCCGGGTCTATAAACATCTTTATCCTCCAGGGTTTCCATAATGGATACTTTTTTCATCTATTTTTTTATTAAACTAGCTTTTTCTGGAGCTGTAATATTTAATTCAACAAAGCGTAAAATTTCTTCATCACTATAACCTAACTCTTCTAAAATTTCGGTCGTATGTTCCCCTAATTGTGGTGGCACAGTTTTAACCTCCCCTGGTGTTCTTGAAAATTTAACTGGAATTCCTAACATTTTAATAGGCCCAAGTGTTGGGTGCTCCCTCTCAATTATCATTTCGCGTTCATACATATGTTTATCATTTAGAATGTCTGAAAACTTATTTACTGGACCGCACGGAATTTTCACTGATTCAAATAATGCAATCCACTCATTAATTGTTTTGTTCTGAAATACTTCATTTAAGAGAGGAATAAGTATCTCTCGGTTTTCCACCCTCTTTGGATTTGTTACAAACCTTTGATCTTTTATGGATTGTAAATCCATCACCTCAACAAATCTATCCCATAAACCATCGTTCCCAACAGCAAGTATGAAGTATCCATCAGATGCTTCAAATACTTGATAAGGGACAATATTTGGATGAGCATCTCCCAGTGGTTCTGGATTTTTTCCAGAAGCAAAATAACTGCCTGCTAAATAAGTTTGCCACGAAACGACGGTATCCAGTAAGGATGTGTCTACCCACTGACCTTCGCCAGAATGATTACGTTCATGCAAAGCTGCTAAAATGCCAAAAGCTGCCCACATTCCAGTACCGACATCCGCCATGGAAAATCCTGCTTTCACTGGTCTTTTCCCGAGTTCTCCTGTTACTGACATTAACCCGCCCATACCTTGGGCTAAAACATCATATCCTGGTTTCTTTGAATATGTACCCGTTTGGCCGAATCCGGAAATTGAAGCTAAAATAACTCCTGGATTATGCTCTTTAAGGACCTCGTAACCTATACCAAGTCTCGTTAA
Organism: Peribacillus sp. TH14; assembly: GCF_016651145.1. Taxonomy (NCBI): domain Bacteria; kingdom Bacillati; phylum Bacillota; class Bacilli; order Caryophanales; family Bacillaceae; genus Peribacillus; species Peribacillus sp. TH14. The sequence continues at coordinate 5,610,862 of NZ_JAEKEK010000001.1, forward strand.
AGTACCTGGACGGAAATTCTCAACTACAACATCAGCATTTTTAACTAACTTTAAAAAAATTTCTTTCCCTGTTTCTTCTTTTAAATTGAGTACCAAGCTTTTTTTATTTCGATTAACGCTTAAAAAATAAGCGCTTTCATTTTGTAAAAAAGGGGGACCCCACTCTCTTGTATCGTCACCTTTTGGGGACTCTATTTTGATTACTTCTGCACCTAGGTCAGCAAGTGTCATTGTACAGTATGGACCACTCAAAATACGGGTTAAATCTACTATTTTAATTCCTTTTAGTGGTTGCATATATTATCGTCTCCTTTGAAAGTTTGGTTTTCTTTTTTCTACAAAAGATCGAACACCTTCTGGAAAGTCAATGGGGTCAACGCTGGATTGAATGCCAGTTTCCCATGGAATTGAAATAGTCGGATAATTATAAGCAACTGACCGTTTTACAGCTAAAAGGGAGGCTTGTGACTGCTCCAAGATCCTTTTGCCAAGATTTATAATGAAATGATTAATATCTTCTTCATCATCTAGAAGATAATTGATTAGGCCCAATTGATAACACTCTATTGGATTTAATAAACGACCCGTATAAACTAGATCCATTGTTCTACTTTTTCCGATCATGTCGGCTATTCTTTTCGCAAATGGTTGGTTCAAAGTAATCCCTAGTCTTCCAACTGGAATTCCCATTAGTGTGTGTGGCGTGCCAATTCGTATATCGCATGCTAAGGCCAATTCAAAACCTGCACCTAACGCAGGACCATTTATGGCGCCTATTGTAGGTAATGTTATTTTTTCAAAAGTAGAAATGGCCTCTTCCATTAATCGAAATGCTTCATTTGCCTCAGCAATTGTTAACTCATTAAATTGTTTAATATCGGAGCCAGCAGAGAAATGAGTTTTACTTCCACGCAATATTACGACTTTATTCTTTGGATTTTGAGTTATCATTTTCCCCATCTCTGCTAAATCATTCCACATTCGATTTGTCAGTGCATTTTTTAATTCTGGACGGTGTATGGTCACTATCGCAAACCCGCCGCTTTCTTGTAAGGTAATCTTCCCATTCGTTTCAGTTCGGTTAATCGTAACTTTCATGCTGAATTCACCCCTTTAATAAATTTGAATTTGATGACTTCTTTACTTGCTTTTTTAAAAAATTATCATGTACCGAAACTAAAATAGTATATTGTCGACAATCGTTTATTGTGAATGATTACATCCTAATATACTTTTAATGTAAATTCAACTAATAATTATTAATTTATATAATTTTCTGACTATTTATTTTCAGGCTTATTACGTGTATTTTCAATTTGTCGATAACATTGGTTGTATTTACTTCTAAAAAGAGTGGCAATCTTCACCCTTTTTCTCATTTCAATTGATTTAGTTTGATGACAATATTTTGCTTTTTTAAAAAAATTTAAAATGAGTAGGATTTTCCCAAAAAGTTTACTTCGATTTTTCTAAAAGTTCTGGTATTGTATACATTAATAAAAGTTCAAAACTCATGTCCAGGTTAAGGAGGACAAATAATGGTTGATAACAACATTTTTGATAATAACTCACTATCTAGGCTGATAGCCGAGAAAATAACTGAAGAAATTATTACTGGGAAACTTAAAGCAGGAGACAAATTAATAGAAGCTAATTATGCTGAAGAATTTGGGACAAGCAGAGCCCCAATAAGAGAAGCTTTTTATTTATTAGCAATCGATGGTTTAGTTGAACGGATCCCAAGAAAAGGTTCCGTTGTAAAGGGCTACTCAGAAAGAGATATTATTGATCTGTTAGAAATAAGAATGATGCTCGAAAGCCTGGCAATAGAGAGGATTGCAGAACTCGATACACCTGAATCATCTCTAATTCATATGGAACAGCTTGTTAATAAGATGGATCTGGTTGATGGTGACCGTTTGGAATACGCGATGTTGAATCAAAAGTTCCACTTGGGGATTATCGAAATGAGTAAAAGTGATATTATCGCCAATATGTATTCTAGATTAGGACTACCGCTACTATCATTGCAACGACTTTCTTTTGAATGGGTAGAGAATATTAATAAATCACTTAAAGAACACCATATTATTTTAAATCATTTACATAAAAAACAATTTGTTGAAGCAAAAAAGTTTTAATACAGCATAACCAAAATGTCTTTAACCCTAAAGGTAAATCACAACCTAGCATTAAAGGCATTAATAATTAGATTTTCCCTTAACAATCCATGCAGAACAAAGGTCAAGTTGATCTTACCAATTCCAATTATTGAAGCCGAAACGGGTGTTTTCAATGAATGTAGTTATTGAACGTGCATGTGGTATGAATGTTGATGAGGACTGTATTACTGTATGAACTATGACACCAGAAGAAAAGGACGTTGAAAAACAAAATTAGAAAACCATATTCCATAGTTTCCTACCTAAAAACACTTTCCCTTGTTTTTTCAACATGAAAACTTAAATTGAAAAAAGTGAAAAAGCCTATCTCTACGAGCAGGCTTATTTGCCTTTCCCAAAATGCGGTTTATTCTTTCAAATACATAGGGTACAAAAACCAACTTCTGGTTTAACAAAACTTCTTGAATTTACACCCTCCTATTTGGATTAAGGGAATTTAATAAAATTGATAAAAAAAACATTGACAGAAAATTCTAATTTCATTAGAATTACAAACATCAGCATAATTTTGTCGACAATCGCCATTAGTTTTTTATACAAAAATGAACTAAGGAAAGGAGGTTAAAGAAATGAAGCTACTCTACAATTGGTTAAACAGAAATTAAACGTGTCTTGTATTATGCAATTACTCTTGATGATATTAATAAATTGTTGACAATTACTCTTCATTTGAAAAACTCAAAAAAATAATTCCCTAATAAGGATATTTATTGGCATTCATAATACTTCTAATTGAAAGCGTTTTCAGATTTGTGAATCAAAGTTTTAAATTTTTAATAGAGTATTTTTCTTATGAGTCTGTTACAGTGCGACCCTACCTCTAAGACGCAAGCAAATGGATTTGTTCAGCACATGGCTCAGGTCACACATGAGCAATTTATTAAACTTAGGGGGACATATTATGAGCATAGAAATCGGAGCTATTATATTACTTTTACTCATGTTTATCATTGGAGCTATTCTTCCAATAAACATCGGTATTATTGGTTTTGTTGCTGCTTTTATCATGGGTGTGTTAGTCAGTGGGCTAAGCGTTGACGAGATCTTTAGTGCATTTCCTGCAGATCTATTCGTCCTACTTGCAGGAGTCACATTCTTATTTGCCATTGTCCAAAAAAATGGAACCATCGACTTAATTAGTAGATGGGGACTCCTTTTGGTTAAAGGTAACACCGGCTTAATTCCATGGATTATGTTCGCCCTGGGTGCTATTTTGACCAGTATCGGTACATCTGCCATTGCTTCTGCTTCTATCTTAAGTCCAATTGCGTTACGAGTTGCCTTTCAATACAAGATTAATCCTCTTATGATGGGCTTAATGCTACTTATAGGGGTGACTGCGGGTGGTTTCTCACCACTTCATCTTTTTGGTGTGATTGTGAACGGTATGATGGATTCACAAAACCTCCCACATTCACCAGGTTTGCTTTTCTTAAACACCTTTATCTTATGTGTATTCGTTGCGATTATAGTATTCATTCTTTTTGGAGGACTTAGGTTTTTTAGGAAAGATTCTGTTCACCTGTATACAGCAGCTACAGTAGAAACAGTAGAAACAATCGATATAAATGTAAATCAAGTAGATAATTCAGGAAAATCAGAAGGGCGTTTAACTTGGTATAGAGGATTCACACTTCTTGGAATAGCTCTTCTAGTCGTCCTAGCTCTAGGGTACAATGTACACATGGGCTTTGCCGGGTTTGGAGTAGGGTTGGCACTTTTCTTGATGGCTCCAAAAAGGCAAGAAGGCGTCTTACAGAGTATGCCTTGGCCAATTATCCTTATGGTAACAGGGATTGTGACTTATGTAGGAGTACTAGAACAAATCGGTGTTATCGAATATATGACCCAGTTAATAGCTGGCATGAATAATTCTGTAATGGCAGCTCTAACAGCATCTTATATTGGAGGAATTATCTCATCTTTCGCCTCAACAACAGGTTTCTTGGCAGCCATTATTCCACTCGCGATTCCAATTCTTCAGGATCCGACTGTATCATCCATAGGTGTCATATCATCCATCTCTTTTGCATCGAGCATTGTGGATATAAGTCCCTTCTCAACAAATGGTGCTATGTTGCTCGCAAATGCTCAAGGTATGAACCAAAATGAATTTTTTAGAAAACTCTTAATTGCATCCGCATGCTTTGTTGTTATCGGACCTGGACTTGCTTGGCTAATATTTGTCGTAATCGGAACACCATGGGGATAGACACAAGCTCGTCATTATCGTTCGTTATGACGAAGGGAATTGCTTAATTAACCGGTAAGTGATTCCCTAATAAGTAAGATTATTAAATATCTATACCTGGTACTGATTCCGTACAAAAAAGGAATTAGTACCTTTTCTTTTTATTTACCGCCCAGTCAATTAACCAATTAACTCATAATCATCCACCTACTATCCTGGATTTCCTATATAGATGAGCTAAGCTGTATCCAAGTTAAGCCTTGACCTTAAAAGTTCTATAATTCCAAATCCCCCTCCTGAAACATTAAAGATTCCACCAAAAATGGTATAACTTTTAATCAAGTTCAACTAATATTTAATCTATAATTTCTGCAAATAATTCAACGACCCTATGTTCTTAGTCAATTGTATTTTCTACCCCGCAATTTAAAAAAGTTTGTAATGTAACTCTCTAGAATCAAAAGGATTTACCCTATCATTTCGGACAGAGAGAGAAATTATGAGAATATTTAATCCTAGTTTTTTATTTTCTTTGTGATTTGATAGCTATCTTCACCTAGTAACATAACATCCATTATGACTAAATCTATCTTATGGATGATATCCAGAACTACTCTTCCATCCGTTTTCCAACAAACATAGTACGCTTCGAGTTACAAAATTTTTTGAAGTAAATCGCCAATTATCAAATCGTCTTCTACTATTAAAATGTTATATCCTTTCATCACGTAGGATTTCATTTTTTTCAACTTCTTTATTGATAAATTCCATTGAAAGCTTATATATTTCATCAGGCACGTATAAATAAATGCTGTGTGTACCTCTAATTTTTATGACATCTGCTATTTCTAATTGTTCTGCAAATTCCTCATAATCTTTGTTTTTTTGTTTTGTATATTTTGAGTTTTTATATTGGTCAGCAATTGCATCTAAAAATAAAATAGGTGTTTCTTTTGGTATCGGAAGGTTAACTGATTTTTTACCGTTTTCATAAGCCTGTAAAAGTTCTTGCTTCATATCATCATTAAAAAATTGTTTATAGTATAATGCTTTATAAATTTCTTTTTCCTCTTCAGTTAAAAATGATTGCCGAATCACTTCAGGATTATAAGTAGAAGAAGGAACAAGTCGGTGCAAACCAATTTTCGTTAAAATATTTATTCCTCTTACTGTCAATGAATCAACTAGGTTCATTTTATGTGTTACGTACTGTTGAGGTAAACCAATATCTAAAGCAATAATTCCCTTTATTTCATCTGGGTATCTTTGTGCCCAGTAAATAGCTTCTATCCCTGATAATGAGTGAGGCACTAATATATACGGAGGTTTATTTCCACTTTCTATTAGCGCTTCTCTAGTTTGCTCTAGTATTTTGTCAATATCTCTGTCATCGTTAAAAACGTCACTGTACCCATATCCAGCTCTTTCAATGACAGCTATCTTATTTTCTTTTGAAAAATTGCTATATAGTCCTTTCATGTCATAAACAGGAGCAGCGATCCCGGAGCCAGCCATAAATACAAATATATCCTCACCACTTCCCTCATTATAGACATGAATTTTTTTATTATTAAACTTAACGACTGTTCCCTCACTTTTAAGGAGTGCTGCTTCCTTACTTAATTGAGAGTTATGGTAAATAAAAACAGATACTGATACGAGCAAGATAAAGGCAATAAATAAAACAAATATTTTCTTTAATACTTCGAATACTTTTTTCATAGACTTCTCCTTTCAAGTTTTACACTCTCCATTAAAGAAAATGATAGATTGATTGTATCGATCAACAAAACTTCGATTCATCAGTCATTCTCCTTTTCTTGGTAGTATTATTTTTTGTTTTAATATAAGAACTTTAAAATTCATTTAAGTTAACCGTACATTCTCTAATACGGGTCTCGCCATCTATCAGGTTAATACAAGGTCCTTTCCTTAAAACGCCAAAGGGGCTATCTTTCTATATTTGGAAGGGCGGCTTTTTTTATAAAGTATCTATTCTCCCATGAAGTACAAAAATTACAAACAACGTCAACCAAACTAATAAGGTGATTGTAAAGGGTTCTCTGGACATATTCCTTTCTACAACAGAGTTTATATCTATTTTAAAAATCATTTCAATTTCTTTCCATCGATTTACCTAACAATAAATAAATAAGAATGACAGAAATGTCACTTACGTGTTCGACCTATCAGCAACAAAACATAAAAATACGTTCAAAAAATATTATGTGAAATGTGAAATAAGAAGAACCAGCGTACGCCAGCCCTACTTAACATAATTAGGATTAGAGGCAATCAAAAAAGTCCTTAGATTTAATAGATTCTAAGGACTTTTTATGTTTATAAATGTGTACTTTTACGTACAGGATTAATAAAACAATATTTATAATTTTATTTCTTGGGATCATCCTGGTTTTTGGTTCAAGAGATTCTTTATAATAACAATCGACATTGGCTAAAGTTTACGTACAATCCTTCACAATCTCATTCTATTTCCCACCTATAGGTTTCTCTCTAGCAAAATCCCTACTTGTTCTGCCACTGCTTGAGGTGAGACACGAATCTCATTTCTAAAATAAGATTCCTACGTTTTTTTATTGCTTCAAAATTGTGTCATAACCCCAACAAATAATACAGAGCCAAATTAAAATGGATGAGGGCTGTCACAAAAGTCATTTTTTAATCACTTTTATGACAGCCCTATTCATTTTTATAAGCACAATAACTTCATTTACTGAAGGCATTTTAGGAGCCAGTTTATCCATTACTTAGTAACTTTATCAGTGCTTATATTTCCGGTCTGCATCAGTTGCCGTTACGTAAATTTGTGTTCCTTCATTCAGGTTCATTACCTAATCTAAACTTATCATTTTTTATCAATTTCTAAACTTTTTTGATATTTACCATTATTATATTTTGTTAAAGAAGGTATACCAGAGATATAACCAATCCCCCCTGTTTTATTAATGCCAATTTGTTCGTCAACAGCTTTAAATAATTCATCTTTGTTAACAGCTGTAATTGACTTACCATCTAGTTCATCACCAGGATGTTGGAAATTACTGAAAATGTATGAGAATCCATTGCGGTCATCAGCAGCAAATAATCCAGTTGCTTCGGCTCCTGCTGGAACAGATAGAATACGATTTAATTCTTTCGTTTCAACATTATATGCCCAAACATAGTTATTTGTGTGAGCACCGCTATCTTCACCAATAAAGAGGGTTCTCATTGCTTCAGAATAACTTAAGTTATCGGGATTAGCTACTTTGTCTACATTTGCAGTGTTTCCATATGCATCAGCATTAGGAAGGTCTTCTCCTACCACCAATCCATACATTGATGGTGCTACATAAGAGCTATGAATAGCCTTTCCTTCGCTATCCTTTTGACCACCTTGTAAATCCAATTGATAGGTTACACCAGCTTTAATTTTTGGTAATTGGATATGGTCTGCTGGGTCTTTTCCTGTTGAATCTTTTTCCATACTCTTACTTTGATCGGAAATAGCAATATATACTTTTTTATCCTTTTCGTTTAGCGCTAAACCTTCCATTTTGTTAAATTCAGTAGTCGCACCAAGCATTGCTGCGTATCGGCGTGTTTCAAGGAAGGCAGCTGCTTTTTCTTTACCAGGTTTAAGTTTTAGATATTCTGTTTTACCATATGAATATTGTTTAATCGCTGTAAAACCTTCTTTTGGTACATCAGAAGTTTCAAAAATATCATTGAATGTAATGCCGCTGTCAATAATTTTTTCCACTTCTTTATCCGTTGTATGTCCTAAATTAATCCATTCTAAGTCTCCTGAACCACCATTTTCAGTACCTGTTTGTTTAAATTTAGCTGCATATAGTGTACCCGCTGATAAATCTTTTGCTTTATCGGCTATATACATAAACATTCCTGTATTACCACCATCATCACCGTAAAATACAGTTTTGTTATCAGGCATTACTTTAGCTAACTCATGAGAGAAACGCCCTGTACTGTAATGTTTCACAACCGATGCTTTCCCCTTCTTATCTACTGTAATTTCAGGAGTGTAGCCATAGAAATAAGGATTAGCCTTTGCTTTATTTCCAAAATAGAATTGAGCAAATGTTTCAACTTGACTTCTTGTTTTTGATGTAGGGTCCGCAAATTGACGAGCATCTGGCTCATACTCTTCTGAACCTAAATGTGTATTCCATGGTGATAAAGAACCATTACATGGAATCCAAAGTCCATTTACTGCCGAAAAATCGATTTTTTCTACTTTTACAGGTTTAAGTTCACCTGTTTTTTTGTCCTGTTCCAACTCAGTTAAAGACATAGATGCTGGGACTAAACCGTATGCTGATTGACCAGCAGCATCAATTGTTTGATATTCATAATGTGTAACCATATAAAGTTTGCCGTCAATTGGCATTAATAAGCTATTTGAATCCGGAGCATCTGAAACAAAATATTTTCCGTCTGTGCTGCTTGGATCCTTAATTGGATTTCCTTTTACATCAATTGGTGTACCTGCAGGAATTTTTTCACCTTTAACGATTGCTACCTTATCTTCCGATTTAAATAGGTAGTTGTAGGACAACGGAAATGTTTTTACTTTTCCATTGCTATATTTTACATCAACGGTTGCAGTTGTATACGTTTTTACCATTTCATCGATAGTAGCTGGTGCTTTCATTCCATTAAATTTAACAGATTCAATTTTACTATTTTCCTTCGCAGTAGCTGCTGTCGGTGATAGTGCTGGAACTGTAATAGCTAAGGCAAGTGCTAAAGTAGCTCCTGTTTTCACAATTTTCTTATTAATCATCTAATGATTCCTCCAAGGAGATTTATATTTTACAATTCAATTAAACCAAAACTATATAAATATAATGTTAATTTTTTATATTAATATTATTAATTCCACAAGGGGGCTGTCCGATAAGTCCCTAAAATAAAGCAAGTGAAGAAAAACAGGTTGTTTTCCCCACTTGCCTTTGAATTTTTATAATCTTTTTCTGAAAGTAGCTGGAGATTGTCATATGGTTTGAAGTCTTTTTTTCCTTATATTAATTTACTAACAAAAATAAACAAACTTATAAAAAGTGAAAACTTACTTTTTGGCCACGGTAATCACAAATGGAGTGGATTAACTTTGGCGGCGGTCATCAAATAGATTTTGGTGATATTAGAGACAAAAAAAGAGTAGAATGCTAAGATTAATTTCAGCATTCTACTCTTTTTTGACTGAGTGCTTATTTTTATTTAGATAATAATGAATTCAAAGAATGAAATACTTTTTAACTTTCAACTAGAAACCTCATTTACTTATGGTACGGTTCACTCTAACGTTGAATAGAGTAAATTAAAAAAACAGATAGAGTGCGCGTAAAACAAGCCTCTATCTGTTTTTTCAGTTCCTATTTTCTGGTTAGCATCCTACTTTTTCGAAAGGTCATGTTTTTATCCTTGCCATCATTTTATTTATTATAAAAGACTCGAATCGAAAACTAACTTGCTAATAAGGCTGGGAACTCATTCCCGCTAGTTTCTGTTCTATGTTCAATGATGTATTGAAGCATGAACATGATTTCGTTTTTGTCCACTTCCTCTAAATGCTTATTTGGGAGCTCGCTAATACGCGAGTAAATTTTTTCTAAAGATTGATAAGCCTTATCTTCTTTATCTTTTTCAAAAGTTTTAATTGCGTTCTCCAATTGAGCAATAAGCGATGTTTTGATTCCTTTATTTCCCTCTGCTTGTTTCACTAAAGAAATCGCATTTTCGACTGATGCAGGTGTAATGAATACCTCAAGAGCTTTCGGCTCTGAAACATTATGCACTTTATCAATCGCACGATATTGAATAGAGTTTTTACCTTCTTTATTAATAGTTAGCCCCTCATCATAACGTTTCCAAGTGACACCGTTATCTAGACTATACTCAATATGCGAAATCCCGATACCTGCATCTGTTGCTTCCAAGGATACCTTAACTTCATGAAGATACGATCCGTCTCTCAAGTCAGCCTCATGTAATACCACATCCGCCAGTTCAGGTGCCTTGAAGTCTTCCGAGATTCTTCCTTCCGCTACATAATGGATTGGTCCATTAAAGCTTTTCACGAAGTTTACAGTAGCTTGTAAATCTTCAGGTCCTTGAACTGGATCATTGCCATATTGGCGAATTTTATATTTATCAGTCTCATGTTCATACATATAATTGTTGACAGTAAGCGTATAGGTCCCATTCTTATCAATTGGTGTTCCATCAGGAAGATAGATATTCACTACTTTCCTTGTCGCACTATCCCATATATATGAGAATCCACTAATGGAGACGTCTGGCCCATAGGATGAAATCTGAGCATTTAATATAGGTTCTAATGCTGATCCTGGAATGGTGACCGTAACCAATGTGTTATTAAATGGCTGGATATTGAAAAGATTTTCCCAAGTAATTTCGCCTTGGGCTAGAACGTCACGGATTCCTCCACCGTTCATTAAGGCAAAATCAGACTTCATTTCATCATTCATTCCGTCTGCAATCAAGTTTCCAAGAGCATTGTCACCAATGATGCCTTTGATAGGGTATCCGCCAGTCATTGGAGTGGCAGCATAACCCATGACTTCATTCAATTTTGTTCCAACCATTTCTTTATATTTGGCTAGAATGGCACTAACCTCTGGATCAGGAGTTGCACCTTCTTGAATAACATCAACGATTTCTGCATGTTTTTCAACAATGTCGCCTGTAACACGATCAATATTCAAATCAATATCCGCAAAGGATTTTCCATATTCCCAAGCTTGGACAATAAGTTTGTTGTCTACAATCGCATTGAGTTTCACATGGTTATGAGCAGCAATAATGACATCTACCTCGTCATCTACGTTCTTAGATAAACTTGCAATTTGACCAGTGGCCGTTTCACCGCTTTGATTTCCAGGAACGTGAGCTAAAACGACAATTGCCTTAATTCCTTGTGCTTTTAGCTCCTCCGTATATTTATTAACAGCGGCAGCTTCGTCCGTGAAACGAATATCCTGAATACCTGAGGCCATCACCATATTAGGTGTTTCAACCGTAGCTACACCAATAAATCCAATTTTCACACCATCTACTTCTTTAATGGCATAGGGATCTAATATGAGCTTTCCGCTATCTTTGTATTCCACATTTGCAGCAATAACTGGAAAGTCCATCCCGTTATATCCTTGTGTGCCGTTCGGATGGTCACCGCCATTTACCATCCGAAGGAATTCTTGTGTACCTTTATCAAATTCGTGGTTACCTACAGTTCCTACATCAAATCCGATTGCTTCCATGATTTCAACAGTAGGTTCATCTCGAAGTAAAGCTGAAACCGGAGAACTGCCACCAATCATATCTCCAGAATGGATAATTAGCGTGTTATCTGGATTGGTTGCTTTACGGGCTTTTAAATAAGTAGCCAAATAATCAGCACGTCCGTAATTTACATTATTAATTGTTGCTGTTACATCAATCTTACCATGTAAATCATTCACCGAAAGTAATTTAACCGACACGGTATCTTCTGCATGCGCACGAATGGCAAGACTTGAGAAGATGGGTAGAACCAGTAGTGCAATAACTAGTAAATTAATAAATCTTTTACAAAATAGTTTTCTCAAAATTTCATTCCTCCTATTATTCCCCAATAATAATCTGGTTATTTATATAGAAGGTTAATTCCATGTTAATTTCATGTAAATTATCAGAAAATAATCGTTTTTACCTAGTGTCATGACTTTTAAATAATTTCAAAGTCCTGTTTCAGATTTATCTAAGTTACAAAAACTAAAGCAGACTTAACTAGTAGCGGTGTATGGATAAATAATAGAATGATATATTACTACTTGATTGGATTAAATATCACAAATTACTACAAGTAAACATTCATAGTAATATAATAAACCGAGATGTAAACACCTTTGAAACTATATTTAAAACAAGAATATTCGAGGAGTTATTAGGCACAGATCTATTTACTGAAAAAAAAGCCAGCCCTTGGCTAGCTTTCTTTGTTGAAGGTGTCTTCCAACCGTACTAAAAACCTCATTTACTTATGGTACGGTTCATCACTAGTAATCCTAAACTACATCCTTGACAATATGCATAATTGTTAAATAAGAGGAAAAACCATTCTTCAACTCCCTCAGTTTGATGCGAATATCTCTCGAATGCTCACTTATTCGCAGGATTTCATAACCCTTGTAATTAGACTTACGGGTAAATGAAATGAGTTCAGATCAGTTAGGCTTCGTGAAGGCATAGTTAAATAAAGGAGCCAGCTACCACTCCATATTTTACCATATAATACACATCTCTACGCCGCCCCTGGAGGCTTTCCCTCCCATGTCTCAACGGGTCAATTGCCCTCTCATTCCTTCGTCATGCCTATCAAGAAAACGAAACAATTTCAAACACAAAAAAACGTTATTCTTTGAGTAAAATACTCGAAAAGGATGACGTTTTTTCATGGTCCTCTCGCTTTGAATTTAATAAATCATCTTGTTCGTTAGGCCTTCTTCATCTAAAGTAGATAGATATATATGATGTAGAGGTGAAGAGATGACATTTCTTTTATTACGGTATTTTATTTTTTTCTTGGTTTAATTTTCTTTGGATTAGGGAATGCGATTGCGGTGAATGTTCAATCCTTGGGGTCGCATCCATGGGAGGTTTTAAACGTCGCCCTGTTCCAACGGTTCGGGTTCACGATTGGGACGTGGAGTGTCATATGCGGCTTAGTACTTGTGCTAATCGCCTGCGTCGTTGATAGGAAGTATATTAGCATTGGTACCTTTCTAAATGCCTTGTCAATCGGCCCGATTATGGATTTCTTCTTGCATCTCAACATTCTTCCTCATGAAACGGAGCATTGGTGGTTAAATCTATTCATCTTGTTGATGGGTATCATCATATCCGGCATTGGCGGAGGAATCTATGTGGCTGCGGGAATCGGGGCCGGTCCTCGGGATGGTTTCATGCTTTCCGTTTCGGAAAAAACCGGGTTATCTGTCAGCCGTGCAAGAATCGTTGTCGAGAGCCTCATCTTGATTATCGGCTTCATCCTTGGCGGTCCAGTGTTTATTATGACGTTTGCCTATACCTTTATTCAAAGCCCGATCTTTCAGTTTTCCATGAAGCTGATGAGTTCCTATATCGCTAATCTTGATCGGAAGCAAAAGGGACAATTTAAGATCCCCTTATAATTGGAAGAGATTCTGTTTGTAAATCATAAAGATGCTATAGAAAAACAGACCTTAGTCATGAAATGTATTGTAGGGAGCATAAAAGTGACAGATTTACGCAATAAACCAAATAAATATAAAAAATCCACTCCTTTTTAAAGAGTGGTTTTTTTATATTAATGATTAGTATAATTAACATTTTCTTAGCAAAATATGGTTAAAGAAAACTACATATATTCTAACGAGGTTTATTTTATAATATAAAAATTCTTAATCTTTATTGTTGTTTTTCCAAACAATAGCTCGGATAACTCCAACTTTTTACATAATCCACCCTAAGAAATAAATGGGAAAGTATTAGCCAAGTCTGCAAATAATACTACAGGAAATAAGACTAAACTGGTTTGGTCATCCATATAATCAAACTCGGATATGTGTCCATAACGATATTTGACCTAATCGCATTTTATATGTATAAAGCGACCGATCTAGATCGTAATCAAATTATAATATTTTAGAAAACAGCCATATTTTATAAATTTGAGTCGGGTATTGTCTGTGATTTTAGTTTTATGTTTACAAACAAAATACTAATCAAGATAAATAAAAGGCCAACTAATAAATTTAGTGTAATTTTTTCATGCAACATAAAAGAACTGCAAAGGATTGCAATAAGCGGGATAAGGAACGTAAATGAACCTACTTTGCTCGCTTCTCCTGAACCTACAAGTGTAAAGAATGCAAGCCACCCAAATGCAATTACAAAGATAGAGATGAATAATAAATTTATAATAAATGGAAATTCCCACTGGATATTTGACCAGCTTTCAACGCTGGAACCTACACTTAATAAAAAAATGCCTCCCATAATAAGTTGTAATGTAACCATCCAAATTGAGTCTACACGATCACCAGTTTTCTTAATAAAAACAGTACCTAATCCCCAGGATAAAGCAGAGCCAAGGGCAAGAATAATTCCAATCGCTGAAACATTGCCTGTAAATCCTCCTGCACTTATTATAGCAACACCTGCGAAGCCAAGAATTAATCCAATAATTTTTAATCCATACATCGATTCCCCTAGCCAAATCCAACAGAAAATCCCAAGTAAAACTGGCTCAATGAACACGATGGCCGAAAATAATCCCGCAGGTGCAAAACCAAGACCTACCGTTTGAAGGCCGTAAAAGAGAATAATGTTTAGAGAAGCAGAAATTAGGTAAAAATGCCATGTTTTTTTAAAGCGAAGTTTTTTATATCTCGGGAGAGCAAAAATTAGTAAAATCAGACCACCCAATATAGTTCTTGTTCCCGCAAATAATATTGGTGGTGTATAATTCAGCGCCATTTTAGACAATGGCCAATTAACGCCCCATACAACTACAAGAAATATAAGCAGTAAAGCTGTATTTGTTCGAGAAATCTGTTTCATAGTTGTGCCTCCTTAACATTCGTACCTAAATCATAATACTACTTTTAATGATTAATTCAAGTTATACAATCAGTTATGTTTTTTAATGATTTTGTACTCAACAGAGAAAATTTTCTAAAGTATTAATGGGACTCTATATTATTAGAGACAACATTTTTACAATTTGGTTTTTGAAACTATGTAGCTAATGAAGTTCGAGAGTTAACTTTTATATTGGAATTTCTTCATAAAGGCTGATATCACAAAGTGATCACCTTCCACACCAAAGTTATTTGTGGTGCAAAGTTTTTCGACATTTATCGAAAAAAAGGGTTCAGTAACATCCCCTCCCACTACATCCCTTCCCTCCTCTCATTCTGTAAAAATAGGAGCATCTCACAAGCTCACTTAAGAGTGTTTTGCATTTTACCCGTAGCACTTATCTATGTGAAAACAGATGCGAAAGTATAAAACCTAACTTTACATAAAGAAAAAAATACTCTGGAGAATATCTCATCCCAGAGTATTTTTTTACGCTATACTACTTTTTTATTTAACCGCCTCTTTTCCTTATCCGGTTTACAAGCAGTAAACTTTGGAAGCAGCAATTTGTATTTCTTCTCCTGTATGTGGGTTTCTAGTTCGAACTGCTCGTCGCACACTTCAAATGTACCAAATCTAATCAAATTAGAGCTTCATAAAAGTAAGGACCTCGAATTCTATTACACTATCTTGGCTTCAGAAAGCTTACCATGCACGTTAGCACTATGAACTTTGTTATGGCCTTGCACCAATTACTGTGGTCCAACCGCTATATACCTTCGCCTTCTATAATGTGTATTCTCTATTCCTTCACAAATTTTAATTTTGGATTTTTCCATTAATAACAACACACTTCCCATTTGTAGGTTGCTTTATCATCCTTCCATCCTTGATGTATACAGTGTAAGTATTATTGACTTTAGCATCTAATCTTGCTAGGTCTCCCGTTCTTGCTATGATATTTTTGACAGCTTCCCTCTTCAGATTATCCATAACATTCTTTTTCCATTGTTCCCGTTTGTTATTTTGCTTATTTTCATCAACCATCAGGATCCCATCCTTTTTGTTTGATTTATGTTTTCTGCCTGATATTAGAGTATTATATTTTTATCATCTTGTTACCCTTATGCTTTTCCTTATTAATCCGTTTTTGATTCTTTTTTTGTTTGATAAAAAAACAGGTTACGGTAAAATTAGTGAATGATTCAGGTACAAGCTTTTTAGCAAAAAATAATCAACGATATCTAAGCAAGGATTTTCCTCGTAAAAATGTTTTGTGGTATGATAGGTAAATTGTTTATCTTTCCTGTGACACATTTACATTCATCTAAGAAAGAAAAGAGGTATTTATGCACACCACAGAATTAACTAAGCGACATTGGTTGCTCATCTTAACACTTACTTTATTAACATTCGTTCTCGGGACAAGCGAATTTGTTATCGTCGGAATCTTAACCGATATTTCCTCGGGTCTCCATATTACAAATGCCAAAGCAGGCACACTCGTTTCTGCGTTTGCGCTTACGTTTGCCATTGCCACACCGCTCGTGATGTCGGCAACGAGCCATTTTCCAAAGCGTAAATGGATGTTGTTTCTGCTAGGTTCGTTCATCATTCTGAATGCTTTGTGCGTGATTTCGACGAGCTACCTCATGCTCCTTACACTTCGAATGATGACGGCGGTTGTAACAGGCGTTTTAATTTCACTTGCCATGGTTGTTGCAAGTGAAACCATGCCGATCGCTAAACGCGGACTTGCTATATCATTCGTTTTCGGTGGCTTTACGCTTGCAAACGTGATTGGAGTACCGATAGGCACTGTCATTGCTGAATGGTACAACTGGAATGCATCCTTCCTGTTAACGACTTTTCTCGGAGCTATTGCGTTTTTGGCATCTTTCTTCGTATTGCCTGCCATGCAAAGTACAATTCGCAGTTCGATGCGTGATCAATTTTCTTTGTTAACACACCCGCGAATTTTAATGGCTTTTTTCATTCCATCTCTTGGATTTGGGGCAACGTATGCCGTTTATACGTATCTTGTTCCGATCCTAAAAGGAATGGAAGCACCAGGCAGTTCAATCAGTTTGATCTTGTTTGGCTACGGATTCATTTCCATTTTCAGCAACATACTCGCTGGTAAAATTGCCGGCTACAATGCTATCGGACGCCTCCGGTTTGTTTTTCTCGTGCAGGCAGTCGTTCTGATCAGTTTATATTGGACGACAAGTCATTTTCTCTTTGGATTGATTAACATTGGCTTGATGTCATTAATGGCCATTCTTTTAACAACATCAACCCAGCTTTATTTGATAGATCTTGCCGGTATTTATCAACCAAAAGCTACAGGGCTAGCTGCTTCACTAATGCCAGTAGCAAGCAATGTCGGTATCGCCTTTGGTTCCGCACTGGGCGGAGTTGTTTACCATCAGGGAAATTTACTGAATGTGACATGGGTCGGTGGGCTGGTTGCTATCTTTGCAAGTCTTCTAACTTTCCTAAGTTATCGCTTGGACCAAAAACAGAAGAAACCAGCCTAAGAGAGAAGCTACGAACGCCTTGGTATGCTTCCTATGGTACCTCCAATAGAACAAAAAACAAAAATCTTTCCATGTCATATTAAACGAGATTACAGTTAATCTTTCAAATAAAATTGAAGAAAGAAGTATCAAAAACGTTGAGTTGTTCTTTGATACTTCTTTTAATAATAGGACTAGGTGCTTACCTCTAAAAATCAAGCGGACAATTGCAAACGAACTTATCAAGAACAATGTTTCTGATTAAAGGAAATATTGATCTAAGAATCGATATTTATGGTACGGTTCCACCTAGTTAATCCAAAAAATCCTATAATTGAGATAGAATCCTAATAATTTTCTATTCTTTATTTCTTCAATTTTGCAGCAGGTTTACGGTTCGAGTGGAAAAACATTCGCTAGAAACAAATAGCACTCTCCTCATGTACAGAGTGTATGTGGCAACACAAGAGTGCTGGTGGGTTTTTTACATTCTAGAAAACAGACTTTATCAAAAAGCCGGCTGCAATGGAACTTGAAACTGAATAAAATAAGTACACATGAGTTGATGTGATTCATTTTTTCTCTAACTTTTTGAGAGTTACATCATTTCACTGTCCCCGTCCCATCAACATTCTTTTCCAAAGTTATCAAGCAATGCACGCACTTCATCTGTTGATTTCGTGTTCATCAATTGATTTCTTAATTCACCAGCTCCACGGAATCCTTTGACATAAATTTTGAAAAAGCGATGAAGCCCTGTGATTGAACGTGGCAGTGCTTCCGCATATTGATCTTGAAGATCAAGCTGCAGTCTTAAAAGATCAAGGTATTCTTTACTGCTATGCTCTTTTGGCTCTTTTTCAAAAGCAAAAGGATTTTTAAAAATACCTCGCCCGATCATAACGCCATCAATACCATATTGTTCAGCAAGCTGCAGCCCAGTTTGACGGTCAGGAATGTCTCCATTGATTGTTAGTAGCGTATTTGGTGCGATACGGTCACGTAATTTTTTGATTTCCGGAATTAGCTCCCAATGCGCATCTACTTGGCTCATTTCCTTTCTTGTACGTAAATGAATAGAAAAGTTCGCAATATCCTGTTTTAAAATATGCGTTAGCCACTCCTCCCACTCATTTACATCATTATAGCCAAGTCGTGTTTTCACGCTGACAGGCAGTCCGCCCGCTTTTGCTGCTTGAATAAGTTCTGCCGCAACGTCTGGACGCAGAATAAGGCCACTACCTTTCCCTCTCGATGCCACATTCGGTACAGGGCAGCCCATATTAATATCTATGCCTTTAAATCCTAGCTCTGCCATGCCAATACTCATTTGACGGAAATATTCGGGATTATCCCCCCAAACATGTGCCACCATTGGCTGTTCATCTTCTGTAAAAATCAAACGGCCACGCACACTTTTCATGCCCTCTGGATGACAATAGCTATCCGAGTTTGTAAACTCTGTGAAAAATACATCCGGTCGACCGGCTTCACTTACTACGTGACGAAAAACAACATCTGTCACATCTTCCATTGGTGCAAGTACAAAAAATGGTCGTGGTAAATCACGCCAAAAATTATCTATCATTTCAAACTCAAATCCTCTCAATATGGATACATCTTCAAACTCTCGATCAAAAAATATAAAGCCAAATGTTCCACTTCTTTTACACTTATATCATGCTTAATAACTTATTATCAAGTACATTTGGACATTTATAATTTGTGAAAAACTATTGTGAAAATCGGCAATGTTTATTTTAACTAAAATCGGTCCTGAATGGTATTTTTATAAACAAAAAAGCAGATGGTATAGATTTTTTCTATATCAACTGATTTTCTATTATACCAACTCCAACCACGCGACCGCTTCACAATACGGAGTGTATGTGGCAACACAAGAGATGTTGCTGGGTTTATGTAACCTGATTGGTTGAGTTCAGAAACAAATCAGGTTACTATTTGATCACTTAATTTATTGATTTTCCATTTAAATAAGAGCCACAGTTACTATATTTTCTAAATAGAGCTTTCCTATGGTTATTTTTGAAAGGGACATGTGTTCGTTTCTTTATAAATTCTTCTCAATATACTTTATTTTAGATTATATTGATTTTTTTGCATTTCAAGAGATGTATTAGACAATTTTATTTCTAATTCAAAAGGACGCACTTTTATCTTCTTTAAATTAATTTTTATATCTTCTTCACCGGATAATAACCTATAGTCTTTTAAAATATATTCGTAAATGGCTTTATAATATTCTAAGTTTCCTTTACAACTCTCATATAAACTAATAATCCATTTACCTTCATATTTTCCAAATATGGGTACGTGTATAGGATTGAAATTATTAAAATACCAATCTAATTCTTCCTTTGGCCAAAATTCTTTGATATTTTCTAAATGTGCGTTTAAGTGATTCTGGTTCGTGCAGTCCCCAGTTTCTCATAGTATTCATTTCATTAAGCAACTTTGATAATTCTTCTGAAATTTTCCCTATTAATTGTTTTACTTCAATGTTTCGTTTTACAAGTGTTCTTTTAAATTTGTTATACGAAATATAGTCACTTTGCATATCACCCATTAAATTCAATATTTTATTTTCAATAAATTGAGTTTTATCTCTAAATTCCTCATAAATATATGAATCAACCTGCTGATTTGGTTTTTCATCTAAATTTAGTTCTTTAATTATATTACAATAAATTTCTTATAGTTATTCATTTTATACCTCCGTAATAAACTTTCAAATAACGCCTCCTATAAACCAGCATCTTTTAAAACAATAAAATACAAGCTTTCTAATAGACAAGAATATGAAATCTTTTCCGAACTAATTTTGTATTAATAATAAACTCAATAAATTCCCTTCCAAATCTAGTTATTTCAAACCGATCATTATATTTTAACTTTAACGACTTTTAATCTTGGATAATTACTTTTCTTAGGATTTGTAATTAGCTCTACATATTTTTGTAATACTTTAATTGATTCTTCAATTGCTTTCAAATCTTTTTCTAAAATCAAATCTGTTTTAGTTGTTAATATACCTTTTATTGCAAATAAATCAAATGCCTCTAAACAATGGCATGGTTCCACCATTAAAGGTATTCTTTGTAATAGACACTACATTGGAGAGTTAGTACAAGGACGGTCAGAAATGATCTCTGTTACCTCTTCAAAAAGAAAAGAAATTGACGCAGAAAATCTAATTATTATTGAAAATACTCATAAAGCCATTATTGAAAAAGAAACATTTGATAAAGTGCAGGACTTACTACGAAGACGGAGGTAATAGGGAGTGTCTGTTCAACTATTACTCCTACAGAAAAATACTCTCTTGCGATAAACCTAATTTAGCATACCATCACATCTCACAACCCTATTGATTCCCAAACAAAAAGCTAATTTTTACACTTAAATATTGGTCGCACTCTGTTAACATTTCGGTCACAAACTATAGAAAACTGACGGAAATCATAGTTCATCCTAAACCTTACACACACATCGAAAACCTTGATCTAAAGCGATTTTGGACATTTTAGTATGCTATCGGAATTACACTCCCCACGCTGGCAGCGTAGAGGTCTGTAGTTGATTGTTTTCTTGCATTCCAGATGTTTATGTAGCTGAAGTAAGTAGAGACAATAAACAAACGGGAAGAAGTCATAGCTATATTAGACCTGGCAAAAAAACAATTCTTCGATATTACACCCGGTCAACTTTTTATACACTTTCGAATGTCTTCAAAAAGAATGAAAAAAAGCCTTCCTCGTAAGGAAAACTCTGTATCTTGGTAAATAGTCAACTCGCTTCGGGTTGCAACTCACAGTCTGCCCTATCCATGTGGGTTGCTCCCTGCGACCCCACTCACCATCCGCGAAATTTGATGGAGTTTAATGACCCTCTCTTCTTTATTCTAAAGCATTTTGCATATTTAGTTTTTCTGACTCAACGTCTCTTATAGTAGACAAGTTTTAATGTCATATCCTTGTTCACGAAGCCATTTCCTATATGGTCCAGGTGTTGTATGCTCTCTTTTTTACTAATATTTTTGGTTTAATAGAATATTCAAAATGAATAAAATTCCCGACGAAGTTTTCACTTTTTGGTTGTCCTGGTGAAGAGGAATATAATAAAAACCAATTTGAAGAGACTACTTTTTTAGCAAAACAATTGAATGATGGAATGCCTTATCAATTTAAAAATTTCCTTTTGGCTGAAAAAGCAACGGAATTCGAAGTGGAAATCATTTGGACACAAAAGGGGAGCGAAGGCAGGCCGTTAAAAGTAACATTTACATTCACTGCTGAATAACAAGAAAAACAAAATGACCGATTCTTTAAAGCCTCCTATCATAATGCAAATAGGCGGCTTTTCTCATTCTCCATACACAATATGGCTTAGGTCCATAATAGATTTTTTCCACCTCAGAAGGACATTTAAGGATGTCCATTATTAAAAACTCTCTTTTCACACCGTTTATTTAAAACTCAATACATATCTTTACTTTTGTACTTTTCTTTCTTTTAATTGAATGTATGATTTGTTTAAGAATCGTACATTCAAATGGCGGCCAATTGAATGTATGATTTGTTTAAGAATCGTACATTCAAATGGCGGCCAATTGGCAGCCATCTTCTTTATCTGAGTTCACATTATCAGGGTTATTGGTAGTTAATTAGGTTCAATTTCCTCGGCAGTAAAGACAACACTAATTATAAATTCGTTCTGCACAGGAATAGTTGAATTGATCAACAATCCTTCTAAAACATAGGTAAATGTTCCTAATCCAGGGTTATCAAGAGTTGTAAAAGCAGTAGTTAGAGAATCAAAATCCGTATCTTGCACAGATCTGATGATCAGATTAGGTGCAGTTCGTCTAATTCTGTACGCTATCACATTTGCTCGGAGTGGGCTAGAATTTACGCTTGATGCAGAAGTTATTGACTGAATTGATGCCATTAATCTGACGGTATCACCAGGATCATCAATAGTAATGGTTACTGTTGAAAGAACCTCTGGCAACGGATTTAATGAAACCAATGTAGGAAAAGGAGTAGTATTAAGACCTACAACAAACTGGTTTGACAATCCATTTTCTCCCGTCGGTCCTTGAACACCTTGAGCACCTTGGGGTCCTTGAACACCTTGAAGTCCTTGAACACCTTGAGGCCCTTGAACACCTTGAGCTCCTTGAACACCTTGAAGTCCTTGAGCACCTTGAGGCCCTTGAACACCTTGAGCTCCTTGAACACCTTGAGCTCCTTGAGGTCCTGCAGGTACTTTTACATACACTTCAATGTTTTGCTCTACCTTTTGTTCTTGTTTAGATTCACATTGACATTTTTTGTGCCCGCAATCCTTACATTTTTTATGATTGCATTTACATTGCTTATGTCCGCAATCTGGACATTTTTTATCCTTCCCCAAATTAATCCTCCCCCCTTTATTAACTCTGAGATATTATATGAGTCTGGTATTATACTAGATTGGACAACCCCGAAAAACTCTTAAAGAAAAAGTTTGGTTCGCAAAACGTAGATTTTAATCTATGTATAATTGCGCCCTATTTATTTATAAGGGATTTAATGTCGTGGATCTTGGTATGTTGGATATGTCATCTATTTAATTCGAAATAAAAAAAGGAGTGAGTGAAGATATGAAGATGGGAAACGCTGATTTCCTTGAAGTAAATAAGCTGTTAAATCGGGTTGAAAAACAGCATGAAGAGCTTCGTAAAGTAAATGAAGAAGGAGAACCTTATAAACACTTAGCAAAACCAAACAAGTTACCGTCTATACCTCTGATAAAAAGGCTATGAAGTTCTGGAATGAATAAAGAAAGAAATAGCATAAGGAAAAACTGTTATCACCTATGTTGTGGTCCTAGGCAAGGCCTATGGGTTCTTTGTTCACTTTTCAAAAAGTACTTTTACGAACGGTAGCAACAATGCTATACCGCCCATTTCGGAAATTTTATACCTAAAGAGAATTCCAACATAAAAAGTCGATACCACTAACTCTCTTCGTTAATTATCTTTAGGGTGCGATTCTTTAATAAGGGATGGAATTAAGGTTTTAAACCAAAATTATTAGTCTATTATTTTTTAAAAATCCATATAGTAAACTATTTTTCAGGTTGTGTCAGGTACTATTCCTGTCAATCTTTTTTGTTTTAATACGTGTATAATCTGTAGTAACTAATTCAATTGCTAGTACTTTATTTAAAATTTATTCCAAATTTGTTTTTTCGGCGTTAACTTCTCTCCTTAAGGACGAAGAGAATGGCACCATCGTTAGGGTGACATTCTCTTTCTATCGTAACCTTTACTTTTATATTTTAAAGCTATAAATACATATTGTACTTAAAGATACTCATCACTCCCGTATGCCACCCTCTCTTTCTAACCACTTACCATAAGGTGCTATCTCCTTAAAATACCATGGACGGTCTTTATGGTAATGTGTAATCCGCATTTATTCATGACAGCCATAATTGAATGGACTCGATGATAATTTTTTATCCAATATAATTAATCATTGCAACTTCATCACAAGAGTTAAACTTGGGGCAATTCATACAATCAATCCATACTTTTTCAGGCAAAGTATCCTTTGAAATAATTTCAAAATTACATTTTTTAAAAACTCCGTTTCGTATGTTAATGATATTAATCTGCTAATTTCAAGTCGTGAGGCTTCATTTATAATATGATTAACTAATTTACGACCTATACCTTGACCAGAATGATTTGGAGCAACGACTAATGAACGTACCTCTGCCAGGTCCTGACCTAAAACATGTAATCCGGCAACCCCAAGTATTTTATTATCCTCTTTCATGACATACATACATTGTAAATGTTGATATAGTGATAATTTTGTACGAGGCAAAACTACTCCTTGTTCAGCGTGAATTTGTATTAAATTATAAATATATTTAACATCACTGGTTACTGCATGATAAATATCCATATCTTATCTCCTTTTTAGATTTAGAATGTTTATTATAAAAATACAACAATTTGTATTTTTATGCAACGAAATGTTTTTAATATTTATGTACGCTACGGCGCCTCCCCACGTAACGAGAATACGTGCAATCCATTTTCGCGCCCCGGACTTTTTCCTGCATCACATTGCTTGGAATTTCAAACAAGAAATAGCTGATAAAGAAAATACCAGAAACGATTCCAAACATCTTGCTTGTCAGTGCCAGTGCTTCGTTCATGTCCAAAGCCGCATAACCTAAATTCGCTCTGTCAATGAATGCGATTACATACAAGACAATAAGAAATGGTACAATTCGTCTTGTCACTTTTTTAGTCGTTTGTCTTTCTAAACATAGTTGCATTGCTCATGTCGCTCACTCATAAATGCAAATATTTAAAAACAAAAACCTCAATTATTTGTTAATGAGAATAAGCTAAATAACATTCCATTAATTGAGGACTGAAAGCAACTTAAAAGTAACCTTTTACATTAGTAAAGTTTCAAAAGTACTTCCCTTTTAATATAAATTTTTACAGTTTGCGAAACCAAGTTGTATTCATTAAAGAAAACTCTTGATTAACTCAACAGTTTTTTATACAATATTTGTAATACAAATATTCGTTTTTTGTAGTTTAGTTAAAGGTTTTTCTTTATTACAAACAAATTGAAAGCGCTTTCGAATTAATATTTCTAAAAATTAGAATAAAATCTCAATACATCCCATAAATATGTCATACAAATTTAAATTCATAATACAAATTTTTAGCTTTTATCCTTCTCTATTAAGATAAAACATGAAAGGTGATAGATTATTTTGTCCCAAAAAGAAAATGTTTCTCAAATGATCTCTCGTGAATTATTAAACATGATTGAAACAGGGCAGTTCCGTCCAGGTTCTAAGCTACCAACGGAAAAGGAGTTAACGGCTCATTTTTCTGTAAGCAGAGCACCCATACGCGAGGCATTAAGCATGCTGCGTGCTGCTGGTGTCATTAACTCCCGTCAAGGAGGCGGAAGCTATGTGGAAGAAACGACAAGTTCAACATTCATACATCGCATACAAGTAGAAAGAGATGATGTTGAAAATATTAAGTATCTATTTGAGATGCGAAAGATTCTGGAGCCTGAAGCGGCCTATTTAGCTGCCCTAAGACGTACACCAAAATGCCTTGACCAAATGAAGAATATTTTAAAAAGAATGGAAGAAGAATCTATTGAAAAAGGTACTACTGCCATCCATTCTGATATAGAATTTCACAGTTCCATTATTAAGGCTACGCAAAATCCGATTATGATTCAAACGCTAGAAAGCTTATCTACTCTCTATGAAAAAGCGTTAAACATTACTCTTCGTCCAAACGAACAATTAAAACGAAAACGTAAAGCAGTTTACGATGAACATCAAAGCATTCTTCTGGCAATTGAAGCAGAAGAGCCCGAATTGGCTAAACTTCAATGCCAGATTCATCTAAGAAACGCCGAGAAAAAATTAAGTTTATTTTTACAGGATTATACAGTATAGCAAAACAGAAAGGATGATAATGAAATGAAAGTAGTAACCGCCAATCACATTCAGGAAATCGATGCAATTATAAAAACGGGAAAAGTCTATATAGATGAAAGTGACCGCTTTAGCTATTCATTCGATGCTTCATTCGGGACGTATTTGCCGGACCTCGTCATTCAGACAAAAAGTACAGAAGAGCTAGTATCCCTCGTGAAGTTTGCGAATCGGGAGAAAATCCCTCTTTATCCACGGGGCCAGTCTACTAGTTTAAGTGGCGGGCCGCTTCCGGTTAAAGGGGGCATCGTCCTCGATTTATCTGTGATGAATGATATTCTGGAAATTCACGAAGAGGACCTTGTAGCAGTGGTTTCTCCTGGGGTCTTGACATCGAATATACATAAAGCAGCTGAACAAAAAGGATTTATGTATCCACCTGACCCAAGCAGTTCTCACGTCTCGACAATTGGCGGCAATTTAGCTGAAAACTCTGGAGGGCCGAGGGGGCTGAAATACGGCGTAACGAAAGATTATGTTATTGGCCTTGAGGTGATTACACCTGAAGGAGAACTCATAAAAACAGGCGGGAGTACCGTTAAGAATGTGACCGGATACGACTTAACAAAGCTGATTGTCGGATCAGAAGGGACACTCGGCATCATTACGAAAGCAGTGCTCAGACTCATTCCTAAACCGAAGGCTACTGCAACAATAATGGTTATTTTTGATAGTTTAGTAGATGCAGGAAGTGCGATTTCCAAAATTCTTTCTGCCGGTATCTTCCCTTCAAAAATGGAATTGATGGATCAGGCATCCATTGTAGCAGTTGAACAGTTTGAGCCACTTGGCTTACCTGTTGATGCGGCCGCACTTATTTTAATTGAAATTGATGGCCATCCACTTGCTTTGCAAGAAGAAGTTGCCCAGGCATCTAAATTATGTCGTGCCGTAGGAGCAAGAGAAGTTAGAATTCCAAAGGACAAAGTCGAAGAAGCGGAACTATGGAGAGCACGAAAGCTCGTATCTCCGGCCATTGTTCGGATTAAGCCAACGAAAATTTCAGAAGACGCCACCGTTCCTCGCAGCAAAATTCCTGAAATGTGTGAAAGACTGCAGAGAATAAGAGACAAGTATGGTGTTCATCTCGTTGTTTTTGGGCATGCAGGTGATGGTAACCTTCATCCTAACATTATTTGTGATAAAACGGATAAAGAAGAAATGAGCCGCGTTGAACTAGCTGTAGCGGATATTTTTATGGCGGCCATTGAGCTTGGCGGAACCTTGTCCGGCGAGCATGGCATTGGAATGATGAAAGCTCCCTTTATGGAAATGGAGCTAGGGGCAGCCGGCCTCGATATTATGAAACGGATTAAAGAAGTATGGGATCCAAATAACATTATGAACCCAGGGAAAATTTTCCCTGACCCGGGACAAAAATTGGAGTTGAGCTAACATGGAAACATCACTTAAACAGTTAAGAAAAGAATTTCAATACGACAAAACGAATAACTGCGTCCAATGCGGCTATTGTTTGCCTGTGTGTCCGACTTATACAACATTCGGAAAAGAGACACATTCACCACGTGGTCGGATTAACTTAGTGAAAATGGTCGGTGAAGGAAAAATTACAGACTTATCTGTTCTCGAAGAACCATTCGATTTGTGTTTAGGCTGCAGGGCGTGCGAAACAGCCTGCCCGACAGGTGTAGAATATGGTTCCATTTTAGAAGCCACTCGCGCAGCACTTGTCAAACGCAAAACCTTTTCTATTCCTGTGCGACTACTTCGAAAATCAATGCTGAAAAAGGTTTTCCCAAGTAGGAAGATGATGAACGTCACTGGGCACTCCATTTGGCTGTACAAAAAAAGTGGGCTGCAAAAAGCGACTCGTTCATCAGGTATTATGAAAAAGTTACCTTATAATCTTGGTGCATTCGAAGCAATCATGCCGGAACCGGTTTCACCGGTGGAACGAGGGCGTGCCCTGATAGAAGTGAAAGCAAAATTGAATCCGAAATATATAGTTGCCTTTTTCACCGGTTGTATTATGGATGCGATGTTCCACCACATTAACCAATTATCCATTAAGCTTCTTTCAGAAGCGGGCTGTGATGTTGTCGTTGTACCGAAACAAACATGCTGCGGCGCACTGCACGCCCATTCTGGAGAAATGGATGAAGCACGCAATCTTGCGAAACAAAACATATTGGCTTTTGAAAAAGTGGAAGCTGATTTTGTTGTCAATAATGCTGGAGGATGCGGCGCCATGTTATATGAATACGGTCATTTACTTTCGGATGACAGCGAATGGGCAGACAGAGCAAGAGCTTTTTCAGCTAAGTCAAAAGATATCAGCCAAATTCTTGTTGAATGCGGATTACCAGAGATAGCAGCCCGAGCTGGCGAGAGAGTTACGTATCAGCGTTCTTGCCATATGACGAACGTTCAAAAGGTAACGCAAGAACCAGTCGAATTATTGAAACAAGTGCCTGGAATACAACTTATTGAAATGGATCAGGCTGATATGTGCTGTGGATCTGCAGGCATTTATAATATTGTAAACTATGATTCATCCATGCAGATTCTTGATGAGAAAATGAAGCACACGAAAGCCACAGAGGCAACTGTTATTATTACAACAAATCCTGGCTGCCTATTACAGATGAAACTTGGTATTGATCGTGAAGGACTCACACAATCAATGCGCGCCCTTCATCTAATTGAATATTTAGCTGAAGCTGCCGGTATCGATTATTAAATCCCTTCATCTATTGGTCTATTGGGTAAGGTGTCTTGCCCAATAGACCAATAGAATCTCAAGTAAATAAAGTGTTATTGTAATTTTTAAACAAAGTTTGATCAAATTAATACAAGAACCTTGATAACTGAACAAATAAAAAGAGCATGTTTTGAAAAAATATTAATCAAAACATGCCCTTATACTATTTAATTGGATTATTCTTTTATTAAAAAGATTGAGAATTTTTGTGTTCATTAATCAACTAACGCACCCGTTAGTTTAAGTGAATTACTTCACAATAATGAACGATTTACAAATGGAGAAAGTAGTTCATTTATTGCAGAAATGTCGCTTTCGTTGTTACTTAAGAAAAGGCTGTCTATACAACAGCCTGACTATTACACCCTAAGTTAGTCTTCTTGTATCTATTTATGGTCCATAAAAAATCATAAATAGCATTAGAAATATGTTTAAAACTAACAATATCTTACCAAAGAGATTTTTTATGGCTAAAACAGAAAATACAATAGAAATTAAGAATGAAAAAATTGCGAGTTTTGGTGGAAAATACACAACGTCTAAAATGCCTATCATAGGAAAATACAAAAATAGAATGCTAACAAATATAAATATCATTGAAAAAAGTAATGCTATCGTGATATAAATATAAGTCCTGAGCTTTTTCAATTGTTGTTTCTCATAACTATTTTCAACCATTTTTTCCTCCTGATATTAAGTTTGTTTAATCCTTAAAAATCAACCTTTTTCGAATACTATTCTCTATCTGAACAATAAATACCTTCTTCCACTATCCTGCCCCGATAGTTAAAGAAAAAGCCGCTTTAAAGACAGCTCTGATCTTCAGCTAACGCACCCGTTAGTTTAGGTACATTTCTTCACAAACTTATATTAGTTCGCAACTAAGATTTAAGAACATAATTGATAAATTCTGTTTTTGCTTTAGTGTACGCTTCACGATCATTGCTATATTTTTTTGCTAAATTTCTTTTAAGAATAGCGTATTCATCAATAAACTGCTGATTAGTCCGTAATAAATCACGAAAAAGTAGCTGATTATCCCACCGTTCTTCTCCCTCAAGTAAAATATGTAAATGTACTACTCGTTTGTCGTTAATTACTTTCACAAAAAATCTTTGCCAAGGTCGATTGTCTATGTTAGGTGGTACATAATGCCAGTCGTGATTAGCTAACAATGAAGATATTTCTTTTATTTTTTGAAATGAATCAATTTTAGCCATTAAATCAAAGATTGGTTTAGCTGGTAAATTAGGAATAGATGTACTTCCATAATGTTGAATTTCCGTTATGCCGAAAGTTGAAAGAAGATTAAGAAGAAGTGCTTTTTCCTGATTACCTTTTTCTACCCACTTGGGATTTGGTTCGACAATGTCTATTGTCTCATTAGCCCAAACGGGCCATGTGCTTTCATCATGAATATCTTTCATTTTACTCTCCCTCAAGATTTTAATTTTTTCAGTTTCAGAAAAATCTTTGTACCTGCATTCTTTTACAAACCTGCCTCGATAAAAGAAAAAGCTGCCTTAATGGCAGCTCCGATCTTAAGCTAACCCACCCGTTAGTTGCATAAGACAATAAACAAATTGACCCCCAAATTAAAGAGACATTTATAAATGATTCAGTATAGTTATAAAGCATCCATGTTAGTTGTTATTAACCTTTCTTATTAGGTTCTTGTATTTGAAGCAATTCAACAAAAACATTTAACATGTCCTGTATTTGAATTCGATTATCAACAAAATGTTGCAGATTAAATCCATTAAAAAGAGCCATGCTAGCCGTCGCTAAAATTCTAGCATCCAATGGACTTCCGACAATACCTTCGTCCTTCATTTTCTGAAATAAATGTGTAAGGAATGACCTCCATTCCTCCATCTGGAGAATAAGCTTTTCTTTTATCTGAGGTAATTCATTCGAAACCATACATCCTTGGAGAAGCATAGGAGAAGACCCCTTTTCATAAGCCTCATTCACTAAACGCATAGAATATTCTTTAAATGTATTTAGTAAATCACAATCTTTTTGAGTAAGAGCTTCCTTTAAATCCTCAAAATAGAAATCAATACCTTCTTTTATCAACCTCAGTAAGAACTCCTCTTTGGTGGAAAAATGAGCATAGAAAGCACCTTTAGAGTAACCAGCATGTTTTACAATTTGATCAATGCTTGTACTAGAATAGCCTTGCTTAGAAAACAATTCAATTCCTGATCGCATTAATTTGTTGATGGTTTCTTCTGATTGTTTTTGATGATGATTTAACATAAAAAACCCCTTTTTAAAAAACTGAATATTTCATTAATAGTAACACATTACTAATCATATAATAAATTGATTAATACCGACTAGTTGGTATTAAAAAAATAACACGTATAAAGGAGTTGGTTGTTAATGACATTAACTAGTCAGATTAATTATTTCGAACCTTAAAAGAAAAAATGAATTCGACTATATTTAACTGGTGTGTAATTTATAAATAGGGAGTGGTTGAAGTGAAAACGATTTACAGTCTCATGTTTACGGTTGCTGTTACCTTTTTAGCGATGTTCTCCTTTTCTAATGTATCTTTTGCGGCCGGGGAAAGTCAGTACGATTTAATTGATGGGAAACAGGTATCGACAAATGCAACTGATCCCAATGTCAAACATATTTACTATACAGGGGACGAACAGGGGAATGAAGTTCGTTTAGGGTTTACAACACAGCAAAAAGTAGATGATTATATCAAAAATGAAAAGAAAGTAGAGAAAGAATCGAGTGTATCCAGTAACTTTGAAACTTTGGGATCTGGTATTGGGGGATCTGGTACTTGTTGTACTGATTTTTATACGGATGCAAATAAATGGGGGCCCTACATTAAAGTTAGGGTAGGAGATTCTATCCCTAATATCACTTCTTCGTTGGGGAGAACTTGGAATGACGTTATATCCTCAATTAGTACAGCTAATACAGGAAGTACTTACTTGTATCAACATGAGTATGCAAGTGGAGGCTATATTAGGTTTAACAACGCTTACTATTGGGGAAAAACAATAAACTTATCCAACTACAAATTTAGCAATGGTGTTTCGGCAAATAATAATGCATCTTCCGTGTACGTTTATAAATGACTTTATTGTTGTTTATTTTGATGAAAATGGATATAGGATGAAGAAAAACTATTTTTTCAACACCACACCATTTTAAAACAGTGGTATCTGTGTTTAACAAAAGGATCTTTAATTAGAGGATCCTTTTTCTTTACCTATAAGCGTGATTATGTGAACTAGCGTTTTTTCGTTAGTTGAAGAAGAAAAATCAAAAGCATTGTTTAAGAGAGTCTATTTTAAAGAAGTAACAATCAAAAAAGTTCGTAAAAGTGTACTTTTACGAACGAATTTTAATTGGTTATTTCTTCTAAGATCTCTTATGTAAACTAATTGATTAGGTTCTTTAACGAACTGGCCAGTTCGTTGAAAAAGGTATTCTAAAAAAAAATGTAACAGACACATAGGTGCCTGCTAAGTGAAATAAATATAGATGACGTGAAACGTCATTTGCAAGAGGTATTAGATAACCATCCAAGAACAGGATTAAGCTGTGAAATAGGTGTTCATCCAGAGCTACCGAGATAATTATATCAGGTAGTTTTTTTGAAAGATTTTAGATCAGTCATTAGCTCAACCAAAGCTTGTAATTTGAGTTGAAGGTTAAATTACCAAAAACACCTTCTTCTACGATCGAATCGATCGAATCTGTCACAACGATCGAATCGATCGAATCTGTCACAACGATCAAATCGATCGAATCTGTCACAACGATCAAATCGATCGAATCTGTCACAACGATCAAATCGATCACAACGGCGTCTTCTATCACAAAAAAACATTCATATCCCCTCCTTTTAACACTCTTACTATAAAATATGTTGGTATGAAAATAATGAATAGACAAGAGGCCATAAATAGAATACATAATCAAACAAAATAAATTCTGGTGCCAATCGATTTTATTTCCCTATACAAAAACCCCTTGTGCGGCAAGGGGTTTTTGTTTTTAGTACTTCCGTTAAAATACATTATGGGGTCCCGCCAACATTTCGCGGAAAACATAGGGTAATACATTTTTTGGAATGAAAAAGCAGGCTTTTTATACGCTAAGGAAGGATATTTTTCACCATATAAACCCTCGTTTTTGGTGAATTTTAAGATGCAGTTCGTAGCGTGGCTGTCACATTGACCGATAATTTGCGTATATTTTAAGTGTTATTTTGCACATCCAACTAAAAAAAACCAGCTACCTTCACATCAGAAGATTAGCTGGGTTTCTTAATTATTTACATCTAATTATTTATAGAAATATTCGGATCCGCCTAGTAAAAAAGCGACTGCTCATTGTTCAGCAATCGCGCCCGATTACGGAAGATGTAATATAATATCAAAGGTTGTTAAACCCGGCTTGTGTGTAGAGATAATAAAGTTGTTTAATTCAAGTGCCGAATATTAGTGTTCAGCCCCCAATTATAAAGTGAATTTTCCACCATGATAACAATAGTAATTTTCAGCTTTAAGATTTTTAACCTTTGTCAAAGACTGTTTTGCTTTCTCAAGATTTAAACAAAAGTGTGGATTAGCAATGACTAATTCATGATTTTCTTTAACAGCTGAATCACCTGTAATTACACTTTTTAAACTTGGAAAATATAATGAAATATGCCCTGAAGTATGCCCTGGTGTTGCTATTACTCTACAATTGTTATCTAAAATCATATCACCATCATGTAGCTTTTCATCTATTGAAACATGCTTCAAATTCTTTAATTGCTGTATAAACCATTTACCAAATTCCATATCTTCATTTGGCATATTTTCTAGCATTTTTTCGGCTTGAACCAATCTCTCTGCCTTCATTTCACCACTAATGTATTATGATTCAATTTCACTAGCTATAATGTTAATCCAAGGATACTTTTCTTTGAAATCATATAAGGAACCTATATGATCATCATCATAGTGAGTAATGATTATATTCTTTAAATTTTTTATTTCATATCCATTTTTTAAAATTTCATTTTCGATTAAATTTAAAAAATTTGTATACCCTGTATCGACCAAGGTAAGTTCATTTTCTAATATAATTAAGCTAGGATAAATGTAATTTTTTTGTCCATTAAATTCAAATTCAATTGGTAATTCTATTATCTTCATCTTTCTTCCTCCATACTGGGCATTAGAATAAGTATAATCGTACACAATTATATCTATAATTCAACATAAATATCTTGTTTGATTTAAAGTGCGTTGTTCAATTAAATGGTGTCACTTTGACCGATAATTTGCGCATATTTTAAGTGTTATTTTGCATATCCACCTTTAAAAACCCAGCTACCTTCACATGAGAAGATTAGCTGGGTTTCTTATTTATTTACATCGAATCATTTATAGAACTATTCTGATCCGTTTAATAAAAAAGCGATTGCTCATTGTTCAGCAATCGCGCCCGATTGTGGAAGATCTTAATTACAATGTCTTGTTGAACTAACGCCCCAGTTACTTTACCGTGTATAACTTCACAATCTAGATATTGTTGCATTACTGCAATTAAAAAAGAAGTTGCTGTCCACTAAGAAAAAGTCAACAATGATCGTAGCTGAGAAATATTTGTATTTAGATATCATATTCACTTTTAAATTCGAAAATCTCATCAACAGCTTGGTGATACCCACCCGACTTTTGAAAGGATTCCTTAATATTTACAACAGCTTTATGGAAAGATTGGTGGTTTAACACATGCTCTGCGGATTCACGTAGTTGATTTGCTGTTAAATTTTGCATTTGTAATTTAATACCGGCTCCGATATTGGCAACTTGTTGAGCAATTATAGGCTGATCAGCGCTTTGTGGGATTACAATTAACGGTACCCCGTAATAGAGACCTTCATTGGTACTGTTCATTCCACCATGTGTGATAAATAATTTTGTATATTTCAGCACCTCAATTTGTGGAACATAATTTTTTACAATGAAGTTTTTAGGAATCTCCCCCAAATCAGATATTTGAGCTTTTTCCCCAATAGACATGACAACAGTATGATCAGTGTTCCCAAATGCCTTAAAACAAAGCTTATAGAAATCAATTGCTTGGTTAAAGACAGTACCCAGAGAAATGTAAATTAGGCTTTTTCCCTTGATTGCGGTAAGGTCGAAGGTTTCTTGCGTTGATCGTAAAGAGATGGATGGACCTACAAATTTGTAAGTTTGGTCAAATGTTTCTCCAAAGGGTTGAAACTCCCTAGTTGTATAAACGATTGTAAGTGGTGCAGGGTTACAAAAAACTTCATAAGGAGAACGGATTTCAACATCATATTTTTCTTTAATTTTTGTTGTCAAGTTTTGAAAATCATCATTTATCGTTTTAACAATTTCTGTTGGGATATTTTGTGAAAGATGTTCCAACATTTTATCAAATGATGCTTTTGTCTGTGCAAAAGAAGTACTAGAATTAATTGCCGGAAGTTTTAGTATTTGTGCAAGTAAACGTCCACAACCAAACATGGAATCGTGAATGATATAATCAAATTGTTCCCCTTCGATTTGCTCCAGAACACCAGGTATTATGATATCTGCCGTAAGCAAAAGACCATTGATTCTTTCGAGTAAATAATTTCTTCCACCTGAGATAAAAGCTTTTATAAATTTTTCACCGTCGAATGTTCGTACAGTAGCTCCCGTCTTCTCAATACGTTCTCGAAAAGCTTCTATCGTAAAGTACACTACCTCTTCACCACGCGAAATAAGCTCTTGCACAACTCCAATAGTTGGATTGAGATGTCCTTCTGATCCACCATTAATAAATAAAACACGTGCCATTATAACCACTCCTTAGGTAAAATGTTCTCTAAATTGTGTAAGAGTAAGGGTCACTGCCCCATACAATTGCTCAACTTAAATAATGGAATTAAATTTATCATAGTACAATATTTTAAAATCTCAAACTTTTAATTAACCTTGTAATTTAAAATTTGCATCAACCGAGATCTTTGTGATGCGTGTATTAAATATAAATACATAGGTATTTGTTTGCACGGGATAGTTTAGTAATCGGAATCAAATAAATATGAAAAAGCTATCACCTTAAATGATAGCTTTTTTATATTTATTTATAATGCAAAAAAGCGATTTAAACAGGTGCAAAATAACGTCTAAAGTGACAGATAAGGTTGTAACTTTGATTTAAATGGATTTCGAAAACGTTCCTATTGGGTGTACTCTATTGTAACGAATTTTTGAGAGGGATTTTTTCAATAGAAGACTCGATAAGATAAAAGCACTGAACTTAGGTAATTTGGACAAGCATGTATTTTTTCATCCCATATATATAGTAGAAAAAGGAGTGTTGTTTATATGGGAGGTATAACAAAAGCTACAATCAGCGTCCTCCACAGCTTCCAATCCCACCCGAACCACCAACCCCAACAGTCTAAGCTGAAATTGGGGTACACAGACATCAAA
Source organism: Peribacillus sp. TH14 (assembly GCF_016651145.1). Lineage (NCBI taxonomy): Bacteria > Bacillati > Bacillota > Bacilli > Caryophanales > Bacillaceae > Peribacillus > Peribacillus sp. TH14. Next base: position 5,647,173 of record NZ_JAEKEK010000001.1, read on the forward strand.
ACAGAAACCTGCTTAGCCTGTAATGGGCTGGGCTTTTTTACTTTGGCTGTCTTCGTATAGAATGTTGTTTTTTTTGACCAAAGCAACCGTTAGCTCTATTTTGAACTAACCACTTCACCAAATGTCCTTTATTAAGCGAATCATCATTCTTGGTATAAACATTAAGATGTTCCAAGCCACTTCAAATAAGAGCTCAATTAGGCCTTCTTTAAAATAGCCGTTCTGCCTTACTTTTTTTCTTTTTTTATTTTTCATCTTCTAACTCCTAATAACTCAATATTTATTTAAATTATAATCCAATTTTCTTTGTTGTAATAAATATATGGTTTGATATAAAACTTCCTCCTTTACTTCATAAATTAATCCACCAGCAAGGTCTCAATCTTTATTTAACTATTCTGCCCCGTTTTACAATCCTTGCGAAAATAGCCTTTCATGGCGGAAACTATCAGAACCTTGTTATTTGATTTTTTATCGTCAGTAATCATTTTTAAATAACCTCTAACAACCATAAAAGTTGGTATTCCCCACATAATTATAAAAGTTACAAGAGAATCAGTTTTTATATTCAATAGTTACCTCTCCCATTCAGCATTACCATTTCACCACAAAAATCCATTATCCTTGTTCAACTAACCTGCCCTGATAGCTCCATAAAGAAAAAGTCGCCTCAAAGACAGCTCTGATCTTCAGCTAACGCACCCGTTAGTTTAAGTGAAACTGTTCTCAATCATTCGTTACATTAATGGAATGTTACTTTATGACTTAAAGACTAGATAAAATTTTAATAAAAAGAACTTGGAAACTTTGAACTGCACCCCAATTGTTAGACAACATCTAACAATTGGAGGTGCAGTTTTTTTGACTAAATATACGATAGACGAAAAATTACATGCAGTTTTAGAGTACTTGGAAGGGAAAAAATCCTATAAATCCATCGCACAAGAAAGAAATGTAGGTTTATCCCCTCTGAAGAGATGGGTCGCTCGCTATCTAGAACATGGGATGGAAGGAATTGCTTCATCCTATACAAATTACACTCTGCCCTTTAAACTAGAGGTACTTAATTATATGAACGAATATGGGGCATCGATCAGCGAGACCGCTGTACACTATAATCTTCCTTCCGATTCTACACTTTTGAAATGGTCAAATCAGTTGAAGGAAGGAGGTATAGACGCCCTTAAACCAAAGAAAAAGGGGCGTCTATCCATGAAAAAAGAAACCAAAAAAACATCACCAGCTAAAGGCTCTCAAGAAGCACTTCTTGCCGAATTAGAATACTTACGTGCAGAGAATGCCTATCTAAAAAAGTTGAATGCCTTAGTTCAAGAAAAGGAAGCCCTACAAAGAAAGACAAAGCGAAAGTAGTCCATGAACTAAGGAAACAATTTGATTTAAATCTGCTTCTATCCATTTCTAACATGGCACGGAGTACATACTATTATTGGGTAAACGCCTTCGGGCGTGAGGATAAATACACAGAAATGAAATCCCTTATCGAAGAGATTTTCCATACGCATAAAGGGCGCTATGGGTATCGGCGTATCACCCTAGAATTACGTAACAGAGGTGCTCGCATCAATCATAAAACAGTTCTCCGATTGATGAATGAACTAGGATTGAAGTCTTTAGTTCGCATGAAGAAATACCGTTCGTACAAAGGGAAAATCGGCAAGATTGCACCCAACATTCTAGCACGTGATTTCAAGGCAACAAACTCAAATGAAAAATGGGTGACAGACGTCACAGAATTCCATCTAGCTGGGGAGAAGCTATACTTATCGGCCATTCTTGATCTGTTTAATGGAGAAATCATCGCCTATAATGTCGAATCTCGGCCTGTTTATCCCCTCGTTTCCAAAATGCTGGAGAAAGCCTTTGACCGCTTGGAATCGAAAGATTCACCCATTCTTCATTCAGATCAGGGCTGGCATTACCAGATGAAACAATATTCGCATGATTTGAAAAGACATAACATTACACAAAGCATGTCCCGTAAAGGAAATTGTCTCGATAATGCGGTCATAGAAAACTTCTTTGGCCTATTAAAATCAGAGTTACTTTATCTTCAAGAATTTGAAAGCATGGAGCATTTCAAACAAGAATTAGAAGAATATATCCATTACTACAATCATCAACGAATCAAGGTAAAATTAAAAGGCATGAGCCCGGTAGAATTCCGGGTTCATGCCCTCAAGGCTGCCTAATTAAATAAAGTGTCTAACTTTTTGGGTTCACTTCACTTTCCAAGTTCTTTTTCGTTTGTTGTAGAACTTCAAGAAGAAATTATAGTATCACTCCTGAAAAATCCCCTCTCAGCACTTCCTTCTGATTTTGATTTTTGCACAAAAAGCAGGCAGTAATATGTGTTCTATTAACCTGTTTTTCAAATTGCTCAATTGTTACTTCACAAATTATTGTATCATCAGTAAATACTGGTCTTAAAAACTCAAAATTCATTGTACGAGATAGTACGTTGTTATCGCCTCCTATTTTGGTTGGTAAGGTAGCGGTTAGTAATCCCTGTATTACAAGTCTTCCCTGTTCATCAGGAGTAACATGGTGAGAGCCTTCATCACCTGAGATTTTAGTAAACAATTCAACATCTTCTGCTGTGAAAGTCCGTTTAAATGTAATAATGTCGCCTATTTTTAAAGACAATTTTATTCCCCCTTTATTTTAAATCTATTTATCTCAATTTAAATGTGACATATATTCAAATGCTGTTGTTCCATATACGCTTTTAAAGTGTTTATTTAAATGGGTTAAATCAACAAAACCACATTCAGCTACTGCTGAATAAATATCTCGTTTTTTTCTATTAACTGCTTTGCACGTTCTATCTTGCAGTTAAGAAAGTATTGGTATGGTGAAATTCCAGTATGGGCCTTGAATGATCTGATAAATTTAAATTTTGACAAATTAAGCTCTTTACATATCTCGTCAAGTTTAAGTACATTTTCTAAGTTGGTATGAAACATATCCTTTGCTTTTCTAATTAGAACGTTATCTTTCTTATAGTCTGTAGAAAGATTAGTTTGACTAAGGCTATCTGTGAGGGATAAAAGTAATTCACTGCACAAAGCCTCATCCTTTCCACTCAATATTGCATTAGAAAGATTTAATATTCTTTGTTCAAGTCTATTATCATACACAATAGGGTTTGAAAAACGTACTTTATCCTTTTTCTCAATAACCTCTAAAAGCAATTGCGGCTCAATATATAGCATCACATAATCAAGGCCTGTCTCATCATGTGCCCTTCCGTCATGTGCCTGTTCTGGATTAAAAAGCATAACACCATTTTGATATGATAATTGTAAACTGCCATCCAAGTTATAATGTTGAATACCACGCAATGTTACACCTATTGCATACTCCTTGTGAGAATGCTTTTTATACGTAAAATCAGTCATACTTGCTGACAACGCAGTAATACCTGCTGATTTTTTATAGATAAATTTGTCCATTAAATTCACCTCTTAATTAGCCTACCTACATCCATATCATTATTGCAGCATAAACTAAAAACAATGCCATCATTACATTAACAGTTTTTTTATGCTTCTGTAAAAACTCCTTGAAGATTGCACCGAAAAATACCCATGTTATAAATGCTAAAAATCCAATAACAGTTATAGCAATAACGCTTATTGTAACCGCAGGCTTTGAGACATAGTAGGGCATAACATAGGTAGGAATTACAGTCATTGTAAATACTACCACCTTTGGATTTAAAAACTGCGTAAGGAAGCCTGACATAAACGTACCAGATTGGTTTACAGTTGGTTTTGTTGTATCCGTTTTGTAAACTTGATAAGCGAGATACAATATATAAAAGCTTCCGATTATCTGCATAACAATTAAAATTTTTGGTATTATCGTTACAAGTATAGTATTCAACATAGCAGAAATAACAAGTAATAAACCAAAAGCAATAGTTGCTCCATACGTATATTCCATTGCCTTTTTTGTCCAAGAATTATGCACTGTGGATAATATGACGATATTAGTAGGTCCTGGAGTAAAAGTAACAATAAAACAATACATGATAAAAGATGTAATATTCATGAGGAAAACTCCTTTCAAGATATCCTCATATAACTGTACATCTTAAATTCAAATGGTATATAGTATATTATTGCAGGAGTATATAAAGCTTCTATAAAGTTAACTCTACAAATTTAGGTAGGTTCTTCTTCAACTAACCTGCCCCTTTAGTCGCATAACAAAAAGGTTGCTTCAGCAACCTCCCTTATTGAAGTAAAGCACCTGTTAGTTGAACAAATCAGCTTTATTGTTTATATGTTTCGCCCATCCCAAAGCCAAGTACAAGGAGATGCCTAGCCTTGTTTTTAAACTATGTAATATAACATTTAAATCTTTTATTTGATAATTCCATGATAAACAAGATCTTCATATTGGTTTTCCTTCATGACATGATCTCTTAATACACCTTCTTTTTTCATGCCTATTTTCTGTATTACTCTGCCAGAGGCCGAATTTGAGTTAAAATGACGAGCATATACTTTATGATATTGCTTTTCAATAAAGGCAAATTCGAGTATAGCTTCGCCAGCCTCTGTGGCATAACCATTTCCCCAAAATTCTTCTCCAATCCAATAAGCAATTTCACCATTATTAAAATTTTGATTGTTAGATAATGCTATTGCTCCATATAATTTTCCTGTAACCTTATCTGTAATAGCAAATTCATATGACTTATTATTATTAAAATTATCAAGATGATTTTCTATCCAGGATAAAGCATCCTCTATGGAATATGGATATGGTAGATATAAAGTATTCTTATAAATGTTATAATTATTACAAAGTTTAGTAACCTCTGATGCATCTGATGTTTGAAACAGTCTTAACAATAACCTTTTAGTAGTAATTGTTTTACTTTGGCTATCATAAATCAAAATTAATCCCCCCGAATAGGCTTATTTAGACTACACCTCAACAATAATAAATTGATAAATCAACTATTCGCCTTATTAATTTAATAACAATTATTTCAAAAATTAATGTTATTTACAATATTCTTTAAAGTTAAGAAGGATGAGGATTCATATTGGAAAAGGGTGAGGTCCGAAGACCATCACCTCAACATTTGACGGAGAACAACAAAAACATGAATGCTCCTTTTATCTTATGCTTGTCGAATGCTTGACTGTTCGGTTTGAGCTTTAATCCATTCTTCCTGACGGAACTCTTTTTCCCACTTCGAAACCACAATACAAGCGAGAACATGTCCAGGAGTATTACAAGCAGTACGTGCCATATCCAACACACGGTCAATACCTGCTATAATTGCGACGCCTTCTGCAGGAAGCCCTACTGCTGAGGCGGTGGCTAAAAGGACAACCAGCGAACCGGATGGAACAGCAGCAATTCCTTTTGAGGTTGCAACAAGGACCCCCATTACAATCAGCTGTTGGCCAAAATCCATCGGGATGCCATATGCTTGTGCTAAGAAAATAGAGCAAACAGAAAGGTACAATGTCGAACCATCACAATTCAGTGATAGCCCAGAAGGAATAACGAATGAAACAACACGTTTCGAACAGCCGTATGATTCCATTCGATCCATTAACTGAGGCAGAATGGTTTCCGTACTTGTTGTAGAAAAAGCTATAAGGAACAAATCCCATACCATTCGAAACACTTTAAAGTAAGAAATCTTCAAGAACCAAGCAATTACTGGAAACAGACCGAAAATAACAATAGCAAGCCCAAGATATACAACCCCAATTAACTTTGCCATAGGGATTAAAAGGGCGATACCATACTGACCTACAGAGGCTGCCATGAGAGAGAGTACACCTATCGGTGCGGTTACCATGACCATTTGTGTCAGTTTAAACATAATATTTGCAACTGATTCCATAAACTTCATTGCCGGCTCTGACGCTTTGCCAATTGCTCCTGCAGCTGCCCCAAATAAAATAGCAAAGAATATAACAGCTAATAAATCACTTTTTGCCATTGCATCAACAATGTTGCTTGGAATGATGTTAACAAGCATCGTTTTAAAATCGACAACTTTGGAAACGCTTTCATTTAGTTGTGAGATATCTTTCTGTGCAAGATAAGACAAATTAAGCCCTGCACCAGGCTTTAAAATGTTAACAAGTAAAAGACCAATACCTAGAATTAGGGTGGTAATAAATTCAAACCAAATAATTGTTTTAAGTCCTAATGAACCCATTTTTTTCATGTTTCCGTCGCCTGATGATCCAATGACAATAGTAGTGAAAACAATAGGCACAACAATCATTTTAATGAGATGAATAAAAGCGTCACCAATTGGTCTTAAGGATTGGCCAAGACCAGGAAAAAAATGTCCGATAAGTGCTCCAATAAACAATGCAATTAACACTTGAAAAGCAAAAAACTTTTTCATAGGTCAGCCCTCCCTGAACGCAAGATTAATAGCATCATCACAGATTATATCAATAAATAGATAATTCCTTTCACTTTTGACTATTTAATGAGAAAGAAGAAATAGCTTTTAAAAATTGTTTCTCCATATTTCATAGATAACCTCCAATGTAAATAAATTTGTAAATATAGAAAATACTGTATCATCTTTTTGTAATTCAGTAAAATAATGAATTTCTATAAAGTTATAAGAATTAATTATTAATCCCGTGTACGAATAATAAATGCACTTCCAACATAGGTTTAGCTTTGAAACAAAGTTTAATCAAATTAATACAAGAAATCTTGATAAATGAACAAATAGAAAGAGCATGTTTTGAAAAAAGAATACTCAAAACATGCCCTTATAATATTTAATTGGATTAATATTTTATAAAAAAGATTGATCATTATTGTGTTCCTTAATGAACTAACCCACCCGTTAGTTCTATAAGAAAAGCGATTCTTATTAACGAATCGCGCCCGATTACGGAAGATCGTTCAACAATATTAAAAGATGACTCTCCTTTGACTTAATCTATTTCTCACTTTTGATCGGAAGAGGAAACCACTTTATTTATAAAGATAAACATATAAACTGATACCTTCTTTTTTAATTTTGTAGTTTTTAAAAGGTGTTCCTCTTAAAAATGTCTCAAAATCTTCTTTTGTGTAAGCGCCTTTTTTCAAGAAAGTTTTAAAAGCAAATTTCACAAAATACTTGTCAAACCCCTTCATTCCTGATATTCTCACTTCAATGTCTATATCTTCAGATGTTGCCTCGTAATTCATGTCGATTATTAGAGATGTTCCGCCTTGTTTTAGCACTCTATGCATTTCACATAGTGCCTTTACAGGATCTTTGAAATTCTTAAATGCAGCACTGCATACAATATAATCGAAAAAGTTATCTTCACAAGGGAGGTTTGAAGCATTACCTTCTTTAAAATTAACAGAAACATTTGCTTCTTTTGCATTATTTTTTTCAATTTCTACAAAATCAGGGCTTATCTCGACTCCTGTTACATTAAAACCTTCCTTAGCAAGTTCAATAGACAAATAACCCGGACCGGGTGCGACTTCCAATATATTTGCATTTTTGCTAACATGAGATGCAACTTCAAGCGCATATCTTTGCATTTCAGCCATTCTGCTTTTGCGAGAATTTTTATCATACCATTTTGCTGTTAAGCCATAAATACCAACATCTTTATTTTTTCTCATATTTTTCATCATAAATAAACTTCTCCTTCAAAGTATTATAACAAAAGATGCAATTATAAAAGCATCACTTGATATACTAAATCGTGATGGAATAAGTAATTTATCAATGCGTGCTTTAGCAAAGGAATTAAATATCAAGGCAGCATCCTTATATTGGCACATTAAAGGTAAACAGGATTTATATGATTTGATAGCAGAACACATTAACCAAGAAATAGCATTACCTGAAACTTTAGATGATGCAAAAGAAGCATTAACAACCCTTGCTTTAGAAATTCGTAGAGTTTTATTAAAAACCAGAGATGCGGTAGACATATTTGCATTATCTTTTCCGAGCACGCCAAGCAGAATTAAAGCTATAAAATTTATTTTAGCTACATTAACAAAGTACGGAGTTTCTGATAAAAACTGCATAAGTGCTGCAAATATTATAAATAATTATGTTTTATCATTTGTTGCCGATGAAATTCGCGCAAAACATATTTCTCCAGAAGAAGCTAAACAGTTTGGATTAATTTTTGGGGAACAATATGAAATGAGTCTGGATTTTGAGCAACAATTTTTATATGGTTTACAAGTTATATTGACTGGGCTACTTGTTGAATAAAATAAAATGGCAAATCAAAATTTCCATGAATTTTGATTTGCCATTTTAAAATATCTATCATATAAAATCAGTCTATTTCTTCTCTATTCTATCAACCTGTTCAACAGAGAGATAGCCCTTTCATTCTGTTTAATTATTGTTTGATTTTGATTTCTCATTTTTGTGAAGTCAGATAAAAGCATTAACAACATTGCTAATATAAGGAAATCCATAATTCACCTCTACACTCTAATTTTCTCTAAATTATGCCAGTTCTTATGCAATTAACCTGCCCTGTTAGCTCCATAAGAAAAAGAGCTGCTGATGTGAAATAAAAAAATCCTGCATAAACAGGATATCTTATCAATTCATTCTTCAGAAAGTCGCAACATTTTTATTAACATCGTGACTTTATTTTAAATCCACAGCTCAGCCTTGTATTCATTCATACAGCATAGTTACGACACCAGCATATTCTGACAAATTTTCTTTGAAAATATCCAAAGTCTTAACTTCGGTTGTTCGCTGTCCGGAAATCTGAAGAAACTTATCTACCTTTGAAAACATCAAGCCAACAACCGACAAAGCCTTTGTTCTATAGTGCATAGGAATTGTAATAGTAGATTTCAATTGATGCATTACTTGAGTAGCTTCTAGTGCATTAATCGTGAATGTACCTCCTACGGGAATGATGAGAATATCTACTTTTCCAATTTCCTTTACTTGTTCTTCTGATAATAGATGCCCTAAATCTCCACAATGACAGATAGTTAGACCGTCCATTTGGAAACGATATAAAATATTGGGGCCTCTCTTCTCGCCATTTACCTTGTCGTGAAATGTCTTAAATCCACTAATTCTTACATCATCTCGGATGTATTCCTTCGGCTCATTAACAAGCAAGTAATCACCTGTTGCAGCTTGAATTTTACTGTGATCGAAATGATTATGTGTAACGGCAACTATATCTGGTTCAACAATCGGCATACGGTAGCGGATAAAGCGATAATATGGATCAATGAGAATCCTAGTTCCTCCTTCGGATGTCAGTAAAAAAGTAGAATGTCCATACCATTTTATTTTCATACTAAAATTCTCCTTACTATGCATTTAATTTAAAATTATTAAAATTAAGCAATTTTTAAGGAACCACTAAGACCGACCGGATTTAGAATCCCAGTATGTAAAGAAGATATCAGCACCTTCTTTTTCTAATTTGCGGCATTTAGAACCAATTCCTTAGCTATGGCTTGCACCTGTAACTATGGCAACCTGTCCTTTTAGCTTAGTAATAGCAAAACACCACCTTACAGAAATTTTTTCCATTCGTTATAATCCATTATTAATGTAATAGTCCTTCTTCTACTAATCTACCCCTTTAGTTCCATTAGAAAAAGTATCGCCGCAACGAATCCCTATTAATGAAATAACAAACACGTTAGTTTAAGTGATATATTTTACAAAATTCCTCTAATCCATTAAAAAGACGATGCCTTGTTAAGGCATCGAACAGTTATAAAATTTATTCAATACTCTCATAGATTTCAATCAGTGAACCATCGGGATCTCTAAAATGAGCTACTTTAATTCCCCAGCCTTCTTGTGCAGAAGGCTTTGTTATGAATTCAACCTTTTCTTTTAATTCCTTATATTTCTCTTCAACATTATCAACCTTGAAAATTAAAGCAATTTTATCAGTATTATGAGTATAAGAGACGCTCTCAGCACCTATTGCTTCAAGCATTTGTTTCCTCTCAAACAGACCTAAGGTACAACCTCTAAATTTAAATTCAGCATATAAAGAATCTTCATTTCCCCAAGTAACCTCAAACCCTAAAACATTTCTATAAAACGAAAAACATTCTCTATAATTATTTACTAATAATCGTGTGTGTGTCAGCTCCAAACTAATTCACTCCAATTCTTTTCTTTACTATGTAGACATATACCTAATTCCCTTTAGTTCCATACAAAAAAGAGCTGCTGATCAGCTCCTTGCATTGAAGTAAAGCACCTGTAAGTTGAAAAAGACTAATTGTAGAGTTGACATAAACTGCGCAACAAGAAATTAAAAGAGCTAGGTATATAATAGCTAACAAACTCGTTTTATCATTAACAATTACAAATCATAAGTACATTACCATCTTTGTCTTGAAAGTTAAAATAAGCAAATTCACCAATACGCTCTATTCTTTAACAATGAATATGTTATTACCTTTAATGAATTTATATGCTTCGTCTATATCTTTTACATAGAAATTAAACAATACATTATTGGATGGTTCGAATCTTAAATCCGGGTACAAATGTATGGTCATCTAAAGTTAATCCAGTTTCGCTTGTTACAGGAATATTGTAGACAAGCGATTCTACAGGGTCATTATTCTGAGGGATTCCAAGGAGATTACAATACCATTCAACTGATTTTTTTTAAATCTGTAACATGGATAAAGACATTGTTAACTTTGCGATAAATAGGAGAACTTGTTGATTTCATACTTTTCCACCTTTCTTTGAATCTTACCTAAAGAAATTCAACAAATCTCAAAAAATTCCTTTAAAGTTATTTCAGAGTTCGAATAAACCATGAATCAAAAAAGTAACTATTCGTGGGGATGCTTCTGTTGGATATAGTGTATAAGTGCAGTGACAACTTGTGGACCGGATTCTACGAGTCTACCTTGTTGCAATGCAGTGAAGTTATCACCGCCTGAAGCTAAATAATTACTAACCGCTACTTCATATTCGTTGTTTGGCTGAATCTCTTGACCCTTCCTGTCTTTCATCGCAACAATGCGGCTGCCAATTGGAGCATTGGAGTCCCAACTATACGTTAAACCAACCGTCTGTAACCTATTTTCATAATCTTTCGTCCACTGCTGTTCTAAAGCAAGTTTTATTTGGTCTCCTGTTAAGATTAACTTACTGACACTATGACCAAAAGGCAAGTCTGTATAAAGGTCTTCTACAGTGATATCCCCTTTTTTAAAATTTTTCCGCATTTCGCCTTGATGGACAAAAGCTATATCTACCCCCATCGCTTCCCGCTCAGATTCTGCAATCATTTTCGCTAATGGGGATTCACCGTTTGCATCTTGATTTCGTGTGATTTCTTCAGGCATTTCTCCTACTATCTGATTAAAATAGCTCCCCAATCTTTTACTATATTTATTAAGAAGAGCAACCGTTTCTTTATCTGGTTTTATATGATCATGTGAAGTGACAATAATCTTTGCTTGTTTTTTAACAATATTTTTAGTACGTGGGTCAATTTCAAGATTTACTTGAGAAAAAGCTTTCCCATTAGAATAAGCTTGAACGATCAGTTTACCCGCTACAACGGTATTGGCATATTCATGGCTGTGACCGGCAAAAATGACATCGACCTCATCATCGATTTTTGGAGCCATCTCCACTAAAGCTCCACTGGGATTTGCTCCTGTCTGATCTGATTTAGCTGAATCATGTGCCAGTACAACAATAACTTTGATCCCTTTTTCCTTTAAAAGCTTAACGGTTCGGTTAATAGCTGAAACTTCATCAGTAATTTCTACTTCTTTTCGATTTTCAGGGGTCACATACAGGTTGGTCTCTTTTGTGACCACACCGATAAATCCAATATTAATTCCGTCAATTTGTTTAATAACATACGGTGGCAACAAGGGAGTACCCGACTTTCTATCGATGATATTTGCAGAACTGTATGAAGTATTGGCACCTTGAAAATAACCTGTTTCTTTATTAAATCCTCCATAAATAAGGCGTTTCATTTCATTTACGCCTTGGTCTAATTCATGATTTCCAGGTGTCCCAACATCAAAGTGCATGAGGTTTATAAATTCAATCGTGGGTTCGTCTTGAAATTGAGAAGAGATTGGAGGACTTCCTCCTACCATATCACCAGCATGAACAAGTAGTGTATTTGGGTTTTCTTGTATATATTTTTTTAAATAGGCTGACCAGGTATTCAGCACCCCCTGCCATGGTTCCTGAAACCCTTTGATACTTGTTTAGTTGGCCGTGAAAATCATTAACGCCTAACAATTGTACTTGAATGGAGCGGTTCGATGTGGAATGATTCATTGTGGAATGATTGGGTGAGAATGCTGTGATTTCATAAATTACGAAAATGATAAATACCAAGATGAGCAAAGAAGATATGACCTGAAATTTTGACAACTTCCGATCCCTCCCTCTAGATGTAAATTTAGAATAACTCTGGGATTTTAAATCCGTATTAAAGAATCGTAATTTTTTGTTATATTTAATATAATAATTGTTAAATTAACCCAGTACATGCATATCTTTTTAAAATACTCATATGACTTAACATTTAGAAATATATTAAGATTTTGACTAGCCATATTGGAAATGAAATACAATTCCATTTAGAAAAACTCCAATATTTCTTCCATTAACCCGATAGTAAAAAAAACGTTGCTGCTAATTCAGAAACGCACCCGTTAGCCATCCATAAAGCGCAAAAACCGGCAGTTCTTCCTTTTTACTTTCTGTACCCCTTAAAGCGTTTTGTATGGAGATACATTTTATAAATCAATTTATAATTCCTTCTTTACAACGTAAAAGCACTCATTGTAATTGTATGAGTGCTTTTACGTTGTAGAATATTCATTCAATTATTAAAACAAGTTTACCATTACCTATACCTTTTGCTAGCTGTTCAAAGCCCTGCGCCGCTTGTTGGAGCGGCAAAGTTGTACCAATAATCGGACGAAGCGCACCGCTTATTAGCATGCCTCTTACACCGTGAATACTTTGCTCATATTCATCTTGTGGTGCGTTCCAAAGAGCTGTTGCTAAAATATCACATTCCTTTTGCATTGCAAGACGTGGATTTATTTCAACTGAACCGCGATTTCCAATAATTACAATTTTACCAAATGATGCAATCAGCTTTAAATCTGTTTCTAAATTAATATTTGCTAAAAACTCAATAATTACATCTGGCCCATCGCCATTTGTTAAGGCCAGCACATCTTCAATCGTTGCTTCTGTCACATGATCAATGACAACATCTGCACCAGCTTGCTGAACCATTTTTTTACCTTCTGGCTTACTAGCTGTTCCGATCACTTTAGCACCATGAGATTTCGCCATTTGCACAGCCTGTAATCCAACCCCACCACTGGCTCCATGAATAAGCACGGTTTGACCAGGCTTCAGACAGGCACGTTGAAATAATGCACGATATGCAGTCATTGCCGGTACCCCTAATGCCGCACCTTGTTCAAAAGATACATGGTCTGGTAATAAATGAACCAAAGCTTCATCACATACTATTTTTTGTGCAAAAGTACCCGTACTATTACTTCGCATTAAGGACGCAATAAATACACGATCACCAACACGAACATTTGTGACTTCTTCTCCAGCCGCCTCCACAATTCCCGCACCATCTAAGCCTGGGGTATAAGGTAATTGAGGTATATAAAACGCATATGTACCTGTTAATGTATAGGCATCACTCGGATTGACACCGGCTGCATATAAACGAACACATACCTCTCCCTTACCTGCTACTACTTCCTCTACGTCTGTATATACTAATTTTTCAGGTCCGCCAAACTGTGTAACTTGAATTGCTTTCATATTATCAACCTCCTGCATTTATTTTATATCGTTAAGTTAGAATTTACAGTTTAATTCAGGATTAAATTCTTGTTCTCACAAATTCTTTACAGTCTATACTCCATCCTTTACACGTTGTTTATCAATAGCCTTTTTGATGAAAAGTTCACTAAGTGATGTCATTTTTGTGAGGTTTTATCTCATCTGTAATCTCAAAAGAATCCATATCAGAGTCATAATAGATAGGTTCCCCTTATTTATTCAACGGTTCTTTGTTTACTTGGCCTATGGCATCCCTCTACTTATATGTCGAGTGAAAATAACAGGTATCCCTTGTTGACGGCATGTATGAACAAGAGTCTTGGCCTTTTGAACAAAAAGGAAATAACGAAGGTAGACCCACGTGTTTTACGAACAAGAAGACTTTTAATAGCTTCTTTTATTACCGTGGCACAAGTGAAGGTGTTTAAAGATATTACGATAAAAGAAATTACAGATGAAGCAACCGTTAATCGCGCAACGTTTTATGCTCATTTCATTGATAAATACGATTTGCTCGATGCTGTTATATCAGAAAAAACAGTAAAAATTATCCAGGATAAGTTAAATTCTCATGATACTTTAAACGAAGCTACAATTATAAAAATATTTCTTGCGGTGACTAACTTTCAGCCTGAATTAAGTACACAATGCAGAAAGAGTTATGAGTCTATTAGTGCGATAATAGAACAAAAAATTAAAAAGGAATTAGAAACGGTATTTTATGCCCTGCTCTTGAAACGCAATCTTCCAAAGGAGAAGGAAGCATTAAGAATTGGGGCAGTTATGCTGAGTTGGGGTATTTATGGAGCTTCTAATTTTACAGTTATGACCAATTCCCTTCTACTTATAAACCTCAATCCGAATTTAAAGATAGCACAGATCAAGCTGGCGATATTATGATAGAATTATATCGTAAAAATTACAAAACAGAAGATGGGAATACTTTGATATTGGAGATTTCGAAATCCCCTTAAAATAATAAAAAAGACACCATATTTAATATGATGCCTCAGGCTGTCGACAAAGTCGACAGCTGTTTTTTGTATAAAGTTTAGCAACAATATATTGTGTCCTTCTGTAGATTTGTAAAAAAGTTTGATTAAATTAACTCTATAAACCTTATAAAAGAGCAAATATTAAAAGCCTGTTTTGAAAAAAGATTGATCAAAACACGCTTTTAATATATTCAATTGAATCATTCTTTTATAAAAAAGTTTGATCATTTCTGTGATCCTTATTCCATTAAAGCGCCGATTGCTGAAAATTCATTCTTAATATAGGGATAAAAATTTCTTATTTTGCTCCAGTTGCGAAATTCCCCATTGAAATGGAAAGTCGATTCCAACTATTAATTTGATTGATCAAAATAACAAGATCTACATAGTCTTTTTCATTAAAATGTATACACACTCGATTATAAAGATCATCAGGTACACGCTTAGTTGGAACTAACGTCACATGTTCAGTTAATTCTAATGCCACTTTTTCAGCATCTGTGTAGAAATCGCATTCTCTCCATGCGCTGACGCAGTATAAACGCTGTTCCGTTTCACCCATTTTTCGAGCGTCAGAGGTATGCATATTAAGACAAAAAGCACAGCCATTAATTTGAGAAGCACGGATTTTAATTAGTTCACGTAGTTTACGGTCTATTCCAGTAGATTTAGTATACTTCTCCATTTCCATCATAATGTTAAGTGCTTCAGGTGCTACTTCAAGATAATTAATGCGTTGTTCCATTTCCATTCCTCCTAAAATAAATTGAACTTTTATATTACCCCATAATAGGAACGTATATTATTAAAGGACTTTATTGTCAGTTGACGCCAAGCTTAAAGTATAGTGTTCAAAAGTAGTATCACGAACAAATCCGTTCTTTTCATATAATTTTTTGGCTTTTACATTAGTAGAGGCTGTTTCTAAGGTTAAATACTTGGCATCAGTTTGGTGGCATAATTCAATGGATAATTGTAATAACTGCTGGGCCACACCAGAGTGCCTTTCAGTTTCCATTACAAATAAATCATTTAAAATCCATGCCTTCTTCATTGAAATTGATGAATAGGTTGGATAGAGCTGTGCAAATCCTACATATTGCTCCTCTTTTTTTGCCACAAAAATGATCGAGTCTCCAATTAAAAGACGTTCCTCAATAAATTTATGTGCCTCTGTTAAATTCTCTGACTGATCATAAAATTGACGGTATAAATCAAAAAGTTGTGCTACTCCTTCAACGTCAAACTTATTTGCTTTATAAAATTCCATGTTACATTCTCCTTTTCAACGAATTATATATAATACTATTATTCACTTTCATTGTCATTTCGAAAAGGTACAGTTTATAATATTTAAAAATGACAGATGAGGTGCGTAGAATGAAAGAACTTGTATTTAATGTTGATCGAAACAGCACTCTACCTATGTATCAACAAGTTTATCGCTATATTAAAGCCCAAATTGTCTCAGGTAAAATTGTAGAGAATTCGAAACTACCATCTGTTAGGCAGCTTGCAGAGATGTTACAAGTGAGCCGTAATACGTCACAGCTGGCTTATGAACAATTACAAGCAGAGGGTTACATTCGCAGTGAATATAAAAAAGGTTATTATGTACAAGCTTCTATTTCGGAACTATTACCTATTTCCGAGATAATACGTCATACCAAAGCATCATCTAAGAGTATTGTAAATCCTACAATTGATTTTCAAGCTGGAGCTGTAGATGGAAACAACTTTCCTCTAGCGAAATGGCGCTCTCTTTCGAATAAAGTCCTAAAAGATAATCTGATTTATCAATATGGAGCGAATCAAGGGGATTTATTATTACGAGAATCTTTAGCAAAGTATTTATTTCAATCAAGAGGGGTGAGAGCAACCAGTGAACAAATTGTTATTGGTAGTAGCACACAGCAACTTTTGATGATTTTATCAATCCTTTTAAAAGAAGAACATAATCAAATCGCTGTAGAAGATCCCGGATATAATGGTGCCAGAGAACTTTTTTTATTACAATCATATTCAGTTGTGCCCATACCTGTTAAAGAGGACGGCATTGACATCACACACTTAGATAAGTGTAATGCTCGGTTAGTTTACGTAACACCATCACATCAGTTTCCACTAGGGATAACTATGCCTATCAACGAAAGATATAATTTAATTGAATGGGCTGAAAAAGTAAATGGGTATATTATCGAAGATGATTATGATAGTGAATTTCGCTATAAACAGCAGCCTATACCTTCATTACAAAGTTTAACAAACAGTGAGCATATCATATACTTGAGTACTTTTTCTAAGGCATTATTGCCTTCCATTCGGCTGAGCTATATGGTGCTACCAAAAGAATTACTAGTTAGATATCATCAAATTGCACCATTACTAGAGCAAACAGCTTCAACACTTCACCAACGTACAATCCATCATTTTATAGAAGAAGGATATTGGTATGCACATTTACGTAAAATGAAAACAATATATAAACGTAAAATGAAGGTGTTATGTGACACCATTCAAATGTACTTTAAAGATACTGTTACAATTATAGGTGGCTCCTCTGGTCTCTATATTGTCATTGAAGTTACAACAAAGCAAAGAGAAGAGTGGCTCGTCAAAGAAGCGCTCAAAAACGGCGTTAAAGTATATCCATGCTCCCCATTTCACGTAGAGAATTTTCCAGGTCACCCCACTATTCAGCTCGGTTTTGCCGGCTTAGAGGATTGTGAAATACGTAAAGGAATTGAAAAGTTAGCAGACGCTTGGTTAAATATAGTGTGAAGAACATATTAATGAGTATTTTATTGAATTATTCATCCTTAAAAACAGCATTTACCAGAAAATTAAAAGACCATCTCTTAAAAATTGATTTTCTAGGAGATGGTCTTTTACGAATATTTTTATCTATCTTTTTTGCAAATGATCAAAGTATTTTATTAATTTTCAATCTTGATTTTAAATCTAAAGATACCAGGAGATTTATATTAAGATAAATATGAGATTGGGCAGTCTAGTAAAATTTAAAAAGCAAGAGAGGAAAAAATATTTATGATTGTGAAAGTCGAATTTATGTACGAAGAGGATACTGAATATATAAGTTGTCTTGCAAAAGTAGGGAGAAATATACATCAGTTGCAGAGAGAATTTGATAAATGGTTATATGACAGAGAAAACAAGCATTCATACTGGGAAGTCGCAGGAGAAGATGAGGAAGGCGAAAAAATTTTTGGAGTCTGTTTTAATGGAGAGGCTTTCGTATATTGGCTTAACAATGTAAGGTTCAACAAACATAAAAAAGTTGCAAAGCTAATAGAAACACCAAATAAACTACCTAAGAAGAAAATTAGGTTTTAAATTAACAGGTGCATGACCAAAAATTAATTGATAGAGAAGAATGACTATGTTGTTAAACTAACAAGTGCTGATCGGCAGCTCCTTATTTTAATGGAACTAAAGGGGCAGGTTGTTTCACGAGTGCTGTTTGATCTTTGTTCTACAATTGGTCTTAGTATGTTGAACAATACAGACTAGTGTAAGAAAATCGAATCATCCAAATTATTTAACGATAAAGCAACCATTTCCTTTAACATAGCCAATATTAAAGGCTAGGTTTATGTCATTTTACCATATTACCTTATGGAACTATCCTTCCCCGTTAGCGCCATAAGAAAAAGGCTGCCTCAGCAACCTTCCTTATTGAAGTAAAGCACCCGTTAGTTCTATAAGAAAAGCGAACCTTATTCAAGAATAGCGCCCAATTGTGGAATGCAATCTGATAGAGTTCAAGAATCATACTAATTTCATCTTGCTTTACTTTTTATGACCAATAAATTACGGTTGTTAAAAACCTCCTCCCAACTTCAACGTTCATGTTCCAAAATAAATTGTATCGTCATGTAACTTTTTAAACTTGGAATTGTTTTTCCTGAATATCTTTTTGAACGTTTATTCTTCTCACGATAAAGATGAGGACAATTGCACCCAATAAGCAGGTTGCCCCTCCTGCTCCTATCAAGACGAATGAAACTCCAAGCCATTTGGCAAGAAGGGATCCCAAAGCAGGTGCAATAAGCATAGAAAAGGTTTGTAATGATGTGGCCGCAGCAGATACTCTGCCCATCATTTGCTTGGGTGTCTCCGATTGCAAGATAAATCCATAAGGGACCGACTCACCGGAGCCCATGAAACCAAGGAAAAATGCGCCAATCACCCAGGCTAATACAGGTAGATTTACAATCTCCATACTACCAAGTCCCATTACAATGATTAATGAACCGCTAAAAAGTAATGCACTTGACATAAAATGAATAGGTTTTCTTTTCCAATGAGTCCAGTTGCCCATTAAAAGTGAGCCTGCCACGCTTCCCAGACCCACAGCACTAATCAGTAACCCAAAATTCCCTTGCGTGAAGCCAAGGTTTTGGGCAATAAATACGAATAGTCCATCGTACAGGAAAATAATAAAAAACGCTACAGAGGATAGGATAACTGAGCTTTTTAATAATGGGGTATATGAAATGTGCTTAATGCCATCTAATAGTTCTTTCCAATAGTGACCATTATTCCTATTTTTCTTTTCAGATTTAATGTCAGAATTCATTTCTTTTTCATCCATGTTGGGAAGAGTTAATAAAATTAATATAGCGATGAAAAAACCTGCAGCTTCAAATAAGAATGGACTTTTTGCTCCAAATAAAGCTATGACGCCTCCTCCAAGTGCAGGACCAACAATTTTCATCGTATTAACGGAAAGCTGACTAAGTGTTACCGCCTCTGGAAGGTGGTTATCAGGGACCGTAAACCTAATCATACTTTGTCTTGCTGGGTCGTAAATTGCTGCGACTGTTCCCTTCAAAAACACAAATATTAAAAGGATATAAAGGTTAGGAGCAAAAAACAGCCCTCCTACAAACATGATCCTTAAAAATAAACAAATGATCATCATTTGCTTTTTTGGAAGTCGATCCACGAATACACTTGCAAAGGGACCTATGATGACCCAAGGTAGCCCTAATACAATGATCACTGCGGCAATGGCTGTTTCATCTAGCCCCCAATGGTAAGCAACAATAACCTGTAAAGCAATAAAATCGAGCCAATTACCCAGATCAGAAAATAGCTGCGCGCCAAATAATGAACGAAATGGACGGAATTTTAAAGGCTCAAATATTCCAGCTTTCATGAGTTATTTCTCCTTTTCTCCTTGGGTTGCCTCTCTTCGTCTTGCTAGCAGTTTTTCTGTATTCCCATTTGGATCCTGCCCTTTTGGAAGTTGATTATTTCCCAATGCATTTATCGATTCTTCAATCCATTTCAACTCAGCTTCCAGTCGTAATTCGGCATAGCGGATGGTTAGCATACCCACATTACTGATGTAAGAGCTTCCGTTTGTTGGCCAGGCTTTTACAAATTCAAGTAAATCTTCGGTTGTCTCTTTTCTTTTTAGTAGATGACTGATTAATACTGAGCTTTCCATATCTTCGTGCCAAGTGGACATCTTCATTAATAATTCGTCTCTAATAATTGGGTAGGCAGGAGGGAGTCGAAGCCAGTTTTCAAATTCCTCCCACCCTTTTGGGGTAAGTTCATAAAGTTTCTTTTTACGTCCCTCTTCCTCTTGTTCAATAGGATAAACAAGTCCTTCTTCTTCAAGCTTCTTTAATTTCGGATAAATACTCCCATAACTCATTCCCCAGTATAAGCCGGCAGCTTTATGCTCAAACTCTGCTTTAATATTGTATCCTGTACTGGGCCAAAAGCTTAATATAGCAAGAATAGAACTTTCAATTGACATGTAACAATCCCCTTCCACATATCACAATGATATATCAAATTGATATATCATTATGATATGTCTAATAACAGGTAAAAACAACCATAAAATAAAAAATTTCATAATTTTCAGAAAGTTACCTTTCAGTGATTCAATTTTTTAAGAGTTGTTGTTTACAATCCGGCCCAATTGTTGAAAAAAGATTAAACAGCACTCTGCAACTATCCTGCCCCGATAGTTGCATAAAAAAAAAGCTGCCTTAAAGGACAGCTCCGATCTTCAGCAAACGCACCTGTTAGCTTAATAGCAAATGATTACAACCCGCTATTTCTCCCAAAGCTCGACCAGTCGACCTTCAGGATCTTCAATCCAAATAAAATTTCCAAATTCACTAATCTCTTTTTTCTTTGCAAGAGGTACACCAATATGTTCAAGATGCTTAATAGTCTCGTTTAGATTATATACTTGGAAATTTAACATCACTTGTTGTTCTGTTGGAAAATAACTGTCATTCTCGGTAAAGAAAGAAAAGATAGTCTCATTTCCTAATTGGGGTTTTATCACAGTCCCATTCCAATTGTCTATTTCTATCTTCAACACTTCACTGTACCATTTTTTTATAACTTCAAGATTCTTAGTTCTCCAAAATATTCCTCCGAAACCTTTTATCATCGTATCTAACTCCTATCTCATCAAATTTTTAGCTATCCGATTACATTAGATATTCGAGATTTAAATTTAAGTTCCTTCTTCAACTATACTGCCCCGAAAGTTGCATAAAGAAAAAGCTGCCTTAAGGACAGCTCTGATCTTCAGTTAACGCACCCGTTAGTTTAAGTATATAACTTCACATTTAACAAAAATAATCAACTGCGTCAGTTCGAACCCTGATCTTTCGCCTCTGATAAAGGAGCATAAAAGTATGTATTTCAACTTTTATGTATCTGTACGTACTTCCCCCCATTTTTGTTCCATATAAGGGTTTACTAGCCAATTAAGAGTGTAGTGTCTTTCATATATAACACCTTCATCTAGAGATGATGGAATTTCCAAATTTGGGTTAAGTAATATCACTTTAACTTAATATATAAGAGAGGTCTGATATTGAATAACCTGTCTCTTCTAAGGCATTCTTCGTGTTGTTCATTATCCTCTATCCCACCATCAGGTATAAAGAACAGTGACTATTTCTCAATTATTTTTTAGATTGATTAGGAGCCTAATGCAAATAATAAACTTCAAAAAACAGTGTTTGAAGATGACTACATTAAGATTATTAAAGGTCATGTAGAATAATACCTTTTTAATATAAATAGGGATAGCCCAATCACTATCCCTAACATTACTTATGATTTCGATTAACGAGTTCTTCCACCTAATTGTTGTTCAGCCATTTGCACTAAACGTTTTGTAATTTCTCCACCAACAGATCCGTTTGCACGCGATGTTGTATCAGCGCCAAGTGTAACACCAAATTCACTAGCGATTTCGTATTTCATTTGTTCTAGAGCTTGCTCTGCACCATTAACTACTAATTGATTACTGTTGTTATTTCTAGCCATGTTGTCAGCTCCTATGAATGTAATGTGTTGCTATTCATAGGTTTTGATATTGTTAAGAATTATATACATAGAAAATTAAATTAAATTAAGGAAGTGATTAAAATTAAAAAACTCACCTGTAGCTCTAGAAGGGAAGAGCGGAAAACGTTGTAGCCACCGGGTTGTATGGGTGTGAGTCCCGGAAATTATGAAAGTGCTGGTAAAAAAAACAAGTAAAACCACACAAGGAAACAAAGCTTTGAAAACGATGGTTGTAGCGTGTGTACTAGCGACGTCAAGGCAAAATAATCGATAATCGAATTACTTCACATCGAAAAAGGATTACCAAATGGCAGGGAAAAATGAAAGGACGAATTGCTTCTGCTCATTTACTATTGACGATTGCTTACAACATCTTAAAAACAGGAGAACCCTCTCATATCTAGGCTCAAATTACCTTGAAGAAAAACAAATTAACGAAGATCGAATTCCTAAAAAAGAAAGGCTATACAATCGCTCCATCTGAACAACAAACTGCATAACCAGTTAATATAACGACATAGCACATTTACGTCCTTCAAAAAATTAAAATATGGTGGGCTTATTTTGTATGGCCTTTCACGAATATGTTTTCATACAAAAAAGGTTGCCTCAGCAACCTCTCATAGTGAAGTAAATCACCCAGTAGTTTAACAACATTAATAAAATAGTATTTTTTATAATTAAGATAACCGTAGAGTGTGTTTTGTAATGACATCAATCAATGCATCCCAATCGTTATAGTGAAGCTCATGCCCTGTACCATTCAATGTGAATAAGTCTGCATCTTTTATTAAGTTAGCAAGCATCTTCCCATGTTCGTATGGAATAATTGGATCTTCAGTACCATGGATGATCAAAGTAGGAACAGTAATTTCTTTCGTTCTCGTTAGGTATGACTCACCTCCTGATATTAGACCATGGTTATTCATGCTAGCTATGTTGTTAGACCTTCTTATTTCTTCGATTGCCAATCGGTGTATACGCTGTTCATCGAATGTATGTCTTGATCCAGAGATTATTCTCCATTTGCCCACGATAAATTCAATAATGGATTGGTCATTGGTCCAGTCTATTGCACCTGCTTGACCAAAAAATTTTGTCACTTTCTCCTCCATTGGAGGTAACTCTGGTGCAAAATTTGATGTCGCAATAAGGGTAACTGTCAAAACCCTTTCAGGGTGCCTTAATGCAATCATTTGAGTAAGCATGCCGCCCATTGACATCCCTACTATATGGGCTTGCTCAATACCATAACTATCTAAAACATGAATAGCATCGTCAGCCATATCTTCAAAGGAGTATTCTGGGTTTCCTGGTGGATAAGTAGTTGAACGGCCAACATCACGACTATCATACCGGATGACATATAGGCCCCGGTCTGCTAAGCGTTGACAGAAATCTTCTTCCCACCATACCATAGATGCAGTGGCTCCCATCATCAGTAAAATCGCTGGATCATTTACATTTCCAAAGCTTTCAGTAAAAATAGTAATTCCATTCACTTTGATAGTTTGTTCGCTCATTTAAGGTCCTCTCCTTTAAAAAGAGTTTTACCATGAAAAATATGAGGACATGCTTTCTTTTAGACTAATACTATTTTTTCTACACATATTTTACATAACATTAGTTGCACGAGTTAGTTGAATGAACTTATTATTCTTTGTCCAAATCATCATCTAAGAATGATGACTTTTTAGTTTCTTCGATACCATACTTCGATTCAAGGAGTTGACCAATTTTTGAACGGTTAATACCGTTTTTTACAGCATTTTCAATTACTAAATATAGAATAAATAACGATACAATAAATATAATAATCGATTTGAACATTTTTATTACCTCCATCACAAATAACTAATATACCAATTATATCAAAAGTATTATTCTTCCAGTAAAATAGCCCGTTAACTTCATAAGAAAAAGAGCTGCCGAAGCAACCCTAACTAGTGTTTTAATCAATAAACCATTCTTCATACTCTTCCTGATTTAATGCCTTGATCTTGTTAATCGTTCCCCCAAGCAACTCATGGTCAGATTGGATTTCTGTTTGATACTCTGTATAATCACCATCTCCATCAAACGAATCCACAAGGTAATGAATCGACTCTCCATCTCTATCCCATTTCACACCATATATGTCTTTAAATATTTCTGAGCCCCCGTGTCCTTCTTCACCTGAATCCATATCAAATAGGACAATTCTTGCGGAATCAGGATAACCACCGATCAGGGCCATTATATTTTTAGCAGGAGACCAAGCTATTCCATATGGTTGTTCGTATCCAGCATAATCGTATGAATCTGATATATTGCTAGATTCACCTGTTTGCAAATTCACGACGAAAATTTCCACTCTCTCTTGAACCTGACTATCAAAGGCTAAATACCGCTCATCATGGGATAAGTGCAAGCTTTTGAGATGACTATGTTCAGGCAAATCAATCTCTATTGGTTCACCATTTCCTTCAATAGACAATTTACTGTCAGATTCAAACACCTGATATTCACCAATTTTTGTTTTATGTAAAATCAAATCGTTTACGCTTACCATATTAGGATTCGAATAATATTCCATTTCATTCTTAGAACATCCCGCGATCATGAATAAAAAAATTATTAGTGAACACAAGCTACGAATATCTCCCACTCCTCAATAACTGAAATCTCCGTATTTCTATTTTTTTACTCAAGCCTTCCTAATAGTTTCCAATTATTATCCTTTATATCGGACCTTTTTGGTTTTCTTACGTTCTTCGAAAAGGCTCCTTCACTAACTCCTAATTTAATAAAGTTTTGTTGTGCTTCTCTAAAGGAAATATTGTTTGCGTCGTCTTCATCTGGATATTTATATTGATAGCCATCATCTTCCCAAAAGTAGATTTCACAAATTTCATAGGTGTCTGGTGGTTCTTCATTCAGTGTTTTATAACCGCAGCATGGACATGTAAATTTCATAAAATGTACTCCTTTTAGAAAATCACTATTAGTTCCAATCAATATCCATATAAATTTCGAAAAGTTTTCTTCCCTTAATCGTACCATTTTCAAAAAGAGCTTTGGAAGTATCAAATTCTTGAGTTATCGAACCCCTAACTCGTGTAAGGTAGTACTCATCTGGATTTTGACTTATCCAGTATTCCTCATTTTTATAGTCAAAACTAAATTCTTCTCCATTTTCTACACGTTCTTGCATTTCATTAAAATTCTCCAAGGTCATTTGTCTCACCTGCCTGTTTAGGTTTTCGTTAAATTATACCTTTTTCCTTATGCAGCTGTCCCCAAAAGCTGAATTAGAAAAGTCAAGTGGCCTAACCTATGCTAGTTTTTGTTACAATAAACTCATGTACGAAAATCTTGTTAGGAGATGAAGATGTACATTTAAATCTCTATTTATTTAATAAAATATTATAATTAATTTAAGAATATGGTTTATTTTGGAGGAAAGGTAGATATGCTGAACATACGAAAAGTAAAAATGGAAGACTTACCTGAACTTGTAGTTATTGAACATCTTTGTTTTTCAAAAGAAGAAGCGACTACAAAAGAAGCGTTCGAAAAGCGCATTCAATTAATCCCGGATAGTTTTTTTGTAGCGGAGGAGGACGGTGTGCTCGCGGGTTTAATCAATGGACCAGTCATTGACACAGCGTTCATTACAGATGATTTATTTAGTGAGATACAGGTAAACCCAGCGTCTGGTGGTTATCAAACTATTTTAGGGTTAGCGGTGTCCCCGCATTTCCAAAAACGAGGCCTGGCATCCGCGTTACTTGCTCATCTTGAAAAAGAAGCGAGAGCGAACAAACGTGAAACGATTACACTTACTTGTAAAGAGAACTTAATTCGCTTCTATGAAAACTATGGATACCTCAACAACGGTGTTTCAAGCTCAGAGCATGGAAGAGTAATTTGGTACAACATGAGTAAAAAATTATTATGAACGTTATATATCAGCTCTAAATCAATAAGACAATAAGAAAAGTAGCCAATCCACATCATGGATGGCTACTTTTTTTATTTTTACTGAACAGAGTAATATAAGCGGGCAGGATGGTTAACGCACTGATCAATGAATACAGTGTATCCTTCTTTATGAAGAATCGCACCCGTTAGCTGAACTAGAGTTATATTTTAAGAACTTGTCTATTCTTTTCATTACATTTTCTAAGACTGTAATGGACTTTGAAGTATTAAATGGTTCAATATCTAAAGAATGATTAGCATTGGGGACTTTTTCAATTTTTATATTTGTTTTATTTTCAATTTCTTGGATTTTTCTAGAAATATAATGAGGGTCTTTTTCGCCTATAACAATAAGGGCTGAATGATTACTACTTAATAATGCTTCAAAAATTGAATCAAACTTTAAAAGTGGTGTAAGCAAAATCATTTTAGAATTCATATTCATATCAATTTTCATAAGTCCGTTAATGATAGGAATTGTACCAAGTGATTTTCCTAAAAATACCGTTTCTTGATATCGTTGATTTTTAAACACCTCAGTAATGATGTGATTGACATCATTAACAATGATTTTTGTGATATCTTCCAATGGAAACTTGATTACATCCTGGCCGTATGAATAATGAATATGAACGACATCATACTGATTCTGAAGCATTGTCATTGTCGAATAATAAAATAAAGGCTTCTCATACGTGTAACCTGCTCCAGAAAACATAAAACAAATAACCGGACTTCCGGTTTCAATATGTGTGTATTGAACTTCTTTTTCATTAATAAATGTTGTTCTTTGATTAACCTTCATAATAGTCCCCCTAGTATCATTCATTTTATTAAAATCTTAAATATAAATAAAAGGGATACAATATGAAGTTCTTCTTAAATTCCCTCATTTCTTTAATAAGAAAAAGCGACCTTCCTATATTTGAAGTATCGGAGTATCGCATCTGTTAGTTAAACAATAAACTATAACTGTTTATAAACAAATTCTCTGTACTTTATAAAATGATGTTTTTTATAGAACTCTTTTGCATCATCGTTTTCAAACCAATAATCTAATTCAATTAAATCTATATCGTTCCTTTTCGCTATTTTATATACCTCTTCCATTAACCTCGTTCCATAACCTTTTTTCTTTTGATTCTCAACTATACTAATCTGATGCACATATACAGAATTATAACCATTTTTATAAACATTTTCTGGATAGTTTCTAATCTCTATCCACACGTAACCAAGTGATTCTTCATTATCTTCTAAAAGAAGGAAAACAAAACTGTTGTTGTTGATTAAACTTTTGAATGTATCTTTAATTTCACTATAGTTATATTCCTTGAAATATCTGGGATAAAGCTTTGCATGCAAATTGTGAACATATCGATTTAATTTTGCAATTTTTTCATAATCTGTAGTTTGTCTAATTTGCATAATTTCCCCTACCTAACTATTCCTATTTGTTCCATGCGAACCTTCAATCTCTTAAAAAATCACGTTCGAATCGAAGTGAACAATAGTACGACTTTCTTTTATTCTCCGTTCAATTTTTTGAACTGTTTTGTTTAATTGACTATCTGTATTCTTTAAATCGTACTTTTTATAGAAAAAACTATATAAAGTTAGATCTCTTAACTTTAAAAATAGAGGTATTGTTTCATAATCTTCAGGTGCAAGGTGATTTTCTGTCTCATATCCTTTTATGAATTCCCTCATAAATTCGGTAGCATATCCATCGAGGTCATTTACGCCCTCACGTTCTAAGCTCCACATAAAATAATACAGAGGTATTGCCAAATCGCTTGCAAACCAGTGATTAGAACAGTCATCAAAGTCAAAAACATAAATCTTACCTTCATGATAATGGAAATTGCCGTGATGAATATCAGAATGAATCAATCCAAAGTTATCTTGATGAACTGGAAGAGCATTTAATTTCTTAATAATTAATTCTTGTTGGTGTATCACTTGCTCTGGAACATCAACATGATAGAGTGTTGCATTCAATAATTCTTCTTCATACCAATTCAATCTTTTATATTCTGTTCCAGGCTTGTAACTTTTTGTTTTTTTATGTAGTTGGCCTATTGTTTTCCCCCATTCAAAAAATAAATGTTCGTTAAAATTTTCATCAGTTACTTTCATCCTTACTCCAGGTGCTTTTTCAAACAGACAACAATAAAAATTTGTCCCATCAAGACCCGTTACAATTTCAACTAAGTTATTTTCTGTTGAAGGAATAACTTTCGGAATGTCACTTCCATCATTTTGTAAATACTCAATCCACTTTAACTCAGCAAGCACTTGCTCTTTTGTACGATGTGATTGGTGTGTCAATCTCAAGATGAATGGTGTTCCATCCCGGTAAACCTCAAATACATAGTTTTCTGCATCCCCAAGTTTTACTGGACTCTCTGCACTCACTTGAAAAAAACGCCCGGCCAATTCCACCATTTCATTTGTAAAAATACTTTCTACCGCCGCTTCCATTATCTTCACTCCTATTAATGATGTTGCTTAAGCAACAAATGACTAGTTAGTAAAAAAACGAATTACATATGTTTTATACGATATCGAGGTACCTTTTCCCTTTATTTGTATTTCATTCTTTTTTTATAAAGCTTTATGATAACAAAGGTAAATATATGTTTATATGTGTGAAGAGACTAAGAAAGAATTCCTACCATTTTTAAAATCTCGCCCATTTGTTGAAAAAAGGTCAAACAGCACGCTTTAACTATCCTGCACCTCCATAAGAATTGGTTGCCTCAGCAACTCCTCCACTCTTATTTCAAATTATTTTGTTTTTATAGCTGAATTGTTTGAGTCAATGTCACTTTTTATTATTAATGTTCTTTTGCTTCTATCTTCTAAAACTTTATCATTATTTTTAAGAACTTTTTGCCAAAGGTTAAAAACATGGATTGAAAAATAGTTTAAAAAACCCACTACAACAATTTGAATTGTAACTGTCACTAAAGTAGACACCTTTTCACATCCTTGATTTTAAACCTGCTCACTTTTTTGTTAATGTTCTGTATTCACGGAATAATTCACTTAAATCAAATTGCATGGTGTTTATAAAAGCTGTCCAGATAAATGGGTCTCCTCTATACTATTATATTAGTGTATGTAATATTTAGGAACTTTCCTCCCCAT
Source organism: Peribacillus sp. TH14 (assembly GCF_016651145.1). Lineage (NCBI taxonomy): Bacteria > Bacillati > Bacillota > Bacilli > Caryophanales > Bacillaceae > Peribacillus > Peribacillus sp. TH14. The sequence continues at coordinate 5,676,510 of NZ_JAEKEK010000001.1, forward strand.
TTAGCTATACAAAAAAAGGACTGCATCAGCGACCCTTTTGTAAACTCTTGCACTTTTTAAAAGCCAATAAGTAAATAATTTTTATTTGAAAGCATCAAATAGTATAAATCATCGGGAACTTTTCTTAACAACGAAAGTTATATTTATTTAATAATTAATTCGAATAAATTCTTAAAAGGGATCTTATGTCTATTTTGCATTCCTGTGTTCATCGAAATCAATTTGACATTCTTCTAACGGAATTACTTTAGTTTTCTTAATAAATTTATAGCCAAGCCACATCACCAAAAATAATGGGATACCAAGATAGCTAGCAATTACACTCGCCCACTCAATGTGATCTCCGATAAAGGCTTGATAGTTTTGCGCCAATAAAACCGAAAAACAAAGGATAAATGAAAATATCGGTCCGAAAGGAAACCATTTTGAAAGATAAGGAAGATCGTCCAGTGAAAAACCTTGAGCAATGTATGCTTTTCTAAACCGGTAATGACTGGCAGCTATACCCAGCCAAAATATAAATCCAGTGACTCCAACTGCATTCATCAGCCAAATATATATTACTCCATCACCGAAAATGGAAGCAAAAAATGCCAACATCCCTACAAGTGAAGTTACAACCAGTCCCCAAATGGGAACGCCGCGTTTGTTGAGCTTCCCAAAAATATGCGGTGCCAGCCCTTCATTTGCCATTGAGTACAACATTCGGCTTGTCACGTAAAGACTCGAATTACCTGCGGATAGTACGGCTGTTAAAATGATAGCATTCATCACGGAAGCAGCAAATGCCAGTCCCACTTTTTCAAACACCATCGTAAACGGACTAACCATGATCGTATGTCCCTGCAAACTGCTATTCGTATAAGGAACTATCAATCCAATTACAAATATCGCTAGGATGTAAAATAGGAAAATCCTCCAAAAGATGCTGCGAACTGCACGTGGAACATTTTTTGCCGGATCTTCACTCTCACCGGCTGCAACACCAACTATTTCTGTCCCTTGAAAAGAAAAACCAGCAGCTATGAAAATACCCAATGTTGCTAAAAAACCGCCGGCAAACGGAGCGTCGCCAACTGTGAAGTTTTTAAAACCAATCGCCTCTCCATTCATAATCCCGAATATCATCAATATACCGACAACGATAAAAATGATGATGGTCGCCACTTTAATGAGCGAAAACCAATATTCCCCTTCTCCATACCCTTTAACGGATACGTAATTCAACAAGAATATCAAAACTAAAAACAAAGAACTCCATAACAATGACGGGCTGTGAGGAAACCAAAACTTCATAACCATCGTTGCGGCAGATAGTTCTGCGGCAAGCGTCATCGCCCAAGTGAACCAATAATTCCAACCAAGCGCAAACCCAAGTGCTGGATCAATAAAACGCGTTGCGTAGGTACTGAAAGCTCCGCTTACAGGCATAAATGATGCTAGTTCTCCGAGACTTGTCATAATAAAATAAACCATTATACCAATAACGGCATAAGCGACCAAAGCCCCTCCAGGTCCTGCAGTGTGAATGGCCGGCCCGCTGCCGAGAAAAAGCCCTGTTCCAATCGCACCGCCCAACGAAATCATCGTTAGATGGCGCGCTTTTAGTTTTCTTTGTAAAGTATTTGACGGCTGGTTTTGTTCATTTTTAGCAGGCAGTTGCAATTGCTGATTTTCCAAATTAGATTCCCCTCCAATAATGCAATTTTATCTTGAATCAATAAAGCAAAGGAAATCACTCTATCAATAGGTTTAATTCTTCCGATTTTTTTTTATCACGGCCGTTATTAAAACATATTATTAACTTTTTTTGGAATATAGGGGTCTGTGTAGCATTACGCAACTAGAATAGCTGACATAAAAACCCAGTGAAGGACTACTTTTTGATCTTATTAGCCTAACCTTTATAGAAAAAGCTTCGCATGCATTTTTAAAATTCGGTTACTCCCTCACATACTATTATTTGGTGGGTAAGCTCCTATGAATAAATGAATTCCAATCGATTTGATGTAACCAGCTTGCCGCTGCTTCAATATCTTTTGAAAAGATACGATCATGTGTAATGCTTGGAATAAGCTTTCTTGCTTCCGTATACAACTCTTTTGTAAATGGAGCCATCTTTTCTGTTCCACGGTATTCCACCGCCTGCAAGGCACAAATGAGTTCAATCGCCAAAACGCGACGAACATTTTGAATGATTTGATGGGCGTGTCGGGATCCAATCGTTCCCATGCTAACATGATCTTCTTGGTTCGCTGAAGATGGTATGGAATCCACACTTGCAGGATGTGCGAGTGTTTTATTTTCAGAGACGAGTGAAGCGGCACAATATTGCATGATCATCGCTCCCGACTGCAAGCCAGGTTCCGGACTTAAGAATGGTGGTAAATCATTCAGCTGAGGATTGACGAGTCGCTCAATACGGCGCTCTGAAATATTCGCAAGCTCGGCCACAGCGATTTTCATATAGTCCATCGCAAATGCAATCGGCTGTCCATGGAAGTTGCCTCCTGAAATAACCTTTTCACCATCATCAAAAATAAGCGGATTATCCGTTGCAGCATTCATTTCGATTTCCAATTTTTCTTTTACATAATCGAGAGTTTGCCATGATGCCCCATGCACTTGCGGGATGCAGCGGAGAGAATACGCATCCTGTACCCGTAGTTCCCCTTGCTTGGTGATGAGCTGGCTACCATTGATCATGCGGCGGATCCGTTCCGCGACCTCTGATTGCTGGCGGTAACCGCGAGCTAGATGAACATCCGGATCAAAGGCGTCTTCAATGCCGCGTAACCCTTCTAACGTCATTGAAGCAATCGCCTCAGTTTGATGGGCCAGCTGTTCAGCTTCAATGTAATTGACGAGTCCCATTCCCGTCATGGCCTGCGTTCCGTTAATCAAAGCAAGACCTTCTTTTGCTTTAAGTGTCAGCGGAAGAATGCCTTCTTTCGATAAAGCTATGATGGCCTCCATTCGCTCCCCTTTATAGAACACTTCGCCCTCTCCCATCAATACAAGTGCCAAATGAGAAAGAGGCGCCAAGTCCCCACTCGCCCCTAGAGAGCCTTGCTGAGGGATGACCGGATGGATATGCGCATTCAAAAGCTCAAGCAAACGCTCAATGACAACAGGACGAACGCCGGAAAACCCTTTTAATAGCGCGTTGGCGCGGAGAAGAACCATAGCTCTTGATACCAATTCAGGAAACGGTTCTCCTACTCCGCATGCATGGGAATGAATCAAATTCCACTGCAGCTGCTCTACGTCCCCTGCATCAATCAACACATCGCTGAATTTTCCAAAACCGGTTGTAATACCATAGACTACTTTCTTTTGTTTCACGATATTTTCAACAGCTTCCCTACTTTTTTCCACTTTCTTAACACTATCGGCTGAAGCCGTGACAAACGCATTACCATACAATACTTTTTTCGCCTCTTCAATTGTTAAAGATTGGCCCGTTAACATAATCATTTCCTACACCCCTTATTCCTTTTTTAAAACAAACAAAAAGGAGGCTATATTGACAGACTTATCCAGTCATCAATACAGCCCCCTATTTCACTAAATAACTATAGGCTTTTAATTATTTAAATGTGGTTAATTCCCAAGCTAACCGGTTCATGTTCAAATCCCCGAACTTGTGCTCCAATCGTTCCATACACGGCGACAGCAATCCATTCCTTCGTCCCCGTTTTTAAACGGCCTGCCTCGAACGATAGCAAACCGAAGTCCCGCCGTCCTCAAAAGACCACCAAGCTCGACTTGGCCGCGTGTCACTCCATGCAGTGCTTCGATAATCGCATGATACAGAACATGCATATCACGATAAATATCGGGATTGACTAATCCCAGTCTTATTGCTGACGTCTCAATGGTCACTACTATTTTTTCTACTCCATTGAACCGACTTTTCCTTTTCCATAATGCCAATTCATTCTTTTTAGATCGCTTGTTAATAAGACTTCTCCCGCTAATCCGTACATGATGCATGACACCCGATTCTTTTGTCGAATACCATTGTCATGCTGAGAATTCTTTTTAATTTTCTAAATATACTAATAACTAAGTATCATTGTAAGCGGATACATATCATTCGTCAACATATTTTCACTATTTTATTAATAGTAACTGGCTTTTGGGTATAATCTTTAGATAATTCTTTTATAGGTGTCTCTTCTTTTACTATCACTCCTTTTGCTGTTATACTCTTACCACTTTCATCTTGAACTGCTTTTACTTTTACTCGCCTAGCGGAAGCTGTTCATCCATTGTCCAAAAAAGCCATTCCTACAAAGGCTTTTCGAAAAAATCAAATTTCCGATTTTCACCCCTTATTTCATATAGCATTATTACATCTTTTATTTTTCATTTACAGTGAATGATGGTGTTTGTTTTGAATTGTTGTTAGGTAATTTAATTTAGAACTAGAATTTGATTTATTACTTTTTTCCTTTGGGCCTTTATGTACTTCTGCTTTCGTAACATTGTAATTCTTTTGCTTCGAAGTACACCCTAACAATAAAACTGAGGATAAAACTAAAACAACAAAATAGTGTATTTTCATTTTATGGCAGTTCGTTGTACCATTCGTGATTGTCGCAAGAAGAGAACGAAAGATGAAATCATCCCTCGGAACAAGGGATTACGAGAGTTCTATGATAAGAAACGTAAAGAAGGAAAGCCCTTTAAATAAGCGACTTTCCAAGATCTAGCATAGTTTAAAAGTATAACTAAATAGCATGAAATATTTTAAGTGTTCATTGAAAAATGTTGACAAACTATTAGCTGGTTTAGCACCATAAGAAAAAGAGCTGTCAAAGCAACTCCCTTATGTATAGTGACAATAAAAATGTTTCATTTACAATAAAGTCATTTAAAATTAAACAAGGAATTGCAAAATATGTCTAGAAGATATTAACATAAACTACATAATTCTATAGGTAACTGAAAACCTACATCTTTTTTTATGGTCTTTTTACACTATCTACCTATAGGGGATAATATCCAACTCACCCATTTCTACGTAAAGAAGAAATCATGCATATTTAAGCTGAACATTACTATCGATCAACTGTAACTGATACTGCTGAATTAATTCTATTAATTGCTTACTATATATTCTCTCACCTTCTTCATTTTCTATCGTACTGTACCCAGCTTCTTGTAAAGCCAGAGCCTGCTCCATATATGTGTTGGAAGAAAACAATCCATGCTTTCTGTAACGAGGATTTTCAGATAAGAATAAACCATGATCTTCTATGGATTCATATACATCCTCATACACCCTGAAATCATCTTTAATGGTCTGATTATAAAACTCATTCGTACTTAAATTCGCTGTTTTCTCGTTCCAATTATAGCTTTTGATTCCAAAAAGATTATGATACTTCGTTGATAATTGTGACCTTCCCCAATTCGATTCCAGTATAGCTTGTGCGATTGTAATAGAAGGCAGGATTTTGTACGCTTTATAATTAGAGATCGCTGCCTCTTCAATACTCTCGATAAAATATCGTTGCATACTATTGTTTTTGTTTTTCGCTGCTATGTCCCCTTCACTAGATAATTGCTTCAGGAACGAGCTAACACGCTTTTTTTGCTTTTGATTGTATTTCATTTCCTTGGTCACTTGTTGCATATCCTTTAATATATAGTTATTCTCCCTTTTTCCTATAAAACGAGCTGTAATGCTTTTTATTTCATTTTTAGATACAGAATTAAGACCATATTCAGTATGTACGACCGCGGCTACGTTTCGCCAATCTACTTGTACTTTCCCATGGATTGTTTCATCGACAATCATTTGAATTTCTTTTATTTTCTCTCTTGGAATAGCAATCTCTTTAACAGACGCGAAGTAAATCAACGCCACCAGTAAGATACTTGCCACAAATGCTACTTTTCCGTTTTCCATCTTGTCTCTCCTTCCCATTTAACATCATTTATATATTTGTTATTTAATGCTTGCACTCTTCTTTCATTCATTATCATAACTGCCTTATGTCACAGCAATATAACAAACAAAAAAAGCATCCCTAAAAAGGTGATGCTTTCAAGCTAAATTCAAATGAAACCATATACTAAAACTAATATACGAATCCTCTAGCTTCACTTCATACGACAATTCGTTTTCATCTAAAATAGTAGCCACAATAGATAGGCCTAGTCCAGTTCCTGAGAATGTTTTGTTTCTCGATTCTTCTATCACATAGAAAGAATCCCAAATTTGAGTTAAATGCTCTTGCTGTACACGGGTTGTCTTATTTTTGATTGTACATTTTAGTTCGTTATCTCTATCATTCGTTAGTAATATTTCGAAATAGTCTTCTTCGCCGTACTTGATAGCGTTGCTAATCAAATTATGAAATACTATCTCCATTTGACTCATATCTTCTTCAATACTAAAATTCTCAATTGAATCAAGATTGCTCCTTACATGTAAATGATTGTTCTGCAAAGTAATTTTATATTGGGCTATAACTTTTTGAAGAAGCTCTCTTAAATCAAACTTTGATTTGTTCACTTTCATCGCTTGCACTTTAGACAGTTTTATTAAATAATCGACCATTTCAGAGGTATATGTTACTTGTTCCAGAATGACATCCGTATATGTTCCATCATCTAACCCATCTTTTATCCCAATCGTATAGGCTTGTATTAATGATAACGGTGTTTTTACTTCGTGCGATATACTAGATATCAACGTGTTCAAGCTTTGGTTTTTCTTTACTAGCTCAGAATGGGCATTTTTCAAGCGATTACTCATCTCATTAATGCTATAAGACAATTCCTCAATTTCATCACCTGATTTAATCTCGACTTGTTTAAAATTCAGATTGGAAATGTCCTTCGCTACACTCTTTAATTTCTCTAATGGTGTAATAATTTTTTGAGAGAAATATGCGACCAACAATAAACTAATGATAATGCCTAGTAGAATGGAATATAAATTCAATTGATTTACAATTTGTAAAGCATCCGTATTATGCACAACCACTGTTCCTAGCAAGATCAACTGATTCTCCTGCTCATATAATACTGTTAATAAGCTGGACTTCAGTTTCCCTTGATTGAATAACAGTTTGACCGTTTGCCCTTTAGCTACTTTTTGTAAAGTCTCATCTGTAATCCAAAATTTATTCAGTACGATTTTATCCTTAAACAAAGCAAATTGAACATTATCATTGATCTCTTCCGTGCTACCATGATTCTCAACCATAACAATTGTAACGTTATTATTGTTCTCAATGCTTTGTTCTGCTTCTACTAATTCTTCTATACTCAAGTTCTGCACTTCAAAATAAATGGAGGTGAGCCTTTGTTTCATTTTATACAAGTAATAATCAGACGAGAAATAATTATTCAATAAATAAGATATACCGAAGACTAACAACATAATGATGCTTACCATCATTAATAGTTTCTTGCTTATTTTATTCATTTTTATCATAAAAACTATATCCTGTTCCTCTGTGGGTGATAATATGCTCCGCTCCAATTTTGTCACGCAACCTATTGATGTGAGTATCAACCGTCCTTTCTTCGCCGACATAATCCATGCCCCAGACTGACGGTAACAAAACTTCCCTAGACAAAACCTGTCCTTTGTTTTCGTATAAGTATCGCAGTAAATCAAACTCTTTTTTATAAAGAGTCAATTCTTCCCCCTCTCTAAAGACTTTCTGCCTTTGTAAATCTATCTTTAAATTCCTTATTTCGATCAACTTCTCCATGCGTAATATTTTCTTGACTCTAAGAATCAAAATACGGGGATCGAATGGTTTTCTGAGATATTCATCCGCTCCAATATCCAAAGCACTGAATTCATCATCGTTGGAAGACCTCGCTGTTAGCATAACAACCTTTGCCAAACTTGTTTTCTTGATTTCTTGACAAACCTCTATGCCGCTTATCTTCGGCATCATCCAATCCAACACCGCAAGATCGACTTTCTCGGAGAAAAAAAGGTCGAGCGCTTCTTCTCCATCATTGGCGGCAAAAACAGTAAATCCCTCTTTCTCAAAATATGTCTTTAAGATGAATGTCATTTGCTTCTCATCATCGGCAATTAAAATGTTCAAGCCGCTTATCTCCTTTCTCCTCACAAATCCACTTTATTTCATTCAAAACAAAAAGGTGAAAACCATTTTATAGGTTTCACCTACTATTTCATTATGATGCCTATTACTTCTTAAGTTCTTGCTTTAATGTATTCCAAATCTGATTAACTACCTGTATGTCTTCTCGGTTCGGTCTTTTACCATTCTCTAATGCCTCCCAGTATTTCCACTTAAGCGGCTGATCACCTAATTCATAATCCATGCCTTCCCACGTATCTTCACGGAAAGCATAGAAAGCCCAATGCCAGCCATACTCATCAAAAATGGAAATTAAGTCTGATAAATATTGATCCGATCCTTTTACCATCCGATTAATGCCGAATTCTTCTGCAATGATCCGATTAGCCGGTATATTATGTTCTTCCGCCCACTTTTCAATAGGTTCTAAAAATTGTTGCAGTGCTTCTTTATTGAACATTTTTTCTGTCTGTTCTTCACCAACTTTTACTTTGCCAGGGTACTCTGGTCATTTCGTAAGGCTCGTACATATGGAAAGCATATAACACTTTATCGTCTTTCATTGGTTTCAAATATTGAAATGCCCAAGGAGTCGAATACAGACCTGAATTTAATATGATTGGCGTTTCAGAATCTACTGTTCGAATAGATTGCACAATCGTTTCATATAACTTATTTAAATCCGCAGCTGTGTTTTCAACTTTGCTGTACCATGCATGATAGTCCTCTGTCCAAAAATCATTAAACCCTGTAGCCGTTTCAGGATGCGGTTCATTGATAAGATTATAACCAATAATAGCTGGATGATCTTTCAACCTACTCGCAAGGTCCCTCCAAAACTGAGCTGATTGTTCATGGTAACTGAAATCCTGCCAGATGCGATCATCATTTTTATAATCGTTAAACTGTCTCCATCGATTGCCCGGTAGACTCAGCCGTCAGCACAACTTTTGACCCACGCTCGTAAGCCGCATCCAAGTCCGCTTTCAACTTAGTAAAATCCTCTTCAACGATACCTTCATATTGATCGGCATTCCCTATTAAAAAATCCTTATTAGGATTAGCATCAGCCTGATCATTAAATAAAAAGTCTCTATCCTTCGCCCATTTATCCGGAGCTAAACGAATGTATTCAATGTTAAATTCTTTAGCTGCTTCATAATTACCCGGTAAAGATGTGGAATTCATAAAATTTGTTCCTTTTCTCTGCTCATCCCAAAAAGCAATTTTTGTAATTCCTTTTACATCTTTTTCATCTTTCTCTTCCCACGCACTGCACCCTGAAACAAATAGAACGAATATACAAATCAAAAACATCACACTTCTATAAATCTTCTTTGATACTTTTATCTTACTTTCATTCCTCATATGATCACCTCACAACATATTGTAGTAAATCTATGTTACAAGAATGTCACAACAAACCTTGAAAAACTTTATTGTCATTTGAGGATAAGTGCACGGATTAAATACACGAAATTTTCAAATAACTTCATTGTTTTTTAAACAACTTTATTGTTCGGGAACAGTATTGAACCAAGGAATTTGGGAGTTAAGTAAATACAATCCTTTATTTTTTGTCTATGTACACCTGCTGTTCTTAACTAGTCTAATAGTTATCCCATAAATTACGAATATACCCTGGTATTGGCCGCTAAATAATTTCGCTTCTTCTTATAACTTCCTGCAGGTTTAACAAAATTTGCTCGAATGTTTAATAAGGGCTAAAGCTACCTTAAATATCCTCCATTATTAATATCAAATGTTGCACCTGTATAATGCTTGGATTTATCGGATAATAAGAAGACAACAGTATCAGCAACATCTTCAGGCATAACAGGTGTATTGATGAGTCCGTGCTTTAAATACTCCTCTTTTCTCCAATCAGGTATAGATCCCATCATTGGAGTGTTAACCATAGTAGGAGCAACAGCATTAACTCGGATATATGGTGAAAAATTCATTGCACAACTTTTAGTTAATCCTAGTATGCCAGCTTTTGATAACCCATAAACCGCATCTGAACTGCCTTCTATGCCTGAAACTGACGACATATTCACGACCACTCCTTTGCGTTGAGTTTGTAACAATTTCTTCCCAAACATTTGCGAGAAATAAATGAATCCCTTTACATTTATATCTAGGACTTTATCAATTTCATCAACTTGATAGTCCACTATATTTTTTGCCAAATAAATTCCTGCATTATTAACTAAACCATTTACGTTGGAATGTTCTGTTTCAACATATTCAAAAAAATTTGCGACCTCTTCATATTTACTTACATCTAACTGATATGTATGTAAAACATTTCGGTCATCCATTGACCGTTTTAAATCAAATAGAGATTCTTCATTAATATCACACGCTATTACTGAAGCACCTTCATATAAGCATTGCTTGACAATTTCTTTTCCGATTCCAGAAGCCGCACCTGTTACTATTATTTTTCTATTTTTAAGCACTTACAAAACTCCTTGCATTATTATTTTATTAATAATTTTATCATAAGCGTCCTCATTAACCCTCTTAAACTAATTCTGCCCCTATAGTTCAAGAAGTTCAACCAATTGGGTGCAAATAATCATTTTAGAGAGTCTACCTTATTGGACAAAATCGCTTCACGAACATTAGTTCTGTATAATAATTAAACATATAGGAAAAAAAGGAGGCTTCCAACTTAGGTGAAGTTTTACAATTGATTTATTTCAAACCAAAGACGGAACAGAACTAGTTAAAGGACTTTATCATATCCAAAATGTAAACAATTATCACAGCCGATTAAAAGGTTGGATGCAACGATTAAATGGCGTGGCTACAAAATACCTCGACAATTATTTGAGTTGGTTTCATTTTTTAGATGTTGTTAAACATCGTAGAGATAACGAAACAGTGAGTAAAATGATTGTTGAAAGTTCTTTATTTCCGAGCAGTTTAACCTATAATAGTATAAGAATGTCGTTATTTATCGAAAAAAATAAAAATTTGTTGCTAAATTTGAGGTTTTGAAATGGAAAATTTATTTCACTACATTTATTCTTGTGTTGGTATTTTAGTCGGTCTATATATTTTTATTACACGAAAAGAATCCAGAAAATCACTATTAATGCTTTTGTTGTCCATTATTGCGTTTTATTATAGTGCATACATTTTTTATTTTGTAACTTACCCTTTCAATTTAATTGGCATATCATTAATACTCGTGCTTTGGGTTGTTATTCTTCAACTTGGTAAAAAATTCAATTCAGGAAAAGAGCAAGTATTCTGGTATGTTTGCATATTGTATGTGGCAATATATCATTTTTTACATTATATTTTCGACCCACTTGCTGAAAAAAATATATGGTATGGTGGAATATTTTTCATATATACGAATGTTGGATTAACTTCACTTGCAGTATATTATTTTATCTGGGTCTATAAGAAGAAGTAGTTGAATACGTTACACATATTAGGAGACCTTCAATTACGAAGGTCTTTGTTTAAAAATAAAAACAACATGACTCATTAACATAGCCTATTTTAAATAAGAGTGAGATCTTCTTTTATGATTGAGTACATATATAAATCATCGAATTTACCACATGTAAATTCATAATGTCTCAGCAAGCCCTCTCTTCTAAAGCCTTGCTTTTCTACTAGTTTTTGTGATGGGAGATTAGCAGGTTCAATTAGAGCCTCAATTCTTTCTAACTGAAAGTGGCGATAACCATACTTAACAACGGCTTCCAATGCTTCACTAGCTATCCCTTTTCCCCAGTAATCTTTGCTTAATTCATATCCAACTTCAGCTCGATAATGTTTGGTAAGCATATTAAGAAAACCACAACTTCCTATTACCTTACCAGAATTTTTTAGTGTAATTCCCCATCTAATTCCTGTACCTTCTTCGTATATAGATTTGTACCACCTAATTTCATCCCATACGTCCTCTACTGTTTGGCAAGGTACTAACCCCATAGGTTTCACAACATCTTTATCGGATAGATATTTAAACATATCTTTAGCATCCTCTATTATTACTTCTCGTAAGATTAATCTTCTTGTTTCAATTATAGGAAATTCTCTTTCCATTGAATTTCCCTCCTCTCAAGTTTTAATAGAGCAAATCGTAAAAAAAACAATGAAACTATTATCTATTCTTTAACTGGTTCAATCATTACTTAATTAAACCATTAATCAACGTTCTTTTACTGCAAGAACACAAAATATTGTTTTAATGCCAACTTGTCTCTTTAGTTCCATAAAAAAGGAGCTGCCAAACAGCTCCTGGTAAGGACGTAAATCACCATTAGTTGAATTAATGAAGTAATCTTCTATTGATAAATACGTACACAATTGTTAATAAAACCAACATAGCAATTATAAGAACCTTTACTTCATAAGGATAGTCAATAAAACTATTGATGACTACTAACAATCCTAAGGGTAGAAAAAAAACTCCACCTATTATTGTGCCTAACAAAGACTTGTTTTTAATCATTTTTTCATTAAATCCAGCTAAAAACCATGTTTGTTTTTTCACAGCTACTAAGTACGACACAAGTAAAAGAGCGATACCAATAATCCGTAATCCGTAATCCGCCCTCAGACCTCCCAAGGACAACTTTATTTCTTATTACTTTTTATACGAATTAAAAAGGGGGAAGTTTCCATTAATTCAGCTTTCCTGCCCGTTTATTTTGCATTAGAAATAGAGTGATCCTCACAGCTCTTTTTTGAACAATTGCGCCGTTTAGTTGAATAAGATTAAAGGGGTGATTTTGTTTTTGTACCTTGATGAAAAAACATTTGCCATCTACCATTTCTATATTTCCAGATTGAACTTCGTAATGTATGTTCCATTTTTATTTCATTATAAATTCGATAGGTAGTTAACACTGTATCCTCAGACAATTGATGTATTTCAAAATTACTTAATGTCATTGTTCCAACGCCAATCCCCTCGTCTCCAAAGCAATCCCTTTTATACCATACGTTACCTGAACTTCCGAACTCAAAAAAATCATCTTTCAACAATTTTGAAAGTTCTTCAGGAGATGTACGGATTTCAGGTTTTAACAAAGTCTCCTCCAATTGACACAAATGTTCTTTTAACGAAGATTTACTCTCCATTTTCCCAGTCCCCTTTTTAATTTCTGCAGTTGATTCTTTGCTTTTATTTTGTAGAGGGTTTTTTCTATAAGAATATGAAATATTCTTAGGAAAATACATAACTAACAGTCGCAAACCTCTGTCTACATTGATGTTTAAAAGATTATATTGCGAATGATATTCTGCTATTCATATATCATATCCATTGGGAATTAGATACCAAGCGCAGGAAGCTAATACATCAGTTCTTGTTGGAGAAATTATTACTTTCTTTGCATAAAAAATACCCGATTCCATCACATTAGAATCGGGCATTTTATTAAAGTTAAGGTAAAACTGTGCTGCTCTTTTGACATCTCATACAGCGAAGACACCTTCAATATACGTTAAAAAGTCGCCATAAACTCTTTCGATTTTTCGTTTCCTTGGTTTTAAGTCAAATACGGATCAGCACAATCACGAATACTTAATGATATTTACCAGTTAATCTAAAACCAATTTCTGCAACAAGAGTTGACAGTAAAAATGTTCCTGTATATACAACTAGTGAAATAACAACTATACGCCATCCTAATTTTTTAAACTCTTTCAAATCTTTCCCGAAAGATAGGCCGGCATACGCCAAAATAGGTGTTGCCAAGGCCATAAAATTAACTTGTTCCGTTACTTTTATGATTGATGCGTTTCCTGGAAAAATCGGCGTTGTAATCAATAATGCTATCATTGAAACCCAAACAACAATTGGTAGTTTAATAGGGATGATTTTTGCGAAAAAGAACCCTAATATCGTAACAGCAACAATGATCATCATACCTGGTAATGCGTCAATAGGTGAAACATTATATCCAACCCAATTTCCCATAATGGCTATTATTCCAATAATAATAAAAGTCAATATTTTATCTTTCATATAAAATCTCCCCTTTATGTCCTATGCTCCAATATTTTTCATTTGATCTTTTTTTGACTTTCGCCCTAAAATAGGTTCAAATTTGTTGTATAAATAGTTTGTAAAAGGAAGAGAAAAGAATACACAAATATACGTTCCTAAAATTGTTGTAATTAAGTTAGCGACACCAGCAAAAACTGCGATATCCTTTGCGGATTCTGGGAATATAACGGCTAATGCTCCAGACATGGCGACCATCATACTACCTGAACCTACACCGGCACCCATGGCTAGTGAAATTGGGTGAAACCAACCAGTTTGAGCCAAAAAACTTGCTAACACTGACAGATATAAAGCCCCAAACAAAGTACCACAAACATATACTCCAAGTGCTCCCCGTCCTTCTGGTGAATCAGAGCCATATTTTTCAGCAATAATAGCTAAGTTAGGTTCTCTATCAATTGAAAAAGTAGCACCGACTGCTTCTCTTTTCATTCCAAGAAGTAAAGCAATTGGTAAACCTAATAGGATTGTCCCTGCAAAGTGCCCCACTTCTTGTAATCCTAAAGAAATCCCCGCATCAAATATCTTCGGCAATGATGGCCCCATTAACATTCCCAATTTGGCTACAAAAAGCATGAATGAAATTCCTAAAATATTGGCGGCTACATTCATTTCTTTCATTTTTAAAATTTTTAAAGAAGGTAAACTAATAACCGCTCCGATAATTAATGCATACAACATTGGAAATAATGCAATAGCTCCAATCCCGATGTTAAACGTTTTTACGCCGATAAATTCTGTAACACAGACTAATATCAAAACAAATAAATGAATTTTCCAATTACGCAGAGAATTTTCTTGCACTTTTTTTACACTCCTTTTCTACAAATAGTGCTGATTCTAAAAGGGAAAAGCAACACTATTATTGCTTATTATTTTTTAACTTATTGAATTTTTTCAGTAGTATTTAATGCTAGTCCAACGATAAGAGAAATCCCTTGGATCATCGCTTTTTCATCTGGTAAAAATACGTCACTATGTAGCTTCATAGGATCCTCTGGATTCTCTCCTACTCCTAAGAATACAAATGTACCCGGAACTTTTTCTAGATAGAAAGCAAAATCTTCACTTGCCATACTTGGTTTACTCAACCACTGCACTGAGTTTTCTCCAAATAATTCAGTAGCAATAGAAGCAGTATGTTCATTAAATTTTGGATCATTCATTGTAACAGGATACCCCACTGTAAAGTTATAGTTTATTTCAACTTCTAATTTTAGAGCGGAAGCTACTCCCTCGATAATTCGTTGAATACTTTCAGCAACTTCCTTACGAGTGTTCGCATTAAGTGTTCGTACAGTTCCTTTAAAACTAGCTTTTTCAGGAATGATATTATAGCCATCTCCCGCTTCGATTGTTCCGATTGTAATAACAACAGAATCTACTGGATCTGTTTCTCTGCTAACAATTGTTTGTAGAGCTGTTACAACATGAGCAGCGCCCACAATAGCATCTACTCCTTGATGAGGTGCTGCCCCGTGACCTTGTTTACCTTTTAAAATAACATCAAAAGAATCCATACTTGCCATAATCGCACCATTTCTAAAACCGTATATTCCAGTTTCTAACTCAGGCCAAACATGAAAAGCAAAAGCATGGTCAACGGGAGGGTTATTTAATACACCTTCCTCAACCATCATTATTCCACCGCCCTTCATCTCTTCAGCAGGTTGAAAAATGAATTTTATCGTACCCGAAATATTATGCTTATTTTGAGATAAAATATTAGCGGCAGATAGTAACATTGCAGTATGCATATCATGTCCGCAAGCATGCATAACCCCAGGATTTTTAGATATGTAGCTTACATCTGTTTTCTCCTGAATAGGTAAAGCATCAATATCCGCTCGTAAAGCAAGCACAGGACCCTCTTTCTCTCCACGAAGAATACCAACAACACCTGTCTTAGCTACTCCCGTTGTCACTTCAATTCCAAGCTCTTTTAAATAATTCGCAATAATTTCAGCCGTTTTATGCTCTTCAAATCCAAGCTCAGGATTTTCATGGATCATTCTTCTTAATCTCACAGCTTCTTCAAATATTCCAGATGTTTGCTCTACTATTTCAGCTGGCTTTAATGAATTTGAAAGATTTTTGATACTCATCATCATCATCCCCTAAAGAAAAATATATACAAAATATTCTTACTATAATAATAATATTTTAGTTAGATAAACTTTCATTATTATAAAAAAATGATTTATCTAAAAAAACCCTATAATTCGATAACTCTTAATAGATATTGCTATACTACCATTTCAAATATTAACTGTAAATATTGAAAATACAATAAATTCAATTGAGTGTTCAAAAAGGAGAACAAAAAGAGTTAGATGTTCGGGAGCGACAATTTTTAGGACCGGATCTTATGGAGTTAATAAGTGAGGAGCGGACTTGAACAAGACAAGGAAAGCTAAAAGAGTTAGCTTTTTTGAGGACGTGTACGACTTTAGAAGAAGGTCATAAAAAGGCTGGTGTAAAAACTACTTCCTAGAAACTTTGAGAGTCAGTTTTCTGACGTTAGCCATCCCTCTTATCTGTAATAAAGTACCATATTGGTTTATTAGTTGGCTAAAACTGAACGATTTTCAAAGTGCATTGCCCAAGTATAAGCATTGGACAATAGTCTTCCAGCGATAACAACTAAAGATAGTGTTAAGAATTAAAACTAGAATTCGAACACACCTCGATCCTCATATCAAAAGAAAAAAACTTTCGTGCTGAAACAAAAGCTATTCTACATGATCAATTTCAACAGCAAGCAGATGCTTAAGCAACCAACGATATCACTGATAAAGTAGATCTAACTTAATTAGCTAACTCCAAATTACAAATGAATAGCACCCTTTGATGTTTAATGCCGGGAAATATCCTCTTTTTTAGCTGTTTTACATACTCCTTGAGTCAATTACGACATCTTCTAAGGATCACTTTTTTCTTAACCTAACCTTTTAGTTCTAAAAAAAGCAAAAATAGAAAGCTAGTTTACATAAACACTCTTAAACGAACAAAATACGAAAAAGCCCTTTTTTCTTCAAATAAGGGCTTTTCCTGTAAAAATGTACCTTTACAAACGACTTTACTATAAAAGGCATGATCTAAAATTGAAAAGAATCCAATCAAACTGTTCACAAACCTATCATCCATCAATCTTTTTTTAATTAAGCGACATCTTTGAACTCTCCCGTTTTGAGTAAATAATTTTTCTTACAATTTACTTGACAGGGATATAAGCGATAAGATAACAAGGGCTTTCAAATCGCCGTGAGTTTATGCTACGGCTCTCGAGTCAATTTTCTGTTTCCGTTTGTTCTTGTTCTTTTTCTTATACCACCACATATAGACACCAGTGAACATCAGTATAGATGGAGTAAGACCACCGATAGCATACAAAATTTTAGTAAATAAGCCACCAAAACTACCGGTATGTAATGGTAGGTGCCATGTTTGATACATAAGCCCACTATTAACACGTGGATCTAGCTTGCCCACTACTTTCCCGCTATACTGATCTAACCATACTTTTACATTTCCATTCCCTGGATCGAATGAACCGCTGAGACGAAATTCCACTGCGCCTTCTGGAGTTCCTCTTTCCACCTTATCAGGCATTCTAACTTGCATAAGTGTTCCCTGAGGTACTGCTTTTTCAGCCCTACTTATCAATTCATCAAGTGGAAGCTTTCCAGTGGGAAGGTCTTTTGAGATAAGCTGCTCTTCTGGAGGCATGACCTTTGCTTTTGCACCAAACCAACCAAAAATCATTTCATCATACACAAAAAGTGCTCCTGTTAACGAAACTACCAATAAAAACGGAATGGAAACTCCACCAATGACTTTATGTAGATCATATTGCCGTACATAAGGGTTAGCATTACGTCTTAAAATAAACCCACGCGCCCATTTTTTAATCCCCGGCCACCATAAATATAATCCTGATAATGTAATAAAAAGGAAAATAATTCCAATCGTACCGATGATTTTCTCACCATTGAAATCTTTTAACAGCAGCTGTTCGTGAAACTCCGCTATTAGATTAAATAATGCTTTATCCCCTAATGTTCCGTTTATGTATCCTGTTCCTGGATCGACAAATATGTTTTTTTGTTCTTCTCCTTCTTTAAGGCGGAATAGGTAAACTCCTCGAGCGTTAGGTTCACTTGGAGTGTATACACGGTCAATTTGACCTTTTGGATGTGATTCTGATACAACCTGCAAGGCTTGCTGGTACGTAACTTTTTTTCCTTCTGTTACCTTATACAAATTAGGATGCAGCATGCTGTTTAGTTCAGGTTCAAAGACAAGCAAACTTCCTGTTAAGCCAATCAGTACTATAAAAACCCCTGCTAGCATACTAAGCCATAAATGAATTTTTGCGATGATTCTACGTGTTTTCATAGAAATGCCTTCTTTCCAAAAGTAGTATGAAATTATGAATGATAATCAATAATATAAAGAGAATGATTATCATTGTCAATAAAAACTTGTAAAAGTCTACACAACCCTTATTTGATAATCTTTAGAGAACCTAACTATAATAAAAAGAGATGCCCCAAAAGTTATACTTTTGGAACATCCACTTTTAGAAAATGTGTTCAAAAACGTGTAATTTTCCCTAGAAACGTTCGTGGTGGTAAAACCAGCTGTATTCCCCAATGGCTTTCACGAGATCCTCTTCTGTTTGATATGAAGAAAAATGCGCTGTCTCTGTTTTGAGATGCGAAAAGCAAGATTCGATACAAGCATTATCAAGGCAAATCCGCCTTTTCCTGATTTCACTCTGACTGTACTATACATTAATGTTCAAAAATAAAATTAACTCCTAGCATAATACATGCTAGGAGTTAAAATTTTATACTTTATTAATAAGCCTTATCATGTGAATATTCAAGTGAGATACCTCTTTTTAAGGCTGATTGTTCAATCAATCTAATTTCATGATACATAGCATTAGATAAGATTCCTTTTTCTATGTTCTTATTTATTTCATAAAAGAATCCGGCCAATAAATCTAAAGGTAGTCTATCGTAAAGAGAACTTTTTTCTTCCTCCATAAAGCACCTCCTAATTCAACTATACAAAAAATCAGCATCAATTGAAAGCGTTTTCTTTTTTTATAAAAGACAACTACGTTTTAGAAAGGAAACTAAAATGAAAGAATAATCTACCAACATACCAATACGAATTTCAAAAAACAGGTTATACTCTCCATCTGAGTAAAATGCGGGAGGTATAGCCGCTATGTCAGATATATAATGAAGAAGCAGATATGTTTAAAAGTTTGGCGGAACGTGCCATGCAAGAATTAACGGCAATTCCCCTTATTCAGAAACCACCTGCCTAACTTGTAATGGAGGAAGCGCATATAACTCTTTTTTCCTTTTATCGCATTAAAAAATAACTAACCGATGCGATTATTATATTGGGTAGCCCAATCAATACCTCTTTAGTTGAAGATTTACGCTTACGAAGTATTAGGATTCTTTACTTGTTCGGAAAATAATTATTACCATTCGATTTTTCAAATAATATTCCACCACCCTTTATAGGCTTACTTTCAAATATTAGTCCTCAAAATCCTAGGTATAATGAGAAACTATCTTAATGGTTCCTTCACATGAAATCTCCATTAGAATATAGATACATTTTGAATAAGTGACCTTTTATTTGTCCCTTCCAATGCTTGTTCTTTAATTAAACTTGTTTGAATAATCGTCTGTCCATATTAAAAATAATTGCTTTGTTCAATATATTCTTTACTCATGACAACATAGCTCAAACTATTGTTCTTCCGCTAAAAAAGATCAATTATCTTTTTTTTATGGGAAGATAACACAATGTTTGTTGAAGGTGTACCATATTGCATTGACGCATCGATAAATTGTTCTAAACTCTCGACAGAATGTGTTGCTATTTTGATAATATAGCTAATTTCTCCTGCTACTCGATAACACTCAAGTACATCCGGATGGTTATGACAAAAGTTCGCTAATGCTTTACATTCCTTCGACTCGAACAATATAATAGCACACATTGGTCGATTCATTTTTTTCAATGCGACATGTGCATGATAACCTTCAATAATTTGCTGCTCTTCTAGCTTTCGAACACGCTCTGTAACTGCCGGAGAAGATAAATGAACGACTTCTGCTAATTCCTTCATAGAAATTTTGGCATTTAATTGCAATTCCCTCACTATTTTTTTATCTACTTGATCCATATTTCCCCTCACCTTTTTTTATTAAATAGAATAAACTAAATTCTTTATTATTTAAATGAAAATAAACGAATATCCTTTTTGAACTTATGTAATATAACTCTGTATGCTCATATAATAAAGACATCGGAGGAGATATAGGATGAAAAAAATATTATTGTTATTAGCTGATGGCTTTGAAGCTGTGGAGGCTAGCGTATTTACAGATGTGCTTGGTTGGAATAAATGGGAAGGGGACGGTTCGACTGAGGTTGTGACAGTCGGTCTTAGGGACAAGTTAACTTGCACATGGAATTTCACCGTCGTACCCGAAAAAACAGTTGATGACATTCAATTAGATGATTTCGATGCACTGGCTATTCCTGGTGGATTTGAAGAGGCCGGCTTTTATGAAGACGCATTCAATGAGTCATTTTTAAATGTTATCCGGCATTTTCACGCTGGACAAAAACCTATTGCTAGCATTTGTGTTGCATCGTTAGCACTTGGTAAAAGTGGCATTCTCATTGATAGAAAAGCTACAACCTACGATCATCCAACGAGCAAAAGAAAAGAGCAGTTAAAGCATTTCTGCACAAACATACAAAATGAGAGAATTGTTCTTGACGACAATATTATTACATCTTCAAATCCAGGTACCGCTTTTGATGTGGCATTTCTATTGCTGGAAATGCTGACGTCTAAAGAAAATGCACATCATGTGAAAGACCTCATGGGATTTACCTAAACAAAAGTACAAAGTAGAAAGAGATTATTTTACCCAAATTCAATTTACTTTATTTTAACCTTATTGATCAAACGGGTGCGTTATTTCCATAGGAAAAAAGATACCAAAGCAACTCCCTTATTGAAGTAAAGCACCCGTTACTTTAAGAAAAAAACTCTTTATTATTACTATGTAATTCTCTCATTATCTATCTCACATTAGCGTTACTGTTTTATTTTTAAAAAAATAAATGAATTGATTATGCTCAATCCTAAAATTATAAGAAACAAGTAGAAGGATGTAGCGTCTCCTGCTAAACTCAAT
This sequence comes from Peribacillus sp. TH14, assembly GCF_016651145.1. Lineage (NCBI taxonomy): Bacteria > Bacillati > Bacillota > Bacilli > Caryophanales > Bacillaceae > Peribacillus > Peribacillus sp. TH14. The sequence continues at coordinate 5,697,887 of NZ_JAEKEK010000001.1, forward strand.
TCATCAGATTAAAAAGGAAAATACATCCAACCCTTACATAGACAACCCTCCTTAATTATTCTGTGACTTTTTCACTATCCAAATTTTAACACATAATATAAACTCATATTAAACTAACCTGTCACTTTCAGGTGCTTAATCCCACCATTGGCGAAAAAATGATATATTATAGTTTGTTACATCAAGGGTTTAAGACAAGGAGGGATGAGATATCCATAAAAGATGGGTCATATCAACAATTGCAGGATTTATACTTATTTTAGTAAGCGTATTAACCTTCTATTATTTTGACAACCAAAATAAATCGGAAAAACGGAAAAATATAGAAGCTAAGGAAGTCAATATTCCTGAGGTGCAGGAATATGGTGGGACCCATCTCGATAAAGTTGGCGATAAGGTCCATCAAAAAAATTGGGGAACTTTCACTTTACTAGAATCAAAGTCAATAAATGAGTCGTTTGAATTAGCACCTATGGTCATCACAATCAAGGATATCCGCAGGATTCAATTATCTTCCCTCGAAGAAGAGGCAAAAGAAGAGCTCAAGTCCTATACGGGATTAAGTTTTGAAGAAGCTTATTCAATATACTATAAAGAAAATTTAAGCATGGAGGAAATCGATCAACAGGTTGCGTGGTCTAAAACGGATATAGGCGAAGAGGTTTCTTATCTTGAAATAACGTATTCTGTGAAAAATAAAGACTCCAAAGAGCTCCAATTTTTCAGCATGGAAAATGTTACATTTAATAATGAACTTACATATAATGTGCCGTCTAAAAATTTCATCCACTCCGGGGATACTTTAATTGGGACAAAAAAAGTCAGTCGCTCAGATTACCAACCAGGGGAAACAAGAAAAGGCATAATTAGTTTATTAATTGATTCAGAAGAAAACATTGATGAGCTCACTTCCTTTTCATTTACTACAGATGATATAGCAGATGGTGTTTCTCATGAATTATTAGTTAAGGGGACTTCGTTTACGATTTCTCTAAAAGGAAAATAGATTGGTAGAAAAACGATAGAAAACCCTAAAAAAGGTTAACCTTTTTTAAATTCCCCTTATTTAGGGTACTTTCTTGATGTTTATATGAATAGTAAGCTCTGAATCACTTATTACAGACCCAAAGTTTTTTAATAACAAGTACGCTTACCTTTCACCTTTAGTTATTGTAGTTTGCTTCTCCATTTCTTCTTCCAATAATATTCGCCGCAATATTTTCCCTACGGTAGATTTCGGCAATTGTTCCCTGAACTCAAATCTACGCGGCACCTTATATCTGGCCAAACGTTTATAGCAGAAATCCATGATTTCCTGCTCCGTTACACACATCCCTTTCTTTAGAACAATAGCCGCTTTGACTGTTTCCCCTCGATATTTATCTGGTACTCCAAAAACACATGCTTCCTCTACGCTCGGGTGCTGATAGATGATATCTTCCACTTCAATTGGGTAAATATTGTAGCCGCTAGCAATTATCATATCCTTCTTTCTGCCTACAATATAGAAATATCCTTCTTCATCCATCCTCGCGATGTCTCCAGTATATAACCAACCGTCCCGCAAAGCCGTTGCAGTTTCCTCAAGATTTTTCCAATAACCCTTCGTCACCTGCGGGCCTTTAATGATCAGTTCACCAACCTGACCAGTTGGCAATTCATGTATCCCTGTTTCGATATCCACAATTTTAGCATCGGTATTAGGATACGGGATTCCAATACTTCCTGGCTTTCTTTGACCTATCACAGGATTCCGATGAGTGGTAGGTGAAGTTTCCGACATACCGAATCCTTCAGATATCGAAATACCCAATTTTTCTTCAAATTGATTAATGACTTCTATCGGGAGAGGAGCTGAACCGCAGCTACAGTATTTAAAGCAACTTAAATCGTCAGCAGTCAAATCTGGATGATTTAGTAAAGCGATATACATAGTCGGAACGCCTGGGAAAATGGTTGGCCGGTGTTTCCGAATTAAATCTACCACCTTGTTTAATTCAAACTTTTCTAAAGTGATATAAGTCGATCCTGCATAAACAGAACTATTCAAACGGCCATTACCAAAAACATGAAATAATGGTGTCAATCCAAGCATACGCTCACCAGGTCTTTTGAGTTGAAGGGCATTTGCCGTAAATGTAAAGTCTTGATGGACATTGGAGATTAAGTTAAAATGTGTGAGCATGACCCCTTTAGACTTCCCTGTTGTTCCTCCAGAATATTGAAGAACAGCTAGATCTTCTTTAGGATTAATATCCATTTCAGGAAGATCCTTATTTCCTGCCGCACTCCAAGAATAAAGGCTGTTTTCCAACATATTATTAGCTGAAATAATCATAAACTCGTCAGTCAAACCGATTTGCTCTAACTTTTTCTTTTGTTTATCATGCCCAATAAACCATGTGGCTTCGGAATCCCGTAAAATATAATCTAATTCATTTGGCTGATACAAGGGATTTACCTGAACAACCACACCACCCAAACGATGAATTGCATAATAGGCGATAATATATTCTAGACAATTTGGTAGCATGAGTGCTATACGATTGTTCTTTTGAAACCCTCTATTGTATAAATCCGCAGCAAAACGATCTGATGCATTCTTCAATTCCAAATAAGTTAGTTCCTTCTCACCATCTATAACTGCTTTATTAGTTGGGTATTGTTGAGCCGAATTTTCTAATAAATCGTATAATGACAATAATGGGATCTCGATTTCTAAAGGAGTCTCTTTCGGATAAAATTCATGCCAAGTTCTAATCAATTCCCTCACTCCTATTACTTTTTCTACAAATAAAAGTAGAACTCTGCAAATTATGTAAGAACCAATCCATTCTTTGGCTCTTCTTTATTAAACCTTTATTAGTGATTCTTGACTATCACTTTAACCTGAATTTCGTTGACAATTGGACAACCCATTTTCATTTATCACGAATTAGTTTAAATACCCCAGTGCCTTTTGCAATAATATTGCCTTTGGAATCTTTAATTTCTCCCTCTGTAAAGGCAATTTTGTACCCTTGTTGAAGGACTTTTGCTTCCGCAAATAATTCTCCTGATGACATACTGGCTAGATAATGGACGGTTAAGCTTGTCGTCACAACTTTAGATTTAGTCACAGTACGAGTCACCATTCCAAGAATAGTATCCAGCATGGTAGCATGAATACCTCCGTGCAGTGTTCCATTTACATTGAGTAAATGTTCTTCGATATTAAGCTTTAAAAGAACATTCCCTTCTTCAAATCGAACGATTTCAAACCCTATATGTGAAAAGAATGAACTACTTTCGAATAGGTTGCGAATATCCTCCACTTTAACAGGCAAAATGTCACTTCTCCTCTCTAGTTCCCTTGCTATTACATCCTTCTAACTTATGTACCGAAAGGAGAAAAAACATAATGAGTTTCTACTCCTTTAATGGACATTCTTTAAATCGTTTCGATCAAAATGGCCATTCCTTGGCCGCCGCCTACACAAAGGGTAGCAATTCCATATCTTTCTTGCCTGCGAATCATTTCATGTATTAATGTTGTCACGATACGGGCACCCGTTGATCCAACTGGATGTCCGAGTGCTATAGCGCCTCCATTAACATTGACCTTGTTTTCATCAAGGCCTAACTCCCGAATCACTGCCAATGCCTGTGAGGCAAACGCTTCATTTAATTCGAAAAGGCCAATTTCTTCTACTTTTTTCCCGGTGCGTTCCAATAGTTTCCCAACGGCTGGCACCGGACCGATTCCCATCACTTCAGGAGAAACCCCCGCAGTCGCCCAGTCTACAATCTTTGCAATTGGTTTTAATTCTAACCGTGTAGCCTCACTCGCCTTCATTAATACCAATGCCGAAGCTCCGTCATTTCGACCACATGCATTTCCAGCGGTAACCGTTCCATTTTCTTTGAATGCCGGCTTTAAGTTTGCAAGTTTTTCCCTAGTGGTGTCAGGGCGAGGATATTCATCTTTTTCAATTGTAATCGTACTCTTCCTATCAATAACCTGGACAGGAACTATCTCATCCTTAAACTTTCCTTCATCCATCGCTTTAGCCGCTCTTCGTTGGCTTCCAACCGAAAAAGCATCTTGTTCTTCCCTAGAGACCTTGTATCGTATTGCGACATTTTCAGCTGTGATCCCCATTCCTAAGTTTTCTCCGTAAATTTCTTGAGGTTGCTGTCCAGCTTCAGTATTTGAATCTACAAGTTTAGTCCGGTCTCCACCAAAACGAGCACTTCTTAAATAAATTGGTGAACGGCTCATATTTTCCGTGCCGCCTGCAACGACTATATTAGCTTGACCAGACCTTATTTGCTGTGCAGCTGAAGTGATGGCCTGCATTCCTGATGCACATAATCGATTCACTGTAAAAGCGGGTGCAGAATCAGGGATTCCTGAACGAAGTGCTGCCACTCTCGCGACATTGGACGATTCGGTCGTTTGTCTAACCTCTCCCAAGATAACTTCATCGACCTGTTCAGCCTCTATATTTGCCCGTTTGATCGCTTCTTTGATGGCAATACTCGCCAAATGACCCGAACTAATTTCTTTAAACGCACCTCCGTATCGTCCAATTGGTGTTCGGACAGCGCTCACGATTACAATATCTTCTCCCATTTCATTCTCCCCCTTGAAATTTTAATGTGCATATGTACAGGTTTATCTGCCACTACGCATCATCCGTATTTCTCATTGGCTTCAGTAATATACTTTTACCGTTTTAGCAGAACCCCTAACTCCTTACTCTTTAATGCTTAAGTCCATGGTTTCCGAGACAGAAGACGCTTAGTACCCTTCCAATATATTCCTAGCGATAATTAAACGTTGAATTTCATTTGTTCCTTCATAAATCTTCGTAATGCGGGCATCCCGATAAAAACGCTCAACTGGATATTCCGCCATATACCCCATACCCCCGTGAATTTGAACAGCCTTATCCGCTACTCGATTAAAAACGTCAGAAGCAAATAGTTTTGCCATTGATGCTTCCTTAATCACCTTTTTCCCTTCATCAATCTTTTGCGCCGCCATCATCGTTAACGCTCTTGCCGCTTCTGTTTCCGTTGCCATGTCTGCAAGCATCCATTGAATTGCCTGGTTGTCTGCAATTGGTTTGCCGAATTGAATACGCTCTTTCGCATATTTAGCAGATAATTCAATTAATTTACCGCATGATCCAACCGCTCTTGCCGCCAGACCGACACGCCCTTCACCTAAGATTTTAAGTGCTGACATATACCCCATTCCAACTTCACCAATTACGTTTTCTTCAGGAATAATACAATCTTCGAAAATAACTTGGGATGTATACGATCCTCTTAATCCCATTTTCTTGTCTTTTTTACCGACAGTTAAGCCAGGAAAATCTCTTTCTATTAAAAATGCAGTAATTCCGCCTTTTGCACCCTTTTCTTTATCGGTTAAGGCAAATACCGTATAGACATCAGCAATCGGCCCATTAGTGATGAAATGCTTCGTTCCGTTCATAACCCAATAATCTCCCTTTTTCACTGCGCTTGTTGCCAAATTTGTTGCATCCGATCCTGCTCCGGGTTCAGATAGAGCAAAGGCGGCAATTTTGTTACCAGCTGCCATTTCAGGCAAATATTTATTTTTCAAATGTTCGGATGCAAGCTTAACTAGACCTGTGCTTCCAATCCCGGTGTGAGCACTAATTAATGAAACAAAACCATTATGTGTTCTTCCTAACTGCTCTAAAACGGTAGCCTTTTCTACCGCATTTAAGCCAATTCCACCGTATTGTTCAGGAATGCTTATCCCGAATAAACCGAGTTCTTTGGATTTTTCAACTAAATGCTGCGGGATGGCATCTTCTTCTTCAATTTGTTGTGCATAAGGCTCTACTTCCTTTTCAACAAAATTACGAATCATATTCTTCATTTGCAGCATTTCTTTATTTAAAGTAATCGTCATAATTCATGCTCCTCCTTAGGTTTGCTCACTTAACTGACTACTAAGATTAAGATCGAAACAATCACATTTTATACGAATTTTTCCTGGATAGTGATAAGCAAAAAATCATCAATCACTTTCAATAATCGTAGCAATTCCCTGCCCACCTCCAATGCAAGCTGTAATAAGAGCATATCTTCCGCCAGATCGCTTCAATTCATAGGCCGCTTTCGTAATTAGGATTGCACCTGTAGCACCAAGTGGATGTCCGTGAGCGATGGCCCCGCCATTCACATTCACTTTTGCAGGATTCATATCAAGCTCCCGGTTACAAGCAATCACTTGAGCTGCAAAGGCCTCATTAATTTCAATAATGTCCATATCATTTAACGAAAGTCCTGACTTTTCCATTACCTTTCTTATAGCGGGAACAGGTCCGATTCCCATAATGTTTGGATCTACACCTGCAACAGCATGTGCTCTAATTGTTGCTAACGGCTTAGTCCCCAATTTTTCTGCTTTCTCCCTCGACATTATGACCAGGGCAGATGCGGCATCATTTAACCCTGAACTATTGCCAGCTGTCACGGATCCACCTTCTAAAAACGCTGGAGATAATTTTGCTAGCCCTTCTTTAGTTATATGCGGTCGTGGATGTTCATCAAATTTGAATTCGATAGGCTCTCCCTTTCTAACTGGAATGCTCACTGGAACAATTTGCTCATTAAAACGGCCCTCTTCCATTGCTCTGGCCATTTTTTTCTGGCTTTGGAAAGCGAATTCATCTTGTTCTTCTCTGCTGACCTCATATTTTTCAGCTAAGTTTTCAGCGGTTATTCCCATTGGCGGATCACCGATATCTTTTGGAGACAACTGTGATTTTCTGAACTTCGGGGGCATTGAACTATATATTCTTTCTGGACGATCCATCAAGTAAGGCGCCCTGCTCATACTTTCAACTCCACCTGCGATATAAACTTCTCCATCACCTGCCCAGATTGCCTGAGCAGCTAGATTGACAGCATTAATTCCTGATCCGCACTGACGGTCAATAGTCAGGCCCGGCAGCTGAATAGAAAAGCCTGTTTGCAGCGCGGTTAACCTGGCGATGTTTCCACCGCCGCTTAAAACATTCCCCAAAATAACATCATCGACCATTTCAGGATTTACATTCGCTCGTATTAAAGCTTCTTTTATCACCTCAGCACCAAATACGTGGGCGGGAACTGACGCTAGTTCGCCTCCTTGTTTCCCAATTGCTGTTCGTACTGCTGAAACAATGACCGCATCTCTATTCATTTCTCCATCCGCTCCTTTTTCTTTGTAATTCAACCCTTTTCATATCAAGGCTATCAAGAAAATAACCTGTCATTTATTTTCATTAGTATCATTTTATAATCAGCTATTGAGACCAAGCTTATGAGGATTTAAGATTATAGTCTTTCTGTTCATCTTTATTCCCTTTTGATTTAGACGGTTTTACAAATATGGCAAATAGTATGCCAAAAGCCAAAACAAGTATGGCCATGAACAAAATAGATAAGTTATAGCCTAATATTTTATTTCCTCCAGCTAAACCTATGATATATCCGGTTAAAAGAGGAGCAATAATCCCTGCTATGTTACCTGATGAAGTTAAAATACTTGTCATCAATCCACCGCGTTCACGCATCTCATTTATCATAATCGTTGGGCCTATTGGTAATATGGCATATGTAAGGCCCTTTGCTAAACACATCGCAAGAATCACCCAAATTGGATTTTGAAAAACCATGATTGATGAAAAAAATATTGCACCCAAGATCATTGCACCAGCTACAACGAATACTCTTGATGACCGCCAATTTTGATTTTTCTTAAATAAATAATCAGACAGCATAGAAACACCCATATAAATACAAACGGAAACGACTCCGATTATTGCCACACTCGATCCCATCTGACCGGGTGTCATCTTAACGGCTTCCACTAAATAAATAGGCGACCACACTGAAAACCAAACAACAAGAATATAGGTTGAAAAGTAAGCGAGGGTAGTAAATAAAGCAGTAGGTGACGCTAGAAGCACCAGAAAATCTTTCACTTTAATTTTCTTTAGTTTTTCTTTCTTTTTCTTCTGTACATTTTCATAAACTTCAACAGGATTTTCCTTTGTTAAAAATTGAAATAGGAAGAACCAAACAAGACTTGCTACACCAAGAGCGGCAAAGGCAACCTTCCATCCGAAAATGGTAATTAAAGAAACGAGGATTGGTGCAACAATCATCGCCCCAACAGTTCCCCCGCCAACCACTACCGAATTAGCAAACCCTTTTAGTTTGGGAGGAAACCACTTATCCGCATGACTGTAAGCAACTGGGCTATACGGCCCTTCAAATGCACCTAGTAAAATTCTGTAGAGAATCAGAAACGGCAACGCTGCAATGGCCAAAACCCCGAATTGCAAAACCGTCCATGTCAGCATGATGAATCCAAGTACTTTTTTTGCCCCAAGCCGATCCGCCCACGCTGCCCCGAAAATACCTGTTACTGGATATAACCAATAATAACTACTTCCGACAAGTCCCCACTCAGCATAAGAAAGATCAAATTCTTTCATGATAGGTACAGCTGCAAGTCCGATGATTGATTTATCAGCAAAGTTAATAACGGCACCAAAGAATAATAGAATGAGAACAACCCAACGCATTTGAATTCCTCTTTTCTTTTTGTGTGTTCACACACTTCGAATTTAATCTAATAATTGATTCTTTAATTAATACTAAACAAACTACTTTCATCATCTGTTCACCCAATGACAACTTCTTCTTGCCCCTATCTTTCTGAATGAATACCTTATAAAATGACTTTAAATCGTGGGAGTATACAAAATATGCATGTTGGATCCCGTTCTGCTACTCTTTCAAACTATGCATTCTTCCTTAATCACTTTTCTCCTCCTTTTCAAGTTCTTCTTTAATAAGCAATCTTTTTAAAAGTTTTCCGACTGTGTTCCGCGGCAGTTCTGTTCTAATTTCAAATTCTTTTGGCACCTTGTAGGGGGTCAACTGGGAATAGCAATATCCTTCTATTTCATCAAGATCAATGGAGGCGTTTTCTTTCGGTACAATAAATGCTTTTACTACCTCACCTATTTCTTTATGAGGTATACCCACCACAGCAGCCTCTTTAATAGTCGGATGTTCATATAGCACTCCTTCCACCTCTTGGGGATAAATATTAAACCCGCTAACAATAATCATTTCTTTTTTTCTCCCGACAATGTAGAAATAACCCTCTTCATCCATCACTGCGAGATCACCAGTGTATAGCCAATCATTTTGTAATGCCTTTTTTGTTTCAGATTCATTATTCCAGTAACCCTTCATAATTTGTGGGCCTTTTATAAGCAATTCTCCAACACCTGTGTTTGGAACTTCATTATTATCATCATCAATAATCAAACAGTCTGTGCCTGGAAAGGGAATGCCAATGCTTCCTATTTTCCTTTTCCCAAAGGGTGGATTACGGTGAGTGGATGGAGAAGCTTCTGATAAACCAAAGCCTTCACCAATTTTGGCACCGGTCAGCACCTCAAATCGCTTCATTACCTCAACTGGAAGTGGAGCTGATCCGCAAGAACAATTTCTTAAACAATCCAGTCCATAGTTTTCGATTTCCGGGTGATTGACAAAAGCGTTATACATCTTTGGAACTCCTGGAAAAAAAGTAGGACGATACTTTTTAATGTTATCAAGTACATTTTGGACCTCGAATTTAGGAAATAATAGAATAGAGGCTCCAATATAGATACCTAGATTCATTGCACTTGTCATTGCATAAACATGATATAGAGGTGTCGATGCCAAGACGATTTCTTCACCTGGTATCATTGAATCCCCATACATTTCAAAGCTCTGTACAACGTTGGAGGTCAAGTTATAATGAGTAAGCATAACCCCCTTCATCTTCCCAGTGGTACCACCGGTGTATTGAATAACAGCAGTATCTTCATAGGGATTTATACATTCAGGCTTTTTAATTGCTTCTCCAAATTCAATCATTGAACGAAGAGAATGAGAGTCATTTTGTTCGTCATCTGTATTAATGCAAGCTACAAAGTCATATATCCCTTTCGTTTCTTCAACTGTCTTCGCAGCAGTTTGATCAAACACAATATATTTAGCATTTGAGTCTATTAAAATCTGCAATAGTTCTCTCGGTTTATACATTGGATTCAGCTGTACAACAATAAGCCCAAGCGCCTGAGCAGCGTAATAACTGACAATAAAATAAGGATGATTGGCCATCATCAGACCAATTCGTTCTCCTTTCACGAAACCCAACTCTTTCCATTTCCCTGCAAGTTTGTCTACCTGCAATTTCAGATTTTTATAGTCTATTAAATTGTCTTCAAAAATAATGGCTGTATGATCAGGAAACCTTTTGGCTGTTTTATCAAGTAGTGTATAGACGGATATTTCCGGTAGCTGTAAGAACTTCATTCTTTCTTCATACCATTGCTTCCATGGCTGAGTTACTGTTTTTCGCACCATTTATCCCTCCTCTTAGTAACAAATCTTCATATTTTTCCATTTTCGATTTATACTTATTTATCAATGCAACTTGCATGCCAAGACATATATAGGTGTAAACAGCTTGATTTTACGAAATGAGTCAATTCATTAATGAATTTTATTCTCTTAAAAAGCCTTACTTTTAAGGATTCATGTTAAAACCAATAATTCATTTTTGAATTTTTAATAGAGTTAAGAATAATTCTTAATAGATAAGGATGGGATTTTTCGGAGATGGGATTTTCAATCTTCTAGAAAGCATACAATTCTATAGCAAGCACTGATTATACCTGTAATTGCTTTTGAATAATGAATGAGGCAATATAGAAGTCTTATTCTGAGGCTGAACCTGAAATTGGTATAGTGATACTTACTCAACTACCGCCGACATTTAGAATAATCACAAAACAAAGCAATGGAACGATTTGTGAATTGAAATCTCTAGAATCAATCACCAGTATTTGCCTGCCTTTGGCTTTCCAATGCAAATGCATCTTGAGCTTTACGGGAAATATGATATGTTTCTGCTACGTTTTCTGCTGTCCTTCTATTAAAATACATTTTCTGTGTTATATCTTATTTATCCTTGATGCCACACACCTGGTTTTTTTCCTTCCACATGCTTAAGAATGTACATAAGTGAACCCCAAGTTGTATTAATCATCGCATATGGTCCTTCCATTGACTCCCATCCAGAATGATTAAAGTCTACAATCGTCACTCCGTTTTCATTTACATTCAAATCAAAACGAATTTTTGTACCTTTCCATCCTGGCATATCATGTTGAGCTGTCCATACTACCAACTTACCTGGTTCAAGCTGATCAATGTGCATTGGGAAAATAGCTTTACGATTGTAAAAGCCAAATTCAGCAATGCTTCCTACTTGAGGTCCAGCTTTAGCATCTGTTGTCCACCACCCCTTAAATCCTTCAGTCGTGGTTATGGCTTCGTATACTTTTTCAGCAGGGGCGTTTATCATAATTTGATGTAGCATGTTAATCATCATTTATCCTCTTTTCTTCTTTTAGTTTTATAGTTAGCTCTAAGATTGAGCTTTATATCACTCTTTGATACGAGAATTTATAACGTTAACAATACCTAAATATTAAAAAGCCGAATTCCTCACTGATATCACTGAGAAATCCGGCTTTCGTTTCTTAACAATGGCGCCCTTTTGTACGGGTAAATGAATTCTGCTTTCCATTTAATTAAGTTACTATCATCTTGTCTAACTTAAGCTTTAATTTCGTTTGATAAGTAAGTCATGGGTATGGAAGGTACCAAGATTTTATCGGTTTTTACTTCGTATAACCCAAAGGGAACTAAACGGAGCCCCGGAAGAAAATCACAAGTTAAAAACAATAAAGTATATAAAATGTCATGGAAAGGAAATCCTCGTGCTTGGAGTGCCGATAATAATTTATCATTAAATTCTACTGCCTTATCAAAGGAGGGATCAGTGGTCATCATACCGGTTAGCTGTAAAGGGATTTCAAGAATGATTTCCTCACCATCAACTATTACCACACCACCACCCATTTCATAAACACGTGCAGCAGCTTTAGCCATAGCTTCAGGGTTTCTACCGATGGTAAGCAAGTCAGTAGTTGTATTAAAGGTTGAGGCCATCCCATCCAAATTAATCGCAAACTTTTCTAATATTCCTTTTGTCACCCACTCCCCATTTCTATGGATTAGAGTTGCATACATAAGACCTTCTTGATCTGTTAGATCTACAAATCCATTCTTAGTTGGAAGCTCCAAATCTTTTCGTTGAGTTATTACATTACTTCGAAAAAAAATAACCGGCACTGAGTTGCTTGAAGATGTTTCTGGGTAAATATACAGATCTGGGTTTTCTAAAATCTCTCTTGGAAATGTAAATGGTTTTTCAGATAAATATTTACTCCAATCAATATCAGGCATCTGTATGGTTAATTTACCCTTTTCAGCCACTATTTCTCCGTTTGAGATTACTAAATCCGGACGGAACTGGTCGAGGTCAGGCAACAATAAAATATCAGCTTTTTTTCCTGGAGCTATTCCCCCAATATAATCGTCCTGTTTGAGATATGTAGCTGCATTAATGGTTACCATTTGAATTGCTTCCATAACCGGGACTCCTAGTTCCACCGCTTGCCTTACTAGTCCATCAACAAATCCTTCTTTTTCAATAAAAGATGGATGCGGGCCATCTGTTGTCATTAAGATTCTGCTCGTACTTACATTTCCCTCTGTAATCAGCTTGATTATATTTGACAAATCTGGACGCAGCGAACTATTTCGAAGTACTGTCCACAATCCCAAACGTAAACGGTCCAAAGCCTCTTCCGCTGTTATAGCTTCATGACAGGCACTAATTCCAGAAGCTGCTATCGAATTTAATTTATCATAAGAACACCCGGCATTATGTCCATCAGATACTTTTCCCATCTTTTTCGCTGCATCTATAATATCTAATAAGACTGGGTCCCCATTGTATAATAACGGCCAGCGAGTCACTTCTGCTGTTCCAAGGACATTTTCTAGCGAAAGTAGGTCAATAATATCCTTTTGGTTGAACCATTCTCTTTCCCCTGGGAATATGGCCTGCGAAACTAATCTAATCAACCAAAAAAAGTTCCCTGGCAATTTCTCTAAATCGTCTACAAGTTGTTTAAACCCTAAGGCACCCATGTGTAAATAAAAAAACAAATTATCATTTACAGTCGTCGTGGTTCCCAACGGCAATACCTTTTCTGTAACACTTACCGGATTGTATACAACCCATGGATGTGCATGAGTTTCGATAAATCCTGGAGACACGTACAAACCATTGGCATCAATTACAGTGGTGTCGTCATTTATGGTTACTTCATTTTCCCCGACATATGCAATGCAATCTTTATACAAAGCAATATTTTGCTTTAGGAATTCACCAGAATACACATTAATCACTGTTCCGTCTTTAATTAACATATCAGCGGGGCGTTTCCCTTGCGCCACTTCAATTAATTCATCTCTCAGTGCTCTTGTTTTCACTATTCTTCGCCCCCCATCCATATTTTAAGATTCTTTAGATTCGTTTAAAATAATTCTGCTAATGGAAAACTACGGTTGAATATCAAACACACAATGATACGCTTCTGCGTTGATCCCTTATTCTAGAGCAAACTTGACCAGCTTTTATCAAAGGTTAATCATTACTTTTTTCTGTTTAGGTTTTACACTTTAATAATTAACTTGTTTCAGCCTCTTAATTTAAATCTTTGAATTTTTCCAGTTGTAGTTTTTGGCAACTCATTCACGAATTCAATGACACGGGGATATTTATATGGTGCCAACACCTTTTTGATAAATCCTTTAAATTCAAGTTTCAGTTCTTCCTTCGGTTCGACACCAGCTTTTAATACAATATAGGCTTTTGGTTTAATTAAATTATTTTCGTCATTTACCGCGACAACAGCAGTTTCTAATATATCAGGATGGGATAAGAGAGCGTTTTCAATTTCTATTGGCGATACCCAGATTCCATTCACTTTCATCATGTCATCAATTCTGCCGGCATACCAATAAAAACCATCTTCATCCTTAAAATATTTATCTCCCGTCACAAGCCAATCACCAATAAATTTCTTTTTATTTTCTTCATTAAGATTCCAATACGATGCCGCAATACTTTCACCCTTAATTAAAAGATCACCTACTTCATTCACTGCTGTTTCCTGACCATCTTCATCCACAATTTTAGCTTCATAACCTGGAACAACCTTTCCCGTGCTCCCTTGCCGAATTTGATTAACTTGATTAGACAGATATATATGAAGAGATTCCGTTGAGCCTATTCCGTCGATAATATCTAAATTAAAAACATTCTTCCATTGTTCTATATAAGAGGCAGGCAACGCCTCTCCAGCAGATACGCAAAGTCTTATCGAAGAGAGATCATAGTTTTTTTTCGTCTTCTCAAGGTAATTGAGCATAGATCCATACAAGGTAGGAACCCCAAAAAAGATGGTAGGACGATACTTTTCAATCGTCTCAAACACTTTCTCTGCAGTTGGTCGGTCCGGCATTAAAACAGTAGTAGCTCCGGCTCCAAGCGGAAAATACATCCCGTTTCCCAAACCATAGGCAAAGAAAAGCTTCGAAGCAGAAAAAGTAATGTCATTTTCAGTGATCTGTAAAATATTTTTGGCGTAATTTTTAAAGGCTTCTTCCATATCTGTTTGAAGATGAATCACACCCTTTGGCTCACCCGTACTGCCTGATGTATAAAGCCAGAACGCTTGATCATTAATATTGCTATAACAGGGAGGCAATTCTTTATCTTTGCCTTTTATTAGATCGCGAAAGGAGTGTTCATCTGCTTCCTTCAAGGGTTGATTTTCCCCGTCAACTAGGATTACATGTTTTAAGAAGAGTAAACGGTTCTTAATAACTTTTAATTCTTCCCAGCGCTCACAAGTTGTAACCAACACTTTTGAACGACTATTATTCAATAGAAACTCATAATCCTTTAACGGTAAAAGTGTGTTGGCAGGAATAGGAATTGCTCCAACTTTAATTGCACCAAAGAAACTAATTATGAATTCTGGAGAGTCATGTAATAATAGTAAAACGCGCTGTTCCATCTCTATGTTTAACTCTTTTAAGGCAGCACCAAATTGGTTAGCAGATGTATCGATTTCTTGGTAGGTGTAAAAACGATCTTCATAATAAATCGCCGCTTTATCACCTCTGCCTACTTCTATATTTTTTTGAAAGAAATTATAAGAAG
Source organism: Peribacillus sp. TH14 (assembly GCF_016651145.1). Classification (NCBI taxonomy): domain Bacteria; kingdom Bacillati; phylum Bacillota; class Bacilli; order Caryophanales; family Bacillaceae; genus Peribacillus; species Peribacillus sp. TH14. The sequence goes on from NZ_JAEKEK010000001.1 coordinate 5,713,116, forward strand.
CATTATACCTCGCGCCCAAACCTCTAATTTTATGCTCGGTTTTTATCACACATATTTCCCTCCAATAACCTTAATAAATTTCCTGCCTTTTTCTAAAATCCTTTATTTTCTGATAAAAATTTTCCCCACCTATTATTCTATTACAGACCAAACATATTTAACTGCTTTTCACCTACATAGGAGACTACACTTTTCGTTTCAGTATATAAATCAAGGGTTTCAAGAGATAGTTCTCTACCAAAGCCTGACTGCTTATAACCTCCAAATGGAGTTCCAGGGAATGCAGAAATCGGGCTGTTAATCATCACAATCCCGGCGTTAATTTTTGCTGCTACCCGATTCGCTTTTGCATGGTTTGTTGTCCAAACTGCAGATGCTAAACCATAAATCGAGTGGTTTGCCATTTCTATTGCTTCTTTTTCATTTGTAAATTTCATGACAACAACAACTGGACCAAATACTTCCTCTTGAGCAATTCTGCTTTCATTTGTGACATCACTAATAACAGTCGGTAAATACCAATAACCGTTTGCAAACTCCTTACCTTCAGGTCTGCTCCCTCCACAAAGAACGGTTCCTCCCTCTTCTACTGCAAGCTTTACATAGTCGTCTATTACTTTTTCATGACTTGAGGATATGACTGCCCCTACATGTGTTCCTTTGTCGAATGGATCACCGACTTTTAGTTGCTTCGTCTTTTCTACGAATCTATTTAAAAATTCCTCGTAAATCGATTCTTCTACAAAAATTCTAGAGCGGGCTTCACATGACTGTCCAGTATTATAAAAGATGCTGTATAAAGATCCATTTACCGCATCTTCTATTTCTGTATCAGCAAAGATGATGCTTGGTGACTTCCCTCCTAATTCTAAAGTAACGCGTTTTAATGTCCCAGATGCTTTAGACATGATATCTTTTCCTGTTTCCGTCTCACCTGTGAAGGCAATTTTATTAATGCCTTCGTGCTCTGTCATGTATGGTCCAATTTCCGAACCACTTCCAGTAATTACGTTCACAACTCCCGCAGGAACTCCCGCTTCTGTACATATTTCAGCAAGCAGGTACGCAGTAATTGGCGTGTAGCTAGCAGGCTTAAGAATCACTGTACAACCCGCAGCGAGTGCTGGGGCTACTTTCCAAGCCGCCATCATTAATGGATAATTCCAAGGTATAATTTGACCGCAGACACCTACAGGCTCTTTCAAGGTATAGTTAAAAAAATTATTCGGCATTGGATTTGTGCGTCCACCTGAAGTTAAAGCAACTCCTGCATAAAACTCGAAATCCTCAATGGCTTGAGTAACTTGACCTCTAGCCGCAGGAATGTTTTTACCTGTGTTCAAAATTTCTGCTTTTACAAGTTCATCATATCTTTCGCGCATGATACTAGCGATTTTATTTAATACCTGTGCTCGTTTACTATGTGAAAAGCGACTCCATTTCCCTGTTTCAAATGCAATTCTTGCTGCAGTCACAGCGGTATCTACATCAGATTTGCTTGCTTTAGCTACCTTTGATAATACTTCACCTGTTGCTGGATTATATGCTTCAAAAAACTCTCCTGATTCACTTTCAACCCATTCCCCATTTATATAAAGTTTGTAATAGTCTTTCAGCATGTAACTTTCCTCCTACTATCTTGTATATATATTGGCGCGGAGATTCAAAAACCAATTCGATTTCATATCTCAGTCACAGCATTCCGAACTGTCAAAGGACTCCATTTCATCTACCCCATAAATCTCACACACTGTCATTTTCATTGATTATCAGGTGGTAAAAGGAAGTTCTTTATTCTCTATTTGTGACAAGTTATATGACTTAATCTTCTGTTTGTAATTTTCATACCGGGCAAATGCCTCAACGTTCCAACCAGAAATAACAAACTTTCTTAACAATGGAGCTGGCCGATATCGTTCTTCCTGTAAATTATTGTATAACCCTTGTAAGACAGAATACACTTCATCAAGCCCAATACGCTCTCCCCACTCTAGCGGCCCATTGGGATAGTTTGTTCCAAGCTTCATCGCTATATCGATATCTTCCTTAGTAGCTATTTTTTGCGTAAAAGCATAAAATGCTTCATTAATAATCATTGAAAGCACCCTTGGAAAAACTAGTCCTACTTGGTCTTCAACAAATTCCGTTTCTAATTCTACATTTTCAAGTTGTTTAGTAACCGCTTCCAAATTGTTCGTTTCCCCAGTTAACGGCAAAGTTAATTCAACTAGATTTTGAGAATCCAAGTCTGAAAAACAAGCAAATCCTACAATTTTCAAATGTCCATTTGTCCAATTAGATACTTCTGTGCAAGTAACAGAAAGTACACTCGTTATAACAATTGAATGTTTATTTAAAACAAATTTTTCAAGTGCCTGAATTGTTTTTTTCTTGTTTTCTAGATTACCATGCTCTGTTTCCCAAATGAAATCAAAAAATTCTGTTTCACAATCGGCTAAGTGATCAGCAGTATTAATTTTTGTCGAACCTTCAAAAATTTTATGAAGTCTAGCGGCCAATTGATTAGAGCCAACAATGAGCACCTTCTGGAAGCTACTCATATTTGTAAAACCCCTTTCCTGTTTTCCGTCCAAGCCTGTTAGCTAGTATCATTTCTTTTTGTAAATAATGGGGTTTAAATCTACTCTCATTTTGAAAATTATCAAATAATGATTGAGTCGTATTGTAATTAATATCAATACCAATTAAATCTTGTAATTCAAATGGGCCCATTTTAAACCCGCCAGCCTTTTTCATGATTCGGTCAACTTTCTCATGTGTAACTAAACCTTCATCGACAATTCTAAGGGACTCATTATAAAAAGAACGGGCAATTCTATTGACGATAAAGCCTGGTGTATCTTTACATATTACCGGCCTTTTCTTAATTAGGAGGAAAAGGTCTCTAGTTCTATCGATGGTGGTTTGATCAGTTAATTGACTTTTTACAATTTCAATGAGTGGCATTAGAGGTGCTGGATTAAAAAAATGAATACCAATCATTCTTTGAGGATGATTTAAATTGGTCACAAATTCTGTAACTGAAAAAGATGACGTATTGGTTGCTAGAATTGTTTCAGGGTCGGAAACTGCATCTAACTTCTTAAATAATTCTATTTTTAAAGATTTAATCTCCTGTACAGCTTCAATAATTAAGTCTAAACCCGATAAATCAGTGAGTTTTGTACTCACCTTAAGGTTTCGATTTGCTGACTCTGCCTGCTCTGGGGTAATTTTACCCTTTACTTTCATTTTTTCGATATTAGTAATAATATTTCTAGAGTTTCTTTCAAGGGTTTCGTCTTCTATATCATATAAAGTAACTGATAATCCACTTTGTAAAAAAGTTTGGGCAATTCCACTTCCCATTGTCCCCGAACCAACTACACCGACTGTTTGGATTCCTTGAGTTTTCTCAGGAGATGCATCAGCAGTTCCACTCCAACGTATACTTTCAAATACAGTTTTACAGTTCTGGCAATAGTACTGCCTAACTAGCTGTGCAGTGCCGAAGGATGAATATAACTCAACATTTTTTCCATCACAAAAAGGACAAGTTGGTTTTTCCTTTTCACTGAGCATTTACAATTTCCTCATCCCTCAAGCTTTGGATCAATGCATTCTTATACGAATCAGCTAGATTACTATTTTTAAGAAGAACATCACTCTCAACAAGAACAATATTGTTTTCCACTTGCTTCAACCATGTAATGACTTCTTGTTCACAAAGCTTAAAAGCATTAACGAATCGAGCTGGTATAGATCCGCCATCATTTAGCAACTTGAGTGCCCAGCTTTTTGAGTACAAAATATGTTCTTCCTGTTCTTTTACTAATTTATTAAATTGCAGCCCGATATCACTGCTTTTCTGATGACTGGTTAAAGCGGTTATCAATATGTTAAGCGCTGTGTTCATACAGTAGAGTCCTGCAATAAGTGATATCCATTCCTCGATTTTAACTATGCTATCGAATGCTTTTCCTGTTTGTTCCTTCACATCATTTTTGTTACCTTTTCCACCTTTTAAATTCGCTCCCCAGTTATAGAGAAGGCGCGCATGTCCAAGCTCTGATTGTGCCATCGCAATCGCTGCAAGTGTTCCTTCTAAGTCAGGTCCGCTCACACCGACCTCGACAAGACGGTCTCCTAGGATAAATTTGTTATCAGCAATCGTTTCTATTAAAGAAATTAATTCATAATTGACATTTGTGGAATTCACCATATTAAACCACCCTTTTCTTAAAAAATGGTTCTACTTCTCTAATGCATATCATATTTTCCCTCTTGACTATATACATTTCCACCCATTTTTCTTCGTCGTAAATATATCTTGCATAAACACGCGCCAACTCATCACTGCTGGCCTCGACGGTTCCAATATGCATTAAATCATCACCTCGATTAATTCTGGAAAACACATTATATTCAAACTGTTTAACTGCTTTATTATTCATCTAGAACTAACCCCCCAAGTCTTTAATTTTTGTTTACCTGCTTCACTCATTTGATCGACCGTCCAGGCAGGACTCCAAACCACTTCAATTTCCACTGTATTTATATTCTCTTCTTGAAGCAGTCGATTTTTGATATCGCTTTCAATCCATTGCATACACCCACAGCCTGTTGAAGTATAGGTCATCGTAACAAGCGCCTTATTTTCTTGTTTTTCTACCCCATAAATTAATCCCATATCAACAATGCTTATTGGAAATTCAGGATCAGTAACGTCTTGTAACGCATTGATAAGAACGGGATCTTTATAAAAAACCTTTTCCATCTAGATCGCCTCATTTCGATATTCTTCAAGTTGTTGATATCCTTTTTGAATTCGATTAACAAATTCCTGATTTTGCGGACCTCTCTGCTTAAAGCGCTGGATGACATTATCCCATGTATCTGGCTCATCATATTTCCATCGCTTATTTTCAACATCGAATTTACAAGGAAAGGGAACAAGCAAATCATATTTCCCAGTCTCTTCGTTGTATTGGGCCGGAACATTAAGTCCAAGAGATTCACAGAAAGGAACAGCCGTTGACATCCATTTTTGCCTTAGTTCATCATTTGTTTTTCCTTTCAACTTATAATCAAGCTGGGATGAACGACTTTTTAAGTTATCCGCTACACCAAAGAACTCCAGTGACATTATAAACATCCAATCAATTGCTTCTTGGACCTGCTTAGCCGTTTCCGGTTCTTTCATAGCTGCCTTCATGATAATTTCGCCGTTTCTCAAATGGAATAATTCCTCTTTATCTACTTTGACTAACGCACGTTTCCATGGTCCGTATGATGTATGCTGGTGTGCATCTCCCAACAGGGTGTAACCTGCACGGTCAAACAATCCATTAAACACACCGAGTTCAACCCAATTATTTAATTTAAAATCAAAGGCAAATGGGTTTTTCCACTTATTTGGCGGACGTTTGTATAACAAAGATTGAACATCTTCTCCTAAATCCTTTAATAACCTGTAGGCAATATGCGCATGCCCAATTTCATCCTGCATAACAGCAAGTGCTGTGATTTTGTAATTTAAATTAGGAGCATCTTTGTAAACAGTCAGAAGTGGTGGCACACTTAGTAGCTCTGTATCCCCAACTATCATCAGAGTTTGTTTCAATGCCTTTTTATAATTTTCATCCATATCTTCTAATCTCTCCACCACAAACCCAGATTGGACCTTGCTCATCAAATCATTCGCAGATATTGCCATATCTCCCTCTCCTATCATATTATGTTTTTTGAACTATCGTCTTATATAAGTAATATAATAATTTACTTTATATGGTTAGTCAAGACTTTATCAGATTTTTCAGAAAACAAATAAACGAGATGTACATAAATACATCTCGTTTATTCCTTATAATTTATATTGGAACGTACCATTTGTTGAGATTTTATGAATTCTCTCTGATTCCACTAGATACTCCAGGTGTGCTAATGTTTCCGCAATGGCGAATCGCCACTGATGATCAGTAAGCTTTTTATGATGAAACAGCTTCTCTGTAATCTCAAAAGCTACTTGATTCGTTTCCAAAATGGTTAAAATAGTCGCTAAACGTTCCTTATGATGTACAATGATTTCCTTAGCTCTCTGTGAGAGATTTTCAATAGGTGTTCCATGGGCTGGATAAGCAATGCTTATATCTTGATCAACAAGGCAATGCAAAGTTGAAAAGTAACTAGCTAAGGGATTTTGATCAGAGTTGGGCCAAAGACTAATATTCGGAGTGATTCGATTCAAGACAACATCGCCTATTAACATAATTTTCTGACTTTCATGATAAAAACATAGATGTCCTTCAGCATGTCCACTATATTTATGGACGGCCCATCTTCCATCAGGACTATCTAATTGCGATTCATTGAAATTATTAATTTCGGGAAGTGGATTTACTTTACTTGAAAGAAACAATACGTTCTCTTTAACTTTCGTCAACAATGGCTCTGGAACAGCATGCTTTTGAAATAATTCATATGTTGCCTCAGCCTGCTTCGTGCTGCCGCCAAAAACAGTTTTAATCATCTTAGCTTCTTCTTTGCTCATATAAACATGTGCACCGGTTTTTTGTTGCATCCAACTAATTAATCCTGAATGATCAGGATGAAAATGAGTCAGGATAATCTTTGATATATCTGTTGGATTGATAGACAACTCTTCAAAGACTTCTTCCCAATACTGTTTCGCGTCTGTTGTTGGAAAACCAACATCAATTAATATGATTTCTTCTCTCGTGCGGAATATATAACAATAGACATACTTCATAGGGAACGGTACAGGTATCCCGATACGTGTTAAATAATCTGTTATTTGTTGATGATTTCCTGAAAGCACAGCCATTGTCAGGACCCCCTAAAAACTGGGTCCCGTTTTTCTTGAAAGGCGAGTAATGCTTCTTTTCGATCCCCAGTCCCTATTGTTAACTCATAGGCCTTTGATTCGATGGCAATCCCTGTTCGCAAATCAGTAGCATGCCCTTTATTAATTGCATATTTTGCTTGTTGGAGTGCAATCGAACTTTTTAGCAATATCGGCTCCAAGAATTCAAGTGTATAGGCCTCAAGTGACTCCTGGTCATCAAAGGTTTCATCAATTAATCCAATATTTTTCGCCTCGATGGCATTAAGCTTTTTACCGCTATAAATAAGTTGCTTGGCTTTCGAAATGCCAATCAGCTTCGGTAAACGCTGTGTTCCGCCTGCACCTGGAATGATAGCCCAGTTTATTTCAGTTAAACCAAGCTGCGCCTCCGATACCGCAAATCTAAAATCACAGACAAGGGCTAATTCCAAGCCACCTCCAAGTGCATATCCATTAATCATCGCTATTGTAGGCTGCGGCAAGTCTTCTATTCTATTAAAAACATCTCGAATTAGACAAACATTTCTACGTGTCTCTTGCTCTGACAATGTTTTTCGCTCTTTCAAATCAGCTCCAGCACAAAAAGCTTTCATACCAGTTCCGGAAAAAACCACCGCTTTTATTGTTAAATCGGTACTTAAGTTCAGAACAATTTCATTCAATTCCTTTAACGACCCATAATCAAGACTATTTAACTCTTCAGGTCGATTTAATATGACATAAGCGATACTTTCTATTTTTGTAACATAAACTTTTGGCATAAAACCTCTCCTCCTAATTAATCATGATAGATTTCTGAAAAAGGGTTGATTGCTTTCTCACGATTAACATAGCCTGCTTTATCAGGCGGATATTCCATTATCGATTCAAAATATTTCACTGCTTTGACTGAAGTCAGTTGATGGATATTCCAAAACAACTCCCTAGCCTTTATTCCATGCCAATCATCAGGCAGCAAATCTAGCGGAAAACCGGGGTCCAGGAAAAGGAATTTCCGGTATTCATGTACAATCTTGGTTCGTTCATAAAAGCATTGCTCATTGGAAATGGTATCTTCCCAAACAGCCTGCTGCATGTCATGAAGCTTCGATTCATATTGCTGTATAAAGGTTAAATAGTTTTTGTTTATTTCTTTTAAATCCCAACAAGTGCGTAAAATCTCTTCATTAGTATGAGTGATGACTTGGCTCGAACTAAATACAATTAAATAGTCCTTTAAATCATATGTATCCATGAGGGTTAGCACTTGTTTTTCTAATGGATTAGGACTGACCCAAATACTATTAGACATAAGCCCGAAACCAGTCCAACTCAATTCCTTACGTACTTGATTTCGAAGCACACGTTTTTCCTCAGGAATTGAGTAGGTTACCACTCTCCATAAACCATCCCATTGATGATTTCTGATTGTATAAACACGTTTGACACCATCATCCATATTGCGCTTTCCTTTTGGTGTTAATGAATAATAGCTTTTATTGCCTATTTTCCGCCCAATTATTAGATCCTGCTGTACGAGTCGTAAAATGGCACCGCGTACAGATGATTCAGAAATACCAAAATGATTCATCATTTTAATAAGGGTGCCAATCCATACCTCCCCTCCATAAAATTGAACGAAATCACCAAAAAGAGTATACAATAATGACCTTGGTTTCATGTTGATTCTCCTGTTCTCATAAAGCCTTTTCTTCTTAATGTAATCTAAATTAGCTCAATTTTCAAACTTGTTAGAGGATTATCCAATATTAAACTATCATCTAACTTTCAATAATCTTTTAATATCTTCAGGAATTGGCACCGCCTTAAACTTATCGCCCTCAATAGAAGTCCAAGCGCGAATTTCATAGCCATGGCCAGTCCTTCTCTCTCCACAAAATACATCATGATGAAAACGAATTGTCTTCGTTTTCATTTCCTCCACATGGGTGTACACTGTCACTTCATCGTCATAGTAAAGGGGATTTTCAAATGTACACTTTGCTTCTAGTAAAGGAATGATAATTTTTTTTTCTTCTTCTAAATATTTAGGACTCATATTTATCGAGCGAAAAAAATTATGACCTGCTAAATCGAACCATTTATAATAATTGGGATAATAGACGATCCCTGCTCGATCTGTATCACCCCATTGGATTTGAAATTTTGTTTCGTTTATGCGTCTTTTTAAATGAGTTTCTTCCATTATATATTTCACCAGCTTCCTTTTAGCATTGGTATTAAAAAAGCAATATCGGCAGAAACCGATATCGCTTTTTCAAAGGATAAATTTATTATTTACCTTTCCATTGTGGTTCACGCTTTTCAAGGAATGAAGCCAAACCTTCTTTAGCATCCTCAGAACGGAATAACAGATTTTGTATTTCTCCTTCGTAACGAATCGCCGCGTTTAATGGCATTTCTTTACCATTCATAATCGAAAGCTTGATATTAGTGACTGAATAACTTGCTTTACTGGCGACATTTTTTGCATATTCCAATGTTTTTTCACGAATTTCTTCTTGTGGGTAAACGCGGTCAACCAGACGAATTTCCTTAGCTTCCTGAGGTAGAATCGATTCTCCTGTGATATTCAAGTCGATTGCCTTTGAGTGTCCAACCAACCTAGCCATACGTTGCGTACCGCCTGTCCCAGCAAGAACCCCAAGGTTAACTTCTGGTAAACCAATTTTCCCTGCTTTATCACCCATAAAGCGTAGATCACAGCCCATCGCCATTTCCAGACCTCCACCTACTGTATGGCCTTCTAGGCAAGCAATCCAGATTTGCGGTGAACGAGCAATTTTATCAAGTGTTTCATTACAGAACAAGCAGAATTGTGTTTTAAAAACGGGATCAGCAGCTTTAAGGAAATTAATATCTGCCCCCACCGAGAAAAATTTAGGCATATCACTCATTAACACAGCTACCTTCATATCTGGATCAAAACGAATATCATCAATTGCCTCATTTAACTCTTTGTAAAAATCAAGTGTGTAAGCATTCGTCTTGTTAATATGAAGATGTACCTCTGCAACCCCAGTTTCTTTGTTTTTTTGGATTGTAAGCGTTCTCTTAGTTTCAACTGCTGTACTCATTCATCAACACTCCTTAGTTTTAGTATTATGTTTTATTTACTTCCGTTTATATTACATAATATACTATGGAATTTTCAGAATTGCAATTATTTTTGGTAAATTTTTTAAATTAATATATTTATTAAGATATTTATACTGTTTTTTCAATAATTAAATATCTTAATAGACTGCTTCAGGTTAAACACTAGTACAGCTATTTCAATTGATAATATCTAGGTCTTAAATTCTTTGTGATGGAATATTTGATTAAGATCAAATGGCTAATTAATCAAAAAAATGACCAACTCAAATATGAATTGGTCATTTTTAATAGCTTATATTCTACTTATTGATTCCTATTTAGTGTCCACACACTTTCTTTGCAACCCCTACGAAATATTCTACTCCGTATTGCAAGGCACTTTCGTCAATCTTGAATTTAGGATGATGCAGCGGATACGCTTTTCCTATTTCATCACTGTGAACACCTATAAATTGCATCGAAGCTGGAACAATTTCGGAGTAGGCAGAAAAGTCCTCAGTCCCAAACATTGGATGTTCGACGTTTATCAGGTTATCTTTCCCGCAAATTTCTTCTACAATTTCCCGAGAGATGTCTACTACTGTTTTGTTATTGGCCACAGCAGGATAACCTAATAACCAATTGATTTCATAGTTTGCTCCATGTGCATCAGTAATCCCTTTTACAATTTTCTCTAGATATTCTCTAGATTTTACACGACTATCTCCATCTAGAGATCGAATTGTCCCGCCAAGCTCTGCATATTCTGGTATTACATTTAGAGCACTTCCAGCATGAAATGTAGTAACGGAAATCACGGGTGCTTTAAGTGCAGAAAGTTTTCTAGAGATAATATGTTGAAGATTGGTTGTGATTTCAGCTGCAATGATTAATGGGTCGATTGTTAATTCAGGAGTAGAAGCATGTCCTCCTTGGCCAATTATTTTAATTTCAAAGTCATCAGCAGCCGCACAGAATACCCCATCTCTGATACAAATTGTCCCTTTTCGTTCATAGGGTGAAACATGAAGAGCGAATACATAGTCAACTCCTTCCATGATACCGCTTTTCACTAATTCTGATGCCCCTCCTGGATAGGATTCTTCAGCATGTTGAAAGATAAATCTGATTTCCCCAAAAATCTCCTCCCTTTTTTCAGAAAGAATCTTTGCAGCACCCAATAACATGGCAGCATGTGCATCATGTCCACAGGCATGCATAACTCCTGGATTTTTCGATTTAAAGTCCACATCAGCTTCTTCTTGAATAGGCAATGCATCTATATCTGCACGAAACGCAATGGTATAGTTTTTCTGATCAGCTTTCTTCGATCCTCTTAATACTGCCAATACACTTGTTTCTGTTGGTTTCGTTACTTCTAATCCTGGAAATGTACTTAATAGATTGTAAATATAATCAGATGTATTATGCTCTTGATAGGAAAGCTCGGGGTTTTCATGTATATGGCGCCTCCATGAGATTACCTGATTCATAATCGCCTTTTCCATTGTCATCATTAATGAAAGACCTCCTTATATATATATATTTATTTATTATTTCATATTTTCCGTTAAAAAGGACCATATTTAATAGCTTGGGCAATAATTAAAAAGATTATCGATACGGCCATTTGAATTAGGAAAAACGGAAAGATCCATTTCACCCATTTGGTAAAAGGTATCCCTGCTACTGCTAAACCGGCCAATAGTACTCCGGAAGTAGGAAAAATCATATTAGATAAGCCATCCCCTAATTGGAATGCTAACACAGCGGTTTGTCTTGACATACCGACTAAATCTGCTAACGGTGTCATAATTGGCATGGTGAGTGCAGCTTGTCCACTTCCAGATGGTACAACAAAATTAATGAGCATTTGTAAAATAAACATTCCTAAAGCATTAATTGCAGGGGGCAATTGTTCAACTAATCCAGACGTATAATATAAAATTGAATCCAGTAGACCACCATTCGTGAAAATAACCAAGATTGTTTGTGCGACACCAATTATAAGTGCTCCAGAAACCATATCACTCGCTCCTGAAATGAAACCATTAGCCATCTTAGAAGGTGACAGCCCTCCAATAAAGCCCATTATGATTGCACACATTAAGAATAACCCGCTAATTTCGCTAATATACCAACCTAATTTAATAACGCCATAAATTAACACAATGAAATTTACCAATAGAAGAAGTAACGCAAGAAGATGTCTTTTACTTAATTTGAAATTCAAATCAATTTCCGTATGCGCACTAGATTTGAATTTACCGAATTCACCCAATGTCGGGGTACGCTTTACCTTCATCGCATGAAAATAAATATATACTACAGTTACGATATAAAAAGCGACGAAAATGGCAACTCGTAATTCCATACCTGAATACATGGGCAATTCAGCAATACTTTGAGCTATGCCCACATTAAAAGGATTTGTTATACCAGAAGTAAAACCCGTTGATAAAGTTCCGAGCACCACAATCGCGAAACCTGTCATTGCATCGAACCCTAACGCTATACTCATAGGCACGACAATTGCAATATACACTAAGGCATCTTCCGCAGAACCGATCAGCGTACCTAATAAAGCAAATATTAATACCATTAACGGAATTAACACTTTTTCTTTGGTTCCTAATCGTGCTGCAACAAATTTTATTAAGGAGTCCAGTGCACCAGTTGCTTGCATTGTTCCAAGAGCGCCTCCGAACAAAAATACAAAAAGAATAATGGAAGCTCCTTCAATCATGCCTAAATGTACACTGCTAAACATATCTAGTAGTCCAACTGGTGACGAATCAACAAATTCGAACGAAGTAGGATTCACGATTGTACGACCGTCTTTTTCAACTCGTTCATATTGACCTGCGGGTAAAACATAGGTTAGAACGGTGGCAATGATAATGACGATGAACATTAAGACAAAAGGATTGATTTCTTTTACTTTCGCTTTTTTTGGTTGTTTGTCTGGTATAGGTTGATGCTCAAGAGAATTGGATGTGATTTGCTGAATAGTTGAATTACTCATATTTGACCCCCAGTTAAAGTTTAAAATAAATCTACTACTTTCTTTTTCCGTCTATCTAATGGAAATGCACTATAGACTTGTGCAATCAGATTGCAAGATTCATTAAATGGTATTAGCATCTGTAAACATATTTTTCAGTAAACACTCAATCATCATCGGGGTCTGAACGAAGGCACTTTCAATATGAAGTCGCTCCGTACGTTGATGTGCATCTTTTCCAAAAGGCCCTACATTAAAAACGGGTGCTTGAAGTTTCATCATGTCTTTAAAGGGAATATTATAGGTTTCTCCCCAAACGGGCGTATTTCGTTCAAAAGCAGACCAACCATCATCATGATTGTTATAATGGACATAACTCAAATCACAAACACCATTAAAATAGTGAATATGATTGATGTCCATAGAAATTTTGTTTGCCATTTTTTTTATTTTTTTAATAGAATCGATGATAAGCGGATCATGTGATGTATTGACTGGAGGATAATAAGGTGGCGCAAACAATATGACAATCGCTGGTGCAAGTTCCTGGCATTGAATCAACAATTTATCGGCAATTCGTAAAGACTTTTCCCGCTCATCCCAATGAAAGTTCTCCTTCACCTCATTCTTTATTTCTTCTACAAGTCTCTTTCCTAACTTCTGCTCTGCATATACGACTAATTTTTCGTAGCGTAATACTTGGATCTCGCCTACTCCATTCAATTGTTCACGTTGGCACAATGCTTTATAGGATGCATTGCATGCTGCGGCTGCTTCTTGTGCAACTTTCTCAAACAGATTCATTATGTCAGAGGCACTTCGCTTCATGACAAAGACATTATAAAGCGCAACGGACCTATAAGGCGTTTGTGTAGAGTATTGTGATTTTAAATCTTTTTGTTGTAATGCTACTGGTAACGGGGTAGTTTCACCTAGATCCTTTTCTCTAAAAAGGGTATTCCACTCCATGAGCTGAGTAAGGAAACTTGAAATATAGGGAGCTGTTATTCCTTTAAAAGGTTCACCAACATGTGTTTCTTTTCCATAAAAAAGAGCGGCCGGCATGATTTTACCCATTGTTCCAGAATAAATATACGATTTAGAATCGCCAGGCTTCTGTGAAAAGGAAGGTTCGCCATTTAAAAACAGTTTATAAAAAAGGTCATATTCATCCCGCATTTGGACAGGTCCCGAAACTGCCGCTCTCATTCCTGAAGAATTTACTTCTTCGTCAGGAACGGTAAGGAGGATAAGATTAATAGGCCATTGTTCGAAAATAGCTTTTTCTATTATTGACATATGAAGGGCAAGCCCCATTTTCATATCCATTGTTCCTCTGCCAAACAAATATTCTCCTGATTCAAGATCATCACATGCTTCATTTGGCAACTCTGCTTTTCGCGTACGAAGTGCCTTCGTGAGTTCTTCCGGGTAAAATGCAAGAGGTTCTAAATCACCATATTCTTCAGTTTGGACCGTATCAAAATGGCTTATCAATACAACGGTATCTTTTACCTTTGGATTTCTGTAAAAGGCTGTGACATAGTTTCTCCCCAGGTCCACTTCATGAAGGGATACGTAATTAGGATTTTTTTGGAAGTATTCAATTTCGTATAATTTATCTCTCAATCTATACGCAAAATTCCGTTCTCCATCTGTGAGTGTCCGACTGTCCCAACTAACAAGTTCACATAATAGATTTCGAAGTGTTTCTTTTGATCCCCATAATAAATGGCTCATTAAATATCACCTCTTTCAATTTAAATAAAATCTGGAATTTATTTTTTTCAAGGTTTGAAAACTCATCCCTTTAATTTGGATTAAAAACGCAGGGACAAGCGACTAAGGCCTCCATCTTGTTTTTGAAACTCTGTCATCTCTAATTCAATTGTTTTATAGCCTGCCTGTTCAATTTGTCGCTTTGTCTTCTCATATCCTTTCGGTATGATAAGGGAACCATTTACTAAAATGCAGTTAGCGATGTATTCTTCTGGAACGATAATTTTTTTATATTGATCAAATTCAGGATGATTAATAAATTCGCCTGCAACAATAATAGCGTCGTTACCAAGGTAAGCAATGCCTGTTTTTAAATGGAAAAACTTCTGCAGTGGAACAATCGTTGCTTGATAATCTTCTGATTCTACTATTTCTTTTAGTTGGCGTGCTCCTTCCTCATTTGTACGTTCAGAAATGCCAATATAGAAATGATTTTCAATTTGAAGAATATCATCGAATTCTGTAGTTAGACCGCTGCATCTTCAACAAGTGTTGAATCATGAAATTATTCACTTTTCTGCAAATATTTAACGGAGGCACCACAGCTTTTCAAATCCTCTACATAACTTTCATGCTGTTTTAGTAATAACTCATAATCCGGAGTTCCTAAATTGGATGTTGTTAGTCCATTTACATAACTTTGGCTTGGTAATTTTACAATTACATTTTGTACATTGATAATTCCCCCTCACTCTTTCCTTAAATGTTCTTGATTGATAGATGCTTCTTTTGATGTTTAATAATTACTCGTTTTATGGACTTATTCATAGATGAATAATAAATTATAATCTGCTCCTTTTCCGCATAATGGAATTATATTTCTTAAAATGGAAATTTTATTAAATTATAAATTTTAAAATGCTATAATGTCAATATATTAAGAATTATCTGAAATCAACCCCTTGAAGAATGGTGGTATATACATGCAAACAATTGATAGGGCTATGAATGTAGTTAAAATGCTGGTATCTAAATCATCAGAAAACGGTTTATCTATTACAGAACTCTCTCAAGAATGTGATCTTCCGATTGGTTCCATTAATCGTGTATTAAAAGCGATGAGTAAGCACGATTTAATTAAGCAGGATGAGCAATCTAAACGATACGGATTAGGAGATATTTGGATGGAATATGGTCTGAAAATGTATGACACATTGGATTATATTAGTATAATAAGGCCAGAATTAGAAAGGCTTATGCATAAAGTAGAGGAAAGCGTATTTCTTTACCGTCCAATGGGATTGGAATCCCTTATTATTGAACGGATTGATAGTGAAAGAAATCCTATTCGAGTCTATGATCAACTTGGTTCTCGGATACCCTTTCATGGTTGTGCTGCCAATAAGGTGATGCTTGCCTACATGCCAGAAAAACAGGCAAAAAAAGTTATAGATACCCTTGTACCTGAAAAGGAAAAAATAGGGTTTTAGAAGTTTTAAAGGATATGAATTCCAAAGGGTATGGGATTAGTCACAGTGAAAGAACTGAAGGGACATCTTCCGTCGCTGCCCCAATTTTGAATTTTTTTGGAGAAGTGTCTGGTGCCATAAGTATTGGTTTTGTAAGTTTAAATTGACACCTGAAAGACTCAATATCCTCGTTAAAAATGTGATGGAAACGAGTCAAAGCATGACTGCAAAATTAGGATATAACGGGTCTGAACATACGAAGGCAATGAATCGTTCTTTCTAAATCATGGTATTTTATTTAAAAAAGTAAGTGATCGAGGGGGATAAAGAAAAAATACAAAAAAATTATTTCAGGCTACTTTATCTCTGTTTTCTTGAGACTGAAGTAGTCTAATTTCGTTGGTATGCTTTTTATTTCATTTTACCTGATTATTACTTCGCATCTCTCTAAAGTTACCCCTTTTATACTCACACTAAGTTGTCCTCTAACAACAGACCAACAGGATATATTTATAGTTTAAAACGTTTTCAGATTGTGAACTTTATGTCATCACTTTTTATTTTTTTCAATCACCATTCTTCATACTTCAAACATATAATACATACAAAGGAAAAACCGGGGGTATCAACATGCAAGACAATTTACATGGATCGCAAATGAATGAGGTTGAAAAGTTTGATGAATGGGTGAAAAAGTTTTTTCTGGACCCGGAAACAAGTGCGTTGGATCATCAACTATTTTCAATTGATATATACGAAAGTGAAGATGAGTATATGGTGGAAGCGGTTTTAGAAAATCATGATGTTAAAGATATTAAAGTATGCCTAAGTGATAATGAGCTATCGATCATCGTTGACGATACTCATAAACCCTTTCTTGAAAATAAAGCGGATACATTACCCACACAGAGGAAAATCCCCTTCCCCTTTTCAATTTGCTCACGTAGGATTACCGCGGAATTTTCAAATCCGTTATTGGTGATTCGCATCCATAAGTTTTCCCCCGGAAAAACAGCTGACGATATTAATATTGAGTAGTTTTCTTTCTTCATAATAAAAAGAATGGCTAAGGAAGCTGCCTGCTTCCTTAGCCATTCTTTTTTTATCTTGATTAGCCCGCAAAGTAAAATGAAGTTCGACTTCCTTTTTGTGTAGAAATGACTTGAAGCTGGGCATCGATTCGTTCCTTTAATTCTGGAACGTGAGAAATTATGCCAACCAATCTTCCGGTGCTCTGTATATCCATTAATGCTTCAATTGCATGGTCGAGTGATTCAGGGTCAAGCGTACCGAAACCTTCATCAATGAACATGGTCTCAAGTGATATGCCACCTGCATTCTGCTGGACAACATCAGCAAGCCCTAGAGCAAGTGCAAGCGACGCCTTAAAGCTTTCGCCTCCTGAAAGCGTTTTGACATGCCGTTCCTGGCCTGTATATTGATCATATACAGATAACTCAAGACCGCTTTGAATATTCCTTCGCGTTGGGTCCAGTTTTCGTAAAAGCTGATAACGACCGCTAGTCATCTTCAACAATCTTAGATTGGCTTCTTTTAGGATATCATCTAAAAAGGCCGCCAATACATACCGTTCAAAAGTAATACGGAAGGAGTTTTGACCTTTAGAAATCTCGGACAGATGACCAACGATACTGTATCTTTCATCTAGACTTTTCTGCTCTTCCCTTATTAGCTCCAGTTTTCGTTCAATTTCTTCGTTTATTTGCTTGTCAGCCAGTAATTCATTCTGATTTCTGCGCAACAATTCCAATTCACGATCTATGAATTCAAAAGTCTTTTTCAACCCTTCAAGGTCCGGTTTGACCACATCTTTTAATTTCATTTCCAAATCATGAAATAGACTTAGAACGCTTTGCCAACTTTGATTGTATTGCAGAACTTGACTCTCTATATATTCGAGAGCCGATTCTGACTTTTTGGCTGTTGTATATTCTTTATAATTGGCAAATCCTTGTTTGGTCATATCCGTAATCAACTTTTCCCGTTCCTCTGTTAATTCACGATTTAAGGCTTTTATATTTCCAGTTAGTGATTCTTTTTTCGCATTGATGCCCGACTCTTTTTCTTTAACCATTTGAAGATTCTTTTGTGCTTCCTCTAATGCAATTTGTAAACGTTTCTGCGTTTTGACGGCCGCTTGATATGCTGCAGTATATTCTTCCTCAGTCCTGATTCCTTCTGGCATAGAATCAGTTAATCCTTTAAGCTTTGTAGAATTTTCAATATACCTGGTTTTGACTTGATCTTCTACTTCTTCTAAAGATATTCTATTCGCTTTTAGGTGGACTGCTTTCTCTTTTAATTCAAGCAACCTTCTTTCCAATTCACTAAACGCGGCCTTCTTAAGCCTCAATGTCCGTAACTTTTCTTGCAGCTCTTTTCCTTTTTGCTCGAACTGATTCAAGTAAGCATCAATTTGATCGAAAGAAAGCTGTGGCAAACCCTGTTGTAAGTCAGCCAATTTTTCTTGAGAGGACTCTATTAGTGCATTGAACTTAGATTCTGCTTGATAATATTCACTTTCAGCTAGACTTTTTTGTTGATCTGCAGACTTCAGATAGTTTTCCTGCTGTTTCAATTCCATATCCGATGGCATCTCATCATGCATTTTGGCGGGTTTAGGATGACTCACCGATCCGCACACAGGACAATTTTCACCAGTGTGCAACATGGACGCTAGCATCCCTGCCTGACCAGCGCGCCACTTTTCATTAAGAGCCTCTAGTTTTTCCTTTTCCTGAAGCTGAATTTTAAGAAGCTCTTGGAACCGGTTATTCTTTTCATCTAACACCCGCTTTGTGCCCTGTGATTCTGAAAGAACATCTTGAAGCTTTTTCATTTCTGATAACAAATGCTGATTTTTTTCGACTTCTCTTTCCATATCACTATAAAGAAAAGCTGCATTTTCCGCTTCTGATTTTTCAAGACCAACTTTTTCTGCTTCCGCTTCAATTGAACTATGCTCTGATACATTTTTTTCACGAAGCTGCTTACTAGTCTGCCACTCTTTTTCATCTAAAAGAACTTGCGCTTTTAAACTCGCGTATGTCATCACAGCATCTTTTACCTGCTCAAGTTGATGCACATTTCGAACCGCCCGTTCCCTTTCGTCTTCCTTCAATAATTCCTGTTCATAGGAATCTTGTTTCTTAATCCGCTCAGCCATTAACTTCTCTTCCTGCTCACTTAATTTTTGGAGTTCTGTAGTTACATCTTGTACTTGTTTACCAATCCGCAAATAATATTGCTCTTGCTTTTCTAGAGAAGCCGCTTTGTGCGCCATTTTAATTTGTTCTTTTACTTCATCTATTTCAGGTTTTTTCGCTTCAAGGATCTCTTTTTCCTTTCTCAGTCTTTCTTTTTCAGTAAACCTATTTAACAAATCCACCGCTTTTGAAAGCTCTTGGTTAACTTGATCTCGAGCTTCTTGCTTTTCCTGTATTTGCTTGCTAACATACTGACTTCTTTCTGTTGCTGCCGAAATAACAGAATGTAAGAGCGGCAAAATCTGTTGTTCATTTGGCTCTTCTGCCTCCAAATGTTCCTGCAGTCCTTCATGATTACCCGGCTTGATTCCTTTCATTAATTCAATTCGCCGCTGTGCACTTCTTTCACTTTTCTTTTTAAGAATTGAAGCTTCTTCTTTTAATTTTTCTTCTATTCGTTTATAAAGTTCGGTATGAAATAATTTCTGAAGTATCTGTTCTTTATCCTTACTGTCGGATGTTAACAGTTTTCTGAATTCATTCTGAGGAATCATCAGAATTTGCCGAAACTGATTGGCATCAAGTCCAATAAGTAATTTGATTTTCTCTTCAACCTCGCGTACATTGGCACCTAGCAGTTTTTTTCCTTCTGGCAACAGCTCATATAATTCAGCTTTCGCACCAACTGTCGTCGTGCCATCGCCCGATTTCTTCTTTCGTTCCTGTTGTGGTGAACGAGTTACCAAATAAGTTTTTCCACGCAGTGTAAATTGTAGCGAGACTTCCGTCAACATATCATCTTCGGCAAATTGACTTCGTAAATCTTGCCCACTTCGATCTTCACCACTTGCTTTTCCATATATCGCAAAGCTAATCCCGTCAAAAATCGTTGTTTTCCCTGCACCCGTCTTTCCAGAAATGACAAACATAGTTCTTTCTCCAAGGGTATTAAAATCAATAGTTTCTCTTCCGGCATATGGGCCGAATGCCTGCATCGTTAAAATATGAGGTCTCATTTTAAAGCCTCCTCTTTCTTCACAGCTTCAATTACCGAAACCATCAAATCTTGCTTTTGAGAATCAAAGTCTCGATCTGTCATCTCTTGGTAAAACGTTTCAAACAAATCCAATTCGGACTTTCGTTCATCCTTTACAGAAGAAAAGGATTTTTTTCTTCTCAGGTCAGCCAAATCCCATTTCCGCTCTAGGTGAAGTACGTTCGGGTAGACCTGACGTAAGCGATTAATCGGATCGATGAGTGATCCCTCATCATTTAGTGTTATTTTTAAATAGTCATCTATTTTTTGTGATTGATAAAAAGCAGGGTCAAGTAACTCTTCCATTGTGCCTGCCAGTTCCCTCATATCAAGCTTAGGCATCAAAGATCGATATCGCATATCGAAACTGCCATCTTCTTTCATCTCGACAATGGATAACGACTTATTTTGCTTTGCCTCAGAAAAAGAGTACTTCAATAGTGAGCCGGAGTAATATACCTTTGGATGGCGTATCGCATCTGGGCTATGTAAATGTCCAAGTGCCGTATAATTGAACGCATCAAATAAATCAGATGAAACACACCCAGAACCGCCTACTGACAAAACACGTTCTGAATCGCTCGTTTTACCACCTAATACAAAGGCATGTCCAACGAAAACATTTGGTTCATTCGGATTGAATGTTTCCGCAATAGTTCCAGTTATTCGTTTCATTGCTTCTTGATGAGAATGAATACTTTCATCTTCAAAAAGATGGCGAACGGTACCAGGTTCTGCATATGGGACACAATAAAAATTCACGCCCTTAATACGGACCGGTTCACATGTTTTTGTCAATTTCCCATGAATGTATAGCTGGCTATGACGATACCATGATGAACCGAATGACAGCCTCTCCGCCGAATCATGATTTCCCGATATCGCAACGATCGGTGTATTCATTTTCACATTAATGGTATAAAGAATTTCATCAAGAAGCTCTACCGCTTCCGTCGGTGGAACAGAACGATCATATAAATCACCGGCAATCACAACTGCATCCGGTTTCTCTTCTTCTACTATTTCAATAAATTGCAGGAGTGCATGTCTTTGATCTTCTGTCATATGTACCCCGTGAACAATTTTCCCTAAATGCCAATCAGCCGTATGGATAAATTTCATAGTTTCACTCCGTCCTCATTTTTACTTACTATTATTATATCAAAAATTGAAAGGATAGCATGGATTGGGTACAAACGTTCTAATTTTTACCATGATTTGAAGCACATCTTTTTTCAAACAAAAAAAAGGCACACTCTAAAGAGTCTACCTTCTCCTAATATCAGCTAAATAAATGTTCATATGGACTCATATTTACTTTTCGTTCAGCTAATTTTTTTTGTAAAAATTTATGATCACGTTTGGGCGTGGCAATGATATAGCCACGAATTACTAAATCTTCTGTAATATCTCCCGCTTTTTCCTTTAACGCCAATTCACCGATTTTACCAGCAATTTTATGTCGTGCAACATCACGAAAAAGTTCTGGTACAGGGCTCACTAAATCTTCAAGTAAATCCTTTTGCTGCTTTGACCATAAGTGCTTTGTTTGGTCCAAATAATATTCTTCCCAATCCATATCGGATTTTCCATCCTCTTTAGGAAACCTTTTTAAGAATTTCCGAAACATGAAAAAGCCACCGATGCTCATCAAAATTATTAATAGGGCTACCCAAAATAGAATAAACCATAAAAACCAGCCTCCAAGCAAAGAACCACCTCATATGTATAGAATAATTGTTACTATGTATTATAGACAGTAACCCATTTCTTTACAAGGCTGGCAATAGAATCATTCTTGTTCGTTTACTTCCAATAAGACCAGTGAAAAATCTCCCACAGCATTTTCTTCATAAAGATTCGTAACCGAAGTAGCATAGTTAAAAATCTCTCCGCGAAATTCCTCGTTTGACTGAGGGATCTTTATATCAAATACCATTTGATATAGAAGTGTTGTTATATCATGATATTCACTATTAGTTACCTCGAAATTAAAACTGACTTTTCTGAATTCTCTACCTTCAGAATCTTTTATAACTTCTGCATGAAAATCAGTAACATGCAGTGATACATCGTCCAAAATGACTTCATCTACCATCTTACTAAACATCTCCTTTATTTGTGATTAAAGTTATGTTATCACCTCAGGCGTCCCACGCCAACGATTCAGCCTTGAAAATATCAAAAAAAACGTGCACAGGAAAACCTGACATGTTTCTTTGAATTAATTTCCTTTTTCTAATCCATTGTACAAAAACAACACCCGACATAATGGCAGGTGTTGTTTTTTGTTATATTTAGTTTAATTAAAACTTACACCATATTACTTTCGCTTAAGTAAGCCGCTTTGACTTTTTTGTATTGGTATAGCATCGCTATTCGCCATGGAACAATCATCGCAAAAGCAAGAAGGAAAAACATTCCACTAAGCACGCCAACTTCAATTGTACTTCCCAGAATAAGCTTTGCAACAAGTCGTATCACCATTAGTCCAACTAAAATGAATATAAATGCTTTAGACCTCAGAATATAAATTTGTTCATTTCGAACTTCGAATTTGGATGTTTTAATTAAGAGGATAGAAAATACCATCCCTGCTACAAGAGCTTCTAGAAATTCGTATCTAGTGACCCTAAACATTGGGAAAAGAAACATCAAAGCACCCGTACTCATAAAGAGTGGGGGTAATATGATTTTTTTTTCATTCACTGGTTTTTTTGTTTCCTTCATTCGAAACATGAAAACACCCATAGCCATCACAATCGCTATACCTGTTGATATATATATCATCATTTTTATCATCCTTTTAGCTAAAATAGGTAAGTACCATGAAAAATTATATCACTTCAATTATTAAACAAAGTATATATTACCTAAATCAGATAAACAAGGAGAGTGTTTTAATCAAGCACCCTATTGATAGCATCTACTACTCGGCATTCGTCAAACGGCTTTACAATAAAGTCCTTTGCCCCTGCCTCAATAGCTTCGAAAACCATTTTTTGTTGTCCCATCGCTGAGCACATTATAACCTTTGCGTAAGGAAAATCTTTCTTAATTTCTTTAACCGCATCTAGCCCGCTCATGATTGGCATTGTTATATCCATTGTAACAAGATCGGGATTTAGTTTACGAAATAATTCTATTGCCTCTTTCCCGTTCTCACCTTCACCAATTACTTCATGTTCTGCTTTTGATAATATATTCGAAAGTGTCATTCTCATAAACTTAGCATCATCAACTACTAATATTCGGGCCATAGCCGTTCCTCCTCATTTCAAACAACAGAAAGCGAAATCTAATCGTATTGAAATGTAATGATAATTTTCAATAATAAGTATATGATATCTGACTTAAGACCTAAAATCAAATGATTTAATGTGATAATTTAAGTAATTTTACACACGAATAGGTATAAAGAACCACAGACAGAATATCCTATTAAAATATTTTTAAAAATTAACTTATCCATGGACTAAAACCCAGTAAATCCCCCGAATAGTCTAGATAGGACTGCAATAATTTTGGTCATCCAATTAAAAAATAAAATCACGCCCATTAGAATCATTAAATATCCGCCAATTTTCATAATATATTGGCTGTATGTTTTAATCCATTTCAATTTTCCGACAAAGAAGGATAAAATGAAAAATGGTATGGCAAATCCTAATATATAAGCAGTCATATAGCTCATGGCCGCGCCTGGGTTGGTTGCACCTAAAGTGATGACAGCACCCAAAAGAGGACCTGCACACGGCGTCCATCCAGCAGCAAAAGCAAGACCAATCAAAATCGAACCAATATATCCGCTAGGACGGTTTTTAAACTCGAAACGGCTATCTTTCATTAAGGACTTTGGTTGAAAGACCCCCACAATAAATAACCCAAAAATGATAATTAAAATGGCACCAATTTGACGAATTAATTCCTTGTAATTTGAGAAGAAAGAACCTAGATATGTAGTGCTAAACCCTATTGCAATAAAAACCAAAGAAAAACCTAGTAGAAAGAACAAAGTATGCAACATGCTCCTTCTTTGGAGCATGGCGTTCTCTGATTTAATCTCACCAACACTCATACCAGTGATATAAGATAAAAAAGCTGGGTATAGCGGTAAACAGCACGGAGATATAAAACTCAAAAAACCGGCTCCAAAAGCTAAGAAAATATTAATATCATTCAATAACCCTCACTCCTATGTAAGTACCTATAAACATTGTAACAAATAAGATAAAAAAATACATTTTTGGAACTGTGAATATTTCATGACAAACTCAAAACCAAATTACAAAAATTAGGTTAAACTGTTGTTTATTACCATTAAGGTAACTTATTTGAATTCATTAGACCAACCCTATATAATTGTTATATTCATACAAAATTTACAACTAGCTCATAAAAGGATACCTTAAGAATAGTTGGGTACAGGAAGGATATATAAATGGCGAAAAAAATGAGTTTCTCGAACAGATTGAATTAAAGAGAAATGAGCTTATCAATATTGTCGCTAAAGACGGCTTAAACTCTAAGGTTGCGATAGAATATAGCCAGCAGACTTGATCAATTATTAAATAAGTATAATGAGCTCTTTTATAAAACTGGTATAGACTTTTAATTATCCCATTAATTTCTTACCAGTTTATCTCCTATTAATAATACTTCTTTCATTATATGCTTTTTGCTAGCAGTCATTCTCCCCCTCTTTTATGTGTTCCCCTTCCAATTTCCACTTAGTAAATAATCACTTAAGTAACATTTTCTATAACCATTATCATAAAAAAATAGGCAACCGTCTTTGTAAGCTAAGGCCTATTTTTTGTTTCATTATAAGATATTACATACTTTCATGTTTCTATATCGAAATGGAAGTCAATTCGAGGATTGCCACAACAAGAATAACTGAGGATCCAGCTAAGATAGATGAATCTTCGGGTACAGGAATCATGAAACAATTGTTGTTTTCCCCTAATTTCTCTTTCCAAGAAGTAATTTGCTCATTTTAATAAAAAAAATTGAACTCCATATACTATGTCGTAAATACATGTACAGGAGGGCATTATTTTGAGAACTTTATTTTTGGCTTTTTCAGTTTTCATGCTTTTTTACTTTTACGACTGTAATTACATTCAAGCTACAACCGCTAGTCGGGAAGTTTACGAAAAAACAGGAAATGTTATTTGGGAAGGGAATACCCAGGAGAAAATCGTTGCAATAACCTTTGATGATGGCCCTCATCCTTCATACACCCCTCAAATCCTTGATATACTGGCCAAATATAATGCTAGAGCAACGTTTTTTGTTTCTGGTAATAAAGTGAAAAGTTATCCCGATATTTTAGAGAGAGAAGTAAAAGAAGGTCATGAAATTGCTAATCACACTTATAATCATATTTATGACAAAAATATGAGTGCTGTTTTATTATCCTCTGAATTAGATCAAACAGATAAAGTGATTTGGGAAATTGCCAAATATAAACCTTCTCTATATCGTCCTGTAGGAGGCTATCATAACGATTTAATCATTAATACAGCTGTTAACAAAGGGTTTAAAGTTGTTCTTTGGTCCTGGAGTCAAGACCCACAAGACTGGAAAAGACCTGCAGCTAATAAAATTTCGAATCATATTATTAAATCCTTACGAGCAGGTGACATCATCCTCTTGCATGATTGGACCGATCGTCCCCAAACTGTAAAAGCACTAGAAACAACTTTGGATTATTTATATAAAAATGGCTATGAATGTGTAACGGTATCTGACTTGCTATTTCGCTCAAATAATAGCTCACCCGGTTTATTTAGGACTTTTCCTATTGAATAAGATCCTTCCGAATATGTGGAGCAGGTCGATTACCAGAAGATATTGAAAAAGGTCATTTTGATTGCAGTGGATTCATATATGCCATGCTCAGACCGAATGGTATCATGTGGGCGATAGAAATTACAGACACACTCGTAAAACAAGGTAAACGAGTACCAGAAAAGGGCTTACAAGTTGGTGATCTAAATTTTCTTTTATTCTTATAAGAAGTTCTAATCAAACACCTTGGCTTGTGCTAATTAACCGTCTGAATTACTTCGATACTGTTGATAACGCTTTTTGTTTCTCTAGTGCTTTTCATTCTTTTCACATTCCATAAAATACGCTAGGATTCTCTAACGATGTATGCCTATGATGATGCACCCCTGTTCCCCTGGTGAAGATGGTATCGCTTTTAAGAACTAATGATTCAGCAGTTCCTCACAATTCTCATCTAATTCTTAATTTAGACTATATCTTCCTTTTCATGATGTTGTTATAGTACCCCTGCTAAAGAAAGATCTAGAATACATTATATTATTGGGAGCATTCAATATTTCCATCAATTTTTCACTAGAACTGAAAATGATTGACAAAGTCTCCCCTCTATCTACTATCTACTATCCTTTATTCTTTTTCATCGTTCCTGAACAATTTTTCCTACAAGCTGTTTCGAGGCTTTGGAACAACTAGTTTATGGTTTTATTTAATAATGACTAGTTAACGAATACAGCAAAAAAAGTGTGATAAAAGATTTTTCTAAATAGCCCCCTTGAGTTTAGTAAATAATATTATCGCGCTAAAATTATGTTTGACAAAAAGATAATAAACTATTATCTTTAATTAAAGATAATTTAATTCGAGATAATGTCCAAAGATTCGTTATTTATTAATGTAAATATTTTTTTCATATATATCTCGAATCAAAGATATCTAAAAATATTTCCAGGAGGAATTAAATATGATTGGAATAGGTTTATTAGTTATACGGGTAATAATTGGTTTATCGTTTGTAGGACACGGTGCACAAAAACTATTTGGCTGGTTTGGAGGTTATGGTTTAAAGGGCACCGGCGGCTGGTTTGATTCAATTGGTATGAAGCCGGGAGTTACAATGGCTCTATTTGCTGGTCTATCAGAGCTTATTGGCGGTGCTTTATTTGCTTTAGGTCTTTTTACACCGCTCGCAGGTATTTTAATTGCCCTTACAATGCTGGTTGCTATCGTTAAAGTTCACGGAGCAAATGGCTACTGGTCAACTCAAAATGGCTATGAATATAATCTTGCCATCCTTGCCGTTGCGATTGGTGTAGCGATTACAGGAGCTGGCCAATACTCACTTGATGCCCTATTATTTTAGCTTCTGTTAAAGTTTTAAGTAAATGTAAAGGTAAGATAACGAGAAAAGTAATTATCAACAAGATACTGTCAACAGAAAAGCCTTACCGATAAAGTGTTTCCTAATAAGTACAGGTATTAGATGGAAAAATAAAAGAGCATCGTATATTCGATGCTCTTTTTAACTAGTTAAATTGTATATAGTTTAAGAGTCATTTTGTTACCGTAAATGGTCACAAAGTATAAGCGAGATTAAAAGAGACCGAAACACTAATGATCTTTTGAAGTAGTAGCTTTCACTTCTTCCCTTTAATATTCGATAATCTAATAAAAACACCAAGACCCGCAAAGAAAAAGCCTAAACATAATAGGCTTCCTGGACTGCCCCATACTATTTCGTGTATCATATTGTTCCTCTTTTCTATATGAATATTTTACCATATTACTATAACATTCACATTAAAATCAAGTCAATATATTCCAATAAAGCACCCTTTAAATTGAAGTTCTTGACAAACTCATTAGGGAGTGCGGGAGAAACATAGTCTGTATTCACTGATGTATTAGAACAGAAACACAAAGACGGCTACACCTGCACCCATTGTCAATCCACTAATGTCATTCGCTTCGGTAAATATCAGGTATAAACTACAATCAATACCATTGAACGTCAAAGATACCGCTGCAAAGAGTGCGGTAAAACATTCACAGATATGACGAACACTCCTCTTCACAGAACTCATATTCCTAGTAAATGGCTTCAGTTCATCGAATGTATGATTGAAGGGTATTCCCTTCGGAAATCAGCTAAACTCATTGGTGCTCATTATGTGACGCTTTTTTATTGGAGGCATAAAATTCTAACTGCATTGAAACAGATGGATTTTGAACTTTTCGAAGGCATAGTAGAAATGGATGAAACCTATTTCCTCTATTCAGAGAAAGGAAAACGGAATATCCAAGGTCGAAAACCAAGGTTACGCGGTGGTAGTTCGGAGCTTAGAGGAATAAGTAAGGACCAAGTATGCGTTCTTGTAGCCAGAGACCGCCAAAAGAGAACGTTTTCCAAAACAATAGGAAAAGGGCGTATTATAAAAAAGAGTTTGGACGAAGCGTTAGGTTCCAAGCTATCAATACAAAATGTTCTATGCACGGATGTTTGGTGGGCGTTATGACTTATGCCAAAGAAAAAGGAATTGAGCATCATCGCTTTAAAGCAAATGGTAGGGAGCGAGTTAAAGGGATTTATCACATCCAGAATGTAATAAATAGTTATCACAGCCGTTTAAAGAGCTGGATGGAGCGTTTTAATGGTGTAGCGACTAAATATCTAGACCATTATTTGAGCTGGTTCCAATTCTTAGACACCATCAAACATATAAAAGATAACTTTACGATAACCAAAATGGTTTTAGACAGTTGTTCTTTCTCAGTTAACACAACTTATGATAAACTAAGATTATCAGAATTTTCCAAATAACAGAACGTTCATTGTTCCGTTAAAGGGCCAGTTTAATTGAACAAGGAATTGGCATGACACCTTAATTAGTGAGCTATCTACAACACGCCGCAAATGAATTTTGACCAAAGGGATTATCTATTAAAGGGATTAAAGTGGAGGGAATAGAAAATGGATGTAAAGACACTTTTGTTACAACAATGGGCAAGCTGCTTAGATGAAGAAGACTGGTTTCCACCACTTGAAAAAGTGCTAGAGGATATTACTTTTGAACAGGCAATTTGGAAACCAGTTGAGGGGGCAATGAATTCCATTTGGGAATTAGTTTGTCATTTACTTTTCTATAAAAAGAGACTTCTGATGCGATTTCTTGGTGAAACAGTGAATGAACCCCAGGCAGAAGATAATGAATCTACATTTAGATTACCAACTGAGACGTTTCAAAATTGGAAGGAAACAAAACAAGAATACTTTTATGTTCATCGTGAACTTGAAAAAATACTAGCAAAATCAGAACATGAAGATATGTATAGACAGATCCCTGGAGAAAGATCATTAGTGCTTGAACTGAAGAGTTTAGCATTGCACGACGCATATCATATTGGGCAAATTGTATTCCTAAGTAAAATGCAAGGAGCTTGGGCAGGGAAACGCAGTTTTTAAAAAAGCTTCATTAGCTTTACAGTTATTCCATTATAGGGGGCTTTAATGGAATAAGAACGGGAACGTCCAAATCGGACGTTCCCATATTTTATACCTGAAAAACAATACTACTTAACAAAGCCTTTCTTTTAAATGATTGTAATAAGCTTCATTTGTTTCAACTTTCGTTCCTGGTTTGAATGGTCGCATCCCGTCATCTCCTCCTCTTCATTTATTTTGTTTAGTGATTACAAACAGATCATTCATTGATTATGTAATACACTCTATGGCCTTTTTGTATTTAACCATTATTCTTTTTCTCGAACGTGTACTATGTATCACAATCTTTTCAATAAATTCTAGAAAAGTGTCATTCGCTAACTGTACTATTGGACTACCCTCGACTTCCTCTCTTAATGGATCAATAATGTTGCAAACCAATTCGTTTAGATACGACATTACGCTTGTTACCTGAAGCAGAAAAAATAACCAATTGTTATTTTGCTTTTTTTGTACATTATATTAACAATTATGATTAAGAGGGTTTGCAAAGATATATATAACAATGAATACCTTTTTCCATTAAAGAAGTTGAACGATTAAGAGTATAGAAATTGTAAGGATATAGGAATTAAGCAGAGAATCCATAATGCATTGAACTTCTAGGCTATGCACTATTCATTCTTTACAATAAGAAAACGGAGTGGGGGAATAACCCGCTCCCTGTTTTTGCTTCTAATTATTTTTATTTATATTATTTATATCCCTGAATGATAGATGGCAGTTTGGTGCATCTTAGCCATTAAACTTACTTATTTTGTAATAAAAAATCAAATCAAATGCTAATTTGACTTCTTATATTTTTCTTCCAAAGTCTGCAACTAAATTTGATATTAAATTTCTCTATATTTCTTTATAATTCCTTGTCTCCTTTGACTTTCTTCTCATCACCTGTCTTTTTTAATCCTATAGTTTTCATTATTTTATTCATTCCATCTAATAAGTTATAAAGAACTAAGTGGACTATCACAGATGGCAGTAAAAAGCAGAACCTTCTGAACCAGCTTTTTTTTTACAAAACGTTTACTTATTTTCATAAAAGAATAAATTTATAATTGATATCCTTTATTATGTTATAAAAATTTAATGAGGTGAATGTTTTATGAGAATGAAAAAAGCATTTATTGGTTTATCGCTCTTATGTATGATTGCTCCTGGTTTTGCTAATTCGGCAGCTGCCTCAAATTCTGTTGCTGAAAAAGATCGAAGTAATATCGTGGCAGATTGGAAATTTTCGAAACAACATGTGAAAAGCGGTTCAATCGATAAAGGCAATTTAATTATTGAAGATGCAAGTAAACAAGGAAATGATTTAGAGTTAGTAACGATTGGAGATCAAGCCACGCCAGAATTAAACAATATGATTAAATGGTCTGAAGAAGATTATCATAATCAAGAAAAAGTTGATAGCTTGCAATTCGCTAATTACAAAAATGCCCCTTCAGGAAGATATTTCAAAACAATAAAGGAAGCACCTATTAATAAGGAGCAATTTGATAAAGGATTTACAATCGAGGCTGTAATTAAATTACCATATAATTTTGAAGACCGTTTACATAGCTGGATGGGAATTTTAACAAGACAAGGGCAGGCTGCTGATCTTAATAAAGTGGAAGGCGAGAAAGAAATCCTTACTACATTATCTATATCTAGTGATAAAGAAATTCAATGGACAAGTCATCCCTCTAATCTAAACTATAACGTGGGAAACTGGTCTCGTTCTTTAAATGCTGATGAATGGTATCATTTGGCGGTTGTTAATGACGGTAAAACGACCACTTTAACTGTAAATGGCATTAGTGATTATGGAAAGTCAGAAAAGGTAGTAGGGATTGCAGCTGTAGAAGGTAAAGGCTGGAATATCGGGGCATCTGAGTGGGGAAATGAATTAGATGCACTATTTGCAGGTAACATCCAAGAAATACGAATTGCTAATGAGGCTTTGACTGAAAAAGAATGGCTTGTTCAAGGTGCTCGAGACGATGAACCATTCAAAGGAACAAATGATAGAATTCCATTTCTAACAAACAAAAATAATTATAATTTTCTTTTTGTCCCAGATACGCAAAAATATTCTAGCCAGAATCCAGAGATATTTAATAGCCAAATGAATTGGATTGCAAAAAACACTAAGAAGAACAATATTGTAATGAACACATTTGTTGGAGACATTGTCGATAGTAATTCAAAAGTGCAATGGCAGAATTCCCTCAGAGCCATTTCCTATATAGATAAAAAAGAAATTCCTTATATGATGGCGGCAGGGAATCATGACTATGCTGACGGAGATCCATTCTTAACATATTATGGACCGCAACGTTTTGCGAATAAAAAATACTATAAGGGCTCTTCTGATTCGGGATATGGCTCTTATGCAATTGTTAAAGCAGGAAGCTATGAATACTTAGTCTTAATAGTTGATATGAAAAATCTTCAAAAAGACTTGCAATGGTCAAAAGATGTTTTAAATCAACATAAAGATAAACCGACTATTATCGTTTCTCATGATGTTATTTATCCTGAGGTTGAAAATAATAAAACTGTTGCCGTTGAGTCGACTAACGGCCGACTGATCTGGGATGAACTTATAAAGGATTACAACCAAGTGTTTATGACGGTTAATGGACATTATTTTGGGATAGCACACCAAGTCAAACAAAACGCAGCGGGGAACGATGTCATTCAAATGCTAGTCAATTATCAAGCAAATTACCGAGGAGGAAATGGCTGGCTGAGACTTGTAGAATTCGATGAAAAGAAAAACAAAATGTTTTTCCGTACTTACTCGCCTTTTGTAGATGAAATGCCAAAGAAAGAAAAAACCTATATCGATTATAAATATTTAACAGATGAAAACAATCTATTTGAATTAGATTTCCATTTTAAAGAGAGATTTAATTTCAATTAATCAAATATGAGGATAACTCATAAGAACTAACTTCCCTAAGTAATCATATAGCCTATATTTATTTCCTGCCGCTATAACAGCCTGAGGAGATTGTTTGTTTTGAGTTATCCTTATTTTTATATTAATTCTAATTTTTTGTCCACACTATACTTTTTGGCACAATTTCAATAATGTATTGGGGATAATTTCTGTATAAAAAATCCCTACTCTCATCTGGGTTTCCGCTAAACAAAAAGGCTGTCGAGTATTTACGACAGCCCTTTTGTTTAGCTATATGAATTGGTAACTCGGTATACCACTATGCTTTATTCAACACCTGGAAACCATCCTGGAGAATTGATAATCACTTGCCATAATGGATCTGGAATATCCAGTTGCTGCTGATTATTCTTGTTTATTTTAGTAACAATTTCTGTTTCTCTGCCTTGCTCCACTTTTTGAACCCAGTCAGGATCAATAATGAGTTCACGGGCTAATGCGATTAAAGGAACCCCTGTTTCAAGAGCTTTGATCGCATCATCTGCTGTATAGATGGAACCGACACCTATGACAGGAACTCGATCCCCTACACGATCTTTTATGATTTCTATTCGAGGACGGTTAGCCTCGGCTCCTCGTCTAGCTGTTGACCAGAAATCCATTAATGAAACATGAAGATAATCAAGATCTTTTTTTGCCAGGGCATCTATTAATACCAGTGTATCATCCATAGTGATTCCAGGTGTTTCTGGCTCCTCTGGTGAAAAGCGATATCCTACAATGAACGGCTCTTTGGCATGTTTAGCAACTGCCTTTTTCACTTCATCTACAACTGCTATTGGAAAAGTTAGACGTTTTTCTAGACTTCCACCCCACATGTCTTCTCGACGGTTAGAATGCGGTGAAAAGAATTGCTGAAGTAAGTATCCATTGGCACCATGAATTTCGACACCATCAAATCCTGCTTCAATAGCACGTCGAGTGGTTTCTCCAAAATCAGTAATAATCGATTTAATTTCTGTTTCAGAAAGTGGACGTGGAACAGGTTTACCATCGCCTTGTGAAGGAATATTACTGGCACTTACAACATCGCCATTTGGTACTAATTCAGGTGGAACCTCGCGGCCGCCATGGAAAATTTGTAAAATTGCTTTTGCCCCTTTCGCTTTAATCGCTAACGCTAAGCGTCGTAAGCTCGGAAGCAAATCATCCCGATCACCGCCAAATTCACCATGAAATCCTTTACCATTTGCCGTGACATAGGTACATGCTGTAATAACCATACCCACGCCGCTTGACCTGCGTTCATAATAGTTAATTTCAGCATCGGTAACTGTACCGTCAGGATTCGAAGAGAAGTTTGTCATTGGTGCCATAACCAATCGATTCTTTAAATGTACCTCTTTTCCTAAATTAAACGATTCAAATAATGGTGTAAATTTAGAATTCATTAGTTGTATTCCTCCATTTTAATTATGTTATCTCACCATGTGACAGGTATTGGTTAAGATTGGCTATATTTTTTTCTTGTGCAGTGGAATGAACAGATCCAGGTAATAACTTGTATATCAGAATCAAATTATGCATGCTTTGCAATTAATTCTGTTAAAGCTTCTTTAGGCTGATAGCCTACTACCTGATCCACTATTTCTCCATCTTTGAAAAGAATAAGTGCTGGAATACCCATGACTCCATACTTTCTTGTAGTATCTCCATTTTCATCTACATTAAGCTTAACAATCTTAACTTGATCACCCATTTCAACATCGATATCATTAAGCACTGGCGCAATCATTTTACAAGGTCCGCACCAAGGAGCCCAAAAATCAACTAACACTAAACCTTCTTTAATTTCACTAGCAAAAGTTTGATCTGTTACATGCATTATTGACATAATCATTTCCCCCTCTAATATTATCCATTAAAATATCAATCTATATTTTTAATTACTTTATCTATTTACATCCAGATTTCCAATCCTATTTTCTGGGATAAGAACCTCAGATTTTCTAGTAATCATTTTTGGATGTTTTTTAATAGATGCTAATTTTTCGGACAATTCCATAAACCACGCCTCATCTTTTGAAAGTAAGGCCAAATCAATTAATGTTAAAAGATGAGCTTCGTTACTAATTGATAAATCGGGAAGCTTTTCAGTCCATTTACTTGGAATCCAAATCGATTTTCCAACCGCTTTTTCATTGTCACTTTCCACCACATTCACTTTTACAATTTCTCGATTAGAGTTAACTATTTCAACAAAGCCGTGGATAAGTTCTCCTTCTCTGGACCTTCCCTGTACCCAATCCCCATTTTCAAATCGAATTTTATCGGCCATCTCTATAAATACACCCCTTAAATGTTTAGTCACAGTTCAATTTAAAAGCTTTTAACTGTAAAAATAAAATATACAGTAAGCATAAAAGAAAAAACTAAATCAATATCAAGGACATTGTTTAATTTTTTCCAAAAAAGTGCTAAGGGTAATATTCTCTAAATATTTTTCAAAATATAATTCAGCTTCATCGAATATTTGATCCATAACCATCTGGGTATTAGACGATATAACACATTTTTTTTTCGGATCACCTGTACACCAATTTGGTTTCAGGGTTCCATGTGAGACTGCAATATAAATATCAGCCAAACTTATCTCTTGAGGGTTACAGTCAAGAATATAGCCGCCGCCCACACCTTCTTTTGTCTTAACAAATCCATTATTTCGTAAGCAACTCATCATTTTACGTATTCTAGCTGAGTTTGTACAAACGTTTTCTGCGATAGACTCACTGCTTGCCATATGATCTGGTAAATATGCTAAATAGACTAAACTATGCACAGCTATTGTAAAATCACTATTCACTTTTTTCGCATCCTCCTCAAGAAGATTACTGTAATTTTAATATTTACAGTTAACTATGTCAACTAAAAAACTCACTAATGATTATCTCTATTTTATGCCTAACTTTATTTTATCAGGTTTTTATTTAATCAAATCGTTTTTTTTGAAACAATAAGAACAACTGTTAGAATGTTTTTTTGTTTCGGGGGCTAAATGAGTAACACCCTTCCATCCTCCGTAACATCAAGTTTTTTTATAGAAAGAAGTTGAATTTATTGAGTGACTCTAATAATATTCGTTCGAAACGAATAAAAGATATTCCCTTTTCCATGCGATCTTTCTCCCATTGTACTTGGAGGAAATCCTGCTCAATCTTAAAGAAATACACTTAATCTTGCAAGACATGTGAGAACTTAGGGTATAATCGTTTCTGGCTGGCTGAACATCATAATATGCCCTTTATCGCTTGTTCCGCTACATCGGTAGTGATTGGACATGTAGCAGCAGGTACTTCAAAGATTCGTGTAGGTTCAGGAGGAATTATGCTCCATTAGTTATTGCAGAACAATTTGGAACGCTCGAATCCTTGTTTCCTGGTCGAATTGATTTGGGACTTGGGCGAGCTCCTGGTACTGATCAACGTACTGCATATGCTCTAAGACGTGTCCGTCAAATTAATGGTCAAGAGTTTTCAGAACAACTGGCAGCGTAATCCAGCTTTAGCTTCTGAAAAAATGTATGTAAAAGCTATACCGGGAAATGGCTTAAACATTCCGATTTGGTTATTTGGCTCTAGCGGCTTCAGTTCGCAACTAGCTAGGATGCTTGGATTGACTTTTGCGTTTGCAAGCCATTTTTCCCCTGAAGGAACACTCCCTGATCTAGAGATATAAGCTTTTTTCTCAATATCCGCAACTATTACGAATAACTAATGATGGAATTAGAGAATTTGTCTACTACGTATTTCATTCTTTTCATTGATCATCTCCTTCGAAATCTTCTATGTTATTTTTGAGAATAATGCTTGATGCAACAGACAAACCTACTCTTATTAATTTCGTTTAATCAATGATTAATATTGCCCTCATGCAAAAAAAATACACCATTAATAAATCATGGTGTATAAGCAAATATCTTCTTTTAATGCTTTACTACAATTATTTACCTACTAGAATAGATTAGTAGCTGGAAGGTTCCTCTGTCCAATCAGAAAAAATCATTTTATAACACCATCTAAAGTCTTCTCATTATTTGCTGATTTATCGATTTTTTCAAGGTGGACCAATTTGTTCCAACATTCGAGAAACTTAGAAAAACAGTATTTCTCATTAATCATTACCGCGATCCTTACATGTAATAAAGAGCCGGGAAGATCGTTTAAAACGATGCGTAATAAATTGGATATATTTCAAAAATCCCAAGTGGCCTAATAGATTGGATAATAAATGGTATGAGAGATACCTGTGAGGACATCTCCTATTTCCATTTTGGTGCCTTGCACCAATTTTACTATTTAAGTGACTGAAGTCCTTTCAATTCAGGAACGACATTCACTATCTCCCTTCCTGTAACCGCTGCTACAAGGTTCTTCGCCGCTAGCATAGCCATATCATATCGTGTTTGATGAGTAGCTGAACCTATATGCGGCAGTGTTACCACGTTTGGCATGGTTAAGAGCGGATTGTCAGGCGCTACGGGTTCCTGATCAAATACATCCAAACCAGCTGCAAGGATTTCCTTATTTTGCAGTGCTTCGATTAGGGCCTTTTCGTCCACC
Organism: Peribacillus sp. TH14; assembly: GCF_016651145.1. NCBI lineage: Bacteria > Bacillati > Bacillota > Bacilli > Caryophanales > Bacillaceae > Peribacillus > Peribacillus sp. TH14. Next base: position 5,750,315 of record NZ_JAEKEK010000001.1, read on the forward strand.
GTCTGGCCGCGTGATGTATTAATAAAGATTGCAGATTTTTTCATCAGTGCGAATTGCTCCCGTCCTATTAGCTTCTTCGTCTCAGGGGTATAAGGAACCATTAAAAGAACGAAATCTGATTCCCGCAAAAGGTGCTCTAGAGAGGCATAGGTTGCACATACCGTTTCCTCTACTTCTGGTTTTCTTCGCCGGTTATGATACAAAATCTCCATGTTAAAACCGAATTTCCCTCGTCTTGCAATAGATTCTCCAATCCTACCCATACCTATGATGCCCAATGTTTTTCCATGAACATCAACGCCAAAGAGGGGTTCATCGCCTTTACTTCCCCACTTGCCGTCCTTTACAAGCTTGTCCAGTTCCGGAAGGCGGCGGGCTGCTGAGAGCATTAAGGCTAAAGCTAAATCGGCCACGGTTTCATCGAGCACATCCGGTGTATTCGTACCGATTACGTTTCTCTTTTTCATTGCCTCTAGATCATAGTTGTTATAGCCTACTGAGATATTGCTGACAGCCTTTAGGTTTGGTGCATGGTCCAGAAATTCATCATCAATTTTTTCCCCGGTGATGAGCAGTCCGTCAGCATCGGAAATTTGCTTTAACAGCTGGCTTCGGGTAATCGGTTCAGGGCCATTCCATTTTTCACACTGGCAATACTGCGAAATATATGCTTCCACCTCAGCCGGTACTTGTCTTGCTATATACACTTTTGGAATCAATTTATGTCCTCCTTCGTTACACTATTCTTGAATAGGATGTTTTACAATAAACCAATAACAGATTGCGGCGCATCCGGCGATTAAACCGCCAGATATAAAGGCAAGGGAGTAAGATCCAGTTGCATCCACAATCATGCCTGCCACAACGGGGGAAAAGGCTCCACCAAAATAACCGCCAAAATTCTGAATGGCACCTACGGAAGCAACCATAGAAGGAGGGGCAATGTCACCAGCAAGTGCCCACGCACTACCTGTAATGGCAGAAATAAAACAAAGAGCAAGGGTCAGTAATGTTAAGGTAATAGCGAGTCCTTTGACAAGCGGAACTGCACATACAACAATGGCGGCCGAGATGGCACATATACTAATTAAGGCACGCTTTGCTTTAATAGGTGTAGTAATTCCCTTGTCCACCCATTTTTTAGTAAGATATCCTCCGAAAATATTACCAAAGATTCCGCCAAGCCAGGGGATACCAGCATATATACCCATTTCTTTTAGTGAGACATGATGGACATCGAACAAATAAAGGGGCAAGAAGACAAGGAAAATATTCCAGATCCAGATGGTACAGAAGAAGCCCAGAATCATTCCCCATACGCTTCGATATTTAAATAACGAACCCCATTTGATTTTTGATGATTGAATGCCTTGCTCCACTCCACCTCCTTCCGACTTAATGTATTCAAATTCCTCCTTGGATAGTCTTTGACTTTTTTCAGGATTTTTATAAAAAATCACAAAACCGATCGCGAATATAATGCCGATCACACCAGTTATATAAAACAGTGCTCTCCACCCAAAAGTCACCATAATGAAAACGAGCAGTGGCGGTGCAATGGCTGGGCCCCATTTGGACGAAGAATCCCAAATTCCAGTCGCCAAGCCTCGTTCCTTTTTAGGGAACCAATACGATGTGATCTTAGCCATCGTCGGAAAACAAGGTGCTTCACCTACTCCAAGTAAAATCCGTACAGCAATAAATGAACTCATTTTATGAACAGCTCCCGTTAAAATGGTCGCACCACTCCACCAAATAAGCGCGATTGTATACACCTTTTTGGTACCGAACCGATCGATCAGCCAGCCGGAAGGAAGCTGCATTAATGCATAACTCCAAGAAAAAAAGGTTCCCAATAACCCGATTTCGGTTACGCTTAGTCCGAGTTCTTTCATCATTTCAGGAGCTGCAATGGAGAGGTTAGCCCGATCTAGATAGTTTATTATTCCTCCGATCAATAACCAGATGACGACGGTCCAGCGAAATTTCCGGCCAATATTTAATGGCTTTTCTTGCTTTGTTTCTATTCTTGCTTCCATACCTTATCCCTCCTTGATATTTAAAACGCCATAATTGGCAGCGCTTCCAAAATAAGAAAAAGCCAGAGCTAACGCTTGGATAATATGTATATACAAGGAGGTTTTTGTTTTATAATATAAAACCCGGTTTTGGAATTGCGACAAAAAATAAACGAATAATTCTTTTTATTCTGTAAAATATCGTATTATGATGATGGATGATTGTCAATCTTTATTCTTATTTTTAGGATTATATTCCCAGAAAAGATTTTATATCAATGGGGAATTGATCGCCCATTTTTACTTTAAGTGATAATTGTTTATAAACTAACTAAAATCACAATCCATTTCACCTCTAGATACTTTCTCTACTACCGGTAGGGCATAGCCTGGATAAGAAAAAGGCATGATTAGAGCATATACCGTAAGGGAAACTGTCATGGAAATGTCTGAAATAGGATCCTTCACTCCGCGCAAAAGTCGGAAGGATTCAAAGCTCAAAGAAGATCATCTCTCTCTAATTGTAAAAGAGTGGCCATAGTAAATCCATGGATGTATTATTATTCCGAAATAAGCATTCTTTGCAAAATTAAACTACATGTCTGAACACGTAGCATAGGTGTTCTTTCTATTTCTCAGCCCCGTGGGTTTATTTCAACTTGTAGATGATGCCTATATGCTCAAACAATTCGGAAAGAAAGCATCCAAAAACCTTTTAAACGGTTAGATTATTCTTTCCTGCCTCTTATTAAAACAAAAGATTCACAAAAGAATGGATTGGGTACAATATGAACAGAACTGTTAAGCGTAGTATAAATTGCCCAAAATAATATTTTGAAGCATCAGGAGGAAGTTTATATGATTAATGAAAAAGTGGCTTTGATATTAGAAGATAAAATTAACGTTATTAAAAGTGGTGAAAAATCCATTTATTTAGTAGGCCCTATCAAATTACCCGTTAACTTAGAAGGCGAAACAACCATATTCCAATGGTATTGCTGGTTACGTTGTGAGAATATGGCAGGTCATTTTTGTGATGACGGCTCTTATAATACGGAAAAGATCATTGAAACTTTGGCCTCTTCCAATTTAGCGGAAATGCAGCAATCCAGTGTGTTACTGTATGGAGATTTTCAGCATTCTGCCGATGCCCTTATCCGTATGCATAGTATTTGCCATACTGGCGATATTTTTGGCAGCAAACGGTGTGATTGTGGATTTCAATTAAAGCAGGCTATGAAAATGATTGCGGCTCAAGGAACCGGTGCTTTATTTTATTTAGCGAATCACGAAGGAAGAGGCATCGGCTTATTTAGTAAAGCCATGGCTTATGTTCTGCAAGAAAATGGATTGGATACGGTGGAAGCGAACTTGGAGCTTGGGTTTGTTGATGATGCTCGTAACTATGATGACGCCATTCGAGTGTTAAAAAAACTGCGGTCCAATTCAGTGACTCTTATCACCAACAATCCGAGAAAATTAGCAGCCCTTCAAAAGTCAGGTGCCAATGTTGCAGGGAGAGTTCCGTTATGGGGAGATATCTCCGAGTATAATGAAAAGTATTTAGAAACTAAAGTCGTACGTTCCGGTCATTTAAAAGATGTATATCTAAATGAGTGACTGATTTTTATATGAAATTGGCTGTACTAATGAATGGCAAAACCGTTTCAAATCCCCTTGATGTATATGTCATTGTGATTGTTTACCGAATTGTTGGAATCAGAGTCTAGCAATGAAGACCGTACTTAATATTTCTCGTGCAAAGATCGATAATGGGATTGGAATCAGTCCCATAAAAATTGTAGCAAATCGTGAAAATTCAGAGATTCCTTGTCATTATTATCTTTATTAAAAATGGGATTGCCGACCAAATTGTTGAAACTGCAACTGTCCCAAAGACAGCAGCGTTTCTTCTGTTAGCGAGATGTTTTGAAAAACGATTGAGGCATTCATCCCAATCAAGGCTGCAATGATACCAATGGGTAATTACAAGGAAACCCGCATACATTCTTGCTTTCTTAGCCTTACCATCATCTTGTGTTGAAGCTATTGCCTGGATAATATTTTTGAGTTGCAAAGATGAAATCGATATTAGCTATAGTCCAAATAAGGAACTAGCTTTCTTCAGTGTGAATGGCAGGGTTGCAGGCGAGACTTCCCCCCTGACTAGAGGTTTAAGACCGTGTTTTTTCATTTTGCGGATTAATGTCTTATAGTAACGCCCAATACCTTGCAGCCTTGCGAATACTCCCTTCCCGCTGAATCATGCTCTCATTTAGCTTTTTCTCCACAGACTTAAATAAGTTTCTTTGGGCATCTCATTTTTTAAGAATTTTGATAGACTGACAACCGTATGTTGTTTTGCTAGGCAACTTGAGTGTAAATACAGTTGATGAAATTTGGATTATTTTAGGATTAACTAATTTTAAATTGAGACTGAAAGCATGAAATGCAACCTGTAACTCCCCCTAAAGTGAAATGGTTACACTTATAGGTTTACTTTCATCAGTTAGTAGACATCCCTTGCATGAGGTTGGCTTAACAATGGTTGCTCCTTCATTAATAATAATTTTCAGTTTCTTAAAAGTTGTATCACTATCTCCATTTACATTGTCTAAAGCCACATGAGACACCCCTGTGTAGGATAAAAAATAAATATTAGTGGTATCACTATCATCGAATTATTCCTTCTTGATCCTTTCGTATTTAATTAAGATTAGGACTGATCAAAACCATTCTTTCCTTGCCCTTTACCATTAACTAAGATAAATGTTTCTCGTACATTCTCTGACCGCAAACCTTTAATCTCCATTGACCTCAGTCCACAGCCTACTAGTATGGCTTTGTTTCTAGTTTCCAGATAGTTTTTTTATAGAAAGAGGCCTCCATCGTCGCCTCCATTTCTTTAGCAGTGAAACCCTTCAACAATTTCCGTGGTACTTTTGGAGCTTCAACCTTTGTCGCAACGTTTACCTTTATATATTCCTCTCGCTCACACCAACTCAAAAATGCCTTAATCATCTTAAACATAGAAACGATACTTTGAGGTTGTAACCTGCTTTTTGTTTCACCCTTATATATGCCTTTAAGTCATGAGTAGTTATACTTTCTAATTCAGTAATAGCTCTTTTACAGGAAATTCTTCAACTGTTTAATTTCTTGCTTTTTGTTCTTCAAGATTTTCTCGGTAAACCCTTTCTTGGCATAATCCACGAACAACACAAAAAAACCCCTCTCTCTGATTTAGTTTCAGTCAGAGAAAGAGGTTTCGAATTAGTCTGATAAAAGATAAAGCAAAAACAATAGCCATTTATGATGAAAGTTTCACTCTATAAGGTAGTTTATGATTTGCTTATCTTATAATTGCTATCAATCAATTGATAAACCCTAAAGTTAAAGGTTTACTTTGTTTGTTGTTTATTCATGGCGCTCATCATTTGATTAATTTTCTTTTGGGATGGTTTCATACCCATTTGCATCATCATCATTTTCAACATTTGTTCGTTAATTGGCGGATTTTTCTTTAAGTAATCCATCATGTATTTACGAGCGATGAAAAATCCCAGCACTACTCCAGCAATCAATGCCAGTACGCCAACTAGAATGTAAACCCACATACTATTTCCTCCTTCATGTTGTCTAACATCAGTGTACTAGACCAAAGGTTATTATACAATACCCGCTACTGAAAAGTCCCCCATTTAGACAAATTTTCTTTCTTTTATCGGTTTTAACCAACCATATTTTTCGTGTTCAAAATCAATGGCCAGAAAACTCGCTTCGTATTTGCGAATACATTCAAAGAATGCTGTCTCCGCTTCATAGTCTCCATCAGCTTTAAGGGTAATAGAATCATCATGGATGGTTAATACTGCTTTGCTTGATCCACTCGTTTTTTCTAGATAGTATTTTCCATTCTGAGACCAAAAATTCATCTTTTTTTGCAAACGCTGTTCAATGGCTACCTGCAATTGGATAATAGGGACTGTCTTGGTGACAAATTCGATTTGTTTTTGCAAAATACTCTTCAGTCTGCCCCTTGCTTGAATATACTCCAAAAACAAATTGAAAAATAGCTTTTCTCTTCCATAATAATGATGGGCAAATTCATCTTCGATTAAAAAATTTGATAGGTTCTCATTAGCCAATGCCTCCTAGCATTCCTATTTTGGAAACCAGAACATTTTTATTTTTCGATAACCCGCCATTATTTTCTATATTATAATGGCTACTCCCCTTTAATTGACATATTTAAACGAAAATTATTTATTCTTATTATATATTGACAAACCAACAAGATATGTTGTTTGCTGGAGAAATATTTTTCTTTTTTTGTCGAATAGAAGATTTACCGTAAATAATGGGCACTTTCAACATGCTTTAAGAAGATTCGATAAAAAAACTGACACCAAACTAGTTTGGTGTCAGTTCCGAATTTTATTTAAGCATTTCTTTCACACGAGCAACTACATTTTCTACAGTGAATCCGAACTCTTGCATGATCTTACCACCTGGTGCAGAGGCACCGAAATGATTAATTGCCAAGATTTCGCCTTCATCGCCAGTATAACGATCCCAACCAAACGGTGAAGCCACTTCGATTGCTAGACGTTTCTTAACAGCCGGGTTGATTACACTTTGTTTATATTCTTTAGATTGAGTTTCGAAACGATCCCATGATGGCATGCTGATAACAGAAACTTCAATTCCTTCTGATGCTAATGCTTTCTGTGCTTCAACAGCCAGGTTTACTTCAGAGCCAGTCGCAAGAAGTAATGCATCCGCTTCATCTTTATTAGAAGCAGATATAATGTAAGCCCCTTTTGAAACACCTTCATAAGCAGTTTCAGAAGTGTTTTTTATCGTTGGCAATCCTTGACGTGTTAGAACAAGGGCAGTCGGTTTGTTAGTTGACTCCATCGCCACTTTCCAAGCTGCTGCTGTTTCATTACCATCAGCCGGACGGATTACCCCAAGGTTCGGCATTGCCCGCAATGAAGCTAATTGTTCAATAGGCTCATGTGTCGGTCCGTCTTCCCCTACAGCAATACTGTCATGAGTAAATACATACGTAACAGGAAGACCCATCAATGCTGCCATACGTATAGCTGGGCGTAAATAATCAGAGAATACGAAGAAAGTTCCGCCATACACTTTTAAACCACCATGAAGGGTCATCCCATTCAAAGCTGCTCCCATAGCGAATTCACGAACACCGAACCAAATGTTACGTCCACTATAATTACCCGGTAATAGATCTGTCTCACCTTTAATGGCTGTATTATTAGATCCGGCTAAATCTGCTGAACCACCAATAAAGCTAGGAACCTTTTTGGCAATCGCATTTAGGACTTCTCCACTTGAAGCTCGGGAAGCTAATGTTTTTCCTTCTTCGTAGACCGGAATTTCCTGGTCCCACTCCAGAGGTAATTCACCTTTTATAGCCAGCACTAATTGTTCAGCTAACTCAGGATGTGCTTCTTTGTAATTTTTAAACAGTTCGTTCCAAGCTTCTTCTTTTTTACTGCCTGCTTCGACGCAAGCTTCATTAAAGTGGGAGTACACTTCTTCAGGAACATAGAAATCCTCTTCAAATGTCCATTTGTATGCTTCCTTAGTCAGTTTCAACTCATCTGCACCAAGCGGCGCACCATGAACAGCAGACTTACCAGAACGGTTTGGTGAACCATAACCGATTACGGTTTTCACTTCTATTAATGTTGGACGTGCATCGTCAGTCTTTGCTTCTTCAATTGCCTTCGCAATTTCCTGAAGATCGTTTCCATCTTCTACGCGCAGATATTGCCAGCCATACGATTTGAAACGGTTAGCTACACTTTCACTAAATGATTGGCTTAAATCGCCGTCAAGTGAAATATCGTTTGAATCATATAAAACAACAAGTCTTCCAAGCTGAAGATGTCCAGCTAATGAAGCGGCTTCTGCAGATACGCCTTCCATTAAATCTCCATCTCCACAAATGCTATATGTATAATGATCAACCACATTATAAGAATCACGGTTGTAACTTTCAGCCAAGTGACGTTCTGCCATCGCCATCCCTACTGCCATTGCAATCCCTTGTCCTAGTGGTCCTGTGGTCGCATCAACTCCAGCTGTATGACCGAACTCCGGATGTCCAGGAGTTTTGCTACCCCATTGGCGGAAATTCTTCAAATCATCGATGGATAAGCCATACCCTGACAAATGAAGAAGGCTGTATAACAGCATAGATCCATGACCAGCAGAAAGAACAAAACGGTCTCTATTAAACCAATCAGGGTTTTTAGGGTTATGATTCATATATTCAGTCCAAAGTTTATACGCCATCGGGGCTGCACCCATTGGCATTCCCGGATGACCAGAATTAGCCTTTTCAATTGCATCAATCGATAATGTACGAATTGTATTGATAGAAAGTGCATCTAATTTATCTAACATATTGTAAAACATCCCTTCCTGTAATGTACCTCTTTATATTATAGTGACCTGCTTAATATCACAACTAAAATCACTAAATCCTTCCCCAATATTTCAATTTTCTAGTAACTAGAGAAGTCCACTATTTAGGTTAAGCTAAAAAGGAGAATACATACATGAATGCATTCTCCTTTTAATTCTAAAGACCATAAGAAGGCCCGCCAATGAAAAGTTCCATCAGATAGCCCCATTCATTAATGTAAGTTTCTTTTTTCCTTTATATTTTTAATTTTTTGAGGTGTGACATCATTTCCTTCCGGATCAACAACTTTCACATTTTCCAGCGTATCGGACATAGAACGTCTGAATGTTTCCAAGTACTCACTTCTCAATTGGGTTTGCTCTTTAGACTCAACTTCTGTTAAGCCTTCTGCCTTAGCCTTTTTAGAAAGTTCATTAATACGGGCTAGTTTTTCTTTTGATAGCATAATTTCGCTCCTTCTAATGTACGGATATTGACATCGTATTAAAAAAAAAGCGAAATTACAAGTTCTATGATTGACTTTCAGGTGTATTCTGTTGATATTCAAGAAAGCGCCTGTGAACTGTAGCTTTGGATACATTATAGCCAAAGCCCCTTAACGTGGCTGCGATTTCTGCAAACGTCAATCCATTTACCCGAAGTTTAACAATTTCTTCAATAGGTATCTCCTTACGGTCTCTTCCAGTAGAATTACTCTGGTTTTGAAGGTTTTTTTGAGGGCGATATCCCTTTTCCACTGCTCGTAACATCCCGCGTTTAATTTTTAAATTATGTAGTTTCCTTTGATATTCTTCTACAATGCCGACTATTTGGATAACCATAGCATCTGAATCCGATAGCTCAAGTTCCCCATCATGGGAAAGTGTATAGATTTTAACGCCTTCTTTAAGAACAACATGAAACAGAGCAATTTTTGCATTTCCTCTGCCTAGTCTCGTTTCGTCTTGAATTAATAGAACTTCAGCCTCTTTAGTTTTAAATAGATCCAGCATGTCAAAAATACCATCACGGTTTAATTCGTAACCGCTTGCTTGCTCTTTTATAATAGATACTACATCCATATCCATTTTCTCAGCCAATTTGACTAATTCATCTTCCTGCCTAGCTAACGATGTTTCCTGCGACTCTTTTTCCGTACTTACTCTACAATAAATTACTGCTTTCATAATACCCTACCTTTACTACTTACTGCTGACTGGCCAAATTCTGAACAAGCTTTTCACTTTTAACCGGAATGACGATGACTTGACCAGGTTTAATTGAATCTGCACTGACTTCGTTGTGCTCTTCTATCCAACCAATGAATTCTTTTTTTGTCAAATCAGCTTCTTCATATTTTTCTGCAATCTCCCATAAGGTATCACCTTCATTTACTTCTATTGAAAGAAAATTATTTTTTTGATTTTTGTCTAATGTGCAGGAGAATAAAATTGAAAAGATAAATACTGATCCCGCTAATAGAATCGTATAAATATAATTTTTGTACAACTTTTTCATAAATATCCCTCCAAGGCGAATGTTCGTTCGTATCTTATACCCAGATTATAGTACGAACGTTTGTTTCAGTCAACAACAAAATTCGAACTTATGTTTGTATAGAAATAGGGGCCATGCTATAATAAAGCAAAGAACTTTGGAGAAGAGGTGCACATATGACTAAACTATCAAAACGGCAGCAAGATATTCTTGATTTCATTAAAGAAGAGGTTCGCCAAAAAGGGTATCCACCTTCCGTAAGAGAGATTGGCGAAGCAGTGGGACTTGCATCAAGTTCAACGGTACATGGACATTTATCTCGTTTGGAAAGTAAAGGACTAATCAGACGTGATCCTACTAAGCCGAGGGCCATTGAAATCTTAAACATAGAGGAAGCCAACACTATACCTAAGACTAATGTCGTTAACGTGCCGTTGCTTGGGAAAGTAACAGCAGGCATGCCGATAACCGCCATTGAGAACATAGAAGAATACTTCCCACTTCCCGAAAGTATGGTTCCTCATGATGATCATGTATTCATGCTCGAAATCATGGGAGAAAGTATGATTGAAGCAGGAATTCATGATGGGGATTATGTCATCGTGAAACAACAGAGCAATGCCAATAATGGAGATATCGTAGTAGCCATGACTGAAGATGATGAAGCCACGGTAAAACGATTCTTTAAGGAACCGGATTACATACGGCTTCAGCCTGAAAATTCAAATATGGAACCAATTATTTTAAGAGGTGTCACGATACTTGGAAAAGTAATAGGCCTGTATAGACAAATACACTAAAAGCGCTAACTGCGCTTTTTTTGTTTGTCTAATTTATGTCCCATATTCCATCAATATGCATATGGAAGACTATGTTTTTGTGAATTTTTTATTTTTTAGTAGAAATCGTTTTTAATAGGAGTATCTACTTTTTCTCTTTAATCTATCAAGCGATCTTTGACTTCATATTTCAGTTAACAGTACCTATGTATTAAAAAGGCAAAATACCTCGTTTCGATCTTTCAGTACGGATGAAAGTGCTTAAGGAAAGTTTTTACTCATAAAACCAAATCTTGCTCCCTACTCATTTTTTTACTGCTCTCCTACTTCTACTGTAGTTAAACGTTTAATAACTGTCCAAAAGGTGTATCGGGCAATCTTTAAATCTTTAAGAGTAAAGACGGTGAAAAAGGATGATTTATGAGATAATTGAACGTTCTGTAGGTGAACTAGCTCAAGTAAACGGGGAAAGGAAAGACTGTCCAGAAACTCACTTCCGAAAAATACTCAAGTCGGAGACGTATTGACTTTTGAAGGTATTACTATCGAGGTATCCTAGGAAGAACAATATAAATAAAGAAAAGAAATGGATGGTTTAATGGAAGAACTTTGGGATGACTTACATCAAAAAAAACTTTGAATCCACCATTATGTAATGGATTCAAAGTTTTTTATTTTGAACCATGAAAAACCCTCAAACCAAGTCAAATCAAGAGCATTTAAACATTCCTCTTAATCGGTCTAAATCTTAAGGTATAAATACTTTATTGATGGTAAAAATTAATTAAATAAACCTTCCTTTACTTTCTCGTGAAAGTGGTGTTATTATTTGGATTTCCCAACCATCCATACAAACTTTTGGGATGCAGTAATAGCCATCCCAACTATCATAATCTTGACTCAAATTTTGAAGATCATGTTTCATATCCCTCCAAAATTCATACCTACAATTGCTATAGTTCTAGGATTAATCATTTCCATTTTCATTAGCCATCGTCATCACTTTGTAGCAGGCATTTTCATGGGCTGGTTCTATGGTTACGCAAGCATAGGCAATTATGCTGCGCTCAAAACTGCCATTTTGTCATATAGAGATTCTAATCAAAATAAGGATTAAGTAAACAGCGGTTTGCAGCTTTTTCTGCAGATGCAAATATTCTTAAACCTTATTCTCCTTTTGAATTCAAGTTTAAGCTACATAGTTAATTCCTAAAAATACACACATCGAATTGTTTTATTAACAAATTTTCCTAAGTAGAAATCTTTAAATAAAATAAAGAGAGCCTTATTGCTTCTGCATAACGCTCTTCTCCCTGTATCCCCTAAACAAGATGCCCTCTCAATAAAGAGAGGGCTATTTCCTAATTTTTTTATTCTATTTTTCAATATAGACTGAGCGAATCAAAGTACGAGTTCTTTCAGTACCATCTATATTTTTTTCTTTTACATCAATCGTTATATTATAAACACCTGATTTAGGCACTTCTGGAAAGGCACCCGAAAAATTCTCTGTATCAATTTCTTTTATTGAGCTATTTTTAGCAATTTCATTTCCATCTTCATCAATAAGATGAACAGTAAAGGTGGTGCTAGTTGACTTATATTTATTTTTCATCGGAGTCTTTATTAAGAATTTTGCATCCTTTTGTTTTACTTTCCCGGACATACTTAATGTAATGGGATCCATTTCATTAAATTGTGCTGTTAACAGGAATGCATCTTTTGGTGACTTAGTCTTCATTCGTACCTTCCAGTTTCCAACTTCAAGGCTATTTCTTTTAAATGTTTGGATAGTTGCACCAGAAAAAAAGGATGATTTATTCTCAGTAGAGATTACTTGTAAGGAGGGTAAATATGTTTGATCAGATGGAGAAATTAATTCCACCTCTACATCATCTGAGGCTGTGTATATCGTTACATTACCAGAGGTTGGTTCATTAACATTGAAGGTTTGCTCGATCCAGGCATGTTGTTGCAGCATTCCTCCATGAACTGTTTGAGAAATATCAGTTTTAATAATCTCATCTTGAACTTGTTGTGTTGACTTAGTATTTAAACTTGGAACTCCAGCAATTGAATCACTTCTTAAGTATGGTTCAATTCTTGAAAAGACAGCAGAACCTATGCGTATGTTGTCGTGATCTAAGTTTGGATCAGTAAACAAATGGAAAGCATAAGGTAATTTTGCACTCCATACATTTACTAGACCATCATTTTCTCCATAAGAAGATAAATATTGTCCTCCCATTGATAAAGCGGAAAGAGCTGGACCTCTATTCATTCCTGTAGCGGTGTAATACTTATTTTTTCGAGAGTTTACATGGTTATCTGTGACTGAACGAAATTCTGCCATTTTTCCTACTTGCAAAGAGTATGTTCCATCATCTTTTTGACCAAGCAACGAACCCAGCCAACCCGCATACCAGCTATAAACTAAATCAGCTAAGTTAGAACCATGATGAGGAGAAGCCAGAGTTATAACCCTTCCAACATAAAGATGTGCTCCATAGTGAACAAGGGCTGCTTGAGTGTCTGGCCCTCCCTTACTATGAGCTATAATATTAACTTTTCTTCCCCCAAAATGGTTACTGATATCAGCAAGTTTTGATGCTAAAAGCCTACCATTAGTATATTGGCTTACTGAACCATTTCCAGCCGCATCATAGAGCTGAACAAAAACAGTTTGGTAACCCGCTTCATATGCTTTTGTATACATATCATTTACACCATGATATTCCGTTTCTCCGTACCAGCTAGTTGAACTCCCATTTTTTCCTTGAACAAATACGATTGGTGGTTTATTTACATCTAGATTAGGTGGGATATCTCCTAGAAACCAATCCCCTGGTGTGAAAGTTTCAGATGGCGGCTTTAATTTCCCTGCCGAGGTAATGTTTGGCTTAACCATAACTAATATTGTTGAAATGAGGACTAGAAAAACGATATATTTAATTAAATTTCTTTTCAATTATTTTCTCCTCCTAGACCTTTTTTTGTATTTTCCGAATATCCAAAACCTCCTTTTCTCATTTTACAAGTCTTTATTAAGTCTATATTTGTGCTTTAGCAATCTATTACCTGCAATCTTTCTAAAAATGAGTGAAAAAAACTAGAGATGCTTCAACAATGTAGAGATAAAGTATGACTAGTATATCTATATCTTATTAATAAACATAGGTCCATCTCATTCAAGAGGTACTCTCATAAATAAAATCTCTAAAATCTGTAGCAGGTGCACTTCGGCCAATTTTTGGTTCAAAAAAAGTTTACAACATTTTTATCGGCATCAGGATGGGAAAACAAAAAGCCAACATTATAAAATGTCGACTCAATCAATACAACACTTAACATTATTCAGCTATAAAGGTAAAGGTCGGCATAGGTTTTATTTCGGTGCTACTTATAGCCGCTTCTAAAAAATTCATTTCCGATTTGATAAGTGTATTTAATCTTACTTTTGTTACATGTTATAGAATTAATCAATACAACCCCACAATAAGAAAGCCAACAATATTTATGCTGACTTTATCATTTTTCATATTAAACTTATCAAAGCTCTAGTTTAATGATAGCTAATTAGCCTCATGTATCATATTACCATCCATATAGCTGAAGATATGAACCCCTTCTTTTTCCAATAATACTGGCAGGTAGTGAGGTATTTTCTCTGGAATTCCAAGGTTTTGAGGGTCGAGTATCCAGTCAATTGACTTCCAATCTAAAATACCTTCTCGCATTTTCTTTGGTGTCTCATATACATGACTGCTATCTAACTCACCTAAAAAAACATGAAGCCCCTCGATTACACCCTCTGCAGTTTCCCATGTTATTGTACCTTGTGAGAAAAAATCTTCTAAGTGTATACCAGTTTCTTCCTCTAATTCACGCAGAGCAGTTTCCTCTGGTGATTCTCCTCTTTCAATTTTCCCTCCCACACCGTTCCAAACCCCCATAATTGGCGCTTTTTCTCTATTAAGCATGAGCAATTTACTCCCTTGCTTAATAAAACAAACTGTATATTTGAACGACCTCATAATCCAACACCTCTAATAGAATATATTACTTTAAATTATTAATTAGATTATTCTTAAATCACTGCATTATCAGCTTACTAACTTGTGGCATCATCCCATTATCGAACAAAAAAGCCAACAATAATTGGATTGACCTATACTGATTCTTATTTTGTTCTTCTAGTTAGATCGTATATTTGCCTATTTTCAGAATAAGATTTCTTCATAAAAAAGCCATTTGTTTTGTATTTTCCCCAAAGTCTTTTTTTCACAACTTCAACTTTTCTTTTGCTTAGGAGTAGTGAATTCCCGATAGTATAGAAGTTTTCTATGATTTGTCGAATTAATTCCCATACAAAGTATAGGGTGACAGCATCTCAACTTCAAATATAGCACACAACTATTGAACAGAAGCAGATAGGAACAATTAGTAAAGAACCTGCGCTAGAGAATTTAACATTTTTATACTTATTTATGTACTTATTACCTTCTTCGATATTACTTTATTAGGTAAATATCTCCCTGGACAGTTACAATTGCACATCCGAATGTATCCAAAAGATTAAAGTACAATTTCTTAGAGAAAATTATTAAATTGAAATTAGTGTATTATTATCGATATTTGACATGAAATTCAGGATGATTTGTCTTTCTATAAGGAACAAGCCCTATCTCCTACAAAGGAAAGAGAGCTCAAATATTTTTATTAATCTTATTTGCAATTTCTTCGATTGCGCCAATTGCTCCTAGTCTTAGTGTACTAAATAATTCATTTCATAGATTTAATTAAATCCTTTCTTTTCGATAACTCATGTTGCCTTCCAAAAACAAATAGATTGTCTTTCTGGGTTTGATCCAAGAGTTCTTTTTTTATCAGCAGTTTTAAATAAAAAACGTAAACTTCACTAAGGTAACTATCTAGGTTTACTTTCAATACAACTTCACCTGTGGATGGATCCATTACAATTGAATCACCCAATAAAATTCCATGGCCATAATAATCAATGCCTGCATGTTCTGGTTGCGCTTTAAAGCTAAGAAAACCTATCTTTAGAGTCTGAGAAATTTTTGGATGTTTGATTTCTTTAGGCACTTAACTCGCCTCCTTTATACTCGTATTTCACACCAACAACAGGTAAATTAATTTCTGTGATAAGCTCTTCTTTTCTTTTGTCAAGTGTTTGTCTACGATTTGAAAACTAAACGAGATACTTTGCGCAAGAGTTATCCTGGCCCTTACCTCTAAAGGGGTACCCCAACATTTCGTGAATTGCTAATTAATATATAGAAAGTTGAAGCTGGTTTCTCTTACACTATGCACTTTTACTGAAATTCTTTGTTGATTCTCGTCCAAAAAAAGAAAAAATCTTCAAATTCCAGTAACGGGTTCGGTTTTGAGGTGCAAAAAAAAGAAATTTATTCTTCTTTACATAAGACTTGAGGGCTCAACTTATTAGTTTATATCCTTTACTTGCTAAAGGAATTGTTGCTCTGCCTGTTCCACAGGCTAAATCAATTATAGGACGGTTTTTGAAGCCCATTTCAAAAGATATGAAAGGTCTTCAATGTATGGTTCATTTTCCTTTTCTGTACAACACTTTGCGTATGTTTTGAGCTTTTAGTTGGTGGGTTCCCTTCTCGGAATGCAAACGGGGATTTATAGGGGAATAAACGAACTAGAAGAATCAGTTTTTTGTTTCCAACAAAAAAGACTGTCGAGACATTTTCGACAGTCCGATGGACTATATTTTAGTGGTGAACCTTTATTTGTGAAGGTTACCCTTGGGATTCTACGAACTCTTTTACCATAGGCGGACGGTGGTCTTTCCAAGGTCGAGCCTCTTCGATTTGGCGAGCAAGCTTAAGGAGAGTGGCCTCTTCCCCAAATCGACCAGCAAACTGCATACCGATAGGTAAACCATTATGACTCCAAGCAAGCGGAAGCGAGATAGCTGGTTGTCCGGTGGTGTTAAAAACATTTGTGAATGGAGCGTAAGTAAAGATCTGCTCCGTCCATTGTTCTGCACTTACTCCTGGGGCATTGGCATTAAGTTGACCCAAAAGAAGAGGTGGTTGTCCCGTGGTAGGAGTTAGTAAAACATCATAGTCTTTAAAAAAATCTCCGATTGTTCTTGACACCATATTCATAATATCCAAAGCTTGCAACAATTCGACAGCTGTCATCGATTTTCCATGCTGATAGCAAGCCCAGCTTGTAGCTTCTAAATTCTCCTCGGATGGATTTTTCCCCAGAAACTGGGCCACGTTATCCATCATATTTGCCAGATTACTTGTCCATAGTCGAACTGTTGCCAGCATGTGCTGTTCGTTATTAATGTATGGAGTAGTTTCCACTACTTCATGTCCCAGTTCTTCACAAAGTCTCACAGTCTCATATAAAGCTTTATTACATTCTGGATTAACAGGTACACCGGAAAGTGGTTTGTCTGTCCAAGCAATTCGAAGACGTTGAGGTGGTGTAGAGAGTTCCTTAAGATAAGGAGTGGTAGGGCGTTCAGCCCAAGCATAGCAGCCTAGATCTGGGCCTGATACAGCATCAAGTAGTGCTGCCGTATCTCTCATGGTTCGTGTGAGCGCAAATTCAATACCAAGTCCACAAAGCACCTCTCCCATATCCGGACCAGTTGGTATACGACCTCGTGTAGGTTTTAACCCAATGAGTCCATTGCAAGAGGCAGGAATTCGAATCGATCCACCACCGTCGTTGGCATGAGCAAGAGGTACAATTCCTGCCGCAACAGCTGCTCCCGATCCACCACTGGAACCTCCTGAACTCCTTTCATTATTCCAAGGGTTACGTGAAGGGCCATAGAGAACAGATTCAGTAGTCGCATTAAATGCAAATTCAGGTGTGGCTGTCGTCCCGATGGTTACAAAACCAGCTTTGCGGAAACGTGCCATTAATTCTGTGTCATGAGGGAGTACGAAGCCATCAGCTAGTTTACTCCCCATTCGGGAAGGGATGCC
The DNA here is from genome assembly GCF_016651145.1 of Peribacillus sp. TH14. Classification (NCBI taxonomy): domain Bacteria; kingdom Bacillati; phylum Bacillota; class Bacilli; order Caryophanales; family Bacillaceae; genus Peribacillus; species Peribacillus sp. TH14. The sequence goes on from NZ_JAEKEK010000001.1 coordinate 5,768,052, forward strand.
AGAGGCATGAAGAGCCATTTCCTTGATGAGAAAGGGAACCCCTTTGAACGGTCCATTTGGTAAAGCTTCCAGGTCACGTTTCGCGTTTTCCCTTTGAATACTAACTACAGCATTCAGCTTGGGATTTATTTCTTCTATAGCATGTAAGGCTGTTTTTATCAGCTCCTCAGGGGTGACTTCCTTACTTTTTACTAACTCTGCTAAACCAACACCATCATACTGAAGATACTCCGAAAACTTCATCAAAAATCCCTCCTGTTTTTTTAAAATATTATATATTTTCAGTATAATTAAGCGAGGTGAACTCGCCAATTACCTAAAAGGACCAAAAAAGGAGGAGAATGTACTACTTTTAGGTGAAATCGGTTGCAAAATTCAATATAATGGAGTTGGAATATTTTGATTTGTGTGGAGGGTATCAAAATGGAAAAGTTGTCTCGTAAAGATTATGAAGATATACATCGTGTCCTTCATGAAACCATGGTATCACCTGACATGTACCGAAGACAGGTTCTTCAAGCTTTATCCCTTACGTTTGGATATGACAAATCTATATTCTGGATATCAGAATCTAATGGACATTTGGTTGACCCAACAAACCATAATATTCACGACCATATTATAGATCTTTACTGTAGTCAGTACTACCAAATGGATATTTTATATCCAATGAATATTAAAGAAAAAATGAGATGCAAACAAGTTATTACCATAAATGATGTAATGAGCACTTTTAAATACGAGAAAAGCTTATACTATCAGTCCTTTATGAAGGAGTACGGATTTTATGACGAATTAGGCGTATATCTAGTCCATCAAGCAAAACTGTTAGGTGCAATCGGCCTTGTTCGATATGAGCACGAAGAGCCATTTAATGCGAAGGATACTTTTATATTAGAGATATTGGCTAAGTCCATATCATTTTCTTTAGCGAACTTTCTTTCACTAGAAGAAATAGGGGCTCAAAAGAAAACACTAGAAATGCTTTCCAACGCCTCATCCACTGGTCAAATTCTTTTTAATTCCGCCATGACTATCTATCATGCAAACTCTGCGGCTAAGGAAATCTGCTCTATCCATTTTGCATCCCAAGTTATTCGAAACCCTGTTCAGCAATTTTTGCAGGAAGTGATATGGAAAGAAAACTGGAAACTAGGCTTAATCAGCAAGATTCTATTGCCTACCCGGCAAGAAGTTACGATTTATATTATGAAGGCTGACATCTCAAAAGATCATTACGTAGCTTACTTAAGTCTAAGTGATGAAAAAGAAGTACACCATCTAATCGAAGAAAAACTAACCACTAAAGAACGAGATATTCTAGCATACATTACTAAAGGATATACCAATGAGGAAGTATCAAAAGAGCTTTTCATTAGCGTAAATACAGTGAAGCGTCACCTTCAAAATATTTATCGTAAATTAGGGGTAAAAAATCGAACGAGTTTAAGTTATCTAGTTATGATGAGAGACTAGAGGCAATGAACCAGAAGAGTTCGTTGTTGATGAACTCCATCTATATTTAAACTTCGTTACAAGATTCAGGTGGTTTATGAATACTTTCAACAAAGGAAGGTTCTTCTTACCTTAGAATCGTATTTTTTATTATTTCATACTATGTATAAGTGAATGTAAATTAACCGTTAGCGTTCATTTCCTGAAGATAATTAAGTAATTGTGTAATAGTCCAATGTCCAAGTCCCTTTTCTTCAATAAAGAATTAGATGTTTCATGACAATAAAATTATTCCGTTAAAGGGCCAGATTGTTAAATAAGATAGTAGTTTAGTTATATAGATTATAAATACGCATAATGTTAAAATTTTCAGAGTATTTAAAAAATAATATTAAGGGGAGGATTATAATGAAACAAAAATTGTTCGTATTTCTTTCATTTTTGGCGTTATAACGGGAAGAGTCCAGTTTCTACTGGTTGTCAAAATGATGCCTACACGGCAGTTTCTACGAGTGTGAAGAAGGATAATGGAACCATTGTTGGAACAATTCAGGTAAAATATAGTCCATCCTGTAAGTCTGCTTGGGCGAAAACTACATTTAATTCTGCCTTGCCATCCGGTTATACAGGGAATGCCTTTATTCACCAGTTTAATTCCGATCATTCAATAAAGCTCCGATCATATGATTGTAATAGTTCTGGAGGAAATGGAAAAGTACTTTCCGGACAAAAATCATGTTATACCCCCATGGTTGATGATCCAGTGGGAAATTATGCGAAAGCAGAAGGATATCGATCAACAAGCTCGAATCCTTTTGAAGCTTATGGTATTACTGGATACTATTAATAGGGGTCCTGCCGACAAAACGCGAATACGCTAAGACAATTTTTGGAATAAAAAGCCCTGAACTTTCTACGCTAAGTAGAAGATTCAGGGCTTTGTTTGAAAAGACTTATCTTATTGTTGATCACACTTTTTCTTTAATATCTTTTTCATCATATTGTTTAACAGTTAGCCAAGGTTCAATTAGCATTTTTAAGTCCTGTTGAAATATGGTAGAATCCGCATTAATTTTGTTAATTCGATTACTTGGTTCGATTTATAACAATTGGAATGTGGCCCCTTAATCCTCGAATCGTTTCCGTGCCCCTAATAAAGTTGTATCGTTTTGAAAAAAGATTGATTGAAATATGGGCTATATTTGATGTGAAACGTTGATTTAACAACGTTTATAAATTTTTTAATCAATCTTTTTTATAAAAATTGAGTTGCTGTTATAAGTTATACAGGTTTGAAAAAAATAGAGCCCCTCAGTAAGATACGAGTATAGAGTCCAATCTAACTCAAAGTCTTAAGGAGGAAGCCCTACTATGAATTTTAAAATACAAAACAAACAAAATCAACTAATTGAAAGAATTACGGATCAACATCTAGTTGTTGGTGTGGATATCGCCCAACACGTACACGTGGCCCGTGCTGTAAACTATCGGGGCATTGTGATCGGGAAACCTTTGTCTTTTGAAAATAACGAAGAGGGTTTTACTAGATTACTAAACTGGATCAAGGAACTAAAACAAATGAAAAACCTAGACACCACGATAGTTAAACTGAGGGAGTTCATTATGACTTATTGTAGAGTTGACACAAACTGTGCGGTAAAACTTCCTGGGAAGGTTGGTTGAAGAAGAAATGAAGTTATTTAATTAACTAAAAAGAGATTGTGATAGAGGAGACTTTTAATGGATAACTTTAAGCAAGCAATAGTTAATGGTGATTTTGTTAAAGCAAAACACATTGCTTTGAATATAGACGCGGAAAATCTTAAAGAGATTCTTTTTATTGTTGCCTACGATGATGAAAATATCTCACCATATAGTTTTGTGAATTACTTATTACTTGATAAGGAGACCTCAGAATTACATCATTTGGCATCATTTCTACTTAGTATGGCACTAAACAATATAAAGGGGGCATATCAAACAGCTTGTTTTCATGCGAGAAAGGCTGCAGAATTATCTCCTGACGATATTAGTTTTAAGGAATATTTACTGCTTTTTTATGACTTGCCAGAACAGTTATTAAGTAAAGAGGAAGCTAATGAAATAGCTAAAGAGATATTAATGATTGATCCTAATAATGCAACTGTAAAGAGCATCTTTTAAAGATAACAGACTTTTAATGGATCATCTTTAGGATGATATCGCATTACCGCATAGTACGAATAAACTGAGAGACTGTACTACACATATCCATACAGCCCTATTGTGAAAGCAAACGTCATTCACTGTGCGTTTATACTAAGCTTTTTCAACTAAACTACCTCTCTAGTTCCATTATAAAAAGGCTGCCACAGCAACCTCCCTTATTGAAGTAAAGAACCCGTTAGTGAAAAAAATTAACAGTATTGTTCTCTGAAAATCATATTGAATCTAGGCTTTAAAGTTATTTCGATAATATTTACATATCTGTCCGAATCACCGTGAAACAAACGAATTTTTGAATGCTCCTTTTTTCTTCCACAATTTCAATTTTATTAACAGAAAGTAATTCAATATATGACATACTTTATTTGTTTTCTTTTCCTTAACACTTAAAGTAAATTCGTGATAAAAAGGGGAAAGGATAATCTCATATATTTCTTTTTCATTTTCTAAAACAAAAGTTGATGTGTCGTAATAAAAAGCATCTGTCTCATCTTTCCTCTTAGGAATAGCTCCAAATACAGAAATTAGGTCTAATTCTTCTGGAAAATCCATTATTCTCTCTCCTATTGAGTTATAAAAAATTTTTATAATAAGTAATTCACTTTAATCTTCAGATAATCCTTCTTAAACTAAACTACCCCTTTAGTTCCAAAAAGAAAAAGCTGCCTTAAAGACAGCTCTGATCTTCAGCTAACGCACCCGTTAGTTCAACAACACAAGTATATTTAGCTTATCCATTACGCGTACCTATACGACATTCTTTTCCTTGAATACATTGAAATGTGGACAAGGAAAGTAGGTGTAGATTATTAGGATTTAATGTTAACTGACTTTCTCAATACCCATACGCATGCCGAGGAAACCAAATCCTCAAAGTCCCATGCCGAGCCACGAAGGATATTGCCATGTTGCAATGGATCCTGCATCATTCCCATCCTTCTGTTACCTTGCGGTATATCGGCATTACCGAAGAAGAAACGAATAATGCCTAGAAAACATATTTAGTGTCTTTCACTAAGACTTAAAGCTTGAAATTTAAGATACAAACGAGTTCTTGAACTATTTTTCTAAAAAAACACTTTAGTCAAAGTTGGTAAAATTCTCTTTCCAATCAGTAGTTTGCAGCCGGCTGTAGAAAATTAGAACATTAAAGTGTAATGGATATCCAACTCCATAGAACCAGTACAATATATATCATTATTGGATTGACTTTTACATAAGATTTTTACGGATTTTAGATTAGCGACAATTGCAGTAAACGATGAATTCGGAGCAACATCAATATCCTCATGATCATTGGACAATTTTGTTATGGTAACTTGCATTGCACATGAATTACTAGTGTTTATTATTGTGATGGTTCCCGAAGGATTTTTTATATTGGAATCCGACGAGGCACAAAAATACGTTTGAGTCGTAACGTCATCACATTTTTGGTTAATGGGAACACATCTGTGTATGCAAATAAGCTTTTTCCGGGGACATTTTCTACTCCGTTTTTTCTTTTTGGAGTGACAGATACATTCGCAATCTTTGTTTTTTTTTCGTTTGCACTTCTTTCCCATAAAGCCAGCTCCCCCCATATAACTTTGTATGAGGAATTCAGCCGAATGCACCACAACAAACATCCATTTTTCGGGAAAATAGGCCTTGTACCAGTTAAAAATGTACAGGCTTTACATACGATGAAAAGAGGTGGTGATATTATGTGTGGAAATTCATCAAGTTCTGCCGTGTTTAATTTTTGTAATAATGTGTCCAAGCAAATTGTCAACATTCAACAATGTAATCCCATTTTCCAACCTACTCCGAGCGTTACTCCTCTTACCTACTTTACTAATCCAACGGGGTTAGTAATAAATGGTTCATTTACCGTAGTTAATACCAGTACTTCTTCCGTCTTTAATGTTGACTATACAACGGGAGTCACGACATCAACCATCGTTGTTACACCTGGTCGCTCGGAAACGATCTTCGTTGAAGATTTGAAAACCATTACTATCGAAAGTCTTACAGGAGCAACACCTGAAGCCAACGCAACAGGAAGTTTAGTATTAGATTTGCACTATTGCGTAAAATGCGCTTAGTTAAGACGAATAATCCAATTCACCATTGAGCCTTTGAATTTCTGCTTTATGATTATTCAGGATACGGCGGCGGTTACGAAGGCTGCTGCAAAATAGTATGAAAAAAGCCGACCTTTATTGGTCGGCTTCTTCAGCTAACCTGCCCCGTTAGTTGCATAAAAAAATTAAAGAGCGAAACTACGGAAATAATGAAGTGCTAGATGTTGTCATTCTTGTTAATTCTACGTTAGATATCAAAGAAGCTCATGATATTTCACCCCATGTGGAGGAAATAATAGTTAAAGATTACGGAGTGTATCGTGTTCATGTCCATGTAGAGCCAAATTAATAAGTTAGCAATTAATATGTTATCTTTCTTCTATTTGCAACTCCCGTGTGCTAGGATTGTTCTTTCATAATAGATCGCTTCAATGGAGTAATGAAAAAAGGCTATTTTCTCAATTTAATGTGAGAAATTAGCCTTTTTAATATTGTAATTTCCTTAACGTTGTAAAACCGCATTTTCCTGACGCTACCCCTTAAAGAAAAAAATAAACCTCTTTTTTAAACGGCACTGAATTAGTACCATAACCCGTCCTTCAAAAAATATCTGCAAATACTCTGTTTAAATCTTAATAAACAATTAGTTCCAAAGTGATTATCAATAAGGTTGGAGGTGCGATAGCTAATCTTCCTCCAATCTTTTATTTAACAAAGTCTCGCTGTTTTTAATAAGTCATTCAAACAAGCAAGCTAGTTTACATAAACCACCTTATCAGAAGTAAATCCATTGGAACCCTCGATTCCAATGCATTTTTCTATTTAGGTACTTGTCCAAACTCTTTTCATCCTTTTACATAAACTGGTGATATAACCTCTTCTAACGCAAACATGATTTAAATAAAAAAGTATTATTATCATTTATCCCCTCAAGCGACTGGAGCTACTGAAGACACAGGACCAACCTTTTTAGCAGCCATCATGTTACCGGGGAACTCATCTTAATAGTATTCTTTATCACTAAATAACGCTTGAAACTCCTTATCATCTGCGAAACATCGAAAAACAAATCCATTGAGCAATCTTGTCTTACCCAAACAATTACCTCTATAAATGGAGTGAACTCATCTTTTAATGGTTATTTTCTAACCTTAGGGTTAACTTTAGTTGAATAGTCTTCTGTTAGGTGAGGCTCCTGTATAGAGATACGTTGCATCCCAAAAATGTCGAAAGGCGCAGATGGGTCAACAGGAAAAATCGGATTATGGTTTTTCTTAATGTAGCTGGTAAAACCTATGCTATACAATGCTAAAACTCAACAAGGGGAGAACATTTAAGCATTTTTTTTTGTTTTTTATGGGCTCCTTTCTGTGTGAAAGGAGCCTTTATATTTTGGAGGTGAGGAATGCATGGGCACTGACGACCCCAATTCGTTGGAAAAACGCAAGTCGACAACAAGAAAGAGGCAACGAAGGTGTTCATGTCCTCTTGTAACAACTAAGAAGACTCATAACCTTTAATGCCTTGATCTATAACGCGAGGTGTAATGTAATATGATTAAAATGTATTTATACGATCATGAGAACCAAGAGATGACCACTGAGTTTAACCTATCTAACGTGCAAGAGCATTTAAAACATCCTAATAATTTGTTGTGGATCGATATTTACGATGTAAAAACCCCTGAATTATATAAAGTGGCAAAGATTTTTGATTTTCACCCTTTAGCAATTGAGGATTGCCTGCATGACAGTCCTCGGGCTAAGATTGACAACTACGAAGATTACCAGTTCTTCGTTTTACATGCCCTTCGGTATAACGAGGAAGAAGATAAGGAAATTACGACCCTAGAGTTAAACGTATTTGTCGGCCCCAATTACGTAGTGACAATCCATAAAGAAAAATTGAAATGGCTTGGCCAGATGGATGTGATTTGTTCTAAGAACACAAAATACATGGATAAGAGTGCAGATTTTCTTTTGTATGCTCTTGTAGACGGCATAACGGATGAATACTTTCCGATTCTTGACCGCATTAACATCCGTATTGATGAACTAGAAGATGAGATTTACGATGAAGAAATAAGGGGAGTGACAGAAGAATTCCTTGCACTAAAAAGAACAATCATTTTAATTCGACGCGTCATCCTTCCTCAGCGTAGGATCTTCATGACTGTGGACGGAAAGTGGAAGTTTGAAATACGGGAAGAAAATGCGCCGTTTTATGTGGATTTAATTGACCATCTCGAGAGGATAGTGGACTCTACTGAAACGTACAGAGATCTTGTAAACAGTGCTTTGGAGACGTATTATTCCATTATTAACGCAAAATCCTCTGAAAAGTTAAACGTTTTGACCATCATTTCAACCGTAATGTTACCATTAACTTTCGTAACCGGTTTTTTTGGAATGAATGTTCCTTTACCCTATCAAGATTCTCCATTCTCAACGATTATCATTTTAGGGATCTTAGTCATTTTAACCTGGGGCATGTGGAAATACTTTAAAAAAAATCGCCTGTTATAATTATAAAATATTCAAATTAAAGAGGTCTCCAAAAGGTGTAATCTTTTGAGTACCTTCGGATAAAATGGGTACCCATTTCAAAAGAGGTTGGGTACCTTTTATTTAGATGAAAATGTTCCTGCAAACTCATGGAAATCAACACCTAATTTTATTTATTCATAGTTCGTAAAAGTTAATGTTAATTTGCGAACGTTCGCAAACTGTTTTATTACTAAAACGAACACTAAAGCTGGCTGTTTTGTAAAGAAATAGCACCGTTCAGAATTGTCTACTTTTACGAACCTACAGCTTTCATAATTAGATAAATAAAGATGAAATAGAAAAAGCTCTAGTGGTAAATCTAGGGCTTTTTATTGATCATCTAGCAAACCCTTGCTACATCAAGGTTGTATAAAATCCTGAATAAAGGATAAAAAACACACAAACGCCAAACTATTGAACCATATGGGTTTGGCGTTTTTGCTATCTTCTTATAGTTGACTTTATGTTAACTAGTATAGAGCATTCATGTGTTCCTTAGAAACCTTATTCAGCAAAAGGGCCAAATTGCAGAAGATCATTTTCCAATCAGTCTCGTTAAAGCTATCCCAAGAAATCCAACACCCATTCCTATCAGCCATCCGTTGTGGGAACTTCCTAACAAATCTCCCACTCCTCCACCAAGAAACATGCAGCCAACGAATACTAATCCTCCAACGCCCCATTTCTTCCGATCCATAATTCGATCACATCCTTTCAATAAAACATATGCTTTTAGCTAACTAACCTTTCTTGAATATGATATGTTAATTATTTTGCTAGAGGTGGTATAGTTGTTTGGCTTAGGATCAGCAATGGTCAGGGAATTCAAAAGATGGAAATTGACGACTTTGAAGGCATTGTAGGAGGTGAATTTAAATATTGAATTTAAGGGGGATAAGAAATGAAGAAAATAACAAAATTTTTCTTCTTTTCGCTATTGATATTACTTTTCTTAAACGGATGTAATTCAAATAATGTAAATGAGGATATATTTCAATTTAAAGATTCTTATGTAGGTGATAACGGTGCAGTAGGAAATATTGTAATGCAATTACCATATAGGGGTACAGTCACATGCCCATCAAGCTAATGAAACGAATTTCCCCCAAAATGAAAAAAGCGTTATTCTTTCAGTAAACTACTCGAAAAGGATGACGTTTTTTCATGGACCTCTCGCTTTCTGAAGAATTACAACGCTTTCTATCTCCAATAGTCCTACAAGATCTCGCCAAACAAGTTGGTTTTGTGCAGCGATCCAGTAAATATCAAGCAGATGAACTCATCGCCATTTGCGTTTGGCTCAGCCAAGAAGTCGCTAGTACATCGCTTACGGCAACTATGTAGTCGATTACAGGCTTCGAAGGGCGTACTCATGAGCCCAGAAGGACTGAATCAACGCTTAATCCAACAGCTGTCGCATTTATTCGAGAAGTCTTTACTTTACTCCTTACACAGAAACTCTGTGCTACAAAATCGCTAACTTCACGTATCATTTCTGTTTTCAAACGTATTCGGATTCTAGATGCGACGGTGTTTCAGCTACCTGATTCCTTCGCCACTGATTATCAAGGCTCTGGAGGGAGTAGTAACACGGCTGGTGTGAAAATCCAACTTGAATACGATCTGCTTAGTGGCCAATTCTTAAATGTGCAGCTAGGGCCAGGAAAAAATAACGACAAAACATATGATGCGGATTGCCTTGAAAGTGTCGAGGCAGGCGATTTATGCCTGCGTGACTTAGGTTATTTTGATTTGCGAGATTTACAAGCGATTCATGAGTTGAGAGCCTATTATATATCTCGTTTGAAATTAAATACATGTATTTATGTGAAAAATCTGGAACCAGAGTATTTCAAAAATGGCACGTTGAAAAAGCAAACAGAATATACTCAGCTCGATATGGTACAGATCATGGAGGAACTGGAACCAGGTGAGACCATTGAAATCCCGGAAGCTTACATTGGCCAGATTCAGAAATTACCGACACATGTAATCATCCACCGATTAACGAATGATCAAACCGAAACACGACTAAAAAACCAAGCCGTACGTGAGAAAAAGAACAGTATTGTCATGAAGGACAAAAGTAAGCGGCTAATGGGAATCAACGTATACATCACGAACACATCACCGGAAGAAGTGCCAACAGAATATGTACATCCGTTATATTCGTTACGTTGGCAGATTGAAATGTTATTTAAAACATGGAAGTCGTTCTTTGAAATCGACTAGTGTAAAAATATCAAAAAAGAACGCCTAGAATGCCATTTATATGGGCAACTCATCGGTATTCTCCTTTGTTCTTCTACGATGTTTCAAATGCGACAGCTTCTACTTGAAAAGAAAAAGCAAGAGCTGAGTGAATACAAAGCGATTTACATGATTAAAGATTACTTTCCGTTACTGTTTCGAGCAATGAAAGATGACCCAAATGAACTTGTAACGATTCTGCATCGCCTTTATCAGCTACTCAAAAAGAACGGTCGTAAATGTCATCGATATAAGAAGCAGACCGTTTTTGATAATCTAGGGGTTGTGTATGAAAAGACGATGAAGCCTAGACAAGCTGCCTAGCAAAAAAATCATATTTTAGTAGGCTTCTTTGGCGTGCCTACTTCTCCATCACTCGCTCGTTTTGCGACAATGGGCATTTTATATCTAGTCATTTCCGTTGTTAGCTTGATGGGTATGTGACTGGACCCCTAATAAATCAAAATGGGTTTAACTGTGTAGAAAGTAATTTACTTTTTAAAAAAGGCATCGTTCGCTCAAAAAAATGAGTAAACAACGCCTTTTGATTCACATGGACTTTTCCAATGGCCTCTTACATTTAAGCTGGTAATATGCTTTTTAAACTAGCGATAAGTTGTGGTAAAAGCAGCCAACCAAGGATTCAGTCTCTTGGAAGATTGTCTCATGAAAAATAAGGAATTAGAATGTTGCCGATTTCACGCTTACTTTTTCGGTGTATAGATAGTATTACTATTTCCATCAATAATTAACAATGATTTTCCTGGTATTGTCTCACCCTGAAAATTAAACTCATCTTCCGAAAAATTGGCTACTACACTTAATGCTTCACCAAATTCAGTCATTTGAACTAGCCTATCATCTGATATAATTTTAAAACCCGTCATTTCTTCAGTTATTGCTTTTTTGCTAAAATTTGACCATACCTTAGAATGTCTTACTATTGTTTCTTTATGTTTTTCCCACTCATGTTTATCTATATGATATAAAGGAGGTACATTATAAAGTACTTCATACAACATCCTATTTGATATTTCATCTTCTATTTTTAAGGTTCCCCATCCCCACCAATAAGTCGTGATCACTGAATCGTTGTAAACCAACTTATACAATGGGATTGTGTAGTTTGAATCCAAAAATAACTTCTTGTACTTATTCTTTAAAGGTATTTGTTTTGAAAACAATTCTGGAACTCCACCAGTACTCGAATAGTATCTCCCTACATAGTAGTCACTTTCTTTGTTTTTGCTCATATCCTTATCCATCCAAGAAAATGATGGCGTTTCTATTCCATGTGCAAAAGCAACATTTTTGTTAGCAAAATCATTGCCGCCCTCAGTTCCAACTACCATATTCCATTCTTTTTGCAGATACTCCATTCTCTTAATTCTTGCATGAATATCTTCCTCTTCAGTAGTCACATGTTCTGGCGTATAGTCATCATAGATCTCCCCAGTGCCGTCCGTGTCTAAAAACCATGAATTAAATGCTAAACCAGTATTTAAAATTGAAGTTACTCTTTCTTTTACACTAGGCATTGCAAGCGTCGGATTCAACTTTCTACCTTCACCTTGGAATCCTTCAATCTTATTCCCATCTTTTTTGGTTACAGTTGCATTCTCATAAAGTGAAGTATCTTTAAACTTAGCAGTTTCCCACTTCTCTTTACCTGGTTCATGGATTGAATGATACGAATCATAGGTACCAATTAAATAGCCCATATCTTCGGCTTCTGTTACTAGCTCCGGTTTAATAAATCCTTCCTGCCAGTCATCCAAACCAATCCACATTTTTTCTAGCCCTGAATCCTTCATATCCTTTATCACTTCTACAGTATTTGCATCTGCCCACTGCTCTATTGGGTCAACTGCATTTCCAAGTACGCTTTTTAATAATCTCTTATTTAGGTCAATTAATTCAACAGCATTTATATTGTCTATTCCTTTGTTCAATAATTCCTGTGTTTCTTTATCTGCTTCAGTAAAAATTTCTGGATTATAGAATTCTTTTAGCTGAATTAAAGCACTTAAGCCTTTGACAATTCTATTTTTAGTATATTTGTCTACATAGTCTAAGTTATTTAAATCATTAAAGGCCGATGAAAGTTCTGAACCATCCTCAACTTTAGTATTTAGTAACCTCTGAATCCATAATTTCAGTTTTTCAGGGATAGCGTCTCTCAGTATAGCCCATTCTATATTTTCCTCTGAAATCACAGTTCTATTCCAAAAATAAGCATGTGGGGCACCATAAAGCTTTTCAATATTACTATTTTCTCCCGTCTTTTCGCCCAAGGTTTTGAAGTCCCCTTGTTCAACCAAATAATTTTTATAAGTCTTTGCAACATCTACTGGATCTTTTTTCGTTACATATATTCTAAAACCATATTCCTTCTGTTCGTTAATAGCTGGAAATTCATGATTAAAAGTAAACTCAATATCATTTTTTGTCTTAAAATTAATTTCACTATTATAAGGATTTTTAATTATATAGACTAGTGAATACTCACTTTTTTCAACTGCAAAAAACTGCATAGAGAAAGCCTCAATCACCTTCATTTTTTCTTCACTTAAATATTCTTTCCAAATAGAATCATTGCTTGGAATATACTTCCCTTGATTTAACGGGAGCATATATCCATCACCTTTCACTTTCGGCCACGCGAACATGTTATCTCCATCTTTGTTAGATATTATGGATACATCTACATACTCATCTTTTTTTTCAATTTCAACATCAATTTCCTTTTCTAAATAGCTCCAGGTAATAGTATCTCCACTGTCTTCTAAATTTGAAACCTCCATTTTCTCCAGTGGTTCCGATGCTCTTTCAATAGTTCCATTGGACTCTACCTCAAACGCTAAAGTTTCTGGATCCACACTAAAGTTAAAGTCTAAATTATCTATCTGTGAATGGACCTCTTTGCTAGGTATATTTTTGTCCTTCACACAGCCGGTAAGGACACTCGTTGCAATTGTAGCGATTAACATGATTGATAGTATTTTTTTCATGTATTGCACCTCCATAACTAGTGTAATCCCGGTGTGTTACACGAATGTTACAAAAAACACTAATCTATTATTTTTTAATTCAAATCCAAAATCGAAATTATGATGATCCAAGATGGTCTTGATAATCGGTAATCCCAAACCTGTGCCAGAAAGCTCCTTACTTCTTGATTTTTCTAATACATAAAAAGGTCTCCATATACTGTCCAAATCACTTTCTTCCATGTCGCCAACCCCGTTAGCAATTGTCAACTTCACGCCATTAGCCTCTCTAGTTAACGTAATGTCGATTCGCTTATCATTGGAATATTTAATTGCATTCGTAACTAAATTATCGAGAACAACATCTATTCCTTCTTTGTCTGCACTAACAAAATATTCTTCACTCGCATCAAAATGCAAGGAACAATCAATATCATTTTCCTTTAGAATCAACATGTATTTCTCCATAATATCTACCATTCTTTTACCCAAATCAAAATTAGATTTGGTATATGCGCTACTTTCTAATTCTGTCCAAAACAACATCTTTTCAATTAAGACATCCATTTTCTCAATCTGTTCTTCAATTATATCTCTAAATGTTCCGTCATCTAAACCGTCCACTATACCTTGTTCATACACTTTCACTATGGATAGTGGCGTTTTTAACTCATGGGACACATCTGACATTAATTCTTTCAATCGCTTATTTTGACCATTGATTTCATCATGGGCTTTCTCTAATTTTTCACTCATACTATTTATACTTTTTGCAAGATCGCCTACCTCATCATTGGTGTTAATCTCTTCTTTCCTGAATTTCAAATCAGCTATATCCTGAGACAAAACTTTCAAGGATTCTAAAGGTCTTGTAATTTTTTTAGATAGAATGACTACTAAAGAAACAATCAATAGTACTGAAATAGTCATTAGAAATATATTCAATCGATTGATGATTAAAATTGTTTCTTCCATATGTGGTAATGGCAATGCTATGGCAATAATAAAATGATCTATCTTGATAAATTTAGTTAGAACTTTATATTTGCTTACGCCTTGGTCATAGATTTTATTCACACTGTTGTTCTGCAAAGTATGTAACGTACTTTCCGTAATCCAAAATTTGTTTAGCTTTAATTTCTTCCTTTCAAATTCTGATTTTATGTTGTCATTCAGTCGATCCAAATTGCCACCGATTTCTGAATACACTATGGTTACGGCGTGTTCCTCTTCTATGCGTTCCAAGTCGTTCACAAAATTATTTTCAGATACACTACGTATATCGCTCGCTATCTTGTCTAAAATCTTCCTTTGCTCATAGATGTAATATCTGTCTACCAGGAAAATATTTGCTACCATCGAAAATATAAAAGTGCAAATAACAATGGATGACACACCAACTGAAAACTTGCTCCCGATTTTAATCTTCCTTCACCTCCAGACAATAGCCCACACCTCGGTAAGTTTTGATAATATCAGTACCGATTTTAGTTCTTAGTCTCCGGATATGCGTATCGACTGTTCGAAGATCACCATCATAATCCATGCCCCAAACGCTATCAACCAGCCTGTCCCTCGATAAAATAACACCTTTATTTCTACTGAAAAACAGCAACAAATCATATTCAATCTTGGTAAGCTGTAATAATTCTTCGTGCTTGTATGCTTTTTTTTCATGCTCCATTATCCTAATATCTCTTACTTTAATTTCTTCGCTATTATTCATAAGTTTTTTAGCTCTTAATAGTAGTATTTGTGGATCAAATGGCTTCTTAATATATTCATCAGCCCCATTATGTAAGGCCTTTATTTCATCTTCCGTTTGACCTTTCGCTGTTAATATCAGAACTTTAGTCTGGCTATTATCCTTGATATATTTACATACCTCTATACCATCAATTTTCGGCATCATCCAATCCAAAATAGCTAACTCGATCTTGGTCGATTCAAATATATCCAATGCTTCCTGCCCATCATTAGCCGTCAGGACATTGAAGCCTTCCTTTTTGAAATAGGTTGAAAGTATCTTAACCATTTGCGGCTCATCATCTGCGATTAAAACAGCCATTTCTTATTCCTCCTTCGGCATTTAAGTTTTACATAGCTAAGTCAAACACTGATAGCTCCGGAGGGTTCCAAAATCTCACAGCTATCTTCGTCGTGCCGATTCCTCTATTTACATACAGATATGTGTCCGTCGCTAACTGATACATCCCTTTTGTGTATATCTTCGCAAAAGGGGGTGTCACCAGAGGACCAAATAACGGGACAACCACTTGCCCGCCATGACTGTGTCCCGCCAAGGCTAAATCGAAACGATCTGCCTCTATTTCGTCTACAAGATCCGGCTCATGCAGCAGTAACAATTTGGCTTCCTGGCTGTTAACACCCGCAAATGATTTTTCAATATCTGGGTGTCCAAGCATCGCATCATCCAACCCTATAATCGTTACTAACTGTCCACCGTCAAGTTCAATGACACTATTCTGATTTTTAAGTAGCTTAAATCCTGATTTTATCATAATGTCTTCATAAAACCTGACCCCGCCACCTCCGTAATCATGGTTTCCCCAAATAGCATATTTGCCATATCTACTATTTAGTTTACCCAATATGCCACTTATTTCTGACCTTCCCTCGAACTCAGATACTACATCTATGAGATCGCCCGTAAAAGCGATGATGTCAGGTTCAAGCTCGTTTATTCTATCGACCAGTTTCTCTAGCTGGTGTAATGAATAATTAGGACCCAAATGCACATCTGAAAACTGAACAACTCTGATAGATTCCCGACTTTCCGATGACAGCTCTACTTCAAATTCCCTTGTCACCAAACGTTTTGGCTCTATTTTACATGCAGAAACAATGATTCCTATTACGACTATGCTTAGGATGAACAAGCATTTGATAACTCTCCAAATTACTCTTTTCAAAGTCACACTACCTCTCTTATGTATGAAGACTAACTACTACCATACATTCTCAGTGTGACAACAATGTTACAAGCAAAAACTGCCACAACCTTAAAGGCTGTGGCAGTTCGATCTTTTAAGTGTTTGTAATCTACGCATCCGCAATCAAAGACGTACATGGTTTCCTCACTTGGAATAGGCTTCTGCTTTTTCACTGTAATCCTTCAAGTGTTTTCACAATTTTCTCCGTATTAGCAGCAAATATATTATTGATGAATAATACTTCTTTTACCTCTTCTTCATTTACTAATTTCGTTAAACTACTATTGTAATATCTAGAATCCACTACATATATTTCGTCATAATGAGGTATTAAAAATGGCACAAATGCATTTCCATAAGACTCTTTTACAACGACTAGTTTTCTCCCTTTATTACTATCATTATTTTGAATTTTAATCATTGGAAAATCTCCATGTAAAAATATAGAGTAAGCATTTACACCATTTGCATAATCGGCATATAACGTTGAAGGTACTGCTGTATCTTCTTTCCCTTTTTCATAACGAAATACCTTGTAATCAACGGGAATCTTGTAATAATCAATAACATCTTTATTCTCTTTTAGTTTAGTATCTTGAGTTTGTGTAAATAATGTACCTAAAAAATCTTTCTTAGAATATTTTTCGTATTCATCTAATGACTTCGCTTTAAATCCTGCTTCTTTCGCGAATTGTTCGTAAGCGTAATATGCACCTAGTGATGTCCAATGATGATCCGTATTAAAATATAAATACTCATTTTTATGTTTTTCTAATGCTTTATACGCATCGACTGTCTTAATTTCACTATTAAGATTGTCATAAATTTTATCAATAACAGGTTTTTGCGGTTTGGACATATGTTGATACTTTTTCGGTAGCGCAAATTCTACACTTGTTGGAACTACCATATTATATACTTCTACTTGCTCTCCTAGAGCTTGTTTCATACTTGAAATAGTATTGGAATATCGCTTTTCAGTTTCTTCATTTCCGTAAAAAATTTCGACTGCTCGATCGCCGAGTGTAATAATGGTGCCGGATTTTTCAGCAGTGGTATTCTCTGGAACTTCTTGTTTATTATCTTCAACAATGCTCCCCTTACTTTCATTTTCTATGTCTTTAGAAGCACATCCTGCAACTAGTAGGGTCGCAATTGCTGAAACTATCATATATTTTTTCATTGTTTTTAAATGTCCTTTTGTTTATTTCTCTATATTGTATATTTGTATCTCATCTGTTCCTAATCGTATTCCTTTTGCATTACTATAAAGGGAATTCAACTCAATCAGCTGCTCACGAAATGGAAATGCATCATTCACATATACATCTATTTGTTTGGAATAACTTTTATTTAGAAAGTTTTCCGCTGAATAAGTAGGGAAGGATGTTAATTGACGTCTTTCATTTTCAGAAATGTTATCTGTTGGTAATATAATGAATAATGTAAAGCCCACTATTACAATTCCAACCATAATACCGATATGGATTATCTCGAATTTATTACCGGTTTTCATTCATTACTCTCCTTAAAATCTGAAATAAAGAAATGGATTATAGCTTTCACTAATCAGAACAGCTGTACACAGGATTAGAATCATAACATTCCCAGTAATCAAGCAACCTTTATACATAGCACCTTTGAAAACCTTTTTCCCAATGACTTTGATTAGTGGTGTACATAATAAAATAGCAATCACTATCCAGAAAATATTATTAGTGACAATAATATATAACTCAGTACTAGCGAAGCTTTGATTAGCAAAACCAAAGAGAACTTTTAAATAAGAGAAAGCATCATTCATGTTAGTAAAGTAGAAGAAAGTCCATCCTATAATTACAACCACTAGTAAATAGCAGTGTGAAACAATTCTCGGCAGTTTTTCTAAAACTCTTCCTATCATTTTTTTCTCTAAGTAAATTAAAACCCCAAAATATAGTCCCCAAACAACAAAGTTCCAGCTAGTGCCATGCCAAATTCCAGTTAGAAACCATACAATCATCAAATTAAAAAATTCATTCTTTCGGTTTCCACCAAGTGGGATATACACATAGTCTCGAAAGAAACTACCTAAAGATATATGCCAACGTCTCCAAAATTCTGTAGCAGATCGTGAAATATATGGATAGTTAAAATTCTCTTTATATTCGAAGCCAAATATTTTTCCTAACCCTATAGCCATATCTGAGTATCCGGAAAAATCAAAGTAGATTTGCAGCGTAAACATCGCAATACCAAACCATGCTTCTGTTACGGTTAAACTTTCCGAAGAACGATCCATAAACATCGTGGCATAACTACCAGCTGTATTAGCTAGCAATACTTTTTTTCCTAATCCAATTATAAATCGATTCACACCATCACTAATTTGGCTAATATTTGTAGTTCGATGCTCTATTTGTTTGGCAATATCCGCATATCTAACAATCGGTCCCGCCACTAGCTGTGGAAATAATGACACATACAAAAGGAAAGTCGAAAATTTTCTTTGTGCCTGTACTTTTCCTCGATACACATCCACTGTGTAAGAGATTGTTTGGAAGGTATAAAAAGATATACCAATTGGTAATGCAACATCGGGTATTTGGAACGACGTATTAAAAATAAGATTAATATTTCCATAGATGAAAGCACTATATTTAAATGCTATTAGCAAAGAAAGATTTAATATAATGGAAGAAACAACACCGTATTTAGCCCATTTCGTTCCATGAAATCTTTCAATATACAATCCATGACAATAATCAACACAACTACTAATAAGTAATAGGACAATCCATACTGGCTCACCCCAAGCATAAAAACATAATGATGTTATTAACAAAATGATGTTTCTAAAGCTTCTATTTTTCACTGAGTAATACAGTATTATATTGATTGGTAGAAATAAATAAATGAACAAAAGACTTGAAAAAACCATCGTATCCTCCTTTCATTTACATAGTAACAATCCTCTGTGACAGCAATGTTACAAACAAAAAACTGCCACAACCTAAAAGGCTGTGGCAGTTCGATCTTCTAATGTCCAAATATCAATATCCACTTTTTTTGTCTTCTTCTATGCTTTTTCAAATGCATCGAGATAAATAAATGAAAAAACGCTATGCTTATCATAAGAAGTTTACGAGAAAGGATGGTGTTTTTTATGAATCCTATCAACTCCAGTGAACTGACACTTTTCGCACAAGAATTACAACGCTTTCTATCTCCAATAGTCCTACAAGAAACTGCCAAACAAGTTGATTTTGTGCAACGATCTAGTAAGTATCAAGCAAATGAACTCATCGCCCTTTGCGTTTGGCTCAGCCAAGAAGTCGCTAGTACATCGCTTACGCAACTATGTAGTCGGTTAGAGGCTTCGACGGGTGTACTAATGAGCCAAGAGGGACTCAATTAACGCTTTAATCCAGCAGCTGTCGCATTCCTTCGAGAAGTCTTTACTTCACTCCTAACACAAAAACTTTGTGCGACACAATCGCTATCTTCACACATGATTTCATCATTCGAACGTATTCGGATTTTAGATGCGACTGTGTTTCAGCTACCTGATTCTTTCCCACTGACTATCAAGGTTCAGGTGGGAGTAGTAATACGGCAGGCGTGAAAATTCAATTGGAATATGATTTACTAAGTGGTCAATTTCTTAACGTGCAACTTGGACCAGGAAAGAATTGATAAAACATACGGTACCATCTGTCTTGAAACCGTAGGGGCTGGCGATTTATGTTTGCGTGATCTTGGTTACTTCGATTTAGGAGACTTACAAGCCATTCATGATAAAGAGGCTTACTATATCTCGCGGTTGAAGCTGAATACCCGCATTTAAATTAAAAACCCTGAGCCAGAATACTTCAAAAATAGCACGTTAAAAAAGCAAACAGAATACATCCAGCTTGATATGACACAAATGATGTCTGGTCTAACCCCTGGTGACACGATGAAAATACCCGAGGCATACATTGAACAAAATCAGAAGCTTCCAGCACGTGTCATTATCCATCGTTTAACCGACGATCAAACGCAAACACGCCTGAAAAATCAAGCGATACGTGAAAAGAAGAAAGGCATTGTCATGAAAGATAAAAGTAAACGTTTAATGGGCATGAATGTATATATCACGAACACGTCGCTAGAAGAAATACCGACGGACTACGTGCATTCATTGTATTCACTTCGTTGGCAGATTGAAAAACTAGATCAAGAGGTTGCCCAAAGAGTTAGTGTGTATCAAGAAAACATAGAACGACTGGATTCAATACCTGGAATTGCCACTCGAATGGCAGAACAAATTCTAGCTGAAATCGGAACGGACGTTGAAAAACAGTTCGAAAGTGCAGCCAGATTATGTTCATGGGCCGCCCTCGTACCAGGACACAATGAAAGTGCAGGAAAAAGGAAATCAACCAGAGGCAAAAAGGGAAATAAATATTTAAAATCTGCTTTAACTGAAGCTGCTCATTCAGTTGGAGCCTCCAAAAACTATCTTGGCGCTCTATACAGACGGACAGCTGCGCGAAAAGGAAGAAAACGAGCTGGAATTGTCGAAGAAACAAAAGTAACCCCATTTCTTTTAATTGGTTTGATCGCAATAATTCCTTTATTTATTTACTTAACAGAAACATTAATAACTTTGCTATCTGGCATAATACCTGTCATTGATAAAATACCTTCCATTATCGTGTTTATTGGTCTGCTATATCCTTTGTATGCCATATACGAGAGAATTAATGGACTTATTATGTTTAATAAAGGCAATTTACAATTAAAAAAACGACAGTCATAAAAGCGTGGTATTTCACGCTTTTTTTATGAGCTTCCTTATCTACTACGTAGTATGGGTCAAATGCGATATTAAAGAGAAAGGTATTTTCATTCCTCTTCTAACACTCCCTCAGTTTAAGTAGCAACCTTCACAATCTCAATATCAGTCCTCCATTCTCAGCAAGCACAATTCCTTCACGTTGTCACATAAGAATAAGATCTTGTTCTAATTGATTGAGAGCAGCCATGACAGTAATTAAGAACTGACTGTCTGATAAAATTATTGTGGCTCGAAAGTAGCATTTTTTTTATCATCAAATTCATCTGTGTCTACTCCATGAAGATGTAGCTTTCGAAGGAGGCGCAGGTTATGGTGGAGGAGTTTAGCATGTCTCTCTTTAAGTTCTTCATAATCCTGACGATATACGCTGGAACGTGATTTCTCCTTTTCTAGAGAATTTAAGAGGCGTTCTTTTTGATGTTCATTCTTCTGCAGTTGTTGTTCTAAAAGAACAATCTGGCCCTCTAACTTCTTTTGTACCCGAAGTTGACGATTTGTATCGTGTTTACTTTTTGCCGTTCTTTTTCACTTTTGCTCCACGTTCTACCCCATAAAGGGCGCAAATGAGATTTATATAAAACCGTACGACTTAGTCCAGAAATATCCGCGATTTTCTATGCTCTAATTCTAGTATCCTCTAAATCTCTCAAGTACTGAACTTACCATTTGACACCCTCAATACTGTCTTCACGCATCTGCTGCTTTTCAAATAATCCTTCATTAGCCATATTTTCACTCCCATTCAGGTGGTCTAAGCAGGTGGCTGACCTGCTTTTGAAGTTTCTCTTCCTTGGATTTTTCAATACCCTTTTCACATATGTTGATAATTCTCTCTAAATAACTGGCATTGCGTACCGCATTTTCAAAATGAGCTGCTCGATTTGGATCTTTTGATGTTTGATCTATAACATTCTTCCAATGAGTTTGCTCAGCTTTATAGTCGTCATAATACTCAAGTTTTGGCACAAACCAATCACAAGCATAACACTCAATATGTACAGAAGTTCCCTTCGATTGCATTCCGTTATATCACTGCAAATTCCAACCCCTTTCTTTCCATTTGCTTCCCACGTTAAATAGCGCCTTGAACCTTTTGAGAGCTGTTGTGTCGTTCGCTCGTCGAGATTTTAAATTTTCCCACGGAACGCAACTGGGCTTTCATTTGGATACCTCAGCCCTTCAATTTTTTGATGAATTTCTTTGTGCTTTTCCACAAGTTGACGGGTGTAATACTTTGTCATTCCTTCATATTTGTCTTTCTATAAGGAACAAGCCCTATCTCCTACAAAGGAAAGAGGGCTCAAATATTTTTATTAATTTAATTTGCAATTTCTTCGAATGCGCCACTGTCCAATTGCTCCTAGTCTTAGTGTACTAAATAATTCATTTCATAGATTGTAATTAAATCCTTTCTTTTCGATAACTCATGTTGCCTTCCAAAAACAAATAGATTGTCTTTCTGGATTTGATCCAAGAGTTCTTTTTTAATCAGCAGTTTTAAATGAAAAACCATAAACTTCACTAAGGTAACTATCTAGGTTTACTTTCAACACAACTTCACCTGTGGATGGATCCATTACAATTGAATCACCCAATAAAATTCCATGGCCATAATAATCAATGCCTGCATGTTCTGGTTGCGCTTTAAAGCTAAGAAAACCTATCTTTAGAGTCTGAGAAATTTTTGGATGTTTGATTTCTTTAGGCACTTAACTCGCCTCCTTTATACTCGTATTTCACACCAACAACAGGTAAATTAATTTCTGTGATAAGCTCGTCCTTGCGATTAAACAATTTGAATACTCCATCGTGTAAGATAATGTCCTCAACAACTTCTCCACCAAATTCTCTACCAATCGAAATGGTATTAACAACGGCTCCTGAAACTACCTCAAATGATTTAATTTCTCTTTCCACTTTATCCACCCTCCCAATTGTTTTCTCAAATCATCATAAGTATGGATTTTTGAGAAAACTCTATTTTTAGTCTGGTTTTCCAGTGGCACAGTGGCACGTTCGGATGATTTTCAATATAATAAAGCCGGCTTCTTCAGTCATTAACCAAAAGATAACATCACTCATATGACTTAATTCCTTTAAAACGACCATCAGCCATATTGTTATACAAGTGTTTTATTTTCCGAACTGTTAGATAGTCCATTCACCCAAAGATGTTTGAAGCAATGTTCTTTTGTATCCTAAAATGTTCGCATTTGTTCCATATAATTGAGTGGTTTTATTACCCCATTCAAAAAGGGTTGCTCAATCACTTGTTGTTAAGCCAGATAGTAAACTTGCCCCTTAACTACACTTAAAGTGTATGTTAGGGTCAAAAAAAATGATATCGTCAATCGAAAAACCAACACACTCTGCAAACAAAAAAGCCTTATCAATACGTAAAGGAATTTTATATTGCTCGTAATCGATATAGGTTCTCTTGGCCATTCCTAGCACTTTTGCCATTTCTTCTTGTGTTAAACCTTTATACTTTCTCGCCTGTTTGATTGTAAATTTTACATTTGTCACATCTTGTCACCTCCTGTCTAAAAAAAGAATATCACACTTGAAGTATAGTTAACAACAAATTGTTGTAAAATTCACACACTTTAAGTTTACTCATATTCACTCATAGTGTATATTCAAGGTAGAGGTGAAGAAATATGCACATTGGAGAACGAATTAAAAAGTTAAGAAAAGAACGAAGAATGACCCAAGAAGATTTAGCAAAAATATTAAAAGTTGCTCCTACAGCAGTATCAGCCTGGGAATCGGGGCGTAACAAACCTTTAATGGATAAATTAAGCCTGATGTCTACTTGCTTTGATATACCGCTTTCCCACCTCATTGAAGGATCACCTACAGTTGAAGATAATCCTTCAATGGAATATT
The DNA here is from genome assembly GCF_016651145.1 of Peribacillus sp. TH14. NCBI lineage: Bacteria > Bacillati > Bacillota > Bacilli > Caryophanales > Bacillaceae > Peribacillus > Peribacillus sp. TH14. The sequence continues at coordinate 5,792,229 of NZ_JAEKEK010000001.1, forward strand.
TAAACGAGAAGAACGTCAGATTAATTGGTGTTTACGGCAATATCCCTGCTGGTGAACCCAATTTTGCCCGAGAGTATATAGAAGCATATATGCCGACATTAAATTCTATGCTTGAAACAAACAAAGAATATTTTTATCTTAAGGTAAATGGCAACAGCATGAATAAAGAATTCAGCGACGGTTCACTTATCCTAGTTGAAAAAACAACCTATGTTGAAAGCGGTAAAATTGGTGTGGTCTTAGTAAATGGTCATGATGCTACAGTCAAAAAAGTGAACATTTTCGAAGAAAACATCACACTGATTCCATCCAGCACAGATCCATTTTATGAAGAAAAAACTTATAATATCAACAAAGATCGGGTTCGAATATTAGGAAAAGTAGTTCAAGCAATAAAAATATACGATTGATAATTCCAATCGTGAGCATTTAAAGTTGGGCGAAGGTTCACCCTCTTTTAGATGTTTTGTCATTTAATTTATTTCTCTATCAAGGAAGCCCTGGTCATTTTCATCTATCAACCAGGTTGGACCATTATTAATTTTTGCAGCAATCCCACAAAATCTACCGCACAATAAGAAGAACCCTTTTTTATCGTAGGATTCTAATATTTAACAAGTCAGGTTTTTCATTCTTTAATTTCGGTTATACTATCGTTCACAACCACTTATAAGATTCGTAAAATTAGAGTATTATATTTCGCCTCTGTAGCTCTAGAAGGGAAGAGCGCCGGAAAACATTGTAGCCACCGGGTCGCAAGGTAAGGGTTTCAGAAGCACCGAAAAGCAAATAAGCTGAGGCAGGTGCAATTCCTGCCGGTGAAAATCCGTAGGGAAGCGTGTTCTCCCCTATCCTATGCTTACGAAAGGAGTGCGGGTTCGAATCCCGTCAGAGGCTTTCACTTCCTATTGCACAAGTTGCGTTGTTTCCATCTGTTGTAAGGTTCTTCAATGAAGTTACTGCCACTGTTACAGGTGCAGGGAATTTAAGAATTGCAGTTGAAGACTTCTGGACTGACACAGGAGCAGATGCTTCTACACTACCAGCTTTAGCAACACATAATAGTTACTTTAATGGTTATGTTAATTGTGTACTGCAGATGGATGATCTATTAACCTATACTCCTGGAGGTGCAGGTGTAGGGCAATTAGTAATTACAGTTCCTGCTGGTTCAACTATTGAACAAAATTCATACCCACGAGCGATACAACTGTTATCAATTAATCCATTAAAGACCTCTGAAGAATAAGGGGATAAACCTTCTCTCTCCCAAATTGCATGTATAGTTACTCTTACATTTGAGTTGTAGAATTGTATCAGCAATATTTCTATTTATCGATACTTTTCTTAATTTATCTATTCGTTAGTTATCGAAAAACAAGCGCATGGATGGGATTATTTTGAGGTGTTTTGCTTGTGTTTCCCTTTTACATTGCGATGTTAACGAGTATTAAATTTTTATAAAAGTGAGTGAATTGGGGTGCTGAAAAAAGGGTGCAATTAAAGGTTGATAGAATTTTTTTCAATTCCTCTTTTACTCGATTTCCCTTTTCCTCGTCCTATCAAAAAGTCCTCACTATTGTCATTTTGAGTTGAAAATAAAATCTTTTCACTCCTATTGTTCCACCACATTCAAATATTTTGTTTATGCCGAGTTTGCCAATTTGTCGAAAATTTGTTGTAATGATGGTTTGAATATAATACCCACTCTGATACAATGAGTGCGTTATTACTATTTGGAGGTTAATTATGATAAAAAAGTTATTTTTATTTACGTTTATATTCTTCCTAGCATTTGTAAACAATGCTTTGGCTCACACTGGTTTAGAAAGCTCATCTCCTCAAAATGGAGCTATCGTTAAAGAGGAATTGCAAGAAATCACATTAACTTTTGAATCAAAGATAGAACAGAACAGTACATTTGAGATTCAAAATTTAAATGGAGATTCAATACCTGTTAAAAATATCTCTATAACAGAGAATAAAATGATAGGTAGTTTTTCAAATCCTTTAGAGAATGGGAAATATCAAGCGAAATGGAAGATTATCGGAGCAGATGGGCATCCTATTGATGGAGATTTTTCCTTCTCGGTAGATATGCCTGTTACTGAAACTCCTGCAGAAGTACAAAAGGAACCAAAAAAAGAAGATGCGAAACAAGTAGAAGAAAATAAACCAAAAACAGCAAATGAACCAAAAGAAGAAATTGAACAAAACAAATTGCCCTCCTATATAATTCCATCTATCATTGGTGTATTAATTGTGATCGTTGTTGGAAGTTTCATATGGGTATTGAGAAGGAAAAAATAAAATGTTTTTAATAGGAATCATTAGTGAGGCATTGTTATATCTTTGCTTTGCTCTTCTCATCGGTAGCTTTCTCTTATATCTTGTGCCAAGCTCTTATCGACCGGATATAAACGTACCAAAGGGTTATTTAATGATGGCTATAGGGGGTATAGCCATCTTTTCGTTTATCCCCGTTTTACAATTGATTTTATACCTATATGAGGATATTGGATTTGCACAAACTTTTCAGTCTGTTCTTTTTACATTTGAAGTAGGAAAAGCGTGGGTTTTTACTTACATTTTCTCAAATTTATTATTTATTTTAGTGGTTTGGTTTGATTATCGAAAAAGGGCTCTCTATTCTTACATTGGGATTATCTTCACGCTCATATTAATTCTTGCACTTGGTTGGTCAAGTCATGCCAGTTCGTATGATCAGGTGAAGGGCTTTTTAAATCAATCAGCCCATTTTACTGCTGTTAGTGTTTGGACAGGGATACTAATCGTTGTTAGTTGGTTTTCAAAAAATCATTCTAATTGGTTGAATTTCTTAAAATGGTTTACACCTGTTGCTATTGTTTGCTTTGCAAGTACTATTGTGACAGGTCTTATACTAATGACCTTTGTTGTTGAGTTTAAGGATTATCCCAATTCTTGGATGATTCCTTATGGACAAGCCCTATTGTTTAAACATATATTGATTATTCCTTTAATGGTTTACGCATTAATCAATAGTATTCTTATGAAAAGGAAATTAGAGAAAGATATAAACTTTAATCCAAAACCTTGGGCAAGAGTAGAAAGTATCGTAATTCTGCTTATATTTTCAGCAACTGCAGCATTAGGACAACAATCACCACCACACGAAACAACTGTAACAAGTGAAGTGGTTTCTAAATTATTTACGATGTTTTATCAAGGGCAGTTTCAGCCAGAAATGACTGTTCAACTTGTTCTAAACTCAACAAGTATGTCTCTTATTTTGTTAGCCCTTTTATTCTTAGTTTTAACCATTTTTTCATTCACCAAGAAAGCCCCTGCTGTCGTTTCTTTTTTTATGTGTATCCTATTAGTGCTATGCGTTTATTTATCTCTCATATTAGGACTCCAATAAAAATTACTAATAAATTACTCCCCTTGTATTTACTAGTTTCTGATATAAATGCAGGAAGATATGGGGCGTATGGTATATTATGACAACTCTTATAGAAAAACTATTTGCTAACAAAACAAGAGAGATAAAAGATGCTTGCTTAGTTTTTTAATACGTAGATTCAAAAGATCGCCAGATAGGCGGTCTTTTTTGCAATCTTCATGTTTAATTTCCATCAGTATGATCGTTTCCCTTTGTCTATCTATACTTCATTTTTAACCCTTAATTTTTGAAAGTCTTAAAAAAACAAAAATTGGGTTGGACAGATATTTACGGATTACAGATTATTCATATATTCTATCGAGGTTTTCTTTGAAATAGATATTATAGGAATATATATCATGCCACTTTAGCAAAAGGTCTTAAAATTGGGAAGCTAGCTAAATCCATACCGTCGCACCTAGGAAGGCATTAACGGTTTGATCTAAATCAGCATCAGGCATAATGATCATGTGGTTCTTTTACCACCAAAAGTAGCGACTCGTTTATTATTTCGGCATCCCTCGTAGAACCCACAAAAGAAATAATTTCTATTTTAAGAAGACATAGAAAAAAGAATGTGAGGCCCTATTTGTGCTCATGCAGATTTACACAGCCCTTTTATTTTACAGTATCAGAGCAGGCTAATGTTCAACCTGCCTGCATTTTTTTATGTTTTAACCTTCACCTTATTTGCTTTCTATTAACACTTGCCTCTTACTTACATACTATCGGATGAGATTGGTCTTAGCCAGCTCCACAATATCATTACCCTGGCCATTCAGCACAGCTTTAAGCATCCAAAGAGTGAATCCTTGTGCCTGTTCTAATTTGATACTAGGCGGAAGTGAAAGCTCCTGGCGGTTTACTACCACGTCAAGTACAACTGGGCCGTTATGTGAAAACGCTCGTTTCACCGCATTCTCAAGATCTGCCGGGTCTTCTACACGAATTCCTTCTATTCCCATCGCCTGGGCAACATCAGCGAAGTTTGGATTCTCAAGACCTGTCCCTGTTTCTAGGTAGCCTGAAGACTTCATCTCGAGTTCTACGAAACCTAGAGCATTGTTGTTAAATACAACTACTTTTACCGGTAATTTATGCTGCCGAAGCGTCAATAAATCACCCATTAACATTGAGAGTCCTCCATCTCCAGACAGTGCCACTACTTGAACTTCCGGTCTCGCAGCCTGGGCTCCAATTGCCTGAGGCAAAGCATTTGCCATCGTTCCGTGATTGAAAGATCCCAGAAGTCGTCTTTTTCCGTTCATTTCCAGGTATCGTGCAGCCCATAAAGTTGGTGTACCTACATCACATGTAAACACTGTGCCCTCACTGGCGAGATTGCTTATTACTTTAGTAAGAAATTGCGGATGAATCGGCATCCTTCCTGGCTTCCCTATTGCAAGCTTATCCAATCCCCTGCGAACATCCCGATAATTTGAAACAAATTTATCTAGATGATGAGTGTCATGTGTTTCACTTAAAAGAGGAAGAAGTGATTCAACTGTATATTTAACGTCTCCACAAAGTCCAAAGGTTAAAGCTGCTCGGCGGCCTAAATGTTCCGCTCGAATATCAACTTGTAAAATAATAGATTTTTTGGGTAAAAATTGCCTATACGGGAAGTCGGTACCAAGCATTAATAATACATCACAATCCATCATGGCATGATATCCAGATGAATATCCAATAAGACCCGTTAGTCCCACCAAATATGGATTATCATACTCAAGATGTTCTTTCCCTCTAAGTGCAATGACCATTGGCGACTTAAGTTTGTCACAAAGCTGCATCAACTGAGCGTGGGCTCCTTCACATCCTGCCCCGCACAATAATGTGATGCGTTTACCACTATTAAGATATTCTGACAGGCGTTTTAACTCTTCATCAGATGGCCGAACAACCGGCTGTGTTATGTGGATTACCTGTTCAGGAACACTTTCATTGTCAGCGAGTAAAGCAACATCTCCAGGAAGAACGAGGACAGAGACACCTTTTCGTGAAATGGAATGTTGTAGAGCCATCGTAACCATGCGGGGCATCTGTTCAGGTTTTGTCACAACCTCACAGAAATGACTGCACTCCTTGAATAAATGCTCAGGATTTGTTTGTTGGAAATAGTCTCCTCCAATTTCATTACTTGGTATATGTGCCGCAATAGCCAACACTGGTATTCGACTTCGATGACAATCGTAAAGTCCATTGATTAGGTGAAGATTCCCCGGGCCACTGCTTCCTGCACAAACTGCGATACTGTTACTTAATAATGCGTCAGAACCCGCAGCGAAGGCTGCAACCTCCTCATGCCTCACCGATATCCAATCAATCTTCCCCGAACGGCGAATGGAATCTAAAACAGCGTTCAGTGAGTCACCCACTATCCCGTAAATCCGTTTTACTCCAGCGTTCAGCAAAGAATCAATCAGTAAATCTGCTATTGTTTGTTTCATCCTTTTCCTTTCCTCCTTAGTAAATATAAAAATCTTGTATTTTATTACCTGCGTCTTAACAAAATAATAATCCTACTATTAATTTCAATTTATTAACATTAAGGTTTCCTTTTTACTGTTTAATATTCTGTTGATGTAAACATCCTTTCACTAAGGCGGAGTTTCGACTTATCATTATTGAAAAAGTCGCCTTAAAGACAGCTCCGATCTTAAGCTAACGCACCTGTTAGTTGAAAAAGTTCGTATCAACTTATTTGTTCTGATTTATACTCAATCTTCTATGCTTGATACATTTTATCTTGAAATTCATAAGAAATTTCAATCGTACCAATGAACATGGCGGGAGTAATTTGACCACCTACAGAAGCCACCAAATGATTATCAACCACATCAAATTTGACGATACTGCCAAAAGCAACATCATTAAACAAATGGTCTGGGGGATTTGAAACTTTTCGATATTAATTACCGTTTTCTTTTCGCCAATTGACACTACAGCTTCATGTTGTGTCAGTTTTGTTTTAATTTTTCAAAATAATCGCTATAGGATTGTCTACTAGAACCTCTTCATAAATCTCGCCTATATTGGTTTGGGTTTTTTTAGTACATGGACTTCACTATCTAAAGCCTCTGTGCCATAACCCTTTGTTAATACAATAGTTAAATCCTTCTTCTTATCTTGATTTAAGTCATTGTATAGGATTCATGGGGCATATGAAGGATTGGTTACATTCACCCAATAAGGAAAATATCTTGTTCCCCCATCAATCTTCATCTCGAATTCTCTGTACATGCCATTTTTTCTATCTATGTCATTAGCATATAAAATAACATTGGCTCTTTTAATTTTGAAATAACCTTTTTGGCGTTTCATTCCTTTTCGAATAAAGAATTCTAAGTGATTTTTAATCAAACTTATTTATAAAACGGAATATTCATTCAAAAAGATAAGAATCCATTTTGATCAACCTTTTTTCAAAATGGATTCTTTTATGTGCCGTAGAATATAAGTTTGTTGAACGTTTTTGATTAAACCTGCTTTGGGTGATGGTCCAATAGGATTCTCATTAGAAGCTAATTTAATAACCCTTTTCAGCCCTAATTTTTTTGAACTTCCCATAATGGTTTACCTGGTGTATACGGCTTAAGTTTATCCAGTGCTTTACGAGACCTTATCTGATTGGTGTTGTACATTGCCTACTCCTTCAAATCGATTTAGTTTTTTACTCATCTACTAAAACAAACTATAAAAAGATTTTAAATTTTCCTATAAGAAAAATCCCATGATAAAGAGGTAATTCTGAAACAATTCACTCATTTAACCAATAAATAATCATTATTTAGCCATTAATGTGATTGGTAGATTAGAATCGACTCTATAATAATAAAAGATTTAATATTTTTATCATCATTCAATTAAACAATTTTTTTACCATCTATTAACTTTTAATTAATAAAAAAGAATCATGAAAACATCATGATCCTCAGTTGATATAAGATGCTTCCGCAAACCTTTTCTGTTCATTTATTGAAAATATACAATTAATACAAGTGTGACAACGACAAATAGTTTGTTTATGTGCTAAAGAGCTGTTTTCATTTTAACCATTCCTGAATAAACTCAATTAGTTTTTTCGATCCTGGTGACATATAACGTAAGGAAGTGGCTGCAATTCCAATGGAGCGATAATAATTACCTTCCAAAGGGATTATTCGAATACTCTCGTGGATTCGATACAGTATCATTTCAGGGAGGATACTGATTCCAAGACCATTTTGCACCATGGAAATGATCGCCTGATCTTCAGCGATTTCATATTTGATTTTTGGTTTGATTTTGTGTTCTTTCAAAATTCTTCGAACATCCTTATCGATGCTTGATTTAGGCATGATAAAAGATTCATCTTTGAGTTGATCTAAGTAAATGATATCCTGCTGATTTAGAGGGTGCGTATCAGGTAAAATACACAATAGTCTATCTTTTTTTAACGGAATCACTTCATATGCCTTTGAAACTGGCAAGGACATAAAACCAAAATCAATGGTTCCATCCGAGATCCATTGATCAATTTCATCGTAATCTCCTTCAAATAGTTTTATTTCAATGTACGGGAAATCTTTATTAAATTGCTTAATAATCATAGGCAACCATTGAATAGACACACTCGGAAGTGTACCGATTCGTACGATACCTGTTTCTAGTCCATTAATTTTAGATACTTCCTGCATCATCAGCTCATTCCATTTTAATATTTCTCGCATATAAAGCAGCATTTTTTCTCCATTGCTGGTTAAATGAATACCTAAACGTCCCCGAGTAATCAACGAAAAACCGAAGTCGGACTCAAGACTTGCGATTGCATGACTTACAGCTGATTGAGTTAATCCAACTACTTCCGCTGCTTTCGATAGACTTCCTGTTTCTACAACGGTTCTAAAGATCTCATATTTGATCAGTGTCATTCATAGTCACTCCAACTATTAATTTTTTTCATATTTTATATTACAATTATTCATTTGATTTATATAAAGAATTGAATTTATAATAACAATTAATCAATTGCTAGTAAATTTATCGGTTTTATAAATTTAGAAAACTAACTTAAACGAAAGCTAGGATTATACTAAAAAATGAAAAATAGAAAGTGAGTGTTTATATTGAGTAAAACGAATCATGTTATCCCACCATATTCCATGGAAGTCATGACAGCTAAATTATTTACAGAAATAGAAAAAATCATTGTTTCGAAATATAAAGAAAATGGAAAGGCATTACTGCAACAAGGAATTGATAATTTTGGATATAAAGACGCGGAAGAGATTGCGATAAAAGCAACGACAGAAAGAGAAAATCATACGTTATTTGACTATATTCCTAAAGATCATAACAGTCAAAATAAGTATGGAAATCTTACACCCTTTGCCCTATTTGCAAGATTATTTGCCCAAATTACGAAAGCTATAGTAGATACTTATGGCGATGAAGGAGAAGAAGCTATTCAAGAAGGTATATGGCAATTTGGTGAAAAGCGTGGTCGTGGTATTGCACAAAGAGCCAGAGTGAATGGGGCAGACAACACAATTGATCAATACTTAACAAACTACGATATGGGGCGAAGTGATTTGTTTACCATTGAAACGGTGAATAAACCTGAGGAAATCGAGCAAACATTTACAGTATGTCCATTAGGCCAACAATGGGCTGATGACGATATGCATTCTTACGGACTTGTTTATTGTAGGGTGATAGATGATGCAATTGCTCATGGTTTTAACAATAAATTTAACGTCGTACATGATCAATTTGTGTTAAAAGAAGGACAATGTCATTTTCGTTTTCAATTAAAAGATTCAGAGAAAAAAAATGATTAATATCAAGCGATTAAATACCCATTTAGAAGAGTTATCTATCATTGGAAAAACAATGGAAGGTGGCATAAATCGGTTTTCTTATACAAGTGATGAGAGACGAGCAAATGAACGAGTCAAACAATATATGGAATCTGCTGGTTTAACCGTCCATTATGATACAGTGGGCAATCTGATTGGGAGTCAAGAGGCTACGGATGATTTACCCACTATTTTAATAGGTTCACATATTGATACCGTTCCAAATGGCGGAAAGTATGATGGGAGTTTAGGAGTCTTAACCGCCATTGAAGTCATACATTCGTTAAAAGAAAAAGAAATTGAACTGAAACATCCCGTTAAAATTGTTGCCTTTAAGGATGAGGAAGGAACCCGTTTTGGCTTTGGTATGATTGGGAGCCGAGCTGTCGCAGGTACATTGACATCCAATGATTTAAAAAAAGTAGATAATCAAGGGATATCGATTGAACAAGCCATGAGGGATTATGGATTAGAAAAGCAGCATCTCCAAAGTGCGAAAATAGAAAACGTAAAGTGCTATTTAGAAGTACATATCGAACAAGGAAAGATTCTTGAAAATAATGAAGCAGCAGTAGGTAATGTAACTGGTATCGCTGGTCCAGTGTGGCTTCAGTTCAAATTAACAGGACTGTCAGAGCATGCTGGTGCAACACCGATGAATCAAAGACAAGATGCTTTAGTAGGAGCAAGTTTAATTATTGCAGAGGTTGAAAAAATAGCTAAGGAGTCCCCTTCATCTGTAGCTACTGTGGGCAAACTTTCTGTAAAACCAAACGGCGTGAACGTCATTCCTGGTGAGGTGGAATGGACAATTGATATTAGAGATATCGATGAAAAAACCAGAGATCAAGTCGAACAAGAGATTAGAAAATTCGCGAAAAAGATAGCTAATGATCGACAATTACACTTAGAAATCTCTGTATTACAACGTGTTGCACCTGTTCGTTGTGAAGACAACATTCAAGATGTCATAAAGGAAAGTATTCAAGAATTAGGTGAATCCATCGTCTCTTTACCTAGTGGTGCCGGACATGATGCCATGCAGTTTAAAAATCGATTCCCAATTGGTATGATTTTTGTTAGATCGAAAGATGGGATCAGTCATAATCCAAGAGAATTTTCTTCAGAGCAAGATATTGAAAAAGCCGCTAAAGTCTTATATTTAACAATTCTACAATTAGACCAAAACTAAAGAATATATCATTGTAGTATGTTCAGAGCCTGTTTATGATTATACTCTTTCAAAATCTGGCTCTGTTATTTATATAAATCAAGGGTTAAATCATGTTTTTGAAATTAGTTGTTAACCATGAATAATCCCTGATGGGAAAAAAATTTTGTATTTATTCTCACTATACAACTTTGTTTAATATAATTTATAAAGGAGATAATAAAATGAATTTTTCAGGATCTTCGATTGTTTTTGCCGAAATCATCATTTACCTTCTCTTAATGCTTGGAGTGGGTGTGCTCTTTAGTAGAAAAAAATTGGACCACGCTGATTATTTTCTCGGAGGAAATAAGTTACCTGGTTGGGCACTAGCTTTTTCTGAAAGAGCTACAGGTGAATCCGCCTATATGTTCTTAGGGGCAGTAGGTTTTATTTATGTAACAGGTTTGTCAGGAATATGGGTCTTATCGGGAATGTTTATAGGCGTCCTCTTTTCTTGGCTCTTTTTAGCCAAAAGATTTATGAATGAAACAAAAAAATATAAAGTGTATACATTAACCGACTATATAGCTGTGAAATTTCCTAATCACACTAATTTGATTCGTTGGTTGTCATCGATCATTATGGTCATATTTTTTACTTGCTACTTAGCAGCTCAATTTTCCGGTGTTGGTAAAACTCTTTATTCTTTTTCTGGACTTAATATTACGGTAGGAACCATTGTAGTTGCCCTCATCATTATTGCCTACTCTTGTATGGGTGGGTTTATGTCAGTTGTATGGACTGATACAATTCAAAGTTTTTTAATGGTTTTAGCGTTTATTATCGTTCCAATTGCAGGATTTTTTGAAATTCAACAAAATGATTTATCGATTTCGTATACCTTAAGTTCAATGGGAAGTGGTGCAGATAGTTGGATCGGAGGATTATCTGGACTAGCCATCGGAGCCATGCTATTTACAAACCTTTCTTGGTTCTTTGGCTGGCTTGGCGGACAGCCGCAATTAAGTTCTCGCTTTATGGCGTTAAAGGATGAAAAAGAACTAAAAACAGGAAAAATTGTTGCGATTATTTGGACATTAATTGTCTACGTCGGTGCCTTTTTATCTGCCATTTTTGCTTCCGTTATCTATAAACAAGGAACGATTGAAGATTCTGAAATGATTTTGCCTCATATGGTATTCGATTTGTTGCCACCATGGGTTGCAGGAATCATCATTGCAGGAATTTTAGCTGCTATCATGTCAACAGCTTCTTCTCAATTACTCGTTATTACAACATCAGTAAGTGAAGATATTGTTCATAAAGCAATGGGTATGACGATAAAGAGTCAAACCTTAGTGAAATTATCTCGTTGCATTGCCATTGTAGCTGGTCTTGTAGGTATTGTTGTTTCGTTAGCATCTGGCTCCATTATTTATAATATGGTCAGTTTTGCTTGGGCAGGAGTCGGCAATACATTTTCTGCCGTCATTTTACTTATATTCTTTTGGAAAAAAACATCTGGTACAGGCGTAGTAGCCACTATTATTACAGGGTTTATCAGTGCCATCCTGTGGACCACTTCTCCTTTAGAAGCCATCGTGACTGCTAAAGCGGCCACTTTCTTTATCTGTCTTATTGTTGGTATTGTAGTGAGTTTATGGTTTCCTGAAAAAGTTTCAAAATCAGCTAAATTAGCTTCTTAATTGTTCCAAATAGGTTGGAAGGATTGACAGTTGCTAGTTCAAATCAGAATTACCTTATATAAACCTTGTAATCCTTGTCTCTCAAGGATTACAGGTTTTTTTGGATTTAAAAGAGTCTGTTGTGGATGTAATACAAAGTTGTACCCTAAGTAATAAATTTACTCCATTTTGAAATTATCAAGACCTAATAAAGGAAAGCTAACTGAATGGCAATACACATAGCAGATAAACTGGCAGCTGTATAGAGATAATAAAGTCTTTTATTTTGCTTTAAGAAACCCAAAGGAGATACTATCTAAAACGTAGTACCTCCTTTTTAAGCTCTTTAATATGATTCGTTCAGAGTAAATACAATTAATAAAACTAAAATCAAATTCGTTTAATTTCCACTAAAGTGCATTCGTTACTGAATTATAGATTTTCTAATCCCTTAATCTTTTTTGTAAGTTCATTGAATCTTTGATCGAGTTCTATATACTCTGGGCTTTTGGATGATAAAAAGCTCAATTTCCCTAATACTTCTTGTCGTTCTGTTTCAAGCTTTAAGCGCTGTTCTGCAAGTGAATCAACCTTTTCATTTGACTGCTTTAATTTCTTTTGTATACGGTGATTTTCAAAAATCAACTGAACTGAAGTCGTTTTACTCAAGAAATATTGATCGTGTGAAACAACGACCAACGTACCGGTATACTCTGCTAACGTTTTTTCCAATTGCTCTCTCGAAGGCAAATCTAAATGGTTTGTCGGTTCATCTAAAATTAGTACATCTTTTTCTTCCAGTATATATAGCATAAGCTTACACTTCACGCGCTCTCCCATACTCATCTGTTCAATTGGCTCAGACCATTGACTTGCTGTAAATCCTAAATGCTTCATTAAATTCTGAACCTTGCCCCGTTCTTTAAATGTTTCACGTTTAAATAATTGTTCAGGCGTTTTCTCTAGAGGCAAGTCAAATACTTGCTGCGTTAAATAACCAATATTCGCAGATGGGGAAACCCAAATGTCCCCTTCAGCAAACACATTGCCCATTACGATATTTAAAAATGTCGTTTTCCCACTACCATTCGGGCCAATAAGTGCTACTTTTTCACCGTGTTGAATTGTAAAATTCGTCTGTTCAAATAATATTCGTTCCCCAAAATCCTTTTTTAAGTTTTTCACCTCTAAAAATCTTTTGCCGACCTTCGTATTCGCTTCTAACGAAAATCGAACAAGATAATCTTCCTCAACACGTTCAACCTTTGTCTTCTCAAGTTCCTTCTCAAGACGTTTACGCTTAGATTTGACTTGAGAATCCATTCGTTTCGCTTTTAGGCGGTAATATTCTTTAAATCCTTCTTGCTTAGTCGATTGTGCATGCGCTTTTTGCGACCACGATGTCAGTTCGTTTATTTGATTTTCTACGAGTTCCATTTTTCTTTGTTGTTTTTCGTACTCTCTTTGTTGAGTTAATCTTCTTTGTTCTCGAATCTTTATATAATGTGTATAATTTCCTTTTTGCTCGAATAATTTCGTATTTTCAATCGACCAAATTTTCGTCGCTACAGTATCCAAAAAATATCTGTCATGTGAAACGACAATGATTGTACCCGTATAATTTTCTATTTGATTAACTAACAGCTCCGTACTTTCTATATCTAGATGGTTTGTTGGTTCATCTAATAAGAGTAAATGCGGTGCTAACGCGAAACCTTTTGCAAGACGAATTTTGAGCTTTTCTCCGCCACTTAACACTTCGTAAGGAACATCTGGAATATGCCATTTCGCCATTAGAGTAGCTTCTAATTGTGTAACATGCTCAGATGCGTATGTTTGTTTTTCCTGATCCACTAAAAAGACTTCGGTTTTGCTATTTTCCCATTCAACCTGTCCCTCAGATAGTTTTACATGTCCAAGTAAAATTTGTAATAGCGTGGACTTTCCGCTACCATTACGGCCAACTAGACCAATCACTTCTCCACGACCAATAGTTGCGTTAAGATCTTTAAATATAATACGGTCCATAATTTCTAAATTTATTTGATTTAATTTTACGATTTCTTTCATCGTATCACCCTTTCTTTTTCAAGGGAGAAAAAATCCTCCCAAATGAATTTGGAAGGATTAGTTGCATTTTTCATAATGAAAATAAGCTATTTAATGAATAGCTTAAAAAATTATATGGAAAATGGGCAGACTAATCCTATTTTTTAATTTGAAAAATTTTCTCAAATGTTTGAAATAAGATTAGAACTTCATCGGCCACCCATCATCCCTTCTAATATGATTTAATATATTATACCCACAAAATCGAATAATGAAAAGAAAAATCTGGTTAAACTATTCCGTTCCTCCACTCAGTATTTCCTCGAACGTTTCAGAATTTTTCTGTTTCATCTATTATTATCAGCTCTTTATTAATCGATTATAAAATTTAATTTTAGTTGAATAAACACTAATACCATGATTCAGTAAGAATTTACTGTATAAAGGTATTAGCGATAAATTGATGATGAATTGCCTCGTAACATCGCTTGAATAACAAAGTTGAAAGTTTGATATACATATTCATTACTTTATTGTTTGGTCACATTTGTTTTCCGCTGCTAATTACCAATGGATCTTTGAAGGAAAGACCTTGTTTCAAATTAAGTCCCGCTGCTACAATGATGGTAAAAACAGCGCAAGCCATTAAATAAACAAAAGCTGATGTCTCGATATCTTATTAATTCAACACCATCACCAACTGCTTCTTTCATTTGTTCAATGTGTATTTTTGCTATGCTTACTCACATGTTCCGATAACGTGTTTCGCTCCGTTGACAAGATCCATCGCTCCACTCAAGTCCTTTGAAGACCTTGTCTGGGATCATCCAGTTTGCCAAATCACCATTTTCCGCTACTTCCATACCGCTAAAAAAACGAGAGAATATGGCCGCACAGATTGGTGGGCCCCTTGTTTAATCAACAATTTTCACATTCGTATAATCCAAAGCTTCCTTTAATATCTGACTTGAAGCATAGGGAACTTTCCGTGTCTCATTATTTATCATATCTGAAGAGTAAACACTGATACTTACTGTGCCTTCTTGTGTTGTAGCTCGGATTAGGATTGGTTGATTGTACTTGTTTTTAAAGCGAAAATCAGGACCATACCAGCTTACCGTGGCATCGCGGCCTGGTGGAACATAAGGAACATGCCTAGTATGGGAATAGCGGCGAATAATTTGTAACCCTGCATTGTCGATGGCATTATACAGAGTGGATGAAACCTGACAAATCCCTCCACCGACCCCTTCAGAAAACTCTCCTTTGACGATAACGCGAGCGGGCAAATATCCTTTGTTCACTGTTCTCTTACCAACGGCTTGGTTAAAAGAAAACGTCTCTTCTGGAAACACGACATAATTATTAATGGCGTCTGTAGCGAGCGAAATATTATTATAACGATTTTTATTATTCACATTAAAATAGGTTCTATATTCACCAATCTTATTTACACGAATCTGAGCAAGTAGTTCGTTATCAACCTTTGGATGAATGGCAAGTAAGGGAACTTCAACTTTCTGTTCTCTACGTCCGTATAGAAAGGAAAAAAATTGCTCTTTAAATGCTTGATGGTATAACTTGTAACCCACCCGCCCAGGAAGAATATTACCATTCTTGTCGATTGTGGCATTTACAGGCTCTTGATACACATGACGGTCTATTTTTTCGATAAGCTGATTGTATTTATCCACGTCCATCATAGGAACATCTAGAAATGGCATAGAAACATCAGCGCGTTTGACAACAGCAATCGTTTGCCCTTGCTGGGTTACCGATAAGCTGTCAGGAATATACACTTGTTGAACGAATAGTAAAAGGCCGGCAATCCATGTTAATCTCAGTGAAACCACCCCCACATTAATTTAATATGGGTTGGAATTTATCATTTCATGTATTCCTCATTTTACATATCCTATTTTAAGTCTTCATAGAGCGAATCTTGATCAATAAACCAACGATCAGTCAAACTGTCCCTTCGGATCATAAAATGCATAACCTTTTTTTCTTTGCCCTCTCTCTTCTTATAGATAGCTACTTGAACGGGTACATCCACGAGAAATACCCCATTTAGTTGCTCAGGTGGTTGTCTTAAAGGGTCAACCACACCAAAATATGTAATATCTTCAATAAGTTTATTGACACGATTAAGATGACTCGGATTTGATAAGGTCAGTGCTAATAATTTCTGATTTCCTTGATTAATGGAAATGGTAAAAATACGAATAAGTTCATAGGGACTTACCGTTTCTATATAATCGTCAAGCTTACCAGCCGCTTTCAATACCATTAATTTATGAGAAAGATCTTCGTTTTTCAAACGATGCGTTATACTTCCAGAGAAATGAACACAGAAGTGACCTGAAAAACCATTTTGAAGAGCACCAGCGCCATGTGGCATTCCATGCATAGATGCAGCAATCATTTGATTATTGATTAATACAATAATAGCTCTTCTATTCCAACTCCATTTATTATTATAAATTTTCTTCATGATTTGAGTATCTTCCTTGGTTAGTGGCTGTACATCGGCATGATGGCTACCTGCTCTTCGTTGTACTTTAAATGATAAACCAGTTTCAATATCTATAATGGTGAAATTTGTTTTATTAGGAATAATGTTATTTACAATCTCCCAAGGCAACATCTCAATTTTAAAGCTTATAGGTACATCTTCATCTTCCCATTCAATTGCATAAACAGTGTGATTAATCATTAACACAAATAAAAAAGTAACGATAAATACTTGATAAATTTTTTTGTTTTTCATTTGATTTCTCCATTGTGTTTTTTCTTATTATTTCTGGAAACAATGATTTGAATAGCTTTAAATATTTGGAAATACATCCATAAAGATGTTAAAAATATAATTTAACAATTAGGGTCTAATCACGTTTAGTGAATCAGCTTTAGTCCTAAATGTATTAATAAGATGGAATGAATCGAAAAACTATGAAAACAACACCAATCAAAATAAACGGGTAGCCTATTCCATCACTTACCGGGGAAGACAAGCTGGAAGGATACATTTCGATACTCCTTAATTATCATTTCGATTACTCTTTATACAATTAACATATGTGGCATTGACATATGCTAATTGTATAGATTATTAAATGATC
The DNA here is from genome assembly GCF_016651145.1 of Peribacillus sp. TH14. NCBI lineage: Bacteria > Bacillati > Bacillota > Bacilli > Caryophanales > Bacillaceae > Peribacillus > Peribacillus sp. TH14. Next base: position 5,809,502 of record NZ_JAEKEK010000001.1, read on the forward strand.
TGAACCGCGTCATTCCACCGAGCTAGCCTTAATTTATTGTCAGCTGATCCTACTTTATCAAGAAGCATACTGTAGAGAGTTGGATATAGTGGCTCCAGGTGAAAATGTTTATAGTACGTATATTGACAATCATTATATATATAAACGGAACTTCTGTGGCGACACCATATGTTGCAGGTGCAACATAAAAATTGGGAATCCTCATGAATATGGATATGGTGTCCTTGATAATACAAAAGCTTTAAAATTAGTACCTTCTAAAGAGGAAAGTTAAGACACAGACATTTTAACAATTCCCCCATTTACAATCCCTTTAAAAGGGAAACAGTTCATTAGATTATTTATAATGGTTAAAAATAAATTAAGAGGAGATATCACATGAAAAAAACTTTATTTATTAAAAAGATTTTATTAATCTTAATTATTGCTATTATGGGGGCTTGTAGTAATAAAAGTACTAGTAAAGAGGAAAATGTAAATTTGAATGTTCAAATAGATAAATTAACGGATGATGAATTTAAAGAAGTACAGGTGAATTACCTTAAAGACCCTAAAAAAAGGATGACTTTAGAAAATTTTCTCTTACCTTCCAGATAGATGGTTCTAGTAAGAAGAGAGTAAATATACCAGACTTTAAGAAAGTAATTAATACAATTGATAATCAGCAGAGATATTGGTTCGGGAATTCCTCCGAAAAAGAAAGTGATAATTCTGATATATACAAGAGCGAATTTATATTCTATTCTAAGGGGATAACGGAAGATACCATCATAAAAGCTTTTGAAGAAAAAGAGGTCAAGGTTATTTTTTACAAAAAAGATAAAATTATTGATGAAAAACAATATAATATTGGGGATTCTTTAATATTCGAATAGAATAAATCTACTCTGAATAACGTTTGCAACTCTAATTAACATAATTGACCTTATTGGAAGCTACTAAACAATATCATCTGACAGATTGTCTGCTGGAAAATATCGTGCAAAACTAGATGGAACGTTCATGACAGTAAAAAATGGTCATTATTCAGCAATTGCAAATGGTTATAGTTATTTTGAGGTAAAATAAAAACATACTAGGTGGTTTTCTATATTAGAATGGATGAAACCTTTTGAAGCAAATAATCAGTTTGAAGACAATACAAACAGTCTTTTGGATTTCAAGATCAGGGAATGTATTCCCGAATCAAATATCCAAAAAAAATATTCACTATTAACTCAATTCTTTTTATTGTTGGGTTCTCAAGATGATAAGAGTGTTACTTCGTTATTTGTCGATAATAGAATTGATAATCAAGTAATCGAAGAAATCATTATGCATTTTGACAACACGAAAATTGTATTAGAAAATGAATTACCATCAGAAATAATGTTAAGTAAGCCGAATCAAGAATCTCTCTCTTTGATCAGATTGAATAATTTAAATCCAATAATAAAAAATCTATATGGGACAATTAACAACACACAATATGAATGGAGACCTCAAAAATCATACAAGATATTATCTGAATTTATAGAGAAATACGAAGATATGGAGTTCGATGAGGTGTTAGATTGTTTAAAAAACACATCACAGGGTCCTATAATTTCTCTTGCCTTATCCAGTTGGACTTTAGAAGATTCTTTAAAAGATACTTTTGCGATTAGATATTTCACGCACAAATGTAAGAATGTTTATTTATGGATCGATGATGCTAATATTGTTACTACAATTCAATTAGAATTAAATTAAAATAGGACTGGTTAAAAATTAAAAGAATAGCAATTGCTACTCTTTTAATTTTGGGCTGTTAGAGACAACATACGAAAAATCCCAGTTACCCCCTTCGGATTATTGTTTCGTGATATAAAGAAACATGAAAAAACTGGTGTTTTTCAAGATCACTGGGGATAATAATCATACTTTTCAGGAATAACATTTTACAAACGAGATACTTCTATAGGTGCTTAATCCTCCACCCCTATTATGTGAACTTCATATGGGACCCTCGGATTATAGCTTTCTTACGACAAAAAAGCCCCAATAGGCTTTACTCTATTGGGACTTCGAGATTGTGAAAATCAAAAATATGTTTAATAAATAAGTTAACATGTGGAGCAACAAAACGATTCTTACATGTAACTAGATACACAGTACGGTTAAAATATGAAGAATCCAAATATTCAAAATGCAATCTAGAATCATTTATACTTTCACAATATCGTTCAGGTAAGATACTGATGCCTAAGTCATTTGAAATTAGTTCACAAATTGTTTCAAAGCGTTCGACGGAAAATTGTACATCTAGAGAAAGATTTTCGGCCTCAAAGGCTTTGAAAATGTTATTCCTCGTTTCAAATCCATCTGAACATATAATAAAAGGGTATGGCTGAATATCCGATAATGAAATATTCGGTATCTTGAACAGTGCATGATTAACATTTGCAATTAAACATAATTTTTCAGAATATAATTTTTGTACATTTAATTCTTGGTGAGTAATTTCTTGATTTGTTAAAACAAGATGATTTTTATAATTTAGTAATGCGTTAATTACATTTTCTTTACTTAATATTTCGTCTAATTGATAATGAGTTATTGATTGATGTTTATTGTAATCTCTAATTACCTGAGATATCCAATGTTTTGTTGATTCAATAATTCCGATAGACAGTCGCTTATTTCCAACTTGTTGTATTTCTGCCGATTCTATTTCAAATTGTTGGAATTTTTTTAATATTTCAATTGCTCTTTGATAGAATAATTCTCCTGAATCTGATAGTCGAACAGAACGAGTAGACCGTTCAAGTAAAGGAAATCCAATATTATGTTCTAATTTTGTAATTGCATTGCTTAACGAGGGTTGAGAAAGGTGCAATTTTTTTGCTGCTTTTGAAAAACTCTTATTTTCTACTACAGAAATGAAATAAGTTAGTTGCCTAATATCCAAAAATGCACCCCACTTATAGTTTTTTTATATTAATATATTGAAAATACGTATTGGATATTATAAATAATAGCAGATATACTCTAATAAATAAATAATTTCTAGGGTGGGATAATAAATGTATGAAGTACCAAATATGGATTTATGGAAAGGCAGAACAGATAGTTTAATAGATAAAGATGAATTTAGAATTCATCAAATAGTTAGTGATCATTCAAGAACATCAACAAATGATTCATGCGGGATAATAGGATTCTCTTGTGATGAAGGCGTACGCAGGAATAAAGGAAGACTTGGAAGCAAAGAAGCTCCAAATGAAATACGTAAATCCTTATCTTCTTTATCTTGGCACGGCCAATCAACAGATAGTCTAGTTGATTTTGGAAATATCATTTGTGAAAATCAACAGTTAGAAGCAGCTCAAGCTGAATTAGGAAGTCACGTTGAGAAAATATTAACTAAAAATATGTTTCCTGTTATTTTGGGAGGCGGACATGAAACCTTTTATGGACATTATCTAGGAGTAAGGTCGCATGTTGGACCAAATGTTAAAATAGGGATCCTTAACATCGATGCTCATTTTGACTTACGTTCTTATGACCAAATGACTTCTTCTGGAACAATGTTTAAACAAATATTGGACAATGATAGTCAAGCAAGTTATTTACCTATTGGTATTCAACGTTATGGAAACACAAAAAAATTATTTAACACCGCTACCTCACTTAATTGTTCCTGGATTTATGAAGAAGAATTAGTAAATGAGATTTCCAATGAAAATGAAGAGAAAATTCAAAATTTTATAAATCAAAATGATTGTATTATATTAACACTTTGTATGGATGTTATAAACGCTTCTGAAGCACCAGGTGTTAGTGCACCTTCCTCATTTGGTCTCTCTGGAAAAATAGTTAGAGAATTAATTCGCAAAATTACTTCACATAAGAAAACTATTTCATTTGATATCTGTGAAGTAAATCCATCATTAGATTATGATAATCGCACGGTAAAACTAGCTGCTAACCTAATAAATGAAGTATTCATGTGCGTAGACAAGAAATAATAATATGACCATCGAGATCGAGATCAATCTCTGCTAAATATGGGCCTTCAAGTAAAGCGTTCTTAATCGTTCCTATAGTAGGTGCGTTTCTAATTTATGTTTTTGCTATGCCAATTATCAGTATAAATATATTTAAATGATAATTTTTTCATAATTTTTGTTTTTTAAGCTAAACAAACGATTCTAACCTCACTAGAAGTCGATCAATGACTTCCTGTGGGGTTTTTGATTAATGTAGAGTGACCACATCAACACGGATAGGGTAAAGCTTGCTAATGAAGACAGAGCTAATCACTCGCTCAAAGCCATTCCACAGCCTTTAGATTGCTCATGAAAAATTTAGGCAAGATGTATATTATCGCTTAAACCTGTAACAGTATTACTGCCTCTTTGGTTCCCTCCACAAATTAATCAAGAAATCGGTCACCTTAACCTACATACATTACCTAAAAATTAAAAGGGGCCAGGTGTCCATATCAGCATCTTGCTCTACATATTCGTAAACTTGTTTCGAAACTTAGTCTACTGTTTTAGTAGGGCACTATTCAAATTAAATGCTAGCCTAATAAATAGCTTTCCGTATGTCATTGCGCTTATAGGGGGATTAAACTTAAAAGACTAGATTTGATAATCCTACACAAATTCACCCTCTTATAATTACGTCTCTTCCATCGATAACCCCTTCCATTTTAGGCACATAATAAACAGATGTGGATGTACATGTTCTCTGTTTCTAGAACCAAAGATGCAAAACGGCTGCTTTTTGAAAAAGTATAGATGTTAGTTGGTCTATCGTGTTCATTGGAACCACCTTTGGATCACTACTTATACTGACAATAGATAGAATTTTCTTTTGCATTTCCCTTAGACCCCGATTAACTTTTGTAACTATTTCTTATCCGGAATAGTTATTTTTTATTATGCTTTAGCCGTACTGAGTAATATTACCAAGATGAAAATTATATATTTTTGATAATTTTCAAAGTTAACCTTTTCGATGTTATTGTTTTGAAATGAGGCATTTATACTAGTCCATTTATTATTGCATTTCATAAACTATCAATGACTTATAAAATAAGAATCGGAGGTTTTGAAATGTATAATAGAACATGGGCTAATGCACACAATGGTCAATGTCCACCACAATATTGTCCGTCACAAACTTTTCCTATTCAGCATAGTCCACCTCAAATTTCACCCACAAAACAATTTGTTAAAACCAATGTCACGAACACAGTAATACCTGTTGTTCATCCGACACATACTACAATCGTTAATAGACATGTGAAAAAGTATATACATCATTCTCCAAATAATGTATCTGTAGTGAATGAGTGTTACACTCAAAGGTTTGTTGGTGGAGTGCCACAACCTCCTTGTTGTCCGCGAAGACCATTCAGATATTAACTATATAAACCCCTATTTGGGGTTTTTTATTAGTTTTCTCATTCTTTTCTCACAGTTTTTATTCTCTATTCATCTTCAAATTTAACAACCACTTACACATTTTTATACTCTTTTAACTTTGTAATTCTTTTTACATATGCAAGGATGAAGTCACCCTTTGTGCTCGTAGGAGAGGAACGCTTTCTATAAAGAGATAGGCTTAAACAATGATTTTTTGATTTAACGACGTAACTGATACGTAGTTAAAAAAGATCCTAAACGACATACTCAGTTAGCCCTTAAATAATTTATAGAGGATTTTTTCCGGAGATTTATCGAGCAGTTGGTATATGTATTAGGATTCATGAAAAAATGCACGATAAGTAAAAGAACCGAAATCACATTTTGATTTCGGTTAATCATTTTTATAAACTGTTTAACTATTTATCAAACGATGTTTAAGTCATTGTCTATTATGATTGTACTTGATCTTTTTTTAACTCAACAATCGCTTTTTGATCTATTTTTGTAAAAATTCGTTCCAACTCACTTTTGTCATGCAACAAATGTTCGCGGTTTTCCTTGAGTAGTTCATTAAAAGATTTCCTTTTTCTGGACATTTTTTATTCACCTCTTAAGTGATTGAATTCTTTTTGGAGGACAACAATTGGAAGTTCATATAGTTGTTTATTATATTTTTTAAATATCCCAAATTTCAGAAGTTCTTGTATAAGCTGATCTTTTTTTACTTCTCCTTTTATACTTAATTGCGTATTCATCAAGCGGCCTCCTTTACAAATATGCAGACTTTTGGCATTTCGGGATGCTTAGCACCCGATTCCACGAGAGAAATCGCCATTTTTTCCTCTTGTTTCCCCATATAAAAGCATAAACTGCAAAATCTTCGCATTTCTTTATTTGATCATATGTAGAGCTTTCTTGATGAATTTTTAATATTTTCTCAAATACATGAAAACCATATTCCTTCATTTTATCGGAAAGAATAATTATTGCGGCGCAAGGTTTTGTTGGGTCAAGTCGCCGGCACCCAAAAATGCGACTTTTACTTCTTGAAAATCTACTTGTTCTATTTCTTCATAAAGTTCGTTTGCTTCATATGGCAAATCTTCTTTATTCCATGTATATAATCCAATAATGGCCAAATCAAAATCCTTTAAGGTATCTACTTCTACCGTATCCAATCTTTCCATATATACCTTACAGCCTGCAGCCTTCATTCTATAAACTTTATGATTACAGCCATTTTCTCGGTATTATCTGATAAACTTACGTAGCCAATGAATACCTTCATCTATATCACCAACCTAATTGAGAATCACTTTCAGTATACACTTAATATAAATGAAAATGATTCTCATTGTCAATTATTTATCTCCAAACTAATTCTATGCAGAAAGAACATCAAAACTGAAATAATATTTCTACAACAAAAAAAGGAAGACATAACACTCCATGATCTTCAAGGTTCTTTGCTAAAGTATCATCAATGGACAATAGGTTAACTACGATAACAACTAAAAATATGTCTGGCTTCAACTATCATGGTGCAACACAGACTCAACCACCTCAAGCAATCCTAGTAGATTTTCACTTGAACTTTTCAATAAACCCTCCTTTATTAGTATTAGTTAAATCGCTAGGATATCTCATTAATTTAGTAAATAATTCCATTCGATAAAAATAATGTGATAAAATTATTAGGAGTCCTGGAACAGTTAATTAAAATAGTAGCTAATAATTACTCAGTAAAAAAGATTGGTAAATCAGATATAGGATGTGTTTTTATGATAAATATAAATAAAGATATAGTAGATTTAACAAGTAAGATAGACTTTTCTGGTGTTATTTTAATAAATAATAAAAATAATTGCGTTTATGAGGTCAGCCTTTGGTTTTTCTAACAGAGCTGATGAAATAAAAAATAAAATTAGCACTAAGTTTGGAATCGCTTCTGGGTGCAAATTGTTTACAGCGGTAGCGATTTGTCAGTTAGTAGAAAAAGGAGATATTGCTTTCGAAACAAGGCTTAAAGATTGTTTAGACCTTAATTTTCCAAATTTCGATGAAGATATAACGATCCACCACCTTCTAACACATAGTTCAGGGATACCTGATTATTTTGATGAAGCTGTAATGGAGAATTTTGAAGACCTTTGGAAAGATAAACCGATGTACCTACTAACAAGTTTATCTGATTTTTTACCTATGTTTCAAAATAATAAGATGATGTTTACTCCTGGAGAAAGGTTTCATTATAATAATGCTGGCTATATTCTATTAGGACTAATTATTGAGCAACAAACAGGTATAAGTTTTACTAAATATATAGAAACGAATCTTTTTACAAAGTGTGATATGCATGATTCTGGTTATTTCTCTTTAGATAGACTACCTAAAAATACCGCAATTGGTTATATAGATTTAGAGGACGCTGGAACATGGAAAACCAATAATTATGCCGTCCCAATTCAAGGTGGGGCAGATGGAGGAGCATTTATTACGGCTCCTGATATGATGAAGTTTTGGGAAGCTCTACTTAGCTATAAACTTTTAAATGAAGAGACAACCCATCTACTTTTGACCCCTCACATTTGTGAGGAGGACGAAGAATATTATGGATACGGGATTTGGATAAGTAAGAAGGATAATACAATTTGTAAATATCATGTCATGGGTTATGACCCAGGTGTCAGTTTTAACTCTTCTTATTATCCGCAGTCTGGAATTACAACGGTCATACCTTCAAATAAAGATGAGGGGCCATACGATATATCTCAGACAATTGAAACTAACTATATAAAATTTGGATAATAACTCTTATCAATGATAAGCACAGACCACCATCTAAAATTTAAATGGTGGTCTGTTTACTATTAATTTAATTATGAGATGCCTTTCTTCAGCTGATAGATCACCAGTTCTTAAAATTCCCTACTAATTTACTATCCAGCTTAGCAAATGCCGACAAAAAAAGAGCCAGTTTTTACTACGTTAAAAGTAAACAGGCTCTTTTTATTTAATGGTTGGAATGTTAAATTAAGAAACTTGATATTTTTAGACTGTAATAGCCTTTTGAACAACATGACTATCCACATATTGATTAAATTTCACTATTTTCTTATTTTGAAGTTCCTAAACATGTACCAAAATCTGCTTGATATGCTGACGTAGATTCTGTAAAGACTTCAAATTGTAAATTTGACATGTTTTTTCCTTCATATACTTGCTTGTATTAATAAAATTTCACAACATCTTCGAAAGGTAAGAAGGTTTTTTCTCCCGGTTGTTCATTCGGCTCACCAAATGGCATTTGGGCTACTAAACTCCATTTTCCTGGAATATCCCAAGTTTTCTTTACTTCTTCATCAATAATTGGATTATAGTGTTGTAAAGATGCCCCAATACCTTCTGCTGATAAAGACATCCATATTGCATACTGCAACATTGCACTTCCTTGATGGGACCAATATGGAAATTGTTCTTTATATGATGGTGCTTTATCTTGCATTTGCTCTATTGTTTCTTGGTTTTCAAAGAATAGAATTGTACCTACTCCATCACGAAATCCTTGTAATCGTTCTACAGTCGCTCCAAAGTTCTCTTCTGGAACACGAGAACGAAGTGTTTCTTTAACAATATCCCAAAACTTTTCATGCTCGTCATTCATCACTACCACTATACGTCCACTTTGCATATTAAATGAAGATGGTGCATGTATTGCGGTTTTTAATACTTCATTGATTCTTTCTTTCGTAATATTTTCGTTCTTTTTCACCTTTCGAATGGAACGACGATTGATGATTGCGTCTTTTAAATTTGTTTTAGTTACTGACATTTTGATTCCTCCAAATTATGTTTAATGTTAAAATTATATATTCATAGATTTTTTCTAATAGTTTAAACCGTTATTAGCAATTTCCCTTCATATCACATTGCAAGCCATCAAATTCATTTTGTTTATTTTTTTCTGCTTCGTTCTCAATGGCTTGTGCTAACCTTTCTTTGCTAGCTAGTCCTTGAATAACTTCATCACCAATAATAAACGTTGGAACAGCCATAATGTTAGCTTCTTCGTAAGCATGCTTTAGAGCTTCTTGATGCACTTCGCGATACTTACGTGACACTAACGCTTCTCTAAAAGCATCCTCAGGCAGTTCAACTTCACCTGCTAATTTTGTTAATACTTCAATATCTTCAATATTTTGTTCCTCTTGAAAAAATGCCGTAAACACTCTGCTGTGGAACTCATTCCCTTTTCCATGCTCCTTTGCAAACTGACACCCTTCAAAAGCCAAATGTGTATATGGATGTGGAGAAACACGTGGTAAACGCATATCGACTCCGAGCTTTTTCGCAGTAGGAAGAATATAAGAATCCCATGAATTCAATTTTTCAGGCTCTTGCCATGGATCAATTTTGGAATATGGACTCGGACGCAATTCAAATGGCATCCATTCTACTTCTACATCTTTTTCCTTTACGATTTCATCTAAAGGACCTTTTCCTAAAAAACAAAATGGACATATGAAATCAGAATAAGCTTTAATTTTTACATTCATATTATATTCCTCTCTTTTTATCAATAGTTTCCACTTGTAACTTAATTAGTTACAATAAAGGTAAAAAAATATGCTTTCTCTACAATATAGAATGCAATTGATTAACTACACATTCACTGTGCAGCATTATTTGATTTAGTAGTGATGTAACTACTTGTTCCATTGCTTCTTGCGGTTGTTTTATTTATCACCTCTGCTGTAACTATTTTAGTTACAGGTTGAACGGAAGTCAACTATTTTTTAAATAAAATTTAAAAAGCATGAGATGATCATATGTATTTTGATATATATCTACGCTGAATCTAAAGGACTACAGGAAAAACAGACAAAGAATCTAAAGGCCATCTTCCCTATTCTTTGACTGGCTCTTGTAACTGTAAGTTTTATATCCATTTTACAGAAAAAAAAGTTTGTAAAGAAAGCGTCGCTTTCTCTACAAACTTTTTTATTAAGCTTCCTTACATCTCGATGTGTTCGTTAACGGGTTCTCTCTTTTTCTTTCTCTGTTTTTTCGATTTTTTATAGTGTAGCAATTCGTATATACATGGAATGACGATAAGTGTGAGCAGTGTAGAAACAGCTAGCCCGCCAATGACAACGATGGCTAAGCTTTGTGAAACCAGACTTCCTGTTTCTGCCTTTTTATATAAAAGAGGCAGCATTGCACAAATGGTTGCTACAGCCGTCATAATAATCGGACGGAATCTTGTAGCCGTTGCTTCAATAATTGCATCACGAATAATCATTTTTTGTTCGTTTTGTTTGACTCGATCCAGAAGCACAATCGCGTTTGTCACCACAATTCCAATTAACATAAGCGCACCCAACAGTGCTGTAATATCCACTGGAATTCGACTGATAACCAATCCTAACACTGCTCCAATAGCAGCGAACGGCAATGAAAATAAAATCGCGACCGGTGCTTTAATTGATTTAAATGTTATAACCATGATTAGAAAGACAATGCCTATAGATATTAACATGGTAAGGAACAAATCAGTAAAATCATCTGTTTGCTGAGCGCTAGCTCCTCCAACATATATATCTACATCTTTCGGAATAGCAAGGCCTTTGTTCTCCTTGTCTCCAAAAATCTCAAGATTTATTTTGCTTGCAATATCAGAAAGCTTAGCCGGATCTACGGTTGCAGTTAATTGAAGATACGTTTCTCCGTCTTTATGGAACTGGGTAGTTGCACTCTCTTCACTCTTTAAAGAAGCAACTTTTGACACCGGGACTAAACCACCATCTGTCATAATAGGAATATTCTTTAAATCCTTTGGTTTTTTAGGATCTAAGATTGGTTCAAGGACTACAGGTGTCTGCTTATCCTCCAAGGTAATATTGCCTATTGGGGTTCTATTAAGCATGATACCAAGTTGTTGCCCTATTTGTTCTGTGTTGCCTTTAGCCGGATCTACCTTGAATGAATAAATGGTTTTCTTTTCGTCTTGGTTCGTTGTAACATCTTCAATTCCTTTAATATCTTGAATATTTTGTTTGATCTTATTGGCTGTCGATTCCAAATCTTCAACATTACTGCCAATCACGTCTATCGTAATGTTCGTCTTTGATGCCCCCATCATAAATGAAGAAGCGGTGGCAGTAAGCTTCGCATCAGGATAGTTTTCTTTTTGCTTTTCGATTTCCCCCAAGATTGTATCTATGTTTGCTTTATCCTTCACTAAGATACCAAAAGTCGCTTCTGTAGGTGATGTGACAGCGCCATATTGAGCCGCTTCGGCAGAGTTTCCTAATTGCATGAACACATTATCCACTTCACTCATATCTTGAATCGTTTCTTCGAGTTCAATCGCTTTTTCTTTTACTTTATCAAAGGGCTGATCATTTGGATAAGTTAACGTCACGGAGACATAGTCAGCTGAAGAATTATCAATTGCTCCTTTTGGCATAGCAAAATATGTGCCAATTGAACCGACAAACAACAGCAATGCAACAATCAAGACCATCCATTTATGGTTTAATGACCAAGTAACCAACTTAGTAAAACGCTTAGCTGGTCGATGTTTTGGCAACTTCGCTTTCTTCAGCAATCCTGCACTCATTAACGGAACAACAGTTAATGCTACAATTAAAGAAGCTAGCAAAGAATAAGTGACCGTTAAAGCAAAAGGCAGTAGAAATTCTTGAAGCCCTCCGTTCAATAAAGCTACTGGCAAGAAGACGGCTACAGTAGTAAGTGTTGAAGCTGTTATCGCCACTCCTACTTCTTTTGTTGCATCCATAACCAATTGGATTGAAATCTTCTCTTGTTGCATTTTCCGGAAAATATTTTCAATAACAACAATACTATCGTCCACCAAGCGACCAATCGCTACAGCGACACCGCCTAGCGTCAATATATTTAACGTCACTCCTGACAATGACAGCAAAAATAACGTGAAGCCAAGAGATAACGGTATGGATACGATTGTAATAAATGTAGACCGTACATTTCGTAAAAAGACCATAATCACAATAGTGGCGAATAGTGCACCAAGTAGCACTTCTTTAACCATCGTCTGAACAGAAGTCTCCACCATATCAGCTGTAGATAAATAGATAGTTGATTTCTGGTCAGGATACTTTTCATTAATTTCTTTTGATACTTTTTCAACTTCTTTACTGATTGTGACAGCATTTGATTGGCTGTCCTTAATAATGCTTATATCAATGCTTTCTTTTCCGTTAAAACGACTAATGAGGTTACCATTCTTCGCTTCGTCAACTTTTGCTATCTCTCCTAGCGTGACCTTTGAAGTGACCTTTAGCGCTTTTAATTTTTCAATACTCGTTAAATCACCGATAACCTTAATATTACTTGTCTTCCCATCAATCACCTTCTCGCCAACGGCTAGAGCTGTATTCTGACCGTTAAGGACGCTCATTACATCTTGAATGGAGACTTTCTTTTTAGCCAATTGTTTATTATCCACTTTAACTGAAAGAACAGATTGAGAAACTCCAAATGTCTGTACATCTGAAACTCCTTTAATATCTTTATATAGAGGCTCTAATTCTTTCTTAGCAAAGTCTAGATTTTCAGCTGTTAATCCTTCCTTAAAAGTCACAGCAATAAATGAAATAGGAATCATTGAGGTATTAAGCTGTGTAACAGTAGGCTTTGCAATATTTTGAGGCAATGTTACATTGTCTAAAGCCTCTTGAACATCAAGTTTTGCTTGTTTCATATCAGATCCCGATTCAAAGAATAGATCTACTTTTGAAAATCCATCTCCAGTAGTGGAGTATACTGAACTCTTTCCTTTTACTCCTGTAACAACCCTTTCTATCGGATCTGTAACTTGCGTTTCCATCGTTTTCGAATCAGTGCCCTGCCCCATTGTGACAATCGTAACTTGTGGATTATCAGCAGATGGTAAAAATTCCATAGGCAGTTTAAAATAACTAACAACTCCTATCAACAAAATAAAAATGGTTACTAATGAAACAGCTGCCTTGTTCTTAAACGACCACTTAGTAAAAAACTCCATGTAAATTCCACCCCAGATTGCATATTTTAGAAAATAATACCATTTTAAATAATACCATATATTACTAATGTAAGTGAGTAAAATTTTTAGTTTTGAAATAAAATTTATTTTAAATTAATGCTCCCTTAATAAACGAACATAGAAAAGAGCGTGTTTTGAAAAATGATTGTTCAAAACCTGCTCTTATAATATTTAATCGAATATTCTTTAATAAAAAAGATTGATAATTTTCGTGTTCCTTATTTAATTACGCTACCCGTTAACTGAATAAGAATTGTCTCAAAAACTACTTTTTTCCCAATGTTCTTTAGCTTCGTTCAAATGAATTAATACTTCATTTGCCACCTATCGTATACATCCAATATTCATTATTTTCTTAAATGTATCTAAACCAGTGCCCAATATTATTTATTTATCGCATCAACGAACATACCCCATTGAATTTGCATTAGCTAACTGATGAAAACCAAGTTCTTACCCAATTCGGGCCAACGGTATCAATAGGAGCAGTTATCCGAATACTTTGTCGCGATTCCTTGAAAACTCCCCATCCATGTTTCAAACAGTGATGAAAGGTATTAACATGCTGTAGGGGGAAAATCCCCATTTTTACAGGGGAACATTAGCATAAATAGCCCTCACAAATGAGAAGAGTTTTTATCATTATTTTATACAAATGAACCCTTATTTTTATTTGAACCATTTTATTTCCATCGCATACATTATCAAAGATAAAAGCCCAATGTGTTTTGGTTATCAGGAGGAAATTATATGAGAAGAAATTTAAAGAAATACGGGCAAACTCTACAATTGGTGGGAGGAAATTTAGTTTATATCTCTAATATGGTACATCCTACTTATATTGATGGAATAATTTCTGATTATGACCAGTACTGTATAGATTTAAAAAATGCGATTAGTGTAGGACAGTGTAGTGTCCAATCTCTAGAGACTATTGTTCCCCCATATATTTTGGATGGGGAACATGGGTTATTAATAAAATCATTCAAGGAAATTTTAGATTGTTTGAATAATTTATTATGGAGAATTGATAATGAAACCCTAACAGAATTGAATGAAGACGATATACAAAATGCAATTTCCAAATTAAAAGACATCGAACAAGAGCTAAATGTGGCAACATTGAGCTTATTTAAAAAAATAAAGTAACAGCCAAGAAGGTGAGAAGTTTTGAACCAGTGGAAACCCGAAGAAGATCATATTTTAAATTCCTTACCTACTAATATTGGAGATAAGATTGATTTATTTGGTTCATTGATTGTTAACATAGGAAACATTCTTACTGTTCTTGGGATTGCAGTTGAAGCTCAAGAGGTAGAAGAAATTGAAGAAGTAGAGGGTTTAGAAAACCCCGATACATCAAGAGCAGGAACAGGTTCAGGAACAAGTTCAAGAAAAGGAAAAGGAAAAGGAAAAGGTTCAGGTTCAGGTTCAGATTCAGATTCAGATTCAGGTTCAGAATCAAATGTAGGCTTTGCATTAGCTTTAATAGGTGCCATTATAATTACAATTGGTGACTTAGTTTCATCAAGTGGTGTCGCGATTGAAATAGAACAATCCGCTATATTAGAAAAAAAAGAAGAACAAGAAGCAAAGGAACAAAGTAGGAAAATGAGGAAAATGGAAAATCAAATCACCTCATTGCAAAAGGATGTGAACTCATTACTCCAAGTTTCCGAATCCCTAAAAAGAGAAGTGATTTTCTTACAAAACGTCATCTATCCTAATTATCACCAATAACAATCATTTTGTGTTCAACAAAACGTGATAATATAAATAGCTATCAGTTTGTAGGAAATTTATAATGAATATTCGACATAATGGGCAGTTCCCTTTGTATATAGCAATTATATTTCGTCCCTAAAAAACCTTTATATATTTAATAAATTATTATACTCCTTTCATAAGGAGTTTTTGCTATTTAGCTCTTTTTCTCTAATGAAAAAATGCTGAATTTCATCAAATACACACACGAACAAACGTTCTTTTATGAATAAAAAAATCCCATCCCTATATTTTATTCAACTTTTATGAAAGATCTTTAGTTTTCATTTGCAATTGCCTGATTGATATACAAAACGCTATAAAAAAGCATGGGAAATCAACAGTAAATAAGGCAGCTTCAGTGTGAAAAAAGCTGCATCTAAAGATTTATCTAAATTAAGATTCACAAGTGTAGTTGTTTTAAAGACCGGACATTTCAACTTTCACTGGTTGAATAATAATGGCATTAGCAATCTGCAGCATATTTTTTCTCCTCATTGCTATCTGGCGGATAATACCAAGAGCTTCTAGTTTTTTATCATACAAGTTCCAAAAACGACTAAATGATCGAGCTCCGATTGAATATAGTCTTTTTTTATAACTGTCTATTTGACAGTGATAAGTACATACATGGGTCTTTTTCTTACAGGTTTAAATAATTTTCATACTGAGTTAGCAATTGCAGATAGTTTTCAGTGGGTTTTATATCAGGTTTTTTTTGTTTAACCAAGTAAAGGGCCTCTTCTCGATTTAATCTATATTTTTGCATATAAAATGCAGTAATGATAAAGCCCAATCGTTGTATTCCTAAAGTATCGTGAATTAATATTCGATAGCCCTGGTCAAACAATTGATTAAGCTGTTTGATCAAGTTATCGACCAATTCTAAACTAGGAGTTACCCATATAGTAATAGGAACCCATATCATTATTCTTCTTGAAAAATCAAATGGAGGACGATCAGGTTTCGTACGTAGGTTCACGATGACTGATATATTTCTCTGAACAAAACCCCAATCATCGGAAGAAATTCGTCCTCCAATGTACAATCGTCCTGGTATCATCTCCACAAAACCCATTTACATGGCCACCTACTCCATATTTTTAACTAATGCATATTATGATGGAATACAATTTAGTATTCTTAAAAAATCACCCTCGACTTTAGAGAACGAGAAGACCTAAGCTTTGTTTACTTAGTAGAGGGAAAGTCTTCTAGTGTAGTTCTTTTAAGTGGTAATTCCCTCCATATTTTGATACCTCCATGAATAATAGTCATGCAAATTCGTATATTTTTATGATCATATTGCCATTGATTTTTTATACTGAATTTAAAAGAATGAAGGAATATATGAATCAAAATATTTATTAAACAAATGGGAGATAAAAGAAGAAAATTTCTTTACCATCTCGGGAGATAGACATACGTGGATTGTATAGAAAAAATAAAATTAAACCAGAAATAACTTTTATAAGACATCGAAGCGAATAAAACAACTGTAATCTTTAGGTCTTTCATAGAAATGATTAATTACCTCTACGAACACATTGAAGATGATATTGATGTATGTGAATTTGAATATGAGATATCTGCTAAACGCGCTAAAGAGTTATTGAAAACCTGCTATAAAGGAAAAAGCCGATATTAGATACTTGTAAAAATTCAAATAGAAAAGAAGATTTTTAATCTTTAGAGGTTACTCTGAAGTGGAAATTGAAGAGCTTTAAGAATTATTACGGGTTACAAAACATTAACCACCCTTCACAATCCCTAAAAAATAAAAAGGGAATAGTAGCGGCCATACCCAATTAGTATGGTCGCTTATAAATGAAATCGGGATGTATGAGCTGCGAACTGCTTGTGAATCTCATTTCACATTAGATTCATTGTTGCTAAGAAGACTTCTAGTGTACTTGGTTTAATCCATTGACTATTTCGAAATCCCCTTTGAATTTAGAGCTTTTGCAATCTCGATTTTTCCTTAGCTAGTACTTACAAAGCACCTTGTAATTCTAAGTGGTTCCTAGAAAAGTTTGTGAAAACATAGACTAAATCATCCTACATCTTTTTACCTTCCCTTACTTAGGGAGCAGTTTTATTTAGTTATAATTGCACTTGCTTCTAAAAGGTATAAGTATAACTTAAGTTTAAACCTCTCTGGATAGATATATTGCCTCAACCTCTTTTTCAGTAAGATTGAATTTTACAGAAGCTTTTTTAATGGATTCTTCCATGCTTTCAATCTCTCCAAAGGTATTTCTAACAAAATCATAGATCATTAATTGGACCTTTTCTCTTTTAGCGTCTATATTAACTTTATTTGGATGTAAATCTGGTGTAAGTTGTACAGCTCTACCATTAATAGCCTCTATAACTTCACCAACTATTTTCCATCGATATTTCATTGTTAAATGTGCTACTTTTACGTAATAACCTATTTCATCCTTATTTACTACCCAATCACCATTAGGATGTTTTTGTTTTAAAAATTGGGTTACACTAACACCTGTACTTGTTTTGTGATTTTTTAGTGTTTCCAATGTAAAAATTGATAATTGACTACTATCCATTTTATCAACTCCCTTTGTCCTATAAATTCGGCACAAGGAGATAATTTCCTGCAAATGAAAAGCACCCATTATTATGCTTTCGAATTATCATTTTAAAAAGTCTCTCATTTCTCTAGCCATAATTTTAAATTTATTAAATATTCTCTTCTAGACTTGCATCCTTTTAACGTAGGTATAGCCTAGCCCAAACCGACACCAAGTTTGATTATTACTGATTCACGCAACATTAATAATTTATTAAGTTTGGTCGTTCCTCCTCGTTTTTTTCAAGATCATTTAATATTACATAAATAAGTTTCAATGTATTCGTGTCATCAACTCCTGTCGCCTACTCAATTTGACAAAAGAGATAATCCCCTTTTATTAAAAAAGGCAAAAGCACCCAATGAAATGAGTGCTTTGAACTAAAATGATTACTATTCATTTAGGTATGTTTTGAGTTTCTCTTTATCAGAAACATGAATCCAAGGTAAATCAAGATTATCATCATTAATACCAGGCGTGATAACACGAGTATATAAAAGGTCATAAATACAATCATTAATTAAAAGGGTATCTTCATCTGATATTCTTTCTCTATTGGTTATAGTACCGCCACCTGAATGTTCAGTTACCCCAAATATTAAGCCTTGTTGTTTTAAAGAACTCCTAATCACTTCTCTAATAGCCTCTAGACTAGTTAACGGGAATACATCAAGGTGTTTAACAATCATTCTTAAAATATCCTCTTTAGTTAAAACCAGTTCACTATTTTGTCGCAATTATCCCACCCCCTCTCGTCATATTCTCCAAACGACAGGTTATTTCCTTCTTTATCCATAAAAAGACGACTCTCTCTTCATGAGTGCCGTCCCTTTGCTTATTATAAATTTTCTATGCCTTAATCAAACAACATTTCGACTAAAGGAGATAATTTCCTGCAAGTAAAAAACACCATCGCAAGGATGCTCCTACATTGGTTCAAAGCTTTTCATTTTAAATTCATTTACAGGCCGATTAATCGACTTTCCTAACTTTATATTAAGTTCTTGGTAATCCTTAGTATCATCAGGATCAATATCTTCTCTGACGTTTAGTATCTCGTATCGGTCATATTTCTCGGGAGTAAGACCTCCGTCAACATGAATAAAAAGCCTATATTTAACTCTCAGATTCATTTTTACCATCTCCTTTATCTAACAGTTCGATATTAGGAGATAATTTCCTGCTTATTTCCTCCTGACAGCTCTATCAAATTACTGATCAGCATTATAAATAGCTATATCTCTCGTAAGATCACTAGTCTAATTAGTCGGTATGGATACGAAGAAATACATAATTATTTTAATCCTAGATTGAGAAATAGATGTGAGGAGTTATTAAAATTTTATTTAGGTGATAGAACATGAACATTAATATTGAGGTCAACTTACACGCAAAGGGAAATATTTTTTACAGAGTGGAGTTTTCCAGTCGTCGGTTCACACTACAAGAATGATCCAGATTGTACAGCTGCAATTACCGCCTACGAATGGATTCAGCAGATTCAAAGTGAATACGGATCTAGTTAGGATTTCAGGAAAAAAAGTGTTTTTAACGGAGATAATAATATTACGGAGTTAGTTAAGAAGGTTACACCTATAATTCAGGATGATTTACCTTTTTAAATAAAAATAAGCCCTTCTTAAAAGATAAGGGCTTTAAAATAAGAAGTATCTGTACAATTTCATATAGGCGCTCTCAAAGTTTCTATTAGCCACTAACTTCTTTTTCAATAAGGGTAGTATGAATATGGGGCTGGGTATGGAGCATATCCTGGATATCCATAATCATATCCATAATAGCCATCATATCCACCACCATAATAGGGCCCTGCAAGCAACGCTCCTGCAGCAAGACCTCCTAGAAAAGGAAATCCAAAACCAAATGGTCTCCCAAATCCAAATGGCCTCCCAAATCCAAATGGTCTCCCAAAACCAAATGGTCTCCCAAAACCTCCAAAGTGACCCCCACCACCAAAACCAATTCTTCTTAAATCAATTGCATTTATATCTTCGTTTTTTATTAAATCATACATTTTTAGTAAATCCCCCTCAATTCTTTATTTGATTTAGATTATGTAAAGATAAAGAAGATGTTTAGGTTCATTACCTAGAAATATGTACATTCGTGGAGTTTTACTTCTTGTTACTAACTACATTTATCAAGAAATATAATACCCCCTCTCGGTAGGAGAGGTCCTGTTAGTTTTAACCCTTGATTGAGAAATAGATGTGAGGAGTTATTTGAATTTTATTTAGGTGATAGAACATGATCATTAATTGAGGTCAACTTACAGGCAAAGAGAAATAACTTTTTACAGTGTGTTATAGTTTTCCAGTCGTCGGTTCACACTTAAGCAAATATGTTTGAGTGAATGGAGAATCTTTATTAGGTAAATTGTGAAATCGGGGTTTTTTCAATGGCTAGAGGATTTTGGACAGACAAGTTTATCTATGCCTTGTATCACCCTCTAAATTTTTACTTTTAATCTCAATTTCTATTTTTTTAATGCGAATCCATATTTCTATGCTTATCAAAAAAATAAATCAAACTAACAATAATCACCATAATAATTGAATAAAGAACAGCCTTAATAAAAGTGAAGTCTAAAATAAAATAGGAAACCATTAATAAAACAACAAATAATAATATGTGCTTCATCATCTCATCACCTCATTTTTAACAAATTAGTATTTTTAGAAAAACGGTTCCACGATAGTGGACTTCTTATATCAGTTCTTAACCTGCCCCCAGATTTTTTTAAAGATTTAGTAATTATCCCCACTTTTCCGATCTCATAATTCCCCATAATATTAGAGGTCTCTTTCAAAACTTCTATGCTATTACTATATTAGGGGTAAACCAAAAATTAGCCAAACACTTACTCAAGTAATTCAACATCATCATATGCATCAAAATCAATAAAAACTAACCTTGAATCATTTACACCACCATGATTTAAATCTAGTACTTTGCATAGATGGTGGTAGCTTCATGCCAAAGTCTATTTTATTTAATGCATTCAGTCGTATATTAAAAAAATCTGAGTTGCCTTCTCTGCCTATCCTTACGTCATACACATACGGTGCCCCTACTTAAAGCTGGAGCAGATATGAAATATATTCAGGAAAGATTAGGTTATGGCAGCCTTGCTATAACTTTTGATGTTAACGCACATATAAGCAAAAAGATAGAAAAGACAAACATGGACAAGTTTGAAAAATACATCAATAGAATAATTGATGTA
>NZ_JAEKEK010000002.1:0-371091 GCF_016651145.1 Peribacillus sp. TH14
GCGGCGTCCTACTCTCACAGGGGGAAACCCCCAACTACCATCGGCGCTGAAGAGCTTAACTGCCGTGTTCGGAATGGGAACGGGTGTGACCTCTTCGCTATCGCCACCAAACAATAAAGGAACGTTGTTCCTTCAAAACTAGATAATAAGAAGGTATTTCATTTTTTAAAGCGTGGTTAAGTCCTCGATCTATTAGTATCAGTCAGCTCCACATGTCGCCACGCTTCCACCTCTGACCTATCAACCTGATCATCTTTCAGGGATCTTACTAGCTTGCGCTATGGGAAATCTCATCTCGAGGGGGCTTCATGCTTAGATGCTTTCAGCACTTATCCCGTCCGCACGTAGCTACCCAGCTATGCCTTTGGCAAGACAACTGGTACACCAGCGGTGCGTCCATCCCGGTCCTCTCGTACTAAGGACAGCTCCTCTCAAATTTCCTGCGCCCGCGACGGATAGGGACCGAACTGTCTCACGACGTTCTGAACCCAGCTCGCGTACCGCTTTAATGGGCGAACAGCCCAACCCTTGGGACCGACTACAGCCCCAGGATGCGATGAGCCGACATCGAGGTGCCAAACCTCCCCGTCGATGTGGACTCTTGGGGAGATAAGCCTGTTATCCCCGGGGTAGCTTTTATCCGTTGAGCGATGGCCCTTCCATGCGGAACCACCGGATCACTAAGCCCGACTTTCGTCCCTGCTCGACTTGTAGGTCTCGCAGTCAAGCTCCCTTGTGCCTTTACACTCTACGAATGATTTCCAACCATTCTGAGGGAACCTTTGGGCGCCTCCGTTACTCTTTAGGAGGCGACCGCCCCAGTCAAACTGCCCACCTGACACTGTCTCCCACCCCGATAAGGGGCGCGGGTTAGAATTTCAATACAGCCAGGGTAGTATCCCACCAACGCCTCCACCGAAGCTAGCGCTCCGGCTTCTCAGGCTCCTACCTATCCTGTACAAGCTGTACCAAAATTCAATATCAGAGTCGCAGTAAAGCTCCACGGGGTCTTTCCGTCCTGTCGCGGGTAACCTGCATCTTCACAGGTACTATAATTTCACCGAGTCTCTCGTTGAGACAGTGCCCAGATCGTTACACCTTTCGTGCGGGTCGGAACTTACCCGACAAGGAATTTCGCTACCTTAGGACCGTTATAGTTACGGCCGCCGTTTACTGGGGCTTCGGTTCAAAGCTTCGCTTGCGCTAACCTCTCCCCTTAACCTTCCAGCACCGGGCAGGTGTCAGCCCCTATACTTCGCCTTGCGGCTTCGCAGAGACCTGTGTTTTTGCTAAACAGTCGCCTGGGCCTATTCACTGCGGCTTTTCCGGGCTATTCACCCTAAAAAGCACCCCTTCTCCCGAAGTTACGGGGTCATTTTGCCGAGTTCCTTAACGAGAGTTCTCTCGCACACCTTAGGATTCTCTCCTCGCCTACCTGTGTCGGTTTGCGGTACGGGCACCTTACATCTCACTAGAGGCTTTTCTTGGCAGCGTGGAATCAGGAACTTCGGTACTATATTTCCCTCGCCATCACAGCTCCGCCTTAATGGAAACGGGATTTGCCTCGTTTCCGGCCTAACTGCTTGGACGCGCATATCCAACAGCGCGCTTACCCTATCCTTCTGCGTCCCCCCATCGTTCAAACGATGTATAGGTGGTACAGGAATATCAACCTGTTGTCCATCGCCTACGCCTTTCGGCCTCGGCTTAGGTCCCGACTAACCCTGAGCGGACGAGCCTTCCTCAGGAAACCTTAGGCATTCGGTGGAAGGGATTCTCACCCTTCTTTCGCTACTCATACCGGCATTCTCACTTCTAAGCGCTCCACCAGTCCTTCCGGTCTGACTTCAACGCCCTTAGAACGCTCTCCTACCATCGACACCATACGGTGTCAATCCACAGCTTCGGTGATACGTTTAGCCCCGGTACATTTTCGGCGCGGAGTCACTCGACCAGTGAGCTATTACGCACTCTTTAAATGATGGCTGCTTCTGAGCCAACATCCTGGTTGTCTAAGCAACTCCACATCCTTTTCCACTTAACGTATACTTTGGGACCTTAGCTGGTGGTCTGGGCTGTTTCCCTTTCGACTACGGATCTTATCACTCGCAGTCTGACTCCCAAGAATAAGTATTTGGCATTCGGAGTTTGACTGAATTCGGTAACCCGTTGGGGGCCCCTAGTCCAATCAGTGCTCTACCTCCAATACTCTCATCTTGAGGCTAGCCCTAAAGCTATTTCGGAGAGAACCAGCTATCTCCAGGTTCGATTGGAATTTCTCCGCTACCCACACCTCATCCCCGCACTTTTCAACGTGCGTGGGTTCGGGCCTCCATTCAGTGTTACCTGAACTTCACCCTGGACATGGGTAGATCACCTGGTTTCGGGTCTACGACCTCATACTCATTCGCCCTATTCAGACTCGCTTTCAGCTGCGGCTCCGTCTTATCAACTTAACCTCGCATGAAATCGTAACTCGCCGGTTCATTCTACAAAAGGCACGCCATTACCCATTAACGGGCTTTGACTACTTGTAGGCACACGGTTTCAGGATCTATTTCACTCCCCTTCCGGGGTGCTTTTCACCTTTCCCTCACGGTACTGGTTCACTATCGGTCACTAGGTAGTATTTAGCCTTGGGAGATGGTCCTCCCTGCTTCCGACGGGATTTCTCGTGTCCCGCCGTACTCAGGATCCACTCAGGAGGGAACGAAGTTTCAACTACAGGGTTTTTACCTTCTTTGACGGACCTTTCCAGATCACTTCATTTACCCCGTTCCTTTGTAACTCCATGTTGAGTGTCCTACAACCCCAAGAGGCAAGCCTCTTGGTTTGGGCTAATTCCGTTTCGCTCGCCGCTACTCAGGAAATCGCATTTGCTTTCTCTTCCTCCGGGTACTTAGATGTTTCAGTTCCCCGGGTCTGCCTTCAGTACCCTATGTATTCAGGTAAAGATACTGTTCCATTACGAACAGTGGGTTTCCCCATTCGGAAATCTCCGGATCAAAGCTTACTTACAGCTCCCCGAAGCATATCGGTGTTAGTCCCGTCCTTCATCGGCTCCTAGTGCCAAGGCATCCACCGTGCGCCCTTTCTAACTTAACCGTTAAAAAAGATCTTACTGATGCTTTGAAAAAATTAATTGCCTTCTATCTATTATCTAGTTTTCAAGGAACAAAGAAGAAAGAACTTCATCACAACGTGATGAGATCTTTCGAATCTGAATGAATTACTCATTCAAAACTGAACAAAACAAAAGCGCTCTCGTATTTATCCTTAGAAAGGAGGTGATCCAGCCGCACCTTCCGATACGGCTACCTTGTTACGACTTCACCCCAATCATCTGTCCCACCTTAGGCGGCTGGCTCCATAAAGGTTACCTCACCGACTTCGGGTGTTACAAACTCTCGTGGTGTGACGGGCGGTGTGTACAAGGCCCGGGAACGTATTCACCGCGGCATGCTGATCCGCGATTACTAGCGATTCCGGCTTCATGTAGGCGAGTTGCAGCCTACAATCCGAACTGAGAATGGCTTTATGGGATTCGCTTACCTTCGCAGGTTTGCAGCCCTTTGTACCATCCATTGTAGCACGTGTGTAGCCCAGGTCATAAGGGGCATGATGATTTGACGTCATCCCCACCTTCCTCCGGTTTGTCACCGGCAGTCACCTTAGAGTGCCCAACTGAATGCTGGCAACTAAGATCAAGGGTTGCGCTCGTTGCGGGACTTAACCCAACATCTCACGACACGAGCTGACGACAACCATGCACCACCTGTCACTCTGTCCCCCGAAGGGGAACGCCCTATCTCTAGGGTTGTCAGAGGATGTCAAGACCTGGTAAGGTTCTTCGCGTTGCTTCGAATTAAACCACATGCTCCACCGCTTGTGCGGGCCCCCGTCAATTCCTTTGAGTTTCAGCCTTGCGGCCGTACTCCCCAGGCGGAGTGCTTAATGCGTTAGCTGCAGCACTAAAGGGCGGAAACCCTCTAACACTTAGCACTCATCGTTTACGGCGTGGACTACCAGGGTATCTAATCCTGTTTGCTCCCCACGCTTTCGCGCCTCAGTGTCAGTTACAGACCAGAAAGTCGCCTTCGCCACTGGTGTTCCTCCAAATCTCTACGCATTTCACCGCTACACTTGGAATTCCACTTTCCTCTTCTGCACTCAAGTTCCCCAGTTTCCAATGACCCTCCACGGTTGAGCCGTGGGCTTTCACATCAGACTTAAGGAACCACCTGCGCGCGCTTTACGCCCAATAATTCCGGACAACGCTTGCCACCTACGTATTACCGCGAGTCGCTGGCACGTAGTTAGCCGTGGCTTTCTGGTTAGGTACCGTCAAGGTACCAGCAGTTACTCTGGTACTTGTTCTTCCCTAACAACAGAACTTTACGACCCGAAGGCCTTCTTCGTTCACGCGGCGTTGCTCCGTCAGACTTTCGTCCATTGCGGAAGATTCCCTACTGCTGCCTCCCGTAGGAGTCTGGGCCGTGTCTCAGTCCCAGTGTGGCCGATCACCCTCTCAGGTCGGCTACGCATCGTCGCCTTGGTGAGCCATTACCTCACCAACTAGCTAATGCGCCGCGGGCCCATCTATAAGTGACAGCTAGAGGCCGTCTTTCCATCTTCTCTCATGCGAGAAAAGAACGTATCCGGTATTAGCTCCGGTTTCCCGAAGTTATCCCAGTCTTATAGGCAGGTTGCCCACGTGTTACTCACCCGTCCGCCGCTAATCTCAGGGAGCAAGCTCCCAAAAGATTCGCTCGACTTGCATGTATTAGGCACGCCGCCAGCGTTCGTCCTGAGCCAGGATCAAACTCTCCGAAGAAATGTTTGACTTGCTCATTTTGCTTTTTGATAGTGTGTGCTCACTTAAAAATTTAACGTTGGCGCTTTGTTTTGTTCAGTTTTCAAAGAGCAATTTTGTTGTCGGTTTGTTTCGACTTATTCATCTTAACATAGCTACGAATAGTTGTCAACTTCTGCGAAGAATTTCAGTTTCATAAAATCGCTCATTAATTAAGCGACTTCATTATCATACTTCTATTTTTTAAAATAGTCAACTTGGAATTGATAAATTAACAAACTATGACGTTTGTTCACCTTGAACCTATTTTGTTGATGTACAAAAAATCACCTAAGCAAGTTCTCCGGTCATTCATTTACCCTATTTTATGGAAGTGAATAATTTTTTAGAAACGTCTTTCTTCTATACTTATCTTTTTATTCAGCTACCTAAGCCAAGTGAGTATCCAAATGTTTTAAAAATTTCTGCTGGAGATTACTGGTGTATCCAAAATAACGGCTGGTCTATTGATTCTGCTACTGAAATTTATGGGAATAATAAACTCTATCATCAATTGAAAAAAGAACTTCGAATAAGAAAAACATAGGGAGATTTTAGTCTTCCTATGTTTTCATTCATATTATTTATCTGTTTGTTTTTGCTTCTTTTTCAAATACTCCGCACGTATTTTTTCAAGTTGCTGCTTTTTATCAAATTTGGCAGGCGTCTGTTTTTCATGAAACTTTGTCACAGCTACCTGACCTTTGTAATCCAATTGATATTTTCCCACTTTGTTCACCTACTTTTCATGTCTTTAAAGAGAATCTATTCAACAAATATAATATACCTTATTTTACTGAAGTAAACCTTATTACTTTATTAGTGTACTGCTAACTTTGCATATATCAGTAAAAACATTAAAAACTTAGTAAAATAATCATCGCCAAATGGTATTCATTTCATTGCTATAATCAAAATAAAATGCCTTGACACTCTGCATAAGCCTCAATAATTCTATTTCTTGTTTGTTCAGCTCTCTTCTAAAGGTCCAATTGTTCGGTAAATAAGGTTTAAAATATTAAAACAATCTAAGTCTACTCCATCTTTTAAATGGTTCTTAATGCTAATAACCATTACGTTCTCGATGATTTCAAATTTAGGTTTCTGAGGGGAAATATTGTTTTTTTTGCAAAGTCTTTTTACTACTTGTTTAAAAAAATCTACATCCCCAATATTTTTCTCCAAAAAATCACCCCTTGTTATTAACTTTTCTACTTATATCTATCTTAATCCAAATATTACCTTATTCAACTAAACTGCCCCTTTAGTGCCATAAGAAAATGATCGAATACCTAAAAAAGAAAGGCTATACAATCGCTCCATCTGAACAACAAACTGCATAACCAGTTAATATAACGACATGGTACATTTACGTCCTTCAAAAAATTAGAATATGGTGGGCTTATTTTGTATGGCCTTTCACGAATATATTTTCATACAAAATAGTTGCCTTAAAGACAACTCCAATCTTCAGCTAACGCACGACCCAATAGTTTAATTGGAAATCTTCACATTATTAATTAACAAAAATACATCCATTTTCCCTTTAAATTAGAAGCTTATGGTATAAACGTGTTTAGTAATTAAAAGAACCGGGTAATAGGAGTTTTGGCATATAAAAAATAGGAGGATTAGATTATGAAGGGGTCGCTAGATACATATAAATTTCTGGAATTCATCCAAGAAAATAAAGAGGATTTTGAAGATTCATTATTAAACGAAGCATCTAATGTGAAAGAAAAAATCGAAGAAATTTTAACGGTCGGTAATATTGACCTGATAACTAATGCCCATAGTCTGATTCAATACATTATTGAGGGTAAAGAACAAGAACTTCAATCATTTGCTAAGCAAGAAGGTATAGCTTGGGCGACACACGCAATACCATTATCTTTCAAATTAGAGTGGGTGCAAGCCATTCGAAGAACCTTGTGGAAGTTCCTACAAGAATATAATGAGGTAACGAATAAAGCTTTAACTGAAGAATTTTTTTCGGTAGAAAAAAAGGTAAATAATCAAGTAGACAGGTTTTTAAATGTTTTTTTTATCACCTATTCTCAATACAAAGATTCATTGATAATGGCTCAAAAAGAATTGGTTGAAAATCTTTCGGTGCCTATAATACCAATAACACCCACTATATGTATTTTACCTTTAATTGGTGCGGTTGATCTTTACCGAACGAATATTCTCGAGGAAAAAGTTTTAATAGAGATTGGAAAATTACGTATTCAAACATTGATTATGGACTTATCTGGAATTATGGAAATGGAGCCTGAAGTAATTGATCATTTAATGAAGATTATTGACGGCACTTCATTAATGGGATGTACCACCGTGATTACCGGGTTAAGAGCTGAAGTGGTTAGAAAAATGATAAACGTAGGAATAAGATTAAATGAAAAAGCACAAACATTGGGAACTTTACAACAAGCATTGAATAAATACTTATTAAGTTAAACACGGAGAATCTTAGAGGTGGGTCGCTTTGCCGACTCTTTTTTTAATTGGCTATATTCTGACCAACTGTCTAAATATTTGTTCCTGCCCCGCAGTTACATCTCGGTATAAAAACTATAGTAAGGGTATTTAGTATTTAATTCAACATCAATCAATTCATTTTCATCTTCAACTAAAAAATGCCCGGTTAGTAGCATAAAGAAAGAGCTGACAAAACAAACTGTGAAACAAAAAAACCTCTATTAATTAGAGGTTTTTTTAGAACTATCTTGCATAACTTTATCAATAGCTGAGATAGTAGATTCTATATCGTCACAGGTTTCGATAATTTGTGTATCCAAATGTGTTAGTTCATAACAATTATTGTCATAGCATACAGACAATAACGGTATACCATTTTTGTTTTTGAAAGTTAATGTTATTTCACAGTTAGTATACTGTTTTAAGGTTTCTAACATTGTTTTAATGTGGTCTAAGGACATATCGTCTTAGTCTCTCTTCTATTACAGAGGGAAGATGACTAAGAGAAGTCTGGAGGTGCCCCATATAATTCTAATTTTAACTCTAATTAAATATAACATACTAATGATTAAAAGTATTGTTATTCGATGTAGCTATACAGTACGAATACACTACACTTGTAACAAACCTGCCCCTTTAGTGCCATAATAAAAAGACTACCTCAGCAACCTTTCTTATTGAATTAAAGCACCCGTTAGTGCATTAAGAAATCCTGTATGGAAACAAATAAAACAAATAAAGAGATAACAATGCTCATATATCCCACAAAGCCTTTTCTGTCTTTTTGAAGTTCTGCTAAACCTATTTCCAATATAAGTGTCCCTAAGAAAAACATACAATACGGCATTAACTCGGTTTAGATTCAGTTATTAAATTATAACTTGATAGAACAATAACAGCTATTGCTAAGATAATTCTAATCATATTATCCCCCCATTTTTTTCGCAATCTATTATGTAAAACATACCCAAACTATAAAATAAACGAACTCATTTAAAGAACAAATCCTAACTTTTATTAATAGCCTTATAAATGATAAGGGGTACTATTTCTCCAATTTAAGCTTAAGATGGAAAATCGATGGTTCTACGGCATTGCCAGGATGTTGTTATTACCACAGGAGAAATAGTTTTGTTACTTCAGACAAATAACCCAGTCGTAAGACTTGATAAAGAATTGGATGAGCTCATTCAGATTGCTATCAAAACGGAAATACTGTTAGAGGAAATTAAGTATTTTTTATCAGGAAGTAAATCAGTATTTACATTTGAAAAAAAATGAGTAAATACGTTGTTGGTTCTCGCTGAGGTAAGATGGACAATTCAATATAATAAAAATGTTTGTGTACTGGTTTTATTAAGCTTTAGGGATATTACCCTGCCATGCTGCAACGGATCCTGAATCACACCATCCGTTTAATGCATTATTTAGGGGTTGCTGGAAGAGAAAACGAACATAAAGTTCGATGCACCTCTCTACTGCAATGCTTTTCCAATACCTTTACTGCCGCCTGTCACGAGTGCCGTTTTATCTTTTAATCCCAGGTTCACTTTAGATCCAATCCTTTCTATGGGCGTCTATTGTTGATTATATATTAACAATAACTTCTAGTCATAAACAAATGAACTATGGCTGATTTTCTGCTCCAATACTCAATAAAGGAGGGAAACCACTAAGATGGTTTCCCTCTAAAATGTTCCGTCTTGTTTAGTATAAGGTATATTCTTATACTTGCTGAGCAAGGACAATTATCATCACGATTCCCATTTTTTGTTGAACAATTCAAGGAAGCAGAGATGGAATGAGATAAGTGAACTCCTTATACAATAGGAAGCCAGCCAGGGATGCCAGTATAGTACTCCCACATTTTATCAGAAATAGCCAGTTCTTTTTGATCTTTTTTAGATAATGTTGTACGGATTTTGTTTTCTTCAACGGCTTGTACTTTTTGTACCCACTGAGGTTCCATTATCAATTCCCTCCCTAAAGCGATTAAAGGGTACACCTGTTTCAAATGCTTTCATCACTTCTTCGGGTGCCCGCAGTATCCCAACACCCATCACAGGAACATGATCGCCGACACGCTCATGGATCATAACAACTCGGGATGTCTGATGTTATCATCACGGATTGATCCGTTCCAAAAGCCGCCGACAGAATTATGGAGATAATCCAGGTCCTGGTCCGCTAACTTGTCCACTAATTCCAACGTTTCTTCCATGGTGATGCCAGGATTCTCTCTTTCTTCAGGCGATAACCGATAGCCGATGATAAAAGGTTTTGTTGCATGGTCTAAAACTGCTTTTTTAACGTCGTCAACTACAGCAAGCGGGAAGGACATACGTTTTTCCAGCGTTCCACCCACCCAACTTGTCAGTTCTGCGATTTGAGTGTGGAGAAAAGAATTGCTGAATCAAATACGTATTGGCACCATGGATTTCAACTCCATCATACCCAGCTTCGATTGCTCTTCTGGTTGCTTCACCAAATGCTTTAATAATTTCATCGATTTCGTCTGCTGTCATTTCCCGAGGTACCACGGCATCGTCCCGTTCCGCTGCTACCGCACTCGGAGCAATTGGTTGACGATCGAGCATTTTTATTCTATGAAAAAAAATTTTAGAGATACATTAAAAGCTTGCCATAAGGATCGGCCAGTTTTGACCTATTTTAGCTGAGTAATTTCTGCCAATATTTCATAGGAATGGAGGCGGGCCTTATGATCGTAAACCTGGGTGATTGCCATGATTTCATCGGCTTGACTTTCATCCATAAACTTTTCCAGCTTTTCTTTTACGATTTGAGGACTGCCAACAATCGAAGTTCCTAATTGATTCTCAAGGGCAGCTATTTCATAGTCGCTCGCTATATCATTAATATTATCCACTGGCGGCTGCAATGGGACTTCCTTCCCGCGCATCAAATTCAAGAACTGCTGCTGCAATGTTGTAGCGAGCCGCTCAGCTTCTTGATCTGTGTCGGCCGCAATGATGTTTAGCCCTACCATTGCATGCGGCTTGTCCAGTACTTTAGAAGGCTTAAACGAACGGCGGTACAGCTGGATAGCCGGCAGTGTGTTATGCGGCGAGAAATGGCTCGCAAATGCAAACGGCAGTCCAAGCTCTCCTGCCAGCTGGGCACTATATCCGCTTGAACCTAACAGCCAAATAGGTATGTTTAATCCCTCACCCGGAATTGCTTTAACATGACTATATCCTTGTGCCAGGGAAGGGTCAAAGTAATTCCGGAGCTCAGCCAGCTGCTCAGGGAAATCTTCTCCTGAACTTCTCAAGTCACGTCTTAATGCACGTGCGGTAAGCTGATCAGTGCCTGGTGCACGGCCCAAGCCAAGATCAATACGTCCTGGATATAATGATTCCAGAGTACCAAATTGCTCAGCAATAACAAGAGGTGCATGATTCGGCAGCATAATGCCGCCTGAACCTACCCGGATTTTTGATGTACCTGCTGCAACATGGGAAATGACTACCGATGTTGCAGAGCTAGCGATAAATGGCATATTATGATGCTCAGCGAGCCAATATCGGTTATACCCCAGCTTTTCAGCGAGCTGGGCCAGCTCCAAAGTATTGCGAAAAGAATCAGCCGGCGTACTTCCATCTGCAATTGGAGAGAGATCCAGGACCGAGAATGGAATATCCGTAATTTGTTTTGTATCATTTTCAGGCATATGCTCATCTTCTTTCTTTAAAAATTTCGTTTTCAAACCTATAAAAGAATTTACAGGTTGTTTTCTTTGTCTTCTTTTACTGCTTCAATCTAAATCACATTAATTTAACTGATTTAATATCTGCAGAAAATACATCCTTTATTAGACTAGACACTGTTTAATTTACTGCAGCCTGAGCCAAAATTTCATAAGAGCGCAGCCGTGCCTTATGATCAAAAATCTCTGTATGAGCCATAATTTCATCAGCGTCAGTCTTTTCTATTAACTCATGGAGCTGCTGCTTCACACCTGCAGGGTCCCCGATAATGGAAGTGAAAAGCTGTTCTTCAACCGCCCTGCGTTCATTATCGTTCCAAATCTCGTCCATGTTATCAACAGGTGGCAAAATGGGCGAAGGCTGTCCGCGGGTTAACAAAAGAAATTTTTGATACATCGAAGTGGCAAGCCTTTGTGCCTCCTGTTTCTCATCAGCAGCCACCACTTGAACGGCTAACAGTACATAAGGCTCCTCCAAAAATTGAGACGGACGAAAATAATCCCGGTACAGTTTTATGGCCTCCATCATGTTACCTGGAGCAAAATGTCCCGCGAAAGAGAATGGTAACCCAAGTATTCCAGCCAATTGTGCACTATAAAACCCTGAACCTAACAGCCAAATTGGCACATTTGTTTTTTCGCCGGGAATGGCGTGAAAGCTAAATGAACCATTCTTAGTGGCTGTTCCTGTACCATAAAGATATGCGATAAGCTCCTCAAGCCGGGCATCAAATTCAGTTTCACCAGCAACCCGCTGCCGCAATACATTTGCTGTATATTGGTCGGTGCCAGGTGCCCGCCCCAATCCAAGGTCGATCCGGCCAGGGAAGAAGGTTTCTAATGTTCCAAATTGCTCAGCCACGGAAAGAGGAGAATAATGGGAAAGCAGCATTGCGCCTGATCCAATACGAATTTCTTCCGTGACAGAGGCTACTCGTCCAATTACGATCGGGGATGCTGAACTCGCCATTCCTGCCCAATTATGATGTTCAGCAAGCCAAAACCGTTTATATCCCCACTGCTCTGTTTTCTTTGCTAGATCAAGCGTGTTTTGAAGGGAAAGTTCGGCTGATCCTCCCTCGACAATTGGGGAGGGATCTAGTACTGAAAGTTCTATTTTCTTTGTCATAATTCTTCCTCCTTTTATACAATTTAATTTTTTAAAGCTGGCCTGTACCTTTATGGGTTGGAAAGTAGGGTAAAACAAATTCTCCAAGTTCCTGGATTACTTCCTCTGGAGGGCGCTTGGAAAAATACAGAACAAACGCCAAATGGTTGACACCAATCGCTTGAAATCGATGAAGTAGATCAACTAAACGGTTTCTTCCCACGGAATAGCCTAAGGATATGGGGACAGGCATTTCATCAGGATTTTCCAATAAATTGATGAACAAGCTTTGAGAGAAGGGTTTAAAATCTCCTGGAGCATGCACTTCAGTTAAAGCACGATAATCCTGGATAAGCTGCGCCTGTTGAATAATGCTTCTTGGGTATTGAAGCCACCCATCCCCATTCCTGGCTATCCAATTGATAGACTGATTGCTAAATCCAGTCACCATGGTCGGAATCGAAGATACAGGCTTTGGAATTAACCTCATATCTGTACCATCGATCAGCCCGGCGTGGCTGTGGATTGTCGGCTGATCCTCTTTTAACAGCCGGTCGAGAATTTCGAAATTTTCTTTAAATAACGGACCGCTTTCTTGCTTAGATATCCCTAAAGCTGTAAAGTCTTTTTCCCTGTCCCCTGATGCCACTCCCATAATCAATCGACCTGGAAACAATTGATCGATTGATGCAGCTTCCTTGGCTACCCTGACGGGGTGGCGCAAAGGGAGAACTACACTTCCTGTCACTAACGCAATGTGCTTCGTATAGGCAGCAAGATACGTCAAATAAATCCATAAATCGTACTTTTGGCCGTTATCATCAATATTCAAATTCTGTATCGTAATATCACGGAGCCATAATGAAGCAAAGCCATATTCCTCAATTTTACGGGCAAGCTCAAGCTGATTCTCCATAATCGGATTTTTAGACATCCTGGCAGTCGGGAGGATAAATCCGAGTGTCATTTTGTCTTTCTGGTACATGCTGTTATAGGCACGATGATTTTGAAAACTCACTCTTGGTCCTCCTTAAAAGGTTATATTTTTAAGCCTATATACTTTTCAAACTGTTTAATGGTTTCCTCATTGCATCGATAATAAGTCCATTGTCCGATTCGTTTCATTTCTACCAGGTGAACGTCCGACACCTGCCTCTATTCTTCCGGGAAAAAGTGATTGTAATTAAAATAGCTAGGTAGCCACCTTTTATGCACTATACTGTGGAAGCAGGATTCCACCACTGCCAACCTTCAATTATGTTTTTCAAATTTGTTCATTTTAATTTTCTCCCTTTTCATCTCTTAGAATTTCAGTATATTATTAAACAACGGATTGTATTGGATCAATAGGAAACAAAAGCGAATACTTCATCCTTATTCTTATGGACACCCTTTCTAAATTTGTCTAAATCTCTTCCTTACTATAATTAATAAATCAGCTCCTTAAATAACGCTGAAATCATAGAAGCGTATATAATAAATTAATACATCGCGAATTAACGATTTATTTTAATAAAAAAATATATGGCCTAACATATTTACATATTCTGAAATCTAGATATATATTAATTGATTAAAGTGAATTGCTTCAAGCAATTCACTTTAATCCTCAAATCTCTTTCGCAATGTAATTGCTTATTTCCTTAATAACTTCTTCATTACGCTTATAGTATGTCCACTTCCCCTTACGCGTTGCTTCGAGTAGCCCAGCCCGATGTAACATAGTAAGATATTGAGAAACCGTTGATTGTGTTACATTTAACTTATGATGTAGCTGTGATACGCATACACCCTCTTTCTCAAAGCTAACCCCTTCAGAAATAGGGAGGGTAAAATAGTTTTCAGGCTCTTTTAACCACTTCAAAATCTGCAAACGTTTTTCATTAGACAATGCTTTAAAGATTTCTATGATATCCATATGTTTATAATATCATTAATTCCCGATATGTCAATTTGAATTCCCCCCTATAAGGATATCAATCGAAGTTAATACCTACTACCAAGCATGTTAGTTATCTAAATATAGTCAGAATACTATTTACGGACCCAATCAATCTGAACATAATTAGAGCCTCCTTATACAGCGTTTGTCATTGTCATCCGGATTATGCCAAAGCAGTCGTAGCAGTGAAAAATGCGGCAGATCAATAATCACTTTTTTGTTCAAATTTATTGATCTTCCACAATCGAGGCATTATCTACAGTATGGAAAAAAGCCCAATTTCTCAATTTAATGCTGAGAAATTGAGCTTTTAATATTGGTATTTCCTTAACGTTGTAAATTCGCGTTTTGCTGGTGGTATCCCTGTAAGTACGCTCTTTATAATTAAATAGTATCAGTAAAATTACATAGTGTAATAAAGTATACCAATTACTAGGTTTTTGTATAATATTCCCAGAAACGAAAAGGTTTTCCCCTCTGAGTAGACACTCCTTCATTTAGCTAACCGTACACCACCATGGCTAGAGATTTGCACCAATGCCGGGTGCATGTGAAAAAGCCAAGGTCAGCGACTATACAAAAATCGCTAACCTTGGCTTTTAATAACTGATTATTAAATGTTGTGCTTTTCTCTACCTTAATTTGATACGTGACCATATAAAGGTAAAGAAAAAGGAGAAAACATCTTTGAATAAGAAAGAAGGGATAGTTTTTCTAATTGATATCCTCTTTTCTTTTTACTTGGCCCCCAACGACATTCTCCATATAATTTTTGCCCCAATTATACATCGAATCAAGAATCGGCATCAGGCTTTCTCCTTGTTCTGTCAGAGAGTATTCCACTTTGGGAGGTACAATTGGATAGACTTCGCGATGAACAATAAGATCTTCTTCCAGCTCTCGAAGCTGGTTAACGAGCATCCTTTGAGTGATGCCCGGCATAAGAGCCTTCAGTTCACCAAAACGCTTGGTCCCCTGCTTGCCTAGGTGCCATAAAACAAGCATCTTCCATTTCCCCCCAATAACAGAAAGGGTCAATTCCTTCTCACAATTGAATGTTTTATTCTGTAGCCTTGTCATTCAAATCACCTCCAAATATAAATCCTTAATCACATAGTATACTTTTTAACACTATGTAAAATTAAAGTGCGTACTTACAAAAATATTATACTTAGTATACGATACATTGTACAGTCGATATAAATTTCTTGCGGTGCAATGATTGAGTGCCAGAGGGGCATACTTACTGTGCAACAAACTAAAACATACTATTAGGAGTGAAGAATAAATGGAATTACAATTGGCACTGGATTTAGTAAACATTCAAGAAGGTATTGAATTGGTTAAACAAGTGGAGGAATATGTTGATATCGTAGAAATCGGTACACCTGTGGTTATTAATGAAGGGCTTAGGGCTGTTAAAGAAATGAAAGAAGCTTTCCCTTCTTTGAAAGTATTAGCTGACCTAAAAATTATGGATGCAGCCGGTTATGAAGTGATGAAGGCATCTGAAGCTGGCGCTGATATCATCACGATTCTTGGTGCAGCTGAAGATATGTCCATCAAAGGGGCTGTTGAAGAAGCTAAAAAACAAGGCAAAAAAATCCTTGTTGATATGATCGCTGTGAAAGATCTTGAAACTCGTGCTAAAGAAGTGGATGCTTTTGGCGTCGACTACATCTGTGTGCACACTGGCTACGATCTTCAAGCTGTTGGAAAAAATTCTTTTGAGGACCTTCAAACCATTAAACGTGTTGTAAAAAATGCAAAAACTGCTGTAGCAGGCGGCATAAAATTAGATACACTTCCGGAAGTCATTAAAGCACAACCTGACCTTGTCATTGTTGGTGGAGGTATCACTGGACAAGCTGATATTAAAGGGACAGCTGCCCAAATACAAAAATTAGTGAAACAAGGCTAATATCCATCATGCATACTTCTCAATATTTAGCTGAAATCATAAAAGAGCTAAATCGTTCAGTAGACTTAATAGCTGACGAAGAAGCTGAAAAACTGGTTAATGGGATTCTTGAATCAAAGAAAGTTTTTGTAGCGGGTGCAGGAAGATCCGGGCTTATGGGTAAATCCTTTGCCATGCGAATGATGCACATGGGGATAGATGCGTATGTAATAGGTGAAACAGTCACCCCTACCTTCGAAAAAGACGACATTTTGATCATCGGAACCGGTTCAGGAGAAACAAAAAGTTTGGTTTCCATGGCTGAGAAAGCAAAAAGTATCGGTGGAACCATTGCGACTGCAACAATTTTCCCTGAATCCACCATTGGAAAATTGGCGGATATCGCAATAAAATTGCCTGGTTCACCTAAAGATCAGTCAGAAGGTGATTATCAAACAATTCAACCAATGGGCTCTCTATTTGAGCAAACTCTCTTACTTTTTTACGATGGTGTCATTTTGAGGTTCATGGATAAAAAGGGATTGGATACCAATAAAATGTATGGCCGACACGCAAATCTCGAGTAAAGAAATGATAACTAAAAAGTAAGATATAAAAAGACCGCAAGGAATTCTTTGAACTGTGCCCCATTTTACGGACAGTATAAAAAAGTGCCTAAGCGGCTAATAAGTGGTCCCGGTATTGTACCGGGGCCATTTTCTTTAGCCCCCATTGATAACGATGTTCATTATATTCTTCAATAACTCGATCAATTTCTTCCTTCACATCCGTTAAATTAGTACCTGTTTTATATTCTGACTTGTTCCCCTTTTTTTGAATAATCATTTATTGTAAACCATCAGCATGAATTGCTACCAGCCGTCGATAAAAAACAAATTATGCTCCATGAACGAAACCTCTTATAAAGCCTTTATGTTTTCTTGGATGATTCTTGAGATAGCTTTAAAATCATATTTATGGTTGACGACATCTACAACAAAATCCTGTTCTTCTTCTATTCCCATTATCCATTGATAATGATTAATCTTCAGAAACATAATAAGGGAAGCGAGTGCTGTCCTCTTGTTTGCGTTGTGGAATGCATGATTTTTTGAAATGAATTCGAATAATGCTGCAGCCTTTTCATGAATAGATGGGTAAGCATCATTCTCGAAAACAGTTTGTCTGGGTCTGTTCACTGCAGAATCAAGGAGACCGGGATCTTTCACTCCGATTTGTTCAGTAGGAGAATACACTTTTATTTGAATGGCATTGATAG
This sequence comes from Peribacillus sp. TH14, assembly GCF_016651145.1. Lineage (NCBI taxonomy): Bacteria > Bacillati > Bacillota > Bacilli > Caryophanales > Bacillaceae > Peribacillus > Peribacillus sp. TH14. The sequence continues at coordinate 17,290 of NZ_JAEKEK010000002.1, forward strand.
CAATAATTTGATTCGTGGAAAGATAGATAATATCCAACGTCATATTATCTATCCACCAATCCCTTGAATGCTTCGTCATGTTCTTTAATAATGTCTGATAACATTTCCATAAATTCTGCATCTACACCTTTAGGTAATTTTACATTTTTATTTTTCCTTAAAATGATTTCTTCACCCTTAAACTCAACCTCTAATTCGTCTCCAAAAGCTAAATTTGCAGTTTTCAACATGTCAACTGGAAACGTAATACCCAAGCTATTGCCAACTTTGGTTAATTTTCTAATAGCCATTAATCGTTCCTCCTTCAAAAGAAAGTTATAATTGTTATTACTATTATAACTTTAGTCTTTATGGTTTATACTACTTTTATCTGGAATCTGTTATTTTTGATTACACAAAAAAAGCTTGCAGATTTAGACCCTAAAAGGGACCTTATTCTACATGCTGATTTATCAGATAAAGGTATCCATGTGGGACATTTATCATTAGGTATAATGATGAAATTAGGTACTCAAACAGACCTAATTTATGTGGCAGATACTTGGTATTACATGTTCGAAGAAAAAGAAATAGTAGAAGATACTTATCCTAAAGGTGCTATACGGAAACAATAATCTGGTAATAAGTAAAATAAATTATCTCGTCCAATTGAACAAGCTGCTAACGTAAAGTTTTATCAAGCTTTTCTTTAGCTATAATAAGTCGCGGCAAAGACGATCAATCACTACTTTGGCAAATTTGATTCAGAATTAAGTAAAACTATTAATGTGTTCCTATACGGAAGCCCCCAGGAAAAGACAAAACCTTTACCTGGGGACTATTTCGTTTTGGTCTCTTATTTTACGTGACGAAATTCCCCTGGTTTTCGGGATAAAGAGTTTGTGCCATCATTTTCCGCTTTTGACTTCTTGGAAGAAAGATAAACTCCAGCGAAAATAATCAGCAGGCCAATAATTACATTAGGAGTAATCGCTTCTCCAAGCAAGACATAGCCCCAAACCATAGCGGTTGCAGGAATAAGGTATGTAACCGTTGCCGCTAACTCTGGACTGCCATTTTTATTGATGTAGAAATAGATCAGCTGGCCGAGCCCTGAACCAAAGCACCCAAGACCGACGATGGCGAAAATCGTCAGCGGTTCCATCAACATTGCTGGCTTTATCGGCTCCGTTATTAGCATCCCGATCAAACCGATAACGGCACCCGTGAGCAGCGTAAATGTCGTTATGACCAATACTCCGGTACCAGAAAGAAATCTTTTCGTAAATTGGCCGGCAAATCCGTAACAGGTGGACGCAAGCAGCATTGTTCCAATCCCGATGAATTCCTTGCCGAAAAGCTGACCGACTTGAAAATCCATCAATACTAGAATTCCGAAAAAACCGATAAGAATGCCCATCCATTGGCGGGCGGTTAGAACATATGAAAAAATAATAAATCCGATGATCCCCGTCCAGATCGGAGTGGTTGCATTAAGAATCGATGCCGTGCTGCTGTTAATCTCTGTTTCACTTAGAGGAATTAATCCCCATGCCAATACGCAATTGAAGATTCCGACAACGACCAGTGCTTTCCACGGCAATTTCCAGCTGATTTCCCTGCGCTTCCACCACAAAACGGGAAGCAGAACAGCAGCACCCGCCAAACAGCGGAGAAACACAATCCCCCAAATGCCCGCTGGCGGGAGCAACCACTTCATAAAAACAAACGATAAACCCCATATCAAACTAAGGCCAATTAAAGCCCCGTATAATCGAAGCATGATGTTCCCCCTTCCTACTCTCTTATTATGGCAAACTTTGATAGGGATTTCATATAAAATCTTGCTATATAAGTTGAACTTGTAATTAAAATCATTGTCGATATGCGGAATCACTATTTATCGTTTCAGCAACCGTCATTAGTTTTTTCATGCCTGTTTGCAGCTGTATTTCGTTTGCGTACGAAAAGCTCAGTCTAATCCACGATCTAAGGGCTTGATCTGGATCACATATAGATCCCGGCACGAAGGAAATGGACTGTTCCAAACAGGCATCAAGGAGCTTTTCAACTGAAATTTGTTCTGGAAGTTCCACCCACAAGTTTAATCCTCCTGATGGATCTGTCCATTTCCATGACGTTGCAGCCAGTTCATTTCTCATTACTTCTTTCCTTAAAAATAGAGCTGTTCGCAATTTCTCCAAGTGAATCTGCATTCGTTCCGAGAAAAAATAGTGCAGGAACATTTTTTGATTAATAAGGGCCGTCCCGTTGTCAGCGAGTGACTTTGAAGTAATCAAGTGGCTCATTAGCGGATGACGGCAAGCTACAGCTGCAACACGCAATCCAGGTGAAACGTATTTACTAAAGCTGCGGATATAGATAACATAGCCATCGGTATCATACGAATAAATCGGGAATGGAGGAGCCTTATCAAAATAAATATCCCTGAAAGGATCATCTTCAACGATGACACATTGATACTTTTCTGCAAGTTCCACCAGCTGTTTTCTTTGCAGAGCAGAAATGGTGTGGCCTGTTGGATTATTGAAGGTTGGATTTGTATAGAAAAACCGCGGTTTATCTTTTTTTAAGATATGTTCTAGCTGATTCAGATCGTAACCGCCCTGCCCAATCTCAATCCCAATAATACGCGCACCATATTGCCTGAAAATATCAATGGCTGAGCTGTATGTAGGCCTCTCAACTAATACTGTATCATTCGCCCTAAGCAGAACCTTTGCCACGAGATCAATGGCCTGTTGAGCACCTGAAGTAATTAACAGCTCATCAATCGGTGCAAAAAAATGGTGCGTCTTGTAAAAGTAGTCTGAAAGTGCTGTCCTCAATTCCTCATCCCCTTGAACAGTCGAATAAGTGCCAAGCACTTTGGGATAGAGGGTAAAAACCTTTTTGACATATTCAGATAAATAAGAATTCGGCAGGAGATTCGGATCAATAAGGGCTTGAGAGAATTGATAGTCAACAGCCACCTGATGGATCGATGACAACAGGTTGCTATAAGGATAGTCAGCGATTTCTGGCAGCTGAGATTCATTCAAAGAAAAAGATGGATCTTCAGGCTGAACAAAGTACCCTGATTTTTCCTTTGCGTATATCTTTTTATGTTCTTTTAGTAATTGATAAGCTCTTAGAACAGTCAACCGATTTACATTCAGTTCCTCCGCCATTCTTCTTACAGAAGGCAGTTTCTCATGTTCCTTCCATTCTTTACGATCAATTTTGGCAAGAACCAAATCGTAAATCTGCTTATAAAGCTCTGAGGATTTTATCTTCACATGAATTCCCCCCAATATCAGTTTAGCACCAAGGTTTGCGATCTGTTCTACCTACAATGAATCTGTTCTATTTCCCGTCCTATATGATGAGTAGCAAGGAGGGATTTACATGATTATCTTTAACTATATTTGTATGTGCTTGATTTTTGGGACAACATTCCTGGCAATAAAAATAGGAGTAGACGAAGGGCTTCCTCCCTTTTTTTCAGCAGGGATTCGATTTTTCATGGCAGGAATCCTTCTATTTTTAATGATGTCGCTGCGAAAAAAAGCAAATCTGGCTGTTCTTTTTTCTAAAGAATCATTCATCACAGGAAGTACGTTAACATTCGGAACGTTTGCTACGCTATATTGGGCGGAACAGTACGTTGCTTCCGGAGTTGGTGCTGTCCTGTCTGCAACGGGACCAATTATGATTTTGCTGATTCAAACAATGGTCTTGCACGTTAAGTTATCTATAAGAACGTTTGTAGGATGTGCAATCAGCTTGATTGGAGTGGCTCTGCTCCTTATGCCGAATCTGACTGTTTCCTACGATTCAATATGGCTGATCGCTTGCTTCCTTATTCTGCTTGGTCAAGTGGGTTATGCAGCAGGAACGATCTATTCCAAAAAGGTGTCAGAGCGTTTTTCAGGCACCTCACCTATTATGCTGAATGCTACTCAAATGATTTACGGCGGTGCATTGCTTCTGCTGCTGTCTTTGACATCTGAGCAGATAAACATAGGAGATCTTGCAAATAAGAATGCAATAGGATCGATCGTGTACTTGACCGTTTTTGGCTCTATGATTGCCCATACCATATACTATTGGCTTGTTTCAAAAACGGACCCGATATTTCCGTCCACATGGCTCTACATCTCCCCCATCATTGCCTTAGGACTTGGGAAGGTCTTGTATCAGGAAAAGATAACATGGCTCATGTTTTTCGGGGGAATCACGATCATTGCAGGATTAATTGTGATTAATTCTAAGGCCTTAATCACCCATTTTGCAAATAAGTGCCGTACTGATTCCGTTAAGAGTGAAAGTTATCGCGCTAATAAGGCTTAATGTTCAAGTCTCACATTTAAAAAGCGTTAGAATCCTATTCTGTAAATTTAGGTGATAATTTGCACTTAACTTAAGTGCTATTTTGCACGTAAAAGAATCAACTATAGGGATTGATCAAAAGGTCCTCCTGAACCCCCATATTAGCGTAAATAAAAAGAATCCATTTTGGAAAAAAATGAACAAAATGGATTCTTTTCTAGTGATTAAGTATACGGTTTTTATAAAATAGTTTGATCATTTTTTGTGATCCTTTTGTTGATTGACAATAAGGTCGTTTAATTTTAAAGCTACAAACATGCATAACACCGTCCAAATTTTTGAACGGTGTTAAAATAAAGTTATTAATTTTGATTGTAGGTCAAAATTGCTCTTTCCACAGTAACAATAATGTCATTTAAAATCTATAATTCAATGCAATAACACAGCAATTTAGCCCTAATACCATTGTATTTTAATTATTTCTGGAATGTATATCCTGCTCTGGAGTTGCTAATTAGTTTGGATACTCCTTCTGGATAATAAGGCATTAGTCTATCTGCTTCCTCTAAATTTACCCATTCAACTCTTAAAATGTTTTTTTCCTTTGGAATTTGTTCAGGTGATTTTAGAACTTGCCCTTCAAACATAATAAAATATACATGATCTTCATTTATAAATGCTTCATTTAATGCAATAATATCGTTTACCTGCACATCATAGCCCGTTTCTTCTTTAACTTCTCTGATGGCTGCTTCTTTTAGAGTCTCATTTGCTTCAACTGCTCCTCCTGGTAAGGACCAAGTGTTATTTTTTTTATTTAGTACCACTAAAATCTTATTGGTATCCTCGTTAAACAAAAGTGTGTACACAACATCAACACGATTCAAATTCAATACTCCTTTTCTTATTAGTTAAGAGTTAAACAAGTTTATTGTAAATTAAACATCTTTATTTGTAATTAATTATCTTTATTGTCATTGAACACCTTTTAGTGATCCTTATAGAACTCCCTCAGTTTAATAGATAATGCTCACGAATACTCGCTTATTCGCAGGATTTCAAACCACATGGTATAGGTTGCTTTAGATGAACGAAAGAGATAGGACCGTTTTGATAAGATGAGGGCAGGTTGAAATAGGGGATCCATTGAGAATCCCATATTATTACATATGCTGCACGCATTTTCCACGCTGCCCCTGGAGGCTTTCCCTCCCATGTCTCAACGGGTCATAATCATATGCCCTTTCATTCCTTCGTCATGCCTATCCAAGGGGTGGAGGCTGGTTTTGCTAACGGAACGGGTCATTGCCCTTTTGTTCTATATATCCAGTACTTCGTGCTTTCTTTGAAATCCTACGAATAAGCCAACTTTCGTAAAAACAATGTGAATGTAAATTTACGCTGCTAGTTGTTCAAGAGGGAATACCATTTCCGGTTTATAGACAGAGCCATTACGAGCAATCCCTACTAGGACACGGGCGAGTTTTCCACATAGTTTCATGATGGATTTCATTTTCTTAATCTTCTTCACCTTAACATTGTTCGAGTGTAGGGCTTTAAACTCAGGGTTATTCATCACCAGACTCATGGTCGCAAGGAAGAGGTAACGCCGCAGGCGTGATCTTCCACGTTTGGAAAGAACAATTTGGCCTTTCCACTTCCCAGAGCTTGCCTCAGCGAGATGCAATCCTGCATGACGAAGGAGCGCATTCCCGTGAGCGAACCCACTCAGATCTCCAGCTTCTCCTAAGATGCCCGCCAGTGAAATTTCGCTGATTCCTTTAATGGCAAGTATTTGCTTAACGAATGGAATCTGTTCCAAGACGTTTGTGACTTCTTGCGTCACTCTTTCGAGTTGGGATGAAGCGAGATCATATTCCTCTAATAACTGTTCCAAGTGAAGTTTATACGCATCAAGGGCTTGTTTCGTACCAATTGAACGCTTGGCCAATGTAATCAGGGAACGGGCTTTTTTATGCCCGGAATGTCGCTTCATACATGATTTCCACCCGGTTACGATATCTTGAGGCTGTAAGGAACATATTTCAGCTGGGGTAGGAAAGAGGCGTAGGGTTGCGATTGCCCCTTTACATGATACGTCTTTAAACACTTGCCGGAGCTCGGGAAAGACAACATCCACCCAGCGATTAATCTGGTTGATGGAGCTAACAAGGCGCTTAACGATCACATCTCGGTTGGCCATAAGGACACGAAGTTTTTCAAATGATTCTGAAGTGGAACGAACGAAGGCATAATAGCCATTCTTCACCATATCAGCGATGACAAGGGCATCTTTTTTATCACTTTTGGATTGCGTATTATCACGATTTTCTTTGTTTCTTTTGACATGGTGAGGATTGACCGTAACGACATCAATGTTTTGTTTGACTAGCCACTTTGAAAGGTTTATCCAATAATGACCGGTAGGTTCCATTCCGACTATCGTGGTGTCTAGGTTTTTCATGTGTTTTAGTTCCTTGATCCAATTTAGTAATCTAGTAAAACCCTCTTCGTTATTTTCAAAAGACAAAGGTTTCCCGATCACAATGCCTCGATAGTTTACAGCACGGGCCACGTGTACGTGTTGGGCGATATCCACACCAACAACTAGATGTTGATCCGTAATTCTTTCAATCAGTTGATTTTGTTTGTTTTGCATTTTAAAATTCATAGTAGGGCTTCCTCCTTAAGACTTTGAGTTAGATTGGACACTATACTCGTATCTTACTGAGGGGCTCTATTTTTTTCAAACCTGATATTTAACGATCTACAGGAATGCTAACGCACCCGTAGTTTAAGTACAATGTTTCACAAACCTACTCAATTACCACTTCATTTATTACATGAATGCTGCCCGTCTATATGAGAGCAAGAGATGACTCTTCCACAAATTCTGTTTATTCTCTTGCTCCAGCTTAAATAGATCTTGATTATTTCTCTCAAAAGAATGCAAGACTTCGCTTCTCTTTCTCTCCTCAACAAAAAACAAAGAATGATACGGAGTCTTACTCGGAATATTTGAATGCCCTTCATGAATTTGATCAAAGAAACAAGTATATCGAAGGACTTCATGTAACAATAATAATACAATAAAAAACAATACAAATTTATTGTAAAACGATAAATCATATGATAAAATCATGTTGTCATTAAATAAGTGAGGTATTTTAAATGAATGTTAAACCAGGTTCAACCACTTTCTTAAAGGTAATTATTTTTCTGGTTGGAATTGCAGTTCTTGCATTGTGCATATTTTTGGTGCCTAAGATTGGGAATTTTGCTGGGGAATTGTATCCAGATATTGCTTATATGAAATCTCTCGTTTTAATCGATATGTACGTGGCAGCGATTCCTTTTTATTTCGCTCTTTATCAAGCTTTTAAACTTTTAAGCTATATTGATAAGAACCAAGCGTTCTCGGAATTATCGGTAAAGGCTTTAAAGAATATAAAACACTGTGCCATCACGATCAGTACCTTGTACCTGTTAGGTATGCCACTCTACTATCTCATGGCGAAAAGAGTTGACCCTCCAAGTTTCATACCAATCGGATTGGTCATTATTTTCGCCTCAATGGTGATCGCCGTTTTTGCTGCTGTTCTCCAAAGACTTTTACAAGAAGCTATTAATATAAAATCAGAAAATGATTTAACGATCTGAGGTGAATATCATGGCGATTATCATCAATATTGATGTGATGTTGGCAAAAAGGAAAATGAGCGTAACAGTACTTTCGGAGAGGGTTGGAATTACTATGGCGAATCTTTCCATTCTGAAAAATGGAAAAGCAAAAGCGGTTCGTTTTTCAACATTAGAAGCGATATGTAAGACTTTGGATTGTCAGCCAGGTGATATTTTGGAGTACAAGGGCGACGAATACACTCAATAAAAACAGACAACAACTTTCTTCAACCAACGGGATTAGATAGTGAAATTAAGATGAAGGGATAGCTATTAAGCTATCCCTTCTCTGCGTTTATTATTGATATTTAATTAGAGAATTCCATTGAGAATTGCATTGAGAATTGCATTGATATTAGTGACAAAAAATGTGATGTGATTTGCATTGTTTGCACCTCAAAAGGGAACCCGTTAGCCGCAGCCATCCCTTCTTTAATATAAGCACCCGTTAATTTAGATAAGATAAAAAACAAAAAGGCTTATATTCCAAAGTGTATCATGTATTTATTTTCCTCTTTAGCCTGAAATATTTTAGAAGCTAATTCATTAAGTTCAGCAGATTTTTTATACATCGTTGAAGATGTAATCACATCATAAAACATTGATAAAGAATCAGGTGGAATAATTGTAATTCCCCAGTAAGCTAACCCAAACTCTGGGCGTTCAAGCGAATGAAAGTAGGTTCTCATAATAGATAAATGCTCATTTAAGTGATTAATAATTTCATCATCAACAGAAATACATTTATATTTTTGTGGTTCATAACCAATATTTCTTTTCAGATTTTCGATATTATCAATTATTCCAAAATCATGAACAGGCATTATTATCGACCTCCTGATACATAGTGAGCCTTCTTGCCACTTAAGATATTGCATAAAAGCATACTATTGTTTAAGTACATTTTTTTCAAAAACTCTATAATTGAAGGTCATAAGAATGAATATGTTGTACAAATAATATATTAAAAAGTGCTCATATTCCTTTGCATTAATCTATTTCCCATTTTACATCAATCTTCCCTTTCAAATTATCCCCTGTGACTATTAATATATATATACCTGCTTTTTCTGCATTAAACTGGATTACATTCGTATCAATGTCTCTATATTCTCCATACGTATCTTCTAGCTCTTTCATCTCTACTAACTTCCCGTTATTATCTAAAATATGATACCCATATCCTCCCTCATTCATTTGGTCAAAGGATATATAACTCGTTACTACATCTCCCTTTTTTAAAGATATTGGAATCTCGTTTTTTCCATTGAAACGCTCAAACTCTGCGGAAAATGATGATTTTGTCTTTTCTTCGGTCCAATCTTCTTTTATAGTAAAATCGAATAATCTTATACATAGCAGTAGAGGGAAGACTAAAAGAGAAATCCATACTAATTGCTTTTTTTTCTCTAAAAAATAGTAGCTAAAAGCATAGATAAATGCACATAATGCACCAACACTTCCAGCAATCAATGAAAACAAATTAATACCCATAAATGGAAAAAACACAATAAATCCTGCTAAACAGTGCAAAAGGATACTCGTCTTGTATGTGACCTCTCTCCATTTATACCTTACTAAATCGATTAGCACTGTCATCACTAGTGCATATCCACAAATTAATCCCCAAACCTTTATATTTGATATAGACTCTGTAAACTCATACAAATCAAATTCGGTTCCCAAAATGATATATATACACATAATAAATACTAATAAACCAAGCGCTGCTAGTTTATTAAGTATGTACTCCATTACATTGTTATTAAACGTTATTTCTAAATTCATAAATCCCCCTATATGAAATTTTTCAATATGATATAAATAATATTAGCAGACATTCCCAATATATTACACAAAGGATTTACAGATTGATTGCCCGGATAGCTTAAGTGTAACTTTTCACAAATAATCTTAAATTAGTATGCCTACTGTTCACTATTCCTCAACAATCTGGCCCAATTGTTGAATAAAGATCAAACAGCACTCTTTAACTATCCTGCCCCTTCGTATTATAAAGGTCAGCCAGTTATTTCTGGTTGAACAATTTTTATATCGATATATGATAACGGTATCCGGGTTAGAACGTTCCTGCCCGTGGGGCTTGGACCCCGTCAACTAAACAGTTCGCCCCCTACTTGCTTAAACATGATTTGGCTGGTTGGGACCAAGATCTCGTATAACAAGCGAAGCTATGATACTGCAAGAAGGATTTAGGGGTACCGGCAATATTCTTTAGGAGGAGATAATAAATGAATCCAGTAGTTGGTCTGGATGTATCGAAAGGTGAAAGTCAGGTTCAAGCATTCTTGGAGAAGAAGAAGCCTTATCAAGGAAGTTTTAAAGTTACGCATACCATTGAAGGACTAGAGAGCTTACACCAATATCTTAGAGAGATAGAAAACGTAACAGGAATTCAGGATATTTTTTATTTGTCTTAGGATGTAAAGCAACCTGGCCATAGGTTCTGTAACTGAGGTTTGTTAATCAAAGGGGAGCGTGTGTTGAATTAAGACTTTTTATGAGGTAAAAAAGGAAAGGCTTAAGGATCCGAATTCACCTCAAGCCTTTACTTGCCCTATCTTAAAAACCCATTGATATATATTTTTCTTCCAAATATTCTTCAAGGCCTTGATGGCCACCTTCCCTTCCCATACCACTCTCTTTCATGCCGCCAAATGGAGCTTGTGCAACGGTGGGAATTGCGTCGTTAAAGCCGATGATGCCGAACTCCAGAGCTTCGGATACCCTGACTCCCCTGCTTATATTCTGTGTATAAAAATAAGCGGCCAGCCCGTACTCTGTATTATTGGCAAGCTCGATCACTTCTTCTTCTGTATCAAACGGGATGATTGGTGCAACCGGTCCAAATGTTTCCTTGTATGTGATAAGCATATCCTTATTCACTCCACCCAGAACGGTAGGTTCATAGAACAATCCATCAGCCAATTCCCCTTCAACTCTTTGTCCGCCACAAAGAAGGCGGGCACCTTTTGCCAAGGCATCTTGTACATGTTCCTCTACCTTTGCCAGGCCATCACTGCTGACAAGAGGCCCGACTTCAACGGTTGGATCGATGCTATTTCCGACTTTTAGAGCTTGTACCTTTTCAACAAAAAGTGCAGAGAATTTATTGATGACAGAACGGTGGACGTAAATTCGATTTGCGCATACGCACGTTTGTCCGGTGTTCCTGAACTTGCTTGCAACGGCACCATCTGCTGCGGCTTCCAAATCAGCATCCTCAAAGACGATAAATGGCGCGTGTCCCCCAAGCTCAAGGGAAAGTCTCTTGAGCTGCGGGGCTGACTTGGTAACCAGCAATTTGCCTACTTCAGTAGATCCTGTAAAAGAAATTTTCCTTACTACCGGATTTTCAAAAATTTCATCCGAAATAGGTCCGGCACTCCCTGTTACGATACTGACCACTCCAGCAGGCACTCCCGCCATTTCCACCAATTTACCAAACGCTAACGCACTAATAGGAGATTGTTTTGCAGGCTTGACAATGACTGTACATCCAGCGGCCATGGCAGGTCCTACTTTCCGCGTCATCATGGCCAACGGGAAATTCCAAGGGGTAATGGAAGCGACCACTCCAATCGGCTGGCGAATCACCGATAGCCTTTTATTTGCAGCAGAAGCAGGGATCGTTTCCCCATAAATCCGGCGTCCTTCTTCAGCAAACCATTCCAGGTAGCTTGCAGCAAAATCCACTTCACCCCGGGCTTCCGTTAAGGGCTTGCCCATTTCCATACTCATGATTTCTGCTAATTCATCTTTATATTCATGCATAAGGTCATGCAATATCTTTAGATATTTACTGCGTTCCTGTGCCGTCAGTTTTGACCAGGTTTTAAACGCTTCCTCAGCAGCTGCAATGGCCGCATGCGTTTCTTGGCGTCCTCCATTTGGAATCCTTGCCACCACTTTCCCTGTTGATGGATTTGTTACTGGTAAAGTTTCTCCGTTATGCGCTGCAGTCCATTCACCGTTCACATACATTTTCAGTTCAGATAAATTGACTAATCCACTAGTTTTCAGCATGAATATGTCTCCTTTTTTCGTTGAATTTGCAAAGCGCTTCATTATATACACAAAAAGATTAGAGTCCTGAAACTTTAGTTCCCCCGTCAATGTCCGTGTTAATGGAAATCCTTTCATTTTTAAGAACGAAGGTATACCCCACAGCAGCAATAAGGCAAATGACTACAGGTATGATCAGGGCTATATTGAAATTATTGAACTTCGCTATTAAGATCCCTGTTGCGACTGGAGCTATCCAGCCAGCGAGGTTCCCCACGAAGTTTTGCAGTCCTGCAAGCTTTCCTTCCGCACCCTTTGGAGCAACATCCGAAACAGTGGCCCAGAGAATGCCCGCAGCCAATCCTTCACCGCCGATTGCTATTGAGATATACGTAAGTGCCATTATGGCGCTGTCTGTATAGATAGTCGGTATAATAGCTAATGGAAAAAGCATGCCGATGGTTAAAACAGTCTTTCTTGCTTTGATGGAATTCCAGCCTCTTTTAATCAAGAAATCCGATAAAACCCCTCCTAGAATATTTCCCAGAAAGGACATGATCCAAGGTAGCATCGTGAAAAAACCGGCTTTTAAAAGAGTCATTTGCCTTTCGACTACAAGATAAGTGGGAAGCCAGGTCATCATTAAATAAGTAAGATAGTTATGGGCAAACAAGCCGTATAACATAGGGTAAACACTTCTGAATTTAAAGAATTTAAATGGTGAGACGTTTAGTGTCGTCGCTTTTTCGGTTTGAGTTTGCTCCTCTTTGATATAGGCTACTTCGGCCTCGTTTGCAATCTTACTTTGCTCTGGATGGTTTTTGAAAAAGAATAACCAGAATGCCAGCCATACAAAACCGATGGATCCAATTACCGCAAAGGATGCTTGCCATCCCCAAGTCTGGATGATCCATGCTAAAATGGGTGTCGTTATGCCAATCCCGATAGCTGTACCAGAATTAAATATCCCGTTTGCAATGCCCCGTTCGTGTGACGGCAGCCAGTCTGAAATAACGCGCGTATTGGTTGGAAACGCTGGAGCCTCTCCGATTCCCATTAAAACGCGGATACCAATCAGTCCGCCAAGCGAACGTCCCATTCCAGTAAACACCGTACAGAGCGACCACCAAACGATGGCAATCGAATAAGTTAAGCGTGCCCCCAATTTATCAACGATTACCCCGACCGGGATCTGCATTAAGGCATACGACCAAAAGAACGCTGACCCCAATATCCCGAATTCTACTGCCGAAAGCGAAAGATCCTTCATAATCGAGGGTCCTGCAATGCCAAGAATTGCCCGATCCATATAATTGATTGTTGTTGCGACGAAAAGGAGTACCACTACAAGCCATCTTCCATTGGTCTTTTTCATACGTCACCTCATTAGATAATTATATTCAGGTAGAAAAATGCTGCGGGAAATCCATGTGTCCGAAAAAAGTTAAAAAGGGGAAACTGATTCGAAATCCCCTGAAATTCCAGGTGATTTTCAAATTGAATGGTTTTTATACATTCACGATGGCCGTTTCTGAATTTTTTGCACTGCTTGCATTTCGATTACCATTATTAAAACCTTCAAAGTCCCCCTCATAAGCCTTCTCTATAATCAGTTGGATATCCGATGCCTTCGTCAGCCTTGGATTAACGACCACGTTACCGCTTCGCATGGAATCTTCCACTAATTTCGGCAAAACGTCCAAAGAGACTCCAAGCTCTTTAATATTAAGAGGAATATTCATGCTCCGATTCATTTCGATGATGGTTTCGATTGCTTTCTCGGCTGCTTGTGCATTGGATAAACCGCTTACATCCTTTCCTAAAGCTATTGCAATTTCTCTATACTGATCCTCACATGCCGGCAGGTTGAATCTCATGACGAATGGCAATAGTGCTGCATTTGCGATGCCATGCGGGATATTAAAGACTCCTCCAAATGTATGAGAAATGGCGTGTACATTACCCAGTCGGGATTGTGAAAAGGCTGCACCAGCTAACAGGGAGGCTACAAGCATGTTTTCCCTGCTCTCCATGTCCGTTCCCACAAAGTACGATCGTGTTAAATTTTCACCGATCATCTTAATGGCCTGCATCGCGAAAGCCTTACTGACAGGGTTGGCAGATTTGGAGGTGTAAGATTCAATTGCATGCGTCAGAGCATCCATACCAGTAGCTGCAGTAATCTCTTGAGGTAAATTTAATGTAAGGGCAGGATCCAATATAGCTAGCTTTGGAAACAAAAGTGAACTAAGTACTCCTAATTTAAAAGAGGTGTCCTTATTCGTTACCACTGTTGAATTAGTAGCTTCACTGCCAGTTCCAGCCGTAGTCGGGATTGCTATGATCGGGAGCGGAGGATTGGAAATATTTCCAACCCCTTCATAATCCAGGATATGGCCGGGATTAGTAGCCATTGCCGCGATGCCCTTGGCTGTGTCAATGCTGCTTCCTCCTCCTACAGCCAGAACCGCCTCCATCTTTTGTTGCTTAAGATACACTGTCCCCTGTTGGATTGTTTGAGCTGATGGATTAGGCTCTACCTCATCGTAAATCTCAAAATAAAGGTTTGCCGAAGCAAGGGATTTTTCAATGCCTTGTAAGAGACCGGCTCCTCTTACCCCTTTATCTGTTACGATCAGCACACTCGATACACCTAAATCCTTAATGAGTTCCCCTGTTTTTCCAGATATTCCGTTACCGCATTCCACCCGTGTCGGCATACTATATGTAAAAGGCATAAGAGACATTTTCATCTTCCTCTCCATTTATATTCTATTAGATAGTGAAACCCTTTCCGCCCCGGTCTGCAGATCCATCATGAATGGTTATGATGCTTAAACTTTCATGGACACCCTACCTTCAAGCAATCTATAAAGCTTTTCTAAGTAATTCTTCTAAACTGCGCTGGGTTGGCACTCTTGGGTTATTCCGAATCAGGCGATCGATTTGGAGGGTCTTCTCAGCAATTTCGGGAATATCCTCTTCTTTGATCCCAATCTTCGTCAGCTTTGTAGGCAGTCCAATTTCCCCAAGCAGGGTAAGCACAGCTTTTGATGCAGCCAAAGCGGCTTCCTTATCGGAGAGGCCATCCGTGTTCACATTGAATGCCTGGGAAATCCTCACCATTTTTTCTGTTTCTACAGTTGCATTATATTCCATGACATATGGAAGCAAGAGCCCGGTCACCTCTCCATGCGGTGACTTCACAAGTCCTCCGATTGGGTAAGCCAATGCATGGGCTGCTGCTGTACCTGCATTTGAAAAGGACATTCCAGCAAGCAGGCTGCCCATTAGCATATTGGAACGGGCCTCGAGATTGCTCCCTTGCTGCACCGCAAGCGGCAGGTTTTTTGCAATCAATTCAATGGCTCTGAAGGCGAGTGCATCGCTTATGGGGATTGAACCTTGGAATAAAATGCTTCCTTCTGCCTGGATATATGCAGAAGGTTTGGCTGTGTATGCCTCTATCGCATGTGACAAAGCATCAATTCCGGAACAAGCTGTTACATAAGCAGGAAGCCCTAACGTTAATTCTGGATCAAGTAGAGCAACGGTTGGTCTTAGGTAATTATCCGAGATACCAACTTTCAGGTTATTTTCCACATCGGTCAACACCGCTACAGATGTCACTTCTGAACCGGTTCCAGCAGTCGTCGGAATCGCTACAAGAGGGGCGATGGGTCCAGGAACCTGGTTTTCTCCGCCATAATAGTCCAGGGGATGTCCGCCATGGGCGACCAACAAAGCGACAATCTTCGCCATATCAATGCTGCTTCCTCCGCCAAGGCCAATTACTGCATCAATATCCATTTGAGATTTAGCAAACTTATAACAGTCCATCGCCGAATCTACCGGAGGTTCCGGTACGACCTGGTCATAGATAACTGTTTCGTAATTTGCATGTTCCAACAACGATGAAATTCTGTCTACGATTCCTGCATTTTTGATCCCTGGGTCAGTAACGAGCAAGATGTTTTTTGCCTTTAATCTTTGAAGGATCACATCCAATTGCCCGATTGCCCCGTTTCCAAATACGATTCTTTCGGTAGAATAAAAATCCCATGTATTTCTCATATTCCTTACCTCCAAAGTCTAAAGATTGATGACGACAAGTTTTTCGTCTGTCATTTCTTGCATGGCATAATGCGGTCCCTCTTTGCCAATTCCGCTGTCCTTCACTCCGCCGTACGGCATAATGTCGGCACGGTATGTAGAAACATCATTGATGATTACACCGCCAAAATGGAGTTCCTGTGTTGCCCGCATGGCTAAAGTGATATCGGATGTAAATAAACCAACTTGTAAGCCGAACTTCGTATCATTGGCCTGACGGAAAGCCTCCTCGATGCTATCGAAAGGAATGATGCTAATCACCGGTGCGAACACTTCCTGGCAGACTACCTTCATTTCCGGTTTCACATCTATTAATATAGTAGGTTCTAGAATCGAATCCCGCCTTTTCCCTCCATATACCACTTTGGCCCCAAGACGCCTGGCTTCCTGGATCCATTCTTCCGCACGCCTTGCTTCTTTCTCGGAAATCATAGGGCCAATGTCCGTGGAAGAATCTTCCGGATCACCGACCTTCAAGCCCTGTGCCACCTTGACTGCCTTCTCCACAAACGTATCGCAGATATTTCTATGAACGTAGATTCGCTGTACTGAGATGCAGGCTTGCCCTGCATTCACATACCCTCGTGTGACACAGAGCTCAACTGCTCTGTCTAAATCATGGACATCCTTGTGAATGATGTTTGGGGAGTTATTCCCTAATTCCAAAGTAACCTTACGAATTCCCGTACTGCTCTTAATATGCCGACCTACACCGGGACTCCCTGTAAAAGTGAACATTGCAATTCGTTCATCCTCCAAAAGGTATTGACCTGTTTCCTGCCCAAACCCGTTAACCACATTCAGAAAACCTGCAGGCAATCCAGCTTCAGAAAAAATTTCTGCGATCTTGCATGCAATGAGTGGCGTCATTTCAGCCGGCTTCAACACGATTGTATTTCCCGCTGCCAACGCAGGAGCTACCTTGTGTATGGTGAGATTGAATGGGAAATTAAACGGGGTGATCGCACCGATAACCCCAACAGGAACCCTGATGGTGAAAGCCATCTTATTGTCGTTTCCAGACTGCCCCAAAGGAACGCCTGTACCGGCAATCCGTTTTGCTTCTTCCGCTGAAGCTATCATCGTTTGGATTCCTCTATCGATTTCCCCTCTGGCATCCTTCAATACTTTACCGACTTCCTGAACCAGAATCATCGCCAGCTCTTCTTTTCTCTCTTTAGCGATATCCGCTGCACGCATTAGAATCTCGTAGCGTTGATTGGAATCTAGCTTTCTCGTATTAAAGGTTTCCAAGGCATTGGTCACCGCTTCAGAAACAATTTTCCGGGATGCCCTGCCGATCTGGGCAATTTCTTCTTTGTTATATTTGTTCATAACAGCGATTGTATGTTGATCGGATATCCATTGCCCATTTATGAAATGGCCATAAAATGTGTTTTTTCTGCTCAGCGTTGTGCTCATTGAAGATTCCTCCTTTGAAAAATAAAGATCACTTTTTTTAACTTCACAGTTATTTCTTCTAATAGATTCAATAAATTTCAATCAAGAAAACGGCAATTATAAAGCGCTTCCATTTTAAACTTAAGATTTTCCCTGCCCATCAACACTCTTTAGTAACTGATTATTGTAGAATCCTGCCCAAAAATAGTATGTAATCATTTCCAAAAATATATCATATAATATACGATTATGTAAATATTTAAAATTAAAAATATTCAGTTTTTTTATATAAACCTTGCTATTACAATGTTTTTCACTTCGAATAATATAGATAGATTAAATAATTCATGATTATTTTTAAAATATTATATATAATCTATTCAAAATCCATCAAATATAATATATAATCATCAGTGATGAGGATATATTTTTGTAGCTTTCCAGCAGACTATGGAGTCTACTTCTAAACTCTCTATTCTTGATATCAATATGGTTTCGCCTTATCTTATTGATAGGGTCAACAAGCCGAAAGCTGCTTCAGTTTTAATTTAAGTTGTTACATCTATATGAAATAACACTCGTTCTCATAGAATTTTTTTAAGTTAGGGGCCTTTCGATGATAAAGGAAAAAGAACGCGGAGAAACAACGGAATATGTCTACAATTTATTAAAAGAAAAGATTTTTGAATGGGATTTATCGCCGGGACAAAAAATCAATATCAGCCATTTAACCCGGGAAATCAACATTAGCGCCATACCTCTCAGAGAAGCATTATCTCGTCTGAACTCTGAGAACTTAGTCATCTTAGAACCAAATAAGGGGTATCGGGTCAGTGACATATTAGATACTGAAAATATGGCGAAAATGTTAGAGGCCCGGATATTACTGGAGACGCATGCGGTCCGGAATATTATCCGCTTAAATAATGTAAGCGTGACGGAAGAAATGGCCGCGCTTACAGATGAAATGTTTTCCACAAACACAGGTGCTTCCAACAAAAAAATACTAGATTTTACTCATTTAGATCAACAATTTCATCATGCCATCATGAACGCTGGAGGAAACCCGTTTTTATTTGAAGCATATAAAGGCATGCACTGTCATCTTCATATAGGCCGGTTTTATCACGTCAAAGGTGAGATCGACCAAAAAGACGCACCATCGGAACATATGGAAATCATTGAGGCCATCCGGACAAGGGATGTATACAGAGCCGAGATTGCGATCTCCAGCCACATACAGGATTCCATAGATCGTTTATTGGAGAGGACAAAAAGATAATACTTGGAAGCTATTGAGGATAATCTTCTTCGGATATCAGTCATCGTAATCGCTTTGATCAAATTTCCGGAATATTCAAGTGGGTGTAAACAGACATTCCCATCTCAAATGCTTGGAAAAAAAGGGACAGAAAAACATGTGAAAGATTTATGCACCAAGAAGAAAACAAGTGTGATCAAAGGGATGAAACCGAAGACAAAAGAAAAGAAGCCTTTTGATGCTTCTCTTGTTTTGAAAGATGATGGATCGATTGAATTTGCAAAAAAAACATTTGCTAAATCAAAGCAACAAACTAAAATCCCTATAACAATTGATAGGGATTTTACCATGAAAGAGTATATGCCGAATGATTCGCTGAATGAATCCACTTACTGCTATAACCTTTTCTGATTTTGATCTCCAAAGAAAAGAAAAAGTATATGTGAAAAATCCAAACGAAAGAAGTAAAAAATAACGAAAACCCTATAACTAATTTGCCCCTTATAGTTTTTGTAGGTCGTGGGTTTTACTTAATGAAAAAAACTCTTTGAAAAAAGATAGCTTAGAGCACAAAAAAAACGATTTTCCCTTAACGTGGGGTAAAATCGTCTTTTCTGGTACTTAATTTGAATAAGGTAAATGTAGCTCTCAAGACAGGGGTGTTCACTTTTCTTAAATCTTCTTCTATGCGTATTTAAACCAGAAGTAAAAATCACTTCCAAAAGTTAAAAAAGGGTTTGATACCTTCAAATCTATTTTTCCAAATGAAAACAACCATCTTTATGGCTTAAGGACCACTTTAATACATCCATCTGTCCTTGTATCAAATACTTCATACCCATGCTTTGCTTGGTCAATTGGAAGTACATGGGTTACAACATCGCCAGGATCTACTTTTCCTTCTGATATTAGTTTATAAAGGTAGGGCATATAAGGAATAACAGGAGCCTGACCTGTTTTAATTTCCACGTTTCTTTGGAAAATATCTCCTAGGGGGAATCCATTATAACGGCCGCCATAAACGCCTGTTATTTGTATAGTTCCCGCCTTACGCACGGCTTGGGACGCAATTACAATCCCTCCCATGGCTCCCCCATGTAATTTAAGACCCGATGCAAGATATTCCATCGGAGTCATTTTGCCACTCATCCCGGAACAGTCAATAACGATATCTGCACCACCTTTAGTGATTTCTTTAAGGTATTCGCCAGTATTTTCATATTGTGCAAAATTTACGGTTTCGACTTTATTCGTCCTTTTTGCATGCTCTAAACGATAGTCGAGATGGTCGACAGCAATCACTCTTTTCGCCCCTTTAAACCAAGCGAATTTTTGAGTAAGTAGACCTACAGGACCGCAGCCTAAAACGATAACCGTATCGCCAGATTTAACACCTGCGTGATCTACACTCCAGAATGCTGTGGATGCTGCATCAGCGAGCAACACCAATTTTTCATCTTCTACCTCGCAGTCTTCTGGGATTTTGAAAGGGGTAAAGTTTCCATAAGGAACACGCATATATTCAGCTTGCCCGCCCGCATACCCACCAGTTGTTTCTGAGTATCCAAAAAAACCACCCATTTCCCCATGAGGATTTGAATTATCGCACTGACTTGTAAGGTCGTGGTCGCAATACCAGCAGCTCCCGCAGCTAACGTTAAAGGGGATAATGACCCGGTCTCCCTTCTTTACCTTAGTTACCCCTGGTCCAACTTCCTCAACAACCCCCATCGGCTCATGACCAATGACATAATCTGTAGGCATATTGGGAATTAATTGATGAATTAAGTGCAAATCGGAGCCGCAAATCGCTGAAGTAGTGACTTTTACAATAATATCATCCGAATTTTTGATGTTAGGGTCTTTAACTTCTTTAACCTGTACATTTTTATTGCCCTGGTAAGTTACGGCTTTCATGATGCTTTTCCTCCTTTATTTATTCGGCGTTGCGAACATGCCGAGTCTGTCAGTATCATTCGGGAAAAGATTCATTCCAGCGATACTAACCGCCATATCGGCTGATTTCAAATCTAATTCCACCTGTTTACCTACATCGTTCGGATAAAGCCAGCCCTTCCTGATCATTAAATCGGATAACTCACCATGTAAGTCAATAGATTGCTCCATTTGCTGGTACAATGCTTTTCTCAATGCGGGATTCGCTGTTTCAGATAATGCAATACCATAAGTATGAATCCCACTTTTGATAGAGAGTAGAAAATCTAACGCGAAAGAGGAATCAGCCATTTCCGGCATATGTTCAGCGCCTTGAGGATCTAAAAAATCCATTTCCATTTAAATTTCACCTCATTTTTCATAGTTTGTTCGGGCTTCTTTATAAAAACCCTTTAGCTCGTTTATAGCAGCTATAGATTGTTGTACGTCTTTTTCCATTAATGCTTTTAAGTCATTGTCAAAGCAAATTCCTTGCATTAATTTAGATCTCATTAAACCTATTGTTTTAAAATTTAAAATTTCATGCGTTTCCATGGTTTCATGAAATGCCAAGCTTTCATTTTCCATACGTTAACCTCCCTAATCTATATAACAAAAATACCTTTCCCAGTTCATCTGTTTGTTATACGGAATATTGACCGATAGGTAGTTTTTTTTTTTTCGCAAAATATACGTTACCTTTGCAAATGATGATGTATAAAAACTTTTGTATTACGAAAGATATGTAAGTGAATTCTCAATAGAAATGGAGTGAAAAATCATGACCAAAAATTTAGGACTGCATGAAACTTTAGAGGCGCACGAAATTTTAACTTTCAAGAGTCTTTGTCTAACAAAGTCCTCTTCAATGAGCAGTTTAGTGCAGGATACAGAACTACAAAATATTCTATTAAAAGACATGAGCACTGGGACACAAGATATTCATAAACTGCAGGAAATTCTGACAAATCGAGGGGAACAGTAATGACAAATTTTTTGCAAAATATGGCGGGGATGGGTGGCATGACTGATCAGGTGATTGCAACGGACTTCTTAATATCCGCAAAATCAGGAATTAGAAATATTGCATTTGCCATTACAGAAACAAAAACACCTGAATTGAAAGCAGCCTTAAGAGAACAGCTTCGTGTCGCTGTAGAAAGACACGGAGAGATAAGTAACTATATGATTTCAAAAGGTTACTATCATCCACATGATTTAAGTGAACAATTACAAGTTGATTTAAATACAGCAAATACAGCCCTAAACCTTCCTCAACAATAAAGTCAACTCATGGATGTGAAAACAGACAGATTACACAGAGGTACGGGCAAATGGAAAAAAAGCAATGAATTTCTCAAACTTGAGATACATTGCTTTTTTTAGGGGTATATTATAGAAAGTCCTTAGCAAAACAGAGGAATAATGGTAATGTAGATGCTCCAATCTATAAGCTGTTGTGTTTTAACTAATTTTACTTCTTTCTTAATAGGGTTAAATCGATTTCTTCATGCCACACTCTCTGCATTTACGAATATATTTAACCGAACTTTCAAACTAAGTGTTACCGCAATTGTCATAGCGACCACTAACGATGTCAGGATAATCTTCGTAGTCATAAATAATTATGGTGTCATATTCCTTTTTTCCTCTAGAATTTCTTCAGATAAAGTAAAATCACCTTCACTATTTATTTGATTATATATATTCTACGAGAGGCGGAATGCTCCGCTTATCAAGACCTAAATTATAAAAAACCTTAATAAATAAAGGAGAACACATATTAGCCTTGTATAATATGTACTCTCCTTTTATCTTTTAATGAACTGACGCACCCGCTAGTTCCATAAGAAACTCCTATGGCGGCGCTCCTCGCCGCCACCATCTACTACGAATTTGGCTTCCGCTTCGTAATAATTATCGACACCCATTGTACAAGCATACCCATTAAGAGCTTGGCCCGCTTCCGGGAGAGGACTTTGACGCTGCATCAAAGCACCATTAATCCCAGGTTCATTCTCATCGCCAGTCCCCGCTCCCAAGTAAGGCATTCCTGCGAAATCACTCCAATCTTGAAATGACCATCCAAATACCTCACCATAAAATTTCTTTGCCCGTTCCATGTCATCCACATGAATTTCGAAGTGAACTAATCTTCCCATGATTACCTCCTAGTTTTGTTCAAAATTTTTCCTCTTACCGTAAGTTGATACTTATGTAGCTTCATGCCTATGGTGCTTTATTTATATTTTTAAATCTAAGATGAAGCAGGCTTTTCAATTTGAGTTAAGTCACTTCTTTATTATAGGACAGTTGGGGGGAATATCTGACAAAAAAGGCAGCTCCCTGATGGGGGATAGCTACCTTCGTTTACGATTACTATGAAAAGGTAGGAGCAGGGAATTCATCAATTCTCATACGAAGTAAACTATATGGTTTTTCTCGCAGATCTCTTCCATAATGAAATCTCGCCTGCCGATGTAATTGATTCACAATGACATATAAGTATTGATTGGGGCCAATCGAAAAAGTATCCGGCCATAAAATTCTCGGGTCATGTGCGATGGTTTCCATTGCGCCATTCGGCAATATCTTCCGGATACTATTGTTTTCATAGTCTCCCGCATAAACGGTTCCTTTTGCGCCGGTGACCATTCCATCAGACGCACCTTTTTCCCCCCAATACTGCACATATTGGGATAAATTCAGGTCCTGTATCCTTCTGTCTCTTAGGGCTTCTGTTGAGATCGAGAACAGCTGACGGCTGGTTAGCGGAGCATAAAATAAAACCTTTCCATCAGGAGAAATCGCTAAACTATCGGAAGCCAATCTAAATGGGAAAGTCGAGCGGTCCGGGTTTCGATTCATCAAAATTTCACCTTCTACTTTCGGTAAAAAATAGGGATCAGGTGAAGTTGATATTGCCCCATTTAACCGTCTAAACGCGTTCCCATTTTCTAAATCTACGACGATAATAGCCCCTGGCCCTCTGGAAGAAGAATCCGTTATATATGCATAGCCTGCTCTTCCAACCCGAAAATCCAAACGGACATCATTCAGATAAGTTGTTGGCAAGACAACATCTTCTGTAAAGGTATATACTCTCCTTATTGTATTCGTGCTTAAATCAACAGCAACTAATTTTGCTCCCCCTTGAATAGGTTCAGAAAAATTTGGTGCCCCTGTATCTAGTACCCAAAGTGTTCCTCTTCCATCAGCAACGATACTTTGGACACTGACGAAAGACATCGTAATATTCCCAGTATTAACTAAATTGGTTTCTACACTGGGATAAGGCTGCAATTCACCCTCAACAATTTCCGCCACAGTAAATTGAACGTCGTCTCCCCATTTCGGAAAGCATACAAAAATACGACCGGTTTCGGAAATGCTGACACCTGTAGGCATAGCCCCATAAAAAGCATGCACCAGTTCAAACTGCCCAAAATATTTTTCCATAGGTAACATAGGTTGCATGATATCCTCCTCATCAAATCCGAACGGATATCACCTATATATGATGAAAATTTTTTGTAGTGCCTGGTTCTCGATAAATTTTTCTATCGTGATGGATGCTGTGGGTTTATTAGTCCAGGAGAAACATGGGAGTTTCGATAAAGTGATTCAAACTTCCATGTTTCTCCAAAGACGGGGAATGAGAGCATCTGAATTTACGTTTGCAGTCAATTTTAGAACTAACATAAAAACTATTATGATTTGCTCCCGTCCAGCAGCCTGGTTAGAAAATAAATCTGTCTCCTTTAAAGGGGAGTATTTTTAAGTTTAGTGTAACTTTTTCATCCTGAGCATAAGTAAGAATTTTTAGAAGCCTATAAAGTGGGCGGATATTCATTTAATATAGATTATTTAAGAACCTCATTTACTTATGATACGGTTCCCCGTAACGAATCTAAATGAGGTTATAAAACCATGATATATTTTATTTTTCATTTAAAGATCTACTTTACCACAGTCAAAACTAATACCTGTTTCATTTTATTTGCCATTTTTGCCATTTTTCAACGTTGAAGTCTTTTACTTTTGAGTAAATAATTTTGGTGTCTAAAAAAGTTTTAAAAATTCTTTTGCTGCTTTTGATAAATAACTATTCTTCCTCCAAATTACTTTGGGTTCAGATATTAAGGTCTGATCCTTTAGCTGAATGACTCTCAATCCTCCCAATGAATGGAGGGATAATAACGAGAGCGGTAAGATCGTTGCACCAAACCCCGATGAAACGAGACCAAGTAACATAATTAAATCCTGACATTCGCACAGTATATTTGGTTCTAAATCTAACCGTTGAAATTCATTGACAATTTGTCCATACGCACCTAAACCATAGTTTGGTCGCAGAAGAATCAATGGCAAATCGATGATTTCCTCTAACCTGCATTGTTCTGATCCACTCCACGTCCATTTTTCAGGCAAAACAAGCACATATGGGTCACTTTCCAATGTCATTTGAGAGATACTTTTTTCCGTTATTGAACTATTTGTTATCGCAATCTCAATCTGACGTTTAGATAACATTTTTATGAGATGAATCGTTTCACCTTCCCATACTTTGAAAGTAAGACCAGGATTTTTCTCACGAATATCTACCACCTTGGAAAGAATTAAAGATGCACAATAAAGATTGGATCCAACAGATAAAATCCCACTGGTGTCTTTCCTCAATTCTTGAACTTCTACCATTGTTTCATCAAGTTTATTTAAAAGTTCTTTTGCTCGAAGAAGTAATCTTTCCCCCTCCAAGGTTAAATTAAGACTTTTGTTATCTCGATCAAATAAAATGACGCCTAGCTCTTCTTCCATTTGTTTGAGTTGTCTGCTCAAAGGGGGTTGAGCAATATTTAATTTCTTTGCAGCTGTCGTGATCTTACCTTCTTCTGCTATAGTGACAAAGTATTTTAACTGTCGAATATCCAAGATGAAACCTCCATCATACCTAAAAGATATAGTAAAAAGATAAAACAGATATTTTAAGTATTGATAAATTAAGTATACACTACGATGTAGTGTAATTCATAAGTTGAAGGGGAGTGACTTTGTTGTTCAAAAAAAACACCATACAATTTCCAAAGCTTTTATCAGTTGGGAATATATCGAATGGATTTGTGGCCTGGCTTTTTGGTTCAGCAGGACCATTATTAATTGTTTTACAAGCTGCTGCAAAAGGTCATTTGTCTGGTAGCATAACCAGCTCATGGATTTTCGCCATTTATGGAATGGGGGGACTCCTAACGCTCATCGTTTCCTTATATTATGGGCAACCCATAGGCTATGCCTTTTCAATACCTGGAGCCATTCTTGTCGGCTCAAGCTTAACCCATTATTCTTTCAACCAAGTGGTTGGTGCCTATATTATAACCGGGATCCTTATTTTTCTTTTAGGATTATCTGGCCTTGTTACAAAATTGATGAAGGTTTTGCCTATGCCAGTTATGATGGGGATGGTGTCAGGCGTCTTACTCCCTTTCGGAACTGAAATGATCGGCTCGGTTGTAAAAAATCCTTTACTCAACGGAATCCCTTTACTTGTCTTTCTTGCTCTTTCTTTTTTCTTACGATTTTCAAAAAAGTTTCCGCCTATATTAGGGGCGATCATTGCAGCAATTCTTTGTCTTAAATTTTTGCCGAACGTTTCTGTACAGCCTATCCATATAACAATGGGCATTCCCCATTTTATAATTCCATCATTTAGTTTTTCCGTTGTAGGGGAACTTGTCATTCCATTACTCTTAACGGTTATTGCCATTCAAAATGCCCAAGGGATTGCTATGTTAGAGACCCATGGCTATCGTCCACCGATCAATGCCATGACCAATTGGAGCGGAATCGGTACCATTATAAATGCTTTTTTTGGGGGTCACCCAGCCTGTATTGCAGGTCCCATGACGGGCTTACTTGTTAATAAAGAATCAGGCAAACTTGAACATAGGTATGTCGCTGCTATTGTATTAGGAGTATTATCCTGTCTATTAGCTCTTTTCTCTCCAATAGCTTCGCAAATTCCATATGTCATTCCTACCTCATTAATTCAATTACTAGGTGGCGTTGCCATGATTAGTGTACTGGTTGACTCTTTGAAAATGAGTTTCTCTGGTCCATTCAAATCAGGCGCCCTCTTTTCCTTTATAATCACAATCTCTGGGATCTCTATTCTCCATATTGGAGCACCATTCTGGGGTCTGGTTGGGGGTACCTTGGCCACCGTATTCTTGGATAAACAAGATTTTTATAAATCCAAATCAAGTGACCAAAACAATGAAACTAACTTGAGTGAAGCTCTTTACAAGGACAAAATTTCCTAACACCGTTTCTTTAGACCTCGGATACATCTCATGACAAAATAAATGACACCTAGACATAGTGCAGTCTAGGTGTCATTTATTTCTTTGTATAGAATAAAAACCTCATATACTTATGATACGATTCACCGCACATATTCAAGCTGTGATTTTTTAAAAACTGTCAGCCTTTTTATTTTACACTTCTACTTTAAATCGACGCTGCTGATGAAGCAGCTGCTTGATCAGCCTTCACACAATCAATTGCAACAACGAGTGCAATAATAATGGTTTCCATCTCTTCATCTATTATTTGAACCTGTAGCTATCGCCCCAAGTGAACCACTCCTTGCCCACTTCACCTCGATTTTACCATGCTGTAAAACTTGAAAATCCATATCCAACCAATTACCATGTACTTCAATGTCTGCCGCATCAATTGTATATCGTGCTTTTAAGAAGAAATTCCTTCTTTATTGTTAATACCTCTCGACCATTCACCTCAACCAAAACTTTGGTAAAATGCTGAACACCTTTTTCGTAATGAGTGCTACTTCATCTCTTGCTGTATTCATAATGGAGAAAGTCTTTGGAACTTGCATAAAACTTCCCTCCATGTAATATTTAAGTCTTTTACATTACTTACGTTTGAAATAGGCATTCGTTCCAATATTATGCATTAAATTCCAAATAATAGTTTCACTTAAAAGCTCCTTCTTTTCGGTTCACCACTATTTATCCTTACTAATTTACCTTTTGTAAAGTCAGCAATTCTTCCTTCGCAATCTGGCCCAATTGTTGAATAACTCCTTATGTACTCTTCAACTAGCTGCCCCGATGGTTCCATAAGAAAAAGCTGACTTAAAGACAGCTCTGATCTTCAGCTAACTAAGATAAGCGTTGTTTACTTCTTGAAAAAGGTTAAATGTTTTTTAATATTTAATAATTGTTCTTCCCAAATGGTGACCATTTTTAATCGCTTCAATCGTTTGAGGTAATTCTTCAAGTGAAATTTCACTTATTAGAGTAGTTTGAGAAATATTCCATTCATTCGCTATTTTCTCCCAAATATAACCACGGTCTTTGATTGGTACATTTACAGAATCAATTCCCAAAAGGTTAATTCCTCTAAGTATAAACGGCAATACTGTTGATGTTAGTTTTATACCACCTGCATTCCCACACATACTCATACTTCCACCATAAGAAATTTGAGGAATTAATACAGAAGCAATTTCCCCACCAACAGTATCTAGGACAAAGTCAAACTTTTGCTTATTTAATGGTTTATTTTGCACTCCTAATTCATTTACAAAAATGACATCGGTAGCTCCTAAAGATATAGCTACCTCTATTTGGTGTTCTTTTCGAACTAAAGCAGCAATATTTTTGTAACCAATTTTAGATAAAATTTGTAAAGCAATACTACCTACTCCACCAGTTGAACCAGTGACTAGAATCCTAGGGTTTTTAATTATATCCATACCTTTCTCCTCTAAAGCTATGATAGAAAGGGCAGCCGTAAACCCTGCTGTTCCAAAAACCATAGCATCTTTTAAGGATAAGTTGACTGGCATAGGAACAATCCAATCTCCAGGGACTCTAGCATATTCTGCAAATCCTCCTGTATGGCTCATCCCCATAGCAAAACCTGTAACAACAACTTTCTGTCCCTCTGTGTAACGATTATCTGTTGTATGAACAATGGTTCCACTTAAATCAATTCCGGGGATCATTGGGTAATTCCGAATAACTCCTCCATTTTTTTGAACAGCTAACATATCCTTATAGTTTATTGAAGAATATGACACCTTAATTAAAACCTCGCCGTCCGAAAGACTGTCAAGATTAACATCTTCCAAACCATAAATTACTTGATCATGTTTTTCTTTTACAATAATTGCCTTGAATGTATTCATAGATATCTACCTCCTTTTTGATACAAAACATTTTTGCAACAAAAATGTTTCATTACAAAAACTAACATGATATTATAGGTAATGTCAATATGGAGGAGATACTATGGAATTAAAAGATTGCATGAACTTTTTACTAAGTGCTAGTCAGAATAAAGTTTTTAAATATTTCAGCAAGCTTTTAGAGGAATTTGGAGTAACACCAGCTCAATATGGTGTGTTGAATTGTTTGTGGAGAGAAGGACAATTATCCCCTAAACAAATTGGAGAAATGGTATATTTAGAAGCCCCTACTGTCTCTGGGATATTAGATAAAATGCAAAAAGCTGAATTAATAGAACGTTCGGTAGATCCAAAAAATCGTAGAAATGTTTTAGTGATGGCTACTCAAAAATCTAAAGAAATCAGAGATGAAGTTGAAGCTGCAACAATTAAGTTGAATAATAAGGTTCTTCAAAACTTGTCGGATAATGATAAAGTAGTACTAAAAAAAGCATTAAATACAATAATAAAGTCTGATTTTTAACGATATGTAGCCAATATAATAACACTTATTTTCTTAACCTACGGTTGGAACAGTACTTGGTTGGAGTGTAAATTTGCAGATTAGCTCTACCTAATTTGTTAATATAAAAAAATTAAATTAGCCCCCCCTCATAATGGTTGATGGGGGGGCCTGACTACGTTGTAAAATGTAAGACTTATAAATCCCATTGTTAAACTTACCTGCCCCTTTAGTTGCATAAAGAAAAAGCTGCCTTAAAGAGAGCTCTGATCTTCAGATAACGCCCGTTAGTTTAAGTAAAAATCTTAACAAGATTCAATTAACATAAATACATCCATTTTCCTTTTAAAGTAGAAGCTTATTATAGTGTAAACGGGTTTAGTAATTATAATTACAGGGTAATTAAAGTTTTGGTATATAAAAAATAGGGGGATTAAATTATGAAGGGGTCACTAGATACATATAAATTACTGGAATTCATCCAAGAAAATAAAGCGGATTTTGAAAATTCATTATTAAACGAAGCATCTAATGTGAAAGAAAAAATTGAAGAAATTTTAACGATCGGTAATATTGACCTGATAAATAATGCCCATAGGCTGATTCAATACATTATTGAGGCTAAAGAACAGGAGCTTCAATCATTTGCTACACAAGAAGGTATAGCTTGGGCGACACACGCAATTCCATTAACTTTCAAATTAGAGTGGGTGCAAGCCATTCGAAGGACCTTGTGGAGGTTCCTACAAGAATATAACGAGGTAAAGAATAAGGTTATTACTGAAGAATTTTTTTCGGTAGAAAAACAAGTTAATAATCAGGTAGACAGATTTTTAAATGTTTTTTTTATTACATATTCTCAATACAAAGATTCGTTGATAATGGCTCAAAAAGAATTGGTTGAAAATCTTTCAGTGCCTATAATACCAATAACACCCACTATATGTATTTTGCCTCTTATTGGTGCGGTTGATCTTTACCGAACGAATATTCTCGAGGAAAAAGTTTTAATAGAGATTGGAAAATTACGTATTCAAACATTGATTATGGACTTATCTGGAATTATGGAAATCGAGGCCGATGTAATTGATCATTTAATGAAGATTATAGACGGCACTTCATTAATGGGATGTACCACTGTGATTACCGGGTTAAGAGCTGAAGTGGTTAGTAGTATGATAAACGTAGGAATAAGATTAAATGAAAAAGCACAAACATTAGGAACTTTACAACAAGCATTGAATAAATACTTATTAAGTTAAACACGGGGAATTTTAGAGGAGAGTGCTTTGCCGACTCTTTTTTCTTATTCAATATATTCTGACCAACTGTCTAAATATTTGTTCCTGCCCGGCAGTTACGCCTTGGTATAAGCTATAGTTAGGGTATTTAGTTTTTAATTCAACACTAATCAAATCATTTTTTTCTTCAACTAAAATGCTGGTACATAAAGAATGTGCTGCCTTAAAAACAGCTCCTGTTTTCAGCTAAAGCACCCGTTAGCAATCAGCGCAAATATCAGCGCTTCACCACAGAGAATGAAAATTGGTCTCTATGTCGATAATGTTTTAATGGCTGGCGAAGAATGTCGTTGAACTATGGTACCTTTGAGCCCATCCGTTAGTCTGACTCCGACGACCACGGTGTACCACCGACTGTCGCGCCCTTTATGGGTAGCACTCATGGGAGATTAATCCTTTTTTGATCGTCGCGCTAGCCTTTACTTAATTTGCAATGATTGGAGGTTTTTGTTTAACGATTTACCAAACTCAATTAGATCACTCATAAGGCTCAACCTATTTTTAAAAAGCGTTTTTACTGGGTCTATTTTGTTGTGGTTTTTTCTGGATTTTGAGCTTTTTTAATTTTCATGGGAGCTCAATTAGAAAATACGATACCTCTTATTAAAGTATCGCACTCATTAGTTTAAGAAGTACACATCATTAATTAATCAAATGGTTCTCTTCAATTTTCTTTTCTTATTTAAATCTGTAATTAATATTAAAACTAAGATTCTTCGGCTTATTCCAAATATAATTGCACCTCCCCTACTTACTCCCATTCCTACAAACCCCCTAATTAACTTCAACCACCAAAATGCGTTATGATACCTAAATTTACAAAAACCAATGGAGAAATATATAATGGTAAGCTTGATTTGTGTTAGAACATCAGTGTGACAAATCCCCGACGCAATAAGGCGAACTAAAACCTCACTTAGTTTAGGATCATCCATTGTAATTTCTGTGATTTGGAATGGTTCACCTTCCCAAATGTAACTGCTGACCTTTTCTGTTGAATCCTTACAAAACGATCTGCCCAGATTGTATTATAAGTTTCTAGAAGCTTTCTATCCTACTTAGTTATTTTATGCTTAATATGAATGTACAAAAAGAGAAAAGGGATATATAGATACACAAAGTAAAAAGCAATGTTTGAATACATATCATTCAATCGCTCTATTTGACTCCACTCTTTGAGCACATTAGCTAAAATAAAGAATAGGACCAGTACAATGAACAGACTTATACGTTGTTTCACATTTATTACTTTCTTAATAGCACGACAACCTGCCCATATTTTCACACTGATATTGGGTAATACGAGAAGTAACCAAATCGAAACAACGATAAATTCGACTCTTTCTATTAGAGGGAATTTCGCAATTTTCATTTGAGCTAATGTTGGCCATATTGTATGGTTTAATTGTCCTTCACTAAAGAAGACAAATGTGATGAGTGCTATTATTAGATAAAGTAAGCTTGAGAACAAAAGTCCAAAATGGGCCCATTTTTGTGATCTGTCTGGATTTTTTATGAATGGGTAGAACATGAATAAGGTCTCAAAGCCAACATACTGAAACAACATAGCTTTAGAGGATGATACGATTTCCTTCACAGAGTGGTTAAAGACGGGTAATAAATTGTGAAAATTGGCAAATTCCAATGAAAAAAAATTAAGGGGAAACAGGATAATAAAAGGTATGATAGTTCCCCAGAAACACATTCCAGTAATCACGCGGAATCCACCGGATACAACGTAATAAATGAGTACTAGAAGAATGAGGCTTATTTGCCAGGTCTTCATTAAGGGAAACAGCCAAACTTGAACAACTTCAATATAAACACGGAAAACAATTAACGCTAATATAAGAAAGTAGAAAATCACAAAAATGTTGAACAGTCCGCCAATCCATTTTCCAAAGCAAAATTTGTGAACATGTATGACATCATTATTAGCAATTCCAAGAATACGATAGATCATCCAAACTAGTATATGAATGCTTATACTTGATAAAATGATGGAAATCCATGCATCATAACCTGCGTCCTTCGTTATATCTCGTTGAAAACTCATGATTCCTATGCCAATAATATTCGTGTAGATCAGAAAGAAAACGTAAAAGGAAGATACTAAATGTCGTTCGTCTAGTAATGATTTCACGTGGTTCCTCCTCTTATCATGCAGATTTACTCTTCAATACCTGTATTTAGGATGTCAATATTTGTGTGTACAGTGGTTTTTACTTCTGAGTATATGTCCTCCATAAACCGTTGATAGTCCCAATTTCTTGAGGCGGCTCTAACCTTGTCTCCCAACCCAATGGGATCTACATTGTATCCTTGTACCAGTGAAATTAAACGTTGGACCTCTTCCTTAAAGTGTTCATTTAAAATTCGTTCCAATTTTACAATATCTTTATCTTTTTTCAAATCAAACCAGGATGATGCTTTTTCAATCTCTGCATGGATGGTTAAATCGATGAATATACTCGGAATGCCTTCGCTTTTCTCAACCGTATATGTAGTTTTTGCATCCAGGTTTTTTAAGAGAATAAAACCCTCCTTTTTATTTTGTGTGATTTTGGTTTTATATTGCCCATTTTGAGACCCATCAATTAATGTTTTTAGAATAAAGGACTTTCTTAAATTAATATGATTTATGTACTTCCCGTTCCTTAATAAGGCTAACCCGTCAATTTTAATTTGATCTTCCTCTAGGATAAAATAAGGTAAAATTTGATCCCTCCCTTCTTGATGAAAACTGTTCAAAAACATGTGCAGATTCATTTTTGGCAAATTACCACTTTCAATGTTTTGATTGATTTTTTCACTTAAATGGAATGGAAGATTCACATGTGCACTGGATTGAAGTATATCTTCGGCTTTGTTTTCAGCAATGCCCAACTGCATTCGACTCCCCGTATTTGGATTTCGGGCAAAATTAGTGATAACATCTTCGATCCCTTGTGTGGCATATTCCTTGCCGAACAATAGAAAATCTAATTTTCCTGTCTCAATAGGATAGGCTGACTTTGCATTCATGGTCGGGAGTATGTCTTCATATGAATCAGACACCGTTTTATAAATCTTCAATTTGACCTTCCCCTGCTCTGCGAAAGTAGGATAAATAGCAATTCCTTTGACTTTGCCTTCTTCCCGATCATATCCTAGAGCTTCAATTATCTGAACT
Source organism: Peribacillus sp. TH14 (assembly GCF_016651145.1). Classification (NCBI taxonomy): domain Bacteria; kingdom Bacillati; phylum Bacillota; class Bacilli; order Caryophanales; family Bacillaceae; genus Peribacillus; species Peribacillus sp. TH14. Next base: position 51,205 of record NZ_JAEKEK010000002.1, read on the forward strand.
TCATCAATGATCCTCTCATGTATACCACACCCTGATAAAAAGAAAGTTAAGCTAAAAGTTAACAGAAAACATAATTTCATTTAATTCACCTTTATTATCCTTTCCTGGTTATTCATCAAAATCACTTTTCTTTTTTTTGTGATTATGTGGGTGGTATCTCCAAATTGATTTAGGACGTAAGTAATTTGGCCTTTTGGATGTTTTACTATAAGAGGAACGGATCAGGCTGTCCGTTAAATCCTCAGGCCTAAAAGGATAAAGTGGAACGGTATAGGGTGTTCCTAAAGATTCTAACCGTGTAAGGTGAATGAGTAAAAAGGCAATCCCGATAACGACACCTAGTCCCCCCCAAATAGATGCGAAGAGAATTAAAGGAAAACGTAAAAAACGTATAGTGTTCGACATTTTATAAATTGGGGTAGTAAAGGAAGCTAAGGCAGATAAGGCGACTATAATGAGTAAGACATTACTTGTAAGGGACGCCTCAACTGACGCTTGGCCGATAACAATACCGCCCACTATTCCCAATGTTTGTCCTACCTTTGTAGGTAACCGGACTCCCGCTTCACGTAATAGTTCAATCGTGAATTCCAGAAAAATCACCTCTAATACCGGCGGAAACGGGACATTATAACGAGAACTACTAAGTGAACCGAATAAATCGTTTGGAATCATCTCGTAATGGTAAGTGATAACGGCTATATAAATAGATGTTCCAAAAATGGAGAAAAGGACACTGAATACCCGTATTAAACGAAAAAAAGATGCAAGAATCCATGGGAGAAAGTAATCTTCAGGTGAAATAAAATAATCAATGATCGTAGAAGGACCTGTAATGACATATGGCGACCCACTACTTAAAACAGCTACTTGTCCGTTAATAAGAGCTTGAACCGCCCTATCCACACGTTCAGTTGGAAGAAGCAAAGGAAACGGTGTAAGGGAATTATCTTCTATAAATTGATGCAGCAGAGAAGTATCAAAAATGACATCAAAATCAATATCTTGAAGCCGTTGGGTCATGGTATTAACATGCTGCTCACTCGTAATCCCATCAATATGAGCAATAATAACTCGAGTATTTGAAGTAGAACCAATGTTTACTTCCTTCGTAATTAGATCAGTTGTATTTATTTGTTGTCTTAATAAATGGATATTTACATCAATATTCTCAAGAAACCCAATTTGTGGCCCCACCACACTAAACTCATTTTCAACGTTATTTTGTTCACGCAATCCAGCTTTATCATTAGATAAGAGAATTAAAGCAACCCTTTGATCATTTTCCTTCATTTGAAGTATCGCATACCCTTTAAGTAACTTTGATTCAGCTTCGTTCCGATTATCCGTTATTACAATATCTTCTATTGCGATGATTTTCTTTATGTCATCAATTTTCTCTAGCCTGTCTAGTTCAAAAGGGGTCTCTCGGAAAATCATTAAAATTTTCAGTTGGAGTTGTTGTTGATCGACCAGTGTATTGTAGTAAGAAATGATTAAATGTCCCGATTCATCCGTAAGTGGAAATTGTTTAAAATCACTGGATTTTTTAACCTTAGCAAACAGCTGGCCAATATCTTGTGAATTCTCAGTCACGGCCTGTTTGTCTTTATTATTTCTAATCTTTCGTTTTTTGAAGAACATCTAATCACCTCCCTATTACAAAGGAATTCATATCCTTCTATATAATGTACAGGCATCCCCATATTTATGTAAATCCGTTTTATAATAAGTGAAAACTTTATCCTCTCTAGTTTACATAATATAAATATAGCTTAGAGTAAGCAAAGGACCCTGATCCTAATAGAAATAATCCCTGTAGGGGTAGGGTAGGACAGCAAAACACAAATTTACAAAGTTAAAACTTTTTCAAAATAAAAAGAGCCAAAAGGCTCTCTTAAATCATCGAATGGAGTTTAAACTCTAATGCTCCCCTCAATTTTACACCTAATTCAGGATACTTATTTAAACCGGTCCATACATTAACCCAACCCTCATTTTGTTCAAACAGTTTGCTTATTAGTGTATCATCATTTTCTTTCAAACCTTTTTTTTAACTTCATTATTTTATTCTCATTATCTACTATTTCAGTATAATCTTAATATCTGTTTCTTGATCATCCTCTACTTTTATATCTGTTGGTCAAATAAGATATTTCATAACAATACCTTTTATAAATAATCAATCTCACTTAATTTAGCTTTCAAGTATTCAATCGAAGTCCTTGCGTACCAATCTGGTTCTGCTTGTCTTGTATGAAATCCTACTTCCATTGATAAATACCCATCATAATTGATTTCTTTTAATGCTTTAAGTACGGCCGTAAAATCGCCTCTTCCTTGGCCAGGAGGGAGACGGTCATTGTCCGAAATATGGACATGGTGAAGTTTATTCTTCATTTGATATACATAATCACTTGGTACTTCGTTTCTGTACAAAGCATGGAATGTATCAAACATTACCTTGACATTGGATAAACCGGTTTGTTCGCTTAATAACAAAGCATCATCTGCTGTTTCAATCAGGTTGCTATCTGCAGGGGTTGGCTCAACAACCATAGTTACACCTAACTCTTTGGCATAATTACCAACTTCCCCTAAACCTTCTAAGCTGTAATTCCAGGCATCCTGTTGAGACATGCCAAATGAGGCCCATCCTGCAATCCACATAACTGTCGGGCATTCCCACTCGTGTGCCAACCGGACAACCTCTTTATAGTGGTTGATCGTAAATTTTCGTTCCTCTGCAAGAAGTGAACTTGGGTTATTACCCGGTCCGCCGCCTGGTGCAGGAAGCATCGATGATACCTTTAAGTTCTTTTCTTTTAAAAGTTTTAAAATTTCCTTCCTTCTTTCCGGTGATAAATAGTCCGGCCAGGCATGAGGAGCTGCACATCCAATCTCAATCGCATCATAACCAAATGATGAAATCCTATTTATTACCTCCTCTAGCGGATAGGAAGGAACCCAAGTTGGAAAACTGCTGTATGCCCAAGTATTAAACGAAATACCCTTCATGATATATAACCTCTTTTCGAATGATATTATCTAACGATTGTTATTTTATCCCTGTACTTCGGACCGGCAATGAGAGCTAATAAGTATTTCACTTGTATAGCTTAATATTATTCCCAAACAAATACTGCTTTTTCCGTTTTTCTTTCATCAAATAGTTGGAACGCTGTTTCTGCTTCTTCCAGTCTGAATTTATGGGTCACCAATCTTTCAACAGGGAGTTTTTTTCTCACAATGAATTCCGTAATTTCGTCAAATTCCTGGATTGGGAAATACCACGACCCTATGACAGAGATTTGTTTACGGATTAATTGTGCACTTGGTTTGATCGTAGTTTCCTTGCTTTCACCAACAAAGGCAACCCGTCCATGGGCTCTCACGCAATCCAGCGCATCATTCTGAGCGAAAGGACTTCCTGAACAATCGATCGCTGCATCGGCACCAAGCCCATTTGTAATGCGGGAAATTTCATCTTGTACGTTTGCATTTTTCCCATTAATTATGTAGGCTGCGCCTAATTCTTTCGCCATTTCTAAGCGCTCATCGAGCATATCGACTGCAATTACAGTCGCACCCAGGGCATTTCCGATCATTACACCGGCGGCCCCCATTGGACCCATTCCAAAAATGACAAGTTTGTCTCTACCAGAAATCGCTAGCCTTTTTTGGGCATGGAATAACGTTCCGACAGCATCAGTTGAAACGGCAGCTGTTAAAAAGCTCATATCATCGGGAAGCCTCATGCAGTTTTCAGCCGGAACAACCATGTAATCTGCGTCTCCACCGTGGGAATCAAATCCTATGCACTTGAATTCCTTACAGAACATTTTGTAACCACTCTTACAATGGGCACACTCCCCGCATCCTAGTGCTAAATAAACCGCAACACGGTCTCCTGTCTTAAAAGTGGTTACCCCTTCTCCTAATTCTGTTATAATTCCCGCAGGTTCATGACCTGGAACAATAGAACCAAGTTTTGTACCCTCAAAAACCGAAGTTCCATAATATAAACTCATATCACTGCGGCAAATCGCAGATGCTTTCATTTGGATTAAAACTTCTCCCATACCAGGTGTCGGGATTTCCATTTCTCTTATTTCTACTTTTTTGTCTCCAGGAAAAATAACTGCTTTCATGGTTTTCTCCTCCTATTAATAAAGGTCTTATTTTTCATAGTTTTTAATATATAATGTGTTTATTATCTTTTAACTTGCTTGATTTTTGTCAATAAAAGCATTTTCTTTCTGTTTTTGCTTTTCTTCGTGCGGCAATTTCATGAATCTCATTAAGAATGCACTAATAAAATACAAGATGGCGAATACCCACATCACACCTTCCACACCGATGCTGCCGATGAATGCCCCAACGATTGCCGGTGCAATGAAGTAAGATAATCCTGCTCCGAAATTTACAACAGCCATTGCAGACCCTTTCTTATCCGGTGCAAGTGAAGTTACAATTGCAGTGATTGGTACGTAACCTGTGAGTGCAGCTCCAAGAAATACTCCTGCAAGAGTCATCATCCAAAAATTACCCCCGAAAACCTGTGGCGTATAAAGCAAAACCAGAGTCATTACACCCGAACCAAAGCTTCCAATCCACATAACCGTTTTTCTCCAGCCTAACCATTTATCGCTGACATACGGGATAACAATATCAAAAACAATATTAGCTAACCACATCGTTCCCCATACTTGCAGCCATTGCTCTGTGCTAAATCCGTATTCGGAAGATAAATATAACGGGAAAAAGATTGGCAGTGCACCTATACCTGTCGTATTGATCGTACGAACAATACCACCGATTGCTACTTTTGGATTCTCGTAGCAAATGGTTAGTCCACTTATTAAGCTTTTGAACTTTTCCTTTGGATTGCCTTTCTTAGCTCCTGTATCGCGTCCGACAACATAAATTCCAATTAAACCACCGACTAAAACCCAAGCAACTGCACTCCATAGAAGACCTACATGCCCAATTTTAGGAAGCATAAATGCTGGGAAATAACTTCCGATTACATAAAGCCCCGCAATCCAAGCTGCCCAGAAGACTCCGATTGCTGTCGCAAGGACCTTACCAGGGCTGCGATACGTGACCCACACTAAGAAAGAGTAACAAAATAATGGATATCCGAATCCGCGTAAAGCATAGGTAGGCAACATGACTGAATAGTTAATACTTTGAAGAGCCTCTATAAAAGCAATGTGACCGATCAACCAGATGATCATTCCTAAAACCATCACTTTTCTTGCTCCCCAGGCTTCTGTCAGAACCCCGGAAAAGTAGGAGGCAATAGCCAAAACTCCCCCATATGCCATAAATAAGGTAGCAGACTGTTGAACGGTAAAACCTTGTTCAATAAGATATGGAGACAGCCATCCATGCTCAAGTCCGTCCCCAACCATAAAAATCATTGTTGCTAAATATCCCCAAATCATGGTGATAGGAAGGCCGAAGAGACCGCGTTTCGTTCCTTTAATTGCTTTCACTATTAATCACCTCGAATTATAAAGTTAAGGAATGGTGAGCCTTATGCCCACCACATTTCAGTTAATTGCTCTTTAAACATGGCCCCTTTTAATAACGAAATGGCCTTGCCTAGGCCCTCATCTAGCGACGCAAGCATATCTTCATGCTCGATCGAAACAACGTAATCATATCCTACTGCGAGTAGAGCGCTTACAATATCTTTCCAAACTTTTTCGTCTTGTCCATAACCTACAGATCTAAATGTCCAGGAGCGATTTAAGATATCACTGTAATGCTTTGTATCCAGGACGCCATTCACACTAATATTAGCTTGGTCCAAATACGTATCTTTCGCGTGAAAATGATAGATGGCATTGTCTTTTCCAAGCCTTTTAATGGCTTCAACCGGATTTATTCCTTGCCAGATCAAATGGCTTGGATCAAAATTCGCTCCTATAATCGGTCCTACATGCTCCCTTAACTTCAGTAATGTTTCCGGGTTGTACACAACAAACCCTGGGTGCATTTCAAGTGCGATTTGATTGATGCCGTGTGACTTGGCAAATCGAGCTTCCTCTTTCCAATAGGGAATTACGACTTCGTTCCATTGCCAATCTAGAACCTCGGTGTATTCAGGTGGCCAGGAGCATGTTACCCAGTTTGGAAACCTTGCTTCATGATGATCACCTGGACAGCCTGAAAACCCATTGATGACAGGAACTTCTAACCGTTCCGCTAATAAAACGGTTTTTCTCCAAGTGTCATGTGCTTCTTTCGCAGCCTTTTGATTCGGGTGAAGTGGATTCCCATGACAGCTTAGACCACTGATAGTCATTCCTCTACTATCAATCGCACGTTTAAATTCTTTAACTTTTTCAGGGCTTAATAACTCATCCGGGTTGCAATGACAGTTCCCCGGATAATTTCCAGTACCCAATTCAACCGCATCTACTCCCATTTCGGAAAGCTTATCCAACATCGCTTCAAAAGAAAGGTTTTGATAAAGAACGGTAAATACACCTAGTTTCATAGATACTCCTGCCTTCCCTGGACTTTCACCCATTTTTGTTGTTCATGGCTCTCTAAAATCGCATCAGTAATGCACATGGATATATGACCATCTTCAAATGTCGCAAAATTAACTTGTTCATTTAGTAGATCCTTGCCTTCACGAATGAAGGAATAATAATTCAGCATCATATTCTTCATTGCATCCGGCCAACCTTCATTATGTCCGCCTGGATGGTGGATCGCCTGTTTGGCTTCCGGTAAGAACAAAGCAGGATCTGCCTGAAGGATTTCATTCGGTCTTTCACGGTGGCCAATCCATAATTTCTCCGGTTCCTCCTGGTTCCAGAAGGCTGAATGTTGACTTCCGTTGATCTCAAAGCTCAACCTATTTTTCCGGCCAGCGCTTACCTGAGATACCGTAAACACCCCTTTGGCTCCATCCTCAAAGCGTACAAGAACGGATGCGTAATCCTCTGTATTGATAGAAACATCTTCATAATTCTTATTTTCTTCTTTTTCCGTTCCAAAAGTGGATCCGTTGTGTTTTTGTTTCTTTCTTACTGGAATGACTGTTGCTAAATCAGCGAATACTTCCGTAATCCGTTTTCCGGTCACATATTGGACGGTATCGCACCAGTGGGAACCGATATCCGCGATGGCTCGTGATTTTCCGCCTACATCCGAAGCCAACCGCCAATTAAAATCTGTCTCATATAATAACCAATCTTGTAAGTAGCTTCCGTGCACAAGATTCACTTTGCCCAACTCGCCATTCTTTATCATTGCTGCCAATTGTTTCATGATCGGGTATTGCCTATAATTGAAGTTGACGCCATGCACGACTTTATTTTCCTTTGCGAGCGCTAACAATTCAGCTGACTCTTGGCTTGACATAGCTAGAGGCTTTTCTGAAACAACATGCTTTCCTGCTAAAATAATCTCTTTATTGATTGTAAAGTGAAGATGGTTCGGTGTGCAGTTATGTACCACTTGGATTTCACTATCTTTTAGCATATCGCGATAATCGCCAAAGGCTTTTGCAATCCCGAGTTCAGCCGCCTTTTTTTCAGCGGCCTCCTGACCATTCGCTGCTAGCCCGATCACTTCCACAAAACCAAGCCTTCTAATAGCTTCAATATGAGTAGGTCCAATAAAACCATTTCCAATGACTCCCACTTTAATTTTTTCCATGGTGTGATCCTCCTTAACCAGTAACATATGATTTTCTGTAATCGATTACAAAAAATGAGTTGGGTTTTATTCCTTTTTTTCGTTTATTTCCTTGATTTCGTGTGAATTAGTAAAAAAATATGTAATCGATTACATTTATAGAGATTTATGCTATCTATCTATTCTTATTAGGTTGTTTAAGTAATAAACTGTTTTACAAGAATAATTGTAATCGATTACATTATTAATTGCAACTTTTTTCACAAAATTTATAATCTTTATACTTATTGTATATGGACAATTTTTCACCCATTAATTTTACTTTTTCTCAAAAATAGATTAGTACTTCTAATTAGTTAACTCCGTCAGGTCAAAACTGTGTGAGTCTTAAGGTTTGTTAATGAGGGGATGCAATAAAAAGGGGGTGACTTGTTTTAATAGTCACCCTTTTTTTATATATTAGAGATAAAAAACACAGAAGTATTATCAAATAACATAGCTCATATAATGAAACCTGCAGGTTTACCAATTTATTTCAGGACTGGCCTGTTTAAGTGTAAATGAAATAACCTTCTACTGATGGAGTTTCCCTTTATTTATTTTACATTTACAAGGTTTTGTTGCAGATTCACCCATGCACCTTTTTCAGCAGATTCAAGGATTGCATCAGAAATAACTGCAATCTGAAACCCATCATTAAAGTCTGGTGAAACAGCTGTGTTTTCTGCAATTGATTTAATAAAATCATAAGTTTCGATTATTTTTGTTTCACCATAGCCGATGCCTAACGCTGGAATTGGCCAAAGACTTTCTCCGTATGGATGGGCCGGACCAGTATAAACTGTTCTGAAGCCTTTGGCATCGCCTGGGTCGTCAGAGAAACAAACTTGGAGTTCATCACGGCGCTCGTAGTTGAAACAAATTGAACCTTTGTCGCCATGAATTTCGAATGTTAAGAAGTTGTTACGACCCCATGCATTGCGTGTAGCCTCAATACTTCCAATTGCTCCGTTCTCAAACTTTACCAATGTAGTAAACTCATCATCTACATCTACAGCACTCTTTGGTACACCTTCAGACCCTTTGATAGTACCTAATTTGTCGACACCACCTGTTTGAACTGGCCTCTCAGGAATCCATGTTCTTGCAAGTGCATTAACATCAGTGATTTCACCGACCAGGTAACGTGCAAAGTCGATTACATGAGTTCCTATATCTCCTAGAGCGCCAGATCCTGCGATTTTTTTCTGGAATCGCCATGATAAAGGTGAATTAGGGTCTGCAGACCAGTCTTGTAGATAAGTACCCCGAAAGTTCAAAACCCTTCCAATTCTTCCTTCTTCAATATATTTTTTAGCCAATGCAACAGCTGGTGTTCTTCTATAATTGAAAGCAACCATATGCTTGACCCCTGCCTCACGTACAGCCTCTAACATGGTTTTTGCCTCTTTAGCATCTCTTGCTAAAGGTTTTTCTGAAATAATATGCTTTCCAGCCTTAGCAGCAGCAATCGCTATTTCTGCATGTGAATCATTAGGAGTAACAATATCAATAATATCAATGTCTGGATTTTCTACTACCGCTCTCCAATCGGAAGAATAATTCTCAAACCCTAGACGCAGCGCACCATCCTTAGCTAATTCATCTGTAATATCTACTAAAGTATGACGATGTGGGATTGCTGGTGACGGCCAAAAAAACATCGGCATCCCCGCATATGCAAGTGCATGCGCTTTCCCCATAAATCCTCCACCAATCATGCCTATATTCAATTTCTTCATTTTATTCTCCTCCTATTATTAAATTAGCGATCAATAAGTATTTACTTTCCTGCATTCTGGATTGTATTAGGTGCCTCTGTATGGTATACCAGTTCCCATGCATCCAGAATATTGTCTTTATTTACTGTTAAAGCTGGTACTGCTATATATGCAGGTGCTTCTTTTCCAAGTAAAGCATAGCCAGCAAGGATAGCTTCAGCGATACCCTGGTCATAAGGCAGCTGTGCCCCTAGACCTTTAATTGGCCCACCTGATGCAATATCCAAAGCAACATTTGTGCCTAAATCAATTGTTGTTATGATCATATCTTCTCTACCTGCAGTTCTAACTGCCGCTAATGCTCCTTCAGCAGGTACATCCCAAACAACAAAGATTCCATCTAAAGTGGGGGTTTTTGTCAGCATACCTGATGCAACCTTCTCTCCCTGGTTCGGGTCAGTTATCCCTCCACGTGCAACAATTTTCATATCGGGATACTTTTCTTTAAGGGTTGCTTCAAATGCTTCTGTACGTTGTTTTGTTACAAAGAAGTCAGCATCATGAAAAATCATACCGATCTTCCCCTTTTTACCAAGTTTTTCAGCCATAATATCTGCTGCGGCCACGCCGTTTCCATAGTTATCTGCAGAAACAATACTCACATAATCCTTGCCTGCTTCCAGACCACTAGGTGTATTATCCATAAACACAAGCTTGACTCCAGCTTCAACTGCTTTCTTATATGCTGCAGCAGTCGAGACAGGGTCTACTGGAATACTTACGATAAGATCAGGATCCTTTGCTAGAACAGTTTCTATATCTGAAACCTGCTTCTCTGGTTTAAATTGTGCATCCGTAACGGCTACAATTTCTACGCCCATTCTTTTGAAGGATGATTTCAGACCGTCGATTTGTGCCTTTGCCCAATCGTTACCCGCGTAATGCATTACAATTGCTGCAGTATATTTCCCTTTTTTAATTTTTTCCATATCCTGTTCTGAAAGTTCTAATGTTGTTGCTGAAACTGCAGTTTCCCCATGAGGACCTTTACTAAGAATTTTCTGATCACTCGGTAATTCAGTGTTAATGGTAAGCGGACCCGATGAATTTGCTTCTGGGGCATTTTCAACTTCAGTGCTGTTCGAACTTTCCTGGCTGCAGCCAACTAGTCCAAAAGAGGTAATCAACAAAATCATAGGGAATACCGACAAAAACTTCTTCATAATAACCCCCCTTTCATATCCTTTAACCTATACGTTATTTATCTTCACAAACTTAGAAAGAAAATGACGGCTAATCTCTGCCCCTTTTTTTGGATCAGGGTAGCTATCTAATTCGACAGTAACCCAGCCATCATAGTTCACTTCATCCAAAACGGTCAGCATCTGGGCAAAATTTTGGTGACCCTCTCCCAAAGGTAAGAAATCCCCATTATGGTAGTCTTTTAAATGAACGTATTTAATACGATCCGAATACTTTTTTATAACATCTATCGGTTCTCCACCACCAGCTTCAATATGAGCAGTATCCGGGCAGAGATTTATCTTTGTTAATTGCATTAGTTTATCCAGTTGCTTAGGGGACTGTACATTTGTCCCTAAATGTGGATGGTAACTTGCTATAAGGTCATACTTTTCAGCAATGTCTGAGACAATATTAAGAGCATTCCCTAACGCTATGTAATCGCTATCCAGGATACCATTCGAACGGATTGCCCCTCCCCCGACTATAAGGTGTTTTGCGCCCGCTTTTGATGCCAAAGCAGCTACCGCCTCTATTTTTGATAATTCCTCTTCTAATATGTCAGGAAAGATAAAATTCCCACCTGTGTACACACCAATAAAATCTAAGGAATTCTCCCGTATCAAAGACTTAAATTCTTCCACTCGATCTTTGTATTCCATTAGGTTTCCATCGAAGATCTCAAAACCTTGATAGCCTGCTTCTGCTATATCTTTTAACGCTTCCTCTGTTGACCCATTTGCTAGATAGAATAAATCCTTCACTGAAGTGACTCCTGCAGGATGGCCAATTACTCCACCCCAGGTATTCGTATGATATCCCAATTTCATTATTTACCCTCCAATTCGAACTGATGAAAAGCCTTCTTTAAAACCCTAGAATAATAATCACCTCCTAAAAAGGAATAATGTGAAACTAAACCTGTATCATTTAGTTTTCTATACTCTCAACTGATCGTTAGTGGTATCTTGTGTGCTAGACGTGCTATCGATGTACAGGGTTGTGCTAGTATTCCTACAATTATCAAGTTTTATCGTTGCAGATTCCTATAAAGAGATACCCAATCCCAAGAACGATCCTTTAAATGCTTAAAGAAGTTGTTATTTCCAGGTATAAACATTTAAATGAAATGTAATCGATTACATTTTGGATTGTGGTATATATTATCTATCAATCAAAATATAAACTTAGCGTTTGAAAAATCTAAACCGTTCTCAGGCAAAAAAACCACCTCAAACAAAGCTGAGTCTTCTGATTACTTCAATGTAAGTGGCCCGATAAAAACCCATTTCAATATTTCCCACCTGATTTTTTGTTCACTTCTCATCCCTGCTCTAGTGGTTGAAACCAAGTGAGTATTGAATCGTTTACTATCTTTTCAAAGCTTTCTTACCGAACGCTACAGCCATGATAATGATCATTCCTTTAACAATCATCTGTTGGCTCACATCTAAGCCCATGATTATTAATCCGTTGTTAATAGTTCCAATCATCAACGATCCAACTACAGTCCCAACGATGGTTCCTACGCCGCCAAATAAGCTTGTTCCGCCAAGAATGACTGCTGCGATAACGGATAGCTCATCGCCCTGACCAAATGTATACCTCCCTGCATGCATACGTCCCGCATATAATAAACCTGCCAAACCCGCCATTAGGCCCGTCCCAAGAAAGACTATGAGTTTAATTTTCATGGTTTTTACACCTGAGAAACGAGCGGCACTCTCATTCCCGCCTGTGGCAAGGGTTTGTCTTCCAAAAGGTGTTTTTTTCAATAGAATATGAGCAATAATAGTCAGAATTAATGTCCACACTAATAAGATAGGAACTGCACCAATGTCACCGGATCCAAAGATAAAGTTAAAAGAAGCATCAACGATCGGCACCGGTGCAGTGTCTGTTATCCACATCGCTACCCCTGAAATAGCTCCCAACGTTCCAAGCGTAACCAAAAAGGAAGGGATTTGTACTCTTGTTACTAGCAATCCGTTAATTAATCCAACTAGTAACCCAGTCGCCAAGCCAACTGCTACACCACCTATCGCTCCATAACCAGCCTGGATGGCCAATGCACCTGTTAATGAAGATAAAGCGGCAATAGAGCCAACAGAAAGGTCAATTTCACCTGTACTGATAACAAATGTCATCGCTAGTGCCATGATTGTGATAGGAGCTGTTTGTCTAACTATATTCATAAAGTTATCTGAGCTCAAGAATCCTTGGTCAGAAAGGCTAACCGAGAAATAGAATAATACTCCTATAAAAGCTATATAAACGATATAGTTTCTCCATTCAAATCCTTTAAGTGATGTAGTTACATTGTTTCTAGGTTTGTTTTCAACTTTATTAGTGACCTTGTATTGCATATTGAAGATCCTCCTCTGTATCGATTTCTTTTCGATTGAGCTCCTTGATGATCGCTCCTTCGTGCATGATGACCACACGATCACTCATGGCCAGCAGTTCTTGAAGCTCCGAAGAGATAACAAGTATAGCCTTGCCGCTGTCAGCAAGTTCACGAATGACATCAATAATTTCTGATTTTGCACCAATGTCTACCCCTACTGTAGGTTCGTCGAGAATAAGAACCGTTGGATCATTCGCCAGCCACTTGGCCAAAACAATTTTTTGCTGGTTTCCACCTGAGAGCAAACCTGACTTTTTGAAGATATTGTCTGTCTTGATATTAAGTTTTTTAACAAACTTGTTTGTAATTTCATTGGACTTTTTATCATCAAGCAAAAAGCCTCTTTTAACCTTCGAAATGATTGGTAAGACCATGTTCTCTTTCACGCTGTGCTCCAAGATTAATCCCTGTACCCTACGGTCTTCCGGAATAAGGGCTATACCCGCATTTATTGCGTCAGTTGGACTTTTTATGGTTACTTTTTGTCCATTTACAATGACTTCTCCACTATCTTTAGGGTCTACTCCAAATATGCCTCGGACCATTTCTGTTCTTCCGCTTCCCATCAGTCCGGCCACGCCAAGTATCTCACCAGGATAGATGCTTAAATTTACATTATTGACTTTTGGTCCTGACGATAAATTTTTTACCTGTAATACCGGCTGGGCAACTTTAGAATAACTTCTTTCTTTCCATTCAAAGGCCTTATTAAATTTCGCCCCTACAATATGCTGAATAACAGATTCCATATCAGTATTTTCAATGTTATCTGTAGCTACATGCTTTCCGTCTCGTAAAATCGTAATACGGTCGCAAATCTTGAAGATTTCATCCATTCTATGTGAAATATAAATGATAGAATATCCTTTTGCTTTTAGTTGATTCATAAGCATAAATAGTATGTCTATCTCATTTTGAGTAAGCGAGGAAGTCGGTTCATCCATGACTAATATTTTGGCTTCCTGAGAAAGCGCTTTAGCAATTTCTGTCATTTGCCAGTACCCTACTCCAAGTTCCTGGACAATGTCATTAGGGTTGATATCGACACCTAATTCATTTATGATTTTTTCTGCTTTTAGAACAAGTTCTTTATCATTAATCAGCCCAATAGAAGTTTTGGCTTCTCTTGTGAGAAAGATATTTTGTGCAACTGTTAATGTCGGAATTAAACTGAACTCCTGAAAGATCATAGATATAAAGTTTTTTCTAGCATCCTCATAGCTATTGATTGTTACTTTTTCATTTTCAATTAAAACTTCTCCTGAGTCTGCTGTATAAACACCCGTTAAAATCTTCATTAAAGTAGATTTACCAGCACCATTTCCACCCATTAAGGCGTGTATCTCTCCCTTATTGATAGAGAAATCAACATGGTTAAGAACCGTGATACCGTTGAATGCTTTAGATATTTTCTTCATTTCAAGTATTGGCTGTCCCAAAGCTAATTCACCTTCTTTATTTGTAGAAGCTATTCATTTCAGAATAACTTCATATAATTTAATAGTTTAATTAGTAGTAGATATTATTCAGCTGCATTTTGAATGATCTCCGGGGCATCCACTCCGTAAATTAGCTTCCAGCTATCCAACACGTTTTCTTTGGTTACAGATAGAGCTGGTGTAGCGACATAAGCTGGTGCCTCTTTCCCAAGTAGTGCGTATCCTGCTAAAATAGATTCTGCTACGCCCTGGTCAAAAGGTAATTGACCGCCTAGGCCTTTTACAATACCTTCAGAGGCAATTTCCAATCCAACATTTGTGCCTAAGTCTGTTGTAGTGACTACTAAATCATCTTTCCCTGCTGTACGAGCAGCTGCGACGACACCTTCAGCAGGCACATCCCACACCACGAAGATACCATTAATATTTTTGTTTCTAGTTAACATTGCAGAAGCTACTTTTTCTCCATCATTTGGCCCGGTAATTCCCCCCCTTGCTACGATTTCAATATTTGGATACTTTTCTCTCATGGTTTCTTCAAAAGCATCCGTACGGTTTTTTGTTACAAAGAAATCAGCGTCATGGAAAACAATACCCACATTTCCTTTTTTACCAAGTTTTTCAGCCATAATATCAGCTGCGGCAGCACCGTTTCCGCGATTATCACCAGACACGGCACTGATATATTCCTTCCCTGGTTTTAAACCCTGTGCAACTCCATCCATAAATACTAGCTTAACCCCTTGTTGGGCTGCCTTTTTAAACGCCGGTGCTGTTGAAACTGGGTCTACTGGAACAGAAATCATTACATCTGGTTTTTTTGCTAATACTGTTTCAATATCTGAAACTTGTTTTTCTGCTTTGAATTGAGCGTCCGTCACTGCAACTACTTCGATTCCCATCCTCTTGAAGGATGCTTTCATTGCATTAACCTGGGCTGTCATATAGTCTGTTCCAGAATAGTGCATAACAATAGCAGCTTTATATTTGCCTGCTTTAATCTTTTCAATTTCTTTTTCAGTAAGCTTTAATGTTTTAGCCGAAACTGCTGCCTCACCATATGGCCCCTTATCCATAACTTTTTTATCCGAAACCTTAGGATTTATCATTAAATCACCAGTGCTTGCGATAGTTGCTGTTTTAGTAGTGTCTTTACCGCCTTCCTTTGTAGAAGCGTCTTGGTTACCACAAGCTGCCAGAGCAAGTGCGCTACTTATGATAATTGCAGAGAATATGTAAGATTTCTTTTTCATATTAATCCTCCCATTTGGTTCATTCATTATTTTTTATGTAACGCTTTATTTAAGCTTAGTAAGTAATAAACCAATTTTCCTCTTGTATTAAAGAAATCAATCACCCCCTTTAATCCGTGTAATCGTTTACATTTCAAAGGACTCTTTTTTCTTAAAATCAGTCAAAGGTGATATACATAACCCCCTTAAGACATGTAATGAGGGTATGTATCATGTATTATCCATTTTATGGTTTGTAATCGATTACAAATTGTAGAAAAAATTTTTATATTAACCTTTTGCATGATTCCCGAACAACCAGTTTATCATCTAAAATATATTGGCTTTTCTCTAGATTAACTTTACTTATAATTTTAATTAGTAATTCCATGGCTATCCTCCCAATATCAAAGGATGGTTGAGCAACCGTAGTTAATGACGGCTCAAAAATGGAAGCAAATTTAATATCATCAAACCCAACGACTGATATGTCCCCTGGAACACTTAATCCTTTGGATTTTATCGCTTTTATCGCCCCGATTGCCATTTCATCATTAGCAGCAAAAATAGCAGTCGGGGGTACTTCATTCGCTAATAATTTAAGCGTTAAATTAAAACCACTTTCATAAGAAAAGTCCCCCTCCTGTACCATTGTTGAGAGTATAGGTAAGCTATGTTGAGCCATTGCCTGATTATATCCCTTTAAACGATCGCGACCTAACACGCTATTAAATGGCCCGGATAAAAAACCAATTCGTTTGTGGTCTAAATTAATCAGATGTTCCGTTGCTTTTCTGGCACTGCTAATATTGTCAATCGATACAGTTGGAATTTCAAATCCTTCTGTATACTCACAAGCAAGGACAACAGGAAATTGTTTTGCAATGTCCTCTACTACTTGTCCATCAATTCTTGCAGTTAACAATATCATTCCGTCCGCCTTTTTTTGTTGAAGAATATTTAAGTATCCACTTTCACGATCCACATTATTGAGAGCATCTCCCAACAATACTTGATATCCACTTTCCATGGCTACGGATTCTATCCCCCGCAACACCTTGGAAAAAAAAGTATTCGTAATATCTGGAACAACAACAAGGATTGTTTTTGTTTCCATTCTTCGAAGCTGTCTTGCAAGAACATTAGGTTGATAGTTTAATAATTCTATCGCTTTCAGGACTCTTTCTTTTGTATCACTTTTTACGGTACCGGATTTACTTATCACCCTAGAAACTGTTGCTGTGGAAACATTCGCTTCCTTTGCAACATCAACAATTCTTATCATATTTTAAATTCCTTTCAAGATAAACTATCTTCCAATATTGTAATCGATTACATTTTAAATTGCAATAATATTTTAAATATTTAATTTTTCGTTACCTATTATCAATAAAATCTTCGATTTTTAAAATTATTCTTACTGTTTAACAAGCACAGATGAAATAATTATAACATCCTCCTTGGACGCGATATATTGACAAATTCATAACCACCTAATGGATTATACATTTAATACTTTATTGTTGACCCCCTTATATAAATAGGCTCCACCCACAACACCTGCATCATTTCCTAACGACGCAAGTTCTAATGTTAATGCATGGTAGGCCCGAGGTAACGTATATTGTTTTAAATACTTTTTCAATTGTTCTAGCAAGAATTCTCCTGCTTTCGAAACCCCTCCGCCAATAATCACCATTTCAGGATTATTTGTATGAATAATGGTACTAATTGCAATTCCTAAATGTTTCATTGCTTCATCAACTACATTAAGAGCATAAAAGTCCCCGCTTTCCGCAGCATTTAATACATCTTTGGCTTCAATTTTCCCGTTATCTTCTTTAATTACATATAAATCAGTAGAACCGGAGTGATTTTCAATCATTTCATTTCCCAATCTTACCATACCAGTTGCACTTGCGATTGTTTCCAGGCAACCCACTTTTCCGCAACCACAAATAATTCCATTATCCTTTGAAAATATATGTCCGATCTCTCCACCCATCCCATTAATTCCTCTTACTACTTCTCCGTCTACAATGACTCCCCCACCTACTCCGGTACCGAGCGTCACCATTAAAATGTTTTTCTTTCCTTTTCCAGCACCCATCCACATCTCACCTATAGCTGCTAAATTAGCATCATTTTCGATGGCCACTGGTAGTCTAAAACCCTCTTCTAATTCCTCTTTCAGTGGATAGTTTTCTTTCCAAGGTATATTAGGGGAATATGTTACACATCCGGCAACTGAATCTACAAATCCTGGAACACCGACACCTACCCCATTAAAAGAATCCATCTCAAAATTAAGTTCAACTATTTTTTTGTTAACGGTTTCAATAATGTCACCAACGATTTTTACACCGTTATACGAGATATCTGTCGGTATTTCCCACTTTGCTAACATCATTCCATCTAATTTTAAAAAAGCTAATTTTATGCTTGTTCCACCAATATCAATACCAATACACTTATCTTTCAAATATAACAACCACCTTACTATTAATGAATTGCGGGTTCCTTTCTCAGAAACAAAAAATGAAAAAGAAACGAGAAAAGATTCTATTCTTTTTTTGTAAATTCCTAAACAAGTATACAATGATTTGCTTTACTTTAACAGGTACCTACTTTTGTTTTTGTAGCCTGTCGTAAACTTCAAAAAAAAAGGGACTTACACAGCGCTTTAAATGTTACAAACACACAATCTTTTTAATGAATGTAAATTCCATTTTGATATGGACCAAGGTAGTAGCGCATACCAGCTTTCCTTTAGACTTCGAAAACGGGATTACCGTCTTTAAAATTATGTGTTTACTCAATTAATTTTTTTACTTTAATAACTTCATAAAACCTTATAATGCTCTCTGCGTTTTCTCTAAGTTTTCTTTTCCATTAGCTAATGCTTCTTCTAAAGAAGATGCCCCTTGCAGTATACTATATAATGAGTCAATCCCTTTTTCATATAGTATATCAATATCACCACTTACTCTTCCTGCCAGCGCTATTACCGGTTTATTATATTTCTTGGCCACAGTTGCAACTCCATATGGAGTTTTCCCGTATTGTGTTTGAAAATCAATACTTCCTTCACCAGTCCAGACCATGTCAGCGACTTTTATTTTTTCTTCTAAACCAGTATATTCTATTGCCACATCAATGCCTTAAAAACGTTCAAGAAACTCGCGATTCACCTTTAAAGATCCGTGTTTTGTATGGAGGATAGGGATTGAATCTGCTCTTCATAGTTGCCCTGGTTGGTCCTGACTTCATTCAGCTGTGAACGCAAACTGAAAATGTACATAATAACCAATGCAGCAGCGAAGAATACCATCATTAAAAATAAGAGATTTTTCTTTTGGGATGACTCCATACACTGTTCCTCCGTTTTCTATATCCGTCTAAAGCCTAAGAAGGGATATAAGTTTTTCCATTACTCAACGGATGAATAAGAAGTACCGCCACTGCTATTAGCATTGATAAATAGACCGTTCCCCACATACATGCCAACGTGAGAAGCACCGGGTTTATATGTGGAGAAAAAAACGAAGTCTCCCGGTTTTATTTGGTCTTCGGAACCGGCTTTGTTTTGTTGTACTGCGATTGAGCTGTCCCGTACATATCCATGCCGACCTGTGTAAAGGCATATTCCAGCAGCCCACTGCAGTCAAACCCTCCTGCTGCTGGTGTCCTGCCACCCCATACATACGGTCTGCCTAGGTACTGTTTTATTATGTTATGAACTTCCTCTACATCAAAAGATTGCGAACCGTCCCCCATGACAACCACGCTGCCATTTCCACCGTTGTAATATTGCATGACATGGTTCACATAATTCACATCACCGTAACGGCTCCACCCTTCCCTAGCAGCCATACTATGACTAAACTGGATGGCTACTTCCTTGGAATAGCCTCCACGCTCCAATGCGTATCCAATAAATCCATTCCCAAAGTTATAGCTTTGCAAAGCTAGGTTTACATCACCTTTAACTTGCTTCATCACTTCTGCAAAATGTTTCACCCCTATCTGAATGGAATCCTCCGGGTCGGTAATGGTTCCAGGTGGGAGCCCGATCGATTCGGAAGATTGCATCACATCTAATTCACGTCCACCTGATTCCTGTTGGATCATGGTCAGGATAAGTCCGACATATTCCCCAACCCCATTTTGTTTCGCATATTCCGGATTAACGGCTCGTACCGCATGACTTCAGAAGACACCCTCGCTGTTCCTCCTGCTCCGTCACCCTTTTCACTTTTATAATCCTTTAAATCCACAATGGCAGCTCCTGCATTTCTTGATGCTGATCGGTTGGCATTTCCTGTAATCAAACCCGTTGCTGTATTGATTGGCCCTTTTCCGATTGCTTGTTACTCTTGATTTCTCCCTACACCTGGTTTTTGAGGTGTATTTTCACCAACCGCTTTTCTATGTTCTGACCATCCACTGTTTGCTGCGGGTGGATTGGTAAAGGTCGTCTTTTGGCCCTCCCTCTTTTATCTGTGTGAGGGAGGGAAATTATATATATTCTGACGAGGTTTATTTTAAAATAATCAAAATCTTTATTGTGGTTCTACGGCAATAGCTTGGGTAATTCCAACATTTTACATTACCCAAGCTAAGAAATAAATGGGAAATCTACTTTTTTCAGTCATCTAATATTTTATATGATCTGATCTCATCCTAATGTTCAAAAATACCCCCCTTTAGATGTGCATCTTTTCCAGCTGCAAGCAAAGTTTCCGATATGGTAGATGATAATGGAACTTATTCTAATCCTGCTTTCTTAACCGCATGCACAAGGGATGAACAATAAATGCCTTCCCTGGCTATATGACTCAGATTTCTATCTTCATCAAAAACAGATTGGTTCTACATAATCATTGGACCATATGTTGTAGCTTCCAAATCAGTATAGGACCCAAAAAAATGCTTCAAGTTAGTGATCCATCTGCTTTTCAATTAATGTATCTGCTTCATTGTTCACCTACAAAAAAGGTTGAGATAGCAAGCCTACGACAAGAACGCTAGAATGTGCTCGACATCCATTAAATAACCCCAATACTAGCGTTCCATTCCCTTTTGTCTTTTCCTCTTGTTCTTATTCTTCTGTTCAAGTTCATCTTCTCTCCATTTTCGATCAGCTTCTCGGATTGCACTCTCAAGAATAGAAAAGAAGTCAGACCCATCATAAGACAAGAAACTTGAATAATGATTTGATTTCGGACCAAAAGTGGTGGAACTCTCAAGTTGGGAGTCCTCTACTTTACCAACCGACTGGACATCAAATGCACGTTGAAGTTGATTCATTCGTTCTTGGCCAATTTCGTCAGAATATCGCATACACTCATAATAGAACATATGTTTATAGGATTGATTATCCGTTTGGAAATCTGGATACTTCTTATTTAAGAGCTCAATAGATTGTTTTCGTTTATATGAGCCAATATGACCGTTACTAATTTGATAAAAAGAGGAAATAATTTCAATTTGTTCATCTTTAGAGTATTTTCTTGGTGGGTTTGAAAAATCCTCAGGCGTAATGTTTTTCCCATAATACTCTTCTGCCATGACAAAGAATTCCTTTTGTTCAATCGATAAATAATTACGTCCAACCCAATTAGGATACATAGCTTGAAGTCGGTGGTCATAAAGTAGTCCCAACAGGCCTAATGATTTGTTCAAATTCTCTTTTTGTTTTAATAAAAACTGCATTTGACCTAACTCTTTTTCAGAAGCATTTTTGATTGTTGATCCATCAGCAAAATTAACCCCATTTTTCAAACGCAAATTCTCGAACTGCTTTTCTGCACTTTGTATTTCTTTTTGTATGGAAAGAACAAACTGTGGTCTATTGTTCAGTAAAACATATAAGTCCTTTTCGATTTGCTTTTTCTCTAAATAGGTAATAACTTTTTCAATTTCATGGCTACTTAACCGTTTATTCTGCGTGACCGTCGTTTCAACAACCTCAATTTTTTGTTCTTTAGAATGATCCTCAATATTAAAATTCGGATAATACTTTTCTAAAAACCTATTTGCCTCATTTTCCAAAATATTTTCAGCTTGATCTAACATTTCTGTTTCTCTTTCAATCCGGTTCATTTTTTTAAATGTATCAACGGAATCCTGACTAAACTCTAGTCGCGCATGCCATTTGTCTAACTGGCTCCTTCTAGTGTTAATGTTTTCGTAATTGACAAAAAGTCGTAAGGATTTGGCTGACTCACGTAGTTGTTTTTTCTCTAAAGGAGTGAAGCGGCGAACAAACTTCTCTGTTCTTTCTTTTACCTGTTTTTCTTTCTTCACTTCTGACAGTTCGATGATGATTTTGTTGTACTCTTTACGCTCCATATTTATTCGAATTCTTTCAGATTCTTTCCCTTCATTTTGCAGCTGCCTTGCAACAACTCCTTCATGAATGGTCGGGAGTGTTTCAAGCCCTTGATCTTTATTCGATAAATGTGTGATCCTTTCAGGAAAACCATTTTTCTCTAAGTATTGATTTGCATAAGTCGCCCACTGCTCTCTCCAGTAAACAAGCTTTTCTTTGGTATTCCAATCAGTTGTATGTATGGCTTTTATTTGTTGTTTTCCATTAATGATTTCTTTCATCTTCACTTGTTTATTTCCCCATGTTCCCTCTTCATTAAAAGGTCGAATGGTTAACATGATATGAAAGTGTGGATTTTCTTCATCATCTCTATGGATCGCTAAATCTGCAACCATGCCATCCTTCACAAAAACCTCATTACAAAATTCAATGGCTAATTGTTCTTGCTCTTCATGAGATAATTCCTTTGGTAAGGCTACATTCATTTCACGTGCCAGTTGAGCATTCCATTGTCTTTCTACTTTCTCCACTTCATTCCATAATTGCTGACGATTATATACCCATTTAGGTGCATGACTAGGCGCAAGAATATGAGTAATCGGTTCCACTTGTCTTTTATAAAACTTGGACTCATTGGTTCTTTCATCTACCAATCTCTCACCAGAACGATATGCAGCTGCAGCAATGGTATTTTGTTGCTTTTTTCTTGAAATAATCTGATTGGAGAAATGATAGATAGCCACGGTTCAAGCGCCTCACTTTCTTTTCATAACATGAGCGAAGCGAATTTTTCAGACGCTTCACGAAATTGGTTCTTCGAAGAAGGAGCCAACGCACAATACCACGATAGTGGTATATAAGTGCGCCCTTGATCTTATCTTCGGGATCATTTTATCACTTTCCATAATATAGGACAAGTGTTATAATTAGGAAAAACTCTCCATAAGAGGTGTTACAATTGGTAAAACAGAATACTAAAGAACAAATTTTAAGTATTGAAGAGCAAATCAAAAGATTGAAAGAAAAACAGAAGAGGATATTGAACAACACCCACAGGGAGATTGGGAAATATCTAATGGATTCATGGGAAGTGGAAGATGTGAACGAAGCAAAGGGATTAATAGATTCATTTAATAATCAAGTGAAATCATTAAGTGAAGCCTCTTCTTCAAAAGAGGATAATGAGGATGAGAAGAATTTTTCTCTAAATTCACCTAAAGGGTAATTCATATGCCTAACGAAGAATTACAAAAAATGAAGGACAGAATAAAAGTTCTGGAGCAAAAGAAAAGAGTTCTAGAACATAAAGTTTCAAACGAAGCTAGAAGAGAACGAACGCGAAGACTGATTCAAAAAGGAGCACTTCTGGAAAAGTACTTAGAAGAAGAAAGCTTGTCCCTAAAGGACACTGAAAACTTACTAAAAGTATTAGCTGATTTTAAAAATAAAAATAAAGAATATGTAATTCGACAGATAAAAAGTATAGATGAAGAAGTCCATTAAAAATAATAAGATAAAGCCATTCTAGAAAGCCCCATAAATTAACCACACACAACTGTTTCGCTACCTAAATATTCTTCAGTAATTAATTATCATGAATGAGCAAACAAAATTAAATCGAGTAAGAAATGCAATTGATGAATTAACTAGGCTGTCATTCAAGGTAAAAAGATGGCAAAATTTCATGTTGAAATTGTTATCAATCGTTTCACTACAATAAAAAGGCAAATACATATTAATCATTATTAATATGTATTTGCCTTTTTAAATGGACTTTTAAATAGTAATTCTTGATAAGAATATGCGACTCTCCTTGAGCCTTTTATTCTCTTTGTCTTTTAATATCTTCTGATTTTCGGAACGTTCTATGATGCCGATATACCGTAAATGAGACTAAATTACAGAGTGTTTGGTGTTTGGCGTTAGCCTTACAGGCCGTGGTTAATGTTAAACAAACCGACGAATTTTTCTTTTTTAACTATGCCTCTTAATTATTACAAGGAAAGATCAATGGCTTCAAATAACAATAAGACAGAAACTAAATTAAATCAATCTAGTCTAATCTAGTTTAGTTTGGTTTATTCTTGATTTTTCAAAAACCAGACCAGACTAAACTAGTTTTGTCATTTCGTGATCAAACTCAGATCTTGCACATAACGATATTTGACCAAATGGCATTTTAACCAGCTGACGTCCATATACTATTTTAAAAGGAGGAAGGAAAATGGTGTATAGACCTACCGTAAGATACCCAGACGTTTATAAAAATTATATAGAGAATGTGTATAAAGCGACCGATCTAGATCGTAATCAAATTATCCGTTTGGCCTTATTTGTCGCCGCACATTCAACAGAGTATAAAAGTATCCTCCAAAAACATAAAATTGCTGACGTCCCTCTCCCCTGCCCGGATTGGGGGCCGGATGAAGAAGGTTGCTGGACAGATCAAAACTATATTAAAAAACAGAATCTAGCCCCATTCAAAATCACGGAACAGGGTGGAATTAAGATTATTTTGGGCTAATTATTTCTTTTTAGATTCATTTGTGCTCTTTACGTAATGTAGCGTGGATGCCTTATTAGCAAGCTTTTCAGCCAGTTCTTTTGAAATATCTTTACTCATTTCGTATCACCTCACTTAAAAAAAGCCTTGCCACAATCCCTAGCAAATATACCTCCCTCCACTCTTGGCATAGCGTAACGATGTAACCAACTGACCAACCAACCCAAAGAAAAAGACGATTTTGAAAGGGGAAAAAGCAAATGGGAAAGGTTAACCATTTGAATCCGGTTCTCTCTTCTTCTAATAAAAAAATGATTGAACCGCAAAAAAGAAAAGTTCGTTCGGATAAGCTGCATGACATAAAAATCCCCGTGGACGAACCCATGGACATGATATTAAGACGGGAATCCCGACGATACTGGAATGGCTCTAAAACAGCCTTGGGCACGGAAATACTGTTGTTTGGACTCGAACAGGTGCTCGTATACCCTGACGTCACCTATACAGACCAGCCTTACACGGTTCATTGCAAAGTAGATCATGAAACTTATCAAAAGATAGGCGATTATGCGGCCATTTGGAAATGTAGCGTTCGAAAAGCAGCTCATCGAATATTTGTAGAAGCATACAAAAAAAGACAACTAGGGGGCGTAACCGATGGGGAAATATAGCCAAGCCAATCTTATAGATGAAGAACTATCTTTGATTGGATCATCAAACTTTATCGGAAAGCTTCTCCATAAAGTAAATAAATCTTCAACCGTCTTACTGAGTATAGACGTCCCCTTGAATCTATTTCTAAGAGCAGAAGTTTTCTGTGAAGATATTCAAGACCTATCAGACCTGCATTTCGAACAAAACGACTTGATGAATCTTTTATATAATGACTTCTTACTTTTTGCGAAAAAGAATCCAGACTCAAAGGCCATATTCCGATTGCTCACCTCATTGGATCAGTATGCTGATAAAGATTCAAGACTTGAAAAGTATGGGGAATCTGCTTTTAAATTAATCCATAAAGAAAAGAACCAAGAAATAAAAACTTTAAATTTACGCATGAGAAGGAAATTCGCCTTACGTGGAGAGGTGTTGCTTGCCGATATGGAGGAAGTTCAGCCTGAACATGGCTATACACTAGAAAAAGTATTTGAGCTTCTTTATATAGACTTTATTGATAAATTTCGAAAAGGTAATCATGCGGGTGTCGTAGAAAATATCCTGCGCCTGCTTGATGATGAAATCGAATAGAATATACGAAAGGCTAAGGAACACATTTGAAGGGGAAAGTCCATTAATCTCAGGCTAAATCTCAAAATATGAACCTATGCATACACAATACAATTTGCATAAATAATGAGCTTGTAGAAGTTTCTCCAAGCTCATTACCTATACTTTTCGTTGTTCAACTATCGCTACCCTTCGTTAACCAACAACATCTCTCTTCTATTGCATACCATCCATGGATTATTCATCCAACAATATTTTCATCAATAATTACTCCAAAATAATCGGATATCGAATTGGCTTACTAAACTGCGGGACAAGTCCTATCTATTTTTATTTTTTGTAGCAACATTTGACTTGGCCAGTGGATAGTTACTTTTTTTCGGACTGTAACACTCACAGTTTTTGTCTGATATGTAACATAAGCCCTTTGAGGGAATATTATATTTCGAGCAAGGTAACTTAGTCACCAATAGCATACTACCAGCGATCCTTGCTCTCTACTTCATTTCAATCACAAAAATTTTAATGTCCTCAATCATTTTTGCTATAAACGTTCTTTTGCTTCTCGAAATAACTGATCATTCATACACCCTACAATATTTATGTCAGTGCAACTAGGATGCATTTATGTTTAATTATTTAGATGATGCTCCCGCATGATTTGTTTGTTGGAATATCTTCAAAAAAAATAAGCACCGTATAGATGCTTATTTTGCATTTAACCACTCTTTCATTTTTTCTAAGCTGACTGTATACGGGCGTTTAATTAGATTCCTTTCATACCGGGACAAGGTACTATGGGAGATTCCCATTTCCTTAGCTGCCTCTAAAATGCTTAATCCCCGATTCGTTCTTTCATTATTAATCGTTTCAGGAGAAACCTGCTTTTCTTCAACCATTTCCCTGGTTGCACCAGTCTCCTTGTCCGTCATACCCTTCAACATAGTTAGAAAATTCTCTGTGTCATAGTCCTGATCCTCAATCAATAATAAGTCCTGATCATCTCCCATTCCCGTGATTTCAGTAGGTGGGATGATTTGGACACGTGCCTTCAACCAGGTGTTTGCGAACCAATTTCTCTCCTGCTCTATTTGCTTCTCAAGGTTTTTTTCCTTATAGCTCCACCCTTTAATGATTCCATCCTGCTGCAGGGTATCCAATATTTCTTCAAATTGTTCTCTAATCCTTGAACCATATCGCGGATTCACGTCCAAATCCATGACTTTTAAAAGCCCTTTGTCTCCCCCGATATGATAAGCCCTGAGATAGTCCGCACTCTTCTGGCGAATCCTCCACTGCCAGGACAAGTACCTGGACAACCGTTTATGGTACTTTTGCTTAATCGGATGGTATTCGAGTGTCTTCAATGCAAGCAGCCCACTGCTCCTTTGGGAACCGTACAAGAAGTTGGCAAGCAATTCCCCTGGACGAATGCTGCATTCATAAATACCAATCGGGTTATCCCCCCGGTAGGCTACCGTCACGCTATCCACCAAAAACAAGGGATTAAACTGCACTTGTCCAATTTCTTCAAAATCTCCCTGATCCTCATTGATGAACCTCAAATTCTCTTTTTCAATTCTGATCCATATCGTTGTGAGAGCAGCCAACCTTTTCATGATATCATCGCGTTCTTTTTTCCGATAAGACATTTGATAGCCGTCTAAATCTTCCTTCCGTCCTTGCAATCTCCTTAGATTCAAAGCATCATCCGTATGGAAATGAATCATTTGGTCCTTATGAGTAGCCTGTTGCATCCAAAGAATCGAGACGATATCAAAAATGTCTGCGGTTAAGTCATCCATCGACGTGATGGCTTGAGAGGTGAGATTTTTCCATTGTTCGATGGCTACATTCGATTTCATCATCAGATAATCATTTTCTGCCCTCACTTGAGCCGTCGCCTCTATCGCCCTTTCCGCAATCCTTGCAGTAGGAATCTCAGTCGCAATGTCGAATTCATTTTTACTGATGGTCTCCCTTAATTTATGAAATAATAAGGCCGAACCGGACTCGGCAAAATTTTGATTCAACAAAGCATTTATCACTTCCCTGTTGTTAGACTTTGGGGAATAGGATGAATTCTCTTCTCCTGCAGTCTGTATGTATGGAAGGACAAAATTTCTAATTTCTTCTATGTAATCATCAACCCATTGTTCCATTTCCTCAAATTTCAATCCATAATCTTTCACCAAGCTATCCAAAATCACAAAAAATGCTTTTAATGTTTGGCTAGGCTGGTAATCATCTTGACCTGACATAAGATGGTTGATATCCATATTCCATTCGACAAAGAGTTGAGGATAATCTGGAAAAATCGTTTTCATGACATTCAAAAATTTCGTTTGCAGGGGTTGTAACATTATTCTTTAACCCGCCCTTCTTTTGTCGACTCTATGTCTTCAAATGAGTACTGTTGGATATAATCTTGAAAAACAACGGTTTCCAATATACCCAAATCGTGCAGAAAGCTAACGGACTCAAAAGAAAGGAACTGAACGATCGGATTTTTTTCTAGGATGGCATTTTTCAACTGTTGGATGTCTTTTTCCTGATAAAGTATGTAATTTCCCATCTGTTCTTTGATGTCCTTAGGGGAATAGATGGTATCTTTGAATGGTTGATTATGCGTACATTCATAGACCATCTCACCTTTTATATAATAAGTCCTGAGACCAAAATCTTTCCCAGCCTTATAAAATTCGATTTGTTTTCGAAACCATATGGGACCACTGTATAATTGGACCACTGGTTTAGGAAGCACGCCACGCAGTTGATAGGTGGAAACCTTTCTCCGATCCCATCCTAGAATTTCCCCCACCTCTTTAACTCCTACTAAAAAATCCATATGTGTTCCCCTTCTAATCTAGTAATATGGTAATTATGAGTGAGTATTGTTGCTTTTGTCAACACACGGTTTAAACGTGCAACTTTTTTTATTTTGACGTTTGCTTTCACAATGTGCACATCACACTGCTTCTCTGTTCACTTGCGATATACTTCCCTTTTGTTCTTTAACTCTTTTATTTACTCATCTCCGGATTCCTTCGATTTTCACCTCACGATGGGGCTTGTTCTATAGCCGTAGGTAAAACCTAGGGTGCATTTTCATGATCTAATGACTTTTTTGATCATTCAAAACTGTTAAAAAGGTTGCATCAGCAACCACCATGCAGGCTCGATGCCTGCT
The DNA here is from genome assembly GCF_016651145.1 of Peribacillus sp. TH14. Classification (NCBI taxonomy): domain Bacteria; kingdom Bacillati; phylum Bacillota; class Bacilli; order Caryophanales; family Bacillaceae; genus Peribacillus; species Peribacillus sp. TH14. Next base: position 80,201 of record NZ_JAEKEK010000002.1, read on the forward strand.
TTAATCAAGAAAAACGGATGTTTTTTCTTCCTTGCGCAAGCCATTACCGGTCAACCATTTAACGGGTAATAGCTTTATAATGCTCCCTATCAAGCAAAGGGGGCAATCTCCTTTGCTTGTCCTCTTTTATAAATAGCCTTTTTCTTTTAAGCTGACATGATTTCCGGTGTGGGTCACAATCACATGATCAAGGACTTCAATTCCAATAATTTTCCCGGCCTCAGCCAATCGTTTGGTCACCTCCACATCTTCCCTGCTCGGCGTCGGGTCCCCAGAAGGATGCTGATGGCTGACAATAATGGAAGCCGCATTGTTCAGAATGGCGCATTTCAGCACTTCCCTCGGATGGACGATGCTTGCGTTCAGGCTTCCCGTATGCGCCCGATGAAGTCCGACCACCTGGTTATTGGTGTTGAGCATTATAACGAGGAAAACCTCCCTGTCCTCATTGGCGATATGCGAAGCGGCTAATTCCTGGGCATCATAGGGCGAAGCAATTTGGTAGGTCGTGAACGGGTCTGAAATTCCCTTGATTTCCTGCCTGATGCGGACCACTTCGAAAATTGGGGTCAATTCCATTTTTCCAACACTCCTTCAAGTTTTTTTTAGTTTAATGGTTTTGGGGTTCTTGGTTGTTATTTTCCCTTTTGACTTGCGAAGCGCATCTGTTCCCCAAAGGGGGATTATTTTTCCCCTTTTGCAAGTAGAACGAAAAACACGCATAGCCAATCGGTCCAGGGCGATCTGAGCGCTAAGTTTTTTATGTTGCGCTAGCTTCCGTAATAAAAAAGTTTTGTGCCCCTTGACCGATTGGCTGCCTCCTTGGCTTCCTGCCGGAAAGGTTCGGGTGTCCTGCCGGCTGGAAGGTTAGAAGGCTTGCGCTGTTTTACGATTCGGAAGGCAAATGGGAAAAATAAATCAAAAAAGCAGCCGGATGGCTGCTCTCCTTTTGATTCATTATTAGTAGACTCACTCTATTGTTTAGATTTAGATTCCAGAATAGAGCTTGACAGCGGATTATTTTTACAATGTTACGTTTTTAAAGAAGCTTGACGCTTCCTTTCACTACCAATCAATAAAATTGCAACTTTTCTTTTATTTGACGTTTCCTCTCACAATGTGCACAAGCCTTTTAATATAAAACTTCTTTTAAAATGAAGGTTCTTTACCAAAAACCTTGCTTAAAGTAATCTCCTTCTGTTCAAATATGAAGGGAAATGACGTTTCCTTGCACACGTTTTTGTGCAAGTTTTACGATTTTTGTTCGATTATAGACGGCTTTTTTCATTAGAATGTTGATATATCAGTGATTCTCTCAACCTCTTAATTATTAAAGAATGACGTTTCCTTTCACAATATGCACACCATTATATGGGATTGCAACTTTTCCTTCATTGGACGTTTGCTCTCACAATGTGCACAATGATAATGGAATGCAGGTTTTATCTCCCATTAACAACTTCCCATAAGCTCGATGCCTTCTTGCACATCTCACTCATCCATAATAAGCTGTGCAACTTTTTCTTGTTTGACGTTTCCTTTCACAATGTGCACAACCCCCTATATTTAATCTAAGATTTTTTAAAATTTTTTAATCAACCAACCTTTTACACCTCTAAATCATCAACAAAATTTCAGCAAAAATTAGGAGCCCACACAAAATAGTGCCTAAATTTATCTCTTTTTGTTCTAAAATGAAGAAAAATGACGTTTGCTCTCACACAAACTTGCACACATTTCTGTGCAAGTTTTTTTATTCTTGCCCATTTATGGATGGACTATTTTATGAAAACACTGATATATCAACGTTTATCCTAATTTGCTTATCTATCAATTCATGACGTTTCCTTTCACAATATGCACAAATCGTGTGAAAAAATGACGTTTCCTTTCACACAAAAATATTTAGAGTTTTTTTCAATCCCTTGCCCCCCAAGGGATGAGCACACGTTGTGCAACTTTGAAAATCCCTTAATAAAGGACACCATTTCCTGTTTTTCCATTCTGCTATAATTCAAACTAGAAAAATAGACGAGAGGAGGGCCTAAAATGAAAGAATCCAGAATAAGAATCGATGGTTTTAGAATGCATCACGCCATCTTAAAAGAATTCCATTTTCTTCGTGATCAGTCATTTGAGCGCCCTCCTGCCTCTGCCTATGTCGTATATATGACCATGTTAAACCAATTACAAGTAGAACAAAATCAACGAGGCATGCTTAAGGAATATAATCTTTCTTACTGGGCAAAGAAACTTGGAATCTCTTATTCTACCCTTTGGGGAGGAAAAAAGTTTTTAGAAGATCATCATTTTGTAAAAGAGGAAATCCACGAGGGGTTACCTGTTATCGTGTTAAAAGATGTTGATAAGTATAATACACCTGAACTTAATGGTGTATCTCTTAACTACCTAATCATACCGCATGCCCTTTTTGAAACGAATATTTTAGCAGAATTCGTACGTACCTCGAACCCGGAGGGTATCGAACTTCTCTTATCCTTACTTAACCAGTTTCGGACTGGTCTGTCTTTCAGCAAGACAGGTGAAATGGAGAAAATAACACAAGAACGGACAATGAAGACACTTAAACTTCAACTAAACAAAAATGCAAAAGGGGTTCGTAAAACTTTAAGCGTTTTAGAAGCTCTTTTTTCCATCGAATTCACAGGGATAGAGGTTCGCGGCAAGCAAATATGGATTAAAAAAGCCTTCTTTTCCTTGAAGCCGGAATGTGTGGAAGAAAACACGGATGAATTCAATGTCAACTCACTCATGGCAAAACTATCAAAAGAGCTCACCTACTTCTTTGATGGACATCAAATTAAATTTAAACCAAGAGACCAAATCGATGTCATGATTTCCTTTAAGCAGGAAGTAATGAATAAACTGAACTATCTTATGGATGAGGACTATGAAAGCTTCACCATACGTGATCGATTCATGAAAAACTTCTTTTTACAAACAATGGATCAGATAGGAATTCATATACATACAGAAAAACAACGAAAAGGTTCTTTCCATTTCTACTCGATTGGCGCCTTTTTCAGAATGGCCTTTAGAAAGTATCTTCCTGGGGCCTTAAAAAAGATTCCTTATGAATTAATCCATGAAGCCAAAATCAGAGAATACACCAAAACCGGCCAAGCACCAGAGCTACACGGTGTAATTTAATAGCTTAACCCAGCCTTGTGAAAAAATAAGACATTCACAGGGCTATTCGAATATACTCAAAAAAAATATTGAAGTATTCCCTTCTAACAAAAGTCTTTCCTTCACTCTTCTGTCACGGTTTCTGGCAGATTTTCTGAGAAGGATTTTTTTTTACGTCTAATAGTTTCCGAATGTAGCCTTGTGTAATAGTGGATATTAAAAATACCATCCTGTGAATATGTAAATAGTAAAAAAAAAGCCCTGTGTATATGTGACTTCTATTACATACTATATGTGGGAAAGTGGAAACTCTGTTAAAACGACTCTTATAAATGGCTAGAACCCTTGTCCCTCAAGGGATATACCTAACAATTGAAAAATGCCTATTACTTCTGTTTCTTTTATTAAATCTGTATTCTCTTATTAAATATGCTTTTTTATTAAATTTGTTTATTTACGAAATAAATCACTTCAAACAGAATTTAAACTATTAGATTATTAAGAAAATACACTCGCTATAAAACAATGTGACATTCAAAAATTACATATTGAAAACTAATGAAAAGATTAATCAACCATATTAGTTAGATTAAGGTTCATTTATTATAAATTTTATACAATCACCAGAAGCAATTAATTGGGGCGAGCTTAAAACGGCAACTATGAAAATTCAGCACAAGTGAAATGAGCAGACATTCTATAACACCTTTGACAAATCGCTTTTCACCAAAAATTTCTGCAAGTAATACCTTAAAAAAGAAAATACTTTGTAAAAAAATTAGACCACCCAAGACGGTGGCCTAAACTTATATCCTTTTCCTGCATTCAACGTATTTAATTAAGGGGCAAGGCCCCCCTTTCCCCTTTTACTTGCTATAAAGCTCTAGAGAGCTCATAGAGAAGCTATAGTCCATCTTTGAACTTCATAAAACCAAAGGACACCCTTATTCCTAATTTAATCTAGAAAATGAAATGTCCATCTTCCAGAAAGCGCACTACATATAAGAGTTTGGGGGAATGCAATTTTTCTTCTTACACCCTAGACCAAAAACAAATGAAAAAGAACTATTAATCTTCCATAGTTTGTTCTAATACTTCCCTTTCATTTGTTAAAAGTGCTGTTTCAGATTTTAACCTTTTTTCTAAAGCAAGTGATTCTTCTTCCATTTGATTAATCTTCTTTCTTATTGTATTAATTTCTTCAATGAACTCCACTTCTATATGGTCAGCTTTGATATCCCTTTCATCCACTAGTATGTCAGATTCTAAATTCAGAGTATCTTCTGTATTTTTTTTTGCAAAGAAAGAGAAAAACCCTGTATTTTTCTTTTGCTCCAAACTTTTTCGTAATACATTCGCTGCTTGTCGATCCATTTTTCGATTTAACCGATGATTTTTAATCTTTTCTTCGATAACTTCAATTTGTCTTTGTTTATCAGCTATTCCAGTTCTCCTTCTCAGCAACTCCACTTCAAGTAGATTGATCGTGTTTTGTAGCGTGAAGGTTCTCATCATTACATTCTGCCTTCTATCAAATTCCGAGAATAATTGATCTAAGGTATCCTCATTATATTTACTTCCTTTTGCTTTTCCGCCATTTTGTTGAGGAATCGATTTTAGCGATAACTTAACTTGAATATCGGAGATTGTTTCTCCCCTCTCAATCGCCAGTAAAGTCATATAGATTTTAAAAACTGTGAGAAATGGCAATCGCTTCTTTCTACCTTCTACATAAATCTCTAAGTATCCCTCTAGCATCCTAACGTAATACCTTAACGTCGAATTAGCGATATTAAAGATTTTATCGGAACAATCGGTGGTTGAATACATGGCATTCGGATCCAACTCTAGTATATCTTCATTAAATAGTTTGGCACTGTATTCCTTATCAAGTACCAACGAAGTGAATAAAGCATCATCACGAAGTGCTTCTGTAATGAAATCTTTATTGGCCTGGACTCTGTTTGTCACGATAACCCTCCTCTTAACGCTAGTTTAACTATAGCTTATTTTTATCTACCTATCGCTAAGCGTCAATTTATCTGTATCTATAGTTTACCTACTAGATAAAGACTAATCAACTAGGTTTGTTTGCTTTAATAGAAATAATGAACGAATTCGATCTATTTTAATCTAGTCTAGATTAATCCGAAAGTACAATAATAAACAATCTAGTCTAATCTAGTTTAGATTTTCAGTGAGTTTCTTCTACATTTCTTGCGTTAAATAACTGATAACGCTAATCTAACGGATGATTAATTTAATACTAAACTAGTCTAATCTAGTTTAGTATGGCTTATATGAAGGGATTTCTCCCTATACCTCCAACGTTAAATAACCGATAACGTTAATTTGACGATAAATAGCAATAACGTGGAATGGCTTAGCGGTAACTTGCGGATAATTATCTTGTGATAAAAGAAGTCAAATAACCGATAACGTCAAATTACCGCCAAATATATAGTTGAAATAAAACAACTACTTATAAAGGTTTGTGTTAAGTGTTGAGGTAGCGCTAATTTAACGATATTATGTTAGCGTTGGAATATCGATAACGTCAATTTAGCGCTAGTTTTTCGTTGACTTTAACAGGAATTCTCTATATATTGGATAGTAAGTAGACTAAACTAGATTAGTCCGAAGGAGGAAGATCATGACAAAACTTGATTTTTTATTTAAAGAGGATTATTTAATTGCAGGAGTGGATAGTGGGAACATTTCTAATAAAATTACGTATATCGATCAAAAAGGAAATGTTGTTTCATTAAATATCGCGAGTATTATCGGAGAAAACGCAGAAACGACTGCCGAAGATATGCCAGATGAAAGCGCAGATAAATCTTTTCCTGATGATATGATCCTTCATTTACATATTAAAAGTAAAGCCTTACCAAAGAATCGAACAAATGCTTATTATACAGTAGGGGAATATGCTCAAATTTCAACAAATGACAAAAATAATTTAAGAGAAACTAGCAGTGATGCAAGAGATAAATTAGGGAATGAAATCCATGTTGTAACAACTTTAGCGGGATTAGCCTTAGCTGCTTGGAAATCGGGTAAGACCAATAAGGTAGACGTTCCATTGAGTTTTGGGCTTCCAATAGAAGAGGCCAAACAGGCGTCTTCCGAAAAAATTAACTTATATATGGGTGAGCATGAAATTACTGCAATAAAAGGGCCTTATAAAGGAAAAACCATAACCATTAACATTACGGATGTTCAGCTTAATGTGGAAGGCGTAACGAGCTACTTAGCATTGGCCTTTGATTTAGTGGATGGGGAAGTGGTGGAAACTGAATTTTCATCACAAATCCATGATGAGTTTGCCATAGCTGATTTAGGAGCTGGAACATTGGATTTAGCTCTTTATGATGAAAATGGTTTAAATTCGACTAAATCTACAAACCATCTGATAGGTACAAATAAATATATTGATTTAATCATGAAAGAAGCAGCGGAACTAAAGGAATTCGACAGCATACGTGCCCGTTTTGAAAGGGTGAATAAAACTCCTAAGATTTCGTTTACACGTGAAGAATTCATGAGGAAGTTCATCAAGCCGGAAATCAATAAAATGGTTTTAAAACCTAAATATTCTCCTGTCTTTAAAGCGACCTGGCAGTCCAAAACAGCAGATATCACAAAAATTGTAGATAAATATACGAAAGAATATGCCGAAGAAGTGAAAGATAAAGTCATCCGGTATTTTGTTGATACAAACGTTGGGCAAATGATTATCGTCGGGGGAGGGCTTCTCTTCGCCTATCAATACCTAGCGGAACTTAAAGATGAAGATTGTCTATTTCCTCCGAATATCGATCAAGCCAGTTTCTTTACAAGTAAGGCATATCTCTTGAAAAATATTATTGCTGAAATTGAAAAACAATCAATTGAAGCATAAAAATTCAAGGATAGGAGCATCTTCTTTTAGTAGTGATACAAGGTGGTGGTAACGTTGTCCAATAGAAAAATCACTCCAGGTCGGGGAATTCAATATACCCCAAAAACCTCGATAAAATGGGCTAATGAATTTAATGAGTTGGTAGACGGCTTTAAAAGCAGAAATGAACTCATTAGCGCGCTTATTGAAGATGGATTAAAGGTTCGGAATGGATCTTATAAAGAACAAGGTATTTACCTTCCACTAGACACCTTTGCTAATGATCAATTAGCACTTTTGAAAACGGAGGAAGGGCAAAGGATTCTTTATAATATCGTGTCTTTAATTGTAGGGAATCCCGAAGGGGCGGCGCTTGCCCAGCAAATGGTGCAGCCGGTATCCCAGAAAAGTCAGCTAGCTTCCTCACCAATCGTTCCATCTGAAGCGCCATTGAATCATGAAGAGGATACTAAGGAAGGTAAGGGTCAATCAAACGAAGCCCTTTCTAAACTATTGAAGTTGGGGAAGATGACCAATTTAAAGGGATAAAACATTTTTAAAAATAGAGCTCAGATATATGTAAGAGGCTGATTCAAAAGGTCGTTGAATAACGACTAATTTGATCAGTTTCTTTTTTTGTTAATCTTACACCCAAATCAAATGGAAAGAGCCCTTTTTATCTAGAAATTTATATATAGGGGGTTCCATAGAGCGGCTGGATCTTTATACAAAGTTCTCAACGCAGGACGTACATTTTATATTCGGAGGTTTTATCAAAATTTGTATTACAGTAACATTGGAAAATGTAAGCGTTTTCTTTTATAATGAAAACAGGCAAATGGTGTGTGGCCATCCTGGTATCTTGGCGTAGGCGGAGCCAATGCTATATTTCTAAAAATGATGACTGATTAAAAAATTACTATTTCTAAACAGAAATGTAATGAACTTTAAAAACGTGAGTGCTTAAATTGATGATATAAAAGATAAAGTAAAGGGGAGGAAAAGATGGAAGAAGAAAATAAAACCCTATTTGTCAATTTTATTCAGGAAGATCGATTTGAACTAAACTCCTACCTTAATTATTTATTTAACCAATTTAATGAATATGTTCCAAAGCATATGGACGACATTATGATGATAGAATAATAACGATAATATAACAACAAAAATACGCAGCTGTATTATTCCTTGAGAATAATACAGCTGCGTATTTTTGTTTTCTTTCTTCTCAAAAGAATATTTTTACCGGTATGAGCTTATTGAAATGAAAGTTCCATGTAGATCGAAATCAGAATCTAACTCGTTATTCTAGCCAGAAAAGAATAGACCGAGGAGTAGAAAAAAGGATAATAACAAGACTAAAGTCTCTAGAATACTAACCAGAAAAGTTAGGGTTATATGACTACGAATCCCATCAAAAGGTTCATTTTTTGTAATTTTTTGGCTAATTTAATCAATAAAAGGAATATCGCTGGTAAAATAAAAAGCAAGAGAAACGTCAAAGGTATTGCAATAGCATCCTTTTTAGTGGGGAGGGAAAATTGTTTGTGTATGAGATACAGATGAACAAATATCACGTGAGTTTCTTGCAATATCATATTACCTTTTTCACAAAACACTTCAGGTCCCTACAAGATGAGGAAAAGACTTTTATTAAAAAATATTTTCAATCCGTATCGACCCGTCATGAATTTAAAATATTGGAAATGGATATCAGGGAGTGCAGAGTGAATTTAATCATCCATTGTAAGACCACTCATTATATACCCAATATCATGAAAGCTCTTAAAGGGGGTTCAGCACGGTTCTTGTATAAGGCGTTTCCAGAAACTAAATTAAATTACAAAGGTAGCCTATGGGAGCAAAAGTATTTTATAGCAACCGAGGATACGCAACTGGATAAAATGGTTCAGCGGTATAGGGATGTAAACAAGCCCATTCAGAATTAAAGTGGGGAGATTGATTTTTACAATTTTTCACATGTTTTGGGTGAATTAATGTTATTGAAAGTCCTTTTTCCTAGGCTAAGTTGTTTCATTCTGAAAAATCATTTCGATCCAGGAAGGAGATGATCTTGTTATGAGAAATGATTCGATTGAAAGATTGGTCAACGATTCCATGCTTACGATTGCTGACTCTATTCTACAAATGATTGAACAGTCTAAACAAAAAAGTTTAGATAGGAAAAGTCAAAGTCCCATGAACCAGGAAAAGAAGAGTATGAAACAAGATTCCACTTCTTGGTCAACCAAAGAGAAGACAGAGGCTGAGTATGAGCTATATTACGCCATGATAAAGGAACGTCACCCTCAGTTATTTGAAATAAAAGGGGATTCTATTGAAACATTCCCAGTCGATAAGGAAAAAAGTGCTTTTTTCATCCTGAAGGATAAAGATACATACTTCGGGGTCTATAAACAAGAAACTAAGGAAGCGCACATCGTCACACCAGTATTTCCAACCAAAGAGGACCTGCTTCAAAAAACACTCGGAACCTCCCAATTCGAAAAGTTTAGAATGCACTCATTCTTCCTTGTGGAAGATGGAAAAGCATTCTCCCTCCATGACAATAAACAACTTCGGCTAAATTTAGCAAAATCTTATAAAACCCTAACAACTTATGAAAATATCGAACAAGCACGCTCTTCTGTTGTAAAAGAGGAACTTAAAAATGATCCTAAACTTAGAAAACAATCTCTACGCAGGGCTTTAGAAGAGCATTTTATTCCTTCAGATCTTTTAGGTAAGACCGTTACAATCCAAAATATTTCAAATGATGATCAAGGGACAAGGCTATCATTTGTAGAGAATCAAAAAGAACGAGACGTATGGTTGCCTGACATTGCAGAAAAATGGATCGAAAGAGTAAGAGATAACCCCGGAATGAAAGTAATGTTTGATGAAGTTATCATGGATAGTCGTTTTATTGCAGAAGGTTTCCTTGCCTTTTATGGTATGGAAATAAATAAAGAAAGCCAAGCGAGACAACATGATTTTGAAGTGATTTCAAATCAAGATGGCTCGTATATTGGGAAATTGAGTGGCAATGGCAAAGTGAAAAAAGTTTCCCCTTACTTCTCAGAGAAAGAGGCCGAGAAACAGTTGGGAAATTTAAATACCCATATTCAACTAGAAAAGCAGAAAGAAAGACAGGAAAAAGCGGTGGAAACCGATATTCAATTCAAAGAAATTAGGGAAAACGACTAAGGAGGAAACATAGTGAAATCGTTAAAAAAATTACAACTCTTACTGATGTTTGCTGCAATTCTTTTACTTTTACATATCGCCCCAGATCAAGCATCTGCAGCAGCTAATGTATCAGCAAAAATCAAAGAGGGACTGAAACAAGTTCAAACATTGTTAACGGGGCTTGTTGTTACAGTCGGCATCTGCGTATCCATCTGGATCATCATTAAAAAATTACCAGGCGTGGATGATCCTCATACAAAAAACGAAATGTTTCGTGGAGTAGGAATGGCTTTGGCAGGGGTAGGGTTAGCAGCCGCAATCGTATGGCTTGTTCCTTGGATGTACGCGTTATTCGCTTAATAGAGGTGAACTAGATGATGGCAAAAGAGGAGCTTAGAGAGGCTCTCAAAGAGTTACTTGGAGAAGAAGACAGTCGCAAGGGGAAAACGTTTGTTTTCCCTGATAATGTCGATCGATCGTATAACATTGTTAAAGGCTTATCATTAATGAATTTCTTTAGATTTATATTACCGGCCGTCGTTATTTCCGCCATTATCTTGCTCATTCCACCTTATTCATTGGGATTTATGATGATTAAATTATTCTTTATGGCCCTTTTGCTGTTAGGCTCTTTTACCTTTGCTGTTTTACGGCCCATATCTTCTCGGCCCAATATCACATATAGTAGCTATTTAAAACGAATTATTCATTACAACAATAGACAGAAGATGTTCTTTATTAAATCGAATAAAAGGGATGATTTCCGTGGTTAATCATAATAAGAAAATGAATAAGGAAGAATTTGACTATGAAGTAGAAACCCTGATAAAAAAAGGAGAATCGACAATTCAAGACATAAGTATTATAGAAGGGATATACAAAGACTATGTCCTTTTGAAAAATGGTTATCTGACGTCCATTCTGCAAGTGAGTGGTATCAACCTAGATTTGTTGGCGGAGTATGAACAGAATCGTTTATTTGAAGATTACGGTTCATTCTTAATGAGTCAAGTCCATGATCAATTACAAACCATATCGATGACGGTTCCAGTGGATTTCCGTTCCTATAACTTAGGTTGGAAAAAACGCTATTTGCATGAACTAGAGGATAAGGAAAACACAGGTAATGAATACAAGCGAACCCTAATCACATCGTACATCGATCACTTCCAAGGGATAAGGATGAAAGATGAAATGTCGACAAAACAACATTTTGTTGTCATTAGGGAGAAAATGAATAAACGTACGTTCCAAGATTTAGAACGTGCTGAAATTATTCTAACAAAAAAGGTGGAGGAAATGACAAACTCCCTGCGTTCCACTTTTGAGTCCTACGATATGACGATTAGAAAATTGTCTGAGAAGGATACGTTAACGTTGCTATACAGATCCTTTGATTTTGAAATGTCAAAACTATACGGATAACCGGTTCGGAAAGGAGTAAGTCAAATGCCTTTTTCTTTAGCTACTTTATTTTCTTTAATAAAACGTGAAAATAAGCAGGACGAACAGGTGAAACAAAGTCCCGAAGACATTTTACATGGGATGTTAGAGACCGAAGAACTTAATTCCATTTATCCTTTTGTCTGGAAGGAAAATAAGAATTATATCGAAAGTGGTGGCAACTTTATTAAGGTGCTGGCTGTCGTTGCTTATCCTAAAGAACAAAAAGGGAACTGGCTATCGGATCTGAAGCGGTTAAAAGGAAACATATCCTTTGTCCAGTACCTAGAACCGTCCAATTCAGAAGGCATGATTAGCTATTACAATGACTCTATTAAAAATAAAGATGCGGAACTATTAAAAACAAGAGATCCAGCCACTCGCATCAGGTTGCAATCCGAACTGGAAAGCGCAAAATATCAACTAAATCAGGTATTATCAAACCGTTCTACCTTTATGTATCTGTATACATACATCTTCATACAAGCTGCATCCTTAGAGGATCTGAAGACCTTAGAAGACAATGTCCAGAGGATTCTAACAAAACTAAGGATGAAAGCTCTAAACCCTCATTACGCAACACCGATGGCTTTCTGGTCGGCTCTGCCTTTAGGGGATAACCAATTAAAGGATTATACCTATCAGATGTGCAACAGTGAAGCGGCCTCTTCTTTCTTTCCGTTCGATGATTCAGAGATTTGCTATTTATCCCCGACGGCACAGGTGGAAGGGATCAATAAGACAACCAATTCATTGGTTGCGATAGACTATTTGGATACACAACGTACATTAAATCAAAATATGGTGGTCATTGGGACATCAGGTGTTGGGAAATCTACCTTTATGGTTCAAAAGATTCTTCGCTGCTACGCTATGGGAATCAAGATATATATCATTGATCCAGAAAATGAGTACTCCCATATTGTGAAAATTCTTGGAGGTGAAGTTGTTCATCTCAGTAGTAATAGTTCAACGAAAATCAACCCTTTGGAGATATTCTCCACAGAAATTACGGACACCGAAGATTTTAATGATGATTCGGAATTCATAAGGGACCTTGTTAAACAAAAGGTTCAACGTCTTAAGGCCTTTTTCAAAGTTTTAAAAGCAGACTTATCCCAAGTTGAATCTAGTATTTTAGATAAGGCATTGATCAACCTTTATAATCGTTTTTCCATTAATGGAAACAGCAATTTTACAAGTTTAATGGCAACGGACTTCCCTATTCTAGAGGACTTTTATGAGGATTTAGGTACATTGAAGGAAAATGATTTAGAACGTTATGAAAAAATCCAGGATTTTTATTTTATCCTGGAAAGTTATGTTCATGGATCTAACTCGTTATTTAATGGGCATACGAACGTGAATATCAATAACTCGCTATTCTCTTTTAATCTAAAATCCCTACAAAATGAGGTGGATGTACAGGCTGCATGTTACTTTAATATCTTTGGTTTCCTATGGGATGAAGTGACGAAAACGAAAGAGGAATTGGTGTACCTATTTATTGATGAATTCCACTTCTTATCAAAGAACCCGGATTCGATGAGATTCTTTTATCAAGCGTATAAACGATTTAGGAAGTATAATGCCGGCGCTATCGCAGGCACGCAACAAATTATCGATGTACTCGATACCGAGGATAACCTAGGAGCAGCTATGATTGAAAATAGTCACACAAAAATATTTTTTGGACTGGACAATAAGGGTGTTGATGATGTGGTTAAAAAAATTAATCTATCATTCTCCGATGAAGAGATTTCCTTATTACGAGCGAAACGTCAGGGAGAGGCATTAATTGTTTACGGGTCTCAACGTGCCTTTATTCGGGTTGAGCTCACACAAGAAGAGCTACGTCTTTGGAATAAAAAACGGTACTTTGAAAAATATGGTTTAGATCCTGATGAAATCCCTGATTATGAGGCAAGGAATGAAATGACTCCCATTGAAAAAGAAGAAGTTCGAAATTTTGTTCTGTAAAGGGGGAGACAACAGTGAAAATCCAATTATTTGAACTCGGAACGTTATTCATCCTTAAAAATAGGCACTATCGTTTAGAAATTGCGACAAATCAGGTGTTGGCTGAACGGGTAGAGGACCTTGCAGAACTTCAGGAAGAACATCCGTATTTCTTTACACTGAAAGATATAAAAAAAGAAAACGATCGCTTGATTCTTGGTTATGTATTGGATGAAGGGTACCAACCTCTACAAATAGCAAAATCATATTCAACCGTATTACGGCTTGCTTTATTAAATCAGTTGCTAGAATTGGATCCTTTACACAATTTTAATGAGAAAGTGCTGATCCACCCAAGAAACATTTTCTTTAAAGATATGAAAAAACTAAAGTTTCTATACAGAAGCAATCAATGGTTGCCCTTTGAAGGCCATATTGAAAAACTAGAACAATACAAAATTCTAACCCTATCTATGTTTTCCCGTTTTTCCTATGAAAAGTATAAACGGGAAAAAGAAAATCTGCTTAAAAAGGAAGAAGATGAATTTTTCTTCCGGATTGAAAATGCTGGCTCCGTTGAGGATTTGAAAGAGCTGATTGCGAGTAAACTTCAGGAGGAGGAAACGCTGCATTTTTTCGGATTAGAAGCGGAAAAACAAAAAATCAAAAAGCAAAAGAGGATTCTGACAGGGATTTCTATTGGGATCTCTGCTGCAGTCTTTACTTTGGCTCTTTTTCTTCAACAAATAGCAGTCAAGGAAGCTGAAACGGTTTATGCAACAGAACTTGAAAAAGCTGAACAAAAATCAACATTTTATAAACTAGTAAGTGAAGACAAATATGATGATGCCCTTTCCTTGTTGAAAAAAACGGGTGGTTCAAAAAAAGAGTTTGCGAATCTTTACTTTGAAAAAGGTGAATATCAAAAGGCAATAGAGGCAGACGATAACTTGATAAAGCCTAGTGTGGAAGTCTTATATAAAGCGAATAAAAAGGAAGAAATACTAGGATTGGAAGCAGAAAGTGACTATCTGGATATCGAAAAGAAAATAGTAAGCTATGATTACAGTGTTTTGCTATCGATGCAGGCATTTACAAAGGATGAGGACCAACAACTTCGAATCGGACAGGCTTTTGCTGAACACGGGGATTTAACAGATGCCAACGATCTCAATAAGAGGTTAAAAAACAAAGAATTAACGGTTACGATCAGAAAAAAGGAATTGCAAAACCAAGTGACTCATTTAGAAGAACAAATAAAGAACCTCAAGAAAAAGAAAGGCAGGAAATCAAAAGATATTAAGGAACAGCTTGATCCAAAGAATAAGGAGCTCACAACATATAAAACAGAACTTGATAAACTTGATAAGAAATTGGGGTTTAATTAAGTGTCCGCAACAGTTGCTGTGAAGGGAACCGTTTTTGTCGTTCGGTACTGGAAGGAAATTACGATAGGCGTCGTATTCTCCTTAATATTAATGGCAGGCTTATTACTTGGAACTAACTCTCAAGAGGAACCAACGGGATATATTAACTCGCCATTTGGAAAGGCTAATGTTCCACCGCATATTGAACAATGGAAGAGCCTGGTTCAAGAATATACGACGAAGTACGGAATACCGGAATACACAGATTTTCTACTTGCCCTCATGTATCAAGAATTAGGAAATTCACAAACCTTGGATATTATGCAAAGCTCTGAATCTGTTGGGTTACCGCCAAACGCCATTCAAGATCCGATAATGTCCGTGAATTTAGGGGTTCAACATTT
Source organism: Peribacillus sp. TH14 (assembly GCF_016651145.1). Classification (NCBI taxonomy): domain Bacteria; kingdom Bacillati; phylum Bacillota; class Bacilli; order Caryophanales; family Bacillaceae; genus Peribacillus; species Peribacillus sp. TH14. The sequence goes on from NZ_JAEKEK010000002.1 coordinate 95,596, forward strand.
TAAATCGGTGTTAGAGGATGGACAAAAAAACGGGGTGGATTTTCCAGCTATAGTTCAGTCATACAATTTCGGTTCTGGTTACCTGAGTTTTGTTTCTTCTAACGGAAAAAAACATTCAGTTGAATTAGCCCAACAATTCTCATTGACCCAAACTGAAAAACAAGGATGGAGTTGTTCGGATTGGAGGGCTCCTTACTGCTATGGAGACTATACGTATGTGGAGAAAGTGATGGGAAATTTAATGCCAACAGGAATTGTTGTAGGTGGGAAAGATGTCTCCCCATTAGGGGAACAAGCATTTAATGCGATTATCTCAGAAGCGAATAAATATGTTGGCTGGCCATATGCATGGGGAGGTTCGGATCCCCATAGAGGATTCGATTGTTCAGGATTTACACAATGGATATTTGCTAAAGTGGGTGTAAAGCTACCACGAACTGCTCAAGAACAATATGATGTGTCCTCGAAAATCCCGCCATCTGAAGCAAAGCCAGGTGATTTTATCTATTTTACTGGAACTTATGAGACCAACAAATATATCACACATGTCGGGATTTACATAGGAGATGGCAAAATGTTTGATTCTAACGGTTCGGGTATTGGAATCCATGACATACATTCATCTTACTGGAAATCTCATTTAGCTGGTTTTGGTAGAGTGTCCCATTAGGAGGAAAACACCTTGAATAAATTTTTCGCTACGTTGTTAGGACTATCCATCCTAGCGAATATGATTTTAGGATTTATGTATGTTGGTCAAAAGACCATGATGACTCAAGCCGAAGATCAAAATAATGAAACAAAAAAAGAGATGGTTCAGTTGAAAAGTAAAGTGAATGAAAAAGACAAGGACCTGAATACCTTTCAAAGGAATGCAACCTATTATGAAATTGAACATAGTGAAGAGGTTAAAAGCTTTGTAGATGAAACTTTTAAAGGACTATTTAATTACGATAACAAAAATTATGCTGCACGTTTTGATCAGGTCAAAGACCGGCTAGCAGAGTCCGTTATTTCAAAATTAAAAGCTTCAGGAGAAATGGGAAGTATGGAAATTGAATTCAAAAATGAAGTGAAGTCTTTACATGTTTATTTAAGTGCTGTTGAAAAAGACCAAGCAAAAGCGCTTGTAATGATGGAAACACAATACTCGGTAGGTGGCAGTGCATTCCCAAGGAAAAATCAAATGTATGAGGTCACGATCGCTTTGGATGGAGAGAAAAGGCAAGTTGATAAATTAGAGTTGATGGGGTCCTTCGAACCTTTTGAAGAGAACTGAGTGTATCGAATGTTTTGCCGGATTTGCTGAGATTGAAAGTAATCATAAAGGAGTGGATCCTTTTGAAAGTGATGGGAATACGCCTGTTGTTAATGGCCTTTTTATTAGCCCTATTTGAACTGATAGTAATCAACATAGCGGGGATCCTTCCATTTCTTGCGGCACATAAAGCCAACATATCTGGTGCCCCGTTTATGGCCTTTGTAACGGAAAACCTCATGAACCCTATTGGAACATCTACAAACATGATTGAAAAAAAGAATCCACTTTTCTTCATTGGTAGTGCCGCTGTAATCGTATTAGCTGTCTTCATGGTTTTTTTTACGAAGGGTGGAAAGGGTAAATATGAATTAGCAGATAAATACGGTGTTCATGGTTCAAGTAGATTTGCTCAAAATCACGAAATATTTACGCATGGTGAGACGGTTGAGGTTCCAGCAAAACAACTAATGCAGGATCTTGAAACGAGTATGCTAGATTCGAAAGGGGAGAAAGGAAGTGGCTTGCGATTATATGAAAAATAATGGAATCATAACAGGCGTTTTAAACCATTCAGTGATTGTGCAGCCTACGGATTCAAATCTTCCAAACAGAAACCACTTTGTAGTCGGGGGCCCTGGTTCATCCAAAACACAAGGGTATGTTGTGCCCAATGTGTTACATGAAAAAGAATGTTCCTTAGTGGTAACGGATCCCAAAGGCGAGGTCTATGAACTAACTTCCGAAGTCAAACGTAGACAAGGCTATGAAGTCCATGTGGTGAATTTTTCAGAAATGGGATTCTCAGATCGATATAATCCCTTCGATTACGTTAGAGAGGAAATACAGGCTTCCACGGTAGCGAATGCCATTATAGCTTCTAAAAATGACCCGAAACGAAAAGATTTTTGGTACAATGCCCAATTTAGTTTGTTAAAAGCACTTATCTTATACGCTGTTCATGAATTACCACCCGATCAACGTAACATGACGGGTGTGTTAGATTTTTTACAGGAATTTGACCCAGAAGCAAGTAAAGACGGAGCAAGTGAGCTAGATGGACAGTTTTTAAGAATGGACAAATCACATCCAGCTAGAAGGGCGTATGAGTTAGGATTTAAAAAATCCCAAGAAAAAACGCGAGCGAATATTATTATTTCTTTACTTACGACGATAGGTGACTTTACTTCAAGTTCGGTTTCTCGATTTACAAGCTTTTCAGACTTCTTTTTAGGCGATGTGGGAAAAAGGAAAATGACCTTATATGTGATTATTCCCGTTATGGATTCTACATGGGAAGGGTTAATTAATTTATTTTTTAACCAAATGTTTCAGGAGTTATATAAAGTAGGTGCTCAAAACAGAGCAAAGTTGCCTCAACCAGTGATCTTTATTTTAGATGAATTTCCGAACTTAGGGAAGTTTCCCGACTATGAAAAATTCTTGGCAACCTGCCGGGGCTACGACATTGGAGTACTTACCATCGTTCAAAGCATCACTCAATTGCAAGAGAAGTATGGCCGGGAACAAGCAGAATCTATTTTAGGGAACTGTGGAACAAAAATCTGTTTAGGGAATGTCAATGAAACAACGGCTAAATACTTTTCAGAGTTAATGGGGAAAACCACCGCAAAAATGGAAACTGGTTCAATTTCAAAATCAAAAGGACAATCATCCAGTTCGTCTTCTTCCTCAAGCTATTCTTATTCAGCACGCAACTTGATGAATGTTGATGAAATTTTAACGATGCATAAAGATGACGCTATTGTAATCATCACTGGAAAACACCCAATAAGGGTTAAAAAAGCCTATCAATATGTCCTGTTTCCAAATGTAACGAGCTCATTACGTGTAAGCCAATTAAGTTATCAGAATAAACCATCACAAGAATTGTTGGATTGGCTTGAAGGGAAAAGAGAGGAATATGACGAGTATTTTAGATCAACGGAGCGGAAAGAAGCATTAGAAAAAGCGGACGTTGAAATGCATGAGAAACAGGTCGGAAAAGCTGTAAAAGAGGCTGAAAGACAAGAAGAACTGGCCATGAGTTTCTTTTCTCAAATGAATACTACTTCAAGTACCAATCCATCAAAAGAAGGGGGATCTTAAGTTGAATAAGATAACTTTGTTTATACCAATATTCATATTACTTCTATTACTGGCTGCTTGTAATGGAGGTGGTGAAAGCTTTGATCCGAAGGTTGAGGAAGAACAGGCGACAGAAGTGATAAACAGTGTGTTAACTTCATTTGAGGATCAAGAGAGGTTGGCTGAAGGAAAAACACGTGATGAAGCAAATCCAATAGCGTGGGAGAAGCTTAAAAAAAAGAATACAAAGGCAATCTCTAATGACTTAATAGAAGAGGACCAAAGGAGGTTACTGTACCTTTTAACTACGAACAAAGCGGAAGATTTAGCTAATGGCGGAACAAAAGCAAATCTACTTTTTTCTCAAGATACAAAAAATAAAAATGTGTCTTTTAAAGAAACAACTAAATCCTATACCTTTGATATAGAACGAAGTGGTTTTGATCACAAATTAATAACCTTAGAAAAACAGGAAGGCGTTTGGAAAATCGTAACCGTTCTGGATCCTGAATAAGAGGTGAGTCAATTTGTTTGATTTTAAGGAAAAGATTGTAGAAGCCATTCAGGGAATGCTAGAGGATTTTATTGAATGGGCTCTGTTAATATGTAATGATCTGTTACTAAAGCAAAACGCTGAAGTAGAGTTCTTTTCATCCGTCAATAATTTTTTGCTTGCCCTAACCTCAACGATTGCGGTAACGATCGTTTTATATAAAATCATTGAGGTTATGTCAAGAAATGCGGCAGGTGATGCCGTTGCCTACGGGCCTGTGATTGTAAATACGTTAAAAAGTGCCTTACTTATTCCAGCGATGCCTTTCATTCAGAAGATTTTATTAGAAGAAGTCGCTTACAATATGGGAAACTGGATGATTGGAGAAGGAAGTAAGGTTAGTAAAGAGAAAATTGAAGACATGTTAGTACCCAGCAATTTTGCAGCGCTTCATTTCCAAGGGGCAGCTCTTCTTATATTGTTAGCTGTCTTTGCATTAGCGTTTATTGCATTCCTATTTTCAGTAGCGATATTCCACGCGGACGTGATGTTCCTATATTTATTAAGCCCTTTGGCTTGTGTGTCGGTTATTGCAGATGATAATGAATATTTAGGAGTTTGGTGGCGTGAATTACTAAGTCAGATCGTTACGATTCTTTCCAAAATCTTTTTATTCGTAATAGCTTTAAGTATATTAATCAATGAAAATCTTACATTTCTTAAATTTCTATTACTCATGGGATGCTGTATTCTCTTGATTAAGAGTCCTTCGGTCCTTAGAAACATGTGGTATTCATCTGGGTCGGGCAGAGGCATGATGGGGGCAATGGGTGGGACAACAAAACTAGCTGCTAGAAGATTTTTATTAAAAAGGTAGAGAAAAGGCGACTTAATTGTCGTTTTTATTTTGCACTTAGAATAAAGGTGTTGAATTACATATTCTCTTATTCAACGTGGCATCGTTCTAGTTTTGGAATACATAAGTAATTTGAAAAAAAAAACTACTCGGTATGAGCTTCAAAAAGAACAATCATCATAGATTCTAGGAGACAAATTTATCAGTTGCTCTAGTGAGGTTTACCTCTTAATTATTTTAGAAACAACCTCGATAGAATATATATTTTAATCTAATCTAACCTAATCTAAAAGTATACAAGGTGACCTAATATAAATGTTTCAAAATGATTTGATTGTGATTCGAATTGTATACAGAATGAATTGAAGGAGGTAGGGTGATGTGTACCGAATAAATCAATAAGAGGATTTAGGAGGGAATTGGATGACATACTTGGAACAATTCGCACGTAATCGGAGAAGAAGAGAAAAGACCGAGGTATTAACTGCACGCATTCCAGAAAGCTTGTACGGTGATTTCAAAGGTTACTGTGACGAACTGAATTTATCTATCAGTGAAGCGGTTTGTCTGCTGGTAGAACGTGAAATGGCAGGGAATGAAAGGGTATCCGGTGAACTAGCAATCACTGACGAATACAAAATGAATGATGATATAGTCGATACGAATACAAAGGTAGTCAATAAGGCTGCGAAAAGAAGTAATTCAAATACAAATAGATTCGTAACGACACAATGGCAGGTAGACGCACAGCTTCCATGTCCTTATTGTGGTCAGTGGTTGGCAGCGACTAACTTCTCCAGACATGCCAAGCGCCACATAACAACCACACAGGATATTTTCACGAATGAGAAGTTTAGAGAAAAAATTAAAGAAATGATCCAGGCGAAAAAAGCTGAAAAATGAACTAAATGAAAAGGTGATTTTGGACATAGTTAAGAAGAAGGTTACGTTCATTGCTATAAATTGGTTTTCATAGTTGTACCTGTAAATATGTAATCTGTAGAAAAAAGTTTATAAGGAAAGTCATTTATGGTTTCCTACGAATAAATAAATATGGATTTTCTTTTAGGGTGTGGCAATCATTTCATGCCCTTTTCCATTTACCGTCCATGTAAGATTGTCCTTCTCCTCTATAAACTGAACGACTGGGGCTTGATATGTCTCGTTGATTCCATAATGACCGAAGGTTTAACTCCTGTCATATCCTCCAGTTCTTTTAAGAATATATGGAACGAATCTAGTCCTTCACGTGTATTGTGAACACTATAACTTTTCTTAATGTCTTTCCTTCACTTTCTCCTTTCACAATGACTAGTCCAATGACATGATTCATTTTTATCCTTCCTTTCGATTGAAACTCATCAGTAGCCTTATTCCACACTTACGTCGTCGAATCCAGCGTGGGTTAAATAATGTTGAAGCCATGAACGCCTTAGAACGAGCAATTTAAACATGGGGAACTTAGAGAAAGAGCATTACAAGATCAATTACAACGTGTCAGCGCATTAAATCTTACTATTATTGCAATCAGCATTTGGAATACCGTGTAACTATCACACAGGCAATTGAACACATGAAATTACAGGAAATATCAAGAAGGATTGCTTCTCATATATCCCCGTTAGGATGGGAACACATAAATTTTCTCGGAGAATATTCGTTCAATTCTAGAATCCGAATTCCATTCATTCCCTACGTCCACTGCGGACGTAAAAATAACCCTGATTTTTCTTCTTAGCGTATAATATCCGCGTTTTGTTGCAGGACCCCAGACAGCCAATCCAAGAGAAAGTCCGGTTAATAGGAATTTCTATGTTTTATTTTGTTCAAGAATTTTTGTCACGGAAAATGCGCCAAAGTTTGAAGAAGTGACGTCTCTTCTTCTCTTCAAACGGTGCTAAACTTAACGATGTAAGCGCAATCATCTAATTCAAATGGAAAAGGGGATGTTTATGAATACCTCTAATGGAATAAAACTTTCATTTTTAGACAAAATTGGTATTCCGAAGACGCTCGTTTGGGGGTATTTTGGAATTCTAATTTTCATGATGGGAGATGGATTGGAAATAGCTTGGCTGAGTACATATTTGCAAGAACGAGGAATGAGCGTTGAACAAACGGCTTCTCTTTATACGGCCTATGGAGTCACAGTTACAATTGCTTCCTTTTTATCAGGGGTGCTCGCTGAAGCGTTTGGTCCGAGAAGAATAATGTTTACGGGAATGATTACTTATATAATCGGGACTAGTTCGTTTATTGCTTTCGGCGTTAACGAGCTTAATTATGGCACGATGTTACTGACTTATGCACTCCGAGGATTCGGTTATCCACTATTCGCATACAGCTTCATGGTATGGATCAATTATCGGAGTCCTAAAAATAAGCTGGGAGCAGCAGTTGGGTGGTTTTGGTTTGTTTTTACAGGTGGTTTAAATGTGCTGGGAGCCTATTACTCTATATGGGCCATTGAACATTTCGGCCACATCGGTACTCTTTGGACATCGATTCTCTGGGTATGTGTCGGAGTTTTTTTTGCCATTATTATGAACCGAGACAAGCTAGAGCTTAAAAGCAGCAATATGAATACCGGTGCGAAATTAAAAGAATTAACAAAAGGTTTTACGATTTTAAAAAGGGAACCAAAAGTTGCGTTAGGCGGGATTGTTCGAACCATTAATACTACTTCTCAATTTGCTTTTCCAATCTTTTTGCCTATTCATATGGCGAATTACGGGATTTCGATCAATACATGGCTGACTATGTGGGGCGTTATTTTTGCCAGTAATATCATATTTAATGTGATATTTGGAATAGTCGGTGATAAATTAGGATGGCGTAATACAGTCATTTGGTTTGGAGGAGTTACTGCCGGAATCTCTACACTACTGTTATTTTATATACCAATATGGACCAATGGAAACCTTATACTCGTTTTTCTTGCAGGAATGTTCTGGGGTGCTTCGCTTGCAGGGTATGTACCATTATCTGCTTTGGTACCATCTCTTGTAAAAGAAGACAAGGGAGCAGCTGTTTCTGTATTGAACTTAGGGGCAGGACTCCCCGTATTTATCGGCCCTGCTCTTGTAGGATTGTTTTATGAGCCGATTGGCGCAAGCGGTTTAATCTGGATGCTTGCGATTCTATATTTTATTAGTGCTATATTGACAGTCTTTATCAAATTGCCCACAGAAGCAAAAGCAAAAGAAGAAACACAAAAGATAGCGATGAATTCATAGAAAAAGCTGTCTGAATTCTTATTCGGACAGCTTTCTCTATGTGAGGGTTTATTCAGATTGGTTTCTGTTTTTAATTAATAGAACAATATCATCGTATTCTAGTAAATTAGATAAGGAGTTCAATCCAACTGTAGGTACAGATTGATGCTTGTGATTCATTCTTTTTTTTAGTTGCTCCTGAATAACAACTAAATCTGTATAGGACGGAATATCATCGATAGATCGGTGATCAATTTGAATATTGGTTAATCCAGCTTCCTTCACTTTCCGTCGTAGAATAGCAGCTCCCATCGCACTCGAAGCCATTCCTCCGTCACAGGAAATAGTAACGTGATGAATGGGAGAAAGAGAAGAGGGTTGTTCGTCCCGAAATACGATACTTGGCCGTTCATTTTTTTCAGAGAGTGGAAGAGGGAAAGGCTCCATTGATGTTTCAGAACGTTGGGCATCAGATCGAACAAGAATAAAATGTGCAACAATATAGGATACAAACGCCGATAACCCAATTCCCAATAAAATAAATAAAGCATCTTCCTGCGGAGCAAGAAACAAGATCAATAATATGCTCGCAGGAGAAGCCGTGGAAACAAGTCCAACATTAAAAAGTTGGAATAAGGTAATGCCTGTAAATCCACCAGCAATTACTGCTAAAAATAATGTAGGCTTCATTAAAATATATGGAAAATATACTTCGTGAATTCCTCCAAAAATCTGAATCCCAGCTGTCCCACGGAGTGCCGGTTCTTCTTCCTTTCTTGCCGTCACCAAATAGGCCAACAGAACACCAAAGCCTGGTCCAGGATTGGCTTCTACAAGAAAGATGACACTTTTCCCGAGTTCGCGTGTTTGTTGAATACCAAATGGCGCGACGATTCCATGGTTAATGAGATTATTTAAAAACATGACTTTGGCAGGCTCAATGATAAACGATAAAAAAGGTAGCCATACTGATTCGACTAACATAATTAACCCATTATTTATTTGTTTGAGTATATCGTTCATTAGAGGGCCTATCATGAAATAGCCAGCTAACAGTAAACTAATCCCAAGCACTGCATCTATAAGATTGGAAATCAGAAGTTCACTACCAATCGGAATATAGTCCTGTGTCCGCCGTTCTATCCATGCTGATAGCCAGCCGATTAGCGGACTGAATAAAATAGCTCCAATAGTCATCGGCATATCCGATGTCATAATCAAACCAATCATGGCAACATTCGCGACAATACCTCCGCTATGGCCGCCAAACAACTTTCCTCCAGTGTAAGCAAGCATAAGTGGTAATACATATCGATAAATAGGATCGATAAATTGACTGATTACAGTGTCAGGTTTCCATCCATTTGGTCCAAATAAAATATTTAAAATGCCTACAGCTATCATAATTGAGATATTTTGAAAAACAATGGAGCTATATATGCGTCCTATGCGATTCATCTAAGTTTTCCTCTTGCATAATTAAGAATTTTTTCTTGATAAGCTTGCTGCAAATGGTCACGCACGGCGAAAAGTGCCTGTTCTTTGTTGCCGGAAGAAATGGCTTCTGCCAGCACATTATCAAGAAGCCCGCTTATCAATTCCCCTAAAAGTGGAAAATGCTCACGCGGTGCATCAGGAGGTCCCGCCAGTAGTAATACTGTATTGACGGATTGCTTTTGTCCATTTTCAGAATGCCACGGTATTGTTTCTTTCAGCGATATAATGTTAGCAAAAAGAGTCCGAACAGCAGATGTACGGCTATGTAAAATACCAATGGAGCCAATTACAAAACTGCCTTTCCGCTCTCTTTCTTTAAATGCTTCAATCAGCTCTTCGGATGAAATGACAGCATGGGATTGTGATACAATCGCATTAAGCCATGTAAACTTCTCTTTTGTAGGAATGGCTTCCATCCAATCGAGGCTTCTCATCAGTTGAGCAAACGCTTCCCCATAATAAGCGACCTCTATAAGCGCTGAATCTTCTGAAAAATGATCGGATGCGAATAGTATCTGATCGGTGCTTTGTTGTTTTTTTAATATGCTTTTTATTTTTTGCAAATCATTTTCTGTTAAAATGGGGGATACGACGATAAGACGCTCTTCTGTAATGGCAGATATCTGAATCGTAGATACAATTGCATCCACTTGCCAGTTGTTTTCGAGCCATTTAGGCAGTTCATTAATGGATATCACTCCTGAAACGTAAATTCCTGGAATTTCTTGCTTTAACCGGGACGCAATTAATCGGGATGTGCCAAATCCACTGGCACAAACTATAACTACGCGTCCTTTTATATTTTGTTGATTTACTAATGCTGCTCCCACATGTATTGCCATATAGGCAATTTCAGAAGGAGGTATGGTAACACCAAGATAATCTGACAATGATTCAGCACTTTTCCGGCTCGCTTCATAGACATCGGGATAATCTCTTTGAATTTGAGAAAATAGCGGGTTATGGATAGGCAGTCCATTGCGTATTCTGTTTAATGCAGGATAAAAATGCTTAAGTAATCCTTCACTCAGCATGGGATCTGTCAATGGTTGATTCAGTTCTTTTTTCACGCCTTCGATAAAAATCCTAACCAAATGGGTAGTTTCTTCTTCTTGAAGCTGTTCTATAGGCAAATCAGGTTGTACCCCATATAAGTGAAGAATCAAATAGTTTATTTCCTCTTCCGGAAGTTCAATATCCAGTAATTCTCTTAATCTTGCTGCTATATAAAAAGCGGAAGGGTACAATTTCATTAGTTTCGAGTCGAGGTTTAGATGTCCATGTTTTTTATCTTTGTGGCGCTCAGCAGCAAGAGCTAAATGAAGAGAAACGCTGATCCGATCACGCTCGTTTAAAAACAGCGAAGGATTTTGTTCAGCTGCCTCAGTTAGCACTTTCTCGACTGCATAAAGAATATCCAAATCTAGCAGGTCTAAATACATGGATGGGATATACTTTTCTATCCGCCAATCTTCTTTTTTTCCTAGTTTCAATAAATCAAACACTGCCAGCCAATTCTCTGGCAGTGTTGAATTATTTACAACCGTAGTAATGGCAGCTCGTAAATCTTTGTCTTCTCCTACAATATAAATACCAAGACCAGGTTTTCGAACCAATGTTAAATGAAAATGGTTCAACCATTCTTCAAGTTCATTTAAATCATGGCTGATCGTCGCTTCCGTTACATAGTATTTTTTACTGAACACAAACATTTTAGTTGGTGTCTGATCCCTTAATAAGTCGCAAACGATTCCTATTTGCCTGTCTTTTGGTGAAAAAGAGGTTTGCTGGCGGGCTTTCTCTAGTTCTTCCGTCAGAACATCTTTATTTTCTTGTTCACCAACTAAGCATATACCACTTCGAAATTGTTTCATGATTTTCAGACCATAAGTCCGTACTATAGGTTTTAACTGTGCTATTTCTCGCTGGCATGTTCTTAAACTAATGTCCAGCTCCTCAGCAATATCTTTTGGCATAATCGGAAAGTCGCTTTCAAGTAGACGGTCAATTATCATCTTTTGGCGGCTGCTAATAAATATTTTTGCTTTCTCTGCCAACTTTTTCACCTTCATTTCTCATCATTTTTTATGTATTAAAACAAAGGGTTTATAGTTTGAGCAATGGTTTGATAGCGGGCAAATTGTTCGTCATACACGTTTTTGTTTTTTGGATTGCAGGCAATCATTTTAGATTGCTGATCAAGCATAGCTAAATCAGAAACTGCCGTCCACTCTCCGTTGCCAAAACCCGCTAGAATAGATGCACCATAAGCTGGGCCTTCACGTTCTTCATGAACATGAAGAGACTGCTGATATACGTCAGCTAGCACTTCTGTCCATAATGGATTTTTAATAGCGCCACCTGTTACAGTCCAATCTTCTACCTCAATCCCTGCTTTTTTCATCATATCAAATACATCTCTTAAACTATAACAAACTCCTTCTATCACAGCGCGAGCCATGTTTTGTCGATGATGTCTATACGTTAATCCAAAAAAGACGCCTTTTGCTTTGGGATTATTTAATGGTGTCCGTTCGCCATTTAAATAGGGGAAGAACAATAATCCTTCAGCGCCAGGTTCTACTTGATCAACACCTTTCAGCAATTCATCAAATGTTTCTTTTTCAAACGTGTCACGCAGCCATCTTAATGACATTCCAGCAGATAATGTTGTACCCATCGCATGCCACATTCCAGGCAGACAATGACAAAACAAGTGCAGTGTGCCTGCTTCATCTCTTGCTACATCAGGAAGTTCATTCAGTGGAACAAAAACGGTTCCTGATGTTCCGATGCTGATACTCCCCTTCATTTCCTTTATAATACCATTTCCTAGGGCTGCTGCTGCATTGTCTCCTGCTCCAGCAATAACTGGAATTCCGATTGGCAGTCCTGTTAACTGAGCCGCTTTTTCAGAAATGGTTCCGATGACTTCCTTACTTTCCGAAACCGGAGGGAACCATTCTTCAAGAAATCCAAGATCTTTGATAATATCCCAAGCCCATTCTCTTTTTTGGACATTTAGCAAACATGTTCCGCTTGCATCGGTTACATCTGCTGAATATTCTCCAGTTAACTCGTATACAATATAATCTTTTGGCATTAAGATCTTCTTAATTTGTGAAAAATGATGAGGTTCATTTCTTTTTAGCCATAAAAGTTTAGGCGCAGTAAAACCAGGTAAAATTGGATTTTGGACAGTTTTAAATAAACAATCAGCCCCGATGATTTCCTCCATTTCACTACACTCTTTTAATGTTCGCCCATCATTCCATAAAATGGACGGTCGAATCGGTTGATTTTGTTCATCTAAAATAACCAGGCTGTGCATTTGGCCGGTGGTACCAACTGCTCGAATTAATGTTGAATCAATTCCTTTTTCCCATAACATGTTTAAGCAGGAAATAACGGACTCCCACCAAAGAGAGGGTGATTGTTCAGCCCACCCTGGCTGTGGACTATCAAATGTATAAGATACTTGAGCGGTAGAAACAACGTGTCCATTATGATCGATCACCAAAGCCTTTGTTCCTTGCGTTCCAATATCAATTCCTAATAATAATGAAGGGTTCATCTTTTTTTATCCTTTCTGCTTTCTAGTAAAAAGAGAGAACCCGGCAAGTACCTTTCAGCAGAGTGAAATAAACTGCTTGAATTGGATGGCTGGGTTCTGGGTAGATGCTATTTATCGATTTTTACTTGTACTTTAAATTGACTGCTGTTGCGCGGTCCTTGTAAGTAATCAACTGTTTCTTCAAGAGACAGCTGATCAGAAATAAGTGGTTTTAATAGAATACGTCCTTCTTTCACCCAATTGAAAGCAGGAATGAATGTATAGTTAATGGCCATAGAACCTAATACAGTCCAGTCATTATTGTATAGTTTAAATGGATCAAGAGTTACTTTTGCATTTTGTGCTGTCACACCAAACTGAAGATACTTACCTGTTTTTCCGATGTAGTTAAATGCACTTTCTATAACAGAGGGAATTCCAGTAGCGTCTACAACAACATCAAATCCATGCGGGTATATTTCATTGCTAAGGTTCTTTTCAATTTCTTGGCTGAGTACACCTTTTGTAGCTCCCCACTCCAACGCCATATCTAATTTTGCCTGATCAAGATCGACAACAACAAGTTCAGAAGCTCCGGCCATTTTTAAAGATTGAATCAATTGTTGTCCCATTGCGCCTGCTCCAAATAATAGAACGCGGTCTCCTACTTGTAAATCAAGACGGTTCATAGCATGCACGACACAGGCCATTGGCTCAATGAATGCAGCTTCTTCAAAAGAAAGGGAATCGGGAATTTTTACTACATTTCGTGCTAGGACTTTTACATATTCCGCCATGCTACCATCAGTTGTATTTCCAAGAGCCCCCCAATTTTCACATTGGTTACCGCGGTGTGTTAAACAATATTCACATTCGCCGCAAAACAAAGATGGGTCAGCTGTTACTCTGTCTCCTATATTAAATCCTCTTACGTTTTCTCCGATCTCATGAATAACACCGGAAAACTCATGTCCTGGAATAATGGGATAGGGAGACAAAAATTCTCCTTTGTAAATATGTATATCGGTGCCACATATACCGGTATGTTTTACTTTGATTGTTACTTCTCCTGACTGCGGTGCAGGATAAGGAACTTCTTTTACGACTGCTTTATAGGGTTCTTCAATCACTAGTGCTCTCATTTTCTCTCCTCCTATTATCTTTCAAAACAATTTAGAAATAAATAATGAAGGATTCTGATATGAATCCGTTTTCATACTATTATTTTAGCAATCATCTTCATCTCATTGCACTAGAAGATTCCATAAGTTTGTCACTTATAAACGGACAGATTTTATACAGTGTATTTGCAAAAGTATTATCATCTACAGGTGTCCTCATAGTCCCCTTAATCAAAGATTTAATGGTTCCGTAGTACAATTTCTTCAACAAGTTCTCGCTAACCTTCTAACTCAAAGACTTCATACACAGAAAGACTTCATCCATCGATGTATATAAACATGCTTAAACAATAAAAACGGAAGACATTACCTTGAGGCCTAATGGTTTTTAGCATGCGTACTTAGTTACATATTGTTCGTAAAAGTAAGGAATATATGAAATGAAAAAGCATTTGGAATTGTCAATTTCAAATGTTTTCTTCGTGCGCCCGGCATGGGTGCAATCTATAGGGTGAAAGTCCCGAACCATGAAGGCAGTAGTAGTGGTTAGCTTAATGCAAGGGTGTCCACGGTGACGTGGAATCTGAAGGAAGCAAGCGGCAAACCTCCGGTCTGAGGAACACGAACTTCATATAAGGCTAGGTATCATTGGATGAGTTTGCGAAACAAAACAAAGTCCTTACTGCCGAAGGTGGTACAGAGTAAATGAAGCAGATAGATGGAGGGAAAGATTGCACTCTTACCCGGGGAGGTCTGATGACAGCCAAGTACACTTGGTAACCTGTCCAGTGATGGACAGCTGAATCATCAGAAGTCAGCAGAGGTCATAGTACTTGTCTACTCGAGAAGATAAAGAAGGACCGAACAGATTAAGGAGGATGAATATCACAAAGAAGATATTGACTCAGAAGTTTATGAAAGATTAATTGCTAGTCAAGAAGTGAAAGGGTACGAATATGTATTATCACAAATCCAAAGAAAACAATTAATTTTTGAGTACAATCAATCTTTCAACAATGTTGATATTTTGTTAACTCCGACACTTCCAATACTTCCGACAGATATTGGGCAAAGAGAAGTACAAATAAATGATCAAAAAGAGGAAGTTCGACATGCATTGCTTAGATTAACATCTCCAACAAATTATACTGGAAATCCTTCATTATCTATACCTTGTGGCATGTCGAAAAATGCTCTGCCAATAGGTGTACAATTAATTGCAAAACATGGAAATGATGCTGAATTATATCAATTCGGATATGCTCTAGAACAAAATATATAAAAGAATCAGTCTATAGCAAAACTAAAGCTTCTTTTTAACAAGAAAAATGAAGGTGAAGTTGAACACAACATAAATGTTGTTAAAATGTATTCAGGCCTAAACAAAGTGCCGTGAGCAGTAAAGCTATTTTTCACATACACGCTCAGACGGGAGAAGAAGCGAAGGTTGAAATTAAGCCAATAAATAAAGGTAAAGGTAAATATTATTTCTATTGCACCCATTCCTGGGCATAAAGAATCAGGGATGGGTGGTAAGCTTGAAGTATTTAAGAATAATAAGTATCCATGTGATTACATACCTAGTTAATTACAAAACCCACCCATCATTGTGATGAGAGGGTTTGCGATTTAACGATATTTTATTTATAGTTTTTTTTCTCAAGCATAAAGAATGAACTTTTAAGCAGTCTTTTTGCGACACGATTCTGAACATTTAAAGATACCATAAAAATCGCGTGTTTCATCTATATAATCTAATGAGTGGTTTACGAGTTCAATAAAAACTGGATGTTTTGATATTTCTAATCGTTGTATGATCTAAACTCCTTCATCATGAATAAATGGGTGAGACAAAAATCATAACATCTGGATCATTCAAAGAAAAAGAGAATTTAATACCTGAAGAATAAGAGAACAATTCCGAAATTAAGGAGCTTTAAATGGAGAATGATATTGTAAAGCAAGATGAGCTGATAGTAGGACGAAAGTAAATGTGATCAAGAAGTGGCACATGAAAACACATACAAAAAAGGCAGCTTTACATTAGAGTAAAGCTGGCCTACGGTTTATAAAGTTCGTTCGTTTTATTGCTCTCTATGAAACGGCTTATCATTTAGCATTTGATTTCAAAGTAATTTAGTTTACTTTTTTTTCAAATCCATTTGCTTATTTAATGCTTCATTGGCAACCTTTAAGCTTCTTTGGATATGCTCACCCATTTTTTCTTCAGTTTTTAAAGGATTTCGGTCTTTCAGAGCGGAATAAATTTGGATGTGATCGTTGACCAGATCAGGAAAGCTTTCCATAAGTTCCTTTAGGATACAGTTACGAATATAGAGTACTTTCGTTTTAATCACTTCGAATAATTGAATAAGCTGCTTATTTAAAGATGCACATGCAATGATATCGTGAAATTGTTGATTTAAGTTTGTGAGCTTTTGCTTGTCATTTTTTATTAGAGCTTCTTTGGATTCATCGATAATTTGTTCTAATTCGTTTAATTGTTCCTCTGTGATATTATGTGCTGCTAGCCTTGCTGCTAGTGATTCAAGGCTTTTCCGGCATTCATAGAGATCTAAAATATCCTGAGCAGTAGGGTTATAAACTAATAAGACATTGCCATCTTGAACCAGCATGTCATCTTTTGTAAGCATCCGAAATGCTTCGCGAACTGTCCCCCTGCTTACCCCAATATTTTCTGCTACCTTGGTTTCGACTAATCGTTCACCGGGTTGGTATTTCCCTTCTAAAATCATTTCTTTAACAATAGTATAAACCTGGCTATGAAGCGGTTCAGTTTTCTTAATTCCCCTCACAACAATCCCCCTACGATATGTAAATAACTTGTAATTTCACTCATTGATAAAAGTTTTTGAAACGTTTCCTCCGATAGAATATTTATATTAGAGGGCTTCCAAGATTCTCCCTTGTCTACTTGTAAACTTCTTAATTAATCAGGAATGCTTCTTCTGATGGTAAAAGGCTCCTTGCATTAATTGATTTGCATAATTATTGCTTAATAATTAGTTTACTATACTTTATGTGTAAATCAAAAGCTAGAACAGTGAAACTTCGCTCGGCACATTCATAACATGCCAATTATTTTTAACGTGATCTAATTAAATAAAATGAAATGATTATAAAGTAAATATAGAAGAATGAAAAGTCAGAAAATTTACCGTTAACTGTTGACAGTATACAATAATGGATATAAAATAAAAAATGAAATCGCTTACTGATATTAAGATTTAATCGTAAGAACGTTGATGTAGAGTTTCTTAAGGAATTTTAGATTTATATACATAAATAAAAATTCTAATTCAGGGGATGTTTGACATGGCAAAGAAGGCACTTGAGGGATTAAGAGTTTTGGAAATGGGACAATTGATTGCGGGACCTTCCGCATCTAGATTGTTAGGTGAATTTGGAGCAGAGGTAATTAAGGTTGAAACTCCTGAGACAGGTGATCCAATACGAACATGGCGAGTTGTTGAAAATGGAACTAGCCTTTGGTGGTATGTTCAATCTCGAAATAAAAAATCAATCACGATTAACCTACGTGAAGCTGAAGGCCAGCGGTTGATTCGTGAACTTGTTAAGGAAATTGATATTATAATAGAAAACTTCCGCCCTGGAACCATGGAAAAATGGGGATTGGGTTATGAAGAGTTAAAGGTAATCAACCCACGCCTGATTATGATTCGTGTATCAGGCTATGGACAGGATGGACCATACCGTGATAAGGCTGGATTTGGTTCAATTGGTGAAGCACTAGGAGGACTTCGTTACATAACTGGTTATCCTGACCGTCCACCTACACGGGTTGGTATTAGTATTGGTGATTCATTATCTGCTCTTTATTCCGTAATTGGAGCATTAATGGCAGTTCATCACCGAGATGTGAACGGAACTGGAGAAGGACAAGTAATCGATGTTGCCTTGTATGAATCTGTATTTAGCATGATGGAAAGTACCCTTCCAGAATTTGACCGTGCGGGAGTCATTCGTGAAAGAACGGGAAGTAAGCTGCCGGGGATCACTCCATCTAACACGTATTTATGTAGTGATGGAAAATATGTGGTTATTGGAGCAAACGGTGATGCTATATTCAAACGTCTTATGAATGCAATGAGGCGCAGTGATATAGCGGAGAATCCTCGTTTTGAAAATAACTCGAAACGCTCCGAGCATGCAGATTTCTTAGATGCATTAATCGAAGAATGGACGAAGAGTATGCCTTTTGATGAAGTAATGGCCCATTTAGATGAAGCAAAGGTTCCAGCCGGTGCGATTTACTCCATTGAGGATATTGTGAACGATCCGCATTACAAAGCCCGTCAAATGATTCAAGAAGTGGACGTTGAAGAGTTAGGGATATTGAAAATGCCTGGAATTGTGCCTAAAATGAGTGAAACTCCTGGTACTATCGAATGGGCAGGCCCGAAATTAGGTCAGCACACTGATGAAGTGTTAATAGAGAAAATCCATTTATCCGAAGAACAAATCAAAAGTCTGAAGGAAAAAGGAATTATCTAATAAGGGGTTGGATGATGATGGGAATGACTATGTCAGAAAAAATCTTGGCAAGAGCCTCTGGGCAGCCTGAGGTGAAAGCCGGGGATATTGTATGGGTCAAAGTAGATATTGCGATGATGCACGATTTGCTCGGACCCTGGCTGGTAGACGGTGGTTTCCGTCGTCTAGGCGGGGAATTGTTTGATAAAGAAAAGGTTGTCGTTGTTTCTGATCACTGTACCCCGCCAGCGACCGTTCAGCAAGCAGATATTCTGAAGTTCACCCGTGATTGGTCACGACAACAGAGACTTCCATACTATTACGAATTTGAAGGTCCTTGTCATCAGGTAATTGTGGAACATGGTCATGTCCGTCCGGGACGATTGATACTCGGAACGGATTCTCATACGTGTATGGCCGGTGGATTGGGAGCGTTCGCAACAGGCATTGGTTCCACTGAAATGATTGGAGTCTTATTGACAGGCGAAACCTGGTTAAAGGTTCCGGAAACGATCAAAGTTGTGTGGGACGGGATATTGCCTCAGGGTGTTTACTCCAAAGATCTGGTACTTAAAACAATCAAAGATATTGGACATGCAGGAGCAACGTATCAGACCATTGAATTTTCCGGCAGAGCCATAAGAGGCTTATCCATGGATGAACGCTTGGTTTTATCTAATATGGCGGTTGAAGCCGGGGCTAAAACAGGACTGATTCAACCAGATGAAACAGTTGCTGAATTTTTACGCTCGAAAGGTGTTCTCGAAGAACTTGATATGATAAAGAGTGATGATAATGCATCTTTTATCAAAACCATACATTATAATGCATCTGAATTAGAACCTCAGGTAGCTTGTCCGCATGAAGTCGATAATGTTCATCCTGTTAGTGCAGTAGAAGGAAAAGCAGTGGATCAGGTATATTTAGGTTCCTGTACGAATGGTCGATTAGAGGACCTGCGGATTGCTGCTCAAATCCTGAAGGGGAAAAAGATTTCTAAAAATATCCGCTGCCTAGTGGTACCAGCCTCCCAGCACATTTGGATGCAGGCAAATAAAGAAGGAATTCTCGACATTTTGACGGAAGCGGGATGCTTTGTAAACATGCCTTCTTGCGGCGCTTGTGGAGGATTCACCAGCGGAGTCATCGGGGCAGGCGAGGTGGTTATGTCTTCGTCGAACCGGAACTTTAGAGGAAGAATGGGTTCTCCAAAAGGTGAAGTGTATTTAGGGTCTCCTGCTACAGTCGCTGCCACTGCGATCGAGGGGAAAATCGCTGATCCGCGTAAATATCTGCCAAAGGAGGTTAGGGTGTAATGTCATTTATCATCCGAGGGCGTGTATGGAAATATGGGGACAACATTAATACGGACATCATTTCACCGGGGCAATTCATGAGTTTGCCTGTAGAAAAACAGGCCTTGCATGCCATGGAAGCGATTGATCCTGATTTTGCTGGAAAGGTTCAGCCTGGTGACATACTGGTAGCAGGAAAAAATTTCGGTTCTGGCTCCAGTCGGGAAACAGCACAAATGGTATTAAAGCATCTTGAAATCGGTGCAATTATTGCAGATTCCTTCGCACGTATTTTTTATCGGAATTCGATCAATGTTGGTCTTCCGGTCGTGGAAATGATGGACACCTCTGTCATTCAAGAAGGTGATGAGATTGAAGTAGATTTTTTGGCTGGTAAAATCATTAACCAAACGAAAGGGACAGAATACAAAGGGACAAAACTCCCTGAACATTTAATCGAAATGGTGAAGCTAGGCGGGTTAGAGCCTTATCTAGCTAAGAAACTAGGTATCTCGTAAGTCAGAAAGGAGATGTTAACCATGGATTTACCAAAAAAGGTAGAGATAATTGAAGTTGGACCAAGAGACGGCCTTCAAAATGAGGCGAATTTTATCCCAACAGAAAAAAAGATTGAACTAATTAATGCATTAAACAAAACCGGGATTAAAAGAATGGAAGCAACCTCTTTTGTTCATCCGGTATATGTACCCCAAATGAAGGACGCTAAAGAAGTGCTGCAAGGGATGGAACGCGAACTTGATGTGCAGTATATGGCCCTGATTCCGAATGAAAAAGGATATGACAGAGCGGTTGAGAATGGAGTAAATGCCCTTTCTCTAGTAGTAGGGGCAAGTGACAGTTTTAACCTGGAAAATGTCAAAATGACGAAAGAAGAGTCTATCACGAAATTTAGCAGTGTGATTGAGAAGGCAAAAGCAAATGGCATGTTCATTCGGTTTAATATCGCTACTTCGTTCTGGTGCCCTTTTGAAGGAAAGGTTCATCCAGATGTGGTATTGGAAATCGTTAGTCGAGTGGACAGTTTAGGCGTGGATGAAATAGTGGTTTGTGATACAATCGGTCGTGCAAATCCAGCACAAGTTCATGATTTATTCGAGCAAATCTCAAAGGTGCAGCCGAAAGCGATGATAAGCGCGCATTTCCATGATACGTATGGCTTTGCCCAGGCAAATATTACAGCAGCTCTTCAAGTTGGGGTTACACGGTTTGACACTTCCATTGGAGGCCTTGGTGGATGTCCGTTTGCCCCAGGTGCTGCAGGAAATGTAGCTACGGAAGATGTAGTATGCATGCTGCATGAAATGGGGATTGAAACAGGAATTGATCTTCCTTCCCTACTTTCTTGTGTCGAATTAGTAGAACCTTTGACCATTCGTGAATTAAAAGGACATTACCATAAAGTCAAAGATTGATCCGTCAAAAAAATCATTTTATTAGGAGGAACAATCATGAGCAAAAATTTTAGAGTAGGTCTAATCGTACCAAGTTCAAATACCACAATGGAGACAGAAATCCCCGCCATGCTTCATTCTAGGATGCAGGTAGAACCGGAAGAGACGTTCACATTCCATTCGTCACGTATGCGTATGATGCATGTTAATCCAGAAGAATTGAAAAAAATGGATGTGGATAGTGACCGTTGTGCAGTTGAGCTTTCTGACGCTCGATGTGATGTTTTGGCATATGCTTGTTTGGTTGCCATCATGTGTCAAGGTCCTGGATACCACGAAATCTCTGAAGAACGCCTTGGAAAGACAACTGAAGAAAATGGCGGTTCAGCTCCAATCGTCAGTAGTGCGGGTGCATTAATTGAAGGATTAAACACTATAGGTGCAAAAAAGGTTTCTATCATTACACCGTATATGAAGCCTCTTACTAAAACGGTTATTGAATATTTGAACTCTGCTGGTATTGAGGTAATCGATTCTATTAGTTTAGAAGTCGCAGACAACCTTGAAGTTGGCCGTTTGAATCCTATGAACCTAATTGAGCATGCAGATCGTTTGAATATTGAAGGTGCAGATGCTGTGGTATTATCGGCTTGCGTTCAGATGCCTTCCCTTCCAGCGATTCAAGCGGTGCAGGATCGTTTAGGGGTACCGGTTCTATCTGCTGGAGTTGCTACGGTTTATAAGATTCTTAAGCAATTAGGTCTAAAAACGGAAGTTCCGAATGCTGGAGCCTTGCTATCAGGGAAGTATTAATAAATACGAAGCAAATCAACCGTCGAAAAAATAAAGCATGAAGTAGAACTTGCCATCTTTTTCATAGGATGCAGCTCCAGCCGAATCGATAATAGGATAGGAGAATAAACGATGAAAAAACAATATAAAATCGCCGTTATTGCCGGAGATGGAATCGGGCCGGAAGTATTGACCGAAGGAATCAAGGTATTAAACAAAACAGCAGAACTCGACGGATCGTTTGAATTTCAATTCACCTATTTTCCATGGGGCTGTGAATATTATCTTGAGTATGGAAAAATGATGGATGATGATGGTTTAGATCAGCTAAAGGCGTTTGATGCCATTTATTTAGGAGCAGTAGGGTATCCGGGTGTTCCGGATCATATTTCCTTATGGGACCTCTTATTAAAGATACGCAAAGGCTTTAATCAGTATGTAAATATCCGCCCGATTACACTTCTAGAAGGAGCGCCCTGTCCGTTAAAGGATGTAAGTCGTGAACAAATTGATATGTTAGTTATCCGCGAAAATAGTGAAGGCGAGTATGCAGGAGCCGGTGATTGGTTATTTAAAGGGCAGCCTAATGAAGTGGTCTTGCAGACTGGTATATTTTCACGAATAGGTACTGAACGGATTATTCGCTATGCCTTTGAAGAAGCACGAAAACTGGGAAGATCTTTGACGAGCATTAGTAAAGGAAATGCATTAAATTATTCTATGGTTTTTTGGGATGAGGTCTTTAACGAAGTAGCAAAAGAGTATCCTGATGTGAAAACTTATTCATATTTAGTGGATGCTGCTGCCATGTTCTTCGTGAAGCAACCATGGCGATTTGAAGTGGTTGTCACTTCCAATTTATTTGGAGATATCATTACTGATTTAGGAGCCGCCATTGCAGGGGGGCTAGGACTTGCAGCAGGTGCAAATATCAATCCAGAACGAGTGTACCCATCCATGTTCGAGCCAATTCATGGTTCCGCTCCTGATATCACAGGAAAAGGAATAGCTAATCCATTGGCTTCGATATGGTCCGCTAGTCAGATGTTAGATTTTTTCGGTCACGATGACTGGGGTAAAAGGGTTTTAAGTGCCATTGAAAGAGTGATGATTGAAGCAGACGTATTGACACCAGATATGGGAGGGACTTCTAGCACCACTCAAGTTGGTGATAGAGTTATAGATGGAATCCAAGATTTAAACACTAGTAATATTGTTCAACCTACCCTCTAATTTATAGCATTGAACTCTGCACTAATAATGGTGACAGACTTAGATTATTCTTCAGATATCAGGTGTTTGGGGTTATTTCTGGCTTCATTTTAATGGGATGGAATTATTGCTTTAATACAGTTTTTGTTATTGAGTGGTTACACGGTTGTCCAAGTAGTTTCTAAGAAAGCTGGAGTAAGTGTTACAAAAAGAGTACAAGTCATAGGCCAATATCCGTTTACAGCCATGTTTAAATTAAATAAAGCTTACATAGCTGTAAACAAGGTCCTACTAAAGATCTTGAAGATTTTTTTAATGTTGACTGTTGACAGTATTCGGATGAGTCTAATCCTCACTAAATCTCTAATCTATTTTTTAAAAAATTTAACAATATTCTGATTAATCAATATATAAAGATATAAAGTTATAAGAATGTGAAATGTATTGGTAAGAGTAGTCAAATTCCTTTGTTATGAACGGTATGTTATTCGGGTGACGATAGGGTTATTTTTTATTTACCGAATGTAAGCGTTTTATAACCAACCGCAGATAAACAAATGTTATGAACACTGTGCAGAGGCTGGTCATGTAGAGTGTAATGATTAAGATTACATAATTGATAGTTTGTTCAGGTTAGTGAGAAATTTACACTTTCTTGAAGGCATAAAAATCTTTAGGCAGTTTCCACTTCCATATTGTGACTTGGAATGTAGCAGCTTTTCACCCAGATTTGTCAGCCACAACGGTAGCACACTTTAAATTAGGAGGCGAATAAAATGAGTTTAGAACTTATTACAATTTTTGTACTTTTAGCCATGTTCATTATCGGTTCCTTTGTTTCTGTCAACATGGGAATCTTAGGAATGGTTGCAGCTTTTGTTGTCGGTACCTATGTCAGTGGTTTAGCGATAGAGGATATCTATGCCGCCTTTCCCATTGACATGTTTATTCTCCTTACAGGGGTCACCTATTTGTTTGCAATCGCATTAAACAACGGTACTCTAGACTTAATTATTTCCGGCGGACTCAAATTGGTTAAAGGTAACGTTGGCCTCCTGCCTTGGGTATTATTTTCACTTGCAGCATTGCTATCGGCAGTTGGAGCTTCAACAGTTGCTGTTGGCCCTATTTTATTCCCAATCGCTTTACGATTAGCTCACCAACACAAGATTAATCCACTCCTGATGGGTACTTTGATTTCTACTGGAATGTATGCCGGTTCCTTCTCACCACTGAATATCTTCGGCTTGGTTGTAAACGGTATCATGCATTCGGAAAAAATTCAACATTCACCTATCATGCTTTTCATCAACTGTTTTATTTTTTATGTATTAATTTCAATCGTAATATTTATAGCTTTCGGCGGAATTCGTTTACTTAAGCATACTACAAGCGCTCAATTGGAAATAGCAGCTACAACTGAGGGGAATGCTGCAAATATTTCTAATGAAAAAGAAGACCGTGGATCGTTATGGTATCAAATTGCAACACTTTTTGGTATCGGTCTCCTTATCACAATGGCTCTTGCATTCCAAATGAACATGGGCTTTGGCGCATTGATGATTGGTCTGGTTCTTGGATTAATGGCACCTTCAAAACAAACCCAAATCATGAAACAAATGCCATGGTCTGTAATGATCATGGTAACAGGCATCATGACATATGTAGGGGTGATGGAAAAGGTTGGAACGATGGATTACATGACTGAACAGATCGCAAGCGTAGGTAATCCTGTACTCGCGTCTCTTATGGCTTCATATGTTGGAGGGGTCATCTCAGCGTTTGCTTCTACTACAGGTTTCCTAGCTGCGGTTATTCCACTTTCGGCTCCTATTTTACAGGATCCTACCATGTCGTCAATCGGTGTAGTTTCAGCACTTGCTGTAGCTGCCAGTGTAGTTGACATCAGTCCTTTCTCTACAAACGGTGCGCTAATTATGGCAAACGTACAAGGGGTAAATGAGCGTCTATTCTTCAGAAAGCTATTAATGATTGCTGGTCTCTTCATTGCACTTGGACCAGGATTAGCTTGGTTGATTTTCGTTCTTATTGGAACACCATGGTAATAGGTTAATAAATAATCGAAATAAATATATGAGTTCCTTCTAAGGGTATCTAAAATATGGGGTAGGAGGAATTTATTGAATGAAGGCGGTTGTCTGGGGCTGGCGACTTCCTTTTGGGTTGATCATTGGAATATCCACGTTCGGTGCTTCTGCTCCTGGTAATCAAATCGCTAATGAATACGGATTTACAGTAGAGAATATCGTGCATCAAATTAAAACAGTTAATTCTAAAGATTTAAATCAATCTAATGAAATGAGGAAAAAGAAATGAAATTCTTTTTAGATACAGCGAACTTAGAAGAAATTAAACGTATTGTTAAACTCGGCTTAGTGAATGGAATCACAACCAATCCTTCCATTATTGCCAAAGAAGGAGCAGATTTTAAAACACGCATCCAAGAAATTTGCGCACTTGTAAGTGGACCGGTAAGTGCAGAAGTAATTGGGCTTACGGCAGAAGAAATGATTAATGAAGGCCGTGATTGCTTCATGGGCAGAGAATATTGTTGTCAAAATCCCTATGACAGAAGCAGGTTTAGAAGCGACTTATCAGTTGACTAAAGAAGGCAATAAAATAAATGTAACCCTGATCTTTACAGAAGCTCAAGGATTAATGGCAGCAAAAGCAGGAGCGACTTATATTAGCCCATTCATCGAAGATTGGATGACATCGGATCAGATGGTTTAGGACTAGTGAAAAACCTGAAAACAATTTTATCTACTTATCAATATGAAACAGAAATCATTGCCGCAAGTATTCGAAACTTGGATCATCTTGTACAATCTGCAGTAGCTGGAGCACATATCGCAACCATTCCTGGAAGCATCTTGCCTTCATTATGGAACCACCCACTGACAACGTCTGGAATTGAAACATTTATGAAAGACTGGGGAAAACTTCAAGGAACTCTCAGCTAATCATACTCTGATTTTTAAATGTACAAGAGTAGTCATAGATGCTTAGATTTCCTGACTGATTCTTATATTTAGGAGGGAAAAGAAGGAAGTAGTGATTGCCTCTAATCATGGAGGAATCCTAAAAGAAATTATTTCTCTTTTAGAAGAGATGAACATAACTTCTTTTTATTATCGAGACTATGCAGTAGCCTGTCCTTGAATCGGGTAGAACTTTATCCCATTGTTAGAATTTTACTTCATTTGGTTTGAGGCAACTTGATAGAGTAAAAGTAATCTTTATTTTTGATTCTATGCTTTTTATTTATACCTACAAAAAAGGATAGAGCCGATAGGCTTCTATCCCTTTTTGTTCTATTTTACCTCAAGAGCAGGATACATTAACAAGACAGTCGAATATTCTTCATTAACAAGATTACAGGTTGAAATTGATAAACATGTATTAAGGGGGTTTGT
The DNA here is from genome assembly GCF_016651145.1 of Peribacillus sp. TH14. Classification (NCBI taxonomy): domain Bacteria; kingdom Bacillati; phylum Bacillota; class Bacilli; order Caryophanales; family Bacillaceae; genus Peribacillus; species Peribacillus sp. TH14. Next base: position 122,340 of record NZ_JAEKEK010000002.1, read on the forward strand.
GATGAATATAAAGCAATTGGATCATCTCGTTTTGACAGTAAAAGACATTGAATAAACCTGTGCATTCTATCAAGGAGTGTTAGGAATGGATGTCGTTACCTTTGGAGTAGGAAGAAAGGCATTAAGCTTTGGGCAGCAGAAAATAAACTTACATGAAGTAGGAAAGGAATTCGAACCAAAGGCAGCAAAAGTTACATCTGGGAGTGCAGATTTATGCTTCATTACAGATGCCCCAATCATCGATGTTTTAATGCATTTCAATCATTTGGGAGTCTCGATTAAAGAAGGACCGGTCCAAAGAACGGGCGCATTAGGACCAATCACTTCGCTATATATAAGAGATCCAGATGGAAATCTGATTGAGATTTCAAACTATTAAATTACATATTTTCTCTTAAGTATAAGCCTTTTGATTTGCCGATTGAAAACATAAATTAATACGATTTTAATAGAAAATAAGATTACGGTCTAAGTTCGAAAAGTGACCGTAGTACTGACCGTAAAAAAATGTTGATATATAGAGGCAGAAGCTGGATAGTCAACGCCCTTCTAAGGCGTTGATCGGGAGTTTGAATCTCTCCTGGGACGCTAATTTAAACAGTCAAGACCTTGTTTATTATGGTTTTGGCTGTTTTATTTTTGTAATTTATTAAGTTTGAAAGTTGGAACAAAGTGATTGAGGAAGATAATAAAATAAACCTATAAATGTTATACAAGAAGAATGAAAATACCTCTATTGGAAATTCTTCATCAGGACCCAGAGTAAGCTCCTTTACAGATAGGTGAAAGACATGAGACAGAAACAAGATGTCAGTTATCCATTTTACATTTGGTCGGTCCCAAAAGCCCGAAAGTTGTTTTTGATAGAATAAGAGAGAAAAAGAAGAATAAGAAGTAAAAAAATAGAAGAAACTCGTTAAAAAGAGTAGCCTTTGCTCACATGATAGCAAAGGCTAGTAGGGGATAGGAAATTCCTTAGTTGAATTTATAAACATGTATATACAATATTTATAGTGTTGAATTTTACTATGTGGCAACCTTATTGAAAGTAATGGAGCTGTCCACCGATAACCCTATTGTTTTATATTTCTATGGTTAATATTATATTTTTTCAACTTTTTACTAATGGTTGATTGATTTACACTTAAGGCTTCAGCAATTTCTGTTGTTGTTCTATATTTCATCGAGGCGCGTTTTAAAATTTGAGCTTCAACTGACTCTAAAGTTTTAAACAAGTCTAACTTATCTTCAAAGTAAATATTAATAGGTAGTGTTTCTTGTGAATCATTTGTTAGTAAATATTTAATATCCTGTTTATTTATTTCATCGTTCTTTGAAATGATTAATAATCGTTCAACAAAGTTTCTTAGTTCACGGATATTACCTTTCCAGGGATGTTTAAGTATTTCTTGGATTGCATCCTTAGAAAGAGTTTTCTCAACCTTGTATTCCATGCAAAATTCTTGGGTGAAGTAATCAACTAAAAGAGGAATGTCTTCTTTTCTTTCACGAAGAGGCGGAATTTCAATTGGAATAACATTTAATCGATAGAATAAATCTTCCCTGAATTTCCCTTCTCTTATTAAAGTCTCCATTTTTCGATTTGTGGAAGCTATTATACGAACGTTGATCTTATTAGTTTTCACACTGCCAATTGGGCGTATTTCTGATTCTTGTAATACACGTAACAGCTTCACTTGAAGAGAAAGTGGCATTTCTGTAATTTCATCTAAGAGTATTGTTCCATTGTTAGCTGCAAGGAATAAGCCCTCTTTACCCTCTTTCACTGCTCCTGTGAATGTACCCTTTTCATAACCGAATAATTCAGACTCTAATAAACTATCAGGAATTGCGCCACAGTTTATTTTGATAAAAGGTTGAGCAGAACGGTTACTATATTCATGTATCATAGAAGCAATAATTTCTTTTCCAACACCCGACTCTCCTGTTATTAGGACTGAACTGTTATATCTTGCAATCCTTTTTGTCTGTTCTGAGATTTTTTCCATTGTTTTACTTGAATAAATCAGCTTTTTAGGACTTGAATAGTCTCTTTTTACTTTTTCAAGTTCCCTTTGATAGCGTTCAGCTATTGCACGAACTTCTAGTAATTCTTCCTGTAACTTATTGAGTTCTGTTATATCTCTTGAAGCATTCACTACTCTAATTATATTTCCATCTTTATCTTTTACAGGCGTACCGACTACAAGCAGGGTTTTACCAGTTGAAGTTTTTTGGATAGTTGATATCTTACGCTTTTCTTGAAGTACCATTTTCGTGATTGAAGGAGTAAAAATTTTCTGTTTTTCTAATTCATAAACATTTTGTTCTAAAAACTCTTTTTTGCTTATTCCCCAATATCGCTCACAAGCAGAACTTACCCTTAACGTTTTGCCATTGGCATCTGAAACAAAAATAGCATCATAAGAAGAATCAAACAAAACTTTTAAATCTGTTGCCATTTCTTGATATTCTTCAAAGTTTATAATAACTGGTTTGAAATAGATAACTAAGATACCTTCAAAAATTTGTTTTTCAAAAATCGGGATCATTCGTATTGTTACTTGCATATCAGTATTTTTTTTACTAACAATTGTTCCTTGCCACAAATCTTTTGATTCATATGCATAACTTATATATTGGAGAAACTCTTCCTTTTGGTACTCAAACAAATCATTAACTTCATAATTAAGGATCTCATAAATTAGTTTTTGATTTTGATTATAAAACTGATAGGAAATACCGGACGAATTGATTACTTCAGATAATATTATATCTGATAAAAAAGATGTTACTGACGTCATAAAATCCCCCCTATATTCCAAATTAACTAAACATTATGATTATTATAATAACTCAAATGGTAAAAATAGCAATTTTCAGGTTAATAGATTTGTAGATCCAAAAGAAAAGAATTAAAAAATTCCTTTCAAATCAATAATTCAAGGGATTTTTATACAAAAAAAAATTAAAAGTTCTAATATTGGCACATTAATTGCTTAATATTAATTAGTCGCCTGTATTGAAGGGGGATCTCATTTAGTAGGAAAGGATTTAGGGGAGTGGAAAAGGTTGGGATTCATTTTAAGCTATTAATTCGGATGAAAAACGACTTAATAGAAGTGAGGACAAAAACCACCTTTTATGTTCTGTTGAGGAATATTAACGTTTAAACAAATGAGTGAAGGAGGAATACAATGATACGTTTAGGTGTCGATGTTGGAGGAACATTTACTGATTTGATTTTAATTCGTGAGGAGACCGATCAATCTTGGATTCATAAGGTACCTTCAACACCCTCAGATCCGTCGGAAGCTATTATAAATGGTGTCACCGAAATATGTGGAATGGCAGGTATTGAACCGTCTAAGATTGATCAATTTTTCCATGGTACTACAGTAGCAACAAATATTGTATTAGAACATAACGGTGCAAATGTTGGGATGATCACGACAGAAGGGTTTAGAGACATCTTACACATTGCACGTCATAAACGCCCATACAACTTTTCTTTATATCAAGATTTACCCTGGCAAAAATATCCACTTATTAAGCGTCGTAATCGTTTGGTTGTGCCTGAAAGGGTTTCAGCAACTGGTGAAGTATTGACTCCATTAGATGAAGGAGCAACTCGTCAACAAGTACGAAAACTAAAAGAAGCAAAAGTTGATGCTATTGCCGTATGCTTTTTATATTCATTTAAAAATCCAAATCATGAAAACCGCGTAAAGGAAATTATTCAAGAAGAGTTTCCGGAAGCCTATCTATCTATTAGTAACGAAATCTTACCCCAATATCGTGAGTATGAGCGCTTTAGTACAGTTGCTCTGAATGCCTTTATCGGACCTAAAACTAGTCGATATATTAAACGTTTAGAAGATGTATTAAAAAAGATGGGTATAAAAACGAGTGTGAATTTAATGCAATCTAATGGTGGTATTGCTACTGCGCAGGTGGCAGCCGAAAAGCCAATAAGCTTACTTTTATCCGGACCTGTTGGTGGGCTAATCGGAGGAATTAAAGCAGCTAAGAATGCAAACTTTAATGATATTATTACCCTTGATATTGGAGGAACATCAGCTGACATTGGTGTTGCTCCAAGCGGGGAAATGAGAATGCGTCATTTATTAGATACTCGTATTGGTCAATATAATGCGATGGTTCCAATGGCGGACATCGATACGATTGGTGCGGGTGGAGGTTCAATAGCTTTTGTCGATGAAGGGGGGATTTTCCGCGTAGGACCTCAAAGTGCAGGTGCTGATCCTGGTCCAGCTTGTTATAACCGTGGTGGAAAACTTCCAACTTCTACAGATGCTAATGTCCTATTGGGGCGCATTCATCCGCAAAGTCGTTTAGCAGGTTCAATGCAAATTAGACCAGAGCTTTCTGAAAAGGCATTTGATGAGCATATAGCTTCCAAGTTAAATATGACACCTTTAGAAGCTGCAGCGGGTGCGCTAAAAATCATGACGCATAACATGGTAAACGCCATAGAAATGAATAGTGTACGGAAGGGCTATGATCCTCGTGACTTTACATTGGTTGCAGCTGGCGGTGCAGGTCCTTTATTCGCTTGTGATATTGCTGAGGAATTAAATATTCCGTATGTTGTTGTTCCTCCGTACCCAGGAATTACAGCTGCAATGGGACTTCTATCCACCAATATAGCTTATGAAAAAGTTCATACACTATGGGGAAGCTTAACAAATCCTGATGTGCCAGCTATTCGTGATGTGATTGAAAAGCTTGAAAATGAATCTTTATTAACCCTAAAAGAGGACGGGCTCTCAAATGAACAAATTGTCCTACGCCGAGTATGTGATTGCCGCTATGCTGGTCAAGGTTACGAGCTTCGTGTTGATGCACCAGAAGGTGAAATCAATGAAGTGTGGGTAAAAGAAGTCATTGAACGCTTTCACCAAGTACATGAACGGGAGTATGCTAGTCAATTTCCAGAACAAGAAGTCGTCGCAATTAATGTTCGTGTTATTGGTATCGGTCTTGTTCAGTCAAATAAAGAACAATTATTTGTAGATCAAGGAAAGGATAATTTCACTGTAAACAACTACCCTTCTTATCCAGTTTATTTCTGGGTAAAAGATCAGCTTCAAAAGCAGGATACAAAATTTATTAATCGTGAGGATGTACCGGTAGGAACAAAACTTGTAGGACCTGTAGTAATTCAACAGAAGGATAGCACTACTCTTTTACCTCCAAACTGTACTGCTACCTTTGACCAATATGGAAACATAGTGATTGATATGAAAGCAAAACTTTCTACAAAAGATTCTAAAGATGTATTAGCAACGGTAACCAAATAAAAGTAGATTTCAATATCTACATTCCAAAATTCTAAATTTATTTTTTTACCATAATACAACACTTTTAAAAAAAGAAAGGAGATTTACATGACTGATAAAAATGCATATGAAAATATTGATCCCGTTACACTTGGGGTTATTGCTGGATCATTTAATTCAATTGCCAAAGAAATGGCACTAGTACTCTACCGGATGGCTTATTCTAGTATTATTCGTGAATCCGAAGATCTCGGCGCTGGATTGTTTGATATAGATGGTAATGAGATATGTGAGAGTGATTCCACTCCTATGCATATTGGTTCTCTGCCAGGATATATTGATGGGGTTCGTCACTTTTTAGGGGATAATATTAACGATGGAGATATAATTCTGCATAATAACCCTTATTATGGAGCATCACATACTCCAGATCTAGCAATAATAATTCCTATTTATTATGAGGGTAAGCTTGTGGCATTTGCAGCTAATACTGGACATGTACTTGATACTGGTGGTATGTCCCCAGGTTTGATGGTGGATGTGGTCGATGTTTATGCCGAAGGAAAGCATTATAATGCCATTAAATTATATAATAAAGGTGAAAAAAACGAGGAAATCTGGCGTCATATTTTTGAAAATGTACGTACACCAAAGGAAAATAAAGGTGACGTTGAGGCAATGATCGCATCAGCTAAGCTAGGTAAAAAACGCTACCTCGAGCTGATTGAACGATATAGTTTACAAACGGTATTGGCAGCTCAAAAACGGTGGATGGATTATTCTGAAGAAATGATTAGAAAAGAAATTGCCAAGATTCCAGATGGTGTGTACAAAGCCCCTACAGGTTGGCTTGATGATGATGGCAGAAATTATGGGGACCGCTTACGAATTGAAACAAGCATAAAAGTTAATGGAAGTGATTTAACCGTCGACTTATCAGGAAGTTCAGATCAAGTCGAAACTGCTTATAATGTCCCTTTCTCAGGTTCGACATTACCTGCGACTTATACAATTGTACGGGCAATCTTGCTGGATGAAGCGATTTCAGAAGTTTTTATTCCACAAAATAGCGGGATCTTCAAACCAATTAAAGTAGAAGCTCCACTTGGGAGTATATGGAATCCGAAAGCTCCTGCTGCCTGTACAGCCCGCATTAATCAAGTGCAGAGATTGGCGGATCAAATCAATTTAGCCCTTTCTGAAGTCCTACCTGATAAGACTACTGCGGGAAACTCAGCACATGTTCACTTTAACTCATATGCTGGTATAAAAGAAGATTCAGGCGATTATTGGGTATATATCGAAGTAAATGAGGGTTCCTATGGAGGACGCCATGGAAAAGATGGATTAGATAGTGTTGATAATCTCGTGGCAAATACTAGAAACAATCCTATTGAAGAATTGGAAATGCGGCTCCCAATGAGATGTAACAGATATGAGCTCCGAGAAGAAGGTGCTTCAGCAGGAAAATGGCGTGGCGGAATCGGTATTGTTAGAACGTGGGAGTTTTTAACTGATAGCTTGTTTACAGGTGAAGGTGATAGACATACAGACCCTCCACGTGGTGTCTTTGGTGGCCAGGACGGATTAACCGGTTCCATGACATTGAATCCAAATACTGATGGTGAACAAAATCTTCATGCTAAACTAACAAACTCTAAAATCCGAAAAGGTGATTTACTAGAAATTCGGACTCCTTGTGCAGGTGGTTATGGAAATCCAAATGAACGGGATCCTCAAACCGTTTTAGAAGATGTTCTTGATGATTTTATTTCTAAAGAAATAGTAAAGGAAGTCTATAAAGTCGTTATTCGTAATGATTTTACAATTGATGAAGAAGCCACTAAGCAATTAAGGAAAGGTTTGGAGTATTGAATGGTTAAAGATGTAATGTGATGAATCGAGTTGGAGGGGGGATTATCCCCCTACTACCGTTCTAGGAACAACCGAACTAACTTCTTGGGGTGACAGCATAAATTGAAAAAGTTTTTAAAGGGGGTAGAATATGAAAAATTACCGTTACTTTATCATGGGGATGATTGTTTTTATGACCGTGATTAATTATGTTGACCGCGGGGCCCTTTCCTATGCTCAGCAGGAAATGATTAAAGAATTTGGTTTTGATGCCATTTCATGGGGAGCGGTACTTGGCTTTTTTGGTTATGGCTATCTGTTTGGTTCTTTTTTTGGCGGTTTGTTAGCTGATCTCAAAGGACCGAAGTTTGTATGGATAGTTGCTGGTACAGCATGGTCGATTTTTGAATTTGCCACTGCCTTTGCAGGCGAAATTGGTATGATGCTTTTTGGGGGTTCGGCTTTAGCAGGTTTCGCAGTATTTCGTATATTATTCGGTTTGGCAGAGGGACCGACATTCTCCACGATTAACCGAACAAATGCCAATTGGGCAGCAACGAAAGAGCGAGGTTTTTCAGCATCTTTGGGGCTATTGGGAAGCCCTTTGGGTGCATTGTTGACTGCACCAATAGCTGTTGGATTACTATCCATCACAAGTTGGAGGATGATGTTTATCATTCTGGGTGCAATAGGACTTCTTTGGGTGATAATCTGGTCAAAAGTTTTTACAAACCTACCAGAAGATAATCCAAGGGTTTCCAAAGAAGAATTGGCTCTTATCCGCTCAAAAGCAGACCTTCTTCCTAATGAAAAATTGGTGGAGGAGGGTTCGTCTAGCACAAAAAAATGGTACCACTTCTTCAAAAATCCAACCTTAGTCTTTAATGCGTTTGGCTATTTTGCTTTACAATACATAACCTTCCTTCTTTTGACATGGACTCCTAAATATCTTCAGGATGTTTATGACTTTGAACTTTCTTCACTCTGGTATTTAGGTATGATCCCTTGGGTCGGTGCCTGTTTTACAGTTATCTTAGGAGGAAAGCTTTCAGATTACTTGAGAAGAAAAACAGGAAATTTACGAATTGCTCGTTCTGGTTTGGCGGTCGTTTCGCTATTCCTAACTGCTGTTTGCTTCCTGTTAATACCAACGGCTGACAGCATCGTCGGTGTAATGTTTTGGATGAGCATTGGCAATGCTTTCAATTTTTTACCTAATTCGGTTTATTGGTCTGTCATACTTGATACTGAACCAAACCTCGCTGGTACATTTGGGGGAATCTCACACTTTATTTGTAATCTAGCTACCATTATCGCTCCTACTTTAACAGGTTTTTTGGTTATCAAATACGGTTATCCTTCGATGTTTACCGCAGCTGTTGTTGCAACACTTATCGGTATGGTCGCTATGATGTTCGTAAAGCCAGGGAACTCAGTTATTAATAACCAGCAGAAAGGGGATATTGCTAGTGGAAGCAATTTATAAAGATGAGATACTCCAATGGGACTTATTCAAATTGTCCAATGCAATCTACAATAAACAAATCTCGCCAGTTGAAGTAACGGGGCACATAATCGAACGAATTTCTCAAGTTAATCCAAAAATAAATGCCTATATTACTGTATTAGCAGATCAAGCGATAAAGGATGCAAAGCAAGCCGAGCAAGAAATCACTTTGGGGAATTGGAGAGGACCCCTTCACGGCATTCCAATAGGTGTGAAGGATATGATATATACTAAAAACATTAAAACAACGATGGGTTCGCAATTGTTTAAGAATTTTTTACCGGATTACAATGCCACAGTTGTCGAAAAATTAAAGCGGACTGGTGCCATAATCATCGGAAAACAAAATACGCATGAATTTGCCTATGGTCCTACTGGCGACCGTTCCTATTTTGGTCCTGTAAGAAATCCATATGATTTGTCAAAAATGACGGGTGGTTCTAGCAGTGGATCTGCTGCAGCTGTTGCGTCTGCATTATGTTACGGAGCTTTGGGTACTGATACAGGCGGATCGGTAAGAATCCCTTCTTCAATATGCGGGATTGTTGGGATGAAACCAACTTTTGGACGGGTTAGCAAATACGGGTTATATCCGACTAGCTGGACGCTGGATCATATAGGGCCAATGACAAGATGTGTAAAAGACAACGCGATTCTCCTAAACGTGTTGTCAGGGTATGATAGCCAAGATTATTATTCTATCAAAACAACACAGGAAGACTTCACTAGGCTATTAAATAAAGGAATAAAAGGAAGTGTAATCGGCATTCCTTCATCCTTCTTTTTTGAGAGAGTGGAATTAGAAGTAAAGAATCAGGTCTTACAAGCGATTGAAGTTTTTAAAAGCCTCGGTGCAGAAGTTCGTCCAGTGAATATACCTCAGATACAGAAAATATCTTTGGCACATCAAATGATAGTTAAATGTGAAGCATATACCATTCATGAATCACCGCTTGTCAACTCCCCGGAGTTGTATGACACGGAAGTAAAAGAACGATTATTAAGCGGCTCAATACCAAAAGCATTGGAGTATGTTAAAGCCTTACAGATGAAACAGGTGGCTATTCATGAATTTAACCAGGTGCTTGAAGAGGTAGATGTCATATTATTTCCGACAGTATCGGTTTTGCCTCCCGATATCGAACAACGAGAAGTAACGATCGAAGGCTATCCGGAACATGTCCGCTCTGCAATCAATCGTCTTAACGGTCCAACAAATTTAAACGGCTTTCCAAGTTTGCAAATTCCTTGCGGCTTTTCATCGTCAGGCATGCCAATTGGCCTTCAGTTAATCGGAAAACAGTTGGATGAAGCTAATCTATATCGTTTTGCTCATTCATTTGAGCAAGAAGTCGCCCTCCCAACAGTAAAAATGAATATATTGGATAATTCGTGAGTCATTATTTAGAAGTTTTAGTAGTTCCCATTGAAACATTGCAACTATTACCGGTAGTATAGAGCCCTTAGCTAATTAAAGATAAAATGAGGTGTCGTCCGAAATCGGATGACGCCTTTTTGATTAGTAAAAGCTAGATATTCAACATATTTATTATAGTTATCGACTGATGAGCAAATCGTTACAATTATAAAACTACTTAGAATATATTTATAACTGAAAATTCCTACTTGTGTGAATTGATTAAACATTATATATTTAAAAGGGACGATATTGTCGACAATATCGTAAGACAATATTTATTTTTAGGAGGTGTTAGGTAAGCAAACGTGAAAAAAACAATAGCCTTAAAGATAGCAGAAGAAATTACTGCAAGAATTGGAAAACGTATTTTACATCCGGGAGAACATCTCATTGAGACTGCTATAGCTGATGAATTTCAAACTAGTCGAGCTCCTGTTCGAGAAGCTTTGTTAATGTTAGAGCGTGATCGGCTAGTTCAACGTATCCCGCATCATGGTGTCGTAGTTAGACGATTTACTAGAAACGATATTCATGAGCTATATGATGTTATTTACCGCCTTGAAGAAATATCAATGGAAAAGGCGATTGCTAGGGTTAGTCAAGAAGATATAAAAAAACTAGATGAAGTAGTTGATAAACAGATTCAGGCTGTAAAGGATCATAACATTGAGGAATACTACGATTTAAACGAACAATTTCATAACTTTATTTTTACCATTGCTGGAAACACAGTATTAAGTGAAACGTATTCTTCGCTTAGGCGGTCAGCTAAGCCTTTCAGGATGTTATCGATGGCTCAAGGAAGTAATCTGAGATCTTCGTTAGACGAGCATAAAAAACAAGTTAAAGCTCTGGCAGGCAAAGATGTAAGTGAAGGGAAGCTTGCTATACGTGAGCAAGAAATTCGTTCACTCCGTTCGTTAGACATACTATTTCCGGAATAGAGAGGAGTATTCATGATGGAGATCAGAAAATTGTATACAGTGTTAGAGGAAACATTTATTGAGGGTTTTAAGAAAGTTGAGATACCTGTAAGGGTTGCTGTTGTGGCGGCAGTTATTAGAAATCCATATGCAGGTAAATATGTAGAGGATCTTCAGCCTTTAATCGATACTTATTCTGCTAATTTAGGGCAACTATTACCTACAAAGGCACTTGAGGCACTGGGGATAACAGGCGAAGAATGTGAAGCTTATGGAAAGGCCGCACTCGTTGGGAGTGATGGAGAAATTGAACATGGTTCCGCAATTATCCACACGATGATATTTGGCAACGAATTCCGAAAAATCTGTGGCGATGCGAAGACATTGTTGCCTTCAGCTGAAAAAAGGGGTACTGCAGGGGCGTCTATCGATTTAGCGATCAAACACAAAATGGATCCAAAGGTCCGCTCTCATCATATGAGTTTTGAATTTAGAATTCCTGATGCACCTAGAGCAGATGAAATCCTTGTTGCTGCAGCCGTTACTTCTAGCGGCAGAGCACACCCAAGAATTGGATCCCTGCATTCAGAATTAGCTGCACAAGGTGAAGAACAGGATTAACTGGAAGGAATGAATGCAATGGTTAATATAGGTTTTATCGGGATCGGAAAAATGGGTAGATTGATGTCAGAGAATTTATTGAATAGTGGATACAAACTTTCTATTTATGATAAAAATTCAGATTCGATGAATCAATTAAAAGAAAAAGGGGCGATTATTGCGTCTTCCGTTCACGAGATAGGTAAAAGAAATGACATCATTTTCACTATGCTGCCAGATTCACATTCAGTAGAATCAGTATTGGATGGTGAACATGGTTTATTCCATTCTATGAAGCAAGGTGGAATGATTGTGGATATGAGCAGTTCTTATGTTTTTTCTACAAAACAACTGGCAAAGAGGGCATCTGCTTTAAGATTAACGTTGGTAGACGCACCAGTTTCCGGTGGTATTAAAGGTGCTAAAGAAGGGACTCTGACAATTATGGTCGGAGCAAATCAAGAAGATTTTTTGAAGGCGCTCCCCTATTTAAAAGTCATGGGAAAAGTAATCAATCTAGTAGGAGACACAGGGTCAGGTCATGCTCTGAAAGCTATCAATAACTTTCTTTCAGCAACTTCCCTATACGCCACAAGTGAAGCAATGATATTAGCTAAAAAGCTAGGAATTGATTTAGAAATTGCTTTAGATACCATAAATAAAAGCTCTGGTCAAAGTTTTTCTACAGATTATAAATACCCATCGTTTATATTACCGCGTAGTTTTGATTCGGGTTTCTCACTTGATCTACTTCTAAAAGATGTAAAAATGGTATCTTCAATTGCAAAGGATACTAAAATTCCAGTTTTGTTAGCTGCGATAGTTGAACAAATTTATGAAGCAGCAAGTAGAACAGGAGAAGAAAATCAGGATCATACGGAGGTTATTAAATTTTTGGAGAGAATTTCAAATTTCAGTTTACAAGAGGTTGATGAGTTGCAGCATAATAATCATACCTAAGCACAGAATGTAAGGGAATATCCGTTTAAATTAGTTTATTACTATTGGATTTTGGCAAATTATATATATACTGGAACCCTCCGTTCTTCATTATTCAGCAGATAGAATTAGTGTTTCTCGTTTCTCAATTTCACAGTTATATCGGAGGGAATTTTCTGTATTATGTCTACGTTAAGTTTACTACCTTTTGAATCGAACCCACCATTCCTCATATCAATTTCTCTCCTAATTTTTTAATAATCCATGAACAATTTTATATATGACTTTAATTTACAACAAAAAATTTGTCAGGTTTATCTTTTTAAAATGTTTTCAAGAACGTTTATTCACTTATACCAACTTTTCAAAAACCTGCTAATGTGGGCATTTGAAACTGGTTATCAAAAGAGTGTTTTCACTTTCTTTAAGAATATATAAAGTTTTTGAAAATAATTTAAATATTTTGAAATTTTTGTTTATTTATGGATAAAATTCTTGTATATTATAAATTAGAAAGAGAAAATTGGATCTAATCTACATAAAAATATTGATAGTTAGCCTGATCCTTAAAAAAAGTGGATGGCAGGTCATTTCTTATTATAATTTATTGGATCCAATATCCTAAAAGGAGGCTTATAGTTGAATATAAAACGGTCCTATTTGTTCGTTCCTGCCAATTCAAGAATGATTGAGAAAGCTCTTGGCAGTGAAGCTGATTGTGTCATTCTTGATTTAGAAGATGCAGTGGCTATTAATGAAAAGAAGACAGCAAGGGAAATGGCAGTAGTTGCTCTGCAAAACAGCCGTTCTCAAAAGGATGTTTATATAAGGATCAATGAGATTACCACCCCGCTATGGAGGGAAGATTTAGAGGCCGCTGTAGATGCTGGTTCAAAAGGAATAATTGTACCAAAGGCGGAAAGTGCTGGTAACATGAAGATAATTTGCAATGCAGCACTTGAACACTTCGATAAGAAAAATAAAAAAAGCAAACATTTCGAGGTTCTGCCTCTAATTGAAACGGCAAGAGGGGTACAATTTGCTTATGATATTGCAACTTCACATTACCTTATTTCACGCCTAGTCTTTGGTTCTCTTGATTATTCCCTCGATATAGATTGTCAGTTAACAGATCAGGGAGATGAACTACTGTATGCTAGGTCACAGATCGTAAATGCTTCAAAGGCGGCAGGTGTTGGGAGTCCGGTGGACTCAGCTTATCCAGACCTTGGGAATGAGCAAGGATTGAATAGTGAAACATTGAGATCAAGGAAGCTAGGATTTAGGTCAAAATTAGCTATTCATCCAAAACAATTGGAGCCCATTCATGATGTTCTTACACCAAGCCAGAAAGAGGTTGAAGAGGCAATGTATATTGTGAAGGCTTTTGAACTGGCTGAACAAAAAGGGAGTGCATCCATTTCAATTGGAAGAAAATTTGTGGACTATCCTGTTTATAAAAAAGCAAAGACAATTTTGAAATATGCAAGCTTATAAAAATATCAATGTTCTTTTATATAAAGGAGTTGATAGAAAAGTTTAAAAAATGCTTATTTTGAATGAATTTTGAAAGCGCATTCATTTCATTAGAAGAATTATAAGTGAATATCAAATAAACAAAATAGTAATAATTTAGTTTGCGTTATTATTGGATACAGAATCCAATTAGACAAATTAAAAGGACAATATATTAAATGTTTGATAAAGGGAGGGAAAGTATGTTAGCAAGAAATATGCTGGCCGACCGTATCGGAGGAATTATATGTATTATTGTTGGTGGAATCGCGCTATCGGAAGCTGTGCGTTTGTACCCAATGCGGACGGGTCCGTTAATAGGAGACCATACGATGCCGGGGGTTATAGGCGGGTTAATGATCTTGTTCGGTTTATTAATTTTCATTGTTAAGGGTGAAATTTTTAAGACTGAATACCCCAACAGTAAAACAATGAGAAGAATGCTTCTCACACTATGTTTGTTATTCATCTATTGGTTTTTACTTGGTATTTTAGGTTATACCATTACTACCTTGTTAGTATCCACAGGTTTATTTAAAGTTATTGGCAACTACAGCATAATCAAATCTCTTATTTTTGGAATTTTGTTAACATTGGTTCTTTATTTACTATTTATTTTTTGGCTCGGTATGCCGTTCCCAACTGGAATTTTTAATATTTAATAAAGTAGAGGTGATGATATGGATGCAGTGGGTATGCTTATATCCGGTTTTACAGAAGCTTTAACGCCAATTAACCTAATGATGGCTGTAATAGGTGTTTTGGTAGGAACATTAGTTGGCATGTTACCAGGACTCGGACCTACATCCGCAATTGCAATTTTGTTGCCGTTAACAACTGTACTTGGCCCTGTTGAAGGGATCATTATGTTGGCTGGCATTTACTATGGTGCCATGTATGGTGGTTCTACAACAGCAATTTTGCTTAATATTCCAGGAGAGGTTTCATCTGTTCCCACCTGTCTAGATGGTTACCCGCTTGCTAAACAGGGAAGGGGAGGGCCGGCGCTTGGCATCGCAGCGATATCATCTTTTGTTGCAGGAGTTTTAGGGGTAATTGGTCTCGTATTTTTTGCTCCGATCCTTGCTAATCAAGCGCTGAAATTTGGTCCTCCGGAATACTTCGCCCTGATGATATTAGCTCTAACTGTCATTATTAATTTGGCAGGTAATTCAATAATTAAGGGGTTAATTATGGGCCTCTTCGGTTATATGCTATCGATGGTGGGAATGGGTCCTACAGGAGGACAACCTCGATTTGATTTTGGTATTGATGCTCTTTCTGCAGGATTTGACATGATCAGCATTATTATAGGGTTGTTTGCTATTACAGAAGTTATAAAGGGAATGGAAGAAAAACAAACAGCAATTTCTGTAGGTAAGATTGGAAGTGTATATCCAAGCAAATCAGATTTACGGAAGAGTTCCAAAGCGATGATCCGTGGTGGGTTCATAGGATTTATAATGGGAATTTTACCTGGTTGCTCAACTGCAGTTACAACGTTTTTATCCTATGACATTGAAAAGAAGATGTCCAAAAATCCTGAAAAGTTTGGTAAAGGGGCAATTGAAGGAGTTGCAGCACCAGAAGCAGCAAACAACGCAACAAGTTCCGCTGGTTTTATTCCATTGTTTGCACTCGGGATTCCGAGTTCGCCGCCTTTGGCAATTCTTCTCGCTGGCCTAATGATTTATGGTCTTCAGCCTGGACCAGTCCTGTTTGAGCAAAGCGGTAGTTTTGTTTGGACCGTTATTGCCAGTATGTTTATTGGAAACATCATGTTATTAGCGTTAAACTTGCCATTGGTTGGTTTGTGGGCGAAGTTGACTCAAATTCCATACGGGGTGATTGCACCTATTATTCTGATTCTTAGCTTTATTGGTGCCTACACGGTTCGAAACAATCTATTCGATGTATTCGTTGCATTGATATTTGGTGTGCTAGGATATTTTTTACACAAATATCGTTGGCCTGTAGTTCCGCTCATTTTATGCTTTATCCTCGGGCCAATGTTAGAACAATCCTTTGTTCAATCATTATCTATGTCAAAAGGAGAGTTCTCCATTTTTATAGTCCGTCCAATTTCATTGACTATTCTCTTGGCTTCTCTGGTGTTGTTTGTTATTTCTATCATTTTAATAAAACGCACGAAAACACGAGTTAAAGAAGTGGTGGGTACAGATCTTGATATTTCTGAATAAACAATTAATTTTTTCTACTATAAACTATTAGGGGGAATTATCATGAAGAAAAAAGAATTATTTGGTTTGCTTTCTGGTGTGATGGCATTGAGTATCGCTTTATCAGGCTGTACTTCAAATGCGGCTTCAGGCGATCAAAAAAAGGTGTCTGAATATCCGACAAAACAAATTGAAGTAATCGTACCATTTGCAGCCGGCGGTGGGACTGACCTTTCTGCCAGAGCAATGAGTGAATATTTAAGTGAAGAGTGGGGTAAGTCAGTGGTGGTCATAAATAAACCAGGTGCTGGCGGTGCAACAGGTACTCAAGAGGTTCTTAAGCAAGGTTCTAAAGACGGACATACCGTATTGGTTCAGAGTGTTTCCGCTGTATCAGCACTTTACGCAGGTAATACACATTTACCTTTTAGTATGAAAGACCAAAAGTTTCTAGCCAAAATGACAGGCGACCCTCTTGCATATGTTGTAAGTGCAGATTCTCCCTTCCAGAATATAAATGATTTAAATGAGTGGGTAAAGAAAAATCCAGATAAGTTTACATTTGCTAGCAATGGTCCCACGGCTATCGGGACTTTCGGTACGATCCAGTGGATGGATAGTATTGGTGCTGATTTCTCAAAAGATAGTCTTGTTGCGACCAATGGTTCAGGTGACGCACTTCCAAAGGTGGCAGGTGGACATATTACACTTGCCGTACAAGGGGTAAGTGAGGTATCCAATTTAACGAAAGCAGGCAAGTTGAAAATATTAGGTATTGAAGCACCTGAGAGAAGCCCGTTCTTCCCTGATGTTCCTACCATGAAAGAACAAGGTGTTAATAATATAGATGTTACGTTATGGTACGGCGTAACCGCACCTTCTGGAACTCCTGATTATGTAGTGAAAAAGTGGGAATCTACAATTAACAAAATGATAAAAGACCCTAAATTTCTCAAAAAATTAGATAGCATTAATGTTCGCCCTAATTATGCAAATGCTGCTGATTTTACCAAATCAGTAAAAGAAGAAACAAAAGATTATACGAAAATTGCAAAGGAAAAAGGATTAGTTAAATAGTTTATTTTTTCGAATACGTGAAGGGGATATGGGTATACATATCCTTTCTTTTTCTATGTATCGTTAGGTAAAAGTTAAATCCGAAAGCTCAAATTTTGAAAGGAAGGAGAGGTGAGAGGATATGAATTCACCAAAAATGAAAATTTCGGCGAAACCGTCACAGTCTTTGTCTATTAAAATTCCTAGAGTGCTTATTCTCACTTTAGGTCTGATTATTATGATTGTTGTCTACGTTATTCTTCCGCAGGAGTATACAGAGTCAGCAAGAATCATGTTAGCCTTTCTTGCACTTAGTGTATTTTATTGGACGTTTGAACCTATACCAATTGGGTTAACAGCACTAATCTTACTGGTTTTTATGCTCGTGTTCGGTGTGGTTTCTACAGAAGTGGTTTACAGTGGCTTTGCCTCCCCCGCTATTTTTCTTATTATCGGTGGAATGATGTTGGCAAGGGCTGTCAATGATACTCCTCTTGCCGAAAGAATTGCCTATATATTTTTGGCAAAATGGGGTGGTACAGCTAAGGGCCTATTAGCAAGTATTCTAGTCATACCGCAAATTCAATCGTTTTTTATACCAGCTGCCGCTGTTAGAACCGCTTTGCTCCTTCCTGTTGCATTAATGTCACTTGATACGATTGGAGAACGAGGAAAAGGTAACCTTACAAAACTGATCTTGCTGGGGGTCGCGTTCGGTTCCACTATTAGTGGAACAGCTGTCATGACAGCAGCTATTGGAAATATATTGACCGTTGAGTTATTAAAAGAATTTCTCGAAATAAAGATTACCTATCTTCAATGGTTTTTTTACACGTTTCCTATATGGATTGCCCTTATTCCTATAGCTTGGTATGTATTATTGAAAAGTTTCCCATTAACAGATGAAGAAAAAAACTTTCCCCATGTAAAAAAGGAAATAGAAAATAAACTTGCTGACCTTGGTAAAGTAAACAACGAGGAAAAAAGATGTATTGGTATATTACTATTAATTGTGGCACTTTGGTTTACAGAGCCCTGGCATGGTCTACATCCTAGTGTCCCAGCGCTTATAGGGGTCGTATTAATGACACTTCCAGGTATTGGGTGTACAAAGTGGGATCATATAATCAAAATTAATTTTGATACGGTTCTCTTAATGGGGGTAACGTTATCACTTGGTTATGCCTTTAATAAATCCGGAGCTGCTGCTCTTGTCGGTAAAAGTTTAAGTACAGAGTGGATTATTGACCTCCTGCGTTCTCCTGTATTGGCGGTGATTACCATCTTAGTTCTTACTCAAATACTACACATTGCCGTAGCAAACGTCTCTACGGCAGTAGTAACTTTGATCCCAATTTTTATAGGGTTAGCGACTCAAGCCGGAGCAGATGCTGTTCTTATTTGTTTGACAGCCTCACTAGCATGCTTGCACGGATATATTTTGGTTGTTGAAGCTACTCCAAATATAATTGTCCATAGTTCGGGGAGAATTCAACAAAAGGAGTTTTTTATTCCAGGAGTAAAATTAACAATTTGGATGAGCATCATAACACTCGTAACTGCTGTTACTTGGTGGAACTGGGTGGGATTATTATAAATAGTTACTATAAAACTTTCACATTTGAAAGAATTAGAAGAGCGGAATTTCAATGTACACATAAAGAGATCCGTTATATAATTTAAATATTCAAATTTATTAAAATATATAGACTTCTTTTTTTGGATCCTGTATCCTATAAATGAATACTGTTTTAAACAGCATTAAAGTGACTGTTTTTTTATAAAAATAATTGGATCCAATATCCAAAGAAGATTTCTTACTTACTTCTACTTATATACTAAAAAATTTTAGGAGAAATGAGGGTTTCTTAATGACACATAGCCAGACACTTGCACGTTTTATTTCTGAAACAAAGTATGAAAATATCCCAGATGAAGTGATTGAATTTACGAAGCTTTGTATTCTCGATTGGCTCGGGACTGCACTTGCGGGAAAAGATAAGGCCCCTATTCAAATGATTAACCAGTTCGTCGAGGAAACTGGAGGAAACCCTCAATCAACAACGATTACAGGCATTAAAACCTCGGCTGTAAACGCTGCGCTTCTAAACGGGGCAGCAAGCCATATTGTTGAACTTGATGACGTTCATAAGGGTTCTATTTTACATGCTGGCACTGTCGTGATACCGGCCGCGTTAAGTATAGCAGAAGCAAAAAATTGTAGCGGAAAGGAATTAATTGAAGCAGTGGTAGTAGGTTATGAAATCTGTTTCAGAATTGGAGAGGCTGTTTCACCTTCTCATTATTACTACTGGCATAATACAGCCACTTGCGGAACCTTTGGTGCGGCAGCTGCTGCGGCTAAGCTATTGGGGTTGAATGAGGCTCAAATTGCATCAGCTCTTGGAAGCGCAGGCACACAAGCGGCTGGTTTATGGGAGTTTATTGAGGACGGGGCGATGTCTAAACAACTTCATCCAGCAAAGGCCGCTTCAAATGGATTAATTTCTGCCCTTTTAGCAGAAAAAGGATTTACATCAGCAAGTAAAATTCTTGAAGGAAAACGGGGATTCTTCAAAGCAATGTCCGATGAATATGATGAATCGAAAATTACTCAGTGGCTGGGAAAGAGCTATAAAATTATTGAAAATTCCTTTAAAATTCATGCATCTTGTCGGCATACCCATCCTGCCATAGATATGATTATTGCTCTAGTGAAAGAAAACCCAATTCAATTAAGCCAAGTCTCTAAAATAAATGTTAAAACCTATCAAGTCGCATTAGATATTACGGATAATTCAGATCCTCAATCCGTGTATGCAGCCAAATTTAGTCTTCAATTTTGCGTAGCACTGGGATTAATTAACGAATCAGCCAGTTTATATGATTATAACGAAGATACATTATGGGATGAAACGATTCGTAAAACGATGTCACTAATAGCTGTATCAGTAGATCCAGAAGTAAATAGGGCCTATCCCGAGAAATGGGGAGCTGTGGTAGAGATTGAATTAACGAACGGAAAAATCCTTAGCAAACAAACAAATTATCCCAAAGGGGACCCTGAAAATGCTGTTACATCTCAAGATTTGATTGCAAAATTTGAACAGCTTACCAGTGAATACGATGTAAATGAAACCAAGATGTATATTGAGCGGATTATGAACCTGGAGACATTCCAAGTCGTTAGTGATTTTTTTGAAAAAAAAATGGGGGATGAACCATGGGGGCAAGAGAAATTGCACCAGCATTAATGATCAAGAAATGGCGGTTCCATTGGAATCGAGTTACTGGGTTGGTGGATAATAAGACGGTCAATTTAAGTGGAAATTTCCGGAACACTATGAAGAACATTGATGAAATTTGGTTGAAAGTAACTATTGCTAAGCATACATCACTGTACCGCAATTTAGTTATGAACCACTTTATTTAAAATCTATTAAACCATGTCAAAGAAGGTATGATGTGAAAATAGAACTGATGTAGATGATCAGAGGCCTACAACTAAAAAATAATACAAAGAGGCATTTAAATCATGGATGGACAAAAATTAAAACAAGAAATCAATGCGCGTTTAGAGAATTGTACCTTGAAAGAGCTAAAACATATACAGCATATGATTCATACGATGAAATGTCCAGAAAGAGGGGGTTTACATTACTTAGGAAGATTTCTGGGAATAAATCTAACAGAAATAGATAGGATTTCGATGGATCTTGGTATGCAAAATGCTAATAAATATGGAGTAGCGCAAGGTGGGGCCGTATATACTCTCGCTGATGTCGCTCTTGGTTATAAAATTATTTCTGACGTTGGTGACGAGAGTAAAGTTCTGACCATTGAGTTGAAGGTCAATTACATGAAGCAAGGAAAAGGCCGAAAACTTTATGCAGAACCCATTATTCTACATCAGGGGAAAAGTACGGTTGTTGGACAATGTATGATTTTAGATGAACAAAATGATGTTATTGCTGCTGCGCTAGGAACTTTTTTTGTAATGAGGCCAACCCATTGATTAAAGGGAGGTTAATAGATTGAGAACCATCCATTATAAAGATATTGTTCAAAAGGTTTCGGTCATTTGCCAGGAAGCAAATTATGACCTTGGACAAGATGTAGTACATGCATTTAAAACTGCTATGAAAAACGAAGCATCAGAAATAGGAAAAGATATTCTTGGCCAATTGATAGAGAATGCGAATATTGCAACGACAGAACGAGTTCCGATGTGCCAGGATACAGGAGTTTCTGTTTTTATTGTGGAATTAGGACAAGATTGCCATATTGATGGAGGCAATTTAAATGAAGCAATCAATGAAGGAGTCAAAAAAGGGTATGAGGAAGGCTATTTAAGACACTCAATTGTTGATCATCCAATTACACGAAAAAAAAGCCTTGGGTATAATACCCCTTCCATCATTCATGTTGAAATTGTACCAGGAGATCAGTTAATCATCCACATGTCAGCTAAAGGTGGAGGAAGCGAAAACATGAGCACGCTTAAAATGTTAAAGCCCTCGGACGGTCTTCAAGGAATAAAGAATTTTATCCTTGAAACCGTGCGAACAGCAGGGCCCAACGCGTGTCCCCCACTTGTAGTAGGAGTAGGAATCGGCGGGAACTTTGAAAAATGCGCCTATTTGGCTAAAAAGTCTTTGTTCAGGCCAATCGGGGTACGAAGCCATCTTGAAGAAATAGCGGTACTCGAAGCGGAGTTAATGGAGGAAATCAACAAACTGGGTATCGGTCCTCAAGGGATGGGGGGGAGTACAACGGCACTTGATGTGAAGATTGAAATTGCTCCTTGCCACATCGCCGCATTACCAGTAGCCATTAACTTAAACTGCCATGCAAGCCGACATAAAGAAATCACTCTTTAAATGAGGTGTTTATTTTGACTGTTAAAAGAGTAACTGTTCCCTTTGATACAGAAACCGTTCAATCATTAAAAGCGGGAGACCGGTTGTTAATAAGCGGAACTGTTTACGCAGCAAGGGATGCAGCACACAAACGAATGGCAGAATCCCTGGAAAAGGGTGAAGAGCTTCCTATTAATATAGATGGAGAAGTCATTTATTATGTCGGTCCAACTCCAGCCAAGACAGGACAAATCATAGGCTCTGCAGGACCGACAACAAGCGGCAGGATGGATAAGTATACACCAGCACTGTTGGAACTAGGCTTAAAAGGGATGATTGGTAAAGGATATCGAAGCCAGGATGTGATTGATTCGATAAGAAGTAACCAGGCACTTTATTTGGGTGCTATAGGAGGTTCTGGGGCCTTATTAGCGCGTACGATAAAAGAAGTAGAAGTAATCGCCTATGAAGACTTAGGAACCGAAGCCATTCGTAAAATGGTAATAGAAGATTTTCCGGTTATCGTCATAAATGATTCATACGGTAATGATTGGTATAAACAAAGCGCTGAAGAGTTTCGTATTAACTAGGAAGATACTTAGGTTTCTTATATTAAAACATAAGGAGGATTTCTATGTTGCCGTTAGAAGGAATAACTGTAGTAAGCTTAGAGCAGGCAGTAGCCGCCCCCTTTGCTACCAGACAATTAGCGGATTTAGGAGCGCGTGTTATTAAAATTGAAAGGCCAAATACAGGAGATTTTGCTCGAAACTATGATACGACTGTTCACGGCATGTCCAGCCATTTCGTTTGGTTAAACCGTTCCAAGGAATCCGTGTGTCTTGATTTAAAACAAGAAGAATCAACCATCATATTGGATAAAATTCTGTCAGAAGCTGATGTTTTTGTGCAAAATTTAGCACCAGGTGCAGTTGATAGACTTGGTTTCAGCCCATCTATCCTCAAGGAAAAATACCCTCAACTCATTATTTGTGGAATATCAGGATATGGATCGAATGGATCTTATCGGGACAAAAAAGCCTATGACTTACTCATTCAATGTGAGGCAGGTTTAGTTTCAATTACGGGAACCGAAGACAATCCCTCAAAATCTGGAATATCGATCGCGGATATAGCTGCAGGCATGTATGCGTATACCGGTATTTTAACGGCGCTTCTTGCCCGTCATAAAACAGATAAGGGTACAGTCATTGAAGTGTCTATGCTTGAGGCTCTTGCAGAATGGATGGGTTATCCGATTTATTATTCTGAATATGGGGGGACAGATCCAAAACGGACTGGTTCAAGCCATGCTACTATTTATCCGTATGGTCCTTTTAAAACAGGAGATAACAAGCTTGTTTTTATGGGAATACAAAATGAAAGAGAGTGGGCTTATTTCTGCGAAAAAGTTTTAGAAAGTCCTGATTTGGCCATCGATAGTCAATTCATTAGTAATTCGAAGCGTGTTTCTAACAGGGATATTCTGAAACCGATTATTGATTCTGCTTTCCATAAATTAAATGCAGATCAAGTTATTGATCTTCTTGAGAAAGCAAAAATTGCAAATGCACGTCTAAATACTGTAAATGATCTGGTTAACCATCCTCAGTTAAGGGAACGAAATCGTTGGAGGGAGGTTCATTCACCGGTTGGAACTTTAAAAGCATTATTGCCACCCGTAACGTTTGAAGATTTAGATGTAATTATGAATCCTATACCGGAAGTAGGAGAACATACAGAATCAGTTTTAAAAGAATTTGGAATTGACACAGAAACACTTCAACAAAGTAAAAAGACAGATGTTTTACAGAATTAAAGTAAACTGATAAAACCTATCATCCCTTTGTTTATGGTAGGTTTTTTACCGTATACTTTGTAAGATAATGAAAATTTTTATCGTTAATTACTAAGGGTAATGATATTCTAAATATAAGATAATTTCACCGAGAATGGATTGATATAATTGAAGAAAAACTTGAATTTAAAATTGGAAGATCGTGATACTCTTCATTTAAAAGTAACGAATGTAATACGACAAGAGATATTAAATGGTAATTTTGAGCCCGGGGAAAGATTAGTTCAAGAAGAGCTAGCTAATTCTTTAGGAGTAAGTAGAATGCCTGTACGAGAAGCTTTACGATTGCTAGAAGCAGAGGGATTAATTCAACTTGAACCTCACAAAGGCGCAATCGTGAAATCCATGGATGTGGAAGATGTAGAAGAAATATATGAAATGAGGTCAAGGCTTGAAGGGTTAGCTGTAAGTATAAGTGCAAATAAGCTAAGTGAAGAAGAGATTATCGAATTGGAAAAGTTGACTATGCAAATGAAAAACAATGATGAGGAAGAAGACTTTGTAAAAGCAAATATAGAATTTCATTCTATTTTAATGAAGCACTGTAACTGGAAAAGATTGATTGGTGTGATTGAAAAGCTATGGAATGGATTTCCCCAACAAACACCTACCATGCTGTCAGGGCAAATAGATCAATCAAATAAAGAACATGAAGAGATTTTAGAAGCAATCAAAAGAAATGACGCAGAACATGCAGGAGTTCTTGTGTCGAATCATATTAAACGAACCGGTAATTTACTGGTTAAAAATATGCAGGAGAATAGAAAGAAAAGGTAAAATAGAACTCAAAGACAGTATACCTTTATTCTCTTGACTAAACCTTATCAAAAGATAAGGTTTTTTTGCGCACTTAATAAGTAAAAAGATGTTAATTGCAAGTGAGGTAATACAAATACAGCTTAAACTCAGTAAATAAAAGAGATTGAAAAAGGGAAATCACAGTAGTTAAATTAAAACTCAAAATAAATTGTTAAAATATTTTGAATATGTAGACAAATTAAATTGGATCCAGTATCCTATTATTATATAAAATAATAAAAAGGAGTGATACGCTGTTGAAACTACAAGGTAGTATTCAAATAAATGAAGTGGGTTTGAGAGATGGGCTTCAATTAGAAGATCGGATATTATCGGTCGAACAAAAAATCAAATTAGTAGATGCTCTTATTGATGCAAATGTTAAGACTATTGAATTTGGTTCATTTGTTCATCCAAAGCTTGTACCTCAAATGAAAAATTCCAGAGAACTATATGAATTGATATCTGAAAAGCATCAAGATGTTGACTTTATTGCGCTAATTCCTAATTTAAAAGGGGTAATTCTTGCAGCAGAAGTAGGAGTTCAACGGGTGAATACAGTTCTTTCGGCTAGCAATACTCATAATCTTCAAAATGTAAGAAAAACTAAAAGACAATCATTAGAAGAATTTTTAAGAATAAAGGAATATTGTGAAGAGAAGGAGATATTGCTTGATTGTTCTATAGCTACTACATTCGGTTGCCCATTTGAAGGGGACATTCACGAAGAAGTCATCTTTTCAATTATCGAGAGCGTGATCCAAGCTGGAGTGAATGTAATTACTTTAGCAGATACAACGGGTATGGCAAACCCAAAACAGGTCTATGATCTTTCTAAAAATGTGTTGGAAAAATGGCCAAACCAACCTTTTAATTTACATTTTCATAACACAAGAGGAATGGGTTTGGCAAACGTATTAGGAGGGATCCAGGCGGGTATTAGTAGTTTCGATGCATCACTGGGTGGCCTGGGAGGTTGTCCGTTTGCACCAGGAGCAACAGGAAATATTTGCACAGAAGATGTAGTTCATATGTTAGAAGAGATGCAGTTGAAAACAGATATTTCCTTAGATAACTTATTGGAAGCTTCCAAGATGTTAAGAAGCATATTAGATCATGAGCTGCCTGGACAAATTCTCAAATCTGGAAAGAGTTCCAGACTATATCCTGTTCCAGCGATTTAGTAAACAATATTACTGCGAAAAAATGTTAGTACAAGGAGCTGGAAGATATGAAACAATGGGAAACCATCATTTTAGAAAAAAGTGATCGTCTTCAAGGTGTATATATCATAGCTTTAGATCGGCCTGATTCTATGAATGCTCTAAATACACAAATGGGCTATGATCTGATTGAATGCTTGAAAATGCTGAAAAAACAAAGTGATTGCAGGGTTTTACTACTAACAGGTTCAGGAGAAAAAGCTTTCTGTGTCGGGGCTGATCTAAAGGAAAGAAATGGAATGACAAAAGAAGATTGGAAAAATCAACATGATATTTTTGAGGAAGTGACATTATTAATTCGTGAATTTCCCTTTCCAGTGCTAGCTTTACTCAATGGTTACGCACTTGGTGGCGGCTTTGAAATAGCGTTAAGTTGTGACATGAGAATTGCTGCCTCTAATGTAAAGTTAGGTTTTCCAGAAGTAAAGATTGGAATTTTGCCAGGGATAGGAGGCACACAGCTGTTAACACGATTGGTGCCTACTGGTTTAGCGAAAGAATTACTATTTAGTGGTAAACAAATATCTGCCTCAGAAGCTGAGAAGATAGGGTTAATTAATAAAGTAATCAGTACTGATAACAATCTAGAGGAAGCGCTTTCATTTGTAAAAAATATCGCGAAAAATGCTCCTATTTCTCTTCAACAGATTAAAATGGCTGTGAATGCTGGCTCTCAAGTAGATTTAACCACCGCTTTAAAGATCGAACTTCAAGCTTATTATAAATGTGCAGATTCTGAAGATAGATTAGAAGGAATCCAGGCATTCAATGACAAAAGAGAGCCAGTTTGGCAAGGTAAATAATACCGGAAATCGTTCTCAAAATGAAAATTTTATAGATGACTAGGAGGAATTAAAATGACTACAAGTACAGTAACAGACCTTGATATAATTCGGAAAAGTGTTCGATCCCTTTGTGCGAAGTTCCCTGAAACATATTGGAAGGAATTAGATGAAAAGAAAGCGTATCCAGAAGAATTCATTAAAACCCTAACACAAGAGGGATGGTTATCAGTTCTTATTCCTGAAGAATATGGCGGTGCAGGTTTAGGAATGAAGGAAGCTAGCGTAATTCTTGAAGAAGTGAACAGATCTGGTGGAAACGCAGGTGCAGGGCATGCTCAAATGTATACAATGGGAGCAGTACTTCGTCATGGGAACCAAGAACAAAAACAAAGATTCCTCCCTAAAATCGCCAGTGGTGAACTCCGCCTTCAAGCATTTGGAATTACCGAACCTACAGCTGGAAGTGATACAACAAGCATCACGACTACAGCGGTAAAGAAAGGTAATCGATATATTGTAAATGGACAAAAAATTTGGATTTCACGTACAGAACATTCAGATTTGATGTTACTTTTAGCAAGAACCACACCTAAGGAACAGGTTGCCAAAAAGACCGATGGGTTAAGTTTATTCTTGCTTGATATGAAAGACCAAAAAGATAATATTACAATTCGGCCAATAGACACAATGATTAACCATCACACAACAGAAGTATTCTTTGAGAATGTAGAAATACCAGAAGAAAATTTAATAGGTGAAGAAGGAAAAGGATTTCGTTATGTACTTAGTGGAATGAATGCAGAACGAATTCTTATTGCCGCTGAAAGCATTGGCGATGGATTATATTTCATTGATAAATCTGTTCAATACGCAAATGAGAGAGTAGTATTTGACCGCCAAATCGGACAAAATCAAGGAGTTCAGTTTCCAATTTCCCAGTCTTATATGGAGATTCAAGCAGCTCAATTAATGAGAGATAAAGCAGCGGAAATGTTCGACAAAGGTGAGAACTGTGGAGCAGAAGCTAATATGTCGAAGTATTTGGCAACAGAAGCTACTTGGAAGGCTGCTAATGCTGCTATGACTACATATGGTGGCTACGGTTTTGCTACTGAATATAATATTGAAAGGAAGTTTCGTGAAGCACGATTGTTTATTGTGGCCCCAGTTACTAATAATCTTGTATTGAGTTATGTTGGCCAACATGTTTTAGGATTACCACGATCATTTTAATCCCTGATGATATTTTATAAGAATTAAATAATACCTTAAAAGTCCATCTTTATCCGGGAGTTTTCAGCCAACAAGGATTGACTTTTAAATGTAATTCAATGGTAATATTCGTATAATACTAATTATAGGTTAAATTGTAAAGTGACAATAAAGTCATATAATAAGTAGATTAGACGACACCAGTTCAATGTTCCTCGGTAATCCTTCCAGAAGGTATTGGAAAAAAGAATTCGTTGTCCCTTATAATTTTTAATAGGTTACTTTCTAATTGTTTTATCAGTAGTTGCAATTATTAAGTCAGTGAATTGTTGTCTTAAAACATAATAATTCTGGAGTACTTTGAAGAAGGGAAATTTTTCTCTTCTTTTTTTATACATAAATGAGAACTTATGTTCTATAATATGAGTTATAGGATGAATGGAGATGTTCTTATGACGCTTAAAGATCGTGGAAACATAAAGTGGCAATCGTCGATGTTTCTGCCCGAACACGTTAAACTGCTTAAAGACTTAAATAAGGATTATTATCGTCAAGTAAAGCCAATATTAGATGAATACCAGTTAGAGGAGTTTGAGAACAAGATACACACTGCTATGGAGTTTAGTTCAACTGTAAAGTTTACTGTTTTTGAAGATGGTTTTGATTGGGAATATACGGGAATAATTCACAGATTAGATCCGTTGACAAAGCTGATTCATTTAGAGGTGGAGAAAGATAAGGGGCATGTTATTAGGGTGAAGTTTGAGGATCTTGTAGCTGTAGATGTAATAAAGTGAAGATATGACTAATACTGAAACATCTACTTGTTTAAAATAATGAATTGCTAAAGCATCCTTTCGAGGGTGTTTTTTTACACGGGTGCGGAATAGGTAGATGTTAGGCATAGTACTGATACGTCTCAGTGAGGTTTTCTTTAGCTTTTACATTATCTACCTCAGAGAATATTGTAATATTAGTGCTACAATTATCTTGAGGTGATAACTTTGTTTATTTCTCCAATGCTTTTGCACAAAACAGAGCAACCCTTTGAGGATGATGATTTTATAACCGAGCTGAAGCTTGATGGGATACGTTTAATTCTTTCTAAGTTTGATGATCAGATTAAATTGTATACTCGCCACAATAATGAGGTCACAACGAAATTGCCCGAACTGCTCCAGTTGGATATTCCGGATGGAACTATCCTTGATGGTGAAATAATCGTGACTGATCAACAGGGTAAGCCCGATTTTGAAGCAATGATGGAAAGATTTCAATCCAAGAAATCAGAACAAGCAATACAATATTGCGTATTTGACGTAATTTATCATACTGGTGAAAAGGTAACTCATTTACCTCTAAATGAGAGAAAAGAGCTACTTGATGAAATTGTGGAAGATACTAATTTGATTTGTAAGGTTCGTTGGATGTATGGAAATAGCCAGGCTTATTTTGATTTAGTGAAACAACAAGGGCTTGAAGGAATCGTCCAGAAGAAAGCAAATTCACAGTATCTAATTAATAAACGATCTCATGATTGGCAAAAGGTTATTAATTATCAATACACAGATGCAGTCATAACTGGTATGCGAAAAGATGAATTTGGATTGCTGTTAGGGATTGAAGAAAATGACCGAATAAAGGCAGCTGGTATAATGGTGTTTGTCACGCCTGCAGCAAGGAAGCTTTTCTATAACCAGTATCAAGATTTAATTGTTGATGAAAACAAGAAATTCATATACCTTGATCCAAAGATTAAATGTAAGGTGAAATTCAGAAATTATACAAAGAATGGTTTGCTACGCATTCCGTCTTTTGTTGAATATATATCATAAGCGTCTATCCATTGGGTAGGCGTTTTTCATGTTCCTTGTAAACTTGAATGGAGCCATATAAGTTCGCAAACAAGTAAACGTTCTTTAAATGTCTTGTACATAGTTTAGAGTTTTGGATATGTCGAGTAAACTCACTGCTTCTATATTGTGAGCCAAGATCGGTATGAAGTACGAGGGCTTTTGCGATAAGTGTACGTTATAAAAGCTTTTATGACCAGTTCAGTAGTCAATGAACGAGAAAATGAATATCCTACTATTTTCTTATAATGAAGGTCCAATACCGAAGCTAAATAACACCATCCGTCTTTTAACGTGTAGTTGCCCTTAATTGTTAACTCAACATTTACATGGATAAACAGTTCTATAATAGAACGTTCTTATGAATGATTATCTGGTATCCCTAAGGGGGGTACGTGGTCGCTGCTTGGGATTGAAAGCGATGAACCAATCCTGTATTTTACATAATTATTATATTACTGATTTAATGATTGATGGTTTAATAAGGCAAATACATCTACGGTCTGTCAGGATAAACCTTGTGCCTGTTAAATAAAAAATTAGTAATAATTAAAAAATATTCAAAAGAAAACAAAAGTGTTATATAATAAAACAAATATAAATAAAGATAAACGGAGGCGAAACAAAATGGTTAAAAGTTTATGGAATGAAAAAGAAGCGTCAAAAGTAACATCAGGGGTAGAGGAACTGGTTTATCGCTCTAATTTAATCGGTACGGATCGAACCGTCTGCAACTGGGGCGGCGGCAATACATCAATGAAAACAACGGAAAAAGATTTCCGCGGCCGTGACATTGAAGTCATGTGGGTAAAAGGAAGCGGTTCCGACCTTGCGACAATAAAAGTAGGCAATTTCACAGGTTTGAATCTAGCGGATATTCGCCCGTTAATCGAGCGCGATGAAATGCCTGATGCAGATATGGTTGAATATTTGTCACACTGCATGATCGACGGTAAGCATCCACGTATGTCGATTGAAACATTACTTCATGCCTTCCTTCCGTTTAAACATGTTGACCATACGCATCCAGATGCGATTATAAGCCTTTGCTGTGCAAACAATGGAAAAGAATTCGCCAAAGAAATTTACGGTGACCGTTTTGTCTGGGTACCATATGAGCGCCCTGGTTTCACTCTGTCTAAAATGATCTCAGAAGGAGTTAAAAATAACCCCCAGGCCGAGCTTGTTTTAATGGAAAAACACGGGTTAGTTACTTGGGGTGAAACATCGAATGAAGCCTATGAAAAAACAATTTCGATCATTACGGAAGCAGAAGAGTTTATTAACCTCCGCCAGCACGAAGAAGATGCATTCGGTGGACAGGCGTATAACTCTTTATTTGAAGAAGAGCGTAAAAAGGTACTCGCTTCGGTTATGCCGGTTATCCGTGGTGCTGTGAGCGAGGGGAAAAAAATGCTTTTAACATATGACGATGCAGATGATGTACTAAAATTTTTGAACAGCAAAAATGCGGCAACATTATCACAAGTCGGTGCAGCTTGCCCGGATCACCTTGTACATACAAAAATGAAGCCACTTTACATTAACTGGGATCCTCGAAATGAATCGACAGAATCCTTGATTGAAAAAGTTAAAACGAGTGTTCATCAATATAAAAAAGAATATAAACAATACTTCGATCGCAACAAAAACGACGGCGATGTGATGTTTGAGGCAGCACCGCGCGTTATTTTGATTCCAGGTGTCGGAATGGTCAACACAGGCAAAAACATATCGATGGCAAACGTGAGTGGAGCACTTTACCACCGCGCGATTGCGGTTATGAAAGGGGCAACAGCACTTGGTGAGTTCGTTTCACTCAGTGAAAATGAGTCATATAACGTTGAGTACTGGCCACTCGAGCTTTATAAATTGTCTCTTTCGCCGGCAGAAGCGGAGTTCTCACGCAAAGTAGCCTTCATTACAGGTGGTGCGGGTGGTATCGGCAGCGCAGCAGCACGACGTTTAGTTTCCGAAGGTGCCCATGTAGTTCTTGCTGATTTAAATGTTGAAGGTGCGGAAAAAGTCGCGGATGAAATAAATAAAGAATATGGGGAAACACGCGCTGCAGCTTTTAAAATGGATGTAACCAGTGAAGAACAGGTACAGGCTGCCTTTGCGAAATCAGCTCTTACATTTGGCGGAATTGATATTATCGTCAACAATGCGGGCCTTGCCACATCCAGCCCATTTGATAAAACATCCTTAAAAGAATGGAACCTAAACATGAATGTACTAGGCACAGGCTATTTCCTTGTGGCACGGGAAGCTTTTAAGCAAATGAAACAACAGGGAACAGGAGGAAGTATGGTATTTGTTGGATCGAAAAACTCTGTTTACGCTGGCAAAAATGCTTCCGCTTATAGTTCAGTAAAAGCACTTGAAACACATCTAGCGCGATGTATTGCAGTAGAAGGCGGGGAGTTCGGCATCCGTGTTAACTCTGTTTTGCCAGACGCCGTATTACAGGGATCTTCCATTTGGGGATCGGATTGGCGTCAAGAGCGTGCCACTGCGTACGGAATAGAGTTGGACCAGCTTGAAGATCACTACAAAAAACGCACGACATTGCTTGTGAATATTTTCCCGGCAGACATTGCGGAGTCCATCGCGTTTTTCGCTTCATCAAAAGCAGACAAAACAACAGGCTGCATGATCACAGTAGATGGCGGTGTACCTGGAGCTTTTAATCGGTAAATACAAAACTTAGTGACGGAGTTATGACGGAAATAAAACTGGCAGGTACTCCTATCATTGCAGGAACACGAGAGAATTTGCCTGTTTTCTGTCTTGAGTGAAGAATGGCACAGTTCTTGGCTGCTATTGGTGCTTTGAGTGGAGGTCTAGTCATAGGTGAAATCGATCAATCCAATTTGAAAAGACGGGGTCTGTTACCGGAAGATTGATCATTTGTTAAATGAAATCGTAAAAGGTCTAGTCGTGGTGAAAAAAATGGCTATAATTCTTGCACCTGGGTTGATACATTGCGGAAGAAAACGGTCTTGTTGGACCGGATGGAAACTACTTAAGTATGTACTTCCTATCGTGATAAATCGCAGAACATATGATTAGGAAAAGGTAGTAAAGAATCATGGATGGAACTATTTAATCCATTATAAAGGATGGTACATATGACAATAAAAGAACAGTACGAAGCAGCGAAACAAGCGTATGCAAACTGGGGAATTGATGTTGATGCGGCACTGGAAACACTGAAACATGTGCCCATTTCAATTCATTGTTGGCAGGGAGATGATATAGGTGGATTTGAAGTGAACAAAAGTGAATTATCGGGCGGAATTGATGTGACCGGCAATTATCCGGGCAAAGCCACAACACCAGAAGAGCTACGCATGGATCTTGAAAAAGCGTTATCGCTTATTCCAGGGAAACACCGGGTCAATTTGCATGCCATTTATGCTGAAACAAATGGAGAAGTAGTCGAACGCGATCAGCTTGAGCCAAAGTACTTCGTAAACTGGTTGAATTGGGCAAAAGAAAACGGACTTGGTCTAGATTTTAACCCGACACTATTTTCCCATGAAAAAGCAGCAGACGGCTTGACACTTTCTCATCCGGATGAAGAAATACGTAAATTCTGGATTGATCATTGCATCGCCAGCCGAAAAATTGGAGAGTACTTTGGCCGTGAACTAGGCACTCCATGCTTGACAAATTTATGGATTCCAGATGGCTACAAAGATATTCCAAGCGACCGTTTGACGCCGAGAAAGAGATTAAAAGAATCCCTTGATCGAATCTTTGCAGCAGAAGTGGATGAAACATTTAATTTGGATGCAGTGGAAAGCAAAGTATTCGGTATCGGCTCCGAGTCATATGTAGTAGGATCGCATGAATTCTACCTAGGCTACGCGCTTAAAAATAATAAGCTATGCTTAGTGGATACAGGCCATTATCATCCGACTGAAACCGTATCGAACAAAATTTCTTCGATGCTATTATACTTTGATAAACTAGCTCTTCACGTTTCGCGCCCCGTTCGATGGGACAGTGATCACGTTATTATTTTAGACGATGAGCTTCGTGAAATTGCACTAGAAATTGTCCGCAATGATGCACTAAACGACGTAATCATTGGCCTTGATTTCTTTGATGCCAGTATTAATCGTGTTGCAGCCTGGACGATTGGTACACGCAATATGATTAAAGCCCTCTTATATGCCTTGCTTGTACCGAACGATCATTTGAAAGTGCTGCAAGAAAAAGGGGATTTTACAGACCGATTGGCCTTAATGGAGGAATTTAAAACCTATCCATTCGGTGCAATTTGGGATTATTACTGCGAGCAAATGAATGTGCCGGTGAAAGAAAGCTGGCTGAAAAACGTAAAAGAATATGAAAGAGATGTGTTAGCTAAACGATAAATTAACCAGGGTTGTTCAGAACGGGACACCGATGTGAGGACAACCCCTGCACTTATTTGAAATAATATTGGGTCTATCGATTCATACAAAGAGTTGATTTGGTGTCTTCTAAAGGATGATAAAGAGAGAGGAAAGCTAGCACACAAAAAAAGAATTCCTTTTTAGAAAAAGAAAAACCATATAGCTAAAAGGAAACCCAATAAGAAAGGTGCTTCCTTTTTTTATAAAATATACCCATAGCCAGAATTATCGCGAAGTTCTGTCTATGGGTATATTTTTATTTTTTGATGGAAAGCGTTTCGTTAAGCAGTATTTTTCAGTTGAAAACTAGATGGAGGATTGAGGACAACAGGTATAAGGTAAGCATTTTTCAATAGGTTATGAGCATCATCCAAGATATCATACGCAGTTTGATATAATCAACGCTGCTATTAAAAAAGGAAAAAGAGAATGTCATTACGTAGAATGCTTTCTTGGGATATATAGTTGTTTTTTTGAATCAATAAATGGATATTTGTAAACGTTATAAGCAAGTAAAAACTATAATATAAAAATATTTTTTTGCAAATATTAAAATATTTTAAATTTTATAAAATGTTTGTAATTTTAATTTGACAAACCTTTCAAAAACAGTAAAATTCAATAATAAAATAAAAAAAAGATGGGGTTTTTATGATGGGGTTCAAAATGTACAATAGTGTGTATTTTTTTACATTATAGAAGAGAAAGAGAAAGGGCCGCCACTCTTGATAATTGAATACACATTTTCATAGTTTTAGATTCTACTTTTCGTATATTTAAGATTGTTAGCAGAACATAACCAAGAATGGTATCACTTGACATGAAATTATATAGACACCATGAGATCTCTTTTCAATATAGAGGTTTTCCTAATCAGAAAAGAAATGATTGAGCTATCAGCTAGTTCTTTTATCAATAAAATGAAACCGTTTTCTTAAATGAGAAGCAACAGTTAACTTAACTGAATGAGAACGGTATTTCTCATGTCGTTCTTTATTGATACAGTACCTAGGATACGAGCTAATGTTTAGAATTTAAGAAAGAAGGTAGCTAATCATGTTAAGGAAGCCCATCTTTTTTATTTTGTTTTTATTTATACTAAGCGGCTGTGATCATTCTCCAGAATACGAAGTTATTTACAGCGATGAAGAAAAAGAACCTACCGACGTCACTACAAGACCTGAAGAGAATAAAAAAGATCCGTATACCATAGCTATTGTGCCTAAAATTGACGGGATTCCTTATTTTAACGCGGTAGAAGAGGGGGCGTTGGAGGCGGGAAATGACTTAGGTGTTAAGGTCATTTATACAGGACCACCTACCGCTAGTTCTGAACAGCAGGAAGCGATTATAACAAAATTGATTGCCAAAAAAGTAGACGTCATTGCGGTATCTGCAAATGATCCCTATAAATTAGGTAGTGTGCTACAAAAAGCAAAGAGTAAAGGAATCAAGGTGATCACCTGGGATTCTGATACTAATGCATCATACAGAAGTTTTTTTGTGAACATGGTAGATCCTGAGATAATTGGCCGCCATGTAATGGATACTCTCGCAATAGAAATGGAAGAAAAAGGGGAGTATGCGATTATGACAGGATCTCCTACCGCTGCTAATCTAAATACATGGATTGACTGGATTCAAATACAACAAAAAGAGTATTATCCAACTATGAAACTAGTTGAAGTGGAATATACAAACGAAGATATTCACAAAGCGTATGCGGTAACACAAAAGTTATTTAAAAAATACCCAGACTTAAAAGGGATTATTGGTATTTCAACGGTTAACCCTCCTGCTGTGGCTCAGGCTGTGAAAGATGCAGGGAAAATAGGGAAAGTAGCCGTAGTCGGTACGTCGACTCCTAATTTAATGAATGCGTATTTACAAGAAGGGGCTGCCCAGACTATTACATTATGGAGTCCACAAAAGTTGGGTTATTTGACTGTTAGTCTAGCAAAAAACTTATTGAATGATGAAATCCCTTATGAGGGACAGAACATTAAGAACATCGGGTTGATTAAATTTAACGGTGATATGGTCATTATGGGGGAGCCCATCGATTTTACAAAGGGAAATGTGAACCAGTATGATTTTTAAAGGGAAAAAGCGAATCCAGATAAAAAACTTTCGTTTAACGACAAAATTAATTACAACCTATACATTATTAACCGTTCTGCCTATGGCCTTCCTAGGCTTTATAGCATACTACCAATACACAAAATCAATTGAAGAAGAAGTAGGCGAATATATTCCGCGTCTTGTCGAACAGGTAAATGGCAACATTGAAAATGAAATTCAAAAACTCGAGACCTTACCTGATTTAATTTATAACTCCGGTGATGTTATGGCTATTTTAAGAGACAGCCAATCCAAAAAAAAATCGGCATTGCTACATGAGGAATATATCATGAAAAGTTATTTGACAAGGACCTATTTAAATAGCAATTCATCGCATATTTTGGGGGCTTTTCTTGTCTCCAAGAATCGTACATTTGCAAGTGCTAGTCTGCCTTATGACAATTTTGGGTTTGAGGATGGTTCCTTGCCGTACGCAGATAACCTTGGACTGATAGGTGGGATGCAGTTGCTCCTTCCTAATCAGACAAATTTAACGTTTGAAGGGGACCCCTCTTATTTTATGCTGGTCAAACCAATTACTGATTTCGATAATAGAAAAAATCTAGGTACGCTCTATATAGCCATCAGTGTAGGCTTTTTTGAACAATCACTTCAGGATTTGCAGCAGGAAGAGAATGTTACGATGTGGATTATGAATAAGCAGGGAAAAATGATTTATCATACGGATCATTCAAAAATTGGATCTGTGGAAAAAGAGATATATGATTACCCATTACTGAATGGCAGTTTTCGTACAGAAATCGATGGAAAACGGAATTTAATCAGTATAAGTGAATCAAATGAACTACCATGGGTACTCGTTCATAGTATGCCAATCAAAAATATGACGGAAAAAACAGATGTCGTCAGAAATGTGACCATTTTCATTTTTATCGTTTTCACACTCATTACTACATTGATCTCTATCTTTTTTGCTTGGACCGTTACACGTCCGCTAAACGAATTGGGAGATATAATGAAGCGGGTGGAAAAAGGCGATTTATTAGTGAATATACCCATACATTCCAAAGATGAAGTCGGTATACTCGCGAGCAGTTTTCGATCCATGCTTGCAGAGATAAGGGAGTTGATTCAAAAAAATTATCACATTGAATTGCGAAAAAAAACAGCAGAATTATATGCTCTTCAATCTCAAATAAATCCTCACTTTATGTATAATACGCTGGAAACCATAGGCATGGCTGTGGAGGAAGGAGAGACAGAGGAAGTTGTGAAGATGGTGACACTGCTTGGCAGAATGATGCGCTTTTCGATTAGTAATAAAGAAAGCTTGGTCCCTATAAACAGTGAAGTTCAGCACATCGAGGATTATTTAAGCATCCAACAATTCCGTTTTGAAGATCGCTTGTATTTTCAGATTGAAAAAGAGACAGATACGGTTAATTATTATATACCTAAGTTCGTTTTACAGCCAATCGTTGAAAATGCTATTAAATATGGCCTGGAAAAAAGAAAAGAAATAGCCATTCATATACGAATATCAGGAGAGGCAACACAGACAGGAGATGAAGATCTTTTGCTGATAGTTAGCGATAACGGACCAGGGATATCAGAAAACAAATTAATGGAAGTAAATGAAAAGTTACAATCGGACCCAATGAGGAAACGAGACTCTGGCTTTGGGATTATCAATGTAAATGCAAGAATTGGCATGATGTTCGGGGAACGATATAACCTACATATTAATAGCGAATACGAAAAGGGAACGAGTGTGGTTATTCGACTTCCCAAAATAAATGCCCAACATGTACGCATGTATGTTCAAAGAGAGGAGGAGAAAGGATATGATTCAAAAGGTTAATACGGTCATTGTAGATGATGAACCAAGGATAAGAAGAGGTATTGAAAGACTAGTACAATCTTGTGGGGATCAGTGGCAGGTTGTAGGTGTCTACTCAGATGGCCAAGAGGCCTACGATGCAATTATCAATCATGAAGAAACAGTTGATGTATTAATAACAGATGTACAAATGCCAGTCATGGACGGGTTAACGTTAATTCAACAGTTAAAAAAAAGTAAACCAACGCTATTTCCTGTCATTATTAGCGGGTATGATGATTTTCTCTATGTACAGACTGCCCTAAGAGAAGGTGCTGTCGATTATATATTGAAACCGATTGATCGAGAAAAGTTTAAACTGCAAATGAAGAATGTGCAGGAAAAAGTAATTGAGGCGCGAACGGAAATGAAAAAGATAGGAGAGATAGAAGAAAGAGCCTTGAAATTAACCTATGAAAAGCAGCTTCAATTGTTGATGGAAGTAACGTGGAAAGATGCAATGGACCTATCATTACTAGAATGGACACGTAAATTTCCAGAAGGAACCTATTACCTGCTTCATATCGGAATCGATCAAATATCGTCAAAAACCCAAAGTTTTTCACCCGAAGATTGGGAAAGATGGAATGCTGTTATAAAAAAGCTAATAAAAGATTTACTAGAAGATAATTCAACACATTGGATGTGGAAAGATAGTCTACATGCTAGCTGGTTATTGATTAAGGATACTACCGCTACAGCTATGGAGTCATTGTGCATAACATTAAAAACAACTGTCCAACGACATACCCCTTTTACGGTTTCTATTGCACTTGGAAATGAGTTTGACGACCTTACCTTTTTAGTTAATATAAAAGATGAATTACGATCTACCTTGCAATATAGAATGATACAAGGGGGCAATAAAATTTTTAGAACTGAAATGCTTAAACATGTTTCCTATAATAAAGTGATCGAAGTGCCGCCATCCATCTATAAATGGGCAGAAGAGACAGTGGAGGCAATGGAGCATGGGGAAGAAGCAGCCATTCGCGCTCTCATGCAATTTTTCAACGAATTGAAAGATGTCACGTCCCCTTTCCTAATTCAAGAATCGGTTCGTTATTTGTCTATTAGAATTATTAATAGATGGATTAAAAGTGATGGTTTTAAAGAGCTTCCGCATTTACTTGAGGAAGCATTTACGATCGCGGATGACTCTTCTCACTTTAATAATTTAAAAAAGGATACAGAGCGCTGGGTTATGAATATGTTAAAAAAGCAAGAGGCTATTCAAAATGACCAAACAGATCCCATACGCCAGGCAAAAGAATGGATTCAAAAACATAAAGGCGATAACATCACAATAAAAAAAATTGCCAATCACGTCCATTTAAATTCAACCTACTTTTGTGAGTATTTTAAAAATCAGACGGGAGAAACCGTGCTTGACTATGTAACAAATGAACGGTTAAAGATGGCGAAGGAATTATTA
Organism: Peribacillus sp. TH14; assembly: GCF_016651145.1. Classification (NCBI taxonomy): domain Bacteria; kingdom Bacillati; phylum Bacillota; class Bacilli; order Caryophanales; family Bacillaceae; genus Peribacillus; species Peribacillus sp. TH14. The sequence goes on from NZ_JAEKEK010000002.1 coordinate 162,027, forward strand.
AGTCATACAGATTTAAAAATTTACGACATTGCTTCTAAAGTAGGCTATCAAGATACCAAATATTTTAGTCGGCTGTTTAAACAATGGACAGGACAATTGCCGTCTCAATATAGAGATAATCATGAGGTTATGGTGAAAAAGTAGAAGCTTCCATTTCGGGGCTTTTTTTATTCTTCCATGGAAATGTCCCGAAGAAAATCCCCCCTATCCGAATTCTATCACCTACCAGCTTATGCCAAATCCCTTTATAGTGAAAGTATCAATAAAGAAAACGCTTCCTTAAAAAGAAAACGCTTTCTTGCCAACAGACGAAATGGAACGGGAGTGTTTTTATGACCTTAATTGGACCTTCACTTATGTGTGCAGATATGGGGAATTTACAAGAATCAGTTATAAAATTAGACGGTGCAGGTGTTGATTTCTTTCATCTAGATGTAATGGATGGGTCGTTTGTTCCGAATTTTACAATGGGACCGGATCTAATTAAACGTATTAGACAATTCTCGGATAAACCATTTGATGTTCACTTAATGGTTGAAAGACCGGAAGACCATTTAGATCTTTTTATTCAGTCGGGGGCTGATATGATTTCCATTCATGCAGAGGCCACTGCCCATTTACAGAGATCATTACAAAAACTGAAGAATGAAGGGATTAAAGCAGGGGTTGCCTTAAATCCATCAACCCCTATCACAGAGCTTGAACATGTATTGGATGTAGTCGATTATGTAACGGTGATGACGGTGAATCCTGGTTTTGCCGGGCAGTCTTTCGTACCACTTATGTATAAGAAAATAAAAAAAATAAAAGAATTAATTCAATCGGAAGGCTACCAGATCAATATACAGGTAGATGGGAACATTGGATTCGATACCATTCCGGGTGTATTACAAAATGGAGCCGACATGTTGGTATGCGGTACGTCCAGTTTATTTAATAAAGATATATCACTGGAAGATGCGGTTGTCCAACTCAGGGCATTCTTAGAGCAAACAAAAATGAAAAACGAGGGTTGTGCATGACAGGGATTGTTGTGGTTGGGAGTATTAATATGGATATTGTCGCAGTCACTAATCAGTATCCTGCCCATGGGGAAACGCTCTTCGGGGAAAGTATGAAACTATTAAGTGGTGGAAAAGGCGCTAATCAAGCAACAACGTGCGCTAAACTTGGAAAGCCAGTAAAGCTAATCGGTGCGATTGGCGAGGACGCATTCGGGCATGAAATAGAACGCTCTCTTCTTCAAAATAACGTGAACACGTCCTCCCTGAAACATGTTGCAGATCATCCAACTGGATGCGCAGTCATTACTGTAGATGCTACCGCAGAAAACACCATGCTTGTCATTAAAGGGGCAAATGACCATTTGACAAGGAATGATATTAATCATTGTTTTTCTACCATCAGTGACGACAGTGCTGTTTTACTTGTACAGATGGAAATTCCTGAAGAGGCTGTTCTACAAGCCATGAAAAGAGCAAAAGAAAAAAATATGTTTATTATCCTAGACCCTGCTCCTGCAGAAGGGGTAACGAAAGAAGCATTGACGTATGCCAATTTGATTACGCCGAACTGGCAGGAAACAAAAGTGTTGACCGGGATCGACGTCAACTCGAAGGAAAGTGCGTACAAAGCGGGCGTTTTCTTTAAGGATCATTTTGGCGTGGAGAACAGCATTATTAAGTTGGGCCACAAAGGAGCATTGGTGTATCAAAACGGTGAAACCTCCTTTATTGAGCCCATTGCTGTAAAAGCCGTTGATACAGTGGGGGCAGGAGACTCGTTCGCAGGCGCCCTCGCCTGTGCAATTGCAGATGGGGAGACCATCGAATCTGCAGCCGAATTTGCGTCAATTGTAGCGGCGATGAAGGTAATGAAAATGGGGGCCCAGGATGGTGTGCCCACGCTAGCAGAAGTGGAGCATTTTTGTGAAACCAATAAAATTGATTACTATGGAAAAAAGCAAAAGTTGAATCAAGTTTATGACTGAGTATGTTGGGAAAGGAGAGAAACATGTCTGATTACTTATTGCAAATGAAGAATGTTAGTAAGACCTTCCCTGGTGTGAAAGCATTAGATAACGTTCAGCTTGAAGTGAAAAAAGGTGAAGTCCATGCGCTAATAGGGGAGAATGGTGCTGGAAAATCAACGCTTATTAAAATATTAGCAGGCATTTATAGGCCGGACCTTGGCGCCAAGTTTTACTTTGAAGGAAAAGAAGCAGAAATTCAAAAGCCGATTGATGCTACGTTAAAAGGTATTTCCATCATTTATCAGGATCTAAGTCTTTTTTCAAACTTATCTGTAGCAGAAAATATCTATATAGGCCGGGATAGCGACAAAAAACCTTGGAAAAAGATTAGTTGGCCGGAGATGGAGGATACAGCAAAACGGGCACTTAAAGAACTAGAATTTGAGATTGATGTTCATACACCGGTTGAAAAGTTAAGCATTGCTCAACAACAACTGATTGAAATCGCAAGAGCGCTCGCTTTTGATTCTAAATTGATTGTAATGGACGAACCGACTTCATCCCTATCAGCTGGGGAAGTTCAAAAGCTTTATAGAGTTATTCAAAAATTAAAGGATCGCGGAATTTCCATTATCTTTGTCAGCCATAAGCTAAAAGAGTTATTTACTGTTTCCGACCGATTTACTATATTGCGCGATGGAAAATATGTAGGCACTTACGATACCAATGAACTTGATGAAGATAAATTAATCAATCTAATGGTGGGACGTCAGATTTTATATAAAAAGAATATGGTAAAAGGCAAAACGGGAAAAACACTTTTGGAATTGAATGGATTATCAAAGGAAGGTAATTTTAAGGACATTTCCTTCGAATTGAAAGCTGGAGAAGTCCTGGGAATTACTGGACTTGTCGGATCTGGTAGAACAGAGCTTGCACAGGCGATATTTGGGGTCAACCGGCCCTACGATGGATCTGTGAAAATAAATGGGGTTTCTACTCAAATCAAGTCTTCTGAACACGCTGTAAAACAAGGGATTGCCTATATTCCAGAAAGCAGAAAAACGCAAGGACTTATTCTTCGCCAGTCCATTATCAATAATATTTCATTACCTGTTTTGAAACAATTGAGAAATAAATTCAAATTAATAAAGCGAAAGGAAGAAGTTAAGCTTGCTGATCACTATGTGAAAACGCTAGATGTTAGACCGGCTTTGCCGAAAAGAGCAGCGGGCGACCTGTCAGGTGGAAATCAGCAGAAAGTCGTAATCGGGAAGTGGCTTTCGACAAAACCACGAATCCTAATTATTGATGAACCGACCAACGGAATTGATATTGGGGCGAAATCAGATATTCATAAATTAATGAGGGAACTGGCGGCTGAAGGAATGGGCATTATTGTGATCTCTTCAGAGCTTCCAGAAGTACTTGCTGTCAGTGATCGAATTTTGGTCATGAGACATGGAAGAATAGCCGGAGAACTTGGTATTGAAGAAGCAACACAGGAAAATATCATGAATTACGCTCTGCTTGGTTCCCCATTACCTTCCAAAAAAGGGTTTCCGTTAAATGAGGAGGTACGTGCATGAACGCCATTTTGAAGTCGAAAGATATCAGTATCGCCCTGATTGTTTTGCTTCTATGTATCACATTGACATTCCTAAGCCCGTATTTTTTAACTGCAGACAATTTACTGGATGTACTAAAAGGGAATGCTGTACTTGGCATTCTAGCAGTGGGTATGACACTTGTCATTATTACTGGCGGAATTGATGTATCGGTCGCCGCCGTTACAAGCGCTGTTTGTGTCATCATTGGAAAAGTAATGATGATCATGCCTGATCATCCCATCTCTATCCTATTACTCTTTTTGGTCGGGCCATTTCTCGGGGTGTGTTTAGGTGCACTTAATGGACTGCTTGTCGCTAAGATTCAAATTCCAGCTATTGTCGTAACGCTTGGTATGATGAGTATTATTAATGGGCTCGTTTTGTACATTACGAATGGCCAGTATTTGAACAGCAGCAGCTTTCCAACCGTATTCATCAAGTTTGCTAGTTTTGAGGTGTTTAGTGTATCTATTATTATTCTAATTTTTATCGCCGTTGCTCTGTTTACTTGGTATATTTTGAAATACACATTAATCGGTCGCGAAGTATTGGCGATTGGTGGAAATAAAGATTCAGCCATTCGGGTAGGAATCAATTTTGATAAAGTCCAAATCTTTGTCTTCTCCTATATGGGCTTTCTCGCAGGAATCGCAGCTATTGCCCAAACAGCATATACAAAGGCTGTAGATCCTAATGGAATGCTTGGTCTTGAGCTGATGGTCATAGCCGCCGTTGTTTTGGGCGGGGCGAACATTATGGGTGGCCGAGGAACGATTTTGGGTACGGTTTTGGGCGTTCTTCTGCTAGGCATTGTGCAAAATGGTCTTATCTTGGCAAAAATTGATACGTTTTGGCAAAAAGTATTCACTGGATTGATTATATTACTGGCTGTGTCATACGATCACATTCAATATAAGCGTTCAAAAGATAAGTTGTCAAAAATTGAAGTGGAAGCGTAAGAAAGAGGTGAAAAAATGAAACGGCTATCAATATCAAAAGAAAATACTTTAGGGGTTATTACAGCAGGTTTATTTGTGTTAATGAGCTTTTCAGTACCGGGATTCTTTTCATCAAATAATTTAACCAATATGATGTTCCAGATCCCGGAGTTCGGTTTAATCGCTTTGGCAATGATGGTGGTGATTGTAACAGGAGGGATTGACCTTTCAATTACGTATACTGCTGCTTTGTCTGGCGTGACAATCGCACTTATGGCAAGTAGCGGATACCCAATGCTCGCTGCTATCCTAATTGGTGTTTTAGTCGGACTGATCTGCGGAATTATTAACGGCGTACTCATTTCAAAAATCGGTGTTTCGCCGATACTGGTGACGCTCGGAACGATGGTCCTTTTTGAAGGTGTGATTTTAAGCATTACGAAAGGAAATTCGATTTCAGGATTCAGTGAAGGCTACAGCCTAATTGGAAACGGTTACTATATGGGGGTTGTTCCGCTTTCCATCATCATTTTTGCACTATTTGCTCTACTTACAGCGGTATTGCTGACGAAAACCAAATGGGGCAGAAGCGTTTATATGGTGGGAAGCAATCCGATTGCCACATTATTTTCAGGCGTAAATAATAGCAGGGTATTAATGAGAGTGTACTTATATGCGGCACTTCTTGCCACAATTGCTTCTATTATTATGACGTCCCGTTATAATACAGCAAAAGTAGATCTGGGGTCTTCATATTTATTACAAAGTGTAGCGGCCGCGGTGCTTGGCGGAACCGAAATACAAGGTGGTTATGGCAAAGTTATAGGCACTGTTTACGCAGTGTTCATTTTCCAAATGTTGTCAAGTGGATTGAACTTAATGGGTGTCCCACGTGCTATCGTGACTGTAATGATGGGGGTTATTTTAATAACTGTATTGGTCATTAACTTTGTGAAAACAAAATTAGATGAAAAAAGTCAAAAGAATTTGCCATCAAACTCTGTAGCGTAATGAACAGGGCTTTGTAAATTTCTGAAATTATTTCAGATAAAAAAATATGAAAATAAAAGGGGGATCATTATGAAAAAAATTACAGGGATCTTTGCGACAGCTATATTAGCTGGGGGACTGCTAGCAGGCTGTGTATCAAAAGAAGGAGCAACTGGAAACAGTGAAAAAGCAAGCAGTGGCGGAGGAAGTAGTAATGAGAAGTTGAAAATTGCCGTTGTTCCAAAATTAATGGGGATACCATATTTTAATGCTTCTGAAAAAGGAGCGATTCAAGCAGGTAAAGACCTTGGTGTAGAAACCATTTACACAGGACCTACGGAACCAGATGCTGCTCAGCAAGTAAAAGTCATTGAAGATTTAATTAGTCAAGATGTGGATGTTATCGCGGTAGCGCCAAATGATGCAGCATCACTCTCACCGGTACTTCAAAAGGCGAAGGATGAAGGAATAATTGTAATGGACTGGGATACACCAGCTGATCAATCCCTTGTAGAATTATCGGTACACCAAATAGACGATGAAGCATACGGCCGCCATATCGCTAAATCCCTCGTAAAGCAAATGGGTATTGAAAAAGGACAAATCGCTATTTTAACAGGGGGGCTTTCAGCCGCAAACTTAAATACCTGGATTGATGCAGCAAAAAAGGAACTGGAAGAGAATTATCCTGGAATTGAATTAGTGTCGGATAAAATTGCGACGGATGAAAAGCAACAGGTGGCTTACCAAAAAACACTGGATTTAATTAAATCAAATCCTAAATTAAAAGGAATCATGGCTTTCTCTACACCCGCACCTCTTGGGGCAGCCCAAGCTGTTCAGGAAAAGGGACTACAAGAGGATATTACAGTCGTTGGAACTGCTCTACCGAAAGACTCTTCACCTTATTTAGAAGATGGATCTCTAGATGTAGCTATTCTTTGGGAGCCAGATAAACTTGGCTATTTAACTGTTGCCCTTGCCAAACGTTTAGCTGAAGGGGAAAAACCAAAAGATGGTTTGAACGTTGAAAATGTAGGTGAAATTGACGTGTGGGAAGATGGTAAAACCATCATTATGGGCCCACCAACAGATTTTACTAAAGATAACGCAGCTGATTTTAATTTCTAATTATAGATAGACATAAATGTCCCCTCTCAACTATCTAGAGGGGGCTTTTTATTAAAAATCATAATGAGTGAACATGTTAGGAGATGTTGAGGGGATGAATGGCAGATACACTATTGGAGTTGATTATGGCACGGAATCGGGCAGAGTGCTGTTAGTGGATATAGCGAATGGAAATGAAATGGCTACACATGTTACACCTTATCGTCATGGTGTAATAACTAATAGGCTTCCAGACGGACGTAAACTTGAAAAAGATTGGGCTCTTCAGCATCCAGGTGATTATTTGGACGTTTTATATACTTCGGTTCCGGAAGTGATTCGGTTAAGTGGAGTAGATTCGAATGATGTGATTGGCATTGGAATAGATTTTACCTCATGTACCATCTTGCCAATCGATCAAAAGGGAGAGCCACTTTGTGTCGATGAGAAATGGAAAAGAGACCCTCACAGTTGGGTGAAATTATGGAAACATCATGCCGCACAAAAAGAAGCTGATGATGTTACATGTATTGCACAGGCAAGGAATGAACCATTACTACAACGATATGGCGGGAAAATTTCTTCTGAATGGATGTTTCCTAAGATATTACAAGTGTTGCGTGAATCGCCTGATATTTATGAAGCAACGGATCTATTTATGGAAGCTGGTGATTGGATTACCTTTCGTCTAACAAATGAGCTGGTACGCAGCAGTAATATGAGCGGGTATAAAGCATTTTGGGATAAAAAAGATGGGTATCCGGACCCTGCTTTTTTATCGGCTATTGATGAACGTCTTCTGGATATATTGGATACAAAAATGCGTGGTGAAGTGATACCGATCGCTGGGCGGGCAGGTGGTTTAACTGAAGGTATGGCTAAGAAGATGGGGTTGAAACCTGGTACGGCTGTTTCGGTTTCCGTTATCGATGCTCATGCCGGTGTTCCCGCTGTAGGAGCTGTTCATCCTGGCCAATTTGTGATGACGATGGGTACCTCTACATGCCACATGTTAATTTCGGATAAAAAACAAACAGTAGAGGGTATTTGTGGAGTAGTGGAAGATGGAATAATTCCCGGATCATTCAGTTATGAAACGGGTCAGGTGGCTGTAGGCGATTCGTTTGCATGGTATATAGAGCAAGCTGTTCCGGGGTATGTAAAGAAAGAAGCTGAGCAAGAAGGTGTCAATCTACATGGCCTATTGGAAAAAAAGGCTTCCCGCTTAATGCCTGGGCAATCAGGGTTAGTGGCGTTAGATTGGTGGAATGGGAACCGAACAGTCCTTGTGGATGCGAATTTGTCAGGTGTCATTGTAGGAATTACTCTTTCCACGAAGCCTGAAGAAATATACCGTGCACTTTTAGAATCAACAGCTTTTGGAACACGGAAAATCATTGAAACATTTGAGAATGCCGGTATAGTGATAAACGATTTGTTTGCCTGTGGAGGATTACCTCAAAAAAATAAATTATTAATGCAGATATATGCGGATATTTTAAATCGCGAAATTAAAATAGCAGATGCTGAACAAGTGGTTGCATTAGGAGCAGCCATTTACGCAGCCACGGCTGCCGGCGGTGTAAATGGTGGGTATGATTCCATTGAAGAGGCAGCTTCTAAAATGGCAAAAGTAAAAGAAGAAACTTTTATACCCGTTAAAGAACATGTGAGAATTTATAAACAACTTTATGCTTATTATTTAGAACTGCATGACTTCTTTGGCCGGGAAAACATTCCTATAATGCATGGTTTAAAGAAATTGAGGAGTGTGGACTAATGATTCATATTGCGGTGGATATTGGTGCTTCAAGTGGCCGGCTGGTCTTAGGGGAAATGGAGAACGGGAAACTAGTAATTGAGGAAATCCATCGATTTGCGAATGGCTTTACCACTCAAAATGAAACATGTTTTTGGGATATTGATCATTTATTGAATGAAATCTTAAAGGGGTTAGAAACAGCAAAAAAGCTTGGCTACGACCAATGTACCCTCGGCATTGATACGTGGGGTACGGATTACGTATTGTTGGATGATGAGGGACAAAGAGTGCAAGAAGTTATCTCTTATCGTGATAAGCGTACCGAAAATACAATCGAAAAGGTCACTAGAACACTATCTAAAGAAATCATTTATCAAAAAACAGGGATTCAGTTCTTATCATTTAACACGTTATACCAATTGTTCGAAGAAGATATAAAGAAGCTGAAAGTTACCAGAAATGTCATGACTGTGCCTGATTACTTAGGTTATTGCTTAACAGGAAAAAAGGTCACAGAAGTTACAAGTGCTTCTTCGATGCAATTATTGAATTTAAACACGAAGAAGTTTGATGAAGAGTTACTGCACCTAATTGATTTATCAAAGGATCAATTCCCGCCTTTTGCTATTCCGGGAGAACAATTAGGAAAACTGATGAATGAACGCTTTTCTACATTTGATCTTCCTCATACAGAAGTGATTATCGTAGCTTCACATGATACTGCTTCCGCCATTGTCGGTTCACCAGGAAAAGGAGAGAAATGGGCTTATATTAGTAGCGGTACGTGGTCGCTGCTTGGGATTGAAAGCGATGAACCGATCGTGAATGATTTAGCCCTAAAAAACAATTATACAAATGAATGGGGTGCATACGGAACCTTCCGCTTCCTGAAAAATATTATTGGCATGTGGGTTATTCAAGAAGTCAGAAGACATTTGAAGGAAGACTACAACTTCGAACAGTTTGTTTTTGAGGCAGAGAAAATAAATGAGTGCAGGCAGTTTATCAACTTTAACGATAAACGATTTTTAAATCCGGATAATATGATTAAAGAAATTCAACAGTATTGTCTGGAAACGAATCAGGAGATTCCACATACAGTGGGCGAATTAGCGAACTGTATATTTACAAACATGTCTATTATTTATGCCATGTCTATTTGGCAAATAGAAGAGATAACAGGAAAAAAAATCGAGCAACTTCATATTGTTGGTGGAGGAGCGAAAAATGAATTCGTGAATCAACTTACAGCTGACCTTAGCGGGAAAACCATTTACGCTGGACCAACAGAGGCGACAGCGATTGGGAATATACTTGTTCAAATGATTTCAGAAAATGAATTAAACGATTTACAATCAGCACGTCAGTTAATACAACACTCGTTTGATATAAAAAAATATGAGCCAAAAGAAAAAAATGGATCTTTCATGATTGAAAAATTCAATCAAGCAACTGCCATGAATGAATTAAAAAAATAATTGGAGTGAAATGTATGAATAAAAATCTACATCCAGCCGAACAAATTGTTATGATTATGGAACGAGTCTATAAGTATGGAATGACAACAATCTCAGGAGGAAACCTTTCTATTCTAGATGAAAATGGTGACCTGTGGATTACTCCATCAGGCGTTGATAAAGGAACATTAACCATAAAGGATATTATGTGCGTCAAAAAAGACGGTACAGTCGCAGGGAAACATAAGCCGTCGGTAGAGCTTCCTTTTCATCAGGGAATTTATGAAGCAAGGCCCGATATTAAAGCTATTGTACATGCTCACCCCCCGGCATTGGTTTCCTTTAGTATGGCTCGAAAAGGGCCAAACCCTAAGTTGCTTTTACATGCGTATAAGAATGTAGCAGACTCCCTTGAGGTTGCAGCCTATGCGATTCCTGGAAGCGACAAATTAAAAGAAAATATTTCAGCTGAATTTGCAAAAGGAGGAGATGCAGTCATATTAGAGAATCATGGTATAGTGGTAGGGAAATCTACTATATTTGATGCTTTTATGTTGTTTGAAACGCTTGAAGATACCGCTTGTATGGAAATAAATGCGAGAACTATAGGGGAACCATTTGAACTGACTGAACAAGATTTACAAGAAATAGATTTATATAAAGTAAAAAAATTACCACAGATAGATGTGAAGCACCATTCTGTTGAAGAGGTTTTTTGCCGTCAAGAAATGATCAGATTATTGGAACGGTTATATGATCGTCAGCTTTTTACAAGTATTTCAGGCAGCATTTCAACGCGACTAAAAGATGGATCTATTTTAATCACGCCTTCTCAAAAAGACCGTAAATATATAAAGGAAGATGAATTGGTTCTTGTTCATCAGGAGTCTAGTGAAGGTGGCAAGGAACCATGTGAGTTTTATGAGCTTCATCAAAAAATATATGAGAAAAACCCGGAGCTTACATCCGTCATCATTGCCAATCCCAGGTTTTTAATGGCCTACGCAGTGACAGATGTTAAATATAACACGCACATAATTCCAGAGGCCTACATTGTTCTTCGGGATATAGAAAAAATGCCTTTTGGAATGGGCGAAGATCATAATAGGATGGTTGCTGATAAACTAGCCGAAGATAATCCAGTCCTATTGATTAACAATGGGTATGCAGTTGTATCAGGAAACAGTTTACTGAGTGTATTTGATAGACTAGAAGTAGCTGAATATAGTGCAAAAGCATTGGTGTACTCCAAAAGTATTGGCAAAGTAATCGATATTAGTGATGAAGACATTGAAGAAATTATTGAGGGGTTTAAGTTAATAGCCAAATAATTTCAGTGAAAAAAAGAAACAGTTTCTAAGCTCTCTATTTCTTTAGAGGGCTTAATTTGTGTTACAATACAAAAACAAACAAATGCAAACAAAGATTATGTAGATAGGAGAAAGTGTGGGTATGCTTGTAGCTCAAAGACACCAAAAAATTGTAGAACTCGTAAATGAACGTTCGAGTATTCGTGTTACAGAATTAAGTGAAATCTTTTCAGTGACAGAAGAAACAATCCGGCGTGATCTCGAAAAGCTTGAGAAAGAAACCAAACTTTTACGCAGCCACGGCGGTGCCGTTAGCTTGCAAGAAGATGTTTCGGAAATCCATTTTTCCGAACGAGTGATAACAAATGTCAAAGAAAAAAAAGTGATAGCCTATGAAGCAGCAAAGCGGGTGGTCGAAGGTGACCGGATTATTTTAGATGCAAGTACAACAGCCTGGTATATGGCAAAAGCCTTGCCAAACATATCGATCACGGTTATTACCAATTCCACTAAAGTCGTTATGGAATTGAGCAAAAAAGAAAAAATAGAGGTTATTTCAACCGGAGGAAGATTGCTGCCAAAGTCTTTATCGTTTGTTGGTCCGATAGCAGAGAGATCTTTAAATATGTATCATGTCAACAAAACGTTTTTGTCATGCAAGGGGATTCACTTAGAAGAAGGACTTAGTGATTCTAATGAGGGACAGGCGCTATTAAAAAAGAAAATGATCGAAAGGTCGGATGTTGTAATCCTGATGGTAGATTCCTCAAAGTTTGGAAAACTGGCGTTTTCGATAATCGTACCGCCTAGTGGAGTGGATGAGATCATTACGGATGAAGAAATCGATGAAGTATCAAGACAATTGCTTGAAAATAGAAATATAAAAGTGACGATTGTAAAATAAGAAAGACGCACTAACAAATGTTTTTGATCCTAGGATAGAACGAACTCGCTTTTTAATAAACCGATGATTTTGTTCCACTATGTTTTTGAGGTATTCACTTGGATGCCTAGTCGCATCTTTTTTCCTTTCTTATTTTCTATTACTCATGGGATGCTGTATTCTTCTGATAAAGAGTCCTTCGGTTCTAAGAAACATGTGGTATTCATCTGGTTATGGAAGTGGAATGATGGGGGCTATGGGAGGTACAATAAAACTTGCTGCTAGGAGATTTTTATTAAAAAGATTTGAAAAGGCGACTTAATTGTCGTTTTTATTTTGCACTAGAATAAAGGTGATGAATTACATATTCTCTTATTCAAAGTGACATCGTTCTAGTTCTGGAATACATAAGTAATTTGAACATAAAAACTACTAGGTATGAGCGTCAAAAAGAACAATCATCATAGATTCCAGGAGATAAATTCATCAGTTGCTCTAGTGAGGTTTACTTCTTAATTATTTTAGAAATAACCTCGATAGAATATATATTGATCTAATATACAAGTATACAAGGTGACCCAATATAACTGTTTCATAGTGATTTGTTTGTGATTCGAATTGAAAACAGGTGATCTGAAGGAAGTATGGTGATGTGTACCGAATAAATCAATATAAGATTACTCAAACACCCTAAATAGGGTAGTAATATATAATTGATTTGATTGTACTACTGATCTATAGGGCCTATCATTATTAGGTAGGTCCCTTAATTACGTCTTGCTACTGTTATTTTGAAAACTCTAATGCTAGATAACTATATTTCCAAGTATTCTGAGACATTTTTTGGATTTTTTTACTCAAAACACCAGATAAATGTTTAGTTGATTCAGTAGCAAGTGTTTTCAAAGCAGCAACACCCGCAATAGCCCAACCCCATTTGAAAACAGATCTTGGATGATAAAGAAATGAGAGAGGATGGCTAACAGTCACCCTCTTTTCTTATCTAAAGAACGCTTTAAAATAGGCTTTTCCTCATTTTAATCAATCGTTTGATTAAAATAATATTCTTGACTCCTCAATCGTTACGTTACGCCTCTTCCCAATCCTATTGCTCAGGATTGCAATCACACAAATTATATTTTAGTTCTTTTCGATTCCAGCTAGTAAGCGTAAGTTCTTTATTCCAGCCTTTAGGGGGATTGTGATAACCTCCCTAGGGTTTCTTTAATATCGAAATTAATCTGCCATTTTTCCACCACACTTAAAGTACATAATCACTACTTTAATTGGATGCAAACCGATATGAACTATTCAAAAAAATTAATATGTAAGAAACTTCGGATCTCCACGTATCCACCCAAAATACAAGTCATTTCCATTAATAGTAGCGGGACCTATTATACGGCTTTTTAAGGCCCGTAGCCCAATGAGAGAAACAAACTTTTCGTAATCTACAAATCCTTTATCGCTTTCGCTAAAAGAGTGAATCAACATAAGAGCATTTGGAGACGTGAATTTTTGAGAAAGGAGAATTGCTGAGGCTGCCCTATGTAATAGTTGATATCTAAGGCCTGAAATCTCTGTGTAAGATAACCGTTTTATTTCTAGCGTTTTAAGTAGAAATTGAACTCTTTTTCTTAAACCACTACTAGGTTCAAGACCTAGTCTCTTGCAAATAGTTTTACCAAAATCCTCATTAACCTTTCCCTCAACAGCAATAGAAATCAACTGCTCTTTCTTCTGTTGTGACATCCCTTTTGCAAAACAAAGATATCATTTTGTGAGGCACGACTAGCTCCTGGTAAACTCACTTTATATTCCGGTAAACCGAGAAGTAATTCAGCGTTTTCAAATAGTTCAATCCCAGATTCAAGAAATCTTGCTTTAAGATCAGGTGGAAACTAGTTTTGATCTTCTCAACAATAGGCTAGGGTCTTTGCTGAATATCCTTCTTTAAACGGCTTCTTCTCATTTATTAATTAAATTCTCTCTTTCAATCTCTTTATCTAACTCCATTTATTATATAACTTATATTTTACAAACAAAAACCACTACAACATGCCTTTTTAATCGTCCACTATGGGTGTACTCAAAATTTACAAGGTCCGGACTAAAATCTGGATCATCAGTGTTAAGAAAATATACATCAGTTATCTCAATCATTAACAGTCCTTCTTTGTTTAGTTTCAATCTTTCAATTCCTTTAACATTTTCTTGACTTAGGAAAGCGACCTATGGAATTGAATATCACTTTTGCACACAACTGAAAAACTGTTGTTTTTGATAGAATTTTATCTGGTTGCTGTGTTAAATAGCTCGAAAATTTCGCATTAATAATTTGAATGTTCTGTTTCTTTTTGTACAACAATCTGTAATTCGTTGACAGAAAAAGTAAAATTATTATATTTAAACCACCGGAAAATTGTATACAAAAATTTAATAAAAACAAATTTTGTATACAATATTAGGGGATAAATCTAATAAAAATGGAGGATTGTGTAAATAGATGGAGATTAGTTGAATTAAAAAAAATCTTTGTAACCATTAAAAAAAGAAATCTATTAAGGGTGGAGGAACGTGTATTGAACGGAAGAGTAGCGGCAATGACGGGCTTAGAAGAAATGACCATTAAGGAATATGAATTGCCGAAAGCAGAAAAAGGGCAAGTCATACTAGAGATTATCAAAGCTAATATTTGTGGATCAGATATTCATATGTGGGAGGGCAAGCATGTCCTGAAAAATCATGTACTAGGACATGAAATGGTTGGAAAAATAGTCGAAATTGGTGAAGGTATAACAACTGACTATGCTGGTCAAAGCATAGCGGTAGGAGATAGAGTTGTTCCAGTCTATTATCTGACATGTCAAAAGTGTCAAGCTTGTTTAAGTGGTCACTTTAATTTATGCGAGAATGGAAGCGATTTCATGGGGCAAATTTCAGAAAAGCATCCACACTTTACCGGTGGTTTTGGAACTCATTACTTTATTCATGCTAACCAGTATTTTTATAAAGTTCCAGATAACATCCCTGATAATGTAGCAGCAGGTTCCAATTGTGGGATTGCTCAAATTATGTATGCGATGGATAACTCCAATTTAAAAGTAAACGATTATTTTGTCATTCAAGGTGCTGGTGGGCTTGGGCTTTTTGCATCAGCAATCGCAAAAACAATGGGCGCAAATGTCATTGTCATTGACGGTGTAGATACACGACTAACCGAAGCTAAAAAATTCGGTGCCGATTTTGTCATAAACATGAAGGAATATGACACAGTTGATAAAAGAATCGCTCGTATTAACGAAATTACGAATGGACACGGAGCAGACGTTGTTCTGGAAGTTACGGGCATACCTAAAGCTTTTGATGAAGGACTTCGGATTGTAAGGATGGGCGGTACCTATCTGGAATTAGGGAATGTTCTAGTAGATGAGTCGCTTAATACGACCATCGTTCCCGGATTAATTACGAGAAAGTGTATCACCATTAAAGGAATTCTTCGTTACCAACCATGGTATCTTCATAAAACACTACTGTTTTTAGAAAAATATCATGATAAATATCCATTTAGTTCTCTTACAGATCGAACGTATTCCCTTGATGAGGTACAGCTTGCTCTTGAAAAAGCGGCATCAAAAGAAGTACAAAGGGCTATCATCGAGCCGAATAAATAGGGATGGGTGATATGATGAGGAACCATTTCTTAAGACGATCCTTGCTTTACGTTCCGGGAAGCTCCCTTAAAATGATGAATAGGGCATTGGAAATGGAAGTGGATAGCGTTATTTTTGACCTTGAAGATGCTGTTAGTTTTTCAGAAAAGGTTGAAGCAAGAAAAAGTATTTCAGAATTTATCGCTACTGCCAAACAAACGAATAAAGAAGTGATCGTAAGAACCAATCCAATTGATACTTATTTAGGAATCATGGATTTGATGGCGATCGTGCCGAAAGGACCCCATACGCTGGTGATTCCTAAGGCAAGTGTGAAATCAATATTGACGGCAGATGTCATCATTACTGCGATTGAAGCGGAATTAGGTTGGGGAAAAAATACAATCAAACTGATCCCATTAATAGAAACAGCTGACGGAATTACAAATGTTGATGAAATTGTAAGCGTTGCAAAACGTATAGACGGCGTCCATCTCGGAGGGGAAGACCTTACAAACGAATTAGGTGTTACTCGGACAAAAATTGGTGACGAACTGTTATATGCAAGAAACAAGGTGGTTTTTGCTGCCAAAGCTTTCGAACTGGATGCCATTGACTGTCCATATGTGGATTTTAAAGATACAGAGGGATTGACCTTTGACATTAACAGGGCCAAATCTTTGGGGATGACAGGCAAAGTTTGTATACATCCAGGACAAATTGAGACAATCAATAATACTTTCTCACCTCGTGAAGAAGAAATTAAAGAAGCTGTTACAATTATTGAATCATACGAAAAAGCCATTCAAAATGGTATAGGCGTGTATTCACTGAACGGAAAAATGATTGATGCTCCAATAGTAGAACGAGCTAAAAATTTAATTAATAAAATGGAAAAAATAACAAAAAACCAATAATAAAAGGAGATAAATATTATGTTAAAGGTACTAACAATTGAAGAAATTATTAAACGTGGTAGACAAGCTATGGAAGCAATTTCCCATTTAACTCAAGAAGATGTTCGTGAAATCGCAAGAAAAATTGCATATTTAGCAACTTCTCGAGCTGAAGTCTATTCAAAAGGACTATTTGAAGAAAATGGTGGAAGTGGAAGACTTGAAAGTAAATTAACGAGAAATAAAGATCGACCATTAGGCTTAGCGGCACAATTAGATGGTGTTAAAACGGTAGGAGTTATTGAAGAGGATCCAAAAGGAAACCTAGTTAAAATTGCAAAACCTATTGGTGTACTTTCTTCTCTAGTACCAATGACGGTTCCTGAAGGATTAGTCTCTGCTCAATCAATCTTTAGCATTATGGCTAAGAATGCAATCATTTTTTCTCCACATCCAAGAACAAAAAAGATCACTAATTTTGTTGTAAATGATTTTAGAGAACTCTTAGGCCGTTTAGGATTACCTAAAGATTTAATCCAGTGTATCGAGAAGCCTTCTAAAGAATTAACAGAAGAATTAATGGCTAAATCCGATTATGTTATTGCTACTGGAGGAGCCGCTATGGTTAAGGCAGCTTATTCTTCTGGAACACCTGCATTTGGAGTAGGTGCTGGAAACTCTGTATCTTTTGTAGATGAAAGTGCAGATTTAGAAGATGCTGCTCTAGGAATTATGAAAGCAGAAACAAATGACTGGGGAGCAGGATGCTCTACTGAGAACTCAGTAGCAATTCATGAAAAGGTCTATGAAGACATGATCAATGCTCTTAAAGCACAAGGTGGATATATGTGTACACCAGAAGAGCGTGATTTATTGGTTGCTGCTTTATGGAAAGATGGCCATTTAAATGTAGATTGTATCATTCATTCACCACAAGATATTGCTAAAGTTGCCGGATTTAAAGTAAACGAAGATACAAAATTTCTTATGGCTGAAGAAACTGATCTAGGCGCTAATAATCCTATGACTGGAGAAAAATTGGCCCCAGTAATTGCTGTCTGGAAAGTAAAAGATGTGGATGATGCTATTGAATTAACAAATACGCTACATGCAATTTCAGGTTCAGGTCATTCATGTGCAATTCAAAGTCATAATGAAGAGAACATTAAAAAGTTCGCATTTGGAACGAAAACAGCTCGTATTGCTGTTAATGCAAATACTGGTGTAAATAATGGCGGTGGTAATAACAATCCAATGCCATGGACTTTCACATTAGGATGTGGAACATGGGGAGGAAATGCTTATTCTGAAAATAACACTTTCAAACATTATTACAATACAACTTGGGTTTACCGTACCCTTCCTGATTCAGAAGTAAAAAATCCGCAAATTGATGAAGTCTTTGCAGGGTTAACAGACATTGATGAATTATTCAGTGGTTATCCTAAAAAGTTGGAACTATAAAATATGTGAGCGATAATATCACTTGACGATAGGATTAGTGAAATAACGACATGCTCATTAGAGTTGATCTTGAGCATGTCGTTTCTCACCAACTAATTTTAAAATTTTGAAAGCGCTTATTTAAGGGAGAAACGAGATTGAGAATACCCTATTAGGCGGCACGACTCTCGAATATAAAGTCAGTACTCAACACGAATTAGGTTGATAGGATCGATCAATGCAAAAATATTGCTAGACAAAATAGGAGAAACAGTAGATTCAACCATTATCTCTAAACTTATTTTACTGGGGGAATAATGTATGGCAATAAGAGGTAGCCTTGCAAGAAGAAAATACCTACACATTATATTACCGCTTTTTATTGGTTCGTTACTAGCATATCTTGACAGACTCAATCTTTCATATGCTGCCTTAACCATGAATGAGCAATTAGGCTTTTCTGCTGAGGTTTTTGGAATGGGGGCAGGAATTCTATTTGCTGGATATGTATTATTTGAAATACCAGGCTCTGTATATGCTGAGAAAAAAAGTCCAAGCAAATGGCTTGTAAGGATCATGGTTACTTGGGGGTTGTCATGTGCCCTTATGGCATTTATTAAAACACCAGGTCAATTCTATATTGTGCGCTTTCTAATCGGTGCAGCAGAAGCTAGTTTTTATCCGGTTTGTTATTCAGTTATTATCCCGCGTTGGTTTAACATGAAAGAAAGACCTGCAGCACTTTCCATTATGGTCACTTCTCTGATTGTTTCTAGCATTATCGGTGCACCTCTAGCTGGTCTATTAATAGGATTGGATCTAGATTTTGCATTATTTACGCTTCATGGTTGGCAGATATTATTCTTGTTAGAAGGAGTTTTAGCAGTTGGTTTTGGAATTTTCCTTTTATACTGGTTGAAAGATTGGCCTAAAGATGCTAAATGGATGACGGAAGAAGAAAGAAAGGCTACTATGGAAGAGTATGAGCAAGAAGTAGCTGCAAAAAGCTCTGTAAAGCAATATACGATATGGCAAGTGTTTGCCGATAAAACAGTAATAAAGTTATGTCTCATTTACTTCTTGTGGATTAGTGGATTCTGGGCTTTTGGATTCTGGTTGCCAACGGTTTTACGATCCGTATCTGGATTAAGTAATTCAGGTGTAAGTTTCTTAACGCTTGTTCCAATGACTATTGGATTAATTGGTTTTATTATTAATGGTGTAACGGCTTCTAAGTCTGGTAAATTAAAAAGACATATCGCGACCCCATTGTTTATTGGTGCGTTTGGTATGGCAGCAGGTACATTTACGAGTAACCCAACATTAAGCTTAATATTTATTAGTATCACTTGTTTAGGTGTATATATTGGTCAAGGTTGTTGGTGGTCAGTACCAACTACATTCTTATCAGGTTCAGCAGCAGCTGCTGCTACTGCCTTGATTAATTCAATTGGAAACATTGGTGGTTGGGTTGGGCCATATTTAGTTGGATTTAGTCAAACAAGTACTGGCTCCTACCAAATGGCGTATTTAATTTTGGCTGCTTCATTGGCTATTGCAGGTGTCTTGACGTTAACACTTAAGGATAAAAGTTCAGCTGTTAGTGGTGTTAATATAGAAAAAGAAAATGCGATTTAGAGAAAAATTAGTTGCGATCATTATTGAACAAAGTCTTAACGTATTATAGTTAGTTAATGCAGAGAAGTGCAGCTGAAACATTTTCTGCATTGCCTTCTCTAGTACCGACTATTAAGAAACATTTCTACAAGATTATATTACCCCAAAAAAATACCCTATAGAGTAGATTGTGAAAAAAAGATACTCTATGGGGTATATTTGCTATAAAAAATAAAATTTCTATATATCATACTGAGAGTTAAGTGAGTAGAGAAGTTAAGGTGAATTTAAAGATAAGATTTACAGCACTTTAGCTTAAAAAACATATACAGTGTTATTGAAACAACATGTTTCAAAGTTTAAACGGGAAACTATTTAATATATAGTTTGACATACAGTGTTTTGCTTATCATCTTTTTAAGGCAAATTCACAGCAATATAAAAATTTTGACAGTGATTATTTAAAGTTATATTATGTGGTATAATTGTATACAAAATTTATATAAACAATCATATTGTATACAATATGATTGTTTATATAAATAGGTATATTAAGGATTAATTAAGAGTAATTAACAATAATTTAAATAGGAGGCTGTTTATGCTTTCAAATATAGAATTTAATAAGGAAGCAAATATTTCAACTGCTGAAAATTTAGCTTCTGAGATCCGCAAACTCATACTTAATGGTACTTTGAAACCGGGAACAAAGTTGAAAGAAGAAGATATATGCAAACAACTGCATGTCAGCAGAACACCATTAAGAGAGGCATTTCGAATGCTTCAAAGTGAAAGTCTGGTGTCATACACTCGGTATGTAGGGGTTTCCGTTGCAGAATTATCAGCGAAATTCGTGGAAGACAATTGGGATTTAAGGGCTTTGCTGGAGTGCTATGCTGCAAAGCAGGTAGTTTTTAATGCAACAAAGGAAGAGATTGAAGAATTATATAAGCTCAAAAAAATAATGTTAGAAATTAAACCAAATGAAATTGAAAAGTTTGAAGAAAATGATAAAAAGTTTCATCTTACGATAGCACGTCTTTCGGGAAATTCGGAACTCGAAAATTTAATAATAAAGATGTGGGATAACGCATTGTCATTAAGGATTATTGCTGTTCAAAATAAAAATAGAATCACTAGTGCATGCAAGGAGCATGCGGCTGTCATTCAGGCGATATATGAACGGGATGCAAAAAAAGCAGTAAAGTATATGCAAGAGCATCTTAATAAAGCAAAAGAGGATATATTTGAAAGCCCTATTTTTAAAGATTGAACTTGAGTATTTTTCCTCCAAGTACTTTCTTTACTTTTTCTGTAAATTTAGCACCTTGTTTATTATGTTCTTCTTCCATTTTAATTAATTTGGAATTAATTGAAATGGAAAAACAGATATTCACCATTAGTCCAATTCAATTCAGGTGGTTTTTTATTAGATTCATATACTAGACCGGTAAATGAAAGATATTCCTGAGATTAAAGGTGGACAGACATTTTGGGTAAATAAGACGATAAAGATTAATGATCCTTCATATATTATAGCAGTTGGTAGAGTAGCTCCTTAATATATTTAAAATCTAGTAGCTTTAGTTATTACCATATATATGCTTATTTTATGACTACTCTTTGTCAAAGCACGAGATTGTGAAATTTCCAACTTAAACAAACGGGTGGCTTTAATTTAACAAGCCAAACTAAAAAGTCGGTTCCTTAGCGTTGAGGTGAATGACTTTTCAGCTTGGAATTCTCTTAGCGTAGAAAATTTCTGAAATGGGCGGTATAGCATTGTTTCTACCATTCGTAAAAGTACACTCCTAAACACACAGTGTCAAACATAAATATTCTTTTTTCATTGAAATATTAGGGGCTCTATGTAAACTAAATTGCTATATTCTACAACTCCCTCAATTTTTAAAATAAAAAAGAGATAATCTATAGCAAAGGAAAAAATCTATGATAAAAGAAAATTTCCAGATTAGCCATACGTTTGCCCAAATGATTGTAGATGCGGCAAAAGAAGTCATTGGAAAAGATATAGACTTTATACATCTAGACGGTAAGGTTATTGCCAGTACGGACCAAGATCGAATTGGCTCTTTTCATGCTGCTGCCCTTCAAGTACAGGAAAAAGGAAGTGTTGTAGAGGTTTTGGGGAATGAGGCGTTTAAGGGCGCAAGAAAAGGCATTAGTTATCCAGTGATAATCGATAAAAAAATTCTTGGTGTTATCGGCATATCTGGAGATCCAAAAGAATGTAAGTCACTAGGGTTTTTACTGACCAAAATTACCGAAGTGTTAATAAAGGAACAAATGATCGTTATTCATTCCTTAGACGAATTGCGTTCTTCTATTGTTCGCATGCTCATTTTTGAAAATGAAAAAGGGGATGCCTTCATGAATGAACACTTACAGCAACTTCAACATGAATTAGAAGACAGAGTATTTGTTGCTATTATTCATTTGCAAGGTTTGAATAATAACTCATCACTCGCTGCTAAAATGAAAGAGATTTTATTAGAACAGGGTATTAAACTGTTCACTTACTTATTTCCTAATCAAATAGCTTTAATTATTAATGAGTCACAGTATAAAATAATGCTGAAAAGATTTGAATCGAATAATAGCTTTAAGTATATGAACTGTTCGATAGGGATAGGAAGCATCGGTATTTTAGATGAGCTTTCAAAGTCCTATAAGCATGCAAAACTTGCCTTAAAATATGCTCTTTCCAAAAAAGTAACGGTATGTATATATGCAAAGCTCGATTTAGAAATGATCATGGAAAATATTGATTTCCATATAAGAAATGTCTATGCGACTAAGCTGATCGGTGTACTTTCAGAAGAGGAGATAACTCTCTTGCATACTTATTATGATAATAACCTTTCACTGAAGAAGACAGCTGAAGAATTATTTATCCATAAAAGCACCTTGCAGTACCGTCTAGATAAAATTACTCAAAAAACAGGGGAAAATCCAAAAAACTATCATGATTCTGTGAAACTTTACATTGCCCTTATACTTCAAACTCTTTAGGTTGAAGTTTTATACTTGCTCCTATTGTGGCTTATATCCTAATCAATTTAGTCATTGAACCTGGCTTATGCATACTGCTGTCAGGTAAATGGGACAGCGACAAACAGCATTCTAATCCTGCTAAATAGAAAGAACACTTTATGATTCATCTACCCCACAGTATGCATCAAATACGCATTATTGTTTTATTATTCTATAAGTAAGATTCAACTTCCGAAATATTCAATCATTTTTATAATAATGAATAGTTAAAATATATATTAAGATTTCAAGGCTATTTTTTAACAAACTGTATTTCAAAGCAGTAAAAATGTAAATTTGTCATGATTGACATTTCGGCTTACTGATTTTATCCCGTTCGTAAAAGTACACTTTTACGAACTTTTTTTAATTGGAATTGTTACTTCTTTAAAATAGACTCTTTTAAACAATGATTTTGATTTTTCTTCTTCAACTAACAGGTGCGTTAGCTGAAGATCGGAGCTGTCTTTAAGACAGCTTATTCTTATGCAACTAAACCAGCTAATAGTTTGTCAACATTTATCAATAAAAACTAAAAATATTTCATGCTATACTAAAAATATGCATACCAAATAGCCCCCCTACGAATAGCGTTTGGAAAGTTTTGTGATATTTAGTTGCACTTTCAAACTAGTCTAGATCTTGGAAAGTCGAGTTGTTTTGTAATAGTGCATAAATCCATTGTAGAAGCTTATTAGCACATGCTATAACAGCTACTTTATAGGGCTTTCCTTCTTTCCGTTTCTTATCATAGAACTCACGTAATCTCTTATTACGAGGGATGATTTCATCAGTCGTTTTCTTTTTGCGACAATCACGAATGGCACATCGAACAGCCATATATAGGGCATGCCGTAATCTACTCGAACCTCTTTTGGTTATTTTGTTTACGGATCCCTTGAATCTACCAGATTCAAAGATACTAGGATCAATTCCTGCAAATGCTACGAGTTTTTTAGGGTGATTAAACCGATCAATCTCACCAATTTCAGAAATAATCGTTGCCGCGATTTTTTCACCGATACCAGGGATTGATTGGATTATCTTATATTCTTCAATTTCTTTAGCCAAAGCACCTATCTCTTCATCCAACTTTGATAGGTGCTTTTGGTATTCCATAAGCATTTTGATATACATTTCTTAGCTCATTATGTGACTTTGATACAGTGTTGTCTGAAAGGGATTTTTAGCTGCTGCAGCTATAAGTTTCTTTGCCTTTGTATTTGCCCACTTTCTTGAACGACTTGTACATAATTCATCGATTTTATTACCTAATGCTTCTTCATCGACTACCAAAACATCTTTAGATGTAGGAAATTCTAATAAGGTTAGTAAAGAGGCAACTGAATATAAGTCCCCAAAAACCCCATGATACTCAGGGAAAACCTGATCAAGAACTGCTTGAAATTGAAGTTTCGTTTGTACATATATACCCGTTACATTTTCGTGTTGTCTTGTAGGATTACGAAGGTTTAAGAGTTGAATTCCTCGTTTTTTATTTGGTTTCAAATCTTCTTTATAATACAGCTCGCAGAGATGGTAAGCATCAATCACATCTGTCTTTACTTTTCGTAGAGATGAGCTCTTTGCTCGATAGGAGAAAAGTGGGTTAATGATAATTAGTAAATAACCTCTTTCCTCGAAATACTGAACAACTGGAGTATGATAATGCCCAGTAGACTCTAAAACGACCGGAGGTCGAATTCCTGCTAAGTTTTCTATCTCTCTAAGATATTGGTGTAAGCTCTCTAGCCCTTCAATGGTATGTGCTACTTTAAAACTTCTTTTATAAGGCTTCTTCTTATCCAAGAATGCTTGAACCTGACTTTCACCTTTAGCTACATCCAGACCAACCACTGGATTCATTTTTTATCTCCTCCAAAAACATAATATTTGCCGGTAACCCCTAATCCTTCTTGCAGTATCATAGCTTCGCTTGTTATACGAGATCTTGGTCCCAACCAGCCAAATCATGTTTAAGCAAGTAGGGGGCGAACTGTTTAGTTGACGGGATCTTAAGCCCCACGGGCAGGTACGTTCTACCCCGGCTACCGTTATCATATATCGATATAAAAAATGGTCAACCAGAAATATTTTCTGGCTGACCTTATAATACGAAGGGGCAGGTTAGTCGAGAAAATTATACGAATATAGAATATACTAAAGCTGAAATTAGAATGGATTTTTTTGATATCGAGGGATTTTAATGCAAATAAAGCAATTATTTAATTATTTTCTATTAGCTTTAATATCACTTTCACTACTAACAGGTTGTCCGGGTCCAACTGACTACGATATAGACCTTCCTGGAGGTTATTCTGTTATAAGAACATCAGCCCATCAAGTCAAGATTGCACCAAAAGAAAGTGATAGTAGTTGGGGAACCGACGTCATTCCTACGAAAGTTACTGAAGTTGCTTGGGATGGTAATTATATTATTGCAAAGCAACTTGGTTTGAAAGAAGACGAAGATAGTAGCAATGGCTATCAAATTCCTGATGAAGAGAAAGTGAATTTTTGGATATTAGAAATTAAGACAGGCAAAGTAACTGGACCTTTGGATGACGAAAGTTTTATAGCGAAAAAGGCTGAATTAGAAATATCTAAAGATGTTGTTTTACAAGAAATAGATGATATAAGATAATTTCATAATGAACTAACGGGTGCGTTAGCTGAAGATCAGAGCTGTCTTTAAGACGGCTTTTTCTTTATGCAACTATCGGTGGAGGATTGTTGAAAGGAATGATATAGAATATAGGGTAGGGTACATATATTAATAAAATTAGAAATGGAGATAGAATAGATATGATGTTTAAACTAAATACATTAGTACCAGAGTTATCAGTTTCAGATATAAATAAAAGTCTTAATTTTTATTTAAACATTCTCTCATTTAAGTTAGAGTACCAACGTCCAGAAGATAAGTTCGCTATGCTATCACTAAATGACTGTCAAATTATGATTGAAGAGATAAATGGCTATTGGCAGACTGCGGAGTTAACATATCCTTTTGGGAGGGGAATTAACTTTCAAATAACGGTAAGTGATATTAACGAAATATATAAGAGTCTAAGAATGCATGAGTATCCGATTAAGATAGAAATTCAGGAGAATTGGTATAGGGCAGATAATAAATTAAAGGGACAAAAAGAATTTTTAATTATGGACCCAGACGGTTATTTATTAAGGTTCGTCCAAACCTTGGGGGAAAGAGAAAATGTATAATATTAATATATTTAATAGTATTGGAGGTTTGAAATGATTAATAGTGGAGATGGATTATTTGCTCTTGTAGCTTTTTTACCTATTATTTTTTGTTTAGTAATTACTGGTTTTTCCATTTATTTTGTAATTAAGGTAATTAAGTTCATGAATGAAAAAACAAAATTAGACCGAGATAGAAATGAGAAGCTTGATGAATTAATTAAGGTCAATCAAGGTAAAAAAGATTAAATAACTTTATATTTAATTCAACAAACGGGCGTTAGCGCCATAACAAGGCTGCCAATTGGCGGCCCTTCTTAATGTAAGACTCTTACAATAATTATTCATTCAAATAAAAGTGAAAAAGTACCCTTAATTAACTAGCGAAGCAGTTTAGTTCAATAAGGAATGGGATAACTATAAAAAAGGAAAATTCGTAGTATTGGCGAGTTTTCCTTTTTTATTGCCTGACGAAACCAAATTAATCTAAAAATGTTAGTGCATCATAGAGAGACAAAATATAATACCTTGACTTAGAGTAAACTCTAAGTATTACTCTTACTTTGTATCACAAATTAAAAATGAAAGAAGATATAGACATATCAGATTTAATGGAGGCGGCTACATTGACATATTCTATTGGAGAATTTTCTAAAATCGTTGGGTTAAGCGACCATACATTGAGGTTTTATGAAAAAGAAGGGTTAATAAAAGTAAACAGAGACGAGAACAATGTCAGAGTCTACTCGGATGAAAATAAATTATGGATTGAATCTTTGCTTCACTTAAAAAATACGGGAATGCCACTAAAAGACATGAAACAATTTGCCATGTGGGGGCATGTTGGAGATGCAACTATGGAAGAAAGGTTAGCTCTACTTAAAAATCATCGCAAAAAAGTAGTGGAAGATTTGGAGAAGCTTCGTCGAAGTTTAGAACATCTGGATAATAAAATAACTTTTTACGAAAATGAATTAGGAGACTGTTTCTCTAGAGATTAAGCAGCCAGTTATTTTCTCCATTTTCGTCTTTTTGATAAACCTCGTACAGACAGTTTTCGAAATCGCGTTTTTATCGAAAAAAAATAAAAATAAAAAACGCTTGCGTTAGAGTGCACTCTAAGGATTAATCTACTCTTGCACTATTTAAATACATGAAGGGTTGATAAACCTTTATAAAATAGTGCAAAACTGACATGAATATATAAATAAACATATTGAAAGAGGTTAATAAATGAACACAAAATACAGCAACTTATTTGAGTCCCTTACATTTAAAAATGGTATCACCATTAAAAATAGAGTCGTTATGGCACCAATGACCACTTGGGCAAGTAATGACGATTACACCATTTCAGATGAAGAAGCAGCATACTACAAAAAAAGAGTAAATGGTGTCGGTCTTGTGATTACAGGCTGCACGCATGTTCAGCCAAATGGGATCGGTTTTACGCATGAATTCGCAGCGTATGATGATTCCTTTATTCCAAGCCTTCGGAAATTGGCGGATGCAGCGAAAAGCGGCGGAGCTCCTGCCATTCTTCAAATTTTCCATGCCGGCAACAAAGCACTGCCGGACTTGACACCAAATGGTGATATTGTTAGTTCCAGCGCTGTAGAGACGGAAGCGACGGCCTTTGCTCCTTCCGTATTGCCGAGAGAACTTTCACACGATGAAATAGTGGACGTGATTCATGCGTTTGGAGAAACAACAAGACGGGCCATTGAAGCAGGGTTTGATGGCGTTGAAATTCATGGCGCACACGGATTTTTGCTCCAAAACTTCTTCTCTCCTTTCTTCAACAGACGCGAGGATCAGTGGGGAGGCTCTCTAGAAAATCGCTTGCGTTTCCCACTGGCAGTCGTTCAGGAAATGAAGAATGTCATTAAAAAACATGCGACAAAACCGTTTATTTTAGGATACAGAATATCTCCTGAAGAATCAGAAGAAGGCGGTTTGCGAATGAAGGATACCTACGCATTAATTGATCGCCTTGTTGAGCAGGATGTAGATTATATTCATGCTTCATTGGCAGATGCGCTTTCCTCACTGCCGGTCGACAGCCAGGAAAAAACGTATCTTGAGTTACTTGTGGACCATGTAAACGGCCGGGTACCTTTGTTGGCTGCTGGTTCTATGGTAACGCCGGATGATGTGGCACAAGCGTTAGACAAAGGCCTTACCCTGGCTGCAATTGGCCATGGTTTAATTATGAATCCAGACTGGGTGGAAAAGGTGCAGAACGGACAAGAGTCTGAGATCCAGACAGCGATAAAGGCTTCAAATGTTCGTGAGCTTGAGCTTCCGGAAAAACTTTGGGGTATCATTCAAGCTTCAGGCCCGTGGTTTAAGATTGAAGAATAAAAATTAAGTTGACGGTTTTGGTTACATTTTTATTAAGAGAGGATGTTATACAGTATGTCTACTATTCAAGGTAAGGTTGTCATTATTACGGGTGCTTCTAGCGGGATTGGAGAAGCTACTGCAAAAGAACTTGCTTCTAAAGGTGCGAAGCTGGTACTGGCCGCTCGTCGCGAAGATCGTTTACAAAAGCTACAAGAAGAAATTCAACAGAATGGCGGGCAAGCTATTTATAAAGTGACGGATGTTTCCTCACACGAACAAATGGAAAAGCTGGCTGATTATGCGCTTAAAGAGTTTGGCAAAATTGATGTCATGGTCAATAATGCAGGCGTAATGCCGCTATCACCTGTTCATCAAAAAAAAATCAATGAATGGGATTCGATGATTGATATTAACATCAAGGGTGTGCTCTATGGTATTGCGGCTGTTCTTCCGTCCATGAGAGAAAGAAAAGAAGGGCATATCATTAACGTTTCCTCCATAGCTGGTCACTTAGTATTCCCTGCTAGTGCCGTTTATAGTGGTACAAAGTTTGCGGTACGTGCCATTACAGAAGGTCTCCGTATAGAAGAGGCTAGCAACAATATTCGTACAACCATTATCTCGCCAGGAACTATTGCTACAGAATTACTAGAATCCATTTCAGATTTAGAGTTAAAATCTGAAATCATTGAAGTTAGTAAAATTGGAATCGAGCCTGCTAGCATTGCCCGTTCCGTTGCATTTGCCATTGAACAACCATCAGATGTAGCGATTAATGAGATGATTATTCGTCCAACCATTCAAGAACTCTAAAAAGAAACTTTTGTAACGAGGCAGCCCACTTTTTTTAGGGGCTGCTTTTTTTAAAATTTAAGTTTGTGAAGCATTGTACTTAAACAAACGGGTGCTTTAGTTCATTAACAAGGGTTGCTGCGGCAGCCTTTTTCTTATGGCACTAACGGGGCAGTTTAGTTCAAGAAGGAAATTACAGACAAAAATAGAAACTAGTATTTACTACTTATGTGGGAGGATCTGTATGCTAAAGAAGATTTACATTGTCAGACATTGCGAAGCACAGGGGCAACCTTCGGAATCTCAATTAACAGAAAAAGGTTCGAAACAAGCGAAATATTTAGTTGATTTCTTCAGTAATGCAAAAATTGACCGAATAATATCAAGTCCGTTTTTGCGTGCTATTCAATCAGTAAAACCATTAAGTGAGAAAGCAAATATTAAAATAGAGATTGATGAACGCCTCTCAGAACGAACACTAAGCACAACGGACTTACCTGATTGGTATGAAAAACTAAAAGCAACATTTAATGATATGGAATTAAAATTTGAAGGAGGAGAGTCAAGTCAAGAAGCGAAGAAGCGAATTGTAAATGTTGTAGAAGAAGTCTTTAAAAGTGGGACTGAAAACACAGTAATCGTCAGTCACGGAAATATAATATCCTTACTTTTAAAGAATTATAATAGTGACTTTGATTTCGAGTGTTGGAAAAACCTTAGTAATCCTGACGTTTTTCAAATAAACTGTATTAATAATGAAGTGATCTTGGAACGTATATGGGATGAAGATAAAATAATAAAAATCTAATTAAATACATTAATTTAATGAACGGGTGTAGCGATCCTCTAGTAAGGATCGCGCCTAAAAAATTTATTTAAAATAAGATAACGAAGGGAAAGTCATATGCAAATTATTAGCGTTAGAGAACATCCCGAGTATAAAGAAAAAGCAATTAAATATTTTCAGTGCAAATGGGCAAACGAAAACAGTATGAAAGTATATGAGGACTGTATTACACACAGCATAACAACGGATAGTCCGTTTCCTATTTGGTATTTAATGGAGGATTATGGTGAAATTATTGGCTGCGCAGGTCTTATTAGCAATGATTTTATTAGTCGGATGGATTTATGGCCTTGGATATGTGCTCTTTATATTGAAAATAGCTATCGTGGTAGATCTTTAGGTAAAGAGCTACTTTTACGTGCTAAGGCTGATGCCGAAAAAGCAGGATTCAATAAAGTTTTCCTTTGTACTGATCACATTGGATACTATGAAAAATATGGATTCACTTATATAGGTGACGGATACCATCCTTGGGGAAGTAGTTCAAGAATTTATGAGAGTAATAACCAAAATAATCATTTTTCAGCTTAGCGATTTTTTATTCAAGAATGGCTTTTCTTAATGAACTAACGGGGCAGGTTAGTGGAAGAAGGAAAGTACGACATGTATGATGAATAATCAAAAAACAAAGGGGGAATCAGTGTATGAATAATGAATTTAAAAAGGCCATGAATTTACTGGAAAATAAGGATAAAGAAACTTATCCTACATTTGCTTACTCTGTATTAAATAATTATATTCCTGGACAGGTCTATATGGATGAATTGAAGAAAACAGTTTTAATTGGAACTGATTCAGGTATTTTTGTTATTGGTGGAGACGAAATGAACAATGGTTTTGACAGCATACTTTTAGAAATTTATAGAAGCAGAAAAAATGATAAAAAGCGATTCACTTTGTTTTCTCCATCAAAAGAATGGGATCAAGTTATAAATAAGTTGTTTGAAAAAGAGTTAAGACAAATGCATAGATATTCTTTTCATTTTAATAAGGATACATACTCAACAATAAAAAAAGAAAAACTCCCTAAAGATTTTAAAGTAAAGAGAATAGATGAAAAAATAATTACTGATAGTCTAGAATTTAATGAATCTTATTATAATGAATATTGGGGTTCAGTATCAAATTTTCTTGAGAATGGTTTTGGGTATTGTTTGGTACATAATGATACCGTTGTAAGTGAGTGTACATCTATATTTAGTTCATCACAATTTGCTGAAATTGATATTGCAACTCAAAATAAGTATAGAGGAATGGGCTTAGCTCAATATGTTGCAGAAATATTCATTGAACATTGTATTGAAAGAAATTTGAAACCCAACTGGGATTGTGATGTTAACAATTTTGCGTCGATAAAGCTGGCTGAAAGATTAGGATTCGAAAATCCAATAGAATACTCATTATTCGTTAGAAGGTAAAAAGTTCTTATTTCGCTAACGGGTGCGTTAGCTGAAGATCGGAGCTGTCTTTAAGGCAGCGCAGGTTTGTAAAAGAATGCAGGTACAAAGATTTTTCTGAATCTGAAAAAATTAAAATCTTGAGGGAGAGTAAAATGAAAGATATTCATGATGAAAGCACATGGCCCGTTTGGGATAATGAGACAATAGACATTGTCGAACCAAATCCCAAGTGGGTAGAAAAAGGTAATCAGGAAAAAGCACTTCTTCTTAATCTTCTTTCAACTTTCGGCATAACGGAAATTCAACATTATGGAAGTACATCTATTCCAAATTTACCAGCTAAACCAATCATTGATTTAATGGCTAAAATTGATTCATTTCAAAAAATAAAAGAAATATCTTCATTGTTAGCTAATCACGACTGGAATTATGTACCACCTAACTTAGACAATCGACCTTGGCAAAGGTTTTTTGTGAAAGTAATTAACGACAAACGAGTAGTACATTTACATATTTTACTTGAGGGAGAAGAACGGTGGGATAATCAGCTACTTTTTCGTGATTTATTACGGACTAATCAGCAGTTTATTGATGAATACGCTATTCTTAAAAGAAATTTAGCAAAAAAATATAGCAATGATCGTGAAGCGTACACTAAAGCAAAAACAGAATTTATTAATTATGTTCTTAAATCTTAGTTGTGAACTAATATAAGTTTGTGAAGAAATGTACTTAAACTAACGGGTGCTTTAGTTCATTAAGGTTCACTAAAAATAATCAAACTATTTTATAAAAACTGTAAACAAAATCAATAGAAAAGAATCCAATTTGATCAATCTTTATTTCAAAGCAACAGTTGATTCTTTTATCAACAGATGCCTTAGCACAATAAGAGAAATAAAAAAATCCCTTTCCTAACGTACAGGAAAGGGATTTTTTTTGCTGGGATTTGCTTAACGTACTGGATTCCGAAATGCTGGAGGTACCCTTTCTATACATCTTATTCGATTTCCACAAATATAAGGGATTTAGCATTCGATGCGTGTTCCTGATGAATTCACGTTTGATACGATTGCTTAAAAAAACAACTACCTTTTGGAATTATCTTTTATAGTTTTTACTATGGCTAGAAAAACTATAAATCCAACTATACCCGCGAAACTTAATATATTAATTATAGTAGACAATCCGATTCTTCCCTTCCATTGATAATCTTATTCTTTTTCTTGAATAACTACTCTAAAGGAACCAAAAGCTAGTTGACTCTCATAATTATCAGCAGATACTTCATAAGGAAACGGAAAGGCGATGAATTGGAAATTATTTTCGTTTTCAACTTCCGGTAGTTTAAAATCAAAAAGATATCTAGTTTCTGGAGGAATAGTTGTATATAAGACTTCTGTGTTATCTATAACTGCAACTTGCTCCCAATCTTTTAAAGCTATGACGGCATATCTGAGCTCATCATTCGTTTCATTTCCGGCAGAGAGCTTAAGCTTCTTGCCTTCTTTTTCAGTCATAATTGATTGCAACTTTTCCTGACTATTTGTGATAAATACATTTTCATTTAACCCATCTTTTACAATAGCATCAGGTTTTACTTCCTTTACTTTTTTTACATTTTCGCTGCTGTCAGCTTTGTTGACGGAATACCGCATACTTAAAACTTGTTCTAAAATTCCTGCCTTAATTAGATCGAGTTCCTTCAATTTATACTCTGGCTTTTGCACGATTACAAAAGTCAATTCACTGGAGTCGGAACGAATAGGAACAGAAACTTTGAAGTTTATGGAGCTGTTAGGTTTCATTTCAAAGAAAAATTTATTTACTTCCTGCTCCTTATTTTCAGCTTTGAATTTTACTTGTTTATAATCTTCAAAAATAAGTAAAGTATACTTTCTGTCTTCATCTATGTCGTTGTCTACTGAGGCAACAACTGTTACTTCATTGTCTTTACTATTAAGTGTACTTCCTTGATCTATAAGTTTCCCTTTCAAATTTTCCAAACCATACCCAATCGAACCATACTCATCCGCATTCGTTAGTTCGCGTTCTTTTTCAATATCAACAACGTTAGAAGTGCTTAATTCTTTAGTTGGAGATGAAGAAAAAAACCAGTAAAAAACTCCAAGCAATACCAAAACAGATAACGCAGTAATGTAGTATTTTTTCATAGACCAATCTTCTCCTAATTAAAAGAGATATGCAATGAGCATATCTCTTCATTCTTTTTATTACCAATATGCCTTTGTTTGACCAGTAATATCTTTATACCCTTTAAGTTTAAAAATATGAGTCCCAACAGCCCAATCATTCCCAAAGTATGCTGTTCCGTTCATTGTTTTAACTCCAATATAGTCCGCCTTTTTAGAACTTGCCGAATTAGTTTTGATTAAAGATCCATCACCATTAAAGGTTTTAGCTCGTGCGTAAATATAATCCTGTATCTTATTAGAGGATGATTTAGCTACTGCATAGGCTCCACCTCCAAAAGGTGAATGTGTAGTTAACTTACCGTGAACCTTATTCTTTGCTAGGATGGAACCACCTGTACCATCGGGTACTTGAGTAAATGATTTTTCTTGTGAATTTACCAAACCTTCAGTTTCTGCGGCACTTGCTCCCGTAGCAGAACTTAATATGGATAAACCTAATGCTGTTATCAATAATGACCTTTTCAACTTCAATATAATCCCCTCCATTTATTTGTATATATTTTACTATTTTACTATATAAGTAAATATTTAACAATTTTTTGTAAGGGAGTATCAAAAATAGATATATATCATTTAAAATTAACACGCTCACATTTTTGATAAGAATTTTCATTGTAGGTTATAAGCTAATGAATTAAATGAAACAGAAAATATCAGAAGAAATATATAGGTGTATGAAAATAATTAGAGAAAATGATTTAAATCCAATTGTTTAAGAAAATTCACATAATGTGAATTTTTAATTTTGGGATTATTTACATTAACATCCTTTCAAATTAAAGTAAGAAAGTACCCTTAATTAACTAACAGGTGGTGGACTAAAAGGGGTTGCTGCGGCAGCCTTTTTCTTATGGCACTAACGGGGCAGTTTAGTTGAAGAAGGAACTTTAACTTTATGGTATTATTTAGGAAAGAGAATTGTTGTTAGGAGGACAGTAATGGGTGGTTCGCTTGTCTTGAAAATTTTGTTGATACCGATTGTTGGCATTGGTCTTTATATTACATTTAAATATATTAGACCAATGGTACCAATACCAGGGTTTACTGTGTACAAATCCTCTGGGATAACAGTGGACTATCCTTCTGTTGATTTAGAAAATAAAGAAGTTATTGGAACAGTTTCGTTTAAAGATACAAAAATAATGACGGTAATTGTAAATGTACAATCAAATTATGTTAAGGTTGAAGGCAGTGTTGAGAATACTCGTAAGGGTCAAATTGATAGTGACTATATTGATATGGTTAAAAACCAGGCTGAATTTTTCATTGAAAACAAAATAAGTAACCCTAAAAAGTATTATGAACAGTTTATAGAAGCTGATCCTTCTTGAACTAACGGGTGCTTTACTTCAATAAGGAAGGTTGCTGAGGCAACCTTTTCTTATGGCACTAACGGGGCAGGTTAGTTTAACAAGAATTCCCTTAAATATTTGGTGTTTTGGTAAAATTAAGTTGTGGGAGGGGTTGAAATGGATAAAGAACTTGAAGATATAATTGTTAAATCTTTTTTTAATAGAAGAATCCAACAAAGAGTTTTGTTCGAACTTTTTTCGGCAAAAAAACGAATGGATGCAATAGGCAGATTAAATCATAATTACTTAACTACACTCAGGGAGGAATTTATGATTGAAATACCAAAGCCTAATTCTGACCCAGAAGAAATAGAAAATCTATTGAAAAAACAAGGTGCTGGTAATGATTGTTACGCAATGTCTTAGAATGATTCTATCGACGGAAAGTATATGTCTTTAACTTCGGCTTTAGAGGTGTCAGTCGGTGAAGGATTTCCATCAATAATCTCGTGTATCCCTGGAAAACTCGCCTACTTTGAAGCAGAACAGTCATATGGTCCTCCACCAAGGTTTATTCTGAAAAGAAAATAATCCTTGTTGAACTAACGGGGCAGGTTAGTTGAATAAAAAATGTTTGTTTTTTATAGTTTCAGAAGGGTAATTTGTTTAGACTAAAGAATATGTACAGATATTACGGCAGGTCATAAATTAATATTTGGATAGGTGAAAAAAATGATTTCAATCGATAGAAAACTAAGATTACGAGATTTAGAAGTTTTTCGTTTCTTTAAAGACAATAAAATGCTGGCTTATGTCATTATTGAAGATACTAGAGGACCCTTTACAGAAGAAGATAAAAAGTTAGAGCCACTTTGTTTTTTAGATGACGAAGATATAAATGGAATTGTTAATGTATTTAGAATTTATCTCCTATCAGATGAACCTTTAGAAAAAGAGGATTCGATTATGTTAAGACAGTTTTTTGGAGAATTAGTTGACATTAGTTCTGTTACAAACTATATTACTCAAGAATTTATACAAAAAGACTTATATGAACATGTGGATGATTCTTGGGATGTTAAAACTTATCAAAGAATGTTAGATATAGTTGGTTCAAAGTATAAAATCATATCAATTGATGAAAAAAATTGGTTAAATTTATCTCAAGAATAATGTCAATTTAGTTGAAGCATGGGTTGCTTGGGCAACTCTTTTTTCTTATTGGGGTAGAGTCAGGAAAATGCGCATTTACAACGATAAGCATTTTGATACAAGTCTTATGAGACATTATATAGCCTAATTTAGAGGTACTTTGAATGTGTCTCAATAGGTTCTACTCTATTGAGATTGTGAATGATAGTACTTAAACTATCGGGGCAGTTTAGTTTAATAAGTTCAAATGATAAGATAAAAGAAATGATGGCGAATATAGGGGCGATTTATAATGGATAACTGGAGAAATAATACGATTTGGTTTGAACAAATACCAGATAATCATCAGTCTTACTTAAACTTAAAAGAAGATAAGTATAATGAGATGGAGCTTGAAAACATTGAGTATTTAACTCTTTGGCATCATAAAAAGAATAAGCTGGGCAACTTTGTTGGTATTCCTGAAAATCTCCTCTATCTAGAATTAAACTAGTCCAATATACAAGATTTCCTTGGGATAGAAAAAATGAATAAATTAAAGCGTTTAGAATTACATTATTGTACTAAATTACAAAATGATTTTGGTTTTTCTGGATTAGCCAATACGCTAGAACATTTACATATTAATCAATCTAAGAAATTTGTACCAAATGAAGAATTTTTCTCTCTGAAAAATCTTCGGGTCCTGTGCCTTAATTCTTGCGGTAATCTTGAGAATTTGAATTTTTTAAATCAATTTCCTAACCTAATTGACTTTAGATTTGTTGATACTAATGTGTTAGATGGTGACTTATCACCAATTTTAGACCATCCAACAATCCGAAGTGTAGGCTTTCTGAATAAGAGACATTACAATATTAAAGATGATAAAATGGATGCTTTGTTAAAGGATAAAAATGGTGGAGAAGAATTTAAAACTGTTATCAAGTATGGAAAATATGAGACTTTTAGATATATTTATTAACTCAATTCTTAATGAACTAACGGGTGCGTTAGCTGAAGATCAAGCTGTCTTTAAGGTAGCTTTTTTTATGCAACTATCGGGGCAGGATAGTTCAACAAGCATAGTGTATTCGGACTGTTCAGTAGCGTTTTTTTTATATCTTTCTCCTAATTTTTCGTCTAATAATATATAAAACTCGCGATAATATAGTAAACATAAGTTAAATGACTAATTGTGACTAAGCAAAGCGAACAGATATTTATTAATTTTGAATACCCCACCTTTTTAAAAAGACGGTAGATTAATAAGAGAAGACCTAGAATAATCAATTGTAATATAAATGTTATATAGATATATGCATGTAAAGACTCGCCCATTCCAATGTAAATACCTGTACCTACTAACATAACCCCTAATAGTACAGATATCGCAATAAGATAACTTAGGGTACTACTCTTATTTTCTACCATTTGTGGTGCAAAAAATGTTATTCCTAACACCATGAAACATATCAAAATATGAAGCAACCATACTAACATGATTAAATCTCCTATCTTCACCTAATCGCATTTGATGTTCTGTATAATTTAGCTTTTAGAGAATTTATTCTAGCTTTTTTAATTCCTCCCTTTAATTATCGTCATTATTCCAACTATCGTAACAACATTCTTTTGGAATACCCCGTAATTTAAATTATACTTCGCAGTTTGGGTCAACTCTACAATAATCTTTAATGAACTAACGGGTGCGTTAGCTGAAGATTGGAGCTGTCTTTAAGGCAGTTTTTTCTTATGGAACTAACGGGGCAGTATGTTTATTAAGATGATATAATAAAATTACAGTGATTAAATGCAAGTACCTTGTTCCACTAACAGGCGCAAGAGTTGAAGAAAATATGAGTTAATTGAACTTTATCACTTTAGGAATTATAGTTGAGGTGCCTAAGAATAAATGGAGGAATATCCCAAAAGAACTGAAACATATAAAAGAAAAGAGCCCCCAGGCATTTTGTTTTTTTATGGTTCTTATCTGCTATTAACTGAATTACTTCCTATCCAATATAGGAACATATGGACAGCATTGGTTGTATCTCTTATTATTATAATTACTCTTTTGGTGGTTATTGATAGAATAAAGGGCTGGTATTATACAAAGTGGATTGTGTTTATTCTTATTTTTATATTGGGTGAAGGTTTATATATCTTCAATTCAATAACATAAATTGGAATTGAAATACCACTATTCTAATTTAACTAACGGGTGCGTTAGCTGAAGATCGGAGCTGTCTTTAAGGCAGCTTTTTCTTATGGAACTATCGGGGCAGGATAGTTCAATAAGAAATAGACAATTGGTTAATTGTGGTATATAATCGCATTAAAAGGAACGTACGTTCTTTTTGATGGAGTAGCTTTTGATGTGGAAAAAATAAACTATGAAAATTATGATTGGAGTGTTAGTGGATGAAAATAAAAAAAGTTTATCTATATGTATTTAATACAATGTCAGACTGGGAATATGGATATTTAATTGCTGAACTAAATTCAGGAAGATATTTCAAAAAGGATTTAGCACCTTTAAAAGTAATTACAGTAGGAGCGAATAAAGAAATTATTACTACGATGGGGGGACTGAGTATAAAACCAGATATTGCCCTTGATGAATGTAACTTTGATAGTAAAGATCTTGTAATTCTACCTGGAGGGAATACATGGGGAGAAGCTATTCATGAACCTATCTTGAAAAAAATTGGCGAGGCTTTAAAGCTTGGCACTATTGTTGCTGCTATTTGTGGTGCAACTGAGGGACTAGCGAATATGGGATATCTAGATTCTAGAAAGCATACAAGCAATAGCTTAGAGTATATTAAAATGGTCTGTCCTAATTATAAAGGAGAAAATTTTTATGAGATGGAACCTGTAGTAACTGGTGAAAATTTGGTTACTGCATCAGGAGTAGCTCCTTTGGAATTTGCGATGGAAGTACTGAAAAAATTAGATGTATTTGCACCAGATACATTACATTCGTGGTATAACCTAAATAAGACTCACAAACTTGAATACTTCTTCCAACTAATGAACTCAATAAATAAGTGAGTTTAAAAATCAACTTGGCAGTTTTATTTTACTTGAAATAATCTCCATACTTTTTGCGATGTCAAAGTATAGTTTTTGTACATAACTTAAAAATTTTAGAGAAGTTAATAGAGATTGTGAATGATTATACTTAAAATATCAGGTGCGTTAGTTGAGAACCGGGGCTGCCATTTGGTGGCCTTTTTGCTTAATGAACTAAAGGGGCAGGATAGTTCAAGAGGACTTTTCAATATGACACCAAATAAATGGAATTATGTGTTAAAGTTTTATAAGAAGATTAGGAACTCGAATTTAAAGGGAGATAAAGATGAGAAATGTAATTTATATATTAATTACTATTTTGATTTGGATATTATCAGGAACTTTTTTGTTCATTCATAGTAATGGGATGATGAATGTTAGTCCTTGGGGAATGCACACTTTTGTTAATATAACGATACAAATAGCAGTTATTTTTTTACCGATTATTGGACTATTTTTGTCAATTCTTATTAAGAAAAGAGTCATAAGGTATGTAATGATTTTAGGATGCTTAATAAACATTTATTATCTCTCCATTCCATTTACCTTTGTCTGGTTACATTACTTTAAGGTCGTTTAAATACAGTAGAATACTTTTTGAAAAGTAAAAGTTGCTTTGGCAGCTCTCTTTCTTATGGAACTATCGGGGCAGTTTAGTTTAAGAAGAAATTGTCTCATAATCTATACAATACCCTTATAATAAAGATAAAAAAGTAGGTGTGTAACCAATTGATTTCTTGGAAGATAACAAAATATAATCCTAAAAACAAAGATGAAAGAGGTTATTATCTTGATGACAAGGAATGGACTTGTTTTTCAGAGGTGGAAACAGTAGTAATTGAAGAAGATTATTTGAGAACAGAATCAAATTATATAAACGCAATTACTACTTTTATGGATGAGATGGGTTTAAATAAGGTTTATTTAAACGCTTTAGAGATATGGTCTGACGAGGTTGCGAATCAAAATGCTTCTGGTTTTTTATCAAAAATGTGGGTGGGCAAAGGCGTAACTACTCAAGAAATCAATGAGTTAGCAAAGTTAACTTTAAGGAATGTTATTTGGTGTAAGTTAAGTTACAAAAACGATTTTTTTGTTCATTTCGGATACGATTACTATATGTACATTGGGGCAAATAAGGATTGTCCTAACGCCCGTAAAAAGGTTGAAGATTCTGGATTATTTGTTGAGAATTTTAATTCTCCTTATTTAAATTAGTACCACAATTTCAGTGAGGTTTATACGAAAGTTATTCAACTAACGGGTGCGTTAGCGCCATAAGAAGGCCGCCAATTGGCGGCCTTTTGAACGTATGATTCTTAGCATTATCATACATTCAAATTCAAGTGGAAAAGTATGATACAATCAAGGCTTTTGAATGTTATGATTAAGAAAATCTGGTGGCAGATGTTATGGCATAGAAGGAATTAATTGCAGAGTCTATGAAAAAAAAATGAGGTGAAGAAAAATGGTTGCAAAAACAGAAGAAGATTTTAATGGTTTGAAGGAAATTGGCAAAATTGTTGCCTCCATTAGAGATGAATTGGTACAAAGAACAATTCCTGGCATAACGACCAAAGAACTTGACGATATAGCCGGAGAGCTTTTAGAGAAAGCAGGTGCAGTTTCAGCCCCAAAAGGTGAATATGATTTTCCTGGCTATACTTGCATTAGTGTTAATGAAGAAGTGGCACATGGCATTCCGGGTCCTCGGGTTATTCATGAAGGAGATTTAGTAAATATAGATGTTTCTGGTTCCAAAAACGGTTATTTCGCAGATACAGGAATCTCGTTTGTAGTAGGCGAAGGCGAAGCAGTATTAACCCAAATATGCGACGTTGCTAAAAAGGCATTTGAAGCAGGTCTTAAGAAAGCAAAACCCGGTTCCAAAAAAAGTAGAATCGGAAAAGCAGTATTCGAAACAGCGAGACAGCATGGATTCACTGTTATCAAAAACCTTACAGGACATGGTGTTGGACGTAGAATACACGAAGCACCTGACCATATTTGTAATTATTATGATCCATGGGATAATGAAATATTAAAGGAAGGGATGGTTATCGCATTCGAACCATTTATCTCAACCTTTGAAGAAGAAGCATTACAAAAAGAAGACGGTTGGACCTATGCCACAGAAAAAAGCTATGTAGCTCAATTGGAACATACGATTATCCTTACTAAAAATGGTCCAATTATTGTCACACTTTAATTCAAACATACGCGAAAAAGAAAAATATATGGAGTTCGCTTACTAACGGATGCGTTAGCGCCATAAGAAGGCCGCCAATTGGCGGCCTTTTGAATGTGCGATTCTTTATATTATCGTACATTCAAGTTAAATAAAAAATACTCAACTCTTTATCGAAAAATATAGTCCTTTCTAGTTGATAACTGTGCTAATTTCACTATAATTCCACAGATGTACAAGCATTCTCTAAAAAAAAGAATTAAATATAGAGTGAACAAGCTCAAACACCTTTGTAAAGAAAGGAGGAATCCTTTGTGGGAAAAGAGAAGAACAAGAAATGTAATTGTGAAAAAAAAGAAAAAAAGAAGCCGAAACCCCCAAAACCACCCTGTCCACCTGAATATAAATGCTTTCCTAAACCATTTTGCGATATTGAAATCGTTTGTACAAAAACTTGTGGAAATATACATTTAAATCATGATGTTCGCGATTTGAACATTTGGAAAAAAGGATTGGATGAAAAAACGATTGTCACTGCATCCTTTTTCAATAGCTCCTCTAGTTCAGTTTCCCTTCGAGTTGTTGTGATTCGTATGGGGAAAATTCCTGTTGTACTTAATATCC
Organism: Peribacillus sp. TH14; assembly: GCF_016651145.1. Classification (NCBI taxonomy): domain Bacteria; kingdom Bacillati; phylum Bacillota; class Bacilli; order Caryophanales; family Bacillaceae; genus Peribacillus; species Peribacillus sp. TH14. The sequence goes on from NZ_JAEKEK010000002.1 coordinate 203,840, forward strand.
CAAAAGGAAACTCACTTTCGGCAACTGTAGAAGATGCTGTTTCTATAATTGTATCTCATGAAGGAGAAGGAACAGTTGATGGGACATACTGTTTGGAAATATGTTTTCCTTTTCGCGACAAAAAATTCTTCTTCAACTAACGGTGTGTTAGCGCCATAAAAAGCCGCCAATTGGCGGCCTTTTAAATGTAAGATCATTTTAATAATCATACGTTCTAACGAAAGTGAAAAAATACAAAGTTTCCTATCCTAAAAAGAAGAATACCTTATAAAAAGGGTTTGTACTTTTTATTAACAAAGGAGAGAACAAAAGTTGACGAACAACCTTAATTTTTGTGGGCCACTGGGAAAATGTTGTTCAGGAGAAATTCAAGGGCCAAGTGTAACTGCTAATTCTATGTTTGCCTCTAATACAGTAGGTACTGTGATTTCGGTAGCTCTCGGAGGCGCTACCAGTATTCCCCTTCCCAATAATCAAAACTTAGATAGTTTTGTAACTAATGGTGCAAACACCATTTTCACTGTCCCAGTAACCGGCCGTTACTACATTACCTATCAAATTAATACAACAGCTGCACTCGGACTAGGAGCTGGTTCAAGAATTTTACTAAATGGTACTACTCCAATTCCAGGTTCTATATTAAGACCAGTTATAAGCGTTTCAACCTTTAATAATGATGTCATTGTAAACCTAACTGCTGGTGACACAATTTCATTGCAATTATCTAGCAGTATACTCTTAGTAGCTACTCTCTTATCAGCAGGAGGATCAACAGGTGCATCCCTAACAATTATTAGAGTAGAGTAAAGGGATAATATTTGAAGTACTAATACACTTTTGAACTCTTAAATAACAAAAAACAGATATTATCAACATTATATGGCACTGAATTTATTCTAAATATAAATTAGGAGGGAGATTAATATTGATGCAATTCGGGAATTGTTGTAATGGTCTATTAGGGAGTGTAAATGATGCAGTGTGTTTTACTGTTGATTTAAGTAATACAGCTGGGGTAGCTTTAGAGCTTTGGAATGATGCTACCCCTTTTATTATAAATGGAACAATTGTAGTAGAAAACAACGGAATTATCGGAGCTTCACCAACGGCTGCTCTCTCTGTAAATGGAACTCCAGTTGGTGGATTTATAGTCACAGCAGGTCAAGTCAAATCTATTACTATGAACAATATAAATTCGATTGGACTCATCGGATCAGGTACAGGAACAGCAAGTATCAGAGTTTCATTTTCCTTAAATTATAAATTTTAATTGGAATTTAGAAAAAATTATAAAAAGTGTCATACCATTGTTGAAAAAAGAAGGTGTTTCTGGAAGAAAGGACCTTGAAAAACAGTTCTATATTTTAGGGTAAAAAGAAGCTAGAGTGCCTGAATTTAAAGGTCAGATTCAAGCACAAGAAAAAGGACTCGACTTATGGAGGGCCTTTCGTTTTTATGGATGAAGGTGGATCTCAGTATACAAGCAGCCAGATGTGATCGATTTATGTAAACTATAGGTTTAAAGTGAAATATCACTTTTCTATCCCATTAATACGGGCCTTCATAATCAATGAAGGCCCGTATTAAATACTATATCCTATTTGGAATTCTGAAAATTAATTCTTTAAATAACCCATGTTAATAATATTGAAATTACTAAACTTTGAATCATAATCATACATTCAAAGTTGAAGTGAAAAAGTACCCTTAATGAACTAAACCAGCTAATAGTTAGTCAACATTTTTCAATGAAAACTTAAAATATTTCATGCTATACTAAATTTGTGCATGCTAAATAACCTTCCAATGAACTATATTTGGAAAGTTTTGTGCTATTTAGTTATACTTTTAAACTAGGTTAGATCTTGGAAAGTCGAGTTATTTTGTAATAGTGCATAAATCCATTGTAGAAGCTTATTGGCACATGCTATCACAGCTACTTTAAAGGGCTTTCCTTCTTCACGTTTCTTATCATAGAACTCTCGTAATCTCTTGTTCCGAGGGATGATTTCATCTGTCGTTTTCTTCTTGCGACAATCACGAATGGCACAACGAACTGCCATATATAAGGCATGTCGTAGTCTACCAGAACCTCTTTTGGTAATCCGATTTACTGAGCCTTTAAATTTACCTGATTCAAAGATACTTGGATCAATTCCGGCAAATGCCACTAGTTTTTTAGGGTGATTAAACCGATCAATCTCTCCAATTTCAGAAATAATCGTTGTAGCGATTTTTTCACCGATACCAGGGATGGATTGGATAATCTTATATTCTTCAATTTCTTTTGCCAAAGCATTTATCTCTTCTTCAAATTTGGATAAGTGCTTTTGGTATTCTAGAAGCATTTTTATATACATCTCTAGGCTTAAAATGTGACTCTGATATAAAGTTCTCTGAAAAGGATTTCGAGCTGAGGCAGCCATAAGTTTCTCTGCCTGTGTATTCGCCCACTTTCTAGAACGACTTGGACAAAGTTCATTAATCCTATTTGCTACAGTTTCTTCATCGACTGCTGATATGTCTTCAGAAGTAGGGAATTCTAATAGAGTAAGCAAAGAAACAACCGAATACAAATCTCCAAAAACCCCTCTATATTCAGGAAATACTTGATCAAGAACAGCCTGAAACTGTAGTTTTGTTTGTACATAGATACCTGTTATATTTGCATGTTGTCTTGAAAGATTACGAAGATTTAAGAGTTGTATCCCTCGTTTTTTATAAGGCTCTAAATCCTCTTTATAGTACAGCTCGCAGAGGTGACGTGCATCGATTAAATCTGTCTTTACTTTCCGTAAACTAGAGCTCTTCGCACGATAAGAAATGAGTGGGTTAACGATAATTAATAAGTAACCTCTCTCCTCAAAATACTGTACAACGGGCGTATGATAATGCCCAGTAGACTCTAAAACGACCGGAGGTCGAATTCCTGTTACGTTTTCTATCTCTCTAAGATATTGGTGTAAGCTCTCTAGTCCTTCAATGGTATGTGCTACTTTAAAACTTCTTTTATAAGGCTTCTTTTTATCCAAGAACGCTTGAACCTGACTTTCACCTTTAGCTACATCCAGACCAACCACTGGATTCATTTTTTATCTCCTCCAAAAACATAATATTGCCGGTAACCCCTAATCCTTCTTGCAGTATCATAGCTTCGCTTGTTATACGAGATCTTGGTCCCAACCAGCCAAATCATGTTTAAGCAAGTAGGGGGCGAACTGTTTAGTTGACGGGGTCCAAGCCCCACGGGCAGGAACGTTCTACCCCGGCTACCGTTATCATATATCGATATAAAAATTGTTCAACCAGAAATAACTGGCTGACCTTTATAATACGAAAGGGGCAGGATAGTTGCATAACCGTAGTGTATTCGAACTGTGACGTATTGCAGGATAATTTCATGTCTTTTTCCCTATTTATTAACAAGTTCAAGAGAAAACATTTTAATAATTACACAATTGTAATATAATCCTAAAATAGAAATTAGTTACCTAAAAAGGAGTATTCAAAATGTGCGAAATAAAAATGTATAGGGATTTAGAATTAAATATAAAGAACCTAAGAAAATTACTTATAGAAACTGGTGTTAAGAAAGGTCTAAATCATCAGGAAACACTTAAATATAGTGAAAAGCTAGACAAGTTGATTCTTAAGCAATCCCTAATAAGTAATTATTAAATACTTAAAGATTTACCAAACCCCGCAATCAATGATCTTTATCGAACGAATTAACATTTTCATCTCCCCTTTATGTCGCAGTTTGTATCTGATGTGTAACATGATCCCTTTAAGGTCAATATATTATTACGAGCAAGGCAAATTAGTCACCACATGCATCTCCACCAGCCGGCCTTGCTCTTTACTTCATTTCATATTCGAACTGTGAAATAAGAATGTTGTGTTTTTTTAGTTTTTAGGAAAACTAATTAAAATTGATTTAATACAACAACAGGAGGTAACAATATTGAAAAAATTAATAACTACATTAATCATCTTTAGCTTTATAGCCACTGTAGTATCTTCAAATGCAGCAGCAGCGTCAGACGAGCTATTTAAAACTCCTGTCATAAAGCAAACTGATCAATGGAAAATCGAAATAAAAAAGGGTAAAGAGACGAAAAAAACTAATAAGAATGTGTTTAAATCATATAACGTTGTTATCACCAATATTGGTAAAGAGCTAGATAAAGTTGAATTTAATACTTACAGGAATGAACCAAATACTGAAACAAAATACGGATTAAGTATTAACGACCATCAATATGAGAAATTTAAAAAGGGACAAGCCTTTGAATTTTCAAATTTCCCTATATCGGTTAAATCCAATGAACTTCAATTTGAAATAAGTTGGCACGGAAAACCACACAGCAAAGAAGTTCAGGGCAGAAAATACAAGGAGACGTTTACTTTCACGCCTACTAAATAAGAGAAATGAAGGGCCGGGATACTTGGGTGCCCTTTTTTACCGCACAGTTTGTGTCAACTCTACAATAAGTCTTTATAGAAAAAAGTCGATTCCTTAACGTTGAACTGCACCCCAATTGTTAGACACAACTAACAATTGGAGGTGCAGTTTTTTATGACGAGATTTTCTTCAGAAGAAAAAATACAGGCAGTAAGACAATATATAGATGGTAATGAGGGAGGACAAACAATTGCTAAATCTATTGGTGTTCATCCGAGTTTACTCCATCAGTGGATTAAACAATTTGCACTTTTTGGTGAGGATGCTTTTGAAAAACGCTATACAGCCTACCCCGCACAGTTTAAACTAGATGTACTCAATTATATGAACGAACACGGGACGTCTATCAGGGAAACAGCGGCGATTTTTAATATTCCATCTTATGAAACGCTTCGAAAATGGAAAGTTGCTTATGAATCAGAAGGATTTGATGCCCTACAATCAAAGAAAAAGGGGCATCCATCCATGAAAAATAGAAATAATAAGACATCAAATACTCTAGTACCCGATGAAGGATCAATAGAGGCTTTACAGGCGGAGAATGAACGTTTACGTATGGAGAATGCCTATTTAAAAAAGTTGAATGCCTTAGTTCAAAACAAGGAAAAATCACCAAACAAGACAAAGCACAAGTAGTCTATGAATTAAGGAATACATTCCCGGTGAAAGCACTTATACAGCTCGCAGACATTCCGCGTAGCACGTATTACTATTGGGTGAAAAACTTCGGTCGTCCTGATCCAGATGCAGAACTGAAAGTATTGATTAAATCTGTTTTCGATGAACATGAAGGTCGGTTTGGTTACCGTCGTATTCGTGATGAACTTAGAAATCGCGGACACAAAGTAAACCACAAAAAGATACAGCGTATCATGAAAGAACTAGGACTAAAATGTCTTGTCCGTATGAAAAAATATCGCTCTTACAAAGGAACTGTGGGTAAGATTGCACTAAATATTTTAGATCGCAATTTCAAAGCTGAAAAACCAAATGAGAAATGGGTTACGGATATTACAGAGTTTAAATTATTTGGAGAAAAGCTATATTTATCGCCGATATTGGACTTATTTAATGGAGAAATCATTACGTATACAATCGGTTCAAGACCAACCTACTCACTCATTTCAACGATGTTGGATCAAGCTTTTGAACGTTTAACAGACGACGATACTCTCCTTATTCATTCAGATCAAGGCTGGCATTATCAAATGAAGCAATACCGTAATGCCCTTAGGGAACGTGGCATTACGCAAAGTATGTCTCGCAAAGGGAATTGTTACGATAACGCTGTTATGGAAAATTTCTTTGGTATCATGAAATCGGAACTTCTTTATCTAAAAGAATTTGAAAGTGTGGAACACTTTAAACAAGAACTAGCAAAATATATAGAATACTATAATCACAAACGAATCAAGGCAAAATTAAAAGGCATGAGCCCGGTACAATACCGAGCTCATGCCCAACGGGCTGCCTAACGAAATAACCTGTCTAACTTTATGGGGTCAGTTCACGTAGAGGAGATCGACTTTTTAGGTTAATTGTCACACAGATTATGTACGCCAAATAAGCGCGTGATGTCCGAGAAAATGGAATGGAAATAAACAAGAGTTGCAGCTTGTTTTACCGAAGCAGCAACTCTTTGTTTTATAAGATGGGATATAGGAAATCCCATACATTTTAACTCATTATTTTAATGGTTGTCCTTCAAATGCGTTAACATTTAAAGGTGAAGAAAGGAATTCTTTAGCTTTACCAACAAACGAGGTGAAGTGCTCACTTGAATTATGGCTTGCAACCGCCAGATGATCTTGCCAAACTTCAACCATTGTAAATTCATTGTCTTTTTCTGTAGCTTTGTGAAGAGTGTAAGAAACATTTCCACTTTCCGCTCTTGAAGCTACGATTAGCGGTTGAATCTCCTCTAGAAATGCATCTTGTTTTGCTGGATTAATATTGAATACGGCATGAATGATAATCATTAAACGTCATCCTCTCTTTTGTTAAGCATAATAAACTTAATATATAATTAAAGTAAAAATAACATACTCGATTGAAATTTAATGAATGGATTCTTTATTACATTACTTCCATTGTGCGACTTTATCAATTGGAAGACGAACTGATTGATGGCCATTATCTGCTGCTTTACCGATTGAAATTAGCATAACTGGTACGTATCGATCTTTATCTAATCCAAAAGCTTCTGCAATCTGGTCTTTTTCATAGCCCCCGATTGGATTTGTATCATAGCCATAAGCACGAGCCGCAAGCATTAGTTGCATGGATACAAGACCACCATCAACTAGAACGACCTCTTTCATCTCTTCACTAGTGATTTTTTCGAAATATCCAGCAAATGAGGCTAATATGTTTTCTTTTACTTCTAAAGGCATAAGCCCTAAATCTACAGCTTTACCGTAGATTTCTTCGCCGTTATCAAAATTGTTCATATCACCAAATACGGCAATTACTGCGGAAGATGTTTCGACTTGATTTTGGTTAAAGCGAGCAAGAGGTGCAAGTGTTGCTTTTCCCTCAGGACTATCAATTACAAGGAAACGCCATGGTTGCATATTAACTGAAGAAGGAGCAAGTGTCGCTAAGGTAAGTATTTCCTCCATTTCTTCCCTACTGATTTTTACGGATTTGTCGTAATTTTTTATGGAGCGGCGTCCAGTGACAATTTCTTTGAAATCATTTGTTAATTGTGCTGTAGTAGTCATAAGATAGTCTCCTCTTTTTAACTTTAGTAGTTTAATTTATAGTTATTCTCATTTCAAATTGTAACGAATCAAGTGTTAGACTTGGCTTATATTTTTTTGAATGCGTGTCAGCATATCTGTTAACTCTTGACGTTCTTCTTCTTTGAAATCTTTAAGCATCAAAGTGACAAAACGAGCCTTTTCAGCTTGGTAGAGAATAATCTGTTTGCGACCATGATCTGAAAGACAGACAAGAGTAAATCGATTATCCTCCGGATCTTTGCGTCTTAAAATCATTCCAGTCGCTTCAAGTTGTTTTAAATGCCGGGTAATCGCTGCACTGTCAATGTTAACCTCTTTTTGAAGTGCTGTTTGACTAATTTCATCAACTTTATAAAGCTGATATAAGATATCATGTCTTGATTGACTAATGCCCGTACAACTTTCAAATTTTGAACTTATCTGTTTGTTAAGGCAGTTCATTATATATAAAATAAAAGATTCATTAGAACATGAATTCGTCAAGAAACACCCTCTTTTCATACGTTAGACAAAATAATTGATAGCTCAATAGTTGATGTGTCAATTAATATACTATACCCTAAATAATAAAGCAAGTATTTTAGTACTGCAACTTTTGCTTAACCAGAAGCTGCTCATCAATTATTGGAAGAGGATGGTTATAGATGGTGATAAAAGAAAGATTATGATTATACTTTGAATCCATTACGCTATAGGTGAAATACTCAAGGAGGATTAATGATGAAGGTCGGATTAATTGGATTAGGAAAAATGGGGCTAAACTTAGGAAAGAACTTAATTGACCATAAACATGATGTAGTAGCATTTGATCTAAATACAAATGCTGTTGAAGAAATAAAGAAATACGGGGCTGAAGGTACATCTAGCTTACAAGATCTTGTTCAATCCACAATGGAATTGAATACGGAATGATGGCTTCGATTGGAGAAGGATTTGAAGTATTAGAAAAGATGACCCCTGTACAATGATATGATCCCCTTTTAGTAGACAGAAAAAAGAAAGCACATTAATCTGTCTATATATGGAGGGGATTTTTCTATGGGTAATATTAAAGGAACGTTTGATAAAGCATTCAAAACACTTCCCACCAATACAATAACCTATTTGAAAAAATATAAAATGCAATCCAGTATGTCAAGAAAGGGAAACTGCTGGGATAACGCTTGTATGGAGAATTTCTTCAGCCACTTTAAATCGGAGTGTTTCTATATGAACTCCTTCGGTACCTCTGAAGAGGTTCGAGGTGCTGTAAGTATGTATATTCGATTCTATAACCATCATCGCTTCCAGAAAAAATTAAACAACCTGAGTCCATATCAATATAGAACTCAGGTTGCTTAATTGGTCTTTTTTATTTCTGTCTATTTGACAGGGGTCACTCCACAACAGAGATCATCTTCTTTAGGCTGCCTAATCCTTTTTTTAAAAATGTCCTTTACAAAGGGTACACTTTACAACTAGGTTCCTACTTCTTATCCAATATAGACAAGAAGAGTCGATCACTTCTCAAATTAAGGATTAGTTGACCATAATCCTGAAGTCTTTACTAGGACTCTTGGATGAAGTTTTAACCCGGCTACAAGCAGCTCTGCTAAATCCTCTGATTGCATAACATTTTCAGGATTTCCACTAATAAGATTGGTTTCAATGGCCAAATCAGTTGCAACTGTACTTGGTGTTAAAGCCGTTACACGGATATTATGCTTTCTTACCTCTAGCATGAGTGATTCCGTTAGTCCTAAAACAGCAAATTTAGAAGCGCTGTAAGCACTTGTAACAGGTGCTCCTTTTTGGCCCGCAGTTGAGGACATATTCACAATATCTCCTGATTTTCTTTCAATCATATCAGGTAAAACGGCTCTTGTTACATTATATACACCCATCAAGTTTACTCGGATGATGTTTTCCCATTCTTCAGGAGTTAAATCAAGAAAACCGCCAAATTTAGCTATACCTGCATTGTTGACTAAAATATCAATAGAACCTAGGTCTGATTTGATGTGTTCAACAGCTTGATGAACTGCTTCAAGATCGGCTACATCTGCTGTTGCTGCTGAAACGTTCACATCATATTGCTCTAGTTCCGCGGTTACCTTTTCAAGATTTGACATCGTTAATCCAATCAATCCTAAATGAACTCCTTCTTTTGCTAAAGCAATCGCAGTAGCACGCCCGATTCCTCTGCCTGCCCCAGTAATTAAAGCAGTTTTTCCTTTTAATGAAATCATGCTATCATTCCTTATTAAAAAATTTTAGAATAATTGTTAATAATAACAAAATAATGTTTTAAAGACTAACCAAAGAACCGCAAAGTTTCTTTAGTATGTTTGCGGTCTTTTGGTTATTACATTCTTAGGACTATGTTTTATTCAAGATTGGCATGTCTGCCATACATCTTATTGGTATCTAATCCCTTTTTCTCCATGAATCTCAAGATGACGGCATCATAAAAAAGTAAAAGGGTCTGCTCAAATAATGAGCCCATTGGTTGGATGGTTTTATAATCGCCCTCTGATTGGTCTTTCGGGGATCCAGGCAATTTAATGGTGATATCTGCTAACTGTCCAATAGTGGAATCAGGGAAAATCGTGACAGTTGCAATTTTACCACCAATGCTTTTTGCTTTTTCAGCCATGGAGACTAAGCTTTTTGTTTCCCCGGATCCGGATCCGATGATTAAGATATCCTCTTTTTCAAAGTTGGGAGTTACAGTTTCACCGATTACATAAGAATCAATTCCCATATGCATCATCCGCATGGCGAAGGATTTGGCCATGAATCCTGATCTGCCTGCACCGGCGACAAAAACCTTTTTCGATTCAAGTATCCCGTTGACGAGTTTTTCAGCTTCTTCATCTGCGATTAAGTCAGCTGAATGATTAAGCTCTTTTAAGATTTCTGCTAAATATTGAGTCGTCTGCATCTTAGGATTAACCTGCTGTAACCGTTTGTTCTTTGATCATTTGTTGCATTTTGGCAGCAGCAGCTTTTTTATCAGCTTGTCCAGTAATCCCGCCGCCTACAATGACAAGGTCTGGATTTACTTTAATGACTTCTGGAAGTGTTTCTAATTTAATGCCGCCTGCGATGGCCGTTTTAGCATTTTTAACCACACTTTTGATGGTTTGTAGATCTTCAAAAGAATTTTTTCCGACTGCTTGAAGATCGTAGCCCGTGTGAACACAAATATAATCCACGCCCATAGTATCCACTTCTTTAGCACGTCCAGCAAGGTCTTTTACCGCAATCATATCGACAAGGACTTTTTTACCCTGTTTTTTCGCTTCTTCTACAGCACCTTTAATCGACATATCTTCAGCCGTTCCAAGAATAGTGATGATATCAGCACCTGCTTCGGAAGCTTTCATCACTTCATATCCAGCAGCATCCATAATTTTCAGGTCTGCTAATACTTTTAAGTTAGGGAATGCTTCTTTTACTGCCTTTACAGCATGGAGACCTTCGTTGATCACAACCGGTGTTCCGATTTCTACGATATCAATATGCTCCTCTACTTCTTTTACCAATTCGATTGCTTCTGGAATGTTGACTAAATCTAATGCTAATTGTAATTCCATCTATGTTTCACTCCTCATAATTTATTAAGTTTGTTGCACAGTAGTAATAATGCCCATTGTTCACTTTCGTTGCTCCTGGCAACTGTAACCAATGCTCTTGTTAACAATGGTACAGTGTTAGTATAATGTGTATATTAAAAGTATGAAAGTACGCACTTTATTTTTACATAGTGTTAAAAAGTATACTATGTGTTATTCTATATAGAAATGGAGGTGAAACAAATGTCACGTATGCAGGACAAAATGTTTAACTGTGAAAAAGAATTAACGCTTTATGTTATTGGCGGTAAATGGAAAATGCTGATTTTGTGGCATTTAGGAAAAGAGGGAACGAAGCGATTTGGTGAGCTGAAGGCTCTTATGCCGGGCATTACTCAACGAATGCTTGTTAACCAATTACGCGAGCTAGAAGAAGACCTCATTGTTGAACGAAAAGTCTATCCTGTTGTTCCTCCAAAAGTAGAATATTCATTGACCGAACAAGGAAAAAGCTTAATGCCAATACTCGATTCCATGTATGAATGGGGTAAAAACTATATGGAGAATGTGATGGATACTCCTGCCAATAAAAGTGCGTCTATTAAATAGCAATCATTCTAAAAAGAGGGGATTAAAAACCACAAGTAGACTTTTAATAAGTCAAGACTTGTGGTCTTTTTATTTGCAATGATCCAGTTCATAAAGGAAATAAAGGAGTACATTCTGGAAAAAGGTAAATAATATTCCTGTGTTGTAAAGGATTTTAGCTGTACTGTTTTATAGTAAGGAATCAAGAATAATACATATTTTCAGGTGAGATGATGAAAAAAATTGTTGAGTATGTTTTTTTAACTTTGGGGGCGTCAATCGTTGCTATGGGATTAGAAACGATGTTAGCACCAAACGGGCTAGTAGATGGTGGTGTAACAGCGTTATCGATTATGGCCAATGCTTTATGGGGAATCCCGATTTATGTTGTATTTTTGGGCTTAAATATTCCTATCTTAATTTTTACAGCTAAAGAAGTGGGTAAAACCTTTGTCATTAGAACTCTATATGCAAATATTATTACTACCGTTGGTTTAGTACTATTTAAATCGATTCCTCCTATTACTAAATCTGAAGTATTAATTGTTTAATACGGTGGGGTAATCTTAGGAGTTGGGATAGGAATCGTTGTAAAATTTGGCGGTGCAATAGATGGCACTGAAATGCTGTCGATTTGGTTTAACCAACACTATCGATTTCCGATTGCCTCATTTTTATTTGTCGTAAATGCTTTCATATTTACGATTGCGGCGGTTGTCTATACATTGGAACAGGCCATGCTTTCTCTGGCTGTTTTTTATATAGTGACGAAAATGATTAATTATGTTTTAGATGGATTAAATCATGGGAAATCTGTCATGATCATTTCAGAAAAACCTGATGAAGTTGGAGATAGCATTATCAGTCATTTAAATATCAACATCACATTTTTATATGGAGAAGGCGGTTTTTTTAAGGGAAAGAAAGAAGGTTATTTATTGTATTACAAACAGGTTTCTTTTTTCCAATTTAAAAAGTGTCGTTTTAGCAGCAGATCCATCAGCTATTATGGAGGCGTCCTATGTTTGTGAAACATCTGGTATAGATAGGTCGCTTATACTACCGAAAGCAAATCCTTCTAAATAATAAAGCTTAATATTTGCTTATATTAATTAGCCTCATGTTGATACATGTGTATATCGCCCGTTATAAACCAATTCGCAAAGCTTTGATAAATGACTGTGCAAACGACAAGGGCAAAGAGTCAGCAGTAAGCAAAACATTACAAAGAGTCGTGAACCCAAGGATATTCCATTATTTATCATGAGTCGATAAAACTATTATTTAAATAATGACTCCAAGGCAATTTTGAAAGATCTTCGTAAATAACGAAGATCTTTTTATTTTAAATCCTCTAATTGAAAATCTCACAACCCCATATGGTATATAAAAGTATACTAAGTATATTTTTAAACATTATATAATAAAAAAGTGCGTACTTTTAATTATTTGTTGTAGATATTATACTAACATCAATGCAGCAACCAATCTTTTTTAAGCGGCAATTGTTAAGATGAAAAGGGACTTATACCATTAGGCCTTTTAACAGGGGAATGAAGAATTCTCCTTTATATTTTGAAAATAAGATCGGACTTAAGATAAATCTAATCTTTCTCAACTGTAACAACATCCAATACAGTTGTTAGGTGGAAGTTATACGCATTATTCAAGATAGATCGTCTATTAATGAATGCAGAAAGGAATGAAACGAAGAGGGTAAGGAAAAAAGCAAAACATCGAAAAGTTTGCGAAAGATGTTTAACGATCACTACAAATGATTAATAATGTCCTCAATGTGGCTATGACCATTTCCGGAAATTCATTTTCATGGTGCAAGTTGGGTGAAATAATCAAGTGTATAAAGCGGATGCAGGGTAGCGAAAGTCTGCAATCATTTAGATCGTAAAAAATTTGATGTGCCTTATATGGTTACCATAACCAACAATTATCGAGTATTAGAGTAGGTACCTACCTTTTCTATTGCAAAGTGTTTTGAAAAATGGAGGAATGAAAAGTGGATTCTATGACCTTTGTTTTGTTTGGAGCAACGGGTGATTTGGCCAAAAGAAAAATTTATCCGGCTCTTTTTAATTTGTTTTTAGATAAAAAGATGCCCCAGTCATTTTCAATTATTGGGTTAGGCAGGAGAGAACTATCGGATGGTACATTTCAAACAAATGTAGAACATTCATTAAGAACATTTTCTAGACGCTTTATCGAAGATAAAGCTAAATTAAAAGAATTTATCGACGCGTTTCGTTACAGCCAATTAGATGTAACGGATGTGAAAGGGTATCAAGAACTGCTTAATTTGGTTCAGAGGCGTGAACGGGAGTTAAATATTCCTGAAAATCGATTATTCTATCTGTCTGTTGCACCCGAGTTTTTCGATGTAATCGCCTCTAATATTAAAGAAAGCGGATTGGGAACGACCAATGGATGGAAACGCCTGATTATTGAAAAGCCGTTTGGGCATGATATGGTTTCCGCCCAAGATTTAAATCAAAGGCTACGCAAATCTTTTAGCGAAGAGGAAATTTACCGGATAGACCATTATCTTGGCAAAACAATGGTTCAAAACCTCGAAGCATTGGCATTTACCAATCCTGTGCTTCAATCCTTATGGAATAATCAGCACATAGCCAATATACAAATAACGGCTAGTGAAACGGTTGGAGTAGAAGATAGAGCGGGCTACTATGATCAAGCCGGAGCCATCCGGGATATGTTCCAGAATCATATGCTGCAAATGTTGATGATGATGGCCATGCATTTACCAAAAACGACAAGTGCGGCAGATATCCGGAATGAAAAGAGAAAGGTGATGGAATCATTGCGGCCTTTGCAGAAAGAGGATGTCGGTTCTCAAGTTGTCCGTGGCCAATATAGTGCCGGAGAAATGAATCATGAGCCAGTGGTTGGATACAGGGAGGAACCTGGGGTTGATTCTTCCTCTGTCAATGATACTTTTGTTGCCGCCCGTTTATGGATTGATAATGATTTTTGGGGAGGAGTTCCTTTCTATATCCGTACAGGAAAGAGAATGAAGGAAAAGTCGACTCGTATCGTCATAGAGTTTAAAAATCCAGTGAAGGAATTGTATGGATCCGATCAACAAACGGAACCAAATCTATTAATTGTCAATATCAATCCCAATGAAGGGATATCGTTACAATTGAATAGTAAGAATCCGCTAAAAAACGGGAAAATTGAGCCTATTTCAATTGACTTCTCAACAGGAGCAAAAGACATACCCGAAGCTTATGAACTCTTAATCTTTGATGCATTACGCGGTGACTCGACATTCTTTGCCCACTGGAATGAAGTGGAATTATCGTGGAATTGGGTGCAGCCAGTTTTAGAAGCGTTTGAGGAAAACACAGTCCCCTTACATTTGTATCGTTCAGGTTCGATGGGGCCGGGTGCTTCGGATGAACTTTTAAAAGAGGACGGGTTTTATTGGTGGGAATACCAAGGGTCTAAGTATGAGATGATTTCAAAAGATCAATCAGTAAAAGTATTAAAAATACGTTAACAACACGAATAGTACAGGAGGACAAGAGGATGCAAGTTGGATTAATCGGGTTAGGGAAAATGGGGATAAACTTAGGGAAAAATCTAATTGACCACAACTACGAAGTAGCCGCCTTCGATTTAAATGTTAATGCTGTAGAAGAAATCAGTAAGTACGGTGCTATAGAAACATCGAGTTTTAAGGAACTTATTAAAATCCTGGACGGCCCTAGAATTATCTGGATCATGGTTCCGCACGCTGTTGTCGATTCAGTTATAAATGAGATCACTCCATACTTGAGTAAAGGCGATATCATAATCGAAGCTGGTAATTCTCATTATAAGGACTCCATTCGCCGCTACGGCCAGCTAAAGCAAGTTGGTGTAAGCTTTATGGATGTTGGTACATCCGGGGGAATGGAAGGAGCGCGTAACGGAGCTTGTTACATGGTCGGCGGGGATTCAGAAGTTTGGAGTATGGTTGAACCCATATTTCGAGACACAGCGGTTGAAAAAGGATATTTATATGCTGGTCCAGCAGGCAGCGGCCATTTCTTACTCGAAATCGAAGCAGAAGATATAGTAAGGACCATTGTTGAGGGAGAACCTGAATTTGTTCATTAGTAACATTTAAGATGATGGGAAACACTTATGACGTACTCAATTTTAAAAAAATGGATAAGGGAACCTTAAAGTTGCTAATTTCACCACAGAAAAGGAGAATTTACACATATGAATCGATTTACTTTTCCGAGAGATGTTTATTTTGGAGAAGGATCCTTAGAAGTTTTAAAAACCCTTGAAGGGAAAAAAGCGACGGTTGTTATTGGCGGTCAATCGATAAAAAAAATCCGGTTATCTCGATAAAATCCAAACTTATTTACGAGAGGCAGGCATTGAGACGCAACTAATCGAAGGTGTTGAAAACGATCCATCTATTACAACCGCTCAAAACGGCGGCAAGAAGATGGAAGAATTCCAGCCGGATTGGATCATTGCTGCCGGCGGCGGATCTCCGCTTGATGCGGCTAAGTTGATGTGGATTTTTTATGAAAACCCCGAACTGCCATTTGACCAAATCAAGGCTCCAAATGTACTGCCAACATTGCGTTTTATTGCCATTTCAACTACTAGCGGAACAGGCAGTGATGTATCTCCATTCTCCGTTATTACGGACTATGATAAGGGAGTGAAGTATCCGGTTTTTGGATATGAAATTACGCCTGACATTGCAATCGTTGATCCTGAACTGACGTATTCCATGCCTGCTTCGATTGTAGCCTATACGGGGATGGATGCATTGACACATGGCATTGAGGCATATGTATCCACCCTGCACAACTCTTTTACTGATCCGCTGGCCATGCAGTCGATTAGGCAAGTGGTAGAAAATATTGAAAAATCCGCAGTAGGTGACAAACAGGCAAGGGCAGAAATGCATTATGCCCAGGCCATAGCCGGCATGGCCTTTTCCAATGGATTTTTAGGAATTGTCCACAGCTTAGCCCATAAGAGCGGAGCCATTTTTGAAATTCCGCACGGTACAGCAAATGCACTCTACTTGCCATATGTGATTGATTATAATAGAAAGGTGGAAAGCTCAAGATATGCGGATATTGCAAGGATGCTTGGTTTAACCGGAAATACGGATGACGAATTGATTGACTCGTTAACAGACCTCATCCGTCGTTTAAACAAATCTTTGAATCTGCCATTAACACTAAAGGAATTTGGTGTGGGAGAAGCAGAATTTGAAAAACACCTGAACCAGATGGCAGCAGGAGCTGTTGAGGATCCTTGTACTCCATCCAATCCACGAGAAGTATCGGTGGAGGATATGAAAAAAATCTATATTGCGGCTTACAACGGAGATAAAATCAACTTCTAATGAAGATAATCAGAACATGGTACGGAAATGAATATTTTTACTTCTGTTCTATGATTTTAAGGAGGTTAATGAACATGAGTAAAAAAATCGCTACGCTTATAACAAACCTATTTGAAGATGTGGAGTACACTGAACCAGTACAAGCCTTTAAAGAAGCTGGTCATGAAGTTATCACGATTGACAAACAATCAGGGAACGAAGTAACTGGTAAAAAAGGCACAACCGTAAAAATTGATAAATCCATTGATGAAGTTCATCCTGCAGACTTTGATGCGTTGCTTATCCCTGGTGGATTCTCTCCCGATTTATTGCGTGAAGACGATCGTTTTGGGGAATTTGCAAAAGTATTTATCCAAGACGAAAAACCCGTTTTTGCCATTTGTCATGGACCACAAGTGTTAATCGATACAGACCTTTTAAAAGGTGTCGACATCACTGGCTATAAATCCATTCGCAACGATTTGAAAAATGCTGGTGCAAATTATAAAGACGAAGAAGTTGTCATCAGCAAAAATATTGTAACAAGTCGAGAACCAAAAGATATTCCAGCATTCAATCGTGAATCACTAAAACTTTTAGCTAAATAACAATGGTGATGTAAAAACTTAAATATATCTAACTTGCGGATTCTTTAATCAGAATCCGCAAGCTGGTTAAACAAACGTATGAATAAAGGAGGAATTACGTTGTCATTAAAAGGAAAAAGAGTGGTTGTTTTAGGAGGTACATCTGGTATTGGTTTAGCCGCTGCTAAGGCGTTTATCGATGAATCCGCTCAAGTCATTATTGCTAGCCGTTCTGCTTCAAAATTATCTGACGCAAAAGTGAAGCTTGGTGGTAACGTAGAGGGCTATGAAATCGACTTTCGCAGCGAGGAAAAGGTTGCTGACTTTTTCAAGAAGGTTGGAAAATTTGATCACCTAGTGGTTACTGCAGGTGAAGGCGCAATGGGTCACTTTAGCGAACTGCCTGTTGCAACAGTAAGAGAGGCTTTTGATAGTAAGTTCTGGGGGCAGTATATTTCGGTTCGTGCTGCTCTTCCATACTTGAATAATGAAAGTTCTATTACATTAACTTCTGGTGTATATGGTGTGCGTCCTCCTCAAGGTGCAACGACTCTAGCTTCCATTAATTCAGCAATCGATGGATTAGTACGAGGACTTTCAGTAGACCTGGCACCTATCAGAGTAAACGTGGTATCACCTGGTATCGTTGACACTCCTCTTTACGGCGGAATTCAAGAAGATGAAAGACAAATTATGTACCATGGGATTGCTAAGCAATTACCTGTTGGACGCGTTGCTCAACCTAAAGATATAGCTGAAACCTATGTTTACCTAGCGAAAAATGGGTTTACAACTGGCACATCGGTTCTTATCGATGGAGGAGCTCATCTGATCTAATCCATTGATATCAAAGTCGATTGATAAATTGATTTAGAATAGAAGTGGTGAGGTTGACTCAAAGTGTCAGACACTTACAGACCATCCTCACTTTCTTTGTTTTTTTGCACAGACGGAAGCAGTAATGGCCATATCATGCAATAAAGAATGGCTTTGTTGGTTACGGAAATTCTAAATATATGCGTAGTTTATACGAAGAGACGTTAACATTCTACTTCTATGATACCCAAATACATAATAGAAAGGGTCGAGCCTAATGGATGAAAAGAAAAGAGCGGAAATTAAAAATGCATTAGCCAAACACGTGGTAACCCTACCTGACGGCACTTCTTTACCTAGTTTAGGACAAGGAACATGGTACATGGGGGAAAATCCCCAAGTGAGAGACAAAGAAATAAAAGCCTTGCAGCTCGGCGTAGAATTGGGCATGACACTTATTGACACTGCTGAAATGTACGGAAATGGCGATTCTGAACGCTTAGTTGGCGAAGCCATTAAAGGACGCAGAAATGAAGTCTTTTTAGTCTCAAAAGTGTATCCCCATCATGCAGGTTTAGATATGATTTCAAAAGCATGTGAAAACAGCTTAAAACGACTCGGAACAGACCACTTGGACTTATATCTTCTCCACTGGAGAGGACATGTTCCTTTAGAGGAAACAATTGAAGGAATGGAAAAACTACGTGAAGAAGGGAAAATTTTAAGATGGGGCGTCTCTAATTTTGACACGGTTGATATGGAAGAGCTATGGAACACCACAAATGGAAAAAAATGTGTAACAAACCAAGTGCTATATCATTTAGGTTCAAGAGGAATCGACTTCGATCTCTTACCATGGCAGCGTGAACATAACATGCCAATCATGGCCTCAGTCCCCTTGCTCAAGGAGGCTCTTTAATAAGACAGCTTTTAAACGATCCAGCTATTCATGATATTGCTGACAAATACAATGTCCAACCATTACGAATCGCTCTTGCTTGGACCATCCGTTCGAATAACGTCATCTCTATTCCAAAAGCGGTTCAAGATGAACATGTTTTAGCAAATGCTGAAGCAGCAACAATTGAGTTTACTGAAGAAGATCTCAGTAGAATTGATCAAGTATTTCCTAAACCTACTAGGAAAATGCCATTGGATATTATTTGAAAATTCACTTTAAAGAGGGAATATTGTTGGAGTTGCTGACAATCTAATAAGAATTTCAAAAAAACTGTGTAGAATTTATTCCATACAGTTTTTTTTATCGGGGAAATTTAATATCCTTATCGAATTATTCTCGCATCAAAACCCTTTTTAGTTAGTTTTTGTTTAATGTTAATCGTTAAAAAGAGAAAAGGGACATACAAATATATAAAATAGAAGCCGACAGATGAGTATAAATCAGCTAATCGTTCTATCTGTTTATGGCTCTCTAATACATTAGAGAACAAAAAGAATAAAAAGAGGCAAATGAATAAGCTGATACGTTGTTTGATATTTACTAAATTTTTGAGTCCGCCGCAGACTGCCCATAGATGCCCGCTAATATGAGGCAATACGACAAGGAACCATAAGGAAACGACAATATATTCGACTCTTTCTATGAAAGGCATTTCCGCAATTTTAAGTAAAGTTAAGGTCGGCCAAATCGTATGTTTGAGATGCTCTTCATTAAAGAAAACAAAAGTAATGATTGTTATGGAAGGGTATAGAAGATTGTAAACAAAACCCCGAAACGGGCCCATTTTTTTGATTTTTCAGGGTTCTTGATAAATGGATAGAACATGAGTAGAGTCTCAAAGCCAAGAAACTGAAACACCATCGTATTATTTTAGATGATCCTAATATTTCCTTAACCGAGTGATTAAAAAGAGGCAGTAAATGATTGAATTGGGCAAATTTTAAGGAAAAGAATAAAAGGGGAAACAGAAAAACAAAAGGTATAACTGTTCTCCAGAAACACACCACGGTAATCACATGAAACCCAATGGAAGCAATGTAATAAAGAAGGAATAGAAAAATCACGCTTATTTACCATGTCTTCATTAAAGGAAACATCCAAACTTGAACAACCTCAATATAAACACGTAAAACAATCAATGCCACTACAAGAAAATAGATGATGATAAAAACGTTTAATAACCCGCCAATCCATTTCCCAAAGCAAAATTGATGGATATAAATGATATCGTTATTAGCAATTGTAAGAAGCGATATGTCATCCAAACTAAAACATGAATGCTTATACTTGATAATAGGACGGAAATCCATGCATCGTAACCGGCACTCTTTATAATATCTCTTTGAAAACCCATGATTCCCACACCAATAATATTAGAGTAAATCAGAAATAAAACGAAAAAAGGAGATACTAAAAATCGTTCATCTGTTAAAGTGTGCACCTTATTCCTCTCCTCTTCAAAAATGAAATCCATACTCCCCGACACCTGTTTGTATAATATTCACCTTTGTATTGACTGTAGTTTTGAGATGGGGATACATATCCTGAAACCGGCTATAATTCCACTTTCTTGATTTTGCTCTAACCATGTCTCCAAACCCGATTGGATCTACTTGGTATTCTTGAAACAACTTCATTAAAATGTTTATTCTAAAGATTTTCCATTTTTAGGATATCTTTATTTGCGGTTACATTAAGCCAAGGCGGGACATCTTTTATCTGAGTATTCATCGTTAAATCGATAGATATTTTCGGAACTTGAGCGGTTTGACTAATTGTATAATGAGCTTTTGCATCCAGATTCATCATAATCATATGCCCTTTCATTCCTTCGTCATGCATAGCCGGTTTTGCTAAAGGAACGGGTCATGGCCCTTTTGTCAATAAATCCAGTACTTCGTGCTTTCTTTGAAATCTTACGAATAAGCTAACTTTCGTAAATAACCATGTCAATCTATTAAATTTACGCCGCTAGTTGTTCAAGAGGGAAGAAGATCACCATACCAATAAAAGCTCGTAGCAGAAATTAAAAAAGTAAATGAAAATACCTCTATCATAGAGTAAAAATATACGTGAATAGGCAAGATATTTATGCAGTTAATTTATTTGAGGGAGTGTTAATTATGGCTGATATGAAAATAAATGTGAATGCTATTTGGGATGGTGGGGTAACAGGGAATGGAACCCTTAAAGCGGAGTATCTTGATACAAAAATCGCTATTCCAACATCATTAGGAGGTAGTGGTAACGGAGCAAATCCAAAAGAGGTTCTCGTCGCTTCTGTAACAACTTGTTATGCAGCAACACTAACATTTGTGCTTGAAAGCAGAAAACTTCCTGTGGCGAAACTTACAGTGAACTCTGAGGCAAGTATATCTGATAATGAGTTTAAAATTATCCATTATCCTCACATCGTTTTATCTGCTGGCGCGACAGAAGAACAAATTCAATCTGCACAAAGAGCGACAGAAGCAGCAGATAAAGGGTGCGATGTCGGAAATATATTGAAAAAAGCAGATGTTAAAATTGAAGTTCAAGGTAAAGTTTCTGTGAAATGATATGATTCACTCAAAGATGTAGCGGTTAATTTTTAGAATTTTCAAATATAACGGTTCTTTTAAAATTAAGGCGGCGGTTCTGCTGACTTTCTTATGTGAGGAAATAGCTAAAATTGAGCATGAAGAATTAGTAGTAAACATTCAACTTTTAATACTATTACTACCCTCATGATAAAAACTGGAAAATTAAAGGTGCGGGAGAATCAATGATGCAGGAAAACAATATGTTCCAAAGCAAAGGTCCTCAAAAACAGATTGAATCTGCATCAGGAGCTGACTTTTACGAGTCATTTAAACCATATCTCGAAGACGACAAAACAATCATCACAAGCCCACATAAAATCTTTGGTCCAGAATCGAATGATTTAGTTTTACAACTTCGTAAACGTGGCATTAACACGGTTATTATTGGAGGAATGAATACAAACCTATGTGTTGACTCCCATATGCGTGAATTAGTAGAACAAGGCTTCAAAGTTTATATCGTGAGTGATGCAACAGCTGCTCCTGGTAAAGATGCATTCAATGCATGAATTGTAAACTTTGGATTCGTTCAAGTGGTGTTTGGACAACTCAAGAAGCCATCGAGAAATTAAACTCTTAATTCGGTTACGGTAAACGCTCCAAATAGTTGAAGTCGGATATCATCCTGTTTAAGTTGATATCCGACTTTTTGTTATTCGAAGAATAACACATTAAATAAAGTACACTATATAACAAAATTAGATTAATATTGAGGGTATTAGGTATGCCAATTGAAAGGGAAAATTCAATTACATTTGGTGGGAAACCTGTAACTCTTATCATTCAAGAATTAAAAGTTGGAGACATAGATCCTGATTTCATTGCACTTTCAGAAAATTTACAGCCATATTCATTGAATGACGACAAAGGAAGCGTTCATTTGATTAGTGTGATCGCTTCTATAGATGCAGCTGCAGGTATTTGCGATATGCAAACTCGGAGCTTTAATGAGGAAGTTGCAAAAATGGATAACGTAGAATTTCTCTCTGTAAGCGTAGATTTACCATTTGCTTTATCTCGCTGGCGTAAAGCAGCCGGTCTTGAGAAAGTGAAGATGCTGTCTGACCACCGTGAACTTTCCTTTGGTGAAGCCCTTGGCGTAGCGATGAAAGAACTTCGTTTGTTAACGCGTGCAATCATTGTTCTTGATAAAGACAATAAAGTAACATATGTGGAATACGTAACTGAAGCGACAAACCATCCGGATTATGCCAAAGCAGTCGTAGCTGTGAAAAATGCGGAAGATCAATAATCACTTTTTTGTTCAAATTTATTGATCTTCCACAATCGAGGCATTATCTACAGTATGGAAAAAAGCCCAATTTCTCAATTTAATGATGAGAAATTGGGCTTTTTAATATTGGTATTTCCTTAACGTTGTAAATTCGCGTTTTGCTGGTGGTACCCCATCGCCATCAAGCTAAGGTGAATTTGTATCATCATAATGAAAAAAACGCTATTCTTTTTGTAGAAATATACAGGAAGGATGGCGTTTTCTATGAGTTTTTCTGTTTCAGACGAAATGAATCTCTTTTCTCAAGAACTTCAATTAGCTAAAGAAGTTGGTTTTGTTCAACGTACAAGTAAATATCAAGCACAAGAATTATTTGCTTTTCACCCAGGTTTACGATCATAAGGCCCGCCTCCATTCCTATGAAATATTGGCAGAAATTACTCAGCTAAAATAGGTCAAAACTGGCCGATCCTTATGGCAAGCTTTTAATGTATCTCTATAAATTTTTTTGTATAGAATATAAAAATGTGCCTGTCAAAGAAATTTTTGTAGTCTATGTTATCCATTTGTTAAATAGCAAAATCCTTTAACAAACTTGATGTAAACAAAAGGAGAAAAAGAGATGAATCCAAAATATGAAGCTGCTTTTAAACCATTTATCTTCCGTTCTGGAGTTGAAATAAAGAACCGTATTACAATGGCACCCATATCTACACAAGAGCACATGAAAATGGTGAAGTATCAGACGAAGAAGTTGCGTATTATCAAGAACGTGCCGGTGGTGTAGGAGCGGTAATCACCGCATGCACACATACGTCACCAGGAATGGAAAAGGATTCCTGGGTGTATTTGGTGCAGATTCCGATTACCTAATCCCTAGTTTAAGACGTGTGGCGACAGTTATACAGGAAAAAGGTTCAAAGGCGATTTTACAAATTTTATGGGGTGGCAGAATGTGCCCGCCTGAAGAATTGCTCGATCGTCAACCAATTGCTCCGAGTGCGGTAGCAGCGGAACGGGACGATACCGTGGTACCTCGGGAAATGACAGCAGACGAAATTGATGAAATTATTAAAGCATTTGGTGAAGCAACCAGAAGAGCAATCGAAGCTGGGTATGATGGAGTTGAAATCCATGGTGCCAATACGTATTTGATTCAGCAGTTCTTTTCTCCACACTCAAATCGCAGAACTGACAAGTTGGGTGGAACGCTGGAAAAACGTATGTCCTTCCCGCTTGCTGTAGTTGACGCTGTTAAAAAAGCAGTTTTAGACCATGCAACAAAACCTTTTATCATCGGCTATCGGTTATGGCCTGAAGAAAGAGAGAATCCTGGCATCACCATGGAAGAAACGTTGGAATTGGTGGACAAGTTAGCGGACCAGGACCTGGATTATCTCCATAATTCTGTCGGCGGCTTTTGGAACGGATCAATCCGTGATGATAACAATCAGACATCCCGAGTTGTTATGATCCATGAGCGTGTGCCGCCCATAGAAAGGATTGGATCTAAAGTGAACCTGGGATTAAAAGATAAAACGGCACTCGTGACAGGCGGCAGTAGAGGTATTGGAAAAGCAATTGCCGTCGCGTTTGCCAAGGAAGGCACCAATGTTGTAATTTGTGGCTGTGGTAAAGAAGCATTAAAAGAAGCAGCAGCGGAAAATGAAAAGCTGGGAGGCAATAGGTTTTAATTTTTGATGAAAATAATTATATAAACAGCTCCATGTATGAAGTGAACCCAAAAAGTTAGACACTTTATTTACTTAGGCTGCTTTAGAGCATGAACCCGGTAATCTACTGGGCTCATGCCTTTTAATTTTACCTTGATTCGTTGATGATTGTAGTAATAGATTATTCTAGTTCTTGTTTGAAATGCTCCATGCTTTCAAATTCTTGAAGATAGAGTAATTCGGATTTTAATAAGCCAAAGAAGTTTTCAATGACCGCATTATCGAAACAATTTCCTTTGCGGGACATGCTTTGTGTAGGGGATAAACCTACATTTCTTTCTTGAGCAATGGATTTATAGGATTTTTTCCCTTCTAAGTACTCTAAAACTACATTTGATTTTTCGTCTATCGTATATTTAGTCAAAAAACTGCACCTCCAATTGTTAGATGTTGTCTAACAATTGGGGTGCAGTTCAGTATCATGGTGCTCTTTGAAGTGGAAACTCTACAGTTCATCATTTACTTCAGAAAATATACAATTTTCAGATCCTTTGTGAAATAAGGAATTAAAAACGGCAGAACTTATAATTTGCCCAATAACCACTGAAATCAAGAAAGGATATCCAGGCTTTTCATTATCCATTTTTATTAGATAAACCTTCATTTTTAGTATTCCGCCCGAGCTTTCTATAAATTGTGCTTCTATGAATGCCAAGTTTTTTAGCAGCCGCTGTAACATTGCCATTTGCCTCATTAAGTACCATAAGAATCATATGCAATTCTTGCTCGCTTTAAAGAGGTTGGATATTTCACTGATTCTTCGTGGGATGAGGAAGGATTAGTAAGTATTAATGGCTGTTCTATATTATTCAATTTTTGATGTGAATGATCTGTCGATGAATAATTTATTAACCTTTTAGATAGTCCGATTTCTTTTGGGAAATCACTGTTTGTGATTACATTGCCATTTGCCTTTATGGCCACTTTGTAGGCAAAATTCCTTAATTCACGTACATTCCCAGGCCATTCATACTGCTCTAAGACAAACAAGTCTTGGTCTCCTATTTTAAGTGGTGGTCTCCTAATTTCTTCACAGGTTGTTGTCAAAAAATGATTTAATAGTAAGGGGACATCCCCTGTTCTTTCGCGCAGTGGGGGGACTTGCAAGGAGAGGATATTAAGCCTGTAGTAAAGGTCTGTACGAAAAGTGCCTTCCTCGCAGGCTTTTTTTAAATTACAATTTGTTGCGGCAATTACCCGTACATTTAATTTTATCGGTTCTCTTCCACCCATTCGCACAATTTCTCCTTCTTCAAGCACGCGCAAAAACATGGTCTGTATATCTAGTGGCATCTCGCCAACTTCATCTAAAAAAATTGTTCCTCCTTCAGCCTGTTGGAATTTTCCGGCACGGCCACCTTTTATACTTCCTGTAAAAGTGCCTTCCTCATAACCGAATAATTCGCTTGCTGCGAGTTCTTTTGGAATTGCCCCGCAATTAACAGCTACAAAAGCAGCTTCAGATCGATGACTATAAGCGTGTATTGATTGGGCGAATAACTCTTTACCAGTACCGCTCTCTCCCTCAATTAAAACGGGTAAATCCAGATTGGCCATTGTATGCGCCTCATCGATAACAGATTGGAATTCCGGAGATTTCCCAATCATATTTATGAAGGAGTACTTTGTACTAAATCTCGTTTTATTTAAAGGTTTGACTTTTGAAATCGCATGTATCATAAAACCAATAGGGAATCCTTGATGATAGAAAGGGACTGACTCAAAAATCCAGCCGTCTTTCATGCCTTCTGTGCCACTGCAATCTGATAACGAATTTATTAATCGGTTATTGTAATCAATCCAACCTTTGTCATACCATTGGGTGGAGGCTTTAATGACTTGATGTCCACGATCGAGCACAGCCACTATTTTACTGGGGTTTTTACGAGTTGTTTCAATATAATGTTCAAGTAGCAAAAAGTGCTCAAATTTGAGCCGGCTTAGGAGCTTTTCTTCGATTGTTTGAGTGATAGAAACAACAGCGGATAGAGAGAGGGGATGTACCACGTCCCAAATACCCGTTAAGTTGACCGCTCCAAGAACCTTTTGTGTTGCAGGATCTTTAATCGGCGAGGCTGAGCATACCCAATTGTGAACAGGTTGGCAAAAATGTTCTCCCGCGAAGACTTGCATTGGGACTCCTGTAGCCAAAGAAGTGCCCATAGCATTTGTCCCTACATAGCTCTCTGACCATGAAGTCCCTGCTGTAAAATTCATATTTTCGGCTTTCTTTTTGAGTGAGGCATTTCCATCTAGATATAATAATTCTCCTCTATGATTACAAATCACAATTAAGTGACCTGAATCTATTGCTGATTCTTTAAGTTTTGGTAGAAGGGATTCTGAAATAGAAAAGAACGTGTGGGTTGTTTGATATTCTTGTATTTCATCTTGTGACAGAACCAGTGGGGCTCTCCCTTTGGTGGGGTGTACTCCATGACGAATAGAGCGCTCCCAAGATTGATAAGTTAAGGATCTCACTTCAGATACTAAATTTTGGCCGGATATAAAATTCTCCCAGGCTCTTTCGATTCTATCTTTTTCAGTCTTCGGTGAAGAGGAAATATCCAACGAAATATATGGGTTCTTCATACCGGTACCTTCCTTTTAATGTAAGTACGTGCCATGTTCCTGAAATCACCCTGACCTTTCAGTAAACGCTTACAATAGTTTTAAGTGATTGATAATAAAAAGTTCTCTATCACGTTGGAAATATAGTTACACATATTATATACCAATTATCTAAATTATCAATATCGTTAATCTCCTCTATGCTGTCCCACTCTCAAAATATAATCTACTATTCTATATTTAATCAAACTTATAAGTTTGGTGTGTCGCACTTTGCTTAATTACGATCGTCACTTTTAGATACAGTGTCGCTTTATGCACCATATGTCATTAGAATAAAAATACAGAACTTTCAATATTTTTATTTAAATCTATAGTTATCATTCAAAATTTCCAATTATTTAGAGCCTGATAAATATCGGAATAGAGGCACTCTTGCTTGTATTAAAGAAACCTTTAATAATTTTTGATAGTAAAGAAGGAAGTTTTGGCACAGTATTTGCAATAAAGTAAAGAGAAAGGCGAAAATTGAAGGGGTGATAATGTTGTATAAAACGAAAAGCGGGGAAGAAATTTTTGTTATTGATTCTCATGTGGCAATTTGGGATGGAAGCAAGGAAAACCAGCTAAACATACATGGTGAACAGTTTATTAGTTGTTTCTATGATTATCATAAGAACTTGAGTCCTGAAGAATATTTTTGGCCAAGGGAAAAATTCGAGAAATATGGCTCGGAAACGTTGGTACAGGATGTCATTGTAAAAGGATATGCTGATATGGCTATTTTTCAACCGGTATATCTTAAGGAGTTTTACAAAAACGGGTTTGGAGATTTTGATGTAAATGATGCCCTTTCAAAAAAATATCCAAATCGTTTTATATGTAATGGGACGCTTGATCCTCGACATGGTGAGCGCGGGTTAGAAAATCTAGAAGCGATGAAATTGAAATACGGTTGGCAAGGTATTAAACTTTATACAGCTGATTGGTATGGCGATTCTAAAGGGTATAATCTGTCTGATCCGTGGTCTCAGCGTTATCTGCAAAAATGCCTTGATCTAGGAATAAAAAATATTCATATCCATAAAGGTCCAACGGTCACACCGCTTAATCGCGACGCTTTTGATGTAGCTGACGTTGATGATGCTGCAAGTACTTTTCCAGAACTGAATTTTATCGTAGAGCATGTTGGGTTGCCTAGACTGGAAGATTTTTGTTGGATTGCAACACAAGAGAAAAATGTATACGGGGGATTAGCTGTAGCCATATCACTTATCCATCAACGTCCTCGCTATTTTGCAGAAATCATAAGTGAGTTATTGTACTGGCTGGATGAGGATCGCATCCTTTTCGGGAGTGATTATGGAATATGGGAACCAAAATGGCTTATCGAAAAATTCGTAGATTTTGAGCTTCCTGAAGATATCCAACAGGAAACAGGCGTAACTTTTGATTTGAATGTTAAAAAGAAAATTTTAGGCGGTAATGCAGCCAGACTCTATAATATTGATATCGAGGCTCAAAAAGCGAAGTTGCAAAAATGTGAATTAGCTTCACATATAATGGTTTAATCTCAATCAATAGACCAGTTGAGTCATGTTAAAGTTTTGCCTCAATCATTGAAAAAGAGAGGTGCATCGAACTTTATGAACAAAGAAAAACAGGTTTATAGCATGCTTGATAAAGTTTATGATCCAGAATTGGATCGGCCTTTAACTGAATTAGGATTTATCGATCACACGGTAATAAAAGAAAACGATGTCGAAGTAGTTTTTCGATTACCAACTTACTGGTGTTCACCTAACTTCGCATATATCATGGCCGAAGATATACTGAAGTATGTGGCTGAATTAGACTGGGTAAATGAAGTTAAAGTAACTTTATTAGATCACTGTGCTTCGGATGAAATCAACCAAGGAGCAACTTCAGGTAAATCCTTTAGCGAATCCTTTAGTAGTTTATCTGATGGAGATCTTGATGAATTACGTAAGACTTTCCAGATAAAAGCTTTCTATGCAAGGCAAGAGAAACTTATAAGATATTTACTTCAAAATGGCATGTCAAAGAAAGAAATCATCAATTTATCTATCCAAGAGCTATATGAACTGCCTTTATCTGTAGAAGGGAAGTTACTTAGAGAAAAATACCTGGAAAAGAAAAAAACGTCGAATTACTTAAATCTCTTAGCCATAACCACTCCTGAAGATAAAGAGATAACTGAAGAAGGGTTTGCTGATTATCTGCGAGGTGCCAAAGGATCACGAATGAATATGGAGTTTAATGCTCATTATTGTCGCGGTTTATTAGAGGCTCGATATAATTTGCCTTCCGCTGATGAAAGTACATTGACGAAAATATAATTTTAAGGATGCTTATGAATTTTAAAAAAATTTCAGAAAAGGAATGTGATGAAAAATGAGTAAGAACGTTCTTATTATAACTGGTGACGCTGTAGAGGCATTGGAAGTATTTTATCCATATTATAGATGTATCGAAGAAAATATTAATTGCACAATTGCCTCACCTGTGAAAAAAAGTCTCCAGACAGTTGTTCATGATTTTTTGCCTGAAATGGAAACGTTTACAGAAAAATGGGGATATAAAATTGAATCTCATGCCTCGGTTGATGAGATTGAACCTACTGATTATGACGCACTTATTATTCCTGGGGGCCGTGCTCCTGAATATATTCGTATGAATAAAAAAGTACAAGATATAACCACCCATTTTTTAAAAGAAAATAAACCACTTGGAGTTATCTGTCACGGACAACTGGTATTAACAACGATAAGAGAATATATAAAGGGCAGGGAGATGACAGCTTATACGGCATGTAGACCCGAAATAGAAGCTGCAGGAGCTACATACGTGGAAGAAATGCTTCATGTTGATGGCAATATCGTGTCAGGGCATGCTTGGCCAGATCTCCCAGGTTTTATGAAAGAATTCTTTAAATTACTAAATGTTAAAAAAGAAGCTTCTGTTTAATTAAGTCAAAAGGACTGAAACATTTCCTCCATTATTTTCAAGCTAATATGAGTGAGAATACTAATATTTAGAAAAAAGGGTTGCCACTGGCAATCCTTTTTAAATTGGACAATATTTATGGCTGAATTTATTAAAACGGCTTCCACTTTATTGAACATAATCCCTCATTCAAATGACAGGCATGTTCGTTGATCTATATCAAAGAGTAATTAACCAGAATGGCTGCTGTTGGCTCATGTATGGGTAGGAAATATCACATATCCAGAAATGGTCCTGAAAATGGATTGGGTCGCACGACTTATTTATATAACGATTTAACTATGTCGTATTAATTCTATAAAGTGAGATAGGTTGCGAAAAATAAAGGGATTGGCATTTCGCAGAGGTCTGCGACCTAAGAGACTATCAACACCCTCTCCAAATCGTAAAAAGCAGGTTTAAATTTAAAAGAAACCATCTGGAAAGCACAAGGGGCAGACCAAGATTACCAACAGGGTACAGCTAATGGAAAACGTGTTCAAGCTCTGGCGGGTGCCAAGAACCATGCTGTTGTGCAATCCGATTGCCATCTTGAAAAATCGGTTCAATGCATTATCGGCGCAGCGTTTGGCAGCAGCTGAATGCTCGAGCAGATGAAATCTATCAATCTGTCTGTTGACATGGCGGATAAAGGAGTCACCCCATTAGTATTTAGCGCGACAAAAATTAAAGAAATCTCCACTCTAATTACTGATATTTCAGGTCAGACGAATTTACTTGCATTAAACGCTGCAATTGAGGCTGCTAGAGCCGGGGAGCATGGAAAAGGATTCTCAGTTGTTGCAGAAGAGGTTAGAAAATTAGCCGATCAAACCAAACAATCTGCAAATAATATCCATAAGCTTGTTTCAATCATCCAAATTGAATCAAACGAGACCGTTAATAATATTCAAATTGTAAGAGAAAACGTAGACTCTGGAAAAAAGCATTCTGAAGAAACAGTAACAAACTTTGAAGAAATTTTAATTTTAATTGAGCAGGTAACATTCAGATTCAAGAAGTGGCAGCCTCTACCCAGTTTATAAAGAATGGTTTTGAAGAACTACAGCAAACCATAGAAATAATTGCTGAAGGGTCACAGGAAACGCTATCTGGTACTGAAACAGCAGCTGCTGCTAGGAAGCAGCAATTGGCCTCAATTGAGGAGGTTCCAAATGCAACAATTTCCTTGACCAGATTGTCGGAGGAATTGCAGGAGATGATTTCTCGTTTCAAAGCTTAACTAAAAAAATGCCCCGAAGCGTTACCCCTCCTTTTCTGAATGAACTATTTCTAATGCAATGTGCACATGCGAATATGTGGTTGTGGCTTTAAAAAACATATCTCAGACGTCATATTTTACCTAGTTTGGTATTTGTATAAATAACAAGCAAAGGGGGAAAATGAAATAAGAAATAATGGGATTTGAAAGGGCAGATGAGAAGTCATGAACTCAATAATAGTAGAAATAAATGAGGCTTTTAAAGATGCAGAAGACTTTTTCATAGAACCGTTTATTTTGGATGGTGAAGCAGTCCTTTTACTTGGTTTACATTCAATAGTTAACCTTATAAAAACAAAAGAAATATTAAAAAAGATATGGATACCAGTGAAGTGATTCATTCAATAAGAGTAAAAAGAACTTTTTTCAACAGAAAAGGTGCTGAAATAAATAGTGAAGAAGCAATAGAGTCTATTCTTCAGGGTAAACTCATTGTTTACTCAAAAGAAAAAAATATAATGTTGCAATTTGAACCACTTCCCAAAGAATTGAGTCGGTCAATTGAATCGCCGGCTAATGAAAACGTATTACAAGGTCCTTTAGATTCTTTTATTGAAGATATGTCAACAAATATAGGAATAATGAGAAAAAAAGTTTCCTCTGCTCAGCTCTCAGTTAAAACCTATACGGTAGGAAGTGATCAAAAAAAGAAATTATCAATAGTTTATTTGGACGACCGAGCAGATAAAGGTGTGATCAAAAAGATCATTTCACATATTGAAATGAATCAACACACAAATATTCTCTATCTTCAGCATCTTTATCGTTTTATGGGTGTGCGAAAATGGGAGGTTATCCCTCAGTTTAATAACACAGAAATGCCATTGGAAGCAGTAGATGGTTTAAACAAAGGAAGGGTCATTCTATTCGTTGACGGTTTTCCCTTTGCGCTTATCTTGCCACATTTATTATGGGATATGTTCGCCCAGGCGAATGACCGTAACTATGCTTACCCAATTATGAGCGCCATCCGATTTTTACGTGTTCTTGGCGCTTTGGTTACCCTTATATTTCCAGCTCTCTATGTGGCCCTTGTTGCTGTAAATCCTGAGATATTAAAAATTGAATTGGCTCTATCGATTGCTCAGAGCAGGGCGGGAATACCCTATCCCCCTTTTGTTGAAATTACAATTATGCTCCTTATTTTAGAGTTAATTATTGAAGCGAGTATAAGGCTTCCGCTCAGTATCGGTCCAACGGTAACAATGGTAGGGGGAATTGTCATTGGACAAGCAGTAGTAGACGCAAAGCTGGTTAGCAACCTTTTAATTATCGTTGTAGCAGCAACCTCGATAGCGAATTCAAGCGTTGTAGGGTTTCAAAATGCGTTAATCCTGCGCTTACTTAAATATGTAGTTGTTATTTTTGCTTCAATCTATGGCGTGTTGGGAATATTATCCGGTCTGGTATTCATAAGTGCTTACTTTGCAAGTCGAGAGATATTTGGAATTCCATACACTAGTTTAACTAAGGGGAGGGGGGGAATTGGATAAAAGCCTTCAGGTTATATGCATGGGGTTAATGTCTCATTTTGGTCTTATTTTTTTCATTTATCCGGAAAGAATTATTGCCAGCACACAAAAAGGTCACTGGGAACCGATTTTAATTCAATGTGTCATATTTATTCTATTTTTATGGCTTTACCTAAAGGGTCTATCTTATTTTCCAAAACACGATATTATCGGTATTTTAAAGACCTTAGGTAAAGCTTTTTCTTTCACATTACTTTTTCCTGTTCTTCTTTACTTAATTATAACTACTATTGAACTTGTTAGCGCCTATGCAGAAGTGACCAACATTATCTTTTTAGCGAATACTCCTACATGGGCAATTATTACATTAATGATTCCTATTTCAACTTATATCGCCGTAAAAGGAATCGAAACCATCTTACGTACAGCCTTATTAATATTCTGTATCTTTTTCCCATTAATCTTACTTATGCTTTCGATTTGCTTTCAAGACGTTGATTGGCATAATGCATTTCCGATTATGGATACCGGCTTTAATTTTTTTCGAGAACCTCCCTTTTATACAAGTTTTTTTTCTTTCGCCATTGTTTTTTCATTTTTAGGTTTTATTCCAAAAAAAATATCGTATAACTCTAAAAAAATCATGTTTGCAGTCTTTTTGCTTATCCCATTTTTTTTCTTATCCGTTTATTTACCTCTTTTAACCTTTGGAAATGAAACGGCTAGTACGCTGCTTTTTCCCTTTATAACCACATTGGATAAAGTTCAGCTTCAATGGCTTATATTTGACAGGGCAACCTTGTTTTTTGCGTTAAGCCTAGTTACCTTTATCATGTTGCTTACTTCCTTACTTTTATGGCAGTCCTCTATAATAATGAGTCAATATTTCCCGGGATTAAAGCAAAAATATCATATTGTAGCCTTATCTGTTAGCATTCTTATCATTTGCTTATGTATTCCTAGTTGGCAAGAGACTGAGAAGTTGCTATGGTGGAATACTGCTTTCCGATTTTATATTTTAATCGTACTCCCTTTAATTATATTCCTAATCGGTGTAAGGAGAAAAAGACTATCATGAGAAGTATTATGATTTGTTTTAAACTAGTGCTTATTCTATGTATATTGATGCCATTAAGTGGTTGCTGGGATATTAAAGACATTAATCATCGTGCCTTTCCGATTGCAATGGGAATTACTAAAGAGGGAGAAAAATTCAGAGTCTTACTTCAAATTCCTATTTCTTCAGAGGGTGTTCAGAAACAGACAATTGTCAAAGGAACAGGATTAACCATTTTAAAGGCAGTAGAGGACATTAGAACTAATATGGAAAGCAGTGTAGACTTATTGCACATAAGGATAATCATATTTGATCGAAAATTAGTAGAAGAAGGAGGGATGGAAGAACCGATTAACACGTTTATGAGAATTCGTGAAGTATCTTCAAAAACATTAATCGCAATATGTGATGATAATATAGATGCTTTTTTCTTAACACTCAAAAAAAATCTAGAAAAAGGGATAAATCTTTATGACTTTTTTGAGAAATATGCAGGTTGGACCCCACAAATATCTTTAACACGTCTATGGCATGTTTATCGAGCCCTTAATTCCTACACTCAAAATGTAGCAATTCCTATGGTCAAATCAGGGGAAAACACTGCAGTTACTTATACAGGTTCTGCAGTGATGAAAAGAGGAAAAATAGTTTCTAAAATGGATCCTAAAGAAACCCTCCTTTTTAATGCCTTTCATGGGAACAGTATGAAGGGAAGAGTAGAAGTAATGGAACATGCAACCATCATGATTGTTGGAAATACAGGTTTTCATAAAGGAGAACTAAGAAATCATATTCCATATATGTTCTCAACGATTCGTTTAGATGTAGTTATTCAAGAGAGAAGAGGAAAAGTTTCCAATGCAATAATTAAAAAAGAGCTTGAAAAGGTAATGGTAAATCGTTTTGATGGAATGCTGAAACGGTTTCAAAAGCAAGAAACAGATGTCTTCGGTTTGGGACAATACTACAGAAATAAAATTCCTTATGAGGAATTGAAGGACTGGCGAAAGAAATATTATCCCAATCTAGAAATGAAGCTTACCATTCATACTACTATACAAAATGAGGGAAGTATCAAGACTATAATTGACAAATAGATTTTGGATATCATACAAAAAATGGATAGGATTTAATTTTAAAATGAACATTATCAAGAGCCCCATGCATCTTGGTGTACTTTGAATTGGAAATACTACAGTTTATGCTCTACTTCAGATAGTATATATACTTATAATCTTTCAAGAAATAGTGAATACTTTAGTACTTGTTGATTATTAGGCACTTTGAGAAAATAAGGAATTATTCAAAAACGGTAGAAATTATAAACTTCTCAATAAACACATGAAATCAAGAAAGGACATCCAGACTTTTTATCACCTACTCATTTTACAGTTTTATTAGTTAAACCTTGATTGTAAGTATTCTGCCCGAGCTTTCTATAAATTGTGCTTCTATGAATGAGAATACTAATATTGAGAAAAGGGGCTGTCTAATAAGTCCCTAAAATAAAACAGGTGAAGAAAAACGATTCGTTTTTCTTCACCTGTTTTTCTAGTTTTATCATTATTCATTGTAAGTAACTGGCGAAAGCCAGCTACCTTCAGTAGATTCTGAGCCATGGCCTACGATGTCAAACTCGGGTTGGACTTTCCCCGAAGCGAAAATCGACGGAACGACCTATTGCCCTTGATGTGACCAAAAACACTCACAACCTCGATTTTTTCGTCGAGCGTAGATTTGTGCATTTGATTCAGACCAAAGGTTCACTTTTGCTTTCGTTTTTAGTTCTTCATAAATCGGGTTATAATGCACCTGACGAGTTCCTGCTGCCTTTGAGCAACGCGATTTCAATGGGCAATCTGAACAGTCCTTTCATTCATAAATTTTAAATTCACGCGTGAAGCCATTTTTATCCGTGCGGGTCGAATAACGTTTAAATAAAACCTTACGGTTATTTGGACAAGTTTATTCATCCTTGTGTTCATCATATATCCAGTTACTTGCATGACGAATATCTTTTTTGTAACTCGGTTTTTGTTCCGTTAAAAATGTATTATAGAGAATCAAGGCTTCAAATTCTGTTTCAAAAGAGTTCGTAATCTTCTTTATTTGTGATGACCTGAATCTGTTGGTATGTCTCGTCAATTTTCTCTTGCAGCTTCTCCTCAAATTTCATCGTTGCCTTTTTCCACACAAATATCACGC
This sequence comes from Peribacillus sp. TH14, assembly GCF_016651145.1. Taxonomy (NCBI): domain Bacteria; kingdom Bacillati; phylum Bacillota; class Bacilli; order Caryophanales; family Bacillaceae; genus Peribacillus; species Peribacillus sp. TH14. Next base: position 240,080 of record NZ_JAEKEK010000002.1, read on the forward strand.
AGGTTGGAAACAATCGGGTATTGGCGGCGACGATGGAAAACATGGATTTGAAGAATTTTTACAAATCAAAACTGTTTATCTTAAGTTTTAATTTGTGTACGAAGAAGGTGAAGTGTGTTGAACAATATGAGAGTAGAAGAGGATGCAATCGGAAAGGTTGCAATTCCTAAAGAGGCTCTTTATGGAATTAACACAGTACGAACAATTGAAAATTTGTCGTTTTCAAATCGAACGCTTCAGCAATACCCACTTTATGTGAAAGCACTTTTGATTGTAAAAAAATCAGCTGTTGCTGCAAATGTTGAAGCTAAAGTGTTATCAAAAGAAGTGGGTGAACAGATATCTTCTGCTTGTAATCAACTTTTATCTGGAGCAAATGGAGATCAGTTTTTAATTGATGTATTACACGGCGGCGGTGGGATCGGAACAAATATGAACGTCAATGAAGTGATTGTCAATTTTGCTAATACGGCTTTTGGCGTGGAAAAAGGCGGGTATACACCCATTCATCCAACAGAGCATGTAAATGCATCTCAATCTACTTCAGATGTTTGTCACACAGCGATCCGGATGGCGATAATTTCAAGTTTTCAATTATTAAGACAAGAAATGAATGATCTTATAGAAAAAGTGGCGTTTAAAGCAAGTGAATTTGGTGATATAACAACTATTTCCCGAACATGTTTACAAGATGCCATGCGTGTTGGATTAGGTGAAAAATTTAGTGGTTATGCAGCGATGTTGGAGCGCCGTCTCAAGCATATGGAAAAGTCCGTTGAACAACTGCACGCTATCAATCTGGGAGGAACGGTTATTGGCTCTGGTGTTGGTGCATCAGACAGTTATCGAGATGTGATTGTTATGAAGTTAAGTGAAGCATCAGGACTGCTGCTTCATCATCGGGAAAATTTATTTGATGCTGCTCAAAATATGGACGATTTAGCGGATTTGTCAAGTGAACTAAAACAGCTTGCATCTTGTTTGATTAAATTCGCTAAAGATTTACGATTACTGTCATCAGGACCAGAAGCAGGGTTTGGTGAAATTGTACTACCAGCAGTACAAGCAGGTTCATCGTTTTTCCCGGGGAAAATAAATCCGGTAATACCGGAAACACTCATTCAATGTTGTTTTCAAGTGTTAGGTTGTGATCGTGTCGTCCAGGCTGCATTAGAACATGGTGAATTAGATTTGAATGTATTCGAAGGTGCAGCGGAGTTAATATCTTAGATGCCATGAACATGTTATCAATCATGCTGCCAAAGTTCACGATGCTTTGTATAAATGGGACTACTGTCAATGGAGGGGTGCTTAGTATAAGCGGATTACTAATGGTAATAGCGTGCATTGCTACTTACTTTTCTCCACTAGGATTGGCGGTGCAAATGCAAAACCCATCTTAAGTTTCAAAAACTGGTTGCAATCACTTTAACCACAACCATTGCCTCTGGTTTAACATTCTGGGGAATTGTTGAGCCTGTATACCATGTATCAGCGCCGCCGGAATCTTTGGGAATTACCCAAATAGTCCAGCCGCGGCCATCTTTGCCATGTCAAAGATGTACCTTCATTGGACAATTACACCTTATGCTATATATTGTGTACCAATTATTGTTTTTGCTTTTACTTATTATAATATGCGTAAACCATATAGCTTATCGTCTACATTATCACCTGTTCTAGGTAAGAAATTAGACGGGAAAAGCGGACAGGTGATTGATGCAGTCTGCTTATATACATTGGCATTGGGTATGGCAGCTTCGATGGGTACGAGTACGATGAGTCTAGCTGGCGGAATCAAAAGTTTGACCGGAATTGAAAGTACGCCGGTTGTTTGGGGAATTATTACACTTGTCGGAACAGCAATCTTTATTGTTTCTGCATCAAGTGGATTGACAAAAGGAATCCGAATTTTATCTATTAAAGCGTTCTATGCCGTTGCGTTATTCCTTTTTATTGCTGGTCCGACTTCTTATATGCTGAATTTAGGAACAGAATCGTTAGGTTACTACTTAACACACTTTTTTGAGAAGAGTTTGTTTACAGGATCTGCTGCTGGAGATCAATGGCCTCGATGGTGGACAACATTTTATTGGGCAAACTGGTTTTCATGGGCAGCAATTACGGCTTTATTTCTAGGGAGAATAGCTTATGGATATACAGTAAAAACCGTAATCCTTGTTAACTTTATTTTGCCGGCGATATTCGGTGGCATTTGGATGACGATTTTTAGTGGAACATCCATTCAAATGCAAATGGAAGGGGGAGCACTCGCAGGAGTTTTGAATAACAGTGGTCCTGAATTGGTTTTATATGCTGTATTCGAAGCGCTTCCTTTTGCTCAAATTGTTATCCCTTTTTATCTATTCATTGTTTTCCTTTCATTTGTTTCGGGAGCGGATGCAAATACCGCGGCAATGGGTGGCATCAGTTCGACTGGTATCTCCCCAAAAAGTCCTGAACCGGGAATATTAATCAAAGCTACTTGGGGAATAACCGTAAGTTTTGTTTCATGGATGATGATCAGTTTTGCGCAAATAGACGGAATTAAAATGCTCTCTAATCTTGGTGGTGTCCCGGCTCTGATATTAGAGCTCGGTGTATTGATAGCGCTCTTCAAAATTGCAAAATCCCCTGCGAAATATGATGTTAGTGATCAAAAGGAAATCGTAGAAGACCAAGACTTAATCGATGTAGAGAAAAAAAGTGAAGTTATATAATAATCAGCTAAAGAATAAAGGAGTAAGAGAACCGGGGCATATATTCTGCTCTGGTTTTCTTGCGTATATATAATTAGATAATTGATTTAACCATTAGATAAACTGTAGCTTGGGCAGCTGGTCCAACCTAAGGTAACATGATCATTACTTGCTCATAAGATAATATAATATTGGCTGTACCATTTTATATTAGAATTGCTGGGATAATGAAGGTTGTTCAGCTTGTAGAATAAGGTCCCATTTAGGGTCTAAATCTGCAAGTTTTTTTATGTAATCAAAAAAATAACAGATACCAGATAAAAGTAGTATAAACCATAAAGACCAATGTTATAATAGTAATAACAATTATAACTTTCTTTTGAAGGGGGAATGAATAATGGCCATTAGGAAATTAACTAAAGTCGGAAATAGCTTGGGTATTACGTTTCCAGTTGAAATGTTGAAAACTGCAAATTTAGCTTTTGGTGACGAATTAGAGGTTGAGTTCAAGGGTGAAGAAATCATTTTAAGGAAAAATAAAAATGTCAAATTACCTAAAGGTGTAGATGCGGAATTTATGGAAATGTTATCAGATGTTATAAAAGAACATGACGAAGCATTCAAGGGATTGGTGGATAGGTAATATGACATTGGATATTATCTATCTTTCCACCAATCAAATTATTGCTATCAATGCCATTCAAATAAAAGTATATTCTCCTACTGAACAAATCGGGGTGAAAGATCCCGGCCTCCTTGATTCTGCAGTGAACAGACCCAGACAAACTGTTTTCGAGAATGATGCTTACCCATCTATTCATGAAAAGGCTGCAGCCTTATTCGAATCCATTTCTAAAAATCATGCTTTCCACAACGCAAACAAGAGGACAGCACTCGCTTCCCTTATTATGTTTCTAAAGATCAATCATTATCAATGGCTAATGGGAATAGAAGAAGAACAGGATTTTGTTGTAGATGTCGTCAACCATAAGTATGATTTTAATGCTATCGCAAGAATCATCCAAGAGAACATAAAGGCTTTATAAAAGGGTTCGAGAGATTCATGGAGGATTTAAGCTATTTGGTCTTCTTTACCGAAGTTTGGATTTATAACATTGGAAAATATAAAGATGGAGATATGCAGCAAATTCATGCTGGGTTTTTTGAATACAATAAGTAATTATTGAAAAAGTGGGGGAGCAAGTCGTCTGGATGACTTGTTCCCCCTTTTAATCTCATGACTATGTATACTTATAAAAATTTGTGGTAATTGGCGCTGTTAGTGCAATTGAATGGACAGGCGAAGAGTCTTTGACTTGTTCTATAATGTAAATAGAATAAAATTTGGAGGTGGAGAAATGCTTCCACAAGATAGACAAAGTGAAATCATGAAACAACTACATGAATTTAAAACAGTCAAAATTTTGGAACTCAGCAGAGAGTTAAACGTAACGCGAGAAACAATACGAAAAGATTTATATGAGTTGGAGGAAAAGGGCTTGTTCGCAAAGTCCATGGGGCGCAATTCTAAACAAAGCAAACTTAGAGACAAGCTACATTAATCGTTAAAGTACGAATGAAAATGAAAAAAGAAGTATTGCAAAGCGGGCATCCGAATTTGTAGAAAATGGAGACACCCTTTATATTGACTACGGAACAACAACCTTAAATTTCACTCGTGAAATTTAAAGTAAAAAAGATTTTACGATCCTAACTAACTCATTGCCAATTGAACATCTCCATTTCTGAGCATACGTTTCATACCCCTTTTTGGTATAGTTGAAGGATTCAGAAAGGGTAATTATGTTGAATTTTGGATATGCACGCGTTAGTACACAAGATCAATCATTGTCGTTACAACTTGATTCTTTAAATCATTTTGGAGTTGATCAGATTTTTGAAGAAAAGGAATCAGGAAAGAGAAGAAATCGTCCTCAGTTGGATGAGCTTCTAAAAGTGTTACGCGAGGGAGATACTGTGGTTGTCTATAAATTAGACCGTATTAGCCGAATGCTTGTAGGATTCAAGGTAATTAAATAACTGAACGGAGGAGAATATGCTTTCATCGGATGAAGAAAGAGAATTTAGACTTGAAGTGAAATCTAAGAAACTAGCAGATTCGATAGATTGAGAAAGAGCCTGGAAAAGGCAAAGAAAGAGGAGACAAAAGTTAAAGAAAGTGTTGATGAGCCTAAACAAATTGATTTGAATATAGGTATCGAGCCGAAAGAAGAAGAAATTTTGGGAGAAAATGAGACACTGACATCTGCAGAAAGAGAGAAAGAATTAACAGATACTAGGCCTTTCATTTGCGGGTATTTTTGCTTTATATGATAATTTGAAAAAAGTGAATAATAATATCTTGGACCAAATAGAAGAAGTAAAAAAATTATGTGAAGAATTAGCAAATTTATGTTATGGAGGGCATTTAAATGAAACATAAACTTACAAGAGAGTTAGTTGGACCCATAGATTATAATCCTTCTATTAATCAACTTTGGAAACGATTCCAGGAGTTGGGACAATATACTGGTGATGGCGTACGTGATGACATCATTGATTCCTGGGAGAATTCAAAGAAACTAGGCATCAGTCCTTTTCAAAACAGAATTCAAGAAATTATTAACGAGAACGAATTGAAAGATCGACTCGAGAAAAATGAAGAATTACTTACTTATGCTACACCAAAAATAAATAAATTATCCGATATTTTAATTGAATCTAAAACGATGCTTTCCATTGCAGATAATCACGGTACTGTTTTATATTCAAGCGGTGAAAGGAATGTTTTGAAAAAGGCGGAGAAGATAAATATTTTTAATGGTGGAACTTGGAGTGAGCAATCGGCAGGAACAAATGCGGTTGGGCTTGTGCTAAAAAAGAAACAGTTCTCCCAAGTTTTGTTTTCGGAACATTATTGTGAAAAACATCATGATTGGTTTTGTGTAGCTTTCCCTATTTTGTACCCGTTTACAAATGAACTGCTTGGAATTATGAATATTGCAGGATACGAAATTCAGATGAATTCACAAAAGATTAAGTACATCGTTTCAGAAGCGAAAAATATTTCTAAGTCTATTAATCATTATTTTTTTAAATATGCCTTGAGTAATCATTTATTTTTAAACACTGCTTTGGAAGGTGTAGAAGATGCTGTATTTATTGTGAATGGCGGTAAAAGTATTGTGGATAAAAATGATGCTGCTAGATCACATTCCATTCTAAGCAATATTCAAACCCTTAAAAATATCCCTAAATTAGATAGTCTCATAGATTTTGTTTTGCAAAATGGACAGCAAATTCTGAGAGAAGAAGTAAGTATGGATAAAAATAAGCAAAAATTCATTTGCTCCATTTATCCTGTCACTTTCCAGACTGAAAATTTGGGGGCTGTTATATTTTTTAGAAAAAATACGGAATCCCCCACATTAATATCGCAAAAGCCTACAATAACTCGTTCAACCCATTCTAATACAACCCGCTATAGTTTTGACGATATGATAGGTTCCTCAAAGGAATTTACAGATGTCGTAAAAAAAGCACGAAAAGCATCGTTAATTGATTCCACTCTTTTTCTCTCAGGTGAAACAGGGACGGGTAAAGAGCTTTTTGCACAGTCGATCCATCAAGCGAGCAATCGTAGTAATAAACCTTTTGTAGCGATTAACTGTGGAGCTGTTCCACATGGATTGCTTGAAAGTGAATTATTCGGTTATGAACCAGGTGCATTCACCGGAGCTAAATCGAAAGGAAGCCCCGGAAAGTTTGAATTGGCTCAGGGAGGTACGATTTTCCTTGATGAAATTGGAGATATGCCGCTGAATTTGCAAGTACACCTGCTTCGGTTATTGGAAGAAAGGGTGGTCACCAGACTGGGCGGGGACAAACTGATTCCGCTTGATGTACGTGTCTTTGCGGCTACTCATAAAAATTTAAAGGAAGCTGTACAAAAAGGTGAATTTCGCGAGGATCTATTGTATCGTCTTCATGTGATCCAATTGAGAATTCCTGCTTTACGTGAAAGAATCGGCGATGTCCCTGCATTGGTCCATCACTTCATAAAAAAAATGAGTGGAGAATTTGGAAAACGTGACATTGTAGTACAATCAGATACCATGCAGTACCTGACACAATATCATTGGCCAGGGAATATTAGGGAATTGAAAAATGTCGTTCAACAATCTCTTTTTAATATGGAAGGAAATAGCCTATCCCCATTCGATCTGCCTCCAGAATTGCTTGAAGGCCCGGTAGTAGAAGACGAAAAGGTAAGACTCATTGAAGCGATGATTAAGGAGGATGGAAATGTCACAAACGCCGCAAAAATCCTTGATATTTCTCGCGCTACCATGTATCGAAAAATCAAACAGTATCAGCTGACTGCTGAAGATTGGAATAGCAAAAAAGTAAAAAGCCAAATTTAAAAAAATCCTCCATTTTATACCTCTCTCAGTTGAGAAGGATAAAATGGAGGATTTTTTGTCTAGAGACAGTGAGACAAGTGAGACACAATCCGTCTCATTGATACAAAATTTAAAGATGAGTGAAAATACAAAGGAAGAGGAACCACATTGTTATGACAGCGTTTTCATCTATTTTATAAAAGTTGGCACGCCACTTGCATTATATGAGTGTAATTAACTTTCACTTTAAGACGAAAGCAAGGTGATGAAAAGAAATGAAAGAATTTGATGTAGTTGTCATTGGTGCAGGACCTGGGGGATATGTTCCCGCCATTCGGGCTGCACAATTGGGCAAGAAGGTAGCGATCGTCGAAAGAAAGAAAATAGGCGGAACATGTCTGAATGTCGGTTGCATTCCTTCAAAGGCATTATTGAGACATAGTGAAATGGTTGAAGAAATTCAAAAGGCAAATAGCTGGGGCATTAAAACCGGTGAATTATCGATTGATTTTCCAAAATTAATGAAACGTAAAGATCAAGTCGTACAGACGTTGACCGGTGGTGTTCAGCATCTATTAAAGAAAAACAACATTACCCTTTTTCTTGGAGAAGCGTCGATTTCGGATGCTTTAGTTGTTTCCATTGGAGACGGCAAAATCAAAGGTAAAGATATTTTATTAGCAACAGGAAGCACACCATTTATCCCTCCTATTAAAGGTTTGGATAAAATAAACTACCACACTACCGATTCTTTCTTTGACTTGAAGGAACTACCAGAGTCCATGACGATCATTGGCGGCGGGGTCATTTCAATAGAGTTAGCTTTTGCAATGGCCCCACTAGGAACAAAGGTGACCATTATCGAAGTGGCTCCTGACATTCTATTAACTGAAGACCTTGACGCACGAAAAATCATTAAAAAGCAATTGCAAAAGAAAAATATACAAACCATTATAAAAGCCAAAATCCAGGAAGTACAAAAAGGGAAGGTCATTTTAGCGGATCAAGAAATCTCATTTGACACTCTTTTGGTGGCAACTGGAAGAAAACCAAATATTGAAGTGGCACAAGAACTTAACCTAAAAATGGATGCATCGAACAAGTTTGTGGCAGTTAATGATGATTATGAAACTAGTAAAAAACACGTTTATGCAGTTGGAGATTTGGTAGGAGGCTATCAATTGGCACATGCAGCAAGTGCAGAAGGGCTCATTGCGGTTCATGCCATGAATGGCGATCATCCTCAACCTCTATATCAAACGGAAATTCCTAGATGTGTCTATACACATCCTGAAATCGCTTCGTTCGGGCTCAATGAAGAACAAGCAAAGAATGCCGGTTATAATGTGAAAATAACCACATCTAACCTTGCAGGAAACGCGAAAGCCATTGCGATGGGGGAAACGGAAGGTTTTATCAAAATTATCTCGGATCATCAATATGAGGAAATACTAGGCGCCGTTATTGTTGGGGCGAATGCAACAGAGTTAATTGGAGAAATATTGGCCATGAAGCACTCAGAAGGTACGATGAATGAGCTAGCAAGCATGGTGCATGCCCATCCTGCCATTTCTGAAGCAATTGGAGAAAATGCAAACGCTTTACTTAAACAAGCAATTCATATGTAAACAACATAAAGGGAGGAATAATAAATGGAAAAGAAAGAAGTCCTTTGGATTTATCAAAAGATGAATGAGATTAGGTTTTTTGAAGAAGATGTGCATCGTACTTTCGGAAAAGGTTTAATTCCAGGATTTGTCCATTTGTATGCAGGAGAAGAGGCTGTTGCAACAGGAGTAATGGCACTATTAGATGATGAAGATTATATTACCAGTACCCACCGTGGACATGGACATGCGATTGCAAAAGGTTGTGATATTAAAGGCATGATGGCAGAGATTATGGGTAAAAAAGATGGCTTAGGCGGAGGAAAAGGTGGATCCATGCATGTTGCCGATGTTGGTAAAGGAATGCTAGGTGCCAATGGAATTGTTGGGGGTGGTTTCGGCTTAGCAGCTGGTGCAGCTCTTACCATTAAGACTCTAGGAAAAGACAATGTCGCGGTTTGCTTCTTTGGTGATGGAGCGTCAAACGAAGGAACATTCCATGAAGGGCTAAATCTAGCTTCTATTTTAGACTTACCGGTCATTTTTGTTTGTGAAAATAACCAATTTGGTGAAGGTACACCATTTAGATATGCAAGTGCATCTGAAACCGTTTCTGAAAGAGCATCATCTTATAATATGCCTGGTGTACGTGTGGATGGTATGGATGTTGAGGCTGTTTACAATGCTACAAAAGAAGCCATCGAAAGGGCAAAGTCAGGTAACGGTCCTACCCTAATTGAATGTGATACATACCGGAAATATGGTCACTTTGAAGGGGACGAACAAAAATACAAAACGGATAACGATCCAAATAAAGACCGTGATCCAATTATCGAATTCAGAGAAAAAGCGGTTCAAAATGGTTGGATGACAGCAGAAGAGGCGGATGGTATTGAAGCACAAGCTAAAGAAACGATCAAAGAAGCAGTTGCTTTTGCAGAAGCAAGCCCACTACCAGATTTAGAAACTTTATATACGGATATATTTGCATAAGAATAGGGGGAATGAAAAATGACAAAAAGACAAGTAACTTTTATGACTGCTATTACTGAAGCGATGACACAAGCAATGCGAAAAGATGAAACTGTTATCTTAATTGGTACGGATGTTGCTGGCGGTGCTGAAGTCGACCATTTAATCAAAGACGATGGACGTTATGATGATGCATTTGGTGGGGTTTTCGGATTATCCAAAGGAATGGTAACAGAGTTCGGTCGCGGACGTGTCATTGACACACCGATCGCAGAACACGGTTATTTTGGTGCAGCAGTCGGTGCAGCTGCTACAGGATTACGTCCCATTTCCGAATTGATGTTTAACGACTTCATCGGATTTGCTTTAGATCCAATCTTAAATCAAGGTGCAAAGATGCGATATATGTTTGGCGGAAAAGCAAAAATCCCACTTTCTGTTCGGACAGTACATGGTGCAGGAGCAGGAGCAGCTGCCCAACACTCCCAAACTTTGTATGGAATGTTCGGTTCTATTCCGGGAGTTAAAGTAGTCGTTCCCTCCAATCCATATGACGCAAAAGGGTTGATGCTAGCAGCGATTGAAGACGATAACGTAGTCATTTTTTCGGAAGATAAAACCCTCTATGGCATTAAAGGCGATGTGCCTGAAGAATATTATACAATTGAAATTGGTAAAGCCAATGTGACAAGAGAAGGAACGGACCTTACGATTGTGGCGATTGGTAAAATGGTTCGAGTAGCCCATGAAGTGGCAGAAACATTAGGTAAAGATGGAATCTCAGTGGAAGTCATTGATTTAAGGACGGTTGCCCCTTGGGATCAAGAAACTGTGTTGGAATCGGTGAAGAAAACGGGAAGACTAATCGTTATTGATGAGTCAAATCCACATAACAACACAGCTACTGATATTGCATCAGTAGTGGCGGATAAAGCCTTTGATTATTTAGATGGTCCGATTAAAACGGTATGTGCACCAAATACACCGGTACCATTTGCGTTTAATTTGGAACAGGCCTATATTCCGGATGCAAAAAAAGTATTGACTGTTGCAGAAGAGTTAATTGCTGACTTGAAAAAACAACATGTAATGAAATAGGAGGTGAAGCGAAATGAGTGAAACAATCGTAATGCCTAAATTAGGAATGACGATGACTGAAGGTACCATTGTTGAATGGTATAAAGAAGTGGGAGATCCTGTTAACGAAGGCGAAGCGGTTTTAATGATCAGTTCAGAAAAATTAAACCAAGAAGTTGAAGCTCCGATATCGGGTACTTTACTCATTAAAAATGCGGAGGTTGAAGAACAACTAGAAGTCGGTGCTCCAATAGCTGTGATTGGAGAAGCAGACGAAGTGGTTGTAACGAATGAATTACAAGTTGAGCAAACAGCAACAGCCCCTGTAGAAGCGGAAGCTATTGATCAACCTGCTAAAGTGAAAAAAACCGAAGGAAAAAAAGTAAAAGGTAACCGGATATTCATTACTCCATTAGCGAGAAAAATGGTTAAAGTAAATAATCTGGATATTGATTTAATTAAGGGCACCGGTGGAAACGCTAGAATTACAAAACGAGATATCCAACGTGTTCTAGCGGGTGGTTACGATTATCAAGCAGAGTCACAAGTTGCAGCAGCCCTAGCTACACCTGCTGCCAATGATGAATCCGTAGGTGAAGGTCTGCGTCCGATGCGAAAAGCGATTGCTCGCAATATGCGTAGAAGTTTGGGACAAACCGCTCAATTAACGTTACATCGAAAGGCAAATGCTGATCGTTTAATTGATTTCCAACAAGTGCTAAGGAAAGAAATTGAGTCTGCTGATTTAGATGTCAAACTTACTTTGACTGTATTGGTTGCTAGAGCAACGGTTCTAGCTTTACGAGATTTGAAGAAAATGAATTCTCACTACCAGGATGGCAAATTGACAGAGTTTGATGAGGTTCATCTAGGTATTGCAACTTCTTTGGACGATGGCTTATTAGTCCCTGTCGTTAAGAATGCCCAGCAAAAAACAATCGGTACTCTGGCAAAAGAAATAAAAGAAATATCGACGAAAGCAAGAAACGGTCAGGCAGGCGGAGATTTACTAACTGGCTCAACATTTACCATTACAAACCTTGGAGCCAGTGGAATTGAATACTTTACACCTATTTTGAATACACCAGAAACAGGTATTTTAGGAGTAGGGGCTTTCCAGGATGAATTAATCTTAGATGAAGAGGGCAAAGTTAAATCCGTTAAGAAAATTCCATTTAGTCTCACCTTCGATCATCAAATAGCAGATGGTGCTCAAGCAGCAGAATTCCTAAATGTCTTAGTCAAATATATTGAGACACCATATTTACTAGTTCTCTAATAAAAGTATTAAAAGAGATTAACAGTTAATGAATAGCCATCTATTGTTAATCTCTTTTTGCATAGGATCATATTAAACTAAAAAGGGGTAGCGTCAGGATTTAGACAATTTACAACGGTAAGAGAAAAACCTGGTTTTGGTAAAACCGCAGGGTCAGCCTCTTGTTAACCATCCTTTAGTCGATAAAATTGCTTTTACCGGTTCTACTGAGGTTGGAAAGCTAATCATGTCAAGCGCGTCTAAAACTTGAAGCGAGTTACCCTTGAGCTTGGCGGAAAGTCGCCAAACATCATCCTTCCCGACGCTGATTTAACAAAGACAATACCAGGGGCACTTAACGGTGTTATGTTCAACCAAGGACAGGTTGCTGTGCAGGTTCCCGAGTATTTATTCAAAAGAAGCAATTTGATAATGTTGTAGCAGATATGGCTGAACATGCGAAAAGAATTAAACAAGGCTCCGGAATTTTTGCGAATACACAAATTGGACTGCTGGTTTCCATCGAACAGTAAAACCGTGTACTTGGGTATATTGAAAAGGGACTAAATGAAGGTGCACAGCTTGTTACAGGTGGTAATAAGCCTCAGGAACAGGGTTACTTTGTTTCCCCCACTATTTTTGCAGATGTACGGGATGAAATGACAATCGCTAAGGAAGAAATCTTTGGACCGGTTATCGCTGCTATGCCATATGACGATATTGATGAATTAATTAATCGTGCCATCAATAGTGAATATGGACTGCCAGCTGGTGTGTGGACACGCGATGTGGCTAAAGCTCACTATATCTCCAGCAAGCTTCGTGCGGGATCCGTATGGGTAAACTGCTACAATGCATTCGATGCAGCCTCTCCATTCGGCGGATACAAACAATCAGGTATGGGACGTGAAATGGGCTCCTATGCACTTAATAATTATACAGAAGTAAAGAGTGTCTGGATTTCAATGCAGTAAATATATAACTCAATAATAAAAGGAATTATTAACACTTAAGGAGAGGGAAAAATGAAAGCTCTGAGATGGCATGGAGTAAGAGATTTACGATTAGATAATATCGAAGAACCGACTGCAGAAAAAGATAAAGTAAAAATTAAAGTAGAATGGTGCGGGATTTGTGGAAGTGATTTACACGAATATACTGCTGGACCGATTTTTATTCCAACTGAGGCACCACATCCATTAAGCGGGGGCAAAGCTCCTATCGTATTGGGACATGAATTTTCTGGACGAGTTGTTGAAGTTGGAGAAGAAGTAACAAAGGTTCAGGTTGGTGATCGTGTGGTTGTTGAGCCAATTTATGCCTGTGGTAAATGTGCGGCTTGTAAACAGGGGACGTATAATCTTTGTAAGAAAATGGGCTTTTATGGTCTTGCTGGCGGCGGCGGCGGTTTCTCAGAGTACGCAGCGGTTCCAGAGGCAATGCTTCATAAAATTCCAGAAGTGGTGTCTTATGAGCAGGGGGCACTTGTTGAACCATCAGCGGTAGCTCTTCATGCTGTACGTCAGAGCAAATTGAAAGTAGGAGATAAAGCTGCTGTTTTTGGAACTGGTCCTATCGGACTTTTAGTTATTGAAGCACTAAAAGCATCAGGTGCATCAGAAATTTATGCAGTTGAGTTATCTGAACAGCGGAGAAAAAAGGCGGAAGAACTTGGTGCTATTGGTATCGATCCTAGTCAATGTGATCCTGTGGAACAAATTCAAAAGCTAACAAACGGAGGAGTAGATGTTTCTTATGAAGTTACTGGAGTTCCCCCGGTTCTGTCTCAAGCAATTAACTCTACCCAGAATGGTGGAGAAACTATGATTGTAAGTATTTTTGAAAAAGAGGCCTCTATTCATCCTCAAAATATTGTTCTAAAAGAGCGTACAATAAATGGCATTATCGGGTACCGCAATGTATTCCCTGCAGTTATTAGTTTAATGGCCCAAGGTTACTTCCCTGCTGATAGATTAGTAACTAAACGGATTAAGCTTGATGACGCAATTGAAGAGGGCTTTGAGGCTTTACTAAAAGAAAGGAATCAAGTGAAAATTTTAGTGAAATCCGAATAGTAAAAAAACAGATTTCCTTAAAAAGGAAATCTGTTTTTTTATGCTATAAAAGACATACTTCCATTCATGGTAATACAGTTTTTTCATCAACAATCTATTTGACCCTACCTCAACTCCCTTTTGTTATTATCTTTAATCATTTAAACTTCATTTTAAATCCCAACCCTCATCTAATTGGAAAAACCGCTGGTTTAGTAGATGCGGTGAACCGTATCACAAGTGAGTTGGACTTTTTTAAGATAGCACTAAGAGATTCAAAAATGATCCTCAAGGTACCCTCCAACTAAATATGGGGTATGACAACCAAAAGCGAAATATGGGACCATATGCAAATAAATTCCAATTATGCAGGGTATTAAGAGAATATTGAATCTCTTAATAAAGTTGTTCCGTTAAGGGTCATTTAGTTGAGGAAAGAATTATGTACAAAGTATAGAAATAAAGTAATAGATAAAAAAGATATGAGATTAATTTGCATTGTTAACACAAATGAATGGATGTGGAAGTTAGTAAATTGATAACAGATTACTTGGAACAGGATTTACAGTTTCTTATTCAATTGTCTTAGATTAACTCTCAGTCAAAAATAAATTTATTTTCCAAGCCCATTGCCCAATTATTTCATTAAAGAGCTTCCTAGAAATACTAAATTATTTCAATCCAAACAGAAAAATCATATAATCTTTGACGAGTGTCTTCTATTATATAGGGTAAAAGAAAGAGTCTTTTACCTTATATAATCTTCAAGATGCTGCTGGCGTTATTTTATAACGTGTCCCAGCCTGAGAACATACCGATCGACCATCTTCCACGTTTTATGTCCCGTCTGTTTCATGATAGCAATATCAGTCATTCCAATTATTTCCGCTCTAGCAACGCCTGACTTAAGTCCCAAAATCCAGCAAAAACTTCTCCAAAAATGACGACTTTCTTCTATTATATATACTCCCCAAACACATCTGATTTCCACAAATGAATCGCATGGCGTTCTTTTTCAAAAACCTTCTCCAAATAAATTTCTGTAGTGGATAGCTGCTCATGGCCCAGACTCTTCATAATCTGATAGACATCCACTCCATTTAAGTGAGAAATGATGGCAAAAGCATGCCTAAATGTATGAGGACCAATGGAAGAAGAACGAAACTTCAAAAAAGGCAATCCACTCTCTTTAATGGCCTTTGTTATGTATTGAGACAAATAAGAGGGAGAGTAGGCCCGGCCGGTATTGGTCGTAAAGAGCGGGTCGTCTCCTTCTGCTGCATCTATATCGTCGATTCCTCTAGCTGAACGGAACATTCGAATACTGTTCATTCCTTTTTCTTTCAATGGTATTTGCCTTTTTTTATTTCCTTTACCTAGGACCTCTAAAAAATACGTGCTGGTAATGGAATCATATTGAAGATCCTTGACTCGGAGTCTTGTAAACTCTTCATTACGCATGCCTGTCATCGTTAGGATATGAATAATCGAAAAAACGATGGGGTGGTTGATTTCCCTGAAGTAATCAAGTAGCTGAATGACTTCGTTTGGTCCCAAATCACGGTTCGGCCGATCATCTTTACGAATACTTATCTTAAAGAAACCTTTATGAATGGGGTCACTGATATAGCCTGATTCGAACAGGAATTTCAAAAAACTCTGAATGATGGTTGTCTTTCTGGATAATGTGGCAACGGAATAAGCGCCTTTTTTTAAGACATAGGGGCTTTTTTCTGATAACCATTCCTGATATCTTCGAATGTGCCGGGTAGATAGAGATTTAAAGAGGGAACCGTCCACAACTTTTTCCAAGTCTACATGGATTTCCACCGAATAAGTGAGTAATTGTTCAATAAATTGAATAAGCTCTCGCTCATAGGCTTGGACGGTGCGGGTGGACTTTTCATGTTGCTGTTTTAAATGCTCTCGTCGTTGAAGAAACCACTGTAGCATTTCTACATCGCTAAAATCGGAAAAAGGCTTATGTCCATTCTTTTCTGTCGTATCTAATCGTTCTTGTAACGTGTGGATGGAAATTTCTGAAAGGCTTTTTTTCCATGCACTACTCTGAATCTCTTTCGTATTTTCTATCAGTTCATGCATACCTGAATCCCTCACTTTTATAATCCAACGATTAATAAGATAAAGTATATATTTATTAAAACCCTTTTAATTAATAGTACTTACATTATAACAAATTATAAGAATTAAATAATTATGTAAGACCTAAATAAAACCTATCTTTATTTAGGTTATATGGTTTAATTTATCAATACGTTATTTCATTTAATATAGATTTTATTGATTAACATAAAAAGATACATTAAAGTATAATTAATAGATTTCATTCATTATACATATTAAGTACTCTAGTAACGGATATGATAGAATGAATAAATGAAGAACCATATATATGAACATTTAAAATATATGAATAAAGGGTGGAGTAAATTTGATAATTTCAGATGTTGAGAATAAACACGAAATGATCCCGTATGAAGTTGGAGATTCAGTTCGGGTTCAGCAAACGTGCACAGAAGAAGAAGACTCAGAGAGTTTTTACTATATTAAAGAATTTGAAAAGAAAAAAGGGGAGGTCATGGAAGTAATCGATCATCCACGTCTACAATATCGCATAAGATTTGGACAAGCTGAAGCCGTTTTGTATCATGAGGAAATTACGCTGTAACAAGCAGGGGTAATGATGATGAAACGAGAAATCCAGGAAGACAGGAGTGGTATAAAGTGGAATGGTATACGCAACAAGAGGTAGCCGATTTACTAGGTGTCTCCAAAGCAACGGTCTATCATTATGCAAAGCAGAAGAAAATTAGTAAAATTGCGGATCCCCATCGAATTCATAGAGAGGCACGCTATGAAAAAGCGGAAGTGGATCAACTTGTGAATCAAAAGAAATCGCACCCTACGGGTATGAGGCCTACTGAAGTAGCAAACAAACTAGGATTGTCTGTTCAAAGTGTCTATAAGTATATTCAAGAGGGGGTAATAAAAGCAGAGGTAGTACCTTTTGGAGATGAGAGGACAATCTATGTCATATCTGAAACAGCCTATGAAGAAGCGGCCGGATTACTGAAACCATCTGAATCCCAACGCCCAAAACGATTTGAGTATTATCATTCTAGTCAAGATATCGTCTTATTTCAGAAATTCCATTCAAGCAAGGTGCCTGAAGCACGTGTTATACGGAATAAGGAGAATGAATGGGGTTTTTACTTAGCAAATATTCAAAAATGGTTGCCATTTGAAGAAGGGATAAGGGAGTATCAGTTAAAGCCGGTCTATCCCATTCATCAATCCACTTTGGAGTATAAAGGCTATGTACAGCTAGAAATTCCGAAGGATGCCGTTGTATTTTATCCATTCGTGGACTATTTATATGAAACATGGGGAATGGAAAACATACGATTGAGGGAACAGGATCACACGATAGAACTCTTCATCCGGGCGGGGGAAAGGCCATTAACGACAAAGTGTTTCTTTGCAGCTGATATCTTGCCATTTTTAATAAAAGGAGACATCTACAATGAAGAGGGTCACCTGATTTTACGAAGTTCTTATAGAAAAACTAGTTTGGAATTACCTATTGATCTATTAGAAAGTATGACAGAGTTAGCTGAACAAGAAGGAATTAGTATGAGTAAGTGGGTAGAGCAAAAATTATCATCACTACTAAAGTGATTTTAAATGAAGAAAAGGTTTGATTGAGGTCTTTATACCATCCAAGTCATTGCCCATTCATTTTATACAGAGCTACTCAGAGGCGTCAGTAAATATTTTATTGAATATAAACTATTTCTTTGCATATTTTTATTTCAAAATACACTAAAAAAAGACCATTTCATATCCTGGAAAGGAGCATGAAATGGTCTCTTTTATAATAATTTTTTAAGCTGTTGCTGAAGTTAAACAAATTTTCTTAGTTCAAATAACTATAATTATTGGATTTGAGTCAATATTTTGGACACTAAAAAGTTAAATCTTAAGCTGTATTCCTAATTCGATCTTCAATGGCTTGTGGGGTTTGATAGCCCAAGCTGCTGTGAATTCTTTTTCGGTTATACCAACCTTCAATTAATTGGAACATCGCTAATTTAGCTGTTTGATAGTCTAGATATTGTACGTGGTTGACTTCTTCCTTTTTTAATAGGGCATGAAAGAATTCAATACAGGCATTATCGTACGGGCAACCTTTCTGACTAAAGGATTGCTTAATATGATGGTTTTGGATATGTTGAGTAAACTCACTGCTTGTATATTGTGAGCCAAGATCCGTATGAAGAACTAAGCCCTCCGAGGGCTTTTGTGATAAGTGTGCGTTATTGAAAGCTTTTATGACCAGTTCTGTCGTCATTGAACGAGAAAATGAATACCCTACTATTTTCTTAGAATGAAGGTCCAATACCGAAGCTAAATAACACCATCCGTCTTTTAACGTGTGGATATACGTAATATTGCTACCCATTTCTCATTAATGGTTTGAGTAGTGAAGTCTCGTTTTAGCAAATTATCCAATTGAATAACCTTTTCTTTAGATGGATAGGGACGGTATTTTTTCTTGGTAATAGAACGAATTCTCGCCTTGCTCATTAAACGTTGAACACGCTTTAGACTTAGGGAAAACCCTTTGGTTAATAAGCTTTCATGAATCTTTGGAGCCCCATATCGTCCTTTGCTTTCCAGGTAAATAAGATGAATTTCCTTCGTTAGTTCTATGTTTTCCTGTTCGCGATTTGATACGACTATTTGAAGGGATTGATAATGGCTGCTTCTTGGGATTTCTAGTATTTCACACATCTTCTGTACGGGATATTGTTTCTTGTGTTCCTCAATAAATTCGGTAAGATCTGTCTCGGTTACTTTTTAGCGAATATGGCCATAGCCTTTTTTAAGATTTCAACTTCTTGCTTTAACCGAAGGTTTTCCTTCTGAATGGCGTCTAATTCCTTTGGAGTCATGGACTCTTCCCCTAAACCGATAGGAGTAAATTCTTTAACCCATTTATAAATGGTAACTTCTGATACGCCATATTCGCCGCTTAATTCTTTGACCGAATTACCCGAGTGATAAAGATCTACAATAGTCTTCTTGAATTCATTATTATATTTTTTACCTGTATTTTTACGTTCCAAGACGGACACATCCTCTCAAAAATCATTGTAAGGACTTAACTAAAATGTGTCCATGAAACTATACTAACTCCATTATCGTAACTTAGGTATGTTGTAAATAAAACTAATCCTAAGAAGAAAATTTAAGAGATATACAATAAGACATCTCTTAAAATAGTGTGTTTCTAAAAGCTTCTATATTAAATCGAATGAACCATTATCCATAAAACAAAAGTTAATTTCGCTGTAGAACGAATCTCAGCAACGGAAAAATCATACATATAAAGATATCTTTACTTTTTAGGAGGTGTGCAAAACTTATTTAGAAATTAATAATTAGCAAATGGGATTAGGTATAGATGAGAATAATGTACAGATAAACATTTAAATGCATATAAGATTAATTTTTTTAATAAAAGGTTATATAGAATTTTTAATAAAAGGATTACTAAAAAGGTGATGAATCCGAATATCATTCGAATAAATTGTAGGAATTGAATATTTTGGTTAGCATTTACAAACAATACGGCTATTTTTAATACGAAGATAGAGTATTATATAGAATTCATTTATATTATTAATAATATATAATAATGGTATTCAGTTAAAAGATGGGAGCTATACTAATTGATATTAAATCGAGTGCTTTTTGCTAGAGAAGCTATTATAACTATCTTACATAGAGGGTTTGATAATGACTGTAATCTTCAAGGAAACATCTATATAAAGAAAAAACTAGGACGATATAACTTAGTTTTCGAACAGTCAATAGTTAACGATGAAATTCTAGATAATCTAAATCATGTAGTATTTATAGAGGAAGGTTTTTTAAATCCTAAACATGAATTAAATCCATATTCACAGAGTAAATGTACTTTTATGAGAAGATTTGTTTCAAGCTCAAAACCTAAAAAAATTATAAAAGCGTTAGAAGATAAGTTTGAACTTAAGTTATCATTAAAAGATTTACTCATTATTAATGAATTTATCAAGAAATATACAGGACTCGATCTTAATCGTAATCCTATACTTTATGGAGATACATTATTGTACGAACCTATAAGTGTTAGTTTTAAACCTAATCATTTGAACGGAATAACTTTTAATAATCTAGAGAAGGATTCAATTGTTATAGTTAAATTTAAGAATAAAGATATCATAGTGTCGTCTCATTTAAAGGTGATAGAAAGTTTCACATCAGAATTAGAGATTAATCCTTCTGAAGAATGGAAATCATTAGATATAGAAATTTTTAAAAATAATAGATTAGTTTATTTTAATTATAATCTTTCATATATAAGTACAGTACATTTAAGTATGGGTATGGCAAGTAGATCTAAACGAATAAAATTAAATGAATTAGATGATTTTTTTGAATTGCAAAATGACCCTAGTAAACATGAAATGATAATTGGAGAAGCAGTTGATAAATTAGAAGAGCTGTTTTGGAAATCTAATAATCAAATGAGACAAAAACTTTTAAAAGAGCAAGAAAAGGAAAATATCACATTTATAAAGCCAGGTGAAACAAAAAAATCGATTGAGATTATTTCTAAATATCTTCAAGAATCTCAAGATGAATTCTGGGTTTTTGATCCTTATTTCACCGATAAGAATAGATTTAATAAAACACTAGATTGGCTAAGAATTTTTTACGAATGCTCATCACAACCAAAGAATATAGTCTTCTTTTGTAAAGACGAAGATAAGGCTTACGATTTCGTTACAATTAAAGAGGCGATAAAGCAAGATTCTGTGTTAAAGAGAATAGTAAAGAAGGGAATATTAAATTTAAATTTTATTCAAATCAGTTCACCTATACATGACAGATTTATATTAGGTAGAAATAAAAACACCTTCTCAGGATTAACTATTGGGACTTCTTTAAATTCAATTGATAGTAACCACTTTTGTATTAATATATTAAATCATTCAGCAGCAAAGAAAATTTTAGGAGAACTTAATGATTATATAAATGAAGGTAATCTGGTAGGAAGTTGTGAGATTTAATAAAAGAGGTAAATTATATGGATAATACTACGATTCAAAATCTTGCGAAGGTTATTACTGGAAACTGGGATGAAAAAAAACAAGATGTTAAAAAGGAAATCAATTCTATTTTAAAAAGAAAGTCTATAAAACGTATTTTATTTGAATTAAATGAATCTATAAAAACAAGGGAAATAAGTGATAAAAATAAAGCAGTATTAATAACTACTATTGCATTTATTAGAAGAGATTTAGATTCTAAAGAAGAGATCGGTAGATTACTCAATCAATATGGTATGATTAATCAGCTTTATGGGGGACTTATAAAATTACTGGATGGAAAATCTGAAACATTTAAAATTGATATTGAATGGAGCATCAGGGATCATCAGAATAACTTTGAATTTTTATATAGATTCCCTGCACCTGAATATTGGAGATTTATAGACTTAATAATTACAGCTTCAATATTAAAAGAATTTGATTCAGAAAAGTTTGAACGTATTTTATTATTAGATAAGACTAATTTATTATTACTGAATTATATTCAAGGAAACATTCGATGGAATCCGACTCAAAATCTAATCGTCAAATTGTTAAACGATCAAAATACTGCTTTAAGACGTAGTATAGGACTATTCTTGCTAATTTCACCTATTGAGAGAGTAACTAAAAAAAGTGGAAAATTAACTAAAGAAGATGCTTCTATTTTAAATAATCAAGTACAAAATTTTATTAAAATTTTTGAAGATTTAATATTTACGTACCGAACGGAACTTTTAGTCAATTATTTTTTACATAATAAAAGGTCTAAGTCTTGGCCTGTATTTTTAGCTAAGTTAATGATAAATCATGAGTTGAAAGAATGTCTAATTAGAGAGATTGAATCTGAAAAAGTAAAGTTTCTAGATGATATTTTGATACTTCTATTAATAATTAGAAAAAATAGAGTAAAGGAATCTGGAAACGAGGGTTTCAAACAGTCTTTATATGACGCAATTATAGAAAAAGTTAAAAGTTTTATAAATACAGGGACTGGTATATATAAATGGGATTATCAAAAGGAAAAAGAATTTGAAATCATTTGTAGCCTCTTGTCTAAAAAGAATAAACTTAAACTTAAAAAATTCATTTTAAAAACACATGCAGAATTAATGATTTCTGACTTAGATGAGTTAGTAAGGTATGACATCTATTTAAAAGATAAAAATAAAGCAGAGATCCTTAATGGGATGGGTAAAGTTATAACTCACAATCTAAAAGCAAATTAAAAGTTAATTTCATCTAAAAATAATTATATAAAAGAAATTTATTGGGATATTCTGTCCCTTTAATGTATCAAAATATTTTATAATTTGAAGGAAGCTGTATATAGTATTTTCCTGAGAAGTTCAATAGTTCTATTGTGTTTTCATGTCCTTTATTTTAAAGAGATATTAAGATCTATTTTAAAATTAATTAATAAAATTTGTGAAAGGGCTATGATATTGAAATATTTATGTGTGAAAATCAGATCTATAAGAGTAATTATAGATAAAGAGACAAATATCTATGATATAGACAATAAGAGGAAATATCTCAGGGTTTATTGAATTTCTTTGATATAGATAGCGAAAAGGAGGAATAGATAGTGTTTTATAAAACAGGATTTAGAGAGAAGAAAAGTAAAACTGGTTTTCATTTAGTTCCAGATAATTGGAATGACTTTGGATATTACACTTTATATAAAGTGTTTTATGTGAATGAAGAATTAGAAGAAACGGAGTTAGGTTACGTAAAGATTGCCTATAAAGGCCAAAATGAGAGTAGCACATCTTTAGAGAGTACATTTGAGAGCTTGTCAGATAATTATTTTTCATTAGGTCAGAGTGCTTGCATACTATAGGGAATTAAAGAAATTAGGAGATCAAATAAGAATTGATTATTTTAATAATTTAAAGGATGTTGCATATAATGAAGAAATTTATAAAGAAGTGAAAGATGAGGAAGCTTTCAAAACTTCATTAGTGCGAGAAATAAATCCTAGAGTTTTTGATAAACAGTTTACTCGAATAGCTCGAGGTGGGGCTGTTTTAACTGATTATGCATTTGAATACAATATCCCAAATTCTAAACTCCCTGGTACTATGTTTGAATTTGAGGTGATACCTGAATCATTACCGCCAACTAATATACATGCAATCATAGGAACTAATGGTGCAGGGAAAACAACAGCTTTAAAAGGGATTATCCAAGAATATTTAAATGGGAATTTAAGTGATAGTTTTGCTAACACCATTTTTATCTCATTTAGTGTTTTTGACAAGCATCCTATTTATGAAACAGATGACAAAGAGAATGAATATTATTATGTTGGAGTAAAAAAGAATAAATCTGAAACGAAAACTTATGATGAACTTAAACAAGAGTTTGCTGAATCTGTTTATAAGATATTTTCAAAAAAGAGATTTTATTCTCTACATAGAATGTTTGAAATTTTAAATGCTGATTTTAATTTAAGCAGTTTTGGATTAATAAATATAATCGAAGATTATATCGTTACGAACCAAAGTAAAGAAGAAACAGAAAAATATAGTGAAATATTGGCTGATAGATTTATTGATTTAAGTTCAGGACATCAAATTATTTTATTATCGATAGCTAAGACTGTCGAATTAATAGTAGAAAAATCCCTGATTTTAATCGATGAGCCTGAGACACATTTGCATCCACCTCTACTATCAGCATTTATAAGAGCAATATCAGAATTAATAATTTCTGAAAATGGTGTGGCGATTTTAGCTACTCACTCTCCTGTAGTACTTCAAGAAGTCCCAAAGTCATGTGTTTCTATAATTAGAAAGCGTGGAGACTATATTAAGATTGATAGACCAAGATTTGAAACATTTGGAGAGAATGTAGGTGTTTTAACAGAAGAAATCTTTGGTTTAGAAATTAGAAATACAGGTTTCCATTCTATGCTGAAAAAAGAAGTCGAAAAATATAAGGATTATGAAATAATTATAGATAGATTTAATAATGAACTAAGTATAGAGGCTAAATCATTAATTCGTACATACATAAATCAACTAACTAGAGAGGGAAAATAAATGTATTCAATAAAATTTCCTGATTATAATTTAGAAGATTTTTTGGATGAAATGTTATCTAATAAGCATGGGGAAACATATAACTTTTTAAAGGGTAGATTACTTGCTATAAAAAATATACTTATTGAAAAAGAAACTCAATATATTAGTTTAGCAACCTCAGATTCTGGCGGATTGTATAGCCTTAATGAACAATTAAGTATCGATATTCCTCAGAATGTTTTACTAAAAGATATTCTTAATCTTCCTAGGAATATTAGTAAAAAAAATAATCGAGTTACTCAGTAAAAATGGATTAAGTGTTATATTTGATAATCTTTCGGGAATGAGTTTAAGGGGAATAATAGAGGTAATAAATAATATCACGATTGAGGAAGTCTTAAATCGAATAGGTGACCAAGATAGGGTTAATTACTTGAAATTTATTGATTCAAAATCAATGAAAACGGTATATGAAAAATATTTTGTGAATACTAAAGGCTCTAAAAATATTGGAAGAGATGTATACGAATATATTATTTCAAAAGCAGAAGATGACTTATGTCCATATTGTTTACATGGAACAGTAAAAACTGTAGATCACTATCTCCCAAAAGCATATTTTATTTCTTATGCTGTTACGCCAATAAACTTGTTACCTTGTTGTTCAGACTGTAATAAAAATAAAAAAGATATTCGAGATTTAACAGCAAATAAAATGTTTATTAATCCTTATTTTGATAATATAAATGATTTAAATTGGCTGGAATGTAAACTGATAGAGAATCAATGGCCTATTACATTTAAATATAATGTGAAGGAAGACATTGAAAATGAGATTTTGAAAAAAAGATTAGAAATGCAATTTGAGAGTTTAGAGTTAGGGACTTTATATGCAAGTAACGCAGTAAGGTATTTTAGAGGAAGGGTTAAATTAATTGTTGAAGAGTATGAATCAGGAAATGAAGAAGCACCTATACAGTTTTTAATAAGTAGTAAAGAATCCATGGAAATTTATAATTTAAATGCATGGCAAGCAAAAGTATATGAAGCATTATTGAACTCTGATTGGTTTTTGGTTGATGCAATTAATCATTTAAGAGAATATTATCATATAGAGGATAAAGGCGTTCCCCAGCTCCCTCGATTGAATGGGGTTTTCCATAATGATTGAATATATTTTTATATTGTTATAAAAAATCTTGTCTCCGTAAGTCACTTAAAAAACATAGTCAAAACAAGTCATTAATTTTGGATAGGTGCTAAGAACACTTAAAAATTCCTATATTATAGCCTTTCCAGGAGAACTGGGGTCGACCCTCGCTGTCTATCTATATAGGAATCATAGGACTTCAAACAAAGTCAAAAGCCTTGTAATTAAGGCTTTTTTATTTTGTCCTATTTCATAAAATATATAACTGTTAGATTCTCATTGACAGGGAAGAGATCGTGGGTTCGAATCCCTCACAGGTCATCTTACAGTAAAAACCCCTGCTAAGACTGGTGTTTGAGCATTTTCCTAACTTTTGACAGTATGCAGTACCCGCGCAATAATAGAGTAGGGGCTTTAAAGTTTGTTTTTTATTACACAATTTTTCTAGTTAACATAACGTTTATTATAGGTATTTAGCCTTGCCAAGTGGCAGAAATATAGATGATATCTTATGTTTTCATTTCTACACACATACTAAAAAAGAGAAGACTAGAAAATCTTCTCCTTTTATTTTAACCTTTTCACGATAATTGGTTCTTCTCTCTCTCAGCTGTTTCGCAGCCTTTTTTAGCTCTCCTGCTCAGGGTTTGTATATAGGGCAGCCGTTGTGGTTGAAGTAAAGAAGGAATGCTTGTTTTAGGGATCGTTAACACATTTGATATATGAATAGTCGCTGCGACTAATCACAACTGTAGAATTATTAAACAAAGGTAAATTTCGTCCCAATGTACTTCCTCTCCGTGCCAATAATATGCAAGAAATGAATAAAAACTGCATATTTTCGGCTTATTGAATTTATTTGGGGATATTGATAACAGATAGGTAAGGGTTTGACGTTATCTCCCCCTTTCCCCCTGCTAGCACCAGTACGTGCAACTTTCATCGCATACTGCGCCCAAAATTATCTCATATATTCAATTCTGTATACTTAAGGAAAAAGCTATATTTCCAAGTCAGATTGTGTCTTCTTATTGAAAGACTAGACACTGTTTTATTTTTAGGTGATTATATAATATTAAATGAAAATAGAATACCCTAAATTTTTTGAATAGAGTAAATTTTACATTAACTGTTCAGTTTTTGTCATGTATGATTAATATATGAACACTTACAATTTTTTATCAAAAAGACGATTTTATAGATTATAGTAAACGGGGGAATCATAGATGAAGAATAAGATGATTATGACATCGGGGAATCCAGAGTTAACAGCCAAGATTGAAAAAATTGCAAAGGAACTTAATTTTTCAGTAACTGTTGTTGAGGGAATTTTAAATGAAGCTGCCCAAGAAGTAAAAAGACTTGTATCACAGGGTGGATTTGAAGTGGTGATAAGCCGGGCAGGGACAGCCAAGGAAGTTGCCAAATTAGTCCAACTGCCTATTGTCCATAGTGCTTCAAGTAATTTTGATATCTTAGGTTCTTTTAAAAGAGCTAAAGAATTGGGAGATAAAATTTGTTTTATTACTTACCCAGAAGAAGGTTTTGCCTTTAATTTTGACCAAGTGATTGAAACAGTTGGTTTTGATGTAACGATATTGCCGTATCATACATGGGATGAGCTGGTTAAGCAAATAAAATGGGCAAAAGAAATGGGAATGGAAGTAGTAGTGGGCGGCGGCATTCGGGCACATGAAATTGTTCAAAATCATGGAATGAAGAGTATGAACATTATTACAAGTGATAGGACAATAAAAAGAGCATTAATCTTAGCTAGTCAAGTAGGACAAGACCGAATACTAATTAAAAAAGAGACTGAAAGATTAAAGGCAGTTATTAATGTGACGGATGAAGGGATTCTCTTTCTATCAAAAGATGGTCAAATAGAAACATTTAATCCTGCGGCCGAAAGGATATTTGGGATAAAGGAATCATTTGTTACAGGGAAGAGAATTGAGGAAATACGAACCCCCCTCCTTTTAAATTTGTTGCAGCAAAAAAAAATATATACTGACAATGGAAGTTTCCGTTTACAAAATATAATTATTAATTATGAACCACTTATTGTTGGATTAGACAGGATAGGCACGGTCATTATTTGCCGAGAGATTAGTAAGATTCAAAAATTAGAGAGTGAAATTAGAAGAGAATTGCATTCAAAAGGGTTAATAGCCCGTTTTACATTAGAAGATATTCGGCATAAAAGTGAGCAGATGGAGCTCGCGATTAAACTGGCTAAAGAATATGCCGTGACGAATTCAACCGTTTTGATTATTGGAGAAAGCGGAACGGGGAAGGAGTTAATGGCCCAAGGTATACATAATGCCAGTAACAGAAAAGATGGTCCTTTTGTTGCTGTTAATTGTGCAGCTCTTCCAGAAAATTTAATTGAAAGTGAATTATTTGGGTATGCAGCAGGAGCCTTTACTGGTGCGAATAAAGGAGGTAAACAAGGCTTCTTTGAATTGGCCCATGGAGGAACGATCTTCCTTGATGAAATTGGAGAAATTCCTGATTTTATTCAAACAAGACTATTAAGGGTTCTTCAGGAAAAAGAGGTTATGCGAATTGGGGGTGATCGGGTGATTCCGGTCGATATTCGAGTTGTAGCGGCAACAAATCGTAACCTTTGGGATTTGGTAAAGGAAGGAAAGTTTCGTTCTGATTTATATTTTAGATTAAATGTACTTCATATGGGGCTTCCACCATTACGTCACAGAATGGAGGATATTCCGATTCTTGTTGATTTCTTCTTACAAAAGATGGGCTCAAAACTCTGTTTTGAAGATTTCTCGGGTAACCTAAAAAACTTTTTTTTGACGTACAGCTGGCCGGGGAATATTAGGCATCTTGAAAATATTGTAGAAAGAATTCAGCTCGGTGTACAGAAATTTAAAGGGGAAGATGCCTTTATTAATGATATTTTAAGCGAAACAGAAGATGATGATCGTCAGTTAAATCAAAACGAGGTAATCATGGTCCAATTTGGTACGATGGAAGAAATAGAAAAGCAAGTGATTAATAAAATGATGGAATTAAATAATCAGAATAAAACCGTAGTTGCTGAAAAATTAGGGATTAGCCGTACCACGTTGTGGAAAAAATTAAGTGAAACTTCTTAAGCGTTTAAAATATTAACAATAAAAAGTAAAATGTTGCTAAACTGAACAGAAAAGTAAATTTCCAGTGTATTTTTATAGGTTATTAAATTGGCATACTTCTTGCTTTATATATAGGTGTAAGAAAGCTTAACTTTGGAATTAACGGGTCATTCAACTTAGTAAATCAGAAAATCAAATTATAGGAGGGAGGTATTGTTATTGGATCGTGTTATTTTGGAAAAGCATCATAATTACGCAATTATTTACCTAAATGAACCAGAAACGTTAAATGCTTTTAGCAAAGGATTAAAAGAACAACTTTTATCCGCATTAAAAGAAATTGAGAAAGATGAGTCGATCCATGTTGTCATTCTTTCAGGCAAGGGAAAATCGTTTTGTGCTGGCGGGGATTTGAAGGGAATGGCAAAGAAATACACTACATTAGAAATTAAACAAACAATGGATCAGGCTGCTAAGATTGTAGAATTAATCCGTAAAATGCCAAAGTTAGTTATCACCGCAGTTCATGGATATGCAGCGGGAGCGGGGATGAGTTTAGCATTAGCCTCAGATCTTATTATCGCAGAGGAAGGTTCTAAGTTTTCTTTATCGTTTAAAAATGTCGGTTTAATTCCTGATTTAGGTCTTCTCTATCATCTCCCGAAAAAAGTAGGAGAGTGGAAGGCGAAAGAATGGATTTGGAAGGGAGTGACCATTCCAGTAGAGGAAGCTTATGATTATGGGTTCATCTATGAAATTGCTTCGAAAAATCTAGCGTTGAAGAGAGCGATTGTATTGGCGGAAGAATTAATAAATGGTGCACTGCAAGCATTTATACATTCTAAATTCATTATTAATAGTTCTTCATCTTTGTCCTTTGAGGAGGTTTTACAAAAGGAGAATATGAGCCAAACGTTTTTACGTACCACATTGGATCATAGAGAAGGAGTAGAATCTTTTATTGAAAAACGAAAGCCTGAATTTACAGGGAAATAAAACTCATAGCAGATTTAAAATATCAACTATGAACGATTTAGCATGCGGATTGTTTAAAAACCAAAATAGTTAGCCGAAAAAACTATGGATTTTGATGGCTTTACTTTTGGCATCATTCTTGAGAGAGAAATTATGTAAGAAGAATTTTTATTGTAAAAAAAGTCAGAATATTAATTCAATGCTGAATTTTACGTTTATTAAAAGGGGGAATTCTGAAAAAAAAGATAGAGAATGTTTATTCATAAACTCTTAGATCAACTAAAAAAATGAAAGCGTTTTATTTTATTTGTCTCTCTAGCTATCTCATTTAGGAAGGGGAAAAGAAAAATAATGAAAAAAATTTCATTGTATTTAGTACTAGTTGCCATGATTATCTTAAGTGCCTGTTCAAAGTCGACGGGAAATGCTACTACGAATAAAGCAACTGCAGATTTCCCAACCAAACCAATAGAAATTATTGTCCCATACGATGCCGGCGGTGGGACTGATATGGCAGCAAGGGCATTGGCAAGGAAAGTCAGCGAATATCTGCCAAATAACCAGGCGGTAGTAGTTGTTAACAAGCCTGGCGGAGGGGGTACGGTAGGAAATACTCAAGTATTGAATGCGAAACCAGATGGTTATACATTATTAATGACTTCAACAGGAGCTTTATCAATCCAGCCTAATTATGGAAAGGCAACTTACTCCCACGACAGTTTTGCACCTATCATGCGTGTGCTTTCTAATCCGCAAGCAATTATTGTCAAAGCAGATGCTCCTTGGAAAACATATGATGAGTGGTTAGCTTATATGAAAAAGAATCCTGAAGAATTCACTTATGGCACTGCAGGCACAGGTCTTACTGGTCATATTGCGATGGAAGCTTTATCTAAGGACGAAAAAATTAAAGCAAAACATGTTCCGTTCGATGGTGCAGGTCCTGCGCTGACAGCATTGTTAGGTGGACATGTTAAAGGTGTAGTCGTTCAGACTCAAAATCCACGAGCTTTAGTTGAATCTGGTGAGGTTCGTCCGTTAATAAATATCGGTAGTAATAAAGAAGAAGGTTTTGATGGTTTCCCTTGGGCAAGCGAAAATGCTTCAATAGATGTTTATCATGGACTATTAGCACCTAAAGATACTCCTAAGGAAGTTTTAGATATTTTGCATGATGCCTTCAAAAAAGCATTGGAGGATCCAGCTGTTATTGACCAAATTAATAAAGGTGGAGCAAATCCAGCTTATGCAGGACCAGAAGATTTTCAAAAAGAAATCACGGAAAGTTATAAGAAAACTGGAGATGTATTAAAAGAAGTGGGATTAATTAAGTAAAACCAAAACAAGGATATATATCATCTAAACATTTATCATCAAGTAGGTTAATGATTTAGATGATAGATGTTCAATCTTTTTAGATAAAAGAAAACAGGAAAAGGGTGTTGAGTCAGTGCTTAATAACAAAAGCGAAATTGGAGCTGGGATTTTTTTATTCCTTTTTGCATCGGTCTTTTTTGTTCAAGCTCTAGGATATGACTATTTGGGATCCTTAGGACCAGGGCCAGGTTTTTTTCAACTTGGATAAGTGGAGCGCTTGCTGTTTTATCACTTTTATATATTTATCAATCTTATAAAAAGGGTAAAACAGAAGAAATAAAGGAAGAAGATAGCACACCAGAAGAAAGTGCACAAAATGAAAAGTCCTTTGGAAAAATAGCATATATAGTAGGATGCATGTTGTTTTACGTATTTGCACTAACCTATTTGGGGTTTGTATTAACTACGACCATCTTCCTTTTTGCACTGCTTTTTAAGGAATATAAATGGTATACGAGTCTTGGTATTGCTATTTTCGTATCAATCCTCCTGTTCTGGGTATTTGGATCTTTATTAAATGTGGCTTTGCCAGTTAATGTATTAGGTTGGTAAGGAGAGGAATATATGGAATCTTTGCAAGGGCTATTAATAGGTTTTCAGGAAGCACTAACTGTTTGGAACATTATCTATTGCATTATTGGTGTGTCAATGGGGATGTTTGTAGGCGTATTGCCCGGGCTGGGCCCTGTTGCAGGAACAGCCCTGTTAATCCCGATTACATTTGGGATGGAACCGGTATCTGCCATTATTATGTTAGCGGGCATTTACTATGGATCTATGTATGGCGGGACGATTACATCCGTTTTAATTAATACACCGGGAGAATCAGCGTCTGTTATCACTTGTATCGATGGACATCAACTAGCGAAGCAGGGGAGGGCAGGAACAGCCTTAGGAGTTGCCGCAATCGGTTCCTTTGTTGGTGGAATTGTGGCTGTTTTAGGACTCACTTTTTTAGGTCCTCCATTAGCACGCTTTGCTTTAAAGTTTGGTCCTCCTGAGTATTTTGCTCTCATGTTGCTTGGATTGTTATTAATTGTAGGATTGATGGGGAAATCAATCACAAGAGGACTTATCGCTGCTTTATTTGGTTTATTATTAGCGCTAATTGGTATGGATCCGATTTCAGGAGAAATTCGATTCACCTTTGGACAAATGAATTTAATAGAAGGTATTGATTTTGTTATTGTGGCTATGGGTCTTTTTGGAATATCAGAGATCCTACTAAATGCTGAAAATAAGATGAAGATGGATAAACCAGCTAAAGTTCAGGGAATGCTGCCAAGAAGGGATGAATGGAAACCAACGATGAAATCAGTTGGAAGAGGAACGGGTATTGGGATGTTAATTGGATTAATTCCTGGCGCAGGAGCAACGATTTCCTCCCTTATCTCTTATTCTATTGAGAAAAAAATGGCAAAGGATCCTTCTCGATTTGGGAAAGGGGCTATTGAAGGAGTTGCAGGACCTGAAACGGCTAACAACGCTCACAGTGGTGCCGCACTCATTCCGCTATTTACACTCGGCATTCCTAGCTCGCCAACGGTTGCTGTATTACTAGGA
This sequence comes from Peribacillus sp. TH14, assembly GCF_016651145.1. Taxonomy (NCBI): domain Bacteria; kingdom Bacillati; phylum Bacillota; class Bacilli; order Caryophanales; family Bacillaceae; genus Peribacillus; species Peribacillus sp. TH14. The sequence goes on from NZ_JAEKEK010000002.1 coordinate 272,505, forward strand.
GCCTTTATGATGCATGGTTTAGCTCCAGGGCCTGCATTATTCCAAAACAACCCTAATTTTGTATGGGGCATTATTGCCAGTATGTTTATTGGTAATTTCATTCTGCTCATTTTTAATCTTCCATTAGCAGGATTTTGGGCGAAAATAGCACTTGTTCCATATAAGCTATTATTTCCATTGATTCTTATTTTAACAATGGTTGGGACTTACAGTATTAATAATAGCTTATGGGATATAGGGTTAATGCTTTTATTTGGGGTTGTGGGATATATTATGAAAAAACTAGATATTCCTGCTGCAGTAACCGTCTTAACATTTGTTTTGGGAGGTCAAATTGAGTCTTCATTTCTTCAATCACTTGCGACATCAACAGATGGATTTCTCATCTTCTTTATGCGCCCAATTTCTGGTACTTTAATTGCTATCGGTTTGCTTTTACTTGTTTTCAGCACATTAAATGGATTTAAAAAGAAGAAAAATTTAATAGAAGGTGATTTTGAAGTTTAACTTCATTCAGCAGAAGTCCTCGACTATTAATTAAAGATGTAAAGGATTTAGTTATTGCGGGTTTAAAAAATGAATAATGTTAGGTGAGGAAAATGGATAAACATATAAATAATGGAATGAAGAATAATCCTTATTGGAAGCATATTGGCTTAAAAGAGATAGAGTTAAGGGAAGGGACTGCTATTTTAGAACTTCCCGTAATCTACGAGATCACACAGAGCAGAGGTAATGTTCATGGAGGAGTGATTGCGAGTTTAATTGATGCAGCTGTGGGTGCAGCACTTCGATCGCTCCTTCCTGATGGTAAAGCAGGGGTTACAGTAGAATTGAAGGTGAATTACCTTCGTCCTGGATCAGGCGATAAGTTGATTGCCAAAGGTCGAGTCATCAAAAAAGGCAATTCCCTTGTAGTTGGGGAAGCGACCATTTTAAATGATGAGGAAAAAGAAGTTGCCGTTGGGTTGGTGACTTATATGTTGAATTAGCTATTAGATGTTTTCTCATCTACTTTATGCGCCGAATTCTGGTACTTTCATTGCTAAAATTTATTAGAAGGTGATTTTGAAGTTTAAATAAGTCCTTCCATTAAACAGGATATCACTTTCCAGTTTAAAAACTTATTAGAAAATCCCTGTTTTTGGTATGAAAACAGGGATTTATTGTTGAACTATGTTGAAGCTATTAAAGGAAAATAATGATAGAACATATATTATTCATTTCACAATGATTCAAACGCGGAGGAAATATGAAACGAAACCTTTTATATATGGTTACTCCTTTTATTTTCATTTCAGTCTTTGCAGCAAGACCTATGACATCTTTATTTGCAAACGAGTTAGAAGCAACGATGTTCGAAATTGGAATGATCACTGCCTGTTATTCGATTGCACCACTTATTATCGCCATTTTTGCCGGGCGTTATATTGATCGATATGGAGAGAGAATTCCAATATTCATTGGATCATTAGGATTATTTATTTCTTTGTGTCTTCCATACTTTTTTCCAAGTGTTCAAATTTTATTTATCTCACAGCTCATTTTAGGTGGATCACAATTACTTGCCATACTCGCGATTCAAAATGGAGTGGCGAAGTCAACAACAAATAAGAATCGTGATCGTTCAGTTGGGACATTTAGTCTTTTCTCTTCAGTTGGGATGCTGCTCGGTCCTATCCTTGGAGGATATTCAACCGAACATTATGGCTTTCAACTGACATTTATGATTCTAGCATTTGTTCCCTTTGTCCCTATGGTTCTATCTCTTTTCATTTCTAAACCTTCAAGAGCTGTTTCCGTGTCAAAGAAAGAAAAATCTACGAGTATGAAAGAGTTGTTTCGAATTCCTGGCTTATCTCGAGCTGTTCTGGTCAGTATGATTATCTTATCAGCCTTAGATATATTCTATGTCTATTTTCCGTTGTATGCCCAATCCATAGGACTAAATTTTTCGCAAATAGGCTTGCTTTTAGGAGCACAAGCAGCTTCCAATGTTTTAGTAAGAATTTTTATGCCAAGATTAGTAACTATGTTTGGCAGGGTGACAGTACTGTGGGTATTTATGATGATTGGTGCTGTTTCCTACGGCATGATTCCGTTTTTTCACGAGTTTCCTTTACTGTTTGCCGCTTCCTTTCTATTAGGAGCAGGTCTAGGTGTTACCCAGCCATTAACGATTGTCCTCTCATACAATGTTTCTCCTCCTGGTCAAACTGGGGAGGTCTTGGGAATTCGGCTGGCTGCTAACAGGCTTGGGCAAACGATCATTCCCTTTGTTTTTGCTAATTTAAGTACATTAATTGGATTGGGTCCGATTTTATTTATTAAAGCGATTGTGCTTGCAGCAGGTGCATTAACAGCACGTGGAATTATTGACAAGCTGAAGCAAGAAGAAATGTCAGAAGGAAAAGTAAAAGTTCGTTAAAACCATGGACGTGTTTTATAAAAAGGTTGTCTTAAAGAATAATGTTGATAGAAGTTGAAGGCACGAGACTCCTGCGGGAGAAGCCCACAGACACATAGTGTCCAAGAGGCTCGGCGGTCGCCCGCAGAAAGTGAAGTGCCTGAAACGGAAATCAACAACCGACTTTAACAGAAACGAAAAAAATAATAACGATGAGAAACGTTTTGGTAAATAGGAGGATATAAAATGAATACGAATGAAAATAACACAATCAGCGTTATGAATGAAGAAAAAGGTAACGGTTCAATAGAATATAAAAATATTACCGAAAGATTGGCTGCCCATGTAGCTAATTTTAGAAATATTCAGTTAGATGAATTGTTAGTTAATCAAGTGAAAAGAACTTGTTTAGATTATGTCTGCGCGGCTATCACAGGATCGAACACAGAAGTAAGCAGGCTTGTTTATGAATACCTGCTAGAGTCTGAAGGGAGAGGAACGACCAATATTATTGGGCGTCAAACGGGATTATCAAAAGGAAACGCTGCCTTCCTAAATGGAACGAGTGCCCATTGTCTTGATATGGACGATGGACATACAGGGGGATCGGTTCACCCGGCAACTGTTGTATTTCCATCTGTATTTGCTATAGCACAACATGTAAAACCAACATTCGATGAATTGGCAAAATCCATTGTTATCGGTTATGACGTTTGCTTAAGAATTTCATCTGCTATTCATCCATCTTCAAGGCAGCGAGGCTTTCATAATACACCAGTAGCCGGCATTTTCGGTTCTGTAGCAGCGGCAAGCGTATTATACGGATTGAAAAAGGAAGAAGTTCAAAATGCCTTTGGAATTGCCGGGAGCTTTGCTGGCGGGATTTTTGCTTTTTTAGGCACGGGTTCGGAAGTGAAACGGATTCATCCTGGACAGGCTACACGTGACGGGATTACTGCAGTTGAACTGACAAGAAAGGGATTATCAGGACCGAAAGGAGTATTGGAAGGAGAAAATGGCCTTTTTCAGGCCTTTGCAGACGGTAAAGTATCGATTGAACGAATGTTTAGAAACATTGGTGAAGAATATGAAATCATGAATATTTATTTTAAGCCCCACCCATGCTGTCGACATTTGCATTCTTCGATTGATGCTGTGTATGAATTAAAAAGGAATTCACCCATTCGATCTCAAGATATTGTTGAAATTCGCATAGGTGTCAATCAGATTGCTTATTTACATCGTCATAAGGATTGCCAGACATTATTGGATGCACAAATGAGTTTGCCGTATGCGATAGCTGCAGCCGTCTATCATCCAGTATTGGAGGTTAATCATTTTCAACCAGAACAGACAAAAGAAACCATTAGCAGGCTGGCTCAATTAGTGGAAGTGTATGTGGATGAAGAAGCTGATCAACATTATCCTGCACAACGGGCAGCGAGGCTTGAAATTAAATTAAAAAATAGCACGACACTCACATGCTATGTAGAAAACCCACTAGGAGAGCCCTCTAAACCATTAACAGATGAAAAATTAGAAGAGAAATTTATGGCTAATTGTTCATCTATCATTGGGGGAAAAAGAGCGAAGTCAATTGTAGAAAGTATAAAAAATCTAGAGGGAAATATAGACACACTTTATTCTATTTAATTGAACTACCCACCACTAAGCTAACACTTGAAGTGGGGGATTCCTACGAACACCAGTGTATCCACCAGTTATTGAGTAGGCTCTACCCGCAGAACACTTCATATCTTGTACGTTGGATTCGCCACACTCCCTACTCTGCTTGGTTTTCGCTACTTCGGTGAGTGTGGGCAGAAAGGACGTTGAAGATTTTACATGACAGACGAGTTTCCTACGCAAAAAGGCGATTCATCTCCTGCCTATTCATTGGGCTATCGCCCTTCACATTCTTTGAGGTAGGAGTCTTTTCGCCTAAAATAATAAATCTTGGAAATGGAGAAAATAGGAATGCACTTTGAAAATATTCTCGTGTATAAAGATGGAGCAATTGGCGTGATAAAAATCAATCTTCCTGAAGTGAGAAATGCACTAGATACTCAAACAGTAATTGAAATAGAATATGCATTACTACAATGGGAAAATCATGAAGGTGTGAAAGTGATTCTCTTTACAGGGGAAGGAGCAAAATCCTTTGCTGCAGGTGCTGATATTAGACAGCTAAGGGAAAGGAGTGCATCTGATGCATTGTTGCCTGGTCTTTCAGGATTATGTCAAAAGATTGAGCAAAGCACGAAAGTAACCATTGCGGCGATTAACGGATATGCTCTTGGAGGCGGATGCGAATTAGCCTTAGCTTGTGATATCCGTGTTGCTGCTTCCCATGCTAAAATCGGCTTGCCAGAGCTCAGTTTATCTATCATCCCAGGAGCTGGCGGTACACAGCGATTGTCAAGAATGGTGGGTAAAGGAACGGCACTTGATATGATCTTAACCGGTGAAATAATTACTGCGGAAAAAGCTGAAAGAATAGGCTTAGTTTCTACTGTTGTACCGATGGAAGAATTATGGGAAACGGTAGTAGGAAAAGCTCAAAAAATCATTGAAAAAGGACCAATGGCCGTGAAATTAGCGAAGATGGTGATTCATCAAGGCTATGATACAGACATGAAGACCGCTTTAGCATTAGAAAAATTTGCTCAAGCCATTCTTTTTAATTCTGATGATAAATTGGAGGGTACAACGGCCTTTTTAGAAAAAAGAACACCACAATTCCAAGGAAAGTAACATCATTGTTCATTAACTGAACTCTACTATTTTAAAAATAAACAGACGGACTTAAAATGGTTCGTCTGTTTATTTTTTAATAAAGCGCGTTCAAATGATAAACAACTAAGCGAAAATAACGTGTTTATTTTAAAATAAATCATTATTTTAAGCGTTTTTTATAGTTGGCACGCATCTTGCTACTAATATATACGAAAGTAATTATTAATAAATCATAACAAAAAGGGAGAGTTTAATATGGATTTCAACTTAAGTGCAGAGTTACTAGAATTACAAAAATGGGCAATAAACTTTGCGAAGGAAAAGTTCTCAGAAAAAGCATATACATGGACAAAAAATCATGAAGTACCTTGGGAAAACGCTAAAATTCTAGCGGAAAATGGATTAATGGGCATGACTCTTCCTGTTAAGGATGGCGGTCAAGGGATGTCATTAGTAGAAGCGATTATTGTTATGGAAGAAGTGGCAAAAGTTTGCCCTAGTACAGCTGATATGCTGCAAGTTGGGAATTTCGGAGCCATTCGCCAGCTGGCTGCATATGGCTCAGAGGAACTGAAACAGCGTGTCCTTCCAACTATTTTAGCAGGTGAGAAGCTTATTTCCGTCGCGATGTCAGAGCCTAACGCAGGCTCAGCGGTTACAGACCTAAAGACGAAAGCTCGTATTGAAGGAGATAAAGTCATTATCAATGGATCAAAAGTATTTAATACACACGGGCCTCATAATTCTTATTATGTTGTATGGGTTAATTTTGGAGACAGTGTTAAAACGTGCGGTGCCGTATTAGTGGAAAGAGGCGCTCCTGGCTTTACAATTGGAAAAACGGAAACACATATGTCTGGTGAAGAGCATTGTGCCTTATATTTTGAAGATTGTGAAGTCCCGATGGGTAATATTTTAGTTCCAGATAACGGATTCAAACGTTTGTTTACAATGTTTAACGTTGAACGGATGGGAAATACATCAAGGTCTCTAGCCTTAGCACAAGCTGCCTTTGATATGGCGGTACAGCATGCAAGGGAAAGAGAACAATTCGGACGTCCGTTAGCTGAATTCCAAGGAATTCAATGGAAAATTGCTGAAATGAAAATGAAGTTAGAGGCAGGCAGACTGTTATTATATAAAGCTGCAACAAATGCTGATAAAGGGGCTCCAAATCCTTTGGAAGCAAATATGGCAAAGGCCTACATTAATACCATTGCATTTGAAGTGGCACATGAAGCGGTCCAAATCTTTGGCGGTTATGGTTATTCTACTGACTACCCGCTAGAGTACATTTTTAGAAGAGTCAGAGGCTGGATGATTGCCGGTGGAACTCCGGAAGTGTTGAAAAATAAAATTGCTGAAGATGTGTTTGATATGAAATTTAGTCAAAGAAGACCAAAGACAGGAGGAGAAAAAGTTGTCACTAAATAATAATGTTACCGTTGCTGTAGAAGAAAAACCACTATTTTTAATGGAGCATGAAGGAGCCCAGCTTTTAAACGAGTTGGGGCTCCCAGTTGCCCAATCTCTATTGGTTCAAACGAAACGTGAAGCTGTTCAATTTGCACAAAGAATCGGTTATCCCGTTGTACTGAAAGGGATGTCGAGAGATATTGTTCACAAGACAGAAGCAGGAATCGTTAAGATAAATGTCCAGAATGCGGAAGAAGTTGAAGCAGCCTTTACTGAGATCATGGAAAACGCTTCAAATTACGATAATAAGGCGATAATGGCAGGAATTCTCGTGCAAAAAATGGCTCCAAAAGGAACTGAATTGATTTTGGGGGTGAAAAAGGATCCTGTATTTGGCCACCAGCTTGTGATTGGCTTCGGAGGAATCTTTGTTGAAATAATGAAAGATTTTGCCATGAGAATGATGCCGATTTCTATAAAGGATATTGAAGAAATGTTGCAAGAATTGAAAACGTATCCAATTATTAAAGGCTACCGCGGACAAGAAGGGCTGAATCAAGAGATCATAGCAGACATTTGTCTGGGATTAAATGAATTAGTGAAGCAGAGACCTGAAATTGAAGAGTTAGACCTTAATCCTGTTATTTTTTCAGATCAAGATGCTTTCATTTGTGATGTGAGAATTTTATTAGGTGAAAAGAAAGAAACAGGATGTAAGCAAAGATCACTAGAAAATCTAGAGAAAATGATTAACCCTGCCTCTATAGCAGTGGTCGGGGCATCTGCAAACGAAAAGAAAAATGGCGGACGGCTTTTTCGCTACCTGGTTGAAAATCAATTCCCTGGCAAGCTTTACCCTATTAATCCAGGTGCCTCTGAAATAAAAGGTTATAAAGCTTTTCCAAATATCAGAGAGGTTCCAGAAGATATTGATTTGGCTTGCATCATTGTGGAAGCCAAAAGTGTTCCACAAGTTATGGAGGATTGTATTGCAAAAGGCGTGAAAGCAGTCATTGTATACTCCTCTGGCTTTGCGGAAATAGGGGAAGAGGGGAAAAAGCTTCAGGAAGAGCTCTTGGACCTTGCGGAAAAAGGAAATATACGTGTGCTTGGTCCTAATTCCATCGGTATTGCCAGCCCATCTAAAAACATTTATACCGCTTTTGGAGCTGCACTAGAATCAAAAGTAAAGCCATTTGGGAATATTGGCTTTATCTCACAAAGCGGTGCGATGGGAAGCGCCCTTCTCAGCCGTGCATGGGAACAAGGTGCCGGTTTTAGCAGATGGGTAAGTGTTGGAAATGAAGCTGACTTGACCACGACAGATTTTATTGAAATATTGGCTGAAGATGAATTGACAAAGGTGATTACCGTCTTTATGGAAGGGATTAAAGATGTCAAAGCATTTGAAAAAGCAACGGCCAAAGCTTTAAAGGCAAAGAAACCGGTATTGGTGTTTAAAACAGGAAGATCTGCAGTTGGAAAAAGAGCCGTGCAGTCTCATACAGGTTCCATTGCAGGGGATGATGCGGTTTATTCAGCCGCTTTCAAAAAGCTTGGCGCTCTAAGAATTTTGAATTTAGATGAAATGATTGATGTTTCAAGAGCTTTCACTGTTCAAAAATTACCAAAGGGTAATCGTATTGGTGTATTGACCGCTTCAGGCGGAGCCTGCAGTGTCATTGCGGATTTGTGTTCGGAAGAAGGATTAATCGTTCCTGAATTAACGGAAAGTTCCGAAAAAATAAAAGACCTAATCCCGCCATTTGGTTCTGCGCAAAATCCAGTGGATGTAACGGCTGAAGTCATTGCTAAGCCTGAAATGTTCAAAAAGGTGCTGCAAACACTTGCCGAAGACCAGGATATTGATGGAGTCATTGTGATGTTAACAACGAATGCAGATCCGGGTGCAGCGGTTATTGCTGAAGCCATTATGGAGGTTCAGAGAGAGCAAGACAAACCGATTGTTGTTGGGCGCTTGGGAGCAGATGGTATTGCTCCAAAAGCAATGACTTTATACGATGAAGGAAATTTCCCTGTATACGCATCTCCAGAACAAGTAGTGAGCGTCATGAATTACCTAGTGAAATATAGCCAATTGCTAAAAAACTGATTAAAGACCTTTATTTAATACTATGTTTGCCTGCGTGAAAGAAGAAAGTAATTAAACAATCTATCACGCAGGATTTATTAAAAGCATACTGAGAACGGAGCGGAAACGATGAAGAAAATAGCTGTAATCGGAAGCGGTCTAATGGGAACGGGAATTGCCTATGCCGCGAGTGTCAATCATTTTCAAGTGCAGCTTCAGGATATTAGCACTAAAGCTATAGAGAAAGCTGAAGCTTATATTAAAGTAGAAATGAAAAAAGCTGTAGAACGGGGTTATATGACAGCGGCAGAAGAAATCGAAAGCTTTAATCGAATTACTTTTACAACAAGTATGGAGGAAGCAGTAAGGGAGGCAGATTTTGTTATTGAGGCAGTCCTTGAAAAGATGGATTTGAAAATCGAAATCTTTAAAAAATTGGATGAAATTTGCCCAGAACACACAATCTTAGCGACAAATACGTCAACGATGAGCCCGACCGAAATTGCAGCACAAACATCGCGGCCTGATAAATGTATCGCCATGCACTTCTTCAATCCGCCCCACAAAATGAAACTCGTGGAAATCATCAGAGGGTTAAATACCTCGGATGAAACCTATGAATCAGCTAGGCAGGTTGCAGAGCAAATGAAAAAGGAAACCGTTGAAGTCAATGAATTTCCCGGATTTGTAACAAGCCGAATGAATTGCTTAATAGGGAATGAAGCGATGAATATGCTGATGGAAGGTGTCGCCTCTGCTACAGATATTGATAAAGCCATCAAATTGGGGTTAAACCATCCAATGGGGCCGCTTGAAATGGCAGATCTTGTAGGGTTGGATACACGGTTGAGAAATATGGAATATTTGTATCAAACCTTAGGAGAAAAATATCGCCCATGCCCGCTTTTAACAAAATATGTGAAGGCTGGAAGACTTGGAAAGAAATCAGGGATTGGTTTCTATGACTATAGCAATGAGGTGGGAAGCAAATGAGAAATGCTGTTATCGTTGATTCAGTTAGAACGGCTATCGGTCGTTTAGGCGGCAGTTTAAAAGATGTCGAAGTAGATTATCTGGCTGCAAAAGTATTGGATGAAATTGCCCTCCGTGCAGGGATAGATAAAAATCAATTGGATGAAGTGATTTTAGGACAAGGCAAACAAAGTGCTGATTCTTCTAATCTAGCAAGACTTTCATTATTGCGAGCTGGATATCCAATAGAAGTACCAGGCTACACCATTCATCGTCAATGTGGATCAGGACTTCAAGCCATTAACAATGCAGTGCAGCAAATTCAATGCGGGCTGTCAGATGCGGTTGTTGCTGGCGGTGCGGAAAGCATGAGCACTGCCCCTTATTATATTCGAAATGCTCGATATGGATATGGTGCTGGGAATGGAGAAATTTTAGATCCAAATACGGAAAGTCAGCCTAGGTCCCAGCCAATAGAGATTTATGGGAAATTGAATATGGGAATCACAGCAGAAAATTTAGCGGAAAAATATCATATTTCTCGTGCTGAACAGGATGAATTTGCTGCCCGCAGTCAAGAACTGGCTCTATCAGCTATAGAAAAGGGTTTTTTTGATAAAGAAATTGTTCCATTTGAGATAAAAGCGAAAAAACAAAATGTTGTATTTGATCGTGACGAACATCCACGTCAAACAACTTATGAGAAACTCTCTACCTTAAAGCCTGTTTTTAAAGTAAATGGGACAGTTACAGCCGGAAATAGCAGCGGCAGAAATGACGGTGCTTCAGCTTTGCTTGTTATGTCAGAAGATACGGCGGCAAAACAAGGGTTGCGGCCAAAGGCAAAAGTGATTGCACAAGCAGCATCCGGTGTTTCTCCAGATATCATGGGGATCGGACCTGTTCCCTCTACTATGAAGGCATTAAAAATGGCAGGACTAACCTTTGATGATATCGGCTTGATTGAATTAAACGAAGCTTTTTCGGTCCAAGCATTGTCTGTTATTAAAGAATGGAATATCAGCTGGGATAAAGTCAATGTAAACGGCGGTGCCATTGCTCTTGGCCACCCGATTGGAGCATCAGGAGCTATCTTAATGACAAAATTATTGCATGAAATGGAAAGACGCGGCGAAAAGTACGGCCTTGTCACCCTTTGTATTGCCGGGGGCTTGGGTATTACGACTATCGTTGAGAATTTACAAATTTAATAAAGAAAGAGGAGAATAGAAATGAATATTTTTGTCATGATGAAAAGAACCTTCGATACAGAAGAAAAGATCTCCATTAAAAATGGTCAGATCCATGAAGGGGATGCCGAATTCATTATCAATCCTTACGATGAATATGCCATCGAAGAGGCGATTGTGTTGAAAGAAAAGCATGGCGGAGAAGTGACGGTTGTAACGGTTGGGGATGAAGACGGAGAGGCAGAATTAAGAACTGCACTAGCGATGGGAGCAGGTAAAGCGGTTTTAATTAATATAGAGGATTGGGACCATGTCGATTCATTCACAGTTGCGTCCATCCTTGTCAAATACTTAGAGAAACAAGAGATTGATCTGATCCTTTCTGGAAATATGACGGTAGATGGAGGATCCGCACAAGTTGGACCCCTTGTTGCTGAAGGATTAGGAATTGCCCAAGTTACAGCGATCACCAAGCTGAATGTAAATGAAGGGAAAGCGCTGGTTGTAAGGGATGTGGAAGGGGATGTAGAAACCATTGAAGTATCACTTCCGATTCTCGTGACGGCACAACAAGGATTAAATGAGCCGCGGTATCCCTCATTGCCAGGAATTATGAAAGCAAAGAAAAAACCGCTTGAAATCTTTGAGCTTGATGATCTTGACATAGATGAAGAGAATGTTGAAGCAAAGATATCTATGGTTGAAGTTTTCCTCCCGCAAGTAAAACAGGCTGGAAGAATACTTGAGGGAGATGCCCATGAGCAAGTGAAACAGTTAGTATCATTGTTAAGTTCAGAAGCAAAAGTTATATAAAAGGTGGGTTCATAATGAAAAAAATATTAACGGTTACTGAAATAAAAAACGGTGAATTACGAAATATTTCATTTGAAACAATTGCAGCTGCTAAAATGGTTGCAAACGGAGGAGAAGTAGTAAGTGTCCTTTTGGGTAAACAAGAAAAAGGTTTTACCGATGCTTTGATTCAATATGGGGCAGATAGAGTGATTATTGTCAATCATCCACAATTAGCTTTGTATACGACAGATGCTTATCAGCAAGCTCTACTGCAGATTATCGAGCTTGAAAATCCAGACGGAATTTTTATGGGGCATACAGGAAATGCGAAAGATGTTGCACCCCGAATTGCGATGAAGCTGCAAAGCGGATTAGTTTCAGATGTAATTGCCATTGAAAAGAACGGGGAAGATATTTTATTTACTCGTCCCATTTATTCGGGCAAAGCTTTTGAAAAGAAGAAAATAAATAATGGATTGTTATTTGCAACCATTCGTCCAAATAATATTGCGTCACTTGAAAAGGATGAATCCCGTAGCGGAGAAGTGACTTCTATCAATGTAGAAATAAAAGATTTACGTACGATTATCAAAGAGGTAGTACGCAAAGCGACTAGCGGGGTTGACCTTTCAGAGGCTAAAATCATTGTTTCCGGCGGCCGCGGCGTAAAGAGTAAGGAAGGCTTTAAAGTGCTGCAGGAATTGGCTGATGCGCTAGGTGGAGCAGTAGGGGCATCCCGTGGTGCATGCGATGCTGATTACTGCGATTATTCTATGCAAATTGGTCAAACAGGGAAAGTAGTCACACCTGATCTATACATTGCCTGCGGAATTTCCGGTGCCATTCAACATGTTGCAGGGATGTCTAACTCGAAAGTGATTGTAGCGATCAATAAGGATCCGGAAGCAAATATCTTCAGCATCGCTGATTATGGAATTGTCGGAGATTTATTTGAAGTAGCGCCTTTACTAGTAGAAGAGTTTAAGCTTGTAGCAGTTAACTAGATTAGAAAAAAGGTTAGAGTGCTTACAGGGAGGAATTCATTTCTTCCCATTTACTTCAAAGCAGTGTGCTGATAATTGAAGAGAAAATCATCAATAGGATTTGTTCCCCATTAAAGTGAACTGATTTAGAAACAACCATGAGGGGATGATAAGGGTGTTATCGTTGCTGAATTTACTTGCTTTCCTGACCGTGGCTGGATATGCGATCTATTTGTTTGTCAATCTATTATATACTCGCTATTTGTTTATTAAGCTTGGTAAAAAAGCTGAGTTTGAACCAAACCTGAAAGAACGCTTCAATCTAATCTTAGTCAACGGCTTCGGTCAGTCAAAATTATTCAAAGACAAGAAAAGCGGTTTAATGCATTTAATATTATTTTATACTTTTTTTATCATTCAAGTAGGACTTATAGAACTTATTATCAAAGGATTTATTAAAGGCTATGAGTTTCCTTTTGGTGAAGCACATAAATATTTCAGTCTCCTGCAGGAGTGGGCTACGTTTCTTATGCTGCTCGCCGTCGTATATGGCTTCTACCGCCGATATGGTGAAAAGATAAAGCGTCTGCAATGGAAGCGCGATGGTAAAGCCGCTTTTGTTTATATCGCTTTAAGTACATTGACTTTATCCATCCTGGTTTCATTAGGATTCGAAACGGTAATGTTAAACCATGAACCAAATCTTGTCTATGCTCCATTCTCTGGTGCAGTTGCATTATTGTTTTCCGGTATCGGAACAACGGCAGGAACTGTGATGTTCTACGGATTTTGGTGGGTTCATATGCTGACTGTATTCACGTTTATGGTATTTGTACCACAGTCTAAGCAATTTCATGAGTTATTTGCCATGGTTAATATCTTCTTTAAGAAAAGCGGCCCTGTTGGGAAATTGAAAAGGATTGATTTTGAGGATGAGACAGCTGAAGAATTCGGTGTCGGGAAAATTGAGGATTTTACCCAGCATCAGTTGATTGATCTGTACGCATGTGCAGAATGCGGACGATGCACAAATATGTGCCCAGCTTCAGGAACTGGAAAGACATTATCCCCGATGGATCTTATTGTTAAGATGAGGGACCATTTGACAGAAAAAGGGGCAGTGGTTACCTCTAGACAGCCATGGGTGCCTGCCTTTGCTTTTAAAAACACAAGAGGCAATCAATTAGCATTAGCGGATAGTGGTTCTCAAGAAGTAGCAGCAACGATCGAAAGTGTGAGTTTAATAGGAGATGTTGTGACAGAAGAAGAGATTTGGGCATGTACGACGTGCCGTAACTGTGAAGACCAATGTCCCGTGATTAATGAGCATGTGGATAAAATCATAGATTTGCGCCGTTACCTTGTCCTAACAGAAGGAAAGATGAATCCTGATGCACAGCGTGCGATGACGAATATTGAACGTCAAGGAAATCCATGGGGGATGAATCGTAAGGAACGTGTCAATTGGCGTGATGCTTTAGAGGATGTGACAATTCCAACGACAAAAGAAGTGAAAAAATCAGGAGAAGAGTTTGATTATCTGTTCTTTGTTGGATCGATGGGCTCTTACGATAATCGAAGTCAAAAGCTTACTCAATCCTTTGCTCGCCTGCTGCATCTTGCCGGAGTGAGGATAGCTATACTAGGGAATGAAGAAAAGAACTCTGGAGATACACCACGTCGTCTTGGAAATGAGTTTTTATTCCAAGAACTAGCAAATGCAAATATTGAAACTTTTAAAAAGTATGATGTGAAGAATATTGTCACGATGGACCCTCATGCTTTTAACACATTAAAAAATGAATATCCTGAGTTTGGTTTAGAAGCAGAAGTTTATCACCATACGGAATTGCTAGAAAAATTAATCAAAGAAGGAAAGTTAACACCAAAGAACACGGTAGACGAAGTGATTACGTACCATGATTCTTGTTACTTAGGTCGCTACAACAATGTTTATGACCCTCCAAGGGAGATATTAAAAGCTATTCCAGGTGTGAGGATTGTAGAAATGGAACGTAATCGTGAAAATGCGATGTGCTGTGGTGCAGGTGGAGGCATGATGTGGATAGAAGAAAAAGAAGGTCAGCGAATAAATGTATCCCGTACTCAGCAAGCATTGGAAGTCAGCCCAAGTATCATTAGCAGCGGTTGCCCGTACTGTTTAACGATGTTAAGTGATGGTACGAAAGCATTGGAAGTAGAAGGAACGGTCCAAACTCTAGATATTGTTGAAGTTTTAGAAAAGTCAGTCCTAGGCTAATAACTTTTATAATTGGTGAATTTTCTTTAACTGGTTTGGGTTTTGTAATTTGGTTTTATAACTTGGAAAATATACTTTGATACTTTTTAAAGTTGCATCTTCAAAAGAAAGAAAGAGCGTTGAAAAAAATGATTCTTATATTTCGGTTTTTTATGATTTTCTTTCTGCCATTGTTCTGACAATTGGGGTTTTTCTACTTCACCCAACATTGTCATTTTTGGCAATTATTACAAGTTATATAGCTACCATTTTTTGGCCTTACCAAGTGGCCGAAGGATAGATGCTATCTTAGGTTTTTATTCTACACACATACTAAAAAAAGAGAAGACTATAAAATATTCTCTTTTTCCATTTAATCCTTTTCACGATAATTGGTTCTTCTCTCTCCCAGCTGTTTCGCAGCCTTTCTAGCCTTCTCCTGTTCAGGGTTTGAATACAGGGCAGCCGTTGTTGTTGAAGTATGACCAAGTTGAGTCATCAGCAAATGGATGTCTCCTGATTGCTCCATTAATTTAGTCCCATATGTATGCCTTAGTTTGTGTGGGGACATCGATTTATTGGACTTAAATGCCTTGGTGTATTTCTTTACTAGAGCCTCGATGGCTCGATTGGAAAGAGGGGTAGCTCCATCATTCACCCTAGTCAAGAATACATAGGCCGTATCATCGCTTGATCCCCTATAACGTTCCGTTCGCACAGCTAGATAATCTTTTATGTCCTGCATAGACGGAGGAGAGACTGCCACTACATCTTTTTTTCCACCCTTACGTAAAACGTTTATCATATAAGACGTGGGAAAAATTGCTTGTAGTGATTGAAGAACAGCGAAATAAGTTTATAAAGCTCGTCCAACAAGATCTGCTCGATGAAACAATTTCCGGGAGATTTACATAAGAGTAGGTTTTTTCGAGGTCCTCATTGTGAGGGCTTTTTTTGTTGCAAATATAAACACCCAATTAATTCTAGGTATTTTGGGAGTAATGAGCGTATATTGTATTGGATGCGCTTCAAAAGGATTATTTTAAAAATAAGCCCATTTTACTAGGTTGGTTTGATATACTAGAAATGGAAAAATTGAGAGGGTCATTTTTATGAGTAGGGAAGTGTAAAAAATGCTCTGGAAAATTTACTTTTGGCTAATTATAGCTATATCGATAGCTTCAATGTTTGTAGAAGCGGTTCATGGTCCGGTGATAGAAACTACGGATACTGTTATCAGTATTATTTCCACAATTGGATTATTTGGTTATGTATATAACAAACAATTGTTATCAAAGTCATTCTGGAAATTCGTATTTATAATAACTGTAATTGAAGTGCTTGCATACACCATGTTGGATGTGCTTAATGATCCAGAACTTGGAGTAGGAGGAATGATTTTCGTTACAGCTTTCACGCTTATCATAATGTATCCTTTCTTTCTAGGTTTATATAGATATGGATTCCGTAAGCAAAATTTAGCTTAGTAACTTCATAATAGCAGGTGCATTTGTTTGAATAAGGCATTAAAAAAGGAGACCATAAAATATGTTAACAGTCGATAATTATATTGATTCTATTAAAGCTAACCTTGAGAAACATTCAGATTTGTTAGAAGGTAACCTTAAAAATATCATTACATACAACTATTTTTCTGAAATAGATTTGTTGGATTTTACCGCATTTATTGAGCCTACAAATTTTGAAATTTCAATAAGGATGTTCTCTATGGATAGAGAAGCTAACGAAGTTTTCTATGAAGGTAATGACACAACAGTTTTTGCAGGTAGTGTTGATGTAATTCCTGATGTAACATACTATCAGTTAATCGACAATTCATTGGATGATTTTCTTGATAATTTTTACGAAGAAAACTATCCAGCAATATACGAGTTAGAACAAAAAGCGTTTACAGATTGGTTTGGTCAATGTTGGAAAAAATCAGGTGGGGATATATTGGATTTACCATCGTTCTTTGTTTTCCACGACGATACTAAATCATATGAGTTAAAAAATAATCAATGGATTGATGATGAAGAAAAATGGTCATAAAAAACGGTGAAGAATGCCTATATATAGGCATTCTTTTTTATTATCAAAATATCAACATTAACGATTAATATAGCTTATATTTAAATATCTCAAATTTGCACCCAAAGCTTTCGCAGATTTGGAAACAAAATTGAATACTGAAACAGCTAATCATCAGGCCATAAGGATCATGGCCATCAAAACAGCTGAATATGACGCAAAGGTTAAAGAGCTTGCTGCAGCTAACAATACAATTAAAAACTTGAATGCTACACTTAAATATGCGGAAGAAAAGGCTGGACAAGCGGATAAGTAAGTCGCTGAACTTGAAAAAGAAATTCAAAAGGCTAATAAAGAATTGGAGAAACAATATAATAATAACAATAATAATATAATTAAAAACGATATGAGTTTATTGTAAAACAATAAATCATGTGTTAAAGTCATTTTATTATTAAATCAGTGAGGTGCTTTAAATGAATGTTAAACAAGGTTCAACCACTTTCTTAAAGGTAATTATTTTTCTGATTGGAATTGCGATGCTTGCTTTATGTATCTATTGGTTGCCTGAGATAGCCATTAAAGATGCAAAGGTACATCCAGATACGGCTTATTTCCTAATTCCCTTTTTAGTATGTGCATATGGATTCTGTATTACGTTTTCTGTTGCGTTGTATCAAGCATTTAAACTACTAACCTATATCGAAAAAAACAATGCTTTCTCTGATTTATCCCTTAAATCTTTGAAGGTTATAAAAAAATGTGCTTTTACAGTCATTCTCCTCATTTTGTTAGGAATAGTAAGCTTAAAGGTGCTTGCTAAAATCACAGGAGACGACCCAGCAGGTCCTATATCACTAAGTCTAATGGGTATTTTAGCAACAAGTATCATCGCAGCCATTGTGGATGCACTTCAAAAGCCATTAAAAAATGTCCCAGATATTAAGCCAAAAAATGAATAACGGTTTGAGAAAATTTAATTAACGAGGTACTTTTTATGAAACAAATTACGACACTCTTTTTAAAGCTAGCTGTTATTTTTATAGGAATCCCAGTTCTTGCATTGTGCATATTTTTAGTGCCCCATATGGCGAATTTCGCAGCAAAATTGTATCCAAATATTGCCCCAATGAAATATCTCGTTTTCATCGTGATGTATGGAGCGGCAAAATACCAACAAATTGATACTTATTCGTTTTAAATATGGGGTCCTTAACCTTCATAAATCTAATCGACATGAAGAAATAATCGAATAAGAAAAAAATAAGAGCATCCTTAATAGGAGTGCTCTTTTTTCCGGTTATAAGAACCTTTGCCTTTTTTGTTTTTAATAACACGAGTGGAGGGATCAAAGGCCCAGCGCATCCGGCTGTTTGTCATTCACCAATTGTTTTCTTTTTTGTTTTACTCATTGTATATATTCCTACTTTCATAGATATTTGAAGTAAATACCTCAGCTCTGCACACCTTTGTTTTTACTCGCAATAATTGAAGCCACAATTGCAAAGGGAAGTAAAAAGAAAGCTAGTATTCCATATGCTGCTCCTTCAAATCCCCTAATCTACACAAAACTTATGTAAAACAAAATAATTGAAGCTATGAAGGTTAATATACCTGGTAAAAGCCTTACAAATAAAGAGGTTTAATTTTCTAAACCACCAAGCCAAAAGTATTGCTATTATCCCTGGAACACATGCAATTAGAAGTGGAACTCCCAACATCAATTTTGTAACCCCCTTAAAGTTTATATGTAAATAATAACGAATAAGTAAATTATTTCTTGTTTTAATTAAAAAATGAAAAAGACAGCCGGGGGTGGTCGCCTTCTTCTATTTGTGAGGGAGGAAAATAAAATGTCGAACTAAGGTAAAGGTAGGTTTAATCAAGTTGGATTCACGGGAGGTGTGAAGGTAAAACTTGTGAGGTAACTTACATTCTTAATAAAACCTTTTAAATCTTATAATGCAAACTCCTACTTTCATTATTTCAAGACTTAGTATACTTTTTAATTAAGTGCAAAAATAAATACTTATATGGTAAAATTTACAATAAGGAGGGAGAGCAGTGAGAGGCGTCTTTTAATTTATATTAAATTGCAATTAATACCTAGAAATATATACGCGAGATTAATTAATTGATAATTTAAAAAAATACGAATGTTTATGCAAAATCATTGTAGGTCTTATAGAAAAAATATTAGATGGGGTGAAGAATTGAAGAAGTTACTATATCTTATATTAATAATTCCTATGTTTTTGTTTGGATTTAATCCAACATCAACCTTTGCAAGTTCTCCTACTAAAGAGGTTGATTTAAAAGAAGAGGGAAGCCAACCAGGTGAGTTTCCGACAGAAGATACAACTCTATTAGGTACTGATGTACTTTTAGGTCAAGAAATATCCGTTCTTGTAGATGAAAAAACAGGAGAAATGACTAATATTGAAAATGGTATGTCTACAATGTGTGCTACTTGTAATCGATATACTTGGAAAACAGCCACAGATACAAGACAATCAAGAGTCTTTCACAAAAAAATAACTGATACTACAACATGGAGTTTTAACCTTAACTTTAAGGTGGAAATAGCTGGTATAATAGCTGTTTCTGGTGGTGGAGACAAGGTATATTCGGCAACGAAAAAATGGGACCAATACAAAGAAACATGGAAATTGACTGGAACACTAAAAACCTATAACCCAACTGGTAATTTGATAAAAACAGAAAAAAGAAATGAAACCTACATTAAATATAAAAAAGTAGCAACAAAATAAATTAAAAATAGTGAAAATGCAAACCCTTTTTAGAATAAGGGTTTGCATTTTAGAATTTGAAATTTTCGTACAACAAAGGGGTAAGAATGGGTACTAATATTAAGCAAACTCATCGCTTTATATTATATATAACAACACTAATTATGGTTATTTTTCCTCTTGTGGAAAGTATATTACAAGAACTTTCTTTACAAATAAACAAACAATTATTTTTCTTTTTAAGTAAACTGGTAATTATCTATGTGCTTTTTCTTTTCTTAAAAAAGAAGAAAATAACCTTATCTAGCATTCGGCTTAAAAAGGTACATATAAAATATATTCTTCTTGGTATTTTAATGGGTATTATAGTTCACATGCTATCTGTGATATTCGGTAGGATTCAATATTATCTACTAACTGGCGAATGGCTTTCTGCTGAAAAAATTGTTAGTACACTTATGGAGAGTAGTAAAAACATAAGTTTTTACAGCATTATTATGATTGGCTTTTCAGTAGCTATTAGTGAAGAAATTCTTTTTAGAGGCATATTATTAAAAGAATATCAGAGAATGAACATAAAACCGGCAATAATTTTAAGTGCTCTTATTTTTAGCATTTACCATATGACGGTTGGGAATTTGGTTTTTGCATTTGTAATGGGTATCTCTTTTGCACTAGTAACTATCTATACTGAAAGTATTATTCCGGCTATCTTTTTTCACTTTTTAGTGAATGAAATATTGAGGATCTTAATGCATTTCCCAGAAAAGGTTACTGAAACTTATTTTAAGGTAATGGTGTCTCCAATTACTACCATAACTGGTTTAATACTTTTTCTATCTATATTAACTTTCTTATTTATAAAAGTAATAAAAAATAATCATTTTCAAAGTGAAAAAGTCAAATTCTTTGATAGGTATATTATTTTGTTGTTTTTGATGTATGTTATTTTTCTAACAATAAAATAAATTTAACCAAAGACAAACGGGCAAATGATTACTGCACATTTGGGTATGTCGCCTACCGTGGAGTCAATAGCCTGCGCCTACGCTAAATAGTATGAGAAAGCGAAAGCACAAGTTTAAAAGAAATGAGCAGA
Organism: Peribacillus sp. TH14; assembly: GCF_016651145.1. Classification (NCBI taxonomy): domain Bacteria; kingdom Bacillati; phylum Bacillota; class Bacilli; order Caryophanales; family Bacillaceae; genus Peribacillus; species Peribacillus sp. TH14. The sequence continues at coordinate 293,215 of NZ_JAEKEK010000002.1, forward strand.
AGGGGAATCATTAGATTGCCCTTTTCGTAGTATACAAACACGTCTTATGCTTACATATTTTATCCTAATGTATTTGTATTTTAACAGCGGAGTAGGCTTAAAAAGAAATCCACTCTTTCAACATAATATTAATTTAGTTGAAAGAGTGATGTAGGTAAATAAAAACCAGAGAAATCCCTGGCTTAATGGACAATATGTATGCGGCCATCATCCCAAATCTCAATGCTTTGATAGCTACCAAGATAATTTAATGTATCGCTGATTGAGCTTTTTCTATTAATTCTTTCTGACCATTCATGAACACTCACGGTTAAGAATTAAATTATAGAAATAAACAATTTCAGCTCCGCCAATAACCTCAGAATTTATGCAGGTAAAAGAGACTCCATATTTTCTTATGAACCACAAACGAGCATCTTTATGGCTGCTGAATTCCGGAATTTTAGCTTCATCTTCACGGGATATAGGGCAAGCTTATTTTTATAATTCTCAAATTTGCAACCAAAGCTCCGTTTATAAAAAGAAGTGGAGAAACATGGCAAAGAGGTTGTAAAAGTAAAAACTAAAACTGAGGATGCTGAAACAATGACTAGAGATAATTGAAATGATGAATTGTATAAAATTCTTTTTCGTCTCATAACATAAGAATACTCGTTACAATGAGATACAATTAAAACCTTTAAGGAAATGAGCTTAGAGGTTTTTTTCTCTGAATATGACTGGTCCTGGCCAATCGTATTCAGAGATCAAAATAAGGAGACCTATATTATACAATGAGCAAGTGTGAATGTTCTGTTAAATGATACTTTTAAGATGTGGACTTTTTTTGAACATTTTTATCCTGTCTCAAAACAACAAGGTTACTTGTCGTTTTGAGACAGTGAATTTTATACATTTACAACTTCCTATAATTTATCTTATGTTAACTAATAAAATTGTAAACTACGAAAAAGGCAATCTAATGACTACCCTTCTGCACGTTTTTTTAATCTTGAGCTTTCGCATTTAATAAATATTTTATAAAGGATCTTTTTCCAAATCAATGAAAATTTCCGAAGTTACACTTAAATATAAAAAAGAGAAGACTAGAAAATCTTCTCTTTTTTCATTTAATCTTTTTCACGATAATTGGTTCTTCTCTCTCCCAGCTGTTTCGCAGCCTTTTTAGCCTTCTCCTGCTCAGGGTTAGTATAGAGGGCAGCTGTTGTGGTTGAAGTATGACCAAGTTAAGTCATCAGTAAATGGATGTCTCCTGACTGCTCCATTAAGTTTGTCCCATAGGTATGTCTCAGTTTGTGTGGCGACATCGACTTATTGGACTTAAATGCCTTCGTGTATTTCTTTACTAGAGCCCCGATGGCGCGGTTGGAAAGAGGGGTGGCTCCATCATTCACTCTAGTCAAGAAAACATAGGCCGTATCATCATTTGAGCCCCTATAACGTTCCGTTCGCACAGTTAGGTAGTCTTTTATGTCTGCATCAACGGAGGTGAGACTGCCACTACATCCTTTTTTCCACCCTTACGTAATACGTGTATTTGTTTATCTTCAAAATCCAAGTCTCATAGCCTTAATTTGGATAACTCGTTCACCCGGATGCCGCTTCCTAAGAAGAGGGATAAAATTGCAAAATCACGTTCCTGGTCCCTTTTAAAATAAATAAGTTTCATGGACCTTTCAGGTAGCTCCTTTTCATAGTTATGCATCACGAATTCAAGAAACCGAGCATCCTCATCATTGTGGAAAATCTTTGCCGATATTCTCGAAGCACTGGCCCCCAAAGTCTCTTTTACTTTGTTCACTTCAATTTTCAACATGACATTTCGATAGAAGTAAGGTTCGCCGTCATCATTTTCTGACTGAGTCGTTAAATACTTGAAAGGGAACGTAATGCTGAAATTTCCCGATTGACGGATACCTTTTCGGCTTTTTTTGTTTCCTTCTTATTGATAGGGATATTTCTCCGTTCCAAAAATTTGATAAAGGATTGAGCTTCGATCAACTTTAACTTTTCCAGCACTGACAGGGGGATATCTTTAATATGCTCCTGCTCAGCAATGCTCTCAGCTATCAGCCACTCCAAAAATAATTATAATCAAGAACGTAATTCAAAAGGGTAGAAGGGGGGCCGGGTATCCAATTTATTGTCAACATACTCAACGATGTAGAAAGGTATGGACTTAACCAGCTGTTCCAATTTCTGCTCATGGATTTGACATTCTCTTATCAACAGATCCACATAATATCAGTAAATACTTCAGTTTTCCAATCTTATTTAATGGTTTCAATTATGGACATAAAGGAATGGAGGGGAGGAAATGAAAACAAAGCAAGACTTGAACACCGGTTATCACTGCAAACGTTGGATCATTTCAATTTTTTCATGAACCTATTGATGAAATTAGAGGGTTCTTAAATCAATCACAATCATTGAGACCTTAATAGGGTCTTTTTTTAAATAAATCGACTGAAATTATAAACATAGAACTTTACCTGTCAACAAAGTTGTATCAAAAACTATCTAGCTGAAAAATGCCACAAAAGTCCTTGCAAACAAGTATACAAGGACTTTTATAATTTACATAAAAGAAATGGCACCACTAATTATAGCTAATACTGTTAAGATTAACGATGTCAAGATGGCCCATTTGTATGCGAATTTCTGATATTCTCCAAGGTCTTTATCAACCATACCAACTAATAGAATGGTTGATGCAACAAGTGGACTCATTAAATGAGCGGGTTGTCCCAATATAGAAGCCCGAGCAATTTCTAACGGACTGATTCCATAGGCTGAAGCTGCTTCTGCAAGAATAGGGAGAACTCCAAAATAATAGGCATCATTCGATAAAACGAAAGTGAATGGCATACTTGTAATGCCAACAATGACAGGAAAAAATTGACCTAGTGAAGCAGGTATTATCGAAACCAGTCCATTAGCAATAGCATCAACCATTTTTGTACCGGAAAAGATTCCTGCAAATACTCCTGCCGCAAAAACTAACAGAACAACAATCAATGCGTTTCCAGAATGTGCTAAGATGCGCCTTTTTTGCATTTCCAGATTGGGGTAGTTAATCATTAAAGCAATAGCGAAACCGACCAAAAATAAAATAGGAGAAGGTACCAATCCCATAATAAGAATGACCATAATGCCTACTACAATGAATAAGTTAACCCACAATAAATGAGGACGTTTAATGTCAATGTGTGGGACTATCTCAGTGGCTTCATTTTCTACAGTAGCAGCTATTTCAATATTTAACTCTTCTATGTGTATTACACCCAGTCGTTTACGTTCTTTTGTTCCTAAAATAAATGCGACGAAAATAACCCAAAGAGCACCACAGATCATGGTTGGAATAAGTGGGACGAAAAATTCGGATGCATCAAGTCCCAATACTGCGATTGCCCGTGTAGCAGGTCCACCCCAGGGGGTCATTCCACTCATAACACTTAAAGCTAGCATGGCTACTGTGGCTAAAACCAATGGATTCATACCGATTCGTTTATAAAGTGGATACATAGCTGAAACAGTAATGATATACGTTGTTGTTCCATCTCCATCTAGGGCAACGAGTAATGCAAGAATTGTGGTACCTACCGAAACTTTAACAGGATCTCCTTTGACAACTTTTAATAATTTTTTGATCAGTGGGTCAAATAAGCCCGTGTCTATCATAATACCAAAAAATAATATGGCGAATAATAATAGAGCAGCAGAAGGAGCGACTAGCTTAATGCCTTCCATCATCATAGTGCCAATTTTACTTCCAAAACCACCAATTACTGCAAACACGATCGGAACTAAAGTTAAAGCAACAATGGGTGATAAACGTTTGGACATAATTAAATAGGTAAAAACGATAACCATAGAAGTACCTAAAATTGTAAGAAACATTATTAAATCCCCTCCCTAATTTTGAATGCGCTTTCAATTAATCTCCGGATGACTTAGAAATAATTTGCGAATTTTCAGAAAGAGACTGGTAGATTAATAAGTTTTACACTATGCTTATGCGCTTTTCTTTATTAAAGGTTAATACAGAGAGAGCAATAAGTTAAATACATATTTTTTTGGTATTGTTATCAAAATAATTTATTCTTTAAAAAAGAATGGAGACTAAAGCAATGAAAGCCACTGGAAAAGTGATTCATAACTATAGATTTTAAATTTAAATGCTACATTTAGTTTTATAAAGAAGGTCATCATCTAAATTATAGATGATGATCTTCTTTTCTTTATGAATCAGACTTTTTCAGTGCCTTTGAGCAAAGATCCCTCCTTTTTATTTAACATTTAGATTTACTGAATTACTGTTAGTCTTTTTTTCTTAAACTTAATTTTAATACCAATCTTAGTAATGGAGGAACGGCGATATAAATAAAAGCCAACCGAAATAGTTGATAGCTGGTAACAGTAGATACATCAGCATTGACTTCATGTGCAATGATTCCCATTTGATCCATTCCACCAGGGGCTAAACTTAAAAAACCCGTAATAGATGATAAATCATAATACTTGGTCAGTAGAAAACTGAAAAACATTGTTGCGCAGATCAAAATTAGCCCGTTCATCAAAGCCAATAATATGGTTTTCTTTTTGTTTTCGAGTTGTTCCGGTTTTAATAGTAAACCGATATAACCGGCAACCATAAATTGAGATATATCAAGAAGTGAAGGGGGAAGCGGGGGTCCCTGCAAACCAAAAAGGCTTATTGCAGCAGTAACGATTACTGGTCCTAAAAAGTAAGGAGCTGGTAATTTGATTATTTTACCTATTCTTGCTGCGAGAAAACAAATAAGCGCGAACAGAAAGATAAGTGGAAATAATTCACTCCACTGTGGAATAACGTTATCCATTATTCTAGATGAGCCATTGGTACTTTCCGATGCAAAAAGGGGACTGGAAATTAAAAATGGAACTAAGAAAACAACCATGATCACTCTTGTAACATGGAAAAAGGTTACTGTTGTAATATCAATCCCTTTCATTTCTTCTGCAAACACAACGATTTGTGACAACCCTCCAGGAATACTGCTTGTTAAGGAGGTAGGATAGTCAATACCGGTAAGTTTTGACATGACAAAAGCCGAACATACACACACAAGGACAATTAAAATTGTAAGGATCAACATTGAGGGAAGGTGACTAATCATGTCAGAAAATGAGCTCTTGGTAAAGGAGATGCCAATTGAATAACCTACAATAATTAATCCTGTATTTCTAATCGAAACGGGCCAAATTAATTTAACGTTTTTGAAGCGTGAAGTAATTAATAGGGCTGCCATTGGACCTAGAAGCCAGGGGATTGGCAACCTGATAAGAGAGAAAAGGCCGCCTCCAATAAAAGCAGTTACGATTGCAGCTAATAATTGGATTCCCCTGCTTACTCTATTTAAATCCCACTTTTTCATATTAATTCTCTTCCTTTGTATTAGATTTATTTCGTTTCGTCTTGTTTCCTTTGTTTAGAATCATTTAGAAAATCAATAAATGCTTTTACTTGAGCCAAATCCATAGTGACATCCCGATAAAAAATCCAAGTTTCTCTAAGCAAATAGCTATTATCGCTTAATACAACGGGGAAAGTATACAGTGGTTCATCATTCTTAATACAGATTTCTGGTAAAATGGCATATCCTAAACCATTAAGAACCATTTCTTTACATGTTTCTATCCGATCTACCTCCATTGAAACCTTAGGTGGTACTGTAAATGTTTCCTGCCACCAGTTTTCAATAGTTAGTTTTAACGATTGGTCTGTTTGATAATTCACTCTAGGAAGAAAAGGAAGATCATTTAATTCAATTTTTTTACTGGAAGCAATGCAAATCTTTTCTTCTTGAAATAACACTTTATTTTCCTGCCATTTGTAAGGACCTCTAACTATCCCTAGGTGTGCTTCTTCTTTTTTAAGCATTTGATGAATTTCAGAACTCCATCCAGTTTTCAAACTAATTTCAACATCTGGATACAGGGTTAGAAATTCTTTTAATAATACTGGAAGTTTATATCGGGCAAACAAGCCAGATACACCCAAACGTAAAGTTCCTTTTACTTTTTCATCCAAATTTGAAATATGTTCTTTTGCATCTCGTAACTGGTTACTCATATCTCTTGAATATTGAACCAGATATTCGCCTTTAACAGTAAACTCGATACCTCTTTTTCCTCTAGAGATTAAATTTGTTTTAAATTCTTTTTCTAGCTGTTTTATACGGTAGGTTAAAGCTGGTCGCGAAATAAATAGTCGTTGTGTCTGCCTTTGTTATATTTCTTTCTTCATGAAGAGTAATTAATATATGCCAGTCTTTTTCATCCATAATATTTTTCTCCTTTCGTCATAAAAAATATTTATAGGTAATTAAAAATAGCAATAATTTATTTGATTTCTAAAAGTATAATACAACTAATGAATGAAAGAAATCTATCTTTTTTTGTGTAAATCAATAATCTCACTAAGTATTTCTAGTATTTATCATAAAAATTTTTTATGTCAATAAATAAAAAAACAATATTATTTTTATTCTTTATTTTCACTTATTATTTACATGAAGAGTTATCACTACTTAGCAGGAGGGGTAAAAATGGAAAATACACAAAATTATGATGTAGTTGTAGTAGGGGCAGGAAACGCAGCTTTATGTGCCGCAATCTCAGCAAAAGAGGGCGGTGCTAGAGTTCTTGTATTAGAACGAGGACCAGTGGAAAAGCGTGGAGGAAACTCTTTCTTCACAGATGGAGCCATACGTGTTGCATACAATAATTTAGACGCAATCAGAAAAGTAATACCTGAATTAACAGACGTAGAAGCCGAGTTAATTGTTATGCCTGAATACGCTGAATCTGATTATTTAGATGATCTAATGCGAGTAACAGGTGGACAAAGTAATCCTGAATTAGCAAAACAGCTAGTTACTAAATCGTATGAAACAATTGCGTGGATGCGTGATCAGGGAATAAAATTTGAATTGAATTATGAAAATCAATCTTTCGTACAAGATGGCAAGCGCAATTTCTGGGGAGGACTGCCTATCAAAACGGAAGATAAAGGCGTTGGCTTAATGAGACAGCTCTTTGCGCGGACAGAAGAAATTGGCATCGACGTTTGGTACGATTCACGTGCTGTGGAGCTTGTATCAGAGAATAACACAATATCGGGTGTCGTTGTTGAGAAGGATCATACAATGGTAACAGTTCAGACATCCGGTGTGATTTTGGCTTGTGGCGGCTTTGAAGCCAATAAGAAAATGAGAAGTGAAAATATTGGTGAAGAATGGGAAGCGGCGATTGTTCGTGGAACCGAGTTCAACACAGGAGACGGCATCTCCATGGCTATGGCAGTCGGGGCTCAAAAATTTGGGCAGTGGTCTGGATGTCATTCGATTGGGACAGATTATAACGCGCCAAAAGTAGGAGACTTCACGAAGCCGGGAGATATTTTTAAAAAGCATTCTTATCCGTACAGCGTCATGCTTAATAATGAAGGGAAACGTTTTGTTGATGAAGGAGCAGATTTGCGAAATTACACCTATGCCAAATACGGCCGTGAGGTATTAAAACAGCCTGGACATGTGGCATATCAAATTTATGATGCACAGGTACGCCCGATGCTGCGTAAAGAATATGACCTTGAAGAAGCGACTATTTATAAAGCAGATACACTTGAAGAGTTGGCTAGTTTCCTGCCGGTCAATCAAACACAATTCCTTAAAACGATCGAAGAATATAACAGTGCCGTACAAGATGGCGAGTATAGACCCGCAGAGAAAGATGGCAAAGGAACGAAAGGAATTACCCCTCCTAAATCCAACTGGGCACTTCGAATTGAGCAAGGGCCATTCTATGCTTTCCCTGTAACGTGCGGAATCACCTTCTCGTTCGGTGGTTTGCATGTAGATGCTACGGGTCATGTGTTAAACAAAGAAGAACAACCGATAAAAGGTCTCTTTGCGGCTGGTGAAATGATTGGGGGGATTTTTTATGAAAACTATCCTGGTGGATCCGGGTTAATGTCTGGAGCAGTCTTTGGAAAATTAGCTGGTTCATCCGCAGCCCACTATTTTCAAGAAAAGGTTGAAGCGATCAATAATCATTGAGTCTTTTCCTTGCATAGTTAATTAGATAAGAATGTGTCCAAAAATTCTAGGGATACATTAAATAGAAGAATAAAAAACAGCCAAGGCTTAAAAAAGTTCTTGGCTGTTTGGTACTTCAAATATTAAAAGTCTTTATGCATTGACTAAAACTCATATCATATAGGGATATGAGTTTTAGTCAACCTTAGTAACAGTTTATCTATTGCAGTTTTTTCAGATGTAGTGATTGTATAGCTTTAGGCGTCCTGATAGCCTGACAATATGATTTTTCCTCTATTATAGCTATTCGATTTTAGCACCAGCTGAATAGATCAGCTGGGCATTATCGCGCATGAAGTCAGTGCTGACTTATCAACAGTTACCAGTTATCAATTATTTTGTATGATTATAATATATAGGTGTTCTTCCTATGCTTCGATTGATGCTAAAATTGAGCCTGTGAAAAAGGGCTGACCAGTCAATAAATAATGGCTTGGTTTGTGGATACTTTCCCTATAACAAGGATGAAAGATAACAATTAGTTTTCTTTTTGTTTGGCTGTGTTAAAGGTAAATGTTGATAATTGAAACCTCCCTGATTCCCTTATATAATTAATATAGGAACAAGTATTCGGGGAGGTTATAAGGATGGACAAGGCGTTTAGCAATTTATTAAATCACATTGATAAATTAACCCTTACAAAAAAAGAACAAGTCTATCAATGGGTAAAACGTTATGTTGATCCTTCTTCCTCTGTCGGTGGACGTTTAATCAATGAAATGAGGGAGACTCGCTTTAAAGATGGGTTTGAGTGCCTTCACTGTAATTCTGTGCTGTTCGATTCGGGAAATACAAAAATCTTGCAGGAAGACTTTTACAGACACAACAAATACCGTTTTGTTCCGCACTCGTAAAGACAACGAATGGATTACATTTGTTGATTGTATGTTCAAAGGCTATTCTCTACGAAAATCGGCTGAAATCGTAGGGGTTACTTGGGTTACGCTTTTTTATTGGAGACACAAGCTCTTGAACGCTCTTAAACAAATCGATTTTGAACAATTTGAGGGTATTGTCGAGGTCGATGAGACCTATTTCTTATACTCTCAAAAAGGTCAACGTGACATTACTGGTAGAAAACCCCGTAAACGTGGCGGCAGCTCCAAACACAGAGGAATCAGCCACGAGCAGGTTTGTGTTCTTGTTGCTAGAGATCGTACAAAAGCGACTGTTTCAAAAGTATCTTGTATGGGGCGTATTGTTAAGACGAAAGTTGAAAAAATGATTGGTTCAAAGTTGACACCCGAAAATGTACTTGTAATAGATGCTTGGAGAGCCTATAAAACGTATGCAAAAGAAAAAAGGCATTGAGCATTACAGAATTAAATCAAACGATGGTAAACACGTTATTAAGGGCTTATATCATATTCAAAACGTTAATGGTCTCCATTCCCGATTGAAACAATTCATAAACCGATTTAAAGGTGTCGCAACGAAGTACCTTGATAACTACCTAGCCTGGTTTTTGTTTGTCGATAGCCGCTGTAACGAAAACACAAAGCACAATATTAAAGATTTTCTATTATCATCATTTGTCTTTGAAATGACAGATACTTACGATAGTTTACGCTTATCAAAATTCGCTGTATAGTGCTTATTTAACAATCGTGACAGGAATTTGCAATAAGTTTGTTGAATAATTCTCCGATGAGCACTTGATCTCAAGGAGGTATGAGATATGAAGATCAATAGAATAGATCATGTGAGTATAAACGTAAATAATCTCTCAGAGGCTAAAGCGTTTTTTCTTGATTTAGGACTTGAAGTGCAAGCGGAATGGGAATTGGGTGGAGAACAGTTGGACCGAATAGTTGGGCTTAATGATGTTAAAACGGCATGTGTAGGATTGGGGATGCCAGATGGTCAGGCATGGATAGAGCTAGTCAAATTTTATACGCCATCAGATGAAAAAGATATTCAGCAACCTTTTGCAAATACGCTGGGTATCCGACATATTTGCTTTGCTGTTGAAGATATTGAAGCTATTGTTGCAAAATTGAAAAAGAAGGGCACGGAAATCTTTAGTGAAATACAGCAATATGAAGAAAGTTATAAGTTATGCTACGTTCGTGGTCCAGAGGGAATTATTTTAGAGTTGGCGGAGAAAATCAAATAAACAGACGATATGCTGACATATATATAGCAACACTTCCGCTTAACTAAACACACTGATATTTCAGACTGGACGGCTGTCTTTTATAGGGGCAGTCGTTCTTTCCCCTTGTTGGACAAACGGGGGCATTAGCTAAAAAAAAATGGGGAACCTTGACAAATGAAGGTTCCCCTAATTTATTATATAAAAAATCAACATTTAAATTTAACAGAGCCTTTTGTTTAATACTCTAGTAACCATGAAAATCTGGATTCAGTATCTATATCCTAAATTGTATAAGGGTGAATCGCTCCCCCAGGAAAATTTTCATCTATTCTCAACCCTATTTTATTATTGAATTTTGTAGGCATCGGTTAGTTGGAGATACATTAGAGTCTGAGCTCTATTGAAAACTCACTTATAAAAAACAAGGATCATTGAAGTAAACTATTTCGGAAAGAATTTTAGTGCCTTTCATATTTTTGAATAGTGCTTTCGCTTCTTTTTCTGTGTCAAATTCAAAAATTTTAATATTTCCTTTTAAAAAGACAGTGATGACCCACATTGCAAATCCTCCAAGTGATAGATAATTTTTTTTTTGCGTAATTTGCAAATCAATTCAAATCAAGCTAATTGATAGGAAAGCTCGTAATTTTTTTTCGTGTACACGTAACCCTCTAAAATGATTCTCGCTGTGCGTACCACTTTAATAGCGCGTATGTGTCCTGCCAAAAAATCAACTTTTGTTTCCATTATCCCCGCCGGGTGGGCTAATCGAAAAATTTCCTGTTTGATGTTCACCATCTCAGATAAAATCGTTTCCTGTAAGTAAGCTCCTGCAGTTGCACAGATTGCTCCTGTAATAGCAAGCGCTTGATGGGGCTTTTGCATCGACATCATTCTGATCATCAAATCCATCTCTGACGCTTTTCTTTCCGATCCGTTTAGGTCGACGTAATCCATAGGAGGAGCAATTAGAGTCATTTTAGGCACAGCAGGAGATTGGACAGTTGCTGATTTCTTATCGGAAAATTGACACATTTCAGCTGCTATCGACCGGATTTCTTCTAGTTCATTTAATTTTTCCTGTGAATATTCAGTGGGCAATTCGCTTCCGTTTAGACCAATATCCTGTGCCCTTACAAAAACAAGTGGATTAGCAACATCAATAATTGAAACTTGAATCAGTCGATCCTTCGTTTTAATCATGTCAATCGGATTTCCTGTAGGGAATAGTTTTCCTGTGACTGCTCCTTCAGCACGAGTAAATGAAAGATAGATAGGTGATCCTTTACCAGGCACGCCTGGAATTGAGCAGCTACCTTCTGTTTTCACTTGTCCATTTTCAACCTCTACTTCTGCAATAATCAATTTCTGTGTATTCGAGTTAAAAATTCTCACTGTTGTAACAGGTTCTTTTGCCGGAACTATTCCGTGCTCAATTGCGTAAGGTCCTACAGCAGATGAAATATTACCACAATTTCCTTTAAAATCAACCATTTGATTATCGATGCTGATCTGCGCAAATGTATATTCCACATCGAATTCTGGTGAATCCGATTTTTTGATAATCGCTGCTTTACTTGTCAATGAATTCCCTCCTCCAAGACCATCAATCTGTCTCCGATCCGGACTGCCCATCACGTCAAGTAAGAAACCTTCCCAGTGTGAGCGATTCGAAGGCATATCTTCAAAGTTAAGGAACACACCTTTACTTGTCCCGCCGCGCATTACAACTACTGGTACTTTCATTGTATAACCACCTTTTCTCAACCCAATATTTATAGTACTACCGGTTCCATTGGGAATATAGTATGATAAGTTCTGTAATAAGTAAAATACATATTTTTTTAATAAAAATGATAAAAAAACTTATAATCGAAAAGTGGGAGATGGTTAAGTGGACGAAAAAGATTGGATTGCGATAAGGATACTATATGAAGAAAAAAACATTAGCCGTGCCGCAGAGCGTTTATATATATCGCAGCCGGCGTTAACGTATCGGCTTAAAAATTTAGAAAAAGAATTTAGCACGAACTTATTTTTCAAAATAAAAGGAGGCATTGAGTTTACTTCCGAAGGGATACATTTAGCGGGCTATGCGGAAGAAATGGTGAAAAAGTTGCAAAAAACGAAAGATTATATGCTGAATATGAAAAATGAGGTAAGAGGAACGTTAAGGCTTGGCGTTTCCAGCAACTTTGCCCAATATAAACTACCAGAAATATTGAAAAAGTTTTCAACACAATATCCTCATGTACAATTTAATGTGAATACAGGCTGGAGTACAGAAATCATGCATCTTCTGGATTCCTCTAGTGTTCAATTAGGCATTCTTCGTGGAAACTATGAATGGTATGGAATCAAATCGCTACTGCATAAAGAAAGACTTTGTTTAATTTCTAAGAAAGAGGTAGACTTGGATAACTTGCCAGAACTTCCATTCATAAATTATAAAACCGACAGTTCTTTAAAAAACTTAATAAATGGCTGGTGGCATGATAGATTCCCGGAGCCACCATTTGTAACTATGGAAACAGATCGGCAGGAGACGTGCAAAGAGATGGTCAAAAATGATCTTGGTGTTTCTATTCTGCCGGAAATATGCCTGCAGCCTTCAGATAACTTGCATACATACGGGTTATCCTACAAAAATGGGAAGCCGGTGTTAAGAAATACATGGTTAATGTATAACCAGGATTCTTTAAAACTCTCTACTGTGAAAAACTTTATTGATTTCCTGAATAAAAATTCCAATCTTTAACGAAAAAGCACAATGAATTATTGACAATTTCATTGTGCTTTTTCGATTTCTTAATTTAATATAAAATGGATTATAAGTTTTTTTTTCGAAAAAGTACAAAAAATATGTATTTCACTTATTTAACGATATGAACTATTCTAAAAAAAGAAAACAAAGAAACAGGGAAACAGAAAATATTATATAATATTTTTTAACTATTCAAACTTTTCGTTTGACTTGTAAGCGGTTTCTTTAATAGGAGGGGATTCATATTCTTACGTTACTTGGAATTTCAATGGTCGTTGTCTTTACTTATTTAATCATGTCTAAACGGTTATCACCTGTTGCTTCTCTTGTAGTCATTCCAATTATCTTTGCATTAATTGGCGGATTTGGTCCAGAGCTCGGAGATATGATGCTCGATGGAATAAAGGTTGTCGCACCTTCAGCCGCTTTGCTATTGTTCGCTATTTTGTTTTTCGGAGTTCTGATTGACGCTGGATTATTTGATCCACTTATTAAAACTATGTTAAAAATCGTAAAAGGGGATCCGGTTAAAATAGCGATAGGAACAGCAGTAATCGCAATGACCGTTGCCTTAGATGGTGATGGTACCACGACTCATATGATTACGATTTCCGCTATGCTGCCTCTTTACTTACGACTTGGTATGAATCCACTTATTCTTGGAACTATTTCTATGTTGGCTGTCAGTATTATGAGTGGTATGACTCCTTGGGGAGGACCTGCAACAAGAGCAATAGCATCTTTAGGTCTCGATGCAAATGAATTCTTTGTCCCGATTATCCCAACACTATTCGCAGGAATTGCAGCTATTCTTTTTACCGCTTATGTACTTGGGAAAAAAGAGCGCAAAAGGATTGGCGTTGTTAATATCGAAGCTGCACCTGAAATGAAAGGAGCTCTTGCTGAAGCAGCGGTAGCTTCCGCCATACAAGACGATTTAAAGCGCCCTAAATTAATATGGGTCAATCTTTTGTTGACGCTCACGGTTATGGTCGTTCTTGTAATGGGCATAGTACCGGTACCTGTGTTGTTTCTAATCGGGTTTGTGCTTGCTTCAATCATTAATTACCCTAATCTAGAACAGCAAAAAGAGCGAATCGTGTCACATGCAGGAAACGCTATAACCGTTGTCACATTAGTATTTGCGGCTGGTATTTTCACAGGGATCTTTTCGGGTACGAAAATGGTCGACGCCATTGCAAATTCATTAGTGGCCATCATTCCTGATTCTTTAGGCTCTTTTTTACCGATGGTCGTTGCGTTCACCAGCATGCCATTTACGTTCGTTTTATCCAATGATGCTTACTACTTTGGCGTTTTGCCAATTCTTGCCGAAGCAGGAGCAGCTTATGGAGTGAGTCCTTTAGAAATTGCCAGAGCTTCCGTACTGGGCCAGCCTGTACATTTCTTAAGTCCTCTCGTGGCATCGACTCTTTTACTAGTAGGGATGGTAAAGACAGATATCGGGGAACTACAGCGGTATGCATTTAAATGGGCTCTAATTTGCTCATTAGTCCTTATCATTGTTGCTATCTTGACAGGGGCTATTATTTAAGTATAATGTTATCTAATATTTTTCGAACTTAAACAAAGTAGGGCTGTGCCAAAACTAATTATTATTAGTGGTTTTGGCTCAGCCCATTCTTTTATTTAATTCCAGAAGTCTCGCCGGTCGCTTGAGTAATGATTTTTACGATTGTTTTCGCAAGGTTCATAACCGTGTATAGACGAGTATCATTTAAAAATTGCATGGTTGGCAGCGGATCTATATAGTTGACCATTCCTGTAATATGATAGTCTCCCACTTCCGGCAATACTTTTTTTAAAGCTTTCCCTGGGACAAGAGGTCCATCCTTCAAGAAAACATAACCGACCTGGTTTTGATCCCCTAAACAAGCATCCACACTAAAAATAAGAGGCTTTTTGAATTGTTTTTTAATTTCTTTCAACGTGTCTTCTAAATTAAATGCATGAACGGGATTTTCCAAAGTGCCGTAAACACGATAAGGCACCGTGTGTTCTTTAAGCATTGTCCCCACTAAAGGGCCTAATGAATCCCCAACTGATCGGTCTGAACCAATACACAGAAAGATTACATCTTCATTTTGACATCCTGAAGATTGAATAATCTCTTTGACTTTTAATGCTAAATTCTTTATTTCTTCGCCTTTTGGTTCCACAGAATTAATCTGCTCCTTCTTCTTGTAAATTAGACTCATCTTGATTCCCCTTTATTCCATTATACGAACAAAAAAGATATCATGCATATAAAGATAAGCATATACTTAAGAATGATGGTTCTTTTTCAATTATTAGTATTTAACACTCTGAAAAAAGTAATTCTATTATTTTCTTCGCTTCTCTTATGCTTTATTATAAGAATCCTCAATATAAAAATGAAATTTAAAAGATATGAACTAACAATAAGATTCTTATGCTGTGATTCGCTCTCTGACTACATGAAATGTTTAAGTGGATGCTCCATAATATAACAAACAGTAATATATATATGTTATTATAAAGCCCTCGAATTCTATTAAATTCGAAGGCTTCTTGATTGCCAGAAATCAGTATTATGTAAACTAAAGGACCTTTGTGTATTTTCTATTCCTCCCAAGACGATCACGAACTTAAGGAGCGGGCAATTCCAACCCTTAGGCTTACCAATGTTTATTTAGATATTGATCAGGTGGAGTTTTAACGGCGTATAATGCAATGAAAGATATGATTAAATATATGGAAGAAATGAACTGCACCCCAATTGTTAGACACAAACTACAATTAGGGTGCAGTTCACTATTTGAAGTGTCTTTTTCTGTTTAACTATTGGTTTTATTATTGGTTTTATTATCGCTTACGTTTCAACAGATCATTAATATAATTTATGATAGTTGCAATTACTGTAAGATCAATGATTTTATAAAGTGTAATATGAACAATTTGTATAAATTGTAAAGAAAAATATTTATTGAATGTTTTAATTGTGTTTGAAAGCTCCTCGTCATTAATTGGTAATGAATAACTTATTGCAAAAGTTAAATAGAAACCCTTAAAGGGGGATAATTGAATGTCATAGAAAGTTGCTAATACTAAGCTATAACACAATCCAAAAAGGTAATTAGGGGCTAGTAGTAACACTACCAGAAAACCTAGTAAGATCAAAATATTTGTTTTTTGTCCCGGCTCTGAAATATTTTTTATTATTCTATAACCTAAATCAATCAAAATCAAAATGAAAAAGACAATTACAATGACTAAAAAAAGAATAATGATGTATTTCTCTATTAATTCATTACCAGTAATTTTATATAGTTCAATGCTTATTACCTTAATGCTTTTTAAACTAATCATCATAATAATAAATAATAATAAGATTCTTATGAGAAAAATAAAGACAGGGTTTTCTTGAAATTTGGGTATTTTTAAGCCAATAGTAAAAATGATAATTGAAATACCCAATAAAAAAGTTGACAAAATATAACTCTTTAAGAGTGTAACTGGTAATAGAGCATACATTATAGTAAATATAATTATAATAAACTTATGCATATATAATCCCCCTATACAATAATTTCAAAATTCTACTAAAAGATTATTATACTGTTATTTGTATAAACCTTTTATTGAAACTTTTGTTTTTAGTGCAATTGTCTTAGGGGTGAGAATGTGACTATTGCAGAAAGGAAATATCGAAAATATAAGGATGGGTGATAATGAATTCAATAAAGGATGAAGCTACAATATCCGCCGAAGTTATTTTCGAATATTAAAAAAATACCGTTATTTCTGGTCATAAATTTTGTAAATTGTTCTGAGAATAAAATACTTTTTTCGTTTTCAATAATATCGAAGGATTAATATTACCGTGTAAGGAGAATTTATAAAGTGTGAGTAATGAAAAATGATAACGTGACATCGTGTTTGATAGAATTATATAGCGTTCTTTCTTATCCCCGAACATAAAAAGAGGTTAGTTCGAGGGAGTCGAAATAACTTTTCAATAATGTGAATTATGGTAGGGCAAGGTAAGGTATTAAATAAAAAAATAAAAAATGAAAGGGAGTAGAAATAATGAATGAAATACAAAATTCCCGATACCTTGCACAAATAAAAAAAACTACGGAAGAACCAGAGAAAAAGAAAATTGCTCCTATTAAAATGCTAATAAAACAACATGGAGAGACAAGCAAAAGTTTAGCAGCCAATAAACAAAATAATCCATTGCTATATAATCAAAGCTCGGAAGAAATATAAAATCCATAGAAGAGCGAAATACAAAGATAATGATCCTATTGGAGTGGCAATAGAACAGCTAATAGAAAAACAAAGGGAGTTAATCAAACATCAAACAGCTGAGGAACAAAATAACTA
The DNA here is from genome assembly GCF_016651145.1 of Peribacillus sp. TH14. NCBI lineage: Bacteria > Bacillati > Bacillota > Bacilli > Caryophanales > Bacillaceae > Peribacillus > Peribacillus sp. TH14. The sequence goes on from NZ_JAEKEK010000002.1 coordinate 310,589, forward strand.
AACCAAATGTTTAAGGTCGATTCTCCTACTTGGAAATCGGTTTTTTTATTTTGCTCAACAAAGGGTGTGGTGTCACAACTTTATCCGGTTTATAAATAATTTTTATAAGAAATGTAAAGGATGCACCGCTCTTACTTTAATAGAGGGGAAGCACTGCTGGATGAAATTATCAGCCAGGATACACGTTTAGTAGTAAAAGTTAAATTTATAGAAGGTGTATAGTTCTGCATACTTTGATTTGGCCTAGCAACAAGAATTAGAAGGCATAGTGTTTAAGTGTAAGGATTCTCGTTATGAGATAGGGAAACGCAGTCAATCATAGCTAATATGATGATTTACTGATAATGGGGCTAAGGAAAGGCGAATTTGGGCTTTTACTATCCTTTCAAGATGGTAAACTAGCTGGACTTATGGAGTTCATACCACTAGCTGAACGTAAAAAATTATACCGTATATAGAGCTTAGGGGAAAAGAGCCTCTAGGCTTTTTTTATTGTTAACTGAAATGAACGAAACTGTTAACTCACTAAACTTTATGGTTCAATGATGTATCATTCAGAAAAAACGACCTATATGTCCGGAAATTATTCGTTATGTAAGTAAGATTTACTTATATAAAAAGGGAATCTTATAATACAGTTCAAGGGGGTTATATCTTTAAGAAGCTCACCCTTTGAGACAGCATAAACTCCTCGATACCAAACCTTAAAAGACAAAAAAAGACCTCCTCCCAGTTTCTCTGGAAAGAGGTCTTCCTGTCATATATAAGCCGGTAAGTGAAGTGAAACCACTGTACAGCTTTAGACTCAAAAATTGAAGTGATAAGGATTATTAGCTTTGGGAGTTAGCATTTAACTTCCAGTATAGTACATTTTCATACTATCAAATCAAAAATTCACTTCTACCTACGCTTATCCAAAAGCTCGGCGGCCTTTCGAGCCTTTTCCCGTGACGTATTTATATAAAGAAGGGAAGTATCAGATGAGATGTGCCCCAATTGAGCCATAATTAAAGGTAAATCCCCATTGGTTTGCTCCGCTAGATTCGTAGCATAATTATGTCTTAATTTATGCGGAGACATCCTCTTGTCGAAGGAGTTGGTATAAACAGCATATGAAGAAGCGGCCGGTATACTGAAACCATCTGAATCCCAACGCCCAAAACGATTTGAGTATTATCATTCTAGTCAAGATATCGTTTTATTCAGAAATTCCATTCAAGCAAGGTGCCTGAAGCACGTGTTATACGGAATAAGGACAATGGATGGGGTTTTTACTTATCCCTTCTTCAAATGGTTACCATTTGAAGAAGGGATAAGGGAGTATCAGTTAAAGCCGGTCTATCCCATTCATCAATCCACTTTGGAGTATAAAGGCTATGTACAGCTAGAAATTCCGAAGGATGCCGTTGTCTTTTATCCATTCGTGGACTATTTATATGAAACATGGGGAATGGAAAACATACGATTGCGGGAACAGGATCACACGATCCTACTCTTCATTCGGGCAGGGGAAAGACCATTAACGACAAAGGGTTTCTTTGCGGCTGATATCCTGCCATTTTTAATAAAAGGAGACATCTATAATGAAGAGGGTCACCTGATTTTTCGAAGTTCTTATCGAAAAACTAGTTTGGAATTACCCATTGATCTATTAGAAAGTATAACAGAGTTAGCTGAACAAGAAGGAATCAGTATGAGTAAGTGGGTAGAGCAAAAATTCTCATCACTACTAAAGTGATTTTGATTGAGGAAAGGAGTTATTGGCTTCATTCAAAAAACTATATGTTATCGAAACTTAGATTTGTTGTAATAACTCAAAGTACGAGATGTAGATTTACGAGATATACAATAGGATATCTCGTAAAATGGTGTGCTTCTAAAAGCTTCTATATTAAAACGAATGAACCATTATCCATAAAACAAAAGTTAATTCCGCTGTAGAGCGAATCTCAGCATTTGAAAATTAGAAATATAAAGATAATCTATGCCTTAATGATGGAGTTTTGAATAATGGATTAAATTTTAACTTTCAACTTGCATGGGTAATTCCTGATATTCCATGTAATAATTGCCTACTGTATTTTTGAACAAGAAAACAAATCCATAATAAAGGCAAACGTGACTATTTAAGTAATTATTAACAAAATTTTCCGTAATATAAAATGATATTAGCATTTTTAGAGATGTTTGATTTTTAATTGGTCACATAATCAATGAATAGACTATCCTGCCTACAACATTCAATTGGGAAAACACTCTTCTCGAACTGATTCGAGTTGGCTACTATATCTGAACCTACGAAAGGAGACTTTTAATTGGTTCAGCTATTATTAGGATTTGTTGTGTGAAACAGTAAAAAGGAGTTTACTGAGTGAAAAAACATGGCTTTAGGTTTAAATTTAAACTATCCTTTTCTAGTGAAAACAAAGGTAAAATTAAGGCTAGTCTTGGACAGGAAAAAAATTTTAGTCTTAGGCTTCAACTTTGTGTTAAATGTAGAGAAATTCTTTTTGTATGTATGGGTAAAGTTGTAGTATCCGTAGCCCCTATGCTGCTGTCTAGTCATTTGATCGTCATTTTAATGGAGTCTTTTTGAAGAGTCAGAATCCCTACATTTCCCCATCCATCTTGGTTTAATGAAAAAGTTCCGACGTTTTTTGAGTTAAAAGAAACATTGTTCTCAAAATTTGCTACATAAAAAGGTGGCGAATAAATTAGGATTCTTACCCGCTAAGAAATTAAATTACTATTACCATGGTGTGAATTCTGTTTCTGCTTTTTATGATTTGTTTCAATATTTTGACGGGAACTTCGTACAGTTAAAGAACGAAAACGATATGATCGTAATTCGATATATAGACAGAAAAGGTTTGTATAAAGTAGGAGAAATGCTTATGGATCATAGAAATAATATAAATTTCATATCTATGTACAAAAAGAACAAGAAATACCCGCTGCTTAAATTTCCTGTCAAAAAGAACGACAAATGGAAAGTTGAGTACGGTTCGACTCGTCAAGTAGTAGAAACGAATGCAAGTATCAATGGTCTTAAGAATGTTATTGTTGTGAAAGAGTGGTATTCTGATGAATTTGGAACTACTTACTATTATTACCACAAGGATTACGGCGAACTTGGAAGGACCTTTAAAACAGGTAAAGTCAAAACAACGCCTGCTATCGATCAAATACTGTACAACATTAAATAACAATAAATCTAATGGGTGAGCAAACCATGTTTGCTTGCTTTTTTGATACTTGGTTTTGCCAATATAAAAATTTCGTGTTAATAAACAAGAGTTGTTTCTTATTTAAACACAATTGAAATTATGTTCAAAAATATATAAAGCGTTTTCATTTATCAGAAAATTACTTATAATCTAAATATGAAATTAATTTTAACGAGTGAACATAATTTCTCAGAAGGGAGGATGAAATGTACTCAAATGAAGAAATGATTGTAATAGCAAAGATGTATTATGAGATGAATCTTACACAGAAGGAAATAGCAGAAAAACTAAACTATTCAAGACCAACAATAAGCCGGATTATTGATGCGGCGTTTAAAGCGGGGATTATTGATGTCAAAATAAATTACTCACTCAATTCAGTTCAGGAGTTAGCAAATAAGATAAAGGAAAAGTATAAATTAAAAAAAGTGTTCGTTTTACCGGTTTATGTAGATGATGTCCCACTCATTCAAAATGATATAGGCAAAGCGGTTGCAGGATATTTATATGACATCTGTGAGAGTCACTCGATTTTAGGTGTTTCTTGGGGGACATCCATGAGTTACGTTATTCCTCATTTAAAGGAAAAAAAATTACCCTTTATGAAAATAGTTCAATTAAATGGGGGAATAGCTAAGAGTAACTTTTCCACAGGATCAGGGGCGCTGCTTGAAAAGTTTTCAGAGGCGTTTTCAGCCGACCATTATCTTTTACCCGTTCCATCCATTGTGGATAATTCGATTATAGCTAATTCAATTATGACAGATTCTAGTATTGAACAAGTTTTAAATCTCGGTAAAAAAAGTAATATTGCGGTATTTGGAATCGGGAATGTGTCATATGAATCAGTTCTCTATAAAGGTGGGTATTTTAAAGGAGATTCGTACGAAACATTAATGAATCAAAAAGCAGTAGGCGATATTTGTTCAAGATATTTCTCGTTGGCGGGGGAAATAGTCGATAAAGACTTGAACAAACGAACCATTGGGCTAGAGTTAGAAGAATTACGAAATAAAGAGTTTTCAATCGCTTTAGCTGCAGGCAAGGCAAAAGCCGGTAGTGTAAAAGGAGCTTTAAATGGAGGGTATGTAAACGTACTTTTCATAGATGAAGAATTAGCAAAAGAAATAGTTTAATTTAAATGGGGGAAAAATCATGAAAGCAGTCAAATTGTACGAGCCAGGCAATTTACAGGTAGAAGAAGTAGAATTACCGTCAATCTCGGAAACAGAAGTATTAATTAAAGTGAAGGCAATCGGAATTTGTGGATCAGATATTCCTAGAGCACTAACAAAAGGTGCTTACTATAAAGGGTTAACACTAGGTCATGAATTTTCAGGACAGATTGTAGAATGTGGATCAGATGCTTCGGAATGGTCCGTCGGAGATCGTGTAACTATTGCTCCGTTAGAACCTTGTATGGAGTGCGTTTATTGTAAACAAGGAAAATTTGGTTTATGTGACACATACAACTATTACGGTTCAAGAACAGATGGTGCAATGGCGAACTACATTAAAGTAGGAAAAGCTAATATCCTGAAGCTTGAAGATACTATATCGTACGATGCAGGAGCAATGGTTGATCCGGCTGCAAATGCAGTTCATGGACTTTGGAGAGGAAACCTAAAAAAAGGTGATACAGCTGTAGTTATGGGACTTGGAGCGATTGGAATGTTTGCCGTGCAATTTGCACGTGAAATGGGTGCAAAAGAAGTTATTGCTGTTGATATTTTCGAGGAGAAACTTGAAATTGCTAAAAAGCTAGGAGCAGATCGGGTAGTCAACTCGAAAAAGAAAAATATAGTGCAGGTATTAATGGATACTCACGTGGACTTTGTTATTGATACATCAGGTTCTCCGATTGCACAAGATCAAGCGGTCTTGATTACTGGGAAAATGGGACGTGTTGTATTTCTTGGAATCTCTAATCAGCCATTAACCCTATCTGCTAAAACAGTTGATCGTCTATTACGATATGAAATTGGTATTCACGGCTCTTGGAATTCTTTTTCCGATCCCTTCCCTGGTAAGGAATGGTCATATGTGATTGAGAGTATGGCACAAGGGAAGATCAAAACCGAAGAAATTGTGTCCCATCGTTTTGATTTAGACGAAACACCAGCCGTGTTTAAAAAAATAAAAAACAAAGAAATTGTTTTTAATAAAATTTTGCTTTACCCCGGAGAATAATTATGAAGAACGATATCGTACTAGGTATTGATTTTGGAACACAGTCTTTAAAAGTTGGTGTCTACACAGTAGAAGGAAAGCATGTTTATACGGCAAGCGCTTCTTATCCAACATACCATAGAAAAAATGGGTATTCCGAACAAAATGCGAACGACTGGTGGGGAGCGCTGCAGAAGGCCATGCAATACGTTACTCAAGCGGTCGATTCAAAAATGATAAAAGGGATATCGCTTTGTGCTACCTCTTCAACCGTTGTCTTAACAGACGAAAGCTTGAATCCGACAACCCCAGCACAATGCTGGATGGATCAGCGGGCTACAGCCGAAGAAGAAGAGATTAATAGTAATCAGCATTTTCAAGTGGAAAATCATCTGCTATTCTCTGGCAAGAAAACATCAGTTGAGTGGATGACTACAAAATCCTTATGGTTGAAAAAGCATTATGACTTAACAGGCAAAAGAATCGTCGAACAAATTGATTGGATTAATTATCAATTAACAGGAGAGCTTGTGGCATCAAAATGTAACGCCAGCTGTAAATGGAATTATGTTGATCGACTAGAAGGATTTTCTGAATCCTTCTTCAAGGAGATTGGTCTTGAAGGCATTACTGAACACTGGCCTTCAAAAGTTCTGAGTGTCGGTGATCAAGTGGGTAACATAACATCCAATGCAGCGGAGTATTTAGGCTTGGTTACAGGAATACCGGTTTTTCAAGGAGGCATTGATGCCCATATCGGTATGATTGGCTCAGGGGCTCTTGAGCCTGGTCAGCTCAGTATGATTACAGGTACAAGTTTTGTTCACTTAATGCACCACGATAAACCGGTTTTTAATGATTCACTTTGGGGTCCTTATGATTCACCCCTTCTTGAGGAACACTGGCTTCTTGAAGGTGGTCAATTATCATGCGGATCTATCATTTCATGGTTTCTACAAGAGTTTTATGGACACCGGACGGACAAAAAAGAAATTTACAAAGAACTTGAAATGGAAATTAATAAGATTGATCCAGGTTGTGAAGGGTTGCTCGTTTTAGATAGTTGGAAAGGGAATCGAACGCCATATAAGACGCCATATGCTACTGGTGCCTTTGTTGGTCTTACACTATCACATAACAAATATCACATTTATAGAGCCATTCTTGAAGCGATTGCGTTTGGTACAAAAAATGTAATCCGAACCATGAATCATTCTTCGATCCCAGTTGAAAGAATCATTGCAGGGGGTGGTGGAACACACAATGCTTGCTGGATGCAAATCATTAGTGATGTCATTGGACTTCCAATCTCGATTCCTAAAGATATTGAAACCGGTTCAAAAGGAGCAGCCATTATCGCTTCATACGGTCTAGGATTCCACCCCACCTTGAAGGATGCGTCGATATCTATGGTAGAGATGGAAAAAACCTATTACCCAGATATGGAGAAAACAAAAAAATACGATAAGTTATTTGAAATCTATTTACATTTAAATCAGGTATTATTTCCTATTATGAAACGATTGAAAAATGGAGGGGGTGACCAGAGTGAGCAACATACTCGAAATGAAGCAAGTGTCTAAATCTTTTCCAGGTGTGAAAGCGGTGCAAAATGTAAACTTCACTCTTAAAAAAGGAGAAGTACATTGTCTAATTGGGGCGAATGGAGCTGGAAAATCTACTTTAATGAAAATCTTATCAGGTGTATATACAAAAGATGAAGGCGAGATAAGATTAGAAGGAAAGCCGGTAACAATTAAAACACCTGTTGATAGTATGTCTCTTGGAATCTCAACTATTTATCAGGAGCTCTCCCTAGTAGAAGAATTGAGTTTAGCAGAAAATATTTTCCTTGGAAACTATCTAAAGCCAAATGGAGGCTTTGTAAAATGGAGAAAGATTAATGAAGAGGCAAAAAGGCTATTTTCTGTACTAGGATTATCTGTATCACCTACCATGCAAACATCTAAGGCCAGTATGGGTTTAAAACAAATGACGGAAATCGCAAAAGCCATAGCAGCTGAATGCAAAATAATAATCATGGATGAACCCTCAACTGCATTGTCCAATGATGAAGTGTTAAAACTATATGATGTTATTAAACTATTAAAAAAACAAGGGTATACGATTGTTTATATTTCTCATAAACTCGAAGAATTATACGCTGTGGGAGACCGGGTAACCGTACTTAGAAATGGAAAATGGGTTATCACAGATGAGATGAAGAATCTCGCACAGCCTGATTTAATCCGCCACATTACCGGACGTTCTATTGAAAAAAGGGATAAGGTCCATACAGAAACAAATAGGGAAGAATTCTTAAAAGTGAAAGGGTTTACAAATCATAAAATACAAGACGTTTCTTTTTCAGTAAGTAAAGGAGAAATCGTTGGTTTATACGGACTGGTAGGTTCTGGAAGGACGGAATTACTAAGAGCGATATACGGAGCAGATCCGATACAAGCAGGGGAACTAATGATGGATGGGATGAAAAAGAGTATATCCTCTCCACAAAAAGCAGTGGATGCTGGCATGGGACTTGTGCCGGAAAATAGAAAAACTGAAGGGGCTAACCTGGACTTGTCCATTTTAGAAAATGCATTTCTGCCTTCCCTTCACACCTTTTCTAAGCGGAGTTTTGTAAAACAACAGCAAATGAAAATGGTTATGCAAGAGATGATTAAGAAATTAAATATTAAAACAAGCGGTAGTGATGTGCCCATGAGGAACCTAAGCGGGGGCAATCAGCAAAAAGTCATAATTTCCAGGTGGCTCATTAATGAATCCAAACTTCTACTATTCGATGAACCTACGCAAGGAATCGATGTAGGAGCAAAAGACGAAATTTATGGCATTATGAAGGAACTTTCAAATCAAGGGACTAGCATAATAATGGCAACATCAGAAATTGAAGAATTACTCACCGTTTGTGACAGGGTACTGATAATGTTTGAAGGTAAGTTGATCAAGGAATTTTCGCACCCTTCCAATTATAAAAGCGAAATTATGAATATCGCCGTATCTGGTTAATACAAAAGGAGGCGTACTATGAATGCAAATATAGAAGTAGCTCGAGTAAAGCAAACAAAATCCCTTTCAATTAAGAATATTTTAAAGAAGTATAATCTTTTCTTTATCTTTTTAGGTTTCATCCTGATTGGCAGCATACTATCTGATCAATTTCTTTCTGTACAAAATTTACTGAATCTTCTTCAACAGTCTTCTTTTGTAGGAATCGTTAGTATTGGAATGACGTTTGTCATTTTAGTTGCTGGTATTGATTTATCTGTTGGAGCAGTGTTAGCGCTAACAGGCATGTTAGTATCGATTTTGCTCGGTACAGGAATGAATCCTATACTAGCCATAGTCATTACACTTATAGCAGGAGCCTTCTTGGGCTTCGTAAATGGATTTGTTTCCACTAAATTTAAAGTTCCGGCCTTCATCGCAACTCTTGCCATGATGGTAAGTGCAAGAGGACTTGCCTTACTATCAACAAATGGAGAGCCAATATACGATCTCCCGGAAGGCTTTACAGCATTGGGCGGGAATGTTTTTGGAAAGATTCCATTCACCGCGATTGTTTGGATTGCTTTAACGATTGTAGCCCTGGTGGTTTTAAAATACACAACATTCGGAAGAAAAATATATGCAGTAGGCGGAAATGAAGAATCATCTAGACTCTCGGGTATTCCAGTCGAGAAGTATGTTACATGGTGTTTCGTAATCGCAGGGTTGTTAGCGGCAGTGGCCGGCATTCTCATGAGCGCGTGGCTAACCGTCGGACAACCAACGGCTGGTACTGGTCTTGAGTTAGATGTTATCGCGGCAGTTGTCATAGGTGGTACAAGCCTTATGGGCGGAAAAGGTAGCATAGGTGGAACATTCATTGGTGTGCTGATCATGAGCATGATCGTCAATATCTTCAACCTGTTAGGTTTATCATCTTACTACCAATCTATATTTATGGGCTTAATCATTGTACTAGCATTAATTATGAACCAATATATCATTAATAAAAAATAAGGGGTGTTTAATTTGAAGAAAAAGTGGATGACAGGTTTAGTGGCAATGGCACTTACGTTTACGTTAACGGCATGTGGAGGCGGTGCAGCAAAAGACTCTGGTTCAAACACAAGTAAAGATGGAGGTGGTGAATCATTAGTGATTGGTTTCTCCCAAGCAACTCTTGAATCTCCTTTTTATACATCATTGGTTGATGGAGCTAAAGCAGAAGCTAAAAAAGAGAACGCCGAATTAATCGTAGTGGACGCTCAAAATGATATAGAAAAACAAAATACAGATGTGCAATCTCTTATTACAAAAGGAATCGATGTTTTGCTCATTAATCCGGTCAATCCATCAGCTGTAGCACCCGCTTTAAAAGCAGCTGAAACAGCGGGTATACCAGTTATCACAGTGGATCGTCAAACAAAAGAAGACGTCGTTTCTTATATTGGCAGGGATAATGTAGAAATGGGTCGTCTTGCTGGTGAAAAAGCTGTCGAGCTTCTAGGGGGTAAAGGAGCTACCGGTAAGGTTATTGAATTACAAGGGGACGCTGGTGGCACAGTTATGAAGGCTCGTCATGATGGATTTCATGAAGTTGTAGAGAAAGAAAAGGGAATTAAGATTATTGAAGGTCCTTACAGTGAGTATATACGTGCAAAAGCCGTTTCATCTATGCAGGATTTACTGCAGGCTCATCCGGATGTAAAACTGGTATACGCTCATAATGACGATATGGCACTTGGGGCAATGAAAGTATTAGAGCAGGCAGGAAAACTGAAAGATGTTAAAATTGTTGGAATCGATGGGTTAATGGAAGCCGTGAAAAAAATTGAAGCAGGCACGTTTCATGCAACAGTTATCAACGATCCGATTTCCCTTGGGACACTTGCTATCCAAACAGCAATCAAAACAGGAAATGGAGAAGACGTTGAAAAAGTAATGAATGCAGATACAGGATTAATTGATGAAAAAAATGCAACGAACTATGTGGACGATTCGAAAAAATTCGCGGAAATAAAATAATGGAGATGAATGAATTGAATTATGTAAAATTGATTGATCATACTTTACTTAAAGCAGAAGCCAAGAAAGAAGACATTATTAAGTTATGCGAAGAAGCAAAACAATTCGGATTTGCCTCCGTATGTGTGAATCCATCTTGGGTAGCGAAGTCAGCGGAAATCTTACATGACACGGATGTAGAGGTTTGTACGGTCATTGGTTTTCCATTAGGTGCGAATACTCCTGAAACAAAAGCGTTTGAAGCAAAAAATGCACTGGAGAATGGAGCAACAGAAGTCGACATGGTCATAAATATAGGGGCTTTGAAAGATAAAAATGATGAACTTGTCGAACACGATATACGTTCAGTAGTTGAAGCGGTGAAAGAGAAGACAATAGTGAAAGTGATTATAGAAGCTTGCTTGTTAACAGATGAAGAGAAAGTGCTGGCTTGTGAAATATCGGTAAAAGCTGGAGCCGACTATGTTAAGACTTCAACAGGATTTTCCTTACACGGAGCAACTGTTGAGGATGTAGCTTTAATGAGGAGATCTGTTGGACCAAATATCGGAGTGAAGGCTTCAGGGGGTGTCCGAAACCTTCAAGATATAGAAGCTATGGTAGAGGCAGGGGCAACTAGAATAGGGTCTAGTTCAGGTGTCCAAATATTTACTGGAAAAGTAGCCACTCCTGACTATTAATAAATGTCGGAATACAATATTAAAGATTCTTAAAAATAGAATTACTTTCTTAAGAAGTTAGCTTATACCTTATCATTGTGAGCAGAAAGTTTACACTCATTCTCTTACTCAATAAAACTAAAGGTCGGTGTTTCCTTCGCGTAAGAAATATTAGCCTTTTTCATCCTTAAATTAGGGGGGGTTAATTCATTAATAGTCTACCGAGGTTATGTTAAATGACGAGGTAGTAGGGATATATAATGACTGCTTTTAGAGTAAATGAAGAAGGAGGTTTAAAATCGCCGTTAAGGTATCTGCCTCTGCTCAAAAGCTTGACTACGGGGGTTCGAATTGCCTTCGCATTGAAGGGATTTAAAAACCTATACGGGTTATATGCGAAGTTCACCATGGTTTTCAAGATCCTAAATATTTATATGACCTACCAAAGGGAATGTGTTCTGGAAAGAGTATGATTGAAAATTGGATACTAAAAAAGAGAATTAAGGTAGCTTGAATCAGATGGAATTAGACGCTAACCTTAGTGATATAGGGCTAAACCTAAGAAAAAGGGGATAAAACAATGGAATTTTACGTTTTAAAAGGTAATTTCTCTGAGATAAAATATGATCATTGGGGTGACAGTTAGAATGAGAATCTAATCACCTACCAGCTAAGGTTCTTTCACAGCCGATAAAGTCTAAGTTCCAATAACTATCTATTTTCGGAACTTAGACTTTTTGTAAATAAATCTAAGTCCTAGATTCAGATTTAAGAGATATACAATAAGATATCTCTTAAAATAGTGTGTTTCTAAAAGCTTCTATATTAAATCAAATGACATTATCCATAAAACAAAAGTTAATTTTGCTGTAGAGCGAATCTCATCATCAAAAATTAGACATATAAAGGTAAACTTTTCATAAAATTGATGATTTTTGAATAATGGATGTCACCTTGCATGGGTAATTCCTGATATTAGACGTAATGATTGCCTACCGTAACAAAAAAACAAATCCATAATAAATCCATTCCTGATTATTTAAGAAATGGATTTAACAAAATTTCTCACAATATATTAGCATTTTTTGAGATGTTTGATTTTAAATTGGTCACATAATCAATGAATAGACTATCCTACCTACAACATTCAATTGGGAAAACACTCTTCTCGAACTGATTCGAGTTGGCTACTATATCTGAATCTACGAAAATAGACATAAAATTGGTTCAGCCCATTATTAGGATTTGTTTTGTGAAACAGTAAAAAGGAGTTTACTGAGTGAAAAAACATAGCTTTAGGTTTAAATTTAACCTATCAAACACCCGGAACAAATTTTCTAAATGTACGTATGACATAACATTACTCTTAAATAGAAGAACCTATTTTGATCAATCTTTTTTCAAAATGGGTTCTTTTTATTTACGCTAATATAGGGCCAGGAGACCTTTTGATCATTCCTTATTTCAAAGTTACAGTTTTAGAAGTATTCGAAAAGAAAATTTAATTTCATCACCATGTCGAGTGGTAAATTGTACCTACCATAAGATAGCATCCGGATTATTCTTAATAGTTTTTATAAAATTAAAATAATTCCAAATATTCATGTAAATTAACTTTTATTAATCTATAATAAAGTCAATGGAAAAAAATGGGGGTATCGATATTGAAGAAAAAGTTTATTGTTCCTGCAGTTCTATCGTCAGCGTTGTTGGTAGGTTCTATCCCAGTCGGTAATGTATTTGCGAAGCCGGTTGATTCGAAGGTGGCTAGTAGTGTACAAGCTTCTAAAAAGTGGAATGAGAAGGCAAGCGTTCCTGTTTTTGTGAAGGAGCGATTTGCTGAGAAATTCTCTTCTAGCAACCCTTCCAATGCACTAAATTATTTAAAGAAAAACGAAGGTAAAACCGGAATTAAAAATCCAGATAAAAACCTAAAAGTAAAAGATTCACAAAAAGATAAACTCGGTATGACCAACGTTAGGTTTAATCAATCAATAAATGGAGTGAACGTAGAAGGATCCGAAGTTATTGTTCATTTTAATAAGAATAATGAAGTCGTATCCGTCAACGGAAGAGTAAATCAGACGATTGCCGATGATGCGGTGGACACGACTGCCTCCTTAAGCAGTGATGCAGCACTAAAGCAGGCACTATCATCTGTCAATGCCCCTGAAGAGCTAACGTATGAGCCAACTTCTGAGCTTGTAGTCTATCCTTTTGAAGGAGAGAATCATACAGCTTATAAAGTGAATGTTAACTTCATGGGGGATGAGCCTGGCAACTGGTTTGTCTTTGTGGATGCAAACACGGGAGAAATCATCGATAAGTATAATGGTTTAATGCATGCTGATGAAATGAAAACACAAAAAGGTGCTGGAAAAGGGGTACATGGTGCTCACAGGGAATTACATATTACCCAAGTGAAGAAACCTAAATCTGGAACTCAGTTTGCGTTAGCTGATTACTCTCATAATGGTCTTGATGGAATACTTACGTATGATGCTAAAAATGATAATAGTTCCAGTAATGATACTCTATATGTGGGGAATTCTGCTGCATTTATCGGCGACTATGATCGGGCTCTTGTCGATGCACACTATAATTCGGAAAAGGTATATGATTATTACCTTAATGAGCATGGCCGAAATTCTCTTGACGGTGAAGGAATGGCAATCATTTCTAAAGTCCACTATGGCAATAATTACAACAATGCATCCTGGAATGGGCGTTGGATGACCTATGGGGATGGTGACGGTGAGGTCTTTATTTCACTATCAGCCGGTCTTGACGTTGCTGCCCACGAAATGACTCATGGCGTCATCACTCATACAGCAAATTTAGTTTACCGCAATCAATCTGGAGCACTAAACGAATCATTTGCTGACGTCTTTGGTGCACTTGTTGACGACGATGATTGGGAAATGGGTGAGGATATTATGGCACCAGCTGCTAAAGCTGACGGTGTAACGAGATTGCGCAGCTTGAGTAATCCAAACAGTGTTGTAGTAAGTAATGCGGAAAGAGCTGCATATGGCAGTGGAGTCTATCCGGCTCATATGGATGAATTTTATCACATGCCAACTTCGGTAGATGGCGGCGGTGTCCATGTTAACTCCTCGATTACAAACCACGCTGCATACTTGATTGGTCAAGAAATTGGAAGGCACAAGTTAGGACAAATCTACTATCGTGCAATAAGCGTTTATTTAACGCCAAATTCCCATTTTAGTGACGCTCGTAAGGCTATTGTTCAGTCTGCAATTGATATTTATGGTGAAGGCAGCAAGGAAGAGGCTGCAGCTGCTGCCGGATTTGATTCGGTGGGAATTTACTAAGTATATAATTGGATCCGCCCGCAGGAATCAATATTTTTAGCGGATTTTAGAAGAGTATTGAAGTGCGTTTTATGTTCCCCCAGAATAAGAGTTTGGGGGATTTTTTGTTATGGTCTCACCAGCCTCCCATGTGTTGCCACATACACTCTGGGCACGTGGAGTGCTGTTCACTACTTGTAAGGAAAGATAAATAAGAGATGTAACAGTGATTAAAGAGCCTTTTGTAAGGCTCTTTAATTTTATTAAGTATAGAGAGTTTTAAATAGATTGCTTATATTAACAATACATAGATAAATACTGACCTCTATGCTGCCAGAGATAAAGCTAAGTGTCTTAAAATTACAGCATCAATCACCAATATTTTCTGATGATGATATTTTATATATGTACAATGTGTTAGAGGAGAGTAACATATCAGACCAAGATATAAGAAAAAAGCATGTTGAGATGTTAAAAACGAAGGCAAGTATTAAGGCAACCAATGAAAGCCAAATTAAAGTAGCGACATGTATGACTTGTGGAAGAGCAGTATCTGGTAAAGTTGAGGTCTTTTGTTTGTTAAATAAGGAGCGGTTTAAAGGTAGTATTTATTGTTATGAGCATCAAAAACCTCATATTTAAAAATGAGTAAGATTAGCTGGACATAGACAATCCCAATTTAGTAAAGCATTGAGTTCTTATTATGAGGACTCATATGGATTGTCTTATAAGGGTATAACCAATGGTTATACCCATTGGGGTGAAATTAATGAATACAGAGTGGTTGCAAAGCTTTTCTGAAGCAGTTAAACAAAAGAGTTTGTCGAAGGCTGCCAAATCAACTAACATTTCCCAGCCGGTCTCCAAAAACCCCTCTATATTCAGGAAATACTTGATCAAGAACAGCCTGAAACTGTAGTTTTGTTTGTACATAGATACCTGTTATATTTGCATGTTGTCTTGAAAGATTACGAAGATTTAAGAGTTGTATCCCTCGTTTTTTATAAGGCTCTAAATCCTCTTTATAGTACAGCTCGCAGAGGTGACGTGCATCGATTAAATCTGTCTTTACTTTCCGTAAACTAGAGCTCTTCGCACGATAAGAAATGAGTGGGTTAACGATAATTAATAAGTAACCTCTCGCCTCAAAATACTGTACAACGGGCGTATGATAATGCCCAGTAGACTCTAAAACGACCGGAGGTCGAATTCCTGTTACGTTTTCTATCTCTCTAAGATATTGGTGTAAGCTCTCTAGTCCTTCAATGGTATGTGCTACTTTAAAACTTCTTTTATAAGGCTTCTTTTTATCCAAGAACGCTTGAACCTGACTTTCACCTTTAGCTACATCCAGACCAACCACTGGATTCATTTTTTATCTCCTCCAAAAACATAATATTGCCGGTAACCCCTAATCCTTCTTGCAGTATCATAGCTTCGCTTGTTATACGAGATCTTGGTCCCAACCAGCCAAATCATGTTTAAGCAAGTAGGGGGCGAACTGTTTAGTTGACGGGGTCCAAGCCCCACGGGCAGGAACGTTCTACCCCGGCTACCGTTATCATATATCGATATAAAAATTGTTCAACCAGAAATAACTGGCTGACTTTTATAATACGAAGGGGCAGGATAGTTGAAGAAAGCTCTATTATTTTCACTGTACATGATAGAATTTTATAAATGGAAATTTGTAGAAAACAGTTTAATTTGTGGGGGCGGAATTATGAATATTGGAAACGAATATTTAAAAATTGTAATTGAAAGATTTAAAAGTGTAAAAAGTCTTGGAGATAAAACGATAAACCAATTATCTAAAGAGGAAATCTATTGGACTTATAATGACGAGTCAAATAGTATTGCAATAATAGTAAAGCATTTAAGTGGAAATATGGTTTCAAGGTGGACTGACTTTTTAACAACAGACGGAGAGAAGGAATATAGAAATCGTGACGAAGAATTTTTAGATGATATATCTTCAAGATCAGAGCTCACAATTGTTTGGGAAAAGGGTTGGCAAACCCTAATTGATACATTAACTGGTTTAAGTGAGAAAGATTTATTAAAAAAAATATATATTCGTGGAGAAGGTCATTTGGTATTAGAGGCTATTGAGAGGCAATTGGCACATTATTCTTATCATGTGGGACAAATTGTTTATATTGGTAAACAATTAAAAAATAATAAATGGGAAAGCCTCAGTATACAAAAGGGAAAATCTGAAGAGTATTTAAAACAAATGCTTGATAATCACCGAGAGTAAACAATCAAAAAGGAGGATACAGATTCGCTTTTCTTCTTGAACTAATTTTCCGATTGTTTATTAAAATAATGAGCTATCATTAAGGTAAAAAGGGGACAATTTTGCAAAGGTAACGGTCTTTGGAAGTAATGCCCCCTCATGCTCCATTCTCAAAAGTCAAATTTGTTACAACCTAGGAAGGACTTTTCTCGCGCCTAGGAAAAGCCAGGTACTAAGAACGAAAGGCATTGTCAGGGCTGGAAGTCCATAGGGTAAAAGCCAGGTAGCAACACTTGCCGATAAGGGTACTGTCACACAAGCTGCGATGATCCCTGATATAGGCGCAAATCGATTATGGTCCTCTTTAAAAACTATAGATACGGCAATGCTGGTTAAAATCGCATTGTAGCCATAAAGACCCATAATAATTAACGAGTGTTCCCCTCCAAGTACGAATGATATGAGTAATGCAAAAGCATTACCTAAAATGGAAAAAAGGCCATATTTCCATCCGGCCCAAAATACGCCAATAAATAACAGAATGCCAGCTAAGGTACTATCTAGAAAAAAAATTTGCCCTATCCCATTAAAACTCCCTTCCAGCCAATTAACCTTTCCAGAGATGTTTAAGGTCCAGTGTGATAAGTCTTGAGGAACTAGTCCCGGACTTAACTGGAAAGCCTTTAACTTGTAAGATACAAGCAACATAAACCAGGTCAGAATGATAAAAGGGAATGTAAGGATGGGAATCCCTGTGTTTCTCATGAAATGCACCATTGCTGCGGAAAAGATTGCGGCTAAAGCAGCTCCAACTAAAGCGATAAACCACTGAGAGGGTCCAGTTAAAAACAATGTTAGTGCAATGCCTGTTAGCACGGAGTTATATCCGTATAAACCTGAATTCACACTGTTTTCATTAGCACCTCCCAGTTTTCCGATTAGCGTTCCTATGATAGCGGAAGATAGAGTAATAATCCCTAAATGATAAGAGTAAATCGTGATCGCCATTAGAATAATGAAACCAGTAACAGCATTCTCAATCAATATGACTTGAGAGATTCCTTTCAGTGATGACTTCATTAAAGAAAGAAACATTCCATCGGTCAATGAAGTACGTTTGTCTATTTGCATAATACTAACCCCTCAATTAAGATATTTAAAAAAATAGGTTCAGATACAATCATTTCATTTTCTACAGTTTTAAAAAATATCCTCTGACACATTCCTTGTTAATCATGCATCAAGAGTTTAAGTTCAGCAGAAGGGCAATGTAAAAACCTAAACGAAAAATGTAAGATAATCATTTTTCCGAGTTTACCTTTTTTATAGGGGATTTTTGCAAGTCCTATGTTTCCGGAAAGAGTTCTCCCTCCTTTGAATAAAATCCTTTAGCTTTTCTTAAATTTCCTCCATACAAAGTCCATTCACTTAACTATTAAATACAAAACTATATATAATTTGATATATATGTATATTATGATATATTAATATTTCAGGGGAATCAATCCTTCATTTTATTGTGAATTATGGATTTTTTTGTCAATAAAATGAAAAAAATCTAAAATAGTGATATTCTGTATGGTGTTTAATGGTATTTTTTATCATGAAATGATACATGATCATTTGAATGCAGATAATTCAGGTAACGTTATTGATGAATATTTGATTCGATTCTCCATTAGTAAAAAAGCAGGCCATATTAAAGAGGGGATTTTCCGTTTATCTCAGATAACAGGGTGTAATGTCTACCTTATATCTTTGAGGAGTCAGGCAAGCATCTGGTGGGGGATAAACAGTTCATACTTCGCAATTGGTTCAACTAATCATCAATGGGGTGGGAAGATAGGTCTCGAAAATTAATGGAATTTTCGCTATACTTGGTCATTTTAAAAATGAGGAGGCTTTACGATGCAATTATTACCGCGTGAGATAGATAAGCTCATGATTGTAGTGGCAGCTGATCTTGCTAAGCGACGAAAAGAAAGAGGATTAAAATTAAACCATCCAGAAGCCGTAGCACTTATCACCTATGAAGTGTTAGAAGGGGCAAGGGATGGAAGAACGGTTGCACAATTGATGGAATATGGTGCAATGATTTTGTCGCGCGAAGATGTTATGGAAGGTATTCCAGAGATGATCCACGATATTCAAGTAGAAGCTACTTTTCCTGATGGAACAAAACTAGTAACGGTTCATAATCCAATCAGATAAGAATCGACAAGGAGGCATGCTCAAATGATACCAGGGCAACTATTTTTAAAAGAAGAAGAAATTATTTGTAATGCCGGGAAAATAGTTACAAAGCTGTCTGTAATTAATACAGGAGATCGGCCTGTTCAAATTGGCTCTCATTTCCACTTTTATGAAATCAATGAAGCTCTTCAATTCAATCGCGAAGAAGCGTTTGGGAAACGGTTAAATGTTCCTGCGGGTGCTGCCGTTCGTTTTGAGCCTGGAGATGAAAAAGAAATAGAATTGGTTGATTTTGGAGGAGAACGTCGTGTGTATGGATTAAATAATAAAACAGATGGATCCGTGGAAAGAGGGGGAAATCAATGAGTTTCAAAATGTCAAGAAAGCAATATGCCGGGATGTATGGTCCAACGACAGGAGATTCCATTCGTTTAGCGGATACAGATTTAGTGATCCAAATTGAGAAAGATTATACTACATATGGTGAAGAAGTCGTTTTTGGCGGCGGAAAAGTAATCCGTGACGGGATGGGGCAACATCCTCTTGCAACTCGCGAAGATGGAGTTCCGGATGTAGTCATTACAAATGCTGTTATTCTAGACTATACCGGAATTTATAAAGCGGATATTGCAATCCGTGACGGAAAAATTGCTGGAATCGGAAAAGCCGGAAATCCTTTAGTAATGGATAATGTGGATATTGTAATTGGTGCTTCTACAGAAATTATTGCTGGGGAAGGGATGATCGTCACAGCTGGTGGAATCGACTCCCATGTACATTTTATTAATCCAGCACAGGTTGAGACTGCGTTGGCTTCCGGTCTTACAACTTTAATTGGAGGAGGCACGGGTCCTGCTGCAGGATCAAAAGCCACAACTGTTACGCCAGGTGAATGGAATATTCATAGAATGCTGCAAGCAGCGGAAGGATTTCCAATTAACGTAGGCTTCACTGGAAAAGGACAAGCTGCGAACGAAGAGGCGTTAGCTGAGCAAGTACGTGCAGGCGCAATTGGATTAAAAGTGCATGAAGACTGGGGAGCTACAGCCTCTGCTATCGACCACGCTCTCCGAGTAGCGGACCAATATGACGTACAAGTTGCCCTTCATGCAGACACGTTGAATGAAGGCGGATTTTTGGAAAACACGCTAGCGGCGATTAAAGACCGAGTTATTCATATGTACCATACGGAAGGGGCAGGGGGGGGACATGCTCCTGATTTAATTAAATCAGCGAGCTTTATGAATGTTCTACCATCATCTACAAACCCGACTTTGCCATATACAATTAATACGATCGATGAGCATTTGGATATGTTAATGGTGTGTCACCATTTAAACCCATCTATTCCTGAAGACCTTGCCTTTGCTGATTCACGGATTAGACGCGAAACGATTGCGGCTGAAGATATTCTTCAAGATATGGGTGTATTCAGTATGGTTAGCTCAGATGCACAAGCAATGGGACGAATTGGCGAGGTTATTTTACGTACATGGCAAACAGCAGATAAAATGAAAAAACAGCGAGGAGCGTTGGAAGGTGACAGCGAGCTTTCTGATAATAATCGCGCGAAGCGTTATGTAGCTAAATATACGATTAACCCCGCTATCACGCATGGTATTTCTGGATATGTCGGTTCGATTGAAGTCGGAAAAATGGCGGACCTTGTCATTTGGTCACCGGCATTTTTCGGCGTGAAGCCTGAAATGATTCTTAAAAATGGCTTTGTTGTAGAAAGCTTAATGGGTGATGCCAATGCGTCTATTCCGACACCACAGCCAGTTATTTATCGTCCAATGTATGGATCTTATGGAAAAGCCATGTCTAAGAGCTCAATTACCTTTGTTTCTCAAGTCGCTTTTGATGATAAAGTTCATGAAAAATTAGGCTTGGAAAAAACGGTTCTTCCAGTTCATGGTATTCGAAACTTAACGAAAAAAGATATGAAGCTTAATTCCGAAACGCCTGAGATTACGGTTGATCCACAAACGTATGAGGTAAAAGTAAACGGGGATCTCATTACTTGTGAACCTGTGGATATAGTACCGATGGGGCAACGCTATTTCTTATTTTGAGTCTTATTTTGAGGTGAAACTATTGATCATTGAAAAAATTGTTGCAAATATCGAAGCAATGGACAGAGAAGAAATTGCGAAACGCCATATGGAAAAGGTGTACCTGGAAAGTGCTAATTTAGTGAAACGGATTCAAAGAGTGACCACCGACCACGGCCACGAAATTGGCATTCGCTTAAAAGAACTGCGTGATCTTAAGGCCGGCGATGTTTTATATATGGATGATAAAAATATGATTGTCGTAGATGTCCTTTCCGATGATCTATTGGTCATTAGCCCGCGAAGTTTAAAGGAAATGGGAACGATTGCCCACCAATTGGGGAATCGTCACCTTCCAGCTCAATTTGAAGAGAACAATATGCTCGTTCAGTATGATTATCTTGTTGAAGAATTGCTGCAAGAGCTTCAAATTCCTTTTACACGTGAAGATCGGAAAGTAAAACAGGCTTTTCGCCATATTGGACATAGCCATGAATCCTAATATTCTTTCTTTATTCCAACTATGTGATTCGAATTTTCCAACTGGTGCTTTTAGTCATTCATATGGTCTAGAGACGTATATTCAAGAAGATCAAGTGTATGATCAAGCATCGTTTTCTCAGTGGCTTCATGTATATTTAAATGAACAGCTCGTCTATTCAGATGGGCTGGCAACCCGTCTTGTCTATGATGCCTTGGAAAATGAGGATGTACAAACGGTGTGGAAGGTCGATCGAATGCTGACGGTTCAAAATTTGCCGCGTGAAACGAGAGAAGGTACCAAAAGAATGGGAGAACGTATGGTAAACCTTGTGGGATCTTTATATGAGTTTCCTGTTCACTCGCAATATCAAAAACGGATTAAGGAGAAGCACTCCTTTGGACATCCAGCTATTGCTTTTACGATGATAGGGCACCATCTTGGTGTTCCGAAATCAACTACCACCCTCTATTATTTGTATTCTACTGTTTCAAGTCTTGTTCAAAATGCCGTTCGGGCGATTCCGTTAGGACAAACCGCGGGACAGAAGACGATTCATGAGTTTCAAAGTGCTTTAATAGAGGCAACAGAAAAAATTCAAACTTTGGATAAAGAGGATTTTGGAATCATTTCACCAGGTTTAGAGTTATCTCAAATGAAACATGAGCGTGTGAATATTCGTATTTTCATGTCTTAATATAGAAGGAAGTGTTTTTATATGGAACCGATTAAAATTGGAGTAGGCGGACCTGTTGGAGCCGGAAAAACGATGTTGGTTGAAAGGCTAACCCGTCATTTAGAAGGTGAAATCAGCATGGCCGTTGTGACGAATGATATTTATACAAAAGAAGATGCTAAATTTTTAATGCAAAATGGAATCCTACCGGCAGACCGTATTATTGGGGTTGAAACAGGCGGATGTCCACACACAGCTATTCGTGAAGACGCCTCCATGAATTTTGCGGCTATCGATGAATTAAAAGAGAAGCATCCGGACGTAGAGCTCATTTTTGTGGAAAGTGGAGGCGATAATCTTGCGGCGACTTTCAGCCCAGAGCTTGTGGATTTCTCCATCTATATTATTGATGTAGCTCAAGGCGAAAAAATTCCGCGTAAAGGCGGCCAAGGGATGATTAAATCAGATTTATTCATCATTAATAAAACGGATTTAGCTCCTTTCGTTGGCGCAAGCCTCGAAGTGATGGAGTCTGATACGAAGGTTTTTCGCGGAAATAAACCGTTTGTTTTCACCAATTTAAAAGATAATACGGGGCTTGATCAGGTCATTAACTGGCTTATGAAGAATGCATTATTAAAAGGATTGGAATAATGGAAGACTGGACTGGAGTTTTGTGTCTAGATGTCGAAGATCGGAATGGAAAGACTGTAGCGAAAAATGTATATTTTCAGGGCGCATTGAAAGTGATGCGTCCGGTTTATCATGACGACTCTGGACAAGCTTGTTATTATATATTGAACCCCGGTGGAGGCTATTTAGACGGAGATCGCTATAAAATACAAATTACGCTCGAGAAGCAAGCGAGACTAACCTTAACGACACAATCCGCAACAAAGGTTTATAAGACACCTAACACTCATGCCTACCAGGAAACAGAGATCTTTCTAAAGTCTGGATGTTATCTCGAATATATTCCGGATCCGCTAATTATGTATCAGGACGCGCGCTATAAACAAAAAAATGTCATTCGCATGGAGAAAGGGGCGACTTTCCTTTATTCCGACATTTTAACCCCGGGGTGGTCTCCGGATGGAGATCGTTTCAGTTATAATCGGCTTCAATTCATCAATGAAATTTATATGGACGATGAGCTTGTGGCCTATGATCATATTCAATTGAATCCTGCTGCCCAAAATATAGAGAAGATTGGCTTCATGGAAGGGTTTTCGCATTTAGGTTCCATGATTGTGGTTGGCGAACAAACAAGCCCTGACCTCCTTGATCGGTTATATCAGGCTATTAATGGGAATACAGATCGATATAAAATTGGACTATCTTTATTATCTGTACCAGGATTTACGGTTCGTGTATTAGCTAACTCGACACAAGTAATAGAGAAAATCTTTACTGAGTGTCACCGAATTATTAGTCAAGAGTGGTTTATAACCAAACCGTGTTTTCTAAGAAAGTATTAATACTTAGAACCCGGCAACCAAAAGGTTGCCGGGCTTTTATCCGGGTTAATCAGGCTGTAAAAAACCGCCACTTATGGACGTTTCACTTTATACGGGACAAAAAGTTTGAAGGAGAAATATTTATGGATGTTACATTGTTTTCAGTTTTAACGATAGGTTTTGTTTTGGGAATCAGGCATGCAATTGAGCCTGATCATGTGATTGCAGTATCAACAATTGCAAGTCAAAGCAAAAAGTTATGGCACGCTTCTCTAGCAGGAGTATTTTGGGGGATAGGTCATACGATAACATTATTTATAGTTGGTATTATTCTTATTCTTATGAAGGGTGAAATACCAGGGAAATGGTCTATGTCCTTAGAATTTTTAGTAGGAATCATGCTTGTTTATCTTGGTGTTACAACGATCCTTTCTTTCAAAAGTATCCATGTTCATACGCATGCACATGATGGAGATGAACATAAACATGTCCATACCCATGAACATGGTGGTAAACATGAGCATAAACACAAACGTAAACATGTTTCATATTTGAAATCAATGTCTATTGGTCTAGTCCATGGTCTTGCAGGAAGTGGCACTATGGTTATATTGACGATGAGTACAGTTAAGAGTGTTTGGGAAGCGGCTATTTATATCCTTTTATTTGGAGTAGGGACGGTCATTGGTATGCTTTTTTTCACTACGATTATTGGTATCCCTTTTGTGTTAAGTATGAAACGTGTTAAAATTAGTAGAACACTTGTATTCACAATGGGCACAATTAGTATGGTTTTTGGAATATATTATATGTATAATTTAGGGGTTAATGAAGGATTATTTAACCTTTGGTTTTAAGTCAGTAAGGAATGTTGGATCGAATCGTGCTAACATACACACTATTATTGAACGCTATATATGGAAGAAGGGGGATTAGATGAATACTCTTGGATATGCGATACTTAGTTCGCTTGGTAGAAATCCATGTTCTGGCTATCAATTAGTTGGATATTTAGAGGTATTATGGCCTGCGAAGCATAGTCAAATATATCCTCTGTTAACTAAAATGGAGAAGAATGGACTTTTGGAATTTGAGCATATTGAACAAACGGGTAAACCTGATAAGAAAATATATTCAATCACAGAAAAGGGAAGAGAAACTCTGGAAAAATGGGTCATTGAATCGCCTTCTGATCCCATCATTCGAGATGATTTTCTTATTAAGATGTATTCGATTTGGTTATCGAATGAAGAAAATGCGAAAAAATTAATTCAGGACCGAATTTCTAAATTAGAACAAACCGTGGCCTTGCGAGATGAAAATATAGCCAGAATTGAACAAACACATGGGAAGAATGGGTTAGAAATGACATCTAAACATTTTGGTGGTTATATTCTTTTTAATAGAAGGAGTATGTTAGATAAAGAAGAAATTTCATGGTGTAAGTGGGTTCTGAATTTGATTGAGAAAGCAAGATTAAACAATTTATTGTTAGGAATCATTGTAGGAAAACTTAATATAATCATTCAAGACAAGATCTTGATTTATTGACTATAATCAAAAATTCCAGGTTTGTTTCGGTGCCTGTGCATCCCAATCACCCCAAAAACTTAATTATTGAATCTGATACCCAAAAAAGGGGGGCTGTTTAATAAGCACAGCCCTCCTTTTGATGTTGTTGGGGAATTTTCCTACAATCAAAACGAAAGGTTCCGTTTTATAAATATTTAGGAGGAGAGGTATTCTTTGAAGATATTAAGAATTTATTTGAAGATGTACCTCAAAATTTGGAGTTTTTAATTGGGATTTTAGAACAGATAAAGGGACAGTACCTATTTTTTTCAGGTAAATGTCCCTTTTCCTTGAAGGATTTAGTTTTTCAAACCAGCTGCAAAAAAGGGGCCATTAACTGTAATGGTAGATAGGATATGAGCCATTTCTTGGGGAGATTCTTTCCTTCCGCTGGGTAGAGTAAGAATGAGTTAATAAAAGTGGATTTGACCGTTTGGGCAATATGAAGGCAGATGGAAACAAAGGATTTAACAAAAACCCCTTAATATTCCATATCCCCACGTTTTCTGATGGTAATAAAGAAAAATCAGGAAATTAACGAGGATATGAAAGGAGACGTTCATTAATGATACGCACAGAACTAGTGCATCACAATGATGCACGTAGTTTGTAGACAAAGGGGAAGAACAGTGAAAACTGTTCTTTTTTTTGTAGGAATCTTAGTGATGTATAGGGAAATATATAGGTAATAGAAAAGGAGGGAAGGTTTAATAAACTATGACAGATCCAAAGGAACCGCATATTCCTGAATATATATATAAGTTAATCCAGCAACCTAACATTTCTGCTGATACTATGCGAAAAATGTCCGATTTTTTTATGAAAACCTCTGTCCCTAGATTAATTGAGCAACATAACTCAGAGAAGAAAAATAACAAGTAATGAACAGCTACCACTGTTCTTTTTTTATGTAATAAAAAGCCCTTTGAATGGGTATTTTCAAGCTTCCATTCAAAGGGTACTTGTTTTAGATGATAACAGAATAGTACGTTTACTGTCTTCATATAAATTCACAGTTGTTTTGCTCCACAGGTAATCTGGACTCGTATCTGCTCTTGTGCCCCCACGTGGACCGAGCATGATTCCTCTTAAATTCTTATGTAATATCACGTGTCTTTTCAATCTCACGCATCACTTTTTTACTTTCTGCTGATGATAGGTTTGTATATTTTTCTGTTGTCTCGATCGAGTTATGGCCTAATTGATCGCGCAGTAAAATGAGGTTACCGCCATTTTTAATCCATTCGCTCGCAAAGGTATGTCTAAATTTATGAGGGCTTAATGCCTGGCCAGAAGAGAACTCTTCTTGCGAATTAAAAGCCAATGTATATTTTGTCACAAAATCTTGAATGGCTCTTACAGAAATCGGTTTTGCCGAACCTCCATATTTTGAGACAAAAACATAAGAGGTATCTTTAGCTCCAGGATAGCGGACTTCTCTGATTCGTAAATAATCCTTTAAGTCGTCTAAAGAAGATACCAAGACCTCGACCGTATCGGCTTTACCACCTTTACGGATTATGTCCATTTGCCTTTTATGAAAGTTAATATCTTTTATGGTGAGGGAGGCGACCTCGCTAACACGAGCACCACTACCAAGCATCATACTAATTATTGCTATATCTCTTTCCTTATCACGAAGAAAAGCATTCCTTTGACGAGGACTAAGAGAGTATTCATAGCCGCTTCTTAGGTATTGTAAAAATTCATTGATTTCCTGATTATTAAGAATGACAGAACTGATTTTTTTAGCACGCCGGTTTGCTGAATCTTCATCTTTTTTATGTACTTTAATTTTGCTGAATACATTGCGAT
Organism: Peribacillus sp. TH14; assembly: GCF_016651145.1. Classification (NCBI taxonomy): domain Bacteria; kingdom Bacillati; phylum Bacillota; class Bacilli; order Caryophanales; family Bacillaceae; genus Peribacillus; species Peribacillus sp. TH14. The sequence goes on from NZ_JAEKEK010000002.1 coordinate 337,479, forward strand.
AGAAGTAACATTCACCTGTTTCCTCATTTTCTGTTTCAGTAGTAAGATAGTTGAAGAGGGATTTGATGGCATTAATATTCCTTGCAACGGCATTTTCGGACCGTTTTTTCTTCACATCATTTTCCACGCTGATAATTTCTTCCTCTAAATATTCCTTATAAAACTCAGCATTTTTTTTGTTAAATTTTCTAAAATGGATAGAGGGGTATCCTTAATACAATCAACCCCTGATATGCCCTCATGTTGTAGCCAATTAAAGAACTTCATGTACTCATGAACATAGCCAAGGAGGGTAGAAGCTGAATATTTCGCTCTTTTTTTGGAACGAACATATTCAATGACGTAATCAGGCATATCCACCAAGTGAGTTTCTAATCGTTTTTCATGTAAAAGTGATTCTCTAGGAGAAGCCATCAAAAAACCCCTTTTGTCGAAATGTGTCGAAGTTCGCATTAAATACAATTTTAACGAGAAGTTAACCATAATATAATTATGGTTAACCTTGGACGTGATGATCTTTTAATCTTCTAATATTAGAGTTAAATTTCTTTATCTAATTGCATGTAAATGCTTCTTTAAGCTATCTTCAGCACATTCAGATATTAAATCAATAAAATGTTCAACATTTTGTTCCACACTTGCTGTTTCTAACGTTTCATAATACCTTATTCGTTGTTCATTTTCAGCTTTAACAATAGCAGGAGGATAGCCGTTCTTCATTAAAATTAAATTCATCAAAAGTCTTGCAGTTCGTCCATTCCCATCAGAAAAGGGATGTATATACACAAACTTAAAATGAAATAATGCTGCTAATTCTACAGGATGCAGTTCATCTTGCTTTTCTTCATACCAATTGAATAGGTCTTTCATTTCATCTTGAATTTGAAGAAAATGTGGAGGCGTATGTTTACTACCTGAAATACCAACATTAAACTGGCGATACTGTCCTGCATTTTTATTGTCGATATTTTTTAAAACAAGGTAATGGATATTTTTGAGTGTACTTTCATCTATAGGTTGATTTTTATTTACACACTCTTCAACAAAATCAATTGCTTCTGAATGATTAATAACTTCTAAATGTTCTTGAAGTTTTTTACCACCAATAGTTAAACCTTCTTCAAGCACAATTTTTGTCTCAATAAGTGATAAAGTATTTCCTTCAATTGCATTTGAATTATAAGTCCATTCCACACGATAAACCTCATAAAGATTTTTAACAGCTTCTGGTGGAAGTGGTCTGAGTTGGTCTAATTCATTCTTAAGTTTATTAATTAGAGTAAAATTCTTCATAAACATACACCTTCTTATATGGTAGTTGGTATCTTAAAAAATCATTCATTATATCTATTTTATTATCTTCAGTTTAACCTCTTAGGATAATTATACCAAACTTATAATTGCAAGTCTATATATTCGTTAAATTAGAATTTAACGCGAACTTTAACACTGAGCATCACGTTCCCCTTTTCCTCTAAAAGTTTTTCTTCTGCTTTTTCCCACAGAAAGGATTTGTTTTGTATAGTCAGTAAAATCCCCAAGATGGTTTGCAACAATTTGCTACAAAATGTCTATATTAACCGTCTGGTAATCATGAACGGCTATGTTTCTGAAACCCACCATGGCCTTTAATCGTTTGACAGTATTTTTGTCAATAATTAAAGCCGCATGAAGCATATCAAAAGCATCTCTGCTGGTTTGAGGCAATCCCCATTTCTGTTCAGCTACAATATGTATAACCAAGTCGATTGACGCTTCGCAGGCCCTTTGTATATTTAGGATTATGGAGTCTTGTTTGGTATAGTCCTTTAGGTTTTCTGGATTATTTGCGTATACACCTTAACCCGGTTCATACAACGTTCTATTACACTGATTTTGTTCAAAATCACATCATTCTTCATAAATGGTCCCACTTTTTTCGATTTTTTTTAAGATATTTCACGTTCCTCATTCAATTTAGCGTACATGCTGAGTGCAGTCATTTGGAGGTTTTTAAGAAGAGTATCGTTCGCTGAATATATAATTGTACCGGTAGTACATATCTGGGCTAAACCGTGGATGCTGTACGGATATTGACCAAATCCACCTCACTTTTCAGAATATCTGCTAATTCCTGTGCCAGCTGAAAAACTTCATATGTAGTAAGCGATTGATTCTCACTGTAGAAAGCAATATCGATATCACTGTCTTCATGTGAAGAGTTTTTTGCATAAGAACCAAAGATAATAATGAAAACGGGATCTACTTTTTTTATGAGAGTATCTTGAATGGTTTGAAACATCTCTGTATACATAAGACACGCCCCCTATATTTGAAGATTATACCAAACGTTCATTCTCATGCCCGTTTATGCGTAAAACTAAAATTTTACGCAAAGTTAATCAAAAGGAGCCCTTCCTTTTATTATCACCCTCATTTTCAGTTCTTCCTTTTAAATAACCTTGCGATAAACGAATCCTACCAGACATACTATGAGAAACACGAGGCAAAATGCAGGGAATACTGGCCAATATCCTGGGTATGCCCTACAAAATAACCCATCCGGTGGTAATGCAATCAATGCCAACTTGAATCCCTCTTCCCAGCAATACACCTTATATGGTGGTACCAATCAATATCAAAGTCGCTGATATAAACCACAGTGTGAATGATGCGTTTTTACCTAATAGGAATGAGTATACCATGCCCTTCAGGAGCCACTAAAAGAGATTCCCGAAGGGTGTTTTTAATTTTCTTTTAGAAAAACAAAATGGAATACTAAAACAGCTAACCGGATTTCAATAATAGTAGACTTCTGCATTTAGTCTCGATTTCCTTTCAATTTTTAATATATTTTTTCATGGGTTTCACCCCTTTTTTCGGTTCTCTGCTTGTCCCAATCACCCAACTTTACTCGACATACGCCCAAACCCTCCTTAAAAGAGTTGGAACAGAACATTGAAAAGGCATTTAATAATATGAAATGTCGAGAAGTAGAGCGTTTAGCCTAGATACGGTGAATTCATCTAGAAAAAAAACCACTCTTTTCCAGAGTGGTCTCTAATTTCTCGAGTCGCTACCATACCCACGGAGCAGCTGCTCTAGTTTCACCCAAAACTGAAATCCTCTTACATCTGGTGTCCTTCATTTATTCCCCTCTCAGGTGAGGGATCAAATCAGCCCAATCGTAATCTTGGAGGTAGTAATCTTTAACGCTGTATTTTAAGGTGTTGGTGTCAGCCAAAGATTTAGGTCCAGGGAAGCCGATTACTTTCCAACCGACGTAATCCGTGTTTCCCCCGTAAACTGGATCACTATAGAAACCTTGACGGGTGTGGAGAGCCAAAGCACTGAAGAAGTCCAATCCCTCGTCAAACGTACCCTGGAGAAAGGTACTGTGCTCACCCGAGGTATCAAATTTCATATGCTCCGGCTTCACCCTCCCTGAAAGGTCTACCAGAATCCCATCCTGCTGTTCATCGCTTAAACCCTTAAAAACAGACCCGAACTTCTCATGCGAAATCTCGTCCAGCTTTCGGATCCCCTGGCGATAGGTCTCCTGCATCTCTACCATGCGATCTCGCCAAGCGTCTACCTCTTTACCTGCTATTTTAAGAAATCCTCCACCGTCTGCAGAAGCATAAATGTAATTTATACTCGAAAGGTAACGGTCAATAAATCGAACCACGCCAGCCTCTCGTGCTCCAGGGTCATGATCTGTTGGTATTATCCGAGCTGTCGCTTCTTCTATAGTCTCCCATTCGTGTTGGTTAAAAAATAAGCGTGTGTCGGACTCGTGATTCACTGGAGAATTTATAACGGGCCAATCTGCTTTACTTGTCATAGGAAACACTCTCCTTTTATTAAAATAGTCTCTCGAAAATTAATTTTCCATTTCATCTCTAGCTTCTTTTTGACTAAGGATTCTGTTTTTTCATTCTTCAGCTTAATGATAGGGAAATATTACGTTTAAGATTATTAATTCTCATTATTCCTTATCAGGAGTATGTCTATGAACAGCAAGACAAACTCTTCAAAGAACTTTACTTTTAAAGCCATTTTTTGATATTCTACCAATAAATTAATAAAATTTCTGTGAATTCCGTGATATGTTAAAGCTTTTCTTAAAATACAATTATTTTTTTAAAATCCATTACTCGTGGTTTAGTTGACATACTGTTCTTGACGATCCTTGGCATGTACTTCAGCGATATACTCGGAAACCCTCCAAGCATTGGCCATCATTGTTAGTGTCGGATTAACCCCTAAGGATGTTGGGAAACTACTTCCGTCTAGAATGAAGAGATTCTCAACATCGTGTGCCTGGCACCACTTGTTTAAAACACTCTTAGATGGATCGTTACCCATTCTGGCAGTACCATGTTGGTGACAGGTATTACCAGTTAATTCGTTTTCGGGAATTACCTTGATCGTCTTCGAAGCTCCCGCCGCCTCAAGGATTTCAACGTTTTTGTTTATCATCCACTTCGCCATGTTAATATCGTTCGAGTGTGGTTTGTATGTGATTCTCGCAACAGGTAAACCCCAGGCATCCTTAACATCGGGATCAAGGTCCACCCTGTTAGATTCTTGAGGTAAGTCTTGAAGAATAATCCCAATCTTCATTGAGTGGTTGTAGAAGTCGCGATCAGCATCCTTCATGGCTATCCCCCACTCTGGTCTGTCTGGGCAAACCCAGTTAATTGGGTGTCCTACTTGCGAAGAAGAGGTAATACAACCTCCGATGTATCCTCGCTTCTCATCAGTCTCGTAGAACTGCATAGAGCCTGCGCTGATGTAATGACCTGCAAAGCCGTGAAGAGGATCATGTACGTCCTTATCGAAAATCCCTGTTGCGAACGCGTATTCATGGAAAGTTGCATACTTGCCGACCAGCCCACTGCTGTTCGCCAAGCCATCTGGGAATAAGTTAGACTTCGACATAAGTAGCAGCCTTGTTGATTCTATGGCACCAGGACATAAAATTACAATGCTAGCCTCCTGTTCAACCTCTTGGCCATCTGAATCTATATAGATTACTCCCTTAGCATGACCTTCTTTATTTACGGTGACTTCTCGAATCATACAACCTGTTCGCAAATCGCAATTTCCGGTGGCTAAGGCTTGGGGGATAAAGTTAGTCAGTGTGCTCGACCGAGTGGTTCCCGGATCTCCATACTGATTCCAAAATCCCGTATAGTTCGCTGGAGTTCTTCCCTTATAGGGCTTCGAGATTGAAGCGTGAGGAATCGGGAACGCATTTATCCCTAGCTTCTCAGCACCCTCGTAGAATTTCTTCCCAAACTTCGTAGGCGGCAATGGCGGAGTTGGGTACCCTTTGCTACGTCGTGGTTCATACTTGTTTGCTTCTGCAAGGCCAGATACACCAAACTCCCACTCAACCTTAGTGAGATAAGGCTCAAGATCATCATAAGTAATAGGCCAATCCGCAAGATCAGCACCTTCAATATCGCCATGCAAAGAGTGCATCTTAAAGTCTTGTTCCAACGGACGAGGGACCCAGCCTGCCCAATGCACTGTACCACCGCCTACCATCTGCGGAGTAGGAGAAAACTGGAACGTCTTGGCTTTAGATTTTTCATCTGCTCTAACGGTCCTTGGGCTAATCTTCGGGTCCGGCCAAAGATAGTTTCGGTTAAGATATTTAAGTTCATCACCCGAAAAGTTTTCTATCTTCATACGAGGACCTTTCTCTAACACTACTACCTTTAATCCTGCTTCAGCTAGAACCTTAGCGGTAGTGCCACCGGTGGCACCTGCCCCTACGATACAAACATCAACCGGATCTGGCTTCTTAATATAAGTCATATAATTTCTTCCCCTTTCGAGTCGAGTTTTCTTTCATAAAATAGTTGACATAACTGTTAGAGAATATAGTGCTTTCCGTTTTTCAATCTCATATTTGGTATATATAGAGTCATAGTTTTTTGCAACACGCGCAAATCCTCGTAATAAATTGTCCGCACCTCTTAAACTTTACTTGCTACGGAAGCATGTTCTAAGTATCTAACTATCTCTCGGGCGAAGGCTGGTAAATCGACAGGTGTTCGGGACGTAATCACGTTCCCATCGCAAACGACCTCAGCATCTACCCATTCTCCTCCAGCGTTTTCTACGTCGTCGCGAATCGGTAAATAGCCCGTCACCTTTTGTCCGCGTACTGCACCCGCAGAAGCAAGCAGCCATCCACCGTGGCAAATTGCTGCTGTCAATTTACCGGACTCGTATGCATCTCGAACCAGATTAACCATTGGTTTACAGAGTCGCATATGATCTGGTGCGAATCCACCAGGAACTATAACAGCGTCAAAGTCATCGACATTGACTTCATCTGCGGATTTGTCAGCGTCCATTGGATAGCCAAGCTTACTGTGATAAGTTGATTTCGTTCCAGATCCAACGATTACAACCGTCGCACCCTCCTCTTGCATTCGATATGCTGGATACCATGCTTCCATTTCCTGATAATCATCTTCGATAAGTAATGCAACACGTTTACCTTTTAATCTCATTTTCTTTTACTCCCTTCATTACGTTCTGTGTTAGTGCTACGATCAATCAAGTGCTCACATCAAGCTTTCTGGTATTTACTCTTAGCTTCTTCCAACCATTCGAAGCATTTGTCACTAGTGATAACATCTCGTAATTCATTTAGATATGGCGAATTGGCTTGTCGTCTTTAAAATTCATAGAAATTTTAGATTTATTCGTACGTGCGTTACTTAACTGTGTGTATGTCATGTATGTAGGTCATTATTAGCGGTCATATGACTTCCACCCCCTTTCAAAAGCTCTACGATTTCACGTTCTACCGCCTCGAAATGGTCTATAGCCGCCGACGGGCTACGAGGTAGTATGACTTCGACCCAATTGCTCAATGGCCCTCGTTTTTTTATCTCCGCCTATGGAGCTTGATTGGACACAAATTTTTTATTCCTTAAGCTCTGTACCAAGTGCCCAGTCCATATAAGCTTCTCTTATATCAACATTACCTTTATCAACTATAACAGTCGGAACATTCTGAACTTTAGGAATAGAGTATCCTAAATATTGGTGCATAAAAACAGATTTAATTAATTCTCGACCCATATCAACCGTACCAACATCAACAGTAGCTGTCAGCTTCCCTTGACGGATCGACTCAAAACCGGACTTAAGACCGTCTGCACCGATAACCATTATTCCTTCTTTACCATTCCATAGCTTTAAACCAAGTCCTTCAACGGCTTGCACAGCACCCATAGCCATTTCCTCATTCTCACCATAGATTAAATCGACTTTAGGATGTGCAAGTAGTAAGTTCTCAGTAGCCTGCATCCCTTTGTCTCGACGGTAATCACCGCGTTGTTCTCCTACAATTTTCATATCAGGATACTCTGAAATAGCCTTTTGGAAACCATGTTTACGTGAAGCAGACCAGTGACCAGGTAAACCCCATACCAATAAAATATCTCCTTTTCCGCCTAACTTTTCAGCTGCATATTGACCTACTTGGAACCCAGATTGATAATCGTTGTTATAACTGATCACCGAAACTGCTTTCAACTTGCTTTCATCCCACAATTCAGCTGGCATATTAAACAAATAAATCATAGTATCGTGTTCAATAGCCTTCTCATAGACTGCATTCATAGAATCAAAATCACCTGCCGAACAGACTAATATTGCATCAAATCCTAGGGAAGTCCAGTTTTCAATTGTTGACACTTGGGACTCTACAGACTGAAAATTACCCGGTGCAGCCATCTCAAACTCGAATTTCACTCCAAAACGATCACTTAATTCATTCATCATTGTATTAGCAGCGTGTTCAAAAGCATCATAATGCTCAGAAGCAGCTGGCGGTAAAAATCCAATTTTAATTGTTTCCCCTTTTACTGCATTTCTCACCTGTTCTTCAAATTTGTTATCTCCCCACTGATAAACGTTACCAGATGCGGATGCAGAAATGCTTTCCGTAGTTTCTGAAGACGTTTTGTCATTGCTACAACCTGACACTATCAAAATTGCTATTAGGGATAAATATAAGATACTCAATCTCATTTTTTTGAAAGACATGAGTTAGACCTCCTTAAATTTTAAATTTTTTTTTTTTGCATGTTTCTTAACGCGTTCCTGCCATCTAAGAAGTGTCATAAAATGAAATCTTTCCATATCAACCCTTTAAACTACGAATTTTTCACTTTACCTTTGAAGTGACCGGCTAAAATTGGTACAACTGCTGCAAGAAGAATAATCAAACCTATAACTATAGTCTCCCAATACGGATTCACATTTTGAAGATTCATAGCATTTTTAATCATAAATAAAATAATTGCTCCGAGTGCAGTTCCGATTAAGGTTCCTTTACCACCAGATAATGCTGTTCCTCCGATGATAGCTGCAGCAATAGCCTCTAACTCGTAGCCCGTACCCATTTCAGGATGTACTGTGGTAAGACGCGAAGCAAGAAGAACACCTGCTGCAGCAGCGGTAAGTCCAGATAGTGCATATACCTTAATACGCAATTTATCGACTTTGATACCCGATATTCGAACCGCCTCTTCACTACTTCCTAGAGCAAGGATATGACGACCAAATTTCATTTTTCGATATACGATTAAGAGCACGATAAGTAGAATGATCGATACAATAACAGGAAACTGCACTCCAAAAATACGTCCTGATCCAAGAAATTGAAAACTATCTGACATATATGAACCGAGAGGAGTTGCTCCAGTCCAAACGTATAAAATACCTCGTAGAATAATCATCATTGCTAAAGTAGCCATAAAAGGAGATATATTTAATTTAGTAATGGTAAGCCCATTTACAGCACCTATTAATACACCAAGGAACAGAGCAGACACAACAGCTAAGACAACATTAACATCGTGATTAAGTAACCATGCAGCCATTCCACCACATATACCACATATAGATCCAACCGATAAATCAATACCACCCGTAGAAAGGACAAAAGTCATACCATATGCTAATATCATTATGAAAGAAGCTTGTTGTAATACGTTTAAAAGATTTATATGAGTTAAGAAATTTTCCGAGACAAATGACATTACTACTATGAATACTCCTAGAGCAATGAAAAGGCCAAGGAGGTTTCGATCGATTTTTAGTGGAAACCCAAAGTCATTTTGTCTACCAATGGTTTCTAAACCTTTATTCCCCAATTATGAACCCTCCTTAAAAGTCTTTTATTTGTTATTACTCAAATCAGTTTTTTGCAGCCAAATAACGTTCAATAGCTACTGCAATAATAATGATTAGCCCAGTAATGATTAAACGATAAAACTGGTTCACTTGAAGGAGGTCTAGGCCATTTGACACCAGGGCAAGTATTAGAGCACCAATCGCCACCCCAACCACACTTGCTTTGCCACCAAACAGACTTGTACCGCCAATGACCGCTGCAGCGATAGCATCTAGCTCATATCCATTTCCCATTGATGGCAACACTGACGTCAGACGTGAAGTCAGAAGGATACCAGCTACTGCAGCGAGTAATCCCGAAAAGGCATACACACTTATTTTGATTCTTTCAGTGGACACACCAGATAAGCGTGCTGCTTCCGAATTGGAGCCTGCAGCTATAACTAAACGTCCATAACTAGTAGATTTGAAAATAAAATGCAATAACAGAAAAATGACCAATGTGATCAAGACTGGCATCGGAATTCCTAGCACTTTTCCCTGAGCAAGAAAGGCGAACTCTGGAGTGGCAAAATTACTAATTGGTTCATCTTTAGTGAGCAGGAATAACAGTCCTCGTCCTATATATTGCATGGCTAAGGTCACCAAAAAGGCCGAAACTCCTAATTTAGTAATTATGAGTCCATTGATGGTACCAATTAGTAAACCTACAGATAATCCTGCTAAAATCGCGATCCACATGTTTAAACCACTCATCATTAGCCAACCGGTAGCTCCGCCAGCGAGCCCAATAATCGACCCTACTGATAAATCGATGCCACCAGTTGAAAGCACAATCATTGTTCCAAATGCAACCAACATGATGAATAACGATTGCACCAATAAGTTTGGTAAATTCTGAATAGACAAGAAGCTTGGTGCCGTCACTGCCAAAAACAGAAACAATAGGATTAGGATAACTGATACACCATACCCCTCGCGTGTCAAAAGGATAAGAAAACTATTTTTAGAATGGGCCACTTTTTCATTATTGGTTATTATTTTGAAATTACTCATCATTTATACCCTCCTGAAGCGTAGCGCATTATGTTCTCCTCTGTAGCTTCCTCACGTAAAAATTCATGTACAATCTCTCCTTTATGCATTACATAGACACGGTCGGAGAGTCCCATAAGCTCGGGTAGGTCGGAAGAAACCATGAGGACACTTCCTCCATTACGTACAAACTCAGCCATTAAATTATAAACTTCGACCTTTGCACCTACATCAATACCTATCGTTGGTTCATCAAAAATCAACACTTTTGGATTTGTGAAGAGCCATTTAGCTAAAATTACTTTTTGTTGGTTACCACCACTTAAAAACTTAACATTTTGGTGCACAGAAGGTGTTTTAATACCTAAACGTTTTACATAATCTGATGCTATTTCTAATTCTTCTTTTTTCTTTAAAACAAACTTCTTTGAAAGAATTCGTTTCATCGAAGCTAGTGTTATATTTTTACTGACTGACATTTCTATTAACGCTCCATGCAATTTTCGATTCTCTGGGAGCAAGCCAATACCAGCACGAATGGCATCACGTGGCGATTGAATTCGAAGTTTTTTCCCATTTACTTCTATGGTGCCTGAACTGATTGGATCAGCACCTACAACTGCCCGTACCGTCTCAGTTCGTCCTGAACCAGCAAGCCCAGCTATACTTACAATTTCTCCTTCGTTAACATGGAAGTTGATATTTTTCAAAACTCCTGGTTGGTTTAAACCAGTAACCCGTAAAGCTTCTTCACCAATTGGAACCGTTTCCTTTTCAATAAAATTCGATATCTCACGCCCTACCATCATGGAAACGAGTTGGTCAACATCTGTTTCATCGGCATTAACTGTTGCTATATGCTTCCCGTCACGCATGACATGAAAACGGTCAGCAAGTAAGAACAACTCTTTGAGATGATGGGATACATAAATAATCGATACTCCTTGTTCCTTTAAAGCCCGAATGAAGTCAAATAAAACTTCACGTTCGTGTTCAGCAAGAGCAGCCGTTGGTTCATCCATAATTACAACAGACGCCTCGACAGAAAGCGCTTTAGCAATCTCGATTACGCGATTTTTCAGAGCACCAAGTTCTATTACTGGTCGTTTAAGATCCTCTACTGTAGAAAAGAAATTTCGGTAAAGTTTTTCCGTTTCTTGGTACATTTCTTTTTCATTTAGAACTTTCACTGCACCGCCAAGATACGAGTTATAAATTTCTCGTCCAAGATACACATTTTCAACTGCAGTTAAATGAGGAGCTAGTGTTGGCTCTTGAAATATTGTGCTAATACCAAGTTCTTGAGCATGTCTAGCATCTTGTATTTCTACAGATTCCCCCCGAACTCGGATTTCCCCACTATCCTTGCGGTATAAGCCTGATAAAATCTTTATCAAAGTTGACTTACCAGCACCATTTTCTCCTACCAGTGCTAGCACTTCCCCTTTTCGTACATCGAGTGAAGCGTTTTCAAGCGCCTTCACACCAGGAAATTCCTTGGTGATTCCGGTCAACGAAATAAGCACGCGATCATCTTCTACTACCATTTGATATCCTCCATTCCATAAAATTTTCTTACACCTTGATAGTAGTTAGCTAGTTTACAAAAATACTTTAAATAACGTTCATTCTCGCTTAAGTCCTTAAAGCGAACAAACTTCTCGTGGGCAACCTCGTCCAGCTTCCGGAACCCCTGACGGTAACCGCATCTCATCGATGCACTACCACCAGGTGTCTGTCTCTTTGCCGCTTTAGAAACTATGTAATTTATTCCCGTGAGGTAACGGTCGATGCCTCGGACTACCTCGCCCCCCCAGTTGCCGGAATCAGGGTCTGTTGATATAAACCGAGATTATGGAACAGCCTTTAAAAGCAATCGTCTTCTTATAAAATTGATCAAGAAAGGTTTATATCTATTTAAAAGAGTCATGGTCTTATTTTGTAGAGAATAAGGCCAAGACCCTTTTTTTGTTACAATAAGCAAAAGTTAAATAAGAAGCTCTTCGATTGCATAGAGTGCTGCTTGTGCACACTCAGTGTCTTGATCAGGTGTACCACCAGAGACTCCAATACCCCCTACCAATTGACCTTCAATATAAATAGGGCAGCCCCCTCCAAAAATCGTCATTCTGTCAGTATGAACAAGTCCATGCAATAATGATGGGGTGTCTTTAATTGATGGGTACCAATCAGCTGTAGGGAGTCCAAAACCAACGGCTGTATAAGCTTTGTTTTGGGCGATTTGACTAGGCATAAGATTTGATCCATCCATTTTAATAAATCCTGCTAAATTTCCGCCGTCATCGATAATAGCAATGCATGATTTTGTATCCAACTCTTTTGCTTTGCTCATAGCGTAATTTAACATTTTGCTAACTAATTCTTGTGGCAAAATAGCCTTTTTTTGTATAGACATCAATTATCAATCCTTTCGTTTTAGAAATAAATTAATAATATGAAAAATAGTTGATATATAGTAAATGAGATAATTGTTTACAAATTATAGATAGTTTTTTTATATAATTGAAAAAGTTTCCCTTTATTAACTTTCATTAGCGCCCGGGCCGGGAATTGCCAGCCCTTGGCGTTAATGTAGGGGGGGGGAGTATCATGCTCGCTGGTATTTGCCCTTAGCTTTTTCCAACCTTTCGAAGCATTCGTCACTAGTGATAACGTCTCCGTAATTCATTTGGATATTTCTTAAGAATTCCCAATGTTGCCCATATCCTAGTGGTGTATCATTCGTATGGGAACTAGGTACTGCTGTCGCGCAGTCCGCAAGCACAACTACCTTGTAATTTTGATTCCATGCGTCGATAGTTGTCGTTATAACGCAGTTAGAAGTTGATATACCAGCTATTACAAGAGTATCTGAGTTATTTTCTCTCATGAATTCACCTAACGGCGTACTTTGGAAGGCACTGAAACGACTTCTTCGTACAATAGGTTCCCCTTCCTTTGGTTGAAGAGTACCGGAAAAACTGTCAGTCTCAGGGTTCCCCCAACTTGCAGGTGACTCAGGAGTCCCGCAATTTAAAGCTGGCCACTTTAGAGCACAAATTCCTTTGTCATGCCCATCAGGACGAAGCCCCCACTGAGAAAATACAATCTGGCTACCTTCCTTTCGGAATCGCTCAAGGACTTTCTCAACCGGTTTAATTACATCTTTACCACTAGGGGCACCTCCCACGCTCGGAATAAATAGCGCACCTTCAGGTTCGTTACACATCGGTTGCATATCCAATACAAGTAGCGTTGTTTTCTTCGGATCGATCTCCGATGAAACCATGGCACTCCTGTCAATTACTTTATCAATATTTTCTAGCGTGAATTTCAACGACGACATACTAATTCCTCCTTCTAAATTTTAAAGTTATTTATTCGAGAGTTACTTAACGTCATTTACGTAGGTCATTTCTAATCCATCAAAATCGCGGGTTATGATGGTTTTCCTCTTTCAAGTCTCGGTTAGTAGGTACTAATCCTCTTGCATCGCTTCAACGTCGCCGTCTCCTGCGCTTGCTTAGACGCTACTTTTCACGGACGCCGGTTCCAGGTACTCGACTATCTGCCGGGCGAAGGCTGGTAAGTCTTCAGGTGTTCGGGACGTAATCACGTTCCCATCGCACACGACCTCAGCATCTACCCATTCTCCTCCAGCATTTTCTACGTCGTCGCGAATCGGTAAATAGCCCGTCACCTTTCGCCCGCGTACTGCACCCGCAGAAGCAAGCATCCAACCACCGTGGCAAATTGCTGCTGTCAATTTTCCTGACTCGTATGCCTCTCTGACCAGATTAACCATTGGTTTACAGAGTCGCATATGATCTGGCGCGAATCCACCAGGAACTATAACAGCATCAAAGTCATCGACCGTGACTTCATCAGCGGATTTGTCAGCGATCATTGGATAGCCAAGCTTACTGTGATAAGTTGATTTCGTTCCAGATCCAACGATTACAACCGTCGCCCCCTCCTCTTGCAATCGGTATGTTGGATACCATGCTTCCATTTCCTGATAATCATCTTCGATAAGTAATGCAACACGCTTACCTTTTAATTTCATTTTCTTTTGCTCCCTTCTTTACGTTCTGTTAGTGCTACGATTAATCAAGTGTGCTCACATCAAGCTTGCTGGTATTTGCTCTTAGCTTTTTCCAACCTTTCGAAGCATTCGTCACTAGTGATAACGTCTCCGTAATTCATCTGAATATTTCTTAAGAACTCCCAATGTTGCCCATATCCTAGTGGTGTATTATTCGTATGGGAACTAGGTACCGCTGTCGCGCAATCCGCAAGCACTACTACCTTATAATTTTGATTCCATGCGTCGATAGTTGTCGTAATAACGCAGTTAGAAGTTGATATACCAGCTATAACAAGAGTATCTGAGTTATTTTCTCTCATGAATTCACCTAACGGTGTACTTTGAAACGCACTGAAACGACTTCTTCTTACAACAGGTTCCCCTTCCTTTGGTTGAAGTGTACCGGAAAAACTGTCAGTCTCAGGGTTCCCCCAACTTGCAGGTGACTCAGGGGTTCCGCAATTTAAAGCTGGCCACTTTAGAGCACAAATTCCTTTGTCATGCCCATCAGGACGAAGCCCCCACTGAGAGAATACTATCTGGCTACCTTCCTTTCGGAATCGCTCAAGGACTTTCTTAACCGGTTTAATTACATCTTTACCACTAGGGGCACCTCCCACGCTCGGAATAAATAGCGCACCTTCAGGTTCGTTACACATCGGTTGCATATCCAATACAAGTAGCGTTGTTTTCTTGGGATCGATCTCCGGTGAAACCATGGCACTCCTATCAATTACTTTATCAATATTTTCTAGCGTGAATTTCAAAGTCGACATACTAATTCCTCCTTCTGAATTTTAGAGTTATTTATTCGAGCGTTTCTTAACGTGTGTGTTGTGTCATGTATGTAAATCTTTTATACTAGTGTTCACATGACGCCCACCTCCTTAAAAAGATTAACAATTTCACACTCTACCGCTTCCAAATGGTCTAAGCAGCCAGCGGGCTTAAACTTTTTCTCTCCGCCTAGGGATACCTGCCGTGGTTCGCCTTATAGACCGGATTGAAGATGCCATCTCGTCACCAATTTTGTGTTCGTATTTATTATGGTTCCCCCTTAGAGAATGAGGAAAATTAGAAATGAATAAAATGCCCTTTATACCCTCCTTGAATCCGCTTTCAAAAACCTGTTCGATTTTACGTCCTTTCATTCATTATGCAAATTATTTGTTAGCCACATAAATGATTGTGTAATTATTTTCTATAGTTTGGCCAAGCCAGCCGCTGCCCTCATTAACAATAAACATACTATTCTGAAATCTACCTATTTTACAAATCCTACTATCCTATGGTCAATGATGGATGTTTTTCGAATACCTTATAATCATGTGCCGGTAAAAGTATTGCATTTTGTTTCCGCAACCATTCATAACCGGCTAATACCTCACGATAGTCAGTACAATATCCAAGTGGAATATTGTTTTCAATATGATCGTATAGATAAAATGCATCCCCCACAATAATCACAGGACCTTCATTTGTTATAACTTTGACTACCATTCCACCTGGCGAATGACCTCCAACCCAATGCATTGATATACCAGGACACACTTCATACTCATCATCAATCAACGTTAAACGTCCAAACGCTTCCCCTGCTAAATATGCTAACGGTTCTCTTGGAAAACTCTTAATAGGGTTGATTGGCAGATTTTTTGGGTCTAAAACATGAAACCATTCTTTGTTATTTACAATAAAATTAGCATTTGGAAACTGTTCTACATTCCAGTAATGGTCAAAGTGTAGATGTGTTAATAAAACGGTGTCAATTTCCTCACAGGAAGTACCAACCTCCTTTAATAATTCATTTGTATCTTTACTTGAACTCAAATGATCAAATTGGTCTTTTTGTTCATCTGTATAAGTTTGATCAATCCCATCCATCCCTGTATCAACCATAATTTTCCGACCTTGTCCTTCGATTAAAAAACAAACCAAACAAATTTTCACTGGGTCGTGTACCCCATAGGCATGATCATATACAACCGTACCAGGGGCAAACCAGTCTGCATTTTTTAAGATGCTAATTTTATACATCTTTTTAAAACTCGATTCCATATTTTGATATCACATCTAAATTGACTTCAATTCCCAGTCCAGGATTCTGAGGAACTGGTACTCTTCCATTTTGTAAGGTAATCGGTGTTTTTAAAAGCTCATCCCTAAGAGGATTAGGGTTTCTATCGAACTCAACGATTGGTTCATTTTGTAACGGAACAGGGTTTGCCGTATGCGGACTCGGTGGGATCGATGCTAATACATGAAGTGCCGCAGCTAGGGCGATTCCTGACCCCCATACATGTGGAATAACAGTTACACCGAAACTTGAGGCCAGTGCCTGTATTTTCATCCATTCAGAAAACCCTCCGGAAACGCAAATGTCCGGTTGGGCTATATCTACACAACCTTCTAAAAATAAATCTCTAAAACCATATCTAGTAAACTCACACTCTCCTCCCGCAATAGGTATGTTTGTTGAAGATCTAACTTCGCGGTAACCCATTCGGTCTTCTGGAACAACTGGTTCTTCCAAAAACATTACATTGAATTTTTCAAGTTCCTTCGCCATTCTCACTGCCGTAAAAACATTATAAGAATGGTTACAATCCACCAGTAGGGAAGTATCAGGCCCAATGGCCTCTCTAATGATTTTAACCCTCTCTAAATCCTCTTCTATTGACAATAGGCCTACTTTCATTTTTAATATCTGAAACCCCGCATCGACGTAAGATCGAGCTTCTTCAGCCAATTTTGGCAATGAATCTTTGTAATTGAGAACATCCTTGCCTCTGTAGTAACAACCTGTTGCATAGGCAAATACGCTTTCTCGAAATGAGCCTCCAATTAAGTTATGTACCGGTTTACTTAAGATCTGACCATAGATATCCCATAAAGCGATATCTATTGCGCTTAACGCTTCAATATACGTCCCTTTTTGTCCAAAATCTCGTGTATCTGCATAATTCTGTTCCCAAATTTTAATCGGATTTTGTATCTCTTTATTAATTAATTTTGGTGCTAAGACGTATTTGATAGCAGCTGCGACTGGTTCAGGAGGACCATATTGCCCTCCTTCCCCCCACCCAATTAACCCCTCATCCGTTTCAATTTTAACTATTAAACTATTTCTCTCAGGGAAAGCACATTGGGAAGAGTAAAAACGTTCATTACCTAGTGGCGTTCGTAGAATATACGTTTGAATATCTTTTACTTTCATAAACAATACCTCCTAAATAGTTGAATTTGATTCATTCAGCGACCTTTAAATGAAGACGGATAAGATAAGGATACGTATTAGATCAATGCCACTTCTTTGATGAAAGATTCCTTTAGGCCTCGGACCTACTATTCTCATTTCATTTATATTGTTCTAATGTTATTTTTCACTGCAAATATTATGGATTCTTTTGTTCCCCTAACATGTTTTCTCATTTTTTGCTCCGCAAGTTCACCATTCCTTGCTTGAACAGCTTCAAATATTTCCCAATGTTCTTTATTGGATAATTCTAATCTTCCAGGAATATGATAAGAAAAATAATGAAATCTCTGAATTTGGTTCTCGAAATCGGAAACTATAGCAAAAATCTTATTGTTGCCTGTAACGTCAAGGACAATCTCATGCAATTTGTTTCCCAACTCAAAAGACTGCTCCTTGTCTCCGTTATCAAGTTCTTGATCAGCCTTTTCTAGTGACTCTTGTAATAAGGTTATCTTTTGTTCACTTATCACACTTGCCGCAATCCTAGCACTAATACCTTCAAGAGCTTCTCTTACTGTAAAAATTTCCTCAAGATCTTTGATCGTAATTTCTTTAACCACAGCCCCTCTTCTTGGGAAAAATTCGACTAATCCATCCTGGACTAGGTGTCTGATAGCTTCCCTGATGGGTGTCCTGCTCACCTGAAACTCCTTGGCCAGTTTTTCTTCGACTAAGGGAGTATTTGATGGCAAATCACCTTCCATAATCTTCTTCTTTAATGTTTCATATACCATACTAAACCTCGCATTGCCCTGAACATTGTTAACCATTGCTTCTTTCTTCACTTTGAACACTCCATTTGAACGTAGTTAGGATAATTATCTAAAATATAATTACAATATTGTTTATAGTATACAATTAGGTTGAAAAATTATTATTTTGTACAATTACGACAATTTATTTATATAAATTTCATGATTGTATACCATAATATTCGTTTTTTACTTATTTTCAGGATAATTGTATACAATTTTCTTAACACTTTCAATTTAACATACCTTTTAGTGATATTCAACAATCTTTTCCAAAAAAACTTATTTTTTACAATAGGGGTGTATAAAGTTCCTCGGATCCATTAGATATCCTGTCAATAGAAGTTAAATACTATGACTAGCTTGGTAGAGTGAATCTATTTCTATTGGAGATGTGTGTTTACAAAGGGACAAGGAGACTGATGCAACCGAAGCCCAGCAATCCAGAGCAGGCGATGTCACTGATTAAAGAGGAGTACGTTAGTTGTAGACGGAAAAACAGAAACCAAACAAAGCGTAAAAAGCCAGGGACAGGCTGAAAAGAATTTGAAACAGCAAAAGTTTATTGTAAATCGGTTCTGATGCAATAAACAATTGATAGAGACCTATCACAGTCAAAGGTAACTCTCATTCTGTTAATTTTGAAGGAAAAAACGAATGATTTTCTTAAGATGAACAAAATATCAAAGACGACTAAGCATTTCTATAAGAAAGCTTTGCCGCCTTTTTGTTTGTAAAGTGTACTTTTATGAACAGAATTGAATGAATAAACAAAAGAATATTAATTATCCTTGGAATCATCTTAAAATGAACCAATATAAAACATCTAAATATTTACCTCTGACTATATTATCCGTTTTTCTTTATGATTATCCTGTTGCATCTGTCCTGCCCCTTATAACCCGAAAATATTAACTCTGATATATGCCTACCTTCTACTTCATTTTTAGCTATACCAGTCATTTCAGCATATTTATCATTTACCAGCAGTGTAAACCCCTTGCTATCCGATATGTAAATACCATCGTTAATCGTATTCAAAATCGTCTCCACTTCTTTTGAATATATGTACTTAAACGCATCTCCTTTTTCTTCCTTTAATTCTGCTGTTTCAAAGTAAATGACCTGTTCATTAAAAGTTAACTTCTTTCTTATTTTGACCAACTGTTCTACTCTGGCTATATTTTCAGCACTCTCATTACTGTAAAGAAGCACTCCTTTTTCGTCGTACAACATAACTGGCTCTATTATATTGTTGATGAATTCATCCAATTTCGTAATGTGAAAAATCTCGTTAATATCCATTCCGCTTTCCTCCTTCACTGATTCACGGCTATTGTATACTAATTTATACCAAAGTAAATCCTCATGTAATAAATTTAGTCAGAAAGGTTGCCCGTACGATGCATCACTTATTATCGGAGGATGATGTTACACACCTGAATAATGTAACGAGTGTTTAGTCTCTACCTCCTGTAATGTGACGTTATGTTAAATAGGCAGAATAAGAAATATGTTTTTCTTGTTCCGCAATAGGGCGCTTTAATTTAATAAAAAGGAGAGCACATATTATACATAACTAATATGTGCTCTCCTTTATTCTCTATATTTAAAAGAAATGCATATTCTTATGTTTCTAATGAATGTTTTTTAAACGAGAACCTACAAGATAATAACTGATTTTACATATCGTAATTAATAGATATAATAAAAATCATGAAACCTATTGTAATTTTCAAAGCCTTAAAATGCTAGATTGGCTAAGAGCCGGCAAAACATTCTCCCCTTCAGGAAGTGGGTAATTTTCGAGATATAGGGGTATGTGTAAGTCAGTTTCACCAAAAATTAAATATTACACAATCAACGGTCTCTCAATATCTTTCCATTTTACAGAAAGCTGGACTTATTGTAAGTTCCACCCGTATTGGAAAGTGGACATATTATAAAAGAAACGAAGAAAACATCCTTCAACTCGCCGAGTTTATTCGGCAAGACATATAAGAAAATTAGACTGAATTTCTCGCCATTGTGTCGAAAAATTCAGCTTAACCCCTCAGATATATCGAACAAATTTTGATATGTTAAAATGTTTAATGGAAGTACCATCGATGTAAAAAAGATAATGATGAATAAGTTTGATAGACACCAGGGATATTCATGTATGAATGGATATCAACGAAATTCAGTTTTGAGGAGGGGAACATTTATGATGGCTGACGAGCAATGGAGGCAGTTTGTTCTTGATGGGAACACCGACATCAACGTACGAAAAGAAGTTTTGGAATCGTGGAATAGGTGTAAACAGATGGGTGTTTCTCATGAGAGGGAAAATGTTTTTTCTCATATTCCACAAAGTGATCTTGTAGGAAGACGACAAAAAAACCTCGACCTGATTAATGCAGCGTTGCCAGTTATGAAGGATTTTTGTAAGGGCTTAAAAGGAGGAGGATACCTGCTTTTACTTGCAGATGCAGAAGGATACTTAGTGGAAATGATGGCTGATCACAAATCTCAAAAAATAGCCGACCAGTGTGGAATGTCTGTAGGTGCACGATGGATGGAAGAAAACGTTGGTTCAACAGGGCTATCAATTGCGCTTAGAACACGCACTGCCATGGCTACTTCAGGGAATGAGCATTACTGTTTAGCCCTTCGCGTTTGGGATTGTTCTGCGTGTCCTATTTTTGTTGATGGAGAATACATAGGGGCCTTTGACGTTTGCCGTATGGGTCCTAGTAATGATTTGAGAGAGTTATATACACTGGCATTTGCTGGTGCTCATGCTATTAGTGAAAGATACCGGTTTCATAAAGCAGAAATCAAAGAGCAAGTTTTATCACACGTATTAACTGAATACGTTCATAAGTTCAACTCCAACACAGGTATTATATCGTTTGATAAACAAGGTATAGAGTTATACAAAAACAAGCCTGCTCATGACTTTTTAAAGTTGTGTGAAGAAAACAACGGTCATTCGGAATCAAATAAAAAAATGATATTGAGTAGCGTTGAAAAAGGTTCAGTTTCAACCGAAATTGAAGTGAATGAGAAGAAGTTTTTCATCAATTCAGAAGAAATAGTGAAGCGAGGTAAACCATTAGCCAACGTCCTATTTATACATTCCCAAACTAAGGAAACCCTACCAAAAGGTAAAATCAATCAAGATTACTTTGCCTTTCACACTAAAAATACAGCTTTCCAGAAGACCATACAAACAGCTATAAAGGTTTCAAGAAGTGATGCAAGTATTCTTATACAGGGGGAAAGTGGAGTCGGGAAAGACTTTATGGCTCGCTTTATTCACAAGCAAAGCGAAAGAAGGGACCAACCTTACACTGCGATTAATTGTGCAGCCTTGCCTCGAGAACTAATTACTACAGAGTTGTTTGGTTATGAAGGCGGAGCCTTTACAGGTGCAAAACATAAAGGGAATCAAGGGAAAATTGAAGCGTCGGACAAAGGAACCATATTCTTAGACGAAATAGCAGATTTACCACTTGATTTACAGGCTACTCTTCTTAGAACTTTAGAAGAAAAACAAGTGGTAAGAGTAGGAGGTACTACGCCGATTCCAGTTGATGTACGTTTTTTAGCTGCGACAAATAAAAATATTAAAGAACTAATTGAAAAAGGAGAATTTCGTGAGGATCTCTATTATCGGTTAAACGTTTTTAATATAAAAATCCCTTCTTTAAGAGAACGAATTGAAGACGTGGAAAGCATCTTGAATACAATGTTAGGTGAAGCTTGTGAAAAAGCACAACGAAAAACAATCTCTTTCACTCCAGAAGTAATGAATATATTCGAACAACATACATGGCCAGGGAATTTAAGAGAGATGAGGAACGTAATTGAGCGAATTGTTTATCTACATGATGAAGATCACTTCGATTCATTTCATGCACATGAGTTTTTAGGATTGGATCAATCAATAGATAAAATAAGTGAACGTGAATATCTCTCTATCATTCTCAATAAAGCCAACGGTAATCGTGCCCAAGCTGCGAGGGAAATGGGTATCTCCCGCAGTGCTCTTTATCGGAAAATTCAAAAATATAACGTCGAATAAAGTATATATAACTGTTCGTCTGTCCGAACACAGACCGGTCAAATGTACATTTTTAAAATGGGAATCATCAAGTTCATAAAGTAAAAGCCTATTGCAGACTCCATTTTCACTTTATTTTAAACGTCTAATTAATTGGCACGGTTCTTGCAATATATCAAGTTGAGGACCATGTCCCAATAAAACAAGTAAAGGGAGGCTAATAAAATATGCAAGTAGGATCAAAAGAATGGATGGAAAATTTCCAGGAAGCCGTAAACACAGATCAAGAGTTAAATGTAATAGGTAAATATTGTGTTACAGACTTACTCTTGCAAATCGGTGCAAAGGAATACATAGTCCAAATTAAGCAAGGTAAACTGACTAACTTCTTTGAAAAGGGAGCGTTAGACGGATGGAGTTTTGCGATTAGAGGTAGTTTAGAAGCTTGGGAAAAATTCACTCAGCCAATACCACCTCCAATGTTCCATGAATTATTCGCAGCAGTCTTTCAAGGGAATTTACAGCTGGAAGGAAACCTCAAGGAACTGTATGCCAATTTGAGGTACATGATCCGTTTCCTGGATGTTACTCGAGAAGTAAAAAACAAGTTAGTTAAAGGAGTGTAATATGATGGGTAAATTTTCTTCTGTTAAAGGTCAATATGTTTATGTTGAAGTAGATGGCATTGAGCACAAGGTTTATTTTGAGGAAAATGGACAAGGTATCCCATTAGTTTGTCAGCATACAGCTGGGGCTGACAGCAGACAATGGCGAGACTTACTTGAAGATTCAAACATTACACAGAATTTTAGGGTGATAGCTTATGATTTACCAAGACACGGTAAATCAGATCCCCCTCATGGTGTGGAATGGTGGAAAGAAGAATACAAGCTTACAACAGATTTTTATCTTCAATTTGTTTTTAATTTCTGTGAGGCTTTGGAGTTAGAAAATCCTATTTTTATGGGAAGCTCTTTTGGCGGACATGCTGCGCTTCAGTTGGCACTTGAGTATCCTGAGTACTTCCGAGCCACCATACCTGTTGAGGGATCCGACCATACACCTGGATTTTATCAGGAATGGTGGAATCATCCCCATACTCACGGTGGAGAAGTTTGTGGATCAGGAGTCTGGGGACTCATGGCTCCACAAAGCCCAGAAAAAGATCGTCGTTTAACATCGTGGTACTATAGCCAAGGGGCTCCAGGTGTATTTAAAGGAGACCTATATTTTTATAGTGTAGATCATGATTTACGTGGAAAGCTCCATCAAATTGACACGAATAAATGTCCAGTATATATGCTGACAGGAGAATATGACTATCTTTCAACACCTGAAGACTCTAAACGTACGTCTGAACAAATACCAGGAGCCAAGTTTGTAGAAATGAAAGGTATTGGTCATTTCCCAATGAGTGAAAACCACGAAGTATTTGTTAAATACTTGGAAGATGTTCTTCAAGATATCTTAACCAAAGAAAATACTTTAGTATAAAAAATAAAAATAAAGAGGCCATCACAAAGTCTGTTTCAAACGAATCATGACATCATACAGGAGAGACGAAAAGTCTCTCCTCTCTTTTTTATCCTTAATCGATGTTTTCTCTAATTCACTTAACACAGGACATTCTTTAGGCTGTGCGTATCCATGAATTGAACCAAAAAACAACATCGGAATGGTAATAATCAATATATATAGCATTTTCATAAAACTCACCTCAGAAGTTATCTTTCCTAATTTTAAGAAAAATAGTCCAGTTTTTGAGGTGTAATAGCTCAATTTTATTCAACTAATCTGCCCCTTTAGTTCATTAAGCAAAAAGGCCACCAAATGGCAGCCCCGGTTCTCAACTAACGCACCCGATAGTTCAACAACATACTCTTTCGTAAAAGAAAAATGAATCGGGCGGCTTTTTGGGGTTCGATTTCCCAAAATGGTGCCCTAAAGCTTCTGTCCCACTAGCTTTATTCTGCCCTAACTACGCTTTCGAAATTACTTTTGTGGGATCCGTCACAAAAAGGTTTATTATCGGAAAGTCCACATCTGCATAGGGAAAAGGCTTCTTTTGTTTCAATATTATTCCCTTCACCATCGACTAGCTCTACATTCCCTGATACACGTAATGAACCATTATCATTAACTTTAATAGTAGCTATAATAAATCACCTCTTTTTTAAAACATTTTTGCCATGGGGGAATAACTTTAAACGATAAATAAGTTCTACTTCCTCAATATTATTTGATTGACATCCTGCAATTACCAAAAGAAGAAGTGTTATACCAATAAAAACACACCACATTTTATCGCCCTCCCCCTTATTTTTAGAGGATATTACTTTAAAAAGTTCCAAAAACTTTATTCTACTAACCTGATCCTTTAGTCGCATAAGAAAAAGCAATCCTTCTTAATGAAGAATCGTACCCGTTAGTTAAGGAATCGACTTTTTTTACTTCTTCTTAATGAACTAACGCACCCGTTAGTTCATTAAAAAAGTATCAAACTTTATTTCATATCTACACAAACACCATTTACTGTATCTTTTAGTATTATGGCTCGTGTAGCGTTTGTGAACTTACTAGTCAATTCAGTTAACTTCACTTCTTTTTCTGGAAAAAAGGGCAGTGGTAAAGATCAATTTTAGTAAATTATACAAAAATATTTAGATATTAATTTATTTTAGAAACTTTTCATATAAAAAGCTACCCACTAAGAGTGGGTAGCAAGTAATACAAGTTATTTGAAAACAATTTGTAGTTTTCCATATACTTTGCCAGAAGAGTATCCATCTTTCACATCAACATAAAATTTACCTATTTTCATACCTGTGAATAATGTCTTTCCACCTGCTAAGCTATGATAGCCTGTGCACTTTCCAGTACTAGCATTGCAGATACGAGACCATACGTTACTATAATTAGTCAATAACTTACTTCCAGAAGAAGTCTTTAAATAGATTGGGGAAACTAGTTCTACCTCTAAGTCACTACCATTGTTAGGATTTCCAATTTCACCATCCCATTTTCCATCTTCTGTTTGAAAAGAATACTGAGGAACACTTGCTTGAGCAGAAGAAGTACCTAATACCATTCCACCTACCAGAACTAACACAAAGGTACTTAAGATTGAAAATAAGTTTTTTATGTTATTTCCTCCTCCAATCTTTATCCCTTTTATAATATCAGAATAAACTGATTATTAAAACGATTAAAAATGACTATAGCTTATTAGATTCAAACATCTTTTGGTTGCGTCATCTTCATCGTTTTAACAGTTCTAATCACTACGTTTGTTGAACTCCCTCGGTATGATAGCTATAGCTCTCGAATACTCACTTAGTAGAATATGGAGTTTTCTATTACTCCTTTATTTAACTATGCCTCCACGAAGCCAAAATGATCTGAACTCATTGCTTTTAACCGTTAATATATTTTCAAGGGTTATGAAATCCTGCGAATGAATAAATAAGGGGAGTTTTTTCATTTGTATTAATTTCCATTATTTTCTTTTCAATAACAAGGTTCTGATAGTTTCCGCCATACCGTAAAAAGTAAAAAAGCCCAGCCCATTACAAGCTAAGCAGATTTCCGTTTTGATGTCTGTACCCCAATTTCAGCTTAGACTGATACTGATGGTGGTTCTGGTGGTTCTGGTGGGATTGGAAGCTGTGGAGGACGCTGATTGTAGCTTTTGTTATACCATCCCATATATACAACACTCCTTTTTCTACTATATATATGGGATGAAAAAATACATGCTTGTCCAAATTACCTAAGTTCAGTGCTTTTATCTTATCGAGTCTTCTATTGAAAAAAAACCTCTCAAAAATTCGTTCCAATAGAGTACCCCAATAGGAACGTTTTCGAAATCCATTTAAATCAAAGTTACAACCTTATCCTTATTTCAAATGAACATTTGTAAATTTAGAGTACACCCATAGTGGACGATTAAAAAGGCATGTTGTAGTGGTTTTTGTTTGTAAAATATAAGTTATATAATAAATGGAGTTAGATAAAGAGATTGAAAGAGAGAATTTAATTAATAAATGTGAAGAAGCCGTTTAAAGAAGGATATTCAGCAAAGACCCTAGCCTATTGTTGAAAAGATCAAAACTAGTTTCCACCTGATCTTAAAGCAAGATTTCTTGAATCTGAGATTGAACTATTTGAAAACGCTGAATTACTTCTCGGTTTACCGGAATATAAAGTGAGTTTACCAGGAGGTAGTTGTGCCTCACAAAATGATATCTTTGTTTTAGCAAAAGCGATAAAGAATTTGTAGATTACGAAAAGTTTGTTTCTCTCTTTGGGCTACGGGCCTTAAAAAGCCGTATAATAGCTCCCGTTACTATTAATGGAATTGACTTGTATTTTGGGTGGATACGTGGAGATTAGAAGTTTCTTTCATATTAATTTTTTGAATAGTTCATATCGGTTTGCATTCAATTATAGTCGTGATTATGGTACTTTTTTAAGTGCTGTGGAAAAATGGTAGATTAAATTCGAAATTAAAGAAACCCTGGGGAGGTTATCCAATCCCCCTAAAGGCTGGAATAAAGAAATTACGCTTACTAGCTGGAATCGAAAGAACTAAAATATAATTTGTGTGATTGCAATCCTGAGCAATAGGATTGGGAAGAGGCCCAACGTAACGGTTGAGGAGTCAAGAATATTTTTTTAATCAAACGATTGATTAAATTGAGGAAAAGCCTATTTTAAAGCGTTCTTTAGATAAGAAAAGAGGGTGACTGATGAAATCTCTTTTTTTTCTTCTAAATCTTTTAAAATACCGGACTTTGCTTACAATCGGAACCCAAACATTCCCCCAAGTACATACACAATGGGAACCTCTCGAAAGCCTTTTACTCTTCCTCTCTTACAAATATATATATCTGATTGAGAAACAACGCTAACCGTTTACATGAGGGGCCTATATGACCCTTTATCGAAAGGTGAACCAAAGCGATTAGAAAAACCTCGTTGAAATCCAGCGAGGTTTTTTATTTATCTATATACATTTTCTGTAATCTACTTTGCGGTATATCGTAGCTTAGCTCCCTCTACCTCTTTTTTAACGGGGATTTTCAGTATCAATCTTTTTCTCTTTTTTTGACTTAACCTATCGCCTCCTTTCGAAGTGAATTTTGAAAATTAGTAGTTTATTTACATATATTTGTAAATTACTAAATTCACTTTCCTTTTCATTTTTTCACTTTAGTTTTTATCTTAATAAATCTTCACGTAAAATAAACTGAGCCAGTTCCTCCATTTGATCTGAAATTGCCCGATCACTTTCTAGAGGAGGGCAAATTAGACGGACTTTCTCTAAATAGTCTCTAGTTGCCTGTGCCAATTGATTTTCAGCTTTTTCCAGATAGATAGCTTGAGAAGCACAAATCATTTCAATCGCTATAACTCTAGCAGAATTGTGAATGATTTCCCGAGCTTGACGGGAGCCAATTGTACCCATGCTGACATGATCTTCCTGGTTTGCCGATGTTGGAATGGAATCAACACTTGCGGGATGTGCCAATACCTTATTCTCGGAAACTAGTGAAGCCGCTGCATATTGAGCAACCATCAAGCCGCACTCTAAACCAGGATTGACAGCTAAGAAAGGTGACAACCCGCTTAGTTGCGGATTTACAAGCCTTTCTGTTCTTCGTTCAGAAATATTCGCCCACTCAGCTGCAGCTACTTTCAAAAAGTCCATTGAAAGCGCAATCGGCTGGCCATGGAAATGACCTCCTGAGATGATTTCTCCACTTTCTAAAACAATCGGATTGTCAGTGGCGGAGTTCATTTCTACTTTTAAACGTTCCTCAACATAATTAAATGCTTGCCAAGATGCTCCGTGTACTTGCGGGATACAGCGGATGGAATAGGCATCTTGAATGCGTACTTCCCCTTGGCGTGTAATCCTTCTACTGCCTTCCAGCCAATTTCTCATTCTTGAAGCCACGAATTCCAGCTCCGGATGGGGACGGACAGCTAGTAATTCGCTATCAAAGGCAGATATAACCCCATTAAGCGCTTCCATTGTTAACCAAGCTGCCATATCAGCTGCTAGGTCGACACGCTCCGCTTCATTAAGCGCAAGCACCCCGACACCAGACATTGCCTGAGTTCCGTTTATTAATGCAAGGCCTTCTTTCGCTTCTAAAGAAACCGGTTTCAATCCAGCCCTTTTTAGTGCTTCCTTACCCTGAAGAATTTCCCCCTTGTATTCTGCTTTACCTTTGCCAACTAGAACGATGGCAATATGAGAAAGCGGTGCGAGGTCTCCGCTAGCACCGACTGAACCTTTACAAGGTACAACCGGGTGAACTCCAGAAACAAGAATTTTTAGCTCACCTGGTAGTCGGGGCAGACGGCCGATCCTCTATTATTCGCAAGCTGGTAAAAAGTGAACTCAAAATAAGTATTCCGGCAACAGTAGGCATCTATTTCGGGTATTTCTCTGGATTTCGCCACGATAATGTCCCTAAATTTGAAGTATACAAGATAAAAGATAATACAGCCATTCTCTTTCCGACGAATGATGATTTATATGTTATTGTCGGCATTTTGCCATTAGAAAATAAGGAATTGATAGAACGGTTGAAATTAAATCCGGAAAGCTGTCTACGCAATCTCTTAACAAATAACTTTCCGAATACAACAATTGGGGTGCGATTGAAAAATGCAGAACTAGTAGAACCGGTCAAAGGCATTCTCGGATATGATAATTACTGGTATAAAGGAATGGGAAAAGGATGGGCGTTGGTTGGAGATGCAGTTTGTTTTAAAGATCCTGGCATGGCACAGGGTATCCATGATGCTATATGTGGAGCACGTATATTATCTAATATTCTATCAAAATATAAGGGACAATCCGATCAATCAAATCAAATGGCTGAAGAATATCAAAAGGCAATAGAAGATGAGTTTATGGTTCGGTTTCACATGGGATGCCAAATTTCAAAGAATGAACGAATATCTGAACAACAGGATGCTGTCAACAAGCTAATCAGTTCTCATCCAGAGGCTATAGAGAAGTTTTTAGGGATTTACAATTACGCAAACGAGCCCGCTGTTTTAGAAAAAGAACTCGCACGAATTATGCAGTCGATCTAGCAATGATTTTTAGAAATTAAGTGATTCAAGTTCAAAAATAATTCGCTATAAACATAGAGCAACAATATGCTGTTAATTTTAAGATTGGACAACTATCTCAACCAAATTATAAATCAGTTTAATCTCATTTTAGATAGCGTTTACTCTTTGGTAAAGTTGCCCGATTACACAATACAGCTTAAAGAATCAATGGAGTTCTACTTACAATTGAAGCGATTCGTTTTCTTGCTTCCCAAACTTCACGGATTTTCATATCTTTTCTTTCCTTTGTTAGTTTTGTATTAGTCATGTTGTCCTCCCCTCCTTGATCAATATTATTGGTATTCATAAGATAAATACTAATTCCTTCTATTTCCTTCTATAAGATATATCAATTGTAAAACTGACTATAAAGGTGAAACTTTTCAAACTGTTTGTTTTATAAAACTATTAATCTGTTGAGTTTACATAATAGAGGAATCCAGCCCAATACCTTAGCCATTTCCATCGATTATCCATGTATTCTCAAAAAAATATTTCTAAATTGGCCTTGCAATAGAAAGGATTTCCTGTTATATTACAGTCAATTAAATATTTTCTTACTTCATACTTTTTGAAGTGAGGATAGAGGAGCAAAGACCATTAGTACACATTTTGAGGAGAATGAGATCCTATGACTATTGTGGAAAGGGGAATTTGCCGAAGCGGAAAGAATCTCATGTTCTTGAAGCTGGTTCTGCTGTTGA
Organism: Peribacillus sp. TH14; assembly: GCF_016651145.1. Taxonomy (NCBI): domain Bacteria; kingdom Bacillati; phylum Bacillota; class Bacilli; order Caryophanales; family Bacillaceae; genus Peribacillus; species Peribacillus sp. TH14. Next base: position 367,648 of record NZ_JAEKEK010000002.1, read on the forward strand.
ATAAATACAGAACTGTCATATAGGAAACTATATGGAGGGCTATCTTACGCGCCGAAACGATTCTTTTTTATTAAATATTGTTTCTACTGCAGCAGCGAATCCTCGTTGTTGCTTTTTTGCGTTTGCTCCTGAATGGCCCTAACCACCTCTGAATTTTTTAAAAAAATTATACTAAAGGGTGTGAAATTATGAATTTTGGCCAAGTTTTAACTGCAATGGTTACCCCGTTTAATCATAATAATGAGGTTGATTTTAATGCTACGAGAACTTTAGTAAATTATTTAATTGCTAATGGTTCTGATGGATTAGTTATAGCTGGTACAACTGGAGAGTCGCCTACATTAACAGCAGAAGAAAAAGTAGATTTATTCAAATTTGTTGGGGAAGTTGTCGATGGAAGAGTTCCAGTTATAGCTGGAACTGGCTCAAATAACACGAAAGCTTCGATTAGCTTAACAAGACAAGCAGAGGCAGCAGGAGTCGATGGAATTATGCTCGTCACCCCATACTATAACAAGCCGTCTCAAGAAGGATTATTTCAGCACTTTAATGCAATTGCCCAATCAACATCATTACCGGTAATGCTTTATAATATTCCAGGACGAAGTGTTGTAAACATGTCAGTAGAGACGATTGTTAGTCTCTCAAAGATTAACAATATTGTCGCAGTAAAAGAAGCAAGTGGTGACTTAGATGCCATGGCACAAATCATAAGCAAATCCTCTAGTGATTTTACGTTGTACAGCGGCGATGATGGGTTAACATTACCTGTTTTAGCTATCGGTGGAACAGGCATTGTTTCGGTTTCTTCACACATCATTGGTAATGAAATGCAAGAAATGATCAATAGCTTTAAAAATGGTGATGTCCATGGTGCTGCTTCTACACATCGTAACCTTCTTCCAATTATGAAAGCATTATTTGCTGCATCAAACCCATCACCGGTAAAATCAGCATTAAATATGCGAGGATTAAATGTTGGAGGTGTCCGCTTACCATTGGTCCCTTTAAACAATGAAGAAAAAATAGCTCTACAAATAGCTCTACAACCTAGTAACGTAGAAGCTGTTTAGTTGAATAAATAAAATAATGATTCATTCAGCGAGACTGGCGCTAAAGGTCTTAATTCTGTCTTTGTTCTTTTTGCTTGCGTAGCTGCCATCCGTACGTTTATAGCATATCGAATGATTGAAATTAGTGAAAAGGTTCTAGAAGATATTGCACCATAGGAAGACAATCTTTAAGGGGTAAGGTTGAAAAAACCTTACCTTTAATTTTACGGGTCTTAAGTTCCATAATCACCTTTTCTTTCACTTCGTTTTTATCTTTTTACAGATGATAGATAGATAAATAAAAATAGTAAACGCATAAATTCTTTGATAAACCAAAATAAATGTTTACTAAGTTGGTGTATATTTCATTTAAATTTATTATTTATGTTGAAAGGAAGAATACAAATGATAAAAAAAATGGAACATATAGCTATTATTGTTACTAATATGGATCATACTATTCAATACTACTCAGATATGTTTGGATTTAAGGTTCGCCTTCGAGCATCTTCAAAAACAAGAGAAATGGCATTTTTGTACTTGGAAGAACAGCCTAGTATGGAAATTGAACTAATCAAAGACATTGAACCTATTGGTAAGTATAACAAAAGTGGAATCGTTAACCACCTTTCTTTTACAGTAGAAGATATTAATATAGCAATTAACCATTACCAGAATAAAGGAATTGAATTTTTATCCCCTCAACCACAACCAACACTTGAATGTGGACGTATGATTTTATTCAATGGACCTAATGGTGAATTGCTACAATTGGTAGAACGAGCAAAAGATTAAAGATTCTTAATATGAGATGAAATAAGTAAAAGTTTGATCATTTCTGTGACCCTTATAATATTAAAAGCCCTTTACATCTAAGGAGTAGACAAATTTCATAAACCGAAAATATATAGAAGGTTGGGGATATACTGATTATTGATGGTGATAAGATTACCATATCCAAAGAAGGCACTGAAAAGTAAGAAAAGAAATCGATGACTTGATGGATGAATTGTTTGAAGATTAACAGATTAGCCCTTCTCAGTTAAGAGAAGGCTTCTACGATTTGATAGACGCAGAAAGTTTATTTGTCTACATTATTTGTTCATCTGATTTTTGGATGATTTCTTTTAGTTCTCCTGTATCACCTTTAGCATTAATAATTTCAAAGATCTCATTTAAGCCATCTGAGGTTTTTTCATCTTCCGTTTTCACAATATCCCTCCTAATTGTGGTTATCTTTTAAGGTCTCCCAAATTAATAAAAATAGCCCCCTCCAAATAGGAGAGGGTGTAAAGGGGCTTATGGAGTTGGCTTGGCCTGGGGAATACACCCCGATATACATCTAGATAGGGCATGAAGGTTTTCCTACCTTAATAAATTATCATCAAAAGTATTTTCAATGGCTAATTCCAATTCTTCTTTTCCTTCTCCTACATAACGTTTGGTCATGTTCAAATCTTTATGCCCCATCAATTTTGAAACGGTTTGAAGGTCTATCCCCGAATCGATTAATTTTTGGCAAAACGTATTCCGCAGCTTATGGGGAGTCGCATTATATTTAGTCAGCATATATTGCACGGACCTTGGCGTGATGCGCTGATTCACACTGGATATGAAGATCGCTTCCGTTTCCATATTTAAAAATTCCTTGTATGCCCTGATCTTTTCACTAGCAGCCATGGAGAGTGGAATCTTCCTGTCTATATCCCCTTTTGAATCCCGGATGAGGATATATTGCCTGTCTCCCTCTTTTTGAATGTCGCTATGGTTCAAATCACAAAGTTCGGACACTCGGATACCCGTATGGATCAGTGTATAGACAATGGCAATATTCCTGAAATGCCCAGAGGCCTCGATTTCTTTTAGGAGATCAGCTTGCTCAAGCATGTTCAGGGCTTCTGGCGGATCTTCTTTCTTTTCCTTTGCTTTACGGTCGATGTTGAGGACGATCTCGGGTTTATCAAGGAACCTGGAAAACATCGTAATGGCTGAATAATGTTTTTCAATCGTTCCTCCACTCTTATTTGACTGTTCCATATCGTCTAAATAGGTTTGCACGTGGGATTTTTCAATCTCTTTCGCTTCTTCTTTAAACCATTGAAGAAACTGGGAGATGACTCCCACATAGGTTTTAATCGTACCATCGGATTTATTTTGACCCATTAACCATTCCGCAAAAGAATGAAGAATTTGTTTATTGTCCAGGATTTCTTCTTTACTGGTCATCGAGAAGCCCCCCTACCAAAATCATGCTATTAATAAGCCTATCCAATACACGAATAGTGGAATTTATACAAAAAAACCTTAGGAGAATCCTAAGGTTTAGAATGCGTAGATAGGATTTGAACCTGATTATACGGGTTTATGAATCCTAATTGATGTGATAAACATT
>NZ_JAEKEK010000003.1:0-151032 GCF_016651145.1 Peribacillus sp. TH14
TGTTTCCCGAAATTATCATGATTCACTCACACAGTCTGAAGCGCAAAGTATTTTGAAATCACTTGGATTGTTGTTTCTTTTGCTGTTTTAATGGCCTCTTCTGCATCTAGTTCATAATATTCCGGACGGAACAATTCAACAGAGACAACGTCAGAATAACCGATTTCTTTCAATGTAGATAATATACTGTCTAAATCTATAGTGCCATGCCCCGGCCACACCCGGTCTTGGTCTGTCAGGAAACCGATTGGAAAATCCTCTGTATCATCAATGTGTAAAATAAAGATTTTCGATCCATCCGCTTTTTTCAGGTCTTCCAAATTAGATCCCATTGCATGAAAATGAAAGCAGTCGAGCACTAATCCAACATTGTTACGATTGACAGTTTCAACAATATCGTATGCCTGACCGAATGTATTTACTGTACATTGTGGATGGCCAACAAATTCCACCGCAATTTTCACACCGTACGGTTTTGCGATCTCAGATAGCTCCGTTAACACTTCGACACAGCTCTTTTTAATGTCTTCTTTCAAAATTTTATCTTCTGTTACAAGTGGAACCGCCACTACGTATTTCACACCTAGCTTCTCCGCCATAACCATCATTTTTTTAAACTCATCGATAATCGCTTTATAGCCGACTTCATCACGATTATTAAAAAATACAAGAGCGTTGAAAGCAAGTGGCTTAATATGATTCGTATTGAAAAATTCAGCTAGTTCATCAATTGAGCGTTCTTTTAAGTACTCAGGCAATTTATCCATTGTACGGATTTCGATATAGTCGTAACCATGTGTTTCGCAGTACTTGAGATCTTTGTCCAAGTTGGAATTCTCAAGCGTCGTCGCTTGGTTAAAACAAAGTTTCATTATGTCAACCTCCAATTCTTTCTGCTAAACCTAATCCATCTCTCATTTTTTGGAGCATAAGCTTACTTGACCAGTCTGCTTTGTCAATCCAAGCAAATACTGCATTTGTAGCAATACCATCAAAATTCATTTCATTCAGCTTTCTGAAGATCGTATCAAAGTCAACTTCTGCCTCGCCGATGTTCAAGTGCTGGTGAACGGTTGCTTCAACACCTGGAGGGTTGACGATATAACGGAGTCCGTTGGATGCTTTATGATTGAATGTATCGGCAAACAATACGTGTTGTAGGCGATCACCGGCAGAATCAAACATTGGGGCAATATCACCCTTTCCATCATCGTAGAAAAACGTATGGGCGGTTGAATATACAAGGTTGATCCATGAGCGGTCAAGGGCACGAATCATATCCATCGCTCCTTCATGTGTTTCGATAAAATCGAATGGATGCGCCTGTAAGTTCAGTTTAACGCCTTCTTTCTCAAAAACCGGAATGAGCTCATCCATTGATTTAATGAATTTTTCTTCACATACAACTTCATTGAATTTAGAACCGTTAAATTCGCTGTTCATCAAATCAACATCCAATTCCACTGCCACTTCGATGGCGCGTTTCCAGTTGCGAACTGCAGCCTGGCGGCGGTCCTCATCAGGACCAGCCCAGTAGTAAAGTGGAAGCAAGGATGAGATCTTCACACCCGCGTCGCTGCACCAGCGCTTCAAATTTTTAATCTGTTCTTTATCTACTTTAGGATATTTATAGAATGGGCAAAAGTCTTCACGCGGTGATAGTTCGATATATTCATAGCCTAATTCCGCCGTTTTATCGACCATTTCTTTTAAAGATAAATTGGCATACATCGTTGGATCTAATGCTAGTTTCATCGTCGTTTCCTCCAATTTGAATGTAATTATTTTTACCACAACACCACTTAGTTTGTGTTACGAAGTTCACTGTACTGTGATTTTCCCCGTATAAAAATCAGGTTTCTCAGCCAGATCAACCGGTTCTTTTTGGCCTGATTCCTGTGCTTTTACGCAAGCATCAGCTGTTACAGCTGCAATGTATCCGTCCCATGAAGTCGGACCATTTGGCTGACCTGTCTGTTTAATAGAATCTATGAAATCCTGCAATTCTATGTCATACGCATCCATAAAGCGATCTTTCCAGTCTATTAAAATGTCCGTGCTGCGTTTTGCGCCTTTCCTTGTAACGATGCTTGCCGGTTCAGGAAGATACGCAACACCGTCTTCACCAATGACTTCACACTGGATATCATAGCCATATTTACAATTTACGAATACTTCTGCTTGAATAACAATCCCGCTTTTCGTTTCCAATATGATGATTTGAGGATCTTTTAAGTTAGCATGCGCACGACTTGCTTTCTTCGGGTAAATTACTTGAACGGATTTGTAATCATCGCTGATTAGCCAGTGCAATACATCAATTTCATGAATCAATGTATCAACGACCGCCATTTCCGTTGTGTAGTTCTCATCCACTTCTGGATTGCGGTGTACGCAACGGACCATGAGCGGCTCGCCAATTTCATTTCTATCAATGGCTTCTTTCAATTGTACGTAACCGCTGTCATAACGGCGCATAAAACCAACTTGTACCAAACGCTTCCCGTGTTTCATTTCCGCTTCGGTAATTCTCTTGCAACCTTCCGCTGTTGTCGCTAGTGGCTTTTCACAGAACACATATTTTCCGGCTTCAATCGCATTCAATACGTTTTGTTCATGGGCTGGTCCCCAACTTGTCACAAGCACAGCATTCACGTTTTCATCTGATACAAGTGATTGGTCATCCGGATACACGACCGCCTCAAGTCCATATTGGTTTACGACCTGCTTCGCCGCTTCTTCATTCACATCGGTTACAGCGACAATTTTCCCGCCGGATAATTTGTTTGTAATTCTTTTAATGTGCTCCCGTCCTATTGCTCCAGTTCCTATTACGCCAATATTTAATGTCATGATTATATTCCTCCTATTATACGTATCTGCATTTATGCCAATTAACCTGTATCTCTTATACTATTTTTGTTATTTCTTTAACAGGATCTTTTCCATGGTTACGGAAGTTTTGTTCAAGCTGTTCAAGTGTAAGCCCTCTTGTTTCTGGCAAACATTTTTTCACAAATGTGATAGCCAATATACCTAAAATCGCAAAGACATAGAATGTTGTAGACAATCCGACTTTATCAAGTAAAACCGGGAACGTTAAACCAATTAGGAAGTTCACTATCCAAAGGAAGAATACGGTAACACCCATACCAAGCCCACGTACTTGAAGTGGGAAAATCTCTGAAAGCATCAACCAAGTAACCGGTGAAATGGCTCCCTGCTGGAAGGCAAGAAACGTAACAGTCAAAGATAAAATAACATATGGAAGAGCAGCCGTTCCTTCAAGGAGGGAAGAGAAGATGCCAATCAATAGAAGGGCCGTCGTTGTTCCAATCAATCCAGATATAAGCATTGGACGACGCCCAATTTTACCAAGTAGCCAAATACCGAAGAACGTGGCCAAAACGGAGATGACACCGTTTGCAATATTTCCAATCAATGCAGCTTTTGTTGCAAAACCTGCATCTTTTAAAATCTGGGTACCATAGTACATAATCGAGTTGACGCCTGTTATTTGCTGGACAATGGCAATCCCCATTCCGAGAAAAACAATTCTCCGTATCCATGGAACGGTTAAATCTTTATATGTAGCTTTCTTAACATTGGTTTCTTCAACGAATGTTTCTTTAATTCCCTGATATTCTGATTCTGCCTGGTTTGTATTGCGTATTTTTTTCAAAACGTTCAGAGCCTCGGCATTTTTCTTCTTTGATACTAGCCACCTTGGACTTTCAGGCAACCGGAGCATTCCGAAGAAAAGAAGGATAGCTGGAAGTGCCGCTATAGCCAGCATGTAACGCCATACATGAGAACTGTCGCCCATTGTTGTACCAAGAATGGCATTGAAGATAAATGCGAGCAACTGCCCACTTACAATCATTAATTCATTCTGAGTAACAATTCGTCCACGTCGTTCAGCAGGAGACATTTCCGCCAAATAAGTCGGAACGGTTACAGATGCTCCCCCAACAGCAAGTCCGAGTAGAAAACGGCAAGCTATCATGACCGTAACATTCGGTGCAAGCGTACATCCAATCGTAGAAAAGAAGAAGAGTATCGAAAGGAAAAGAATATTTTTTCGGCGACCAGCATAATCCGAAAGCCGGCCTCCTAAAAACGCTCCAAGTGCCGCGCCTAAAAGAAGTGAACTGGCAACAATACCTTGCGTAAGTGAATTGAGGTTAAGTTGGTCTTCTTCTGACATATACGGCAATGCGCCATTAATAACACCTGTATCATATCCAAACAAAAGACCGCCTAACGTCGAGATAATAATAATCTTGCGTAAGAATGCCATTTGATTTCCCTCATTATTCAAATGAATCACTTCTTTCTAGTTTTTAATCTTGAACTAGGAGCAATCTGTCATTTATATATTTGCGAGCGATTAACGCGTATTCTAATGGATGGGCAACAGATGGATCTTGTTCAGCCTCTACAACAATCCACCCTTTATATTGATGGTCAAGGAGTGTATGAAAAGGTTCCACAAAGTCAACGCAACCGTCACCAGGGACTGTAAACATACCAGCTAAAAAAGACTCTTGAAACGATTTTTCTTCTTTCCGACACTTCTCCAGGACCTTATGTCTTACATCTTTAAAATGGACATGTCCAATGCGGTCAATGTGCTTTCTTAACAGTGTCATGTACTCACCATCTGATACATAAATATGTCCAGTATCATATAGCAAATGAACCAAGTTTTTTTCGGTGTTTTCCATAAGACGATCAATTTCAGACAATGTCTGAACTCCTGTCCCCATATGATGGTGATATACCAACTTCAAATTGTACTGACTCGCGATTTTCCCGAGCTTATTTAGTCCGACACACAATATTCCCCATTCTTCATCTGTAAAGTAAGGTTTTCCCTTAAATACATTGATCTCTCCACCTTGAATACTGTAAGTCTGTTCGGATACAACCGCCACATCCCCATGGACAGCCTGTAAATATTGGCAGTGCTTATGGAAATCCTGTTCTGCTTTTTCGATACCATCGCGGATGATATAGCTGCTGAACCACTGACCAGCGATTTTTAAGTTTCGAAGCTGAAGTTCTTTATTCAGGGCGGCTGGTTCAGGGAAGAAACCACCTACTTCTGTCCCCTGAAATCCTGCCACGACAATATCGCTTAAAAGGTGGGATAAGGTATTCTCAGCCCCTATTTCCGGAATGTCATCATTACGCCAACCAATTGGGGCAATCCCCCATAAAATCTCCTGCATTTTCTGAATTCCTCCTTTTAATATTGTTTGGCGGTCTTTAATTTTTCTTGCCTCGCTTCATATGCCTTTTGAACACTTTCTTGTTCAGAAACTTCTGCCACACCAACATTCCACCAAGCGTCATAGCCATCTGTCATTGTTTTCGGAAGTACTTTCATTTCAATTAATGTAGATACTGATTGTTTTTTTGCATCTTCCAAAGCGGCTTTCAATTCAGCAACAGTATTAGCCCGATAAGTCTTGGCTCCGTATCCTTCTGCCACTTTTGCGTAATCAATATTCATAATTTGATTGTCATGTGTTCTGAACTCACAGCTATAAGTGCCGCTACCATTCTCCATTTGCAGATTGTTAATACAGCCAAAGCCTGAATTATCAAACAATAAAATATTGATTTTATGATTATATTGAATGGCCGTGATTAATTCAGAATGGAGCATTAAGAAACTGCCGTCTCCTACCATTGAATAGACTTCCCGGTCCGGATGAGCAAGCTTCGCTCCTAAAGTTCCTGCAATTTCGTAGCCCATGCAGGAGAAGCCATATTCAAGATGGTACGTGTTCGGAACTGTCGAATGCCAGAGACGCTGCAAGTCCCCCGGAAGTGATCCGGCTGAACCGACGACCACACTGTCCGGATTGACTGTATCATTAATTGCGATCATCGCAGTGGATTGTGCCAATTCAGTTTTCAATGCATCTGAGTATTCATTCAAGATTTGCTGTGAAAATTGGCTTTTAATTTCAGGTGTAAAATTTTCACGATTGAATGTCACTCTACTCAAACGGTCTCGTTCGGTAAGCCAATCTTCCTTCCATTCTGCAAACATTTCACCAAATTCTGTTTCGTATCCCTCTAGTAACCCCTCAAGTTGCTCAAGCGCTATTTTTGCATCCGCGACGACTTGAAATCCATCTAGCTTATATGTCTGAAGACGGCTGACATTAATGTTCAAAAACTTAGTGTCTTCAAAATTAAAAGCAGTTTTAGAAGACGTTGTAAAGTCTGTATAACGTGTCCCGACACCAATTACGAGATCTGCCTGGCGGGCTGCTTTATTGGCAGCCATTGTACCAAGAATGCCCACTCCGCCCAAGTTCTTAGTAAAAGATGATTCCACCGTTGATTTACCAGCCTGCGTTTCCACAAGTGGTATGTTATGCTTTTCTGATAGCTTGATTAAAATATCATGTGCACCGGAATACCTTGCTCCTCCTCCGACGATAATGATTGGCTTCTTACTTGCTTTAATCAGATCTGCAGCTCCATTCAGTTCCCGTTCCACTGGCGCTTTCCGATCCAAATAATGAACGCGTTTATCAAAAAATCGTTCATCGTAATCGAATGCTTCTCCTTCTACATCCTGCGAGATGCAAATCGTCGCCGGACCCGCTTTTCCAGGATCGGTCATCACTTCAAATGCACGAATCAGACTTGACATGAGCTGCTCTGGACGAGTGACGCGATCCCAATATCTTGATACCGCCATAAAAGCGTCATTAGTAGTTATCGCCGTACTGTGCTCATGCTCAAGTTGCTGAAGCACCGGATCAGGCTGGCGTGTGGCAAATGTATCTGCCGGGAGCAAAAGGACAGGAATATTATTAGCAAGTGCTGTACCAGCTGCCGCTATTAAGTTAGCAGAACCTGGACCGGCCGATGTGGTAACGGCATAAATTTTACGGCGGAGCATTTCGCGACTATAGGCGATTGCTGCGTGTGCCATTCCTTGCTCATTCTTTCCTTGAATCACTTTCAAGTGGCCCGCATCCTGTTCAAGGGCCTGACCAATTCCAACGACATTTCCATGACCGAATACATTAAAAATCCCTTCGACAAATGGATACTCTTCACCGTCAACGTGGATATACTGCTGATTTAAAAACTTAATTAAAGCTTGGGCTGTTGTTAACCTCACTTTTCCCATCCTTTGCTCACCTCTATGTAGATAATTTGCTTACACTCGTTCGGCAATTAGTTCCTCAATTTCTTCTACAACTGGCATAGCTTCAGAAGAGCTATGTTTGCTTACTACTATTGAAGCAGAAGCACTGCCAAATTTTAAGGCGCTTTCAATCTCTTTGCCGCTCACTAATGCATATAAGAAAGCGGAAGCATATGAATCTCCTGCGCCAAAGGTTTTTAATACTTTCGTTTTATAAGCCTTCGCTTGAAATACTTCGCCCGATTTGGCATAAGCATATGAACCCTCGACACCATGTTTGATGACCACTAGATCTGCGGAATGGTTAAACAAGTAACGGACAGTCTCTTCGTTTGTACCTTTTTCAGAGTTTTCCATTACATCATATTCATCACGCGTGCCTATCAAAATGTCTGATTGCTCTGCTACTAAAGAATAATAAACAGAGGTTTCTTCAATAGAATTCCAGGTATACGGACGGTAATCCAATTCAAATACGACTTTTACATGATGTTTTTTCGCCAGACTGACCGCTTTTAACACAGCTTCACGTGATGGGCTTTGCGCTAAGGCCGTTCCAGAAACAAGAAGAATTTTTGATTTTTTGATGTATTCTTCGTTTACTTCTGAAGGCGCTAAATGAAGGTCGGCTACGTTATCTCTATACATAAGGATGCTACATTCTTCAGGACTTTTGATTTCTGTGAATGCTAGTCCCGTTTTATGCCCCTTCTGATCAATCACCATATTTGATGTATCCACGCCTGCTTCGCGCATATACCGCTCGATAAATCGTCCGTGTTGGTCATCCGCAAGCTTGCCGATGAATCCAACAGTCAAACCTAATTTTGCACTGCCAATGGCAACATTGGCAGGTGAACCGCCCACATATTTTGTAAACGTCATGGTATCTTCCATCGGGCAATTATATTCATTGGCATTTAAGTCGAGGCAGGCACGGCCGATAGCAATCAAGTCAAACTCCTTGTCGGTACTAAATGTATAGTTCATCCAATTAACAGCTCCTTCTTTTTTTTACCGCTTTAAGATCCATTCATGATCTGGATCATTGTAGAATTTCCAAGTCCTCGTCGGGCCAGCCATGACATTTAAGTAATAAGATTCATAACCATCCGGTACCCCTACCGGATGATACCCCGCCGGTACAAGGACAACATCTCCGTTTTCGACAGTCATGGTCTCATCAATCGAACGGTCATCCGTATAAACACGCTGGAAGACAAAACCCTGAGGTGGATTCATTTCATGGTAGTAAGACTCTTCTAATTGCGACTCTACTGGTAAGTTGTCCTGGTCATGTTTATGCGGAGGATAGCTCGACCAGTTGCCGCTTTCTGTGTAGACTTCGACCACAAGAAGACTGTTCGCTGACGGATCCGAATCCGGCAAAATATTATGCACCATCCGTTTATTACTCAAAATACCTCGTTGTTCAACACCAACATCCTCTGCTTTAATCAATTTGGTCGGAAGTTGCTTTTCAGAAGGGGAATAACATAGTGCTACGCGGGCTTCAGTTATACCTTCTACTTGAAAATGGTTGTTATTCGATATGTAGATGCTGTCCGTCGGCACCTTTTCAAACACACTTTCACGTGTGCCTAAATCGTGGAATGTTTCTTCGCCTACTGTCACGTTGATCTTTCCAGTCAAAGCGACGATACAACACTCCGTTTTATTTAATGATTCTGAATATTTAGAGTGTGAAGCTAACTCAACTATTTTAAACTCAACAAATTCTAATGGAGAATTTACTTTCGTTACTTCCTGAACAACTGTAACACCTTCACCAACCTCAAGTTTTCCTGGTTTTTTCAGTAATTTGCTCATATGTACCTCCTTGTTTCTCAGGCAAAAAATTGGATTAATCTGGCCCGTATCTAAACGGACCAGACTTCATTTATTTTCTATGGGATTTATACGATTACTTCACGTAGCGTGCAGTCACCATTTTTTTTCGAGTGTAGAACTCCACACCGTCTGTCCCGTTTGCATGAAGGTCACCATAGAATGAATCTTTATATCCAGAGAATGGGAAGAATGCCATAGGTGCGGGAACCCCCACGTTAATGCCCAGCATACCCGCATGAATTGTTTCACGGAACTGGCGTACATCAGCTGCACTGTCTGTATATAGGCAAGCGCCATTAGCAAGAGCGGATGCATTCGCAATCTCAACGGCCTCTGTTAAATCTTTCGCACGGACTATGGAGAGGACCGGAGCGAAAATTTCATCTTGCCAAATTTTCATTTCCTGTGTTACATGATCAAAAATCGTAGCCCCAAGGTAGTAACCATTTCCACTTGCGGCCTCGTCTTTACGGCCGTCACGTACAAGGGTCGCCCCTTGCGCTACACCGGATTCAATATAGCTAATAGTCCGTTGCTTAGCCCCTTCCCGGATAACTGGTCCAAGAAAAACGCCGTCGTCTAGGCCATTACCGATTGTAATGGTATCTGCAGCCTTTTTTAATTTTTCAACTAACTCATCCGCTACACATTCTTCTACTACAACAACAGCAGCTGCCATGCAACGTTCACCAGCTGAGCCGAAAGCCGCACTTGTAATTTCTTTTGCTGTCATATCAAGATTGGCATCTTTCAAGACAATCGAGTGGTTTTTTGCTCCTGCAAGTGCCTGAACGCGCTTCAAGTTGGCCGTACCTGTTTTATAAACATATTCAGCAACTGGTTGTGAACCAACGAATGAGATAGCTTTCACATCTTTATGTTCAAGAAGCCCGTTTACCACATCATGTGCGCCATTTACAATGTTCAATACACCTTTAGGAAGACCCGCTTCCTCAAACAGTTCAACAATACGTGCTGCAAGAAGTGGTGTACGCTCAGATGGCTTTAACACGAATGTATTGCCACATGCAATTGCAAGTGGGAACATCCAGCAAGGGACCATCATCGGAAAGTTAAACGGTGTGATACCGCCAATTACACCGATTGGATAACGATACATACCCGATTCAATGTTTGTCGCAATATCTGGAAGCTGTTTGCCCATCATAAGTGTAGGTGCACCCGCGGCAAACTCCACACACTCGATGCCTCGCTGTACTTCACCGATTGATTCTGATAAACTTTTTCCATTTTCGATGGTAACAAGTTTCGCAAGTTCCTCCCAATTATCTACTAGGAGCTGCTGATATTTGAACAATATGCGAGCTCTTTTTGGAACGGCTACCTGCGACCATTTTTTAAACGCTTCATTCGCAACTTGAACTGCACGATCCACATCTTCTTTAGTTGAAAGTGGCACTTCGGCAATCGCCTCACCAGTTGCAGGATTAACGACGATCTCCGTTTGCTTTGAGGTGGATTCAATCCACTCACCATTTATGTAGTTTTTTAATTTTTTAACCTCATGTGTTACTGATGACATGCTTTTTTCCTCCTTGTTTTTTCGAAATTATCAGTCTTTTGTGATTAAAGGTTAAATGAAATCGATTTCATTTAACTTTAAATACCATCCGCATTTTAATTCTTTGTCAGGTTTTTTTAGACCAAACAAATAGATCTCTTACTTTCAACGGTAATAGTTTAGTAGTTATAGACTCAATTTGTAATAAGGCTAGTAATGAAATCGATTTCATTATCTTCTAAATCTCTAATTGAAAAGAAAGCTTCCAAAACTCAGATCGGTTACTATTGATTCAAAATCCTAATAGCCTTATTAAATTACCTTTTCTTTTTTTGAAGCAAAATATAAGAATCATTGCGACATGACTATAATTACCTCAAGCGTTTAGACACTTTATCTCCTGAATACAGGTTGCCTATACGGTAAATCGAAAAATGAAATCGATTTCATTTACTTTATAAGGAAATACTACAATGAATTTTTTTCCTTGTAAACACTTTTTTGTATTTTTTTAAACAAACATCCTCTTTTTGTCGATTCAGAGGACCGATAACTAAAAGGAAATTAAGTATGAATACTTAGAGTACCATGACATCTATATGGAGATGAATTCGTAGGTAAGGACTATCTTGATTGTGTTGTATACAATTGCACGATGTAAAATCCAATCTCGATATTGATATTTTCAAATACTAATTTACTAGGTTCATTTACCTTGAATATTCTGCTCTTTTAAAAAACATCACCAGCTGCTCCCCATGCTTTCCCAATTCACTAATTAAGCTATACCCTGATCGAACATATGGTGTAGTTCAAATCAATCCTCCTGGATAAAATCCATTATCAGAACCTTTTCTCCTCCATTTTTTTAAATTCATCCTTATATAAAGCTTTCTATCTACATGACTTCTAATCTCTAAACTTCTTATTAATGTTCTGTTCTTACAACATAGGGCATAGAGCATGCTGAAAAACTTGCTAATAAGTGAACACAAAAAGTACTATAGCAGGAGAAAGAGAATCGATTAGGGATAACAAGAGCCAAACCTAATCTGAGAAAAACAGTGTTAACGAAATAAGGCAATTCATCAGGAAAGCTGATATTTTAGTGAAGGTAAATCTATTGTTTGGATCCCTCCATTCCTTTGTTTTTTTATTTATTTTAAAATATCTTTCTAAATTTCAATGGCTGATCATTTTTTAGAATTCCCTTAGGGTATATTTTTGCTGAAAATAATGAAATAAACGAATGCTAATTAACATAATACTGTACTAATTCCTGCTAAGAATAACATAAGACCAGGGGATGCAATCTAAATAGGTTCATGCATCCTTAACCAAGAATCAATAATAAAGAAAGTGACCCAGGAAGTTTAAAAGCTTTTCCTGAGTCACTATTTCCTGTTGCTTAATTGTTATTGATTTCTTTTATCTTTAAGACTTTTGGGGACATAGTCATTAAGTTTGTTAAATAAAGAAGTAAGGTAGGAGTTGAGTTCAAATCGATCTTCCTGAACAAATTCGGCTAACGAAACACCATTTTTTTTCATTTCTTTTCCCCCCTTCGCAACTTCCATTTCATCTTGATGATGCACAAACTCTCATTCTCTTATACCGTCAAATTGCTTTTCACAAATTTACCCGATTTTCAATTAATTATTATTTTTGAGACAGCCATCTATTGCTATCTTAATTCATATCCTTACAATAAATATTCACAAAAATTAGTGAAACTAAAAGATCATTATGAAGATAGACCCTACCTCGGTCTACTTACCCCATTATGGTTCCACACCATTTGATTATCATAATTATACAAGAAAGCGCTTACAATGTAAAATGTTATAATACTATAGATTCCTATTTACTTAGAATGTTTCTCATAATAAAATTTTATGTCCATCCAAACTGAAGGTAAAGGAATATCAAATAATATTTAACCTCACCAGCTTTTTAAGTGCGACTGCGCTTCTTTTTTATTTTTTCTTGCCTTGTTCCTTAATGGATATTTCAATATTCCTACTATAAACTTTAATAATCAAACCAATTCAAGGATTTCTTACATTGTGAGCCTTATTTTTTATAAAAAAATTTCTGTATGCGTTTTTACTTTGTGCGTACAAAAGTTTAAGAAATACTCTTTAATTCATCTGTTAAACGAATAAACTCTTCCTTATTACGCATTTTCAATGATTCATCGATTTTTTTTTCAATTTGGGCTTTCCTGTAATCGCTGAGAGCCTTTTTTAAAACCATTTCAGCCATCACTTCAGGTTCTAGTGGTGTTCCAGGCAATTGCTTCTCCATACGAAACCAACTCCTTAACCTTTTTTCTATTATACTAAGTAACTTGGAGATTATTATTATTAATTAAATCCTTGTCTTCCCCCCTCTTTTCTATTTGCTTATTCTCATGATTCCCATGTAACCACTCTTCTATACATAAAGATTACTAATTTTATTATTTTGAATACAAACAAGTTAAACCTTAGTCTTAATTCTAATTCGACCTTCAATATTTTATGAGGTTTGAGAATATAAGTGGTGGACTTTTCCCTTTTTTGAAAGGATTCAAACTAAGAAAAACATTACTCCAATATGTACGGTCAAATGAGCTTGAACAATAAAGTAACCTACATAAATGATTTAATGACCCATTTATTCTTTCATTCAATGTGTATAAGTCCATAAAAAAAAGGATAGTGGTTAACACCTATCCTTTTTTCATGATTGTCCTCTGCTCTCTCATTAAAAATAATCCTCATAGTTCAATAAAATGGCCTTCATGGTTTGACTGGAGTTTCCCTTTTCTTTAATTCTTTGTAGAAAGTCCATAAACAAAATCACCAGTAAATCCTCGACAGTGAGTTCTTCATCCATTAAGTACGGTGATATGTCATGAAGAAAGACCTCTCCCCGGTAAATCTCTGACTCCTTGATCCGAAGTGTAATCTCCGCTTGTTTTTCTTCTGATGTTACCTCCATCTCTTCTTCCCTTTGCTCAAAAGAGAAAAGATTGGTTGTCACCTGTTTCAACACCCTTTTTTCGATCATCGGGCGTTGAAGAAATTTTTTCTTGGAAGAAATCAAAAAGGAACATAGCTGGTCATATTTGGCTCCTTTTTTCACTTGTTCCAGAAAATCAAAATACAAGAGGGCAATCAGGTGATACAGTGTCAAATTTTGAGGCGCCTCTTCAAACAAGTCCTTAATGTCTTCAACGAATACCTCACCTCTCAAATATTCATAATAGGGTACCACAATCTGTAGATACCTATATTTAGGCAATAGGTAATCTAAAAAACCCTTTTTTTCCTTAGTCCCATAAAGCAGCTTGTTCGATAGAAGACTGAATTGACTATAGGATTTCTTCAACGGAACCCCCTCTTTCCAGCCAGGAAACAGCATGATGGATCATGAAATAAACGACTCTACGATCAGAAAGATCCTTCAAAATCGCGATTTCATGTAAGCCCCCTTTTTGACCATATTCCGTTTCCAATAGGTAGGTATGCATATATTCCTTCGTGTCTTTGTAATCCATAACATAATCCACATCCCTCCACCTTGCTAGTCCAAACCGCAGCAACAAAGTATTACAGGCCGTTTGTGTCAAAGGCTTTCCCGTCTTTTGATGATATTTGGGGCTTAATGCTTGGCAAAGCGTCCGGAGCTTGACCTTCATAACATAATCTACAGGGAATTTAATATCATGCTGCTTGTCCTTTCTCACTTTTCTCACCGACGTTATTTGATGTGATGGATTTTCCAAAGATTTTTTTTGAATAACTTTTTCTTTAGGATTCGTTTTCTTCCATTCATTGAAAAAAGGGTTCAAAGACGACATCCCCTCCCTCCTCTCTCCTCACATTCTGCAAAAATGGGAAAATACCTTAAGGTCACTTTGTCAGTTTTCCACTTTACTAACAATATAGTGGGGAAAAGCAAGCATTAGAACCGGATAAAGTATGAATTCCCTTTTCCATGGTCATACTATTTAGCAAGAATATTAAATTGCGAGGGATATAAAAATGAAAAAGATTAAGAAGGATACAGAGACAAAGAAAAAATTTGCGAAATTATTGGAACAGGCAGGTAAAAAAGCCGGAGGGAAAATTGTAAAGGTAAAGATTAAGTAAAGTGATAATAAATTTCAAAAGTACACTTAAATAAAAAATTACATAAACAAAAAAACTCTGGTGACTATATCATCTCCAGAGCCCTTTTCACGATTATCATTAAATAAATTTATTTAACAGCTTCTTTTTATTCCTTACCTGCTTTAAAAGCGGGAACTTTTGAAGTTGCAATATGTATTTCTTCTTCTGTTTGTGGGTTTCTATCCGTTCAGGCTGCTCAGTCGCGCACTTCAAATGTGCCAAATCCAACTAATTGGATTTTCCCCTCACAAGACATCCACTGCTTTTTTAGTTTTGCTTGTTTTGCCACACAGTTTTTTCAATCGTTTAACGCCTTCAACAATTTTGTCCGATCACTACATTATATGAGTCTCAAAAAAGGGGGAAAACCCTTCTAATCATCATCCACTATTGTCAAAAGATGCCCGACTACCACACAGTAAAGTACCATACAATTTGTCACTTCTTAATAATCGGCTTTTTAGTTCGGTTCTACATGAATATGAACCTCATAGACATCGTGTTCGGTTTTTAATACATTTTCAACCTTTGTAGAAATGTCATGTGCATCTTTAATTTCCAAAGTAGAATTAACGAGAATAACAGCATCTACAACAGTATTATTACCGTAATTCCTTGCTCTGATATCCTTAACTCCTTTTACACCAAAGGTATTAAGAATGGTTTTTTTATAAGTTTCTATCAGTTCTTCATCGAAACCATCTGTCAAATTAAGTGAAGCTTCTCGGAAAATATCCCAACCAGTTTTACAAATCAATAGACCTACGATAACAGCTGCTACAGGGTCAAGCCATGCAAGGTTAAATTGAGAACCAATAATTCCGACTACCGTACCTATACTTACCCAGGCATCTGAAAGGTTGTCCTTTGCTGCAGCCATTACTGATTGACTATTAATTTTCTTCGCCAAATTCCTATTATATCGATATACGAAATATATAACTATTGCACAGAACATGCCTGTCCATGCTGCGATTAAATCAGGAGATTCTTTTCTTCCCTCGAATACCGAAGAGATAGCTGTATATAAAACTTGAATACCAACAGCCACCATAATAAAAGAAGCAACCATCGATGCTACAGTCTCGGATTTCCAATGACCGTATGGATGGTTCTCATCAGCCGGCTTTTGTGCTATTTTCAGACCTATTAGAACTGCGATCGAAGCAATGATATCAGTCAAATTGTTTAGCCCATCTGCTTTTAAAGCTTCTGAGTCTGCTGAATAACCTATAAATAACTTTGCAGCAGATAAAAATATATAAGTGCAGATACTAAGGATAACTCCCCGTTCACCCATTTTTAACTCATTATACTTCTGTTGTTCCATGGCTACCCCTCCAAATATAACACTTGATTATATTACCAAGCATTAAGTGGGTGGGTCTATAGCAATCTTTTGTTGTTAGTCCATAGAAATAACATCTGTCAAAAAAAGTTTCCTTAAGCAAACACGGTAAAGGTCATTATTTCCTAATCATATTTTTTACTTTAGTGGATTTTTTCTTTAATACCTATGGAAGTACTTCTTATAGTTGTAAATCCACACGAATCAAAAAAAGGGGAAATTCCTCCCCCTTACCCTTACTGCAACTTCATCAATGATGGTTTTATCCAAACTTCAACTTTATATTTGCTTCAAAGATCGACTGTTATCGTTCAAATTGGTTGATTCCTTCATCTCTATGATGAATTTCCCTACATAATCTTCTTAATCAATATAAGACAAAAAAAACGCTAGTTCTTAATTAAGGAATGAATTTTCCATACATTTGTAACTTATTTAGGTTGCTATTTTTCTTCCATCAAATGTGCTTCAAACATATCAATAATTGCAAGGAATCGTTCGGCTTCTCGGAAAACATGATCCGCCAAAAGAGGATGGATAATACTCTTAATTTTACATTCCTCAATTAGATCCCGGGCAGTTTTCTTAAAATCTCGCAGTGATACTACAGACACTCGATTCTGATCAAGAAACTGATCCAAGAGAGGAACGGTCTGTGATTGTGGTTTCATAGACTCTAAATCAGTAGCCTGAAAGACCAATTGATCAAAATCATTGCTAAAGTTTCTCGCCATATCTACAAGCTTTCTTTCCGATGGGTCAAGTAAGTGTCCAATAAATTTAGCGTGGTC
Organism: Peribacillus sp. TH14; assembly: GCF_016651145.1. NCBI lineage: Bacteria > Bacillati > Bacillota > Bacilli > Caryophanales > Bacillaceae > Peribacillus > Peribacillus sp. TH14. The sequence goes on from NZ_JAEKEK010000003.1 coordinate 16,853, forward strand.
GGCCATTATTCTTAAAAAGAAAACATTCTCTTTAATGATAGCATCAGGTAGTGGTTTCAATTTCCCTTCGTTTAATTCAATTAATCTTTTTCTAAAATAATTGGCTTCTCTACTTGTATGATCCACTAAAAGAGGAAAATTGTTTGCTCCTGGTAATTGACAGGTTAGTATCAGTCCTAATACTTTTCGCTTAAATGCGAATATACCTGTTGCAGCCTGTTGGACTTCCGAATTAAATCTTTTAATTTGTTCTGGATCGGTTTGATTTGTAAATGAATGTGATTGCTGTTCAATCCTTTCAAACAATCGATAAAACTGATTAGCTTCTTCAATTAACTGTGTATCTTCACATCTAAATCCTAGCCTAAGAAATAAAGAGTGTTCTTTCATAATTCTTGACCAAAAACGTATTTCATCTAATGAACGCGCAACAAACATTCCAGATGCTATTCTCATATTAAATTCTTGTGAATTCTCAGTCATAGCTAAATCCCCCTTTAAAAAAACCATCTTTCAAATTTTATTAACCGGGAGTCATAAAAAGACCTAAGTAATAATACGAATCAATTGTTAGAGTCACCACCAATAATCTGAATATTCTAATTTAAATTAGTCGTTTTCTCTGAATGTATGAAAAAAAATTACGGACAAAGAATTGTTCGTGAATCGTTGAGTCAGCTTAAAATATTATTAATTATTAACTAGAAGGTGAAAGCCTCTATACATAGAAGTAAGCCTTTGTTTCGTTTAACAAAGGCTTCATTTTGATGAGTTTCTTCTATTATTTATTGCTACTTTGAAGGTCAATCTATAATATAATGCATCCTACAGAAAATGATAATTTCACACAACGTTCATATATAGATGAAAGCGTTTGCAATTATTGGTGTATACTATATGTTATACAACCGATTATTACACTAGCTTTCTTACTATTTATCATAAATAATGGATTGCTAGCATAAAAATTACTTTTATAAACCAGACAGGAAGGAGATGATCAAATGATATTAAAATCATTGAAAAAAAATGGCATAATGACAATCACTTATTTTAAAGATGGGTTTTTAGAAACTTGCAAGGGCCATATGTATAAACTGAACCTTTATGAACAAACCCTGTCCTTAACGGATAAAAATCAAAATATTTTCTCCATTCGATTATCTCACATCAAGGAAATACATTAATTTAGGTACAAACGAGATTTGAGGAAAACCAAGGACTTTAAGAAAATCCCTCTTGATTGGCTGTTCGAAATATTATTAATCCTAACATAAAATCGAGTAGGAGGGGGTTAGTCGCCCCCTCCTACTCGATTTTTAATAGTTAACAAGTTAAGAAGCGTTCTCCTTTTCGGTTGGATCCTCAGGCCATACATTTTCATAAGCATAACCAGTCAGACTTTCAACAACTTCTTTCGTTTTTGGATTAACGTCTGCTTTAGAACCATTATTTTTTAAACGATCAATTTCATCTACTAAGATTTCATGTGTTTTTTTATTTAATTTGAAAGTGAAAGCTATGCACATTGAAATTACTAGCAACAGTGAAGTCCCAATCACTAACGTATATACGATAGTATGAATTGCTTCAGGTGTTTGTGTTGCTGATCCTTCGACAAAACCACCATATTCTAATAGAAGACCAACAGCCATAGTAGCAATTGCTACAGAAGATTTTCTAGCAAATGTCATAACTGCAGCAAAGAGACCTTCACGTCTTTGTCTTGTTACGATTTCATCGATATCCGGAATAAATGGGAAAACATTCCACGGAGTGAATTCCAATATACTTCTACCAACTTGATAAATCCCAGCAATTATAAATAACAAAACGATCATTGAACTTGGTTGAGTTAAATAAATAACATAAAATCCAATTAAACATAAGATCATTATAGAATAAGCTACTTTAAATAAATTTGCAGGTCCCACTTTAACAATCAAAAATCCTGCTAAGATTGTCACCGGTATACCAATGATGCTTAATGAAAGTAAATTAGCACCAAGTGTAGAAGATGTACCTAATGCAAATATACAGAAATATATGAATACTGTATTAAATACATCTTTCCCAGTAAATGAGAAAAGATAAATTCCTAAATGTTTTCGGAAACTCTTGATTTTAAAAGTTGTAGCAAATTCCTTAAGCACAGAACCAATGGCTTTTAATGTTTCACCAAATCCTTTAGTCTCATTTGCTTTTTCGAGGATTACTTTTTCTTCCTCAGGTGAAAACTTATTTTCCCATGATGATTTATACGAAATAAATATACAGATTGCAAATAGTATAGCAAAGAAGGCACCGTTAATTAAGTAAGCGTTGGCATTGTTATCTCCAAAATAAGCAATTAATTGCCCTGGAACAAAAGTAGCTAAAAACGTACCTGTACCAGAAAGAAACATTCTTGATGTTGACATTTTAGTTCTTTCTTTAAAATCTTTTGTCATTTCAGAAGGTAGTGTTTCCCAAGGGATTAATACCATCGCTGCAATTATTTCGAATAGTAAATAAGTGAAAAGATAGTACCAGTAGTTCATTCCTGATACCCATAATAAAACATAAGTAAGCATTAATGGTGAACCGATTAATAGGAAAAAGCGACGTCTACCGAACATTCTACCTAACTTATACTTAAAGAAATTATCTGATATACTTCCAACAAACAAAGCGATAACTGCATCGACAATGCGAGCAATGGCAATGATAGAAGCGGCTTGTACCGGTGATAAACCAGCAAACGTTGTAAAGAAAAATAGTAGCCAAGCTCCAATAATGGTAAAAGCCCCACCACCCATTATGTCTGTTAATCCAAAACCGATACTAGTACGTAATGTAACTTTTCTATCTTTTCTAGACATGGATATTCCCTGCTTTCTCTTCTATTCTGGTTGCAAAGATTTTGATAATAAAAACGCTTACAATACGATTCTGATAATTACAATTAAAAAACTTTAAACGCTTACATTATTGACTTAAAAAATGTAAGTAGATAATAAATTTGTAGTAATTCATATGTTAATGTAAAAAAATTAAAGCGAGTGAATCACTTTTGAATATTAGTTTGTTTATTAAACAAACTAATAAGTAAAATAATGATAACGTTTTATTATAGTTGCGTCAATTATAAAATTAAAAATTAAAAATATTTTGTGATTTTGTTTTAAGTGCATGAAAACACCGAAAATTGGTTTCTTGTGTAAAAACTCCAAGATAATTGCAATTAATCTCTAAATCATGAACACACTGATACTATTACTCTAAAAAAGGTGCGTGATCAGTATGGGGAAAAATATTAATTCAAATGGAAACATTATCAGTCTGACATGATTTTATTAACAGTGAAATGGTATGAGGTACAACTTGAGCTTTCGTAATTTAGTGGAGATGATGGAAGAACGCTTATCGATGGCTCACACACCGATTATGCGTTGGGGTTCATCAATATGGACCGGAATTAGATGAAAGAGTATGAGTACGACGTCATCTTAAGCCAACAAATGACTCCTGGAGAGTCGATGAAACCTATATCAAAGTAAAAGGTCAATGGTTGTATCTGTACGTGCAGGGGATTCCGAAGGAAACACGATTGATTTTCATTTCAGTAAAACAAGAGACAAAAAGACTGCAAAGCACTTCTTCAAGAAAGCTTTGCGGTCTTTACATGTTTCTAAACCTCGCGTCATTACGGTGGATAAGAGTCCTTTTTTTCTATCAAATCATATTTGCATCAGAACCGCCTTTAACGAGTTTCTTCTATTATATATTGATAATTTGAAGGTCTCTCTCATATTCCTTAACCAACTTATAAAAAGTCGTCTTTTTAACGCCTAATTCCGCCATAGCTTTAACGGCTGTCATCTCTCCTGCTTTCCAAAAATCATAGACTTCTTTAAACTCTTCCGTTACTTGTGCTTTCGGTCGGCCGAAAGGCACACCGTTTTGCAAAGCCACATCAATTCCTTCACGCTGCCGTTTTCGAATACGGTCCCGTTCCTCTTCTGCCATCCAAGAAAGGATTTGTAAAACTAGATCTGCAATGAAAGTCCCTAAACTATCCTTAAATTGAGTTGTATCCAACAAAGGCATATCCATCACAACGATATCTGCCTGGATATTTTTCGTGATGTCATTCCATTCTTTTAGAATTTCTTCCTTGTTTCGTCCAAAACGATCGAGTGAATGAATATATAGGACATCCCCTTTTCGGATCATCCGTTTTAATAGTTGATATTGTTCTCGTTCAAAATTTTTCCCACTCTGTTTATCCATAAAGATATCTCGTTCATCAAGCCCCTTTTCTTTCATTGCCTGAAATTGTCGTCCTTCATTTTGATCTTTGCTGCTAACTCGAATGTATCCAAATTTACGAATATCCATTTTTTTCTCCATCTTCTGCTTTTCTCTTATTCTACCAAAAACGTTCGTAAAAGTGTATATAAATACACGAACGTTCGTAAAATGATTTATAACTTTAATGAACGTTAAAACAAGATGATTTTGCATAAAAAATAACCGTTCGTAAAAGTCTACTTTTACGAACGGTAGCAACAATGCTATTTTATACACTAAGAGAATTCCAACCTAAAAAGTCGATCTCCTCTACGTTAAGGAATCGACTTTTTTTACTTTTTCTTAATAAACTAACGCACCCTTTAGCTGAAGAAGAAAATTATATTGCTAACTGGGGTTTGAAAATGGAGACAATCCCTTAGTTTAGGGATTGCTCCCTGCTGTTGATTAGTAGCTAATCACCTAATCACCTAATTTTAATAAAGATAAGCTCTTTCCTAGATATAGTCCATAGTATGAAATAGGCTAGACATTCTCCCACAAAAAAGTAGGTGAAAACATGAATCCAGACATGAGAGTCTGTATGCCTCATCATTATGGAACAGGATATATGCCATATCCTTACTATGGAACCCATTTGGGATACGGATACCCATCTTATGGAATGGGGTACTATCATCCCCACCATCCCCACTATCATCCTCATTATGATCCTTATCCTCATCATATGTTGGCTCCTGCCGTGCCTTTTCGCTAGGATTTTAGGAAGTACCCAAACTAAAAACCCCTTGGACGCCAAGGGGTTTTAACTTGTCCGTTTTATACGTCTATGCATGATTTTATACATCTTTGATGTATCACGTTTTTAGCTTCTGAAGAAGCCTGGCAGCTGTATAAAAAAGTGGTGGTTTATACAATTCTTGTTCAACTAAACTGCCCCGTTAGTTCAATAAGAAAAAAGAGTTGCGTATGCAATTTTTTTTGCAGAACGTGTGCCAGTGCAGTTTTTTTGAACATCGTTGAAAGCCTTGTTATATCTAGGTTCAAACGATTGTGATAAAAAGCTGTATAGGAATAGAATAAAGAAAAACACTTAAAACATTGATATGACAACGTTTTAAGTGTTTTGTTGTATCAACAAACTTTGATTTGGGATTGGTTTCTCAGCTGCGTATGTATAATTATTCTTATTATTTTTTTCAAAGTAAGCTACTCACCTGTGTGTGAATCCATAAGCTTTCCTGTCTTTAAATCGTAAATTTTATAATCCATTTCCCACATACGGTCTTTGGTCACCGTAATCTCACAGTAATAAGGAATTGATTTGCCATAAGCATCAAGGTCAGGAATCTCCATGAAACTAAATTGTTCGTCTGTATTAAACATATTGAAAGTCGAATCAGAAGAACGACCAGATGAAGATATTTCTATCGTACATTTTCCAATAACAACATCAAAGTCTTTCGTTATTACATCTTTTAGACTTGGAATGGTCATCCATAAAAGCAGGAGTCCCACTAGAAAACCGCCCAGCATTTTAATAGTCTGCCAAAACTCAATTTCTCTCTCTATATACATATGAATAAAAAATATCACTGTGAATATAACTAAAAACACACCTAAACCAAATAAAAAATAATAAATTAAAATAATAATCCCTTCCCTACAATAAATAATTACTATATTTACGTTAATTCAATTATAAAAGTTTCAAAAGTTATCATTATAACCTTTCCAAAGCGAGATTTGATATGTTCATTTCCGCTCATAGCAACATTCAATATAGTTATGGAATTTATAGTTTCACTTTTGTATATCTGTTTAAAGTAACTTTCTACTCCTTCATATTCAACTAAACTGCCCCTTTAGTGCCATAAGAAAAAGGCTGCCTCAGCAACCCCTGTTATTGAACTAAAGCACCCGTTAGTTCATTAAGAAACATTGGATTGATACAAATAAACTAAATATAAATACAACTATACTTAGCCAGCCGTAACCTTTTTGTCCCTTTTGAAATTCTCTTAATCCCATTACCAACATCGTTAAACCTAAAAACAACATCATATATGGTTGAAACTTAAAATCCCCAGTAATCAATCCATGTCCTGCAAGTGCAGTGACTGTTATGGATAAAATTATTTGCAAAAACTTTAACAATTAAAAACCTCCTTTAACCAAATTGATTGTTAAACTATCCTGCCCCGTTAGTGCCATAAGAAAAAGCCGCCTTAAAGACAGCCCCGATCTTAAGCTAATGCACCCGTTTGTGAAAATCTTAGAGAAAAATCACAATAAATAGTAATCCTACACCAATAAGAACTCCACCTATCAACTCAAAGTTATCCAATAATAAGAACAATTTACTTTTATTTTTAAAATCGAATGAAAGAATCCTTTTTCTTAACCAAAATCCAAAAATGAAAATAAATAGAAATGAAAAAAGAAGTAACATTGGATTATTTTTAATATAGAGTCACTCCCATTTTTTACACCTAGCAGTAATTACTAAATAATACTGATTGATTTTGTACTCATTCTTCATTGGAATAACTATACACTAAAATAATACCTTCTTGAACTAAACTGCCCCTTTAGTTGCACAAAGAAAAAGCAGCCATAATGACAGCTCTGATCTTCAGCTAACGCTCTGTCTTTGCCTTAAATAATATAAACCACGAGCTAAGTTGAAAAGGGAATAAGTACCAAAAAGGATTGGGAAAGCTTTAGAATTTTGAAAAACTCTAAAAGAAACTAAAGCCAAAATAAGAAAAAATAGAGTGAAGATAAAACTTTGTGTATATCTGGGAAGCTTTTTCAAAAGTAAATCACCTCTTTCTTACTTTACCAATAAATGAAAGATTAGTGAATCTCATAATACAGTGCTTCTAAACTCTATATTCATAAAAATTACTTATTAATTTATTACGTCACAGTTCGAACACACTACGCTTAATGAACTAAACCAGCTAATAGTTTGTCAACATTTTTCAATAAAAACTTAAAATATTTCATGCTATACTAAAAATATGCATGCCAAATAACCTACCTAATTTATATTTTTGGGAGGTTTTTCATTATATAGTTATATTTTTGAACTAAGCTATATCTTGGAAAGTTGAGTTATTTTGTAATAGTGCAAAAATCCATTGTAGAAGCTTATTGGCACATGCTATCACAGCTACTTTAAAGGGCTTTCCTTCTTCACTTTTCTTATCATAGAACTCTCGTAATCTCTTGTTCCGAGGGATGATTTCATCTGTCGTTTTCTTCTTGCGACAATCACGAATGGCACAACGAACTGCCATATATAAGGCATGTCGTAGTCTACCAGAACCTCTTTTGGTAATTCGATTTACTGAGCCTTTAAATTTACCTGATTCAAAGATACTTGGATCAATTCCGGCAAATGCCACTAGTTTTTTAGGGTGATTAAACCGATCAATCTCTCCAATTTCAGAAATAATCGTTGTAGCGATTTTTTCACCGATACCAGGGATGGATTGGATAATCTTATATTCTTCAATTTCTTTTGCCAAAGCATTTATCTCTTCTTCAAATTTGGATAGGTGCTTTTGGTATTCTAGAAGCATTTTTATATACATCTCTAGGCTTAAAATGTGACTCTGATATAAAGTTCTCTGAAAAGGATTTCGAGCTGAGGCAGCCATAAGTTTCTCTGCCTGTGTAATCGCCCACTTTCTAGAACGACTTGGACAAAGTTCATTAATCCTATTTGCTACAGTTTCTTCATCGACTGCTGATATGTCTTCAGAAGTAGGGAATTCTAATAGAGTAAGCAAAGAAACAACCGAATACAAATCTCCAAAAACCCCTCTATATTCAGGAAATACTTGATCAAGAACAGCCTGAAACTGTAGTTTTGTTTGTACATAGATACCTGTTATATTTGCATGTTGTCTTGAAAGATTACGAAGATTTAAGAGTTGCATCCCTCGTTTTTTATAAGGCTCTAAATCCTCTTTATAGTACAGCTCGCAGAGGTGACGTGCATCGATTAAATCTGTCTTTACTTTCCTTAAACTAGAGCTCTTCGCACGATAAGAAATGAGTGGGTTAACGATAATTAATAAGTAACCTCTCTCCTCAAAATACTGTACAACGGGCGTATGATAATGCCCAGTAGACTCTAAAACGACCGGAGGTCGAATTCCTGTTACGTTTTCTATCTCTCTAAGATATTGGTGTAAGCTCTCTAGTCCTTCAATGGTATGTGCTACTTTAAAACTTCTTTTATAAGGCTTCTTTTTATCCAAGAACGCTTGAACCTGACTTTCACCTTTCGCTACATCCAGACCAACCACTGGATTCATTTTTTATCTCCTCCAAAAACATAATATTGCCGGTAACCCCTAATCCTTCTTGCAGTATCATAGCTTCGCTTGTTATACGAGATCTTGGTCCCAACCAGCCAAATCATGTTTAAGCAAGTAGGGGGCGAACTGTTTAGTTGACGGGGTCCAAGCCCCACGGGCAGGAACGTTCTACCCCGGCTACCGTTATCATATATCGATATAAAAATTGTTCAACCAGAAATAACTGGCTGACCTTTATAATACGAAAGGGGCAGGATAGTTCAAGAAGAATTGACACAAGAAGGTCGTCAATGAAGACGATCTTCTTGTGTCAATTTTTTAGAATAAGGGATTTTAAATTGGAATATTATGTTAAAATCAAAGCGAACAGAGCAGTTTTTAGGGTATTGATGGTGAGAGTAATGGGGGAAATGATTATCTTCGTGAATAGTCCTATGATTCATTAAAACTAAAACAGTTTAAATTATAATTCTTAAGGGGTGTTTATTTATAGTTATAAATAGAAATAAAAATGAGAGTTTAATTGGAAGCGCTCTGTTCATTGTAGAGGTAGAGATTTACGAACTCACTGGTCTGGCGGCCGAGGTGACCTCATGACATTAATGAAAAAGCAGCCAATTTCACATTTGATGAAGAAACGTAGATTTTGGGGTTATGGTGCCGCTATAGCGGTAATGCCTTATCTGTTAATCAAAATCGCCTGGACTTTCGGTCTCTTCATGCCGACCGAACAAATGGGCGACCCAAGTTGGCGCACTGCAAACGCAGTAACAATGGTTCTAGCTGCAGTTGGTATCCTGTTAGCATTGGCGTTTAGCATGACATGGGGTGAGCGACTGCCCGCCTGGTTGGTTGCCTTGCCCGTCTGGGTAGGTACTGGTTTACTTATTCCTATGCTGTTGCTGGCACCTGTGCTTGGTCCTGCTGCTATGATACGCGATCAGCAGGCAGGAGCTGCCAACGTTTGGGTATATGAGCAGATTTTCGTAATGGTCTCACTGGTTGGAGTCGGCATCTGCCTACCTTTCGCCTTAGCTGGATACGCTAAAGCGCGTTGGCCTGAGGCATTTACTGATCCAATCGACATTGAATTACTCCCGGGCAACAGCCAGAAACTGCATATCACCTTGGCTAGGCTTGTCGCGGTTGGCTGTATCCTGCTTGGATTTATTAAGCTATTCTGGGCGATTGGTGGAACTATTGGCATCAACCCAGCTATGTTGGATAACCGCGATTTATGGTGGCACCTATTGTCGTTGAGTACCGGTGTGTGGGCCTTCGCGGGGGCGTGGGGTTTGTTGGTACTGACCACCCGCCGCGGGTCGAAGAGGTTCTTCCCTCCTATGGCAGCAGCATGGATCTCGTCGGGAATGCTGTTCTCTTATAACCTCTTTAACCGCTTGTCCGCCACTCGCCCAGATGCACAACCTGCTCTAGAGTACCCACTTGCATATGTACTAACCACCGAGTTAGGTAGCGTCTTGGGAGTGATGATGGGAATAATTATCCTGATGGTACTGCACGACCGCCGGAGAGCAATGCGCAGTTCTAGAAGTAATTAATGTTCCTAATATTGAATTATATTTATAAAAAGAAAATAAATTAAATGAAAAGCCCCCAATTTGAGGGCCTTTTTATACATTATCATACATTCAAAATTAAAGTGAAAAAGCATCCTTAATGAACTAACAGGTGCGTTAGTTGAGAACCGGGGCTGCCATTTGGTGGCCTTTTTGCTTAATGAACTAAAGGGGCAGGTTAGTTCTACAATTCATTTGCTTTTTTTGGTAATATTGATAAAGGGTGGTGAGGAATTATGAAAAAGAATTATACGGTTTTCTTTTTACTTTTGTTTATTGTAGCTATTTCTAGTGGTATGGCACTTAAAAATTATTTCGACTATTCTATGATTATTGGAGTTGGTTTAGCGACAGTATCTTTATTAGCTGCTGGGTTTTCGCTTGGAAAAAGGAACAAGGTAAATAATTCATATCATTAAATTGATCGTTAAGCTAACGCGTGCTTTACATCAATAAGGGAGGTTGCTGAAGCAACCTTTTTTATTTTGTGAAGAAATGTACTTAAACTAACGGGTGCGTTAGTTCTATAAGAAAAAATTAAAAAAGTCGATTCCTTAACGTTGAACTGCACCCCAATTGTTAGACACAACTAACAATTGGAGGTGCAGTTTTTTATGGCGAGATTTTCTTCAGAAGAAAAAATACAGGCAGTAAGACAATATATAGATGGTAATGAGGGAGGACAAACAATTGCTAAATCTATTGGTGTTCATCCGAGTTTACTCCATCAGTGGATTAAACAATTTGCACTTTTTGGTGATGATGCTTTTGAAAAACGCTATACAGCCTACCCCGCACAGTTTAAACTAGATGTACTCAATTATATGAACGAACACGGGACGTCTATCAGGGAAACAGCGGCGATTTTTAATATTCCATCTTATGAAACGCTTCGAAAATGGAAAGTTGCTTATGAATCAGAAGGATTTGATGCCCTACAATCAAAGAAAAAGGGGCATCCATCCATGAAAAATAGAAATAATAAGACATCAAATACTCAAGTACCCGATGAAGGATCAATAGAGGCTTTACAGGCGGAGAATGAACGTTTACGTATGGAGAATGCCTATTTAAAAAAGTTGAATGCCTTAGTTCAAAACAAGGAAAAATCACCAAACAAGACAAAGCACAAGTAGTCTATGAATTAAGGAATACATTCCCGGTGAAAGCACTTATACAGCTAGAACTAACTAACGCACCTTTTATTTGAATAAAATAAATTTACGGACTAATTTGTAATAACCATAAATTATTAAATAAGCCATCAGATAACTGACCGCAGACCAATATATATTCCATTCATCCCGGTATTCTAATTTACCTAGTAATACAATTAAAAGTTCCAAAAAACTTGTACCTAAGGTAAAGACTAAAAAAGTAATTAGAGTAGACATTTTTTTATAATGAATACTACAAATAAATAAACAGCTCAGTATAGGATAAATACCTAGATCATAGGGAATTGAGGGTAACGATAATTCTCGAAAATTTTTATCCAACTTCCAAAAATAGTTAAATCCAATCTCGTTTATTAAAGAGGCTACAGCCACACCAATCGGATAAAAAGTAATGAAAAGCCTTGTCTGATTTCTAAACAAATAAACCCCTAGTACCCAAGGAAGTATAAAACCAACAATAATATGAAAAAGCATATTTACCCCTTTTGTGTTTTTAATCTTATACAATTATCCTGTCCTTTAGTTGAAGAAGAAAACAACATAATCACTAATAGCGCCAATTCAATAAGGAAGAATATAAAGTAATTGAATGGATAAAAATATTAATGAGTATCCCTAAGTACTCCGGAAAAAAGCCCTTCTCATATAGAGAGTGGCTTTTTTATTTAGGCTCATTTAAAAATTAATATTGATAGTTAAACAAAAGAAAAAGGACCTAAATTTGGTCCTTTGTATGTCTTCTTCAACTAACGCACCCGTTATCTCAATAAGAGGTACCTCCAACATTTTATCCTATGAACAGAGATGGAGACTATTGTGTCATTTTCCTAATTAGAGCATAAGGTGATATAACCCATTTAATTAATTTCCTCCTTAAAAACAAATAAGGAGAGGTTTCTGTATGTCAGGTTGTGAATCAAGGTGTGACGATGGTTTTGGATTTGGTGGAGGTTTCGCCTTTATAGTCGTTTTGTTTATACTCTTAATCATTGTTGGAGCTAGCTTTGTTGGTGGCGGCGGTTACGGCGGCTTCTGACAGAAATAATATGAAAAAAGCCGACCTTTATTGGTCGGCTTTTTCAAATTTGATTCCTATTTCTGGGGGAATCTTTACTATCTGTCTGGGATAAATACTAGAAGGGTCTGTAATTCGATTCGTCTTCATAATGGCTTGAACTGTCGTTCCATAACGTCTTGCTATGTCATAAAGGGTATCTCGTTCCCTTACTGTATAATAAATGACCGGAATGGTAAGTCTTTGCCCTGGATAGATCGTAGAAGGATTTGTTATGCGATTCGTTTGCATGATTTCCTGTACGGTTGTTCCAAACTGATTCGCGATTTTTTCGAGAGTATCCCCTTGTTGTACCCTGTACTGAAGATAAGGTTCAGGAATCAAAAGCGCTAGGCCAATAACTAACTTATAGGGATTTTCAAGGCCCTTGATCCTAACAATTCGGTTGGTGATGACACTATATTGTTGGGAAATCCTCCATAAAGAATCCCCCCTATTCACCACATGGATTTTCACGTGCAATGCCCCACTTTCCTTCATAATAGTCCATTCATTTTATTCCCTATATAGCCCTTATATGTTTCGTGGCGTTTACCATTCCAGAATTCTTAGTTTTTTCGCTCTTCTAGCTGATAATTATCGTTCCCCAAGGTGAATCCTAAATGTTTATCTAAACAATTCCTTCGTATTCAAAGCGTATACTCGCTAAACAGTTTGTACATGTTAAGAGAAAAACAAGGGAGGGTTTTCAGTTGGAGTGGATTTTTTATCTATACCTGTTAAATACGTTCTTTATGTTATTCATAGCAATTTGGGAAGTTCGTAGGCCTGCCAAGGCTTTAAATTGGATAACAATCGGCCTTATATTGCCTATCCTTGGTTTCTTGCTATATCTCAGCACAACAAATCCCAAGCGTATTCATCGGAAAAGATTAACCTCTTCTCATAATGAGTTTGACAAATTACCTGATACATATGGTGATTCTGCCTCGATAATCGCTGATGCTTTACGGCATTTCACCGTGCATGGGCTTCGAGTCGGCCAAGTCCAAGTACTTAACAATGGAATAGCAAAGTATGAACAACTAATCAAATCCCTACAAACAGCCCAAAAAACCATTGATCTGGAATATTACATCTACCGGAATGACCAAATTGGGAATCGAATCACAGAACTGCTAATTGATAAAGCAGAAAACGGAGTTCGGGTTCGTTTTGTGAGAGATGGTTGGGGAAGCAAAAAATTTCCGCGTAATGAGATCCTTCGGATGATGGATGCAGGGATTGAATGCCGGACAATATTCCCCTTACGCTTTCCCTGGATTCTGTCCAATTGGAATTATCGGGATCATTCTAAGATTGTCACAATCGATGGAAAGGAAGCTTTTACCGGTGGTATCAACGTGGGGTATGAATATACAGGATTAAAGCCTGAGATAGGTTACTGGCGGGATACTCATTTGCAAATCATAGGGGAAGCAAAAGAAGATTTGCAGACGATTTTCGACGTTCATTGGAATATCGCTTTGCCGGAACAGATAAAGTCGAAAACAAAATCTAAGATAACGAAAAAACCCACTAAATTTCCAAAACATAAATCAAAGGAAGTCGATCGAACTGGCAGCATAGATCTTTCCAGATGGTCAGCCGAATGGGGATCTGAATTGAGCATCGTAGAGGAAAAAGAGGTAAACAAATCAGGGACATTGCCAAAAGCGTACATTCATACGTTGGAAGGAAATCCTGGAGTTCCTACTCCGGTCATTCGGCAGGCTTACTTTATATGCATATCACAGGCGACCAAGACGATTGATATAACGACACCCTACTTTGTACCAAATACAGATATTATCATGGCATTAAAGACAGCTGTGGCTCGTGGTGTACGCGTAAGATTGCTGGTTCCTCGTCATATTGATCAAAAAATTGTGGGCTTTGCAAGCCGTACCTATTACGGGGAACTTATAGAAGCAGGAGTCCAAATTTACCAGTACGACAAAGGAATGTTACATGCGAAGCTGATGATCATAGATGAGGAGATCGCAGAAGTAGGAGCAGCAAACTACGATATGAGAAGTTTTCGTCTTAATTATGAGGTGTGTGAAGTCTTGTATAGTGCTGATGTAGCTAAGGAACTCACACAGCAATTCGAGCGCGATCTTATTGATTCTGTCCCGCTGCATCAGGAAGATTTACTACAACGATCCCTTACAGAGTGCATTCTCGAAAAAGGTGCTCGTCTACTTTCACCATTGTTATAAATTCTGTTTTTCTTGTTCTTACTAAAATAGATATCGACTTTCTTTAGCGGATTACTTCTTTTTTCACCAAATATACTCACATAAAACAAAACTATAATAAATGGTGTTTTTTATTGGGATGGGAAAGGATGACCATGATGAATCATTTGTGGCGGAAATTGTTGAAATCTAAAATGGCGAAAATAACTCCAACAGTGGGACAATTCAAGCAAGAACCAGATCCGCTATTTGATAACTTGACTAATAACGAAAACAAGTTCCGCTCTATATATAACGATTGCTCTGATGTTATCTTTCGTCCTTTTTTCATAGGTGGAAAAGATAAATCCATTCTACTTTACATTGAAGGTTTGTCAAACATTGAAGAAATAGATGACAACGTACTTTCTCCACTTATGCAGAACACTGAGGAGGAATTCTACAACGTTAATAGTCTGATCGAAAAGAAAATATCTGTTTCCAATGTGAAAGAAATCAAAACATTTTCTGAGTGTATACAGGAAATCTCCTCGGGAAATCCAGTGATACTGGTAGATAAGAGAAAAACGGGGTTTTCGTTAGGCCTCTCAAAATGGGAGAAACGTTCAGTTGAGGAACCCTCAGCTGAAATGGTTGTCAGGGGACCACGTGAAGCATTTGTGGAAACCTTACGGGTAAACACTTCCTTACTTCGAAGAAAAATAAGAAGTCCCGAACTAAAAATGCAATCAATTGAGATAGGTCGTTACACCAAAACAAAGGTTGTTATCACGTATATGGAAGGAATTGCAGATAGGACTTTAATAGAAGAAACCCAAAACCGGCTAAGCCGAATTGAAGTTGACGGAATATTGGAAAGTGGAATGATACAGGAGCTTATTGAAGACAACCCAAAATCCCCTTTCCCACAGGTTTTAGCGACGGAACGCCCTGATGTAGTTACCTCAAACCTTCTTGAAGGACGTGTGGCCATCTTAGTAGATGGAACTCCTTTTTCTATCGTTGTGCCTTCGACTTTTTATTCTCTACTGCAATCAAGTGAGGATTATTATGAACGATTCTTGATTGGGACGGCTATTCGATGGCTTCGTTACCTTTTCCTTGTGATTTCACTGTTCCTCCCTGCCCTGTATGTGGCGTTAATCACCTTTCACCATGAGATGATTCCGACGAACCTTTTGATTAGTATGGCTGCCTCGCGAGAGCATGTTCCATTTCCTGCTCTCGTTGAAGTTTTAATCATGGAAGTCATGTTTGAAGCGTTGCGTGAAGCAGGGTTACGACTTCCGAAACAAATCGGGGGTGCAGTAAGCATTGTCGGGGCTCTTGTCATAGGTGAAGCTGCTGTTTCCGCGGGAATTGTCTCTGCACCAATGGTTATAGTCGTTGCGATTACAGGCGTCGCCTCTTTTACGATTCCACGGTATCCGGCAGCAATCGCGATTCGTATGCTTCGTTTTCCAATGATTCTGCTTGCCGGGACACTAGGGATGCTTGGAATTATGCTTGGGACCTTCACAATAATTATCCACTTATGTACGCTTCATTCCTTTGGTGTACCGTATCTTAGACCAGTAGCTCCGTTAAAAAGTAGTGAGTTAGAAGATGTGCTTACACGTACCCCATGGTGGAAGCTGAATCCAAGGACTCAATCAACAGGGGAATACAATAAATATCGACAATCCAATGGGCAGATGCCTGATCCGACTAGTAGGGGTAAAGAGTAGCAAATCTTTTATGTATTGAGGTGATACGGAATGATTGAAAAAGGAAGGATTAGCGCTTTGCAGATGGCCATCATGATCTATCCGACGATTATGGCAACGGCTATTCTCTTAGTGCCGGCCATTACGGGTAAATTCGCAAAACAAGACATGTGGTTATCGCCAATTTGGGCCTCTTTCGCGGGTTTTCTTTCTGTCTATATTGCACAACAATTGAATAGGCGCTATCCGGGGCAAACAGTCATCCAATATAGCGAGAAAATTTTAGGATGGATTCCAGGAAAAATTATCGGGTTTATTTTCCTATTCTTTTATTTACATACAAATGGAATTGTATTAAGGGAGTACGGGGAATTTGTCGTTGGGAATTTTATGACAAAAACCCCAATGGTCGTTGTAATTGGAAGCATGGTACTAGTCTGTGCCTTTTCCATACACGGCGGACTTGAAGTAATAGCGAGAAGTGCAGAATTTCTTGTTCCGGTGGTTATTATATTACTTCTAGTCATCGTTATATTACTTATCCCGGATTTAGAACCTAAGAATTTATATCCTGTCATGGAGAAAGGAATTATGCCTTCTCTGATGGGAGCTGTTGTTCCATCAAGCTGGTTTACCGAATTCTTTCTCATCTCTTTCTTACTCCCATTTTTAGATAAAAAAGAAAAAGGATTGAAATGGGGCATAATCTCTGTGTTTGCTGTGATGCTTACTATGTTGGTAACCAATTTGTTTTCTCTTTTTTTATTTGGAGGCATTACAGCTACTTTTACTTATCCAGTCATGAGTGCTGCCCGGTATATAAACATAGCCGATTTTCTCCAACACCTTGACTCTATAGTGATGGCGATTTGGGTCTCTGGTACGTTTATCAAAATTTCAGTCTTCTATTATGCCATTGTAATTGGTACTGCTCAATGGTTAAATTTATCTGATTACCGGCCAATCGTTTTTCCGCTTGGTTTCCTATTAGTTCTAGTCAGCATTTGGTCGACCCCGAATTTACAGGAACTCACTCATTCATTGAGCACTACTTGGCCTTTTTATGCCATTTTCATTCAAACGATTATACCTATTGTATTGTTGTTGCTTGCTGTTCTGTGTAAAAAAACTTCTAAAAAGCCCAACTAATCAGCTGTGTGCCTGAAAGGGGAAAATGATGAATACTATTTCTTTAACGAAAGCAGTAAAATTAATGCTCACTTTTTCAATTTGTTCATCTACCCTCTTGCTTGCAGGCTGCTGGGATCGAGTAGAAATCAATAACTTAGGAATTGTTTTGGCAGCAGGACTTGATAAAACCGCTGACGATAAGTTTGAGATTTCTGTACAAATGGCTATCCCTGAAGCGATGGGAGGAGGACAAGGAATGGGGGGGGGGGAAGGCGGAGGAGGTAAGATGGTGATCGTTGAAAAAGCAACGGGTACTACAATTTTCGATGCCATGTCACTACTTCAGGAAAAGTTTTCGCGCCGTATTTTCTGGGGACATAACCAGGTAATCATCATTGGCGAAAAACTGGCTAAAGAAGGGATTCAGAAGCACATTGATTTTTTCGCACGTTACCCAGATTCACCAATCAGAGCAAATACATTTGTCACTGACGGAGAAGCCATAGATGTTTTGAAAGCTATTCCTGATTTAGAGAGAAGTTCAGCAGAGTTTGCAAGAGACCTAGCAAACTTAAAAGTGGGAATGAGTGTAACGGTGAAAGACTTGTTGCAGATGTTAAGTGGCGAGTCGGAAGCAGCTGCACTTCCTTGGATAGAGGTAGAACAGGAAGGTCGTTTAAGTGTGAACGGAACGGCAGTTTTTAAAAAAGATAAAATGGTAGGGAGACTCGACGATAAAATAACAAGGGGATTATTATGGGTAAGAAATGAAATCGAATTATCTGCCGTAACCGTTAAGCCAAAAAAAGGTGCTGAAGACCATATTTCATTCAATCTCCTTCGTTCCCGTACGGAGCTGATCCCGAAAATTGAGAACGGGAACTGGATAATGACGGTTAAAATTGTGACGGAAGATGATGTAGTGGAAAACGAGACAAAATTAAATCTTATGAATCCAAGGATTGTGAAAAAGCTTGAAAGGCAATTAGAACTAGAAATTGAACAAAGAATTCGCATAATGCTTGAACAACTTCAAAAAGAGATGGAAGCAGACATTTTGGGTTTTGCCGAGGCGTTTCACCGTCAATATCCAGATCAGTGGTCCAAAGTAAAGGATCAGTGGGGTGAGAAATTCCCAGAAATAGAGGTTGAAATCAAAAGTAAAGCGTATATAAGGAGACCAGGAATGTCTACTTCACCGCAAGGAGTACCGGAAAAAGAGGTGATAGGAAATTGAGGTTGGTTTCAGTGTTCGGTATAACCGTCGTTGCTATTCTCATGACGCTATATGAATGGCAAAAAATGAATAAGAATCAGAAGAAGGAAAAACGGGCCTTTGTTACATTGACAATGGCAGGATGGCTGCTAGCCGTCCTTCTCGTTTTCTTTCCGGATATGCCAGGACCTACACACTTGATGGATGTGATTTTTAAGCCCTTAGGCAAGCTTTTGGAAAAGTAATGTTAAAAGGGAGAAATAAATTTTGTTTGAAAGAGAGATAATTTTTGTCTTTCAACTGGGAATTATGTTTAATTAGCAGGAAATACTTTAGAAGCGACTGTACAAACGCCTGCAAGAAGAATGGTTGAAGTAAGTAATTCCGACAAGTATGTTTTTACTGTCAGAAGGAGCGAAAATGATTCGTGGTCAAACGATTATTATGACGGTGGTATTCCTTGCTTTGTTAACTTTATTGGTAAAAATTCAAAGTTTTTTTATCCGGATACTACCGTGATTTCAGATGGAAAAGAAAAATCAAGCAGGTAATTTTACAAACGCTGGTCAATTCGGTACTGGCTCCATGCCAACAATGGCTTTGGTCCATTTCATGATCACTTTTTACTTGCGAGATACAGTCCAGAAAATGCCGAAATCCTTCTTTCGTATTTTAGAAGTAACAGGGTGAACCAAACTCTAATCCTCTAAAGTCTTGAGCTCTGGCTGATGTTTGAATTTTGCGGTATCGACACCGATAATAAGTGTTTCAGAAATAATTTGAGCGATTTTCTTGTTTTGGTTATAATTCATGATAGGCCTCCTGATTATGATGAAGTTGTCCTTTTCGCTGGCGAGCTTTGGGACACTTTAATCATATCATGAGGTCTTTTTGTGCTAAAATCTCAGTTTCATTCATTACAGGAATGCTGCCCCGTTAGTTGAACAAGTAAAAATCCTGTTTCATATCCAACAGGATTTTTATCAATCTTAATTCAAAATCCACACTAGAATCATTTAGTGATTTTATAACACAATATTACAATAACACAAATTTGAAAGTATCCTGTAAATTTTGAGTACACTCATAGTAGGCAATTAAAAATGCTATTTCAAGTGGATTATTTTGTAAAATTCAAGTTGTATAATAAATGAAGTAGATAAGTAGATTGAAAGGAAGAGTTAGTTTTGTGTCACTTTAATCTGTAAATTCCACCTGTTTTAAGTGATATTTTGCGAATAAGCCTATTCTAAACATTAAAAGCACCTATCCAAGCTTGTGATCTGGTAACAGTTCTTTACGTTTTATTTTAGAGGTTTTCCCAAATAGCGATAAATAGTCGTGCGAGACACGCCCCATTTTTCTGCAACATCTTTTATCGGTGTACCACTTTCGATAAGTGATTTCATCATTTCAATATCTTTTTCCCCAAACTTCTCTGGGCGACCACCAAGACGACCACGCGCCCTTGCTGCTGCACGACCAGCAGCTGAACGTTCTTCTATTAAGTTACGCTCAAATTCCGCAAACGCTGCGAACAAGTGGAACATCAATTGGCCAGTCGCATTACTTTTATCCATTGTTAGGTTTTCTTGTAGACTATGAAAGCCGACACCACGTTCATTCAAACTATTCACAATGTGAATCAGGTCCTGCATATTGCGACCAAGTCGATCCAGTCGCCAAACCACAATTGTATCCCCTTCACGTGCATACTCTAATGCTTCTGCCAATCCTGGACGCTGCTTCTTTGTACCACTCATCTTATCGTGGTAAATTTTACCACAACCATATTTCGTTAGCGCATCCATTTGCAAATCTAAATTTTGTAATCCTGTTGATACACGTGCGTAGCCAATTAACACCAAAATCACTCTTTCCTTATTTTTCTCTAAACTCATTGTAACATAAGATAAAATCCAATAGGTTATTGAACGTAGAATTATGAACAGAGTTTTGTTACGAAAAAGGCAATAAAAAAACGTCCTTTTCAGATTGAACAGCAGTGTGTTCAGAAAGGGACGAGTTTTGGAACAAATAATAACTTATTTATAATATCGTGCTTAATCGATAAAAATCAAATAAACGCCAATCCCTTATAGATATGGGATTGGCGTTTTGGCGTACTTCTTAAAGTTACAAATATGTTAAGTTCATTTTATAACAACATTTTAAGAAATGTTTTTCAATTCCTCTGTTAATCGTAGGAATTCTTCTTTGTTTTTATCCTGTAATGACTGGTCAATCTCTTTTCGGATTTGCTCTTTTCGGAAGTTAAGAAGGGCTTTGTTTATCACCATTTCAGCAAATTCAGAATCCTTGACGTTTATTTCAGGTTGTGGTGGTGTATTAGCCAAATTCTTTTCCATAGGAAATCAACTCCTTGACCTTTTTTCTATTATACCAAAAGTTTTCAGACTATTCAAATAATTATCCTGGTAGTTCCAATGAAATAATCCGTTTGCTCAATGAAAATGAGTCAGTGATGTAGTTTTATAAAAAAGATTGATCATTTAAAACAAAGTTCGATTATTTAAAATACTGTTTGATTAAAGATCCTGTTAAGTTACAAAAAATTGTATACTTTACAATAAAGTTATGTACTAGACAAAAAAGTTGTATACTAAGTGAAGATATTGTTTATAGTAAGCAAACATTCATCCTTCTTTATTAGGTTGAATGTTTGCATAGCCTTTAATTTTATTTTTCTCAAATATATATTTCATGAATAAATCAAAAATAACCTCTTACCAATTATTGTTGGTTTGAAATAAAGATGTATTGTTTATAAGAAAGTCGTACCGTTTTGAACAAAGTTTAACCGTTTACAAAAAACGAACAGGAATTATCATATTCCCGTTTTTTTTGAACTGATATTTTAGTAGGATAAGATTTATTGTAAATGATATGTCGAAATTAAGGAGAGATTATGGAAGCGAAATTACGGAAATTTATCATTGTAGGAACCATTTTATATACAATTTTAATTTTATATTTTATGTTCTTTGCTTTTAATAGATTAGATCATGCAACCGGCGATTATGAATATGTATTTATGCTTGTTCCGGAAAACGTTCCTCTTCGATTTCCAAAACCAACTTTTTCATGGTTATACCAATTTGGAAACATTGCTGCTTTTATCCCTTTTGGAGTAGTAATTCCTTTGTTGTATCGTTCCAGTTTTGGGAAGTTCATATCCTTGTTTGTCTTGACGATTCTCGTTCTGGAATCGCTGCAGGCTTTAACTTATCTTGGCAGCTTTGATGTAGATGATGTTATATCCAATACATTAGGTGCAACGATAGGTTTTATCGCCTATAGAGTAGGATTTTCTTCAAAAATTTCTTATAAAAAGCTTATTGCTTCGGCTCTATCTATTGGTGTTCTTCTAGTTGGGGTAATCGTGGTCTCGGAAACTATCAATTATGTTGTAGCGACAAGAGAAAGCCCGATTCAAGCATTACACGATGTGAAAGAAATGAATGGAACCATGCCTATGACTGAAAATCTTCCAAGTTTCACCGTAGCAGGCAAGAAAATAGAACCTAAAATGAACGTGTATAACAGTGAAGGGGATAAAAGCAAATCATACACTTACATCTTGGGGAACAAGAAAGATGTGACGTTCTATTCTTATTATGGCATTCCAGACAAGGGTAATTTCAAGGGAGAAGTTACTGTACTGGCAGATGGAAACGTAAGAGCTCAGTACAATAATAAAGGGGCAGAATCTTTAGAGATACCATTTTTTGATAAGGTAAACGAAATTACGATTATCGTTTCCGGGAACGCTAAACTATGGGACGTTGGATTCAGTGAAAAGAAGCATTGGTGGGAGTAAAGAATCAACATTCTAAGGGGCTTGCTTTGCAATGTTTTCAACAAATATGGCACGATTGTAGAGCAGACAGATAGAAAATAATTAAACTTTTTTATAAAACCGAAACTTAAATCTGCTGGATAAGAATCCATTTTGATCAATCTTTTTTCAAAATGGATTCATTTTATTTATCGTAAAATGCCGGCTTATGAGGTGTTATTGATCAAACTTTACTTCAAAGCAACAAGTGAAAAATATAAGTGAAAAAACAGGTGGAACAAGAATGACTATCTATAATATAAAGAAGAAAAAAATATGAATTTGTGTAATTATACAATTGTGTAGTTGTGTTAGAATTATAATGTACAAATACATTTAAAATAAAGAACTAATATTAATTCAATAAAAGCCTACATCCTTAAAATCGGGATGTAGGCTTTTAACGTTCTAATTCACTTACTAATTTCATTTGCAAACCATGCTCTTTTTTATTCAGTGCTTCGGCTTTTTCAATTCTGAATTTAACTTAATTGAACCAGCGTTATACCGGATGGTACACACGGTATACGGAGAGGTCGGTGGTTAGTTTTCCTATCTGTTAATTTTCTATAAATTTATAACCTTAGAAGATAACGATGATTTTTTCGTATGATTATCAGGTTTAGTAAAAATGCAGAAAATAAGACTGGCAATTAATAATAAAGTGGCAGTCAATAGAACAGAGTAATTAAAACCGACCCTAATGTTATCTCCTGCAGATTGGACAACAAAACCAATTACAGCTGGACCAATAATTCCTGACAAGTTTGCAATCCCTAGCAAAACACCTGACATTAATCCTCTTCGTTCAGGAAGTAAGTGATTCACAATCTGGGGTGCAAGTGGAAACATACCATTTACAAACGCCATTCCCAAAAATAAGGCAATAATTGCTCCAATTGTACTTTGGACAACTGTTGTAGAATAAAAACATACAGCTGCTAATATTAGAGATGGTCCAGCAACAAGCACACGGGATTGTCGAAGATTTTTTGTTTTTTTAAGTAACCGATCTGATATAAATGAGATAAGTATACCACCAAGAGCAGAACCAAGGCCTATGAACATTACAGCATAGCCCATCTGAGTTTGTGTTAAATGGATAATTTTAACAAGGTAGGTCGGCATCCATATAAACGACCATGTAAGAATCCAGTAAGCCATGAAAAGAGCAAGGCAAGTAAAGATAAAAGTAGAAGATAGAAAAAGTGGATATATCTCTGACCATTTTACTTTCTCGGAAACTAAGGTAGATTCACTTTTCACTATATTTCTCTCATTTTCCCCTTTCAAAGTCATTAGCCACAGCACTGCCCAAACCATACTTAATACTCCTAAAAAAACCAATACCATTCGCCAACCATAAATTCCAATCATGTAAATGAGAAGAGGAACCATAAATTTAGCAATCATGCTACCTGTATTCATAATGGAAATCGCAAGCCCTCGCTGTTCAGGAGCGAAATGTTTGCTTATATGGCTAATAGCAGTTGCATGAAACGGTCCTTCAATAGCACCTAGCAGGACACGACACAAAATTAGCATTGGTAATCCGTAAATTGTCAATGCTCCAAACTGCACTATTGTCAAACCAATAGCCATGAAAGCGAGCATTTTACCCGTTCCAATTCGATCTGACAATGCAGCTCCAACTATAGACATAATTGAAAAGAACCAAAAGAAGCTGCTTCCAACTATACCCCATTGACTATAGTTAAGATCCAAATCTTCCATAATAGGAATAGCTGCGTACCCTATAATCGCCTTATCCGTAAAGTTAATCAAGTAAAGAACGGACAAAAAAGCTAGAACAACCCATTTTAATTTCATAACAGAAAACACATCCTTTTTTGATAATAAAATGATATAGGTTCAATACATGAATCAACTTAGTAAAGGAAGCATCTAAACTCTATTAATTTTAATTAAGATCAATATAGGGAAGAAAGCGCTTTAATTTTTGAAAATTCAAAATATAAAGTGTAATGCTTATCTGTTAATTAAGTAGTTGGGTTTATGAACACACCCTATTGTGTAATCTGTAGAGCCTCTAAATAGAGACTCTACCTAGTGTTTACACTACAAATTGATTGCACCGTATATGAGTGAAGCAAATACTACTAATCCAGGGTGTACTTTCACTTTTTTCATTAATAAATAACTGCCTATTCCTAAGAATAGAATGTGTCCTGTTCCTATTTGAAAATAAGATTCATAGAATGATTGAAATGCCATCACTCCAAGAAGCACCTTTACTGTGGATTACCAACTGGCAATTGCCCCATCTGTCCTTGATTCTGTGCCACCAATTAGTACACCTGTTTCAGGATTTCGCCATATAATTTGACCTCGTCCAAACGAACCTGAGTCTACCGCCACTTTAATATCATGTCCTTTTCGTACTAATTCTTCTGCAATGTGGGATGGGAATGTTTTTTCTATTTCTACTGTTTTTTCGTTCTTCCACTGCCATCTTGGTGCATCTAAAGCTGCTTGAGGATGTAGGTGAAAATCTATTGTATTCATAATAACTTGAACATGCCCTTGCGGCTGCATATATCCCCCCATTACACCGAATGGCCCCACAGGTTGATTATCCTTCGTTAAAAATCCTGGAATAATCGTATGGTACGTTTTCTTACCGCCCTTAAGGCAATTATAATGAGTAGGATCAAGGCTGAAATCATGTCCTCGGTTTTGTAAGGCAATTCCTGTTCCTGGTACTACAACCGCAGAACCGAAGCCCATGTAATTACTTTGGATAAACGATACCATGTTGCCCTCTCCGTCTGCTGTTGCAAGGTATACTGTTCCTCCACGTGGCGGTACACCTGGAGCTGGCATGCATGCTTCACTTCCAATCTGTGCTTGACGCTGCTGGCCATACGAAGTACTTAATAGCTCTTCTGCAGTTACACCCATATGCTTAGGGTCTGTAATGTATTGCTTGCCGCAAGTATAAGCAAGTTTCATTGCTTCGATTTGTTTGTGGTATGTGTTTGTTTCTTCTTTTGCTGTAAAATCAAATCCTTTTAGTATGTTTAGTGCCATAAGAGCTACGATACCTTGTCCATTTGGTGGGATTTCCCAAACATCATAACCGCGATAGTTTACCTTAATGGGATCAACCCACTCTGGTTTAAAGTTTCCTAAATCATCTTTTGTTAAATAGCCCCCATAAGTCGCAGAAGCTGCTGCAATTTTTTCTGCAAGTGCCCCTTTGTAAAAGCTTTCTCCGTTTGTTCTTGCGATTTCTTCTAGTGTGTCAGCGTGGTCAAGAGACGACCATATTTCTCCGACTTCAGGTGCTCGTTCCTTAGGAGCAAATGTCTCAAACCAAGCTTCGAACTCTGCTCCTGTACATTCCAGTTTGTATTGTTCAAATGCCTTTTTCCAAAAGCGACCTAGCGTAGGTGAAACAGGAAATCCGTTTGCGGCATATTCAATTGCTGGCTTCATAACTTCTAGTAGCGGTAGTCGGCCAAAACGTTTTGATAATTCTACCCAAGCTGCCGGAGCACCTGGTACAGTTACCGGCAGCCAGCCGTACTTTGGCATACTTTCGTGTCCATCTTCTTTTACCTTCTCGATGGAGATATTCATAGGTGCTGGACCGCTTGCATTTAGTCCGTGTAATTGTCCTTTAGTCCAAACAAGCGCAAAAGCGTCCCCCCCAATTCCGTTTGAGGTAGGCTCTACTACTGTCAAACAAGCAGCTGTTGCAATGGCTGCATCAATCGCATTTCCGCCTTTTTTCAAAATATCTAACCCTGCTTGTGCAGCTAAAGGCTGAGACGTAGCGACCATTCCATTCTTGGCATATACTACATTTCGTTGTGATGTATAAGGTGAATAATGTGGATCTAACTGTAAAGCCATTATAATACCCCTCCCTTTAAACGTAATATGCACTCATTTTCAAGTGGTATAATTACAAAACGAACGAAAAAAATGTTATTTTCTAACGTTTGTTAATTAAAATGCAATTATTAATTAACAATTGCACGATTTCAAAATAACTATATACTATTTTCCGGAAAAACAAAACATATTTTTACAAAAGTTCTTAATTTTCAATAAAATTACTCAAAAAAAATAAACTCCCCAATTATAAGAGGAGTTTATTATAGTTTTAATCCTGATCTACTTTTGAAACGGCGTAGTAAAATATGACTTTCGACTCGAGAAATACCTTCTATCCCGTATAGTTCATTATTGATAAAGAATTCCAAGGAAGAAAAGTCCTCAACTAAAACGTGCATATGTAAAGTACTAGGTCCTGTCATTTGGTAACAGCTTGCAACACTTGGATTTTTAGCTAGTTTTTCTGCAACTTTCACTAGGTCTGCAGGTTCGCAATCCACTTCAAAAAAGGCCGATACTTTTTTACCTACAGCTTCAGCGTTGACAACAGCGCTGATTTTTTCAATAACACCCTTTTCCGTTAGTTGCTGCACACGATCACGTACAACATTGCGTGATAGATTTAGTTCTTTTCCTATATCCGAATACGAAGTTCGACCATTTTGCATTAATATCTCTAAGATTTTTTTATCTGTATCGTTAATTTCCATCTGTTTCACACACCTTGCCTTGTGATCGGGATTCCTATTAAAAAACTATAATTTTTAAGAGGCTAGCTTTTACTAGGTATTATCTTAATAATAAACTTTATATCCCATACTTAAAAGTTTAATCTACCTTACATAGAGAAATCAATTATTGAAGGGAATGAAGACCTTATACATCATTAGTACATAATGGCAGTTCTCGGCAGTTTAGAATGGAGACCGTAATTTGTCCGAATAATATTGCTTTTTTATTTAACCACCATAATATTAGTCTATAAACACTGAGGTTACTTTATTATTCTTTTGGAACTAACCTACCCCGTTAGTTCCATATGAAAAAGAGTCAGCCGAAACAACTCCCTCGTTGAAGTAAAGCACCCGTTAGTCAATTTTCTCTTTATTAACTTTCAGTATATCCTTTAATGTAGAATGAATATTTTGAAGGCTAATTAAAATAAAGCCCAGCATAATAAATGTTACTAATTCCCCTGTAAATATAGAGACTATTGCTATTAGTAGAGCATATAAACCATAAAGCCAACCTTTCATACTATATCACCTCACCATGTGAATACCTCCTTTATTCTACCATTATTTCTTAAAATATCCTGACCCTTTAGTTCCATAAGAAAAAAAAACGCTGCAGAGTTATGGATATACACATGGTGTTCCTGTAAAAACAACTGATTAATAGTTAAAAAACATTCATGCAACTTTTCCTTTTTTTCTCTAGGTACCCCAACAGAAGAAAATATCCAATTTATCTTTTATAGGATTTCTGGTATACCACAAATACTTGCCAGACAGTTATGTAGTTGTTTGTTAATCGAGATCTTCCACAACGATGGAGGCACTAATGGGATACGGCAAGCCCAAGACGTTTGTTGACTTGAATTTGAAGGAGACAGCCTTGAATCCCTCTTTATTTAAATATGCTGTAATGGCTTCTTCCACTTCTTTGCTATCCAACTGAATTTCTTTGATTAATTCCATATCTTTGTAGCCTCCTCAGACCAAATTAATAGGTAAGTTTCTACACAATAACAAATTTAATTTCGCTACAGATAGTCTCAGCAACATGAATTATACTGTTTAGACAGACTATTCAGTTCATGTACCCTTTTGTCTGTAACTATAATGTCGTCCTATTTTTTAAAATTTTTTTTACAAGACTTGCATTTAATTGCTGACATTTTTTAATCTGGCCTCCTAATTCTTCGTACAGATCCATGTTATCTTCACTTGTACTAACTACCACCTGTACTTCACTTTGACAATATGGAAATGGACATACGAGGTTCCGTTCCACTTCTTTAATTTGAACCTGGGTAATAAATTCATTGCCACATTCTATACATGCGTATTTCATTAAAGGTCCATTACTCATATACTTACCTCCTGTTTTATACGAGTCCACAATAAAACCACCCTAGTTATCTTTATATATCGGATAATTCCTACCTTTTTCAACAAACAACAAATCAAAAATTAGACGGACTGACGTATTTCAATGTAAGTTTAGGAGCTTTTGCCCTTAACGGAAGTGGGACGGTCCTTTTGAAGTTAGAGGTCAATCACAGTCGATGGGACAAAAGAAAAAAGGACAACTGATTAAAGCTGTTGAAAGAGGTTTATACGGAATTATCAATGGAGTTTCAGAAGGATCTGAGATTGGATTTTAAGAAGGTTGGAAGTCCCGTAGAAGATAGCAGGTAGCAGTAAACACTCTTATGGAGGGAGATAAAGTTTGATCATGAAATCTTGTCTGCACTAAAGCCCTTGTTATTTCATTAATCAGCAATTTAATTGAACCAGAAGTTCTTTCTTTAAATAACTCCATCTCCTTTTGAATTTTATGTAAGTTTATCCTTGATTTGTTCGATGCATCCGTCTATTTCTTCTTTCGTTTTACACCAACGATATTAAGGGGCTTCCTCATTTTCCTTGCTTTCCAAGCTCACAAGAAGAAAAACGAGTCCCTTTCATTCCCCTAATCGCTTAATTCCTCATCGTACTGTGTCCTTATCTGCTCATGCTATGATTCCTTTTTTTAAGTTTATTTTCATCTAAAGCCCGCTAAATATTCGTTTTTCTACCCCTTTCAGAATCATCCAAAGTTCATTCTTTGGAGACTATAGAAAAGGTACTATTTCTCTACTATAAATGAACAAACACTTATAAATAGAGTGGGTGCATGAATTATTCCTACACCTCCCCCAGATTCGTCCTTGATTGTCAGCGCTTACACATTTAATAAAAAAGAGTTGACACAAAAGTTGTCTCTGCCTTAAAGTATAGCTTATACTACAAAAAGTTTACTTAAGGAAACTTTTTAGGAGGGTGTCAAGTAATGTCTGATGAGAACAAGGTTTCCCGTAGAGATATTTTAAAGATGGGGACTGCTGGAGCTTTTGGGATAGCTGGAACTTATTACTTAAATAAAATGGCACAATTTCCAACTGTGGCTCAAGCATCCAATGATTCGTCTCACAAAACTAGCAATCATTCCAATCATACAAATATGAGTGATAAAACAAAAACCACAGGTTATAAAATGGCAGAACGGCTCCTTACTGAATTTGATTATGGAGAAGTTACCAAGCTGCCAAGCGGGCAAATACTTCGGGAATATGAAGTCGTGGCGATTGATAAAGAAATCGAAATTGCCAAAGGAATTAAATTTCCAGGCTGGACTTATAACGGGACTATTCCAGGACCAACTTTTCGTTGTACGGAAGGGGATCTTTTGCGGTTTCACTTTATTAATAAGGGTAGCCATCCCCACTCTATTCATTTTCATGGAATCCATCCTCCAGAGATGGACGGTTTAACTTCCATTTATCCGGGACAAAAATTCACATACGAATTTGAAGCGAAGCCATACGGATTACAAATTTACCATTGCCATGTACTCCCCTTAGCCCGCCATATCCATAAAGGCTTATATGGTAATTTTATAATTGATCCAAAGAAGCCAAGAGAGCCGGCATTAGAGTTAAACATGGTTATGAATGGATTTGATTTGGATTTAGACGGCGAAAACGAGTTTTACACTGTTAATGGCTATGCCTTCGCATACATGAATCACCCTATTAAAATCAAAAAAGACCAACTCGTTCGTATCTATCTAAGTAATTTGACAGAATTCGACTTATTAAATTCATTTCACTTGCATGCAAATTACTTTACGTACTATCCAACTGGCAGAAACGATAACCCCTCCCAGTTTACAGATACCATCATGCAATGTCAGGGAGAACGTGGAATTCTTGAAGTTCGTTTT
Source organism: Peribacillus sp. TH14 (assembly GCF_016651145.1). Classification (NCBI taxonomy): domain Bacteria; kingdom Bacillati; phylum Bacillota; class Bacilli; order Caryophanales; family Bacillaceae; genus Peribacillus; species Peribacillus sp. TH14. The sequence goes on from NZ_JAEKEK010000003.1 coordinate 47,259, forward strand.
CCATTCAAGGGAACATATATGTTTCATGCCCATGTAAGTGAATTCGCTGAGTTAGGCTGGATGGGATTCTTTGAGGTCGAGTAAAGAAGGGGAGATAATAATATGAAGGGAAAATGGCTAATTACTGGTTTAATACCGTTAGTATTACTTATAGGAGTTCTGGGGTGGGTGCTAAAGAATGGAGCAGGTGTAGAAAAAGATCCTGCTGCACCGATAGAAGTCTTGAACATTGAACAAATAAAGGTAACTAAAAACGGTTTCGAATTATCTGTTAGTAATACGGGGCCAAAACCATTAACGATTTCTCAAGTTATGGTCAATGATTCAGTATGGAATTACAGTGTCTCTCCTCAAGCAATGCTTGAACGATTTGAAGAAGGAAAGGTGACCATCACTTACCCCTGGGTGGAAGGTGATCCACATACCATTAAATTAATCACAGAGAATGGGATTATCACGGAAGGTGAACTTGCAGCTGCCACGCTCACTCCTGAAACCAACTGGAGCAACTTTTTGAACTACGGCTTAATAGGCTTTTACGTTGGGATAGTCCCGATTACATTAGGGTTGTTGTGGTATCCATTTATGAAACGTTTCTCACGAAAGTGGATTAATTCGATTCTTGCCCTTACCGTTGGGTTGCTTTTATTTTTATTTGTCGGGACTCTAGCTGATGGATTTGAAATTGGTGCAGAAGCTCCTTCTGTCTTCCAGGGCAATATGGTTGTCATTATTGGAGCTTCTTTAACCTTCTTATTATTGATCGGCTTTGATCAGTATCAACAAAGAAAGCAAGAAAAGAAAGGATATTCCCCTTTTGGTCTGGCTTTGTTGATGGCTACCGGAATAGGACTTCATAACTTTGGGGAAGGTTTGGCAATTGGTTCATCCTTTTCCCTAGGTGAAGCCGCTCTAGGTACCTTTTTAATTATAGGATTTACCCTTCACAACATTACGGAAGGTATTGGAATCGCTGCTCCTTTATTAAAAACCTCACCTCGATTCAGAGACTTTTTACTACTGGGAGTTATCGCAGGCGCCCCCGCCATTGTAGGTACTTGGGTTGGCGGATTCATCTTCTCACCAATTTTAGGAGCTTTGTTCCTGGGTATTGGTGCAGGGGCAATTCTTCAAGTAATTTATGTGATAACGAAAATGCTCATTGAAGATCATCGAGCACATAAGGAACCATCTGTTTCATGGTTGAACCTTTCAGGATTCACCATTGGACTGTTAATCATGTACTTTACTGCATTTTTTGTTAAATTTTAAGGGAGGACTTTATGCCCTTATTGGAGATTAGTACAACACCCGTGTGGTGTATGGACGTATCGCCCTGGTGAAATAATGCCTCGTCTTTGTGTGACGCTAGTAAAAAATCAAATTTCAGGAGCTGATTATACATGTTGTCAAGTATCGGAATTCCAGGTTTAATTTTAATACTGGTCATCGCTTTGATTATTTTTGGACCTAAAAAACTGCCAGAAATCGGCCGGGCTTTTGGACGTACTTTAACCGAATTCAAGAGTGCGACCAAGGGATTAGTATCTGATGAAGATAAAGAGGAGGAAGGAAATAATCCTGAGTTAACGACTGTTGAAAAGAAGCAGGATAAATCCGTAGTTTCATAAGTAATAGGTAGTTGGGGCAACATGTCTATTTAATACATGGAAATCAAAGATATACATCTTATTTAACTTATGAAGGACTTAGTCAACATTTCTATACCTAGTTTGCCTTTATTGTATCCCTCGTTATTTCTAATTTTTTTCAAGTATTTCCTGTGGAATGGGTCTTTTTGGACTTAATTCAGATGTTACTTTACTAGCATATCCTACCTCAGAAACAATTTAGACAAAAAAACTGTTGGCTGCCAAAGTGCAAAATCCATTTCAGAAAACCTATATCATAATTAAAAAGGAATATCTCTTCGAAGAAGGGGTATTCCTTTAGCTTTTAATAGCTTGTTCCGTTTATTTCGTCGTTCTGTATATCGCTGATAAAATAACGATCTATTATTACTAGGATAATGTGCGGCTACAAAATTCAGACTGAATTTTATTGCAAGGATCAGATAATTAAGATAGTCCGCCATAATCGGGTGCAATATGATTATCATAATCCAAACAGATATATATTATTGTCCAACATCAATTTCTTTACTATTTTGGTCTACTACTTGAATGATATCCTGGTCCTCGCTTATTACCCCTTTATCAAAAAATAACCTAGTGTTGAATCGATAGGATATGTGCTCTGATGACACCGCAGCGGAAACCGGCAACTGGAATGAAAATGGAATACGGATTTCCTGCTCCTCCTCTATAAACTTCGTTGTCAGTATGGTCGTGGTGTCAATGATCCGTTGGGTATTGTTCATCTTGTCTATCTGCACTAAATCACACTCCAACCGTTTTATTTTTTGCTCACAAATCCCCCCTATTATGAAGTATTCACCTGTTACTCGTTCTCCCAGCCCATACATTACCTTGGGCAATTTAAGGTCGATTATGGCTTTTCCTATTCCTAATTGTGACAGATATTTTCTCAACAACAAGTTGGTTTCCCTCCTGGAATTTTACTACAACGATTCAAACTTTTAGCGTCTCACCAGCATAATATCAACAGTTTTCGTATCGCAAATGAACAGTTGCTGCACTTTTCCCTAACTTAGCCATAAACTTCTTAAACACCTGATTTTTTCTTTATTGTCCAGTAGTTCGTTGTGATATATTTACTTTCGGTTGAAATACCTATCAGTCTATACGATTATATAGCTCTTAAAGTTTCATTTACATTTCATTTTTCTATTATGGTCCTCTTTCATAATGTGTATTTTCTAACATGCCCCTTTAGCCTAAGAAAACTATTCAACTTTATCTAAATTTTTAACTAGTCTGATAAACCAATACAATATTATCCATGCAAGAATGAACATTGTAACCCATTCAATTACATTGGTAATTGCATATTATGAGTTTATACAATTGATGGAAGTAATGACCGAAAATAAAACTATAATTCAAATAATTAAATTTTCCTTAGATACCTCCTGCTACTATCTAAAATCACCCCAATATTCCCATATGTTTTTTCTCTACCCCGGATAGAAAGGTCATCAGCACGTTGCCGATTATTTCCTAATGAATCTCTATTTCGCCTATTATTGTTTCTATGGCTTTATTAAATGACTCGAACCGCTTACCGCCCTCATTAAAAGAAGATGCTTTTTTGCATATCGCATTTTTAATAATTAGAAACAAAAAGATAAGCAGAAGTCTTTTTTGCTTAATATACTCTGTTTTAATACAAGCCCATATAAATCCCGGCAATATAATCCTGTGTTTCGAATTCATTCACTTCTATCTATATCTTCCAGTAAAAATGCATGAATAAAGGAATAGAAAAATCATTATGAAGCACCATTCATAAAATCTTCATTCTCTATGAATGATTTTTGATTTTAAAGAAAGCAAAAAATCACGCTCCCTTATTTTATAGAATTGGGAGAGTAATTTGTAATACAGTGGTCTTACCACAGGAGGATTGATGAAGATGCATCCATTTAAGGGCGAAAAAATAGAATCGAACTCTTTTTTTGAAATAGACAAAAGTCTTACCCCCAACCCTTTTACTTGTATATCGTGTGGGGAAACTTATGATGAGTCTCTTATGAAAAAAGAATTGAATGTTTGTCCGAAGTGCCAATATCACTACCCCGTTACAGCTTATGACCGCATTTCAATGCTTACAGATAGTGGTTCTTTTTCGGAATTCAATAAAAGTTTAACTTCCGTTGATCCGTTGAACTTCCCTGAATATAAAGATAAATTAGTTTCGGATAAGAAAAAGACTGCATTAAATGATGCGGTTATTACTGGGGAAGCTTCCATAGGTGGCTATCCGGTTGTAATTGGTGTCATGGATTCTCGCTTCCGAATGGGTAGCATGGGTTCAGCAGTTGGTGAAAAAATTACAAGAGCCATTGAGGAATCATTAAAAACACGAAAACCCTTCATATTGTTTTCAGCAAGCGGTGGAGCCCGCATGCAAGAAGGAATTCTTAGTCTCATGCAGATGGCAAAAACGAGTGTTGCTTTAGAAAAACTAAACTACGAAAAAATTCTTTTCGTATCCGTTTTAACAAATCCTACAACGGGTGGCGTTTCTGCTAGTTTCGCTTCATTAGGCGATATCAATATTGCCGAACCACAAGCATTAATTGGCTTTGCAGGTAGGCGCATAATTGAACAGACTATAAGAGAAGAACTCCCGGAAAATTTTCAAACTTCTGAATTTTTATTAGAACATGGTCAACTAGATATGGTTGTAAATAGGAGTGAATTAAAACAATCATTAACAACCATTTTAAAAATCCATCATCTCAATTTCAGGGAGCGTCTTCAACAATGAATTTGAAAGTATTAAAAAAACTAGAAAACCATATTGCTGAACTAAAAGAGATGTCTACAAAGCATAATCTTAACCTTAGCGAAGTATTAAATAACCTTGAGCAAAAAGCCAATGAAATCAAAATTCATCTTAATGAGAATATGGGAGTTTGGGATAAAATTCAACTATCTAGAATTCAACAACGCCCAACTACTTTAGATTTTATCCATCATATTTTTGAAGATTTTATTGAACTTCATGGTGACAGACTTTATGGGGATGACCCTGCATTAGTTTCAGGAATAGCTACCTTCGAGGGAATGCCTATAACTGTATTAGGAAATCAAAAAGGTAAAAATACAAAAGATAATATCTATCGTCGTTTTGGCATGTCGCAACCTGAAGGCTACAGAAAAGCTTTAAGAATTATGCAACAAGCCAATAAGTTCAATCGACCCATCGTTACATTTATAAACACGGCTGGAGCCTTCCCAGGTCGTGAAGCCGAAGAACGTGGACAATCTGAAGCTATCGCCCGCAATCTACGTGAAATGGCGAGTTTTGGAGTACCTATCATCTGTTTTGTAATTGGTGAAGGTGGGAGTGGTGGTGCGTTGGCTTTAGGTATTGGCAATCGAATCTTCATGCTAGAAAATACATTTTATTCGGTTATTTCGCCTGAAGGAGCAGCTGCATTGTTATGGAAGGACGCCACACAAGCAAAACGAGCAGCCGAAGTTTTGAAAATTACTGCTAAGGACTTGATGGAACTAGGAGTGATTGATGAAATCATCAAAGAACCTGCTGGAGGAGCTCATATTGACCTCCCACTTCAATCACAATATATAAAAGAAACCTTACGAAAAGCATTGCAAGAACTTGGTCAATTTGATAAAGGAATTCTACGCCAACAACGTTTTGATAAGTTCCGCAAAATCGGTGAGTATATGGATGAAAATGAAAGGACATAAGGACATAAGAAAATAAACAATTATTTTCCAAAATGTTCATAGAACATTTGATATAGTCGATAGGCTTAACATCATCTTTTTTATTTTGTAATACAAAATGTTTGTGCCCATGTCCTTCCTCCCCCCTGTAGTCCTAAACTCAAGCACCCGTTAGCACTCCAGACAGCGCAAAAAGCAGCTCTACACCACACAGAACAAAAATGGATATAATTGGAATGTATTAATACTACGGCTGGCGAAGAAGGACGTCACACTTAATTTGTTATGATTGAATCTTTTTCACTTAATCAATCTACCAAACTCAATAGGCACTCAAAAGGGTCAGCACTTTTAAATTATGTTTTTCTGACTCTAGTTTTGTGCTCCTTTTTTTGATTTTGATCCGAATTTAATTTTCATGGAAGTTCATAAGAGAGAACTGTCCTTACGGTAAACCGTTTCTTTGCACCGATGTCTATATTTTTTTAAAAACAGATTAATTTAACTTTCTTTATTTTATTCGCTAACAGCTTTACCAACAATGCTGATAGGTTTTTAGGTTCTGAAAGTTCCGATTCCATTTCAAGATTATCCATCTACATTATTTGTGGCAATTTTATTTCGATTACAATATTAACTACTACAGCAGCTACATTCTGAAAAAATAAAAAGCGTTTGCATCTTTTAGCATCAGCTTTTTATTTTTTCGTTATCATTTAAATCAACTGTTACGCCAAAACCATAACAACATTACAGATCCAACTAATACCATAACTCCCAACACTCCAAAATAACCTCATTGCCAAGTATGTTCTGGCATATATTTAAAATTAATCCCTTAACTATATGGTTTATATGGTTGGCGAGGTAGGTCGAAGAACAATGGACCTTAGAGCCCAACCGTTAGTCTGACTTCAACGATCATGGTGTAAAACGGACTTTCGCATTGGGTCTACATACTTCGAGCCGAAAATAAATATCGAATGGGGAGAAAACATGATATATCGAAGAGAAACATACAAAGTACCGCCTGAAAAAGTTAGTCTATTTGCCGGATTCTTTCATACCTATCTTTTGCCTAATCAGCTGAAAAATGGTGCGAAGTTAGTCGGCCGCTGGATTACGGAAAATAAAGATGAGATTATCACCTTATGGGAGTACCCAAGCTATGAAGAATATATGAAAATAGAAGAACGTGTGAAAAAGGATTTGATGCACAAAAAGGCGCAAACTCAGCTCAATAAATTAGGAAACCTCTACCTAGATAGCAAACAGGATTTTCTGGTACCGACAGGATCCTATCATGATCCAAGGCAAACAGTTACGGTGAGCGGCTATATTACGAATGAAAAAGGCGAAGCTTTGTTGGTTAAAACCTATTGGAGAGCTGACACATGGGAGTTGCCAGGCGGAGCAGTTGATGAAGGTGAGACACTAGACTCCGCCCTGCGCAGGGAGATTTTTGAAGAAACAGGGATTGAGGTAACCTTGCATGGGGTTTCAGGGGTGTATTCGAACGGAAATACCGTTTCTGTTGTATTCCTTGGCAAATACAGCGAAGGAGAGTTAAAAACCTCGACTGAAACAAAAGAAGCCGGTTTCTTTAAAATTAACTTATCAAACGCAGGAACATATGTTACTCGAGAAAAATATAAATCAAGGCTGAAGGATGCAATGACAGGGAAATGCATCCCATACGAGGCATTTAAGGTACGACCTTATAAATTAATAAGTAGGCTATATGATTGAAAAATTCAAATAAGCTACAGCGAAAAAGAAAATTGATGAAGAAGAATTCATGAAATCAAAGATGAAAGAAAAAGAAAAGCTCCTTCATGATTGAGGTTATGTTCCTGACTTGTTAATGGATAACAATAGTACTTTTTATAATATATAAGTAATTATGTTCTTCAATTAACTAAAAAAGGATGCTTATCGAATTTTGATAAGCTTAGAACTGCTACCTTAATAATTCTCAAAGAAAAAACAAACCTTAATTTATGTAAAATACATTCAAATATATCAATATAATATTTAACCCGTAGTTTCACAGTAAGTGTCAATTGGCGAGAAATGCGTTTCACGGTCTACGTGATGGTGCACAACATCGAGGAATGGAGATAGCGAATTCTATATAATTCAATCGGCCATTCAATCATCTCCTCATAAACTCCAATTATTTGCCATATATTTAGAACATTAAAGTGGTATATAGAGGGGATGAGTATATCATGCAAACAAAAGAAATGCGCTTACGTCGAATCCAACATCTAGCTCATGATATCATGGATGAGATGAATGCAAGGAAAGAGAAAAGACAGTTTGATACCTTAATACCAGTAATAGATAACCTAGCTCGGGCAATTGGCGATTTATCTGATCCATTAGGTGATTATTCGCTCGACTACATAGAAGAAAAAGTGGAAAATGCCCATTTCCTGCTATTTAATAACAAAAAAAAGATACAGTTTCATTCATAACTCTTCTTGGAATACCTTATCATAACCCAGATATAAAAATAAAAGTAATTCAAAAAATGCGAATGGAAATGATAGTTATTATCAATACTATAAATAGTAAAGGATAACCAAAATATTGGTTACCCTTTACAAAAATTAAATTTCTGGTTTAAATGTTTAGATGCTTGTTTACCCCTATGACTTACTACATAAATAGCATCAGCATTACATTTGTTTCCAGAACCCCAATAGGTACAGTTATCGACTTCACACAGAACATCTTGAGCCATAGTATCTCACCTCAACTTTGTTATCATTAACAAAGTTGAGGTGATTGATACGGGTGGTTTTATCCTTACTGACTGAAGTAGAGATTCCATCAATATTTTTTTCACTTCTTCACTTCTTCACTACTTCCTTTTTTCTTATTTCATATAGTACTTATTGTACCAATTTACAAACTGTGTTAAACCTTCTTCTACTGTTGTTGCAGGATAGAATCCCACATCAGCATGCAAATCGGAAATATCTGCATAGGTCTCCTTAACATCTCCTGGTTGCATTGGTAAGAATTCTATTCTTGCCTTTTTGCCAATTAGTTTCTCTAATGTATTAATAAAATCCATTAATTTTATGGGATTATTGTTACCAATGTTATAAATCTTGTAGGGGGCATAGCTAGAACTTGGATCAGGATTAGCTCTATCCCATGTTTCGTTATATATCGGTGGATTATCGAGTAATCGGATTATTCCCTCAACAATATCATCAATATAAGTAAAATCTCTTCTCATATCTCCATTATTAAAAACCCTTATTGTATTCTCTTCAATAATATTTCGAGTAAAAGAGTAATAAGCCATATCAGGTCTCCCCCAAGGACCATACACTGTAAAGAATCGGAGTCCTGTGGTTGGAATATTAAATAAATGACTATAAGTATGAGCCATTAATTCATTAGACTTTTTTGTGGCAGCATATAAACTTACTGGATGATCTACTGAGTCTTTAGTTGAGAAAGGGATGTTAGTATTAGCTCCATAAACAGAACTAGAAGATGCATAAATCAAGTGCTCTACATTATATTGTCGACATGCCTCTAAAATATTAACAAACCCAACTAGGTTGGAATTAACATAAGAATCTGGGTTGTCTATACTATAACGTACTCCCGCTTGAGCTGCTAAGTTGATGACTATCTGAATCGTTCTGTCTTTAAATATTTGATTTAATTTTTCTTTATTTGATATATCCATTTTATGGAATTCGAAATTAGGGTTTTCCTCTAATATCTTGAGACGATCGTTCTTTAAAAGAACATCATAATAACCATTAATATTATCTACACCTATAACATTGAAATCTTGAGCTAACAAACGTTTTGTTAGATGGAAACCAATAAAACCTGCCGCTCCCGTCACTAAAATTTTCATAGTATTAATTCCGATCCTTTCTATACAATAGGACTTTGACATTTTCTTGAACACTGAATAAGCTTTCGTATTCATACACTGATACTTTGAATCCTTTACGGCAACAGAGCAAAGGTCATTATCTTGGATATTAGACGAGGCAAACTCAGAAGTTTTCATTCCAACCCCTAGGGGATTGACTTTACAATTCATTCGTAATTCACCAATGACATGAAATCCTTTTTCGCTTCAAACCTCATGATTTTTTCACATTCATTTCTTGAAGATGGATAGTCCTGAATTAATTCAAGTGCCTAGTCTTTTTTGCTTTTGAAAGGGATTGTTGGGGCAATGCTCTTTTAAATTAGGGAAGAAAATAGTGAATCAATAGTCATCTGTCACTGCATGTGCAGTATCGAAACAGCGAGAACCATATACTTTTCCTAATTGATGAGGGAATGAAAAACAAGGTTTTCCATTTTGGAAATAATGAGGAACATGTGTCACCTTGCTTTTCACCAGGTTTTTTAATTTTCTCATCATAAAAAGTTCAAGCGTTGCCTAACTATGACTATAGAAGCGTATTATCATTTTCATCTAATGGTATTGGTGTTTTTGTCCATTCAGCATGCGTATCAGGATCTATCGCTTGCACTTGTTCTAGAAAAGAATCTAAAAAATTTCTTTCTCGCAGGTCTTTAAATAACTCCAGAGGTCTTTTTTGTTCACGTGAAAACGAGTACACATGATCGACTAATTTAAAACCATTATTGGTTATAATAATATGCCTTATTGGGGCATCAATTTGTTTGAAACCTGATTTTTCCATTGTTTTCAATATATAGAGTAATCGTCTTGTTATATCCTCAGAAAGTACAGATTGTTTTTTTAGAAACGTATTTAAATCTGGCCCTAATAGATATTCCATTACAATATAATTTGGTCCTGTTTCAAAGACTTTCGGGATAAAAGGCAAGTCTTGACTTGATAAGAGAACCTTTTTTTCCTGATTTGCATGTTCAGTTTTCCCGTAAAGTTTTACGCATTTGTCTTCAGACACTCGATAAACAGCACCTTGATGCCCTTTTCCAATTAGTGTTTGTGTAATAGCACTATCCACTTTTACTCCACTCCCTGACCCTCCAGAAAGGACGGTAATATTTCTAAAGTCCAAACTATTTTGATTGAAATAATTCTCCCACTCATTGAAAGTGTCCGGTTCAAGCATTTTCACTTGGGCTAAGAACGAGTCCTTTAATAGGATTATTTTTAAATCTCTTAATAATTTTAATGGTACAGGGTGCATTCTTTTGAAGGAATTTACATGGTCAATCACCTTAAGTTCCTCATTACCAACGACAAAAATATGGCGTAGAGGGGCATCTATCATGGTGAATTTTGCTTGTTTTAATTCCTTTAAGATATAGAGAAGTTTCTTTACTATATAATCAGGGATATACGTACAATTTCTAAGGTATTCTTTTAAGGTTGGGGCATTAAAATATTCCATGACTATATAGTTTGATCCTGTATCATATACCACAGGCATAAAGGGTAAATGTTGTCCTGCTTTAAGGGCTTCTTCCTCCATTTTCGCTTGTACCGGATCTGAATAGATTTTCACACATTTATCTTCAGAGAGTTTAAACACTGCACCTTGAGCACCCATTCCTATCAGCGAATAGGTAGTGGGATTGTGAATTTCTAAAGATTTTTCACCTTTGGTTACCGTAATAGTTTTAAAATCCTCCATGATTATCCTCCTGACTGCCTATCTTTAGCCTGCTGTTGAAGCTGCTGAATATAATTAAGGGCTTTTTTGACTTTTTCGGCTTTTTGAGCCTTTTTTTCTTTTTTACGAGATGCTACTGTTTCATCATCATCTTTAGACTGCTGCTGAATTTTATTAAGGGCTTTTTTGCCTTTTTTATTAGATGCTACTAGTTTATCTTTTTCTTTTTCTTTTTCTTTTTCTTTAGTCTGCTGTTGAAGCTGCTGAATATAATTAAGGGCTTTTTTGTCTTTTTCGGCCTTTTGAGCCTTTTTTTCTTTTTTACGAGATGCTACTGTTTCATCATCTTTAGCCTGCTTTTGATTTTTAGCATTTTTGTCTTTTTTATTAGATGCTACTAGTTCATCTTTATCTTTATCTTTAGTCTGCTGTTGAAGTCGCTGAATATAACTAAGGGCTTTTTTATCTTTTTTGTCTTTTTTATTAGATGCTACTAGTTTATCTTTATCTTTATCTTTATCTTTATCTTTATCTTTATCTTTAGTCTGCTGTTGAAGCTGTTGAATATAACTAAGGGCTTTTTTTACTTTTTCGGCTTTTTTATCTTTTTTACTAGGCTCTATTGATTGCTCATCATACTTAACTTGCTTTTGAGCCTGTTTAGTATTCTTAAGGGTTTTTTTATCTTTTTTATCTTTTTTATTCTTTTTATCCTTTTTGTCAGGTGTTACTGAATTTTGTTCACCTTTTTTATAAGGAGCTACAAGTTCATCATAAAATTCAGCTTGTTGTTGAAGCTGTTGGACAAGGTTAAAGTTTTGCTCGATTTTTTGACGAGCCGCTACTGTATATGTTTCCCACAGCTCTCTGTTAGTTAGCATAAATTCAAGAGCCTCTGCAAGTTCATCTACATTGTTTTCTTGTACTAAAACTCCCTCTTTGTTATTTGTTATTAATTCAGGGATGCCGGCATGATTGGTCGAGATCACTGGTACCCCAATCGCCATAGCTTCTTTTAATGTATTAGGTATACCTTCTACATCTCCATCGGCAGCCACTAAGCTAGCTGCGCAAAATATATCTGCATTGGTCATTTGTTCTCGTACTTGATCTTTAGGGAGATGATTTAATAATCGAAAAGAATCTCCTAAATTAAGTTGATTTGCCAAAGACTTGATCTGTTCTTCAAGCTCCCCTCTGCCGATAATCGTCAAGGTGGCATTTGGAAATTTACCTCTGATTTTTTGAAAAGCTTGCATTAAGATGTGGTGCCCTTTTTTTTCCACCAACCTTCCGATGGATAAAATGTTTTGAGAGCCCTCTTTATGTGGAGTTCGGTAATTGTATTGGTTAAGGTCAACCCCGCCATATAACACTCTGATCTTTTCTGGAGGACAGCCCCAAGCAATTAATCTATCAGCTAAATATTGACAAACTGGAAAAAAACGCTCACCTTTCTCAAAAAGCATTTTCATGTTCTCAAGATAGCCAATAGGCTGATTAGCCAGGGTTGCATCCCTGCCTCGGATACTTGTTACCAACGGAAGGTTTGTTTCCTCTTTAAAAGGAAGTAATAACATCCCTAATTGACCATGGTGAGCGTGTAAGAGGGAAATATTATTTCTTTCCACATATTCTTTTGGAGAGAAAATTTCATTGAGATAATGAACCTTCTCATTCAGAAGGGAAAGGTCTATCATATACTTAGGTTGTCGTACCATATGAATATAATCATAATCAGGAACTTCTCGAATCTGTGAGATATATTGGGTCGGGTCAACTCTTAAATTCAAATGCATAGCAGTGTGCAAGTAAATGTTCTCCTTTCAAGCATAGTAAGCAAATTTTCTGGTCCTTTTCAAGTATATTATGTACGACTATATAGGTACGCATGGACTAAATGGAATCGAATTTCCTTGGAATCGTTTAAAAGTGAGATAGCAGTTGTTGAAGATTCATTAGCTATAGCTGGCGCTCATAACATTCGGTAACGCTAATGGCAGTGAGTATGTGTAGCATAATACAAAGAGGATTGAAGTAAGTGATTTGACATAATGTTAATTAAAAGACAAATGATGAAAATAATTCAACATGCTAATAGTTGATATTAATCTATGGCTTTAATGGCCGGAGAAGAATGATTAATAGACTATCAGGACCAGAAACATAACAAAACGAGTATGCCTGACAAAAGAAAAAAAATTTAATAAAAATATATGATAGACTCGTGGACTCTCTATGTATTTCCATTGTTTAGGTAATACTAATGAGAGTAAACTAAATAGAGGGTCTTTTTATTGGAGTTATTGTATTCCTCTATGTTTCTCAAATACCAAGCAAATCGACACAAAGAAATGACGGTCACTTAGCGATTATAATTCGCTTTATATCTTCAAAGATAATTACTTCTATTTTAAGAAATACAAAAAAGCACCTAAGAACTATCAAAGGTGCTGCTTCGCCGGTTTGCCCGCCTATAGAATAGTTTATACTACGGCTTTAAAAAATCATTTTAGAATTAATGAAGATGTTAGAAAATGTTGATCATTTAAGTCATTCCAATTATTATTGATGGTCTTCCTATTGGATAATATTCAATTTTCTTACAAGCTCTGATTCGTTCTTCCCCAAAACAATTTCTTCCATCAAAAACAATCGGTTGTTTCATTATATTCATCAATGCCTCAAGATTTAAATGTCTAAACTCATTCCATTCTGTGACAATAAATACTGCGTCCGCATCCAATGCCGCTTCGTGGGCTGAGCTTGCATACCTAATTGTATCCCTTAATATTTTCTTGGCATTATCTATTGCAACGGGATCATAAGCTACCACTTCTGCTCCCAGTTTGGCTAATGAACGCGCAATTTTGATTGATGGCGCTTCCCTCATATCGTCAGTCTCAGGCTTGAAAGCAAGACCAAGCATCGCAACCTTTTTTCCTTTTAATTCTCCAAAACGTTTTATAGCTTTCGTTACAAGGAGTTCTTGCTGGAAATCGTTAATCGCTACTGTTTCTTTCAACAGGGAGAACTGTATTCCATGCAAATTGGCCGTATGAAGCAAAGCTTTAACATCCTTAGGAAAACAAGATCCTCCATAACCAATACCGGGTTGTAAAAAGGATTCTCCAATCCTTTTATCTTTTCCCATTCCCTTTGCTACATCTTCAACATCTGCTCCTACTACCCCGCATAAATTGGCAACCTCATTGATAAAGCTAATCTTAGTCGCCAAAAAGGCATTAGAAGCATACTTAATCATTTCCGCACTTTTAATACTTGTTAATACAAATGGTGCATTCAACGGACGATACATTTCTTGTACTTTCATTGCCGCCTCTTCATTTTCAAAACCGATAATGATTCGATCTGGTTGCATCGTATCCATAATGGCAGACCCTTGTCTTAAGAATTCAGGGTTTGAAACCATTTCAAGGGTGACCCTTTCGTTACATTGATCTTCCATAATTTTTTTAATAAATTCATTCGTACCAACAGGCACTGTACTCTTTAAGACGACCACAGCACTCTGTACTAAATGGGCAGCAATATCCTTCGCCGCTTGCTCAAGATACGATAAATCTGCTCCCCCGTCATCCCTTTGCGGTGTTCCTACAGCAATAATAATAATCTCAGCACCAATTAATGCCTCTCGATGAGAAGTTGTAAATAGCAGTCTACCCGCTGCAGCATTTTGAACAAGCAAAGTCTCCAGACCCGGTTCATATATTGGAGAAATCCCTTGACGTAGACTTTTAATTTTCTGTTCATCTGTATCGATACAAATGACACTATGCCCTATTTCTGACAAACAAACACCAGTGGACAGCCCGACATAACCTGTACCTAAAACAGCTATTTTCATATTATTCAAGCTCTCTCTTTATAATCTGAAGGTTTTCTTTCTTATTTACATGACTTAAATAGGAAAGTACCTCATCTCTTATATCATCCCTTTGCAAGGCAAAGTCTATTGTTGCCTTAATAAATCCAACTTTATCACCAATATCATATCGGTTTCCCTCAAAGTTATATGCTAATACGGCCTGCTGCTTATTTAGCTCATTTATGGCATCTGTTAGCTGTAATTCATTACCATGTCCAATTGGAAGCTTTGCTAGTGTTTCAAAAATCTCAGGTCTTAAAACATAACGCCCCATAATCGCATATCTGGAAGGAGCCTCTTCCCTTTTGGGTTTTTCCACCAAAGAATCGATATGGAAAAGGTTAGGCTCAATCATTGTCCCTTTTGGCTTAATAATTCCATATTTACTGACATCCTTTTCCGGTACATTCTGAACAGCTACAACGGAGCTGTTACAATACTCGAAAACACTGATGATTTGTTTCAGACAAGGTGTTTCAGACATAACGATGTCATCTCCTAATAAAACAGCAAAAGGTTCATTTCCAATGAAGCTTTTCGCGCAGAGAATTGCATGTCCTAGCCCCTTCGGTTCCTTTTGGCGGACATAATAGATATTTGCCAAACTAGATATTTTCTGAACTTCCTCTAAAACATCTAGCTGATTTTTTCTTAAAAGTGCATCTTCCAACTCATAGGATTTATCAAAATGATCCTCTATTGATCTTTTTCCTCTACCGATTATGATAATAATTTCCTCTATACCCGAAGCTACTGCTTCTTCTACAATATATTGAATCGTTGGTTTATCAACAATCGGCAGCATTTCCTTAGCCTGGGCTTTTGTTGCAGGCAAAAATCGAGTCCCGAGGCCTGCGGCCGGAATAATGGCCTTTCGGATTTTCATAAGCTGCCTCCCTTTTGTCATTCATTAATCCTTTATATGCAAAAGGACAACTTCCGGCCTAGTTATTAGCCCTAGTAAGCTCATTTTTATTTAACGGGGTCTACCAGCTAAACATGAAATAATCCCAAAATAGCCGTGGCCGAGCCTTGCAATCTGTTGGTTACTTACGTGCCAAATTAAAAAATCCATTACACTTTTTA
Source organism: Peribacillus sp. TH14 (assembly GCF_016651145.1). NCBI lineage: Bacteria > Bacillati > Bacillota > Bacilli > Caryophanales > Bacillaceae > Peribacillus > Peribacillus sp. TH14. Next base: position 63,179 of record NZ_JAEKEK010000003.1, read on the forward strand.
TGCAATTGAGTTATCCATGGATTTAGTGTAATGGTCTATACGTATTTGGATAAACTTCTGTGTGAGCTTTTTGGCGGTTCAGCAGCCTAGTAAGGTCTTCCTTTTTTCCTTCTTTGAAAAACTCCAACTGTCAGGAATGTTGTTGATAATGAATACAAGATTGTTTGTCCAATTAGAAGAACCAACCCTAATCAGAAGACGTTGAAAGCCACTCAAGAACACACACCGTTCTGCCGACCTTATTAAACCGAGAGTTTAAACAAGCAATTCCAGGAAAAGTATTACTTACTGATATTACATATTTATATTATGACAATGGACAGAAGGCTTATTTATTTATCCACGATTAAAGATAGTTCAACGAATGAAATACTTTAAATACTTGCCTATAATGTGTCTAGTCGAATGACATTAGATTTAGCTACAGATACATTAGTAAATTTAATGAAGAATAAACGAGTAAAGTTTGCGGAAGGGGCCTATAATCACTCTGGTCAAGGAGTACACTATACTAGTCCCACATTTCAGAAACACGTAAAAAAACTAGGAATTATGCAATAAATGTAAAAAAGAGGAACTGTTGGATAACACTCTAATAGATTCCTTTTTTGGTCATTTCTAAGATGAAGCCTATATTAAACCTTGTAATACTATAAATGTACATAAAATGAAAATAAGAAGTTATATGACGTATTATAACTAGTTTAGATACCAATGGAATTAAAAAAAGATGCCCCCTGTAGAATACACAGAAATCATCTTCTTAATGTGGCCTAACCTTTTTTTAATGTCCTTTACAAAGGGTACATTTTAAATATCTGCTTGACCTTTTTATAGTACGAAGCACCCATTATTAAAAAAATTGAGGATTCTTAAAAATAGCAATCAGACTAATCCATATCTTTTATCATTTTAATCACAGGTTTAATTTTTTAAATTGAGAGTACCATGTTTTTAATTGGGCTAAATGCTACTACCAAACCAGCCAACAGGTTTGATACAGAATGTCATATTAATTATTTTTCCGTCTATCCGAGTCGCGTGATAACAAGGTGTGCTGAAACAGGCCTTGCTCCTCCAGCCAAAGGAGTGATGGTAAGCGCCGGGGTATTGCCAGCAGGATTTCGTACAGTGAGTATTGAGTTGATCACTGTCGTTTGCACAAGAGCCATTCCTACTATCTGAGTAGTACCGGTTGCTCGCCCGACCACCGTATAGGCTAGGTCAGCACCATTGAGAGTTAGAATCAGTTGGCCCGCTTCGGTCACACTCACCTGAAACAGGACCTGATAAAAGCCAATTTCTAATAAGTTAAATGTACTAGGACCAGTACGGGAAATAGCAGCCCCACTAGTAGGTCCATCTTGCGGAAAGCTTACGTCTGTACCGGCAGCAACTGTTGCTGCATTATCAGGAGGCATCAACGCAAAAAAATCTGCAAAGGCTAATACTCCACCTTGTGGACCTTGAACGCCTTGTGGTCCTTGAGTACCTTGTGGGCCTTGAACGCCTTGTGGACCTTGAGCACCTTGTGGACCTTGAGCACCTTGCGGGCCTTGAACGCCTTGTGGACCTTGAACGCCTTGTGGTCCTTGAGCACCTTGAGCACCTTGTGGGCCTTGAACGCCCTGCGGGCCTTGAGCACCTTGTGGACCTTGAACGCCTTGTGGTCCTTGAGCACCTTGTGGCCCTTGATCGCCCTGCGGGCCTCGAGCACCTTGCGGGCCTTGAACACCTTGTGGGCCTTGAACGCCTTGCGGGCCTTGATCCCCTTGCGGGCCTTGAACACCTTGCGGGCCTTGATCCCCTTGTGGGCCTTGAACGCCCTGCGGGCCTTGAGTGCCTTGCGGGCCTTGATCCCCTTGTGGGCCTTGAACGCCCTGCGGGCCTTGAGCACCTTGCGGGCCTTGATCCCCTTGTGGGCCTTGAACGCCCTGCGGGCCTTGAGTGCCTTGCGGACCTTGAACACCTTGCGGGCCTTGATCCCCTTGCGGGCCTTGAACCCCTTGTGGGCCTTGAACGCCCTGCGAGCCTTGATCCCCTTGTGGGCCTTGAACGCCCTGCGGTCCTTGAGCACCTTGTGGGCCTTGAGCACCTTGTGGCCCTTGAACGCCCTGCGGTCCTTGAGCACCTTGAGGGCCTTGAACGCCTTGGTCCCCTTGAGCACCACTAGCACCTTGTGGTCCTTGGTCCCCTTGAGTACCTTGTGGTCCTTGAACGCCTTGCGGGCCTTGAGCACCTTGAGGGCCTTGAACGCCTTGCGAGCCTTGATCCCCTTGTGGGCCTTGAACGCCTTGCGGGCCTTGAGCACCTTGCGGGCCTTGAGCACCTTGAGGGCCTTGAACGCCTTGCGAGCCTTGATCCCCTTGTGGGCCTTGAACGCCCTGCGGTCCTTGAGCACCTTGTGGGCCTTGAACGCCCTGCGGTCCTTGAGCACCTTGCGGGCCTTGATCCCCTTGTGGGCCTTGAACACCCTGCGGGCCTTGAGCACCTTGTGGCCCTTGAGCACCTTGCGGTCCTTGAACGCCCTGAGGGCCTTGAACGCCTTGTGGTCCTTGAGGTCCTTGTGTACCTTGCGCACCAATAGCACCTTGTGGGCCTTGGTCCCCTTGAGCACCACTAGCACCTTGTGGGCCTTGAGTACCCTGCGCACCAATAGCACCTTGCGGGCCTTGGCCCCCTTGAACACCAGTAGCACCTTGTGGGCCTTGGTCTCCTTGAGCACCAGTAGCACCTTGCGGGCCTTGGTCCCCTTGAACACCAGTACCACCTTGTGGGCCTTGGTCTCCTTGAGCACCAGTAGCACCTTGTGGGCCTTGGTCCCCTTGAACACCAGTACCACCTTGTGGGCCTTGAGTACCCTGCGCACCACTAGCACCTTGCGGGCCTTGGTCCCCTTGAACACCAGTAGCACCTTGTGGGCCTTGGTCTCCTTGAGCACCACTAGCACCTTGTGGGCCTTGGTCCCCTTGAACACCAGTACCACCTTGTGGTCCTTGAGGTCCTTGTGTACCTTGCGCACCAATAGCACCTTGTGGGCCTTGGTCCCCTTGAGCACCACTAGCACCTTGTGGGCCTTGAGTACCCTGCGCACCACTAGCACCTTGCGGGCCTTGGTCCCCTTGAACACCAGTAGCACCTTGTGGGCCTTGGTCTCCTTGAGCACCACTAGCACCTTGTGGGCCTTGGTCCCCTTGAGCACCACTAGCACCTTGTGGGCCTTGAGCACCTTGTGGCCCTTGAACGCCCTGCGGTCCTTGAGCACCTTGCGGGCCTTGAGCACCTTGTGGTCCTTGAACGCCTTGAGGGCCTTGAGCACCTTGTGGCCCTTGAGCACCTTGCGGTCCTTGAACGCCTTGCGGGCCTTGATCCCCTTGTGGTCCTTGAACGCCCTGTGGGCCTTGAGCACCTTGAGGGCCTTGAACGCCCTGTGGTCCTTGAGCACCTTGAGGGCCTTGAACGCCTTGTGAGCCTTGAACGCCTTGTGGTCCTTGAGCACCTTGAGGGCCTTGAACGCCTTGTGGTCCTTGGTCCCCTTGAGCACCACTAGCACCTTGTGGTCCTTGGTCTCCTTGAGCACCAGTAGCACCTTGTGGTCCTTGGTCCCCTTGAACACCAGTAGCACCTTGTGGGCCTTGGTCTCCTTGAGCACCAGTAGCACCTTGTGGGCCTTGGTCCCCTTGAACACCAGTAGCACCTTGTGGGCCTTGGTCTCCTTGAGCACCAGTAGCACCTTGTGGGCCTTGGTCCCCTTGAACACCAGTAGCACCTTGTGGGCCTTGGTCTCCTTGAGCACCAGTAGCACCTTGTGGTCCTTGGTCCCCTTGAACACCTTGTGGCCCCTGAGAGCCTTGAACTCCTTGAGGGCCTTGAACTCCTTGTGGCCCCTGAGAGCCTTGAACTCCTTGAGGGCCTTGAACTCCTTGTGGCCCCTGAGAACCTTGAACTCCTTGAGGGCCTTGAACTCCTTGAGATCCCTGAGGTCCTTGAGCCCCTTTAGAGCCTTGAGTACCCTGATTACCATTAGCAGGTACGCTTACATTCACTTCAACGTTTTGCTCTACCTTTTGTTCTTTTTTAGATTCGCATTTGCATTGACTATGTCCACAATCCAAACATTTACTATGTCCGCAATCTTTACATTTTTTATCTTTTTTATCCTTACCCAATTTTATCCTCCTTTCTATCAGACATTACTGTATCCTATGAATATAAAATTAAATTTGGAAGTGGTGAACACCTGATATATATGTAGGGAATTTGAACGAACTCGCTTAGGCCCATAAGTTTGTTCCACTATGTGATATTTCACTGCCTTTTGGATGTCTCTTCCATGTTTTTCCTTTAAAGTTATCGATTGTAAAATTTTAGCATCCCATAGTCTTTTTTATGCAAAAGGACAACTTCTGGACTAGTAAGTAGTGCATTTAATCTCACTTTTATTTAACATGGTTTAGTCGGCTATATATGAAAGAATCCCGAGCTTCGCAACCTGTTAGTTAGTGCCAAATTAAGATCCATTACACTATTAAGTATGGGGCTAGATGGAGTTTCCAAGGTTTGGTGTATGGGCGATGCCGGTTCAATATCGTAGTAACGATTATCTTTTTTTCCTCTATGGTTACACCCCCGTCGTCTTTAACCAACGAGAAAAGGGGATTATTAAGGAAATCGAAAATTCTAAACTACAAAAAGGATGGATTGAGGATGAAATTTGTGCATGAAAAGACATAGGGGAGTGTTCTAGAGATTTAATAAAAGAAAAAGAATCAAGAATCACTTGTGATGATTTAATTATGATGTACCACTCCAAGATGCTTCTTGAATATTAGGAATTTTATATAAAGTAAACAAAGAATTCAAATAGCCCATATATGGTATCGCCTAGCTCTTGTAAAAGAGTCAGAAAATAACCAAGGATCTAGGCAAAAAATTTATTCAACATGTGATTCATACCTTCAGTTATGGGGTATGTTATTGAGATGAGAAACGGAGCGAATAACTTGAGTGTGAAAAAAATTGATTATTTTTTAAAATTATATTAAAAATTGTGACGAATAATTAATGAGGGGGTTTTTTCATAAACACCTTTCCCTTCCCCTTTGTATCAAAATATATGATTGACTGTTTTATGGTTTTGAAGGGGAGGTTTTTACTGATAAATTCTTAATCTAATAATTGAGAAGACAAAAAAACGGGAAGGGTTAATAACCCTCCCCGTTTTTAATTTACTTGTCATCAGGCGTGATAATAAAAGTAAGATTCAAGTTGAAATAGTCATAGTTTGGGCATTTTTTGTTAACTAGCTCCTATAGCAGCAACTCTTATCATCCTTGCAGAGGTTAAGGCAACACTACTACTTTCTCAGAACATGAAGAGCAAAACTTGGCATATTGGATACACGTTTCTATTGAATCATTCTCCTCCATTGGCCACCAGCGGATGGCTCCCATGGGCGCCCTTGACGCAAAGCTTTCGATTCCAGCAGGAATACGACCAACAATAACAACCTCGATTTCATTAAAATTGGTATCTATGCCCTTTTGAAGAGTTTTAAATAATTGGGTGTGCTCATTTGTAGGACAGGAGTGAGGAATAGGAAATAGTATGGAAACTCTAGATAATTCTTCATTAATGATATGAGCAGTTTTTCGTGCTGGATTATCTGTAGTTGTCTCCCATATACGACTATATGGCACACTCTCGGGTAAATTCAGTTCTTCCAATCTTGTGTAGATTCTCTGGGAATAATAACTGTTTAGTTCTTTTACGAGGATTTGAATCTGCTTATTTCTCTGAAAAGTAGAGTTATCTCCATTTTCATTTCGATATTGGATATAGAGTAAATCGGGAATAGATACATACTTCGTACTAAGAAACGTCCGAACTAGCATATCGTAATCGTCTGCAACCAATAGTTCTTCGCGGTGGCCTCCAATTAGATGGTAAAAATCCCTCGCCCACGCACGAGGATGATTAGGTAAACCAACCAAATGGCGGATTGTATTCCCATTGATGGTAGTGTGTCTTTGCACATTTTGCCATCGATTCATTTCATGTACCCAGACTCGATAATGAATACTAAATCCAAAACCACAATCCCAACCATACCAATGAGCATGGTGGCTCCCTACGTGCACCTCTGCACAATCCCCATAAGCAAAGCCACATTCAGGGTGTTGTTGAAATGCATCGACGATTTTCTTCAGGCAATTTGGAGTTAGGTCATCATCATGATCTACTTCCACTAAAATTTCCCCTGTACATAGACCTGCTGCATACCGTTTGATTGCCCCTATGTAGCCATTGCGGGAATCTTGGCGATACCTCCTCACACGGGGATCGTCTAGAGGCAGTAAATCTTGGTTGTATGTCTCATCCTCATCACCGGAGTCGTCTACAATAACCCATTCCCAATTAGAGTAAGTCTGATTCAATAGAGAGCGATAAGGTCGCTGAATTTTGTCTTTGGACTTGTAGCTAGCTGTGAACACGGACACTAAAGGAGTATCTGAAGAAAAACGAGTCGAAGGTAGCGCTTTATTTTCAGGGAGAGGATCGGTCCGTTTGAGCCAGCAGAAAAATAAATTGAATGGTTGAATTTCTGTTGAAGAATTGTAATGTAACCAACGTTTTCTCTCGTGAACAGGTAACGCATTCAGTGTTCTAAATTCTTCCCACTCCGTTCCCAATGAAACATATACACGAGGATTTTTAGGATTTATATCCAATAATGCATCATCAGGTCCATACAACTTCACTGTGATTCCACTTTCAGCCAGTCTCATTAACATATCTTCCAATCCATCCCATGAATTTTTCTTTGAAATAAATAGGTGAGTTGTCAATAGTGGAGTATGATCCGATGACATATCCATCCCCCTTTCAGAATATCCAACACAAACTATAGATTCGTATTGATTCATGAGTAGTTTCTATAACCATTACTCATTCTCTTCATCATATGAATTTTTTTACATCGATTATATATATAGGAAATATTAGAAAATATTACTCCATGCAACTCAAAGACAAACCCAGACGTTCATTTTGAACGAATCAGTAACATTACAATATCAACGGAGGCTGATGTTCAAAAAGAATGCATATGCCCCTCTCCATCTTAGAGCCACCAAGCAAAAAACGACGTCTATGGTCACAATCACTGCATGGTCATGAGCTATTTTTGAAACGGTGGCAGAGAGAGCATTCATTTTCAGGGAAGATCAATTTAATTTTTCATCAGTTGAAGTCTATTACCAAAGCGATAGCAATATATTTTAGATGAAGCAAGGAGTCGTTGATCACGTATTTGTCCGAAATAAAATTATCTCGAATTTACAGTACTTTCGGCACCCTCAATAACCTGTGAACAACGAGTATTGGATAACCTATGAGCCGGCTTATTATTAGTTATTTCCCAAAGTAAGCGTTCAAGGGGGAAATAACTATGTCTCGATGCCGAATTTCACATTTTTTACAACCCTACTCCTGGCTACGATATGGTGTGGAATAGAGTCATTTTTTGTAGGTACTCGTTCGGATAACTGGTGTATGGATGAGAAGAGCCTTTAGTGAGTAGCTAATACTGGGCGATCAAGTGGACACGTTTATTCCATATGCTACCTTTGGTACATATATGACCCTCGACTTCTATCGACAGATCCACGAATCTGGTGTACCAGTGGTTGTAGGATACTTCAAATTTATACTTGGTACCTCAAACAATTATATCAAAAAGATTTCTAGGTAATGACTGGACAGTTCAAAAAGCTGAAAGGAAAATTGCCTTATCTACGGGATGCCTATTTGGTCCAGAAGGTCCACAAAACGATGACATCATTCATTCGCTTACGAGTTAAAACATCCAATCACGGACTTATTTTTCTCCTCCTTATTATCAGCATCCATTTTTATAGGTATCCTTATACGCCTTGGCTAGTTCCGGAGAATATATCCAGTCGAATCTTAAGTTTATCTATATGGAAATAAATCACAAACAAAGATGTTCGTTTGAAGGATGGTTCCTTCAGAAAGACGATGGTGATTTGGTGTTGTGGTAGTAATGGTCGTAAAGTTCTTTAACTTTGTGAGCAAATCTAAATCGGAATTCAAGGGACAGAATTTCTGGATGAACGACTTGAATTAAAAGGGCTTAATCGTAGATGATGCTCCTATTTTAGGTGATTTACTAATATCTCTTCGCTAATAAAAAACAGGTAAAAATTGTATATTCTAGCACAAAGGATCCATTCCTAAAGTAACGTCTAGTTGAAAAAACAAAGAAGTTTAGTTTTCAGTTTGCAGGTACGTTAGTTAGTACATCCTTCTATGTTCATTGTTAAACGAAATCATTTAGGAGAGCCGCGATAATCGAATTGTAGATTTTGTGACAGTTGCCCCAGTGTCCATATCGGAGGGAATGTTACTATATAGGAAGGAGGAGTATCCCGTGGTACTTCCATTAGTAAGTATAGTCATACCTGCGTATAACCGACCACATACTCTAAAAATAGCCATCGATAGTGTATTAGAACAAACCTACCCGAATATAGAAATCATCATCTGTGATGATAGTTCAGATGATCGAGTACAAGATATGCTTGTTCCTTATTTACATTCATTTCCTCAGATCAAGTATCATAAAAACGAACGGAATTTATTTCTTGAAAATTGGCACAAATGCTTTGATCTAGCATCAGGGGAATATATCAATTACTTGATGGATGATGACGTTTTTCAAAAAGAAAAAATCGCAAAAATGATCTATTTTTTTAATGAATTCGAAAATATTTCACTTGTTACTTCTTATCGACAAACCATCGATGAATCAGGTCAGTTTCTCCCTCCTATCGGTGCAACGGCTAGGCTATATGAAGAAACAAGAATTTTAGATGGAAAGATGTTGGGGAACGTTGCATTAACCCGTTGTCTCAATGTCATCGGTGAACCGACAACAGTGTTATTTAGAAAAAAAGATCTTACCGAACTTTATGGAGTATACAAAGGGAAACAGTATTCTCTTATCAATGATCTAGCTGCCTGGTTGTCATTATTATCAAAAGGAAAAGCTGTGTATATTCCGGAAGCTCTTAGTTATTTTCGAAGACATCCGAATCAAAATAACAACATACTAGGTCTAAAAACATTTAGTCAATGGTTAGATATTATAGTTGCCTCACGAGAAGATGGATTTCTTGATACGAACGATTTATTCAAAACTGCTCTTCACTCTTATCGTGAGCGCGTAAAGGATTATCATGAATTTGTAGAAGATATCAAGCAGATTGAAATGATATTAACAACCTTGGACTAAAAATCTAGCTATGTGCGCCAGTTGTTCATAAAATTACAAAGACTTAATTTCTTTTTAAAAAAGGGATTAAGGATATTAGTTATTAAGTGAATCTTAATTGTTCACCTTGGATTGTCTTTTGGAATTTTTTAAAAATTATTCCTATTATAACAATGTATGGATAACATTTTTAATAGATGCCGGTTATCTTTACCTTGATTCTGAACTTGAGAGAGCCTTTTAATTATCTCGTAAAATAAAACGAATTCTAATAAAGAAGAAATTAGCTTGCTTTCGAGCAAATTTGTTAATCTTATGTATACACAAAAGGACAAGACATCGAACGTTTGGTAATCGTCAGAGATAAAGATGTTTGTTCGACAATATGTAAAAAAGCGAATAAATGCTTGTTTCTATCACTAATTACGGGCTAATTAGTTCATCATAAGGGGAGTAAATCACTGTAAATTGCTTAATCTCTATCTTTCTCACCTTTTGGTACAGTATATAATGCATCGGTTTACCTTCATTGGATATTCCGTTTTTTCTGTGTTCGTCTTCAATTACTAAGTCGAAATTTTATTACCGATTTTCATGTCAGTATTTAGAAACATGAAAAGACCACAAAGCTTCCTATTAAAAATGCTTTGCAGTCTTCTTTCTCTTGTATTGAAATTGAATGATGCCAAAGGCGTAACAATATAAGTATTACGCCTTTGATTTCGTTCATGTTTAAAAGCTGGATATATATTGAAAATCCCACACTTGTTACAGGGTTCTCTGGTATAAATTACAACAAAGTTTCAACTACTAATGTGGCGACCGGAAGTAGCTCTTGTACCAATGCCTACAACCTGTATTTCCACTGTACCTGCAGCAGGTATTAGGGCTGTTACAGTACCAACTATTGGAGCACCAGCAAGTGAAGTAAAGACTGGACCCACAGGCACTCCGTTTACAAATACCTGTGCCCCACCTGTGCTCGATGGGTCTGTCGGTAACAATAAAGGACCAGCAAGGTTCCCGGTAACACCAATACCAAATAAAGGAACCTGCACTGAACATGCAACATCACTACCAACTGGAACAGAATTTTTCATAAATATCTTCCCATTCCCCTTTTTATCAAACTATACGATGAACTGTATTAATGATTTTTGGAGAGGGAGATTCTTACTGATAAATTCTTAATTTTAAACTGAATAGACAAAAAAAACGGGAAGATTATTATCCTTCCCGTTTTCAAATAAATTGTTATGGGGCAATTTCTAATCGGTTTTTGTTAAACTGCAACTGATGTCTTGAATTAGAAAATACTAACAAAATGTTAATTAATCGTTATACCCGCGCTTGCAAAACCTTCAACCGCAGTGAGAACCGAAACTGCAGTATCTATAGAGAAAACCAGTAATAATTTTTCCCCTGCAGTAACCCCTAGTGCAGTTGCAGCAGTACCACTAGCTGTATTTCCAATGGAAATTACAGGTCCTAAAGCTGGTGTTAATAGTACAAAGGCGCCTGATGGAGAAAAAGTATTGCTAGCTGCAGGTGCCGTATATATTTCTGCTCTAATAGTAACTGGTGTACCTATAGTTACTGCCACTGTCGTACTAAAGAATGCAGATATTGATGATACAGTTCCGGCACGAGGTGCTACAAATGCGAAGTCAAGCACGCCCCCAATACCAGGACTTAGTGTAATTGTTCCTCCACCAATAGTAACACCTTCAAAAGAACTTCCGAACCCAATAAGACCTCCAGTATCAAGTAATCCACCTAGAACACTAGTCAATGTTACTGGGGTACCGGAAGCGAAAGGAATAATTGCACCACTCCCAGTGGCGCCTTGTGGACCTTGAACGCCTTGAGTACCAGTGGCTCCTTGTGGGCCTTGAACGCCTTGAGCACCAGTAGCACCTTGTGGGCCTTGGTCTCCTTGAGTACCAGTGGCTCCTTGTGGGCCTTGAACGCCTTGAGCACCCGTAGCGCCTTGTGGGCCTTGGTCTCCTTGAGTACCAGTGGCTCCTTGTGGGCCTTGAACGCCTTGAGCACCCGTAGCACCTTGTGGGCCTTGAACGCCTTGAGCACCAGTAGCACCTTGTGGGCCTTGGTCTCCTTGAGTACCAGTGGCTCCTTGTGGGCCTTGAACGCCTTGAGCACCCGTAGCGCCTTGTGGGCCTTGGTCTCCTTGAGTACCAGTGGCTCCTTGTGGGCCTTGAACGCCTTGAGCACCAGTAGCACCTTGTGGGCCTTGGTCTCCTTGAGCACCCGTAGATCCTTGTGGGCCTTGGTCTCCTTGAGCACCCGTAGATCCTTGTGGGCCTTGGTCTCCTTGAGCACCCGTAGCACCTTGTGGGCCTTGGTCTCCTTGAGCACCAGTAGCACCTTGTGGGCCTTGATCGCCTTGAGCACCCGTAGATCCTTGTGGACCTTGGTCCCCTTGAGCGCCCGTAGATCCTTGTGGGCCTTGATCGCCTTGAGCACCCGTAGATCCTTGTGGGCCTTGATCGCCTTGAGTACCCGTAGATCCTTGTGGGCCTTGATCGCCTTGAGCACCCGTAGATCCTTGTGGGCCTTGATCGCCTTGAGCACCCGTAGATCCTTGTGGGCCTTGGTCCCCTTGAGCACCCGTAGACCCTTGTGGGCCTTGGGCTCCTTGAGCACCCGTAGATCCTTGTGGGCCTTGATCGCCTTGAGCGCCCGTAGATCCTTGTGGGCCTTGGTCTCCTTGAGCACCCGTAGATCCTTGTGGGCCTTGATCGCCTTGAGCGCCCGTAGATCCTTGTGGGCCTTGATTGCCTTGAGCGCCCGTAGATCCTTGTGGGCCTTGGTCCCCTTGAGCACCCGTAGATCCTTGTGGGCCTTGATTGCCTTGAACACCCGTAGATCCTTGTGGGCCTTGATTGCCTTGAACACCCGTAGATCCTTGTGGGCCTTGATCGCCTTGAGCACCCGTAGATCCTTGTGGGCCTTGGTCTCCTTGAGCACCCGTAGATCCTTGTGGGCCTTGGTCTCCTTGAGCACCAGTAGAACCTTGTGGGCCTTGGTCTCCTTGAGCACCAGTAGAACCTTGTGGGCCTTGATCCCCTTGAGCACCCGTAGATCCTTGTGGGCCTTGATCCCCTTGAGCACCTGAAGATCCTTGTGGGCCTTGATCGCCTTGAGCACCCGTAGATCCTTGTGGGCCTTGATCCCCTCCAGAAGGTCCTTGAGTACCTTGTGGGCCTTGGGCTCCTTGGACACCCGTAGATCCTTGTGGGCCTTGGACTCCTTGGGCACCCGTAGACCCTTGTGGGCCTTGGGCTCCTTGGGTACCCGTAGACCCTTGTGGGCCTTGGGCTCCTTGGGTACCCGTAGACCCTTGTGGGCCTTGGGCTCCTTGGGTACCCGTAGACCCTTGTGGGCCTTGAACTCCTTGGGTACCCGTAGACCCTTGTGGGCCTTGAACTCCTTGTGATCCTGGATTACCTTGAGGTCCATGATTACAATGAGAAGGTACGTTTACGTTCACTTTAACGTTTTGCTCTACCTTTTGTTCTTGTTTAGATTCGCATTTGCATGGACTATGTCCACAATCCGAACATTTATTATTGTCACATTTACATTTACTATGTCCGCAATCTTTACATTTTTTATGATCGCACTTGCATTTGCTATGGCCGCAATCTTTACATTTTTTTTGATTGCATTTGCATTTGCTATGGCCGCAATCTTTACATTTTTTATCTCTTTTATCCATACCCAATTTTGTATCCTCCTTTTCACAAAACATACATTATTCTATGAATATGGAGTTTATTGGCTTGGATAAAATTCGCCCAATTGTTAAAAATACAGAACCATTTTAAAATCCCTGAGCATATCCTTAAAATTCACTAGACTAAGTCACACTTTATCCAGCCTTTGTTACCCAGCCAATAAAGACAACATGATCTTCTACTAAAATAGAACAGTGGAGATAGTGAAGTATGACACGAGGCCTAGAAACATAGAAAGACCGCAATGTTTTCTTGAAGAAGAACATTGCTGCCTTTTGTCTTGTTGTTTCTAAGGGGAAAATCAATAGTGTTTTCTTAGGAATCTATAACGTGATACAATCTCATCCAATAGCTCTTAAATTGATTTACATTTCATCTGACTCTCAGGTATCATTTGATGGCTAAAAGATGACGTCATACTCCATCATCATATCATCCCCATTATAAATTATGCTGGAGCCATTTGATAAGCTAAATCCCTCCATTATCTATCAAAATGAGAATACTTGGTTATAGCGCAGATACCATTTCCAATGTAATGTCAGATTCATATTTCCCTTGAATAACTGTTGATTTAAAGCTGAATTTTGCAACAAATCCCTTTTTTTCATGTTCTGAAACAATTGGGACACAAGAGATTTAATAAATGAAAAGAATTTAGGTTTTGGTAAATGGTAATTAAGTTCTAGATATCGCTACTGGCGATCAAATTTCATTTTTAAATAACGATAAAATTGGTTACAATCAATGACTACGTTGCTCTATAGGGAATAAAAAATATTGAAGGCTAGTCCGGTGAGTAATTATGTGAGTTGTCCACCAACAAAATGATGTGGATTATACCGACATTAAAGAAATACCTTTCGAATAAGTCGAAAACCAATGTTGGAGATCGAAGAAAGTATTACGTCTTGTTGGATTTTGTTTTCTTGTAAAGAGAAAAGTTACAGATAAAATTTGTAGATTTGATGAACGTTTTGAATATGAGTCTCTTTTCAAGATGATGATCCACTTTAGACCCCCCATTTTTCGACAGTATCATCTATATCAAGAAAACGTTTCTCCTAACTTATATGCTCCTATTCTGTATAATTTATTTAATTATTGATTGTTGCCGAAAATGTGCGATAATTTTGATTTCACAATAACTTTAGAATCAAAATTATTTTTGATTTTAGTTGCACCTTTTATCCCAATCTCCATAGCTTGCTGGAAGTTTTCCTTGATCCAGATCAAAGTGTCTGTTATTGAGTTCACATCTGCTTCCACCTCAAGATAGTCTACGCCGCTTTCAAGTATAAATTGGTCATTACGAGGATTGGTGGAAACTAAAACACATCCAGTTGCCATCGCATCAACTGCTGCTGTTGTTGGAAACCCATCCAGAGCAAACTGATCTTGAGTACCACAGTAAATGAATACATGGGATTGCTCATAAAGAATCTTTATTCTTTCAGGATTTAGTAGACCAAAAAAAGTATAATTTTTATTCGTTAGTAAATGGAGGTCATTCTGCCAATCACCTATAATATTTAGATGAAAATGTTCATCAAGTTGATTAAATACTTGTGCCAATAATGGAAAACCTTTACGTTCAGCACGATGAGCAGAAAAAGTTAATTGTATTCGTTTAGATTTAGACTTTGGAACATAAGAGTAGAAATCCGTATTGATTACTACCGGAAAATAAATGCTAGTTGGGATAACATTTAATACTTCATCAATGTTCGTAAATACCGTTTTACAATTTTGGTCAGCCATACGAAGAAATTGATCAGAAGTGGAAGGATCCAGGCCACCACCAGGATACAATGTTGTGTGGATGTTAATATCATTCTCTTTTATAAATGGACTTATATTAAATCTTGGATTTGATCCAGGCATATAGGTACCATCAGAGAGATAACAGGCACCTTGCAAACTTAAAACAAGATTTAAAAAAACACAATATATATCAGTAATCCCTTCTTTTTTTGCAATTATTTCAAAAGACTCAAACTTATAAACTGGTGTAGGAAATTCATCCATATTTAAGTCCGTTGCAAAAAAAAGAGTATCCGGTCTCTGTTTGAAAATTTCGATATTTTCCCAATAGCGAAAACCACTTTGTTTCCATGGAAAAGTGGTATCGATTACCGCAAGGCGACGTGTCATGTCAGACAAAGCACCATTTTTCATATCCAATTCAATTTAACTCCTTCCATTTCTTACTCCGGGACTGCAAAAAGAATCGTTTCTTGGGCATATATCGTATAGTGACCTAAATAGAACTTGTATTCTAAATCTAATTCTGCAATGAAGTTTACAACATTGGCAAAATCATTAACTTGATGATAGATTGCAATGGCAAGTTTAGGACGAAAAGTTTGGATAGTCTGAGTAGCCCCTTTCAGCGCATTCATTTCAGCGCTCTCTATATCCATCTTAATGAAATCAATTTTAGGAATATTTCTTTCTTTGACCAAATCATCAATAGAAATCGTTAATGTTTCTTCATTGAAATCGTCCGTCTTGGTGAATGAAACAGAACTCGCAGCTCCCTGATCCATGTAATAAAGTTTTTCATTTGATACATTCCAAAGAGGTCGCTCAACAATAGTAATGCGCTGTTTAAGATTTTCATTCAGGCCTAGATTTTTAGTCATAATCTCTAAATTACTTGGTATGAATTCTATTGTATAAACATGCCCATTTTCACCAACTTCATGAGCGAAGTAAAGTGCGGTGTCCCCAAAACACCCACCTGCATCGATAACAATATCAGCTTTCCTTGCTTTAATTGCAGGTGCAATCTTATCGTACTCATATTGCCGATCCATAAAAGTAGCGCTCAGTCCAATAGAAATGCAGAATAGCTGGAGGTCATATCCTACTGTTCTCAAGTCAAAAAGGGAAAGGTTCCATCCGTGATATTTGGTCTTAATAGTCTCATTCGCGTGAATAAGATTTTGGAGGGATTGCCTTTGAGACCAATAATCATTAGTATTTAGAGGTAGCTTTACTTTCTTATTGCCCAGTAATCTAAATGCCAAAACTGTCATCAACAAATTCCGCGAGGCTTGATCTTCAAGATGGTAAAACAGTTCAATAATTCCTTGTATGTGTTTAAGAATTTCCTTTTTCTCGTTTTCTGTGTTAACAACTACCCGATCAATAGAAACTGGTACAGCCATAAGCTCAAAAAGTTCCATATCGATATTATTGTAATAGTCATTCATTGAATGCTCGAGTAGCTCTTTGATAAGTAAATCTAAGAAATCAGGAACAGGTTGAACCTTGTTTTGATTAGTTTGAATATCATGTTCGGATTTAAATAACAGTGTTCTCGACTTTTCTTTTACATATATATCATTGGAAATATCAAGAATCTTTGAAAAGCAGATTTTGGATAACTGTTGTCGACCACTGGTATAGTATATCTCACCAAGTTGCAACAAGGAGTCCACATCATGTATATCGTTAATCAGGCTTTCTTTTAATGTTCTTTCGATTGAGGCTAATTCATCTTGCATTGGCAGTTACCACCTTTTTCCAGACGAGAGCGATTTGTTCATTTACCGGGCTCTCCTGGCATAAAATTTTTAAGAGATGAAAAAAAATACATCCTTGTTCTTATTTGGTCTCTCCGATACCCTTTATTTCTCTCGCTTTTAACGGAAATCATCCCAATCTAATAAATATCTTTCGTGATAAGTACTTGCCGATTTCCCCCATGCGTTGCCAATTTGAACTGGATACAAGTCACAAATACAATATTTGTATCCTTCTAGTTTCTGGCACATTTTTCAGAGTAATAGCAAATTACCTTTTTTGTTGCAAAGCTAAATTTGTTTACCTTTTCTTTTTCTAGTTGTAAAACTACACTGATCCATTAAATTGCTTTAAAAGCTGGACTTCTTCCATATTCAATGATTCTTAGGCAGCCGAATTTTTTATTAACTATCGGATCACTCAATAAACCTAAAAGTCATCTCCGCTAGGAATATAACACTTCAGTCTGATTTTCTCTTAATCCGCAATGTAATCTTATGCTAAAAATCATCTTTCAATTCCTCAGAGATAATGTAAACCTAGCCTTGGTAAATGTACTTTTGTCCCGATTAAAACCACCCTATTTTTTTCATAACGTGACATTCTAGGTGACTTTAGCTGATATTTCTTATATAGCCAAACGGATGTTATTGTTTATCATTTTTCACTAAAGAACTATTAAAACTATAGGATTCCTATTGATCGCCAATTTATAGCCATAAAATTTATTCAAAAGGAATATGAATGGAAGTGACACCAGAGAACCATTTGAAATTCAAAAATCTCCATCAATCTCAATTCGTATCAAATGGAATATATGAATGGCTAGACTTACTATTGGTTCTAGGGAGATTTTTTTTAGAAAGCCCAGATCTAAATCTGTTTGGCACCCTCACCGTCATAAAATAATACAAATCCGTCTTTCCAAACAATCCTACCTTACAGGAAAAAAACAGGATATTCCAAACCTGAATTTAAATTTATTTATAGATTAATTGAAACGGAGATGAAAAATATCCGTAAAATTCCGTTTTTACGACCCAACTTGGTAACACAAGACACATTTGCCAATTATTTATCACAGATTGAAAAATCCAGATGGTACAGTAATTATGGGCCATTAAATACTCTTTTTGAGAATAGAGTTCTAACTGAATACTATGAAGGAAACGGAGCCGTGCTCACGGTCAACAATGCTACCAGTGGACTAATGTTAGCAATTAATCAGAGTAAACGACCTAAAGGGCGGTTTGCAATAATGCCTAGCTTTACTTTTTCAGCCACCCCTTTAGCAGCTATGTGGAGTGGTTTAGAACCTTATTTTGTAGATGTGAACAAAGACGATTGGTGTATGAATGAGGAACTTGTAAAAGATGCATTAACAAAATTAGGAGATAAAGTGGCGGTAGTTGTTCCCTACGCAACCTTTGGAACAGACTTAGACCTATCCTTTTATAAGCAAATTCATGAGTCGGGGATACCGGTGGTTTTTGACGCTGCCCCTAGTTTTGGAACCTCAGGGCGTAGTGGATCATTTGGTCAAAATTTCCCTGGCCCTATAGTGTTCAGCTTTCATGCTACTAAATCATTTGGTATTGGCGAAGGCGGCTTAGTATATAGTGCTGAAAAAGACTTGATAAGTCAAATTCGACAAGCAGGAAATTTTGGGTTCTCAACTGATAGGGAAACTATATCACAAGGTCTTAATAGTAAAATTTCAGAGTATAGCGCAGCCATTGCTCTTGCAACTCTGGATGCCTTTCCTGAAAAAAGTAAAAAGAGACAACAAATTTATCAATGGTACCGAGAGCAATTCCAACAAATCCCTGTCCTAAAAAAAGAATGGCAATTCCAAAAAACAGAAGGGGAAATTGCCCATCAATTTATGCCTGTTCTCTGTCCTAAGGATCAAAGTAATTTAGATTATGTGAAGTTGCTGGCTGACAATCAAATAGAAGCACGAACCTATTTTTCCCCTACTTGTCATCAACAAAATTTTTTCACATCATCCAATCGAACATTAATGCCTGTTACCGATAATATTTCAAAACGCATATTGAGTTTACCTCTATGGGAAGAAATGAAACAAAGTGATGTTGTGCAAATAACACAAGTACTTGCCCGAGGATTGGAACCATGAAAAAAATCGTCATCTGGGGATGCGGAGGACATGCACGTGAGGTTAATCATCTGTGTGAAAATTTAAGTTATGAGGTTATAGGATTTCTTGATGAAAGATCGGAAATGAAGGGGATAATAATAGATGATGTACCGGTTTTGGGCGATCTTCATGATATTTATTCTCTTCGGAACAAAATTAAAATTGTTTGTGCTGGTGTAGGAGATCCATCTCTAAAAAAGCGGTTTGTCACCAAAACCAAAAATGCAGGTTTTGAGATTGCTAACACAATAGTGCACCCTTCTGTTTTCATATCAAAGAGGATCACACTTGGAGTTGGATCGATTATTTGTGAAGGAACCACTATAACCACAAATGTTCAGGTGGGGAATTTCGTTATCATTAATCGGAGTTCAAACATTAGCCATGATAATATCATCTCCGACTATGTCACGATAGGTCCTGGAGTTAATATTGGAGGTAATGTTTCAATTGGTGAAGGAGCATACATTGGCATTGGTTCCTCTATCCGTGAAAAAATCAATATTGGTGCTTGGTCGGTTATAGGAGGCGGAGCATTTGTAAAGAATGATGTTCCTACGAAAACCCTTTATGCGGGGGTACCTGCACAGTTAAAAAAAGATTTAGATTAGAATGTAGGTTAATAAAACTTAACATATAGTTATAAACTAAATGGGTTCCAGTGAAAAAAATTAAGCCCAAGACAATCTCAAAATAGTTTTATGGAATGGACAATGAAAACTCATTCAATTGATAACATATCAGCCTGATATTATTCTAATAAACAGGGTTAAAGGATACTTACACTTACTGATATCAATAGAAACTCGATTGATTTTTATCTAAGTAAACCAAAAGACAAAAGGCTACAAGGCACGTTTTCAACGTAGCTTTGTAGCCTTTTCATGTATTACACCTCGATATCGTAAGAAATCTATATACATTTTTCAAAACCGTACTTCATTTACACAGAATCCAATCACATTCTTGGAGCATATGATGAAAAGGATTAATTTTTCAATGAAATTCAGAAACTGATAATATTTAAATGAATATTCATTTTGTCTTTTAAATCATACTATTCGAGGAGGTGAATAATAATGAAAGGAATCATATTAGCTGGTGGATATGGCACTAGATTATACCCGTTAACGAAAGTTGTCTCAAAACAGTTATTACCTGTTTATGATAAACCCTTGATTTATTATCCATTGTCCGTACTAATGCTTGCTGGAATTAAAGATATCTTAATCATTTCTACCCCTCTTGATACACCTCGTTTTAAAAATTTATTAGGGGATGGATCACAATTAGGAATCAAAATAAGTTATATATCACAGGAAAAACCGGATGGTATCGCACAGGCTTTTATTGTAGGAGAGGATTTTATAGGAAAGGACTCTGTATCTTTAATATTAGGAGACAATATTTTTTATGGACATAATTTCACTAAAACACTAGAAGAAGTCGTTACTCGAAATAATGGTGCGACTATATTCGGCTATCATGTTAAAGATCCTGAACGATTTGGTGTTGTAGAATTTGATGAAAATCGGAAAGTGATATCTTTGGAAGAAAAACCTGTAACTCCTAAATCTCATTATGCAATTACAGGCCTTTATTTTTATGATAATAACGTTATTGATATTGCAAAGAGTATTAAGAAATCTTCTCGTGGAGAATATGAAATTACTTCGGTGAATGAATGTTACCTCAAGAAAAACCAGTTGAATGTTGAGTTATTGGGTAGAGGATTTAGCTGGTTAGATACCGGTACTCATGAATCACTACTTGACGCTTCTTTATTTATCCAAACCATTCAAAGTCGGCAAAACGTTCAAATTGCTTGTATAGAAGAAATAGCCTTTCGAAAAGGATTTATTTCATCACAACAACTTCTGGACTTAGCTAAACCATTAGAGAAAAATGAATATGGGAAATACCTTGTAAGATTAATAGAAAATTAACAGCTATTTAATGAAAGGAGGCAATTATGAATCTTCTAGTTACAGGTGGGGCTGGTTTCATCGGTCTCAACTTTGTTCATTACTTGCTAAAGAATACTTTATACAATATAACCGTTATAGATTCTCTTACGTATGCAAGTCATCCTGAAGAAATACGTACCCTAACATCTGATTCTAGGTTACGCTTTATTAAAGGAAGCATTGTAGATGAGAAAGATATCGAAGCTGTGATGGATCAAAAATATGAAGCTATTGTTCATTTTGCCGCGGAGTCCCATGTTGATAACAGTATTAAAAATGCAGATAAGTTCATACAAACGAATATTGTCGGTACTTATCATTTATTACAACGATTACTCAAAGGCAATGCTAAAAAAATGATTCATATTTCAACAGACGAAGTATATGGTACTTTAAGCTCGACTCAACAACCATTCACAGAAGAATCCCCTCTTTCACCTAACAATCCCTATTCGGCTACGAAAGCAAGCTCAGATTTATTAGTACGATCATACTATGAAACATTTAAATTACCTTTGATTACGACAAGATGCAGTAATAATTTCGGTCCTTTCCAAAACATAGAAAAATTCATTCCAACCATTGTAAATAGGGCGCTTCACAACCTTAAAATCCCCGTTTATGGGGATGGTCTACAGATAAGAGATTGGCTGTTTGTAGAAGATCATTGTAAAGCAATTTCTCTTATTCTTGAAAATGGAAATTGGGGTGAAGTTTATAATATTGGTGGCGGAAATGAAAGGAAAAATATCGATGTCGTAAAACAAATTTTAGGAATAATGGGGAAGCCTGACCACTTGATTGAATTTGTTGAAGACAGAAAAGGTCATGACCGAAGATATGCCATTGATTCTTCTAAGTTACAAAACGAGTTAAGCTGGAAACAAACCTCTTACTTTGATCAATCGTTAGAAAAAACAGTTCGTTGGCACATGAACAAATTTAAAGGTACTTCCATATGAAGATTGTCATTACAGGTGCAGGCGGCCAATTAGGAAAAGAACTCATTCAGTTATTTAAAGAGGAAGGTTATGTGGTATTTCCATATACTAAACAACAATTAGATATTACTAATCGTACGAAAATAAAAGAAATGATTGAGAAAATCCAGCCGGATTATCTTATTAATACCGCAGCCTTTACACAAGTTGACCTTTGCGAAACGGATATAGATCAAGCTTATTTAATTAATGGAATTGGACCTTATTATCTAGCCTGTGAAGCAAAGGAAAATAAAGTGAAGTTTTTTCATATTAGTACTGACTATGTATTTGATGGTGAAAAAATTGAACCTTATATAGAAGAGGATTATCCTGACCCCCAAACAATTTATGGAAAAAGCAAACTACTAGGCGAAGAATTAGCACTAACTGCTAATGATAGTACCACAATCATTAGATCGTCATGGTTATACGGACATGAGGGGAAAAATTTCGTCAATACCATAAAAAAGTTGGCGGGTAATTCACAAGAAATCCGTGTTGTTCATGACCAATACGGTTGTCCTACTTACACTAAAGATCTTGGAATAGCAATTAATAAACTACTAACAAGACCGCATGGCATTTATCATGTCACAAACTCTGGAAGTTGCAGCTGGTTTGAATTTGCAACCGAAATTGTAACCTTCTTAAACTCACAAACAGTGGTCATCCCAGTTTCTACGGAAGAATACGGTCTTAAAACACCCAGACCCATGTATTCTGTTTTAAGTCAAAAAAAGTTGAATTCCAATGGGATCTTTTTGCGAAATTGGAAAGAAGGATTACATGAATACTTAAAAAAGGAAGATGATGAAAAAAATGGCCATTGAAGGCGTTATATCAAAAAAATTAATTAAGCATTGTGATGATAGAGGATTTTTTGCAGAAGTGGTAAGAGATGATGACCATCTTTTATCTCATTTTGGTCAACTTTCATGGACAACATCTTATCCAGGCGTCATCAAAGCATTTCACTACCATGAAGAGCAAGATGACCTTTGGTTTATATCATCAGGTAATGCTCAAGTAGTTTTACATGACTTGAGAGAACACTCTGCTACCAAGGGTGAAACAAATGTTTATTATATGGGCGAAAATAATCCTAGTATTTTACTCATACCCAAAGGTGTGGCTCACGGTTACCGCGTGCTTGGCGAAAAGCCAGCAACTGTTCTGTATTGTACGACAAAGTCGTATAACGCTTCCCAACCAGATGAAAAAAGAATTCCTTGGGATGATAAAGAAATTAATTTTGATTGGGAAACAAAACATAGATAAGAACCCTATGTGGGCTCATACATTAACTAGGAAAAAAGTTTTGATCATCTTTTCTTTTACATCACACTCGAAACACTTAAATGTATTATATACAAAAGCAAGTTTACAATTTAAGTCTCTTTTTATCTTCTAATACTCTAAATATTAATTCCCCTAACCTTCTATTTGTTTCTACTAGGAAACAAATCCTTATCTTATCGAGAGCTTTTCTTTTTCTTTGAATAAAATTCCCTTTCAAACTACTTTTCTTAGAACAATGTAAAAAGAACTAGCCTTAAGGCTAGTCTTTTTGCTAATAAAACGGTTTTAACGAAAATAATTCTTTTGATTCCTTCCTAAAAAACATTTCAGCGTACATAACGCTCAATCCCCTGTTTGTTTCGTGCAAATTAAAAGACTGTTACACAATTAGCATTGGAGTTGAGTTATCCCTGGTTTTGGTGTAATGGTCGATATACATTTTGGATGAATTTCTGCACGAGCTTTGGAAGAATGTTTTTGCGGCGGCTCAGCAGCGTAGTAACCATTCCCTTTTTTTCCTCCATTGATACACCCCAGTCGTCAGGTATAAGAGCAACAATTTCTTCGATTAATAGAATAGGCATCGTCTGAATTAGTTCCAGTTGCTCGGTAAATTGTTTCTCGTCTTCGATAAATAGTGCCATTATTTGGTGAGTTGCACTTTTCAGAATCCCAACTGGAAGCCTTCCTAAATCAGGTAGAAGCCAATTGTAAGATCCGAACACTTCTGCATGGTCAATGGCCCACAATTGGTAGGAATTCAGATTTTCTTCATGTAGGAGAATGTTTTTACGGGTTCGATCGCCATTACACAACCAGTAATCAAATAAAATAATACTGGCTAGCGACTGGTGGTTGTTAATATTGGAAACATGGAAAGCTTGGTGACCATCAATACAATTGGGTACGTACGATGAGGCAAATTGAAAGTTGGTATGACTCATCTGCGCCAGTTCCGGAACTTGGGAAGAAAATTCTTGTGGAATTTCCACCAATCGGGCATATGGAATAGGGAGTCCGAGGTAACGGGCTAAACAGTAGGCGACCCATTCATTTGGTAAAGTTTTTTCAAAGCCTGGTTGAAAATACTTCACCACATAATCTTTTCCATCACTAAATGTAATGAGATGTGCGTTCGATTTTCCTTCCAGTTTCTTTTGATAAACAGTGGGCATTATCATGTGTCATTCCCCTCCTCATTCGCTCCATTTTCCATATCACAAATATTTTGTAACAAATGAATATACTGATCAGCCACCACATTAATTGCAAATTTATTTTGAATGTGAACTATGGCTGCTTCCGACATATCATGATAGGAAGAATCTGGTTGATCTAAGATACCGTATAGTTGCTTAACCGCGTCTTCGACATTTTGTCCACGAAAGAGCAGTCCAGTTTTCGCTTTTACAACCAATTCTGTGACTGGCATCATATTTGAAGCAACAACAGGTACACCGCAAGCCATCGATTCTATAAAGGTATTGCCAAATGATTCTGATTTTGTGGTAGCGAGAGTGCATCCTCCTGATTGACGAATTTTCGCATAGACATGCGGCATTTGTTGGTAGGGAATGATTGGAAACCATTTGATGATATCTGTGAGCTGTTCCTCTTGCCATTTAGCTTCAAATTCTTCACGTTGAACGCTTTGTGCTCCTCCAATAACCCAAATTTCAATATCATCGCGCTCACTTTTAATCCTTTTTGCGACCTCAAGCAACATTGGCCAGTTTTTACGTTTGTCCAACCTGCCAATCCACCCGATAATCTTTTTGTTTTTTGGTAGTATCGGGGTACTCTCGAAATCAATTTCTTCAATAGATAAAGTGCGGAAAAAAGAAGGATCCACACCATTGTAAATCACATTGATGGGGATGAAATCAGTCAGTATGGACACTAACCGTTTTTGATACTGTGAAGGAACAACGATGGATACCGGTTCAATTCCTTTAAAGGATTTTAAGTGAGGTTTTAACTTCATAAGTTCTGGTGTACGAGCTTCCACAATTATGGGGCCCTTATACTTTGCTTTACGAATCCATTTATAGGCAGCACCTGTGTCTACAACAATGATTGCGTCATAGGCGTTTTTCTTAATTATTTTAATAATCTCCTGTTCGTTTTTGGTTAAATAAACAGGAGCTATATCCTGCATAATGTGTAGCCCACCGTGATCTGTCGTGTACAGGAATTCTGTATGAATTCCATGTTTTTTAAAATAGATCGCGCGGTTTCTCCATCCGGCATTTACCCCTCCAACTGTGAGCAAACGCCAGATAACAAGTACTTTCATATCGGTCTCTCCCCGTTTACATTTGGGCTCCGCCTCAAATACTTAGCTTTAGAAATAGAACTTTTCTTTATTTATTGTAAGCATCATCGGGGTTGTCACGCTTATTTATGACGAGGCTATTTTGTTTTATCTCGTTTTTGTCCTTTTTTGTCGTTTGATTTATCTTTGTTCTTATCCTTATTTGTTGTCTGATTTTGCTCGTTTTTTGTCATGTTTTGTTGTTTGTCTTTATCTCGGTTCTTGTCCTTTTTTGTTGTCTGATTTTGCTCGTTTTTTGTCATGTTTTGTTGTTTGTCTTTATCTTTGTCTTTGTCTTTGCCTCGATTTTTATCTTTCTCACTATGTCTTCCCTTTTCAAGAAAGTCCCAATACTTATTTAACAATTCCGTTTTTTTGCTTTTTGTACTTATCTCGTTTTTTGTCCCTTTTTTTTGTTTGTCCTTTTCACTATGCCCTCCCTTTTCAAGTACACTTTCCCATGCCTGTTCATGGTAGTCCCAATACTCATCGATTTTTCCCATTACCGTATCGGGATCAACCCCCCGTGCGAGCATCGTTTTAACCCATTCTTCTTTAAATACTTTGTGTACTAAGCCTTCTAGTTGAACAACATAATTATTCTCATCTTTTGTTGTCAACAACCTTTTATTTAGAGTTTTGACAGCATTGGTATTTTTCGGTTCTGACATGAGTACTTGGTACACTTCACGGGATATCTCTTCCATTCGGATATAGTGCATCCATTCTCCATACAACTCGGGGGCTAGTTCTTGCACATGGGATAAAAACAATTCCTTATTTTCTTCACCTAGGGAAGTCAATAATTTACGGGGATAGGGATAGACTCGATCACGCCAAACAGTCCTTGCAACATCAATTACTTTAAGACTGCCATCCTGTAGCAGGTAAATTTGCCTCTTATGATGGTCAATTCGCTCAAAACCTATTTCTTTAAACGTGATTAGCATCTCAATCAATTTAGTGGAAAGTTCTATAGTTAGGGGCTGCGATTGCAAGTATTCACGTACATCTACCCCTTTAATGATTTCCATCGCTATATAAAGCGGTCCATTCGCATAGACTTTTGGAAATAGGGTTGTGTGTTGCCCAAGGGAAAGAGCATAGTATTCTCGTTCACAGTCTTCAGTATTACCAAACACTTTCACACAAATGTCGTCAGAAAGTTGAAAAACCGCTCCCTGACGTCCTTTACCAATCATAACCAATGGCGAGTTATTGACTACCTCCACGTCTGCATTATCCACATTTTGAACTTTTATATTTTGTATGCATTGATTTAAGTATTGCGTGTCCACAAATTCTCTCCTTCCATGAAAAAAGATACCATAATTCTTTCTTATCTTTTTTCCTTACTAGATTTCAAATTTATAACCTCCCCATATATAATTCAAAAATGTAAGACATTGTACGGGCTAGCATCTATTAAAAATTAATTAATTTATTTCTGCAATGGGAAAACATTGACCATCAAAATACACCCAGGCTTAATATATGAATTGTGAATGAAGAGAAACTATGAATGGTTTTAATTGCGAAAATAGAGAACCCACCTATATCATCAACCTTGCAGCCTTGCTCTTTTACTTAATCAAGTGACGTTTTGAAAATAACCTTTTCAGGCAACCACATTATTAACCTTCCAAAGTAAACTAAAAGTCATAAATAAATTCAGCTTCCGTCTTCCTATAACATCTTAAAACCAAAGTCGCACCAACCACAGATTACACGGTAAAAGACAGAATCGTGAGTCGCAAAGATGCAGATACGCACTTTGTGGGGTTCTACCGGCCGTTTATCTACTATAAAAATATTTCAAATAACTATTGACCTTGACGCAACGTAAAGGTTTATAGTTATTTTGTCAGGAGGTAACGACAATGGAGTATACAGTGCAAAAACTAGGGTTGATAGCCGGTATTAGTACTCGGACTTTGAGATATTATGATGAGATTGGGATTCTTAAACCAGCAAGAATTAACTCGTCAGGATATCGCATATATGGTCAAGATGAAGTTGATAAGCTACAGCAGATACTTTTTTACCGAGAGCTAGGTGTTAGCTTAGAAAGCATTAAAGATATAGTTACCGCACCCTCTTTTGATAGAGAGAAAGCACTGAGAGAACATCGCCAGAAGCTTCTTGAAAAAAGAGATCAATTGGATTTACTGATTTCAAATGTTGATAAAACCATTTCGTTAACAGAAGGGAGAATTACAATGTCTAATAAAGAAAAGTTTGAAGGGTTTAAGCAGAAGTTAGTTGATGACAATGAAATGAGGTATGGCAAGGAAGCTCGTGAGAAATACGGGAATGACGCGGTTAACAAGGCTAATCAAAAAGTAAAAGGTATGTCGCAAAAACAATATGAAAATGTTACAAAACTTGAGACAGAGGTGCTTGAAACACTTCATGCTGCATTTAAAACTGGTGATCCTGCTGGAGAATTAGCTCAAAAAGGAGCTGATTTACATCGTCAGTGGTTAAGCTTTTATTGGGATAGCTATACAAAAGAAGCACATGCAGGAGTTGCTCAGTTATATGTAGACGATGAAAGATTCACTTCATACTATGACGCTAAACAGCCTGGAACAGCTAAATTCTTAAGAGATGCGGTCCTCGTTTATACTGGAATGAAAAACTGTTAGGGGGGCCTTGACCCCTAATAGTAACCCCTCAATTTAAAATACTCTTATATAGGGCTCCTGTAGCTTCTTATTATGCTTCACTGATATTTCTTAATTAAATCCAATATTGCTATCTCTATGAGATCACTCTTATTAAACTTCTGTTGGTCTGCGAACTTATCTAGTAAAGACCCAACTTCTCGAATTATGACTATGGTTTTCCTTACTTTGTCACCCTTTTTTTCTAAAGTGATTACCCTCTGATATAAATCGTCTCTATCTCCCTGGTTCTCCTTATGCTGTTCATCAAGAACATATATCCTTATCAGGTCCCTCAATATTGCTACTTCTTCTGGTGTGAAACCCGTGTGAACATTATGTTCACCTTCATTTCTTACGCTTTTCACATCGAGTGAATTAACTTGTGGTTTTCTAGGTGAACCCTGTTTCACAACGGGTAAGCTAGTCTGTACGTTAATAAACTCAAACACTGATTGATAAAGGGGTTGTTCTCCTTCACCTGCATAAAACCAGACTTTAGGATTTTTGTTATGATACTCATACCCTGTATTATGCAATGCTTCCTTTAATTTTTTCTCTCCAATCTTTGCCTTGTTTTTTGCAATCTTGGCTACTGTATTTCCTTTCATGGATAGCTCGTCTAATACCTCTTTTATTTTCATTATTCACACTCCCTTCACACTGTTATGGCTGTTATTTCACATATTCTCCATACTTGTGTGAATTCCCTTCACTCATCTTGAACATATCCTTTAAGTGAACTTTACTTATAGCCTATAAGTAAGGTTCACTTTTTTATTAACTTTTAGAAAGTATACCTTTGGCTAAAGTTGAAGAAATCCTTCAAGGATATTCGTCTGATGGAATCATGGATAAGCTGTTAAAAAAAGTGTTAAAGAGTTAAATATATTTTAAGAAAAACAGACATAGGTATATGTCTGTTTTTCTTATGCATTCGTGGTGACGCGGAGGTCTAACCCATCTACAGAAACTTTTCTTTATGGCTATAGGGCACTCTATGAGGCCTCGTACAGATTCGGAAAAATTCCACCATATCCACAAACACCTCCTAATGCTAGCACCTTCATATGACCCACCCTATGGTCTGTACAACCGCACTGTACGTAGCGGTATACGGCAAGACTACTATCATAGGGGGTGGCAGAGTGCGTCTGTCCACTCCTTATCCTCCCTACGGTCCGGTACCGTAGACAGACACCATACAGAGATTTTTTGCCACTTAAGGCTTTCCCCGCAGTTAAATATATCAACGGTTAACTAGCTACCTGCCCCCCCTAAACACAAAACGGTTAACCGCAAAAAAAAGACTATGGAAAAATCCAATAGTCTTTGACTGAATAAGCCGAGAGATTTAAACAAAAATCAGCCTCTTTTTTTATACGCTTTGTTGTTTAGAAAATTTAAAACAGCTACGATTATACCTGCAAAAATACGAATCCTGTTTTCGAAAAAGCTTTAAGATAAAAAATTGATAAAGCAGTCATAAGTAAAACAATTATTAAAATCTTAAAAACCCAATATTTTTTCATGATTTCACCATTCACTATATGTCGTTTTTGTGTTCCCTTTAAAATTCTTGTCTTTGTAATGTACGATTTTGATCATTCCAGTTTTGTTTGCTACTGGATATTTTTTATATAGTTTTTATAAGAAAGATACCCTTTAGTTAACTCAAATCCACCGTTCATAGTCGAGAAAAATTACTTTTGGAATTATCCTTCTTTGATTTAATCGTGGTAGATCGTTGTATATTGTTTGCTACATTCTTTAGAAACAGCATAAATATAAGTGTCTTCAGCCCTACCGATTGCCTTCACATCTGCTTCATGAAATCCTCCTGCAACCATTTCAGTAAGAATATCTATGTTTTTGGACATAGCATTTATTTTTTTTCATTTTTATATTACTAACAGAATTCGAATCATCCTCTAATGATAAAATTGCAAATCTAACAGCATCAGCATAATTATTAATGCCCGCTTGTTTTTAATTAGATCATCCATGATGTCTATATTTGTTTGCGTAAAACTAATTTCCAATGTACTCACTTATTAAATATCCCTTCCATTCTTCAATTATTTTCTGTTTATGGTTAATGAATATCGGCTAGTTGATGTTCACTTGGTCACCTCATTCTTTCAATACCTCTTTTTTAGGAAAGAGCATAAGGGAACCAGATATCACTTCCATTTTGGAAGGTGCTAAATAGGCTGTGCCTATTGGGTTCAAGGTACTTTTTTAGTGATATCATTTTAGGGTCACTTTTCAATCGAAAGATATAGTCTAGATATAGCGTAGATATACTAGAGATATAGTTAAATATCTCTAAAGATATAGTCTAAAATAGGAATATCTATAGAGATATAGTCAACAATTCCACTCAACTTTTGGATCTTATAGATTTTTATAAAACCGAATCTAGTATCCTTTCTTTCTGTACTTTTACTTTCATATTCATTTACTTTTTCACCGAATAATGTACCGAAATATCCAAATTTCTCTTCTCCTTTCGGTTGCAATGTAGTTGCTGTTTTTACATCATTTGTTGTTTCTACTACTTGTTTTATATTTTGTTGTACTTGTTCCGGTGTAGCAGTAAATGCTTTTTGGGCATCTTGTAAAATTAATTATTTAATAGGCTCTTTTGCTCCGAAAGAAACCTTTTCTAATTCCTGGATCACTTTTGTTTTGACTGTTTCGGGAGCAATACCCCTTTGCTTATGAACATCATCCATGACTGACTCTTTGAACAGTCTGACGCGCTTCATGTGGCAGTCTTGCATTTGTAAGAATTTTCTGTACATTTCGTTGTATTTGTTGCGGTGTAGCCACATTTGCCTTCTCTATTTCTTGAATCACACGTTGTTTACTCGGAACCATTTGAACCTTTTTGAATGTCCTGAATCACCGTTTGATGATTCGGAACTACCTGGCTGTTTCCTGACTGAACATCTCGAACAATGGATTGTTTCCCTTTGTGATTAGACTGTGGAGCAGATTTTATATCTTGTTCTATTTCTTGTCTTTATGGATTATTGTTCACTTTATTGGGCTTAATATTTTGAACAACATCTTCTTGATTTGGATAACTATTCATAGATTTCGGTTGAACATTTTGTAAGACATCTTGTTGTAAGGAGTGAGTAGCATTACTTCCAGATGGAATATTCTCTTGTCTGGAATGATCGCTAGTGCTACCCCCACTTGTTTCATGATTGATCGACTTATTCTCAGGATTTAATCGCACATTACTTGTAGCATCTAAGTTTTTAGGAGGATCTAACGCTTCTTTAAATTTCATTTTTGCTAAGATTTGCTCGTTTTTCTTGTTACCATTTGGATGATTATTTAAGCTGTTAACGATAACTTGTTGAATCGTTTGTCTTTGATTCGTTGGCGTTACTGCTACGTTCTCTGCTACATTCTTCCCTTGTAATTCTTGGCCATTAATTGAGCGAACATTTTGTTGGCCAACGCTTTCATAGTCAAGGCTGCCTTTTTTATATCCGACAAGGCCAATCCATAAATTTGGTCGAGGTTTCGCCGAGCGAACCAGGGGTATTCGCTGATGCTGACTTAAGAATTAAAATTAGGGTAAATGTGTTGCAATAAATGAAGAAGTAGAAAGAAGAACTGTGAAGAGGATTCCAAACCATTTAAACGTCTTTTGCTCTTAAACGCAGGAGGTAGAGTAGAATCTATGTTGGAACATTTGGATTTGCCGGGCATAAATATCCTAATAGGGGTACCGCCACATTGCCATCAACTTAAGAAAAGTAAACCCCCCAAAAACAAAAAAATGAGCTTACTTCTCAAAATAACTAACTGTAGAGAAAGAAAATTTTCATTTAGGGGGTACTTCAAAACCTTAGCTTGCTGGCGATAGGGTCACCATATCAAAAAAAGAAAATTGTACGTTTAGACACATTTTTCAACCGCTTCCTATATGTTAAGGGATTGGTTATTTTTTTTACAGTTTTTTATAATGAAATTCTAAATATCTAATTATAATTGGTGAAAAAGACGATCAATAGTTTGGGTACGGAAATGATTCGAATTTACATTCTTTCTTAATGCATATTATGGATAAATAAGGTAAAATATGGGTTGGTGGTATGTCTCATGTTGCGTTAATCTAGCAATAACTAAGGATACATAATATCCTTTCATACCTTTAAATAATTTTGTTATAGAAGGGGTGTAGATTTAAATGGCTCAAATTGTTGATATTGATAGATACCTTTGTACTGGGGCTTTAATCTATATGAGTGAGGGCCTTTTCCCTAAGCCTTGTCAGGAGGTAAGGAACAGTAAGCAACCACCTATACAATATTAATAGAGGAGAGGAATGCCTTATGAAAATACGTAGGCAAATTACATTTGCAAGTCTGGCCCTTTTAATAGCTGGAAGTTCCCTGTTATATACAACGCCAACCTCAATTGTAAAAGCAGAGCCCACTCAAAATGTATCTAGTTCATTACAAACAAGCAACCAACGAGATCGTAATTCCGTCAAGGAAGCAATGCGGGATACATTGCAATTTGGATACCCGGGGATACTTGCTAAAACTTCTGAGCGTGGAAAAACGTGGGGTTATGCCGCTGGGATAGCGGATCTGAGAACCAAAAAACCAATGAAAACAGATTTTCGCTTTCGCATTGGTAGTGTGACGAAGACGTTCACCGCAACAGTTGTACTTCAATTAGCTGGAGAGAACCGCCTGAATCTAGACGACTCCATTGAAAAATGGTTGCCTGGTGCCATTCAAGGAAATGGATATGATGGTAACCAGATTACCATCCGGCAGATATTGAACCATACAAGTGGTATCGCTGAATACTCAAGGTCAAAAGACGCTGATTTTATGGATACAAAAAAATCGTATACGGCTGAAGAGTTAGTGAAGATGGGGGTTTCTCTGCCTCCAGACTTTGACCCAGGAGAGGGGTGGTCTTATTCAAACACAGGATACGTATTACTGGGTATTCTTATTGAAAAAGTAACTAGAAACAGCTATGCGGAAGAGATTGAAAATCGGATTATTGAACCACTTGAATTGTCGAATACATTCCTACCTGGCAATTCAAGCGTTATTCCAGGCACCAACCATGCACGTGGATATGTCCAACTAGACGGAACAAGTGAGCTAAAAGACGTTACTTATTATAACCCAAGTGCAGGTAGCTCTGCTGGAGATATGATTTCTACTGCTGACGACTTAAACAAATTCTTCTCTTACTTGCTCGGTGGCAAATTACTGAAAGAACAACAACTAAAACAAATGCTTACTACAGTCCCTACAGGAAAAGAAGGAATCGATGGATATGGTCTTGGAATCTATGAAACTAAGCTTCCGAACGGTGTCTCGATATGGGGACACACAGGTGGCATTCTAGGGTTTACTACTCTTGTTGGGGGTACACTTGGAGGCAAGCATACGTTGGCTGTCAATTGGAACAGTTTGGGTAGCGCTGACAGTCCTAATCCTTTTAAAAATATTTTACTTGCTGAATTTAGCAAGTAGGTCAAAAGGAAGAACGGATAAATTTTATCATATTCTCATAGCTAAACAAATAAATGATGAAATCGATCACTTATCTAAGGAGGCAATTTCCTCATGAAAAATAAGCTAACTGGTGTGTTAGCCGCTATATTAGCGCTAACTATGATCCTACCAACAGGGGCGAAAGCATTTTCTGACAGTAAGACTACAGTTGTAACTATCGAAGAAGTAGCTAGCCAAGAACTGAAGAAGATTGCAGCAGAGAAGGCTGCGCTACTCACGAAGTCCCATGGGGCGACTAGCGTGCAGTATGCGCTAATTGATAATGGCAAACTTATTTTGTCAGGGCAGGCTGGCAAGAACGATATGGAAGGGGAACAGCCGTTAACCAAAGATACTCTATACGGGATTGGTTCAGTCAGTAAAATGTATGCAACAGCGGCCGTAATGAAATTAGTCGACGAAGGAAAAGTCGATTTGGATGCTCCTGTCGTCAACTATGTTCCTGATTTTAAGATGAAAGATGAGCGGTACAAACGCATTACGCCGCGTATGTTGTTGAATCACTCCTCTGGCTTGCAAGGTTCCACGTTAAGTAATGCATTTTTATTTAACGATAATGATACCTATGCCCATGATACCTTGTTGCAGCAATTGTCGAACCAGAGCCTGAAAGCGGACCCAGGCTCGTTCTCGGTATACTGCAACGATGGCTTTACACTGGCCGAAATTTTAGTGGAAAGAGTCAGCGGTATGAGCTTTACAGAATTTCTACATCAACGGCTTACAGAACCTTTAAAGATGAATCATACAAAAACGCCGCAGGACAAATGGAGAGACGAGAAGCGGGCTGGACTTTATTTTCCGGCGTACCAAGGGCAGCTTCCAATTGAAGCAGTGAATGTGATTGGTACGGGAGGGATCTCTTCCACGGCAGAAGATATGGTAAGATTCTCACAACTATTTATGGGACAGGGAAAAGGGATCCTCTCTGATAAAGTAGTCAAGGCAATGGAGCAAGAGGAATATAAAAAAGGGATGTGGCCGGGGGATGGAGATAATATTTTTAACTATGGTCTTGGCTGGGATAGTGTGAAACTATACCCATTCAGTGAATATGGGATAAAAGCTTTGGCTAAGGGCGGCGACACGGCACTGCAACATGCTATACTGGTCGTGCTTCCGGAACAGAAAATGGCAGCAGTTGTGTTGTCATCCGGTGGACGGAGTTCTACAAATCAACTGATGGCGACTGAATTGCTGCTCGCCGTGCTCAAAGACAAGGGCACAATTAAGGACATCAAGCCGAACAAATCCTTTGGCGAGCCGGTCAAGGTCAAGATGCCTCAAGATGTGACAAAGAAAGCGGGCTTTTATGGCAATAGCGAAACTCATTTCAAAATTGAAATTACGAAGAATGGAGAACTGTTCTTACCATCTAATCGAGAAGAAAAATATGTATATACTGCGGATGGAAGCTTTATTAATGAGAAGGGTACTTCCAAGCTCAACTTCGTGACCGAGAAGAATGGAAGAACTTATTTGAGGGAGAGCACATATAAATCGCAGCCAAGCTTAGGGCAAAGTGTGATGACTCACTATTTAGCTGAGAAACTAGAAGAAAACGTGCTATCGAAGAAAACCGCTGCTGCATGGGCAAAGCGGGAAGGCGTCAAGTTCTATCTTGTGAACGAGAAATTTAGTTCTATTGAATATCTCGTACAACCGAAACTTCTTACCACACAGATTACTCGCAAGGAAGGCCTGGAAGGCTATTGGGATGGCAGAAAAATTACAGGTCCGGACACCGCGGCGCATCAGCTCCAGATCCCCGTGATGAATGGTCGTGATACAACGGAAACCCATTTCTATACAGAAGGCGGCAATGAATTTATGGAGATGGCCGGGTTGTTATACGTAAGTGGAACTAACGTAAAACCACTTGATGTAGGGCAATCATCTAAAGTTACGCTGCAAGCAAATGGGCATGCGAAATGGTTTACGATCCCGCAATCGGCAGCCGAGAAAACGATGACCGTGACGTTGCCATCGAAGGGTTCGTTCGCGGTGTATGATGAGAAGGGAGTATGCGTCGATTTTACCATTGTGAGCGGCAATAACAAAGTAAAACTGCCGAAGAACGGAACGGTTGTATTTGCTGGAGCGCCGAACTCGGAATTTGCAATCACGTTGAACTAGCTACAATTCAAGATGGACTTCAACAAAACCAGTACGACACAGAAAAGGTGTTTTGCTGGTTTTGTTTGTATTTACGCATTATCTTTACAAAGAGGCTTCCACGAATAATATCACGCTCAAACTCTGCAAGAACAGCTAGCATACCAGTTCTGGGCGATCATCTTTTGCTCCACTCATTTTCTCGGTGTAAATACGTTCGCAGCCGGTATTATGATGTACAAGCCCTATACGATGCAGGAATTATCCGAGGTGTTTCAACTACTAAGTTTAACCCGTATGGCACACTCACACGTCAACAGGCTGCACTTATGTTAGTACGAACACTAGAATATCTAGGTGTAGAAAAAGAGTCAAATACAGGGCCCTACCACATCGCTATCAAGCTAGTAAAAAAAAATGCCGCCTAAAATGAAAAAATACGCTATTCTTTCTGTAGAATCATAGGAAAGGATGGCGTTTTTTATGTCTGTTTCTGTGTCTGACGAATTACAACTATTTGCTCAAGAGATTCAAAGTTTTTTATCTCCAAATACCTTACGGGATCTTGCTAGAGATGTTGGTTTTGTACAACGAACCAGTAAGTACCAAGCAAAAGATTTAGTTGCTTTATGTGTATGGATGAGTCAAAATGTCGCTAAAACCTCTTTAACCCAGTTATGTAGTTGTTTAGAAGCATCAACAGAAGTACTTATCAGTCCTGAGGGACTGAATCAACGATTTAATGCCACAGCCGTGCAATTTCTACAACAAGTGTTAGCTGAACTTCTCAACCAAAAGTTATCTTCAACTAAGCTGCTCTCTTCTCCATACACTTCTATTTTTAAGCGTATTCGTATCCTAGATTCAACTGCATTTCAACTTCCCGATGTATTTTCATCTGTTTATCCAGGTGCAGGAGGATGCAGTCATACAGCCGGGGTGAAGATTCAGCTTGAGTATGATCTATTAAGCGGACAGTTCCTACATATTCATACAGGTCCAGGTAAACAACATGATCGAACCTATGGTTCTCTGTGTGTCCCAACTGTGACAATTTATGTATCCGTGACTTAGGTTATTTTCACTTGAAAGATCTTCAACATATACAAGATAAAAAGGCTTACTATATCTCTCGTATTAAATCAAATACTCGTATTTATCAAAAAAATCCCAATCCTGATTATTTTCAAGATGGAAGAATCAAGAAAGGTCCAGAGTATATACAGATAGATATGGAGGTCTTAATGAACTCACTTCAACCAGGACAAACATGCGAGATATCCGACGCTTATGTAGGAATGACTGATAAAGTACCAACTCGTGTGATTGTTCATCGGCTAACAAAAGAACAACAACAAAAACGATTACAAGATCAAGCTGTAAGAGAAAAAAAGAAAGGAATGAAGTATTCTCCTCGTAGTAAACGACTCAGTGGTATCAATGTATATATGACAAACACCCCTACAGATATTGTCCCGATGGGACAAGTACATGATTGGTACTCTTTACGTTGGCAAATCGAAATTTTATTTAAAACATGGAAATCATTCTTTCAAATTCATCAGTGTAAAAAGATAAAACCAGAAAGATGGGAGTGCCATTTGTATGGACAATTGATTGCCATTCTACTCTGTTCTTCTATCATGTTTCAAATGCGCCAATTGCTCCTCATGAAGAAAAAACGAGAGCTTAGTGAGTATAAAGCCATATATATGATTAAAGACTATTTTCTTCTTCTATTCCAAACTATACAAAAAAACACCCAAGAGCTATCAAAGGTGTTACTTCGCCTGTTCAATCTCCTACAGCAAAACGGGCGGAAATCTCATCGATATGAGAAAAAAACGGTCTTTGATATATTAGGTGTCGTTTACAATTGTACCATGTCTGATAATAAAGCCGCTTAATTCAAAAAAGTGAAACCCGTTAGGGTTTATTTCGTATGCAAATCTTTCAATCACCTACACTTGCCCTTTAGAAAAAAGAAACAATCTCGCCTAAAATTGACTTTGCATTAGCTTAGCTTGATAGCGATGGGGTACCGCCAGCAAAACGCGGATTTACAACGCTAAGCAAATTACAGCATAGAAAAAAATCGATTCCTTTTATGTTTAGGAACCGATTTTTTAATTTGGCTTATTAAGCTAACGCCCCCGTTGGTTTTAGTGAAAAAATTTACAATTTTCCCTCTCTGTAGCTGTACCTCTGCTAATTTTATATTTTCCGTCATATTCTTCATACCCGCTTTTTATACGCCCTCATTGCAAAGATATAAGCCACTATCATAATCCCAAAGCACCAGGCAAGAGCAATCCATATATCATTACCCACTGGCTGATTTGACAACAACGCACGAATGGATTCCACTATCGAGGTTACCGGTTGATTTTCGGCAAAGGCGCGAACTACCGAAGGCATCGACTCGGTTGGTACAAACGCTGAGCTTATAAACGGCAGGAAAATCAGCGGGTACGAGTAGGCTGTCGCCCCTTCCATAGACCCCGCTGTCAATCCGGGAATGACCGCCAGCCATGTCAGCGCCAGCGTAAACAGCCCGAGTATCCCAGCTACCGCGAGCCAATCCAGGATATCAGCGCTGGAACGGAAGCCCATCA
The DNA here is from genome assembly GCF_016651145.1 of Peribacillus sp. TH14. Lineage (NCBI taxonomy): Bacteria > Bacillati > Bacillota > Bacilli > Caryophanales > Bacillaceae > Peribacillus > Peribacillus sp. TH14. Next base: position 101,453 of record NZ_JAEKEK010000003.1, read on the forward strand.
AGAGCGTGACGAGGATAACCACCACGACAGTAAGCGCATTGGAAACAAGCGAGGTCAACACGTGAGCCCACAATACCGACGAGCGCTTGATGGGCATGGTAATGAAACGCGCCATCAGCCCGCTCTTTACATCCGTAAACAGCCGCACGGAAGTGTAAGCGACGCCGGATGCGATAGCCATCAGCAAGATTCCCGGCAATAAATAATTGACGTAGTTGTCCGTGCCTGTCTCTATGGCGCCGCCAAATACGTAGACAAACAGCAGCAGCATCATAATCGGCGTAATCGCCACCGTGATAATCGTATCCGGGCTGCGCATGATGTTGCGCATTAAACGCCCTAGTAATACCCCTGTTTTGCTTTTCATTTACATCTCCTCCTTTTTGCCGATGATCGCGAGGAAAATTTCCTCCAATGTCGGCTGCTTCTCGATGTACTCCACTTTCACTGGCGGGAACATCTCCTTGAGTTCGGTAAGGGTACCGGTCGTGATGATTTTTCCGCCGTGCAGGATGGCGATACGGTCCGCCAGTTGTTCGGCTTCCTCCAGGTACTGGGTCGTCAGCAAGATGGTCGTGCCGCCGCCGGCAAGCTCCTTGACGGTATCCCAGACTTCAATCCGCGCTTCGGGGTCAAGCCCTGTCGTCGGTTCGTCGAGAAAAATGACTGCTGGCGTCCCGATCAGGCTCATGGCGATGTCAAGCCGGCGCTTCATCCCGCCGGAATATTTGTCCGCCCGGCGGTTGGCCGCATCGGTCAGGCTGAATCTTGCAAGCAGATTGTCGGCGACTTGAGCGGGATTGGAAACTCCCCGCAACTTGGCGATCATCATCAGGTTTTCCCGCCCTGTGAGCATGCCGTCTAAAGCTGCGAACTGCCCTGTCAGGCTGATGCTCTGGCGAACATGATCCGGTTGACGCTGGACGTCAAAGCCGCAAATACCTACTTCGCCGCCATCGGCCTTCATCAGAGTCGAGAGGATGTTGACCGTCGTCGTCTTGCCCGCTCCATTTGAGCCCAGCAGTGCGAAAATTTCGCCACGCCGCACCTCAAAATCCACCCCCTTTAAGACTTCATTGTCTTTAAAGGATTTTTTTAACCCTTTTACAGAAATCGCTGCATTGCTCATACTTTTTTCCTCCTTATAAAAAGCGCCTTGCGGAGCTAGATTGCCTATACTCTTCTATATAGTCTGACTGATAATCTGTATAACTTATTACCGGGTTGAAAATATAACTGAATAGCGAAGGTGGCAATTCACATTTGTAACCAGCTATTCAGTCGGTATTATCTATTGAATTTATTTTTTCCCAATCGCTTCATGATACTCTGATTCAAATCTTCACGATACTTGGCGACATAGGTTTTAGCGTTTGCCACTAGTTCGTCGGCAAAGGACGCCACGTCGTCCCCAGTGATTTCCAGCACTTGTCTGCCTTCCGCCGCACCGGCTTCGAATAACTCGATTAATTCATACTGAATGTGCAGCATATCCATCCCGCTGCCCGCTGAGAAATTCCACATGTAGTTTTGAATTTTCTTAAATACAAACTGGTAGTCCTCTGGCAGGGCTTCAACCCGTGCCATCATCATCTTGTATTCTTTTTTATCACCAATCATTTTTTTGAACATTTCCATCATGTTATTTTTCCTCCTTATAAAAAGCGCCTTGCGGAGCTAGATTGCCTATACTCTTCTATATAGTCTGACTGATAATCTGTATAACTTATTACCGATTGAAAATATAACTGAATAGCGAAGGTGGCAATTCACATTTGTAACCAGCTATTCAGTCGGTATTATCTATTGAATTTATTTTTTCCCAATCGCTTCATGATACTCTGATTCAAATCTTCACGATACTTGGCGGCATAGGTTTTAGCGTTTGCCACTAGTTCGTCGGCAAAGGACGCCACGTCGTCCCCAGTGATTTCCAGCACTTGTCTGCCTTCCGCCGCACCGGCTTCGAACAACTCGATTAATTCATACTGAATGTGCAGCATATCCATCCCGCTACCCGCTGAGAAATTCCACATGTAGTTTTGAATTTTCTTAAATACAAACTGGTAGTCCTCTGGCAGGGCTTCAACCCGTGCCATCATCATCTTGTATTCTTTTTTATCACCAATCATTTTTTTGAACATTTCCATCATGTTATTTTTCCTCCTTTTTTATAAAGCTGAACAAAACACTCCAAAAATATCGTACGGAATATCTTATGAAGCTAGATTGACTTCAAGACGTTGATTTTTGATGATAGAAAATCCCATTTTTCCCAAAATAATTCAAGTTCCTGGCGGCCAGCCTCATTAAGTGAGTAAAACTTGCGGGGCGGCCCCATATCTGACGGTTTCTTTTTCATGGTTACCAGTTTTTTCTTTTCTAATCGCACGAGGATGGTGTAGACCGTCCCTTCCACGACTTCAGTAAACCCAAGCTCGTTCAGGCGTCGGGTAATCTCGTAGCCATAGGTTTCATGGCGGCTGATGATTTCCAGCACACAGCCTTCCAGAGAACCCTTCAGCATTTCAGTTAAATTTTCCATGTTCAGAGCCTCCTCTATTTTGTCTGACTTATATTCAGTATAACTTAGTACTAAGGGAAATTTTTACTGAATAGCTTTTGGGAAATCATGCTATTCAGTATTGCTTATTACATGTACACTGTAACACCGAGTAGCGGAGGTGTCAACTATTTTTCTTAAAAATATTTTTGCAACCTCACTATTCAGTGGTGTCGGTATCCAGTGTGACCTACTACAGGTATATCATAACACGTAGTAGGTCACACTGGATTTTCTAAATATTTTTAAAACCAGCTATCCCCATTGGATACAGCCGATTTTCTTTATGGAGCTTTTACTTCCTCCTATGCTTCTTTCAAAATGATTACACCGCGGATCATTCCCATCCAGCAGCTGTACATGTAGGTTCCCGGTTTCTCCTGTTTGAATCTTTTGGAGCACCCCACCTTCAAGAACTCCCTTAAGCATTTCCGTTAGATGTTTCATATATCCTCCTTACAAACTACTTATCATTACTTAGTACTACTATATAGTATTACGAAGTAGAAGGAATGTGTCAAGTAATTTTATTCATATCATTTATTTGGGCAGCTTTACACTTGCTAAGTCTAAGCATTTAAGGCAGTTTTTATGAATAATAAAAAACCGATTTCTCAATACGGGAGAAATCGGTTTTCTCAAATCAGGTGCTTTAAACATCTTGATTAATGCAATTAGTGTATGGAATACAATTTATCTAGGCAAACCTACCGAATTACTTCAAAGTAAAGGAATGTTACGGGAGGATTTATTAAAGCATATATCTCCATTAGGATGGGAACATATCAACTTCCTTGGAGAGTATCGCTTCGATCCAAAAGGAGTTACCAACTTAGAATCATTGCTGTCTTTAAATCAAGAATAGTTCTAAAGCCGATTACATCCTTAACGTGGTGAAAATCGGCTATTTTTGTATCCAGATCCCGTTAACGTTGTAAATTCGCGTTTTGCTGACGGTCCCCAGTAAAACCTTCTATATTTTAAGTAGGTGGTTTACCGTTTGTTACTATCATTCCATTTATGTGTTAAATAATTTAGAGAAAATAAAATCCGGGAAAATAAAAAAGACTTGAAAATCAAGTCTTTTTTATTTTGAGAGATATTCTTCTACTTTAAGATTATTTTCCCCTGCACATCTGCCCTATGTAAACCCACTTGATAAAATTAGATGCCCCAGGTCAGCAACTATAAGAATTTAATTCACCCATTAAACACTAGGCTTTGCCTAGTTCCACAACATAGTTGGGGGCAGTTTTTCCTTATGCTCTTTCTAACTACATACCTCAGTTTTTATCGATTTAGCCAGGATAAACTAAAGGTGTAATTTGCCGAGGGATTGGTCCGTTTTATTACAACTTTGCTTTAGCAGATCAACCAACATCATTTGGTTCGCAAAACGTAGTTTTTAAACAATGTATATAATTGCGCCCTGTTTATTTACCAGGGATAAACTATCGCTGATTTTGGAACGTTGGATATATCGATCTATTAATAGATTTCCATAATGCCAATATAACGAAGTGTGACAGAAGGATGGGAATGCTACAGGATCTGTTGCAGCATCCCCATCCTTCGTGGGCCTTGTAAAACCAATAGCCAAACGTTTTTCGTAAAGTATGGTTGCCGGCATGTTCCACGCCAGTGAACTCTGCGGCCTTAATTAACTGCCCATAGGCCTGAGAAGAGGGAATGGGGTATTCTCCCTTCCTGGACGGACGGGAATAAATAAGGACTCTGGAAGTTTTTAGCATAATCATAGACTTCCTAGAACAATGGCGCTAGTCACCTACATAATAGTTATTCGTCCAATTTAATCAACTTAACCAATTTAATCCAATCAAATTTAATTTTAGTTCCATATTATGTAATTAATGGAAAGGGGGGTGAGGAATTGAGTAAGGATAAAAAATGTTCAAAATGTGGACATGGTAAATGCAAATGCGATCAAAAAAAATGTAAGGATTGTGGACATAGTCAATGTAAATGCGGCCATAAAAAATGTAAGGATTGCGGACATAGTCAATGTAAATGCGACCATAAAAAATGTAAGGATTGCGGACATAGTCAATGTAAATGCGACCATAAAAAATGTAAGGATTGCGGACATAGTCAATGTAAATGCGACCATAAAAAATGTAAGGATTGCGGACATAGTCAATGTAAATGCTCATCTAAACAAGAACAAAAGGTAGAGCAAAACGTTAAAGTGAATGTAAACGTACCTGCTAATGGTAATCAAGGACCTCAAGGGACTCAAGGATCTCAAGGTGCTCAAGGACCTCAAGGTGCTCAAGGACCTCAAGGTGCTCAAGGAACTCAAGGTGCTCAAGGACCTCAAGGAACTCAAGGAACTCAAGGTGCTCAAGGTGCCCAAGGAACTCAAGGAACTCAAGGTGCTCAAGGTACTCAAGGTACTCAAGGTACTCAAGGTACTCAAGGTACTCAAGGTACTCAAGGACCTCAAGGTACTCAAGGTACTCAAGGTACTCAAGGAACCCAAGGAACTCAAGGTACTCAAGGTACTCAAGGACCTCAAGGTACTCAAGGTACTCAAGGTACTCAAGGTACTCAAGGTACTCAAGGTACTCAAGGTACTCAAGGACCCTCAGGAGGACCACAAGGTGTTCAAGGACCACAAGGCGAACAAGGTCCACAAGGTGCTACTGGTGCTCAAGGCGTTCAAGGGCCTCAAGGATTCCAAGGACCACAAGGTGCTACTGGTGCTCAAGGCGTTCAAGGGCCGCAAGGATTCCAAGGACCACAAGGTGCTACTGGTGCTCAAGGCGTTCAAGGGCCGCAAGGATTCCAAGGACCACAAGGTGCTACTGGTGCTCAAGGCGTTCAAGGGCCGCAAGGATTCCAAGGACCACAAGGTGCTACTGGTGCTCAAGGCGAACAAGGGCCGCAAGGATTCCAGGGGCCACAAGGTGCTACTGGTGCTCAAGGCGAACAAGGGCCGCAAGGATTCCAGGGGCCACAAGGTGCTACTGGTGCTCAAGGCGAACAAGGACCTCAAGGATTCCAGGGGCCACAAGGTGCCACTGGTGCTCAAGGCGAACAAGGGCCGCAAGGATTCCAGGGGCCACAAGGTGCTACTGGTACTCAAGGCGAACAAGGACCTCAAGGATTCCAGGGGCCACAAGGTGCTACTGGTGCTCAAGGTGAACAAGGACCTCAAGGTGCTACTGGTGCTCAAGGCAATCAGGGACCTCAAGGCGTTCAAGGACCTCAAGGATCTGGAGGGTTAATTCCATTTTCAACGGGTATTATCCTCAGTGGGGCTACAGTAGTATCAGCTGCTCCAATTTTAATGGGCTTCGGTAATCACACGGTTGAAGTTATTGATGGTTCTGGACAATCAACTATGCCACCAGAAGCAGGTGGTTTTGCTTTCCCAATTCCCTTTGCGGGAACCGTTCAAAATTTACAAATAAGCGCAGATTTATTGGTTGCTTCAGTGGTTTCTATAAATACTCTAGGTCTTCAATATGATTTTACAGTTTTCGTCGCACCTTCAGTTCCTAATAATGGGATTGATCATCTTTCTTCACCTTACGTGACAACTCCGCTGACTAGCTCGCTTAGATTTGGATTTCCTAATAATATTATTACTGCCGGTACTTTCCGTACAGCAACCAATATAAATCTCGGATCATTAACAGTCGCAGCGGGTGATCGTATTGGTATTCGTGTAAGGACTCTTGCATCGACTGATCCCTCAGCAGCTGATATTACACAGCTCTCGTTTAGCGCCAGTCTATCTTATACTCCTTCATAAAAAGACTCGAGCATTGTATTTGGCTATTTGTTTCATGGGTAGATGAACGATTTCAGGAAATGAACCATCATTTACTGAAAATTTTTCCAATTAAAGAATTAACCTGTCATTTATATGACAGGTTTTTATTTTATGATCAAAAAGACTATGAGTCTATAGATGTAGCAAAAAAGGGAACTGAGGTTACTTGGAAGAAAAAGATCTCATTTTACAAGATCACCAAAGAATATGAAAGTGATGATGATACTGAGATTGCGGATCTATATTCGAGGTGTTGGACGATGAAAAAACGAAATGTAAACATACTGGCCGATTTACAACGCTTTCGATGCAGGAGGGGGCTCTATATTTTTCAAAGCCTATAATTATCGCTCTACAAGAATGCTAACCTGCCTCGGCACAATAAAAAAATGAGCCGTTGTAACAGCTCAGCTTGTACCACTCTTGCTCAGTTTTTAAGCGATAGCGTTTTCTTTTCTCTATCTATTCTTTCCTATTTGTTATTCGTTTGATCTTATATTGTTCAAAATCCCAATTTGCCAAAAATTCTTTTGCAGAGTTATAGCCTGATTTATAGAGAAAGTCAATTTCATCTTCATTCAGTTCAAAATCAGTCGCATTGATGTGGCCAGTTGGAATTTGAATCGTGCGTTCAATCGTTTCTTCGTTCATATATCTTAAATCATGGGCTTGAAGCATCGTTTTAAATATATTTTTGAAAAGATGGATCGGCGTTGGTATAACCGCATCTATGTTAACTTCATCTTTAACAAAATGGAATCCGAACGTTGGAAAACGAGGTTGCTCTGTTGTATCAAATATCCATATTGGGAAGTTACTAAGTAAGCCACCATCTAAAATGTAGGATTTGTTACGGTCTTTTGATTTCCAAATAACCGGACGGAAGAAAAATGGCAAGGATGCACTCATCATAACGGCTGTCGAAACTTTTAAATCAGCAGGAGTCATACTATAGCGATCCAAATCATCTGGCAAAATTAGCATTTGGCCATTCGAAACATCAGAAGCAATAATCTTCAACTTTCCATCTGGAAGATCCGCAAATGTCTTAATACCTTTTTTCGAAAGAAGTGAATCCATCCACGTTTCCAAATAATCGTTTTTGTAAATTCCAAGATGAACCATAAGCTCTAAAAAGGTACCGAAAATAGGTATCCGATTTAAAATCGTTTTCCCTCGAAGCTTTGAAAAATCAATTTCACTTAATCGGTCTCTAATTTCATAGCTTTTATAACCGCTCGCTAAAAGAGCAGCTATTACAGCTCCCGCAGATGTTCCAGCCAGTCTTTCCCATTCTACGTTTTCCTCTTCCATAGCTTGAATAGCTCCAACAAAAGCAATTCCCCTGGCTCCACCACCTTCAAAAACAGCATCAGCCCTCATATTTTCCACCTCTCGATAAGAGTTATTAATTAATAACCTGCTATATTAATAAAATAACAATTATGACTATACGTTTTTGAAAACACTACCACAGCTAAACAAAAAGCAGTTACTATAATCAACAGAATACCACTGAAGTGTTTTCCTTAGAGGCAAACTTTAAACCTACTTTTTAAAAAAAAACGAACGCCTCTATAATGATTATTTAACAGATGTCAATGATATAAAAAGTGCCAGTGTCCCTATCTTTTTATATGCATTAATATAGTAAAAGGTTCTCTAGTCAACTGCATGAATTTTGTTTGAGATATAACATCTTCATCCAAATCATCAGGTATCTTATAGCTGAATACAGCCCCCTTTCGGTAGTAATAGATTTTGGAATCTTGCATAACCAGCCTTTCTTTTTAGCTCTATTAAACTTAGTTATTGATTGTAATCAAAAAAAAGAGACCAAAAATCGACGGTCTTTGTTTGTAAAGCTTGTTAAAAAAACTATTATTACATTTAAAATTTAGGGCATAAAAACTGTTCTTCTTTTATTCCAGTATCATAGTTTCGAAGAATAAACTGTTTCTAGCAAATATATTGTTTTAATATCAACATACATATTAAAACTTATATTCCACATTATTAAACCTCTTGTAAAATATATGAAAAACACTACAATGACTAGAAAAAAATCAACATTCTGCGTAACAGTGCTAGAAAATAAAATACTTTGAAATTGTTAGGACAAACAAACCCAAAGAGGCAAACGGATTTCCGCTCGCCCCTTTGGTTGTTTTATTCTGGTAAACGATGCTATCTATTAATGTTCGTCATTTTCATTTTGTTGCTCTTGATCGTGTTCATGGTACTATTCACCTTGATTGTGCGGTCCGGCTCCCGGCCAAAACCATCAATCTCTAAGCGATCCTTGAAAGCTTGGATTACAGGGTACGCATTGGTATCGGATGTATCCAGCATTCCTTGGAAATTCACATATTTGATTCCGTTTTTCTCGCCATAATTGCCTGCATGATTATGCCCGTTGAAATAAGCCACTACATTGCCCGCAGACTCCAGTTCCCGCATGATTTCAGCGTCATTCTATGCATTGTGCTCGTTGGCAGGATATACCGGATGATGCCCAATCACCACAACTTTTTCATTCTTTTTAGCCGATTTTTTAAGAACATTATGTAGCCATGTCATTTGTTCGGAGCCTACTCCGCCATTCCAGGTCTGAGCATTTTTCGCTCCGGACGCATGTAGTTGATTATACATCTTTTCGGCTTGTTGATATTTCGCAGAACCCGGTTCATTTGCATACAGACTCAGGTCATTGGTGTCTAACACGACAAAACGCCAGCCTTGTTCAAAAAAGTCATAATATTGATTCTTCATTCCTAAAATGTCAACCACTTGGTCTGTTGGTACTGCGAAATCATGGTTGCCAAGCACATTATATTGGGGACCTTCAATTTTGTTGAAATAAGGAAGAATGGTATTAAAACTGTCCACATTCCTGTCGATCATATCGCCCATTTGTACGGTGAACTTAAGATCATGCTGATTGAGTTCATCTGTTACTTCCTGCAGTTTGCTTATCGAATTCCGGTAATAGCGTACACCCGCTGCATCACAATCACAATATTGGATATCGGTAATAAGCCCAAATTCAAAGGAAGGCTTTTTGTCTTTATGTTTGTTCCTTTCTGCAAATACAGATGTTGATGTAAATAGAGATAATCCTAATGTGAAGATTCACTTTCCATTTTTCAACTAACTTTTTTCATCATAATCTATTAAAGTTAAAAACTTGATAGATTTACCCAATCTTTAGGAATTGTTAAAATCTCAATAGTGGATATACAAAGCCTACAACCGGGAAAGCTGCGAATGTACACCGATCATTCGCAATAAAACAAAGCCAGATATGTAGGATCGACAAGATATTGTTTCATCATGTTATTTGCTTCTTCTACATCAAAAAATTGCTAACCGTCTCCCACGACAACCACTCTGCCAATTCCACCATTGTAATAGTGCATAACATAGTTCACATAATTCGTATCCTATCCACCCTTCCCTAGCAGCCACATATTTAAGTGGCTACCTCGTTAGAATATATCCCACACTCTAGTTGTAGCTTTGAAAAACAAGGTTAATAACATTTTGCTTCATCACTTCCGCAAAATGTTTCACATCAATTTGAATGGAATATTCAAGGTCTCTAATAGTTCCAGACAGACGCCCGATTGATTCCGATGATTGCATGACGTCTAACTGCCGTCCATTCCTGTTGAAGGTATTCCGTCCTTTATAGGATTCGGTTTGGCATCATTTTAAACCGCAAATAATAAAGACAATCAGTAGCCCACCATGTACGTATATGAATCTATATTATTAATAAAAACTTTAACTCATTGTAAATCTAATAAACGTACATGTGTTTGACAACAATAGTAAAAGAGACGAATTAAGCATGCATTCTTATATAACCAAAGAAGAGGATACTATAGATATGTAATGGCAGACTGGCTTATTAATTTTAGGTGTCTTTTCCCAGGAGGCGAAGCCCCTGACCTATATAGAATATCCACCTCATAAGTAAGGAATTCTGATTGTAAGGAAGGAAAGATCAGCATTTGTGGAAATGCATTAGGTTTAGGCAATAGTTCGGAAAATGTCAATTGCGCATATTTAATCCGTTCCTGTCGCTTCTGCAACAAACTCCTGAACATCATCGATCGGCTCGCTAATTGGGTGTAGGCGCCCCTCCCCTGACCGACTGAATGCTTGATTATCTTAGTGGAGCGCTTCAAAACTTCTTTTAGCGTTGATACCGCCATCCCGAAGGTTTTGGCAAGCATGGGTAAAGACCCCTCTAAAAACGGCGTTACAGGGCTCGTATGAACCGTCAAATAGGCAAGGATGTCCTCTTCCCTTTCATCATAATGGGAACGGACACGCTCTTCGCGTGGTTTTTTGAATTTATACCAGCCTTCTTTACCTTGGAATTGAACGCGACCGTCTGTCCATAGTTCCAACAATCCATCTACATAGGCGCGTTTTACGCCCTTATATTTACCGGAATATGCGCTCCTCAACGTGCGCTCGAACTCACTTTTCTTCAAAGGATGGTCCAATTGGCTATTAAACTGGTCCAGTTCATCATAGGCTTCTTCCAAAGGGCGGCCACTCGAATAATTGGCAAGGGCAAGCGTCATCAGGGCATTATTACGGCTGGCGCTTTGATATCCTTTTTGGATGCCTGTCGAAAGGATTAGTGCACGATACCAATCTGAAGACGTTTGGTCAAATGCTGAATCGTTCTTATCGTAAACCACCCGAAGGAAGCTCCTTTTTTCCTGTTCTTCGAATTGCTTGGACCAGGCAAGAAGTTCTCTAGTGTTTGCTGGCTCGTCAAAGAAATCCAGGACATTATCTTCCCTTGGGATTCGATAAAAGCCAAAAGGCACACAGTTCTTGTCCACCGGTACATACTTGGAAACGGCTTTACGAATATTGTCGGACAATCGTTCTGCAACTCTCAGAGACTTGTAATCTTGATTTTTATGTATATAAAATGGCGTTTCTAAAACGTAAAAGACCTGGAAACCTCTCGGTGTTTCCAGTAATAGGTTTGGACGAGGCAACCCCAGCTCCTCACAGCCCAAATAAAGCGCGTACAAATCTACTTCCTTCGTATCGATATCAAAGCCCATGACATTGATCTGCTTCAGATTTTCACGGGTATGACCTTTGATCAGTCGTCTCTTGAAGTCATAGTATGCACCACCGCGATAGGTGTTGGGTGTCCAGTGAGTCAATTTTTGATGTTTCTCCTGAAGCGTTTCATATGAGGTGACAACATAGCCTTTTCCTTCTGTGAGGTCGGCTTTCGATGGAGAGACAAAGACAGCGCCCTTCTTGTGTAGATTACTACCTTCCCTTGCCTCATAGGCTGCCAGTCTATCAGAGAGGGCCGTAGAGCCCTTTTTCTTATATAAAAAAAGACTGTTATGTGTCATGAACTGCATGATTTCAACGATTGAAACAACATGGCCTGTTTTATTCCCAATTTCCCTTATCCCCATCTATGTCACCTTCTTCCTTTTGAAGTTATGTAGTTTAATTAGTGGTGCAAAAAACGATCCATGTCGCTGGCTATTTACGACCGTGACCCCAATTCAATCGCTGAAATGATCACAGTTGTCGTACATTTTTTTGCTCCTATCAGTATAGCGAAATCGAATTTTGTAAAATGGTGCTCTCTAAGGGAAATGCACCAAAAAAAAAAGCCCCTTGAAGCTTAGAGCCCCAAGGGGTAAAAAAAAATCACTTTTTTTTTTCTATGCAAGGTCCGCTCAAGTATTGCACCGAAATGAGTCGAAATGTTCCATTTTTGATTAAAGTACGGAATAGAGAAAAACATTGAAAACCTTGTAATGGCAGAGGTTTGAGTTATTTCTCTTCTGATAAATGCTACACAGGTTCCGCTCATCTATATAAGAAGGTGGTGCATATCAGATAGACAGGTTCCGCTCAAATTGCAATTTCACAGGAGGGTTCCTATGAATAATGTCTGTACAAAAATGATTGAATGCTAGATATACCAATGGATTGATCTAGTATACAGGTTCCGCTCAACGTTCCATTCATGTGTTACAAATGGTGCATTTAAGATTGGTTTATATAGGCAGGTTCCGCTCAGAATCAAAAAAACGGTGCGTTTGGTGCACATCGTTCCATACACCTTTCATTCAATTTGTTACGCAGATGATTTTACGGATATATAACACGAGATGAATTGGTGCATTCACTCTACATATATTTATTGAACATACCAGTATGATTGCTCTATTTTGAACTGTATTGGTGCTTTTTCTAAAAAAACTGCGGTCTCTGTGTACTAATTGGTGCATTTTGATTACGATAAACCATAAATCCTTGCTATAATAGCAAAAGAGTGGTGCATTATTGCATGAATCTAATAGAATGCACCACGTTTACTAGTTTTATAGAATGCCTTGCATGTACTAGAAAGGATGTTATCGATGAAGTATGAAAACATACCTGATTCTCTGATTTTAAACTATGAACTTTTAAAAATATCAATATACGAAGAAAATAAGGCCTTATTTGATGACCGGCGTTATATTCTGGAGAAATGGAAACAGGAAGCCTACCATATGACTGAGGAAGAAGTGAGGAAACAGGCTCCTGGCTATACAATGGGATTGAGTTTTCGCGCCCTCTACTCCTTGTTCACCCAGACGTTATACTTTGAACAACCTATCAGCAAAAACATGATAAAAAAAGCAGTGAACGCCTATAAAGACACCATAAAGGTCATTTTAGCCGGGCACTTTATCAATGAATTTCCTACGGATGAAATTAAGCGTAGCGTAAACGAAGAAAAAATTGATGAAGCCCTCCACCGGGATTACATTTATTCCAGCATGGATATGGATTTTCATTTAATGAGAGACATCGTAACGAAGAAAAAGGACTTCAAAGAAGGGGAGACTGGTCTTTTGGCAACCGAGATAATCGACAACAGAGGAAAGTTCAGAGGATTGGCTGAACTCCGTCCCCATGAATTACAAACAACCGAGATCACCTCCGATCAACAGGAAATGTGGCTAGAGCTGATTGAATCCACCATCAATTCCTTAGATGAAATGACAGCCGACCTCTTTGATTTAATTACATACTTATGGATGGTGACACCCAAGAGTCCGGACGGATATATCGAATTTCATAGTAATGATGCCCTCCGCCTTCGAAATTTAAAGAAACGGTCTGCACATGGTAGAGAAATTGATTTTCGTGAAGAGGATCGCTTCAATATCATGAAACGGGTGGCTGCCCTTTCAAGCATATGGGTATCTCTTGGCGATGAACAGGTAAAAGTAGTCCAGACACAAGATATCCAGGACAATGAACTGTATGAATTCAAGGACTTTCAAAGGATGTTCGAGATTGGAAAGATGCGAGTTGCCTATGATAAAAAGACGGGCGAGCCAAAAGGGATTTATGCGGTGCAAGTGAAACCCTCTCCTATCTTGACCCCCTACCTGGATGGACCAAACCAATCACTTGGAGTATTGGATCTGAAAGTATTCCAATACAGCCATTTTACTCAAAGGGAACATAAACGATTAACCCGATACTTGAACCTCCAGTGGAAAATCAGGACCCTTAAAAGGACTCTGCAGCAGCCCTTTAAAGTGTCCACACTATTGAAAGTGATGGATTTCTCACCCAGGTATAACGGGGTACAAATCAGGGATAAATTCGAAAACGTCTTGGATCAATTGAAGGCGGACAGCGTGATTGAGAGCTGGACCTATAGCGAAGAGATTGACGAAGAACGGGTTGGAAAAAAAGGATGGGTGAACAATTACTGGTCAAAGGTCAATGTTATCATTTTACCGACAGAGATGGTCGTAAGAGAAAATCAAAAAAAACTGATGATCAACTCCAACCGGCTTGTCAATGAAGAAATCCTTGAAAGAATGAACCTTATCGATCAAGAAAACCCTTATTCTCTTTCCAAGAACTTAGAATTGGCTCAAGTTGAATCAGCTGTTTCCAATGATTCAGGATTGATCTTGGATATGCCTTCAGCAACACCTTCTATAGACATCCAACAGTCATTCAATTTTGGAATGGACATGGAAATCAGCTTGTCTCCGGAAACGATGATAGAGACTATGGATTCTCTGAACATGAGCATTAGGAAAACGGCAGAGGAAATTGGCATTGCCCATACTACCCTCTCACGGTATCTCAGGAGAGAAAACAAACGCCAGAATAATAAAAATGACGAAAAGATGCTCGGATGGCTAAAAGAGAAAAAAAAAATATAATATGATTTTTACACATTGAACAAGTTTGACAAATTCAGAATAAAAAAAGGCCACTAAATATGTGGCCTTTTAAAATCAACAGCACACAAAAAATGAGCTTTACTACTTTGAAGTAACTCCCCTTTCATAAATAATTCTAGAACCGTTGGTAAAACGATGGTCCGTTGGCGAAAAAGAACACCACGGATTATTGTTCTTTTAATAATCATTAAATCTGCTCTATTAGAAGATTGTTAAATTAAATTCTCCATCATTCCCTTATTTCCTGTTTCAATTATACTGTCCCATTTGTCGAGCAAAATCTAACTCAACAAGACATGGACTATTATTTATCCCTAATAGCCAAGAAAATACCAGTTCCTTAAACCCTCTTCGTTTTGAGCAGCATGATTGAAAATAAAACTACATTTCCCACCTAATCTTAAGACGTCTTCTTTATTAGAATTAATTAAACGATAAGTGTATGCAATTTGCATGCACTATTGACTTTTGTATGCAAATTGCATACAATTGCAAGGGATGTAGAATAAAAATCCAAAAATACCAAGGAGGAATCTTACTAATATGGCTAGATTCGTATCAATCGATATAGGTAATGATGCAGTTAAAGGATTTTTGGGAGACCTTGAAACCCGCCTTTACATACCGAATGTTATTGCAAATGTACAAGACCGAGAAATCGTAGAAATGGAAAAGAACCCTTTGAATGCCTTGCATGTAGAAATCACTTCTTCTGCTTTGAAAAATAAAAATGGCAGTTTTGCGGTAGGAAAATTGGCATCCAAATATCCTAATAACGATGAATTGACTCCAGACCAAGATAAAGCTGATAGCGATCAGCCCGTTATCATGCTATTAACATCCCTTGCCTATGATGCTGTCGGGCAGTTCACAGAAGAAGATGGCGTGATCGAGGCTTCTTATTATTTATCTACCGGCCTGCCCCTGGACGAAACTAAACAAGGCAAAGCTAAAGAATTCAGAAAGAAACTGAAAAGTTCACAGCATGAGATAAAATTCCTGAAAACACCATCTTTGGAAGGTAAAATCGTCCGGATTAAATTTGAACAAGTGCTGGTCAACACGGAAGGTTTTGCGGCATTCGTTGATTTAACAACAAACAATGATGGATCCACCAAAAATGAGGATTTGATAGGAAAAACCCTCTTAATCAATGATATCGGTGGCCTTTCTACAGATTCTGCTATCATTTCAGCTGAAGCAGAGGTTGATAACGAATACAGTAACGGTATCAAGAAAGGTGTTTCTACCTATCTTGATAACATCATTCGCAAAGTGTATACCAAATTCAAATACACGATTAAAAGCCGTCGGACCCTGGTCGAAATCATTACAAATGAGCAACCTGAAGAACAATATCATATCTGGGTAAATGGAAATCGGGTTTCCATCAAGGACATCATCGATGAGGAACTATCCGTTCTTGCAAAAGAGGAATATAAATTGATCAAAGATATGTGGCGGAATGTCCCAGATATCCGACTTGCTTATCAAATTGGCGGTGGTTCGCTTGTATTGAAGCCCTACCTATCTGAATTGAATCAATCTGAAAAGAACTACCCTCTTCGCTTTGTATCTGAAGATGATAGCATTTGGATGATTACCCGTGCATATTTCAAGATATTGTTGATGTATTTGCAAAGTAAAGGGATTTCCACACAAAAACAAGCCCTAATCAAAGAGTGATTTTCCATGACTGAACGCTTTGAACCTGGAAAAACGGTCTCTTTTCGCTTGCCACCTGATACCCCTTTACATGTTGTAGACTATCTAACCCAAAAGAAGAATGAATTGGGCCGGAAATTCAGCAGCGAAATTGCTCCTATTTTTGTTGAGGCCGTTTCGCAAAAAGCCCTGGGTAATGCAGATAATGCGCAAATCTCCATTACCCTACCCGAGGGTTTAACTGCCGATCAAAAAGAATGGGTGAAGCACCCCAATACGAAGGCATTGATCAGTCAACTTCTTTATCAGGTAGTGACAAAGCCTACTACCCCACTAGATTTCGATCAGCAACTTCTTACAGAACCAGTGGAGGAAAAAAAGCCTGTTTTCAAGACCAATGCCATGATTCAGAGCTTTGCTCAGAAAACATTCTTGAATTTCGACGAAGAAGACGATTAACCCCCATCCATAGATGGGGGTTTTTAAAGTCACATTCAAATTCCTTTACAGAAAATCCCAAACAATATACTAGGTCCCGCCCAACCCTCCCACTAATATAGAGGAATAACAGGACGGGATGTCTAATACTAATAACAACGCTATTTTTATGCACCACTTATGGTCAACACTCCATAAATAGTCTACACAAACCGATAATCCACTCACTTTTTGTGGTCTATATATAGTATGTAGTCCACAATTAGAGTGAAAAGTTTTAGTTTAGAATACACGAATCATTTTATTCAACTCATTTTGTTTTAACTTCTTTATTCTTTATATTAAAATAGAGAGTATGATGAAGATATTAGTGGACCATATATAGATTGTTCTCTAACATTTATGTACATGTTGTACACAATATGTACTCCACGAAACACATATGGAACACAAATTGCGATTTTTTATAGAAATACATAAACCATTGCACCTAAAAATAGGGGAGGGTTAATACATGAAAGAAAATAGGCATTGGAGAATAAGCGATTTTGTAGAAGAGCTGAACAAAGTATTCGATAATCAACATGTACATATCAATACGGTTGATGGCTGGTTTAAACGTTTGGAAAAGAGCAGCATTCATTACATCAATCGAACGATGGAAACGAAAGAGAAGATATACGATGATTTGGATTTGAAAATAGCAATATTCATCAAAAAAAGAAGGGGGGAGAAATGGGCGCTTTCCGCCATATCAAGAGATCTCCCCAATCACTTTGAATTACGCCCGTTTCCCGTAAAAGAGGACAAACCTGCACCACATGTAGACGATATAGAGAGCATAAAAAAGCAGATATCCGAGGAAGTTAGAAGAACGTATGAAGAGTTGGCTGCCAGCCAAATTGAAGAGCTGAAAAATCAATATAAACAATTAATCACAAGCCTACCCAAGCCACCGTCAACAGAAGAAAAAAAGAATCAAAGCTTTCAAGCCATGGTGATTCAAAGGAAAATTGAAAGCTCATTGGAAGAAGAAGCGAACCAGGCTTGGACCAGGTTACCTGACGATCAGCGCCTGAAGCGAATTGGATTTTTCAGAAAAGACATCGATTTGGAGAAAAAGGACAAATTTGTCCGAGATTATATCAATGAGAATTTCGTAGACCGGTTAAAAAAAGAAATGGAACTAGACAAGTAAAGGATGGAAGGACATTAAAGATTGAATACTTTAATCCCTATATTGAAAGAATGAGGGGACATTGAAGGGATAATTATATACAATTAATAGTACGTATTAATGATAGTACTCACTTTCAGACACTATATCTTTTTTATCAGATAAAACATTCGATGATTCTTGCATTTAATATGAAACTCTCTTGGTATACTATGGATTTCTATCTTTAAAATCAAATAAACTTTTCAAAAGTCATCTATCAGGAATCTAACTTCCTAATAGATGACTTTTTTGTTAAGTGAAGTTGATTTTGAGGTTAGATTATGGCCCTTATTAAATCAAGGAATTGCGGGCTCAACACGGGTTTATTAGGCTTACTTGTCTCTGGGCTACACAGCAATTTTATTATGTTTAGAAAGGTTATTACAATTTACAGAAGCAAAATCAAATGTTACATATTATCACAAATAATTATCAAAAAAGAACAGCCTCAACGTAAAGGGAGCTCATTTCATTCTACTAACTTTTAATAATTGATATTTTTAAGAGGACACCAGTACATATTTTTTTGCGTGTTTAAGATGGTCTTTGAACGATTTTATAAAGTTAGAACGATTTAAACGGCTTTCTCGGTGTTTAAATTTTTTCAATCATCGATTCAGTCAGGATAAACTAAGGGTGTAAATTGCCGAGGTATTGGCCCTTTTTATTACAACTTTTCTTTAGCAAATCAACCAACTTCATTGGTTTGAAAAACGTATTTTAATCTATGTATAATTGTGCCCTGTTATTTATAAGGGATGAGTTGTCGATCTTGGCATGTTGGATATGTCAATCTATTATAGGTTTCCATTTTGAAACGGGTTAATAAATCAACATGTAGAGGATAAATTGTGTTTTACTTTAAGCAAAATGAAAAAGGGGGAAGATATGAAGAAAGAAAAAGCTGATTTTCTTGGAAGTTAATAGGCTGTTAAATCGGGTTGAAAAACAGCAAACCAAACACAAGTCACCGTCTATACCTCTGATAAAAAGGCTATGTAGTCCTGGAAAGAATGAATAAAGAAAGGAATAAAAGTATAAGGAAATACTGATATCACTGTTTCACTATAAATGGGCTGACGTGGGACATACAACATTGATAGGGTGGGCTTATGGGGACTCGTATTTTTTAAAAGTTTACTGACATAGGACACCTACTTAGCATAAAAAAGAAGATATTTGATGAGATCATTGGCTATTGTTCAATATCCCTTTTATGTCCCTATAGTGGGCTGATGTTTGACAAAGCGTGAATCACAAAGGGAATTTGATTAAAAATCAAAAAATTAATAGAAAAGTCCTTGTAAATGTTTAAAGTTGGCAGCCGTTTCAACTAATAACATAGCATAAAGGATTGTTACATAAAAAAGCTGGCAGTAACGGGATTCAAGCACAGTCGAAATGAAAAACGGGAGCCTTGCCATGACCTTAAGGCCCTATACGATTTACAGTAAGTGATGCGGAGAAATAAAAAACAGAACCGGATACAAACGACGGAACTACTGTTATGCTATCGCCTATAACTAAAGGAACTTGGAACGTTTTTCCGGTTGTGATGATAGTATTGAAGATATCGTTGCCGAATATTGTAAATCGCGAACCGGGCATAATTACATTATTACTTCTAATATCAAATTGTACTACTCCCTCAAAAGTTGATATTAACACGTCTGCGCTTATTTCATATACTCCACCGATCAGTATAATTACTGAATCTGTTGCTGGATTTGCTAGCACATTTAAAACTGGACCAGGGAAGTCAAAATCCATAGCAACTTCTTCTTTAGCTAATTTACCATCATCATCACTTGAATATAATGACCCAAATGCAGGGGTTACGCCGGGTCCTTGAGCACCTTGAGCTCCTTGAGCTCCTTGAGGTCCTTGAGCACCTTGGACTCCTTGAGCACCTTGAGATCCTTGAGCACCTTGAAGTCCTTGAGCTCCTTGAACACCTTGAGGTCCTTGAACACCTTGAGGACCTTGAGGTGCTTGAGCAGGTACGTTTACAATCACTTTAACGTTTTGCTCTGCCTTTTGTTCTTGTTTAGATTCGCATTTACATTTACTATGTCCACAATCCTTACATTTTTTATGATTGCATTTACATTTACTATGTCCGCAATCCTTACATTTTTTATGATTGCATTTACATTTACTATGTCCGCAATCCTTACATTTTTTATGATTGCATTTACATTTACTATGTCCGCAATCCTTACATTTTTTATGATTGCATTTACATTTACTATGTCCGCAATCCTTACATTTTTTATCCTTAGCCAAATTAATTCCCCCCTTTATAAACTCTGAGATATTATATGAATCTGGTTTTATACTAGATTGGACACCCATAGAAAACTCTTAATGAAAAAGTTTGTTTTCCACCAATTCTTCTTCAAGTCGAAAAGGATATTCCCTTTTTTATATCAATTCATAAGATGTGCGCTGTTGTAAGTACCTTTTGTAAAAATAAAAGTGTAAATTGCCAAGAGATTTGTCCGTTTTATACAACTTTGCTTTAGCAAATCAACCAACTTCTTTGGTTCAAAAAACGCAGATTTTATTCTATGTAAAATTGCGCCCTGTTTATATAAGGGATGAGCTGTCGATCATCGCATGTTGGATACGTGTATTCTATTAATAGGTTTCCATTTTGAAACGGTTTAATAAATCAACATGTGAGGATTTATTAAATTGTGTTTTTAATTTAAGTCAAGATGAAAAGAGGAGTGAAGATAGAAAAAGCTAATTTTCTTGAAGTTAATAAGCAGTTAAATCGGTTGAAAAACAGCATCAAGAGCTTCAGCAAAACAAAAACACGTCACCGTCTATACTTCTAATAAAAAGGCTGTGAAATTCTGGAAAGAATGAATAAAGAAAGGAAGAGGATAAGGAAAAACTGATATCACCGAGGGTGATATCTAGGCAAAACCTATGTTTTAACGATATCAACATTTCACTATAAATGGGATGACGTGTGACTTACAACATTCAGGGTGGGCTTATGTGGGACTCACATTTTGTTGGAGTAGAGAGTAGGTTATATGTATAAATGGAGTAAACGGGCTGGGCAAGAATTAGTAAGTAAGAGAGAGTGGGGAGGAAAAGTGTAGTAAAGGTAAGGAATTGGGAGAGATGAGGTAATTAACGTGGTTAGATGAGGCTGCGTGTTTTATTTATTGGAGGCTGTTAATTTTGGTGGGTATAGTTGATCCGGTTTTTCTGAAGGAAATGGGGAGATGGTTGGACAGTGAATAAAAGGGTCGTTTTCTTATTCTTTTTTTAGAGAGGTGTTAAAAATCCATTGTTAAACCAATTTAATGGGCTATCTCATTTGTTTGAATTTTTTTGAGTATTTTTTCAATGAGTCGAAAAGTAAGGACGCTAAAAGTGGCTCTTAAGGGGATTTAAAAGCCTTAGTCTTTGCTGTTTATTTATTCCTTATCCAAATCAAGTGTGTAAAAACAATAAAATGAACAATAGTTGTGGTTTTTTTCTTCAGTATGCCGATATCCTTCGTGGCCTTGTAAAACCAATAACCAAACGTTTTTCGTAAAGTATAGTTGCCGGCATGTTCGACGCCAGCACTCTCTGCAGCTTAATTAACTGCCGATAGGCCTAAGTAGGGGTAAGGGGTTGTTCTCTCTTCCTGGACGACTGGAATAAATAGGGGTCTATACTTTTTAAGCATAGTCATAGACCCTGGAAGCAATTCGCGATATACATGTCGAGATTTTTTTTGCGTTTTGCCTTCACCAGGAGAATCTTGTGTTGTTTTTCTTTTAGTCCCAGTATCTGTTTGATGGTCTGACGAAGAGTCTAGCAGTACGTAAACGTACTGCTATTTCAGTTTATCCAGCCACCCATTGATTGATTGCGATAAATTGCTGGTCCCGATTTTCATTTCATCCACTATGAACGAGGTAATCGTGCTCCAGGATATCTGTTCCTCATATGGATTGTTCTTATTGATGAATGTCATGACCTGTTTCAGCTCCCTCATTCTACCTTCATCCACGTGTTTGCTTAAAAAAATCCGGACATACTCATTGATGAAATCCGAGTTTTTCACACTGGCGTCCAGCAGCAAGGCAACAGCCGTCGTCGGTGTGACATCCAACGCGTAGCCTAGGGTCCTAATGTTCTCAAAAGATCGTTGGGAAAACCGCATGGTGATTCGTTCCTTCTGTCCGGCTGGAATTTCACTCTTGATTGAGGCATTAGCTAAGTCTCCTCTATATAACGTTTGATCCAACCAAATCTGGCGACGGAAATAGACGGACATATGCTCCATGACCTTCTTCGAAACGACACCCGCCTCGCAAATATCCACACACACATCCTTAACCGGTGTATTCGTGATATAGGAAATCCGGTAGATGCATTCCTTTAGCGTAACCGGAATTGTTGGCC
Source organism: Peribacillus sp. TH14 (assembly GCF_016651145.1). Lineage (NCBI taxonomy): Bacteria > Bacillati > Bacillota > Bacilli > Caryophanales > Bacillaceae > Peribacillus > Peribacillus sp. TH14. The sequence continues at coordinate 123,820 of NZ_JAEKEK010000003.1, forward strand.
TGACATCTCGTTTTTTATCCGATCGGGTGGATCTCAACTTTTCTTTTAACATCCTTTTTCCCTCCAAATCTCATTTTATAGTTAGGACACTGTCATTTAGTCCCCGGCTAATTCTATTTATATGAGAGTGACTGGGGAAGCATGTATAACTTTTGAAAAGCCTGTCCAAGATGAATAAAAAGACAATCGGGAGGAGAACCGTCTATGAAAAAAGAGGACGCAGCTGCGTTGGCAAAAAAAATGATTGATAATGCAAACATCTATCATTTGCCGTTGAAAAAAGGGAATAAGAAAAAATAATCTCATTTATCCAAAGTCATATTACTTTTTTCGGAGATAAATGGCCTATAAATCTAGGACAATGCCAGGGTGTCCTAGATTTATAGGCTATCCTAATAATATATTCTATCAAGGTTTATGGTATAAGATATAATTTCATATCCCTAATATATTTTCATTAATTATCCCCATTATTGATTTCCTTTTCTCTTATTATTCAAAAGTTGCCTACCTTGGTATAGGGGAAGGCATCTAAACTCTGATTTTTTATAGAATGTAGGATTATGAAATAATCCTACATTCTATAAAAGAAATATCATAAGTTTATAGTTTTAAATATTATCCCAGTCAATGGTATGAAAGGAGATCAAGCTCTAGGAGGAATCGTCATATTCCACTTCTTAATTTTTTTCACAAGGGTTGAGTGATCGACACCTAAATATTCAGCTGCTTTTCTTATCGAAGGTTTCTTTTGTAGAGCTTCGATAATCATTCTTTTTTCAAACTGTTCCATTCTTAGTTTTAAGGTATGAGCTGATTCTGAGTAGCTATGAATGCTGAAATGTGGGGGGAGATCCACGGGCTCAATCGTAAACGATGGGACTGAAACAATCATACTCTCAACTAAATTCCGTAATTCTCTCACATTCCCTGGCCAATGATAGCTTTGTAAAATATGTTTTGTTTCAGATGATACATGCTTTTCGACATTATATAATTTACAAAAATATGCAAAGAAGTGATCAAGTAAGATTTCAACATCTTCTGGTCGCTGACTTAATGGAGGAATAGATAATTCAATAACTTGTAGTCGATAATACAAATCTTCACGAAATTCGCCTTTTCTCACTAATTCTTGTAGATTCCTATTAGTTGCCGAAATAATTCTAATGTCTAATTGCTTTACTTTGCTTCCACCGAGTCTTTGAATTCTTTTCTCTTGTAGGACACGAAGTAATTTGACTTGCAAGGAAAAGGGCAGTTCGCCCACTTCATCCAGCAAAACTGTTCCTTTGTCTGCAAGCTCAAGGAGGCCGACTTTACCTTCCTGCCTCGCCCCGGTAAACGCTCCTTTTTCATATCCGAATAGTTCAGACTCTAATAGCTGTTCAGGGATAGCCCCGCAATTTACTTTAATAAACGGCTTATCTTTTCGATCACTTAATTGGTGAACTAAATTGGCAATAACCTCTTTTCCAGCTCCTGAAGGGCCAGAAAGTAAAACACTTGTTGGGAACGAAGCAATTTGTTTTACTTTCTCGATTATTTCCCTCATTTGACTACTTTGAAATATTACCTTTTCATCCGTTCCGTCGGAGGAAAAGGTGTAACGATTTGGGCTCATTTCTAAAAAACTTTTTGCCTTTTTTAACTCATTTGTCAGGTCATTTAACTGAGTAATGTCTCTGACACTTGTGACGACCATATGAATGTTGCCTTCCTCATCGAAAACGGGATTTCCTGTTACCATGACATCTTTATGTTGACCAATTTGTTGAAGAATCGATATCCGCTTTTTTTCCCGTAAGACAAGGAGAGAGACGGATTGGTCAAAATGACCTTGTTTCACTAAATCGCTCATTCTATGACCTATGAGCTCTTCCCTTTGGAACCCTGACATTTCCTCGTAGGCTGAATTGACAATGAGTGTCAATCCTTCTTTATCAACGACATAAAGGCCGTCTGTGGAAAATTCGATGATTTTTTCCATTTGACTTAAGAGGGAGCGATACTGTTCCATTTGAGATATATCTTGAATAACACATACAGCTCCAATCAACTTGTCACCCTGATATAAGGGGGTCTGGTTAACCATACAATGTAACCCTGCAATGGTCATGTTCACTCCAATTGTACTTTCACCACTTTGAAGAAAGTGAGAGATTTGTAGATTAGGTTCAAACTCGCGAACATCTTTACCGATGTAGTCTTGATGATCATAATTTAATAACTTTTGTGCCGAAGCATTCATTAACAGAACTTTTTCATTATGGTCCACAAGAATGACCCCATTTGACATGGATGAGAAAATGCTTTCTAAAATATCTTTGTTCAGGGGAACATCAGCCTCCTTCCAAGCATGGTGAATATAATCACCATCTGGTGAATTATTTCACCACCTTTAAAAGCCTATTGCTACTACAACCGCCTCTATTGTGGTGAATTTTATCACCATTATCAGATTTCGACAATGAATAAACATCTGTAAAATACAGCATTCCGGATGTTGGCACGGTTCTTGCATTAAAATATTTTGTAATTTTTTAAAAGTTTAAGGAGGCGCTGAATGGAGACGAAAGGTTTATTCATTAATGGTAAATGGGAAACAAAAGATAGAACCTATGCACTTCATTCCCCATATAGTGGAGATGTTATAGGTAACATTAGTATGGCAGACGAAGCTGATGTCAAAAAGGCTTTTGAAGGGGCACAGGCGGCTTATGAAACGATGAAAGAGATGCCTGCCTATAAGCGATCAGAGATTTTATTTGAGGTTGTTCAAATCCTTCATGAACGAAGGGAAGAGTTAGCTCACGTTTTGGTACTTGAGGCTGGTAAGCCTATTCGAGCAGCACGTGGAGAGATAGACCGGACCATCACTACATACCAATTTGCAGCAGAAGAGGCGAAACGTATTTACGGGGAAACCATTCCTATGGATGCCGCGCCTGGTGGTGAAAATCGACTAGGGTTTACCTGGAGGGAACCATTAGGTGTTGTGGTGGCCATTAGTCCATTTAATTTCCCTTTCAATCTCGTCGCCCATAAATTAGGACCAGCCTTTGCCGCCGGAAACACAGTTGTCTTGAAGCCTGCTGAACAAACACCTTTAAGTGCGTATTTGATTGCTGAGATCTTCCAGCAAGCCGGACTTCCAGACGGTGCTCTTCAAGTGATTACAGGAGATGGAAGAGAACTCAGTGATGCTCTTATTACAGACGAAAGAGTCAAAAAAGTGACGTTCACAGGAAGTGTAGGGGTAGGCAAGCTGATTAAAGAAAAGGCAGGTTTGCGAAAAGTTACGTTAGAACTAGGTTCCAATTCTGGATTAATTGTTGAACCAGACGTACCTTTGGAAAAAATTATTCCCCGATGCGTAGAAGGTGCATTTGCTTTTGCAGGTCAAGTTTGTATTTCGCTGCAAAGAATTTATGTTCATGAATCAATTTATGAGGCATTTAGTAAGCGCTTTATAGAACAGGCAAAACAATTAACAATCGGTAATCCGATGGAAGAAACAACCGATATAAGTGCAATGATTAATCGTAAAGAAATGGACCGAATCGAGTCATGGGTCAAGGAAGCAATTGAGCAAGGAGCTAAAATTGGTCTAGGTGGGACACGTGAAGGGTCCGTATTCACACCAACGGTTTTACTGAATGTCACAAATGATATGGCTGTTTCTTGCCAAGAAACATTTGCTCCAGTTGTTTCAATCGTTCCCTATAATGAGTTCGATGAAGCAATTAATATGGTCAATGATTCCATGTATGGACTGAATGTGGCCATCTATACCCAAAATATCATGAATGCATTGAATGCTGCCAAAAGGCTAGAGTCCGGTGGCATCATTATTAATGATATCCCAACATTTAGACTGGATCATATGCCTTATGGTGGTATTAAAGACAGTGGTTACGGACGTGAAGGTATTAAATATGCAGTTGAAGAAATGACCGAATTAAAATTCGTTACAATAAAAACAACTTTTTAAGGAGGAGTGCACTATGGTTCATATTGTTAAGCCTAACCCGAAACTTTATGTAATGGACAACGGTCGTATGAGTATGGATAAAAACTGGATGATTGCAATGCATAATCCAGCGACAGTAAGCAATCCGAATGCACAAACTGAATTTGTAGACTTCCCTGTCTATACTGTTCTTATTGACCATCCGGCAGGTAAAATCCTATTCGATACTGCTTGTAACCCTAACTCTATGGGACCAGAAGGCAGATGGGGAAAAGCAACTCAACAAATGTTTCCAATTGATATGGGAGAGGAATGTTATCTTCATAATCGCCTAGAGGAGCTAAAGGTAAGACCCGAAGATATTAAATACGTAGTAGCATCCCATCTTCATCTTGACCATGCTGGATGCTTAGAGTTATTTACGAATGCTACGATTATTGTTCATGAAGATGAGCTAAACGGTGCGCTTCAAACGTATGCTAGAAACGAAAAAGAGGGTGCTTATATCTGGGGAGATATTGATGCCTGGATAAAAAATAACCTTCAATGGAAAACAGTAAAACGCAGTGAAGACAATCTTGAATTAGCAGAAGGAATTAATATCCTAAATTTCGGAAGTGGACATGCATGGGGAATGCTGGGGCTTCAAATCAATATGCCAGAAACCGGTGGGATTATTCTAGCTTCTGACGCTATCTATACAGCTGAAAGCTTTGGGCCGCCCATTCAGCCACCTGGTATTATCTATGATTCTCTTGGATATTCCAATGCAGTTGAAAAAATACGGAGAATAGCCAATCAAACAAATTCCCAAGTATGGTTTGGGCATGATGCTAATCAATTTAAAACATTCCGTAAATCCAATGAAGGCTATTACGAGTAAGAGAGAAGGGGATATCTATGAATATTGCAAAGTTAGTTTTTACTCCGTTAACTTATACAGGGTGGGGAGCTTTGAGGCAATTGTTACCTGAAGTTGAGAAATATTCACCAAAGAAAATTCTTGTCGTTACAGATCCAATGCTAGCGAAGATTGGTCTAGCGGAGCGTATAACAGCTCCACTTGAAGAGCAAGGCTATTCTGTCACTTTATACACTGATGTAATCCCTGAACCACCTGTAGAAACAGGAGAGAAGCTTGTTGCCTTTACTCGAACAGGTGAGTTTGAAATGGTTATTGGTGTCGGTGGAGGAAGTGCACTCGATTTAGCAAAATTAGCAGCAGTTTTGGCTGGCCATGAAGGATCTGCAGCTGATTACTTAAATTTAACTGGTACGAAAAGTATAGAGAAGAGGGGATTACCTAAAATCCTCATTCCTACTACGTCTGGAACAGGCTCAGAAGTAACGAATATCTCTGTTCTGTCCTTAGAAACGACAAAAGATGTTGTTACACACGATTATCTACTCGCAGATGTTGCGATTGTTGACCCAGAGCTGACTGTATCTGTTCCGTCAAAAGTAACAGCAGCAACAGGAATTGATGCACTAACTCACGCAGTAGAAGCCTATATTTCAGTAAACGCAAGCCCGACGACTGACGGTTTAGCTCTTCAAGCGATTCGCTTAATTGGTCGATCCCTTCGCAAGGCAGTAGAGGACGGAAGTGACAAGCAAGCACGGATTGATATGAGTAATGGAAGTTATATAGCTGGTCTTGCATTCTTTAACGCTGGAGTAGCTGGTGTGCATGCATTAGCTTATCCACTAGGAGGACAATTCCATATCTCTCACGGTGAATCAAATGCGGTCCTTTTACCTTATGTAATGGCCTATATTCGTAAAAGCTGCACAAAGAAGATGGCGGATATTTTGAATGCATTAGGTGGAAATTCAACCTACTTATCTGAAGAACAAGCTTCATACAAATGCGTAGAAGAACTCGAGAGACTTGTGAAAGATGTTGGTATCCCACCTACTTTAGCTGGCTTTGATGTACCGGAATCAGCTGTAGAGAGCCTAACTCAAGACGGCGTGAAGCAAACGAGAATCTTGGCTAGAAGCCCTCTACCTTTATTAGAAGACGATATTAGAAAAATCTATCAATCTGCTTTTGATGGGACGGCCGTAGAGCCTAATTAATTGAAGATGTACCAAAACAACACCCAGCTGCAGCTTGAGTGTTGTTTTGGTTTCTAGGAATTTAAAAAGCACCTTTTTACCATACGTTCTGTTTCCGTCAGTTAATGAATTATTTCACGTAGTAGACATGGAACATGACTGGTTTTCACTTCAGAAACAAAGAGGCATAAAGACAGCAACGTTCTTCTTCACGAATATATTGCGGTCTTTTCATGTTTATAGGCCTCGTGTCACACTAAAATATTTATCTACATTGTTCTATTTTTATAAAAAGTCGTGTGCCCCTTTAATGGCTGGGTAACAAAATCTGAATAAAGTATGACCTAGTCTAGTGAATTTTAAGCACTTACTCAGAGTTTTAATAAATGTTCTGCATTTTTGAAAATTAGGTGTTTTCATCCAATCCAATTAATACTAGGTTCATAAGATACAGTAATATTTGTTAAAAGGAGGATACCAAGTTGCCTAAGGGTAAAAAATGTAAGGATTGTGGACATAGAAAATGCAAATGCAACGGACAAAAGGTAGTGCAAAACATTGTAGTGAATGTAAACTCACCTGAAAAAAATTAAGGATTGCGACATAGTAAATGTAAATACAAATGCAAATGTGTATCTAAACACGAACAAAAAGGGGGAGCCCAAACGTTGAAGTGGATGTTAACCTCTACCTGCAGGGACAACAGAAGCCACGGGAACAACCGCGGCTAAAGGAAACTTGGATTATGCATTTTCAAAACCGGCAAGCATATTTTTGTCTACTCCTGTAATAACAGTGAGCAATGTAGTAGCCTCAATTAAAACCCTCAACATCACTATTACCCAAAATGCTATGGTTGAATTGCGTGGTCTGATAGGGTGGAGTTTCGCCGACGTTCAATAATCTTGTGATGATTTGGAGAATCGCAGGTGAACCAGAGGACCAATATTTTGGGATGTCATTATGAGATGGGTGTTGATATTAATGAGTAATCTGCATATTTGAGGTCCAAGTTCTATGTAGACCCTTCAGTTGGATTGGCGCATGTCACTTATGCATTGACGGCACATATCGATTCCACGTTGTCCCTAGGTTATACAGCTGACATCAAGGATCCAATTGTTTTTGTGTTGGCATAGCCTATCCAGTATAGGTAACGATGCCCCCCAGAAATCATGTCTGCAAATTGTATTTAAAGCAAATAGAAAAATACACGTTTGAAAGAGGAGTTTTTTGTGTTTTTAGTCATTATTCTAACAAAATTGGTCACAGTTAATGATAGTACAGCTTTGAGTCTTAAAAACATTAGATTTCTGGTACAAAGATTACAAGTAGTTGAACGAGGCATATAGATTCCTAATGGAATCTATATGCAATAATAACGAATAGTTTATGATTGAACCTCCAGAAATAATGGATTTAGCTGTGTGCAAAAGGATTTCAATCGTAAATAACATAGAACAAACTCGATTTAAACCGAAGATCTTGCTCGACTATGCTATACATAATGGATATGTCGATTTAATCAAGGGGGGAAGAAGGGAAGATAGACACATTTTGTTTAAAAAAATATCTAGTTTACATAAGATTTATTATAGGTAGTACAATGGATGAAATACTGTATTAAAATGAACATTTTAAATATTGTCTTTATTGGCTGGGTAACAAAGGCTGGATAAAGTGTGAATTAGTCTAGTGAATATAAGCATTTGCCCAGGAATTTAAAAATGTTCAGTATTTTTAATAATTAGGCGCTTTTATCGGATTTTGTCCAATCTAGTGATTCCCCCTATTCATAGTATAATGTTATGTTCCTTAAAAGGAGGATACAAAATTGGGTAAGGATAAAAAATGTAAGGATTGCGGACATAGTCAATGTAAATGCGAATCTAAACAAGAACAAAAGGTAGAGCAAAACGTTGAAGTGAATGTAAACGTACCTGCTAAAGGTAATCAAGGGCCTCAGGGCGTTCAAGGGCCTCAGGGTGCTCAAGGACCTCAAGGTTCTCAAGGCGTTCAAGGGCCTCAAGGCTTTCAAGGGACTCAAGGGACTCAAGGCTTTCAAGGGCCTCAAGGCGTTCAAGGGCCTCAAGGCGTTCAAGGGACTCAAGGGACTCAAGGCGTTCCAGGGACTCAAGGCGTTCAAGGACCTCAAGGACCTCAAGGGCCTCAAGGCGTTCAAGGGCCTCAAGGACCTGGAGTTGTGGGTTTTTCTTTTTCCGCCCCGGCAAGCATACCTTCTCCGGGATTAATAACAGTGACCAATGTGGAAGTCCCAATTACAACCCTTACTGTCACTATCACCCAAAATGCAGTGGTAGAATTACGGGGTCTAGTAGGGTGGAGTTCATCTAACTTTGCTGGTTTAGCGATGATTTCACCTAACTTTTTTGATCTCGTGATAATTTTTAGGATCCGCAGGGGAGTCGGAGGACCAATTATTTGGGAAGGTCATGATGGAACCAGTGTTGATACTGATGAGCAAACCCCATATTTGAGCTCCATTTTAAATGTAGATACTTCTCCTGGATTGGGGCCCGTCACTTATGAATTGACTGCACAATTAGATCCCGTATTGTCCCCAGGTTCTACAGCTGAAATTAACGGTCCAATTGTTTTTGTTGGAACAGCTTATCCAATATAGAGAACGATGCCCCCAGCATTCATGTCTACAAATGGAAAGGAAAACACAAAAAAACCACATTTGAGAGTTGAACGTGGTTTTTTTCCGTGTTTTTAGTCGTTATTTAAACAATATTATTCACACTTAATGTTTATATAGCTTTTAATCTTACGAAGATCTTGTTCAACTATTCTATTAACAGTGGAAATGTAATAAAGAGGGTGTAAGAAGGGAAGACAGACTGCCTTTTTGTGTTGAAAAAAATATTTAGTTTACATAAGACTTATCCAAACTACAAGTAATCTATTGATAGTGCGACAATAAAAGAAATTTTACCCTTTAGATACTAATTCACAATGTCTGCAAAACTTCGGATCGATGTAAGCGTTAAAAAAAGGCGTCTTACCATGACCACTAAGGTTAACACTTTGATTTTTGAGCTCCTAAATACAATAGGAGATAAACCCCTGCCAACAAGAACATCACCTAAAAGTGACAAAACGACAAAAAACCTCCTTGGAGGTGGGATAAAAAGTTAACTTTTTCTTATTTAGTAACTATTTTATTTTTGCCTTTATATATTTCAATATCAGGAAAAAATTCACTATTACACTTCAAGAGTAACATACATTCCGCTCTTGTAATGGAACATTACTTGGCTAACAAAATCTAGTTCCAGCATTACATTGACCCATACCACACCTATAGTAACTACCTGCTTATTATCAACCTTTGGATATTAAGTGTGTCTCAAATAAAAATCAACTAATATATACATTAGTAGGTCGTAGGCCTGATACATGTAAGGCTGCATTAAAGACATTCTGTTTAGATTTTTACTTACATCGTGCACTCACATGTTAAAATATTTAATTAAATCGATTAATTTCTTCCCGGAAAATCCGTCATTATAAGAATCGGATAAGTACAGGTTTCTAATATTTTCATATATCCCCTTATGCCCGCTAGAAATATAATAATCATTCACAACTTTGGTCAGTTGATTAGGGTCTGTTTGTATATAATCACCTAATTTGTCGAAATAATCATATGATCGATTACTATTTAAGAAGTTATAAATAAACACAGGTTTATTAAGTAATATACTTTCTAAAACGACTGTAGATAAAGAAGAAACCACCCCGTCGACATGAGAAATTAATTCGTATAGGTTATTTTCTCTTGAAGTATAAACTTTAATTGATTTATATTTTTTTTCAAGTTCTAAATATACTCCATATTTCTTCTTTCCCATCTCCCACGGATGGGGTTTTATTATTATTTGGAAATTTGGGTTGTCTAAAATATTCTTAATTAGAGTTTCGAATTTGATAAAATCTAGTTGTGGCCCAGTAATTACTAATAAGGTTTGCTTATTAGGGTCAAAATCATATTTTTTAAAAAAGGTTTCTTTGACTGTCCTAAAATTTGTAAAAATCTCATCAAATTTAGGATGACCTAATTCTGATATTCGATTTATTGGTAGTCCTCTTTGCGAATACCATCTTTTCTCATAATCTCCATAGACCCCAACTACTGTAGTAAAAACTGGCATAAACGCTTCTTCCCCCATTAATATCCCGTGCTGTAAACAAATACTTTTGATACCTCGCATTGAGCCAACGATAGAAAGAGCTCTGCTTTGCATATCTTCAGTAGTCCCCACAACGATAGAGGAAATATCAAGTTTATCAAAAAGGTTAAATACTGTACTAAGGGTTTTCACGATTAATGGTATTCGATTTAGAAATGTCTGTTGAAAGAATTCATTACCAAATGCCGGATGATTTTTAAATTTTTCAAATAAGGAGGTAGCATTGTTTACAATTTCTTCAATATCCTTAGTATTTTTCTCTTCATATTTCGCAATACTCTCGCTTGGAATCCCAAAAATATGTGAACTTTTTGACCGAGAAAGAATAATTGTTTCATTGGGATTAAACCATTTATTATAAGTTAGTTCAGGAATACGAGTATAATCAGAATTGATTAAGATTTTCCCATTATTAGTCTTAAGCATTAAAGGTACTCTGATTTTTTCAAGCCACTTTTCAAAATAAGGTTGAATCATCTCCTGATTCAATTCAGGTGATTTTAAATTTGCCTGAAAGTCTTTATTCTCCATTTTGATTTTAAGTTCATTATCTATTTGCTGATAAAAGTTAGTTAACAATACTATAGGGATTTCTCTGAATTTTAAATGATTAAATGTTTCAACAAACTCCTGATAAAGTGTCCAATAATTTGATAAATAGGTGTTCATCCTCCCTCCCTCCGTCTAAAGGCTCTAATAGATTCTCTCAGTTCTTTACAAGTTCTTTGTGGTGGTAACATTTTTGAAAATTCATTTGGAGTATCATTAAATAATTGAGCATGGATAGATTTTGGGGTTATATAATTAAAATCCAGAATCTCATCAATGGGATAAAATGGCCAAAAGTGATTGATCCTCCAAAAGAACCTAGCATCTCCTGTTCTATAAAATTGAGGATCCTCATCCCAATATGAATCAAAGGTTTCTTTTATTTTAGGAAGAATGGACATTCGATGCATTATGGAACAATGGTCAGTCATACAAGAAGCAACCCATGAAACTTTTTTTGCGGGTCTAACAATGGCGTTGGTAATTTCCCCCTTCTCATTTAGATGAAAAGTTTTTGATGCTGAGTATACTACCATTGCTTTAGGTTGTTTATCTAAGTATTCTACCATTTTCTCAATTTTCTGCCTGTGGTGAACATTATCATCCGTAGCATAAGTAACATACTCTCCCTGTGCTAATTCTAGTGCTTTATTGATTAAAACTGCATATCTTGTTTTCTCTACCCTCTCCTCTATTGTTTGAATATCACTCCTGAAAAATTTTACTCTTTCATCATTTAAAAATTGTTCAATAACACTTATAGTTTCGTCATTTGAATTATCATCCATAATAAATAATTCAAAATCCTGATAAGTTTGGTCTAAAATTGAACGAATAGAATCCGACACATATTCTTGTTTATTAAAACTTGTTAATATTACCGTAACTTTTGGCAAAAAAACCCCACCTCTATATAAGATATTTGATTCCTCAGGAATTTAAACTAGCAAGAGTAGAACTGTTAGAATCGAACCGGGGACTAAGCGTGGATAAGAAACACGGTCTTGAGGAAACGAGAATTTTTAAAACAAGAAGGCTGCAAAAGGAAGCATCGCCTGCAAGGACATTTTTTTATTTCCAATATACAAACCACTATAAAATACTCCAATCCACAGGGGTACCTGCTTTTATTACCTTATCTACCTTTTTCCCCAATAAATGTTCGTAATATTTAGGAGCTAAGCCATAACCTGGTCTTATGACTCTTATATTTTCTTTTGTCAACACGTCGCCTGCCTTTAAGTCTTTTACAATATAGATTGATCTTCTAAATTTCATGGATTTTTGCTCTTCTTCAGTCGGTCCGTAAGTTATATGACCTAAAGCTTGCCAGGCTCTTTCAGTATCTACTACTAAAGCCTGCATTTCACTCGGCTCCATAGAAAAAGCAGCGTCTACACCACCATCGGCTCGAGATGTAGTAAAATGTTTTTCTATAATAGTCGCCCCAAGTGCAACACTTGCCACAGAAACGGCAATGCCCATCGTATGATCGGATAACCCTACTTGACAGCCGAAAAGCTCTTGCATGTGTGGAATCATCGATATGTTTGTATTTTTAGGTGTAGCTGGATAAGTACTCGTACACTTTAAAAGAATAATATTTTTACACCCAGCATCTCTTGCCGAACGAACAGTTTCATCTAGCTCAGCCAGAGTTGCCATACCTGTAGATATAATCATTGGCTTGCCTGTGGAAGCAACCTTCTTAATAAGGGGGATATCATTGTTTTCAAACGAGGCTATTTTATACATAGGTATATTTAACTCTTCTAGGAAGTCAACGGCTGTTTCATCAAAAGGAGTGCTAAAGGGGATGAGTCCCAATTCTCTGCATCTTTCAAAAATTGGCTTATGCCACTCCCACGGAGTATAGGCTTGTTGATAAAGCTTGTAGAGGTTATTTTTATCCCATAAACTATTCTTATCATCAATTTTAAAATCTTTATTATCTATATTCAAGGTCATTGTATCCGCAGTATAGGTTTGTATTTTCAATGCGTGGACGCCTGCTTTAGCTGCAGCTTCAACTATTTCTAAGGCACGTTCTAAAGATTGATTATGATTTCCTGACATTTCCGCAATAATAAAAGGAGGATGATTAGATCCAACCAATCTTCCTGCAAGATTGATATCATTCATGTGATCACGCCTCTGCTGTAAAATTCAAGTTTAATTTCCCTTTATACATTTCCCACTCTTCTTTTAGTAATCCAAAACTGATTACATCGATAAACTGCCCTTCTCTGCTAAGTTTATTTTTATAAAGCCCCTCATGCTTAAATCCTAATTTTTGATGAAACCTTTCACTTTTTTTATTAAATGATAAGACTTCACCAATAATTTTTCTCATGGATAAACAATGAAAGGCGTAATCTAATCCTAAACATCCCATTATCGTACCAGAGCCTTTAGGTGCATTACTTTCACCAATATAAAATCCCCAGACACACGTTTGATTTTGTTGGTTAAGATTCTTAAAAGAGATGAGACCTAATGGTTTGTGTTGATAAATGAAAAGTCGATAATAATCCTTTTGATTATTCAGCATATCTTCAAACCATCGACTATGATCTTCATAGGCAATTGGTTGATCATTATACATGTTCATACGAATATGCTCCGTATTTCTCCAATTAAAGATCATTTCCTTATCCTTTTCAGATAATGCCCTTAAACAATAATCCATATTATTCATCCAATCTCACAATTTCTTTTATCATCGTTTGTTGGTTTACGATATTATCTTTCATAAAAAGATAGGACAACCTTGACATTTCATTTCGTTCAACTTCATTTCCTATCAAGTTTTCCAATTGTTGCGTTAAAAATGACTGCTCAAGCGTTTCCTTTTCCCCTAAATATTTGATAATTTTCTTTCTCCCTAGAGTTTTACAAATTTCCACCTGATTATCGGCAACACTCCACACTATAGAAGGCAGACTAAGATAACACCGTTCCCAGGTAGTTGTTCCACCTGCTCCAATTGACAGATCAGCTTGACACATCAATTCGGCGATATTATTCACTTGGCAGTAAAATTGTAGATAATCATACTGATTGCAAATCGATGCAAGCTCTGTTTTATGACGATTAGACCGACCAACAACAACATCTACTTGGATGTCATTACGACCCATTTTTAAGAAAGAGGCTAGAGCTTTTCCAGTTTCATTCGTTTGATCAATTCCACCAAAAAAAATTAATATCCGTTTCACAGATCCACTTCTTATCTTTTGCTCACTCCATTTGGCATAAAACTCATCTCTTAACAAGACGTAACTCGGTCCTAAAAACGTTTTACAATGTGGTGGTACGAGAGAATGATAACGACTTGGATAATCCTCTAAATAATTTTGATCTATTAAAAAATCACAATCATGCTTACGGTCCGCTAAATCATCAATTACCAAAATTTTATTTGAAATTTCTCTAAGACTTCCTTCCCAGATCTCGTTAATTGCATAATGATCGACAATTAACAAATCAACGAAGCTTTTCCTTAGTAACTTTTTTGTTTGTGTTGCATCAACACTCAATGAAACACCTAACCATTTAGAGTGTTGCGTGTAATTTGGAATTTTGAAATTCACTTGAGAAGCTGGAAGTCTTAAAACTTTATATCCGTTTATTTCGATAAAGTCACATAAATGTCCGTTATGTTCTCTACAAATAAAACTGACAATGTTTCCTTGTTTACTTAATCTTCCTGCAAGAGTTAAACATCTCATAACATGGCCTATTCCAATGTCTATTGAGGCATCAACACGTATAAATACATTCATATTTAATCCTCTAATTCTGAATTACATATTTTACTTTTCGATACTTCCTTTTGTTCAATATGGGAATTTATTAATACCCACTCTGGTTTATCTTGTAACAAATAAATAATATCTTCGAGTGTAAAGTATTCTTTATTCTTTTCATAAAGTCTATTAATTAATAGTGTAATCAGCACTAAATCTTCTTCCTTATCAACGGTTAAGCGAAAAGAGCTTAAATCGATATGATGTTTAACAAATGCTAATTTAAACTTATCAGGATGATGATAAATATACGGTGTAACATGTTCACGATAAACGGTGTCTCTTGCTTCTCGATAAGATTGTTCCAATGCTTTCATTGAGAATACTTCAATATCTAAACCACGAGGATAAGTTCTTTCAATCGTATTTGAAACATAATCGTACAGACTTATATTCGATAGGTATTCATAAATGATTTTATCAATAACATTAGGATCGATTAACGGGCAATCTGATGTAAGTCGAACCACCACTTCGGCTTCATATTTACTTGATGCTTCAAAAAACCTCATTAATACATCATCTTCCGAACCTCGAAAATAGGCTACCGATAACCTTTCACATAGATCAACAATTGGCTGTTCCGTTTCCTTTGTAGTTGTTGCCACAACTATTTTATTAATTAATTTGGACCTTTTTACTCTTTCAATTTGATATTCAAGAAGAGGTTTACCTAAAACTTCCTTCATGACTTTCCCTGGTAACCTTGTTGATCCCATTCTTGCTTGAATAATAGCTACTACCTTCAAAGAATCACCTTCTAATCATCTAGAGTAACGGGTGATAACCTTATACACAGCATTAATAACGTCGAGTACATCATTTTCTGTCATTGCTGGAAAAAGGGGTAATGTAAGGACCTCTTCGTACAGCTTTTCAGCATTTGGACAAAGTCCTTGTTGATAACCTAGCCCTTGATAATAAGGTAAAAAATAAACCGGAATATAATGCACATTCACCCCGATATTTTCTTGAACTAAGGCGTTAAATATATCCTTTCTATTTCCTGTTAATTGCTCCAAATGAAGCCGAATCACATACAAATGCCAGCTTGAACTACTATCCTCGGTTTGATATGGAATAGTTGTTGAACTAATTTTTTTAAACGCCTCATTATACATCGAGACATATTTCTTTCGTAAATCCAAAAATTTATCTAATTTCTTTAACTGACTTGATGCAAGGGCTGCTTGAATATCTGTCATTCGATAGTTATAACCTAAAAAATGCATCTCATAAAACCAAGGGCCATGATTTTCTAACATTTTGCTAGAATCACGAGTGATTCCATGCGAACGGAATTGTAATAGCTTGTCATAATACTCTTTATTATTGGTTGTAATGATGCCACCTTCACCGGACGTAATATGTTTAACGGGATGAAAGCTAAACATGGTCATATCGCTATTAGAGCCTATCCTTTTCTGTTTATACGTTGCACCTAGCGCGTGTGCTGCGTCTTCAATCATAATTAAGTTATATTTTCTTGCAATCTCATTTATTTCGTCTAATGGAGCTGGCTGTCCCGTAAAATGGACAGGGATAATCGCTTTTGTTTTTTTGGTAATCTTCTGCTCTATTTCTTTTGGATCGATATTGTATGTTTTTTCATCAATATCAGCAAAGATTGGCTGTCCACCTTGAAATAAAACACAGTTTGCACTAGCTGCAAACGTTATGGGGGTTGTAATTACTTCGTCCCCTTCACCTATACCGGCTGCAAAGCATGCGCCATGTAATGCTGCCGTTCCATTGGAGAACGTTACAGCATACTTTGCTCCTACATAATTTGCTATTTCCCGTTCAAAGTTTGAAACGAAAGGACCAGTGGTAAGATAATCTCCTTTTAAAACATTAACAACTGAATCTATATCTTCATCATCGATCCATTGTCGACCGTAAGGAAGATAAGTATCTCTTTTTGGCCTAATTTGCAATTTAGCCTCCCCCTTCCGCTTTTTATAACTAAGAACTTTTAATCTCTTACTAGGTTTCTTAACTCTTCGACAGATAGCCATTGGTCATTCGTATTACTTACATAGCTAAAGCCATCAGGTAATGGTTTCCCACCTTTGTAAGATTTAGCATTCCACCACGGAAATTCCGGTTGAATTACATAGTATGTGCCGTAGTCTAATGTCCGACGAGCATCATCTTCCGTAATCATCGCTTCATGTAATTTTTCACCTGGGCGTATACCCTTAAACTCAACTTCACATTCCGGAGCAATCGCTATTGCTAGATCCGTTACTTTCATACTTGGAATTTTCGGAACGAAAATTTCTCCGCCCTTCATTCTATTGAGGTTATCAATAACAAACTGTACACCTTGAGTTAATGTAATCCAGAAGCGTGTCATACGCTCGTCTGTAATCGGTATTTTACCAGTAACCCTAATTTTTTTAAAAAATGGAACGACACTACCACGACTGCCAACGACATTACCATAACGAACAACACTAAAACGAGTCTTCTTGTTTCCAGCATACGAATTTGCTGCAACAAATAATTTATCTGATGCCAATTTTGTTGCTCCATATAGGTTAACCGGACTTGCAGCTTTATCAGTGCTTAAAGCTATGACTTTTTCTACCCCTCTGTCAATAGCAGCCTCAATAATATTTTGGGCACCATGGATATTTGTCTTAATTGCTTCAAACGGATTATATTCACAGATACCTACATGTTTTAAGGCAGCAGCATGAATGACAACATCGACACCATCAAATGCACGAAATAATCTCTCTTTATCTCGTACATCCCCTATAAAAAAGCGAATTCTAGGATCCGTATATTCCTGAGCCATTTCATATTGCTTTAATTCATCCCGACTGAATATAATGACTTTCTTAACATCCATCTCCAAAACCTTACTGACAAATTTTTTCCCAAACGAACCCGTACCACCAGTTACTAAGATTGTTTTATTTTTCAAATAATGCATACCATCCCCCCCATTTTGGATTATTAAAAGTATCATAATATTTTCTCTAGGATATATTGAATTCTATGAAAAAAGGTATGGCTATTCAAAACCCTTTCTTTTGCATTTTTACTATATTGATTTCTTGCTTTCTCGTTATTCATAAAATGATTAATCAATTCAATACAATTATCATTATTTGTATAGAAAACAATTTCATTAGAAACGTTAAAATGCATACCTAAATCAGGTTTTTTAGGAATTAGTTGAAATCCGCCACAGGCTGCAATATCAAAGGTTCTATTATTTATACTTTTACTTTCAATACCAAGTGTATTTATATTTTTATCAAAGTTGTAAGTACGATGAGGATTTAATATAATTTTTGAACTAATAAATATGTTTCTTACAACTTCAGGAACAACCCATTTATTTACAATCGTCAATCTTTCAACGTTATTACTGTTTGCTATATATTTTCTCCACCGAGGCCCACCAAGAATCAAACTATATTGTGTATGATTTAGAATATGATTAACTAATTTAATTCTCTCCGGGTATGGATAGCCAACGAGACATAAATCATATAAAAACTTGATAGGAGTACTAGAAGGTTGATACAAGATAGGATCTGTTCCTAAAGGAAGGTGGAAAAAGTTTCTTTCAGGAAACTTCTTCTTATAAAACTCAAAAGCCCCTAAATCTACTGTAAATATATAATCATAATCCTTAACTACTTCAATTGAGCTATCAATATAAAAGGGATCTTCTGTTAACCAAATACTTAAAATCGAACCACTTTTTTTAAAGTAATCTATTAATTGTTTATCTACCTTATAGCCAACAAGTGTTATGATTAAATCTGGAGTAAAATCTTTAATTTTTTCAATTGTTTCTTGAGTATACACTGGGTTTATTTTAGTAATTGTATGATCAAAAAACATAAATGCCTCTTCTATTGCTTGTTCAAAATAAGGGTATATACCCCTATAGCCTGATGAAATCAATAAGATTTTCATAGAATAAAATACTCCTCTATCTTGAAAAGGGGAAAATAAAAAACCTTTTTTAGGAATATATTTTTTCCCAAAGAACAACACCTATTATCAGGGTAGGGTTACTGAAAAGGATTCTATATCTTCACAACGTACTGTGGTTAATTGTCTTTCCAGAAATGGCGAAATCAATTCTTGCTCCAAAATTTGGACGGCGCAACACTTCACCGTGCTTAGCTCCCCCTCAATAATGTCGCCTGACTTTGTTCGTATAGTAACGTTTTGTCCTTCATAATTTTTCATTAATTTACACAAACAATCTTTTTTACAAAAAAACAATATTATTACTCCTTTCTATAATCCATAAAACTAGACACGAAATGAGGAGACTAAAATAGGTTTATGAAAAAGTAACGATATAAATCAGTGTTTAAATCCAGAATTATCGAGAGGGATAAAAGAAGAATCATTGAATCACTCCAAAAAATGATTAACAATTCATTTTAGCTCCAATGAGTAACCAAACCTCTAGTATGAAGATATCCTTGTTTATGGCCCATCCTATAAAATTTAAAATAGTGTCCTGACGATGGACTCCTTTACTTTTTTGTTTCTTGGTAATGTATTCATATGAGGACGAGTATGCGAGGGCACATGCCAACAAAAATCCCAAAATAGGAATTGGGTAATTTTGATTTTTGCTAATCGTGGACTTTAAAGAGATGCCTTTTTCAGAGCCTACTGTCCGGTCCTAAAATGGTTCTCCTGACATTATGGTGTTGTCAAAGTTTAATTAAGCAATTGTTTTGTATCATTCTCTTAGAATGATACTAAAGAAATTCAGGAAGCTACTGGTGTTTCAGCAGCATTAAATTTAATTTGAAAATATCCCCCCCACACACATAAACAAAATGAAGTATGAAAATATAAATAAAAAACTAATCGGAAGAGAAGTTACCCATTTTTTCACATGTTCCTTCTATATTTAGAACAGTAAATCCCCGGAGGTCCAAATTAAATGACCTAGCCTGGATTCTATTTTTATCTTTTGATTGTGATTTCGTAATGTTCCAAAGTCAAAATCAGTTATTGACACCGGTACCTAATAGATTTTATATTCTAGGATCCTTGGACTCCGTACAGGATTTCTAGTTTCACCTTCTTTAATACTCATGTTTTGGAAAATTAAGATCCATCCTTGTTCAGTGTCGCACAATTTATTTATGAGTTGGATATGGAACTAAAGGAACGTCAGATAAAAGCTTTCGTTGTACTCCCAATCGTTTATTTATTACTAAGCAACAGCTTGATTCCTCATTTATTTGCTGCTGAGGAAGTGTCTGCCGATGGAACCATTTTCTCTTATCCACACAGGTAAAGCCTTGGTTCTACATCATTTGAAAAAATATTCATTATTTGGTAGTTATCATTTATGCCCGTCCGAATTCACTTAAAATATCAGCCAATCAGCTTGGTACGTGATTAATTTAAATGGAATTCAAATCAGGTGAATCGGTAAATACAAAATAAATATCAAAAAAGGATCATACCTATAAATCTAGGGTTTACTGATCCTTCATTACTTAGTTTTTTCTAAGCACTTCGTTCTACAAATATATACTTTTCGCGAGAATGTTTTATTTCAATTTCAATTTCGCTAAGTCATGTTGTAAAACATTATTTCCTTCTTGCGGATTAAACACAAGATCATTAAGTCCAAAAACATTTGTAACAACATCTTTATCATCAGGGTGGATTATTCTTACTTCATATGCAAAAGTCGTAACGGGAAGAGCTAATGATCTAAAAGTTACATATTGATTAGGGGCTAGTGTTTGTGAAGCAGGATCTTGCATTGGTAAAACAACAGGTGAACCAGATGACCAGTCAAACATTTGAACGGTTACTGTACGAAAGTCATCTGGATCAACATTCATAGCTTCAACAGTAAGAAATAAAGTATCAGAGTGTCTTCGTAATACACCGGTTGATAGAATATCATTATTACTCATATTAAATCCCTCTCTCATTTTCAAATTTGGACAAGTAGTCTCGTAATATATAATGTCTCAAAAAGAAAATTGACACGGACAAAAGTGGAATCGATTTACAAACATTCACAGAGAGAACTCCTCACTAGCACCAAGACTACTATCGGAGGTTTAACAATGAGAAGTTATTTGAATAATTGGGCTTCAAGAAATTAACAAAGGACCGTACTGAGATAGTAGACGGTTAGTCATTCAGTGAGATGGAAACTAGTATTAGACATTAAGGTTGAGTACACCTCTCTCAAAGTTTGCACTCCATACTAAAAAAGAGAAAACTAGAAAATCTTCTCTTTTTTCCATCATTTAATCCTTGTCACTATAATTAGTTCTGCGCTCTCCCAACTGTTCTGCAGCCTTTTTGGCCTTTTTCTGTTCAGGGTTTGTATAAAGAGCTGCTGTAGTGGTTGAAGTATGACCAAGCTGAGTCATCAGCAAATGGATATCCCCTGATTGCTCCATTAAGTTTGTGCCGTAAGTATGTCTTAGTTTGTGTGGAGACATGGATTTATTGGACTTAAAGGCCTTCGTGTATTTCTTTACAAGAGCCTCGATGGCACGGTTGGAAATAGGGGTTGCTCCATCATTCACCTTAGTCAAGAATACATATGCCGTATCATCGTTTGACCCCTTATAGCGCTCTTGTCGTACAGCCAGGTAATCTTTAATGTCCTGCATGGATGGAGGAGAGACAGCTACGACATCCTTTTTTCCTCCCTTACGTAAAACATGTATTTGTTTTTCCTCAAAATCCAAGTCTCGTAACCTTAAGTTAGATAATTCGTTTACCCGAATCCCGCTTCCTAGGAAGAGGGATAAAATCGCAAAATCTCGTTCCTTGTCTCTTTTAAAATAGATGAGTTTCCTAGACTTTTCAGGTAGTTCCTTTTCATAGTCATGCTTAACAAAATCAAGGAATCGAGCATCATCATTGTTGTGAAAAATCTTAGTCGATATCCTGGAAGCGCGCGCCCCCAATGTTTCTTTCACTTTGTTCACTTCAATCTTGAGCATGACATTTCGATAGAAGTAAGGTTCACCTTCATCATTTTCTGTTTGAGTCGTTAAATACTTGAAAAGGGATCGTAATGCTGAAATTTTCCGATTTACGGATACCCTTTCAGCCTTTTTCGTTTCTTCCTTATTGATGGGAATATTTCGCCGTTCCAAAAACTTTATAAAAGACTGAGCTTCTACTAATTTCAATTTTTCCAACACTGAAAGAGGGATATCTTTAATAAGTTTCTGTTCAGCAATACCTTCTGCCATCAACCACTCTAAAAATAATTTATAGTCAAGAACATAATTCAAGAGAGTGGAAGGGGATCGAGTATCCAGTTTATTATCGACATATTCAGCGATGTAGAAAGGCATGGACTTAACCAGCTGTTCCAATTTTTGTTCATGAACTTGATGTTGTCTGGTATTGGCCATACGGTAGCTCCTTTGTTAAAATTTATCATTTTTGCGTAAAATACAATTTTTACGTATAAATGGATGTGAAAAGAACGTGAAATCATTTTTAAAAATCCGGCACTTTGACATAACCATATCCACCAGGGTATTTGATATTAGATCCGCTATAGCTACTTCAACCGCTTCTCTAGATTCAAAAATTTCACGTACCGTTGTTGCTTCGTCATTGGTATTAATATGATAGTCTCGAATTTTGTATCTCATCGAACCCCCTTAATTAAAAGATAGAATTTGTTTTGTATAATCCGTAAAATCACCGAGGTGGTTATCGACGATCTTTTCCAAGATGTCTAAATTAAGGGTTTGATAATCATGTACTGCAATGTTTCGAAATCCAACCATAGCTTTAAGGCGTTTGGCTATGTTTTCGTCGATAATCGAGTGAGTCTGCAGCATATCAAAGGCATCCCTACTGGTCTGAGGCAATCCAAGACGCTGTTCAGCTACTATATGCATGGCCAAGTCGATAGAGGATTCACATGCACGTTGTATATTGAGGATAATAGAATCCTGTTTCGTATAGTCTTTTAAGTTTTCTGGGTCGTTCGCATAAACATCCTTAACGCGGTTGATACAGCGTTCAATAACACTGATTTTGTTTAAAATCACATCATTTTTCATAAATAGACCCGCTTTCACCTATTTTTTTTAAAATATTTTCGCGTTCCTCGTTCAATTTTGCGTACATGCTAAGGGCAGTCATTTGATTGTTTTTAAGTATTGTTTCATCCTTTGAATAAATAACCGTACCGGTAGTATAAATTTGTGCTTTGAAAACAGTTGACGCTGTACGAAGATTAACCAAATCAACTTCAATTTTTAAGTTATCCGCTAAATCTTGAGCGAGTCTGAATATTTCATATGTAGTAAGTGACTGATTCTCACAATAGAATGCCACATCAATGTCACTCTCTTTATGTGTAGAGTTTTTAGCATAAGAACCAAAAACAATAATGAAAGTCGGATTGATTTTGCTTATTAGGAAATCTTGAATTGCTTGAAACATTTCTGTTTTCATAAGGCACGCTCCCTAATGATTATAAGAATATTATACCAAACATCTTTCTTATATCCAACTATTCGTAAAATCAAGATTTTACGAATAGTTGAATCAATGTTCCCCTTTTTCTCATAACAAAAGTAGGCAAAGGTTTACGAAGACAAAAAAGCCATCATTTAGACAGTAAATCTAGGAGAAAAAATTGAAACCGACCTAGATTCACAGATTGAATATATTCTATCGAGGTTTTTGGTGAATAGTATAAATTCTATAATTTTTCTCTTTAATTTATTTTGGACCAAAAAAGGCTACCCATAAAGGAAGCCCTTAATTTTATGGCAAAAGCTATCTGTCAAAACATTTTAGGCATTTATGCTTTTCTCCATTTTGGAACCACATGATTCCCGAATGATTAACTCATCCTTCAGAACAAATTTTTTCTTTTCAACCGTTCCGCCTTTCATTAAGGTCAACAATAAATTCGTCGCTTTTTTTCCTATTTCATATTTAGGCTGATCAATGGTCGTAATATGAGGACTAAAAATCGAGGCTATCTTCAAGTTATCAAAACCCACGACTGCAATATCTTCTGGAACGCTTAATCCATGGTCTTGTATGGCTTTAACGGCTCCCAGGGCCATCTCGTCATTAAAGACAAACACTGCTTCCGGCCGGTTTTCCAGCGATAATAGTTTCACCATCTGGTCATAACCAGAGTCGATGCCGTAATCCCCTTCTTGGATAAATTCCGGGTTGACCTTTAATTGATGATTCATCATTGCCTGCTTAAACCCTCCCAGACGATCCCGGCTAAGGATGATGTTCATGGGTCCGGTAATATGGGCAATTTGTGTATGTCCTAGCTTAATTAAATGTTCTGTTACTTTTCTAGCACTACTAACGTTGTCAATCGAGACAGTCGGAATATCCAGCCCATCAACGTATTCACACGCCAGCACAATCGGAAATTGATTTGAAAGGTTTTCCAAGCTCTCTTTATTCATTCTTGCCGTTAGTAGCAGTGCTCCGTCCGCCTGCTTTTTGTACAGCAAATCAATGTATTCTTTTTCCCGTTCGATATCATTTTCCGTATCTCCCAAAATAACCTGATAGCCATTTTCAACAGCTGTATGCTCAATGCCTCGAAGCACTTCGGAAAAAAAGGGCCTTGTGATATCCGGAACAACAACTAGAATAATCTTTGTCTCTTTCGTTCTAAACTGACTGGCAATCATGTGAGGTTTATAATTCATCTCTTCAATCACCTGCAGCACTTTTTGTTTTGTATCTTCGCTGACTAAATCTGGCTGTCTGAGCACTCTTGAAACGGTTGCAGGAGATACGTTGGCCAATTTCGCCACATCGCTCATTTTCATATTCTAATCTCCACCTGCCTATTTTATCTATTTATCATTTTCATTAAGTCTATTATAAATTAATTTAGACATTATGTTTAAATATCTAATTAACTCGGAGCGTTTCTTTCAAAACATTCATAGATTTTTTCACGCCTGTTAATGGGTTCATTGTTAAATCTTCCATTTCGAGAACAATCGGTCCTTCATAACCTATCATTTTAATGATAGTAAAAAACTCTTTCCACTAGCCAATGTCATGCCCATTTCTGAGCGCAACGTAATTCCATGTCCGGTCGCCGAAGCGCTCCATTGATTTAACATCAATCAATCCCTCGACACCATATATTCCTCTTTCTAACCGGACATCTTTCACGTGAACATGATTCACCGCGCTTCCTAATTCTCTTAGAGCAGAAATGGGGTCACCGCCCATCTAAAATAAATGACTCGGGTCAAAATTCATGCCGACCATGCCTCCAAATTGATATGTGGAGCTTTCGACCAATTGCCGAACCCTAACTCCAGCGCTTTAATCCCCAAATCCACACATGTATCAAGAATCTCTTCAAATGGCATGTAACCCAAAATATCTGTGACTATACCAATCTTCATCAGTTAATGCTCCACTTCTGCTTTATCCATTCAATTTCAATTTTTGTTCATTTGCTGTACTTTCATTGTGATTCCATACAATTATAAAAAACACAGCGACGAAAGCTAATAATCCCGAGAAATAAAACCCTGCTGAAATCCCGAGATATGAATTCAAAACTCCAGCAATAAAAGGACCTGCAAACATCCCGAACGCATAGATTGCTTGATATGCCCCCATAGCTGTCGCTCTTCTTTCAAGGGGAATCGACTCCACCGCCATTCCTAAAAACAATGGAAAAAGAATGCCTAATGAGAACCCAGTCAATCCTTGAAACAAACAAAGCATCCCTTTTGTATCAATAAATGGCGTACAGAATGTAAAAATGGCTGTAAGACCGAATGCTAGTTTCAGTAACTTCCATTGACCGAATAGAGGTACAAATATTTTCCCGCTAAATAAGGTGGCAATGGCATGAGGAATCATAAATGAAAAGATAATAATGCCTATATCACTCGTTTGCAGTCCGATTTTTAACGCATACGTCGGGGTGAAACCAAACATTGTCGTAAAAATAATGCTATGCGCCAAAATCGATAGAAATGAAACTTTTAAAAGCACCGGTTCACGCATAACAGATACCAGTTCCTTCAATTTAACCGGCTCTCTTTGAACCCTTTCTTTCGTTTCGAAAATAAAAAGTGAAAGGACGATACCAGCTAAACCGATAGTTCCGCCAATCCAAAACGGCGCGTGCCACCCCCATTCATCAACGATATATCCGCTGACCATCATTCCAAGAAGCTGTGCTGTGACTACAGCAAACGAGATACTGCCCATAGCGCGGTGAAGGTCACGTTCAGCAAAATAACTAGAAAATAAAATAGTAAACGCTACCCACGTTGCTGCGGCAACACCCGCTAGCGAGCGGGATAATAGGATCCACCCTAAACTATCAGTCAATGCAAATGTCATGCAGCTCAACGTACTGACAACCATTCCAAAGATGATAAAAGGCTTTCTTACTTTTACAAGATCAGAAAATATGCCAAATGGAAGCCTGAAGAGAAATTGCATTAGTCCATAACTACCTAATACAATGCCGATAAATGTATAATCTCCTCCCATTGATTCAAGGTAAGGCGATAAAATAGGAACATAAATAAAATGTGAAAACCAAAAGACAAAAGAAAGTACTAAAAATAAAAACCTATTTGGGACTGTATGTAACGTATTCAATGCATCATCACTTCCACTTTATGCAAAATCATTTTAATCGATATTTCTGAACATGGCATATACAAAAAGGTGCCCGCAACGGTAATTGGGAACACCTTTTTAACTTACGCTTTTCCGCTTGTGTTAAACTCAAACATTTTACTTTTTACGCCAGCGATAACAGCTGCTTTTGCAGGTGTTATAATAGAACGTGGCTCGTACACTTTTCCCTCAGCTGCTAAAACTTCCCGAATCGCTTTTGACCAGACTTGTATGCTTTCTGTATTGACATTTATTTTAGCATGCCCATATTCTATCGCTTTTTTGATTTGGTGTAGCGGAATGCCTGAGCCTCCATGTAAAACGAGAGGTACGTTCGTCATGTTGGTAATTTGCTGCATCTCCTCGAAGCCTAGTTTCGGTTCTCCCTGATATGGACCATGAACGGAACCCAAAGCAGCTGCAAGTGCGTCAATTTCCGCTTCTTTTACAATCCGCATACATTCATTGGGGTCTGCATACTTAATTCCACCGACGAGCCCATCTTCCGTCCCTCCGACGGTTCCTACTTCCGCTTCAACAGAAACGTTTCTCTGCTGGGCATAGTCGACAACCTGCTTGGTCATTTCAATATTTTCATCAATTGGATGGTGGGAACCATCAATCATGACGGATGTAAATCCGGCATCTATCGCTTTCTTGCACCGTTCCACATTCACTCCATGATCAAGATGAAGGGCAACTGGAACAGTAATGTTCATTTCTTCTATAAGACTTTTCACCATAGCAGCAATCGTCTTAAATCCGCCAAGATAATCGACAAGCCGGTCAGAAGCCGCTAGGATAATAGGCGCGCGTTCTTCATCGGCTGCCTGTAAAAACGATTGGGCGAATTCCAAACCATTAATATTATATTGTCCCACTGCGTAATTTTCTGCTTTTGCTTTTAAAAGCATCTCTTTCATTGATACTAAAGGCATGATTCTATCACCTC